>CAWCNS010000001.1:0-14783 GCA_963796965.1 Calditrichia bacterium
ACAATAATACAACGTTCATTAAACTAATTCTCGAAATTACTTTTATCATCAATCGATTTTAACGCAAGAAAATTTATAAAAACAATTTCTGTTATAAATATAGGTTAGATCAATTTTGCCATCAAAAGTTCAAATATTATGTGAAAATATAATTAATGGTGATCGGTTGGCAATTGCCCGTGCGATGACTTTAATTGAAAATGAGCACCCTGAGTCCTACGATCTCCTCAAGACCCTTTTTCCTAACCTAGGAAAAGCCTATCGTATTGGAATTACCGGTCCACCTGGTGCCGGGAAAAGTACATTCACCAATCAATTGACTAAGATATTCAGAAGTGAAGATCTGACTGTTGGAATTATTGCCGTAGATCCGACCAGTCCTTTTACGGGTGGGGCGATTCTTGGAGATCGTATAAGAATGATAGATCATACTTTGGATGAGGGCGTTTTCATTCGGAGTATGGCAACGCGGGGTAATTCCGGAGGACTTGCGCAACAGGCATCTGCATTAGCTGATGTACTCGATGCATCCGGTTTTGATATTATCATATTTGAGACGGTGGGAGTTGGGCAGGTTGAATTGGATGTCGCCGCAGAAGCGGATACAACCCTAGTCATGCTTGTTCCGGAGTCCGGAGATATTATACAGGGATTAAAGTCTGGTCTTATGGAAATTGCAGATATCTTTATACTCAATAAATCAGATCGTCCCGGAGCAGAACATATGCAAAAAGATCTGGAATATGTCCTTCATCTGAAGGAAGCCGGTGGAAACTGGACTCCGCAAGTCTTCCAAACTATTGCAACCGAGGGAAAAGGTATAGATGGAATCCGTATTGAGTTGGAAAAGCATAAATCCTTGCTGCTTTCTGAGAATCTTTTTGAGAAGAAACGAGAAAACCGTCTAAAGAGGCAAATCGAATCAATTATCAGTGAACGCCTGGAGGTGCAATTCTGGAACGAGAAGCGATTACAAATCCTTAGCCAATATTTGGAAAATAATAAAGATCAGATATCACCCTACGAATTGGTAGATAAATTGCTCAAGAAAATGTAAAAATCCACATAGTGCTTTATCGATTGATTAAAATTGACCAGGAGAGAAACGCATATTTAGATTTTTATGATAAATTCTGGCAATCTTTCTTGGGGAATAGGTGGTCTGGAGAATACGTTTTGATTAACCATTCAATAAATAATAAATTATTTTCGATGCAATAATAGGCGTCAATAAACGCTTTCTCCCTGCTCATGCTTGCTCTTTTAAGCAGTTCGGAAAAGTAAAAGTCACTCATAAAGAAAATCTCACATTGATTTTCCTGATGGAGGAATTAATGTCGAATAAAATAAATAAGATTAAAGAGGAAAAAAAGAAGTGGAAAAATAGAATTGATGAATCTGTGAGTACACGGGATGCCAAATTTATTACCGCATCCGGGGAACCAGTAGAATTATTGGCTACTCCAGATTTATTGGAGGACTTTGACTATAACCGTGACCTTGGAATGCCGGGGGAATTCCCCTATACCCGGGGTGTTCATCATAATATGTACCGGGGAAAATTATGGACCATGCGTCAGTTTGCCGGTTTTGGTACACCGGAAGATTCAAATAAAAGATTTCATTATTTGCTAAACAGTGGCCAAACAGGTCTCTCCATTGCCTTTGACCTTCCAACTCTGATGGGCCTCGATGCAGATGATCCACTCAGTGAAGGAGAAGTTGGTATTTGTGGTGTCTCCGTGAGTTCTTTAGAAGATATGGAGATTCTCCTTGATAAAATTCCTCTTGATAAAGTATCAACTTCAATGACGATTAATTCACCCGCCGCAATTTTACTGGCCTTCTACATCGCAGTGGCGGAGAAACAGGGCATTCAATCAGAAAAACTTCGCGGCACAATACAGAATGATATTTTAAAAGAATATATTGCTCAGAAAGAATTCATCTTCCCTCCTGAACCATCCATGCAAATTATTGTGGATACAATCGAATATTGCTGTGAAAAACTTCCCCAATGGAATACGATCAGTATCAGCGGGTATCATATTCGGGAAGCGGGTTCCACTGCAGCGCAGGAACTTGCATTTACTCTGGCCGATGGATTTGCCTATGTAGAATCAGCATTGGAACGAGGATTAGATATTGATGAATTTGCTCCCCGTTTTTCCTTTTTCTTTAATGCACATAATGATTTTTTTGAGGAGATTGCCAAGTATCGGGCAGCGCGGCGAATCTGGGCAAAACATATGAAAGGTAGATATGGGGCCAAAAATGATCGCTCACTTTTGCTCCGATTTCATACTCAAACGGCAGGATGTTCTCTTACGGCCCAGCAGCCAGAAAATAATATTGCACGGGTTGCCTACCAGGGTTTGGCTGCGGTGATGGGAGGTACCCAATCCCTGCACACCAATTCCATGGACGAAACACTGGCTTTGCCTTCAGAAAAAGCAGTAAAGATTGCCCTTCGTTCTCAGCAAGTATTGGCGAATGAAACAGGTGTCCCGCATACGATTGATCCATTGGCAGGAAGTTATTTTGTTGAAGATCTTACCAATAAGATGGAACAACAGGCCGAAATGTATTTTAAGAAGATTGATGATCTCGGTGGTGTTATTCCGGCGATTGAATTAGGCTTTTTTCAAAATGAAATTGCGCGGGCCGCATATAATTATCAAAAGGAAATTGAAAGTCACGATAGGATCATCGTAGGGGTAAATGATTTTGTTGAAAAAAATGAGCAGGTTGAAATTCCACTTTTGGAAATAAAAAAAGAAGTGGAAGAAAAACAAGTTGAAAGGCTGAAAAAACTTAAAGCAACAAGAAATACAAAAGATGTGGAAAATGCTCTCAATCGATTAGATGATGCAGCAGGGTTAGGTCAGAATCTCATGCCAGAATTCATCAACTGTGCGAAAATGTATGCAACATTAGGGGAAATTGTGGGCATTTTGAGGAAAAGATATGGAGAATATGTTGAAACGGCAGAGTTTTAAGAAAAAAGAAAAAAGACGAAAGAATTAAGAAAAAAGAAAAGAGTTGAAAGATGAAATACTAAATTCGTTTAATCCAATACTACGTATATGCGATTGGAACGGTTAAATTTGCTTTAAGCTTTTATCTTTGTTCTTTAATCTTATTTTGGGAGAAAATATGGCACATAAATTGCGTGTATTAGTTGCAAAACCCGGTCTGGATGGACATGATCGTGGAGCAAAAGTAATCGCTGCCGCTATGAGAGATGCAGGATTTGAAGTTATTTATGCGGGTTTGCGGCAAACACCAGAAATGATCGTTGAAACAGCTATTCAAGAAGATGTGGATATTATTGCCTTAAGTATATTGTCTGGTGCGCATATGACCGTTTTTCCAAGGGTTCTGGATCTGATGAAAAAAAACAAAATATTGGATAAATTGCTTACAGGCGGTGGAATAATACCTACTGATGATATGAAAACATTATATAAAATGGGTGTTGGGCAACTGTTTGGTCCCGGGGCGACCACCAAAGAAGCAATATCTTATATGCAGAATTGGGCAAGCCAGCGCTGAGGAGACTTTATCTCATCAAACCAAATGAAAAATCAATCACAAACTGGCCTGAAAGGGACAGACCAAGAGAAAAACTATTTCATCTTGGTGCAGAAAACTTGAGTTCGGCAGAACTTTGGCCATCCTAATTGCAAGTGGTACAAGAAAACAAAGTGCTTTAGACCTTGGGAAGGCATTAGTTAGAAGATTCAATACTTTAGAAAATCTGTCACAGGCTTCAATTGAAGAATTGCAAATGCTTGATGGTATCGGGCCTGCGAAAGCGATAACACTTTTGGCATCTTTTCAATTGTCACGTAATATGAAGTTAGAAATGGCCGAAAACCAAATCGTCTATTTCAAAAGTCCGGCCGATGTAGCCGGGATTTTTATCCCCAAACTTGGACATTTAAAACAGGAAGTTTTCTCCATTGCACTTCTGGATTCAGCCGGCAAGTATATTTATAGCCGTGATATAACCCGCGGAACGATCAATGCCTCATTAATTCATCCCCGGGAAGTGTTCAGAGTTGCAATTAAAGAAGCTGCCGCAGGAATAATTCTTGTTCATAATCATCCCTCAGGACAATTCAGACCCAGCAAGGAAGATCTATCTGTCACACGGCAATTAGTAGAGGCTGGAGAAGTTGTAGGAATCTCTGTAAAAGATCATTTAATTATTGCCGGAAATCAGTTTATAAGTCTTAAAGAGGAAGGATATATCTCCTGACTAAATTTTTTCAGACTGATAATTTCAAAATGATTTAAAGAGGATGTAATGAATCGAAACGAACAATTAGATTTTCTAGAACAAATGGAACGCGAAAGTTTGCTTGGTGGTGGAGAAAAAAGAATCAATGCGCAGCATGATAAAGGTAAACTGACAGCACGGGAAAGAATTGATTTGTTTTTAGATGAGGGCTCATTTGTTGAAATAGATCGGTTTGTAAAACATCGCAGCCATGACTTTGGGTTGGAGAAACAACGCATACCAGGCGACGGCGTTATTACCGGGTATGGATATGTTGAAGGTAGAAAGATATTTGTTTTTAGCCAGGATTTTACGGTTTTTGGTGGGAGTTTGTCTGAAACTTTCGCAGAAAAAATATGCAAAATTATGGATATGGCGATGAAAGTCGGTGTACCAGTTATTGGCCTTAATGACTCAGGAGGTGCCCGAATTCAGGAGGGAGTGGTCAGTCTGGGAGGATACGCTGATATCTTTTTAAGGAATACATTGGCTTCTGGTGTTATCCCTCAGATATCTTGTGTAATGGGACCCTGTGCCGGAGGGGCGGTTTATTCTCCTGCAATCACTGATTTTATTCTGATGGTGAAACACACCAGTTATATGTTTGTGACAGGACCCAATGTTGTTAAAACAGTAACCCACGAAACTGTTGATTCAGAATCACTTGGTGGCGCGAAAACCCATGCGACTAAGAGTGGGGTTGCCCACATTATTTGTCAAAATGAGATGGATGCCATCCACAAACTCCGGACATTATTAAGTTATCTTCCTTCAAATAATTTAGAGGATCCGCCAAGAATTGAAACAGATGACAGACCGGACAGACGGGACGAAAGGCTAGATGAACTTATCCCGGATGATCCCAGCCAGCCCTATGATATGAAAAAAGTAATTCAGATCATTATGGACGAATCAAATTTTTTTGAAATTCATGAATCTTATGCGGCAAATATTATTGTCGGATTTGCACGTTTGAATGGGATGTCTGTTGGCATTATTGCAAATCAGCCCGCTGTATTAGCTGGTGTTCTGGATATAAATTCTTCCATAAAAGCGGCGCGATTTATCCGATTTTGTGATGCCTTTAATATTCCTTTGATTACTTTTGTTGATGTCCCCGGATTTTTACCGGGAACTGATCAGGAATGGGGTGGTATCATAAAACATGGTGCCAAACTCCTCTATGCCTATTGTGAAGCAACCGTTCCAAAAATAACAGTAATAACCAGAAAGGCTTATGGAGGAGCATATGATGTTATGAGTTCCAAACATATCCGGGCAGATGTTAATTTGGCCTGGCCGATGGCTGAAATCGCTGTTATGGGACCAAAAGGAGCTGCAGAGATCATATTTCGCAAAGAAATCAAGGAAAGTGATAATCCCGATGCAATGCTGGCGGAGAAGGAAAAATTGTATCGAGAAAAATTCGCTAATCCTTATCTGGCTGCTGAACGTGGTTATATTGATGAAATAATTCGTCCGGCGGAGACGCGGTTTCGCTTAATTCAATCACTTCAGATTCTAGAAAATAAAATTGACGAGAATCCGAAGAAAAAACATGGTAATATTCCATTATAGAACAAACTAGCCTTTAGACGTGCGACGGGCTATTAATTTGATGACCAAGACTAATGTTGAAAATTAATAAGTTTAAATTTCCACCACCTGCTGATCTTGTAAATATTGGTTATCAACTTTTTATAATGATAATTATTATCTTTCATTTTTTCTCAATTCCCCAGGCGCCCTATTTTCTAATTTACCATATTGTGATTATATTTTTCCTTCTTTGGCTTTCAAATACAAAAGAGAATAGATACGTACGTTGGT
Source organism: Calditrichia bacterium (assembly GCA_963796965.1). GTDB lineage: Bacteria > Calditrichota > Calditrichia > JAJRVZ01 > JAJRVZ01 > CAWCNS01. Next base: position 6,116 of record CAWCNS010000001.1, read on the forward strand.
TAAGAAATTTTAATCCTATTATAATTATATCTACATCCTTTACAGAATTACATTATCTTGTACACAATGTAAATCCTGTGGATTTCGATCAACTTCTTATACTTATTGACTATGCAATTTTCGGAGTGCATCCAACAGTCTGGTTGGAACCGTATTCTCATCCGATCCTGATAGAATATTTACAAATTGTTTATGCTATCTTTTATTTTCTTCCAATCATTCTTGCTGGAATTCTGTATAAACGAAAAGATTGGGAGGGATTTCATTACTTTGTTTTTGTAATCGTTTTCGGTTTTTATTTTTCTTATCTAACTTATTTCTTTGTCCCTGCTATTGGCCCACGTTTTACTCTGGATCATCTTCAAAACGGACCGGTACTCGGTTTATGGTTCACGGATGGCATCCGATATACTTTGAATGCTTTAGAGAATATTCAGAGGGATGCTTTTCCCAGCGGACATACTGAGATTACGCTTCTTACCATGTTCTTCGCCTGGAGATACAGCAAATTCTTTTTCTGGATTCTTTGCATCATTGGATCGAGTCTAATCATGTCTACAGTAATTCTTCGCTACCATTATGTCATCGATGTTATTGCTGGTATTTTATTGACAATTATTGTTGTATCATTGTCTGAACCCCTCTATAATCGATTAAGAAAATTGAGTTCTATTTGACATATTCCCAACGTTTATGAGTATATACGTTGTTATATGAATTTGGCCATCATTCCCAATATTTAAAAAATATTAAACAATATTCTTAAATCTAAGAAGGTGTTGATGATAAATTATTTCTTTAATCTTTTAATTATTAATAAGTTAGCCCTCATTGTTGATGCCGTAAATTAATGGCATTCAAGTTGCACTTTTTTTGTAAAAGTAACTATAATAATAGGTTAGGTAGATCAAAGTGGAAGAAAAAAAATACCAGCTTCTGACATTAAAAGAAGCCGCTGAATACCTGCGGATGCACAAAGGCAGTCTGTACCGCTTGTTAGAGAGTGGAAAGACAGATATTCCGGCGATTAAGCTTGGTGGAAAATGGCTGTTTAATTTAGAAAGTTTGAATAAGTATCTCACTGAAAAGGAAGTGCAACATCAGAGTTAATTGAGTTTCGAAAATTACTGATGTAAATTTCAATCCCCTCTGCAATAGCAGAGGGGATTTTTTATGTAGAGATGTCTGCCCAGCCTTTCTATAATAAAATACTGAAGGGGCTTGTTATTAAATAAAGATGTTTTTAGTTTTGGCGATTAAAAATATGACTGGGATTTATGAACTTAAGTGTTGAGAATATAGAAAAAAACTTTGGAGATAGACGGATCCTTCGTGATATCAATTTTTCTCTGGAATCCGGACAGTCTGCAGCTCTGGTGGGTCCGAATGGATCTGGAAAAACCACCTTGGTTAAAATTGTCTGCGGTTTGATACGACCATCGCAAGGAAACGTGCAGTTTAGGATTAAGGGTGAGCCAATTGATCCCCTGGATGTTTATAAACATATTGGCTTGGTAAGTCCCTACCTTGAATTGTATGAAGAATTAACAGCAATAGAGAATCTGAATTTTTTTGGACGAATCAAAAAGATATCTCATCTTGGTGATAAGATCAGCGACCTGATGAAAAGAGTGAATTTAACCGGGCGAGAAGATGATCCTGTTAAAACTTATTCTTCAGGAATGCGCCAACGTTTGAAATATGTCTTTGCTCTTTTGGGGAGCCCGGAAGTTCTTATTCTTGATGAACCCACATCAAATCTTGACGTAGATGGTATTGAGCGGGTTTATAAGATAATGGATGAACAAAAGCAGAAAAAAATATTGCTTATTGCTACCAACGATGAGAATGATCTAAAATATGGAGATTTTCAGATTGCAGTTAATGCATAATGCATGGTTAATATTTCAAAAAGATATATTGCAGGAGTTTAAAACACGTTTCGCCATTAATGCTATTTTGCTTTTTGCTCTGGTGACGCTTGTTGCTGTTTCATTTTCAATTGGTACATTCAATGCCAGTAACGACATTAAATCAGCCTTGCTATGGATTATAATATTTTTTTCTGCGATGTCGGGACTTTCGCATATATTTGTTCGGGAGGAGGAAAAGCATACCGCTGATACCCTAAAGTTAATCGCACAGCCAACAGTATTTTATTGGGTAAATTTATTTTCAACCTGTTTTTACTTTATCTGTTTGAGTTAATTACAGTCCCTCTTTTTTTTGCTGTGATGAATTTTAGTGTTGAGGGTGTCGGCATTTTTTTTAGTGTGATCTTATTAGGTAGTTTTGGTCTCTCAGCTGGTGCAACTATGACGGCGGCGATAATATCAAAGGCCAGTGCAAAGGGTGCATTGTTTGCGGTCCTTTCTTTCCCTATATTACTACCTGTAATTATTGCCGGAATAAATGGGACTAAGATTAGCTGTTCAACATAGTGCATTTTCTGAAGCCAGTGGTGAGATACAGATGTTGTTTTCTTACTCTGTCGTGGTTTTAACGGCTGCTATTCTTCTCTTTGATTTTGTGTGGAATGAATAGATCAATGCAATTCTAAATTAAGAATTATTAATTTTGAATTGTTACTATATATATTAATAAATTTGGAAAAATAGAGAGGACTAGTGTCAGGAATCTTGAGATTAGGGCCTGAAAATAAATAAACTTATAATTAATAATTTAGAATTTATAATTGTTTATGATGAATAGAATTTGGCAAATTGGTTTATTTTTCTGGTTATCCCTGGTAACTGTATCTGCTTTTTTATGGGCGCCGTTGGCGGAGGGCCTGGGTGAGTATACCCGAATTCTCTATTTTCATGTACCAGTGGCCTGGGTTACTGTATTGGCTTTCTTGATAGGTGCCATTTTTAGTATTATGTATCTGAGAAAACGTGACATCTTTTATGATCGGGTTGCTGAAGCGGCAGGTCAATTGGGATTGGTGTATTGTATTCTTGCAACTGTTACCGGTTCTATCTGGGCAAAAGTTAGTTGGGGCTCCTTCTGGAATTGGGACCCACGTGAGACTTCAATCTTTATTCTGCTTCTGATTTATGCTGCCTACTTTGCACTACGATCTGCTATCGAACATGAAGAGCGAAAAGCAGCTCTGGGTGCGGTATATTCCATATTAGCATTTGTAACGGTACCATTTTTTGTATTTATTGTGCCGCGTGTTTATTCAACCTTACATCCAGATCCATTGATTAATACACAAGCTAAGATTAATATGGATGGTAAAATGTTAATGACTTTTCTTTCATCCCTATTTGGGTTCACCGTTTTATTTTTCTGGATTTTTGTGAAGAAGATCGATCTTATCAAAATAAGGCTAAAGTTAAGAAAAATGGAGTTTTAAATGGAACCAATTTACTTAGTCCTGGTTATAATCCTAATTATATGGGCCGGGATATTTGGTTATATGATATATTTGGATAAGGAAATAAAAAGTTTGTCAAAGAAGTTAAAAAAGTTAGAAGAAAAACATAAGTTAATAAATACAGATAAATTTTAAGGATAACTTACATGAAGTCTAAATATATATTTGGGATTATAATCATTGTTGGATTTATTATCTGGGCCGGTGTTTCATTTAATAAAACCCTCACCCCATATGTAAGCATTGCCGAAGCCAAAACAAGTACTTCGGTTGTTCAGGTTAAAGGAAAACGTGCTGATAATGGAAGTTTTGATACCCAAAACAATTTATTCAAGTTCAATTTAATTGATGAAAAAGGTGAACGAATAACGGTCGTTTATGATGGTACCAAACCAGGTAATTTTGAACAAGCGACAGAAGTTGTTTGTGTGGGACAGTACGAAAATGGGACATTTGTAGCGAAGGAAATACTAGTAAAATGTCCATCCAAATATACCGAGGAACAATCTAAAGTATGATTTTTGGAATAACGGCAAGTGCCTTAACTTTTCTTGCCTTTATAATCTGTCTGACAAGCTACTACATATACCACAAAAATAATCAGCACGCATATCTTCTTCTGGGGCGAACAACTTTTGCATTTGCCTCAAGCCTCATATTCGTCCTAGCGGTTATCCTAATGTGGGGATTGCATACCCATCAGTTTCAATGGCAGTATGTTTTTAGTTATTCATCCAGGGATTTGAATTCATTTTATCTGACATCAACTTTCTGGGGTGGGCAGGAAGGTACTTTTCTGCTATGGCTTTTGTTGGGCAGTCTCTATGGCCTTTTTATAATAAAACGCCGCGTAAAGGACGAGTCTCTCGTTATGAGTTTTCTTGTCCTGGTCCAGGCATTTATTGCCATTATCCTCATCAAAAAGAATCCTTTTGTTTATGTCTGGGATGTTTTTCCCCAGCACTTCGCTTTCGGGGAGGTACCCCTTGATGGCAGAGGATTAAATCCACTCTTGCAAAACCCTTGGATGATTATTCATCCCCCGATTTTGTTTGTTGGGTATTCATCGACATCAATTTTGTTTGCCTTTGCAATGTCCGCTTTGGTTAAAAGAGATTATGGAAATTGGATAAAACAAGTGTTCCCTTATGCGCTATTTGTTTCCCTTGCTTTAGGAACGGGTATTATTCTGGGAGGGTATTGGGCTTATACAACCTTGGGTTGGGGAGGATACTGGGGTTGGGATCCCGTTGAAAATAGTTCGCTTATCCCCTGGTTAACCTCACTTGCTTTTTTACATACTTCAATTATTCAACGGCGACAGGGAGGATTAAAAAAGACAAATATTTTTCTAGCCTTGCTAACATTTATTCTTGTCCTTTGGGGTTCTTTTCTAACAAGAAGTGGCGTTTTGTCAGATTTTTCTGTTCATTCCTTTTCAGAAAGCGATTTAAATTCGTATTTAATTGCTTTTGTTATATTGTTTGGCGGTTCTGCTTTTTTATCCTTTCTATATTATACAAATAAAGTAAAGTCAGAGCGTGTTGGATCCTATCTTTTTGCACGGGAGAGTTTTATGCTTTTTGGTATGCTGGCTTTGATTCTCTCGGCAATATTTACCTTTCTCGGTACATCTGCCCCACTTTATACGGGTTGGTTTAGCGATAAAGCTTCAGATGTGTCACTGGAATATTATAATCTCTTAAATGCACCAATTGCGATCATCCTTGGATTTTTTATCGCTTTCTCTCCTGTATTAAGTTGGAAACGTCAGAGCGCTGAAAAACTCAAAGGTATGCGTTGGCAGATCATTGCCAGTATGCTTATTACTGTGGCAGCTTATTTTCTGGGTTTGAATGATCCTGTTCCGTTAATAATATTTGCTGTTTTCGTATTGGCGATTCTGATAAACGCAGGTATTGTAATCCAGCTCTTGAAAAAAAAATCTATTCAATTTGGCGGTTACCTGGCTCATGTAGGGATAGGGTTGATGATGATTGGTATCATTACTTCGTCTGTTTATGAAAGAATCGAGAAAGTCACTTTGCCAATTGGTACCTCAAAATCAGTTTTGGGCTATGATATGATTTACACCGGATTCCGCCTCTCTGAAGATGGTAAAGATGCTGCAGTTGTCGAAATTGCCAGGAATGGTTCAAAACTCCTTGAAGCAGAACCAAAATTTTATTGGAGTGAATTTAACCAGGCATATATGAGAAATCCCTCAGTTCATAATTTATGGATTAAAGATCTTTATATTTCACCGATTCAATTGATACCCGCAGAAAATTCCGGAAGTGGTGTTACGGTTACCTTAACTGAAGGTGTTGAATTATACTTCGAAGACTTTGTTTTAACATTTACAGGCTATGAAATGAATGCGCATGAAGTTGATGAGGGGGAGATATTTATTCAGGCGATTATTAACGGAAAGGGGCCGTCGGGAAACTTTACGATTCGTCCGGCAATAAAAGTTGTTAATCAGAAGAAATCGATAATTCTGGTGAATCTTGCGGATACGGATAGAAATGTTCAGATTGAGGATATCAATATTGAAGCAAAATCAATTGTTTTAATGATAGATAATATTGTCGATGGATCCGCAGGTTCTAATGAGAATAAAGAAATGCTTGCAATAGAAATAACCGAAAAGCCACTCATTAATCTGCTCTGGTTGGGTACAATTCTTATGATATGTGGACTGGTTGTTTCTATTACGAATAGAACAAAGTATAAACCATTCTAAAAGAAGAGCGTTTGTATGTAATGTTCTTATTCTTTTTATTTAATTCCCCTTTTGTCAGTTCGTGCTTTTAATTTTTCCTCTTTCTTCCTATCTTGCTTCTCTTTGAAAGACTCTTCAAATTTACTCTTTTTGCCTGGCTCATTTAAATCAGATCTCTTTTTTCTGGGGATGCCCTCCGGCACCTTCTCATCCGGAACGAGTTCTTTACGTAACTCCTGAATTTTATTTCGAACTTTCTCAAGGGTCTTAACCCATTCTTCAGGATTCTCATTTAAATTGACCAAAGTCGAATCAATTTGATCTGATGTTATATTGTATTCACGAAACACCTCATCGAGCAAACGATCATGATGTTCTTTATTGATTTCCATTTCATAAATTATTAGAAGTCGGGCATAAATCTCTATAAATTTTTCGTTATCTATGGTTGTTTCAGCTTTTTCTGAACAAGAAATCAGAGAAATTAGAAAAAAAAGGAAAAAAATTTGTAATTTAGGGAACGAATTTAGAATTAATAACATATAAAAAATAAACTTAATTTTAATTATTTCGTTAATATTATTTGTATTCATTAAAATACTAAATGAATATAAATAAAAAAATTGGAAATTATAAAATATATATTATCCCTTTCAGGGTGATGATAAATATTTTTTACGGAGCTCACATATGAGATCAAAATTTATTTTCCTGCCCATCATCATTTTTGTATTTACAGTAAATGCTCTTTTCGGCCAGTTTGGTCAGAATAAGATTCAATATAAAGATTTTAACTGGCGGTTTATCCAATCTGAGCATTTTGATGTTTATTTTTATGATGGCGGTTATGATATCGCCATTTTTACTGCAGAGGTCGCTGAATCGTCATATGTGTCCTTGAAAAATGACTTTTCCTATGAAATTGCCGAAAGAGTTGCTCTGATTACTTACAAATCGCATAACGATTTCCAGCAAACAAATGTTGTGGGCTCTTTTTTGCCAGAAGGTGTTGGAGGTGTTACAGAATTATTTAAAAACCGTGTAGTTGTGCCTTATGAAGGATCCTATAGTCAATTCAGGCATGTCATTCACCATGAAATGGTTCATGCAGTAATGAATGATATGCTTTATGGTGGCTCAATTCAATCTCTGGTTACGGGTCAGGTATCTCCCGTCCCGCTGTGGTTTTCTGAAGGGCTCGCCGAGTTTGAATCCATGCGTTGGGATACCCGACTAGATATGGTTGTCAGGGATGCCACATTGACGGGATATTTGCCTCCTATTGATTTCCTTGACTATTTCCCTTACCAGGGAGGGGCAAGTGTATTTCGCTATATTGCACAAAAATATGGTAACCAGAAAATTGGTGAGATCCTGAATAAAATAAAGGGAAGTTTCAATTTTCAGGCTGCTTTTAAATCTGCCATCGGAATTGATTTTAGGGAATTAACTGAGGCATGGCAATTAAAAATGAAGCGAGAATATTGGCCGGATATCGCTGACAGAAAAGAGCCGGGTGAGATTGCTGAGGCTTTAACAGATCACCGGGATAATAATAGTTTCTTTAATTCCAGTGCTGCCATCTCTCCGCAAGGTGATAAAATTGTTTTCCTATCCAATCAGGATGGTAAAATGTCTGTTTACCTGATGGATGTTATTGAGGGTGAGATTATAAGAAAGTTGATCAAAGGTGAAGCAGATGTGAATTTCGAAGAGTTGCATTTTCTTGAACCAGGATTCGGTTGGTCTCCAGATGGAAAAAAAATTACCTTAGCTGCTAAGTCTGGTGGTACGGATGCTATATATATCTATGATCTTGAGAAAAACCGCTATGAACAATTTAAATTTGATTTGGATGGTATGTTTTCAACGGCCTGGTCACCAAAAGGCGATGAGATTGCCTTTGTCGGAACTAAAGATGGAGCAGCAAATATATATCTTTTTTCATTAGAGACAGAGGAGATAACCAATGTGACAAATGATGTATTTTCGGATGCAGATCCCGCCTGGTCTCCGGATGGGGAAAGGCTTGTTTTTACTTCTGATCGGGGTTCAAATATCGACAGTCGGTATTCACCGAGTGAGTTTGATATGTATCGTCATGATTTCGAGAATGAAGATATATATGTTATAAATCGAGATGGCAGTAATTTAATACGAATTACTGACACGAAGGTCGCTGAGGGACATCCGATTTTTGCTCCAGACGGTGAAAGAATTGCTTATTCATCGGAGCAAAATGGAATTTCTAATATCTTTATTCATAATATCGAAAGCGGAGATAATTGGCCGATCACCAACTTAATAACCGGTGCATTCCAGTTGTCATGGGATAAGAATGCTCAAAAACTTGTGTTTACCTCTTTTTATCGTGGTGGATATGATATCTATATGATTAAAGATCCTCTTAATCTGGAGCCCATGAAACTAGAATTTACGGAATATTTTAAACGTCTGAAAAAAGGAGATGATGTATATCTTGTCTATAACACCAAGTCCTATAAAGATGACGATGAAGGTGCTGAGAAGGGGGGCAATGCACCAACAGGGGCAGATTT
>CAWCNS010000002.1:0-304288 GCA_963796965.1 Calditrichia bacterium
TTGGAATATAAAGATTCAGTGAGTCTGAATCAAAAATGATGATTCGTGCCCTGTTGAAATCTAGGTATGCTGGACTTTTCGATTTAAAGATATATTTAATTTTAAAGGATGCCTGAAAGTTTTCTAAGATTCTTTTTTGATTCCAGTATGAGCACGCTTGTGTTTGTAGAATTATCAGCGAGGATCACCAGGTATTCTTTGCGGTTTGCAATCTTATCTATTTTTAAAAAAGCTTTATCAAAAGCGATGGTTATATTTTTGGGATTATCCACTTTAAGATCTTCACCAATAGAATCAACCTGCTTAATTAATGAAGAGATCACCGGTGTTATCTCCTGTATGCCGTATTTATCCATACTAGACTTATTTATTTTTGATGCAACGGGAAAACCTTCAGGGTCAAAGACTGTTGCAAGAATTACACCTTTTAATAAAACGAGTTTTTCCAGAATAGTTGTTGTATTTTGCTGAGCCTTGGCAATTTCTTTATTCATATCAGCGCGGCCCGGCTTTGCTTCATCTACCCTGCGCATACCTTCGAGTAAAAGGCTCTGCCAGCCTTTAATAATAGTCTCTTTGGGAGATCTTTTTCCCCTCTCAGTTGAGAAGTTTCCGCCCTCCCAGGCGAGCATTTCGAACATGGCTTCTTGTCCCTCTTTATCACCACATAACGCATGGACAATATTTCCCTCTTCTATATATATACTACCCTCATAATCATCACCGGTGATATGAAGAGCAGTTGTCATTCTTCCCAGGCAGTTCATTTGGATTAAATCACTCAACTGGAAATCAGAAATTGTCCCCATAAAACCTCGTTTTTCTTCAATTGCTTCGAGGATAAGTTGTCGAAGATCTGAGATCTCGAATGGCTTTTCAATATACTTGAAACACCCGAGCGCATTTGCTTCATCGTGTACTTCAGAAGAGCCATAAGCGGTCATAATGATAACTTTAGTATTGGGATAGGACTCTTTAACTTTTGACAATAATTCCAGTCCCGAGATTTCCGGCATTCTAATATCACTGATGACTAATTTAACTGGTAATTGTGAGAGAACCTCTAATGCCTTTTTACCGCTATTCACACATATTAAGTCATATTTATCCTGATCTTTCGCAAGATGCTTGGAAATAGACCAGGTGAGGTCATCCTCATCATCAACAACAAGTACACGCTTAATTTCATCCGTCATCCGGAACTCTCCTTCATAGAAATCTAAAATCATAGATGGGATCGGAACCACTATCAGAATTGCAACAAATATTGCAGCAAAACCCTACTTTTTATTATCGATAGTTTTCCCCGCTTTCTTTAGGGTGGAAACTATGGAAAACCCATATTGCGTAATATTTTTAAAAAAATATATAGGTGAGGATAAATATTGCCGGAGATAAGAAAATGAGACTATCAAATCTGTCCAACATTCCCCCGTGGCCCGGCAAAATGGTAGAAGAATCCTTTATACCTGCATCACGTTTAAACCAAGATTCAACAAGATCACCCGTCTGTCCAAGAAATCCAACTGTAAGTCCCATAAGAATTGCAGCCAGCCAGGTAATCGGTAATATCTGTGCAACTTTTACGATAACAAATACCAAAACAGCTCCCAAAAGACCAGCAATAGCCCCTTCGATGGTTTTATTGGGTGACACTTTTTCATAAAGCTTATTACGTCCAAGAAGCATCCCAAATGTATATGCAAATGTATCGCAAATCCAAATAGATATTAACAGGATCATAATGAATATAAATCCGGCATAATTTACCTGAGGGAAAGTAACGTCAAAATAATTTTTAGTATAGATTAACAAGCCCAAAAAGAAGGGTATATACAATACACCCACCAGAGTTGTGCCAATATTCGCACTGACGTTACCGTAATTCCGTAGCATTTCGTATGCATGTATTATAAGGAGCATCCCTATAAAAATTGAACCAAAGATGAACCATTCCTTCGTTTGGATCCCAAGTAAAACGGTGAGCCCAGTAATCATTCCACTAAAAACCTGAGGGTTTATATTGTTTTTTTTCTGCATCAGGTAAAATTCTGCTTGTGCGACAAGGCTGATTATAAGAATAAGGAGAAAAAAGTACCAATCACCCAGATAGGTTAGTATGGTAACAATAGGTATACCTAAAATTGCAACAGTTATTCGCTTTGACAATTCTTTCATATTAGATCTTTCTAATGATCTCTCTTTTTTTCATAATTATAACATATGGCGGATAGCACGAAATCCAATATCTTTCCGGAAGTGGATGTCCTGAAAGGATACACGCTCAATATTTTTATATAGACTTTCTTTCAATTCTTTAAAATCCCTACCACATCCGACAATATTCAATACACGTCCACCATTTGTTAGCAATTTTTTATCCTCATACTTTGTACCAGCATGAAATACGAGTATATCCTTATCCAATTTATCCAATCCAGAAATTACTTTGCCTTTTTCGTATTTATCCGGATAGCCTCCTGATGCAAGAACAACATCCAGAGCATATCCATCAAAAAAGTCTACATCATAATTTTCAATACCCCCCTCTATACTGGCTTTCAGTAAGGGCACCAGATCTGATTTTAATAAAGGTAAAACAATCTCAGTCTCCGGGTCTCCAAATCGGCAATTGTATTCCAGCACTTTCGGGCCATCTGATGTAATGATGACGCCAAAATAGAGGAGCCCCTTATAGGGTGAACCCTCTGATTTCATTGCCTCCAGTGTTGGATCAATTATTAAAGATTTTATCTCATCCAGCACGTCAGGTGTAGTGATGGGAGTTGGTGCATATGCTCCCATGCCTCCGGTATTTTTACCAAGATCACCGTCTAACGCTTTCTTATGGTCCTGAGATGGCGAAAGCAATTTATAATTTTCACCATCACAGATGGCGAAAATAGAAACCTCATCCCCTTCAAGAAATTCTTCAATCACCATCTGATCGCCAGCTTGTCCAAAGGCTTTATCATCCATGATCAGAGAAGCGCCATCTAGGGCCTCTTTTTTACTCTCACATATCAAAACCCCTTTACCAGCTGCCAATCCACTCGCTTTTAACACGATAGGATAGGTATCGATATTAGAAATATGATCTTGAGCCAATTTCACCGATTCAAAGGTTTGGTATCCGGCTGTGGGAATATTATACTTACGCATTAGATCTTTGGAAAAAGATTTACTGCCCTCCAGTTGAGCTGCTTTACGATCAGGGCCAAAAACAGGTAAATTATAGGTCTTAAATTCATCGACAATACCACCTACCAATGGATCCTCTGGACCTACGACAGTTAAATCAATATTTTTACCAATGGCAAAACCAATTAGTTTTTCGAATTCCATAGGTCCTATTGAGATATTTTCAGCAAGATCTTCCATTCCAGGATTCCCCGGGGCACAATATATCTGATCCACAAGTGGGCTCTGGGCAATTTTCCAAACAAGTGCATGCTCCCTCCCCCCACTTCCAATAACCAATACATTCATTAACTAGGTCTCCAGATTTTTCACTCTTTTATTGACGAGGCCAGGATTATGGGCAAAAATGAACCCCATTAATAGCCCTGGTTTAACTTTTGAAGTTAGTTATTTTAAATTTAATTTACAATTCGGATCTACACTATATATTTCCTATTATTGTTATAATCTTCTATCTTTTTGGGATTTAGTTAAACACAAAGTCCACGAAAAATGCTCTAAGTTCACAAAGATTAGATTAATTTTACTTTGTGACCTTTGTGGTTTCTTTGAGAACTTTGTGTTTAATTATCTTTGATTTGATACAATATCAAATTATTGCGTATTTTAGCGGCAAATATATCATTAAATGTTTAAATAAAATAGCCGAGGATAATGGAAATCGTTAACAGGACTGCGTTTTATGAATAAAGAGTTAGAAACAATATATATTAATTATCATTTTCTATTTAAGGATGGATCGGAAGAATACTTTCCAATAAACCTACGTCTAAAAGATTTAACCTTTATATCTGAAGATGAAGTCAATCGACCACCCTGGGCCAGACTTGATTTCAATAAATGCGAAAATTGCCCACTAAAAGCGCAAGATCATCCCTATTGCCCTGTTGCTGTCAGCATTGCAGATATTATTCCCAAGTTTAAGGATCGCAAATCGTTTGAGACTGTTTTGTTGCGTGTTACAACGCCAGAGAGAATTTTTGAAAAAGTTACCCCCCTTCAACAAGGGTTAGGGTCACTTTTGGGTATTTTTATGGTCACAACCGGATGCCCGCATATGCGGATGCTCAGACCGATGGTTCGTTTTCATCTCCCATTTGCCACAGTTGAAGAAACCATTTACCGGGCTGCTTCAGCTTATCTGCTTGGTCAGTTTTTTCGCATGAAAAAAAATATGCAACCGGATTGGGATCTTCAGGATTTGGCTAAAGAATATGAAGAAATCCAGTCTGTAAATATGGGTATTACAGATCGTTTGCGAAGTATTTCAGAGGAAGACGCCAACGCTAATGCCATTGTCGTTCTTGATGTTTTTGCCAAAGCCCTGCCATCTTCAATATTTGTAGACCTGCGGGAACTGGAATATCTTTTTGCTGACAGATTCGACAACGTATGATTATTAGTCTTCAATAAACTATTTCTCGCAAAGTCGCAACGTTTTAAAGAAATAAGACAAAAGAAAAAAGACAAAAACTGTTTACCACTTTTATATTTCTTTTTTCTTAAATCTTTTGTCATTTTTCTTCTTGTTCTCGGCGTCTTAGCGCCTTTGCGAGAGAGATATAATGAATATACGCCTAAGCAAAGATTATAGTTTGATCCCTATCACTCCCCAGTTCCTACCTCCATTGTCTGGTAATCCAATTCAGACCCCATCACACTGTGCGGTATAGAATAAACCAACAGCAAAATCACAGATGCTATAATTATCCAAAGTCGTGCTGATTTCTTTTTATAACCTGCCCAGGCAGCCCAGGCCCAGGCGATCATAGCAACAAGCGTTTTGTTATCCGTTAGATCATATCCAAAGGGGACTCCGGTCCAAAACTCTCCAAAAGCAAATTTTTGGACAATCGGTCCAAGAATCATACCACCTAAGAATAAAAACAGAGTTGTCCAATAGGTAAGCCTGAGCATCTTGTCATCATTGAAACCAGCTTCCAACCCGGCCCATGTACTAAGCAACATGGCAATAAACATGAGAATGATGTGTGGGAGAAGGACATATCCCGGGACATATCCTGTAAATCGCGTTATCACCATGCGATCTTGAGGCACATTAAAAGATTCTTCCTCCTGGTTTAACTGGATAAAATACTCCAGCTTACCTGCCGGAGGCTGATGAGGCAGACTTGCTACTAAATTTTCACCTTGCCTTTTCATCTTCATTCCAATCCATTCATCCACAGTATTGAAGCGGCGATGGATTAAAACTGCTTTGATCGTCGTATCAGAAACTGTTATCTCAACCGGTTGATCGCCATCTTCGTCATAACTGCGAGATAACTGCCCCGATATCTCTGCGTCTCGCCAGCTATAATCAATATTTATGGGATGAGTGGGACCTGTTTTGCGTTGATAAATAGCTGCGGTTATCATGATAATAAAAGCAATGGTAAGACGTATATAATTTGCTGAACTCATAAATATTTCTCCTTAATCTATTATCTCTTGTTCTCGCCAAGACATAGGGACGCAAAGCATATTAAAGTATTGTTAAATATTTTACTAATTCATTTTAAGTTTATGATTCAAAATTGAAAAAATAAATATAAGAAATTAGTGAAATTCGTCAAAATTTCGGAATTCCTGAATTTTTCATCTTAGCGACTTGGCGTCTTTGCGTGAGAGGATAATATTGACAATGGATAAAACAATCGACCAAATAATCCTTTTGGAAATTTGTTCATATCTTCAAAGCCAAGCGAATCGGGTTGCTCTATATCTGAAGGATAATAGGCCGTACCAAACAACCAGTCCCAGGTACTTATTACAATAGCAAAGTTCTGCCCATGCTGACCCTGCAAAATTACATCATGGTGCCAAATATGGAATCGCGGAGAGTTTAGGATATAACGGAAAATTCCATAATCCCATTTTAAATTTGCATGATTTAGATGACCAATTAAAGTGGCAATAATCGCAATGGTTAATATGATTTGTGGGTTCACACCAAGTACAACAAGAGGGACGTATTTAAAAGTCCGATATATAATAATCTCCATCCAATGAAACCTAAAACTCCCAATCCAATCCATTATGGAAATACTATGATGAAGTTTATGAAACTCCCACATCCAGGTGATGCGGTGTAATAAATTATGTACAGACCACTCAATAAAATCAGCAAGGATAAAAAACACAATAAATTGGATCCATCCGGGGGCATGAGAGAGTAGATTCAATTGTTCAGGTGCCGGGAAATCGAATATAGACAGGGATGCATTTATCTGTACCACGACCCAGTATGTAAAATAGGCAATCAGCACGCCAGCATAATGACCATTAAAGATAAGCCAGAAAAAATCCTGGCCAATTTGTTGACGCACGGCACCCTGATTTTTTCGCCAGGGAAATACCCGTTCCAACAGCCAGCAGAGCAGCGAGACAACCAATAGCCAAAAAAAATATCCACTTGTATCCCATATAAAATTAAACATGTGCAAAATCCCTTTTTTGATGGTTTAAAAATAGCCTTTTTTGAATAACAATTGATGATCTGTAATTGGTAATTTATAATATTTCGAATGTATTGTCTAAGGCCAAATGTAACAACGCGATTTAGAGGCTTTGTAAAAAAGCATTTAAATCTATCATCGTTTTTTAACCAACTTCTTAACTTCCCCCCATAGCGCCTGATATTGTATCGCAGGGATAGATCTTGGGCTAAAACAACCGATTGGCTCCCGGTAAATGCCCATTTTTTCAACAAAGGATGAATAAGGAATCCTGGATTCGAGAAATTGGGGATATTTATTAGAAAGTGTCTCAATTGAATCTTTATGTAAATTCTTTCGCATTTCCACCATTGAAAAGAACGGGACAATCTTCTTAATACCCAGTTTCTCACTCTTAAAAAATGTCAATAGTTTTTCAAAAGTCCGGTAGGACAGAGTTGTCGGAATAACCGGTACCAGAATTAAATCTGAGGCGTAAAAAATATTTTCAGACACCAAGGTAATATTTGGTGGACAATCAAGAAATATATAATCATATTCACCCTTGAATAATTTTAAAATATCTTTTAATCTCTGCTTGGAACCCTTTACATTATCCAAAACGATATCCATATTTCGGAGAGAAAAGTCGGCAGGCAGGAGATCCAGATTCTCATAGTCAGTACCCTTTATACTTTTCTCAATTTTTTTCCCTTTTAAATATGGTTTTACCCCGGATTTAATTTTGGGTTTAACACGAAAATAGTATGTTGCGGAACTCTGGGGATCAAGATCACAGAGTAACACCCTCTTTCTGTCCTGCGCCGCTAAATACGATAGGTTAACTGCGGTGGCAGTTTTCCCAACACCACCTTTTATATTATATATCGAAATCGTGATCATTGGTCAGCCCGTGCCCTTTCCCCGAATAATTCATGAAATATCTTTTGAATTTTCTGATCGATATACAGGTTGAACTTTTTTGCAAAAGCCTTTTTTACATCTTTTTCCTTTTCGTGCAATTTGCCAATCAGAATTCCTAATGTTAATATTGTTTCTCTACTTATATCCGCTTCAAAGGGCAAAGATTCTGAGAAGTTTTTGAGTGAAATCTGTTGCAGCACCAAATCATTGAACTCACCAAGATTATCCTGTAGTCTGCTTTAAATTCAAGATCAATTTCTGAATTCGTTGTTGCGGGAATAAAGAATTAAAAAATTCTAATAGGTATCTTAGTTTTTTTGCCTCTATTCTCAATTTATGTAATAATTCATCAGAAGAATTTTGCATAATTTCTCTGCCAAATTTTACAATCCGTTGATTTCTTTTCCTAATAACTTTCCGTGCGACCTCAATAATCGGCTTGTTGCCTGGCCCACCGTCATTTTCATTTGATTCTTCCTCTGTTAGAATTTGTTCCCAGTTATTCAGAGCAAGTACATACTTTTTTGACCGCAGTAATCTCACCATTTTACTATGCTCTTTTGCTCTGCTTTGTCTTATGGCCAGGAAAAACGGATCCAGATTTTTCTGCATATGAGGAGGTATCATTTTCCTGTATGATGATTCATTCAATAAATAGACATCACTATCACGAAGGTTATTGGTCGCCTGCCCTAAAAATGCAAAATCCTTCTTAACCTTGAGAGTAGTTTTCTGATCCAAAACATCTTTCAGCTGGCTTAAGCCGGAACGGGTGCGGCGGACGGCAACCCTGAAATCATGCAAAAACTCTGTATCATAATCTTTGATAATTCCATATTCGTTGTTTTTTATCATTTGCAGCAGATGGAGATAGATCTTCTTTAAAGCTTTATCTGTCGATAACTGAGGAGTTAAAGCAATTCTAAATTTCGAGGTATAAGATCCTGGTACTTTTTTTAATACCTTAAGACCCTGCTCCAGAATATTTTCCTTTGCAGATGCTATGTTTTCATCAGGAAGTTTTTTCAAGATTGCCCTGATTTCTTTATTATATCCTCTAAGAGGTTGAAATTCGATCCACGGCTGTAGTAGCAAGAAATCCTGCTCTGATTTGATCTTGTTTTGTGTTACACGCATCCGTCCAATCGTCTTTTCATCTGGATTGAGGATACGAAAAACTTGCTGATTTTTCTGAAAAGTTGCCACGCGCAATAAAGCGCGTACACCAATAATCAGTGAAATATTTTTTTCTATTTTTCCATCAATCTCTATAATTTCTTTTTTTTCTGATTGAACAATAACCTGTGATATAATAGTTTTATTTTCCAGAAAATTGCACAAGATCAATTCCTTCTCCATGACATACAAGAAGAGACCCCGACGGTACAATCTCCAATCAAACGTATCATAATAAGTATACACAGCACTTTGTTTAGACAAGTGAACGAGATTTGCTTGCTTTTTAACGAGGGAAATAAATTGATTCTGGAATTGGACACTTGGGTTATTTAGGGACAAGGAATAAAGCATTATTCCGCAATACCTCCTCTTAGTAGAATTGTATTAATTCCGCCTTACCATAATAGCAACAGAGATCATAGTGCTTCCTTATCAGGTGAGCGTCGACTCCTTGCCATTCAGATTTTAGAAAAGATAAAGGATTTACCACCGTAGTTGAGTCAGAGATAATTTATCCATACAGTTTATAGAGTATCTTGTTCGTTATAAGGAACTGACCAGCACCTCAAATTTTCTTATAAGCGTTTTTAACTCTCGCTTTGAAACTAAATTTATTGATTTTTTCAACGAGGTCCAACGGCGTTCTCGATCTTCAGATTCCAACCATTGATCATGTACTTTTTCCACACGAAGTGGAAATACGCGCACATGGCAATTGCCACCCCACTTTTTATAGCTGTATTCACCAATTAATATATCAAGGACCTCACCTTCTACTCCTGCTTCTTCAAGCGCTTCTTTAGCTGCTGATTCCTGGGCTGTAAGGTCCTCTTCAATGATACCTTTGGGAAAAATCCACTTTCCACTATTTATAGAGGTAATTAATAAGACTTGAATTTGGTTATCTTTCCATCGAAACGGAATCACCGCCGACTGGTCATATATAGAGTTCACACTTTTCTCAATTCATCATTCGTAATTCGTAATTCGTAATTTTAATAATGAATGTAGTATATTTAGAAAAAAGACACAAACATCCAATATATATTATCTGTCCGAATTTTTTGATCTTATTAAATAATTTTTTATTATTTTAATCTCTTTCATTAACCACAGACATCTTAAAATTCACCGTTTGGGTGGAGAGGCTTCTCGCCGCTCTAATTACAATTTATTTAAATAAAAAAATTAACCAAGGATTCATATTTGAGGACAGGGAAAGTAAAAATTAGAAAATTTAATCAAAATTATTAACTTTTTAATACCAATAGTTCTAATAGAATAATTTCCCTGTCTCTCTGTGGTTTATAATAGCACCAAGACGTTAAGCGACTAAAATACATGGACAATATTATGCTTAAAATATCAAAACGTGTATCACTATCAGCAAACGAAATCGAGATAACTGCCATACGCTCTCAGGGTGCCGGCGGTCAAAATGTAAATAAAGTTTCCACGGCGATCCATTTGCGATTTGATATCAACAAATCATCACTTCCACAGTTATACAAGGATCGTCTCCTCGTACTCCGAGATAGGCGGATTAGCAGCGAGGGTGTTGTTATCATCAAAGCACAGGAAGAAAGAAGTCAAAAGCAGAACAAGGAAAAAGCCATAGAAAGACTTGGGGACTTGATAAAAAGTGTTATGGCAAACCGAAAAAAACGCATACCGACAAAGCCAAGCAAAAGTTCAAAGGAGAAACGTCTGGATAGCAAGTCCAAACACAGCAAGCTTAAAACCTTGAGAAAAAAGATTGATCATACCTCATTTATGCTTTTTTTAATCATTTCCTTTTTTCTTATTTCCCCACTTGCAAGTAATGCTCAAACGATGATTTCATCTAAAGAGTCCGGGGTCACTATCTACCCAAATCCAAAGAACCTTCACTTTACTAATAAATCATTTATCCTGGGAAAAGAAATTAATATATTAATCCGTGCTACCCCTACTGAAATCAAAGCAGCAAATTATTTAAATCGCATACTTATCGAAAAATTTTCAGGGTTACTGAAAACAAGCATCATCGATGGAAAAGATTCCAAACCGGGTCAGATTAATATTTTGCTTCTTATAGATCCTAATCTTTCTAAAGCGCCTAATGATCAGTATTACAGAACAACTTATGTTGAAGAAAAAATCATAAAGATTTCTTCGCCAAGTTTATTGGGATTGCTTTACGGCGTCGTAACCCTTACTGACCAATTTTATGAATCGGAGGACGGAAAAATTCATCTTGATATATTCGAGATAGAAGATTGGCCAATCTATCGCCGCAGAATATTCCCCACAATACCGAATCCATCATCCATAGATGAATTAATGGATTTTGCCCTGCGTTATAAAATGGAAACTATTGCTCTTGCCAGCCGGCAATACTCCTGGAATAAGGTGGATAAAATCTATGCAGATATTCTAGTCAAAATCAAAAAATGGAAAGATCAATATGGCGGGCCGCGGATTATGCAAAGTCATAATATTTATGAAGGAGATGATATTGTGGTTTCAGATCCGGAAGATATCAAAAGATTAAAGAAGGTCATTCAAACCGGCATCTTCAATGGCGCAACAAAATTAATGGTCCTGGCCGATGACACCCCTCCATTTAGATTCGGTGACGGATATATACTCACCGATGAAAAGGATGAGCTGAACTTTTCCCATATGGCCGCAGCCCATTGTTATCTTTTGAAAGACTTACAGAAATGGATAAATCAGAATTCATATGACTGCGAGATCTATTATGTGCCCGCTTTCTATACCTATGAAGATGCTAAATATGGCGATATGTTTTTGTATAAAGATACGCCATGGGAAGACGCGGCTTTCGGTCCGCTTACACGAGATTTGAACTATATCGGTAAGAATCTACCCGATGATATTTTTATCGTTTGGACCGGCCCTAACGTCAGAAGCCGAAGAATTACCGATAAAGACATAGACCAGTGGTCTGCTTTACTCGGAGAAAGAGTTCCTTTCCTCTGGGATAATACTATTTACAGTCAACACCCTTTCACAACTACCGCCTTGTACACCGCCTATGATAATGACCTTCCCAAAGACTTTGCTAAAAAAACCGCTGGAAACGGGATGTTTATCAATGGAGATTCTAATTCTGAAGGGATGCGGATCGCCGCAATGACGACTAACGATTTTCTTTGGGACCCCGACAACTATGATCCTGAAAAATCGTTGCTCATAGCGATGCAAAAAAACTATGGGTTAAAAACAGCCAAATTATTAATAAATTTTAAAGAGGTTGAATTAACCCTTAGAGAAAAAATCGGTGAACGGGCCCTTTGGTTTGAAGCAGACTCACTTTGGGATGCCATTTTAGGCACTAAAGCAGTGACCGGAAAAAATCCCTTTCATTATCATTTCAACTATAGCCGACTTAAAGCCTTACGAATGCAATTGCAGCATTCTGTGCCAGAACCTTCCTCCAAACAGAAATTCTTGGATGAATGTCACGTTTTGCAAAAAGAGAGGGATGGGTTATTGGAGGAAATAAAATCATCACATCGGGATACTTATATATATTTAAAAAGTATTTGTGTTCCGGTAGATGATTAGATCTTGAAAGGATATATTTATGAAAATATTTTTAATATTATCAATTATTATATTTACTAAAGTCCTCCCCGCCCAACCCATAGAATTGGACCAGGATGTATTTGCCGGGAGACGGGCGAAATTTATGGAACAAATGGATTCGAATGCGGTTGCCATTTTTCCTTCAAAACCAGTTTACCAGAGGAACCTGGACGTAGATTATCCCTACCGCCAGGAGAGCAATTTTTATTATCTATGCGGTTTTGAGGAGCCTCAATCTTTACTTTTTATGAATCCTTCAGCAGAAAAATATAAGTATATCATGTATGTTCAAGAGGAGTCACAGTTCTCTAAAGTTTGGGTCGGACCACGCGCTGGAACGAAAAACGCGATGGATGCTTTTCAGGCAGATACCGCCATATCCATTAATGATCTAAAATCAACATTCAAGAAATTTATCAGATACGACCGCCCCATTTATTATACATTTGGTATCAATGAAGAGTTTGACCGGTTTATGCAGGAGAATTTTATAAATAAACGTAGTGGTTCTAACTGGCAAATAATCGACCCTGCCCCCGTTTTAAATGAAATGCGATTGATCAAGAACGATGGCGATTTTGAAATGGGTCTGGAAAAAGCAGTTGAGATTTCTTCTGATGCCCATATGGAAGTCATGAAAGCCATTCAACCTGGTATGTTCGAATATGAGATTCAAGCCATATTCGAGTATATCTATCGTAAAAACGGATCCCCCCGTAATGGTTATCCCTGTATTATCGGATCTGGGTCAAATGCCATGATTATGCACTATGAAAAAAATGACCGAAGAATAGAAGATGGTGACCTGGTTCTCATGGACTGTGCCGCGGAATATGGTTATTATTCTGCCGATATCACCCGGACTGTTCCTGCTAATGGAGAATTTACAGATGAACAGAGAGAAATATACGGGATAGTCTTACGCGCACAGAAAGCAGCCATTACCATGGTAAAACCAGGTACAACGCTGGACGATATCAGACAAAAAATAGACGATATATTTGCAGAGGAACTTAAAGAACTAGGGCTAATCAAAGATAAGCGAGAGACACAATTTTTTACTTTGCATGGTTACAGCCATTGGATTGGTTTGGAGGTTCATGATGTGGGTGCCTACAGAAAGAACAACAATCATGTACCTCTTCAGCCAGGTATGGTTTTTACAATTGAACCTGGATTATATTTTCGTCCGGAGAATTTGGGCAGGATAGAAAAAGAAGATTACACAGATGTTGAAAAAGAGAATCTTCGTAACAATTTTGAAAAATATGCATCCATGGGAATCAGAATAGAAGACGATATTTTAGTCACCAAAGATGGGCATGTGAACCTATCCGAGGCCGTACCCAGAGAAATCGATGAAATTGAGGCGTTAATGAAAGAGGGGCCGGAGTTCGTAATTAAAGAATAGCACACGGATGACGCGGATAACACTGATCTACGCCGATTTAATTATTTATACTTAATCATACTGTTGTCATCCCGAAGAGATCTTCTGTTTTGTTGATTCTGTGTCTACACCCAGTAAGATTCCAGGGTATGACTCCTTTATATCCTTTTTGTATTTTTTTTCATGTAATTATATATGGATATGATGACTATCATCCGCATACTATTTTTTTAAGATCTCAGTGTTCAAGTACCATCAGGATATCATATTTTTTCTTGCATACCATAGTAGGGTTTTATATACTATATCAAGGGAAATTAAGATCTTTATCAATCCATTTTGAAGTTTATTCCCAAAAGAAAGATTCATTGGATTTGCAATAGTAACAATCGATATTTATTATATCTCCGATTAAACCGAACATTACCTCTTTAACATATAAATCATTTCGTATCTCATTATTCTGGAATTGAATATTCTATATATACATTTTTTGGTAAGTTTTAAAAGGAAGATAAAAAGCGTTTTTTTCTTTTACTATGGCGACCTACTTATTGGGAGGAATTGCAATGGGAAAGAACAATATGAAATCACTGATCATCTTATTACAAATAGCAATACTGCACCTCAGCCTGATTGGCTGCAAAAAAAGTGCAGAAGAAATATCAGGACCTCAGAATCCCAGCAGTGATTTATCAGGTACCTGGTTAGTTGATGAGACAATCTCTGGAAATTGCCCGGATGTCAAGTATCCATTTACTCGGACAGATATTTACCTTGTTACGCAATCCGGCAACAAACTAACTATTTTGACAACCTCAACGGGCGGGAGTTTCGAGGGTACCATCTCGGCTGATAAAGTTTCATGGAAGATGACTTTGCCTGAATCAGGTGGTGAATTAAAGTTAAATTTTTCAGGAACTGTGTCTACAGATGGCCAATCTATTACCGGAAATGCCACCTGGATTTGGAGTTTGGGAAATCTTAGCTGTTCAGGAGCAGCAGTTATATCAGCGTCTAAAGTAACACAACCCATCTTGGATGTAACGGGGGAATGGAATGGTACATGGGAGAGTATTACTACAGGTTTGGAGGGAGAGTTCACAACAGCGGTTGTGCAACAGGGTGGATCACTGACTGGTACTATATCTGTGCTTGAGCTCGGTCTAAACAAAGCACCGCTCAAAGGTAATGTTACTGGAAACACCATCGCTTTCGGAGACATCAATGATCAAATTACTTTTGTTGGTGTTCTCGGTGAAGATACGCTAACCGCTTCAGGAACCTATTATTATCCAGCCCTGGGGGACTATGGCAGCTGGACTGCGGATAAGCGTGGATCCGGTGGTAGTAGCGGATTGCAGATAGTTGCATCATTTCCTATCCCCGGCGAGCCGTTGGTCACCGATATGACTTATGATGGTGAAGATCTGTGGATACTTGCAGGTAAAGATAATATCCAAAAATTTTCGACTAATGGTGAATTTGCTGGGAGATATCTCACACCCGGCTCCTATCCTGTCGGCGCAACCTTCGATGGGAAAAACCTACAAGTCGCTGATTCAAATTGGGGTAACGCTAAAATTTTTAAATTGGCGATTGATGGTCATTCGGTTATTAAGGCACCTGGATCAGGAAATAGTACCGGTTTGGCAAGTGATGGGACCTATCTATGGGCCGCTGATAATGATTATC
Organism: Calditrichia bacterium; assembly: GCA_963796965.1. Classification (GTDB taxonomy): domain Bacteria; phylum Calditrichota; class Calditrichia; order JAJRVZ01; family JAJRVZ01; genus CAWCNS01. The sequence continues at coordinate 15,421 of CAWCNS010000002.1, forward strand.
AGAATCCACAAATATATAAAATCCAATTTGACGGAACGATAGTTGACTCGATCGGATGTCCTGGGTCACAGATCAAAGGGCTGATCCATGATGGTCAAAATCTATGGCTCTCTGCCTGGGACAATGCAGAGGGCAAAATTTTCAAATTGGATTTAAGTGGAAACATTATTTTTTCGTTCAAAGCACCGGGCTTTATTTCCGGAGGATTGACCTTTGATGGACAAAACCTGTGGTTTTCATACTATCCGGATAAAAAGATCTATCAAATCGATACATTGGGGACTGTCATTGATACCATCGATGCCCCCTCCGATTATGCCGGTGATCTCGCCTTTGATGGTACCTATTTGTGGGTTCAAGATGAAGGTCTTACATCCTCACATAAAATCTACCAGATTTCAACGAGTGGTGCCCAAATATCATCAATTGAAACACCAGGTAATTCCCAAAAAGGTCTAACCTTTTATAATGGTTCGTTGTGGACCTGCAATTATATCAACAAAAAGATATTTAAAATCAATCTCTCTGATACTTATTTCTCTTCTTTGCCAGAATTTGAATTCAAATTCCTAACCTATGATGGTTCCCATTTATGGGCGGATGATATCAGTAACGAAAAATTACATCAAATTGATTCACAGGGGCAAATATTGCAGTCAATCAATTTACCTTGTACCGATATTGGCGGAATTACCTACCATGACGCGCATTTTTGGATTGCCTGTAAACAAGGTTTCACATTTAGCACGCTGTATAAAATAGATGTAAATGGTAATGTTGTTACAACATATCAATCAGACCTTGAACTTCCCGATCCTCATGCATTAACATCTGATGGGGTGAATTTTTGGTATGTAGGACGGGAGCCCTATAGTTGGTCGTATAAACTGCATAAACTGGCATTAGAATAAGAATAAAATCAGAACTAACCATCCATCACTTACAATGTCCAGGCATAGCCGAGTTTGGCAAACAGGGTCCGGTTGGTTTGGGTCATGTAGGTATTCTGGTCACCATACATCCAAAAGATATGGACTAAAAAGGGAGAGATAGGTCGCAAACCGGCACAGCCCTGAAACCAGATTAGATCGAAATTCTGACCATAAAATATGGTAAATTCTTATAACACCGGTTACAATCATAGACGAAAGATTCTAACAAAAGTTAGCAAGAATTTGTGGCATTTTGAATTATTTTTCACAAAATCATTATCAGAGTTCAAATCTACTATTTTCCAGTTCTGCCATATTCAATAGAAAATAAAGATAATGATGTTGTGTTCTCCTCAACAATACCCTATTTTATGACATTACTCACAGCATCTGACCAGAATTTCAGTACATTTCTACTATAACCGGAGGTGTAATGAAAGCATATACAATATTTATTTCTATCGCCTTTTTTCTTTTCGTAACATCAGTAATTTTTGCTCAGAATAGTGATTTTAACATTTCTGAGTATCAAGAATTTCTTACTCGCCATCAAGATTTATCCTCAACCCAACTTTTAGAAATGCATCCCGCCGGTCTGTTTGAGAAAAAAGCAAACACATCCTGGGAATCCGCCCTTTATCACGATTCTGTTGAAATAAAATATAACCTAACCAAAGATGAGATATTTCTCCTTAAAAACAACGGATTTCTGGTTACCGAGCGATTAAATGCTCCGGCCTTTGGAACACATCTGCTGGATATCTGGTGGAAAGATTTACCGGTCTTTATATCTACGGATGTCATACTTTATGCGTTTCATTTTGCCTATGACCGGATCTTAGTGGAAATAGAAAGAGGTGTATTGATTAATCGTGTCTCTGAACTATTAAAAAACTTGCATCATACGCTTCCTGATCTGGAAGCTATTTACAAAGATAGACTCGAAATGGTGAGGATGTTGCGAGATGTTGATATTTACCTAACGATTCCCCTCAAATTACTTGGAGAGGAAATATCGCCCAATTATCAAGAAAACTTATCTGAGATTAATGAGATTTTAGCACTTATTAGTAATGAATCCGTTGGCCTCTACCCCTTCTTTTCAGAAACCTGCAAAGAGATTGATTTCAGTCAGTTCAGACCACGGGGACATTATGCCGATGATGAACAACTCAAAAATTACTTTCGTGCAATGATGTGGTTAGGACGAATCGAGGTTTATCTTTTAGCACCACAAAATGCTGATCCTGTTTTTCCATGCCCTCCTCAGAGTTTTACTGATATCCAGCGTCAAACCATTGATGCTGTGTTAATAACAGAATTGATGGAATTAGCGAATGCCACTTCACTATATCAAGAAATCGAAGAAATTGTCTCTTTTTTAGTTGGCGAACAGGATAATGTTACACCTGTTCAACTAATTTCTGTTCTTAATGAGATAGATTACACAACATCAGAAGCATTATTAGATTCAACTGCTCTTGTGGCTTTTCAAGAAAAACTTAAGGAAAAATCTTTCGCCTTTCAGAGAATCCAATCCCAGATATTGTATCACAATCCATTTTCTCCCAAGAGTGTACAACCAGCATCTGCCTTTATGCTTTTTGGTCAGCGCTATATTATTGATTCTTATGTTACCAGCCAAGTGGTCTTTGACAAAATCAAATATGAAAATAGATTTATTTGTCGTTTGTTTCCATCAACCCTGGATGTTCTTTTTACGTTAGGCAACGATGCCGCCGGGCAGTTATTAGTTGATGAATTGAATGCCTTTCATTATGCGACCAATCTCTCCGCGCTACGTTATCTGGTTGATTCGTACGATGATGAATTCTGGATAAGTTCGATTTATAATATGTGGCTTTATGCTATCCGTGCATTAAATCCACCCCAGGCACGAAATCATCTTCCTTCTTTTATGCAGACAGCTGGCTGGTGGCAGGAAAAGATGAATACACAGTTGAGTTCATGGACCGAACTACGGCATGATAATCTGCTGTATGCCAAACCCTCATACACATCAGGTATTGGCTGTTCCTATCCTTATGGCTATGTGGAACCTATTCCTGAATTTTATCATCGTTTAAATACCTTAGCAAAAGTTGCCAGAAAAAAGTTTGAAAATTTATCATTTGCGGATGATAAGTTAAAGAAATCAGTAAAGGATTATTATTTAATTCTTGAAGGTGTCACCGATACTTTAGGTACCATAGCACAAAAGGAACTGGATGGAATCCCGTTTAACCCAGAGGAACATTTATTTATTCAACAAACGATATATCAGGATGGTTGGTACGGAGGAGGAGATATCACAGGCTGGTATGCTAAACTTTTATATGGTAAACGTTTTGATATTCTGCGCTTTGATATTGCGCCGGAGAATTCAGAAGGTGTCGTTGTTGATTTCCATACAACACCCACTGATTGTGAAGGTACAAAAATGGGCTGGGTGTCGCATGCCGGTACCGGTCCTGTAGATCTGGCAATTATAACCGCCCAGACGGCTGATGGTCAGTGGATTGCCTATACGGGTCCGGTCAGCAGTTATTATGAGTACCGGACCACAAACTTTCAGAGATTAACCGACACAGAATGGAATGAGACGTATCAAAAATCTTCGTCCCGTCCTGAATGGGTAAACCTCTACCTGGCTGATACAGAGGGACAATTTAGAGGAGATGGTCTATCTTTAGTGACATCCCTGAGTCCCCGGAATGATAAAGATACAAATCTCCCATTAACTTATCTTATGATCCGTAATTATCCAAATCCTTTCAATCCTGAGACGATTATAAACTTTGTAATTCCTTCACATTTGACCAACTCCTTTACAGAACTGATTATCTATAATATTCAGGGTAAGGTAATTAAACATCTTATAAAAGAGGACCTCCCCTCTGGCAATTATCTGACTAAGTGGAAAGGTCGAAATGATACCGGAGAACAGGTTTCCAGTGGTATATATTTTTACCAGCTAAAGGTGGGTGAACCCAGGTAACAGGCAAGATGAATTTATTGAAATGAGGTAAGATTTTCTCGTAATTAGTGAGATTTCTTTTTCTCGCAGAGACGCAAAGTATTTAAGAAAAAAGACAAAAGAAATAAGAAAAATTTTACTGCCATTACAAAGAGATCTTCCTGTTTGTGAAGAATTAACTTTGTGGTGGAAGATTCCTACGGAATGACATCTAATATACTATTTTAAAACTCCGTGATCTCCGTGCATTCTCGGTGTTCTCTGTGGTTAAATATCTTTCCTGGTTAAGTAAAAAAGGAAAAAAATGTTATTCACTATTCAGGAAATCTACCGCACGCTCTTCTGACCAGTAATGGTCTTCTTTATTGAGTGAGACAAATCCCACATGTCCCCCTGCTTTAGAAATTTCTAGATTTACAAATTTACTCTTCTCTGTTTCATTAACAGGAAAACATTCATCGCTTAAGAATGGATCATTGACAGCATTAATAATCAAGGTGGGAATCGTAATTTTGGGGATAAACTGATTACTACTGCATCGTGCCCAGTAATCTTCTGCATCTTTAAATCCGTGAATAGGCGCTGTATAGCGATCATCAAAATGCTTAAAGTTTTTTATTTGGTTATAACCGCTATCATCAATCTTATCAGGAAATCTCTCCATCTTTGCTTTAACTTTTAAATGGAGAGATTTAAGAAAGCGGCGCATATAAATTTTATTTAGTGGGCGCGCTAATTTCAAAGAACTGGATTTTAGATCTCCCGGAACGGAGAATACAACTGCCTTCGATATTTGTTTATCCATATCATCTGCCCGTTGTCCAATATAAACAAGAGACAAATTGCCACCCATACTAAATCCGATTAGAGCAACTTCTTCATACTGATCGGAATCTATGACATGTTTTATAACGAGATCAAGATCATCCGTGGCTCCATTATGGTAAAACTTTAACTGCTGGTTTATCTCACCACTGCAGGAACGGAAATTCCAGGCCAAGGCATCCCATCCGGCCCGATTTATGGATCGGACCATACCAACAACATAGGGGCGATGGGATGATCCTTCCAAACCATGTGAAATGATCGCCAATTTTTTGTTTCCCCTCCGCGACCAATCCAGATCCAAAAAATCATCATCAGGGGTGTGGATCCGTTCCCTCATATAAAATGAACGATCAAATTTCCTGAAAAGTGAAGGATAAATAGTTTGTAAGTGACCACCAGGCAGAAACAGGGGCACCTTATAGGATTTATTTCTTTTATCTCTCATGGAATAAATTTATATTGAAGATAATTCGTATTCAAATTGAAAGAATATGGTAATGGTAACTGGTAACTGGTAACTGGTAACTGGTAACTGGTAACTGGTAACTGGTAACTGGTAACTGGTAACTAAATTTTTATTCCTCTTGCTTCAATGTCAAGTTTAATTCAAACTAAATTATTATATTCTTATCGAGAATTCATAGTATCCGGCGTCCGCTCTAACCGTCAGCATGAGAAGATGGGAGAAGAATGTTTCCAAAACCAAAAATAGTTATAAGTAAATGTTTGGGATTTGATGCCTGTCGTTACAATGGTCAAACCATTCCAGATGAATTCATTAACCGGCTTGGTGAATATGTTGACTATATTACCGTATGTCCTGAAGTTGAAATCGGCCTGGGAACACCCCGGGCACCTATCCGCATTGTTGAAAATGAGGGTAAATTACAGCTGTATCAACCGGAGTCAGAAAAATTTTTTACTGATAAGATGGTATCCTTTACTCATACATTCCTCGCGTCATTAAAAAAAATTGACGGATTTATATTAAAGAACCGTTCCCCTTCATGTGGTCCCGCTGATGTAAAAATATTCCAAGGGTTTGATAAATCTGCAGGAGCATACCGAGGTAGTGGATTTTTTGGTGGTGAGATTTTGAAAAGATTTGAAGTATCAGCTATCGAAGATGAAGGGAGATTAAAGAACTTTAGTATCCGTGAACACTTTTTAATTAAATTGTTTACATTTGCCCGCTTCCGTTTGGCAAAAAAGACAGGAACAATGGGAGCATTGGTAAAATTTCAAAGTGAACATAAATTACTTCTGTTGTCGTATAATCAGGCTCATTACCGGAAATGCGGCAGAATTGTAGCAAACCATGAGAAGCTTAACACTGATGATGTATTTAATATGTATGAGACTGAATTAAGCATTATCTTAAAAAAAGTACCCCGCTACCCAGCAATGATTAACACCCTTCAGCACGCTTTTGGATGGATCTCAAATGATCTCTCAAAAGAAGAGAAAAAGTTCTTTATAAATACGCTTGAAGAATACCGGGATGAGAGGATTCCTCTTAGCACTGTTCTGCATTTGATCAATGCCTATGCCATTCGGTTCAAAAACAACTATCTTTCTGACCAGGTTTTGCTTAACCCCTACCCAAAGGAATTAACTGAAATTACTGACTCAGGAAAAGGACGGAACTATTAAATTTGATCCCTTTCATTAAAAATGTTCTTAATTTTAAAGGAATTGAAATCATGAAAAGAATTAAAAAAACCTCTACTCGCGTCCTTACGCTATTATTATTAGTCGTATTATCCATGTCCACCGTTGTTCTTGCCGATGATGATGAAGAAGAACCCACTGAATTAAAAACTGTGGCGTTGGTTAATTTGGAAAAGTATATAGGTGTGTGGTATGAATATGCGAGAATTCCCAATAGTTTTCAGGATGATTGTGCCCTTAACACCACCGCAACATATACCCTTCGCGAGGATGGAAAGATTGATGTGATCAACCGGTGTATTGATGCTGAGGGCGATACAATTGAGGCAAATGGTATTGCGCGGGTCGTTGATTTAGAGAGTAAATCAAAGCTCGAGGTCAGTTTTGTACGATTGTTGGGAATAAATCTTTTCTGGGGAGACTACTGGATTATTGGTCTGGCCGATGATTATCGTTATGCCGTTGTAGGTGATCCATCTAGAAAATACGGCTGGATTCTTACACGGAGACCCAACCTTTCTGAAGAGGATTTTAGCACTATTAAAAATATTTTAAAAAGTCAGCGATATGATCCAGAAAATTTTAATATCAGCCATAACGAGTATTAAATTGGCTCCGTCTTTGGATTGATATTGGAATATCCCTTCTTATCTTTCCGAGGGTTTTCCCAATGTTGATAAAATGTCTTTAAACTCATGAATCGTGCTAACGCTTATTGCTCCTATTTGATCAAAAATGTCGTTATAGGTCACGGCTCCCCGGCCACCAAGAATTAGTGAGATATTAGGATCCAAGAGAGATCTGAGCTTACTTAATTCTTGCTTCAAAAGGGGATCATCAAAGGGATAGATAATACTTAGAGCGATCGACTTTGAATCTTCCTTAAACGCAGCAGCGGCAATTTCTTCTGCAGGTAAATTTGAGCCTAGATAAATAACCCGCCAACCCTCTGAGGCGGCAACTACCGCAATTGTCAATGCGCCAAGATCATGCATTTGTCCAAGCGGGGTGGCAATGACTATCGAAGGCGCGTTCAGGACCGGACGATATGTATTTCGCAAATTTGACAAAAAGGGACCAACTACTGATGTGGCCAGATGCTCATGCATGATCCGAATTGAACCATCATGCCAGAGTTCTCCTATCTTTTGTAACATGGGAATAATAAAATCCTGTAATAATGCCGGTTGAGTCAGATCGATGGAAGATCTCAACAATATCCTCTCCAAAGCATTTGAATCAAAATTGATAATGGCTGCAATACCATCATCCAAATATAAATCTGCACTATTCGTTGCATAAGCGGTTTGCGGTTGTGAACGCTCAGCCATGATAGATCTTTTATCATCACCAAGCATCTCTTTAAGTGAATCTATATCCATATCCGCAATACTGCCTATATTATAACCCGATTGGGTCGCCTTATATAGAAGTTCCAGTAATACAATATCATCTTCTGAATATAACCGGCGGTTTGACTCTGTTCTCATCGGTGATACAACATTATATCGCTTCTCCCATACGCGGATGGCATGAACACTGAGCCCAGTCCTCTGGGCGACAACCTTAATTGAAAATCGTTTATCACTTTTCATACCTTAATATATAACTTTTGTCTAATATTTGTCAAATTTATTTTACACACATCAACTCATTGTTAACATGCCACTTAGGTCCTTACTGTTAATTATTATTTTAGTTATTCTAAGATGTTTTTCTATTTTTCCTTGACAAAAGATAGACACCTCCGTATATTGTGCCCAGTTGTTTATACAAATATTAGACAATCAATTCATTTAACCTAATTTAGGAGGTCGTTATGTTTAGCAAATCTTTATTCACTGTTTTAGCACTTTTAGTTTCATTTGGTGTTTTTGTTGGTTGTTCCGAATCTGAAGATGGAAATCCTGTGGGAAATGCACCTGGAGAAGCAAGTATTCGTGTACTGCATACCAGTTATGATGCTCCCGCTGTGGATGTAAAGGTAGATGGAAATACTGCTTTTTCTAGTCTTGGGTACGGTTCTTCATCCGGTTATGCTAGTCTGGATGCAGGTTCTTACAATGTTTCTGTTACGCCTGCCGGTGAAAATAGTCCTGTTGTCATTGACGCCGATGTAACTTTGGAAGATGGCAAAGAATATACCGTAATAGCCGCCGGTGATCTTGCCAATATTACACCGATAGTTGTGGAAGATATGCGTAGCCCTGTAGCAGATATGGCAAAAATCCGCTTTGCCCATATGTCACCGGATGCACCTTCGGTAGACATTAAATTGGATACTGGTAAAGGAACAACGGTATTTGATAATGCTGATTTCAAATCGGTAACCGAATATACAATGGTCGGTGGTGGGACTTATACTTTTGCCGTTACACCAGCTGAATTCGACAGATGAAGTTTTGACCTTTGATCCAATTGCTGTTGAAAATGGTAAAGTATATACTGTAGTTGCACATGGCACATTGGATGACATGGATAATTTTCCCTTTGCAGCCAGAGTATTTATTGATAATGATAATGGTGATGAATATGCCGATCTTACAGCATTTGGTTCATCAAAAGTGATGGTGATTCATGCTTCACCAGATGCCCCAGGTGTTGACCTTTTGGTAGACAATAATATCGCTGGGACAAATCTGGAATTCCCAAATAACACGGGATACCTTTCTGTAACAGCCACAACACATAATATCAAAGTAAATGTGAGCGGTTCTCCAACCACCGTAATCGAGGCTGATTTAGACTTTATGAAAGGTAAATCATATTCTGCTTTTGCCGTTGATTCGGTTGCCAGTATTGGTGCTCTTGTTTTGGAAGATGATTTGTCAACGCCTGCTTCAGGCAATGCACATGTCCGGTTTATTCACCTTTCACCCGATGCACCGGCAGTCGATATTACAACAACGGATGGATCTATCGTCTTCGGCAACAGATCTTTTAAGGAATACACCGAGTTTACACCTTTGCCAGCCGGAACCTATGATCTTCAGGTACGCCTCCAGGGCACAACTACTGTCGTATTGCCTCTAAATGGTATTGCAATAGAAGATGGTAAAATTTATACCGTCTTTGCAAAAGGTTTTGTTGCAGGAGAAGGGGCACAAGCTTCTTGGTGCTCAGATTATAATGAACAACTAAGACTCTGTCAAACTAAACAAAATCCGGTCTGATCAACTGATTTGACCGGATTTTTTTATTTAAATACATTGATTCACTTTGGCCTGCTACCGGGTATCTATATTTTATTTTTTGCATCTATTTCCACGATTTTCTACATTTCTTTCGCCTCTGTTTTAATTTTTTAACGAACAAGAAACCATATGAAAATTATATTTCTACTAATTTTTTTAATGAGTTGTACAATCAATAATCAAGATATGTCAAATCTTAATGATTCCTACGATTTCTCGGGGAAAACAAGTAAAGTTTTTAAATTATCAAAAAAATTACAAGAGATATCCGGATTAGCTATGAGTACAGATGGCAGATTATTTGCTCATGATGATGAGTCTGCCAGAATTAGCCAGATCGATTACGCCACTGGTAAAATCGTTAAATCTTTTTTTGTCGGAGAGAAAACATTAAAAAAAGATTTTGAGGGTCTGGCAATTGCTCAGCACGTATTCTATCTGGTATCAAGCGATGGTGTCTTATATGAATTTAAGGAAGGAAACGAAGGGGACCACGTAACCTTTAAGAAACATACTACTAAACTGGCATCCAAAAATGATGTAGAAGGATTATGTTTCGACCCCTCCAACAATACCCTCCTTCTTGCCTGTAAAGGCGATCCGGGGAAAGGATATGGCGGGTTTAAAACTGTTTATTCTTTCTCTTTAGCGGATAAAAAATTATCAAAAAAACCGATAATCAAATTAAATATCAATGATATTAATAATATGCTCGAGAAAAACTTTTCCCAGAAATTGGCAGATTTTTTTCAAGTATCAGATAAGGGGTTTGCTCCATCGGGCATCGAAATACATCCCGGGAATGGGACATTCTTTGTACTCTCTGCTAAAGGACGTCTTCTTGTCGAAGTTTCACAGAAAGGTGATTTCTTAGGATTGGCTTTACTCAACAAAAAAAATCACCCACAGCCTGAAGGAATAACCTTCACCCCCGAATATGATCTTATTATTGCTGATGAAGGCGGGGATGGTAAAGCAATACTGAGCTTATACCCCCTCCTAAATGACAACTGAGTTAATATTCAACATTACTAATTACATTTTCCATATGAGAACAAAGCCGAATCACATATTAAAGGTCCTTTTATTTACCGTCTATATTTCAGGTTCCCTAATTGCCGGAGAAATTTCTGACAGCCTGAAATCAGCAGAAACGGTTAAGGTTATACCAGGGGAAGAGTATCAGGCCGGATGGTTTCATCGCTTTATATTCGGATCTCAGTGGCGGGATTTATGGACGTCCTCTATTTCAGTTCCCGTTCTTGATCTGGATAAAGATGCGGGCGGGCTTAGTCCATTTAAACGCGGGGGTGGATTTCAAACTAAATCTCTCCATTTTAAAGCTAACAATGGTAAATACTACAAATTTCGCTCCATAAACAAAGATCCTAAAAAAGTAGTACCTGAATATTTCCGTGATACATTTGTTGCAGATGTTGTTCAGGATATGATCAGCACAGCCCATCCCCTTGCTCCAGTCGTTGCTTCTCCCCTGTTAAATTCAGTTGGTGTTCTTAATTCTACACCCAGCATCGTTGTCCTACCGGATAACAGCAAACTTGGCTCCTATCAGGATGAATTTAAAAATGTCTTGGGAACCTTCTCAGAAAACCCTAAGGATGAAACTGATCCCGAATTAGTCTTTGCCGGTGCGGATAAAATAGTCAAAAATTATAAGATCTTTGAGTTAGTTGAAGAAGACAATGATAACCAGGTTGATGGATTAGAATTTTTAAAAGCCCGGTTAATGGATATCTTTTTGGGAGATTGGGATCGCCATGTTAAACAATGGAAATGGGCACGATTTAAAAAAGGAAAAAAAAGACGATGGGTGCCTATTCCTCGCGACCGTGACCAGGTCTTCGCCCTATACAATGGACTTCTGCCCTGGATGGTCACCATTGCTGTACCACAAATTGAAGGATTCAGAGCAAACTATTCCCAGGTCAATGACCTGACCTGGGCAGGAAGATTTTTAGATAGACGTTTTTTAGTCTCAGTAAATAAAGCCGCCTGGGACTCCGTTACGACCTATGTGCAATCGCATTTAACGGATGCAGTCATTGAAAGCGCTGTGGCACGCATGCCGGAGGAATGGTTTAAAAAAGAGGGGAATCACCTTATCCGGACATTAAAAAAGAGGCGTGATAATCTAAATAAAATCTCTGAAGATTATTATGGTATGATATTTAAGTATGTATCCATCTTTGGGAGCGATAAAAAGGAGTTTGCCGAGATCAAACGTCTGAACGATGATCAGGTTCAGGTTTCTATTTATAAAAAAGATAAGGAAAGCGGTCAAAAAAAGGGCGAACCATTTTTTCATCGAATATTTCATAGGGATGAAACCAAAGAGATCCGAGTTGATTTACTTGACGGGGATGATACAGCAATCGTGGAGGGAAGTGTCGATAAAAGCATCACCCTTCTTATCACCGGAGGAAAGGGAAAAGATACATTAATAGATAGTTCCATTGTAAATGGATTTTATCTTAGCATCACACCTTTCAAAACCCACAAGACAGAAACAATTTTTTATGATAGTGGGAAAAAAACTGCTCTGACCTTAGGGCCTTCTTCTGATATTAATACCGATAAGGCACCAATCTACAAAGAGTTTGATTCTGAAAAAGATAATGTCCATGAAAAGTATGAACCCCAGAATGAAGATCGGGATCACGACTGGAAAGCAGGTTTCTGGTTTGGTTATAACGGCACCGATGGTCTTTTAATCGGCGGTGGTCCTAAGTTATACAAGTATGGATATAGAGTTAAACCTTTTGTCTATAAAATGACACTTCTTATGGCCTATGTAACAAACATCGAAACTTTTGTTTTGGACTATTCGGGAGAATTTCATCGAATTGTCAGGAACCATAGAGCACGATTGAATATCCGAAAGATTACAGCCAATACGTTTTTTTATGGTTATGGAAACGAAACACTTCGCGATGTATCTTTAGAAGACAATAACTTTTATCGTTTCAGACCGGACCTATTTGACATTTCTATTGATGTAGATTTTAAGATTTCTGAAAAACATTATTTCTGGATAGGGATGTCTTTCGACAATTCAGTTTCAAAATTTGATCCGAATACAATTCTGGATTCACTCCAGTAGGCAATACAGAAAAACGATCTCAAATAGGGCTTGAAGCAGGTTATATACTAGACACAAGGGATAACGAATTTACACCCTTTAGTGGATATTATGTGGATTTCAAGGCGATGCATTATCCCGGGTTAATTGACCAGAAGTTAAAGTATCAAAAGATTTCATTGGATACCCGTGCTTATATCCGTACCGATTTCATAACCACATCATCATTCGCCTTTCGTTGTTCTGGTGCCTATGTCTGGGGCAATTATCCTTTACACATGAGCACTTTTCTTGGAGGACGGCCAAACCTCTTGGGTTTTGAAAGGGGGAGATTTTCTGGAAATGCTTCACTCTTTGGAGCCATCGATTTGAGAAGTTACTTATTCCCAATAAAAATTCTCGTCCCGGCAAGGGTTGGCTTTTCAGTATTTGCACAAAGCGGCCGTGTATTTTATACTGGGGAAGATTCAAAAAAATGGCATCCCTCATTCGGCGGAGGAGGTTGGGTATCATTTCTAAACAGAGAAATAACATTTAATACGACGGTTGCCCTATCGCCGGAAGATACCATTCTTTATTTTACCACTGGTTTTATGTTTTAAGACGCCCATACAATATTGATCTTACCTATCCGGAAAGACATCCAGCCCATGGATGACTAAAAATCGCTTCAGGTAGTTCTTCGAATACGGCCATTACAATTATGATATAACAGGCGTAAATAACTAAACGAACTTATTCAACAGCCTTCCCTATCACACGGTAATTAAATTCATAACCCATTGTATGCATCCAAGTATCTTCTTTGCCTGTTTTCATCAGGGTACCCTCAATCGGACCGACAGGCTTACCATAACTATAAAACCAGTTTATGATCGGACTCCCCTTGAATCGAACCGTGATCCAATATTTATCCGGGGTGAGGATTAATCCTTGATCAGAAAAATCAAAATCAATCCAATCATACCCCCTACCCTGTTGGAATGCTTGTAAATCGACAGAATTGCTCACCGCCGCGACATCACCCGGCTTTCCGTTCTGATCTTCCCGAATCTCCAGAGACAAAAAACCACGACCGCCAAACTTTTGTAAAGCAAGCCCAATTCTTTCCAGAAGAATGGGTTTTTTCAGAATAAACATCTGTGCATAATCCGAATTGCCACTAACATATTCTGCCGTTTCAACTAAAAAATTCTTTTTTAATTCCTGTGAATTCTCGTCTTTTCCCTGCGATGATATTCGTGTAAAGGCAAAATTGATGTTTCGTGGATAGTCCAGGTTTCCAAAGATAAAAGGTTTATCAAATCTAAGGTTTGCTAGAGTTTTCGGATCAAATTTTTCAGGCTTTTCAGCTACTGGCTGTTCAGGTATCTCAATTTTTGTCTGAACTCCTGGCATGAGAAGAAGTCTTCTGGGACCAATTCTCTGGTTGTATCCGCTAATTGAAATTTCATCTCGCAGGAACGCAGCTTCCATCCCTTCCTGGAACGAAATAACCTCCTTAGAGCCCTTCGTTCTCGTCCAACGTACCAACCCATCATTCATGGTCTCTTCGTTATCCGTACCAACTTCAATACGAATGAACCGGTTGCTTACAAACAACTCACTCTGCTGTGGATCAAAAGGCATCCAACCGAGATCAGGGAAATAAACTTCTATCCAGGAATGACGGCCTTCTGCCATATTTAGTGTAAGGAGTCTATCCTCAACCTCAATATTATAGGGTTCTTTCAACGTAATCCCATTGACAATGCGAACAGGGATCCCCTGTGCACGCATTAAGGCAGCAGCAAGATGGGAAAAATTCTGACAATTACCTCGCCCGGTTTTCAAAGTAAATAAGGCCCCAAACTCTTCCGGATTCAGTACATAGTTAACATGATCTATCACCCAAGCTAATATATTATGAACCGCTGTATACTCTGTTTTTGCACTTCCTACAATTTCAGAGGATAATTCACGCAGTGATTTGTCCTCTGAAGGTACCATTTTGCTATGAGCCAGATAGGGTTTTAAATTAGCAGATATACCTTCAATCGGGAAAGGGGCATTACTTACTACCTCTTTTAAGGCGACTGTATTTTTTGTTTGGAATGAAATGACGACCTCAATAGGTTGACGTGGATTTTTCCAGGCATAATCCATGACGTGATTTCCGCGTTTATCAACCCACTCTTTTTTATTCTCAGGATCAACTGTAAAACTAATCTTAAAATTCGAGACATGTTGACTATAGGTAATGGATTCAAAACTTTCAGGTATTACATAACTTAGATTTAATGAGGCTGTTTCAGAGGTCGGTATTATGTTTTGAAACAATCGGTAATTGATTATCGAGGTCTGGTTACCATTTAAGAGATAATTGTCAGCAAAGAGGCCACTCTCAAACGCAAATATTTCTAATAAAAATATGACAAGATAAAAGTTCTTTCTCATAATGCACACCTATTTATTTCTTTAGTCGGGATTTCAATTAGAATAACGGGAATTTAAAGAATTGTGGCTTTGAAATTCTCTTAATTTTATAATTGATAATTTTTTTCTTGTTTAGAATATTTCTTTTCAACTTTCTTTAAATGTTATGTAAAATTAAGGTCGCTTAATAATTCCTGTATATTTATTTTGATTAGAATAAATTCATACATAAAATTGTTTTATATTATTGTAACCATCCTTAAATAAAGTTAATAAACTAATAATATACGAATACATTATTTTATCCTATTTTTAAAAAAAAGGAAAATCGGTATGGATGAACTGGACAAAATCAAACCCGAATTAGATGGTACATTAAAAGCTAAAAAGAAAAAGAAAAAAAAGACAGCGGATCGTGGTATCGAAACGATGTTTCGATTAACATCAAAAAATCATTTTACCCTTAGTGCGATTGCAGATAATAAGGCCAGTACACTTATAAGCATAAGCGCTTTAATAATATCCATCATAGTCTCTGTTTTAATTAGAAAGATTGATGAAGATCCCGATCTGATCATCCCCACGGTCCTACTATTAATAACTCTTATGGGTACAATTATTTATGCCGTTCTATCAACCAGACCTAAAGTTACCTCATTAACAATGACGAAAGAAGACATCATAGAACGAAGAGGGAACCTGTTATTCTTTGGCAATTTTATAAACTTGCCTGTTGAGGATTACGAATGGGGGATGAAGGAGTTGATGGAGGACCGTGTATATTTGTATAATAATTTGATAAGAGATATTTATTATTTGGGACTTGTACTTGATAAAAAATATAGATATTTGAGATATGCCTATAATATTTTCATGTATGGATTAATTGTATCTGTTATAACTTATATATTTGCTTTTGCATTTTGAGGAATAGGAATCTTTTCATTAAATATTATCTTGGTTATCAATTTGGACAACGTAAATAGTGAATTGTAAAAGCCCATTTAACAAATTAAAGGTTCCATCACTTTTTTTTCTTTTCACAATATTGCTTTAGATTAGTAATTGACTTTTGAAAGTTCAACGCAAGTTTTTTTCTAAAAATAATATCAAAAATATTACCGAGTAAAAAAATCTTGTTGTAATGAAACTGTACGGTAATTTGTGTGCCCCCTTCATTTTGCTCCATTATAAAAAAAGTTGTCGCCTGAGGGAAAAGAAGGCTTTTTACAGCTTTTTCAGCGTATTCAATTCGACCATCTTCCAGCTTGTTTTGTACAGTTTCAAGTTCAATAGTACCGCCGGGTAGTTCACAAATATGTCTCATTCCTATTCTGGGGATTTTGTTCTTATCATAAGTGATATTATTTAATCCCTCACTCCATTCTAAACGCTGTGCCAGATCAATCACAATATTGTAAATTGTATTTAGGGGCAAGTCAATTTGAGTAGATACCTCTATGGGATTTTTGTATTTTTTTGCATCCTGAGGTGGAGACAAAGCGGTTAACTTTGATAGGAGCGGAGAGAACTCCAAATATGAATAATTAATTTTACCAATATGATCATAAGTATCAGAACCTTGGCATATCTGTCCCCAATCAAAATCTGCAGAAAGCGTTTGCGTTGTATGCAAAGTTGTGTATGCGTCACTCATCAATAAATACTCATCACTCTTAATGTTATTTTTCATCAAACGATGAATCAAAATAACATTTTTACCAACGATCTTGGTATGCTCTCGTATTTGTGAAATGCCTATTTCTCCATAATGCAAAAAGAATTTTAGAGTGAGTCTGACTGGCCGTTCTACATGCACCACATTGACAAACTGAATCTTTTTCAATTCGTTTAAGGTAGTTATGAAAATTTAAAAAGAAAGATTTTGATTGCCGTGCTATTTCTGCTGGATCAGGTGCCTTACCGAATTTATAAAAAAGAATAGCATCACCTTCAATCTCTGATACCTTCAGGTCAATTTCATTCACATCTAAAAGAACTTCGATCAACTCTTCAATAATATGCTGGCTATGATCAATTTCGGTGCTATTTACAAATTTTGTAAATCCACTTATATCCGGGATAAAGATTAAAGCGTTTTTATCCGTCAATCTATCCTCCAAAAAATCCTGAGATGTTATTCAAAGGAATGTAACTCAATTTTTATTTTTTTATTTTGTTTTATCTTTCTATAACGTACTTTATTTTATTTAATTTCTCAAATACAAAAATCATAATTTTAGATCAGGAAAAACATGAAAACTTTATACCTCGTTCGCCATGCAAAATCGAGTTGGAAACATCCGGACCTTAGTGATTTCGAAAGACCCTTGAATAATCGCGGGAGAAATGATATCCCCAGAATTAGTAAAAAACTTCAGGATATGAATATATTTCCCGATATCATCATTTCAAGTCCAGCTAACAGAGCAGCAACAACCGCCCGGAAAATCGCAGAAATACTGGGTTATCCCCTTGGTGATATCCAATATAATGATCTTATTTATGAGGCAAGTGTCCAGGTATTATATAAAATTATCTCCACACTTGAGGAAAATTATTCAAGCGTAATGTTAGTAGGGCATAACCCTGGAATGACATTTCTCGCTAATTCTCTCTCAAACCATTCTATCACAAACCTACCCACTTGTGGCGTTTTTGCCATTGAACTACCAAAATCTCCCTGGAATGAGATAAACGAAGATTCAGGAATTATGAAATTTTTTGAGTATCCAAAAAAATAATAAAGTGAATGGAGATCATGAAAAATTTTAAATATTATGATAGGGAGTTAAGTTGGTTGTCTTTCAACCACCGTGTTTTACAAGAAGCAATGGACCCTCTTGTCCCATTACATGAAAAAATAAAATTTATGGCGATTTTTTCGTCTAATCTTGATGAGTTTTTTCGGGTAAGAGTCGCCTCTCTAAGATCACTTCTCCCTTTGAAAAAAAAGATTCAAAAAGATCTTAAACTGAATCCAATTGAATTATTAAAACAGATTCAGACAACTGTAGATATACATCAAAAGGAACTGGGTGAAATACTACGCAATACAATAATACCAGACTTAGAAAAGCATGATATTATTCTTACAGATGGTTCCGACTTCGATGAAAGTCAAATAAATTATGCCCATGATTATTTCAGATATGAAATTTTCCCTCATTTAAGACCTTCACTCCTGGTGAGGAATAAAATCACTGTATTTTTACAGAATAAAGCCCTCTATTTTGCAGTCCGTTTAAATGTAAAATTTGATCGTTCTGGTAAATTGTCAAAAAGTTCCAGATCCAGCTATGCTCTTGTGGAAATCCCCACCATGCACCTCCCTCGATTCATCAGAATGCCTGACAAAGGAGGCAAAAATATTTTAATCTTTCTGAGATGACATTATGCGATTATTTTTGAGTGACATCTTTCCCGGCTATATAGTTAAAGAAATTTATTCAATAAAACTCACCCGTGATGCTGAGATGTATATCGAGGACGAATTTTCGGGTGATTTATTAGCAAAAATCAAACAGGGCATTACACAACGTAAAACAGGTGTACCATCCAGGTTTTTGTACGATGAAAAAATGCCAGCAAATTTTCTTGGTTTTCTAAGAGAATCTTTTACGCTTAAAAAAGAGGATCTCGTAGCGGGGGGCCGCTATCATAATTTTAGCGATTTTATTTCCTTTCCTCGTTTGGGTCCAAAATCATTGCAAGATAAAAAAATTCCTACTGTCAGATTACCTGAAGTCGATCATGCTCCATCTATTTTTTTAGAGTTGTCAAAAAGAGAAATCTTAACCTTTTATCCGTATCATAGTTTTGATTATGTCATCAGATTTTTAAAAGAAGCAGCGGAAGACCCTTCCGTAGAAGAGATATCGATCACCCTCTACAGAGGTGCACCGGACTCGCAGGTAATTCGGCAATTGATCCGGGCAGCCAATTCAGGTAAAATCGTGACAGTTTTTGTTGAATTAAAAGCACGTTTTGACGAAGAGTCCAATATATTGTGGGGGCAAACATTCGAACAGGAGGGCATTCGGGTTCTATACAGTATACCCGGATTAAAAGTCCATTCTAAATTATGTCTTGTCTCTCGAAGGGAAAGAAATAGAATAAAATTGTATGCTTATTTAGCTACAGGAAATTTTAATGAGAAAACTGCAAAAATATATAGCGATTTCGGTTTTTTCACCAGCGACCCCAGAATCACCAAAGAGATTAAGATGGTTTTTAATTATTTGAACAAAGTCCCAGTTGACAAAAAGTACAACCATTTATTAGTCGCCCCATTTAATATGCGTAAAAAATTTTACAACCTGATCGAAGAGGAAGTAAGATTTGCCTCTCAAGGTAAACCAGCCTTCATCGATGTTAAATTAAATAGTCTCGAGGATAAGAAGATTATTCAAAAACTTTATAAAGCAAGCAATGCTGGAGTAAAAATTCGGATAATTGTGAGAGGGATATGTTGTCTTATACCCGGTGTAAAGAATATGAGCGAAAATATTGAAGTTATAAGTATCATCGATCGATATCTCGAGCATGCCCGAATGTATAGTTTTCACAATGGCGGACAGAAAATCATTTACCTTGCTTCTGCTGACTGGATGCGAAGGAATCTGTCAAGAAGGATTGAGGTTGCATTTCCAATCTATGGAAAAGACCTTCAAAATAAATTACTTCATATCTTTGATTTGCAATGGCGAGATAACGTAAAATCCCGGTTGATCGATACATTACAGCAAAATAGTTATAAAGAAAAAGCTATAGATAATCTGTGCCGATCACAGTTGGAAACTTATGAATATTTAAAATAGTAAAGTAAATATCTGTATATCTGTTCAAAAGAATCAACAATTAAATCCGCTTCTTCCAAATATTTCCGTGATAAGGTTGTTGTAATCGCAATTACAAACATTCCGGCTGATTTCCCTGCCTTTACACCCATTGGCGCATTCTCAATCACAATGCAATCCCTCGGATTTAAGCCAAGTGCTGAAGCTCCCTTCAAATACGGTTCCGGAAAAGGTTTGGTGTCTTTTACATCATCAGATGTGATACTTGCGGAGAAATAATCCCTAAAATGATTGTTAATAATTTCGCTCACGCGATCCCGCATCCCCCCTGTAACAACAGCCATCTTAATATGCCGGGATTTTAAATCATCTAAAAGTGTAAAAATTCCATCATAAAATATGGGCTCAAATATCCTGTTATAATACTTAATCTTATCCAGCATAATTTCATCTTTAAAATGGGGATCTATACCATATCGGTCAACCAAAGTTTCAACAACAGATTTCACCCCTCTTCCTTCAAGTTGATAGAAATCTTCCTCTGACACTGTGGCTTCAAAACGACTAAATGAATCTCTCCACGCCTCAAGATGTTGCTCCATACTTTTCAAAAGTACGCCATCCATATCAAATAAAACACCCTTAGACTTCAAACAATATTCTCGCTTTCCTATTAATTGATTTATCTAAAAATTTAAAGATCTCATTTCTACTATTGATAAGACCATAAGAAAAATGATACTTCTTTTTTACAAAGGCCACTTCATTCCATTAGAAATATATTAGAAATTATTGATCGTTTGGATTTCGTGATCTTACACATCCCGAAAACAAGAATTGATCAAATTCAGCAAATATGACAACAATTTCAAACTATGAAGTTAATTCCGACGATCTGCCTCACCATTTTTGATACATATCCTAGCAGCTGAAGAATTTTGTGAATGATTTTATATCAGGTAATTAAAATGGTATGTTGCGATGAGATAATTCAAATATCGAGATGAATTGCACTAAACAATTGGTTTCCTTTTTTTACGATACCGCTGAAAAAGATTGGCATCAAGTTTTTCCATATAAGCCTCCTGTTCCCAGATTATCCCTTTTTCTTTCGGCAAAAACTCTCTCACATACTCAGTCAAATACAGACAACGAACAAAGTGCCGGTATTTTTCTGAGGCATAATATTTAACCTGTAAAATTCGCTCATTTCTTTCTTTTTGCTGCATCACCTGAAAGAAAGCCGTATCATCAATCCAAACAAGCCAGTTTCGATACCAGGATTCGAAAGGGACCAACCAGGCACCAACCTCACCCTTTCCGTGAATCGAACGCAGACGACCATATAAGTTCCTAATTTGTTCTGTTCCGATATCTTCAGCCAGCAATTCGTTTCCACCAAGAAATACAGCCTGCGAAAGATAGGCCATCCCTTTTTCTTCTTCCTGCAGAACAAAGTGACATTTACTTAAAAATATTCGGGCGAGTAAATTATCTGCTTCATGATTAAGAACAACTGAGAGGTTTTCTCGTGCGACATCGTATCTTTTCTCAATAAAACAAAAAATTCCTGTTGGCAAATCAAAAGAAACAGTTTGTTTTGCGGCCAAAAATATTTTTGCGAATAATCGCTGCATGATGTGATATGCATAAGAACTAAGTTGATTTTTATTCATCTGTTGTCGAAGAAACAACCAGGCGTCGAAAAGTTTTTGTGGCTCAGATATTTGCGTACTCAGATAATGCGTAATAAGTTGTCGCATATCACTTGCAGCCTTCTGCCATACAGGAGCACCAGTAATTTGGGCATAATTTTCCCAAAGTCTAACTGCAGCTTCATAATCATGATCAAAAAATTTATGTTCGGCCTCCTCTACGAGATTCTCGAAGGAGGACCATATTGAAACTTGATTTAGTTCATTTGCCATAATATTTAATTTTAATCAGTGTACTTTAAACACACCGAAATTTACCGGTATATCAATTGGGGATAAAGGAATATCTAACAGTCGGAGGGATCCTCATTTAAATTGTAAAGAGGAACACAACAAAATAACAGTTTTATGGAAGCCCTCTATACGCTTATCCCTTTGTCTGGCTGGCCTGAATAAATAAAAATTCAGGATAGATAATTCCTCACCTGGAGCCAGATTACCCCGTAGTTCAATAATCGACGATATAGAAAAAAGCTTTAGGAAATTAAAAAAAAATTATGAGCACCTATTTATGTTTGTAAAACGCAAATATTGGTCTAATGTTTCTTGGAACAATATAAATTACAAGACTGAAGGTAATAAGGCATAATTTAATAGTTGAAATTTACAAATATTGAGATAGCCCCTATCCAGAAATTCTATTCCAGATCATCATAGTCCATCACACAATCTTTGCCCATCTTTTTGGCCCGATAAAGGGCCTTGTCAGCCGCATTTATCAAATCATCTTTCTTAAATGACTCCCGCATCGATGCAAGACCGGCACTAAAGGTAATACTCATCTGATGTCCGTTATAAGCAATTTTTTCATTCTTAAATTCTTCTCGTATACGATTTACAAAATTTTTAATATTTTGAGATTTATCACCATTAGCTATGATTGCGAATTCTTCCCCGCCATAGCGAAATGCCGAATCCTCGAGACGCATATTATCCTGCAAAATGCGGCCAAAAACTCGCAAAACCTCGTCTCCTGCAGAATGGCCAAAACTATCATTTAAAATTTTAAAATCATCCAGGTCAATAATCACTAATGTAAAAGCTAATTTTTTCTCGCTAAAAAGAGACATCCCTTTCTCAAGTATTTGATTAAAAGAGCGACGGTTCAACAATCTTGTCAGGGCATCAGTCCCCGCCTCATTTCGATATTTGTTGATATCCTCAAGCAATTCGGCGGTAATATTGGTTAAATCATCTAATCTGCGAGCAGGTTTTTTAAGAAAACTATATCTTTTAAATGCCTTCCTTACAATTTTATATAATTTAGATGTTTCCAGGGGCAACTTGAGCAGATAATTTACATGAGCTTTATTTACAGCGCTCTCAATCAATTCCTGGCCTAGATGGTCTGTCAAATATATCCGTTGCGTATGTGGATGCTGACGCATTATATAGCGCAAAAAATCAATCTCAGAATTCTTTCCATTAGTACAAAATGTAAGGACCGCTGCTGCCTCTCTTTGGTGCATCATCCGGATTATACTTTTTTTATCTGAAGCGTACTCAATCTCAATACCATTTTCTTGAAGAGAATCCATATCAACCTCAGATGAATCTGAGTTAGGGTCATAAACCAGAATATAATTTTGTAATGATAGGTGATTAATATCCATTTATATACTATAATGAAACGGGAGAACTAATCAAAAATGTAACTAAGCATAGCCATCTGTGATAATCAGATTACATTCTCCAATATCAAACTTTCTATTTATTATTATTAAACAAAAGAGATGCTTTGACAAATTCCCGAAAAAGTGGATGCGCATGCGTGGCTCTCGATTTCAGTTCAGGATGAAACTGGCATCCAACAAACCAGGGATGATTATCCAACTCAATCATTTCAACCAGCTTCTCATCTGGTGACAAACCGCTGAATATCATTCCATTATCCAGGAAAACCTCTCGAAATTTATTGTTAACCTCAAATCGGTGTCGGTGCCTTTCACTGATCATCTCAGATTTATAAGCTTTGTGTGCCCTCGAATTATTACTGAGTTGGCAATCATAAGCGCCCAGTCTCATGGTGCCACCTTTTTGGGTAACCGTTTTCTGATCTTCCATTATATCAATTACAGGATGTTCAATATCAAGTGCAAATTCTGCGCTGTTCGCATCCGCCCATCCCACAACATTTCTGGCATATTCGATAACAGCACATTGCAGCCCCAGGCAGATTCCAAAAAATGGAACCTTATTTTCACGGGCATATTTCACAGTTAGCAATTTCCCTTCAATTCCTCTTTCGCCAAATCCACCTGGTACGAGTATACCAGCGACATCACTCAAGTATTTCTTCTCTGTACCTTCTGCAATTTCTTCCGTATTTATCCATTTCAAATTCACCTTTACATCATTTTCTATTCCGGCATGAACAAATGATTCCATGATACTTTTATATGCGTCGGGTAAAGCAACATATTTTCCACAAATTGCAATGGTAATTTCTTTTTCTATAGATTTAAACCGCTGGATTAACTTCTTCCATATAGATAAATTTGCTTTTTTACCATTAAATCCAAAATGGTCAGCAACAAGCACATCGAATTTCTGTTTGGCAAATAATAATGGCACTTCATAAATAGTCGGTACATCTATCGCTTCAATCACAGCTTCCGGACGTACATTACAGAATAATGCGATCTTGTCTTTCACAGCCTTGGGAAGGGTTCGATCACTTCGACATAAGAGAATATCAGGTTGGATACCAATTTCTCGCAATCGCATTACAGAATGCTGAGTCGGTTTTGTTTTTAGTTCATCCCCGCCAGAAATAAACGGAACCAAAGTCAAATGAACATAAAGGGTATTTCCTCTGGGTTCATCTAATCCAAATTGGCGAATAGCTTCTAAAAAAGGCAAACTTTCAATATCACCAACTGTACCCCCGATCTCCACAATGATGACATCAAGATCTTTTTTTTGATTAACCCTACGAATCCGTTTTTTAATTTTATCTGTAATGTGTGGGATTACCTGGATAGTGGCACCAAGAAAAACACCTTTGCGTTCTTCTTTTATAGTCTCGTCATAAATTTGTCCGGTTGTCGTATTATTTAATCGAGACATATTTTGATCAAGAAATCTCTCATAATGACCAAGATCCAGATCTGTCTCAGCTCCATCATCAGTAACATAAACTTCGCCGTGTTGATAAGGACTCATGGTGCCTGGATCTACATTTAGATAAGGATCCAGTTTCATTATTGATACATTTAGTCCTCTGGACTTAAGCAAGTACCCCAATGAAGCACAGGATATCCCTTTTCCAAGAGAAGATACCACACCACCGGTTATAAAAATATACTTACATTTGCTCATTATTATCATCCACTTTGGTCATATTATTGAATATATAATTTTCTATTTTTTTCAGATATTTTCTTCATCTATACATATAGTTATAGAGTCTGTATTTATCTTTCAATCAATGTAAGCGAAAATTTTCCATTCACCATCCAGGCAAATATTGAGCTGTATATTGGGCTGGAATATTACTAATGATTTTTACCTTAAGACTATGGAGACATGTTATATCCCTTCCACACCCTTCTACATACCGAATATATTCATATTAATCTTTCGGGAACAAATAAACAGTGGAAAATCCTCGATAAAACGAACGGGTTAGAAAAAATACTATTATGGGGATTAAAGATACAAAATTTCAATGAAATATAAAATAAAAAAGCAATTCTGAATCATTTTCATTAATAATATCGCTCATTTATCTCCAATAAAGTTGTTTTTGATCGCACGATGGGGTAAAATTTCAGGAATTAATGGCGATCTAAGTAAATTTACAAAAAAGATTCATTGGTCAGAGAACGAATTGAGGGAGATATGGATGAAAGCAGGTGTACATCTGTATCTTGAAAGCAATGATATTATTTATTCAGGATTTGGATGGCTAACTCTGCATACTAAATCAGGAGGAGATAAAACAATCAAGTTTCCAGCACCGATACAACTAGTTGATCCCCTAAAGGGAGAAATACTTTCTAAAAATACTATTTCCTATAAATTGTTTTTACAGCCAAACAGTACAAGAATTTTCAGAATATTTCCACCCGACCGTTGAGACCCATAGGAAGAAGGCAAAGAAAACCGCCTATTGGCGTTTTTCTTCAACAACAATTCTATTTAGTGAAGGATCATTAAAGAAGTAATGTCTCGGGTTAACTTCTTTTCCATCAAAATGTACTTCAAAGTGGAGATGTGGCGCAGTAGCTATACCGGTTTCACCTACAAGTCCGATTTTATCGCCTCGTTTAACCCTTTGGCCTCTTCTCACTAATATTTTTTGCATATGACCATACCTGGTCTCAAAACCATATATATGATCAAGAAAAACACAATTTCCGTACCCACCATTGTGTTTCGCTACTTTTACAATTCCATCAGCAGCGGCATAAATGGGAGCACCAGCTTTTGCGGCAAAGTCTATACCTGGATGTTTCCGGTATCTTTTATAAATTGGATGCAAACGCATACCGAATTCTGAAGTGATACGTCCATCAAGAACAGGATGTAAGGCAGGCATATGTCGTATACTGTCTTCCTTGGCCTGATAAGTACTAATCAAACCACTAAAACTTTGCAGTTCTAATTTAACCTCACGTTCAAGTTTGTCAATCATAAGCATTTGCTCATTCAGATCCTCGGCAACATCCGGGTTTACAACTTGATCTGCAAATTTATATTCGAAATTCGTACCACCGATACCTACATCCCGGACGTCTTCACCAAGCTCTTTTACGCCCATGATCATACGGATCTCGTCATCACGTTTTTCAATCACAGAAAGATTTTCATTAACAACTTCTATTTTCTCTCTCATTTCTGTCAATTGATTTTTCAGGAATTGATTATTCTTTTCTAAGAATTCAACTTTTGAATCATAACGAAACTCTAATAACCAATCCAAACTGAACTTTCCTCCAGCCAGAAAGGCCGCCAGAAAAAGAACAGAGAACAATAGAAACTTGTACCTGGAAATTTTTAATTCTTTAATATATGATTTGTCTTTTGAGACAAAAATGATCGTAGATTCCTCTTTAGCCAAAACTGACTCCTTAGCCCTTAATCCTTGAAGGTTTAATTGGTGATTGTGAAGCAAAACTGAGGGATAGACCCACCGACTTTGCAAAAATATTTAAATTCAAGGATTTTGTCAAGCTTTTTTATACTCCTAAAATAACAATTATCAATAATTTCGAGCCTAAATCTTAGTTTCGGATGGTTTTCAGGAAAATTAGCTAAAAAAAGAAAAAAATGCATTTTTTCTTTATCCTTATAATTAAACTGAAATTAGGCCATATATCGGTACGTTTTAGTTATTATATTTATAACTTTTATTATTTTTCCCCCAGACAATAGAGATATCCATTCCGAGCTCCAACATACAATCTTCTGTTATGGACAATTGCGGTGGATTCAATAGCACTTCTTCCCCATGTATCAAGAAGCTTAAAATTAAGGCTCGTGTCAAACTCAAACAAATAAATACCCTTATACCCGGTTGCAACCAGTTTGTTCCCAACGATTATCGGAGTGGATATTGAAGGTCCAATCTGTTTTTTAAATACTAAACGAGGTTGAGGGTATTTGAATTTATTATTGGGGCCATCCACAAACCCGCTCGCCGTATCAATCTCCATATGGTTAACCACATATAAAAAACCATCAATACCAATAAATGCAGATAAACCTGGAGCACCGCCATCCCGTGTCGCATCATTGACACTTGCAGAGCCGATCACCCCCCCCTGCCAGGATACTACGCTATCGTCCTCAACAGGTTGGTACCAAACGACAGATTCTCCCGGAGATTTAGAAGGGTCCAGTTTAAAGACACCTCCCTTGCCCGAGATATATTGTTTCTCCACAGTGACGAGTAAACATTCATCCTCCGTAACAACAGGAGAACCGTCCATATCCGAACCGATATAAAAATCCCATACTAGTTTATTCTGATTCAAATCATAACCATAGACATGACCAGATCCTGCCGTGATGTAAATTTTATTGTTCAACAATGCTGGTGAAGATTCGACGACCAGATTTCCCCCATGCCTGATTTGATCATTCTGGTTATATAATTTTAATTGTTGATAAATTTTGGGTTGTAACATCCCGTCCTGTAAAATTGCTGAAAGGGGGTTGGGATCAAAAACAGTAAATAGGGCATTTTCCAAACCAATATAGGCAGTACCTCCAATTGTCAGAGCAGAACCATCAACATCTCTGCTATAACTTGCCGTACGTATCACATCCATCCGCCATAGTTCTTCACCGGAAAAATAAGAGATACCTCTGTAACTGGGCACATATTTTGAGTATAGGTCCTTTTCATACCCCCGCCTGCTTCCTTGTAAGATCAAAATACTTTGGTCAAGAGTTGGAGATTCCTCATTAATCCAAAGAGTCCCCGTTCCTTTTATAGCATCGTCAAACTTATTTTGCCAGATCATTTGGCCTGAACTTGCATCAATTTTTCTCAAATGATGATCGAGGGAACTCTGAATCAGGAACAACTTATTATTTTCTTTTACCAGAAGCGGTTGTCCTGTCCATCCACTACCCGCCCATTCCTTCTCACCTATATTTTTTGATATGACCGTCTTTCCCTTTCCCAGAAAAAATTTCCAAAGAGGATCTAAACGGTTAGGTGCTTCGTTTCCATAATACTGACGTTTCCAATTACCTAAAAAAGTTCTGTTAATCAACTCAATATTTGATATTTTGCCTTCAGATAGTTTATTAAAGTCTTGAGCTATAGATTTCTCTGTATAATCCAGAGAAATAATCACTACGATTATTGCCAGGATTAAACTAAACTTCCGGAATCGTTTCTTTATCATCAACAATCTGTACAATTTTTCTAACCTTGTTCGGACAATCGTTATTATTTTCCGTTAGTGAAAATATCTTATATTCATCTATAATCATGTTGGAAAACTATATTTAGGTAATATACGAAGAAAAACGTAAAATTAAAAACCCCATAGGTCGGGGCTTTGGGAAACAATACGTTTTTATACTTAACCGAGGTAGTATCTGAGTACTTTACTGCGGGAACTATGGCGGAGCCGACGCAACGCTTTCTCTTTTATTTGACGTACACGCTCTCTTGTTAATTTAAATTTAACACCAATTTCTTCAAGTGTATGAGGTTTTTCACCATCTAAACCAAAATAGAACTTTAATATTTTTGCTTCTCGTCCCGTCAATGTATTAAGGATGTGATTAACCTCTTCTTTGAGTGACTCACCCATTATATCAGAATCTGGTTCAGGATCCTGTTGATTTTGAATTATATCGATAAGTCTGCTATCACTATTACGTTGAAGCGGAGAATCCATTGATATCGACCTGGTCGCCAATTTAATCGTATCAGAAATGTCACCCGATTCAACTTCCAGGACATTGGCAATTTCATCAGGGGTTGGTTCACGCTCGAACTCCTGCTCCAACATACTATAAACTTTGCCAATCTTTGTTAAGGTTCCAACACGATTCAGAGGAAGCCTTACAAGGCGGGATTGCTCTGCGATTGCTTGCAGGATTGATTGCTTAATCCACCACACAGCATAAGAGATAAATTTAAAACCACGTGTTTCATCAAATCGGTATGCAGCCTTCATCAACCCCAGATTTCCTTCATTAATAAGATCTTCTAAGGTCAAACCATAGTTTTGATAGGACTTTGCAACACTTACAACAAAACGTAAATTGGCACTTACTAGTCTTTTGAGGGCCTGTTGATCATTCTGCTTTATTTTTTGTGCAAGCTCGATCTCTTCTGCGGGAGTTAGTAACTGTACCTCACCAATTTCTCGTAAATAATTTTCCAAAGATTGATTTTTACTTAAAAAAAAGTCGCTCACTAACCTGACTCCACGTTATACATTGCATGTTGAGTATATTAGATTTAATATTTTGTATTTGTTTCTATTAACAGATTTGGTGAAGATTTCCCCCATAATGATGTGGTTATCGAATAAAACCAGACTATTAATAATAGAATTTAAACAATTCCATTTCCAGATTGACCAATCCTGGACTCTCAACCAGCATCATTAAAAAACGAACTGTGGGACTACTTTATTTCGTTCTAAACGCTGTTTATAGTTATATCGAGATTTAATTTTAACTTGTTAAGCAAGAAAAAGTCCTACTCCTCGTCCAATACAACACGTTGATCCCGAATTTGTTCCACTTTTTCTTCCAGCCTTCTAAGGGTTTGCTCCTTTCCCTCAATTAGACCAACAAGTCTCTCAACATCTGCGTCTTTGGGTATCTCATTCTCCGAACTGCTAACAAAGGACTGATAAACACGTCCTCCCAATTCTATGAATGCTTTCTCGATATCTCTTTTTGTCGCAATAATCTCAAGTTTAAGACGACCAATCTTTGTTAGATCACCCGTTTTTTCAGAGACAGAGCGATAGTACTCTGCAATATTTTTTTTGACTTTTTTCCACATGGTTTCCATAGGCGCCGTTAAATATATTAAAATGATCTTTAAATTTCATTTTTTTTACAATAAAGAAATTCTTTAAAACTGACGATCCCCGATGCCTATCAGGGTATTTCACCAGTATTATTTCGACACAAATTTCAAAAAACACAATTTCATTTATTTACCTCTCCCCAACCCTCTCCTAAAGGAGAGGGAGAAATAGGTAACCCCGAGGCAGAGCCTCGAGGAATTCTTCTGATTAATGGTCATTTTAAATGGGGTCTTCCCCGGCAGTGAAAGGGTACATACAAGACCTCTATCAATCTGTTCATTTTAAAGTGCATTCAATCCAGCCCTATTCTTTTATCAACGAAATCGATTCTAAGAAACTTATTCCCCAGGCGGTTTGTTCAACTTGAAAATAAGCTGCTAGCGTCGCCTGCAGATCAGCAAATGATTTGCGAATCCCAAGGTCTATGCCATTTTTAAATTTTGGTCCGAAGACAAGAAGGGGGACATATTCCCTGGAATGATCTGTACTTGATGTTGTTGGATCATTTCCATGATCAGAAGTAATGATACACAAATCATCATTTTTCAGATTAGATATAAAGGTCCCCAACCACTGATCAAACACCTTAAGCCCCTGCCGGAAGCCTTCCGAATCATTTCGATGTCCCCAAAGCATGTCAAAATCAACCAGATTTATCATAATAAGACCATGGTGGTATGTCATAATAGTCTTATCTAATGCTGCCATACCTTCAGTATTCGTCTTAGTATGAATACTTGTAGAAATCCCATCATAAGCATACAAATCGTTGATTTTCCCAATTGCGATTGTCGGAATGTTGGAACTATTCAAAATATTTAATATCGTTGCCCCATGAGGTTTCAGTGAAAAATCTTTTCTGTATTTTGTACGAACAAAATCATCCCTGTTAGTTCCAACAAAGGGTCTGGCTATGACACGAGCAACCGCATGTGGCCCTGTCAAAAGATCTCGTGAGATCTGACAAATCTCATATAGGCGATCGAGTGGGATTATTTCCTCATGAGTTGCAATTTGGAACACGCTATCGGCAGATGTATAAATAATTGGTTTGCCGGTTCTGATATGTTCCTCACCCAAATTTTTAATTATTTCTGTTCCGGAGGCTGCATAGTTTCCCAAATATCCAAGGCCTGTTTCACTCCTGAAATCTCTTCATGATTTGATCAGGAAATCCTTCATGAAAGAGAGGGAAAGGCTTCTCCAAAACCAAACCGCCTAATTCCCAATGACCTGTTGTACTGTCTTTTCCCGGTGACATTTCTGCCATTTTACCAAAAGAAGCCAGTGGACTTCCAGGACAGGTCACACCTCCTATGGGATGTATACAACCCAAGCCAAGACGTGATAAGTTAGGCAATTGAAGACCTGAAGTTACTCTGGAGAGATTCCCCAGAGTATCGCTTCCTGTATCTCCATACTGATTGGCATCAGGCATTTCACCAACACCAACACCATCAATGATGATAACAAACGCTCTCTTTGACATTTATTTCCTCTGGGATACCGGATAATTTTTGCTGTAAAGAGGATTTTATCAAGTGTTTTTGCCAATTATTTTGTACATAATCTGCATCCTATTCATTCGTGATATTCTCAAATATTCAAAATAAAAAATCGAGTATCAAGTATCGAAAGTTGGGTGTCACGACCCTAACAAATTAAAAACTATTTAATATACAACAATTTCACAACTGCGGTACCATCCTCAGATACAAGTTGCAAAAAATAGGTACCGCTGTTTACAGAGTTCCCATAGTCGTTGATTCCATTCCATCTCAAATGGTGATACTCTGCCTTATAAAATTGCCAATCAATTAATGTCCTTATTTTCTGACCAAGAATATTATAAATTTTTAGACTGATTTTTTGTGCACGATCCAAACCAAAAACAATTTTAGTTTCATGATTAAATGGATTCGGCGCATTTTTCAACAAAGAGATGCCTGATGGTTCAATGCTTTCAATTCGGAGTGAATCAACAAAAACCTCAGTTCCAGATGTCAATTGTGCAGATAAGGTATATGTAAACAGTTCATTCCCGTTCACCTCATCGTCTGTAACTATATATGATTGGGCGCTTATTCCTGCTTCACGCCCCTCAACATAGATAATTGGCTGAAATATATTCGTGCTGCTCTTTCGACTTATAATCCAATGATTATTATCAATTTCCCGATCAGCAATCCAGGTTACCGTGTTTTTTCCATATCCAGGGACAACCATAAACTCACGAACTGAAACGCCAGGCTTTGTAATAACATTTAAAAATATCTTTTCTAAATCAATCAGACCATAGCCGTGCTGGTTGTCGGGATTATCATAATGTGAAGCATTTTGGATTAGAAGATCCCGCAGATCGATAGGTGTTAACCCAGGCATAGTTGAGTATAAAACAGCACCTACTCCAGCTGCCAAAGGGCATGAATATGAATTTCCGTTGACATATTTATAGCTATCAGTTGTTTGGGGATTTATCGTATATACACCCTGGGCCTGTGCCAACAGATCAGGTTTTATTCTACCATCAGCAGTCGGTCCTCTAGAAGAACTGTTCCAAAATGTCTCATCCGGCAGGACCCCACCGATGGCAATAACACTATCTCCATCTGCAGGGGCGATTACATATTTCCAACTTGTTGATCCCTCATTTCCAGCGGAACTAAAAACAGCGACACCCTTTCTCACAGCCAAATCTGCTGCTCTCGTTATAAGCGTAGTATTACCATCCATATCTTCATAGGTATAATCCAAGATATAACCCACCGATGAAGAAATGATATCGGCACCGAGGCTTTCAGCCCATTCAGCTGCTGCGATCCAGTTATCTTCTTCTGCATGGGTCTCACTTTTCAGGTCCTCAGTCTTGGCGAGAATATAGTGTGACGCATAAGCAGGACCAATAATATTACCCGGTTGATACCCTGCCAGAACGCTCAATACTTCTGTACCATGATTATGCTGAGTCGACAGGTCTCCTGATTCATTTTCAACATTATCATCACCATTTATAAAATCCCAGGTGGCAGTCACCTCTACATTCTTCAAGGCCTCGTGCTCCAGAATGAATCCGGTATCAAAAACAGCGATAAGGACCCCTTCACCATGGAAACCCAACGAATGTGCAGTTGGTATTCCAATCATATTGTTCTGATTGAAAGAGGGTCCATAATCCGGATCATCTGATTTATACAAGTCCTTTTGAAGTGCAGGTTTAAGTGGTGTTCTTATGTATGATTTTACCGGCTGGATCTTTTTTACAAAGTTTAATTTTTCTAATTCTTGTACCCTGGTGCCATTCAAGTAACAGCTAACTGCATTTAACCAACGTGAGGTGTGATGAATTATAATACCCAGATTTTTTAATTGACGAATATAATCTGCAGAAACAGGTTTATCTGTTTCATCAAAGACCTTTAAAGCGCCACGTATTTCTCTTCTTTTTAATGCTCTCGCAGATATGATCTGTCTTTGGTCATCATCGAGAATAGAATTTATCTTTGAATTTTTATCAGAAAAAAATATCCAGTAACGATCAGTATCAATCGCAAATAAATTTCCCAATAAAAAGAATGAAATTAAAACTATCAATTTTAAATGTATCATCGGCAACTAACCTGTTTAGTAATGGTGGCCAGGTAATAAACAGTCTAGCACCTGGCTATAAAAAATTTAGCCCAGGTTAATTAACGTATACACGTTCCATCACCACACGACGCTGTGGTCTCTCCCTGGGATCGGTTTTTAAACGCCCGATCTTCTCAACAGTTTCCATACCACGAACAACTTTACCAAAAACGGTATAAGCACCATCAAGTTGAGGTAGATCCTGGAGACATATATAAAATTGACTTCCATTAGATTTTTTTTCCGGATTCATGCGATCCGGCATTCTCGCCGCGGCAACACTCCCCTTCAAATGTAGCAAATTTATTTCCGCATCCACCTCATATCCAGGTCCACCTTGTCCATCATTATTAGGGTTGGTATCTTTCGAATTTGGATCACCACCCTGTATTACAAATCCATTGGCCACACGATGGAATGTGGTTCCACTATAAAACCCTTCTTCAACTAATTTCACAAAATTTTCTGCATGTCCAGGTGCTTTATCATTAAATAATTCTAATTCAATTTCACCAAGATTGGTAACAATTACAACATTGGGATTAGCTCCGCAGTTCATCATTAAAACAGGTATAATGATTCCGATTAATATGACCCACATTTTCTTCATGATTATTCTTCCTGTGTTATTAAAATATTTACTGTTATTTATTTCATTTGAGTTATTTAAATCTAAATATAAAATTCAAGGTGATTTCGGGTCCTGTCAGCGATGGGACAGGAATTCTACAATTTATCTTATGGCTTAATTCTTTGTTGAGAGAAACTAAAAATTTCTCATTTGCCTAGGGCGCATCCGAAATGACACCTTCAATAGTACCGGCAACCCATCTCTTAGCGGCTACCTGGTTTTTGGATTGGAATTTGTTTTTCACATAAGGGGCAGTCCCCGGCCGGATAAGCCTTAGTATCCAGTTGAATGACAGAATATTGATCAACCCTAAAATTCACCTCACCATTGCTGCGGTCAACAATAAATCCAACACCTACAACTTCAGCACTATAATCTTTTACTACCTCGATCACTTCAAACACCGATCCGCCGGTGGTAACCACATCTTCACACACCAGAACTTTTTCTCCGGGAGAAAATTGAAACCCTCGACGCAATTGCATCTTACCATCTTTACGTTCCGCAAATATGGTTCTAATACCAAGTTGACGGCCAACTTCTTGTCCAACAACAATACCACCAATTGCCGGAGAGATGACTGAATCAATTTCCAAATTGATAAAATAGTCAACTATCTTCTTAGCCAAAAGTTGACTGCATTGTGGATGTTGCAAGACCAGAGCACATTGAAAATAATTTGCACTATGTAAACCAGAGGTAAGCCGAAAATGTCCTGAAAGTAATGCCTCGCTCTTTCTAAACATTTCCAATATCTCGTCATCTGTTGATATTTTTTCCTCTTTTTGATATTCGCATTTCATAATTATAAATTCCTAATTCCCAATTTTTCGTTTATTAATAATTCCAGGATGTATGAATAAGATTAGCCATTTCATCTACATAATACTTTGCACGCTCCCTTACTTTTTGTGCAAAATCCTTTCTATCTCCTGCATAAATAATATCCCGCCCAATATTGATCAGCAAACCGGTTCCATTCTTATCTCGTCCATATTTCACCACATCCGCAAAAGAGCCGCCTTGCGCACCTACTCCGGGGACCAGAAAAGGCAGATCCGGTATGGCACCACGTAATATCTTCATCCCCTCTATATCTTTCGCACTTACCACCAAGCCACAATTCTTTTGAGCATTCCAGGATTCAACTTTTTTCCCCACATACAAATACAAGGGATCCAATCCGATTTGTAAATGTTGAAAATCCATTGATCCCTCATTAGAGGTTAAAGATAAAATAAAGGCCCCTCTATCTGGATCTTTGATAAATGGTTCTACACTATCTTTACCCATGTAGGGATTAACTGTAACAGCATTAGCTCCAAATTGCTTAAAGTACCCGGCAGCATACATTTCAGCCGTATGAGGTACATCCCCCCTCTTTCCATCGAGAATAAGCAATGTATCTTTTGACATCATGGTTTCAAGATCGTTCAACGCTTCTAAACCATTTTGTCCCTCGCTTTCATAATAGGCCATATTCGCTTTATAAGCGATGGTCAGATCATGGGTGGCTTCTACTATTTCACGGTTAAATATGATAAAGGGGTTCTTTTCATATTTTAAATATGAAGGAAGTCTTTCCATAGCAGGATCAAGTCCAATACAGAGGAGAGAACTTTTATTTGATATCAGCATATTCAGACGATCGTTGAATGGCAATTTTACTTTCATAAAGAAAATCCCTTCACTATAACATTTTTGTCTTTTTTCTTTATTCCTTTTTTTTAAGTATTATCTCCTTTTTGTCTTTCACTACCACAACTGTGCATGACAAATCACTTGTAACATTTACAGCCGTTCGAGCCATATCAAGGAACCGTTCTACACCTAGAATTAACGCAATCCCTTCCAATGGAATTCCAATAC
Source organism: Calditrichia bacterium (assembly GCA_963796965.1). Classification (GTDB taxonomy): domain Bacteria; phylum Calditrichota; class Calditrichia; order JAJRVZ01; family JAJRVZ01; genus CAWCNS01. The sequence goes on from CAWCNS010000002.1 coordinate 51,695, forward strand.
TCTGCAGGACAAGGGTTAACATAATAATACCAACCTGTGGCGCACCCGCAGTACCTATTGAAGCCAAAGTAGCTGTCAGGATAATAGTTAATTGGTCCATCAAAGTTAAATCCATACCATAAACCGTTGCAATGAAAACAGCAGAGACACCCTGAAAAATAGCCGTACCATCCATGTTGATGGTCGCCCCTAAAGGCAATACAAAACTGGCCACTTCTGGTTTTGCTTTCAGATTTTCTTCGGCACATTCAATACTCACAGGAAGAGTCGCTGAACTGGAACTCGTCGAAAAGGCGACCAATAATGCAGGATAAACACCCTGCCAAAATTCGGAGATTTTTAATCCTGTAAACAATTTTATTACGGCACTATTGAAAATAAATACATGAACGGCTAATGCTAAAATTGTAGTAATAAAATAACCAAGGAGCGTATAGATAATATGTGTCCCATATTGACCGACAACCGCAGCAACAAGTGCAAAGACGCCATAAGGGGCAAGTTTCATGACAAAATGAACCATTTGAATGGTAATATCTGTCACACCTCCAAAAAAAAGTAAGATACTTCTTTTCTTTTCCTCATTTAAATAAGTGACCGCAATTCCAGCGATGATTGCAAAAAAAATAATTTGCAGCATTTTGCCTTCAGCCATAGATCGGGCTGGGTTCTCCGGTATAATATCAAGGAGCAGATCAACGGTAGATGGTCGCTCTACTGCCCTGGCAATTTTATCTCCGGCCACCTGATGATATTCCTGCTGCAATTCTGTACTTATCTCAGCCGGAATATCCGCCCCAGGATTGATCATATTTGCTATGGCCAAACCTATCGTAATTGCTACGGCAGTAGAGATTAAATAAAATGATAATGTTCGCACCCCGATTTTTCCTAATTCTTTGATATTATTCATACTCGCAGTTCCAACGAGCAATGAAGCGAAAACCAGCGGTACAACTATCATTTTAATTAACTGAATAAAAGCCTTACCCACAGGTAAGAACACCTGAATCTGATCACCAAAAACGAGACCAGCTATTATTCCTAAGGCCAGTCCGGCAAAAATTCGTGTATATATTTTGGGATTCTTAAAGTTAAAGATCAGGTAAAGGCTAGAACCTAAGAATAAAAAACTGAAAAATTGAACAAAATTGGATGGGGGGTCTGGCGATGATTGTAACATTAATAATGTTGCCATAACACAACTGACAACTATTAGGATAATCTTAAGATAGTCTGGTAGTGAATCAATCTTTTTCATATAAGTGTGTCTGTCAATTGCTAGTGTTAGCCAAAAACTAAGAGACCTTAAGGAATATTTACGTCTCCTTTAAAACAAACCTGTTTTGGATTTTAAACGTATTCCTCAACACTTTTAATTTTTAAATCTGACTCATCTTTTGTAAGCATCGCTTTAACAAATCGCTTAGCTAGTTGAAGATTAGTTAACAAAGGTACATTATGATCAACCGCTGATCGGCGGATTAGATACCCATTTGTTAATTCTGTTTTTTCCGCGTTTTTAGGGATATTGATTACAAGATCAATTTTGCCTTGCGAGATATAGGTCGAGACATTAGGTTCTTTCTTTTCTAATGGCCAATGCAGCCGTTCAGCCTTAATTCCATTCTCTTTCATAAATTTTGCCGTACCTGAGGTTGCATAAAGTATGAATCCCATTTGGGAAAGAATCTTTGTCTCTTGTAAAAAGTTAAGTTTATTTTCCAGATTCCCCGTCGACATTAAAATAGTTTTCTTTGGAAACTCAAAACCAATAGAGAGCAAACTTTTGAGAAAGGCCTCATCAAAATCTTCTCCAATACACCCTACTTCGCCCGTGGAAGACATTTCAACACCAAGGACAGGGTCTGAGCCCTTTAAACGGGTAAATGAAAATTGCGGCGATTTTACACCAACATAATCAATGTCAAATGAAGACAATTGTGATTTACTTATCTTTTGCCCCATAATCACACGGGTTGCAATATCGATAAAATTATTTTTTGTTACCTTGGAGACAAAAGGAAAACTTCTGGAGGCACGAAGATTGCATTCAATCACTTTAACTTCATTGTCCTTTGCGATAAATTGCATATTATAGGGACCTGTGATCTCCAGGGCCTTTCCAATTTCTGCTCCGATCATTTTAACCCGGCGCATTGTTTCCAGGTATGTGCGCTGAGGTGGCAATACCATGGTAGCATCTCCTGAATGTACGCCGGCATTTTCCACATGCTCTGAGATTGCAGAACAGATAACTTCCCCACCATCAGCAACCGCATCCATTTCTAGTTCTCGTGCACCGGTTATGAATTTACTAATCACAACAGGATGGTCCTTATTCACTTCTGTCGCTTCTATTAAATAGGCGTGCAACTGGTCGGATGATTTGACAACATTCATTGCTGCTCCGCTAAGAACATAACTGGGGCGTATTAATACCGGATATCCAACTTTTTTAGCAAATTTATTTGCTTCATTGATATCACTAAATTCTTTCCATTCGGGCTGATCAACCCCTATTTTATCAAGTATTTTGGAAAATTTATATCGATTTTCCGCATTATCTATCTGAGAGGGTGAAGTTCCGAGAATATTCACCTTTTGTTTATGTAAGGGTATGGCTAAGTTATTGGGGATCTGTCCACCCATAGAAATAATTACACCCTCGGGTTTCTCTTTTTCATAGATATCCATCACGCGCTCAAAACTCAATTCTTCAAAATAGAGTTTATCACACGTATCATAATCGGTACTTACAGTTTCCGGATTGCAATTAATCATAATCGTGGTATAATCCAGATCATTCAATGTCAGAACCGAGTTCACACAACACCAGTCAAACTCCACGGAGGAACCTATCCGATAGGGTCCTCCCCCTAAAACAACAATTTGATTATCTCTTTTTTCACTAAGGTCATCCTCTGTTGCATGATAGGTCAAATAGAGATAATTGGTTGCTGCCGGGTATTCCGCCGCAAGGGTATCAATTTGTTTTACTTTGGGGACGATCCCAAGTTTTTTACGTAATTTACGAACCGTCAATTCGTCACTATGTATTAACTCCGCGATCTGTTTATCTGAATATCCGAATTTCTTAGATTTTTCCAGCAAATCGGATTTCAAAGATTTAATTCTTTTTTTCTTAAGTTTTTTTCCCAGCTCTACAATATTTTTTAACTTATTCAGAAACCATAAATCAATCTTTGATAAGTCGTGAATTTTTTCCAAACTGTAACCTTCATCGATCGCTCGTGCAATGGCAAAGATACGCTTATCATTAGGCACCTTGATCGCAGAATCAAGGTCCTTTATAACAATCCCCTCCGTATTCAATCCTTTTATTCCGATATCCAGCATACGAATCGCTTTTTGAAAGGCTTCCTCAAAATTCCGACCAATCGACATTACTTCACCAACAGATTTCATCTCGGAACCCAGATCATCAATAACCTGGGTAAACTTCTTTAAATCCCAGCGTGGATATTTGACAATAATATAGTCCAGAGCTGGTTCGAAACAAGCTGATGTCACCTGGGTTATAATATTAGGAATTTCGTTCAGAGCATATCCAAGCGCCAGTTTTGTTGCGATAAAAGCAAGTGGGTAACCGCTGGCTTTTGAGGCAAGAGCAGAACTTCTGCTCAATCTTGCATTTACTTCGATGATACGGTAATCATCAGAATTTGGATCAAGTGCATATTGAATATTACACTCACCTATAATCCCCAAATGTCTGATAAGTTGAATACCGATTGAACGCAGCTTAAAATTCTCATGGGCAGTCAGCGTTTGAACCGGTGCAACAACAATGCTGTCTCCGGTATGAATTCCCATAGGATCTAGATTTTCCATTGAACAGATTGTAATACAATTGTCATGGTAATCTCTTACTATCTCATATTCTACTTCCTTCCAACCATATAGCGATTCTTCGATCAATACCTGACTCGTAAAGGCAAAAGCCCGCTGACATTTTTCTTTTAGTTCTTTTCGTGAGGAAACAATACCCGATCCCAATCCACCCAATGCATAGGCAATTCGCATCATCAGTGGATAGCCAATATCCTCGGCGGCAGAAAGCGCCTGTTCGGTATTATTTGCAATCTTACTTTTCGGGACTTTTAATCCTATCTCAGTGGTCTTCCGGGAAAAAAGCTCACGATCCTCTGTGTTCTGAATAGCTTTGACCGGTGTTCCCAAAACCGCCACACCGTATTTTTTGAGAATACCTGTCTTTTCCAGCTCCACACCTACATTTAGTGCTGTCTGACCACCAAACCCCAGAAGGATGCCATCGGGCTTCTCTTTCTTGATAACTTCCTCAACAAATTTTGGCTGCACCGGAAGTAAATAGACCTTATCCGCAAATTTTTCAGAGGTCTGTATTGTTGCAATATTTGGATTGATCAATATAGTTGAGATATCATCTTCTTTAAGTGCCTTGATAGCCTGACTACCAGAATAATCAAACTCCCCAGCCTGACCAATCTGAAGAGCGCCAGACCCTAATATGAGTACTTTTTTTGGATGGATTTTGCGAATCATTTATTCTTCCTTATAATCATTATTCCCAAATTCTTCTATGACCTAATAAATCAACTTTCTTGTCCTCAGAGACATTTCTTACTTCAACGAACTCGCAAACCTACAATTTACATTTATATAGTCTTTTATTTTTTGCATATTTTTCGTTCATTAAACTCGTTCTTCAGACAAGAAACCAACTATTTGATAATAATTTCTGTTAATTCTAACTTCTATTACTATTTTGTCTTTTTAAATCATGGATGATTTAATCCCGATATATCGATATGATGTCGATGTTTTAATCGGGAGTTCTTTTTTCTTTTTTCTTATTCTTTACCCCATGGCTCGAATAAACATGTCGAAAAGAAACTCCGTGTCATCTGGACCTGGTGAAGCCTCCGGATGAAATTGAGCACCGAAAAATGGTTTTGATATATGCAGCAACCCCTCATTTGTTCCGTCATTGTCATTATAGAACCACTCTCTCCAGTCTTGAGGCATTGTTTTCGCATCAATTGCATAACCATGATTCTGTGATGTAATGTAACAGCGCTTTGTGCCCATCTCTGAGCAAGGTTGGTTTTGACTACGATGGCCATATTTTAATTTATAAGTTTTTGCCCCAGCCGCGAGACCCAGCAATTGGGAACCCAGACAAATCCCCAAAATTGGTCGGTTATTTTTCATTGCCTTCAGTATATTTTTTGTCGTCTCAGGACAGGTCATCGGATCTCCGGGGCCATTGGAAATGAGAATTCCATCTGCCTCCATATCTGCAAAATCGTAATCCCAGGGGACGCGAATGACTGAAACATTCCTTTCTGTAAATGAACGAATAATATTGTTCTTTACACCACAATCGACCATAATCAATTTTTTCTTCCCTGAACCATACTCTATGGGTTCGGTAGTACTGACTTCAGCAACCAGATTTCTTTTCATGGGGTCATCAAAGCCAGGATCGTCCTCCTTCTTGATGACGATCTTCCCCAGCATTGTACCCTGTTCGCGTAGTTTTTTTGTAAGAGCGCGGGTATCGATTCCAGAGATTGCGGGAATATTGTGCTCTTTTAACCAGGCAGGAAGTGACTTAACAGCACTCCAATGAAAAAACTCACTCTCATATTCATTTACAATCAGAGCATTAACATGAATCTTTTCCGATTCGAAATTTTTAAATAAACTATCCTCTTTCGCATAATCCGGCACTCCATAATTACCAATCAATGGATAGGTGAGGACAAGAATCTGACCACAATATGATGGATCTGTAAGTGTTTCAGGGTATCCAACCATTCCTGTGTTAAAAACCACCTCTCCATTGGTGGCCCTTTTTGTACCGAATGACTCTCCCTCGTAAACAGTGCCGTCTTCTAATATTAACTTTACTTTATTCATATTTTGACATCCTTACCATCGTACTTCTCATGCTGATTTTTGTTGGTATAATTCACCTTGTAATATTTTAAAAGTTTAATCAGAGCGAATCTTTAGTTTGTCCAACCTGAATAGACAAAACTTCACCCGCTTAGCAAATCTAATTTGAATGAATGTGAAACCCCTGAATGATAAATGTGAGGAATTAACAAGTCTCCATGAGGTTTACTAAAATTAGAGTAAAATCGGACAAAATAAAAATGTTTTTTCTATTCAAAATAGATTTTTATACGATCCTTATTTAACAGATTTTTTATAAATAATTTCAATCTTCTTCGAATGTTCCGATAAAGTAAGATATCGGACATTAACCAATAAAAAACTATTCCACAACATGTCTTTATCTATTAAAAATAAAAACGACAACGCTGATCTAGTCCGCTTATCCTATGAAATCGCCATGTCGATAGGCCTAACATTAGATCTGAATAAAATGTTAAAAGTTGCACTTACTTCTTATTTAAAAAATCTAGATTGTTCCGCTATCTCCATTTTTCATCAAAGACAAAAGACAAATAAAAAGAATCTTTATCGCAATATACATACCATTCCACGTACAATTAAAGAAAGTCCGGAGTATAAAAAAACAATACAAAGGCTGGCAAAACCACTCAATGATGAGGATTTGAAAAAATTTAGAAAGAAGTTACCTTTAGTCGGAGAAAGTACTGATAATTATTATTACCACCTCCTCGATCTGCCCGGATTTGGCTTACTTCTTCTCATCAGACAGGATGGCGAAATTGGAATCAATGTAATAAAAAATCTCAATTCTTTAAATGCAAAATTGGCAGTCGCATGTAATGCCTGTCTCCAAAATAAGGAGCTGAAAAAAGCACACAAGAGTGCCGTAGATATCAACCTGGAATTAAGCAAGAAAACAATAGCCCTTGAACATTCTCAAACTGCTTTGGGTGAAAGTGAGAAAAAATATCGTACAATATTTGAAAACGTTCAGGACATCTTTTTTCAAACGGATTTAAGAGGGAAAATATTAGAAATTAGTCCTTCAATTTCCCGTTATTCAGAGAAGGGACGTGAAAAACTCTTAGAGACTCCCTTCAATCTACTTTATCAAAACCCTGCCGATCATTCCAGAATGTTATTGGCCCTTAATAAAAAGAACGAAATAGAGGATTTTGAACTGCAATTGAAGGATAAGCATCGCCGGGAAGTGTTTACATCCGTTAATGCTCATTTGCTATTCGATCATTATCACAATCCTATTGCCATCGAGGGATTAATGCGCGATGTTACAGTGCGCAAAAGAGCGGAAAAGGCCTTACTCGAAAGTGATCGTATCAAAAGTGATTTTGTCTCCAGTGTATCTCACGAATTACGCACACCACTTGCTTCTATCCTTGGATTCTCCAGTACAATTTTGCGTGACAAAAAGATGGATAGTAACGTAAAAGAAGAGTTTATAAATATTATCTATCAAGAAAGTCAGCGATTATCTAAATTGATTGAGGATATTTTAAATATATCTCGTATCGAATCCGGACGTGTAACGTATCGCTTGGAAAAAATAACATTCCGACCAGTTATTGCTGAAATTATTGAGGTTCATCAGATGTTGGCAGAGGAAAAAGGTATACACTTTAAACAGGTTTTCCCGGTAAAAACAACCGAGATAATGGCCGATCCGAATGCGATGAAGCAGGTGCTCACAAATCTAATGGGTAATGCCATCAAGTTCACACCAAAAGGCGGGGAAATTGAAATACAGCTGAAAAGAGGATGAAAAAGATGTTATATTTGCCATAAGCGATACTGGAATTGGAATTCCTGAAAATGAATTAAGTAAGATATTCGACAAGTTTTATCGCGTATACCGACCGGGTCTTGAGATTCAGGGAACCGGTTTGGGCCTTTCTATCGTCAAGGAAATAATGGATGCACATAAAGCAAAAATTGAGGTATCCAGTCAGGAGCACAAGGGGACTACATTCAGATTGGTCTTTTCCAAACCCGGAGAAGATACTCATGATTGATGAGAAAAAAACAATTTTATTAGTTGAAGATGAGCACAGTATGGTTATACTCATTAAGTACAATCTTGAATCAGCTGGGTATAATATTTATTCTGTGAAAAATGGACAGGAAGCCCTGGATTATTGCAAAACTAATTCACCTGATTTGATTATAAGTGATATTGGTATGCCAGAAATGGATGGATACGAATTACGACAGAATCTTCTTAATGATGAAAAACTGCGCACCATTCCCTTTATTTTCTTAACAGCTAAAACACAAAGTGAGGATCATTTTAAAGGCCTTAGATTGGGCGTGAATAATTTTTTAACCAAACCATTTGAGCCAGAATTGTTATTGATGACAGTTGCAGATATCTTAAAGGAGAATTTTTGAAAATATTAATTGCGGATGATGAACCCAGCATTCTAACCTTGCACGCGCATATGGTAAAAGAATTGGGACACACACCTGTTTTAGCTACTGATGGCAATGATTGCTTATCAAAAATAGATTCCGAAATTAAAGCCCTATTACTGGACATTAAGATGCCGGGAAAAGATGGTATTGAGGTTCTGACCCATGTAAAGCAGACCCATCCGCAGATTCCGGTAATCATGATTTCTGCGCTTCACGACGTGGAGACGGCTGTTAATGCTATAAAAATAGGTGCTTTTGATTACCTTACCAAACCTCTGGACTTTGACCGTTTGAATACAGTTCTCAGAAATGCACTCGCACTGACAGACTTAAAAGAGGAAGTTCATGCACTTCAGGGTAAACTGCGTCAAAGTGATCTCTTTTCTGATATCGTTGGGGAGAGTAAGAAAGTTAATCAGGTTTTCGACCTGGTCAGCAGGGTGCTGGAGACAGACATCAATGTTATGATAATTGGCGAAAGCGGTACCGGAAAGGAATTAATTGCCAGAGCCCTTCATCAGGGTAGCAAACGAAGAGAAGGCCCCTTTGTCGCTGTTAATTGTTCTGCTATTGCAAGTGAAATTGCAGACAGCCTGTTATTTGGACATAAAAAGGGATCCTTTACCGGGGCGACTGAGGACCGGGCCGGATTATTCGAACAAGCTGATAAAGGTACCATTTTCCTCGATGAGATTGGAGATATGGAAATTGATATTCAAGTAAAGATCTTGAGGATTTTAGAAGAAAAAACCGTACGTCGCGTAGGAGAAAAGGACGAACGAATAATAGACTTCCGTGTCATCACCGCAACAAACAAAGATCTTGCCCAGGCCGTTTCTGAGAATCTGTTTCGAAAAGATTTATACTTTAGATTAGAAGAATACCCCATATACCTGCCCCCCCTGCGAGAGAGGAAAGAAGATATAGCCATGTTAGCACAGCATTTCCTTATCGAATTCTGTGATTCAAACAATATGAAGATGTTAAAATTTACAGAGCAGGCCATTCATACATTAATCAACTATGACTGGCCGGGAAATATTCGGGAGTTAAAGAATGTTGTCCGGCGATCTGCGGTTCGAACAGGTGGTAGCATTGTAGATGATATTTCATTCAGTACTTTTGATAATTCACTCCCCCCTCCCCATCCGGTTTCTTCAAAAACAGGAGGACAAAATGAAGTGACAGGTGATAGTGGGGTTACACCACTGGATAAAATTGAAAAAAATGCAATTGAAAAGGCCTATTTTTTTTCAGATCGAAATGCTGCCGAGGCCGCCAAATTACTCGGAATTAGTCGGGCCACCATGTATCGAAAACTAAAGAAGCTTGGCTATGAGTCTTAATAATTTCTGTGTTGTGCCGTGGTCGAATTAAATTTTTATACAGCCCCTTATTCGCTTTGCTTCAAAAACAAGATTATTTGTTAAATACGACGAAACCGTATTGATCTAACAACCCCTCTAAAAAATGCTTCAACCTACTTTTTATACATCTGTAAATATATATCTTAATAAAAATATCACGGTAAATACCCACATTAGAAATGGGATTTTTTTCGCTTTTCCTGCAAAAGTATTCAGCACTGTATAACTGATAAAACCGATAGCAATTCCTTCTGTTATTCTGAAAGAGAATGGAATAAATATCAGAGTCATAAACGCTGGAATACTTTCAAGAAGATTATCCCAGGGGATCTTTCTAACGCCTTTTATCATGTAGACACCAACAAGGATCAAAATTGGTGCAATAGTCGGGTAATACCTCAGCCCATCTGCTGTTTCAACACCTCCTCCAATCATATTGATGAGAGGATAAAAGAACAAAGCAATAAGAAAGAGTGCCGCGGTGATAATATTTGCCATCCCGGTGCGGGCACCACTTGCCACTCCTGCTGCACTCTCCACGTAACTTGTCACAGTAGAAGTACCACAGATTGCCCCAAAAGTAGTTCCCACTGCATCGGAGAGAAGCGCTTTTTCTGCCCTGGGTAATTTTCCGTCTTTCAACAGATTGGCTTCACTGGCAACACCTATCAAGGTGCCAATTGTATCAAATAAATCAAGAATTAAAAAAGTAAAAACAACAAGGAGTAAATCCGGCTGCAATGCGCGCCAGAAATCAAGTTTAAAAAAGGTCGGCGCAATAGAAGGGGGTGAACTGATAATACCCTGATAAGGAATCAATCCAAGCCCGATACCAAGCCCACTGGTAATCAAAATTCCAATTAACATGGCACCAGGGATTTTGCGAATTAACAGAATGGATGTGAGCAATAACCCCAATAAAGCCAGCAATGTTGAAGGTTCAGAAAAATCACCAAGAGAAATCAATAAGGTTGGATGATCAACCACCAAACCAGCCCATTCCATCCCAATCAGAGTTATCATGAGACCAATTCCAACGGCAATGGCATATTTAAGTGCCTCTGGAATAGCATTGATGATCTTCTCTCTAAAGCCGAAGAAGGAGAGGATAATAAAGATAAATCCCGCCCAAAATACCACACCCAAAGCTTCTTGCCAGGAGATACCCATTGTTAGGACAACCGTATAAGCAAAGAAAAAGTTTTGCCCCATTCCCGGAGCTAAAGCAATAGGATATTTTGCATACAATCCCATGATGAGAATGGCTACAGCACTGGAGAGACAGGTAGCAACCATGACAGCACCAAAATCCATTCCTGCTGCGGATAACACAGTGGGTTGCACGAATATAATATAAGCCATCGTCAAAAAAGTTGTTGCCCCACCAATTATCTCCTTTTTCGGAGTTGTGCCATAAGTATCCAAATGAAAAAATCTATTAAGCATGGTGAGATCCTTTAATGAACTATTATTAAACCGAACATTAACGAGATTAATATCAGATATTCAACTTATTTATTAAACTACAAAGAGACAAAGATTGGCAAAAATCTGAAAATTGGACATAAAAAAACCCTTCTCAATTGAAAAGGGTAACGATAAATCGATTTAACGGGATTTTAGCGGAACATAGCCTTAATTGCTCCCCAGGTACGGTAAATACCAGAAATATTAGGATGAACAATTAACGATTGTGTCTCTTCGACAAGAGAATTATCATTACGAACAGCCTTTAATTTATAAAAGAAAGTTTGCGTATCTTTGAATACGACATTGTCATCTGTAAATGAATAATTTTGATTTCCTGAGGCTGATGAAACCATACCAATTTCAGAGAAGTTCTGATCATCGGTACTACGTAAAATCAAGTATTTACTAACCCCTTGTTCTGTTTTTGTTACCCATTCGATTACAACCGTATTGTTTGATGGGGTAGCGCTATATTCAAGAAATATAAAATTAGCGAATGCTAGTGAGAAAAAGCAGAAAGTGGTCAGAAGTAATATGCTTATTTTTTTCATAATTATTGTGTTTTCGGCACCTAGGTCACATAAATATAATCTTTTTTTTTATCAATGCAAATCATTTTTAAATATTCCCACTTTTTGTTTATTTGATCATATTTGCAGTAAAAACAGACCCCTTAGATACTCACCTTATTGTCCATTCTGCAAAAGCAGGTTTATCAGCTCTCTCATTTCAATTTCAAAATCTTCAGGATTGGAAAATCCTTTTTGCTTCCTTTGAATCTTACCGTATTGATCGATAACAAATAATCGTGGCAAGGTTAATGCATCATACCTCTCTGCTGTTTTTTGGTAACGGTCTAAAAGAACAGGGATTTTTACATTGGCTTTCTGCAAAAATTTTGAAATTTTTTCTCTTTCCTCACCTACATCAATTAGAAAAAATTTGACCGGTTGCTCCTTGAATTCTTTTTGTAATTTTTCCAGGTGTGGGATTTCCTTTTTACAGGGTTCGCACCAGGTGGCAAAAAAACTAAGCACAACAACATGTTTTGTTTTATTCTTCCAGGGTTTGCGTAATTTCTCACCACAATAATCACGGAGTGAAATATATTCCTCTTCAACAGAAGGCAAGGAAAAAGTTGGTGCTTCGCATCCTATGCAAAGGGGATCTTCTGTTTGTTGGGCCGTTAGCAGATTTGAAAATAACAGGATTAGAACGAGAAGTAAATTAGCACGCAAAATATTTTCTCCTTTAATGGAAGCGTAAACGTAGACGCCTGAATATCAAAATGAGTTCTGCCGAAAACAAGCAGATCTCTCTGTGTTATAAGATTAGTAAAGAGCACCTTAGATAAGCTTTTATCAGTTAACGTCTCGGTAAAGATAATATTCCCTACAATAAAATTCACAAAAATTTTAAATAGAATATAATGTTATATTAAGATTTAATGTTGTTGCAGATCACCTTCTTGATAGTGTATTTCCTGACATTGAAATAGTTTAAAATTTGATAAATACAGAATCCGTTCAGACCGGACAGATTTTTCCAAGAAATACGGGCCTGCTTGCACCTGTTACACCGGGGAGATTTGAATAATTGCCTCTAATCATTTCATTTGCTAAAATGGCGAAACAAATAGCCTCTTTAGAATCTTCATCAAGACCGAATTGACCGGATAGTTTAACCTCTACTCCATCAAAATATTCTGCCAAGGACTTCATTAAAAATCGATTATGACATCCTCCTCCCCCAACATATATTTCCTTAATATCCCTTTTTACAAATTTTTCTGCGGCCTGCCAGATAGTAAAAGCGGTATATCTTGAAACGGTATGAATAATATCAGGTTCAGAAATGCGGCGACGGAGCGCCTTTTTTAATAACCCCAGAACAAATTCCTTGCCATAATGCTCCCTTCCCGTAGATTTAGGAGGTGCTAACAGAGGGAAAGAATCCTCCTTTAAAAGATAGTCAAATAGTTTTTCAGAAAAATTACCCAAAGATGCTTTTTCACCGTTATTATCAATTGGTAATTCATAGAGGCGTTGCATTAATTGATCGATAAGCATATTTCCCGGTCCGGTATCAAAGGCAAGCACATCTTCTTTTCTACCATTTTCAGGCACAAAGGTAAAATTAGCAATACCGCCAATATTTAAGACCAGAACATTTCGTTTTAGCTTTGAAAAGAGCAACCAATCGACGTAAGGTACAAGGGGTGCTCCCTGTCCTCCCAAAGCCACATCAGCGACCCTAAAATCACCAATAGTCGCGATCCCACTTAATTGCGCTAACACCGCAGGGTCACCAATTTGAAAGGTTGAACTTATCTGCCGACCAATAAAATTTTCTGCTATCGGCATATGGTAAATAGTCTGGCCATGGCTGCCAATTAGATCAATATCTTTGGCATTCAACTTAGCCTTTTTTAGCATCTCCTTGATAGCCCCAGACCAAACATCAGCCAGAAAAAAATTCAACTGACTAAGTGATTTCAAATCCGTTCTTCCGGATTCAAGGGTTTCCAACAGATAACTCTTTTGTGATAAATCATAGGGCTTGTGATACGAATGGTCTAATTTATAGGAGGTCGATGTTCCGGATCCCGTTATCTCGATCAGAGCCAGGTCGACACCATCACAGGAAGTTCCGGACATCAGACCAATTATCTTGAGGGATTTTTTCTTTCGAAAATTCAATAATTGTTTCATGAAGTTTTCACTTTTCTCTTCTCCACTCCTTTTTCACTTTTGCCCGGGGTTAAATCAAAGTTTCCCTGATAATGTTAAAACAATATTTCGTGTAGGAGCAATGGATCCTACCAAATCAACATAATGATACTGGAATACATTATTTAGTTGGAGCGAAGTTTTCAGTTTAAGATCATTTAGCGAAAAAGAATAGATAATTCGAAGATCAACTATATGAGCAGGCACGCGTGCCTCAGCATCCGCAATAAAGAGAGATAAATTTTCATCGATGCGATCCCAGTCAGAAATAAATCGATAATCAAACCCAAATTGAAAATCTCCCCATTCATACAGGGCATGATCATAGAGCAGATGTCGCGACCGAAAAATCAGAAAATCATTTTTTGTTAGATCCCTGGCATCTACAAATGTATATCCGATATGATTGGTTAGTCTGTCATTTAGCGCTTTTAGACTAAAATTGATTTCAAAACCGACTGTCCTGGCATTGGTAACATTCCGAAATTGAATTTTCTGATCTCCTGTGAACGTCCCTTCAATCAAATCCCAGAATCGGTTATAAAATAAAGCAAGATCAAAAAAGTAACTTTTACTAAAAAACTGGTTATAACCTATTTCTAAAGACTGGCTACGCTCAGGTTTTAAGTCATAATTTGGGATCACTTCTAGTCCACTTGCTGTGGTATTGGTAAATACTTCTGCAATTGATGGTGCCCGAAATCCTCTCCCTGCTGACAATCTAAAAGCTGTGGCATTTGCTGCTTTGTATACAAGGCCAAGTTTCGGATTTATCTGATAGTCATCACCCAGACTGTCCATGGTAAAATAATCAATACGAAGACCCGGGGTAATATGAAAATTCTCAAGCCATTTTATCTCATCCTGAACATAAAAAGTCTGCATTCTTTCCCGAATTATCTGAAAAAATATTGGACGATACCTGGCTAAAATTTCCTTCAAGCCCAAGAGTCAATTGATGATCCTGGATATGATAATTATATTGAAATTCCGCGTCCCAGAAATTAGATCTTGATTGGTTCCCTGTAAAATTTTCTTCGGCCCCAATATTATCATCAAATTTATTTTGAAACCAAATGGATTTAAATGAAAAGTATTGATCCTTATCAATAATATGTCGGTAATCACCGGAGATATGCCAGCGTTTTGAAATCACTTTATCATTGAGTTGCTCATCCGGTGGTTCAAGAGCATTATTAAGATCTTTCCAGTATAAAAAGTTGGCACGCTCCTGATCCATATAAGTAGCAGAAAGTGTTAACTCCTGGAAAGCTGAAAGATCAAAATTTAAGGCACCGCTGAAATGATATCTCTTCATCCAATCATTCCGACGGTAGTCTGTCATCCTGATCATGTGATGCCCCAAATCGATAACCAACGGCTCCTGATTTGTTCGAATAATTAAATTTTATTCCTGCCATAAAGCGGGATCTATTCGACCAATCCCATTCCGGGTAATAGGTATCGGAATATAAACCACCATACATTCTGAACGTCAGATGCGGATCAGCTTCGATTTTTTTATTTATAACATTGATCACACCACCGATTGCACTAGATCCATAAAGAGCTGAACCAGCACCTTTTACAATCTCAATTCTTTCAACTTCTTGAATTGAAATTGATTCAAAGTTTGCTTCTTTTGTATCACCCGTGAGATAGGGTATTCCATCCATCAACATCATTACCCGGCTTCCGGCACCACGACTATACCCACTTGAACCTCGAATATTAATCTGGTCACCGGTTAAGGTAACACCAGAAACATATTGTAAGGCTTCGTCAAGTGTCACCGCATTGCGGTTCTCAATTTCTGTTACTGTTATATTTCCAATACTTACCGGTACATCTTGAATATTTTGAGCATACCGGGACGCTGTCACCACAATGGGCTGAGATTGTAATGCAACTGGATCTAGCTGAATATTGCCGACATCAACAATATCATCTTCCGTTCCAATTTTCACCTCTTTCATTTTATATCCAATCATTGAGATGATAAGTGAAAATTGTCCCCGGGGTGCCCGGACAATCTGAAACATTCCCTGATCGTCAGAGGCAGCCCCCATGACCGTTCCCTTAAGATAAACATTTGCCCCGGCAACCGACTGCCCTTCTTCATCTACGATTTTGCCTTTGATTACAGATTGTGCCATCACCATCGAACAAATCGAGAAAAATAGAAGAATATATTTTAAAATGACTTTCATTTATATCCTAAAAACATCCCATTGAAATACGTTCCTCTCCGGTTCACTAACCGGCGCTAAATCATTCCTGATTAAATTGTTGCCTCCCAAATCATACATGATTTGGCTCGTATCCAGCATCCCGTATCGACTATTATGTCTCTCCAAAAATTCACATTAAAATGGTTGAATCGGTAAGTCTTTAAAATCTACTTTTATATTAATATTTCCAAGAATACCTCCTGGTTTAACCGTAATCGAGGTTGGCAACGGATCTGTTGGCACCGTATCATATTGACCTGCGGCAAGCCAATCTGAACTAATATTTGATCCAAATTGTTGGGCAACAACAACATATTCATAAACACCAGGATCCAATTCTAGGAGGAAATATGTCGTATCTGCATAATAAGGCAAATTTGATTCATTTAATCCAGGATAGACCGTTGCATTTCCAGATAGAACCTCACCAAGGATATCCCCGGGGGGATAATTTTTAAAAACAACCAAACGTAAATCGTTCAAGCTATCTGCCGGAGGCCAATTTTGATAACTTATATATCCACGAATGCCTGCTCTTCCATCCGCATCTACACCTGTAGGTTTTAAGCCATGGTCGCAGGAGGGAAATATAACGAATACGATTAGAGTTAGTATTATGGAGAAGATTATTCTATTCATGGTATGATATAAATTTGTTTTAATTCTCACTGCCCAAATATACAGGAATTTGACATAAATCATCACATAAAATTTCTGATTTGTTACTTATATTTATCTGCTAATATTTTAAAGATTGTGGTATTGGTGTCCGATAATTAATCATATGTACAAAAAATCATTAATATAGGTCTATTGTTGTTAGTGGAACTTATCCATCTTCATTTTCTTCAATCGCGATAATCCGAATTGTAATCATTGATGAAGTTATAAGAAAAACAAAGCAGCACAAACACTTTTAGTGGGAGTGAAAAATGGCAGAGAATAGAGTAGATTTAAAGAGATTAATCCTTCTGATAAAAGAGAACAAGGATTTTGAGGCTAATTTAATTCTTGATGAAGGATGTATACTTGAAACTGCTGATCCAAAACCTCTCGTAAAAGTGATCAATTATTTTATCAATTATCTTGGTCAATTATCAGAACAGCCATTGGAAATTTCGTTGGATCTCAGAAACAACGACAATCTTCTCAGTTTTATGGTTTATACTGATAAATCAGATATCCCCTCAGTTAGCTCTGAAGTTCAGGATGTTCTTAAAAATTACAAAGCTTCTTTAGAGCCAATTCATGAGAAAGGAAAATACATTCAATTTAAACTTTCATTTGCCCACTAACTGCTAGCCGCAATAAAGCAAATTACTGCTGTGCTGACTGCATTCTTTCAAGAAACTGCTCAGCCTCTTCGAACCCTGTCAAACGAAGATTCTCAATTTCTGAACCGCTTTTATCTAAAAACACAATCGTCGGTACACCCATTATATTAAACTTTGTTCTCAAATTATTCGTTTCTTCTGATTGGAACCGGGTGAGATCTGCTTTAATTGTTACAAAACCTTCAGACTTTTGAATGACCTGCTCATTACTAAAAGTAAACTTATCCAACTCTTTACAAGGAATGCACCAGTCTGCATAAAAATCAATAATGACAGGTTTTTTAGATACCATTGCCTGCTCTAATTCTTCAGCCGTGTACACTTGCCAGGCAATCTTTGCTCCCTCATCAGATTCAGTAGGAATAACAAAATATAAACCTATCAAAATAAATAAACTTCCAACAAGATAACGCGTAATTTTAAATGCTTTTGTACCTGTATTTTTATCCAACCAACCAACATAGATTCCGGCAACAATAGATAACAGAGCAAGTAAAATATAATAAATCGTCTTGCTCGGAAAAAGTGGTTCAAGGAAATAAATGGCCATACCTATTAAAATAAATCCAAAAATATTTCTTACCCAAACCATCCAGGCACCAGATCGAGGTAATCGCGTTGCCGCTCCTGAAAAAATACCTAATACCAGAAATGGTGTACCCAATCCCATTGCCAGGACAAAGAACATCCAGAAACCAAGAACCGGATCCCCAGCTCACTTACATAAGTGAGTAAACCAAGTACAAAGGGCCCTATGCAAGGGGCGGCAATTAAGCCAACAGTTAACCCCATAAACATCGTACCGATATATCCTGCCCTGTTCTTGCTACCCATCATAGCTAAAGACTGGGGGATACGTATTTCATATAATCCAAACATGCTAAGCGCAAGTCCTAACATCACAAGGGCAACAAAAATAAGGACAAGTGGATTTTGCAAGGCACTTCCTAACAAACTACCCGTTAAAGCGGCCAGGACCCCAAGGATAGAATAGGTGATAGACATCCCAAAGACATAAATCGCCGCCCTGAAAACTAAAGCTGTTTTATTTCCCTCCGACTGGCCACCAAAATAACTGATTGTGATAGGTATCAAAGGATATACACAAGGTGTAAGATTTAAAGCCAATCCACCTAAGAAAATAAAGATAAAGGCATAAAACAGGCCACTTTCTTTTATTACATTAGAGAATTCATTGTTTTCATCTGAGACATTTTGTCCTTCAAATTGGGGTAACATTTTAGCAAAAATAGCTTCATTGGTTTTAGAGACGATTGTACCCATCTCGCGAACCGATACCAATGAAGCAACATAATATTGTGTAGGTGCAAGGCAACTTTCATCATTACAAGCCTGATAAAATATATTTCCACTAATCTTTAGTTCACTAACTTTTATATTTGGAGAAATAGTGACAGTTGTGAGCGCATAAACTCTTCCCTCATAAACAGACATTTTTGTATCAGAGAAGGAAAATTTTCGCAACTCGGGCTCCATATATCGGATTTTACCAAATGTTATACCCTCTGTTTCATCAAACTTTATCTCCGTCGGAATAAGAAAGTCTTCCAGCGGTTCATTTGAGTTAACATGCCAGTTTTCTTTAATAGACATTTCTACTAATAATTGATAACTCTCTTGCTTTGTAAGTTCTTCTGCAGGAAGTAAAATTCGGGCAGTGAGAATTTCTTCTGCTTTATCTGCAAACTGGTCGCCAGGACCGGCCCATAATAAAGTTGCTGCAAAAAACAATAGTAGCATAATATTAATATTTCTCATACCTTTTACCTCTGTTCTTCACTTATATTTTCAAACGAAATCTTTATTTATCGACGCTACGTTCTCTCTCACTACAATGAATGAGAGTTTACTTAAACAAATGAACATCTATCTTACCAATTTACATTATTTACATAAAGATATGCAACCTATCAGAGAGCGAATCTTTCCTTCGCCATATATGGTTTTCATACACCCAAATATCTGGTAACCGGATAAATATGACTATTATTATTATCAAAAGATTAGATTCCATTTTTAAAAATAAGTTTCATCAATATAAAAATTTATTTTGGTTCCCGTATTTTGTATTTTGTAGAGATATCATAATCCAAAATATTTCAGTTTTATCAATTCACTTATTCAAAAGGAAATTGCATCCATGAGGTATTTTCCTATTCTATTTCTATTTCTGATTTTTGCCGGTTACGCCAGTGCGTCAGATAATTTACAGGGACAGATACTTTCAGCAAAAAACAAGGTCTTTCCAGCCCTGGTTCATATTGAACCAGTAAAAGAGGTCTTCGAAAACGGAAAAAGAGTCAAAGTCCAGGTAACCGGGTCGGGCGTTATTTTTAGTCCTGATGGTTATATCTTAACAAATAATCATGTTGCTGAAAAGGCCCGCTATGTCTTTTGTACACTATCAAATCGGGATGAGGTTCGTGCCGAAGTTATCGGTCTCGACGCCCTCACTGATCTTGCAGTACTTAAGCTTGATTTGAGTGATAAGGATTATAAGACCGTATCCTATGCAAATTTTGGCGACAGTGATACTCTTGAAGTTGGTGAAATTGTTATGGCTTTAGGATCACCATTAGGATTGAGTCGCTCAATGTCATTAGGCGTTGTTTCTTCAATTGACCGATATTTTGAAGATATTGGCGAAATGGTATCACCCTACAACTTGTGGATTCAAACCGATGCTGCCATCAACCCTGGAAATAGTGGAGGTCCACTAATTAATATCAATGGGGAAGTAGTAGGTATCAATGCACGTGCTATATTTTTTGGTGAAAATCTTGGCTTTGCAATTCCCATTAATACGGCCAAGTTAGTTATTGATCGTATCCTTAAATATAAAGTTGTGAGAAGATCGGTTATTGGGATTGATTGGCAGGAAATAAAGGACTACAGAAAATACAAAAAAGACTCAGATCTTGAAGGTGTATTGATAGCGAATATTGATAAAATATCTCCTGCAGAAAAAGCGGGATTAAAACCCGGAGATGTCATCTATTCAATAAATGCGAGACCTATAAGTGCTCTTTATAAGGAAGAATTGCCAAAGATACGGAAATATGTTTCTGAAATACCCGTTGGCCAGCAAATCACCTTCAAATTTTTACGGGATGGCAAAAAAGAGCAGTTGGAGGTCATTACTGATCAACGTGGAAAGTTTGAAGGCAATGAATTTGAATGTGAAAACTGGGGCCTATCTGTTAAGGAGATAACACCTCGTATCATTAAAAACCTTAGACTGAAAGATGGTAGTGGGGTCCTGGTAAGCGGCGTCAGGATTGGAAGCCCGGCTGATGAGGCTGATGTTTACAGGGGATATGTAATTCAAAATGTAGATGGAATAAAGATTTCTGATCTTGAGCAATTTAAAGAAATATATCAGACAGCAAAACAACTCCCGGCGAAAGGACGAATGCTGGAACTGGTTTACAAAGAATCGCTGATCTTCGCTCTGCTTAAGGAGGAGTAGTATGAAATTTATATCAACTTTTTTGCTGATCCTGTTTATTTGCCAAACTTCTATCGTCACAGCACAATCTAATTTGGACTGGCCTGAAAACATTAAAAAGTTTGACCAGAGTATTTGCATTGTAGAATATTTTCAACCTCAGGTCGAGATTGGTGAAATTAAAGACAAGAGCAGAATTAAGAGAAAGATTACAGGTATTCTTGTCAATGAGGAAGGATTAGTTGTAACCTCTGACATTATTTATCCGGCTAATTTAGATATTGTAGAAACAACTGCATTTTACTTTACCACCCAACCACTCCCGGAAAATATTACAGTCTCATTTGAACGTGACAAAAAACTTAAAGCAAAATTTCTTGGCAAAGATGAAGATCTGCGTCTGGCATTTTTACAAATTATTGAAACAGATGATTTGCCAGATCCAGTAGAGTTTGAAGATAAAGAGGCCTTTCAAATCGGTGATCCGATATTTTTGATTCAGCACTTAAATGGACGATTCGATTTTGAAAAGATTATTACAGCCCACAACGTAAACACAATTATTCAAAAACCAAAAACTAAACTGTTAACAACATCTAAAATCAGCGCATTATCACCAGGTGGTCTTGTTGTTGATATCAATGGTAAAGCTATTGGGACAATTTATCGCGGTGAAAATTATTATATCCAGTACGATTATGAATACGAAGCCCCGTATGCTAATGAGACATTGTTGCAGATTACGCCTTCTGCTCAATTTTTCAAATTGATAAAAAATCCTCCGAAAATTCTATCGCAGAAAGAGGGCAGTGGAAAAAGTTGGCTTGGCATCCAAATGCAAATATTAACAAAAGATATGGCTGCTTATTGGGGGCTAAATAATACTTTTGGGATTATTATTAATAAAGTTACGACCGCCTCACCTGCTGAAAAAGCTGGGTTAAAACAGGGAGATATCATCATTTCATTGGGAGACCTCAAATTCCAGGGTTATGACAAGAAGAATCTCGATGTATTACGCACTTATGTCAGAAATTTACCGGAAGGAAATATATCGGCAGATATCATGAGAGATAAAAAACTGACAACCCTAACAATTCCTTTAGAGAGTGCCCCAAAAAGCAGATTTTTGGCGGAGGAATATTCGAATGGTTTTCTTGGTATTGGAGTGAAGGAATTAACGCAGGATTATATCATAAATAACGATCTTGATTTTAATACAGAAGGCGTCTGGGTTTCGAGGATTGAGGATGCAGGAGCAGCCAGTATTGCTGGTATCGAAATTAACGATCTGATTTTACAAATTAATGAATCTGAGATTAAAGATCTGGAAGAATTTGAGAGGAATACAAAAAATATTCAAGATTCCAGTGAAAAATATATCCAAATATTTCTGAAAAGAATGGGGAAAACTCGTTTTGTATATATAAAGATGCTACCGGACGATATTAGATAGGAGAGGACTTTAATGGACATTTTACAAACAATCTTTGATAAACAATTTGAATTGAATAAGAGAATATTAAAAGAACGACATGGACTAGATTTTGAAGATATTTGTGACCATTCTAACCAGGACGAAAAAAATGAAAATCTACGTGTCCAATGGTTACTTAATTATAGTCGTGCACAAATTCATGAATCTATTGAATTAGAAGATTCCTTACCCTGGAAATGGTGGAAAGACAAATCTGAGATAGACTGGCAAAACATTGGTATTGAATTGATCGATGAATTACATTTTTGGGTAAGTAAATGCCAACTGGCCGGATTAGATGTAGAAAAATTAGCGGACCTCTATCATAAAAAAAACAAACTTAACCAACTGCGCCAGGATAAAGGGTATGGTAGTACCTATCAGAAAATTGATAAAAATGGTGTCGAAGATAATAAACGTATGGAGGATCTTTTAGGTGATTAATACACCGCTGTACGAATTTCATATTTTACGGGAGGCAAGGGATTACTATGATTTTGATGATACATTTTTTGCCCAGACCGGAAATGTGATTTTCTCTGACATGTTTCATGTTCGTCTTTTTGCCCAAAAAATGAATTTAAAACAGGATTTGGTGTCGTCGCCTGACAAGGCTGTTAAGGCAGGTGCTTTAAATGCCATGGGATTAATTGACGAAATTCTGCATTATGTGGCCGGCATGTATAAAAAACAAAAAAACAAGAAATTATTCGAAGAGGCCGAAGAATGGATTATCAAAAAGATCGGAGAAAAAAAATTTAATAAAGTCTTAACAGAATTTGTTGATCACTACCCTCCCCTAACCGTTTACAGGGGGGAACAAAGTCGTGATGAATATTTAAATGATGGGAGTTTAGGTACAAACAATCGCTGCATTGTACTTGAAGAAATTCTGTTATTACATCTTGCCAATGATAATCCTGCTTTTTCTCCTTTTAAAGAATTGTTCGATGATGAAAATTTGTCCAGAGAATCAGCATACAGGCAACTAACGGCATCCATCCAGGATTTTTTCCAGGAGCAGCCTGCTTTTGGTCCCGACAATCAGACACTCTACCTAATGTTAAAAACGCCAGCATTAAAGTTTCCTCACTCACTCTTTGCTCAGCTTGAATTTATTCGCGAACACTGGGGACATTTGTTATCAGACTATATATTCCGTTTGCTCGGTGGACTCGATCTGATAAAGGAAGAAGAAAAATCTATCTTTACAGGCCCTGGTCCTACATATGTTCCTGACTTTAGTGCCCTTGGTGGGGAGGATGAACCGGAACGATTCAGTACTGATTTGGACTGGATGCCTAATGTTGTGATGATCGCTAAAAGTACCTATGTTTGGCTGGATCAACTTTCCAAAAAGTATTCACGATCGATCACCAAACTGGATCATATCCCCGATGAAGAACTGGACCTCTTAGCCAGCCGGGGATTTACAGCCTTATGGTTGATCGGATTATGGGAACGGAGTTCTGCATCGCAAAAGATAAAACAGCTTTGTGGAAATCCTGAAGCAGTAAGTTCAGCTTATTCCCTGTTCGACTACACCATCGCAGAAGATCTGGGTGGTGAGGCAGCCTATGAAAATCTCCGAAATCGATCATGGAAAAGAGGGATCCGCCTAGCCAGTGACATGGTGCCAAATCATACCGGCATCTATTCAAAATGGGTGATCGAACATCCCGATTGGTATGTACAGGCTGACAATCCTGTTTTCCCGGGATACACCTTTAATGGAAACAATCTCTCAGATGATGATCGGGTAGCTCTTTTCATTGAAGACGGATATTGGAACCGTTCTGATGCTGCCGTTTTGTTTAAAAGAGTCGATACCCATACTGGTTCTGTAACTTATATTTATCATGGAAACGATGGAACGAGTATGCCTTGGAATGATACAGCTCAGTTAAACTATCTCCTTCCTCAGGTAAGAGAGGCTGTCATTCAAACTATTCTGCATGTTGCCCGCCAATTTCCAATCATTCGTCTTGATGCAGCCATGACCCTGGCAAAAAAGCATTTTCAGCGGCTTTGGTTCCCTCCGCCGGGAAGCGGCGGCGATATTCCTTCACGCTCCGGCTTTGCTATAACCAGAGAGCAATTTGAGGAGGCTTTTCCCGTAGAATTTTGGCGTGAAGTTGTTGATCGCGTTGCCCAGGAAGTTCCTGACACACTTCTATTGGCTGAAGCCTTTTGGATGATGGAGGGATATTTTGTTCGTACTTTGGGTATGCATCGTGTTTATAACAGTGCTTTTATGAATATGTTAAAAAACGAAGAAAATGCCAAATATCGCGATGCCATTAAAAGTGTTATGGATTTTAATCCGGAGATCATGAAACGCTATGTAAATTTTATGAATAATCCTGATGAAGAAACAGCTGTTACACAGTTTGGTAAAGATGACAAGTATTTTGGTGTCTGTACACTCATGTGTACCTTACCGGGTTTACCCATGTTCGGACATGGTCAGGTCGAAGGATACAGCGAAAAGTATGGAATGGAATATAAAAAAGCCTATTGGGATGAACACGAAGATGGCTATTTAATTGAGAGACACCAACGCGAGATATTTCCTCTCTTAAAAAAAAGATACCTGTTCAGCCATGTGCAAAATTTTATATTATACGATTTGATAGGATCAGACGGCTTTGTCAATGGAGATGTATTTGCGTTTTCAAATAGGGTAAATGATCAAAAGGCGGTTGTCCTTTATAACAACCGTTACGAGCGCTCCAGCGGCTGGATAAAATATTCTTCTGCATCAGCTGAAAAAGATGGGAATGGCTTTAAACAATTTACATTATCTGAAGGATTGGCGCTTGAAGCCGGAAACAACAGTTATGTCATTTTTCGTGATCAAATAACGGATCTTGAATATATTCGACACGGTGGAGATCTGGCTCATCATGGATTATACGTAGAATTGGATGGATTTAAATATCATGTCTTTCTCGACTTTCGAGAAGTTCAGGAAAATGAATATGGTCATTACGGTCAGATCTGTGAGTATTTGAGCGGACGGGGTGTCCCAAGTATCGAAGCAACATTAAAAGAAACATTTTTAAAACCGGTCCATGAACCTTTTTATAGTCTGATGCAATCAGATTTTCTGAATCGTGTAAACAAAATCATGCAGTCAACTAAAAGCACTGAAGCTATTCCGTTGGATTTGTTAAAAGACTTTAAAAAAGATATGGGGAGTTTTTTGTCAGCAATCGATGAGTATATTTCTGGCCGGGGTACGGGACCATTAGTTTTGGAAGCTTTGAATATCAAATTTAATAATTTACTCCTCCTTCATCGGCCAGCTCAGCTACTCAACACGAAACAGACCGCAGCGGTAAAAAAGATATCTGCCTTTCTGGAAGAAAATGGCCCTTCTTCGGCAACTTTGACACTCTGGTTAATTTTTTCTGATCTGGGAAATTTACAAGATAAAAATTACGCACCGCTGATCAGTATTTCCTGGCTTGATGAATTCCTCTTTTACAAACTGATCCTTCGATCCCTTCAATCAGTAGGCTGCGATGATAGGACGGCTGAAAGGCAATTGCTCTTGATTAAGTGCCTGATACTTACCCCGAATTGGATTGAGCAGGCATCAGATAATTTGGGAAATGCCATGCAAGCCCTGTTTCAAAACCAGGAAGCACAACAATATCTGAATATTCATCATTATCATGATATACCCTATTTTCATTTTGAGAGTTTGATAGAACTCATGAAGGCCTTGTTTGCAGTTGGGGTTGTTAATCTCATGAGTGATAAGAAAAGTGATATGAAAGGAAAAAAGAAAAAAATCGAAGCGTGGTTAAAATTGACTAATCAAATCATCACCGCTGCCCAGGAAAATGGAAGCCGGATTGATAAAACTATTGCGACCCTGAGTAAAAAGAAATAGAGTAAAATCTACAAATATGAAGGCCTGATTTCATATTGTAGCGGATCTTCTCTGTTGGCTAACTCAAATCCACGTAATCGCAAAGCACAACTATCGCAAACGCCACAGGCCAATTCTTCATTCTGGTAGCATGACCAGGTCAAGTGAAGCGGTGCCTTTAAATCGATAGATTGACAAACAATATCCTTTTTTGAAAGTTTTACCAATGGTGTAACAATCTCAATTTGCGTTTCTGGTTTTGTACCTTCTCGAATCACCCGGTCAAATGCTTTAAAAAATGATTCACGACAGTCGGGATAACCAGAAGAATCTTCTTCAACAGCACCGATAAATATTTTTCTGGCCTGAAGAACCTCAGCCCAACTGGTGGCAATTGCCAGAATATTGGCATTTCGAAATGGGACATAACTGCTGGGGATTACCTGACTTTCAAGATTTGCCTTATCCACGACAATTGAATCATCCGTCAAACTTGAGCCACCAATTGCAGTAAAATGCTTTACATCTATCACCAACCGCCGCTTAACCTGATAAAAGTCTGCGATATCCTCAAATGCTCTTTTTTCTCTCTGTTCAGTCTTTTGCCCATAATTCAGATGTAAAAATGCTAACTCGCAGGTCTGCTCGGCAATGGCTGCTGTCAAGCAGCTATCCATCCCCCCGGATACAAGTACGATTGCAAGATCCCTTTTCATTTAAAGGAACCCCTCTTCTCCGGATCGTAAATTGATCTGATAATTGAGTTCATACCACCCCTCGTGGAAAACTTCCCAATAATCTCCATATAACGTGGATGACAGGCCTCGACAAATTCATCAAGTATCTGGTTGACAACGGCTTCATAAAAAATCCCCTTATTCCGAAAATCCAGGAAATAATATTTTAAGGCTTTTAACTCCAGACACAATTTATCAGGGACATAGTTAATTGTAATTATACCAAAATCCGGTAAACCCGTTATCGGACATACCGACGTAAACTCTTCATTTACATGGGTGATATAGTAGTCTCTGTCAGGATATTTATTATCAAACACTTCAATTTTTGACATTGTATTTTCCTCTAAATATTTTTTCATATCGACTTAACAGGTTATAAAAGTTATTCATTTTCATCAACTTTTCAGAAGATACAGTGTGTAACGGCGCGATTAAGAGGTTGTGTGAAAACAACCACACAACCTCTGAATCGCGCCGTTACCAATACCACTATCAAGATATATTTAAGTTCCCACAACCATTAGATGGTTATTCTCATACAACCTCTGAATCACATCCCTGCAAATAAAAATGCTTAAAAAAAAATGAATCCCAACACTTAATGAATCAAATAATGCAGCAGGCCACGGTTTGGAATTAATGTCCCCGGGCATCTGATTCCCATATTTGTTTATGCAATTGAACCTGCATTCTTACCGGCACCTGATTTTCTAATATCCATTCAGCCAGAACCTGATTATTCATTTTACCAAATACGGGTGAAACAATAATCTCACATTTCTTGTGAATCTTATATTTTTCAATTATGGTTCTCATCCACATCAGATCTTCCATTGAACCAACTACAAATTTAACTTCATCTGTTTTCTGTAATTGATCAATATTTGACCACATCATTTTTTCTGACTCACCACTTGTCAGACATTTAATATCCATTATTTTCTTTACTCTTTTGTCTACTTTAGAAACATCCATATGACCGGCTGTCTCAAGAAGTACCTCATATCCCTGATCACAAAGTTTTTGCATTAATATATGTACATTCTCCTGAATTAATGGCTCACCACCAGTTATTTCAACCAACCGGCAATTATATTCTTCGATTTGATCAATAATGGCAGAGAGAGAATATTCCTTTCCTTCAAAGAATGCATAAGTTGTATCGCAATATGTACAGCGCAAGTTACAGTAGGTTAACCTTACAAAAACACAGGGTCTGCCCGCATGTGTTGATTCGCCCTGGATACTATAAAATATTTCATTGATCTTAACTGTAGGTCCCTGGTTTTGCTGAGAATCCTCACTTTTCATAACTGACCATACAACTTTCTGTCTCCCAGGCAGTAACTTTTTTGAGTATGATATCTCCCGGAAGCCGGGATTCCATCTCTTCAAAAATATATTTAACCAGATTTTCTGCTGTGGGATTTAATTTATCAAAGGGTGGAATTTTGTTAATCAAATTATGGTCGAAGGGTTCTATTATCTCCCACAACCATTTTTCCAGATCGAGGAAATCAATAGCCATCCCCAACGAATCCAACTTATCTGCTTGCACTTCAGCACGGACCTTCCAATTATGCCCGTGAATCCGCGCGCAGGGACCCGGGTAATCATTCAATTGATGGGCCATTGAGATAACTTTTTCAACGGCTAATTTGAACATCAAACACCTCCTCTGAACCTGTTGCCGGCGAAATTTAATCAAATATTGTCCACATATCATATTTTTTATTCTTTTCTTTTTGGTCCTTAATCTGTATTATTTATTAATTATAAATTACAAGTCGTAATCTATTAGTCTTATCATTAAAATAAAGGAGCACAATCGTGAAACGTAGAGATTTTATCAAAAATTCTGTTGCGGCTGCATATGGTATAAGTTTTTCAACATTTCCAACCGGATTATTATCCTCATGTACACAATCAAAACAGCCTCTGTACATGATTTCCCTTGCTGAATGGTCTTTACACAAAACGATATTTGGCGGTGATATGGACCACCTCAATTTTGCTGCATTGGCAATGAAAAATTATGGAATTGGTGCGGTAGAGTATGTCAATCAGTTCTTTAAAGACAAAGCCAAAGACAACACATACCTTAAAGATATGAAGCAAAGAGCGGATGATGCCAATGTAAAAAGTCTCTTAATTATGTGTGATGGAGAGGGAAGATTGGGTGATCCTGATGAAGCACAAAGAATGCAAGCCGTTCAGAACCATCACAAATGGGTTGAGGCTGCCAAATATCTGGGTTGCCACTCTATTCGTGTAAACGCAGCAAGTGCCGGCGAATATGAGGAACAACAAAAATTAGCGGCTGATGGTTTGCGGAAACTGACAGAGTATGGGGATAAATCTGAAATAAATGTGATTGTAGAAAACCATGGTGGTCTGTCAAGCAATGGCAAATGGTTGACTGGTGTAATGAAATTAGTGGATCATCCCCGTTGCGGCACATTACCCGATTTCGGTAACTTTCGGGTGAGTAGTGATGAAGAATATGATCGATACAAAGGTGTAACCGAACTGATGCCTTTTGCAAAGGCGGTCAGTGCAAAATCGCATGAATTCGATAAAGCAGGAAATGAAGTACGCACGGACTATTTAAAAATGATGAAGATTGTTATAGATGCCGGATACGGTGGATATGTTGGTATCGAGTACGAAGGTAGTCAGCTCAGTGAAGATGAGGGCATTAAAGCAACAAAAATTCTACTTGAGAAAGTACGTGAACAATTATCATAACGTACGAATTGGAGATATTAGAACGTTGAGAATTGGGCTGGCCCAATAAATTTGGGATTTTGGCCGGAGGTCTGCCCAATCAAAACCAAACACAGGGTTTATAGTGATCACCTTCCGGATCTGACGGCCTCTCACCGTTCATATTAAGTAAAAAATCTAACCACGGAAGTACGCGGAAGAACACGGACAATAAAAAGTAAATTTCTTAAAGGAAAATATTAAAGTAACCCAACTTGATTATATCTATATAAAATTCCGTGTATTTTTCCGTGTCTCTCCGTGGTTTAGATAAAGGTAGGATACTCTCGTCGTATGAGAATCAAGATAACTTTTTATTCGCCATTTTTTTTAATATATTCTTGATAATCCCCGGGCCCTCATAAATGAATCCTGTATAAATTTGAATCAGTGAAGCACCGGCCGCAATTTTTTCTCTGGCATCATCTTCTGAATAAATCCCTCCCACGCCAATTATAGGAAATTTATTTTCAGATTTTTCAGATAGATAGCGAACAACCTCGCTTGATCTTTCTCTCATCGGTTTCCCACTTAAACCACCAGCCCCAATCGTATCTACCATAGCAGCATCTGTGATGAGGTTTTTCCGTTCAATTGTGGTATTTGTCGCTATTATACCTGCTATATTTGTAACCTCTACCACGTAAATGATATCATTAAGTTGATCGTTGGTCAGATCTGGTGCTATTTTTAGGAAAATCGGTTTTGGAGCAGAGGTAGCCAGATTTAGTTTCTGCAAATGTCCCAATATCTGTGTAAGTGAATTTTTATCCTGCAATTCCCGAAGCCCGGGTGTATTTGGCGAGCTGACATTCACAACAAAATAATCGACAACCTCATAAAGACGATGGAAGCAGATTTCATAGTCCTGGACTGCATTTTCATTAGGCGTTATTTTATTTTTTCCAATGTTTCCGCCTATAATACATTTTCTTTTGCTTCTTAAGAGGTTTCTTCGAACTTTTTCAACACCGGCATTGTTAAATCCCATACGGTTTATAAGAGCCTGGTCTGCCGGCAGCCGGAAAAGACGCGGTTTATCATTGCCACCCTGTGCTTTTGGTGTAACTGTTCCGATTTCAACAAATCCAAATCCCAGGTCAGCTAACTGGTCAACCATCTCCGCGTCTTTATCAAATCCTGCTGCCAATCCAACTGGATTATTAAAGACCAGACCACAAACATTTATTTGAAGAGATGTAGATTTATAATGAAACAATAATTTTAAAACTTTTGAGACTAAAGGGAGTTTAATCAGTATACAAATAATATGATGGATTGTTTCAGGGTTTGTCCGGAATAATATGGGTCGTATCAGGGCTTTATACATACAGATTCTCCCTTCTTCATGAACTAGTTGTCTCATTCATCTAATAGATGTAAATTTAACATATTTAGGATCAAAATCTAAAATGAACAAAATTAAAATATATTCTTATCGTAATTACTTCTCCTTATAATGAATGGCTGTGATCTGGACAAATTTACCGGATATGATCATGAAGCGGATCCTATCCCCGAATCTGCCCGAATTTACGGCATTCTAATAAATAAATTCACACAACTACCAATAAATGATGCCATAATCCAGGTGGGTGATCAGGCAACATTTTCTGATGAAAATGGAAAATATGAATTTTTTTACCACCTTGGTGAAGATGAGGATCGAAATAAAGAAGTAAAGATGCTAATATCTGCAAAAAACTTTCTCCCTATTGATACCAATGTCGTAATCTTCCCGGAGAATGAAATAGACAAGGGACTTGCCTATGCATCTCCGATTATAAAAAGGATTGCTAAGATAGACATTGTCTGTCAGGCAGAAATATTTGATTATCAGGGTTGGGAGGATATTGCCCATGTTTAGGGCGAGTTTTATTATGTTCGTGGGGATGAAAGAGTCATTGCATTAA
This sequence comes from Calditrichia bacterium, assembly GCA_963796965.1. Classification (GTDB taxonomy): domain Bacteria; phylum Calditrichota; class Calditrichia; order JAJRVZ01; family JAJRVZ01; genus CAWCNS01. Next base: position 83,432 of record CAWCNS010000002.1, read on the forward strand.
CCATCCGCTTACCTTTCCAAAGAGTAGATACGGATACTCCCAATACATCTTATTATCAATGTAGATGAATACTTCAATAGATGGCTTTGGCGAACTTGATCCGTAGTTTTAAAATATTTGCCACAGATCGTCTTGGATATGCAGATTCGACTAATCATGTTGTTAGCGGCGTAGATTCATTACTTTTCCCACCTGTTTTTGAGTAAGGTAAGATATGAGGGAGCAGAAACTTCTGTTCATTTTTCTATTGTACAATTTTGATTCTATGGCCAGGGATTACGTTTGCCACAGATTATAAAATATCTGGTACCGTCATTGATAAGACAACCCAATCACCTCTGGTGGGTGCTAACGTATTTCTTAGAACCTCTTCCATCGGCACTGTAACCAACGGTAAGGGTTTTTTTACATTAACCGTTCCTGAACAATATGGCAGTGATTCTCTGATTATAAACTATCTTGGTTATCAGGAGTATCGAAACACTGTCTCAAATACACCTGCTTCCTCTGTCTATTATTTATCACCTCTGATTTTAGAAGCAGAAAAAGGAATTACGATATATGCAGAAAAACTGAATCTGGCCCGCCAGGAGCTCCCCCATAGCGCAACTGTCATTAATTTAGAAGACATAGAACGATACGGCACTTCAGAAATCAGCGATCTTTTTAAAGCTGATCCCTCTGTGCGGATAATTGGTAATGACCTGGATGGTCGGTTTATAGAAATTCGGGGCAGTGATCCTAACGAAGTAAATGTTTATGTTGATGGGATTCAAATAAACAATTTAGGTTACAATAATGCTGCTGACCTTTCTGTAATTTCTGCTGATAATATCGAAAAGTTAGAAGTCCTGAAAGGATCCAACCTGGTCCTTCTGGGAAGTGGAGCATTTGGCGGTGTCGTTAATATTACCACCCGCAATGCCACCAAGTCGGAATATGGTCTTAAAATTAAATACGGAAGTTGGTTGAGCCGACTTATTGCCGCACAAATAAATATCCCCATTCATGATAAAGTGTATTTTAACTATTTCGGTACTTTCGGCGCCTTTTCTCCTGAAATTGAATATTACTCATCCGAGCAATTCGATGAGAAAACACCAACAACCGCCGTCAAGACCTCCCGGCAAAACCACAATCTCACACTTAATTATTTTACAGATACTGGTCAATACACGGGGAAAGTAATGGGAGGGCTTCTGAATTATGACAAACCCGCCTGGAACAATTTACGGAAAAATATTCTCCTTGCTGCTGCATACCGAGGAGAAATCCTGAAGATCCGTAATTTCGATTTTAATGTTGATTATCTCTATGGTGATGATTTTATTGACCGGGGTGACCCAAATCTTGCCTCATTCGAAAATAGTTTTTTAACCCAACGTGTGCATCTCAGGCTCGCAAAAAACTTTTCGGGTAATCCGAATTCTTATCCCCAGTTTGGTTTCCAATTTCTGTCAGAATATTTTCATGATGAGTTATTTAATGATTCAAAAATGAAAAACATGACCAGATCGAACACCTTATACGAATCTTCTTTATATGATAATCGTGGAAGTCTGGGTGGTGTACTCAGTATTGGTGACAAATTAGATAGTCTGGGTGAGACCAGCTGGAAATTATTTGGTGGTATTAGGGGTGAATTTCTTGCTTCGGGAGAAAACTATAAAATTAGTTCGTATGGTTTTCAGATAAATATACTCAAAGAGCACTGGCAATTTACACCTTATATGAACTATGGTGAAAACATTAAGTTTCCCACCTTACTCGACAATGCTTATATCATCGATGTGATTAATGTATCAATAAACACAGGCAATTTGAACATAATTAAACTCTTCCCTGAATCGGCCAAATCAAGGGAAATTGGATTCGAATTCCACTATCTTCCCTCGTCAACCTTTTATAAAAACCTTTCATTTCAATTCGCCTATTATACCACAGAAATTGCTAACAAAATCTTGAAAAGACCGCTGGAGGATACCATAATAAGAACGCAACTAGGGCTGAATAGCACACAGGGGCTCGAAAGTACACTCAAGATGGAGAACTTATTTGGAGAATGGACACTCAGTGCATCCTATGGCAGGCTTGATGTATCCAACCCCCTTCTATACTCCTATAAGCCAGACCAAAAATACAGTGCTCAGGTAGATTACGGAAATATCCGGAATTTTCACTTTATGGGACTTTTATATTATGAAGGAAAAAGTTTTGCCTGGGATTATGATGATCAGAATGATTTTGTAACAGCCGAAGTCGATCCTTTTTTTGATCTCGATATCTCAATGGGATATGAATTCGATCTAAAGCCTGTCAGACTAAACCTAACGCTTGCTGGTTATAACATCCTCGACAACGCTGGATACAAATATTATAATCTTAGAAAAAGGTTTCTACAGATAGGAATCGGGATTAAATATTGATAATTGAACCAATGATTGTAGATGGAAGATATGATCAGGAATTTGGAATTGGCTACTTGAAAATAGGTTGAATGCTCAATATGATTGAAATGTAAAATCCTGGAACAGGTCGATAAAATTCCTTAATCCAGTATAAAAAACCAGCCCTAGTACCAAATCCCCAATTCCTAATACCAAATTCCAAGTTACAACTAAATTATTTTTACAACAACAGCCGACATGTCATCATGCTGTGCCTGCCCCCGGCTGAATCTGTTAACTTCTGAGTATAATTCGTGTAGTATCTTTTCAGCAGTATTATCTGCATTGCGGTTTAGACAATCCTGTAATTTATCTTCACCAAATTCTTCACCCAATTTATTTCTGGCTTCAGTCAATCCATCTGTATAAAATAAAATAATATCTCCACTTTTTATTTCAATTTTGACCTCTTGCATCATTTTATTAAAAAGTGTACCCTTTTCAAGGCCTAATGCCAAACCCTGAGTTTTGATGACTTTAATTTCTTCTTTACTTTTTTGGAACATCATTACTGGATTATGTCCCGATCTGGCTAAAACCAGGGTTCTATCTTCCATATCAAAGACACCATAAGCCATACTTATAAAAGCATCCCTTTTAGCATTCTCGAAGAATAGAACATTAAGTCTCTTTTAATAACTCAGCAGGTGAATTAACAGTTCTGGAGAGAGCTTTTAAGAAGCCTTTTACTAGCGTCATATAAAAAGCAGCACGTGTTCCCTTACCTGATACATCACCTATAACAACACCAATTTTCTTTGTAGCGATTTTTACAAAATCGAAATAATCACCCCCAACATCTAAGGCTGGAATACATTGAGATGCAATATCTAATCCTGGAATTATTGGAATATGAGCCGGGAGAAAACTTGTTTGAACATCCCTGGCGATTTTTAGTTCCTGCTGCATTCGCTGCCGTTCATTTATGAATTTTGATAGTGCTGGTTCAATTTTACTAAAGTCGTTCACCCTATCTCTAGAAAAAATTGTTACGATTGCATACCCACACAACAATCCAAAAACTATCATTAGGAATGTCCATGAATTTTGTAAAAAGGGCTCATTCGTCCAGGCATAAGATAATGCCACATCCAGTACCCGATACGTCATTAAGGAGACAAACGCCGTGAGTAAATCATAGCGGAAGAAACCCCATAATAATACTGAAACAGCAACGGACTTAATTAATAACCCAAAATAAAGGGGTTGAATCTGTCCAGCCATTACTATCGCCAGGGGGATAGATGAAAGAACGATCGCCAGCTTTCCTTTTCCGGTTTTCTTATAAAGAAGTGACATAATCAATAAAAAATTGATTGACAATACATACATATCGGACCAGAAACTGTGACTTAGGATAAATAGGGCAGGATTTTTTGATGCAAACATATCCTGAATATATTCACTGGTAGTGAATGTCGATAATGTCGACACATGGGAAAAAAGCCAGGTTAGTCCCATAAATATTAATAACGCCAACGAACCCAGAGCAAATCCCCTCAAGATTCCTTCACCCAATTTAGAATGAAAAAGGTGTCCCTTCATCAGAAGATCTAAGGGGATAAACTTATCTCGCCAGGTTTCACGACCCACAGATTCACTAACGGCCCAGGTAACTACAAATGTCCCTGCCAGAAACACGGGGCCCAGCATAATCAGAAGTAAAAGTTGCCATTCTTCCGATCGGCTTACTAAAAAAAACATCTCAATAGCATAAAGAACAAGCATAATAAAACCAAGGATCATGGCAAGATGAAATCTAATCTCAAAAGCCCGGCTCTTCTTAAAAGCCAGTATACTTATTGTTGTAGCAATTATGATTATAAACAGGGCCAATAACATACCCGAAAACATCTCATCCCATTCATCATTTTCGTCCAGGACATAATCAATATTGAACTCTGCTATCTGCCCCCCTGTTACTGTTGCCGTAATTTCTATATCTTTGTCAACTTCTTCGTTCGCTCCTAACCATTTAAAATCAAAAGATTTTGGCAAAATGGGCTGTGTACTGAGGCGTTCTCTCCTTTTTATTTCTCCTCTATCCAATGAGGGTTCTACACTAACTTTATTGTCGATTAAGGTTGCCTGCCTCAATTTTATTTGAGGAGCAAATTGTTGTGCAAAGTCACTAACGACAATCTTTGCCTGAATGATATCTAACCTGTTGAACTTTAATGAATCTGCAATTTCTCTACTGAAATAAATTAAATTTCCATGGGTATCAAATTTAAAGTGCAATCCATCTTTCACCTTTGCAGTAGATTCAGAGTTGCCAACATCCTTACTTTCTGATATGATCTCTAATTCTTCTTTGCCTTTCCACTCAAGATCCCACCAAAAGCCAGGTACGACTTCACGAAGGAATTGATTTCCTTTTTCTAAACCATATTCTTCCTGAATCTCCCGGATTAATTTATTATCATTGTTAAGTTTCATATCCAGATGATAATTATAAAGGTCTACTGCATATTTGGAGGCCAGTTCATTTGCCTTTGAGATGATTTGTTCCCGGTCTATTGAGAATTTCAATGCACCAAAACTATTTGAAGCGGGGTAAATAAGAAATGAAAAATAAGTACAAAGGATTATAACGGAAAAAGAAACAATTATTAATCGCCATTTCTGCATAAAAAATCCTGTAATTTGTATTAATGAATAGGGGATAATGTATCATACGTGATAATTATTAGCAATGATTCAATTAAATTATTGTAAAATAGATTATTTATTAATGAATCCTAAATAGTAAATTATAAAGTAAATCGGAAGATATAGAAATGACAAAAAAACGAAGTTGGTATGATGGCTGGTTCTACGCTCAGTTCATAGACAGACAAAAATCACGTTTTCGCAAAAAAATAGTAAAATCTATACCAGCAGGACAAAGAGTATTGGACATTGGTTGTGGGACAGGTGGACTCTCTCTGGATATGGCTGAAGAAGCAAAGTATGTCCTGGGAATTGATATTTCTGGCTTACAAATCGATGTGGCAAATCAGCGAAAAACGAAAATTAAACAAAATAACCTTGAATTTAGACAAGCCGATGCAAAAAATTTAAATGGAATAGTTGAAACAAACTTTGACTTTGCTACCATCATTCTGATTATCCATGAAGTTTCACCAGATGAAAGATTATCTATTCTTATCGAGGCAAAAAAGTATACTAAAAAGGTCCTCATTCTGGACTATGCAGAAACAATTTCTTTTAGCTTCTGGGGCATAGGTACCTACTTGATAGAATTTTTTGCAGGACGTTTACACTTTACTAATTTCAGGGACTATCTAAGAAATGGGGGTATAGTACCTCTTTTGGAGAAAGCGGGATATAAAATTGATAATAGCCGGGTAGATCGCTCTGGAATATTCAGATTTGTAACGGCGGTAAATTAAAATCCCCCTCCCGGATGGGAGGGGGAAAACTGTTTAATCCATTGACAGAATTAAAGATTATGCATCTGGTAATTGGCCTCTTCTTTAAGTTTTGTTATCTGGCTTCCAATTATCTCTCTTTCTTTTTCTTTCTTGACTTGTTGTTGAATCTCAGCTTTTATTTCTTCAAAACTTCTGGTTTCACTCTTACGATTAACAATCTTCAAAATATGATAACCAAATTGGGTTTCTACAAGATCACTCACCTCTCCAATTGGAACAGTAAATGCAGCATCCTCAAAAGCTTTTACCATGGCACCCCGTTCAAAATCCTCATACAGTCCGCCATTATCCTTTGATCCGGGGTCTTCAGAATAGGTTTTAGCCAATTGTGCAAAATCTTCACCTTTTTTGGCACGGGCAAGAATTTTTTTCATTTTTTTATAAACAGCTTGCTTTTCAGCTTCCGATTTTCCCCGGGTCTCCATCAGGATATGCCTTACAGATGCAGTCCGATCTTTCTGGATAAGACGTCTGTAGCGACTCTGCAATTCCTCTTCATCCACAGGTACCTCTTCAGAAATAACTTTATCGAGATATTTTTCGATCGTATACCCATTGGCTATATCTTCCTTTACCACCTCTATGGAAATACCGTTTTTGTCTATATACTGCATAAACTTTTCCTCACCACCCACATGGCCAAACTGAACTTGCAGTAAACTGTCCACAATCTCAGGACTGGCTTTTATACCCTTCCCACCGGCAGCAGTTAACAATAATTTTTGTTCTCCAATTTTTGTGGCATTTCCCTCAATAATTTGTTTAACATTAACTGCGTCCATTTTTTTCAGCTCAGCAACCCGCGGTCCAAAATTTTTTACGAGGGCTTCCATCACCTCCCCTGTTGTGATATCAAACTCATCAGAACTAATAATAACCTTATTGCTATCCGGATCTACAGATGGGATAACAGCAGTAAGTTCCTTGGCAAGTGTATAAGTTGGGGTTCCCGGTTCTAATGTAACTTTCTCTTGTTTCGACGAACACGATATCATGAAAAAAGTGAGAGTCAACATCCAAATCATAAAGATCTTCATAATTACTCCAATTAAAATATAGAACAATTGACGCCAGCAAATGTGTAAACCCTGGAATTTTAGCAGATTTTTTGAAATAGAATCAACCAGGCTTACACAAGTGACATCTTCATTTATTAGCAGAATTTTTAACTAAGCAATAAAGTTACTTAAAGAATTGTGAACATCAAAATATTTTCCTCATTGAATTAGGTCGAGATTCTTTTTATTTTGTTTAATTACTAAACAGAGGATTAATGTGATTAAGAAGTGGCAGTCTAAGATACATGAGTTTATCTTCGAAGCAGACACTCCAGCCGGTAGGATGTTTGACATTGTTCTTATAATCGCCATTATGCTAAGTGTTATCGCCGTAATGCTGGACAGTGTAAAAGCAATAAATATTCATTATGGAGAGGCTCTATATGCAATTGAATGGTTTTTCACCATCTTATTTACGATTGAATATCTGCTTCGATTGATGAGCGTGGGCAAACCACTTAAATATGCAACCAGCTTTTTTGGCCTTATTGATCTTTTTGCTTTTCTTCCCACATATTTTTCATTACTGTTCCCGGGAAGCCAATATTTTTTAGTCATTCGTCTACTACGTGTTCTTAGAATATTTCGTGTACTTAAACTTGTACGATTTCTCAAGGAAGCACGATTTCTCTTGCAGGCATTACGAGCCAGTAGTCGAAAAATATTAATTTTCTTTTTTACCGTTCTTACCCTGGTTGTCATCTTTGGATCACTCATGTATGTTATTGAAAATGAAACGGACGGTTTTACCAGTATTCCCAAAAGTATCTACTGGGCCATTGTGACACTCACAACTGTCGGCTATGGGGATATCTCACCCAAAACCCCTATCGGGCAGTCTTTAGCAGCGATAATCATGATTCTTGGATATAGCATTATTGCTGTTCCAACTGGAATTGTCACCGTAGAGATTGCTCAGCAATATAAAGAACAGGTCAGTACACAGTGTTGTCCGCAATGTTCTGCTGAAGGCCATGATCATGATGCAAAACACTGTAAATATTGTGGCTCAAAACTTTAACTATCAACTTGGAAGACCATCCACCAGGTATATCCTCAAAAAATTTAATAATTAAATGTGTTGAGAATTGTGAGAGCTCTCTCAAAATTTCCCGGAGGAAAAATGAAAATTTTGGCTCATATACTAATTAACATCTGCTTTGTAATGGTTTTTTCTTCATCCGATTTAAAAGCCTGTACAACAGCCATCATCAGCGGGAAATATACAACTGATGGAAGACCTCTGCTATACAAACATCGTGATTCGGGTTTCTATCAAAATAAATTGATGTACTTTAAAGATGGAGCCTATGAATATATTGGTTTGGTCAATTCAGAGGATGTTGAAGGTATAGAAGTATGGTCCGGATCAAACAGCGCGGGTTTTGCTATAATGAATTCAGGCTTCTTATAACCTCAATACTAAGGATACAACGAAACTTAAGGACCAGGAAGGGATAATTATGAAGGAAGCCCTCCGTTCTTGTGCTACCCTTGCGGATTTTGAAGAACTTTTACAAAATTGGCCAAAACCGATGGGTGTTGAATCAAATTTTGGTGTGATTGATGCAGAAGGTGGTGCGGCCTATTATGAAACCACTAATTTTTCATTTAAAAAAATTGATGCTAATGATCCCATTATCGCACCCTTTGGATATATTATTCGTACCAATTATTCCTTCACTGGTACTCCTGATAATGGCTATGGTTATATTCGCTATTTAACGGCCAACGATTTGATTTATAATGCCGCTGGACAGAATACTTTAAACTATAAGTTTTTACTACAAAAAGTTAGCAGAAGTTTAAATCATTCCTTACTTAAGTTGGACTTAACAAAAATTCCCTGGAAAGCAGAAGCTGATAAACATTTTGTAACATTTGAAGATTATATTCCGCGTCAAAGTACTGTTACCGTGATGGTGGTTCAAGGCGTAAAGAAAAACGAGTCTGTCGATTTAACAACCATTTGGACCGTTTTGGGATTTCCTCTATGTTCGATAGTTGTTCCCACATGGGTATCGGGTGGTGAGGGTATTCCTTCTCTATTAACAGCAAATCAAACCGGAAATGCCCCTCTCTGCCAAATGGCTCTCGATTTAAAGGGAAAATGTTTTCCAATAAAACGGGGTTCCGGTAAACGTTATATCAATCTCGCAGCTCTCTACAATTTGAATCAGAGTGGGATTATGCAAAAATTGCCCATGCTTGAAAACAGCATAATTTCACAGACAGGAAATAGTTTAGCACAATGGCGATCGTCCGGGATGAAACAAAGAGAAATAGAGGATTTGTATGAGGAAGTTTCTGAGCAGATAATAAAATTTTATTCGGAAAATTTTGATGTGGATTATTGAGTCGAATACCGATCAAAACTAAACTTATAGTTCTGCATCTTTCTTCGTTTTGCTCGTTATCTTATCTTCATATTGAATAAAGTCTTCCAGGTCTTCTATTAACATGGGTTTGCTAAAAAGAAAACCTTGATATTTGTAACATTTTTGCATACTCAGGATATCAAGATGTTGCATCCGCTCAACCCCTTCGGCGATAATCTCCTTGTTCAGATTCTTTCCAAGAGTTAGAATGGCTTTAACAAATGCTTCATGTTCTTCACTCATATGCATATCGGAAATAAAGGATCGGTCAATCTTAATAGTTGAGGCTGGAATTTTTTGAAGGTACGCGAGTGAAGCATAGCCAACACCAAAATCATCGATGGCAATTTTACAGCCCATATCTTCCAATTCTTTTATACGATCGATGATAGCCACTTGCTTATCAAGATAAGCGGTTTCTGTGAACTCCAATTGCAAATTTGCGGGATTAATTCCCGTTTCACGTATCACCTTTTTCAGATTATCTACCACATCTGCATATCTTAATTGTTTAGCAGAAAAATTTACTGAAACATAGAGGGGTCTTTTAAATCGTTCATTTAGTTTTTTAAGATCAAGACAACCCTTCCGTAGCACCCATTCTCCAATATAATTTATCAAATCCGTTTTCTCTGCAATGGGGATAAATTTATCAGGAGAGACAAATCCCAGTTCTTCATTTTGCCATCGAATCAAGGCTTCCGCCCCTATAATTTTAAAATTACCATTTCGCTTTTTTTCAATAATAGGTTGGTAATGGAGGACAAATTCTTCTTCATATTTTTGGCCATTAACGATCCTACGTAAATTATTTTCGACTTTAAGACGTTCTAATGACTGGGCTGTCATCGCTTCGGAAAAAAAACGAAAGTTATTTTTTCCATTCTTTTTTGCATTGTACATGGCCGTATCGGCCCTTTTTACAAGCAACTCACGCTCAGATCCGTCCCGGGGAAATATGACAATACCCGTACTTACAGTCAGATAGTTTATCTTATGAGTGCCAATTTCATAGGGTAATGCAAGATTTTTAATTAATTTTTCAGCAATGTCCCCTGCTTCATAATCATGATTTAAATTTTTAACCAAAACAGTGAACTCATCTCCCCCCAGACGAAATACAAAATCAGATTTCCTTAGACATGTCATCATCCTGTTGGCAACCTCCCTCAACACATTATCCCCAACATCATGTCCCAGAGAATCATTCACCAACTTGAAATTATCCAGATCACAAAAAAGGACAGCTGAGAGAAATTCATCCGTTTTACGTTCAGATTCGTATACAACCTGGTCAAGCTCCTGGTAAAATGCCTCACGGTTTCTTAAACCCGTAACTTTATCATGATAAGCTAAAAATTTTAATTCCTGCTGTGAATGGATCACAGCCGTCATATTATCTCCAAAAAGGTGGACTTCCGATAAATTTTCAGGATTGCCGTTTTCAAAGACTGGTTGAAAAGATCTTTTATAATACAATGTTTTATTGGTATCGGAGAATATTAATTTTTCAGTAAATCTTACCGTTTTTTTATCCTGAATTACCCGTTCGAACATCTCTTTTCGTTTTGCAACACATTCAGAATTAATACCAACTTTGTCAAAATAAAATTCATCATTCTCACCAATAATTTGCTCCCGAACTTCGTCCTCTCGAATATATTTCGAATTGGCAAATTTATATCTACCAGATAAATCAAAAATAGCAAATTCGGTCGGTAAATTTTGGAAAAATTCATAATTCAAACCAGTCTCTGTCCTACCAGAACCAAGCCATTTTATAATTTTTGTGTGAAAGGAAGACATAAATTTTTACTCGATTTTCTTTCGTTAGTTCGAATGTGTTAAAAATGACAAATTAATATAAAAAAAGCAGCCATCAGACATTATCGTCATGTTATTAGAGCCCCTTCTTAAATAATTAATAAAATTTTAATCTAATCAATTAAAGAATAACTTAATACAACGTGTTTAAACTATTTATTATTTTAAGATTTAAATTGAGGCCGGAAATATTCACGTTTCCTGTTTTCCTCTATTATCGGAGTGATCAGGACTTTCTTTACATAAACATATATATTACATACAGATAAATTAGAAACTTTGTGCAAAAGATGTTACTATATAAATGAAAAAGAAGAGATATCTTTGCAGATATCTCTTCTTTTATTCCTATTTTTTTAGTTGCTATTCCTGTGATGAAAGGTATATCTCGAGATCAATGCTTCTAATGTCAATTTAGGTTTCAAGTTTAAAGTCAACCACCACTTTTTCCCCTTCCCTAATCGGCCTGGAGGTGAATTGCCAGGAACTAATTATGGTTTTAAAACATTCTGCAATTGAATTTTCAGATATTTCGTTTTTGACAATTTTAAATTCTTTAACATTGCCACTGGAATCAAGGGTAATTTCTATTACAAGTTTCCCTCCCTTACCCGGTGTGGGAGAATTTTGATAGCATTCTTTGAGATCGCTGATATTGATATTTACCAAACTACGTAGTTCTCTTTCTAAGGCAGAATTCGATGAATATACCTGATCCAATACGACCTGATCCTTTTGTGATTCCGCCTTTTTAACTTTTTCCTCTTGTGCATCCGATTCTGACAAAGCTGGCGCGACCCTATAATGGCTTGTTTTCCTCAATACTCCGGGGCTACCCGGCCCTTTGCCTGAGCCTGAATAACCTGCGAGAGCCATATTTGAAACACCATGTGGCAATGGTAAGGGTTGCTGCACTGTTACCGTCTCCCCCTCCATTGTTCTAATCTCTGAATCCACTCCAACAAATGAGGTATATTCAGTCAATAAATTATAGGTAAGTCCCAATTTTGTTATTTGTTCAACCAATTCTTCATTTGATGAAACCTGATTGTAATCATTTAACATGGCAATTTTATATCTCGCCCAAAGATACATAAGAGCAGCATTTTTCTCTGAGGCCTCATAATCAGCTAATTTGATTTGCCTGGTAAATGACTTTCCGCCGCCACCCATTCCATTAACCCGAATAGATCCAGTCAAACTTCCCCGCCATTTCCCAAATATCAACACTGGCCGCTCAGCCAGAACGTCAGGAATACTTCGTGGCTCTACATCATAAGTATCTAATCCATCAATAGAATAAGAGATATTGGTTAGAACAGGCGTTGAAATATATTCACGAAATTTATCTGCTTCAGCATTTGCATTATTTGCATTTGTAATCACAAAAGATTCACCCATTCCTGCTCTGGCCATTCCCTCAATGAGAAAGCGGTTAACACTTGATCCAATTCCAAAGGCAAACATATTTGCCTCTCCCAGATTGTTACGTATCAGGTCAAAAGCCTGCTTTTCGACATTCACATAACCATCTGTGGCAATAACAATCGTCCTGGAATAATTATACTGCTTTGGAAGAGCAAGGGCTCTTTTTAAGGCTGGTAATAATTCAGTTCCCCCGCCACCTCGTTCCTTATCAATAAGGCGAATGGCTTTTCCGATATTTTCTTCTGATGCTGAAAGGGAATGTTCTGCCAAAACACTTGATCCGGCTGCAAATAACAGTACATTAAAACGATCAGAGGGGCGGAGATTTCCTATAAGATCACGCAATAATTTTTTAGATATATCAAGCGGAAAGCCATTCATTGAGCCTGATACATCAACTATAAATATATATTCTCTTCCGGGAATTTGTTCTGGTCTGACTCTTTTAGGCGGTTGTAACATCATAAGAAAAAAGTTTTCCTTGTCACCCTCAAAAAGTAACAAGCCGGGTCTGATTATTTCCCCGGCCAATCTGTATTTAAGAATAAAGTCCCGATTTCCGGAATTCTTTGCGGTTGAAGTAAGATTAACCTGAGCCTTATCCTTACTAAGATAGGTAATATCTACATCATGAGAAGGGGAAGAAATTTCTTTTATTGGTAACCCGGCGGATAACGTAACACCCATATCAAAGATATAGGTGGGAGCTGCGCCAGCATTGAGATAAGGATTTTCAACCCAACGGTCGTTATTAGACGATTCCGATTGCGATTGGTTTGAATAGCGAGGTCCAACAACCGTGGGGTATATAAATTCGTACATCTGGTTTTCTGATAATAGCAACTCTGTATAATACAACTCAACCTTTATCTCATCACCTGGGAGAATATTACCGACATTCATTTGGAATACATTTGGACGCTGTTGTTCTAATAATGAAGCCGTGCGCCCTTCGGTCAGAGCCTGCATATATTCTGCCCGGGCTTTTTCCCGTTCTTCAATCTTAGCCTGGATTACACGTTCGCCAACGGTCATTTTCATTGCATAGACAGCAGCCCGCGTCGAAGCGGGAAATATATAAATCGCTTCGAGCTTTGATTGACCTTCGTTCCTATATAATTGTGTTACTTTTACATCAGCTATAACCCCACTGATATCAACTGAGGTCGTGGTCTCTTTCAATGGCAGTTGATCAACCGATGCATTCTCACTCTGAATATAAAAGAAAGGAGCTAAAGTATTATCCTTGACGTTCTCTTCCGGAACTTGTCCAAATAATGGAATGAGGAAAAGGGTAAAAGTAAAAATGACTGAGGTTAAAAATAAATATCGTGACATAATGTCCTCCGTTTAATTTGGTTTCTCTTTCTATCCATGTATTCAAAAAAAGTTAAAAAGGTAAATGAATATTTTTAGAAACCTGTGTTCTGGCAGATATTTAATTGTTCTGTATTAGCTATAATGTGTAACTTTTTGAATTGAATTCTTATAAGTAGAATAAATGCCCGGGATTAGTGATACGACGCAATCTTAAGGTTATTTAACACACGAAAAAGAGTAGGTGATAAAAAGCATTTACGAATATTATATTAGTGAGGCATTATCAATTATTTCATGATCTAATTAATTGTTTATCCGATTTCAAACACTAAGAACACAAAGGAATCGCAAAGTACACAAAGATAATATTCTTAAAAAAACTTTGTGTTAAATCTATTTTTTACATCTGAACGGCCAGAGGAAATTGGGCTAAACACCTTTAATATCAAGCAATTACTCAACCTGATTTCCCTGAGGAGAATTTGAACATTATGAGTAAACCGCTGCAATTATTTAAATCGCTCAAACCTTATTTTGGGAAATTTTCCGTGGTAGGGATTAGCGGAATTGTGGTCAATCAGGGATTTTTAACTCTTTTTGTCTCCGGATTAAAATGGGATGTTTCAATAGCTGGCATTGTAGCCATCGAGTTATCAATACTGAGTAATTTTTTTCTAAATAATTACTGGACGTGGAAGGATCAAAAAAGGGGAAGTTTCCTTGTTAGATTTTTCAAATATCATGCAGTTACCGTTTTTTCAGGAGGGGTTAATTACCTGATCTTATTGATATTAACTTCTTTCGGATTCCATTATTTTATATCCAATTTAATTGGTATTGCAGTTGGTACTGTGGTTAATTTCTTCTTTAATCATTTCTGGACATTTAAAGCGAAAGAAAATGGAAATGAACCTACACAAAATTAAAATTAAAGTCCGGGGTTATCATATAGATATGTACCAGCATGTAAATAACGCCCGATATCTGGAATTTTTGGAGGAAGCACGTTGGGAATATGTTGAATCAGTAATCCCACTCGATGATCTGATGAAAGAAGGGTATGGTTTTGCTGTGGTGAATATTAATATCAATTACCGCAATCCGGCCTACATTAACCAGATCCTGGAAATTAGCAGTAATATGGCAACAATCAGCCGGCGCAGCGCGACCATTCACCAACAGATCTTTATAGAAAATTCAAAGACCAAAATTGCCGATGCTGATGTCACTTTTGTTATGATCGATATCAAAACAGGAAAGTCGATACCATTGGAAGGTGAGATAAGATCCATATTAGAGAAGTTTTAAATTCTCCTACAGCGCTGCAAGAGACAAAAGTAACTTCTGAGTACAGGTATGTATGGCCCAGTTAATTTCTTCACACACTTGAAGATTAGAGGGACGATTAGTGAGCTTTGAAAATATTTAAATTTATTGATTATGTAAAAATAAATTATGGAGGTATTTCTTATGGCAAGCGAAGCAATGATTAAAAAATTGAACGAACAATTAAACAAAGAATTCTATTCATCAAATCTCTACCTTCAAATGAGTGCATGGTGTGATACAAAAGGGTTAGAAGGCGGTGCAGCTTTTCTAAAGGCCCATGCAGAAGAGGAAATGCAACATATGATGAAATTTTTTGTCTATATTAACGAACTTGGTGGAATGGCAGTAGTTGGAAAAATTGAGGCGCCTCCAACAGAATATACATCTCTTACAGAAATGATGGATGATATCCTCGATCATGAAAAGTTTGTTACAAAAAGTATTCATGAACTAACGGATGCTGCCTGGGAAGAGAAAGATCATGCTACCTATAACTTTTTACAGTGGTTTGTAAGCGAGCAACATGAAGAGGAAGCATTATTTAGTTCAATAATCGACAAACTGAAGCTTCTTGGTAGTGAAAACAACCAGGGATTATTTTTTATCGATCGTGAATTAGGTCAGATGGCTGCCGCAGAAGCTGCAGCTGCTGAATAAATTAGTATCCATCTCAGCCGGGTCAGGCTTTATAGTGATATAAAGACTTGATTCGGCTTTTTTTTGAGAATAAATATTATGTCACAAATCGAAATATCAGATAATGATAATCAGACTGCTATAATTAATCCCGCAAATGGTAAACATCTAGGATATTCCCCTCTTCATTCAGTTGATGATTTAATTCTGAAAATTAATAAAGCACGAATAGCGCAGCAAGAATGGTCACAAACACCCATAAAACAGAGGGTAAAACAGATCAGGAAAGTTGGAGAGCATATTTATCAAAATGCAGATAAATTGGCGCGTATTATATCTGAAGACAATGGTAAAACCCAAATGGACGCCCTGGCTTCGGAAGTTATGCCCTCTCTGATGGCCGTTGATTATTTTTCTAAAAATGCAAAAAGATACTTGAAAAACAAGAAAATTAAAGCCAGTAATATTTTCTTTGCTTACAAAAAAAGTAAAATTATTCGAGTTCCTCTGGGTGTTATTGGAATTATCGCACCCTGGAACTATCCCTTCTCTATACCTTTTTTTGAAGTCATCATGGGACTCATAGCAGGTAATGCTGTCATTCTGAAAACAGCCAAAGAGACGCAAATGGTCGGTCTTGCGATCGATGAAAGTATAAAATCGGCCGGTCTTCCAGATGGTTTGTTTAACCATATCAATATGCCCGGTCGCATTATAGGTGATGCCATGTTGGATACGGGTATCGATAAATTATTCTTTACAGGATCCGTTGCGGTAGGAAAGAAATTAATGGCAAAGGCCGCTGAAAGTTTGACACCTGTCTCATTAAGGAGCTAGGTGGAAATGACGCCATGATTGTTTGTAAAGATGCCTATTTAGACAGAGCAGTCGGAGGAATTCTGTGGGCAGGATATCAGAATAGTGGGCAATCTTGCGGTGGTATTGAACGCGTTTATGTGCATGAATCTGTGTATGAGTCATTTATTCAACTATTAAAAAAGAGTGTGGAATCATTACGGATAGGATTGGGAACTAATCCGGATTCAGATATTGGTGTAATGACCACGTCATCACAAATAGCAGAAGTCGCCCGCCAAATTCAGGATGCAATTGAAAACGGGGCAAAAATATACGCAGAATCAACACCGCCAAAGGAGGAAAATTTAAAAAACACAATCCCTGCTGTGGTTTTAACAAACGTTGATCATAGCATGTCAATAATGAAGGATGAAACTTTTGGTCCTGTGGTTGGCGTGATGAAATACCGAACTACTGAAGAAGCGATAAATCTGGCTAATGATTCAATTCTTGGACTAACCTGTTCTGTCTGGTCCCGAAATCGCAAAAGGGCAGAAAAAATTGGGATAAGGTTACAAGCAGGCGTCATTACAATTAACGATCATCTCATGACCCATGGAATGCCTGAAACACCCTGGGGAGGATTCAAACAATCAGGGATTGGCCGGTGTCATGGTGAAATAGGTTTCGAAGAAATGACCCAACCACAGGTAGTTGTACAGGATTTGCTCCATTTTGCCAGAAAAAACCCATGGTGGCATCCTTATAGTCTAAAATCGTATGATGGTATAAAAGGTATTATGCAGTTTCTTTATTCAAAAAGGATAAGTAAAAAATTATCCGGAATTTTCGATTTCTTGAAAATTGTACCGGATATGTTTTTTAAAAGAAAGGAATAAATCCGCATCATGAATTCAAGTAATCCTCTTATAAAGCCTGCCTGATCTTCACAGGACACGTATATTGCTAATCAATAGATTTGCCAGCTAAAAAAGTTCACCCATATTCATAAGTGCGGCAACCAATAAGAATAGAACAACAGAACCAAGCAGTGATACCATTGATCCGGTCTTTGCCATTTCCTTAGTCTCAATAGTACCCGTTGCAAAGGCTATTGCGTTCGGAGGTGTACCAATTGGCAAACTCATAGCGAGAGAAGATGCAAGTGCAACGATAATCGCTCCAGCACTCGGCGCAATCACTGCAACAGAAGATACAATGGGTATGAGCAAATTAGCTGCGGATGTGTGACTCATAAAATTGGATAAGATTTAATTTAAGAAGAGTTTAATCAACAAAGCAAGGTATCTATCTGTCTAAGTTAATGTAAGTTCAGGTATACTTTTCATGGTATTTACATCTTCGGAAGATCAACTAAATAAAGATATATAAGGTATGTATAGTTAAGAGGCTTTAATATATTAATAAGTTAATTTTTATTTTTATTGGCTACAAAACCAATTTTATCAAATGGACGAACGACGCTGGTTGAAACATTTTGAAGATGACTATTGATCCGTTTCAGATGACGTATATATAAGGCGAGGGCTACAGCCTTAGAATATTGAATTTTTTTATCAGTCATTTTTATCAAATCTGTCTCACACGTGTCACACAATTTATTTATCCAACGATACTCAGAAAGCATTTTATCTGCATCTTCTGTATCGCCATCCTTAAATTGTGTCCGGACTCTGGAGAATTCATCTTCGACGGCCGCTTCGATTTTCAAGAGATCGGCTTTAAATCCTTTAGGTTTCAATCTGCTGTGATAATTATTTGTTAATTCAAGCACATTTTTGCATTCGTCTCCAATTCGTTCAATATCGATGATTACACTAGCTAGTAGCAAACCCGAATAAATATCTTCGCGGCTTTTTTCCTGAAGATGACGCATCACTTTCTTGCGAATTTTGCGCTCGAATTTATTAACTTTTGCATCAGCATCAAGAATATCAATACCCATTTTCTTTGGATTTTGTTCACGCAATCCTGATTTTGCTTCTATAAACATTTTCTCGGTTAAGGCAAACATTTTATGTGTATCAGCATATGCCTTATCTAAAGTTGTTTCTTTTCCAAAGACTGTTAATAATGGTTTCCACACAATATAACCTCAAAAAGTTATGGATATTTTTTGGCCATGATTAAGTCCAAGACCAGACATGTGGCCTGATCTTTTATCTTTTGCCTTTGACCCTTTGCAATATTTATATCATTGTCATCCTTCTGATCACAAATATTGTCGGGTAAATTATGACATAAATATAAGTAATTTTTCTATTTAGAGCCAGAAATTTGTGAGGTAATTATTCCCATCTACAGAATATCTATAGTCCGATATTTTGAGGATGAGTAGTTTGAATTGTTATTTTCTCTATATATAGTTAAATTTCGAGTTAATGTGTTAAATATAAGGTAAAAATCCAAATAGGTAATATTTATAAAATGTCTACACTCAAACCGCAAGAAATATCCATAGATGTCTCTCCTCAGAATCGTTTTGAGATAACTGATATTTCTACAAAGATCAGAGAAATGGTGAATGAAGAAATGAGTAGGTATCGTAAAGCGACCTATTGTTCTTTTCACACAACAGCAGGTTATCTAGAGCAAAGTCTTTGTAGCAGATTAGACAACCAGATTGACAACATAAGAACCTATATAAAGGCCTTTCAGCAATTATTTCCGGATAATGCAGATTATGTTCACGATAATATGGATATGCGTGATGAGTTAACCGAAGAGGAGCGACAGGTAGAACCTCGAAATGCCGATTCACATTTAACATTTATAGGATCTGGATTAAAAAATTGTGTCACCTATGTCAATAAACCTGATACACCTGTTTATTTTATCGACTTAGATGGGGTTAGTGAATTTGGAAAGCGCAAGCGTATGACAAGCGTCATGTTTTATAATGAGGAAGAAACCGTTTTCGAACAAAAAGTTGATGTACCCGTCTCCATGCACCCTATTGATTCTATTAATCTAAGACATCCAAATCTGGGCTATATGCAAAAACTTGAAGAATTATTTCAGGCTTATGACATAGAAAGAGGACGGGTTGATATTGCTCTTGATCCATCTGAAAAATATGCCGGAATTACTGTAAATGAGTATGAGACCTTACTTATGACCTATGATCTGGTTGAAATCCTCAGGAATCCATTAAAATTCATGGGTGAGAAAGGAAAATATATTCTTCACAATCCATCAAAATTGGCAGAGCGTACCAAGGAATATGCAAAATTTGATTTTGTGCACATCATGAATGAATTAATTGATTCGTTTCATTTGAATCATTCTGTCATTGAGAAGATGATGGCAAAAGCACTAGCTTATCCTGCAGAAAAATTCCTACGTGTAAAACGAAAAGTCAGTTTTATTGTAAGCAATGATGGCAAGAAGCGAACCGCAGAAATCCTCTCCGGACGCTACCAGAGCCCGATTTTAGTTCAATGGAAACCCTCACCAAAATTATCCCGCTCAGTTATTCTCACCATCACGCGGTACAAATAGTTATCTACGAATTACACAGATTTAGTCAAATTTCACGAATTATTATTATTTATTTTATTCTTTAATGTCATTTTTGATGAGGAATAAATAATATAAAATTTTAATTCGTGAAATCAGTTCTAATTCGTGTAATTCGTGGAAAAGAGAATCTTCCTTAAATCAACGACCTTGATTGCCCACCATCAACATTAATGCACGCACCAGCAACAAGACTGGATTTCTCAGAAGCGAGAAAACAAACCACATTGGCCACTTCTTCTACACTGCCAAAGCGTCCGATCGGCAATTCACTTTCTACAAATTTGTTCATACCTTCGGGATCAGCAATGCAGCGTTTGTCCCAACTCCCGCCAGGAAACCTTATGGATCCAGGTGCCACCGTATTCACACGTATACCCTCCCCGGCCAATTCACCTGCCATGACCTTTGCCATACTAATCATCGCTGATTTTGTTGCATTATAAATTGAAAGCGTTGCACCGCCCGACTCGCGCCCAAAGATTGATGAGATGAAAATGATCGAACCCGATTCCTGTTTTTTGAGTTCGGGGATAAATTGACGGGTAACTTCACCATGAGAAAGTAAATTGATATCCATAATGGCGCGCCAGTCTTCGTCCAAGGTGTCTTCAAACCGACCGCGCTTATTGCTACCTACATTATTAACCAATACATCCACAGCACCAAAATGTTGTATTGTCTGTTCCTTTAGTTTCTTAGCTCCATCCTTCTGGGTAATATCAAGAGCAAGTGCAAGCACTTCCGCCCCCGTTTTCCTGAGTTCATTTGCCGTTGTCTCCAGGGCTTCTTCTCCCCTGGCACATATAACTAATCGGCAGCCCTCAGTGGCTAACCCTTGTGCAATTCCTTTTCCAATCCCCCGGCTGCCACCCGTAACAACCGCAACTTTTCCTTTTAAACCTAAATCCATATTTACTCCCTGTCCTCTGTATATTTGCGTAATTGATAAGATTCTGAATATTGAAAGATTTAACGATCAGGTTAGTTTTGTCAAATTATTTTGTGCTTAAATTAAATCCAGACAGAGACAAGATGAACAATAGTCCAGATTATTAAGCATGTATCGAATATCTGACCGGTATCATAATCATCTATTCGTTTAATATATCCTGACCATGAGACGCGCTGAAGTTTAAAGAACAGTGCATTAAAATAAAAATTTTTTTCTCTTATTTATGGGCTTGTTAAAATCAAACCTATTTTATATTTTGGGGAATAGAATTTGGATCAACATGATATAATTCTAACCTTGTCACCAAAGAATAAGGCTATTTGATTTAAAGGAATTACCCTCAATTTACTTGAAATAGTGAAAATTCCTCAAAAGAAGCTCATTTAGGCATATAATCCATGAATAAAATGTCTCAACCTCTATTAGAAAAACTCTCATTCCATTCGGTCATTCAGACTTGGTTTGAAGATTCATTTGAATCAATAAGCCCCCCCAGAAGCAGGGATGGCCCTCAATTCGTGAAGGCAATCATTCCCTGATTCTGGCTCCTACCGGTTCGGGAAAAACCCTCGCTGCTTTCTTAAGTAGCATAGATGAATTATTCCAAATGGGTATAAAGAATAAAGATTTTGAAAGAAATTCTTCAGGGATCCATACCTTGTATATTTCACCCCTGAAAGCCTTAAACAACGACATTCAGCGGAATCTTACTAAGCCGCTAAAGGAAATTCAGAATATTGCTGCAAAGTCGGGAATCCCAGATTTCGAAATCCGGACCTTGGTACGTACCGGTGATACCCCGCCCCACTTAAGACAAGCCATGTTAACCAAGCCCCCGCATATTCTGATTACAACGCCAGAATCGCTTTATCTCATCCTAAATTCAGAAAAAGGCCGCCAGCTATTTACAAATCTGCGTTATGTCATCGTTGATGAAATCCATTCGATCACGACGAACAAACGTGGGGTGCATTTAAATCTCTCTCTGGAACGTTTAATGCCCTTATGCAAAAAAGAACCAGTAAGGATAGGTCTCTCCGCAACCCAAAAGCCGCTTCAACGGATTGCTGATTTTCTGGGTGGTTATAAATGGAATGGAAAAAACTTTGTTAAGCGTCCTGTCAAGATTTTAGACTGCGGTCAACGAAAAAAAATGGATCTACAAGTAATATGTCCGGTTGAAGATCTTTCCGAGCTGCCGGAGGCTTCTGTCTGGCCTGCTGTGTATAAAAAATTATACGACTATATAACTTCCCATAATACCACCCTTGTTTTTTTGAATATGCGTGCCCAGGTAGAAAAAACTGCCCGTAAGTTAAACGAAATGTTCCAGGATAAGAGTGATGATCCGCAAGCTCAGCTTGCGTTACCTCATCATGGCAGCATGTCCAGAGAAATGCGCTATGAGGTAGAAGAAAAATTAAAACAAGGTCGTATTCCGGCAGTCATAGCCACATCATCCCTGGAACTTGGCATAGATATTGGATCTGTAGATTTGGTCGTTCACTTGGAAGCACCCAAGTCAGTCTCGGCAGGGTTGCAGCGCGTGGGCCGCAGCGGCCATCTGCTCAAAGCAACCAGCAAAGGCCGGATCATCCCACTCTACCTGGCTGATCTGGATGATGCCGTGGCCCTTGCCGATAGCATGAAAAAGGGTGATATCGAAGAAATTACCATCCCACATAATTGTTTGGATGTTCTTGCACAACAAATTGTGGCCGAGGTAGCCGCACAATCATGGCAACGAAAGAATCTCTATTCACTTTTCAAACAATCCCATTGTTACCGGGATTTAACTGAATCAAGTTTTAACAATGTACTGGAAATGTTAACCGGACGATATGCAGAGACAAAATTACCAGCCTTAAAACCTGTAATTAACTGGGATCGAATTAATGACCACCTGAATGCCCTTCCGGGATCCCGGCTTCTGGCAAATATGAACGGTGGTACGATTCCCGACCGTGGATATTATGGCGTCTACCTGGCTGACAGCAATACCAGACTTGGTGAAATGGAAGAAGAGTTTGTTTTTGAATCCAAAGCCGGTGATGTTTTTTTTCTCGGAAATACCGAGTGGCGAATCAATGCCATAATGCAAGATCGCCTTATCGTTACACCGGCAGAATCACTAAAACCTCGCGCCCCCTTCTGGAAAGGAGATCTGGGGTATCAGAATGCTGCAACCGCGGAAAAAGTAGGGGCATTTCGGGAGAACCTGTTACAGGAAATAGATAAATCAGAGGAAGTGGAACACTTAGCCCAAAAATATAGCGCAGATGAGTACATATTTTCAAATCTAATAAGATATTTCAAAAAACAAAAAGTCTCTACCAGAACAGTACCTACAAATTCACAACTTGTAGTGGAATATTTTTATGATACGACCGATGAACTTCATTTCGTAATTCATGCTCCCTTCGGCGGGCGGGTGAACGCTGCCTGGGCCATCGTTATTGCCGCACATTTAGAATCCAGGTTACAAACCGAAGTACAATACTCTTTTGATGATGACGGTTTTATTATCCGCATCAGAAGCACAACGGAAATCCCCAATATCGAATCATTATTACACCTTCCATCTACGGAGATCCGTACAATTCTTACGGAAAAATTAGCCAGCACACCGATCTTTGCCATTCAATTTCGCTATTGTGCTGCCCGGGCTTTATTATTGGCCCGCTCCCGTCCCGGAAAACGAATTCCCCTATGGCTGCAGCGGCTCCGTGCCTCTGATCTTTACCAATCCATAAAAAAATATCCCGATTTTCCTGTTCTTTTGGAGACCTATCGCAGCTGCCTGGAAGATCTTTTTGACCTCAATGCCCTTCAATCTGTTTCCCGGCGTATTAGTAACGGGGAAATCACAGTGAAGACAATACAGACCAAGGCACCTTCCCCCATGGTCTCCGGATTAATTTTCGACTTTTTATCTAATCAAGTTTATGAGATGGATCGTTCACGGGCACCGGGACAGGTGGCTCTCGTAAGCAATGATCTGCTTTCCGAAATTTTATCACGTGAAAATATCCCCGGCATCATTACACAAGATATCATTGAGGAGAGTCGGGTAAGATGGCAATCGTTGCATCCCGATTACCAGGCAAGAACGGCTGAAGAACTGCACCTGGTTATAAAGAAGCTCGGCCCAATTAATGATCAGGAACTTAAATTAAGAGTTCGCCAATCGCCCGAGTCATGGCTACATTCCCTTCATGCCGATGGCAGAATCTTAAAAGCACCGAATCCATATAAGGGATGGATCGCAAGTGAAAATAATTCGCTCTATTCAAAACCGCAAAACATGTCCTCTGAATCTAAAATTATCAGACAATATCTGGAAAACGAGGGTCCGGTCCTACAGTCAGATATTCAGTATATGATTCTCAATGCAGATAAAAGTATTCAGCCAATTCTCGAGAAATTATTGGCTGATCGCTGGCTGGTCAAAGGTCAGTTGATAAAAGACGATCCCCACACCTATTGGTGTCAGCGTGATAATTTTGCCGAATTATACCGCCGCGCTATTGGAAAACAACGTCGCCTGATGACAGCCGTTGATCGTTCCACGTACTACCGTTTTATTCTACGTTGGCACCATCTCATACAACAATCAAAATCTGAATCAGATCTACTCGTTCAATATAGTGGTGTCCAGTTTCCACGTTATTATTTGGAGCGGGAATTGTTTCAGACCCGCATTCAAAAAAAGGGAAACAACTCTTCTGATACTGAGATTCAATTCCAATCTCTGATAACCAAAGGTCAATTAGTCGTAATATCTCCTCTGCAAAAAGAGGGAAATGAATCGTTCTGTTTCTTTGAAAGGGGTCAGGGCGGAACCATTTTGCAATCAACAGGATTAGAAAAGGAAGAACCTGCATCTGATGAACAATCTGAAATCGTGCTCACCTTTCTAAAACAGAATGGTATTAGTCCCTATGGTGATATTGAAGAGGGCACCGGCTTTTCGGGGACTCTTTTAATCAAGATATTAAGAAATTTATTATTCGCTGGTCAAATAACAACCGACAACTATCCGGCCTTTATCGAATGCCTCTTGCCTGAAAAATCTGATAAATTGATCACATCCAAACGTCACCAAATAAAACGAAGGGTTCAGAATCAACTATTATTAAAGGAAGGTCGGTGGTTTTTAACCTCATCCTACGCTGTCATGGGCAGGAAAAAAACAAGACAGGAGATCATAGAAGAGCAGGCCCGCTTATTGCTCAGACGTCATGGCATTTTAGTCAAAGAATGGTACCGGCGGGAGCGAGGTTTTGTCCCCTGGTATGAAATCTTTCAGACGCTTAAAAGGTTGGAATGGCAGGGGGAAATTCTTCGCGGTTATTTTATTGATGGGCTATCCGGTATTCAATACGCCCTGCCCGAAGTCTATTGAACTACTCAAATCACTACCAGGAAAGGGACTCACGCCCCAGTCGGTTCTGGTCAGCACCATCGATCCGGCTCTGCCCTTTGGCGGAAATGTGGGTTGGGACGTAAAAAATTCCAGAGATGAATCAAATTCAATAACACGCCTTATTGGAAACCATCTGCTTTTCGTTGCTGAACAACCAAAAATCTATTCTGAAAATTATGGACGTAAATTATGGACCCT
Source organism: Calditrichia bacterium (assembly GCA_963796965.1). Classification (GTDB taxonomy): domain Bacteria; phylum Calditrichota; class Calditrichia; order JAJRVZ01; family JAJRVZ01; genus CAWCNS01. Next base: position 109,206 of record CAWCNS010000002.1, read on the forward strand.
CCAAGGATTTGATGGTTCGGAGTTACCGATAATTGCGGAATCACTCAAAAGTTGGTTACGTCTCCCCCCGAACTTAGGCCTGTTCAAAAGATAGTTATCAGGGAAATTGATGGAATTCCTGCTTCTCAATGTGATTTATCTAAGGATTTTCTCAATTGTGGTTATGAAAGGGATGGAAAGAATATTGTTCTTTGGCCGTCAGGGGTTTAGAATCCACGAATTACACTAATTTCTTCGAATTTCACGATTTTTATATAAGGAAAAAAGAATCTGACCGAGGTTATCTATGAGTTTTGTCATCCTGAAAGGATCTTTCTACTTTTAGCTATTGGAGTTATACAAAGGAAGATTCCTATCCCGAGACGCGATCCAGTCCGGGACGGAATGACAGGTGGGATGTAGAGATTCAATTCTGAATTTCTAAAATAATAGAAGATAGAGCATGAAAATAGGTCAAATTCGAAATGATTCATGCATCAATTTTTAATTCGGGAAAAAAATCGCCGCGGGTTAGCGTCGCTGCGCGAAAATAGATTGGGCTTATGTCAGGAAATTAAAAAACAGTTCCTCCCGGATTTGCATTCTTCAGGGTCCACCGGACCCGTATCCGGACCGAGAGAGGTCATGGTTTTTTTACACCAGTAATGCCCCGTAGTCGATTCACCGCGGGCCCACTTTTTGGCCTCTCCAAATGCAGGGGCATGGCTTTCTTCCTGTTCAAAAAACTTACATGGTTTATGATTTAATGCTTCCATAGTTTCCCCTATTCTAACGGGTCAATACCCACTGCCCGGCAAATTGCACGATAGACGACTGTCTTGAATATTGTTACTTTATAACCGTTTAATGACAGTGGCTCAGCATCCACAAGTGCCTTTTCGGCCGCATTCTTAGCGGACTTTTTATCGACTTTTTTGTTTTTTAATTCTTCTTCTGCCTCTACCGCCCGCCACGGTATCGGTGCAGCTGAACCAAGTATAATCCGGGCATCTTTGCAAACCCCATTTTCCAGCTGTAGACTTACAGCAATATCGGCCAGAGGCCAGTCAAAGGTCTGTTTTTCTTTCTGCTTAATATAATAGCTGACATGGCTTTCCATCGCCGCCGGAATGATGATTGATGTGATGAGTTCACCTGTTCCAAGAATATTTTCTCGTTCAACATCCTCCCCGGGAGATATAAAAAATTCTCCGATAGGAACCGTTTTCTCGTTATCATTGCTTTTAATTACAATCTGTGCATCCAAGGCGGATAAAGCAACCGCCGTACCGGATGGATGAACAATGGCACAGCCATCTGAATTCCCCAAAATGGCATGATATTGATTCTCACCATCCAGGGCATAACAGGTGTCTCCGCCCTTTCTGGCACAGGGGAAGTCCTCGCTGCGAAAATACCAGCAGCGGGGACGCTGGCATATATTTCCGCCAATTGAAGCCATATTCCTCACCTGCGGGCTGGCTACTGAACCGGCAGCTTGCGCTAGCACCCTGAATCCACCTCTCATTTCTTTGCTCTCTGCAATTTCAGTCAAGGTCAGGGCCGACCCAATATGCAGATCACCATTTTTTTCTTTCCGGATGAATTTTAGATCTGCCATATCGCGGATGTTAACCAATCTTTGGGGATTGATCAGGCCTTCTTTCATTTGATCCAGTAAATCTATCCCTCCGGCTTTCAATTTTGATTCTTTTACATCCAAATATTCTAAGGCTTTGTCGATGCTTTCCGGAAGGGCATATTCAAAATTATTCATATGGGTTTCCTTTCACCCTTTGACACTCTTTTTTATCTCTCGCAGCGACGCAACGACCGCAACGGCTCTGCGTCGCTGCGAGAGAAATATGTCTCTGGCTTGCGTAATTACGCTTTCCCTAATGCTTTCAGCACCCGGGCTGGTGTCATCGGTAATTCTTTTATCCGAACACCTATAGCATGATAGACGGCATTGGCAATCGCCGCGGCTGTCGGTATCGTAGCCGGTTCGCCAATACCAATTGCACCCGTACTGCTTTGGGCCAAATTAAAATCGATGATGTGCGAATCGATTTCAGGTATGTCCATGGCACCCGCAATTTTATAAAACTCAAGATTAGGATTTACCATCAAACCCTGGTTCCGATCCATAAGTCGGTTTTCAAAGAGGGCGTAACTGATACCCTGGATGATGCCACCGTTTATCTGATTTTTTGTTGTTAAAAGATCCATTACCCGGCCACAATCGTGAACGGCAAATACCCGTTTTACGGATATCTGTCCCGTGCCCGTATCCACCTCCACTTCGGCAAATTGAACACCGCTTATTTTATATCGTTCCGGTTCATAATAATCAGGAAAACGTTCACCGCTGACAGTTAATTGTCCCTGCGGAATTTCATCACAGACTTCCTTCCAGGTTAATTTTATTTCACCCCCGGGGGAAAGGATCACATGGCCATCTTTTAAGTCCAAAGTATTCTCTTTCATCTCCAGCTTTTTTGCAGCAACTTCAAGGATTCTCTGTTTGGCATGATGAGCAGCTATGCGTACCGCAGGCGTTACCCCCGAGGTGGTTTGGCTGCCCCCCGATGAAGGAGCCAAGCCAAAATCTGTATTTCCAATTGTAACCGTAATATCTTTGGGTGTAAGACCCAATTCCTCCGCAACCACCATGGCTATCGGCGTAACGATACCACCCCCGATATCCTGGACACCGCTTTTTAACTGTACAGAGCCATCATCGTTGACAGATAGAGTAACATGTGTACCGCGGTTATAGATATAGTACCAGAGAGAGTTGGCCACCCCCATCCCACGTTTGACCACCCCTTTATCCGCCCCTGCTTGTTGAGCCCTTTTAGTCCAGCCAAATTTTTCAGCGCCAACCGGATATTCTGCCTGACGCACTTTATCCGACAAGGTATTCATTATCCTGATTTCAAGGGGATCCATATTCAACTGGTAGGCCAATTCATCGATGGTCTGTTCAAGAGCAAACGCCCCCTGCGGCATACCCGGTGCCCGGAAGGGTGCTGATGGCCCTGTATTGGTGTACACATTGGATTCCATTGTGAAAATAGTTTTAGCATCATACGTATTTTTTACCGGTCCACTGGTACCAGCTCCCCCGCTGACTCCGGGTGAGCCAAAAGATTTCAATTTAATCGCATTAATTTTTCCGGTTTTATCAGATCCAATAGAAACCGTTTGCAGTGAATCCGGTCTGTTACCGGTAGCCAGGTGTTCTTCTTTTCGGTTAAGCATTAATCTAACCGGTGCCCCTGACTCCCGTGATAATTTGACAGCAAGCATTGTATAAATATCTGCTTTTAACTTGGAACCAAAACCTCCACCCATAAATTTGGTAATAACCCGAACTTTTGATTTGGGTAATTCAAAATATTCAGCCACCTGATCGCGCACACGATTTGTACCCTGTGTTGATGCCCAAACAGTCACACGTTCGTCTTTCCATTGAGCCACCACACCATGTGTCTCCATGGGGCTGTGGGTTTGTACCTGTGTTTTATAGGTTCCTTCCACAACAATGTCCGACGCTTTCAAGGCCCGGTCAACCTCTTCAGGTCCTTTATCTTTTGGTGAAACACGGGGTTTTCTGATGTTTTTTGAACCGTTTGCATCAGAAACTTCCAGGTCATCAAAGACGGCCGGGGCATCCTTTTGCATGGCATCTTCGAGGGTGACGACAAAGGGACGTTTTTCAAATGATATTTGTATCCGCTTTGCGCCTTCTTCCGCTATTTCCTTTGTATCAGCCGCAATGGCAACAATTTCCTGACCGGCAAACCTTACAGAAAAAGGCAGTTCTTCATGAACAGATACAACGGCCCGTATGCCAGGTAATTTTTTTACCTCATTAAGATCAATTTGAGTTATGAGGGCAGCTGCCTGAGGAGAACGAATAATTTTACCATAAAGCATACCCGGCAAATTTACATCAAAGGTATATTTTGCTTTTCCGGTGGTTTTATACTTGCCATCAATTCGGGTTATCTTTTTTCCGATAAATTTTAAATCGGATTTTCCGTCCCAGGGCTTTGGATCGCCATCAGGTATTTCAACAGTTTTTTCCCTAAGATTTTTTTCAATACCTATAAATACTTTTTCTTTTTTTGACATGCCTATCACCCCGAATAGTTATTTCATTTTTTTCGCAGCAGATTCTACCGCCTTAAAAACATGTGGATAGGTACCACAGCGGCAAAGATTTCCACTCACGGCAGTTCGCACCTCTTCAGGAGATGGGCGGCTGGTTTTATCAAGCAGCCCTTTGGAAGCTCATAATGATGCCTGAAGTGCAAAATCCGCATTGCATGGCATCTTCTTCAATAAATGCTTCCTGCAATGGATGTAAATGATTAATATCTTTCACCAGCCCTTCAATTGTTTCAATTTTACGGCCAGCAGCATCTAAGGCCAGGGTCATACAGGAATTTACAATCTTACCATCCATAATCACTGTACAAGCACCACAGGCACCGCGGTCGCACCCGATTTTTGTTCCGGTCAGATCTAATTTATCTCGTATTACATCAACCAATGTTGTCCTGGGTTCAATCTCTGTATTGACTTGTTGACCGTTAACCATTAAAGAAAGTATTATTTTTCCCGGCCCCACTATTTTATCTTTTTCCAGGAGCCCTGCTTTTTGTAATTTCCCGACAACCCCTTCACCCTTTGCTGCGGCAACGCCGACGGAACTAACACCGACGCTTTTAAGAAATGTTCGCCGGGAAAGTTTCGGATTATCATGTGACTTTTTTGAGGGATTTCCCATTTGGATGTCTCCTAAATATCTTTAAAATTGTAGTGGTGAAATAAATGAGGGAATATCAGGAATTCGTAATTCGTAATTCGTAATTCGTAAATTCGTAATTCGTAATTCGTAATTAAAAAGTATACTTGAAGGAAAGATATATGTCAAGAAAAAAATAAATATTTCTTAACTGGCATCGCGGATTTTCTCAATAGCTGTTTTAAATTCCTCATAGGACTTCTTCCCGAGAAGGAAGGTTTTTTGTATCCCATTTTGGTCATATATAAAGGTAGCGGGTACAGCCCCCCGCCACTCTTCATTAAACATATTCAATTAAATTTTCAGGCTGCTTAAAATTTTGTACATAATTTGGAAATTTAGCCTTTTGTGAATTGCAGAAAAGGAATGATCTTGCTCTTCAATTTCATCAGGATAATCAACACTGACACCGATAATGACAACGTCAGAATTTTGGTATTCTTCGGCCAACTTCACCAGATCCGGGAACTCTTCTTTACAGGGCAAACACCAGGTGGCCCAGATATTGACAAAAAGGACCTTCCCCTTATTCAGACTCTTTATCTCCTGCCATTTGGCAGTATCAAGGAGATCAACCCTTACTTCTGTTTTTGGGATTGACTGATTTTTGTTCGAGTGAATATCCTGCAATGAATTGCTCTGATCGCTGTTTTGAGAACAACCCAGGAACGTAAATGAAAAAGCTACTAAAACTATCCATAGAAGTGACTGCATTATTCCACTCTTTTAATCGAACAACCAAAGGCTTTAGTGTCTGGCGTATTGACAGATTTTCCAGCAAGAATTTCATCTAAGGCATTACGTAAATCCTTTGATTCAACCTCATCCTCACGACGCGAATTGTCTATTCGCCCATGATAAAATAAATCTAATTTTGCGTTTACGACATAAATTTCAGGCGTAACCTGGGCATCATAGGCATCAGCAACTTTATTACCCGGATCTTTTAAAACTGCAAATTTGAAATTATTCTCCTCTGCATGATCCTTCAATTCATCTGCATCTTCCTGTGTATTGGAGTTGATTGCAAAAAAGGAAACACCTTTTGCCGTGTAATCTTTAAATAATAGATTCATTCTTTCATTGTAAGCATTAGAAACAGGACAACGCGCGGAAATAAACATGATCACAATGGCTTTGCTCGTATTTAACTCAGACAATGTATGTGATTTTCCATCAAAATCAGTTAAGGTAAAATCACTGACTTTTTCTAATTCACCCCCGTAAACGATTGAAAATGACAAAATCATCACGACAGTTAATATATGTTTAAAAGCTTTCTCCGTCATAGGAAACGCCCTCCTTTAGTGATTGATAAGATTTGACAACTTTTTTGCGATGTACCAGGCATCGGTCATTCTATTTCTAAAACTAATTTAACCAAAAGATGATTCCCACAGGTATAAATATCTTAATATTTGTAGATCAGCATACATTTGGCTACTTAAATGAGATTAAAGAGCAACATTCTCTTCGGATTGTCGATGAGTTTCGCAATCAGATTGGTGGTTTTATAATTAATAGAGATTAGGGTAAGCCGGAAAGGGATGCCACTATTCTTTGGTGTCATCGTCTCATTTAATCGCATCATAAAATGATAGCGCTCGTTCCCTGGCGTATTTGTGCTCAATGATTGGTTTTGGGTATTGATCGGTTCCTATCTCAGGAATCCATTTTTTAATATATTCTTGTTCAGGATCAAATTTTTTTGCCTGTTCACTTGGATTAAAGATGCGGAAATATGGGGCAGCATCACAACCGCTACCAGCAGCCCATTGCCAGTTACCATTGTTCGAAGACAATTCAAAATCCAGCAATTTGCTTGCAAAATATTTTTCGCCCCAACGCCAGTCAATGAGCAGATGTTTGGTAAGAAAACTGGCGGCAACCATTCTTACACGGTTGTGCATAAATCCTGTTGTATTTAATTCACGCATTCCTGCGTCAACCATAGGAAATCCTGTATTGCCTTCGCACCATATTTTAAATTGACTTTCATCATTTAAATACACAAAATGACGATATTTTTCTCTAAAAGGCTGCTCAACCACGTAGGGAAAATTATAGAGAATCATCATAAAAAACTCACGCCAGATCAATTCCTGAAGCCAAACCTCATTTAATGACAAAGCCAGTTGGACCATTTTTCTGATACTAACGGTTCCAAAACGAAGATGAATACCAAGTCGTGAGGTGCCTTTAATTGCCGGAAAATTACGGGTATCATCATATTTCCGAATAATTTCCTCATCTGGTAATTTCTGTGGAACTATCTGATCGGATAATTTAAACCCGAGCTCTTCAATTTTTGGGAACTGGAATTTTTGTTGAAGAAATTTATATTCTTGTGATTCAGAAGAAAATGATTTTAGGTACTCTGTTGATAGTTGGTTCTGCCATTTTTTCATGTAGGGTGTATAGACCGTATATGGCCTGCCAGTTCCAGTAAGAATTTCATCCTTTTCGAAAATAACCTGATCTTTGAAAGTATAAAGTGAGATTTCATTATTCTTAAGTAGGTTGTTAACCATATTATCCCGGTTAATAGCATAGGGCTCATAATCTTGATTTGCAAATACAGAGGTGATTTGAATTTCAGATATAAGTTTTCGCCATATCTCTTTCGGCCTTCCTCGCAATACGAGTAGGCTGCTTCCCTTTTTATTCAATTCTTGGTTTATCTCATCCAGGGAATTGTAAATAAAGGTCACACGGGGATCACGTTTTTTCTCAAGCTGATCCAGAATATTGATATCGAAAATAAAAAGACAAAGAACAGGGAGGCCTCGTTCTAAGGCCTCGTTCAAACCCCGGTTATCCTCGAGACGCAAATCCCGCCGAAACCAGAATATGTTTAGAGATGTATTAATTGATATATTCAGGGCTAAATTCATAGTTAATGCTCCAAATAAAAGGTAAAAGCACACTTAGTCGTAATTGGTAATTTGAAATTCGAATTTTGTAATTACCTTTTTCTGTCTATCTTTGCGACTTTGTGTCTTTGCGAGAAGTATTAGATTTAATTATACCGAAAATATAACCAAGCGACGCACTCACGATCCCCCATAGAATATAAGCCAGGTCCGTAGCATTCAACCAATTAGGCTGGAGAGACACTAAAAAGCCATTGACCTGAAGAAAATAGGCAGAAATAATTCCCACAAAACCAAGGAACGAAGACCAAAACACGCCGTTTTTATTCACCTGAGGTATCATCACAGCCGCAACAGGAAAGGCTACAGCTGTTGTTAAAACCCCTCCTGAGAGATAAAATATGTCCCAAAGTGATTCTGTATTCAGGGCGAAAATACCGGCCGCTAAAACGGCCAGAACAGTGATTGTCTGGGAAATTTTTTTACCATTATTTTTAAGATGCAAGCCAAACATGTCATAGGCAATACTTAATGCCATCACATTAACACAGGTATCTACAGTACTCATCGCGGCTGCCACTAATCCAACGGCCACTAGCAATGCCAGCCAGTTTGGGGCATAAGTTTGGACGAGAGCGGCAAAAATAGTATCCCCCTCACTTCCAATACTCGAAGGGAGGACACCATCAATTGGCGGAAACAAAACCAGGGCAGCGATTCCAATAATTAATGGAAGGATTCCCACAAATATCATGGCATTTCCCCCGGCAATTATCATCCCCCGACGTGCTCTTACGGAACTTGAGGCGGCCTGGACCCGTACCCAAAGATCGGTTTCAAATAACCAACCTGGCAGGTAGGCAATTAGACCGATAAGAACTGTCAAAAAACCTGGTCCAACTAGGTCCGTCCATGGCTTGTTAGATTTTAGTGTTAGAACCTCAGGACCCGGTATAAGTTGGCTTTTAGTTTGCCATAATCCTTTAAATGAAAGCCAGCCCATCATCAATATATATAATGCAACAATCACATATTGCAGTTTATCGGTTGCAATGACTGCACGAAAACCACCCAGAGTACCGTATATAGCTACAATAACACAGATACCGACTATTGTCCAGGAGAGAGAAATATCTAACTCCGGTGCTAATAATTTTGCCGCTACATAAATCTCTGCACCAGCCCAGACTAAAAAGACAAAAGCCAGTGCAGCAGCAACCATTCGCTTCGATTTTTTACCAAATCGTGATGCGACCATTTCAGGCTGACTAAAAGCCGGTAAAGCATGATATTTAGTGGATAGAAAATAGATTCCGGCAAGTGCTATGAGCCAGGGAACGGTAATCAGCCAGATAGCCCCAAGTCCATACCAGTAAAAAAGCTGGACAGCATACACACAAGACCAGGATACAGACATGAAACCAGCCGAAATGGAAAGTCCTACGGAGGTGGCCCCCAAACTCCGGTCAGCTGTCCAGAATCCGGCACCATCTTGTGTATGCCTGCCTGCCCGCCATCCAAGATAGATAGCGGCCAAAGAATATAATACGACTGCAAACCAGATCATAATTAAGATTCCAAATCAATCATACTGACTAATGAATCATTTAATGTCCATATATAGGATTCACATATTTCATAAAATAAAAAGGCGAGAGGATATTTATTTAAACCTCTCCCTCGTCTAATTCAGGATAAAAATTATCATCAATTCTCATGCAATACAACAAAATGTAACCCTGTTTGAAAATAGCCACTTTGGATCAGACGGCTTTTATTTATATCCTTTTTAGGATGGCACTATAGAACTAATTGGGATAATCCTGGATGGACTGTTAGGGCAGATGCATTTCATATTGGTATGACACAAGTATTATACCAAGAAAATTATCAAACAGAGAGGGTGTAAAGATACCCAGACCTATAAGAAGTTTTATGGATATTAACATCAACCACGAACTGAGCGGAACTCACGAAGTATATTTTTATCTTCGCGCTCTTCGTGGTAATAATATTATCATCCTTCTAATCTGAATGGCAACAGCCCGTCATTCAAAAATAGAGTGAACGCAATGATTTTTGCTTAAATTTTTATAAATTTCCAACTAATAAAATTCTCTAATCTTATTTCTCCTGTAGGTAAAGATCCTCTCAATATCTCTTTTAACAAAAAATCGATTTATCAGGGGACTTAAGATCCAGCCACTGATCTGATATTGCACACTATCCCGGATAAGACAGCCTCCCTCCACTGCGTTGAAGGTGTGTTCATGAATCCATTGCTTATAAGGCCCCTTAAGCTGTTCATCAATAAATCTATAGGGTGGTTCCCACACTGTTATTTTCGTCTTCCAATTTATAGGTAAACCGTACAAGGAAAGTCGATAGTCGATCAAAGTTCCTGCTGACATTTTTATTGGTTGGGCTGTTATAATTTTAAACTTGAGCCAGGGTGGTGTTATTTTTTGCAGATTCGCGGGCTCACTGAAGAATTTAAACACTTCTTCTACAGGGGCCTTTACTTTCATTTCTGTCTCATATATGTTGTTCATATTATGGTCTTCTTTAATTGCGTAGCGACGCAGAGGACTTTAAGAAAAATGACAAAAGAATTAAGAATAAAGTTATCAGAGAGTAAAATACTTATTATTTCTATCCTCAGTCCATATTCTTTTTAAGTTATAGATTATGTAATCCCCATATGGCGATAGGATATCGATTGAGTTATAGAGCCTTTCAATTATTTCTGCGTCGCTCCGCGAAATTGTGTATCAAGCGAAAATACCCTTGAGCGGCACGGTTAAAACCGGCTCTTCCCGCAGACTTCCGATTTCAAAATTTCATTCGCTGAAAACAGCGCCGAGGTCGTTGCTGCTTCCATTAGCATCGCCGGTACAGGCAATTTCACCCAATCACCGGCAAGATACAGACCTGGCACTCCGTTTTAAAATCGGGTCGTGGATTCATACAAATTGGTATGAAAAGCCGTAAAATCATCCCGGAATTGAAAATGTTCATATTTAATCTGACAATCCTTTTGTCTCCGGGAAATAGCTTTCAAATTCACTCAATAAATGTTGTCTTACTTCTTCACCATTTGTCATATCATTTGGAACAGCGTAGGAATGTAATTCAAAAATGCCACCACCATTCTGTTTAACCCAGTCCGCCGATGATTTTTCCATTTGGTGATAGATAGTCACCGAGTCAAGAATTTTTAACGCATCTGTAAAAATAAAAAAGGGCAACTCTCCCTCCACATTTTTATCTATCCAAATACGTAAAACAGCATAATTCTGCGAGGTTTTTACATTTTCGATTTGTTGTGCTGTTTTGGGAAAAGTAATCTTCAACGTTTGCGATTTATTTAAAAGGTTGGGCGTATTTTTTACATCACTGGCAATTATTAGGTAATCAAAACGATTTCCGTGAATTACAAATTTTTCTTCTTCATACCCTATTTCCTCAACCGGACTTTCAAGGTGAATCTTCGATCCATAAGGCTTAAGGAATGTTCGAAAAGGCTGCCATAGTGTTTTTTCAAAATCGTCATTCAGCACATCATATATGATCCCTAAATCATTGCTTAGAAAGTAGAAATGAAAACTTTTGATCAACTCAGCCATCGACATATACTGAGGCTCAGAAAAAAAGCTCTGGAGAATGTGGTAAAGACTAATTGTAGTTCTTTAGGAAGATTAGCGGCATCAGAGAAGTCTTTAAATGATATGGCATCAAATTTTTCAAATGTTTTTTCACGGTTATAACGCAGGAGAGGCATCATCCTTTTAGCTTTTTCAAGGGACATCATGTCGGATAATGAATAAATTTTCTGGCGGGCCATGGATATTAAATTAAATATCGGTGTCGTATCAATATTTCGAAAACTGAATTCACCTATAGATTGTGTTTTTATCAGATAATCACTTAAAGGAATTAAATACCTGGCCGCATCAATAGTCCCTAACAATCGTAATAGATTGTAATACTGACGAAAGAATCCATGAAAGCCATGTTCCACATTGGTTTGATATCCATCTTCAAAAGTCACCGGCCAGGAACCGATTTTGCCTCCAATAAATGAATCTTTCTCAAAGACTTCAACCTGAAATCCCCTCGGAGCCAGATAGGCTGCGGCCGACATTCCTGCTAATCCACTGCCAATAATTGCCACTTTTTTGCTATCTGATAAATTCGAAGGCTTGCTTTCGTCGATAGTATTGTACTGCTGTTTGTATCCCTTTAGACGGGATTTAATGAGTTTTTTTAGCATGATCTTTTTTTCACTTAACTAATTTTATAATTATTTTTGTTGCCTTAAATTAACCTCCCCATAACCCCCCCTTACTAAGGAGGGGGAAAAAGGGGGTTGTAAATTTCGTTAACTATTTTAAATATTCTCGCGCAGCAACGCAAAGACGCAGCGTGAATTAATAATATAAACACAATTAAAAAGAGAAAATAGTCATACATTCTTATTGTATTTAGTAACCTAAGATTCATTTTGTATTTTGTATCTTGTATTTTTTATTATACTCCTTTGCGTCTTAGCGGCTTTGCGTGAAAAAAAAGTCTATACAAAAGTAAAGTGAATATATTTATAATGCTGGCTTTTTGGCGATGAAAGTAAACAAAATAAATCGTCGCCAGCTATGCTGAGGATAGACGGCAATATCCTGAAATCCAGTTTTAGCTAATAAATCTCTGAGCGCCTTTGGCGATAAAAAGTTTAACACACTTTTTATTAAATAAGCTGAATATGGTCACATTACCGGTAATGAGTGCGCTGAATGGAATAATAAGGCCATAACCTAAAATTCGCCAGTAGAGACGGTAGAAAAAACCGGATGGCAGGGAAAATTCATGGATGGCTATCTTGCCACCGGGTTTTAGAGAATGGTAAAGATTTTTAAGACACATTTCATAATCAGGCATATTGCGAATGCCATAGGCCATAAAGATAGCATCAACCGAATCTTTTTGCAAATCCAGATTCATCACGTCCTGTTGATCAAAACGGTATCTTTCTGCTGCATACTGTTTTCCAATATTTTTGCGGGCAACAGTAAGCATTTCATTAGAATTGTCAATACCTATCACCTGACCTTCTGGCAGGGCATTTATGCAGTGTATCGTAGATTTCCCAGTGCCACAACATAAATCGAGTAAATATTCACTTCCCTTCAAATCCATCAGATCAACACTCCGACGTAAATCTTTTGAATAGCCCTGACTCATTGTTGTAGCAAGATCATAACGACGGGCAATTTTATCAAACGTTGCCGGTACATCTTTCTTATGTCGAAGCAATCCCTCTGCATTGTTTGCAATAGTATGATTCATATAATTAACTAACCTTCTCTTCTTTTATCTTTCGACGCCAAAATTTCTTAAATGCCAGGGAAACTTCATCCCCTTTTACACTTATATCCCGGAAATCTCCATTTCGACTTTTCATTATCTCCAATTGTGATTCCAGGAGAACAATGTCTTCATTTACGATCTTCTCAGATTTGCGGGCCATAAAAAATCTGGCAAATGCAGGGAAAAGGGAGAAAATATTCTTCCATAAGGTAATTTGCATCATTTCCACATGTTCCTCATCGACAGCCATTACATGCTCGAGTATTAAAAGATTTCGTTCTTTAAAATTCGCTTGTAACCGCGACATATTGGGATAGTAAAAGCGGATACCCGCAGTAATTGCCTTGTCCCGACCAAAGTACATCTTTTCTGCAACCGATCCCTTGTTCGCCCTGCTATATGATCCCTCTAATCCGTCTTCCAAAACATCCAAATGAAAATCTGCAGGAAAATCCTCTATTTGTCCCATAAAAGATCCAATTGAATTCCGATGTGTAAAGGCAATATGATAAGGATCTATCAGGCTCTCCGTAACAGATTCTAAGTCACCCTTAAAAACATGCGACTTGTAGGTGAAATCCCAGGCAGCCATTTCGGGAATATCTATGGGTTTAGTCACTTTGGATTTTTCTAAATCACCCAAGAAGACCCAGACCCACTTATTGAATTCAACTACCGGATAAGATTTTACTTTAGCTGTCGGTGGTATTTTTGTATCAGGTAATTGTGAAGGTATTTTTATACATTGGCCACTTCCATCATATTGCCAACCATGATAGCCACACACAGCCTTTCCCTTTTCAAGGTAACCAAGAGAGAGTTGAACATTTCGATGGCAACAGCGGTCTTCAAGGGCAACAATCGCTCCTTTTTCATCACGAAATATGATTATCTTTTCACCTAAAATTGTTTTTGTAATCATCTGATCTTTTATTTCCTTAATCGGACAGATCAGATACCAGTGGTTTTTTAACATTTTTAATTTTCTTTCTCCATCAAAGCTGAATAACTCTGGCAAATGCACAGTTATAGAGACGTCCCGATGGGACGTCGAACCCATGACCAAATATATGTCAACATATTACTACGTAAAACCAATCCAGGCAGGTGCACGTATTAACCCTGCATTTAAATTAGTTGTACCTTGTAGATTCCCTGTTAATTATTGATTATTCAATCTATGTATCCAAAGTAATATCCAATTTCCAACTGTAAATTTCCAAACAAAAAATAAATGATCATTGAATATTGGATATTGATTATTGAATATTTAAAACGTCACGCCGCCCGATCCGAGATCAAAGGTGTTTGAGGAAACAGGCGTGTGCGCACTGCTTCAGAAATAAGGATTTGCGCTTTTTTGATTTGAGGCACATAAACACGGCCCAGGAAAGGGTTATAATCCTGCAATTCAATTTTGCGGAGAATCCCACGATAGATTTTGCTTGCAGAATATATGGCAAATTGGGCATCCCGATCAAGCATTTTAATCCCTTCTTCAGCATCTTCATAATACTGATGGGCACGGTCTATTTGATATTTCATTAATTTACTAAAATTCTCTGACATCCTCTCTTCAAAAAAGTGATCAGCGTCCAGACCAAAACTACGTATTTCATTCTGAGGAATATAAATACGGTCCATTTCTTTGTCTTCCTTTATATCCCGCAAAATATTGGTCAATTGCATTGCTACGCCAAGTCTCTCGGCATGCTTCATCGTTGCCGGATTTTTATATCCCAAAACAGGTGTCATCATTAAGCCAACCACACCAGCAACACGGTAGGCGAAAAGATAAAGATCCTTAAATGATTCATACCGTTTGATTGAAGTATCCATGCGAACCCCATCAATTAGTTCGGTCGAGAATGTTCTTGAGATATCATACTTTTGGGCCACAGCGATATACGGTCCGATAATCGGGTGTTCAGATTCACCGGTACGATAAGCTGTTCCGATCTCGTCTTTCAGATAGTTGAGTTCATTCCGCAATTCCTCATCTGTCCTTGCTCTTGGATTGTCGGTCAGGTTATCGATATGCCGGCAAAAACCATAAAGAGCAAAGGTCGCCCATCTTTTATGTCTGGGCAAAAGACAGGTTGAAAGATAGAAACTTTTAGAATAATGCGCCGTGATTGATTTTGCATATTCAAATTGCGCTCTGTTGGTTTCATTAATATAGTCCATCAGATTGTTTCCCCAATTTTTTTCTCAATTTCACCTGCAGTTAATTTCAAATCTTCTTTAATTATTTTTTCCGTCGCTTCGGCAGTAAGTAAAACTCCAGGAAGTCCCGCTCCAGGATGTGTACCGGCTCCCGTGAGATACAACCCATTCACATCCTCACTGCGATTATGCGGCCTAAAAACGGCAGTCTGCAACAGATGAGGCTCAAGACCCCACGGAGATCCCAGAAAAGAATTTCGCTGTATCTGGAAATCGGTTGGGGCAAATGTCTCTATAACCTCGATATTATTTTGCAGATCTTTCATTCCAAAATCATGTTCCAGATAATCCAGAATCTTTTTTGTAAATGGTTCTCGCATCTTATCCCAATCTATATCACCAGCCAGATTACTAACTGGAATCAACACATACATACTTTCACTGCCTTCCGGGGCCATGGAAGAATCCGTCCGTGTCGGTGCATGTAAATACATTGAAAAATCTTCCGGCAGAATTTTTTTCTTAAAAATATCATTGATTAAATCCTTGTACCGTTCCGAGAGGATAAGCGTGTGATGCAATAATTCAGGATATTGTTTCTTTGTGCCCAAATAAATAAGAAAAGCACTCATTGATTGATCAGCCTTATCAATTTTTTTATCCATCCATTTTTTTCTATACTTTTCAGCGATCAAATGTTTATAGGTATGGGAAACATCCGCATTGGACACAACCACATCTGCCGGGAAAAAGGTATCATTTGCTAAGACTCCGGTTGTTTTGCCCTTTTCAACAATAATTTCCTGAACCGGGTGATTGGTTTTAATTGAGCCTCCTATCTCGCTAAAAACCGTCTCGAAAGCCTTTACTAATGAATACATGCCCCCTTCCGTAAACCAAACGCCCTCAGCTTTTTCTAAGTAAGGAATCATCAGATAGATAGCTGGCGCACGAAAGGGATTTGCCCCAATAAACAAAGGGTGAAATGAATACATAAAACGGTTGTTAGGATGTTTGAAATAGCGGCTGACAAACATATAAGCTGGTAACAAAGCTTTAAGCCGAAGTGCTTTAGGTACAAATTCGAGCATCTTTTTCCAACTCATAAATGGTTCTGATCCGAGACCATCAGTTATAACGGCATCATATATCTTTTTACACTCGTACATAAAACGGTCAAAGTTCTTTGCATCCCTCGGATCATATTTTGCCATTTGGACTTTCATATCTTCATTGTCGCCACTGTAATCCACATAACTCTTATCGTGAAAATATATCCTGTAATACGGATCAAGTTTGATCAAATTCATATAGTTGGCCATATTACGTCCTGCTGCCTGAAATACACTTTCAATAATCGAAGGGGCTGTAATTAAAGAAGGGCCCATATCGAATGTATAACCACTCAATTTCAATTGAGATGCATGTCCACCAACATTCTCATTTTTTTCTAATATGGTTACCTCTAACCCAAGAGACTTTAGTCGTATAGCAGTAGCAAGACCACCAAAGCCAGACCCTATAACAATTACTTTTTTCATGTGTTGACTCTTTTCACATCGGTTAAAAATATTGTTTTAAATTTTTCATAGAGGATGGTACACAAAAACAACAAGGAAATACCATAGCCAAAATCCTCTACAGGAATTGTAAAAACTCTCATACCTAATTGGTAAGACTCGCCATAAAGAACCACCGGCCTGGCGGTCAGGTAGCCATTAAAAATGAGAGTAAGGATTATAATAACACCTAAGTACCAATAAAAACGCTTCTGATAAACCAGATTTGTCGCCAAAAATTTGTCAA
Source organism: Calditrichia bacterium (assembly GCA_963796965.1). GTDB lineage: Bacteria > Calditrichota > Calditrichia > JAJRVZ01 > JAJRVZ01 > CAWCNS01. The sequence continues at coordinate 126,210 of CAWCNS010000002.1, forward strand.
CCATGATGGCCAGGCTGAGTGCAAACATGACTAATCCTGTATACTCTTTTCCATTAATAAAGAGCAACACGCCAGCCAGTGGCATAATGTAGGCCAGTATTTGAACCATATCACCAAAAGCAACATAAAAATCCGGAATATATTTTTTTATCATTTCCCATGTAAAAAGACAGGCAAATGGTACGGTAATAAAAAACAGTATTTCTTCAATCGGTAAATGTGCCAATCTCAGATCCATTGTGAATAATTCATTAAACATCCAATGCCGATTCGTCACAAGGGAATCCCATATAATAAAAGGGATAGCTACAATGATTATAGACAAAAAAACATATTTCCACCGATCAATAAAATAAAATCGCTTCATTGAACCAAATGTAAGCGGTCCCGCTAAAACAAAAATATTAAATATCAGGTACTCCAGATTCATTTCATTTCCAGATGCAATTCATTTGTTTGATTTAATTAGCCTTAATCGAAAAAATCCAATAGGTATTATCCTCTCAGATTTATACCCTATAACTGACTCAAAATGGAATATATTCCCCAAATGAGCGTTTTGGGCGTTTTTTAAAAAATTAATTTTATTTCCGTTAAATTTTTGTTTATATAGATTTTATGATCTGCTTTGTATGGGAAAGAGACAAAAAAAGTTTAAAATAACTAGTTAATTTAATTCAGGAGGATTCTATATTTTGAGATACTTATATTTTAGAATATGTTTATGATGCAGCTCATGCCCGGCAATAATAAATGCAACTGATCTAACTGTAAATATCTGTCTACTGGCCACGCCCTTATTATTCAGCATCAAATCATCAAAACCGGAAAAAAGTGTATGCGTACATTCACGCATTGATCTATATTCATCATTTAAATCGATTAATGTTCGTGAATCAAAATTCGCCGATTCGATATATTTATCCTGATCAAACTCTGCCAGGGGTGTCTGGTCTTGTCGTGCAAAACGTAATGCCCGATAAGAAAATACACGTTCAACATCCATCATATGGCCAAGAACTTCTTTTATTGACCACTTATTATCCGCATACCTGAAGCCGGACGCTTCTTCACTAATATTGTTGAATAAATGGACCATTTCATTTTTCTGCCGATCAAGGACATTGAGAATATTATCGTCCTCTATTAATTTGACATAACGGCCATAATAAGATGGGTATTCATTTTGTTCTGGTTTACGCATAGTGCATTTATCCTAGTTTAATCTATTTGAAATATAGCGGCCTTAGCACTTTCTCTTTGCCCTCCACCCTCAGCGGCTGCTGCTGTATCGGGAGATTTAAATAATACTTGGTGTAGTCCCGTATGACGGGATTTCCCCCTTGGAAAGGGGGACTAAGGGGGATGTTATTTCCCTGTAAGTTGTGTAAAAACATCCCCCTAACCCCCTTCAAAGGGGGAATTAGATTTTGCTTATTCGAGCAGTTATTCTCTTATGCTTTCTTATTCTTCACCGCAATCAATTCAGCAACAATACTCACGGCAATTTCTTCAGGCGTTTGGGCAGCAATATCAAGGCCAATCGGTGAATGAATTTTTTCGACTAAACTTTTATCGAATCCTTCTTCTATCAGTTGTGCAAAGACCTGTTTCTTTTTTACCTTACTGGCTATTAATCCCAGATAATTAACCGGATATTTTAAAATTACCTTCAATGCTTGATAATCCAACTCGTGAGAACGGGTTACTATCGCAACATAATCCGTTTCCGAAATATTGACCTTCTCCTCTATCTCTTCTGCCTTAGCAGAAATAATTTCTTTGGCACCAGGAAACCGGTCGACTCCCGAAAATTCGAGCCTATCTTCAACAATTGTATAGTTAAATCCTGTTTGCGCTGCCAGCCGGGCTAGTGGAAGTGCCACATGACCGCCACCAAAAATTATAAGATGTGGTTGAATACCAATCGGTTCGACAAAAAACTCCATTTTTCCACCACAGATCATACCCGTATCATCCTTTGCATGATCATCAAGATCATGCCATTCTTTATAATAGTTACCTGTTCGAATACTCTCTTTTGCCTTTTCAATCATCATTGCCTCAACAGCAGAGCCACCAACTGTTCCATAAACATTTCCATCAGAACACACCATCATTTTGGTACCGGTTCCCCTTGGTGTGGATCCTTTTGTAGCAATAATTGTTACTAAGGCCGCCGATTTATTTTGTGCTCTTAGTTCCGTGATCTTATCAAAAATGTCAATCATGCAATACTCCCGAATTATTCAATTCCTAATTCCTAATTCCTAATTTAAAAAGATAATCTGTCTCCATTAAAAAGGCAAATTTTCAGATATATGTCTGATAGTCAATTGGTGTATCAATATCTAATATGACACCTTTATCCATTATTTCTAAATGCTGAACCTGCTTGGAATATTTGTCAACTACATACCGGGCTCCCCGGTTCAGTGGCGCATTTAAAAGATCTGAAAAATATTTTTTTCCGAAATAAACTGGATGTCCCCGTCGACCCCTAAATACAGGGATGATTATTTCATCATTTTTTTTCTGTGCCTCATTATAAAGGAATTTATACGTAGATAGTTTTACCAGAGGATGGTCAACCAGGGTTTGCAATAATCCGTTACAATCTGGCGGAAGTTCGTTTATGGCTATTTGAAGCGAAGATAATTGTCCCTGTTCAGGATTTGGATTTCTGAGTAAATTGATTTTATTATCATCGGGAAGACTTTCTTTTACTAATTCATAGTTTGTACCAAGAACCAGAATGAGTGGATCAAAATACGCTGCTACAAGATTTTTAATGATGGTGTTGAGGAAGGTTTTTCCATTTAGATTAAGCAATGCTTTCGGTTGCCCCATCCGTTTTGAATCCCCGGCAGAAAGTATTACCCCGGCAATATTCTTTTTATCCACACCTATTTCTCTTTTCAATTAAACAGACAAACACAAAGTACACAAAGAAAACACAGAGATCACAAAGTTTTATATAATATTTTCTTAGTGCACTTTGTGTTCTTTGTGTTTATAAAGAGATAGTACGTTGAGAATATAAACTAAAAAGCCTCCCGAGGGAGGCTTAGTCATTACTATTTTTTAGATTTCCGCAAATTCTCATCTTCGCTTTGTGCTTCCTGGAGGATGATACCATCGGCAAGAGCACCATTACCCGGGGTGTCTGTAATAACGTGCTCGAATGTTTTACGAAATTCCTCCAATGACAGATTGGCTGTGGCCGCATATTTTGCCAACTCGTGCGGATCCTCAAAATCATCTTTACGCAAGCGAATCATATAACGATTGGCAACATAATAGGACTCTGATTCCGTGTCAACCATTCGTATTTTCATTTTCTTGGTCCTTGGATCGAGAATTTTTTTGAAATACATGGGAACTAGCCGCCCATCCTGAAATGATATTAACGCACCACTTCCGCCATCCATCAGGAACTTGGCAGCCATAAATCCCAGGTCACGGCAGTATTCCATATCAAAAGGAATCGGATCAACGCAACGTAATTCGTAGCCAATGTTTTTTGCTACAATTGTCATTTTGATACCAAATTCTTTTAGACGTTCCTGGACCTTGAATTTCAATAATTCGCCAAAGTTAATTTCAGCAATCCGAATATTATCATGTTCATCACGCTCAACATCCACAAGATCTTTTAGATCATTTTCATCGAGATGTTCGACCAAGCCCTCGGCGATAACCGCAACACCATCCGGCCGGCCATAACTGATGCGCTTTATTATTGAGCCAACCAGGATATCAACAATTTTTTGTAGTGGTATTTTCTTCTCTTTAAACTCTTCCGGGATGAGTGTTATTGTTGCACCGGCTGCTTTTCCGATACCCAGGGCCAGGTGACCTGCCTTTCGGCCCATGGTAATAAGAAAATACCAGCGTGTCGTTGTTTTTGCATCCACCATGATGTTTTTGGTGATATCAACGCCCACATGACGGGCTGTCTGAAACCCGAAAGTACAAATGCCATGGGGAAGATCTAGATCATTATCAATTGTCTTGGGAACATGTGCCACTTGCAAGCGTCCTTCTGCCAGTTCCTGTAACCGGTAAGCAGAATAAGCCGTATCATCTCCTCCGATGGTGATTAATTTGTCAACATTTAATCGTAGGAGGGACGTGATCGTATTTTCCAAGTGCTTTTTGTCTTTGGTGGGATTGTCCCGGGCAATTCCCAGATATGAACCACCTCGGAAATGAATACGGCTGACTTTGTCAATTGTCAATGGTATTACATTATCAATATTCGATCTCATTATCCACTTAAAACCGTCGCGAATCCCAATCACTTCTGCGCCGGATAAAATACTTCTTATTGTTGCTGCTCCGATTACACTGTTTATTCCAGGAGCCGGACCACCCCCTACCAAAATTGCTACCCGTTTGGGATGATGTGCCATTATTAAACCTCCGTTTCTTTCATCAAACAATATAAGTATTAATATTCATTGAACTTTAATTTTACTCATTTTACTCAATTCACGCAAGCTTGTTTAGACGTTAATCTCTACAAAATTTATATGATTCTTATCTTTTATTCTCAAATTTTAAGAGATGTAATTAATTGAATATTATCAAGTTATGGGATTTACATATAATCTTGTTTTAACACCGGGGTCATCCTGAAAGGAGCTTTCCAATCATTGATCTGAAGATTATTCTTCATGAAACAACACGGTCAAATAGTCCATTAAAAATAAATTGAACAAATTCAGGTAGAAAAAGGTATAAATTTTAGTTACACCGACAAATAATCCAATGTAACATTGGTGATTGTATCAGGGGGATTGATCGCTGAGTTGCTTATAAACAGCAAATATTGAATGATTAACCATTACCTACTTGTTTAAAGGATTCAGGTATTTTAATTTTGAATTAAACGTGGATATAGCTTTATGAAAAAATATATAATTATATCTAACATACTCTTCTGTGCCTTTACCCTCTTAGCACAACCTGCTCTACCAGTGCGGACAATAGGAGAAATGGAAAAGGCCCGGTTTGAAAGGGCTGCAAAGTTTGAAGTGAAAGCCCCAACACCAAACCAACAGTCTTATGATGTGTTATCCTATCAATTAGATCTGGTCCTGTCTCCGGAACAGCGGCAGCTTACCGGTTCGGTTGTGATCAGGATTCGAAACCTTGTAGATGATCTTCAAACGATTGAACTTGATCTTTATCGAAACATGACCGTTGATTCAGTAATTTACGCCGGTAAAAAGATCAGTTATAACCACACCAACAAATTAATCGATATTACATTACCCCTCTCTTTAAACTTTGATCAGGAATTCTCCATAATAATTTATTATCATGGTAATCCCCAGGAATCAGAATACCAAAGTTTTGGCTGGTCCTTGCATGGTAATAATATACCAATTATTTGGACTTTATCTGAGCCTTATGGTTCCCCTGCCTGGTGGCCCTGCAAAGATGATCCAAAGGACAAGGCAGATGAGGTCAAACTAAATATAAACGTGCCTTCGGATTTAATCGTTGCATCCAATGGTACTTTGGTCGGACTTTCTAGCCTAGGAGACAGGTCAATCTATCACTGGGAGACCAATTATGCGATCAGCACCTATCTTGTCTCCCTTGCGATCTCCAACTACGAACAATTCTCAGATTGGTATACCTATTCACAACATGATTCAATGGAAGTTGTATTTTATGTATATCCGGAACACCTGGAACGTGCCAAAAGAGATCTTGGTATAACTGTAAAAATGTTAGAGTTTTTTTCTTCAATTTTTGGTGAATATCCCTTTATCAGAGAGAAATATGGTATGGCCATCTTCCCCTGGGGAGGTGGGATGGAACATCAAACCATAACGTCCTATGGATCCAGTCTGATTCAGGGAAATAATAATTATGATTATATAAATGCACATGAACTGGCCCATCAATGGTTCGGAGATGCCATAACCATGAGATTCTGGTCCCATATTTGGCTCAATGAAGGATTTGCATCCTATGCAGAAGCATTATGGTTTGAACATTTATACGGAAAAGAAGTGTATCATCAATATATTGATGCCTATGACAGATATCCTCTGCAAGGCCCACTTTTTATCGCTGATTCTTTAAATGACAATGCCCTCTTTAGCCGAACGGTTTATGATAAAGGGGCCTTTACCTTGCACATGCTAAGAGGTGTTTTGGGAGATTCAACATTTTTCAATTGTTTAAAAGATTATGCTCAAAAGTCCCGATTTGTATACAGTACTGCAACTACCGAAGATTTCCAAATGCTCTGTGAGGAAATATCTGGAATCGGGTTAGGCTGGTTTTTTGAGCAATGGGTGTACCGCGGCGATCGTCCGGAATACAGTGCCCAATGGTCTGTCTCCGGTTCTGGGCCTTTTACGACAACACTCAATATCAGCCAACAGAATTCGGAGTTGTATAAAATGCCTCTCGAGATAAAATTAGAAGGTACGACAAGTGATACTTTATTCAGCATTTGGAATGAGGATGGATTTCAACAATATACATTTCTAACGGATTACGAGCCTCATAGTTTGACCATTGATCCGGATAACTGGGTATTAAAAACCGTTTCTGTGAAAAAATCTCATGATGACCTCCGTGATACACCACAGAGTTTCAAGGTTGAGCAGAATTTCCCAAATCCATTTAATCCTGAAACCTCAATTCCCTTTACCCTTCCAAAAAACGCCAGAGTAAATTTGGAAATCTATAATATTCTTGGCGAGAAAGTTTATAGCCAAATGCAAGAGTTCTCAGCTGGCTATCATGTAATTATTTGGAAGGGAGAATCCAATCAAGGTGCCAGAGTGCCAACGGGTGTCTATTTTTATCGTGTCTCCACGCCATCTGCCACTCAAACGCGCAGGATGGTGTTGATGAGGTGATGCGGGATGCGGGATGCGGGATGCGGGATGCGGGATGCGGGATGCGGGATGCGGGATGCGGGATGATAAAAGTTTTATTTTTTCTTTTTCAATGTCAACTTTAATACGACATATTCGTTATTTTCACCATACATCGCGAATCACAAATCCGCGATCAGGTTAATTCCAATCGGTACACATTAGTCTTTTTTAATTTAAACCCAAGTGATACATACAGCTGGTTAGCAGCAATTCGTACTGTTGATGAAGTAAGATCAATTTTATCAGTGCCCCTTATTTGTGCTTCTTTAATGGCATATACCATCAATTTTCTCCCAACACCTTTTCCCCGGGCCGTTTGATCAACCACCACATCTTCAATGCGGAAATTTAAACCTGTAGGTACTCTAAATGTGGCAAAAGAAAGTGTACCAATGATCTTTCCAGCCTGGCTATTATCTCTGGCAACGATTAATGTTGAGTTCTCTGATAACAGCATCTCTTTAAACATTTTTGAGGAAAAATTAAGAGGGCTTTTCGTCAATTGCTTTAGCAATTTATTAACATCATCTAATACAGATTCAGAGTAGGAGGTTACCTCAATAATATCAATTAAATTCGCTTCATTTCCATCTTTCATGCCTCGTCTTCCACTCCTTCTATTAACTTTTTTAAGTGTAATCGTAATTCACGTATATGATCAGGACTTGTCCGGCAACATCCACCAATTATTCGAGCACCACTCTTAAACCATTTTTCGGCAAGAGAAGCAAATTTAGGTGGATCAGATTCTCCAAGCCATTTTTTTGTTACTGCATCATAAGATTCACCTGAATTCGGATAGATAATTATTTCCATATGATTTGAAACTGATTTTATTTTTTCTATCAAACCCAGGATATAACGGGGTGCTGTACAATTTGCGCCAACGGCCAGGACATGTGGATTATCAGAAAAAAGGGAGACAGCAGCATCTATAGGGGAGCCGTCTCTGATATGTTTTTGATCCCGACAAGAGAAACTTATCCAGTAGAATTTTTCAGGGTGTTTCATAATCAAATCTTGTAATATTTCCGCTTCCCTATAACTGGGTATTGTTTCACAGGCCAGAATATCAGCCGCTGATTTTGCCAAAAGGGTAAATCTTTCTTCATGAAATTCTAACAGATCACTTGCTGAAATAGTATATCGTCCATGATACTCTGACCCATCGGCTAAATAGGCCCCATAAGGACCTATACTGGCGGCGACAAGAGGAGATATCGAATCTATATTATGTTTATCCCTCTCCGAATTAAATCGATCCCTTGCTTCACAGGCAATTTCCACAGATTTATTTAATAGAGAAAACGCCTCTTTTTGTGAATAACCAGCTTCTAAAAAGCCCTGAAAACTTCCCTGGTAACTGGCGGTAATGATACAATCAGCCCCGGCCAGCAAATAGGCATAATGCACATCAGCTATGGCTTCCGGTTCAGAGTCGAGCAATCGGGCAGACCACAATTGATGGTTTAGATCATGACCTCTCTTTTCTAACTCCGTGGCCAATCCACCATCAAGAATTACAAATCCCTGCTTTTTAACAAATTGTGAAAGGGGAGAATAATTTGCAGATTTGTATAAATTTGGTCCCAATTCCTCATCCCTAATTACAAATTACAGATTCCATATTTCACTAATATTACTTATATTTAGGCATGAAAAAAAATCTGTTATTTCAGATTCTGATTATTTTAGGTATGACAGTTGCCAGTGGATTTTTATTTAACTCCTTTTCAAGCCAGGGCATAAGTCTGATCTATCAGCCATTAGAAGTTAAAGTTGGCTCACATCTTAATTCTGATGAGACTTATCGTCTCCTGCGTGAGGGCCAGGCATTATTTATCGACTCTCGCTATAAGCTAGATTATCTTATTTCTCATATACCTGGCTCGATAAACATTCCCTCAAATCTCGCGAGGGAAGAATTAATGACAGCATTGGAACCCATTCCCAAAGATAAATTGATCGTTGTTTACTGCAAAAGTGAAAGTTGTCAATCTTCGCGGCGTTTGGCCGGTCTCATGACCTATCTGGGATTTGAGCGGGTACATGTATACCTGGCAGGATTTGAAGAATGGGTAACTAAGAAATATCCGGTTGAGAAAGGATCGTACTAATTTATTTCACGTAGAGATAGCAAAAAAAATTGGAGTTACCAGTTACTAATTACTAATTACGATAAGTTGACTGAAACATGATATCTCAATTAAAAACAATAATTAACGCTCTTCGCGAATCTCCATATATTACAACTATTTTCAGATTTATTCTGGGTATTATATTTCTATATGCCAGTTATGATAAGATTTTAGATCCTGGCTCATTTGCAATTGCCGTTCAGAACTACAAGTTAATTCCAATGTCTCTATCAAATATAGTAGCGATTTTTCTCCCCTGGTGTGAGTTCTATTCTGCTGTTTTATTGATATTCGGATGGTGGCATAAACCAGCGGCACTGCTTGTATCAGTCATGAATATTACTTTCATTGTAGCATTATCCCTCGCATATTTACGTGGATTAGATATTGATTGTGGGTGTTTTGGAACCGACAGTTCTGTGAGCATTCAAAGGATTGTGGAAGATATCATCTTACTTTCCTTTTCGCTGCACATATACTTAAAGCCAAATTCGAAATTCGCATTAGAAAATCTTTTCAAGAATCGCGGATCTTAAATTACTCAAAAATCTGCCTTAGCATTAATTCCTGTTCTGCCAGATGTAATTGAAAACTTCCCGCAGCAGGACTGGCACTGGGAAGCCGCCCTACAAAGTCGATTGTTTTTGATTTTGGTAATATCTTTTGAAATCTTTCCAAAACAAAATTCCAAGGTCCCATATTTCGTGGTTCTTCCTGCACCCATAAGAGATTTTTAGTCTCTTTATATTTGATCAGAATTTTTTGCACCTGATCAAAGGGAAATGGGTACAACTGCTCGAGGCGAATAATAATCGTGTTTTTTATCTCCTTCTCTTTGCGATAGATAAATAGATCATGGGCAATCTTTCCTGAACAAAAGATTACTTTATCAACTTTTGATGGTGGATCCGGATCCTCAAGAATCACCTCAAAGGATCCATCTAACAATTCATCCCGACGACTCTTAATCGCATCAGCACGCAGCAGGCTTTTTGGCGTTAAGACAACCAATGGATTTATTTTCTCTCTTTTTGCCTGATTTCTGAGCAAATGAAAATACTGGGCAGAAGTTGTGGGAATCGTAACCCGCATATTATCTTCTGCACAGAGGGTCAAAAATCTTTCGACGCGGGAGCTGGAGTGTTCAGGTCCCTGCCCTTCGAATCCATGAGGAAGGAGAAGTATAAGACGAGCCGTTTGCCCCCATTTATCTTCTGCAGATGATATAAATTGATCTATTATAATTTGAGCACCATTCACAAAATCACCGAATTGAGCCTCCCAAAGGACCAGAGCATTTTTTCGGCTGAACGAATAGCCATATTCGAATCCAAGAGCAGCATATTCACTCAGGAGGCTGTCATATATCATAGCCTTTTCCTGCCCATCCTCTATATGATTGAGAGGTAGATACTCATCCATAGTAAGATAGTCAACCAGAACTGAATGACGCTGGCTAAAGGTTCCCCTACGCGAATCCTGTCCAGCTAGCCGTATCGGAACTTTTTCTAAAAGGACTGATCCAAAGGCCATTGCTTCGGCAAGCGACCAATCTATGGCATCTTTTTCTAACATTTGACGACGGGCCAGAATTTGTTTTTTTAATTTTGGGTGAACGGTAAAATCTTCGGGAAACGTTATCAGGGCGTTGATTATTCTCTCCATCGTTTTCGCAGTAATGCCCGTTTTTATCGGGATATCTGGCTTTACAAGCGTTATAGATTCGGGTACGTTGATTTCCGGAGGTGCACTATCACGTGTGTCTTCAAATGCCGAATCTAATATCTTCTTATACTGATCGAGGGAATCTTCTGCTTCTTTTAATGTTAAATCACCACGGTTGACCAAAGATTCTGTATAGAGCTTTCTAATCGATCTCTTTTCTTTTATTTGAGCATACATCCTGGGTTGTGTATAGCTCGGTTCGTCACCTTCATTGTGTCCATGGCGTCTATAGCAAATGATATCAATAACCACATCTTTTTTGAATTTTTTTCTGTATTCAAAAGCTAATTCCATAACATGAACACAAGCTTCCGGATCTTCCCCGTTTACATGAAATATCGGCGCCTGAACCATTCTGGCCACATCCGTCGCATAAACACTTGATCTGGCATCGCTGGGGGAGGTGGTAAACCCTATACTATTATTAACAACCACATGTATCGTTCCTCCCGTATTATATCCATGAAGAGCACTCAAATTAAATGTTTCAGCGACCACCCCTTGTCCGGCAAAGGCAGCATCTCCATGAACCAAAACGGCCATTACCCTGTTATGCCCTGTATCAGCAATTTCATCCTGACGCGCCCTGGTCATACCCTCAACTACAGGGTTTACGGCTTCCAGGTGACTAGGATTTGAGGCCATTATTACTTTGACTTTGCGACCATTTGGATGCTCATGAACACCCTCGGCACCCAAATGATATTTCACATCTCCAGAACCATGCTCGGTTTCCGGATCAATATCACCTTCAAATTCCCGAAAAATCTTCTTGTAAGCTTTTTGCAGGATGTTAGCCAGAACATTAAGACGACCGCGGTGAGACATCCCCAGGACAACTTCCTGAACATTATTTTCTACCGCTTTATTAAGCATATGATTAAGAACCGGAATTAAGGTCTCTGCTCCTTCAAGACTAAATCGTTTATGTCCCACATATTTTGTGTGTAAAAAATTTTCAAATGCCTCGGCTGTATTGAGCATAAGCAGAATAGTACGTTTATCATCATTATTAAGCCATCTCGTTCTGGGAACTCCCTCAATCCTGCTCTGGATCCATTGCTTCTGATCCGGTTCCTGAATATGCATATACTCAACACCTATTGTGCGGAAATAGGCTTCACGAAGTATATCGAGTATTTCACGTAGAGTTAGCTTTGAATGTCCGGCTAATCCCTGAGCATAAAATTGACGATCATAATCCCAGATACTTAAACCATATTTTTCAGGATCCAACTCCGAATGAGTTCTGACATCAATGTTCAAGGGATTCACATCAGCAATTAAATGCCCCCTCACCCTGGCCATGTTAATTATTCTCTGCACATCAGCTTGTTTATCAAAAAAAGCCTTATTATCACCATCTTGATCAAACAATGGGTTAATATCCCGCTTAAGCTCCAATGAACGCTGTGGAATTGCCAAACTTCTAAATATAACATCATAAAAATCTTCTTCCCCTGCCAGAAGACGGTGAATTAGCTGAAGGAACAATCCACTTTCAGCTCCCTGTATAACACGATGATCATAAGTACAGGTCATGGTCATGACCTTACTCAGGCCTAGTCTGGCAACGATTGAAGGATCAGCTGATAGGTATTCAATTGGATAATCGATCGCACCCGTAGCGATGATACAGCTCTGTCCGGTCATTAATCGTGGTACAGAATGAACCGTGCCTATTGTTCCCGGATTGGTAAGAGATACCGATGTTCCCATAAAATCATCGGGTTCAATCTTATTTGTTTTCACTTTCCTGATCATTTCATTATAAGCAGTAAAAAAGCCCTTAAAGTCGAGCAGATCAGACTCTTTTATATTTGGGACTAACAGCGAACGGCTACCATCTTTACGCTCCACATCAACCGCTAATCCAAAATTTATATGCTTTTGGCGTACCTTGTGTGGCTCGCCATCAATCTCCATATAAGCAGTAGTTAAAGCGGGCATCTTTTTTAATGATTCCAGTATCGCCCAGGCAATAATATGTGTAAAGCTTACCTTTCCACCTTTGGTGGCAGAAAGATGCTGGTTTATGATTCTTCTGTTTTCTTCTAAGACACGTACCGGTATAATTCTCGTTGACGTAGCTGTGGGTACAGTTAGACTCGTTTCCATATTTTCAACGATACGTGCAGCAAAACCCCTCAGAGGTTCGATATCCATATCCAGGTTCTGGGGTTTTTGTTCAATATCTGGCTTTTTTTCTTCTTCTTTGGGAACTGGCGGTATCACCGTGGTTGGAGAATATCCCTTGAAAAAGTCACGCCAACTATCGGCGACCTGTTCAGGAGATTCTTTAAATTGACGATACATCTCATCAATAAGCCATACATTTGGCCCGAAATAATTTTCTTCTTTTTTATCAGACATGATTGAATTTTACTCTATTATTATAGTTGTTGTTTACTCAACCCTGGGTAATGGGTACTTTACTGTGTACTGGTATAAAAGTTTTGTCCGCCGCTCTAAGATGTCAAGTCTTTTTTCAACTATTACCGACCTTATAAATCAAGTTTCTGTTGCAGATATTCACTAATCTATCAACAAGTTCCAAGAACCAAATTTCTCCACAAAACTAATCTAATCAGACAGATATTCCGCATTTGAGACTGTTATAACTAAAGGTCTGCACATAAATTAACCCAATTTTGTAATCAATCCAACAAATAAACAATATCACGGGCATCCTTTGGGAGATAAATACACGTAAACTTGGTTAAAAAAGAAAACAGTTTAACTATGCGAGGTCGTAATGCAGAAGAAAAGCATTTTGCTAGTGAAAATATTTTTTATTCTATTTTTATTTGTCCACTCATCGGGATATGCCGGTGCCTGGACCCAACAAAAAAACAAATATTTTATGCGTATTTACAGCAGTTATCTTTTTGCAACTAAAGAATTCAATTATCGGGGTGATCAGCTTGATCTCTATGAAGAGCACCTCGGTTATTCTAATGCCTATTTTAGGAATATCAGTTTCATCGTGTACACAGAATATGGATTAAGTGACGCCTTTACCCTTATGGCTGAACTTCCATTTACATCTATGACCACTAAGAGAACCATTTCATCTTACTATGGCCGTGATGAGATCGCCACCACCAGTGGTTTTACTGATCTTCGGTTATCGGGAAAATTAGGTGTTTTTGACGGACCACTGGTTATATCCGTTCAGGGCGGGATTATGATTCCCATGGGATATTCAACGGAACCGAGTAACAACGGTCCTCGTCTGGGAAGCGGAGAGGTTAATTATGAGGGACATTTACTCCTAGGCTCCAGTTTTTATCCCCTGCCCATGTATTTTTCGGGAAGTGTGGGATTTCGCCATCGCAATGGTCTTTTACACGATGAAATAATATTTACCGGAGAACTTGGACTCACCTTTGGACGATTCTTTTTTAAAACCTATCTGGAAGTGCTAAGAAATGTTGTCACCCCACCGGATATTTATGGACAACGTATAGAGACACCGTTACCAGGCGGCGGTGGTGTTGTTCCGGATGTATTAATTGGAGATCAGCATTTGACGAAAATCATTCCATCGCTTTCCTATCAGGTAAGTAAAATATTGGCACTCCAGGTAGAAGTAATCCAACCGATGGCAGGAACAAATACTCTGAATGGTATAACCTATTCCTTTGGGATTGTATTAACCAACTAGTTTATTTGCCCCTCTACACCCCTTGGATGGAAATATTTCTGAAAAATATCTCTAATCCATAGCCCCAGGAGATCGATACATTTCCTCCCAATAAATTAATTACATTTACGGGAATATCTTTTATATTTTGAGCGTTTTGACCGTTATTAAATAAGGAATTGTTTTATGAAATCCAAAATATTGCTCTATTTATATACTTTACCAGCGCTCTTATTCTTCTCACATGTTAATGCGCAGAACCCTACAAACCTCAAGAAAATCAGTGGTTACATTCTTGATGAGGAGAGTTTTGATCCCTTGGTTGGTGCCAATATTTATCTAAAAAATGCAACTAAGGGTGCAGCCAGTAATAAGGATGGATATTTTGAATTTAATGTTGAGACAGGTACTTATACTATTGTATACGATTATATTGGATACAAGATATTGGAGGAAACTATTAAAGTCGAGGACGATATTTCAAGACGTATCTATCTGGGCCAGAATTTGGACGAAACCGAAACTATCGTTTCAACTGCTGAAAAGGCGACAGATAATATAACTTCAACCCAGATGAGTATGGCTACAATTGACTCCCGAACAATTAATCAGATTCCGGTCGTTCTTGGGGAGAGCGACCTGCTCAAATCAATTCAGTTATTACCAGGCGTAAGTACGGTCGGTGAAGGTGTTTCAGGATTCAGTGTTCGGGGAGGAAATTTTGATCAAAATCTGGTGTTACTCGATCAGGCTCCTCTCTTAAATCCATCACATTTATTTGGATTTTTCTCCGTATTTAACACAGAGGCAACAAGTGATCTATCGCTATACAAAGGAGGAATTCCAGCCAGGTATGGCGGGCGACTCTCCTCGGTTCTTGATGTTCGACAACGATCAGGATCAATTGATAAATTCAGTTTACAGGGCGGTATTGGTTTGGTTTCCAGTAGGCTTCTCGTTGAAGGTCCCATTGGCCAAGAGATTGGCTCATATCTGGTTGCGGGAAGACGTTCCTATGGAGATCTGTTTCTCCCACTTTTCAGCATAACTAATACAGCTTATTTTTATGATTTAAATTGGAAAGTCAATATAAATCCAGGTAAAAGAGATCAGCTTTCCTTTTTTGGATACCATGGACAGGACAAATTTGAAATTGCGGATGTGTTTGGCAATTTATGGGGTAATACAGCAATGGGCTTAAATTGGAATCACATTTTTAGCAATGAATTTGCTGGATTATTCTCTCTTATATATGCACGCTATGATTATGGTCTCGACATCCTGGCTGATGGTACTGATTTTGCCTGGCGAGCCGATATTGATCAGATTATCCTGCAATCAGATTTTACCTACGGGATAAGTGAGAACTTGATTGCTGATTTTGGTCTTCGACTGGCCTATTATAACTTTCAACCGGGAGAAATTAATCCGGTTACAACATCCTCATCAGTTCAACCAATAACTGTTGACCAAAAATATGCTTATGAACCAGCTCTTTACCTCAATTTTGATCAAAAGATATCATCATCTTTTTCTGTTCAATATGGATTACGATTGTCTGCGTTCTCTCGCGTTGGCCCTCAGACACTATACCAATATGAAAACAATCAACCCGTAATATATAATGATCAGCTGGGACGTTATGAAAGCGGAACGGTTAGTAATAGTATATCTTATTCTTCAAATGAGTCTATTCGAAATTTCTACGCTTTTGAACCCAGATTTACTCTCCGTTGGTCACCCGATGATATGAGTGCAATAAAGATGAGTTATAACCGAATGAAACAATACATTCATCTTATTTCAAATACAACTGCCCCAAGTCCACTAGATATCTGGACACCGTCAGGGACCTATATTGATCCTCAATCAGCTGATCAGATTGCTCTGGGCTATTTTAGAAATTTCGCAGATAATATGTTTGAGACCTCGGTCGAACTCTACTATAAAAAACTCGACAACCAAATCGATTATATTGATGGGGCCAACCTTGTATTTAACAACACCCTGGAAACCGAAATCCTTAAAGGTGAAGGGCGGGCATATGGTTTAGAACTGTTTATCAAAAAACGAAGTGGGCGATTAACCGGCTGGATAAGCTATACCCTCTCACGTGCAGAGAAACGGATACCAGGAATATCAACAAATGATCCGGGAATAAACAGGGGTCAGTTTTATCCCGCCAATTATGATAAGCGGCATGACCTTTCTGTTACCGGTGCTTTCCGATTAAATAAAGACTGGGCATTCTCTGCAAATTTTATTTATACAACGGGCAGACCGATCACATACCCTTCTGGTCGTTATGAATACGCCGGTCTGATTCTGGCTCATTATGAAGACCGAAATGCTGATCGCTTTCCAGATTATCATCGTTTGGATTTATCAGCTACCCTGTTTAATAAATGGGGGGGAGATTGGACATTCAGCATCTATAATATTTATAACCAAATGAATGCTTCGTCCATAACATTCCGACCCAACGAAGACAATCCAATTGTCACCGAAGCGGTTAGGACTACCATATTTGGGTTTGTTCCAAGTATCACCTATAGTTTTAGATTGTGAGGATTATAATGAAAAAAATTATACTATCATCATTTTTTATTTTTGCAGGATTGCTTTTTTCTTGCCAGGAGGTCGTATCTATCGACCTTGAAGAGGGCCAGAAACGTTTGGTTGTTGAAGGACGTATAGAAAAACAAAAAAGTGGCAGTTCTGGATATCAAAAACTGAAATTAACCACAACCAATAACTATTTTTCTAATGAATCATCACCGGGGGTTTCAGGAGCGGGTGTTACCATAACTGATGAACAAGGTAAAGCAATTTTTTTTACAGAGAATGCTAACCAAAAGGGCCTTTATGAAACATATGATCTCGTCCCTGAAACAGGACAGACCTACATACTATCCATAACCTTTAGTGGAGAGAAATACCAGGCTGTGGAGACCTTGCTCCCTGTTGCTAACATCGACTCAATCTATCAAGCCTTTGTTGATGAAAACACCTTTAACGAAGCAGGTATTAGAGTCAAAATTGATTATGTGGATCCCGCTGACCAGATTAACTATTATTATTGGGAACAGTTCATAGATGGAATATCCGAAATAACACCAAATCCAGGAACCAAATTTACGATTGTATCTAGTGATGAATTGTATAACGGACAGCCATTTCTGGGTAAGACTCCAAACGATGAGCTGATTTATAGTCAAGGGCAAAAGGCTCTCATCAGGCAAATCGCTCTATCAGAATTTGCTTATAAATATTACTTTGCTTTATTTGATCAGGAAGGCAGTCGGGGTGGCCTAACAGCACCACCAGCCCCTATCCGTGGTAATATCGAGAATTTAACTAATCCGGATCGCTATGCGCTGGGCTATTTCTACGCTTCAGAAATAGATGAAGAGGAATTGATTGTGAACTAGATTTAAAAGCATTTTTTTGTACAATTATCACAAAAGGAATACGCTTTTATTTTATTTTTATTACTACAAAAGTCATGTCATCACGAAGCTGACTTTTGCCCATCCACCTAATCGAAGCCTCATTTAATTTGCTGATTATCTGATCAGGTGACTGGTTAGCAGCTTTTTCAAACAGGGACCTGATGCGGGATTCACCAAAGACTTCCCCGCTCTCATTAAAACACTCGGATAATCCATCACTATGAAAAAGCAACGTATCACCTTTCCCCAATTTGATGGTTTCTGACTGATAGGCAAAATTGGTAAAACTCCCAAGTGGCATACCTTTCAAGGGAATTTCGGTAACTGATTTATCTTCATCGCGATATAAAAACGGATATGGTATACCAGCTGAAGAAATAGTCATTTTGCCCTTCGATATTTTGGCCATTGACATGGCCATATACATATTTCTAAATCCCATTGCTTTCAAGGATCCGGAAACATTACTTAAGATTTCTACAGGATTTTCCAACATCGCAAATGTATTGAATAATACTTTGGTTGCCGTAACAATGGTACCTGCCTTTAGACCATGGCCAGTTGCATCTCCTAGCGCGAAAGTCAGTTTATCATCCTCCTGAAAAAAATCATAATAATCACCCCCCACTTCATCGGCCGTTTTCATTGAAACAGCCATATCCAAATAAGTTAATTCAGGAAGATTGTTAGGAAGCATGGCTAACTGTAATTCACGAGCATCCTCAAGGTCTTTTTTCATTCGTTGATTTGATTGTTCTAGTTTGGCGGATACACGATATAAAGCATTCTCATTATTCTTACGCCTGGTAATATCTGATTGAATTCCAAGAAAATTGGTAACGTTTCCAGACTCATCCCTGATTGGGGTAATAGATAACAAATTCCAGAAGGGGGTTCCATCTTTTCTATAATTTAAAATCTCTACCGAACAAGGTATCTTTTCATTTATTGATTTCCGTATCTTTTCAATCGTCACTGGGTCTGTATCGGTACCCTGCAGGAAGCGGCAGTTTTTTCCCACCACATCTGACCGGGCATAGCCCGTCAGTCGCTCAAATCCCTCATTTGCATAAACAATGGGATTATCCTTTTGCAGATTGTCAGATATAGTGATGCCTTCCGCTGTTTCAGCGAGAGCTCTGTTTTTCAGATGTAATTGATAGTCATTGGGCATATCTGAGAGTAGAACAACTTTTTGGGATTTCTCCACTTTCTTATTCATATATGCTATCTCCCTGGTTTCTAATCAAACCATTTCAATTAGAAGATTTATTTGATAATGCCAGCTTAACAGCGGACAAATAGGATGTGGGATTGATCTGCGGAAATAACTCCCCGGCAGTGTTATCTCTGACAATAACCTCATTTTTTAAACCATCAATTAATGGCCGAGCAATACTTTTAGGTATTGGTGTAACAAGATCTACCCAGTAAGAGGATAAGCGTGGCGTTAATACCGGCACAGGGATCATTAACCGCTTCAAACCACGAACTTTGGCGTAGCCCATTAGCATTTCTTTATAAGTAATCACATCTGAGCCGCCTATTTCTATTATTTTGCCCATACAATCCTCTGTCTCAAGTGCAGATAAGAGGTACTTAATCACATCTCCAACAGCAATTGGCTGTGTTTTTGTGTAAACCCATTTCGGACAAACCATGACAGGTACCCGTTCTGTTAGATACCGGAGCATATCGAAAGATATACTTCCGGAACCAACAATCACAGCAGCACGAAATTCGGTTACCGGAATATCTGACTCACGTAAGGCATTACCAGTCTCCTGACGTGAGCGTAGATGGACGGAAAGATCTGTCTCAGGGTTCCCTAACCCACCGAGGTAAATCAATTGTTTGACACCAGCAATTGTAGCAGATTGACCAAAATTTTTCGCTGCAATTAAATCCTGTTCGTGAAAATCACTCCCAGTGGCCATGCTATGAATGAGGTAATAAGCAGCATCAATATCAACCATCGCATCAACTAATGACTTTTTATCAAATACATCTGCGACAATTATCTCAGCCACCCCATACCAATCTTTGCCCCTAACTTTCTTCTCATCCCGAACCATACAACGGACATCGTAATCCTTTGTGATCAATTCAGGTATTAAAAGATTACCAATATAGCCTGTCGCACCGCTTACCAGTATTTTTTTCATTTTTATTGAGATTATTGGTTTGAAGCAATATATAATGATTTGCAGGCTAAATTAAATTCATAAGTAATTTTACCTGAGGAAATTACATAATACCAATTCTATTAAAATTAATTCTTAATTTACGTGTAATATACGTAATTTGTGATCCAAGGTCTATTGAAGTAATTTGAGGTATTTTATTTGGGGATTCTCAGTAATCCAGTCTGCCCAACGCATTTGGGAAGAAGGGAGTTCAGCCAGAGACCTATCGGTGTGGGTTCCTGTGATACAAATCAGACCCGATTTGTCAGGAAGGGGATACCAGAGACTTTCCGTATCTATATCGTAATTTATTTCTGTGCTAAGAAATCAAATTAGGACAAAAAGTTGTCAATTAAAGTTGCAAACCGATGGCAAACGCCAGCCCTTTTCCGGTTATTAGAATAGAGTGGTGGAGCGGGTATTTTGGCGGTTTGATGAAAGCTATTGCATAATGAGAGGTTGTTTTTAAACACAAAGTACGCAAAGGAGGCGCAAAGTAAACAAAGAAAGAATTTATAGTTTAAGAGTTTGCTTATCCAAGATCTGAGATTTAAACCTCAAAATTGGATTACCCGAGATTTAAAAACCTTAAAAAAAATTTTCTTTGTGTACTCCGTGCCTTCTTAGTGTATTTTGTGTTTGAGTTGCAAATTTTTCTGGCGCTACACCGGTGCACCTTGTTTCTTTGTAGATCGATTGTATTAACATTTGGTTAAGACAACTCAAATAAAGAATAATTTATGAGTAAAGGAGATTATTATGAGCATACATCTCAATCGTCGAGATTTCATCAAAACGTCTGCCCTTGTGGGTGGACTATCGGTCCTGCCAATTCAGTTCTTCAGTTGCAGCCACGAGGAGCCCACAGATTTTTTGTACACACCAGAGAAATATGACATTTACCCAAAGTTCAAAACTCCAAAGAAACTTGTTCGTTATAAAACATCCCGTTTAAAAGATTCTTTTCCCGATGCAGATGCAAAATCTATCTCGATGCTGTATCCTGTGCTAACAATTTTCCAGGGGCTCATTAATCGCAAAGAGACAAGACTTTGGCTGGACCATGGTTCCAGCTCTGTCGATTGGTTGGCTATTTATCGGAAAGATGGTTATAACATTCCGGAGGAGGAAGAGATAGATTTCACCTCCCTGATCAAGCGTTTTGCCGGTGAACTGGACGGCTATATCATCTTCGATCCGGAAATGCTGCACAGCCTTAATGTGGCACAGACCTGGGGCAGTCTTGAAAACTGGATGGTGATTACACCGGATTTGGAACCCCTTATCAAAAGTACCGGATTGACCCTAAAAGAGGACTTGCGCAACCGATGGCCGGGGAGAGTTCCGGCATACGAATGGGCATTCGAGAATCTTTTTCCGCGATGTTCCAAACATCTCATTGCCAATTATTGTGTCGATTATCCTAGTGGTGTAGCTTTCGTCGATCGTGATTTTTCAACAGCAAAAAATGCATTCATCATGGATTTATCAGCAGCAGTACGTCAGCGCAAAGAATACAGGCTGATGGATAAAATATACGCTCAGATGAAAACCCCAGGTGCCGTGTGGGGATGGCATGATACGCGGGATCATGAACACTGGGCAGTAGAGCGGTCTTCACGTAAAGGGTTATACACAATTTGTACGGGTATGCCTAATTTATCGGTGCATGGCGGAATAAAGCCAAAAGATACAAGCATACCAAAACAGAAAAAAAGTCCACGTAAAGATTTTACAGACTAAAAAGAATAAAATATATATATCTTTTATTATGACTGACGGTGATTCTATGTGGGTCATGAACACGCTGCAATATGGAAACTGGAAGCCAGAAAAAAAACGCGAATTTCCGGTTTCCTGGGGTTTTCTACCACTTCTGGCTGACATTGCGCCGGCGGTTTATAAACACTATATCACCACACAGCAGCCTAATGACTATATGTTTTGCGGACCTTCTGGTGCCGGCTATACCTATACGCATATACACCCTGATCCAAAGTCCTTTTTACGTTACAGCAAGTCTTACATGGAGCGATGCGATCTGAAAGTTCCGTACATTACCAATTGGAATGATTACACCAATTGGCAGGAGGTGGACGTTCCTTCATTCAACCCCACTCTTTTAAAAGAACTGGACAACTGCATTGGTTATGTGCGCGGTATGGGCGAATCGGCATTTGATCCCCATTATAATTTCAAGGACAAACCTTTTCTTTTTTGTGGGGAAGGATTGCATGTTCCCGATAAAGACGACGTCGCCACGGTCAGAAATTTTATCGATGCCAATCCCAACAGACCATTATTCATTCCTTTGTTGATCAACATTACAATTACCATGGAAAGATTGCGTAAAATAACAACAGATTTAAAAGATTACGATATTGAATACGTTCGTCTGGATGATTTAATCTATCTCACTAAAAGTGCCTATAAGCAGGGGATGATCACAGAGGATCTCTACCCGAACCGAAAAGGTAATGAAAAGATTCTAAGTATGGAAGCAAGTGAGAAATGGAAGGGTATTAAAGCCGAAAACGAAAAATTGACGCCAATTTTGACTGCCAAGACAAAGGTTAAAGCGCTTGCAATGATGAATACAAAAGAGGCTGGATTGGCTCTTGGGCAGAAAATAACCAATGAGGATGCAGCAGATATTTTGGCCTTCGCTTTATGTGAAAGTATGTTTAAACTGGTTAAAAATGTGCTGAACTACAAAGGTATCTATGTCAATAAGCGCGTTGATGCTGTTAATCAATTTGTTGGTAAATTTTCCTCATGGAATGATGTCGACGGGTTATCAGATCTTATTCACATTTGGCAGCATTGGGATGAATTAACATTTAAATGGGACAATATTATGTCCATGGGAAAAAGCTGAGCAAAGTGTATCATCAGGCGGATGGATTGTTCAAAGAAAATTGAATAAAAATCCTCAAGAAGGTTAAAATATAGGAAACACCAATAATAAAAAAACTAATTATGAGCCGGACCTACTGATTTTAGGGCAAAATATTGTCTGGGATCAGACCGAATATTACACAACAAAGGATTTTGAGCCCATATCCAGTCAAGAAAGGATTGAGACCTTTGGTTTGAAGAAGGAGCAAAGCTACGCTTTGGAATAAGTTATCAGGAGACAGAGTTTATTCAGGTGGTTTCAGGTACTTCGTTTCTGGGTTCTCAATAGCCCAGTCTGCCCAACGCATTTGGGAAGAAGGTAATTCTGCTAGAGACTTATCGGCATTAGGTCCTGCGATACACGTTAAGCCTGACTTGTCCGGGAGAGGATACCAGAGACTTTCCGTATCTATATCATAAAGAACAAATGTTTCATTGTAGGTCCATCCACTGGCACTTAGCGTGACGATTGTACCATAAACCTGCCGGCTATACACAGCCGTTAAATTTACAAGAGGACAATAGGCAATTGCCACCGGTTGTTTGGCATAGAAATCATTGACGATCTCATGATGGACTAAAATATTCAATGAATAGGCACGAATCTGGCTTTCATCTTTATATCCAATCACAAAAAAATCATTTGCAGCAGAGGGATATCCCCCCTGGCCAGGTGAAAGGAATACAGGGCTATTGATGGGTTGAATGGCGGTAGGACCCAGTCCAAAATCAAATTTTTCAGGATCAAAACCATAGGTATTGACGGCATGGGTTATATCCCATTGCTTCCTTGTTTGATCAACAATGGAGATATTTTCTCCATCACGAATAATTTCAAAGCCATTGAACGGTTCGGTTGCTGTTTCGCGTTCACATGCGATTAATACTAATACTGCAGATACTATCAGTAATTGGAGAATTCTCCTAAAATTTCCAAAGACAAAATCCAAATGCCAATTCAATTTCCAATTCCAAATTCCAGATCCCAAATCTTTCATATTTAATCCCAATCTTGATTGATACAATCTTGAAAATATTAATTCACATAGTTATAGATTCACCCTTTGATCATTTTAGTATGACCGCTCGCAAACGGCCACGACAGGTTGCCAATTGACTCTCAAATATGGCATATCCCTTGTCTTGCATTCCAAATCCAATTTTCAGTTTTCAAGTATTCAATCTACAATCACGGATACTTCAAATACCGGCTTTGCGGATTTAAATCTACCCAGCTAGACCACCTTGTCAAAGAGGATGGGAATTCTTCGAGTTCCCGGTCTGCATATTTTCCGCTAATACAGGTTAAACCATCTTTTCCTTCAAGATGATACCAAAGGCTCTCTGTTTCATAATCAAAAAGAACAAAAGTATTCCGGTAAGTCCAGCCACTTGCACTCAAAGTTAAAATATCACCATCAATTTCCCGACTGTACACGGCAGTCAATCCTACCAGAGGTCAGTAGGCAACCGCGACGTGTTGATCTCCGAATACTTCATCCGCAACCTCATGCCGGCTCAATACGCTAAGGGGATAGGCCCGCGTCTCCCTGTTAAGTATTGTCCCGATGACCAGTTGATCATTGTTTTTCGCTGGGTAACCAGCATCCCCCGGATTTAACATCTCTGGTTCGAGAATTGGTCGGATGGCAAAGGGTCCTAATCCATATTGAAATTGAGACGCCACAAAATTATAGTTCTCTACAGCGTGTGTTACATCCCATTCTTTACCCGTATGATCCTTTATCAGTATTTTTTTTCCACGTTCGACAACCTCGGCGTTATCTGCTGATGAAGTCGTCACTTCACAGCCTGATATAAAAATAATAAGCAAGACGGCATAAACCTGAACTATTTTCCTGAACATGACGTTCCTTTCTAATTTATTTTCTCTTTAATAAAGGTATTCACTAATCGGAAAATAGTTAACATTTAGATGTTTAAACTGTAACAGGGATTACGTTTGCGATGGTAAATGTATACGGATGTTAATTTTGAGAGATATTTAAGTAAGTAGGCTTAGCGGATCGGAGAGGTTACAAAATGTGATTCAGGTTTTCATGGCCCCGCCAAATTGTATCCCTATTTTCTGCATCAAAGGGAAAGGCGGTTCGCCGCCGGCAAAGATAAAAACATATGAGTTTGGAATAATAATCCTTTCATCATTATCTGTTTTTAAACTTACCTCTGTGTCCCCTATATCTGAAACAGTTGTATTAAAAAGAATTTTAATTCTTTTTTCGGCAATCATTTTAGATATTTTTTCCTCATTTTTACTCTTTAAACGAAAAAATGAAGATTTACGATAAGATACCGACACCACGTTACCCTTTTGGCTTGCTAGCCCAATTGCCGCCTCAACAGCACTATCGCCACCGCCAACAACCAAAAGATGCTCATTTTGATAGGTCTCTGCATCCATCAATTTATACATGACTTTTGACAACTCCTCTCCGGGGACATTGAGTTTACGCGGTGTACCACGCCGTCCAAGTGCTAAAATAACAAAGTCGGATTCAAATCGATGATTTTGTGTAATTACGTTAAATCCGTTTTCCATATTCTCAATCGTGATCAGTTTTTCACCGGATTTAAAATTAATATTATATTTTTGGTGTATGATTTCCCAAATTTGCAGAAGTTCCTCTTTGCTATATTCCGGCTTGTTTAAAATACCATATAGAGGCATTTCCACTGGTCGCGTCATCACGATTTTTTTACGCGGATATTGTCGGATAGTGCCACCAGATTCCTGCTGGTCAATAAGCACATAGTTCAGATGATGTTTTTCAGCCGTTAGGGCCGCGCTCATGCCAGCCGGCCCGGCGCCAACAATCACAATATCATACTTTCCATTGCGGTTTTTCGGAGTAATTCTCTGGGCGATATCCTCCATAACGCCCTCACCTTGAACAATCGCATTTTTTATTAATGCCAAACCGGCCAGTTCGCCGGCGATATACAGTCCAGGTATACTGCTTTGATTTTTTTCATCCAGGACCGGGATGTCATCCCTGCTTTTGATGTCTCCCAGGCCTATTTTTATACCACTTACCGGACAAGCCTCAGCACACATTCCATGTCCGACACATTTCAGGCCATTGATAATAGTTGCTTTGCCCTGAACGATACCAAGAACATTACCCTCCGGGCAAGCTTCAACACAAGTACCGCAGCCGATGCAGCGATGATAGTCAATCTGAGGATATTGCGCCACCGGCTTGTCTGCCCCGAGCAGAGTCGCTTCATTCTTTCGTTGTTTATCTTCGCGATTCCTTCGCCGAAACTTAAAAGCATAAGGTAAAAATATGATAAGGATAACCAAAACTAACACCAGCCAGATAACCATCGATTCGAAATTCATATGTGATCCTTCACTTATAATAACCGTGACAGAAACTTCAGATCCTCGTTCAGAAACGATAGCCTATTTCTATCATAAAATTATATCCCTCTCGGTCATCACCCCAGTCATAATTATAATACCCGGAAAGATAAATACCGGACCAGATACTGAACTGACTGCTAAAACGCATCCAGAAATTACGCCGTTTTTGCTCAAACGATAACAACTGATAAGAATTTTGTCCCCCTGTAAGACTAAAATAATGTCCTGATGGAAAGCTTTTTGTAATAAAAACCGTTGGGATCCACCCCTCAGTATAGTAATTTGAATAGAAGCTCAGATTCATACCGGCGCTGAGTCGCTTAATCAGTAAGTTTCTTTTACGTAAAGATGCCCGCCCGGTATAAGTGATTTGTGTGTCGTTCTGACGCTTTCTGGTTCCCACCTGCAAAGAAACGGTATAATTCTTTGGAAAATAAAGGTCCAGATCGGCACGCAAACCGAATCTGGAAGCCATATCATAATAATCTTCCGGAATATCCATTGTCTCATAAGTGTAATAATTTTTTCGGTCATCAAATGATAGGCCGGCTATCACGATATCTGAAAAGCGATAACGCGCGGACAAATAAAGTGATGAAAGTGAAACCGCTTCACCGGTTTTTTCCTCCCGCCACAATCTGTTGATATCTACATCCACGCTGTTATAGATAAATAATCTGTTTTTAAAGCTAAAACTTGATTGAAAGTACAGATTTTCTCTACTTATTGTTTTTCCATTATACTCACTATTTAGAGCAAGGGATGTTTCAATCTTTGATGCACCTTTTCTGTCTGACCGATAGCCAAACACGAGACCATATTTTTGCCGGGATCCCTCAGCACCGGCAAACTGCCAGGAAGATTTCAAACCGCCATATACACCGATATGTACTCGTGGAGATAGATTGTATTTTAAGAACAAACCATCAATATACCCTACGCCACTTATCTGATTGGCATGAAATCTACCGATAGAATAATTGAACGCAGAGGTCGGCTCATCGTAACTGAAAGAGAAGGTATAAATCCGGTTACGAAAAGTTTCCTGAGCGATGCCTGTCGAATAAGAACGGGATCGTTTATTTCTACGCAACCGTGTCCTAATGGTAAGGTTGTAATGTTTTCCCCACATTTCTTTCGCTTTTAAATCAAAACGCAGGGTTGGTTGGTCAAAGTCCAGATTATTACCGGACAGATCCTCAATATGGTACCATTGCAGGGAGAGACCACCACGTATCCGTGCCCATGGTTTACTTTTATTTATCCTGCGAGTTGGCGTATCCGGTTTATTTTCTGGTGTTGTCGCTATGATTAAAGCCTCACTCACTTTTTCTTTTTTTGATATTAATTTTGCCAGATCTCCAACCTGTAACAGCGAAGATCGATTCAGAACTTTGCATGAGGCTGAATGCTGTGAAGTATGAATAACAAGAAGGGAGGCATCAGGTTGTCCCTTTTTTTCGACGATGAGCGTATCACCCACACTTAGCCCGGCATCTTCACCTTTGTCGATATAAACATTTTCTTTCGAGAGATAATTGATGTGACCAATGATCTCTGTTTCCTGCGCATCTAGCAGACTTGTCAGGCTAAAAAGCAGAAATAAAAGGGTATATTTCACAAACATACTAATCACCTTCTGATCTACCATTTGGATGACAGTCATAACAGGCGCTGCTCAGATAAAGATAATCGTTTCTTTCCTTATGTTTCTCATCCATATCCGTTTTGTTATGTTCATGGCAAAAAATACATTCAAATTGTTTAAAATCAGATGGGGCCATATGGCAATCGGCACAGGTATCCCATTTTTCCCGATGCGCCCCGGAATAAATCGGGAAATACTGAGCATCATGATCCCAGGTTGTCTGATCCCAGGCAGTCGTATTATGGCAATTCTCACAAGTAACCGGAAATGCTGCAGCTATGTGGTTGGGATCATTAGTCCCATTATAATCGTCTTCATGGCAGGACAAACACTCCGTAGGAAGACCTGTGTACTGTCCATTCTTATGGCAATCCGTACAATTGGTCCGGAGATGAGCACCGGTCAAAGGGAAATTAGTATCATCATGATTAAATGTGGCCGGCGACCAGGCTAGTTCGCTGTGACATTGCCGGCAATCATGAGAATATTGTCCCTGTAAATGATTAGGATCAGTGACATCCACATAATCGTTTTCATGACAGGACCAACAGTCGGTAGGAATTCCGGTGTATTGACCATTGACATGGCAGCCGCTGCAGGCGACAGAAACATGAACACCAACTAACGGGAATTTTGTCAGATCATGATCAAAGGTCGCCGGTGACCAGGCAAGATCACTGTGGCATTGCAGGCAGTCATGAGAGAACTGTCCCTGTGTATGATTGGGATCGGTGACACCCAAATAATCATTTTCATGGCAAGACCAGCAGTCAGTTGGGAGTCCGGTGTATTGACCATTAACATGACAACCATTGCAGGAGACAGAAACATGTGCACCGCTTAACGGAAATTGCGTCTGGTTATGATCGAAGGTTGCTGGTGACCATACCATTTCACTATGACATACAAGGCAATCATAAGAAAATTGACCCGTGACATGATCAGGATCTTTTACCCCCTTAAAATCTGTCTCATGACAACCAAAACAGTCACGCGGTAGACCACTGATCTGATTATTTACATGGCAATTTATACATTGTATGGTCAGATGAGCGCCGCGAAGTTCAAAGCCAGATGCATTTAGGTGGTCAAAAACGGCATCGTCCCAACGACTTTCATTATGGCAGGTTTCGCAGGTTGTCGGAAAACCGAATTTGACATGATCCGGATCTTGGGAAGAAGAATATTCTTCCATATGGCAGTCTTCACACCGGTTTGCTGTACCGGCAAATCCTGTTTGATGACAGTTATTACAATCGACCCTCAGATGAGCGCCGTTTAACAGAAATATCTGGGGATGGAGATAATTAGTATGATACCACGAGGGTGCTGCCAGGGAATGACAGGACTCACAATCATTTGTAAATTCTGCCTGGATATGATTTGGATTTGTAGATGAACGGTAAACCTGATAATGACATTGATCACAGGTCAGCGGTGTCGTTTTATACTCGTAGGGATCACTCCTTGAATGACAAGACTCGCAGTCCACAATAGCATGGACGCCTACCAGGGGAAATCTCGTCGCACTATGCGTCTCAAATATTTCCTGAACATTATTCCAGGAGGCCGGTGTATGACAGTCCTGGCACTGAAAACCTAATTCCGATTTATGTACATCTTCATGGCAGTCAATACAGGAGACACCAATATGTGAGAAAATTAAAATTGAGTGACAATCCCGGCAGGCGGTCCGGCGATGTTGACCGTGCAATTTAAATCCTGTTGTTTCATGGTTAAAACGCATCGAATCAGGCTGCACTTGCCAATTTCGGGTGTTGTGGCACAACGAACATTCCATATCGATACTACCATGAGGATTTTTCCCCGTCTCTTGCTCCGTCTGGATCAATGTCAGAAAAGATGTTGATATCATGGCTAACACAACGAGTAATTTCATGATTTATTTCCTTCCTGATTGGCAGGGATATTACTGTGGCAGGCACTACAAGCTATGGCGAGTGGTTTATAAATTATGATTGCCTCGGAAGAATCAGAATCTTTCTTATGGCATATAATGCATTTAAGATTTCGATGGGCACCTTCCAGTTTGAATCGGGAATCACGATCATGATCAAAGTTAACTGCACGCCAATTAGTAGATGTATGGCAGCGTTCACATTTGGTTAATCCGGCTTTACTGGTAGAAGAATCATCTTTTTCTGAAAATTGTCCGAGATGAATATCATTATGACAATCCTGACAAGATTTTTGTGCGATCTTAAATTTAAGCAGACCTTCTGTTTCCTTTCCATCACCATCCCGATGGCAACTTTTGCATTTGACAGTTTGATGTTTACCCTCAAGTTTAAATTCTGTCTGAGTATGATCAAAAGTAATCATTTCCCAACTATTAACAGAATGACAAAACGCACATTTGTCTTTTTTCGGCTCAGATTTTACATAGCGGACATACTGCTCAGATGTTCCTTTATGCGGATCAGTATGACAACCCTTACATTCAATTGTCTTAAAGGTATATCTTTCAGTATTACTATAGGTCTTCTGATGACATCGGTTACAGGGTACAGCGAGATGTCCCCCCTCTAAAGGATAGCCGGCCTGATTATGCTCAGCCAAAGTAAAATCAGCCGGCTTAAAACCTTCTACCGTATGACAATCCTCACAGGCCCCTTTTTCCGGCCGATTGACAAACTGATGCTGATGATAATCCTGATGACAGTCCCTGCAATACCTGAATTTTAATGCCTTTAATGTCCGGCCGGTTGAATGGCATTTGGAACATTGAACCGACTTGTGTTTAGCTACCAGAGGAAATCGGGTTTTATCATGATTAAAACGATTATTGTTCACACCCTGCCATCCGGCTGT
Source organism: Calditrichia bacterium (assembly GCA_963796965.1). GTDB lineage: Bacteria > Calditrichota > Calditrichia > JAJRVZ01 > JAJRVZ01 > CAWCNS01. Next base: position 157,034 of record CAWCNS010000002.1, read on the forward strand.
TGAATGACAATTGGTGCAGGAAGGACCAAGCCTCCCAAGATGAGGATCTTTATGGCAGCTGGTACAAGTCTCATATCGAATTCCAGTGTATTGTACATAGACCTTGGTAGAATTTTGAGACTTTACTGATACGTTTTTGTGGCAGGATGCGCAGGGAACCGTCAGATGTTTGCCGGTCAAGGCGAATTTGCTCTTGTTGTGAGTAAAACTTACTCCCTGCTTCCAGCCCGACATTTTGTGGCATGTTAGACATTTTTTATCCAATTGGCCCTGGTGTTCATCCTGGTGACAGCTTAAACATTCCGATTGAAGTCCAAGAAACGTGGCGTCAAGATCTTTATGATTGGCGTGCAAGAGATCCTGATTACTGATAAATTTTCTTTGATGACACTGACGACAATCAAGCTGCGCGTGCTTGCCCTGAAGCAGATATCCGGTCTTGGAATGATCGAAATTTTTCTGTTTCTCCTTCCACCAAATCAACTCGTACTCTCTGCCATGATGGTCGGAATGACATTGCGTACAGTTTTGATATTCTGCCTGAGCATGTAATCCCTTGTTCAGTTTGATGCGATCGTTCAACAAAACATGACAGACCAGACACCTATCTGGAGAGACTTTTTTCCCAATTTCATGGCATTTGGTACAATTTTGCATCCCTTCCAGATCCGCATGCGGTTTGGCAAGATCACCGGGTGATAATTGAGCAGATAATTTCGCAATACCTGCCAAGAAAAGAAATGTAAAACAAAGTTTAATCATAGATGTTAAATATTAGATCATCAACAGTTATTAATCGTATAACGGTTAATCAAAATATCCATGTGTACCCCAATAACACTGTTATCAGTACATGAATAATCATTATCAGATACATGACTATGGCAAACGGTTTATGGATAACATGCCAATAATGAAATAGATTATTAATATGTTGCCATAAAGTTATTTGTCGATGCAGGATCGCTTTCTTTTTTATATTATTAACTATAATCCGCGCCTTCTTTTTTGAAATCCCGGTCAGTCGTATGATTCTTTTTTTGGCCCTTCTCATTCGCAGGGGAAGGAATAGATCACTAAGGGCAAGTGAAAGGAGGATCCTAAGGGATCCTTTCGCGGCATCGATTTTACCAATAATCATTGTATCAATTTTAGCAATATAGTCTTCATCAATATGGTAGTTGGCAAAAACTTCCCGGGAAATTTTTTGATGGATTTCTTCCATTTCTTTTAAATTTAATTCAGTTCCTGTGATTGTTCTTGGGATTTGGATATATAAATATCTTCCCAATACACCACTCAGAGCAACGGCAACCATTGACCAGAAACTAATGGCGACAATACCATTTAATTTAAACGACGAATGTAAGACAACGAAAAGCGGACCTGAAATCCCCAAAAAGATGTGGTAATTCAGCCACACGTTTATGGAGCCCCATTTCCCTAGAATCATGGATCTTTTACGTATAGAATAAAGTAGCATTAATATCATCATCAATGAACCAATAACGCCTAAGCCATGTCCTATTAGTCCGCCTGGCTTTATCGTCTGATGTGCATTGTGATGTGGTCTTTCCAGATAGGGTGTCAGATAATAGCCAAAGCCCCGCCAAAAATAATAGATTAAAACGCAAAATGTGGTGATATACAGGAGGATTAAAACCCAATCGGAAAAATTTCTATTTTTTTTACTCATAAGGTCAGAATACTTTATAAATGTGATAATTTTGAAAAATTTGATATCTTTTTTAGCGTGATTATTAAAATTCGCCAGAATCTCCGTCATTCCCAATCCTGGAATTTTTCAGGACAGGATTACTTTAGATTCGAAAATAAATGGGAAGATGAAAGATGCTGAGATAAGTTTAGCCTGGCAGTTACAAAGTTCTCCCGATATATAGTAGTCCTGAAACACGTTCAGGTCAGCCAAATTCAAAATAATTATTTATTCGTATATACCTTCTTTATTTAAACGTCTGCTGATGAATCGTTGAAATCAACAAATAAAAATTTCCCCAAATATCGTCATTTCCTTAATATAAAGATGTGATATATGTTGTATCGGTAAAAATTACAGAATTTTAAGCAATTTATCACAATTTTACATCGATGATAACACTTTCGTTGACAAAACATATTTTCTTATAAAAGAAATAGGCATAGTTTCGCTCTGCTTTTACACCGAATCAAATAAAAATATTGATTTATTAATATGAAGATAGGAGTTTTGAAAAATACCACTGCCTAGTATGAGGCAATTCTCTAATAGTCTCAAAATCTTTAATACTAATTAGAAGATCGTATCATCTTGAATCGCGTTCAGACAGACGATCCCGCGCACATGTTTCTATTCTCAAACAAACGCAGGATATACAAATTCAAGACCTGAATCTTTCAGATCATCTAAACATATTTCAGAAATCCAAAAATATTTAAAAGAATAAGGGGTCTTAAAGATACAACAGGTAAAAAAAAACCGGAAATAAAGTTTATTTCCGGTTCATGTTATCTATATCCTGGAGGTAGGATGTATGATAGGTATTAATTAATCTAAAATAGTTTTTGTTAAAACAATCAATGCTGGTTTCAACTTGACTGAAAAGACATTAGCTAATCTTTTATAGACATCAGCCAAATCTGCAATAATGATATAGGCAAAAGGTATCACAAATACGAGTATTACAAAGCCAATTATAACTTCCTTGATCATTCTCATCTCCTTACTTTTAAGTCATCTACGCTAGAAAAAACAAAATTGTTTCAATCCCAATCAACTTTTTTTGAAAAAATAAAAATTTACCTGATAAGCTAAAATTATCTCTTCGATTAATCTGAAAAATTCTTTAGAGCCTCATCCACACTCCACTTTATGGTGAGGAAGAAAGAAGAGTGAGCCAGAAACCCAGATTCAGAAAACATTAATAGACCTGAAACACAAGTTTATTTCGCCTTACTATCATTTATAATTCATCATTTATAATTTATAATTACCTCTCAATTTGGTATATTCTTGGAAAATTATTATTAATTAGACGTGACAAATATTTTTTAAAAAGGATGGCGTATGGGCAGCGTAAAAGATTTAGAAGTTATCGAAAAACCACAAGAGAATAAATCCGGCATAGGCCGGTTTCAATTTTCAGACCGGTATTCAGTCTTTGATTGGGGAGAAATGCCAGATCTTATAACAAACAAGGGTAAAGCACTCTGCATAATGGGGGCCTATTTTTTTGAAAAATTAAATCAAATGGGCATGCCTACACATTATCGGGGGCTAGTTGAGAATGGACAGGTAAAACAGTTAAATGAATTATCTGAACCCGTTGATACCATGGATGTTTCCCTTGTGCGTATATTGAGGCCCTTTTCCGATGGTGATTCATACGACTATTCGATCTATACCAATAAATTAACAAATATTCTAATTCCACTTGAGGTGATTTACCGCAATGCATTGCCAGCTGGTTCCAGTATTTTCAAACGTCTGGCAAATGGAAGCCTGACTTTGGGAGCAATCGGGTTAAATGAAATGCCAAAACCTAATGATGTTCTGGTAAACCCAATATTGGACGCTTCAACAAAGCTGGAGGTTACCGACCGATATATGCCTTGGTTGGAGGCCCAATCGATCAGTGCACTCACAGATGATGAGTTAGAAGAGGTTAAACAGACCACCACTAAGATCAATAATCTGATAACAGAACATGTCTCAAGGGCTGGATTGATTAACGAAGATGGCAAAGTTGAGTATGGATTTGACCCTCAACGCCGCCTGATACTTGTAGACATTCTTGGAACACCAGATGAATGTCGATTTACTTACAATGGAATGCCCGTAAGCAAAGAAGTTGCCCGGATATATTACCGTCAGACCGACTGGTACCAGGATGTGGAAAATGCTAAAAAAGAAGACCGGGCCAACTGGAAATCACTCGTTCCAGAACCACCTCCAAATCTCCCAACAAGACTATTTGAGTTGATCTCTGAATTATATCAGAGCACCTGTAACGAAATCACTCAAAAACAATGGTTCCCCACACCTCCTCTCTCTGAAATATTAAATGAAATGCAGGAACATTTAGAGCGATAATCTTGTTCTTTTAGTTAAATCTTTCTCTAAGGATAAATTAGCATAGCGCACAGCGCGCCGCGCAAAAGAAAACCTGGATTTGTCTATTCCTTGCGCTCTGCACAAAGCACCATGCTTAAAATATATTTTTTTCCTCAGAAAAAAGGAGTTTAAATATTATGTATTTGAAACAGGTGAAAATTCCCGGAATAAGCTGTGGCCATTGCGTCCGAACGATTGAATCCGAAATAGGAGCACTTGACAATGTTCTTTCAGTAAAGGCTGATGAACAAACCAAAACACTGGATGTATCCTGGGAGGACCCGCAGAATTGGGAAAATATAAAAGCCTTATTGGTAGAGATAAATTATCCACCTGAGAAATGATACTCGGAACTGATGTATTTTTCGGATATACCTGGTTACTTGAACATTGGATGTTCTCTGACGGATATTGATTATTTTCACCTCACAATTAGTTCAATATCCAATGCCCAACAGTGAACAATCAACAGAAAAAATGTCCAAAGGACTTTATGAAAGATAATAATTGAAGGTGTATGACGTTGATAAGATAGATACACATGAATGTTGCTATCCAATTATGTTCAAATTTATTTTGAGTATTCATTTAAAATTATAAATATGTCAATCAAAACCATAAACATCCCCATAACTGGCATGACGTGTGCCAACTGTGCCCTTTCTGTAGAGCGATCATTAAAAAAAGTAACTGGTATTGAGGATGTGCAAGTAAATTTTGCTTCTGAGTCTGCTAAAATTGATTTTGATGATACACAATCAGATCTTTCAATTATAGAATCCTCTGTTTCAAATGCTGGATATGGCATCACTACTTCTACTCTTGAACTTGCCATCACAGGTATGACCTGCACCAATTGCGCCGCCACCGTAGAGCGGGTAGTAAATCGTCTCAATGGTATCCTCGAAGCAAATGTAAATTTTGCCAATGAAAAGGCTTATATAAAAGTTATTCCAGGACTTAGTGATAAAAAATTAATTGTCCAGGAGATCGAAAAGGCCGGCTATCAAGTAGTAAATTCTGATGATATAAGTATATCTGATGCCGATGCTGTTGATCTATCCAGAAAAAATGAGATTAGGAGACAGACGCAGATATTCTGGACCGGTGTCTTTTTTACAGTTCCCTTATTTATTTTTAGCATGTCCCGGGATTTTCACTTGCTGGGAAATTGGGCCTATGCATGGTGGGTACCCTGGTTTATGTTGGTATTGGCGACACCTGTACAGTTTTATGTGGGTAAAGACTTTTATATTCATGGTTACAAATCTCTGAAGAACAAAACAGCAAATATGGATGTGCTCGTGGCAATGGGTTCTTCAGTAGCATATTTTTTCAGTTTGATCGTTACAATTGGATTGGCAACCGGGACATCATTGATGGGGGAACATGTATATTTTGAGACCTCTGCAATGATAATTACCTTAATTAAACTTGGAAAATTACTTGAGGTGCAGGCAAAGGGAAAAACCGGTACGGCTTTGAAAAAATTGATTGGACTTCAACCCAAAACAGCCCGGCTTATTACATCCAGTGGTGATCAGGATATTCCTATAGAAATGGTCAAACCTGGGGATATCTTACGAGTACGACCAGGTGAGAAGATACCGGTTGATGGGGAGATTGTTGGGGGACATTCCTCCGTAGATGAAAGTATGCTGAGTGGAGAAAGTATGCCTGTAGAGAAAGATATAGATGCTCAGGTTACCGGGGCGACCATCAATTTACATGGTAGTTTAACAATCCGGGCAACAAAAGTCGGAGAAGAGACTGTTCTGGCCAATATAATAAAACTTGTTCAACAGGCCCAAGGTAGTAAACCTCCAATCCAGCGAATTGCTGATCAGGTTGCAGCCTATTTTGTGCCAATTGTTCTGGCTATTGCATTGGTCACCTTTATTATTTGGATGGTATCTGGGAATGGTCTTACCTCAGCATTGCTTCGCCTGACTGCTGTTCTGGTGATCGCTTGTCCCTGTGCCCTGGGATTAGCCACGCCAACCGCCATTATTGCCGGCATAGGGTTAGGAGCAAAAAATGGTCTCTTATTCAAAAACAGTGAGACATTAGAACAGTTTAAGCATATCAAGTTTATGGTTTTTGACAAAACCGGTACAATTACATATGGGAAACCCCGGGTTACAGAGATCGAGACAACCAATGATCTAAATAACAATCTACCCATTTTGCAACAGACTATCGAAAATCTGTTGCTAATAACAGCATCTATCGAAAGAGTTTCTGAGCATCCCCTGGCCAATGCCATTGTTGAGGAGGCATTAAGACGAGATATTACCTTAGGAACAGCCCATGATTTTATGTCCTTTCCAGGGAAGGGCGTAAAGGCACGCTTTGAGGATCAGGTAATTTTAATAGGTACAAAAAAGTATATGGCAGAAAACCAAATCGAAACTTCATTATTTGAATCTTCAGCTGAAAAATTAGAAAACCTTGCCCGCTCAGTTATCTGGATTGCCATCGAAGATCAGGTTAACGGTTTAATTGCCATTGCAGACACAGTAAGGGAAGAAGCAGCTACTGTTATTAAACAATTAAAGGATGATGGGCTAAACATCTCCATCATCAGTGGAGACAATAAAAAAACCACATCCCTCATCGCAGAGCAGGTAGGAATATCAGAGATCTTCGCTGAAATATTACCACAGGAGAAATCTCATCTTGTTCTCAAATTACAAAAGAAAGGTCTGGGATTGGTTTCTATGGTGGGCGACGGTATCAATGATGCACCAGCATTAGCACAAGCTGATGTAGGAATTGCTTTTAGTTCAGGAACCGATGTGGCAATGGAAGCGGCGGATCTAACTCTGATAAACAACAATCTTCATGGGATTAATAAAGCCTCGAAACTCAGCAGGGCCACTATGCGCATTATTAAACAAAATTTATTCTGGGCTTTCTTTTATAATATCATTCTTATTCCTATTGCTGCCGGGATATTATATCCTTTTAGTTATGCCCCGGAATTCCTTCGGCATCTTCATCCTGTATTGGCAGCCCTGGCCATGGCTTTTTCCAGTGTATCCGTTGTGCTAAACAGTCTGCGACTGAAACGGGTGAAATTGTAGATCGTAGAGGGTAGAGAGTGAAAGATGAAGCGTGAGGAGAGAAAAGAGAGTAGGAGCTTGTTAGTGACCGGCCACAAAAATAAACCACAATGGATGTAGGGACATACCCATGTCTACGCCCTGATTAGGCTCCAAATACTCCGGTGATGAAATGAAATAATATCCAATATTCAAGTACAAGAAACCGAGTACCTGGAACCAACTCACTTCCCCACCGAAATAAAATCCAGATTGGCAATCGCAGATCCCCCCGTATTATCTGTATCACTCATGATCGCCAGAGCTGCTTTTTCCGGACAGGCTCGGTTATAAATATGCTGAAAAACAGAATCAATTCTTATCCGATGTGTCACCCATTTTACACCGCTGTCCTTTTCCGTGGTCAAGGGAATTATCTTTACACGATCACTATGCGGATTATTAAAATATTTTTCATCATAGATTAAATTTGTCCAAACAAAGCATAAACTACTCCCCGGCACCTCAAACCCATAAAACAATCTTATGGCTGAATTGCTCACAGATTCCCAAAATGAGAAATCTGCTGAATCATCATCAAATAGCACAAATATTCGCAAGGGATAATCATCGCCTGATTTTTCTCTACCATCAACATCACATTCAGCATGCTCAATTTGCCAGCGCCATTGCAGTTTGGGATATTCCCTGGCATTAAACCGCGTTTTGTGAATCAACCCAGATGCAGAAGAACGGCTAATAGCCTGGAGGTAGGAAAGGGTATCATTTAATATAATTTGATAATCAGTGGATTTTGTTTTCCCTGAAAATTCAAAACTTTCCCAATTATGCAAATTATCAAAAGGCTCAAAAATGACAATTTGATCATTTAGTACCGGGAACAAATAAGAATAGACTAAAAGAAATACATGTAAAAATATCATGGAAAAGTATACATAGGGAGTCAATCAATTTCCAGGATGATATGATATTAGTGTATGTTAGATTTCAATTCAGATTTTTTACCAGACCGGTCATTTGATTGAACTCATTGATAAATTGATCCCATTGATGATGTTGATTAAAGATTTTATCCCATATGTCCTGGTCATCCCAGAGCTGGTTCAGGTCGTTTACATCTTTTGCTTGTTGCTCAATCCATGTATAATATTTTAGATTATGGATTGCCTTTTTATCCGGATAGGTTAATTCTTTTAGATACTCAGTTCCTGTCCCTTTTATGCATCTTTCTAAATCCTTTCCAGCCTGTTGGGTGCTATATTCTCCCCGAAGCAGATTTAACTCTACCAATCGGGATTGGTACATTTCTGCGGAGTCGGTTGCTATAGTCACAATTACATCATCTTCTGTCATTTCGAAATATTTTGCAGTTTTTATAGAGGCCAGGATATTAGCAATAGCCGAGATACCAAACAGAGAAAGATCCGAAATAATATTTTCAGGAATGTTTTCATTTTTTAATTCCTGATGTCCTTTCTCTTCATTGAATAAACGTAGTAAGCGCATACAATCCTCATCGTCAATGGCAGATACAACATCCGTATTACGCACATTATGTATCCAGGGCACATGTTTGTCCCCAATACCCTCAATCCGATGCCCGCCAAATCCATTCATCAACAAAGTCGGGCATTGCAAAGCTTCTGAAGCAATAATTTTAATCCGGGGATGAATGGTTCTCAGATAGTCACCGGCTGCGATTGTTCCTGCTGACCCAGTAGAGGAAACATAGGCAGCCAAACGATTATTTTTATCCTTCAATTGATTAAACATTTCTTCGATTGCAGAGCCGGTGACGCTATAATGCCAAACACTATTGCCAAATTCATCAAACTGATTAAAAATAACGGCATCGGGACGATTTTTGCGGATTTCCCAACATTTATCATATATTTCTTTAACATTTGATTCACATCCGGGGGTCTTGATAATTTCAGCTCCGATATCTGCCAACCAGTCAAAGCGCTCCCGGCTCATTTCCTCTGGCAAAATGGCGACAGCCTGACATCCCATGAGATAGGAATCGAAAGCACCACCACGACAGTAATTTCCAGTTGAGGGCCAGACCGCTTTATGATATGTCGGATCAAATCGTCCCGTGACAATTCGTGGTGCCAAACATCCATAAGCGGCCCCTACTTTATGGGCCCCTGTTGGAAACCATTTTCCAATCATTACTAATATTCGTGTCTGGACTCCTGTTAATACTGGTGGTAATTCAACTACATTCACCTTTGAGAACAATCCTCCCTCACGAACAGGTTCGTTTTTCCAATTAATTCGAAATAAATTAAGCGGATGCAGATCCCATAAACCAATGGAGGAGAGTTCACTTTTTATATTTTCCGGAATCTGCTGTGGTGAACGTAATTGGGAGAAGGTGGGTAAAATAATTTTTCTTTCAGCAAAATGTTGTGCCGTTTTTTCTAAAACATTTTTATCATAGATTTGATCAACAATTTCTATCATATTCTGGTTCCCGGATATCATAAGATTAAATAAATGTGATTTTTCTGCATATAAATGTAATATATCGGATTTTTGATGATTAATGCAAAAATTAGCCTCAAAGATTTAAATAATTTAAATCATCGAGGAATAAATGCCCCCCCTAATCGCCTTATATATCTACCATATAGGACTCAGTTGATGGCCAGCAAATCTCACTGAATACGCTTAGTTTTAAGATATGTCAGTTTATAGTAAGATATTACAATTATAAATTTTAATTTTCTAATACACTATTCATGAAACAATTTCCAATTTATTGAGAGATATTTTCTAATATTAATCATATCAAGGAGTTATTAAAATGTCTGAATTGAAAAATTCTGGAAATTCTGAACTGTTTTATCCTCCAAAGTCCATTACCCGAAAAGCGAATGTGAAAGATTATGAAACACTCTACCAAGAGTCAATCTCCGATCGGGAAGGATTTTGGGAAAAACAAGCAAAAACCCTGAGTTGGAATAAGAGATGGGACACAGTTCTCGATAGTAGTAACGCTCCCTTTTATAAATGGTTTGTTGGAGGGCGAATTAACATTGTTCAAAATGCCATTGACCGGCATTTAAAAACCTGGCGCAGGAATAAACTCGCCATCATTTGGGAGGGCGAACCAGGGGACGTGAGAACATATTCTTATCATGCCCTTAACCGTGAAGTAAGTAAATTTGCAAATGTTTTAAAGAGTATGGGCGTACGAAAGGGGGAAATTGTAACCGTTTATATGCCCCAAATTCCTGAATTGGCCATAGCCATGCTTGCCTGTGCGAAGATCGGGGCTGCTCACAGTGTTGTTTACGGAGGATTTAGTTATGAAGCGCTAGCTGAAAGGATTGAGGATGCTAACAGCCGCGTCCTTGTTACTGCTGATGGTGGATTCCGGCGTGGAAGTCCCACTGATCTTAAGGGTATTGCGAATGAGGCCATGAGACGTTCACCAACTATTGAAGTTTGTATTACGGTTAAGCGAACAGGTGAGGATGTTTTCATGGAAAATGACAGAGACTTTTGGTATCATGATCTGATGGCCATGCCTGTTGCGAATCCCGTGTGTAAAACGGAGGTGATGGATTCTGAGGATATGTTATTTATCCTCTACACCTCAGGTACCACAGGCAGACCTAAGGGATTGTTACATACCCATGGTGGTTATGCGGTTTACACTTCAACTACCCACCGTATGGTCTTTGATATGAAGGAAGAAGACCGCTGGTGGTGTGCTGCTGATCCGGGATGGATTACCGGACATAGTTATATCGTTTACGCACCTTTAATTAATGGTGCTACTGTAATGATGTATGAAGGGGCACCCAACCATCCTTATCCCAATCGCTGGTGGCAAATAATCGAGAAATATGGTATCTCAATTTTGTACACTTCCCCAACTGCCATTCGTGGACTCATGCGCTTCGGAGAAGCCTGGCCGGCCAGACATGATTTAAGTAGCCTGCGTCTTTTGGGTTCGGTCGGCGAACCAATTAATCCGGAAGCCTGGCGATGGTATCACAGGGTAATCGGTAAAGAAGAATGTCCAATAATGGACACATGGTGGCAAACGGAGACAGGTGGATTTATGATAACCCCACTTCCTATCACACCTTTAAAACCCGGCTCAGCGACAAAACCATTTTTTGGAAATGAAATGGCTGTCGTCGATGATGAAGGCACGGAAGTGAAGGTCGGTGAAGAGGGAAAACTCGTGATCAAATCACCATGGCCTGGGATGGCACGTACCATTTATGGTGATCCAGACCGGTTCCGTGAAGTTTATTGGAAAGATTATGTAAGACAAGGCTGGTATAAAACGGGAGATTCTGCCAGAGTTGATGAAGATGGCTATTACTGGATTATAGGAAGAATCGATGATGTGATCAAAGTAAGTGGTTACCGGTTAGGTACCGCTGAAATTGAGAGTGCCCTGGTAAGTCATCCTGAGGTGGCAGAAGCAGCAGCCATAGCCCTTCCCCATGAACTAAAAGGGAATGCTATTCATACTTTTGTTATATTAAGGGCCGGCGTTGATCAAAACAAAGAACTCGGTGAATGAACTCAGAGAACATGTAAGCAGCGAAATGGGTCCCATCGCCAAACCGGAATCAGTTGCTTTCGTCGAAAGTCTTCCCAAAACCAGGAGTGGAAAAATCATGCGCCGCGTTTTAAAAGCCAGAGCCCTTGGTCAAGATGAAGGTGATTTATCCACGTTGGAAGAATAATACAGGAGAGTTAATTGCGCGTATTTCCAGAAAATGCTGTCGGTCTGATAATAGACATTCAGGAAAAATTATTGCCCCATATGTACAATGCAGAAGTCCTGGAGGAAAATTGTAAAAAATTGATAACAGGACTTTCCATATTGGAAATTCCGATGATATGCTCCGGAGCAATACCCAAAAGGACTTGGCCCGACAATAAAATCAATGCATAATTTAATCCCGGATCTGCAAGCAGTTGAAAAATTTTCTTTTAGTTGTTGCAGGGATGATAATTTTCGAAAGGTCATGCGTGATATAGGAAAACGTATGATCATCATATGTGGGATGGAAGCGCATGTTTGTGTGCTGCAATCTGTAATTGATATGGTCGAGTTGGGATATCAGCCTGTAATCGTTGAGGATTGCATCTCTTCCCGACTGGAAAGTGATAAGAAAACCGCGATAAAGCGGATGATACAGGAGAAAGCAATTGTGACTTCCTATGAATCAATTTTATTTGAATTATGCCAGCAAGCAGGGACCGAAACGTTTAAAAAGATTTCACAGTTGGTGAAATGATGTAAAAAGTGAGACGAAAGACGTTAAACGTGAAACGCTAAAAAAGATTGATTCTGTAACATATGGAATTTCTCAATGATCTACCTAGACATTACAAGGAGTTGAAATTGGTTAAAGAATGTGGGATTCGCTTTGCGTCTATAGAGAATTAAAAGACAGTATAAGTGATTTATGATACCAGATTTAGGATTGATTCTAGTAATGGCCGCTCGCGAGCGGCCATTACTCGTATATCATAATTTCATGATTTTATTGTTGTATTTAAATATTTGATTATAAATACAAAAGAGGGCAAATCCTTTATTGGAATTGCCCTCTTTGTTTTAATAGGAAATGGTAGTGGCCATTCACTTACGGCCACCACCATCGTGTGTTAAGATTCTACTACACTTCGAATTATTTAACTTTTACTTCAATTTCTTTTGGTTTAGCAATTTCTGCTTTTGGCAGATCAATACTCAAAACACCATCTTTGAAGTTAGCGTCGATTTTTTCAACAATTACGTCTGAGTGAATTCTGAAAGCACGCTCAAATTTCCCATAACGTCTTTCATAATGATGATAGTTTTTCTTTTCTTCATTATCCTCGTATTTCTTTTCACCGGAAACATGCAAAACATCTTCCTTAAAAGAAATCTTCACATCTTCCTTGGACAAGCCAGGAAGTTCCATTTCCACATGGTACCCATTCTCATCTTCTGCTATATCCACAGCCGGATACCATCCCTCACGGTTACCTGCAAAGGTATGTCGTGGTGTGTTGAAAAAATCGTTAAATAATTCATCGCCCATATTAAAAAGTCCTGTTCTTGGGCTCCATTTTACTAAAGTCATGTCGACCTCCTTCTTTATTGGTTATGTTTCTGTTTTAATTAATTTCAATCTTGATTAAGTACTATACAAACACCGTGCCAAAATATAAATTTTTACATAAATACATGTATATACTACACTTAAATAGCTGCAAATCCTTATTGTTAATACATGACACAGACTGTCACGGTGGCGTTCTTATGCGTCATTATGGCAGCAGCAGGTGGCATATATGCCAAATCCTGCAATTATTTCAGACATGCAATTCCATATTACACCTCTTTTAGACCCAAACTCGCTTAATACAATTTATCCGAGATGCTGGTATTATTTAACTGTTTTAGCAGGGAAGATTCTCACAGGTTTGCAGTAGATTTTCACTTTACTTATCACCTTACCTACAAGAAACGCAAAGGTAGGATAATGATTTTAATTGCGCCGTATAATTTCTTAAATTGAGAGATTCTCATTCTATATCTAATCCAATGAATAAAAGAAAAATACTAATATTTTGGTTACCCTTGGCGGCAACCTGGCTCATGATGTCTTTCGAAGGGCCATTTTTGACTGCAATTATTGCCCGTTTGGCTGAACCAAAGTTTAATCTGGCTGCCTGGGGTGTTGCTTTTTCATTTGCTTTGATCATTGAAGCACCTATTATAATGATCATGAGTGCTTCAACCGCTCTGGTTGAGAACAGAACATCCTACATTAAGTTGAGAAATTTTACAAATTTCATCAACGCTGCGATCACTCTAATAATGATATTTCTACTCATACCTGACATGTTTAATTATATTACTATAAACTTAATCGGATTACCGGAAAGAGTCTCCCAGCTAACCCATATTGCCACAATTCTACTGCTACCATGGCCAGGTGCTATTGGTTTCAGACGATTCTATCAAGGAGTTTTAATAAGACATAACCTGACACGCAGAGTGGCCTATGGAACTGTTCTTAGATTGATCTCCATATCGCTTACAGCATTGCTGCTTTATTCACTCACAGACCTACCCGGAGTTTCTGTCGGTGCCATATCTCTTTCCACCGGGGTATTGATCGAAGCAGCTGCCAGCCGAATGATGGCTCATAAAACTGTCTCAATCCTGATGACCATAGATAACCATAGACAATCATTGTCTTATCGCAAAATATACCTATTTTATTATCCCCTCGCCTTAACCTCCTTACTGGCTTTAGGTGTTCACCCACTCGTAACATTTTTTATTGGGCATAGCCGCATGGCGCTAGAGTCATTCACTGTATTACCAGTGATAAATTCATTAGTTTTTATATTTCGAAGTATTGGCTTATCTTATCAGGAAGTTGGTATTGCTTTGATCGGCAAAAATTGGGAGGGATACAAAGCAGTTAAGGAGTTCGCCTTAGTACTTACAGGAAGTGTTGTCCTAATCTTGGGTGTAATCTCCTTTAGTCCATTGGCCCACTTGTGGTTTGGGTCTGTTTCCGGGCTCTCATCCGAATTAACAGAATTTGCTATTTTGCCTCTTCAGATAATGGTTATTATGCCAGGACTATCGGTTCTTCTTTCGTATCAACGATCTATGCTGGTAGCCTCCAGGAATACGGGGCCGCTAACCTGGGCTACGGCTCTTGAAGTGCTGGGTATTATTGTGGTTTTATTTATATCAACCTTGTATTTTAATATAATTGGTGCTGTGGGAGCATCTATGGCATTCATCGTTGGCCGTTTAGCAGCCAACATATATTTAATAAAACCAAACCTGGATCAGTACAAATCTCATTTTAATAAATAAAAAAAGCGCCTAAAGTGACCTTACCTCACTATAGACGCCTTTAGCTCTTCACTATTTTAATTTAGAATACATTGTTACATAATGAATAACATTTCTGAATATTTTGGTAATGGCCATAATGCGTCTGGAAGAATCTCCTCGAGTTCATCAGCAGGAATCCGTGCTTCTTCCAGTAAAGCAGTAATATTATCTGAAAAGAATTTTGCTTTTTGGGCCAGATCCTCAATCTTTTCAGATTCTTCCAATTTCTCTTCTAACGCCGAACAACCCTTTCGAAGTGCAACGAGTTTTTCACTGACAGATTTTAATAAGTTTATTTCGTCTGCCAGAGAATCTGTATGAATAACATCTGCCAATTCTTTTAGATGTTTCACGGTCTCAATTAGCTGGCTTTGATAGGTTATAGTTGTAGGAATTACTTTTGTATTGATTAAATTATTAAATGTTTGAGCCTCAATTTCCAGAGTGGTTACATATTGCTCAAGTTTTGTGTTATATCTGTTAATTATTTCTTCTTTTGTTTTGAAGATTCCTTTTGAGAGGAACAGGTTCATATTTTCCTCATCAACCAGAAAATCCAGGGCATAACCGGTTTTTTTAACATTTGGCAACCCTCTTTTTTCTGCTTCCTTTTCCCAATCCTCACTATAGTTATTACCCTCAAAACGAATTGGTTTTGTTTCATTAACATGTTTTTTAAGTACCTTTAAGATAACATCTTCAAGATCTGTACCCCCTTTTACTCCTTCCTCAATCTCAGAAATTAACACATCGATTGATTCCGCTACTGCTGCTGACAGAACAGTATTTGCCAGGGATACTGATGCGGCTGAACCAATGGCACGAAATTCAAATTTTTCACCCGTAAAAGCAAAGGGTGAGGTACGGTTTCTGTCTGTATTATCCCGGAATATAGACGGAAGATTACTTAAACCAAGATCAATTACATAATCTTCAGCCTTTTTTGTTTTCCTACCCTCAGAGATATCATCCAAAATGGTACTTAGACGTTCTCCTAAAAATATGGAAATAATTGCCGGCGGCGCCTCATTGGCCCCCAAGCGGTGATCATTCCCGGCAGAAGCTATTGTCATCCGCAGCAATCCACTATAATTATAAACAGCCCGCAATACCGAGACAAGAAAAATCAAGAACTGTAAATTTTGCTCAGGTGTATCACCCGGATCGAGTAAATTATTTCCATCAGAATCTGACATGGACCAGTTGTTATGTTTACCACTTCCATTAATACCGGCAAAGGGCTTTTCATGCAGTAATAAAGCCAAACCATGACGGTCGGCAACTTTTTTTAGAACTTCCATAATCATCTGGTTGCGGTCGGCGCCTACATTCGCTTCAGCAAATATTGGCGCTATCTCGAACTGATGTGGTGCGACCTCATTATGTCTGGTTTTTGCCGGCACACCAAGTTTATATAATTCACTTTCCGCATCCTGCATAAAGGCCAGGACACGGGGTTTGATCGATCCAAAATAATGGTCATCTAGTTGTTGGCCTTTCGGTGGCTGAGCGCCCTGAAGTGTTCGTCCGGTTATTTGTAAATCTGGTCTTAAAAAGAGAAAACCTTTATCAATCAGAAAATATTCTTGCTCTGTCCCAATAGTGGTAACAACACGGCTCGCAGAAGTATTTCCCAACAACCGTAAAACTTTCAAAGCAGATTTTGATATGGTTTTCATGGAACGTAGCAAGGGGGTTTTTTTATCCAGGGCCTCTCCCGTATAACTTATAAATACCGAAGGGATACATAATATACCGCCATTGGGACCTTCAACGATAAATGCCGGACTGGAAGGATCCCACATGGTATAACCACGGGCCTCAAAAGTGGTACGGGAACCACCACTTGGAAAAGAAGAAGCATCAGGTTCACCCTGGACCAATTTATCACCCTGAAAACGTTCAATAACTTCACCATCCACCAATTCGAGAAAGGCGTCGTGCTTTTCTGCGGTTAGTCCTGTCTGAGGCTGAAACCAATGTGTAAAATGTGATACACGTTTGCTAATTGCCCACTCTTTCATAGCATGGGCGACGGTATTCGCTATGGTCATATCCAGTTTATCACCCTTTTTGATGGTATCTCTTAATTTTTTATAGGCATCTTTTGGAAGCCGCTCACGCATCACCTTATCATTAAAGGTATTGACGCCAAAACTATTAGTGCCATTATCAATCAGATCACTTGGTTCCACACCTCTTTCGAAGGCAATTTTTAACAGAACCTCCTGCCGTGGATTAGCACTTATTGAAGAGTTTGACATAGTATTATTCCTTATCGTTTTATTTACAGTTATCTAATTTTAAATTATTCATCTTATTTGAGACTAAGTTTGCTTTTTTACAACAACATTATATTGTTTTCTCTGCATTTATCGATCATCTCATTGGGCCAGATACTGGCCTGAATCTCACCGATATGCGCTTTCCTTAGATAAAACATACATAAGCGTGATTGTCCTATACCCCCGCCTATTGAAAGTGGCAATTCACCACTCAGAAGCCGTTTATGAAAATATAAATCTTTACGATCCAGATTATCAGTCAGTTCAAGTTGCCTCATTAATGTTGTAGGATCGACCCGAATTCCCATCGAAGAAAGTTCATAGGCTCTTTCAAACAAAGGGTAATAAACCAGAATATCTCCATTTAATCCTCTACGATTATCTTCTGTTGGTGAAGACCAGTCATCATAATCCGGCGCCCGGCCATCATGCGGCTGTCCGGATCTTAAATCTCCTCCAATCCCAATAACAAATACAGCGCCATATTTTTTACAAACTTCAGTTTCTCTTTCTACCGGTAACAAATCAGGATATTCGTTCTCGAGATCTTCGGCATGAATAAATGTAATTTCTTCCGGTAGTATAGGCTGGATGGCATTATATTCCTGGGCGATAAAAAGCTCTGTTCTCCTGATAACATCGTATATTTTCTTTATAATCTTTTTTAAAAACACCAGTTGTCGTTCCTGTTCAGATATTACTAATTCCCAATCCCACTGATCCACATAGAGAGAATGTAAATTGTCCAGATCTTCATCTGCTCTGATAGCGTTCATATCTGTATACAATCCCTGTCCATGCCTGAATTGATAATCAGAAAGCATTAGCCTTTTCCACTTGGCCAATGAATGAACAATCTCAGCCTTGGCACTTTGCATTGATTTCACTTCAAATGATACGGGCCGCTCTACCCCGTTTAAATTATCATTAATACCTGTACCGGTTAGCACAAACATTGGAGCGGTTACCCGGGTTAGATTCAGCTCAAGAGATAAATTTACCTGAAAGAATTCTTTAATCTTGCGTATGGCCCGTTCTGTTTCATGCAGATTCTGCAAGGGCCGGTAATGTTTGGGAAATATCAACTGTGATGACATTGAAGCCACTCCGTATTCTAATTACTCAAAATTATCAACAAATAATACATTTTTAGACATATAAATACTTACAATCATCATGCCAAACCAGGAGACAGGCCCCTAAGTCCTTAAAAAACAACATCAAAGTCAAATTACACCTTTTATAACCCAGACTATTTTCCTACGTTAATGTAATATCCTTCAATTTAAACGACATTTTTGTATCGTATCGCATCGTGCCCGGCACATCCAAAGGGCAATGTCCCCAATATAGCAGTAAACAAGGGAAATAGCTCCATTAGCATGAGACTTCATGCGAAAATACCCTCATCCTCTTTACAGAGAACATTTAATTTTGTATATTTTTCCTTCATTTTTGTAGCACATATGGAATAGAAAACATTTTTGTAGTTCTTTAGGGGACCTGTATCCATATTCATAAAATCTGTTTATATACATCTTCACAGGAGAGCCTGATGCCAGAGAAAAAGGAAATTAAGAGGGAACAAAGTTCTGATTCAATTGCCCGAAAACTATCATTGCTCGTAGAAATAAATCAGGTAACCAGCAGCACGCTTGATTTAAATGAATCTCTTGCGGCAACATTAAAAATTCTACGTAATTCCTATCATATAAAATCCGGTGCGATATTTATACTAAATGAGATAGATAATACTTTTCGGATGACGGCATCTATCGGTTACAAAGAAAGTACGGCAAAGGTTATTTACAAAGTCGGTGAGGGTCTCACTGGACGAATTGCTGAAACCGGTAAGCCTATTGTTGTCCCACAGGTGAGTAAAGAGCCACTGTACCTGAATCGTCTGAGTGCATGGGATCCGAAGCGTGATCGGGAGCAAACGTTTATTGGTGTCCCTATTATCTCCGAATACAAAACCTTAGGTGTGCTGGTTGTAAATCTACCTTTTAATCTTAAAAGAGAATATGATAGTGTGAAAAAGTTTTTTGTTCTGGTGGCCTCAGCTCTTTTACCACAAATCCGGTTACGGCGGGAACTTGATTTGGAGAGGCAAAGATTGAGGAGCGAAAACGTACTCCTCAAACAAAAATTGCAGGAGGGACACAGCCTCAGAAACATTATTGGTAATAGTCATGTCATGCGTGAAGTTTATGAGATGGTAATGCAGGTAGCCGGATCAAATACAACCGTCCTGATCCGCGGGGAATCCGGCACCGGAAAAGAGTTAATTGCCAAGTCTATTCATTACAATTCCCAACGAAATGAGCAGCAGGTTGTTACAGTAAATTGTGCCGCTATCCCTGAGAATCTTATAGAATCTGATTTTTTTGGTTATGAAAAAGGTGCTTTTACCGGGGCTGTAGCACGAAAAAAAGGGAGATTTGAGGTTGCTGACGGTGGTACTATATTTCTGGACGAAATTGGTGATTTGAGCCAGATGACCCAGGTTAAATTATTAAGAGTATTACAGGAGCAGGAATTTGAACGTGTCGGTGGTACAGAAACATTGAAAGTTGATGTAAGGATTATCGCTGCAACAAATGCCGATCTGGAGAAGTTAATGAGAGAGGGTAATTTTAGAGAGGATTTGTATTATCGGTTAAATGTTTTTTCCATTTTACTTCCTCCTTTGCGTGAGCGTAAAACAGATATTTTACTTCTGGCAGATCATTTTATGCTAAAATATGGGCGTCAGCTTGGCAAATCGATCCGTCGCATTTCCACACCTGCTATAGATATGTTAATGCGTTACCACTGGCCGGGAAATGTACGGGAGTTGGAAAACTGCATTGAGCGGGCGGTATTAGTCTGCCAGGATCAGGTTATCCATAGTTACCACCTTCCCCCCACCCTCCAAACAGCAGAGAGCAGTGATACTGTCTCACATCAAACCCTGGATAACGCCTTATCAACCTATGAGAAGGAGTTAATTAACGATGCTTTGAAAACATCTAAGGGGAATCAGGCGAAAGCAGCGTTACTTTTGGGCACAACGGAAAGAATTATCGGTTACAAGATCAAAAAACATCATATAAATGTGGCCAGGTTTAAGGCGTGATACGTGATACGGGATACGGGATACGGGATACGGGATACGGGATACGGGATACGGGATACGGGATACGAAATTTGTGTCTTTGGGTCATGCTTGTCAAATTTATTTTTGAGATTTGGGTGATCTGGCACATTAAGATACTTTTAGGCAAGCAACGTAATTTACAAAGCACCGAGAGCCCATTACCAAGAGCCGGGAATCCGTCGTCGGAAATCGGGCATCCAGAATCGAGCATCATTTCAGCAAAATAAGTTTCTTAGTTTGGATAAATCCTGCCTCTGTGCTTAATCTATAATAATACACGCCACTGGCAAATCCCCCGGCGTTCCATTCTACCTGATGATGACCTGCCTGTTGATTTTCAGCAACTAATGTCTCTACCTTTTGTCCAATTAAATTGTAAATACTTAGTTCAACATAATTGGTAATCGGTAATTGGTAATTGATCTTTGTTTTCGGATTAAATGGGTTAGGGTAATTTTGAGCAAGATAAAACTGACTAGGATTGAACCCCGGTTCTTCATCCCCAATAGCGGTAGGAATTATGCGCTCCCACATAGCCTTCGCTGAATCGGCATGGATCATCAAGTTAGTAGAATCATCGGCCGCCAGCATAGCATAAGCAAGTCTTTTAACCGATTTCGCCGGAATTGAATAAGGACCATTCCCTATAACCAACGAAATATCGGCGGGACCCGCTGTCGTATAGGATACCCCTCCACTGATGGACTGCCATTTTTCCTCATCGGTAAATCCATCATAAAGCCCCCAGGGAGGATTATTGGGATGATTTTCATCATTATAGATCGCTCTGAATGAGATCCCTCCATCACTAAGTGCCATAACACCGGCATACGTGTCCGGGCCATCACTGCTGTCATAAGCATATCCTAACCTTCGTGTGTCATCAAAATTAACCATATTTGTGCCAAAACTTCCGCCATCGATATCGTAGTCAAAGAACAAACCGAAATAATAATTATCCAGGCTTCCAGATCCCGTATTTACAATCGTATAAAGAAAAATTACATAATCCTGATTTCCAGAATCATTCCAGGCATAGGTTGCCTGTGTAATCTTCACAGGCAGGGGATTATCCGCCTCCCGATCATCAAAACCACCTTCGCTTTCCTGGTCACTTAACAGACCTGGTGTCAGAATTCTAATATCTCCATCAGGCACAACCTTAAAATCTTCATCATATCCACCGGAATTATCTCTTGCTGCGTTTGAGAGTTTATTCGCACTTGTGCCAGTAAGAATGGCACCCTCAAACAACAGGTCTGCTCCACCGTTATAAACAAATCCAACCCCCTGATCAACCTGATCAGGATCAGGATGGCCTACGCGACCAAGATTGGTTATAGTCACATCAATATTGTTAATATATAGATCGCCAAAAGCCGGAAGGACACTCAAAGTCACATAATCATAATCCCTGTATCCAGCTGTTTCAATATTCAATGTAAAAGTTACATAATGAGCACTGGGTGTATTTTCGGCCACTATAAAAACAAAGGGATCAGCGTCAACTGTATCCATTGTGCCGATCCCAGACATCGTGGTCTGAGATGTTTGTATGGTAATATATGGATCATTTGTAGAAAGTGATAGGACAATATTTGATGCAGGGGAGAGGAAGTTAACCAAAGACAAGTAGAGTTCTACCCTTTCCCCAGGCTCTATGATCTCATTCTGATTCTCATCCTCATAGCGATCGTTCGCTATTCTTATTGAAGGGCCATTTTCAGTAAGCGCGCGGTAAATATTAAGTCTGCCCCGTCCCAGGTCAAATCCATAAGCAGGCAAGGAATCAGAAGTTACCCGCACCTGTTCAGCGGCCTGGATTCCTTCTAATTCTGGTCTTTGTGTTTTAACTAACCCGATTGCGCCGGCTACCATGGGAGTTGCCATGGAGGTTCCGGATGAATAGCCATATTCATCCCCATGCCAGAGGCTGTAAACATCTACCGCAGGTGCGGCCATGTCAACGAACATACCGTAGTTCGAAGCCCCATACTTATTATCATTAGCATCCGTACCTCCAATAGATAGAACATTATTATAAGAAGATGGAAAGTGAGGCAAGGGACTGTTATCATTTCCAGCAGCAGCGATCACCACGGCACCCAGAGAAGTCGCATAGGCTATAACCTCTTCTTCAAATCTTGAGCCATTGCCTTGTCTTCCCCAACTACAACTGATTATCTCAGCGCCATTTTCTGCCGCGTAAATTATGCCATCGTATCCCCAGACCAAGGATCCGTCATCATCGGGATGACTAACATTAATACCCATTATTGTTGTGTTCCAACTGGTGCCAGCCACCCCGGTACGATTGTCGGTTACAGCGCTGGCAATACCTGCTGTATGGGTGCCATGGTCTTGATTGATTGGTGTTTGGTCAAAACCTGTTGGATCACCACTATTATTGGCAAAATTCCATCCAAACACATCGTCCACATAGCGATTGTTGTCATCATCGATATTATTATTGGGAATCTCACCCTGATTCTGCCAAATATTATCCTGCAAATCAATATGTCGGATATCAGTTCCTCCATCAACAATGGCAATTATAACATTTTGATCTCCCGTGATTATATCCCAGGCTTCCGGGGCATAAACAGCGTTGTAATTATCGCGTTGTCTAAAATAGAGAGAATCATTAGGCTCTCCTGATACATAATGTAGATATTTTGGTTCTGCATAAGCGACCATATCATAATCCGAGATCAACTCTGCCATTAAATGTGCGGAATGTTCACCATTATAAGAGGCGTAATAGATATTTCTTAATCCCGTTGTCTGAGATCCTGTTTTCGATTTTCGCATAAACTTTCCAACCGGCATAAGTGAAACAATATCAAATTGTTGTATCATTTCGGTCACAGGATCAAAACCGTTTTTGTTTCCTTGGCCTAAAGGGTCTACCCCATCCTTAAACTTAATTACAATTAAATTGGGTACAACTTTCCCATCCGTATATTTCACTGATCCTGTTGAAAAAACAGGAGAACAGGCAAAAGATAAAATCAGAATTATAAGATTGAGTCGAGTTTTCATAGATCTGGATTTTCTCATATTTTTACTATCATATTTCAGGTTTAACCATTTTTGTTAAATATACATATTTTAATAAAAAAGAATGTGACCGATCATACCAAACGTGTCTTAATCAAAAAAAAACTTATTCAACTACCTCATCCCGGATTCAATTGGTAAATGTACATGATGAGTATTAAATTCTCCTACCTGCTCAGCAGGCAAAAATAATTTTTGGTGTGGCCGATCCTATAAATAGATTTACCCCACATAGAGGTAAATGAATGTGACACGAAAAATATTTCATTAATTTCATCTTCTTTACAAAAAAGAACCAGGAGTCCCTGTGCTGATAGAAATTCTACTCATCGTAGCTGTAGTTTTACTTATACTCAACATCTGGTTAACCATCAAAAAATCAGGATCCGATATTTCACAGCTCCTTGTAGATATAAAAAATGCTATATCTCTATTTGATAACAATTTAGGTAAAACCGATAAGTCTATACGTGACGATTTTCAAAGAAACCGTGAGGAGAGCAATAAGACCGCCAAAGAAAACCGTGAAGAATTAACCAATACTCTAAAAACTTTCTCCACTACTTTCTCATCCAATGTAAAAGATTTTAATGAGACTACCGGAGAGAAATTAGACAAGATCCGGTTAACGGTTGAATCAAAACTCAAAGATCTGCAGGAAGATAATAGTAAAAAATTAGAGAAGATGCGTGAAACTGTGGATGAAAAATTACATAAAACTCTGGAGCATCGTTTGGGAGAATCCTTTAAAATTGTCAGTGAGAGTCTTGAAAAAGTCCAGAAGGGTTTGGGTGAAATGCAAACGCTGGCTACGGGTGTTGGTGATTTAAAGAAAGTTCTCTCCAATGTTAAGACAAAGGGCGTGCTCGGTGAATATCAATTAGAAAATATACTTGAACAACTTCTAACAAATAATCAATATGCCAAAAATGTAAAAACAAAGCCTGACAGTGATGCATTTGTGGAATTTGCCGTTCGTCTGCCAGGTAAGGATAATTCGGATAAAGAAGTTTGGTTACCGATAGATTCAAAATTTCCCACAGAGGATTACCTGACTCTGATGGATGCCCATGATAATGCAGATATCCCCTTGATTGACTCTTCGCGAAAAGAATTAGCCAGAAAGATTAAACTTTTTGCACAGGACATCAAGACCAAGTATATAGACCCACCCAATACAACCGATTTTGCGATTATGTTTTTGCCTGTGGAAGGACTATACGCTGAAGTGTTGCGGGACAGTGCTCTGTTCGAAACACTTCAGCGGAAGTACCGGGTAATTGTAACAGGACCAACGACCCTCTCCGCCCTTTTAAGCAGCCTGCAAATGGGATTTCGGACCTTAGCTATCGAGAAACGCTCCAGTGAGGTCTGGGAGATTCTGGGAGCAGTAAAAACAGAATTTGGAAAATTTGGAGAGATTCTTGAAAGGACGAGAAAAAAACTGACCGAGGCCTCAAATGTGGTCGAAAGTGCCGGCCAACGATCCAGAGCTATTGAGCGCAAATTAAAAGATGTGGAAGAACTACCTACCTCAAAATCCGTCAAATTGTTGGACACAGGGACCTGAGGATGAGGAAAATGATTGATCACCAAGGAGACCGGGGCACGGAAAATGTTTAATACTGGACATTCGGTATCTTCGCCGGATGGTCTGACCGGATTATCGGATAGTTGTAAGTTTCAAAATTGGAGGCACATCTACCCTACGACGAAAATTTTAAGAAATTCACAATTTAAAATTATAATTGATTTTCGGTCTGCAGTCTCCTGATTCCGGTCTCTTACTTTTAGTTCCCCATTTTCTGCTGCAAATGTTTTGGCACAAATATTTTTTCAAGCAACTCAAATAAAACTTCAACAAGAAGAGCTAAAATTGCCGCCGGGATTGCTCCTTGCAGGATCATGGAAGTGTTGTTCAGACTGAGTCCTGTAACGATAAACTCACCAAGTCCTCCAGCTCCGATAAAAGCAGCTAATGTTGCGGTACCAATTGAAATGACTGCTGCGGTCTTTATTCCAGCAAAGATTGTAGGTGTTGAGAGTGGTATCTCCACATAACGTAAGCGCTGCCAGGGAGTTAATCCGATCCCCTTCGCTACTTTTTTCAAAAGAGGATCAATTGAAAAAAGTGCAATTGTTGTATTTCTCAGAATGGGTAAAAGCGCATAAAGGAAAAGAGCCACTATCGCCGGTAAAAAGCCAATACCAAATAGGGGAATCATGAGCGCTAGCAGGGCAATTGATGGAATCGTCTGCAACAATCCTGTAAAATAGAGGATAGGTTTAGCAGCTGCCTTAAAATGATAGACCAGCATCCCTAGAGGGATGGCAATAAGCATGGCTGCAACCAGAGATAAAATGGTTAATTGAAGATGTATTATAGTTTTACTTAAAATCTCACTAAATATTGACGGATTATTCTTTTCTTCCTTTCCATTAAGCAATCCTATCGATTCCAAAAATGACCGAGCAACCTTTTGATAGGACTCCTCATAAAAAACCACCCGTGCATTTCAGCTCCTGCATTTTTTTCTCCGATAGTGAACCGGCCAGGTTTTCAAGTAATTTTTTTGCTTCTGGCAAAAGATCCATTTTATAAAGAGCAACCGCCTGATAGTGTGGAAAAAACTCCTTATCATCTTCTAATACAAATAAATCATACCGATTTATTTCTCCATCGGTTGTATATATATCAATCAGATCTACTTCTCCCTCCTCTAATGCTTGATAAGAGAGGCCATGTTCAATACCTACAGGTTTTTGAGGTAACTGATAAAAAAGTGAAAGATTTTTCCAGCCATCTTCACGTTTTAAAAATTCATAGCTGAAAACAACTTTAAGAGTTGGATGATTTTTTAATTCTGATATTTTTTTTAACGATCTTTCATTGGCCGTTTTTTTGAGAATAGCAAAAGCATAGGTATTATTAAAACCAAACGGTGAGGAAATCTCCAATTCATAATTTTGCTGGAGTTCATCATTAAGTTCTGAAAGGGACAAGGTTCGGTTAGCTTTGAGGATTTGTTCTGAGATTGTCCCACTATACTCAGGATATATATCTATTTCACCGTTTTTCAATGCCCCAAAACAAATTAATGTTCCGCCAAGATTATACCTGCGCTCAACTTCGAATCCCCGTGTCTCAAAAAGTTGGGCTAATATCTCGGCAAGCAGATAACCCTCGTTAAAGTTCTTCGCACCAACCGTAATCGATTGTGGCCGAGCTAAACCGACCCATGATAAGAGGAGGATTATTAATAAAACAGTAAACTTATAATATTTATTTATCATCATGATTACTTCTGAACAAATTGTTTAACAAATGAATTTGCAGGATGGTTTTTTATCTTGTCCGGATCATCATATTGTTGCACCTGACCTTCGTGAAGAATTAATATTTTATCTGCTAGAATAAATGCTTCCTCGACATCATGTGTTACCAGAATAATTGTTCTCGGCTTTGTTTTTTGAAGTTTTAATAACTCCCATTGAAGTTCCTTTCGTGTAGAAACATCCAGGGCTCCAAAAGCTTCATCCAATAAAAATATAGGAGGATCCAATATCATTGCGCGACAAATACCGACACGCTGTTGTTCTCCCCCAGAGAGTTGATGGGGATATTGGTGCTTATAGTTGAGATCAAGATCCACCATCTGCATCAACATTTCCACTCTTTTTTCTAAGTCCCCCATATCGAATGCACAAACTTTCACCAGCAAAGCAATATTCTCATAAACCGTGAGATGGGGAAACAACCCTGTCCCCTGAACAGAATATCCGATTGAACGGCGCAGTGAAAAAATATTATCATAATTTACAGATTCACCAAATATTTCTACGACCCCCTCCGATGGTCTTATCAGGCCGTTTATCATTTGCAACAATGTGGACTTACCGCTTCCACTCTTGCCCAAGATGACTGAAATCTTTTCATTATCAAAGGAAAGGTTTATATCTTTCAACACCCTTCTTTTCTCATAGGAGTGGCTTAGGTTTTTGAAAACAATGGGATTCATTCGGTACACTCTAACTCAAAAGTGAGATAATAGAATAAATTGGAAATTATTTACTGTAGATATCTGAGTGAAATAGATTTTAGAGGATAAATATTTCAATCGCAAATAATGTCACAATAATTAAAACAACAAAATTGTGATTTGTCTCGCATTTCGAAAAAAGTATTATCAATATTTTTATACTAAAAGAGATTATGGGTTAAAATAGAGTGACAAATTTCAGGTATTTATCAGCTTGTTTGCATATTAGGATTATAAAAAATATATTCAATCCTGTGTCATGGATATATTTTAGAAAAATCTTTATGAGTAGAGACAAAAGTTTTATTCATACGATCATATTTTGTTTTACGAAGTTCAAATAATATTGAAGAATTAAAACCCCATCATCTCACCTTTGTTAGTTAGGAGGGGAACATAGGCGTAGGTGGTTTATAAGCAGTCTCTTACTGCATGATACGTATTTTTTTTTATTTGTCTCAATACCCCAGGGCCCCCTTATTTAAAAAACAAGCAAAGAGGATATTAATGGATTTTGAACTCAGCACCGAACAAATTTTATTAAAAAATACTGTCAGAGATTTCGCACTTAAAGAAATTGAACCTGTTATAGAAGAATTAGATCACAAAGAAGAATTCTCGGCAGAGCTTACGGCCAAAATGGGCAAACTTGGCCTGTTAGGAATTTGTACATCACCCGACTATGGTGGCATGGGGATGGACACTTTATCCTATATAATCGCAGTTGAAGAACTTGCCCGGATCGATGCTTCGCAGGCAGCAACAATTGCCGCCCATAATTCTTTAGGTATTGGCCCGATAGAATATTTCGGCAGTGAAGAACAAAAAAAGAAATATTTACCCGAACTTTGCACGGGAACAAAGCTGTGGGGATTTGGATTAACAGAAGCCAATGCCGGCTCCGATGCAGGTGGTACCCAAACTAAAGCATCGCTTGAAAATGGCCAATGGTGTATAAACGGCAGCAAAATTTTTATAACAAACGCCTCCACAGAAATTACCTGGGGATCTACTATTCAGACTATTACAGGAACTCAGGAAAATGGAAACAAAGAATACTCCTGTATATTGGTTGAAAATAATACCCCGGGTTTTGAGGCAAAAGAGATGAATAAAAAAATGGTTTGGCGATCCTCGAACACCTCAGAACTCTATTTTGATAATGTGAAGGTTCCGGAGGAAAACCTATTAGGTAAACGTGGTCAAGGATTTCGTCAGATGTTACAGACACTTGACAATGGACGCCTTTCTATCGCCGCCATGGGATTAGGGGGTGCTCAGGGTGCATTTGATAAGGCATTAAAGTATGCACAGGAAAGAGAACAATTCGGTAAACCGATAATTAAATTTCAGGCGAATGCCTTTAAATTGGCAGACATGGCCACTGAGATTGAAGCAGCCCGGGCTCTTCTTTATAGGGCGTGCTGGCTAAAAGATACCGGAAAATCCTTTAGTAAGGAATCAGCAATGGCAAAGCTATACTGCTCAGAGATGATGGGCCGCGTTGTTAATCAAGCCGTCCAGTTGTTCGGCGGATATGGACTTATGGAGGAATATGGTATTGCTCGTTTTTTCCGTGATCAGAAATTATTAGATATAGGGGAAGGAACGAGTGAAATACAAAGATTGGTTATATCACGAATAATTGGGGGATAAAAAACGGGATACGGGATACGGGATACGGGATACGGGATACTAAAGTTGTGACAAACTGAATCTATTGTCAAATATTATTGGGAGTGTTCCGAAATTTATTGATAATTAAAAAATTTTAAAGGATTCTGAAAACGAGTAAAGAATATCCAGTATCGAGACTCGAGAATCATTTTTATTCTACCCGGCTCCTACCATTTTCTGTGCCAAAATTTGTAGTTTTTTTCTGTCCGCTTTCAAATCATCATTGACTGGCCATTCAAAAAAACGGATTGGTATTTTTATTACATTAATTTGCTTCCTAAGATTCTGCGTAAGGGCCTTCTCATCAATACCTTCATTAATTCGCATCTTTAAAAATGCTACCGGACGTCTACCATATTCATTATCAGCGATTGCAACGACACACGCATCTACAATAGCATCGCCCATAAGCAATGCATTTTCTATCTCTTCAGGATAAATATTTTCGCCAGCGCTAATAA
This sequence comes from Calditrichia bacterium, assembly GCA_963796965.1. Lineage (GTDB taxonomy): Bacteria > Calditrichota > Calditrichia > JAJRVZ01 > JAJRVZ01 > CAWCNS01. The sequence goes on from CAWCNS010000002.1 coordinate 186,763, forward strand.
ACATATTATCTTTCCGGCCTAATAAGACCAATTTCCCTTTTTCATCCATATATCCAAGATCGCCTGTATGATACCAGCCCTCATTATCAATTATCGATCTTAACTTTTTGTTTGCCAAGTATCCCTTGGCGAGGGTTTTACCCTTGACAAGGATTTCACGTTCATTACTAATCTTTAATTCCCGATAAGGCAAAAGGTGTCCGGAGGTGATGGCATGGTTTAAATTTTTATTTGGTTTCGTCGTTGTAATTTGTGATGACATTTCCGTTGAACCATAACTTATAAATAGTGGCAGGTTTTTATTTAAAGCCTCATTGATCAGGCTTTGGGAACAGTTGCTTCCCCCAATCAGAACCGCTTTCAGATGTTTCATCCTATCACCGTCAATACCACTTTTTAATAAACGGTAAAGTTGTGTTGGCACCAGTGAAAGGTGGGTTATACAATGATTCATTAGCTGATCATAGATCGGTTGATCATTGCTTCCAATTACAATTGTTCCTCCGGCCATAAAGGCGCGAAACAAGATGGCAATACCCGCCACATGATAAAAAGGAAGCACGATCAACCATTTATCTCCCCGGGCAAAAGTGATATTGGTATTGGAGCCCAATGCACTATAATAATGATTTTCCAGGGAATGCACGACAGCCTTAGCCTTTACCTGAGCTACCGGAGGTAAATAAAATGGTTGCTCTTTGATCCAAGGATAGATTTAAATCTAATTCATCTTGGTGATAAGATCTGGATAGGTTGAAAATATCTGAGAGTGAGATCATTGTCATATCTAATAATGCAGAAGGAATAAATGTTTCATCAAATGAAATTATAAAATCACAATTTGCCTGATTCAACAATTGAGTGATTTCCTCATTTGGCAGTCTTTCATTCACGGGAATAACAGTAGATTTCAGCTGCAGCAAGGCAAAGAATAAGATAGGAAAACGTTGATCAATATCTACGATAATTCCCACATGGCTACCTTCACTTACCCCCTGCAATCGCAAGGTATTTGCAATACTAAAAATTTGATGAATATATTCGTAATAAGAAAGACTCTCTTTTTGCCAAACCAGAGCCGCATTATTGGATTGATAATTTTTAAATTTAAGATCTAATTTAGGATGGTTCATTATTGTTCATGGAGTTTATTAATATATTTATTTGAGAGGATTAATCAGAATTAATTTCCGCTTCGTTATCATAAAGTGAAAGCGATCCGGAAAATTCATGTAATTTGGAATAATCAATATGATCAACCGATATCTGTATATTATGAAGATTAAAGCATCCACCTGTTACTTTTAGTTTGCTTTTAAGTACATCTTCTTTTAAGTATCGATAGGTATCAAACCCCATGGGAATCATATATTTACTAGAGGCAGATAATCTAACAAGAAATGATAAACCGATTCCAGAATGAAAGGTGTCGCTAAGGACGCATCGAAGATTTAATTCATTGGACGTATTAATAATATCAAGTGAGTCCTGAACAGATCCAATTACGGCCGGTTTTACAACTAAAGTATTGATCCATTTTTTATTCCATAACTCGGATAGGGGGATGGATTTAATATTCTCATCTAGTGCAATTGGCACACCTGTTTTTTGATATAAATCAGGGAGATCCTGAAAATTTTTCAATGGCTCCTCAATATACTCTACTTCACAATCTTCAATGGCATTTACAAAATACTCGGCTGTAGGCAGGTCCCAGGCCTGATTGGCATCTAGTCTTAAGGTTGCCTTTCCTTTTATCAACTTGCATAATGATCTAACCTGGTCCACTTCTTGTTCTGGTGCCTGGTTTCCGACTTTAACTTTTATCGCCTGATAACCATCGGCAAGTCCACGCTTAACTGCCTTTAGAATATCAGAGTGGGATCCATCTGCAAGAATGTTTATCAGGGAATAATCGTGTCTCCGGGGTATAAACTCGTTACGCGTGTCCTTTTTTTCATTGGCCATATACAGATTTAAAAGTCCTGTCTCAACCCCGAATCTTACGGAGGGTAACCATGTACTTTTTGGCATAACTGTATTTAGAAAACCTGGTATTCCAGAAATGTTTGGGATATGCGCACCAGTGAGTTTTGTCTGAATTATCGAAATTTGTTTTAATGCATCATTTATATTTTCTGAATGTAATCCCGGGAGGGGAGCGGCCTCTCCAAAACTTAGCTGGTTATTATCAGACATGAATTGAATAATAACTCCTTCCCGAATTGTTAATTGCTGCTTCTTAATTTTAAGAGATTTTTGAAGGGGTAATTGATAAGTAAAAATACTGATCTGTCTGATTTTCATACAATCCAACCCAGAGAAAATACCAAACTATAAACCAACAGTATTTTTCCGGTGTTTGCCAGGGCATTATTTAATTCTGGGCTAATATCATCAAAAAGAACATTTTTAATAGTTGGAAAGGCGAATAGGACGACAAGGATGGCTGAAAGAGAGTATGGATGACTGGGGTTAAGAACCAATAGGATGATTGGCATCGCACATGCGAGAAGGATGGAAATAAGATATTCCGTTCGGACAAATATGGGACCAAAGCGGACGGCAAGGGTTTTTTTTCCGGCCTTTTTGTCGGTATGAATATCCCGTAAATTATTCACACTGAGGAGAGCTGTAGAGATTAATCCGGGTGATAATCCGGCCAATAAAACGATTACATTCATATCAAGAGTTTGAAGATAATATGTTCCCCCGACGGCAACCGGTCCAAAGAATACAAGGACAAAAATATCTGCCAATCCCTTATAACCCAAAGGGAAAGGTCCTCCGGTATATAAAATCCCAAATAGAATAGACAGGAAGCCTATTATCAAGATTGGCAATCCACCAATAAAAATCAGAAAGAATCCGGATAAAGCCGAAAGAGAGAAAGCGAGAATAAAAGCCCAACGCATTTCCGAGGGTTTGACCAACCCTGCCACGGTAGCCCGAACTGGTCCAATTCTTTCAGCTGTGTCAGCACCTTTTTTATAATCATAATAATCATTTGCAAAATTTGTCCCAACCTGAATCATCATTGCAGAAAGCAATGTTACAATCGCAATCAAAGGATCCCATTTTCCATCCGCAAAGGCCATTGCCGTACCAATTAAAACAGGTGCTACTGCTGCCCATAATGTTTTGGGCCTTGCCGCTTCTACCCAGACTTTAATTCCTCTCACGCATATTCCTTTAAACTGAAAAATAATATCTAACCTCCGGTTTTTATATCTCGCAGAGACGCTCCCGATAAACATGTTTCCATCCCGTCGACATATACGGGATGAAATCGTCCATGATTTCAAAAGACACAAAGATGCAGAGGAAGAACTAACTATAATCTAAAAAACTTTTCTACAGAATCCTTGTTCAGCTTATTAGCTATTGGCTGTTATTCTCAGGATCTTTAAACAGTCTATTAAATATAGATAACTTAAAAAATATTCCATATCAAAAAAGATTTTCCTTTATATCGATGCAATTTAAAACCTAATAATAGGCATCAGGGGCGTTTGGGAAATTTTGAAAAATCGGGTTTTCGTTTTTCAACAAAAGCATTTCTTCCCTCCTGACCCTCCTCAGTCATATAAAACAACATCGTGGCATTACCGGCAAGCTCCTGCAGGCCAGCCTGACCATCGCAATCCGCATTGAGGGCTGCTTTGAGACATCTGATGGCTATAGGAGAGTTCGCCAGAATTTCCTGAGACCAACTTACAGTCTCCTGCTCTAGCATTTCCAGGGGCACAACCGTATTTACTAATCCCATTTCTAATGCTTGCCAGGCATCATACTGACGGCAAAGATACCATATTTCACGTGCTTTTTTTTGCCCGACTATTCTGGCCATATAACTGGCTCCATATCCCCCATCAAAGGAACCGACTTTAGGTCCGGTCTGACCAAACACAGCATTTTCTGCGGCAATAGTCAAATCACACATTAGGTGTAGTACATGACCACCTCCAATTGCATATCCCGCGACCATGGCAATAACTGGTTTGGGGCAGGTTCGTATCTGTCGTTGGAAATCCAATACATTCAACCGGTGGGTACCTTGATTATCTACATATCCGGCATCGCCGCGTATTTTCTGATCGCCGCCGGAACAGAAGGCCTTTTCTCCCTCACCTGTAAGTATTATCACCCCAATATTACCATCATTTCTGGCATCTTCCAATGCCTCCATCATTTCCACAACCGTTTGGGGTCGAAAGGCGTTTCGTACCTCTGGTCTGTTGATAGTTATCTTAGCAATACCTTCAAACTTATGATATTTAATATCATTATAGTTACCTGCCTGTTTCCACTCAACCTGATTCATTAACTTCTCTCCCAAAATGTCTTAAAAAATCATAAATATATTCCATAAATACAACTGGCTGCTCAAAATGTGAATTATGTCCCGCATTTGGAACGACTTTTAATTCAGTCCGGAGTAAAGTTTTTTCCATCTGCGTCATAATTGTTGTGAATTTACGATCAAATTCGCCCACCAGCAAAAGTACAGGGATATCAATTTTAGAAAGATCACCCCATAAAGAAGGTTGAATTCCGGTTCCCATCATTTTCAGACTGATTGCTAAGTTCCTGGGATCGTTTTCCATTCGTCTGAAAATCAATCCCTCCAGATCAGAATTTTCACGCAATGAGTTAAAAATTGGCTGATGATACCATTCCCAGAGAAAAGTGTTGAATTCACTATCCTCAAGTTTTTTTGCCAATTTTTCATCATTTTTAATGCGCTTTGATCTTTCTTCTTTACTTCGTAAGCCGGGCGAGGAAGACTCCAGAATAAGAGTCTGCCAAATATGAGGATTTTCCACTAAAAGATAGAGAGCAAGGCGACCACCCATTGAGTAACCAAGTAATGATGATCTCGAAATTTTCATATTACGGAGCCACTGGATTAAAATGGGCGAGAGAATTTCCATTTGGTAATTATCATCACCACCATGAACGGTTGTCAGACCATGTCCGGGTAAATCCGGAATCAGACAATAATAATTATCGGCCAGATCTTCAGCAATTATTTGCCAGTCAAGACCAGATCCCATAAATCCATGCAGACAAAGAAGGCAGGGTTTTTCAGGGTTACCTGTTGTATAATAATGTAGGGTATATTTCTGATGGTTCCAGTAATTACTTTTCAAGAACTGTTTTTACTTTTTTTTGTATTTCCTGATGTGTTAATAAATTCTTTGCTCTATCGGTTTTTATTTCAATCAAAGAAGAACGCTTTCCTGAAGCACATTTCTTGTAGTTCTCTATAAAATCTTTATTAGTCGAGGGTTGAAAATATCTAAGATTAAACATTCCAGCCAAATATTTGAAATCATAATCATGCGCTGTTCCAAAATATTGCTCAAAAATATGTGAGTATTTTGCAACCGGAAGAAATGAAAAGATGCCTCCACCACTATTATTTATAAGAACCAGGGTGATCGGATTCTCCGATCCGTCAACTAGTAACAATGAATTCATATCATGGATTAAAGCCAGATCTCCAAGCACTACTGTTACAGGTTTGTTCAAACCGCTACAATATCCTGCCGCTGTAGCCAAAATTCCATCGATACCACTGGCACCTCGATTTGCAGATATAAAAGGTGTAGGGTTTCCAAAATCAGCAAACATATCAAAATCCCGAATAGGCATGCTGTTAGAGAGAAAAAGGCCATGAGCAGGATTTAGATTTCGGGATAAGTGAACGGGTAGAGAAAATTCAGAAATCTCTGAATTTGATTGGAGATATTTATCTAACACATCTCTGACTTTTAAATCATTTTCAGTAATCCCCATATGCCAATTCTTATCCGTATTGCCCCTTACCTGAGCCCCCAAACTGGTGCAAAAATAATCAATATCGCAATCAAAACGTTTCGAAATCTGATGGCTTGGGTCATGTCGTTCTTCGTTCTCAGCAATATGGATATAGGCTTGAGGCGGATGTTTTTGGATAAATTGCAGATATCTTTTTGATGTCAATGGTCTGCCAATATGTAAAATCAATTTAGGATTCAGATCATTCTCAACTTTATCAGATAAAAGAAGTTGATCAAAATATTTGATAATTGAAGCCGATTTGGATTCACCACGAAGACCTGACGTTATATCTGCAAATACTGGCCACCGCAACCTGGCGGCTAATTGGACAACGGCCCTTTTAGCTCTCTCACCAGGCAGCTCTCCTACAACAAGAAGGCCCTTTCGTACACCATTTATTTGATGAGCAAGATTGTCTACCGCCTTTTGGCTAGGATAAGCGTTCTTTTTTTCATAGATCGAAAATGGTTTTCGGGATTGTTCCCACTTTCTCACAGATCTAAAATAGGTTCGAGGGAAAGGCTTATTTGTGGGTTCCAGTGGTTCTCTGAACATACAATTTAAATGAACCGGCCCAGGACCATTACACTGTGTTTGGTATACCGCCTGGTCAATTGTAGTTAATACCATTTGTGCAGGAATCTCCAGATCCGGACAGGGAAGATCAAAAAACCATTTTGGATAGTCTGAAAAAATCTTTACCTGATCAATAGTCTGATTTGCCCCAGTAGCTCTCAAATCTGGTGGACGATCTGCCGTTATTATTATAAGAGGAATATTAGATTGACGGGCTTCAATAATTGCGGGGTAAAAATTTGCTGCTGCGGTACCTGAGGTACAGATAATAGCCGCTGGTTTCCCGGTTGCCCTACTATATCCCAACGCATAGAAAGCACTTCCACGTTCATCGATACAAACAATATTTTCTGCATTGGGATTTTCAGCGGCTGCAATGGTCAGGGGCGTGGATCGAGAACCGGGAGAAATACAAAAACGGGTAATACCATTTCTGACAAGCTCATCAATAAGCAGGTATCCCCAGAAGCTGTTGATGTTCTTTAAGCGACTTTCCATCAACTTCCAATACTTTTTTATAATGGTCGATTTTATTATCTAACTCTTCCCATTCCTTTTCTGGAGAGGAACCTTCAACTATACCAGCACCAGAATACAGATACATTTTATTTTTTATTACCAGGGCTGAACGTATAGCTACAGCGAAAGTTGCAGAATCAGCACCAGTCCAGCCAACAGGCGCCGCATACCATCCACGATTAAAGGGCTCAGCCGCCTTAAGGGTAGGCAAAACTGATTTTTCCGGGTAGCCCCCAACAGCTGGGGTGGGATGTAATGCTTCAAGAATTTCACCATCCGTCACACCGTCGTGAAGCGTTCCGTTAAACGGAACATAAAGATGTTGAATCTGTGATAGTTTTAGTACACTTACTTTCTGATCAGAATTAAGATTTTCACACAATCTACCCAAATTTCTTCGCAAACTTGTGGAGACGTAACCATGCTCCCTTAGCTCTTTTTCACTGGTTATCAATTCATTGGCTAATTCTTCATTCTGTTTTTCATCTTGCCCCCGCGGTCTTGTACCAGCAACCGCTTCTGAGATAATATCTCTTTTATCTCTCCGGTATAAGATTTCCGGCGTTACACCAACAAAGACCATATCTTCTTGTGGCTGAAAACAAAAACTAACTGTATGATGGTTTGTTTTACGTAAAATTGAGATAATTGCAAAAGGGTCTGGTTGTGTTAGCAGATCTATTTCAACTTTGCGCGCCAGAACTATTTTTTCATATTCATCATTTTGAATATGGCGCAAAGCTGTATAGATCATATCTTGCCACTTCTTCTTATCAGGGTGGTTAACTATCTCTGCAATTACCTGCTTTTCAGCCGGTGCGCACTGGTCTTCAAATGAGATTTTATCCAGATCACGGACAAGTTGAATAAGTTCATTATCATCGGGATGTACGAGATTGCAGATAAAAAAATCACCTTCACCATTTCGTACTATTTCAAATCGGGGTAAAATAAATTGATAGGCGCCGAAGGCTTTCCATTCTTCTTTAATAAGTGAGTTCTTATAAAAAGAAAATCCACCAAAATAACGACATTTTGAACATTTCTCGGAAGAGTACTTGTGAACTCGTTGAATTACCGGGGCATAGCCCGACAATTCATCTCCAAATACACTATCAGCAGCACCTATTCCGGCAACTTCAAGATTTTCATTTTTGTCATACCAATAAAATTTTTGAGAATAGGTTTGATTCCTTAACCAGCTTAGAATATCGATTTCTTCAATGGGTAAGGCAAGCCTTAAAACACGCGGATATTTTTCTTTCCGGGTCGTACGGGAATTCAGATAGCTAAGAACTGTTTCTCTGATCTGACCTATTGTTACTTTTTTTATACCAATTTTTTCAAGCATATATGTAATGTGGTTAATTTATAATCTTTTTTCCATAGTAAATTGTCGCTACACCGAAAGTTAATGGTAGCATTTCAACTTCATCAAATCCTTGTCCAGATATCAAATCACAGAATGCCTTTCCATATGGAAAGGTCTCCACAGTTTGATTAAGATAACGATAAGCATATCGATCTCCGGATATCAGTCCACCAATAAATGGTAGCACGTACCGGAAATATATTAAGTATAATTTCCTAATAATTCTTATTTTTGGCAATGAAAATTCCAAAATAATTACCCGTCCCCCCGGAGTGAGTACGCGGTACATTTCAGAAAGTGCTTTTTTTACATCTGTTACATTGCGAATGCCAAAAGAAATGGTTACAGTATCAAAAGATCCTTCCTCAAATTGTATATCTTCTGCATTGCCCTCTTGTAAGGTAATTACATTCTGCAATTGTTGCTGTCGAACTTTTTCTTTACCAATATCGAGCATTTCGAGGGCAAGATCGGTACCCGTTGCAGAGGCTATGCGACTACTCGTTTGAAAAAGGTAAAGTAATTGATCACCGGTACCGGTGGCCAGATCTAGAATCTTTTGATTGGATTTTTCGGGCAGGACTTGAGCAACTTTTTTACGCCATCTTATGTCCTGGCCAAGTGAGAGGAGATGGTTTAGCAAATCGTAGCGACGGGCAATTCGATCAAACATCTGCCAAACCTGAGCACGTTGTGGTTGTTTTTTGGTGTTAACCAATAATTCCATTTATCTCCATATCAATCATCGATTTTTCCAAGTCAAAAGTTGGGTATATTGTTCCATATAAATCAGAAAACGAACAAATGGGTACAGATAATACTTCTCTAAAACATATTTTCGCGTTGAATTTAGGTAAATTATAGAATGCCTTCAATCTTTTTTAATTCACATAAAAATCTATAGTTTATTAACCCCGGTGGCTGAAAATATATTCCAATTCTTAAAGATGGTCACAAACGATTAGGCCCTAGAATCTCCGGAAGGGACAGTGTCAAGGTCACAAGATCCGCATGATTCCTGATAGTCTAAGCCAAAATATCGATGGATAAAGGCTTTACGACAGGTTTCATCTTTCGTGTAAAGGACCATCTGATAAAGTTTCTCCTGTTCCCGTTTTAATTTTTTCTCACGATATTCAATGGAGTGTAATTCCGTGGGCAGATCTGATATAATCCTGATATTCTTTGATTCAATATCACCTTCGATTACGGCATAGCGGTCTAACATACCCAGAGCCGTCTCAAGCCGAAAATCTTTACTATTTTTAAATGTGAGCTGTTCACGGATAAATTCAATACCTTCACCGTTTACCCGTTCAATTTGGTCATAGAGCAGTCGGTACAACCGGTCATAATAATCTGCTGAGGGATTATTCCATTTGATAAATTCCAACTGAATACTTAAATCTTGTTCATCATATAAGAGGGTGCAAATAGAAGGTTCTCCGTCACGCCCGGCCCTGCCTATCTCCTGATAATATGACTCCAGACTGGCTGGAATCTGGGCATGGATGACAAAACGGATATTCTCTTTATCAATCCCCATACCAAAGGCATTTGTAGCTAACACAAGATTGTTTTCTCCCCCCATAAAACGATCCTGTATTTTTTTACGGTCCTGAGCAGTGAGATCTCCATGATATTTCATAAATTTTATTTTGTTTTTTCTTAATAACTCCCCCATTCGATGCAAGTCTTTGATTAAAACGAAGTAAATGATACCATTACCGCGATTATTTTGAAGCACCTGCATTATTCGAGAAATTTTTTCTTCTTCTCCCCAAAGATTATCGCATTCCAGAAACAGATTCTCTCTTTCAATGCCTTCATGATAAATTTTAACCTCTTTATCGGGCAGATCCAATTGGCTTATAATATCTTTTTGTACTTCTGGAGTGGCTGTTGCTGTAAGAGCAATTGTTGTTGGATTTTTCATGAGTCGACGAAATTCTTTCAAACGTGTATAATCAGGTCTGAAATCGTGCCCCCACTCACTGATACAATGCGCTTCGTCAACGGCCAGGAGATCAATTTGACGTTCTTTTAAAATCTTAACAAAATCTATTTTTCGAAAACGTTCTGGGGTAACATATAGAAGCTTATAATTACCATTTCCAATGTTTCTGTAGCGCTCTTCTCTCTCTTTACGACTGAGAGACGAATTGATAAAAGTTGCATCAATGTTTTTGGCCACCAAGCCATCCACCTGATCTTTCATTAAAGCAATCAAAGGCGAGATGACGACTGTTAATCCGTCAAACATTAAAGAAGGTATTTGATAGGTAAGAGATTTACCTGAACCGGTAGGCATTATTACAAGAGAGTGCTTTCCTTCTAAGGTTCTTTGAATAACAGATTCTTGAATAGAACGGAAATTATTGTGTCCAAAATAGGTTTGTAAGATATTTTCAGACGTATTCATGGTTGGATAATAGTAGTAATATGAATGTCCAATGTCAAAGCTAAATGCCAAATAAAGTCCAAATGACCAAATGCCAATTAAAAACAAAAAACTATTAAGTATTGTGGCTTAAATATTAAATTGTCATTGGGATTTTAGCATTTGGCATTGGTAGTAGGATATTAGATACAATGAGTTCTGATCGCGTACCCCTTATTGCTCCTTGATGACTCTTGCCGGTGCTCCGCCGGCAATGACCTTTGGAGGAATTGAACGACTTATTACACTATTAGAAGAGATTGTCGCGCCATTTCCGACCGTGACACCGGCCTGTACTTCTGTGTTTTTGCCAATCCATACATCTTTACCTATATAAACTGATTTAGTCCCGTTGTATGCAGAGATATCTGATTCCTTCGTTATAATATCGGTGATGGTCACATCTGCCCCAATTATCGTATTGTCCTCTATCGTTACATTGTTTCTTGAAATAATTTTGACATTGCGTCCAACTTTAACATTTTGGCCGATATGAATATACCCACGGCCTTCTGTAAGTAATTTTACATTTGTGTAAAAATGACACCCGTCACCAATTTTAATATTCTTGGTACCTGTCAGATTGAGTTTGCCATCACATTTTACCCCATTACCCATTTCTTTTAATTTCATTTTCAGTATGAGATGACAGAAAGTTCTGGCGATTGACCTGAAAATATTTATTGCCTCACTGGCTGTGTTATGAGTATGCGGTGAATTTCCCCTTTGATTCTTTACATCGGCTGTATGTTTAATTTGCTCTGTCATGGGATCACCAACTTTCAGTGTTAATGTTTGCATTCTTTTGTTGCTCCTTTATAGTATCTACTATAAGGTAATACAGTAATCGTGCCAGAAAACACAGAGGTCAGATTTACCACACGTAACTAACTATTTATTATGAATTTATATGATTAAGACTCATAGATCTTCATGGTAATCTATGTATTTTTAAGTAATCAATGTGAGACAACGTCTCAAATTGAGACTGAGAATGAGGCAAAACAGAGGGGTTAAAAAACGTGGCTTGTACTGCGCAGAGTGAAGAGTGAACAGAGATGAGAGTTCTTCTCCTCTCTCCTCACTCTTCTTTTTCCACCCTAAACGCTCTATGCTCCACGCTCTACGTGCAGCGTACTGCGGACAACACGGTTCCGCCCAATCCAGTAAGCCCAGGGAATTAATAACCACTGGGAAAGACCAACATAACCGATGGCATCTGCAGAGGGTGGTGGAGGCCCAAAAAGATTACTCACATATATAATGGAGAGAAATCCTATCAAAACCCATAGTGCCATTGAACCTGTTTTGTTTTTCGCTTGTGTTGTTTTTAAATAGAAATAGATTCCAAGTACAAAAATCGAGATTTCAAGAATTAATGTCCCTGCCATTGAATTCCATAATCCGAGACCAACCATTATTTCACTGCCTGGTAGGAGTGGCAAATCAGGGCGGTGGGTAATAAGATCCAGTACCCAGTGGCTAACTACAAGAGCACCTATCCATAAAGCATTTTTCATATTCTTTTTGAGTAGAAAATAAGTGGTTCCCAGAATTAGCCCCCAAATTAAAACACCAAGCAAACTATGGGTAAATGGATAGTGAACAAAGTCTAAGGGCGTGATTATTGTATTTCCCGGATCTATTACAACCCGCTCAATTCCAAAAATCAGCAACACGGGCCAAATAAGATCAATCCATTGTGTAGCCAGGAACAACGTTCCTAATGAAAGTGAAGGTGCCATCTTTTTAGCCCCGAACCCTGCCCCAAAATGACCAATAAACATGATATCTCTCCTAATGTTTTTTCATTAAACTAAGGAGTTTTGAGTAATATTTCCAATGAATCACCTCCCCCTTCAATTCCCCCTCCTTACTAAGGAGGAAGACAGAGGGGACGGTAACTCCGGGACACAAATATATATAACTAACAAAATTTGTACCAAAAACTTTTCCAACCTCCTTTGGAATTTTGTGAAATATATCATATCTTCCCATTCAATTTGCAGGAGAATAAAAATGCAGTTGTTATTTGCAGTAATTACTTTATTGACAATGGTATTTACTTACAGTCTGGTAGCACAGGATGATCTGTATACTCTGGAAGCGGAAAATAGTGGATTTAAAAATATATCAACCTGGATTAAATCCTCAAGTCAGCCTTTGCCCGTAAGCAGGACACGAGTTTTATCACTACAAAATGAAATTGAACTTACCGACGCTATTTTCTTTTATATTGATAAGGATATAGGATTTGGGAAAAAGCAGCTCATTGGGAATCAACAAAATCCGCTTTTAAAAATTAGCTGGTATGATCAGAATGGCGAGCCGTTCGGTACATGGCAAATGCCCTGGTATAATGATTTACCCCTCCCATCGATAAGAATTGATCATCATTCCGGCAATCTGGTTTGTGTCGACCTCCAGAATCAGATTCGTATTATCAATTCTGAAGGAAAAATATCCAACCAATTCCGAGTTTTGGAATCATATAAATATAATTCTGAGAACAATGCATATACTGATCTAAACAATGGATTGCTAAGTGTAGGGATAACCGAGATATTTCCCTCATTAGATGGTAACCCAAAATATAAAAGTTCTATTCGGGTATACGAATTGAATGGCCGTTTGCGTATGCGTTTTGATCTGCCAGAATGGCAAATACGTTCATTAAACGGATCATCAAATGGCCAATTAACAGCGGCTTCTTTTTTTAGAAAAGATGTTGAGGGATCTTCACATCAATTTCGAACATTGGTCTTAGACATGGAGGCAAATATCATTGTTGATCAATCGGTGAAAGCCCGAAAAACAATCTTTAATCACGACAATTCCATGTCATACCTTTTAGATAAAAATGTAGGATATTTATTGGATATAGCAAGCAATAGATTAATTACTGAAACAAACGTCAAGGATACGGAAAATATTTATTTATCGGCCGTATTTACGCCGCCCACAAATTTCATAATTATTCAAGAGGGAAAGGCTAAACAGGAGATTGCTGATGATCAGACGTCATGGATCTATGATAATATCCGGATTCTAAGCCTTGACAACCTGGGCCGAGAAAAGTATGATCTGCCTGTCGATAATATCACCATTGATAAACCAGCATTATGGTATGATAGTAAGTCTAAAAGAGCTTTTTGTGGGACATCGCCAGGGCTGGAAAATATTCAAGGTAAACCATTGATTTGGGCCTAAACTAATCGAGAAAATCCATGAAAAGAATATACTTTACCTTGATCGTGATTTGTTTTACTGCACCACCATCCATAGCACAAACCTATCAATGGCCTTGCCCACCCTTTGATCAGCAGCATTGGATAAATGGTACCTTTTGCGAAAACAGACCCAGCGGAGATATTGATCGTCACCATTTCCACGACGGTGTGGATATTCACCTACCTCAAGGGAATAATGTCTACTCTGTAATTAATGGCACTGTAGATGGAATTGGTACCGCTGATGATTACGGTATCAATGCCTATATCCGTGTTGGACGTTATGCCTATGTTCATGTGGATCCTAATCCCAATCTTGAGATTGGTGATCCGGTTGTCGCCTTCGAAACTATCCTGGGGACGACAAACTCATGGAACCATATCCATTTTAAGGATGGCTGGCCAGGTAGTGAGATTAATGCCCTGCGTCCGGGTGCCGGATTAAGTCCATTTTCAGACCCCCATCTGCCTTCCATAGATTATGTGGATTTTTATATCAATAACAGTCAAATAAAATTCAGCAACAACCGGGTATTTGGAAAAGTGGATATTGTATCTAAGGCCCGTGATATTTCGGATACAGGTCCGGTTGGTAATAACAATGGTATTTTTAAAATTGGGTACCAGATATATGATGCTTCCGGTACAACTCCGGTATCAGCGCCAGTGGAGAATTATATATTTGATAACATACCATCCTCAGATAACTATATCACCAATGTATATTTTTGGGGTTCAGACATAAGCAATTACATTTACACCATTACAAACAGGGTAACATCTGATCGTTACTGGAATACAGATCTACTGGCCAAGGGAACTTATCGGGTTAAAGTTTTCACTGAGGATACAAGATCTAATACAAAGGTCGCCTGGGAAACAGTACAGATAGTCGTACCGGATAATTATCCTCCGGCCATGCCCGAAATGGTTTCTCTAATTGGAGATGATTCAAACCAATGGCACCTTAATTGGTTGCCAAATGATTCCAATGATGTTGCCGGTTACAAATTATCTTTTAGCCTTGATGGTGTAGCCTGGACTGTCCAGAAAAATATTTCTGATTCCCTCACACCTGATGATACTACTCTATTTTATAGTCCTTATGTCAATAATTCTTTGATCTACCTGCGCCTGAACGCCTATGACCGGTCCGCATTTACAAATTACAGTGATTCTTCTGATGCTTATGGGCTCTGGCTTTCAGAGGAGGGACCGGAGATTCTGATTGTGGACGGATTTGATCGTACGGATGGGTACTGGCAAAAACCTTCACATACTTTTGTGATTCAATACGGTAATATATTGGATAAGCTGGGGCTTTCTTTTAATACGTGCTCCGATGATGCTGTTCGTTCTGGTCGTATACAATTGGCAGATTATCCGATTATCATTTATCTGTTGGGTGATGAATCCGGGGAGGAAAAAGTTTTAAGCGATCAGGAACAGGAGGATATAAAAAATTATTTAAAAAAGGGCGGAAAATTGTTGATATCAGGGTCAGAAATCGGAAATGATCTGGTTGAGATTGGAAATGAATCAGATATAGAATTTTATCATACATTCTTAAGAGCCAATTTTATTTCAGATTCTGCCGAATCACATCAATTGATTGGGGAGGAGGGTACCACTTTCAAAAACTATTACGGTAAGGTAAATCCACCTGGTAATGATATTTATAAATCAGATGTTATTGAGCCCGATATGAGCGAGAGAATCCTAAATTTTGGAGATAATCAGGGTGCCGGAATTTATTATAATGGTTTATTCGAAGGTGGTACACAACCCGGATACCTGGCTCACTTTTCTTTTCCGATCGAACTGATCACTGAGTATGAGGAAAGATCCGGACTTATCGGCAGGGTTATGGGCTTATTTGGTGTTGTATCTTCGTTGAAAGAAAGCGGATCAAGCAATCATGTAAAACAATATCAGTTATTTGACAACTATCCCAATCCATTTAACCCTAAAACAATGATCAATTACCAATTACCAAGCACCAATTATGTTGAACTGAGTATTTATAATTTAACTGGGCAAAAGGTCGTGACATTAGTGTCTGAGAATCAGCAGCCGGGCAATTATCAGGTAGAATGGGATGCCAGTGAATTTGCCAGTGGTGTGTATTATTATAGATTAAGCACTGAGGCAGGATTTATCCAAACCAAAAAACTGGTTTTAATAAAATGATGTAGGGAATAGTTTATTTTGGATTTTCGATTAATTATTCCAAAATCTAAAATCGAAGTGAAAGACAACTCACGCCTCCATCTAAGCTTCCGGAATTCCGAGGTATCAACTTCTATAACCTCATATCCTACTTTTTCTACTTTATCTTTCAAATTCGGGAAGCCTGTTGGCATGATTATACGGCCATTTATCCAGATACTGTTGGCAGCGTATGATTCAAAACTTTCAACCGGTAGGATTTTGAATGGGTTAAATTCTTTGATAGTCAGAAATTCACCCGTTGCGAGAAGGATATCGTTTTCGAGATAGGCTAGACCGGTTTTCAGATGAAGCATTTCTTTCATTGGTACCATAGAGCCGGATAGATTATATTTCTCCAGAATCTGAATAGTCTGCCTTGCCCCTTCTTCGTTGGTCCGTGAAGAAATTCCGATATAGAAATGTGAACCAACCATCATAATATCCCCACCTTCTGCAGTCCCCGGCGATTCTATTAATTCGATAGATTCGAAAAAATTTTTAAGAACAGGTATTACCTCTTTTGATTCATCTCTGCGTGAAATGGCTCCTGGATTCATCACAATGGCACAATGTGGCGTTAGCAATGCCGTATCTTCAATAAATACCGAATCTGGGAAACGGTTATCTGCATCAAGAACCGTTACATCTAAATCGCAAAGTTCCAATGCCTCAATATACTTTTGATGCTGTACCGAAGCCAGTTTAAAATCAGGTTTACCCAAATTCGCGGTTGTCAGCCCATTAATCATCTGAGGACATGGCCTTCTAACTATTGCCTTCTGAAACATTTCTCTGAATCCCCTAAATATATGCTATATGTACTGTTTATTTTTCTCGCAGAGCCGCAAAGACGCAGAGAAAATAAATTTTATAAAATGATAACTAAATTCGGAAATCAGGAATTACCAATATTAGTGCGTCGTCTTCCCTTCATAAAGATCTGTAAAAACACTATCCACGGGTTCCCATAATTCAATTTTATTTCCTTCAGGATCCATGATATGGGCGAATTTTCCATATTCATAGACTTCCATTTCACCCAGAATCTGCACATCCGCTTTTTTGAGTTCTACAAGAAGTTCTTCAAGATTTTCAACCCGGTAATTGATCATAAATTCTTTGGTAGATGGTTCAATATAAGTTGTATCCTTTTTAAAGGGACTCCAGTTCAAATAACCTTTTTTTTCAGGTGCATCAGTACTTCTAAACTCAAATACTGAACCATATTCATTGGTGACAAGACCAAGATGCCGGGAATACCATTCTTTAATTTTTTCAGGATCTTCGCTTTTAAAAAAAATCCCTCCAATACCCGTTACTTTTTTTCTACCCATAATATATACTCCCCCTTATTCAATTTTTGGTTAAAACGGATAGAAAATCTCTTTTATGCCCACTATGAGAATGTTAATCTAAAGGTAGTTTCAACATCGGGTTTAGAAGTTACATTAATACTCCCACCATGCTGACGCATAATTTGTCTGGAAAGACTCAATCCAATACCAGAACCGGTTTTTTTGGTGGTAAAGAATGGAATAAAGATTTTCTCCTGTGCCTCAGGCTCAATACCAGAGCCATTATCACTGACTCTAATCAGGACACGGCCCCGTTCGTCAAGATCTGAAAGGAGTGATAATTTTGGATTCTTCGTATTAGAAAAAGCATCAAAAGAATTCCGAACAAGATTAATTAACACCTGTTCAATTAATTCCTGATCGGCAATAACATGAAGACTTATTGGTTTAACATCTGATATAATTTTGATTTTTCTATTACGTGATTCGACTTCCGTAAGATGCAAAACATTATCAAACAGCTTCTTTACTGGTATCATCTGAAAATTAGGTTGGGGAATTCTGGTTAATTTGCGATAGGATTCAACGAAATGTATCAATCCCTCACTTCTTTTATGTATGGTACTAACCGCATCATGGATATCCTTCATATCCCCTGCTTGTAAGTTCTCTAAATTTAGTTCATCTAAAGTATGATCAACAGTCTTGGCAAGCGAAGAAATGGGGGTAATCGAATTCATAATTTCATGGGTTAGTACACGGATCAGTTTTTGCCAGGCCTCCATTTCCTGTTCTTCCAACTCACTTTGTATATTTTGTAGGGATATAAGTTTTAGGGAGCGTCCCCGTAGCTGAAATTCTGTTCCGTAGGCAGATAACTGCAACAGATCATCATTACGCTGGATTTTAATAAGAGCACGGCTACCGGATTTTAAGTTGGAAAATTTTTGTATTAAATCATTGCCAATCGGTTCCAGACCAGAAATATTTCGTAATCCGGATATACCAAGAAGTTTTTTCGCAGCTGTATTAAATATTTCAATCATTCCATCATTATCAAATGCCAATAATCCAACACCCACATGTTGTACAACTGTTTGTAAATAGCGGAAATTTTCCTCTTTATCCCCCCTGATCTTCTGAAAATCCTGAATAACCTGTGTAAAAGCATCACTAAGTTGATCAAAAGACTTACCCTGCTTGGACCTTTTAAACGATTGAGAAAAGTCTGCGTGACGTACTGCCTGAAGGAACTGGGCCATGCGTATATTACTTTGATCCATGATCCGAATTAACCCATAAATTTCATATAATGAGAGCAGGATCAGGATTCCAATAGTTGCATATAAAATTGTTTCAAGGAGAAGATAAGAGAGAACCAATAAGGTTATAAATAAGAGAATAATTCGAATTGTAACCTGAATTCTGAAGTTTTTGAAAAGCATCATCGTTTATAGCCCATGCCTCTCCATTCGACGATAGAGAGCTGCACGGCTTAAACCAAGTTCTTTTGCAGCCTTGCTGACATTTCCGTGATGTTTTTTTAATGTTCTCACGATTGCCTCTCTTTCGATCGATTCGAGATTGTAGGTTTCAAATTCTCCGCTTTTATTTTTTGAACCCCTGGGTGGGAATAGAAAGTCACCGGCTTGCAATATGTCTGATTCACTTAAAATAATGGCCCTTTCGATGGCATGTTGCAGCTCTCGTATGTTTCCGGACCAATGATATGATTGTAATTTCTTGAGAGTTTCTGTTGATAATTTTAATCCCTTTTTATTGTATTTCTTAGAATAAATGGCAATAAAATGCTCTGCAAGGAGAGGAATGTCTTCTTGTCTTTCGCGCAATGGAGGTAAATTTATTTCTACAGTATTGATGCGGTATAATAAATCCTGTCGAAATTTACCTGATTGAACCATATCCATCACGGGCATATTTGTGGCACAAATTAAACGTATATCTATAGATCTGGGTTTATTTGAACCCACAGGGGTAATTTGCCTCAATTCAAGTGCACTAAGTAACTTAGATTGAAGGGAATAGGGAAGATTTCCGATTTCATCCATGAAAAGGGTCCCCCCGCTGGCGATTTCAAATCTTCCGGTATGATCTTTTTTTGCGTCAGTAAAGGCGCCACGCGTATAACCAAACAGTTCACTTTCAAAAAGAGTTTCACTAATTGCTCCCATATCAACACTTATAAATACTTTATCATGCCGCGCCGACTGACGATGAATAGTCTCTGGCAACCAATTCCTTTCCCGTGCCATTTTCCCCCAATATTAAGATGTTCGCGTCTGTTTTTGCCACCTTCTCAATAGTACTAAACAATTTCTTAATCGCCTCTCCCTGACCAATAAAATCAAGAAAGGGTTGATCAATATCTGCACTGAGTCTGTTTTTGCTGAATGCGTAAACGATCTGCTTCCATTCTAGATTTACGAAGAGTCAGAGAAGCTGAGATGGTTGTGAGAAGTTTTTCATTTTGCCATGGTTTGAGTATAAAATCGACTGCCCCTTCTTTTACTGCCCGGACAGCCATCTCCACATCTCCGTATGCAGTTATTAATACAACCACAGCAGCAGGATCAATTTCCAATATCTTTTTTAGCCATGTCAATCCCTCCTGGCCGCTTGTAACATCCCGCTCAAAATTCATATCAAGAAATATTACATCAAAGGTTTCTTCCTCAAGCAAAGTTGGGATAACCCGGGGATCCTTTTCTATCCGGACCTCTGAAACATGTTTTTTAACTAAAAGCCGGAACGCAAACAGGATATCTTCATCATCATCAATAATTAATACTCTGGCATCATGCTTTTTCACTTGAACACATCCTTTATCTCAATGAGATTTATTTTCTTTGAATCCCAAAGATACTTTTATTCTCAAATTCTTTATGAGTGGGATAATAATATGGAAATTAACTTAAAATTTAGAATCATAAAACATATTTTTTATTTACACAATAAATTTTAGATCTACGTAACCAAATCCTCAATCCATACAATAGTGTTCGAATCCGGACACCTCTGTCTCAATAATGAACATTATGTAAAGAGATTTATCTCATCAATGCCCTAAATACAGGCTTCTTCTGTTTGGCACGCTGCTTGTATTGTATAAAGGATGAATAAACAGGGAATTCAACTTTATGGATAAACAAATTGAAAAGAAAAAATGGCCCCCAAAAAGGATCATTACCTATGCAATAGCGACTGCTTTTGCCCTGGCTGTTATTTATAGCATCATATTTGGAGACACTAGTTCAAAACTCAACGTACAATCAGAGAAAATCACTATCTCTACTGTCCAGAAAGGCCCATTCAAAGAATATATTCCTGTAACCGGAAGCGTGATCCCTTTAAAAACCGTTTATTTGGACGCTATTGAAGGTGGTCGTGTTGAGAAAAAGTTTATTGAGGCGGGAACTATGGTTAGTGTTGGTGATAATATTCTTCAACTATCGAACACAAATCTTCTGATGGACATCATGTTCCGGGAAGCTGAATTATTTGAGCAAAGTAATAATCTACGTAACACCCGTCTGGCAATGGAGCAGAATCAACTTCATCTCCGCTCACAGCTGATCGATCTTGACTATCAGATCAAGCAATTCAAAAGAGATTTTCTGCGCAATAAAGAATTAGTGGCGAATAATCTGGTATCAAAACTCGATTTTGAAAGAATCAAGGATGAATATGAGTACGCACAGAAAAGACGCGAATTCACTATAGAATCCTTTAAACAGGATTCTATATTCAGAAAAGTCCAGATCAAACAATTAGAAGCATCATTAGCGCGGATGCAAAAAAACCTAGAACTCGTTAAGACCAAGTTAGAAAATCTTATGATTAAAGCACCAATTAGCGGACAATTAACCGCATTGAATGCTGAGATTGGTGAATCAAAATCCAGGGGGGAGCGTCTTGGACAGGTGGATGTATTAGATGGATTTAAAATCCGTGCCCCTGTTGATGAATATCATCTGCATCGGATCAATAAAGGTTTGAAGGGTGAATTTGATTTTGCCGGATCAACCTATGAGTTGATCGTCGATAAAGTTTTTCCGGAAATCCGAAACGGACGCTTTGATGTCGATTTAGTATTTACTGGCTCCGAACCAGATGGGATTCGTCGCGGACAAACTACACATATACGGCTTGAGCTTGGCAATCTAAGTGAAGCTATATTGTTGGCACGCGGTGGATTTTATCAGAAGACAGGTGGCCAGTGGGTTTACGTCCTGGATGAAAGCGATGATTTTGCTTATAAACGAAATATCCGCTTGGGTATGCAAAATCCACAAATGTTTGAGGTGTTAGAGGGACTTGAACCCGGAGAACAAGTTATTACATCCTCCTATGAAAGTCTTTGGTGATAATGACATCTTGGTTTTAAAGGAAAACTAATTTCTCGCAGCGACGCAGAGGCGCAGCGTTATATATGATTAATAAATATTTAACTTTAAATAAATTCATTTTTCAAAACAGCAATAAAATGACTATATGAGGTACTTATAATTTAGGTTTCGCTGCGGCGTTGCGGCGCTGCGAGAGACAAAGAGAGGAGCAATAGAATGATTCGGATAGTCGATCTACAAAAAGTCTACACTACAGAAGAAGTAGAAACAACTGCACTTGACAAAGTAAATCTTCAGGTAAAAGAAGGCGAATTTATAGCAATTATGGGACCCTCAGGTTGCGGTAAATCTACCCTACTGAACTTATTAGGCCTTTTAGACAATCCCACGGGTGGTGAATATTACTTTCTGGATACTGAAGTTTCAAAGTTCACGGAAAGACAAAGAGCCAATCTTCGAAAAAACAACATCGGATTTGTTTTCCAGAGTTTTAACCTGATTGACGAACTAACCGTTTTTGAAAATGTAGAATTGCCATTACTCTATCTGGGCTTTTCTTCTGCAGACAGAAAAAAACGGGTAGAGGAAGCTCTTGAGCAGATGGAAATTATGCACCGTCGAAATCATTTTCCTCAACAACTATCGGGCGGACAGCAGCAGCGTGTCGCAGTTGCCCGGGCCATCGTCGCCCGACCAAAATTAATCCTGGCCGATGAACCTACTGGAAATCTAGATTCGGCTCATGGCGATGAAGTTATGAAAATTTTAGAGGAATTAAACGGTAATGGAACAACCATAATTATGGTTACCCACTCCCCTATGTACGCAGAATACAGTCATCGTATTGTCCATTTATTTGATGGGCAAGTCGTGTCTGAGAATGTACAGGAAAAGGTGAAGATCTGATTCGTAGAGAGTTGAGAGTATAGCGTGATGTAGGGGCGATTCGTTGAATCGCCCATTGATCACAAACCACGACTGGTTGGGGAGAGAAACAAAATGATTCGAGTTGAAAATTTATTCAAATATTACACAAACAAATTTGTCAAAACATATGTGCTCAATGATGTCTCCCTTGAAATTGAAAGGGGTGATTTTATAACAATTATGGGACCCTCCGGAGCCGGTAAATCAACATTGCTTTATATTTTAGGGATGTTAGATGAGCCGAATCAGGGAGAGTACTATTTCCGTGACAGGAAAGTACATAAGTTAAGTGAAAAAGAGAGAACAGAGCTTCATAAACACGAAATTGGGTTTGTCTTCCAACAATATCACCTGATTGATGAATTAACCGTTTATGAAAATATAGAAACACCACTCCTTTATCAAAAGATAAAAGGCTCCGAGCGCAAAGCAATGGTTGCAGATATTCTTGACCGCTTTAACATCGTTGCCAAAAAAGACCTTTTTCCAAGTCAATTGTCTGGAGGACAGCAACAATTGGTAGGCATTGCCCGTGCAATTGTTGCCACCCCTTCTCTTCTTTTAGCAGACGAACCAACAGGTAATCTCAATTCTGAACAGGGTCGTGAGATCATGGAGCTTTTTAAAAAATTAAATGAGAATGGTACTACAATAATCCAGGTAACCCATTCTGAGGAAAAGGCTGCCTATGGCAAGAGAATCATTAATCTGCTCGATGGTAGAATAGTTTAAAACCAGTATTTTTATAAATGATAAAGATATTTTTTACCACAAAGGACGCAAAGAATGCACAAAGAACACAAAATGTTTATTTTGAATACTGCAATAACACCATCTTGATATTCACTATAATGTACTTAGTGATCTTTGTGGTAAAAAAGGAGAAACGATGCTAAGAAACTATCTAAAAATAGCAATCAGAAACATAACAACCCAAAAGACATATTCATTTATCAATATTGCTGGATTAGCATTTGGTATGGCTTGCTTTATTCTAATATTATTATATGTGCGGTATGAGCTGAGTTATGAATCACACCATATAAAAGCGGACAGTGTATATCGGGTAAATGTTATCCAACAACACCCTAACGGTGAATATAAGACTCAAAGTTCTATGGTACCTCTGGGACCGGCTCTTAAAAATGAGATTCCTGCGATAATAGACTACGCCCGGTTTGAAAACGCTGGGAAATCTTTGGTCACTTACAAAGATAAAAAGTTTTATGAAAAAAACATGGTCTTCACCGATCAGGGGTTATTCAATCTTTTTACCATCCCCGTTATAGCCGGTAAGATGGAATCGGCTTTAACGAACAAGTTCTCTGTAGTAATTACACAATCAATGGCAAAAAAATACTTTGGTAATCAAAGTCCTATTGGTAAAACTCTGGAAATTGATGATGAATTATCCCTGCTCGTAACTGCCGTGATTGAGGATTTCCCCAAAAACACCCACATTAATCCTGACTTCATGATTTCTTTCAATACGCTAAAAGATCTGACGGATGATAGTTTTATGACAAATTGGGTAACAGTACGTCTCCAGACTTATTTGTTGCTTCAGGATAATCAGAGCATTCATGAGTTAGAACAAACTCTAAACCATGTGATGAATTCTCACAGTTCAACCGAGGTAGAACGTGGACTTGAGCTAGAACAATTCAGTAGAATCCATCTCTATTCAGAAGTTACAAGCTGGAGCGATATACGAAAGATATACCTATTTGTAGCCATCGGGATCCTTATTCTCATTATAGCATCAATTAATTTTATGAATCTTTCTACGGCTCGTTCCACCAAGAGATCAAAAGAAGTTGGATTAAGGAAAGTAGTAGGAGCCAATCATGGACAACTTATTAAACAGTTTCTTGGCGAAAGCATTGTAACATCTATCATTGCTCTGATCCTGGCCATTGTGATTGTTATCAATATAGTGCCGTTGTTCAGGAATATTACCGAGCAAGACTTAATCTTCCCCGCTTTAACTGACTGGAATTTTTATGGTTTACTCTTAGTTATTACGTTGATTGTGGGTTTTTTGTCCGGAAGTTATCCCGCCCTTTATTTGTCCGCTTTTTCACCAATTAATGTACTCCGTGGTAAGAAATCTCTAAGCGGAAAAAACACCAATATAAGAAAATTCCTGGTTGTGGCGCAGTTTAGTATCGCCATCGGATTAATTATAACCACCCTTTCGATAAATCACCAAATTGACTATTTGCAGAATAAAAGTCTTGGTTTTCAAAAGGATCAGATTGTTATACTGCCTGTTATGGGTGATAACTTCCGTAAAGATACTGAGCCTTTTAAGCAGGAATTGCTTAAAAATGCCAATATTTCCGCGGTTTGTGGTTCTCTCTTACTTCCCAGCCGAATCGGCATGTTTAATAATGTCACATGGGAAGGAGCCGCAGAGAATGAAAGTATTGCCTTAATTCAGAATAAAGTGGATTATGACTTTCTTGATCTGTATGAGATCCCCATTGCTGAAGGTCGGAATTTTTCACGGGAGCATTCCTTAGATATCCTTGACTATAGTCGTGAAAATGTAATCGGAGCTGTAATACTAAACAAAGAGGCGGTAAAAAAATTTGGATGGAAAGATCCTATCAACAAAAAAGTTATTCAAACCTACGGAACACAACGCTGGTCCCTGAATGTTATAGGTGTGATCGAGGACTTTCATTTTTCATCTCTACATAACAAGATTCGCCCTCTTTCTTTATTTCTACGTCCGGCTGATCCCTGGAAATTTTCAGTAAAGATTAATACCGCAAATATTCCGAATACTATCGACTATATTCGAAAAACGTGGACAAAGTTTAATCCAAACTTCCCATTTGAATATTATTTTCTTGATGAAACTTTTAATCAAACCTATAAATCAGAAGAAAAACTCCAGACGCTTTTTAGTTATTTTAGTCTTCTGAGTGTTATTATTTCCTGTCTAGGTCTCTTTGGTTTGGCTGCTTTTGCTGCAGAGCAGAAAACCAAAGAAATTGGTGTACGCAAAGTTCTTGGGGCTTCGGTTTCCAATATATTGATGCTCTTATCCAAAGAATTTACAAAATGGATCATTGTGGCCAATATTATCGCCTGGCCAGCGGCCTGGTATTATCTGAATTCGTGGTTGAAAGAGTTTGCTTATAGTGCTGAGATAGCATGGCCGATCTTTTTCATTGCCGGCGGAACCGCCATAATTATTGCTCTTCTGACCATAAGTATACAAACATTAAAAGCGGCCTTATCGAATCCAATAAAGTCGCTGAGATATGAGTGAGCAATTACCAATGATCAATATACAATTATCAGTTTAATACTAAGAGTATATTCTTATGCAAAAAGAAAATAACGGTAGGTGCAAATATTTCCGAAGCGAATGGGGTCATATCAAAAGTAGATTTTTCAAACAAAATTTCCATTGCATATAAAGAATGTCTTGAAACAAAATATTGGTTATCGCTTCTCAATGATACTTCATTTATAGATACTAAAACTTTTCAGAGTATTTTTTCAGACGCGGATGAAATTGCTAAAATTCTGTTCTCTATTTTAAAATCTACTCGAATAAATAAGAAATGATAATTGCTTATTGTTCATTGATCATTGAGGTAAGTCAATGCTAAAGAATTACCTAAAAATAGCCATCCGAAATCTTCTCCGGCAAAAACTATACTCCTTCATAAATATCACAGGTTTATCAATCGGAATTGCCTGCTTTTTATTGATTTCTCTCTGGGTGTTTGACGAACTTAGTTTTGATCAATTTCATGAGAATAAGGATAGAATCTTTAGGGTTAATACTATGTCGAAAGAAATGGGGTTGGTCACATCCTCATCCTGGCGATTAGGTCCCGACCTTGAGAAAGTTTATCCGGAGATTGAGGCTTTCACCCGTCTCTGGCCCTGGGAGCGTTCTCTTGTTAACTATAAAGATAAATCTTTTGACGAATCCCGATTCTATCTCGCAGATCCTGCTTTTTTCACTATTTTCTCTTTCAAATTCTTCCATGGCTCACAAGATCGGCTTTGAGCGAAAAATATAACATCGTCCTTAACCCAAGAAACGGCAAAAAGATACTTTGGTGATAAAAATCCAATTGGAGAAACAATCTTATATCCAAAAGTATGATCATGATTTCAACGTAAGTGGGGTAATTGAAGATATACCTTCCAATTCCTCAATCCAATTTGATTTGATTGCGCGGGTTGATCTGATGCCTCAACAACGTCTCGAGAGCTGGGAATATACCGGATATACCTGTGTGCTTCTGAACGATCAGACTGATATGGAAACGATGGATCATAAAATACATGATTTTTACCGGGAGAATGTTTACGCTGAATCAGAGAGGAATCCATTTTTACAGCCCCTGACTGAGATCCATTTATTTCAGGACGGTACATCCGGCCTGATTAAAATGGTTCGTTATTTCTCGATTATTGCCATATTTATTTTACTCATTGCCTGTATCAACTTTATGAATCTGCGAACGGCCAAAGCAACAAAGCGGGCCATTGAAGTTGGTATAAGAAAAGTGGTCGGAGCCAACCGTAAACAACTCATCATTCAATTTCTGAGTGAATCTCTTTTGATTTCCATTATCTCGCTTGGTATCGGAATATTATTAGTGGAAATGTTCTTGCCTGCCTATAACCAGGTTACCATGAAGCAATTAAAATTGTTCTCAGGACAACCAGGTGGTACCATTCTTTTTTTATTTGCCGCAACTATCATAACCGGATTAATTTCTGGTAGTTATCCGGCACTATATCTTTCCTCTTTTCTTCCTTCAAAAATACTTAAAAAACAATCCTCGTCGTCAAGTTTTGGTCATACCTCACGAAAAGTACTTACCATATTTCAATTCGCCATATCGATTGGTCTGATCATTTGCATTATTATATGGCAGGAGCAGTTGCATTTTATTCAGAATAAAGATATTGGCATAAAAAAAGATTTTATAATAAACCTGATCAGCAATCAGGATTTAGTATCGAAATTTGAATCCTATCGGATATCAGCTACAGAAAAATCAAAATATTGTGACAGTCACATCGGCTGCCAGCACACCTTTCAATATCGGATCCTTCATTGGTGTTAATTGGGAAGGTCATTTTGACCAGGATGATGTAACCATGCCCTACAATATGGTCGAATATGATTTTTTTAAAACATTCGGTATGACCATTATCGAGGGCAGGGTATTTGATCGTAATATTTCAAGTGATAAAACAGAGGCCTGTATCATCAACGAAAGTGCTGCTCGCTTGATGGGTTTCGATTCTCCTCTAGGTAAAGAGATTTATTTTGATCATCCGGCATTTAAGGAATCGTATAAAAAGGTTAAAGTTATCGGTGTTGTAAATGATTTTCATGCCCATTCTCTACACGAAAGTATTGCCCCTTCCATCTTTAGAATGCATCAACCCTATCTCTCTTACGCCTATATAAAAGTTAAACCGGCAAACTTAGAGAAAACGCTTGATTATATAAAACAAACTACCGAAGCATTTGCCCCAGACTACCCCTTTCGTTATGAATTCATGGATAAAACCTATAATCGTCTTTATGAAATGGAAATCCGGATGGGTAAAATCATCAATGTATTTGCCATTTTGGCCATCTTTATATCCTGTCTTGGGATTATTTGGTTTGGCTTCCTATACCATAGAAAGGAGAACAAAAGAGATCGGTGTCCGCAAGGTTCTTGGTGCATCGATTTCAAAAATACATCCATGCTCTCTCTGGAATTTCTTAAAATGGGTAGCCCTGGCCAATCTGATCGCATGGCCGATTGCCTGGATATTTTATGCGTCAATGGCTTGATAATTTTGTGTATCGGATTGATTTCAGTTGGTGGATATTTATAGGGGCAGGCATGGTAGCATTATTATTAGCCCTCCTGACTGTTATATTTCAGTCAGCAAGGGCGGCCATGGCCAATCCGATCGAGGCTTTGAGATATGAATAAAATATCTGTTGAGTGTTAAGAGTTGAGAGTTGAAAACATTATGAGCAGAGAAGAGAACTTAGTTAGGATTAATATCGAGTGGTGGATATATGCCATCGCCGGCGGGAGTGCCTTATTTATTGCATTGGTTACAGTAAGTTTTCAGGCTATTAAAGCCGCGCTGACCAATCCTGTCGAAGCCCTTCGCTACGAATAGTAATGATGGGTGAAGACCGCTTTTTCGGGGTGGAGGCATTGAGGTATGAGTAGAACTCTTAGAACGAAAAGCGTGAAGCGTAGTGCGTTTAGAGTGGAATATCTTATGAAAATGAAGAAAGAAGAGAGAAGACAGAGGAGAGAGATTATCGATGACGAGACCAGTGCATGGTATCTATTGCTGTGACAGTAGTGAGGTGATTAATTGTGTCGTTCCATAGACACAACCGAGAAAATAATAGGGAAAAAGATGAAAAGACTTAGGATGTGAAAAAAAGATGAGCATGAGGTTTACAGAGTAGAGCGATTTTAGAAATAGGGGAAATGGTAATGTTTATGTACAAACATATTTGGCGATCACTATTAAAAAACAAAAAATATACTGCGCTCAACATTCTGGGACTTGGAATTAGCCTGGCCGCCTGTTTTTTTATTTTTCTATGGATCTTTCATCAATATAGTTTTGATGAATTTCATGACAACTTTTCAAGGATCTATCAGATAAATTATAAAAACACAAGGGATGGTCAACGATGGGCTGGTTCGCCTGCTCCATTGGCCCCAGCAATAGAAAAAAGCGTTACAGGAATTGAAAAAGTTGCTCGGGTTCGTCGACTACCCGAATTCGCCTTCAAATATAAAGATAATTTATTTTACGAAAGTGGTGGGTTAACAGCGGATCCGGCTTTCTTTGATATTTTTTCATTTAAAACGTTGCAGGGAGATCCGAAACAAGCTTTGGATCAGGAAGATCATATGGTGATTACAAAGTCTTTTGCTAAAAAGTACTTTGGTGATGAGAATCCGATTGATAAGGAGATGTTTTTAGAGGGTGAAGCTGGGGGATTCGTTAAAGCTGTTATAGAAGATGTACCAGCAAACTCACATATACAATTTGATTATCTTCTTTCTCATAAATTTGCCGTTAAATATCAATTGTGTGGAATGTACTGGGGTGATCCAAATTTTAGGACTTTTATTCTCACAACTCCAGGGATTTCGATTGAACCTTTAACAAAAAGCATTGAAAAAATTGCCCGGGATAATCATTGTCCTCATATCATTTCCGGCGACAACATATATCATCTTCGACAGCTTAAAGATATTTATTTAGATTATGAAATATCTAACCGCCTGGGTGAAAGTGGAGATTACCGGACTCTTTTTGTTTTTGCTTCTATCGGTATTATCATTCTTTTACTCGCCTGTATCAATTACATAAATCTTTCGCTCTCTCTTATTAACAATAGAAGAACTTCCTCTTCTATCAAAAAAATATGTGGTGCGAGTCGGAGAAATATTTTTTATTCTTATTTTTCTGAAACATTAATTATTGTCATAATATCTTTTCTTGTTGCCTTACTATTCGTCGAAATATTTAAATCTTCGTTTTTAGAACTAGCAGGACAAAATATCTCTTTTAAATTTAGTACCACCTATTTCATATCTCTTTTCATTATAATTATTATAACAACATTAATATGCGGCATATACCCTTCAATCAAACTTTCCAGCACAAAAACAATTGTTCTTGGGACCTCAACAAGGGAAAAAAATCGATTTTTGGGGATTTTAATTATTTTCCAAAACAGTATATCTATTGCCCTTATCATTTGTGCCCTTCTGTTTACTATACAATTAAGCTTTGTTTACAGCAAAGATCTGGGTTTTTCGAAAAATCAGATTGCCTACATTACATTAAGAGGGAAAATATCTAACAATGTTGAAGTTCTTAAAGAACAAATGGAAAAACACCCTGAAGTGGAGCAAATAGCCTTAAAAGATTGTGTACCATATAGCCAAAGAAACAATACCCGAGGTATTTTATGGAAAAGGAACGGCCAAATATTCAACGGCGGAGATGAACGTGTAACAACAGAAACAACCAGAATTGATGTCAATTACTTTAATATGTTCGATGTGAAATTTCATCAAGGGCGTAACTTCGATGATAATCTTGAATCTGATAAAGAAAACTATATAATAAATCAGGAAGCTGCCAGAAAAATGGCCATGACAGATCCGGTGGGTAAAGAATTCGCTTTATACGGACGATGGGGTACTATTGTTGGCGTGATAAAAGATACCTATTTTAAAAATCTTCATGATAAAATCAATCCACAAGTATTTTATCTATTTAAAGATCTAACCAAAGAGTCATATTTCAGTAGCATGTTTTTTAAACTTAAGGGAAATGATATACCCGGATTTATAAAAGAGCTCGAGAAGACATGGGCAGAGCTTAATCCGCATATCCCTTTTGAATACCATTTTTTAGATACAGATTATGAAATGCTTTATAAAAATGATATTCGCTTAACAAAAATGATTGGAGTCTTTACATTTTTATCAATTTTTATTGCTTGCCTTGGTTTAATTGGCCAGTCTCAAATTTCAGCAGAAACGCGAACAAAAGAAATTGGAATCAGAAAAGTTGTTGGTGCCACTATCTTTAACATCTTTACCATGATATCAAAAAACTATATCCGATGGATTCTGCTGGCTAATATTATCGCCTGGCCAGTTGCCTATTATGCGATGTCACAATGGTTAGAAAATTTCGCTTATCGGGTTGATATCTCAATATGGCCATTTGTTTTGGCTGGCCTGATTGCTTTAGTAATCGCTCTGATAACCGTAAGTTGGCAGACCATCCGGGCGGCGACAGCAAATCCGGTTGAGTCTCTCAGATACGAATAGTATCGGAGAGGCGAAATCCCGGTTTATCGGAATGGAGTCACTGCGTTATGAGTAGGATTCGTGAAGCGTGGCGTGTAGAGGGTACAGAGTTAAGGGTGGAATGTTTTGTGAGAAGAGAAGAGCGAAAATGATGAAACGTGGAGCGTGGAGTGCAGAGCGTTGAGCGTGAAGCGCTCTACGTACAAGGGAGTAGATATGTTAAAAAACTACATTAAAATAGCCCTTAGAAATATACTTAAGTATAAACTTCATTCCCTGATCAACATTTCAGGGCTTGCTGTTGCC
Source organism: Calditrichia bacterium (assembly GCA_963796965.1). Lineage (GTDB taxonomy): Bacteria > Calditrichota > Calditrichia > JAJRVZ01 > JAJRVZ01 > CAWCNS01. Next base: position 218,684 of record CAWCNS010000002.1, read on the forward strand.
ATTGCCTGTTCAATAATGCTGATATTGTTTATCAAGCATGAATTGAGACTATGATTCATTTCACACCAATGGAGACAGGATATTTCGGATTAATCATACATTTATGCGAGACAACTCAACCCGAATTAATTCAAAAACCCAGGCCCCACTCGCAGCAGCTGTAAAAGAAGAATTTCCCGAAGTTGAATATGCAACGCGGTTTCTATTTTCAGAATTTAATGTAAAATACAGAGATAAAATATTTACAGAGACAGCAACCTTTACAGATCCCGACTTTTTCAAAATGTTTTCATTTAATCTTCATATCGGAAATCCTGATCAGGTATTAAGGGATAAAAATACAGTTGTTCTTAGTAAACGAACAGCTAAAAAATATTTTGGCAAGGATAATCCGATAGGCAAACAATTAACCTTAATGCAATCTGGTGGACATTACATTTTTACAGTAAATGGTGTAATCGAAGATACACCCAATAATTCCAGTATTCACTATGACCTCTTATGCCCTTTTGAGAAAACAAGAGATATTTATAGAGAAGATTTTTCTATTGATAGCTGGTCTTTACACGCTGTCCATACTTATATCCAGTTATACAATTCTTACCAAATGCAAGCACTGAATTCAAAGATCCCTTCTCTTGTAAAAAAATATAATGATGATACGCAAACCGATTACTCTTTACAACCCTTATCAGATATCCATTTCGCATCAACAGTCCAGGCAACCATGGTGCCGGCGAGCAGCAAGACCTACTCCTACATTCTGGCTGGTATTACTTTATTAATCCTGATAATTGCAAGTATTAATTCCATGAACATCATGGCCTCTCTTAGTTCAATGCGTTATAAAGAAGTTGGTATCCGGAAAGTCATGGGGGCTTTCCGACGACAAATTATTATACAATTCTGTTGTGAGACGATGATCATTACTGCTATATCTTTTTTTCTTGGGATCTTTTTAGCGGAATTGTTTTTACCTGTATTTAACAATCTCGCTGATAAAACATTAATTCTCACCGATGTACATCCCTCGTATTTCATTGGTTTAGCGATCTTTCTGATCTTAGGTTTAAGTCTTCCTTCCGGACTTTTTCCGGCTTTGATGCTTTCAAAATATCAGCCTGCGGATCTTTATCAACAGAAAATATTGTCAAGCAGTAAGGGCTATTTTTCAAAATCATTGATTGTGATTCAATTTGGATTATCCATATTTCTGATAGTTTGTACATTGGTGATGTCGAATCAGCTCAATTATCTTAAATCACAAAACCTGGGATTTAATGGCGAACAGGTGGTTGCAATTCCCTTTCATGGGGGAAATAGTCAACAAACGCTTGACACCTACCGCACAACCTTAAAACCATATACAAGCGTCATTAATGTTACCGGTGCGATTGCATATCCCGGCAGTTATTTTCATATCGCTAATGTTCTCAGTGAGAATGCCTCTGTCTCTGCGAGAAACCTAAAAATAGATTATGACTTTTTGGATACTTTTGGTATAAGGTTAAGTGAAGGCCGAAATTTCTCAAGGAACATCCACACTGATACCTCAAAAGCAATAATTGTTAATCAGGCTTTTGTCAACCGAATGGATTGGTCTTCGGCCATTGGTAAAACAGTTGTGATAGAATGGATGGGGTGGGATTTAGAAGTGATCGGTGTTATCAATAATTTTCATTATGCCTCATTACACGAAAAAATTGGACCGCTGGTCCTATTTTTAGATCCCTATGTTCCCTTGAACTATTACTTTGTAAAAATCAAACCAGAGAAGATTTCAGAAACAATTTCTTTACTCAAGGACAAATTTTACCAGATTGTGCCGGATCATCCCTTTGAATACAGTTTTCTGGACCAATCATTTAACCAACTTTATAATTTCGAAGAGCGCTGGAACCAAATCGTAAAGTATTCTTCCGTTTTGGCCATCCTGATTGCCGGATTCGGCTTGTTCGGGCTTTCAGCATTAAGGATGACAAAACGTACCAAGGAAATCGGGATTCGCAAAGTAGCCGGTGCTTCGGTAAGCAGCGTAATTCTGATGTTGTCAAAGGAATTTTTTAAATGGGTAGTTCTGGCCAATCTTATCGCCTGGCCGATTGCCTATATCATGATGGATCGCTGGTTACAAAATTTTGCGTATAAAACAGATATTTATTGGTGGATTTTTTTGATAGCCGGAGCAACTGCAATACTTATCACCTGGGTCACTATAAGCACCCATGCCATTAAAGTAGCCCTGACCAATCCGGTGGATTCGCTGAGATATGAATGATCAATAATAATTGGAGGTGTTGTGCTTAAAAACTATTTTAAATCTGCATTGAGAAATCATGTAAAAAACAAGTGGAATTCGCTCATTAATATTTTCAGTCTGGCAATAGGAATTGCCTGTTGTATACTCATTTTTGTTTATGTCTCTCATGAGTTCAGTTTTGACCAATTTCATGAAAATGGGGAAAATATCTACCAAATTTATTATTGTGCAGAAACCACAGAAAACGAAGTCTACAATTTAAGTCTACATCCACATTCATTAGTTACTGAGCTTCAGAGTAATTATCCAGCAGTCAAAAATGCGACAGCCTTCCAACGGACAAGTGCGCTTACGGAGCATAATAACAAAAGATTTATAGAGCATTTTGCAAAGGTCGATTCTACCTTTTTATCCATGTTTAGTTTTCCGTTAATTGCCGGTGATCCCCAGAAGGCATTATTAACCCACGACCAGGTGGTTATTTCAGAAAAAGTGGCAGAAAAATTTTTCGGCAACTTTAATAGCGATTATTCACAGATTATTGGAAAAGTGCTGACTATTCATGGGTGGGAAGATAAAAAAGATTATATCATTAGTGGAATTTTGAAATCATTGCCCAAAAACTCTAGCCTAGAGTTTGACCTTTTGATGTTGGCGGAAGGAAATAGTTATTATAGCCGATCTAGCAACGCTTTTGGTGAACTCTCGGTTTTTATGGAGCTTAAAACGGGATATAACCCGGCGGATGTTGAAAAATCATTACAACCACTAGTCGCAAAAATTTATGGTAAACCGGTAGACGAGTTAAAGGAGAAAGGTGTTTTAAAAGATACTGATGATTCTTTTATTCTTAAAATTCAATCCTTAAAGGATGTTTATTTCAATACAAATATACACACCCGCTATGAATCACAAAGTGATAAAACCTATTCATATATTTTGATAGGTATCGGACTGTTAATATTAACCTTAGCCTGTATCAACTTTATTAATCTTTCAATTGGGCAATCTCTAACCAGAACATTAGAAGTTGGTATTAGAAAAGTATTGGGTGCGGGAAGAAAACATATTGTTATTCAATATTCGATAGAAAAAATTGTACTCATTATAGTGTCGCTTATTTTCGGATATACAATCGCAGAATTTTTATTACCAATGTTTAATCAATTATCTCAAAAGGAATTATCAATTGATATCTTTAGTAATTTTGGGATTCCAATTTTCCTGTTCATTATCTTGCTAATATCCAGTTTTTTTGCCGCCGGGATCCCGTCCCTGGTTCTTTCAAGTTATACTCCCACAGGAGTTTTTAAGGCCTTATCAAAGCTTGGGGGGAAAAGTAGAATCAATTCTATACTTGTTATCATACAATTTTTTCTCTCTATTGTTTTATTAACATCCGCATTTATAATGTCCCATCAAATTTCATATATGCAGAATAAGCAACTCGGATTTGACAAAGATCAAATTGTTGTGATACCAATATCAAAGGACTTAAGTGATACCTATAAAACAAATATTTCATCCTACCCGGATATTATCAACGTTACGGGATGTGACCGAAATTTTTCAAACGGTAATAGCTCCAGAATTTTTCACACCCAATCCGGCAAGCCGATTCAGGTAAATATAATCCGGGTAGAAGAAGAATACGTTAATACATTAGGCATTGATCTAATCGAGGGACGTGATTTCTCAGAATCATTTCCAGGAGATAAATTAAATTCCATCATTGTAAATGAAACATTAGTCAAAGAATTTGATCTTCAAAGTCCCATTGGCACCATTTTAAACGGATATGCGTTCAAAGAACATAAGCCGGAAATCGTCGGTGTTGTCAAAGACTATCATGTCCACTCATTGCGAGAAGAAATTCCACCTTCAATATTACATATGACGTCAGAGATAAATGGCCCATGGTCCATAATGGTAAAGATTAGAGCAAAAAATATCAGTAGAACCATCAACATTCTAAAAGAGCAATGGCATAAAACAGTACCAAACCGGGATTTTAACTATACATTTTTAAGTGACAATTTAAATTTGAAATATCAAAACGAAGAACGCTGGCAGAAAATAACAGGGATCAGCACCTTATTTTCATTTATAATTTCTTCTATGGGACTTTTAGGATTGGTGATTATTATTATAAATGCAAGAACAAAAGAAATTGGCATTCGAAAAGTATTAGGTGCTTCAATAATTAACGTGATTGCCATATTAGGAAAAGATATAGCCAAATGGGTAATTATAGCCAATTTAATCGCCTGGCCCATTACCTGGTATGCTATGAACCGTTGGCTTGAGAATTATGTGTACAAAATTGAAATCGCCTGGTGGTACTTTCTGCTGGCAGGTTTTGTAGCATTGATTATAGCATTAATTACCGTAAGTGTACAAACATTAAAAGCGGCACTTGCCAATCCTATTGAAGCCCTGCGGTATGAGTAAAGTTAGTAGAGCGAAAATCGTGAATGGTGGAGAGTAGAGTGAAGAGATACGAGAGAGGAGAATAATGATTGAGATAAAGGATCTCTCTTCCCTCCTCGCTCCCCTCTCCTCCTTATGCGCCACAAAACGTATAACAGATGTTTGTTTCACGTACAGTGTTGGACGTTTCACTTTTTGGAGTAAAGATGATAAAAAATTATCTAACCATTGCATTTAGAAATATTTTAAAGAATAAATTATTTACAATAATAAATGTAGCTGGGCTTGCCATTGGCATGGCTGTTTGTTTTATCATTTACCTGTGGGTTCAAGATGAAATTAGTTATGATCAGTTCAATTCCAGGGCTGATAATATCTATCGTGTAGAAAGAAGATGGGATTTTCAGGATATGCATGGGCAGGGTGCCAACACATCGCCACCCTTTGGACCAGTTATGGTCCAGGATTACCAGGAAATTATAGATTTTGTCCGGCTCGAGAAAAAAGAAGTATTTATCAAAGACCATCGAAATCTCTTCAGAAAACAAAAAGTTATGGTTTCTGATAATTCTATTTTTCAAATATTTGATTTTAAGCTTTTCAAAGGTGACCGCGAAAATGTATTAAATCAGCCAAACACAATTGTCTTAACCCAAGAAATCGCTATGAAATATATGGGGACGAATAAGGCCATTGGTAAAACATTAACGATTCATTGGGAGGGTGAGCCTGTTGATTTTTTAGTAACTGGTATATTGAATGATGTTCCGGCTAACTCCCATTTTAATTTTGAGATTTTAATATCTATTTCTTCTTATCCGCCTGAAATTCTAGATGAATGGTTCAACAATAATTTTTATACCTATATTATACTTCAGGATCATATTTCCGCCCCGGCTATGGAATTGAAATTTCCTTCTCTCCTGTCAAAATATCTTATGGCTGATTTTGCTGCATATTTCGGACCTGATATTGATGTTAATGATGTCTTCAAGATAAAGTTAAAACCTCTTACAGATATTCATTTAGAGCCCACACGAAATTTTGAAATTGCCCCACAGGGTAATAAAATGGCCGTATACAGTTTGTCCATTATTGCCATTCTCATTTTAACCATTGCCTGCATTAATTTTATTAATCTTTCGACAGCAAATGCGAATAAAAGAGCGCAAGAGGTAGGGATGCGCAAAGCGATTGGAGCAAGTCGCCACCAGTTATGGACACAATTCCTGGGAGAATCATTTCTGTTGGCCTCTGTTAGTTGTATTATAGCTATTCTTATGATAGAATTTTTACTTCCAATTTTTAACCAAATATCCGGGAAAGAATTCTCGGGATTTTTGATCTTCAAAGGAAAAAATCTTTTGATTCTTTTCCTCCTCTCCACAATTACGGGGCTCTTCGCCGGGATTTATCCCGCATTTATGCTCTCTGCTTATGATCCGATTAAAGCGATTAAAGGTTCGACAGATAAAACTTCGAACAGAATTAATTTCCGTAATGGTATGACCGTTATTCAGTTTGTTATTTCTATTGCATTAATAATCAGTACCATCATCATTTATCAACAGATGCAATACTTTCAGAGTAAATCTCTGGGATTTGACAAGGAGAATGTAATCCTCGTGTCTACAGAATCTGAAGAGGTTAAGCACAAACTCCCGTCATTCCGAAATAGTTTAATCCAGAGTTCACATATCACTTCAGTATCTGGAACTTCAAATACTCTTGGGAATGATGTCTTTTGGGATACAAACTTTCGCCGGGATGACACAGATGAATTCTACAATTTATTATTGCTCTTAACAGACTATGATTTTATTAACACCTACAATATGCGTCTATTGCATGGCAGAAATTTCTCACGTGAATATGTAACCGATAAGGAACATGCATTTCTTATTAATGAGCAAGCCGCAAAAACATTAGGCTATGCACCTGAGGAAGCTGTTGGAAAAAAACTTAGTATGACCCTTGGGACAGACGAGTTTAGAGAAAGTATCATTATTGGTGTCGTTGAGAATTTTCATTTTCAATCCCTCCATCGAAGAATCGAACCGCTTGTTATGTACATTGCGAATCCGGAGGACATCACTGTACTGGCGATTAAAGGTACCCAAGGGAATATAGCGGAAATGATCGATCATCTTAATTTTACATGGGAGAAAATATATCCTTCTGAACAACTGGTATTTAGTTTCCTGGATAGCAGACTCGATCTTCTTTATAAAAGTGAAGGGCGTATTCAGAATTTACTTACAATCTTCACGGTTTTATCTGTATTTATTGCTTCTCTTGGACTCTTAGGTTTGGCCATATATTCATCGGAAAGTCGAAGGAAAGAGATAGGCATTCGCAAGGTCGTTGGCGCCACTGTGACTGGGATTACCTTAATGCTTTCCCGGGATTTCACTAAATGGGTTCTAATGGCGAATCTTTTTGCCTGGCCCGCCGCGTGGTATCTTATGAACCTATGGTTACAAAATTTTTCTTATAAAATTGAATTAGGATGGACCGTATTTATTCTATCCGGATTCATCTCATTAATTATTGCCCTTATTACTGTGATTGCTCAAGCGATTAAATCAGCTGTTATGAATCCGGTTGAGAGTTTGAGGTATGAGTGATCAATGAACAATTATCAATAAACAATTATCAAAAATAATTAAATTATAAATTGATACAAAAAGCAATGATGATTGTTATAGATCATTGCTCAGTGAGAGGAGTGAGTAAATGTATAAGAATTACCTAAAAACTGCTCTACAATACATCAAGAGACACAAGGGTTTTTCATTTATTAATATGAGTGGTTTGGCCTTGGCAATTGCTTGCTCTATTCTTGTTTTTATATGGGTAGCACATGAGTTGAGTTTTGACCAGTTTTATAAAAATAAGTCTACACTCTGTGTCGCTTTTTTTGATAATGGAAGTTGGACCACTCCACCCGCCTTAGCTAAATTTTTAAAGACACAATATCCTGAAATAGTTGATGCATCAAGATTTTCAAATGCAGGCAGAATTAAAGTCCAATATAACGAAAAAGTATTTATGGAGAGTGGCGGGGTACTGGTTGATCCTGCATTTATTGATATGTTTACATTGGACTTTATCCTTGGAAATTCTGATAAAGTATTTACTCATCCATTTACTGTTCTAATTAGTGAATCCTTTGCAAAAAAATATTTTGGGTCAGATAACCCATTAGGAAAAACACTTGTTGCAGATGGAATGGATTTTAAAGTTGAAGGCGTGATCAATGATTTCCCGCAAAATTCTCATATAGAGTTTGATTTTATTTTACCCTTTGAACTATTGAGCCAAATGGGTCGTGATTTGAATACCTGGAATAGTAATTGGCATCGCACCTACATTCAACTGAAACAACATGTGTCTTTATCTGACTTAAATGATAAAGTAATTAATGTTGTACGTAATCATCGTGAACAGGATCAGCGTGCTTTTTTACTAAGGCCAATTACTGAGATTTACCTTAATCGATTAGGTGGAGGAGGAAGGATAATTTTTGTTTATACATTTTCCATTATTGGTTTTTTAATTTTATTCATAGCCTGTATTAACTTTGTCAATTTATCTACTGCTCAAGCATCTGCACGGGCAAGAGAAGTAGGAATGAGAAAGACCCTTGGAGTGAATCGGATTGATCTAATAAAACAATTTTACAGTGAATCACTAATCTTTATATTTATTGCCTGGCTTATAGGCTTACTTATAGTAACACAAGTGTTACCCGAGTTTAATTCATTTACTGGAAAGAATTTCAGCATTTCCGATTTTATGACCATTCCGGTACTTTCCGGAATTATTGGGATATTATTTGTTTCAGGCATTCTGGCCGGCAGCTACCCTGCTTATGTACTTTCTTCATACAAACCAATTTTAGTTTTAAAAGGCTTCCATAAAACAGGTAATAAAGGCTCACAATTTAGAAGAGTGATGGTTGTTTTTCAATTTTCACTCTCAATTATAATGATCTTTGGTTCTCTTGTTTTATATAATCAACTTGATTACATAGAAACCATGCCCCTCGGATTTAATAAAGACAATATTATTACCATGAGGATTGATGGAAAAATAAATAATTTAGACACCTTCAAGAATGGTCTAATCAATCATCCAAATATTGAAAAAGTGACAACAACAAATGTCCCACCTTTCCGCTGGAATACCAATGCAGGGCAGGGTGATGTCCACTGGGAGGGACAGCAAAATTCCCAAATTAGAGTAGTGGAAACGACGGTAGATTATGATTATGCTGAAACATTTGGGATGGAGATAGTTGAAGGTCGGTTTCTTCAGAGAGATCGTGTAAGTGATGTGACTGATGCCTGGGTAGTTAACCAGGCTGCCGTAGAAGCGATGGGAATGGATGAACAATCGGGAAATGGTTAAGATTATGGAATAATAAGAGAAAAATTGTCGGTGTTATAAAAAATTTCCATTTTGAATCATTACATAGCAAAATAATGCCAATGGCCCTGAGGATATCATCGAGTAATCCCTGGGCTTGTATTAAGATTAAAGCAAAAAACATCCCGGGCACCCTTAAACATATTGAGAAGATATGGAACAAATTCAGCCCTGACTATCCTTTTGAATTTCATTTTTTCGACGACCAAATCAAGGAACAATATAAGTTCGATCAAAGAATTCTCATCCTATTCAATTATTTTACATTTTTAGCCATTAGTATTTCTTGTCTTGGATTATTTGGGCTATCTGCCTTCTTTGTACAGGACCGAACCAAAGAGATTGGTATCCGGAAAATTCTTGGAGCCTCGGTATCAGGCATCTTCTTAATTTTATCCAGGGATTCTATTAAATGGGTGATTCTTGCTTCGCTTATTGCCTTGCCACTGGCATCAATTGCAGTTAGCGAATATCTTCAGTTATATGCTTATCATCTTTCGATTGGTTTATTCTATTATATAGTATCTGCAGCAATTGCATTCTTCATAGCGCTTGTGACAGTGAGCTGACCAAGTAACTAAAGCATCATTAACCAATCCGATCAATTCGCTGAGGTATGAATAGGTTCGGGGAGCGTGAAGCGTATGGCGGAAAAGAAGAGAGAGGAGTGAAGAGCGTAAAGGCTCGAGAGTAAAGTGTTAAGAGTAGGGGCGGTTCGCGAAACGCCCTATAGACATTATATCACAAAACGGTAGGGGCAGACCCGTGTGTCTGCCCAGTGAGAATAAAATATTACAAAGGATCGATAGAACATGAGCTGGGATTGTCCACATTGGAATAATGATATCTGTGAATTAAATGGTATCACCTGCAAGCCGGGTAAGGGGCAGTGTGTGCTGAAGGGTCGGTTTGAGATAAAATCGGGGGAGAAGAAAAAAGAAGAGGGAGAAGAGAAGAGAGACAAGCTTGAATCGTAGCGACACGATTATCGCGTCGACTAAAGAGGCAAAAATTGAGAGTAGGGGCGGCGTGGGTCCGTCCAATAATTGAAGAATGATAAATATTCAATATTCAACACGGAATATTCAATGATCAATTAGGTGCGATCCCGTTTGGTCGCCCAATAAGATTAATATTCAATTCTTTGTGATCTTTGAGTATACTTAGTGAACTTTGTGTTTATATTTTTGAAAAGTCAGAATGGATTGGAATTTTCCATATAACATTAATGGAGTATTTATATGATCAGGAACTATCTAAAGATCACTTTTCGCACATTGAAAAAGACTAAATTATTTTCAACTATTAATATCCTTGGGTTGTCAATTGGTATGGCCGCCTGCCTATTGATATTACATTATGTGACCTTCGAGAACAGTTATGACATGGCACATACCAATATCGATCAGACGTATCGCCTTCGATACGAGAGGACCAGTGAAGATGGCTCCGCCGTCCGGTTTGCCTCTTGCACACCTCCGGCGGGCGGGCTTATTCGACAGCGTTTTCCGGAAGTGGATGTGCTTGCCAGGATATTCCGTTATCGTGGTGTTGTCGTCTCCCATAATGACACAAAATTCACAGAGGAACGCGTATTTCATGCCGAGCCTGAATTTATGGATATCTTCGATTTTCCGTTTGTTAAAGGTGATCCAAAAACTGCCCTGGCGGGTGTGGATAATGCTTTAATTTCAGAATCAATGGCCAAGAAGTATTTTGGTTCCGAGGATCCCATCGGAAAAATTCTGAAAGTCGATCAAAAAACAGAATATCAGGTTGTTGGTATATTTAAGGATGTGCCCGTCAACTCACATATAAAATTTGATTTTTTACTCTCCTTTGAAAACTTTGCAAAAAGTTCAGGCCCTGACTATATGGAAAACTGGGGTCATACTGGAATGTACACCTATGTTATCTTGAAATCCGGGACAGATATCAGTGAATTTAGAAGAAAGATTGCAGAATTAGTAGAATCAGAATTTGGGGAAGCACTTAAATACTACAATATGGTCATGGAGTTGCCACTTCAGCCGGTAAGGGAGATTCACCTCACATCCCATTATATGCAGGAATTTGAAGTTAATGGTGATAAAAAAGCAGTAAATTTTCTTCTGATCATTGCTTTATTTATTATTATTATCGCCTGGGTTAATTACATCAATCTATCAACCGCCCGGTCTCTCACTAGAGCAAGAGAAGTTGGTTTACGAAAAACTGTGGGAGGTTCCCGAAGACAACTCATAATCCAGTTTTTCATTGAGACAATTGTATTAAATATTATAGCGTTAATGGTGAGTGTAATATTTATACAATTAGCCCTTCCCTTTTTCACTCAATTAACCGGTATGCCAGCGACATTCCCATTTTGGAGTCAATCCTGGGTTTGGATAATATTGCCTGCTTTGTTTCTTTTTGGCATCCTGCTTTCAGGATTGTATCCGGTTTTAAAATTATCTGCTTATCATCCAATTGCTACATTAAGGGGAAAAATAGGTACATCGACCAAAGGAATAAGCATCCGCAAATCATTAGTAGTTTTTCAATATGTGATGGCTCTCGCTCTGATTACGAGCACGTTGACTGTCTATTCTCAAATTAATTTTATGAAAAATCAAGCATTAGGATTTGATATCGATCAAACGCTTATTGTTAAAGCGCCAAGAGTGAAGGACGAAGCATTCGGTGAAAAGATAGTTACTTTTAAAAATGTACTCTTAGCTAAAAACGAGGTGAATACAATATGCGTGGTAACAGAAGTGCCCGGTAAACAAATTTACTGGGATGCGGGGGGCATCAGAAAAGCAGGTGAAGACGCGAACAAGGGGAAGAACTACCAAATTGTGGGTGTTGACTATGATTTTGTGGATGTTTTTAAAGTTGAATTCGCTGCCGGGAGAAATTTCTCCAAAGACCATTCTTCTGATCAGGAAGCCCTGATATTGAATGAAACTGCCATCCACTGGATGGGATTTATAAATCCAAAAGAGGCTGTTGGCCAACAAGTAGATTACTGGGGTAATATTTTCACGATTATTGGGGTTATAAAAGACTACCATCAACAATCTCCCAAGCAGGCATTCGAACCACATATTTTCAGGTTAATGCCCGAGGGAAGACATAATCTTGGTCTGTTTGCCATAAAAATAAATACTGCTGATATAAATAAAACACTAACCATGGTTCAGGAACAATACAATGTCTTTTTTCCTGGAAATCCATTTGATTATTTTTTCCTGGACACTTATTTTGATCAGCAATATAGGGCAGATATTCTTTTTGGACGCGTCTTCGGTATTTTCGGCGCCCTTGCCATTTTCGTGACAAGTATTGGGGTTCTTGGATTAATCGCATTTATGGTCACTCAGAGGACAAAAGAAATTGGAATTCGTAAGGTATTGGGAGCAGATATCAGGCAAATTCTGCATATCCTCACTATTGAAATCGTCAAACTTATTATAATTTCATTCATTGTGATGATCCCAATTATGTACTGGGGTATTGATTTATGGCTGCAATCATTTGCCAATCGTATGGAACTTGGATATAGTTTGTTTATTTGGCCCTTGATTGTGACTCTGGTGATCACCGTCATTACCGTTGGAACCCATGTGGTGCGCGCCGCCATCGCCAATCCTGTCCAAGCATTAAGGTACGAATAGTTGGTATAGAGCCCCAACTCTAATTTATTCAAACCACCTCATATGGAGGTGGAGATTTTGACAAAAGACAAACCACAAAGGACACAAAGAAGGCACAAAGCACACAAAAAAATATTACTAATCCTTTGTGATCTTTGTGCCTTCTTCGTGAACTTAGTGGTAAAAAAATCTTAAGATATACTAAAAAGAAAGGTATACTTAAATGGCCAGCATAAACATTCAACTGCCCACGATGGATGCGGATCATTCAATAGAGATTGAGGTTCGCATTAACGGTAATAGAACAAAATACCATTATCGTGTTGAGACTTTTTCAATGGGATGAATGCATGGAACCTGAAAACCATGCCCAATGTCTAAAGGAAAAAATAAATAGCTATGATCAAAAATGGAGGTTGATCCAAATCGGCGGACCTACAGAAAAAAACATCCCTGTGATGTTCAAACAAGTTGGTAATTAGACAGAACGACTGATCTGAATTCAACAGAATCAGAGTAAATTGAGATAACGGAGTCCATCTTTAAAATATATAAATGCAAAGATAAAAAGGGCTATACCCAATCCTCTGAGCAGATAAATATAATATTTATTCTTTAATATATGTCGTGACTTACCTAATATGATGGCTGTCGTTATTTTTGATCCCACTAGAAAAAAGTACATACTAAATAAAAATCCAAACGCACACACCCAGTTTATCTGAAGGGCTTTTATAATAATTGGTGCTCCTACAGAGACCCAAAAGATATAGGGGTTTGGATTAAAAACATTGGCAAGGATCCCCTTCCTGATAGATTGAGGTGCAATTTTCCCTTCATCCATCTCGACACCCTTAAATGTAATGCTCTCATACCCAAGATAAACCACATAACCTGCCCCAATTAAACTAATTAATCCAATTATCAGATCTATATCAGATAACTCTGACAACAAAAATATTGAAATGACTATGATTGGTGAATCCGTAATTAATGGGGCCAGAGAAACTTTTATACCCTCTCGTGTGCCATGTTTTAGCGTTTCCGTGAATACTAATGTCATCAGGGGCCCAGGCGTTAAACCAGCCCCTAATCCGAACATTATGCCGGTTAAAAGATATGATATTTCGTCTGACATCGCCATTTTTTGGTTTATTTATTGTTTCAGAAAGGAGGTAAATTACTGGAAAAAGTTAAAAGACACAAAGCCCAGGTATCATTGAGAGGGATTATTTAGAAAAGAATGAGCGAAGAGTGTGAAGAATTGAGCATTGAGAGTTTCAGCCCTGTTGAATAATCAATATCCTACAGAGGAATATTCGAGTCTATGAAAATCAATGCCAAAGGTTGGTAAGGACGAAGTACGTCACGTCCTAATATTCAAGTTGGAGAAATGTAGGGGCAGACCCGTGTGTATGCCTACTAATTGTAGAGCGCAATAATTTATAATAATTATCCGCGAAAATCAGCACAATCTTTGTAATCCATGTTCTATCATTATCTATTGCAACACCTCATCTTTTTGTGGCTGAAACTGATCAAGGGGATTTATTAGTCGCTCCAATTTTACTCTGGCGGAGAATGAATTATATCCTTTGATTGTGCCAAAAGGTAAAAATTGGATTCCAATATTCTTTTGAACACTATTATTATCTGGTGCTATCCAGCGAACTTCTCCTATTACCTGTATTTTTTTGTGACCTGGTATTTCAATTTTAAAATGAATTTTATCGCCATAAACCAATTCTTTATCTGTTTGAAATCCAAGTCCACTTTTGTTTAGATCATTTAAAGTTAAAGGTTCGGAGTATTTTTTAAATATACCTAACGTTGAACTTTCCTCACAGAATACGTTACTTCCTGGGAATTGATGGCGTTGGCTATAACGTCGCTCTCGTATTTCAGTCATGCACCCTTGGTCCTGTTTTATACTGATCCGGTCTTTTGGTATTTGTTTTTCGAAGTATTATAACTGAAGGTAAAATTTATGTTCTACTAAATATAAAATTCTGTCAACACGCGAAGATTAAATAATACCAATCTACACAATATTGTCTGTATATAATTATAGTATGAATATAGACAAATCTCTATCTATTGCATCTGTTCTGGTTGCGGAGCTAACAGCGGATTTATCAATTTCTCTAGTTTTTCGCGGGAGTTAAAAGAATTATACTGCTTCATGGTACCAAATGGCAAAAATTGAACTCCTACAGATTGTTGCTGCTGTTGATTTCCAGCCACCCACACAACCTTGCCTTTTATCTTTATCTTCTGACGCCCCGGAATATCAATCTTCAACTGTACCAGATCTCCACGAGACACTGGCTGTGTAGTTTTAAAAGAAATTCCACTCTTCGTCAGATTCTCTAAGGTAAATGGCTCAGAAAACTGTTTAAACAATCCAAAAGTAGAATTTTCCTGACAATACACCTTTGCATCATCAAAATGATAACGCTCACTGAAACGTCGATCTCTTTCTTCAACCATGATTATGCACCTCTGTTAAAAAAAAGCATTAATTCCCCTGGGATTATAGATTTTCGGTTGTTTTTCTTTGATATTGAGATTTTTTAATCTTTTTATCCAACATTTTTTTCATTTCAATGTATTAACAGAAAACAGAAATGAAGGAGAAATTTATGTGAATGCTCTCGATATTTGTTGTAAATTAGGGGCTATTTTGACAGTGATCACAAATAACATATTAATTATGAGAAAAGTGACCACGAACACAGTGTAAATAAATTAAATCGGTAATTTGGGAACAATTGACGTGTTTTTTACGTTCGGGCATGTAACAAAAGAGGGAGGAAATAAAGATGAAACTCAAGATTAAGATAAAGATAAAATCAAAATTCTATCACAAAGAGATTCTTTCAGATAAGAAAGAAGAACGAATACCTTTACGTCTGGCCAGCTGATTGCTGGCCAGTTTTTATCAATAACGTTTTAAACTGCTTACAATCTCAGCCTCCGGATCGGATACTTTTTTCTATTACCCCCCCTTTATTTGAATTGATTGAGATCTTATAGGGATAATTACCTGTAACAATCCAGCGTACATGAACCGTTCCCATTCCATCAATAGTATCAATCATTAGATTCTGAGGTTGGTATTTTTGCTCTTCGGCAATATCTAAATAAGGATTTTCAACATTCAATCCGGCAATAACTTTTAATCCTTTACCACTAATCGAGACTATGTCTGGCCTTGAAAATTTGTTTTTAATCTCATGATCTGATCTCGTTGGAAGAACCCGGTCATTTCTTATTATAACATCAATCTGTTTCAATTCACCGGCTAATTTCTTGACATTAACTGAATCAACTGCCAACTGCGGCAAATGATAGGCATGAAATAAGGTGAAGGCCATGTTTCGATGACACATGTCTTCTATCAGAAATGAAGGTGCCGTCCGGGTCCAGGCTTTTTTTGCGCCCCCGATTTCAATTTCACCATATTGCGGATGTTTCACTTTTTTCCATTCAATAATACCTTCACCAAACAATAAGAGTTTATCAAAACGGTATACATCCTTTCTACTTCCAAAAAATCCCTGGCTTTTACCCTCGGTTCTTCGAAAATAGTCAAAGGATGTCCAAAGTCTCATTTGTAAATGTAAAAATTCCTCGAGCACCGTAGAACCAGTCTAGCTCACCACCATATGCAGAGTATAGATCCTTATATACAACAAGATATTTATAGCCTGGTATAATCTCCTCACCGAGTTTCCCAAGAAAATCGTATTTCTCCAGATCCTGGTTTTGATATGTCACCTGATCATTTTCACCACCCGGGCCTCGTAATATCATACCAGCTGCATTATGATACGACTGTGCTCCCCCAATATTTGGATGATCCATAACAAAATCGGTTACAGCTCTTGTCTCCGGTAAGGAAAACGGATACTGATCTGCACCATGCTGAACGTATGCAGGCTCCCAATTCCAACCCCAGTTCCGGTTCGGATCATAATAGCCAGGACCATCTTCATTCACCTCTCCATCACCATCGTTGTCGATTCCTTCCCAGCCTAACATTTCAAAACTGCCTTTTTCATCAATCGGCGCACGTACCATCGATCTGGGATCCTCTTTGTCTGGTTTCCAGCGACCATTGGGATTCTTTCTGCGCATCATAACAATATTCCCATCTCCATCAAGATCATCAAAACCATCCTCATCAAACATGCCATCACCATCATCATCTCTGGGTTTCATCCCGGATCTTGGTGAATGGGGTGTATTGGCCTCGTGAATATAATAATCCCGGGCATCAGGATTAATAGTTGGTACAATATAAAACGTCTTATTGTCGAGCAATTCTGCAATCCAGGGTACCCCTGCATTGTTTTCTGCCAGGTACCAGGCAGTATAGAGAGCAACTTCGGCCCCCTGGATTTCATTGGAATGAATATTACCATCGATATACATAGCCGGTTTACGATCGGCTTTGCCCTTTTTAAAATTAGAAACTGTCAATAAATATATGGCTCTACCTTCGAAAGACTTCCCGATTGAGCTGAATTGGACCAAATCGGGATAGGCCTCGGCCAGGCGATTGCAGATATCACCAATTTCTTTCCAATCGTAATAACGATTCCAGGCCACCTCAACCTTCGGATTATTAGGGGCCCCTAATGCTTTTAAAGAGCTGTTTGTCATCTCCCGACTACCCGTTTGTGCTGGCAGATCCTGTAATCCGACCAATGCCATAAAAAATATCAGTAATACGACTTTCATCTTGTATCCTCTTTCGAAAAGTTGTTTAGTCAAAAATAGTCCACAAATAAATAATTCTTTTTAATAATAAAATTTGTGAAATTCGTTTGAATTCATGTCAGGCACAGCCTGCCTGCCCGGCTATGACGGGATCTGGAAAAAACGGATAATCCGTGGATATCTATTTCTTTAAAGTAATTTTTTTAATTGTCTCTCCCGTCATAGGACTTCCGGCAGATATTTTGACAGTATCACCTGCTTGTCCCACGATGAGCCAATTAAATTCCTGGCTACCGCCACTTCCCGGTAAAATATCTATGAAATTCAGAACTTTTCCGCTGGCAAGGGTCTGATTTTTCTTTAAATCTAATGAAACCTTTACCTTCGGACACCATTTATTTGAGATACCGGCCTGTGGATTTGTGGCAAAATATCCCTTGTTTCTGACAATCAAAGAAATGCGATAAACACTATCATCTAATTGTTTAATTTTTAGATCAGAAATCTCAATTCGAGGTAACCAGGAGCTCATCTTTGCCATGAACTTTTCAAAATTATGACTATTAATGGCTAGACTGTCTTTTGGTGGATTTAAATAAACCACTGGCTTGAAACCACCAACCTCGACTTTTTTATCAGGATAATCCGGATGTTTTATTTCTTTCCATTCGACAAATCCGGATTCCCGTCCGGATTTATTCCACCATTCCCATAAACGTTGTTCATACGTTTTTTTGCCATTTGGTGCATTTCCTGACTTCTTGTTTTTTTCGGAATTTGGAGAATCTGAATCCTTAGCATTCACCGAAGTATCCCTTGCGGATTTAACCAAAGGTGGCATCCATGCTAATGTACTAAAAGACCAACGTCCAAAGTGATAGTAAGCCCATTCACTAAAAGACCCGGAGCCTGATTCCACAACAGGGAGATCAATAACACCAGAAATCTTTTTAAATTCATCAGAAATATATTTATAATAGGGGGCATCAGTCTTTTCCACCGCTTTATAGGGTTGCTGACCACGTCTTTTTTTACTATCACCGGCTGGTTGTTTTGAAGGCTCCCACGGAGTTACCAGATTATCATTCGGTGAAAAGGAAAAGACAGCAACGATATTTGGGTGGGCAAAAGCAAAATCAGCCACAGCGCGGGTTTCAATTTCTGAGATTTGATGGAGACCGGAACCAATCTCAAAAAATTTATAGTTGTAAGTAAAATTCATATTAAAATTCACACCACCGGGCTCATCTTCATTAAGTTTACCATCACCATCATTATCGAACCCTTCACGAACCAACTTGTATACACCTGGTTCGCCTTTATTGATATCAGCTTTACGCAATAATCCCGGATAATTCTCATCCTCAATCCATTCACCACCCCTATCAGTGATCCTCATCTTTGTAATCAGACCATCTTTATTTAAATCATCATAGCCATCCTCATCAACTTTCCCATCGGCATCCAGATCCAGAGATCTATTGTTAAGGGATCTTGTATATGCCGGATTTAAAAAGAGTGCCTCTGTTGCGTCCGGATTGACACGCGGGAAAATATAAAATGTCGTAAGGTCAACCATCGATGTAACACTATCATTCTTACCATAGTTGGTGACACTCGATTTTATAAATTGCATAATTAGTTCTGTTCCAGCCAGATCGGTTCCATTTACATCTCCAACCAGAAGTATGGCTGGTTTTTTCTCCTGCTCTCCGGAACCCAATTTCAGCATTAGAACCTGTCTCCCACCTAAGGTTGTGCCATGACTTTCTAATTGGACAAGGGTAGGATGGGTTTTTGCAATTTCTTCAAGATTATCTTTAAGAGTTTCAAAATCTGGATAGGTGCCAGGCTGAGCGAAAAGGGAACCTGCAAGAACAATAAATGTAAATACTTTTAACTTCATTAGATATTCCTCAATATTAATTCAGAGATCGATATATTGTCATAATAACAAATTTCGGAAGTTGGTTACACCCGGATTAAGAGGTTCTTTAATGATAAAATATAACCACGGACTTACAGGGAAGACATATTATTTTGTTTATTATTAAATATCATTGTTTAATTTTATTTTAATATTTTGCTTGCAATCCGTGAGAATCTGTGTATTTCCGTGGTAAAAGTTTATTTTTACACAACCTTTTAATCGTGTCGTTACAAAATTCTTAAATATAGATCCTTAAATCCGAATAAGGTACTTATGTATTCGTATAATAAATGGGATGAACAGATATTCTAAAACGCACATGAGTCGAATATTCATCCGCAATTTTAATTTATTATTTTACCAAATATTTTTATGGACTCTGGCTTCGCGATACCTGTTCTCTTCCGGTTTTTCCTCAGCCGGATGGCCAATTGCAATAATCGATATTGGAATAATTGACTCTGGCAACTCCAATAGTTTACTTAATTTTGCCATCCGATCGTTTCGTGGATAAATTCCCAACCACACCGCTCCTAAATCTAAACCATGTGCGGCCAATAATATATTTTGCGTCGCTGCTGCACAATTCAAGGCCAGATATTCAGAACTTTTCTCAATATTAGTATCACCACAGACTGTAATTGCCAATGGGGCATGGTTGAGCATAGAGGCATAACGATGAAATCTGGAAATAGCCTTCAAAATCTCACGATTATCAATAACAACAAAATGCCAGGGTTGTGCATTGTGAGCGGATGGGGCTTGCATGGCGGCTTGTAAAAGTTTTTCACAGAGCTGATCAGTTACAGTTTCATCTTTAAATTTTCTGATACTTCTTCGTGTCATTATTGATTTATAAACTTCCATGTCGGCTCCGTATATTTATAAAACAATTAAAAAGAGTGCTCATATGGCAGCTGCCCCATCAGATGTTATACATGGAATGATATAGTTTTCCGTATTTTCTATCCCTTTTGGCAGATAAAAGGTTTCTCTCATATTCGTTATGAGCTTTTCTTTATTTTTTTTATCACATAAGGTGAGAATCATACCACCAAAACCTGCACCCATCAATCGAGCGCCAGGGACGCCCAGAGCGCCCAGTCTATTTAATAGAGAATCTACTTCCGGAGTTGATACTTCATATTCCTGAGAAAGACTTTTATGAGATTCATTTAATAATTGACCCATCCCCGATATATCCATATTCTGAAGGCATTCAATCATTTTGTCCACCCTCTGACATTCAGAATATACATGATTAAAGCGTCCTTTTATTTTAAATCCATCGTGAGGTTCTGATAATTCATCTCCTCTCAGAATATGTTGACACTTTTCTTCAACCTCCCTCTGAGTCGAATTAAGCAACTCTAATACTTCTCTTAATTCATAGGATCTTTTTAATTGGTTTATAAAATCAGACACAAGGTTGTTCAAATCAATTTTACTCAGATGAAAGTAATCGGTCTTGATCTCTCCAATATACTGAACGGGTTGAAATTTTGGCTTTATTTGATTTTCGAGATATAGATTAAATAAATTTACTCCTAATTTGCACTCTAATACCCTGCGGTTGTATTCTCCTCTGGCAGACTGACTCTTTTTGGCTTCTACCAATGAATGAAATAGTATTAGATTTATATCAGTTGGAGCGGTAATTGTTTCTACCTTTATGGGATTAAATTCTATCTTTAAAAATGAATCTTTCTTACCCAAAAGAGAAGCAGCTTGATCCATGCCACCACCGGCAGTCCCAACAAAATGTTCTGCATTGGCACAAATTTCTGCTAGTTTTAATTTGTCCAACTCAATTTGATTTACAATTACAAGAGAGAGAGCACCGGCAACAACCAAAGCAGATGAGCTGGAGATACCTGCGGCCAAGGGTAGCGTGCTTGATACAATAGCCTCATATCCCTTTATCTCCGTTTTATGAGAATCAGATTGTCCTAAATAATCGAGGATTCCCTTAATCCCTGCTTTGACATAATTTCCCCAATTTCCTTTTGAATAGGGCAGGATTGGTTGATCAAGGGAAAATTGGATTTTTTCAAATTCCGGAGAAATATTTGATATACGAATTTCAGGTGAATATGCTCTTTTTAAACAAAACAGAATTTCTCTGTCAATGGCACAGGGCAGAACTGGTCCCATATTATAGTCTGTATGCTCACCGATAAGGTTCACTCTTCCCGGGGCTTTTACAAACCAAATATCATCATCCGGTTGAAAGGATTTTTCAATGTAGTTTAAAAGAGAAGTATGTTTTTTTAATACGGAATGTTTAGAGAAAAATTCTTTGTCAATTTCCGCACACTTTCGATGTATCATCCTATCCTTATAAAGTTATAATCTCATCAATTTATGATCGCAAAAGTTTATTCTGCTTAAATTCTTATAAATATTTTTCTTTTATACATCCAGAATGTGATGTACCATAAACAAAACCACACAACAAATCCTGTAATTATCTCAGCAGTTAAAATTCCCATCCATGTAAACAGTCCCATGGTAAATGGTTTGACAATGGTATGGATAAATTTAGCGCCACCTACATGAGCAAAAAGATAAATGAATAACGGATTCATACCAACAATGATCATGGGTTTTGCCCAATTCTGATATTTTTTGATATCGATCAGCCAGTAGCAGAGCGCTAATACCAGTAGAGTCCAGCCACCACTATATATAACAAAAGAGGATGTACTGATTCGTTTGATGATTGGTGTGACGTAGTCCAATGCATACCCACAGAGCACCCCTATAAGACCGGCAATAATCAAGACTTTTAACTTTTGCCGCGCAGGACGGTTCGTCATTAGGAATTGCCCTGTGATCACACCCCAGATGGTGTGTGCAGCCGTCGGGAAAGCATTAAAGTTAACCCAATGGCCTCCCGATAATTCACCTGAAACCAACATGTCAAACCAGGCCCCAAAATTTTTGTCCGGTGTGAATGGCTGATCAAAACCAACCACTGGAAAACTACGGTAGATAAACTCCACAGCAATCAAGATCAGGATTGAAATTATAAACTGTGTTTTCCAGGGCTGTCTCATCAGCAGAAAAGCAATAATATAAGTGACACTCAGCTGGGCAAGAACATTTTGAAAGCGAAATGTAATATATCCCGGACCAATACAATACAACGCCCAACCTAAAATGAGCAAGATAATAGATCTTTTTATCGCGTGTTTTCGGATATCGGAATAGCTATCGCCACGTGCAGTTCGCTTACTTACTGAGAACGGTATTGCCACACCAACAATAAACATAAAAAAAGGCTGAATCAGGTCCCAAAACCTAAAACCATGCCAGGGATGATGATCAAATTGTTCACCAATAAAATGAATAACGGTACCTTGAAGATTTGGATCGATCATGGTCTTAAATAGGATTGTCCCCTCTGCAATGAGCAGAAACATTGTAAAACCACGAAAAAAGTCCAGAGAGATCAATCTGTTTTCATCTTCCACGGCATTATTATTATTTACCATATATCTCCCTTAAATTCTACTAATGAAAAACTTTCATTTTCTATCTGTCTAACACACTTATAATTTCAGAAAGTGAATCGACAATTATATCTGCATTCTTCAACCTGCTCATGCTGAAATACTCATTTTTCAGGGCAATACAAAAAAGATTATTTGATTTTGCACTGAGAATCCCCGCTTCAGAATCTTCAATGGCCAGGCAATTCTCTTTCTTCTCACCAAGCATAGATAGTGCTGTACGATATAAATCAGGTGCGGGCTTTTTTTCCGCCACTTCATCCCCGCTGACAGAAATACTAAAAATATCTTTAAAATTTAAAGGGTAATTTCCATTTTGAGTGAGATTTGCCAGAATTACATCTACCTGCTCTCTAACCGAGGAAGATGCTAATGCTACCCGAACACCTTTTTTCTGACAGAATTCAATCAATTCAATCAATCCTTCTAATGGCTCTAATTCCCTCTGGTTTATCAATTCAAGATAAATCCGGTCTCTGGCATTTACACCCTCGCTAATCTCAAGAGGATTATTGGTAAGATACATATCATTAATGGTTTGAATGTTATGATCAATGGAGTATCCTACCAGGTTGTCTATAAATTTATCAGTATAGGAAACATTTAACTGGTTTAAAAATATCCGGAAGGCCTCTACATGTATAGGTTCGCTATCAACGATTACCCCATCCATATCAAAGATTATTGCTTTCAAATTAACAGGTAAAGACATTTTTATATCTTTCTAATAAATATATTTATATGAGAGACGGTTTCATGAGTCGTAAATTTTGGATTTGTGGTTCCCCCCTAAGTGAGGGCTTAAGACCTGTGTACATCTCTTCATTTTGGTATTACAATAATTTAAGACCGGATTAAATATATACCAATTGAAATTCTTGTTACTTATAAGATAAATAGGCAGTCATACAACATGTGAGCCCTTTGTAGGGGCCACTTTTGTTTATGGCATTGATCACAACACCCTTTTATTTTGTTCATAAGTTAAATAATGATTACTTTTTGCCATATTAAAGAGGGAAATCAATAAATCTTTAACAATACACTTAATTCCATGTGGAAGCTAAGAATACTCATTTATATTGCATTTATTTTTTACGGTCTTTCTCAATCGGAAGAGGCCATCGCCCAAGTAAGGTCTCTGGATATTATGGGAGGGTTTGTCTACAATATTAATTCCCCCCTCCTGATTCTCCAGGAAGGAAGAGATAACCTTATCCTAAATGCAGATTATGAAACCAAATCCTTTGAAAAAATCCCCTATTTTGTAATCCGACTGAATTATAAAACAAGTAATATTCTCCTTGAACTTCAATATATACACCACAAAATAAATCTGACCAATACGAGCAGTGAGATCCAAGATTTTGAGATCTCAGACGGATTTAATATTATTTCTATCAATTACCGCTTAATGACAAAATATCTCGATTTTCGATTTGGGCTGGGAGCAGCAATAACCTATTGCAAATCAACGATACGTGGATATAATTATTCTCCAACAGGTGGGGTATTCAATAGCGGTTACTATATCGCCGGGCCGGTTTTGCTTTTCGGAGTGAATAAAGAATTTGATCTATCAAAACATTTCTACCTGAATGCCGAGGCTCAATTTACATCCGCCTGGGTATTAGTTCCAGTGGCAGCGGGATATGGGTATGTATCTAATTTTGCCCTACACTTGATGTTAGGTCTGGGCTATACGTTTTAAAAATCCTCTCGCAAAAACGCAGATTTTTTCCACGAATTACACAAATTTCGACGAATTTCACGAATTGTTTTATTAGAATTTAAATGATTCTATGTTCTTAATGT
Organism: Calditrichia bacterium; assembly: GCA_963796965.1. Taxonomy (GTDB): domain Bacteria; phylum Calditrichota; class Calditrichia; order JAJRVZ01; family JAJRVZ01; genus CAWCNS01. The sequence goes on from CAWCNS010000002.1 coordinate 243,428, forward strand.
GCAGTTTGTACCACCTGCAGTTTGTAATCCTAAAACAATTACGATCTTTATTTACAGATAAATATTGTTGATTTTATAAAACATAAACAAGTAAAGTATTAGTTAAATCTTTTAACTTTAAACATACAAGCCGGCGAAGCACACGAAGAATTCTTTAGAATTTTTTCTTCGTGCTCTTCCTCCGAAGGAGTCCCTTCGGGAATGAACTTCTGCCATAGGCATCCCTTCGGGAGTGGTAAATATTATTTAATTTCTAAATCTGAACGGACAAAAGTCGTTGCCCATTCGAAAGGTAAACTCAAGATAAATTTTTGTAGAATAAAATCAGTGTTTATCTATAAATCCTTATACTGTTTTTTTAGCTCCTGCAGCCTTTTTTTCAACTCCAGGATTTTTTCTTCATAATCAGGATTATTATAGAGATTATTCATTTCATTGGGATCTTCCTGGAGATCATATAATTCCCAATCATCGATATCATTATAAAAATGTATAAGTTTATAGCGGTCCGTGCGTATACCATAATGTCTTTTTACATCATGCCAGCCATGAGGATATTCATAGTAATGATAATAAACGGCGTCTCTCCAGGAATTCGCTTTATTGTTGAAAATAGGTAAAAGTGATAATCCCTGCATTTCGTCAGGAATATCAAGTCCCGCCAATTCAAGAAACGTGGACGCAAAGTCCAGATTCATAACTAATTTATCTGAAGCAACCCCAGCGGGAATGACATTCGGGTAGCGAATTAGCAATGGCGTACCAAAAGACTCTTCATACATAAATCTTTTATCATACCAGCCATGTTCACCCAGGTAAAATCCCTGGTCAGATGTATAAACAACGATTGTATTTTCCGCTAATCCTGATTCATCAAGATAATCGAGTATCCGTCCAATATTCTCGTCTACTGAGACAATACACCGCAGGTAGTCCTTAATATAACGTTGATACTTCCACTCGGCGAGTGCCCTACCGGATAACTTTTTCTTACGAAAATCCTCTATTAAGGGTCTATAATGTTTATCCCATTCAGATCTTTGTTTTTTGGTCAATCGCCCGTAGATACCCTTCCAACCTTCACGCGGATCGAAACCGGCTTTTCCCCCGGAATCACTATCATTCTCATCAGAAATATCCATTTTAAGGTCATATGAATTCCATAGTTTTGCAATTTGCATATCCTGTTCCCTTGCCGCATCAGAACGGGTTTTATAATCATCGAAAAAAGTCTCTGGCAGAGGGAATTCTTTGTCTTTGAACAAGGGAAGATGTTTAAGATCGGGCATCCAGTTGCGGTGCGGTGCTTTATGATAAAGCAACATACAAAAGGGTTTCTTTTTATCTCTTCTTTCTAATGTCTGTATGGCATAGTCTGTAATTATATTGGTGGCATAACCCTCAACCTGAAGCGTATCCCCCATTTCAATAAAAGTTGGATTATAGTATTGCCCCTGTCCGGGTAGAATATTCCAGTAATCAAAATCGCTGGGGATTGATTTCAGATGCCATTTCCCTACAATTGCCGTAAAATATCCCGCCTTCCTGAAGAAATCCCGGAAAGGTTGTTTGGTTCGGGATTAAATACATCGCGGTTATCCCGCAATCCATTTAAGATGGCTATATTTCCCGGTAAGGATCACTGCCCTGCTGGGTGCACATATGGAATTGGTAACAAATGCATTTTCAAACGCGATACCCTCTGAGGCAATTCTGTCAATATTTGGTGTCTGTATTAACCTATTGCTATAATGGCTTATAGCCGCTTTTGCATGATCATCAGACATAATCAGAAGTATATTGGGGCGTGAATCCTTACATGAATTCAAGACTATTAACAGTATTGTTAGTGTCAAGAATATAAAAAACTTCTTCGTACTGAGACTCATATGATCCCTCACTGTTAAGAATTTAAATTGTCTGAATTAGAAGCTTAGATATTTCTTACGCCATATTTCCATTAGTGTTAATTAACCAGGCCCGAATGTTAAAATAATTCCCAATGATTCAATACTAAAATCTATATATTTTGAATTTGGAAATTGGATATTCAATTGACATTGAGATTATGTCATTTAACATTAGCTGTTGGAACCTTTTCAGTCATTCAGCGTATAATTTTCTTCAATATATCTTTCAAAATCTGCCAAAAATAATCTACTTATGCAATCATTTAAATAGGGAGGATTCTCTATGAAGTTTTTTACATTATTTTTAGCCTTAATATTGGTTTTTTCATTTGGTTCAAATTTATTTGCTGCAGATGAGAAAAAAATTGAAAAGAAAATTCTGGTAAAAACTACCGAGAAAAAAGTCAGGTTTGGGAGTCGTTGTTTCAACTACAGCAAAGGGAGACATAGAAAAAGCTGATGAAGAAGGTGCAAAAATTTTAGAAGTTTTTAAAGGAAGCGAAGCTGATGCGATTGGTCTTAAAAAAGGCGATATAATCGTTGAATTAAATGGTAAAAAAATTACACGACCATCTGATCTAATGGATCAAATGAATGAGACAGAAGAGGGTGAAAAAATAAATCTGAAAATCGTAAGAGATGGTAAGGAATATTCTTTTAAAGCCACTTTAAAGCCATTCCAGGGAAACGGCTATGCTTTTCATTCGGAGGATATGGATAATGATGTCATGTTCAACATGGTCAAAGCACCCCATGGAGGAGATTATACCCATTTTTTCCGCACTGGTGATGCACAATCCGTTCATAAAAAAGGCGGTTATCTTGGCGTCCAGGTTAAGGGTTTGTCCGAGCAATTACAGAAATATTTTGAAGTTCAGAATGGCGTACTAATTGAAGAAGTGATGAAGGATTCTCCGGCAGAGAAAGCAGGCTTAAAAGCAGGCGATGTCATTACTTCTATCAATGATCGCAGAATTGAAGATGCTGAAGATCTGATCAGGACAATCAATTATTTTAATCCTGAAGAAGAAGTTGAGGTAGTTTTTAATCGTAAAGGTGATAAAAAGGAAGTAAATGCCGTTTTAGATAAGAAACCTGGATTTTCCTGGACGGCAATGAAAGCTATGGGCCCTAAAAAAATTGAATGGATCGATGAAGCAGATCCGGATGCTGTCATTATAAAAGAGGGCGGTCCATTAAAGACCATTGAAATAAAAAGAGGAGATGGTGATGAACTGATAGAGATTTCGGAGGAAATACTTATTTTTTAACGCCATCGTCAAACATCAACATGTGAAGTATAACATTATAATCTTTATTTCTCATATTATATAAAGAAAAAGGCTGAACTTTGTATGCACAGAATTCAGCCTTTTTTTTATTTCTCCTTAAAATATTTTTGTATGAAGATCTATTTTGTAACAAGAGTAAAGGGAATATATGTAATGGATTTTACCCGTTTTCCATTAATGAAAGCCGGATCAAATCTTGTTCTCTTAGCCGCATCCAGGGCTGCAAGATCTAATGATGAGGTAATATTGGACTTCTTTATTAACACATTACTTTCATCACTGGAATAAAGTGACATTTCTATTGTATCATGGAGTCCTTTATATATATTGGCCTCTATCACAAATCCCTTTTCATTAATGACAACTTCCACAATCACTTTACCCGATAATTTTTTTTCGATGGCATCATGAGGGTATATCACTGGTACATTTTTTAATATTACCGGTTTAATGTTTACATCTTTCAGCTCATAAATCTCTGGTCTCTCAATCCAGAGTTCCTCATGCCACGGTTCCATTACCTATAAATCTCCCTATTTTTCTTTTTATATTCGGATATTTTCAATTGAAACTTATCTTTTTTATTAAAAGTTCCTTTATTAAGTCTAAATGATTCAACACAGAGGGCCTAAAGCAATTAAGAATTAATAATTCCGAATTAAGAATGCATGCAAACAAATGGAAAATGGTCAATACCATTAATGAAATAGAAACATTTCTAAACAATATTACTTAGTTTTAAGTGCTTCTTTATCTAATCCGTGTTTCTCCGTGTCATCGGTGGTTAATTTTTTCTTTTTATACCAACTCCATCCCTTTATGGGTGGCAAATATTTTATTAATGCTCATATTTGAAAGGCCAGGTATGTATATATTTTTATTTTTTATTCTTTTTCTTCAAAATACATGCTAACTTTTTACAAATAGATATGTCTATAATTTCAGAGGAGTAAAAATAGGTGAAGACCGACGATATGCTGATAGATGAAATTAAAAATGGCCAACAAGCATCTTATGATGAACTCATGCAGCGACATCAAAGCCATGTCTACAACATTGCTTATAATTTTACCCGTTCCTCAGACGATGCAATGGATTTGTCACAAACAATTTTTTTAAAGGCTTATGAAAACCTGGGGAAGTTCCGACGTGAAAGTCAATTTAAAACCTGGCTTATGCGGATCACTTATAATGAAGGGCAAAATTGGTTACGAAAGAATAAGAAAAATGTCCTTCACGAGGATATTGACACGTCTAATGATGGATCATTTAGTATTAGTCCATCACAGGAGGATGAATTTCTTGCGTCTGAGAACAAAGCCCTTCTGATACGTTGTTTGTATGAATTGAACACAAAATATCGTCTGGCCGTAATTCTGAAGTATTTCGAGAATTATTCAATAAAAGAAATATCTGAAACGTTGAATTGTAGTGAAGGCGTTGTAAAAAATATGTTATTTAGAAGTCTGCAAAAATTGAGATCTGAAATTGGATCAAGAAATAATGGAGTCACTCCATGAATATCGAGCAAAGAATAGAAGAATTAGTAATAAAATTACAGTCCGGTGAAATAGACATTGCGGAACGGGAAGAACTAGATAAGTATCTTAATCAATATCCTGCCTACAAGGATATCTATGAGATACATAAGTTATTAAGTGAATCAACTCAATTTATACCAGAACCGGAAACCGAACAATTCACCCAAATGCGGGCGGCAGTAATGCGCAAAATAAGACTATCTAAAAAGCATTCACCCGGAAGTTTCGAGCAGTTTTTTCTGAAAATCCGAGAATTTGCATTGCGTCCGGAAATGGCGGTCGCTGCCTTGACATTAATTATTGGGTTCCTCTTAGGTAGAGCCCTGCCCCCCGATGCAAATTCTCTCCCAACCAATATCATATCTCAAATTACGACATTGGCGAAAGGGAACACCAAACTAGATGACATAAAAAAATCACCATACCTTTATACCAATGTTTCATTTAAGGAAGTCGATGAAAATAGTATTGCTCTCAGTTTTGATGTTACCACACATCTGGATATGGTTAGTGAAAAAGAAGATCCTTTGGTTCGTGATGTCATTGCACAATCATTAGTTAATCCTTCAAATTTGGGTTCTGAATTAAAAGCCATCTCTTACTCTGAGGGGGTTTTTGACCGGAAGATAAAGGAAGCATTAATCTATTCCATGAATCATACACCAATCCTAGCCGTACGCCTTAAGGCGATGAATAATTTACAGGACTATAAAAATGATCCCGAAGTGCAAGAAGCATTTTTAGGTGTGTTAAAAGATGAAGAATCGGTTAAAATGCGGTTAATGGCAATTGATTATCTCACAGAAAGTCAAACTAAAGCAGATACCCTTAAAAAGATAATTTCCGAATCCACTGTTCCGCAAAATCCAGCTATTATGATAAAGGTCAAAAATTATAAAAACAAAGAAGAATTATAAATTAGTAGAAAGGAAGTCTCAAATGAAAAAAATATGTGTATTCAGTTTGCTCCTCATTCTGCCGTTAATACTAATAGCCCAAAACAATGTAAAACGAACATTTGAAACCACTCCAGGCAAGAGACTAGAGGTGGATCTTACCACAGGAGGATCAATCGAAATTAAAGGTTGGGATAAAAACGAGGTCTCTATCGCTGCTGATCTTCGTGGTGACGAGGAAGATTATAATCTCGAATTCAAAGAACGATCATGGGGAATCTCCGTCGAAATATCCTTTGAAGGGCGAAGAAGTAGCAATGGTGGCGTCTCCATAGAAGTCCAGGTACCTAAAAACTATAATTTAGAGCTAGAAACGATGGGTGGTGAAATTAACATTGATGGCGTGGAGGGAGAATTTTCAGGTGAAACCATGGGGGGAGAGATTCGACTCTCTAATCTTAAAGGTACAGCCAATTTAACAACGATGGGTGGTGAAATCGAGGTATCAGATTCTGAATTGGATGGGCAGGTAAAAACCATGGGTGGCGAAATAACCCTAAACGATGTTATTGGAGATTTGAATGCTTCTACAATGGGAGGCGAAGTAACTTACCGTAACAAAAAGAAGCAGGATAACCGGAAAAATGCCAAGGAATTGACAATTTCGACAATGGGTGGTGAAATAAATGTTGACGATGCTCCAGGCGGTGCCAATGTCAGTACTATGGGGGGAGAAATAAGAATCCGCCGCGCACGGAAATACGTAAAAGCTAAAACCATGGGTGGTGAAATTAAGATAGATGAAATCGACGGAGGTGTAAAAGCCACGACAATGGGGGGTGAGATAAGGGTCAATATGGTAGGTAATCCTGATGAATATGACCGTGATGTGGTTCTCTCTTCCATGGGCGGAGATATTGAACTTACTGTACCCGAAGGCCTGTCAATGGATTTTGATATTAAATTGACGATTACCCGAAGATCATCAGATAAATATAAAATCATCAGCGACTTCCCCATAAACATTGAAGAGTCAGATGACTGGGACCGTTCAGAAGGCTCGGCGCGAAGATATATCTATGGCACCGGAAAAGTTAAAGACGGCAAAAATCGTATTCGTATTGATACGATCAATGGTGATATTATTATTAAGAAAGGACGATGACCGTAAAGCGTAGAGGGTGAAGCGTAGAGCGTTTTTCTAAGTCGATTATCGCTCTTCGCTTTACGCTCTACAGTTTTTGATTCATTCTCCCGCAAGATTATCCGAATCGAACCGGCCCTCCCTGTTCGCTGCAGCACGGATTATATCATAACTCAAGCGTGTAACATTTAACAATTTGTAGTAATTGATTTTATCTGCATCATCAGTAATTTTGTGATAATCTTCTTTCATATAATCGAAGAAAAAAACACTGGGAATATTTTTCTTAGCAAAGCTATAATGATCACTCCTGTAGTAGAAACGGTTCGGATCGTTAGACGCATTAAATTTTAAATCTAAGTGCATCCCAACACCAGCATCGTTTGCTGAGAATACTAAATCATGATATTCCACACTTATTTTGTCTGATCCGATCACATAAACACTATCCGTAGGTCCCCTGCCAACCATATCAAGATTGATATGTGCAACGATATCATCCATCCTGTCAAAATTTGCCGTGAAATATTTTGATCCTAACAAGCCCTTTTCTTCTGCGGTATGGAAGTTCAATAATATTGATCGTTTATGGTCTTTGGTTTGTGCAAAAACCCTTGCAATTTCCATGACTGCTGCCGTTCCTGAAGCATTATCATCAGCACCATTGTAAATCCCGGTCGCACCGATGCCCTCATGATCAAAATGACAGCCAATAGATACCATTTCATGGTTGAGATCTGGGTCATTCCCTTCCAACACACCAACGACGTTTCTAACCTGTACGGTTTTTGATGTATCAAAAGCCCAAAATAATTGTGACTTGGTTTCAAACTCAATAGCTGCTGGAGCTGATTTTGATTTCAGGGAAGTATTTATCTCTTCATAAGAGAAATTATTTTTTGCAAAAATTGAATCTAATACGGATTCTTTAATAACCAAAATGGGAAATGCAGATGTACCACTTCGAACTGGTTTCTCCATAAACTGCAACTTCCCCTTTTCTACATAATTTACGACTGAATTCCAGCCATATTCCTCTTCCAAGGCAGAAATGTAAATGGCACCCAGGGCCCCCTGGGTTTTAGCATTCTTAATCTTAGACCAACTTGAGGCAAAGGATGTTTTTTTCGGACCTTTAAAGAAAGTAGTGTCTTCGCTCTCCGGCTCTCCGGGTATAAAAAGAATTATTTTACCTTTAACATCCAGGTCAGCATAATTATCGTATTGATATTCATGTGCCGTAATACCATAGCCCACAAACACAATACTTGTAACCGTATCGATTGTTTCATAATATCGATTTGATCCTACAAAATCCTGTCCATAGGAAAACTCAGTCAATTCATTTTTTTTATTGAGCATGCCAAATTTTGACTCTTTAGAAAAATGAATATGACGCAAATTGAAATTCTGAAAATATCCGTCATTGCCATCAAGAGTCTGAACACCATACTTTTTTAATTCAGTGGCAATATATTTTGAAGCAACTCTTTCGGCATCGGTGGCAGCCTCACGACCCTCTAATTCATCTGAAGCAAGGTATTCCAGATTAGATTGGAGGTGACGAATGCTGAATAAATTCTCGCCACCATCATTATCGTAATATCCAAGTTTGGTGCTCTGACAACTTATTAAGGTGATACAGGTTAAAATTGTGAGGATGTTATTTATCATTTTTTCGCCCAACTATTTAGTGTAGTATCGCATTTTTATTGTTTCACTCCCGAAGGGACTCCTTTGGAGGAAGTTCGAGAAAAAATTTTAAAGAACCGGAAAGAATTAATCGATACTGTTTTTTAACAATCATAATCTCCTTTGCACGACCTTCATATTGTCATCCTGAGCGGAGTCGAAGGATGGGGAATGGATTAATCTATATGTTGCATTATGTGAATGCGACGCGATAAATTCTGTCGTTACAATCATCTACTACCATGATTTAAAAAACTATTGTTAAAAAAACTTCGGATTCTTCGTGTATCTTCGTGATCCCTGAAATTATTTCCACTTCATCTGCGTATACAATACAAAGAATAGGAACTGTTTAGATGTTTAAAATCGTACTATTTATCATATTTTTCTTGCTTGCCTGTAAAGGAAACAATCAGATGAAACAAAATGAGGGTCTGAGTACCCATAACCATAAAAATCACCTGGCCAATGAGACCAGTCCCTACCTCCTACAACATGCCGATAATCCTGTTGATTGGTACCCCTGGGGTGAAGAAGCCCTTGGGAAGGCAAAGAAAGAGGATAAACCGATTCTACTCAGTATCGGATATGCCGCTTGTCACTGGTGTCACGTCATGGAACATGAGTCGTTTGAAGATTCTGCAACCGCGAAACTTATGAACGAGCTCTTTGTCTGTATTAAAGTTGATCGGGAAGAACGGCCAGATATCGATCAAATTTACATGAAATTTGTGCAGATGACAACTGGCAGCGGTGGCTGGCCACTCAATGTTTTTCTTACACCAGATCAGGAACCATTTTATGGTGGCACCTATTTCCCGCCCGATGATCGATATGGACGTGCTTCCTGGACAAAAGTATTACAATCGGTAGACAATTTTTATCGTAAAAATAAAGATCAACTCGAGCAGAACATTACTCAGGTTAAAAAGGAATTTCAAAAAATTGAGGATGATGGTTCTCTTTCTGAGATCCCTGATCAATCAATTTTGAAAAATAGCGTTGAGAGATTATCATCTATGTATGATCCAAACTTTGGTGGCCTCGGTCGGGCACCAAAATTTCCAGCCGTCTATCCCTTGTCCTCTTTCCTGCGTTATTATAATATTAGTAGGGATCAACAGTACCTGGATATGGTTACACATTCACTCAAAAAAATGGCCAATGGGGGAATTTATGACCACCTTGGCGGCGGATTTGCTCGTTATTCCGTTGATGACAAATGGCTGGTTCCTCATTTTGAAAAAATGCTCTATGATAATGCCCAGTTAGTTCCCCTATACCTCGACACCTATTTACTTAATGGCGATGAATACTTCTTGCAGGTTGTCAAAGAAATTTTAGAATTTGTTGTAAGAGAGCTGATGTCACCCGAGGGTGGATTTTTTTCCAGTCTTGATGCAGACAGTGAGGGCATTGAGGGAAAGTTTTATGTATGGGATAAATCTGAGATTGATCAGTTACTTGGAGCCGAAAAGAGTGAACTCTTTTGCTATTATTACAGCGTATCAGACCAGGGAAATTTTGAGCATAAAAACATCCTCAATGTTCATACTGATATGAATTCAGTCGCAGAACGGTTTAAAAAAACGCCTGAAGAATTCAGGCAAATGCTTAATGAATCGAAAAAAATTTTGATGGAACATCGCGACCGGCGCATCCGTCCCGGATTGGATGATAAAGTTTTGACTTCCTGGAACGGACTTATGCTCACTGCTTTTGCCCGCGCCTACCAGGTTACCAGAGATGAGTCTTATGCAACCGTGATCCGGGACAATATCGCCTTCCTGAAAAAAAATCTTTATAATTTAGATCATCTGTGGAGAACATTTAATAAAGGTCAGGCTAAATATCAGGCCTATTTGGATGATTATGCTTTTCTGATACAGGGGCTACTCGATGCTTACGAGGCCGTTTTCGATCCTTCATATCTAGACTGGGCCCATGAACTTTTACAGTATTCAAATAAAAAGTTCTGGGATAAGGACAAGGGTGGGTATTTTTATACCTCTTCTGATCAGGAAGATTTATTTGATCGCCTGAAAGACGAACACGATCAATCTATCCCCTCAGCTACATCGATTATGATGCTCAATAATCTGCGTTTTTATTCCTTAACCGAAGATAGCAAATTATTAGCCTTTGCTGAAGAGGTACTTAAAAAATATGGACAGCAAATTTCCGGAAATCCCTATGGATATGCCAGTTATTTGTTAGGATTGGATTTCTATCAGCAAAAGCCAAAGGAAATTGTCCTGGTTGTCCCCGATGACGTTAAGATGGATGAGTATGCGGAGGTGATTTATAAGAGATATTTCCCAAATAAAGTCGTCGTTCGGTTAGAAGAGAATCAACAAATTCCCTCGCTCTCGGCTTCTCTATTAAAAGGCAAGAAACCAATTGATGGAAAATTAACAATCTATGTCTGTCATAATTTTGCCTGTAGCCCACCAGTATTTACACATCAGGATTTTGAGAAATTATTAGATTAATAGTATAAATAATTTTTAAATACGTCTTCAATGATCCTAATAAAGTCACGAATTAAACTAATCGGGTCTCGTCAAATTTGGGACTATTGTAATCGGAAAATAGAAATTAATATACTATAACCATAGAATAAAGACAGATACTGCAAGTATTATTAACGCCCCTATAGGAAGGAACCAACGTGTGCGACGATCAATTTTTTCTCCGCGTTCCTTTTTTTCATATTCAACCAGATGTTGTACCCAGGTACTTTCGAGGATGAGTGCTGTGGCAAATATGTAACATATGGTGAGGAGTATGTCGAGAAAGGTTGGATAATGAAGTCTTGGCAAACTGTTACTGATGACCGTATGTGTCGCAACAACGGTAAGTAAAGCAATGAATCCTAAGCGAATTCGATCAGCCGGTTGTATCCAAAATGCGCTCCATGTCAACACCATAACAAACATAAGCGGCATCAGAATCCGCAATAAGTAATGCCCTTCATGCCGACTGGCGTAAATGCGAAAAAGATAAGTCGAGAAATCCCGCTCATCGCGTATCTCTGAACGCATGCTATGAAAAGCCTCAACACCCAGTACCGCCCATTCAGGTGTATGAAAATCCGGATCCATACCAAGTTGCTCTTTATTGACGATCAAAACAAGGTCTGCGTTATCCCAGACAAATGATTGAAGTTCAAAATCGAAGACCTGGTCGTCAAATGGGAATCGTCTCATATCAAGATCAGCATTAATAACCGCTCCAAATCGTTCTTCATACTGGACCGTCCCATCCCCAAAAATGATTAGTTCAATACTTTCTGTTGAACGCTGTTCAACTTCATTTTGAATTTCAATATCGGGTGACCATATTTCACTTAACTTTTCTTCAGCCTCTTCTTCCAAAAACACCATAGATTCAATGGCTTCAGAAGAAAAAGCCAATCGTTCATCCTTCCAGGACAGATCGACAAACATTTCAATTTCAAAATTTGGAAATGCTTCGGAAGGTGCCGAAACCCGACTCAATCCGATAAGATAGGCCCCAATAATTACTTCTGTGGGACTACTTGGCGGTGAAACAGACTGTTGGTGTATCGTCCAAATTTGACGTACTTCTCACATTAACAGGACGTGCCAGGGTCATAGATGTCAATAAAAATATCAGGACAGAAGCAATAAATAGGCGATGTATCCAATAATTAAAATCCATTGTTTGAACCTTTTAATAGGTTATATATTCTATTAATTTATTGTGATCCTCATTTGCATAGGGCGTGTTGTTCATCTCTCTGAATTTTTTTTAATTTTGCGGTGTATAACCACGCCACAAACTTATCCGGTAGTAAACTGTAGAACGTCCAATTAAGAAATTTATTTTTTATAACCAGGTATCTGATCTTAGGTTTGACTTTTGTTAAGGCTATATGGATGACACCCGCTATTGCCCGATCAGACAGGCTTTTCTTTTTCGACCTGGAAATATTATCAAAAGCATATTTTAAGATCGGGAAGTAGCCGGTATGCTTATAGATCGAAAGATCTGGTATTTTATCCCAAATTGGCGTAAGAACATTTCCCGGCTCGATAACGATCACTTTGATCCCATACATTAATAATTCTAACCTGAGAGAATCAGAGATTGCCTCCAGCGCATGTTTCGAGGCAGCATAGGGCCCGACAAAAGGAAATGATTTTAACCCACTAACCGAACTGATATTTATTATTCTGCCCGGTTTACCCTTCCGTTCTTTATCTGTACCCAGAAAAGGCAGGAATATCTGAGTAACCTTTAATAATCCAAAGAAATTAACATCCATCTGATATTTGACCTGCTCCAGTGGAATATGCATCAAAGGTCCGGGCACAGATATCCCGGCATTGTTAACTAGACCGAAAAGATTTTTCCCTTGTAGTGTTTTTTCAACTTTTTTTGCTTCTTTTTCTATCTTCGGATGATCGGTAATATCAAAGACCAGGGCTGTAAAAGATTGACCAAAATCGTTTTCCAGACGATTTGCATCTTCTTCAGACCGTACGCTTCCAAAAATATGGAAACCCTTGTCCAATAGGAATTTTGTGGTAGCATACCCAATACCACTAGAAACACCGGTAATTAAAATATATTCCATATCTATGGGCTTTTACTTATTGACGGTCCATTCATAGCACGAAGTTTCGAGAAGAAGTCCACGAATTACACGAATTAACTGAATTTTTATAAATAAAATTTTATATTATAAATATTTATTCATAATTAGTGTAATTCGTGGACTTCTTCTTTTTTGTTTGTTCCGAAGTATCAGGTTGCTGCGTATGATTGATCAGGATGAAAAAAATAATCAGTTGTCCTGATTTCTGAATTCGCTTAGCACTGAATCTACATAAGCAATTTCATCTCCGGAGAGCGGCTTGGACATGGTATTAAAGTTCTTTTCAACCTGACCAGCATTTTTAAAACCGGGTATCGTTACAGCATTCGCAGAACGGGATAGAGCATATTGGTTCGCTATTCTGGCTAAGTCCGTAACACTATCTCCGAATTTCTTCTTTAATTTGTTGATTGCTGGTTCAAAACGGTTTATAAATTCCATTTCAAAAATTTCTCTTACACCTCTAATATCCCCGGCCTCAAATTTTGGCGGATTTTGGGACCCATATTTGCCAAGTAGCATTCCCATAGCGTAGGTTCCAAACATAACAACACCAAGGTCATTCTCATCTGCCCATTTAAATATATTATTTTCCGGCATATCAAACGGGCTTTGCATCGCATTAAATGGCAATTGTAATACCTCCGGTTGGGATACTGGACAAACACGCAAGAATTGATCGTAGGAATAGGCAGATTGACCAATAACGCGAATTTTTCCCTCTTCTTTCATACGGTGTACCACTTCAGCAGCCGGTTGCAGATAGCAATCGTCTTCTCCGAAGAAGGGATTATGAAGATAAAAAATATCCACATAATCTGTTTGAAGGTTTTGTAAACTTTGTTCTAACTGGTGTCTGACATGAAGTGGTTCATAGGGATGAATAGCCGTCCCTTTAAACCAGCCCGTCTTGGTGGCAAGAACTATATCTTCTCGTTTTATTCCTTCTTTAAACACCTTACCAATTAATTGCTCTGAATGCCCTTTTCCATACGCATCAGCGGTATCCCAATGGTTTATCCCTAATTCATAGGCTTTATACAAACCTGCAATGGAATCACCATCAACAGCCCCGGCCCATCCATTCGGTGAACCATCATCACCAAATGAAGGACCACCGATGGCCCAACATCCGATACCGACTTCTGAAACTTTTAATCCACTTTTGCCGAGGATTCGATATTTTATCATTTTTTCTTCTCCCATTTATGATCTCTAAAAAAATCATTTTCATTTTTCCACCATAAAATATATAATCTGAGTTATTTACCAATCTTAATTTATTTAAAATATCTCACGCTAAGACGCAAAGTCGCTATAAGAATTAATTAATAAGAATTTAATAGTAACATAATAAAGAGTAAGTAAAAATATTCTAACTTTTTTATTAATTATTCTGTATTTGAATTTACATATTTACGAGAAATGGAGTATCGTGACAACAGGAATAAATTTCATTCTTATTTCCAGGATTCCATCATTTCCCACCTCTTTATGGCTTCAAGAAATGTATCGGCAATAAGATCTGCTTTTTTCTTTGTATACTCTTTTGCTTTGTCCACATCAAAATTTAAATAGCCCATTCCCTCTTCTGGGTATCTCTGGGTTGCCCATGCCGGCATCATACCAAAACCAGCATCTGTACCAGCCTCTACCTACATTATCCTTGCCCAATTTTTCATATAGTTCTTGATCAACCAGCCCAGGATCATATGATATATTGAGGGCTGCTTCCTCAAGATCGCCATGACCTGGTTTTTGTACCTTTGCACCATATACTTCATTTGTAATATCAAATCCAATTTCCCACCATTCAGCAATCAGAAAATGCGCCTCTGTCTCAAGATGGACTCTGGTCATGGCCCTTCTGGAGGCTTTTGCATTACCACCATGGCCATCGATTATTAAAATGTTTCTGAATCCAGCCTGTACAAGTCCATTCAAAATATCGTACATCAATTCTTCAAAGATCTCTTCCCTTACTGTAATGGAACCTGGGAACTTCGATACACTTAAGCCTGTAAATCCATAGTTAACTGGTGGAGCAATAAAAGCGTTACACTTTTCCCAAATTAAATCTGCCAAATGAACCGGAATAATATTATCTGAGCCAATGGCCACAGGTCCATGGGACTCTACTGTGCCAATGGGTAAAATAACACGATCTGTTATTTCCGGTACATATTCGGCTAATCTCATCCATGCGTAATTCTGCATATGGGGATATTTAAGATCCTTTACTGTTTTTTGAGCAAAAGAAGGTCCGCAAGAATATAAGCAGGCAATAGTAACGAAAATAATGTTTAAAGATTTCATCTTTACTCTCCTCTTTTTGATAATACGGTTAGTGCAAAATACAGCCACTTTTTATTGATACGAATGCTGGATGCTATATACGGGATATTTATTGAAATTCCAAAATCAAAATTCCAAAATCAAAAATTGAATCAAGTATCTAATATCCCCGATTTCACCATTATCCGCCGAAAAAACATCGGGACTAAATCCTCCATGAATTAGCGAGTGTTCAGTGCTCTGGGCTCAAAAGTATCGAGAATGAAACTATTAATCAATATAAGAGAATAAAAAAGCCCTTTCTATCATGGGAGATTGAAAGGACTTTTTAGATTGGTCAGTAAGGTCGGGCACCAGCAGAAGATAGAATAATCCCTATAATTGAATCCGTCAACTAAAACTTTGTCTTTTCCTTTCATATTAAAATTGTTATTTTGTAAACAGTTACGGTTGTATCTGAAATGCAAAATTCAGTTTTCATAGCGAAAAAAAGAATGGGATTTCATTATGCCGGTTAAGGAAAATCGTCAGTTAAAAAACAACCTGTCCCGGTCAGAAAGACTATATCGCCAAATCTGGGATATATCTGTTATGGCATGCGACTTACTGATGAGTCTGGAAAAATCTTAGCTGTCAATAATACCTTTTGTCATATGGTTCAAATGAAAGAAGAAGATTTGCTTGATCAATCCTTCTCAATTATATACAGAGAAGATGAACAAGCAGCAGCCTTCAAAATTTATAAAGACGATTTACAAAACAATGCATTAAAAACACATTTTGAATCTGAAAGATTTTTATGGAATAATCAAAAGGTCAGGTTGGAATTTTCAAATTCCTTTATATTATAAATTAGAATAGAATTGTATTAATGACTCAGATTTCACAGAAAGAAAAAAAACTGAGCTGGCCCTGATTAAGAGTGAAAAGCGTTTTCGGGTACTTTTTAATAATGGTAATGATGCAGTCTTTGTAAATCACCTAACAAAAGATGGTACATTTGATTATATTATCGAAGTTAACGATGTCAGCTTGTTTAAGGCTTGGGTATGCACGAGAAGAGATGGAACGTATGCGCTTACCACAGTTAATCCATGAGAGATATGAAGATGACCTTGAAAAAACACGAAAAAAATTACTCTCTGAACAGCATGCTGTATTTGAGGTAATGCAAATACGCAAGGATAGACGATTGATCCCAGTCGAGATTAATGCCCACCTCTTCGGATCTGGACGAATTCCGACAACATTTCCTTACCGGATATTCTGAGAGAAAACAGGTAACAAAATGTAACCATACAAGCACCCAACTTAGAAATCTGGCTTCCCGTCTGCTGAAACAATTCGTGAAGAAAGAACGAACTTTAATTTCTCGAGAGATACATGATGAATTGGGGGCAGGTATTAATGGTTTTGAAAATTCAAGGTTTCTCTCTTCAGGTAAACTCAGAAAAGATCAGACAGATCTACAGGATACAATAGCCTTTATACCAGCACCCTAGATTCTCAATTCTTTTAAACTGGCCAGAAAATAACCTCAAAACTGAGGCCGGGGATTCTGGATGAGCTTGGCTTAATCGCTGCCATCGAATGGCAGGCAGAAGAATTCGCTAAAAGGACAGGAATTAAATGTGATACCTCGATACCGAAGGCAGAGATATATTTGCCCCAGGAGAAAGCAACGGTAGTATTCAGAATATTGCAGGAGGCACTAACCAATGTCGCCCGATATGCCAGTGCGGATAAAATTTCAATTATTATCAAAGAAGATGATGAAAAGTTAATCATGGAAATTACCGACAATGGAGTAGGAATTCGTAAAAGCCAGATCGATGATCTGGATCTTCGAATTTTACATAAAAAAAGAGTTAGGTGAGGCGGGATGTAAAGATCCATGGTGTAGCGGATCAAGTACCCATGTCAACATGATCCTACCAGTACCATAAAACAGAAGAATTACTATCTTGAATAGTGTCCCAGATCGGACACGCCTTAATAAAAATTTTGAACAGACGGAGAGTGATCTTTTCCCAATTGGAAATTTCAAAATAAACTAAAGATGCTGTGGCTGATAAGGTAAATCTCAAATGAATGAAGTTTATTTTTAATATAAAACACTATCTCAAATGATTAAAATCCTTATAGCCGACGATCATGCCATTGTTCGTGAAGGTCTTAAACAGATCGTAGCAGAAGAGGCTGACATACTTGTGGCCGGAGAAGCATCCAATACCCAGGTATTAATGGATAAATTAAAAGAAGATGAATTTGATATTTTAATCCTTGATACAATAGCCGGAAAAGTGGTCTCGATGCCCTCAAAGATATAAAAACCGAATATCCTGATATTCCTGTTATGATTTTAAGTATGTATAGTGAAGAACAATATGGTTTAAGATCATTAAAAGGTGGTGCTGATGGCTTTCTTAAAAAAGTTAGTGCCCCTGAGGAATTGGTAATTGCTATTCGTAAACTCCATGGTGGTCGCAAATACATCAGCCAGATCCTGGCAGAAAAAATGGCCGAGTCATTAGATGATCGATCGCATAAACTTCTCCATGAATCACTCTCCGACCGCGAGTATCAAATAATGTGTGATATTGCCAGCGGCAAATCTGCGGAATATATAGCAGGTGATCTTTCCATCAGCATTAATATGTCTATTTTACCGTAACCGAATTTTTGAGAAGATGAGCCTGAAAAGTAATGTTGAACTAACGCAATACGTCCTGCAAAATCATTTGATTGATCTTTAAATTTCTCACGACAACTCGTTACCTCAGAATATCTAATGCCCACCCTTCGGATTTGAAAACCTCTGGCCGTCCCTATTAAATAAAAAATTCTAATCACTCCCACAGGGATTGCATTGAGAAGATATTACCCTATCAAATGGCCCAGACAGGAAAATAACAGAATCCATAAGATTATCAGAAGGGAATGTTAAAGATTGCATATCTAGAATAAATGATTCCAGGTATTTTCCCTCTTTTCTTCATTTCTTTCAAACATCGCTTGTAGTAATATTTACTACACCAAATTCACAAAATCTACCCTTTTAAAATAAATTACCTGATTGATATATTAGTTTTAAAGATATCTATCAAATTTATCAAATACACGATAGTTATTGGAGGTATTGAATGGGTGCATTTGTAAATTCGTTGATGGCAGAAGTAAAAGCAAAAAATCCAGCCCAACCAGAATTTCATCAGGCCGTTGAAGAAGTAGCGGAGTCCCTGGAACTTGTATTAGAAAAACATCCTGAATACAGAGCAGCAAAGATTCTGGAGAGAATCATTGAACCTGAACGTGTTCTCATGTTTCGTGTACCCTGGATTGATGATCAGGGCGATGTTCACATCAACCGCGGATTCAGAATTGAGATGAACAGTGCCATTGGACCATATAAGGGTGGTTTACGTTTTCATCCTTCTGTAAATCTGGGAATTTTGAAATTCTTAGCTTTCGAACAGGTTTTTAAAAATAGTCTGACTACTCTTACCAATGGGAGGTGGCAAGGGTGGCTCGGATTTTGATCCTAAAGGAAAAAGTGACAATGAAGTCATGAGGTTTTGTCAAAGTTTCATGACTGAATTCAGCGTCATATCGGTCCAAACACGGATGTCCCTGCCGGTGATATTGGTGTTGGCGGGCGTGAGATTGGCTATCTTTTTGGTCAGTATAAAAGATTACGTAATGAGTTTACAGGTGTTTTAACCGGAAAAGGGTTGAATTGGGGAGGATCATTAATCCGTCCGGAAGCAACAGGATATGGGGCAGTTTATTTTGCAGCAGAAATGCTTGGCACAAAAAATGGATTACTGGAAGGAAAGACATGTCTGGTCTCCGGGAGTGGAAATGTTGCCCAATATACATCGAAAAAATACTTGATTTAGGAGGTAAGGTTGTCACCATTATCGGATTCAGTCGGCTATATCTATGATGAAGAAGGGATCAGCAGGGAAAAACTCGACTTTGTATTGGATCTAAAAAATATTCGACGCGGACGAATAAAAGAATATGCCGAAAAATATTCAAACGCTGTTTATACTGACATGACCCGGCCCGGATTATAATCCTTTATGGGATCATAAAGCCGACTGTGCATTTCCCAGCGCCACCGAAAATGAGATCAATGAGAAGGATGCAGAGAATCTTCTCGATAAGGGTGTGTATGTGTGAGTGAAGGTGCCAATATGCCGACTACTCCTGAGGGCGTAAAGATATTTCTTGATAAAGGGATTCTATATGGACCAGGTAAAGCGGCCAATGCAGGTGGTGTGGCTGTTTCGGGCCTGGAAATGGTCCAAAACAGCATGCGCTTCCATGGACCCGAGAAGAAGTTGATAACCGTCTAGTCATATCATGAAGAGTATTCATAAAACATGTGTGGAAACAGCAGAACGATTCGGAACTCCTGGTAATTATGTCAATGGTGCAAATATCGGTGGATTTCTAAAAGTAGCGGATGCCATGCTTGATCAAGGTGTTGTTAGATAAACAATATTTCCGAATTTGGGTGGCTATCCGGCCACCCTTTTTTATTTCCTTTTAAATTTTCAATTCTTTAATTTGGATTTCTTATCCTTGATAGTCTATACTGATAGCAGGGCAACTGTAAAAATCGACATATAAAATCTCGCAGCTGAACTTTTTGATCTACATTTATAAACAGGATTCAGCATATGACTAAATTTCATATTCTATGGAATAAGATTCCGAATCAAGTTCGGAATGACTGAATTGCGAGAATTTCAGGACGGTGAGAAGGTCATCCTGAATCCTGACCTGGCTTCAGGACAGATTTATTGCAGGATCTTATAAAGCAGAGTATTTAATACTGTTTTTAGTTATTCTGCTTAATATTATACTTTCTTAGTAATTTCAATTGATATACGCACGTTTATTTTATATTATTTTCATCATGACAAAATTAATCGATTATTCGCATAATTTATTAGATCCCCTCTGGATGGAACAGGTATATGGACGGCAGTTTCAGGGATTCCATAGCCTGATGCGCTTTCGTATCACAAATATTCTTCTTGTATCCAGCCTGTATGATCTTTACCTCTTCGAGGAAGATGGCCGTCTCTATGAATTGATTCGTCATGAATACCAGGATCTAAATTTGAGCCATTCTCCTGAAATAACCCGTGTTTCCGCCGGTCATGAGGCAATAAAACTTGCCAGGGCCGAAAAAAGATTTGATCTGATCATTACCACACAACATATAGAAGATATGCATGCGGCCAAATTGGCTGCAATGGTGAAGAAGTCAGATTTGAATATCCCTGTTGTGCTGCTCGCCTATGATAACCGGGAACTTTCTGAATTAATGTCTCACACGGACACCTCCGGCTTTGAAGAAATTTTTATCTGGACAGGAAATTTTCGTATTCTGATTGCGATCATAAAATACATTGAGGATCGGTTAAACGTGGAGCACGATTCCAAATTAGTTGGTGTTCAAACTATAATCCTGATTGAGGACAATATTCGATTTTATTCCTCATTTCTACCCATTTTATATACAGAAATCTTAAAGCAATCCAGACGACTCATTTCAGAGGGAGTAAATCTTTCTCATAAATTTTTACGAATGCGCGCCAGACCTAAAATTTTATTATGTACAAATTATGAGGAAGCCTGGAATTATTTCAAGAAATATGAAAAAAATATTTTAGGCGTCATTTCTGATATAGATTTTAAGAAAGGAGGGAAACAGGATCCCTTGGCAGGTATAAAATTCGCAAGAAATGTCAGAGCCCGTCATCGAGATATTTCCATACTACTTCAATCCAATAATCAAGACATGAAAGAAGAAGCGCTTAAACTTGGTGTATCCTTTGTTCTAAAAGATTCACCAACTTTATTGCAGGATGTCCAAAAATTTACTGTCCATAATTTTGGATTTGGAGATTTTATTTTTCGCACAGAGTCGAAGGATGAAGTTGGTCGCGCAAATGATTTAATCTCCCTTGAAAAGCAATTGGCTATCGTACCTTTGGAGAGTGTCAAATACCATGCTGAACAAAATCACTTCTCTAATTGGCTTAAAGCAAGAACTGAATTCTGGCTGGCACATCAATTAAGACCAAGGAAAGTATCCGATTTTAAAACTATCGAGGAACTGCGTCAAAATCTCATTGCTACCATGCGTGGTTATAGAAAACTTCGCCAGCGTGGTATTATAACAGATTTCAGGAAAGAATACTTTTGATCAACAAAATGGCTTTGCCCGCATTGGTGGCGGATCATTGGGGGGAAAAGCCAGAGGCCTAAGGTTTGTTAATACCTTGATCAACAACTATCAAATTCAAGATAAATTTGAGGGTATAAATATCTATATACCTCCTACAGTAGTTTTAGGTACCGATGTCTTTGAAGCGTTTATGGAAGAAAACAATTTATTGGATTTCGCTCTAAACGCTACAGATGATATTGAAATCACACAATTATTTCTACAGGCAAAGTATTTTCCTGAGGATGTTTTAGCCGATCTTGCCGCTTTTCTCGATTTAATAAAAGAGCCCCTGGCTGTGAGATCTTCCAGCTTGCTGGAGGATTCTCAATATCACCCCTTTGCAGGTGTTTATGAAACCTATTTTTTGCCCAATAAACATATAGATCCTATGATTCGTTTAAGTGAATTGTTGGATAGTATCAAACGGGTTTATGCCTCCACCTATTATCAAAGTGCGAAAACGTACATCAAAGTAACCTCCTATCGCCTGGAAGAAGAAAAAATGGCCATAATCATTCAAAAGATGATAGGAACTGCCCATCAGGATCGCTTTTATCCGGATTTTTCAGGTGTTGCAAAGTCATACAATTTCTACCCCATTCACCCCCAGAAATCATCAGATGGTACAGTTTCTGTGGCCCTTGGTTTAGGTAAAACCATTGTTGACGGGGGTAATACAGTCATTTTTTCACCCGAATTACCGAAGCATATTCCACAATTTTTCTCAGTTAAAGAAACAATGCGCAACAACCAACGTCATTTTTATGCCCTGGATCTAAAATCAGATCCACAAAACATCTTCGAAACTCATGATATTTTGCTGAAAGAATATTCTCTGGAAGAAGCAGAAGAAGATGGTAGTTTATCCTATGTAGCCTCAACCTACTCACATGAAAACCATGTCATTTACGATGGAATGTCCAGATCTGGTCCACGGGTTGTAACCTTTGCTCCAATCCTAAAACACCAAATTATTCCGTTAGCAAAAATCCTGCAAACATTATTAGAATTGGGTAGTTGGGGTATGGGTACACCGGTAGAAATTGAGTTTGCTGTAAAAATGTCTACTAAATATAAAGATCCCAAAGAATTCGGTCTACTACAAATCAGACCATTAGTCCTTAACCGAGAGATTGAAGAGTTAAAGATTGAACACGAAGATACAGACCAACTACTCTGCTCAAGCCCCTGGGTTCTGGGACATGGTGTTGTAAATAAAATAAAGATATTGTATTTGTGAATTATAATAAATATGATCGAAGCAAAAGTCGGTTAGTAGCACAAAGAAGTCAACAAATTTAATGCATTATTATTATCAGAGAGAATTCAATATCTATTAATCGGTGTCGGTCGCTGGGGCAGCCTTGATCCATGGCTCGGGATTCCAGTTAAGTGGGATCAGATATCCGGTGCTAGAATGTATTGTCGAAACCAGCTTTAAGGATTTTATGGTTACCCCTTCTCAAGGTTCACATTTTTTCCAGAATCTCTCTTCATTCCAGGTAGGTTACTTTACTGTGAATTCGTTTAAGGAAGAGGGTTTTGTTGATTGGGACTGGCTCTTAAATCTCCAGCCAACAACTGAAATGACCTATACGAAACATGTTCGTCTGGATGTACCATTGATTGTCCGGATGAATGGTCATCAGAATAAGGGAATTATTATTAAACCAACAGATGGGAATAACTAGGCAGTATATCAGATTTTCCTACTTCTCACTCTTCTCTTTTCACTTTTCTTCCGCACGCTCTACTCTCCACCACCTATAATTAGGCTTCTCCAATGATTTGGATGTGTAATTGCCTCTCGCGGGGTCGGTTGTCAAAATCTAAAAATACGACCTGTTGCCACGTTCCTAATACCAGTTGGCTATTCTCAAATGGGATTGTTATGGAAGGACCTATTAGCGAAGATCTGAGGTGGGCATAGCCATTGCCATCATGCCAGGTATTATCATGATGATAGTTGGCTTTCATTGGTGCCAGTTTCTCCATCAATTCCGGAAAATCCATTAATAATCCAGGCTCATACTCAATCGTTGTTATTCCAGCCTGTGGCACCAGGGACGAATACAATCAAATGTCCGTCTTTCAAATCTGATTCATTTAAATTTTCTTTTAAATATGGGGTAATATCAATAATATCATTAAACCCCTTAGTTGAAACCTTAAGTTTTTTTTGAATGATCAAGCCATTCTCTCCTGTCAATCTCCCAGAATAGAAGCTAAAATGATACCCAGGATGAGCCAGATTGGAATTGAAAATATTAAGGCCCAAATAACACCATTTGCCCACCGTAAACTTCTTCTTAATCCTCTTTTCTCTAAAGCCCGGTCAATTTTAATTTGTACTTCTTCTACCTGAAATGGCTTTGTTATATAATCATAGGCACCCTTTTTAATCGCTTCAACCGCAGTTTCAATAGTTGGATGTCCGGTGATCATAACGAAAGGAACATCTCCCTTCCTCGATTTTACCCGTTTTAATAATTCCATCCCATCCATTTCCGGCATGACCAGATCGGAGACAACAACATCAACTTTATTTCTGTCGATTATTTTAACGGCTTCCTCACCATTTTTTGCAACTAATGGATTATATTCCAATTTTTTTAGAAGACGTTCTAACATACTCAGGACATCAGGATCATCATCAACAACGAGTACATTCCGTTTTTTCATTGTGGGCCCCCACTCTAATTTTATCTACTATCATAGAATAAGTTTAAGAAATATTGCTGTTAAATTCAGAAAGAATCGAATACAATTTCGTCAATTGATAATAAATTATATTTTTAAATTCATTGAATCAATATTAAATAATTAGGGATATATCTTCAATTAGATTATCGTCTTCAAAAAAGATTTCTTTAAGATCTTCTAAAGTATAAAACGATAATACTTTACATCTTTGAAATTCTCTATTATATTCTGCTCGAATAAATCAAACTGATACAATAAAGAGGAAGATAGACCATATGATTGAAAATATAAAGAATTTATTTTCAGAAAAGATGCAGCCCATAAAAGAAGAGATTCATCCTGACCAAAATAAAATTTCTATAGCAACCTGTGCCCTTTTATTGGAGATGGCTCATTCTGACTCAGAGTTTAGTGCCGAGGAAAAACAACATATTTTGGAAATCCTGAAGAAAAATTTTGTTCTAGGGGAAAACGACGCAGAGGATCTTTTACTTTTAGCAGAACAGGAGAGGAAAGAAAGCCTTGATCTCTGGCAATTCACAAATCTTATAAACGAAAATTATTCACGCGAAGACAAACTAAAAGTAGTCGATACCCTCTGGCAAGTTATTTTCACCGACGGAAAAATTAATCAACATGAAGATTATTTAATCCGAAAATTAACCAATCTTTTAAATCTTCAGCATGAGGACATGATCGCTGCTAAATTAAAAACAAGAGAGCGTTTTGCTCAGTAGAAACTAAGAATCGCCACCCTCTCTCTTCCCCTCCTTACTAAGGAGTGGGACTAGGGGGAGGTTACTATAATTGTAATATGTGGTAAATGAAATTGTAGAGCGTATAGCGTCTGACTTAACATTATGCTCTCTGCACTCTGCGTCTTAATATAGGCGAAGAGAATGATATCTCTTTAACTGAGTAAAATAGCATAGAAAATATAAATGAGGTGAAAAATGCTTGTAACAACAACACCTAATATCGAAGGCAAGAAAATTATTGCCTACAAGGGCTTGGTTAGCGGTGAGGCAATTTTAGGAGCCAACCTTTTTAAAGATCTTTTTGCCAGTATCACAGATGTAATAGGTGGCAGGTCTGGTTCATACGAAAAGGAATTGCGAAAAGCGAAGGATCTCGCGCTGGGTGAGATGAAGGAAGAAGCCAGCCGGTTAGGATGTAATGCCGTTATAGCAGTCGATTTGGATTATGAAACTATTGGCGGTGGCGGTGGAAACATGTTGATGGTTAGTGCCAGCGGTACGGCTGTGGTTATTGAATAGTTATCCTTTACCTGTAGTTAAAAAAACTGTTTGAAATTTAAATCACTCATTATGCTCATATTTGTACTCCTAATATCCACCACTGCAATTGCTTTACTGATCGCCATTTTGATCGGAAAAAGATGGTCTTCATGGTCAATACCATTATGGTTCGTAATCCTCTTGATACTTCTTTCAGTCCTCAGCATCATCTTTATTATCCAACAGACAGATGAGATATCGGCAGGCTTTTCCAGACAAAACTGGCCTTCTACTAATGCTGAGATTGTTGAAACAAATATCACCGGTGAGAGTGCTTACAGCCCTGAGATTACCTGTCAATACAAGATTGACGGTAAAGAATATGTGCTCAAGACAGATATGAAGACCCCGGGTTTTGGTAGAAAGAAATCTCGTCAACAAACCTCAAGAATTATTATCCGTGAATATTCTGTTGGATCAGAGGTCACTGTCTTTTATAATCCTAATGATCCGCAGGAATCTTTTATACGCACCGGACCATACTGGAATAATTATTTGATACTAGCCACAGGAATGATTTTTTTATGCCTTGGAATAATTGTATCTTTAGGTTCTTTAATTAAACTAAAACAAGGATGATGATTACAAAAACAAGATTATAATTGATAAGGATATTCATCCAACATCAACAGAATAATAGACGATATTAATAAGGTAAAGATTGTTCCGACAAAAGAGTGACTTCCTGTAAACTTGTCGGTATTAATTCTTCCAGAATTTAAAAAGGGGTATTGTTATGTATAGAATGGTTTTAATATTTTCAGCATATATTGCTTTCTCATTTATATTGGGTGGATGTGGTAAGAGTGAAGAATCAAGCAAACCTGAACTTCAGTCCGGACATGGAGAGAAAATCAGTTCTGGAGAACTAACTTATACACCAGCGGCAGAGTGGATAAAAGAAAAACCTCGCAGTTCAATGCGTAAAGCCCAGTACAAATTCCCGGGTGTAGGACAATCCGGAGATGCTGAAATGGCTGTATTTGTATTTCCTGGTAGTGGAGGCGGTGTGCAAGCTAATATTGATCGTTGGATAGGACAGTTTAAACAGCCTGATGGTAGCAGTTCTGCTGATAAGGCTGAAATAAAAAATTCGACAAGTAATGGATTACCGGTCACCCTCATCTATGTAACCGGCACACATTTGAGTGGATCAATGGGTGGGCCCATGGGGGGCAATACCCAAGAGCTTCCCGGTTTCGCCATGCTGGCTGCTATCGTAGAGACATCAAGTGATCCCTGGTTTTTTAAGGCTATTGGCCCGCAAGCCACAATTGATCACTGGCGCCCAGCCTTTGAATCTTTTGCCAAGACATTCAAACAATAACAGATATATGAAGTTGGCAACCCTCTGTTATCTTAAACGTGATAATAAAACACTGATGCTTCATCGGGTTAAAAGAAAGAATGATATTCATCAGGATAAATGGAATGGATTAGGTGGAAAATTTCTTCCCGGAGAGTCTCCGGAAGAATGTGTAATAAGAGAAGTCGAAGAAGAAAGTGGCTATAAAATTAAAAAGCCCGTTCTAAAGGGGGTATTAACCTTTCCTGAGTTCAGTGCTGGTGAGGATTGGTACGTTTTTGTCTATATCTCCCATGATTTTAATGGGAATCAGATTGATTCAAATGAAGGCAATCTTTCATGGATTGATGACGAAAAGTTACTTCAATTGCCCCTTTGGGAAGGAGATAAATATTTTCTGAAATGGATAACGAGAGATGTTTTCTTTTCAGGAAAGTTTTATTATCGGGATGGTGCTCTAATTGACCATAATATGGTTGTCCATCACTGTCCAGATGAATCTTTGTATAGGAAGAGAAAATAACATCTAATATTCGACTATAGATGGCACCCTGGCTCAAGGGGGCAAAAAAGCACCGGACGAGAATGTATATCCAGCAATGTATCACATGCAACAGACAATTTGATAGCAGTACTTTTTTGTATACCTGTCCTGATTGTGGAGATATTTCCGGTACGCTCGACATTATCTATCCTTACGAAAATATCCGTGGTTATCTCACTAAAGATTTATTTCTATCATCTCCCACTAAGGGTATTTTACGCTACCAGGATCTATTGCCTGTATCTTCTGTTAAGCCAGAAACCCAATTTAAAATAGGCCCAACCCCACTCTATGATTTTTCTGATATAGCCAAGGAAACTGGCATTCGTCAAATGTCAATTAAAGATGACAGTTTTAACCCGAGTTTAAGTTTAAAGGACCGGGCTACTATCATATCTCTTTTGAGGGCTAAGGAACTAGGATTTAAAGTTGCTGCAACTGCTTCAACAGGCAATGCGGCGGCCTCTCTGGCATGTATTGGAACAAACCTGGGTTTTAAAACAGTTATTTTTGTTCCTGAATCAATCCCCAAACCAAAACTCATCCAATTACAAATATTCGGATCAACAATTATTCTTGTAAAAGGGAACTATGATAAGGCTTTTGATTTATGCCGACAAGTTTCCGATAAAAGAAAATGGTTCAACCGCTCTACTGCTATCAATCCCTTTAATATTGAGGGGAAAAAAACGGTTGCATTCGAAATGAGTGAACAACTCGGGTTTAGTATTCCCGATTTTGTTTTTGTTCCTGTTGGAGATGGTTCAATAATAAGTGGGGTTTGGAAAGGGTTTCAGGAATTTCATACCCTGGGATTAATAGAGCGGTTGCCGCAGGTCATTGCCTGCCAATCCATGGGAAGCGCAGTCTATCCATAATGCCTTTAAAATCCGAGAGGCAGTACCTACCCCCGTTAAAGCCACAACAATTGCCGATAGTATTTCGGTAGATCTTCCCAGAGACGGAGTCAAAGCCCTAAGAGCTCTGAGAGAATCTAACGGTGATGCCGTTGTCATATCCGACCAGGAAATTTTGCAAGCCCAAAAAAGGATCGCTAACCAAAAAGGTGTTTTTTGTGAGCCATCAGCAGCAACAGCTTTTGCCGGGTTTCTCAAATTCTGTGAAACCAATCTTATAAAAAATGATAGCCATGCTCTTGTTTTGCTAACCGGAAGTGGGATGAAGGATCTGAATGCGGCCGAAAAAATCGCCAAATCCAATACTGTAATCAGATTTGATCCAAATCAAGATGATATCGAAAGGAAATTAGGAAATATCTAAACTTCTCATATTTGTCAATTGGCGATTATCCATTGACAATTGATGAGTAAATGAATTGGAGACTCAGGATATGGATTTTGAAAAAATAAAATTATTAGCGGAGGATTTTACTGAAAATTCGGCAAAATTCTTGCGTGATATTATTGCAATCCCTTCAACCAGTTGCAATGAGGGACCGGTTATTGAAAGAATTGGTTCTGAGATGCAAACGGTTGGATTTGACGATGTTACAGTCGATCCCATGGGAAATATTCTCGGAAGAATTGGAAATGGCAGACATATAATTGCTATGGATGGTCATGTGGATACGGTTGGGGTTGGAAATCCGACCAATTGGAAACACGATCCCTTTAAAGGAAGACTCGAAAACGGCATAATCTATGGTCGCGGTGCAACAGATATGAAAGGGGCCATGGCAGCGATGATCTATGCCGGAAAGATAATCAAGGACCTTGGGTTGGATGATGATTATACACTTTATATAACAGGTACTGTCCAGGAAGAAGATTGTGATGGACTCTGCTGGCAATATATTATCAATGAGGATAAAATTGTTCCGGAGCTGGTGATCATTGCTGAACCGACAAATTTACAGATTTACCGAGGTCAACGGGGAAGAATGGAATTTGAAGTAATTAGCGAAGGATTGTCTTCACATGGTGCTGCACCCGAGCGGGGTATTAATGCCATATATAAAATGGCCCCCATTATTGAAGAAATCGAACAACTTAATGAAACATTAAAATCCGATGATTTTTTAGGAAAAGGAAGTATTACAATCAGCCAAATTCGATCCGGATCACCATCACTTAATGCTGTTGCAGATATATGTGCGATCTATCTTGACCGCCGTCTCACTGCCGGGGAGACTCAGGAGACAGCCCAGGCTGAAATAATGAATCTTTCTTCGTTCAAGGATGCAGGGGCCAAAATCATTACACCTGAATACAATGTAGCCAGTTACACTGGTCTTAAATATAAAATGCAGAAATACTATGCCACCTGGACATTGGCTGAAGATCATCCCAGTCTGCAAATAGCTAAAGAATTATATGAGGGTTTGTATGGAAAATTAGCCATAACCGGAAAATGGGGATTTAGTACGAATGGTGTTTCAACAGCTGGAATTTTTAACATACCCACTTTTGGATTCGGCCCGGCTCATGAAATTTATGCACATTCAGTTGATGACCAGTGTCCCATTAGTCATTTGACCGAAGCAATGAAATTTTATGCAGCTTTTCCAAAATATTACACACAATCACAAAAATAATCTTGACAGGATAATCCCGACAAAAACGGGATCCAAAAGACGGACAGGATTTACAGGATTATTATTTAGAGAGACGTTATCTATTTTGTAATGATCTACTTAATTGTTTATCTGCTTATTAACCACAAAGTACACCAAGATAAATTTCTTAATAAATACTTTGTGATCTTAGTGCCTTGTTAGTGAACTTTTGCCATATGTATCCCTATAGGAGTGGTAAATCTTTTATCCTGTCTAAAATTTGGAAAGAAAATAGTACAATTTTCTCATTCTAAATGAAAGGTATATAAATGAGTGAAATATTACGAGGTAGAGATTATATCGAAACATCTGATTTTACAAACAATGAAATTGAATTATTATTAGAAAAATCAACAGAATTAAAAGATAAATTCAAGTCAGGCATACCCCATAAAAATTTAGATGATAAAACAATATTTCTATTCTTTTTTGATAAATCCACCCGGACACGTAACTCTTTTGAGGCTGGAATCACCCAGTTAGGTGGCCATGCCCATTTTATTGAAGCAAGCTCTTCGCAGGTGGCTCATGGTGAAAGCCCTAAAGACATGGGAATCATCTTATCCAGTTACGGTCATGGAATTGCCATTCGCCATGATTTGGTTCCCGGGGAAGGAAATACTTATATGCGTGAAGTGGCTAAATGGGCTGATGTACCGGTTATAAATATGCAATGCGATGTGGACCATCCCTGTCAGACGTTAGCTGATTTGATGACCATCCGAGAGAAATTAGGTAAAGATCTTCGCAGGAAAAAGCTTGCTGTTAGTTGGGCCTATGCTCCAAGTTATGCAAAGCCCATGTCGGTCCCCCAGGGATTAATTACATTAATGACCAGATTTGGGATGGACATCGTTCTCGCCCATCCACCAGAATACAAGTTAATGGATAATACGGTAAAAAAAGCTGAAGATTTTGCCGATAAATACAACTCAAATTTTGAAATCGTAGATAATATGGATGAAGCATTTGAAAAAGCCGATATTGTCTATCCTAAGAGTTGGGGTATCGAAGAATTATTTCACCAACCAGAAGAGGCATTGGCAATTTCTGCACAGTATAATGATTGGATTTGTACCGAGGAGCGAATGAAATTGGCAAATCCCAATGCTATCTATATGCATTGCCTTCCGGCTGATCGTGGGAACGAAGTAACAGATGCTGTAATCGATGGTCCCCAATCCGTGGTATATCAGGAGGCAGAAAATCGATTGCATACCTGCAAGGCAATTATGTCACTGATGATGTAGACGGGATGCGGGATGCGGGATGCGGGATGCGGGAATAAAAGTTGTGTCCAATTTATTGTCGTGTCAAGTATTATATGAATATCCCTGTCCCTGGCATCTCGGATCGCGTATCCCGATTCCCAAATCAAAATTCCACTGCAAAGAACCGAATTCCAAGAACCAAGTCTAGGCCAGTAATTCCCACAATCTAAGTGCCTGCTCCTTGGAAAATTTTAATATTTCACTTTGCTCAACATTTGTAAATTCACCATCCCTGAACACCCACTTCCCATTACAGATAGTACCAATAATATCTGCGGATGTTAAGCCATAATAAAAATGTCCAAGCCAGTTTTCAGAGGTAATCGGTGTAGGTGAGTGATAATCAAAAATTACCAGATTATTATTAGAATCACCCTTAATACCATTATTTTGTAAATATTGATGGGCCCTTCTGAGCCGCTCATAACAATCACCAAAATTCAAGTGATTCTGGTCCTTATGAATAAAATAATTTATTTGGGTATTCCGAATCATATCCGAGTGCATACCATCAGTTCCTAACATCACTTTACCCTCAAGTCCGCCACTATTAGAAAATATTCCTACATTATTATTCAGGTTGCTTTCAGTATTGATGGCAATCCACGCATTTGAATTGGCTAGAATTTCTCTTTCCTCATCATCCAGATGAATGCAATGGGCCAATATAGATTTTGAGAGCCCCAATGCACCAAACGTTCTTAACCTGTTGATTACTCTCATGTTATAGTGATCGACAGAATAACGTTCGTCCGCCCTGTCCTCAGCCACATGAATATGGATCCCGGAATTAAATTTTTCACATAATCCCACTGCTGCATTTAGAAGACGATCACTAACCGTAAATGAGGCATGAAGACCAACCAGACCCTCACGTTTCTCCAGATAATTTTCTGTTTCTGTTAATCCTTCTTCACTAATTTTCTCACCATCACGTTCAGACATTTCATAACAGAGTAAATGATTGACACCTACTTTATCAAACGCTGCTGCTATTACTTCTAAAGAACCTCGCACCGCGAACGGTGAAGCATGATGATCAATAACAAATGTGGTACCATTCCGGGCACAGGCCATTGCCGTTACCAGGGCTGACGCCTTAATCATTTCCAGGTCGAGCTTTTTATCCAGATTCCACCAGATATTTTCGAGTATTTCAACAAAATTCTGTGGTTGTTTTTTTGGTGCGGGCATTCCTCTTGCCAGGGCTGAGTATGCATGATGGTGGGCACAGACAAATGATTTGGTAATAATCTTTCCACTGCCATCATAAGCATGTGGTGGCGCTGCGTCGATAAAATTAAGACGGCCCCCTTCTCCTTCGTCGATTTCAAGATCACCCTCTCTGATCTCAAATGTATTATAATCAATATACGTTGCATTTTTAATAAAAATAGCCATTTTAAAACCTCGTTTTCGGTCTTCGTGATCCAAATATTGCCTCACAGGGTGCATTTTTTGTCACATATTTTTCATAGTTTTTTGCACCATAAAGCCATAAAAGTCCGACAGGAATTTGAACCATCTATGGCCTCTTCCCTGGCAAAATCAGCATGTTCACAACGCATATCACAGAATTTAATTTTGCTCGATGTTACTCCCGCATTATCTGCCATTCATCCTCCCTTAATTGAAAAATATTTCACGCAAAGGCGCTAAGCCGCAGAAATATTTTAGAAAAAAGATGATTAATCGTGATAAAATCCTAATATTTTTTTCCTTTTACCTTTTGCCCTTTACCTTTTTCCTTTCTTTTCCGCCACTGATAATCCTTCATCGGTAAAGTATAGCGCCGCTTACCGTCATAACTGTAGAAGGCATTTGCCACGGCTGGCGCAGTAGGAACCAACCCAATTTCACCAACGCCTTTTGCACCATAGGGACCCAAGGGATCCGTTTTCTCCACACCAAGCACTTTCACACCCGGCATATCTTTTGCCCGAAGAATTCCACAGGCCTGTAAACGAAAACTATCCGGAATCCCGTCTGTAACGACTAATTCTTCAGAAACGGCGTATCCGAGACCCATGTGAACAGACCCTTCAATTTGCCCCTCAAAAAGAGTTGGGTTCATGATCTTTCCGGCATCATGAGCAGCATAGATACAGTCAATTTTTCCATCATTATCCAAAACCACCAGCTGTGTCGCATAGCTATATGAATAATGAGTAATAATATCTTTGACGCTATCTCCAGGGGTTGTCGTCCAATCACAGGTCCATATTCCTGGATAATTTTTTCCTGTTAATTCAGATAATGAACCCTCAGCAAGGTCTTTTTTTAATTGCTTACAGGCAACAATTATAGCATTGCCAAGAAGGGATGTAGCCCGGGAAGCAGTCGTCATACCTGCTGGGGTATTGGATTGGGTTTCATTTACAACTTCGATCATTTCAGGTGACAGACCGGTTTCCTGGCAAACAACCTGTACGGCCATTGTATTGACACCCTGCCCCATCTCTGTCCAACCATGGTGAATCAGGATCTTATCAGAATCAACTATTTCAATGCGTACGGTACTTTCATCATTCATGCCATTTCCAATACCGGTGTTTTTTATACCACAGGCAAGACCAGCAAATTTGGATTGGTAGAAATAGGGTTTGATTGCTTCAAGCGTTTTCCGAACTCCCACACCACCCTTTAGTATCTGTCCGGTTGCTGTTTTGTCCCCTTCTTTTAGAGCATTGTTATATCTGAATTTCCAGCGATCAAATCCTCCCAACTCACATAACTCATCAATACAGCATTCCATGGCAAAATTTGCCTGATTAGCACCAAATCCACGCATGGCCCCATTTGGAATATTATTCGTATAAACAGTATAACTTTTCACATCAACAACTGGGACAAAATATGCTCCGGTTGAATGGCCAACAGATCTTTCTAATACTTTAGCACCCACAGAAGCATAGGCACCTGTATCTCCTACAATACGTGCCTTTAAAGCCGTTAACATTCCCTTTTCATTACATCCCACCTGATACACAAGTTCAATTGGATGTCTTTTTGGATGGAGCCGAATTGATTCCTCACGGTTTAATGTGATTTTAACTGGTTTTTGTATTACATAAGCAAACAAAGCTGTCTGACCCTGGATAGAAAGATCTTCTTTCCCACCAAATCCTCCTCCATTTGGTACCAGACAAACATTTATTTTTTCTTTTGGAATATTTAAAATTTCAGAGAGTTGGCGCTGGTCTTCATATACACCCTGGCTTTGCGTATAGACCTTTAATCCATCGCCGTTCGGTTTTGCCAGACAGGATTCTGGTTCAAGATAACCATGTTCTATTTTTTGTGTCCGGAAAGTGCGCTCTACCTTGTAGAGTGAAATGTTTATGGCCTCTTCGATATCTCCACGCTTACAAAATGCTTCTTCAAGAAGATTATTTCGGCTTTCATGAACTCTGGGGCTATCCGCCTGCATTGCCATATGTGGATCGGTAACAGGATTAAGGACTTCATATTGAATTTTGATTTTATTTGTAGCCTCTCGTGCAATATCTTCTGCATCTGCTACAACTCCGGCAAGAACATCGCCAATGTAATGGGTTGATTCACCCTCAGCAATCATGATTGGCCAATCCGGCGTAATTAATCCAACATAACGATCACCCGGTATATCTTTGGCCGTAAAAACACGGAGCACACCTGGGAATTTTTCTGCCTCAGTTACATCGATGCCTTTGATAACCGCTCGGGGATAATCTGAAAATTTTAAAGCACCAAATTTCAAATCATTAACAATTAAATCATCTACAAATGGCCGGTTACCTAAAACCATTTTCTCAACTTCATAACGAATATGACGCGACCCAACTTTGCCATCCGTGACAGATAATTCTAAAAATTTTCGTTCCCGGATAAGCTTTTGCTGCATACTCTATAGCATCAACAATTTTAATATATCCTGTGCATCGGCATAAATGGTATTTTAATGATTGGAGGATATCCTCTCGGCTGGGGTCTGGATTTTGTTTTAATAAGGACTGGGCCCGCATGACAATGCCAGGGGTGCAAAACCCACACTGAACAGCTCCCTTTTCTGCAAAGGCAACTATAAATGCATTTTGAATTAACTTTTCAAGACCCTCTGTTGTAATAACCTCACCATTTTCAACCATAGACATCGGTGTTACACATGAAAGGACCGCCCGCCCATTCAGTTCAACAGTACAGGATCCACAAGCTGCCTGGGGAGAACAACCATTTTTCACAGAAATGATATGCTCGGTACCGCGCAGATATTTCAGAAGCGATAGTCCGGGATCCCCGGAATATTTTTTTTCTATACCATTGATCTTAAAACGCATACTACCCCATTCCACCCATCAAAAAGAGTAGAGATATATAATATAAAAAATTTGAGATATCGTGTGTCAGTTCCACCGGATTACAGGAAAGAAAATCTACACTTATAATTGATTTGGCATATACTACCACCACGAAGACTATAAGAAATCGCGAAGAAACGAAGATATGAAATCGAATTTTAAAAAAAAATATTGTTTATAGAACGAAGCCCTTTATATACTCCCTTTTAACTTTAGTAACTATTAACCCTTCGTGGTCTTCGTGGTAATTAATTTTGTTTATTCAATCTTAGCCATTTATTTTGGTTAAATCATAAAGATTTAGTTTTACAAATTATGGGTTTACTGGACCTCGTGATATCGAAAACAATCAACCGTATGATCATTAACAATTCCTACGGCCTGCATAAAGGCATAACATATGGTCGATCCAACAAAATTAAAACCTGCTTTTTTTAATTCTTTACTCATCTTATCGGATAATTCAGTTTTAGCCGGAATATCCTGCAATGTTTCCCATTTGTTAACCAAAGGTTTACCATCGGTGAAAGACCAGACAAATTCCGAGAAACTTCCATACTGTGTGCAAACTTCTAAAACGGCTTTCGCATTTTGTATTGTTGAGTGAATTTTTAGTCGGTTTCTGACGATTCCTGCATCATTGAGAAGCTC
Source organism: Calditrichia bacterium (assembly GCA_963796965.1). Taxonomy (GTDB): domain Bacteria; phylum Calditrichota; class Calditrichia; order JAJRVZ01; family JAJRVZ01; genus CAWCNS01. Next base: position 279,757 of record CAWCNS010000002.1, read on the forward strand.
TTCAATTTTCACAGAATCATATTTCACAATTTTATTTACATCAAATTGATCAAAGACCCGAATATAATTTTCTCTCTTTTTCAGGATAGTACTCCAACTCAATCCTGCTTGTGCTCCTTCCAAAATCAGAAATTCAAATAATTTCCGGTCATCGTATACCGGAACGCCCCACTCCTCATCATGGTATTTGATATAAAGATCATCAGTACCAACCCAGGGACAACGTTGTTTCATATTTCACCTCATTCCAAACTATGTAAATATTCTGATAAAATTATTAGAACAAGCACATTGATATCTGTATTAATTCTAAAAAAACTGCTTCTTTGCGTCTCCGCGAGAGATTTTTATTGTGTTTATGACAAGAGTTACCTTGCCACCAGGGCCCTTTGCTCCTCTGCAGTCCTTTCCCGCATCTTTATAGCACCGGTAAAACATAAATAATTACACATTTTACATCCAATACATTTCGCAGGATCTGTCTCCGGATATCCATCCATATTCTTGCTAATGGCAAAATATGGGCAGCGCAGACAATTTCCACATTGTACACATAATTCATGATTTGATTCAGAGATTCTTTTTTCAGGAGAAAGATCCATAAAATCCGTAACAGGATTTGGGAGGGCAATACCTATTAATTCTTCAATGGAATCTATTCCCCGTTTAGCCATCAAATGACTCACACCGGATTTGATTTCATCAATGATACCATAACCCATTTTAGTTGGCATTGAGCAAAACTGAACGGTCGAACATCCCAGCGCAAGAAAATCAGCCGCATCCTTATAGGTCATCGCTCCCCCGTTTCCAGATATAACCAGCCCAACAGGCGCTGCCTTTGCGAGGGAGAGATAACTTATATTTAGTACACCTGAACCAGCCATTCCGACGATAACTCCCTCTTCCCAGGATGTATTTCCACCGGGTCGAAAGGCCATAGTAGGAAAGGTATTGGCTAATGTAATTCCTGCCTTTTTCCCCGGATACTGCTCAATGACTTCTTTAATTGCCATCAGGATGGCCTCGATAGAGGTAACGGCTCCGGTTAGTTTAAAAATTTTGGGGATAGTTGCATCACCATAATCCAGGATCCATTTAATAATTTTTTGAGTAAGAACAGCATTCTGTGAAACAATATCTCCCTCAGTACCATCTCCTCCCTGTGGACAGGATAAACTGTATTCGATACCCATCACACCTGCAGCTTCCAGCTTGCTGGTATTATTTTGCCACACCCGCTTATCTTCATCATCATTTCCCGTGACGGGCCCACCAGTCGAAGCCATTGTGAGCCGGTCGGGATATTTCGAAACTAATTGTTCTATTTCCTTACAAACACGATCGAGAGAATGTTCGGAAACATTATCACAATTGGCAAAGGTATTATCTGAAAAACTAAACATATACTCACCTGGTATATGAATGGGGACATCATCAAAAGAGGTCTTCATAATACCCCCTGCCCATCCCGCTTCGTAAGCCTTTAATCATCTGTTCCAGACCATCGGTAGGGGGTGCTGCTGAAAGAAGAAAAGGAGAGAAAATAGGTTTTCCAAAAAAATCCGTTTCCAGACTGACAGGTAAAAATGTATAGCCTGGTATTTGAATCGTGCTTTTTATAAATCCGTTATCGTTTCTCTTAAAATCGGGAATTTCAGACCCCTTAAGAAAAGCCAGAACCTGTTCGGCTGAATTTTTTCCTGCTGCTGAAGCTTCAACAACTGTACTTGGACCTTCAACACAATCTCCTGCATAAAATACAGCCTGATTTTCTCTGATTTCAATATTCGATCTTGCCCCAATTGCAATAATAACAGAATTTATATCTTTACGACGAATTTCACTATCAGCTACTGCTATCACGGCGTTTGGGCTAAATTTTACGCCTTTTTCTATTTTTACTTTTCGAGCTGATATCCCCTGGATCTTGCCTTCACTCACATGAATTGATGTCACTTCCATTCTACCATTTATATCGACACCACTCTTTACCAGTTCGGTCATTTCCTTACCCGTCAGAGGCATCTCGCTGATATTTTCAAGTGCGAAGATCTCAACCTGATCTGCGCCCTTTAACATTGCTGTCATGGCGCAATCGAAAGCCGTTGCACCTCCACCTATTATAGCGACATTACCGGTAATATTATACTGATCCGGGTCTTTCAGAAATGGAATACCCAGAATAGCATTTCTCTTCATTAACAATGCCTGGTAAAATTGGTGCCCATAATCCGACACTCACCACAACCGCATCATAACCCTCTTTAAGTAGATATTCAGGATCCAATATATTTTTTTCGAGAAGAAGTTCAATATGCCCCAACTTGAGAGCCCATTCAATATCTGATCTCAGAACCCCTTTGTCTAACCTGAAATCCGGAATAAGGTTACACATGCCGCCAGGTTTGGCTTCTCGTTCGAATATGGTTACTTTGCACCCATTCTGGGTAAGATGTAATGCCGCTGCTAGTCCTGCAGGCCCGGACCCGATGACGGCAATATGTTTACCCATTAATTCAGCCTTGTCAAATCGTGGCATCTCATTGAGGCGTTTCGCTTTCTCAATTATTGTAGCCTGGACTGCTGGAATATTAACAGGAGAGTCAAATTTTTTATGGACACAGGCAGCCATGCAATGCTTGTCGGGACAGGTTTGACCACAAATGCCACCCAGGGGATTTTTACCCATGATCAAGGCAGCAGATCTTAAATAATCTTGTTCTTCACCCACCGAAACAGCCTTGATAAAATCTGCAGGGGAACAATCACAGGGACAAGCGTTCATACAGGGTTTTTCTACACAATATTCACATTTTTCTAATTCTGCTTTTAACTGAAAATCTGTGAGGAAGAGATTAACACTGTAAACTGAATCTCCCGCATCTCCAGGTAATTGAGCGCGTTTTTTAATTAAATCGGACATAGTTCTCCCGGTCTGTTTTTTGTCTCTGTCCTGCCTTACTTGGCCCACCGATCTAGTCTGTTAATTCTACCACTGATAAGTCTGTATGGTCTATCAAGATTTTAACACACCTTTAGTGAGTCGAAGACGCACATCTCAGTGCGCAGATACGTCAACTCATTACTAAAAAATAATGATTAATTCACAGAAATCAAATGAATAGTGGCAGAGGAGAAATATCTTAGGGAAGGAAAATTTATTTTTCTTTCATATTTTTAGTATTTCTGTCGAAAATATCATTGATAATGGTGTAATACCCGTGATTATAAAAATGTCGGTTTTACAGAAAAACTGATAATAGGTAACATTAGCATATGAATTATGAGCCACAGCAAATAATTAAAGAAATCACACCTCTTGCGGAATCCGCTGTCCAGGATTCTTTCCATGATTGGGAGGATTTCCATAAAAACAGATTATCCGAATTAGAATCCATATTAAATGCATTAAAGATCTTACTTGTTCATACAGAGGAATGGGCATTGGATCCAGATGGTCTATGGAAGCATTTAGAATCAGAGATGGCTAGGATTCGTCTTTGGACTGAATCACTAACCTATATATCTATAGCGGACCTTAAAACAAAAATATCAGATAATATATCTTCAAGTTTTGACACATTTCTGTTGGAGATTCCTGATGAAGTAAGGGTTCCTATCGGCGATACATATTGGGAAGCTTATTCCGATGATGGGTTATTTAGACGGATCAAAAAGGCATTACAGCCATTAAAAGCAAAATCGAAAATTTTAACCCTGGAGATTTTAAACAAATATCGTGCCCTGGGGCATAAACCACCCTTTAAACCGACAGCGGATGAACGTGTTGTCCAACTAAAAAGTCTTGTACATTATTATTTAAAAAATCCCGTTTTAAAGTTTCTCATTGACGAGTGGCAGCGTTTTCTTCAGGCAATCACTGGTCAGCTTTTTGTCCTTCACCTGAACATTAAAGATTTTTCAAATAAGTCATTAATTCTCGATGAATTATCTACAATTCTCGATCCCAATAAAAAGAATGAAATATTTAACAACTTATTTGATTTGGCAGAGATCTTAAAAAATATCGATGAGACACTTCAGGTTTTAAAAAAATACGACAATCAATTTCTTGATAGATTTCATAGTTCATGGACTCATATATCGGATGGATTTCAAAATGCCTGGAATCGAGCTGGTACTTTTCAATTGAGTGATAAGAAATATTCAGGTGATAAGCTATCACATTTCGACTACTCTATTGGAAGTCGTTTCGAGAAACATGCTGTAAGTTGGAAAAACCATCTAAATGCACTTCGGGAGGAATGGCAAAAAGATACAGAAATCTCGCTATTAAGATATAAAACAGTAAGAAGTTTATATGGAACCTCCCAAATTCTTCACAGAGGTATACATGAGACTATCGAGCCTTATCTTTCTCGCGCACATAATCAATTGACCAAAACCTGCCGTGAAATTGACAAAACCGATAATGATAAAGATTTGCAATCTCATATTACAAATCGGCGTAAATCAATTCTAGATGCATTACAGTTGCTACTCGAGGCAGTACATGGAGTTAACATTGTGCGGATTCTTGAGAACTCTCTCGATCAAATAGATGGGATTGTTGATAAACTTGGACAACACTACCTTATCTTCATTAGACAGGATACCGAGAGAATTCCTCCCCGGTCTGTAACGGAACAGATTCCTTTTAAAGAATTAGTAAAAAACGAAATCTATGTCACCCTTCAGGCAGAAATTTTATTTACAGATCAGAGAAAAGGAGGCAGAAGTAAAGCATATTCTTCGTGTAATTTCTGAGATTGACCAACAAATAGAATTTCATGCCGAGTCGACTTTAAAATTAATTGATCATTCAAACCAATTACCTGTATTTCGACGGGCAAAGAATGAGATTAGCGAAGGATTAAACCGGGCCGTTAAACTCCTTGCAGATCTAAAATCGACGATACTCAACATACCAGAGCAATGTACCCACGAACTGCTTCTTAATAGCCTTGAATTTGAGCATGATCTCGAAAAATTCCTTAATACTGAAAGTCTGATTAAGTTCAAATCAAATCTTAAAAGTAAACAGGCTTCCCAAAAAATAAAAAGGATTCTAAATTCTGTTCTGAACACTTCTAAATCAATTATTCCATCTATTTATAATAGATCTCTTCAACAATTGAAAAACTTATGGATTAGATATTTCAGTCTAAGACATGAAATTGAAGATTTTCTCGATCCAGAAACTGAAAAGGTCCGCCAGTATCTTACAGACACCGAAGATCGCATCTCTAAACTTCCTTTTATTTACCAAAAACTCTTTCATTTTCAGGCTTTAAATGATCAACAGTTTTTCACAAATAGAATTAAAGAAATCAGAAGAATTGAGGAAGAATTTAAACGATGGCAAAATGGTTCGACACCTGCTGTTTCAATTGTTGGTGAAAGAGGCAGTGGACTAACGACTTTTCTCAATTATGTGGAGAAGCAAATATTTCCCGATATACCACTTACAAGAATAGTATTTAATAAACCCGAATATTCTGAACAAAATTTATTTAAAATGGTATGCGAGGCTTTCGACTGCAAGAAGTTGGACAGTTGGGATGCGCTGAGAAAAGAAGATTTGTAGTGAGGACAAATTAAAGATCTGTATTATCGAAAATATGCAATTTATGTACCTTAAGACTGTTTCTGGATTTGAAGGAATTGAAAAGTTTCTTCAGTTTCTCTCGAGAACAAAAAAGGCCGTCTTTTGGATTGTGACGTGTACATTATATAGTTGGCAATTTCTATCAAAAGCTGTGGGTATAAATTCACATTTCCAATGTGTATTAACCCTTCACAAAATGAATGTGGAAGAATTGAGATCAATTATCCTGAAGCGTCACCGCGCCAGTGGATATCATCTTGAGTTTGAGCCATCTGCAAATCCTAGCCGAAAAAAGAAACTAAACAAATCAAATGGAAAGCCTCAAAAAGTTCATTATGAAGAGGAGTACTTCAAAAGATTACATGAAATTGCCGGTGGAAATATAGCCACAGCAATTCTTATTTGGTTGAGATCAATAAAAGAATTTTCTCAGGCAAAAATGGTCTTATCAACAAAATTCGAGTTCGATTTTTCTTTTTTGGATAATCTATCGGAAAATGATTTATTAACACTTGGCAGCATCATTCATCATGAAATTTTATCCGTCGAAAATCATTCAATTATTTTTACTCAAAACATTGATAAAAGCCGACTCCAGCTTGAGAATCTCGAAGTCGAGGGTCTTATTCTTAAAAATGGCAACGGCTATAAAATTCATCCCTTTATTTATAGACCATTAATAAAATCATTAAAAGAAGTAAATGTACTTTCGTAGGAATCATCTGAAATGCAAATTGTGAAATTAATACTGATCCTACTCGTTATTCAAATAATAATTGTTCCTGCTGGGGCACAGGAAACCTCCTCTATATCAAATGCTGATAGTATAGAAACTTTTTCTGTTGATACGGTTTTAGACTCTATCAAAGGAGAAAATACCCAACTTGATCCGGCATCTTCATATTTGGATGTTCTTTTAGCAATTATTATAGTCATATTTACCTTTATTTTTATGGTGTATCTTAGACAACCTCTTCAAAAACTCTCTGATCGCAGGGAAGGGATTTCAAGGTTTCTGAAGCAATTCATTTCAATCTGCATGATAATTTTTTGGTTCTTATTGCTATATCTTGTGACTACTAAAGTACTTTATTTATCCCCAATCCTGACTGTAACCCTTGTTCTGTTGATAGGATTGGCCCTCATATCTGGACTACAGGATTCCATGAAGGATTTAGTTGCTGGAATATTAATACCTTTTGAAACGTATATCGAGAAAGGTTATAAAATTGATTTAGGAGATATTCAAGGTGAAATCGTAAGAATCGGGATGCGAAAGATAGAATTAAAAACCTATGATGGAAAACATGCCATTATTCCCTCTCATTCATTTTTAAAGAGACCACTACCAGGCATTTATACTGAAAAAGAAAACTGCCCCGTTCAGGTAGAATTCTATCTCCTGCCGGATGTGGATTATGATCAATGTCAAAAAATTGCATATAAGTCTACTATCGTCTCACCTTACCTTTATCTTAATAAGCCAGTAAATGTATTCTTCGAGAATATTTTATCGAAAGGTCAGGTATTTACAAAAATGAGTGTTGAGGCCTATTTACAAAAAATTGAATTTCATCAAAATTTTCGAAGTGAATTAACCCGTACAGTAAATAAAGAACTAAGAATTGCGGGCACAGGAAAAAACCTTAAATGACGAATTCGCAATGAAAAAGTTAATGAAGAAGTTAATCTCTTATAACAATTGGATTTCCTACTGAGTAGCGAAATGTCAGAGATAATCAATTAGCACCTAATTTAGTAATATCATTTCATTGAATTGAACACTTAATAGTTATTTGACACAATGATAATAAATTGACCAGAAACCTAATTTGTTCATTTTTTATTGCGATTTGTATGCCCGATTATTACCTTGGCAAGATTATGGGGCTTTAAAAAAGTTCACCTACCTAAAAATCTGAGAATATCTTTAAATACTGTCGTACTATTTTATACATAATTAAGGAGGGAATATGAGAGTAAAAACAATTATCAGTTTGTTAACCGTAGTTATGCTGGCCATTTTTTTGGCAGGTTGTGATGACGTACCTCAACAGGAAATTAATGATGCAAATGCCGCTTTGGATGCCGCAAAAAAGGCAGGTGCTGATAAGTATGTTCCTGAAAAGTTTAATGCCGCGAAACAGGCTTTGGACAAAGCAATGGCATTAGTTAAAGAAGAAGAATCCGCTATGTTTGGTAATTTTGATGAGGCACGAAACTTGTTAACAGCAGCAAAAGCAGCTGCCGAAGATGCAACAAAAGCGGTTGCTGCAAAAAAAGAACAGGTAAAGGGAGAAGCTGAAGCATTATTAGGTCAGATCCCTGATCAGGTGAAAGCCGCACAGAATGCCTGGAGAAAAGCGCCACGAGGCAAAGGAACAAGTGATGCTTTACAACAAATGAAAGCTGAAATTGAACAAGCTGAAGCACAACAGGCTGAAGTCAATACTGCAATAGAGAATGGTGATTATTTGATGGCTAAACAAAAAGCACAATCGATTTCAAAAAACTTCAATCGCTACAGTCAGAATTACAGCGCTAATAGTAAATTAGGGCATCCTATTTCTAAGAATAAATCCTCGATCAGATCTGCGATACGGCTTAGCTGCTCGGGGATTTATTCTTTAATCAAACTCTGAATTTGTAATGAAGAATTTAAGTCATAAAAATAAAAAATGGATATCATACTTTATAGGGCTGATTAGTGGTCTTATAATTTTGTTGTCCTACCCCTATACTATTGCACAAGCACCTGTTATGGCAGCAGTAGATGATGGGAATCGAATAAAAGAAAATATACGTCAAAGTGAGATTGAAAAAATAATTAGCGATTTGCGCATTAAAAAAAACAGGCTACAAAATCTAAAAAATAAATTTCTTAGAAATCAACCGAAAAAACCCTATTTGATCGTCAATAGCGCGGCAAATAAAATTCAGCTGGTAAAGGCTGGTAAAAGTATTCATGAAGGAAAATGTTCAACAGGTAGTTATATCCTCCTAAAGGCCAGTGGTAAACGTGAATGGTTATTTCGGACACCCAGGGGTTTGTATCGTGTGACAGTAAAATTGAAAGATCCCTGGTGGTATAAACCTGATTGGGCTTATTTAGAGGAAGACTTACCCATACCTTCCAAATATTCTGCTAAAAGATACCAACCAGGTGTTCTTGGTGACTATGCTCTCGGCTTTGGAAACGGTTACCTTGTCCATGGCACATTATATAAACGATTTTTAGGAATGCCTGTAACTCATGGATGTGTTCGATTAGATGATGCCGATATGAAACTAGTTTTTAAATCTCTTAACCATGGGTCCAGAATTTACATTTATTAGACCTTCTCTTTCTATTCTCATGCCATAGGTTCCCCGGAATGAAATCATTCTTTTTCAGATTATTTCTGATAATATTCCTCGCAATTCCAATATATCTTTACCGGGACTATTTTTTAAAATTAGAAGTGTTTCCGGGAAGAGATACCATGAAGAAGTCACAAACCTTTCATAATGATGATCCCTACTTGAACTCTCTAAAAAACAAATTAACGGATCTGGAATTAAACGAAATATTTTGGAAGCAGAGAATTAAAACAAAGATTCCAGACGCATATACATTGGTAATAAGCCTTTTGGATAGTTCTGTATGGCTGGATATCAATGGCGTCAGTATACATAAATCTAATATTATATCTTTTCAAATTAGCGATGATCTGAAATTAAAACGTGAATCAGCCGAAATCAGTTCCTGGTTAATAAAATCATTTTATGTGGTAGAAGAATGGGCAACAGTACCCAAGGAACCTATAAGGACAAAGGACATAACAGGTACACGAAATGATTTGGATAGTCTTGACTTTAGACCTTTCTCGTTAGATTCCACTGACATTATGGTTGTTTTGATGTATTCGGAAAATCTAAGAATTGGACTTAAACAAGGCGGATTGCATTCAGATAACCCCATATTGCTTGAGAAACAGGAAATCAAAAAGCATGGATCTGAAACGATACTCACACCAACAGATATTAAGATGTCCTACAACAATCTATTACAGGAGGAATGGATTAGTATTGAGATCCCGCGTCTTGATGTCATTGCAATCTATCGGGCACTAAAAATAAAATCACAGTTGATTATAGGACTATAATCAACAATTTTTTGATTGGAGCAATTAGATTTATATTTATTCTCCTGTATAATTTCTTGGCAGGAGGTCGCCAACAGCCTGTGTTGCCCAACTCCCATAAATTTCATAGGGATTATCTTCCTCAGGATAACCAAATTCATCAAGAGTAATATTTTTATGATTCAATCCAATCCATGATGTCTCTGATTTTTTGTATACCACAAACAACCATTTATCAAAGTGTAGTCTTTTTTCTGCGCCCATTAAACCATCGCTAATATAATCTTCATATTCTACCAGAGTATGATGCCAGCGCTGTTGCGGAACTTTCTGACCACTTACCTCAACTTTGTATATATCATATTCTTCTTCCTCTAATTCGCCATACATAAAACTTCTGAGGAAGTGATAGAGCGAACCCTGATAGGCTTTTTTCCGGTTCTGCTGCCATTCAAGGACCTGATCGGATTTTTCTGACTTTAACTCAGAGAATTTAGGCTTAATGGCCCATGTCCACTTTCTTTGATCATAATTATACATGTAGTTCACCAAAACACAATCAATACGATAGCCTAATGCTTTGTTGATAATAATCAGGGGTCTGTCAACCGACGCCATAAAAAAAGTGTCATTGGGTTCTTTGAACTCTAGATATATTTCATTCTCAATAACACATTCCTGTGCAAAAAAAGATTGACCTATAAAGTGTTTTTTGAAAAATTCCAACTGATCATACCATTCGGTTGGAATTGTACCTTCAACAAGGGTTGGATCTGTTTCGTAAATGATCGGTTTGAGATTAAATTTCATTTTCAGTTGTGATTCTTTCTTGATTAGTACTTTTTTTGACTGGTATTGATAACCAACAATCGTTACAACCAGTTCGTGCATACCAGGTGGGATTTGCCTTATCCGAAAATATCCTTCTTTGTTTGTCGACGACCCCCATGTTGTATTCGAGACATATACGTTCACATCTTCGATTGGTTCACCATTTGATTTGTCATAGATGTATCCAGAAATACTGTTTTTACTTTCCTGGGGAAATACCACACCCGTATTAACTAAAATTGTTAAAATAATGATACCACCGGCATAAATTAATTGTTTTTTCATATCATCCTCATATAATCTATTCAAAGGGAACTATCTCTCATATGCTCATCATCTCGGACTATTTTGAACCAATTGTGTGAGATCGGCACATAGACGTTTTTTACATTAGCCGATATGCCAATAGAGATATATGGGTTTAGCCTGAAAAGAACTATCCAGGATAGAGATAATTATAAGATTTGTACGAGAAAATCAAGATATAGTTTTAATTATTTTATTTTGTCATTTGGAGCTAATTTGATCGGTTATTTATTTTTTCCAACTCTTGCAATCAAAGAAATAATTTCTGATCTTTCAAAGTCGTTAATTGAATGACTACGACATTAACAATAGATTTACACTTCTGAAGACAGGAAATTGGAATGAAGCGAAGACATTTTATAAAAACCGGAACACTTGGTGCTATTGGTAGCAGTATTTTGCCGGCAGTCCTACCAGGCCAGAACCCAAATGGACCAGTGGATGTGGTACGGGTAAATAATGGAGAACCCGTTCAACTCCTCACAGCTGCATTAGCAGCTCTCGGTGGTATGAAAAATTTTATCTCCTCAGGAGATGTGGTTGTTGTAAAACCAAATATGGGTTGGGATCGGGCGCCAGAATATGCTGCCAATACAAATCCAGAGCTCATGGCAGCAGTCGTTAAATCGTGCTATCAGGCAGGAGCAAAGGAAGTAAAAGTTTTTGACAGAACCTGTAATAACCCCCGTCGATGCTATAAAAATTCTAAAATTGAAGAATTGGCTAAAGCAGTAGACGCGGAGGTATTTCAAATAAGAAAAAATAAATTCTCGACTATTAAACTTAAAAACGGACAAGAATTAAAGGAGTGGGACATTTATAAAGACTATCTTGAAGCTGACAAAGTAATAAATGTTCCGATTGCAAAACATCACTCTCTTAGTCAAATCACCTTGGGAACAAAAAATCTTATGGGTGTGATGGGTGGAAACCGGGGATCAATTCATTCCGGTTTTGAGAAAAAACTTGCTGACATAACTTCAGAGATATTACCTGATCTTACCATCATTGATGCGTATCGAATTTTAACAGCGAACGGACCATCCGGAGGAAACCTAGCTGATGTGAAGCTCCAAAAATCACTCATAGCCAGCAGTTGTATGGTTACAGCTGATGTCACTGCCCTGAAGCTCTTTAATATGCCATTAGCCAATATTGGTCATATTCACGAAATGGTTAAACGTCGTATTAATAAGTATGATCTCAATAATCTGAATCTAAAAGAAATTAACCTAACCTGAGTATTCTAAGCCACAGTTGACATTAAGGTTACTACAAGTATATCGGTAATAGGTAATTAGGTAATTAGGTAATTAGGTAATTAGGACAAAATGGTCAAGACAAGACGTATAACGCAAATAGTATTTTTAGTTTTTTTTATTGTTCTATTTCTAAAAGCACGCTTTCCCTATGATGATGCGTTATCTTCGGATTTGTTTTTACGATTTAGCCCACTCATCCCCCTTTTTGATTTCATCGAAAACTGGCATATAGATTGGTTGTTTTGGCCTGCTCTATTGATTCTTTTTCTAACGATATTCTTTGGGCGTTTTTTTTGTGGGTGGATCTGCCCTCTCGGGACAACAATAGATATCTCAAGTAAAATTCTTAACTCCCCTTCAAATAAGTTGTCACGAAAATTTGATCGGTTACGGTATCTTAAGTTCGGTATATTAATTGCGACAGTTATTCTGGCATTTTTCTCAATCAATTTGTGGAGTGATTTTGATCCCTTGTCAATTTTTAACCGGGCCCTTACAGTAACACTCTATCCCCTGGGAACAATTTTGGCTGAATCCGGGCTTCTTAAGGCGACTGAGGTATCTTTCCTGGAAGATTTTGCATATTGGTTCTATGACTGGTATAAAGAAATAATCATGCCCGAGGACCAGGCATTTTTGCAGCAATTATTTTGGATCACATTATTTTTCCTTCTAATTCTGGGTACTGAAAAACTTTCACGCCGATTTTGGTGTCGCTACCTATGTCCTGCTGGAGCCTGGCTTGGTTTTCTTTCCCAATTTCGATTGTATGAAAGGATTGTAGGAAAATCCTGTCCTGTCTGTAATAAATGTCAGGTAGAATGTAAAATGAATGCCATTCCTGAAATGGATGTTGCCCAAACAAGCAAGATTGAATGCATAGAATGTTTTAATTGCGGCGCCCTCTGCCCCCCTAAAGGTAAATCTATCACTTATCGATGGCGCTGGAAACCCTACCATACACCCGTGGATGTATCCCGCCGACAGTTTGTTACGACAACGGCTGCAAGCGCTCTATCGTTAGGGATGCTATCTGTGGGATTAAATAACAGAGATAATAAAGAGCGGATGATCCGTCCTCCGGGTTCTTTGCCTGAGGATGAGTTTCTGAATCGCTGCATTCGTTGTTTGGAATGTGTTCGAATTTGTGCCTCAAATGGCGGTTGTTTGCAACCGGATAGCATTCATAACAATGTTTTGGAATTATGGACCCCGGTAGCCATCATGCGCCAGGGATATTGTGAGTACAATTGTAATCTTTGTGGACAGGTCTGCCCTACAGAAGCGATTTTACCGCTTCCACTCGAACAAAAAAAGCATACCCCCATGGGATTAGCCTACTTCGACAAAAATCTCTGTATTCCCTATGCTCAAAATAAAGATTGTATTGTTTGTGAGGAGCATTGCCCAACACCTGATAAGGCAATTAAGTTTGAGATTAAAGAAGTATTGCTAGCGGATGGTTCAATAAAGATGGTAAAATATCCCTTTGTAATCAAAGAACTTTGTATTGGATGCGGAATTTGTGAGGATAAATGCCCCCTACCAGGTGCACCCGGTATCTTTGTTAATACTGACAATGAAAAACGTTTAACTAAAAATGATCTTGCCTAAAAAATAATTCTATTTCACGCAAAGACGCTAAGTCGCAAAGAAATTAATTTGATATCGATTTCTCAGCACATGTTATCCTAGAAGGATCTTCCTGGGTGATATTATATCTTTCATGAAGAGGATTCTTTCAGAATGACAAATGAATATATAAATAAAGTAAGAACCTTGGCGGCTTAGCGTCTTTGCGTGAGATATTTGGTTTTCTCCGTTATAGACCCTGAAATAAATTCAAGGTGACCTTAAAACCTTTTTTTCATTATAGTTTAGATTACCGCACTCTCCAGAATTTTCAGCCTACCCTTATCAGCATCGAGTTCAGATTCAACACCAATAGGAAGTGTAGGTTTGTCAGCTGATATGACCTAAAGATAAACCAATACAACAGGGAATTTTATATTTTGAGAGGCGATCTGAAATGATCTCCTCTTTACTGATGGTATTGTAATATCCTGGATTATGGTCATCCGGATGCACTGATTTCATTCTGTCAAGTACGATACCTTTACATTGTTCCAGTTTGCCAGCATTATCTAATTGGGTCAAATAGCGATCAAGAACCTGAGGCTCTTCACCAACTTCCTCAATAAAGAGAATTTTATCCCGGGTATCAATTTCATATGGCGTACCCATTGTAGCAGCGATCAGCGTAAGATTCCCGCCGGTAAGTCTGCCCACTCCTTTTCCTGAGTTTATTGTCCACACCCTGTTGCTGGTCTGCAAATTTGATGAATAGGGAGCATCCTCAATTTCACCAATGGGTATATCCTCGGTTAATGCTTTAAATAAATATTTTTTTGTATAGTCGGTAAACGTAGAGACAGCAACCGGGCCATGAAAGGTGATGAGACCCGTCATCTGCTGAATGCCGACAAGTAAAGAAGTTATATCGCTATAACCGAGAAATATCTTGGGATTGTTTCTGATTAAATCAAAATCCAGATCCTTTAATAACCGTCCCGAGCCGTAACCACCCCGTATAGATATAATGGCCTTCACCTCCGGATCTTTAAACATGGCATGAATGTCATCGAGGCGCTGCTGATCGGTTCCGGCCAAATATCCCCACTTTTCATATACATGTGTACCCAGTTTTACATGAAAACCCAAATTTTCCATTTTTTCTTTAGCAGCAATGATAGTTTGGTGGGCTTCAAATAATGGAGAGGCTGGTGTAATCAGACCAACCATATCACCCTTTTTTAATTTTGCCGGTTTAATGGGACTTTTTAATTCTGATATGGCCGGGATTCCTCGCTCTGTCCAAATCATGCTTGCAAAACCTGCAAGACTAATCGATTTTAGAAATTTTCGTCTGTTTTGCATTCTATTGTACTCCTGGTTTTAATCTGCTATTTTCAAAATCCGTAGACCTATTTACTCTATAATATTATATAACATATTATAGAATTTTGTAGATTCTCTCAAATATAATCTGGGTTGTCTTGACTCGCTGTTGAAAAATCTTTCATCTGTCATCAATACAAATCATATTTATTGAGTTTTGACTCTGCCGTCATCCTGTAAGGATCTTCCTTTATAATTAGATCTAAAGTGGTACCAGGGAAGATTCCTATCCCAAGACGCGATCCCGTTTCGGGACGGAATGAGAGAGGTCGGGTTATTTTAATTCCAGAAAAATTTTCACAATTTACTCTGTTTAAATATATATATATATCACGATGTGGTAAGGACAGCTCTTATCAACATCACAATCCCCAATTTCTGAATACAATAACAGAGAATTTAGAAAATGAGTAGATATAAATTTCCTGTACCTCTTGTCAAAATCTGTTGTATATCTAGTATTGATGAAGCAAAGATTGCCATTAAACATGGTGCAAATGCTCTCGGTCTTGTATCGGAAATGCCCAGTGGCCCCGGGGTGATTTCCGAAGAGGAAATTGCAAATATTGCCTCATTTATACCACCCGGCATAACTTCAGTCTTATTGACAAGCAAATCATCAGCCCGGGAAATCATCAACCAACATAAATATTGTCGGACCAATGCAATTCAGCTTTGTGATAAATTAGACGCCCATCATCACAGAAAATTACGCCAATTCCTGCCTGGTATATCTTTGATACAAGTAATCCACGTTTACGGACAAGAATCGATCGAAGAGGCATTGTATTACGAAAAATTTGTTGATGCTCTTTTACTTGATACAGGCAGCCGTTCTGATACTCTAACTGAATTGGGAGGTACGGGGAGAACTCATGACTGGTCTGTCAGCTTTCAAATTCGGGAACAGGTTCGTATACCCATATTTCTTGCCGGGGGGTTAAACCCAGAAAATGTATCCGCAGCAATCCAGAGTGTAAAACCATTTGCAGTTGACGTTTGTAGTGGTGTGCGTACAGATGGCAAACTAGATGGGAAAAAAGTAGGATCGTTTATTACCACAGCAAAATCTTCAACTAGTGCATGAAGTAGTGGCCGCTCGCGAGCGGCCACTACTATCATTGTGATATGATTTTGATTGATAATGTGTTGACTTTTTCATACACTCTAATGTATTTTCATTAATATTCAATCTCTGTACAAGGCCCCATCTATGTCATCTTCAGTATCATTTATATTAGACAATCAAATCAGGACCATCGATTTCGAAGGGGATGATCGTTATACCCCCACAACCACTCTTCTCAATTATTTACGCTCTTTGCCTGACCATAAAGGAACAAAGGAAGGATGTGCGGAGGGGGATTGTGGGGCATGTACCGTGGTTCTGGCAGAGGCGAATTCTGAAAAAAAACTGATATACAAAGCGGTTGATTCCTGTCTGATATTTCTACCCATGATACATGGTAAACAGGTTATTACAGTTGAGAATCTGAGATCACCGGAGGGGGTCTTACATCCGGTTCAAAAAGCCCTTGTTGATGCAAATGGAAGTCAGTGTGGATTTTGTACTCCCGGTATTGTTATGAGTTTATTTGCTCTCTATAAAAGCCATATGACTTCTTCATTTGATGATATTAAGGAGGCTTTAGCTGGCAATCTCTGTAGATGCACCGGATATCAGCCCATCATAAATGCGGCGCTAAAATTCTGTAATCATTCTCATAGAGATCATTTTTCTGATTTGGAATCCCGAATTACCAGCATGCTTTCAAATATTAAACACGCCCATTTTACATTTCTGGGAAACGATCAACAGTATTTCCGTCCTGTTTCGATCAACGAGGCACTTCGTCTCAGAAAAAATTATCCTCATGCCCTTTTGTTAAACGGTGCAACTGATTTAGCATTCGAGAGTAACTAAGAATTATGATGTTTTACCCGAACTTCTTGATCTCTCTGCTATCCCGGGGATCAAAGGAATCGCAGATGAAAAGGAAAACAATCATCGGAGCAGGAACGAGCAATGCAAGAGATTAAGATTTTTGCAGAAAGAAGTTTTCCGGCACTCCATAAAATGCTTATCCGTTTTTGGGTCACTGCAGATCCGAAATCTGGCCACCCTTGGAGGTAATCTTGGTAGTGCCTCTCCCATTGGAGATAGTGCACCTCTGCTGATAGCCTATAACGCTTCTGTGATATTAAGATCCCTCACCGGTACCCGGACGATTAGTACGAATGATTTGATTAAAGGATACCGAAAAATCAATTACCATGCTGATGAGATTATTGCTGCCATTGAAATCCCCTCAGTAAAACCTGAAAGCCAGATTCATTTTTATAAGATTTCAAAACGCAGAGATTTAGATATCGCCACCGTGAGCGGGGGATTCAGAGTTAATCTAAATTTCCTAGAGGAAAAGTTGAAGATATAATTTTGGCATTTGGGGGCATGGCTGAAATGACAAAACAAGCGACTAACGTTGAAAAGTTTCTTATGAATCAACAATGGGAAAGAGATACAATCGAAAGATGTTTTCCTCTGATTGATCAATCATTTAAACCCATAACTGATGCCCGATCCTCCGCACAAGGTCGAAGATTGGCGGCAAGAAATTTACTCATGAAATTTTGGCAGGATACAAAAACAGGATAACTAAATGACGGATATGGATAAAAAAAGATGAGTTCTCATATTCCACATGAAAGTGCTGTAAAACATGTCAGCGGAGAATCCGTTTATGTGGATGATATTCTCGTTAATGAACAATTACTATCTGGTTATGTTGTGTATAGTCCCTACGCGCATGCCCGGATTAAAAATATTGATGCCAATCCCGCCAGATCCGTCCCTGGTGTATATTCAATTCTGACCGCCAGGGATATTCCCGGAAAAAATCAGATGGGACCGGTTGTTAAAGATGAGGTTTGTCTGGCAGAGGACGAAACACATTTTATTGGCCAGGCCATATGTCTTATTGCTGCAGAAAGTGAAGAAATCTGTCGGGCAGCAGCGGAGAAAATCAAAATCACGTTCGAACCTCTTCCAGCTGTGCTTACAATTGAAAAGGCAATTGAAAAAAAACAGCAACTTGGTGATACGTATAAAATTAAAAGAGGAAATCCCGCTGACACGCTAAAGAATGTCCCAAATCTCATCTCCGGCTATTTTCATAGCGGTGCACAGGAACACTGGTATCTGGAGACACAAGTGACCTTATGTGTCCAGGGCGAAGAGCAGGATATGATTGCCTACAGTTCCACTCAGCATCCTTCTGAAACCCAGGCATTGATAGCCGATGTGCTGGGGATAAATCGAAATCAAGTGGTTGTGGAAGTACGCAGAATGGGGGGGGCCTTTGGTGGAAAAGAAACCCAGGCTAATCATACCGCCTGCTGGACAGCATTGTTATCTCATGCTACAGGTCGTCCCGTCAAAATACGGCTCTGTCGCGATGATGATCAAAGAATGACCGGTAAGCGTCATCCGTACCTGAATAAATATAAAGTGGGATTTGATAACTCAGGGCGGATTCTTGCTGCTGAGTTCCAGTTAAACAGTAATGCTGGTGCTGCGATGGATTTATCCCACGCAATTATGGAGAGAGCCCTTTTTCATATTGATAATGCGTATCATATTCCTGATCTATCGGTCACGGGAAAGATGTGGCGAACAAATCTACCCCCCAATACAGCCTTACGCGGGTTTGGTGCCCCACAGGCTATGGCAACCATAGAGAATATTATTGACCGTATTGCCCGTATTTTAAATAGTGATGCTGCAAAGATCAGAAAAAAGAATTTTTATGGTGTTAGAAGTAAGAACATCACGCACTATGGTCAGCAAGTGGAACATAATCACCTCCATAAAATATACAGACAAATTATAGATCGTTCGGATTATTTTAAACGTCGCAAGAATGCAGTCGAATTTAATTTAAAAAATGAATTTTTAAAAAGGGGATTGGCACTCTCACCAGTAAAATTTGGTATCTCATTTACAACCTCATTTTTAAACCAGGCAGGCGCTTTGGTCCATATTTACCAGGACGGTACCGTATTGGTAAATCATGGTGGTACAGAAATGGGACAGGGATTAAACACAAAGATTCAGCAAATCGCAGCAGCAGAATTGGGAATAGATCCCAAATTTATAAAGACCAATGCCACCGACACATCCAAAGTACCCAACACATCAGCAACTGCAGCCTCTTCCGGAACCGATCTGAATGGCATGGCGGTAAAAAATGCAATTGGGAAGTTAAAATATCGCCTTGCTCTCGTTGCCGTAAAAATCCTGGGGTATAAATCATCCGACTCTCATTATATCGTTTTATCAGAGAACTTTGTTTATCATAAAAAATTTCCCAGAAAAAGGATCTCTTTTCGGGAGGTTATCCAATCTGCTTATTTAACCCGGGTTAGTCTCAGTGCCACTGGGTTTTATCGCACACCAAATATTACCTGGGATAAAAAAATCGGACAGGGCAAACCATTTAACTATTATGCATTTGGGATGGCCGTCTCCGAAATTGAACTTGATGTTTTAACCGGCCACCATAAAATTCTTCTCACCGATATTATACACGATGTTGGTGATTCCATTAACCACGACATCGATCTTGGGCAGATACAAGGTGGATTTATACAGGGTCTGGGATGGTGTACAACCGAAGAATGTAAATGGGATGATCAGGGCAATTTGCTCAACCATTCCCCGGACACCTATAAAATACCGACCATTTCCGACATTCCTGAGGATTTTCGTGTTGCCTTTTTGGAAAACGCACCAAATCCCAGAGCAATACGTAAAAGTAAAGCGGTCGGAGAACCGCCATTGATGCTGGCTCTTTCTGTCTGGCTGGCTATAAAAGATGCTATTTCTGCCGTAAAGAATCATACCATTGAACCGGACCTGCCTATTCCTGCTACTAATGAAGCGATATTATTTGTATCGATCAAATAAAAGCAAAGTAAGTATTTCCTATTGTTTCTCGCGCAGCGACGCAGAGCCGCAGCGTACTATAATAATAGAAAAAATCCAAATCTGCCTGTTGAGAGATTTAAACATTCAGATTATTAATCTGGAGGCTGATCGGATGTGTAAAACACACATCATTTTAGTGTTAGTTTTATTTGTGCTAGTTGCATCTCAATCACCAGCCCAGTATGACAATGTTGTCTTTAAGGATCTGGATTCCTATCGGGGGCTTTCAAATACGGTTGTCCGTGCCATAATTCAGGACAAAGATGGATTTTTGTGGTTTGGAACTAACTATGGTCTTTACAAATATGATGGGTATAAATTTGCACCCTATTTTCATGATCCTGAAGATCCTAACAGTATGAGTAGTAACTGGGTTATGTGTCTTCAGATAGATTCCTCTGGATGCATATGGATTGGCACGAGGGATGGCGGTGTCAATCGATTTGATCCATCAACAGAAAAGTTTACACGTTTTATGCATGATAAAAAAAATAGCAATAGTCTCTGTGATAATACTATCATATGCCTGAAAAAAGAGGATGTACCAGGGGGCGATATGTGGATCGGTACCCAAAATGGATTATCCAGATTGCATATAACAACTGTAAACGCTGATTCTGAGCAATTTAACTTCACCAATTTTAAACATGATCCAAAAGACGAAACCAGTTTAAGCGCCAATTATATCTGGAGTATATATAAAGACATTAGTTTTAGAGTCTGGGTAGGGACAATAGATGGTTGTCTCCATCAGTTTAATGAGACTACGAATAGTTTCAATCGAATTTATCTTCAGAATTCGACGGAACGCAGACTCAATAAAAATTATAAAAATGTCCAATCTATTGCTATAAATTTTATCCGTCAAAATCCGGAAGATCCTTTGAAAAGCCTTATTATTGGAGATTCAAAAGGAATTTATCGATATGACATATCTAAAAATTCTTTTAGTTCCTATAGCACACAAATTGATAGTCTGAAAGTAAACTATGAAAATTTATCAAATGAGAGAATTCTCCTAGATAGGTCAGGAACCTGGTGGTTAGTACCGCCAAATCATCTCTATATTGTAGATCAGAAGAGAAGCGCAACTTATCATTATCGATGGAACACCGATCCACCCCATGGATTGAAATGGGGATTAATAGGCCAATTATTCGAAGATAAACAGGGAATCATCTGGGCCACATTACCGGGTAATCCAGGAATTCAAAAATTTGATAAAATCACCCAACCATTTAAAAAGTATGAATTAAATGGCGACATTGATTATTATATTATCAGTGCCTTATCTGCCGATCTTATTGATGAGAAACGAATAATTTGGATTGGTTCTCCGAGGCAGGGCCTACTTAAATATGATCGCCTGCTTCATGATTTTAAACAATATAAAAAGAGACCGAGGAAGCAAATTGTCACCATATGCCAAATTCCAAATAATCCAGATATTTTATGGTTGGGCACTTTAGGGGCAGGACTATACAAATTTCATAAGCAAAGTGGTAGACTTGAACAATTTTTTCATTATATAGACTGAACCCTCTGATACACCAGGCGGAACCGTAAAATTTTTAGAAAGTAATGCCTATATTTTGTCAATTCTAAATGATGAGAATAACACACTATGGTTGGGAAGTCTCAAAGGTCTGTACCACTTCGATCCACAGGCAAATCTATACAAAAGTTATCTGCATAATCCTCAAGATTCCACAACTCTCAGTAATGATCGGATTTCCTGTCTTTTTCGTTCACGGAATAAAAAAGAACCTGTTATTTGGGTAGGTACCCGCAATGGCGGCTTGAATAAATTTTTTCCTGAGACAGGTACGTTTATTCGATATCGCGCTAATCCTAAAGATACAACATGCTTAAGTAGCGATTATATCGGCTCGGTTTTTGAAGATAAATCGGGTATACTATGGGTAGGCACCACATTAGGATTGCATCGTTTTAACAAAAATAATAATAGTTTTACGCGAATTATCGATAGTGAGAAAAAATTAAATGCAGAGATTCAGGGTATTCAGGAAGATGAGAAAGGATATCTTTGGTTAAATACTACAAGTGGCTTACATAAGCTAAATCCAAAAACTAATAGAATAAAAACTTTCGCTGGACGATTTTCCCGCTGGGCTTATAACCAAAGTCCAGGTGGCGAAATGCTTTATGCACGCGACAATAAATTTTCGACTTTTTATCCAAGTGAACTTAAAACATCTGAATATATCCCCCCAGTCCGCATAACTGATTTTCGACTATTTAATAAATCTGTTCCAATTGGACCAAAAGATATTTCGCCCTTGCAGACTTCAATCAGCGAGAGACAAGCAAATTGTTTTATCGCATGACCAATCAATTTTTTCATTTGAATTTGCTGCTCTTGACTATAGTGCACCGTTAAAAAATATGTATGCCCATAAAATGGAGGGTGTTGATCCTGACTGGGTATATACCGATGCATCACGTAGATTCGCTACCTATACCAATCTGGATCCGGGGGAATATACATTCCAGGTAAAGGGCAGTAACAGCCATGGTGTCTGGAATGAGATACCCACATCCATCAAAGTAATTATTACCCCGCCCTGGTGGCAAACCTCCTGGGCTTATTTCATCTATGTTATACTAATTGGTTTAGCCATTTATTCGATTCGAACGTATGATCTTAGACGTCAGCGTCTCAAGCATGCTTTGGAATTGGAACATGAACATGCTGAAAATCTGGAACAGATAGACCAGATGAAGTCCAAGTTTTTTGCCAATATTTCTCATGAATTCCGGACACCTCTGACCTTGATAGAGGGCCCCATAAAACAGTTGGTCGATGGATCATTTACAGGAAATATCAAGGCACAATATCGTCTTATTCTGCGCAATACCCGGCGTTTGCTAAAAATGATCAATCAGATACTTGATTTATCAAAAATAGATGCCGGGCATATGGATCTGAAAACATCACTTATAAACGTAATCCCTTTGCTTAAAGGTTTGGTTATGACATTTTCCTCGAAAGCCGATCAAAAAAACATTACCATTGATATAAAAGATGAAAAAGAGAAGATATTTCTATTTCTTGACAAGGAAAAATTTGAGACAATCATTACAAATCTGATGTCCAATGCCTTAAAGTTTACTCCGGAAAATGGGAAGATTGAGATTGGCGTTGCAGACCCCCCCCTTAGTCGGGGGGATAAAGAGGATTGTAGAGGTCCTAATCCCCAATTCCAAATACCCAATACCGATTTTACTAAAATCACCATCTCCAATACAGGTCCCTGCATTCCGCCGGAACGTTTGGATAAAATATTTGACCGTTTTTCTCACTTTGACGAAACCAAACATTCAGATCATGAGAGCACGGGAATCGGCCTTGCCCTGACCAAAGAACTAGTTGAGTTGCACAAAGGTATGATTCAAGTTGAAAGTGCACCTGAAAAAGGGACTATTTTCACCCTGACTTTTCGCCTTGGTCATGATCATTTAACAACCAATCAAATTGTAGAAGAATGTAGTGTCGATCACCAGGGTGAGATGTCTGAGGTGGAAATTGCCGCTGATAAAGAAAAAATTGATGTCAAACCACTACGCGGTGAGTATCCCGTTATACTTATTGTGGATGATAATGCTGATGTTCGTCAATTTATCCGTTCCGGTATGGATTCCCGTTACACATTTTTTGAAGCAGAAAACGGTCTAAAGGGATTTGAATGTGCTTCTAAGGAGATCCCTGATTTAATTATCAGTGATGTCATGATGCCGGAAATGGATGGATTTGAATTATGCAGCAAAATAAAACAGGATGAGCGGACCTCCCATATTCCCTTAATATTGCTTACTGCCCGTGCAGCCATTCCGGACAAAATTCGTGGTCTGGAAACCGGTGCTGATGATTATATTGCCAAACCATTCAATACGGAAGAATTATCCGTGAGGGTTAGCAATCTTATTGAACAACGAAAGCGCCTGCATTCCCATTTTCATGATGCGCATCAGGTAATGCCTGATGACTTGCCTCTCAACTCGCTTGACCAGAAATTTATGAGCCAGGCCATGGAAATAATAGAAAGCAAGATCAGCAATTCGGAATTTGATGTTGAAGAATTTGTAGATACTCTTCATCTTAGCCGTTCTGTTCTTTACCGCAAGATAAAAGCACTCACGGGACAATCCGTAAAGCATTTTATTCGAACCATCAGATTAAAACGCGCAGCATTACTCTTAAAAAATAAAACTGCATCAGTGACCGAAACCGCCTATCAGGTCGGATTTAATAATCCGGCCTACTTTTCCGAATGTTTTCAGAAGGAATTTGGTGTGTTACCATCACATTATCACCGCCATTAATGCATTTCAAATAAAAATTTCACTATTGGGACTTTTCTGGTAATAATCGAGACGTTTCTGGTAGCCGTTATCTCAATTACCTACCTATCTTTAAATCACCACTATTTAT
>CAWCNS010000003.1:0-85373 GCA_963796965.1 Calditrichia bacterium
ACAACCAGGTTAAAAATCTTATCATTTAAGGGAGGTGTAATATGAAATTATTTATCCTTTTAATAGTGAGTTTTGTGTTGATTCTTACCTCATGTGAGTCCTTTCAGGATGGTCCATTAGCGGTGGATCAAACGCAGGAAAATTTTTTAAAACCAAATCAGGAAGCATCCATCGATACAAAATTTAAAGTATGTAAAGCAGAGTTTGAGGGATGTCAGATCGGTGAGATTTGTTGGAATAATAAGTCCTTTAATCTACCTGATTTTAAGTCTCAGCCTTTTACCATCACTTCCGTTGAAATTTGCATTATATCAGATAATGAAACGGCAAATTTATGCACAGAGATGTTTGGCCAAACATGTAATTCTCAGCTCTCCGATTGTCAGTTGGCGACTACTGTTTGTTGGGACGGTGAATATCCGGAAGAACACCCGTTTTATAATGGATTTAATATTCAAATCTCCTCATCTGAATTACTGGAAAATGTCGAGGCTGTCTGTTCAATCGCTTATACGATTCATTGATGAAGAGATTTTTCGACAGGATCACAGGATTGACAGGATTTTATCTAAAACAAATTCGTGCTCTTCGTGTATTATTTGTGGATCTTCGTGACATTTATTTAGCCTCACGAAGTAACACAAAGAATTCATGGAGATCCACGAAGACATTTCTTTATTTTTATGAATAATCAATTAATCTGAAAAATCCTGTAAATCCTGTAAATCCTGTGATCCTGTCTAATAAAATAATCAACTATTTACGGATCTTGACGGATTTAAATTAGATTCCTTCCTTGGATAAGAAAAATTAGTGGGATTTTTTTTATCTGGCTACACATCTGTCGAGATCCGTTTTTGTGAAAGAACTTACCCCACCCTACCCCCAATTAAAATTTTTAACCATTTGGTTAATTTCTTCTTGACTTTTTATAATTACTTCAATATTTTAACTACAAGGTTTAACCATATGGTTAAACTATTTGACAAAGAGGAGTAAGGTGGAATATAGCAGCGAAACAGAGCAAAAAATCCTTCAGGCTGCCAGTGAAGTTTTTTTACAAAAGGGCCGTGATGGGGCGAGAATGCAGGAAATTGCCGATAAAGCGGGGATCAATAAAGCTTTGCTGCACTACTATTTCCGTTCTAAAGATAAATTATTCCGGACAATATTTAAGTTTGAATTGATTTCCATGCTTGACAACATCTTTGGTACAATCAATCCCTCTGATAACTTCCAGGATTTTTTAAAAAAGTTCATCCATGAATATATGGCAAATATATCAGCGAGAAAAAATGTTATGCGTTTTATCCTGTGGGAACTTGATAAATCAGCTGATCAGCTGGCTGAATGGTTTAAGGAGGCATTCCAAAAGCGTGGATTCACCAAAAATCCACTGGTGATGCGTATTGAAAAGGCCGTTGCCGAAGGAGAGATCAGACCTATCGATCCGGGGAATTTAACCCTTAGCCTTTTGGGTATGTCAGTTTTTCCCTTTGTGGCCGCCCCTCTTTTATACCAAATACTTCCCGGATTTGATTTGCAAAATAAGGACTATATTTCTAAACGTGAAAAGGCCATCTTTGAATTAATATGGGATGGAATAAAAAATGAAGGATGATCCTATGAGAGTCAAAACACCTAATTGTAATCTTACCGGCTTGTATCCTGATCTTTCTGAGTCTCTCGATTAACCCATTGACCCTACAGGCACAGAAAAATCTCTCCTTGGAAGAAGCCTGGTCAATCGCCTTTAGAAATAATTATTCTATTGATCAACAGGAAAAGTTAATTGAGCGCGCCCAGGAGGAAATTGCTATTCAAAAAACTGAATATTATCCCAGTCTTTCAACTATGGGTGTTCTGGCTCGGGCAAATTTTGATAAATTCCCAATAAATATTCCTAATACCTCCGGCAAGGTTGGACTGGACCTTTTAAACCTTTCGGTCACTCAACCAATATTTACCGGCTTCAGGACAAAAAATCTGGTCGAATCTGCGCGGGAAAAATTAGCCGCACAGGAAATTCAGAAAAAAATTATTTATAATACCGTGTTATTACAGGTGGGAAATCTTTATTATGATATTCAGTCCAATCTTCTTCAGCAGGAGGCACTAAATTCCAGTATAAATCGTTTAAATATACAACTCAGACGCGTTCAGAATCTTTACCTATCAGAACAGGCAACACCATTCGATACCTTAGAAATATCAAACCGGAAATTACAAACTATCAATCATCTTGCTCTCTTGGAGGATGGTTATTTGATTCTTCAATCAAAATTAAAATATCTGCTAAATGAGCAAAATATTCCCCCTGTGCAGAGACTTTCACCTGCTTCAGAGTCGTATTCCCTGGCAAAATCTGAAAATTTTTTAAATATCGCTCTTCAATTCCGACCAGAATTACACAGTATTTCCGCACAAAAAAGAGCCCAGGAACTTTACTCTGATGTTCTAAAATCCAGATATTACCCACAACTATCAGCGAGTCTTGCCTATAATTTTATGAAAATTCATGGTGACATTGCAAATGGTGAATGGACAAACTTCTATTCGATCCTGATTAACTTCCAGTGGGAATTATGGAACTGGAAGCGTGATTCCAAAAAAGTTCAACAATCCCGACTTGACATTCAATATCTGGATATTCAGGAAAAACAACTTACAGAAGACATCAAGCATCAGATTAATGTAGCCTATCAAAATTTATTATCCGCTCGTAAAAAAATTAAATTACAAAACAGGCTATTAGAGCAGGAAAAAGAGAGATATCGGATTACGGAAAATCGATATAATGAAGGGTTGGCAACATTTCTTGATCTAAATACGGCAGAACTTGCGCTGACTGAAGCCGAGACAGAATTACACAAGAACTATATCACCTGGTATAAAAATAAACTTAAACTGGATTACGCCACGGGTGAGATTAACCAGAAATTAGTGGAGGCTCAAAATGAATAAATTATTACTCCTAATCATTTCATTATCCGTTTTACTCCAATTCGGTTGTGATGGATCTGATGAAGCTCTTGAATATACGGGAATCATAGAGGGAACAGCAGTAAAGGTTCCAGCCTTAACCCCCGGTAAAATAACTAAAATTTTTGTCAACTCCGGTGATATGGTTAAGGAGGGACAGATCCTGGCGACCATTGACAGTATAGATTTT
The DNA here is from genome assembly GCA_963796965.1 of Calditrichia bacterium. Lineage (GTDB taxonomy): Bacteria > Calditrichota > Calditrichia > JAJRVZ01 > JAJRVZ01 > CAWCNS01. The sequence continues at coordinate 3,173 of CAWCNS010000003.1, forward strand.
CTTTATCAACGTGATCAGTTAACAGCAACCCGTGAAGAATTAGTTATCCAAAACAGAATAGCCTCGTCGAATCTGGCCAGGGCTACTGAAGATTATAATTATCTGAAAATTAAACATGATCGTATCGCCTCTCTTTATAAATCTGAATCAGTAACAAAGCAACAACTTGACGATATAAGCAATAATCTTCAAAATGCCAATACAGCTGTCTCCAACAGCAGGCAATCCTTGAGCAGTATCGCTTTGAACAAGAAACGTATTGAGGCACAAATAAATTCAATCAATAAAAAGATACATGATTCAAGCATTACTGCGCCGCTTGAAGGTATCATTACTGATATTTTCTACGAGCAAGGGGAGGCGGTACCACAATTTGGTCCTCTCATGGAAATAATTGACATCAAAAAACCTGAGGTAAAAATCTATATATCGCAAGAACTTCTATCTCAGATTAAATATGGGCAGGAAGTTCAGGTCAAAGCAGATGGTCAGGATGAAAAAAAAACCGGTAAGATTGTCTGGATCAGTCCAAAAGCGGAGTTTACCCCTAAAACCATTCTCACTCCGGATACCCGCACGTCGTTGGTTTATGCCGTAAATATCTCGATCCAAAATGAGGATCTCATCCTTAAACACGGCATGCCGGTGGTAATTTCACTGTAATAATGGACGGAAATTTATAGATGATTAGTATAGATATAGTTGAGTTTCATTTAAAACTTTTTCAATCATCTTACATCGCTAATAGGAATTAATTCTTTGCGGCTTTGCGTGAAAATTCTGTAACCAGATCAAGTTAGTGTAAGAATACCAAATGATTATTTAATATGTGGATATGAGTATGGCTATTGTTGAAGTAAATAATTTTGTAAAAACGTATGGAGACGTACAGGCTGTAAAAGGCATATCCCTTGGGGTAAAGGAGGGCGAACTTTTTGGGTTGATAGGACCAGATGGAGCCGGAAAAACAACGTTACTGCGAACCATCTGCACGCTACTCCTTCCAGATAGTGGCTCAATTCATGTGCAGAATATGGATGTTACAAAAGAATCGGCAGCTATTCGTTCAATTTTGGGCTATATGCCACAGCGGTTTTCTTTATATCAAGATCTGACGGTTGCCCAAAACATGCGTTTTTTTGCAGAATTATTTCAAGTTTCCCCTGAAGACCAAAAAATAAGAATGGCAGAACTATACCAATTTTCCAGGTTAGAACCCTTTAAAAAGAGGAGAGCGGGCGCCCTATCCGGTGGTATGAAACAAAAACTAGCATTATCCTGCGCTTTAATTCATACACCAGATATACTCATTCTTGATGAACCAACTTTTGGAGTGGATCCTGTGTCCAGAAAAGAGTTCTGGGACATATTGCACACCATCAGGGACAAGGGAACAACAATCATCGTGTCTACAGCCTACATGGATGAAGCAAATTTATGTGACCGTGTAGCCCTTTTCTTTAATGGTAAAATTTCAGTAACCAATAAGCCAGATATTCTTCGTGATAGTTTCAAATATCCTCTATTTCAAGTTCGGGGAAAAGATTTGACGGCCCTTAATACGATTTTTAATTCATATGATGGCATTCATACCATTCAAAAATTTGGTGACACTTTGCATATCAGTTTTTATCAATTACCGGGTGATAGGTTATGGCAACAGTGGAAAGAACAATCTAAGGGAGTTTTAATCGACTGGGAGACCATTGATCCTACTATTGAAGATGTTTTTCTTGATCAGATGGAGAATCAAAATGACTGACAACTCCTATGCTGTTGAAATTGATGGGCTTACACGTCGTTTTGGGAAATTTACAGCTGTCGACAATGTATCCTTCAAAGTAAAAAAGGGTGAAATTTTTGGGTTTCTGGGCGCAAATGGTGCGGGAAAAACAACCCTTATACGCATGCTATGCGGTATCCTTGCACCATCTGATGGCCATGCTATGGTAGCTGGATTCAATGTTAAAAATCAATCTGAAGAAATTAAAAAGAATATCGGCTACATGAGTCAACGATTTTCTCTCTATGAAGATCTGACGATTGAAGAAAATATCAACTTCTATGGTGGCATATACGGATTACCCCCGCAAGTATTGCGAGAGAGAAAAAACAACTTACTCGAACAGGTTGGTTTATCGGATTCTGCAAATCGCCTTACAGGTGATCTGCCTCTCGGCTTTAAACAGCGACTTGCTTTGGGGTGTTCGCTGCTCCACGATCCATCAATTCTGTTTCTTGACGAACCAACTTCCGGGGTGGATCCGAAAGCAAGACGAAATTTTTGGGATTTGATTTACGAAACCTGTGAATCAGGAAAAACAATATTTGTGACGACACACTTTATGGATGAATCAGAATATTGCCATCGTGTTTCTATTATGCATGATGGTAAACTTATTGCATTGGATCAGCCCTTGCAGTTAAAGAGGAAATACAAAAAATCCACCATGCAGGATGTCTTTATTCATATAGTCAAAGAGGAAATTTCTAACATTACCCAGGGTGAAAAATGAGTTCAACCATAAACAATAAATCCTCTCATGCGCACTTAAGACGTATTTATGCAATCAGCAAAAAAGAATTCTTACATATTATTCATGACTCACGCAGCTTAATTATCATATTTATCTTACCTGTTTTACAATTAGTTATGTTTGGTTATGCCCTAAATATGGAGATCCAGAATATCGATCTGGCTGTAATTGATAAAAACAATACTGGTTTATCACGGGAGCTTATCAGTACCTTCAGAGGAAGTCCCTATTTTTCTCCATTTTATTACAACGGTCCCATGGATAAAATCGATGAACTATTTTTAAATCGCGAAGCACAAGTTATCCTGATTATTGATCAGGATTTCCAACTTGAATATATACGTGATCATACCTCCTCCGTTCAGATTCTGATCGATGCCGCTGATCCAAATGCAGCGATGATGATAAAACAATATAGTAATGGCGTGATAATGGCATTTAACGAAGCAGAAAATGGAAAACTCCCCTTGCCATTTGAAATAAAACCCAGAATCTGGTACAACCCGGATCTTAAGAGTGATTATTTTTTTATTCCCGGTTTGGTCGCACTCATTCTGGTAATGATATCAGCACTCTTGACAAGCATTACCATCACCCGTGAAAAAGAAATGGGTACGATGGAGCAAATATTGGTTTCGCCGATCAGACCAGTAGAAATTGTGCTCGGCAAAGTACTACCCTATATTGTCCTGGCATTTTTCGATGGACTTCTTATCCTCGTCTTAGGTATCACTATGTTTGACGTTCCATTTATAGGTAGTTATGTACTTTTATTCGCCTTATCAATCGCCTATATCATTACTTCTCTCGCTCTTGGGTTGATGATATCAACAGTTGTAAGTACACAGCAAGTAGCGATGATGGCTGCTTTGGCGGCCACCTTGCTTCCAACACTCATGATATCCGGCTTTATCTTCCCCTTAAAATCAATGCCGGATATCTTGCAATATATTTCGTATATCGTTCCGGCCAAGTATTATCTGATTATTATCCGCGGCATCATGCTCAAGGGAAATACATTAGCCCAGTTAACCATGCCCACATTATTCCTGGTTCTGCTTTCGGTTTTTCTATTGGGAACCGCCATCAGGAAGTTCAGTCTCAATTTGGAGAAATAAGATGAAGGTTATTCGACATCTCTTGATAAAAGAATTCAAACAAATATTCCGAACCAAAGAGATGGTTGCGATCATTTTTGGCATGCCTCTAATCCAGTTAATCGTACTTGGTTTTGCCATCACCAACGAAGTTAAAAATGTATCCCTGATCATTTCAGATCAGGATGACAGCCCAATTAGTAGAGAAATCGTCCATGCTTTTGAGAATACTGACCGCTTCCAAATTGTTGGCTATGAGAAAGATATTCGTGTAATTGAAAATTCAATTCAGAATTGGGAAGCTCAGATGGCGCTTGTGATTCCCTCTGGATTTAGTAAAGATTTTCAGAGACGAGAAGGAGGTGAGATTCAACTACTTGCCGACGGGGTAGATGGAAATTCTGCCGGCATTGCTACGGGCTATGCACAGAGCATTCTCTCATCATTTCAATCACCACCCACTATGACGCTCAGATTAATATCAAATCCCCAAATGGCATCTATCAATATGGTGACTGTAAAAGAAAGGATGTGGTTTAATGAAGATCTGGATAATGCTCAATATATGATTCCGGGAATCATTTGTGTACTTTTGACTGTCGTTTCTATGATGCTTTCTTCCATTAACCTGGTTAGAGAGAAAGAAATCGGCACCTTAGAGCAACTAATGGTAACCCCAATTAAACGCTATCAACTATTGTTAGGTAAAATTCTACCTTTTCTACTTTTAACTTTTATTGAATTGGGTATTGTAACTTTTTTTGGTAAACAAATATTTTCAATTGATATCAGAGGTAGCTATCTGCTTCTTAGCGTACTCTCTTTTCTTTTTTTATTCACCACCTTAGGTCTGGGAATATTTATCTCGACCATTACAGGCACACAGCAGCAGGCGATGTTTGTTTCCTGGTTTTTTATGGTCTTTATGATCATGCTCAGTGGATTTTTTATTCCTATTGATAACATGCCTGACTTTATTCAAAAACTCACTTATTTAAATCCCATGCGTTATTATTTATATATTGTCAGGGATATTATTCAAAAGGACGCAAATTTTGTATATTTACTCAAAGATGCAATTCCAATGACTATCTATGGTTTAGTGATTTTCATTGCCAGTACTTTGAAGTTTCAAAAACGGGTATCATAGAATAGAACGCGGATAACATGGATGACGCTGATATTCGCCGATGATATTAATATTCGGGATATTATTGTGAAAAACCGATTATGTCATGCTGAATTTATTTCAGCATCTTTTTGATTGGACTAAAGATCCCGAAACAAGTTCGGGATGACATATGACATGTTTAAATTGAAATACATATTCCAGAGAAAATCGATATTTATATCCGTGGAGATCTGCGTCATCCATATCATCCGCGTTCTATTTGTACATTTTCATAAGGATGCAAAAAGATGACTACGATAATGCCAGAAAGCCAGCAATTGAAGCGGGCTGTTAAATGGATATCCGAACAATTGAAAGAAGATGAACACCAATCAAAAATGTCACTGGTCAACGAGGCTACAATGAAATTTGATTTAAATCCAAAACAATCCATGCTGTTATTAAATTTCTATACACAAAAATAATGTCCTCTCCCCACTATAATTATTGTTAATCAATAGAATAATTGAGACGCCTCGCCGAGGCGTCTCTACACCATTATATTTTTTTCTATATTATAGGTATTGGATTACTATATCCACCCACAATATCGCATACTCTACACCCCTCTCTTTTTACGAATAGGGACTTGGGAATAAGTTTTCAACCTATGGTTTCTTCCAGGAAATGCCTTATTCTTTCTTTTTAAAATCATTGCTTCGCTTTAATCTAATTTTTAGATTAATGATATCACATCGCTGCCAACCAGGATCCCATCATGAAAACGATTATAGAACCTTTCCGAATAAAATCCGTCGAACCAATTCGTATGACTTCCCGCGAGGAGCGAGAAAAATATATCCGCGACGCCCATTACAATCTCTTTAACCTTAAAAGTAAACATGTTCTGATTGATCTTCTCACCGATAGTGGCACCAGCGCCATGTCATCAAATCAATGGGCTGCCCTCCAGAGCGGCGACGAAAGTTATGCGGGTAGTGATAGCTATACCCGTTTTTATGACGCTGTTACGGAAATTATGCCCTTCCGACATGTTATCCCCACCCACCAAGGTCGTGCTGCTGAAAAGATATTATTTACGGTTATTGGTGGTGAGGGAAAACAAATTCCAAACAATACACATTTTGACACAACCCGGGCAAATATTGAATATACGGGAGCGGTAGCCGTTGATTTGGTGATTGATGAAGGTAAAAATCCCAAGACAATTCATCCATTCAAAGGCAATATCGATACAATTAAATTAGAAAATTTTATAAAAGATACCGGTCAGGAAAATATTCCATGTGTTATGTTAACTCTGACTAATAATTCCGGTGGTGGACAGCCTGTTTCAATGCAAAATATTCGTGAGGTGCGAAAAATATGTGATACATACCAGTTACCTCTTATTTTTGATGCTTGTCGGTTTGCTGAAAATGCCTGGTTTATTAAAATGCGTGAAAAGGAATTTGCCAATAAACACGCTAAGGAAATTAGTCAGGAAATATTCTCATATGCAGATGGGTGTACCATGAGCGCCAAAAAAGATGCCCTGGTAAACATTGGTGGATTTCTTTGTTTAAATGACGATGCCTGGGCTGCTCAGTCACGAAACCTGCTTATCCTGACTGAGGGCTTCCCAACATATGGTGGTTTAGCTGGAAGAGACCTGGATGCATTAGCCGTTGGGCTTCATGAAATTCTTGAAGAGGATTATTTACATTACCGCATTCGTTCAACAGAATATCTGGGGGAGAAAATTAATACCGCCGGTGTACCTATCGTTTTACCCGTTGGTGGTCATGCCGTATATATCGATGCAGCAGAAATGCTTCCTCAAATCCCAAAAACAGCTTTTCCCGGCCAAACATTAGCAGTGGAATTGTATCTTGCCGGCGGTATTCGTAGTTGTGAAATTGGATCCGTTATGTTTGGGGAAAAAGCACAAATGGAATTGGTGCGATTAGCAATACCCCGCAGGGTTTATACCCAGAGTCATATAGATTATGTCATTGAAGTTATTGTTAATGTTTATAAGCAAAGAAAGAACCTGCGGGGAATGAATATTATTTATGAACCCGAGGCACTTAGACATTTTACCTGTCATTTTGAATATATATAGAATGTTTGGTTTTATTCAGTTCAAGTTATGCGTTTTGTCACAGTATAAAAGTATTAACGATGTTATAATTTAGTCGTGATTGTCTGTTCTTATCATTCTACAGGGAAAAAATCATGAAAAAAACCAAGAAAAAATTACAAAACATCATACAACTTGGCGTAGAGGTTTCTCAAATTGGTGATCTGGATATTCTCCTGGAAAAGATATTAGGTGAATCGCGTAGTTTGGTAAACGCTGATGCCGGATCGATTTATATCAAAGAAGAGCAAGAACTCAAATTCAGTTATGCGCAAAATGAAACTTTGAGAAAAAAGCTAGGTCCGGGTAAAAAATTAATTTATACGACTTTCAGTATGCCCATCACCGAAAAATCCATTGCGGGATTTGTAGCCCTGGAAGGAAAAATGCTCAATATTCGGGATGCTTATAAAATTCCCAAAAAAATGCCCTACTCTTTTAACAGCAGTTATGACAAGTTAGCAGGATATGAGACTCATTCAATGCTCACCGTGCCACTCAAAAATAATCGTGGTGACTGTATAGGTGTTTTGCAATTAATAAATGCTCAGGATAAGGATGGCAAGATCATTGCCTTTGATAAAAATGATGAATCCTATATCAAGCCTTTTGCCATGTATGCTGCCGTAGCCATTGAAAGAGCCCAGTTAACCCGCACGACAATAATGAGAATGATCAGCATGGCAGAATTGAGAGATCCTAAGGAAACAGGTGCACATGTCAACCGGGTGGCCGCCTATGCCTTAGAAATATACGAACATTGGGCCCATGAAAAAGGTATCCAAAAAGAGGAAATTGATAAACAGCGTGATGCATTTCGTATGGCCGCCATGCTTCACGACGTAGGAAAGGTAGCGATTTCTGATATGATTTTGAAAAAGCCCGGTCGCTTCACTGAAGAGGAATATGAGGTGATGAAACTGCATGCACCAGCCGGTGCACGATTATTTAGTGGCGCACGTTCTGACTTTGATTTGATTGCCTCTGAAGTGGCCCTCAGCCATCATGAGCGTTGGGATGGTAAAGGCTATCCGGGTTGGATTAATACTGAAACAGGAGATCCAATACCCAAATATAAAAACCGGCGCACAGGAAAAGCCCGAGGGAAAAAGAATGAAGAAATTCCCATTTGGGGACGGATTGTGGCACTTGCTGATGTATTTGATGCATTGAGTTCAAATCGTGTCTACAAAGAGGCCTGGACCGAAGAGGATGTTCTCCAAAAAATAAAAGATGACAAGGGTAAACATTTTGATCCGGAGGTGGTAGATTCATTCTTCGAAGTATATGATCAAATAAAAGCTGTCTCACAGAGATACCCGGATCATTGATCTCTCGCGGTATAATCTTTAATGTGTAAAATAAAAACTACGGTATTACCCCAGTAAAACCGGACAGACCGGGTGGACATGGCGGACTAAATAGAAACAGTATCTAATTAAACAAATTAAATATTAAGATTCTTAATTTATATTTCGGTGTTTCTCCATGTTTTTTTTTATTTAGTACATATTGTCGCACTAACCGATAAAGGCTTTCGCAGGACCCTGCCCCCTTCCCAAAAACCCCGATTAAGGCCTATTCGCCCCTTCCTGGACATGCATTCGGTCTTGCCAAAATAATAAAAATACCAGAATGCGAATTCATATTTCCCACATTTTAGTTAAAACCATCTTTCAACCTCACTAACTATATGTGATATATAAGTTAAGCACATCACAAAAATGTCAAAAAAAATTGATTATCGCTTGCATTGAGGGAAAAAATCTTGTAGAATTGTGGGACAATATCCCTTAACGTGGAGCAAAATCCCTAATAATGCCAGTTAACGATTTCTCAGGCGAATATAGATTTACTCTCGATGCTAAAAAACGTATTAGTATCCCGTCCGGCATACGCAAAATGCTGGCCCCGGAATCAGAAGGTTCTTTGGTCTTTACCCGAGGATTTGAGGGATGCGTATACGTCTACCCAAATGATGAATGGAAACGACTCACATTAAAATTAAACTCACTCGATAGCTTCGACGTTAAAATCCGTAATTTTATCCGCATGTTTGTCGGACCGGCTTTTAAAACGATCATGGATAATCAGGGCCGTGTCCTCCTGCCAGATTATATTTTAGAGATGGCCAAAATTCAAAAAGATATTCTTCTGATCGGTTCACTGAACAAATGGGAATTATGGAGTCCACCGGTCTTTGATCATTATATAAATGAAAACAATCCTTCACTGGAATTACTGGCACAGGAAATAAATTTTAGCGCCATATTCAATAATAATGACTGATCAACCACATTCCTATCATCTGCCTGTACTTCTCAAGGATGTTATAAAATTTTTAATTAAAGATCCAGAGGGTATTTATTTAGATGGCACTTTAGGTGGCGGTGGTCATGCGGAAGAAATTTTAAAAGACCTTAGTAAAGAGGGTCTCTATATTGGGATTGATCGGGATCCCGAAGCGATTCATTTTGCCAAATCGCGATTAAAAGATTATCCAAATATCAGTCTGCACCAATGCAATTTTGCTGAATTTGGACATGTAATAGATGATTTAAAATTAAAAGCCGTTGATGGCATTTTACTTGATCTTGGGGTCTCTTCACATCAGATAGATGCGGCGGAACGTGGTTTTTCATATATGCAGAATGCTCCACTCGACATGAGAATGGACCAGGAAAACCAACTGACGGCCGGATACCTGCTTAATAATCTGGATGAGAAGGAACTAAGCGATATATTTTATTTATATGGTGAAGAGCGTAAATCCAGACAGATTGCCCGAAGGATAGTTGATTACCGTCAAAACAAAAGTATTGACAGTTCAGAGCAATTGAGAGAAATAATTGATCGTATTACCCCGGCTCGTTTTGCTGTCAAATCATATGCACGAATCTTTCAGGCCTTAAGAATTGCAGTCAATGAAGAATTAAAAAGCCTTCAGGAGGGATTAGAAAGTATAACCAAATATTTAAAATCAGGCGGACGGTGTGTGATTATATCCTATCACTCTTTGGAAGACAGGATTGTAAAAAAATATTTACGGGGAAAAGCAAATCCATGTACATGTCCACCGGAATTCCCAACATGCGTCTGTGGATTGGAACCGGAACTCAAAATTATCACTTCCAAACCGGTAAAGGCCTCTGAATCTGAAATTATGGAAAATCCTCGATCCAGAAGTGCCCGTTTGAGAGTGGGAGAAAAATTATGACTCTAAAAAAGAAACAAAATAATTCATTGCTAAAGATCGTGCTTTGGCCGTTCAAGTCATACTTAAGAATATTGGCCGTTGTCGTCTTTTTTGGTTTTTACCAATACCAGTCTATTCAGATTGATATTCTGGCCCGTGAAATTCGAAGTCTTGAACTTAAACGAAATCAATTAATGAATGGAAATACCGCACTTCGTGTTAAAATTGACCAGCTAACCCACATTAATCGTATTGAAAAGATCGCCCGGGAAAAGTTTGATCTGGTATCACCAGGCAAATCCATGGAGAAGCTGGTTATTGCACCTTATACACCAGAACAGGAGAAAGAACAATCTAAACAGATGGAAAGAGTTAAACTAGCAGGAGTCCATTAAGTTGCCATCAGGTTCCAGACAAAATATTAACTTTAACCGTATCTATGTTGTTGTAGTCGGTCTCATCCTTTTTTGGGTTGTTCTAGAAGTACGTTTATTTATCATCCAGGTTGACCGTCATGATTTTTATGTCCGTCATAGTCAATTACAATCTGCAAAAAAAATCAATCTGGCAGCAAGACGGGGTATTATTTATGACCGTGCCGGCGAACAGCTGGCCACCAACCTGATTCATTATGATCTCGGTATAGATCTGAAAAGAATAAAGAATAAACATAATATTGCGAGGAAGTTTTCTACTGTATTTAGAAAATCAGTTGATCATTACCTGCGCCGCATGAAAAGTAAAAGCGATTTCGTATATCTTGAGCGAAAAGTCCCGGAATCTCAAATGAGCGGGATAAATGATATTGATGATCCCGGGTTTGTTAAAATTAAAGGCTTCCGTCGCTTCTATCCTTACGGCAAATATGCCAGTCAGTTATTAGGATTCACAAATATTGATGACAAAGGGATTGCTGGCCTGGAGAAGCAATATGAAAGTCAGCTTAAAGGTAAAAGTGGCTGGACCTTTCTCCTTGCCGATGCGCGACGCCGATTCGGATACCATGTTGATTTCCCTCAGGTTCTTCCCGAGCCCGGCAATGATATAATTTTAACCATTGACAAAAACATTCAAACAATTGTGGAAGATGAACTTAATCGGGGAATCAAAGACTCAAAAGCAAATTATGGGATAGCGGTTTTGATGGATCCCAATACAGGCGAAGTTCTTGCGATGGCAAATGGCCCCGGGTTTGATTTAAATAGACCTGAGAACTCTACAACTGCACACAGACGAAACCGCGCCATTGCCGATATTTTTGAACCCGGTTCAACCTTTAAGATTTTTCCGGCTGCTATGCTTCTCCAGGAAAATATCAAAAAGCCGAATGACATCGTCTGGTGTGATAATGGATCATATAAATATCATAGTCATGTGGTTCATGATTCCAAAAAATATGGTTGGCTTTCATTCAACAAAGTTATCGAATTATCATCAAATATTGGCATGGTAAAACTTTCTGCTGACATTCCAAATAATACGTTTTACCGGTATCTCCGGAATTTTGGTTTTGATTCAAGAACCGATATTAATCTTTCCGGCGAGGCAAGTGGTATGCTGGCTAAACCCAGCGAGTTCTCAGGTTTATCTAAAGGTGTTATTTCTTTTGGACAGGAAATAGGCGTTACCGCTATTCAGATTCTTGCCGGATTTTCAGCCGTCGTTAATGGTGGCAATTTGATGCATCCCTACGTTATAAGCAAAATTAGCCATCCGGATGGCTCTGTTCAAGAAGAGTCGGAACCACGGATAATCAGACGTGTTATCTCAGAGGAGGTCTCTGGCATCCTTAAAGAATTTATGCTTGAAGCGGTGAGAAGAGGTACAGGTAAAAAAGTGAAAATTGATGATGTGTTAATGGGTGGTAAAACAGGTACTGCACAGAAGTATGACTACAAGGCAAAACGCTATAAAAGAGGGGCCTATTTCTCTTCCTTTATCGGATTTGCGCCTTATGAATCACCTAAATATGTGTTGGGAATATTTCTAGATGAGCCCCGACCCAGATATTATGGTGGAGATGTAGCCGCTCCGATTTTTTCAAATATAATGCAGCGACTTCTAAAATTTGTGCCTTCTCAAGAACGTGGTCCTCAGCTGGCACCACGGATGGTTGATAATAACACCAAAATACCAGACATGAGAGGTCTTCAATATACGGCTGTAGCAGAATTCTGTAAAATAAATGACCTGCCACTTTTAGTAAAAGGTGAGGGTACACATGTTCTTGCACAAACAAGAACAAATGATGAAATCGAATTTGTTTTAGGTCAACCTAACATTTATCGCTCGAAGATTCCTAACCTTAAGGGAAAATCCTTAAGGGAAGCATTGAAAATGATTGACTTTTCAAAGTTACGTGTAAAAATATCCGGAACAGGTAGAGTTATAAAACAGAGTCAGAAACCTGGTACTCCAATTTCGTCAAACAAAATACTATTATTAACCTGTTCAGATTAGACTAATTATATGAAAGAAAAATATCTAACAGATCTGATCACACCAGATCAATGGATTAGTACTGATAATATCGATGATATTATTATTAAAAAAATATCCTATAATTCAAAGGAAGTGGAAAAGAATAGTCTGTTTGTTGCAATTAAAGGGTATAAAACAGATGGACATCAATACCTAAAGAATGCCCAAGAACAGGGTGCCAGTGCCGCGATAGTTGAGACTAAGGATCCTTCTATCGATATGCCTCAGATTGTTGTTAATAATAGCCGGGAGATGATGGCGCATCTGGCTGAAAGGTTTTATAGCCCTGAAGTAAAAATGATGCGATTAGCCGGCATTACCGGTACAAATGGAAAAACGACGACATCATATCTTGTACGATCAGTATTTGAATCTGCAGGATTAAAAAGCGGATTGATAGGTACCATACATTATTTAATTGGCGATAAGAAAATCCAGGCCTGGAACACGACACCTGAATCTGTTGATCTATTTCGGATGATATATGAAATGTCCCAAAAGGGTCAAAAGGGTTGTGTTTTAGAAGCATCTTCACATGGTTTGGCCCTCCATAGACTAGATCGACTGGAACTTGACCTAGCCATTTTTACAAATCTTTCACAGGATCATTTAGATTTTCATCAAAACTTTGAAGAATATTTTTTAGCGAAAAAACAACTGTTCTCTCACCTGAAACCAGGAGCAAGAGCCGTCATAAACAAGGATGATTCCTATGGTAAACGATTAATCTCAGAGATTAACTTAGATATTATTGATTTTTCCATTAGAGAAGATGCAAAAATTCGCGCTTTAAAAAGTGATTCATCCATAAAAGGAACGGAAATTAAAATTGAAACACCCCTGGGTCAGGTTATCATTAAATCTCCGCTGATTGGAAGTTTTAACGTAGAAAACATTCTTGCCGCTGTGGCCGCCGGAATTGCCATGAATTTTGATTTAGCAACTGTAAAATCAGGCATTGAAAACGTTTACAATGTTCCAGGACGATTAGAACCTGTCGATGTTGATCCAAACAAGACGATTATTGTTGACTACTCACATACGCCAGATGCATTACAGAAGGCTTTAATGGTACTAAATCCTTTGACAGCAAAAAAACTTTGGGTCGTTTTCGGCTGTGGGGGCGACCGGGATAAAATGAAAAGACCAATGATGGGTAAAATCGCCCAGGAAAATGCAGATCGAATTGTGATAACCTCCGATAATCCAAGGAGTGAATCTCCAGCTGCAATTATTCAGGATATCCTGAATGGCGTTATAAAGAAAGAAAGTGTTGAGATCGAGGAGGACAGAAGAGAAGCAATATATAAAGCCCTAACAGAATCCGGGCCAGGCGATACTATACTCATAGCCGGAAAAGGTCATGAAGATTATCAGGAGATACAGGGGGTAAAATATCCCTTTGACGACCGCCAGATAATCAGGGATTTTGCCGCATGATAACAGTAAACGACTTACACAATATTCCGGGCATTTTAGGTCCATTTCCTGAAATCGATGATATATCAGTATCGACAGTAAATGGTATTTCTATTGACACCCGGACCTTGTTACCCAGAGATATATTTTGGGCAATAAGAGGTGAGCTAATGGATGGCCATTCTTTTTTAAGTCAGGCTTCTGATAAAGGTGCTCTTGCAGCGGTTGTTGAAAAGAAAAAATTAAATTTATTACCAAAAACAGATTTACCTCTGATTATTGTTAAAGACACACTAGAATCACTTCAGGGTTTTGCTGCCTGGCATCGAAGCCGGTTTAATATACCAGTTATCGCATTAACCGGAACGAATGGCAAGACGACTACCAAAGAGATGATTGCATGGATACTTCAAACAAAATATAAGGTCCATAAGACAATAGGTAATTTAAATAATCATATTGGAACGCCGTTAACATTGCTCAGATTAGATTCTGAGCATGAATTTTCTATTGTTGAGATAGGAACAAATCATCCAGGTGAAATAGCAATGTTAAGTTCTCTTGTTCAACCAACGGCCGCCTTGATTACCAACATTGGCAGGGGCCATCTGGAATTTTTCTCAGGTATCAAAGGAGTAGCAAAGGAAAAATTAAGTTTGTTTAAGTCCCTTAAACGAGGAGGAACTGTATTCCTAAACCGAGATGACAACGAACTTCGTGCAGCGCGAATCCGCAGGAAGAAATCCTGGTCTTATAGCTTGAGTGAAAGTAAAAGCAGCCGGATCAGAGGAGAGTTAACAGGCTTAGATGAGAACGGATGCGGTTCCTGGAGACTCAATAATTCCACACTAATTAATATGCAAGTTCCTGGAATTCAAAATGTCCAGAACGCTCTTGCTGCCAGTGTCGTCTGCCTTTCCATTGGAATCAGTGAAAAAAGAATTAAAAATTCACTAGAGAAATACACGGCATACGATAAACGCATGCAAATTATTAAAAGTGATCAGACTTTAATTATAAATGACAGTTATAATGCAAACCCTGATTCATTTATCCCTGCTTTGGAAACGCTCATATATCTGACCAAAAGTGGAAAAAAAAGAAAAATAGCTGTTATTGGGGACATGCTTGAATTAGGTAATAATAGTCAAAATTTACATCGGGAGATTTTTCAGAATCTTATTGATTATGATATTGAAGCGGTATTTACAATTGGCAGTGCATGTAAGGCTGCGGTTGACTTCTTTAGCCTGAAGGGATTTACCCATTTTTACTCATTCCCAAATCACCGCGATTTGGGATTAACTCTAAAAAAGTACATTAGGAGTGGTGATACAATTCTAATAAAAGGTTCACGTGGTATGCAAATGGAGAAAGTACTTGGGCATCTTTAGCAATTAATATATGCTGAGGAGGGCTGGCATGAAAATTAAGGTGAAAATTAAAATTTACATGATGGGTAATAACCGCCGGGTCATACAATTGCCCTCGACTTCCCAAAAGACACTCAAATGGGAAGGCAGGAGACGAAATTTCATTTATGTTGCATGGCGTTCAACTTAAAAGTTATAAAGACTTTAAGACCCTGATAAGTATTGTTTCTTTTTACAAAAAAATGAAAGAATTATGTTAGCAGAATTTTTATTTCAGTTTAGAGACACCTTCTTTGGATTTAATGTGTTTCGCTATATAACAGTTAAGGCAGCCCTGGCTGCTGTTACGGCCCTTCTTTTCAGTATGCTGGTAGGTCCCAAAATTATAAATCTCTTGAGAAAATACCAGATCGGGGAAGAGATACGAACAGATGGACCGGAGACACATTTAGTCAAAAAGGGAACTCCAACGATGGGTGGGCTCATCATTATAATCTCAATTCTCATAGGTGTTTTACTGTGGGCAAATCCTTTCAATATTTATGTTGCTTTAATTCTATTAGCAACATTATCGATGGGATTAGTCGGATTTTTTGATGACTATTTGAAAGCTGTCATGAAAATGAAGAAGGGGCTGGTTAGCCGTTATAAATTGATTGGCCAAATTACATTGAGCCTGGTAATTGGATTGATAATTTATTTTCACCCCTTTTTTGAGGGTCTTCATTCAAATACAAGTATTCCATTTTTTAAAAACCTGGAAATTGATTTTGGGATTTTCTACATATTTTTTATCATCTTTATCATTACCGGAACTTCGAATGCGGTCAATTTAACGGATGGACTCGATGGCTTGTCCACAGGTTTGAGCGCTATCGCCTTTTTATCTTTTGCCGGCATGAGCTATGTGACGGGACATATCCGCTTTAGTGACTACCTTAATATTATCTATTTACCCGGCAGTGAGGAATTAGCTGTTTTTTGCATGGCTACAGTCGGTGCAGCCATAGGATTCCTTTGGTACAATACCTATCCTGCACAAGTATTTATGGGTGACACCGGGTCTCTCGCACTTGGAAGTGCTCTCGGTACAGTAGCCGTATTGATAAAGAAGGAACTTTTGTTGGCAATAATTGGCGGTGTTTTCATCACAGAAGTTCTCTCCGTTATTATTCAGACCAGCTGGTTCAAGTATACAAGAAAAAAATATGGTAAGGGAAAGCGTGTCTTTCGAATGGCACCTCTTCATCATCACTTTGAGTTGCAAGGACTTCCTGAATCAAAAGTTGTGGTTAGGTTTTGGATCATTGGTATATTATTAGCTCTCCTGACATTAACTACGTTTAAGACCCAGTAAAAATATTTAGTAATGTCAAAAGAAATAATATAGTATTAGTAATATATAGACTTTTTTTATAAACGCTGAGCTCGCAGAGCGCAAAGAAAAATATAAATTACAATGAGACAGGATATAAAAGGCAAAAAGATAGTAATTCTTGGTGCAGCTCGAAGTGGATTAGCAGCAGCAAAATTATTACAAAAAAAAGGAGCAAGGGTATTTATAAGTGATAACGCCCCTGCTGATCAGAAGAAACAAGAGATAATGAGATTACAGCAAGAAAACATTACCTATGAATTTGGCGGTCATAGCAATAGAATATTTGAGGCAGATTTTGCTGTGCTAAGCCCGGGGATTCCAAAGACGTCAAATTCTGTTGCATCAATTATGTCAAAGGGAATTCCTGTCTATTCTGAACTGGAAATTGCTTCATGGTTTTGTCAGTCTCCGATTATTGCCATAACCGGATCAAATGGGAAAACAACTACGACAACTCTATTGGGAGAAATGATAAAATCTGAGTTGCCAGATTCAATTGTGGCAGGAAATATAGGAACAGCATTTTCCGACCAGGTTGAGATTAGTGTCAAAACGGGGTGGGCTGTGGTAGAAGTTTCAAGTTTCCAATTAGAAACAATCGACCACTTTCATCCCAAAATTGTGATGCTCTTAAATTTTGCACCTAATCATCTCGATTGGTATAAATCTTATGAAGACTATATTCAGGCAAAATTGCTGATTCTGAAAAATCTCACATCCGAAGATATTCTTATTTATAATCTGGATGATGATTTGGTTTGCGAAAAAGCAAAATCATGCAATGCAAAAAAATACACTTTTTCACTTAATAAAAATTCGGCGGATGCTTTCTATCTGAACAATGAACTATTCATTAATGAGAAGAAGTTGATTGACTGTAACGATATCCGGTTAAACGGATTGCATAATTATCAGAATGCTATGGCTGCAATTCTCGCCGCTAAGCAAGCCAACATTTCTGATGAAGCCATCACTAAAGTTTTGAAAACATTTGCCGGCGTTGAACATCGGCTCGAACAAGTAACAACAATTAATGGCGTTCACTTTATAAACGATTCAAAGGCCACAACAATTGAATCTTTAGCTGTTGCCCTTGGAAGTTTCGATACACCAATAATATTAATTGCCGGTGGGAAAGATAAAGGCGGCGATTATGAAAAATTAAATCCTTTGATTTCAGCTAACGTCCGTGCAGCTGTACTTATTGGGGCTGCGCAAGAAAAAATGGCAAAAGCATGGCAGGGATTAATTCCTGTTCATCCCAGTGAAACCCTGGAACAGGCGGTAGAAAAATCATTTCAGTTGGCGTCTGTAGGAGAAAATGTGTTGCTATCCCCTGCATGTTCCAGCTTTGATATGTTTACTGACTTTGAGGACCGTGGTAATAAATTTAAAAATAGCGTAAATAAATTAAAAGAACGAATAAATGGCAGTTAAAAGAAAAAATGATGGTTGGCTGGTAGCAGCCGTTACCGTATTACTCACGATTGGCCTGATTATGGTCTTTAGTGCCAGCGCAGTTATGGCACAGGAGAAGTATGGCTCTTTACTATATTACTCTCAGAAACAAATACTATGGGGGTTTTTGTGCATATTTATAATCTTTATCTTTTCAAGAATAAATTATACCGTTTATACAAAGAGAAATTTACCATTATTTGGCGTTCTCACCTCAATATTCCTATTACTTGGATTGTATTTATGGGGTGATATTGTAAATGGAGCCCGTCGCTGGTATAGCCTTGGGTTTGTCAGACTTTCAGCCATCTGAGCTGGCTAAAATTGCTCTGATCATCTACTTTGCAAATATTTTTTCCAGAAAAGGAGAAATATTACGGAACTGGAAGAAGGGGCTGTTGCCTCATGTGCTGATTTTTATGACGGTGGTGACTCCAATTCTTTTCCAACCGGACCTCGGAACAGTTGTAATGATTAGTTTGATCATTTCTGTCATGGCTTTACTTAGTAATATACGTTTTAAACATGTTCTGGCAGGTATCACCTTAGTTTTACCAGCCGTGATATTAAAGGTTCAAACAAGTGGATACCAGCTAACACGAATTAAAAATTGGTGGGATAATTTTTCTAATCCCCTTGGATCGGGGCATCAGATAAAACAATCGTTAATTGGACTTGGAAAAGGTGGAATAATTGGTACCGGGCTGGGAGGTAGCAAACAAAAATTTTATTTTTTACCGGATTCTCATACGGATTTCGTTTTTTCGATTCTTGGTGAAGAAGCCGGATTTATAGGGACAACTTTTGTGCTTCTTTGTTTTTTAGTGATTCTATGGCGAGGGATCAGCATTTCTAAACGAGCGCCCAACACATTCACACAATATTTCACTATTGGTCTTACTATGAATTTGGTATTATATGCTTTTATAAATGTTGCCGTGGTCACAATGCTTCTTCCTACAACTGGATTACCAATGCCTTTTTTAAGCTATGGTGGCTCCTCACTTGTGAGTGTTGGCTTGACGATTGGAATATTGATAAATATATCCAGACATGCAAATCATCCTGATTTGGATGGAAGGTTAGAAAACTTTAAGGATGATAGACGAAAATTTTATAACACCCTGGTTGGAACACGATAAAGATGAGGAGGGATATCAGAATTATATTTGCTGGAGGCGGCACGGGCGGACATGTATTTCCTGCCATATATATGGCGGAGTATTTGCATAAACACTGGGGTGCATCTTGTCAATTTATAGGCACCAAAAACGGATTTGAGAATCGAAAAGTTCCTCAATCAGGCTTTTTGATTCGTCATATCTGGATTAGTGGATTCCGGCGAGGATTTTATCTGAGCAACCTCCTGTTTCCATTAAAATTGATTGTCAGCCTTTTTCAAAGTAAAAAAATATTAAAACAGGTACAGCCACACCTGGTGATCGGTACAGGCGGATATGTTGCCGGTCCAATTTTGCGTCAGGCTGTTAAAATGGGAATTCCGACAGCAATTCAGGAGCAAAACAGTTATCCCGGAGTGACGACACGCATACTTGCCTCAAAAGTTGACTGTGTCTTTCTTGCTTACGAAGATTCCCTGAAATATCTGAAAAGCCTGAAAAAATATATTCTAACCGGAAATCCGATCAAGGAAGAACTAATAATCGATGATTTAATTAAGGCAAGAAAATTTTTTGGATTAAAAGAAAAACTGCCCATAATCCTTGTATTTGGTGGTAGTCAGGGCGCCCGAAATCTGAATGTAGCCATTGATACTATACTGGAGAAGAAAATTCTAAATGATGTACAAATTATTTGGCAGACGGGTAGGGTCGATTTTGAAAAATATCAAAAAAAATATGCCGATTTTAAAGATTTAACACTATGTATTCTACCCTTTATCGACCAGATGAATTTCGCTTACTCGATCAGTTATTTCGCTGTTACAAGGGCAGGTGCGATGACTATATCTGAACTAGCCGCGGCAAAATTGCCGGCAATACTTGTTCCATATCCTTTCGCAGCAGCTGATCATCAAAAAAAGAACGCACAGTCTATTGCAACAGCTGGAGGAGCAGTGATGATTGAAGATAATTCTGACCTGGCAAAGGATTTAGTTGATTCAATTATGACTTTATTAGCCTCACCAGAAAAGGTCACTATGATGGGAAACCATATCCATAAGTTTCATAAGGCAGATACTATGGCCCTGATAACAAAAGAATTAAGCAAGTTGGTAGAAAGCAATCCGAATAACGCTTAAGAATTGTATGGCATTAGAATAATAATATGACAGATATACTTAAAAATGCAAATCACATTTACTTTACAGGTATCGGTGGCATAGGCATGAGCGGCATCGCTGAAATACTTTTAGAACGCGGTTATCGTGTTTCCGGATCAGACCGTCAGTTAAGTGATATCACCGCCTATTTGCAATCAAATGGCGCCATTATTTATCAAGGGCATCAGGCAGATAATCTGGCGGATGTTGATGTTCTGGTTTATTCATCAGCCATCCCTGATATTAATCCGGAAAGGCAGGAGGCCAAGCGGCGTCAAATCCCAGAGATACGCCGGGCGGAAATGCTTGCTTCAATCATGTGCAATTATTTCAACATCGCTATTGCCGGGACTCATGGAAAAACCACAACCACAGCTCTATGCTCACACATTATAATCGAATCCGGTCTCGATCCAACCGTCGTTATTGGGGGACGGTTAAAAAATCTAAAAACCAATGCCCGACTTGGAAAAGGAAATATTTTCATAACTGAAGCAGATGAATATGACCGGAGTTTTCTGTCTCTATCTCCTGATATTTCTGTGATTACAACCATAGAAGAGGATCATCTGGATATTTATAAAGATATGTCTGATATAAGACTCACATTCAAGACATTTGCTGGTTTGGGGTCACCTGAGGGCAAAGTTATCTGCTGTATTGATGATCCGGAAGTACGAAATTTGTCAACTCAGATTGACAAAGAAGTGATCACATATGGATTTTCCGATGATGCCATGTATCAGGTAACTAATCCGACCTTTTCTGAAAGTGGTTCTAATTTTGAAATTCACAAGAATCAACAATTTCAGTCAAATATAACCTTACATATTCCAGGACGTCACAATATCCTCAACGCCCTGGCAAGTTATGTGGTTGCCCAACAATTGGGCGCTAAAATTAATTTGATTGAAGAAGCATTAAAAAGCTTCGCCGGAGTCGATCGTCGTTTTGAAATAAAAGGAACTGTAAATGACATAACCGTGGTAGATGACTATGCTCATCATCCGACTGAAGTTGCCGCGACAATTGAAAGTGCTAAATCAGGATGGGATAGACGTTTAGTTGTCGTATTTCAACCTCATCTGTTTTCGAGAACCCGTGATTTTTATAAAGAATTTGCTTTTGCGTTATCCAAAGCCGATGAAATCATACTATCTGATATCTATCCGGCCAGGGAAGAACCAATTCCTGGAGTGAGTAGTGAGATGATAGTGACCGAAGCCATTGATAAGGCCTATAAAAATTTTATTTATATGCCCAGGCCTCGGGATATCGAAGAATATTTATATGAGCATCTAATACCAGGTGATTTAGTTATAACCATGGGCGCTGGGGATATCTGGCTCTGTGGTGAAAGTTTGTTAAAAAGACTGAAGGCAAAAACAGTTGAAAACTAAAAAATATAAAATCCCAGACAAACCTAAGAGCAGGCGTAAGGAAAAGTTCTGGAATGGCTCAGGGAAGTTTTTTCTATTTCTGATCTTTAGTTATCTGATCTACTACGGCATTACCCAAATGTCAGATATTGCTGGTCAGCGAAAAGATCAGTTCAAGAAAACTGACATAGAAATTGTTGGAAATCGTCTGATTTCCTCATCAAAAATTCTGAATATATGTGGTTTTAACAATAAAACGGACGAGGCCATTGATATTAATATCGATTCGCTCGCCTCGCGCTTGATGACATTGAGATATTCAAAGGGTATTAGTATAACACGCAGACCCCCTCGTCTGCTCAACATTACAATAGATGAATTTGAACCAGTTGCATTTATTTATGGTAAAGGATTGAACTTGATCGATGGTGATGGAACTCTTATTCCGGTTCCACATAGTGGTCTGCTTTGGGACCTGCCACTCATATCAGGTATTAATGAATCATTGGGGAAACTCGGGAAACAGACAACCGCCGCTGAAGCCTATCTTGGCTTAGAGATTGTTCGCTGTATGGAAGATGAAAATCCTTTGCTTGCCGGATTGGTTTCTGAAATTAATTTGTCTGATAAAAAGTTTATTGAAATTTTTCTTATAAAAGGTGGAACAAAAATCAGAGTAAATAGGGAATCCTTTTATAAAGAACTCTATGTATTAAAAAACTACATCACTAATTACATGGATTGGAAGCAGATGGCTCAGATTGAATACATTGACCTTCGCTTTAAGAATCAATTGATCGTGAAACCAAGGGCTTAATGAATCAATCTCACAATATAGAGTACTAAAAGTTACAGGGAAAACCCAAATGAGTGAAGAACGAATATTTGTCGGTCTTGATATCGGCACGACTAAGATTGCGGCCGTCGTAGCACGGTTGGATGAGTATAACGCTTTAAATATTGCAGGCGTAGGAACCTCACCTTCTCATGGACTACGTCGTGGTGTTGTAATAAATATTGAACAAACCGTTCAATCAATTAAAAAAGCCCTGGAACAGGCACAGTTAATGTCTGGTTGTCATATTGAGAATATTTACGCCGGAATCGCTGGTGATCATATTCGCAGCATTAACAGCAAGGGTGTTATTGCCGTGGGCAGTAAGGATAAGATAATCACACAAAATGACCTTGATCGCGTTGTTGATGCAGCAAAAGCAATCGCTCTTCCGATGGATAGAGAAATTATCCACATTTTGCCACAAGAGTTTATAGTAGATGACCAGGATGGCATAAAGGATCCAATCGGTATGGCTGGTACACGACTGGAATGCGAGGTACATATTGTAACTGCATCTGCTGCTGCTGTCCAGAATATTGTTAATTGTGTTAAACAGTCTGGCTATTCGGTTGAAGAGATAGTTCTCGAACCTTATGCTTCTAGTCTCGCTGTTCTTAATCATGATGAACTGGACCTGGGTGTGGCAATTATGGATATCGGAGGAGGGACTTCTGATATTGCCGTCTTTCTTGATGGCAGCATTCGCTTCACATCGGTCTTAGGTCTTGGGGGTGAACATGTAACCAATGATCTCTCTCACGGGTTACGTACACCAATGGATCAGGCAGAGGAAATAAAGAAAAAATATGGATGCGCTTTACAAAGTATGGTATCCCAAGATGAGCATGTTCTGGTTGAGGGAATTCATGGGAGAGCTGCCAGAGAAATCGCCAGAAGTGTTTTGAGCGCAATCATCGAGCCAAGAATGGAAGAGATGTTTACACTTGCTCTTCATGAACTGGAAAAATCTGATGTTTACGATTCATTAGCTGCAGGAATTGTACTTACCGGGGGTGCATCTTTACTCCCTGGATCTGTAGAGTTAGCAGAACGCGTACTCGGTATTCCTGCCAAAATTGGTTCTCCCATTGTTTCGGGGGGGCTCGTAGAGACTGTTAAGAGTCCTATTTTTGCTACCAGTGTAGGATTAATTAAATATTCAGTGAACAGAAAACCCCAGGTAGGATCAAGTGGTAGCAGCGGAAAGATAAAAAACTGGATTGATCAGATTAAGGAATATTTTGAGGATATTTTCTAGTCTGTTTAATTACTCAATATTATTTCCTGAGAAAAAAATAGAAAATAATTTTATAGAAATGAATTAAGAATGAGGGAGAAAGAAATGATTCAATTTGACAATCTGGCTGAACAAAGTGCCAAGATTAAGGTAGTCGGAATCGGAGGCGCTGGTGGTAACGCATTAAATGGAATGATTGAGGCAGGTCTGAGTGGAGTAGAATTTATATCTGTCAACACGGATGCTCAGAATCTGGAAAATAACCGCGCTCCTTCCCGGATACAAATTGGTAAGAATCTGACAAAAGGTCTGGGGGCAGGAGCGAATCCGGAAGTAGGGCTAAGAGCAGCGGAAGAGGACAAGGAAGCTATAATTAATTCGCTTAGTGGCGCGGACATGGTCTTTGTTACCTGTGGTATGGGGGGAGGGACCGGAACAGGGGCTGCCCCAGTCATCGCCGAAATAGCCAAAGATCTTGGTGCCCTAACAGTCGGTATCGTTACTAAACCATTCTCTTTCGAGGGAGCAACACGTTTAACTAATGCAGATAAAGGTATCGAGGAAATGCGTAAGTGCATTGATACTCTTATTGTGATACCAAATGATCGTGTTTTCTCTCTTATAGATCGTAATACACCGGCAATTTCTGCATTTAAGGTTATTGATTCTATTCTACTCGAAGCAACCCGAAGCATTTCAGACCTTATCAATACACATGGATACATAAATCTAGATTTTGCTGATATCAGAACAGTAATGATGGGTATGGGTGATGCTTTGATGGGAACAGGTATGTCGACTGGTGAGGGACGCGCAACAGCTGCAGCTGAAGAAGCTATTTCTTCACCGCTACTCGATGGTGTCAGTATCGGCGGCGCCCTCGGTGTGTTAATCAATATAACAGGTGGTTCCAACCTAACATTATGGGAAGTAAATGATGCTGCTACAATTATACAAGAGGCAGCCGGGGAGAATGTAAATGTGATATTCGGGATGGTAGTGGACGAAGCACTCTCAGAAGAGTTACGTGTAACTGTCATTGCTACCGGATTTAACAGACAGGCTGAAATTCATACGAAACTGGAGGCTCCCAAATCAATACCTAAAAGTTATGAACCCATGGACTTTGCTGAGTTGGATAAGCCCGCCTTTATCCGTAAACAAAATGAAGAGGTGCAATCAGCAAAGGAAATTCCTTCTGTTGCCAAACCGCAGAAAACTAGTGTATATCAGTTTGGAGATGATGACCTACCTGATGCCCCAAATGAGCTGGATACGCCAACTTTCCTGCGTAAACAAATGGATTAATGTAAAGGGACGATTGATCGCCTCTCTGCATATCATGTAATATAAAAAAAAAGGTTACCGGTCTCATTTACCGGCAGCCTTTTTTTTATCTCTTTACTTTAAGTTAATAAATCAGATTCTGGCAAAGTCCTGTGTTTATGAATTGATTAAATTGACTATATTCTTCTAATTCTCAAGCGCCGGGCGCATATCTTCAATCACTAACTGAAGATTTTGTTTCCCATTCCATAGATTTATTGATGGTTTAAATACAATGTCAACCCTCTGGTTAAATGTAATTGCATTCTTTAAATCACCTCTACGCCACCAGACACACTCAAAATCCCGATTTCCAATTTGCACGACTATTTTTATATGCTTTCCCTGACTTAAAGAGAACATATCCTTAATTCGAGCCTTTTTCAACAGGAGCAATGGTTCAGGATTTTTTTCTCCAAAAGGCCCAATCTCAGAAATTAATTGAACCAGAGAGTTATTTAACTGCTCAGATTGAATTATAGAGTCTATAATCAATTTGGAGCGTAATGGCTGGTCGGTTAGTGAGGTACTTGCAAACTTAGTAAATAATTCAATAAATTTATCCATATTTTCTTCTGTAATTGTTAGACCGGCGGCTTTATGATGACCACCATAAGTAACATACAACTCACTAAATCGGCTTAATGCCTCCGTCATGTGGAAACTATCCGTACTGCGGCCGGAACCAACATAGTTACCATCATTATCCTTAGAAAAAGCAATCACAGGTCGGTTATACAAGTCTTTTAATCGCCCGGAGACAATCCCAATTAACCCGGTATCCCAATTATCAGATTTGACAATGTAGGCTGAATGATCCAGTATCCCTGTCTCCTCGACAAGTGCAATTGCCTGTTGTATATATTCTTCCTGAAGTTTTTGTCTCTCTTTGTTCAATGAATTTAGACGATTTGCAATTTCTGCAGCTTCTTCTCTTGTTTCACTGAGTAATAATTTGGTAGCAATTTCTGCATTTCGGAGACGACCTGCTACATTGAGGCGGGGAGCCATATAAAACCCAACAGAAGTGGTTGTAACTTCTTTCCCAATCAGGCCGGCAACACGCTTTAACTCCACAATTCCCGGACGAAGTGTTTGATTTAAGCTCTTTAGACCCAATTTTACCAGATAGTAGTTTTCATCTTTCAAAGGTACAACATCAGCAATAGTAGCCAATGCTACTAAATCTAAATGCATGAGCATAAAATGTTTAAAGTCATCTTCAGTAAAAAGAGAAGGCCCGATTGCATGAAAGAATTTATAAACAACCCCTGCTCCACAAAGTCCTTTAAATGGATACAAGCAATTTTTTCTATTGGGATTCACCACAGCGTGGGCGTTTGGTAGTTCGCCTTCCTGAATATGATGATCAAAGATGATAACATCTATTCCCGCTCGATTGGCCAAATTAACCGCTTCTACAGAAGTAATACCGTTATCAACGGTAATCAATAAATCAGTTTTAAGTTCCCTTGCCTTGTCAATGCCTCTCGCTTTAAGACCATAGCCATCCTCCTGACGATTAGGTAATATGTAATGCACCGGAACATTTAATTTGTTAAAAAATTTTACCATTAAGGTTGTGGAAACTACGCCATCCACATCATAATCACCAAATATTGTTATAGATTCCTTTTCTTTTATTGCTTCTTGAATTCGTTTAATCGCCTTATCCATATCTCTTAACAGGAAAGGATCATGTAATTTATCAGACAACTTAAACTCTTCAAGTTGATCTCTGGAGAGCCCCCTGTTTTTTAAGAGAACATCAATAATTGGTGTATTTGGATCTGCGTTTAAAATTTCCCAGTCTGTAAGTGGGAGTATACTCATATGTTTTAAAACCTTTCTTTATGCAAGAGAATAATCCCGATATATTGGTCAGATCTCAAGACTTTATTTGGTAAGCCTGTTTATTAGGATATATAATTTTGATTAAGGAACATTGTTATCCAAAGGTTATCAAGGTAGTCAAACTTATACTTTCAAATCTTTAAGAAAAGGAGATGATTCGTGCTCCCACCCACCCCGGTTTTTCACAGCAGTTAAAACAAGCTCAGATTTTGCTCTTGTCATTCCTACATAGAATAATCGTCGTTGCTCTTCCAATTTTTTAGGAATAGGTCTATCGTCTTCCTCATCTTCTCTTAAAGCATGAAATCCGGGCATGTTTTTGTTTTCCATACCCATTAATATAACCTTCTCGAATTCCAATCCTTTAGCCGCATGATAAGTCAAGAGAGAGACTGCATCAATATTTTCTAATTGATCCTGAGCGCTATTCAAAGATAAATAACTCAAAAAACTTGATACCGCTTCTTCAAAGGTCATTTTTTCGTACTGCTCTGCCAACAGTTTTATCTTTTCAATGATATGCTCATTATTGTGATAAGCTATTAATCTTGGGTTTAATTCATGCAACTTTTCACGGATCTTTTCTATTAAAGAATCCTGATCTTCATTAAAAACTTTCGAATAATCATTGCGAATTTTAGAATAGGCAGTTTGAATTTTTCTACCCCCTGCCACAAAAAACAAGCGGTCCTCAGTTCCAATAATAGTATCTTCCAGGTAGTTACCTAACGCAACGATATCTATAAACATTTCCAGCGACGTTAACTGTCCAATTTGCATTTTTGAAGATTGAAGCACTTGCATTATCTTCACCAGCACGATTACATCATCTAATGCCCGGTGACGCTGATCCGCCTGCAGATTAAAACGTTGCATCAATGCATCGATTGAATTGGATTCACCCGGAAACAAATAACGCGCAGTTACCAGACTATCTATCCGTATATTACCTAATTTTTTTCCATTTATTTTTTTTGAAAATCGATCAAGAATGGGAAAATCAAAATTGTACCCATTATGTGCTATGAGAATTGCATCGCCAATAAATTCAAGAAATTTAGACCAAACCATTTCAATTGTTGGGGCATCTTTTACATCCTCAACTGAAATGTGGTGCACTTTTTCAGCACCTTTGGAAATAGGCATTTGCGGATTTATCAGAGAGTTAAATTTATCTACAATTGTTTCTCCTTCAACCCGAACTGCTGCAATCTCAACAATACCACAGGAATATTTATCTTTATCTGTAGTTTCTAAATCCAGGACGATATAATTCTGAATAGGCGGTTTATCACTTTTTGAAGAATACCATTGTAAAAATTTGAAAAGATTGCTCAGTATACCTTGTCTTCTATCAACCTTTAAGGAATAAACAGGAATTTCATTGATAGCCTTTATCTTCTCTGGTAAAGGAGATAATGAGATCAAGACATCATCTGCTGATAAGGACAAAGTTTTGGTCGTATCATTCAAGCATTCAACGTATTTTCCGAATACGGATCTGATTAATTCTGACCCCAAAAATGCCAGCCTGGGATCATCATGAAAAATAAAAAGATTCCGGCTTTCCAGATCAATGTTCTTCCCATCAAAATAGACATCAATCTTTGAAAAATCTTCCAACACATTTTTGTACTGTAGCAGGTAGGACTGCGCCTGGGAAGCCATTTCCAAACTTATTTCATTTAGCATTTGATTAAATGTGTAAAATTCTTTCAAATTTACCAGATTAGCAATGTGGGCAATAAATATTCGAATTTTGAGTAGAGAATCGTATGTCAATTTCCCATTTTCTTCTACATAAAATTTGTACAATATTTTACGAAAATCCGATCTTTCCCTTTGAGCCATCTGTTTTATCAATCCAAAAAGGGACTCACCTAACTCCAGCCTGGCTAATTCTTCAAGACTGACCGGATCATTGGGATTACGTATGAGTTTTAGATGGAGGACAATACGTTTTACTAATGGATGGTCAAGTATGCTCTTCCCTGTTGCCATTTGGTACGGGATTTCTCCTTTAATTATAAATTGTTCGAGTCCCTGCCCTATATTATGAAATGGATAAATTATTGCCATTTCTTTATAGGGGACATCCTGATCAGCCCATTCCTGTATCTTTTGTAAAATAAATTCTACTTCTTCTTTCTCATGAAAGAAAAATTTCATGTCAATGGCATTTGACTTATCTTCATTGACAATCATTTTTTTTTGTGGTTCAATTCTATCCGTTCTGGCGATTATCCTCTGCGCATTGCTTAATATACTCTCGCCATTGCGATAATTGATATCAAGATATATAGGGTTCTCAATACCAAAATCTGTCATATATCGTTTGATATTTTCCGGATTTGCACCCCGCCAGGAATAAATCGATTGGTCATCATCTGCAACAACAAATATATTTTTACTTTTCTCTGCAAGCATCCGCACAATATCATATTGTAATGGATCAGAATCCTGAAATTCATCAACCAGGATAGCAGGATATAAATGCTGATACTCATCGCAGATATCTGGCTGTTCCTTTAGTAGTTTCAGGCAGAGTCCAATAATCTGATCAAAATCAATTAAATTATGTTTACTCAGATGATTTTCATATTCAACAAATCTTTCCCTTGCGAAATTTGATAGCGCTTTGCCCTGGCTTCTGTAATTTGAGAATGACAACAAAATAGCCTGAACTTTAACATCAATGTTCTCTTTGATGTAGGGGCTGCACAGTCTCACCAGAACCCGGTGTTGATAATCCTGATCACAGACAGAAAAAAACGGGTTTAATTGTAGACGCGAATGATATCTTCGTAATATGTCCAATGCAAATGCATGGAAAGTACTGCAATAAACATCCTTACCGTGCTGCCCTATCAGGTTGATCAGGCGTGTACTCATTTCACTTGCTGCTTTATTCGTAAATGTCAGAGCGAGGATTTGCTCTACAGGGATATTATAATTTTCAGTTAGCCAGGCAATCCGAGTTGTTATCACCATAGTCTTACCCGTACCTGGCCCGGCAATCGTCAGCACAGGCTCCAATGGTTTTTGGACCGCTTCAATTTGTTTTTGATTTAACGATGATAATAATTGATTAATCATGGTAATTTATGTTTAACTGTATGACTTAAGGTAATCATTTAAACAGACTTTGCGCAAAAGCACTTATTACAATTTGAATAATCTTATTAATTATTAAGAGAGCAAAAATCGGGCCTTAAAGATTGAAGAAGATGGGACTATATGATGGTTAAGTGCTGAGGAACTCTCCAGGTTGCAGGGTGTTAATCGTGTATTCTTGGTCGCGGTAAATTTTATATCGATGACGACTAGCTTCCAGGGCTGGTGTATCATATTTTTCGGCAAAATCTATAATTTTCGGAAACTTATCCAATACTTCGATTGGAAGTGGATCATGTAATAGGAGTGTATCATAGTTAGCCGCAGTTTCAATATTATTTGTCAATACCACCGGTTCAGCCTGGGCCTCTTTTAAAGATTCAAGATATTTATGTGGGATAAAACTCTGCTGTTTCCACGTCCATAACATAGTATCAAGAGCCGCACAGGTTTCACTTTTTTCAGTATATATAACAAGACGTCTACTATCGAGGTAACATTTTTCAGCAAGATCGCACACAATACGCGATTTAATAGCACTATTTAGAACAATAAATGAGACTTTCTCAGACATTAATTAAAATCTCCTGCCAATCTCAAAACGAAGCTCAAACATAGTGTGATTTTTTGTTTCACCTATCCGCTGTGAGAATGGAATTATCCGGTATTGACCGCGAACTCCAACAAAATATTTTTTATCAAATGTAATATCTGCTCCACCCCCGACGAATCCACCTATTGACCATTCATACTGGTCTGCCAATCTATCATCCTCAGGAAAGTTCATCCCAAAGACAGGACCAAACCCACCGGTGAGAAACGGCCGAAAACTATCATCCAAATCCTCCGCAAAAAGCCGTCGTTTGACGGTAAATTGAAGGTCAAAAATATAGACGTTATTAATTTTATTCATTTGGTAAACGCCGCCATAATAAGGGTCTGCATATTCGATC
This sequence comes from Calditrichia bacterium, assembly GCA_963796965.1. Classification (GTDB taxonomy): domain Bacteria; phylum Calditrichota; class Calditrichia; order JAJRVZ01; family JAJRVZ01; genus CAWCNS01. The sequence continues at coordinate 34,351 of CAWCNS010000003.1, forward strand.
TGTTTTGAGTCCCTGATAAAAAAAGCATCAATAGCGATACCCGCATGAAACAAACTACCAAATGGCAGGGCAAAAAAAGCACCTGCACCGGATCCAGATTCAGCCATGGTAAATACTAACCCGGCTTCTGTTGTAATTTTTTCAAATTTTTCCTTAGAATAGGTATTTCGATCATCTTGTGCCAGAGCAGTAGAAAAGATGATCATCATTATGATGATCACACTTAGGATATTCTTTTTCATTTAATTTACCTCTCTTTCCTTATGGTAGGCCATTCTCAAGAGTGAGACCGGGTGGATGACCTTAACTGGCATTTTAAATTTCTTTGCACCGTAAATAATTTGGATCATACATCCGGGATTTCCGGTTACAATCCATTCTGCTCCAGTTGCCCTGATATTATCCATTTTTCTTTTCAGCACTTGCATTGCATCATCATATCGAATAATGTTATATATACCGGCACTACCACAACACCAACTTGCTTCGTTCAGTTCTGTATATTGAACACCTTTTATACTCTCAATAATCTGTCGTGGTTGTTTACTAATCTTTTGAGTATGCACCAAATGACAAGGGTCATGATAGGTTACTTTTAAGTCATCAACTATTTCAGGAATTTTCCAGTCATTCTCAGCCAAAAATTCCATGATATCCTTTACTTTAGAAGAAAACGTTTTGGCCCTAACCTTATATTCCTCATCATTGGCTAACAAGGATTCGTATTCCTTCATATACGCCCCACAACCCGCAGAGTTCAATACAATAAAATCTACTTTAGCCTTGTTAAAAATATCTATCATTTTTTTTGCTAACATTTTAGCCGTTTTCAGGTCACCATTATGACCATGGACGGAACCACAACATATTTCCTCCCGAGGAATAAAAACCTGATAGCCATTTTCTTCCAGCACATCGATGGTATCCTGATTTACATCCCGGAAAAAAATATCCTGAACACATCCTTTCAGAATTCCAACTCTTATTCCTTTACCTTCTTTTTTAACCATATTACTTACAATATAGTCTTTCCTCTTGGGAACAAAAGGTGCCATAGATGACATTTCCTTAATTTTCTTTGGAAAGAGATTCAGGATTCCACTTGATTGAATTAGCTTTTCCAATCCACTAATCTGATAAATGCGAATTAGATCTGAAAGCTGCTTCAATCGCGTCAAGTCAAGAAATAACCAGTTGATTATTCGCTGCCGCCAGGTGGGTTTTCCTCTTTTGATACGCTCAGTCGCAGCGATCTGTAGCTGAGCTGCCTCCACCAAATGGCCATACTGAACACCTGCAGGACAAGCAGTGACACAGGCCTGGCAATTCAGACAAAATTCTATTGATTCTTTAAACTTGTCCGTTATTTCAAGATGTCCATCAGCTACAGCCCTAATCATATGTATTCTACCACGAGGAGAATTTATTTCAAGTCCGGTTAATTGGTAAGTTGGACAGGTTGGCAAACACATGCCACAATGCATACAATTTATAAGCTGATCGTAGCTAGGTAGTGGTGCTTCATTAATAAAATTAGTTGACATATATATTACAGGCAGAGATATTATCTGTATCAGATTCCATGGTATTATTTATTATAAAATGCAAATTATAGATTCAATGCCTTGAAGGCTCTTTGTGTAACTTTCCTTCACATTTTGGGGCGTGAGAAATAATTTTACCAGGATTTAAGACGTTATTGGGATCCCAGGCAGATTTTATTTTCCTCATTGCATCTAGAGCAGGAACCTCAATCATCTTCTCTAAAAATCCTTTTTTTGCAAGACCAACGCCATGCTCTCCCGTAATGGTTCCACCAAGTTTTATGGTCTCATCATAGATCTCATTAAAGGCTTTTTCCACTCTTTTAATCTCTTCTTTGTCACGTTCATCTGTCAGGCAGGTAGGATGAAGGTTTCCATCACCGGCATGACCAAAATTGCCGATCTGTAAATTATACTTTTTTGAAATCTGATCAATCTTTTCAACCAAGCTAGCCAGGTTCGACCGGGGGACCGTTGCATCTTCTAAAATTGTTGTCGGTTTAATGCGGGCGAGAGAAGCGAATGCTGCTCTCCTTGCAGTTTTTAAATTAAGGGCTTCACTTTCGTCATTGGCAATTTTTATCTCCCGGGCCCCTTTGCGTTTACAAACAGTTTTAATCGTTTCCACATCACGATTTACGACTTCTTCCGGACCATCCACTTCCAGTAATAAAAGTGCACTAATGTCTATGGGTAATCCGAGCTTGGCATAACTTTCCACCGCCCGAACTGTTGTGTTATCCAAAAATTCAACAGTACATGGAATAATATGATTTGCGATTATTTCTGAAACTGATTCCGCCGCATCTGTGAGTTTATCATAGTAGGCTAAAAGAGTTCGTGATGTTTCTGGTTTTGGAATTATTTTTAATAGCAATCTGGTAAATATGGCTAGGGTTCCCTCTGAGCCAACAACCAGATCACGCAAATTATAACCGGCCACATCCTTAACATTTTTACCACCATTGACAATCAACTCTCCATTGGGTAATACCATCTCGACACCCATGATATAATTTTTCGTCACACCATATTTTAACCCCCTTAGTCCACCAGCATTTTCGGCGACATTGCCACCAATAGTACAAATTTCCTGACTTCCCGGATCGGGAGGATAAAATAGACCCAGATTCTCTACAGTACGATGAAGATTAGCGGTAATCACCCCTGGTTGCACCCAGGCAGTCAAATTATCACTATCAACTTCCAGGATGTTATCCCAATGATTAAATAATAAAATGATTGAATTTTCAACGGGTACAGAGCCACCACTCAGACCAGTACCACTTCCCCTTGGAACAACTGCAAAACCATCTTCATTTGCCATTTTTAAAATTTTAGAAACATCTTCAGCAGAATTTGGCTTGAGGATCGCTTCGGGTGCCTGTGATAATAACGGTGTACCATCATAAGCATAAACCATTTTCTCCTCTGGGGAGTCAAAATAATTTTCTATTCCAACCAGATCTTTTAATCTTTGTTTAGTTTTATTATCCATAATCATCCACTTTCAATGAATATAAACTGAATCGCTTATGATTTCAAACAAAATATCGATCTAATATTTTATATTAAAATTCGGGAGGTGTTCGTTGAAGCAGTTTTGAGAGGAGATGACCCGCAACTGCTAAATGTCAATTTGAATTCATTAAATTTAAAAGAGATTCCCATCCATCTGCAAGAGAATCTCTTTAACTATATCGGTTCGAAAAAAATGTATCATCAATAAATTTAAGGTTCCCAATATCCTAAATTAAAATCAAGGTTTTATGGCTAAATCGATGACTTCGTCAATATCTTTAACAAATTTAAAATTTATATCTTTAATATTTTTCTTGGGGATTTCCTCCAGATCTTTGCGATTTTTCTCAGGCATTATAATTGTCTCGATACCTGCCCTTCTGGCTGCCAAGACTTTTTCCTTTATGCCCCCGACTGGCAAGACCATTCCCCGTAGCGTTATTTCACCTGTCATAGCCAGATTGTCTTTTATACATTTATCACTAAAAAGTGAATACAACGCAGTAAAGATCGTGATTCCAGCTGATGGTCCATCCTTAGGTACGGCACCTGCCGGCACATGAATATGAACATCATATTTTTGGTAGAATTCCGGATCAATATTAAATTTTTGGCTATTAGACCTAAGATAACTTCGTGCCGCGGAGGCTGATTCCTTCATCACATCGCCAAGTTTACCTGTCAGATTAAGCTCTCCTTTTCCATGCATTTTTGAGGCTTCAATAAAAAGAATATCACCGCCCACGGGGGTCCAGGCTAATCCCGTAGCCACACCTGGTCGTGATGTCCTCTCCGCTATCTCAGAATAAAACTTCTCCGGACCGAGATATTTTGAAACGTGGTTCGCCGTAATTTTTTTCGATATTGTCTTGTTTTCAACAATTTCCCTTGCCACGCCTCTAATTATTGAGGCCATTTCCCTTTCCAGATTTCGCACACCTGCTTCACGGGTATAATGCTGAATGGTTTTTTGAACTGCTTTCTTTGTTAAATCAAGCTGATCCTGGGTTACACCGTGGGCATTCAGTTGTTTCGGGATGAGATATCGTTCAGCAATCTGTAGTTTTTCCTCTTCCGTATAACCATTTATTTCTATGATCTCCATGCGGTCCTTTAATGCAGGTGGTATGGGATCTGGTATATTAGCCGTGGCAATAAACATCACCTTTGAAAGGTCAAAGGGTACTTCAAGATAATGATCGGTAAAAGAAAAATTCTGTTCAGGGTCCAGAACCTCCAACAATGCAGAAGATGGATCTCCACGAAAGTCCATACCAAGTTTGTCAATCTCATCTAACATGATCAAAGGATTATTTGAATTTAGTTTTTTTATTTCCTGGATAATACGTCCAGGTAGAGCCCCGACATAGGTTCTTCTATGTCCCCGGATCTCCGCCTCATCTCTCACACCACCGAGAGACATACGGGAGAACTTCCGACCAAGCGCTCTGGCGATGGAACGGCCGAGGCTTGTTTTTCCAACTCCGGGAGGGCCAACAAAACAAAGAATCGGGCCTTTCATATCTGACTTCAACTGTCTTATTGCCAAATACTCTAAAATACGTTTCTTAACTTTTTCTAATCCATAATGATCTTCATCAAGGATTTCTTCTGCCTTTTTGACATCAAGCCTGTCACGGGTTTTTTTACTCCATGGCATCTCTAGCAACCAGTCAATATATGTGCGCGATACAGTATATTCACTGGCCATCGGAGACATTCTCGCTAATCTGTTCAACTCTTTTTCTGCAACCTTATGGACATCTTTTGGCATTTTAATTTCTGCCAATTTTTCACGAAGATCTTCCATCTCAGTACTCTCATCTTCGTACTCACCTAACTCCTTCTTTATAGCCTTCATTTGCTCGCGAAGATAATATTGTCTTTGTGTCTTATTGAGTTCACCCTGCACCTCGCTTTGGATCTTGGATCCTAACTCCAGCACTTGTAATTCTTTATTGAGTAAATAATGAACTTTTTCCAGACGCTCTTTAACATCTGTTATTTCTAAAATTTGTTGTTTCTCACTTACAGGGAAATTTACCTGGGAAGCAATTATATCTGTCAATTTTCCCGGATCCTCCGTATTCAACACCATTACCCGATGTTCACCAGTTAAATAGGGAGAAAGATCGACAATTTTTTGAAATAGCATTTTCAGATTATTAACAAGGGCTTCCACCTTGACAGTTTGTTTAATATACTCTTGAGCGGGCAAAACTGTCGCTTCAATATGCGGTTCAAACTGTTTATATTCGAGTACTTTAAATCTATAAATTCCTTGAACTATCAGCTGTTCACTACCATCGGGCATTTTAAATTTCTTGAGGATCATCGCTGCCGTACCCCATTCATACAAATCTTTGGGTTTTGGTTCCTCAAGATTTCCATCCATCTGGGAGACCAAACCAATCACCTTCGTCTCTTCATCTAAATACTTAAGAAGGTTTAGCGATTTTTCCCTGCCAACAGCTAAAGGAATAACCTGGTGAGGGAATACAACCGTGTTGCGCAAAGGCATTACAGGTAATACTTCAGACATTGTGACTTCTTCCGGTTCAGATTTATGCGTCATACTTAACTCCTGGTTTTCTCAGCATCTGTAAGGAGCAAAATTGATGCCAATGCATCGCTGAAGGCATTAACTCTAATATTTACAACCACTAAGATAATTTTATAAATTTTGGCTTCTTCTCTTATTCTGCCATCATGACAGATCAAAATAAGATTGTTACTACTACAATTAACTGATGTGATGGTTAACACATCATATGAAGCTAATTTTCCTCAAATTATGTCCGGGAACAGATAAAAATACTTATTCAATAATAAAAGTACTTTTATTTTGCACATCTCCAATTTAACAAACTTTTTCGTGAAAGGAGTATATAATGACAAAATTAATTATCAAATCATTGGTGATAGGTATATTTTTTACATTCATCGCCTGTCAAAAAAGTACAGATCCTGGTGAGAACAACCTGGAGCTCGACGCATCGTTTGAAGAACAGGCCGCCGTAGGATGGGAAATTAATGATCTGGTCCTTAGCAGCAATGAAATTACAGAACTCACAGGAGATGCTAATTATATTGAAGATGATGATATCTCAGAATACACCAGCTTAATGAAACTTAAATCGGTGGGCAAAGAATTAACTATGGTAGCTCAGGAATATCTGTTGGGAGAAAAATTATTCTTTAAACCTACCACAGACTCACTTATATATTTTCATGAGAATAAAGTTCTTGGAATCAGAGAGGCTCTCTTCTACAATTCTACAACTTCACTGGCAAGATTTTATCGGGTCAAGTATAAGTTTCTTTTGTTGAGAAATATTACTTATGACTCCACTCAAATTGTATTTGATTTAAACCAAACACCCGATGATAATTCCGACGACTTACTTAAGAATATTTTTCATGAGCAATTGTTCAATGAATCTTTCTTTATTAATTTGGTTACCGAGACATTGGAAATCACCTCATATCAAGGAACAGAACCCTCTGCCTTTACCGCTGTTTCAGATGTTTACTATACCAATACCTTTATTGTAAGTCATTTAAAGAGATCAATTGTAGTCAATGATGATGAGTCTGGAACACTCCGTGAAGATTCCTTTTTCAAGGATGGAACCTCCTCCTACAGAACGGTCACATTTAGATCTGATCAAAATGGAGAATTTGAAAAGCAATTCCGAGATGGCACGATGGTTTCGGGCACGTTCGATTCCGCAAAAGATGACCTGGAAGGCTACTTTACAGAAACAATTGATTTTCCTGAAGGAAGATATCTGGATAAAATATTTAAATCAGCATCTGTTATAATTGAATTACCTGACTCAATATTTTCTGCTGCTTTTTCAAAAATCATATATTTCTCAGACAGTAGGATTGATTCTGCAAACATAGGGATAAAAGTACAAAATATAGATGGGCTCAAAACTACAACCCTTACGGCAAAAAAACCCAATGGTGCTTTTGGTACCCTAACCATATCCGAGTCTACCAGCGGAAGTTCCGTCACAGGAAATTGGACGACCTGGAATGAGTATTATATTTTGTTAAGAGCAGATTACTACCTGGATGGGTCAGCCCATATTCATTATGATGTCTATCAATCTGAAAGCACCTACTTAAATGGTGGTTCACCCCTATTGACGGCTGATTATTACCTCTCTCCCGACCAGACTGGTGAAGGATTGTTGACCATAGATAACATCTTATATAAAATAAACTTTAAGCAATATGGAAAGGCAATTGTTTCGAGGGATGGAAACTCAAAGGAGATAAATCTATATAGATGACTCTTTACAGATCTTTCACTGAGGGGTAAATCAAGTTCATCGTGTATTGGATCTGTAACAGATTATTAAGAGTTTTTATAAAGAAGGCAACATATACCGATTGAGAATATAGAATTGGCCACAGACTGACACTGTCTTTTATAAGATTAACTTTAATTCATTTATCCAATAAAATTCAGAGAAGTTCTTCGAAAGTCTGTGGCCAATATAAATCTTCATAAGCCTTATTTACTATTTCTAACTATCCAGAACTTCCCGCACCTTTCTCAGCATCTCCAACGGTGTAAAGGGCTTTTGGATAAATAGAATATCGGGATCCAGAACATGACGCTCAGAAAACATTTCTTCTGAGTATCCGGAGATAAACATCACTTTCATTTGGGGTTGAAGCGGTTTAAGTCTTTCAACCAATTCCTGACCATTCATTTGGGGCATAACCAAATCTGAAATAATTAGATCGATTTTTCCAGGATTTTTTTCACAGGTAAGAAGAGCGCTTCCGCCATGAGGAGATTCCAATACATTATAGCCATAAAACTTAAGAGATTCCATAATTACTGTCTCACTTCACCCTGATCTTCAACCACCAGGATTGTCTCATCACCAGTGAGTTTATTATCTGCCACAGCTGCCTTCTTATCAGAGTCAAGAGGTCCGTCAACGCGAGGGAAATATAAATTAAACGTTGTACCTTTATTCGGCTCACTATCCACATAGATATAACCACCACTCTGTTTTATAATACCGTAAACGGTTGCCAATCCAAGTCCGGTTCCTTCTCCTTTATCTTTTGTCGTGAAAAAAGGCTCAAATATATGGGCCTGAGTTTCCTCATCCATCCCTAACCCTGTGTCAGATAAACTTATCCTCACATATCTACCCACTTCTGCTTCCGGATAGATTTTAATAAATTCCTCATCCAGGGTCACATTATGACTGTCAATAGCCATCTTTCCACCTTGCTTCATGGCATCACGGGCATTAACAGCCAGATTCATAATTACTTGTTCTATCTGTCCGCGATCAGCTTTTATCTTACCCAGACTTTTATTCAGATTTACATTAAATTCAATATCAGCACCTATCAACCGTTGTAACATATCTCTCATATCGTTTATCAGGTTATTAAGATCAATAACCCGGGGTTGCATAATCTGCTTTCGACTAAATGCTAAAAGTTGGCGGGTTAGAGCTTCCGCACGACTGGCTGCATGATTAATCTGTTTAATTTGCTCTACAATGGGATCATTAACATTAATCTTTGCCAACAGCAATTCACTATATCCCTGGATTACGGTTAGCAGATTGTTAAAGTCATGTGCAACACCACCAGCTAATTTTCCTATTGCCTCTAATTTTTGTGATTGCTGTAGTTGCGTTTCAAGGTGTTTTCTATCGGTGATGTCAGTCGCGACACCAATCAACGCAATCGGATATCCACTTTGTTCATAAATCACAGCTGTTGATAGATGTACCGGAAACTCTGATCCATCTTTTCTTTTATTTACAATCTCGCCTTTCCATCCACCTTTAAGTGATTCTGGAAGAATGTTTTTATATAGATCTTCTGAACTATCCGCCCCTCTAACGATTGAGATGGATTGACCCATCAATTCATTTCTCTTATAACCATAAGTATTACAGAACGCATCATTTACAAAAGTGATTGTGTTTTCCAGATCCGTTACACATACAGATTCACTAATTGATCTCAAAGCCTGACCCAGAACAGTCATTTCATCTTCTGTCCTCTTCCTCTCTGTAATATCCCGGGCAATACCCTGCGTACCTAAAAATGTTTTTTCAAGAGGATGATCAGTTGCATAGATGCCTTCTGCTTCAAGAAGAAATACAGGTTGCATGGGCACAGCCTCAGAGCGGTCTTCAAAAAACACCGCTCGACCCTCTGCCGTCATCAGCCGTATCTCAAAAGACTTTGTTCTTCTTTCTCCTGTTCGCCTTTCATTAATCCTATAGACAGATTTCTCTTTATCCTCAGGATGGACCAAATCTAGTATATTCGTACCCAATAAATCCTCGGGTTTATAGCCGTAACGTAGAACCGCATCACTAATAAATGTTATTTTACCCTTTGGATTTAACCTGTATATAACATCGGGAATCGACTTAAGAATAGAATCTAACCGTACTTCAGAGTCATGAAGCGCTTGTTCAATTTTCTCCCGGTCGGTAATATCTCTCGATACGACGATAATATTTTCAATATCTCCACTCAAACCACGAATTACATTCCCTTGTGATTCAATAAAGCGTATATCTCCATTTTCCGAGATCATTCTGTATTCGGCCCTCTGACCGCTACCACTCTTAATCGTATTGTCAAAAATAGATTTAATCTTCTCTTTATCATCTGGGTGGATTTCACGAAATGAATCAGTACCTTTTAATTTTTCTGGATCTCCAAGAATATTCGCATAGGATTTACTGTTATATACCCGTCGTCCTTTCAGATCCAGGATGGCAATTAAATCAGAGACATTTTCTGTGATCATTTGGAGAATCTGGTTTTTCTCATTGACTATCTCCAAATTTGATCCTGATGTACTAAATCCAGACCTGGCTTCTAGTTGTTTCTCTAAGTCTTCAATTCTTGATATTAGTTCTCGCTTTGTCTTATTTATCACAACACACTCCAGACCCAATCGGGAAATTCATTTTCTATAAACTTTAAAATGGTTAACAACCAACATTAATGATAATACAACCCGCATATCTATTATCGGTCTGTTTTAGAATTTTTAAATCTATATTATAAATATATATGTTGAATTTTTTGAACGGTGGGAAATAATCAGTCCATTTTTATCAAGGTAGGATTTTGAATAAAACGTCCCCAATATCTGTTATACGTATGAATTTGATGTGTTTGGGTTGTATCCTTATAGAGCGGAAGACCTTGATTAGCCCAATTGAAGATGCCGCCGAAGAGATTTTTTACATTTTTATAACCATGTTCTTTAAGCATGATCCCAATCTTGCTGCTTCGATAACCTACGGAACAATAAACGACAATCTCATCTTCCTGGTCAATACCTTCAAGACGTGCGAGATCAAAATCATCATACCCAACCCATATTGCTGATTCGATTCTGGAAATGCTATACTCCTCAATTTCACGGGTATCCAATAATATTACTGCTTTAGTATTAAGAGAATCTGATTCAATCTGCTCTATCTCAAAATCACGTGCTAGTTCCTGCAAATAGGTTTCAAATTCATTATCGATCTGTCCATACGCATAAACTGCCAAAACAAGCAGATTTAATAAAATTTTAGGCATCTTTCTGTGCCCTTTGCTTCCTAATTCCAATAAAAATAAATGCAGCAGGTAAAACTGCATGCAAAACCAAATCGAAAACATCCATCCCTGAAAAAGTTGACCAAAATTCATATTCCGGATGTGAAAAATAATCCCATAGCATACCTAATTTTTGTTTGAGATGTGGATGGAAAATAAGAGCTGCCCCTATCAGATAAAAAATCCAGTAACTCATTACTTATACCTCTAAATTTTTAATTTTATTCTCAAGTGATTTCTCCTCAGTGATACCGATTCGTTTACGAATTAGAGAATATTTGTCAATATCCTCCGGAACCCGAATACAAACATCTATCCCACCCCCATGAGCTACTGTTATAGATTTTCCGGCCTCAGTTGAAAGATTTTCTATAATAAATGACGTTGTGCCTGAAGGGTGAACGGCTTCAACTCTTTCTCCGACTTCAATCCGGTTTCGGACCGATATGACAGCCATACCATTTTCAGGATTATAGCTTTTTATCTTTGCACAGAATTTAAAGGTTTGTATATCGGAACTGCCTGATTCAAAATTTTCTCCAAATTGGCGGGGATTTTTTTCCAGAAAACCTGTAATATAGCCTCGATTGGCCACAGTAAACATTTCTTGCTCAAGGTCCTTATCAAAGGGCTTGCCATTCTTTAAGTCATCGATTGCCTTACGATAGGCACGGGTAATAATACTTAGATAATAAATCGATTTACTCCGACCCTCAATTTTAAAACTGTCTACACCTGCTTCGGCCAAACGGTCGAGAAGTGTGATGGTACATAGATCTTTCGCATTCATGATATAAGTACCATTTTCATCTTCATCAACAGGGAGGAACTGTCCGGGACGCTCATTCTCTTCCAAATAATAATTATCTTCTAAAGGTTCATAATGAGTTTCATCGGGGAAATCTTTTCCTGTATATATCTTATAATTCCAGCGACAACTATGCGTGCAAGTACCCTGATTAGGATCACGGTGAGTAAAATAGTTTGATAGAAGACACCTACCGGAATAGGCAACACAAATAGCCCCGTGGACAAAAGATTCCAGTTCGATATCAGGTACCCGCTGTCTGATCTCAGCTATCTCATCTATCGAAAGCTCCCTTGACAGGATAATACGGCTTACACCCTGCTCGCGCCAAAATTTCACTGAGGCCCAGTTAACTGTATTGGCCTGCGTGGATAAGTGCAATGGTATCGAAGGACAATATTTTTTACTCATATAGATAATTCCCGGGTCAGAAACAATGATCGCATCAGGCTTTAAATGAGCCATCCATTCCAGGGATTCCTTGAAAGAATCTAATTTTCGATTATGAGGAAAGATATTAAGTGTAAGATAGATCTTCTTATCATATTTTCGGGAGAGTGTAATTGCTTCCTCAACAAGTGCATTGTCAAAATCGTTTTCCCGTGCACGGAGAGAGAACCGTGGCACACCGGCATAAACAGCATCTGCCCCATAAGCAAACGCATAATTTAGCTTCTCAAGATCTCCTGCCGGGGCAAGTAGTTCTATGTTTTTACCCATTGATTTCCTTTCCATCAATTCTCAAATATAGCAAGGAATCAGGGGCATACCAAGACAATAACATTCTTCCACTTATAATTTCTTCATTCTTTTTCACTTGAATTCTATAGATCCACCATATATATTAAATTCAAATGATTAGATGGCAGATATTATGAATCAAAAATTTACTGATCTAAGTTTTCTTAGTACCTCGGATAATCGCCTGGTCTATATTCTGGATACAAATGTCGTTCTCCACGAACCTGCTTCCATCTTCCGCTTTGAAGAACATTTTGTTTTAATCCCTTTTAGTGTAATTGAGGAAATTGATGCTAAAAAAAGTGATGCTGGCATCGGCTACAATTCACGGGATATCAGTCAAAAGCTGGAGATGTTGAGTGCGCGCCAAGAAGATGATACACCGGTTTCAATACCAAATGGAAAAAATGGGCAATTGGCATTTATAGCGGGTTATGTTTCAGATCTTATCCCAAAAGAAATGGATCTTGGGTACCGGGACAATCTGATGGTGGCACAAGTACTGGGCTTGAAAGATTCATATCCACATAGAGAATTTATTTTTGTTACTAAGGATCGCAATCTGCGAATTAAATGCATGGCTCTGGGGATAAATACAGAAGACTATAAACATGATCAGATCAGCGAGGAATACCTGGCCAGTTTTTTTCAGAAAACACAGGAAGTAAATTTAAGTGTCGAAGAAATAAACGATGTTTTTACAACAAAGGACCGAAATAAATGGAATGTACCCTATCGCAAGAAGTGGCGACTGCGTGAAAATGAAGGCGTTGTTCTATATGATCCAAGTGGAGATTTATTCGGCCTTGGAATTCGTAAAGGTGATCGTCTCACTTATCTCGATTATCATGCCATAAAGGTATTAGGTATGCCTCCAAAAGTACTGGATGATGAAAATTATACCTATAATTTTGAACAGGCCATTTGTATGCAGCAGGCGATGGATGACGAAATAAAAGTGCAGATAATTATTGGTAGGGCTGGAACTGGTAAAACTCATATTGCTATGGCTGCAGCCTTGGAGAAAGTATTCAAAGAAAAAAAGTACGAGACTATAAAATTAATCAAGCCTATTGTCACCAAAAGCCGTTTGGGGGAGGATATTGGATTTCTCCCTGGATCTCTCAGACGAAAATTGATTCCAAAAATGCGGCCATTTATAGAGAAATTACGCCAATTTAGTGATGATGATTCTCTCGAGAATGAAACCGGTTACCAAAAGCTGTTGGACTCTGGCATTGTTGAATTAATAAATCTGGCCGATGTTCGTGGTGCAGACCTTTCCGGTTCATTTATCATTTTTGACGAAGCACAAAATGCAAATCCTTTCCAAATGCGAACGCTTGGTACCCGACTGGGTGAAAATACAAAATTAATTGTATTGGGTGATCCTACCCAAATCGATAGTATCTACTTAGATAAGTACTCCAACGCATTAATCAATTTATATCTAAATGCCATCAATCACCCCGAACCATTTCTTGCCCAGGTTTGTCTTATCCAAATGGTCCGTTCTCATACCTCGCGCTGGTTTGAAGAAGTTATCCAATCTGATAGACATTAATATAATTAAATTAAACCAGGACCACATTTAATCTCAAGAAAGATCCGATATTGGACAATAAGTCCCTGCAACAAAGACTTAATTGCCTGGTTTGATAAGAATAAGAGAATACTCCCCTGGCGGGGATCACCTGATTGGTATCATGTTTGGATTTCTGAGGTGATGCTTCAGCAGACACAGGTTGAACAGGTCATTCCCTATTTCATTCGTTTTATGGATATATTTAAAAATGTTGATCAACTGGCTAATGCAGCGGAAGAACAAATTCTCAAAGTTTGGGAGGGATTAGGTTATTATTCCCGTGCAAGAAATCTTCACCAGTCTGCCAAGATTATAGTTAACGACTTTCAATCAGAAATTCCCCGGAGCTGGGAAGATCTCAAAAAATTACCCGGATTTGGACCTTACACCACGAACGCTGTTCTAAGTATCGCCTTCAATCAATCCTATGGGGTAGTGGATGGTAATGTTAAAAGGGTAATTACCAGACTTTTCGCATTAAAAGATAATATTCGTAAACCCGCCACACACAAAAAAGTCCAGATACTTATGGATTCTCTTCTACCTTCTGGAAATTCAGCCCGATTCAACGAGGCGATGATGGAGTTAGGAGCACTGGTTTGCCAGCCTATAAAGCCAGGATGCACCACGTGTCCCATAAATATTAACTGTGATGCTTTTCAGCAGGGAGCAGTTCATAAATTTCCCGTCAAATCTAAAAAAAGTAAAATCCCTACCCGTGAATCGGTTGCTTTCATATTACACAGTAGAGGCGAATACCTCTTGGCTAAACGTCGATCGGAAAGTATGCTGGGGGGGTTATGGGAATTCCCAACCCGCCATGTACCTGATGGAAGTACGGTTAAATCTATTGAGAAAGATTTTCTTTCAGAATTTAATTCAGGTAAAACGACAAGAAATAAGCATTGGCCACCAATTAACCATACCTATACACATTTTAAACTGATACTTCATCCAATATTACTGCTCAATGCACGGGAAGATATTAGATGCGATGGATATGAGGAAACAACCTGGAAGTCTCTAAGGGAGATCAAAAAATTACCCATGCACAGAGCGATTTGGAAAGTATTGGAAAAAGTTGAACAAGATCTAATAGCTATAACCGATTGAGAGATACCAGACATTTGATTTATGGCTTGTATCGCCATATCCAATAAATAACGGTCCAAGAATTGTATTAATACCTAACCAACCACCCATCCCTGAAAAGAAGTCATCTCCCTTCATCACCAAATCTGGTGTTTCCCAAATTGCACCAATATCATAGCGTACAGCAAGATAAATATCTGAGATGATCTGAACAGGGAGTAAGTATCTGTATTCCAGGTTTGCTTTTATCACCTGCCGGCCAAAGAGTTCGTACTCATGTAATCCCATAAAATCATGGAGCCCTCCAATGCGAAACCATTCGGAGAAAGGAACGGTGAGGTCACCGATACCGATAGTGCCTGTAAAGTGAAAGGTATGTCTGTCCCAATAGGTATAATACCCCCCAAGATTTACATACGCTTTTGTATATTTCTCCTGACCTTGTGCAATTTGTTCATTTGCAGTTTCCCAGAACCAAACATTATAGACTCCTGATGTTGGAAATGCAATATTATCTCGTCCATCCGCAACTGACTTTATTGATAACGTTCGTAATTCACTATTCTGTGAGACTCTTTCCTTTTGATCATTTGTGAGATCACCAGAATAGGGTGAATCTTTTACATTTTCGACCCGAAGATCGATTGAAATTTGCCCTAATTTTTGCAACTGAAGGCCGATGCCAAGTTTAACCCCGCTCCTCAATTCATTATATTCACCCGACAAATCATTTTTCTGGTATATAGGAAATAATTTCCAATCATAGTATGCCTGAAAATTCATGGTTAAAAGCGTTTCAAAAATTCTGTCCACGCGATATTGAATACCCAGCCTGCGGTCCATTTCACCATAACGGCCGTTCAAATATAGTTTATATGCATTTCCTAAAAAATTTTCAGTACCCCATTCTGCATACACTTGTGCTCCGCGCTCTGAGCCGATTTTACCCCCAAGCCTTAACACAAACGGTTTTTTTTCTACCACTTTAATTGTAATTAAATAGTTTTTATCTTTGAGGTCTACATTAACACTAACCTTATCAAACAGTTGGGAATTATAGATATTATCAATTCCTTGTTTTACTAAATGTGAATTATAAATATCCCCTCTATCAAGCGGAAATTCACGTAAAATTACAAAATCATGGGTAATCTCATTTCCCAGGATATTAATTTGGTGTATCCTTCCCTCATCTATATTTAAGAGAAGGTGCCCTGTCTCTTGGTTAAAATCGATTTTTCTAAATCGTACTAATTTATAACCTCTATTTCGGTAATGGGACTTTATATCGTTTAAACCTCTTTGTAACTGAGAATAGTTAAGTGGTTGACTAATCTGATCGCTCAGGTAATCCTCAAACAATGAATCTTTGAATAATGTTTCACCCTCTATCTCTACCTTGATCAATGCCTTGTTTTCGCTGAGAGAATATCTGAGTACTCTCTTTTTATCTACTGTATCTATCGAAGCATTTACATTATGAAAGCTAGTCAGGGAAAAAATGCCATCAATATCGTTTTGGATCTGTGACAATGAAATGGGGTTACTACTTCCACCAAAAAGCCGAAAGTCCTTCGAGGATTTATTTGACGTACCGGCAAAATTTAAAATAAATTCATCATATTGATAATAGATTTCAGATTTAGGTGTGAGATTCGCATCGGTAAGTTCAAATAAACTAACCACTTGTTCATCTACGGCTTTCTCACCCTCAATAATCATACGATCAATTTCTTCAAATTCAGTACTTCCTATCCTCCCCAGATTAGGCTGAATTACCAGATCCGCAAGCTGCATCTGCTCTTTGTTTGTAGACTGCATCATAATAGAGGTAACTTGATCAGCAATTTCCCATGGTGCTGCAAGCTCATGCCGCTCCCGAAGTGGGGCAGTACTATTTACCACAATTACAACATCCATTCCTAAAGCACGGGTAGCATCTACAGCGAAATTTGCTGAAAGCCCGCCATCTACAAGAAGCATACTATCCCACACTACAGGTGAGAACAACAATGGTACGGCAATGCTTGCATTTATAGCCTCTGCCAGATCTCCCTTACCTATTACAACTCTTTGACCGGATATCAAGTCTGTAGAGATTGCACGGAAAGGTATTTCCAGATCATCAAAATCATATACAGCCGGGAAGTTAGTATTATAAAGTTCATCATTTATTAGAGTCAATATCTTTTGACCCGAGGTAAGACTGGTGGGAATAAATGCATTAATACCATCAAAACGAACATTAACAATGTACCGATCGTTAGTAGCCTTTTGTCCTACAAATAAATTTTGTCTTTCTGTATAATCACTGAAAATAATATCCCAATTTATATTCTTCATCGATTGTTCCAGCTGATCCACACTTAGCCCGGCAGCGTAGTATCCACCAACAACTGAGCCGATGCTTGTTCCCACTATTAAATCAATCGGAATATTATACTTCTCGAAACCCCTGAGAACACCGATATGAGAGATCCCTCTCGCGCCCCCTCCGGACAGCACCAGGCCAATTTTTGGTCTGGTCTTGCCCTCGACTAATAGGTCCCTTGTAAGGACAGAAGAGACATCTGATTTTTGCCGCTCATAGATAATCTGTCCATATAGTTGGGGGACAAAGAGACAAACGAAGTACAAAATGAGATATTTTCGTAGTAATAATTGCAATGGTTTTCCAGAAATTATTTTGAAAGTTCCGTATTTAGTGTACGAAAATATTCCTCGATCAACTTTTCATAATCTGGATTATAGCCTTCTCGCAAAGCCCGAATTAAATCCAGTTTTAGTTGTTTTAGCCTCATATTTTCTGCGTTCTCCGAAATTCGAGGTGATTTACGCTGATAGTCTTTTCCAACTTCAGCTAACCTTTTTCTACTATAATCTTTTTCTCTTACTGACTTTTGTGCATCCAGCATGCGAGAAAGGATTTGTTGCTGTCTTTCAATTGTTCGCTTGTCTATTTTTAAACTTTGCAAATCATTCATAACTTCACCCATTTCTTTGGCCATCTGGTCTAAATCCCCAAGGACATCCGAATTGTCTTGCATACGACTACCCAATTCTTCCAAAGATTTTCGAATTGCACCTTGTTCAGCGGCCATTCGTCTCAACTGACCTTGTTGCTGCATCGATAGTTTACCCTGATTTCCACCAAAGAAGTTCAGACTCTCCTGATTTACCTGCCCCTGTTGTTTCGACAATTGTTCCATCTGCTCTAAATATTGTTCAAAGCCGAGAGCTGATGGTGAGCCGGAGAGCGATTCCATTGATTGCTGCATTTGCATAATGGCTTCATTTAAACCTGCCATCGATTTTTTTTGAAAATTACCAGCCGACCCCCGTCGCCTGTTCTCCAACTCTCCTAAACTTTTTCTCATATTACCGTGTGCAGAGCCAAGTGATTTGCTCATTCCCGGAGATAGAAAGAAGGTTTCATGAGAAAGATCAATAAGGTCACGGGTAACCCGCCCCATATTTTCTATCTGGTTTTGCTGGGATTGTGCCGTCTCCGGATACTTATTACTAAAATCAGATAACTTTTTAGTTTCGTTAATTAACTCCTCTTCATTTTTCGAAAGTTGAAGTAAATTATTTGTGATCTTTTCCATCTTCGCCATTATTTTTTGGCGGTCTTTCTGCATCATATTCTGCTGGGCCCTCTGAAGTGCTTGCTTAAGTTTGTCTAACTTTTGACTTGACGCTTCTGAATGTTCACTAGCCGCCTGTTGATTCATTTGGGACATTTCCTGAGAGGCTTCATTCATTGATTTTTGAATCTGCTCCGACATCTCAGCCACTTTAGCAAGCTCTTGTTTGGTTTCAGGATATTGATTAAATGCTTTCTCCTGAAACAAATCGCTGGCCGATTTCTCCAAATTGTTTAAAGATTCCAGTTGCGATTCTTCCCTTTTGTTGACAGAGTTCATATCATTCTCACTAAGGGACTCCTCATTTGATAAACTTTCCGTTATTTTATCCTGTTCATTTTTCATTGCCTCTGACATCTGAACAAGACGATCGAGTTCCTGCTCAAGTCGAACCTTGTTGAATAGAGCTAGCGTTCTGTCAAGATTTTCCTTAAATCGTTCTTGATTGATTTTAAACTTTTCCAATGACTGTTGCGTGCTCTTTTGATTTAGGTTTTCTAAACTTTTTTGAATATCCTGCATGGCTTGAAGAAGTTCCGGAGAGGCAATTTCTTCAAACATTTGTTGTAAACGCTGATACTTTTCGAGAACTTCAGGACTAAATAATTCATTTTTTTCAAGTTTATTGATAGCCTTCTCCAGATTTTCCTCTATTTTTTTTAGCTTTTCCTGGATTTTCTTTTGCTTTTCTAAACTTGCTTCGAGTGATCGTTTCCTTTCCCAATCGATCTCCTTTTCGCGTTTCATTTCTCTACTGATTTCTTCAAGATCTTTTTTAAGTTCTTCACTTTCAGCAGCTAAATCCTCCGTGGTTTCAATATTTTCATCCTGTACCATATTAAATTCGTCAAACAACTGATCAAGAGATGGAAAATGGATATAATAAGTTTCAGACCGACCAATTTTAGGGCCATTTATTACATCGTTATCTGTCAAGCTTACAAAATATTTGACGGCATCATCAAAACTTACCGGCATGACATCAAAATTCCAGAAATAGGTGTGTTGAAAATGCTTGCTCTGATAGCCGGTAATATTCATTGGGATTTGCCGCCAGGTAGAATCTGTCGTCTCCTTAATTTTACCGAGAACCTGATAATTCAATTCCATTGTAGTAAAACCAAAATCATCATTTCCTTCGATCAGTAGATTAACAGCACCGTCAGCAGCAACTTCAATATCTTCACCTGGCTCAACAATTTCTACAACAGGAACCAGATCCTCGAGAATCGTAATATCATATTCAATTGGATTTTGATTATCTATCTCTTCCCGATCCATTATATAAAAATAATATGACAAATCACCAGTTACTTTAAATTCAAAGGAGAATCGGTCTTCCCGGACAACCCCCTTTTTCATTGAACTATCTGAAAAAACAATCCTCGCGTCTTGCAGAGATTTGTTTGCTCTTGCTGATATTGAAATAAATGATCCCGGATAGGCTATAATATCACCTACATTGGATTCCAGAAATATTTCTGAGAGTTGCGTGTACTTAGGTGGTACAATTCTAATAGACAAATCAGTGATAACTGGTGGAATTCGAGTAGTAACCTTAAATGAATGGCTGATCAGTTTATCCCGCCACTCTGCAGAGATCATCGGTACTGCCTGGATATAATAATCAATGGATTCACGAATATTATCTAACTTTAGAATATATTGGGAACTTTTCTTTCGCATTGTGACGGATTGAAAAGCCTTTTCGCTTGATTTTTTGTATTTGAAAATACATTTTTCAATATCCGGACCATGATAATTCGCTTCAATTTCTAATGATTTTCCCGCAATCAATTCTTTGTTTCCAGGAATCACCTCAAACGAATAACTTGGTATTTTTGCATAATTTCCGCTTGGGTCAAAGATGCGCTTGGCCGATAGAGAAATTGAATCAGGAATTAGGAGCATTAAACTTATACTTCCAATCAGGACAGGTAAAATAAGTCTGGTTGGCAAAAGAAAATTTTTAAATAGTATCTTATCCGCGAATGATATATTTTTAATGGTCTCATTAAAGCGATTAATAGCATGGTCTCTTATAGCTGCAGAACTTCCCCCAGGAAGGGTGCAAATAAGTTGGTAAATATTGGTCAGTCTATCCGCAATGGAGGGATAGGAATGCCCTATAATTTTTGTAACGGCAGTAAGATCATTTTCACCAGAAACCCTTATTAGCCTCATCAAAGTTGAGAGAATAAGGCGGTAAGAAAGATATAATGTAATGCATCCATTAAATATCAACAAAAACCAACGGACAGCGTTGGAAAAGTAAAAGACACTATCTGCAAGTACTGTACTTATCCATATGATCAGGCAAAATACAGCAAAGCTGATTATACCAGCAATCGCTCTGTAAAAGAGGTTCTTACGCTCAAATCTAACGATTTTTTCTATGATTTGATGGGGCATAATTTCTTATCGTGTTTTTTCGACTTCTTCACCCATTGAGTCATTGTAGTAAGTAGTTTAGGTTAATAGATCAAAGAGTAAAGTAAAATATTTAAACCCATTTTTAGTGCAGCCTCTCTCTTGTCAGGAGGGTCACCATGTATTTCCGCATCCTCACATCCATCACTTATATCTGTATTCGTAGTATAAAATACAACCAGCCGTCCCTCGTATATCAATCCATATCCCCGTGGTGGCCCTCCGTCATGTTCATGGATCTTGGGTAAACCGTTTGGAAAATCGAAATATATATTATATATGGGATGGCGGAATGGAAGTTCCACAAATTTTAATTCAGGAAAAACTTTGGCCATTTCCCGGCGGAATGATTTATCCATACCATAATCGTCATCAGCAAATAAAAACCCACCGGATACAAGGTAATTTCTCAGCCGGTTGGCCTCCTCCTCATTAAATTTTATATTTCCATGCCCGGCAATATAGGCTGTGGGATAATTGAAGAAGTTCTCGTCCATAATTGCAGCGGTTACTTCTTTGGGAGATGTACGCAGGCCCAGCTCATCAGTCATATATTTTAGCAAGTTGGTAAAAGTCGTTTTATTGCCATACCAATCACCGCCTCCATCATACTTAATTCGCACAACAGAGAAATCATTGATACTACTCTGTGCGCGTCCTGATTGGCCCATCAGCAGTATTAAAAGAAATAGCCCGTTTGTAATCTGCAATTTGTAATTCGCAATTCGCATGTTCGATAGATTTTGAGGGTTAATCTTATTGATTATTAATCGTATATAATAAAAAAATCCCAAACTGTAATCAAACAATTTGGGATTTAAATTAGTGAAGTATACTCAGATTAAAAAATTTTATATCCAATCATTATAATCATGGTTACTGCTCCACACATCTTGATTGACAGACCACCCAGTTTACCAATAAATGCACCAACACCAGATAATAATGAATCCTTCAAATTATATGTTTTAATAAATTCTAGAATTGTGGCTCCGGCAAAAACACCAACGATTGATCCAATAATTGCACCAAGTACCGGCGTAACAAAGGCACCGCTTATTGCCCCTCCAATGCCACCAATAATACTTCCTGTGATGCCCCACTTGGAAGCACCATATTTTCTTGCACTCACAATAATTAAAACATATTCTAAAAACTCAACCAGTAAAAATATGGCAAATAATGTTAGAACGAAGGTAAAGGAATAATCAGTAAAATTAGTAACAAGTCCATAAATAAAAGAATTTACAGCAATCAATAAGTTTCCCGGGATGCTGTAAAAATTGGAAAAAGTCGAAATAACAAGTATTGCGACAAAAATTATTTCAATCAAACTATTCATATTATTTTATTCTATTTAGGACCTTGGGTAGCAAAATTATATCTTTTAGATCTACTTTTTAGATCCAGTTTATTTAATTCACTTCTGACAGAGAACCAGCCTATTTTCATAAAACCGTATTTGGCAGTATTTAATTCCTTTTTAATTTTATAGGCCCCATAAGCAGGGTACTCACGTACAATATTAGCAACCTTTTCTTCAAATGACATCTCAGAAATAGGTTTAACCACTGGTGTAGGAATTTGTTCCCCGGCCGATTGGCTGCCGGTGCCATCGTTTCCACAGGAGCGGCTTCTTGTGGTTGTTGGGCCATTTGCTGTACTGGCTCATCTTTCGGTTGATTCAAGGTAATTTCTTTTGCTACCGGCTGTCCGGAAGACTCAAGCACCTCAAACTTATTTATTGCTTCATCAACCGAGTCATATACATCAAGGATATGATGAAATTCCAGAAGTTCAAAAATTTCGTAAACATCGGGAACCATGCGCACCAATTTCAGATCACCGCCATTCTCCCGGATTGATTTAATTTCACTAATAAAAATACCCCAACCCGCACTGCTAATATAATCAACATTTCCTAAATCTACAATTAGAAAAAACCGGCCTTGTTTTAAAAGTGAATCAAGAGCACGCTCTAATTCTGATGATGTCGTTGTATCAATGTATCCGCCAACTTTAATAATAGATATTTGATTTCGACTGCCTGCTACTTCCGCTGATACCTGAATACCTTCCATTCAGTCCTCCTCAAGTAATTACAAAAACCTATCGCCTATTTGATTTTGCCATGTTATTCAAAATTTTCTTATTCTTAATTACATTATTCTTCGCAATTTTTTCCCTGATGGAATCCATTGACGACTGTTTACCCGGTTTACTTTTATGGACTTGCGATTGTAATTGATGATTTTTTATACCGATTTCGTTAATTTGTTCAAGGATGGTGCGTGTATTACCTAATATATTTTCTTTTTCAATGTATTTCAACATATCTTTGGTATTTTGCACAATCATTTCTTGTTTTAATTCAGATGTATTCGTTTCCAGGGTTTCAAGATACCTGATAACCTGAACGAACACTTGTTCTCCACGTCCTAAGGAGCTTATGAGTGAGTTTTTAGATATGAGACCAAGAACCTTACCGATTTTAAAGAGATCCGTTTTCTTATAGCCACCATTATCCCATTCAGATACAATTGAGTTTATCTCATTAAGATCTTTGTCAATAGCATTAAAAAAGCCATTAACCTTTTCTTCTGACATTGTATCATCAGGCGCTTTAAATTCCGGCTGTGCAAATTTACCATCTACTGGTATGCTTGCCTTTGGTTTCTTTTCTTTGACTTCCCTTTCTTTCTGAACCTGCTCCAATTGAGATTTTAAAATTTCTTCAACTTTTTTCTTTTCCACTTCCAGCTGCTTGTCTGATCGATCTTTGTCTGCTTGAAGTTTTTTAAATTCTTCCTCAAAGGAGAGCGCGGATCGGTCGTCAATTTTTGATTCTTTAACCGTCGCTATCGCTTCAAGACTTTCTTCGATACTGACTTCTTCCTCAGTTTCTTCTGTTTTTGCTTCTTCTTCTAAAGAAGCCTCTGCAGGGATATCAGGAATGTCCTTAGAAATCTTCATAGCAGGTGTTTCTGGAACTGGTTCTTCCTTCTTTTTTTCGACCTCGACTATTACTTTTACTTCTTCTGGTTTTTCATCAGCCTTTTTTTTATTATCTTCAGATTTCTCAATAACAACAGATTTATCTTTATCTGTTGTTTCTGTCTTTTCTTCCTCAAAGAGATCATCTTTTACATGTTTAACATCTTCGACAACTTCATCCGTTTTTATCGATTTATCTCCTGAAGTCGAACTCATTTGACGTTCAACCACTTTCCGCTCAGAAGGTGGTTGTGCACTAGGCATCATCGAATTCGGAACAGCTGTTCCGGTTTTATCCGCAATGACTTTTTCTGCAGATTCATAGTCCAGAATCACCTGTCCATCCAATGTAAGTAACGGCGTTCCGGGGAGTTTTATACGTTTTTTTCCACCACGTTTAATATAAGCTTCCCGTTTTTCTTTCGTATTCATTTTGGCTTTCACCAGTTCCGCATATATTCGCCCTTCTTCAAGTTTGGTAAAACTATATTTTTCTGTATTCAATTCTTTACTGAGTTTTTTGGGTCCATATTCAGGATGATTACTGATAACATCATATAACTTTGTCTTCACTTCTATGCTAAGATGTTTCTTCTCAATATAATCCGAATCGTAAAGAAGTTCCTTTAAGCCTTCCAGACCGACAGAATCTTTAACCTTTTTATATTTACGATACATGTAGGGCGATACCTGCATTTTTTCACAGGCTTCTTTTACAGGTACCTTATCTTCGGAAATCATTCGAAAGAGTTCTTTCTGGATCGTAAAGAGTACCTCTCCCTGCATCAATTTTTCTTTCACTGCCACAAAAGTAATATCATCATTCTGAGGATAACTTTGTGTGTGAGATTTGATATCATCTTTTATATTGTTGATAAAATCGGTGACATCATAGTGGGAATTGTTCCGGATCGCATCCAAAAAACGCTCTTCCCGATATAATTCCCGCTTGGGATTCATGGCTTCTGTAATTCCATCTGTATATAATACAAGCATATCGTCTTCACGCAGACGTATGGAATCCTGCTCAATTTTTCTCTCAAACAATGTAATATCCGGTAACTGGATACCTACAGGAAAACCTGATGGATTCAGAAAATAGGTTTGCTTGTTATTACCACGGTAAAGAATCATGGGGTTATGGCCGGCACTAGCATAGTGAATCACACGATTGCGGCTATCCAGAACCATATAAAACATAGTTACAAACATGCCACGCTTCATATCGTCGGTTACAAAACGGTTCACCCGGCTTAATACATCTGCAGGGTTTTTATTCCCCCTTGCCTCAAGTCTGAGAGCCGTTCGTATCATCGTCATAATCAGCGAACCAGGTACACCTTTTCCAGCCACATCGGCCACACAAATTCCTAAGGTATCTTCATCCACTTCAACAAAATCAAAAAGGTCTCCTCCCACTTCCTTTGCCGCTTCATAAAAGGACGCCAGGTCATAACCTTTAACCTGAGGAAAATCACTGGGTAGCAGCATCTGCTGAATCTCCTGGGCAACCTGGAGTTCTTTTTGCAATCTCTGCTGTTCGATTACACTGACCTGTGCCTCTCTAAATTTACTGGTCATTCTGTTAAATGCCTGGGCAATCTCTCCTAATTCATCAGAAGCATCAATGTCAATCTCATCTTCATCAACTGTGCCCTGCCCAACCTGATGGACCCAATCTGCCAACGAGTGAAAGGGCGAAACGATTCGATCTATCAGATAATAAGTCCCGACGAATAATACAACCATAAGTATCAGAGTTATCATTATGATATTGAATTTTGCACTATCAGAACGAGATTCGATATACTCTTCAGTTACCCAAAGATGTGCCTCACCGACATGAGGGCTTTCTCCCCGCATAGCTACAAAAATATCAGACACAAAATCATATATTTCTAAAGTGTCATCAATGGAATACTTATATATACGGTAATAGTTTGCTGAATCAGCGATTGTTTCTTTTTCATCCGGATATATATATTGTCCCAATGCTTTCAGGGGTGTACTACTTGCTACTATTTTAGTTGTAGGATCGACGATAAAAGATTCGTATACCAGCTCCGGATTATTTTTCTTTAAGGCTTTTGCTACACCAAACAGATCCAGATCATTATTGTCCTGCAAATGTTCCGAGCTATTATCTGCAAGGGAAAGAACCTGTGCGCGGGCATATTCAACAGTATCATCCAAGACATCCTGATCTACTTTTGAGTAGAGGAAAATAAAGATGGCAAGAGCGAAGAGAGAAATAATCGCTGAAGCCCAAACTGTATAGCGCGTTCGAAGAGAGAATCCTTCCCAAACACCACGCATGGAGGAAAGGTTAATTTCTTCCCTCTGTTTGGTCAGACGCAATTCATTTCCGCGGCTGGTGATGTTATATTGTACATCATCCATCAATTTCCGCATCATAAAAATGCCTAAACCACCCTTTTTACCAATCTGTATATACTTTTCCAGATCTGGTGTTTGGGCCTGCCGGGGATCATAACTAATACCCTGATCAATAATGACAATTGTCAGACTTTGCTGCCTGATAATTGCCTTAATCGATACTTCTCCGCCTTTTATATCACGGTAACCATGGCGGATAATATTGGTACAGGCTTCTTCAATAACCAATTTATAAGAATTGATGATCTTATCGGGATACTTGTATTTAGATCCGATATGTTCAATAAAATCACGTACCTGCCCCATATAACTCATTTGGGCGGGTATGGTAATTTCTTCTTTTTTAACGTTTCTGAACATATATCAACCTTATTGAGATTCGCTTCGTTTTATACGCTCGCGGGCAGCATTGATAGCTTCCAAAACTCTTTTATTATATGGATGGTCTTTTTCAATGGCCTCCCAAATTTCAATTGCCTGAAAATAACGACCCAACATATATTTTTCAACACCTTCCAGATAGCGGCGTTCTGTATCCGGATCCATAGGCTGCAGATCAGCCATGGCCTCTAACTTAGTACGATCATAATATTGTTTGACGAACTGGTTACCCGGATCTTCCGCTAACAAGGCTTCAAACAGACTTAAAGCCTGATCATATTGACCCACATCATAAAGCATAATACCTTGTTGGATACTTTCCTGTAATTTAACTCTTCCAACAAGCGTGTCAACCTCTTTTTTAACACCAGGATCATCAATCGCTAGTATACGGGCTTCTGAGAACAATCGCAAGGCTTCAGAGTAATTTTGGCTGCCCATTTCCTGGCGTCCCCGGCGCATCAGGGCGTTTAAATCTTCGCTTAATCTGCGTCTGGTCGTCTGAATTGCTGAACGAACCTGCTGATTCTCAGGATCGCGTTCTAAAGCCAGATTAAACTGGATCAAAGCTTCCGTATATTGCTTTTTATCCAGGAAACGTCGTCCCTCTTCATAATGCTCATTGATAAAGCGAATATCTGATTCTGCCCGATCTTTATCGAGAGCGGCAAGCACGGCCTGATCCTGCTGACTTTGAAACTCTCCGGCTAACTTGGTATTAGACGAGTCCAACATAATTTTTGAATGTTGGTGGAATGGATCCGCCCCAATAACCTGTTGATATTCTACTATAGCATCAAGATACTTATTTTCTTTGAAATAAGCATCTGCTTTTTCAGTATGTTCAGCAATAAATTTTTGTTTATCCGCTTCCCTGATCTGTGCAGCCAGGGCCTCTTCTTCTTCCTTTTTAAGCTGCATTACAATTTCAAACATCTCATCACGGTTCATACCAAAATTTACCGTTAGAGAGATGCGGTGAATCGGTGGTAGCAATGCCTCATAACTTGGATTCCCAAAGGCATAATCGATCTGAAACATACTGTATTCCACTCCTGCACCAAATGAAATTGAGCTATTATTATAGCCTAATCTGATCTTTCCGATATTTTGATAATTAAATTCAGTACCAAAAAATATCCCTAAATCCGTTGTGGAACTTTTATCAAGATCTAAGAGGATATTTAGCCCGGTCCGGCCATCACCAAAGGGAATCTCTTTCATTAAACCAAATCTTAATGCTAATGGCAGGACATCAGTGATATCACCCTCACGTAACTGTGGCTGAAATAGATTCTGTACATTCAAACCAAAGGACCAGTTTTTGAGTAAGGCAGAAGTTCCAAACTCAGGACGATATAAGAGCCCCAAATCCATGCCGATTCCCGTCGCTGCATTATCTCCACTGTATTCAGCCAAAGAGATCCCATACCAGGCCCGGCGGTAAACTTTTAGAGATAAACCACCGGTTAAATTCCAGGGTAGTTTTAATCCATAACCAAGAAACAGGGCATAGGAATCATATGAAAACGTCGATCCGGTTTCTGATCCGGATAAATCATACTCTTCAATCCCCCCTGTTCCAAGACGGGCAATGCCCAGACCAAAGGTACCCAGATCAAGCGTGGGATAGGCATAACCAAGAAAATCATAGAGGCCACCCTCCGGCAAGGAGGCATGAAAAAATGTCAGGGATTGTTGATAAATATGGTCCAAACCAGCCGAATTCCAATATAAAGCCGTAGGATCATCGGCCATGGCCACAAAAGCGTTACCCATTCCCATTGCCCGGGCTCCAAAGCCGAAGGTAAAATTACTCCGGGTTCCTGCCTGGCCATTCCCCTCTTGCGCTGCCGAAATTGACGGTAATGCCAGTATCAGACAACCAAGGGTGAGGTAATAAAGTAAATGCCTTGTTTTATTAAATTTTCTCATATCTATATACTCAATTTATCGGTTGATTTTTCATTTTCTTGATAAAAACTTTGTTCTGGATACTGGATACTTGTCACTCGATGCTCGTTTCTCGTTATTCATGCTCAATATTTTTATGGGATCAACAATCCTTTTGACCAGAAATAACAATCCCAATTCCAAAATCGAATCTATCCAGGATCGAGAATCCAGGATCGCCTATCTACTCATTAATGGCATAATCTTACACTCACTTTATAAACGCTATCTTCTTCGTAAATGTATGCGTTTGTCCCGAAGTACCTCCGGTTACCGCTGTTGTTTTCAAAACACAGAGGTATACGCCATTCAGAACCGTATAATCTTTATCATTTTTGCCATACCAACGGTATTGCTCATCATAGAGACCATCATGAACACCGGCGGACTGGTTAGTAAAGTTTCTTGACCAGACTAATTCACCGACCAGGGTGAAGATATAGATTTCCACATTGGACTGGTCTTCCAGGAAGAAACGGATATTGGCATATTCCTGCACCTTACCAAAGGGATTCGGATAAGTGATAAAAGCATCTTCCATATTGGTCGGAACAATGGAAATTCTTGCATGTTACCATTCGATTCACTTTCGTCGATCGGTACACCATATTCATCAACCGCCTCAAAACTGAATGTCCGATCCACATCATAAGCCCAGACATCTTCAAGACCCAAGACGGAAACTTGGTTCTGAACATCTGATTTGAAATGAGACCAGGACGGCAATCGTTCGTATCCTCATCTGCAGCCAAGAGCAAGCTCATTTCCTGTCAAATCAATATGCCCAATGGATTATCTGTTGAGTCGCTCACCTGGACTTCAGCAAAATTTCCATTGGCTGATGGTTTTAGATAATTCGTCAATTGGATATTGAATTCATCAGATAGGATAGCGGAACAATTTTGATGGAATCGATCATTTCTGCAATGATACCTGATTGCATCAATTCATCTTCCAGAGGTTCCAGGAATTGCAGAGCAAGAGAATCAATTGTCAATGCAACAGCACCAGGTCCAGTAACATTAAAGACTAATACAGGTGTGTTTTTTGCACCTTTTTTAAAATTATTATCAATATGGATACTGATTGCTTTCATCCGGCTCATTATCATTATGGCGTCTTCAATTTCTCTGTATGTCTCCTCAGTCACATTAACAACTGTTAATTGCTGTTTGACGACGCTAAGTGCATCCGACCAGGAGCCTTTACCACCGGCAACATAAGCATCCTGACTCGTATTGACATCATTAGGTACATCGGTCAGGTTAAAGACAAAACTGCGTGCATTGAGAGCAATATCAGGATGCTCTGAACGTCCAAATAGATGTGTCCGTAATCGATATGATCCCTTGAATTGAATCGCGGATTCTGACTTCGCCATTTAACATCAATAAGGTCAAACACAGGATTATCAAACGTCGCTGTAATTTCCCCATATACCCTCAGTATGCCGGCCATATCTAATTTTACCGGTTGAATCCAGTTCCATCCAGGTCTTAAATACAAATTGCTGTGAGCGGGATACGGATTTTGAATCTCCAATCGCAGATGGCGGTGAAATAATTTCTGCGGCTAATTATTACCCGCGGCTTTAGGTTCAACCCGTATGTTAATAACCGTATCCATCATTGAGATCTGGCTGTCATTGTTTACATCATATCCGAATGCACCAAAAGTCAGTTGAAAGTTTTCGGCGCTAACAACCGTATCAGGCGCTGAAATAACCCATGTCAAATTATTATTTGTCGGAATATTTTGTGATAGAGCGGCCGTTTTGAATCCTTCCGGCAATACCAGGGTTCCAATTCGATTATAGAGATTACCGGCCAAGCGATGAATCATAAACGGTCCTAATCACAAAAGTCTGACTACTGGAGACCGTTGAATCCCATTCGATGCTGTTTATACTAATCGTTGGACTCTGTTCAATCGTAACCGTTCTGATAAGTGTATCAACTAAGGCAGGGGCAGCTCGTCTCGGCATTAATATCATATGGTGTCGATAGAAGGATGATCTTTAGGTTTTCTTCCTGATTGATACGATCACCCAATCCAGATCCTGCTTCTATAAGATCCTCTGTCATTTGGTTAATTACAGATATTGATTCCTGGGTTGTATTCGTTTTATTGGCCTGCTCTATATTCGCAGCATATAATTCCTTTGCCAGACTAACCAACTGTTTGCTCGCTCCCTCAATAAATGATCCGGCACTAATTTCCCAACTTATCAATGAGTCAATTTGGTAAAGTTTAATTGGATCATTATTTACAAGTGAGAAACTTGGGGCATCGGCTAAATCTATTTGAATATCCGTGGAACCGCCATTGTAGACACCAGCGGTACCTTGCTTTGATACCCATGCCTGAAGGGTAAAATCCTGGCCTTCGGTGACAGACCAGTCAATGGCTCCCGGTGGATCTGTTATTGCAACAGCCATATCAACGGTTGCTCTGCTGACCGTTGTAAAGGAGAGAATCTGCGAAACGGCCTCCACAGTTTGGCCACTATTGTCATCAACACCACTAAAGCGGACAGATATTAACTCCGGCTGACCCTCGGTGCTCGGCGAATTTGGTGCTATGACGGTCCAATTGATCGAATCTGTAATAAGTGGCTTTATGGTAGAATCAACTACCGAATATCCTGCCGGTAGCATAATACGCGCAATTCGATTTGAATCAGCAAGATCGCCCACAAAGTTTACATGGGCGGTAATAGAGAATAGTTGCCCGGTAGAGATGGTAAAATCCTTAGCACCTTCTGGCTCAATATCCAAAGGAAGAACGGCAAAAGCAGCCTTTGGCTCTGTCCTTACCAAAATTCTATCATTATAAGCCGTATCAAGCAATGCCGCCCGGTTGATATTACGATCCAGAGCACTGTCTAATACTGAAATTGTTAAGGTGTCAAAGGGCAAAACACTAACGTTATTCGCCTGGACTGTCCAGGTTACCGTTGGGCTAATCTGACTAAAAGAGGTATCCGGTTGCGACACCGTATAGTTAGCCGGAACATTTAGTCTGAGGATTCCCGGATCGTAGGATGCTGTTCCGCTATTATTAAGACTTGCTTCAACGGTAAACGCCTGGCCCGCAGAAACGATACCGTCCATAGCACCAAGAGGAGCAGATATTTCTGAACTCATCGACAGTAGAACTGGTGTATCAGCAACTATATTTTCGCTGTTGTCGGTCGTTGTAATTGGAATTCTACCACCCGTAGTGGCCGTAAAGGCTGAATCAACACGTACAACATAACGGTAATCACCTGCAGTCGGTAATGTTAGGGTTGTATCCCACATAAACTGTGCACCAATTCCAATTTCATCAAAAACACGGGTAATATAAGGTGTATCATTCCGTAAGAGCGTCACATGAATAGTCTTTGGCTGTATCAACACCCGTATTCGTGAGATTCAGACGGAGGTTAAAAGGCTCATTTATATTGACATTTGGTTTATTTGGTGTTAATGCATCTACCACCAAAATCAGACTGTCGATATTCAGACTGGCCGGTCTTATCACCCGTACAGAGTCAAAAAGCGACAAGGTATTCGATGTGTCTACAAAACCCAGGGTTAATTCATCACTAAAGGTTGACTGCGGATGAGGTGCAATCATACCGGTATCTGCTTGTGCACCAATAACATATAAGGCATCAAAAGTCAAACTTGCTCCCGGAACTATTCGGGCGGTATTACCATTACCTAATTCCGGTGTCAGCGAAGAAAGGACCCAATTATTATTTACATTCAGGCTATCCTGTATTCTGGAAAAACGTTTTAGAATATTGCGTGCTAATGCCGGTGATTGACCATCGTTACGCAGCGTATATTCAACGCCCACATCTTCCTGTCCCTGCAGCACAACATCATCTATAATATTAATATTAGCAATGGTAATCGTGGCCGGTATCAGCAATTCCAATGGCTCTACGATCAAGGTATCCCGCAATGTATCCCCATTCACCTGAATTCCAGCTAAATAAGCCAGAAAGGTGTAACTCGTATCCACGGTCATCGTTGACGGAATTGTTATTGGATTAAAACTGATTACTGAAGAATCCTTTGCCGGAATGATGTAATTTGATGCCAAGCCTGCGCGCAGGGTATCAATCTCCAGGTAGGATAACGATGGAATTAAAGTCAGGACGGATGAATCGACTTCTGCGATATTCATACTGAATGTAACTTCCTGCCTTGGTACAACCTGGGAATGGGATACCGAATTGGGAATATAGACCAGATTTGCACCACTGAATACATTGAACACGGCGATTGGTTCAACGGAGGTTTTGATCAGCGTACCACCATCAAGACTGATCTGGCCAAAGACGTCAATGTCATCTAACGGGAAAGTCACCGGTACATCAAAAACAAAAGTCAGATGGTTATCCGGGACCTGATCTAAAATTGTTAAAGTGTCGGTACGGATCACTGTCGGCTGTGGAACGATATCCAGACCATTCTTCTTGAATATTACCGTTGTACCAGCAGCATCTATCGGTAATGGGGTTCCATTATTACCGACGATCATATTCACAACGACAGAACTCTGGCCACGAACGACGACATCCGGCACGACACTGCCACCGGCAAAAAAGACATCCCCACCGATGGTCACCTGGCCAGCATCTATGATATTATTATAATTCTGACCTGTTGTTGTTCCGACGAGACGTACCCGTACAGCATAATCTGCCGGGGCAATACCCGTAATGTTTGTACCCTGAAAGGTAATCGTCGTCGAATCACCACCTGCAAGTTTAATAGATGAAGAGGACGATAAACCGATTGAATCATAAGGGGTTGTCAACAAAGCTAAAGTCGTCCTGGTAGAATCCAGATAGAGATCAGCCTCGCCGTCATTGTATAGACTTACAGTGAATGTAATAGTTGTATCCAGATCAAATACAGCTGGCTGTGTTGAACCCTGCCAGGCGATCGGATCTGCCGGTGTTTGTAAATTAAAGGTGGTCTGGAGACTATCTCGGGCCATAGCTTCGGAGTTCTCGTCGACACCACTTAACTTACCTTCAACCGTTACATCTCCTGTAATAGTTGATGCGGCAGTAATAGCAAACTGTAGCGTATCAGCTGTATTTCCCGCTACGGAGAATGGTGTACTTTGACCAAGCAAATTTGAAATAAAATTGGCAGGAGGTGAAAAATTTAGACTTGCACTGTTTACTGTAATCGCTGCTGATCCATTGTTTTGATATACCATGGTTCCTATGACATTATTTTGCCCCTGACTAACCGTATCCGGCGAAACAACTAAACTGAGAATATTTAAACCGGCAGTGGATTGCACGACTAATGGACTTGTTGTGCTGGCAGCCGTAACATTCGTCCGCTCATTGTCATTGACATCACGATAGGAAATAGCGCCATCAACCGTATAGGTCGTGTCTAAGGCATTAGCAATTTACATCAACATCAAAATCGATGGCCTGACTCTGACCAGCCGGCAACATAAAAGGCAGGGTCGGAGGTGTGACTCTGGAAATTGTGAAATTCGTATCGACATTCACGCCGCTTAAGAGGAAATTGATATCAACACTGTCTAACTGTGCGCTTGACCTGTAGGCACCGGCTGCATTGGTGATGATCACACGACCGCTCAGCCCTGTTTGACCGGCGCTGGCTATGGATGGACTTATTGTCACACTATCCATCGCCACTACAGGACGATCCTGAACCAACCAGGTATGCGGATTCACTGCCCCATTGATCACAAAGGGATTACTCGTCAATACTTCGGTGGCCACCAATCGGGCATCTACTGTATCCGGTCCGCTGGTAGCTGTTGCATTAGCATCAACCATAAAACTAAAGGTCGTGTCTGCACCTGCAGCCAGATTGATTCCTGTACCTAAGACCGGACCTGTAACCACATAATTTGTATCGCCACTGGCAAAGTTCAGATCCAGACTGTCAACACGGGTTAGCGTGCTGCCCTGGTTGGAAATGCGTACCGTAACAGCTATGCTGTCCTGACCTGCGCTTATCTGAGTTCTATTTGAGGCAACACGAAGAATACTTACTGATCCCTCTCCACCTACCTGCCACGAGGAGAGATAATCCGAGGTTGTATTCACATTCACACCACGGTTGATCTCAACACCTGTAATCGATCCAGCCAATGAATCGGTGCCCAGAGGTGTCGCCGTTGATACATCTACCTGTGCGTATACCGTGTCTATGGAATGCCCCGCCAAATCATAAGGAAAGGCCGGTGATACCACTTCTCGGTTATAATAGGTATTACCATTCTTAAAATTAATCGTTACATCGCTGATCCGTGCTGTTGCTCCGCCCGTATTTCTTATAATTAAGGTATCGGCCACATCATTGTCGCCGCGCAATACCGTAGCCGGATTCAATATCGATACCACCTGCAATACCGCAGGGGTCTGCAGGGTAAGACTATCAGGCTGCTCGCTGCTTAGCGTATCAACGGAGAAACCGGTGATGCCATCGGTGCCATAGGCAGCCAGATCCAATACAATATTACCCGAATCCAGCGGTACTGAAGCTGCCGATAAATTAAACTCGGCTATAAAACTTTGTCCCGAACTAAGTAGCGGTAGATTGGTCGGAAGTGTACGTAAGGCACTTAATACAGAATGGCTTTTTGATCCATTAAATAAAAGGGCCAACGAATCGATCTGTACTGAGGCTGCTCCACCATTGCGTACCGCTGCCTTAACCACAACACCACTCTGACCAAGGGTCATCGTCTCGGTATCCGTAAACACACTATCAACAACCAATAAGCCTTGCGTACCGACATTCCATGTATGGGTGGTAACCGCACCACTATCTGATGAAACCCGTGAGATATCGTTACCATCATGATAGTTCACAAATCCGTCAAGATCTAAGTTACCTGTAAAGGCCGGGGAAACATCTACATTAAAGAAAACCGTATCACGACCGCCGGAGACTATACTGTCCGCCAATGAAGCAATAAGAAGGCTGTCGGTAATATTACCTAATGGTATATCAAAGATACCGGCACTATCTAAAATAGCCGTCGCCTGACCCTGATTGATCAAACGTAACTCAACAGAGAGATCTTCCTGTCCGCTGTTTACCTGGCTGTTGGCATTATACACCCGCGTGATCACCAGATCGGCAGGGGTTTGTACATTCCAGCCATCTAAATAAGCAGAAGTCGTTGAACTAACCGAACCCGTACTCACATTACGTCCAAAGACAAAACCACGTAGGGAATCAACACCCGTAGCCGCTGATCCAGTAATATTCACTGTAAAATTATAAATACGATTTGCTCCGGCAGCAAGCGTATCCGGCAGAGTGGGTGAGGTAATTGTAACCGAATTATTATTGTTCAGAAACTGAATACCAATACTGTCAACGCCAATGATCGCTGCCGTTTCACCCGTATTCTCAACCTGCATACTCACCGGCAGATTGGCCTGACCCTGGGTGACCTTTGTGGATGTTGCCACCAAAGAAAGGATATCCAAAGCAGAACCGGACTGCACACGCCAGTTTGCATATACGGCCGGATTTTCAGCCTGATAATTTGCGCCACTGTTCACATCACGATAACCGATCACCGTACGGAAGGTATCAGGGCCTGTGGCCGCTGAAGGAGCTACAACAACATCATATACAAATAGATCCGAATCGCCGCCGGCTATCGTTACCGGAAAACTCTGACCAGAACTCAATGCCAGCGCATAACTGGAGTTATAGTTAAAGACGATACTATCCCGTGAGCTGATCTGGGCGGAGGCCTCGCCACTATTCACCACCCGGACCGATAGGGTCTGGCCGGTTTCACCCTGGCTGACAACCGTATCGCTCAACTGAATAGAAGAGGCTAACAGGGTTGCCTGGGATATGATCTGCAATGAGTCCGAAAGAATAATGTCCTGCGAAACTGTATCGCGGGCAAACAAAGTACCCACCGTATGCAGTCTTAGTTCATATAAACCAGCCATAGCCGATGGCGGAATATTGAAAGACTGGAAAGTTACCGTCGTTGTATCACCTGAATTTAAAACATAGTTCCCACCAAGATAAGTCCGCACCGTTGGTGCTAATCCTATTTCCAGATAGGTTGAATCAGGAAGCAATTTAAGATCGACAGATCCGGTCTCATTCAGATCAATGATAAATTGAACCGTCTCATTAGCGACGGCGCTTGTCGGTGTAACAGAATTCGAAGCATAAACTATATTGCTGCCACTAATGACATTAAAGGTTGCGTTTGCGCTTGTACTTTGTTTAACTACTGCACTATTGTCTAAACTTATTTGGCCATAAATACCGATATCTCCGGTTTCAAAATCTGCCGGTACATTAAACGTATATTCAAGAGCATTATTTGGGATTGATTTTAATACGGTTAATGTGTCGATCCGTTGGAGACTGTCAACAAAAAGTTCGGTTAAAGCCAAATTTTTAAACAGAATTGTGGTTCCTAAGGTATCAATCGCTAACGGTGTGCCATCATTTCGAACATTTATCAGCACGTGAATATTTTTCTCACCCTGATTTACCTGATTAGGTGTTACTACAGCAGTCCCCCAACTGACCTGGCCACCAATATTGATCTGACCGGCAGAAATTGACTGGCTAAATGCACTGCCTGTACTTAATCCGTTTAATTCTACCTGCACCGCATAATCGGCCGGACTCACACCTGTGATTAAGGTTTCTCTAAATATGAGCGAAACGGTATCCCCGCTGGCAACTTTAGTTGGAGAATTCCCCGATAACAAAATATTGCTATATGAGGTGGTCAACAATTTTAGTGCCGTCGTAGCAGAATCCAGTTCAATTGCTGCTTCGCCTGAATTAGTTACACTAACGATAAATACGATGGATGTATCTACATCAAAAATTGCCGGTTCGGTAATCCCTGCCCAGGCAGCATTTGCATTAGTTTGTAGCACCATATTCGATTGTATCGAATCTGTGCCCGTGGTTCCGGAATTGATATCGACTGTGTTGATAACACCGTTTACGATAACATCACCAATCAAACTGGTTGGTGTCGTAATGGTATAGGTTAAGGTATCTGTCGTATTTCCGACAATAGTAAATGGCGTGTTTTTACCAATTATACTTGAGATAAAATCAAGAGCTGTTGGTGTCGTAAATAACTGTGCACTATTTACCTGCAGCGGTGCACTACCGGTATTCTCATAGATCATGGTTCCGGTAACCCCACTCTGTCCCTGACTTACCGTATCAGGTATTATCGCCAGACTGAGTATATTAATATTTGCTGTAGATTGTACCACTAACTGGTCAGTTTGATCAGCTGATGAAACACCCGTCCTTTCATTGTCATTAATATCCACATAGGAGAGAGCGCCATCCACCGTGTAGGTCGTATCTAAAGCATTGCCATTTACATCAACATCAAAATCAATGGCCTGACTCTGACCAGCCGGCAACATAAAAGGCAGGGTCGGAGGTGTGACTCTGGAAATTGTGAAATTCGTATCGACATTCACGCCGCTTAAGAGGAAATTGATATCAACACTGTCTAACTGTGCGCTTGACCTGTAGGCACCGGCTGCATTGGTGATGATCACACGACCGCTCAGCCCTGTTTGACCGGCGCTGGCTATGGATGGACTTATTGTCACACTATCCATCGCGACCACAGGACGATCCTGAACCAACCAGGTATGCGGATTCACTGCCCCATTGATCACAAAGGGATTACTCGTCAATACTTCGGTGGCCACCAATCGGGCATCTACTGTATCCGGTCCGCTGGTAGCTGTTGCATTAGCATCAACCATAAAACTAAAGGTCGTGTCTGCACCTGCAGCCAGATTGATTCCTGTACCTAAGACCGGACCTGTAACCACATAATTTGTATCGCCACTGGCAAAGTTCAGATCCAGACTGTCAACACGGGTTAGCGTGCTGCCCTGGTTGGAAATGCGTACCGTAACAGCTATGCTGTCCTGACCTGCGCTTATCTGAGTTCTATTTGAGGCAACACGAAGAATACTTACTGATCCCTCTCCACCTACCTGCCACGAGGAGAGATAATCCGAGGTTGTATTCACATTCACACCACGGTTGATCTCAACACCTGTAATCGATCCAGCCAATGAATCGGTGCCCAGAGGTGTCGCCGTTGATACATCTACCTGTACGTATACCGTGTCTATGGAATGCCCCGCCAAATCATAAGGAAAGGCCGGTGATACCACTTCACGGTTATAATA
The DNA here is from genome assembly GCA_963796965.1 of Calditrichia bacterium. Classification (GTDB taxonomy): domain Bacteria; phylum Calditrichota; class Calditrichia; order JAJRVZ01; family JAJRVZ01; genus CAWCNS01. The sequence continues at coordinate 73,295 of CAWCNS010000003.1, forward strand.
GGTATTACCATTCTTAAAATTAATCGTTACATCGCTGATCCGTGCTGTCGCCCCGCCGTTATTCCTGATTATTAAGGTATCGGCTACATCATTGTCACCGCGCAATACCGTAGCCGGATTCAATATCGATACCACCTGCAATACCGCAGGGGTCTGCAGGGTAAGACTATCAGGCTGCTCACTGCTTAGCGTATCAACGGAGAAACCGGTGATGCCATCGGTGCCATAGGCAGCCAGATCCAATACAATATTACCCGAATCCAGCGGTACTGAAGCTGCCGATAAATTAAACTCGGCTATAAAACTTTGTCCCGAACTAAGTAGCGGTAGATTGGTCGGAAGTGTACGTAAGGCACTTAATACAGAATGGCTTTTTGATCCATTAAATAAAAGGGCCAACGAATCGATCTGTACTGAGGCTGCTCCACCATTGCGTACCGCTGCCTTAACCACAACACCACTCTGACCAAGGGTCATCGTCTCGGTATCCGTAAACACACTATCAACAACCAATAAGCCTTGCGTACCGACATTCCATGTATGGGTGGTAACCGCACCACTATCTGATGAAACCCGTGAGATATCGTTACCATCATGATAGTTCACAAATCCGTCAAGATCTAAGTTACCTGTAAAGGCCGGGGAAACATCCACATTAAAGAAAACCGTATCACGATCCGCCGGAGACTAATACTGTCCGCCAATGAAGCAATAAGAAGGCTGTCGGTGATATTACCTGATGGTATATCAAAGATACCGGCACTATCTAAAATAGCCGTCGCCTGACCCTGATTGATCAAACGTAACTCAACAGAGAGATCTTCCTGTCCGCTGTTTACCTGGCTGTTGGCATTATACACCCGCGTGATCACCAGATCGGCAGGGGTTTGTACATTCCAGCCATCTAAATAAGCAGAAGTCGTTGAACTAACCGAACCCGTACTCACATTACGTCCAAAGACAAAACCACGTAGGGAATCAACACCCGTAGCCGCTGATCCAGTAATATTCACTGTAAAATTATAAATACGATTTGCTCCGGCAGCAAGCGTATCCGGCAGAGTGGGTGAGGTAATTGTAACCGGATTATTATTGTTCAGAAACTGAATACCAATACTGTCAACGCCAATGATCGCTGCCGTTTCACCCGTATTCTCAACCTGCATACTCACCGGCAGATTGGCCTGACCCTGGGTGACCTTTGTGGATGTTGCCACCAAAGAAAGGATATCCAAAGCAGAACCGGACTGTACACGCCAGTTTGCATATACTGCCGGATTATCAGCCTGATAATTTGCGCCACTGTTCACATCACGATAACCGATCACCGTACGGAAGGTATCAGGGCCTGTGGCCGCTGAAGGAGTCTACAACAACATCATATACAAATAGATCCGAATCGCCGCCGGCTATCGTTACCGGAAAACTCTGACCAGAACTCAATGCCAGCGCATAACTGGAGTTATAGTTAAAGACGATACTATCCCGTGAGCTGATCTGGGCGGAGGCCTCGCCACTATTCACCACCCGGACCGATAGGGTCTGCCCGGTCTCGCTTTGACTAACCACTGTATCACTAAGCTGGATCGTGGATACAGCAATAAGAGAAGCGGATTGGACTGTAAGACTATCCCCTACCCCTGTCTGCAGACTGTCCTGATAAGGAACACCATTTTGTGTTCCACTAAGGTTCAATATTCCTGCATAATTACCCGAAATAAGGGTGATTGCAAGAGGAGCAAACCGGAGTGTTGAATTCGTACCGGAAGCTATAACCTGGTCACCATTCAGATTAAATACTTGTCCGCCAAAATCTAAAGTGGTTTGAGTTTGATTCAAAACTACATTGGCCACACCACTATTATTGACTGTTACCTCAAAACCAACCGATTGATTTTCAGAAACCTGGGTTGGAGTATAACTAACTAAAGTGACCGAGGCGCCGCTAATAATTTCGAAGGATTCAGGTGTCGGGGCAGCATCATCAAAGACATAGTTGCCATTAATGGCTAAATTTCCATCAACCGATCCGTCAACCAGGATGGTATCAAGCGGAGCTCCTGCCGGAACCGGAACAATATAACGTAATGTGGTTGACTGCCGCGAGGCTAGAAATGCAGCATTGGCCGGGTCAGGAATAAGAGTAGTGCCAATATCCGGTACAAATAAAAGATCACCGGATAAGTTATTTACCTGAAAAAGACTGTTATTTCTTACAAGCATTTGAATATATCTGACTGTATCCCCCTGTACCACACGCTTTGCCGGAAAGATAGGATCATTAAAGGTAATGGATAATATTTCCAGCGGCGCTAAAGAGAGTTCTCCAGGATCCATAGCCAGGGTTCCGGATATATTTTGTCCATCGGATGTCCCTTCAAAATCTACAGTCGGGGTATAATTTCCAACAACCATATCTCCGGGGATTTCGGTATTATTAAAAAAGATTTGAGAGGAATCGGTTCCGGGCAGTAGATATTGTGGTGTACTCAAGTTACCACTGGCCGTGCGCAGGCCATCAGTAAAAGATAAAACTGTATTGGTCGTATCAAGATGCACAGTGTCCTGACCCGGATTGGAATAATAGGCGGAGAAATCTACCGTATCACCTGCAGCCGCAACTTTTGGATCTAAGCGTATTGGAAAAATAGCGTACCGCATAGATATTAAAGTTTGCCGTATCCGTCAGACTGGTAATAAACGCCTGAGCAAGACTTGAATCTTCAGAAGTCGGTGTATTGTAGACCGTCTGGGCCAGACCAGTTCCGTTTGTAACAACATTAGCAGACAATACCCGTGAAACCGGGAGAAAATTGACAATCGTATTGCTGGCCGGATTACCATACTGGTCCAGGGCCTGAGCCAGGATGGTACGATTTCCTCCGGCAATAGTAGTCGTGTTATTGCCATCATAGGCAATGATAGTATTTGCCACATCATGATTGGCGGTTGCTGTAAATAATGCCGTGCCAAGTCCTGCAGCTGAAGCCAAAAGTGTGTCTGGTCCAGCCGGTGTTCTTAAAATCCAGTTCGTTGAAACCAAGCCAGTGCTATTGGAAATATTTGAGATTACAGAAGTATCACCATCAGCTGTCGGTGTCCAATCTACCAGGATTCCCGATACAGGATTTATATATTGATCGACAACCCGTGCCTGAATTGGTAAACTCAATGTATCACCTACAATTCCTGTTTGCTGATTACCAGCGTATACAAGAATTGTATCAGCCGCATCGGCAGTACCGTGAATGCGAAACATCACGGGTTCCCCTCTTAGTGCTCCGTTAAATGCGCGGATACGATAGGTACCGATCTTATTTCCCAGGGTAAAACTTGTAGATGCAAATCCGTTACTATCGGTATTTACAAAAGTAGGTGAAACACCATAGCCAGTTGCTCCCGATGGCAATGAATCAACCGAAAAATTTATTCTCACATCGGATACAGGGTTTTTCAAACTGTCAAATACCAAAACGACCAGATCGGAGACTGTTTGGGCCACCGTATCCGTTTGATTATCTCCTGCAAAAAGACGAATGCTGTCAGCCGATTGTGGAACCACACTGGCCCTAAAAAGTAATGTATCGATACCCGGAACTTCAGCATAGGCCGTATCCGGTCCGAGCGTACTTTTTAGCTGCCACCATGCTAATGATTGACCTAATTCATCAGTTGTGGGTCCATCTGGTGATAAGGAGCCATCACTGGGCGTAGACCAATTGACCGTTGCACCGGGCACCGGATTGCTAAAGAAATCATTTACCAGCACCTCCAGACCCGTTTGAAGAATGGTATTTGCTTCACCGGTTTGATCATTTCCAGCCAGAATCAAAGCACTATAGGCCGTTCCGGGTGTAACCTGAATAAGACCAGAGTTATCAGATAATAACCCACTTTGAATATGAATAATTGCCGCATTAACTGTCGTAAAATAAAATTTATTTGAATCGACAACCGTACTGTCAGCAAAATAACCAATGATTGCACCCTGAGTAGACCAACTCACCGGCTGATCGCCCAGGTAGTTGCCTAAATAATCATAAAAGGCAGCCCAGAGACTTATGGAATCTCCGGCAGCACGGGTTAGGGTATCCAGAGGAATGCCACCATTGTTTGGTTGGGTACGCAAAACGATACTGGTGGCTGTACCTGATTGTACGACGAGGGTACCTGTGCTATCATTTACCCATCCGGATCCGTTTGTGGTAAAAACCTGACCCGCTCCCGGCACATCCGGTGATAATATCAATTGACTAACACTCGTAATCGGCGGTATTAGACCCGTCAATGTTCCGGTACTATCCCAATCCACGCCCACATCGGCCACAAAATTGCTATCCGCATCATAACCTGCTGAATAAAGCGTCAGGGAAGCACCAACCATTAGTGTATCATCGGCAACAACGGATCCTGTACCCCCTGGTGCATTTCGAATAACCAAATAGGTCGTTCCACCAGCACTTACACGAATCAAACCTGTTGTACTATTAACCAGCGCATTGCTTGTATCGGCGGCCCGGATGGTTCCTGAACCAACCGTTGTCGGATCAAAAATGATACTGTCATTTGGATTCGTTGTTATGAAATCTCCGATTGATCCGGTTATGGTCCAGTCTGCTCCTGCTTCTCCTAAATAATTGCCGTTGGCGTCGTAAGCGACCGCATAGAGAGTTAATAAACTGTCTGTTGTCAGACTGGTATCTCCAACCACCGGTTGGTCGGCACCACGCGCGCTTTGTAGGCGAATAGAAGACTAATAGACCTTCGGAAACAGTAATCGTACCCGTTGTATCCGGTAAAACACCCGGTGTGGCATGGGTAGCCACAATACTACCGATTGACGGCGCTGTCGAAGGAGAAAACACCAAAGTGTTTCCTGTACTATTTATCGCATCAAGGGTACCGGTTGAAGACCAGTTTACCGATTGATCGCCTAAATAATTATTGAATTCGTCATACCCAGCTGAATATAAGCTGAGGGTCTCGTTTGTAGACAAGGAGGTGTCACCATAGGCTTTACCGCCATTGCCAGAAGCTGTCCTGATGGTAATATAAAATAATGTGTCCGCATTAACGGTTATCAAGCCACCCTGGCCATTCACCGCCGAGTTACCTGAGTTTTCTACGCGTACCGTAAAGCCACCGGATACCACTCACTTACCTTAACGACTGTATCGGCCATTAAAACTTATAGTTGGATGGACTAAATCCTGCTGTTGCACTCCCCGCATTCGATAGTATCGTCCCGGTTGGCTATCGCATTGCCAAACTGATCACGGGCTGTAACCACATACGCTAAACTATCACCGGCCGTGATCGACTGCGGGCCGGAAGGACTTAAGGTATAATAACTGACTAAACTACTTCTTAAGGGAAGATCTAAGGTATCATAAAGCTTGTGTTATATCTGATCTCGATGCGATCTACCAAAGGTCAGGGCATCACTGGCTGTATATAAGGCTTCGGCTACACCGCCGGCATTCGTCGTCGGGCTGATTGGCCAGAGAGTTACTAAAAAGACCACTGCCAATAAATCGCGTAAATACACCGTTGAATCAGAAAGACGGTTGCCATACTGATCCTCTAAGGCATACTGAAGTAATCGCTCACCACCAACATTGATCGAATCACTACTCGATATCATCACAAAATGATCGGCGTTCTCAGGACCGACCGTCACTAAACCACCCGTGATCGTTAAGATGGGGTTATGGTATTAACCACTCGCACCGCAAATGATCCCGCTGTCGTATCACTGACGCGGAAGGTAAAACTACTCGCCCCACCAAATTCATAAGGTCCCGGACTGAATCCGGCAGAATCACTGCCTACCGCGGTTAAGGTAACACTATCGCTATTCGCTACCAGGTTACCATACTGATCATAAGCAGACAAGTGTATAAGCTAGACTATCCCCGCCACAATCGTATCTCGAGGCGGGTGTTAATCCATAATAGGCCACATTTCCTGCATCAGTTCCGATACCAAATTGTACGCTATCGGCCCGGTTCGCCACTCGTAAGGCGGTGACAATATTTGAATCCACTACCGTTCCGGTCATAAAGGTGATCTGCGCCAGACCGAAGCATCCGTAACCACATCGACACTATCCTGACTGTTCAGATTTCCGCCACCGGCACGTACGATAAAGCGGATTGTATCGCCCGATACCACATTGGAAAATTGATCGGTGACGCTGCCGGATAATAAAATCTCGTTTCCGGCAGGAATACCAGTTGTATCAGGTGTGATTTTACTAAGTATTAAATTACCAGCCACATCTAGCATTTACGGTTATCAATCCACTTTGTGCGATAAGATTTCCATTCACGGCACGCAGGGTAAATGCCCCGGCGACCGAATCACTCACCGTAAAGGCAATGCTGTCACTATTGTTAAAACTATATGGGGCTGCCGGATAAATTCCGGCGGTATTACTCCCCAATATCGATAGAGTAACCGTCGCATTATTTGCGTGCCGGATTACCACTCTGGTCAAAGGCATGCAGTACAAAATAGAGACTATCTCCTGCTGCCAGGGTATCGTTGGTAGAGGGTGTTAGTGTATAATAGGCCGGTTGCGCTGCCACCACCGCCACATTTTTTGATGCACCACTGGTTAATTTTTGTGTACTGGAATCTAATTCAGCGTCATAGGTACTGCCAAAGCATTTGGTGGGATCAGGTGTCGTTGGCATGAGCTGGATAAAATCCAACCACCAGGGAATCGATAACATCAAACTCTGAAGTCTGTACGACAATTGAGTCATCTGGCGTCAATATGCCAGGTAGCAAATCCTGCGTCTGTTGGTGGATCGGTAGACATCCGCGTAAACGCCAGATTATTATTGATTTTGATACTGTGTAACCGTGGGTGTAGTTAGCAAAGGGATTGCCGATAGAAAAGCGGTCTAATTTACCTAACCCAACCGGAGTCGCATCTATAGTTCCTATAGTATAAGTAAAATTGCCAAGTCCTCCTGCTTCAACAGAAATAGGTGAGATCAACCCTTCCGCACTATCCACATATTTATTATGGAAAAGGATGGCCATACCGGCTGCCACGGAGGCCGCTGTATTAAAACTATATTCCACGCCATCCGTCGTATTTTTCTTGATCCCGATCGTAGCACTGCTACCACCGTTAAATCCACCCGTAAGTATATTATATTGAAGTTTTATCAGATTACTTTGTTCATATAAAATAACCTGACAAACATTGATTGCCCCTGCTCCTCCATTGCGTTGAACATCCCATTGTATAATGACTTTGCGGTTAGGTGCTGTACCTATTGTATCATAGTAGACATTCCCGCCACCTCCGGCAATACCGATCATTTCGTCCCAATAAACGGCAATCAAACTATCCGGTCCGGCTCCTGCAGGGATGGAACCGTTAAGTAAATAACTTGGATCTCCACCCGACGGCTGGGCAAAACTCACCCAACCGTTAGTCGAGACCCAAATTTTACTAAAGCTTTCACCATAGAATTGAAAACTAAAGGGAAGATCAAAACTTGCTGTATCATCCTCAGTGACGGAAAGATCCAATAGTTCCGTTCCGGTCCGGGCATCGATCCAGTTATAATCAACTGATACAGTGCCGGAGGAATTCGTCCACATATGACCAAAGCTGTCCACACCTCCCTGATCGGCTTGCAGGAGAGATGCATTAAAAAGTAAAAATATCAGCCATAAATAAAACCGTTTGAACATTTCATTTACCTTAATTGTTGTATGTTAGGTAGTCATATTCCTGAAACCACAAAAACAGGACCAAAGGATCCTGTGAGAAACTGCCACTTATTTCAAATTTCTTATCTTTCAATATTCATACCTCTCGCAAAGTCGCGAAGACGCAGAGAAAAGATTTATTCTCGTCATTTAAAAGATACTTTGTTTCCGTTGCCTCTCGATGTACAACGGGATAAATCTCCCCCCGACTGAGCCAGGAGAACAACTTCTTTCTCTGACTTCTTCTGAATAATATGTGACTTGAGGAGGTTTGCGCGGAGAACCATGGTCAGATCAAAAATGGTAACTCCCTGCGGTGGATAGAACCTGAGTGTTCCTTCCTCCTGATCGTATTTCCAAGCAAGAATATTTTCCCGATCCGCTTTTCCTTCATTCATGATCAACCAAAGTTGCTGAGCATCCATCTCAGCAGAAACCACCGTCCATAGCACTTCGGTACCGTTCATTTTTATAGTAAAATAGTCTATCCCTTCCCCAGCTGAGCTGGAAACCGAGAGCGTTAAATCCTGAGGACTATTGTTACGTTGAAGCGAATCTGTTAATACTTCAAAAGTAATATCTGAACGCAGGGGTAAAGCCTCCTGTGCTGCTGTTTGAACTATCATACAGATGGTGAGAAAAAAGATGAAAATCGCTTGTTTGAACATTTATCTTCCTTAAACTTATAATGTTATTATTCTAACACCTGGTTTGTTGTTATAGTACCGCGAAATTTTTTAATTTCTTTTATGATCGGACAAAGTTCTGGATTATTAAGAGTTTACCTAAATTATTATGATCATTAGTGATAAAACGCACACGAGTCTAAGACAATGGGATATTGATCACATTTAATAGAATTTCTTGACAATAGGGTATATGACAATATTTACATCAGTTTTCGTACTAGTTGAGTGGGATCATTAGAGAAATATTAAAATATATTGTTTGTGGAAATTGGAAAGATCATTGCAAATGCAGGTCGCCTTTCCTCTTTTTCATCTACTTCCAGAAGGACAATCTATTTTACATGTAAACTTTTTTTCAATTAATTTACATCATCTTTTTTGCCTATTAATGTAATCGGATCATCGACTATAGTTTTTGAAATCACATCATATGTTTCTGATACGCCTTTCTTAAGTTTATCATATGCAATTTCAGTGATTTCTGTTGTTTGATCAGAATCCTTCTCAACAATATATGTCGCTTTACCATTAAAAGATTTTGCATCAATTTCAATTTTTCTTGCTGCTTCAATCAATATTCCATCATCCTTCTTAATATTGTTTTGTTTTTTATCAGGAGTTGTTATATTAATAGGTGCCTTGGTGCTTTTGGTTTTTCGGGTTTATTCTTTTCATTATTCTGGTTTGAATCGGGACTACTCATACTACCTCCTTCATTTTACTTTGGCTATATTATTATTGGATCTAATAGAACATTAATTTCATGGGAATCAAGTATACCCGAATAGCGGTTTAATACAATACCTTTTCGAGTAATTAACAATGTAGGTACACCATAAATACGATATGCATCACAGATTTCCTTTTTGTTTTCAAAATTCACTTCCTGGATAATAATTTCTTCTGTATAATTATCCAAACAATTATAGAGAGCCCGGCGGGTGATCTGGCAATCCGGATTATTAACTTTACAAAAATAAGTTAAAGTTATTTCATTCAGTTTTTTTGTACCTGATATTATTTTCTAAAAAGGTTTTATTTTATACATCCACTAAAAATATGGTAAGAAACTTGCCAATATATCTTATTAGCCAAGGTGAAAAGAAAACGAACCGAAAGGTAAAACCCTTCTTTAATACGTCTATATCCGTTATTGATAATTTTCGAGAAAAACAGAATCAGATGTTGCAACGTTTGTAATGTTGCGACAAAAACGTTGAATGTTGCTACCTTTTAATATCTAAAAACCAGAGTAGATAAAAAGGGCAAAACAGTAAACCAATATTGGGAGTAAAATAATATGCGATTTAGCACTGCTATCAGACAACCGGTTCGACGAAGACTTGAACGACTTGATTCTGCCGATATAATTGTGGGCATACCCTGTTTTAATAATGAAACAACCATATCCCACGTTATCAAAACGGTGGAGAGTGGTTTGCAAATTCACTATCCAAATCTTAAAAGTGTTTTACTTGTCGCTGATGGTGGGTCCGTAGATGATACACGTGAAGTCAGCGAAGAAATAGAAAACGGTGCCTGGATAGAGAGAATAATCTCCATTTACCGCGGCCTTCCCGGAAAGGGAACAGCGGTTAGAGTCTATATTTGAAGTGGCACATCTACACAGATACAAAAGTCTGCATCTTATTCGACTCTGATTTAAGATCGATTACACCTGATTGGATAAAAAGTATGGTCGATCCTATTCTCAAGGATGGATTTGATTTTGTGGCACCTTACTATACACGCTACAAGTATGATGGTACCATCACCAATAATATTGTTTATAATCTTACCCGGGCTTTATATGGATATCGCGTGCGCCAGCCGATCGGGGGTGATTTTTCCTTTTCTCAACAAATGATTCAAAAATACATACCAGAGGATGATTGGGAAACAGATGTTGCTAAATTTGGAATTGATATATGGTTAACAACCACAGCCATGATTAATAAGGCCAAAATCGCCCAGGCAAATTTGGGTGTAAAAATCCATGATGTGAAAGATCCAGCTGAGGCTTTGGGCCCCATGTTTCGCCAAGTCGTTGCCACTTTATTAAACCTGATGGAGGAAAATGAGGGCAAATGGAAAAAAGTAAAAACAAGTAAACCCGTACCCATTGTGGGTCCTGAAGTAAATGTTGAACCTCAGTCATTTGAGATAAATATCGAAAAACTAATAGTTGATTTTAAAATCGGATTTGGTAACTGGAAAGAAATCTGGGAGAAAATCATCGCACCAGATTCGTGGCAGGTGATTAAACAACTGTCAAAAAAGGAAGGTGAAAATTTTGTATTTCACACTGAAACCTGGGCAAAAATTCTATATGATCTGGCTCGCTGCCTATCATCATTGGCAAGGTAATCGCAATTTATTAATAAGCCTAATGACACCACTCTACTTTGCCAGAGTTGCTTCCTTTGTAAATCAAACAATCGATATGAGTAATGCAGAGGCAGAAATACTGGTAGAAGAACAGGCCGAAATATTTGAAAAGCAAAAAGACTATCTTATCAAGAGATGGGATGAAAAAACTGACCCCCTATAGACTTACTAATCTTGTATTAATTGGGGCAAATTTTTAATTCAGCAACACTAATAGATATATAGTCATACCATAGAACGGAAGAAAAGGGAGAACGAAAGGTATTATATTAAAAAATAACTTTTCAAATAAAAAAGAATCTATCATCAATGAATTTACAGACGTTATAATAGTTTTAATGTTCCGAAGGACACACCGGAATTCAATAAAAGGATATTATAACCGGAGATCAAACTAATTGTGGCAGGAGCGATGGAAATAGAAATGATTCAAAAACAGATCTTGAAGGATTTTAACAAAAAGACAGTAGAACTCAACGCACATTTCAGCGAGGCCTACGAATCATTTTTTAATGACTACCAGGATGAGATTCAATCTCTGAAAAAGAAACTGATATCTGAGCAACCGGTGACAAATACTCCTAAGGAAATCTGGTCTACGATAAATGATCATTTGGATGACCTTCGTAAAAGAATAGCCCATACTACAGGAAAAACAAAATTTGGCATTGGACCATCCGTTTTGGCCGGAATGGAAGGAAAAATCAGTCTCGATTCTTGATCAGGTTCCGGTAAATTTTTCAACATCTTATCAGTCTTGAAAAATTTAGATCAGAAGAAAATGATAGTTTTATAAAAAGGCAGATAAAATCGTTTTCACTGTTGTATTACAGAATATTAGACAAAATATTTCATATTCTTAGAAGAAAGGAAAGATTCTTAGATTCGGGTAGAATAATTTACGCGCATAATTTCTTACATATTTATCTTTTTCTTCCGGTTGCTAATTTTATGATTGATAAATGGAACCATCATTTAAAGCATGCCATTCAGACGATTGATTCTCTGGCGAAAATCACCGAACAGTTAAAGGATGAATTATTGGCCGTTGAGCATTTGCCAGATAAAGATATTTATTGGAAAAAAGTTATAAATCCGGAACTCGAAAAAATTGTCATCAACTATGAATCAGCAATAAAGCAAATTGCAAAATCAACCACTACCTTTAATCAGACCTGTCAGCTGAAATCCATATCGCAATTGATGATATATCGCAAAAATTTGACCATTACTGGGCGATAGCCGGGACATCACTTTTACCAAACAGG
>CAWCNS010000004.1:0-1082299 GCA_963796965.1 Calditrichia bacterium
GTCTAAAATTGTTTCCAGAATGGGTTCAGATGGACCAGTTTTAGGGGATTTACTACGAATTAATTCATATCAATATCATTAAAAAGTTGATCTCAGAGTAAAAATTACTAAAATTTTAACTCCGCAATTTTCCAATCATACATATTAATAGATTGGAGACATAGATATGGAGAAAGATAATTCTTCACCTACTCGAATTCATCCCGTCAAAGTATCAGAGCGTGTACATTCATTAGACATTTTACGTGGTTTTGCTATACTTGGTATTTTAGTTATTAATATTGAATTCTTTGCTCAACCTTTAGCAAAACTAATCAATCCATCAGTAAGTAATAACTTCACGGGATTTAATTATTATATCTGGCTACTTAAAGAATTTCTTTTCTTTGGAAAATTCTGGTCAATATTTGCAATGCTTTTTGGTGCCGGAGCCTTTTTACTGATTACACGGGCTGAGGAAAAAGGAAAGGCCGCAGGAATTGCAGATATATATTACAGAAGGCTTTTCTGGTTGCTTTTATTCGCAATGGTACATGGTTATTTAATATGGCATGGAGACATACTATATGATTATGCTCTTGTTGGATTATTCTTATATCCTTTAAGAAAGCTATCAGTAAGGGTGTTGCTTGTTGCATCTGCGATTATTCTGATTTTATACACGATAAAGCCTTACGTGGATTACAAAAATGATATTGCTTTATATAATCAGGTTATTGAGATTAATGAAATAAAAAACCAATTTCAGGACTTGACACGTAATTCAAGTGTTTAGAATTTGTGATTTGAGATTTCTTTAGGATTTAGAATTTAGTGCTTAGAATTTGTTTTAAGTTTTGCGTCAAAAACGTGACCCTTTTTTTGTGTCCAGAATTGACTACAATAGAAAGGAACAGACCAAAGGCCTGTAACTTATTATTCATTGCCCAGGAATATATTAAAAGTTTATTGCATTTAATCCGTATTGAAAAGTTATTAAAATTTTATGAAATGAAATTGCAGAATACAGTATGGATTCAATAACACAAATTGCACTGGGTGCAGCAGTCGGTGAAACGGTGATGAATAATAAAGTTGGTCGCAAGGCCAGCCTTTGGGGGGCAATCTGCGGTACGATACCGGATCTTGATGTCCTTATTCCCTTTGGCGATCCGGTCAGGGATTTTACCTATCACCGCGCCGAGAGCCATTCATTATTTTTTATGACCCTGGCCACACCATTATTCGTCTGGCTGATCATGCGCCTGCATCCAAAAACCCGGCAATACCGCTGGCGGTGGACATTGCTGGTCTGGTTGGCTTTTATTACCCACGCTCTGCTAGATAGTTTTACGGTGTACGGAACGCAAATCTTTCTGCCATTTTCTAACTTTCCAGTGGGCTGGTCATCTATTTTTGTTATTGATCCCCTGTATACGCTACCGTTATTGATTGGCGTCTTCAGTTTATTTTACATAAAGCGTAATCCGCAAATTGCTTATCGCATCAATATATTGGGCTTGATAATAAGCACTGTGTACCTGGCGTGGTCGGTTGGTGTGCAAACCCATGTAAGCGGGCTTGCCCGGGATTCATTGCAAAATCAGAATATTACCTCAAAACAAATGATTACCGGTCCTGCGCCGTTTAATACCTTATTATGGCGAACAGTGGCGATTACCGACAGCGGCTATGTTGAAGGATTTTATTCCCTTTTGGACGATACAAGAATGATGCATTTTACAAAGTATCACAGTGATGCACAACTTATAGAGACTTTGCAAGATGACTGGGCTGTACAGCGGCTGCAATGGTTCAGCAAAGGATTCTACAAAGTAAGCCGGATGGGCAATGATATTCTGATATCTGATTTACGTATGGGCGTGGAACCGCTGTATTTTTTTACTTTTGCGATAGGCAAAGTGAACGCCGGTCGTATTGAACTGCAATCACCCCGTAAAATTGCACCGCAGCAAGCTAACATGGGTAAAAGTATGAACCTGCTGTGGCAGCGGATATGGAATGAAGATGCCCGGGTATTGTTTGAATAAGGATATCAACGCAAGCTACTTAATGATAGTCAGCTTGAAATAATAAATACTTATGTCAGGCAGATTGGACCAAAACTAAAAAGTCTGATCAATACGTTTAAAAATCCCCCCGCTCAAAAATAGTTTTATTTTAATTACCAATTACAAATTATCCCGATAAGGTATGTCGTCTTCCAGCCGACATATCGGGACTAAATCATGGATGATTTAGTAAATTACCAATTACCAATTACAAATTACTAATTACAAGATTATCTAAATTATCGAATAATTAATAGGGTTCCCTTTTGTATCTTGCCCTTGCTATTCATATGTACCGGAGGAAGTGTATCTCCTTTTGTAATAGTATATCTATACTCGCCTTCCAGTTTTGATTCAACTACCCAGAAATAAATCCCGGGTGCGATATCACCGGCAAATTTGATGGTCTGCTGGTCCCATTCACCCAATGGTGAAGATTGATTATGTTCAACCCGGGCTACCAATTCACCACTTACAGAATAAATGCTTATCACACATTTTTGCGGAATATTAAAAAATTTAATGGCATTAGAAAGGGAATATTCATGCACACCATCTTTTTTATAGGGATTGGGAACGACCCTGATTGTCAGTTCCATATTATCTGACACCGGGCTTGCCGCGCTGTATGGTACCTTACCGGTTAACATTTTCTGTTCCGGCGCCGATAAGCCACTCTCCAAAGATGGTATCGTGATACCGGTATTATTCCAATCATCATGCCCGCTATCAAATGATCGTACACTATAAAAGTATAGCAATGCTTTTACCTCCGTTGTAGGATCGGTACACATATAGCGATGCTTATCCGGATTATAGGTAATTAATCCGATATCGCTAATAAGTTGCCCCGTTCGGATCTCATCTATTAACTGCATAAGGACCATTGTGCCAATTTCTGGTTAATTTGTCATCACTTCTGGGTTCGAGTGGATCGGCTTTTTCCGCGGCCCCTGCGACTAACATTTTATAAACGCGATATCCGGCAACGTCTTTTGCTTCCTCGCCCGTATAGTCGGGATCTTCTGCATCCAGTCCTTCATCAGACCAAAATATCTGCAGGTGTCCGCTGGCATTTGGAGTTACATTTTCGATAAAAACATCCGGCGGTGGATCCGGAACATCGTACTCTAAGTCATAAATTTCCTGGGCAAGGGATAAATTATAAAATAACGATCTCTCTCCCAATTTGAACTCTGCCATTTTTCCGGGTTCGATGGAGCGCGCCCAGGCATTTTCCGGTGCCGTTTTTGGATCATAGACACCTTGATTGGCCAGATAATCCGCCCCGGAACCTCCGACAAAGGCCATGACTATTTTAACTTTATCTCCCGGATTCAGGGTATAGGGGCCATACACTTGAAAATGAGCATAGGTCCCTACCAATCGCAAGGCATCAGCACGTGGCGGATCCGGATGGATGGCCGGGTTGTCATTAGCCGGATCATCAACGGTTATCATATCATATATTTCTTCTTCTGTAAAAGAGATCAAATTGGGTTCAAGCGGTTTATCGTCAAGTCGATAGACAGGCCACCATTTAGTACGTGACGGTTGATCCAGGGAAGCAGGGGCCACATAAATGTCCGGATCATTGGAAAATCCATCGGAGGGATCATAATCCAATGGGGCCATACCTATAAAGGCATAGGATAGGAGTTGCGTTTCACTCTGGCCCTGCTGTTCATTCCCGGTATTAGCGTTGAACATATTTTTCCACATAAGGCTCGCCGGTATCATCATAATCATTGTCCGGATCATCCCCATCCCATCCATAACTCATTTTTTTACCGGTATAATTTTGCGTATCCTCAGACAATAGCGCCAGATATCCGGGAGAATCGCTGTATTTATAGTGATCGTCCTGCGCAATGCGGCACATTCCTTCGCCAAGTCACCCCAGCCATAATAAGGATCATCGCCCCAGCATTCTCCCATCAGGGAAGAAGAAAACATATTACCAAAGGCAAAATAAACGTCGGTCAGAACAGGAAGATCCGTGCCATATACGTCCTCGGCAGTAACCACGCCATCACCATTGGAATCTCCGGTATATTCAAAAATATTTTCGACAATAAAAAAATCATCATATTTCTGATAACTCCAGGCTTTCGCTTTTTTTGTCCCTGTGATCCCTACACCGGTCGTCCATTTTACAATCATAATTTCTTCAGCCTCATTATCCCTTCCGATATAGTCATGGTAAGCATAATTATGAATCTCTATCGGGAGACTCCGGAGGATCAGGTAACGGTGCCCCGGGCCAATAGGTTGATTTTCCATCATCAACGCCCAGATCAAATTCGGGTGCCATTGCTGCGTCATAAACCATGGTAACAACATCTGTCGAAGTTGTACGCGGACCAGAATAGGAAATACGTTTTGTACTACCCGTCTTGGCTAATATAAAGGTTCCCTCACCATGCGAATTCATATTCCTGGTTGCATTCGGATCTACTCTGCCTGCGCCTCCACCGCCGACGACGTCCGGAAAGTCCCACCCATACCAGTACCCCAGATATTCTCCCCTCCGAATACCGTTTCCGGGATAACTTAATCCGGCTTCATCATTAGCCGCTGAAGTATCCTGTGCCTGTGGCCCCTGAAGGCCGGACATACGAAACGATGACCATAGTTTACTGCGGGTAAGATGTCTTATTTCCGAATTCATCCCATTGTGCCTGTAAGGGAGAAAAATATATTAGCAGTATAATTACATAAAAAGATATTTTAATATTATAAACCGGACTTATCATATTAATACCTCTATAACGGTAAAATATGTTTTTCTTCGTCGACTTATATCTTTATCTAACCTGATTAATTTATAGCGTCCCGATGTATCGGGACAAATAAAGAAAAAAATAGTCCACAGATTTCATGGATTGACACGGATTTAATTTAAAACACTATTAATTCTGACCAGCATAAATAATTAATTTGATCTGCTATTCTTTTTTCGTTTCAGCAACATAAACAACATTGGGATCAATCTCATATGTCCATGGGTTCCCAGCATTTTTCCATCCGTTTTTAAACCGCTTTCCGTAGAAGCGACTTTCTGGATCATTTACTAGTTCTCCTTCAAAACCGTCTGTTATTGTATAGACATTTTTAAATCCGGATTCAGCAACTTATTTACAGACATTGCGCTGCGTCCGCCTGAACGGCACATAATCATGATTGTATCAGTGGTCTCAAATTTTGCTTTGACAAGTGCTACAAAATTCGAATTACCTTCCATAATAAACCTTTTCTTATTCTCATCAAATTTGTGCGTTATAAACATGCTTGGAATATTATACGCCATAGGAGCATGACCTACAAAAATATACTCCTCTGGTGTCCGGCAATCTATAAATTTGACATTTCCGGGATCGCTCAACCATTTGACATAGGCTTCTTTGGCAGTCACATAAAGACCGAGTGTTGTCTGTTTCCCTTCAGGAAGTGATGTTTGGCCAAAGGAAAGCGAAGTATAACTTGTAAAAAACAACACGGTAATAAATGCAATTGACGAATATTTCTTTCTCACCTTTAATCTCCTTTCAAATTGTTTAATGATTGCGGTTAACCCATGAGTGGAATGATTCCATATAATACTCGATTGGATCAAAAGATTTATAGACAATTTAACATCATGTATAAATTATAGTAAAATTATAATGTTCTCATTATAATTACATTTTCAATCAAATTGTAAACATGACGTCAAGTCACGACAAATAGACAAATTAATTCGTCTCCAGCGATTTATTCTTTCATTTTTTCTATCATTTTTTGTGCATGGTCGTTTTTGGGATCTAACTCTATGGACTTTTCGTAATTCTTAATTGCCAACTCCTTATTACCATCTTTCATATAGGCTTCACCCAAACTATCATATACATTTGAAGATTCAGGATACAATTTCACATTCATTTTAAATACTTCTATGGCCTCTTTAATTTTCTCATGACGCAGTAAAATATATCCAGAAGCATTTATATCCCATTCTACCCTGGTTATTCGTATGAGTATCTGCCGATGTAACCCCAATAAACTATTTTCCATCCATCATCGGTTTTCTCTAACACTCTTAGTGCTTTTCCTGGTAAATATTCAGGATTTTTTTCCATACTGGATTTGCGATATTGTTCAAAAGTAACCCAAGCACCATTACCATAAATTCTGTATGAATAATTTTTATGAATAATTTCATCTGTAAATGGTTCAGTCGCTCCTTCCGTCCATCGTTTATAGTTAATCCCTATTGAATCCCATCCATTAAACTCAAAATTAAATGAATTACCAGTAGAGGTCATAAGAGCATATGGCGCATGTACCCATGTTTTGGCTAATTCCTCATAATTATTCTCATTGAAAAATTTATCTTCAGCCTCAATCACTTTTTTAATTGCTGCCTCCTCTTTTTCATCAGCCATAGATTTTTGAAAACTAAAAATGATGAATAGTGATAATAAAATAGCAGTAGAAAAACTTAATTTTTTCAACATGGCTCTTTTCTCCTTTTAAATAATTAATGAAATTAGACTATTATGGGGTGTATTCAGGCAATGGATTCATTTTATATTTAAATTTTCATTGTGAATCGTTCTGATTCTTTTAAGGGAGGAAATTATATATAAATAAAATATTTCTTTTGTTGTTCAAAAAATGTGGGAAACAATAATCGGTCTTTGTAGTGTTCGTCGGTGAAGGAAAGAATAGAAATCGAGTCTGGTCTAATAAGAGTCAGTTAATACACAAATGTAAAGATATGTTTACTGATACACAACGAAAATCGTCATGATTGAGGATCTGAAAGGGATAAAAATATGGGACTTTACTTCTGTAATTTTATCGTATTGGAATACTATTTTCTCTTCGACTTTTAAGGACAAATACAGGTTAGAGGCCAAGCCATTTTCACTATTGTAAATCGTTTAAAGAAAATCTATAATTATAAAACATACTCATACCCATCAAAGTGTTGTTTTTATTTCTTACTTACTACTTCAAACGGAATGATGTCCCAATTCATTATCAGCTTTATTTTTTCCTTCAGAGTTCGTAAATATATTTTGTTGATCTTTAATTCATGATATCCACTTTTTATAGTATCTAATGGAATAGTCGTGATAATTACTTCCTGATTAGTATTAATATTTTCCTTACTATACCATCTCATTCCGGAAATCGTTTTTTCATCAATCTTGATCTCGTATAAATCCGATATATTTATCCTTTTTGTGCTGTCTGTTTCAATATTAGATTCTTTTAAAAGTTCTGGATTATTTTTAAGCTCATCAATAATAATAATTATCCTCTTTATAAAAACTGATGAATAGTCTTTATTTCATTGTCTGACACTCCATATTGATTAATTATTGCTTTCTGAAATCTCAATTCTGGATCTCTTGAATCTATATAATGATCGTAATCTACCCTAATAATATCGGTTACGGTAGTGGTATTAATTTCAGCTTTTATTATTAAAATCAAATTTAAGAATAGAAGAGCGGGATATAAAAATAATGATCAGAAAATAAATTAAAAATATCAAAAGTGTTTTAACCTTGCCTATATTAGTTAAATAGATTTTTAAAATATTTTCGAAAATTGAATTCTCTAATTTTTGTAAAATTTTAGAGTTTATAAATTTTGTTTTATAAAAAATTGAAATGGCAATTATGATTACAAATGTTATCAGGGTGTATACACTGGAAATAATTGAGATATAATATATATCTAAACCTGCTATGAACAATATTACAAGTGGAATAAAATACAAAAATACAGCAATTCCAACCCAGATAGAGGAGAATATGAAAGAAAACATGACACTGCATATCTTTTCAAACTTTATTACCAATATATCCGGTTTATCATAAATAATATTTTTTTGAGATTTAGACAGTTTCTCTTTATTTACACCGTTTGGAAATACATAAGTGAAGTCCCACTAATACCGGTCCATAATCCTCTTAAAATAAAATGCAGGATTAGAATTATTTTTAATCCTGTTATGGCAATTACCGATATTCTATACAGCATTTTAGCAACTGCATCAAACACACCGAAATCCTGCACCAGCATTCCAAAAAAATTGTAAATATAGTTAGACAGAATAAATACAAATGTTAATGTAATTCCTGAAATTAAAATCTCAGGTTCCCAACTTTTATTTTGAACATCAACTAACCAACCTGGAATTTTACTATTATTCATTTGATTTCTCATTTAATAAACTATTACCTTGTTTAATATAATACCCAAAATAAGTAAGACATTTAATGATCGTGGCATAAGCAGGGGGCTCAAAATAACAACTTGGTAATACTTATCCTAGGGCGTATGCTCAGCTCCTTCCCGTCCGCTTGATGCCATTGATTAGACCGCGCTATCATTTATTGAAGGCTTTGTACTATCAATATAATACGCCCAAATTCCCACTTGCTTAGTCTTTATTAAATTAAATCTTACTTCTTTTAAGAGTTCCTGCGCAAGTTCAGTAGAGTAGAAATGATAATCCCCGTCGTGAGGAACAATCTTTAGATAAAGATTAAGTAGTTGCCTAATTGGTGTGAAATAGCAGGCATCTACAACGAGAACATGACCGCCAGGACGCAAGACACGATAAATTTCACTTAAGGCATCGATAGGACGATAGAAATGATGAAGAGCGCCAGTTAAGGTGACTATATCAAATGTACCGTCATCCCAGGGAATGGAATCCTCCACATCTGCCTCACGTAAATCTGCATTTACATTTTGATCTGTTAGTTTCTTTCTTGCGTCATTCAATATTCCTTGTGCCAAATCGACACCCGAGAGTGAAGCCGCCCCTGATTTTGCTAATTCAGCAAGTAAACTCCCTGTTCCACAACCCACATCAAGTATATCCAATGTACTTAGTTGAATAAAGGTCCTCTACTATAGTCTGATGCCAAAGTGGCAATTGAAAGAGCCGAACAAAATATGCTGAATCGTAGTAGCCCGGCATCTTAGTGTTGTACGCACGATAGCTACTCGATTTATATTTATCTGGCTTTCGAAATATTGGTTCTTCTGTCATTCTTTTCAATATTTGGTGTGGGGGCAAACATTTAAGTGAGTGGAATGATTCCAGAAAAAGATTTATAGTAAAATTCTATCTATTTGTTGTTCAAAAAATGTTGTAAACAATAATCGTTCTGTCTAGTGTTCGTCTGTGAAGGTAAGAATAGAAAGCGAATCTGGTCTAATAAGAGTCAGTTAATACACAAATGTAAAAATATGTTCACTGGTATACAACAGAAATCGACATCATTGAGGATTCTTACCTGGAATAAATATCAGTTATTTTTGAAATAGTTTTCTCCAAATTCTTGGAAATTGTAGGGCCAGAATTTCTTTGTAATGATCCTTATAACTTCATTGTTGATAATGAGGATTGTATTGACTATTTTCAAATTTTCGAAATTGTACTTAGCCTGTTCTATTCATAAACCACAGAGATCACAGAGGTAAATATTTAATATTATTATATTTATCTTCAGAGTTTCTTTATTTGTAATACGAATTAAAATTTCTATATTCGAAACCATTAATTATCTACTTTTAATTACGTTATATTTCTTCTGTTTGCTCTGTGGTGAATTATTCAGGTTAGATACCCGGTGTCTAATAATGTTGAAGAAATTAAGATACGTGATAAATTTGAATAGAAAGTATTAAAAAATGCCCGATCCCACATTCAATATCTATGCTATCGGTCATGCCCATCTTGATCCCGTTTGGCAATGGACAAAAAAAGAAGGGTATCAGGAGGTTTTCGCAACCTTTCGTTCGGCATTAGACAGAATGAAGGAATTCCCATCTGTCTGTTTTGTTGCCAGTTCGGCACAATTCTATGAGTGGGTTGCTGAGGCATCACCGGAAATGTTCGACGAAATAAAAGTTCATGTACAGGAAGGCCGATGGATCCTGGTGGGGGGGTGGTGGATTGAATCCGATATTAACTGTTGTACAGGTGAATCATTGGTGAGACAGGGTCTCTATGGTCAAAAGTTTTTCAATAAACATTTTGGCAAAACAGCGCAGATGGGATTTTCGCCTGATACTTTCGGGCATGCCTGGACACTTCCACAGATATTAAAAAAGCAGGAGATGGATTCTTACTTCTACATGCGCCCGGAACCTCACGAAAAAAATGATTTGCCGGCACCCTTATTTATTTGGGAAGGTTCTGATGGAAGTAAAGTTCTTGCCGTCTCGATTTTTACATCATATACTGCTGCTGCAGGTGATATTGAAGAAAGAATTGATGAATATATCAATCGATTTTCTCAAACGCTGCCGGATGTAAAAGATATTGCCGTATTTTATGGTGTGGGTAACCATGGGGGAGGGCCAACGATTGCTGTAATTGAAAAGATAAAAGAATTAGCTGATAGCCGGCTGCCGGGCATCCGTTTCGCTTCACCCGAAGAATATATCAACACAATTCGATTACGGGAAGATATATTGCCGACTTTTAGTGATGAACTCCAACATCATGCCCGCGGCTGTTACTCAGCTTGTGCCGATGTTAAAATGTGGGATCGCCAAACATCATCGGCTCTTATTTATGCTGAAAAAATTTCATCACTCGCTTCCGTTTTAACAGATTATCAGTATCCACTGGAATCTTTGACAATTTCCTGGAAGAAAGTTCTGTTTAACCAGTTTCATGATATTCTCGCCGGTACTTCCATCGAAGAAGCCTATAAGGAGGCGGGTATGGATTATGGATATGCCAGGTCTGTAGCACAAGATGTTATCATGAAGGCGATGCTCTCCTTAAGTTTAAAGATTAATACGCTGAACTCAGAATTCCGCTTATCTTCTCCCTTTATTGTTTTTAATCCCTGTTCATGGCCGGTAGGTACCTATGTTGAGTTTGAGACAGAACTGACGGATCTCAATTCCTGCGGTGTTGAGAATACAGCATTTAGAAATTCAGTTAGCGATAGCTTCCAAAAAGATAAAGTTCTTCTTCGGGATTCAGATGGTAATTCCATACCCTGTCAATTAGTGGGTACCGCGGCTGCAAAGCAGGAAAATCGCCCGTTCAGGATTAGAATTCTGTTTAAATCTGAAATTCCGGCTATGGGATATCATGTTTACCGGCTAGATTTTAGTAAAACAGAAGATCCCTTAAGACCGGAAGGATTAATACTCACAGAACACACAATGGAAAATAGTTTGGTTCGGGTTGAATTTGACAGAAAAACCGGTGCGATACGCTCATATTTTGATAAGACCCTCAATCGTGAACTGTTCAAAGATCCCGGAGCCTTACCGATTGTTCTCGAAGATTGGGATGATACCTGGGGACATAAAATTAAAGCGTATGACAAAGAGATCGGATGTTTTAAGAATCCAACTTTTAAGACCGTTGAAAACGGTCCTGAGCGTATACGCCTCCAGGTGAAATCCATTTGGGGAGATTCATTTATTGTCCAGGATTTTTCCTTATACAGGGAATCATCGGAACTGGAATGTAAACTGACGGTTAACTGGCATGAGAAATATCGGGTATTGAAATTGAGCTTTCCTACAGTTTTAGAAAATGGAAAATGCACCTACGCCATACCATACGGATTTATTGAAAGAGATATGAACGGTGATGAAGAACCAGGACAGGAATGGATTGATGTGAGTAGCAGAGATGAAAATGAGGGCTTTGGCTTTAGCCATAATTAATGATAGTAAATGCGGTTATAGTGTAAAAAACGGCGATATCAGGCTTACAATATTTCATAGTACCGCCTGGTGTCATCACAATCCGGTGGTTGTGACAGAGCAAGATGCATGCCGGTATATGGAACAAGGGATCCATGAGTTTAAATACAAATTAATACCGCATTCCGGAGATTGGAAACAGGCAAATATCTCACACCGGAGCCGAAAAATTTTTGTTGCCTCCACTTGTCTTTCATGCCAATCCACATGAAGGTGTACTGCCAGACCGAAATGGATTTTTATCGACCAATTTAAACAATGTGTCAATAACTGTTGTTAAACGGGCTGAAGATCGGGAGGGTCTTATTTTACGATGTGTTGAATTATATGGTTTATCTGCCCGGGGAAAAGTCGAATTGAAAATGCTAAACAGAGACTTCCGGATTGATATGTCTCCCTGTGAGATCAAATCCCTGTTTGTACCTTTCGATCAGCGGGAAAAAGTTTGTGAAGTTAATCTTCTTGAGAATTAATAATTCATACATTTATTTTAAAGACTATTTCCTTAGGGCTAAGATTTTTTAATGTAGGTTTTATATTAGGATTGTCGCCTGGATTTTGACCGTGGCCTGATTTCGGTAATATAAATTACTTTGTATGTGTAGATATACAATATCTATGTCTGTGGATTCGTGGACCATTTGACTATCGATTGGCGGGTGCGATATGCAGGGACTGCGGGGTCGGTAATGCATGGAGATCGTACCCGAATGTGCGTAGAGATCATACCCGGATGTGCATAGATGGGGTACCCCCGGGTGCATGTATAGAGGACCTCTGAATCTCTGTTTCAGACTTCGGCGTATGCATAGATTGACATCATAGCGTATGTCATGGATGCCCCGGTAGGGCTGGATCAATAAAGTCCCATTTGGGGCTTGGGGTGGTATACAGTTAATCCTATATGCCCGGGTCTGGCTTTTTTATTGCCGGACCCTTTATCATCTGTTACGTATACTGTTAAATTCCTCAAAGAACGGAAATAGAATTCCCCACGCGATAAAGAACCCTGATGGATCCCCTTATAATTTTTAATGGATCGTATCAGTTAAACCAAACAGATCAAATGGCGGCACTTTAAAGAAATCATGAAATAAAACGACTGTAAGATAAATATAGATTACAAATCCAAAAACAATCAGCCATTGCATTTTAGAAGTTTTTTGAATTTCCTGCCTGTCTTTCAATTCACAGATCTCACCCGGACAGTATTGTGCTTTTTCTTTATAAATCCATTTATAAGACAGACATCCCAGGCAAATGCCAAAAGCCGCTTCAAAAAATAAAAATATAAGACAGATAAAACAGATTAATCCGGTTATCGGGCTGAAAGAGTTGACGATCACCTGCAGAATTAACATGGTTAATCCCAATATAATTCCTATAATCCAGGCAAATTTTTTCTGTTTGGCTCCAACATATTCCGGTACCTGTTTCCTTACAATAAATCGGCCGATTATCAGAGTTGGCGCATATTTTGGATTAATAAAAACCCGGATGACCATATCGGTTAAAAACAGGAGGATCGCGTATTTTAACAATACAAAGTCCTGAAACTGAGCCGCCCGTTGTATGGCGATAAACATAAGTAGAAAAAGAATGCCGGCTGCAGCTCTTATTTCCCGTTCATTTAAAACAGGAATCTGATATCCCGCAACATTCTCTCCAAAATTTTTGATTTTCTTCATTTTTATCCTTCTGAGTTAAATATCCCTTACCGCTTCAACTTAAAAGAAATATCAGAATATTCCATTTATAATCTTTTGGATTTTCTATATGGTTTTCAGTATAAAAATTAATTTATGAATTTAAGATATTTCCGGCAAGGGTGAGTTCATTCAATCAAGTCCCAAAAACATTACACTGAAATAATCAATTGATACGCGTACATTTTATAAGATCCACTTCAGTTTAAACCGGACACTGAACTCAGATATGTAATAATATTGTCTAATTATATTGACATTGTACATATACTGGTGTAATATAAAGCATGATTTACTGGGATGAAGATAAAAATACCAAATTAATCACGGAACGGGGTATTTCATTTGATGAAATTTCGGAAATAATTCTGCGGGAAGAATATCTGGATATTCTTGAAAATCCGAATAAAGAAAATCAGATGATCTTCATAGTTCGGTTAAAAAATTATATCTATGTTGTCCCGTTTATCATAGATGATAATGACGATTTGATTTTAAAAACGGCTTTTCCAAGCAGGAAATTCAATAGAATTTATGGAGAATAATCATGAAAAATATAAAACTGGATAACTTTGAGAAAAGTGTCGAGGACAACGCGGAACAGTATAAAAAGGCTTCCGATAAAAACCGGCAGAGAGTTAAAAAAATTATATCAAAAACGAATGAGAAGAACAGAGTTACACTTCGTCTGAGTAATCAAACCCTGGAACGAATCAAACGTAAAGCACAGGAGGAAGGTTTACCATATCAGACGCTTATATCGAGTATTTTACATAAATTTGCTAATGATAAACTTATCGACGAAAAACATATCAGGCAATCAATCCGTCTCTTAAAATAATGTTCGAAGAAGAATCAGACCGCAATTTTTCTGGTCTAATTCTTTCTGAAGCAGAATGTTTTGCTTCGCAGCCTCTCACAAAAATGAAAACAAATTATTAAGGTATGGCCGAAAAATTAAGTTTATTTCCTTTTAAATAATGAGTATTAAAATAAAAAAAATACATACAGTTCAATTAAAAATAACCCCATGGATAACTTAAACAGTACTTTTAAAGATGCGTATAAATTTACTATCAGTATTTTTACCCCCCTCTTTTTATGTCTCGTATCAATCTTTCATTGTAATTGCTCAAGCCAATCGCAAGTAGATTACAGGACCGAGTATTTTAAGATTAAGATTGATGAACGAGGTTTTATCCGCAGTATGCAAAACGTAACGATAAACCCTCATTGGGAGTTTAGCCCTCAAGATAAACCATCGCCATTAATGTGTTTGTATAGTAGTGTCGAGAAGAAGTATTACAAACCGCAATTGGCAATTTTTGATAATGAAGAAAACAGAATTTTCTTAAGTTATTCAAATGGTTCAAAGGCAGAAATAGTGATTGACCCTAAAAATAAGTATTTAAAATTAACACTTCTCTCTTTGTCGACGCGCAATGGAATTGATGATATACAATGGGGTTTGTACCATACCAATATTACAAATCTACTGGGGGAAATCATTGGTGTGGCACGCGACACCAGCGAGACGGTAAATTATGCCATCGGAATTCTGGCACTTGACGACAATACGCTCGGAGGTGTTTCCACAACAGTGGCAGATGCGGCTCCCTTTCAATATATTATCCACTCTCCCGACCCCAAGCGATTTTCTTTACCGGACAGTTTATACGAAGGACAGATTTTTACGCTGGGTGGTGATGGTATCAGCGATGTGGCTTTTTATGCCCACAAAGAACCCTGGTACAGGATCATGTATGGTAATGCTGCTTTGGTTGACGACAAAGGGAGAATATCCATTTCTTACCATTCCAGGGACAGGACATTTGATCGGGAAGTTTACTATTCGTTAATCCCAAATATGGCAGCTAATACGCCTAACCATATTCAGGTTCAGCCCGTGGATGAAGACTATATCGGCTCTTCGATCGCATTATGGGGAAGCCCTGACAGTACCGCATTAATGGATGTAATTCAGGAGATCGTATTGTCAGAAGGATTACCTTATCCCACGATAAACGGTAAATGGGTGAAAGATCCTGTTGCCTATGTACCGGATGTTCTTACCAGAGGAGCTTTGTATGATAGTATTATTCACTATACATCACGCCTGGGGTTTGAATCCATAAGTTTATACGATCAGGGGTTTCTTCGCCCCGATCGTGGAAATGAAGGTTTTATTGATGGAAAAGATTTTGAAAAAAAGCCGATTAAATTAACTGCAGGAAATAAATCGCATAAAGAATTTGCCGAAATGGCTGCAAAATATGGAATTACTATAGGGAGAACACCTATTACAAATTCCCTCGCTCCCGGCACCAAAGATGCCAGCCCCGTACCAAGCGACAGTCTGTGTTATCAGCAAAAACGTTTGCTGAAAAAAAGTATCAGCCCAACGGATACGATCATCTTCGTTGACGACCCAACCCACCTTGATGAAATTGCCAGCTGGGAAGGACATTGCGAAAATCTGAATATAATAAAAATCGGTAAGGAGCTCATTCACTATCTCGGTGTTTCAGATAGAGAGCCTTACCGGCTTTTAAATGTTAAGCGTGGCTACTGGGACACCAAACCAACCAATCACCTGGCAAACGACACCATTTACAAACTTCAGGTAACCTTAAATTATGGTTACGATGGATTGATTCCAAATATGGAGCTTCAGGATGAAATTGCTAAATACTATGCTGATGTTTGTTTTATTAACGGTTTAGGCTACTATGACTTCGACGGACAGGAATTCTTGTTTAATAACGGGCACGGCTATTACTCTGCAAAACGATTCTTCCGTAAGATGTTTGAAAAAGCAGCAGAACATGGTTTACCACACATCAGGTTTACTGGGGCTACCTTGTCTGAAGGGTCATGGCATTATCAAAGTATCTGGAACGTTGGCGGCGGCAAAAACCTGTACGATCTTAACACCCGCGAATGGGGCAGCACCACCAGCCAGGGGAAAGACCTTCGTGATGTAACATTTTCCAACTTTTTCCCGGCAAGTATGGGAAGTAATTTTCCTATTCAAGCCAACTCAACAGTTGAGCAGTACGAGCATATTCAGACTATTTCTGTGGGTGTAGGTGCAACATATAGTCTCGTCTTAAACCAGAAAGACGTTGAAAGCTGTCCTCAGAAGGATGCCATCTTCAAAGTTATTCAAACCTGGGAAAATGCACGTGCAGCAAACGCCTTTCCTAGAAGATTAAAAAAAATATTGGCAGATCCAAAAAGAGATTGGACGTTGGAAGAAATTGACAAGAACACCTGGAAATTATATGAGATAAAAAATGGTGTAAAATTAAGCCCAAAAGTTTTAACAAGAGCTGAAGAATATTAATTTTACCGAAATTGATACAATTAGTAAAGTAAATACAAACTAACAATTATGATTAATAAAATATTTTCAACAATAGTGTTCTTTTTCTTAGTCATTATCCTCTACCCTGCTGTGGCTTTAGGGCAAAACAATAAATGGATCGCAACTCCTACAAATGCTCCAGCCGTTGCGCCACCAGTCGCCACACCACGATATACATCATTACAATTTTACAAATTTTCGTATGTACATCCCCACTAAAACGGATTTCTTATAATTTTCCTTTGCATATGCCTCGTTGAATTGCTGATCCAGTTGCTGCAAAATTTCTTTGTACGCCGGATCGTATGCGGGTTGGTTTGCCTTAATTCTCAAACGTTTCTGTAACCAGGCATCTTTCACGTAATATCAAAATTATTTGGAATATACCTAATATCCCATTGTGGTTAGAGTCTAAAAATATCATAAGGTTCCGTTTTTTGGACAGAGGCTGAATCAGCCGCTGCTCTTAATCATCTTAATATTGTAACTATTCATGAAATTATTATAGTTGAAAACTGGAAATGTATTGTTATGGAAAATGTAGATAGCAAATCACTCAGAACGGGATAAATGAACAGGAATTAACGATGGATGAAATTCTAAATATTACCAACCAAATCTGTGCAGGTATATCAGAAGCAAATAGGAGTAATATTGTACTTTGAGATATTTCACCGAACCCTATGTTTTCGTAAACAATGTATACTGTACTGTAAACAAAGTTTACAGAATCTGCCCATCACAACAGCAATTTGTGTTTTCCGGGCCGGTTTTATGGCATTGGCACAGGAGTTGTACCTTTCAGGGTAAGGATATCCAGATTAAGATTAAGATCAGGCTTATGATTTTAGGAAAGGAGATATCATGGAAAAGCAAAAGATAAGAACTACGCTATTCAGATTGTTAATCATTATCCTGATGGCGGGAATGGCACAGGATGCACTGGCCCAACGTACGGTTTTACGAAGCGGGCAGCGTAACGATCAAAAACGTTCAGCACGCACGACGTTAAAGAAGGATAAGATCGTAAAACAATCCGGCAAAAAGGGGGTACAAAAAAACCGCACATCAAAATCCGTTCACACAGAGGCGAGGTATTCAAAAAATGAAAATCGGAAAAAGGGCTACCAGGATTCTAAAAATGTGCGGAAAGACCGTATATCAAGATCCGATCGCACAAAGACGAGGTATTCAAAAAAGGAAAATCGGAAAAATCTCTACCGGGATTCTAAAAAGGAAGGGAAAGCATATAACAGAGATGGAAAACATACCTCTAAGTACAGGGATTCTAAAAAGAATGGGAGATCATATAAAAAAGATAAAAAGAATGCCTATAAACACCGGGATAAGAAACGCCATTATCCCACTAAAAAGAAATGGCACCACAGCCACTACCGTAAACCTGCATGGGTGGATTATCACCGGCCGGGATACCGCTATCCGAGAATCGGGATGCATGTGTCATTGCTGCCGCATGGTTATTTTTCCTTGCAAATCGGCCATTTCCGGTTTTATGCCTACCGGGGTGTTTACTACTGCTATGATCCGGCACTGCGGGTTTATGTCGTGGTGAATAAACCGAGGATTGAAACCTGGTATACATCGGCAACCTGGGACAGTATCACATTAATGGACGGATCGACCATTGAAGGGGTTTATCTTTATACTGATAATGAAATGGTATTTTTCGAGGTCGGTGATGCGCTGCTGGAGATTCCCGATGAAGTGAGATCAAAATCCTGTCCTTATCCTAAAATTAACAGCGGAAGTATAACTGAAATTTTCCCCGTTTTTCCTCACCTGCCGGGCGGATCATAATCCCGTCCGGCCTTTTGTGTAAACTCTAAGCACGAAACTCTAAATCCTAAATAATTTGTCAAGTCCTGAATTTAGTTGACAAATTTAATTAGTAGATGTAGTAATTTCTTTTTTCTTTTTTTGCTTCTTTTTTTCTTTTTTCTTTGTGAATATGTGAATAACTCATTGCGGCGTGCCACGAAATTTTAGAGGCCACAAATGACTATGTTGAGCTACCATGCGTTTTCGCGTCCGCTTGTCCAAAGGATCCCTTCGGGGAAGCGATAGTTAGAAATACCATTTTTTATTTGCTAAATTTTTAATCCGTGTTTATCTTATTAAAGAATTACACACTAATATGTAGTTAAATGACTAAGCGCGAAATTGACAAATTGTTAAAGAAGGCCGGTTTTTCCAAAAGATCCGGCGGTAAACACGATATCTGGATAAAAAGTGGATGTCCCCCAATTCCTGTTCCAAGACACAAATGAGACATCCCAATCGGTACTGCAAAAAGTATCCTGAAAGCAGCAGGATTGGAGAAATAGAAATGAAATATTATTATGCAATTTTTAAACATAGCAAAGATACTGTTGAAGTTGATTTCCCAGACTTAGCTGGTTGTGTAACATTTGGTAGTAATCGCGACGAAGCCTTAGAAAACGCAACAGACGTGTTAGCTGCCTGGTTGGCAAATGCCGAACCCCAGTTTGTAAATGAACCAAGTTCATACCAGGAATTAAAGAATAAATATAAAAATGCTGATCTTATACCAATTGCATTAGATGAGCGAATTCTTGGATCATATGAGGAATTAAAAAGATTCAATGTAATTTTCCCCTCAAGATTGCTGAAAAAAGTGGACGACTATAGAAAAAAAACCGGCCTTAAAAGATCTACTCTGCTGAAAATAGCCACTCAAGAATATCTTGAAAAACAAAAATCCTCATCAGTTCGTTGATATTGAATGATGTTTCTAACTTGATTTTAAGTGAAGTTCACGGACTGTCGTAAAACCTCACCCCGCTCTTTTAAGGTATATTGCTGTACGCACCTCTCGCTATTTGTAACCGTTAATGTTCATGTGTACATTTGTTAAAAATTATGGCATCTAAAAGGCAAACATAACAGGATGTAGCTGACGATTATGTCCGGGCATTCAACGGCACGGCCGATTTTTTACCTTGATCGTAAAAATATAATTGGTAGGCATGTTTGGAATAACCCACTTGTTTTTACCGTTTGAATGTTACTTGTTAACACCTGAAGGAATACAAAAAGAGGATATCCATATTAGAATGAAAGTGTATGTACCAAAGTTAAACAAAATACTCATTGTTGTATTTTTACTCATAATGATCTCATGTTCAACAATTGATTATATGAATGATGGTGGTAATCATTTAAAAACAAACAGGTCCGGGAATGAGATAAGTCTGTTTACATATAACATTAAAGCAATTTATGATAAAAAAGAAGGTCAAATTGATTCATTAATGGGATACATCACAAAAGAGAAATTTGATTTTGTATTGTTTCAAGAATTGTTTGATGAAAGCACACGCGATGAAATAATTGATAAATCTGATACCTCTTTTTATTCTACAATAATATCACGGGTCGATTATAATTCTTTTCCTGAATTTTTGTTTCAAGATGCCGGATTATACATGATGGCCAGCTATCCAAGAATTGATTTGTCAGAAATAGACTTTGGCGAAGATGTGAAAAACTCAAATGGGATTGTTCATATGATTCTGGAGAAGGAAATATCCAAGACAAATGATTATTTAGCAAACAAATCCGTTATGGGCTCACTCTTTGCCATAAACGATACAACCCGGTTGTTTTTGTTTAATACACATGTTCAGGCTATTGGAACAAGAGAACATAAACAATTCCAGATGAAACAAATTTATTCGTTTATAGACACTACAGTAACTAAAGTCGTTGAATCCCGCTTTGTAAATTCATCCGAAAATCTGATTGTAATATTAGCAGGTGATTTTAACAGTAATGCTTATAGCCCGGAATCTTTTCGTGCCATGTTAAATATACTAGGTAATCCCCGTGACCTGCATATGGAATTTAATGGCAATAAACAGGAGTATACCTGGCGATATAATTCAAAAAGCCGACCGAGACGATTCGATTATGTTCTTGCTTATGATAGCATAAACAAGAGTACTTTAAAAGCGGTAAACGCAACATCCATCAATACGAAGGAAGTTAAAGATGATCAGAATAACAGTATTTCAGATCATAAGGCATTAAAAGCAAAAATAAGATTAAATAAGTAATTAGCATAGGTATAAAAGCATTAATCACCGGTCCTGCTGGCAGGGTAGAGAGCCACAATCCCCTGGAAAAAGATAAATTCTCCCGATCTATAATATCGTTATCCGGCCGACAGATCGGGATTAAATCCTCCAAGATTTAATAAGCCGAAACTATTGCCGCGGGGATCCCTTCGGGAAGATCCTAAACATATCCCAAATTATAATACTACTGCAGAAGTATCATCTTCTTCCCTTTCTTATAGTCACCCGCCAGCAACTGGTCGTGGTAGATCATCCAGGTTAGTTAAAGACAAAGCGGGTGTTCATATTTATGGCGATTAATTCTTTGTGGATGGTATATTATCTAATCTGTTTTTAGTATATTCCATGAGAGTGACCGAAAGGAAAATGGCTAAACAGTCGTTCATTTTTAAACGGATTAATCTGGACGATTACAAGGTAGAAGAACGGCGAAGCCAACCAATTCTCCATAAAAACCGAAGTCTATTTTCCAGAATAAAACCAATGGCTGGAGGTACTTATGCAGACTAAAACAACACGGAGACAATTTCTTAAAAAAGCCACCCTCACAGCCGGGATATTGACATTTCCGAGACATTGTTCCTGCCACTGTGCTGGGCCGTGGCAAAAATATCCCCCCAAGTGACCGAATCGTGATGGGGTGTATCGGCGTAGGGGGTCAGGGTACGTTTAACATGCTGGCTTTTGCCAGCCAACCCGATGTTCAAATAGTTGCCTTATGCGATGTGGATGAAGGCGTAGGCTATTATGATAACCTTTACCAATTCCCAGGCAGCCAGGCAGCTGGATTAGCACCTGCCAGGGAGAGACTAATTAAGCATTATGCTGATAAAAATGAACCGATATCTCTTGCGAGTATTGAAAGTTATAAAGACTTCCGTGAACTGCTTGCCCGCACAGATATTGATGCCGTCACTGTTTGTACGCCAGATCATTGGCACGGTTTGATTTCAATTGCAGCATTACAATCAGGCAAAGATGTTTATTGTGAAAAACCTCTGGTAAACAGCATTGATGAAGGCAGGGCTGTCTGCGATGCCGTTCGTGAATACGGAAGAATTCTCCAAACCGGAAGTCACGAGCGCTCCAATGACAGTGTTCGCTATGCATATGAATTGGTCAGGAACGGCAGAATAGGTAAACTGCATACGATCTATATCAACATGCCGAACAACGATCCGCATCACATAAGACTTCGAAAAAACACTGGTCCCAAACCGGTTATGCCCATTCCAGATGGATTTGATTATAACATGTGGCTTGGTCCGACACCATGGGCAGATTATACCCGGGAGCGCACCCATTTTTGGTGGCGCTTTATTTTGGAATATGGAGGTGGTGAAATGACCGACCGCGGCGCTCATATCATAGATTTAGCACAGTTCATTAATGATGCCGATGATAGCGGCCCTGTGGAGATCTTTGGCAAGGGCAGACCAATTGGTAACGGACTGTATGATTGTTTTATTGAATATGACTTTGAATGCATCTATCAAAATGGCGTTCGGCTCATCGGGGGCAGTGAAGGGGACCGCGGTCTCAAACTGGTCGGCAGTGACGGCTGGATTTCCATACATATACACGGCGGTCGTCTGGATGCCGAACCCAAAACAATTTTAAAAGAGTCCATATCACCCAGTGAAATACATGTTGAAAGAAGCCCCGGCCACCACCGGAATTTTCTTGATTCCGTTAAATCGCGAAAGAAACCGGTAGCTCATGAAGAAATAGGCCATCGCACAGCGACCATTTGCCATTTGGTTAATATTGCTATGTTAACGGAAAGAAAAGCTAAAATGGGATCCGGAGCGGGAACAGATCACCAATGACGATAAAGTAAACAAGATGGTTCCCAAACCAAAGCGTAGTCCATGGCGGATATAATAAGGAGTATGAAATGGATGAAAAGAAAAACAGATTAATGCCGATAATTCCATTTTTGCTTGTAATGTTTCTGGCATCTCCCCTGTTGTTCAGTAAAAGTGCGGATATAAAGGCGCAGGCCGATGAGATTTTGCTGCTCGTTAAAGATTACGAGTACGGTCAGAATCGTGAGCACTTGTCACAATTTTCCAATCTTGTCAGAAATGCGTACGATTTTCAGCAAGATTTAGCAATCATAGAAAAGAGTATGTTAAATTTGCTCAATTCCGAGGCAACTTTTGCCGCCAAACAATTTATTTGTCAGGAACTCAGTATCATTGGCACGCGAGAATCTGTACCGGTTCTAGGCGGTATGCTGAACAACGAGAAAGAAGCGGGCATTGCACTATATGCCTTAGAGCGTATTCCTGGTTCTGAAGTGGATAAAGTGCTTCGAGAGGCCATTTCTGAGAGTGAAGGTATGGCCAAAATTGGCATCATAAACACAATTGGTAGACGCCGCGATATGGGGGCCGTCGATGCCTTGGTTGGATTATTAGATGATGTCGGATCAGGTTATTGTTGCGGCTGCCGCTGCAGCGCTGGGAAATATTGGCAATGATGCGTCTGCCAGAGCGTTAGCGAAAGCGGCCGCTAAAAGCAGCGGCAGTAATAAACAAGAGATACAAAATGCCTACTTGAAGTGTGCCGATCGATTAGCACTCCAGGGAGAAATAACACAAGCATATGCCATTTATAACGCGCTTTATAATGCCGAGAATCCCTTACCGGTTCGATCAGCGGCTCTTATCGGTAAGATAAATGCAGCAGGAAGTCAAGGAGATCAGGAAATTCTTTCTGTGATCAGGTCTGGTGATAAAGAAGTTAAGCAAATTGCCATTGCTATGTTAGGCGATATTCCTTCAACGAAAAATCTTGCTGATATTGTCGCTGAACTACCCAATTTGTCTATTGAAAATCAGGTACAATTGCTCACCTCCTTGGTTGAATTAGCGAACAAAACCGTTCACCAATCTGTCGTTAATTCGACGCAACATGAAGACACACGCGTGCGCGTTGTCGCGCTAAAGGCACTTGCCGATCTAGGACAAAGTCAGGATGTAATGCTTTTAGCCGAAGCAGCTGCCACAGGCGAGAATGTTGAAAAAAGGGCTGCCCGGGAAAGCTTGAATCTGTTAAATGCTCCTGGAACAGAAGAGGAAATTATTGACGGTGTTTCAAAAAGCCAGGGTGCTGTAAAAATTGAATTAATCAAGAGTATAGCGAGCCGGAGCATGCACACCTCAGTTAATTTATTATTTGGAACAGTACAAGATAGCAACCTAAACGTTCGTCTTGAGTCTTTTAAAACCCTTGCCCCGGTTGCTGGTCCGGATAGCTTGCCTAAGCTAATTGATTTATTGGTCAATGTTCAAAATGATATGGAACGTAAGGAAGCTGAAAAGGCAGTTGTGGCCGTATCTCAGAGAATACCACAAATAGAAAAACAAGGTGATGCGGTTTTGAAAAAATTAACAACCGTTGAGGATATAAAGGCACGCGGATCCTTGTTACAGGTTCTGGGCCGGATCGCTGATAAAGATGCCCTGCCTGTTTTGTACAAGGATTTAACAAATGAAAATTCCGATATTCAGATTGCCGCAATTCGAGGACTTTCTTATTGGCCAACACCTGAGCCTGCTAATGAGTTGCTAAAGATTGCCAAAACATCAGATAATCACGTACAACAGATACTGGCCTTGCGCGGGTATATAGGATTGACAGGTCTTGAAAGCGATCGACCGCCCGAAGAAACCATTAATATGTATAAAACAGCCATGGACCTGGCACCCAACGTCAATGAAAAACGCATGGTTTTATCCGGATTGTCCAACCTAAACAGTCTGTCAGCACTTGAAATGGCAGCCAATTATATTAACGAAAATGATCTCAAGCAAGAGGCCGAAGTTGCCGCCATTAAAATCGCCGGGAATATAGGAAAGCAGTATCCACAGAAGGCAAAAGAGATTCTTGTTAAAGTAGTTGATACCTCAACGAATGAGCGCATTAAAAGGGAAGCCCAGGGAATTATTAAGGAAATCAATGAACAATAAAAGCTGCCAGCTGGCCGGCGAAACCGGACAAAAATCGAGACCGAAAGGAACGAAAGAGAATTCTTTTGTGGAGAAGCGTAATAATTTGTACTTAGGTGGTTCAAAAATATTGTGTTTTAATGGGTTGCCAAATTTAAAACCATGTGAATTATTCGGAGAAACTATCATTTAACTATAATTGCGATGGGGGCATTCAGATGAAACAGATTTTTAAGGTGTTTGAGATCTATTTAATTTTTAAGCTTTGTATTATTAGCGAATGTAAATTTATATTCTCAACCAGAAACTATCCACCATAGGGCTGTTATTAAACCTTCGCTGGTTTATATGAATACAGGCCATAAAGCAGCCCTTTAAAGTTGTGATGTCTGCAACACGATTAATGGCTGCCAGAAATCCGGAAAAAGTTATTTGGTCGGTCAACGAAATCCCGGGCGGTAATAATCAAATTGGTACCATTGATGAAAATGGCTTATATCAAGCGCCTGATCAGATTCCAAAACCGTGTGAAATTCATATCTGCGCCTATGTAGAGGAGGCGCAAAATAACTACCTGTTTGCAACTGTTATAATCGGTGAAACCGCACCAAAATATAAATCACTGCGAATCTGGACAGAGAAAGTGAACGGGTCGGAAACACGTCTTAAGTCCCCACATGGCATTGGATTGGACAAAGAAGGCAACATTCTGATTAGCTGATCAAACGGCTTCCCGAGTATTTCGATATACTGATATAGGAGAATTTGTGGGTGAAATTGGAGAAGGACCGGGTAGTGAACCCGGTTATTTTAATCAGCCGCGGGAAGTGAGAAGTGATCCAAACGGCAATATTTATGTAACCGACAGCAAAGGAGACAGACCGCGAATTCAGGTCTTTGATCATGCAGGGAAATTACTTCGTATTTTTGGTGTGAAAGGGCGGGGGGCTGGACAATTGCTTCGCTCCCATGGTATTGGATTTGGTCCGAAAGGCAGAGTATTTATTACTGATGTGGATAATATGCGCGTGAATGTATATGAATCCGCTGGTAAATTTCTTTACTATTTCAGTGGAGGATTTGCTTATGAAAATATGAATCCAAATGAAATGAATGCACCACATGGAATTTTTGTTGATCGAAGCGGTGATGTTTTTGTAAACAGTTACTATGGCCCAACGCAAAAATATACGCCCGAAGGGGCAGTGCTTTTAGCATTTGCTCATGGTGATCCCCCGGATGGTCCCGGTCTATTTTCATAGTCTGACAGGAGACAAATGGGGAAATGTTTATTTGTTAGTCAGAAGCAAAGAAGGCTATCAGGGCGCAATCGAAAACAATGCAGGAAAGAAGATCAGCATGATGAAATTCAATAACACTGGTGATTTTATTACGAGTTGGAGTTTTTCCAATCCAAAACATAGCGAGACAACGGCAGTGGTTGATGACAATGGATTGGTATATGCGCTTTTTTCCGGAAACAAAGAAATGGGAGTCGAAATATTTGTCGAAGAATAATTAATAATATCGATGAATAACCCTGCCGTAAATTAAACTATGATAATTATTCTTTTGTAATTATATTCTGATCATGAGCACATCTGTAACATTATCAACTTTTGCCCTACTCAGCAGTTTTATTTTGCAATCGTTCGGCAGTGAAAATACAATTATCTGGCAAATCGGTGAGGCGGATAACAGCAGCAAGGAGTTTGCGCTCACTCCAAACGAATACGAACAATTCCTCGAAAATGATTTTGGCTGGGAAGACCGGTTTTTTCTTATAGGTAAATCAAGAAGTGAAAAAGACTGGCCGTATGTATTGCCAGGCCCCAATGATACATGGGGAGGCACCTGGTCAACATCGGGCTGGCGTTCGCATACATTAAATATACTTTTCGGCATCGATGTGCTTCCTGAAGATGGCAGTTGGAAACTAATTGTGGATATTCAGGATACTGATACTGAGGATGCTCCTGTTTTTAAAATAAATATCAATGGCAAATCATGGAAATTCACCTTACCCAAAGGTTCCGGTAACAATACTCTTGAA
Source organism: Calditrichia bacterium (assembly GCA_963796965.1). Taxonomy (GTDB): domain Bacteria; phylum Calditrichota; class Calditrichia; order JAJRVZ01; family JAJRVZ01; genus CAWCNS01. Next base: position 26,999 of record CAWCNS010000004.1, read on the forward strand.
GGTGAATCGTCAATGGGATTTGAGTATTTAATCGAAATCCCGATTCCCGCTAATTTGATAAAAAGCGGCGGTAACCACATCAGCATGACCACCATTCAAGGGTCATGGTTACTGTTCGATCAAATTCGCCTGGAGGGTCCGGCCGGCACAAAACTGAAAGAGAGCAGTCAGGTATTCCTGAGGGATGTATATTCTGCTGACTATGAAATTGAGAGGGATTCAGGAAACGCCCAACCTTTGTTAGTCGATATTGAACATCTTGCAGGTACACCGGAAATTAAGGTCGTGCTTGATGGCGCTGAAATTTTTAGTGCTGTAATTGAACAAGGAAGGTATATATTCGAGGCGCCGATGCCCGCTGTTTCAGCAGTAAATAACAGTGAATACCGGGTTTTAGTTGACGGACAGCAGATTCAGGAGGGTCAGGTTGAGCGGTCTCCGCAGGAGCAAATATCATTGGCTGAATATGTCGATACAAAAATCGGGACGGCACATTCAAGATGGATGATTGCTCCGGGACCCTGGATGCCGTTCAGCATGGTCAAACTGAGCCCGGATAATCAGAATGGAGGCTGGCAGGCCGGTTATGATCCCATATTTGAAAACGTGGGCGGTTTTAGCCACATACATGAATGGACTATGGCAGGTTTGTCATTTATGCCGACCAACGGCAACTTAAAAATTGATGTCGGGGACCAAAGAAATCCGGATGAAGGATATCGTTCGCGGATAAACAAAGATACGGAAGAAGCACCAATTGGATATTACATGGTGGAGTTAACCGACTATGATATTATCGCGGAAATAACGGCAACGACACGCGGCGGATTTCAGCGTTATACTTTTCCAAAAAAGAAAGAAGGATCGCGGATACTTATTGATCTTCAGATTCCTGCGGAATATGCCTACAATATTGAAGAAGTATTTCTCAAAAAAGTAAGTGACCATCGTGTGATCGGTTACAGTAAACAATTCTCACCAAATACGTGGAGTGGCGGTATCTCACAGGAATATACCGTTCATTTTGTTGCTGAGTTCGATCAGCCGATAATTAATTATGGTGTCTGGACTGATAAAGGTATTGATGAAAATAATGCCGAACTTCATTTACAGAAATGTGTGGATGCCGGAGCGTATTTTGAATTTGACACCGGCGAAAATCAGGTCGTGCAGGTTCGTACGGCCATTTCTTATGTGAGTATTGAGAATGCTTCTGAAAATCTGGAAACGGAAATCAGCAGACCATTCCACTGGGATTTTGAAGCGGTCCGGTTAAACAATATGAACACTTGGAATGAACTGTTTAATCGATTAAAGATTTCCACCATGGACAGGCGTGAGAAAGTAAGGTTCTATACAAATATGTACCGTGCATTATGCAGCAGGAATACATTCAGCGATGTTAACGGGCAATGGGTTGATGCGGATGAAAAGGTCAGGCAGTTAAAAGATCCAAATTATCGGGCATTAGGCTGTGACGCATTCTGGAATACATTTTGGAACCTGAACCAGTTCTGGAATTTATTAACACCGGAGTGGAGCAACAATTGGGTAAATTCGCAGCTTGCCATGTATGACGCAGGCGGCTGGCTGGCGAAAGGACCGGCAGGAATGGAATACATTCCGGTGATGGTTGCGGAGCATGAAATTCCGCTTATTGTCAGTGCACATCAGATGGGGATTGATGGATTCGATAAAGAAAAAGCATTTGAGGCTGTCAAAAAAATGCAGACAACACCGGGTCAGGTAGTTGGAGGCGGTTTTGCGGGTAATCGGGATTTAGAAAGCTATTTAAAATATAAATATGTACCTTCGGATAAGGGCCGATTTTCAAACACCCTGGAGTATTCATTTGACGACTGGACAGTTGCACAGTATGCAAAATCCTTACAGAAAGAAGAAGATTACAATCAATTTATAGAACGCGGTTATTATTGGCAGAATGTAATTGATACGGTAAGCGGATATGCGCGCCTGAAACTCTCGGATGGCAGTTGGGAGGCCGATTTTCATCCCTATAAGTCAGGTGCCAATCATCATTATGTTGAAGGGAATGCCTGGCAGTTAACCTTTTTTGTCCCACAGGATGTGCCCGCTTTAGCTAAGGCAATTGGAAAAGAACGCTTTATAGAACGCCTTGACTGGGGTTTTAGTGAAAGTTATAAAACCAGGTTTAACGGTAAAAACGATCAGTATTGGAACTATCCGGTTGTTCAGGGTAATCAGCAGTCTATGCATTTTGCATTCCTTTTTAACTGGGTTGATAGGCCATGGCTAACCCAAAAATGGAGCCGGGCAATACTTGAACGATATTATGGTTATGGATCGGCTGATGCTTATCTTGGTGACGAGGACCAGGGACAAATGAGCGCCTGGTTTATTATGGCTTCAATCGGATTATTCCAGACGGATGGCGGCTGCAGAGTTGATCCGATTTATGAAATAGGCAGTCCGCTTTTCGGTAAGCTTGAAATCGATCTGGGCAAGCGATTTGGGCGTGGTGATAAATTTACGATCGAAGCAAAAAATGCCTCCCGATTGAATAAATATGTTCAGTCAGCAAAATTAAATGGTATGATTCTGAATGACTTTAAATTTTCCGCAAGTGAATTATTAAAAGGCGGAAAACTGGAACTGGAAATGGGTCCTGAATCGAATAAGAATTGGGGAACAGGAAAATCTTTAAGGAGTAAAAAATGAAAATAACGCGCAGATCTTTTCTAAAAACAGGTATTTCATTACCCTTTGTAATGTATGCGTCATCGTGCTCTACAAAATTGGCATCGAAATCAAGTAATGACCGTCTTCGTGTCGGTGTGATTGGTATGGGTAAGCAGGGAAGATACCTTTTGCAGCAATTTTTTTCCTGGGGCCAGGTTGTTGCCGTTTGTGATGTCGATACGACACGAAGGGAAGATGCTCGCAGAATAGTTGATGAATATTATAAGAATAATCCGGATATAGGTGTTGCCAGCTGCAAGGCCTACAATGATTATGAGGAAATTCTTTCGCGGGAAGATATCGATGCGGTATGTATAACGACGCCGGACCATTGGCATACCCCCATTGTATTAGATAGTCTACGGGCGGGAAAAGATGTCTATTGCGAAAAACCGCTGACTCATAATATCGCAGAGGCTGTGGCGATTATAAATGAAGTGGATGCGACCAGGCGTATCTTGCAAACGGGTTCGATGCAGCGATCGATGACGGAGTTCAGAGTAGCCTGTGAATTAGCTCGCAACGAAGTTATTGGTCCTATCGAGAAAATTGAATGCGGGTTTGGAGATCCGGCAATTCCCTGTGACCTGCCTGAGGAAGCCATGGAGCCTGGTCTGGACTGGAACCTCTGGCTGGGGCCTGCCCCGGAGCGTCCCTACAATTCGGAATTAAGCCCCCGCGGTATTCATAAGCATTTTCCTAATTGGCGTAGATACCGTGAATATGGCGGCGGGATGGTAACGGATTGGGGGGCTCATCATCTTGATATTGCCCAGTGGGCATTAGGAATGGATGAGAGCGGCCCGGTCAAAATCGTACCGCCGGAAGACAGGAATGCCAAAACAGGTGCGCGTCTTATCTATGAAAATGGTGTGGAAGTGATCCATAAAAATGAGCCGGAGAGCAGCCATCCTGGCGTGGTTATTTATGGGGAAAAAGGGCGCATCATCGTTAACCGCGGCCGCTTTCAGCTTGACTTGAATGGCAAGACCATTACCAAATTTTTCAGTCGTGAAGATGGCGGTTCTCTGGAATCAAAGGTATTATTAGTAGAGCGTGATTATTTAAAAGATGCAAAAGTAAAACTATACAAGGTCAAAGGCAGCCATGTGGGGGATTTCGTCACCTGCGTAAATACCCGTAAAAAACCTATAACACATGAGGGAGTCGGCGCACATACCGCCATCTGCTGCCATTTAACCAATCTTGCTTATTTTCATGGTGAAGAAATGCATTGGGATCCGGTAAATTTTGCTTTTACCGATGGCACGGGAAAAGCAGAATGGCTAAGCGGCAATCCGAGAGATTATAAAAAGATAAGCTGAAAGTAATCTTAGCCGGTGAATTTAACAGCAATGCTTATAGCCCGGAATATTTTCGTACGATGTTAAATATACTAGGTAATCCCCGTGACTTGCATATGGAATTTAATGGCAATAAACAGGAGTTTACCTGGCGGTTTAAATCAAGTAACAGACCAAGACGATTCGACTATATTCTCGCTTATAATAGTTTGGGCACGAATACTTTTAAAAAGGTAGCCGCAACATATATAAATACTAAAGATGTGAGAGATGATCAGGATAATTGTATTTCAGATCACCAAGCATTAAAAGCAAACCTAAGATTAATAAGTAATTAACATGAGTATAAAAACAATAAGCATTACGTCCACTGACATGGTAGGTGAGGGCGTATTTGTAGGTCGTCAAAACCGTTCTGGAATTTTGTTTAAATTATTAAGAGACACTTTTGTTAAAACAAATATATGTTAGAAACTTCCCCAAGAATTAATTGCAATATTGTTCTAAATTCATTCTTTAGTTCCAGGAAGTGTTCGTTATAATGGACAGGAGCACGATTGTCCCATAAAGAAGACCTGGGATGAGCTAAAACCAGAAGGAGTATCGTTCCAACCACGGGATATCCAAGCTTTTTCAACCAGAGACTACCAAAAATGATGCTAATAAGCACAGCTAAAATAGCGATCCATATTCCGATATTGAATGAAGACACCGATCCATCGATCAGTCCAATAAAAAAGAAACCGACGACGATGGTACAAATCAAAATATTAATGATCAAGAATATCCAAAATAATCATTGACCATTTTTATTATTATTCTTTAAAAAACTGTTTGAAATTGACTATTTTTTAATATACTTTCCATATACTTCTTAAAATCTCCCTCTTTGTGATGTATCAAAATATAAAGGCTAATTATTTTGATCGGTAAAATTATTTCACATTATAAAATTATAGAAAAATTAGGCGCTGGGGGTATGGGCGTAGTTTATAAAGCGCAGGACACCAAACTCGATCGTTTGGTAGCGTTAAAATTTCTGCCCCCCCATCTCAGCCAGGACGAAGAAGTAAAAAGCCGTTTTATCCATGAGGCGAAAGCGGCCTCTGCCCTGGATCATCCAAATATTTGCAGCATCTATGAAATCAACGATACCGACCAGGGACAAATGTTCATTGCCATGGCCTGTTACGATGGGAAATCCCTGAAAGACAAGATTAAAGATCAAAGATTAACGATTAAAGAAGTGATTGATTATGCCATTCAGATCGCCCGCGGCCTGGAAAAAGCCCATGCTAAAAAGATCATACACCGGGACATAAAGCCTGCCAATATTCTGATTACGGAAGACGGTGTAGTCAAGATCGTGGATTTTGGTCTGGCTAAACTGGCCGGCCGGACTATGTTGACCAAAGAGGGAAGCACCCTGGGTACGGTAGGTTACATGTCACCGGAACAGACGCAGGGTACAGACATTGATCAATGCACGGATGTCTGGGCATTAGGTGTCATAATATATGAAATGCTCACGGGTAAACAACCGTTTGCAGGAGATTATGAACAGGCGATAGTCTATTCCATTTTAAATGAGGAGCCGGTACCTATCACCGAACTGCGTTCGGATGTATCCTCATCCCTGGAGCAAATCGTGAACCGGGCCCTTGAGAAGGATCCGCAAAAACGGTACCAGAGCATTCAGGAGCTGCTGGAAGATTTAGAGTCTTTGTCAGCGGGAATTGTGCCGGAAGAGATTCAGGCCCGGATGAGAAAAGCAAAACTGCGCAAGAGAAAGGCGACCATTCTTTTTGCGGTTGCAGCCGGTTTGATCATCGCCGCTGTAGTGGTACTGATTCTGTTCACCAGAGGTTCTGAGACCATTGATTCCATTGCGGTTCTGCCTCTTAAAAACCTCACGGGTGATGCTGAAGAGGAGTATTTTGTGGATGGTATGACCGATGAACTCATCGGTGCAGCTGGGCCAGATTAGCGGCCTGAAGCGGGTGATATCGCGGACATCCGTGATGCACTACAAAGACACAGACAAATCCCTGTCGGACATTGCCCGGGAATTGAATGTGGACGCCATAGTGGAGGGGACAGTGTATCAGGTGGGCGACAGTATTCGGGTCCGTTTTCAACTCATCGACGTGCTGCCCGAGGAACAAAACCTGTGGGGCGAGACGTATGAACGATCTATGCGTGATGTGATCATAATGTACAGTGAGGTGGCCCGGACCGTGGCTCGCGAGATCAGGATCGGACTGACCCGGCAGGAAAAAACGCGCCTTACTGCAACACGCCAGGTTAATCCGGAGGCTTATGAGGCCTACTTAAGGGGGATGTCTTACGCTTACAGATTAAACCCGCAGGATATTGATGTGGGAATGCACTACTTTGAATCCGCTCTGGAGAAAGATCCGGATTTTGCGCTGGCTCATACAGGTGTTGCCAATGTCTGGTGTTTACGCCAGGTAATGGGATCGTTACCGCCAAGTGAAACAACACCCCTATTTAGAGCTGCCGCCCAAAGAGCCCTGGATCTGGATTCTACCCTGGCGGAGGTTCATTATGTCCGGGCTTTTGTCAAATGGTTTGATTGGGACTGGAAAGGCGCGGAGGAGGCATTCAAACGGGCCATTGAAATCAATCCCAACTATCCGGCTGCCCGGGCGCAGTACTCCCAACTGTTGGCTATTCTGAAGCGTCCGGAGGAAGCGATCGTGCAGGCTCAGCAGGCCATTGAATTGGATCCTTTCAATCCTGTAATCATGGGACTTTATGGAAGCACATTTGCCATGGTAGGACGGCATGATGAGGCAATGACAATGGCTCATAAAGAGCTCAGGATATCGCCGAACAGTTCGCTAGGGCTACAAATTCTCTGGTGGGGACACCACTATAAGGGGGAGTATGATCAGGCGTTTGAAAATGCGAAGGTGTTTTATACGGCCATGGGTTTGGCTCCGATTGTACAAATCATTGAGCAGGGATATGAAACAGGTGGTTATTTTGAAGCCATGAAAGGTGCCGCTGAAGCCATGGCGTTAGCCGCACAAGAGCATTATATACAGCCTTATTGGCTTGCTATCCTGTATGCCGTTGCCGGGGAAAAAGAAAAATGCCTCGACTGGTTGGAAAAAGGATATGAGACAAAAGATCCGATGCATGCCTATTTTACAGAATTGGAGTTAAGAAGTTTTATCCATGATGAGCCTCGTTATCAGGATCTGTTACGGAAAATGGACCTGCCCAGGACGGAATGAAATGGCCGGAATTAGATCTATAAATCTTTTGGGTGAAGAACTATAATAACTATATATCCTTCGGCCTTAGATCTATAAATCTCTTCCTCCCGGATCTAGGGATCTGTTACCTTTAGAACTATATATCTCATACCACTGGATCAATAGATCTTTTACCCCAAGAACTATATATCTTTTCCTCCTGGAATTATGGATCTTTTAATCCAGGATGTATCTATCATTTTCTTAAACAAATGAATTCCATGGCACAAGTAGTTGCCTTTTGACACACATGAATAGCTAATTTATAGAGCAAACAGTAAGCAAAGAACAGGCTAGTGGAAATATTCAAGATCTAACTTCTCCTATAAATTCCCAATTCCCAATTCCCAGTTCTCCCGATAAAAACCATCATCTTCCAGATGATTTATCGGGACTAATTCATCCATGAATTAGCAAATTCCAAATACCACTCAAAACTCAATTCATTCCCAATTGGCCCAGGATAAACGAATACTCCATGGCCGTTCTATTGTAGCGGGCAAATCGACCTGAAGCCCCGCCATGTCCGGATTCCAGATCGACATCCAGAATCAGTGGATTATTATCGGTTTTCATGGCACGCAGTTTGGCTACCCATTTGGCCGGTTCAAAATATTGTACCTGCGAATCATGCAGCCCGGTGGTCACATACATGGCCGGATATGCCTTGGCAGCAACATTATCATAGGGCGAATAAGATAACATGTATGCATAATATACCGGGTCTGTGGGATTTCCCCATTCATCAAATTCAGCTGTTGTAAGCGGAATACTCTCGTCAAGCATGGTGGTGACCACATCTACCCAGGGAACCGCAGCGATAATTCCTTTGAACAGATCCGGACGGGCATTGACGACGGCCCCCATTAATAACCCGCCGGCACTACCGCCTCGGGCAAATAAATAGTCAGAGCTGGTATATTTCTGGGCAACCAGGTAATCTGCACAATCAATAAAATCATTAAAGGTATTTTTCTTTTTTAATAATTTGCCATCCTCATACCATTGGCGGCCCATTTCTGAGCCACCACGGATATGGGCAATGGCATAGATAAATCCCCGGTCAATCAGACTCAGCCGCGATGAGCGGAAACAGGGATTCATACTGGAACCATAGGATCCATATCCATAAAGAAGTAGCGGATTTTTACCGTCTCTGACCATATCTTTTCTATACACCATTGTCACGGGTACTTTAACACCATCCCGGGCGGTGGCCCAGACGCGTTCGCTTTTATAGTTGCTGCGGTCGAATCCACCACCAACTTCCTCTTCCTTGAGCAAACGCCATTTCTTCCTGGTCATGTTATATTCAATGACAGATTCTGGTGTGGTTAGGGATTCATAACTAAATCTAAATACATCCGTATTGAATTGATAATTATCCTGTGGATAAGCAATGAAATTTTCTTCATCAAATGAAATATATTGCTTGGAAGAATTTTTTAGGTCAATCACACGGATCTGATTGGCTCCTGCCTTACGTTCCCTTATTACAATGTGGTTTTTAAAGGGGGTGACACTTTCCAGCAGAATGTCGTTATCATGGGGAATTAATTCTCGCCAATGTTTTTTATCCGTTTTTCCCGGTTTGGCTTCCATCAAGCGGAAATTTTTGGCCTGCCAGTTGGTCCGGACAAGAAAACGATCGCCCTGGTCATAGATATAATATTCATGACCTTTTTCCCGTGGCTGGAATAAAACCGCTTTCTTTTCCACATTGTTTGGATCGATTAACTGGAATTCAGTAGCCAGGGTATGCTCCGACTTCAGAATGATATAATTGTCGGTTTTGGATTTTGAGATGGATAGATTAAAGGTATTATCCGATTCGTGGTAAAACTCCCGGTCTTCCCCAATTTTGGTTCCAAGATGGTGATGCCATAAACGATCCGGGCGCAGGGTGTTATCTTTTGTAACATAAAAAACGGTTTTATTGTCATTGGCCCAGACGGCGCGGCCATTGGTGTTTGGAATTTCATCGGCCAGGATTTTCCCGCTTTTCAGATCTTTGAAATAGAGTGTATATTTCCTTCGGCTGACGGTATCCACGCCAAATACCAGGTAGCGGTTGTTTTCGCTGACGCTTAATCCGGTCACCTGAAAATAATCATGACCATGGGCCATCTCCGGACCATCAATCAGGATTTCTTCCGGTGCATCCGCTTCTGCTTTCTTTCGGGCATAAATGGGATATTCCTCACCACGGAGATAGCGGCGATAATAATAATAGCCGTTATCAAGGTACGGGACAGTCTCGTCCTCCTGCTTGATACGACCAACGATTTCGTTATAAATAGATTTTCTGCAAATCTGTACTTGCTGCCATCAAGGCATCGCGATAGGCATTTTCTGCGAGCAGGTATTCCATTACGGCAGGATTTTCCCTTTCGTTCAGCCAGTAATAATTATCGATCCTTTCCTGACCATGTAGCACTAAGTTTTTTAGGTATTTTTTGTGCAACAGGCGGAGCGGTCTCGTTCGCTTGTTGTACAACTACTAAATAACATCAGGGTCACACCTGCCAGGAGGGCAATAATGACGATGTTTCTCTTTTTCATACTGGATTCCTTTAAATCAATTATCAGGGGGAAGGGACTATCAGAAATAATGTAAATAATTAATAGGGAACTACAAAGAAAAATTGATATTCGCTTTTCCCTATCACACCTACGGTGGGGCATGCTAAAAAATGATTAAGATTTTCAATTGCGAATAAATTTGTTCTCCAAAATTGAGACAAATTAATGTGGTATATTTTAAAACAACAGAGTTAACCCCGTAATACGGGGCGGGCCAGAAAAATTCACAGAATTAATTTTAGATTTCTTTGACTTAGTAGTAATAAGAAATTTTTATAATTCTGTGTTTCTCTGTGTCTTTCTGTGGTTTGAAACCTTTTGTTTAAAGAACGGCCAGAGTTCATCGCTTGCCTGGGAGGCAGGAGTATCTGAAGGATTAATATTATACACTTTAAAACGTTCAAATTACTCGGATTTTTATTGTTTAATACTTATGTTCATTTTCATTAAACAGTGGCACAACATTTTTCATGCTGATTTCACCTTCATTAACAGGTAATGAGATAAGTTTACCACCCGTTGGCCATGCTTCATTTGTGGATTCACCACTAATATAGCCATAAGCCAATATTATATCGCCCCTATATTTTCCCCAATAATTATTATAATGATCATGACCACAAAAAGTCGCCCGAATATTTCCGACCTCTAAAAATGCATTATATAAGGAACCATCATCCGCTTCGTAAAAAACCTTCTCCAAACTGACACCCTCTTTTTTAATACTCTGATCTTCCCATAGTTCTTTGTACTGGATGAGCGGAATGTGGAAAATAGAAATCGCCCCGATCGTTTTATTATATTTTTTTTTGGTCTTCTGGGAGATCTTTTTGTACCATTCAATTTGGTCTTTTTGAACAGCTTTTACGCCATCGTGAGGTCCTGTATCAAAAGCATAAACCTGCCAGCTTGGAATAGATTTTTTACCAATTTTTATATCCACAAAGTAATCGTATTTTTTGGATTCCTTAGATTTATGAAATCCGAGAACGCCCCATTGAGAAGTCTTAAATACATTATAAATATCATCATGACCAAAACCGCCTTCAGGATCGTGATTGCCAAATACATAAAACCATGGTCGTTCTAATGAATCAAAGAAATGAACAGCGTAAGCGGCAAGAAGGTTGCCATATGGTTTTTCACCGGTAAATAAATCACCCGTTATAAAGATAAAGTGAGGGTCATACATGTTAACCAATCTTTTGATTCTATGGAAGGTATTTAAATCATCTTTCCAGTGCCCTCTGGAACCGAGATGCAGATCAGTCACCTGCAATATTAGAATAGAATGAGAATCTGATTCCTCTATAACAATTTCAAATTGGTCTGATTCGATTCTGCGAATTAATGACTGAGCGGATACATTTGCCGTTATAACTAAAAATACAGTGGTGATACATATAATTTTTTTTAACATATGAATATCCCTGCAAGATAAAAAGTTCTCAGTACATGTTAGATAGTTGAATAATAATTTAAACAAAAAAGCCTAAAAGTATAAATTTATTAGCCTCCTCATTTTATCATGATAAAGCTGGATTTGAAACAACATATATTTAGGTAAGAATATGAAGGTGGGATTACTGTTTATTTGTGAATCCTTTTTTTATGTCCAGAATTGACTAGAAAGTTACTACAAAAGGGTAATTATAGTTTGTTTTCGGGTTTGTAATACAATCCATGCTATCACGCCCGTTGCTGATCCGCTCGCCCCGTGGAACGGGGCATAAAACATGGCGGACAAAATGAAAAGGACTGAATCGAAGGAGATTCGGTCCTTTTCTAATTTTGCATTGACGTACCCAAAATGTTTTATAGTCCTGCTATTGCAATTAGTTTATTCGAAATGTACCAGGAGCAGTCGGTCTTTATTAGGTGAAATGCATATAAGTACAGTTTATCTGAGTAGAATCATCTTTTTTACTTCTCTAAAATTTCCCGCTACCAATTGATAGTAGTAAACACCACTCGCCAGATTCTTTCCGTCGAAGGTATAGGTATGGTTTCCTTGATTTATTTTTTTAGAAACGATAGTAGATACTTCATTTCCAAGTATGTTATATACTTTCAGTTCAATAAATTCAGATTTAGGAAGACTGAATTCGATGGTGGTGGATGGATTGAAAGGATTGGGGTAATTTTGTCCAAGAGCGAATTCCCCCGGCACTCTTTCAGTCGATCGCAAATTATTGGCAAACCTGAAATCGAGCTTATTCATTTGAGTCGAAGAAAGTGGATTGGCATAAAGCATTTGTGTACGATCCGCACCACTTTTAAGATACGTCCATTGTGTGGAATCAAAGGGTTGATCGACGGGATCTGTTGCTGAACCCGTGTAATGAACAAAATCCATTTGCAGGGCGGTCTGCCAGTCCGGTGGCACCGGAATTGCCCCGGTAGAATTTATAATCTTTCCTTCTGTTTCGTCCCAGCGGGTAACTGTAATTTTATTGTCAGTAAAATAGCTACTCACGTGTTCATTTTGGTGGCAGTCAAGACAGTTTCTTGCTTCACGCTGGATCGAATGAGCGGTATAAGGTGCAATGGCATAAAAGGTGCTATCTGTGTATGTTAATGCCTGAAATGTTGCTGTCGTAACCTTCGCGGCTTTTTCACCATTTACCAACATAACAAAATTATGCAGCGGGGGCGGTCCATAGAATCGTTTTTGATTCTGAACTATTTCTGTTTCAAAATGACAACTGTAACATGAGACAACTGATTGTACATGGCATGCTGCACAGTCAATTGCCTGAGTATGTAAATCATGGGAATAATTTTGAGGTAAATTTTCTAATGGGTGACATCCATTATTAGTACAACTGACTTTAATTGCTCCAGGTTCAAGCATTGAATTATAGGACTTACCGTCACCATGAAGCTCATCCATCGTATGGCAATCGGTACACACCATGCCGGCGTCCCGATGTACATCACTAAAGTGGCTGGCCGTTACAGGATTGGCTGCCATATCGATTTCGGCCTTCTGACGACTATGACATCCGAGACAGGTTTCCTGTTTCACTGGTAACCAATTATTGATATCATGACAATCATAACAATCGGGCTGGTAGCTGGCCTCATCGATAGGATCTCCATTGGCTTTGCCCGGTCCATGGCAGCCCTGACAGGCCAGGGAATCCATCGGAATTTCAGTTATAGATTCAAATCCACCGTTTTCCTTACTGTACCAGTATTCTTGTCCGCGTCTGCTGGCATGAAGGCTTGTGGCAAACTCATCTACTGTCGGCAAAATCCCATGTGGACCCGGTCCTGGTGCCAGTCGCTCACCATGACATACCTGACAATCGGTTAGCGTACCTGACTCTCCTTGCAAAGCAATCATTTGAATGTTATCCTTCTCGACTGATGATGGATTGATTGCGTGGGGGGAACCATGACAGAGACTACAGGCGAGATCGGCATGACCCTGTGAATCTTTAAATAGCTTTCCCGTTTCTGGTGTATATGCAGAGCTATGACAGCCTGCATCAGCACATCCAGGCTCATCAACCCAGGGTTCGCGTCCATTACGGAGACTAGTGGCTAATTGCTGCAAAGTACCATGACAGACTCTCACAATCAGGATGACTGCCGGCCATAACTCCCCGGTAGAATTGTGTTTCGGGCCCGGCATGGCAATCATAACAATCGTCAGCTAATTCGACATGCTTATCATGGATAACTTCGGAAAATGATTCCAAACCAGCTGTCCCTGATGTTCCAGCCAGATTAGAAGCATGACAGGATACGCATAATATTGGTTTATTATTTGGATCAAATCCGTCTTCCTCCTCATGTCTGTCAAGTATATCCTGTTCATTGCTATGACAACCGCTCTTGACACAACCGATTTCATTGGATACCGGTAACACGGGCTGACTCTCTGCCAGCAGATTCCCGGCTTGATCGTAGACTTTTATCAGTGCCAGTTGAAATGGATCCGGATTTTGCAGATCGTTATCAGCATAAGGACTTAACGGAATACCATCAGCAATAAAATAATTACCTTCAAGTGACATTTCACCTTTTAGTCCCAGACCGGTCAAACTTGTATCATCGGGCAATTCTATTCCATACAATTTATCTTCATAATCCCAAAAATTTGTCTTACCGGCTGAATAACTATTACCGGGTATCTCATAGGTGACCCTAATTGCTGAAGTAACAATTTCAGGCAGAGAAATTTGACTACCCAGGCGTATCACCTGCGCTCTTAATTTGTTATGTGGTGGATGGATAGCGAAATTCTGAAAATCTTTTTTGAATTCATGCATTCCGGTTTCATGCCAGCCGACGATTAAATATTTTTGTGCAAACAGGGTTGTAGAAAAAAACAGAAGGACAAATATACCGGAGATTATCCGGGAAAATTTTTTCATAATATTTCTCCATGGGGATAGTAACGATGAATCAGTAATGTCGTAGTGCGAATATATTAAATGGTATTCATTAATGATAGTAATTATTATGTCAATTTACTGTGACATTTCGCACAGAATTGAATTGAGAACTAGAATGAAGGGTCTGGAAATTCGCTCGCCTCATAGTAGGAAATCACTATCAATATTCGCCTGCCTGCTCGGCCTTTGAAGGGATCCGGCGCAGACGGACAATCCTTACCATCACGCTGAAAGGCGTACGGGACAAGTCGGGACAAAAAGAAAAGACCGAATCAAGGGGATTAGTACTCTATTTGGTAAAGTAGTATAAGGCGTATATGAAATTTGGAATTAGGAACTGGGAATTTGAAATTTCTTCAAATCTAATTCCTAATACCCAGTTCCGAATTATAAAATTACCGCAAAAGTATCATCTTCTTCACATCTCTATAGTCACCTGCGGTTATTACGTAATAGTAAACGCCACTTGCCAGATTTCTTCCGTTAAACGTGTAGGTATGTTTCCCTGTATTTAACTCCTTGGATACGATATTTGCCACTTCTTTACCGAGTACATTGAATACTTTTAATTCAATAAATTCCGACTTGGGTAGGGTGAATACGATTGTTGTCGATGGATTAAAGGGATTGGGATAATTCTGATGGAGGCCAAATTTATCAGGTGTGGTAAAATCTTCCAGAGCCGTAAAATCCAGAACCTCTATGACTACCTTTGCCGAATCAACGCCGCCATTGTCATCCGAAATATGATAGTAAAAGTCTGTCTGTACCAAAAAAATTTGTATTAGGGGTATAATATACCAGGCTATCGCCTTGCGTATAATTTATAACACCATGAGCAGCTTCACCCACCTGAGTTATGATTATATCATGACCATCCCCATCGCTGTCATTAAGGGTTAAGTGCATGGCAAGCGTAGAATCTCCCTGGACAACAAAATAATCATTAACGGCAACAGGTGCTTTGTTAAGTCTGAATTCCTGATAATTCACGCCGGGTTGAGAATAATTGTAGAACCCGAACCGGCCGGGGCGGAAATCACCGGAAACATCAAATACTAAAGTTGTGTCAATGCTTATCCGCACACGATTCGATTCATATATTAACTCAAAATCATACACCACACTTCTGGCCCAGCCATAATCGCCATAATAGGTTCCAAGAACGGTTTGCGTAGTATCCATATGGTCCCAATAGGGATGAGACGTATTGGTGCCTGAGCCGACATTGACATAGCCAAGCACTTTTGACAGGGTAAATCCCTCCTGGGATCCAGACTGTGTCGCCCCCTTCCAGTCCAGCAGATAGAAATCAAAATACTCTTCGGGGCCATCAGGACGAAAATAGCCGAAAACAAAACCGATATAATCATCATCGCCGCCATCCACATAAAAGCTCCCTCTAATTGTCACATTTTCAAAGGTATCCGGACTAACAAAAAAAGTGGGTTCATCATTAGAGCTTTGACGAACGGATGCACTATCAGCGGAAATGGTCCAGGTACCGTTGGCCAGCAATCCTTCATGCATCCAGTCAGCTAAATTGACCGGTGTTAATTGCCCATAAAGTGTGGAGATTAAATTAAATAACAGCAAAATGGAAATTAAATATTTCATAATACCTCCTAATGGCTGCAAGATATGATTTTTAATTAGTATATGATTATTAACCACTATGTGATGATGAAAATTTCCAGCATCACCATTCTGAAGGGTAGGTTTTCTCACGCCGCACACAAACAAATATAATTTGAAAAAAGACTTGGATTTGTGATTTATCTCTGAAAAGTTTGAATTTTTTTTATTCATATGTTTATAATATAGAACTGATTCAGTGTAAAATTCGAGGTAAATTTTTATTTTAGTGGTAATGTCGTAGATATAAATTCATCAATTAAATTGTTAGATCATGAATGTCCGGTTTAAAAATTATAATCGCTATAATCAAAAGAACTCATCCCATAAAAATAGAACTATATGTTGTCGATAAATTGTTTAATTAAAGAATATATTAACTCTGTTCTTGGTGAATTGAGTATTACCTTGCTATGGTTAATCGCTTTGATTAGTTTGTGGTTCAAATGAACGAAACAAATATATCATTGTATCAATGAGAGAATGATTCAATAAATAAGTCGAGGTGATAATGAAGCTCCCCTCCGTTCAACAGATCTTGCAAGATGCTACCCACACAATCCAGCGCTTTCCTTTTGTTCTTCTCAATGCAGTGCTTGGAACGATCACGGCTGTCATATTAATTGATTACGAAGGTCCGGATCAGCCTACAGTTCTTTTCAAGATATTGCTGGCTACCATACTCGGGATTCCGCTTTTGACGGGTTTTGCTCTTTTCTCTGAGAAGAAAAAATGGGGCAAGGGAAGGGCCATTGCTCTTCAGATTTTCGGCCTATTGCTTCTGGTAGGATACGGTTGCTCGGTTCCGTCTGATCTGGTGGATGCACCGGCTATCCATATCCTACGTCTGTTAATGATTGCCGTGGCATTACATCTATTTGTCTCATTTGCACCATTTTCCGGATCTGGTGAGATCAATGGATTCTGGCATTACAACAAAATACTGCTCCTACGTCTGATTATTACGGCCGTTTATACGGTGGTGCTCTACGCGGGTTTGGCTCTTGCCCTGGCGGCCCTCGATAACCTGTTCGGGATGGATGTACCCGGAAAGCGTTATGCGGAACTGTGGATTATTATCCTCGGATTGTTCACAACCTGGGCCTTTCTGGCCGGGATTCCGGAGGACCTGTCGCCGTTGGAAGGATCAACCGATTATCCGAAGGGGATTAAAATTTTTGCCCAGTATATACTTTTTCCCCTGGTATTAATTTATCTGGTCATATTATATGCATACATGGCAAAAATCCTAATAGCCTGGGATTGGCCGCAGGGCTGGGTGAGCAGGCTCATCCTTGGATTCGCCACCACCGGTATATTTTCGCTCCTTCTACTTTATCCAATCCGCGAACGGGCAGAGAATATCTGGATTAAAAAGGCATCACGTTGGTTATATGTGTTGATGATTCCATTAGTGATCATGCTTCTGCTTGCCCTGTGGAGAAGGATTTCAGAATACGGAATAACCGAAAGCCGTTATATCGCTATAATCCTTGGATTCTGGTTGGGGAGCATCGTTGTATATTTTATTCTGAGTCGTAAGAAAAGTATAAAAACCATCCCTATCTCCTTGTGTGTACTGGCCCTGATCATCTCATTTGGTCCATGGAGTGCCTTCAGCGTATCCGAAAAAAGCCAGGTTGATCGACTACAGGATTTTTTAACAAAAAATAACATCCTGGTGGACAGCCGGGTTCAAAAAGCACCGGCAACTGTCCCGCAGGATGATATCCTGCAGATTAGTTCAATCATCGCCTACTTACATGATATCCATGGTTATGATCGGATTCAGCCCTGGTTTCGGGAAAGTTTAAAAGAAGATTCTCTCGGAGCACGGTTTAAATTTATAGAACCAGCCGAGGTAACCGAAATGATGGGTATTGAATATGTCAAGGTCCGGTACACGGCTGCGGGAGATAATATTTTTTTTAGATCAAACCAGGCAGGTTTAATAGAAATTCAGGGGTATGACCGGATGATTCGTGGACAATACGTATCAATATTGATCAAGATAATAAGGATTTCTCCGATCAGGAATTTCGTTATCGGGTAAATTCAAAATTAGATTCAATTACTTTTATCGTTACCCCCAAGGAATCCGTTCCCGATTCACTGCATATTGATTTGCAGCCCCTGTTTAATCAAATTCTGGCCGACTATGGTAACGTCAATGTCACCAATATCCCACCCGAAAAAATGATGATAAGGGCAGAAAACCAGAATCTGAGAGATTAAAATTTATTTCCGGTTTATTAATTTACGCAAGGAAGAAGACCGGGTAAAACCGATAGCCTATAATGCAGATATTCTATATAAAATAGTAGGGCAATAAAGATTTTAAATTTTATGAAAGAGAGTACTTTTTATCCGTCTTCGCCTGCCTGCCTCCTCAGGTGGGGGGCAAGCTGCACTCAGGTCAGATATCTTGCGACGTGAGTCGATCGGTACTTCAAGCCCATCGCTCTCAGTCTTGGCCATATGTTCATCTCCAATTTTATTGATTTTGATTTAAGTATATTGATAGATCAGCCGCATACCTACAGCTGGTTTTGGATTCTGTTCATCGGTATAAATTGTCAGATTATTTTGCATATCAATTAATATCAGTGGTATCATTTTTTCGTCACTGACTATTTGAAGATCCTCATCCGTATTAATTTCCAGAAATTTTATTTCAGCAGGGCCATTCATAAATTCAGATATTTTTTCGAACGTCATATCTTCTCCAAATAAACGACGTCCACGCAGGTGTCTGGAAACAGATTGATCTTCCCCCAATTTCATTTTTTTATAGGGCAGTTGATATACTTCAGATCGACCAAAGATATCTTCAAAATGTAGAGCGGCCAGGGCATTGACTTCATCATTTGCCGTTATCGCAAATAATTTTCCGATACCCTGCAAATTGAGTTCATTGATGATATCTTCTGATAATATATTCGCTGTAATCGCTTCAAGATTTTTAATACGGGCCACAATTACGTTTTCGGGATTGGAATCAACCAGCAGAACACGAAATCCCATTTTATTTATGGCAAGGCCCAATTGTATGGACCAGGGGTGAGCACCCACGATGATCACCCCCTGAGGATTAGGTTCTGATAGTTTTAATAAACGGGATAAGGGAACAGCACTCAAACCATAAAGGGTAACGGTAGCGATAATGACGATAAATGTTAAGGGGATTAACCGCTCTGCATCGGTGTATCCATTGGCCGATAGTTCGATGGCAAAAATAGATGAGACGGCAGCTGCTACAATACCCCTTGGTGCAAGCCAGGATAAAAATAATTTTTCCCGAAAATTAAGATTTTGGCCGATGGTCGAGATATAGACAGATAAGGGTCTGGCAATGATGATGAGAATACCCAGAAAGAGGATCGTATTCCAATTCAGATGAGCCAAATCATCGATTTTGAGTCGGGCAGCAAGAATAATAAATAAGGTTGAAATCAGAATTACCCGTAGATTTTCCTTGAACTCGATGATGTGCTTAATGGATACCTTTTTTTGATTGACCAGAAAAATACCTAAAATCGTGACCGTAACAAGGCCGGATTCATGCTGTATCAAATTAGATATAATGAAAGTTGTAATAACGATCATGATGGCAGCGGAATTATGCAAAAAATCCGGAATCCAAAATCTTTTCAGGAAAAATATAATCAATTGGGCACCGATCCAGCCCATTCCCACACCAACGACCAGGGTTATCAGTAATCCTGTTATCGATGACGGCCGTAAACTGCTCAAACCCACCACTGATAATTTCCTCAAAAACCAACACTGCAATGATGGCACCCACCGGATCAATAATAATTCCTTCCCATTTGGCAATACTGTAAAGATTTCCCTTTCGGCCGGACTTGCCGTAAAAGGGGTAATATGACTGTCGGCCCGGTAACGATCATTATAGCCCCGAAAAGAAGGGCTAATCTAAATTCCAGATCGAGTAAATAATAGGCGGCAGCGGTAGCGACAATCCATGTAATCAGGGCGCCAATGGTTATCAGATTACGGATGATCTTGCCGACACTTCGGAATTCGTCAAAACGTAAACTCAATCCACCCTCAAATAATATGATTGCTACGGAAATTGATACAAAAGGAAAAAGAAGATTGCCAAAAAGACGCTCCGTATCTACCAACCCGCTTACCGGTCCGGCTATGATACCTAGAATAAGCAATAAAAGAATGGAGGGCAGATGAAGCCGCCAGGCCAGCCACTGGGCAACGATCCCGAATAAGATGATGATCCCAAGTCCGATTAAAATTTGTTCTGACACTATTTCCTCATCTAAAATTAATATCTGAATGGTTTATATGTTATGAAGATCTGCAAGTCAATAATTTTCAGAATAAAAAACCCTAACCAGGCATGGTCCTGATAGTTCAAAAATCGGATACTCCCTCTATGTCCGGCGAATTTAGTTTATTTCTTATTATGGTTCGGGATGAAACCGGTCATTCAGAGGAAACGGAACGGATTTTAAAAGATTGGCCGATCTAAAAAGCATTTTGATACTCTGATAGTTAGTACCGGTATGGTTTATCGATTTCCGCTGATCTGTGCAAGAAAACGGCGGAAATCTTATTTTGTTCGCGACCAGAAAGGACTCACGATATTTCACAACGGTGAAGGTACCCTAAATTTTCATTGTAGGACTGCGACGATTAAAGTTAAAACGAGCATAGTGAAGGCAGGTAAAGATTTTTTTAGAGAATCTTTAACTTTGATATGCATTACAATCGCTCCAAGCATTAACAGAGCGATGCCAATTGCCGCGGGTTTGGTTAAAAGCGGAAACCATAAACCGGCGATCAACATGATAGCCAGGACGATTTTCAGGAAGCCGACCAATACCATGAACCATCCGGGAAGACCATAGATCTCAAATTCTTCTTTCATATTCCTCGCTTTGCCCCCTCGCCAAACGGTCGGTTTCCCATATCGCAGGATCCATACATTAAGGATACCCAGCGCTATAACAAGCTGAATAATATATGGTAATTGTTGTCATTTTATTTTCTCCATAATTGATTTAAGGTTAAATGAGTGAGTGTTTTAGACAAAAATATTGTTTTACGATTTCATCCAATCCAAATTATCTTCCTCAGAAATAAAATTGGTTTCAGTATTTGATGAAATTATAAATTTTATCTTACTTTCCAAAACTAAAATAACCTGCCCTAAATTTCATTATAGTAATTTTCCAGATCAAACTCTGCTGCTCCTATTGTAACAATTCCCAGATAGCCATCAACGGTTACAAGGTCACCCTTTTCTAAAACATTGGTAACATCGGCAACACCATTTACGCAAGGTATACCCATTTCGCGGGCAATAATTGCACCATGAATCAGCATACCACCCCGTCGTTCGACAATCGCTCCGGCCAATGGAACCAAATGGGTCATGTTTGGCTGGATAGCATCACAAATCAGAATTTCACCGGCTTTAAATTCTCCTAAATCACTGGAAGTTTGGATAATACGTACTTGACCGGAGATGAGACCTGGCGAAGCAGGTTGTCCGATAAGTTGGCGCGGTTTACTATGCCTATTCTTCTTTATTTGGTTAGATTGCTTTGGTTTTTCGGCGGGAAGTGTAACTTTTCCGCTCTTTGGATTTCTAAGAGCAGTAATTACCATATCTGCCGATTTCTCATTTGCTACTTTATTTCCCTCTAATCGTCCGGCTGATTCAAGTCGTCCAGTCCCCTCCGTAAGTGCTCTCATAAATTGACTTTCAATTCGGCCCAGCAGCAGGTTATCATCATCCCTCAAACGCCAGCTCAATCTACCAAGCGTGAGAACTTCCTTAGCCTCGTCATGTCTATTTTTTCCAACCGCTTTATACAACTTCTTTTCAAAATGGGTAATTTGTTTTCGATCCTCATCTCTGAATTTTGAAGGATCAAGGGATGTCGCCATTTCTAAAATCGTTTTCAAGATCTCCGCCGGTTTTTTATTGATCCTTTCTTTGCCATACGTGACATCCATGTATTTATCCAAAAGTACTTGAAATTCCTCGAGAAATTTTTTTCCAGTGGGATGTTGAAGGATGGTTTCCTCCACCATCCGCCATTGATCGATATTTTTTTTCGATTTGGTCATCCGGCTTTTAATATTTTCCAGCAAGCCAGGCTGCCCCTGAAGGTATTCCGCTAATACCATCATTTGCTGATTACGCAAGGTAGATATCATGGCCTGACCTTTAAGGAGCCCAACAAATTCAAAGGGATCTTTCGGGTGAACAGCATCATTATAATAGGTGGCCAAATGACGTACGCCATGGGCAAATGGGATGAATTCATCCCAGTAAACACCTTTCCATTTTTCAACGGCGCGCCGACGGGATTCTATACAATCCGCCAGTTGCTGATCATTAAAGGTCGATACATCCTCGTTGGCGAGTTCGTCTCCCTCCGACTCCAGATTTGGAATTAACTCTTCAACAACCCTTTTTGCCAATGACTTTTAATCGCGCCTCACCAGGTCGCAAGGTTAAATAATAAGCTTTATCATCTTCAGGTTTGTCTTCAGATGCGGTTATCGGACGTGCCTGTAACAACCTAAATCGTTCTTCTCTGCCCGTCCACTCCATATCAGGATGCCACCCAAATATAGATTCGATCCCCTGTAGTGTTTTGTAGATATATTTCAAATCATCGGACTTCAGGAGTGGTTTTTCCGACTTTTGATTTTCGTCTTGGCTGTTTTTCATTGAGATGACGTCACCGGATGATCGCTTTAATATCCACCGGGAGGGATCGAGCACGCCATCTACCAGGTCACGGCAAAGCCCTGGAACCGCTTCGATGATCAATCGATCTGCTTTAGGTTCTCTCGGATCAATGCCAAATGCAACACCGGAGACTTCCTCTTCAATCAATTCCTGAACCAAAACGGCCATAGAACTGTTTAAGGGATCAAGTCCTAATTCATGCTGGTAAAGCAGCGCCCCATCTGACCACAAAGAGGCCCAAACCAGGCGTACCGCATCCAATAATCCCCTCTCTCCTTTTATTCCAATATATGATTCGTGTAATCCCGCGAACGAGGCCTTGGCAGAATCCTCTTTTGGTGCCGATGAACGAACAACCAGGGTTTTTTGATTGCCCAGATCCCGAAAGGTACGGAGTATCTGATCTCTAATCTCTTCAGGAATTTCAGCACGTTGGAATGCAGAGCGAATTCGAAGTGCAGCATCCCAGATCTCTTCCCAGCGCATCGAATCAAAAGGTTTTCGACCAAGTTCAAATTTTATCATGGTATCGAGAGAATTTGACTTTATGAAGCATTGGTAGGCGACTGTCGTAATACAGAACCCATCTGGAACACGAAAACCGGCCTCAGCAAGTTTTCCCAGTTTAAATGCTTTGCCACCAATAAAGTTTTCATCGCTTTCTGAAACTTTTGAGAGCGGGATGATAATTGGAGTCAGGGAATCCATTGTGAAACCTCTTGAAAACGGATCACATGAAAATATCTAACGACATCGATTCGAAAAAGTGCTGTTGATGCCGAATCCAGAAAAGTTGACAGATAAGCGTGCCGGGCTCGAAGCAGTCTGATTCCTAACTCATAATCTGCTCCTTTTTGAAGTCGCACTGCTTTGCCGGTTATCGTTAGAGCCTCTACCTCTGTCATATCCTCCAGATGTTGGCAGCGGCTATCGATAACCAGGGACACGTTCTGGCATTCTTGAAGTAATTTATACTTTCGGGTTGCGATTTGCGTTTTGAAAAAGAAATGTTTCAAATCTTCGGTAAAAGCACAGGCAATTAGTGAGCCATAGGGCTGGTGTTCTCCCTGGGTGCAGAGAATACAAAATGCTTGCTCATTTACCAGTCGCCGAATGTGTTCAGCCAAATCAGAATTTTGTTTATCTCTCGTTTTGGTCTGATTGAATTCAGCATCAAATAAAGGTTCGTCATTCGGATTCATTTGTTTTCCCATTTATTTTTTCTTTTGTAATACGTCAGATCCTGACCGCCACTGGATGCCATACCCACAACAGTGATATCTTCTATTTCTGCTAACATCGAGGCCATACCTTACCGGAGCAGACGATTATCTTCTGCAAGACAGATGTGAATAGTTGTATTCATACAGGGTCACCATAAATTAAAGATATTCTAAGTAAACATTCATTTTCACAACCGACCTGACACGCGCTGTGAGACGATTACAAGCGCTTATAAAATAATTGGTTAATTATAACAAAAATATCACAATTTTAGTGGCGAAGCAAAAAACGAGATTATAAAATGTGGATAAAACACGGTACTAACTGAAATATACAAAGTGAAATCTGCATAGAATCAGTGACATATATTGTCACCCATTTGACAGATTTTCATATAATCAATTTTGTAATTTCTAAATCCTAATTACAAAATCCCAAACAAGTCCCAAGATCCAAATTCCAAACAAATCTCAATTCAGTTTCAATTGATCAAGAATAAAGAAATATTCCATTGCGGTTCTCTTGTATCTGGCAAACAGATGGTCCGGACCGGTATATTTCTGCGCAACCAGGTATTCTGCACAATCAATAAAATCACTAAATGTATTCTTCTTTATTCAAATTAATTGATATCGCTTTCGCCATACTTCTCATTCCACCCGACAATCGCTGCCGGTAATGTATGGGCCAGAAGGAGCAACGCGCTGGCTAGTAAAATATCAATCCGGTGATATCCAATAAGAGCAAAAGTAAATATGATAATAAGACATGTTATCGTAAAAATGCTATATGAAGATTTTAACCCATTTAAAACAGTGAATATTTCTCTTTCATCAAGGTTCTTAGACGACGTATGAACCATTTTCCAGAATTTTGTTTTGATAAATACTCTAAAAAATGAAATTAAGAGAATTACAATAAATCCAATCTCAAAAATAACCGTGACAATTGGCCAGTGTAAATATTTACCGGCGTAATAAAATACTAATACAGCAATCAGGCTAAAATAATGAAGCAAAATCCAGAATCTGTTTTGATCTCTAAAATTTTTTTTTTCATTTTACAGTCCTCCCTTAAACTTGTTTTTCAGTTCTAATATCTCTTCACTAAGCGGTTTTAATGGTTCTGGCGAAAAAATCAATTCAATTGGCATACCAAAATATTCACTTATTTTAAATGCCAAATCTAAACTGGGATTAAAATCCTCTCTTTCCAGATAACCAACTGTTTGAAAATTCACGCCGATTTCTTCTGCCAATTTTTGTCTTGAAAGATTCCGTTCTTTCCTCAAGACGGCAATTCGGTTATACAATTTTCTCGATTCCATATGTTCTCCATTATTTCATGCGTTGCAAATATAGTACTATATGTTATATATATACAACATAATATTGTAAAAGTTTCATTTTTTTTATTTTTTTTGTTATTCATTAATAATGTATCAACGTTATAATTCACCCTGGAATTAACTAAACACGCATATTTTATAGCTAGGATGGATTGTAAAAAGGGAGTATTTTTTAAAGAACGTGACCAAAACGAATGAGAGGGGTATATTCATTGTATCAGGAATATGTTGATTACAACTTATTAAGCACTAAAATTGATATGGGTATTTCGGATTTGGTGAAGAGGTATCAAAAATTAGCTAAGACGGCAAAACAAAATTAAATGTTCAACCTAAAAAAATTATTCTGAAGAATCGATAACAACAGTAGTATTAAAATGTAGTGTACTATTTTGCACACGTAATCAAACTAATATATAAATGATAGTAAAAAATATTTCGCCTTAATTATATATTTTTATTGGATATAATAGAGCCTGTAAAAAACAGGCACAATTTTTGTATCTATAGATTTCGAGAATAGTATAAGTTTAAGGGTGCTTATTCTAAAACCATTCTGCAAGTTATTCTTTACGCTATAGAGTGATTATCAGCACATAAATTTTAAAGGTAGAACCTATTTTATATTTTAAAAAAAAAAGAAAAAGGAAAAAGGAGAATCTATAATGAGAACAGTAATAATGGGATTGTCGTTACTAATAATAATTCTAATTGGTTGTGAGACAAATTCAACCGGGATTGAATCAGAACAAAAGGGTACGCTCACGATATATTTAACAGACGCTACTGCTGATTATGACTCGGTGAATATTACTTTTTCAGAAGTGAGTGCACATATTGATTCAGATTGGGTGGTTGTTCAGGGAGATCCTGTCACGGTTGATCTACTTAAGTGGTCAAATGGTAAGTCAATGGTTCTTGGGTCTGCCGATGTTCCAGCTGGAAAATATACTCAAATTCGAATCAAAATTGATGATGCTGAGATAGGGGTTAACGATCAAGTATATCCATTGGAAGTACCTAGTGGCGCACAGACTGGTTTAAAACTTGGGCCACAATTTACCATTAATGCTGGATCATCATATAAACTCATAATAGATTTTGATGCATGCAGGTCAATAGTTACAACTGGATCGAAAAAAGACCCTAAAGGTTATAAACTAAAACCAAGATTACGGGTTATTGCTATGGCTATTACCGGTTCAATATTTGGAAATGTTTCTAATCCTGATAGTCTGCCAATTGCCTATGCCATTCAGGAAAACGATACGATCACCTCAAGCATTGTAAATCCGGATAATGGATATTTTAAACTTTCATTCTTACCTGAGGGATTGTATAAGGTATCAGTTGTGGATACAAGTGATAATTCCTTTAATCAGGATGATGTAAGGGTAAATATAGGTGTGAGTAATAATTTAGGTATTATTACACTTGAGTAAATACTATATTCTAAAGTCTACCCCTATTTGCCTGAGGGCATTAAATTATGAGGTAGCCTTTTTGCGATTTATAGTAATTATAACCACTAATTGAGCAATTAAGGGCAATACCAGTCTTTGCTGACTTATGTGGTTTGTGATGATTGACGGGCAGATTGAGAATAATGAAAAGACCGAATCCAATAGACTTCGGTCTTGTTTAAAATACAAATATTTTTGCAACGCTTCCCAGCTACATTACCCTATTTTTTTGACAAAAATAAATTATC
The DNA here is from genome assembly GCA_963796965.1 of Calditrichia bacterium. Taxonomy (GTDB): domain Bacteria; phylum Calditrichota; class Calditrichia; order JAJRVZ01; family JAJRVZ01; genus CAWCNS01. Next base: position 53,963 of record CAWCNS010000004.1, read on the forward strand.
CAGAATTAACCATTTTTATCAGTTTATCCGAAATATACCAGGAGCAGTTGCAGGTGCTAAGACTGGTTCCTCAGGGGTTCCTAAATTTTGCCAGGTTATAACGCCGCTCATGTGTACATTGCGACCAAACCACATTTCAAATGGTTCAATTGCTACGTCTATTTCACCGTTCATCCGATACTTAGTGGGTTCGGGGGGTTTATTTGCCAGGGTAGTAACGCCTTCATCTGGCCCTCCCAAGTAAACAATATCTCCATCGTAGATTTCGAAGTATTCCACGAAAGGACTTGCTTGTGAATACTCTTTGAAAGGGCTAAGGTGGAAGAATCTTATACCATATTCACCATATCCTTCAAAAGTTATTGTACCTACCCATACGGGCTCTTCGGGCCATGCACCAAAGGTAAAATCTAACTCCATTGTGCCTATAAGGTTTGGTGCTGGTTTTTTTGCCAAAAAATCGGGGGCTTCATCACTTTGGCTTACTTCAGGAGCTAAAGCATTTTCGTCCTGGCAGCCAAAGAAGATCATAATAGTTCCAATGATCAAAACCATAAGACTAAAATTTTTCATCATATTTTCCTTCCAAAATTAATGCATGATATATACAATTGGTATGAATTTCTATACAATCACTGGAAAGATGACTATTCATGAAATAATAAGGGGGACTTTTATTGTGTGAATAATATTCCAATTTTCGGAACATGTATATCACCCAAAGAGGATAAAAGTAAACAATTATGAAAATGTGAATGTGTCTTTAAATTAAAATCCACATAAGTCTAATAATGGGCCCGGTTGTAAAATTTTTTAATGCTCTTACCGCAAATCAGGTTGTATGAGGCGTTCAGTATAAATGAGGATCAGAAATACTATATGTGAAAGAATAGTAGGAGAGGGTATGGCAGAAATATACGAAATGGATATGGGAATACAAGGAAAATATTAGGAATTACTAATTACCAAATACTAATTCCTAATTTTGAATCCAACACAATCTAAAGTCCATTTTTCCAATAATTCATTTTCAAATTTCCCCGAGTATTTCTAAATTAGAATCTGAATTTTTCCGGGATACCACAAATGCCGATTATTGATAATTTTAAAGATAAAATTCATGACTCACGTGCTTTTGTCCAAAGACATCAACGCCTGATACCTGTTCTCTCCTTTTTTGCTGGGTTTACCTGGGATAGTGTAACCATAACCCGTATCGATGAAGTGTCAGACAATTTGATTATAGGTTTATACCTCATTTTATTGGGTTTTCTCATCATTCTGACCCTGCATAGTGAGTATAACCGCTTAAAAAAACCGCTGTTGATTAAATACGGACACCTTTATCCCACAGGGATCCAATTTTTTCTGGGTGGATTATTCAGCGCCTATGTGGTCTTTTATTTTAAGAGCGCTTCTTTTACAAAAACAGCTATTTTTCTGGGACTTTTAATTCTGCTCCTGGTTGCCAATGAATTCTTGAAAAACAAGCTCACTAATACCTATCTGCTAATTTCTCTCTATTTTCTTGCCGCATTCTCGTTTTTTATATTCTTTGTGCCTGTGATTACCGGATATATGAATATATTCACCTTTATTGCCGGGAGTCTTGCCGGACTATTACCACCCTATTTTATCCTGTCTTACTTATACCGGAAAAATCTGATTGAATCAAAGAAACGCTATCAGAAACATCTGGCGTTGGTTGGTGGAATTTTTATTATCATGATATTCTTTCATTGGCTCAATTTGATCCCACCGGTTCCTTTGGCCATGAAATATGCCGGTATCTACCATCATGCCAGCAAGAACAAGATAGAAAACACGTATATACTCAAGTATGAAAAACCGGCCTGGTACCAGATATTTAAAAATGATGATTCTCAATTTCATTATCAGGAAAACGACACCGTTTTTTGTTTTGCATCCGTTTTTGCCCCGACACGATTAACAAAGAAGATTGCCCATGAATGGTCCCATTTCTCGGAGAATAAAGATGAATGGATCGTCACCGATCGGACGGTATATCGGCTAACCGGTGGACGGGATGGTGGTTATCGTGGATTTACCTTTAAAAAGAATATTGAGATGGGGGAGTGGCGTGTCGATATTATCACCGATGATGATCAGATATTGGGCCGGATTAAATTCAGTATTATTCAAGCAAAAGATGAAGTTCTTGAGTTTGAGACCATAGAGAAATAAATTGGAATGGACTAGGAATTAGGAATTAGGAAAAATAATATGCTTAGAATTCCCAATTCCCAATTCCCAATTCCCAATCCCGTGAAATATAATTACACAAAGATGATCAATTAATTATATCAATAGATGATGCAGCTTAATTTTTCTCCGGTGGGGTAGCCACCTTGGCAATTGTTTTGGCAACGGGTTTTACCGTTTTCAAAAAACGATAGATCGCTTTTAAATCATTATCTTTCATTTTCTGAAAAGCGGTCCAGGGCATGGGTGAAGTGTCATATATCTTTCCCGCTTTCATTCTGTCAATGAATGATTCTTCATCCCAATCGGCCATGATACTGGTCTGTTTATCGGGTGTTATGTTAGGCGTGACATATATCCAACCCTGGGTGAGATCGTCCGGACCAAAGGTCATGCCCCCGGCATATTCCTTACCAATAAACTCACCCGTCTGCATGTCTCTGTCGGTGTGGCACCCCATGCAGTTGGCTACGGCATAGGCCAGATATTTACCGTATGCGACACTTGTATCTTCTTTAACACTTTTCATCACGGGTTTATCCGGCTGGCTTGGTTTTATTGCCCCAAAGGTTTTCAATGCCTTGCCCAGAAAAGTAAATTCTGTCTCAGGCATTTTATGTTTGACACTCTCCTGGCTTTTCAAATAAGCAATGATGGCATAAATATCTTCATCTGCCATGTTAAAAAAGGGCATGAAGTCAATAGCAGCCTGTCCATCCGGGCGAATATTATAGCGGAGCATGCGAAATATTTGGCCATCGGTATATCTTCCTATTCCGGTTTCCTCATCCGGTGTGATATTTGGCGCATAAAATATCCCCGGCGGGATCTTCAGACCAAAACCACCCGACATGACCAGATCATCATCACCGTCATGCGATAATACTTTCTCAAAGGGACTATGACAATCGATACAATGTGCCGGACCCTGAGTTAAATACCGGCCTCGTTCAATCATCGCCGAATCAGATCTAACTTTTAAATCTGAAAGAGGATAATCATCGTCGTAACTCTTATCATAGGATGAATAAACGAATACCATAAAACCGGCGACAATAATTAAAACAATACTGAAATTCCCAATAGAATCTTCTTAAGCATATTTCCCCCCCTTGTAGATTTTGTAGTAATAAAAATATTAAAACTGAATTATTATTAATTTTTATTCCGGCGTGTATGCGGAGAAATATTTTAAAAAATTGGGCAACTTCGTTGCCACCTTCTCGTATATAAATTCACTTCCCATTTATTTTTTTCACTACCTTTTTTGTAGATAGGAGATTGTCATGAAACGATTTTATCAAATCTTGTTACGGTTTTGCTTAGGTCTGATTTTATTCATACCGATCGCCATTACGGCTCAGAGTAATGTCGAAGATGTTATTCTTGGGAAATCAATTACATTTAAATCTGATATATTGGGTGAGGACCGGCAGATTATGATATATCTACCTACGGGATATGAGCAGACAGGCACTAACTATCCCGTATTGTATTTGTTAGACGGCCGTGCTCATTTCCAACATGCCTCTTCCACCGTGCAGTTTTTATCGCGGAATGGCAGGATTCCTCAAATGATTGTTGTTGCAATTGTCAACGTTGATCGTACCCGAGATTTTACGCCAACATCTATGGACAACCGACCCCAGAGTGGTGGTGCAAAAAAATTTATCTCTTTTATGCAAGATGAATTATTTCCCTACATAGAGAAAAATTATCGAACTGCGCCCTATCGCTTGCTAGAAGGACATTCGTTAGGAGGTATGTTTTCCATCCATGTGCTTTTTAAACATCCCCAGATGTTTCAGGCACATTTTGCCATGAGTCCCTATATAATGTGGGATGGCAATTATAATTTATTCCAGGCCAATAAAAAACTACAGAATCCCATGGAATTTAAAAATTTTCTCTATATAACCCTGGGAAATGAACCAAATTATGTGGAGCCATTAAAAGAATTTACCACCCTGTTGGAAACAAAAAAGCCAAAAGGGCTGGAGTGGCATTATACTGTGATGGATAATGATAATCATGGAACGGTGCCATTAAAAAGCTTGTACAACGGGTTAGAATTACTTTATGAGAATTGGGCCCTCAAAGCAGCCGTTGCAGACCAGGGTATTGATGCGGTTCATGATCATTATAATAGCTTATCGGCTAAATATGGTTATAAAGTGGAAGTTCCTGAAAATGTGTTCAATGCTATGGGCTACCGTGCCATCAATCAGAAGAAAATTGATTTAGCCATCGAATATTTTTTACACAATGTTAAACTTTATCCCCAATCCGCAAATGTTTATGATAGTCTGGGAGAAGGATATGAGGCTGCCGGGGAGTTAGAATTGGCAAAGAAAAACTACCAGATTGCCGTAGAAAAGGGTACAGAGTCAGGAAATAATAATCTAGCAGTTTATGAAGAGCATCTGGATAATGTTACTCAAAAATTAAATAAGGCTAAATCGTGATATCTTATCATTCCCAGTCTTTTTTGTGAGATTTAAAACCGTAAAATTTTCTTTATATCCTTGCGTTGAAAAAAATAACCACAAGGACACGGAGATTATATTATTTTACGAATGACCTCCCCCTTTCATTCCCCTTCCTTACTAAGGAGGGAAACATGGGAGTGGTGATTGCTTAAAGTCAGTATGCTCTGTGGAAGCTGCGGCGCTGCGTGAACAAAAATTTAACAAAAAGCAGTCCCTCAACTGTATCCCTTCATTCTATCATCAATTCGATACTGCTACAACATCTGATTCAAAATCATATTGTATATGATAAATAATATTATTTAAGGTCACACGAAGTTTCAATTGTTTTTCAGATTCTGATAAAACATCAGCTGTGTAAGTGGGAGGCTCATTATTTCGATATGGAATCGCCAGAGCAATAAAACGATAAACTTGTTTTCGATGCAAGGGGCGAATGGAAATAAATCGATTGGATTGTCTGGTTATCTCCCGGGTCGCCTGATAACTTGTTTGATGATTTTCAAAGCTGACAACGCGGTTATCTTGTCTGGTTGGACGTAAGAATTGGACATCCAATCGGGCATTTCCATTGGATAGCTTTATAATACCGGATGGATCTTCTGCAGCTTTCCCTTCATAATGCATCAGCCATTCTATTTTGCGGATCTCATCTGCAGCGAGATCATCGACAATTACCACGAATTTGCCCTCTACCAATGCAATGTATCGTTGAAATCTTTTAAGCAGATGACCGTAAGCAGCATTTGCTTCTCCCACTGCGAATTGTAATTCATTTGATGACGAAAAATTTATGATGCTAGGCATCAAATGCTTCACCATATCCCTGTCCTTGGCCGTCAACAAGCAACGTATTATGTGCAATCGTATGATTACCTTCAAAGTCCCAGCGTTGATTTTTTGTATCAAAAAATCCCAGATAATGGGCATAAGGCCAATTGGGCTGATCAACCAGAAGCGGCTTCCCATGGGCATGAAGTATAAATGAATTTAAATCGAGATGGGAATGATTAACAAGAGACTTTCCGGTTTTTAGCCCAATAAAAATGGCATCATCATTCCAACTGCTGCGCATGGTGGCGACCTGAATCCCTTTAAAATATTTACCTAAATCAAGATTAAGTGGTTTGGATCCTGAAAGATCAGAATTGTAAAAGAGAATATCATGAATGCTAGTGCCTAAATCTTTTTCAGCACTCCATTGCCAGTAGGGATTGTTATAATGGGAAGCTAATAGCGCCATAAGCCAGGGTCTGGGTGGACCTATATTACAATCAGAAAAGTTAAAACATTCACCTCCGGGCGTACGGTTGTAGAGACCAAAATCAGCAGTAACCTTTAAAAAGGGTAAATCATAGAGATTAACGGCCCCATCTGATACCCTATGAATGGCTTCGACAAACATCATTGCCTGACCGATGCCATAACCCCAATAACTGACGCCTTCATTCCAGCCGCCATCAACCCCCCCATGATTCAGCACATCTACAACCCCATCGATGGCGTATTTAAGATTTTCCTTCACTTTTGGTGCTTTCTCAAGTAAAGCAAGGGTGACGACGCCCATTTCACCACAGATAACCGAGCGCCAATTATGCTCAGCTTTGGTCCACCCCTCAGATTTCGTTGTATAGACGTCATGGAAAGGTATCAGCGCCTGTTTTATAATGACATCTTCAATCGCCAGGCGTTCAATATCAGTTAAAACAGGATATAACCAATCATAACAAAGGGCGAGTATGTAGGCAACGCCCGCAACACCCAAATCGACACGGCGGGGTTTATGCTCTTCATAAACCCAGTCATCCCATTGAACCATTTGGTTTATAATCTCCCGGGCATAATTGGCATAGATTGATTTTTGGGTTATCGCATAGGCAAAAGATAACTTTTCAGATTCGGACCGGGCTTTGTAGCGGGAAAGATTATAATCAGAATAATCAGGGATGGGGCGGATGATTAATGTATCGCATTCTGATAAAAAAGAGAGGATACGGGGATCCCCGGATAAATATTGCTCATGCAATTTATTAAGACCATCTGAATCAAAATACAAACGAGGATGACCCGAATTCTCAGGAATCTCCCATTTTTCCAAATTATTGAGGAAAATTTCTTTGGTGGATGCGTCTAAGGATAAGGGTAATAAAAAGAATGATGAGGGTTGTAAGTATAGGTTTAATAAGCAAAGGGTACTCCTTTGGGGCTTTTTTGCCTCTCCTGATATAGTGGTTATCTATGTGTAAGGACCAAAAGTATAGTAACGATGTCTATGCTTATTATAAATATTCTTACATGTTTTGTCCAGCCATAAATTTTTTTAATGCCTTTTGATTCCTTTACAATAGAATCTATAACCTCCTTTATTTCAGGTTGTGCCTGAGTGAACGGATCCTTAATAAGATCCTGGCGGCCATGTCTTTGATCTGAACATGAATCAAGGAGAAAAATGATTGAAAGAAAATAATCCAAGCCATTGATTTTGATTATCATTTTATTACCTCACAATTGACATTTTAGATTATAATACATCTATTTCGTATTGTTTTCATTAGATTGAAGAATGGTTATATTCAAAACAGATCTATCATTTTAATATATTGATACAGGTGAGGGTATACAATAAATTACATTTTTCACAAAACGGAGTAACTAGTAACTATTAGCTATTTAAAATTATATAATTTAATCCTTTGCGTCTCTGCGACTTTGCGAGAGATAAAATGTTCGGGTTAATAAAAATTCTGAAAATAGGAGGGTCATTTATGGGCAGTCATTTTTTTAAGTATATCTCGTTATTCACAATATATCTATTCACCTTTTCAATGACTGTTTTGGCGCAGTCGCCATCTGATGAAAAACGGCAAGAAGTGTATCCTAAAGAGGTAGAACAATTCCTGAAGGGAATGTATAGCAAACAACACCAGGAATTTACCTTTCGTTTGAACTATCCAGGTGGTTTCAAAATGTGGCAGGCAGAAGCACGGCCAGAACTTTACCGTCTGATCGGTCTGAATAACATCACTGCCTATGCTGGTACTTTTAAGCCGAAGATCAGATTGTTAGAAAAGAAAGACCGGGAGAGCCATACGCTGCAAAAGGGCTTTATTGAAACAGAATCGCATGTAGAGATCCCTTTTTGGTTGCTCATTCCAAAAGGGGATGGTCCTTTTCCCCTGGCCATTTTACCTCATGGTCACGACAGTCGAGGTCATGATACACATGCGGCTGTTTATCATGATGAAGCTCATCGTCAGAAAACCCTTGCTGGTGACCGGGATGTGGCCGTACAGGCTGTTGAAAATGGATTTATTGCCATTGCACCGGCAATTCGCGGCTTGGCTAAAGAAGCCCCGGGTATTCCAGATATCCGAGACCGCCATGGAGACAGGGATTGTCGTAGTCAATTCATGCATTGTCTTCTTAGTGGCAGAACAGCGATTGGTGAGCGGGTATGGGATATGTCCCGGATCATCGACTGGGCAACAACTTTACCAGATGTTGATGCTAGCACAATTCTGATGATGGGAAATTCTGGCGGTGGAATGGTAACTCTCTTTGCAGCCTGCCTGTGACAAACGTATTACAATTGCTGTACCCAGTTGTTCCTTTTCTGTTCTTACCAGTCCTGAGGGTTATATATATCATTGTGATTGTAATGCCATACCGGGAATTCTTCAATGGGGTAATCTCTATGATGTGGCCGGTCTTATAGCCCCAAGATTCCTGCTCACAGTAAATGGTATGAAGGACAAATTGCACTCTGTTGACGATATAAATCGCGCAGCAGATCGTGTAAGGGTAATCTATAGTGCCGCAGACGTACCATCCCATTATGAACATCGCTGGGGAACGGAAGGGCACCGTTTTTATAAAGATTTGATGTGGCCATTTATCAACCAGAGCCGATTAAAATGATCGGCCTGGTTGAAAACTCTAAATCCCAAGTTCTAAACTCTAAAGAATATAAAAATCCAAATTCAAAAAAATCATAGACAATTTCTAAAATTGAATAGGTGAAATTCTACCAACTATATTTAGACAATAGTTCAATTGCCTGGTTAGATTCTCACATTTATGATAATTAAAATGTCATTACCTGAGTACTTATTCAAGAATAAATAATAATTAATAATAACAATGTATTGATCCTTAGTATGATCTCTAAACTTACCAGATAGTGGGTAGATAGCAAGTACAGGCATTATCTATTCAAACACACTTACCAACTCCTGATAGTTATCATGAACCACATCAATGGCCTCAACAACCTTTTCTTTTACCGCCTCTTCTTTTGTGATTTCGTTTAGTTTCATTAATGATTCTCTTAAAGCAAGTTTGGCCCGGTCATAGGCTTTTTGTTTGTCTTTAAGACGTGCTGGTAACTCTGCTTTTTCTATCGGTTCCATTCGTGCGATCAGTTCTGTTGTTGAAATCTTGATTTTGGACAGATCATAATCTGGGAGATAATAATGGTAAAGCATATATAGTTCCTGGTGAAAACGATCAATCTCCTTCATAACCGGTCGGATCAAACGGACCAACTTTTCAAACTGGCTGTGCAGATCTTCAGCTGCTTTTAGTAAATTATCTTTTTGGTCTGCAGCGGCCGTCTTCTTATAGGTATCAATAATTTCTGACATATCCAGAATCCCTTTTTCCCAGGCCTCCTGTTTGTCACGTAGAATACCAGGCAAAGATACCTTCTCCAGTTTCTTAAATCCCGATTCGATCTCGGGGATCAATTCTTTAAGCATTTCGGTGTTTTTTTCCGGCCAGGCCTCATGCCAGATCTGATAGATAACTTCATGAAAGTCCCAAAGTTCAGGCACGTCGGAACTGGTTTCGGCCTTAATCGCATGCCCCTGTATATCGTTTTTTTCTGTCGTCGTTTTATTGTTTTCTTTGTCACCACAGGCAGAAGTACTTAAAAATAACAGAACGACGCATATAGATTTCCAGGAATCCATATTTTCTCCTTTCAAGATATTTAAATACAAATCATCTAAAGATATTAACGGTATATTTGAATTTAAAAAGATAAAGGATAAAAGAAAAATACATAAGGTGAGATTGAGATGTTAGCGAATTAATAAACAATTTTTTTTAATAAAACATATAATTTTTAAGAAATCTTTATATGTTCAATAGTGGCTGGATAAAAAGCAATTGTATTGACGCCATCTGTCTATTAATTTTATAAAATATTGTGCAAGGGTTTTAATAACTTAAAGCACATGAACTGAATATGATCATAAAAAAAACATCATTATTTCCTATCCTATATCTTTTACTATTCATCCTGTTCTCACAGGCTATCGCGCAGAGTGAAGATAGTATGAATGTTGAAATTTTATCTCAACCACTGTGGATACTCATCCTACCCGGTACAATTTCAGATATTAAGGAACATTTCATCGAAAATGGCGTGAGCGATATTGTGGTCGATATCGCCTGGCAATTAGGGCGCTTTGAGGTTTTTGACCGTTATGATGTTTGGGATTTAATAAAGAACTATCAACTGGAAAAACCCGGGAACCTCCCCGATTCAGCGGTTTTTGCAATTGGAGATACGATAGAGTGTGATGAGGCATTAATTATTGATGTCCTGAACTTCTCACAAGTTGGTGTGCCGTCGGATGATGATGAGGACGATCGCAATTTCTTTGAATCAATTATTGATGGTCTTTTCAGCAGCGATTCAGAAGATTATTCGGATAATATTCAGACAGACCTCTCTGTTCAATTCAGAAATATAGATCTGACGACTGGAAATGAGATTGACCGTACCTCCGTCTCAGTTTCGCATACTGGTGGGACACAAACAGAATCAAAAGAAGAGGTTTTAGAAAATTTTAGCGATGTGGTTCTTAATGAAATGCGGATGATTTACCAGTTAGTTTCAGAGGTGACGCGCATTGATGGGGTGGACCTTGATCTGTATATTGGTTCAAACCTTGGCATTAGTAACAACACCTTGTTTGAAATTATCGAACCGGAAATGATCGAAAAGACAGGTGACGAAGACTTAATATATCCGGGAGAGTCTGTTGGTCTGGCTTGTGTTCAGAGTGTCAGAGATACCCTTAATCGTTCTTTGGTTATAAGGCAATGGAGTTCCATTGAGCCTGGATTTTATGCTTATGAATTCACAAAAAATATTCATGGGATTCAATTCTATTATATTCCTGGATTTCCAGGGGATTATATGTCCATCGGAGGACAATATCATCATAACCCCCTGGGTGATTGGGATGTTGGTGGTGGCATATGCTATATCAATGTTACTGATTCATATAATGAAACGAATCACGGTCTTGGATTTGGCGTATTTGGTTCCAGAAGGCTTTGGACTACAACCTCATTGACTATTCGTGCCAATATCGACCTCAATCTTAACATCCCATTTAAAGAAGATGATGATAACCAAACAGTTTCCACGGGGGTGTTTTCGGGGTCACTTGGGATTTCTGCCAGCTTCATGCTAACAAAAATTTCTGATATAGAGGTAAATCTCGCTTACCGTGTGTCAACACATTCATCAACCTGGACGTACTCCAAGAAAGAGGAATACGATGCTTTTTGGTATGATGAGCCACCGGTTGTTGATATTAGCGGATTTTATATGTCTTTGGGATACAAATTGATTTTATTTTGAAAAGAAAATGGGCTAGAGAGAAGATATCAGTCCTGGAAACCGGAAACTGCAGACCGGAGACCGAAATCAATCCCAAATACCTAATTCCTAATTACATTCAGTATTACCTTATGGTGAAAATTACCTTCCCGGACCTTAAGGTCTGAGCTAAATGGGTTTCTTCTTTACCGACGATTATCAGGCCAACTACCTCATATCCCCAATGCCATATTCTTTGGTTTGAATAAATATTTATCTCTTCAATAATTTTGCCTAAATTTATCGAAATACATCACTACGCAGAAAGGATAGACAATGATCTATAAAATGGTTTCATCAATCCCATGGGAGATATTCCTGGTCTTTTTAGTTTTTGCTTGTTCAACGTCGAGTAATAATGAAAAAAAATCATCTTTCACCGGGGCTAAGGGTGAGGTTAAACTTATAACCTTGGATCCGGGACATTTCCATGCCGGTTTGGTGCAGAAAATTATGTATGATCAGGTTGATCCCCTTGTCCATGTATTTGCTCCCGAAGGCGAAGATATTCAGTTGCACCTCAACCGGATTGAGAATTTCAATAAACGCGTAGAGAATCCAACCCATTGGGAAGAAAAAGTATATCTCGGTGAAGATTTCTTCGAAAGATTAATCGCTACAAAGCCCGGAAATGTTGTCGTCATTTCGGGCAACAATCAGAATAAAACGGAATATATTAATAAAGCAGTTAATGCCGGGTTAAATGTGCTGGCCGATAAACCAATGGTAATAAATGCGGATGATTTTGAATTGTTAAAGGCAACTTTTAAATCTGCCGAAAAAAACGGTGTCCTGCTCTATGATATCATGACAGAGCGTTTTGAAATTACCATTACCCTGCAGAAGGAATTGTCACAGATGGCAGAGGTTTTTGGTCAGTTAAAACCGGGAAGTTTAGAAGAACCATCCGTAACAAAAGAAAGTGTCCATCATTATTTTAAATATGTCTCGGGAAAACCGCTTCAACGATCACCCTGGTATTACGATGTAACACAACAGGGGGAAGGCGTTGTTGACGTGACGACCCATCTTGTCGATATGGTTCAATGGGAATGCTTTCCTGGGCAAGTTATTGATTACCAAAAGGATATTGAAATTTTGAGGGCCAGGCGCTGGCCTACTATTATTACACCGGAAAAATTTAAAAAATCTACGGGTCAATCGAATTATCCGGATTACCTGAAAAAAGATATTGGAAAAGACAACAACCTCATGGTCTATGCCAACGGGGATATTTCCTATAAAATAAAAGGTATTCATGCCAAAGTTTCGGTTATTTGGGATTTTCAAGCCCCTGAGGGAGCGGGAGATACCCACTTTTCTATTATGAGAGGTACTAAAGCCAATTTGATTATTAGTCAGGGAAAAGAACAGAATTACAAACCTGAGTTATATATTGAGGGTGTGACAGATTTAGATGAAAATGTTTTACAGGGAGCGATTGCAAAACTGAGTGAGAAATACCCGGGTATCGGACTTGAAAAGTTAGATAAAAAATGGCGGGTGGTAATTCCACAGAAATATCATATCGGTCACGAAGCCCATTTTGGACAGGTAATGGAAAAGTATCTGCAATATCTCACGGAAGGCACGCTACCTGATTGGGAAGTACCGAATATGCTTGCCAAGTATTATACCACCACCAGGGCCTTGCAACTGGCAGAAACAGTGAAATGAGATATTTGGAATATGAACTTTATTTGAGTGACGTGATGTGAATTTCCCAACTGTCAGCTGATCTGTGCTGAGTTAATCAGGCCGGCAATTAATCCTCCTTCAATCTTGAGATAGGCGTCCTCCGACTAAATTTTTTATAAAAAAGTGAATAAATCACTTTACTCGGGCGTTTATAGAGGAAAAACAAGGAGATAAATATGAATCGGATCAAAAAATTAACTTTTATTATAAGCTGCATCTTAATAACCAATAACCTGATGGCCACTGAGGAACCTAAATTTAAGCTGCTCGAAGAATCTGATAATTTCCAGATTCGAGAATATAGTGCTTTTATCGTTGCGGAAATGATTATCAACGGAGAATTTGAAGAGGCCAGCAATGACGCCTTTTCCACCCTGGTCGGCTATATTGGCGGGAAAAACATCAGTCAGGAATCAATTGAAATGACAGCACCTGTAAACCAGGAAAAACTGCCGGAGCAGAGTCAGGAAATAGAAATGACAGCTCCGGTCGCACAGGAAAAAGTGGCCTCTGGTCAATATAGAATTTCTTTTGTCATGCCCGACCGTTTCACCCTTGCTACCTTGCCCAAACCGGAAGATGAACGGGTGCAGGTACGCGAAGTACCCGCTAAAAAAATGGCTGTTATCAAATACTCCGGGACATGGTCTGAAGAACGCTATAAAGAGCATGAAACGCTACTGTATAGTTTTGTCAAAAAAAAAGGCTATCAAATAACAGGCAATCCAATATGGGCACGCTATGATCCGCCTTTTATGCCCTGGTTTATGCGCCGGAATGAGATTATGATAGAAATTAAATAATCTGTAGCCAGCAAGGGATCTAAATCATATCGATCTTGTAAATCCTGTCAAATATTTTAGTTCCATTAGTCATTTGATATTATCTCATCAATATGAGTTTCTTATTAATCACAACATCACCCGCCTGCAATTGGTAAATATAAACACCACTGGCCAAATCACGACCAGCTGCATCACGCCCATTCCATACCAGGCTATGAGAGCCGGCATTATATCTTTGATCGGTTAACTGGCGTACTTCCTGACCGAGGACATTAAATATTCTCAATCGTACGAGGGCGCTCTTTACGAGATCAAAGCGAATGGTTGTTTCCGGATTAAATGGGTTGGGATAATTCTGGTGGAGATATGTTTTTTCTGGTATAACGGCTATTGATTGTTCAATGATGTCGTTAACAGGTGGCTCTTCTGCACAGCGGCTTCTGATACTATAAGCCGGGCCATCATCGATCGCTGGTGCCCCTGATTGATCATGCGGAATAGTTACATAAAATTGGGCCGTTCCTTTGTTACCGGCTGAATCACTGACTGAGACATGAACGGTGTATACCCGACCATTGCCTTCGCCATTTCTTTCCTGGCGTAGCAATACGGTTCTGCAAAATGGGCCAATTATAATATCGGGAAATAGGTTGTCGTACTCATCATCGTCCCAATTATCATCCCATTCGTCATCGTCATCATCTCCATCCCCATCTTTATTCACCTTATCGCTATCATCATTGTCAAAGGGATTGCCCCCGCATAATTCTGAAAAGAGACTGTCCATATCATCGAAATCAAAGGCAAATCGCGATGAATCCGCTTCATCACTCCAAACCGAATCGATTACCACATCTTTTAGGGAGATTGAGCCATCGGCTGAATCTTCAACTGAAATAATATGTCGCTTCAACCAGATCCAGGCATATTTATGGTTAGGTGGCCAGAGTTCTACAGTATCCTTTACTGTAATTATCGGCGGATCCAAATCGCCGTTTGAGGTCAGCACCATAGTATTCGTGTCGCTGGCAACATTATTATTAAGATCAGGATCGATAGCAATGCTGTCTATTACATGGGCCATATTAACTAAAAAAGTACTATCCGGTGTTGTTGGGTCAACCGTTGCAGTTACAGCGTAAATGATTCCGGCACCCTTTGGCAACATAATACCTGTATCGTTTATATCACCTGTACCCGATGGATCAAAACCCGATGCACCGCCTGATCCGGTAGCGCTCCAGGATACGGAAGTCAGTTGACCGGGAAAGGTGTCTGTTACAGTCGTGTTTGTGACCACAACCGGACCATCATTGCCTACTGTGATCCTATAGGTAAGATTGCCGCCGGGAGCCACGCGGGTTACGTTATCATCCTTGACAATGGCCAGATCTGCCCGGTTCAATACTTTTGTATCATCATCTGTGTCGGAATTGTTGCCGGGTAGCGGATCATAAATGATATCATCAAATACGTTGGCCATGTTTGTCAGGAGAGTTTGATCTGTTAAGGTGGAATCAACGATTCCCGATACTGTATAGGTGACTTCTGAACCAACGGGAAGATTGATATCACTATCATTGATGTTACCGATGCCAGAAGGTTCGAATCCAGCAGCACCGCCCGAACCAATCGCAGTCCAGGCTGTATTAAGAAGTTCCGGAGGCAAACTATCCCATACAGTCGTTCTATGTACATTGTCAGGTCCGTTATTGGTAACCCTAATCGTGTAAGTCAGCTGAATCCCCGAGTAGATCTCGGTAAGACCATCTTGTTTTGTAATAGACAAATCAGCTTCCGGACCAACAATTCTACTGTATATTTCCAACTCATCGTCGACGGTTTCAATATGATGATCGCCTGCCCAAACAACCAAATAACTGTTCAGACCTGTATCACTATATGAAAGCCGGGGACCCTGAGCGCCGTATTTGTAGTCGCCGGGAGGGCCCATGTCACTTATTACAAAATCATCCGTCTCAATTTCTGCCCCTGTGGTGCTTATCTGTTGTCCGTACACTTCATATTCAGAATTCTGTGCGTCATCACCGCGCCAGATCACTAGATAGTCATTATCTTTTGAATTGTGCGCAACCTGAGGACCGAAAGATTGTCCTTTCGAACCTATGATAAAATCGCTCCCTATTTCACCGCCATTATGATCCAGCAATTGACCATAGATATTCGATCCACTCCATACAGCGAGATATTGATTGTCAATTGCATTCCATACAAGATCTGCATCACGGGAGTTTCCGGTCGGCGTGGTACCAATTTGCAAGGGATCATTAGCCGGGGTACCATCCTGAGAGAGTCTTCGGCTATAAATAGTATAAATATCTGTAATTCCATTTTCAGCCGACCAGGCAACAAGCCATTCGTTATCCGTACTATTGAAAACGACGGCCGGGGATTCAGAATCATTGTGATCTGTTCCTGTGGCGGCAACATTGCTGATTTGAAAATCAGATCCTTCCTCACTGAGTACACCGCTGTTAAAATGCAGGAATTGACCATAAATGGCCTTTTCACCATGTTTCAGACTATCACCATACCACACAACGAGATAGTTGTTTTGTGCCGGATTATAAGCAATATCCGGTTCAAGGGCATCCATATGAGCATTATCATCATCAGATCCCATCTGACTGACGCGCAGAAAGTCTGTAACCAAACCGCCGTTTGAACCGTCCAATTGCAATAATGACCCGTCGGCAGCAAGGCGCCGGGCAAAAATCTCCTCGGCTACACCAGCGTTAGAAGATCTATGTGTGCCCTGCCAGACGACAAGAAACTCATTCAGGGTTTCATTGTAGACGGCAACGGGATTTCGGGTGTCAAATTTATCATCACCCTCCATCCGGGAAATCATAAAATCATTTGTACCTATTTCATAGCCAGAACCGCCTGCAACCAGTTGGCCGTAGATCTCATCTTTCTCATCATTTTGATCATCTCCACGCCAGACAATCAGATAGTTACCAGTTGAGCCGTTATAGGCAAGATGACTCTCCAGGGCCTGTGAAAAATTCGCTATACCTAATCCTCCCATGTTGCTGAGACGCTGATCCCGGATACCAGGTCCCACATTGGGCAGGTCCCGGCCGGCATCATTCGGTATTGTGTTAACGATCTTGTCTGCTTTAGCGGTCCCTGGTTTAGCAGAATCATTATTTGATAGAGCAATTTTCTGTGCTGATAAAGGTTGCAAGCAAACAAACATAGTCAACCACAGGACAGTTACCATATAATTTTCTAATTTATTGCCAGAATTACATTTTTTCCGGATCATAGTGATCCCTCCAACAATTAAATTTCTTTTGATTAACAGGCAATAACTACCTCATGCACATAAATATGGATTCAGCCAACCGGTTTTTGTTTCTGAACCTGCGACGGAAGTAATCTTCTCCCGGTTATCAAGGGGCTCAATTCTGTTCAAAAATTTCATTACTAATTTGTGTACCTGTTCCTTGTACTTTCCTTAAATACAGAGGGCTGGTAATTTGTTTGCTGGTGGTGTTTACGCTCAATTGTCCGCGTGGACTTTTGAGTGAAATTTTTGCCATCGGGGATCCAAGTAATTTTATATCTCTGAAATCACCAGTTAGGTTGTTTACTGCAGTTGTAATGAGTTGAGCCGTTTCAAAACCGAGGACAGCAAATGGATCGGGCAGACGATTGTATTTATCTTTAAAGGCAATAGAAAAATCAAGATTTTCTACCTGATTCAAACTTGATGACCAGGGGAAACAGGTTGTTATACCCAAAGCGGCCGCACCGAGTGCCGGTAAATGTGTTTCATCAACTATAAATCCGGATCCTAATAAGGGGATATGTTGTCCGGGTCCGTACTGATGATAGGCTTGAATAAACTCTACAGCCTCCTCACCGGAGTAAGCAGCAAAAACCAAATCGACTCCGTTCTTATCAATCGATTGGATCAGTGGTTTTAGGTTTTTTTCATCGTTTGGTAGATTATTCACCACGGTTTGGATAATTTTACCGCCACTGTTTTCAAACCCCAGATTAAAAGCATAGAGGGCATCATAGCCACTTTCATAAAATGAAGCACATACAAATGCCTTTTTACCCAGGTTTTGTGCAGCCCAATTGCCCATCTCCCAGTTGGCTTGCCACATATCAAGTGAATTATGAATAATATAAGGGCTATTATCTTCGGGATGGATCAGATTTGCACCGACCTGATTGGCGATCAGAATACGATGCTGATCATGAAACAATTGCCTTAATTCTTTATTCACTGCCATATCTACGATGCCGGTGACAATATCAGCATTTTGTGATTCGATCAGGGATCGTGCTTTTTGTACGACAGATGCCGGGCCAAACCCAACAGGTGTTTCCAGGAAATGAATCTCACGGCCACCAGCATTATAATCGTTTTTATCAAAATAGAGTCTCAATCCTGCCATCAGATTATCGCTCATGGCTGGATAAATATTCGAAGCCGGAAGTAAAATACCGATTTTCAGAGCGACTTCTCCAGATATAGACGCCCTCAATTTATTTGCATTTTTTTTACCGCTGTCTTTTAGTATAAGAGATGGAAAACCTGGTGAGAGTGCTGAGGCACCTGCTGCAATGCCAAGCGTCGTTAAAAATTTGCGTCTGCTAATAGGTGATTGTGTTGGTAAATTATCTTTCATGCGGTTCTCCCTTTTAAAAAACGCAATTAAGATTTATGTATAATTGAAGATGTATTTATCTAAATCCATTTACGGAAAGCATTCTAATCTTTTAATACTATCTCTTAAAATATTTATTATGCCTTTGCTATCACCTTAAAATATCGTTCATACAATAAATGGATAACAAAGTTCCGTACCAGTATAAAATTCGTCAGGTGTGCAGGATACTAAAACAAAAATGTCAGAAATATGCAGATGTGATTCTAAAATCACATGTTATCATGACAATGTCAAGAAAAATCATTAAACTTTTTTTTGACTATGAACAGATAAATCGTATCTTTAATTATTCGAAAAAAGACCTGAATACTCTTTAATAATATAAAATTCTTACCCTGTTATATGTGTCATTGATCACAACCTGTAGCAAAAATATTAATTATGATTTAGAGCAGGTTAGATAAAGGAGGTTTTATGTCAGAACCTTTTATCGGTGAGGTGAGAATGTTCGCCGGCAATTTCGCCCCACGGAGTTGGGCATTCTGCGACGGGCAATTGCTGACCATTTCACAAAATGATGCGCTATTTTCATTGCTGGGTACTATATATGGGGGAGATGGTCGCACGACATTTGGTTTGCCGGATATGCGCGGAAGGATTCCTATTCATGCCGGCAGTGGTCCCGGTTTAACTCCCCGGAATATAGGTGCAAAAAGCGGTGCGGAAAGCGTTACCCTGACGCAGAATCAACTTCCCAGACATACCCATAATGCTCGCGCGTTGGATAAACCCGGTGACAGTGGCAATCCACAAAACCGGCATTGGGCGTCAACCAGCGGTACTCCTGAGTTTTATAATGCTGGTTCCCCAAATGTAGATATGGATACCAATCTACTTCCGACTGCCGGTGGCAGCCAATCACATCACAATTTAATGCCTTTCCTATGTATACACTTTATTATTGCCTTAGTTGGTATTTATCCATCACGAGCCTGAGGGATATAATCATGAGCGAACCTTTTGTAGCAGAAATTCGAATTTTTGCCGGTAATTTTGCCCCAAGGGGCTGGGCATTTTGTAATGGTCAGTTATTGCCGATTTCCCAGAATACGGCTTTGTTTTCTCTAATTGGTACAACCTATGGCGGGGACGGACGTACCACTACTGCTCTGCCCGATCTTCAGGGACGCGCGCCAATGCATCCCGGCCGGGGGCCAGGCTTAACGAGTCGCAGATTAGGGGAGAAAAGTGGTGCTGAAACGGCAACTTTAAGCGCTGCTCAAATGCCAAATCATAAACACCTGGCAAAGGCAAGCAGTGATTTAAGCAAAGAGCAAAAACCAGGTGGAAATATTTGGAGTAAAACGCAAGACCAGGATGCCTACCGCAGTACATCAAGTTATACTAACCTGAGTAGTCAGTCCATAGAGCAGATAGGCGGCGGGCAGGCGCATAATAATATGCAGCCCTATTTGGCTATTAATTACATCATTGCCCTGACAGGATTATATCCGTCGCGATCGTAATCGAGTCAATACCGATGACCGCTAAATCTTTTACGTAATTTTGCCAAGGTATTTTTTACCAGGAGATTTATATGAGCGAGCCCTTTTTAGCAGAGATAAGAATTGTTGCTTTTAATTTTGCCCCCCGCGGCTGGGCTTTTTGTGACGGGCAGATCCTGCCGATCAATCAGAATCAATCACTTTATTCATTACTAGGTACCACCTATGGTGGCGATGGCCGAACCAGCTTTGCCCTGCCGGATTTACGGGGCCGGACACCTATTCATGTGAATGGTGCTCATCAGCAGGGGCAGAAAAGTGGAGAGGAAGCTCATGCGCTTGCGGTGAATGAAATGCCTTCGCATACCCATCCGATAAAGGGTACGGCCGAACAGGCTAATGAGAATGATCCTGAGGGAAATGTTTGGGCAGCACAAGCCGGTGGTACCCGGTTTGGCACAGCACCTGCAGATGCATCACTCGCAAGTTTGGCCATTTCTACGAGCGGCGGAGGACAGGCACATGAGAATATGCAGCCATTTTTGGCTCTGCAATTCGCAATTGCCTTGCAGGGACTATTCCCCTCCCGAAACTAGTGTTTTACTGCAAAATATCGAATGAAAATTACGATCACTTTTCGAGCGATAACACCGGATGATGAGGATTTCCTTTTTCTGCTTTATGCCGGTACGCGTGAAAAAGAGCTGGCACAAACTACCTGGACATCAACTGAGAAAGATTCCTTTCTTAAACAGCAATTTTCAGCCCAGCATCAATTTTATATGCAACAATTCTCCCAAGCAACGTTCGAAATTATTTTGGCAGATAATAAGTCGGCTGGCAGGCTCTATGTGGATCGTCGCAAGGATGAAATCCGCCTCATCGATATTGCCCTGTTACCGGAGTATCGTAATAAAGGCATTGGAACTTCATTGCTCAGGAAACTGCTGGAGGAAGCAGGAGAGATGAATAAACCACTACGGATCCACGTGGAAAAATTCAATCCAGCCCTGCAACTTTACCAGCGTCTGGGATTTAAAAAGATTGATGACGTTGGCGTTTACTACTTTATGGAATGGAAGTCCTAATGCTTGAAAAAACAACCGCAAAAGATTTTTCACCCTTCCTAAATAAAATGTTTAATATTTATTTTGACCCCTCTTCACCAATAGCACTTGAATTGATTGAAGTTAGTGAACAAGGAATAACATCAGCCACGTCAGGCAGAACATCCTTTTCCATTGTATTTCGGGGATCAAAAGTTGATGTTTGGCCGCAAGGAATGTATAAGGTCGAACATGAGAGCCTGGAAGAAATGATCCTGTTTCTGGTCCCCATTGGGCCTGATAATCTGGGGCAGTGTTACGAAGCTGTTTTTAACTAGTTCAATATTCCTGGATTTCAATTCTTCCTGATCTTGTGATTAAGAGAAATTTGTAATTGGGGATTTGTTATTTAGTAGCGTTGGTGGTTTTTTTTTGATCTCCTTGCGAGTTTATTTGGTTCGTGATTGAACTGATTTTATAAAACATTGCTGTGACTTTATACCTAATTCCGAGTTCCAAATTACAAATCACACCAATCTTTTTTTACTCTTCAATATTTATTAATTGAAATAATACCTATAAAGCTTGAAAGATTTCGATTGGTTTTTTCCGCCCCTTGATATCGGTTTGGCCAAGCGGTTTATATTCATCTCCAGTTATCTGAATTTTCTCCAAAACCTCTTTTGATATCAGAATAGTCGAATCGAAATTTTTGTTCAATTGCTCGATACGAGAAGCCAGTATCACCACATTACCGGTTACAGAATATTGTTTGCGGGTGGTGGTTCCCACGTTTCCGGTTACCACGTCGCCAGCATGTAATCCAATGCCAATTTTTATATTTGGAATTTTCTTATCTTTAATTTGCAGATTCAGTTCTTTTTCAATTTCCAAAGCCGCATTTACAGCATTTTGACAGTCATTTCCTTTTGAAACCGGAGCCCCAAAAGTGGCCATAAAACCATCCCCCATAAACTGATTGATTATTCCATGGTTCTTATTAATAATCTCGATCATGAATGAGAAAACATCATTTTGAAACTGTATAATTTCTTCCGGCTTTTTACTCTCGGAAAAGGGTGTGAAATCCCGGATGTCCAGAAACATGATACACACAAAATGCCGTTTACTTGTAATCTCAAATTTTGTATTAATGATTTCGTCTACGATTTCTGATGATACTTGTTGACCAAAAAGTTTTTCTATATTATTTCTCTCCTCCAATGTTGAAAATGATTTAAATATCCTCCCTTTAATTTGATTGGTCACCAGTCCAGCCACAATACCAGAAATAAACATAAGTAAGGCCTTGCCAATATATAAATAGGGATAATTTAATATTTGAAACTCAGTGCTATCGGGCGTCTCGAGGCCTCCCGTATAAATATAGACAAGAATTAAATATTCGATAGCAGCCAAACTGCCAGCAAAAAAGCATATTTTGAATTCTAATTCAAATATGGAAAGGATTATCAATATAAAATACAAAAGGACAACAGGTGTATGTAATAAAATAACAGAGGGAAAATTTATACCCAATATCAAAATGGCTATTGTGGGCAGGCTTATTTCAAGGGCGGCATTCAGGTAGCGGAGAATTTCAGGAAGTTTTTTCCCTTTTTCAATCCAGCGACTCCATACCTGTCTGACAAATAAAGATCTGATTGCAAAAAAAACAAGTAGAATAACGATCCAGAGAAGAGGATTCTGCCCTATAAAAAGTTGATCAAACCGGTCCCCAAAGAAAATTAAAAGAAAACTTAGATAAATCGTGATGACACCAAAAATGGCTGCAATGATATATAACCTAAATCTTTCCCCTTGCAGAACCTCAGTTGAGAACTCTTTATCAAAATTATTCAAGTTTGATTTCACCATACCCTTAACTCAAAATACTAATGATTCAATTCTATGTTTTTAAATAGTAATGATGGCTTCTCTTTTTCTGAAATCCAAAGCCAACCAAACCAATATAAATAAAATACGATTTTTAAACCATAATCTTTCTATAAGATTAGAATTCATGTCGACGATGAAGATTGACTGAGAGATAGTATCTTGCTGATTAGTCCTGATTTTTTAGAGTATTTCTACAGTATTTTAATCGTTTTGTGGTTATATTATATTGAACTTAAGAGATTGGTGAATAGTATGGATGTAAAACTAGCGGTATTGATTGACGGTGATAATATACCCTCGGCTTTTGTAAAAGAAATGATGGAGGAAATTGCCAAGTATGGAAATCCTACCATCAAAAGAATTTATGGGGATTGGACAAAACCTCATTTATCAAAATGGAAGTCAATCCTATTAGAAAACGCTATAACGCCAATTCAGCAATACGGTTATACAACTGGAAAAAATGCCACCGATTCTGCTATGATTATTGATGCCATGGATATTTTATATTCAGAAAAAGTAAATGGATTTTGTCTGGTTTCAAGCGATAGTGATTTTACCCGTTTGGCCACAAGGTTGCGGGAAGCAGGGATGACTGTATTTGGAATTGGAGAAAAAAAGACGCCGGATCCGTTTATTGTTGCCTGTGATAAGTTCATCTATATAGAAATTCTTAAACATGAATCGGAGGAGAGTAAATCAGACAATACGGAAGGTGAATCCACACAAGAAAAAAACATTGATAAAATTACACCAAAGGTTCTGAGACTGATTTCCTTGACTATATCAGATCTGGCAGATGATGACGGTTGGGCCTTTTTGGGGGATGTTGGAAATCTCCTACAGAAAAAACAACCCAATTTTGATTCCAGAAACTACGGTTTTCAAAAGTTGACACCCCTGATCAAATCCACAAAAGCTTTTGATATCGAACAACGCGAAAGTCCAAAAGGAAAATTTAAATTGATCTATGTTAAAAATAAAGAATAGTAGAAATTGGTAATTGGTAATTAGTTCTCGCATCATCAATCATTAGTCATGGACCTAATATTTCTAACCAGAACCCAGTACCGGGTAACCAGCTCTGATTCCCAATCACCTTTCCCCTAATCCCGATTCTTGAAATAGGACTTGACAAGCAGTAGAGACGGCTGCAACTTTTATCCCCAATCCCCAATCCCCAATCCCCAATCCCCAATCCCCAATCCCCAATCTATAAAATATTTTCTTTATTCTTTTCCTTAGATTTAATAAACTATAACCAGTTAATTATAATCATTAATCATAAAAAAGAGAGATTTTAAATGAGTAATGTAAAAACCAATAAAGGTGTAATTGCTATCCTTACGGGTGGTGGAGATGTGCCCGGTTTAAATCCGGCCATCAGGGCAGTGACAATTCGGGCCATACGGGAAGGCTATAAAGTTATCGGCATCCGCCGCGGTTGGGGCGGTATGATCGAAATAATCCGCGATAAGAATGTGGATAACAGCAATAATTATTTCGTATTAACCGAGGATGTCGTTAATAAAGCCGGGCGTACGGGGGGTACTTTCCTACACAGTTCGCGAACACGTCCCAGCCATGTACCAAAAGTAAATGTACCCACCCATCTGCAAGACACCTATACCGATGAAATGAATGATCTGACACCGGAAGTAATCAAAAATCTTGAATTTATCGGTGCTGATTATCTGATTCCCATCGGTGGTGACGATACCTTGAGTTATGCCGTCCGTCTTCATAAGGAAGGTGTCAAACTGGTCTCAATTCCAAAAACAATGGACAATGATGTTCCTGGTACGGATTATTGTATCGGATTCAGTACTTGTATCACCCGCACGATTGAAATGACCGACAGTCTGCGTACCACCGCGGGTTCTCATGAGCGTCTCCTGATCCTGGAGGTTTTTGGCCGCTATGCGGGTTATACGGCCATGTTGCCAACAATGGCTGGTGCAGCGAACAGATGTGTTATCCCCGAGTACGAATTTGATATAGAACGATTGACAGAATTAATGGTTTATGATCGTAATCGGAATCCAAGTAAATATGCTGTTGTCCTGGTTTCAGAAGGAGCAATTTTTACGGGTAGTGAGATGACTTTTGAAGATCACTCAACAGATGCCTATGGTCATAAAAAACTTGGTGGGATCGGTGAACTTGTATCGGCAAATCTAAAAGAGATGTCAGCCAAATTTAATAATGGAAAACGCGTCAATGTAATTAACCAAAAACTTGGCTACCTGGTGCGCTGCGGGGAGCCGGATGCGATCGATTCTATCGTTCCGATGGCCTATGGAACATTGGCTCTTGATCTTATTATGAACGGTGAATACGGACGGCTTGTTGTTCTTAAAAATGGCCGTTATGATAGCATGCCCATCGATGTGGTTACCAGTACGAAAAAGTTAGTAGATGTGAAAGAACATTATAATACGGACAGGTTGAGGCCACAATATAAGAGCTTTGGAAATAAACCATTGTTTATTATGACGAGTGAAGGATAGTTTCTGGTTGCTGGGTTCTTGGTTCTTGATCTAAAATGGAAAGCATCCTCAGAACTACCGGGCTAAATTTTCAAGTATCGATGTAAATAATCTATCCGCTACGAGGAATCATAGTTTATGGTTGATGATTACTGTTTACAATAATTAAGCCTCTACAAGGCTTTGATAGAATTAAATTATAGGATTTCATGATTCGATTCATTAGCATATCTTCAGAAGATTAATTATTATAACAACAATCAGACATTTCGCTACATCCTCTGTAGAGGATTGCATAAGAATCCTGGTTACCTGGATTGAAATTAGGGTCTACAAAGACATAGTTTAATATTCAGTGATTGTATAAACCGCCAGAATAATAACATCAATTTGTTATTCGCCAGAAGTGAGTATCCAGAATCCAGTAACAAAAGAATCAAGTAACCAGAACCCAGATTCAAACACCCAGAGCCCGACCAGATATTCCCTCCACAAATCTCCCAAATTCTGACTAAAAACCACATGATCATGCGATTTACAGATTAATTCCCATTACCTATTTTATAGTGAGAACTTAAAAACCAACCAAAATTTGGAGGAGATTATGAAAAAGTGTACTTTTTTATCACTACTGTTAATGGTTTTAACCAGTATGACATCTCTAATGGGCCAGCCGATGAGTTTTTCATCCGATTCTGTTATTTCGACCGGATATACACCCTGGGCAATTGTGTGCGCTGATTTTGATGCCGATAGTTTTCTTGATATAGCCGTCGGCATTGACAATGAGTCGATCTTTGATCCCACTGCTATTTATCTTAACGATGGCAGTGGCATTTTGTTGACAACGGCAGATTCATTATACCAAAATACAAACGGTCCCAGGGGCATGGCAGCGGGAGATCTTAATAACGATCAGATTCCCGATTTGGCCGTGAGTATTGAGGATGATTCTACCATCGTTATCTTGTTGGGAAATGGCGATGGTTCATTCACAAGAGGGGCTGATGTGGCTGTACCCACAGAACCCGGCAATCTCGTCATTACAGATCTTGATAATGATCTTAAAAATGACCTGGCGGTTGTATCCGGGTATAGTTTCCTGATAACATATAAGGGCGATGGACAAGGTGCATTCGCCGAGCCGGTTAAAAAAGCCGGAACAAGTTCGGCACATGATCTTGAAGCTTCTGATATGAATGGGGACGGTTATATCGATTTACTGGTAGGTTCCGGTAATGTCAGATCCGTAGGATTATACTTGAATGACGGAGCAGGCAATTTTGATACACGTTCCAATTTATATTTAATGAGAACCCCCTGGGAATTAGGTGTGGGGGATTTTAATAAGGATGGTTATCTGGATGTAGCCGCTGGTAGCGGTAGTTATGATTTTGATAATGTATTTGTGTTGCTTGGTGACAGTGCTGGAAACTATACATGTCCGGATACACTGAGTCCGGGAACTTATGTGGGCGATGTTTCCGTCGGTGATTATAATAATGATAAAAACTTAGATCTTCTGGTTGTGGATAGAAATGGTCTCTATATTTTAAGTGGATCAGGTGATGGCCATTTTAGTCATACCGATACCATCGATTATGATGAGGGGAGTTACAGGGCTAAAAAGGTCACCTCGGAGGATATTGATAATGATGGCCGGTTAGATCTTGTTGTAGCCAGAGATAAACAAATCTCTATTTATTACAATACCGGCGCGTATACCTCTATTAAAGACTAATACTATAAATCCGCTTGATTTTCAGCTGGATCAAAATTATCCTAATCCCTTTAACCCAGCCACAACAATTAATTACGAATTACAAATTACGAATTACGTTGAACTAATCATTTATAATTTGCTGGGGCAAAAGGTCGCCACATTAGTCTCTGAATCTCAAAACGTCGGTCAACATCAGGCAACATGGGATGCCTCTGGATTTTCCAGTGGGGTCTATTTTTATAGATTAAAAACAGAAAATGGCAGCATGATCAAAAAAATGCAACTCATCAAATAAGATTTTCTAATTAAGTGTAGGCAATATAGACAGGATAACAGGATTAACAGGATAGATTTTATTGTATTCAAAATATTAGTGGGCTTTCAAGTTTAATTTTTTTTTCATGAAGACCACTAAGGACATAATTTATAAGGAATGTTTTTGGCAGAAGTGTATGAAGTCTCATTTTAGTAAAGAATTCCAAAGATCCTGTAAATCCTGTTATCATGTCAGTAAAAATATAAACAATTGAGATTACTTAAAAAGGAGAACATCATGAATGCTTTAAATCAAAAATGTTGGATATGTATCATTGCTGCTTTAATAAGCATCTGCTTTATAGCATCTGTTACAGCAGGTGATAGCGATGCTTTGCTTAAACAAGTTGATAAAGATTTACGCCAGGCAGAGCGAGATATGTTTGGTGGCAAGACTGAAAAAGCAATTGCATCATTAGAAAATATTAATATATCCATTCAAAAAATCAAAGCAGATGATCCGGAAAATCCCAAATTAAAAACGGCCGAGAATAAATATAATAAATTGGTGAAGGACCTGGAAAGACGTACCGGAAAAAGTCTTGGAGGGGGCACACTTACTGCCGCTACGGCAAGTACGGCAACCGAAATGGCTCCAAAACCTGAAGCAAAAGAAGCAACCGCTTCTTCCACACAAGCATCTGCCGGGTCCGCTGCTGCAGCAGCAACTGGATCCGCAGCAATCTCACAAACAGCAGAAAAAAAGTCATCAACTTCCTCCGCGGCTGCGGCCAAACTTCCCTATGATGCACGAAAACCAATGTCAGAAGCGGAGAGGAATTTAAGTTCTTTGGAACGAGATATAAATAAGCTGGCCGATCCGGGTTATGGTGGAAATAAAGACCAATTGGTTTCAAATATGGAGAAAAAAATTGCCCAGACTAATAAATCTCTGGAAGAAGCAAAGGCGTTTGCTGCTGCAAAGGGCGTAACCTCCCATCCGGATTTTGATGCAGTTGAAGCACAAATCCTGGTGGCTGAAAAAGAAATTGCCGCAGCAAAGTCAGGTCATGAGGCAAATAAAGCCGCTGCTGCAGCCTCTTCTAATGAGGTAGAGGCAGATGTGGCAGAATTGAAAGCTACCTATGATAAAGTAGAACCGGTTTTCTCAAAGGCCCCGGGCAATGTCATATATTATAACGATTTGAAAGCAGTTGAGGATGTGATTGTACAAATTGAAAATTTTGAGAAAAATGATTTAAAGACTGTTGAAACAAAAATGCAGGCATTTGCTTCAAAGTATGGCAATACCAAATCAGATATTGATAAAAAAGCTGATGCGATGGGATATGTTAATAATTATTACCGGGCCAGTTATGCCTATACAGAATTAGCGACAGGTATTGAAAATGTGGCGAAGACACGTGATGTGATGGCCGAAGATCTTGTTCGCCGAACAGATAGCGAACTGAGTAGTATCAGTAAAGGGGCCGAATTACATATGATTGAACGCTATGCAAAAGTAAGATCCTGGCTGGCCATGGCGGTACGATATCAGGCTGACAATCCAAAAGTTAAAGAATTACAAAGCACAATTGACGCGCGTATCGATGCAGGTATGAAAGAATTTAACACCCGTGTTGACGGTCGCTCCTGGCCCGGCAATGCCTCCAATGCCCCTTCAAATGCAGATGATTTAGCCCAGGTGTCTCTTGACTGGTTTAAAAATAGTCCTGATTGGGGAAAACGTTCCTCAAAAGTTCGCCATCCCCTTGCTGTGACCGTTACAGGACCCTGGTCGGTACAAAAAAGAAACCTTCTTGGGAACCCGATCATGTATGGACTTCCAATAAAACTGGCTGTTTTGGTAGATGAAGATAAAGCACTCGATGTTGCCCGGGTTTATGAGTTGACCATGAGAACCGTCGAGCAGGCCGGTGCAAAAATGGAGCCGCCATTTGATCATATTACAGTAGGTAATAGTTATTTTATAAGACCGGATAAGGTTAAGTAAAAAACGCAATTAGGAACTAGGTATTAGGTATTTGGTATTTGGGATTGATTTCAGTCTCCGGTCTGCAGTTTCCGGTTTCTAAGATTGATCCCATTTTTCTTAGTAGACATACCCACTTTAAAAATAGATTTTCACTAACTGTACATCCTATACAATACTTACTGAACTAGAACGCTAAGTGAAAATGGGCCGATCGGTTTGCAAATCTGATTAATAGGTGATAAATTCCCCGATTAATTTTTACTAAATCCAACACAAAATATATATCATCCTCACTATTTGATTCTTTGCATCCTCGAATTAATTATAGGGCAATGATTATCCATACAGAATAAAATTAGATGGATCATTCTGTGAATTACAGATCTGGGGCTCTATTTGATCTGAATAAATTACGTAATTCTCTATATGTACTAATGCCTTATGTTAAACTTTTCCGTGGTTGATGCCGGCTCCATAAAGGGGGGTGTTAAAACTAATCAGGGAAATCCTCTAAGTGGTGTGAATATATCTGTCCAAGATAAAAGCATTTCCACAACTTCCAATCAATTTGGATTGTACGCTGTGGATAATCTGCCCTCGGGCACATATGAGATTTCCTTCAATTATGTTGGGTATAAATCTGTAGTGATTAGTGTAACGCTTGGTGGTGAGGAAACCAATATTCAAAATGTTATCCTGGTTGAAGAAATTTTATCAATGAATGCGATTCTTGTCTCTTCGCAGAAAAGAATTGAACAGGTTCAGGATGTTCCTATTACAATGGCTGTTCTCGATAAGGATTTTCTCCAACAGAATACTAATGTTAATATGGATGTATTATCCGGATACGTCCCGGGTTTATTTGTCAATTCATTTAGCAATAATCGTCCCAATTATGTGGTTCGGGGATTGACCAGTGATGCTTTTCTTGCAACAGCTCAACCGCGGGTATCTGTTTTTTACAATAATATTCCAATCAGCAGAAATACCGGGGCCTTAATCGAACTTTACGATATGGAAAGAATTGAAGTTCTGAAGGGACCCCAGGGAACACTCTTTGGCCGCGGTGCTCAAATTGGTGCAATTCATTTGATTAGCAATAAACCAAAAAACTATTTCCAGGGTGAGTTTTCCGTTGGAATGGGTAATCATGGACAACAAATTTTCAACGGGATAATTAACTTACCCATCACTGATAATATTTATTCCCGCTTTACCGGAACCTATACAAAAAGGGATGGTTTTCTCAACAATACATTTGGCGGAGGGCTAAATGAAAAGAAAACGGCAGCATTCAGAGCCTCTTTGAGATACATTCAAAATGAAAATACCATCATGGATCTGATGTTTGATTATCAGGAGGATCATCCCGGGGGCACAGCGTTTATGAGTCGAACCTATCCAAACCAAGTGGGTCAGGTAAATGTGTTTGGAAAGACAGCCTCTTTTGAACGTGGCGTGGATTTAGGCCTGGAAAGAAAAATAATAAATCTCAATTTTAATCTCCATCATTATTTTAACAGCAATCTCGATCTTAATACATTTTTATCTTACCGGAAGCATCGTGCTGATGAGATATGGGAGGGTGATGGATCTGCCGCGCCTTCATTAGATTTTGAAGAGGATGTAGCTGTCAATCAAATTACTTTTGAATCCCGGCTTAATTTTAAACTTGGTCATAACCTGGATGGATTTGCCGGTATTAGCTACTGGCGTGAAGAGGTTGACCAATCAGTACGCTTCAGTCCGAATGAACAGAGTCTCTTTTTTCTATTTGTTAACCCCCCGGGACTTATAGATGAAAAGGGTAACCCAAACTTTATGCCAGCGATCCCACCAATTCCGGAATTTGGAGAGCTAGGTGGATTGCCACTTCCTACCGACCATGTGGAAGAATCTTTCCAGAGAGCTGGAAATGAAGCATTGGAATCCTTTATTGATGGTACTTATAATTTTAGTAATAAACTAAATTTGACGGCTGGTTTAAGATTTATTATAGATCGTATTTCACTGGATGCGCAAAATAAATTTTTGTCCGGTCAACCATCTACATTGGGACTCTTAACGGGAAACTATCCAAATGTATTATTTGCCACTGGAGAAGTCTCCGATATGGACGAAAAGTTTCAGGCCCTTGTGGGAAGAGTAGTTGCCGGATATTCCTTCAATGAAAACTTAAAAACCTATGTGGGATATGCACGGGGAAGGCGTCCGAATGTTATCCAGCTCCGAGCTGATGCGCAGGCGGAGATACTGGATGATGAAAAGGTGAATAATTATGAGGTTGGTCTTAAGGGAATTATATCAGATCAATTGTTTTTTGATCTGGCTGCTTATTTTTATAATTATAATGATTTTCAAACACGGGCCTGGGTGGCTGACCAGGAAACCGGTGAGTATCAATTAATTGTCAAAGATGGCGGTAAGGCGCATGCCTATGGCTTTGAATCAAGTCTTAGATATTCTCTTACTCAATCTTTAGAACTTTATGCGACTTATGCATATATACATGCACGATTTGATCAAACTGACAGCAATGGAAATGAGCAAGAATATGCAGGCAACAAATTCCGTCTGACACCGGATCATTCCTGGTCAGTAAGAGCAAATTTTGTACAACCCCTCCTGAACTCTGTCAACTTCTTCTTAATACCATCATATACTTATAGATCACATCATTTTTTTGAAGACGATAATACAAAAGGACTCGAACAGGAGGGATATGGGTTATTCAATCTGCAAACCGGTCTATATTATTATCATTTTCATCTTGAACTAAGCTTTTTCGCCTACAATATTCTCAACTCAGAATATCTGGTCAGTGCAGGGAACACCGGAAATTTATTTGGGATACCCACCTTCGTCCCAGGGGCACCCCAAACCTATGGCGTCAGATTAAAATGGGACTTTTAGATGGGTATTTGGAATGGACTCGAGATACCGGATAAGCGATTGGGGTTGTGGAATTTAGAACAGGTATATTGTAATTAGGAATTAGGAATTAGGAATTAGGAAAAATTAGGCATTGGGCATTGATTTAACATTTGGATTTTGAAATTGAGCAAACGCTTCGCGATACTCGGTTCGGGAAGGCAATTTTAACGATTGTCATCCTGCAAGGATCTTCCGGGGTGTTATAACCATTTTGTCGCCGGATCAGTTTTTTGGTGGGATATCGGTTTGTTTAGCGACTTTAAAAAAAGAGCGGATTCTATTTACAAGCAAATTGGTCGATACAGAAGATTTAACCAATGGTTGCTGATTGAGCTTCTGCAGCATCTGGGCATTTTGATATTTTCTTTCGACCAAAATTTCACTGACTTTCTCTATGAATTCCGGGTGATCACGAAAGGTATTGCTCAGGTGTTCACGCTCCAACTGGTAGACGACCAGATCGGTTATGGCAATAACGTCTGCTGAACGTGGCTCGCCGGTTAGAAGTGACATCTCTCCGAAAAACTGACCAGGATAAAGTTGGCTTACTCTGACCATTTTGTTCTTTTCCGGTACCAGAACATCGGCTACCCCTTCAACGAGAATAAACATGGAGTCGCCTTCATCTCCGTTTTTGACGATATCTTCTCCTGATTTGAAAATAAAATACTGCATTTGTTCTGCTAGATTGGCGATCTCTGATTCTGGTAGATGGGAGAAAAGTTCTATTCCGGATACAATACGTGTTCGGTCTGACAAAGAGGCCGAATCAAAATGTCGCATAGGCATCTTCTTATAATAAATATCTTCCTTTGGATAAGCCAGGGATATGCCGGCGATTGATAAGTGTTTCAATACGATACTGTTGACGATGTCTTTGGACCTGGAGGGGGAAATCTGACGCCAGGAATTGATCCAATAGCGTATTTCATATTCAATTCCCAATTCTGTTGTTTGTTTAATCAATATCTCCGGCATGCGCTTATTTACATAACCAGGTTGATCGAGGGTTTCCTTGGCAGCTGCGAAGAGGATACGTCGTACCCGCTCAACCGGAACTGAAAAATCGATACAAAATACGACCTCCTGGCGGAGTTCAGAGTTAGGAATCCAGAAATTGGTTACAAAACTCGTACTCATCACACTGTTGGGAATGACCACAATTGAATTTTCTTCTGTTTTGACACGTGTAGCCCGCCAGTTGATCTCCAGAACCTGGCCAATAATATTTTGTTCAGGCAATCGTTGATAAATCTGGATCCAATCCCCGATCTGATAGGGTCTCTCGATATTGACGGCTAATCCGGTGAAATATATCCAGGATGATATTTCGTAACGCCAAACCAAGGATTATCGCCACAACCCCGAGGTTGCCCAAAGTCCTGCAAGAGGTTGATCAAAAACATAATCCGACAATGATCGTCAGGGCAATACCATAAACCAAAAGAGAGACAATATCGATAAGTAATTGGGGAACATTGTCTTTTAATGGTCTTTTCGCAAAGCCTTCCCATAAAAATATCTTTAATAACCGATTTGTTAAAAAAGCAGCAGTTACCCAGAATAATATATGAATCGAGTAATATAATATTTTATATGGAAGTGATGAGGGATCAATTTCCCAATAGGATAATAGCGATTGTACATACAACACCAGGACAAGAAAAACCGCAAATGCGCTTAAAGGTAATAGGACACGTTTTAATGAATGTAGTATCATAGTTGGTCAGTTTTGATTTGAAAAGACAGTGTTTTATCTATTATAGAAGTCGAATAGTTAATACGCAAGAGTAATCGCAAATATTTCAATGCTAAAATGATAAGTTTTTAAATACATGAATAGGTTTATGTAACGGCGCGAATTAAGAGGCTGTGTAGAAACACAGCCTCAATACTTTATTTTTAAGTAAATTTTCAGATTTTTAGTTGTTCTTTGACAATATTATTCCAAAAATGCCCGATTTAGGCAATGAAAAACAAAATGACTTAGATATCAAGCCATTTTCCAGTCATATCTCTGAATCATATCCATAATATCCTGATATGATTCAATAGATAATAATCGCCTAAAATTATAAACGGTCGTGAAGATATTTATTTCAGTTGTCACTTTTTTCTTACCTCGGAGAAGCAATGGAATTTTTCCCATCCAATATTTAATCGTACCAAGGGGATGCTCAACCATTTGCTTGCGAAGATGGATCATTTTCTTAGCGGTGATGCCTGACATACGACGACGATAAGTATCACGCCAACTCTGATTATGATAACGTTGGATAAGACGTCCATATTTAGAAGTTGTAAATTGGGTTCTCAACATGCATCGGTCACATTCAATACCTTGATAGACATCGTATCGTTGACCGTTATCAACTTTGTTTTTCTGTTTCCTTATTAATCGTTTACCTTCTGAGCAACGGTATTCATCTTGTTCTTCATCATAGTTAAAAGTGATAGGGCGATCATCATATCTGTGTTTTGGCCTTGGAACATAACAGGTCGTTTGATTTGTATTTTCGACGTTTTCTATCTGAGTCAGGTTATAGTATCCGCTATCGGTAACGGCAGCCTCAGGTATTAAATCTGTTTCCTGTTCTAATTCTTTGAGCATCGGTTCTATAAGATTGGTATCGTTTGAGGCATCAAAAACGTGGCTGTGGGCGATCATGTGATGGGCCTGATCAACAGCAATCTGGGTATTATAGGCTGGAATCATTCCATCGCGACTGCGCATTAAGTTAGCCTGTGGATCACTCTGGCTAATAGAGGTTCGTGATTGTGATAGTAAAATATCTTTTTGTTTTTGCAGATTTTCTACCTGTTTCTGAAGTTTGGAGATTTTATCAAGCAAGACCTGATTCGTACTACCGGGATCCTTGAAGTCATCATCGGAAGAAGATTCGTCAATTTCTTCTAAAAGATCTTCCCGGCGATCATTTATCAATAACTGTTCTAAATATTGATCAAGTTTTTTGTCCAAGTGGTCTAAACGATGTTCAATTTTCTTGATGGTTAGCATATCTTTGTTGGTATTGGCTTTCACCTTGCTGCCATCAATAGCAATCAATTTTCCCTGGATGTAACCCTTGTCTCTAAGAAAGTGGCGAAACTTTTTAGTAACATATTTAATTGCAGCAGCATTATCTTTGCGGTAGTCAGCAATACTTTTATGATCGGGTTTAAGGTTGCCTATAAGCCAAATAACTTCGATATTACGATGACATTCGCGTTCTAATTTGCGGCTGGTTTTGATGCTATTTAAATAACCATAAAGAAAAAGTTTTAACATCGTTACAGGGTTATAGGCGCGGCGTCCGGAGTTCTTTTGCCCCTTATAGGCAAATTCTTCCGGGTTAGCTGACACAATAGCATCAATAAGAGCATCGATCAATCGAACGTAATGGTCATAGGGAACCAAGTCATCGAGCGATTGCATGAAAGTAACCTGGTTACGATCATCTGGAAAAATATAATGCATAGATATAGTCCGGTTAATTTTAAATAATTAACCTAATTTAATAAATAACAATATATTATGTTAGATTTCTTTAAAAATTTGAGGTTGTGTGGTTGTTTTCACACAACCTCTTAATCGCGCCGCTACCTTTTACATAGTTTAAATTATCCGGTAAAGAATTAGATATGTATTCATAAAACGAGATCTCCGATGGTTTATTGATTTCCTGAAAAAATAGTTATAGCATAATAGGATAAAAATA
Organism: Calditrichia bacterium; assembly: GCA_963796965.1. Lineage (GTDB taxonomy): Bacteria > Calditrichota > Calditrichia > JAJRVZ01 > JAJRVZ01 > CAWCNS01. The sequence goes on from CAWCNS010000004.1 coordinate 90,052, forward strand.
TTTATTATATTTCACCTTACATAGTTCACTCCTATTAGGAGATATACAATGATATCTCGAAGAAATTTAACCAAAATTTCTGCTCTCAGTCTTAGTGGGTTAATGATTCCCGCATTAAGTAGCAGGGCCGGTATTTCATCGAATAAGGAGGAAAAGCAAACCTATGAAAACCATATGAAGGGAATTCGAATTCTTCCGGGGCATTGGCGACCCCATTATCCTTTTGAGCAGATTGCATGGGTCAGTCCACCCTGGCCTAGTCAGGATTATATTTGGTTAGATTTTCCAGAGGCGATATTTACCAGCATCGGTCTCATATTCTTAAGTCATGTTAACCCACCCTTTCCTGTCGTTTTTCCGGATTTACCGCGCGTACCCTGGATTGAAACTGCGGGAGGATTAAAATTTGACAGGGCATTGCCAAATGGTATTCACTTTGGGGGTTCAGTTCTAAAAAAGGATAACAATGTAGTTGCACTTAAACTCTATATAGATAATGGAAGCAACAAACCACTTAAAAGAATTAAACTACAAACCTGTGCTTATTTAAGGGCCATTCAGGAATTTGGTGAATATACCTATGCGAACAAGCTTGTTCATGTCCCGGAGAAGGGTTGGATGAAATTTGCTGAGGCCCGGGATAGTGGTATAAAATCAGGGCGATTTAAACTTGGTTGGCGTAGTGGGCCCGCGGCATGTGATCTTCCTGTAATGATTACTCTCTCAAATCAGGAAAAGCGTCTTGTTGGAATGACCTGGTACGACAGTACCAATACCATGGTTTCAAATCCTGAGCGTCCCTGTATGCATGCCGATCCGGTTTTTTCAGATCTGGAGCCGGGACAGCGGGCTGATATTTATGGCGAGTTGTTATTTTTTGAGGGAAGTCCGGATGATTTTACTGCCTGGTTTAAAGATCGCTGGAAATAAATCAAAATTCTTACCGCAAAGACGCCAAGGTTACGCAAAGTTCGCAAAGAAAAATTTAGGTTTTTAGATTATACCAACTCTAAATCTTGATTATCAACCAAAAATCTTTACAAAACTGAATTAAAAATATATTATAAACAAATATGATTTTAAAACAAAAATATTGACAAACCAATAATCCAAAATCGAGTTAAAACTTCCCGTGCTTTGCGCCTTCCTTGCGTCTTTGCGGTTAGAATCTCTATCTTGGAATTACAGGTGTGCGGGCAAAAGCAAAACAACAAGTAAGAAGGGATACGAATTGTATAATAAAATATTAAATAACATTTTCATATTCAGTTTATTCGTTGCACTTATTGCATCAATAATAGGATGTGATAGTCAAAAAGAACTATATCGTAACGATTTGTTGGCGAATTTCAAAAATCCGCCAAAGGCAGCCCATCCTGGCGTGTACTGGTATTTTATGGATGGAAATCTTTCGCGAACAGAGATGACCGCCGATCTGGAATCGATGAAAGAGGCGGGAATTTTCCATTTGGTTTTTTTAGAGGTAAATGTTGGGGTTCCACGGGGATCGGTTGATTTGTTAAGTGAGGAATGGCAGGACTTGTTCAAACATGCTGTGCGGGAAGCGGAAAGATTAGGAATTGAAATTACTCTTGGAGTAGGACCAGGCTGGTCAGGTAGTGGGGGACCCTGGGTCAAACCTGAGCAATCCATGCAGCACTTGGTTGCAAGTATAACAGAAGTTGAGGGACCAATAAAATTTTCTGGAAAGCTTCCTGTTCCTTTACCACGGCGCCCCTATTTTGGCGAGGGTGGATTAACAGAAAAAATGAGAGAGCAATGGTTATTCTTTTATGAGGATGTATGTGTATTAGCTTTTCCCACGCCCAAACAAGGAGGAAAAATTGAGGATAGTGATGAAAAGGCCCTCTATTACCGTGCCCCTTATAGCTCACGTCCAAAGGTAAAACCTTTTTTGGCAATGCCGGGAACCTATCAGACAATTCCGGAAGGTTCAGCGATTCAAAAAAATGAAATAGTAGAGTTAACAAGTGCTTTGCAGGAGGACGGTCGTCTCGCCTGGAATGTGCCAGAAGGTGGCTGGACGATTATGCGTTTTGGCAAGCGAAATAATGGCGCTATTACAAGACCGGCTCCCCAACCCGGTTTGGGGTTCGAAAGCGATAAATTTGACCGTCAGGCATTTGATGACCATTTTGATAAATACGTCGGAACCTTAATTAGAAAAGTGCAGCCGAAGAAGGTTAAAAGTGGTGGTGGCTGGACTATGCTCCATATGGATAGCTGGGAGATGGGGGCTCAAAACTGGACAAAAGAATTTCAAAAAGAATTTAAATCACGACGTGGTTATGATTTGTTGCCTTTTTTACCTACCTATCTGGGTTTTTGCGTAGAGAACATGGAAATGAGTGAGCGGTTTTTGTGGGATATTCGTAAAACTGCCCAGGAATTGGTCCTGGAAAATCATGCAGGTCGCATCAAGGAATTGGGACGTCAATACAATTTTGGACTTTCTATTGAACCCTATGATATGAATCCCTGTGCCGATCTGGATCTTGGGGCTCTTGCCGATGTTCCCATGTGCGAGTTCTGGAGTATAGGTTATGGTTTTAATACTTCCTACAGTTGTTTTGAAGCCACATCCATTGCCCATATTACCGGCCAGCCGGTTGTTGCTGCCGAGGCATTTACCGCATCGGGTAAAGAAGCCTGGAAATTATATCCCGGTAAAATGAAAAATCAAGGTGACTGGGCCCTGAGCACGGGGATTAATCGGTTTGTTTACCATACTTTTGCTCATAAGCCTTTAGGGTCTATCTATCGCCCGGGAATGTCAATGGGACCTTATGGGGTTCATTGGGATCGCGGACAGACCTGGTGGCCTTTTGTTTCCACTTATCATAAATATATTGCACGTTGCTCGTATTTACTGCAACAGGGAAATACAGAAGCGGATATCTTGTATCTCACGCCTGAGGGTGCACCACATGTTTTTTTACCACCTCGTTCGGCACTGACGGAGAACGACACTATTCCTGACCGTCGTGGATATAATTTTGACGGTTGTTCTCCAGATCTGCTCATCTCTCTGGCTACTGTTGAGGATAATAAAATTGTATTTCCGGGGGGCGCATCCTACCCAATTATGGTTCTCCCCGCTGTAAAAACTATGACACCCGAATTGCTGAATAAATTAGAATTATTAGTAAAGCAGGGCGCATCAATTATTGGTACACCACCTTCCACATCTCCCAGCCTGGTCAATTATCCTCAATGCGATATCCAGGTCAGTTCTGTGGCAGATAGGCTATGGGGAGGAATGCAAATACCAAAACATTTAACAGTTCGCTACTATGGTGAGGGAAAGATTTTTTGGGGTGGGGATGCTTCTCTTCCAGATTCTGCGGGGCTATATCCTGAATATAATACAACGGCTAAAATATTAGAAGTAGAAGGTGTTATAGAGGACTTTAGGTCAACGGGTCCTATTCGTTATACACATCGTCGAACCGACGATCTTGATATATATTTTGTTTCCAACCGCAGTGATAAGCAGATAAATGTCGATTGTGAATTCCGTATTAATGAGGGCGTCCCTGAATTATGGGATCCGCAAACTGGAGAAGCCCGTTTATTACCAGACTATAGCCATAAGGAAGGGGTAACACGTCTATCCCTTGAATTCGACGTCCACCAAAGCTATTTTATTCTTTTTGATAAAAACAGAAAAACATCCCTGAAAGGAGGGGATGATAACAATTTTAAACAAAAAAGAATGTTAGCAGCAGTTGAAGGCCCCTGGCAGGTTTCTTTTGATCCAAAATGGGGTGGACCGGAATCAGTTATATTTAATTATTTAGATGATTGGACAAAGCGCCCTGAAAAGGGGATCCGTTATTATTCCGGTATTGCCGTTTATCGTCAAGCATTTGATTTACCGGTAAACATAACCCTGAATGAAAATTCGAAATTGTATCTTGATCTGGGTGAGGTAAATCACCTGGCCCGCGTCCATCTTAATGGTGAAGTTTTAGGTGTCCTATGGACGGCGCCTTGGTCTGTAGATATTTCGGGAGCCGTACGACGGCAAGATAATGCATTGGAAATTGAGGTGGTTAATCTGTGGCCAAACCGGCTTATCGGTGATGAACAATTACCGTTTGATGGTATTAAGGATGGTCAATGGCCTGACTGGTTGGTTAAAGGGCAAAAACGAAGCAGCGGCCGATATACCTTTACCGTTCGTCAACATTATAAGGCGGATTCACCATTGATAAAATCCGGACTCATCGGCCCGGTTAGAATAGTCCGTCTAGAATAATACGTATCAACCGCAAAGTACGCAAAGAAGATTAAAAGGATTTTAAATCGTACCAAGCTTAAATTATTGGTTTTAATCAGAGCTCTGCATTATTTATTCTTTCTTCAAACAGCATATCATGGTTTTCAGCAGAGACCTGAATGAACCGAGTAACAAAAATATTAAGAATAATCTTTGCGTTCGCTGCGCCTTCTTTGCGTCCTTGCGGTAAAAAAATACTCTGAAGTATGGGTATACTAGTTTATCGTGCAGGTCATGTCCTGGCCACAGCAAAGTGGTGACTTAATCTTACCATGGTCATTGGGACATTTTGAGATCTGAACTTCCGATCCATCATCCAATTTCAAAGTATCATTAACAAGGGGTTCATCGCATTTGCCACAGGTAGCATTAACAGACATGCCGCATACTGAACATTCATAGGTTGCCATTTAATTTTCCTCCTCAATAAACAGGTTAAATTACATTCGGTTTGATAACCCGAATGATATATTTATTTTTTTTAATATAATAGGAATATTTTTTTGAAAATTCTATAGTTGATAAATATTATTTTATCAGAAATTCTGGGCATTATTATTTAATATCTAAAACATATTAACTCTGTTCTGCCAGCATTAACAACGAATCGGCCACTTGAAAATTTCCACTGGCTTTTTGAATGTCTGCCAGATTGCTCATACATCTTTTTGTGAATGAATGAGATTCACCCAGCAAGCTTATGGCAGTCTGCAAGGCTGTATGAGCGTAGTGAAGTGCCTGGTCATATTCTTTCAATGCCAAAAGAGTTATCGAAGCAAAAACCATTGTATTGGCGGTGGTAAAATGTCTCTCGCCAAGAAGTTCCCGGCACATGACTATGGCTTGTTCCAAATATTCTTTTGACAGTTGATAATCCTGCAGATGATAATACACAGCACCGATATTCTTTAAAGTACGTGCAACAGCCTGATGTTTTGCGCCATTTGCATTGCGGTGTATTTGCAGAGCCTCAAAAAAGAGTCTCCTTTGCCTGCAAATATTCACCCTTTTCTATCAATGCCCTTCCCAGGTTATTCAGATTATAGCCTACATTTGGATGCTGGTCGCCTAGCAATTTACGACGCATAATTAACGCCTGACGGTAAAGATCTTCCGCTTCATCCAGTTCTCCGGTTCTCACAAGAAGGCTTGCCAGACCGTTTAGACTGTAAGCAACATCCGGATGTTCAACGCCATATAGTTGACGATCCATCTCTAAGACTTTACGATGCATAATGACAGCTTCATCTATATTATCCATGTCACGCATTAACTGGGCATAATTATATAGAGTCGTTGCAATTTCGGGATGAGGTTCTCCGTAAGCCTCTTTCAAAATTTTCAGACTTTCTTTGAAATATACCTCAGCTTCGTCATATCTGTTCATTTCATGGCGTAATAAAGCAAGATCATTTAACGTTACCCCAAGATCCGGATCATTGTTCAGGCGTTGGATCTGCATGGCTTTTAAATAAAGTGTATCCGCTTTATTATAGTCTCCCAGGAGATTCCAGGCCCAGGCCATACTGACATAGGACCCTGCCAAATGTGGATCATCCATTGAAAGACTATTCTGATTGATCAGCAGAGCATTGTTTAAAATTAAAATAGCTGCTTCATAATCACCCTCGGCAATTTTAAGATCACCAAGAAGACTCAAACTTCGGGCAACTTTAGGATGGATCTGGCCGAATAGGGATTTTCGAAGTGCCAACGATCTTTCAAGCAAAGGCCCCGCATCTTCATATAAACCCAGGTTATAATAGACTTTACCAATTACTTCAAGCATAGTTGCCTGTGTTTCGGGTTGTGTTTCTAATTCAGATTCGATACGTTCTGCACCACGTTCAAGAATTTCTCGAGCCGTTACATTTTTCCCCTTGGATTCATAAGGGTCGGCAACTTTAAATAAATCGACCAGGAATGATGAAACGGCTTGCGCTTTACGGGCTTCAGTAAGTGCACGGTCCCTTTCGTTTGACAACTGAAGCGTATAGAAAACGACCAGCATGATTAATAATAATGAAACTAACGATGAGGTGATAACGCCAAATCGATGGCGTCGGGTAAATTTTTGAAGTCTATAGGAAAGAGATTCTTTCCGGGCACGAACGGGCAGTCCTCTTAGATAACGATCCAAATCCTGTTTTAGCAATTCAGCCGAACCGTAACGACGTTCAGGTTCTTTGTTCAAAGCGAGCAGACAGATATTATCCAAATCTCCGCTTAATTTTCGCTGTAAACGTTCTGGTGATATTTGACGGGATTCAGTTATTGTTTTTGGTTCAGTTGTAGCATTGGTATTGTATTTTAATTTCTTTATTGCTGAGCTGGGGCGTTCTGGCTGGACTGTTGTTATAATTTTCTCCATATCGAGCAATGAAGAACTGTTAAACTCGTAAGGCCTGCACCCGGTGAGCAGTTCATATAGTATCAAACCAAGAGCATAAACATCTGTTGAAGTGGTTACCCGTTGATGACGGATCTGCTCGGGAGAGGAATATTCGGGGGTCATTGCATACATACCTGTACGGGTAATACCAGGTATATCCTGGTGATCCTCGCTAAAAACCTTGGCTATACCAAAATCGAGGAGTTTAACTGTTCCTTCATCGGTAATAAAGATATTGCCCGGTTTAAGATCACGGTGAATGATCAAGTTCGTATGAGCAAACTGAACAGCTTCACAAACTGTAATAAATAGTATGATTCGATTTTCAATGGATAATTTATGACGATCACAATAGGCATCAATTGGTAAACCAGAAACATACTCCATGGAGAAGAATGGCATACCATCATCGGACATACCGCCATCAAGCAATCCGGCAATATTTGGATGTTGCAATTGGGCCAATATCTGTCTTTCCTGCCCGAATCGCTCGATGATGTCTCCGGAATGCATTCCAGGTTTGATTAATTTGAGAGCATACTTTTTGCTCAAATTGGCCATCAACCCGTTTGGCAAGATAAACGGCACCCATACCCCCGCTGCCAATTTCTTCTATAATTTGATAGGGACCAAATCTTTTACCTGTTGGATCCATTCCGGTCAGAGAATCAATATTATCTCTAACTAAATTGTCTAACAGACTGTTTCCAGTGCCATCAAGCTTCGAGCATCCCTGATATTTCATCAAATAAAGCAGTATCTCTTTTACAGGTTTCCTCAAGGTAAGCTTGTCTCTCCTGAGGGGGCAGTTCGATCGCTGCTTCAAATATGTTTTGAATTAATTGCCAACGATGGGCATCCATAGACATTTTACTTATTTAAATTCAAGATCTTTACATTCTTTACTTAGCCAGGCACGGGCCAAACGCCAATCCCGGCGCACAGAGGGTACCGAAATATCTAATAATTCCGCTATCTCATTGTGAGTCAGACCGACAAATAACCAATATTCAACAACTTTGCTTTGGCGGACGCTCATCTTCTCCAGGCGACTTAAAGCATTGTCAAGTGTGATTAATTCTTCCGCGCGTATCTCAAAACCTACACTCTCTTCATTGAGGGTAATCACTTCCCCTCCACCACCCCGTTTTTGTGCAATTCTTGCTTTGGCATGATTGATTAGAATGCGGCGCATGGCCCGGGCAGCTATAGCGAAAAAATGAGCGCGATTCTGCCAGGTAACCCGTTCCTGATCTACCAGTTTAAGATATGCTTCATGAACCAGAGCGGTTGCATTTAGTGTCTGGTTAAATTTTTCCTGACGAAGTTTGTTGCCGGCAATTTGGCGTAATTCATCATAGACCATGGGCATCAGTTTATTTACAGCTTTTTCATCGCCTTCGGAAATGTCGGCTAATAAGACGGTTATCTCATTCTTGTTTGTAATCATCATCGTATCCCAAAATGTAATTCAGATGTCTTAAAGTAACCTGTCTGATATACAACCCTCTTCTAAGTGATTTTAATTCATGATTATCACTTTTATGTCATTTTCTTGCGTCTTTATATAAGAAAGATTTTCTCAGAAGATTAAACATTGCGCTTAGCGCTATTCGCATATTCCTCACGCAAAGGCGCTAAGACGCAAAGAAATAATGATTTAGAGAATTCTTCTATCGAGCTAATTTTAATATAAATATTTATTTATAACTTATTTAAAAACAAATCTTTGCGCCTTGGCGTCTTTGCGAGAAGTGAAATATTTGGGTTAATTGAAATTGTATGTGAATAATTTAAAAATAGAATTAAAAATGGGGGAAATATCATGAATATTTTGAAAAAGCCAATTGGAGAAGCAAAAAGTAATTTGTTTCTCATTTTATTCTTATTTATTAGCCTTTCTTTTCTTAATGCCCAGGACAGATCCTCGGTAAATGATGAGAGGCTCATTAAAATAAAGGGTAATGATGGAAAAATTCGTATTCTTGGTCCTGATGATGATGATGATGGTGATGGCATCATTAACCGCCTGGAGGTCAATGGATTTACTTATTCGGTTCTTGACGGACTCCTGGAGTGGAACGGTGATCCCAACGTTAAGCATTTTATAACCGACCCGCTGAGTTGGAGCTCTGATCAGGATCCCTACAGCGATTTGAATGAGGCCTCTGGCGTAAATATGCCACCCAGCATTTTAGCTCCTGAAAATCACCCGCTGGTCTCTGCCCGTCCCAAGATCAGCATCAAGATGGAGGATTACGATGTTATCATCCTTGAAGAAATTACAACCAGTGAGGGCGGATATTCTGATTCTTCATTTACCAATGAGACTACAAATGAGAATACAGTTGGTGGTTCTGTAACCGTTGAGGCATCTCTTAATCCTTTAGAATTGGTGGGTGGATCAGTTGAAGCGAACTATTCTCATACCTGGGCAAATACGGAATCTTCCACCAGTTCCTGGGGATCGGACTGGAATAATGCACGCACCACTAAACCCGACCAGGCAGCAAGGTTAGTAATACGGGTATATATGGAAAATACTGGCAGCGCAGCGGCTGGAAATGTAAAACCTACTTTTAATCTGAAACTCGGTGACCGCACACTTAAAACTGTCGCCCTTACCGAACCTGATCAATCCCCGCTTCAGCTCGCCCCCGGTGAACGGTTTCCAAAGTCGCCAGAGGTTCTGGTGCTCGGTGATGATCCGGGTAGTGAGATATTTATTACACTCGATGATCTAAAGGCCATACAGTCCGGTGCACCACTTTCAATGGTTGTTATTCAGGTGAGCGGAGATGTGATGCGCTGGAACTCGGCCAATCAAAGCTGGGAGACTTTTCTGGACTGGTCCGGATACGAAAATCCAATTGATGAAGTAACGGTTCAGTTATTGGCCGATCTTGGTAATAATGAGGCCTATCGTTATCAAGTGTATGTTGGAACCGAATTCTGGGATCCGGGATTTACTATGCGCGATATCCTTTCATTTGTCTTTGAATTTGAGAACCGTACAAATGGTGAATACATCGCCGGCAGAAAATATCCGGAGAAATGGTTTTTCTCTTCACCATCGCAAAAGTTGATTGATGAGTATAATAATAATCCGCCCAATGACATGCTTGATCTGAAAATGTTTAAAAAAACCAAGTTGGTTTTATTCAGCCCCGGACCGGATCCGAAACCGGTGGTGAACCTGGCTGCGTATACACGGGATTTTGATAATATTTGGGTCAGTGCACGACCAAATAATTTCCCAATAAAATCTGTAAAAGCAATTGTTGAAATTGAGGGAGAGCAACAAGAAGTTGAACTAACTAAAGACGAACGTGGCTTCTACTCTTATGCAAATGGCTTCATGAATAAACCCGCACCTGGAGGGATCGTTAGGGTTGAAAACGCTGCTGGTGAGATAACTGAGAAAAGAATCATTACACCGGCCATCTATGCTAATGCAGCGGATGTAAAAAAATACAGTTTTGCTCAACCCGTTCCAGATGGGGAATATTTTATCGCTATGGGGGGTGACCCTGAAAAATTAACAGTCCTGTATTGTTTATTTAATGATCCCAAAAGCGGTCAGGAGTTGGCGACGCCGAGAGAATATATTACTCTTTCCGGTAAAGAATCAAATTCAAATTTTATTGATTTGATATCCCAGGGAGATTGGGTACGCTATTATTTTGAAAAAATAAGATTAAATCTGAATACCCTCGCTGTTTATGATAAGGATATTACCTTTGTTACTGACAGTGTATTTGCCTTGGAATGTGGTGAATGTATCTATGGCCTGGAAACCCGCTATGGGATCAGCATTGCGCAATATGCGGGTTTGGGACATGACACCCTACTTGCCAATATCAATTTGAACGGCACGCCATTTAGTGTAGATACGAGCAGGATTAGTTTTAACCAGGATGAAGGAATAACAAACTTTAGTGATGATCTTAAGGTGATTGATTTTTTTACATCGGACGCCTATCCCAGTTATGGCTATTATGATTTTGACTATGGATGGCAGGGAGAGGAATTATACCTGACATTTGAACCGGCAGGCACGGTGAGTGATGTTCCGGAACTATATGGAGCGATTTTTGCCAAGAAATTTTCTTTAAGTCAAAATTATCCTAATCCGTTTAATCCTGTTACAACGATCAATTACGAATTACCAATTACGAATTACGTTGAACTGAGCATTTTTAATTCCCTTGGTCAAAAAGTAACTACTTTGATTAATGCAAAATCAAGCCAGCAGGAAATTATAGTGTAGAGTGGAATGCCATATGGTTTTGCGAGTGGTGTTTATTATTATCAATTGCGTACAAAAAGCGGGTTTGTTCAAAACAGGAAATTAGTTTTACTGAAATAGTATCAAAGTAAACATAGAAAAATCTTTTGTCAGGATTAACAGGATCACAAGGATGAAGATTATCCAATATATGAAAATGAGAGATCCTGAAATAAATTCAGGATGACATTCTTGATCTTATGCGAAAATGTACAAAATGGTCCTTCTCCTACATTGGGACAGTATCTCGATATCAGAAATAAGCACTATTGAGATCCTGTTAATCCTGTTATCCTGTCTAAAAAGAATATATCATCTGGTTTCAGTTACATTTGAAAAATCATTAATGATAAAATATGGAGATCGTTTGTATTCAAAAATAATTATTTTATCCAATTTTCTACTATTTTTATTCAGCGCAACCCTGGGAGCCCAAAATCCGGGTGATCAGGTATTTAACGAGCCTCATATCTTTGAGGTGCGCTTTCATTTCGATCAGCTAGATTTTCTCGATTCGCTCCATAAGAGTCACGAAACCGGTGATTATATCCCCGGTCATGTAACCATTGATGGTGTAATTTATGATGAAGTTGGTGTCCGGTTTAAGGGACATTCCTCTTATCTGTTTTATCCCGGAGATAAAAAGCCTTTCCGGATAAAATTCAATAAATATAAAGATCATCGATTTGATGGTTTAAAAAAGATAAATCTTAATAATGGCTGGGGAAATCCAACCATGCTGCGTGAAAAAATCCATCTGGACTTTCTCAAACGGAAAGGAATTCCTGCTCCCAGGGCTAATTTTGCCCGGGTCTATATTGATAGTGTCTACTGGGGGTTTTATTCGCTGGTCGAGCATGTTGATAAAGTATTTCTGAAAAGCCATTATAGGGATGATGATGGTAATCTTTATAAAGCTGAAAAAAGTACGTTGGAATGGAAAGGAGGCAACCAGGAGGATTATTATGAAGATCTGGAATTAAAAACCAATGAAAAAGAGAATAACTGGTCGAACCTGATTAATTTTCTGGAAATACTCAATAATACATTAAATGCCGAATTTCCGCTTAAGCTTGATGAGGTTTTTAATGCAGAGTCTTTCTTAAAGGCAATAGCCTCTGACAATCTTTTCGTTAATCTGGATTCTTATATAGGATCTGCTACGAATTATTATCTTTATGATCATCCGCTGACAGGTCAATTTGAGTGGATTGTGTGGGACGTAAATCTGACTTTGTCTGCACGTAACGGAAGATCGGATCTGGATATTCTCTATTCAATTCCTCAACGACCTCTATTACATCGCCTGCTACAGATTGAGAAATACCGTAGCCAATATTTGAACATTATACAGAGTTATGTAGAGAATGATTTTACGGAAGAAAAAATATTTTCAGAGATCGACAGACTCGCAGAATTTATTCGCGAGGATTATCAGGCTGACACATCAAAAATGTATACAAACGAAGAAACGGAGCAAGCAATTTATCAGGAAGTTTCAGGTATTCCCGGTCTCAAACCGTTTATTTTGGAAAGGCGGAAAAATGTTATGATACAACTGGACAGTCTGGCAAACACGGTAAGTAGTCTGAATGCATCGATCCAATCCCAGCCCACTAAGATAATTCTTCATCCAAACTACCCAAACCCATTTAATCCGTCAACAAAGATCAAATACAAATTACCAGGTACGAATTACGTTCAATTAAGCATTTATAATCTTCTCGGCCAAAAAGTGGCTACACTGATTTCAAGTCATCAATCTCCGGGGAATTATCAGATACAATGGGACGCGAGAGGATTATCGTCAGGGATTTATTATTATCAATTGGAAGCAGGTGATTTTCGTGAAGTTAAGAAGATGTTAGTCGTAAAATAATGAGAAATTTTTCTTACTTGAGCCAATTCTGCGATATTGTCCAAGTTAATCTGACCAACTGAAAATCCATACCTGGAAATTGGAGATTTTACACGATAGATCTTCTTAATGGATTTGGTAATAGGATTACTTTTCGTAACTAACTCATTCCCAAACTTATCAATAACTTTGGATGTCTGAGAAAATAAGAATGAAGATCTTGTGGTTATTACCGATAAAAAAAGTACAACTAATATCACTTTCAATTTAAGGTGTATCATAATCCTCTCATTCTTTATTGATTAGGTGGGATAGTGATTCCGCATTTAAATTGTATATCTTAAGTACAATTCTCATTGCCAATCTTGGGCAGAAACCCAGACAGAATCAGCATTAAAGTGAGTTAGTTGAGTTATTGAATTACTATTTATATCAAGCACAAATAGGTCAGAACCTTTTGCGTAGCCAGAAGCCTGCTCACGCTTTTCATGTTTATTGAATACCATCTTTTTTCCATCAGGGGACCAACATAGAGAATTATACCTGGCTAAAGTATCTACCAGAGTTATTTCGTTGTTACCATTACTATTCATAAGTTTTATTTGATATCCCGTCCAGTATCCCCCTGAAATAAATGCAATCTCAGATTCATCTGGACACCACCGCGGTTCGAAGTCCATCATGGCATTATCTGTTAAGTAGGTTCTTTCTTTTGTAGATATTTCAAGTAATACGATTTCATGATTATTCTCGGTCAATATATACTTACCATCAGATGACCAATCAGGATGTCCCCATGAATCCCCTTCATCGGCCATTAATACCAAGAATTCGACCATTGTATTTACATTAATTGCATAGTAATCACCACTTTTAAAAAACAGAATTTTATTTCCATCTATAGACCAACGAGGTCCTGATCCGGATAAGGTTAATTTTTCACCTAAATTTCCCTTGTTATCCATTAGCCATAGAGTGGGATCCCCATCTATCCTCTTTGAGTAAAGAGTAACTACCATAAGAATTTTAGCCGGGGACCATCTCGCTTCGAAATATCCTCCATGTGAATCTTCAGCCTTATAATCATTGCTTGCTATGAGTTGAAGATCGGTTCCATCCGGCTTTATTGTGCAAATCTCAGATACGGAATTGTAGTACTTGGTGAAGAGAATTCGTTCATCACCGAATCCTTCTCCTCCTTTTGGATCAACAATACTGTCCTTGCATGATACAGGAATGATTATGATTAATATACAATTATATAGCATGCATTTTATACAATGATTCATTTTATCTCCTTGATTTTGCAATGCCGTCTATATGCACTTTAAATCACAAGGTAAATTCGAAAATTACTTCGTACGCCTGAAACCATATTAAATATAACTAAGGCCATGAGAAAGTGGGATTACTGCTTTAATATCAAAATCCAAAACTATATATCAATATATGAAGGGACCATTATTTGTCAATCTGGATGTGAATTAGAATTAAAATTCCTGGTTAATCTTGCTCAATCTAAATGAATATTTGAGTCATGTTTGTCTTCATAATAGAAGAATTGACTTTAAATAAATCTGCAAATTACGACACGGCTTTTTCTATTCATAGCATAAACCACCTATATTTGTGCCATATGGCAAGAAGTATTGTATTATGCTTATATTTGATTCCCAAATAATACTTCTGTAATAGAATTAATTTCTGCTGTTTTAGAACTGTTATATAATTGATTTCAATTATGTTATATATCCTCTATGTAGTATGGTGAATTATTCAGGCTAATTATATTTAAACAAAGTGATTAGATGAAAATGATTAATTGGTGCTCCTTTAATTCTGCGAACTATACCCTTGTGTTTGCTTCGGGTATGCATTTAAGCACATCATCCAACTGATCGGGATTTTCGTGACCGATTGTAAAAGCATCTATAAATTCATGGCCCAACTGCCACTGTAAAAATTCATCCTTATTTATCCAGCAGCTTGCCCTGGCCGAATACCTTCATTCCTAATTCCCAATTACCAATACCTATCCCCTCACACTCGCCTCAGGAATTCTTTTAAGAAGATCTTTAAACTGCTCCGGGCTTTCCTGGCCGATAGTAAAGTGATCAATAAAATCATGACCAAGATGGTATTGTAGACATTCATCCCGTTTGTCGATTAACTTACCTGCGCCGAAAACTTTCATACCAATTATCCCTTTTCCCTGTTTCTTCATTTGCTTTAATACCCCGGCCACTGTTTCCGGATCAGCGTCCATGGCAATACTGCCCGGATTAAAACGTACCAAATCCACCTGCACCCAGTCTGATTCTGCAGCGGCTTTAAGGGCCGGTAAAGAATGACAGGAGACCCCATGGGCCTTAACGATACCATCTTCCCTGGCAGCACTTAGGACATCTCTAACCGCTTTTTTCTCTTCCGGCCAATCACCACTTTCCAGAGCATGTAATAAGACGATATCCAGATAATCCGTGCCGATCTCCTTACGAAAACGATCCAAATCATTTTTCATTTCTTTTTCAGTTTTGGCCCTGGTTTTTGTTAGGATGGTGACTTTTTCCCGGGGAATTTTTTTGAGGGCTTCTTTCAGATGGGGATGGGAACCGTATTGATCAGCGGAATCCCAGAATACAACCCCGTTATCGTATGCAAAATGCAGCATATCAGATAATCCCTTTATACCCAGTTGGCGTGTTTGATTGGAACTGCCATTCCACCCATGGGTTCCTGTCCCCATTGCCAGCCGGGAAGTTTTGATGCCTGTATTTCCCAAGGTTACAATATCCTGGGCATATTTTTTGGTTTCTCCGGCGAGAAGATGATAGGGAAAAGATGGAAGAGAAAGGAATCCTGCCGTTTGCAGACTTGTCTTGATAAAGTCACGACGTCTCATTATTACCTCGCAGTCTTTACAAGTTATCCATAGTTTCTAATGTATATACTATATAAGGTAAAATAGCGAAAGTTTATTTCAAAGGTTTTTATTTACTTAGTAGAATAAAATTTCATTTGAAATCATACCAATATAGTGATATTTTTGCCTTTCATCGGGTGAACCCACCTGATTAATTGTTATATTCCCTAATCTTCTAATTTTAGCAGGTATTGTTGATGAAAATAAAATTATTGATCTTCATACTCTTATTAAGCACATCCTTATATGGACAGATTGATTTAAGTTATTATTTACCTGATGGATGAGTTATGATTCCGAAATTACAACTCCCAAAAAAGCATTTGGATTTGAAATTGGAGAGTGGCATTTAAGTCCTGAACAAACTCTCAATTATCTGCAAATTTTAGATCAGGAAAGTGATCGTATAAAAATAATTCCATGGGTAAATCATACGAGCAAAGACCCACTGTTCTGATGATTATTTCATCACCTACAAATCATGAATAATTTGGAGGGGATCCGGGAAAAACCCGTTCTCAACTTATTTGATCCCAAAGGAGAGATCAGATAAATATAGAAGAAATTACCGGGTGTGGTTTGGTTGGGTTATAGCATTCATGGTAATGAGGCCAGCGGGCATAATGCTGTTCCGCTTGTTGCTTATTATCTGGCCGCGGCCAATCCGGGAAAATCGACAAATTTTGGATAATACAGTTATATTCATTGAGCCTTTTATAAATCCGGATGGATTAAACCGTTTTTCTACCTGGGTTAATATGCATAAGAGCAAAAATCTTGTAAGCGATTCCTTTCATCGTGAGCATAAAGAATATTGGCCCTTTGGCCGGACGAATCATTATTGGTTTGATCTAAACCGTGACTGGATGCCCGCCCAGCATCCGGAAACCCAGGGTCGTTTACCTCATCTATACCAGTGGATGCCTAATATTATCACAGATCATCATGAAATGGGAACCAATGCCACCTTTTTCTTCCAACCCGGTGTCAAAAGTCGAAATAATCCTTTAGTACCACAACGTACATATGATCTCACAGAGAAGATTGGCACTTATCATGCAAAAGCCCTGGATAAACTTGGTGCACTTTATTTTAGTGGAGAGATCTTTGATGATTTTTATATCGGCAAAGGATCGACCTTACCTGATATTATTGGTATGATAGGAATATTATTTGAGCAAGCCAGTGTGCGCGGTCATTTACAGGAGAGTGAAAATGGTGAGATATCTTTTGCTTACGCCATCAGAAATCAATTCACCACCTCTCTTTCAACCCTCGAAGCAGCCATGGAAATGCGTCAGGAACTCAATCTGTATCAGCGAGATTTTTTTAAAGAGGCATATCGCCTGGCAGAGAAAGATAAAAATGTTGCTTATGTCCTCGGATCGATAGATAGTAAGCGAAATCATGAACTCAAAAAACTTCTTCATCTTCATCAGATAAATGTTTATGACTTAAAAAAAGATATTACATTAAACAATTATCCCTTTAAAAAGAATCGTGATTTCATTATTCCCCTTAAGCAAAATCAATACCGGCTAATCAAATCGCTGTTCGAGGAAAGAACATCATTCCAGGATAGTCTATTCTATGATATTTCTACCTGGAACCTGGCCCGGTCATTCAATCTGCGGTTTGCAAAAGTAAAATCTGAATCAAGATTAAATGAAGTGAAGGGAGAGGAATATTCAGGTAAATCGCTCAGACCGGGAGTGGTGAAGACAGATCCGGATCTGTATGCCTATCTCATGCCCTGGGACTCATATAATACAACACGCGCCCTTCATTTGTTGCTAAGCAAAGGTGTTCGTTGCAAAGTGGCTCAAAAAACCTTTGATCTCTCGGTTGGTGGGGAGGTGAAGTCTTTTAAAGAAGGGACGATCCTGATACCAGTTGCAGCACAAAGGTTAAATGGAAATGAGTTGGAAACGGTGATGAATAAAATCGCTGAAGAAAATGGAATTGATATTTTTGGAGTCTCAACCGGATATTCAACAAAAGGAATTAAACTGGGGAGTTTTAATTTTGCTGCACTTGAACAAGTTAAGCCCTTATTAATTGTTGGGGATGGTATAAGTCCCAATGAAGCGGGAGAAGTATGGCATTTGCTCGATCAGCGATTGGATATTACTTGTCCGATGATTGATATTGGTTTCTTTAACAATCTTGATTTTTCTCCTTATAATGTTATGATCATGGTTAGTGGTAATTATTCTGAAATAGATTCTTCGGGGATCTCACATTTAAAAGATTGGCTGAACTTTGGGGGTACCCTTATCGCCACACGTTCCGCAAATAAATGGCTGAACGAAGCAAAGATCGCGAAGATTGAGTATAGAGAAGCGAAAAAAGTCAATAAAGATACAGTCACAGTACGAAGAAAATTTGGAGATGCAAGGACTATCAGAGGTGCTCAGGCCATAGGAGGTAGCATTTTTAAAGCTGATCTGGATTTATCCCATCCCCTTGGATATGGATTTGAGAATGCGAAAATACCCATTTTTAAACGCTCACAAGTATTTATCAAGCAAAATGCGAATCCCTATGATACGCCTGCGTTGTTTATGAAAAACGCGCTTTTGAGCGGTTATATATCAAAGCAAAACTATGAATTATTGGAGAACTCTGCAGCCATTAATATTTTTGGTAAAGGGGATGGACGCATCATATCTTTTACGGAGAACCCCAATTTTAGAGCTGTCTGGTATGGTACGAATCGCTTATTTATGAATGCGCTTATGTTTGGGCAGATTATTGAGAGTCCGAAATATTAGATAATTTGTAATTAGGAATTGGGGATTCGCAATGTAAGACAGGCGATTTCTAATTCAATTTTCCGGTTGTCATCCTGCAAGGATCTTCTGGCGTGCAGCACCTAATATGATTTTAGACCTAAAGCGTTGGTGAAAGAGTTCGGATTAAAGTGAAAGAAGCCCAATAAGGGAAAATAAAAACAATATCTTACCTTAATAGCTATAGTGAGGATAAAAATGAAAAGTGTCATAGTCATTATGATTGTTGTTCTTGTAACAGGATTTAATAAGGCAAGGGCAAATAATAACCCGATGGGGGAATCCGGAACCCAATTGGTTTACCGCCACTCTGAATCAGGCAAACTCCCTGGGAATGTTGTACGCCAAATTGAATTGACCCTTGGAAAGAAAGAAATAAAAAATAATATTTCTTCTCAATGGTTTCACTTATCCACACAGAAAGAAAATGGTGAATCATTTCAAGTATGGCTGTTATGTTCTGAATATCCTGCTATTTCCTCAAAAACTGCCCGGGAACAGGTAGGTAGATATATCTTACAAGTTGGTGATAATAAAGCCATTGAATATACCCATCATCTTAATAATACGGCCATCTTACCCACCACCGGCGCCTGGTCCTATCTGATACCCCGTGACAATAAACAAAAGAGTCCTTTCGAAACTAATGCAAAAAAAGTACAGATACTTGGTCATAATTATCAGTTGAAGAGCAGCAGGGATAATGGCGTAATTAGTTTACCAGAGACAATTCACCAAATTCAACTTTCTCCGGATTTATTGATTGGCGTGCCGCATAACACCCGCCAAAAGGATGAAACACGACTCTATGATGAATCTGACTACGAACTCATTCCATTGTTGAAAGAGGATTACAAAGAGATGATTGAATCCGGATTTACCTGTTTCAGGGTGGATACTGAACAATTGAAATGGATTGAAGATGAGAATGTATATTATTGGGGTATAGGTAGCAAAGATATTAAATATCCCGAAGATCTTTATAAAAGCAATTATATTGGACCGGCCCTCTATTTTGATGAACCCATGGTCAGAACCAAAGATTATGTCGTTAAACCAAAACTAAAAAAAGATCCTTCACTACGGAAATCTCTGACAGTGCAGAAAATGTTAGAAGAATTTAAGGCTCTTTATCATGAGACAAAATATGAAGAGGGCCCCACAAGATTAATTAAAGGATTAAAAGATCGGGAGGACGTAGACACCGGTGATATGGATTTTCTACAGCAAAATTTATATACCTGGGAGACGATGGTCAGTTCGGCCATATATCAATTGAGTGAAGGTGAAACTTTACCCCCCAATGCTATGGTTTTTGAACCACCCGGTCGTTTTGGGTCCCGTCGGGTTCTTCCCGAATTGAATATGTGCTTCGATTGTCAGATCCCGGTTGATTATACGAAGAATCTTTCCGATATGGTTTTTAGTTTTCTGCGGGGAGCTGCGCGTTTGACAGGCAAAGAATGGGGAACAAGTATCTATGGGGCTGTAGATGAACGTGATATTTTTTGGTTGTTAACACATGCTTATGATTTAGGGGCCACCCGCTTTTTTTATTGGGACAATTATCAGTTGGCTTGTGTTCCCTACAGTGAATCCCTGGCTATGACCAAACATTTACGTGCCCATATTAGAAATAATCCATATCGCAATATGGATAAACTTAAGAAATCTGCAGAAATTGCCATCCTTCTTCCACCGGGGTATAATCTTGGCCATGTTTATATGGGCCGGGGCGGTTTATGGGCATTACCAGAGTTACACCGTGAACGGTTAAACCAGTTTGGTGTCGCCTACCGGCAAGTAATGAGCAATTTTTACACTGAAGTAGAACGTTGTTTGCGTCTGGGTATTGAATTTGATTCCTTCTGGCATCTCGATAAAATTAAATTGGAAGGATATAGAGAAGTTATTGACATACGCGAAGATGGAAAGGTTGAAATCCGGCAGGGAGAAAAAAATATTTTATTGGAACGGGCACGAATTCCAGAGCGACCAGAAGGAGAAGCACCAAAATTAACTGTTGATGTATCAGTTGAAAATGGTAATGTGCTGATTGCCCGAGCAAATGTTATCGAGGGATCTGCCCCTATATTTTATACCCAGGGTGCGGATAAAAACGGTGTCTATAATAATATTTATGTCCTTTGGGAATTGTTCGGTCCGGAAGAAGAAGATTATTATTATCCCTGGACAGAATCGTGGCAGATAAAGGTGGATGAGAAAAACACCCATGTTGAAACTGAGATAAAACTTCCCTTGAAAAAACCAGGCACCTATCGTTTGCGTGCTGCCACTTCAGATTTGGCTGGAAGAAGTACGGTAGTTTGGAAAGAGGTGCAGGTGGGGAAATGACATAGAGGTCCACGGATTACACTAATTTCACGAATTCAATTTTAATTATTTTGAATAGGACAATCGTTCATAAGATTTCGTCAACTCTTCTGATGTGTTCTTATAAGGCCTTAATATGCTAACTCATTTTTCCGCATCTCAATAAAAAACAAAATAATTTAATTTATTTCTTAATTCGTGAAATTAGTGTAATCCGTGGACCGATCTTTAAAACATGACGGGTCTAAGGGGACCTAGATTAAGACCAAAGCCAGCCAAAGGTTCCTGCAGTAACCAGAGCATATATCAGTCCGTCAATGGTATTCTTGATCGTGGTACTCCATTTGCGTTTATACCAGATTGAATTTTGCCATCCGGCAACGGTATAAGCAATAAAGGCCGTGACCCCCACAAATCTAAAAACAGCAAGATAATGCGCCTCCGGACCCAGAGCCCTGCCAGCCACATAGGCTGCAAATATGCCGACCACAATCGAATAAACAAACCACAATGTCAGACTCATCCCCATTTTTGGAGGTCCACTCTCCATAACCGTTAGCATCGCAACGGGACCTTTTTTTGCTTTTTCGATATAGGCCGGTTCAGCCATATCCTTTGCTGTGGCAGCCCGGGGCATGGCATATTCACCCTGTGGAATATTATACTTACTCAAATCATCCATTATCTTATCTTCTTCTGGTAACTTGGCAAAATCATTTTGATGATATTTCAAAACCATATGGATAATGGAACTGACAATAAATACGAAAACGGCTGATAAAAGAATCGGCAGCCATAAAGACATAATGGGTATCATAGTTTTCTCCTTTTTTCTGTTTGATTATTTAATTTTTGAATTTCTATAAATGTAGTATGCCCTATAACGCAAAAAAAGTGTGATTTTATTCTTAATTCCCCAAAAATTATTTTTTTTCATATCAGCCTATCTGCATGACGAATTCTGTGATTAATTATTGCCGAACCCTATAATCTTTCAATCTATCCTCTTTTACTGCAAAAACGCAAAAAACTTTATGAGAGCAGAAAACCAAAGACCTGAAAGCAGGACCTTAGTTATCTAATTTCAAGATATTAGAATTTTACTGAACATAATCTTAAAACAATGAGAAGATAACATCGAGAACAAGTTTTTTTCTCTTATAAGAGATTTTTAACTGCTTTCGGCATTCAGCGCTCTGCTTTCCTAACTCTTTATAATCAAAAATTGACATTGCATCTTTTCCTATTGCTGAGTAATATCCCCTACCGGAAATTATCCCCGACCTTAATTCAAACTCCAGAAACAATTTACTGACAATGAAATAATATTCTTGAGGATATCATGCATTGGAAAAATTTCTTTCTCTTCTCTCTCATCTCTTTTCTCTTCTCAAATCCGGGTTGTAATTCGATTCCGGAAGGGATACACAAACTCACTTGGAATTAAATTTGTTTGTATCGAGAGCGGACAATTCGATATGGGACAGAATGAAGGCGGTGACTTTGACGAAGCTCCTGTCCATCAGGTGGAAATAAGTGAGCCATTTTTATTATCAATAACGGAGATTACGAATCAACAATACGAGCAATTTGATCCGGATCATAAGGTGTTGCGTGGACAGCATGGATTATCTGATGATGATGACGAATCTGTTGTCAATGTTTCCTGGAATGATGCGGTGAAATTTTGTAAATGGTTATCGGAAAAAGAAGGAAAAAACTATCGTTTACCTACAGAGGCGGAATGGGAATATGCCTGTCGGGCTGGAACCAGGACTGCTTTTTCAACGGGTGATACATTATCAGGAGTCTATTATAGATCTCAAAAAAACGATTGGAAGTTTGAAAAGATCTCCTTAAAAGTTGCCTCCACACCTGCAAATTCCTGGGGTTTGCATGATATGCACGGCAATGTGGAAGAATGGTGTTCTGATTGGTATGGTCCCTATGAAGATAAAAAGCAGACCGATCCGGTAGGAAGAATTGATGGTGATTTTAAAGTTACCAGGGGCGGAAGCCATAACACGAATCTCGCCTATTTAAGGTCTGCAAACCGTGCGGGGACACTTCCTGGTGATCGAAATGTGATGATTGGTTTCAGGATCGTTCAGGCAGATCCGCCCAAGGAAAATTATCTTTTATTACCGAACAAAGAGATCTGGGCGGAAAACGTCAAACAGGAACAATGGCAGATCCCGGATAATTGGGCTGGGGAAAAGCCCTTCTTTGCAGGACCTGATCTTTATGTAAAAATACCTGAGAATTCAAAAGGTCCCCTGTTCTCCCGACATAATCACTGTCCTGATCTGGTTGTATGCCCAAATGGGGACGTAATGGCAGTTTGGTATACAACAGTCACTGAATCTGGTCGAGAGCTGGCATTGGCGGGAGCCGTTGGCGTTATGATACTAAAGAATGGGATCCGGCTTCACCATTTTGGGATGCACCGGATCGCAATGATCACGCCACATCGCTCTGGTGGGATGGGACAGAAACCCTCTATCATTTTAACGGACTAAGCAGTGATGCCACCTGGGGTAAATTGGCCTTAATAATGCGCAAAAGTATTGATAATGGTGTGACCTGGTCGAAAGCAAAGATTATAAACGCCAAACATGGGTTGAGAAATATGCCCATTGCCGGTGTCATTCAAACGCAGGACGGCTCGGTTATCATTAAATGTGATGCCGTCACTGGTGGGCATGGGGGAACGGCGATTCATATCAGTAGAGATGGTGGTGAAACCTGGGTTGATCCTGGGGCCGGACAGCCAAAACCTGAATTCAAAGCAGGCAAAACAGGTGCCTGGATTGCCGGTATACATGCTGGTCTAGTGGAATTGAAGGACGGCCGATTCCTCAGCTTTTGGCCGTGGCGATGCGATCCAAAACAAAATGCCACAGAGTATCTCATCGGATATGGGTAAAACCTGGACTTATTCAGCCAGCCCCTTTCCGGAAATTGGGGGTGGTCAGCGCCTGGCACTGTTACGATTGAAAGAAGGTCCTATCATTCTTATATCTTTTACCGATTCCAGCAAAAAGAGAAAAAACCGGAGTTGGGATGCGGCAGAAGGGATGTCTCTTTATACCCGTGATGGGAAGAAGGAAAAAGCCTATCGGAATGTTTGCTGCTCTATCCTTTCGATGAAGGTAAAACCTGGCCGCTCAGAAAGCTGATTACACCAGATGAGGGAAGTCAGCAAGTGGCAGGTGGTGGTCATACACTTACCTTTCCACTTGATCGCACCCATGCAGAACCTATGGGATATCTGGCGATCAGGCAGGGACAGGATGGGATCATTCATTTGATATCCAGTGCGAATCATTACCGTTTTAATCTGGCCTGGCTCACTCGTGATACAGCGTTCTAAGATAGAGTGAAAATTGTAGAGAGTAGAGCGTGGAGCGTGAGACGTGAAAAGGGAAGATAGAGGAGAGAAGTGGGTAGAGAATGTAGGGGCGGGCCGTTGGCCCGCCCTATCTTACGCAATGAGTAGCGGGTAAAGCGTTGAGAATAGGGGCGCATTGCCATGCGCCCTTTGTCTGTCAGCTGCACAATGCACCGAAGTATAGAGTAATTGTCATTCAGTCCCGCAACGCGATCCCGTCTCGGGATAGGAATCTTCCTCGTTGGAGAATCTTTATGGGATGATGACTATAGATATATAGGTATTTATATTGTAAGGATTTAACAATGAAATCAATTTTTTTTAATAAGAGGATACAAATCCGGATTCTGATGTTCACTCTTCTTGTGCAACCTGTGCTGGCCCAACAGCCAGGTGGTACAGGTCTGTCTTCTGCCTTATTTGAATTACGGGAGATGGATATGCATATCCATGCCGGCAAAGAACGTGAGATTCCACTTGATCAATGGATTGATTTGTCTGTAAAGGACGGGCGTAAAATCATGGTGTTACTGGATCATCTTGAATTATACCGTGTGTCCGAAGAAGAAAATAAAAAATGGTCGGAGGAACGCAATTTTCAGGACTGGTATCCGGTTGGTACAAAGGGGCATTCGGCCCTAATGAATGATCTGGCAGCAGCAGAAAATCGTACCGATGTCATCACTTTTCGCGGTTGGGAAATTTATGAGGGTGAAATGGATACGGGTATTGAGGCCGAGCCTATGAAGCTGGCGGAAGTAATTGGCTGGCATATCTCTCCTAATAATGGTCGAAAGGCCCCGGATGGGCAAACCTTACTTAAAAGAGCTTCTCAGATCATTACCCTGCAAAAAGAGTTTCCGATACCGATGATCCTGTTTCACCCATTTTCCATGCGAATAGAGAATTTACAGCGGACGGCACAAAAATCAGGGCGGGATATTACCTCAATATCTGTAGAAGATTACCGCTTTTTCCAACCCAGTGAACAGGAGCAGCTGGTCGAACTGCTTCGCGGTAAATCCGTATATATCGAAATTTCCCATGGGCTGGCTCAATATTGGGAAGATAAAGCAGTGCGCCAAGCAGTTATGGAGGATATCGGACCTCTGGTGGAGGGCGGTTTACAGTTCACAGTTTCTACTGATGCTC
The DNA here is from genome assembly GCA_963796965.1 of Calditrichia bacterium. Classification (GTDB taxonomy): domain Bacteria; phylum Calditrichota; class Calditrichia; order JAJRVZ01; family JAJRVZ01; genus CAWCNS01. The sequence goes on from CAWCNS010000004.1 coordinate 115,485, forward strand.
ATGGTGTTCGAAGTTTCGTGAAACCGTTTGATCCTGGCTATTATTGTAAGGAGCTGGATATTACTCCTGAGAATACCAATACACTTGTCAGGGAACTATTGGTCATCCGCGCCAAAAGGAATTTATCCCTAGGCAAACCCTGATCCAGTACCAGTCAATAAAAAAAACACCTCAGAAATAGGAAATACTTATTATGAAATTATTTCGGCAAATCCTCCTTGCCATAAGCGTACTCTTAATTATTGTCATATTCTTTATGATCTCCGTCTCAAGAACAAAGGAGCCAGTTGACTATGTCGATCCTTTTATTGGTACTGATTTTTATGCCAATACTTTTCCCGGTCCGGGGCTTCCAAGCGGTATGGTTCATCTAAGCCCGGATACGGATGTGACCGGGTGGGATTATTGCGGTGGCTACAAGTACAGGGACAATTCCATTATTGGATTTAGTCATACTCATTATAGTGGAACCGGATGGCCCAGTAAGGGGGAGATATTGTTTATGCCGACGATTGGCCAGGAAATGCTTATTTTTCCGGGAACAAGAGATAATCCGGATGCAGGCTATCGCTCTCGTTTCAGCCATCAGCGTGAACAGGCATCCCCTGGCTATTATTCTGTTTATCTCGATGATTATGATATAAAAGTGGAATTAACCACCACTCGACGTGCCGGAATGCATCGTTATACGTTTCCGGCATCGCCGGATGCCCATATTATCCTTGATCTTGGCCATATGATTGGGTTTAAAACGGGTGGAGATTCCCATCTGCGTTTTGTTAATGATAGAGAGATAGAGGGTTATAAAAAAGGACATGGTACCATCATCTATTTTGTGGCGGAGTTTAGTAAACCTTTCCATACCTATGGTGTCTGGGATAAAACCTATGATAAACCAGAAACAGATATGTTTCTAAATCCTTATAAGACGGCAGAAAAAGGTAACAACATTGGTGGATTTATAAATTACCAAACGGAAGAGGGTGAGGTTGTTCTGGTAAAAGTTGCCCTTTCTTATATCAGTATTGATGGCGCCCGAAAGAATATGGAAGAAGAAATTCCTCACTGGGATTTTGACCGGGTGAAGGAAAGTGCCAGAAAAACTTGGAATAAAGCACTTAGTGTGGTTGAGGTTAAAGGCAAAAATGACGATCAAAAGCAAATATTTTATACATCTCTTTACCATTCATTATTGGCGATGAATATTTCATCGGATGTAGATGGGAATTACATTGGTATGGATGGTAATGTACATAAAGCAATCGACTACAATTTTTATCCATCTTTTTATGCCTGGGATACTTATCGAAGTCAACATCCCCTAATCACATTAGTGGCCCCGGATCAGGTTGATGACCTGATCAAGTCAATCGAATCCAAGGTTAAAAACTATGGCTGGCTGCCTGCTCAGCATGTGCGAAATAAATATGGTCAGGGCATGGTCGGTGATCATTTGGTTCCTGTGATTGTCGATGCCTACCTGAAAGGATTCCGGGATTTTGATGTTGAGTTGCTGTATCAGGCCATGCGTACAAAGGCACTTGAGTTACCACCCAAGCCACATCCTCCTTCTGAAGCACGGGCGGGATTGGAATATTATCTCAAACTAGGATATACGCCTGCAGACCGAATCTCGGAATCAGTGGCGAATACCCTAGAATTGGCCTATGATGACTGGTGCATTGCGCAGTTAGCTCGTGAACTCGGAAAAAAAGATGATTATCAATTATTTATAAACCGGGCGGAGAATTATAAAAATGTCTTTGAACCAGTGAGCCAATTTATGCGTCCAAGGGGTGTTAACGGATCCTGGCTGCCAGATTGTAAGGGTGAACCCCCGATTGGACATTATGGGGAACATTCTTATTATGCTTGTTTTGATCCTTTGTGGATAGGTATACGGCCGAACCGACATTATGCAGAATCCAATGCCTGGCAATATTTATGGTTTGTCCCCCACGATGTACCCGGTCTTATTGATTTGTTTGGCAACAAAGAGAATTTTATCACCAAGCTGGATAACTGTTTCACGATGAGTCCGGTTGTCAATGGGACGAATTATGTGGGTGTTGTCGGTACCATCGGACAATATGTCCATGGCAACCAACCTTCACACCATGTTACCTATCTATACAATTATGCTGGTCAGCCCTGGAAATCTCAAAAATATGCACGGAAGGTAATGGATGAGTTATACAAAACCGGACCTGGCGGGCTCTGTGGAAATGAGGATATGGGCTCCTTGTCTTCCTGGTATGTCTTTAGTGCCTTAGGATTTTATCCGGTTAGTCCTGGCGAGAACCGTTATATGATAGGCTCACCAATTTTTGAAAAGGCAATCCTCCACTTGCGGGCACCTTATGAGGAAAATACGTTTGACGTTATTGCCAATCATGTCTCAGAGAAGAATATTTATATCCAGTCGGCAAAACTAAACGGTCAGACTTATAATAAATCATGGATTGAGCATGGGGATATTGTAAAAGGTGGAATCATAGAATTTGAAATGGGGCCCGAGCCGAATAAAAACTGGGGCGTTTCTCCCTGAATGTGAAAGAAAGAAATCCACGGATTACACTAATTATGACGAATTTCACGAATTAGAATAAAAGTAGGAAAGAACTTTGTAGCACAGAGATCTGAGAGAGTAAAATTATTCAATTATATCTCTGCGAAACTCTGCGTGAAAAAAACGCGTGTATCATTGAGCAAATACTATTTTTAGAGGGATTGAATATGAAAAACAAACAGAACATCTGTATGATGGCCATTTTGGTAATGGTACTTCAATTAAGTTGTCAGGACTCCTCACAAAACAAACCTCAGGCAGCCATACGGGGATTGGTACAGCGCCTCATTCCTGAACATGGGGATGGCTTTGAATTTGAGACTATTGCTCAGGAATTCGGAAAAGATGTTTTTGAGATTGAAAGTATAAACAATAAGATTGTTATCCGTGGCAATAATGGCGTTTCTATGGCCATGGGTCTTAACTGGTATCTTAAATATTATGCTCATTGTGATGTCTCCTTGTTTGGAAATCAATTAGACCTTCCGGAGAAGTTGCCTGAAGTGACTCAAAAACTTCGTCGGATTAGCCCGGAGAAATACCGTTATATGCTCAACTACTGCTCTTTTGGATATACCATGGCCTGGTATGATTGGGATCAGTGGGAAAAATTAATCGATTGGATGGCGTTAAATGGTATCAATCTGCCTTTAGCTGTAACCGGTCAGGAGGCTGTCTGGCGGGAAGTCGGTAAGCGTTTGGATATAAACGATCTCAGTGATTTCTTCCCAGGTCCTCCTTATTTACCCTTTTGCTGGATGGGCTGTCTTGATAATTGGGGAGGACCCTTACCTGAAAAGTGGATTGATCAGCGTTACGATTTACAGAAAAAGATTCTTACCCGTGAACGGGATTTGGGCATGACCCCTGTTCTGCAGGGATTTACGGGTCATATTCCAGAGGTTTTTGTAAAAAAATATCCCGAAAGTAAAGTCCAAAAGATCAACTGGATTGAATGGGAAACCTATGTGCTTGACCCTCTGGATCCATTATTTAAAAAACTGGGTAACCTTTTTCTTGAGGAACAAGAAAAACTTTACGGAACCGATCATCATTATGCCGCTGATACGTTCATCGAAATGGTACCTCCCAGTGGTGAACCAGAGTATTTACGTCAGATGGCCCGTTCGATTCTGGAAGGAATGACCGGACATGATCCAAAGGCTGTCTGGCTTCTGCAAGGTTGGGCCTTCTCTAATCAGCCGAAATTCTGGACTCCTGAACGTTTGGAAACTTTTCTGACAGCGGTTCCCAATGAACATATCCTTCTACTAGATTTATTTTGTGAAAGTGTGGAGATGTGGAAACAAACGGAGGCTTTTTATGGCAAACCGTGGTTGTGGTGTAATATTCAGTCCTTTGGTGCTAATGTGGATATGCATGGGCCGCTCCCTCGAATTAACAATCGCCTTAACAATGCCAGGATGAGTAATGAGAGAGGAGAGAGGAGCGGATTGGGATTTGTCAATGAGGGATTTGAGGGAAATCCGGTGGTGTATGAGTTTCTAACTGAGCTGGCCTGGCATGATAAGGCCGTTGATCTGGATAAATGGATTGAAGATTATGCGCGGGCGCGCTATGGTAAACAAAATGAAAACACCCAAAAGGCCTGGGCCAATCTCCTCGCTTCGACGTATAGCGATGTTTTAGATTATATGATTTTTCTCAGTGCCAACCGTTATCCCAGAACCAAGCCTTCTGCCGGACCCGCCTATGACACAAAAAAAGTGACAGAAGCCTGGAAATTATTATTAGACGTTGGGGATGCCTTCGCCGAAAAAGAAACTTTTAGGTATGATGTGGTCAGTATCGGCATGCAGGTGTTAACTAACTTCACCTATAATTTGCATGTAAAAATGATCAACTATTTGAATGAGAAAAATTTATCTAAATTCAATGCCACCGCTCAGTTATTTTTAGATGTGCTCAAAGATCTTGATGAGCTGGCCGCTACCCACAAACAATTTTTGTTTGGACATTGGTTGGTGGATGCACGGCGCTGGGGGCAAACAGAAAAGGAGAAGGATTTGCAGGAATGGAATGCACGGCGGATTCTAACCACCTGGGGTAGCGGTGATAATATACGGGATTATTCGCGTCGCAACTGGTCTGGGATGCTCAGCAGCTATTACCGGCCACGATGGAAAAGATTTATAGAAGCAATGAGAAATTCTCTGGAAACAGGTACCACTTTTGAAGAGGAAAAGATCAATCAGGAATTATTAGAATGGGAAAGATCATGGACAGAGAAAATCGAAAGTTTTCCGGCAGAACCTGTGGGGGACTATCTTGAGGTGGCCCGGCGGTTGTGGGGGAAGTATCAGGTGCATTTGTAGAAAAGAGAAGAGAGAAGAGCATAGCGCGTAAGGTGTATAGAGTAGAGTGTGGAGTGTAGAAATATAATTGAATGGGCTAGGCAGCACCAAGCCCATTTTACAAGGATATATTAATAAGAGTCTGAATCAAATATTCAAGTCACTGGCTATGGCTTTATGGAAACTGTAATTTGGGACTGTTGAATCTTGATCTGTCGTCAGGACAGGTTTATTTGGTATCCAAAAATTAGAAAATAGTAGAAGATCCTGAAATAAATTCAGGATGACTTTAATAAAATAATTGAAAAAGGAAGTTAGTGAAATTAGAATAAATTCGAGATATCAGTGGATCGATTTCTCACCACTTTCTTTTCTCCCTCCTGATCCATCCTCTTCTGCTTTCTTTTCAAGCAATACGTGAAAACCCGTCCATCTATATCATTTGAATGCTATTATATTGGCCTATATATTTCTTGCCTAATCAATAAATAAAACTTATTTTACCTTAGAACTTTTAATCCGTCTTCAATTCTTATATTCCTGATCTGACCATGAAGGAGCAATTCCAATGTCATGGTGTTACAGATTATTGATACTTCTATTATATCTTTACACATCTCAACTCTATTCTGCTGATGAGTTTGAACTACGTTTTGAGCAAATTAGCAGAGCCGAGGGCTTATCGCAATCTACAGTAAATTGTTTTTTGATGGATCGTAATGGATTTATCTGGATTGGTACCTGTGTAGGTTTAAATCGTTATGATGGTTACAATTTTAAAATCTATAGACCTGAACCAGGTAATCCAAATAGTCTAAGCCATGTATTTGTTCAGTCGCTCTACGAGGATCCATCCGATACGTGCCATGTTTTGTGGATTGGCACCCAAGGCGGCGGCTTAAACCGGCTTGATCTGGAAACAGAAACCTTTACTCATTATCGCTCTGATTCTGAGAAATCCTCTAGTATAGGTGGAGATATCGTCTATGAAATATGTCCGGATAGGGATGGTTATTTATGGATAACAAGCTGGGATGGTGGCCTGAGCAGGTTTGATCTAAAGCAAAAAACATTTAAAAATTATCGCCATGATCCCTTGAACTCTAATTCACTTTCAAGTAATCAGACAAATCCAATTATCAGAGATCATCGTGGCTATCTGTGGATAGGTACGGAAGGTGGTGGTCTGAATTGTTTTAGATCCGCAATCGGAAGAATGGATTCGTATCAAACATGATCCATCTGATCCGACCAGTCTTAGCAATGATTTTATCTGGTCATTATATGAGGACAGTATCAAAAATCTATGGGTTGGAACAAAAAATGGTCTAAATAAACTAAATCTTGATGATTTTTATAGGGGAAGGAACAATAAACAGATCCAAAAGATTAATTTTAAAATATATAAGAATGATCGCAATGATCCAACAAGTATCAGCCATAGCTGGATTATATCAGTTACAGAAGGATTTAAAAATGAATTGTGGATTGCTACCCATGGTGGTGGTTTAAATAAATTCGATACGAGAACACAGAAATTTACACAATATCAAAAAAACAGTTAATCCTCATGGCTTAAAAAATAATGATCTAAAACGTGTATATATAGATCCCCTGAAACAAGCGCTCTGGATTGGAAGTGAAAGCGGTGGGATTTATAAAGTTATTCATAATCAGAAAAAATTCAGACATTTTCAAAATGATCCTCGTGATCCAAACTCTTTAGGTCATAATACACTATTCGGTATTTGTGAAGATAAAGATGGTATTATCTGGCTTGCCACCCAAATGCGTGGTATTGATAAATTTGATCCAAAAAGGAATAAGTTCAGCCATTTTTATCATAATCCCAATGATCCCTACAGCCTACCTCATGATAAAACACAAGATGTATTTGAAGATCGGAATGGAAACCTATGGATAGGTGGTGCCCATGGATTGGTAAGGTATGACCGGCAAAATGAACGATTTATCAACTATCTTATGCGAAGAATATAATTCAGAGGGCCGGGCACCGGTCTGGATAGATGAGATAACAGAAGATCCCTATTCAAATGAAGAAGCCATATGGATTGCTACAATTGGTTCAGGTCTTACAAAGTTTTATTATAATGAAAATAGATATGTCATCTATCAACATAAGCCCTGAGGATCCGAATTCATTATGTAATCCTTATATCATAACTGTATATGTTGATCCGGATAGTTCTAAAAGATAGTCTATGGATTGGCACTGAAAACGGATTAGACCAGTTTGATTTATTTACTGAAAATTTCACCCATTACAGAAATGATCCAAGGAATCCCAAGAGCCTAAATAATAATTCAGTCTGGGCTATTCATCGAGATAAAACAGGTGTTCTTTGGGTAGGTTCCAATGGTGGTGGTTTAAATCGTTTTGATGAGCAAAATAATGCTTTTATTCATTTTACAGAAAAAGAGGGATTATCGAGTAATAATGTTTGTCGAATCCTGGAAGATGGCAAAGGCAATTTGTGGATAAGCAGTTTTAAGGGATTATCACGATTTAATCCCCGGACAAAGCAATTTAAAAATTATTTTTGTGGCGATGGTTTACAGAGTGATGAATTCTGGCCAGTATCTGCTGAACATTCAAATCAGGTCTCATGTATTTTGGTGGTGTTAATGGATTAACAGTGTTCCACCCAGATAGTATAACAGAGAATAAAAATATCCCGCCTATTGTATTTACCGATTTAAATTATTTAACCAAAGTGTCAATCCAGGTGAAAATGGCCCTCTAAGTAGATCCATATCAGAATCTGAGGAAATTGTTCTGTCCTATGACCAGGATATCATGACTTTTGAATTTGCTGCTTTGGATTATTTACATTCCTCGAAATAATAAATATGCCTATAAAATGGAAGGTGTCGATCGTGATTGGGTTTATACAGATGCCGCCCGCAGATTTGCTACCTATACCAAATTGGATCCTGGTAATTATAGGTTCATTGTAAAGGGTTCAAATAACGATGGGTATATGGAATGAGAAAGGAACTTCTATCCGTATCATTATCCTGCCACCCTGGTGGCGAACCAGATGGGCTTATCTTTTATATATCATTTTGGAATTGCCTTACTTGTATCTGTCTGGAATTTTCAGTTAAAGCGACATGCGTATGAAACATCAAAGGGAATTGGAACATGTAGAGACGGAAAAATTGAAAGAAGTTGACCGTATAAAAACCCACTTTTTTGCCAATATTTCCCATGAATTCCGCACGCCCTTAACTCTGATCAAAGGACCGGTTGAAAATTTTATACGCGGGGATTTTCGCGGAAATTTGAAAGAACAGGGCAGGCTCATCCTCGGAAATGTCAATCAATTATTAGGACTGGTTAACCAATTATTGGATCTGTCTAAACTTGAATCAGACAAGATGCGTCTGCGGGCAGAAAAGACAAACCTGATGCCAATCATAAAGGGACTGGTACAGTCATTTGCCTCATTGGCCACACAGAAAAATATCAGATTGGAATTTAATCCACCCAATGAGTCCGATTGAACTGTATCTCGATCATGAAAAATTTGAGAAGATCATTAATAACCTTCTTTCCAATGCTTTTAAGTTTATACCTCATGGAGGGAGGATAAGAGTAGATTGCGGAATTCGGAATGCGGACTTAATGGCAGAGAATAATTCCGAATTGCAAATTACTAATTCCGATTTTGTAGAAATCAAAATCTCCAATACCGGTCCTGGTATTCCCGCTGATCAGCTGGACAGGATTTTTGAACGTTTCTATCAAGATAGATGACTCACAAATCCGCCGTTTTGGCGGAACAGGAATCGGATTGGCCCTGGTAAAAGAATTAGTTGAATTGCATCATGGGGAAATCAGCGTAAACAGTGTTGAAAATGGCGAGACAAGTTTCGCCATTTTTCTGCCCATGGGCCGGGAGGCATTTTCTGATCAGGAAATTGTTAAGGTAAGTAAGGACCCAGAAGAGGATAAAGAAAATGAGACAGACCTATCTGAAGTCAAAAATCCGCATCCCCTCATTCCTGCCGCCGTTACAGGCAGAGAAAAAGTTTTGATTGTTGAAGATCATACCGGTGTGCAGGATTATATTGGCAATACATTGGAAGATTATTATCGCATTTTAAAAGCAATAAACGGTAAAGAAGGATTGCAGGTTGCCCGTGACAAAATGCCCGATCTGATTATTACCGATGTGATGATGCCGGAGATGGATGGCTTTACCTTTTGCAGGGAGGTAAAAAAAGATGTATCAATCAGTCATATACCGGTTATCCTGGTCACTGCCCGGGCCGGACAGGAAGATAAAATGGAAGGTCTGGAGACCGGTGCCGACGATTTCCTGACCAAACCCTTTGATAGCATTGAATTAGTGACACGGGTAAAGAATCTGCTTGAACAACGACGCCGATTACGAGAACATTATATCAATGAACCAAACTTACAACTCAGTAAGATAACCACAACCTCCGTTGATGAAAGATTCCTCAGCCAATTAAAGTCGATTATTGAAAATAATCTTTCTGATGCAGGATTAGATGTGGAATACCTGACCCGTCAAATGGGCAGCAGCTATGCCCATATATATCGAAAAATAAAAGCCCTGACAGGACTATCGCCAGTTGCCTTTATCCGACTTGTGCGTTTGACCAAAGCCCGAGAGTGCTTAAAAATAATCATGGTAATATTTCTGAAGTGGCTTTTGAGGTTGGATTTGAAAGCCTGCAGTACTTTTCACGCTGTTTCAGTCGGCAGTATGGTATATCACCGTCCGTATTTTTAAAGCAACATCATTCTTAACGATATTTTCTCTCTATACATAATTTTATCTTTTTGCATGATTTGTATCATATTTAGATTAATATGTGCAAACCTTTGATTAATTCTCTGATTATCTTGATACAGAATCCTACTTTATTTAGCGAAAATCTCAATTAAGAACTTTGCCAAATCATTTTATAAAAGAATATTAGTACACTTTAAAACTTTCATAAGCGTGAGATCAGAGAAATGCTGACTGAGTAATAGTTGATAAATTATCAATGTCTTAAAATATTGAACCTAATCCATTAAACAAGGAGGACCCAGTCATGCGTCTATTAATCGTTTTAATTATGGCGTTCGTAATAAGTGTATTTTTTATATTTAGTTGCGAAAACGCCACAAAACCTACAGAAGTTTCTCAAACAGATCAATCAGAAATTGTACCGCTGGCAAAAGCCTCAAAAACAATGAGTCGTGAAATTGTTGAAGAAGATTGGTATTTGCCCGGAGAATGTTTGGGTGAAATGCTCAATATCCATTATGTGGATGAACTTACCGTGCGTACAATAATTGATGGTAAAGGCGGATATCATTCCTTTGTCCATTATCGGCCAATTGCAACCGTTGCTATCGGTGAAGATACCGGAAGAGAATGGCGTCCGGTTGGTTCTGTACCCATCATAGAGCATTACGGCAAGTTAGGAGAAAAATATATTCTTACCAGTGCAGGATGTTACAACTGGAAAGCGCAGCAAAAGGGACCTAATCTTATCGAACCATGGACCATGCATATCACTGTAAATGCCGATGGGGAGACCATTGTCAGCAAAGAAAGCATACGGTTTATTTGTAATCCGGAGAAATAGTAAATCTGATTTTCAATCAGAATATATGATTTCTCAAATAATGTCCAATACTTAAAGCCAAATGACAAATCAATACCAAAATTTGAATGTCTAAAATCTATAGCGAGATTTTTGCACTTGGAATTGGGATTTGATTTGACATTTGGTTTTGGACATTTGGAATTCAAAGTGGAGACTTGCCATGAAATCTCTTATAATATCTATTTTGATTATTGCGGTATTCTATTCAACAGGAAAAGCCGGTATCATCCATGTCCCTACCGATACTGCTACTATCCAGGGAGGTATTTACTTGGCCCAGGAGGGTGATACGGTGCTCGTGGCTGAAAACACCTATTATGAAAATATCAATTTTAAGGGTAAAGCAATAACTGTAGCCAGTCAGTTTATCATGGATGGGGATACCAGTCATATATCCAAGACCACAATTGATGGAAGTAAATCTGCCAATCCTGACAGCGGATCTGTTGTGTATGCTGTTTCCGGGGAAGATACGACTTCTGTAATATGTGGATTTACAATTACTGGAGGCACAGGTACAAAATTGCGTGACCCTAACTGGGGAGACTTCACTATGGGAGGTGGCATTTACATCCAAGAGTCGGGAGTTATTGTTGAAGATAATATTATTAAGAACAACCGGTTAGTGAATGCGGGTGATACGTATGGAGGAGGTATATCTGTATTAAAAATATTAGGTGGTAATAGATTCGTTATCATTCGAAATAATTCTATTGCTCATAATTTTCTCAAAGGAAATATGACAGGTGCGGGAGGAATATATATTGGATGGGAAGGCGAGCCAGTCATGAATTATATTATTGAGAATAATATAATTTCAAATAATATTGTTGAAAATACAGATAATTGGAAAGCTTATGGGAGGAGGGATATTTTTAGAATGTGTTTTACCATCTATAGGTACAAAAATAGTAAGAAACAATATCATAAAAGATAATGAACTTCATTGTATGAATAGCTTTGGTGGAGGGATATATATTATTGACTGGGATGATTTATCCACTGCATCAACTGTTGTTTATGATTCAACTCCCAATCCATTGATCTATAATAATCTTATTTGTGATAATTATTCTGAAAGCTATGGTGGAGGCGTTTCAATATGGCGCGCGGATTGGTATATACTTACGCCATCTCCAGGTGAAAATATTGTTCCCCAACCGGTCTTTATTAATAATACTATTTCCAACAATCGTTCCAATAAGGGCTGGGGAATATTTATAATGAATTATTATCCTCTTTTTATTAACAACATTATCTGGAATAAGCCGACTCTGGATATTGGTAGTGAGATATATTTAGGCGATGTGGGATATTCATGGTCAAATGTATATGGAGACATTGAGATACTAAATTCAAATATCCAAAGTGGATGGATAGGACAGGGAAATTTGGATTCAAATCCGAGTTTTTTGGACTCAATAAATTATTACTTGTCGAATGAGTCTTCATGCATCGATGCCGGGCATGACAGTAGTTTGTTTGATGACATTGAACAAGGAGGTGTTGCTGTCTGGCCGGCCATGGGTACTCTTCGCAATGATATGGGGGCTTATGGTGGTCCATATGAGTATTCCCACGAGGAGATGATCGGACTAATTGATTATATAACAGATATTAAGAAAAATATGGGAATGATCCCGTATAAGGTAAAATTATTTCAAAATTACCCTAATCCATTTAATCCTAAAACAATCAATTACCAATTACCAATTACCAATTTCGTGGACCTGAGCATCAATAATCTCCTCGGTCAAAAAGTAGCTACTCTTGTTTCTGAGAATAAAGTGGCCGGTTTTCACCAGGTTGAATGGGATGCGACGAATTTTTCCTCCGGTGTATATTACTATCGCTTGACGGCGGGTGATTTTATAGAAACAAAAAAACTTGTCGCTGCTGAGGTAAACAATATATCCACGGATGATCGCAGATTAAACGGATTTGCATGGAAGAAAATAGAATAAAATAATCCGCTGAGGATCCGCTCAATCAGTGTCATCCGTGTGCTATTTCTTTCATTAATTGCAACTTTTATAAACCAATCCTTACCTTAATCTCATCTTATTAACCCACATAATAATCCTTTAGCATTACTCACATAAAAAGGATCCAATCCTATGGCTTATAAATTTAACTTTTGTATTTTCATTATTCTTACATGCCCCTGGTTTTGCTCTCAGCCGATAAGCGGACGGTTGTCCATCCCCAAATATCATTCCATAATTCCGCTACAAATGAAAATGCGGTTGCTTTTAACGGTGATAAAATCTATCTGGCAACAAAGTTCTATGGCCATATCTATGAATATTATTACATGGCTGACAGTACTTATTTTGTTGACAAGTTTAAATTAAGAGAAAAAGATTCCAATAAAAATGCAGCCGGCGCGATGGTTTACCATGATAACCATCTTTATACAGTTACCACCTACGCATTCAAACGAATCCCTGAGATCTATATTTTTAAAACCAATCAAGCAGGCGATCAATTATTACCTGATACCACGATTGATTTGATGAAGCATGACCCCGCTCTCCTGGTTTTTTATAATCCCATCGTAATTGGTGATTATGTATACTGGGGAACATATCATAATAAAGGTGGACCTGCGCGTTTAGTCGGATTGAATATCAAAGATCAAAATTATGAGAAGGGAGATATCCAAATATTAAAATCGTCTAAAAGTAAAGCGCCAAAGACATACTCCCTGGCACAGGTAGATAATATGCTTTATGTTTCGACGAATATGGGGATCATTCTGCGCTTTAAACTAGATCTTCAGGATGGATCAATTCTGGGAGAGATCGATCCAATTGACATAGGGATTGAGGAATCAAGCAGGGAGATACAACATTTAAAGGCGGATCCGGAAAATAATATTCTCTGGGCTAACACAACATTAGGAAACGCGCTATTTTGTATCTCAAACCCAGATGCAGACTATCAGGTCAAGAGAACCTGGCATAATATTATCAATACACGTATTTATCTTGGACCGGATGGCTACTTATATGGTCAGGGTCTGGACCAAACCAAACGCAAAATGGTGGGATATAAGATAAAAAGAACAGAATCAGGGTTTAATTACCGGATCGTGGCAGGGCTCTATTATTCAAGATTTGGCGCTATTTTGGGTGGCGGAATAAATAAAGAGGGGATTACATACCTTGTTGGCGAAGATTTCAGAAAAGCAGATGAAAACCCGGATCTGAAATATATGCGAACCCTTAACCTGAATACTAATGAACAGAGACAAATTAAAGTTAAAGCGATTGAGATTAATACTGTAGGTATGACGTTAAATGCGCTGGCATCTGATAATTCAGGCACGCTTTACCTTTCTACCTATCAGACGGGTTATATGTATAAAATTAATACTGATTTTAAGGAGAAAGAATTACTTCCACCGGGAAGATTACGGTACAGTTATCAGGCCGATGTAATCAAAAATTACCCAAACAGCCCAGGTAGCATGCTATTTGGGATCTACGGTGGAACAGGCCGGTCTTCAAGGTTGATTTTTTATGATATTTCTGCAGCAAATGATAATTGGAAACATTGGGTATTACCTAATGGCCCCAAAGGAATTATATATGAACGACTAAAAGCAATGGCAATTAACCCTTTGAGTAATGAGATATATATCGGGACATCAAATCAACTTCTTGATGATAAAGGATATCCGGCGAAGATATATAAGCTCACGATAAATGATTTAAAAAACGACAAAGGTAATAGTGAAGACTGGAAAGAAATAAACTATCGGTGGCCTGAAAATTATCCAGAAAGAGATAATCCCAGCGATTTTTTAGCTATGACTTCGGATGGCAACTATTTATATTGTATCCTTCAACAATATGATAAACAAAAAGGACTGAGGGAAAATAAATTTGTGCGCATTAAAACAAATGAACAGTCTCCTCTGATATCTCAGAATGATATTAAGATCGAAGAAAAATATAATGAATGGTCCACACATTGTGATAAATCTATTTGTGCGGATGGTCGTATCCTGTTGGTTGGATATGGATCAAAAATATTTCGCTATGATTTAAACCGATTTGCTATCAATAATCCTGAGAATACCTACGAATTTGGAAAGGAACCAATTGTTGCTATTCTTTCCGATGCAAAGCATTATTATATATGTCAGCCTTCTATAATCCGCATCTTTGATAAGAATATGAATGAGAAAAGACAAATATCCCCCCCGGATGAGCAGGTTGAAAATGATTATTTTGAAACCATCTCACTTAACCAGAATGATGGTTACCTCTATGCTATTACCCATAATGGGATACTCTATAAATTTCGTATAAATTTGGAATAAATCTCCATGCGTTATTCAATGAAGCAATTCATTCTAAATTTGATACTATTAATTTATAATTCATACGTTTTTTGGTTGTAAATCACTTATTCAATACCTATCTTTATGTGAAATTATTATCACAATCCCCTTTCCATCCGAATAAATCACAGATTTTTTAGATACTTTTTTGAAAGCAAAAAACAGAAGGCTTTCCAGATGAAGCAGTATCTTCATATATGGATTCTCTCCACGCTCTACGCTCTACTCTCTACCGCTTCTTCGCTTCACGGCCAAATCCTCATCCACAAAAATCTCAACGTCGAAGACGGCCTCGTCTACTCCCAGGTCTTATGTGCCTATCAGGATCATGATGGATACATGTGGTTTGGTACCAGTAGCGGAATCTCCCGCTGGGATGGCCTTCAGTTTGAAAATTTTCACTCTACAGAAAAGATCCGTTTTGACAATGTAAAACTTATCACAGAGTCCAAAATAGGAAATCTCGTCATCGTAACACGCCACGGGGTTCTGAATTATAAAGAAGGGGTTTTCAGTCCACTGGAAAATCAACCCAGTGAATTAGAAAATTGGATCGAGCAGGCTGTTAAATTAAATGATGGTTTGATTTATCTTGCTGATCAGGACTCCTGCCTCTGGCAATTTGATGGCCAATATTTTAAAGAAGTCAGCCCAAAGGGTTGTCCTGTCGGTATGAAAATCCTCAGTCTAGGCATGGCACCAAATAGAACTTTGCTCATGGGAACAAAAAATAATGGTTTGATTTCTATGAGGGCAAAAAAGATAAATAAAGACTATATACCCCCGGCCCATCAACCAGCAAATATTTCATGGATACATACATCATCTAATGGAAATATCTACCTGGCAACCAAGGGATCGGGACTATATATATATGATGGCCATTCAATGAATCAAATTTCGTCTTCTGACGGTTTGCCGGGACGGGTAATCAATCATTTCTGGGAGAGTGAAAAGGGCATTGTCTATATCGCCACTGATGAAGGGGTAGCCTTATTATCCGAAGGAAAAATAGTGAAAACGATTTCAGTGGAAAATGGTTTGGCAAATAGTTTCGTTTGGTATATCACTGCTGACCATCAGGGAAATATATATTTTTGTACGGATGGTGGGGGTGTTTCCCAATACCAGCCTGGTGTTTATCGGACATATAATACTAAGACAGGCTTACCGGATAATACGGTGTGGTGTATCAGAGAAACTAATCCGGCTGAATATTATTTTGCAACGGATAATGGCGTGGCAGTTCTTAAAGATGATAAAATACATACCATTACTACAGATCAAGGGCTTTCTGATAATATGGTTATTACCATTCAATCCTCAGATGATGGTACTCTTTTTCTAGGCACCAGTGATCATGGTGTTGATATCTTTCGTAATGATAAATTCGAAAATCTTAATCAAAGCAATGGATTAACAAGCAATTCAGTATGGTCGATCACAAAAGATAGTGAAAATCGATTTTATTTGGGTACCTATGATGGCGGAATTTGTGTTTATCAGGGGGGACAGATCATTGACACAATAAACACAAGGGATGGGCTGGCTAATGACTATATTGTTTCTGCTTATACAAGCCCTGATGGAATAAATTATTTCGGTTTGGATAATGGGGGTGTCTTTGCTGTGGAAAATGGCCGTCTAAACACAAAAAAGATTTATTTACCAGGATTGACAGTTTGGTCAATTCACCAGAACGGTTCGGGAAATTTATATTTTGGGACTGATAAAAATGGTTTGATCTATTTTACCCCATCGGGGAGAGATACGCTAACCATTGCTGATGGGTTATCTAATAATTGCATATTAGGCATAATGGAAGGTAAACAGGGTCTACTGTATCTGACCACTGATAACGGTGTCAATATTGTGGATCTCTCAAAAAAGCCTGCAAAGATTCGTCTTATCACAAATGATGATGGTTTAGCCAGTAGGGAATGCAACCAGGGGGCCTATTTTAAAGATAGCCGGGAGCGATTGTGGATCGGAACAATCCGGGGGGTAACCTGCTATGATCCTTCTTTAGATTCTCCAATAATATCAGATCTCCCAACACATATTACAGGGATGAGTGTTTTTGATTGGAAGATTCCCCTGACAACAAATCATATTTCAAAACCTTTTAAATATCACGAGAATTATATAAAGTTTAATTTCATAGGAATTGACCTGAAATCGGCAAATAAAGTGCATTATCGGTATCGAATGAATAATTCGGATTCAGAGTGGATAGGTACAGATTATCCCCAGGTACAATTTGCCAATCTGGAGGATGATACTTATCATTTTGAGGTTCAATCCAGCAATGACTGGGGTGTTTGGGGGGAGACAGCCCATGTAACTTTTTCAATATTACCCCCATTTTGGTCTACCTGGTGGTTCCGTACATTAATTATTTTAATTGTGGTCGGTGTGACCGCGATGCTTATATATTTCCGTATTCGTCAGTTACTGGCTGTGGAACGAATTCGTGCTAAAATTGCTGCAGATCTTCATGATGACATTGGTGCCGGCCTTTCAGAAATTAATATCCTAACCGCTGTGGCGGAAGCGAAAACACCGGTGGAGGTAAAGGAACATACTAAAAATGAATTGGCTCGAATTGGTAAAACGGCCGGTCAGTTAATCGACAGTATGAGTGATATTGTGTGGTTGGTAAACCCGAAAAAAGATTCTATGACAGATCTCGTCACCAGATTGAAGGATATTTTTAATGATTTGCTTGATGCCAAAGGTATTACCTTTAATAATGAGAATATGCATTTGTTGACAAAAATAAGGTTAAATATGGAGCACCGTCAATTTATATTTCTGATCTTTAAAGAAGCACTAAACAATGCCCTGAAATACAGTAATTGTACTGTCGTCGATTTTAAAGTTTTAACCGAGAAAAGTCGTCTGAAAATAATTCTTGCTGATAATGGCACCGGTTTTGATTTGGATAATCATAAAGATGGAAACGGACTTAAAAACATGCGGGAAAGAGCAAATAAAATAAACGGAAACCTAGATATTGAAAGCCGTCCGGGAAAGGGAACAAAACTTATCTTTACAGGGAAGATTTAAGATCCCTCCTCATCTTACACAAACGGCAATTATTTGAAATATGAAAAATTGTTTCAAATTAATTTGAATTAAAGAATTAGAAAATTTAATAACCTGTATAACTTGAATTGAGTATTTTTATTCGCTCGCATGATCATGCGAGCGACATTTTGATTGTGATCACATACTTATAGTGCATAAATAAATGTAGTATATACTTATGTTTGCTGCATAGTGCCGGGAGCATGGCGCCTATTTTTGAAGGGCAATGTTCTTTACTCTATGCCAATCTTTTTGTGGCTGGAATTGTATCACGGAAGCTATTTTATCGTTTATAAAGATTACTAGGGAGATAGAAATGATAAAGGTCGTTATAACTGAAGATAATGTAACAATTCGAGAAGGTCTGGCGCTATTAATAAATGCAACAGAGGGAATGATCTGTCTTGCCCAATATGGAAGCTGTGAAGAAATGCTGGCCGATATTGGAAATCATCAACCCAATGTTATTGTTCAGGATATTGGGTTACCGGGAATGTGTGGCATTGATGGCGTAAAGGAATTACGAAAAATCCTTCCGGAGGTGGTAATATTAATGCTCACTGTATATGAAAATGAGGAGAATGTCTTTGACTCGCTGCAGGCAGGTGCCAGTGGTTATCTGTTGAAGAAAACTTCTCCTGCACAACTTATTGATTCTATTAAAGATGCCCACAATGGCGGTTCGCCCATGAGCTCGAATATTGCCCGAAAAGTTGTTTCCTTTTTTAGCATGGGCAAAAAGCCAGCGGCTAAAAATGAATCAAATCTTACGGAAAGAGAAATTGAGATTCTTAATAGCCTGGCTGAGGGAAACAGTTACAAAATAACTGCAGAAAAACTCTTTATCAGTATAGATACGGTAAGAACGTATATCCGAAGTATCTATAAAAAACTTCATGTTCATTCCCAATCGGGCGCTGTCGCCAAGGCCATTAAAAACGGGCTTATCTCTTAAAGATAGTCCACTAATTACACGAATTAAAAACGAATTTCACGAATTAATAAAAAAACAAGACATTTAATTTTACCGCTCATCATCTAGGCAAATCCACAATTCTAATTTCTAAATTAACTAAACCTACATTTCAAATGTGTATATATTAATCAATTGGAATTTGATAGAATTTGTGATGGAATTGAGTATTGAAGGGAAGAGTGTAAAAACAAAGCCGCAAAGATTGTGTTGGACTTGGGGTCTCGCTTGTGGTAAGGCGAACTTTACGGCTTTGTGAATGGAATTAATGAGCACCTGAAGAGTAAACTGATATCAGGCTTGTTTCATCCAATCTCCTTATATGACATTACCCGATCTTCCTGGTTAGGTCAGGAATATCTTTATCTGTTTGCGATGACCTATCGACATATGCTTAGACACGGCGTATAAATCATGCGTTAGAAAAAAGAATTGATCAGATAGTTGATTGCCAAGCACATACAATAATATAAAGAGGTCAGATATAAAAGTTTAAGAAATTTGACCTGCAGTGTCAACAATTTTAAGACAAAAGATTAAAGATTAAAGACAAAAGAGAAAAAGCAGGGGAGCATAGAGCCTGGCGCAAAGCGATCAATACTAAATCGCTCTGCGCGCTGCGCTTTGCTTTTTTCGTCTATCGAATGGAAAATTTTTTGGTCTAAAAATATACAGATAGAATAAGTGCCCCAGAGGATTCTAACCCAATACCCGTTATACTACCCTGTCTATTCGTGACCGTTGTGTTGCCCTGGGTGAATTCTTCATCTTTTCTTGACACGGAGGCATAACCTAAACGATACTCCGCTGCAAGGCTCAGGTTCTTAATAATGAATACCTCCACACCGAGAATTCCGAATATGGTAAATTCTGTTCCGCCATAATAGCCAAATTCACCATCCTCATCGTTTTTTACTGTAAACTGGTTTGTAAGATTATCAGCAGTCGATTTATATTCTGTTGAGGTTACAGCGAAACCAACACCTCCTCCGATATAAGGATTAACTCGGGATGTGTCAAAATGGAATTCAACTGCAGCAGAAATTCCAAAACGGTTTGCTTTTCTTTTTCCATCAATACCATTATCACCATCATAGGGTATGTTCTCATTAAGATCCATGAATTGCAAACTACCCCGGATGGCTAACTTATTATCTATAAAATACTTCCCACCAAGTCCTCCGTTAAAAGAGCCCGCCCCCAGATCAGCCAAACCGCTAAACTCGAATAACAAGGCCTTAGAACCTTTTTGAAAATAGCCCGTGCTCTCCTGGGCAGAAGAAATCGAAACCAGAAAGACGGAGATTATTATAATTAAAGTAAAGTGTTTCATAAGACCTCCCTACATAGTAATGATAATATTTATTTACACAAAAAGGTAAAGACGATTTATAGGCCTATATCTGAAGTCATCCCGTAAGGATCTTCCTGGGTGAAGTTAAATGCGACATGGGGAAGGATTCCTAGCCTGAGACGAGATCCCGTTCCGGGACGTAATGACAAAATAGATTTTTTTTACCTTTGTGTAAGGTTATTGTTACAGAATCAAATTAATCATTCAACTTGAAGTGCAATTCCCGGTCTGTAATTTGTGCTGTGGTGTAAGGTTTATATTCAATAGGATAGCCAACCTCCCAGGGAGAGGGGCCTGCATATTCGGATTGACGGCCTTTTATTTTTATAATACCTTTTGTCGAAATAGTGACGACTGCAAAAAGAGGGTCTTTATAAGGTGCTGTATACTTGATCCACTTAAAATTTTTATCCACTTCTTCGCTGTAGCGAATATGAGCGTATTCTTCACCCAGCCATTTATATGACATGGAATTAATAGAGATATACCAGATTCCATTTACCTCCTCAGCCCAATCGTTATGTGTGTGACCGTTAAAACTGGCGATTATTTTATTGTTTTTCATCTGTAAGGTTGTGACTTTCCAGAATGGATCGTATTTCATCGGCGTTATCGATGGCCTCAGGCGGTCCGATAGCCTGGTGTGAAAAAAGAATCACCGGTAATCTGGCCTCTTTCAGTTCTTCCTTGAGCCACTTTTGTTGTTCGGGTCCGATATATGAGCGGTAACCTTTCTGGTCGGGAGACTTTTTATCGTTTCCATCCAGAACAATAAACAAAAAGCCATTTTGTTTGAATTTATAATAAGAAGATGTCATATTCCTATAGTCCAGGGCTTTGGCCATTGACGTACCGCCATCCATCTCGTGATTGCCAATTACGTGGTACTTTTTACCTGGATAGGCGTTCCAGATATCAAAAAGATGGTGGTATTTTTCATGTGGGATACCGAAGTCCCCTAATTCAATGATAAAATCCGGCTGGGTAAGTTTCATACTTTCGATAAATGTGGTTATTCTATGTTCTGAATCATGCATTGTGGGCAAATGAACATCAGCACAAATTCCAAAGGTAACATTCTTTTCAGCCTTTTCACTGGTACAACTCAAAAAGGAAATTAATACAAGTGAGATAAATATAATTTTATACATATTGTTTTCCTGTCATTTATGATTAAGTTAAATATAATGTTTAGCAAACCGAATTGAAATAAAAAGTGTGACTTGGTGTGTTTACTGTTTAAGAAAAAGGAATATTACTGGATCTGAGATATGAGATACCAGATGCCCTTGTAGCGTCCTGAATCTCATATCCTCTACCCCTTATCTCAAGTCTTTATCTTACAAACATGAATAGAACCAATATAAGATCACGTAATGACTGGCTTCCCACAACCGCAAAAGAAGTGTATGCCCGAGGGTGGGATCAGTTAGATGTAATCCTGATTAGCGGAGACGCCTATGTGGATCATCCGGCATTTGGTGCGGCTGTTGTGGGTCGGATCATCGAAGCAGCTGGTTTGCGTGTTGCTATCGTTGCCCAACCTAACTGGCAGGATGACCTTCGAGATTTTAAAAAGTTGGGCAAGCCACGACTTTTCTTTGGTGTGACAGCCGGATGCATGGATTCAATGGTTAACCATTATACGGCCAGTAAACGGCAGCGCTCTACAGATGCCTATACTGCAGGGGGTAAGTCCGGTTTTCGGCCAGACTATGCAACCACCGTATATACCCAGATTTTAAAAAAAATATACCCTGATATTCCGGTTATCATCGGAGGTATTGAAGCTTCGTTGCGCCGGGTCACCCATTATGATTATTGGTCGGACAAACTTAGACCTTCTATTCTAATTGAAAGTGGCGCAGACATGCTTGTATATGGTATGGGTGAAAAGCCATTGCGTGAAATTTTAAAACTTCTGGAACGTGGCGTTCCAATTGACTCTCTGCAAACCATTCCACAAACTGTTGTTGCACTTGGCGATGGTCGTGAACTCCCAAAGGTTAAAAAGTGGCAAACAGTTGAACTCTCATCACATGAATTATGCCTGAATGATAAACTAAAATTTGCCGCTAATTTTAAAAAAATAGAGCAGGAATCGAATAAACAATACGCCCGAAGATTAATACAATCAATAAAGGGGAAGACAATCATTATCAATCCCCCTTATCAGACTATGAGTGAAGCAGAAATCGATGCCTCCTTTGACCTCCCCTATACGCGTATGCCACATCCTAGATATAATAAGAGGGGAATAATCCCAGCATACGAGATGATCCGTCATTCAGTAAATATGCATCGGGGGTGTTTTGGTGGATGTAGCTTTTGTACAATTTCAGCTCATCAGGGGAAGATGATTGCCAGCCGATCAAAAGAATCTATTTTAAAGGAAGTCGATGAGATCACAAAAATGCCTGATTTTAAGGGATATATCAGTGATTTGGGAGGACCATCGGCAAATATGTATAAGATGAAAGGTAAGGACCAGTCTATTTGTGATAAATGTGTAAGTCCTTCCTGTTTGCATCCCACAATATGTTATAATCTGGATACAAGTCATCAGGCGATGATCGACATTTACCAGGCAGTAGAAAAACATCCGAAGATCAAAAAAGCCTTTGTGACCAGTGGGTTGCGTTATGATCTTCTGGTACGCCGCCCCAACAACCAGCATGTAGATCCAAGCCACAAGGCTTATCTTAAACAATTAATCACCCACCACGTTTCCGGAAGATTAAAAGTTGCGCCGGAACATACCTCTGACGATACCCTGAAAATTATGCGCAAGCCGTCATTTAAATATTTTTATGATTTCAAAAAAATTTTTGATCAGATTAGTAAAAAGACCGGCATAAATCAGCACTTGATTCCCTATTTTATTTCCAGTCATCCCGGTTCAACCCTCGAAAGTATGGCCAACCTGGCCTGTGAAACAAAGACGTTAGGTTTTCATCTGGAACAAGTACAGGATTTTACGCCAACTCCAATGACTGTGGCCACTGTGATATTCTATTCCGGTGTTCACCCCTATTCTTTAAAACCTGTCTATACCGCACGACGGAAAAGAGAGAAAAGAGATCAAAATCGTTTCTTTTTTTGGTATAAACCCGAACACCGAGCCTGGATTCGCAAAACGCTTGATGAGATTTATCGCCCCGATCTTTTCAACAAATTGCTTAAATCAAAAACGAAAAACTGATCACCTTATATCATATATTTATATTGCAGACACAAAGACATCAATCAATATCTGTTGTCATTCCGTCCCGGAACGAGATCCCGTCTCGGGATAGGAATCTTCCCATATGTAATGTAGAGATTTGCATCGGAAGATCCCTCCGGGATGACATCTGTTTAGAAGTTGAAACAAAATATTCTACTTGTTATTCTGCGAAAAATAAGAAAAATTTAACAGATTGAATTATGTATTTTATTAAGCAGGAGAATTAGAAATGAAACGACGTGATGTGTTGAAATCGGGTGCTGCGGCGTTGGCTACATCCGTAACAGGAAAATCATCATTGGGAAAGGTCCTGCTCGATACGACTGATTTACCACAATTACCAAAAAGAAAATATACCGAAGGTGTCGATCTCTCAATAATTGGATTTGGCGGGATTGTTGTTGTTGGAATGGATCAGAAGGATGCAAATCTGACGGTTACCAACTCAATTGAAGCGGGCGTTAATTATTTTGATGTGGCGCCTTCCTACTGGGATGGTGAAGCAGAGGAAAAATTGGGTAAAGCGATACAGCCATTTAGAAAGGAAATTTTTTTGGCCTGCAAAACAACCGAACGAGATGCTAAAGGTTCACAGAAAGAGTTGGATATTTCCTTAAAACGGGTTGGAGTGGATCATTTTGACCTCTATCAATTTCATGCTGTTACAGACATAGATGAAGTTGAAAAAATTTTGGGTCCAAATGGTGCCGCAGAGACTTTCATAAAGGCACAAAAAGAAGGAAAGATTCGCTTTATCGGTTTTTCTGCCCATACAGAAGATGCAGCGATAGCATTATTAGACAGGTTTGAGATCAATTCAGTGTTATTTCCAATAAATTATGTCTGTTTTGCTCAGGGCGATTTTGGTCCTCGGATTATGAAAAAAGCAAAAGAAAAAGGTGTTGCCAGGTTAGCTTTAAAAGCCCTTGCCTATACTCCCAGAGAAGATGAGAATGGCACAAATTGCCCTAAGCGTAAGCATTGGTATGAGCCTGTTGGAAATGAATTGTTGGCAAAGAAAGCATTGAGATTTACACTATCTCAGGATATTACTGCGGCCATACCACCAGGAGATGAGAATTTGTACTGGATGGCTCTCGGAATTGCCCGGAAATTTTCACCAATGACGGTAAGCGAGCAGAATGAGCTGTTGGCCTCTACCAATGGCTTACAACCATTATTTTCTCAAAAATAAGCATCTACAAAATTTCTTTCCGAGGGAGCCCTTTGAAGGAATAGTACGGTTTGTCTTCCACAATGGCCAAAGTTCCTCATCGTCTGAAACCCCGTTTGTATTATTTCTCCCGGGAAGAAAAAATTGCAGTAATGGATGATACCCCATTGTGGTTGACCATGTTCTGACATTACGTAATATGCGCACAGCTGACGAAACAGAGACACTTCTTGATTCCGGTACTTTTCTCAGTACAAATATTGAAACAATTCGCATGAGTGCTGATAATAAAAAAACAGCTTTAAAAACAGAATTCCACTAAAGGGCAGAAATATCAACCATGATTTCATTTGCATAGCAAACAAACCACCACTGATTGCACCAAGTCCAGCGGCTACGCCATTAGCCATGGACCACAGAGCGATGAACATAGAATTGTTCTGCCGTGGAGCCATTTCAAAAATCATATTAATTGAACAGAGATTATATCCGGCAAAGAAAAAACCACCCGCCATGTGAAGCAATGGTATCAGGATTATAACTGATAGGGCAGAGGTTCCTGTAAATAGCCATATAAGTGGAAAAATACTGGCCGTAGCCGCAGTAATAATTATGACAGGTCGGTTGCCATGAGCATCAGAAAAATTTCCCCAAAATCCCATGCCGATTAAATCCGCAAGAGCAGAGCAGATAATAACAGTACTAACCAATGTGTAAGAGAGATCGAGGTCTCTGAGCATGTATACAATATAGAATGGAGAAGCAAAATTTACGGCAAAAGACCATATGGTACCGAATCGTAACATCCTTTTAAACGGAACATGTTTGAGTGGTTGAGAAAATATCGATTTTATAGAAATGGTTTTGGTGGCAGGCTCCTCCATATCCGGTTGTCTAGATAAAAGAGTTAAACTGATCATACCGGCAATTATTGCTATACTAAAAATTATAAGGAATGAGTAGGATTCTGAATAGCAAGGATAATTTAATTTGTACCAATCTAGAAAATATCCACCAATTATTGTTGCTAATATAGTGATGATACCGAGTAGGCTGTTTCGTAATCCAAAAAACCGGCCGCGTATAATTGGTGGAACAAGATTTGAAATCCATGATAACCAGGCTACACCGGCAAGCGAACCTATTATATGATGAATAATGATAAATCCAATGAGTAGCATTAAAAGCAGGCTTTTATCATAGTCAAAAAATAAAATAATCAGGATAACGATTGGTACCCACATAATCCGTGAGACAAAAGCATATAAGAGAGCGATTTTTTTCCGTTTTTTGTATCGTTCAACCAAAATGGATCCAATGATTTGTGCGATTGTGCTAAAAAAAGGAATCGATGCTAATACTCCAATTGTAAAATCATTGGCCATTAATAAAAGAACAAATGCGGGAAGAAAAATACTTCCTGTAAAATTGGCATATAAGTGAGCAAATATTCCTTCGGCAATTGAATATTTTAATCCTTTTTGTATTTCAGTGTTTGTGAGCATAAGTAGTAAACCACCTATAAAATCTTATATCGTTCCAGTTTTAGATTAGAACGAAATGTAAATCCTGTTAAGATATTTTCTTCAGCTCTAAATGATAACTACTAAAGAATCTGAAGATAGATCTCAAAAAATAAGCGCGAAATTAATAGACAAATATATCTGAATCAACAAATAAATCGTAATAATTATAAATATAATTTTGTGGAGAATGGTTAATATCTAATCCAGAAGAAGAGGACTAATTTCCAGATAGACAGTATTTTCGGTTTAAGCCTATCGGTACTTATTCAAAAACACTTTACATGTGACCTTTAAATGATTATATGAGTGCGGTTAGTTAGGGAGTTATGGAAGGAAATTCATCAATACATATGCACTGGTATCTAATGCAAAAATTCATCCAATGAGGAATGAATTTATAATTTAACGCAAGTAAAAATCAAGATTAGTAGAATGGGGAATCAACTGTAGATTGAAATGTCTTTCTGGTTGATACGAAATGTATTTGGGATGCTTATGACATGCTTTTGATATAATTCTTACAATTTTCATGAAGATTAAATATACCATTGTAAAGAGGATGTAAAAGGTCGGATCTACGGATACAGCCCATAAAACTTTTAAAACTTTTCAGACTCCAGCGCTCAAAACTAAATATTGTATTTAAGACCAGGAAGATTCTTTCATAATCACCGACCATAGCTAATTCTTCACACAGGGCCAGAAGGACAACCTGCTTCTCCGGTTCAAGATCACCAACATCATTTGTTGAAAGATAATAATCCGGAAATGACAATACACTCCCGCCTTTGGATATGTATTTTTCGAACGAACTAAGCATTTCTAATTTCGTCGGCGTTATGGTTGCTTTCATAATAATTTGCCCTTATTTCTCCCCGTTGCTCTTAATATTCGTCATGTACCTCATAAACTTCAGTAGATTTAAATAAATTGTAAAATTCATCAATAGGAGTGAAAGACGCAGGTCGATCCAGTAAAGATGGTAAATTAGGGATAAAGGTTGTTGCGAAAATCTCTTAATTTTTTCGGATCAAATGAACCTTATCTACAATATTGGAAGCAATTTCATTCATATCTGTTAATGTTTTTGATACTAACCGTCTTGTAAATTTATAATCTAACATACTTTTTTGAAGAGGATTCACAGTGGCAAATCCTGCATTGATTACTGCCGTTCCACCGTCCTGAAAGGACGTAATTTCTAGAATAATATAGGTTGAATCATCCTGATTAAATGCTCTTAATAATGTATCAGACTCTATTATTTCCCTCACCTGATTTGCGATTATAATTCCTTCCTTGCAGTTGAAACCATCTGTCATTACCCGCACGGGCAATCTGGCATCCTCACCAATTACTGTGAATACCAAAGATATAACAAATACGAATGCCAATAGTTTCTTCATAGAACCCTCTTTATATGTTTTCTGGGGGTGAAAGTTATTATACAATGATACTAAGATCTGGTAAAATTTAAAATGATGATCATCACATACACAAGTATTATGGGAAATAATTTCTTGAGAGCCGGTGTTATGGTGGCTTTCACCCTACTGAAAATAAAAGATAAGAGCATCCTGTTCTCTTCCGCAGGAATGACGCCGGCTTTTATATTCAGGTCATCAACCCTTAAAGTTGATGACCTTTCTGTTCAGGGAATGCCACTTGGTGCAATGAAAGATATCACGTATCGGGTTGTCCAGGAATCGTTGGAGAGCGGTGACTCGATTTTACTTCTCTCAGATGGTTTGCCTGAGTTGAAAAATCCTGATGGCGATATATTTGATTATGACCGAATGGAAAAGATATTTCGTGATGTAGCCAATAAACAACCACAAGCAGTTATTGATCGTTTGTTAGATGCCGGTGAATTCTGGAGAAAAGATTTATTGCCGGATGATGATATTACGCTGATGGTGATTCGGATGAAGTGATGCCTCGGTACTCGGAACTCGGTCCTGGGCACTCGATACGGGATGCGTGATACGGATGCGGGATGCCAAATTTGAAATGAAAAATTCGATGCCCAAAGTTACATGATCCCGAAACAAGTTCGGGATGACATTCACGTCACCCTGAACTTGTTTCAGGGTCTCATCAAATGCTATTTCAAAACTCCGGCTTTAACTTCGTCTTGCTAAAAAAATTATACATTTTCCCAAATCCATAGGTCAAAGGATTACCTGCGAATTTTCCGGACTCGATAATCAAATTTTTAAAAAATCCTTTATCATCAATAGACTTATCCTCTAATATTTTATCAAAGGTTTTCTCCCAGACGTAACCAATTGGATTTAAAGCAACCAGGGCGAAATTGATCGTTTTATCAATGGATATTTTTTTAATAACAGAAATGAGCCTTATCGTCATATCTGCGGTTATGTGTTTTGTGGCATTGACGACTTTTGCCGGTGAGGGATAGAGATCACTTGGTGATTCAATATAGGTTAACTTGCAGTAATTTTCTGTGATATAGGAAATTCTGTTGAGCAGCAAAGCATTTAAAAAACCATCGGCAATGGATCCGAGAATTTTTTCAATAAAGGGGATGCTTTTAACACCATCGGATGCCAGTTTTGTGATAATTTCATCGGTGACATATTCAATCCCTTCAGAACCGGCTATGGCAACAGAATAATAAATCTTTTTTGTTATATTAAAAAGATCACGATTGGTAACGCGTCCGTTATAAAGAATAAAAATATCCTTTACCATGTTGATGCTATATGAGAGAACGAGAAGTGCGTCAATAAAGCCGTTTTGGGAGATGCTCGAACCATAAAATAATTGCGCTACATATCTTTTTCTTATTTGTTCACATTCTTTCTCTAATATTTTGATTGTTTCACCATACTGCTCTCTAATATCTGACGAGGAAGACGCTGCTTTGCTGTTCTCTATTAAAAACTTATTTTTTTGAAATCTCTTGCTCCGATCACTAATAAGGTCTTCCTCCATTTCTGCTTTGCTCACAGGGCCGGGATTTACAGGAATAATCAGAATCCTGTAAACCGGGATGACTACAAAATAGATAACAGAGGCAAGTAGCAAGACTAATACACCATACCCAAAAAATGGATGAATCGTATAACTATAGGTATAGAGTGATATCAGCTCTCTAATGATGATATAGAAAAAAAACAAGGAAATAAAAAAGAATATTCTTTTAATGAGTTGCATGGTTTTTCCTCTGATTAAATAACAAAACAAATGTTCTCCGACAGCGTAGTGGCCGTTCGCGAACAGCCACTACAGCATTGGATACTGTATTATACAAAAATAGGGCAAAAAGATTCAGAATAAAAAAAATTAGGTTTAATCTCAGAAAATACTTGAGTACTCATATAGGATGTGGAATGACGCTCCTTTTATTAATAGAGCATAACCAATCAAGTCATTCCATAGGAATCTTCCGATATTCAGATTCGATCCGACATAGAGGAATATCCTTGTTAGGAGAACAGGATGTCATTTTCTCTTAAATATCATGAGATGCTGAAACAAGTTCAGCATGACTCATCCAGGTCATTCCGCCCGCCTCAGGCGGGCGGAATCTATAATATCTTTTCACAATAAATAATTGATAAATATTTAATTTGTCCTCTGATTTGCCGATGATGTTAAATAATGTTGCTGTTCGGACCTATTATATAATATCTGATTTCTAACTAACATGGGAGGTACGATGAAAAAGAATGTTGTTTCGGTTATTGTTATTTTACTAATGGTTTTGATCTCCACCTCAGCGGTTCAGGCACAGAAACAATCCTGGAATATGAATATTAAGGGGGGAATAATGCTGCCGGGTACCGTCACAGTTGAGGGTTATGATGCTGATACGGAAATGGGTTGGATAGGTAATTTGGCTTTTGATGCTCTCCTAGCAGAGAAGGTTTCTATGGGTGGTTTTTTATTTTATGCGGGTATAACGCCAGAAGATTTAGATGAAAGTGCTAATATCCTGGGTATTGGTGGCACCATCAAAGCCAGGTTTACTCTAAAAAGCGGTATGCAAATCCGACCGGGTTTGGTTCTGGTATATCAGATGACTTCTGGTGATGCTTTTGAAGATGTAAAGGGATTTGGTGTAGGTTTTACTGGTGAAGTTGTATTTCCTCTTAAAGATTTTAATGCTATTGTTGCAGAGATTGGTTTTACATCTCAGCCATCAGGTGGAAATGAATTTGTGGATGTAACCTGGGCACCCATATTTTATTTAACTCTTGGTTATGAGTTCGGTGGTTAATGACAAGGAGAACGAACAAATTATATGATTACGGATCACATGGATGACACGGATGACAAAGATTTTCGTAGAATTTCCTAATTATTTGTCAGGTTATTTGGAACCCAGATAAACCAAGGAGGAGAATTCCTAGAGTACTGTTTATTTTACGATTTTGCCTGCCAATCGACCATTTGAAATTACCTGTAGGAATAACCTGTGAAAATTAATGTCATCCGTTTCATACTTCGTCCGAATACAATCAAATGTCCAACCTCTACTTACCATCGCGTTTTTGTAATCTTTCTTTATTAGTTTGCTGAATAAACCCGACCAACGCT
Organism: Calditrichia bacterium; assembly: GCA_963796965.1. Classification (GTDB taxonomy): domain Bacteria; phylum Calditrichota; class Calditrichia; order JAJRVZ01; family JAJRVZ01; genus CAWCNS01. The sequence continues at coordinate 146,284 of CAWCNS010000004.1, forward strand.
GTTAATATGCTCTACGATCTGTGGATTGCCCTTATAATAGACGGAACCGATACTGTTGATCGTAACCTCAAGTAGTTTCGAAGCTAAAACTTGGGCATTTCCAGCACTGTTAAGTATAATAGTTGTTGACTCGGTATTTAATTCAAAGGCAGTCAGATTTCCTATAGATGATAACATCACCTGATGATCTATAACCTGGCCACTCAAGAACAGATTGCCCGCGCTATTACACATAGAATTTAATTGATTGACTTTGAGATCCATGAATATATTCCCGGCACTGTTCACCATAAGATTGACCTGATCTTCCTCGAACGTATTTATTCCCCTGATCGATCCTGCACTATTTGTAGCCAGCGATTTCAGATTTGGCATACTTACATCAATGGTAAGACTCATAGTCTGCAAGTGTAACATTGTTGACAACTTCGATTATCAACACATCCTCCTGCACCCTGATTATTAAATAGTCCAGTATATTATCATCCACTTTTACTTTAACATTTTGTTCTGTCTCCTGTTTTAGGTTTACCAGACCGGCTGTATTTATAGAAATAGAGTGAAAAAATGGCACCTCAATTTCCTCATAGATAAGATTTCCCGAGCCAACGATTTTTTGATCAATATCCGGTTCTGTGCCCAAATCATTAATTGTGCACGAGGAAAGGATAAAAAGAATTAGAATGAACGGTGTTAAGTAGAGCTGTCCTCTTGAGATTTGGCTGTCGAGAAATATAAATGAATATTTTATTCGCTTCATGTGGTCCTCCCTTTAAACATCCAATTTTTATGGTGTTTATAATACAATCCGTTTTACGATTGTTTTTTGAATAGGTTAATACAAAAGTTGTGCCACAATAAAAAACTCAGATATATATATTCTAAACCTTTGAATAATAGTGAGATAAGAGGAGAAATAATTTTTACGAATTAACGAAGAGAACCGCGGAAATTTGTAACACTGCGGAAAATTTCCGCATAAATCTAAGAGATTTTCATATCAAGTCTTCATTCTGGTACTCTTTAATCCTCCTCTCCCGTGTCCTTTCACGGCCCAATCGAGACTCAGATTTACGGGACGGGAGATGATCGGTGTAGTGAATGCTGTCATTCCCCATATAAATTCCAACATATAAAAATTTATAAAAATCACTTTCCTCAAAAGAAAAAAGTTCTTATACTCTTCAAAACAGTACCACAATTTTGTTAGTGGCTTCCCCAAATTTCCTCTCCAAAACGCAGGGCTCAATTATGAAATACAAAAATTTAGCAGATATGTTCTATTCAAAAAGAGAAAACTATTCTGATCATATTGCCTATCGTAATAAAAAAGAGGGGCAGTGGATAGGTGTTACCTATAAGGAGGCGGTTGATATTGCAGAGAAGATTTCTGCCGGATTTGCGGACTTGGGAATTAAAAAAGGAGATAAGATTGCTATTATCTCTACATAATCGAATGGAGTGGGCCTTATCTGATTATGCGGCGCTTTTTCTTGGAGCCGTTTTAGTTCCCATATACCCTTCCTTAATTGACCCTCAGATTGAATATATATTAAATGATTCAGAGGCAAAAATTGTGATTGCTGAGGATTCCTTCCAGACAGTCGAAAGTTGATAAGATCCGCAGAAATTTAAAAACAGTCGAACATTTTTTCATAATAGATAAGGGATGACAATCAGAATGGCGCCTCATGGCCGGAGTTAAATTCCCTCGGAGAGAAGGGGTTGGATTTTATAAGGCATCATGATGGATATATAACAAATTCAATCGATCGGATTCAGAGAGAAGAGATTGCCACAATAATTTATACCTCAGGCACTACCGGAGAACCCAAAGGTGTTGTTCTTGCACATAGAAATTTCTTTGCAAATCTTGAGGCAGTCTCTGAGTTATTTGAATGTTATCCTGAAGATGAATTTTTATCATTTTTGCCTTTGAGTCATATCCTGGAAAGAACAGCCGGGCATTATTTTTCTTGCTATCATGGTGCAACGGTGGCCTATGCTGAAGGAATAGATAGTTTACCGGAAAATTTAGTGGAGATAAAACCAACCCTGATGATATCAGTTCCCCGGTTATTTGAAAAAATGTATGGCCGGATTTTAGAATCGGTTGAAACCGGATCGCCAATAAAACGCAAAATATTTTACTGGTCTATAAAAACTGGAAGGGAATTTATGAACTTTCAGATGGCCGGAGAAGCGGTACCCGCTCTTTTAAAAATAAAGCACGGTCTGGCCACAAAATTAGTTTTTGGTAAATTAAATCAGCGTCTTGGTGGGCGACTTCGCTATTGTATTAGTGGAGGAGCCCCGCTGCCTGCACTCATTGGAGAATTTTTTAATTCTGCCGGTCTTACAATTCTGGAGGGTTATGGATTAACAGAAACCTCACCGGGAATTTCATTTAATAAGCCGGATGCTTATAAATTCGGTGCTGTGGGAATTCCCTTACCCAATGTGGAAGTAAAAATAGCTGAGGACGGTGAGATCCTGACCCGCGGTGAGCATGTAATGCTTGGTTATTATAATAAAGAAGAGGAAACCAAGGAAGTTATAGATGCTGAGGGCTGGTTTTCAACGGGAGATATCGGATTTATTGATGAAGATGGATTCTTAACAATTACTGATCGTAAGAAAAACATTATTGTTACATCAGGCGGGAAAAATATTGCACCACAACCCATCGAAAATATTTTAGTAACCAGTAGTCTGATTGAACAAGCTGTTGTGATTGGTGACCGGAGAAAATTTTGTTCAGCTTTGATTGTTCCCGCAGAAGAAGCAATTAAAAACCTGGCAATTAAATCAGACATAACATTTGCAGACTATGAAGAATTACTCAGCAAGGAAGAATTAATATCTGAAATTCAGAATGAAGTTGATAAGTTAACAGAACAATTTGCCAGTTTTGAAAGGATTAAGAAGATTTCTTTGATTCCTGAAATGTTTACCCAAGAGGGTGGGGAGTTGACACCCAGCCTAAAGATTAAACGCAGAGTTGTAGAAGAAAAGTATGGGGAACAAATTGAGGCGATTTATCAGGATTTATAAAATCGTTCTGTTATTATTTATAAAATTTAATGTATTAATTGCCATGCATTTAAGTATGTAATATTCTATTCTTTTTTTTGAGTTCTCTCTAAGAGGCAATAGTAGGAAAAGTTAGCCTGACTAACCCACCTGAGAAAGGGATTATTCAGCGGGATGATTTAATTCAGAATCTCTTGCTTGTATTTCCTCTCGATGTCATTAATCCATTGATTATAAAATAATAGGTCAATTATTTCCATTAAATGATCTTGGATTTCTCATAAAAAAAATATAAAATTGGCCACACTTCAATCAAAAAGTATATAGGATTTTTAATGAACACTCCAACTAAAACCAAAAACAATAAATTTGAACCTGTTGACACTGTTAATCCTGACATCGGAGGAATGTCCCATCTACTTGTACCAACCCTTCCCCTGGTTCACCTACCTAATTCCATGGTGCGTATCTCCAGACAACCTCAGGGATATAACCAGGAAAAAATCACTCATTTTCCAATAAATATTATCTCCCATCGTATGGCCGCTGCAGGACGGATAATGGTTACAACGGGTGAAATTAATACAAACCCTGATACCTGGTCTTCTACTTATGACCATGATTTTGAAACAACAAAGCCCTACCACTATTCTGTCCTGCTTGAAGACCATAATATCGATTTGGAACTCACTACAACTGAGCACACAGTGTTTTATCAGTTCAAGGGAAATTCAAATAATAAGATTAATCTTTATCTTCAGACAATAAATAATGGAAAGATTGAGTTCTCACCTGATGAAAAAACCATTAGAGGAGTAGAGATCGTATCAGGCGTGAAGATCCATTTTTGTATGAAGATTCAAGGCGAAGTTGAAAAATATGGTGCATTTCTGGCAGAGCAGCGTTTTGATGATAAATTGAATGTTGAAGGAAAGCCAGCTGGACTTTATTTAACTATCTCCACTTCTGATGATCACGCTGTTCAATTAAAGGTGGGGATATCCTATATCTCTCCGGAACAAGCAGCTAAGCACCTGGAAAAAGAAATACCAGACTGGGATTTTGAGTCAATTCTCCCACAAAACAAAAATGTCTGGAATCAGGCATTACGTAAAATTAAAGTTGAAGGCGGATCTGACGACGAAAAGACAGCCTTCTATACACTCTTTATCGCTGTTATGAGCGCATGGTTAATATATCAGAGGATGGCGAATACTATAGCAGCTACGATGAAGCCATCCATGATGATGGTGGAAGTCACTTTTATGTAGACGATTGGGCCTGGGATACCTTTCGCGCTCAACATCCTCTTCAAATATTGATAAATCCGCAGGAGCAAGTAAATAAAATAGACTCCTATATCAGAATGTATGAGCAATCCGGCTCCATACCTCTTTTTCCGACACTTATGGGTGATCTTGGATGTATGAATGGCAGCCACCCCACGGCAATTATCAGCGATGCTCATCTCAAAGGAGTAAAAGGTTTTGATATTGATAAAGACTTATGAAGGATTAAAAAAGAGAGCCTTAGAATCTACCATGCTACCGTGGAGAAATGGCCCTTTGACAGAGTTAGATGAGTTTTATCATAAAAAGGGATATTATCCTGCCCTTAAAGTTGGGCAGAAAGAGCATGTTGCTGAGGTTGACAAATTGGAAAACAGACAATGTGTTTCCGTGACCTTAGGACATAGTTATGATGACTGGTGTCTGGCTATGCTGGCCCGAGATTTGGGCCGGAAAGATGATTTTGATTTCTTTTTAAAAAAAGCGGCTAACTATAAGAATTTGTTTGATCCTGAAATTGGGTTTTTTGCCCCTCGCTCAGATGATGGGGAGTGGGTCAGACCCTTTGATCCAAAATTGAGTGGTGGATTTGGTGGGCGGGATTACTTCGCCGAGAATAACGCTTGGACCTATTTATTTGACGTTCAACATGATGTACAGGGTTTGATTCACTTGTTAGGCGGTAAAGAAAAATTTATAAAAAAACTCGATGCTTTATTTACAGAAGATTGTGGCACACGTAAAAGTACCTATCTAGCCCAATTCCCTGATGCTACCGGATTAGTTGGTCAATTTGCCATGGGCAATGAACCAAGCCTGCATATTCCTTATCTTTACAATTATGCCGGAATGCCATGGAAAACACAAAAAAGGATTCGTATGCTGATGGATTTATGGTTTACAAATTCTCCCTTCGGGATGTGTGGGGATGAGGATGGCGGTGGAATTTCTTCTTTTTATGTATTTTCCGCCATGGGTTTTTATCCGGTTACACCGGGTTCTCCCTATTATAATATTGGCAGCCCAATCTTTTCAAATATTGAGATAGATCTGGGGGAGGGAAACTTTTTTTCCATTGAAGCCAAAAACTGCAGTAAACAAAACAAATATATACAAAGTGCAGAATTGAATGGGAAAGAATTGAAAAATCCTTATTTTGCCCATGATGATATTGCTCAACGGGGGCAAATTGAAATTAGAGATGGGTCCCCGGCCAAATTATGAATGGGGCAAGGAATCTACCGGACCCTATTCCATGAGTAGTGATGAAAATAATTCGTCGTAAAATTAGGCGAATGCATTCATCAATTCGTCCATATTAATTGTTGCTACGCCACAGGATGAATCGGAAATAGCAAAAGGTAATACCAGACTCATTATTGTTAATTAAACCACCACATGAATATATCACATTGGGAACATATCCTTCTCGTTCGGATGGTTGTGGTACAAGAATCGGTTCTGATAATTGGGCAATAATTTTTGATGGATCTTTTAGATCCAATAGTTCTGCGCCGATACAATAAGTACGCATGGGCCCAACACCATGTGTTAAAAGAAGCCAGCCCTCGGGTGTCTCAATCGGCGAACCACAATTTCCTATCTGAAAAAATTCCCAAGGATACTTGGGTTCCTGAAATAATTTTGCCCGATCCCAAAAATCAATGACATCTGACTTCATCATGTACATATTTTCACCATCAATTCGCGAGATCATCGTATATTTACCATCAATTTTACGTGGGAATAAGGCCATTCCTTTATCTTTAACCGCTTCGCCGGCCATCGCACAAAAATTAAAAAAGAGAAAATCCTTTGTTCCGAGCATCATCGGTAAAATTTCAAAACCGTTGAAAGCCGTATAGGTTGCATAATAAAATATGTCTCCATTGTCCTCCTGAAAGCGCACAAATCGTGCATCCTCTAAACCCTTTATTGCTTCTTTTGATACCGGGAATAATACACGTTCTGAGATATGAGATTCAGGGCGGAAATATCGCTCGTGGTTCGAACGGGCAAGAAAATAAATCATCTTGATAGTATCCGTGAAAGTATGGTCCTGAAGCGATCTATTTTTCACAGATTCGATTCTGTTTTGAAGTTTTTCGAAAGAAAATGTGGCCGGCAACTTTAAAAAAATATTTTTAGTAACATCATTTTCCATCTTCAATTGTTTGAACTTTTTTATAAAGAATTTCTTTTCATACTCCGCCATCATCACAATTTCGGGTGTTTCGAAACGATGATAAGCTCTTTCTAAAAACATATTATTATATTTATCCAATTTACCGCTTCTAAATTCAATGGATGAGACATGCCCTTCTCCAGTTGCTCTGAAACTAAGGATAAATCGCAATTCATGTTTATTTATATTATCCTGACTTGGATGAACGACTATTGATGGATTAAAAAAACCAGCCGCCTCAACAGAATATTCGTGGGTGAAATAGGAACCAATAAGAAGTTTCTTGGTTTCAGAAAGCTGTTTTTGATCAGGAATGAACATGGCTATATTTTGATAATTTCGTTTTAAAAACTTTTTTTAAATTTCTATGTCTGTGTTCGAAACTTAGACAGAATTTCATCCAATAGATATCAAAACACGATCTTCTGAAAGAGTTAAAACCCGATTTATTATATTTTTTGCTCTTTTTTCATTGCCCGGATAATAAAATTTGTTGATAACACGAGAAGGATCAGATGAAAATTTCGTTTCTCTTCTGTTAACTGTAATCTTTTGCATAGAATATTTCCTATATTCACTTTTAGTATTTGGATTAATTCTGACACACATTGAACTAACTAATTTGCGTTAATAATTTTTTCTATCTCTTTCGAAGGTTCTTTTGTCAATACCTGATCCTCAAATAATTTATACATGGTGAAAAGAGAAATTAGCCAGGCTAGAGTTGATTCAGCACCTTCATTTGCATTGGTTCCCTTGAGAATGGAGACCATCTTTACAGCCACCCGTCTGATAATTATATAATTGAGCACCGAGATCATTATGACCTAAAAACCAGCTAAAACATTTCATTGCAATATCAATCCATTTTTTCTTCCAGGTGAACTTAAAAACGGATGAACAGGCAAGAATAAGATTCATTATTTCAATGGGTTGTTGATCATATTTCGACCGCTCTTCATTTATAGCATACCAGTTATGATTACCAATAATGGACATGTATTCTTCTGAGGTACTTTGTTTTTCAAGTAACCATTCTAAAGAGGATATACCTGCGTCAATCATTTCGTCTTTTGATAATCGCTGACCGGCAATGATTAAACCATGAGACAAACTTGCGTTAGCGTAGGTTAATTTATCTTCAAACCAGGGCCAATCTTTTTTATAACTATGCTGATAAAGTGCGTAAAGTTTTCCAGCAATAGTCTCATGGATCTTTCTTACACTGGCATCGCCGCTAAATATTTCCAGGTAATGGGACATACCGATAATCGCAAAACTCCATGCTCTTGGTGAAGTAAAATTTTCTATGGCTGAAATGGCGTCACCAAATAATCTTGTTGCCATGTCTCGAATCGGTTTATTGGGGGCATGGCTAACCGCCACTCCTAATCCCCATAAAGTTCTGCCATGAGAATCTTCACTGCCGGCATCTTCTAGCCATGTTCGATCGTATGACATAAAATTTCGAAAGCGACCATTTTCATGATTAAAGGCATGATAAATGAAAGCCAGATATATATTAATAGATCTGATGATCTGCTCATCCTTACCCAGGTTATAGTACATACAGGCAGCAACCAAGGCTCTGGCATTGTCATCGATACAATATCCGTGATCACGATTTGCAATGGAATAAAATGAATGCTGTAATATTCCCGTATCGTCCGTAAGGGTTTGGAGATGGTGCAGATTAATGCGGGGTAATTCATCGATAATTTTAGATCCCGTATCGCTCTCTTTGAGAGCAACCGGATAGGCAGGCCTTTTTTTATACACTTCTCCCACAAGTCTTAGATAACGCTCTGCTACTTCCTTCCAGACCATCGTGCGTCCATATAAATAAGCGTTTTTACGAATGGTATTCCGTTTTCGATCAGAAGATAATAAGTCATTAACTTCTTTAGCAATACTTTCTGAATCACGAAAAGGCACTAAACGGCCTCTTCCGTTTGCCAGGAGTTCCTCTGCGTAGAGATAGGAGGTTGACACGACTGCGTTACCTGCCCCAACCGCATAAGCTAATGTCCCGGAGGTGATTTGATCCTTTGATAGATAGGGGGTCACATATATGTCAGTGGAAATAAGGTACTCTGTTAATGTCTCCAGGCTAACAAATTTGTTATGGAATTGCACGTGATCTTCAATACCTAATTTTTTAACTTTTCTTTGTAACAGATGGCGGTATTCTTCACCATTGGTTCGAAGTAATCCGGGATGTGTAGCACCGGCAATGATATATATTACATCTTTATGTTTCTCGATGATCTTTGGTAGGGCCTCAATCATATACTCAATACCCTTACCTGGACTAATCAACCCAAAGGTCAGTATAACTTTTCTATCTTCTAATCCGAATTTATCCTTATAAAAAATAGGATCGACAAATGGTACATCAGGAATACCATGAGGAATTATTACAATTTTAGAATCTGCAATTTTATAAGTCTCAGTTAATATCTTTTTTGCCTTATGGGCCATAACGACAATTTTTTGTGAGTATTTGGCCAGCTCTTGAATAATCGCTAATTGATTTTCTGAAGGACTAGGTAGTACGGTATGAAGGGTGGTAATAATCGGAATTTTGAGATTTTTTAGCATTTGAATAATAAAGGAACCATCTCTTCCACCAAAAATGCCATATTCATGTTGTAATATTACCATATCCACCTGGTTTAAATTTAAAAAGTCCGCTGCATTTATATAATCTCTTATCACGTTCTCGAGGATTTCAAATTTGACCCGCTCTGGATAGTCATATCCTTCCGGAATATCATCCATGGCTAAGGCAATAATATTCTCAGGATTTGGCAGTTTTTGGGCTATGGCCTCACAAAGATCATTGGTAAAGGTGGCAATACCACATCTTCTTGGAATATAATTTCCGATTACAGCAATGGCTTTGGGAAAATTTAATAGTCCCATTTTTTCTCCTAACCTTTTATTCTGTTATGTAAAAAATAACCACCCCGTACTAATCTGACTCCGTCAGAAATAACGGGGCAGGCAGAATACACAGAGTAAATATTTAATAATTAATGACTTAAATGAATTAATTTCCTTCTCCTTCTCAGTGGCCTCTGTGGTTTATTCTTTTTATCCTATTTTTCATTTTTGAATATCCCGATTTATCAGGATGACACTACCCCTAATTCTATTCGTGGTTCTTATAGAGGGGGGCGTGATGAATTTATACATAAATTGATTAAATCTTGGATATTTGCTGTCCCGACACACATGACGGAATCGGCACCACCCCAATATATTTTTAATGTGCCGTCATCTTCTGGAATGGTTCCGCAAGTAAAAACGACATTATGAACATACCCGCTTATCTCCCAAGGATCTTCCGGTTGTAAAATCCAATTATCTGAAACCCCGATAAGCTGTGAAGGATCATTAAGATCGTGCAGAGCTGCACCCAATCGATAAACAGCCCCATCCATCGTCGTAAATACGCCATGAAAAATATGTAGCCAGCCTTGTTCGGTTTTAACAGGTGGACTACCCGGACCAATTTTACTCTCATCCCAGTGATACTGGACCGGTTTGATAACAACCTCTGATTGACCCCAATGAATTAAATCATCAGAATAAGATATCCAAATGGATAAAGGCATGATTTGCGTATGGGGACGATCCAATCTCACATATTTCCCGGATATTTTCTCCGGGAAAAGCACAAGATTACGCATGTCAGCCTGACTGATCAGAGCAATGCGTTCAAAAGATTCAAAATCGTCAGTTCGTGCCAGCATAATGCGTACACCATGTCGTGAATAAGCACTATAGGTCAGATAAAAAGTGTTTTCGAGTGGATTGATCCTTAAATCTTCTACACCGAATTCTTCATATTCGGCGAATACTCCCGACGAAGAGGATTCAATAAAGGGGCTTGGATGGACCTTAAATTGAAGCCCATCTTTACTTTCAGCTTTTCCGATGATCGATCGACCATTGAATTGATGTGATCGAAACAGCATAATATATTTCTGATTGTATTTTACAACACCGGCATTATGGACTGTAGAAACAGGATAAGGAACATCTTTTTTTGTTAGAATCGGATTGTTGATCATATCGAGTAAATTATTGGGGTGTACATTTGGACCTCTGTAAGTTAAATAATCTGAGTCAATTTATAAATATCTTGCATAAGTAGACTAAATAAATCTGACCACGAATTCCACGAATTTTCACAAATTAATAAGGGATCTATTCTTAAAAATTTGAAATTATTATACTTATAAAGAATTCGTGTTAATTAGTGTTATACGTGGATAAAATTTATTAAATCTTTGTCTCGCCACTGCGAGTTATAAATTATCCAGGAAAATTATTTCATTTTAAATCATCAAGAATCTTTTTATAGACTTGAATATATTCGTGAGCCATTCTATAGGCTGAAAACCGTTCCTCGGCATCTTTTCTACAATACTGTCGGTCAATTTTGGAGATATTATTAACTGCAGAGATAGGCTTCATTTAAACTCGAGACAAGAAATCCATTTTTCGCATGTAGTATAATTTCAGACATACTCCCTTTATTAAAAGCTATGACGGGTGTACCACAGGCAAATGATTCAACTACGGATAAACCAAATGGCTCGTCGAAGTTAATCGGATGTAACAATGCCGAAGCATTTCCCAATAATCTATCACGTTTTACTGGATCGGCACTACCCATAAAACAGATATCATCATCATTAATATAAGGTTTAACCTTCTCTTCATAATAACTTTTATCCTGAATGATTCCGGCCATGATGAGTTTTTTCTTGCATTTTTTTGCGATTTGAATTGCCTCGAAAGCCCCTTTGTCCGGGTGAATTCGGCCAAAAAACAATAAATAATCTTCGGGAGAAGGATTAAAGGTAAAACTATCCAAATCTATACCATGATGGATAGTGGCATAATAGTCTAAAGAAGGATCTCGATCGGCTTCACTAATGGAAATATAATAGGAAGATTTATTGTATTTTTTATAAACAGGTAAAATATTTGGTGAAGAGAATCCATGAATGGTTGAAACCAATGGTGTCTCCACTAATTTACTATAACTGAGGGGTAAAAAATCGAAATGATTATGAATCAAGTCAAACTGATCAGCACTTTCGAATACCTCAGATATATGAAGACATTCAACGACTTTTGGTATGATATTCTGATCCTCTTCATATCCTGTTGAGCAAACCGAGTGTAATTTGGCATTCGTTATAGAATCTGCTGTAGCAAATAGAGATACATCAACCCCAGCCTTACATAATTCCTCAGTTAAAAGAGATACTATTAACTCCCAGGGCCCGTAATGACGGGGAGGTGTGCGCCAGGCGATAGGTGAAATCATGCCTATATGCATGTTTTGGCCTTTGGTTTAAAGAGAACTTCAATAAGTCAACTATTTGAGAATCGTCAAAACTTTACATATTTAATGTAATAAATGATTTCTGTGATGTTTAATATTATATGAAGGAATTTTAAAAAATAAATTTTTCGCAGAAATTAATCATATTGATAAAGATATGAACGAAATACGATACTTCCAATGAATTTTTTTATTCAACCTGCCATAAGGCTTTAAAATTTTGTTACTAATGATAATAAAATCAAATATTCACACCTGTAAAAATACTTGAAAATATTACGACTTTCCGAAATTTTCCTTCTATTTTCCTCGTTTTGCATGTAATTAACCAAAACAATATTTCTCTTGTCATGGCTTGGTGATAGAAATACCTATTTTTAATAATAGAATTCAGTTTGGTTAATAATGATTTCTTTGCGTTTTGTGTTTCTGCGCGAAAAATCTTTATTCTCTATAGATCTAAATGCGAATTAATATCCAAAGGAATAGTCTAATATGAAACCTGGTCTAACATATATCTTTTTTATGCTGTTACTATTGTCTTGTTTTGAATCATCATTTGCAGATGACCTTCGTTTTAAACAACTTGGTCTTGAAGATGGTCTCTCACAAAGCCGGGTTTTTGACATTGTTCAGGACTCAAAAGGATTTATCTGGATAGCCACAGAGGATGGTCTTAATCGCTATGATGGCTATGAATTTAAAGTTTATAATTTTGATCCTAATGACTCCAGTTCGATTGGTGGAAATACGATTCAGGCATTGGCTGCAGATGATTCGGGGAATGTCTGGATTGGGACTAGTTTTAGCGGATTAAACAAATACATCGCCAAAACCGGAAAATTTAAAATTTACCGACATGATCCAAATGATTCCACCAGTATTTCAAGCAATATTGTTTTTGATATACATCGGGACAAGAAGGGTAATCTTTGGCTGGCAACGACAGGGACTGGATTTGACTATTTTGACGTCAAGAACCGAGAAACGTTTACCAATCATCCCCATGATCCGAAAATCCAAATTCTACTATAAGTAACGAACCAAATTTTATATTTGAGGATAGCCGAGGTACGGTGTGGATAGGATCGAATGTTGGATTAGATCGTTATTATCCGGCAAGCGATACATACCGCCACTATTTTCCATCCCAAAGTGATGGGACTGGCAATGATGTTCCATTAAGACCAGGGTTTTATCCTTATTCTGCGAATTCGAGTCAAAGAAATTATTTGAGCCGCCTGCAGTTTGGAATCAACCGCTCCTTATTGCTTGCTGTTTATGAAGATAAACAGGGCTATCTTTGGTTTGGGACGGCCGGGGGTGGTTTAAACCGGTTTGACCCTCAAACCGAATCATTTACATACATGCTTTTGGATCCGGAGAATCCGGAAAGTGCCAGCAACAATATATCTGCCATAAGAGAGGATCGGAGCGGCGTCCTCTGGGTAGGGACATGGGGCGGCGGATTGTATCAGATTGAAACCCATTCAAAAAGACGCAGCCGTTATGTTCACCGTCAGGGAGATGCGACAAGCATAAGCCAGAATAATATATCGGTCATTTATGAAGATGCTACCGGTGAAATTTGGATAGGTACGGATTTACAGGGGATTAGTAAAATTGATCGATCTGCCTCAAAATTCCGGACGATCTCGTCCCTTGAGGATGATCAAAGTGACTTTACCTTTATGTCAATCCGATCATTCTGGGAAGACACCAGGGGTATCTTATGGCTGGGTACGGCAGGTGGCGGCTTATACCGTTATGACAGACGTAATAATTCCTCAAAAAACTATCGCGCCCATATTGGACAAAAGAATGCCTTACAAAGTGATGTGCTCAGATCTTTATATCAGGATAAATCAGGCATAATGTGGATAGGATCAGCGCGAGGATTAATAAGATTTGATCCTATACAAGAAACATTTAAGCATATATATATCAATCCGGAAAATCCGCTTGATCCCTCAAACTTTGTTAACTACAAAATCTTTGAATTGGAAACGATGCCCGGTTATATCTGGTTTGGAACCAATGGGGGTGGGGTCTGTCGTTACAATAAAAAAACAGGTGAATTGAAGAATTACCTGCATGATACGGTCAATATGGTAGAAGTGCAACTCAACTTTGTACGGACATTACATCATTATAAAAAAGATCCTAATATTTTATGGGTAGGTGCCTTTGGAGGTTTTAGCAGATTTGATCTGCAGAATGAAACTTTTAAATCTTATGTTAATAATCCAAATGACCCGCGAAGTTTGAGCTCGAATAATATCATGAGTTTTACAGAGGATAAAAAAGGCAATTTGTGGATCACTACCTATGGAGGTGGGATAAATTATTTTAATCCGCAAACAGAGGAATTTCAGATCCTTACTGTTGAAAACAGTGGACTGCCAAATAATTCCGTATATGGATTTCTCACAGATAATAATGGCTATTACTGGCTTAGCTCAAATCGGGGGTTATCTAAATTTGATCCTACCAATCTTACCTTTAAAAATTATACTGTTGAGGATGGCTTGCAGAGTGATGAATTTAACGGCGGTGCTCTTTATAAGAGTAAAACAGGAGAAATGTTTTTTGGGGGAATTGGAGGTTTTAATTCCTTTTATCCAGAAAGTATCACAGATAATCCCCATAAACCTCAAATTGAATTGACGGATATTAAACTTTTTAATCAATCCATTGATGTCCGCGCAGAGGGCCCTTTGCAGATGCATATATCAGAAGCTAATAAGATTACCCTTGAGCATTGGCAGAATGATATCGAGATAGAATATGTAGGACTTCATTATTACCGATCCACAAATAATAACTATGCTTATAAACTTGATAGACTATGATACCGACTGGCGCCATGTGGGAACCAGCCGTTCGGCTGTTTATACTAATCTTGATCCCGGCGCGTACACCTTTCGGGTAAAGGCAGCTAATAGTGATGGTGTCTGGAATGAAGATGGACCTGTATTGGCAATAACGATATTGCCACCCTGGTATGCCACCTCATGGGCTTATGTTGGTTATGGTATGCTTTTTATCATAATGGTTTTTGCAATTGACCGCTTCCAGCGTTTTCGCCTGACCCAGCGTGAGCGCAACCACTCCATGATCAGGGAAGCAGAATTGAGGGCAAAGGCAGCAGAAGATGAAAATGAACGGAAATCCCACGAACTTGAGGAGGCAAGACGTCTTCAATTATCTTTGCTGCCGGAAAAACTTCCAGAGTTACCCAATTTGGAAATTGCAGTCTATATGAAAACAGCCACGGAGGTTGGTGGCGATTATTATGATTATAATATATCTGCAGATGGTACTTTAAATATTGCCATAGGTGATGCAACCGGCCATGGCATGCGTGCCGGAACAGTTGTCACCCTCATGAAAGGCCTTTTCAGTGCGGATTCGGGGCGGATGAAGATTGAAGATTTCTTTAAACAGAGTAGTGAAACGATTAAAGATCTCCGTTTTGGACGGATGATGATGTCGTTTACCCTTCTCAAGATTAAAGAAAACCAAATGTTATTTTCATCGGCAGGAATGCCACCGGCCTATATCTATCGGTCATCTACATTAAAAGTGGAAGAACTCGCTCACGGTGGCATGCCATTAGGCGGCGTGCAGGAATTTAAATATGAGGTAAAAAAAGATGCTCTTAATAATGGTGATACATTATTGCTTATGTCTGATGGATTACCAGAATTAAAAAATCCTGATGGAGATATGTTTGATTATCCCCGGGTAGAAGGTGTTTTTCGCGATGTGGCCGGTGAGACACCGCAGGCAATTGTTGACCGACTTGTTGATGCCGGGGAAATTTGGCGTAAAGATCAGCCTGCTGATGATGATGTAACCCTGATGGTTATCCGGGCACGTTAAATGGAATTTTCTTAAACCACAGAGCGCACAGAGAAATCTCAGAGATCACGGGATGTCAACAGAACTTATAAAACATATAGTTGAACTGAAACAACAAAGGAATTCATCTTTCCTCTAACCTCTGAGACCTCTGTGGTTTCTTTGTGTACTTTGTGGTAGAAAATATAGACTGAAGAAGGAAATGGTTAATGGTTGGTGAGACTGTATTACATTATAAAATATTAAAAAAACTTGGAGAAGGCGGCATGGGCGTCGTCTATCTGGCCGAGGATATGAAACTCAAACGGCAGGTAGCCATCAAATTTTTACCCAGCAATGTGGCGGCAAATAGCGAAGAGCGAAAGAGGTTTGAAGTAGAAGCCCAGGCAGCGGCATCCTTAAATCATCCCAATATTGCCACGATTTATTCGATTGAAGAAGATGGGGATGAACTTTTTATTGTGATGGAATATGTGGATGGTCGTGAATTACGTCAAATCGCGGGGGCGAGTTCGGAACTCGCCCCTACAATTGATCAAATTATTGATTATGCCACCCAAATCGCCCGTGGATTGCTGGCAGCCCATAAAAAAGGAATTGTCCACCGTGATATCAAATCATCTAATATTATGGTGACCGATGAGGGTAAAATAAAAATCATGGATTTCGGTCTGGCCAAGCTAAGTGGAAAAGCCGATCTGACAAAGGCGGGATCCACATTGGGTACAACCGCTTATATGTCACCGGAACAGATACGCGGAGAGATAGTGGACCATAAGTCTGACCTATGGTCTCTGGGAATCGTTCTGTTTGAGTTATTGACAGGGATCCGACCTTTTAAGGGTGATTATGACGCGGCTATTATTTATGAGATTTTGAATGAAGATCCTCTGGATTTGGTCGGTTTACGATCCGATATCCCCTCTCAGATATTAAAATTAATAGAGGATTTATTAAAAAAAGATCCATTTCAACGAATTGGAGAGGCCGGTGATATCATTACCAGGTTGAGTCAGAAACCAACCGAGACTAAAATATCATCACGGGATAATTCTATTGCCGTACTCTATTTTGAAAATATGAGTCCTGATAAAGATAACGATTATTTCTGTGCCGGAATGACAGAAGATATAACCATAGATCTGTCTAAAGTCCATGATCTCCGGGTTGTGCCCCGTTCGGATGTCTTGCCCTTTAGCAATGAAAAAGTAAACACGCGTAAGGCTGGTGAGTTATTGAACGTCTCCCATATATTGGAAGGGAGTGTCCGTAAAGCGGGAAAACAAATCCGCATAACCGCCCAACTTACGAATGTGGAAACAGGATTCCAGGTATGGGCCGAGCGTTATGACCGCTTGATGGAAGACATTTTCGAGTTACAGATGGAAGTTGCTGAAAAGATTACACAGGCCATGAAAATCTCATTAACCGAATCTGAGAAAAAATCTTTGGCTCAGAAACCAACCGAAGACTTGCGGGCTTACGACTTTTATTTGCGGGGTAGAGAATTTCTTCTTGCGCGTGGAAGTAAGAACAATGATAATGCCATAAAAATGTTTGAGCATGCCCTGAGTATCGATCCGAATTATGCATTAGCATATGTGGGTTTATCCGAAGCCTATGGGGATAAATTCTGGGCGTACGACGGTGATAAAAAATGGCTTGATAAAATGAGGGAAATGAATAAAAAGGCACTTGAGTTAGATCCAAACCTTATCGAAGCAGAGTTTGGTAAGGGATTGATCGCCCATTTCCAGAAAAACTTTGATCAATCGATATCCATATTTGACAAAATTGCAGAGCGCAATCAGGATTTCTATCCGGCTTACCACTGGTCAGGTGTTGGTTCAGAAATATCAAAAGATTATGAAGTTGCCATAAAAAAGTTTAAAAAAGCGGCTGAGATAAAGCCTTATAATGAGGAACCCTGGCTGCATATTGGTCAGTGTTTCTATCGTATGGGAAATACTGTAGAGGGTGATAGTGCAGAAAATCAATTGCTTGAAATAGTCCGGAAAAAACTTGAGATCAATGCAGATGATACTATTGCTCTTAGCCGGATGGCGGCTACTTATGCCTACCAGGGTCAAAAAGAAAAAGCCCTGGAGATTGCCGGCAAATTGAAACAAACCGCCGCGACAGATGGATTGGCCATGTATAACTGTGCCTGTACCTATTCGCTTCTTGACCATAAAAAAGAAGCATTGGATTTGCTTGATACCGCTTTAGAAAAAGGGTATAAAAATATCATGGTCTGGGTTGATCAGGACCGGGATTTTGATGCAATCCGTAAAGATGAAGATTTTAAACAATTGATAGAAAAATATTCAGAAAACTAAAAAAATTGGATCCACGAATTACACAAATTTAAAATTTTTTTTAAAAAGGATTGATTTCATAAAAGTTTTTGGATGTTTGAAGTAAAAAAAGAATTTGAATTCTGAAATTATAATAAGCAGAACACTCATTAATTAGTGGAAATTCGTGTAATTCGTGGACAGAGAATAAGATGATCGGTAAAACAATTTTACATTATAAGATTCTTGAAAAGCTTGGCGAAGGCGGCATGGGCATTGTCTACCTGGCCGAGGATACCAAGCTTAAACGCCAGGTTGCAATAAAATTTCTACCCGCTCAATTGGCGTCGAATAGCCAGGAACGAAAAAGATTTGAGATAGAAGCCCAGGCCGCAGCCGCGCTTAATCACCCTAATATTGCTACAATCTATGCAATTGAAGAATTTGATGGCGATAATTTTATTGTAATGGAATATATTGACGGAATCGAGTTAAAAGACAAAATTACCTCTGAAAAAGTACTATTACGAGACGTTCTAAATATTTCGATGCAAATTGCAGAAGGATTGCAGGCGGCCCATGAGAGGAATGTAATTCATCGGGATATAAAAAGTACCAATATCATGCTTACAACTAAAGGCAAGGTTAAAATTATGGATTTTGGATTAGCCAAAGTTGGGCAAGGCATTCATTTGACCAAAGAGAAATCTACACTGGGAACTGCTCCCTATATGTCACCGGAGCAAATACGCGGCGATGAAATCGACCATAAATCAGATATCTGGTCATTTGGTGTAATAATGTATGAAATGCTTACAGGTCTCCTTCCTTTTAAAGGCGAATATGAGCAGGCTGTAGCGTATTCAATTGTAAATGAGAATCCAAAACCTGTAAATGATAATCGGGATGATATTCCGGTAAAACTTGTACAGTTGGTAAATCGGGCATTGGTAAAGGATCCTGATGGACGTTACCGGAACATGGAAGAGATGATTTCCGAATTAGAGAAACTGAAAAGAGAGCAATCAAGGGAGCAATCGACTGATACTAAAACTGTTAAAAATAAATCTCGAAATTTAATTACTTTACCAATCGTAATATTATCATTATTTGTACTGTTTTTTATTTGGTACTGGTTTTTATTTCGGGAAACAACAGGGGATAACAATCCCGAAGTAATGACTTGGGATAATTCTTTAGCAGTATTACCTTTTACAAACGCCAGTGGTCAGACTGATCAGGATTATTTTTGTGACGGCATGACTAAACAAGTGCTCAGTAGTCTCTCAAAATTGCATAAAATGAAAGTGATTTCGCATAAAACAGTAAGAAAATATCAGGATTCTGAAAAAACCATACCGGAAATCGGCCAGGAACTGGAGGTAGAAAATATTCTGCTGGGCAGTGTCTCCAAATTTAGCGACCGGATTCGCATCCAGGTGCAGCTGATAAATGTGCGTGATGACGCTCATATCTGGGCTGAAAATTATGATTATGTATATGATATTGAAAAACTGTTTGCCGTATATGACGATATCTCAGAAAAAATTACAGAGTCGCTCCTGCAAAATATTACCGCCGGAACAAATCTGAAAGCTGATGGGCTTAAGCCTGTTAATACCTATTCCTATGAATTGTATTTGAAAGGTCAATTGTATCATTCAGATAAATTTATGAACAGACTACGACAAAAATGATTTTAAAATTGCGGAAGAATTTTTGAAACAGGCAATAAAGGAGGATCCGGGATATGTCATGCCTTATGCAGAATTGGCGGATTTATACAATTCAGCATATAACAATTTGCGCCTTCCTGATGATGAAAAAAGTGAACTGATGCGCCTGCAGGAGGAATATCTGGCGAAGGCAATTGAAATTAATGAGAATGTGGCGATTGTACAAAAAGTAATAGCACTTGTTCATTTGGCCAAAAAGGAATATGATCTGGCTTTTATTCATTTTACCAAAGCAATAAGCATTGATCCAAATGATCCCATATTACTTGATGATTTTGGCTGGTTCTTCGAATATTTGGGTCTGAATAAGATAGCAAATGCCTATTATACAAAAGCAATTCAATTGGCTCCGTTGGAATCATCATATTGGAGCTGGCGGGCCTCGAACTATCTATACAATTTGGAAGAACAGGAAAAAGCAGAAGTGGACATAAAAAGAGCACTGAAAATTGACCCAAATCAAATCCGGGCATTGCAGTGTTATTTTTGGTTTTATATTCGCAAACGGGAAATTCAGAAAGACTGAATCAATATATGATCGATATAAAACAGCGTATCCGAATTCAACAAATCTTAAGAGATTTGAAGCATTTTTATCGTCTTCTTCTGGTCAGAAGAATGGGGATGATAAATTCAAGCTGGGCAAACATGATACAATGGTATTGTACTGTTTTTTGAATAAAAATGAAGAGGCGTTGAGTATGTTAATTGATTATTATGATGAAAAATATCTGTTAAGCGGGCGAACAGAATATCTTTACCTCAAAACAAATTCATTTTTTAAAAATATTCGTCATGAACCAGCGTATCAGAAATTAATGGCAAAGCATAAAGTCGTCTATGACAAATATTTACTTAAATATGGTGATAGGGCTATTTTAAGTGATTAGAATTAATATTCAAATGGAAAAATCTTAAAATTAAATGAGAAACTATATTGCCGAATGCAATTTTTAGCGGGATGACCACGAGAGAGCGTTTTAAAATATTGAAAAATTGCTGGTTCCTGGTCACCAAATATTTCTCCGGATGGTAAGTGGCTTGCCTATACATCCGACGAATCAGGTAGCCTGGAAGTCGAGTACGTCCTTTTCCCCTCGGTCGTCGAAAATGGCTCATCTCTACAGAGGGCGGGCGGGAGCCACGATGGAGCCGCAGATGGTCGCGAGTTTTTTTTCGCAGTAATGGTAAAATGATGACATCTGCTATTAATTACGGATCATCTTTCACAGCAGCTCGACCTGAGGAACTCTTTGAGTATAATAATGAAGGACAAGAGATGGATCCGCGTGGATCCCCTAACTATGATGTTGGCCCTAATGAAAGATTTTTGATGATCAAGCCTAAATCCAGTTCGCCTTCTAGGCAGATTAATTTTACACTTAATTGGAGTAGGGATCTGGATACCCGTAATTTTGAAAAATGATAGATTTTTCAGTCTATTTAGAACAAATTACAGATTCGCTAAATATTACCTAAGGATCTATTTTGCATTGAAAATCTTCCTCTTATAGAAACATTCCTGGATAGTGCCCGTATATTGTTGTTATTAGGTGGGTTATATACAATATTTACATCCTGCGAGGCAAAAAACTATCATATGAATGCGTTCAAAAAGTATCTGATCTTCGGATTAGTCCTCTTTTTTTCTCTCGATCTCTCTGCAATTCACTGGACTGATCAACAGGAAAAATACATCCAACGTATCTGGACCAATGAGTCCGGCTTGCCCCAAAATACGATTCAGGCTTTGATTCAAACCCATGATGGCTATTTATGGATCGGCACACCCTCCGGACTTGCACGTTTTGATGGTGTCAGATTTACAATTTTCACAAAACAGAATACACCTGTCTTAAAAAACGATGATATTCTCGCACTCTATGAGGACAGCAATAAAATCCTCTGGATTGGGACAGATGGTGGCGGATTATATTCCTATCAAAATGGACTCTGGCAAAAGTACTCCCGAAAAAATGGCATTTCTAATGATCACATCCGGTCAATTACGGCTGATTGGTATGGAAATCTATGGATTGGAACTGACTACGGATTAAATTGCCTGAATAATGAGGGGGTAAAGGTATATACCATTGATGATGGCTTGTTAGATAATATCATTACAGCTTTAAATATTGATAACAGCGGAAGAGTCTTAGTGGGTACCTTGCGAGGAGGATTGGCAAGATTTGATCAGGAGTCAATCCAAATATTTGACTATAAAGATGGTCTTGGCAGCCCATCCATTTATTCAATCCATCTTGATTCCAGGGGAAATATTCGTATCGGAACATTTAATGGTATTTATCTATTAGATCAGGAACAGCAATTCTTTGATGAAATTCCAGAAACTTACGGCATCCCGTTTACATCAATTCTGGAAACAAATCCAGTGTCCATCTGGGCCGGTACAATGGTGGCTGGGATTAATTCAATTTGAGAAATCAGATCGCAAATTCTAATGGGAAAACAATATCGCTTCCCGATAATTATATTCGTTGTATGCTAAAAGACAGGGATGGGCATATCTGGATCGGTACCGATACTGAGGGATTGATCCAAATAAAATTAAGAGAAGTGCAGGCAATAACCAGAGATGATGGATTGCCTGAAAATGGTGTTTCAACTCTTTTAGAAGACCACTCAGGAAACTTATGGATAGGGCTACGGAACAGAGGGTTGTGCAAGATCTCAACCGAGGATGTTTTAACGCAGATACCTGATGTGTCCGGATTGGGTATCAAAGCACTTTATGAAGATTTAGATGGTACTATTTGGTGTGGTACTCAAAATAATGGCCTGTACAAAATTAAAAATAACCTCTCTTATCATATAACCAGAATAAATGGTCTTTCTTCAAATTCTGTTACCTCAATCCTCAGAGATCATACTAATATTCTATGGATAGGGACTGAATTGGGATTATATTCCTATCGCCAGAGCAATGTACTTCAAGAAAAAGGTGCCCTGATCGATAAAAAAATTAATGTACTTTTTGAGGGAAATGAGAGTATTCTCTATGCCGGAACTGATGAAGGTTTGTATCAAAAATTGGATACCGGATGGGAGAGGCCTGACTCCAGCCTCTCCTCAGAAGTCTTATCTCTATATGAAGACCAAGAGGGTGTTCTATGGATTGGTACCAATGGCAATGGTCTGAAAATCCGGAAGGATAATCATATATCAACCATTACTAAATCCCAGGGTCTTAACGATGATCATATCTTAAGCATTTCAACTGATGAGGATGATAATCTATGGATGAGTTCATACAATGGTGTTTTTGCAGTTAATCGTAATCACCTTCTCAATATTATCAAGGGTGAAGAACAGTTCATCTATTCTATGATGTATGATGAAACTGATGGTATGACGAGTAGACAATGTAGTGGCAATGTCCAACCAGCGGTATGGAAAACCAATGAGGGGAAATTGCTCTATCCTACGGTTAAGGGGGTGTCTGTATTTAATCCTAAGTATAGGTCAGGTGACGCGCTTGTACCCGAAATTCTTTTAGAAGAACTGATCATTGATGAGACAGTCGTAAAAGTTGATCAATCAGAATTGTTACGTTTTAGCGGAGATCATTATGAATTCCACTTTACAGCTATTGACTATTCTGCGCCGGAAAAACTCCGTTTTGAATATATGTTAAAAGGATACGATAAAAACTATAACCAGCTGGCACCAGATAGAGCGAGATCTGTCGGCTATCAGAATCTTGGGGCAGGGACTTACCAATTATTGGTAAAGGTAGCCAATCGGGAGGGGATTCAAACCCAAAGCGCCTCATTAATAAATTTTGAGATATTTACCCCTTTTTATGCCCATCCAATTTTTATAATGCTACTAATAATGATCGTACTAACGATCAGCAGCAGTCTGGTATATCTCAGACATCAAAGAAAGGTGAACAATCAAATTGAAAAGTATAAAACGTCCCGGTTAGATAAAGAGATGGCTGATAAAACAAAGGAAAAGATTAAAACCATGATGGCATCAGAAAAATTATACCTGGATCCTGATCTAAGTCTAAAAGACTTATCATCCCGTTTAAAAATACATTCAAATTATATTTCCCGGATTATAAATGAACAATTTAAAATGAGCTATAATGATTATATAAATATGCATCGGATTGAAGACGTTAAAACAAAATTATCAGATCCGGAAATCAATACCAAAACAGTTTTAGAAATTATGTACGAAACAGGATTCTATTCTAAATCTGTCTTTAATACCGCTTTTAAAAAATTTACAGGCATCACACCCTCCGAATACCGCAAAACCCATGCTACCAACAGGTGATTTTAAGCGAATATGCGAAAGTAAATATCTTATTCTTGTCTACTCTATACCAACCTAAAGCATAGCGCATGGTGCAAGGCGATAGGTAAAATGCAGTAATTGAATGCTTTGTGCTCTGCATGAAGACGAATATATCACGAAGCACACGAAGATTCCACGATGTTAACGAAGAAATATTTAGTAATTAAATTGCAGCTGGTTGTAAATCTAGTTTCAAAAATGTACATTTAAAATAAGCGAGATATAAAACCCTAAGTAATTTTCTCTGCGAACTTTGCGTATTCGTCTTTGCGGTTATTAAATCGCTTGCGAGAAATAGTTTCAGAGTTCTAAATTACAATTTAGGACGACTGGATTTAATATAATATGTAAATATGTTTTGTAGCATGAAATGGGACATCAATCATTAACAATATTTTAGGAGGTATACGTCAGATGAAGAAATCATTGCCAATCATTTTTAGTATCCTGTTTATATTTTCAGTGATAATACTTTTTGCCCAGGATCAAAAAGAAATCCACAAAACTTTTGAAGCCAAGGAACGGGTTCGCATTGAAACAGCCAGTGGTGACTGTAATATCAAATCAGGAAATGAAGGAGAAATTAAGGTTGATGTTATTTATTCGGTTAATCCTGAAGATGCATTTGAGGCTGATATTCAGGAAAAATCTAACGAGATCAAAATTAAAGAAAGATGGCGGGGACGTTCTTCAGGCCGGGTGACCTGGACTATTACTGTTCCCAAAGGAACGGAGGTCAGGGTTTCAACTGCTTCAGGCGATCTCTCGGTGGATGGAATAGAAAATGAAATAGAAGCGAGCACAGCTTCCGGAGATGTCACCATTCTTGATTCTCAGGGAAAACTTGATATTAGCACCGCAAGTGGCGATGTGGAAGTGCTTGATTCAGGTGGTGAGCTGGATCTTTCTACAGCCAGTGGTGATGTTAAAGCATCGGGCGTAAACGGTGAAATTGAATTAAGTACCGCTTCCGGAGATATCAGGGTAAAAAAGAGTAAAGGTATGTTTGATCTGAGTTGTGCTTCAGGAGATATTGAGATCTCGGGGATTGTACTTAATGAAGAAAGTTCTTTTTCAACGGCTTCCGGTGATATTGAAGTAAAATTGGCCGAGAGTTCAGAGTATGATATCGAATGTTCTGCCGCATCCGGTGATATCGAACTTGATTATGATGGGAATGAGGTAAAAGGATATTTTGAATTTTCTACTAAAAAACATAGTGGGAGTATCAGATCACCCTACGACTTTGATACAGAAGAAGAATATGAGCAAGGGAGTAGAACCTACGTGAGGAAAACTTTTTCAAAAGGTGGCAAGACTCCCAGAATACTGCTTTCATCCTCTTCTGGAAATGTGGAATTAAAAAAGTAGTCTAATCCAATTATTTATTCTGAAAATGATAGAATTATGTAAACGCAGAGGACGCAGAGAACGCAAAGATAATTAAATTTTTCCTTGCGAAACTCTGCGATCTCAGCGTTAGAAAATTATCAATATTTAAAAATATACAATGTATTTATTAATTGCTAAATCAATTTTGTTTGATACAACCTAATAGAGAATAAGGTGATCTATGAAAACAAATAAGATAAAAATCATTCTGAGTATTTTCTTAAGTGTCCTTATATGCAGTCAATTGTTCGCTCAAAATGGAAAAGTATTTAAAGAAACCTTTGATGCTAAAGAGAAAATTAAAATTAAACTTGTTCTGGGAGATTGTATAATTAAAAAAAGTGACAACTCTAAAATACTCGTCACGGTTAACTATACATATGATGATGACAATTATGAAGTGAGGGTGAAGGAAAAAGAAAAATCACTTACTCTCCAGGAAAAATTTTATGGAGAGAATGCGCAGGGAGATTCTGAATGGACGATCTATCTTCCAGAACATGTTGAAATTGATTTTAGCACAGCAACAGGTAATCTTACTGTGGAAAACGTGTCGGTGGAAATTGAGGCAAGCAGTGGAACCGGCAATCTTAATGTGAGTAAATCCAACGGGGAGTTTGATTTGAACTCCGGAACAGGTGATGTTAAAGTTGATAAGTCAGAAGGTGAATTTAGTCTTAATTCCGGAACTGGTGATGTCCAGATTGCTGATTCTAAGGGAGAATTCGATATAAATAGTGGCACTGGTGATGTTAAAGGATTTCGGTTAGTTCTTGAAGAGGATGGCGATTTTAATTCAGGAACAGGTGATGCAGAAATGACTGATCCTATGGGAGATAATTTCGATTTATCAATAAATTCGGGTACAGGAGATGCTACCTTAATTCTCGACGACACGACCATTGGAAGGCTATTTTGAGTTTAGAACAACTTCTGCCAGAGGGGATATCAAATGCCCGGTAGATTTTGATGAAGAAAGTGACTCCTCGGATGATCGAAATGATTATAAGCGAAAATCATTTACCCGGGGAAAAAAAACACCCAGATATTTTATCAGTACAGGTAGCGGAACGGCGGAATTAAAGTACTAGTAATGGGATCTGGATAAATGAAATGCCTTTGAGTGAATGTCAAATGTCCAAATTTTAATGTCAATTGAAGCCCAAACTTCCAAGGTCAAATATAGTATTCGTATATTTATATGACATCATTTGTATTCCGTTGATCTTTTCCCCAAAGGGATCCCCTCGGGACAATATTGTCAAAAGATTTTTTGATGAGTTTCATCTGATATAATTTTTAATGAGTCATTAGAGTTTCATTTGACATTTGGATTTGGGCTTTGGGCACTTGTAAATGGTGATATTTTTCTACTTAAATGAGCCACATCCCTAATCTATCACCTGGTAGTATTCTCCCACCTATTTATTCTTCACATTTTCTGCAATTTTAGTCAAAAATTCTCTTGATTTTTAATTTTTATTGCGTAAAATCATGAATTGCGAACAAACGTTTGTCCCGCTCATATCTAATTACCCCAAATTAAGGATTCTCAATGAAGCAAAAAGATAGTAAACCTTTAAAATTTCATTTTATACCCAATACTCACTGGGACCGGGAATGGCTATATGATTTTCAGGAAACACGGATGTTTCTTGTGGAATTCATGGACAAACTTTTGGATATTTTTGATAAATATCCAGATTATAAAACCTATCTTTTGGATGCCCAAACGGTACCTATTGAAGATTATCTGGAGATCCGACCTGAAAGAACCGATGAACTGATAAGCCGCGTAAAAGAAAATAGATTGTTTATTGGTCCCTGGTATACGCTTCCGGAAGAGCATCTGGTAAATGGTGAGTCATTGGTACGTAATCTTCTTGTGGGGCATCGGCTGGCCGAAAAATATGGTGGCGTCATGAAAGTGGGATACAGTCCATTCTCTTATGGTCAGGCCTCACAAATGCCTCAGATTTACCTTGGATTTGGTATTGATACCATTCTTTTTTACCATGGAATAACGCCACAGGAAACAGCGGCCGAATTCGTTTTTGAAGGAGCAGATGGTTCCCGTCTTTTGGCTTCACGAATGGGATCCAATGCCCGTTACAATTTCTTTTTTGCTGTTTACAGGCCGACTGTTTTTGGTAAAAAGACTTTGGAGCGAAATTATTACTGGGATGAAAAAGGATTACCCTTCCATCTGGCAGATGAACATCATTACCAGGATCATCACATCCTGGTTGATCCGGTAAAAAATATAGACAAGTCTAATCTGGCCCATTCACTAAAGGAAATGAAGAGGGATGAATTAGAACATAGTACAACGGAGCATATTGCCTGTATGCAGGGTATGGATAGTACACAACCTGATATTTATGAAATGAAAACGATGCAGGAAGCAGGTGAGATAATGGAAAAAGATGAAATTTTCCATAGCAGCCTGCCTGAATATATAGAAGCTATTAAGAAGTCTGTTGACTGGGACAATTTGGTGGTTCTTAAGGGTGAGAGAAGAACGCCGCGTAAATTAGGAACACGATTTCATTTATATAGCGATGTAACCTCAGCCCGGATTCAGATGAAACGAAAAAATACGTTGGCCGAACAATTGCTCCAAAGGCAGGCGGAGCCGTTTGCAACTGTAGCGTATTTGCTGGGTGCGGAGTATCCGAAAGCCTATCTTGATAAGGCATGGAAATATCTGCTTAAAGGACATCCTCACGATAGTATTGCCGGAACAGGTGTTGATCAAATCGAAAAAGATATGCATCATCGGCTCGATCAATGTCGTAATATTTCAACCGGAATATTACGTCGTGCTTTGCAAGGGATCCAGAAAAGAATCAACAATTCTGACTTAAACACGAATGAGGTTGCTCTAACCATTTTTAATCCTCACTTGAACCGTATGACGGATGTGGTCACCGCGGTGATTGATTTGCCGGTAGGGATGGAATTTAAAAACTATGCCATATTTGATGCTGATAATGATGAGGAAATCGAATTCCAGGAATCTAAGCGCTATGAACATCCTGCGATTGTTCGACATTTGGGAGACGCAACGATGGAAATGAATGCTTTGCGTGTCCATGTTCATCTTAGCGTAAAAGACCTTCCTGCTTTGGGCTATAAAACATATGTTGTGAAACCGAAAGAAGATTTTAAGTGGTCAGATGGTTCTTTGGTTAGTTCGGAGCGGATTCTGGAAAATGAATTTTTAAAAGTGACGATTAATAATAACGGCACATTAGATGTTTATGACAAGGCAACAGAACAATTATATCAGGGATTGCATTATTTTCAGGATAATGGTGAAGCAGGCCACGCCTGGCGTCATGTACCCCCGGCCAGGGATAGGGTAATTACAACCCTGAGTTCTAACCCGGATATTGAATTAGTGGAATCCGGGCCATTATCTTCCAGCTATTTAATAACCCATACCGGATGCAGATTCCCCTGAATTTAGATGAAGGTAAGGGTGATTATATCAGACGATTAGATGCCGATGGTGATGATGCCGGACGTTCTGTTCAGACAAGGGAGTTAGTAATTCAGTCTGAAATTAAACTGACACGGGATTCAATGGGTGTTGCTGTTAGGACGATTTTCAATAATCCCTGCAATGATCATCGGCTACGGGTTATGTTTCCAACAAACATTGCTGCAGACACTTCATCGGCAGAAGAGCCATTTGATGTGATTGAAAGACCCATCGAACGGGGACCAGAGAGCCCATGGCGTAATACATGGAATCCAACACATCCCCACCAACGTTTTATAGATGTGAGTGATAAAAAAGTAGGAATGGCGATAATAAATGATGGTTTGCGTGAATATGAAGTAACGGATGATAACTCACGGACAATTGGTCTTACACTTCTCCGGGCATTTGAAGTGGCTCTGACTACCGTAGCCTGGCGTTGGGAACGTCATCCTGAGATGAAAGGCTCCCAATCATTGGGTGAGCATGAATGTAATTATATGATCTTTCCACATGCCGGTAATTGGGAGAATGGGCAGGTAATGACCCGGGCGGATCGTTTTAATGTTGGATTGCTTCCAGTTCAGGCCGGACCATATGGGGGGGATTTACCAAAATCAAAATCTTTTATAGATTTGCAACCTTCAAATCTTATGATTTCAGCAGTAAAGTGTGCAGAAAAGAGCAAAAATGTCATTATCAGAGTCTATAATCCCACTTCTAAACTCATTAAGGGAACATTGATGCTTTATAAGCGTCCAATAGCGGCGAGACTGTTAAATTTAAACGAAGAAAAGATAGATAATAATGACTTAAAGATAGATGGTAACAGTATAGAGATTGAAGCCGGTGCAAAAAAAATACTGACGATTGAACTGGAATTTTAATTTATTTTATTGTTATGTGAAGCATTCTTTATCCTCTCGCCAAGACGCAAAGACGCCGTGTGCTAAGATAAAAGAGTAAAGAGGATAAATTTAAGAATCGAAAAATTTTCTTTTGTTTTTGTTCTCTATCCTTATATTTCTTTGCGACTCTGCGTCTTTGCGAGAGAAAAATCTAATTGTATAAATTACAGATATAAATAATTTATTAAGGAGCAAAAGTGAGCAAGGAAGTAACAAAAAAATCAGAAAACGGGAAAACCGTACATATCATTTCTAATACACACTGGGACCGAGCCTGGGTATACCCCTTTCAGGAAACGCGTTTATTATTACTGGAATTTATGGACGATCTCCTGGATTTGCTTGAAAACGATCCAAAGTTTCACTCATTTCTTCTGGATTCTCAAACTATTGCCATAGAAGATTATCTTGATATCCGTCCTGAAAAAGAGGAGCAAATAAAGAAATTTGTAAAAAATGGAAAATTAATCGTAGGACCCTGGTATAATCTTCCCGAAGAATACATTGTCAATGGCGAGTCACTTGTTCGTAATCTCGTTGTGGGACACCGACAGGCTGAAGAGTTAGGAAAAGTAAGCAAAATTGGTTATACACCATTTTCTTATGGCCAAACTTCACAGATGCCTCAAATATATATGGGATTTGATATCGATACGATCATTTTTTATCGTGGCATTAACACAAAAAAATCAGAATTTATTTTAGAAGGACCTGATGGTTCTCGTTTACTAGGTTGCCGATTCGGCGCTCTATCCAGATTTAGTTATTATTTTTATGTTTATCGGATGGCCCGTTTTGGAATGAGCCGGGATGAATGGTGGTATGATTGGGATAGGGGAACATTGCCGTTTCGGCTGAATAACGAAAATCATCCCCACGATCATTACTATCCTCTTGACGTAACGCAGGAAAAATTTGATAAATCGGTTATACCTAAACAATTAAAAAAATTAATTGATGAAGAGAGTGAACATTTCTCAACCAGCCAGATTGCCTGTATGCAGGGTTTTGACTGTTCTTCACCGGATCCTTATGAGAGTGGTTTGGTTGAAGATTGTCAACCAATTGCCAATGAGTTGGGGCATGAAATTAAATTGAATTCCTTGGAAAATTTTATGAATGCCATGCGCAAGGAAGTAAAAGATCCTGAAGTTATCACGGGAGAAAGCCGTAATCCGGGCGCCACAGGAAAATGGACAAATTTAATGGGCGATGTTCTTTCAAGTCGCACTAAAATCAAAAGACGCAATGCCCAATCTGAAACCTCATTGCAACGCCTGGCAGAACCCTTCTCTGCCCTTGGTTGGGTGGTGGGTGGTGAATATATGAAGTCAACCCTGGATTTGTCCTGGAAATACTTGCTTCAGAACCATCCCCATGACAATATCTGTGGGGCAGGGATTGATCAAATGGAAAAGGATATGATGTACCGTTTTGATCAGTCGGAGATTATTTCCAAAGGTGTCACCCGCCGGGCTCTTTCTGCAGTTCAGAAGAGGATTAACAATACAGATATTGATATCAATGAATCGGTGATCACAGTTTTTAATCCTAGCCCCTTTGTTAGAAGTGAGGTGATTAGTTTGTCTGTGGACCTGCCTGATAAATCATCCTATGAAGGTATGTCTATCCGTGATGAAAACGACAAGGCAATTCCCTATACCGAGACCAAACGTGAGCCCTTTGGAACGTTGGTACGAAACCTTCAGGATATCTCCTTACAGTTACGATCACAAAGGGTGGATATACATGCTGAATTTGATGATATTCCTGCATATGGTTATAAAACTTATCATTTAAAACGTGAATCATCTGATGTAGAGAAAAGACCTGTAACCACAGATCAGGCGCTTCCTTCACCGGAAATGGAAAATGAGCATTTAAAGGTGTTGATAAAGTCAGATGGAAGTCTGGATGTGTTAGATAAAAAGACAGGGCATTGGTTTGAAAATCAGCATTATTTTGAAGAAACCGGCGAGAGTGGAAACCCCTGGATACATATGTTCCCTGAGAAAAACCAGACATTTAACACCATTGATACAGAGGCTGAAATCATCCATTTAGAAAGCAGTGAATTTTTAACCCGGTATTCTATCGGACATAAAATGGAAATTCCCGATGGATTAGAAGGGAAAGAAGGAAACTATCGCCGTAGTGAGAAAAAAGTTCAGATGGTTATTAAATCGGTTATTACCTTGCGAAAAGGACAGGCCTGGCTTGATATTCATACCAGCATTGATAACCAGGTAGAGCAGCACCGTGTAAGGGCCTGTTTCCCGACCGGATTAAATGTAAAGAATTCTGCTGCAGAAGCAGCGTTTGATGTCATTGAACGTCCTATTATTCGCACAACAGATAGTCTCTATTATGGCAAAGAAAATCCGCAATACCCCATGCATCGTTTTGTAGACATGAGTGATGGGGAAACCGGACTTGCCCTGTTTAATGATGGAATCAGAGAATATGAAGCGATTGATGATGATGATCGAACCTTGGCGATAACTCTTTTCCGCGGATTTACCGCCACCCAGTCACCGGTTATCGATCAATGGGATGTCTATCCCTGGATGAAATTATCTCAATCTCTGGGTCTGAATGAATGGCGGTATGCCATCATGCCTCATGCTGGCGATTGGAAAAAAGGACAGGTATATCGTGAAGCAGATAAATTTCAATTGCCCCTGGAGACAGCACAGGCAGGTAAGGGAGGTAAGGATCTTCCCAAGGGTCTGAGTTTTCTTGAAATTGAATCTGAAGATATCGTTCTTAGCGCCTTCAAAAAACATGAAAAGAGAGAATCTTTTGTGTTGCGTCTATTTAATCCCACAGACGATAAGATTCAAACAAAGGTGAAAATTTATTCCCCAATAAAGAAAGCCTGGTTAACCAATATGAATGAAGAACAACGGGAAGAAATTACACCGCTTGATCAAAATTCTATTGATCTTGTATTTGAACATAAAAAAATCCTCACAGTTGAGGTTGAAGTGGAAAAGATTTAAGTTAAATTAATAATTACCAAATTTGTGTAATTATCTGTATTTGAAGCTGAAGAGAAAGAGAAATTACCGATGAACGAGATGATATTAAAAGAATTTGAGGGACACGCTCAAACATTTGAGAAAGTAAGAAATATTCTCCCATCAGTTCTTGCTGATGCATGTGAATTAGCCGTGGCAACCATTAATTCCGGAAATAAGATATTATTTTGTGGAAATGGGGGTAGTGCAGCTGATTCTCAGCATATTGCAGCCGAGTTAACCGGGAGATACAAAAAAGAGCGGAATCCTTTGCCGGGTATTGCGCTGACGACCGATACGTCTGCATTAACCGCGATCGCAAATGATTATGCCTATGAGGATGTTTTTTCAAGACAGGTTACTGCTTTGGCGCAGAAGGGCGATTTGATTATCGGAATATCTACCACCGGCAATAGTGATAATGTAATAAAAGCATTTGATGCTGGTAATATAAAAGGATGCAAAACAATCGGACTAAGTGGAAAAGGTGGTGGTAAATTTAATGGTAAATGTGATCTCAACGTGATCATTCCATCTGATGATACGGCCCGTATCCAGGAGATGCATATCCTGGTTGGTCACACCATTTGCCAGGCGATTGATAATTTTTGTGGGTAATAATTATAGAAAAAAATAAACACAAAGAACATAAGGGGCATAAAGATTCACAAAGTACCACCCCTGGCCCCCTCCTTACTAAGGAGGGGGAAAGGGGGAGGTTATTATCTTTTTCTCTATGTGCTTTAAGTAAATTTTGTTTTCTCGCAAAGACGCAGAAACTCAAAGATAATTACTTAATAAGTAAAATAAATTAATCTATGATCGTATTTAGAAATCTTCTCTTTCAAAATTATAATGTAACTTTGCGACTTAGCGGCTTTGCGAGAGAAACTATACTATAATATTTGATCATCCTCTACATTATTGTGAAAAACATGAGGGAAAAGTAATGCCTTATAAACAGTTTGACCGATCAAAATTAAATGTAAAACCATTATCTCAACGTGAAAATAAAGTTCAGATCGAACGTGATTATGTACGGTTTGATCAGAAATCTACCGATAAGAGTGAAAATTTTAATACGGTCGTAGGAAATACAGCGGATCGGATCAAGAAATCACGAGCGAAAAATGCCCCTGTGATGTTAACCTTCGGAGCACATTCAATAAAGAACGGACTTGGCCCCCTGATGATCGAGATGATGGAAAAAGGATGGTTAACCCATCTTGCTACAAATGGTGCCGGTATTATTCATGACTGGGAATTCGCATTCCAGGGTAAGAGTAGTGAAGATGTGAAAAGGTATGTTGATCAGGGCCAATTTGGTATTTGGGATGAGACTGGTCGAAATATAAATCTGGCACTTATTGTCGGCGCTTTTGAGGGCAGAGGCTATGGTGAATCTGTTGGCAGTATGATAGAAAATGAAGGGCTTGAAATTCCCTCACAAAAGGAACTTTCTGAATTTGTCTTTGGTTTTCAGGAGAATGATCTGGACAAAGCAGCAGCAGCACTAGATCTCCTTAGAGGTGATCAAACGGTTTGACTTAAAGCCCGGTTGGTTGAAAATACCTTTTCCTTCGAAAAAATATTGCGTACAGGCTGCTGCGTTCCGGTTGGGAATTCCATTTACCGGCCATCCAATGATCGGACATGATATTATTTATACACATCCTATGAATCAGGGCGCGGCTGTGGGCCGTACAGCTTTGCGTGATTTTTTATCTTTTGCACATTCGGTTCAGGATCTTAATGAGGGTGTTTATATGTCAATCGGATCTGCGGTGATGTCTCCAATGATTTTTGAAAAATCGCTGTCAATGTCTCAGAATCTGCATATCCAGAATAATGACCATATGGACAACCATTATATGCTGATTGTAGATTTAGCAAAAAGTAGTTGGGATTGGCAAAAAAATGGTGAGCCACCTCAAACAGACCCTGGATATTATCTTCGTTATTTAAAAAGTTTTAGCCGGATGGGTGGTGTGATGCAATATTTATCAGCCGATAACCGCGATTTTTTATTGGCACTTTATCAAAAGTTGAATGGTTAAATTGACAATTTTCCTGAAATGCTGAAACCCTGAAACAAGTTCAGGCCAGGCAGGTTCAGCATGAATCATCATGTCATTCCGAACCCTGACCTGTCGCCAGGACAGGCTTGTTTCGGAATCCCAAAAATGCACTAAAGTATTAAAATATCCTGTTCATCCTGTTATCTTGTCCAATATGAAAATTTACATAGACTATTTAATACATATTAAAAATAGAAAAGACGAAGGAGGATAACGTATGCTCCATGGAATTGATTATTTTGTAGTGATTGCCTACCTGATTGGCATACTATTTTTGGGTTACTACTTTAAAACTTTTGTAAGTAGTTCAGAGGATTATTTTTTAGGGGGCAAAAGCTTACCCTTTTGGGCAATTGGTATGTCAATTGTCGTATCCGATATTGGGGCTCTTGATTTTGTCGGTGTATCGGGTCAGGCCTATCGTTATGGTATTTCCCCGGGTAATTTTGATTGGATTGGGTCAGTCCCGGCTATGCTCCTGGGGGCATTTATCTTTATCCCTTATTTTTGGAAAGCAGGGGTTTATACGATACCGGAGTATCTTGGAAAACGGTATAATGATTCTGTGCGAACAATAGCCTCATTAACCTGGATTATCTTTTTTGCTTTTGATTTGGGCGTTTTATTCTGGGCAAGTGCTGTTTTTCTGGAGGCATTGATGGGCTGGCCGATCTGGGTGTCAATTTTTATTACTGCCGGTGTTGTTGGTCTCTATACTTATTTCGGTGGTATTGCAGCGGTTGTGATGACAGATGTTGTCCAGATGGTGATCATGTTTGTAGGTGGCTTTACGTTGGTTTTCCTCGGTTTTTATCATGTTGGTGGATGGGAAGGACTTGTTGATAAAATTTCAGCAATGGGGCCTACCTATCAGAATCATTTTGATCTAATCCAGCCAACTAATACAGAATCCCCATTTCCGTGGACTGGCATATTATTTGGTCTAACGTTTGTAATGGCAAATGCCTATATGATTGGTAACCAGGCTGTTGTACAGCGTTGCCTGACTGCGAAAAATGAATGGCATGCAAAAGCGAGCATGATATTTGCCGCCTTCCTGAAAATGTTAATTCCAGTACTGGTGCTTTTCCCGGGTCTTGTGGCAATTGTGCTTCTTCCTGGATTAGAAGATGGTGATCAGGCATTACCCCTGATGATTAAAAAACTTTTACCGCCAGGGCTGATCGGTCTCATGTTTTCAGCCTTTTTTGCAGGGTTGATGTCCAGCATCGATTCTATGTTAAACTCTACGGCAACACTGTGGACAAAGGATATCTATGAGAAATTTATCAAGAAGGGTGCACCAGATAGACACTATCTGCTCGTCGGAAAGGTAACGACTGTTGCTATTTTGTTTTTTGGAATTGTTACGGCTCCGGTAAGTGATTCCTTTCCGGGTATCTATGTAGCAATTCAAACTTTTCTGTCATTCTTCCAGGGCCCCGTATTTTCAATATTGCTTCTGGGTATGTTCTGGAAAAGGACTACACAACAAGGTGGTCTGGCTGGTTTAATCGCTGGCATGATCTCTGCGCTTTTAATGCACCTATTTAAAGATAGTCTATTTACTATAGAAGAGCCATTCCTCTACGTATCCTGGTGGTCGTTTGTCGTCGGATTTGTGGTTACGGTTGTGGTCACTCTTTTTACAAAGCCATATGAGGATAGTAAGTTACTTGGATTAGTCTACAGATTAGCAGAAAATACTCAAAAAACTCAATAACATGGAGATAAAAGATGCTTAATTTTGATTGGTTAGCAGGAATTTCCATGCCAGTGGCAAAATCATTTTTTTTAATTTTGTTTGCTATAATTGGCGTATTGGTTCTCTTTGTACCAAAGGCATATGTATATGAAGGATTAAAGGTGCATCACTGGTATCATAATTTAAAACTCTGGGCAATTGTCCTTCTGTTCTTTATAGGGTATGTTTATTATATCTTTTAATCAATAAGTTTACTGTCAAAGAATTCGATTTGTAACTAAAAACAACGTGTGATCTCTCAGTTGATTTTTTTATTTAAATAAATGGGAAAACAAAAATGGACTTAAAAGCAGAAAAAATAAAGAGCGCTAAGATCAATAAGGTATTGGGTCTGTTTATACTATTTTTTGGCCTTGTTATAATGGTGGCTATCGTTTTTACAGAAACTGAAATCGGTCAAATGACCAATCTGGTTGCTGGGGTCATTCTGGTATTAATTGGTGGTGGGATGTTGATACAATCTATGAAAAAATTAAAAGGCCTTGTCGAATGAAAAAAAGAAATACGACGGTTATCCTAATTCTTATACCAATCATAATGGTAGTAATAATTTTATTTTCGTGCGCGAATAATAAAGTTGAATTTGTGGCGCATCGCGGTGCGTCCCATGATGCCCCGGAAAACACGCTTGCAGCCTTTGATCTGGCCTGGCAACAGGGTGCTGATGCCATCGAAGGTGATTTTTATCTAACCAATGATAATGCCATCGTTTGTATTCATGACAAAACAACAAAACGACTGGCTAATTCAGACTTGGTGGTTGCTGAGTCAAGTCTTGAACAATTAAAAGAACTGGATGTTGGTTCATGGAAGGATCCAAAATGGCGGGGTGAAAAAATACCAACCATCAAAGAAGTATTAGCAACCGTCCCCAATGGTAAGAAAATATTTATAGAAATCAAATGCGGTCCTGAAATCGTCCCTGAGCTTAAAAAAAGTTTGTCTGTAAGCGAGCTGAGTTCAGATCAGACTGTTGTAATCTCATTTGATCAGGAGGTCATCCGGCAAGTTAAACGACAAATTCCTCAAATAAAGGCTTTTTGGTTAACCGGTTTTCGCAAAAACGAAGATACCGGGGAATGGACACCGACCTTAGATACGATCCATGAAATACTTAGTGATATAAAAGCAGATGGGTTAGATTGTCGCGCCGGGGAAGTGGTCACATCTTCTTTTGTAAAATCACTCAAGGATGCTCATTTAGAGATGCATGTCTGGACGGTTGATGATCCGGATGAGGCGCAACGATTAAAAGATATTGGTGTTCAGTCCATTACCACAAACCGACCGGGTTGGTTGAAGGAACAGTTACAATAATCCATTCTTATTGGGGAGACAGGTTACCGCAAACGGAGACCATATATCGTTTAGAAATTCTTTTTTTAATGTATCCTCTACGAGGATGAGAAATATAGGACCTGCAAGTTTTACAATATTTTATCTTCTACGAAGATCGGCTAAGCATTGGAGATGCAAGATTTAAGTAGTAAAATAAAATTCATTTAAAACCTCGAAGAGGTTTTATTTTTGTAGTAACGACCATAAACCCAAAATACATAATCCTTGTAGAGGATTAATTACTCGTGAATCTCCCCTGTTTTAATAGTCATATTTCTTTAGACAAATGCCAATTATTCTAAATCGCGAATAACGTGTCATGTGTTCTGATTGCAATTTCCCAATTCTCAGGGCCGAAACCAAATATTGCATCTGCTGTCACATTGCTTATTTCCTAAAAGCAATCTCAGGTTAACGAGGGGATATTCCATCCTTCAACCTTCAACTCTGGTATATCACCTTTTAGATCCTTCGTTGAGAAAGTCCCCTTTAATACCCGATTTTCCCCCGGGAGTAATGTAACATAATTGTCATCCCAGTATACAGGTATGATTCTGTTACCATCTTTTTTGCCAATGAGGATAATCTCGTTGAAGAATGAGATCTTGTCAGTTGAATTTGTCAATTCCACTGTAATGAATTGCTCATTCTCGATCTGATCAAATCTATGATTAATATCTAAAGTTGTCATGGGCAGCTCATTTAATAGCGTAAGATCGGCAAATTCTTTTGTAGGTGTATAGAAAGCAAAATCATCAAATTTATAGTCATAGTCAAGGACGTCAGATTTTATTGAAAGCCAGTAAAAATTAATACCTACCTCCTCCTCTTTTTCATCGATTAGTCGCAGGTCAAGAAAATAGGTGGTGGATAAATTATTAATTTTTGGTAATGAAAATAAGAGGGTGCTTGACTCTTTTGGTATGTTAATATCGGTGGTTTGATGGAGGATTAACTCAGAGTTTATATTAAACAGTCGTATTTCCGCTTTATAATTTTTTATTGGGTGTGAAAAGTCATTTACAATAAAAATTGCATCATCTCCATAGTGATAGAGTAAATGGAGAGGTTCACAGGCCTTTTTTGTACCATAGTAGGCACCATTCGGGATGAGATAATAGTCGTATAACTGCCAGTACATGGCAGGCCAGGCAGAATTTAGCATCCATTGAATAATCCCGGTCGCTTTGTCTTTGTGGGCTTGGAAAGCCTCGAACATGGGACGCATTAACTCGTAGTTCATTAACTGTGACTTTTTAACAAAGTCATCAATATCGACAGCTTTTCCGTAACGATTATCAATTGCTTCTTTAAAAAGATCAAGCATACCAAACTCATGTAAAGCGCAGTGATAATCCCATACATTATCAATTGGCCAGCGATTTTCAGCTGGAATCATTTTTTTAATACTATCGAGCGGGGGTACATTCCCACCGGGACAGGTTTCTGTGTTAAATCCATAGGCGCCTCCTAAATGGGTATTGGTAAACCAATATACAGGAGGTGTGTGATCATATGGGCCAAGCATCTTAACACCGGATGATCCGCTGATATCGCTTATGATCTCAGTTTTTGTTATAATGTTTTGATCACTACCCACGCCCCCAGTAGAGTTCAAATAGGCCCGGGTCGAATCATAGTTTTCAAAAGTTTTGAAGTATTTTTTTTCCAGGTCAGGGTGGGGAACCATATCGCTACCCACTGACCATACAAAAATGCTCGGATGGTTGCGCAGCCAAATGACCTGATCCTCCCATGATCTGGCAATCAGATCAATTTCCTCTGGTTCTGTAATACCACCATATCGGGGATCAACGGGTTTCCCCAGGTGTAATTCGTGCTCCCAGTGACAGCTCCAGCCGGCCATTATCAAAATTCCATTTTTATCACATAAGTCAAAAAGAGTATGGTCTTTCCCCCATAATCCTTCCAGACGAATACAATTGAGGTTCATTTGTTTTACATAATTTATTTGGATCTCCAGGGATTCTGCCGTATCACCAAGAAATATTTCGTCGGTCCAGCCAGCACCTTTTATCAAAGTTTTTTTACCATTGATGATAAATCCGCGGTGACCCTCCTTGCTGAGATAATCATCAACAGATCGAATACCGAAGGTCTGGTTTATGGCATGGGTGATGTTGTCCGCACGAATAAACGACATGGACAGTTCGTAGAGATTTGGCTCACCAAGATTATTAGGCCACCATATTCGGGGATTCTCTAAATGAAGCTGGGGGAAATTTTCCACTTCGAATTGGATAAGACGTTTTTCACCCGCAGATAATGTAATTGTCTGTTCGAATTGAATATCCTCGATTACTCCCTGAAGAATTCCGGAAGTCTCCTTTTCTGAATAATTTACTAATTCTGCACTCACTTTAAGGTCAGCTGAATTGAGGGTCACCACATCGATTTTGGTTTCTATAAAAGGGTTCTCAATGTGGACGTCATCAAAAAAATGAAGGTTTACTGGTCGGAAGATACCCATGTTACGATCAGGCGGATGGGGATTCCAATCCACGAAACCGATGGAAAATTCACCAGGCTCAGGTGGATAAACTTCGAGTGCTAAAATATTAAATCCCTCAATAAGATAATCCGTAATATCAAATTGAAAGCGGCGATAGGGTCCCTCCACTGTTTTGGGATCAGCCAATAGTAAGCCGTTCAACCATATGGAGGCTTTATAATTAATTCCATCAAAAGAAATAATACATTTTTTTGAAAGTTGATCTTTATGAATTTCAAACTTTTTTCTAAACCACCAACTAATCTCAAAGGGTTCCCGGGAAATCTTTTTCAAATTATCACCCACAAAGATCTCAGGATACAATCCATTCTCCATCAGCGTATTCATTACAGTTCCTGGGACCGTTGATAGATACCAATCAATGGTTTTAAATCCTGGAGATGAAATTTCCTGGCCGTCAACTTTAATTTTATCTGAACTAATAATTTCCCAACCCATATTGAGTTGACATTGAGCATCATTTTTTTGCATTATATTTACTCCTATTAAAGGAATAGATGTGAGAGAGCAATCCAATAAAGTAAATAAGGGAATAGCATTATATTATATGTGCTTATAGGAATCTTCTGCCCTTAGTCCGGCCATCTTTCCAATAATATATGGGGTTATATGCCAGAAAAAGTATGACAAATGTGCAGTTTTTTGAGATATTCCTGAATACAAGTTGCAATTAATTTAAGATTAATTTAACTTACAGGCAAACGTTTGTTCAGAGTTTAGTTGTCTTTAATAAGATAACTGTCTATTTTGCATAAAGTTGCTGTATTGTTGATTCAGTCTTTGTTCTATGCAAATTTCGCCATTGGAAAACAGGTGATTTGTATCGGGGTGCGGAATTCTCTTAATTTTTTTGTATAGTTATCATACCAGTGTTTTATTATCCCTTCCTCCTGTTTTTCGATTAATAGTTATATAAAGAATACATCATCTATAAACATTAAATAAACAGGCATTAGGCAAACGATTGCCCAATGAGTATTTATACTCGCAAAACATATTTTATGTGGGAGTTCGGAAATGAACGAAAAAACAACAGCAACCCAGAATTCACCTACTGTATTTTTAAATGAGAATCTGCCTAAAATAGGTATTAGGCCAACTATTGATGGCCGTTTGGGTGGGGTTCGTGAATCATTAGAAGAACAAACAATGAGTATGGCCAAATCTGTTGAAGCGTTTATATCGCAAAATGTCAGATACCCAAATGGAAAGCCGGTAGAATGTGTTATCGCTGATACTTGTATCGGGGGCGTCGCTGAAGCAGCACAGACAGCAGAAAAATTTAAACGTGAAAACGTTGGTGTTTCCCTCACTGTTACCCCATGTTGGTGCTATGGATCAGAAACGATGGATATGGATCCTTTAATTCCAAAAGCAATTTGGGGGTTTAATGGAACTGAGCGTCCGGGCGCTGTTTATCTTGCAGCAACTCTGGCGGCACATAATCAAAAGGGTTTGCCTGCATTTGGTATATATGGGCGCGATGTCCAGGATAAAGGGGACGATTCCATTCCTAATGATGTCAGAGAAAAATTACTCACTTTTGCCAGAGCAGGTCTGTCAGTGGCATTGATGCGAGGCAAATCATATTTGGCTATGGGTGGGGTTTCTATGGGTATTGCCGGATCAATTGTCGATAATAATTTTTTTGAAAGTTATCTTGGTATGCGCGTTGAAGCAATCGATATGACAGAGGTTGTTCGACGTATAGATGAAAAAATTTATGATGAAGACGAGTTTGAGAAAGCCCTGGCCTGGGTAAAAGAAAATTGTCCTGAAGGTAAAGATTATAATGACCCTACCATTCAGCGCACAGCTCAGCAGAAAGAAGATGATTGGGCCTTTTCTGTAAAGATGGCATTAATCGGCCGTGATCTGATGGTTGGTAATCCAAAGTTAGCAGAGAAAGGTTTTGGTGAAGAGGCCCTTGGACATAATGCCATATCAGGTGGCTTTCAAGGACAGCGCCACTGGACTGATCATTTCCCTAATGGTGATTTTATGGAAGCTGATTTTAAATACCTCTTTCGACTGGAATGGGAAACGCACACCTTACATTTTTGCTACAGAAAATGATTCACTTAATGGCGCCTCCATGCTTTTTGGTTATTTGTTGACCAATACAGCACAAATTTTTTCAGATGTACGAACATACTGGAGCCCGGAAGCCATCAAACGTGTTACGGGGTATACTGTCGAAGGTGGTGCAAAGAATGGCTTTCTCCATCTGATAAATTCAGGCCCGACCACGCTTGATGGAAGCGGAGAACAAAGTATTGAGGGAAAACCGGCGATGAAACCCTTTTGGGAAATTGATGACGATGAAGTCAAAAAATGTCTTAAGGCCACCAGTTGGCATGCATCTGACCTTGGGTACTTCAGAGGAGGAGGCTATTCAACGCGTTTTAAAACCCGTGGCGATATGCCGGTAACCATGTCAAGAATTAATATTGTAAAGGGTCTTGGGCCGGCATTGCAAATTGCAGAAGGATTTACCATTGATTTGCCTGATGAGGTACATGATACGCTCGATGATAGAACAAATCCCACTTGGCCTACAACCTGGTTTGCACCGAGGGTGACTGGCGAAGGAGCTTTCACGGATGTTTATTCCGTTATGAATAATTGGGGTGCAAATCATGGTGCGATTAGTTATGGTCATATTGGTGCAGGTTTAATTGCATTAGCCGCGATGTTAAGAATTCCCGTGTATATGCATAATGTTCCTGCAGAGAAGATCTTCCGACCAGCAGCATGGAATGCATTTGGAACTGCTGATCGTGAAGGTGCTGATTTTAGGGCATGTGAAAATTTTGGTCCACTCTACAGGTAAGAAACAATTAAGAATTAAAAATACAGAATTATAAATGGCCAGGATTTAACCGTATATCTTGAGACCCTGAAACAAGTTCAGGGTGACTATTGTGTGCAGGGCGTATTTATTTTCTGAGTTTTATGAAGTATCTAAATGTAGCGAAACGATTAATCGTATCGTCAGTTCAATCATTCTTTTCTGGTTTTATTAATACTTTTTAGAGAAGAATACTTCAAACATACATAAATGTAAATAAGTACCAAAGTTAAGAATAGGAGATAAAGATGAATGTAATAAAGGCAACGGCAGCGGGGGGCAATTGGCCTGTTATGATTACACCATTTAATGAAGACAAATCAATTGACTGGTCAAGTTTGGATCAGCTGATAGAATGGTATCTCGGTGCAGATATTCAGGGATTATTTGCCGTTTGCCAATCCAGTGAAATGTTTAATATGTCCAATAAAGAAAGATTGGATCTGGCTAGCCATGTGGTTAAACGGGTAGAAGGTCGCGTACCTGTTATAGCTACCGGTACCTTCCCGGACAATGAGAGTAATCAGGCTGAAATGGTTAAAAAAGTTTATGATACCGGTGTTGAATTAGTGGTTGTTCTTACAAATGTCTTTGCTGCATCTGATGAATCTGAAGATGTTTGGATAAAAAATATTGAAAAACTTTTATCACAAACTGATGATATCCCGTTGGGGTTGTATGAATGCCCATTTCCATACAAGCGTCTGATTCCACCTGAAACTATGAAATGGGTTGTCGAGACAAATCGTTTTTTCTGGTCCAAAGATACTTCGGAAAATATTGATCAGATAAAAGAACGGTTAAAAGTGTTAGAAAACAGTAATCTGAGTCTGTACAACGCCCACACAGGTTCGCTGTTGGAAAGTCTTGGTGTTGGTGTCGTTGGATTTGCAGGAATAGATTCTAATTATTTTCCACATTTATATTCATGGATGTGTGAGAATTGGAAAAAAGACTCTAATCTTTCAAAAGATCTGCAAGAGTTTTTTGTCTGGGCAAGAAATATCATTGATTATAAATATCCCCTATCAGCAAAAGAGTACCTGGTTCTGATTGATGTTATAAATAACTCAACAACACGTCTGGACAAAGGTATATTCGATC
Organism: Calditrichia bacterium; assembly: GCA_963796965.1. Taxonomy (GTDB): domain Bacteria; phylum Calditrichota; class Calditrichia; order JAJRVZ01; family JAJRVZ01; genus CAWCNS01. Next base: position 190,858 of record CAWCNS010000004.1, read on the forward strand.
GGGCAGGGATTGACAATTTAAGGAGGATGTACACGGAAGTGGAGTCCTGGCATGAAAAGCTAGGCATAGAATTAACTTCCCGGATCAATAAAACCTCAAAACTTACAGTATAAGGATGTCGTAAATGAATAGGGATATTATTGAAAATCTGTTAAAAAAAATCCAGGAGATCAAAATTTGTGTTTATGGTGATTTTTGTCTCGATGCCTACTGGATGGTGGATCCCCGTAAATCGGAAATCTCTGTAGAGACAGGATTACAGGCAGAATCTGTTGCAAAACATAGTTATTCACTTGGTGGTGCTTCAAATGTGGTAGCTAATTTGGCTGCTCTACGACCTAAACAAATTAAAATTTTTGGTGCAGTTGGCGATGATATCTATGGGCGGGAAATGACTGCTCAATTAAATAGACTTGGGGTTGATACGAGTGGTTTGGTTCTTCAACAGGATGAGTTTTCTACTTATGTATTTTGTAAACGAATACTTGAAGGTGAAGAACAACCGCGTTTTGATTTTGGTACCTATAATTTGCGCAGCACAGAAACGGATGACCTGATACTTGAGAATTTACGAGATAATGTTGCGGAAGCGGATATCGTTATTTTAAATCAACAGGTTCCGGAAAGTATCACCAATGATAAATTTATTGAAGATATTAATAATCTCATTAATACCTACCCCGAGAAGTCTTTTATATTAGACTCACGCCATAAGTCTGATAAATTTAAAAATGTAATCCTCAAAACAAATGAAGTTGAATCGGCACTACTCAATGGTGTTGATGTAAATATTGATGATGTTCTACCAGTTACGGAGGTTATTAATTTCGCCCGCAATTTATTTGAAAAGAATAAGAAACCTGTAATTGTCAGTCGTGGAAACCGCGGGATTCTGGCTTATGACGAAAAAGGGGTTAGTGAAGTCTCGGGTCTTCAGTTTCTCAAAAAACTTGATACTGTTGGGGCCGGGGATACAGCACTAAGTGCTTTGGCTTGTTCATTGGCTACAGGATCTTCAATGTCTGATGCTATACACTTTGCTAATTTTGCAGCCGGTGTTACAGTACAAAAATTGTATCAAACCGGTACAGCAAATGGTGAAGAGATACGGGCGTTGGCCGCTGATCCTGATTATATCTATCAACCCGAACTGGCACAAGATATAAGACAGGCGGATTATTTTAAAGATAGTGAGATCGAGCTTATGTTATCCACTGAATACTATTGAAAGGGGTAGAATTAAACATGCTGTTTTTGATCATGATGGAACCGTAAGTGCACTTCGTGAAGGATGGGAAAAAGTGATGGAACCGGTGATGGTTAAGGCAATTCTCGGCGACCATTATGATACAGCAGATGAAACGCTCTACCATAAAGTTGTCAATCGTGTTATTGATTTTATTGATAAGTCCACAGGTATCCAAACCGTTGTTCAGATGGAAGGGTTAGTTGAGATCATTCAAGAATTTGGTCTCGTTCCCCCGGAAAAGATCCTCGATAAATTTGGATATAAGGATATATATAATGAAGCCCTGATGGAGATGGTAAACCGGAGAATAAAAAAATTAGAAAACAATGAACTTGATGTAAGTGACTTTGCTGTAAAGGGTGCAATCAAATTTTTGAAAATTCTCAGAGAAAGAAATGTAAAACTTTATCTGGCCAGTGGAACTGATCGTGAAGATGTGATCAGAGAAGCAACGTCTATGGGGTATGCCGATCTTTTCGATGGTGGTATTTACGGAGCCATTGGTGATATTAAAAAATATTCCAAGAAAATAGTTCTTAATAATATCATAAAGGAAAATGATCTACATGGTTCAGAACTTGTAACGACGGGTGATGGCCCTGTTGAATTACGTGAATGTAGAAAAGTGGGTGGAATTGCTGTTGGTATTGCCAGTGATGAAATTCGTCGTCATGGATTAAATAGCGAAAAAAGAACACGGTTAATAAGAGCAGGCGCACATCTGGTCATTCCCGATTTTTCCCAGGCTGATAGATTGATTGAGTTATTGTTTGGAAGAAATTGATCCTAATTGTAATTGTATTTTTCTCGAGAAGGCGCAAAGACGCAAAGGCATCCAATATAGGAAAAAAATATTGGTAGACCGCTATGGTCATTCTGAATCCTGACCTGTCGTCAGGGTAGGTTTAGTTCTCCTTCCAACGGAATGCCTTCGGCAGAAGGAGTCCTTTGGACAGGATCTTTTGTTCTCCAATAGATGCCGAAATAAATCCGGCATGACTACAATGGATATTTAGAGAAGAAGGATAAATAATGATCACCATTAAATGGGTATTGCTTACAATACTAATTTTAGGGATAGGTTTCTTGTCCTCCTGCAGTAATGATGGATCGCGGGAAGATATTGAATCTAAGAGTAGTACGTGGGCAGAAAAATTAGGATATCCTGCAGGTAAAAGAGTAATTATCATTCATGCCGATGATGCGGGTATGTGTGAAGAGGCGAATATTGCCACGTTCAATTATATGACCAAAAATGAAATTCAATCCGCTGCGGGTATGCCCCCGTGTGAATGGTTTGATGAATTTGTTGTCTGGGCGATTGAAAATCCAAATAAGGATTTAGGATTACATTTGACCTTAACAAGCGAATGGCAGAAATATCGCTGGGGACCTGTATCAAAGCCTGAATTGGTCCCAGGTCTTATTGATCCTGATGGATTTTTATGGCATGAGGTACGGGATGTTGTAGGGCATGCTTCTGCAGAAGACGTTGAAAAAGAAATACGTGCTCAGATTGAAAAAGCTATTTCACTTGGTATGAAAATTGATCATATTGATACGCATATGGGTACACTTTTTGGGACAATGGAATATGCTATGGCTTATATGAAGATAGCGATGGAGTATAACATCCCAGCCATGGTAATTAGTCTAAAAGATGCAAAAGTATTGAAACGATTCCAGGAACAAGGCTACCCGGTAGATGACAACACACAGAAACTCCTTTCCCAATATACCTTACCGCAATTAGATGACTTCCATTCTGTGCCTTCAGGAAAATCCTATGAAGAAAAGTTACAAAACTTTTATCAGTTGGTGAAATCGCTTAGCCCCGGTCTCACAGAAATAATCTTTCACCCGTCTGTGCAAACAGAGAATCTAAAATCAATTACCAACTCATGGCAACAACGAGTATGGGAAGCAGAAATGTTTTCAGATCCCAAAGTGATTCAGTTTTTTAAGGATGAAGGAGTTGTATTTACCAACTGGATTGAGATTATGGGTAGACATAGTAATAAAAAATAACTAATACAAAAATTATAGCGGGCTAGTTGAATATTCTCCGAAGGAGTCCTTTGGACAATATTCATTTGTTATGATCCGGATGAAATGGCATTTCAAAGACAAAAGACAAAAGAAAAAATAGTCCACGAATTACCCGAATTTCCACAAATAAAGATGGAGTTCTATTTTCATACCTGATTATCCATCTGATAGGGTTCTCTTGCTATATAATCAAAAACATTATGTTTAATTAATATAATTAGTGGAAATTCGTGTAATTCGTGGACAAAAAATTAAGGGTAAAACTTGGTTGAATTTCAACTGCTGGATTGGATTTGGGTTTCTGTCTTCATATTGATAATGGTTGGATCAGGAATCCTCTTCTATCGTCTTGGTAAAAGGTCTGAGGCTGATTTCTTCCTGGCTGGGAGAGGTTTACCCTGGTGGCTGCCGGCATCCTCCGTTTATGCAACACATACGGCAACAGATACGCCAATGTGGATTACCGGTGTTATCTATAAATATGGTGTTGCCGGTATATGGTATGCTTTCTTTCCGGCCTGGTGTGCCATAAGCGCTTTTGTATCTACCCGAATTTTTAGGCGTTCACTTGCCTATACCCAAGGTGAATGGAATACGCTCCGTTTTGGAGGATTGGGTGCTGAACTTCTCCGTGGTTGGTTATCCGGTTGGCAGGTTTTTATGAATATGTTCATTCTTGGCTGGATTGGTATGGCCATGGGAAAGGTATGTAATCTCCTTTTTGGATGGGATCTTTGGGTAGGAATGGTTTTATTTTCATCCATAACGGCCATCTATGTGGTAGCATCGGGTTATTGGGGTGTAATTATGGCAGACTTCCTGCAAGGTATTATTGCCTTTTCAATGATCGTTATTGTTTCGGTCTGGTGTATCCTTGCTGCGGGTGGTCCGAATGGAATTGTGGCAAAACTTACTGTCATGGGTGAAACCTGGCGGTTAAACCCTTTTGCCTTTACAGGTTGGTTTAGTGGTGACTTTCCCTTTGCCTGGTTCCTTACCATGTTGGTCATTGCCGTGATTGGGGGATTTGGTATGGGAACCAACCTCGACTGGTATGTAGAAGCACAACGCATTCAAAGTGCTAAGACAGTTAGGGATGCCAGTTATAGCATTTGGTGGGGGGCTTTGCTGGTCTTAATACGAAATTCCATATGGGCAGTAGCAATTTTGGGATTCTTTGTGTTATTCCCAAATATTCCGGAAACAGCAGATTATGAAATGGGATGGTTTCGACTTGGTTTTGCTTATTTACCTGTTGGAATGGTGGGTTTTTTCTTTGCAGCGATTGTCGCGATTCATATATCCTCCGTTTCTTCTATTCTGAATTTAGGTGCTATGTATTTTACCCGCGATCTGTATTTACATTATTTAAAACCAAAAGCCACAGAGAAGGAATTAATCTGGATCGGTAGAGGAGCGACTGTTATTTTATTGGTCGGATCCTTTTTTTATGGTCTCATGATGAAGGAAATTACATCATGGCTTATTTTTGCTTTATGGCTAATGGCTGCCGGGATTTGGCTTCCGAATATTCTCCAGGTCGTTTGGTGGCGGTTTAATGCCTGGGGATATCTTTCCTCGTGGATTGCAAATTTAGGGCTTAGCTGGCTGGTTGTATGGATTTTACCCCATTTTGGTATTCTTCCCGGTTTGGCAGATTATCAGCAATTCTGGTTATTGATGCTATTAGGGGCATTAATTTTTATTCCTGTTACATTTCTGACCAAACCGGAGAAAATGGACCACCTTGTAAAGTATTATGTCATGTCACGACCGATCGGTTGGTGGAAACCTATTAAGGCCGAAGCAGAACGTCGGGGATTGCTTGACAACCTTAAAGAAATTGGTCAGGAGGCGTCCCTATGAAATGGATTAAACGTAAATGGACGCCTAGGGAAGCAGATGAATGGACAAAAGAAGACTGGATGGTGATTGTCCTATCTCCTACTGCCTATTTTCTTATTGCTATTGGTGTTGCCGGAACTTTTCTTCTTCAAATTTGGGGATATTTAACCCTGGCCCTTGGTATAATTGTCATCATACTGATGCACTGGATCATTAATCCAAAACTGAGTATGATCTCATCTGAATTTGAAAAACATCAGAAAGAATATCTGGTAGAGTTAGAAAAAAAGGCTCGCTGGGAGAAAAACGATGGATAGTGCTTTAGGAATTGTTATCGGTATGAGTATCGCCTATTTTGCCTCTTTTCTTGGTCTGGCCTTGGCTTGGTATGCATATCGAAAACACAGGAAAGAGGAAAAAGAATCGTGAGAACTCTGATGTTGTTGAATACACCAAATGATAAAATCGGTGATCCGATTTTAGGTATCATAATACCGGGTGCTATATTATTGTTGTCAATTTTCGTTACCTGGGCACTCTATAAACATTTTTCCAAAATGGGCGAAGAAAAAGACCAAAGTAAAGACTAATTTGTCCACGAATTACACGAATTACACGAATTATTTCAAATTTCACAAATTATATTCAGAGAATTTAAGCGTTTTTTTAAATCTTAAAATACTGGAGTTTGAAACATAGCATTAAAAATTAGTGAAATTCGTTTTTTTTAATTCGTGCAATTAGTGGAAAAGAGCGCGAGCAGACTTTGTTTTACAAGGAATATTTGAATGCAGATATTAAAAGATTTATATCAGGTTGGTGGTGATCTTAACGGTATTACCTGGGATGGGATGGATGCAGGTTATAATGATTGTAATACATATGTCTTAAAGCGACCGGAAGGATTAATACTTTTTGATTGTGGCTGTGGCGATACCATGGATCAGATTTATGCCAATATGAAATACTGGGATTTGGATCCCGAAGAAATTAAGTATTGTCTGTTAACTCATCCACATTTGGACCATGCCGGTGGCGGGCATATCCTCAAGAATAATGGCGTGGAAATGGTTGCTGTCTTCCAAACAGCAGATGCGGTAGCCAAAGGTGATGAACGATGTTGCCCCTATCTTTACCATAAAAGTTTCAAGCCCTTTACTGTTGACAGGATTATTGTAGATGGAGAAAAAATCAACCTATTTGATATGACGTTTGAAGTCATGCATCTGCCCGGGCATAGTATGGGTTGTACGGCATATTCCTTTAACTATGAGGGCAAAAATATCGTGGTCAGTGGCGATGTTATCGGCACGCTTTTAGTAGGGGCGTTTGGGTGGAGTGGCTCAATAGATTTTGATCGTGAGGTATATTTAAAATCTTTAAAGCGATTTTCCAAAGTAGATTCTGACATGATGTTACCTGGCCATGGTCTGATCTATTTTCATAAACCCAGGCGTCGGGTAGAAGAGTCCTTAAATATTGCCCTGATGGAATGGCGGAAATAAGAAAAAAGAAAAAAGACAAAATAATCCACGAATTCACGCAATCCACTGATTATCTTTGATTACATATTTTATATTGGAGTGTTTTGAAACAGACTTACGCCCGATAGATAACTGATCTATAAAGAAGTATTTAAATTTAATTGTAATATGTGCTGATTTGACAAAATATTATGAGAAACGATTGGTGATTAAATATTCAATCATCGTTTTAATTTAACTTGCTCGTTAGTTTATTGAGCTGTGGTCAAAAAGAATCCAGTGAAAAGGACATACTCATCTCTGTGATTCCAAAGGGAACCAGTCATGTTTTTTGGCAATCTGTTCATGCTGGTGCAGTCAAAGCTGCAAAAGAATTGAAAATCAAAATAAACTGGGTGGGCACAGATCGCGAAGATGATCGCCAGCAACAAATTGCTCTGATTGACAACCAGGTTATGAATGAAGTAGATGGAATTGTTTTAGCCCCTCTGGACGCAATTGCTTTGCGTAGACCTGTCCAGAATGCCGCTAATAAGGGTGTTCCCGTCGTTATTATTGATTCAGGATTGAAGGATGCCGAAGATATTTACACTAGTTTTGTAGCCACAGATAACAAGGAAGGTGGTCGCGTGGCTGCCAGAAAATTAGCTGGTTTACTCAACGGAACAGGACGGGTGGTATTACTGCGTTATAATGAGGGATCGGCAAGTACTGAAAATCGTGAAGAGGGCTTTCTGGAAGTTATGAAAGAGTATGCTGACATTAAAATAATAAGTTCGGAACAGTATGCTGGTGTAACACGTGCTTCAGCACAACAGGCAAGCGAAAATTTACTCCTCCGGTTTACAGATGGATCAGGTAAACTTGCCATTGATGGTATATTTACACCGAATATTTCAACAACCTATGGTATGCTTTTAGCCTTAAGAAGAAAAAAAGTAGCCGGTACAATCGCCTTCGTTGGTTTTGATTCAGAAGGTCCCGCTGTCGAGGCTGTAAAGACAGGTGAAATTTCAGGATTGGTTGTGCAAGATCCCTTTAAGATGGGTTATCTCGGTGTTAAAACGATGTTAAAAAAATTGAATAATGAAGATGTAGCAAAGAGAATAGATACAGGGGTAACTTTTGTGGAAGCCACAGATCTGGAGCGTCCTGAAATTAAAGAGCTTGTCTATCCTGATTTAGAAAAATGGTTGAATGATCAATGATCGATCGAACCACACCAACTCCAGCATTACAAATGGAGAACATCTCTAAGAGCTTTGGACCAACAAAAGCTTTAGAAGGAGTAAATTTTGATATTGCTAAAGCTGAAGTACATGCGCTGGTTGGGGAGAACGGAGCAGGTAAAAGCACCCTGATGAAAATATTATCGGGTGTATGTGAAGCTGATGAGGGAAAAATTTACCTGGGTGATAAATTATACCAACCACGGAATCCCTTTGATGGTCGTAAAAATGGGATTGCAATGATATATCAGGAGCTTTCGCTGGCTCCCCACTTAACGGTTGCGGAAAATATTTGTTTAGGAAATGAGCCTTTAAAGATGGGCCTTATCGATCGGGAGGCTATGAGAAAGCGTGCCCTTGAGACATTACACTATTTTGAACATCCGGAGATAAAGCCGGACCTAAAAGTTCAAGATTTACCTGTAAATGCTCAACAATTAGTTGAAATTGCCCGCGCCCTTGCTTTGGGCTGTAAAATTCTGGTGTTTGATGAGCCAACAAGTAGTTTGTCTACGACGGATGCCAAAAGACTTTTCGAAATTATAGATATGCTGAGTAAACAGGGCATATCAATTGTCTATATTTCACATTTTTTGGAAGAAGTGAAATCTATTGCAGACAGACTAACGGTACTACGTGATGGGAGGGTTATAGGAACCCATGAAGTCTCTGCTGTATCGACGGATGATATTGTCAAGATGATGGTTGGTCGAAATGTACATGATCTCTATCCCCATTCAAACAGGACAAGTGGAGAAGAAATATTGAATATCCGCCAACTGGAGGGGATAAAAATGCCACGAAATGTTTCCTTGAAAATTAACAGGGGGGAGGTTGTTGGGATATTTGGGTTGGTTGGAGCAGGTCGTACAGAGTTCTTTCGTTCACTTTTTGGTTTAGATCCGATTCAAAAGGGAGAGATAAAATTTGTCTGTTATGAAGGTGCAGCAGATCCCCCTAAGAGATGGCTGCAGGGCATGGGAATGATGAGCGAAAATCGTAAAGAAGAAGGCCTGGTAAAAGGTATGAGCATTGCTGACAATATTACTATGTCTAAACTTAATGGATTTGGATCTCTGGGGTTAATCTTTCCTAAAAAACAGCACCAGAGTGTCCAAAGATGGATTGGGAACCTGGATATACGCTGTAATGGACCTGAGCAATCAATAGACGATTTATCAGGAGGGAACCAACAGAAAGCGGTTTTTGCACGATTGCTCCAACACGATGTGGATTTATTTCTTCTTGATGAACCAACCCGGGGGATTGATGTTGGATCTAAGGCAAAAATATATGAGGCCATTAATCAATTGGCAGTTGATATCGATGACAAAGGCCGTCCTCGTAAAGCTGTTCTGGTTATTAGCAGTTATATGCCGGAATTGCTTGGTATTTGTGATAGAATTGCTGTTATGCATAAGGGAGAGCTTAGCGAATTAAAAAATGTTGATCAGGTAGATAAACATTCCCTCATGGCTGCAGCGACGGGCCAAGCAGCAATTGGATAACCAGAGAAAGTTACTTTTCTCCCAGTAATGATCTATATCCACGAATTATCCGTCTTTGCCGGATCCCGTCCTAGCCGGGCAGGCAGGCTTTGCCTGACACAGATCAACTCGATTTTTTATAATTTAATTAACAATAACGAAAATTTGTGGAATTATTTTTGATTGTGACCTGGGCTGTGTCAGTGACAAGCCATACATATTAATAAAAGTAGATTTTTCATATGAACGTAAAAATTTTAACAAACGCCAGATTGCGCAAAATTAATCTTAGCACATTTGGCCCATTAATCGCCTTTATTCTTGTCTATGGTTTTTTTGCAATTCTTAATGCAAAAATTTTATCGTTAACTGCAATAGAAACAATTATTCAACAGACGGTGATTGTTGGTATTGGTGCTATAGGGATGACTTTTGTTATTATATCAGGAGGAATCGATCTTTCTGTCGGTTCAATAATAGCTGATGGGATCCGTAGCAGTAGCATTTTTGATGCAAACATTTGGACTGGATCCATTTCTTGCAGCAATAGGAGGCATCTTTATAGGTTTATTATGGGGCTTTATTAATGGTGTTCTAATCGCCAGGTTTAAAATGGTCCCTTTTATTGTTACCCTTGGCACCTTGTTAGTTGTGCGAGGCGTGGCAAAAGGTATGGCACACAGTATGCCGATTAACACGGGGTATACATGGCTAAGTGACCTATTAGCAGCACTGCCACAATCTCAAAAATGGCAACTTATACCACCAGGCGCCTGGTTAATGATTCTCTTGGCATTCCTGATGGTAGCGGTCTTAAAATTTTTGCCCATTGGTCGTCATGTTTTTGCAATTGGTTCAAGTGAACAGACAGCCCGCCTCTGTGGTATAGCCGTTGAGAAAGTCAAAATATTTGTTTATACACTGTGTGGAGGGTTTGCCGGTTTAGGCGGCCTTATGCTCATGTCATATCAGGAACAGGGCGATCCAACAGCAGCTCTGGGGTTGGAACTGGATGTTATTGCTGCCGTGGTTATTGGAGGGGGAAGCTTATCCGGTGGTGAAGGGTCAATCCAAGGGAGTATAGTCGGGGCAATCATCATGACGGTTATCCGTACGGGTTGTCAGCTTAATGGATGGCCAACATGGGTTACACAAGTGGTAACGGGGGCCGTTATCGTCATAGCTGTTGCTGTTGACAGAATACGTCACAATAAATAATATATTTATTCGGAGATTAAAATTATTATGGAATTTTTAAGACATTTTAGATATGTAATAATAGTGTTGTTTGGGGGAATTATCATGATAGGATGTTCCGGCAAACAAGTCACAGATATCACTTTTGTACCAATGAATGAACGACAAATAACTTCTTCTGCAAAGACTCATGCCCTTGATAATAATGACAATTTTTCACCTGACGGTCGATTTTTATGTTATGACACCCGAGCAACTGTGTTTAACACGGACCTTGCTAATTGCAAAACAATAGAAAAGGTTGAAATAAGCACGGGTAAGGAAACAATCTTATGGGATCCACCCTTTATTACCGGAGAAGAGCTGCGCCCGGGGTAGCTGCAGTTTCCTGGCATCCATTTGAGGATAAAGTGGTTTTTATTCATGGACCTTTATTGGAGGAAGTGGAAGGCCGGGGTTTTTATGATAAACCCAACCGCACAGGCATTGAAGTTAGTGCAGATGGTGAAAAGAAGATAACAAAGGTTGATATGAGAGATGTGGAAACCACACGCCCAACCATTTCCGGAGCGCATAGGGGGGGGACACACCGCCATGAATATTCCCGAAACGGTCAGCGGATTGGATTCACATATGATGATTTTTTATTAAGACAATTTGATCGAACGATTGGCTATCTGGAAATTCACCCCCGGTCCCCAAAAGGATATACTCATTATTTCGCTTTATTAGTTAAACCTACAGAAAAAGGAAAATCACTTCCCGGAGAAATTGAAAAAGCCTATGATGACTCCTGGGTTGATACTAAAGGAAATAAAAGAGCGTTTATTGCAAAAATCAGATCGGAAGATGGGATTGGATATGATACCTCTTTATGTGTCGTAGAAATTTCTGATCAGGTTGATATTACAACAGCTGTTGCCGGGAATGCGACAACATATCCAAGGCCACCCGAAGGGCTTCAAATAAAGCGAATAACCCATTCAGGCTGGGCCGGTGGGGTTGTAAGGGGTTCATATGATGGTAACCACATTGCCTATCTTTATAGAGACGAGAAGGGTGTAAACCAGATATATATTGTTGCGGCAGATGGATCGGACCAAGACCCGGACCCTTCAAAGAAACCAAAACGGGTCACAAAGTTAGAGCAAGATGCGACAAATATCCGTTGGCATCCTTCGGGTAAGTGGGTGTTATGTCTTAGTGGTGGAAATGTTTTGGTAGCCAATGTTGAAGATGGAGGTTCATTTGGGAAATCGTTTTGGTTGAGCAATGATAATTCCAATCGTGGAGATTTAGTTGTTTCCCCGACGGTAATCTGTTGGCTTATGTGATTCGACGTCCTACCAAGAACAGCCAGGGGCAACCTGCCAAAGATGTGGAAGGAAAAGATTTTAGACAAATCTTTACCATGGAAGTAGATTGGAAAAAACTCAAGGTTGGTATTTGATCCGGTAAAAAAGATAAACTGGTTGCGCGAGAGGTTAATGGTAATGACCAGTTGATTTACTCTCGCAAAGTCGCCAAGGAATATAGAAAAAACATCAATGAATTTCAAAAAAGATAAATTAAACATGCAAAAATATTTTTGCATGGATGATAATATCTCTGAGTGAATTTTTTTCTTTTTTCCTTTTTCTTTGTTCTCTATAGAACCTGAAGAGAAATACAGATTAGTATAAAAATGGGATTATTTTATTGTATTACGAAAGGTAATCATGGCAGCAACTCTTAAAGATGTCGCAAAACTTGCAGAAGTACATCACTCAACAGTTTCCAGGGTTCTGAGAGGGAATGAGGATCTAAGAATCCCGGAGGATACACGTCAGAAAATATTTTCTGCTGCAAAAGAACTCAATTATCATCCTGATCAGACGGCAAGATCGTTACGGCTTAAAAAAAGTTTTAGTTTTGGATTAATCGTCCCTGATATCACCAATCCGTTTTTTGCAAGAATTGCCAGAAGTATAGAAATATGTAGTTATGAAACTGGTTATACGGGTATCGTTTGTAATACAGACGAAGATCAAAAAAAAGAAATCCATTTTATTAATGAACTCTTAAGTCGTGGAATTGATGGTTTAATTATTGCACCTGTACAGGACTCAATCGATCATCTGAGAGATCTCAAAGAACAGAAATTTCCCTTTGTTTTGGTAGATAGGTTTTTTGACGAAATGGAAACCAATGCTGTCGTTAGCAATAATGAGGATTCAGCCTATGCTGCTGTAGAATATCTGCATGACCTTGGTCATCGTCGGATTGCCATGATCCAGGGTCGAAACAAAATATATACAATCGAAAAGAGATTAATTGGTTATCAGAGGGCTGTAATTGATTTAAATCTTGATGATTCTCCAGGGTTGATTGCCGGGGATGGATTTAGATTGGAGGACGGATATGATGCCGCAATGGCTGTATTAAGACTTGATAAACGGCCAACGGCTATGTTAGTGTCCGGTAATTTGGTTTCCGTGGGAGTACTCAAAGCAATTCTGGATAGTGGTTTAAAGATTCCTGACGATATATCTATCATAGCCTATGCAGATAGTGTTTTTTCACCCTATCTTGTAACACCTCTAACGACTGTATCTCATCCGCTTTTAGAGATGGGTGATAGAGCATTCTTTTTGCTTAAGGAACACATGGAATCTACAATTCCAATTTCCTATTCCAAAATTGTTGTACAGTCAAAGTTTGAGGTCAGGCAATCCGTAAAACAATTATAAATATAAAATGTAGAATTTTGAATTTAAAATAGGGATTAGGAATTTGGAATTAGAGGTAGGGATCTTCCTGAATGAAGATATCAACCTTCAATGAAGGAAGATTCTCATCTCGAGACGCGATCCCGTTCCGGGACAGATTGACTACCGTAAAAAAATTATCTTTGTTTTTATGTGAATAATAATTATAAAAAAGAGGAAACAATAATATGTCAGTATTAGCAATTATGGGCGGATCTCCCCTCAGGGATGTAAAACAAACACCCTGGCCGCAATGGCCAATCTGGGATCAAAATGAAGAGAAGGGCTTGCTGGAGGTACTTAACAGTGGTATTTGGTCATATAATGGCGCCAAGGAAAGAGAATTTAATAAATCCTTTGCTCAGTATATTGGCTCAAAGTATGCTGTCTCAGCAGCAAATGGTACTGTAACTCTGCAATTGGCTATAGAAGCGTTAGGTATCGGGTATGGGGATGAAGTTATTTTACCCGGATTGACCTGGCAGGCAACGGCCGCGACAGTGGCAGATGTAAATGCTATTCCTATTCTGGTTGATGTACTGGAAGATACCTGGTGTATTGATCCAAAAAAAGTTGAAGAGGCGATAACTTCTCGCACCAAGGCCATCATTCCTGTTCATCTTTATGGTGGATTTGCTGATATGGATGCTTTATTAGCCATTGCAGAGAAACATGGGCTTAAAATTATTGAGGATTGTGCTCATAAACATGGTGGTGAGTGGAAAGGAAAGAAAGCGGGAAGCCTTGGTGATGTCGGGAGTTTCAGTTTTCAGCTCTCAAAACATCTTACGGCTGGCGAGGGTGGTGCTCTAACAACCAGTGATTTTGCAATTGCTGAAAAACTTGATGCTTTGCGTAATTGTGGCAGAAGACCGGAAGGCGATGAATATGATGATGTGGACAAAGGGGCAGGTGTCTATGGCGATGATGGAAATTTTATTCAATCCGGGAATTATCGATTAACTGAGTTTCAGGCTGCAATTTTGGTTGAAGGTCTGAAAAGATTACCGGAGCAAAATAGTAGGAGAGATAAAAATGCCATCTATTTAAATGGGTTGCTTGGTGATTTGTCTGGTGTTAAACCGATGAGAAGAGATGATAGAGAAACAAATGAAGCCTATTTTAATTTTTCCTTCCGATATTTTGCACACGATTTCAAAAATCTACCCGTACAAAAATTCAGGGCGTCTCTCTCCAAGGAATTAGGAATAGATGTAGAACCATCTTATGAGCCTCTAAACAAATGTTCCTTATATGTTCCGCTTACAAAACCGGCACGGCACAAATTGACTGATGCACATTGGGATGAGATGGACCCGACCAGGTTTAATCTGCCCGTTTGTGAAAGAATTTATGACGAGGAGTCCGTCTGTTTGCATCATAAAGTGCTTATGGGTCCACAATCAGATATGGATCAGATTGCTGAGGCAATCAGTAAGATTTATGATAATGTGGATGAATTGGTGTAACAGGATTCGTGGAGAGTAAAGCGTTGAGCGTAGGGGCCGCCCGTTTGAATATTCAATATTCAACAAGGAATATTCAATGTTCAAATAATTTAATTGTAAATTTTGAACCGTTAAAGATGAATTGTGAACGGGATATTGTAGGGGCAGACCCGCGTGTCTGCCCTAAATAAAATCAGTGAATCTTGTATAAAGAACAAATCTGGAAAGAAAAATGAAAAAGATTAAAATTGCCTTGATCGGTGCAGGATATATTGCTGACTATCATGCCCGTGGGTTGAAAAGGTTGGAAAATGTTGAAATGGTTTCTGTTGCTGCTTTGCCATTACAATCTGCAGAGGCCTTCGCCTCTAAATATAATATTAATGGTGCTACAGATAATGCCCTGAGTTTGGTTGACCGGGATGATATTGATGCCGTGATCATCGGTACACCAAATAAATTTCATGCCCCCTACGCGATTGCCTTTATGGAGAAGGGAAAGGATGTATTTTTAGAAAAACCGATGGCGATGAATGTTCCCGAAGGAGAAGAAGTCATTAGGTGTTCGGAAAAGAACGACCGGATCGTGATGGTTGGCCATATGTGGCGTTTTGATACGGAAGTTAATTTTATCAGAGATGTGGTCAATTCAGGCCAGCTGGGCACGATCATAAAGACAAAAGGATATGGTATCCATGAGAACTGGGGGCCGGCAGGTTGGTTTACACAAAAGGAACTAGCGGGTGGAGGAGCTCTGGCTGATATGGGTGTACACGCGCTGGATACGATCCGGTACATTTTGGGTGAACCCCGGCCAAAAGAGGTATACGCAAAGATAGGTACTTATTATGGTGATTATGATGTTGACGATACGGGGATTATTATGATTACCTGGGACAATGGTGCCACATCGATTATTGAAAGCGGGTGGTGGCATCCCCATATGGATGGTCCGGAAGCAGGAACCCAGCTATTTGGTACAAAAGGTTATGGAAGTTTGTTCCCAACGGAGTTAAAAATAAAGGTTGGAAAATTTCCTGGTGAATTTAAACCGCCAATGCCCGAAAAAATCGAGCACTGCGATCAGGTAATCTATGACCGTCAGATGGAACATTTTGTGGCGTGCATCCGCACCCGGCAGGTGCCCAATCCTGGTATCGAAGAAGGAATGAATGTGTTAAAAATAGTTGATGCAGCCTATGAATCGTCTTTGGCAGGTAAAGTGGTGAAATTATAACTCATCGTACAGAGCAATAAATTTTATCCACTAATTTCACGAATTAACACTAATTTAATTATCTAAAACAGGTGATTTATTAGCAGCACTTTAGTCATGCCGAATTCATTTCGGCATCTAACTATTCAACAAAAAAAATGATCCTGAAATAAATTCAGGATGACTTTTCTAAAGCATTCAATACAGAATAATTTGCTTAATTAGTGGATAACAATCTTTGAAACCTGGCGTTTTTGCGAGAATAAATGATTTAAAAGATCGGATAAATATGAAAAAGATCAGATGGGGAATATTAAGCACGGGTGATATAGCCCATAGTTTTACAAAAGATTTAAAATTAATTCCGGATGCAGAAGTAGTTGCTGTTGGTTCGCGCAGCCTAGAAAGTGCAAATAGCTTTGCCGACACACATGATATTCCGAACAGGCATCCCTCGTACGAAGCATTGGCAAATGACCCGGAGGTGGAGGTAATCTACATCGCTACTCCCCATACCTTACATGCAGAAAACAGTATTTTATGTATGAAGGCCGGTAAAGCGGTATTGTGTGAAAAGGCTTTTGCGATGACGGCCGGGGAAGCTGAAGAAATGATTCGCGTGGCCAGGGAAGAGAAAGTCTTTCTTATGGAAGCGATGGTGACGAGACATTTTCCTGTTACCCATCAAATCCTGGAATGGATCAAAGAGGGGAAAATAGGTGAAGTGAGAATGGTTAAGGCAACACGCGGTGCCCGGGGAAAATTTGATAATTTTACACGTCATCTTAATCCTGAAAAGGGTGGGGGCAGCCTGTTAGATGTGGGTATCTACGTCATCTCCTTTGCGTCTATGATTTATGGTAAAGCACCACTCAAGTCAGTTGGTTATGGATATATTGGATCTTCAGGTTCGGATGAACAAGGCGCAGCCTTGCTTGAATATGATGAGGGAGCCTTAGCCATTTTAACCTTTGCTCTACGGACAGATACGGTTAATGAGGCCTATATTTTTGGCACGGAAGGTTATATAAAAGTGTTTCCCACTTTCGCCGTTGCTCAAAAAGCGGTTCTCCGGGTTGAGGGCGAAGAGGAGATCATCACTGAAATTCCAATAAATGGAAATGGTTTAAATTATGAGGCCCGTGAGGTAATGCGGTGTTTAAGGGCTGGTGAAATTGAGAGCCCCAGAATGCCTCTTGATGAATCATTAGAAATCATGAAAATCATGGATAATATCAGAGCACCATGGCCATTAAGATATCCGAATGATTAGCCCTGAATAATTTATTAAAACCTCGAATAATTTAACGCAGAGACGCAAAGAAGGCGCAAAGAACGCAAAGTCTTTTCTAAATTTTCATAATATTTATGGGAACTGTTTTAGAAAATTCTCATAATGCTTAAAGCACTTTTTTTCATCTCGGTTTTATAGTCAAATAGCCTTTTCCCTGGATAAAATGTGATGAGGATTGGGTCGGTACGGAAAAAAAAGGGAGGTATCAATGAAGATAATATCCGCTGTGTTTCACCAGAATGTTTTATTGACGATCTCCAATAAGCATGTTTTTCGTAAATTTATCTTTCCTATTTTTCCCTTCTACTTGATTGTTGCCATTATTTCATGCTCAGGCCAATCACAAAATACAAATTCAAAAATTATGCTCGCAGATCAATGGTATTTGCAATCATCTGCAAAAATTGAATATTCTGGCTCCGAATTGTCCAATCCAGGTATTAACACGGAATCCTGGTATCCGACCAAAGTTCCATCCACGGTTCTCGCTGCACTCGTTGAAAATGATATTTATCCTGATCCCTATTATAGTGATAATCTCAAGTCAATTCCCGGCTACCGTGATGGACGCTGGCTGGCAATGAAGGCGGACAGTCCTTTTTATCCATCCTGGTGGTATCGTACTGAATTTGACGTACCCTTATCCTGGGATCAGAAAAAAACTGTCGCACATTTTGATGGGATAAATTATAAAGTAAATATCTGGCTGAATGGTCGACAGATCGCTGATACATCAGATGTTGTTGGAATGTTCCGCAGATTTAAGTTTGATGTTAACGAACATTTGAAGGTTGGCCAGAAAAATGTTCTGGCAGTTGAAGTATTTTCTCCGGGAAGGATTCCGGACATCAAATATAGAACAAAACAAGTTGAAGCAACAACAGGCTGGGATGATCACAACCCACAACCGCCTGATCTCAATATGGGCCTTTGGGAGGATGTCTATTTATCTGCCACTGGTCCTGTGGTTATTCGTAATCCCTACGTTGTTACGGATCTGGATTTACCCTCACTCAAAAGGGCCCAGATTACAATTACTGCCGAGTTAAAAAATAAAGATAACAAGAAGGTCCAGGGTATTCTCCGGGGTAAAATTGAAAATATCGTATTTGAAAAACCGGTAACGCTCAAGGCGGGTGAACTTAAAACATGCGAATTTAATCCCATTGATTATAAACAGTTAGTCATAAATGATCCACGTTTGTGGTGGCCTCATCCGGTTGGTCCGCAGGAGCTTTATAATCTTGAATTATCTTTTACAATAAACAATCAACTCTCCTCAAGTGAGGAAGTTCGTTTTGGTATACGGGAAGTTTCAACTTATGTAAATGAAGAGGGGTGGCGCGGGTACAAGGTAAATGGCAAAAACATTCTGATCCGGGGCGGGGCCTGGATGACCAGTGATATGATGCTGAATCTAACAGATGAACGGTACGATGCTTTAGTACGCTATGCGCGGGAGGCAAATCTGAATGCCCTACGCTCGGAAGGATTTTCTATTCGGGAAACAGAAGAATTCTATAACAAATGTGATGAGTATGGCGTCTTTGTCATTCAACAGATATTTGGACGGAGTATCCCCAATGAGGACCTTGCGGTTGACTTGATTGAGGACATGATCTTACGCATTCGCAATCATCCCAGTCTGATTCATTTTCTTGGCCATGATGAAACTTTTCCGACAGAATATTTGGATACTAAATATCGTGAACTTGTTGCTAAATATACCCCACAAAGGACCTACCAACCCCATTCAGGGGCATTTCATATCGAAAATCGCTTTAAAACGGGTGGTACCAGAACCGGAACGTTAGAATTGTGGACCTATGCCACACCTTCACATTATTATAAGCACAAGGAAGATGGCGCATGGGGATTTGCGCAATCTGGTGGCATCGGTGGGATCATTGCTCCCTATGAGAGCATTCGGAGAATGATGCCCTCTTCGGCACAATGGCCTATCAATAATGACATATTTTCTTTTCATACCGTTTTGCAGGGTATTGAATATTTTGATCTAGCTATAAAGTCGTTAGAGCAGCGTTATGGGAAACCAGCTGAGATAGAAGAGTTTTGTTTTAAGGGACAGGTCATGAATTATGAGAGTGCCAGGGGTATGTATGAAGCTTATGGACGAAATAAGTATGACGCGCTTGGCATCACAACCTGGAAATATAATGCAGCCTGGCCGGCAGCCATGACCTGGCAGTATGTGGACTGGTATCTTAATGTAGGAGGGGCTTACTATGGAGCAAAAAAAGCCTGTGAACCGCTCCACATTCAATATTCATATGACGATCATTCAGTTGTTGTTCTAAATAGTTACTATAAAGAATTCAATAATTTACATGCTTCGGCAAAAATCTTTAATATGGATATGACCGAAAAATATAGTAAATCTGCCACGATTGATGTCGGTATTGATTCAAAATCCGAAGCATTCAAGATTGAATGGCCGGAAAAATTAAGTAAAACATTTTTTTTAAGCCTCAAACTTAATGATGGTCAGGGAAAACATTTTTCAGAGAACTTTTATTGGTTGTCAACCTCACCGGATATTCAGGGAAGCAAGGATGAAATTCGCACAGGCAAAGGATGGGGGATTCTAAAAGCGAATCCTGATTCCTATGCAGATTTTACTGATTTAAATCATCTGCCAAAAATTAAATTAAATACTGATTTCATTCTTGATTTTGAGGATGGGGTGGGAAAGGCTGAAGTTATTATCAAAAATCCGACAGATAAACCGGCCTTTATGGTTGTTTTGGCTCTTAAAGACAAAAACAGCAGCGATGAAATTACACCGGTTTACTGGCAGGATAATTACTTTTCACTATTGCCGGGAGAAAAAAAGACGGTCCTCGCAGATTTTTCCGCACGGGATCGTGATAAAGAAGATATTCAGTTTATATTATATGGCTGGAACCTGGAATAATTTTTTTTTAATATTTCAACAATTGTCACAAACTTTGTAGCTTTCTTATAGTTATATTTAAAGTCCCGGGATAATTCGGGAGCCTTTGACAGGGTGCAAATTTTTTAATGTTGAAAATTATTTAAGAAAAGGGGGACTTTTCGCTATAAAAACCAACTAATTTTCAAAATGTTTCTTGACAAAACGGAAAAAAATATGTAAGATGCGCAAACGTTTGCCTCGAACCTGAAGCATGTTCTGAATTGATACTGACATTATCCAATACATAGATCTGACTACTATCTCGAATTCTTATTCCTTTGTTAAAATTCGCATTGCAGACGTTCTAATGAAAAATGAAAATGGTGGATTTTTTTCCAACTCACATAGTTAGCACTATATCCCTACAGGTGCTTGTTTAGAAAAATCAGTTCTGCGACAATTATCACAAAATTTTGCGATCGTTAAGAATTTTTGGAACAATAATTAATACGAAGCATAAAATTTCCTCATTACGGGGTGGACTTTAGTCAATTGCATATAATAGAATCAATAAGAAGGATGAATCTGATGGAAAATACCAGATGGCCAATTTTTATCTTTATACTCGTTTTTCTAGTGGTTTTAGGACCTTCAATTATGTTGGCTGGTACAACGGGTAAGATCGCTGGTGTCGTCACAGACAAATCAAGCGGTGAAGGACTCCCTGGTCCTAATATTGAAATAGTGGGAACAAGTCTGGGTGCGGCGGCAGATGTTAATGGCATGTTCGTTGTGTTAATGATTCCTCCGGGAAAGCATACGGTACGTGTCTCCATGCTCGGTTATAGTACAGTTGAGTTGACAGATGTTGTCGTGAATATAGACCGGGTAACTCAGATCGAGGTTGAACTTCAGGAAGCAAATTCTCGAGGGAGAAGTAATCACCGTTGAAGCAACGCGGGAGGCTGTAGAGTTTGACCGCACAAATAGTACCTCTTATGTTAGCAAAGAACAAATTGATGCCATGCCGGTCAAGAATGTTTCGGATGTAATTCAATTGCAGGCAGGTGTTGTAAAAGACGCTGGTGGGGGGATACATATACGTGGCGGGCGTACTAGAGAGGTCGCTTATATGATTGATGGAATTAGTGTAACTAATAACTTCAGCCAAGGCGGTGGTTCAAATGTCCGGATGGAAAACAATTTTATTCAAGAGTTGCAGGTAATTACAGGGACCTTCAATGCTGAATATGGTCAGGCACAATCAGGGATCATAAATGTGGTTACAAAAGTGCCTGAAAATAAATTTGAATTTATGGTAGATGCCATGACCGGGGGATATTATTCAACACAACCGCAGTATATTAATCTTGATGAATTTGATCCTCTTGGTGAATCGGAAGTCAATTTTTCTGTATCCGGACCAATTCCTTTCCCTAAAAGTCTTGGTAAGTTGGGTTTTTATGTCAATGGACGTGTCTTAAATTCAAATGGTTACTTGAATGGTCAACGCCGATATAATATCACGGATGGTTGGGAAATTGAGGTATATCGTGAATGGTATGATGCGACCTATGATCCAAAGGATCCGCTGGTTATACCAATCCCTGATTCACTACATACAGGTGATGGTGCATATGTCTCAATGAACTGGTCAGAATTATATAATGTCAATACAAAGTTGGTATACCAACCCACTACTTCTATTACTGCTGCCTACAATATGTTTTACAGTAAAACAGATGGAAAGGGTTATTCAAATTCCTGGCGTTTCGCTCCTGATGGCACAAGTGAGTATCATTCTGTTAACTTAACGCACATGCTAACATTTACCCATACACCCTGGAATAATTTCTTTTATAATCTTCGCTACTCCTTTCAGCAGAATCAATCCGAATCCTATGCTTTCGAAGATGCCAATGATCCCAGGTATCAGACAACAGCGGTAAATGCCTGGGACCCTGGTAAAAATACAGGCTATGATTATGGTGGCATTAATTCTTGGGACCGTAATTACTATGACCAAAATACGCATTTGGTAAATGGTGATGCCACCTGGCAGATTAATAATATCGTAGAATTGAAAGGTGGATTTGAAGTAAAAAAATATGACTTAAAATATAAGCGGTCCCCGATGAGGGAAGTCCTGGGTTATGAAACCCAGCAATTCCCCTATACTCGAAATGAAATCAGGGGTTTGGAAATACCGTATCTCATATTTCGAGAGGCGACGAGAGATTATCAATATGGGAATATACGGGTTCGAGAAACACATGCTGATTCACTTGAAGATGCACAGTTTTATGTAGATTATGACCGGTTTCCTCTTGAGGGATCAGGTTATCTCCAAACGACGTTGAGTATGGGTGATATTATTTTTAATGCAGGGATGAGACTTGATGTGTTTATGCCCCAGGATCGTTATGCGCCTGATTATTCAAAAGTCTTTCCTGAGTTTGTAGGAGCCGACACTTATTACGAAAAAGCTAAAACCAAATACCAGGTAAGCCCAAGATTTGGATTATCCTTTCCAGTATCCACAAAAGGTGCTATCCGACTCTCCTATGGTCATTTCTTTCAAATGCCAAGTTTAGAAAAATTATATCAAAATCCCGTATTGCCTCACTATAATCAATTTAGTATTATGGGCACTAACATTGGAAATCCGAACCTGGATGCCGAGAAAACGGTCCAATATGAAGCGGGCCTGCAACAAGAATTAGTGCCAGGTTTGGCCATGGAACTTTCAGTCTTTTATAAAGATATAAGGGATTTATTGGGAGTTGAAATTTTAACCCTGAGCAATGGAACGACTTTTTACAGATATATCAATAAAGAATATGGCAATGCCAATGGTGTCACTCTGGCGTTTAACCAGGCAACAAGAGATGGTACCTTGACAAGCTCGCTTGATTATACGTATATGACTGCCAAGGGTACCTCTTCAAGTGCAGAGGCAATACGAGAAGTGGCTATTACATCCGGACCTGGAGCTGGGGCGTATACGATGGCTTCCAGAAGGGTTAATTACTTAAACTGGGATCAAACCCATTCTTTAAATGGCGTGGTTAATTACATCCCTGCGTCAGGTTGGTTGGTTAGTGTCATTGCTCAGTGGGGCTCAGGCTTGCCCTATTCCCCTGCTACGCTTGATCCAAGTGTTGAAATTCCTGGTGGATGGTGGGATAATAGTGATCGAAAACCAACACGTTGGTCGGTAGATTTGAAATTTGGAAAGAATTTCAAAGTATGGGATTCAAACTTACTTCTCTATCTGGACATATATAATGTCTTTGATCATGCAGATGAAAACTCAGTGAATGCAATTACTGGTCGTGCCGGTCCTAATGCCTATACACCAGAACTGGGTCGGGCACGTTACAGAAGAATAGATCAAATCGGTGCGTTCAGCCACACAGAGGCTGATTATAATCCGACTCAATATTCCCGACCACGTTTAATTCAATTTGGTGTGAATTGGAGTTTCTAAATAATAAAGGTATAGCAAAATGAAGAGTAATATAATTAGAAGAAATATGCGTGTATTATTATTATTCCTGTTCTTGGTTTTGATTGCTCCAGAACTGTTTGCCCAGGTTACTGGATATAAGTCTGATGTAAGTCGACGAGGATCAGCCGCCGGAGCCGTATTAGAAATCGGTGTTGGGGCCAGAGCTATTGCAATGGGTGGATCTTTCGTTGCAATCGCCGATGATCCTTCTGCCTTATACTGGAATCCGGCTGGAATTGTAAATATTAAATCAATTTCTTTGCAGGCAACAAAAACCGAGTGGTTTGTAGACACAGATTTTAACGTTATAGATCTCATTGTCCCTCTTGGATTCATGAATTCCGCTATAGGAGTACATCTGGCGATGATGGACTATGGTGAAAATCCAGTTAGAACTGTGGCTCGTCCTGATGGTACAGGTGAATCATATTCAGCCTCTGACCTTGTTGCAGGATTATACTGGGGATTTAGTATAACCCAAAGCATTTCCTTCGGGTTGGGTTTGAAATATTTTCAGGAAAAGATCTGGCATGTAGAGGGTACTACCATGGCCATTGATTTGGCTATATTGTATGAAACCCCTGTTGCCGGATTAAGATTAGGTGGTACCATTAGCAATCTTGGACCGGAGTTCAGACTTTCTGGAAGAGATTTAACCCGGGTAGGAGATATCGATGGGCGAAGGGATATATATTTTAATAATGACAATGTAGTATTGAATATGGAACAGAAGAATATGCATTACCGATGCTGTTTAGGTTTGGTGTCGCCTATGAATATGTTCTTAGCGATGATTATGCTGTTCAAATTGGTTCAAACCTAAATCATCCAAGTGATGATAAAGAAAGTGTGGACGTTGGGGTTGAAGCAAAAATGTTTGATATGGTATTCCTCAGGGGTGGCTATCAATCATTGTTTAATGATGCGGCTATAAGTGGGTTAACACTTGGCGGTGGCCTTGACTATACGTTTAGTAATGTCGTTCGCGTAACGGTTGATTATGCCTGGTCAGATTGGGGAATTATGTCCAATGTAAATAGATTTACGCTGGGTGTCAGTGGTGCGTTATAATCTCAACAAATTTTGTTTATCATATCAACTATAAATTAATAGGATAAAATGATGACAGACATTAGAAATTATGATGATAAGAAAATCATCTTAAAGAGAATAATTCTTATCTTAATCATATTCTCATCAATAGTGAGTACAAATAATTTATTTGCGCAGGCGGATGTAGTCGGAGGCGCACAATTTGATACACATCCCATGCACTGGGCACGTTTCTGGGCCAGAGGATTATTTGATCGAAATCTGGTCTGGTGTCCCGTGTGGAATATTGGTAATGTAACAGATTCGCATGTTGAACCCAGCAGAAGCCTTACATGGCCAGGTAGCCAGGGTTTGACCTATGTTGGTTATGCCAATTTCTATATTGGAGCTAAAGTAATTGACATGACCGAGTATCAGAACAAAATGGTACCCTATG
This sequence comes from Calditrichia bacterium, assembly GCA_963796965.1. Taxonomy (GTDB): domain Bacteria; phylum Calditrichota; class Calditrichia; order JAJRVZ01; family JAJRVZ01; genus CAWCNS01. The sequence goes on from CAWCNS010000004.1 coordinate 215,999, forward strand.
ATGAAATGCCTCCACTGGTCTCGAACGGTGAGCACGAAATTTCGGTTGTTAGCAATGCTTATCTTCCCCATATCTCAGTAGGTACACCAGCTCAAATTTCTAGAAATAATGATCATCAACAAATTTGGGCACCGATACCGGGATTTTATAATGATGGTAAATATGGCTGGATATGGGGTATTAATGAAGATACGGACGGTGATGGTGAATTATCACCACAGGAGGATGTTAATTTCAATGGTAACCTTGATTTTAATCTCGAGCCGCCACCAGGGATTATCAAAAGTATGGCCATAAGCACGGATAAACGAACCTGGCCGGAGTATTGGCCAGGCGGCTCTTATATTGGTGATACACGTCCTTATTTCGATCGGCCACCAAGAACGACCGTCGCCGGCAATCGGGCTGGCAAATGGAATGGAGAATATAAAGCTGGGACTATCTCCGACCAGGAGACCTTGTATCGCATGGATGATCATGAAAATGATTATTGGAATGAATATACGCAATACAATTACTGGCCGAAGCAAAATCCGGATGGAACACCAAATACAGTCATGTGGAAAGAAGGCGGAATTGCCGGATCAGGTATTGAGGTGGAATCAAGAAGTCTATGCCTGGTTCCATCCGTTAGCGGAAGATCTGCTTGTCTCTGTGTACCGAGTTAGAAATTATAGTGACTATATATTAAACCATGTCGTGACCGGTATGTGGACGGATGCCAATATTGCCGGCCAAAGTAGTTATAACGCAGCAGATTACATAAAAGCAGAATATACACCAGATGGCACGCCCCAGGGGGAAGCCAAACGTCTGGAATTTGATATATTGTATCAATGGTACACAAAGCCTGGAGATCTATCAACTTATAAAAAAATTGGTTATTTTGCCTTTGCCTTTTTAGAAAGCCCCGGAATTGCTTATAACGACGAGGATGATGATAAAGACGGATATATTGATGAATCAATGGAAGATGGAATTGATAACGATGGAGATTGGGAACCCTTTTCCGATATAGGACTTGATAAAAAAGGACCTGGTGACACGGGATATGCTGGACCTGATGCCGATGGAACAGAAGGCAATGGCACCTGGGATACGGAGGATGCCAACTTTAATGGTGCTTTGGATAATGGTGAAGATCTCAATAAAAATGACAAATTAGACATGGAACCTGTAAAAGATGACAGAGGTGTTGATGGCATTGGACCAGACGAAAATGGCTGGCCCGGACCCGATGAGGACGGAACGGAATGTAATGGATACATGGAGTTAGGCGAACCTGACTTTGATCTGACAGATATAGATGAAGCAGATCAGGCCGGTTTGAAACATATTTTTGTTTATGAGAGCGACAAAATTTTGATGGATCAGCGCGTGTTCTGGTCCAAATATCTTGATAAACCAGGTGAAGATGTAGCAGAAACAGACGAGCCAATTTGCTTCACCTTTGGGGCCAAATCTGTTAGGTTGGAAAAAATGGAATGGAAACGTTTCACGATTGCTTTGATCATGGGTGAGAATAGGGATGATGCTGTGCGCAACAAAGCCACTATGCAGGATATTTATGATCATAACTATCGCTTTTTAACGCCACCACTTCAACCGACTTTAGTAGCCAATGTTAAAGACGAAGAGGTCCAGCTCTATTGGGATTCCGATGCTGAATTTTCCAAAGATCCTTTTTTTGGTGAAGATTTTAATGGCTATCGCGTTTATAAGAGTACCGATCCAAAATTTCTGGATATTAAAACAATTACCGATGCATTTGGTAATGTCCTTCTGTTTGAACCGATCGCTATTTATGATAGAAGCGACGGTTTAAAAGGAGCCCATCCCGTTCCGTTTCCTAATATGGGTGTGCATTATGACATGGGCAATGACACGGGTCTTAAGCATTCTTACCGTGATACACTTGTACATAACGGACGTACATACTATTATGCTGTTAATGCGATCGATGCCGGTAATGACTGGGATTTTGGTCCCGAGGAAAGAGGGCTGGTTAGTGAAGAATACCCCATGCAAGCCATGCCCAGCGAATCACCCTTTAACATAACGGTCAATACCCTCGGCCAGGTTGTCTATAGAGATAGAAATACAGCCGTGTGCACGCCGGTTGAACCCGCAGCGGGATTTTCAGAACCTATTGTGGATTCATTGAATATTGAGCACGTTAATGGTATTGCCCGGGGAGGGCAATGGACCATAGGCATTTTTAATAAAGACCATGTTAAACTCGGCAATAGATATGAAATTACATTTGCAGATGACAGCAGTCTTTATGAGAAAACAAATTACGAATATTTATGGGGCAATACACAGGGCATTCGCTGTATGAATCTGACGACCGGCGACACGTTATTCAATATTCAATATGACAATTCGGTTGATTTTATTGAGAACCAGAATGTTTATAAAGAAATTGAAAAATCCGTATATGAAGGTTTGCATTTTACTTTTAACTGGCCAATTGATCCTAAAGATTTACAGGACCGTGGGATCAGCATTGTCAAAACAAATGCAGAAGGACGTCAAACGAATGAATGGAAAAGGTGGGTAACGACAACGCCTACCAATCTTAGAGTCCAGGATATTGAACCAGGAACCAATATTGCATTACCCATTGATGTTGAGTTACGTGTCGGCGATTATGTAGGTGTAGACACGTCTTTGGCACAATCTATATTTGTCCAGGCTATTCCAATTAATTTTACAACCTGGGATATAACAGATCCAGATAATCCAAGACAATTGAAGGTGAAAATACTTTATGACAAGAGTAAAGTTAATATATCACCTGAGGAACTTGAAGAAATGAAGGGGCAGATATGGGATAGTACACGGGTGATACTAACCTATTATGATACGGACAAAAGACGAACAGGGGAATCCTGGACATTACGTTTTTATAAAAATCAGTTTGATAAAGAAAATCCTGTCATTCCACCAGTCCCGGGTGATATATACCGCTTTCGGACCTTCAGGAATCCCACGCATCTTGACACCTTGCGTTTTGAAGTGGAAAAAGGTAAATGGTCTCGTGAACAGGCCCAGGCGGATATGAAAAATATCTACGTCGTACCTGATCCCTATGTGGCATCAAGTACACTTGAACCTATTTATGAATTAGCCGGTAACACGCAGCGGCGGATTGATTTTGTGAATCTTCCTCCAGAATGCACTATCCAGATATTTACCGTAAGCGGTAAATTAGTCAAGAAATTGGACCACAATGCTCAGGATGATTTTGGCCGGGAATCCTGGGATCTGACAACGGACGATGGGTCAGAGATCGCATTTGGAATCTACTTTTATGCTGTTGATGCAAAAGATATAGGCGTCCACAGAGGAAAATTTGCTATAATTAAGTAAGCTTATTGTTTCTATCATAATAGTTGAATAGGCTATCTTAATTTATAACCCATGGTGAGATTCATAAAAAAATGAATCTCACCATGGAAAACGATTTATTTTTCATTAATTATAGTTTTAGGAAATATCGTTTTCTGATAATAAAATGATATTAATAGTCAAGTCGATTTTAGTATATGTATAGAATAATAAACATAGTAAAAAGTCTTTTCTTCATTATTTTGATGTTGCAGATGTTTGTATCTTGTTCGGATAAATCATCGCAAACCGTCCCTGAAGAAAAAATCTTAGCCAGGGTAGGTGATAGAATTATTACCGATGATGAGTTTAGATACAGTTATGAATTTAGTATTGCATCCTTGAGACAGGGTAAGAATCCGAGACTGCAATATCTTGATTTTATGATCAAAGAGTTATTATTAGCGAGTGAAGGATATCGCCTTGGCTATAATGATAATCCCTATGTAAGCACCAGATTAGCCAATCGCCGAAATTCAAACTTATTACAGGCATTTGTTACTAGGAATGTTCATGATAAAATTAAGATACCCGAAGATGAGTTGCAGGATGCTATAAAAAAAAGCACGATAAAATTTCGTCTGATCATTTGGCCAACACCCTCCTTAGCTGAAGCCGATCGTGTGCGCGAAAAGACACGACAATCCACTCTTGATGATTTTGTGGAAAACGTTTTAGCAAAACAGGAAATAAAACTGGAGGAAAAGCGTTTTTATGAAACGGACTGGATTGATTATTTAGAAATGCCTCCCCATGTTTTCAACGAGATAAAAGATCTGGAAATGGGTAAAACGTCAGAGCCCTTTGTTTATGGTAATGGGTATGCCGTGGCACAGGTATTGGATATTAATCTTGAAGGAATTACAAAGAGTGAACTGCTCTATGGCGCCAGAAGAAAAAAAATGGAAGAGCGTCTACGCAATATTGAAGCCGATAAGGTGATGCATACTCTTATGGACTCCATTTTAACCCCACTTGATATTCGGGTAAAGGGTCATATTGCAGAAGATCTGGTGGATCCCTTATTTAATTGGGTTAAAGATGGCTTACCGGAAAATCGCTCCCTATTTGGCAGATTAGATAATATTTCGGATACCACTAAGACCTATATTAAAGATATTTACAATCTATTGAATGAAACCCTAATAACATCAAAGAATGGGCAGAAAACAGTCAGAGATTATCTGATTTATATGGATTACAATAGAAAATATTTAAAGGAAAGTAAGTCGTATATTGACTTTAAAGACCGCCTGATCTTGGAAATTGGTGATATGATGAAAGAAGAGTCCTTTGTTGGGATAGCAGAGAAGCAGAGTCTTTCTGATTCTATGAATATTTCTGAGGACTTGCGCTTGTGGGAGCAAAAATGGACATATGAAATCTACCGCCATGACCTCATTAAGGATCTGGAAGTTTCTGAAAAGGAAATGAAAGATTTTTTTAGCAACCGTTGGCAGGAATTACCCAGCGCCAGAGTGGATACAACAAATTTTGAACGATATGAAAATGAAGTTTATAATGCCGTGTTTCATGAAAAGTATCTTGCTCGCTTGGAAAACAAGGTTGAAGAATTAAAAAACCGTTACCCGATTTGGATTAATGAGGAACTTTTAGAGACAATTGAACTAACTTCAAGTAAAAAGTCAAATCCGATGACAGTTCTTATTCAAAGAAATTTTGATGGGAAGGCCGTTGTACCTACCGTTGAATTAAATTGGGTTCAGTTTTGACTAAGAAATTTGTACTGTAGTATTTGAGTATTATTATAATTAACAAAACTTGTTTAATCAGTTTTAAATGGTTGAAAGGAGGTGTGGAAGGCCTAAAATATTTAAAGTTTTGATGTTTGTTAATTAACTATTTGTAAACAATTAACTAATTTTTATGGAGTAAACTATGAATAGCAAAGTAATGCTACTGATGTTAGTCAGTATGATTTTTCTGGCATTTGGTACTTCTAATGCACAGATTTGGCTTGATGGAGACAGCACTGATTGGGATATGGAACCAGTTTTGCTTGAATCAGTCCATAATGTGGATGTGTCTTTTCCAGAAGAAGTTAAAGCTACGACTACAGATGTCGTTGATGTTAAAGAAGTTAAAGCGGTCGTCCATGGAAGTGTTCTTTATACACTTATCCGTTTCTGGGGTGGCCCGGCCTGGCCGAATGAGGTATATGAAGAGGTATTTGATGACGGTAATACCTATAAAGCTTCTCGCGGATATTACCATCTTATGCTTGATTTGGATAATAATCCGGCAACGGGATGGGATAACAGATGGTATGAGGGACATTATACACCGGTTGGCTATCTTGCTGATAATTTCCCAGGTCAAGGATTTGAGCAGCTTGGCGCTGAAGCCGTTATTTATGTAGGCCTGAGAAATAATTACCCTGTTGAAAATGATGGTCTGGGTGGGGTTATACCGAGACCTTTCGAAGTTAGAGGTCATGGGTATGAAGGTACCGATGCGTCTGAATATATTGGAAAACCGGAAAATGATGTATTTTATGATCTCGCTGCGGCTGAACCAACTGTTCAGGATTCAGCCAGGATGATGGCCTGGGAAGGTTCATTATTGTTGGGTGGCAGTGAAGATGCAGCTCTCGCTGCTGATACATTACATTCCTACTACTTCGGTCATGCCTGGGCTGATGGTGAAACGCCTTCTGGCAATGACTTTCTTGAGTTTGCCTATGATCTGGAAGTTGTGAAAAAATATTTTGCTGGAAAAGGTATGGATTATATAAAAGCGGGAGACCAAATTGGTCTCAGTGCTTTTATTGAAACACCGGCCGAAGACTGGTCAATCGATGTTACTACCCGCGGTTTTTTAACACTTCCTGAAATGCCGGCAAGACCTGGTGCCATTACCTTTGATGGTGATAGTTCGGATTGGGCAGATGTACCTACTATAATTGAATCAGTTCATAATGTAGATGTGTCATTTCCGGAAGAAGTAAAAGCGACAACAACCGATGTTGTTGATGTTCGTTCAGTTAAAACAATTATTGCAGAAGACGCCCTTTATGCCTTTATTCGTTTCTGGGGCGGTCCGGCCTGGCCGAATAATGTATATGAAGAGGTATTTGATGATGGCAATACCTATAATGCTTCTCGTGGATATTACCATCTGATGCTTGATTTGGATAATAATCCAGCAACCGGATGGGACAACAGATGGTATGAAGGCCATTATACACCGGTTGGTTATCTGGCAGATAATTTCCCAGGTCAGGGTTTTGAGCAGCTTGGCGCGGAGGCTGTTATCTACATAGGTCAGAGAAATAATTACCCTGTTCAAAATGATGGTCTGGGTGGGGTTATACCGAGACCATATGAAGTTAGATCCCATGACTATGAAGGTACGGATGCTTCCGAATATATCGGTAAGCCAGAAAATGATGTTTTCTATGATATGTTTGCCATGTCTCCAACTGATCCTGATTCTGCCATGAGTATGAACTATGATGGTAAACAGGTTTTTGCCGGAAACGAAGATCAAATAGCTGCTTTAAATGGCTATCCTAAATGGGCAGCACATGCCTGGGGTGAAGATTTCCTCGAATTGGGTATACCCATTAAACCGATCAAGGATTATTATATGGCAAAATCGGGTGCGAGTTATTTTGAACCTGGTCAAATGATAGGCATTTCTGCATTTATTGAAACACCGGCCGAAGATTGGTCAATTGATGGTACCACAAGAGGCGAAACTGCAGTGGTTACAGGTATCAATGATGGTAATCCTGGTGTGGTTGCAGAGGAATTTGCTCTGGAAAACAACTATCCAAATCCGTTCAATCCATCAACAACGATTGAATTTTCAGTTCCTATGGCTTCCGAGGTAACACTTTTTATCTATAATACATTGGGACAAAAAGTGAGAACCCTGGTTGATAAGAATATGCCTAATGGAAAACATTCCGTTGTTTGGAATGGAAGAAATGATGTCGGTCATACTTTACCGACTGGGCTGTATTTCTATACCTTAAGAGCAGAAAACACATCAATTACCAAAAAGATGTTGCTCATCAAGTAGTTAGTTCTTTCGTCGAAAAAGGGATTGTCTTTCGAGATAATCCCTTTTTTAATGGGTAAAAACTTTCGACCCATTTCAAACACGATTTATCCGGAATTGTATAAATAAAATGATTAAATTAGTATATTTGGATCTATATTATTTGATTAGAGTACAAGTAAAAGAAATTACCGGCGAATCGAAATTTTTTTGTAATAGACATATAACCATTCAATAAACAAAATCAGGAAAATAACAATGAAGAGATATTTCTTCTATGGGATGCTCGTATTAAGCCTCGGGATCATTTCATCATGTAAAGACGAAACAAATCTTGCTGAATTTAGGGATGGCACTATTGGTCAAAAGGAATATATTGACCATTATCTACTGAGCACTTTGTACAAACCTGAGGTTATGCCATCAGAAGAAAATCTCAGAGAAATCGTTTCACTCTTGGCGATAAAGAAAATGGCTGTATTAGAAGCTAAAGAACAAGATATCCCAAATACTAAAGACTATAAAGAGAAATTAGCAGAAAGTGAAAGAAAATTCCTCTGGCAGATGTATCAACAAGCGGAATTCACAGATGCTATTGTAACTGACAGTCTGATCAAAAAGTTTTATAACGAATATTCGCCTCAGTACCGTATGGCTTATATTATGCGGCCATTTGTGGAAAATTCTACGGAAGAATTTATTCAATCCCAAAAAGATACCATTGAATATGTATATAGTTTGTTGCGGTCAGGACAAAAATTTACTGACTTAGCAAAAAAATATTCACAGGATATAACGTCCAATCATAAGGGTGGGGATATTGGTTTTGTCATTAACGAATCTTTAGGTGGTGCAAAACTTAGGGAAGTTATGGACTCCTTAGACCAATTCTCTACCTCAGGCCCATTTAAAGGGTATGGCGGATTTTATATCATGTACAAGGGAGAAAAACGCGATGTTGTTGTTCCCCCTTTTGAAGATGTTAAAGTTAGAATTTGGCAAACACTAAATCGTATACGCGGTCATAAAATAAAAGAGCTGGCTAATCAGCGTTTCGATCTTTTATCGACAAAATACAATTATAAAGTTGATGAAACTGTAATGAAGGAAATTCAAATAGCAGCCGGAGAAACTAAAACAAATTTACGTAGCGGCTCAGTAGATTTTAGTCTATTAACCGAGGGTGAGCTCGGAAAAACCCTGGCCACATTTAATGGCGGATCAATCAAGGTCTCTGATTTATTTGAAAATCCTAAAAAAGCACCAATAAATATGGATGAGTTTAAAAGACATTTGAAAAGGCGTGCACAAGAACACCTGTATAGTATACATGCCCGCGAGATAGGACTTGACGATACTGAGAAAATTAAAATCCAATTGCTTGACATGGAGAATACCTTGCTCCAAATATTAATTGGTAAGAAAGAAATTAAAGACAAAGCTCAGATAAAACTTGATTCTCTTAAAGTCGCAGAAATGGAGACAATTGATCCTGCCAAAAGAAAAAGTTATTTTCAGCAAAAATATTTTGAGATTGAACGTGGAATTAGAGCAAACTTTGAGAATCAACTAAAAGATAAATATGCATTTAAATATATAACAAATAATTTTAAAGCAGCCTTAGCTGAGGCTACTGTGAAAAAAAATGTACAGAATAAAGAAAGAGAAGAGAAACAATCAAAATGAAAATAACAAATGTGTTGATAATAATTTTATGTTTTACTCCTGCGTTAATATTTGCCCAACATACAATATCAATAGATGGCAACTTTGAGGACTGGTCCAATGTACCGGTGGCCGTAACAGATCCGGCTGATGATGCACATGATACGGAAGGGGATTATCCGGATGGGGGACAGCCATCCTACAGAGACTATTCAGATGTAGATATTCTTGAAGTTAAATTTACCAATGATGAAAAAAATCTATATGGCTATATAAAGGCAACTGGGAGAAATTGGTCGAACCTCCTCTGATACATTGGGTCATGTTAGAAAAGGCCGTTATTATTTTATATTTACGATTGATACGGATAATAATGACACCACAGGTTATCGTCTTAAAGAGGGAGGCTATTATCCGGATAGCAAGGGATATGATGTCAATATGGAAGTTGAATTTTATAATGGTGCTTTTAATACAGGACATTATATCAATCATGAGTTTTTAACCCAGCATCAATTAAATACGCAGGGTCCTGTGGATTTGGCCAATGGAGTGATCGATCTGGCGCCGGGTACTTATGACTATTATACCCAATGGGTTACTTTTGATGATTCCAGCTATGTGATGGTAGCTGATAGAGGTCCCGTTTATCAGGGTATTATAACGATTGCTGTCTCGCCTGATGGACATGAAGCAGAGATTTTGGCTCCCATGTGGGGTTTCCTAAAAACACCCGAAGGTGATCCTATTGTTGATATTGGTTATACAATGGATATTTCTGCTTCGTTAGAAGCCAGTGGTGAATTATCAGAGCAAGCCAATGATCCAACAGGTAGTAGCTCATCATGGGGTTCCGATACGGCTGAACCCTTTAAATACACGGTTGTAAATCCAGCCACGGCAATTCAGGCAAAAATTGATCAGGTAATATTACCGGATACACCGGTTTTACATCCAAATTATCCAAATCCTTTCAATCCACAAACGACTATTTCGTATGAATTACCTGTTACTAGTTCAGTGAAAGTTGTCATTTATGACATCTTAGGGCGTGAGGTTATCGAATTGGTTGATCAACAACAAAGTGCTGGTCATCATCAGGTTGTCTGGAATGGAAAAGATTTTGGTGGTAATAGTGTCGGTTCCGGCATATACTTGTATCAATTAAAAACAGGTTCTTATACCCGTGTTCAAAAAATGATTCTTAGTCGATAGGGTCACCTGTTCTTCAATGATATGTCTAACGCAGAGATCTTAATGCGGTGAATTAAATATCATTCTTGTCATTCCGTCCCGGAACGGGATGACATATTGTATGTATTAAAAGGAAATGTCTCTCGCAAAGACGCAAAGACGCAAAGGCAAATTTTATATTAGTTTAAACTAATCGCATCTCTATATATGATTAACATTTTTTTATAATTTTATATAATTATTTCTTAGCGTCTTAGCGAGAAATGAAATATCCAATTATTTTATTCTTCATAAATCTAGTTTTTAATCCTTTCAATAGTTAGAGATAAATCCTAAATTCCTTATAGGTTTTATCGAATAATACCTGAGTCATAATTATAATCTATTCATATTGCCTAAAAGGATAATCCATGCGAATCTCCTTGCTTGTGTTCCTGTTTTATTTCTTTTTTTCTTCTTTCATTACAGCGAATGTATCTTTTGCTGCTGAAAAAAGTTTGACAGAAAAAATCAGACAAAGTTTTAAAGATCCTCCCACGGATTGCTGGCCCCATACACGTTGGTGGTGGCCGGGTAACCCCGTGAGTAAAGAAACCATAACCTGGCATCTGGAGCAAATGAATTCCCATGGTATTAAAGGTGTAGAGCAAATCTCAATGGGAAACTATTATCAAAAAGGAAGTATTCCATTCATGTCCGAAGAGTTTCTGGATATGCTCACCCATATGGTTAAAGAAGCCAAACGGCTTGGGATGGAAGTATCCATTAATTATGGTGGACCTGGATGGATAATTGGCGGTGAGTGGGTGCCTGAAGATGAAAGAAGTAAAGACATCGTTCCAACATCCGCCATTCTAACCGGGCCAATGAAATTCTCTGGTAAATTGCCCGATAAACTTACACGGACAAAACGGTCCTGGGAAATTTATAAACCTAAACTTGAAGGAAAAGAAAAACTATTAGCGGTTGTTGCCGGTAAGATCGAAAATAATGTCATCAACGAATCCTCAATTAGAATTCTCACAGATAAAGTCAATAATGGCAGAATTGATTGGGAAGTGCCAGGAGGTGAATGGCGATTGATGGCTTTCTGGATGACGCGAAATGATCATGATCACGCTGTTGATCATTTTAGTACTAAGGCCATGCGAAATTATTGCAATTATTTTGGTGGGGCGCTTAAAGATGCATTTGGTGAGGACTTTGGTGCAACGGTGGAGTCTATGTTCATTGATAGTTTTGAATTACCGAATTCAGCAAGCGGTATCTACTGGAGTGATGATCTCCTGGAGAAATATAAGAAATACAAGGGATATGATCTCACACCTTATCTTCCTGCAATTTGGTGGGAAGTTGGTGATATCTCGGCAAAAATCCGTTATGATGTCAATCAATTTTTGCATCATGTGGGATTGGATGTGTTTTATAAAGAATTTGTCGGATGGTGTGATAGAAATGGAGTAAAGTCTCGCATACAAACCTACGGGTTTACTACGGATAACATACAATCGGCGGGCAGTACACATATCCCAGAAATGGAAATCACCGCTGGTGAAAAAGATGCCATGGACTGGTTCGACACCCGTATAGGTCCCAAAAAATATGTTGCGTCTGGTGCCCATATATATGGAAAAGATGTGATTTCAACAGAAGCCTATACTTTTATGCATTATGAAAGATACCGGGCTACTCTGGAGGAGCTGAAAATTGCTTCGGATAATTACTTGAGGGCAGGAACAACAAAATTTTATAATCACGGGTATAGTTTTACACCGGAAAAGGACGTGGCCCCATCCCGGGCTGTTGGTTTTGCCGCAAATATTAGCCCAACAAATGTTTGGTGGGACTATTATCCGAATTTGGCTGAATATGTTGCCCGGTGTTCCTATTTACTCCGACAAGGCGACTTTAGTCCGGATATTGCAATCTACTCTCCCCTTGCTAATCAATGGACTCTCAATGTCCTGAATGCCCGAAAGTGGACCAGAGAATTTGACTGGGGAGATTTGGGCGAATTGTTACTCTCAAACGGATATGATTATGACCTTTTAAATGATGATGCTCTTCAGAATATCGCCCGTATTGAAAATGGTCGGATCGTTATCCGTAATATGGAATATAAAGTTTTATTACTCCCAGCTATTAAATCTTTACCTCTTGAGACTTTGAAATTTATCCACGATTATGTAAACCAGGGCGGTGTCGTGATTGCTTTGGACAGGATACCGGAAAGTTCTACGGGTTTTGTCGATTATAAAAAAAACGATGTTGAAGTTAAAGAATTGGTTAAGGAATTATTTGAAGAACCTTTTGGACGAGACAAGGTCGGGACGATAAAACTTGGTAAGGGTCATAGTCATTTTATAAAAATGGTTCTGGAAAGAAAGATCTGGTGGGATAAAAGGAGCAGCCCCCTGGATCCTTTTATCAATACGATCAAAAAATATATTCCGCCTGATTTTGGAATTGACTTTGTATATGAAGGATTGCGCAAAAATAAAGGCCTCGTTTTTATGCACCGCAAACTTGATGACGCTGATATCTATTTTGTCACCAATATTCAGGATATAGCAAGCACAATTCCGGTTACATTCAGAGTAAAAGGAAAAAAGGTCTGGAACTGGGATCCGTATAATGGGGACATTTCCCCTATTTATCTCTATGAGGAAAACGAAACGGGCACAAAAATTCCACTGAAATTAAAGGCTTATGAGTCTACATTTATCGTCTTTGAAAAAGGTCAGATTGATCATGTAACTACAACCAATTTTCATGATATCATAGATCTGACAGACCAAATTGTTATAGGGGAAGCACTTGGAAATGGACTGTACCATACCACCATAAAAGCGAACGGGTCATTGATTTCAAAAACGACGACGGTCTCAACTATTCCAGCGCCTTATGAAATTAATGGAAACTGGAATCTCGCATTAGAAGGAAAAGATTTTAGTGGATTAGATACGACTTTTTCCACCCTCTTTTCCTGGACGGATGTGTCCTATACAAGGCATTGCAGTGGATCCGGACGTTATACGATTAAATTTGATTTACCGAAATCCTATTTTACAGATGATATGATATTGTGTTTGGAATTAGGTAAAGTAGGAGAAATAGCAGATGTTAAGCTAAATGATAAAAATGCAGGAATTATCTGGATGCGCGGACAGAGTATTGATATTTCAAATAGTGTGAAACCGGGCAAAAATATTCTTGAAATTGTTGTTACCAACACATCCATCAACCGTGTCTCTGGATTTAAAGAAGTACGGCCTGTTCCTGAGGAACTTATTGACCGATTTGGCACGGCAAATTTAAAAGCAATACAGCGAGAATTTGGCTTCGAGCCGTTACCTCCTTCCGGATTAATGGGACCGGTACGGATTATTCCCAGTAAGAAAGTAAAAATCAATATTCAATAGACAATACGGATTAATCATGTCAAATGTGAAATGTCAAATGTGAAACGTAGGGCAACATAAATATTCAATATCCAACAGCGAATATCCAGCCGGATAAGTAATTGAATGTTCCGTGTTGAATATTGATTATTCAAAAGGACTATTACCATGAAAAAGTACAATATCCCAAACACAAACTTAGAAACATCTCGCATAGCCTATGGATGTATGAAACTAGGGGGAACATGGGATCAGGCACCATTTACCCAATCTGATGTTGTTTTAGCAAAAAAGGCGATTATGACGGCATTGGAACAAGATATCAATTTTTTTGATCATGCCGATATTTATGCTAAGGGGAAATCGGAAAAAGTGTTCGCCGAAATTATGAAAGATATCCCGGGATTGAGGGAGAAAATAATTCTTCAATCAAAATGTGGCATACGGTTTCCGGATGATCCGAATCCCGGGAGATCCGGTACGTTATGATTTTCGCTATGAGTATATTATTGAATCAGTGGATAGAGATTTTAAAACGACTGAATACGGAGTATCTTGGATATTTTACTTCTTCACGGCCCGATCCCTTGGGAGAACCAGAAGAAGTGGCCCGTGCATTTGATCTATTATATCAGAGTGGTAAAGTGCGTCATTTTGGGGTAAGTAATCATAATGGTTCCCAGATTGCATCTTTCTGCAAAAGCATCTTAATCAGAAAATCGTTGCCAATCAGGTAGAAATAAATCTTTTGCATTCCCATATGATTTACGAAGGTATTATATGGAATATTAAAAATGATCCCATTCCACCGGCTGGTGGAACGCTTGAATATTGCCGAATGAATGATATCATGATTCAGGCCTGGGGGCCGGTGGCAAGTGGAAAACTGATCGATCCGGAGAAGGATGTGGATGATCGTCATAAGAGAAACAGTGGGATTGATTGAAAATTAGCGAAACAAAAAAATACCAGCAAAGAGGCGATTGCCATTGGATGGTTATTAAGACATCCGGCAAAAATTCTTACCAATAATTGGGACTATAAATACAGATCGTATCAAAAAATTGTTTCAGGCGGACTAAGATAGATCTCAGCCGTGAAGAATGGTATTCCCTATTTTCTGCAGGGCGGGGAAAGTCAATGCCCTAGTAATACAAAGGAAATAAAGTAAAAGGGTAAAGGGTAAAAGGAAAAGAGAATTAGGTATAAGATATAGGGTATAAGTGAAAATAATTATTCATTTGAAATTATGATCAATTCATCCCGATAGAAAGAATTAGATTATTAACTCGAGAGGTTTTATTTTTGTAGAAAAATATCGTAACCCAAAAACATATAATCCTTGTAGAGGATTTATAATTGCTTTTAACAATATATCTACTCCTACCATCAATAATGCATCCTCTACGAGGATGGGTTTTTGATTATGCATGCTTTGTTACAATAATTTATCCTCTACAAGGATATGATTATTAGTATATGCGTTTATTTTTCAATTCTGATAAAAATTGTGTGTTTAGTCGCTGCGTGAAAAAGAATCGGTATAGTGAACTAAATTATTCTAGGTCAGGCATACCGGAGAAATTAAATGAATGGTAGAGCAACTTAAAGAAGTCTTATAGATGGAGAAAGAATATACGGAACGGCCATATTGTCTGATTCTTCTTTATGGCCCACTGCTGTTAAACAAAGTGGTATAGATTTTGTGTTTATCGATACGGAGCATATTCCTATTGGAAGGGAAAAGCTTTCAAATATGTGCCAAATATACAAGGCTACGGGATTGCCTCCCATTGTACGAATTCCCTCACCGGATCCATTTGAAGCCTGTAAGGTTCTGGATGGTGGGGCTGTTGGAATCATGGCACCCTATGTCGAATCCGTTGATCAGGTCAAAGCCCTCGTTGGTGCAACTAAACTCCGCCCGTTAAAAGGAAAAAAACTCGATGCTCTTTTGAATAATTCTCAAAATATCGGACATACATTAGATAGTTACATTAGAGCGAGATGCGAAAATAATGTTCTATGGATAAATATTGAGAGTGTGGAAGCCGTTGAAAAATTGGATAAACTCTTATCAGTTCCAGGTCTTGATGGTGTCGTAATAGGCCCGCATGATCTTTCTTGCAGCATGGAAGTTCCTGAGGACTATACCAATCCAAAATTTGAGAAAATGGTGAAAAAAATAATCAAACAAACACGCGAAAAAAATCTACCGATTGGAATACATTTTTCTGAAGAAGCTGAAATGCAAATTAAATGGGCCAATGTGGGGACCAATATTATACTTCAGAGCTCTGATATTTCACTCTTTGGCAAAGCCTTAAAAAATGATGTGGATAAAATCCGCCAGGGCCTTGATGAGACAATTGATGAGTCAAATTCTGACAAAATTATTATCTAGCCTGTATGTTGTAATTCAAGTTTATGCGAAAATATAAAAAATAGTCCACGGATAATTCGTGAACAAAATCATTTTTTAGTGCATCCTACAGGTGCGCGATGTTTAATGAATCAAATTAATCATCTTTATAAAAAGAGGCATGAATTTTATTTAAATGCCCCAAAGGGGCAATAGCAAAAGCGTAGGGCAACGCCCTATGATTAAAATCCATATTATGTATTAGCCCTGAAAGGGCGAAAGCAAAAGAAATATTGTGCCACAGTCATTATCAAAAGTTTATGTACATATAATATTTAGTACCAAAAACCGAGAAAACCTCATTGATGAAAGAATTGAAAATTCACTATATGAATATTTGGGTGGTATTTGTAAAGGATTAGAGTGTAATCCCGTTAAGATTGGTGGACATAAGAATCATGTTCATATATTATGTTTACTCTCACGTAAAGTATCTCAGATGAAATTGCTAGAGGAAATAAAAAAGCAATCATCAAAATGGATCAAGACAAAAGATCCCGCCTATTCCAATTTTTATTGGCAGGATGGTTATGGTATTTTTTCAATTAATCCTACAGAAACCGATAAGGTCATTAATTATATACAACTTCAACAAGAACATCATAAACATAAAAATTTTCAAGACGAATTCATCGCTTTTCTAAAGAAATACCAGGTAGAATATGATGAGCGCTATATATGGGATTAGGCTTACGCCCCATCAGGGCTTGGATTTTTATTATTCCAGGTTCACAGGGCGTTGCCCTGTGTTAGTGCTCATGCCCTTTCAGGGCAATGGACGATAAAATAAAAGGTAAATAACAGACGTAGAGGCCAGCCCCAGCGAAATATAGGCGGGCAAGGCAGAGAAATAATTTTTTTAATATATTATTAATCCGTGGATAAAATCATTTTTTAATTATAATGAAAAATTCATCAAAATATTCAAGAAAATTCACCTTGATCTTATTAATGATTGGTATGGTTACCAGTCAAGTTGGTAAGAGTTTGGCTTCTGATTCAAGTCTAACTGCGGAGATCAGGCAAAACTTTAAAAATCCACCTTCGGATTGCTGGCCGCACACCCGTTGGTGGTGGCCGGGTAATCCTGTTTCTAAGGAAACCATTACCCAACAGTTGGAACAAATGAAGGCTCATGGAATTACCGGTGTGGAGCAGATCACAATGGGGGAGGTTTACGAAAAGGGTAATATCCCCTATCTTTCTGATAAGTTTCTTGAGATGCTCAAACATATGGTTAAGGAGGCAAAACGCCTTGAGATGGAAGTTTCACTTAACTTTGGAGGCCCCGGTTGGATAATTGGAGGAGAGTGGGTACCTGACGAAGAACGGAGTAAAGATATTGTTCCTACTTCTATTCTTTTAGATGGACCTCGCCAATTTTCAGGAAATCTACCTGATAGCTTAACCCGCACCCGGCGTTCCTGGGAAATATTCAAACCCAAACTTGATGGAACAGAAAAACTACTTGCTGTGGTGGCCGGAAGAGTTGTTGAGAATGTTCTCCAGGAAAATTCTCTTGTGGTGCTTACGGAATTTCTTAAAAACAGAAGAATTACCTGGGAAGTTCCGGCTGGACAATGGCGCCTGATGGCCTTCTGGTTAAAGCGGAACGACCATGATCATGCCGTTGATCACTTTAGTACCAAAGCCATGCAGAATTACTGTAATTATTTAGGGGGCGAATTTAGCAAAACATTTGGGAAGGAGTTTGGAAAAACGGTTGAGTCGATGTTTATCGATAGTTTTGAATTGCCTAATTCGGCCAGCGGCATTTACTGGAGTGATGATCTGCTTGAAAAGTTTAAAGATTATAAAGGTTATGATCTTACGTCTTATCTTCCTGCGATTTGGTGGACGGTAGGAGAAATATCACCGAAGATACGGTATGATGTTAACGATTTTTTGCATCATATCGGCCTGGAGGTTTTTTATAAAGAATTTGTTGGATGGTGTAACCGTAACAACCTCAAAGCCAGAATTCAAACGTATGGATTTACAACGGATAATATTGAATCTGCCGGTAGAACAGATATTCCCGAATTAGAAATTACTCCTGGTGAGAAAGATGCTGTTGAGTGGTTTGACACGCGTATAGGACCCAAAAAATATGTTTCATCCGGAGCCCATCTTTATGGTCGGGATGTGGTTTCGGTTGAAGCTTATACTTTTATCCACTGGGAGCGCTATAGGGCTACCCTTGAAGAGGTTAAAATTGCTTCTGACGGTTTTCTGCGCGCGGGAGCAACAAAATTTTATAATGTTGGATTTAGTTTCTCACCTGAAAAGGAACTTGCACCATCAAGGAAGTTACCCTGGGCAGTTGATATCAGCCCGGGAAATATTTGGTGGGATTATTATCCCTTGCTCGCCGAATATATTGCCAGATCGTCCTACCTCCTCAGGCAAGGTGACTTTGTTGCTGATATTGCTGTTTACTCACCTCTGGCCAATCAATGGACCAGGGATGTTCTAAACGCCAGGAAATGGACACGTGAATTTGATTGGGGTGGACTTGGCGATCTTCTTATGTCCAATGGATATGATTTTGATCTTCTCAATGATGATATTTTGAAGTATACAGCAAAGATTGAAGAGGGAATGATAAAGATTCAGGGGATAACGTATAAAATTCTAATCTTGCCCAATATTCAGTCATTACCCCTGGAAACATTGAAATTTATTCAAGCCTATGTTAAAGCCGGTGGGGTTGTCCTAGCATTAGAACAAGTTCCTGACTTTGCCACAGGATTCAAAAATCATCAACGTAATGACGACCAGGTTAAGAAAATTGTAAATGAAATGTTTAAAGAGCCTTTTGCTGAGGATGAAGTAGGAACAGTTCGCTACGGCAACGGAAAAACTCATTTCATTAAAATGGTATTAGACCGATCTATCTGGTGGGATAGACGAAGCAGTACATTGGATCCATTTTTAAATACAATCAGAAGGCATATTTTGCCCGATATGGCAATAGATTTTGCTTACGAGGGAATACGAAAAAACAAGGGACTTTCTTTTTTGCATCGCAGGACATCAGATTCAGACATATATTTTGTCTCAAATATTCAAGATAGAGCCAGTGATTTACCCCTAACATTTCGGGTAAAGGATAAACAACCCTGGCAATGGGATCCCTACACAGGCAAGATTTCTCCTATATTTATTTATGAAGAAACTGCAACAGGAATAAAAGTACCGCTCTCCCTTAAACCTTATGAATCAACAATAATTGTCTTCGAATCAGGGTGGGGTAATCATATTAAATACTCCGATTTCAAAACTATTCATGAGTTTACTGAAAATACATTCACTGCTGAGTCAGATAAAAACGGAAAAATTAATACAATTATCTCTCTATCTGATCATCAGACAACCCATACATCAATAGTTTCCGACATTCCTTCCGTTTTTGAAATTGGTGGAGAATGGCAGCTTAGATTGAAAGGCAAAGATTTTTCCGGGTTAGATACGACTTTTACAAATCTTTTTTCATGGACGGATCTTAATGCCAGCCGACATTGCAGTGGGATAGGGTTATATGAGATTGAATTTGATTTAACAGAGAATTATGCAAATAAGGATATGATTCTCCGGTTAGACCTGGGAAAATTGGCATTTATTGGTGATGTGTCATTAAATGGAAATCATGTTGGCGTAATCTGGATGCGTGAACAGATACTGGATATTACGGATTTTGTAAGGAATGGTAAAAATGTATTGTCGGTAAAGGTAACAAATGTACTAATCAATCATGTGGCTGGTTTTAAGAGTAACCGACCCATACCGAAAAATCTGGTACCACGTTTTGGAGATAAGGATATAAATAGAAGACCTAGAGAATTTGGTTTCGAGCCTTTACCCCCATCTGGTTTGATGGGACCGGTGCGGATAATACCCAGTAAAAGGGTGGAAATAGAAATTCAATAGTCGACACGGAACAATCAATTCAAACGTGAAATGTCAAATGTGAAACGTAGGGGCGAACCACGTCGAAGACCCCGTTCCGGGACAGAATGACAGGGGAGAAAATAATCGTAACCATATACATGTAATCCTCATGGAGGATTTATAAGGGAGGACATTATATAGCACCGATACGTTTTGATGAATTTAATCGAAAAGTTCAATTTAATATTTTTCATTCTATACCATTTTTAGATTACAATCTCTATGTTTTACAATAAATCTACTTATACCACATATAATGCATCCTCTACGAGGATGGTGGATTAGGATATGTATGTTATTACAATAATTTATCCTCTTCGAGGATATGGTTATTTGATGATACGTTCTTTTTAACGGGCGACAGATTAAATTATATTCTTAGCTTTGCTCTTTTTATATATTTGAGTGTCCTTACACGGGAACGTCTTCAGCAGAAGAACTCCTATGGAACAGCCTTACGATGCGGTATGAATACAATAGGTTATTTAGTAAAAAAAGGAAAAATGATGCGAAAAAAGACAAAATCTTTTACACTTACCATTGTTCTAATATTATCTTTTGGATTGATTGCCAGCAATCTGGCACAATCTCAGACTGCTGAAACCTGGCAGATTATGGTTCCTGCCCAATTGCAGCAGGAAGAAGCAATCAGAGTTGCGCTAAACGATCTAAGAACCTATGGTAAAGAAATAGGTATCGCCTTTCAGGTTGTTGATGATCAGGGTGCTATTCAGGGGCCTACTGTCCTTGTCGGAGATCCCTCTATAAATAAGGCCATCACCGGATTATTAAAAAATGATCAGATCTCATTAAAAGGTGTTGATGATGAGCAAGGATATGAAATTATTACAAAACAAATCAATGGAAATAAAGTAGTTCTTGTTACGGGTGGATCTGTCATCGGCAATGTATATGGTCTGTATTGGCTCTGGGATCGCATGCGCGTCTATAAGACGATTCCGGATATTAATACCATTAGAATTCCGGCATTGAAAAACAGAATGAGCCTTGCCTGGGGACGATGGGCTTCCGGAGGTGGATCCAAAGAAACTATGCAACAAGCATCTCAGGCAGAGTGTAAACTGGGTTTCCGGTGCACCAATACTAGATTTAGTACCGTGGGATTCAGAACCTGAAAAGACTATCAACGCAGAGAATAGAAAAAAAACGAACGAGTTAATTGATTATGCCCATTCAATACATTTAAAATATTTTTGTTTTGCAAATGAATTTACCTATCACCCATCTCTTTTAAAAGAAAATGGTGCTACTCTTTCACCCTGTGATCCAAATTTCTGGAATGCCTTGCAGGACAAATATCGAAAATTATTTACAGCATTGCCCAAACTGGATGGTATTGAGGTATGTAATGACGATATTTCTGGATTCTGGGATGCCTATCGCAGTTTTGACCTAATGCACCAGGGAGAGGGTTGTGAATGGCCCTATACAAAAAGATTCCGGACATTTGTAAAAAAACTGTGGGAGGTTACCGTTGGCGAATTCGACAAAACCTACTTTCATATGACCTGGGGATTAGTACCCCACGAACAGCATTATTCCCCAGAGGTATTCAGAGAAATTTTTACCGATGAAGTCCCTGTAAAAAATCTCTATTTGATACCCAAAATTACCGCCGGTGACCGTTGGTGGCATCAACCTTATAACTATACCTTTAATCAATCGCCTCAGCAGACATTAGTTGCCTTTGAAACGATGAACTATTATGAAGGGGGCAGATCTAATATTTTTCCCACATTTTCTGGCCAGTATTATCAGGGAGGACTTCAGACATTTCTCAGACCCGAAGATAGCAATGTACGTGGTGCCGGATTATCTGGTCAGGTCCTCAAAGAAGGGTTGGGATACTGCAGGTGCTTATACCTATGTGCTCTACCGTCTTTCCTGGAATCCAAATGAAGATATCAGACAGATTGCCGAAGATTTTTGTGCAATCCACTTTGGCCGTGAAGCAGCAAAAACCATGGCAGAGATTTATCTTAAAACATCTGTTGCTTATAAATATGGGTTACATATAGAACCGGTTTCCTATGGTCGGTTCAATAGTTTTATTCATATGCGGGTTAATGTATTTCCAGCCATGGGATATCCGCGTATTGATGATGGTCGTGAGCATATGGAGTTTTTACACACAATTTATCTTCGCTGTAAACCATGGCAAGTCGAAACACTTGATGATCTCGATCATGGATTGGAAACAGCGAAAGAAATGGTTGCAAATTATAAGAATGTAAAATCAAAAATCGCTGATAAAAATCTTGCCCAGGAACTTGAAAATAAACTCAATATGACCCGGTGGCTGATAGAAACCAATAATGAATATGTGAAAACTACTTTTGATTATTTTGCATACCGTGAAAATCCGAATGAATCGACAAGACAAAAATTGAGTGATTCGTATAACCGTTTATTGACGACAAAGAAAAATTTTATGAATACACCCGGATATGGATATATACTTTTTGGGGTAGACCAGGTAATCAAAAATGCCGGGCAGGCACTTGAGAATCTGCCAAAAGCAGAACAAAAACTTGCTGCGGCTCCAAGTCGCGATGAATTGGAAAAAACAATCACGAAACAACAGAATCTATATAAAGAGTTATTAGAGAAATACAAAGATGAAATTGTTAAATTGTTACATATTGAAGTAAAGGTTGATGGAAGAGATCTTCTGATTGTTAAAGAAGGTAAACATCGGATTCGAAAACCTTCGCTGGGATGGGGCCCATGTTCAGAAATTAAAATTTTTTACAGAATTGCCCAAAGAAGAAGTCACCGTAATTCCACGGGATATACAGTCAAGACCGATGCATCCGTTTATCCTGGAGCAACCAACTAAAGAAAATGACTATACGGCAACTGTCTACTTGTATGACAAGCCGGGAGCAGATGGCATTATGGAATTTGAATTGTATTACATTCCAAAGAGTCCGAAAGAAGTAGGGCTAAATCTTCCCTGGAAAAAATAGATTTTAAAATTGGGTATTTGTTGAATAAAGGAAATCAGGAGATATAAAAGTTGAAGATAACCAGATGGTTTATTTGTTTTATGGCGATAGCGGTCTCTGTGATGCTCCCCTCATGTGGTACCACACCAGTCGATTTTTATTCAATTCCTAAAATTGATGCGCATTCCCATATCTATACAAAAAGTCCACTCGTAATGGACCTGGCTCAAAATGCTCAATTTAAGTGGTTTTCAATTACAACAGAATCAAGAAGCCAGGTCTATATTGATGAGCAATTGGAGTTTGCCATCTACCAAAAGGATAAATTTCCTAATACCTTAGATTTTTCGACCGCTTTCACAATGGAAAATTTCGGCAATCCCCAGTGGGCAAAAACAACTATTGAAAGATTGCAGCAAGATTTTAGCCGTGGTGCAATTGCTGTAAAAGTATGGAAAGATATTGGCATGGTCTTTCGGGATGCTGCTGGGAAGTTTATAATGATTGATGATCCAAAATTTGATCCGGTATTAGAGTTTATTGCTTCACAAGGGAAGACGCTTGTGGCACATATTGGGGAGCCTAAAAACTGCTGGTTACCCGTTGATTCCATGACGGTGAATAATGATAAAAAATACTTTAAACGTCATCCTGAGTATCATATGTATCTTCATCCCGAATATCCAAGTCACCAGGAAATTATCCATCATCGGGATAATATGCTCAAAAAGCACCCAAATCTTCGGGTTATCGGATGTCATCTGGGCAGCCTGGAATGGGATGTCAATGAGATTGGGAAAAGATTGGATAATTACTCAAATTTTGCCGTGGATATGGCAGCACGGATCTGTCACTTCCAGGTTCAGGACAGAGAAAAAGTTAGAAATTTCTTAATTAAGTATCAGGACAGAATAATCTATGGTACCGATAATGAGCTGAGTGAAAAGGATGATATCATAAAAATGACAGAGATATTTCATCAAATCTGGCTGAATCACTGGGATTACTTTGCAACGGATAAGATGATGAAATCAACCATTGTGGATAATCAATTTCAGGGGCTGGCTCTGCCGGAAGAGGTGCTCAGAAAAATCTATTATGAAAATGCCAGAAAATGGTATCCCGGGATTTAATAGAACAATCGAAAATGTCTGATTCTCTTTTAACCACTAAGTACACTAAGAAGACACAAAGTACTCAAAGAATAATTTTAATAAAAACTTTGTGATCTTAGTACCTTCTTAGTGAACTTTGTGGTAATTCTTTTAACTTAAATATAATGATATATCCAAATGAGGTGAAATGATGTATGAACAACTGAACCACTTAAAAAATAAAAACAGAATACTTACGATCAATGGACTATTCTTATGCTTGTTCATATTGATTATTTTCGTTCCGGTTGGCTGCATTATGAAACCTGAGCCCGCTTCAAATATCCAATTACCTGTTATTTTTGGTAACCACATGGTTCTTCAACAAGAAGTAAAAGTGCCTGTCTGGGGGACCGCTGATCCTGCTGGAGAAGTCCTTGTGAAAATTTCCGGACAGGAAAAAAGGGCAATCGTTGGCGATGATGGTCGATGGCGAATTGATCTCGATCCTTTGACAGCCGGGGGGCCTCATAGCCTCTCCGTGATTGGACAGGAGACAATTACCCTTGAAGACGTGATGATTGGGGAAGTCTGGTTATGTTCCGGACAATCCAATATGGAAATGTCTGTTTCTGCTGGTTGGGGAAAAGTTCTAAACCACAAAGAAGAGGTTTCTAATGCGGATTATGAAAATATACGCTTATTTCGGGTTAAGCATACACCGAGTATTAGACCATTGAGTACAATTAATTCAGACGGCTGGCAGGTATGTTCACCAAAGTCAATCCCTGAATTCTCGGCGGTTGCCTATTTTTTTGGTCGGGAAATTTATAAGAATCTGAATATACCCATTGGTCTGGTTCAATCGGCCGTAGGTGGTACGGTTGTAGAAGCGTGGACCAGTGGAAATTCGTTGGAAAATGATCCTGACTTTGCGGATTATGTAAAAATATTAAGAAAGTCCAAAGTAGATGAAGAGGAGCTTTGGCGGGTTTATAAAGAGAAGTTAGCTACCTGGCAGATAACTGTACAGACCCATCTTAAGTCAGCTGGAGGACTCCGACTAGGTTGGACCGATCCCGGTTTTAATGCATCAGAGTGGGAAAATATGGAACTCCCCGGTACCTGGGAAAAGGCAGGTGTGGATGTAGATGGTATTGTTTGGTTTCGTAAAGAAGTTACAGTTCCTGGAAACATGCAGGGTAAAGATCTGGAACTCTCCCTTGGTCCGATTAATGACTTTGATGTCACCTGGTTTAATGGCAAAAAAGTTGGCAGTGAGCCCTATCATTTATTACCAAGAAAATATGTTATTCCTGCAGACCTGGTTCGCGAAGGTAAAAATGTAATTACTGTTCAGGTCCTGGATCTCGGCAATGTGGGCGGTCTCTATGGACGCGAGGAGCAGTTGATATTATCCGTACCGTCGAAGCAATCGATTCCCCTGGCTGGTAACTGGCAGTATAAAATTGACCCGCAACAGATTGATCTAAAAAAATTGCCCCGTCTACCTAATGTACCAGACGAAAAAAACCGGGCGACTGTGTTATATAATGGCATGATTGCACCTTTGGTTCCTTATGGTATACGTGGGGCAATCTGGTACCAGGGTGAGGGTAATGCCGGAAGAGCCTATCAGTACAGACGTCTTTTTCCGACACTTATAAAAGACTGGCGTCAGCACTGGCAGATTGCGGACCTCCCATTTTTCTTTGTGCAGCTGGCAAATTTTATGAAGACCAAACCTCAACCTGAAGAGGATAGTTGGGCTGAACTACGCGAAGCGCAGTTAATGGCTTTGTCGCTTCCGAATACAGGCATGGCTGTAGCCATTGATATCGGAGATGCGAAAGATATCCATCCAAAAAACAAGCAGGATGTTGGTAGACGATTGGCATATAATGCTCTAAATATAGTTTATGGAAAAGATGTTGCACCTAGCGGACCCATTTATAAATCAATGAACATCGAGAAGAATAAAATCCGCCTATCATTTGACCATGTCGAAAATGGTCTTGAGACACCAAATAATAAAAAACTAAATGGATTTGCCATTGCTGGTGCAGATCAAAAATTTGTCTGGGCGGAGGCAAAGATTGATGGTAAAAATGTACTCGTGTGGAGCAATCAAGTACCGATACCAGTAGCTGTTCGTTATGCCTGGGCTGCAAATCCGGTATGTAATTTGTATAATGGTGCAGGGTTACCGGCCTCTCCTTTCCGTACAGATAAATGGAAAGGCATTACCGAATAAATCAACGTGGCTTTGAAATATTTCAATCGTACTTTTTTATAGTTGTACTTTTTGGGTAGTGTTTATAAATAAAATATTTTAGAGAGAGTTGGAATAAATTATTTCTATCATCCAAGACATAAAAAAACAAAGAATTGTCTTATGAGACTTAAAATAATTTCTACGACTATACTAATCATTTTAATGATTCACTCTGTTGGAAAGAATCTCCATGCACAGCAGGCATTCATTGGGGAAAAACAGCAAGCCTTTAAAACGTATCCCTATTCTGATCCAAATCCAATAGCAAATATTGGGATTATATATCCCTACTTCAGGTTTGATGGATACTCTAATAGTGGTCAATCGCAAGAATGGAAAATGGTTACTTTGGAGAATGATTATATCAAAGTATTTATCACCCCGGAAATAGGCGGGAAAATATGGGGGGCATTGGATAAATCAACCGGTAAAATGTTCATCTATTATAACGGGGTTGTCAAATTCAGAGATATTGCCATGCGCGGCCCGTGGACTTCTGGTGGAATTGAAACAAATTTCGGGACAATTGGTCATGCGCCGACCTGCTCATCTCCGGTTGATTATATCTTGCAGGAGAATAGTGATAGTAGTGTCAGCTGTATTATCGGGGCAATGGATCTTCCCTCAAGGACCACCTGGAGAGTGGAAATTCGATTGCCTAAAGATAAAGCATTCTTTGAGACAAACGCTATTTGGCATAACAACTCTCCATTACATCAACCCTATTACCATTGGATGAATAGTGCTGCCAGAACCTCTGATGATTTGGAGTTATATTTTCCGGGTCATAGTTTTATTGGTCATGATGGTCGATCACATAGTTGGCCGGTAAATAATGATGACCGGGATTTATCGTTTTATGTAAATAATAACTTTGGCAGTTATAAATCCTATCATGTGCTAGGCCAGTATAACGGCCTATTTGGGGGTTATTACCATAACGATCAGTTCGGATTTGGGAATTGGTCTCTGTATGGAGATAAACCGGGGAAAAAATTATGGATCTGGGGATTGTCCCGGCAAGGGATGATCTGGGAAAAATTGCTAACCGATACAGACGGACAATATATAGAATGGCAATCCGGCCGACTATTCAATCAGGCGGCAAGGTCGAGTGGCGAGACACCTTTCAAACACCGTACATTTTTTCCTTATGCAACCGATAAATGGCGTGAAATCTGGTTCCCGGTAATTGGAACGAATGGTTTGACCGCTGCATCTCCTTTAGGGATCTTGAATGTTGAACAAAAAAACACTCAGACAATATTATATTTTTGTCCTCTTCAAAAAATCAATGATATCCTGTCTGTGAAAATGGATGGGAAGGAACTCTATTCTAATCAATTAAGTCTTAGTCCCATGCAGGTATTTGTAGATTCAATCCCATCTATCATTTCTGAAGAAACCCAGGTTTATCTTGGCAATCAAACACTGAACGTTTCGTCCTCTGCAGATGAAACAGCACTCAACCGTCCGCTGAAAACAGCGGATGAATTTGATTGGACTACCATTCAGGGGATGTCACTAAAGGCTAATGAAGAATATAAACAGCGCAACTATAGTGAGGCCCAGGCACTATATACTGCCTGTTTAGAAAAGGACCCATACTACTTGGAAGCCCTAACCAAAATGGCAGAATTGCATTACCGTCGGATGAACTATGATTCTGCACTTACATATGCCAGACAGGCTCTGGCTATTGATACCTATGATGGGGCTGCAAATTTTATATATGGAACAATTAACCGACAGTTAGATCTATCTGCAGACGCCAAAGATGGATTTAGCCTGGCAGCACAGAGTATGGACTATCGTTCGGCCGCTTATGCTCAGTTAGCAGAGATGTCAATTGAAGAAAAGAATTGGTATGAGGCGGAAGAATATGCATCCCGATCGATTGACTATAACCGATTTAATTTGACTGCTTATCAGGTGCTTTCGATTGCTTTCCGCAAGCAGGGGTTGGAAAAAAGGGCACGAAATTCTCTCCAAGAATTATTAAAGATCGACCCTCTTAACCATATTGCCAGGTTTGAAAGCTATTTAATCGACAATAATAGAGAAGATTTACATGATTTTCAACGGTATATCCGGGGTGAATTACCGCAGGAAACGTATCTGGAATTAGCGAGTGTCTACTATCATCTTGGATTGAATCAGGAATCCCTTGACCTCCTTGAGTTGGCACCAGTCAATCCCGATTGTTTTTTACTGGCGGGCCTATCTCTTGGCCAAAACAGGTGAGATGAAAAAAAGTGAGGACTTATTAAGAAAAGCGGATATTCAATCACCCTATCTCATCTTTCCCTTTCGACAAGAAACAGCTCGTATCCTGATGTGGGCAAGGAATCAAAAATATAATTGGAAGCGTAATTATTACCTGGCTCTTATTTACTGGAATATGGGAAGAAAAAAAGAAGCTGGACAATTATTAGCAGCATGCCGTGAGGATCCTAAATATGCACCTTTTTATCTTACCCGGGCAAAGTTTTTGGAATCTCATGATCCGGAAGGGGCGCTCCGCGATTACCGAAAAGCGATTAAACTTGATAAATCAGAATGGCGGTCCTGGTTATTTCTATCCCGGTTATATTATAAAATGGGTGACAAGGAGAATTATCTGAAATCGCTTCAGACTATTTATCAGGAGTATCCAAAGGATTATCGTCTTGGCAGTTCCCTATGCCCAAGCCCTTGTATCGTTCTGCAGAATTTCGATAAATGTCTGGAAGTTTTGGAAGGACAGACGTGCTGCCATTCGAGGGTGCCGGTGAAGCGCGAAAAATTTATAATCAGGCCCATCTTAGTCTGCCATAAATGACCTGGAAAATGATTCTCTTATTCGCGGCTCTGACACATCTGGATAAAGCCAGATTTTGGCCGGAAAATTTGGGAGCCGGAAAACCCTATGAAGTTGATGAGCGGTTGGAGGATTATTTGGAAATGATTATTCGGAATCGGCTCAATCAGAGTGAAAAAACAGAAAAGATTTCGATGAGAATTTTAGATCAAACTAAACTTTATGAAACTGATACAGGTCCCAATCAGATTATAAGTGCTCTGGCTTTAGAACAACAGGGAGAACATAATGAAGCCTTATCCCTTTTGGAAAAATGGGCAGCGGTTTCTCCTGATAGTGAATTGGCCTTCTGGGCTGTGGCACATTTTAATGAAGATGGCGAGGAAGAAGATCGCTTCTATCAAAAAATCAAAGATCGGAAAGATATTGAGATCTATTTAAAAGTGATAGATCTGACAATATTAAATTAATCAGTCTAGTGTTTGTGAAAATGCAAGATTAGACAAGCAGGATAATATTATGAATAAATATATATCTATAGTATTTACTTTGTTTATCATCATTCTTTCACCGACGATAAAAGAATTAAATGCTGAACAAATTGGTGTAAACTGGGAATTTGATGAAGAAAACAATTGTGAAGGATGGGAGATATTCTTTGGGGCGTCTGATCTTATAGTAACAAATGGAATCCTGCAGGCAACAGCAAGCGGATGGTTCCCCTGTCTCAAGAGTTCGGAGTTTGATGTTTCCGCAAAAGAATACGGTATCATTAGCCTTCGTATGAAAGTTAGTGGATCTTCCTCGGCCCGATTTCTCTGGGAAACTGATAATGGTAATACCGGGATAATTTCGTTCCCGGTTTATGATGATACTTCTTTCCATGAATACCGGATTCCTGTTTACGATCTTGATAATTGGAGCGGACAGATTATTAAATTTCAAAGATTGGAGATTAGCGGATCCGATGATATTGTAGGGAAGAAAATAGAGATTGACTATATCAGAGTTTTGAGCACTGGCTTTCAACCACATGTCGATTATTTTAAACCACTAAGAACAATATTAAAGCCAGGGGATCCTATCCCACTGCGGGCGGGCATAAAAAATAACGGTGACCGGGAAGGATCATTGACTATTGAATTAGATTTGCCGTCTGAATTTCAGTTAACCGAGGGATTTGAACAGAATACTATTTCGGTATTACAACCAAATAAAAGTGATACCCTGGCCTGGACGGTCATCTGTCAGGATACTGGTAATTTTTCATTATACTTATCGACTGTTACCGGATCCGGAGATTCGAGTGAATCCATCTTGAATGTTTCTGTTACCAATCACTATTGGCGGCAAAAGGAGTTTATTCTTAGCGCCTGGTCCCCCCCTTCGGGAACAGACTCTGCATATACGTATTATCAATCTGCGAATTTTGATAAGGTTTTGTGGTTGCCTCCAGACCAAACATCAGTCACTAGAGCAGAGCAGTTTAACATGCAATATATCCTAAGGGCGGGGAGTCTCCTGGGAGAGCACCGTTATCTCAGAGCAACAGAAAATATACCACCTGAAGAGTTAACCCCTGAAGATTTGTCAAAACTGGATGCTACTCTTGACGGCGTTTATGGAAAATGAAGCGAATTTGGGATATTATATTACAGATGAACCGAATGCCCACGCCTATCCGAACCTAAGCAAAGTTGTGACATATATTCGGGAAAAAGATCCAACACGTTTGAGTTTTATAAATCTTTTTCCCACTTATGCCGATGAAGAACAACTGGGTACGGATAGCTACGATAACCATGTTGAACAATTTATTGACATCGTTAAGCCTGAGCTCCTTAGCTACGATCATTATCACTTTTTTAATGGCAGAGATGGTAATGGTTATTTCAATAACCTTGGGATTATTAGAAAGTGGGCGATGAGATACGATATCCCATTTTGTAATATTATTCAGGCGATAGGATATGATGTTTTAGATTGGCGAATTCCCAATGAAAATGAACATCGCTGGCTGGTGTATTCTACTCTGGCATATGGTGCAAAAGCGATTATCTGGTTTCACTGGGATCATGATTGGGGTCTAACCAACTCTCCGAAACGCGATCAATTATTTGCCTCTATTCAAAAGTTAAATAAGGAAATTAATATCATTGGTCCAGTCCTTTTGCCTTTAAAATCAGTTGCAGTCTATCATACAGGTACTGTTCCCTTTGGTGGTGAGCCTCTACCAATAGACGGATTGGTTAAAAGTGTAGATAATTCGGCAAACCTTGTCGTGGGAATTTATAAAGACCCTTCTGACGTGGATTATCTGATGTTGATGAATAGAGATTACTCTGATTCTATTACCTCAACGGTTACATTAAATTATAGGTTAGATGAACTGCAGGTATTTGATGTGGATTCAGGCATATGGAAACAGAGTTTAAATTTTAGTGAATCCAAATTGGTTACCAACCTGCGCCCTGGTGAAGGTAAATTATATAAACTTGAGGGTAGTCTCACAGGTAATATCCGCAAAATGGATATATCTCCATCATCATTTGGATTGAGACAGAACTATCCAAATCCATTCAATCCCGTTACAATGATCAATTACCAATTACCAATGAGCAATGCTGTAGAATTGAGTGTTTTTAATCTACTCGGTCAGAAAGTGGCAATACTTGTTAATGAAAAACAACAGGCTGGAAACTACCAGATTGAATGGGATGCATCAAGGTTTGCCAGTGGTGTTTATCTCTATCGAATTATTACAGATAACGGATTGATCGACACAAAGAAATTATTATTACTGAAATAGTCTCAACTATATAGCACGCGGATGACGTGGATTACACTGATTCTCACGGATTGAAATAAAATTTTATCCAGCATTTGGTGTATAGGATCTCGCTTCCATTTTCACTAAAGGATATCATGTAATCCTGCGATCCTGTCAAAAGAATATTTACATTATCATATAATACAAACATAATTAATTGATCAATATCAATAACAAAGGGGATATACAATGAGAATAGACAAGTCGTTACGCATGTTTCTGTTAATTTTAATGGTGGGGGTTACAAGTCTCCAGGCACAAGATGATGATCCAATAGTTTTTGGCCCATATCTTCAGAATATGACCTATCGCAGTGTGACAATTTGTTGGTCAACCCTGGAGGGAAAATCATTTGTTACACATCCGGGAGGAAAAATAGATACGCTTCGTCACTATGAACAGCATCAGATAAAGTTGCCAAGATTGAAAGAGAAATCTACCTATAATTACGATGTTCTGGGAAATGGCGCGACGGAAGGTATGGGTTCATTTACTACTTTTCCCAGGGGTATTGAACCATTCAAATTCGTTACCCTGGGTGATACCCGATCCCGTCATGATGTTCATCAAAAAATAGTCGATCAAATTATCGAACAAAAACCCACATTTGTGATCAATACGGGGGATCTTGTAAGTAACGGTGATAATATCCTGGACTGGGAACAATTTTTTAAGATTAACCAGAATTTAATGCGGGATATTCCATACTTTCCGGTTCTAGGTAATCACGAAAAAGATTCACATTTTTATTTTGATTTTTTTGATCTGCCGGGTGACGGTCGCTATTATCATTTTAGTGTTGGGGATGCGCTTTTTCTAATGCTTGACAGCGAAGGACCAAATTTTGAAACGCCGTCCTATATTAAAGATGAAAATCGGGAAGCTTTCTGGGAAAATTATAATATAGAATATTTTAAAGAGCAAAAGGCCTGGGCGGAGCATATTCTTGATCTTCATGATGATGCTGGTTTTATCTTTGCGTTTATGCATAAACCCCTATATAGTATTAAAAAAAGCCGGCTGGAGGGTACGAAAATTCGCAGGGAATTCTGGGGTGATATTTTTGAACGGCATAATGTGCAGATTTTTATGAATGGACATGACCATCACTATCACCGAGCCGTGCATGGCGGTACACAATATATCACAACAGCAGGTGGCGGTGCGGGACTTTATGAAACCGATGCCCCGCAACCGGAGACCGTAAAGTATAATAAGACAGAGCATTTTGTTACAGTTGATGTAGGTCTTCAAGAAGCAACTTTGACTGTTATTGATATCAATGGTGAAGTCATCGATACAGTCACGGTCCCCAAAAGAAAATAATTGATATAAAAAGTTTTTCTCTTGCACGAGACGCAATGATTAAAATATTTTTATTTGCAGTAAGTCATCCTGTCCCAAAGGGATGCCTTCGGCAAAAGGATCTTCCAATGTGTGGTAACAAAATCTATTAAAAGGAAGATTCTTATCCCGAGACGCGATCCCGTTCCGGGACAGAGTGACGAGTCTATTAGGTATATTTCAATATTAGCATATATACTTCACTAATTAATCTTACATGCAATTGTCATTAAAAGGAGTGGTTATGAAAAAGCCTACCTCAAAAACAAAAATTAGAATAACCACACTTTTGTTTCTTACCTTTGGTTTGATTTTCACCGGGTGTTCTGAGAAAATTGTTCTTATAGAAAATGGGAAAAGCGATTATAAAATCTTGGTGTCAGATGAGGCAGTTCCATCAGAAAAATATGCTGCTTCTGAATTGCAAAAATATATCAATCAAATAAGTGGACTCCTTCTCCCAATAACAAATGACTATCAACCTTCAGAAAAATATATTTTTGTTGGATTTCATGGAGCTCCCGCCAAACAGACCCAAGATATTGATTATAAGCTTTTCGGATCGGAAGAATATATAATCAAAACATCCTCAGAAGGTATTCTGATTGCAGGTGGTAAACCTAGAGGTACCCTGTATGGCGTTATTGCATTTTTGTCGGATTATCTTGGCTGCCGTTGGTATACCCCGGATTTTAAGAAGATTCCTTCTAATAAAGATATTATACTTCCCCCTATTGATTTAAGAGAGAAACCGGCATTCGAATACCGTGAAGCCTGGTATCGTGAAGCGTATGATCCTGAATGGGCTGTGCATAACCGCCTGAATCCATCTATCAAATCAATACCTGATTCAATGGGTGGTGGATATAAAATATATCCATTTGTCCACACTTTTTACCAGCTGGTTTCTCCCAAGAAGTATTTCAAATCCCACCCCGAATATTTTTCACTAATCAACGGCAAACGAAAAGACCATGAAGCACAACTATGTTTAACAAATCCTGATGTCGTCCGCATTGCCATAGAAACAGTTTTCCGCTGGATTAAAGAGAATCCGGATGTTCAGGTGCTTTCTGTTGATCAGAATGATGGATATGGCTTCTGTGAATGTGAAGATTGTGCGGCCATCGATGAAGCTGAGGGTAGCCATTCCGGTACAATCCTTACATTTGTTAATCAAATTGCCGATACGGTAGCTAAAACACATCCGGGCATCCGCATTCAGACCTTGGCTTATGTATATAGTGAGATTCCTCCCAAAACGATAAGGCCTCATCCGATCGTGACCATCCGTCTCTGCCACTATAATTATTGCAGTGCGCATCATCTGGAGGGCTGCGATAATCATAAGGTATATATAGAGAGGCTTTTGGCCTGGAGTAAGATTGCAGATCGTTTGACAATTTGGGATTATTTTACCGATTTTAGTCACTATCTCATTCCTTTCCCGAATTTTGAATCTCTGAAGCATGATGTGAGGTTTTATGCAGAGCATAAGTGTATTGGATTATTTGCCCAGGGCTGTAATGTGCCTCAAAAAGGCGGTGGGGAGTTTGCCTCCCTGAGGGCCTGGGTTTTTGCCCAATTGATGTGGAACCCGTATCAGGATGCCCAGATCCTGATTGATGAATTTGTAACGGAAGTATATGGTAAGGCAGCACCTTTTGTAAAATCCTACATAGATTTACTTCATGAAAAAGTCAGACCTGATTCAGTCTTTTTTAGCATCTATGCTAAACCAACCGACGGAGGTTATCTAACACCTGAATTGGTTAAGCAATCAGTTCAGCTTTTTAAGCAGGCTGAGAAGGCTGCTGACAATAATGAGGCATTATTAAAACGCGTGGAACTAGCAGAATTGCCGATATTATATACCCAACTTTATTTTTATTCCACGGGCGGTCAGGCCTATTTGAGCAAGGAATCAATGCCGGCAGTTTTGGATAAATTTATGAGAATAATTGAGGAAAATAGTATCACACAAATAGCAGAAGGCAGGGACAGAGGTGATATAACTAAGTTTGTTGAAAAAGTTACAAACCAACATAGATATCTGACAAATTGGTGGATCATCGGCCCTTTTGATAATCCTGATAAAAAAGGATTAGAAATGATTTTTCCCCCTGAGAAGGCATTTGAATCTGAAAAGTCTTATAAGGGTAGAAATGGTCAAATGGTTAAGTGGCGATACATTGAAAACAGACAGTCCGGTTATATCGATTTTACAAAGTTGTTTAACCCATCAGATCTGGGTGTCGCCTATGCACGGGGTACGATAAATTCGAACGAAGATAGAGTGTTGAAAATTGGCGTTGGTAGTAATGATGGCGTTCGATTGTGGATAAATGGCAAGTTACTGTTAGACAGGCAAATTGAGCGTAAGGCGGAACCAAATCAGGATATCCTGGATGTGAACCTGAAAAAAGGGGAGAATGAGATTCTGCTTAAAATCGATCAAACCGGTGGTGGATGGGGATTCTTCTTTACGGTGATTGAGGGAGAACAGTTTATCCTATAATACAAAATTTAAAATTCATTTATGAACAAGGAACACCGATTAACGATTTGCGAAGTTATTGAAGATCTGATTTCGTAAATCGTTGATCCTTGTTCTATATTCAAAATCTTTCTACAATACTAACCGGGATAAATCATGAAAAAATCATGCTCGTCGATTTATAAAATTGTGTACCAAATTTTAATCACTTTATGTTTACTTCCTGTTCTGTTGCATAGCGGGGATGTAAACACAAAGCCCAACATTATTCTGATCATGGCTGATGATTTGGGGTATGAAAGTCTCAGCTGTAATGGCAGTCAATCCTATAAAACACCTAATCTGGATGAGCTCGCCGCTACGGGAATCCGCTTTGATCAATGCTTTTCGCAACCACTTTGTACGCCTTCACGGGTACAAATTATGACCGGTCGCTATAATTTTCGTAATTATAAGATGTTTGGTTATTATTCCATTGAAGAAGTTAGTTTTGGAAATATTCTTAAAAAGGCCGGATATCAGACCTGTATTGCCGGTAAATGGCAGTTAAGCAATGGTGTAGAGGGTCCACATCTGGCAGGCTTTGATGAATATTGCTTATGGCAGATATACCGCAAGATTGCCGGTGAATGGGTTGTGGGCTCGCGTTATGCCGATCCGACAATTCATCTAAATGGGCAGTTAATAAAAAATACAGAAGGGAAATATGGCCCTGATATTTTTTGTGATTTTATAGTTAATTTTATTGAACGAAAAAAGTCAGAACCTTTCTTCGTTTATTATCCCATGGTTCTAACCCACGATCCCTTTAGTCCTTCCCCAGATCATCCCGACTGGAAGGTAGATAAATTTGCCAACGATACAACTTACTTCTCAGACATGGTTTCTTATATGGATAAAGTTGTCGGTCGCATTGTTGAAAAGTTAGATGAGCTTAAGATCAGAGAAAATACTTTGATCTTGTTTACCGGTGACAATGGTAACCACCGCTCCATATATTCAAAAATTGGTGGGCGCTGGGTCCAGGGCGGTAAATCCAAAATGATTTCGGCCGGAACCCATGTACCCTTCATCGCCAACTGGTCAGGAAAAATTTCACCGAATCAGGTTTCAGATAATCTGATTGACTTTACCGATTTTTTCCCAACGCTGGCAGATCTTGGTGGGGCTGAAACTCCGGAAGATCTCGTGATTGATGGAAAAAGTTTTCTCCCTCTTCTGCTTGGCGAGAAAGATGTACACCGGGATTGGGTCTATATGTATTACTGGGGTAGGGGGCGGGATCTTCTTAAAAAAAGAGAAAGTGCACAAACCGCTCAATTGAAACTTTATGATAATGGTGACTTTTATGATTTTATTGCAGATCCCTTGGAAAAAAAGCCCATGGCAGATCATGAATTATCCACAGAGCAGATCCTGGTTAAAAAGGAATTGCAGGATGTTTTGGATAATATAAAAAAGTAAGAAGAACTTTACGTTTTAGCGATTGAGGGTAAGATGATTCAGTTCACTGGCGTAGTCTTCACGATAGAAATTTTTGTATTTCTCGCAAAGTCGCCAAGACGCTAAGAAAATAAAATATTAGTCATTTTTAAGAGTAAATACCACGAATTTGATAATACGAAATAAGCTCTAAATAGAAAAAACTTTGCGTCTTGGCGCCTTTGCGAGAAAAAAATAATAGAGATAAGAAATATCAGTGAGATCCTCTTCTATGAAAACACTTATCACATCATTATCCATACTCATCTTATTGGGATTACAGTCCTGCCACAATATAGCCCCTGATAAACCTAATATCATCATCATATTTACGGATGACCAGGGCTACGCTGATCTTGGTTGTTATGGGGCTGAGGGATTTAACACACCCAATCTGGACCAAATGGCTAATGAGGGTATGCGTTTCACCAGTTTTTATGCAGCGCCGACCTGTTCACCTTCCCGGGCAGCGTTGCTAACAGGTTCTTATCCTGTTCGGGTTGGCGTTCCTGCCGTGCTTGAACCGGATAGCCCAACTGGTCTGGATCCGGGTGAAATCACCATTGCCGAGATTCTTAAAGAGCAAGGATATGCTACAGCCTGCGTCGGCAAATGGCATTTGGGTGATCAACCTGCGATGATGCCTACCAACCAGGGATTTGATGAATATTTTGGTCTTCCCTATTCCAACAACCAATGGCCCTGGCGAAATAGTCCAGTTAAGGAAGGGGCCCGGTCTGATTTGTATCCGGATCTTCCTTTATATAAAAATCAAAAAATTGTTGAACTAAATCCTGACCAAAATCAGCTCACACGGCGATATACAGATTATGCGTTAAGATTTATCGAAGCAAATAAGAATAAACCGTTTTTTTTGTATTTACCCCATAGCATGGCCCATATTGCTCTGGGCGTGTCGGAGAAATTTGCTGGCAAGACAGAGTATGGTCGTTATGGTGATGTGATGGAGGAGATTGATTGGTCAACGGGTGAAATATTAAAGGCTTTAAAAAGGAATAACCTGGAAAATAAAACCCTGGTAATTTTTACCTCAGATAATGGGCCTCCGCTTTCATATGGAGATCATGCTGGTAAGGCTTATCCACTTCGCGAAGGGAAAAGCACCACTTTTGAAGGGGGATTGCGTGTCCCTTGTCTTATGCGTTGGCCAGGAAAGATTCCATCCGGATCGGTAAATCATGAGATAGCCACGACAATGGATCTCTTACCAACTATTGCCCGGTTGGTGGGAAGCCAGGTGCCCGGGGACCGGGTGATAGATGGTAAAGATATCTGGTCATTAATGAGCGGAAAGCCCGGTTCCAAAACACCCTATAACGCATTTTTTTATCACTGGGATTCTGAATTACAGGCGGTGCGTTCCGGGTCCTGGAAATTACATTTTCCCCATATGTATAGGTATCAGGTAGAGGCAGCGGGAAGTAACGGCCAGCGGGCTGGTGAAATTGATGCCTCCATCGGTTTGTCCCTTTATAATCTGGATGAGGATATTGGGGAGACGAAAGATCTTTCTGATCAGCACCCGGATATCGTCAAAAAACTCACCGTTCTTGCTGATGATCATCTAAAGGACCTTGTTGAAAATTCAAGAGCACCCGTGGATATTTCTGATATAGACTGGCGCCGCTACCAGGATCAAATATCCACAGGGGAATTTATTACAGACTGGTGGCTCATTGGTCCTTTTGATAATAGCAGCAGGAAAGGAATGGAAAACGTATACCCACCGGAGAAAGAATTTTTTCCGAACCGAAAATATACCGGGCACACGGGCCAAAAGATTGGATGGTGGTTATATGAAGGGAAGGGAGACTCCTATATTAGCCTGGCCAAACTGTTCAATCCCTCTGATGAAGAGGTGGTTTATGCCCGGCGGATATTTAATCTTAAGCAGAGGGCCAATCTTAAAGTCGGCTTGGGAAGCAATGATGGTATAAAGATGTGGGTTAATGGTAAACTTGTTCATTCTAATATTATTGCAAGAACAGCAATACCCAATGACGATGTTTTTACCGCGCCATTTAAAAAAGGTGAAAATGTGGTCTTGTTAAAGATCGATCAACTTGGCGGCGGTTGGGGATTTTTCTTTACCATAATTGAAGGAAATGAATATATAGTGCATTAATTACAAATCTGCATTCTATACTTGATACATTCTCAGCCCCGAGATGTTAATTGATAAATCAAAACTTTGCACAATACAAAGAATTGAATAATAAAGTAATTAATATTTCACGCAAAGGCGCCAAGACGCAGAGAAAAATAAATAATTTTTTTAAAGGATTTAAGACCATGAGATTGATATAAAAATTAATCTTTATATGGATAAAACTTTGCGTCTTAGCGCCTTTGCGTGAAAAAGATGAGATAGGAAATATCAGTGAGATCTTATATTATGAAAAAAATTATCACATCCTTATTCCTGCTTATATTTTTGGGATTACAGTCCTGCCACAATATATCCCCAGATAAACCCAATATAATCATCATATTTACCGATGACCAAGGTTATGCTGATTTGGGATGTTATGGCGCAGAAGGATTTGCCACCCCTAATCTGGATCAAATGGCAAATGAAGGAATGCGATTTACCAATTTCTATGTTGCGGCATCGGTCTGTTCTCCTTCGCGGGCAGCGTTGTTAACCGGTTCCTATCCCGCCAGGGTTGGTGTCCCATCCGTTTTGCATCCGGTTAGTCCAACCGGTCTGGATCCAAGTGAGATCACTATCGCCGAAATCTTTAAAGAACAGGGTTATGCAACCGCCTGCGTCGGCAAATGGCATGTTGGTGATCATCCTACCATGATGCCTACCAATCAGGGTTTTGACGAATATTTTGGCATCCCCTATTCCAATGATATGTGGCCATGGCGGAATGACTATAAAAAAGAAAGTCCACCGTCAGACTTATTTCCCGATCTTCCCCTTTATAAAAACGATCAAATAATAGAGCGTAATCCAGATCAGAATCAAATCACCAAACGATACACGGAATTTGCACTCAGATTTATTGAGAAATATAAGGATGAACCTTTCTTTTTATATTTGCCTCATACGATGCCCCATATTCCCCTGGGTGTCTCTGAAAAATTTGCAGGTAAGACAGCATATGGTCGATATGGTGACGTCATTGAGGAAATCGATTGGTCGACAGGAGAAATTCTAAAAGCCTTAAAAATACTTAATCTGGATAAAAAAACGCTGGTTGTTTTTACTTCCGATAACGGTCCCTGGCTGACCTACGGAACTCATGCCGGCAGGGCCTACCCCCTGCGTGAGGGAAAATCAACCACCTTTGAAGGAGGTCAGCGCGTGCCCTGCATTATGCGCTGGCCGGGTAAAATCCCCGCTGGTTCTATCAACAATGAATTAGTGACGACAATGGATTTTTTACCAACTTTTGCCGGATTAACTGGAGGGGCAATGCCTGAGGATAGGGTGATTGATGGCAAAGATATCTGGTCCTTGATGCGGGGAGAACCTGGAGCCCGGTCTCCCTACAAGGCGTTTTTTTATCACCAACCATCCGGATTAGAAGCTGTACGTAGCGGACCCTGGAAGTTACATTTCCCTCATAGGTATCGGCAACAAGCCGGAAAGGGAGGGGTAGATGGTTTTCCGGCCGGCGCGGCCGATGCGTCCATTGGTCTCTCTCTGTTTAATTTGGAAACGGATATTGGGGAAACGAAGAATCTTGCCGATCAGCATCCTGAAATTGTCGAAAAATTAACGACGCTTGCAGACGCCCATCTAAAAAATCTGACCGAAAACGCCCGTGTACCTCTCGAAATTTCTGATTTAAGCTGGAAACGATATCAGGATAAACTCTCCGAGGGTGAATATATTACAGACTGGTGGCTAATCGGCCCTTTTGATAATACGAACCGTAAAGGTATCGAGAAAGTATACCCTCCGGAAAGAGAATTTCGTAAAACTAAATCCTATCCCGGAATTAATAATAAAATGATATCCTGGAAGGCTTACGACGGAGAAGGTAATGAATATATCAGTCTGGCCAAACTTTTCAAGCCCTCAGAAGAAGCTGTCGTTTATGCCCGGAGAATTTTTAATAGCGATAAAGATGGGATGATAAAGATTGGCCTGGGAACTAATGATGGTGTGAAAATGTGGGTTAATGGAAAACTCGTACATTCAAATATTACAGGCAGAACGGCGATCCCGAATGATGATGTCATCACTGTCCCGTTTAAGGAAGGTGAAAATGTCGTCCTTTTAAAAATTGATCAGCTCGGCGGTGGCTGGGGGTTTTATTTTTCGATTATGGAAGGGGCGGATTCTATTAAATAAAAAGTAAGAGGGTAAAGCAAAAGTAAAGTGGATAAAGCTTCTGTTTTGATTAAACGGAAAGGCGTTAAG
This sequence comes from Calditrichia bacterium, assembly GCA_963796965.1. Lineage (GTDB taxonomy): Bacteria > Calditrichota > Calditrichia > JAJRVZ01 > JAJRVZ01 > CAWCNS01. The sequence continues at coordinate 257,741 of CAWCNS010000004.1, forward strand.
CTGAAGAAGATAGCATGACCCTCGAAGTATTCCGAATTAATTTCGGATTAATTGAAGTAAACTTCCAATGGACTTTTTGGAAAAAACACTTTAGTTATTATTTGTTAAATATTTAAAAACAAATTTTTGGAACAGATCATATAAGCCAGAATACCATGATATCACTATATAAAAATACGTACTGCGCGTTATCGTTTTTATTATTAGTTGTATTATTTGACAATTCATTCTCTCTACAATACAAGGATTCTCAATCAAATAACAATTAACAATCTTCTTCCAACCCCACAAGTAATCGAACAGATAGAAGGGGAAATGTACTCTCACAGCTGAATCGGTCATTTACTATAGTGAGGATAAATGAGAAGAATTAGTCTTCGGTCATATCCCGGTTTCTTGATCTGTTTGAAGAAAGATATCATCTGCGATTTATCACAGAACCTAAAAAAGGAATAAGAAATTTCAGATCATCATTAAGAGATAACAAACACAATCAGATTCTGAAGCGATTAGTCCCGATTCAAATTGAAAGTAAAGGGTGAAGAAGTCTATGATCTTATAGTTCATGCTAAGGGTATAAACATCGATGCAAACTCGTTAAAAGGTGTGAGATGGGCTTTAATGACATTGTTACAATTAGGGTTCCAGGAAGACCCGGCGAAAATTATGATACCCTGCCGTCAAGAATCCTTGATTGGCCCCATTATCGCTGGCGGGGCTATATGCTGGATACGGGCCGTGCCCCCTATTCGATTGAGCAAATCAAACGCACGATCAGAATTTGTTCAACTTTCAAATTAAATTTTCTCATGCTTCGTGAAGGGGATGATGAATTAAATGCATTTAGATTTAATAATTTAAAGTTAGGCCATAATAACCCATTTGCCCTGACAATTGATGATTTATCCGAACTAATAAAATATGGTGAAGAACATGGAATTGTTGTCTTTCCTGAAATTGAATCATTAGGCCATGCGGCAGCAAAAAGGATTCATTATCCGGACCTGGTCGAGGGAGACATGTATGCTGATTATTGGCCGGGCTTTTTTCATCTCAGAAAAGCAAATTTAAAAGTTGGAAATCCCGGGACATACCAGCTTCTTGCATCTATTTATGAAGAATTATTTCCTTTACTCAAAGTTCCAATCGTTCATCTGGGTCTCGATGAAGTCAGGCTATCAAAAGAAGAACAAGCGGATCACTTGGAAAAATTACTCCCCCTTGTTGACGAAACCGGAAATAAATTTGGACATGAGATGGAAATGATTGTCTGGAGTGATGCTCCACCGACGCCTCGTGGAATATCATGATCGTGTGATCAGATGTCTTTGGGTTTATGATGACAGCGTATCTCTGGATAATCAATTTGCAAAAATGCAGGGAATCGAGACATTTATTCAACCAGAGTGCCGACAAAAGGTATTTATGTCGGCTGGATCAGGGACAGAACATCGGCCATATTCAAAAGGGAACTATATTGGAGCCTTCAGGAACTTGACTTCATGGACTATGTTGGGCAAAAATTACCCAAATTTTATAGGTGTTCTGGCGGTTCAATGGGGAACCAACATTATTGATGAATGGTTTCCAAATTTTCTAATGGCGGCGGAATTTGCATGGAATGTACCTGAAAAAATGCCCGATTATGCTTCAACAATGGATTGTATAATGCTTAAATTGCAAAAATTAAATGACTTTAGTCGGCCTGATCCGGCAGCAGTTGATCGTCCGGCCTGGGATGGTATTTGGTTAATTGGAAGAAATTGGGATGAAGATATTATGACCGGAAAAAAGGCCGCGCCTGTTATAGAAATATTTTCGGAGGGGGAATTCTTTCATCAGGAATCAACACCGGTTATAATTGAATCGAATTTTCCACAAACAAAAATATATTATACGCTGGACGGAACAGAACCACATCGGAATGCCAAATTTTATTATGGTCCTTTTCGGGTCACAGAAACGACAACGATCAGAGCAAAAGGATTTTTAGCCGGTCGTCCTGAGAGCTATACAAAAACCCAGATATTTGCCAATTTGGACTACCAGGATCCAGTGGCATCGGAGAAACTATCTCCAGGCATTGATTATACATTCTATTTAACGGATGTTTATTCTGTTTTAGACTTAGGTGATAAAGAAATTGCAGGCACGAGCGTTGCAGACAAAATCACAATTATTGATCAGGCTGTAGACGAAGAGAAATTTGGGTTGATCTTTTCCGGCTATATAGAAATTCAAAAAGAAGGATTGTATACCTTCTATCTTAGCTCCAATGATGGCAGTAAACTATATATTAATGAGAAGGAACTTATTGATAATAACGGCAGACATCCGTCAATTGAAAAAACTGGAAAAATTTCACTAAGGATAGGGCATTACCCCATTAAGGTGACCTATTTTCAAAATGGTGGTGGTAAGGATCTCACATTATTCTGGTCAGCCGAATGGCTGGACAAACAGGAAGTTCCTGAACATGTATTATATCATGCAGAATAAGAAGGTCTTTCGTGATTAACAAAGGCAATTTGGTATTGGTATCTATGGGGGGTTATCCTCTGGAATCGCTGCCGCTATTCAATCTGCACGAATGGGAAAATCTGTTATTCTGACTGGGTCGGGACGACATCTGGGTGGCATATCATCAAGTGGATTGGGGAATTAATTTTTCGATTATTGAGGCTGAAGTACAATAAAATGTAATGTAAATAGGCAAATAGAAAATAAAGAGGAAATGGTATGGTAAAATCTTATTTCAAAATAATTTTGACCCTGATGGTTTTCATGATTTCTCAAATGTTGATAGCTGATACGAGTGATGTTGTATTGGAATATGATGTTGTCATCTATGGTGGAACCTCTGCAGGGGTATCGGCAGCCGTTCAGACTGCCCGGATGGGAAAATCCGTGATATTAATCGAACCGGGGAGCCATCTTGGTGGCCTGTCTTCCGGTGGATTGGGCCAGACTGATATCGGCAATAAACATGTAATCGGAGGGATCGCCCGAGAATTCTATCAGCACGTCTATAAACATTATTCCCAAAGCGATGTCTGGATTCATCAGAGATACGATGAGTACCAGGAAAGAAAAGAGGACTGGGATGAAAATAAAATCTGGTGGAAATTTGAGCCTCATGTAGCTGAATCCATATTTAAAACAATGATCGACGAGGCGCAAGTGTCGGTGGTTTTTAATGAACGATTGGATCTTGATTCCGGGGTTGAAAAAAAACAAACGATTATTAAATCAATCCGTATGGAATCAGGAAAAATCTTTCGCGGAAAAGTCTTTATTGATGCCACCTATGAGGGTGATCTGATGGCCAAAACCGGAGTTTCCTACACGGTAGGACGTGAATCAAATAGTCGCTATGGGGAGAGTCTAAATGGCGTGCAGACGAAGAATGCTGTATATCATCAGTTCGTCGACGGTGTTGATCCCTTTATTGAGAGGGGAAATCCGCAAAGTGGCCTGTTACCAGGAATAGATCCTGATGGACCGGGAGAGGAAGGTGAGGGTGATCAGAAAATTCAGGCTTATTGCTTCCGTATGTGTCTGACCGATGCACCAGCAAACAGAACCGCCTTTAAAAAGCCGGCCGGATATGATCCAATGCAGCATGAATTGCTTCTGCGCAACTTTGAGGCAGGCGCAAGAGTCGTACCCTGGATTAACTCTGCCATGCCTAACCGCAAAACAGATACCAATAATAGCCGTGGTGTATCAACGGATAATATTGGACAGAATTATGACTGGCCGGAGGGCAATTATGCAATCAGGGACTCAATATTTAAGGCCCATCTTTTGTATCAAAAAGGATTAATGTGGACCTTGGCAAATCATCCCCGGGTGCCGGATAGTATTCGCACCATTGTTAGTCGCTGGGGGGTAGCCGCAGACGAATTTACCGAAACCGATAACTGGCCACATCAAATTTATGTCCGCGAAGCAAGAAGAATGGTCAGTGACTATATCATGACCGAAAAAAACTGTACCGGAGAGGTCATAGTAGCAAACTCAGTAGGCATGGCTGCCTATACGATGGATTCACATAATATCCAGCGTTATGTGGATAATAATGGTTTTGTAAAGAACGAAGGGGATGTTGAGGTAGGTGGCTTTCCACCCTATCCAATTAGTTATCAATCAATCATTCCCCGTAAAGGAGAATGTGCTAATCTTGTCGTTCCTGTATGTTTATCATCCTCACATATTGCCTTTGGTTCCATACGCATGGAGCCGGTTTTTATGGTTTTAGGGCAATCAGCAGCCATTGCCGGATGTCTGGCCATTGACCGGAATAAAGGGCTGCAGTATCTCAATTATGAACTTTTACGTAAGGCACTTCTGGAGACCGGACAGATCCTTGAGATCGAAAATAGATTGCCTGACAGTCATTTTCTAATTGACTGGTGGCTTCTCGGTCCCCTTGATAACCCTGATAAAAAAGGTCTGCTAACCGTTTACCCGCCGGAAACAGAAATTGATACGACAAAAACATATTATGGTAGAAATAACAAAAAAATTATCTGGCAGAAATATAAAGGTCATGAATCCGGCTATGTAGATCTGGTTGAGGTTCTTTCCCCTTCAGATAAAGGCGTCGCCTATGCCTGCAAGATAATAGAGGTAAAAGCCGATACGCTTTTAGAAATTGGGGTGGGCAGTAATGATGGTGCTCGTCTCTGGGTCAACGGGGAACTATTCCTGGATAGACAGGAAGAAGGTATGGCAGTTCCCAACAAAGATGTCCTGTCTATACCATTTAAAAAAGGCAACAACACGATCCTGTTAAAAATCGACCAGGTTGGTGGTGGCTGGGGATTTTATTTTTCAATTGTTGGGGGCAAAAATAAAACAAATTAACCCGGATTATTTATCTTTTGCAAAGTCGCAGAGCCTTTTTCCACGAATTGCACGAATTAATTTAATCAATCAAGAATAGAGTCTTCTGAGATCAGCAAAGATTTTCCCCTTTGTTTCTTAGTTCATTTTTCTTTTATCTTAAAATTTTCTCTGCGATCTCTTTGCTTTCTCTGCGTCTTCGCGACTTTGCGAGAGATATTATTTTTTTTTCGATGTACTCAGTGGTTAATTATTTTTTTGTATGAAGCTAAAATCTGCAGTATGAATAGACCAAATTCTAAGATTCGGGAAATATAAATATGGATAAATTGGCGATTTATGGCGGACCGAAGGTTAAATCCACCCCGTTCGGAACAGGTAAACGTTTTGGTGAGGAAGAAAAAGAACAATTGATGCAGGTCATTGATGATGATATGCTTTTCTATTTTTTTGGTAAAAAGGTTTTTGAATTTCAAAGAGAGTTTGCCCATATGCACGATATGCAGCATTGTGTTGCCTGTTCTTCCGGAACTGCGGCAGTTCATATCGCTATCGGGACTTTAAATTTAGCCCCGGGGACCGAAGTCATTACAAGCGCGATCACAGATATGGGTTCATTAACGGGTATCCTGTATCAGAATCTGATTCCGGTTTTTGCCGATATTGATCCGCAAACCTATAACATGGATCCACAAAGTGTTGAGCAATGTATTACGAATAAAACGGGAGCGATACTTGTTGTCCACCACTCCGGACTGGTCGCGGATATGGACAAATTTTTGGCTATGAGTGAAAAATATCAAATACCTATAATCGAAGATGTGGCTCAAGCTTATCTTGGAGATTATAAAGGTCAGTTAGCCGGGACAATGGGCATCATTAATACTTTCAGCTTAAATCATTTTAAGCATATTAATTGCGGGTCCGGCGGCATGGTTCTCACAAATGATGATCAGATGCGACGATTAGCGACGCTCTATCTGGACAAATGTTATGATCGGGAAGGGGGCAAACGGAATCCCTTTTTTCTGGCACCAAATTACCAAATGACTGAATTGCAGGGTGCAGTTGCTCTCGCTCAATTAAAAAAATTGACCTGGATTATTGAACAACGTCGGAAACTTGGGGATCGGCTGACAACCCTGCTAAAAGATATTCCCGGGATTACAGCCCAATTAATACCTGATGGTTGTCGGCATACCTATTTTCTTTTCCTCTTCCGTGTGGATACGGAGATGTTGCACACCACAACCGAAGAATTTTCAAAAGCGTTAGATGCAGAAGGTATTCCCAACCAAGCAAACATGATTACCGGGGGCATGCCTGAATATGCTTATGATATTTTTAAGAACCTCTCAGCCTTTCCGGATAGCCAACATCCCTTTGTCAATGAAACCTTTGGAACCAATGTTTCTTATCAGGATGTCACATGTCCTCATGCAGAGAAAGCCTTTGAGCAAGTTATTAACCTGCAGATTAATGAATTTTACACAGAAAAAGATGTAGATGAAATGGCCCAGGCAGTGGAGAAAGTGGCGAATTATTATTATCATCAGAGTCTGTGAGACGGATGTATAAAATCCATCTAAGATATACCTAAATGATGGAATTTTTTATTAATATGAGGAGTCCTAATGGCAGATAAAAAAAAATTAAGCGTAGGTATTGTGGGGATTGGGACAATCGCTGATATTCATGCCCAGGCGATATGGAAGTCTGATGGATTGGAAATCCACTCTTTTTACAGCCGGAATAAAGAAAGAGCCGAATCAGCGGGTGTGAAATATGGGAAAAAATGGACAACCAACTGGGATGAGTTTATTTCTGATAATGATCTTGATGCGGTGTCGATTTGTACACCCAATGGAAATCATATGGACTATGGTGTCAAGGCGGCTGAAGCTGGTAAACATGTGATTATCGAAAAACCGATAGAGGTGACGCTAACACGGGCAAAGCAATTGATAAAAATATGTTATAAGCAGGGTGTTAAATTAGCCGTCATTTATCAGAGCCGGTTCACCCCATCGATCATGTGGATGAAAGAACAAATAAATAATGGGATCATTGGTGACCTTTTTATGGGTGATGCCTATATCAAATGGTTCCGTTCGCAAAAATATTATGATAGTGGTGAATGGCGTGGAACCTTTGCTCTGGATGGTGGCGGTGTTTTAATAAACCAGGCAATCCATACCATTGATGTACTACAATGGTTGATGGGTGGGGTAACGTCACTCTTTGGCCAAATTGGTACTTATACTCATGACCGTCTAGAAGGCGAGGATAATGCCGTGGCTACATTACGTTTTAGAAATGGGGCAATTGGCACAATTGAAGGATCAACCTCTGTGCAACCGGCACAAACACGTAAAATTGAAATTCATGGATCCATGGGTAGCGCGATACTCGATGGAGATGACGCAAAAATATTTATTGATGATCAGATTTTAATCCCACCAATAACAGAGGAAAAAAAACCTGAGGCGAGTGGTTCTTCCAGCCCTTTGGCCGGATTCTCAATTGAACCACATAAGAATCAATTTGAAGCAATCGCAGCCTCAATTAAATCTGGTGAGGACCCACCGGTTGCCGGTCGTGATAGTCTGGATTCACTAGCCATTGTCCTGGCTATCTATGAATCCTCAAAAACGAATAGAGTGATCAATCTGGATGAATTTATGAAATAATATTTTTCTCGCAAAGGCGCAAAAAAGGAGTCCACGAATTACCACCCCCTTTTTCCCCCTCCTTAGTAAGGAGGGGGATTATGGGGGTGGTTATTTATCTTTTCTTTATAAGAAATCTTCAATGAAAAACAAATCATTTAAATTAGCCCTCATCCAGATGAAAGTTGAAGGGGGGGAGAGAAAACAGAATCTACGTCGTGCCGAAGAAAAAATTGCAGATGCTGCCCGAAATAAAGCCCGGGTGATTCTGCTGCCGGAGGCAATGGATCTTGGTTGGACCCATCCCTCTGCATTGACCGAGGCTCAGCCGATTGCCGAAGGTGAAACAGGTCAATTCTTACGTGGTGAAGCAAAGAAGCATAATGTTTATATCTGTGCTGGATTAATTGAAAAAAGAGATGACGAAGTTTTCAATTCAGCGGTTTTAATCGATGCCAATGGACAAATCATCTTAAAACATCGTAAGATCAATGAATTAAATATTGGGCGAAAGTATTATAATATTGGGGAAGATCAGGCAATCTGTAAAACGGAATTTGGCATATTCGGTCTAATTATTTGTGCTGATGCCAAGAAACGTCGATTGTTGCGGAAACCAGGTGAGGAAGGGGCCTCATTAATTCTTTCCCCTTGCAGCTGGGCTGTCCCTGCTGATCATGATAACATAAAGACTCCCTATGGTCAGGAATGGGTAGATGCCTATGGTCCACCAGCGAAGGAATTCTCCATGTGGGTTGCCGGATGTAGTAATGTGGGCTGGATGAATGCAGGACCCTGGCAGGGATGGAAGGGAATTGGTTGTTCTCTGATCATTGATTCCCATGGAGATGTCAACGCAACCGGACCCTATGGAGAGGATGCTGAAGCGATTATTTATGTGGATATTCCTGTTTCATAATAAATAATTACCATCTTTTTAATCCCTTGCCTTAATAAGGAGGGAATTGGTATAAGGCGAAATGATATATTTTGTAATCCTGAATTTATTTCAGGATCTAAGACCTCAATGAAAATAAGATTCCGAAACAAGCCTGTCCTGGAGTCAGGCCAGGATTCGGATTGACTTATAGTAAAAGATTCAAATTTATTGCAGACATATAGGAAAATAAAATGGAGGTAACATGAAGGTATTATATTTTTCGATGATTTTTATCATCTTAATGTCAATTATCCCCGCATTCTCACAAATCCAAACTACAGTCATGCCTCGGCCTGGTTTTGAGAGTCGAATTACAGATGCTGTTAATGATATATGGATTATCGATACCCATGAGCATATGGAGACCGAGGAAAGAAGGCTTGAACAAAAAAACCTTGATTTTACTTATTTGTTCAAACAATATGCCATCGAGGACCTGGTTTCTGCCAGTAATCTACATGGCCTGATCAGTGTGATATTCTCTGATCATTTTTCATTGAAAGATCGTTGGGAGTTGTTCAAACCACATTTTGAAGCGATGAGAACAACCGGTTATGGACGGGTACCGCTTATTGCTGCCAACGATCTATTTGGTATATCGGATATAAACGATGATACCTATGCGGAGCTATCGCAGAAAATAAAGGAAGCAGGAAAACCTGGTTATTATAAATATGTATTAAAGGACAGAGCACGCATAGACCTCTCTATTCAGGATTCCGGTAAACAAAAATATGATCCTGAGTTTTACAGACATGTGGAACGGTTTGATAATTTTATTTTTATCTTTAATAAAAGTCAGATCAGACAAGCAGGCAGTCCATATAAAATAGATGTAAAATCTCTGGATGATTTTGAAACCGCATTGCGTAAGGCCTTCGAAGAAGGCATTGGTCATGAAATGGTCGGCATAAAAAGCGGACTTGCTTACAACCGTATTCTCAGATATGATAAAGTCAGTAAAGACGATGCGACGACCATTTTTAACAAACTGATGACCCGCGATGACTCACTACCCAGGCCTGAGTTTGAAGAAGTTAAACCGTTACAGGATTATATAATGCACTGTGTTTTGGATCTGGCAAAAGAATATGATATGCCTTTCCAGATTCATACGGGGCTTCATGCTGGCAACGGTAATATCATCACCAATTCAAAACCGACGCACCTTGTAAATCTTTTTATGGAATATCCTGAGGTTAATTTCTGCCTTTTCCACAGCAGTTATCCCTATGGAGGAGAACTATCAACCCTGGCAAAAAATTTCCCGAATGTATTTATTGATATGTGTTGGTCTGCGATTATATCACCCTCCTATAGTAAGCGTTATCTCCATGAATGGCTGGAAACAGTCCCGGCCAATAAGATTATGGCTTTTGGTGGGGATTTTGGTGGGGTTGAATGTATTTATGCCCATTCGGTCATGGCCAGAAGAATAGTAGCTTCTGTGCTGATTGAGAAAGTGGCTGATGGGTATATGACCGAAAAGGAGGCGATTAGCGTCGCAAACAGGGTCCTACGTGAAAATGCCATGGAGATATTTAAAATTAATGGAAAGTCCCGCGGTATTGCCAATATGGAAGTTTTGCAGAAACCCGGATTCCTACATGATTGGTGGCAATTACATAAATCTACGGATGGATTGGTTATGAACTGGCAGGTAATCGGTCCATTTGAATTTGGAAAAGGTTTGGAGGAGATCTATCCGCCGGAGAAGGAAATTGATCTTGATGCGACATATCAGTCAGCAGATGGGCCAGTTAAATGGAAAAAGATAACCACCCCAACTTCGGGCTATTTGAATTTTCTGGATGTTTTCTATAAAAATCCGGAAGATAATCCGGCTGATCTTTCAGCTATTGGGTATGCTTATATCAGGGTTGAAAGTCCCAATGACAGGAAGATTCAGTTAACCCTTGGTAGTAATGATGGTGCAAAATTGTGGGTAAACAAAAAGGTCATCTATAATGAGCATGTGGGACGTGGCGCTGTAGCAGATCAGGTCTTCCTTGATGCTAATCTCAATAAAGGTGTCAATCATATTTTGGTGAAGGTAGAGAATCTTGGTTATAACTGGGGATTGTATCTCCGTGTGGTTGATCCTAAAAATGAATTGGTTATAAAAAATTAGATAACTCATGATAGTATCATCCCGATTAAATCTGGACATAAAAAAATTACCACAAAGGGCATAAAGAAGGTACAATGTACACTAAGAAATATCTCTTAATTAAAAACTTTGTGATCTTAGTGCCTTCTTTGTGCACTTTGTGGTTAAAAAGCAGATAAACAATTGAATAGATCATTAGAAAACAGAAAGCATCTATAAAAAGGAAAAACATGAAAGACCTATTAATCTTTTGTAGTTCGATTCTGATTGTCTTGATTAATGCTGTTTGTTTTGCACAGAATGACCAGGAACTACCCCTTATTGATATTTCTCAGGAAACCAATCGCCATGTCATTGTAGCAGAGGGAACAGAAGATATTTATCAGGGGCATCCGACAACGCTTCTATTACCAGATGGGAAAACACTATTTTGTGTATGGAGCATTGGTCATGGAGGTCATGCCGGTCCTATGGCTGTGAGTCGAAACGGTGGTTTCAGCTGGGAAAGGATCGACGATCAATTACCCACAGGTTTCAAAGAACATATTAATTGTCCGAGTATTTACCGAATGATGGATATGAAAACCGGAAAGATCAGGCTTTGGGTGTTTTCTGCCAGACCGACCATGCCCCGAATTATGAGCGAAGATGGCGGAAAAACATGGACTGAAATGCCGCCCCTGGGTTTTGAATGTGTAATGACATTCAGTAGCATAATTAGATTATCGGATGGAAACTATCTGGGATTTTATCATCGCCGGAAAGGTTCTTCCTTAGTAGTATTAAAAACCAAAACAGAGGATGGCGGAATGAGCTGGTCTGAGCCTCAGGTTATAGCAGATGTTGAGGGAAAAGATCCTTGTGAACCTTTTGTTTTTCGGTCCCCCAATAATAAAGAGTTATGCTGTCTCATGAGGGAGAATACACATAAAGGTCGCAGTCTGATGATGTTCAGTGGGGATGAAGGGAAATCATGGAGTGATCCTGTTGATACACCATGGGGATTATCAGGGGACAGACACATGGGAGTATACACACCGGACGGCCGGTTAGTGATTGCATTTCGCGATATGGCGCCTAATAGTCCAACGTATGGGCATTTTGTCGCCTGGGTAGGAACCTATGGCGATATTCGCAATAGTCAACCCGGAGAATACAGGGTGAAGTTATTGAATAGTTATGCCGGTAAAGATTGTGGATATCCAGGAATGGAATTATTGCCAGACGGAACAATTGTTGCGACAACATACATCAAATATAGGGACGATAAGAACAAACATTCTGTTGTCAGTACACGATTCAAGATTCAGGAAACGGATGTTAAGAATGCAAAGTATATACTGGATAACAGTAAATTAAAGGATGAAGCACCCTTTTTTCACACTCAAATACTTTATAAATCGGAGCAAGACAATTCGGCCAGAGGTCCGCATATTACGGTAGCTCCTAATGGGACCATTCTGGCATTTGGTCGATGGTGCCGTTCCATCCGGAGAAGTAAGGATAAAGGTAGGACCTGGTCACCAGAAGAAAGTCTTGGTTTTAAAGGAAATAATGTTTTAGTAGATGATGTATCGGGAGATGTTCTTATCATTGCTCCGAATCAGGAAAATCCGTGTCTGTACAGAAGCAGAGATAACGGATATACCTGGAAAAAGGAAAACATTGTTATCAAACCCAATGTAATGCAACATGGTATAGGAAAAGTACCCATTGACGTGGAGGCAATGAATACGGGGATTACGCTTAAATACGGGGAGCATAAGGGACGCTTGCTCATCGCCGGACGTTTGCAGCCCCCGGATGGTGATAATGCTCAGGAATACTGGATGTATAATTACAATGCAGCTCTGTACAGTGATGACAGGGGAAAAACATGGCAGGTGAGTAATGGAATTATGACCGGGACAGGCGAGGCTGTTCTTGAAGAATTATCGGATGGTAGAATTTACTACAACTCCAGATCGCATATGTCGGTTGATCACAGGCGGCGTATAGCATGGAGTTACGATGGAGGCAACAGGTTTGTTGACTGGTATGTTTCGGATGACCTTTTTGAGATAGGTGAACCTTTCTACTACAAACACGGAAGCAGACCAAGTTATGGATGCATGGCGGGTTTAATACGTTTCCCCGATGGTCTAACTGAAGGTAAAGATGTTTTACTATATAGTGCTCCGGATTGGAAAGGCGGATGGCGTTTTCAAATGACCGTTTGGGCTTCCTTTAATGGTTCTGCCACTTGGCCAATAAAACGTCTTATCGACCAGAGTTTTAGTGCTTACTCATCCCTGACAGTCGATAAAGATGGTACTATCTATCTGCTTTACGAAGGTGGAGAAAACAAATTGTATGATGAAACAAGTATCGCGGTATTTAATCTTAGGTGGTTACTTATGGGAGATGAATACTAAGTTCAAAATAACTTTGTAATGGAGTCGGAATATAAAGAAATACAAAAAAGCAGGGTCATTTTATCTCTTAATTTAATTGCGTCAAAATAGACAGCTTAAAATAAATGGCACATTATTTGCGCATTAAATAGGAAATCTATCAATTAAAACATGAGAATTTATAAAAAAAAGAAATGACCCATGAACCAAAGTGAAGCTTTAGCGATATTAAAATCAGGTAGAAATGTTTTTCTTACAGGTGCAGCCGGTGCCGGTAAAACACATGTTTTAAACTTGTATATTGGCTATTTAAAAGAACGGAAAGTACCCGTAGCAGTTACGGCTTCCACTGGTATTGCAGCCACTCATATGAACGGAATGACCATCCATGCCTGGTCAGGGATCGGCATAAAAGATACCATTACAAGCGGCGATCTGCGAAACATGCAGACGAAGAAGTATCTTATAAAGAACCTGAAAAAAGCCCAGGTGCTCATTATTGATGAAATATCCATGTTGCATAAAAAGCAATTTGAAATGGTAGATAAAGTATTACGTTCTTTTAGAGAAGACAATACGGTGTTTGGTGGTGTCCAGCTTGTGCTTTCCGGTGATTTCTTTCAACTACCTCCTATAGGAAGCCAGGGAGAATTCAATAAAGATAAGTTCGCTTTTATGTCGCAAGCCTGGCGGGAAGCCAATCTTGCTGTCTGCTACGTAACCGAACAATACCGCCAGGAGGACAATTCTTTAAATGATATTTTGAATGAAATCCGCTGTGATCAGGTATCACCTCATTCCATGAAAAAATTAGAAGACGCAAAAATGCAAATATTAAACCCACAAAAAAAGCCAACCAAAATGTTTACACACAACTGTGATGTCGAGAAAATAAACAAGCGTCATTTAAATGAACTTTCAGGTAAAAGCAAACGGTTTAAGGCGGCTGTAAAAGGAAATAAAAAGCTGGTCGAGACCCTAAAAAAATCTGTTCTGACTGATGAGGAGCTGGAGGTGAAAAGCGGGGCTAAAGTAATGTTTGTGAAAAATAATTACGAAAAGGGTTATGTTAATGGAACTCTTGGACATATAACGGGATTCTCCGATGACGGCTTTCCCATCGTAAAAACATTTTCAGGGAAATACATTTATGTTGAACCGGAAGAATGGTCTGTGGAGAATGATACGGGTAAGAATTTAGCATCGTTCATCCAGTTACCGCTTAGGCTGGCCTGGGCAATTACGGTGCATAAAAGCCAGGGTATGACCCTGGACTCTGCAGAAATTGACCTGGGTAAAACTTTTGAAAAAGGACAAGGCTATGTTGCTTTATCTCGATTGAAAACTTTACAGGGCCTGCAGTTAAAAGAGATGAATTTCGTTGCTTTACAAGTTGATCCTCTAGCAGGTAAGGCTGATAAGCGCTTTCAGGAATTATCCGCAGAAGTGGAAGAAAGTATGCCTGGAAAAAAAGAGATTGATAAGCTGGCCCTGCGCTTTATTAAAAAATGCGGTGGGATTACAGATCCGGGAGAAATAGAAAAATTCAGCAAAAAAGTCAAAGAGAAAAAAAATCCTAAAAAATCAACTTATCTGATCAGTAAGCAACATATTGATAATGGTCTTACCCTAAATGAGATTGCCCGGGAACGCGGTCTGACCAGAAGAACAATAATCGGGCATCTTGCCAAAATAAGAGAAAAATACCCTGAAACAGATATTTCCACATTTAAACCTGCGGACGCTTTAATGAATAAACTTCAAGATGCCTATGATAAACTGATTGCAGAAAACAATCGTGAAAACTTTCAACAAAATGGTTTAATATCAATGAAAGCGTTGTTTGATGCTATGGGTGGGAAAGTGAGTTATGAAGATATAAAACTGGGTATGGCCTTCTTAGTAAAATGAAAAAATTTACATTTATTATAGTACATATTCTTCTTCTTGTGTTAGGACTCTGTGCACAAGCAAGGGTCTTGCCAGATGAAAGTATAAAGGCGCAATTTATCAATCGGCTTGAGAAGGGTGAGCATGTGAAAATTGCCGCTCTGGGAACGAGCCTTACAGGAGGTGCCTGGCGCTGGTTTGATGTTATGAAGGAGTGGCTTGATGAAACCTATCCTGGGCAGGTTTTATACAAAAACGAGGGTGTTGGTGCCTCGGCTTCATCTCATCCACCAGGAAAATCAGGGTTGGATAAAGTAAGTGTGCTTGTAGATTTTAAGCCTGATGTTGTTTTTATTGAATTTGCTGTTAATGATGCCTATAAACCCTATGATATTTCCGTGGAGGTTAGCCGTGCCAATCTGGAATCAATTATACATTCCTTACAATCCATTAATCCTGGGGTGGAAATTATTCTCCAGACTATGAATGTGGTGATAGATATGCCAGAATTGAATATGAGTGAGTCCACAAAAAGGGCAGAGCTTCAGCAGTATCTGGCCATGTATAGAAAGGTTGCCAAAAAAAATCGGCTATTACTAATTGATCATTACTCTAATTGGGAAAGGTATCTGGAGGAACAAGGGCGAGATGCTTATATAAAGATCGTGAATGATGGTATTCATCCAAGTTTAGAAGGATACCGAAAAATCCTGTTACCGGAATTAAAACGCACTCTGCAGAACAAATGGCTTCCTGAAAAAGAGGATACCCCCTCATCATCCATTGAAGTGGATGATTTTCTAAGTTCTCTTAATGGGCATATCCGATTGATAAATTGCCGATACACGGGTTCCAGATTGGTTTCAAGTTTTCGGTACATTTCAAATAGAGAGAAATTTGATGATCAGGAATGGCAGAGTAAGATCATTGCGATTCCTGTGGCCTCAGATAACCGGGCTATGGATCTGGATATTGAGTTCCATCTGAAATCTGGTAAGGCCAGGGCAGCTGGTGTAGCGGTGGCTTTTGACTTTACAAACTGGTATACTGATAATTATGTAATGCTACCTGCTTCTATCTATGATGGGAATCGCTGCAAAATTGTTAACAGGGAATACAATGCAGGATTGGAACGAAAATATTTATATCAGCAAAACATCCCGCAAATGTCTGTCCCCATCCCACAATTATCACCTGATAGCAAAGGTGTTTCAAGACTTGAAGTAAATGCCTCAAATTTGGCAACGCCAGCCATGTGTTTTTTTAGCAGAAAACTGAAGCGAGGATTTATTGTTCTGGCTGAGCAAAAAACACCCTATGCTGATAATGGATTTTGTGTGGAAGAAAGTGCCGATCGCCAATCATCAAGTTTTGTAATTACGTCTCCGGGCGTTAGAGAAAGAAAACCTCTCTTCGTCGGATTTGAGGATAGTCCGGATCGTGGTGCGGATCTCGAAGCCGGGGATCAGATTAAGTTGCGGCTACGGATATACATTATTGAATCTGAAGATATTCCAAATTTTCTGGAAGAATTTATGAAAGTAAGGAAATCTATAACCGGGCGGAATCAACCTCGTAATTTAATCCCTTTTAGTCAGGTCGTTAGTTGGATGACCGACAGAATTGATGACCGTTATTATGAAGATGAAAATTTCCAGTTCTATTGCCCTGAAAATGCCAACTGGATTTCATTCGGTTGGGTGGGTGGGTTGATGAATACCTACCCAATGCTGGCCTTGGGTGATATAACTCATCGCAATAAAGTTGTTAAGACTTTTGATTTTGCCATACCACGAGGGCAAGGAGATTCCGGATATTTTTATGGTGCCCTCAATTTTGATGGAGAATGTTTTTCTCGGGAAGGCTATCCTGAAATTCCGGAAATTGTTTTAACCCGCAAAAATGCGGATGTCTTATATTGGATGATCAAGCAGTTTAAGCTGCTTGAGGATCAGGGAAATAGTGAATACATCAATCCTTTGTGGGAGGAGCAGATTAAAAAACTTGCTGATGCATTTGTAAACACCTGGAAGAAAAACGGTCAATGGGGAAGGATGCTTAATAATCAAACGGGGGTAGTTGCAGAATACAATACTTCCGGAGGGGTTATGGCAATTGGTGGTCTGGCCCTGGCATCAGAATATTACGAAAGACCAGATTATTTGAAAATTGCTGAAGCAGCTGCGCGGTTTTACTATCAGCGTGATTATTATAATCAGGGCATGACAACCGGTGGCTGTGCGGATATTTTACAAAACGCCGATTCTGAAACGGCAGCAGGTTTTATGACCGCATTAATGGCCTTATATGAGATAACACACGATAGCGAATGGTTTGACAAATCGAGAAGCCTTGCGCATCTCTGTGCTACCTGGACCACTTCTTATGATTATGAATTACCGAAAGAAACGGAACTTGGTTCTCTCAATGCCAAATTAGCAGGAATTTATTGGGCCAGCACTCAAAATAAGCATGGTGCTCCAGGAATCTGTACCAGCTCAGGAGATCCTCTGTTTAAAATCTACCGCCAAACCGGCAATCCGCTTTATGCAGACTTATTAAATGATATCATTCATGCACATGGTGAAAGTATTCGCCCGGGTGGTTTTACCAATGAGCGACTTACATATTGTGATGCCGACAGCCGGGGAGAGAGAGGGAGCCATTTAACTGGGTGGAATGAACTCAATGGATTCCTTATGGCGTTAGAAATACCGGGGATCTATTTACAAACCGATAGCAACCTGTTTTACGTATTTGACCACATTGAGGCAAAAATCATTAAAAGAGATAATCAGATAGTGGTTCTGGAGGTCACAAATTCGACGAATTTTGATGCTAATGTTTCAATCTTTGTGGAATCAGCTTCAGCGGCTAAAATCCCCTCAGGTTTATCAGCCTTTACCAAATGGCCCAAAGTGTCTGTTAAGTCAAAAGAAAAAAGAGTGATCAGAATTAATTCAAAAACCCAGAAAACCCAGTAAGATTTCGTTATTAAGGCTACAGCCTTATAATATTATTGCATAAATAAGGTTAATGCCTTATATTTTATAATAATATTAAGGGTATAGCCTTATGAAAAAGCAAAAATTAATAATGGAACAACTTGATAGGAAGATTGTCAAGTATAAGGGTTTGGAAGAAATAGTCATTCCGCCAACAGGTTGGATATATTCAATCAGACAGGCGCTAAACATGTCATTAAAACAGTTGGGAAACAGACTATCTATTACACCACAAAGCGTTAGAGAAATTGAAGAAAGAGAAAAAAATAAAACTGTTTCTTTAAAAGTTTTACAACAAGTTGCCGCTGCGCTTGATATGAACTTTGTTTACGGATTTATACCCAAGGGTTATACCCTGGAAAAAATGATTGAGAAAAAAGCCAATGAACTCGCTACGCATATTGTTCAACGTACTTCGATCAACATGAGCCTGGAGGATCAAAAAAACTCAGATGAGAGAATTAATCGTGCTATAGAGGATAAAACAGAAGAAATTAAAAATGAAGTGCCAAAGTACATATGGGACTAGATCTTGAGTACATCAAGGGGCAAACGCCGATAGATGAGGAGGAACAAGAAGAACTAAAGATTAAAACCATCTCAACCAGAAGAGAGTTGAATGAGTTTGAACAAAATAATATTGAGAAAGCTATTGTATGGAGCATAAAACAAAAGTTCTCCTATCACAAAATCCTAACCATTGATTTTATCCTCGACGCGCATAAAAAAATGTTTTCTGATGTCTGGGAATGGGCCGGTTCTTTTAGGAAAACTAACAAAAATATTGGTGTTGATAAATATTTAATCCAACAAGATTTAAAAGTTTTATTGGATGATTGCATGTTCTGGATAGAAAGAAAAACCTATTCAGGGGATGAGATTGCCATAAGATTTAAACATAGATTAGTCAAAATCCATCCATTTCCGAATGGCAATGGCCGACATTCAAGGCTTTGTGCGGACATTTTAGTATCTCATGTATTTAACAAACCCGTATTTACATGGGGAGGAGAAGATTTAAGTAAAAAAGGAATATCACGACATAAATATTTGGAAGCGATCTATGAATCTGATGAAGGTAACCTAAACCCATTATTGGTATTTGCACGATCATAGATTCTCCGAATGATCCAAAAGAAAACTCACTTGAATTTGACACAACTATTACAAGAATGTCACAGTTTTACATTCTACCACATCGTTTAAAAGGAATTATTATGGGACAGATGTTTTATATGTTTAGACAATTATTTTCCCCTATGATATTTGTATTATTAATCAGCGGCGTTTTAGCACAACCCAGGGATGGAAAATTATTACGCAGTGAAGTGTGGCAACCTTTTGATGCAAAGAAGGCAAATGGCGATTTTTTTGTATCACCTGTTGGAAATGACAACTGGTCTGGTACCCTGGCAGAGCCCAATGTGGAAGGTACAGATGGGCCATTTGCGACACTCCATCGCGCCAAAGATGCTGTACGCGAATTGAAATCAGAAGTCTATATGCCAAAAGGAAAACCGATTGACGCGCTATATGTAGGCACTCCTCATCCCTATGGAAAAGGGAAAGATATTGTCGTCTTCATTCGTGAGGGATACTATACCCTAAAAGAACCCATATTATTTACACCTGAAGATGGTGGGGAGCGGGTTGAAACCAACCTGCCATCCGGAGCATTTGAATGGCATCACGTTCGCGACAACTATGTAACCTACGCCGCCTATCCGGGTGAAAAGCCAATTATCTCAGGGGCGGTTCCGGTTACAAATTGGAAGAAAGAGGGTGATGTCTGGAAAGCTCCCTTTATCCGTGGGGATGTCTCCTCTCTTATTGCCGATGGCAAAAAACAGACCTTGGCACGAACACCCAATACAGGTTATTATAAACTTCGAGAAACTCCCGCCACAACATCTGAAATGCCCTTTCTCTCCGGGGAAATTAAAAACTGGGTTGATATGGAAGATAATCGTGTAGCAATACTTCTCCGATGGCGAACCGCCTATAATTCAATTGTGCGAGTGGATGAAGAAAAAAAAATCGCTTATCTCAAAGAACCGGAGGATGGTCCGAAAGGTTTTAACGGCCTATTGGTTGTTCCCCCGCGCTTCTATATAGAAAATGTCAAAACGTTTTTAGATGCACCGGGTGAGTGGATTCTTGACAAAGGGAAAAAGGAGATCAGCTATATTCCCATGGATGGTCTATCTGATCCCAACACTGTGTCAATCTCAGTACCAAAATTAACTAAAATGATTCAAATAAAAGGTAGCGAAAACAATCCGGTTCGGAATTTGAGGTTTTATGGATTAATCTTTGAAGGGGCAAAAGAGAATTTCCGGAATTATCCTCATCATTATGAGCCAACGCCCGGCTGTGTTGCCATAACTTATGAATACGCGCATAACTGTGAGTTTGCAGAATCAATCTTGCAGGCATGTGATGGGGTGGGGATGATGATTGGTTTGGGGTGTTATCAAACCCGAATTTTTAAAAATATCTTCGATGGCTTGGAACAGGGAGCGTTGAGTGTTCACGGTACAGGGGATATGAAAAATGGTAAATTGATACAAATGATAAGGGAAACCAATATCTCATATAATGTTTTTTCAGGATGTGGATATGGGGGCGGCATTACCCTTCATGTTACCAATACACTCCATACGACTATTTCACACAATTATTTCACAAAGTCAGGACGGCCTTATACACTCAATATCGGTGGTGGTGGGGTAGAAGGAAATTTAAGTGGTGATTACATTATCGAATACAATCACTTTGATGATGTCCAACATGATGCCGATGATGCCGGGGTCATTGTCGTCAATGGTATGTCCTTTAATTCGGTTGTCAGGAACAACCTTATTCATGGGGTTCATCGTGGATTTTTTAGCGACAATGTCGCCTTTTGGTACGACAATATGTCTACGGATTGGACGGTTAAAAACAATATCTATTATGATCTTGAACAGGGGGATATGAAAACATGTGGTACCTATTTAACTGATAATGACTATTCTGAAAATTTTCTGATTGAAGCACCACAAAATGCCCCCGAGCAATTTATTGAAGGAGATCCTGATTTTTCATACTCAAATCTACGCATCTTGTTTGAGGAGAAACCTGTTGGAAAAACCCTGAACGCTGGATCTGTGGTTAAAGTAATTGCAGATGTCTATAATAGAGGTAGCTCCGGAGTATCACCAGTAGCCCTGTATATCAATAGAAAAATAGTTGAAACACAACCTTTTCCGGTTATTAAAAATAATGTTCGCACAGTTGAATTCAATTTACGATTAAGCGATGCCGGTAATCAGGCAATATCTATAGGCGAAACAGAACCACAAACCATCTCCATAAAAGGAGAAAGACCAACACTCGTATATGATAAAATTCAGGCTTCAGAAGAAAGAATACTCTTGGGAGAAAGCATTACTGTGACGGCCTTGGCAACAAATCTACAAACCAAAACTATTCAAACATCGATCAAATTATATGCAAATAACAAGGAAGTAGAGAGCCAAGCGATTGAATTGAAAAGCAATGAATCAAAAAAAGTTTCATTTGAAATAATACCAGATGCGGGTGATTATCTGATTGGGATAGAGAACAGTGATGTGGTAGCATTGAAGGTGATGAAATATAAAGATTTAAACATGAAAGAGCAGGAATTATCCACCTATATCTCGCCTAAAGCCAAACCTGCAGATGTAGAGGTTTTTCAAAAAGATAATAGGTATAAAATACATGCGAGTGGTTGGGATTTTTATCATGCAGAAGATGCCTATGGTACTGTTTATATGAAACAACTCAAAGGTGATTTTATTTCAACGGTGAAAATCGTTTCATTTCAACACCGCACGAACCAGTGGTTTAGAGCCGGTCTTTTTGTGCGGGATGATATAAGTAAGAGTTTCGATGTAGAGAGAGGAAGTAAGGGGTCCGTACTCATGTTCAGTACACCCGGTCGAGCCGGTATTAATTATGATGAGTTTGGTGACGGATGTATGCACAAAGCAAACAGCGAAAATTTACCCGAAGACACCCCTACACCTATTTGGATTCGTCTGGAGCGACATGGTAATCGCTTTACCGGATACATAAGCTTAGACGGTAAAAACTGGATGATAAAACGTCAGACAAAGGATATACCGGGAATAAAAGAAACCGTTGATCTTGGCCTTGCGGCAGGTTCATCTGATAATGAAAAATACTATGTGGAGTTTGCGGAGTGGAAGGTGATGGTAGAAGATAAGTAGGAAATTGTTTTAAATACATTTATGTCGTTACTTAGAGAAAAAGAAAAGAAAGCCTGGCATATTACAACGGCAACACATAATTCCAGATATTCGCAGCGCATGTTCGAAAATCATGTAATACTCGGAAAATCTGTTTGGTTATCGGAAAAAGAAGAACAGATAGTAACAGAAACAATTGCTAATATTGTAAAAGAGGATAATCTGAATATATACGCTTATAATATTTGTGGCGACCATATGCATATACTTCTGGTGTGCGAAAAGGAAGAGCTTCCGAAAATAGTACAGAAAATAAAAAGTATGACCGCACGTGCTTGTAATATTGCTATGGGGCGTACTATATCCACAACAAGGGAGTATACTCCCTTGTCGAAGGAGTGCTGTCCACAGGACGCCTTATCGAAGAGCCTCTATGTCGATAGCGAAAGCGGCGCCTGCCCCCTCGTGGAAAGAAAAAAAGGGTAGAGGGACTACCCAAGCGCATCTTTGGACACAGAAATTCTATAAAAAAGAAATTACTAGCCCAAAACAATTCTATAATACAATGAAATATATCAGGAATAACCGCAACAAACATAAATTGTCTGAAAACAAAAGATTAAAAGATATAATTAAAAGAATGACCACTTACCCGAATACGTTTTCCTCGGAGAGAATAAAGGCAGATTTGATGGGGGATTTGAATAACTATGGTGGAATCTATTAAACGGTGTACCATTTGGAATTAGAAAAGACGAACTTTGCGATGATAAAAGTAAAACGCGAATTAGCAGTATGTTAACAAATATCCATTAATATATTTTCTAAACTTATTACTACATGACAAAATTAAAAAATCGGAGCTACTAATGATCCACATAACCCGCCGGAAATTTATCAGCAATCTTGCCCAATCGGCTGTTTTACTAGGTAGTATGGGTCCATTTACAGACAAAATATTTGGCCTGGAAAATAAAGGATCAATCAGGAAATACCATTTATGTCTTCAACCCGATGCAATAAAAAAATATCCGGAATTGCTCTCATTAATTCGGGAAGCCGGCGTAACGGATATATGGTTGGGTGGTTTTTTTTACGGCCAGTGGTATCTAACGCCTGATGAGCTAAGGGTAGAGGCCGATAAACTCTTGGGACAGGGATTCCAGCCTCATATTATTAATTTACCTTTAGGCCATCCGGGTGCTTCTATTGGTGTTAGCGAAAATAATAACCTCAATACACCTCCTGCACATTGGAAGAATGCCTGTTCACTAGATGGCAAATTTTATTCCGGTACTTCAATTCATAAACCTGCAATAAAAGAAAATATCCAGGCTATAAAGGATATCCGTGCGAAGGGTTTTAAAACAATTTTTCTGGATGATGATTTTCGTCTCGCCCGTTCACCCGGGCAGATTGGTGGTTGTTATTGTGATGATTGTAAGAATGAATTTTTGAAAGATTTATGGTTTTAATAAGTCAGACTGGGATCTTCTACTCGATGCGATATCAAACAGAAATCCGACATTTGTTCTCCGACAATGGATCGACTACTCCTGTAATAATCTCTATGAGATGTTTGTCAGACTCCAGGCGGCTGCACCGGATGTATCCCTGGGGAATATGATTATGTATCTTGGATCGGAGAAAGCCGGTATTCCTCTGAACCGTTTTGAGCAAGTTCCGTTTCGGGTGGGGGAATTAATGTTCAATGATAAATCTTTTGATCCCGTAAAAGGGAAAACAAATGAGTTGTTCAGTTCTCTCTTTCACCGTCGTTTTGCCCAACCCAATCTGGCCTATAGTGAAACTACGGCCTATCCGGCTGATCAATTATCTGCTAAAAATATGGCTGCGAAACTATGTGTTTCCTTGATTTCTGATGTAAGAAACACCATGTTTATGAGTGGGTTAAAACCGTTTCCAGTTACACATTGGCCTATATTAGGACCGGCAATGAATAAAAGCGCGCGATTTCATGAAAAAATAGCAGGTCATAGACCGAACGGGCCTTTTAAGCATTTTTGGGGATGGGATAGTCGGTTGGTTGGAAAAGATAATCCCTACAGTTTATTTCTGGCCATGGGGATACCTTTCGAGGTTGTAGAGGAATTACCAGCCGATGGCTGGGTTTTTCTTTCTGATGAAGATGCCCGTGCCGTTTCAGATGGCCGACTCCAACCCGTTCGTAGAAATCTTATCGCCCGCCCGCAAAATAAACTGTCTAAGGATAAGATTGATTTAGTGGGGGAAAATCTAGACGATCTGTATGCATTTAAAAATAGGATAGTGAAGAATTTGAAAAGTGTCCCCTATGTGGAACAAAATATTCCGGTAGTATTTTCCTGGTACCCTACTGCGAAGGTCGCATTGGTCTGGAATTTGACGCAAAAGAGACAAGAATTCACTATCAGATATGATGATCGGGTGATCAACCAGCTATCAATAGAGGCCCTTGATATTGAGTTAATAGAAAACTTACATGTGTGAGGGGCAATGACCGAATCAGAGATTCAAACTAAAATTGCTAATAGTAATTTAATCCTAACCTATTTCTCTCAACCGGAATGTAATGTATGTAAAACACTCCGGCCAAAGATTGAGAAATTAATTACCGGATATCCGATCTTTGAATTTCAATATATCGATACGCAATTATGTTCACTTCTACGAGGACAGTATATGATATTTGCTGTGCCAACGATTCTTTTATTTTATCAAGGAAAAGAAGTGAAAAGATGGAGTCGGTACCTTTCCGTGGATGAGATCAGACATGAACTGGATAGATATCAGACAATGATTAATGGTCAATAATTAAATTGAAATATTCATGTTTTAATTAAAAGTGAATATATTTTACGACTCTGTCATCCTGAAAGGATCTTCCTACATTTTAATCTCAGCTTGTATGATGGACGATTCCTATCCCAAGACGGGATCCCGTTACAGGACGAAATGACATTAATACTTTACATAAATATCTGAGTTTTTGTGTGCGATAACATTAATTTCTACTAAAAAATTATAATCACTTCATTAAAAGGATGACTAATCAAAGTAATAAATTGTGAACAGTGAAAAGTTAATTATAAATATAAAATATAGAGGGGACTAAGAATGGTTAAAGAATGGGATTTGGCGCGAACCAATATGCAGCGTCTCATCAATAATAAACCTGAGGTTGCGGTGATTCCGACAGCGGCGATTGAACCGCATAACCGGCACCTTCCCGAAGGACAGGATATGTTACATACCTCATATATTGCAGATAAATGTTGTGAGGTTGCCTGGCAAAAAACGAAGAAAGTGATCGGTCTGCCGGCCATTCCCTATGGTGTGGATTGTAATCTGATGGATTTCCCCATGGCCATTCATGTCTCTCAGAAAACACTTGATGCTATGCTGACAGACATCATCTCATCCCTCAATCATCATGGTATAAAAAAAGTCGTGATTGTCAATGGCCATGGCGGCAATGATTTTGCACCGTTGATCAGACAAATTCAGTGTGATCTGGATATGCATGTCTTTCAGTCGGACTGGTGGAAAGCAGGACTTGATCAATACGATGCGATCTTTGAATTGCCTGAGGATCATGCCGGCGAATTAGAAACATCGGTTGCTCTTGCCCTTTATCCTGAGTTAGTCGAGATGGAATTTGCCGGTAAGATTACGGTTCCACCTTTTCGCTTTGAGGCCCTTCGGGAAGGATGGATCAGAACCAGTCGCGACTTCACAAAATTAAATGATCATTGTGCAACTGGAGAGCCATCAAGGGCATCTGTTGAAAAGGGGCAGAAATACCTGGATCTGGTTATTGGTCGGATCAGCAAGTTTCTGGTTGAATTGGCTGAGTCATCTTTGGATGAGGCATTTCCACATCAACCAGTTTTAAATAAATAGGTCCACGAATTACACGAATTAGCACGAATTATGATGTGTGTTATATCTGGGATTAGAGCTTACGCCCTTCAGGGTTTGGATCGTATTTATTACAGATTCACAGGGCGTTGCCCTGTGCTATTGCTCATGCCCTTTCAGGCAATGAAGAGCAATCATGGTCATCCTGGATAACGCCGGGAGGCGGATCCTCTCCCGATAATCGGGGTTTATTTCTCCAAAAGAGTCCTTTGGCCAGGATCTATTTTTTTGAACTTTGGAATAGATGCCGAAATAAATTCGGCATGACGAATACAATGTTTCTTAAGCAGATTCAAATAAAAAAAAGTATTTCATGAAATTCGTCTTAATTAGTGTGATTCGTGGACAATAACCATAAGGAGTAATAAAAATGAAAATTTTGAAACAGTTATTCATACCCATTTTAATAATTTTGATAATTGGCGGATGTACCTCTTTTAGTGGTCCGGCCAAAGATATTGAGTTAATAACACTCTTTGGCGACAATATGGTCTTGCAACGTGATATCGTCCTGCCCATTTGGGGTACTGCCGATGCCGTCGGGAATTGTTAAAGTTGAGATAAAGGATCAGGTTAAGACAGCAACGGTACAGGATAACGGGAAGTGGAAAGTGTTGTTGGATAAAATGTCGGCTGGTGGGCCTTACGAGTTGAACATTATTGGAGAAAGCATAATTACTTATAAAAATGTTATGGTTGGTGAGGTCTGGGTCTGCTCAGGACAGTCAAATATGGAAATGGCAGTAGATGGATGGGGTAAGGTGGACAATTACGCAGACGAAGTCGCCAATGCCAATTATCCAAACATTCGGTTGTTTCAGGTCGAGCATACGGCAAGCACCCTACCTCTGGATACAATCAATTGTCCGGGATGGGAAGAATGCAGTCCTAAAACAATTCCGGTGTTTTCAGCGGTGGCCTATTTTTTTGGCCGGAAAATTCACAAGGAACTCAATATACCCATAGGTTTAATTCATACTTCATGGGGTGGTACACCGGCTGAGGCCTGGACGAGTGCCGGATCTCTTAAAGAGATGCCTGACTATAAAGATGAAGTCGAATTCATTCAGGCAACAAAGACAGAACAGCGACAAACAATGGATGAGTATCGGGCAGAATTAAAGAAGTGGGAAGACAGTATCAGACCGGGAGATGCAGGTTTTGAAAATGGTCAACCCATCTGGCATACTCCGGAATTGGATCTATCTGATTGGAAGGCAATGGAACAACCCACAAGATGGGAAAATGCCGGTTACCCTAATTTGGATGGTATTATGTGGTTCAGAAAGGAAATCAATCTTCCAAAATCAATGGTGGGTAAAGACTTAATGCTACATCTTGGACCTGTTAATGACATCGATATTACCTGGTTTAATGGTCATAAAGTCGGGAGTATACGTGATGCGAATATGCCCAGAGATTATAAAATCCCGGCCGCCCATGTAAAAGCGGGAAAAAATGTCATCGTTGTTAATGTTCAGGATATTGGATATAGTGGTGGTTTATGGGGTAAAACAGAGCAATTGTTTATCGAAAATAATAAAGGTAAAAAGATATCCCTGGCCGGTGAGTGGTTATGTAAAATCGGTTTTGATACAAAAATTCTGGGACCCAAACCACAATCTCCGGAGGATCCTAACCGACCGACTGTGCTGTTTAATGCGATGATAAATCCTCTTATACCTTACGCTATACGCGGTGCCATCTGGTATCAGGGTGAAAGTAATGCAGGCAGAGCGTATCAATACCGCACCCTTTTTCCAACTATGATAAAGGATTGGCGCAGGCATTGGGATCAAGGTGATTTTTACTTCTTTTTTGTTCAGTTGGCAAACTTTAAGCGACTACAAACCGAACCACAGGACGATGATTGGGCAGAGTTACGTGAAGCGCAATTAATGACGCTTTCCTTACCAAAGACAGGTATGGCTTCTGCAATTGATATAGGTGATGCAGATGATATACACCCCAAAAACAAACAGGATGTAGGGAAACGGTTGGCTTTGAATGCACTTAATTTAACTTATGGGAAAGACATTGTTTATTCGGGTCCGATATATAAATCCATGCAAATTGTAGGAAATGAAATCCGTTTGAACTTTGATCATGTTGGTCTGGGGCTGACAGGGAAAAGCGGCAAAGCTTTAAAAGGATTTGCCATTGCAGGGAAAGATAAAAAATTTGTTTGGGCTAAAGCGAGAATTGATGGCGAGACTATTGTTGTCTCTACAGGAAAAATCAAGAATCCGGTAGCGGTACGGTATGCCTGGGCGGCTAATCCGATTGGTAATTTATATAATAAGGATGGATTGCCGGCTTCACCCTTTAGGACGGATTCCTGGAAAGGGATTACACAAAATAATTAATAGGACTCTCGAATATCCGCCTAAGAATTAGATAGGTATTATGGAAGATTTGATTATCATATTAAATCAATTGTGCTCTTTTAATGGTGATATTATCAGTTAATGAGAGTCTTCTGATTCAGTAGGACAAATGACCCAGTCAGAAAGTTAAAAATACATGAGACATTTTGTTTTACCTGTTTGTGTTATATTGTTTTTATCATTTCTGTTCATTTGCAGCTGTGGTGAAAAAAAGGAATATCTTTCTTCAATTTTTCCTGACTCAACAAAAGGCTTGATTATCCTGCAGCATGATAATCTGAAATTTCGCAAGGGTCTCGAACAACATGATATGCTTGGCAATAGCGGGTATCGTCTGCATAACACAGGTCTGGTAAAACAGGTCTTTGGCGACAAATGGGCCAACTCTGCTAAAGTCGCAAAAGCAAAAGAATCCGGACAACCTTATTATTTTGACCGAATCAGTGGGGGGATGCCCTTTCAATCCCTGGAGGGAATCAATGACATTGCCAGGCAGTAAAGGATGATCCTCTTTTTCTCGGTTTCCAGGTACATGAATGGGGAAATTCACCTGTCCATGATTATCATCGTATACACAGTGAACTTTTGGACAAAGGGTTCCCCCTGGATCGGCAGCATTTTGCACCACTCGAAGGCCGCATCGAGACACCATACTTTTCTGCAGGGGATTTTAATATTTACAAAGATCTGTATGAACCGCTCCACAGTCTGGCGGATGTTGAGCGATATCTGGAGCGCTATTTTAAAAAGATTATTGATCTAACTTACGGACAGGTTATATCCGTGACCGGATTTGCACAGTTTCATCACGCTGCTTTACGATTGGGAGCTAAAAATATAATGCCGGAAATTGGGAGCCAGGTACCGCTCACTGCCCTTCAGATTGCTTTTGCCAGGGGTGCTGCACGAGAATACGGCAAACCCTTTGGGGTCTATTATGAACCCTGGGGAGGGAGTCCTTTTGGTTGTGTTTGTGCCCTGGCGTTTTCTCCCTGGTATGCCGGTGTTCAAAAACTGCAAAAGAAAATGGGTGAGTATCGTATCGGTCAGGAATATGGCAGCAGCCGATCGTTGCAGCGTCGATTATTTTTTTATTCCTGGCTTGCAGGCGCAGCCTACTTGAGTGAAGAATGGGGTGCGGAGAATTATTTTAGCGATTGGGAAGACTATTCATTGACCGAATATGGGGAAATTGTTCAAGATTTTCGTGTTATCAGTCATCAATATTCCAGGCCAAAGCCAGTCGTTCCGGTGGCATTGATTATGCCTGAAGGGACATTTGGTGTGGATATCCGATATATCGCCGGCAATGCAAAGAAATTATACCAAGTGGCACCCACTGATCTTTTTCATGAACAATTGGCCGCATTTGCTACGGATGTGCTTGCAGCAGAAGTCCAAATAGGTTCTGGTAAAGAATCTGCTAATCTGACACCTTCTCCCTGGATAAGCAGTTTTGATGTTCTCTCGGCTGAGGTCCCAGAAGAGATTTTAAAAAAATATCAATTCCTGGTTTATTTTGATAAAGCACAAGCCGATAAATCGCCCCTGCCCCAGGAACATATTCAGGTTTATCATGGAAAGAAAAGAGAAGCTGATTATTTAATCCAGGTACTCAAACAGTCTATATCACTATCATGTTCAGGGGGAGGTCGGAACTGCTCATGCCCGTGCTGATGAACAGTATCTCCTGGGTGTATTTCAATAACCACGGAATTACAAAAACGACGGATGGAGAAACAGGCTGATCCAAATGCCGAAAAAATGGTGACCATTCAGGGTCGTTGTAATGATGTTCGATTCCTGGTCGGTAAAGAATATGCCATACAGGTTGAACCAGGCAGCATTCGTCTTTGTCTACCCGCCGGGGAGATTGCTCTTCTTTCGTTTCCAGATGATGGGGAGAATGTTTTGACCAATTTTGATTTCAAGTCATTAGTAACAACACCATTCTTGAATTCCGACGATCGACTCTTTCTAAATGATAAAGAGATATCGATATTCTGTGATACGAAAGATGCAAAAATCTACTACACTTTAGATGGTAGTGAACCAGATAAAACGTCAACAACCTATTTCAAGCCCATTACCATTGAGAAAACAACAACACTAAAAATGCGCGCATTTGTAAGGGATCGATCCAGTCCTGTGGCTACAGTTTCTTTTAAAAAAGCAGAATATGAAAAGTCTGTTAGGCATGGTTCAGTCGAACCCGGGATTTTATTTAAATATTACGAGGGTAATTTTCAACGTATTGAGGACTTCTCCAAATTGCAACCTCAAAAATCCGGGATAGTGGAAAATTTTTCCACTGTTCACACATAACAAGAAAGAAAATTTTGCCTTTGATTTTAGCGGATATATTGAAATTCCAGAAGATGGACTTTATACTTTTTATTTATCATCAAATGATGGTTCATATGCTCTATCTAAATGACCGCCTGTTAATCAATCATGATGGACTGCACAATGCCGATTTCGAGAAATCCGGAACAATTGCATTAAAGCCAGGTATGCATGCTATCTCTATAAAATATTTCCAGGGAGGAGGGTCACATAAATTGAGTATAAGATGGGAAGGACCGGGATTTGAAAAAACCGAAATTCCAAATTCGGTTTTATTTCATAAAGATCAAAGTTTCCATAATGCAGTCCTGTGGCTGGAAAAAGAAGCAGATCGCATCATCAGAGCCTCTAAACGAACGATGAATGATGGCATTGCTGCATTTCCACCGCAGGTAGGGATTGGATATGAGGCTTTCTGGCTGAGGGATTATGCTTATATGCTTGAAGGGTCGATCAATTCATTTTCGGATAAGGAACTTACCGATGCCTGCAATTTATTTGTTCGTCATATTCGTGCAGATGGAGCTGGGGTAGATTGTATCAAATTTGATGAGACACCGA
This sequence comes from Calditrichia bacterium, assembly GCA_963796965.1. Lineage (GTDB taxonomy): Bacteria > Calditrichota > Calditrichia > JAJRVZ01 > JAJRVZ01 > CAWCNS01. The sequence continues at coordinate 289,046 of CAWCNS010000004.1, forward strand.
TCTATAAACCTGGCTTTGGATCAATGGGAAAAAATCCTGTCGCAGATGGATCCCAATTTACAGTAGATGTTGCCTGGCATACCTATCAGAAGACAAAAGACAAGAACCTGCTTAGGCAGATTATTGATCCTTTGATTAAGACTTTAAAAGCAACACCACGCAATCCCGCTACGCATCTTGTCCACATTGTTCCGGGTGATGAGCAGGAACGATGTCCCTATGGCTTTACTGATACAATTGGCAAGCAAGGGGATCTGTTGTTTTGCTCGCTTCTATATGTTCAGGCCAGCCGACAACTTTCTGACCTTTTAAAGGTACTGGGAAGGGAAGAAGAATCTCAAGAGTGGAAGACGGAAAGTGAGATGATGGCCGAGAATATCGCTACAACCTTCTGGGATTCAGAATCAGGATTATTCTGGGCTGCCACAGTACAATGTAAACAATCAGATATTTGGGGGTCTGCCTTTGCTGTGTATCTTGGGGTCGCAAATGAAATACAGGCAAGATCTATTGCCACCTATTTTAAAAATAATTATTCTTCGATTGTGAAAAATGGTCAGATCAGGCATTTACCCGGAGGGATGTATTGGGAACAGGCCGTATCTAAACCGGATACGTACCAGAATGGGGCGTATTGGGGTACACCAACAGGCTGGTTTGTTTACACGCTGGACCTGGTGGATCCAAATTTGGCAGATCAAACGGTAATTGATATGGTTAATGATTATAAAGAGCACGGTGCCAACGAGTGGATCTCAGACAAAGAATATAAATTACCAAATTATCTGGCTAATGCCTCTTTACCGTTGGCAGGGATTCGTGCAATGATTGAACACAGAAATAAAAATTAATATAATATAGAGACCTAAAAAAATAGTCAATAGTAATATTAGAATAGTGTAATAGTCTTTTCCCTCATTAAGGAGATCCAAAGTTGAACATTAGCATGAATCAATTTAGTTTAATTATTGTTTTTTCTATAATAATTATACTGACTTCATGTAACACTGAGCAAAATCACAAAATAGAAGATGAGGGTAAAGAGGTTACGTTACTTCTTGAACCAAGGTTTGGTAATCCAAAGAATTTCAGTGGTGATTTTATTCGGTTAAAAGACGGCCGTATTTTGTATTTATATGCATATGGTGTAGGAGATGTCGTAGCAGACGACGCTCCCCATTGCACAGTTGCCCGTTATTCCAGTGATGACGGTAAAACGTGGACATCAGATGACGTTATCGTACACATTGAAGGAGGCCTCTCTTTTTTACGATTACCCGACGGTCGCATCGCCCTGTTTTATCTCCGCGCTAAAGATTCCGGTAAAAACCTATATCCCTATATGATCATCTCCAAAGATGAAGCAAAGACATGGAGTCCCCCGATTGAAATAGTCAAGAACCCCGGGTATTATACTATAAATAATGATCGTATTATACTGTTAAAAAATGGAAGAATTATTTGCCCGGTTGCATATTATGTGACTGATGGATCAAGCGACAACAATGGGATATATTCCTACTATTCTGATGATAGTGGCGAAACCTGGTGCAAGTCTCAACCTGTTCCAAATCCAAATCATGTAGAATTACAGGAGCCTGGAGTTGTGGAATTAAAGAATGGTGAAGTAATGATGTTTATTCGCACTCGTTTGGGGGTACAATATCTCTCCTATTCCCGGGACAAAGGTGAACATTGGACTCCGGTTCAACCAGGCAACATTCGATCACCCCTTTCGCCGGCATCAATCAAGCGTATTCCCTCAACAGGTGATCTCCTGCTTGTATGGAACGATAACTATGATCCGGGACATAAAGATGGTGGCAATCGTTCACCACTCAGCATGGCAATATCACGGGATGACGGTAAATCCTGGGAAAAAAAGAAAACCATTGAAGGCAATCCGTATGGATGGTACTGCTATACAGCTATTCGATTTTTCGGTGACTATGTCCTCATGGGTCATGCCACAGGAAATATGAATGAGTATGTCGGTTTAGCAGCTACACAGGTGACTCGGTTAAGTTTAGATTGGGTATATAGAGAAGCAACACCCAGACCCACTATCGAATCTACTAGCAGCAATTTGGTGGAGTTAAATTGCTCTGATAAAGGGGCGAGAATTTACTACAGTCTTGAACGAAAGATGCCAGATATATTGTATGATTCACCAATCTCAATTTCGCATACAACACCTTTGTGGGTGCAGGCAATAACAAAAGGGAAAGCCAGAAGTGAACTTATTACAACTTATGTTGGAACGGATATTCTTCAACCATCTTTAAAAACGATTGGTAGTAAAAGGCAAGGCTTAGCTTATGATTACTACGAAGGTATCGTTCCTACAGTTGACAGCATTGAAAATTTAACCCTTAAAGCAAGAGGTATTACAGAAAATATTAATATTAAAAATCGTATGCGGGATACAAATTTTGCTTTTTTATTCAACGGTTATATTAAAATTCCAGTAGATGGGAAATATACTTTTTATCTTGCTTCCAATGACGGCAGTGCGTTGTATCTTGATAATCATGAACTTATCAATCATGATGGGGCACATGCTATTACAGAAAAATCTGCTGCGGTTACACTCCGCAAAGGAAAACATAAAATTATTTTAAAGTATTTTCAAATGCAGGGCGGACTAGGCTTGAGACTCTACTGGAAAGGACCTGGATTTGAAAAGCAAGGTATTCCTGATTCGGTATTGTTTAATAAGAATTAAGGATTCCATAATTCTTTATTGAGGTTGGGTAATAAAACACATCGTGTTAACCGGGCTATGGTTAAATGCAGAATTAAATTTTAATTTATTTGTATATACAACGGAGCGTCATAAATAAATGAAATATATTGTCATATTCCTAATTTCGGCTTTATCTGGAATTTTAAGTTTTTTCACTACTTAGACTTCATTTACAGACGGGCAATATCGTAAGGGTTTATATTATTATTAACGCTGAGTTCGCAGAGAACGCAAAGAAGATTATTAACTCTTATAACTATAAACTTACCTCCGACTAGGTAAAAAGTAATAATAAATCAATCCTTCTATTTAATAAGAAAAGGGATGTCCTGGTTTGTTTGCAATTTAAAAGAATAACTCTGCGGAACTCAGCGATCTCAGCGTCTCTCTGCGTTTACAAAGAATTACATTTATGAAGAATCAGAATATACACATCAAAATACTAATTATAGAAACGACCATTTCGTGTGAAGTAGAACGAAGAGAATAAAAATGAAAATGAATCATTCATTAATATTTTATCTATTTATAAGTCTGCTTTTCTTACCCTTTGTTGTACTATCCCAGGATTGGAAAGTAAACAGTGATTACTGGACAGCCACCGATGCGCTTGGTAGGGAAACACCAAACCAAAGTGAGGTGGGTTCAAAAAAGAGTGACAAATATATTGCCATGTTTTACTGGACCTGGCATACGGATGATCTTGCCGAATTTTCACCAGTGATGAATATCTCGGAAATTCTATCTCAATATCCCGGAGCCGCATATGATGCAGACCATCTGGCATGGAAGGGGATCTGGGGAGGCGTTTTCTGGTGGGATGAACCCTTATTTGGTTATTACCGGACAACCGATGAATGGATACTGCGAAAACATGCTGAGATGCTTGCAGATGCCGGCGTAGATGTGGTTATCTTCGATTGTACCAATGGGAGTTTTACCTGGAAAAGCTCATATATGAAATTACTGGAAGTGTGGGATCAGGCCATGAAGGATGGGGTTAAAACACCTCAGATTGCATTTTTACTTCCTTTCAGTACAACCGATGGTTCTTTGGTATCAATCAAAGAATTATATAAAGATTTATATCAACCCGGACGGTATCAGAATCTCTGGTTTATGTGGCAAGGAAAACCGCTTATAATGGCATATCCGGAGGTGTTAAAACCTAATAAAGGTGATACAGCCGGATTGAAATTTACAGCAGCATCGCCTTTTACGGCAATTGATGTAACCTGCCCTAGCTGGGGCAATAATATCGGGAATCTCACCTTAAAACTCTTTAAATGGAAATCCTCCTATCTTATTACGGTAGTTGATACACCAATTGCTGAAAAAATATTTGTTAATTTTTCAGACAATGAACGTCTTCGCCTATCCTTTGTTCAACAGGAGCCCGGGGATTATCTCTGGCAGCTGAGTAACGGTACAGAAGTTGTTGGTGTTTGGAAATATCCCGAAAGCAATGACCCGGCTGTAAGTTATTTTAACAAAGAAGTTGTAAGTGGTAACTATGAATGTGGAATTCTTTATACCATCAATTCGGTATTCAGTCCTATAACTAAAGGATCTTCACATATTCCTGTTCAGATTTCGCCGGCTACAGAGGCAGGATTAGCCGATAGTATAAAGAGTTTTTTTACCTTTCGCCCCGGCCAACCGGATTATGTCAACGGTCCTTCCCGGGGTGATCAATGGGGTTGGCTTGAAAATTACCCCCAACATGGTTATGTCGGATCTTCGGAAAAAGGCTATGAACAGGTCACCGTAGGAGTGGCACAAAATGCGAGAGATGCCAGTGACGGGCATTGTTATGCATTTAATGCACCAGGCAGCTTATGGCCGGAGTTATACACAAAAAAACGGTCAAGATCCCCATCCCGAAGCGTATTTATTTGGACTCAATTTTGCAGAACAATGGGAAAGGGCATATGAACTCGATCCTGATTTGGTCTTTATCACAGGCTGGAATGAGTGGATAGCGGGACGGCATGAAAACTGGCCTCCGGCAGATCCTTATAAACCTTTTGCTTTCCCCGATCAGTATGACTGGGATAGGAGCCGGGATATTGAACCGGTTAAGGCCTGGGGAAAAAAGGGGGATGTCTATTACATTCAATTGGTGAACAAAATCCGTAAATTTAAAGGAATGGAAAAACAGGATGCCACATCAGCTGAAAAAAGTATAGATATGGAAGTCCTTGACGGTTGGACAGATGTGAAGCCGGAGTATTGGCATTATAAAGGCAATACCATCCATCGTGATCACAAGGGACAGGGTGATAATCTTGTTTATAAAAATACAAGCGGCCGTAACGATATTGTACTGGCTAAAATTGCGCGTGATAATAACGATATCTATTTTTATGTTGAAACAGCTGACGATTTTTCGCCAAAAACTGATCCCAAGTGGATGCGTTTGTTTATTGATAGTGATCGTAATAAAATGACGGGTTGGGAAGGATATGATTTTATAGTCAATCGTTTTAACCCGGGTGATTCTTCAAAAGTTGAGAAAAGCCAAAAGGAATGGGATTGGGAAGAAGTTGGTTCTGCCGCTTATGTTGTTCATGGTAATGTGCTGCAATTAAAGGTAGAAAGATCCATATTGGGTCTGCAAAATACAGAAGACTTCGAATTTGAATTTAAATGGAGTGATAATATGCAGCAGGATGGCAATATCATGGATTTTTATCTAAACGGTGATGTTGCACCCGGCGGGCGTTTTAATTTTGTATATAGTACTGATAATGCAACGGGTCTAAGTGAAAAAAAAGAGTTGCCCGTACATTTTTCATTGCTGCAAAATTACCCTAATCCATTTAATAGCATGACAACCATTAAATATGATCTCTCTGAAGCGGGACCCGTTCAATTATCGGTCTATGATATTTCCGGAAGGAAAATAGTAGTTCTGGTTGATACTGTCCAGCGTGCAGGTACCCATGACATACTTTGGTCGGCTGAAAATTTTTCAAGTGGTATCTATTGGTTATCCCTTAAGACCAGTGGCGGTTCACAGCATAGAAAAATGCTCCTGGTAAAATGATTCTGGATACTCGATTCTCGATTAATTATTTGAAATAACCTTCGTGGTTTTCGTGAATCCTTTGTGTCCTTCGTGATAATCTTCTAGTATCACGAAGTGGCACGAAGCAGGCACGGAGAGCCGCGAAGATTTTAAGTATTATTTTTATATTGGTACTTAGATATAGATATTCTGTTGATCCTGTATAAAAATAAAATTTAAAAGAAATGGGAAAATACATGCGCAAACCAGCAGTTCTTTTTATACTATTTACTATTGTAATTCTTCTGGCATGTGGTGATACAAATTCAGATAATTCCTATGAAAACGTGATGCCGACCCTGGGATGTTGGTTCTGGTCAAGTGCTGTATTTGAACCTGAAGGTTATAAACTTTTTCTGGATCAAGTCAGCAAGCACTCCCCATACAATCTTTTAACAACCAGCATCAGAGCCCCGGAAAAAGAAGTGACAGATGATGATGTGCATGCACAAATTAAAGCCGCGGCACTCTATGCTCAAAAACTGGGTATTCCTATTATTATGGATCTCGATGTGAGGTTGGCCCGGCGTGCGTTTGCAATTAAATATCCTGATGAGATGCAGGAAATGTTACTCCTTGAAGAAGTAATACTTACACATAAAAAATCTGCCGAGATTGCGGTACATAGTCATGATCTTACGGATCATTATACAAATTCGACAACACATTATATCCCTCTGGCAGGTAAACTACAGCGTGTCTATGCCTATGATCGGGATGCCGGGGGTATAGTACCAAATACCCTGGAAGATATAACGAATGCCTGTGATGTGATATCTGTATCAAAAGATTCAGTCCAGGTCCGTATTCCGGTTGACCATAAGATCAAGGGAAAGTATGCCTGTGCGATGGTCACTTTTACACATCTTTCTCCTGATGTTTTTGCACCACATTTAATGGCCTTTCAACGTGATATTATAAAGAAATATGCGGATACACCATTGGCCGGCATTTGTAAAGACGAATGGGGATTTCCTCCTAACTTTGACGGGGTTCCTAATAAAGATCAATTTTGGTATTCAAAACACCGTGCCACGGCTTATGAAAAGAGGACCGGGGGGCGTGAACTATTGAAGGACTGTCTCTTAATGCACGCGGGTGTAAAGGGTAAGGAAGAGGAACGTCTCCTGGCCATAAATCATTTCATGGAGATGAATTTGCAGCGAAATGGTGAGTTAGAAAATGATTTTTATAAAAGCGTAAAGGAGATTTTTGGGACCAAGGCTGTTGTTGCAACGCATCCTACCTGGTGGCCTTATCCCGATTTGCGTGAGTTTAAAAAAAATGGTTTGGATTGGTGGATTGCAACACGGGACTGGGCTCAGACAGATGAGTTGACCCCCTTTGCTGCCCGAACCGCTCTCAGTAAAAAATGGTCAAGCCCGGTTTGGTATAACATGTATTATTCAAGCAAAATTATCAATTATGAACGATCCATATGGAGCGCTGTACTTGGAGGAGGGAGGATCAATTATCACCCCCCTTATCCGGTAACAAATCCCGATAAACTCCGAAACGAGCTTCTGCGTGGAGATCTAATGCGTGCAGAAAGCCGTGTTCGATTATTAAACTATATTAGTCGAAGTCCGCTGGATTGTCCTGTGGCAGTTCTTTTTGGTCATACTTCTGCAATGAATTGGGCAGGTCCTGGTTATAATGATGTGGGCATGGAAGTGGCCGATAATTTCTGGCGCGAAGGATTTCCTGCAGATCTGATTCCAAGCAGCGAAATTGAGAATAAAAGTCTATATCTCGATAAAGAAGGATGGATTTGTTATGGCGCACAGCGCTATGCAGCAGTTGTCCTCTATTATCCAGAATTTGAAAAATCCTCTACGGCCGCTTTTTTTAACAAGGCTGCCAAAGGATCAACTAAACTATTCCGGGTTGGAGACTGGACCCAGGACTTCAATGGCAAGGCAGTTGATGGCAACAGGGCCCTTCCGGAATCAATGACCTACTATTCTGATGCGACATCTGTAGTGAAAGATATTTGTGATTTTTTAAACAGACAAAGTATCGAACGGCAGTCCTCTGCGACAGACAGTTTGGTTGGTTTTCTTAATGTCTCCAGTTCCCCGCCTACAACAGGATTTTGTCGTCTAATTGATGGAACCATAATCCAGGTTGCAGGGACAAATAACGTTGCTGGTGATCCCATTCAAGCCACCCATACAATTAAGGGTCATGAGATTGTTTTTGATGCAGAAGGATTGGCAGCTGTTCGGTTGGATGAGAAAGGCAGTATCGAAGCTCTGGCGGCAGGAGGATTGAAATATTTTAAGGTGGATGATTTTGTAATTTCACTGGACAATCGAATTGATTTGGCGCTCTGGAAAGATGAAAAGGGTAAATTATGCGGCCTTTTACAAGGCTGGCAGGGCACCATGCCTGCAACTTTGCTGGCTATTACACAAGACTGGAGACATTTGGATGTTCCGGTTCCACTCTCAGAATAAAAATATTTATATGATACTATAGAATTATCTGATATTTCACTATCTTGGCTGAAATATAGACCGAAAAAAGAATGAAAAATTTTATGAGAAGCACTTCGAAGACTATATTTGTGAATATGTTAATGCTAATATATTTATTATTCGCTCTACCTGTTATAGCAGAAAAGCAGCCTGAGCTAAGTGTGAAATCTTTTGCAATAGTTTTACCGGAGGACGTAACACCGGTGCTCAAGAATCTTGCATCCATCATAGAACGGCAGATTTTACAACGGTGTAACGCGCAGCCTATAACCGGCGCTAATGCAGATGTAAAGATAGAACTAGTGATTGGCAAAAACATTGAAAAAGAGACCTTTCGCATCGAAGATGGTAAAAGTAATGTCATACGAATTATTGGAGGCGACGAAAAGGGTGTGTTTTTTGGTATTGGAAAATTTCTACGATCATCCCGCTATAACCAAAATGGATTTTTCCCTGGGGCATGGCGAGGAACTTCCGCGCCCGATTGTCCTGTACGAGCTATTTATTTAGCATCACATTTTAATAATTATTATGAAGCAGCACCCATAGAAGAGGTTGTTGAATATATTCAGGATCTTGGTTTATGGGGTTACAATACGATCATCATAACTTATCCCTCCTGGCAATTTGCTGACATGGAAGATAAATTAGCACAGAATTGGATTAAGCGATTCAAGGCTATTCTTTCCAAAACAAAAGAGTGTGGATTAAATATTGGTTTGATCCACTGTCCGAACCAGGGATACAAATCCACACCATCTGGATTAAGGGGAACTACAATCCCAGGCAACCGGCGGGGAAACCATGGTGTTAATTTATGCCCAAGTAAACCGGAATCCCAAAAACTACTTGTTCGCTTATATGGCGATCTCTATGATCAATTCGTGGATGTCGATATTGATTATTTTATCTTATGGCCTTACGACGAGGGAGGGTGCGCTTGTAGCCAATGCTGGCCGTGGGGTGCAAGGGGCTTCCTCAAAATATCGAGAGAAATAGAAAAAACAATTAAAATTAGTTATCCGAACAGTAAAATTATTTTATCGACATGGTGTTTTGAAAACGAAGATGATTCTAATCCTGATGGAGAATGGGTAGGATTGAAAAAATCTCTGGAGAGAAATACGGGTTGGGTGGATTATATCATGGCGGATGGGCATGATGACTACTTTCCAAAATATTTATTGGAACAGGGCATACCTGGTGACCTGCCACTGTTAAATTTTCCAGAGATCAGTATGTTCGGTATGTCCCCGTGGGGTGGATACGGTACTAATCCGGCACCAGAGCATTTTCAGCTACTCTGGGATCGTATTAAGGATATCGACTCTGGTGGCGCACCCTATTCCGAAGGAATTTATGAAGATATAAACAAGGTAATTATTGCTGGTTTTTACTGGAACCGTGACTGCAAAGCAGTAGATGCTGTGAGGGAATATCTATCGTTCGAGTTCTCTCCAGATGTGGCTGATGAAATGCTGGAGGTGGTGAGAATTTTTGAACAAAATCATAGTAGAAAAAATATTCAGTATAATGCGGTTCAGGCTTTTGAACTGGTAAGTAATACTGAAATTCATCTTACAGATAAAGTTCGGAATAGCTGGCGCTGGCGGATTTTTTACTTGCGTGCTTTAATTGATAAGGAACTCTATCAAAGAAACGGAAAGCTAGAGGGAGATATTCTGAAAGATGCATTTCAAGAACTCACCCGGCTTTACCATGCAGAATATGCTCATTCGATGCCGATTAAGCCGCTCAGTATCGAATAATCATATTTCTTATGGTTTACACGGGCACTATCGTTCTTATCCAGATCGGGAAATACAAGGAGCGAATTACACAAGAAATTTTATCAGGTAAAAAGGAATAATAGGTAATGAAGTATTTTGAACGTTGTTTTGGAATTTATGTTTTCGTCATTCTTGGTTTAATATCTAATACTTTTACGTTTGCCAATACAAAGCCTTATCATAATGTTGTGGACTATGGTGCCATTGCAGATGGAAAGACATTAAATACAAAAGCAATTCAAGAGGCAATAGATGCGTGTAATAAAAACGGTGGCGGAACGGTTGGATTTCCTGCAGGGACCTATCATACGGGAACAATATTACTTAAAGATAATGTAGTACTAGATTTGAAGCCAGGCAGTAAAATTCTAGGCAGTAAAAATATAAAGGATTATCCTAAATATTTGCATGATAAAGGATCAAAAAGATACAGTGCCCTGATCCAGGGAGAAAACCAGAAAAACATTGGAATTAGGGGTTATGGTATTATTGATGGCCAGGGAGCAAGTTTTCAGGGAAAAAAAGCCAGGCCGCATTTATTAAATTTTATACGATGTACTGATGTAAGAGTTGAAGGAATAAAATTGCAGCATCCAGCCGCATGGACGCAACATTATTTTAAATGTGATGGTGTTATTCTCCGGGATCTGAGAGTATATGCCCATGGCGCGGAAAATAACGATATGGTCGATATCGACCAAAGCCGTAATGTGATTATTTCTGGATTAATTGGAGATTCGGATGATGATGGTATAACCCTGAAAAGTATTGGCGAAGATCAGGTTGAAAATGTTGTGATTTCTGATTGTATCATTCGTACCCGCACCAATGGTATTAAAGCAGGAACCGAATCTTATGGAGGATTTCGGGAAATTACTATTTCCAATTGCTATATAGGACCTTCACTTACTACAGATGGTTTTTCAGGGAGAGATGAAGGTTTAGCTGGAATTGCATTAGAGAGTGTCGATGGAGGGGTGCTTGAAAATGTTGTGATCTCAAATCTGGTAATCGAAGAAATGACAGCGCCGATATTTATTCGCTTAGGAAACAGATCAAGAAAATATCCGAATTTAGAGAGACAGTCTGTCGGTTCGATAAATAATATCAGTATCAGTAATATTATTGCCTCAAATGCCAGCAAAACGGGGTGTTCAATAGTTGGAGAGGTCGGCCATCCTGTTAAAAACATCTCTATTTCAAATGTTAAAATTAATTTTGTCGGAGGAGGTACATTCGCGGATGGGCTGGCTGTAAAGCCGGAGTTGGTTAATGAATACCCCGAAAGTGTACAATTGGGAATTTTACCCGCCTATGGATTTTTTGTTCGACATGCAGAGGGTTTAATGTTTAGAGATGTTGATCTAACCTATAACGATGAAGAGCTGCGCCCAGCCATGGTTTTCAATGATGTGAAAAATTTGAAATTATTAAATTTCAATGGAGAAATTGATAAGGCTTCTTTGGGACAATTGGTTTTACAAAACACGCAGAATGTTTTTATTAGCAATTGCTCTCCACCGCCATCACAAGCATTTTTGCGACTTGAACAAAAATGTAAGACGATAAATGTTATTGCTAATAATTTTAGTGGAATCACAAAGCCTATATATATTGATCAGACAATTGACATAGATGAACTAAATGTTTCCTCAAATCTCACCGGAAAATCAACCCTGTTTGAAATATTACAACCCAATATTGAGAGGGATAGTTTGGGGATGGTACGTATATATTATCCTGATAATGCTGACGTATATTATACAACCGATGGTACCCTTCCAGATAAATTTTCAAAAAAATATACAGGGCCATTTGAACAAATAAATCCGGTTATTATTAAGGCGAGGGCATTTGAGAATAATAATAAAAGTGGCGTCGCCATTACAGAGTTAAAAAGGCTTGAGGTAATCTCTCCCAGAATTTTCCCTGTTGATCAGTTTTTTAATGAAAAAATAGAGGTGGTGCTAACTTCTAAAACAAAAAATGCAGAAATTATTTACACGATCGATGGCACAACACCTGATCCGACCTCTTTAAAATATCAAGGACCAATCCTTATTCAGGATAAATCAATTCTGCGATCAATTGCTGTTAAGGAGGGGCTTGTACCTAGCGATGAGTCGACATCACTATATGAACCAATTAAAAAGATGGAGGGTGTTCAGTACAGGTATTATGAAGGACGGTGGACAGAACTCCCGGAATTTTTAAATCTAATTCCTAAAAGAGCCGGGATTGTAGAATTGTTCAATTTTGATAATCTGGAGCATACTGATCTCCATTTTGGTCTTGTAATGCATGGGTATTTATCTGTAAAAAATGAGGGAGACCATATATTTTTTACGGCCAGCAATGATGGGAGCAAACTATTTATTGATAATATTGAAGTTGTTAATAATGACGGTGCACATGCCCTTATTGAAAAATCCGGAAAAGTATATTTAGATAAAGGAAATCATTTGATTGAGGTGAGATATTTTCAATCGGGTGGTGGAAAAGAGATAAAAGTATCCTGGGAAGGCCCAGGATTTAAAAAGAGAGAGATAACGTCAGAAGATTTATCTGGCAATTAGAGCAAATAGATAGTTGAAAGGTATCTATCTGCATTTCTCACAACCACGCCAATTGTGTAGTACTTCAATATAATAGTAACAAATTTAATATTAATAATTAGAACACCTTAGAGAGAGCTGGCAATCTAATCCCCCCTTAAAAAAGGGGGGTAGGGGGTTGTATTTACGTAACCTATAGAGAGAATACATCCCCCTTAGTCCCCCTTTTCCAAGGGGGAAACAGGTCCTTGCCACACCAAGATTCGTGCAAATTAATCGATACTGCAACAGCCCCTTCCAGGGGGAGCTAATATGTTTAATTAAGAATTATATAAATCATTTAAAACCCTTATCTAATGGAGAGATCTAAAATGGATGAGTCGACCCATGTTGACAGTGAGATGAGTCATGAAAATAAGATGCTTTTTTGGGCATGCTTTGTCGCGATTGCAGTCACGGCATTTATTTTTATTATTCGAGGTCAGGTCATTAATGCCTGGGCGCAAGAATTCGCCTTAACAGAAACACAAAAGGGTGAAATTCTGGGTGTCGGATTGTGGCCATTTGCAATCTCGATTATTTTATTTAGTCTGGTGATTGATTTTATTGGTTATGGAAAGGCAATGGTTTTTGCTTTCTGTTGCCATGTTGTTTCAGGAATTGTTCTTCTTATGGCTGATGGTTACTGGGGCTTGTATATTGGAACCTTACTTCAATCTCTTGCAAATGGAGCAGCCCAGGCCGTTGCCGATCCCGTGGTCGCTTCTATATTCAAAAAGGATAAAAGTAAATGGCTTAGTATTTTGCATGCCAGCTGGCCAGGTGGTATGGTTATCGGTGGGATGTTTGGTATCATGATCAGTGATTTTGACTGGAGATGGCGTATATCAATGCTTTTTATTCCAATGGCGATATATGGTATTATGATGATTGGCCGTAAGTTCCCCGTCCACGAAAGAGTCCTTGCCGGTGTATCCTATAAAGAAATGTGAAAGGTAACCGGGGGATTGGGATTTTTTGTTATTTCCATATTTGTATTCGGGGAGCTCGGTCGTATTATGATGTGGCCAAATTATGTTGCATTAATTTTAGCAACATGTATTGCTCTTTATTTAGGCTTTTATCTTAGATCTATTGGTAATCCCATATTTTTATTACTGCTGTTTATTATGATTCCGCTCGCAACAACGGAATTAGGAACCGACAGCTGGATTACTTCATTAATGACCGATGAGATGAAAACCCTCTCTATCAATGCTGGTTGGGTGTTAATTTATACTTCTTTTATTATGACGATATTAAGATTTATGGCGGGACCACTTCTCCGATATTTTTCACCTCTGGGTTTGCTCGCTGCCTGCAGTTTCTTGGCGACTATTGGACTTATCACTTTAAGTAAATCAACAGGATTAATGATATTTGTGGCGGCGACTCTTTATGGTGTGGGTAAAACCTATTTTTGGCCGATGATGCTGGGTGTTGTGGCCGAGCGGTTTCCAAAAGGGGGAGCTCTCGCTTTAAATACCATGAGTGCCGTGGGAATGCTCAGTGTTGGTATTTTAGGTACGGTGTTCTTGGGTAATATTCAGGATGCAGCAATTGAAAAACATTTAAAAAATGATAATCCCGTATTATCTTCAAAAATACTCATAGAAAAAACCAGTATTATGGGGAAATATGAGGCTATTGATCCCGATCTCCGGTCAAAGTTAGATATGGACGAACAAAAGATTATTGGTGATATTGAGAAAAAAGCCAGTAAAAATGCATTAATGTCAGTGGCCGTGCTGCCAATAATTATGTTGATTTCATATATCTTTTTGATTTTCTATTTCAGGAGAAGAGGTGGCTATCGCGTTGTAGATCTAAAAGAAGCGCAGAGCTGAATTAATTAAATAAGGATTAGAATTATGTACGTGAATAAACAAAGTAAGATGTTACTTTTACTCATCACCATATTATTTTTTGGTTTAATAGGGTGCAAGTCTAAAGTGATTTCTGTACTCATCCTGAGTGGAAAAAATAACCATAATTGGGAGCAAACCACGCCCGCTATTCAAAGTATTTTGGAAGGAAGCGGCCGATTCAAAGTTACGGTTACCAATAACCCTGAGAATATTGATCCAAATACATTAAATCAATATGATGTCATACTCAGCAATTGGAATACGTGGCCTGATATAACAGGATATCGGTGGAAATCGGATTTGGAGAAGGCCTTCCTAAATTTTATTGCTGGGGGAAAAGGATTTGTAAATGTGCATGCCGGCAGTTCTGCACTCCAGGATTGGCCGGAATTTCAGCAGATTGCCGGAGGTACCTGGGAACTAGGTGTTACCGGACATGGTCCCATACATACTTTTAAAGTATCCATTGATGATAAAGATCATCCTGTCATGGGTGGATTAGAGGAATTCTACATAAAAGATGAGCTTTGGCATCGCACAAAATTCCACGAGGATATACATGTAATCGGCAGCGCCTATTCATCATCTGAGAAAAAAGGAACAGATGAAAATGAACCAGTGGTGGTCACAACCAAATATGGGAAAGGACGTGGTCTTTATTTGGTACTGGGACATAATAAAGCGACCATGCAAAATAATGCATGGAAAACGCTGTTGTTAAGAGGAACTGAATGGGCAGCCACAGGGGATGTTTCTATTCAAGTTCAAGGACCCTGGCCGGCAACTGCCGATATTGCAGAAAGTCAAAGCCGTGATTAAGCATTTCATAATTTTAGATGTTTGAGATAAAATCCACCACGAAATTCACGAAATAAAAAACAAATAAAATTTAGAATTTAGAATTAAGAATTTATATCATTAAAACCTAGTAAAAATATTATTTATTCTTTCTTAATTCCAAAATCATCTTCGTGTACTTCGTAGTAATAAATATGATTATACTTAAAAGAGGAATAAACCATTTTAAAAAGCTGAGTCCGCAAAGAACTCAAAAATAATCAGGGAGTTATTTCATGAAAGCAAACCGAAGAGAATTTTTAAAAATTACTGGCGCGGCTGGATTGGGTTTGGCCGGTGGAAGCATTCTGAATAGTTGCGCTCCAGAATCTATGAAAGAGAATAATCAAAATTTACCGAAGGCAATTGAAGAATACGAAAAGAGTTATAAACAACATTTCAACATGTCGGGTTTTGCCGCTGAAAAAATAAGTACCGTCCGGATTGGTATTATCGGTCTTGGGCAACGCGGTCCATCTCATATGCGAACGATGAGTCGCATTGATGGGGTTGAAATTAAAGCGCTATGTGATATTCGCCTGGAAAAAGCTGAATCTGCAAAGAAGTGGCTGGCGAATAGCGACCACAATCCGGAATTGTATGTTGGTGATGAAAATGAGTGGAAAAAACTCTGTGATCGCAAAGATATTGATCTTGTAATTGTTACAACACCCTGGTATATGCATACGGAGATGGCGGTTTATGCCATGGAGCAAGGAAAACATGTGGCCTCGGAAGTTCCTGCTTGCGGAACCATTGAAGAGTGCTGGCAGCTGGTTGAAACAGCCGAACGAACCCGTAAACATTGTATGATGATGGAAAACTACTCTTATATGTCTTTTCATCTGGTGATGCTAAACATGGCCAAACAGGGATTTTTCGGGGAAGTTGTTCATGGGGATTGTGCTTACAATACAAGTAAAATGAGAAATAATTTCAATAAAAATTTATATTGGAATATGTGGTGGTTGCGGCAATATGGTTCAAGGAAAGGAAATATCTATCCGACACATGGATTGGGTCCGGTCGCACAAATGATGGATATCAACAGAGGAGATAAATTTGAGTTCCTTGTATCGGTAGACAGCAAAGATTTTATGATGGCTGCCAAAGCAAAAGAATTGGCAGAAACCGATGATTTCTTTAAAGAATTTGTGGGTAAAGATTATCGTGGCAATATGAGTAATACGATCATCAAAACCACCTATGGCCGGACTATAATGTTACAGCACGATGCCACATCTCCATCTCCCCACAATATGATTCATGGTGTATATGGAACAAAAGGTGCCGTTTTATACGATCCTCAACCGCCTAGAATCTCAACTGGTAACCATAAATGGGCCTCACCAGAGGAGTTCGAAAAGATTAAACAAAAATATACACCGGAAATTTTTCACAAATTGGAAGAATTATCGAAAAAAAGCGGTCATGGAGGATCTGATTTACGTATTGACTGGCATTTAATCGACTGCCTTCACAATGGACTCCCCCTGGATCAGGATGTTTATGATGCTGCTGCCTGGAGTGCAATCTTACCATTAAGTGATTGGTCGGTGAGAAATAATTCTAACTCGATAAGGATACCCGATTTTACAGCAGGGGCATGGAAGACAAATAAAGCCAATATGGATATAAATTTAACGAGGGGCGGAAATACGAAAGTAATTTCTTGAACAACGGTAAATTGTAATAAAATAACTATTGATAAACAAATTCCGGATCTTGGATAAAGACAATACTATTGGACCGGCTAAAATTAATATAATTTACGTCAAACAGCACAACGAAATAGAGATAAGATAATAATTTTATCTCAGTAGCGGTTCAATCCTGTGGTAAATACCAACATCTATAAATAGTAACATTAGTGTTAATAAACAGGGGATTCAAATGAGCAAAGACTGGTGGAGAGAAAAATCTAATGGAGTACCGCATATAATTATGCCGCCTCCAGGTCCGAAATCGATAGAAATGCATAACAATGCTACTAAATACATTCGTGGACTCTCTTCGCAAGTGAAGTTATTTCCTGTTAGTTTTGAAGAAGGCTTTGGTATTTCACTAACAGATGTCGATGGTAATCGGTATCTGGATTTTTCATCAGGCATCTATGTGACTTCCCTCGGACATAGCCATCCGAAGATATCCGGGGCTATCGCTAAATGGGCACATAAATTGATGAATTGTCATGATTTTACTACTCCGGTGAAAGAAAAATTGCTAGAAAAGATGGCAGAAGTACTTCCGGGTGATCTGAATGCGGTACAATTCTATAGTGATGGAACTTCTGCCGTTGAAGCTGGAATTCGTGCCGCCAGAGCAATCGGCAATCATCAGGAGTTCATATCCTGTTATAGGGATTTTCATGGTAAAAGTATGGCATCCGTAAGTTTGGCTCAAATGGTGAGAGGTGATGTTTACAGTTATGGCCCTACCCGTGCACCTGGTTTTTATATGGTACCGCGTCCGGATCCTTACCGCCCGCTATTTAAAAAAGAAGACGGAACCATTGATACCAATGCTTACATTCAATTCTATGAGAATTTTATCCGCGAAGGAACAGTCGGAAATATTGCTGCATTTGTATTGGAACCAGCCCAGGGCTGGGGCGGTTCTATTTTTCCACCAGAGTGATTTCTTCCCAAAACTGAGTAAATTTTGTAAACAAAAGAATATTCTGCTTTTTGCTGATGAAGTATTAACGGGCATGGGACGCACAGGAGAATGGCTCTGTATGGATCATTGGAATGTGGTACCTGACATCGTCACTCTTGGGAAGTCATTTGGTAATGGTTTTCCAGTAACGGCAATGGTCGTTAAAGAGGAATATGCCCAGGCATTAGATAAGATTTCTGCCTCATCGAGTTATGGTGGTAATCCAGTGGCTTGTGCTGCTGCGCTAGCCTCAATTGAAGTCATTGAGGAGGAACAAATTCTGGAAAATGTAAGAGTTGTAGGCGTTCACTTTATGAAACGGATGGAAAAGATGAAGGCGGAACATCCTATTATTGGAGATGTTAAGGGTAAAGGCTTTTTACTCGGTATGGAATTAGTAAAAGATAAAAAAACAAAAGAACCGTTTGATGAAGCTGGTAAACTGGTGTATCAAAAAGCCTTTAGCAAGGGTTTAGCCTGGATTCCAGCTGGACATATTCTTCGGATGTCCCCACCCCTTATTATGGATGAAAAATATGCGGATCTGGGACTAGACATAATTGAAGAATCTGTTGCTGAAGTGGAAAAGGAGTTTGGTTACCATTAGCCTAATTTATAAGGAGCATGATGAGTAAAAGAAAGTGTATTCAGTTTGGCATTATTGGCTGTGGATTAATGGGGCGTGAGTTTGCCGTTGCATCGGCACGCTGGCCGGCGTTAATAGATCAGGATGTGCGACCAGAAATAGTCGGGATTTGCGATTTAAATGAAAGTCTTTTTGAGTGGTATTTGGATAATTTCGATTCCATAAAGGTCGTTACAAGGGATTATCATGAATTGCTTTCTAACGATGAGATTGATTTTATCTATTGCGCAGTACCGCATAATTTACATGAAAGAATTTATAGTGATATTATCCGAGCAGGGAAACATCTTCTCGGAGAGAAACCTTTTGGAATTGATCTGGAAGCGAATAAGAATATCCTGGAAGTAATCGATAATAATCCGGATGTATTTGTACGTTGTTCATCTGAATTCCCATTTTATCCGGGTGCGCATCAAATTCATAAATTTATTGCAGATAATCCCTGGGGCACAATATTACATGTGGATGTAAACTTTTTGCACTCTTCTGATATTAATTCCACCAAGCCTATAAATTGGAAGCGAATGATAAATATAAATGGAGAATACGGCTGCATGGGCGATCTTGGCATGCACCCCCTTCACATTCCCATCCGGGTCGGTTGGATCCCAAAAACTGTTTCTGCATCACTTTCTAATATTATTACCCAGCGACCAGATGGAAAAGGAGGAGCCGCAGCATGTGAAACCTGGGATAATGCAACTTTACAGTGTGTAGTTGAGCATCCGCAAGATAAATATGATTTCCCTATGACCGTTAAAACGTATCGCATTGCTCCCGGTGAAACAAATACATGGTCAATTGAAATTCTCGGTACCAAATTCAGTACCCGTTTTAGTACAAAACATCCCAAAACATTGCATACAATGACATATCAAAATGGTGGAAAGCAGGAATGGCGGAGCGAGGATTTAGGCTTTCATTCTGTTTACAAAACTATTACAGGAGAAATTTTTGAATTCGGTTTTACCGATGCTATTTTGCAAATGTGGGCGACTGCTCTTGACGAATTTTCAAATCCCGGAAAAGGTATGCCTTATGGATGCATTAGGCCATATGAAACTCTGATCCAGCACAAAGTACTAACGGCAGCTCTGGAATCACATAAAAAGCAACAGATCATTGCGTTGTGAAAACTCATGAAAAAAGAAACGACAATGCATAGCCAGGAATTCACGAGAGAATGAAAAAATTTGGATTGAATGAAAAAAATTACCTTGTAGTGGATATTGGCACCAGCGATATAAAGTGTGGATGTATTAATTCCAATTATGACATCTTAGCACAGTATCATCGGAAATTTCCGATGGTGCAAAACCAGCGCAGCTTTGAAATTGATTTTAATTTATTTTTTGACACAACCACCGATCTACTAATGGAGTGTTTGACAGATCGGGTTGTTGAGCGTTCAACAGTTGAGGCCTTGTTAATTACCAGTCAGGCACAAACATTTGCTCCTGTGAACGCCGATTTTATCCCGATTTATAAGGGTATTGTTTGGCTGGATGAGCGTGCCGAAAAAGAAGCAGCTTATCTGAAGGAACGTCTTTCTGATTTCGCTCAATCAGCGGGTTTTAATCATCCTTTACCCAGTCTATATATATCAAAACTGTTATGGTTAAAAAATAATGAACCGGCTATTTTCAAAAAGGCCACAGCCTTTCCCTTGATCAACGAATTCCTGGCCTTCAGACTAACCGGTGAATTCTATTCCGATAACACTAATTTTGGGATGGGCGGGATGTATGATTTCCGCTACGATACACTAAATAAAAAGGTTTTGCAAATTCTTGGTCTGAGGGAAGAATATTTCCCGAAGATAGACAAAGCGGTCATGAGGGGTGAATTGATATCGCAATCTATTCAGAAAGAATGGAAATTAGACTATCGGTTTCCCGTATTTCTCTGTGGCAATGACCAGGGAGCTTCTGCAAGCGGCGAAGGGCTTGATCAGCCGGGTAGTGTGAATATAAACTTTGGCACGGCCATGGTTTTCTATACTCTTACGGATTCCTTAACCACGGATCTGACGGAAGACCAAATCGCGGGCAAGCATCCTGTAGGTGATGATTATTTCCTGCTTAATTTTGAAAGTGACTTTGGTGTGCAAGTTCGTCAACTCAAAGATAAATTTTTTAAACAAGGCACATATGATCAGTTCTTCCAAACCTATCTCGAATTCCCTGACGTAGATGAACAGATACCTCTTTCAGAAGAGAGTGATCTAAGTTTTGTTTCAGAATCGGATTCATATCGATTTTGTGCGGGAATTATAAAATATTATCTAAACCGTTTTCAATTTCATATTACCCAAATTCGTAAGTCAGTTTATATAAAAAATGTTACACTGTCCGGAGGTCTGATGCTCTCAAAAGTTTGGGTTGATATATTGCAGAGTACTATAGATCATCCAATCACCATAAATAATCGCGCTAATGCAGGATTGATTGGTGCTTTACATATTTATAAGAATAATTAATTGAGGAAAATCTGCTATGACTGATTTTGTTTACGACCCCTCGCACTTTGTTCCTTTTAGAGATAAAAAAGTAATCGAAAGAGTCAGAAAAATAAAAAGTAAAGAAATTGAGAATCATCCGAATCCCGATTATAAAATACGAATTGTACCAGATGCTGATTTGTCCCTAATCACTCTGTTTGATGCGTTTCACCGTATAAAGACATCAGCTGATAACAATGATTCAATTGTGATGATTATGCCAAATCCCTGGCCGCAGTTCAGGATGTTGGCGCACATGCTCAATAAATTTCATGTGAATTGCCGCAAGCTACACACGTTTAATATGGATGAATACGCTGATCAGGATGGTAAAATTGCGCCCGAAACATGGATTTATGGTTTTGGACATGCTTTCAAGAAATATTTTTATCATAATCTTGATAAGGATCTCAGGCCTCCGGAAAAACAAATTCATACATTCACCAATGATAATATCAATGATTATGGAAAAATGATTTCTGATCATGGTGAAGCAGATATTGTCTATAGCGGTCCGGGTTGGACCGGACATCTGGCCTTTATCGAGCCGGATGCACCAGAATTCAAGGCCAAATCTATGACAGAATGGATGGAGATGGGACCGCGTATTGTGACGCTTAGCCCTTTTACATTGGCACAAAATTCCCTGCATGGCAGCTTTGGCATGAGTGGTGACCTGGCCATGGTTCCACCTAAAGCGGCAACTATCGGTCCCGCTCAGGTTGTGCAGAGCCAAAAACCGCATACAATCCTTTGGGATTGGTGTTCACGGTACAACCACTTCCTGGCAACGATTGATTTCCCGTCTGGTGATGCATGGCGAGCCAACGCCATTAGTGCCGGAATCTGTAAACCAGCTCCTGCGAACAGACGCCTATGTTACTGAAACCATCGCTATGGATATCAATCCAAACTGGGAAAAAGGCTATTAAATGACCAGACAGGAAATAAAAAAATTATTAGAGCAAGGTGAAGTCATTATTGACAGCCATACACATGTGGGCATTTCACCTAAATTTTATTACCAATATGGTTATCCTTACGCGCTGTCACTTGAAGATCTGGTTATTCGAATGGATGTGCATGGCATTGATCATGCGGTTGTTTTCCCTTTTGTGGATTCTGCTTTTTATGAAAATGATAGTCAATCAACTCAGGTGAAAACGACAACCCGATATTGTCATTTTCCTTATGAGATAGAGAACAAGAACCTCTTGAATGAAATCCATGAAATATTTCCAAAACACAGCCAAAAGTTTTTTCCTTTTCTTATGTTTGATCCTTCGCGAGAGACAGAAAAACAAGCTGCCTTTATGGAAGAATTATCAGAAAAACATTCTGTTTTTGGTTTAAAAACGGCAACTACCTATATCCAGGCTTTTGTGCACGATCTGGAAACCAAAGGTAAACCAATCCTTGATTTTGCACAAAAAAAGCAGATTCCCATCGTTTTTCATTCTGCTGTACACCCTGCAGACCCTTGGGCTTCGGTTTATGATATTGTCGATTTTGCCGAAAAACACCCCGGTATTCGTGTCTGTATTGCTCATTCCGCCCGTTTTGTTAACCCTGTTCTGGAGAGAGCTGACCGTTTGAATAATTGTTTTGTCGATCTTTCGGCATTCATTATTCATTGTAAATTGGTAATGCAAAACTCAACTGCTGTAGCAAATGAGGATATTCGTTTTCCGGCTGACTATAGTGATCCGTTAAGAGTGATGATTCAGCTAGTTGAAGCATATCCTGATACAATGCTCTGGGGCAGTGATACACCCTTCTATTACTGGATTCAGAAATATTTTACTGGTGAGGGTGAACTCGTAACGGATAAACTTCAATGTGGTTACAATGAGGAGGCAGAATTATTACATAATTTGCCAAAAGAGATTAAAACAAAAATTGCCTATAAAAATAATATACGTTTTATTTTTGGAGAGATAAAATTGAGAGAGTTACGGGCAGGTGCTGTCACTATTGAGGTTACGCCTCAAAAACCTATGTTCCTGCATGGCTATCCCCATGTTGAGCGGATCAGCCAGGGAACTCATGATCCTCTGTATGCTTCCGCTTTGATTATAGATAATGGTGAAATTCAGGTTGGCTTTTGCGCTGTTGATCTTATCTTCATTTCAAGGGAAATTACTGAGAGAGTCAGAAAGCAGGTTCAAAAGGTTACCGGTATTCCGGGTCATAATTTAATGCTTTCCGCATCCCATACCCATTCCGGTCCTGTAATCTTTAGTGACATCTTTTACGATCCGGTAGTGCCTAAGGCAGATCCTGAATATATTTCTTACCTGGTAGATAAGTTAGTGCAAGTCTACGTGGGAGCGTTTCAAAACAAAAAGACATGCAAAATTGGTATCACTACCGCTAATGGATCCGGTGTTGGTGGAAACCGGCGGAATAAAACCGATGCCGTTGATCCGGAAGTTCCTGTTATTGTAGTAAAGGATAGTGCATCGGATAGGATAATCGCCCTGTCAACCGTTTATTGCATGCATCCCACAGTTTTGCATGAGGATTCAAAACTTTATTCTGCTGACTTTCCCGGTTATACCCGTGATTATGTAAAAAAGGAAGTGGGTGATGATGTTGTTTTGCTCTATCATACCGGACCATCCGGCAATCAATCCCCACGTCATTTCATTGAATCAAATACGTTTAATGAAGCAAAACAACTTGGCTATATGCTGGGCAAGCAAATCATGAATAGCATCCGGCAGTTAGATGACGGCTATTTCAAAGATTGGATTCCCATCTCCGTACGGCAGTCCAGCGTGATGCTCCCTAAGAGAACATTCATGACGATAAAAGATGCTGAGACAAAATTGATATTAGTTGAGAAAAAACTAAAACAAATGCGCCTGGATAATGCGCCAGCCTCAAAAATAAGAACAGTTGAATGCGATTTGTTTGGCGCTGAAGAAAACAAACAGTTAGCCGAAATGGCGGCTAAGGGAGAAATTGACCAGATTTATCAAATGGTTTTACCTGCAGAAATTGATGTGGTTAGTCTTGATGAGAGTCATTTTGTTTTCTTGCCAGGAGAATTGTTTGTTGAATATTCCTTAGTTTTAAAAGAAAAATCAGCGGTAGAGACTTTTGTTGTCAGTTTATCAAACGGGGTTCTTGCCGGATATCTCGTAACAGAAGAAGCGGAACAAGAGGGCGGGTACGAAGCCTCTAATAGCATTTTTCCGGCAAAGGCTGGTCAAGTTTTGGTTAACGAAGTTTTATCAATTCTGGGGAAAAAGGATCTGGATAGTGTCATCCCGATAAATTCAGGACATGATAGAATGAGAAAGGATTAAAAAAACAAAACCACAGAGGCCACAGAGAATCACTCTGCGAACCCATAAAGAATATTCGAGATGTATCTGTAATCATTTTAAAAATTGAAAGATTAAAAGATGGATATAGTGGAGTGATTTTTAGGAGATCACAGAGAGAGGTATAAAATAAATTATTTAAGTTAATAAATATTAAATAGTTACTCTGTGTGCTCTGTGGTTTTTTTTACACTTCCATGGTTTATATGAGGAGGGTAGATGGACGCAGGAGAGATGGGTGGTTACCTCGTAAGCATCCCTGTAGCCTGGGATCAGGATGATCAGTTTTTACCCAATCTGTTTCGCAAGGCGATCCAAAAACTGTTGCAGGAAGATTGCGATGGGCTCTATCTTTTTGGTACAAGCGGTGAAGGGTATGCGGTGACTGATGATGACTTCATCCGGATTGTGGATGTTTTTGTGGATGCTACGGTTGATTTTACGGGGTTTCGTCAGGTTGGCTGCCTTGGCCTGAGTTCAGATCAGGTGAAGCATCGTTGCCGGATTGCGGCTGAACGTGGCTTAAAAAGTGTACAGATCACACTGCCATTTTGGAAGGAACTAAATGATGTGGAACTTACCCGCTACTTTTCAGATGTCTGTGGTAGCTTTCCGGAATTATCCTTTCTTCTCTATAATAATCCTCGTAATAAAAGAAGGTTAAAGGGTAAAGAACTTGAGGCCCTTCACAAGGTAAATCCAAATCTCTATGCGGCCAAGACTGGATCGGGCACATGGCTGGATTTCTTTGAATTAATTACCGAATCACCGTCGATTACGCATTTTGTTACAGAGCCGGCTTTTCTATTCTCCTACAGTCTGGGTACAGTCGGTCTGATTCCTTCATCGAATTATGTCTTCCCGCAAAGATCTCGTGCCTATTATGATGCGGTAATATCCAGTGATTTAAAGACGGCTGGTCGCCTCCACAGGGAGATCATACGATTTTTTCATAAAACGGCCATACCCCTGGTACATAAGGGTTATATTGATGGTGCGATTGATAAAGCATATGCACGGATAGGTGGAATGGACATACCTTTAAATATAAAATCACCATATGTTCCCTTGAGCAATGAGGATTTTGCCTGGCTTAATTCTGTGGTGCAGCAAGAATTTAACGATGATTTATCCTTAAATAAGGACTGATAGATAATGAAAATGAGAAAAAGCAGGGTTTTAAAAAAATTAAGGGCAGGAGAGATTGTCAGCTGTTTTAATGTTCATTTCGATGCTCAGTCTTCGGATATTGCCGGCATGAATGGGTTTGATTGTTTGTGGATTTGCCGGGAACATCTCGCCCAGGATTGGTCGACCCTGCAAGCGCATGTGTGGGCAGCAAAAAGTCATAATATGGATGTAATGGTACGTGTCCCACGCGGTAGTTACAGCGACTATATCAAACCACTTGAGTTAGATGCGAGTGGTATCATGGTGCCACATATAATGAGTCTTGAAGATGCCCAAAAAGTGGTGCAAATGACGCGATTTCATCCCATTGGCCGGCGACCGCTTGACGGAGGCAATGCTGATGGAGGATATGCCATGATGAATCTTCCGGATTATACAAAACAGGCAAATGAAGAGCGGTTTATCATTTTACAAATCGAAGATCCGGAAGGACTGGACGATTTGGAGGCGATTGCTGCTTTAGATGGCATTGATATGCTGTTCTTTGGTCCGGGTGATTTTAGTCATGGTATCGGTGCACCCGGTGATTGGAATCACCCGAAACTTTTAGATGCACGCAAACGTGTCGCCGAGGTTGCAGTTAAGCATGGGAAATATGCGGGGATTCCGGCCAGTATTGAAAATTTAGATGGCTTTATCGCAATGGGATATAAATTTTTCGCTATCGGGGCGGATGTAATTTCCGTGGGCACCGATTGCAAACAGCTCATGGATGGGTTTTTAGATAAAGTAAATGGATAACTTGAGTACCGAGGTTATAGGTATGCCCAAACAGTCAATGACACGAAAATCTTCGGATAATCAATATTTACACAAGGATTTCCATATTGCTTTAAATCACGGCCTGGATTATCTGCAGAAAAATATGGGCAGGAAAGCAGTTAAGGAGTACCTGACACAATTTGCGAATACATATTATTTTCCTCTTAAAACTTCTATAAAGAAAATAGGATTACGTGCTCTCAAGGAGCATTATGAAAAAATTTATAAAATTGAATCCGCTGACTTCAAGATAAATATTTCGCAAGACGAATTAACCATTCATTTATTAGCTTCACCTGCAGTAGGGCATATTAAATCGAAAGGGATTCCGGTCAGCGAATCTTTCTGTGAATCTGTCATCACTGTAAATAAAACTATATGCAGAGATACGTTATATGATATGGAAATGCTTGAGTATAATGATGATACTGGTGCCTATCGCATGCGGTTTTTCAGGAGAACAGCATGATATCATGCACAGAATTCATCCCAGCATATAGTGAGTTATTCAAATATCTTGAAGATAAGCAGGGAAAAGCAGCGGTCAATTCTTTTTGGAATTATCTGTCTGATGTATTTTTAACAAATCTTAAGGATATTGTTGTCTTAAACGGAATACGCGGTTGCTGGATTTACTGGAGTAAAACGCTTGAAGAGGAGGCAGCCGATTTTACTATGGAATTAGATGAAAGGACGGGAGAATTCTCCATTGCGATGCATTATTGTCCTTCAAAGGGCCGCCTGCTTAAAGACAAGCATATGGAACCCTACCGTGATTATTGTGAACACTGTGATGTGCTTTATCGCAGGGTACTGGAACCTTTAGGATTTACATATGATCTGGATCGTTCTCAAACAGATCAGGCAAAATGCTATCTTTTGATTAAATCGAATAAAAAATAGTGTAAACAAATTATTGAATCAGTAAGGAATTAGCGTGAAAAAAATATCTCCGTGGATATTTAATGAATACCGATAATACTGTATTGACCAGTTTAGACTGGATTGTTATCATAATTTATGGTCTTGGTATGTTGGTTGTGGGTTTTTATTTTTCTTATATCAATAAAAGCTCTGATGATTACATGCTGGGTGGAAGAAATATGAAATCCTGGCGGGTCGGGCTTTCTCTTTTTGCCACCATGTTTAGTGCAGTCTCCTACCTTTCTATGCCTGGGGAGATGATCAAACACGGTCCAATGATATGGTCGATGGTAGCAGCGCTGCCATTTATTTACCTTGTTGTCGCTTATTTCTTTATTCCCTTTTTTATGAAACTAAAAATAAACAGTGCTTACGAATTGCTGGAATCCAGGTTGGGTTTGGGAAATCGTCTTCTCGCGGTTTTCTTTTTTTTATTAATGCGATTTATCTGGATGGCTGTGATTATTTACATGGTATCGGAAAAAGTCATTGTTCCTATTATGGGCTGGCCGGAGGATACGGCGTTAATGGTAAGCATTATCATGGGCGTAATTACAGTAATTTATACTTCCTTTGGAGGTTTGCGCGGTGTTGTCTTAACAGATGTTGTACAAACATTTATTTTATTTGGTGGCACTCTCCTGGCTATATTTTTGATTACCAAAGAGTTGGGTGGTGTTTCTGCCATTATTCCCTCGCAATGGCCGGAGCAATGGTCTGGTTGGATCTTTTTTGACACTAATGCCCGGGTTAGTTTTTTAACAGCATTTATTACAGCCTTTGGCTGGTATGTCTGTACGGCAGGATCTGATCAAATGGCTATTCAGCGCTATTTGGCCACACGTGATGTTAAAGCAGCGCGACGGATGTATTTCAGCTCACTTGTTTCTAATCTTTTTGTTTATATCCTCCTGGCTATGCTTGGATTGGCTCTTTTTGCCTATTTTAAGATGTACCCGGATCTTCTTGCGGGTGGCTCATCCATGATTGATGCTGCGGATCTTATGTTTCCGCGATTCATCGTAATTGGTTTACCATCGGGCTTTTCAGGTTTGGTCATCGCCGGTTTGCTTGCCGCTGCAATGTCAAGCCTTTCCTCCGGGATAAATTCTTCTGCTTTGTCGATTATCAATGATTTCATTTTACGTTTTCGAAAAAATTCATTTACCGAGGCCCGCATCCTCAAACTAGCAAAAGTCATTTCACTGGGTATCGGTGTCATCATTGTATTATTGAGCCTCGTCATTGGCAATGTTAAAGGGAACCTGTTGGAGTTAACTTACAAGACGATTAACCTGTTGGTGGGTCCCCTGTTTGTGCCTTTTTTTATGGTGATGTTTATACGTAAAGCAAAACCGATGGCTACATTTATCGGCACATTTACAAGTGCTGTCGCAGCAACTCTAATAAGTTTTTCACAAGAGTTGTTTTCAATCACAATTTCTTTTCTGTGGATAATTCCGGGCTCATTTCTGGTCGGCGTCATTATCAGTGTTGCTTTGAGTCTTCTCTCATTTGGACAGAGTAAACCAGGGTCTGAGTGATCTGAAATTCCGGAAAAGTTAACTATCCAGATGTAGAATGAATGAGTAAATAATGTAAGTTTTAGGGAAGCATTAAAATAATACCAATCGATAAGTTTTAAATTATTCTCACCAAATGGCCGGTTTTTTTGGTAAAAGGGAATATGCATTAATCTATAAATCATATTCTTAAAGATATAAATCCTGCAGGATATTAAGGTTGATAAAAGGATGAAAAACATACAATACATCAAAATAAATATAATGCTAGTGGTTATACTCATAATTAATTTAGATCTTGTAAGTTGTACCTTGGATTTTACGGATAGCGTAACTATTGAAAACGGTAATTTCAAATATGAAATCGCCGGCAATGGAAGAAACCTTCATTTTATAGATAAGGTGACTGGTGAAGATTATCTTGATTCCGAAGCACCTTCAAATTGCGCCTATATTATAGTTGATGGAGAAAAACATGAAATAACCGCCTTAACACGTGAGAGAGAATATCTTACAATGGAATTTGGCAAGTCAGGTGTTTTAGCCAATATTCACATTCGGAATACAAAAGATCATATTACGTTAAAAGTTGCATCTGTTACTGGGGATATCGAGTCGTTTGTTTTTTTGAATGTTCCCCTTAAGCTCGAAAGGACAGCCATATGAGCCTTTTGCCGCCTGTGCACTCTCCATGAATCTATTTACTCATGTCAGACAGTTACCCCCTTTGCAGACTCATCTTTGGGCAAAATGTTATAAAAGATTTGGACTGGAAGGGGCTGAAATAACCCTTCTTGGTCTCCCTCAACCGAAAATTCTTCCTGTCATCCGAGATGTCATATCAAACGCGAAAGGGATACCTTTTTCTGATGAGGGCGGTGCCTGGGCACTGATGAAAAAAGAGGGGTATGGCTCATATCTTATGAATTTTGGAACCCTGACTGAAAATACGGTGGATGAGTGGATTGACACATGTCATAGGTTGGGATTCAACCAGATAGACAGCCATGGAGGAGGAAAATTTTTTGAATTTGGTACCTTTGAACTTAATAAGGAGAAATGGCCCGATGGATGGGAATCTTTTAAACGGATCAATACCCGGTTACATGAAGAAGGAATTTCCCATATTTTTCATACGTATGCATTTTTTATAGATAAAAGTTCAAAATATGTAACACCTGTGCCTAGCAAAGATCTGGGGTATGGTAACATCTTTACTCTTAAGGAATCCCTGGGGGAAAATACAGATGAAATTATTGTAGAAGAATCCACAGCAAACATTTCAACAATTACCGGATTTCATACCGAGAATAGTGTGACGCTTAAAATTGGAGATGAGCTGAATCGAGTTTAGCGGGGTAACCAAATCACCTCCATATAAGTTTACCGGTCTAAAGCGCGGTGCGAAAGGGACAAAGCCATCATCCTACCAGGCTGGTGAGATAGCTTTTCATTTGAGTGAAAGGTTTGGGAGGTTTGTTCCAGGTCCGGAAACTGCATTATTTAACGAGATAGCTCAACGCCATGCTGAAATAGTAAATTATTGTGAATTTGACGGAATATATTTTGATGCAATTGATGGGAGTGCTGTACTTGGTGGTGATGAAAACTTCTGGTATTATGGTACTAAATTTATTTTTGAAGTAGCAAAACAATTGAAGCGTCCGGTTGGAATGGAGATGAGCTCCATGTCACACCACTGGTGGCATTACCGGTCCCGATGGCAGGCATGGGATCGGCCGGTTCGTGGATATAAACGGTTTATTGACATCCATTTGGCATCAATAAAGGCATCAGGACTCTTTCTGCCAGAAGAAACAATATCATATGAATGGGAACATGGCAGGTGGCCCGGTTACTCATCTTTGATTGATAAATATGCCGGTGTTGACAAAGGACAAATGCTTCTTCCACTTCACTTAGGCTGGTGGGGTAATCAGACCTGGGCTCCACCACAGATTGAACCAACTTTTCCTGATGATATTGAATATCTTGGCTGTAAGATGATAGGTAATAATGCCGGATTCTCACAGTTGGGAGGAGTTGACAAGAAAACCCTGAACGAAATTCCCCTCTTCAAACAAAATGCAGAAATCATTAGACAATATGAGGAGTTAAGACATCTGAATTATTTTAATGATTCTGTCCGTTACCTTCTCCGCCAGCCAGGAAAAGAGTTTACCTTATTTCAAGAAGAAAAGGGAGGGTGGAATTTCAAGCCAATAGCTTATCAAAAACATAAAGTTGCCGGACTCAATCACTCTTCTGCACGTTGGACTGTAAATAATGAATTTAATAAGCAACCTGTAAAGCTTAGAATAGAATTGTTAATGTCGGCAAAACCCTTTGATGATCCTTCAAATATTGTTCTAACTGATTTTTCAAAGCCATCTGAGTTTATAAATAAATCAAGTGCAAAAGGTGTATCCGGTGAAATAATCATATCAAAGGAAAAAACAAAAAATGGCGCGCCAAGCGTCATATTCACAGCACAAAGTACCGGTGAATCTGCAAAAGATGGTTCATATATCAATATGGAAAAGAACTTTAGCCCATTGCTTAATCTTAATAAAAATCAGGCGCTCGGAGTCTGGATCAAGGGAGATGGTAACGGGCAAATATTGAATTTGAGCATTAGGAGTCCATTAAATATTTCCTTTGGTGCGCATGGGGATCACTTTGTCAAAATTGATTTCACAGGATGGAAGTATTTTGAATTAGTCGAAATAGAATCTTCAGAAATAAGCAATTATTTCTGGCCTGATGATTCACATTTCTTTGTCTATGACTCTTACAGGCATACCGTTCAGTTCGAAAGCGTTGAAAAGTTGCAACTGTGGTATAATAATTTACCACAAGGGAAAGAAGTCGGCACCTTGGTGGGACCAATTAAGGCGATAGAAATGGTTTCTGGAAATATCGAAAATCCATCCATCATGATAGGAGGAGAAAAGGTTGTATTTCCAGTCAGGATGAAATCGGGTATGTACCTCGAATTTCGAGCTGCTGATGAGTGCAAATTGTACGGCTCCAAGGGGGAATTACTCAAGGAGGTAACACCGGTGGGAAAGATCCCTCACTTAGCAAAAGGTAATAATGAAATCTCATTTTCAGGCATGGGATCAGAGCAAATAAATACGCGTGTGCAAGTTACTGTCATCAGCGAGGGTGATCCTCTTGATATAAAATGAATGTAAGTTAATTGAAATAAATTAAGACTATTTAAAAGTAAGTTTATCCTGTTAAACCAACTCAGTGATGCCTTTTTGGGATAGTATTTTACAGTTATGAAAGAATTAAAACGAAACGACGACGACCGGTTTATCTATGACAATGAAATTGGCCCCCATTTGCCTGATCGGATATTTGATGCTCATTGCCACCTGTTGAATACAGAATTTCATGATTACAATCACAGTTCTGATACAAGTGATCCGACCACTTTTTCTATAATGCAGGAATAGATGATTTACAGGCTAGCTGGAAAGTTTTGTTTCCTGACTCAAGTGTCCACGGATTAATTATGGGTACACCTTTATACGACTGTGATCTGGAGTCAGAAAACACATTCGTAGCTGAGAGTATTCGTAATAAAAGAGATCGTTTCTCTATGATGGTTAAGCCACAAATGTCTATTCAAAAACTGGAAAGTATGATCAATACATACACTCCTTCAGGTTTGAAACCGTATCTTGTCCATGCCTTGATTTCCGACAAGCAAAATGCGAGAATAACCGATTTTATCACTGAAGAACAATTACACCTTGCAGATAATTATGGACTTTGTATCACGCTCCATGTATCAAAACCACAGGGAATGGCAGATCAGGAAAATTTACAAGATATTTCCAGACTGATAAATCAATATCCAAAAGTACAATTTATACTTGCCCATTGTGGACGTTGTTTTATCGCGCCCAATATGGCTACCGCTTTGGACGTACTACCCGTAGCAGAAAACCTATGGATTGATACTTCAGCCGTATGTGATATGGGTGTTTTTATGGAGCTGTTTTCACGATATGATCTTTCCCGTATCCTCTTTGGATCTGATTTGGCTTCTGCAACGGCTTTTCGCGGAAGTTATGTCCGCCTTGGCAGGAGCTGGCATATTGTGACACCACAGTTAATTGCCCGTGAGGGAGGATTGGAAAGCAGGGCTACTTTTGCCATATATGAAAATCTAAGTGCACTTTTTCAAGCGGCCCGTTTTTGTAATGTCAGTGAGAGTGATATTCAAAATATTTTTTACAACAATTCGGCACGTCTGTTCAAACTATAATCAGCTGGATTAATTTATAAAAATTTCACGCAAAGGCGCTAAGACGCAAAGAAAAAATTATCAATATAGATTTAAAAAAAATTGGTTTAATTTTAAATTCCGACATTTTTTCTTATAAATAATATTTTGCGACTTGGCGTCTTTGCGTGAAAAGAATTTCCCGGACTAATTTTTAACTGTAGCAATCAAAAACGAAAGGAAATGGGAATATACCATCCTTTAATAAAAAATATACGCAATCCATCAATCTTTACCAGCAAGCGCAAAATCTTTTTCCCTACGGCACCCAACTGTTCAGCCGTCGGCCAGAATTGGGTGCCTTTGGCCAGGCACCTATCTATTTTGAACGTATGAAAGATGCCCACTTTTGGGATGTTGATGGCAACGAGTTTATTGATACTGCTATGGGTGTTGGGCCGGTGATTTTAGGCTATTGTTATGATAAAGTGGATAATGCTGTAAAGAAGCAAATTGATAGAGGGGTGCTTGGTAGCATCAATAATGCCCTTGAGATTGAAGTAGCTGAAACTATTATTGATATGGTGCCATGTGCTGAGATGGTCAGATTTTGTAAGAGTGGTGGCGAGGCTGATGCGATTGCGGTACGTATCGCGCGTGGATATACGGGTAAAGAAAAGGTTCTCTTTTGTGGATACCATGGATGGCACGATTGGTATTTGGCAGCAAATCTGCTATCCGGTTCATCACTTGACCCACATCTATTGCCCGGTCTGAATCCGAAAGGTGTACCCCCATCTTTATCGGGCACATGTTTTCCTTTTGAATACAATAATCTGGATCAACTCAGATTATTGTTAAAGAAAAATGCCGGGAATGTTGCTTGTATTATTATGGAAGCAACCCGCTTTAAAAGACCTGAAAAAGGATTTCTTGAAGGGGTGCGTCAACTGGCCGATGAACACCAATGTTTGCTTATTTTTGATGAAGTCATTACCGGTTTTCGAATGGCAAAAGGTGGTGCCCAGGAATATTTCAATGTAATGCCTGATCTGGCCACATTTGCCAAAGCCATTGCCAATGGCTATTCGCTTGGAGCAGTTGTTGGACGAAAAAAA
Source organism: Calditrichia bacterium (assembly GCA_963796965.1). GTDB lineage: Bacteria > Calditrichota > Calditrichia > JAJRVZ01 > JAJRVZ01 > CAWCNS01. Next base: position 323,325 of record CAWCNS010000004.1, read on the forward strand.
ATCATGGAAACCCAGGCAGATAACTTTATAAGTAGCACCTACTGGAGCGATTGCACAGCGCTAGCAGCCGGATTAGCCACATTAAGTGAAATAAAGAATAAACCTGTCATTGAGACAATTAATAAGATCGGCCGGGGACTCGTTTCCAATCTGGAAGTATTGGCAGAAAAACACAGCATAAATGTGAAGATATGCGGCCATGGATTTGATTTCACTCTGAGTTTTGAATATGGCGAACTTACCGGAAAAATCATGACCTTGTTTATTCAGGAGATGGTTGCACGTGGGATTTACACCAATGGTGTATTCTATCCGTGTTATACGCATACGGAAGAAGATATCGCAAAAATCCTGTCAGCAACGGATGAGGTTTTCACATTTTTAAAACATGGAATAGAAAAGAATGGGATCGATCAATTATTAAAATGTCCCGAACGACAAACCGGATTTAAGCGGTTAACCTAATTTTAAATTGCCACTTGCTTCGCTCTTTTTAGACAGGATCTACAGGATAACATTATGAATAAAAGATTATTAGGCCGAACCGGCATCCATGTGTCGGAAATAGGTTTTGGAGGCGTTGAAATTGGTCTTCCTTATGGGATTGGTGTAAAAAGTAAAGCCGACATGCTCAATGAACCGGAAGCTATTCGCTTGTTGCATTCGGCTAACGACGGTGGTATTAATTTTTTTGATACGGCACGGATGTATGGTGCCAGCGAATCGATTATGGGGCAAGCTTTTCAGGACAGGAGGGAGCACGTTGTCATCTGTACCAAATGCCGGCATTTACGCGATAAACTTGGAGCATTACCTCCTTCAGGCAAATTGAAAGAGATTATTGAAAGATCATTACAGGAAAGTCTTACAGCGCTGCAAACCAAATTCATTGATATTTATATGCTCCATCAGGCCGATCTTGAGATTCTTGGCAATGATATGGTAGCAGATATATTTTTAAATTTCAAAAAAAATGGTGTGATTCGGGCAACAGGTGTCTCAACTTATACTGTTGGAGAAACGAAAAAGGCCATTGACAGCGGTGTATGGGATGTCATTCAGGTTCCGTTCAACCTGATGGATCAATCTCATGAAACAAACTTTTTTATGGCAGCGAAGCGTGGTGTTGGCATCATGGTTCGTTCTGTCCTGTTCAAGGGTATATTGAGTGAAAAGGGCAGGAACCTGCACCCAGCATTGGAAGACGTTGAAGCACACCTCAAATATTATGATGATTTGCTGCGTGAATCTATCCCGGATCTGCCGACGTTAGCAACTAAATTCGCTTTATCTTTTGAGCAAGTCTCCTCGGTACTTATCGGTATCGACCGGATGGCATATTTGCAGAAAACATTGGCTGCAACCGACGGTGTTTATCTGGATAAAAAGACAATGGCGCGGGCAAGAAAGTTGTTTTACCCAGATCCGCAATTTCTTGATCTGGTTAAATGGGATAGAATGGGGTGGTTGACATAAAAATTGCCCTAACAGAACTAATAATATGTCAGTTAAATTTTAAATTAAATAATAAAAAGGTGTAAAATGTTAATATTCCGTGTACTTAGTTTGGCTTTTATTATTGGTGCTCAGGGTATGGATCTGGGTTTATCTCAACTCAAAGCAGAAGAAAAAGTACAAAGTTCAATGATAGAAGTTACGGATGAACATCGATCTTCTGGAAATAGTATCCCAAGCGTTCATAAAATAAAAGAGATTATAATTTATAAGGATTCCGCATTCTATGCGTCTTTCCCGTCAGTAATAAAACGGCCGAATGGAGAAATATTAGTTGCGTTCCGGCGTGCACCAGATCGCAAAATATTTGGTGAAAAAGTTACAAGTCATGTCGATCCGAACAGCTACCTGGTGATGGTGCGATCAAGCGATAATGGAGAAACATGGACAAAAGAACCAGAATTGATCTATTCCAACCCTTTTGGCGGTTCGCAAGATCCTTGTTTATTGCAATTGCATGACGGAACGTTACTTTGCACAAGTTACGGCTGGGCCTTTGTTCGTCCCGATGGTTTACCTAATTTGAAACAGCCCTATTTTGAAGCTGGTGGCGCCATTTTTCTGGGCGGGTACCTGGTACGCTCAACCAATGGTGGTAAAACATGGCAGGATGTTATATATCCTCCGCATATAAAACCAGAAATAAACTACAATGCCTGCGGTACGCCTGTACCTGCATATAACAGGGGGGCGTTGTACGAGGCTAAAGATGGTCGGATTTTATGGATTGTTGCGGCGAGTGATAATGTTAAAAAAACTTCCAACCATTTAATCATTTCAAAAGATAAAGGGTTAACCTGGGAGTATGTTGCTCCGGTAGCCGTTGATGGGAAAGTATCATTTAATGAGGCATCAGTAATTGAAACGCCTAAAGGAGATATTGTAGGTTTTTTAAGAACGGCTAAATTTGAGGACCAGGCTGTAATCTCCCGCTCAACGGATGGGGGAAGAACTTTTAATTGGGAATCAATGGGTTTCCAGGGGCATCCTTTAAACGCCTTACGTTTACCAGACAACAGAGTGTTGCTTACCTATGGTTATCGTCATAAGCCTTTTGGGATACGTGCTCGTATTCTTAATTCAGAATGTACGGATTTTACAACAGCTCCGGAGATAGTACTTCGCGATGATGGTGACAATGGAGACATAGGCTATACTTGGGCAGTGCAGCTTCATGATAACCGCGTTTTAGTAATTTACTATTTTAATCAAGAAAATGGTACACGATATATCGCTGGTACTATTATAGAAATTAATAGCAAATAGAAAAAATGAGCAATACGGCTATCAGCATCCGGATAATTGCCTCCAAAGATGGACAGAATAAATTAAAGCTAAATAAGATAATAATATTATGATAAATCCACATGATAATCACATCAAAATTTTATTAATAACAGGTTTTATCGTAATGATCTTAGCAGCTGTGATTAACATGACCGGTTGCAAAGATAAAATACAGACAGACCTCACCACGAACATCTCGGCCAACTGGCAGCTTTTTATTGATGAATATTGGATTGCCAGTAGTACCAATGTAACACTGACTATGCACCAGCCGGAGAAACATCACGATAACCCACTAATTCGCGGTGATGTCCCCTGGGAGCAAGCCCCATACTGCTTTGGTACCGTCATTTATGATGATGAAGAAGCGGTTTTTAAAATATGGTATCAGAGTCTATAATTATGGTCAGCCTGTGGCAAAGCGGACACCCATTCTTTATGCCACCAGCTCTAACGGAATTCATTGGACACGGCCTAACCTTAGGATAATTGAATTTCAGGGTTCAAAGGATAATAATATAATTCTCCAAAACTACGGATATCACGATCTCTACTCTCCCAGTGTTATTAAAGATCTTGCCGATCCAGATCCCAATCGACGATATAAAATGATTTGGTGGGATTTCCCCTTAGGAGACACGGGTTACCAGGACGATGGGATGTGCGTCGCTTTCTCACCGGACGGTGTTCATTGGAATAAATATCTAGGAAATCCTGTCCTTCATGCGGAGAAAGGTGAGAAATCGATCAGTGATGTTATGTCAGTTATGCAGGATCAGCGAACGGGAAAATTTGTTGCCTATACCAAAGGTTGGGCCGATCCCTGGCCGGCGTTCAGGCAAATTGTACGTACCGAAAGCAATGATTTTATACAGTGGTCAGATCCAGAGGTTGTGATTCGTCATAAACACACTATTCAGGATCCACAATCCTATGGAATGACGGTAGCGCAGATCGGAAACTTATTTGTTGGTTTGATGTGTTCTTATAAAAATCCAGGTGATGAAACCATCAATATCCAACTTGCTGTCAGCCATGATAACCATCACTGGACTCGTGTCGGAAATCAGAAAACGTTTATCCCCAACGGACCGTCAGATAGTTGGGATAGCGGTATGATCTTTACTGCACCGCTGATCAATCATGGTGATCAAACCCTGATTTATTATGGCGGCTGGGATGGTCCCCATAACCTTAAAAATCGCAATAGCGGAATTGGCCTGGCTATGATGCGCAAAAATAGATTTGTCTCGCTTAATGCAGGAGCAGATTTCGGAATAGTCACAACCCATACCATGAGCAAAATACATGGACCTTTGCTTGTCAATGCAGATGCAAGAGGTGGATTACTGCTTGCTGAATTGTTAGATTCAGAGGGTAACCCGATTCCTGGTTACACGTCAAGTGAGTGTATCCCGATGCAAAGTGATGGCCTGAAAGAACCCATACGGTGGCAAAAATATTCCGAACTACCAGATACGGAAAAAGGGATTCGCTTCCGTTTTTTGATAAAAAAGGCTTCCCTGTTCGGCTTTTATGGCGGGCCGGACCTCATCCGTGATAATGATTAGGCTGATTCATTTATCCTCCCAAGTCTGGGAGTTCATACTATGCTGCTAAAAAGTGTTTACAATTTCCATTTGTATATAAATTTATTCAAATTAATTGTGACAACTGTTATGATTTAATCGAAAACCACAGAGGCCCCGGAGAAATACAAGGAGAGTCATATTATAAGAGATCACAGAGGGGAGATAATGAGAAACGGTATTAACTCAAGTAAAATTAATAGATTGCTCCGTGTCCTCTCTGCCTGCCCCGTAAAGTCTGACGGAGTCAGATTTTGTACGGGGTGGCTATTTTTTACACTACGATGAACGGATAAAGGAGATATAGATGAAAAAATCAATACCACACAAATTCTTGATAGGATTATTTTTAGTCCTATCAAGTAGTACTTTAATGCACTGTTCACAAAAAGAGAAGTCACAAATTTCAGAAGAAGAATGGGCCTCTCTCCCTTCAGATGGACCTTACGTATCCTCTTTTGAACGTATCATTTGCAGCTCTCAGGCAACAAAATCTGAAATATATGCAGCACGTGAATTTCAAAGACTTTTTAAAGAGTTTACAGGAACAGAATTGGCCATTGATAGAACAGCTCCACAAGGTGACAATATCATTTTAATAGGCCCGGATGCAAATGCTGCCTCAGGGATGCAGATGAACCTGGATGAATTGGGCGAGGAAGGATATCATATTGATGTTACCGATGATAAGTTGGCAATTTATGGTGGTCGCCCTCGTGGTACACTTTATGGTGTCTATGACTTTTTCGAGCAATATTGTGGTGTACGTTTCCTAACTCATGATCACACTTTTTATCCAGAGGATGGAAAAGATAAGGACTTTAGAATTAAAGGGCGTAACTTTAGCTATGTACCTCCATTTGCTTTCCGTTGGTCCTATTATGGTGAAACGAACCGCAATCCCGCCTTTGCTGCACAATTACGTACCAATACGGTTGCCGGTGCAGAAGAATTTGGTGGAATTACGGGATATAAGTTAGTAGGCCATAATGTGGCTTATCTTGTTCCGCCTGCTATCTACGGTAAGGAACATCCGGAATATTATGCTTTGGTGAATGGGCGGCGCGTGTTGGATATGCATGGCGGTGGGCCGCAGTTGTGTATGACAAATCCGGAAGTGCTTGAAATTGTTGTAAAGGCTACGCTCGATGCTATTGAGAAAAATCCGACGATTAAAAATTTCAATGTCGCTCATATGGATAATGGCAGCTATTGCACCTGTGAAAATTGTGCGGCCGTTGATGCACGTGAAGAATCTCATGCGGGTGCGACGCTTTCTTTTGTTAATGCCGTTGCAGAACAAATCGAAAAGATCCATCCCGAAGTATTGATCGGTACCTATGCGTACCAATACACCCGCAAACCTCCTAAAACTTTCCGCGCACGAGATAATGTGTTGATTCAGCTTTGCAGTATTGAATGTTGTGACTTTCATGCTATTGATGATCCTTATTGTCCTCTGAACAAAGAATTCTGTGAAGATATGGATGGATGGAAGGAGAAGGCTGAGAATATTTTTATCTGGCATTACAACACGAATTTCAGGGGCTATCTGCTTCCTTTTCCGAATTTGCGTAGTATCGGGAAAAGTGTTGAATATTTTGCCAATAACAATGGACGTGGTGTATTTATGCAGGCAGCCGGGAACGGTTTTTCTACGGAATTGAGTGATCTTCGCAACTATGTGATGTCACGTTGTCTGTGGCGGCCGGGCCGGGACAGTTGGCAGGAGGCAATAAATTTTTGCCGCATGCATTATGCTGAATCTGCCCAGCCGATTATCGATTACCTGACCTATTATCACGACCTCGTTGATCAACAGGGTCGGCATCCCGGTTGTTTTCCCACCGAAGCCTCCCTATGTCTCAATCCTGAATCAGTGAAGCGGATTGATGAATATTTTGTTGAGGCGTTAGCTTTAGCCCAATCTGAAGAAATACGTTCCCGGGTTGAAAAAGCATCGCTCTGTGCCTATCGGGCCATGCTCAGTGTCGCAACAATGGATCTTGAGTATAAGAATGGTGTCTGTAAACCTTATCTGGAAGGTGTTGATGTTGACTTACTGGAGCGTTATGCAGAATTATGCGCGATGTATCAGGTGAGCATGGAAAATGAGCGGATAGGAATTAATACGTATTTGTCTAATATGCGTAAACTTTACACCGGTATGCCTGCGGTCCGTCTGGAGAATGACACCTGGCGGGTGCTCATCTTACCGGAAAGCAATGCAAAGTTGGTTGAGATGACCTATAAACCGACTGGTCGTGATGTGACTCAACCTACCCGCGCTCTTGATCGATTTCGTTATGAAGAATGGGTGAGGCAGGGCGATGGTCCAAAAGCTGATGGAATTATGGCCTATACAGTTCTTGAGAAGGGTGCTACAAAAGTAGTGGTAGGAGTTAAAGCAAAAGATGGCGCCTGGATTGAGCGTACGATTAGCCTCGTAGACAGGGCTATTAATTTTAAGACGGTATTAAAAGCGAAGAAAGCACGTGCCTTCGACTTTCTTGTACATCCCGAATATAATGCAGGCTCAGGCTCAGCGGATCCGGAAGAGGTGGGTATTTATGCAAGAGCTGCGGAATGGCTGCATGCCAATCAGGGTTGGGTGAGAGCAAAACCGTCAGAAAAGCAGGGTAAGATGATCAAAGAAGGACTTAAGGGTGGTGCCTATGCCTACTTTAATCATAAGGCGGGTTTTGGTGTGGAACAGCGCTTTGAACCAGGCGCTTTCGAAGATCTTACGCTTTACTGGAGCCCTGAACGGATGCAGATCAATCTGGAAATGATCTCTACTGTTAAAAATCTTAAAGCGGGGGAAGAGGCTTCTTACAGTCTATGATGTGTATTATCTGGACAAAACACCAACCACACGCTAAAAGAACACAGGACTCCTGATGGTTTCCTTTGTAGAGAGATGATGGTTTTAGCAGGATTATTTAAACATTTAAGTCAAGAAGGAAATACTTGATAATTAATGACATCCTAACCTGATCTATTCATAAGTTCCTCACGCAAAGGCGCTAAGACGCAAAGAAATAATTACTTTAAGGAAATTATTTATAGGGATTATAATTTTATCTAAAATATCTTTATAACTTATTTATAAATAATTTCTTTGCGCCTTGGCGTCTTTGCGTGAAATGAATTGATCAGGTTAATTAGTATACAGGAGAAGATATGTTAAAAATGGGTATTATTGGCATGAGTGAAGGAAATGGCCATCCCTATTCCTGGTCGGCAATTATCAATGGTGATTTCGATAGGAAAGAGATGAGCCGTTGCGGTTATGCGGGTATTCCGCTTTATCTTGAAGCAAATAATGATACCTTAGGCATCGATGGCGCCCGGGTCACTCATGTCTGGACCCAGGATAGAAAAATATCCGAACATATTGCCAAAGCGTCAATGATTGAAAAAGTTGTCGATAATGCCGAAGAAATGATCGGTCATATAGATGCCGTAATATTGGCGCGGGATGATCCGGAGAATCATGTGGCCATGGCCAAACCCTTTCTGGATGCTGATATGCCTATTTTCATAGATAAACCATTGGCTATCTCCAAAAAAGACCTGGCGTATTTTGAGGAAGAGAATGAAAAAGGTAAGTTGCTTATGTCATGTTCATCCATGCGTTATTCCGCTGAATGCCGTGCCGTTAAGACGGAAATGACATCGCTGGAAGAGATAGAATTGGCAACAGCCGTCGGTAAAAAAGACTGGGTGAAATATGGTGTTCATATGCTGGAGGCCTTATTGGCATTACTTGATGATCCTAAAGTTGTTTCAGTGCAGCATGTAGGTCAACCCGGGAAAGATATCGTGACTATCAAATTCGAAAACGGTTTACCTGCTACATTGCATCTGTTTCATGGATATTGCACCAACTTTTCAGATTTCACTCTTTTGCAGGGATCATTGGCGACTGATAGAGATAAAAAACTCCTATTCCATGTTCAAAGAAAATCTGAGCGAATTCATCCGCTCGGTGCATGAGGGTCATTCACGATTACCTTTTGAAAAAACGGAAAATATTATCCGCACCTTAATTGGGGCCAAAGAAAGCCTGGAACAACAGGGCAGGATAATAAAATTGCATTAAGTTTTTATAAACAGTATTTGCATCATAAAGGATTTTAGGAGCATTGAAAAGTGAAGCAAAGATAGGTATTATAATTGCTATAAAGTCTGGACATGAAAAAAGGAAAACAATTATAAAACCACAGAGAGAATGGGTAAAGAACAATCTCTTTAAGTCAATGAATATAATATATTTACTCTGTGTGCTCTGTGGTTATTCTCTAAACTAACATACAGTGGAAGAGGATTGGCAATGAATGTTAAAGATCTACTGAGTTTGAAGGATAAAATCATTCTGGTTACAGGCGGTGCCGGTCAATACGGCCGATGCATTGTTGAAGGATTGGCTGAAGCCGGCGGTACTGTCATCACGGCCTCCCGAAATCTTAAAGCAGGAGAACAAATAGCACAAGAATTTTGCGACAGAGGATTAGATGTTTTTGCCATGCCGGTCGATCAGGCTGATCATGAATCTGTTTTGACCCTGAAAGAACAAGTTCTGGATAAATTTGGACGGCTGAATGTTTTCGTAAATAATGCCGTCAGCCGTCCCATGAAAGGTTACAATGCCCCGATAGATCAATTCGCCGAGTCCATGCGCGTCAATGCTACGGGCATGATGGATATCCTGCGTGAGATGGCAGATATGATCGCTCAAAGCGGGGGAGGCAGTATTATCAATATCAGTTCCATGATGGGTATGTATGGCCCGGATCTCTCAAATTATGAAGGTACCAATATGGGTGATATGCCGCCGGATTATTTTTTTCACAGGGGCGGGATGATAAATTTAACCCGTTTCCTGGCGCGAATGCTGGCGGATAAAAAAATTCGGGTAAACTGTATCAGTCCGGGAGGATTATTTAACGATCAACCGCAACGATTTGTAGAGAATTACAGCAAAAAGGTACCTGTGGGCCGGATGGCAAACAAAGACGATATTAAAGGTCTGGTGGTTTTATTAGCTTCAGAAGCATCAGCTTATATCACTGGTGAAAATATTTTAATGGATGGCGGAATGCATGCCTAAAGGCGCACAATATTGCCATTGTCTGAATGGTCGGTGAGGAATAATTCGAACCCCATTGGGATCCCTGATTTTACAGCAGGAGCCTGGCAGGCCAATAAACCAAACATTGATATTAATTTAACAAGAGGTGGAAATACGAAAGTAAAATTCTAATTCTTGACAATTTTCAATATATATGATGTGGGTATGTTAACATTGAAATATTAAGGTATGGAGAAAATTAGTGAAAAAGGATTATTCTGATTTAAACAAGGTCTATCAGTTAGCTCGTGATCTGATCGGAAGTGGATTGCAAGCAGGAACGATATACCACGAAGTATGGATCAGGGATTATAATACGTTTATCGAACTTGCATGTGACGTTTTACCACAAGCGCGTGTACGTGAGAATTTGCTGATGTTTTTTAAATTTCAGGGCATTGATGGAAATATTATCGACGGATTTATTCCGCGCGAAAAAATCAACCAGGCAAATGTCATATATAATTATATCTATACAGAGCTGGCTCCGCACTCCGCCGGTCATAAAAATACCGTCATAACGGATCAGGAAAGTAGTCTTGTTCAGGCTGTTGCGAAATATATTAAAAAGACCGCGGATACATCAATACTGCAGGAGCAAGTGTCCGGTATAAATGTACTCGAAGGTCTAAATCGGGCCATGGAGTTTCTGCTTGCTGAACGATTCTCCGCAAAATTTGGATTGATCTGGGGGGACACAACCATTGACTGGGGCGATGTGCAACCCAAACATGAGTTAGGTGTTTTGATGGATGAAAATAGTCATCCGGCTATTTCTATTTACAATAATGCTATGTTCGTTATAGCTCTTAATAATCTGATCGACATGATTAAAGATGATGAAGGAAGGGCAAAATGGAATAAAGTTAGAGATGAATTAAAATTAAATATCAGAAAACATTTATGGGATGCCGGATCAAATAAATTTATTCCTCATATCTATTTAGAGCGTTCACCCTTTCCGGAAGATTTCGACGAGAATAAGACTATATTTTCATGGCGGAACAGCAGTTGCCATCGAAGCCGGTTTGCTCTCCAAAAAAGAAATTGCCGCTGTTAATACCTGGATGTTAAAAAACCAGAAATTGGCCAACGCTCAATCAATTGGGATTACGGTTTACCCACCCTATCCTAAGGGCTATTTTATGAATCCGTTTATGGTTCCTTTCGGATATCATAATGGCGGTGATTGGAGTTGGTGGGGCGGACGGATGATCCAACAGTTGATCCTTAACGGATTTATTGAAGAGGCCTGGGAAGAGATACAACCGATGGTAGACAGAGTTATAAAAAACAATGGATTTTACGAATGGTATACTATTGATGGTATACCCAAGGGAGCCGGAAATTTCAGGGGGGAGGCCGGAGTTCTGGCCAAAGCCATAGAAATGTTGAGGAATTCTCCTGTCAGTGGATGAGAGTTGATCCAAATTCAACTCAAATATTTAAGTAATAATGGTAATATCAAAAGCTCTATGATAAAACGAAAAACAGGATTAAAAGGTGAAACCATCCCGTGTCATCTTGGCTTCGCCAGCCTTTACGAGACAGGCAGAATCCTCAGAGAAATACTCTGAGAACTCCAAAAGAATATCCTTTAAAGATATTACTGAGAAAATAATTTCCTGTGTCCCGATTTATCGGGAAAGTTTACTCATTACTTGGGCCAGGTTTGCTAGAAAATTTATATGAAGTAGCAATGGAACATGAATTAAAGTCACGCGGCATTGAATATAATCGACAAAAAGAAATTGAGATTAAATACAAGGGTAATCCGACTGGGAATTACAGGTTAGATTATTTGATAGAAAATAAGGTGATTGTTGAATGATGTGTTGAAGCAATCAAGAATATTCATATTGCCCAAGTGCTAACTTGCCTGAGAGCAGAAAATCTAAAAGTAGGATTGTTGATCAATTTTAATGTTGACAAATTAAAAGAAGGAATAAGGAGAGTTATCTTATAAGAGATCACAGATGGGAGATGAAAAGAAATAGCATTAACATAAATAATATTAATAATTTACTCCGTGTACTTGTATGTTTAAAGTTAAAAGATTTAACTAACACTTTACTTGTTTATGTTTTATAAAACCTACATAATCTGGCATGTAAGGAGGTCCGTGTCCTGGTCTCGGAGACCGTCACAGAGTTTCTTCCGGCTGCCAGATAAAAGTCGGTTAATAACTTGGCACTAAGATGCCGTATTTTTACAAGGCTGATGATGTCTGGTTTTACATTTAACAAGTAAAGGAGTCATTATATGTCCAACTATTATCTAGGCTGCGATGTAAGTAAAGGTTATGCCGACTTTATCATCTTAGACAGTGACAAAATAGTTATTGAGCCTGTCTTTCAGTTAGATGATACTTTTGAAGGGCATAACCAGTTTTATCACTTTATCCGTGATTTTTTCAAACGATACCCAGGATCGAACCTATTCTCTGCTGTCGAAAGTACTGGCGGACTTGAGAATAACTGGCTGGCCCTGTTTAAACGTTTATCTGATATAATGAACATAAAGTCTACCAGAATAAACCCGGTCGGCCCAAATGCGCTTCATAAAGCATCATTAGAACGCAATAGTGATGATGCTATAAGTGCAAAGTTCATTGCCGAATATTTGATCACTTATCCTAAAAAAGTGAATTATAATGCTGACGACCCATACATTTCCCTAAGAAAACAATGGTCTCTTATTGAAATGTATAAAAAACAAAAAACACAACTTTTAAATCAACTGAATATTCTCCTTTATACGTCAATGCCATTTTTAATGAAACATATCAAAGATGGAATTCCAAATTGGATATTACTCCTGCTTAAGACATATCCTTCATCAGCTAAATTAATCAGAACCAGGGAGACGACCCTGGCAAAGATTCCTTATATATCATATAATCGGGCTTGCGCTCTTATTTCCGATGCTAAGCAAAGTGTCGGCTCTATTGATGATCAAACAACCGCTTTTATTATTAAATCTACTGTCGAACAGATCTTACATCTCAAAAATAAGATTGAGCAACATAAAAAGTATATGATAACTCACTGTGATCTGCCGGAAGTGAATCTTTTGCTATCATTTAAAGGTATCGGCATTTATTCAGCCATCGGCCTTATCCTCAACATCCTTGCTGTCGAACGTTTTCCATCAGCAAAACATCTGGCTTCCTATTTCGGTGTTCATCCTGTATATAAGATTAGCGGCGATGGGAAAGGTGCTTTTCGGATGAGTAAAAAAGGTCGAAGTGTACCCAGACAAATTCTTTACATGGTAGCCCGCAGCAGCATAGTTTACAATCCCTTAATCAAGGAAGTCTATATTAATCACTTAAAAAGAGGCAATGTTAAATCATCAGCTCTTGGTGTATGCATGCATAAGGTACTGCGTATCGTCTTTGGAATGTTGAAACATCAAAAAGAATTTGATCCGGAAATAGATAGGCAAAACAGGAATAAAACCAGAATTGTGAAAAATAGAAGTTCTAATTCCAATTTAAAACGTCGCTATCAGGAAAAATCAGAGGATGCTCCTGTTTCTAAAAGACAAAGCATTAAAAGAAGGAAGAGAAAACAGTCCCAAAACCTACTTGAGGTTTAGTGCGGGATCAGAATTTCCTCTTCCCTCAAGAAGTGCTTATAAAATAATACGGAATCTTAGAATTGTCAAAGAACGAGTAAATTTTTACAAGAGAGACTGACATACATTGAGGTCAGTTTCTCTTGACTTTAATCTTAATAACTCTGTGGTTATTTTTTTACACTACCGTAATAATTAGAAGGATTAAATTATGAGAATAAGATTTTATCGAATAGCATTTATTATTCTTATTGGGCAAACTAATATTACCTGATCTTGCAGGCTTTGTTTATAGCCAGGATCCAGTGGATTATGTAAATCCAAACATCGGGACAATTGGGCACCTTCTTAAAGCAACTACTCCGGATGTTCAGCTTCCCCGCGGTATGATTAGATTGATACCGACTACTACGCCTGGGATTAGAGATATATATCTTGCCGACAAGATATATTCATTTTCAGCAACTTCATTATCTAATGATTTTTCGCGAGGGCTTGGAATGTTCTCCGTGATGGCCACAACAGGAGATATTAAGGTTGATGCGGATGATAATGCTTCATGGTTCGATCACGATTCAGAGAAAACAACGCCCTATTATTATTCTGTTTTGTTGGAGGATTATGATATTGATGTTGAATATACAGCGACTGAGCATTCAGCATTTTATCGATTCACTTTTCCTGGGGGTGTGAATTCAAATATCCTGTTAAATATGCTCGGAAATTCAGAATTGAAAATTGTGAGTGATAATATCATTGAGGGCTATCAGGCATATCCCAGAGAAGGTGACAGTGGTAGAAAATTGTACTTTCATGCCGAGTTCAGCAAAACATTCAAATCTTATGGAAGTTGGACCGAGAAAGAGGTTGCGCATGGAGAAAGAGAAAAAACCGGGAGTAATATTGGTATTTATACAACCTATTCGACTTTAAAAGGAGAGCCGGTGCAGGTTAGGGTGGGATTCTCATTTATAAGCATAGATCAGGCTCGTAATAATTTAGAAAATGAGATTGCAGATTGGGACTTTGAGCGGGTTAAGAGTAGTGGGAGAGAAATATGGAACAAGGTATTAAGTAAGATACAAATCAAGGGTGGTACCGAAAGTCAGCGCATCATATTTTATACTGCTTTGTATCGGGTTATGGGAAGGAAAACAACCAACATTACAGAATATGGAAAATATTATAGCAGCTTTGATAAAAGCGTCCATACAACGGATGGACATGATTTCTATCAGCTTGGAGAAAGTTGGGGATCATTCAGATCTTTGTATCCTCTGGGTCTCATATTGGAGCCTGAAAGGCAGAATGATATCGTGCGATCTTATATACGTATGTATGAACAACGCGGATGGCTCGGTGATGCTGCTTTAGATCGGCGTGTTATGATTGGACGGCATGAAACTGCAACAATAACCGATGCTTACTTAAAAGGATTTCAAAATTTTGATGTGGAAAAGGCCTATGAGGGTATGAAAAAAAATGCAATGGAAGCAACCATGATACCCTGGCGCAATGGTGCGACCACAGAGTTGGACACTGTTTACCAAAAGAAGGGATTTTTCCCAGCATTGCCTTTGGAAAAAAAGGAATGGGTACAACAAGTTGACAAATTTGAGAAAAGGCAATCGGTGGCAGTGACTCTGGAGCATTGTTATGATGATTGGTGTTTGGCTCAGATGGCCAAATCCTTGAACAAGAATGAGGATTATGATTTTTTCATGAAACGTGCGAATAACTATCAGACGCTCTATGATTCCCGGATTGGCTTTATGGCGCCAAAGACAGCAGATGGCAAGTGGGTGTTTAATGAAAAAGAGTTCGATCCTATTTGGAGCGGTGGCCAGGGTGGACGAGACTACTACACTGAAGCGAATGCATGGACCTACACCTTTCACGTTCAACATGATGTGGCCGGACTGATCAACCTTATGGGAGGAAGAGAAAAGTTCATCACCAAACTGGATGCCCTCTTTCAGGAGCAATTCGGGGGACGTGGCTCAAAGTTTAATTATTTAAATCAGTTCCCGGATGCGACTGGTTTGATAGGGCAGTACAATCACGGCAACCAGCCGGGCTTTCACATTTCATACCTTTACAATTACGGCGGTGAGCCCTGGAAAACCCAGCGCAGAGTTCGGGACATCATGAAGATATGGTACAATGACGGACCATTGGGAATATGTGGAGATGAAGATGAAGGTGAGTTGTCATCCTGGTATGTGTTCAGCGCAATGGGATTTTATCCTGTTTGTCCCGGTCGGCCTGTATATGATATCGGCAGTCCGATATTTGAAAAGGTTGTAATCGATGTCGGCAATAACAAGACATTTGTTATTGAATCCAGGAATGTATCATCAAAGAACAAATATATTCAATCGGCACAATTAAATGGTGAGGCACTTAACTCTCCATGGTTTAATCATTCTGATCTGGTAAAAGGTGGTAAACTTGTATTAATGATGGGGCCTAGGCCAAATATGGAATGGACTATGAATAGTAACTTCCATAAATAGTGGATGGCATATATTGTCGGGCAAAGGATTTTTTACAGGTTGTATTAAAAATAAGGGAAGAAAAATGATTAAGGCCAAATTGATTTATGCAGCAGCACTAAGTTTTACTTTAACGTTTAATTTAAATGCGCAAAAGATGGAAGTGGATATTAATTCTAAATCCGCTACATCAAATGGACAGCAAGTTGAAAATCGAACGGCCGGAGATTACCACGATGGAGGAAGTTGGAAAAAAACTTTGCATGATAAAGCGATCTATTTTGAAAAGAATACGAAAGAACGTCATAATATTGAAGGAACTTATCCATCATCTGTGAGATTACGACCCCCAACAAAATTTTATAATGGTTCACAGAAAGAGGCGTGGAAAACATTAAATACAACCGGCATATTACCACAGGGGTGGTTTGTTGATCATGGAACAACCGGTTTGTCGAACGTTGTTCATACAAGTTCATGGACCGGAAATCTTATTACAGCCGAGGCTTTCCATGTTGCGTTTTTACGAAAAACAAAAGGAGAAAACAGTAGTGAATATAAAGCCGCATATGAAAGAGCCAATGAAATAATCTCCGGGATAAGAAAATTAACACTGGTTAGCGGACAGCCCGGTTATCTTGCAAGAGGTTTTGCTTATGGACATGGGCCTTCATATGTGGAACGTCACTATAGATGGGGTGAAGAAGATACACGTGATTTATGGCAACAGGGAGTTGGGAAATATTCTCATTTACGATATCGTGGTGGGCCAAGCCATCATAATTACGACCAGGTTTTTAGAGGTTTGGGTATTTATTATTTTATTGCCGCAGATAATGCTCAGAAGCAAGCGATTCGAAAGATTGTTGAAGATATGTCAAACTGGGCCCATCTAAAAAACAACATGGTTGTGATGCTAGAGAATGGAAAAGATATCAGTACTGAATTGATAGGCGGCTGGCGTGCTCTTGCCGGTGACACACGTCCCTCGGGAAGTTCTATTATGGCAACTACCGGTTTGAAAATCGCATATATGATTACCGGTAACGAAAAAGTGAAAGAACTTTATGACAAGTGGGTTGGTAAATTGAAATATCGCGAGTTTAAAGATTCGGAGGAGTCCTTTATGGGAGAAGCCCGAAGAAATTTCGATGATACAGATCATCTCCTCCCAGATTTATACCTTCTTAATTTAATTGAGAAAGATGAAGATCTGCTTGCATTTTATAAAAAGTGTGTAAAAGATTCGTGGAATGTGCATAAGAACGACAAGCAATCATGGTTTAATTTTATTTATCAGGCAGTTCTCGGAGATGAATATGGTGACATTGAAGGTTCGATTTGGAATCTGCAAACATTTCCGACCAACAGAATTTTGAAACCTCAGATGAATAGTATTAGAACCGACATTGAATTTTATACTGAAAACGGACGCAAACAGTCGCTAGATCCTTTACCAATTTATGCACGTAGGTCGGATAACGAATATGAATGGAAAGGATCTCCATATGCATTGGATGGATGGTTTTCCCGTACTGTTACAAATCTTGAAGTATCACCATACGATGACTATGTACAATTTGCCATTGAAGAAAACGGTGTAATTTACCGCAGTTTTACTAAAGGGGAAGTATGGCAACAACTTGACGGAATTTCTGGAGTAAATGATATCATTTTATTTCCCAAGTATAGATGGCTTGTTGTTGCAGCAACGGATCACGGTATTTATCGTTCATTTTGCGGTGGAGATTTGTGGGAAAAATCTTCCGATTTGATTGTTGATCAACTTTATCAGGAAAATAAAAATTCAAATATTCTTTATGCTGTTTCTTCGGAGGGTATTTATAGAAGCGATGATTTTGGTGAGTGGGGAGCAGCTGAGGAGTGGCACTTAATAAGTGGCAAAACACCTAAATTACGGTATAAAAATTTTGCAATTGGAATTAAGGATAATAATGTAAAGATGTACATGCAAACAAATCAGGGATTATATTACAAGTCAAATGAAAATTCAGAATGGATTCCGCCCAAGCTGGCAATTCGCGGAAGAGGTTTTAGTGAAGTTATGGTGTTTCCTGGTAAGTTATTGTGGACAACGATATATGATAACAGAATATTTAGCGCTGTTTCAATTTCAGAATGGGCCTATAGGGGAACTATACTGATTGTGAGTGAAGATCAAGGAAAAACCTGGATGCCGATTGTGAAGGAATTAGACCCGTTATACAAATGGATGATCCACGCGAAGGATGGGAAATCAATATCCCGTAGTGAAGTACAAGCCTTATTAAAACGTCTTAAAAGTATTTCAATTCAAGATCTTATTGTTGATACGCAAGATAGTGATACATGGTATGGTATAACAGATAATGGTGTCGCTATTACTCATGATGCTGGTAAAACATGGAAAGTGACTAGCAAAGGTTTATATATTCCAAAAGTTGATGCAATTTTCTCTTCCCGGTATTCTAATGAAATTTATATCAGTACACCTGCTGGTGTTTACGTTAGTAATAACAAAGGAGAATCTTGGGAAGATACTTCATTGATACTGAATGACAAAGGTGCCCTTAGAGCAGAAATAGGAGGCATTGGGTATCTTGAAGCCTATTGGTTGGGAAGATATCATGATTTTATAACTGATAAAAACGCCGACAGTATTTGGTGGGAAAATTGAATATACCGGAATTCAGTGTAATTTTGTTGCTTACAGAACATTTAATAATGGGGTAATTGTTCTGAATTGGTTTGGAATAAATCTTTTCTGATTGAAAGGAGCACCCTATGATTATACATTACGTACGAGGAATTTTGATTGTAGTCTTGCTGATGGTGGTCATGCCAATGGTACTGGCGGAAGAAGAGATTGCACCGGAGGATCGGATTGAAAATTGGAAAGGAAAAACGATACTGATCTTCACACCACATCCGGATGATGATACCTTCCAGTGCGGCGGTATCATGTCAATCCTGGCGAAGAATGGGAATAAGATAGTTTTGGTGATCTATACCAACGATAACAAGGGATCACTGGACCTGGAAATGACCAGTGAGCGTTTGGCGCGGATTCGTCGCGCGGAGGAGGAGGAGGCCTGCAAAGTATTAGGCGTACCGAAGAAAAACATCCACTGGCTGGGCTATGAAGACGGCGACCTGGAATATGCTGATCCGCAACGGCTGCGTGGTGAGGCGGCACGTTTTATGAAGATCTACCGACCCGACGCGATCTTCAGTATTGATCCCGGGGAAGAATATGAACGATGGCACAAAACGGACCATCGAATGGCGGCCTTTATCACCCAGGACGCCATAATCGCTGCGGAATGGCATCTGTATTATCCGCAGCATTATCTGGACGAAAAACTGGAATCTTACCGGGTGCCCTTGGTCTATTATTACTATACCACTGCCCCGAATTATGAGGTGGATATCACTGGGGTCATCGATAAAAAAATTGAAGCTTCGGCGAAACACGTCAGCCAGTTCCCGCCGTCGGTTGAAAAATATACGCCAGACATGCCGAAAGAAACCTACGCGGGGATCGATGCGCACTTTAAGGAAATGCACAAAGACGGCGACCGCTATATTGAACGTTTCCGCCGTTTGGTAAACCCCTAGGGCTAAAGAGTACCTGGGGGAAGTTTCTTTGGAACAAAAAAGTCTACTCCTGAATCCTCTTTCTGGAAGGACGATTTTCTCATTTAACGATAATTCAATCAACAAAAGGAAAGTATTGTGAAAAATCAAAAATCACAATATGATCGCAATGGAAATTTCAATTATTACAATGAGGATTTAAAATCTACAGGTATAACGGGCAGAAACTTTATTAAATCCGGTACGATAATTACAGCAGCAGCGGTTTTACTTTTCCTTGTTGCCTGGGCTCAGGATGCAACCTCGGCGAAAACGGACGGCCCTATAAGCAAGATGATTGCTTCTGTCTTGCGTGAGCCTCTTCCACCGGAAGACCTCTTCTGCAACGTCGAAGCCGAAGAAATCGTAATTCAGGGACCGACCTTTCGGTATACGCTGGACCGTAGCAGTGGTACGATACGCGAATTGGAAGTCCGGCGGGAAGGTCGTGTTGTCGTTTCGCTACAGGCACCGGCCGACATTGTCCTGGACGACTATCGACTGTGTGCCGACGGCAATTTGGGAAATACAATCGTTGCTGACCAGAGCAAGGAGAAGGTTGTTCTGAAAACAGAAGGCGTCCTGAAAGACCAGGGACGGCGCGGTCCTGATATACCTTATTCTCAACTAATCACTTTTTTCAACGATGGTGTGGTCGTCTCCCGGATCAGTCTCCGGCCGCGAGAGGATATTCACGTCAAGAACTCGCTGAACCATCGCCTCACGGCGCAAGGCCGGTTCAGCCATTACTTTCACAAACGAAGAGACGATAACGGCATGGGAAGCGAAGCAAGCTCCCTTCCGCCTTCTGGGGAATCGATTATACTAACTTCGCTGACCTCGTGCCTGGAAGTATTCAGCCAGGAGGCGGCGCTGGCCATCTTCACCGACCGAGGTGCAACCCACCTGGCGGAGAAGGGAATGCAAACGGCTACAATCAAGGTTCACAAGAAGACCTCCGGTCAGTCTACAGTCTCATTGACGCAGAACATTATCAATATTGGGTCGTTAGGCAAACCTTTCCTGATTAAAGCCGGCGAGGAGTTCACGTTTCGGACGGGAATCTGCCTTGCCCCGAATCGATTGCCCCATCCCAGGCAACATGATCTGCGCATGTATATTTGGATCGGCGATCAGAAAAATCCTTATCCCACTAATCGGGAGATTTTGGATGCCGCCCACCTGGGTTTTACTCTCTTTCAAATGCATCGGGTAGGAACGCCTGGTGAACCACGTCCGCCGGCGGGTGAATTAGATCGGGTTATCGCGAAAGTGCACGAAGCGGGAATGCTTTTCATCTGGACGGCGAATGCAGACCTCATGTATGCCAATTCCATGGGAGTCACCCGACATGAAAAGCAGCGGCAAATGGCCGCTTTGGCAAGGATTCAATTATGGAGGCCGTTACAAAGCAGAAATGGACCCCTACTGCAGTCTGGTTGCCACGTGCCTTGCCTCTCCAAATGGATTAGCAGATTATCGGGTCGCTACGATCACTGAAATGCTGAAACATTATGATGTTGACGGAATGTATATTGATGACAACCTGGGCTATTCAAATTGTCCTCTCTGGAAAGAGCATGACCATCCTGAAAAGGTGTATGACTGCCTGATTGAACTGCACGAGATGAACTGGCGACGGCGACAGGAACTCCGAAAGAAGTGTCCGCATATGGTATTGATCGACCATTGCACAAATGCCCTGGTACTGCCCGTGATCAACACCTTCGACGTGCACCTGTTCGGTGAGGGATACAACATCTCGCTCGATGACTACCGGGACTACTTCATGTCCGTTAAAAATTTGCATGGTCAGGGATGTTTGTGGGCGGGAGATACGGAGGGAACCCGGGTTGGCGTTCAGGCTGCTTACAACCTGGACCTGCTCACCGGGGGTGGGCAATACAGCTATACTGATTGGCGGCTCTACCCAAAGAAATTCCCCTATGCTGCGGGTGTCAGAGATTTCGAACCGCTGTTCGTCAAAGCTTACAATCTGGCTCAGTTCTACTTCGGGATGTACGAGTCGCAGGCATACTACTTTAATTCGTCCGGTAAGACGTTCTCTACGATTACACCGAACACGTATGCCACGATTTATCGCAATCAGACTTGGGGCGATTTTATGATTCCCATCATCAATTTGAATAACGGGGAGAAGACAATAAATTTGGAATTCCATCAGCCGGATAAACTCAATATCGATCCGCATGCGGATTATATGCGGTTTGACGTGAATGAGCGAACAGTCAATCGTGTGCCGGGAGAAACGTTCAGGAAAGGGCTTCGCGACATCCAGATACCCGGTCAAGGTCTCAAACTGTTCTATGTGCGTGAGATACCGAAGAACGCTCCTTATCATTTGTTTGGAGGGAAGAGGATTTCGGAATCATGGTCCGAAAATGACCACAAACTCGTCGTGATGCTGCAGGCACCGTCTGGGCTGAAGGAAATAGTATTGTTGGATGCTGTGGATCGTGGCATCGAGAGCATTTGGGTTGACGGAAAGCCAGCCAGGTTCTTTCTCGATTCGTCGCGTGGAATCGCTCACGGCGAAGTGACCTTTGCTATCCGTCCTGTCGCGGTCGAGGTGATATTCTCTCCGAATTCTCGCTCAAAACTGACAGATAAAGCGATCACTCCGGACGACCTTGTAGTGAAATATCTGCGAAATAAACAACGGTAGGGCGATTTGATATCGAAAAATCAGGTTGTTGTTCGAATAAGAGTGAAAATTAGAAATCGTTGCACAGAATAAACAATAGTTTGAGGAGGCTCAGATTGGAACTAAAAGATAGGTTCACTTTATTTTTCACAATTGTATTGCTTTTATTTGTCTCTTGTCAAAAAGAAGAAATTATCATTAAATCTTTTGATCTCCGTTGTGAAAATCGGGTTAATCCTCTATGTATTGATATTTTGTCACCCCATTTAAGTTGGAAACTGGAATCCACACAGCGGGGAAAAAGGCAGTCAGCTTACCAAATCATCGTAGCAGACTCAGAGGACAAACTATCAAAAAATGATGGCAATCTATGGGATTCAAAGAAAATAGACTCGAATCAATCCATTCAAATTAAATATAAAGGGAAGCAACTCTCAAGTAGTCTCATCTGCTTTTGGAAAGTTCGCGTATGGGATGAAGATGGCTTTATCTCCGATTGGAGTGAAACATCCACCTGGGAAATGGGATTGGTTTCACAGGATGATTGGAAAGCGGAATGGATCAATGATGGCAAGCCAGATCCTCAAAAAACAGAAGATTTTTATAAAGATGATCCGGCACCACTTTTTAGACATGATTTCACTGTAAAGAAGGATATAATAAAGGCAAGAATGTATATTAGTGGTCTGGGATATTATGAAGCCTATATTAATGGTGAGCGGGTTGGCGATCAGGTCTTGGATCCTGGCTGGACGAATTACAGTAAGCGTGTCCTGTACAGCACGTATGATATAACTGATCTTATTAAGAATGATGGAAACTGTATAGGTGTAATGCTTGGCAATGGCTGGTATAACCCCTTGCCAATGACCATGTGGGGATATCTTAACCTACGAGAGCATCTTCCAATTGGCCGACCAAGATTTATTGCCCAGATCAAAATCAATTATAATGATGGTTCATCAGAACTCATTGTTTCAAATGTGAATTGGAAAAAACATGAAGGTCCGATAATTCGTAACAATATATATCTGGGAGAGATCTATGATGCACGTAAGGAGATAACCGGATGGAACGAAGTTGGATTTGATGATAGTAACTGGAAGTCGGCAATCATAGCAAAAGAAAAAGTTGGAAAGTTGCAAGCCCAGAATCAACCACCCGTTAAAATTACAGGATATATAAAGCCCGTTAATATTACTGAACCCAAGCCAAATGTCCATATCTACGATATGGGACAAAATTTTGCGGGCTGGGTTAAACTAAAAGTAGAGGCACCGGCTGGGAATCGGATAACTCTCAGGTTTGGTGAGCTGCTTTATGAGGACGGAACACTCAACCCTATGACCAGCGTAGCCGGTCAAATTAAGGGAAGGAATAAAGAAGGTGAGCTAAGAGGTGGGCCGGGGGTCCCCGATACGGCCTGGCAGAGCGATACCTACATCACCCGGGGTGGAGGTGTTGAAGAATATATACCGCGATTTACTTTTCATGCCTTTCGATATGTTGAAATTACCGGTTATCCGGGTGAACCCGATGAAGATGCCCTAGAGGGGCTCCGTTTAAGTAGTAATCTCAAAAAGAGCGGCTCATTTGAATGTTCGAATAAATTGTTTAATGACATCCAAAAAATTACGGAGTGGACTTTTTTGAGTAATGTTTTTAGTGTACAGTCCGATTGCCCGCATCGAGAACGCTTTGGTTATGGGGGCGATATTGCTGCCACGACAGATGCGTTCATCTATAATTTTGATATGTTGAACTTTTATTCAAAGGTTGTTCGTGATTATCAGGAGGCGGCTCTTCCTGATGGCAGGTTAACAGATACAGCACCCTTTGTAGGGATTGACTATTGTGGTATTGGCTGGGCCCTTGCACATCCGTTGTTATTATTAGATTTATATCAATATTACGATAATCGCCAACTAATTGATGAGCAGTATAATACTGCGCGAAAATGGTTTGAGGTCGTCATTTCAAATAACGATTTAATCATTACAGAAGGGCTTAATGACCATGAAAGTCTATCCCCAATGACGACGGAGGAGATGGTAACACCATTATTTCATCTGAGTGCAAAATACATGGCAAGATTAGCAGGGATCATAGGTAGAGATGATGATGCTGAAAGATATAATTCACTCTCACAGAGAATAAAAGATGCCTACCTTGAAAGGTTTCACGAAAAAGGAAGTGGAATATTTGCCCCCCATACGCAAGGGAGTCAGGCCTTTGCTTTATACACAGAACTTGTACCTGAAGAGGAAATAGAGATGGCTGTAATGGAACTTGTACAAAATATTGAAATTGTTCATCAGGGTCATTTGACTACAGGTTTATATGGAACTAAGTATGCATTAGATATGCTCTCCAAGTATGGGCATGCAGAAACTGCTGGAAAAATGGTGAGTCAAACTGCTTTTCCGGGGTGGGGACATATGTTGGCCAATGGGGCTACTACACTTTGGGAACATTGGGAATATAGTGATAATACCTATTCACATAATCATCCCATGTTTGGTTGCGTCAGTGAATGGTTCTATAAATGGGTGGGTGGTATTCAGGCTGATCCTACGGCGTTGGGTTTTGAAAAAATTATTATACGTCCGCAAATAATTACTCAGGTTGATTGGGTGAAAGCGTCCCATAATTCCATTCATGGCCGGATTGAAAGTGAATGGGAACGAGAGGACAAGTCATTCACCCTGAACATTACCATTCCTATTAATACAACAGCGACAGTTTATTTACCCACTAAAGATAGCACAACCATCAGGGAAAGTGGATCCGAGATTGCAAAGATGAAAGATATTCAATTTATAAAAATGGAAAATGGCCATGCCATTCTATCAGTTGGCTCAGGTAGATTTTCTTTTGAGTCAAAATTATGATACTTTGATAGATACCCTCTGAGAATTATATGGTTATTCTTTAATTTATCCATTTATAATAACGGAATACTCTTATGAATAAAATAATTATAGCGATATATCTCATCCTGTCAATATCTTTATTAGCTCAGGATAAATCTGTCTCATTATCACGTCCCGCTATAGCTGATCGACAGCTGCTACTCTCAAATCTATGGTACGAAGGAATACCGCTTGGAAATGGCGATCTGGGAATGATTGTTTATGGCTCCGATGACAGATTGACTTTTGCCGTCGGCAAGAATGATTTATGGGATCGACGGTATTATAAAGAGCCTGCTACACAAAAATTTTATACACCCATGCCAAAACCGGCATGCAAAATTCAGGTATGGCAGCCATCGGATGAAACGGAGTCCGGAAAAAAACCTTTACAATCTGTGAAGCATACTCTATCGCTGGAAAAAGCAGAACTTATAACGTCGACCGCCCCTTTTTCAATAATATCAAGAGTTCAAAAAGATCGAAACATCATATTTCTTGAATTTAAAAACATCAAAGAAAAGACTCTCATCTCTCTGAATCGAAGCAGCGACACATCCAATACAGAAATAATTGATCCAAAACATCAGGTGAATAATAATATTGGGATTATTATTCAGGATTTGCCGGCTGAACGTACCTATCCGGAAGGGTTTCGATATGTTGTCAGCGCTAAAATCCTAAATGGCAAGAAGCCGGATTTAAAAAAGGATGGAATCATCTGGACGATTGAAAATGATTGTATTCTGGCAGTTGCTGTCGTGACCACAAGAGATAAACCTCAGCCGGTATCCGCGGCCAAAAAAACAATCTCAGAAGTAACAGATTACCGCCATTTAGAAATCGCTCATAGGAAGCAATGGCAGTCATTTTGGGGCAAATCATGGATCAGGATTGATGATGTAGAAATACAGGATCTGTGGTACAATTACCTCTATTTGTTTAACTCAGCAACCCAACCCGAAGCCATTGCTCCCGGGTTATACTCCCCATGGATTGTTAATGATGAAAGTGCCTGGAGAGGTTCGTATACAACAGATTATAATTTCCAGCAAACGTATGATGCAGCTTTATCCTCAAATCATGCCGAATTGATGGAAGCCTATTTCTCATCCGTTGAACGGACTCTGCCAAATGCAAGGGAACTCGCTCAAATATTATATGACAAGAAAGGCCTCATATTTCCCCATGAAATGTTTCCCATAGATGCAAAAGGGAAACCTGTTGATGAAAAATCTTATTATCGACTTGAAACACCCTATTTGCTTAAACATTTTTGGGAGTATTATGAATATACGCAGGATGTCACTTTTTTAGAGGAACGATGTTACCCTCTTTTGTCAGAATGTGCGGAATCCATAATTAATATATTTATTACAGATGAAGGTAATGGAAGATATTCCGTTCCCAACTATAAATCCCTGGAACATCCTAAATCCCCACTTGCAAAAAACGGGACACCTGAATTGGGTTTTATTCAATATATTCTTAAAGCAGCGATTAGTGGTGCAAATATCTTAAACAGGGATAACGATCAGGTTTTGAAATGGCAAAAGATTCTTAAAGGGTTACCGTCCTATCCCACAGCACGAAATCATCTTGGAAAAATTTATGTGGACTGTGAGATCGATGATGATAACTGGAATGCAGCCCCCCCTGTGGAATTAAAATTTAAAGGTTGGCGGCCATCAAAACTGGAAGGGAATACGGGTGCCTGGATGTATTATAATTTGCCAAATAGTCTGATGCATGTTTGGCCCTGTGAGCAAATTGATATAGATTCTCCCGATGATAAACTCTTGACCGCCATACGGACCTGGATGACCATAAAACTCGAGGGATCCAATAATCTTGTCTCACATCATGTGATTGCTTCCAGACTCGGTATCAATTCTTATAATGATTTTAAACGAGATTTGTCTTTTCGGGCATTACCGAATGGTCTGGTTACGACAAAAGTAAGCAAGGTATCAAGTTCGTTTGATTACGATTGGGGGTATTTCCGATTTTGGTCCTATGGTCTTTTCATTGAGAATTGCGGACTTCCACTTGTCATTAATGAAATGATGCTGCAGAGTCAAAATAATACAATCAAACTTTTTCCAACCCTCGATGTTCACAGAAAAGCAGAATTTCATCATTTAAGAGCACGGGGTGGTTTTAAGGTCTCAGCAAAAGTTGATCGTGGATTTGTTGAGTTAGCTGAAATAGAAGCTACAGTAGATGGGGAATGTCGGGTAAGACTACCATGGCCCTACAGTCTCCTGATCATCGAAAATATTTCATCAGGAGCATATGTATCTGTACAAAAAGATGGTAATGATATTGTTTTTGGGGCAAAAGCAGGAAATACCTACAGAATTACTCCTAAAACCGCAAGAAGGTAAAATCACCATTTCGAACAGAAAAGGTATCAAGTATCCTCAAACCAGGGAGCATTTCGATGGCACGGAAAAAAAGTATGTTGGCCGAAGAGTGGTGGGATTATACCACACTTGATGAGAAAATATTGAAAGATGCAGCAAAATTAACAGAAAAAGATATGTCCGAGCTTTCCCGACCCGGATTTAGGGTTCAATTTTATGATACGATTGAGTCATTCTATCTGGCTGAGGCTTTGGAATATATCCATGCCTGGAAACAGGCGACCCCTTCAAATCCTAGTGGTATTTGCGGGCCAATAGGTCCAACCGAGCAATTACCTCTCGTAGCCGAACTGGTAAATAGCCTTAATATATCATTGAAAGATGCTCATTTCTGGGGAATGGATGAATGGGTAGTGAATGGAAAAGAGGTCAACGAATCCCATCCCCTATCATTTGCAAGAACAGATAGAGAACTCTTATTCAATCGGATAAGGCCAGAATTAAAAATGCCTGAGGAAAATATCCATTTTCCTCAATCAGGTAATCTTAATGACTATACAACCAGTTTTGATCAGATTTGCTGCAAAACCATGCAGGGTGGACAGGGTGAAGTGAAGCATTGGGCTTTTAACGATCCAGTTAAGCGGGAGGGAAAATATGTCGATGCCCCACCGCCGGCAAATGACTATCGGAAATTAGCAACCAGGTTGGTTGATTTGCACCCTATTACATTGGCACAGAATGCCAGAACGTCCGGCGGCGGTTATATCGTTGGTGTTCCCCGGCAGGCATTAACCGTAGGTCCGGTTGAGACATGGAAATCTGAAATAGTATCCATTTGGCAGGCTGGTATGCACGATAATGCTTTTGGAATGAGATTAACAGCCTTTATGATATCTAAAAATATTGTTGATACGGCAGTACCCATGTCCCTTTTAGCTGATCATCCGAATGTTGTTTTTAATTATTATCGTGGTGGTTTTGGTGAGGTTGAAGTTGAAATGCATTAACAGAATAGATTCTTTCTCGCAAAGACGCAGAGGCGCAAAGAAGGCAAATAAAAAAATACAATTTAAAAGATTCATAATATTTTAAAATTCTATATAAGTAATTGATACTCATAGTGTGTATTGTATTATTTTCCTCTGCGTCTTTGCGGCTCTGCGAGAGATCTTTATAGGTCAGATATTTTATGAAGAACATGAAAAATAAAATTGTCTTAGCGATTGGGGCGCATCCGGACGATGTGGAAATATTTGGTGCCGGAACGCTTGCTTTACTAAAGAACAAAGGCTGGGAAATTGCCATTGCTACGATGACAGCAGGTGATGTGGGATCGGTCGAATTGAGTCGAGATGAAATCAGCGAGGTCAGGAAACGGGAGGCAAAAAACGCGGCAGATCTACTCAATGCATCGTATTATTGTATGGACTGCGAGGATATATTTATTTCCTATGATCGTCTGACGTTACTCAAAGTGATTAAACTGATCAGGGAGGTAAAGCCGGACATCGTATTCACCATGTCTCCCCAGGATTATATGATTGATCATGAGATGACGAGTCAGATTGTAAGCACGGCCTGTTTTTCAGCGGGTATTAAACTAATCAAAACGGATGAGGTGGAGGCAGGCGATTGTGTTCCCCATCTCTACTATTGGGATCCTATGGAATGTAAAGATATATTCGGTAAAAAGGTTGAGACTTCAATAATAGTTGATATCACCCCGGTGATGAAACTAAAAGAAGATATGCTTAAATGTCATGAAAGTCAGCGAAGCTGGTTGAAAGAACATCATGGAATAGATGAATATATTAATGCAATGAATAAATTTTCAGCATTGAGGGGAGAAGAAATAGGGACAACCTATGCAGAGGGATTTCGACAGCATTTAGGTCATGCTTATCCCCAGGACAATATATTAGAAAAGGAATTAGGCAGAGTTAGTCTATATAAAGTAATGGGTCTGTTCTATTAAGGAACAGCAGAAATTAACTTGTATCAGGATTTTAGCCTATTAAAAATGGAGCATTAAATGACACTAATAATGAAGGATGTAATTAGTTGTTTTCAGCTATATTCAACCAGAAAAATTAAATGGATAGTTTTATATTCAATACTATTTTTCAATCTAATTAGTTTGAGTAATACTGTTAATGCCCAAACCCCTGTTGTTCTCATTCCCGATGACACAAAGCCAATTTTTATTAAAGAATGGGTGATTGCTGGTGCTTTCCCAAGTGCTGACATAAAATTACCCCCCTATAAAGGTCCCTATCGTGAAGGGTATTCAACTGATTATCTAAAATCTTTGGGTGGGGAAGGTAAAGCCAATATACAGGATGGTATGGTAGTTTCAACTGTGGACGGAAAGGAAATTGCATTTTCCCGTTATAACTGGAAGGATGATTACCTTGATCTGAACAAAGCAATTGGGGCAAAAAGCAATGTCTGCGCTTACATCTATACCGAGTTAGAAAGTAAAACTGAACAAACGGTAATACTGCATATTGGAACAAATGATGCTGGTAAGATGTGGGTTGGTGGAAGACTCGTGTGCTCTTACAGTGGTGATAGAGCGGCTAATCGTTCTCAGCATACGACTGAGGTAAAACTTAAACCCGATCAACGCACACCCCTATTATTAAAAATTGATCAAGGCGGCGGTGGTTGGGGTACATATGTAGAGGTTTATGGAAGGACAGCGCATAAAAATTTCATGAAGGGAAAAATCGCGGACAAATTCGATATTTCTTCAGATACACCATTTCCAGTCATAGGTGATACAATCAATGCATTTATTGTAAATTATCAAAGCTCGAATTGGTTTGAAATGGATGTGGATGTTGAATGGACTCTTGAAGATAGAGGAATCCCTATTCCACTAGCGGGTACAGATGAACAAATAAGTTTGCCTATTCCCGATGGCCCTCCCAGAATAATACGTTTGCAGGCAATCAAGCAGGTGGGAAATAAACAAATAATCGGAACTTTAGAAATAAAGACCAGGAAAAAGGAAATAATTGAATTCCAGGATAGTGATGGTATCTTAGATATTGGTAACCGTCTGGAATTGTTTGTTGATCATTTCTTGATCAATAAATTGATCGATACAAAACTTGTTTTACACGAACCGCAGGATGAAGGTGCTGTTATCCGGTTTGATAAACCGTGGGAAGGTTTGTTTTGTGGGTATGTCACCATACTAAAGGAAGATGAAAAGTATCGCGCTTATTACAGGGGAAGACCATTTAAAGGTGTCGATGGAGATTCTAATGAGGTTACATGTTATGCAGAATCACGAGATGGTATAAACTGGGATAAACCAAATCTTGGAATATACGAGGTAATGGGTGCGAAGGCTAATAATGTTATTTTAGCGAATACGCCGCCGTTTACACATAATTTTAGTTCGTTTATAGACACCAATCCAAAAATATCTCAAAGTAAAAAGTACAAGGCCGTAGGGGGTACCCTGGAATCAGGATTATTCGGCTTTGTCTCCGAGGATGGGATTCATTGGAAAAAGATAAGTGAGACAGCTATATTTTCTAAAGGTGTCTTTGATTCACAGAATGTGGTATTTTGGTCTTCTAGTGAAAAGTTGTATGTCTGTTATTTCCGTACCTGGACTGGTCCTGAATATTCCGGGATCAGAACAATAAGCAGAACGACGTCACAAGACTTTATTCATTGGTCTGATCCGGTACAAATGGACTTTGGATACACGCCAATCGAACATCTCTATACAAATCAGACCTCTCCCTATTTCAGGGCACCCCATATTTATGTTTCAATTGCTGCCCGGTTTATGCCCAATCGGCAGGTTATATCCGAAGAACAAGCTCTTAAACTGGATGTAAATCCAGGGTATTTTAAGGACTGTTCTGATGCCATATTTATGACTTCCAGAGGCGGAAATAAATACGATCGGACATTTATGGAAGGTTTTATTCGCCCTGGAATTGGATTACAGAATTGGGTGTCTCGTACAAATTATCCGGCCTTAAATGTTGTACAAACCAGCCCTGTTGAAATGTCAATCTATGTTCAGAAGGACTATGCGCAACCCACAGCCCATTTAAGACGCTATAGTTTACGATTGGATGGATTCACTTCTGTCAGAGCATCGAATATCGTAGGTGAGATGATTACAAACCCCTTTTCCTTCAAAGGGAAGGAGCTGATTCTAAATTTCTCAACTTCAGCTGCTGGATTTATAAAAGTTGAAATCCTCGATGAACAGGGGAGCATTATACCCGGATATGAATTGGAAAGTTCTAAAGAGATAATAGGCAATGAAATTGAAAAAACTGTTTTATGGAAGGGGAATCAAGAATTAACAAAATTAAATGGCAGGGCAATCAGGCTTCGCTTTGTTATGAAGGATGCCGATCTTTATAGCATAAAGTTTAGATGATAAAGTAGTGTCATAGTATAAGAGATTACGAAGAGGAGATAAAGAGAAGAATCATTAACATAAATAAAATTAATAAGTTATACCGTGGACTCTGCCTGCCCCGTAAAGTCTGACGGAGTCAGATTAGTACGGGGTGGTTATTTTTTACACTACCGATAAAAAGAACAGGATAAAGATAATGAAAAAAAATCGCAGAGATTTTTTAAAAATGACGGGTTTAACCCTGGCAGGTGCAGGTGTATTAAATGGTTACGCTTCAGATTCTGAGAACCAGAATAATACAAATCTGGCAGAAACCATGAAGGAATATGAGAAAAAGCATAAACAGTCTTTCAATATGTCAGGCTATGCCGCTCCCGGGATGGATGTTGTTCGGGTAGGTATCATTGGAGTAGGGCAACGGGGACCGACCTATATCAAAATCATGGGGCGTGTGGAGGGTGTCGATATAAAGGCAATCTGTGATATTCGACCAGAAAAAGCAGAAGCATCAAAAAAAATGGCTGAAGAATTGGGTTACAAACCAATGGTTTATTCTGATAATAAAGATAGTTGGAAAAAACTTTGCGAACGTGATGATATTGATCTGGTGATTGTGACGACGCCATGGACCATGCATGCGGAGATGGGTGCGTATGCGATGAACCAGGGGAAACATACGGCCATTGCTGTCCCTGCAGCGGCAACCATTGAAGAATGTTGGCAGCTGGTTAAGACCTCTGAAGAAACTAAAAAACATTGCATGATGCTGGAGAACTGCAGTTACCACACTTTTCAAATGTTGACCCTAAATATGGCACGAAAAGGTTTTTTTGGTGAAGTTGTGCATGGAGAATGTGCCTATAATTCAAGTAAAATGCGTAATAATTTTTCAAAAACCATGTATTGGGATATGTGGTGGCTCAAAGAATATGCCAGCAAAAAGGGCAATATTTATCCTACGCATGGCCTGGGTCCGGTTTCTCAGATCATGGATATTAACCGGGGGGATAAATTTGAGTTTCTGGTCTCGGTTGAAAGTAAAGACTTTATGATGGCAGACAAAGCCAATGAGTTGGCAGCCACAGATGATTTTTATAAAGAATTTGCCAACAGGGATTATCGGGGCAATATGAATACGACCATTATTAAAACGAATAGAGGACGAACAATCATGTTGCAGCATGATGCGACATCACCTTCACCGGAGACTTATATTCATGGTATCTATGGAACACAGGGTGCGGCATTAAAATATCCATATCCACCACGTGTATCTACGGGAAATCATAAATGGGCCTCTCCGGAAGAGTTCGAGAAAATCAAAAAGAAATATTCACCGGCAATCATAAAAGAAATGGATGAGTTGGCAAATAAAATTGGCGGGCATGGGGGATCTGATACTTATAAAAGTTGGCGTCTTATAGATTGTTTGCGTCATGGGTTCCCGGTTGACATTGATGTGTACGATTCCGTTGCCTGGAGTTGTATATTACCCTTGAGTTCCTGGTCGGTTCATAATCAGTCCAATTCGATACAAATCCCTGATTTTACGGCGGGTGCCTGGAAATCCAACGATAGAAATATGGATATAGAATTAAAAAATTACGGGAAGACTTTGATGCGATGAATTAAGAAATATTTATCTAAAATTGACGAAGATGTTTCAGATTAAATAATTTTAATAGAAAAAGGTGATTTTCTGTTCGAATAAGCAAAATCTAATTCCCCCTTTGAAGGGGGTTAGGGGGGAATATATTTTGCCCATAAGTCATAGTAATTAAAAGGTTAAATATGGTTATATCGAAGCATAAGATTGAAAAATTTATAAATCTATTTCTTTTAATCACATTAGTTGCAGCTGTCTCAACTTGTTCTAATACAAGAAATAAAGCAAGTGGTGATAGAAATGTCGATAGCGAAACAGAAAGTGTATTCTATATCTCGCCCGATGGTAATGATAAAAATGTCGGGAGTATGGAACAACCATTTGCCTCGCTTGAGCGGGCCAGTCACGAATTCAGAAAAGTATCTGCAAAATCGATTATACTATATCTGCGCGAGGGATATTATCCACTTTCACAATCATTCGTTTTGGATAAAAAGAATTTCACTCACGATGTTTCAATTCATATCTCCTCTTTTCCCGGTGAAAATGCACATATCATTGGTGGAAAGGAAATCAGGAATTTTAAGTTACTTGATCCTCAATCAGAAGCATACGAGAACATTGATCCGAAATTTCGCCCAAATATTCAATTAATTGATCTGAAGCGTAATGGGATTACAGAATTTGGGGCTTTGTCAGCCAGGGGGTTTGGCCGAGCGATTCAGCCATCCGGGCTCCATTTATATTTTGACGAAAAACCAATGACACTCGCCCGCTGGCCAAATACGCAGTGGACAAAAATTAAAGATGTTCCCGATATAATGGAGGGGAAGGGATTTTCATATGATGGAGATCGACCCTCCCGATGGTTAAATGCTCCAGATTTATGGCTGCATGGATATTGGAAATATGACTGGTCCGACAACTATGTCAAAATCGCTGAGATCGACACAGCAAAAAAGCTTATTGTGACGGAACCTCCACACAGCAACTATCCTTTTACAGAGGGAAAACGATTCTATGCCCTAAATCTTCTGGAGGAGTTGGATATGCCCGGTGAGTGGTATTTGGACAGGAGCACGGGCTTGTTGTATTTCTGGCCACCCTCTGACATACATGGGGCAAAGGCATTTGTCTCACTTTTGCAAGATCCACTGATTCAAGTAAAAAACCTCAACAACATCACTTTTAAAAACCTGACCTTCGAATATACTTGCGGAGCAGGTGTGGAAATTATTGGTGGTCAAAATAATAAAATTGAGAATTGTCTGTTACGGAATATGGGCACTGTAGCGATTAGTATTGGGGAACTTATACCGAATCCCGGTAGTGTGATTTATCAGAACACACTATACAATGGCAATGCCGGACATAATAATGGTGTGATGAGCTGTGAGATCTATTCAACCGGGGAAGGCGGAATCATTCTTGGGGGCGGAGATCGTGCCACACTTACACCTGGACAAAACTATGCAATTAATAATAATATTTATGATTGTTCCCGCTGGGTGCGAACATACCGGGCGGGGATATTTATGTATGGAGTTGGTAATATTGTAAAAAATAATCATATTCATGACTTGCCTCATACGGCCGTTTTCTTCTGGGGTAATGAACATTTGCTTGAATATAATGAAATCCATCATGTCTGCATGGAAACCGGAGATGCAGGCGCCATTTATAATGGCCGCGACTGGTCTCAGCGTGGTAGTATTATTCGCTACAATTATTTTCATCATCTGCATGGTGTAGAGGGGCAAGGAGGTTTTACCGATGTTATGGCCGTCTATATGGATGACTGGGCCAGTGGTACCACAGTTTTTGGAAACATCTTTTATAAATCCGGCCGTACGGTGATGATTGGTGGCGGCAGAGATAATCTGGTTGAGAATAATATTATTATCGATGGAACTCCTGCCATTCACGTTGATGCCCGGGGTATGGGCTGGGCCAAATATTATTTTGATGGTTCTGATACGACCTTGTTTAAACGTCTAAATGCTATTCAACCTGATAAACCTCCCTATAGCAAAAGATATCCTAAACTCATGAATGTCCTTAATGATGATCCTGCTTTACCCAAGGGGAACAGAATTATTCGAAATATTAGTTCTGGAGGCAAATGGCTCGAATTGCACAATGATGAGACCGAGCCTCTGGTATATTTTCAGGATAACAGTATAGATGTTGATAAACATTTCCTCATGGATAAAGATGATAAGATTCAGATACACTATGATTCAAATATAATTCCTCCCGGATTTCAACCTATTCCTTTCGATAAGATTGGATTGAAAAAAGAGTTTGTGAAATAAATGAAAAATACAGTCATATTTTCTAAATCTATCTGGTTTTACAGCATATTATTAACCCTAATATTCTTTGGGGTCCAATTTCTATTCGCACAAGGCCTCACTATTAGTGGGCTTGTAACATCCGGGGAGGTAAATGCACCGGTAATTGGGGGAGTTAGGGTTTTACTTAAAGGTTCTTTAGTAGAAACGGTTACCGATCATTATGGTGCTTATAAAATTGACGTTCCGGGGAACGAATCGGTCCTGGTATTTTCATATGCAGGTATGACCACACAGGAAATTAAAGTTGGTGCAAAATTAAAGATTGATGTGGATCTGGTAAAGATTATTCAGGAAAAAATACAAACGGTGCAGGCGACACGAGTAGCCATAGTTCTCCGATCGGATGTCAGTACTATTGAACATAATGTGGCTAAGGTTTTACAAGACAGGATGCAATTAAACAGTCGGGTGGCTGTAACAATTACTCAAAAACCAGATATAGTCGCAAGTCTGCATATCTATCTGGGGTTGGCAAATAAGAACAAGCAATTGGATAAACTTTGTACAACCCACAATATAATGCTGCCTGGCCGCAGCAAACCAGCACCCGAGGGATATGCAGCCAAATTGATCAATCCTGATAATACCCCTGCGATTATTGCAGTTGGAACCGATAATCGGGGGGTGCTTTATGCGGCTGGTGAGATTCTTCGACAAATGGAAGCCTTGCCCCTGGCTGTCTCGTTCAAGACTTTTAATGTTAGTAGTGCACCGGCCTATCGGTTTCGTGGGGGGGATGCTTACCAGGGGCATACGATGAGAAAATATACACAGGCCCGTGAGTGGACATTAGCTGAGTGGAAACAAGTTGTTCTGGATTATGCATTAGCCGGGGCAAATTGCTTCAAATCTGAATGGACTGGGGGTGAGAAATATGAGTTTATCAAATCATTTGACCTGATGACAAATATCGGAATTCGTCCTAATCAAATGCAAGGTGATTATCCCGAAGAATGGAATGCCGGGGGATTGCATGATTGGGAATGGATTGGAAATAATTGGGTCTGCCCCAGTTTGCCTTTCAGCTCGAGAAGCGCTGATTAATCAATGGGCTGAAAAGTTTAAGACATTGGAGAGCCATGACGTTTTACGCTTTTACGCCGGAGATGCCGGAGGATGTCGGGATGAACGTTGTATGCCTTGGGGAAAAACTTTTGTGCAACTGTGCGAGGATATTTCGAATGTTGTACTCAAAACTTATCCCAGTTTGAACATCCAGATCGTCAACCAGGATTTAACCAATGAAGGCGATTTAGCCATTTTTAAATATCTCTCAAGAAAGCCCCGAAAATGGTTGTATGGAATTTCATATGGGCCGGGAAGTAATGCAATGTCATGGTATTTCCACCGTAAACTACGCGATGATCTTTTCGAGTATCCGGGGTATGGCTGGCTGAATCGCTATTTGGCGGAAATACTTCACCAACTTCCAATAGATCAAAAGGTTATAAATTTTTCAGATATCACACATTGGATAAGTGCCCAATATCATGTTGAAAACCCGGAACGAAATATTGCGAAATCCTATGGAAGACGCACATTGCATACCCGACCAAAGGCTTTGTACAAAATATTTCAGGCGATTATGCCCTTTTCTCAGGGAGATATTATTTATACAGAGGGTTATCACGATCATTTTCATCAGTACATTTGGTACCGTTTGTTATGGAACCCTCACCAGGAAATTCAAGATGTGGTTGGAGAGTACTGCAGGATATATTTCGGGGATAAGGCAGTTACCTTGATGGTTGACGCTATATTTCAGTTGGAGAATAATTTAGAAGTACCTCTTGAAACTAATGAAGGCATTGATCGATATTACGCATTAGTTAAAGAAGCCGGACGAATTATTCCCGCAAATCTAATGAAAAAAAACCATCTTTGGCGTCTGTATATGCAAAAAGGCGCTCTGGACAAATATATTCAATTAAAATTACAGCGAGAATTATTTCAGGAGGAACGTGTTCGTCGATTGTTGCAGTCAGCACTAGAAACAGGAGATTTGAATACAGCCATCAAACAATCACTGACAATTCTGGCAGAACCGAATGAGACACCGGTGATGGTGTTTTACCAGGAGGAAGCAGATAGACTCGGCATAGAATCGGAGCAACTTTTTGCTGTTCGTAATATAGGATATTTCAAACTAAAGCAGTCTTTGAGAGACATACCAGATCTGGTGGATGTTTTGAAGAAGGCAAAAACTTCGGCATTAAGGAACGAGCAGAATATGCTGTTAGTGTCCGCGATTAAATCAACTCAAAAGAAAACCGACTATGGGCGTGTTTATTGGTAGCCTGACAAAAGCAGTATAAGTTTAACATTTATAATTCAATACATTCGCGATGATCTAGATCATGATTGGGTGATTGTTTGATAGGACTTCGATTTAAGATAGCTATTAAACTGTGAAAATTTGTGGACTTGAAGGCCTGGCCTGCGTTTATAATAAATCAGCTTAGTTAAGAACTAATTAAAGATGAGTGTTACAATTAATTATTACTGCCATGTTTTTTATCGGGCGCTGAGATGTGACATTTGAATTAGAGACTAAGGAGTATGTTTTAGATGGATGTTCTGAAAACTATTTTATTTAATAAAGTAATCATTCCATTGGTGGGAATAACTCTTTTTAATGTATTTGTTGGTTGTCAAGATTCAAATCAAGAAAATCTAAAAAATGTTACCATTGTTATAAATGATAGGGATGATTCTCCTGAAAGAATAGCAGCACAAGTTTTAACAGAGGAGGTTGAAAAACGATCTGGTTTTAAATGGAAAATCTCAACAGATCAACCAAAAGAAGGACATCGGATAGTTTTATCAGCAAAAGATTTGGCCAGTGATGATAATATCAAACCTGAAGGATATAGTTTAAAAATTGAAAAAGAGGATGGCGAGGTCAAATTATTAATCTCCGGTACTGGTAGTCGTGGTGTTTTGTATGGTGTTGGCAAGTTATTAAGAATGCTAGAATGGGGAAAAGGTAAGGCAGAATTACCTAATGATATGAATATCTCCTCGGCCCCCGTTTACCCAATTCGTGGACACCAATTGGGTTACCGTGCAACGGCCAATTCTTATGACGCCTGGACGCCGGAAATTTACGACCAATATATTCGCGAACTGGCATTATTCGGTACAAATAGTATCGAAAATATTCCCTTACATCCGGGACAGAGTCCTCATTTAAAATTTGATCCAAATGAGATGAATATAAAATTGAGTGAAATTTGTGATAAATATGATTTAGATTATTGGGTTTGGACACCGGCAACTTTTGATCTTACAAATAAAGATAAAAGAGAAGAAGCAATTCAAAAACACAGAGCCATGTATAATGCTTGTCCAAGATTGGATGGCATTTTTTTTCCAGGAGGCGATCCGGGGAAGAATCATCCAAAATTAATCATGCCCTTTTTGGAGGAACTTTCGGGACACCTGATAAAAGAGCATCCAGGTACAAAAATATGGTTTTCTCTTCAGGGCTTTGATAAAGATGAGATTGAGTATGTTTTTAATTATTTAGAATTGAATGAACCAGATTGGTTCGGAGGTCTGGTTAATGGGCCTGGTAGTCCACCAATTCCAGATTCGCGAAAAAGGCTTCCCAAGAAGTATAAATTCCGTCATTATCCTGATATCACACATTCATGTCGCTCACAATATCCGGTTTCCTGGTGGGACCCTGCTTTGGGTCGTACACTTGGCCGGGAATGTCCAAATCCTCAACCCGTATATTATTCACTCATTCACAATTGGTTTGCTCCGTTTACTGACGGCTTTATTACTTATTCTGATGGGATGCATGATGATGTGAACAAAATTATCTGGAGTGCCAGAGGTTGGGATCCCGATGTCGATATTCGAGAGGTCTTAAAAGAATATGCCCGCTTTTTTTTCCGTCCCGATTTAGCAGAGTTGGCCACCGATGGAATTCTGGCCCTGGAAAATAATTGGATTGGCGCGCTAGTCCATAATGGTGCTGTTGAATCGACTTTGAAGAATTGGCAGTTTATGGCAGATAAGGCTCCTGAATTGGATCATAACTGGCGCTGGCAGTTATGCCAACTGAGAAGTAAATATGATGCCTATATCCGCCGACGGGTAATTTATGAAAGAGGACTTGAGGAACAAGTTTATAATGCACTTTTAACCGCACGAGAAATCGGTGCTGATTCGGCGATAAGTAAATCAAAGATCATCCTGAAAAGGGCAGTAAGTGAACCCATCTCAGTGCAGTTAAAAAAAGAGATAGAAGACTTAGGATTGGCTCTTTTTAACAGCATAGGTTTTCAAACAAGTGTAAAAAAATATCAGGCAAGAAGTCTAAATCGTGGTGCTATTATTGATTATTTAGATTTACCTATGAATAATCGCTACTGGTTAGAAGATGAGTTTACAAAGATCCAAAAATTTGCATCTGAAGAAAAAAAACTTGAACGGTTGGAAACCATACGAAATTGGGAAAAGCCTGGGGAAGGAAGTTTTTATGATGATTTGGGCACCTTGGATCGTTCTTCTCATCTTGTACTTGGCGAAGGGCTGAATACAGATCCGCTGATGGAACGAAATCCGAATCCCGGATTCTGGTATTGGGATGAAGGTTTTAACCGGTTGCGTCTATCCTGGCTGGTTAGTATGGATCGACCTGTGGCTGTGGTTTATGAAAATATTGATCCTGCAGCTGATTATGATGTACGGGTAACCGGTTACCGTGTAGACAAAATTCAAATAAACGGGGAATGGGTTAAACCATTTATTTTTAGTGATGAAAAGGGATCTATTGTTGAATACCATGTTCCCAAAAGAGCGGTAAAAAGTGAAAAAATTGTACTGAACTGGGGTGATCCGGAAATAACAGAAGTATGGTTGATAAAAAAATAAACTGAATTACCACCCCCTCTGTCCCCCTCCTTACTAAGGAGGGGGATTATGGGGGAGGTGTTTCTCAGACTCGATAAGGATTTATACTATGAAGATCATGATTGAAAGATTAAACTTTATTCTGAAGTTTATGCTAATGGGATTATTACTATCCTGTTTTTCTTGCCAGAATATTTCAACAGATATCAAGCCTAATGTAATCTTGATCATGACGGATGATCAGGGTTACGGAGATTTTGGCATTACCGGGAATCCCATTATTGAAACACCCAACCTGGATGCCATGGCCAAACGCAGTGCTCAGATGACGAATTATTATGTCAGTCCTGTTTGCGCTCCGACCCGTGCCTCGCTTATGACAGGCCGCTATAATTATCGTACCCGGGTGGTCGATACATTTTTAGGCCGGGCAATGATGGAAACCAAGGAAGTAACAGTAGCTGAGATTCTTAGAGATGCCGGTTACTCCACGGGTATCTTTGGGAAATGGCATCTTGGGTGATAATTATCCCATGCGACCTCAGGACCAGGGATTCGAAGAAGTTCTTGTGCACCGGGGCGGGGGCATCGGTCAGGAGTCGGATCCCCCCGGTGGTGAGGGCAAATATACGGATCCGATTTTATTTCATAATGGCCGACAGGTTCAGGAAAGTGGCTATTGTACGGATATATATTTCACTCGTGCCATGGAATGGATAAAAAAAGAAACTGAAGCGAAAAAACCTTTTTTTGCCTATGTGGCCACAAATGCACCACATACACCTGTCCATGATGTCCCTGAGGCACTTTATCAGAAATATAAATCCATGAATTTGGCAAATGATCAATTTCCCCAGGAAAAGGGTCATCCGCTTACAAACAAAGAGGATCTGGATCGGCGAGCGCGCATTTATGCCATGATCACTAATATTGATGATAATATAGGACGTATGTTCAAGGAACTTGAGCGTCAGGGATTGGCCCAAAACACATTGGTGATTTTTATGGTTGATAATGGTCCCAATGGACAACGCTATGTAGTGGGACACCGTGGTCATAAAACAACCGTCTATGAAGGTGGGATCAGATCACCGCTTTTTCTCCATTGGCCTGATCAATTAAATCCTGCCATGAGGTCGGATGAAGTGGTGGCCCATATTGATATTTTGCCTACCATCCTTGAGGCGTGTCAGGTAAGCCTGGATCCAAATCTAAAAATTGATGGGAGGAGCTTTCTTCAAATATTAATTGGTAGAGAAACGGAATGGGAAGACCGTGCGCTTGTACTACAATCTCATCGCGGTAATAAACCATTCGCTTATAACAATTTTGCTTTGAGAACAAAAATATGGAAACTCTTACATGCCAGTGGTTTTCACGGTGAATCCTTTGAGGGAGAACCTAAATTTGAGTTATATAATATGGTTGAAGATCCTCTGGAAATGAATAATCTGGCTGCTTCAGAACCGAAGATCCTGAATCGATTAAAGAGTGACTATGATAAATGGTTTAAGGATGTAAGCAATACACGGATGGATAATTATACACCGCCTCGAATTCCCATCGGAACACCATATGAGAATCCAGTTGTTTTGACTAGGCAGGATTGGCAGCAGGTTTATGAAAATCCATGGTTGGTTCAAGCAACAGGTTACTGGCGTTTGGTTGCAGAGAAACAATCTGACTACACGATAACCGTACGTTTCCGTGGCAAAGAAAAGAATGGTTCGGTTTATTTAAAGATCGGTGAAAATGTATATCAACATCCTCTAATTAAGGGTCAGCAACAAGTCCTGTTTACTAATATTAAAATTGGCACAGGACCTGTTGATCTTCAGGCCTGGTTGCAGGTCTCTCAGAATAAAAAATTCGGTTCGTGGCAGGTTGAGGTGAAGAAAAAATAGGTAGAAGGGTAGAAGGTAATAAGGAACATAAAAATAACCTCCCCCTAATCCCCCTCCTTACTAAGGAGGGGGACAGAGGGGGTGGTAATTAAATATATTGGAACTGAGAAAGAAATTATATATTTACCAAAAAGGACATATCATGAATATTCAGGGCTTAAAACTTTCAAATTTAATTATATCGATCATTCTTTTAATATCATGGTTTAGTTGCTACAATCAAACAACCCCCGAAAAAGAAATTGTCTTACGATTAGAACCAAGTCCGGAAAATCCCCGCAACAGCGAAGGAGATTTTATAAGACTAAAGGATGGAAAGATTTTATTTATATATACCCACTTCACTGGCGGTTCTGGTGATCATGCGACGGCAAGTTTAGCCGGGAGAATTTCAAGTGATGAGGGTCGTACCTGGTCAGAGGATGATATTCATGTTTTATCTAATGAAGGAGATATGAACATCATGTCAGTCTCCTTGATAAGAATGGCAGATGACCGTATCGCTCTATTTTACTTACGGAAAAATTCTGAAAGCGATTGTATGCCCTATATGCGATTATCAGATGATGAGGCAAAATCCTGGAGTGAAGCAAAAAAGTGTTTTGAACCAATAGGATATTATGTTATGAATAATGACCGGGTTGTAATATTATCTGGTGGTCGGATTTTGCTTCCACTTGCCCTGCATAAAACCCCGGAAACTGAAACAATGGGTGGCGCCAAAATCATGTGTTATTATTCTGATGACAGTGGTCAGTCCTGGATAAAGTCAAATCTTGTTCCCAATCCGAATGAGGTTGTATTACAAGAGCCGGGAATTGTTGAATTAAAAAATGGCGAATTGATGCTATTTTGTCGGACAAATGCCGGTAGTCAGTTCATATCATATTCAAAGGATCAGGGATTATCCTGGTCTCCGGTGCAAGCCAGTGATATCAAGTCCCCCATGTCTCCTGCATCGATTGAACGGATCCCTTCTACTGGTGATCTACTACTTCTCTGGAATAAAAACTATGAAGAAGGAAATCCCGATGGTGGAATACGAACGCCATATACACTTGCAGTCTCAAAAGATGAAGGCAAAACATGGGAAAAGACTAAATATGTGGAGAGCGATCCGCAGGGATGGTATTGTTATACAGCGATTGAATTCATTGAGGATGGGGTATTGCTTGGTCATTGTGCCGGGAACAGACGGCTGTATAATGGTTTAGAGACCACACAGATAACCCGGCTGAGTCTGGATTGGATTTACAGCGATCCAACACCAAATCCGGTTGTTATATCAGATAAAAATGGGATTATTGAATTGGGTAATTCTCTTGAAGAGGTGGATATTTACTATACCCTTGATTATAGTTCCCCGACCAAATCTTCAACCCGTTACACGCAACCTATCAAAGTGAAAAAGACAACAGCTTTATTGATGCAGGCGCATCATCCGGATTTGACACCGAGTGAGATTGTTTCAGTGAGCATTGGTGTTGATGTCTTTCAGGATGTACCCGAACTTTCAGGAGAATTAAAAAAAGGGCTTAAATGTAATTATTATGAAGGAAGTGCCTTTGTTGTAAATGATATTAAAAAGTTAAAGCTGGTCAAAAAATCTGTGGCTTCTCAATTTTCTATAGATTCGAGGAAGGCTGAGGAAAATTTTGCATTTGAGTTCAATGGATTTATTCAAATCCCTGTTGAGGGAGTTTATACTTTTTATGTGTCTTCAAATGACGGTAGTCGTCTCTATTTAAACGGAGATGTTTTTGTCGAGAACGATGGACCTCATAGTGTTCGTGAAATGTCCAATGCCACGGCTTTGCGCAAGGGTTTTTATAAAATAAAAATATTGTACTTTCAAATGGGTGGTGGAATGGATTTGAAAGTTTCCTGGAAGGGACCGGGTTTTGAGAAACGAGAGATAGAAAGCGCTGCTTTATTTCATAGCATACCGTGAAAATAATGGCGCTTATATGTGATACATATATGCTCCTTCTCCGTTACAAATATTGTTTTCAGCTAAGATCCTGTTGTCATTCAGTCCCGGAACGGGATCGCGCTTTGGGAAAGGAATCTTCCATCGTGTTGAAACTGCATCCAAACGAAGGAATATCCTTTCAGGATGACAGATTCAGCATTGATCTTTGTCTGTCCAAATGTTCGTCAGGGTTGTTCCTTTCGCAGAGGCCAGAGACGCAAAGTTTTTTTAATTGATAAATATTAATAAGATTATACTGGATATAATCTTAAGTCTCTTTTTATATAAAGATATATAAGTTTTTTTCTGCGTCTTGGCGTCTCTGCGAGAGATTTTTATAAAT
Organism: Calditrichia bacterium; assembly: GCA_963796965.1. Lineage (GTDB taxonomy): Bacteria > Calditrichota > Calditrichia > JAJRVZ01 > JAJRVZ01 > CAWCNS01. The sequence goes on from CAWCNS010000004.1 coordinate 367,953, forward strand.
AAATTAAGTTAATTTTCTTCGATGAGATAGAGGGATTCTCAGTGAGTCTTCTACGAAATAGTTTTATATTGATTGTTATCCTGTTAATGGAGATACTGCCACAACCAGGACGGGCACAGGAAAATAGTGAACTGGTTGTGCTCAAAGGCAATGGGGAAGTGGAAGCGATCTTTGAGGTATCTGGTGGTAGCTGCAAATGGATTGCCTACCAGGAAGTCGATTCAGGAAAACGCTGGAAGATAAGTGGTCCTTATTTTAACCTCTTGACATTTGAGGGGAAGTATTTTGATCTGAACGATAACGGAAAGGTGCGAATTACAAGGGATTCCACAGAGATCAGAATTGAAACAGAAATATTATCACCCTCTTTGACAGTCAGACAAATCTATTCTTTTGGTAAGGATGACAGAACACTTCGTATACAGACGTCTCTTCGTTCAAGAGGTGATTCCCTGTCGATTAAAAAAATTGGACTACTTGAGATTGTTGTCTCTGGAGAAAAACTACATCTGACAGGTCCAAACTATGTTTCCTTTCCCATCTTTGGTGAGCGGGTTTTTGCCGGTCTTGAACATCCTTCTGCACTATGTCAGGTGCAGGATGACACACTCTCCATCTCTCAACCCTTAAATAAAATAATAAATGAAGACTGGGTTGATCTTCCGGCAGCGGTCTTTGGTTCTGCATCAGATAGGGATTTCCTAAGAGCAGGTGAAGAGGCCCTCAGACAATCATTTATCAGATATCTGGAGACAATTCGTATTATTCCGGACGATATGCACATTCACTATAATGACTGGTGGACAGCGCCGCAACCTTCATCGGAGGCCTTTGTTCTCTCAAATATTAATACATTAAAGAAAGATCTCTTTGAGAATACCGGGTTTTTCTTTGATTCCTATGCTCTGGATGAAGGCTGGGCTGATCGTCACTCTGTTTGGGAAATAAATAAAAATGATTTCCCTAATGGCTTTAAAAATATTCGTGAGAGGCTGGATCTTCTTGGAAGCAGGCCGGGTCTTTGGATCTCGCCAAGTAGTCTTTACCCCCACTCCCTGGATAATCAATGGCTTTCAGCGCATGGCTATGAGGTCACGCCCCACAAAACAAAAGGATTGAACGCTTGTCTTGCTCGCGGCGGGAAGTATCAGGTTTCTTTTAAAAGAATAATCCAAAAACATGTCCGTGATGGCAATTTGGCGCACGTGAAGTTTGATGGTTTTGTCCCCTCGTGTGATGTCCCAACGCACGGGCATCCGGCGGGTTTAGAGTCCTATCTTCCTATTGCAGAAGGTCTGAAGGAAGTCTTTGACAGTCTACGTGAGATTGATCCTAATATAGCATTAGAACCAACCTGTTTTGGCTATCAGGCCAGCCCATGGTGGCTAATGCATGTCCCTTTTATTATTGGCCCCTTTGGTGATGACAGCCCAAAGGGACGCTCTCCGAGTCCGGACTGGATAGAGTCTATGACCACAGCCCGGGATATCAGAAATCTTCAAGGCCGGGATGCTTTTCTAATGCCCAGTTCAGCACTTCAATGTTTTGATATTGTTGTGCAGTCTCCCGGGGCATTTCAAAATCATGCGTGTGATGGCAATTGGTCGGGGTCGTTGGTTTATGTCCTGTTATATCAATCCTGTCTATATGGATAAGAAAGAATGGCAGTTCTTTGCTGACCTGGTAACCTGGGCAAGACACAATCGTAAATCTCTCATTGAACCCATACCGATTGGAGGAAATCCGGAAGCGCGTAAGGCTTATGGTTATGCTTTTCGGGGTATATCAAAAGAATTGCTCTGTTTAAGAAATCCCTGGATGGAAGAAACAACAATACGCCTCCCGGCTTCACCTGATAACACGTCTCCCCGGGAAATCCGAGCCCTATACCCAAGACGGCAAATACTGGCTAAAATAAACGCCGGTGAGTCAAATCCCCCCGTACATTTAGGTCCATATGAGACTAAATTTGTTGAAATTGTTACCATTGATCAGCAGCAATTGACAGAAATTGTATTCCCAACGAAAAAAGATCAGATATCCGTAATATGGAGTCCTAAGTACAACCCATTTGTTCAGCCTTTCGTCATTAAATCTGAGGAGAAACCATTTGGTCCCTCTTGGTCATGTCCGGATGGTGATACAAAAGAGATTCGAATATTTAAACTTGAAGGGGATCTTGATATAAAAGGGGCGATAAAAAGTGAACTGTATATTCTATGTGAGGGAAAATCAATTCAGTCAGCCTTTCCGCAGATTGAATTGCTTATTGATGGTAATAAAAGTCCATGTAAAGTTTCAAGATCGGTAGGGGCTTTTTCTGCTGGTGGTTATACCGATGAAGACTGGGTATGGTTTTCAACTCCATTCCCCGCTGGGAAACATCATGTGGTCGCTAAGGTAAAGGCTTTCACGCAATCTACAAATTTTGGCGCATTTCTATACGGAACGACAAATGCTCCCGCCGTCGTTCCGCCATTTGAATCTGGACCGACCTTTCCAGTGTATCAGGAGGATTTTATTCCATGGTCCTACACTATCGCTTCCGGGATTGGCAAGGAAATTAATATTTTAGCACCACTTCCAGTTGATCGCACCATTGAACATATCGATGGAATTTATCTGGACATGATGGACTGGATAGACGCTTCGGTTGGGTGGAGAAAAATCCAACTTAATAAGAGCATAAAAGGGCAAACTATGACCATGGGCGGCCGGATGTATCACCGGGGCATCGGAACTCATGCTTATTCACAAATTCGATACAAGCGACCGGAAAGTCATGATATATTTGCAGCAACCATCGGCTGTGACCAGAAGGCTCTTGTTGGATCGGTCGTGTTTGTCATTGAGGGTGACGGAAAGGAATTATACCGAAGCCCCGTTTTCATGGCAGATAGTATTCCGATGGATATTCGGGTTCCAATTGGTGGAACAAATGAGATCGCTTTAATCTTGGAGGATGGAGGGGATCGAATAAATGCTGATCATGGCAATTGGGCCAATGCCCGGTTCTTGAAGTTAGGTGAGTAATTTGTTATGCTGATCCATGTCTGCAGTAGCTCTTTGAACATGCAAATTATTTTAGTATCACGAAGCGACACGAAGATACCCGAAGTTAATTTATATAGATAATAGACAATAAAAATTTAATTACAAGGAAATGCTATTATATCAAAAAATATTTTTAACCACCTGGAAAACCAACAAATGTCATCCTGAAAGGATCTTCCTTCGTATAGGATTTTGCTTTCAAAATGGAAGATTCCTATCCAAGGGATCCCGTTCCGGGACGGAATGACATAGAATGTTTTTTAACTACTATAGCAGTGATGATGTTTTATCCACGAAGGAAAATAAAAATGAAAAAAGTTAGACCTGTTATTGACGGAAAAGAAGTAATTCCTGAGGGTGCTGATCTTTTTGACGTAATCAATCCAACTAACGGAGAAGTGATTGCTCAGGAAGTATGCTGTGATGCCAGTTTTGTTGATCAGATTGTCGCTTCCAGTAAGCAGGCCTCCAACTCTTCGGAGTGGCAGAATATGGCTCCTGCTGATAGAGGAAATAAATTGCTTCAGGTAGCTGATTTAATTGAAAAGCAATCTGAAGAACTAATCGCTCTTGAACTACAAGACACGGGAAAACCGCTTTCACAACTTAGAAATGGTGAGATCCCTTTATCCGCTTCCATTATTCGTTTCTATGCAGGTGCAGCAGATAAAATTGAGGGTCGGGTTAAGTCCACATCAGGTGGTGCCTTTCATTTTACAACCTATGAACCCTATGGCGTGGTTGCCGGGATCTTGCCCTGGAATTATCCCCTGGTAAATGTTGTCATGAAGGTTGCGCCTGCTTTGGCTGCCGGTAATGCGATTATTATAAAGCCATCCGAAGAAACTCCTTTGTCATGTGTGGCCTTTGCCAAATTGTGCATTGAAGCAGGAATACCGCCTGGAATTGTAAATGTGGCCTTGGGACCGGGATCCACTACCGGGCATTATCTGGTTGAACATCCGGATGTATCAAAAATATCATTTACTGGTTCAACCTCGGTCGGACAACAGATCCAGAAACAGGCCGCTGAGCAAATGAAATTCGTAAATCTGGAATTGGGTGGTAAAAACGCCATCATAGTTTTTTCAGATGCCGATCTGGAAAAAGCAGCAGATGCGGCTATTATCAGTGCCTTTGTTAATGCCGGTCAATTATGTGTCTCTTGTTCTCGGCTATTGTTAGAGAAATCAATATCAGCGAGAATTTGAATCTCAATCCTGCAGAGGAAAAATTAAAAAAAGTGAAAGTAGGGGATCCGGCAGATACTGATACATTGATTGGTCCCATGATAACCCGGTCGCAATTTGATAAAGCGCTTGAATATATTGAAAAAGCCCCATCAGAAGGTTGTCAAGTACTGGTCGGGGGGAATAAACTCGGATATGTCCGGAGCATTCTGAGAAGGGTTATGGCTGGAACCAACTGTTTTAAGCGGTGTTCAGCCTGAAATGAAAGTGGCTAATGATGAGATTTTTGGCCCTGTATTGAGTATTATTACATTTAAGGATGAAGCGGATGCCATACATATTTCTAATGATGTCATGTATGGTTTGTCGGGATCGGTATGGACCAAAAACGGAGCCCGGGCAATGCGTATGATCAAGGCATTACATACAGGTATAATCTGGGTGAATTGTATGTTAAATGGATATCCTCAAATCCCTGTTCCACCGCATAAAATGAGCGGGACAGGTGTGGAACTTGGTATTGAAGGATTAATGACTTATTGTAAACAAAAAAGCGCCGTAATGGCCTATGATGATCAGGAACCGGTTGGATGGAATTTGTAATGAATTACAAAAAGTTACTGCAAGAATTTAAAGGCAAATCAGTTACCGAGTTGCCCACGCCATCGATTGTTGCAGATATTAGTGCAATAGATACAAATCTAAAAAAAATGGATGATTTCTTTTCCGGGGCGGGATGCAAATTGCGTCCTCATTTCAAATCTCACAAATGTGTGACCCTTGCTAAACGGCAAATGAGCCATGATAATACTGTTGGTATCACCTGCGCCAAACTTTCCGAGGCTGAGCAATTAGTGGCCGGAGGAATAAAGGATATTCTTATCGCTAATCAGGTTATTGGCATGGATAAAACAAACCGCATCGCAAAAATGAATCATAAAGCGATTGTCCGTGTTGCAGTCGATTCAAAACTGGGAATCGACCAACTTAATACCGCTGCCCAAAATGCAGGTGTATGTATTGGGGTATTAATAGAAGTAGATATCGGAATGAACCGGGGAGGTGTTCAAGCGGATAAATCTGTCATGGATTTAGCTGAATTTATCTCATCTAAAAAAGGATTGTGTTTTGAGGGTCTGCAAAGTTACGAAGGACATATTGTGACATTACCCGATTATGACGAACGTAAAAAGCGGGTTGAAGAAGATATACGCCCTTTACTGGAAACCAGAAAATTACTTGAGCAAAAAGGATATTCGGTTATCATATCATCTGGGGGAACCGGAACCTATGATATTACCGGGAATCTAGCGGGGATCGATGAACTTCAGTGTGGCAGTTATGTGCTGATGGATTCTGTTTATAAAAAGATACGCCCGGAATTTTTAAACTGCCAGGTATATCCTTACTACTATTATTTCAAAGCGCGATGATGTCATTTCAACGGATGTGGGAATAAAGGGTATGGGTGTTGAATATGGCGTTCCGGAGGTCATGGGACATCCTAATATAGAAAATCTTTATGTGGCCGAAGAGCATACCGTATTCAAAAACAGTGACTTTAATATTGGCGACAAAATTAAGATCATTCCTCCACATGGCTGTACGACAAACAATCTCTATTCACACATGTGGATTTCGCGGGATGGCCAGATTGAAGATCTCTGGGCAATTGAAGGGCGTGGATGTTTGGAATAGAATTAGTATTCAAGCCCACCAAATTTGATAACGAAATACAATGAATAAATTGATTAGCTTAATCACTACAAAAACAAGAAATATTGGATTAGAAAATGGTTGTATTTTCCGGCCCAAAATATTTCTTATTTCATTTCTCGCTTTTCTCTTTGGTATTGCTTTTATCCCCTTACCTTCATTTGCCCAGCAACATATCACCCATACAAAACTACTCGAATATTATAGTGAAGATGGAAGAGTGGAGCCTGTTTTATCCCCGGAAGATTGGAAGAAAAGGCGCAAACAGATCCTTGAGGGAATGCAGTTAGCAATGGGCCATCTTCCAGATAGGCATGATCTTGTTGATCTGGATGTAAAAATCATAGATGAAATAAAAGGCAAGGGATTTGTACGTCAATCGATTACTTTTAGCGGAGAGTTGGGAGACCGAATACCAGCATTATTATATATACCCACGAATATTCTAAAAGATAAAAAATATCCAGGCATGTTGGCATTACACCCCACGGGGTCGTTGGGAAAACGGATTGTTGCCGGAGAAGGCCCACTTGACAACCGACAGTATGGTTTGGAATTGGCACAACGGGGGTATGTAGTAATATGCCCGGATTATCCCTCGTTCGGTGATTATGATTATGACTTTGAGAAAGATGCATATGTTTCCGGAACAATGAAAGGAATATTCAATCACATGCGATGTGTAGATCTATTAGAATCGCTTGAGTACTTGGATCCGGAAAAAATTGGAGTTATCGGTCATTCATTGGGTGGACATAATGCCATGTTTGTCGCTGTATTTGATCAACGATTAAAAGTCATTATTTCAAGCTGTGGCTGGACACCTTTTCATGATTATTATGAAGGAAATATAAAAGGTTGGACCAGCCTACGCTATATGCCCCGGCTAAATGATGTGTACCATCTCGATCCGGATTCTGTCCCCTTCGATTTTTATGAAGTAGTTGCGGCTTTGGCTCCACGGCCTTTTTTTTCAAACTCACCTTTATATGATGATAACTTTTCTGTGGAGGGGGTAAAAAAAGGAATATCAGAAGCGAAAAAAGTTTATCGCTTACTCAAAGCCGAGGAGAATATCCAGGTACGGTATCCGGATTGTGAACATGATTTCCCGACAAAAATCAGGCAGCAAGCATATGAATTCCTTGATGCTGCATTTAATCATTCCCATTAAATAACCTGAATAATTTATCTCTCGCTAAGACGCCAAGGCGCAAAGATTTATTTTTAAATAAGTTATGAAGATAATTTTAATGAAATCAATAAATAAAATTCCTATATTTAAAATCCTCTAAATAATTATTTCTTTGCGTCTTAGCGCCTTTGCGTGAGGAATTTATGAATAAACCAAGATAATATGAAGGCTGGGAAAATATGGCAAAATATATTGAACTTGAATTTGTAGAACAAAAGATTAATGCACGGGCGAGGCTATTAGATGAAGAAATGCCCAGAACTTGTGAAGAACTTCTTAAACATTTACCTCAGGAGGCTGATGCAACACATGCACGCTATTCGGGAAGTGAGGTTGCGATGTTGCTCTCTACAGATATTAAAATTGGACGGGAAAAAGCGACGTGTGCTGTCCAAACAGGAGATGTCGCTTATGTCTGGCTTAACCAAGATGACCATTATGGGTTAGATGATGACGTCTCTGAAATTTGCTGGTTCTATGACCGTGATAGCCGTCCAAGTATGGCGGAAGGTCCCGTTTTAGTAAATATCTTTGCCCGCATAGAAGGAGATGCAACGGAATTTTACCGCGCTTCTGCCGATACAAGGATTACAGGTGTAAAAAAAGTAAGAATAAAGTTAGTAGAAGAATAATCAGGAGAACTGCGATGAATGATGATCAGGGAAAAAATGAAATTAGAACGGTAGGTGTAGTTGGACTTGGCTTGATGGGTCAGGGAATAAGCAGTTGTCTTATCAGTAATGGATTTAAGGTCATTGCTTATAGCAGAACGGCAACCCGAGAGGGAGAAACAAAAAAGCATATTGCGTTGAGTCTGAAGAAGCTTATTGAACGGGAAGTGATTCCTGGTAGGAATGCCGAAGGATGGGAAAAATGTTTCCAATATGTCAATGATCTTAAAGAGTTAAAAGAATGTCCATTTATCATAGAGACAGTTGGTGAGGATCTTGAATTAAAAGGAAATATTTATAAAACTCTTGAAGCAGTGGTATCAGAAAGTGCCATAATTGCTTCCAATACTTCCGGTATGTCAATCTCTCTTCTGCAAGAGCAATTGAATATCAGAGAAAGATTCTTGGGAATGCATTGGGCTGAACCAGCTGAAATAACCCGATTTCTCGAGATTGCTCCCGGAAAGCAAACCGGAACCAGGGCGATTCAGATAACCAATGAAATTGGCCAGCGTTGCGGCAAAGAACCAACTATCCTCAATTTTGAACTACCCGGTTTAATATCCAACCGATTGATGTATGCGATGATGCGTGAGGCTCTGAATTTGGTGGAAACGGGTGTTGCAGATATTGAAATGATAGACCGATCCTTCAGGAATGACATCGGCTGGTGGGCAACGATTTGCGGTCCCTTCCGTTGGATGGATTTAACCGGGATTACCAATTTATGCAAAAGTAATGGAGGGATTGTTTCCAGATCTTTCAAATTCTACGGAAGTCCCACAAGTGATGCGCGAAAAAGCTGAAAACGGAACTAAATTTTACGACTATCCACCGGGAAAAGAAAAAGCATGGGAAGATGTTTGGACAGAGTTTACACATGATATACGAGAGATTGTAGATAAATATGAGAAAAAGATAAAACTTTCAGAATAGGTGTCTAATATGAATATTGATATCAAAATAATTGAACATGAAATTAATAATATTATCCCCAAGATAAAGGATATTAGACACCATATTCATGCTCATCCTGAATTGTCCTTGGACGAACATAATACATCCGCTTATATCAGGGAGCAATTGAAGTCTTTAAACATTGGAGATTTTACCTCCATTTTTATCAACAGATGTCATTGCTTTATTAAATCCTGAGAAAACGGAAAGAAATATCACATTAAGAGCTGATATAGATGCCCTGCCCATCCAGGAACAGAACGATCTGCCCTATTCATCAAAAATGAACAATGTCATGCATGCCTGTGGTCATGATGGCCATACGGCCATGCTGATAGGGGCAGCCATAGTACTTGAAAAGTTTAAAAAACAATTGAACGGTTCCGTACGCTTTGTTTTTCAACCCGGAGAAGAAATAGTTGCTGCGGGAAGGGATTTGGTTGAAAAAGGAATCTTGAATTCTCCAAAACCAGAAGCGGTTCTTGCGTTGCATTCGTGGCCTGGTTATCCCCTGGGTTCAATTTGTTCCAGACCGGGAGCTATGATGGCTGCTGCGGATATATTTAAAATTATTATTAGAGGAAAAGGAGGTCATGGATCAGCACCCGAACAAAGCAACGATCCTATATTTACTGCAACTAAGATTATCAACAATCTGTATTTACTCCCTTCGAGAAAATTCAGGGCCTTGGATAGTATAACTCTGAGTGTCTGCAAAATACATGCAGGGGACAGCTCTAATGTGATTCCGGATGAGGTGATAATGGAAGGGACGGTACGATATTTTTCCAAAAAAGTAGGAGAAAAAATTCCATCATTATTCGAAAAAGTAATAAAGGATGAATGTGAAAGTTCAGGTACAACATACACGTTGGACTATAATCAGCCCTATATCGCAACCATTAATGATCCGGATATCGTGAATCTATGTAAAAAAAATTGGCAGGATATTAGTGACGATAAAAAATGGATTGATCTTTCAGATCCTGTTATGGCTTCAGAAGATTTTTCTTATTATCTTGATAGCAATCCGGGAGGGATGTTTTTTCTGGGTATGGGTGAAAATAGTTCAGAATTGCATACCAATTCCTTTAATTTTAATGATGAAGCTTTAAGAGATGGTATTCTATTTCTTGTTATATCAACAATGGGTTTACTAAAAAAATAGATTGTTTATTTATAATCAGAATTTTAATGTTTTTGTGGAGAGTAAAGTCTTAAAATAAGATTAGGATAAACTTTAGATTATTAATTAAACGCAGAGTTCGCTGAGAGCGCAGAGAGAAAATCTTCCACAAATTATCACGAATTTATTCTCCCAAAGGGACTCCTATGGAGGAATTTCACGAATTATCTATTATAAGTTTTTGAAGAGGTCTGAATAATTTTTTTATCTGTTTTTTATGTTAATTAATAAAGATTCTGCGCGGCTCAGCGAACTCTGCGTTAAAATTATTTTTATGTTTTTTTTAATAAAGGAATGAAAAATGAAAAAATTACTTCTTTTGCTTTTTGGTTGTCTCATGATAATTACTGCCATTAGTGCATCTCCTAAACCGATAAAGGTAGGGCTAATCGGTTTAGATACCTCCCATGCCCCGGCATTTACCAAATTTCTCAATACACCCGATGATGATAATTATGTTCCGGGTGCCCGGGTTGTCGCTGCCTTTGCTGGTGGAAGTCCTGAGGTGGAAGCCAGTTGGTCCCGGGTTGAAAAGTATACGAATCAAATTCGTGACGAATACAAAGTTGAAATTGTTCCAACAATTGATGATCTGTTGGAAAAAGTTGATGTTGTCATATTAACAAGTGTGGACGGGAACGTACATTTGGAACAAGCCAGGCCGGTAATCATGGCAAAAAAACGTATTTATATTGATAAACCAATGGCTGCAAGTTTGGAAGATGTTTATAAAATTTTCGACCTGGCTAAAAAAGAAGATGTTCCTTGTTGGAGTGCCTCAAGTTTAAGATATTTTACTGAACTTCAAACGGCAATTAAAGATACGGCCATGGGTAAAATATTGGGATGTGAGGCTTTTAGTCCGGCAAAGTTAGAACCCCACCATCCTGATCTCTTTTGGTATGGTATACATGGGGTGGAAACTCTGTTTACAGTAATGGGACCGGATATCCAAACGGTAGACCGGGTATATACTGAGATTTTGACCTGGTTACCGGGGTCTGGAAAGATGGACGTATTGGAACTTTCCGGGGAAACCGGGTTGGTAAAGGAAGATATGGTGCAACGATTTTTTATGAAAAAGGTGTCAAACATGTTGTACCCGGTAAAGGATCATTATATAAACCCCTATTAACTGAGATTGTAAAATTTTTTCAAACAGGTGAAGTGCCCATTAGAGCCAGAAGAGACGATTGCTATTTTTGAATTTATGGATGCTGCCCAAAAATCCCGGGATAGTGGTGGGAAAACGATTACAATTTCTGAATAAATTTGTCTGGGTTTGTGTGATATCATTAGCCACAGAGAACCTATGGTCTTTCTGATTGGAAAAAACATAAAAGATTTACCACTCCCATAGGGATGCCTATGGCAAAAGTTCACTAAGCCCCGATATATATGTCTACATCACATAGACATATCGGGATAAATCCTCTTCCGAAGGAATCCCTTCGGGACAAGATTTCAAAGGCACCAAGATCAGAAAGAAAAGTCCCTAAATGACCTCCTCCTCATCCCCCGCCTTAGTAAGGAGGGGGAAATAGGGGGTGGTAATTGCTTAATTTTTCCTTTGGTAGCGGTTAAAAATCAGATACACAATTTATTAGATCATTGGAAAATCGATAATATTCACTCTGGATTTAAATAGTCAACAAATCAATCTTGGTTTACAAAAGAAAGAGAAATTATGCACCATAGAATATTTATAGAAATTTGAGGATTTTTCTACAATCATATTACTTTCAGCATTAGTCTGGAATTGTGGAAATTCTGAGAATGCCAATCAATATAATCCGGAGAATTCTGTGGAATCTGCAAAATTGATAGCTAAAACCTATGATTCCGGATTTGAACTGGCCCACGATACCTATAACGGTATGGGAACCGGCAAGTGATGGTAAAATATATTATGTTCTTTCTTCCGAATCCTATGAAATCGGGTGCACAAATATACAGTTATGATCCTGGCAACAGATAAAATCAAACATCTGGGTGATCTTACTGAAGCATGTGGTGAAAAGGGAAAGAAGAACAATTGTCCAGGGAAAGAGCCATGTAAATTTTGTTGAAAACAAGATAAATTATACTTTGCCACCCATGTTGGTTACTATAGTTTAGTGGATGGTATGGAGAAGATTGGAATCCCACCAAAGGGCTATAAACCTTACCCGGGGGGGCATTTTTTAGCCTATGACATGAAAACTGACACATTTGAGGATTTGGCAATCGCCCCAGCTGGTGAAGGCATCCTGACGATGAATATGGACACAAAACGAGAACGTCTTTATGGCATAACCTGGCCAACCGGCTATTTTATCCGATATGATTTGAAAAGTAAGGAACTAAAAAATCTGGGACCTATTTCCAAAGATGGAGAAAATGGTATAGGAGATAACTACCGTGTCCTCTGTCGTTCTCTGGCTGTTGATCCCCGTGACGGTTCTGTCTATTTTACAAATGGAGACGGTGATGTTTTTAAGTATAATTATCAGAAAGATGGCATTAAAATTTTAGGGGATGTTGATATGCGGAAAGATTATTTCGGCCTCTATGAAGTGAATTCACCCGGGCATATGGCCTATAACTGGCGCCAGACAATCTGGTGTGAAGCCGATAAGGCTATTTACGGTGTTCATGGAAATTCCGGCTACCTTTTCCGTTTTGACCCTTCTATTCCTAAAATAGAGATTATCGACCGTATTACCTCGTTGCCATCTAAGAAGAGTGGCATGTTTGATCAGTTCAGCTATGGATATCTGGGTTTTACATTAGGACCGGATGGCAAAACACTCAATTACCTGACCGGGGGACCGGTTTATGTGGATGGAAAAAGAGTAAAAGGAAAAGATAAAACAGCCATGGGAGAATCAAAAGGCACAGAAAATTTACACCTGATCACTTATAATATTTCAACAAAAAATATACAGATCATGGACCGATATTCTATGAGGATGGTCAGAGGCCGTCATATGTGAATTCAATTGCTGTTGGAAAGAATGGTGATGTATATACGTTAGCCGAATTCCGAGAGCGGGAGGTATCATAACAGATCTGATAAAAATTAATTATCCGAATTACTCGTCAAAATAATTCTATGACAAAAGTAGATGTCATGTTGAACTTGTCTTTCCTGGACTTCTTTCAGGATTTAAGTGACAAACTAATTCCCCCTTTGAAGGGGGTAAGGGGGATGATTTAATTGACGATCAACTATAATCCAAAACTGAAAGATCGAGCAAGGGAATTAAGAAAGAATGCTACATTCACCGAACGATTATTATGGAAGCATTTAAGGGCTGGTCAATTAAAAGGTTTTCGGTTTCTAAGACAAAAGCCCATAGATGAATTTATAGTTGACTTCTATTGTAAGAAAGTTCAATTAGTGATTGAAATTGATGGTGTCACACACAATGATAGAGAAAGTTATGACAAACGAAGAGAAGCTAGATATAAATTAGGATACACTGTACTTAGACTTGATGGATACTATATATTAGATAACATCACTGGAGCATTAGAAGTGATTATGGGGCATATTGCTGAGATAGAAAACAAAACATCCCCCTAGCCCCCTTCAAAGGGGGAATTAGATTTTACCCCTCACCAAGGGGGGAACTGAATTTTTTTTACAAATTTCAATAAAAAGTTATTTTATATATATGTGAAATTTTGACACTACCTTATCTATGAAGGGAGTATTCTAATGAAAAACAAATCAATATCCCGCCGGTAATTTATTAAAACCACTTCAACCGGTGCCATGGCGGCAAGCCAAATTGTACCTGCCTATGCATTTGCCATTCAGGATAAGGCAAATTCGGGAAAATTAGCTGCCTTAGGTGGCAAACCGGTCAGAAGCAATAAAAAGTGGCCGGAATGGCCCTATCGTGATCAGAATGTGATTGATTCGGTATTGGAAACCACAAAAAGTGGCATCTGGTGCAGGATTCAGTCAAAAACGGGTACGGTACCCACCTTTGAAAAAAAATTCGCCGAAATGTATGGTGTCAAGCATTGTGTTGTTACAGGTTCGGGAACACAATCGCTCCATACGACCATAGAGGCATTGGGAATTGGACCAGGTGATGAAGTGATCACTTCACCATACACTGATCCTGGTACTATAGCCTCTATCCTATCTGCGCGCGCTCTACCTGTTTTAGCCGATCTTGATCGCCTCTCTTTCCAATTAGATGCGGATGATGTGGAAAGACGAATCAATCAAAATACAAAAGCGCTTATGCCCGTGCATATGATGGGGCAGCCGGCCGAGATGGATCGGTATATGCAGATGGCAAAAAAATATAATTTGCCTATTATTGAAGATGCCTGCCAGGCCCATTTTGCAAAGTACAAGGGTAAATTATTAGGGACAATTGGTGATGTGGGCTGTTTTAGTTTCCAGACCAGTAAGGTGCTTTCATGTGGAGAAGGTGGGGGTATCGTCAGTGATAATGATGAATTAATGGATCAATGCTTTACGGTTCAAAACCATGGTACATCAAAACGGGGACGAACCGAGACCATCGGTCCGAAATACCGTATGAATGAATTTGAGGCAGCCATTTTATTGGGTCAATTGCCTACCCTGTGGGAACGTCACGAGCGGCGAAATAAAAATGCACAATACCTGACCTCCAAGATTAAAGATATACCAGGAATTTATCCCCAAAAACTTTATGAGGGTACAGAAGAAGGTTCATTTTATCTCTATACGATGAGTTATGATAAAAAGCATTATAATAATGTTGATCGGGGCAAATATCTGAAAGCATTGGCGGCTGAGGGAATAGGTCTGAGTCCATATATTAAAAACGGTTTACATAGAGAGCCCTGGGTGGATAATATCATCAATCGCCGGGTATATAAAAAAATGTATACGGCACAACGGCTTCAGGAATTCAAGGAAGGTATGGTTTGTCCCAATTGTGATCTAGTATGCGATGAAGAAATGGTGATGTTATGGGCATCAGGGCCGCTCTTAGGGACTACAGAAGATATGGATGATGTGATCAATGCGCTTATTAAAGTGTATGAGAACAGGGACCAACTAAGCAAGGTCTGAAGTTCAACGTTTATTTTTTTTCACGCAGCGCCGCCACGAGCGCAACGTTTTATTTTGGATTTAGATCACCACCCCCATACCCCCTCCTTACTAAGGAGGGGGATTAAAGGGGCAGGTCATTCAAAAGTTTAGTTTTTTTTCTCCGTGATCTCCGAGTGAACTCTGTGGTTATTCTATTATTGCAATCCGTATTGTGTTTGAATGTACATAAAGATCGATGAGGAAAATATTAATGTTAAATATACTTACTGTTAAACGATATCTCCACCTATTAGTCATCGTTATCGTCCTAGTCATCTTCTTTTCATTGTTCTAATGATTCAGAAGCGATAAGAGTTGGCGTATTTAATGTAAACGTTTCCCCGCCTATTGGCAGCCCGGTTGCATATGCCAAAACACGGTCAATCCAGGATCCGCTTACCGCTAAGGGTATCGTTTTACTTTCGGATGATAAACCTATAGTATTATGTGCTGTAGATTGGCTTGGTATTGCCAATGAAGGTCAGGATGCCTGGAGAGAGAGCCTTGCCCATGCCGTCGGAACAACAACAGATCGGGTATCGGTTCATTCTGTCCACCAACACGACGGTTGCCGATGCGATTTTACTACTGAAGCTATTCTTGAGGCCTATGGTTTTGGGGGATGGCGTTATGATAACTCATTCTTACGCAAATCAATTCAAAGAGTATCGGATGCAGTAAAACAAGCCCAGAGCAATGCGCAACCCATAACCCACATTGGCTATGGCCAGGCGGAAGTGGAAAAGGTTGCTTCAAACCGCAGGATATTGGGAGAGGATGGGAAAGTAAAAATTACAAGATGGAGCCGTACGAAAGACCCGGCAGCCATAGCCGCTCCCGAGGGGAAAATAGATCCTCTGTTAAGATCGGTTAGTTTCTGGGAAAATGAAAAACCGGTTGTTGTCTTAAATTATTATACGACGCATCCCATGAGTCATTATGGAAAAGGAGATGTGAGTTCGGATTTTGTTGGAATTGCGCGGGATAGAAGGGAAAAACAATTAGGTGTCCCCCATATATATTTTTCAGGTCCGGGAGGTAATATTACTGCAGGAAAATATAATGACGGATCACCTGAACGCCGACCCGTATTGACAGAACGTGTTGAGAAGGCTATGAGCAAAGCCTGGGAAGGGACAAAAAAAGTAACGGTGTCTCAATCACATATAGAATGGAGAAATATTGAGTCATTATTGCCTCTGGCAGAACATCTAAATGAAGATGAACTCATTTCCAATCTTAAAGATACAGAAACAGATTCATTAAAGAAGTTCACTGCGGCGAAACATCTTGCCTGGCTTCGCCGGACCAAAGAAGGACATAAGGTTAATATATCGGCTCTAAAACTAGGACAAATATGGCTGTTAAATCTTCCCGGCGAAACTTTTATAGAATTCCAGTTAGCGGCTCAAAATTTAAAAATCGGTGAATATGTTTGTACAGCTGGTTATGAGGAATATGGCCCCGGTTACATTTGCACAGAAGTGGCCTATGGTCAGGGCGGGTATGAGTCTAGTAATAGAGCTTCACGTGTTGCACCGGAAGCGGAGGGAGAGATATTAAAGGCAATCAGCTTTGTGCTGAAAGAATAGATATCAAAATATTATAATAAATTTGTTATGCCCCAAGGAGGTATTTCGGGAATGCCTTTTATTTTAAGTGTTTAACGACTACATCGTAATGAGAAAAAAAAGTTATATCGTTAAAAAGATTGATTTTGATACTAAAAGTCTTGTTGGAAATAAGATTTGGGATGAGGCAAATTCCCTGAAATTATCCTATTATTTATGGATGAATAATGGTTATTCGCCGGATGTGTTTGTAAAAGTCCTCTATTCAGATCTTTATATCTATACTCTTTTTAAGGTATATGAAAAAAAAGTAAGAATACAGTATACAAACTTTGGCGAAGATGTACATAAAGACAGTTGTGTTGAATTTTTTATCAACCTGTTTCCTGAAAAGTCGGACGACTACTTTAATATTGAGATAAACGCCATTGGTGTCATGTCGATCGGTGCCGGAAAAAATAGAAACAGGTTTGAAAGAAGGCATTTTACAAAGAAAGAAACTAAGGGATTTGAGATTATCTCGTCAATAAAAGAACCTGTCTCAGGTCTCTATGGTGCCGATTCCTGGACTTTGCATTACCGAATTCCCATCAAATTTTTTGAAGATTATTATCAGGAACAATTTACTTCTAACAAAGCAATAGCAAATTTCTATAAATGTGGTGACGAAACCGAAGTCGAGCATTATGGTGCATGGAATAAGGTGGAGAATCCATCACCGGATTTTCATCTACCTCAATATTTTGGAAAAATAGTCTTTTCGTAAGGAGGAATGGCATATTTATAGATGCTGAGGGGGAACAGGTGATATAAATCAGAAATATTCCTTAGCCTGATGGATTCATAAATATCTCTCGCAGAGACGCAAAGTCGCAAAGAAATAATTATTTATAAATCTTTAAGAAAAAGAGTTTTAATATTAAATCTAAACTCACAAAATGTATATAATTCAATTAAAGATAAATTTTTGCGTCTCCGCGTCTTTGCGAGACATGAATTATCCAGGCTAAATAACTAAATGTGGAGATTGAAAGTAATTCAAAAACAATGCTAATGAATGATATAAAAATATTTTAATCTGAAAGGGGCTGATCGTGAATAGAAAATCAATGTCTCGCCGCAGTTTTATTAATAAAACTTCTATGAGTATTGCTGGCACGACACTGGCCGCAAAAATGACATTAGCTTCAAATTTTCCTTTAAAATCAAATGCAAGCCAACCAGCCATTCTGGGAGGAACTCCTGCCTGTTCAAATAAATGGCCAAAGTGGCCTTTATGGGATCCGCAGACAGATGAAAAACAAATAATTGAAGTACTCAGAAGCGGTGTCTGGTCCAGAAAAGGTGTTGTTGCAGAGTTTGAAAAACAATGGGCTGAAATGCTGGGGGCAAAACGTTGTCTGGCAACGACAAATGGAACCCACGCCCTAATAACCGGTCTCAGGATGTTGGGTGTAGGGGCGGGGGATGAAGTAATTACCACTCCCTACACTTTTATTGCCACAATCGATGCCATTATCCTCTGTAATGCGATGCCCGTTTTTGTGGATGTGGATCCGGAAACATTTCAGATAGATCCGGATAAGATTGAGGCAAAAATCACAGACAAGACCCGGGCAATAATTCCCGTACATATTCTGGGATTGCCTGCTGATATGGGAAGGATTATGGCCATTGCTAAAAAGCATAATCTGGTAGTTCTTGAAGATGCCTGCCAGGCACATTTAGCTGAGTATAATGGGAAAAAAGTTAGTACTATTGGCGATGCCGGCTGTTTTAGTTTCCAGACATCAAAAAATCTGCCTCTTGGGGAAG
This sequence comes from Calditrichia bacterium, assembly GCA_963796965.1. Lineage (GTDB taxonomy): Bacteria > Calditrichota > Calditrichia > JAJRVZ01 > JAJRVZ01 > CAWCNS01. The sequence continues at coordinate 386,394 of CAWCNS010000004.1, forward strand.
GTGGTGCCCTTGTGAGTGACAATGATGCATTTATGGACCGGGCATTTTCCTATCATAATTTTGGACGTCCCTATGGAAGTATGATCGGAGATGTTGTTGGAGAATACGTGATGGTTGGAACAAAATGTCGCGCGTCAGAATACCAGGCGGCTATTGGCCTTGCGCAGCTAAAACGGCTGGAAAGGCAAACAGATGTTCGGAATGAGAATGCCTCCTATCTGAGATCTCAGATAAAAGACATACCGGGAATCAAACCCTATCGACTTTACGATGGTGTGACCCGAGCCACTTATCATCTTTTTCCTTTTCGCTATAAAAAAGAAGAATTTCAGAATTTATCCAGAAGAAAGTTCATTGATGCGCTCCGGGCAGAGGGCGTCTCATGTTCGATGGGATATTCACCTCTAAATAACATGCCTTATTTGAAAGACGCCCTTAATTCCCGCACATTTCAGGCGATCTATCCCAAAGATCAATTGGATTTTAATAACTATGTACGCCAGAATGCATGTCCGGAGAATGATCAACTCTGTGAGGAGGCAATATGGTTGCCACAGAATTCATTGCTGGCAAAAAAGAAGAATATGGATCAAATTGCCACGGCATTAAAAAAGATTCACGAGAATGCAGAGAAAATTGCCAAAAACACATGACAGTAAAAATAACCAGACGAAATTTTTTAAAACAAAGTTGTTGTATTGGAACCACATCCATTCTAAGTGCGGGCCTATTCTCTGAGTTTTTCTCATGCAAAACAGTGGAAGATTTTGATTCTGATCCAGGACCCCTCTGCCAGGTGAAAAAAGAGGTCTATATCCCATCACCTGAGCCAGGTGTGGCAACAGTTGTCAGTATGACCTATATCGGACAGGGATTGCGTCGTGAAGAAGAGCGTTCGTTGATCAGATCCAGTGATTGGACTGATAACTTGCAACGTCGTATATCCGAAGATAATGGCCGCAACTGGTCGGACTGGGACTTGATACACAAACAATGGCCAAAACAAGGAGATTTTACGCAATCTCTCGGGCCCTCCCAGCGCGGAACAGGACCCTATGACCCAATATCTGGTAGGCTCATTAAGCCTGTTTTTCAACGTTTGGTTAAGGGTGATCCTAAAGTGGCAATGAAAGTGCTTTGGAAAGGAAATCGCCTGTTCTCAGATCACGGTTTTTACCAACTCTCCGCTGATGATGGCAATACCTGGGGGGAGGCACAGATGTTGAAATATGAAGCAGGTCCTGATTTTGATCCTGATAATTGGGGAGATCCCCGCTATTTTCGGACAAATGAGATGTATATTGGAAGTCCTGCTGTATTATCAAACGGTACTGTTGTCATAAGTGCGACTATTCCCATCGAATACCGGGATGAGGAAGACGAAAAGATAAAGTCTGTTTTTCCTAACACCTACCGAGAGGGTTGCGTTGCCGGAGCGGTCTGTTTTGTAGGTCGGTGGAATGAATCAGACCAGGACTATAAATGGATGCTATCTAAACCAATTTTTTTGTCCCGACAGAAATCATCACGGGGTCTGGTGGAACTGGATATCAGTGAATTAAAAAACGGAAATTTACTTCTCCTGATGAGAGGCTCAAACACAGGGCTGGATATTAATGAATATCCGGGCAGGAAATGGTTCTCTCTATCCAGAGACGGGGGGCTGAGCTGGAGCGAAGTTAAAGATATCCGATATGATACGGGCGAGCAACTCTATTCACCGGCATCAATATCTAAGACTATTCGCAGTTCTAAAACAGGTAAGTTATATTGGATTGGCAATATCCCTGAAAGACCCCCAAATGGGAATTCCCCAAGGTATCCGCTTCAGATTGTGGAGATTGATGAAAACGGACCTTCATTTAAAAAAAGTACCGTCACTGTGATTGACAATCGCGATCCTCAACGGGACTCAGAACACTTGCAGCTCTCAAATTTTTCTCTTTTGGAAAACAGGGAGACTCATGAAATGGAGCTCTACCTGACGAGATTAGGGGAACTTGGAGGTGGACCAGAGTGATGGACGGCAGATGCTTATAAATATAAACTGGTGTTTTAGATTGAATAAGCTAAGAATAGACAGTAGAGACGTCCCGCCGGGACGTCTCTACATTTAAATTATCTGTAAACAATCTACATCGCGATATTGTTTTGTTATCATTTTTAGGAGTTCCAATGAGAGAACATACAAGGACGTATATCATAAAAAATATCTTGGGTGTTTTGATATTTTTCCTCTTGAGCGGGAGTACTATTCTATATGCCCAGGATGATATATGGCAGGTAGGCGTGGCACGTGTAGATATAACCCCGGAAGATTCTCTGTGGTTAGCGGGCTATGCCAGTCGTGATCATGCCGGAGGAGAGGCCCTCCATCAACTCTGGGCCAAATCTATCGCTCTTCAGGATCAGAATGGGAAAAAGGCCGTATTAATAACAGCAGATGTATTAGGATTCCCCAAAATCATGTCTGATCATATTAGATCTAAATGTAAAGAAAAATATGGACTGGACAGATCACAAATTATACTTAGCAGTTCGCATACCCATACCGGTCCGGTTCTGCGTGAGAGTCTTTATATCGTTTACCCCTTGAATGAAGATCATATTAAAAATATAGAAGACTATTCGGATAACCTGGAAAAACAAGTGATCAATCTTATAGGAACGGCATTAGAGAATATGGCCCCAGCCAGACTTTATTCCGCAAATGGTGTTGTCCGTTTTCAGGTTAACCGCCGCAATAATAATGTGAAATATCTATCCGCGCAGGCGGATCTGAATGGTCCAAATGATTATGCTGTTCCCGTTTTGCAGGCCAGGGATCTGGAAGGAAAATTAATTGCTATTTCTTTTGGATATGCTTGCCATCCAACCGTTTTAAACTCTTATCGATGGTCAGGTGATTATCCTGGTTTTGCCCAGTTAGCCCTGGAAGATCGATTTCCCGGAACAACGGCCCTGTTTTTTCAAGGATGCGGTGCGGATCAAAATCCTCTTCCCCGGCGGTCTGTGTCTCTGGCAAGACAATATGGCGAGGAATTGGCTGCAGCTGTGGGAAGTGTGATTGAAGAAAATCTAACACCTCTTTCTTCTGATCTCAAAACAGGTTATAAAGAGATCGATCTTGCACTAAATTCTCCGCCATCGAAAGAGGCTCTTGAAAAGTTATTCCTCGAATCAAAGTCTGCTTATCAGAAAAATTGGGCTTTAAAAAGGCTGAATGAATTGGATAAAAACATATCCGTCCCAGAAAAATATCTCTACCCGATTCAAGGATGGCAATTGGGTGATCAACATATCTTTACCTTGGGAGGCGAGGTTGTCATTGATTATGCCATAACACTCAAACGATTATTTGGGCAGGAAGCATTTGTGATGGGTTATTGCAATGATGTTATGGGATATATTCCTTCATTGCGTATATTGCGGGAAGGTGGTTATGAGGGGGCAACTTCACAGATTGTCTACGATATGCCTTCCACATGGCGTGCGGATATCGAATCAAAAATCATTTCCGGGGTGATCGATCTTGCCCAACGAACCGGGATTAAATTACCGGAATCAAAACTCATATCAGATTAATCTTGGTATTTACAAAAGAAATTTTGACAGGATCACAGGATTTACAGGATTAGTTAAATAATAAGATCCTGAAATAAATTCAGAATGACCAAAACGTCATTCTCCCGATCAGAGATCGGGATTTCGGAATCTAAAAGCAAAAAACATCTAATTTCCTGTAAATCCTGTAGATCCTGTGATCCTGTCTATAAAAAAGGAGTAATGATGAGAAAACTGACAAAATCTCTATTAAGTATTATCTTTTTGATTATTCCTCTTACCATTGCCGCACAAATCACACCCGAACAAGATGTCATTATGTCTGTAGAGCGGATTTGGGATCGCGCAGAGCATAATGCCTTTCCCGGATTAATAGAATTTAACAACAAATTCTATTGTTCCTTTCGTGAAGGAACGGCCCATGTTTTTGGTGTTAATGGTAGTGTCCGGGTAATTGCTTCCGACGATGGACAAAATTGGTATTCTGTAGCTCATCTGTTTAAAGAAGAGGTGGATCTTCGTGATCCAAAATTATCTGTGACACCTGATGGTCGCATAATGATAAATATTGGCGGTTCTGTCTATGTGGGAGAAGAGCTTGTTCGAATGGAACCCCTGGTCAGTTTCTCTGATACAGAGGGTGCCAATTTTAGTGCTCCACAAAATATACAAATCGATAAAAAAATCAGGACGGACAAAGATTGGCTTTGGCGGGCAACCTGGCATAAGGGCATGGCCTATGGAACGGTCTATCAGGCGCTGGGTCTAGAATCCAAATTACAATTGGTGCGTAGCCGTGATGGTATTAACTATGAATTTGTAAAAAATTTTGGTTTGGTGGGAAGGCCAAATGAGACCACTTTACGATTTTCTGAGGATGATAAACTATTTGCCATTGTCAGACGGGAAAGTGGTAGTACCCATGGATTTTTCGGAAGCAGTGATCCTCCCTACACTCAGTGGAAATGGCAGGAACTGGATGCCCAATTGGGTGGACCGGATCTGTTGATTCTGCCGGATGGAAATATGATAGCCGGTTCGCGAGAATATCCTGAGAATTTTAATCAAAGGATGATACTTGCAAAGGTGACTATGGATGGCAATTTCAGGAAATTAGTTACGCTGCCCAGTGGTGGCGATTGCAGTTATCCGGGTTTGTTGATAAAAGATAATATTCTCTACGTTGCTTATTACTCAACCCATGAAGAGCGAACTTCCATGTACCTGGCGAGATTGTGGCTGGATCGACTGAAAAATTGGGTCGATATGGAGGAGTCAGCAGCACCTTCAGTCAAATCAGATAAAAATGGGCTGGTTAGCATTAAATATTCCTAATGATGCAGAGGTTCGATATACTCTGGATGGTACAAGCCCGACTGAAGCACATGGTTTTACATATAAAAAGCCCTTTCAGGTTAAAAAAACAACACCATTACGGATTCGGGCATTCGAAACCGGAAAATTTGGCAGTAAGATGATTTCAACAGCGGTTGGGACTGATATTTATCAGGATGCACGAAACATTGAAGGTGAATTAAAACCAGGATTACAGTATACATCTTACGATGGCGAAATATTCCGCGTTCAAAATATAGGCGGTTTGCGAAAAATGGCATCCGGGACCGTTCAAAATATTGACATCACTGATAGTGGAAAAAGAAGAAAATTTCGCACTCAAATTCGACGGGTATCTATCTGTTCCTGAGGATGGATTATATACGTTTTTTCTGGTCTCAAATGATGGGAGCCAGTTGAAGTTGAACGATAAAGAATTTATTGACAACGATGGTCCCCATGGAGATAGAGAGGTCTCAATGGGTACATCCTTGCGGGCAGGCAAGCACAAAATCGAATTGAATTATTTTCAGCAGGGTGGTGGAAAGAAATTAAAGTTATACTGGCAAGGCCCGGGATTCGACAAGCAAGAAATTCCAGATTCGGTTCTGTCCCATTAAAAAATGACAGGATCACAGGATCTACAGGATATCTTTATCTGATTTAGAAAAATATTGAAGATCTTCGTGGCTCTTTGTGTTTCCTTTGTGTCACTTCGTGCAACTACAAGAGTATCACGAAGTGCCATGGAGTTTTCACGAAAAGCACGAAGTTTCTTAATAATTAGATCCTGAAATAAATTCAGGATGACCACTTTGTCATTCTGAATCCTGGCCTGTCGCCAGGACAGGCTTGTTTCAGAATCTGAATCCCAAAATTATCAAGACATCCTGTTAATTCTGTGACCCTGTCTAAAAAGATAATCAGGAGAAAAAAATGATTCCATATTCAAGAATTCTGATATTGGTTATCCTAATTAATGTTTTATTCTTTGTCTCATCAAATTCTGCTGCTGAATGGCAAAAGAAATATAATTATATACAGGTTCGTGAAAAATTCAATCAGCCTCCCTTATTTTATGCGCCGCATACATTTTGGTTCTGGGATGCCCCACTTGATAAATCGTTAACGGCATCTATGGCCAGAGAAATGGCAGCGAAACGTCTTAATCCGGGCTATGCCCATCCAAGGCATAGTGGGGACCAACACAAACCTTATCCCACTTTACCAGTTGACCAATGGTTGTCTCCCCTCTGGTTTGAAAGTTTTGGAACCGCTTTATCAGAAGCACAGACGGTAGGAATGACCCTTGGATATTGTGACGAATATTGGTGGCCCAGTGGTCAGGCAGCGGGGCGTGTATTGAAAAAAAATCCGGAATTGGCTGCCCAGTCGCTGGAATGGAATAAGCAGATCGTATCCGGGCCTGATCAGTTAGAACTGCCTGCTTCAAAATTTACAGTGGCTGGCCAGCTCTCTGAGAAAGGGAGAATCAATGCAAGCACTCTCAGAATTATTGGAGAGGACCAGGCTTTTAAATGGAACATACCTGATGGAAAGTGGGTGGTATATTCTTATAATACTTATTATCATCCTGGTGTCGATGGAGGAGAGGTAAATTATTTAGATAACCGGTTAATGGATACCTTTATCCCGATTGCCCATGAATCCTATGAAAAGCATTTTAAAGATCAGATGGGAAATACAATCCCCGGTGTTTTTGTCGATAATGAAGGAGATTTTGGCTGGCAAATGGCCTGGTCGGAGTTTTTAGCGAAGCGCTATATGGAAATGAAAGACAGGGATATACGCTTATGGCTTCCTTTGCTGACAGAAGAGGATGATGAAGGATTATGGGCCAAGGCTCGCTATGACTGGTTTGATGTTGTCTCAGATGTCTATTCAAAACAATATCTGGGCCGGCTTAGCGACTGGCTGAGTGATCGTGATATGTACTGCATTTCCAATTTATGGGAAGAAGATCTCATGTTGCAGACTCGGGCTGTGGGTGACTTTATGCGAGCCCAGCGTACGGTGACAATGCCTGGAAACGACTGCCTGCAAATGAAATCACAGCAGGTGCATGATTTTAAAGAAACACAATCGGTTTGTGAATTCGAAGACAAACCATTTATGAGTGAATTAATGGGGGTGGCCGGCTGGGAACAGACACCGGTGCAAATGAAGATGACCTTAAATTCGGTTACTGCTTTTGGAATCACACATAATGTACCGCATGGTATTAATCTGAACCGTATACTGGAAACCATACCTTATCCGGCAGACTGGTATACCGAAAACCCCTACTGGCATTATATGCATTTGTGGACCGATTTTGCACGTCGCGCCTCTTTTGTAAACCGTCAAGGAAAATTAGTGGCTGATATACTGCTTATTAACCCCCTTGAAAGTGTATGGGCTTTATCAGAAGGTTATTTTACAGGCGTGGATGGAAATCAATGGCCCGAAAAAGCCAAAGAGATCAATGAGGTTTATTCTATTGCCATGGATTCCCTGACCGCAAGGCGCTTGGATTTTTTAATTGCGGATCGTCACTATATGAATAAAGCCAGGGTTGTGAAGACAAGTACCCAGCAAAAGGCCAGTCTTAACATAGCTGATCATGATTTTTCAGTAATTGTGCTATCTCCAATGATCATTCTTTCCCGCTCTACTTCAGAGAAAATACTCAAATTTGCCCGGGCAGGCGGCTCTGTTTTTATATTGGGTTCTCTTCCTGAGGGTTCTCCGGAAACAGGGGCCAAAGATCAACAAATCGTAAAGGATATGGAAGATCTGGTTAAACTGCCTTCCGTTATCAATCTGGCAGATACAAGAAATAATCATAAACTGCTTGCAGATAGAATTGAATCAGCCATCGAAAAACAGGTTGAAATAATTTCCGGTACGCTTCCCTTAACTATTGCGCATCGCAAAATCGATAATAAAAACTTTTATTGGCTTGTTAATAATACAGATCGAAACGAGAAGATGCGCCTCTCCTTCAGAGATGGTAGTGGGGGCGTAGAAATATGGGATTGTGAAAAAGGCGAGATACGGGCTGTCGTCAGTAAATCACAAAAAAACCGAACAGTCGTTGATCTCCAAATTGATCCTTATCAGGCTTTTTGGCTGGTTATTGATTCGGATAAGCCCGTAGTTAAAATTGGGGATCAATCCAGGCCAGCCGTAAAAGAACTGGTACTCACTGAACCGTGGCAGTTTTCTTTTCCTGAAACACAGGTAATTGAGACCACATCTGCACGAACCTTGATCACAACGGATACGAATCATGTCTCCGCGTATTTGGATACAGATTATAATGATTCAGAGTGGCGCTGGCTCAATATCACCGGTCCAGTTAGGATAGCTGATACATGGCGGGCCTCGTTGCTCCACAATCCCAAGCCAGAAAGTGACCGTTATTACCGTTATAAATTTGTACTAAAAGAAAAGCCAGATGGTGCCTTAATAAATATTAATGCTGATAACGAGGTTTGGTTCTGGGTTAATGAACAAGCCGTAAAACCAGGACCAAATTCCTCCAATTTAACTGATGCGGACTTGCACGACATCGGTTCAATCCTGAAAAAAGGTGAAAATATTATTGCTGTAAAGACGAGTAATCGTCCCGGATACGGATCAATGATATTTCAGGGAACGGTTCAACTGGCCGATGGCAGCACGTTTGATATTCTCTCTGGTATTGATTGGAAGGAATCGACGGAAGAGGCGTCCGGATGGCAAAAATTCGACTTTGATGACACCCGATGGGGAAAAGCAATTACAGCAGACCTGAAAATGCAGGAAAGAGATTTGCACAGCATGCGGGAGCCGGTTATGGTTAGTTTTACCAAAAGTGTGGCCTGGTGGCGGATGAACTTACCTCCCGGAACAAAAGAGGTAGGTCTTTCCGGTTTAGCCAAATCAGCAAAAATTTGGATAGACGGAAAATCCGTAATTTTAGATAAGAATAAACTTAATGTGTCTGATGGTTCAAAAGTTATGGTGGTAAAAATTTACGGAAATGAAAGTGGTTTAACACAACCTGCAGAATTCCATTGCCAGTCAGCTGGTTTAACCCGACCTGGTTCCTGGTTGAAACTTGGATTGCGGAATTTTACCGGGTTTGCAGAGTATGAAACTCAAGTTAATTTGCAGGAACTTACGTCTCATGTATTTCTGGATCTTGGCAAAGTTCTTCATATGGCTGAAGTATGGGTCAATGACAAAAAAGTAGGCGAGCGTTTATGGCCGCCATTTAAGTTCGATTTGAGTAAAGTCGTTAAGAAAGGAAATAATAAGATTCGGGTTCGTATTGGAAATTTGATGGTCAATTCAATGGGGATCAAAGATGATCTGGGCACCTTACGTCATTGGGGCTGGGATGGTGTTCCCGATGACACATCCTTTGATGCGGGGTTGTTTGGTCCGGTTAAGATTATTCTCACAAATTGAGGTAAATTTATAGAGTCGTGGTTTTACAAGATTTTTTTTCTCACGCCAAGACGCCAAGACGCAGTTCAATAAGACCAAAGAAATAAGAAAAAAGACTAAAAATGAAGAATCCATAATAGTTATAATTTATCAAATTCATATTACTGTCATTCCGTCCCGGAAATGGATCGCGTCTCGGGATAGGAATCTTATTATCTACAGAATCATATGCAGCAAAAAGGAAGATCCTTTCAGGAGGACATTCCAGTAAAAAATATTTAATTCGTGAAATTCGAAATAATTTGTGGAATTCGTGGTTAAAAATTGGGAGAAAATTATTAATGAAAAATTTATTTAATGGTACGATCTCTATTTTAGTTCTGTTAAGTGTTTTTATGATAACCTTAGGTTCTTTTTTCTGTACCGGAAGGACAGGAATAGAGGTTGTTGATCTTAAGATAGAATATAAATCCAATCCAGTGGGGATTGATACAAAACAACCACGATTTAGTTGGGCGCTTCAGTCAGAGGAACGTGGGGAAAAACAAACCGCCTATCAAATTCTTGTTGCCGGTAGTAAAGAACAATTAGAAGAGGATACGGGAGATTTATGGGATTCAGGCAAAATAGATTCGGAGCAATCTACCCATATTTCCTACAAAGGTCAGACTCTGAAAAGTAATCAAAGGTATTTTCTTAAAGTACGGGTCTGGGGAAAAAATAAAAAACCTGTTCCCTTTAGTCAAATGGCATCATTTACAACAGGTTTGATAAATCCAAAGGAATGGCAGGCAAAATGGATCGGTAAAGGGGGAATCATGGATCCGCCTGCAGATCCTGGATTTTATTATTCTCAAAAAGAAACAGATGATAAGGGAAACAAATTAAAACACAATCCCCGATCTGTTCTACTTAGAAAAACATTTACAGTCGCTAAAAAAGTTAAACAAGCCCTCTTACACGTAAGTGGACTTGGGTTATATGAACTATCACTCAATGGATCAAGGATTGGTGAAAGTCTCCTAACACCTGCCAAAACTTTCTATAAGAAAATTGTCCTATTCGACACCTATGATGTTACATCTGCTTTGCAGGAGAAGGAAAATGCTATCGGTATTATGCTTGGCAATGGCTGGTTTAATCCGTTACCAAAATGGTGGAGCTGGCGGATGCAATGGTATGGTCCGAAAAGAGCGATTATGCAGTTACATATTGTCTATATGGATGGTTCAGAAGAAGTTGTTTTGACAGATGAAACGTGGAAATTAAATGACGGTCCGATTCTGAGTAGTTGTATTTATGATGGAGAGATTTATGATGCCAACCAGGAAATTCCTGGTTGGGATCAGACCGGATTTAATGATGCGGAGTGGGATGCGGCGAGCATTCTGCCTTCTCCCGGTGGCAAATTGGCTGCTCAGGTTTTACCTCCCATTAAAAAAACAGAATTAATCAAGCCTCAAAAAGTGACCAAACACGAAGATGGAAATTATGTGGTTGATCTGGGGCAGAATATATCCGGCTGGCTGCGTGTTAAAATCTCTGGCGTGAAAGGAACTACGATTAAATTCAATTATGCAGAGAATATAAAAAAGAATGGCAGAATTGATCCTAAAAGTAACAACCTGGCTTCGCCAATAGATACTTATATTGTGGGTGGAAAAGAAAATGAAACCTATGAACCACGGTTTACCTACCATGGTTTTCGCTATGTGGCGATTAGTGGTATTGTTAATGATTTAAATCCCGATGATATTACTGGGGTTGTTGTCCATTCTGCTGTGGAACCAGTTGGTACATTTGCCTGTAGTAATGATGATCTGAATCGTATCCATAAGGTCACATTATGGTCACAGAGAGCTAATTTGATGGGTTTGCCTACGGATTGTCCTCAACGGGATGAACGTCTTGGCTGGTTGGGAGATGCTCATGTTACGGCGGAAGAGGCGATGTTTAATTTTGATATGGCCCTGTTTTATGAGAAATGGCTGAAATGATATCCAATCAACACAGAGTGATCTGAACGGTGATATCCCCTACATTTCACCCCGACCTTTTACTGATGGAAAGGGCACACCAGCCTGGAGCAGTGCGTATCATTTAATTGTATGGTATATGTATCTATATTATGGAGATAGGAGTATCTTGGATGATCATTATGAATCAATGCGTCACTATGTTAATTATTTAACCTCCACCGCTGATAACTACATTCTCCCATCAGATAATTATGGTGACTGGCTCAGCGCCAATCGGAATTGGAAGCGGGGAGGTCCCTTATCTGTAGCGACCGGCTATTATTATTATGTAACGCGTATTGTTTCTGAAACGGCAAAAATTTTGGAACAGAATGAGGACCATGTAAAATATGTTCAACTGAGTGAAAAGATAAAAGACGCTTACAATAAAAAGTTTTACGGCTATGATAAACAGCAATATGAAGAGGGTAGCCAGTTCTCAAATAGTTTCCCACTATTTCTTGGTATTGCCACCGATTTTTTAGGGAAGGCTGCTTTGGGAGGTCTGGTTGTTGATATAATAGAAAATAAAGGTCATCTAAATACAGGGATTTTAGGGACAAAATACATGCTTGAAGCGCTCTCCAGGGAAGATCATAGTAAAATGGCATACCTGATGGTGACACAGCCTGATTATCCTGGTTGGATAAATTTAATTCAGGGCAGAACCACCTTCTCTGAGCATTGGAATCAAACGGGATCCAATAACCATGTCATGTTTGGTAGTGTGGATAGCTGGTTTTACAAGGTCCTGGCTGGAATTAGCATTGATGAGGAAATGCCAGGCTTTGAAAATGTTATCATAGCACCATACATCGCCTCTGAAATGGATTGGGTAAAAGCACATGTTAAGACTATTCGGGGTCAGGTAGGTGTTGAGTGGCAAAAAGAGGATGATGATTTAAAATTGAGTATTCAAATTCCGGTCAATTCGACCGCAACGGTTTACATCTTAGCCAATGGACCTGAGCATGTTGCCGAAGAAAGCGATCCGGCCTCAACCTCAGTAGGAGTAACCTATATAAGGACAGATGGAAAATATGCTGTATATCAGGTTGAATCAGGTCGATATGAATTTAGGTCTAGAAATATTGGTTCCTTGATTGATGCACCTTATGCATCAAAACCCGTGATAAACCCAGCCGACACGTCGGTTTTTAAACCGGAATCGCTTTTAGTACATCTTTCTACGGAAACAGAAGGCGCAGAGATACGATATACGTTAGATAAATCTAAACCCTCAGAGAAATCGGCCTTATATACAAAACCTATTTTATTGCAAAACTCTCAAACAGTTAATGCACGTAGCTTCAAGAAAGGATACCACCCAAGTTTTAATCAATCCGTAGATATTTCCTTTGTTGATCCTGAACAAAACGGATTACATTATCGATTTTATGAAGGGGCCTGGACAAAATTGCCAAAGTTTTCCACACTTTCTCCCACCCGACAGGGAATTATATATCGTATTAGTCTTGATAACCTCAATGTACCCAAATATGATTTTGGATTTGAAGTTGAGGGATTTATCCAGATTGATGAAGAGGGAGAATATACTTTTTATACGCAATCAAATGATGGAAGCCGGCTATATGTTGATAACAAAAGGATCGTCGACAATGATCTTGAACATTTGATTGAAGAGAAGTCGGGCTCAATCCATTTAAACGCAGGAAGACATCCTTTTAAAGTTACCTATTTTCAGAGTGGAGGGGGGATCGGTTTGGAGGTTTTATATGAGGGGCCGGGGATTGAGAAACAGACCATCCCGCCTGAGCAGTTATTTCAGAATAAATGATAAATAAATATTATTTAGCAGGAATGATAAACGAGGATTAATCTTGTCGTAGAGGAGTATCTTTCTTCTATTAGGGGTTGTTGCGGTATCGGTTTAAATTGCACAATTTTTGGTTGAGCAAGGACCTGTTTTCCCCTTGGAAAAGGGGGACTAAGCCCGTTCTACGGGACTAACCCCCTTTCTTAAGGGGGGATTAAATTGCAGTTAGTGGTTAATTATACTTAAATCTCAGAGATTTGATTTTTTGACAAATCATGGTCATTTACAATATCCAAACATGGAGGTGCAATGAGGCATAGTATTACTCTGTTAGTAGTATTTGTGTTATTTTTTTCAGTAAATTCTATTCTTCTCGCAGATGGATCTCATCAAACAACCTTCTATGTTTCCAAGTTAGGCCATAATACGGACGGCTCATCATGGGTAAATGCATTTAACACAATTCAGGCGGCCCTCGATGCAATTCCGGATGCTCGTGGTGGATATAAGATTATCATTCGCCCGGATACCTATTTTGAAGCCATGCTTTATCCCAATAACAGGGGTGCGGCGGGTTCGTATAATCTGCTCATTGGTGATGTGGATGGCAGTTTGGGTTCGGGTTCAACCGGTTGGGTGGTGATTGATTCCGGAGATCCGGATCAGAAAGGTTTTAAAAGTTATGATTGGTGGGGACCCATTCGCAGCAATTCACAGGGATGGTCCAAAGCGCATACGGACTCCACTTTTTCTGCCATTGGTTGGGATCGCTGGCATCTGAAAAATCTTTATGTTACCGGGGGGGATGCCGGTATCTTTTTCGATCTGACAAATCAGGTAAAACCTTTTTCGGTTATCGTGGAAGATTGTATCAGCATTGGACGGGCATTTGGAGGGGGAGTGGCCAGCTGTCTGTCACGCCCGTCAGAGCCAATCACATTCAGGCGATGTTCATTGTGGGCACTTGACTGGTGGGGTGATACGGCAGGTGCCTATGTCAGGGTAGAAAATGAAACTATGCCAGACTCTGCAGATGTGGTTTTTGAAAATTGTACCATGGTTAGTCCCCAATGCGCCCTAAAAGGAAGTAATTTTGGCTTCCACACTTTCACACGGGTAAAACTAGATCGCTGTAAATTGATAACGCTCAACTTTTCGCAGCCGCATGGGACCCCTACAGATGGTATTATTCAGAGTGTGCAGGAAGGAAAATTATTGGCGGTCGATTTGGAAAATTGTACCTTGATGGGCTATAAAGTCTTTGGTGTGGTCGTAAATAAAGAAACGGTTGGGGATATACACTATACGACCAAAGGAGATGTTAAGGCGTATATTCAATTTCAACAAGAGATCCCAACGGGATTCCATCGTTTGTCGTACTGGCCAACGGAGGTGTTCCAGGAACTTATTCCCCCATCACCACAACAGCCCTCAAAATTCGTTGATAAAGAGTTGATTCGAAATGATTTATGTGAAGTTTCTCCCTTCATTTGGAAGGGGAGGTTATGTATCATGGAATGCATACGCCCGGGTAGCGGAGGTGCAAAAGATGATTATTATATGCTCCTAAAGGACTATGAAACTGGCAAAGAGTTGGCACGTTGTGCGACAGGCTATGGGCTTGCGTCAATCATTGTCTATAATCGGGAGGTTCATATTTTTGCATCTCGTTGGGAGGATGGTCAATGGCGGGATGTAACCCATTTCAAATCCGTTGATCTAAAAGAATGGGAATCTCAAAAAGCAATTGAAGGCGAAAATGAAGGCATTTTTAATTCTTCGGTTTGCCATGATGAAAATGGATTTGTATTAAGTTATGAATCAAGTGATAAAACCTATCCGGCTTTTACTATTAAATTTGCCAGGTCACCTGACCTGGAGAAATGGGAAAAAGTACCAACCGCTGTATTTGGAACAAACCGCTATACCGCCTGCCCAACACTCCACTTTGATAAGGGGTGGCATTATATGCTTTATCTGGAGAGACGGGCGCCACGCTGGGTATTTGAAACGTATATCACACGATCAAAAGATTTAATCAGTTGGGAGACAAGCGCCGCTAATCCCGTGTTGTCTGCCACTGGTCTGGATGAGGGGATCAATGCATCTGATCCGGAAATAATTGAATTTGACGGCAGTACGTATGTCTTTTATGCTGTTGGTGATCAGCGCACCTGGATGAATGTGAAGCGTGCCCGGTATACCGGAAACATATCCGAATTTTTTGAATCATGGTATAAACAACCGGGAATACCAGATGTTGGTGGATTAAGTATTTCTACAGATAATTAACGGCTTTCTTCTACCACAAAGGACACAAAGAAGGCACAGAGTGCACAGAGAAAAGATTATCTTGATTTTATAATTTTGATATCCAAAATATTTGATCAAATGGTAATTGAGACCAAGTAAGATCTGAATCCCAAAAATTTTTTCTTTGCGGATTCTGCGTCTCTGCGTGAGAAAATATATAACTATTTACCTCAAATGGTGAAATAAGAAATGGATTAGAATATATGAATGACCTCCCCCTTTCATCCCCCTCCTTACTAAGGAGGGGGAACGAGGGGGTGGTGATTTAAATATCCTAAATTATCCTGGTGCTATATCTTTTCCGAGGAAAAAATGAATAATCTCTCAAAAAGTATTTACATCTTAATCTTCACCCTCATGCAATTGTCGATGGTAAATGGACAACATACCATCTGTGAAGTTACAAAAAGGGAAATGGCTTCAATCATGGTTGTTATGCGGCCCTTTCCCAATACCCTTGCAGAAGGCGTAACGGAATATCGCCATGATAAAACCACTCTCGGATTTTATATTGATCATTTAAAAGTGATAGGTGGTGAAAGTAAAGTACAACCGAAAGATGGTCTGGCGTTTATAACAGATAAAGGTCAAAACTTTACCTGGAAATTGTACAACGCACCCAATGACTATATTGATCTGATTTCTATCTATAAAGAGAACCAGCGTGTGGTTGCCTACGCGGCATCTGAGATTATTTCTGATAGTGATCAGGAGGTTGTGCTGACCCTGGGTAGTAATGATGGTATCAGAGCCTGGTTAAATGGATCTCTTGTCTGGGATCATCATTTGCCACGCGGTGCGGAGAGAGATCATGACTGGGTAAAAGTTGTTTTAAAAAAGGGGAAGAATTTACTTCTATTGAAAATTGACCAGGGAACAGGTAAATGGGGCTTTTATGCCCGATTCCTTGATTTGGATGAACAAAGACAAGTTATAGATGATCTGCGCCCAAACATGATTGATGCCGGGGTTGAGGCAGAAATAAATCAGAATGATATATCTTTGGTGATGGGTCGTCATGCACGATACCTGATTATGGAAGAAGTCCCCGAATATAATGCATCTGTGAGAGGTGTCGCAGGTAACATGGATTTAGGCGGCTTCGCTTCTCTCGCGGATACGATTGTCATTGATATACGTAATCTTAAAACCGGACCATACTGGATCGACTGTTCAACTAACTTGCCAGGTAATCAAAAAATGGCCGAGAGTTTGTTTTTCTATCGTGGTGAGAGCCCACACAAAGTCCGAACATATGATGAAAATGGAATTTCAAAATCATTTAAAGTTGAGATGCTCGATGAGACCTTTAGTCCGGTCCCTGAGGGGATAAAAAAAGATGCTGCAGGTGTATACAGTATATTGCGACCAGACATTGTGCCATTTTATTTACGATTTTTAGTTAAATCATCTTCCCTTGGTTATCGCTGGTTTCTGGCGGACAACAATGGTCAAGGATATAGGATTCCTGCTGATGATAATTTCTCTATCGATTTACCAAAGGAAGCGGCGAAAACATTACAAAAAAATATGCAATCTTCCTTATCTGGAGAAATACCAACCTGGATCAAAAAGAATATAAAAATGCGATTGACCCGGAATGACACGGATAGTCCGGCCCGTATTTATAACTTATTGGATCAATTGTCGACCATAAAAAGTCGAGTAAGTTCAAATAACTCTCTTTCTGTTTGGTATGCTCCGGGAACAGAGAAAGTTTCTCTTACTGAAACCGTACCAAATTCTAGTATGGATACTGTTCATCTCTCAGTAGCGAAAAACGAATATGAGCCCTTTCAATTGGTCTTGAAACCAAAACATGATTGTGCGGATTTGAAAATTGAATTCAAATCCCTTGTCTCAAAGGGTGAGATCTTCGATCTTTCAAATATTAATGTCCTTAATGTGGAATATATTGAGGTAAAAACGACATCGGATCTTTATGGTACAAAAGGGCCCTGGCCTGATCCACTTCCACCGATACAGGAGCAAATCACAATCGAAAAAGATAAGAATAATCCTTTGTGGATTACCTTTTACGCTTCCAATAAGCAACGAGCTGGGATTTATAAAGGAGAGATTCATCTTTCATCAAAGGCCTTTTCTAAGATAGTCATTCCGATTCAGGTAGAGGTCTATGATTTCGTTTTGCCTGATGAGCCAGCCATAGAAACCGCTTATGGTGTCTCTGTGAATAAAAATTATCATGGGCCGGTTACAGATGAACAATATATGGAGATCCATGATCTTTATATGCAGTTTTGTGCTTCTCATCGGATTTCGCCCTATTCTCCCCATGCCGGCGCAGGTATTGATATTCAATTTGAAGGAAATCCGGCAAAGCCGCGAATCGACTATACAAAATTTGATAGAGCCATGGAACGCTATCTGGATGAATTTAAATTTACCTCATTCAGAATAGCTGGAATTCCAAAGAAACTAAACGGATTTGAAATATATTCAGAGGGATATAATCGTCTGTTCATACAGACATATTCAGAAATTCAGGAACATTTGCGAGAAAAAGGTTGGTTGGATAAAGCTTTTTGGTATTGGGTAGACGAGCCACCCATCAGCGAATATCCAAATGTGAAAAAGGGAATGGCCCTGTTAAAAGCAGCCTGCCCTGATATGCGTCGTTTGCTGACCTGTAATAATGAAGATGCGCCAATCGCCTATTTTTATGATTATGTTAATCTATGGGTTCCGATCATGGATCGATATAATTATGAGAAGGCACGTCCGAGGCAGGAGCTTGGTGAGGATGTATGGTGGTATGTATGTACGGGACCCAAGGGTCCCTATCCCAATAATTTTACCGATCATCCGGCGATGAATCACCGTGTCCGTTTTTGGATGATTGATAAATATGGATTGGATGGCAGTTTATATTGGTCCGTAACTTATTGGAAACAAAACCCCTGGGAGCTGGCGATGAGTTATAATCCGGGAGGGGGCATGTGGGGAAATGGTGACGGTCGTTTGCTTTATCCACCAAGAAAGTCAGAACCTGACGTTCCTGTGATAGAGGGTCCGGTAACATCTATACGCTTTGAAAATTTACGAGATGGGTTGGAGGATATTGAGTATCTACAATTATTGAGAAAGAGTGGTTCAGCAGGAAAACAACTTTTGTCGAAAGCACATAATGACCTGGTTCAAACAATGACAGTCTTCGAACAAAACCCGATTATTCTCATGACCATGCGCCATCGGATTGCAAAAGTGATTGAAACTGTTTCCCCCATAGAAGGGGCAGATGCAAAATAGATAATTTTGACATAAATGTATTGATCTTTTTGAATAAGCAAAATCTATTCCCCCTTTGAAGGGGGAATTTGATCTGCGCTATGCAAAATATCAGAGATCTCTGCGAGAGATAAGTAGGAATAAATTCAGTTAACATAATATGGAAGTAATATGAAACCCAATCATTCTGATTATTTGATCAGTTATATTGCCCCGGCAGCGCCGGCGACGCGGAGGCCAGGGGAGGGAAATGAACCATTTCTTCGGCCCGAGATCGGATTCACGCCAAAATGGTATCACCACCATCTACAAATTGATTTTGATGAAAAATGGCATACTGATCCGGTTTTCCGACGTGAAACAATTCTACGCATGCGAAAGGAATTACGCCGGCGTTTTCCGGATACCAAAATCGGTCGGATCGACCAGTCTGAGAAACCACTGGATCTGTTAACCGGCACATATGGGGCTTCAAGCATTGCTGCTATTTATGGCGTACCGATCATTTATGCCAGAGATAACTGGCCGAATTGCGCCCATCAGTATCTATCTGAGGATGAGATCAAACAGTTATCCCCTCCAGACCTCGATTCGAATAGGCACTTTCAGGCTCTCATGAACCAGGTTGAAAAAATTGCAGAGTTGGAAGGACCTGTGGAAGGATTTATCAACTGGCAAGGTGTCTTAAATAATGCCCAGCGTTTAAGGGGGCAGGACTTATTCATGGATATGATGATGAACCCGGGAATGGTTCATCACCTATTCGAATGTGTCACGACGACGATGATAGATGCAGCCAAGCGCTTGCATGAGCGGCAGCGTGTGTCAGGCGTCGAGGTTAGTTTTTTTACGATGAGTAACTGTCTCGTCAATATGGTCTCGGCAGAACATTATGCAGAATTATTGCTGCCCTATGATTTAAAAATTTCCGGAGCTTTTGAGACAGTAGGTGTTCATAATTGCGCCTGGAATGCCAATCCCTATCTGGAAGACTATGCTAAAATTCCGAATATCAGATATATCGATATGGGACAGAATTCAGATCTTGAACGGGCAAAAGAATTATTTCCGCAAGGACGCAGGGCGATTATGTATACACCGATGGATGTGGCCAATAAATCTCTTGATGAAGTTCGTTTAGATCTGGAAAAAATTGCGAGAGAATATGGACCCTGTGATATTGTTGCCGCGGATATCGAAGTGGATACCCCTGATCAACGGGTAGTGGATTTTATAAATCTCTGTGAAGAAATTAGTTTAAGGTGGAGCTAGCATAGCGCTTTGGACATGGCGCATAGGGTACAGCAATAGGAAATTACCTCCCCCTGAATCCCCCTCCTTACTAAGGAAGGGTTCACATTGCTTGGCGGATCTGCCCTTGACGGAAATATAGGTGTGTTAATTAGCCTTGCTTTTTAAGGATGTCGTTGATCTCGATAGTGGTGGCCGTTCGCGAACGGCCACCACTAGTGTCAAAATATAATAATGTAACAACCCCAGATAGTACGAAATTCGTGGAGGGGGAAGTGAAATATGTAGAAATTAAACGCAAAGTGCGCAGAGAACGCAACGACAATTTAGATAAGGATCCAATATGTATAAATGGCAATAATTTTTTTATCAATTTTTTTTAGAGAACTCTGCGGGTTTTTGCGCTCTCAGCGTCTTTCTGCGTTAAAAGATGTCTTACATATAATCCAAATAAGGCTGGAGAAAAGGATGAAATGCAGCACAATGTCTATAACTTATTTAGTGTTAGGTTTAATCTCTCAGCTAGTATATGCTGGTGAAGCGAGAGAACTTATAGTAACACAAAATTTTCTCAATCTACCCGTATCCCATGAGGCGCCTCAGGTCAGAATGCAAATTGATACCGATGGACAATTATTTCGGGTATTTGATATTCAGCTGGCTGAGAGAGATCCGCAGTATTGGGTTTTTGTTGATGTAAGTGGATTGAAAGGCAAATCCATCTCCCTTACTCTCAAGGATTACGAAAAGAAACATATGGGGATTAGCGGAAATTTATCAGGATGATAGGTTTGCCGGAGAGGATAGTCTCTACCAGGAAAAACTGCGGCCACAATTTCATTTCACTACGCGTCGCGGTTGGAATAATGATCCCAATGGACTGGTGTACCACGATGGAGAATACCATCTCTACTATCAACATAATCCTTATAGTACCAGATGGGGCAATATGCATTGGGGACATGCGGTCAGCAAGGATATGGTTCACTGGAATGAATTAGCTGATGCCCTCTATTCACAGGAAAAATATACTATTTTTTCCGGCTCTGCTGTTGTTGACCATACTAATAGCAGTGGCTTTCAAACCGGGAAAGAAAAAGTTCTGATTGCAGCCTATACGGCAAACTGGGATGATAAAAAAGGTAAATCTTATCAGGAACAGCATATTGCTTTTAGTAATGACCGGGGAAGAACCTGGACCATGTATGATAAAAATCCGGTGATCGGGGTACAGGAAGAAAAATGGAATACCCGCTATAATCGCGATCCAAAGATTTTCTGGTATACACAAGGTGGGCATTGGGTGATGGCATTATATGAGCAAATTGGCATATCCATATACACATCAGATGATCTAAAAGAGTGGACCTACCAGAGCCATACAGAGGGTTTTTACGAATGCCCGGAACTTTTTGAAATCGCTATTGATGATGACCCGAATAATACCAAATGGGTGATGTATGGCGGTTCGGGAAGTTACGTGATTGGCGATTTTGATGGTAAATATTTTAAATGGGAAACGGGTAAGCATTGGTATACGGATGGCGCCCTTTATGCGGCACAAACCTTCAATAATATTCCGGCATCCGATGGCCGGCGGATACAAATTGGCTGGGGAAGAGTTGAATCACCCAGGATGCCTTTTAATCAAATGATGCTGTTCCCAACAGAATTTTCTTTACGAAAAACAGCAAATGGTATTCGTTTGTTTTGTGAGCCAATTAAAGAAATTGAAAAGTTACATACAAAAAAACATCACTGGCAAAATCTTTCTCTTCACGAAATGAATGAGAAATTAAAAATTTTTAAGGGCGAACTATTACATATTAAATGTGAGATTGGAAACGGTAGATTCACAGAAATTTGGAATGATCGTTCATGGGAATCGTTTGATCTATGATATTGGAAAAGGGAATTTGTTTAACGGCTTCCCCTATTCTATGTCGCCCAATTCTAAATCTCTTTATTTTGAGGTGCTTGTTGATAAAACCAGTATTGAAACTTTCCTCGATCATGGGGCCTTTTGCTCTGTAATGGCAAAAAATATCGAAACGGATGAAATGGGTGTCCAATTCTGGAGTGTGGGAAAAACACCGACAATTTTTATAAAAGATTTGAGATATATATGAATTGAAGTCAATCTGGTAAAAAGGATTTTAGTCCACGAATTACACGAATTTATACGAATTACATGAATTTTTATATTAAACTATTTAAGAAAATCACCACCGTCATCCTGAATTTATTTCAGGATCTTTTTAGGGCAAGATTATCTTAAAGTAACGACGCGATTAATCGCGTCGCTACCTTTGCCCCTTTAGAAATGAGATGCCGAAATAAACCTGACCTAACGACAGGTCAGGATTCGGCATGACGTTATCTTGGGTTTCTTTTATCAGCGCTAATGTTTAAATAAAGGTAAAGAGGAAATATGAATCATCTGAAGAAATATTCTTTTTCGCCACTACAACGCTTTTATCTTATTATCTTGTTAAGATTTATCCTATGCGCAAGCACCCAAAGATTTTGATTATATCGATTCCTTTATGGCGGCAGACTCGACACAATTACGTTACAATACACTCACTTATCTTTCATGGTCGAAATCATTTTTTTCTCCGCAGCGGGCGTGCCTTGATGGTGATCCAGTCAGATAAGGCGGATGTTGGTCCAGCCATTCATTACTGGTTGTTTGATGCCGGGACGCCTAAACAGAGTGGGAAAAAAGTTCATGCCTTTAACTTCAATCCGCAGGCCAGAAACAATTTTTCAAGTACACTTAAAGCAATAATAAAAAATGTGCCCTTTATGGCTTTCGGTGAGCAAACACCTGTACATTGGGTGGAGGAGAATGGTATTCCCACTATTGAAGGCCTATGGTATGCGGATGGAGTTAGAATTACTGAGCGATTTACTGGTCTTCCTGAAAAAGAAATCTTTCAACGCGCTATTTTATTAGAGGGAACTGATTTAAGCGGGGAATTGGAAATTACCCTGCGATTGAATTTACCTTTTGGAAACTGCCAAGTCCAAGGTCGGCGTGCTGACAGGAAAGGCTGGTGAAGCATCCATAGCAATGGTAATTGCTCCCGGACATCCCACTTATTTTGATCCGGGTGAGGGCTATGTAGATATTGGCCCAATCCGAATGAGCCCCGATCAAAAAGTTTTAATTAAATCATATCTACTCCTTCAACTTCCTATTGAATCAGGAAATGCTGAGCAACTTGTATCCAGGGCACAAAATTGATGAAAGATCAGGGGAGTGTTGACTTAAAGAAGGCAAACCAGAAATGGTCTGCCATGACAACCATAAAAACGGATGACCATATTGTGAAGGATATCTATGATCATGCCCGTTATGCTCTGGACAATTTTGCTACGGAGGAAGGTCGAATCAATGCCGGTTATTTACAGTATAATTCTGAATGGATCCGTGATGGTTCCAATACCGCCCTTGGGGCTTTAATGTCCGGAAATTTTGAGATGGCCCGGGCAATGGGAAATCATATGCTCACCCAGATGATCACCGATGCCGGTGTGACGATGATTGGTGGAGGTTTTGCCAATCCTGACCGGGAGCAATTAGATCAGATGGGCGAAATGCTTCATTTTTTGCGCTGTTATGTTGATTGGACCGGGGATGAATCTTTAATCCGCCAAAACCGTACCAAAATTCTCGCCATGATTGAGAGGCCCCTTAAATCCTGTGTTTCTGGATAAGACCGGTATGGTTCATAACCGCCGGGAATTCTGGGAACGGACTTTTGACGATGCCTATGAGTTGATTTATCAGACTTATGTCATTTTGGGATTAAGAGAAGCCAGCAAGTTGGCACCGTTACTTGGTGCAGAGGATAAAGTGGAACGTTGGCAAGAAGCCTCAGACCGAATGCTTGAGGCGATGCTCTCTCATCCTGACCGGTCCCTGGTTCATGAAGGGCGTTTAATAAAACGTCGGAATGTCACGGGAGAGATCGCTGATTATTTCTCAGGATATGCCGGTTATGTATATGATTGTCCGCAAACGGTCAGCTTTCATCACCGCTTATTACCTGACGCAACTCAGGCATTGCCTATGGCGTTTCGTGTGGTAGATCCTCAATCAGATCTTGCGAGGAATACACTTGAAGAAGTGGAAAAGTTATGGAATGCCCGTTGGTTTAGTGGGGGATACAGCCGCTATAACAGCAGTAGCGAACCAAATCAGGTGGGCCCCTGGGCCTTCGCAACCAGTTTTATCATGCGTGGACAGCATGAAGCACGTTTGTTTGAACGCAGCCGGCGATCCCTGGAGTATTTACATGGGTTACCGGGAGGAACAAGCGGTGCCTGGTTTGAAGAAATTCCGGCTACGCGGGGTACATCAAAATGGGATGGGATTATTTGCTGGAGTACGGGGGAAATGACCCTATTTATCATCCGGCATTATCTGGGTCTTCGTTTTGAAGGCGAGGAACTGGTCATTCAGCCAGCTTTGTATCCGGGTAGTCCGCCGGTTTCCGCTGATCTGAGAATTCGGGGGGGGCGGCTTCGTTTGGAGATTGAGGGAAGCGGTCCTATAAAGGAAGCGATTGTGAATGGTAAAACAGTCATGCCCGGTGGGGATGGTGCCCTGCGATTAGGTCCTGATTCCATGTCAGGAACTGTGGTTATTAAAATTAAGTAAGCAACAGTGTTATCATTTACTATATGGATATTAATAATCCCTTTGGGCCTATCCCAGTGAGGTAATAATATAATTCCCCCTTAAAAAAGGAGGTTAGGGGGTTGTAGAAAGTTGAAAATATATTACAATTCAAAACTGAAAGAACGAGCCCAAGAGTTAAGAAGAAACTCGACCTATACAGAGCGTTTACTTTGGAAATATATAAGAGGAGGTCAGTTACTTGGGTACAAGTTTCAACGGCAAAAACCAATAGATAACTATATTGTCGATTTTTATTGTAGTAAATTACAATTAGTTATAGAAATAGATGGAATATCACATGATGGAAAACAAAAATATGACAAAAAAAGAGAGAAAAGATTAATGGATATTGGTTTAAACATTATAAGAATTGATGGCCATTATGTTCTTAAGAATATTGCGGGGGCAGTAGAGATAATTGCTAATAAAATATGTGAATTAGAAGAACAAACAACCCCCTAGCCCCTTTTTTAAGGGGGAATTCCATTGTGCTTTTCGAAAACATTCATTGACATTAAATATGTATGAATATTTATAAATTACCAACATATTAAAAAGGAGAAGAAATGAAGTTATTCAAATTAAAAAATGTTATCGGGATTTTTATTGTGGCATTGTTGGCAAGTTTTACCAGCATTGCATTAGTTGCCTGCAATAATAATGATAATAATGCTATGGAAAAAAAGGCCAAAGAATTAATTTCAAAAATGACGCTGGAAGAGAAAATCGCTTTGACTGTTGGAGATGGAAGATTTTTGCCCTCAGCAAGTCAATCAGCAGAAAAGAATGTAGAAGTTCCAATAGCCAACCAAGATTCAAAAATGCTAATACCCCGACTTTCCATAAAGAGAACGGCACTTACGGATGGACCATCGGGAATAAACAAACATGCTCCTCCTGAAGGAGCCACAGCGTATACGTACACCACCTCGTTTCCTACATCAACATGTTTGGCAGCTACATGGAATACCGAAATGGTTGAGAATGTGGGAAAGGCTTTTGGGAATGAACTTTTAGAATACGACTATGATCTTGTACTAATGCCTGCGCTAAATCTACATCGTAATCCCAAATGCGGTCGTAATTTCGAGTACTACTCTGAGGACCCATTGCTTTCAGGAAAATTAGCAGCTTCAATGGTTAATGGTTTGCAGTCCAGGGGCGTGGGTGCAACTCTAAAACATTTTGTGGGGAATAACCAGGAGAGTAATAGAAGAAAATATAATGCTGTCATCAGTCGGAGAGCATTGCGCGAAATTTACCTGCGTGGATTTGAAATAGCAGTTAGAGAAGGCCATCCAAAAGCGATAATGACGGCCTATAATAAACTCAATGGATTCTATACGCCAGAAATTCCAGAAATGTTACAAGATGTTGTACGGAAAGAATGGGGATTTGATGGTCTTTATATGACTGATTTTGATATGAATTATGGGGATGCTGTTGCCCAGGTGAGAGCGGGAATTAATATGATTATGAGTGGCAGTATGCGGGAGTATAAAGAAATAACAAATGCAGTGAAAAATAAAACACTTGACGAGCGTGCACTTGATGAAAATTTAGTTTACAACATGAAACTCAAACTAAGTTCACCCAGTATGAAGGGATATACCCCCTCTCTAAAACCAGATTTGGAAGCGCATGCAAAAGTAGCCAGAGAAGCAGCTGGTGAAGGGATGGTGCTGCTTAAGAATAATAATAATACGCTTCCAATTAGCACGGGGAAAACAGTTGCTGTATTTGGTAAGATATCATATTATCTGATAGCCTATGGAACAGGTAGCGGAAGCGTCAGAAGTCTTAAATATGCAATATCTGTTAACGAAGGACTCAAATCGGCTGGTTTCAATGTTTTGGATGAGATGGAGACAATCATACCTTGCTTTTATTGAAAAAACAAAGAAAGAAAATCTTGTACCGCCTTATTTTGATAATCCTAAAATGCGTAAGGATAATGGCATAACAGGTAACCAGGCGCCACCCCATTTCAAGGAAAGATTAGTCGCATTTAGTAAAGAACAGCCGGTATCAAAAGCAAAGATAAATAAATATGAATCGAAATCAGATTTGCTGTCATTACATTAGGCAGAAGCGGTGGCGAGAACTATGAAAATGGATATCTTCCTATAACTCAAATAGAACTTGACCTCGTGCGCGATGTCTGTGATGTTTACCATGCTGAAGGTAAAAAAGTAATTGTTGTACTCAATGTTGGAGGTGTTTGGGAAACAGCGAGCTGGCGCGATTATCCTGATGCAATTCTTATGGCATGGCAGCCAGGACAAGAGGGTGGACATGCTGTTGCTGATATATTAACAGGTAAGTGTTAATCCTTCCGGAAAATTACCTGATTCATTTCCTAATAGAGTATGAAGATGTACCTTCTGCAAATACTTTCCCGGGACTTCCAGTTGATGAACCTGTCAATTCGTTTTACACACGATGGCATTTATGTTGGTTATCGTTATTACGATTCATTTAATGTTCCTACAGCTTACGAGTTTGGTTATGGCTTGTCCTACACAACTTTCGAATACTCCGATCTGAAGTTGAGCAGTACTAACTTCTCCTCAAAAATGAAAGTTACGGTGACAGTGAAAAATACGGGAAAGGTAGCTGGTAAAGAAATTGTTCAATTATATCTATGCAGCTCCGACTACAAAGATTGAGAAACCAGTACAGGAACTAAAGGGATTTGCAAAAACAAAATTACTAAAACCTGGAGAGAGCCAACAACTTTCCTTTGAATTGGATGAACGTTCTCTGGCTTCCTTTTGGAGCGGCATTAGTGCATGGGTAGCAGACAAAGGTGATTACGAAGTGCGTATCGGTGCATCATCGAAAGATATTCGCCTTAAAAAGTCTTTTAATTTGCCAAAAGAAATAGTTGTAGAAAAAGTTCACGATGTGTTATATCCTAATTTTATGATGAAAGAATTGAGCCGATTTGATAAATAGTATCTCTTTGAAAACGTCAATAATAATATCGGTTAAGTAAATCTAATAAGGAGAAGTAGTGAATTTATTAAAATTAAAAAAATCTTTCGGGATATTATTCGTGGCATTATTAACTGGTTTAACATGCTCAACATTGTTTGCACAGGAAAATAATGAGGTTCCTGTTTATAAGAATGAAAAGAAGCCTCTTGAAGAAAGAGCTAAAGATTTGGTTTCACGGATGACTCTGGAAGAGAAAGTTGGCATGACCGTTGGTGATGGAAGATTTTTAATCGCAAGTGATTCTGTATCCGAAAAAAACATAGAGGTTCCAATAGCTAATCGAAATTCTAAAATGGTTATACCTCGTCTTTCAATAAAGACAACTTCACTCATTGATGGGCCTGCTGGTATAAACAAAGGTTCTCCTCCAGAAGATGCAGAGAATTACTCATACACTACTGCTTTTCCTACTGCAACATGTTTAGCTGCTTCATGGAATACCGAATTAATGGAAGATGTTGGCAAATCTTTGGGAAATGAACTTTTAGAATACGATTATGATTTAGGACTTATGCCTTCATTAAATTTGCAACGTAATCCAAAGTGTGGTCGAAATTTTGAATACTATTCAGAAGATCCCTTACTTACGGGAAAGTTAGCTGCATCAATTGTTAATGGTATACAAATTAATGGTGTAGGTGCTACTCTAAAAGTTCTTTTGGCGAACAATCAAGAATCAAATAGAAGAAAATATAATGCAGTGATTAGTCAAAGAGCCTTGCGTGAAATCTATTTAAGAGGATTTGAGATAGCTGTTAAAGAAAGCCATCCTAAAGCGATAATGACAGCATATAATAGACTAAATGGTTACTATACGCCAGAAATACCAGAAATGCTGCAAGATATTTTACGGAAAGAATGGGGCTTTAATGGACTTTATATAACCGATTTTGATATGCAATACGGAGATGCGGTTGCTCAAGTGAGAGCCGGTATTAATATGATCATGAGCGGTAGTATGCAGGAGTTTAATGAAATAACAGATGCATTGAAAAATAAAATTACTAGACGAAAATACACTTGATGAAAATTTAGTATTACAACATGAAACTCAAGTTAAGTTCACCCAGTATGAAGGAATATACGCCATCTCTAAAACCGGATTTGGAAGCTCATGCGAACATTGCCAGAGAAGCAGCTGGCGAAGGCATGGTACTACTAAAGAATAAAAATAGTATACTCCCACTTGATGAAGGAAAAACAATCGCCGTTTTTGGTAAAATATCATACCATCTTATAGCATTTGGAACAGGTAGTGGAAGTGTTAGAAGTCATAAATATAGCAGTATCTGTTAATGATGGTCTTAAATCTGCTGGTTTCAATATACTGGACAAAATGGAGAAAAAAATATATAGATTACATTAAAAAAATCAAAGAGAGAGAATGTTGTACCACCTTATTTTAATAATCCAAAAATGCGTAAGGATAATGGTATAGTTGGAAAACCAGGCTCCTCCTCATTTCAAGAAATAGATTGGTTGCATTCAGTAAAGAAATGCCTATATCGAAAGAAGAGATTAGAAAATATGAATCTGAGATCTGATGTTGCTGTTATTACATTAGGTAGAAGCGGTGGTGAAAACTACGAAAACGGATATATCCCTATTACACAAATAGAACTTAGATCTTGTAAAAGATGTTTGTGAGGTTTACCACGCTGCTGGTAAAAAAGTAATAGTTGTACTCAATGTTGGTGGTGTTTGGGAAACAGCAAGTTGGAGAGATTATCCAGATGCAATTCTTTTAGCATGGCAGCCAGGACAAGAGGGTGGACATGCTGTTGCTGATATATTAAGAGGTAAAGTTAATCCTTCCGGAAAATTACCTGATTCATTTCCTATTAAATATGAAGATGTACCTTCTGCAAATACTTTCCCGGGACTTCCAGTTGATGAACCTGTTAATTCATTTTACACAGACGGGATTTATGTCGGATATCGTTACTACAATTCTTTCAATATTCCAACAGCTTATGAGTTTGGTTACGGTTTGTCGTACACAACATTCGATTATTCAGATTTGAAATTGAGCAGCACTAACTTCTCCTCAAAAATGAACGTTACTGTGACTATAAAGAACACTGGAAAAGTAGCTGGTAAAGAAGTTGTTCAATTGTACCTTGCAGCTCCGAGTATAGAGATTGAGAAACCAGTACAAGAGCTAAAGGGATTCGCCAAAACAAAATTACTGAAACCTGGAGAGAGCCAACAACTTTCCTTCGAATTGGATGAACGTTCTCTGGCTTCATTCTGGAGTGGCATTAGTGCATGGGTAGCGGACAAAGGCGATTACGAAGTGCGTATCGGTGCATCGTCAAAAGATATTCGCCTTAAAAAGACATTTAATTTGCCAGAAGAAATAGTTGTAGAAAAGGTACATGACGTATTATATCCAAATTTTATGATGAAAGAATTGAGCCGATTTGATAAATAATAGTGAAAAAAATATCCACGAATTGCACAGATTTATACCCGTAAAACGGGCCCTTCGGCCGAATTTCATGAATTATTACTGATTTGGTTCCCCCTTTAGAGGTGGTTAGTGGGGATGTAATAATAGGAAAATTCATTATAATCCAAAATTGACGGAACGATTAATTCACTTAATTCCGAAGGAATTGAATATGAATAACCCCGAATGTAATTTGGGGAAGACTATAACGAAAAGACTGTCAACTCTGAAGGAGTTGAATTTATTTTAATGATTATTAAACTGCTTTGCAGTTTCAAATCTATGGAATACTTACATCTTCGGGTTACACCCAAAGTTAATCAAGTTTTACTGCTTCGCAGTATAAGTTGAAGAAAAAAACATCCCCCTAGCCCCCTTCAAAGGGGGAATTAAATTGTGCTTCTAAAACAGATAAAGGATTTGATCATGAAAGGTTTTCGTAGAAGTATTTTAAGTAATATCGTAACTTGTCTCTTGGTAATCAAACGGCATGCAAAATTAATATCGTTTTTTTTGATACTTCTGCTTGTCTCAGCTTGTGGAAAAACCGATGCTCCTGAGCGTATTGATCTATCAACAGAGTGGCGTTTTTCGGGGGATGAAAGTAATATTGGTCAGAGTGAAAAATGGTATGCTCCCGGTTTTGATGATTCACAGTGGGCTAAAATTGATGCCGGAAAACGATGGGAAGATCTGGGATATCCTGATCTGGATGGTTATGGCTGGTATAGAAAAAAGGTTGACGTTCCGGCGGGATGGACAGGGGAAAGTGTATGGATAAAATTTAATGGTGTAAATGATGCCTATGAATTGTTTATCAATGGGACTAGTGTCAGTTTTTTTGGTGAAGCAAATATTAGTTTTGCCAGTAAACCCACCTTTTCAGAGATATCCAAACATTTAAAAACTGGCGAGACCAATCATATTGCAGTAAAAGTTAATGACTGGGGGAACAGTGGCGGTTTGTGGCGCTCACCAATTATATTGACAACTGATGAAAATGAAGTTAAAAATATATTAGGCCCCATGACAGATACCCAATATACGCCTGAGAGTTTAGGATACGAACTTTTCTGGGAAGACCAATTTGAAGGCAACGAATTAGATCCTGATAAATGGGCTGTCAGGGGTGTTGGGCCTCGTGCAGCCGGCTATGTCTCTCCTGAGGCTGTAAAAGTAAAGGGTGGATATCCTGGAATTATTGGCCCTTAGAAAAGAATGATTCAATTCTAATAGGAGCGGTTGGTACACAAGGTCGTTTTATGACAACGTATGGCTTTTTTGAATGCCGCGCCCAACTCCAAAAATCGGATGGGAATTGGGCTGCTTTTTGGATCCAATCTACTGATATTGCCAAGGGCGAGGATCCAGGAAAATATGGAGTGGAAATCGATATCATGGAACATTTTAAAAAAATGGGAAAAGATATCGTTTCGCATAATTTACATTGGGCATATGGACCCAATCAGAAAACTGTGGGAGCGATGGAAAGTAAACGTGATGGTGTCAGCGAAGGTTTTCATACTTTTTCTGTAGAATGGACGCCGGAGAAATATGTGTTTTTTGTAGATGGATATAAATATTATGAACTCACTCAGGCTATTTCTCATATTGATGAGTACATTATCCTAAGTATGGAACTTCCAAGTAAAAGAGAAGACTTGAAGGATTCGGTGTTTCCTGATGTCTTCCTGGTGGATTACGTGAAAGTGTATAAGAAGAAATAGAACATAGATTGAGTTTTCGTATCATTAATGTCCAAATTAAA
This sequence comes from Calditrichia bacterium, assembly GCA_963796965.1. Classification (GTDB taxonomy): domain Bacteria; phylum Calditrichota; class Calditrichia; order JAJRVZ01; family JAJRVZ01; genus CAWCNS01. The sequence continues at coordinate 418,248 of CAWCNS010000004.1, forward strand.
ACAAAAATCACTATTTTATCATGTATTTGCATTCAAAAACCCCTTCTCTTCTTTATGAGAAGGGGCTCCTCAAAGTCCCTCTCTTTGTAAGAGAGGGATTTAGGGTGAGTTTTTTAAATCATTTCCCTTCTCCATTTAGTGTATAGACCGGAGAGATGGGTTGCAGGTGTTCGGGGACATAGTTTACACTTTTAAATTTTAGTGCTTCCTTTACAATTCTAAACCGGATGTTTAAAATATTACTTTCATTGAGATAAAAAATCATGATACGCATATGAAAAATAAATTCATCACACTGTGGATTATTTGGAGTCTGTTAGGGGCATTGTTAGTGTATGGTGTTGCGTCTTCTGATTCAAAGAATACCACACTAGCAATCATCGCCCAGGTCTTAAGCTTTTCACCTCTCCTGGGATTAATGCTCGCATTAGGATCACGAAATGCTTTCGGTCAGTTTAAGGACTGGATAAGAAGAGACAAAAATTCGATTTATTATGTTGCGGGTGGTCTATCTCTCCTCTTCGCCATACCGGGAATATTAACCGGATATTTTAATCCTTATAATACGACTATTTTTACAGCCATTGTTTTTGTGGTATTTGGTGCATTAAAACAGCAGGCAGATGAAAGTTTTACCATCAGCTGGACGGATGCTGCCTTATGGCTCATCCTTTGGATCCCTTTTGATCTTCGTTGGTATACAGGAATGCAACCGATTCTTGACTATACCTGGTGGTCTATTGCCATTTCTGTTATTGCTATAATTGGATGGGGTGGATACAGAGGAGTTGATATTGGTTTTAATCTAGTTCCTAAATTCAAAGATTTCTTTGTAACCGTACAGGCATTGATGATAATAATGGTCATTGTGATTCCTCCCGGAATTGCAACGGGATTTCTATCTTTTTCTATTCCGGAAGCTTATGATGTTCCCAAGCTATCCGTTCATTTTATAGGGTTGTTTCTAACAGTTGCCTTACCAGAGGAATTATTTTTCAGGGGTATACTGCTCAGGGGTCTTGAAAATGTATCTTCTAAGAAATGGGTTCCCATGGTTGTATCCTCCCTGGCATTTGGGCTCATGCACTGGAATAACGTTAATGACTTATCAATACAAATTACCTATGTTTCTTTAGCAACCATTGCCGGGTTTGGCTATGGCTGGGCATACAAAAAAAGTGGAAATAATTTATTTGCTGCCATACTTGTGCATACTCTTGTTGATTGGATTTGGAAATTGTTACTATCTACATTAATTGCATAGTTAATTTTTTACCACTGCCAAAGGAAGAATTAAACAATTACCACCCCCTATTTCTGCCTCCTTACTAAGGAGGGGGATTAAGGGGGAGGTCATTCAAGGACTTTTTTTTCTTTGTGATCTTAGTGCCTTCTTTGAGAACTTTGTGGTAAATCTTTTATCTTTTTTCAAATTTGATCCCGTAAAACGGGGCAGGCTCGGAGGGCGAGCCCAGAGTTCTCAATATTAGGGAAACTTATATTATGAAAAGACGAGATTTTCTTCAAACCATGACAAAGACGGGTGCAGCTGTTGGGTTAACCCATTCATTGGGTGCCACCAATTTTCCAGAGGCTTCAAGAATTATTAAACCTGAAGGTGAACTAACGTTTCGGGACCGGGGCTGGGTCTGGGAGGGACAAGGCATTGATCCCGGTGTACCACCTTCCATTTACGGTCTGGGGCAAGGCGCCCGCTACTTTGGTCTGTCGCGTGTCAACTACTTATTTCATCCCAACGATGTACATGCACTCCGCTTATTGGAAGATTATACGGAGGTCACCTGTGATATCAGTAAATGGGGGTGGGAATGGAATGAGGATGGTCGCCCCAGATGTGCTCCCAAAAGCGATCCGGCAACTGTCCAATCAGAAGGTGAAAATGTGGCACGTATGTCTAAAAAGTTCCAGAATATAACCGGTGTATACTGTGATGATCTTTATGGGTTGATGAAGCGATATAAATATGGCCCCAGGGAATTTGGCGGGATCCGCTCTGCTATCCGAGAGCTGAATCCTGATCTCAATCTTTGGACGGTGGTATATACCCATGAGTTTGAAAAAGTGGATTTCTGGACCGGGATGAGACCGCATATAGATATTGTCACTTTGTGGATCTGGAATTATGAAAATATCACCCATCTTAACAAATACGTAGATCAATGCCATGAGCTGTTTCCGGACAAACCGATTATTATGGGTGTGTATTTGCGTGATTATTCAAAAAGGATACCGGTTCCCCTTGACCACGTTCGCGCCCAGATGAATGGTATCGCCGATCTCATCGCGCAGGGGAAGCTAGCAGGCTATTCGATCCTTGCCGCTGTCCTGATTGACGGACACCGCCCCCAGGCAGATACGATCCGTGAGTTCATTGAACGTCAGGCTTGATTCATATTGGAGAGCACAATATTCATAAACAGGATGTAATATTCCAGATGAGAGGAAATAAATGATAGGGTTAAAAGCAGTGGTTATTTGTATAGTTTGCATGTTGTTAACGTTGCAACTTTTTGCTCAATCCGGGCATCCACTTTCTTCTGCAAACTCAAAAGATGATGTAAAAAATCATATTGCACCACCTGACATACCCAAAGGCAAAAATTTTTCCTTTGGCGGAAAGTACAGGAGTGCAGATGATAGTTTTATCTTTGGAATAATAGCTGACCGAGCCGGAGGCAACCCCATAATAGGATGGCCCTATTTTGAACAGGCTATAAGAGATATGAATGTGCTACATCCTGATTTTGTATTCATGCCCGGTGACTTAATTGATGGCTATAATCACAGGGAAGGACCTGAAGGGGCTGCGCAGGACTTTAATGAACAATTCGATCTATTTACGCATTTTGCAAATAAATTAGAAATGCCCCTCTATTGTGTTCCTGGCAATCATGACTTACCATCCCAAAAGATGATAGCGCCATACCAGGCACGATTCGGGAAACTATGGTATTCGTTCGATTATCGTGGTGTTCACTTTATTGCCTTGAATACTGAGGCAAAACCTGGTGAGGGACATAATTTTACCGAGGAACAGGTAGAATGGGCCATTTCAGATATCGCAACAAGCATTAATGCCCGTCACACAGTCGTCTTTATGCACAACCCTGCCTGGCATCGCAAACGTCCGGAAAATTTAATGTATCGTCAGTGGTTAACGATAGAAAATGCTTTAAAGGGAAGAAAATACACCGTTATTGCTGCTCATACACACAGGCTTTCCACTACTGTCCGAAACGGCCGACCGTATTATATCATGGCTAGTAGCGGCGGTATGCAAAGAAAACCACACAGTTTTTACCGCGGAAACACACATCATACAGCATTAGTTAAAATTGAAGCCGACACGCTTCACTTATCCATTCTTGAGTTGGGAGCAACCCACGGCATCGATCAGGTGAGAAAAACGCGGAAACGCATTGAAAGAATTGAAACAATTCGTTCCCTTCAATCCAATGGGAAAAAATTTCAGGCGGAAATTTCTGCCTGTATCACTAATCCGCAAACCCGGGAAATACTTGTAGAATTCTCACTGCATGGATTGTCTCTAAACGGTTGGAGATCATCTGCAGGAGAACGATTGAGCAAGGTAATTTCACCAGGTGATAGCATCATTTTCCAAACGGTGCTCTCAATTTCCAATCCTACTATATCTTACCCCCCGGTTTTAAATATCACCGCTAAAGATAATGGTCTTAAACTTGTAAATCACAGTGCAAAAGTGCCTATTTTTAAAAAAGAGGATTTTAGGACGATTTCAAATTGGCACAGCGCAGCCCCTTTTGAGGGTCGTCCACTTTCATATACAGATCCGCCGTTCGATCTTCAGCGGGTTTTCCCGGCAATGTTTAATGACTATGGACCCGAAACACAACCATGGAGTCCTGACGATAAATTCCAGGATGGTATTGGTTGGATACAGACTATTGCTAATGAGAAGGACCAGGTGGATTTTGGTAAAACGTATGGCTATCTGCATAAAAACCTCGGCTATGCGATCTCTTTTGTGGACAGTCCGGATGATAGATTGGTGTATGTTAACTTTCTCGCCAATGATTTTGGTCGAATCTGGCTCAACGGAGAAAATGTTGGACAGGAGATGTTCTTTATTGGAGACGGAATGAAGCCATTCCCTGTCTGGCTTAAAAAGGGACGCAATACCATCCTGGTCAAGGTGGTCAATATGTACTATAACTGGAACTTTATTTTAAAATTAACAGACGTAGATCATTCTCTTAAGTTCTACTAAGTACCTCTGAATGAGGGATACGTGTTTTATAATCTAAGATATGCAAGATCTAAAACCCTATAATCTTTTCTTTGTGTTCTCTGCGCCGCGCCTGCCGGCGGGCAGGTCTTTGCGCCTTTGTGTGAAAAAAGATCCACAGATTAGAAAATTATAAGGATTCATAATATGCATAACCCTAATTTCCAAACAGGTTCAATAGAACTTAAAACCCTCGGTCTCCTGGTTTTAATTGCATCATCTTTTCTTTTATCGCCGGCGATCGCTTCACAACCCGTCATTTATAATGTTACCGAATTCGGCGCCATTGGTGATGGCAAAACGAAAGATACACAGGCTATTCAGGCTGCTATCCAATCTGCAAATGAAGCCGGTGGCGGTACGGTTTATTTTCCAGCCGGAACCTTTTTATCGGGTACAATTATTCTGAAAAATCATGTGACTCTATTTCTTGAAGCCGGATCAATCCTGCTGGGCAGTACGGATCTTGCCGATTATCCCTCAACTCCGCCTAAATTTCGATCTTATACAGAGACCTACTTTCATCAGAGTCTGATTTATGGTGAAGATCTTGAGAATATTACAATTAAGGGTCGGGGAACAATAGATGGGCAGGGAACCACTTTTAATGATCAGCCCTTTCGAAAACGACCCTGTCTGATCCGTCTGGTAAAATGTACGAATGTGCGGGTGCGGGATATTACATTGGTAAACTCTGCATTCTGGGTGCAGCATTATCTGGCCTGCGATGATTTGGTTATTAGCGGCATCCGTGTCAATAGTATGAAGGGCGTAAATAATGATGGCTGCGATATAGATGGTTGCCGAAATGTGCGTATTTCTGATTGTTACATTCATTCGGCCGATGATGCCCTGGTGTTAAAAAGTACTTCTAATCAAACATGTGAAAATGTGACGATTACAAATTGTGTGTTAAGTACAGAATCACAGGGATTTAAATTAGGTACTGAATCTAACGGTGGTTTTCGAAATATCACCATGACGAATTGTACGATACGTAAACCAGGTTTGGATGAAATGGATTGGGACCGAAAACCACGTGGTGTGGCTGCTATTGGTTTGCTGATGATTGATGGGGGTGTCCTTGAGCGGATTAATGTTTCAGATATCACAGTAAGAGGGATGGAATCAATTCTGTTTATTCGAGTACGTAACCGGGCTCGACAATTTACGCCAATGGTACCAAAACCTGGCATTGGAATCGCTAGGGATGTCCATATCAGCAATATCATTGCCCGGGATATTGGTCCGCGGGGGGCTGATATTACAGGTTTGCCCGGATATCCCGTAGAAAATGTTACGATAAGTAATATCGATGTGACCGTTGAAGGCGGCGAAAAAGCTTTTCCACCCGGGATATGTAATTAAAGAGATTACCGAAGGAGATCCGGCTCTACTTTTAGACCATGCTACAAAAATGAAAAAACTTCTACCCTCTTATGGATTTTATTGTCGTCATGTAAAGGGATTAAAATTTGATAATATAAACTTTGCCTGGGATAAAAAGGATTTTAGGCCGGCTTTAATTTGTGAGGATGTTCAGGATATGGAGATCGATCGATATATGGGTCCGGGTATACCTGATAATGCCCCCATGATTGTTCAGAGGGATGTAGAAGATATTTTTATCCGAGGTTGTGTTGTTCCGGAAAACACAGGTGTATTTATGCGATTTGAAGGCCAGAATAAAAATATTGTTGTCATGGGAAATGATTTGAGCCGGGCAAAGATCCCATTTGAATTTGCGGAGGGATCTTCGGATAGTGTATTGACTAATATGTATAATCGGGTTAAATAGGATTATTGGTTTTGCTTTTAACCACGGAGAGACACATGTAAAATAAACACGGAGTGAATTGTCAGAGATTTTTGAAAGCTGAAATTATAGCACAATTTTTGAGAGAGCAAGATCTATCTCCCCTTTGAGAGGGGGTGTTGCAGTATCTTTTAAATTCACAATCCTTAGTCCCGTAACGGGATTCCCCCTTCAAACGGGGAATTAGGATTTTCCTTTCTTGTCAAAAACAAGTCTTGCCAGAGGAAACGAAGATCACGGAGAAAAATATATAATTTAAAATTCGGTTATGTATAGATCTATAATCAATAATTATAATTTAAGACGAGAGATATAACACCCTATAATGATTCTTTAGGTTATCCGCAGTCTATGCGTCGTTGCATGAGAAAAGAAATTCAGAAAAGAATATTAAAAGGATACTCACTATGAAAAACAGCAGATTATATCATAGTCCAGTAAGAATTAAGAATTTAATTCTTATGGCAGCAATAACGTCATTTATTTTTGTCTCACAGTCAGTCGGGTCTCTGAGTAGTATTTATGATGTCACGGATTATGGTGCCGTTGGGGATGGCGTAACCTTAAATACCAAAGCGATCCAGGAGGTTATTGACGTGTGTGCTGAGAAGGGTGGTGGAACCATATATTTCCCCACCGGGACCTTTTTATCCGGAACAATCTATTTGAAGGATAATATACGTTTGTACCTAGAGCCAGGAGCAATCCTCTTAGGCAGCACGAATGTAGAAGATTATCCCCTAAATAAAACCCGTTTCCCATCCGGCTCTGATCGGTATGTAGCCAGAGCCTTGATCTGGGGTGAAGATCTTCATAATCTTACCATCACCGGGCGGGGAACCATCGATGGGCAGGGTGCCTTATTTTCTGATAGTCCTATTCCTCAAGAGGAGTGGAAAGGCCTTGTCACTGTTTTTACCGATACGACCCGTTTTCTTCCTGAGCCATTTTATATCAACCGTCCCTATCTGATCCGCCTGGTCTCCTGCCGTAATATACTCGTTGAAAAAGTTTCGCTGCAAAAACCAGCCATGTGGCTGCAGCAATATTTAAATTGTGAATATCTTACACTCCGAGACCTTAATATCTATAGCCATGGTAATCCCAATAATGATCTGATCGATATTGACGGTACACAAAATGTGATCATCTCCGGTATATATGGCGATTCCGATGATGATGGTATCACCTTAAAAAGTACGACCGGCAGGCCTGTTCAGAATGTCACCATTTCCGATTGCATAATCCGCAGCCGGACAAATGCCATAAAGGCAGGAACAGAATCCGCCAGCGGCTTCAAAGATATCACCATCACAAATTGTATCTTAAAACCATCATTGGCGGATAGCGGCTATTCTGGCCGCTCGGAAGGTCTGGCGGGAATTGCCCTGGAACTTGTAGACGGTGGTGAGATAGACCGTGTGACGATATCCAATATCACAATAGAAGATATGGCAGCCCCAATTTTTCTACGCCTGGGAAACCGTGCAAGACCAAACAGACCTAATCAAATAAAAAAACCTGTTGGCACATTCAAGAATGTAAAAATTAGCAATATTACAGCGACCAATGCGGGAAGGAATGGCTGTTCTCTTCTGGGTATCGCCGGCCATTATATTGAGAATGTCTCCATCTCCAATGTCTATATCAATTTTGACGGAGGAGGGACAAAAGAGAATGCGAAATCTGACTATCCGGAGAATGATGGGGATTATCCGGAGAGTATTCGATATGGAGATTTGCCCGCCTACGGTTTCTTCTGCCGCCATGTGGATGGGCTCACTTTTCGTGATGTACAATTTGATTTTAACGAGAAGGAATATCGCTCACCTCTGATCTGCGATGATGTAAAAAACCTGAAGATTTTTAATTTTAATGCAGAAGTTTCAGAAGAAGCCTCTGCCCAGATTATCCTGAGGGAGACGAAAAATGTGTTCATATCCGAATGCCGGCCGGAGCCAATGGATATCTTTATGCGACTTGAACGTCATTCCGATCAGATAAAAGTAGTTGGGAATGACCTTAGTCAGGTCAAGCGCCCCTTTATTCTTGATGAAACCGTGCAATTATCTGCTCTCTATGCTGTGGGAAACCTTCCCGCTGACCGGTCCTTGTTTTCCATGTTAGAACCGGCCATTGAAAGAGCTGATCTTGGAAAGGTAACAATACGATCATTTACAGCGGATGCAGATATCCGTTATACCTTAGACGGCACAGCTGTAGCAAGAAATTCAAAAAATTATAAAGGACCTTTCGAGCAGATAGCAGCCGCTACTGTAAAAGCGAAAGTATATAAAGGTGAACAGGAAAGCAGTACTGCTGTCCTTGATTTGCCTCGTTTGCAGGTTATGAACCCCATCATCAATCCACCCTATTCCTTTTTTAATGAATCGGTAAAGATTTCATCTGGAATCTCCTACCCCCGATGCCGAATTGCGGTATACCCTCGATGAATCATTGCCAGTCACAGATTGGGATATATATACAAAACCTTTTAATCTGAATAAAAGTGGCATTCTAGCGGTTCGGGCATTCAAAGAGGATTATAGCGCGAGTGACATGACATATTCTGTAAATGAACGCGTTCCTCAGAGAAACGGTGTTTATTATAAGTATTATACAGGAAGCTGGAGAAAACTTCCGGACCTGCTGACACAAACTCCTGCACGAACCGGAAGGGTTGATCAATTCCGACTTGAAAAAGTGGGAACCCGTAAAACTGATTTTGCTTTGCTGATGATCGGGTATGTGGAGATAGAAAAAGCAGGTATGTATACCTTCTATTGCGGATCGAATGATGGCAGCGCATTATATATGGATAATACCTTATTAATTGATAATGATGGCCACCACGGTTTTGTTGAATTGTCAGAGGAAATGTATCTCTCGGAAGGCATCCATCAGGTTGAGGTGCGTTATTTTCAACTGGGAGGCGGGCAAAGTCTGAAGGTGTCCTGGCAGGGTGAGGGATTTGAGAAGAGGGAATTGTCTCAGGATGATCTGAAGGTATTTTAATCTGTTCTCTGAGCCCGCATAGAAAAATATATAAAATAATCCTATCTCTGTGACCTTTGCCTGCCCGCCCTCCCATGTAATTGTAATTTTATAACTCTGTGGTGAATGAGAACGGTCAAATATCATACCAATCCAAAATCGCAACAATAGTAGGGAATTACGGCCCTGAAACCGGGGATAAGCCCCAAAAGTGTGCGGTTTTAATTTCAAATTCTTCTTAACTACCTGAAATATATGAATTATAAAAATACTGTTCTGGTGGAAAGTAAGATCGGTTGGATAGAGTTTTAACTGCTGCTTAGATGGGAAATATCAAGGATTCATTTGTATTCAGTGATACAACTTATCCGCATCGGTGGATTCAGCGAGTGTGAAAGGGTAGAGTCAGGGGTATCCAAAGCATAGACTGCCGGGTCGTGTATACATGGATCTATGGGTACCGAATGTGTAGTTATCCAACCCCCGAGATTATGTATATGGAATCCCTGAATGCATACTTGCTATACCCGTGTATACATGCATGTGAAGGGTCAGAATGCATAATTAAACGATCCATTTACATAGTAGACTGTGTAAATCTTAAATACATTGTTTTTTGCTTATTTTCCTCCCTTTTATCTAAAATTTCAAATGATTTACTATTATAAACATCTACAGGTTTAAGATTATCTAAAATGTAAGTCGTCAAAACATGTCGTTGCTTATAATGCTCTCCATTATAAATCCTCTACAAGGATTACATTTTTATCGGTTACGATTATTTTCTACATAAATAAAACCTCTCCGAGGTAAAAAATCTGGTGTCTCAAAAAAAACCTTGCTAATAAAACAAAGTTTCCGGCGATAGTAGCATTATTCCTCACGTAAAAACGTCCATGCATACAGAAATATGTACATCTTTCCGATATTAATATTTCGCAATTGAAAACCGCTACGGTAAACATGCTATCCCAAAACATTCTATTCAATATTTATACAAACTAGTCTAAATTCATAGTCCTTTTTTTGAATTGTTAACGATAATTTAATACCTTCCAATAGCAAATTTCATGGACCAATTATGAAAACCATCTTATTAACTAGCGTATTTCTTTTCTGTTTAAACGGATATGCACAACCTGATTCAGTATTTTTTCAGAAAGAAACTCCAACCTTTTCTCAACTTCCCCTGACAGAGCAGCGGAAAATCATTTTAAATGTCGCCCCGCCGCCAATCGCTGAACGGGATAATCCCTATTCTACACCGATGTATTATTTGCTTTCAAAAGGGTACCGGGATGGCATCGGATCTATGAGCGGTAAAGGGAATTTGATCCTCGATAGAAATCGTCCTGATTGGCAGGAAGAACTGATCAGGGAATGGGCAGATTTGGGGTTGACTTCAACGCATTTCCTCACCTATCCGAGTCAATGGGAATCTGAGGATAAAATACAGGCTATTGAGGATTATTTCGCTATAAGTGCTAAATATGGAATGAAAATTGGTATTCGCCTGGGGGGCGATAAGTTCTTTGGCGGACTAGAAGCCAGTGGTTGGGATCTGCATCCCAATAATCCAAATAATAGAATTGATGAATACATCGAATGGACTAAACGTGTTGCCACTAAGGGGAAAGGACGGGTTACCTACTATGTCCTTGGTGATGAACTAAATCTGGGTGGGTGGGAGGCGCCTACAGGTGAGGCTGGTAAAACAGAAGGGCACAAGGTAGCGGATGATAAAAAGTGGACACCGGATATTTATATGCAGGTATTCCCAAAACTTGCAAGCGCAATAACGACAATTGATCCTGATGTAAAAATATCCATGTTTGGAATGGGGGGAATGGATTGGGATTATATCGAAGGATTATTTAAACTGGGCTATGCAAAATATGCCGATGGAGTTGCGGCCAATATAGGTAATAAATCCGCTGAAGAAATTCAGGACTTTGTGCAAAAGGTTAAAAATGAGGCCCCGGATTTTAGGTTTTATTCTAATGGGGTGGGCTATGTAAGAGCAAAAAATACCAATTTCTATCCAACCAATACAAAAGGTACTTATGATGATGAAGCGCAGGGTATAGAAGTGGCCAAGATCATGTTCCGCGGTTTTGATGCCGGGTGGGACAGCACGCCCTATTATATTGTCGTTCGTCAATGGCAATTGGCAGATGGAACCTTTGCCCCACATTGGTATGGATTGATGGGGTTTACGGATCTTATTTTGGACCCTTATGACAACCTGACCTTTAAGCATTATCCAGCCTGGTATTCCTTTCAGACGATCTCACATATCTTTTACAGTAAAAGCAAAACAAAACCGGCACCTTTTAAGATAAATTTGAGTCAGCCGCTAGATTTCTCACGCGTCTATGTGCGTAATGATTATGAATGTTTGCTGGTTTTATGGAATAATGGGGATAAAGAAGAAACTGTAACGATCACTTTGCCAACCCAGAAATACCGCTACCCGGTCAAAATATCCCTGTTTAATTATCGTGAAATATCAGATGTGTCCTATAAAACCGAGGGTGAAAACAACCTGGTAATGCCGGATGTAAAGGTCGGCAAGGCACCTGTGATTATTCGGTTAGTAAAAGGTATGTAGAGATGAGGAGTGAAAATCGTATTTATTACATTACTCACATGAAGGACCTCGATCTAATTCCCCCTTCAAAGGGGGAATTAGATAGTGTTTTAAGAACAATCATTCATTATACAATACATACAGCCATTTAGCTGCAGAGGGATAATAATGAAAATATTTATACCCGTATTTCTTACGTTTATCATCTTGTTCAGTTTTGCCTGTGAGAATAATTCAAACGGTGCACCGGAAGCACCCATTGGATATCCCTTTCTCTGGCTATTTAAACTCACATATGTTACCGGGATTCTGGATTTGGTTGATTCAGAACCACCTGTTCCGCCTGAGATAAATGAATTCAAAGATATTGAATACAAACAAATTGGCGATCATACGCTAAAACTGAATATATACCAACCCAAGAATATAGAAAAACCAAGACCGGTTTTAATTTTTATTCATGGTGGTGGCTGGAGGAAAGGCAATAAAGAAGATTATCTTCTATATTTGATCGAATTTGCAAAAAGGGGTTATATAACAGCCAGTATTTCGTACCGGTTAACAGGAGAGGCACTCTATCCTGCTGCTGTGGAGGATGTAAAATGTGCCGTTCGTTGGATCCGTTCCCATGCCAATGATTATCTCATCGATCCTGATAAAATTGCCGTCATTGGCGGATCAGCCGGTGGTCATTTAGCCATGATGATAGGTTATTCCTCTGATGTGCCTGAGTTAGATGGACTATGTAATACAGATTCCGTAAGCAGTCATGTACAAGCAGTGGTCAATCTCTATGGACCCACTGATCTGACAACGGAATATGCGCGTACGCATAAAACGACGATAAATTTTTTCGGTCAATCTTATGAGGCAATTCCACACATTTATAAACAGGGCTCGCCGGGTTCACATATTACAGCAGATGATCCGCCAACCTTGATTTTTCATGGAACGATAGATGAACTCGTTCCGGTTAGCCAATCGGATTCATTAGAGATATGGTTGAAGAAAGCAGGCGTTGACTGTGAATACCACCGTTTGAAATGGTGGCCGCATACGATGGATCTGGCGAAATCCGTAAATGACTATTGTCAGTATTATATGAATGCTTTTTTTGAAAAACATCTTTCAATAGGAAATTGAATATTCAATAAATGATTTTCTTATTTGAGGGGTATATTATTGTCAATATCACAAAAACAGAACGATTTAGTTCCCCCTTCAGGGGTGGTTGCAGTATCGGCTAATTTGCACAAATCTTGGTGTGGCAAGGACCTGTTTCCCCCTTGGAAAAGGGGGACTAAGGGGGATGTATTTTCTCTATAAGTTACGTAAAAACATCCCCCTAACCCCCTTTCTTAAGGGGGGATGAATTTTGCTTATTCGAACAGCTAAACACTTTTCTCTATCATGCATCTAATCTGTAACAGCCCATTCAAAGAGGGAGTAAGATTTTGCTTATTCTATATTTAAAAGGAGTTTATATGAAACCTAATAGAAGATATGGTTTGCGGATAATTGTGCCATTGTCATTCGTCATATTAATTATCTTTTTAGCATGTTCAGATTCAATTCCACCCCCTCAACCCTATGGGGCTTTACCCACTGCCCGTCTGTTGGCCTGGCATGAAATGGAATTCTATGGATTTCTGCATTTTACAACTAATACTTTTACTGATAAAGAATGGGGTTATGGTGATGAATCGCCGGATATCTTTAATCCAACAGAATTTGATGCGGAGCAGATCGTCAGTACAGCAAAAATGGCGGGGATGACCGGATTGATCCTTACCTGTAAACATCACGATGGGTTTTGTCTCTGGCCGAGTAAATATACAAAACATTCGGTAAAATCCAGTTCCTGGCGTGAGGGAAAGGGTGATGTGGTCCGGGAGATAGCAGAAGCCTGTAAACGCCATGGTCTGAAGTTTGGTGCATACCTCTCTCCCTGGGACCGTAATCATCCTGATTATGGTAAAGAAAGCGTATGTAACATATTACCGTAATCAGTTACGAGAACTGTTAACAGACTATGGCCCTATTTTTGAAGTATGGTGGGATGGTGCAAATGGCGGGGATGGCTTATTACGGAGGAGCCCGGGAAAGCCGAACTATAGAGCGGTCGACCTATTACGGTTGGGAAGAAACAACTCAGATCGTCAGAGAGCTTCAACCCGAAGCGGTTATATTTTCAGATGCGGGTCCGGATCTGCGCTGGGTTGGAAATGAGCATGGTATTGCCGGCGATCCCTGCTGGCAAACTTATACACCCGCCCCACGTGAAGGAGAAAAAAAAGCAGGCCCGGGTACGACCAAATATCAGGAAGCGACCAAGGTCACCGGGATGGCAAATTATGGATGCCGGCGGAAGCTGATGTTTCCATCCGTCCCGGCTGGTTCTGGCATGAAGAATCAGAATGAACGTGTACGGAAGTGCAGAAAATCTGGTCGATCTTGTATTATAAGTCGATAGGAAGAGGGGCCAGTTTTCTACTTAAATCTCCCCCCGGACCGTCGCGGCTTGATCCATGAGAATGATGTCCGCTCTCTAAAAGAATTCCGTCAAATTCTGGATGCGACATTTGACAAAAGATTTGGCTGCGGATGCCCAAATAACCGCCAATAATATCAGGGGTGGAAGCAATACTTTTTCAACATCAAATTTGATGGATCAGAACAGACAAACCTATTGGTCAACTGATGATAATTTTACCAAAGCGGATATTTTGGTAACCTTCCAAAAACCAACGACATTTAATGTTGTTCTCCTGAGAGAATATTTACCTTTGGGTCAACGCATTTTTACCTGGGCACTGGATCGATGGGAAAATAATGAGTTGGATAGAATTTGCTTCCGGAGAGTCGATTGGATCCTGCCGGTTATGGCGTGGAGATGCTATATCCAGTCAGAAGATCCGATTAAGAATATCCGGACCGGTTTGCCCGGCATTAAGTGAGTTCGGAGTATATCGCGAACCAGGTAGAAATTAACTTCTTAGTAAAAATTTTGTATATTTAAAATCATGTCTATAAGGTTGATTGTATTATACTAAACCAAGTAACTAAACGGGTTTATTTAAAATTTTGGTTTGTGATAAGGACCTCACCCCTTTCCCCTCTCCTAAAAAGTGAGGGGAAATAAATAGAGTAATTCATTTAATAATTACTCCCCTCTTTTTTCCAGAGAAATCAAATATGAACCTGTTGGTCTAAAATTTGGGGATCAGTTAAGTTATAATAATGATAACTTAATTACATCGGATATTCATGATTTAAAATCATGGCCGGATAAAAATCAATGTTTTAACAAAAAATTTAATTTTAAAACCACTTTTACTAAAGAAACATTCAGATAGAACTACAGGAATAATCATGTCTAAAAAGCATCATCTTTTACTCTCCGTCTTCATTGTTTATTCTCTCCTTTCTGGTTCTTCTTTTGCTCAAACGTCCTCGTTAGAATATATCCCCGATGAAAACGGCGCTATTAAGAATTGGCTTCTCCTCGGTCCCTTTTCGAACTCGGCAGAGGGCACGGTCGGTATCAGCGATCATGGGGACGGTTGTTATGGGTATAATAATGATTTATTAATGGATTATGGCGGCGAAAGTTCTGTATCACCCTATTTGGGACAAATAATCCATAATCACTATTCATGGGAATTATTATTTAATTCCTCGGAGTGGATTGACTTTAACAGTCTACTATGAAAAAAATGATGATGCGGTTGCATATGCCTATCTGATCCTGCATACAAAAAAAGAAATGCAGGTGAACCTGGGCATCAGCCACAACGATGGATTAAAAATTTTACTAAATGGAAAACAGGTTTATGAAAATCATATTGCCCAGGTTGTTCTAAATTCTGTGACTTTAATTATCAATTTAAAAAAAGGAGATAACCGGCTCCTTCTTAAGGTTGATGAAAAAACCGGTGGTTGGGGATTCGGTTTATCCATTAAAACCATTAACAATCATGAAGTGAAGGGATTGAAAGTAAAGATTCCCCTTTTAAACAAACAAACTGAATTACAGGCAAAGCTTTTTGAAAACAGTTTTTTGAATGATTCCGAACCGGCTATCGGTGAACCTCTATTTTTGAAATTTGCCGCAAAAGGAATTTCCTTACCTAAAAATATTAACTTGCCTCTTATATTTGTGAATAGTGAGGGAGATGTTTTACAAAAGCAGGTTTTGGCATTGGGAGATACCTTGCGTCAGAACTATCCACTTTCGTTTATTCCGCAGGGATCAAAATGTAAGATAATACTTGAGCAAAATTCTAAAATAAAACCGATCGTTTTAACGACTACTGATAAAAAAGTATATAACAACGATCCCGATCAGACTGTCGGGAAACGCCCATATGAAATGGGGGACCGGCCCGGATACCGTAACCCCCTGATCGATTTTGAAGATTTAGATGGTTGGTGGATTAATTCCTATAGAGGAGGGTCGGCACGTCTTTATCGGTCACGCGTTCAACAAATGGATGGCGCTTATGTGGCAAGAGTTGAATATTTGGGTGAGGATGGAAGCAGTGCTTTCGAGTTCGGTCCGCCTGAGCCTGTGTTAATTCCGGATGATACGGACAATCTGGGGATCTGGATTTACGGGAATAACTGGGGATGGTCCCCTGATCCAACAACACCGGGCGTTGGCGTCCATATTATAATGTTAGACGGCAAAGGTGCGGAACATGCTATCTATCTGGGTGATGTAAATTGGAAAGAATGGTTTTTAAAATGCCGTCATATTTTAGATTCTGAAGCGAATCTATATTTTAAGAGTATCCGCATAACCGGCTGTGCAAATAAAAAAATTCGACAGCTCTATTTTGATTCTGTTTATTTCGAGCGAGAACCTTGGTTACCCCTTAATTTTGAACCTCTTCCCAACATGGTTCCATTTTTAACGACGAATGAAACAATGTTACCAGTACCTGAGGATACTGTCATCGTCTCAGACCAACTGAATGATCGTCAATTTATTGCCCGTTTTGTTCAGAACGGAAAAAATATCATTTATACGTATTCTCCGCAAAGTGGAACACTTAGCGACTTTCATATAGAATCAGAATCCGGTCAAAAAATCGACCCGTTTATTAACGGCGATATTGCGTTTATTGGATCGGAATCTAACGATACTGCGGGAATTGATGAACGTTTGCTCGAAAACTTTGAAAACTCCGATAGTGGTGTTGTTTATCACTGGAAATATATTAATGGCAAACAAAAAATTCCTTATTCCATTTCAATTGCCAGTCGTTATAATTCCCTGGTTATCGATATTGCTGTCCCATCGGAACAAACAAAGGGTTTAAATCTCGGGCATTTAAAAAGCAATTCGCCCGTAAAATTAGTACGTGTGCCGATGCTAACCTATGGTGTTCCTGATCCGCAGGTTGTATGCGGCGATGATCTTTTTATCTTTGCCCTTATTGATCATTACCATACCCACGCTTCAATGCTTTTTGCACAAAATAAGCAGTTATCTGAAACAGAAGTTTTTTTTAATGGCGGAAGCCTTTATATGCCAAAAACGGATGGTCGAAGGAATCCTTTGAAGGAGCGCATCATTCTTTCTGTTAGTTCTAATTTTCATGATGTTTTGCCAACCATCCCTCATCCTCCTTCTCCAATGGGGGAAATTACCAGAAGCCGTTTGTGGAAAGAGAATTGGGGAATGTCGCCGGATAACAAAACATACGAAAGATTTTATCAGGGCTTAAAAGTATTACGGAATTATGGTGTTTCTCAATTCATCGTTCGTCATCATGAAGAAACCTGGCGTGATGGTGGCGAATCATTTACACTCCGACTTCAAGCCGCTCCCAAAAAAGGAGGGGATAGCGCCCTGAAAGAGTATGTCAAACGGGTTATAGATCTTGGATTTATTTGTGGATTATATAACAATTATGTTGATTTTGCTCCGGTTAACGCTAACTGGTCTCCGGATCGCGTGGCCCGCGGTTCCAATAAAGATTATGTTGGTGCCTGGCCGAGGTGTTATACCCTCAAACCTTATTTGGCACAGAAATTTGAAGCAGAGTATTCACCAAAGATCCATGAAAAATATGGATCGAATACCGTTTATTGCGACGTACATACAGCTTTCGCACCATGGGCCAGGGTGGATTTCGATGAGCGGGTTCCGGAAGCGGGTATGTTAAGGGGACAACATAAAGCCTATTCCATTTTGTTAAATAATGAAAAGAAGGCTTATGAGGGGCCGGTATTTAGTGAAGGTCAGTACCAGTGGTTTTACGCCGGATTGACGGATGGTAATTATGGCTCATTAAGAGATTCCGAGCCGGATAAGGTTACCCCGCTAGTGGATTTTGACCTTCTGCATATTCATCCTCTCGAAGTTAGTATTGGGATGGGTAATCCGGGAATGTTTTACCAGATGGGGATTGAAGCGGAGGAACATAACAGCCGAAGTCGAAAATTTGACCGATTTATTAGCACGACCATCGCTTATGGTCATAATGGCTATCTTATTGATATGCCTCGTATAAATAATTTGAATGACATGAAGGTTAGCAGTGGCTGGGGGATCCCGGCAATCATGAAATCATATTATATGATGCAGCAATTACAATCACGTTATGCGTTGGTGAAATCGGAAAGAATTTCCTACTATGATGGTACAAAATGGCTCAATACCAGTGATGCCATTCGTAATGACGGCTATAAACGTGGACAAATCAAAACATTGTATAAGAGTGGTCTGACAACAATTGTAAATCTTAATGAAGAGGAAAACCTGCCCATTGAGATAGGAGGCCGTAAACTGCTGTTACCACCCAATAGTTACGCTGCCCAAGGAGAAAACTTTTTCGAAATGTCAGCCATAAAAGACGGACAGAGAATAGACCTGGTTTATTCTCCTGAATATCTATATGCGGATGGACGCGGGCAACTTCTGAAAACAGATAAAATATCTGTTACGAATAGCGCGGTGGTAGTAAAAGATAAGGGGTTCGTATGGATTATCCCCATTGATGAAAAAGAGCGGATCACTTTCCTTTTAAGGGAAATGGGGATGAATAAAACTGTAAAGGTTGTTGGATGTGATCAGGACGGAAAAATTCTTGCCGATAAAGTCGATTATCATGTAGCTGACGGCTGGTTATCGGTAAATTTATCGGATAGGTTTTTCAAATATAAAATTGTGAAGGATTACTAACCTGCTTAATTTATACCGTAGCATCCGGATATATGGGGAAAATCAAATACCATTTTCTACTGTGTCATTTTGTTATGAATCTTTCTTCTTGCTGGATTTAATCTGCATGACGGAAGATTCCTATCCCGAAGCGCGATCCCGTTCCGGGACGGAATGGCACTAAAATTTTATTAAAACAACAAAGTTTTTGGCGCAATAGCATAGTTCTAAAATTCATGAATTAACCCGGTTAATTAGATCAGGCATTCATGATTCAGCATAATAATTCAGTATCCAATAAAGAAACGGAGATCAAAAATGAGTCCATTAAATCGACGGGATTTTATAAAGGCGGCGACTGTTGCCGGGGCAGGTATAGCGCTTGCACCAAATTTAATGTACGGCAAATTCTCCAATACGGTTCCAAAGATCAAAACCAAATGGAAAGCTAAACATTGCTTTTATAGGCGTTGGGGGTCGTGGAAGAAGTCATCTCAGAAATGTCTCTCCCTATAAAGATGTTGAAATTACGGCCATTTGTGATGTGGATCCTGTGGCCATTTCAAAAGCCCAGAAAACCTTACAGGATCATTCCAGAAATGAAGCGGAAGTATATACGGGAGATGATTATGCCTTTATGAAAATGCTGGAACGTGATGATATAGATGGGGTAATTATTGCTACGCCGTGGCTTTGGCATACACCCATGGCCGTTGCCGCCATGCGGGCGGGGAAATATGCAGGGGTTGAGGTAAGTGCGGCTAATACGATTGAGGAATGTTGGGATCTGGTAAATACATCAGAAGAAACCGGTGTGCCCTGCATGATTTTAGAAAATGTTTGCTTTGCCCGTGAGGCAATGGCGGCATTAAAGATGGTTCGTGATGGATTGTTCGGTGAAGTCGTGCATGCGACCTGTGGCTATCGACATGATTTACGCGAAGTAAAATTCGGGCCGGGTGTTGAGTTTGGAAAAAATGCAAAAGGTGAAGCACGCTGGAGAGCGGAACATTCCTTAAAACGAAACGGAGATCTTTATCCAACACATGGTGTCGGGCCGGTTGCAACCTGGTTGGATATTAACCGGGGAAATAAATTTGCCACAATCACTTCCATGGCAACAAAGTCCACAAGTTTGCATCACTATATTGTAAATCATCCCGAAGGTGGTGAAGATCATCCCAATGCCAAATTAAAGTGGAAACTTGGAGACATTGTTACATCCACAATAAAAACAGCAAATGGCGAAACAATCGTCGTTACCCATGATACTAATTTACCGCGGCCCTATTCCTGGGGATTTACCATCCATGGAAATGAAGGCGTGTGGGGTGGAGATTACGAAGGAAGAAGAATTTATATTGATGGGAAATCGCCACAACATGAATGGGAAACGGGTGCCGAGTACGATAAATATTTTAAGAAATATGACCATAAGATCTGGAAAGAAGAAGAAGCAAAGGCTGAAGGGGCAGGACATGGGGGGATAGATTATTTTACGATCAAGATGTTTTTAGAAAGTGTCAGAAATGAGAAACAGCCACCTTTGGATGTTTATGATGCGGCGGCCTGGAGTGCTATAACGCCTTTATCTGAAGCCTCCGTTGCCAGCAATGGGGCACCGCAGATTTTTCCGGATTTTACACGGGGAAAATGGCTGACCAATAAACCGATTTTTGTGTTTGAGTAGAATTGAATTTAGAATAATCTTTGCATGTGCAACCTGGTGAGCTGAATCTCTTTGACAGGATCTCAGGATTTACAGGATTTTAATAGTATTTTGCTATTAGATTCCGAAATTCCGATATCTAATCGGGAGAATGACGTTTGGTCATCCTGAATTAATTTCAGGATCTCAATATTTAAAAAAACTTATAAAAAATTTTCGTGGCTCTCCGTGTCTGCTTAGTGCAACTTCGTGATACTAAAAAAATATCACGAAGACCACAAAGAATTCACAAAACACGCGAAGTTAAAATCAGAAAATTAATCCTGTTATCCTGTCTAAAATAAAAATTACTTATGAGCAGATGATGATATCTATCAGTAACGGAGAAGAAATTATGCGATTTAAATATGGTCAATTACTCACTATCTTTTTGGTTTTATATATACCAGGCAATCTGCTCTTCGGAGGAAGCTGGCCGACTTATCAGAATGATACACGAAGAAGCGGTATTTCTCAAGATAACTTAAAACCACAACTTCATCTGAAATGGAAATATCAGGCTGCGGTAGCACCACAACCGGCCTGGGCAGATCCGGCAAAAACGGATTTCTGGCACCGTGAGGCAAATATAAAACCACGCGTCATCTACGATAAAGCCTATCATGTTATCGGTGATGCCAATAAAGTATATTTCGGTTCATCAGCTGATAATAAAATTTATTGTCTGGATGCAAACTCCGGTAAAGAAATCTGGTCCTACTTTACAGGGGGTCCTGTTAGGTTGGCGCCAAGCTATTCAAATGGGTTACTCTTTACGGGATCGGATGATGGCTCCGTTTATTGTTTGAATGCTGATACAGGTGAGCTTGTTTGGACTATTAATACGGCCAAAGGAAAGAGATATATTCCCGGAAATGAGAGAATTATTTCCATATCACCGATTAGAACCGGGGTGCTTGTTGATGACGGAATTGCTTATTTCTGTTCAGGGATGTTCCCTAATGAAGGTGTGGATCTGTATGCAGTAAACGCCAGGAACGGTAAGATTATTTGGAAAAAGTCTCACCTCGGGTTATCCCCGCAAGGCTATATGCTTGCATCAGAAAAAAATCTGTACATCCCTACGGGTAGAACAACACCGCAATTGTTCTCTCGCAAAGACGGAGAATTTAAAGGCAGCTTTGAAGGTAATGGGGGAACCTATGCTTTATTGGTCAATGATGAATTGATCTTTGGTGGAGGTGATGAAGGGGAGTTGAATTATAATACACCAAATACGGATAGTGATGACCAAATTGCATCCTTCCTGGGATTGCAGATGATTATAGATAATGAGATTGCTTATCTCAGATCCGATACGGAACTATCTGCCATTAGTCGGAAAAAGTATATTTCAGAATACGAAAATTGGGCTGATGTTGAGGAAAAAAAGAGTGATTTAGCGGATGATCTATGGGACCTGAGAGAAAAACGAAAATTAGCATCGCCGGATGATATTGAAGATATAGATGAAGATATCTTTGAGTTAATTGACCGGATTAGCCAATTTGATGATCGAAGGAAAAAGATTGAATCAGGTGGTACAATCTGGAAACAGAAAATAGATGCTTCTTATTCTATGATTCTTGCCGGAAATTCTGTTGTACTTGGAAGCGACGGCAAAGTCGAAGTATTTAACTCTGAGACAGGAAATAAACTTTCGACACAGAAAGTGGCAGGAATCGTATACAGCCTTGCGGTATTTAATGGAAACCTGCTTGCAAGCACCGACCAAGGAAATATTTATTGTTTTAACAATGATCCTGTTTTAAATCCACCATCCCATTCTGTACAATTTGTCAATGATCCCTATAAAAATAGACCAGATGGCGCGGTTTACGCTAATGCTATAAACGAAATTCTTAAATATGGAATTAAAGATGGCTATTGTCTGGTTGTGGGGAGCGAAGATGGACAATTGGCATACGAACTTGCTTCAAGGACCAATTTAAAAATCATTGGGATTGAAGATGACCCCCTCAAAGTTGAAAAGTCACGCAGATTATTGGATAAAGCAGGTATCTATGGTGAAAAAGTCAGTATTTTTTCAGGCTCTCTAAGCGATCTTCCATTTAGTAAATATTTTGCGAACCTGATTGTATCGGATAAAATGTTACGTTCCGGATCTTTATCAACGCCTGCAAATGAAATTTACCGTGTACTTAAACCTTTTGGTGGGGTAGCCTGTCTTGGCGTTGACGAGGGAAATGAAAAGTACCTGCACAATTGGGTCACTAATGCTAACCTTGCAGATTGGAAAATTAATTCAGATCGTTGGGCCGTTGTAAAACGAGGTAAAATAGCGGGTGCTGGTGAATGGACGCACTTATACTCTAATCCGGGTAATACCTCTTGTAGTGATGATCCAATAAAAGGTCCTTTGCAAGTTCAGTGGTTTGGCCGGCCGGGACCACGGGAAATCATTAACCGTCATAGCCGTCCCATGTCAACACTCTTTAAAAACGGGCGACTTTTTATTCCGGGCGATAATCGTGTAATTTGTGTTGATGGATACAATGGTACCTTCCTCTGGAAAAGGTTTATTCCGGATTCCAGAGTCCTCGGTGCCTTAAAAGACTGTGGTACCAT
Source organism: Calditrichia bacterium (assembly GCA_963796965.1). Lineage (GTDB taxonomy): Bacteria > Calditrichota > Calditrichia > JAJRVZ01 > JAJRVZ01 > CAWCNS01. The sequence continues at coordinate 441,404 of CAWCNS010000004.1, forward strand.
GGCCGTTGCCGACGATTATATGTATGTTGCTGCAGGACAGGTTGCTTTGGGATTAAATGTTGAAAATGGAACGCAGGAATTAGTACTTGAAGCCCCTCAGCTCAAGGTAGGACAGGATAGTAAATGGGGGTATCTGGCCATTGTTGATGATCAAATATTTGGTTCAGGTAAAAAGCCAACCGCTTCTTTTACTGTCCTGGGACGTTTTAATTGTGACCAGTTTGAAGAAGATTTTCGGGAAATGGTAATGAGTGATTATCTGTTTTCTCTCGATAGGATTAGTGGAAAAGAATTGTGGTCTTATAAGGCTGTGGTATTTAATAATACCATTACAATTGGAGATGAGAACATATATTTTGTTGAGAGTAGAAATGAAAAGGCCGTAAACGACATTGATGGAAAACTACGCGTCGATTATTTCTGTGAAGGACCTACATTTATTGTAAAGTTAGATAAGCGAACCGGAGAGAAAAAGTGGGAAAAAGAATTCAAATTCCCTTATGAGCAAATTATGTATCTTGCCTGGTCGAATAATGTGTTATTAGTAACCGGTTCCTATAATAAGGGGAGCTTTGCACAATATGCTTTGTTTGCTTTTGATGGTGTCACAGGAACAAACCTCTGGAAGGACAGCTATCAGGCTGGTAATAGCAGATGGGATAACCGTAGTAATGACGCGACGATTAATGGTTCGCATGGAGAGCAATGGCAACATCCAGTTATTATTGGGGAGAGAGTGATTTTACCTCCCTATGATTTTAATCTGCAAACAGGGCAAAGAGGGGATCTCTATCTTACCAGAGGCGGCGGTGGATGTGGTGGATTGTCGGCTTCAGCATCAAATTTATTTGCCCGTGGATCAAATCCAAAAATTTATGATATTTTCGGGGAACAGAGCGGTGATCCCATTACCAGGGTTAATCGTCCGGGATGTTGGATAAATATTATTCCAGCCGGAAATATCGTTTCTATTCCTGAAGCAAGCTCCGGATGCACTTGTAGTTATCCGATTCAGACCTCTTTTGTATTTGTTTCAGCAGATTAGCTAGAAAATCTATTTAAAAATATTCACGCAAAGGCGCAAAGCCGCAAAGAAATGTTTTTAAATACGTGATGTAAAATATTTATAAATGTCCGGTTAAGATTTAGTTATGTTTTAAATAACAGTGGGAAATCCAATGATTTTATTGATTTCCCAAAAGGGCAACTTAATCTAAAAACTCACCCTAAATCCCTCTCTTAATAAGAGAGGGACTTTGAGGAGCCCCTTCTCATGAAGAAGAGAAGGGGATTTTGAATGAAAGTTTTATTAAAATATTGAATCTTCTTTTAGAGCGGACCCCCATGTTAAAAATTTAAAAATAATTTTTCGCGTCTTTGCGTCTTTGCGTGAATTAAATATTCAATCTTGTTTGTCTGAGAAAGTGATTCAAAAATTGTCTTGCTTTAGAATAATGTTTTTGGTCTGCTTGATAATTGTTTGTGGAACAACCAACCAAATCCTTGCACAAATATATGCCCCACCTGATCCGCTAAGTATGTGGGATACCTGGCTATACCAGGAAAATAATGACTATCATCTATTCTTCCTCCAGAGTGAACCAGAAATAAACTGGAATACGATTGGGAGGGCCGTTTCCCATGATTTGGTGCATTGGCAGGAACTGCCTTCGATTCCCTCAAAAGGAGAACCTGGTACCTGGGATGAAAACCCGACCCTTACTGGGACAACCATAAAAGTGGACTCCGGTTATATTTTGTTTTATGGATCGGATAAGGATGGTCAGAAAATAGGGACCATGTTTTCATCTGATTTGCTGCACTGGAAGAAGAATGAGCCGAATCCTTTGTTGGAACCCAGACCGCCTCACTACACCGGTTCCGACTGGCGGGATATGTTTCTTTACTACAATTCCTCAGAAGAAATGTGGCATGGATTTGTTTGTGCACAAACACCTGCAACCCTCGCCTCCGGGAAAACATTTATTAGTGCTTGTATTGCCCATTTAACTACAAAGAATTTTACTGAATGGAAATATCTCCCCCCTATCTATACTAATTCAGACTTTTCTAATCTGGAAGTACCGGAATATTTTGAAATGAACGGTTATCATTATCTACTTTTTTCAAATGCCGGAACGGTTCAGAATACTTCAGGAAGAGAAAAAGCCAGAGGAACCTATTATGTGATGAGTGAAAAGTTTGAAGGTCCCTACTATCTTTCATCGGCACCGCTATTACTGGGATCCGGGATGGAACGGTTTGACGTATATGTGGGCAGAACCATACCATATCAAAACAAACGACTGTTATATCATCATACGGTTGGTGAAAAAGTAACCTGGGGTACCCCTAAAGTGATTCGGCAAAACAAAGACGGTACTTTATGGCTGGAATATTGGACTGGTATTGACAAACTGGAGAAGGATGTCCTCCCTGAGGATTTTTTTAAAGTAATTTCAAATAATATGACAGGCAATGGGGTTTGGCGAAAACAAGGAAACAGGATATTTGGAAAAAGTCCGGCACATCAAAATTGTGTCTTATGGTTACCTGTATTGGCCAATGATGCAATGATAACCTGTGATATTAAAGTGGATCTGGCAGAAAAAGCTGGAATTGTCTGGAAATGGAATAATAATAATGGTGAAGGGTTGTTGATCGATAGAAATAAAGTATCGATCTGTAACCTTAGCGGTAGAGGAAATACACTATCTTCAGAACTGGTTGATCAATTCCAGGATTTTTATACAAATCCTGACTATCAACATCTTCGAATTCTCCTTCGTGGGCAGCGGATTGAAGTCTATGTAAATGATCGCTGGGTTTTTGGGACCTTAATGAATCCTATGCGAGGCGGAAAAATCGGTTTATACTTGGAATCCGGTAAAGCGGTTTATAAGGACATCTGTATTAAAGAGATTGGTTCAATGAAATCCAGCCTTATTAAAGATTTAAAAGCCGAACCAGTTGAAGAAAAAGCGATAATTAAAAAAAACATGGTCCTGCTAACCAATCCCTCTATTCAAAGAGATCTATCCGGATGGGTCACAATCACCTGCTCAGATACGAACAACACTATCAATTATTCAATTAAAGACTCTGATCCAAAAAAGGTTTATTCTTATAAGGAGCCATTCCTGTTACCAGAGAAAACTACGATAACGGCCTGGATCGGTAACAAAGATCCTCAGCCTGATTTATCGGTTAGTACATCCTTTAATCAACTCCAGGCAGTCATACCCGAGATCTCCCCCTCGCAGGCTTATTTTTATCAAAATACCCTGGTGCGTCTCACGACTCCATTGGATGGTGCCCGCATCTATTATACTTTGGATGGAAGTAAACCATCAGATAAGTCACTCCTATACGAAAAGCCGATCAAGGTCGATCGGAAAACAGTGGTTCGATCGCTTTCCATGAAAGATGGTTTTATTCCTAGTGAGGAAAATATATCAGAATATCAACCTGTAGCCACGGTGTCCGGATTGAAGTATTTTTTTTATGATGGGAGCTGGAAGAACACACCGAATTATTTCCAGATTTCTCCGACAGATAGTGGCTACATCTCCCAGATCCGGTTGGACGAGATCGAATTCACAGACCGGGAGAACTATGCCTTGCTTTTTCATGGTTATATAAAAATAGAAGAGGAAGGCAGATATACTTTTTTTTCGGCGTCTAATGATGGAAGCCAACTCTCAGTTGATAGTTATAAAATTGTGGATAATGATGGGGCGCACGGGTTGAAAGAAAAGTTCGGGGAAATCCATTTAGAGAAGGGTATACATTTGATTGAAGTGCGTTATTTTCAAATGGGGGGTGCTCAGGAATTACAGGTAAGCTATGAAGGGCCGGGGATAAATAAGAAAGAGATTCCTGCGTCTGCTTTTACTAACCCAGAAAAATAATCACAAACGGAATGTGTTTTTCTATAAGTTAAGTAAATACATCCCCCTAACCCCCTTTCAAAGGGGGAATAGATTTTGCTTGATTGAACAGATTAGAGAATTTTTATATGTCTAATAAACAAAGTAAAGGAATTCTTATTCTTCTAAAGTCATTCATAGTAACTATATTACTATTACCACAAATTATCTATACGCAGACTACTGCTGAATTGTTAGGCTATGACAATGATGCGAAAGTGCTGATTATTAATGCAGATGATTTTGGTATGTGCCATGCAGAAAATGTTGCGACAATGGATTTGCTCCTCTATGGCAATATTACTTCAGCCACAATAATGGCCCCCTGTCCCTGGATTGAAGAGGCAGCCTCCTTCTGTAAAGAACATCCAGAAAAGGATGTTGGTATTCATTTAACGCTGACATCTGAATGGAGGGATTATAAATGGTCCGGTGTGGCATCATCCAATCTAATCCCTTCGCTATTAACCACTGATGGTTTTTTCCCTGCCGGCTCTTACGATGTGGAAATTAATGCAAAAAAAGAAGAAGTCGAGACAGAACTTCGTGCACAGTTGGAACAGGCATTATCTTTAGGCATAAGGCCAACCCATATTGACAATCATATGGCAAGTGTTTACGGACTTTCTACGGGACGGGATTTCTTCGACATCGTTTTTGCCTTAAGCAGGGAGTATAATTTGCCCTTTCGCCTGCCGCGCACTATTTCATACCCCTGGAATCAAATGATCCCCCCGGAAAGGCAGGTTGAACTCCTCGCTTATGCAGACAGTATAGTTGCAGAAGGGTTTGTATTGCCAGATTATCTTAAGGTGCTTACCAGCCATGGAAATTCCTATGAGGAGGCATTTTCCGCTTATAGTGAATTACTAAAAAATCTTCAACCGGGTGTAACGGAACTCTATATTCATGCGGCAGTTGAATCGGATGAAATAAAAGCAATTACCGATTCTTGGCGCACCCGTGATTATGATTATCGGGTTTTCAAATCAGCAGAAATGAAGTCACTTATCGATAGTCTGGGGATTCAGCTCATCGGATGGTCAGATTTACAGATCCTGCAAGAGGAACAAATAGGTACAAAAATAACATCAGATGAATATGTATCCCAACCGAAAATCTTCAATTTAGAACAAAATTATCCAAATCCGTTTAATCCGCTAACAATGATCAATTACCAATTACCAATTACGAGTTTCGTTAACCTTACCGTTTATAATTTATTAGGCCAACAAGTGGCAATCCTGGTTTCAAATATACAAAATGCCGGTCATCATCAGGTTACCTGGGATGCATCAGGATTTAGAAGCGGTATTTATTACTATAGAATAGAATCAAGTACCTTCCAAGATGTGAAGAAAATGATTTTAGTGAGATAAGAAATATCCGGTAGGTATCAAATAATGCCTAAAAAAAGTAAAAAATTGACAGGATAACAGAATTAACAGGATATTATTTCTAATAAAAACGAATAATGATATCTGTTTAAAAGGATAGAATATTAACACTTTACCTAAGCATTTAATCTTGTAAATCTTGTTATCATGTCTAAAAATAATATTTCACAGTATCAAAGGATGCCCATAACTGGAAATCAACCAGTTTATTGATTCAATTGAAGGAAGAGCAGGCGCAGCCTTGAATGTCTCTATTGAGAGCCCAAATATGGAAAAACAGCAGATACCGGCAGAAATGTACGGGTCTGAATGATTTAGAATTAACTTCACCAATGGAAACCTTATGAATCGATTAATTATTTTTCTATTAAACTACATCGTAATCATTTCAATAGTGCTACTATTTCCAAAAACAGGGAATTCCCAGATCACACTCCAGCCGAGTGGTTATTTCGATGCTCCTGGTTTCCGGTTTTTAGTTTATGAGAATGATTATCTTGGTGGCAGACTTGGAGGGTTAGAAATGATTCTTCAGGGTAAACGCGTTTTGGATGCCGGTAATGTGGTTTGTCTAACCACTGATGGTAAAAAATATGGCTACTATAGCGATGGTGATGATAAACGCGGGGAAAAGACTGTCGACCTAAAAAAGGGTGAGGTTTCTTATCCTGTTGAGCTCCTGCCTTTGGGATTAAAATATAAGGTTAATGTGATTGGCGATGGAAAATCGATTACTATTCAGATAGATCTTAATCAATCCATTGATTGGGGAAAAGTTAAAGAAATAGCCTTTCGCATAGAAATTTATCCTGAGGAGTACGATTATAAAACCTTTAATGGTGGCGGGATAAGCGACTATTTTTATGAGCAGCATATGGGGCGACGTGTTCTTATTCCAAAGGCTGAAAGAATTGATATTGCCCCGGAAGACCCTCAGCGCAGAATGACTTTTGAGGGTGAAAATGTGACATTAAGTCTGCGCGACGAAAGACGTGATTTGAATGTGAGTGGGTATATGCTGTTTGCTTCATTAAAAAAGGGATCATCCCAGAAGTCATTTTCCCTCAAGATATCTCCCTCAATTGATCTTGATTGGACGAAGGAACCAATAATACAAGTATCTCAGGTAGGCTACCATCCGGGGCAGAAAAAAATTGCCTTTCTGGAGGTTAATCCTGGAACAATCGATATCCAAGATATGGAATTGTTGTTATTAAACGAAAATTCTGAGATTGAGAATGTGGCATACTTAAAACCTGAAAAATGGGGCGATCTCTATCAAAATACCTATTACACCTATGATTTTTCATTCGTAAAAAATCCTGGTCTGTATTTTCTGAAATATGATAAACAGAAAGTAGGGCCTTTCAAAATTTCTCCATCTGTTTTTCAGACTGCCTGGCAACCTACGTTAGACATCTATTTTCCGACACAGATGTGCCATGTTAAGGTGAAAGATTTCCTGAGGTTATGGCATGGGGCATGCCATCTTGACGATGCCCTTCAGTCACCTGTTGGACATACAGGCAAGGACGGCTACCTCCAGGGTCCGGAAACTCAGACGGCATTTAAACCGAGCGAACATGTTCCGGGGATCAACTGGGGAGGTTGGCACGATGCAGCCGATTTTGACCTTCCTTCGGGCAGTATTTGTGAAACAGCTCTATGGATGGCTCTTGCCCAGGAGAAGTTTCAGACCACCCGGGATGTAACAACGGTGTTGCGCAAGGAGCGACTCGTAAATCTTTTCGAACCGGATGGCGAAAATGATATGCTCCAACAGATTGCATTTGGTATGGAGTGGTTGTTGTCGGTAGTTAAACAGGTTGGACATGTTCCGGCGGGTGTGATAACCCATATCGGCCCGGATTACGGTTCTGCAGGAGACCCCGCGTCCATTACCGATGGCCTTCTATATGATCCAAAACTTGGAAAAACGGAAGAAAAGAATGGCTCTTCCGGCAAATTTGACGATCGTTGGATTTATACGGACAGAAATACGGGGGGACAATATCAGTTTGTGCAGATTGCTGCAATCTGCTCACGGTTGTTTCAGAATATAAACGATTCACTATCTTCGGAATGCCTTTTGCTTGCAGAAAAGATTTGGGATTATGAACAAAACAATGAACCGGTCAATTTTCCTGTAGCCTACCAACCCCAGGAGAATAAATATCACTCATTGGAAATGGCTGCCGTATCAGAATTATACATCACCACTGGTAATCAAAAATACCGGGATAAGCTTATTAACTTTTATTCCTAAAATTAAGGAGATGCCGGTTCAGTACTTCAACCAGACAGGATTTAATCTTGTACGGGTGAAGGATAAAGTGAATGATACCAACTTTTCAGAGGTTCTTTTAGAAAAAGCAAGAGAGGTACGCCAGGATTTGCAAAAAGAATTAGATAAAACACCCTATAATGTAACCTTGCATCTTGGTTGGGGAAGTAATTGGTCTATTGCTAAAATTGCCGCAAAATTATTCTACTTTATTGAGGCCTATCCTGATTTATTCGAGTCTGAGATTATGTACTCAACTGTAAATTTTGTACTTGGTGCCCATCCAGCCTCAAATCATTCCTTTGTGTCGGGTGTCGGCTCTAAATCTGCAACGCTGGTGTATGGTTTCAACAGGGCCGATAAAAGCTACCAGCCGGGCGGGGTGATTTCGGGAGTGACTTTAGTAAAACCAGACTTTGTAGAGTATCGTGGCCGGGCATGGGACTGGTATCAGACAGAACATGTGATAAGTGGTAGTTCAGCTTATATATTTGATATCCTGGCGACTGAATATTTGTTAAATCTGAATAAATGAAGCTTCATCCCTTGTTAGACGGCTATCCAGTTTTCCGGACAATATTTTCAAGGCGGTATTCAAATCATTGCGCCGTGGAAAATTCATGAATTCTCGGTAAAAAGATGATGCTGATCAAATAGTTTCATTTGATACAAACTATAAAACAAAGGTTGTACGGTTTTTGAATTTATTGATATAGTCTTAGAAAAAGAAAGATGAGGTTAGACATGAATACTATGAGTCGTAGTGAAAAATTCAATTCAAATGTTTATGAAGTACCTGATCATCATTTCGATAGTTTCGTTTACCTTGACTTTAAGCGCTCAGACAAGGTCGAATATTAATTCACCTCTGCTGTCAAAAGATTCTCCTGAGCATGTCGGCATGTCTGGCGAACGTCTGGCAAGAATTGATGCGATGTGTGAAGAAGCGGTTTCAAGCGGCGATATTCCCGGCGTAGTCGCTCTGGTAGCACGTAAGGGAAAAATCGTCTATCACAAAGCATTTGGATTGGCTGATAACCAGAGTGGCCGATCTTTAAAGACGGATGATATTTTCAGAATTGCTTCGCAATCTAAAGCGATAACGGCAACAGCAGTGATGATGCTGTGGGAGGAAGGAAAATTCAAACTGGATGATCCCATTTCAAAGTATATTCCTGAATTTAAGAATCCACAGGTCCTGGAAAGTTTTCAATATAGTGATACCAGCTACAAAGCGGTGAAAGCCAGTGGAGAGATAACAATCAGGCACCTTCTTACTCATACATCGGGAATTGGTTATGGGATGATTGATGGCGATGAACGATTTAAAATGATTTATCAAAAAGCAGGAATAACAGATTTATTTACAACAGAAAATATAAGCATTGAAGAGAGTGTCAAAAAACTGGCCAAACTGCCCTTGCATCATAATCCCGGAGAAAAATTTACCTATAGTGAAGGACTTGATGTGCTTGGCTATTTTATAGAAGTAATGTCCGGCATGCCGTTCGATGTTTTTTTGAAAAAACGCCTTTTTGATCCGCTTGGTATGAATGATACCTGGTTTTATTTGCCTGAAGACAAAGCCAGTCGTTTAGTTTCAATACAATACAAATCAGAAAAAGGTGAATGGATTCGTTACCCGGTAACATTTTATGATCCTGATTATCCTGTCAAAGGCGCAAAACGATTTTTTTCCGGCGGTGCAGGTCTGTCGAGCACGGCAAAAGACTATGCGACATTTTTACAAATGTATCTCAATAATGGTGAGTTAAATGGCATACGGATTCTCAGCCGGACAACAATACAGTCTATGATGGCCAATCAGATTGGCGACTTATTGGGTGAAAATTCAGGTAGTTATTATGGTTTGGCATTTGGTGTTGTCAATCAGAAGGGTCAGGCGCTCGCCGGCAAAGGTAGTATTGGTACATTCGATTGGGGTGGGTATTTTAATACACAGTATTTTGCAGATCCTAAAGAGAAAATCATTGGCGTATTGATGAAGCAGACACAAGACACCGTATCTGATGATACGGGTTGGATGTTCCGTTTACTGGTTGGACAAGCAGTAGATGATTGATTTGAAGAGGGATAAAATGAGAAAATCAGTTTTTTTATTAACTGTCGTGCTCTTCTGCCGAAGGCATCTCTTCGGGAGTGGTAAATAAAAAGATCCATGGATTTTTGGATTTATTATTCTCTGCGTATCTTTGCGTTAGAAAATAATTGCGGTATTTATTAACATTATACTGAAATTAAATTTAGCATTACGAAGAATGGAATAAGGAGCATAAAATGATTTTTCGCCAGATCTTTAGTAAAATAATATTCTTTTCAATATTTGCTTCGGTTTCATTCTGTTATGCAGGTGCAAATATCATCAACAGCCCAGAAACGGAATGGTTTAAGAAGGCGGGATATGGTGTGTTTGTGCATTATTTATATGATATTCAGAATAATCCGGACGAATTACATAGTTTTGGTAAACAGACTTCCTGGGATGAATGTGTGAATGATTTTAATGTTAATATCTTTGCAAAGCAGATGTCGCAGGCAGGGGCGGGTTACGTGATTTTCACTATGCATCAACGCACCCGGTTTTTAATTGCGCCCAATGCGACATTTGATAAGAAAACGGGTTATCGTCCCGGAGAGGCCTGCTCAACACGTGACCTTGTAAAAGATCTCTACCAGGCATTAAATAAATATAATATTCCACTTTTGCTTTATTGGACAGGTGATGGTCCACGCCAGGATAAACAGGCCGCAACCGGGTTGAAATATAATTTTAATACAGGTAATCATACACAAATCAATACAGAATTTATTATAAACTGGGCCGAAGTGGTAAGCGAATATGGCCAACGTTATAAGAACTAAGGTGGTTGGGTGGTGGGTTGACGGTTGCTATCAATCCATTGGGTACGATGAAAATAAATTGGCCATTTTGGCAAAGGGATTAAAAAGCGGTAATCCTGATCAGGATTATTGCCCTAAATAATGGCGTCAGGACCAGATTAATTTTTATTCAAAATATGATGATTTTACATGCGGGGAGGCTTCAGAATTTAAAGAAATTCCAAATGGTCCTCTGAAGAATGGCAAACAATGGCATATTCTTTCTTATTTCGGCACTTGGTGGTGTGCAGCCAGGCACTAGATTCAAAAAACCCTATATGATTGATTACATTAAAAAAGTAAAATCCGGTGGGGGTGTTGTTTCCATCGATGTTATGCTTTATCGGGATGGTTCCATAGACCAAACCCAATTAGAGTCTGTTAAAAGCTATTAAAGCAGCAATAAGGATACAAAATTAATACATACAAATCTAACCGAAACGACGACCGTCGCTGTCGTGTAGATTTTCAAGTATCTTGGTTACAATATTTAGATTATCAATGTTGCACAATTTATTACGAATTGCATGAACTCTCCCCCCTTAAAGGGGCTGATACAAATTAGGATATTTACCTCAAACCGTAAGGGAGCAAATGCCTGTTTCCCCCTTGGAAAGGGGGGTTAGGGGGATGTAATTTCCTCTAAGTTATTTATTTACATCCCCGTAAGCCCCTTTCTAAGGGGGAATAGTATTTTGCTTAATCGAGAGTATAGAGGGAATATGCTTGTCGGTTTTCTAAAATTAGATCGGGAAAATAAACATTTTTAAATCAAAAAAGGGAAATATAAAATGAGAATAACTAACAGTACCCGTTTTTCATTAGTTTTAGGCTGGATTGTTTTATTACTTCTTGGATTTGCTAATGTCCCAACATCGCGCAGGAATTGGAAAAAAATCCATTATACATGGATCATACAAAATCATTTGAAGTGCGTGTTGACGATCTGCTTTCTAAGAATGACATTAGAAGAAAAGCTTTCCCAGATGATGAGCCGCACACCGGCCGATTTAACCCGCTTCGGTATTCCCGGTTACGAATGGTCCGGCCAGTCGGTGCTATTGTTGTGAATCCAGATATGGGGGAACCGTTACTGATATTTCCCCATGCCTATTGCCCAGGCCTCAACTTGGAATAAAGAACTGATTCATAAAGTCGGCACAGCCATCTCAGACCGAATCCAGAGCACGGTTAATTATGGTTATCCAAGTGCCGGGCTAACTTTTTGGGCGCCGGTGGTGGAAATGGCCCGTGATCCACGCTGGGGAAGAAATCATGAGTCCTATGGTGAGGATCCTTATTTGACATCACAAATTTCCCTGGGTTATGTAGAAGGAATTCAGGGAGATCATCCGCGCTATTTAAAGCCATTGCCGCACCAAAACATTTTGCTGCCAATAATGAAGAATGGAACCGCCATAATGGTACTTCTGATATTGATGAACAACTTTTACGCGAATATTATTTATACCCGTATCAGGTTTTGGTAGAAGTGGGTAAGGCAGAATCAATGATGGCTGCTTATAATCGTTTAAACGGGGTTCCTTGTGCGGGAAACAAATTACTTCTTACTGATATTTTGCGGGGTGAATGGGGCTTTGATGGTAGTGTTGTCACGGATTGTAATGGTATTAAGGATCTTTTTGATGGTCACAAATATGTTGATACCGTTCAGGAAGCGATTGCTCTGGCGGTAAATGCTGGTATCGATATGGAATGTGGTGACTATTTTAAAAAGTATTTATTAGAAGTTGTGCAGAGCGGTAAAATATCGGAAAAGACCATTGATGTTGCTGTACGCCGTCTCCTTTTATCAAGGTTTAGATTAGGTTTGTATGATCCGCCTGAGTTGGTTCCCTTTAACAAAATTCCAATAGAAGTTATGGATGGCCCGGCCCATCGTGCCTTGGCCAGAGAAACAGCCCGGCAGGCAATCATCTTACTAAAAAATAAAGACAATCTTTTACCGCTTGACAAAAATGATATTAAAACTGTCGCTGTTATTGGACCGACGGCAGATGTATGCGCAATGGGTGGATATACGGGAAAGAATTCTGTAGTGGTCTCTCCCCTGGATGGTATAAAAAATAAGATTGACAGCAGTAAAGTTTGTTATGTAAAGGGGACAAATGTTAAAATTACCTTGCCAGTGATACCAACTGAATATTTAATGCCGCCAAATGCGAAAGACGGACAACATGGGTTGTTGGGAGAATATTTTAGCAATACCGAACTTTCCGGAGATCCTGTGTTCAGCCGGATTGATCCAGTCATCGATTTTAATTACAGTAGAAGTTCACCAGATCCACAAATTGAAACCTGTTGATTATTATTCTATACGCTGGACAGGAAAGTTAATCGCCCCTGTTTCGGGACCCTATTATATCGGCGGGGCTTTTGATGATGCGATTCGTCTTTATTTTGATGGTAAAAAGATAATCGATAAAACCTTAAATCGTAATCAGAATTCTGATGTAGCTAAAGATTCAATTGGTAAAAGGGCAGCGATATGATTTGCGAATTGAATTTACTGAACATTGGTATAAATCGAAGATGCATGTTATGGGGGGCAGCCCAGGATCCGCAAAAATTCCGTGAAGCCGAAGATAGCAGCCAAAAAAGCCGACGTGGCCATTGTTGTAATCGGTACAGACGAAACGGTAGAAAAAGAAGGGGTTGATCGTTCAACTCTGGCCCTGCCCGGCGATCAGATGAGATCTGATAAAAGCCGATTTTAAAGCGAATCCAAAAACAATTGTGGTGATGCAAAATGGGAGTCCCCTGGCAATTAATTGGATCGAATGATAATATTCCTGCAATCCTGGAAACCTTCTATAATGGTGAAGAGGGCGGTAATGCCTTGGCTGATGTCCTTTTTGGCGACTATAATCCGGCCGGCCGATTACCTCAGACATTTTACAGATCCGATGAGCAATTACCCTCGATCAGTGATTATGATATTCGAAAGGACGCACGTATATGTATCCGGTGAAAAATTTTGCTAGATCCGCAATCTCAGAATTGAAAAACCCCTTTACCCATTTGGATATGGATTGAGTTATACCGAATTTAAATATGGCACCTTTAAAATCATCTGCATGAAACTATCAACAACCGGATGAGCATAATTGCAGTGACAAAATCAAAATACAGGTGAACGTGTGGGGGACGAAGTGGTGCAACTCTATATTCGTGATGAAGAGGCGACAGTTCACTCAGACCCATAAAACAATTGAAGGGTTTTGAACGAATTACTTGGAGCCAGGTGAAACCAAAGAAGTGATATTTGAATTCAGGGCAAAAGATTTAAGTATATGGGATGTTGCCAGAAAAAATATTTGTTGTTGAGCCGGGAATGTTTGAGATCATGATTGGCGGTTCATCGGATGATATTAAATCCAAAGCACGATTTAGAGTGGAATAGGAAAAGAGGAATTAGGGATTGGTAATTCGGAATTGGACCAGGAGAGAAGAGATATAATAATGGGCTAAGTGGGTATGGTTCTCTAAAAAGATAAAAGACTTACCACAAAGGACACAAAGTAGACACAGAGTCCACAGAGAAAAGATTTTTTCTATTTATTTTGTCTTGGTTTGTATAGATATGTGAATAGACATCCCCCTTTCTCCCCTTCCTTATAAAGGGGAATGAGGGGGGGCGGTACGTTTAAAACCCTGAAATTTCTTTGCTTTTCTCTTTGTCCTTTGTGCCTTCTTGGTGTACTTTGTGGTTAAAAAGCAGATAAACAATTAAGATAGATCATTATTAAATTTGACAGCATAATTTAACAGGAAAAAAATGAAAAAACCTTTGTTAACACGACGCGATTTTGTCAAAATGAGCGGATTACTTGCTCTGGAAGCACCATTCATAAATCATTCCAGCGTTTCTGCAAAGAACTCCCCTGCCGTCACTGAAAAGATAAAAAAATCCACCAACGGCCCAAAGCCTCCTCCTGTCACGGCTATCGTTTTAGGCGCGGGAAACCGGGGAAATACTTATGCTAAATATAGTTTAAAATTTCCGGATGAGTTAAAAATTGTCGGTGTTGCAGAGCCCATTGATTTCCGTAGGAGACGGTTTTCTGAGCAATATAATATTGCAGAAAAAAATCAGTGGGTTACCTGGGAGCATGTGTTACAGAATAAAAAGCTGGCTGATGTTTTGATTATCACGACACCGGACCGTCTGCACCATGGCCCTGCAATGGGTGGGATGGACGTTAGGATATGATTTACTTCTGGAAAAAGCGATAGGGATAAATTGGGAAGAAGTGAATGATATCCTGCAATTGTCAAAAAGCGAAAGATAGTATTGTCGGAATTTGCCATGTGCTTCGTTATACCAATTATTATCGTCAACTGAAAAAAGTTGTGGATTCCGGTGTGTTGGGCCGGTTGCTTAGTATTGAACATACCGAAAAGATATCCATGGACCATTATACGCATTCATATATCCGCGGTAACTGGCGAACCAGCAAAGAAGCCGCCCCCATGCTGTTAGCAAAATCATGTCATGATCTGGATATTTTGCGTTGGATCATCGGAAAACCCTGTAAATATATTTCTTCGTTTGGTGCCCAAACAATTTTTGTAAAAGAAAATGCCCCTAAGGGAAGTACTTTACGTTGTACAGATGGATGTACCATTGAATCACAATGCCATATGTCAGCACTTAAAAGATATTATAAAAACAAGAAAAGCCTGAATCACCTGGCAATTGAGCATCATGATGATGCATCAGTCTTGCAGGCATTAAAAGAGGGGCCTTTCGGCAGGTGCGTCTGGCACTGTGATAATGATAGCGTTGACCACCAGGTGGTAGATATGGCGTTTGAGGATCAAATAACCGCTTCGTTTACATTGGGATTTTCTCCTTATTCAGGCAGAAGAACACGGATGAACGGGTCATTAGGGGCGATTGAGGGTAATTTTGATGAGGGCTTCACTGTTTGTGATATCCGTACAGGAGAAAAAACCCGTTATGATAACGAGATGCCCGGGCAATTAGATTCAGGCCATGGAGGCGGTGATTTTGGTTTGGTTTATGATTTTGTCCGCGCTGTACAATCTCATGATCCGGCGATATTAACGTCTTCGATCGATGAGTCAGCTGAAAGTCATCTAATGGGATACAAAGCGGAGGAAAGTCGACATACAAAAAAGACAATGGTTGTGAATATGGATTTGTATAAATAAGAGTTCGGGTTCATTTAAAATAGGAAATTAAATAATGGCCAATAAACAGAATCATGCAATAAATCTAATTTTACGATTAGTGATTATCCTATTGTTTGTAATGTGTTTTTCCACAATAGGTAATGCCGGAGAAATAAAGAAAGCGGATGAAGTAATAGAATATCCCTGGGCAATTGATGTTTTTGTCCGCGGAGGAAATGGTATATTTTTACACCGTATTCCGGCACTTGCCGTGACAATGAAGGGAACAATCCTCGCCTTATGTGATGCACGAATTGAAAAAGGTGACGATCTTCCCAATAATATTGACCTCGCCCTGCGACGAAGTTTTGATCTGGGAGAAACATGGACCCCAATCCAGATTATAGCCGACTTTCCAGGTATGGAAGGAGCTGGTGATGCCAGTCTGCTTGTTGATCGGGATACAGGGCGGATTTGGGCTTTTTACGTCTACGGTCCTGAGGGCATTGGCTCTCGAACAAGTCAACCCGGGATTGACGGGCCTACATTAAGTCTACATCTTATCCATAGTGATGATGACGGGGCTACCTGGTCTGAAGCAACCGACCTGAATCCGATGGTGAAAGATCCTGCATGGAAAGCCGCATGGCCTTCTCCGGGTAGTGGGTTCCAGGCACGTTCGGGACGTCTTTACTTCCCAATAACGCAAGTCTCTGACGCGGCGTATAGTCGCCTGGTCTACAGTGACGATCACGGGGTTTCATGGAAAATTACGGCCCCCATGGGACGAGACACGAACGAGTCCATGTGTGTAGAGCTGGATGACGGAAGGCTGATGGCCAATATGCGCAGTACAATACTACAACAACGGGTGGTGGCTATATCGGATGATCAGGGCCATTCCTGGGAACCTATGGATGATGGTGAAAAATTAATCGGCCCCCAATGTCAGGCCAGTTTGATACGCTACTCTTCGTTATCAAATGGTGATGATAAAAACCGCCTGCTTTTCTCCAATCCAGCTAGTACCAAACGAGAAAATATGACGATACGGATGAGTTATGACGAAGGGAAAACCTGGCCTGTTTCGAAGACAATATACCACGGTCTGGCGGGCTACTCAAGCCTTGCTGTGCTGCCGGATGGCTCAGTTGGGATGTTGTACGAACACGGTTCCCAACATGATACAGATCAACTCAACTTTGTACGCTTTACGATAGAATGGCTAACAGATGGCAAGGATAAAGGCCTGAATAAAGATTGATCCATTTGGATGCGAGACGGTCTTTGACCGTTCAGATTGAAAAAAACATAAAGGATTTACCACAAAGATCACGAAGAAGACACAAAGATCACAAAGTTTTTATTAAGAATATTTTCTTTGTGTACTTTGCGCTTTCTTGGTGCTCTTAGTGTTTAAAAATCGGATATACAATTAATTAGATCATGAAATAATTGATAACGTCTATCTAAACATAATAATCGTAAATGTTTTTTAAGATTACCCACCATAGGAGGGTCCGAAAAATACTCTAAGGGCTCTGTGGTTATTTTTTCACACTTTCATCTTTTATTGTAGGAGATACTAATGAAATTCAGAAAAAATGTCGCATTTTTTGCTATTTTTCTGTTTCTGCTATCCAATACAAACTCTTCTTTTGCGCAAAATCAAGACGAATTGTTACTGACCTTCCCTCTTCAATGGCAGTTTAGTTTGCCTGGTCAACACATTATTTTGACCAGTGATCAACAGTTGCTGGATTTGCAGGATCCGGACAAAAAAATCAATATGAGTCTCGGGCTTGAAAAAAACTATAAGAGCCTGCGCGAAATCAGGGAAGCCGCCAGGCAAAAGGGATGCCGCACCGTAAAACTCGCCTTTGATAATTTTTTCCGTCAATATAGAAAAGATGGTGGGGATGAGCGCAAACTCTTACCGGATTCTGATGAATATATCCATAGAATTCAGAAAATAAGCAAGTTTTTGGATGAATATAATCTGGGACTCGAATTGAGTCTGTTGAGTCCTCTGGAGCTTGGACCGGCTTTCCAGAAGTATGGAGGCGAAAGCGGGCGTTGGGTTCAATATAAAACGGATTTGCGTGATCCCGAAACCGGGAAATTTAGTTTGATGTTTTGGGAACAACTCGCCTGGAGTAACAACAAGGGTAAAATTAATTTAAAACGAAGTGGAATTAGGGCCTTTGCCTATAAGGGTAAAACGATTGCCATTGGTAGTTATGTGGTGGTAAATCCGAAAGATATAATTGAAATCACTTCCGGAGTCAAATTTGATGAATGGCCTGGAACAGAAAGTCCGGAAAATGCGGGTTTCCGTTCCAGAAGAATTCGGGTGTACCATGAAGGTGAAACAGATTTAATGGGATATGACCGGGTTTTTGTTGTATTAAGTTACGAAACGCCGGAAATGGATTACTTTAGCCCTCTGGCGCAACCTTTTTTAAAAGAACTTCTTCAAAAATATTATGATGCCGGTATAAATCTGGATGGCTTGTATTCTGATGAAATGCACATTCAGCAGGACTGGAATTATTTCGGTCATCATGATAACGGCCAATTCAATTTGCGATATTTGACGGAGAATATGGCAAAAGAATATTCAAATCTGTATAATGTCAGTTATCAAAACATGGACAAGTTAATGTTATACTTTGTCTTTGGTCCCCCAATTTATCAGAATAATACACGGGCCAGTCGTAACAGCCAGATTGTTATGGGGGAATCCCCGGCAGATATTCAACGAACATTCTTATTTCGTGATCGCTATTATAAAATGCTGAACAACCGGGTTGTAGATTTGTTTGTATCCGCTAAACAATTTGCTGAGAAATTATATGGTAAAGATTTATTGACCCGGGCGCATGCCACCTGGGCGCAAAGTCCAACAATCGATCAGTGGGATGTGGGGTACTTGAATGCAAACAGGCATAAGTATGAGTATACGCCTAATTTTATATGGTCAAACACCGTTCATCAGGCGGCTTCTGCCTGCTATGATTATTTTAAATGGGGCGAATACCTTACCGGAAACGGAACAGATCATCCGGAAGGAGGATGGTCGGATCGTAATTATTATGGTTCAGCCCTGGCTTGTTCGTTTGGAATTTTAAATAAATATCCAAATAGTTATAATGGGTTTTGGGGCATGCCGGCGCCTGTCAGGGAGCGCATCCATTCGATTGTAAGCGCCTATGGTGCCAATGCTATGCCCACTATAAAATCAATCACTGAAAACGTACACCGCGATGTGGACGTACTCATGCTTTATCCTATGAACCTTGTAGCGTTTGAAGAGCGGTTTGGCAGTTGGATGGTACAATATGGCTATACCAATTATATCACTGCAGAGAAGCTTTTAGAAATGGGTCAGGTTCGGGAAGATGGCAAAATTCACATCGCAGGCCGGACTTTTACCACCTTAATTGCATTATTTGAGAATTTACCACAACCGGGGTTGTTGGAAATGATGGATAAGTTAGCCCTGAATGGTGGCAATGTGATCTGGTCCGGACCACCACCACTAATAGATGCCGCAGGAGAAGATTGCACAGCCAGGTGGCAGAAACTTTTTGGTGTGAATTACC
The DNA here is from genome assembly GCA_963796965.1 of Calditrichia bacterium. Taxonomy (GTDB): domain Bacteria; phylum Calditrichota; class Calditrichia; order JAJRVZ01; family JAJRVZ01; genus CAWCNS01. The sequence goes on from CAWCNS010000004.1 coordinate 460,680, forward strand.
AGCCATCGATTTTTCAAGGCGAAATAGCGGCCGGAAAAACCGTCACCTTTCATAACAGATTTTCATCAATTCCACCACAAACCATTCTTACGGATTTTATTGTAGATCGAATATATCCGGTTGAAGGCAATACGGGCAGCGAAATAATTGCAAAAGTGGAGGAGCAGGTAGTTGGTGCATCTCGTAAGCATGGCAAGGGCAGCACTTGCTACCTTGGATTCCGTCCACGTGATGATCAATCCGCATCCCTGGGAAGGGAGCAACGTACCTGGTTTGAAGTATTGAATTGGTTGGGCGCTTATGCACCAACTGGAAAATTTACTGATGTTAATGATAATACCGAATATCTTTCCCGTACTACAGATTATTTATGTACCCGTTTTCCGAATGGTACAACTATTATTGCCCGTCATTATCGAAACCATCAAGAAAGCTGGCCTGGTGGTTTTTCCCGGGATAAAGCACAAGATGAAGAAATCATTCGGCAAAATCCAATGCCACCCGATAATATTTCCCTTCAAAATTTCAAAGTAAATGGGCATGAGCTGGTTTATGACGGCCGGCTTATCCTGGCTTTTAATAGCGATCCGTCAGGTCATTTGATTGCTTTTGAAGGACATGATTGTAATCAGATACGGATTGATGATGACACCTTTGTTTTTTCCAGAGAATCAACAAAAACATCTTGCCTGGGCGCCGGTTACTGCCAATCGCCAAATTCCAAACAAAGCATTTTTCCAAATTTACATCGATGGATCAGGTGAAATCACAATTCCACTCACAACATCTCGTAAAAATTTAATGCTCGTTACAGAAGGACCGATGCCCGGCTCGATGGGAGAAAAAGTAGATTTTATCTATGAAAACGAAAATCTGAAAATTCAGGCGAATGAACAGAGTACGCGACGCCGTTTATTTTTGGTGGGCTCAATTTAGTACATGACAATAAAAATTTCTCGCAGAGCCGCAAAGCCGCAGAGAAAAAATTATTTATAAAATTTTAAGAAAAGAGATTTAATCCTCCAGGATTTAAAATACAGAAAATAGGAACATCTATGTCGACAACTGATAGCAAGATTTACCAGGAGGTTGCAGCAGTCGTTGTGTACATTGTGTGTGTCACCGTGCTGATCACATGCGTGTCGGCGAGTGACCAGCAAGGCAGTGCTTCAATCCACCTCGAGGCAGTCCATTCAAGTGTTCATGTAAGTCTTATAGGATCGGTGGATGGGTCGGACTCCGTGTCGATATCCTGTGCGAGAAACGAAGTAGAATCATTCCAGGTTATCGTCAGTACACCGCATGGGAGGCTACACAAGGTAGATGCCTCGCTTTCTCTGCTCAAAAATCGCACCGGGAACACGATCCCAGCGGAGTGTATTGAACTGTTTAGCGGGGCGTTCGTGCCTGTCCGTATTCCTGATCCGCGATCCGACATGCAGCCGGGTATGTGGTCTGACGCCCTTGTACCACGGACAAATCCCTACACGGGCGAACCCGTTCAGGGTCCTAAATGGGGCAAGGCCGGTTTCACCGGTGAACGGTTTCGTGGCCGGTATTTCGATGTCTGGCAAAATCAGCAAAAGCCCCTCTGGGTTGATGTAAGCGTACCCAGGGATGCCGCACCGGGAATCTACACCGGCACATTTACAGTTTGGGCGGAGAACGCCGATACGGTCAATATTCCAGTAAAAATCGAGGTTTGGGATTTTGCTCTACCGGATGGGCCGACACTGGAGAACCACTTTGGCGGATTCAGCCGGGCAGCAGGCTTCTTTGGCCTAGCCCCCGATTCCGAGGAGTTCCTCCGAATTGAGGACCGCTTCATTGAGATGATGGTGGCCCACCGGATCAATCCTCCACTACCGCAGCGGTTTAATCCACAGATCGATGCAGATGGCAGTGTGCATTTCGATAAAGACCTCGATGAGCGTATCAGCGCGTTCGTGGCCAGACATCACATGACGAATATCCAGATACCGGGGGCTCCCTTTCCTGACGTGCTGGGTGATGATCGGTCCAGAGCGGCCGCATTCTACCGTTCGTGGTATGCCTATCTTGAGCAGAAAGGGTGGGAGGAACGGGCCTATCTCTATATGTTTGATGAACCATTGAAACCAGATGATTACGAGAAAATCCGGCGCCTGGGTGCATTTGTCGGAGAAGTGGAACCGAGACTTCGCCGGCTTGTCATTGAACAACCATACCCCCGACACCCCAATTCAGGCACATTAGATGGTTCGTTGGACATCTGGTGTTCCTTGTTCGCTTACATCGACGAGGCCAGTATTCAGCGCGTTCAGCAGGCGGGTGACGAAGTATGGTTGTACACCGCGCTCGTTCAGTCAATACCCAAATTCCATCCGAATTACAAGGCCATGAAACCTGACAGTCCTCCGTATTACAATGCCGTTAACGTGGATAGACCCCCGTATTGGGAGATCGATTTCCCTCTTCTTAGCTACCGTATTGCGCCCTGGCTCAACCGTCGCTACGGAAGCACTGGTCTTCTGTACTGGTCAACCTGTTTCTGGGGGAGTCCGCCCCGGAATCCGTGGGATAATCCCACTTACGGGGACCATTGGAACGGCGAGGGAATGCTATTCTACCCTGGAACAGAAGCGGGCATCGATGGCCCTATCGCGTCCGTCCGGCTGAAGAACCTCCGAGATGGCATGGAGGACTACGAGTATTTCGTCCTATTGGAAAAACGCGGCGGTGGGGATATCGTTAAGGAGATCGTAATGCAGGCAGTGCCCACCTGGGGTTCCTGGGATCAGGACATACCTCGTTTGCTCGAACGACGCCGTGTACTTGCCCGGGAAATTCTGAAACGTGGCGATTAATGCATCACCTTTTCGGATAGATAATTGGAAACGAATAATATATGGAAAAACATAAAATAGGAGGAAAAATTGTTATGAAAAGATTTTTAACTGTATTATCACTTATCCTGATTGTTATATCCATTTCTAACCTTTACGCCGATGACTTGGAATGGTGGCGTGAAGCACGTTTAGGATTGTTCATTCATTGGGGTTTGTACGCAGTGCCGGCTGGCGAATGGAGGGGTGAAAAAGATTATGCTGAATGGATTAGAGATAGGGCAGAAATTCCGATTGATGTATATAACCAATTCGCCAATCAATTCAATCCTGTCAAGTTTGATGCTGATGAATGGGTGCGCCTGGCAAAAGAAGCAGGAATGAAGTATATTGTAATCACCTCTAAACACCACGACGGCTTTTGCCTGTTTGACTCAAAATACACAGATTTCGATATTATGTCCACGCCATTTAAGCGCGACATTTTGCGTGAACTTGCTGATGCAGCTGCCAAAGAAGGTATCAAATTATGTTGGTATTATTCCATCATGGACTGGCATCATCCCGATTATATTCCGCGTCGCAAGTGGGAAGAAAAAGAGAGGCCTTTAGGTAAGGCTGATTTTGATCGCTATGTAATGTATATGAATAATCAATTGTCAGAATTAGTAAATAACTATGGCGACATTGGTGTACTATGGTTTGATGGGGAGTGGGAGGATTCATGGAATCACCAATATGGCAAGGCATTGTACTTTTATGTTAAGAACCTGCAACCGAACATCATAATCAACAATCGTGTGGACAAAGGTCGGGCCGGTATGGCGGGATTAACGAAGGAGGGCAAATATCTCGGTGATTTTGGAACGCCGGAACAGGAGATACCAGGAACAGGAATACCTGGCATAGACTGGGAAACCTGTATGACCATGAATGATCACTGGGGTTACAACAAAAACGATTTTAATTGGAAATCTACAAAAGATTTGCTACATAAATTGGCGGACATTGCCTCAAAAGGGGGTAATTTTTTACTCAATGTTGGTCCCACTGCCGAAGGCCTTTTTCCAAATGAGAGCATCACTCGCCTCCGCGGAATGGGTGATTGGATGGAAATAAACAGCGAATCAATTTACGGCACGCAGGCGAGTCCATTTAAAAATCTAAATTGGGGACGCTGCACGCAAAGAACTATTTACGGTGGTACTCGGCTATATCTGCATGTTTTTAATTGGCCAAATGATGGTAAACTTGTTGTACCCGGAATTTTAAACCAGGCAAATAGGGCCTACATGCTTGCTGATCCGCATCAAAGATTAGATATAAAACGTAATAATGATGCATTAGTCATTACTGTACCGGCAGAAGCGTCAGATGAGATTAATACGGTTGTAGTATTGGATATAAACGGATCTCCAAATATTGTAGTGCCACCTGAAATTAAATCTGAAGCAAAAATTTTCAGGGATGAAATGAAGGTATCGATATCTGCAAATAGTAATGATACAGAGATACGTTATACCCTTGATGGCTCAGAACCGATCAATGATTCACCCCTTTATCAGGATAAAATAGTTATTACAGAAACAACGATGTTATCCGCACGAATTTTTAGCGATGGCAAACCGCTAAGTGCAACCAGCAAAACTAATTTTGTAAAAGTGAACCCACCAATGGTTTCTAATTTTGGCACACCTGAACCAGGTCTTAAATATGATTATTATGAGGGTGATTGGAAGAAATTGCCTGATTTTAACAGATTGGTACCGATTAAATCAGGTATATCCTCTCATTTTGGCGTATCGTTAAAACTTAGAGATGATTATTACGGATTTGTATTTGGAGGTTATCTTTACATCCCAAAGACAGGAAATTATACCATAAGCACAATTTCTAATGACGGTAGTAAACTCTATCTCAATAATAATCTACTCATTAATAATGACGGTGAGCATGGTATGAAGGAAGTGGAATCTGTTATAACTTTGCAAAAAGGATTCCATCCTATCAAGGTTACATATTTTCAAACAGGAGCCGGGAATGATTTGAAAGTTACCATTCAGGGTGCCGGATTAGATAAACAGGAGATACCGGCGGTTATTCTTTTTCAATAATGAATTTAAATAATTTTATTTACAAATACTTAGGAGCGATATAAACATGTTGGTCCGAAATACTTTTAATTTATTCTATCAGTTGCTCTTAATGTTAATACTTTTTGTCACAGGGCTATATGCGAACCATGTCGAACGCTTTTGGAGCTATAAACTAGCCGGAAATAATATAGATGCGTCGGTAGCTATTGGTGACCTCGACCGCGATGGTTTCTCCGATATCGTTGCCGCCAGTACGGCAGGTATGGTTATTGCCCTGGATGGTTATGGTCGCGAAATCTGGAAAATTGGCATGGAGGAGAAAATATCGATTGCACCCACAGTAATGGATGTAACCGGTGATTCAGGACTTGAGGTCCTGGTATTAACTCAATCAGGAAAAATCCATTGTCTGGAAGGTATGACCGGTGATCTGATTTGGGAGAACAGTTCCCTTGGAAAAATAAAATGGGCAAGCATGACCATTGTTACGGCAGATATCAACCAGGATGGAAGCATTGAAATAATTTCTGGTGATTCTGAAGGAAAACTTTTATGTCTTAATGGTAACGGCAAAAAAATATGGGAGTATAATGAATCCGAAGGCATTGGATCCGCCCCGGCTGTGGGTGATCTTGATGGTGATGGTTTGGAGGAGATCATCATTGCCTCAGAAGAAACACCCTTAATATGTTTGAACCACAATGGCGAGGTCCAATGGCGGTACAAACCTCAGGGGGAAGTGCTTGATTCAGGGCGAAAAAGAGAAGTAACCGCACCTGTGATCTGGGATATTAATGGAAACGGAACTGCTGAAATCATTACCGGAATGGGGTTTAATCTTGTTGCAGTAGACAGCAAGGGAAAGTTAGTCTGGTCTATTCCTATAAAAAATAGAATAGATAGTGCCATTTCCATTGCCGATGCGGACGGCGACGGAGAAGTTGAAATCTACGCTGTGGACCTATCGGGTAATCTGATAAGTGTAACCTCAGCAGGGAAATCGAAATGGTCAGCAAACCTGGGAAGTCGTGCCCGCCGCTCGCCGACGATTGCTGATGTTGATGGGGATGGAATCGTTGAAATCCTCGTCGCTGGATATAGTAGTCAGATGCAAATTTTTGATCCGGATGGCAATATTGAGGAAGGGCTTTTAGTTAAAGGGGGCACAAATGCTGCTGCAACAATTACCGACCTATTAGGAGATGGTGGATTGTGTGCATTGATACCGGAACTTAGTGGCAATCTAGTGGTGTATCGTTGGACGCCCGTCGTTAAAAAGCCTGAAATCCTTTGGCCTGAGTACCGCGCCTGGGCTTCCCGAACGGCTGGAGAATATTCACAAAATAAAAGAAAAATTAGCAGTGATCTTATTACAGATGATCTCCGTAATAAGACGGTAATCGATAAACAGTCTTTTATTGATAATTTATCCAAACTGAAGAAAAAACGGGACGAAATCAAAGAACTTATTCCCCAATTACCCGATAAGAAAGGTCTGCTTGAACGTGTATATTATTTGGATGCTGCTATTGAGCAGTCTCAAAATCCCGTTGAGAATGTATCTAACTTGACCCCCATTAAAAGAAGGGCATTGCGGGATAATCTAAATGACATGAACATTGAGTTTCTCCGCTGGTTAAAAATAACAAAGCAAGCAGTTGCAACAGATAACATAATAGCTGCTTATGCTGCCAATCCCTGGGCACCTTTTGGTGGAATGGATGAAATTATTGAAGAACGTACACCTGGAGCAAAAATTTCTGTTGAAGCATTCCAGGGAGAGTTCGAATCTGCAGCAGTAAATCTATTTAATTTTAGTGGCAGCGCACGAACAATTCGGGTTTTGTTTGATGATTTCTCCGGTCCTAATGGGGCAGAATCGGTTTCCACGGATAAGGTATTTACATTGTGCGAAACTATCGACGTTCCAACCCAGGATGGTGACCTATCGGCCGATGCTCTTCCGGAATTAAACTCAGGGAATCTTTTGGTCATTCCAGCCTGGGATGGAAGACAACTTTGGTTTACCATAAATACGTCAAGTCTCACACCGGGAATCTGGCGGGCCAAGATTCATCTCAAAAGTTTAGATATTCAATTTGTGGAAACAGAAGTTGAATTAATTATAAAGATTTGGGATATACCGCTGCCAAAAGAACAGCCACTAAATCTTTGTAACTGGAGTGGAACCCTACAGCCAGAAGGAACCTTTGACGATCAAATAGTTCACGGCACAAATGTGTTTACACGGACCGTTCCACCCAAAGCAACATTTGATGAATTAGGACAAGTAATAAATATCGATTTTTCAGAACACGATAATTTTATGGCAGCCCATGCTTTAAAAGGGACAATTCTATTCCACAGTCTGGTATCTCTTACCGGTCCTTCGCCTGCCTTCTCTCCTGCGTGGTTAAAAGCATACCGTAGTTTTATTCCAGTCTGGATTGTGCATTTAAATGAGTTGGGATATGGATATGAAAATTTTGCCTTTTACCCGGTTGACGAACCGGGCCTGGAGCATGGAAAAAATCTAAACAGATTTATGAAATGGGCAAAACTTGTCCGTGAATGCGATCCAAAGATCCGGATTTATGCTAATCCGGTTGCGCTTATTACCATGAAACAACTTGAGGAAATGGTGCCCTATGTTGATATCTGGGCACCCATGCAGACTCAAATCTTTCCGAAGGAAAAACTGGAATTTATCCACTCCACAAAAACGCATTGGTGGAATTATGATTGTGCTGACAATGCCAAACATTTGTCACCCCTCGCGTATTACCGTGGTCAAGCCTGGATGTGTTGGCATTTTGGACATACGGGAATTGGATTTTATACGTATTACCGGGGGCCTGATTTTTGGTTTCAACCAGAATCAGGTTTTGAATATGCGATGATCTATAAAGGAAGGGGTGTTGTTACCAGTAAACGCTGGGAAGCTGTACGCGATGGTGTTGAAGATTATACTTTGTTACATGCCTTGAAAATGTTGGTGGAAGGGGCTGAGGAAGCCGGGGCAAAATCTGATCTGGTAGAGAAATCCCGAGAAGTCCTTAATAAAAAAGTTGCAGCCATCGTGAATTATTCCGATGAGCCCAAACTAAATTCGTTGTATAGCGATACGCCTGAAAGGCAGGCCAACTCCAGAACTCTTGCTGATAAACGCTGGGAGATGATTCTTAATATTCGGAGAGATATGGCCGGGTTGTTTTATCTCTTACAATAAAATTAACACGCTGGTTGGATAGTAAAAAGTGGTAATGCATTTCAATATGCCACAAAATTCCACTGTCCATTTACTATGAATATATTTATACTTAAGTTTTATTGATTTGAGTGAAATTAAGATTAATGAAGATATCAAGTTTGGTGTAAGAATCCTTAAATAGTAATAGTGTAATTAATATATCCGCACTGCTTCTAAATCCCTGTGTTTTCCAATTATTAAAGATAGCGCGCTGTTGGTCTGCAAGAAAAATAAATAATCGGCTCTTAATAACGTATTAAAATAATTAATTCACAAACATGGAGGTATTTGTTTTGCAAAGGTTCTTAATAATTATTATGCTCATGTCTGCTTCGTTGTCTGCCCAAACCAAAGACAAAGAGAAGGACAAAGCCACATTTGGAGTTAAATTTTTCGGGTTTGTAAAAACAGACGTCATTTATGACAGCAGGCAAACTATTGCTGCACGTGATGGTCAATTTTTATTATATCCGGATAAGGAAATTCTGGATCAAAACGGCAAAGATATTAATGCTGTTCCTAATTTTAATATGTTGTCTCTTCAAACACGTCTTTCAGTTGCCCTCACTGCTCCGGATGTCTTCGGTGCAAAAACATCAGGCCTAGTCGAAGGATCCTTTTTTGGTCAAACTGACGGCGATTTAAACGGTTTTCGACTGCGACATGCTTTCCTGAAACTGACTTGGGAAAAATCCTCTCTCCTCATTGGCCAATACTGGCATCCCATGTTTATAACTGAATCGTTTCCGGGAACTGTATCTTTTAATACGGGTGTTCCTTTTCAACCATTCTCAAGAAATCCACAAATCAGTTTTATGTATGGAATTGATGATCTTTATCTAAGCGTAACAGCGGCAACCCAGGCGGATTTTCTGAGTACCGGACCGATAGGCGGTTCATCTTCTTATCTAAGAAATGCCAGCTTACCTATTTTAAATCTTACCATGAAATATAAGGTTAAATCATTCTTGGTCGGTGCAGGTGTTAATCATAAAACATTATTGCCACGTTTAGAGGAAACTAATGCTTCAGGAGAAAAATATAAGGCAGACACTAAAATAAGCAGTACGTCCGCTATGGGTTTTGCAAAAGTAGTAATCAATGACTTGACTATAAAAGCGGAAGGGATCTATGCTGACAACGCAACAGATCTACTCATGCTTGGCGGATATGCGGTATCCGATACCACGCTGGATGGCAATGGTTTTGTGTCAGAGTATACCGGGATTAAAACCCTATCTGCATGGACAGAATTGATTTACGGAAAAGCGCTGCAATTTGGATTATTTGCCGGTTATACTAAAAATCTAGGGGCTGATGAAAATATTAAGGGTTCCTATTATAGCAGGGGGAAAGATATTGCTAATGTGATGCGTATTTCACCCCGTGTGCAGTATTCTATTGGTAAAACACGTTTTGCCTTGGAATTTGAATATACAACGGCTGATTATGGTACACCTGATTTAAAAGGTGTTGTCGAAAATACAACCACTGTTGCTAATATGAGATTATTATTTGCTGCATATTTATTTTTCTAAACTGAAACGCGCATATTTTAATGATAATATATGTATTCAAATATTTAAGATAATTAGGGTAAAAAACTATCATATGATACTAACTATTAATGATGATTAAATGAATTTAGTTACCTTCTTTTTACATTATTTTGAGAGGAAATTATGACAAATCATGATCAGTATGAAGTCAATTTTTTTAGACCTTTATCGGAGCACGCTAAAGGTAATAAAAAATTAATTTCCAGATTAGCAATAATCTGGGCAATTGCAGTATTTGGGTTTCATATTATATTAATATTTGTTACCACGCCTACAGCCGAACAAACTTTAAGTGATTTTAATTCTGTGTGGCCACAGGTTCTTGATGAAGTTTCAGCAAAAAATGAAACCAAACAAGTATTTGCAAAATCTGTGTTAATGGTTTTGGGTAAAAATATTGCTGTAAAGGATGATCACAAAGCTGTATTAAAAGAATCACTCAGCTGGGTTGTTTATAGCATGCAGGATGACGCTAACAAACCAATTTATGAAACCGAGCCAACTACTGAATCTATAAACGGCGCTGCTGCGAGTATTGGATTGGGGACGGAAGGCTTTGACAAAATAATGAAAGACCTGTTGCCGTCATCATTAGTTAAAGTTGAGAATACCTCTTTAAGTGCAGAATCAAAAAAAGCATTACCAGAAATAATGAAACTATATTTAATTCACAATCAAAGTTTCTTGACAGACTTTCAATTTCTCGGATTTCCCTTCCACTATTGGTATACAGCACAATTCCTGTTAATACTATTTGTTGTATTATGTTTAATCTATGCTTTAGCAATAGATAATATTAATAAAAAATACGATTTTGTTGAAGAAACATAGAAACCACTAAATATGATCCGGAGGCATTGTGAATAAGATATTTAAAATAGAATATTTCATCTCTTTTATAATACTATTTTCAGGGAACGTTTTTGCTCAATCGGGCTCTAAACTTGAAGGTGAATTCAAATTAGGTCCTGCTATAATTTTAATATTGCTGCTTTTGGTATTTATATTAGTTGGTATTTTTAACCGTGCAAAAGATACAAAAACATACTGGGCGGCAGGTAGAAAGATATCTCCGGTTGGGGCTGGAATGGCAATTGCATCTAACTGGATGAGCGCTGCTTCCTTTTTAGGAATGGCAGCGATCATGTATGGGGTTGGTTATCATGGTCTGTCCTATGTTGTTGGATGGACAGGTGGGTATGTACTTCTTTTAATTTTAATGGCCGGTCAGATAAGACGCTATGGCAAATATACGGCAGCAGATTTTATTGGAGACAGGTATTATTCCCAGGGCTTACGAGGTGTTGGTGCCGGTTTAGCCATCTTTATTTCGTTTTCATACTGTGTCGGACAGTTCGCCGGCATCGGACTTATGTTTAAATGGATTTTAGGAATTGATTATACCACGGCAGTCATTATTGGTGCGTCTGTTGTCTTGACCTATACACTTATTTCCGGAATGCTGGGTGTTACAAAAAATATGCAAATTCAATATGTTATAATTATAATATCCTTTGTAATCCCCCTCTTCATTTTATCTTATAAGTTTGGATACTTTTACTGGTTCCCTCAGATAGGTTACGGCGCAGTAATTAGCGATATTGTTAATGGTATTGCTCCGGGAGCAGGTTTAACGGCGATGGGACATGATTTTGCCATTCTGCCATCGCCTGAATTTGCCATGCCATGGGATCCGGCGACGGGCCAAACCGCCTTCCAGTGGCTGGCAATATGTTTTTCCTTAATGATTGGTACTGCCGGGTTGCCACATGTTATTCAGAGATTTTATGTGGTGCCTCGAGCGAAGGACGCCAGATGGTCGGTGGTCTGGGGGTTGTTTTTTATCTGTATCCTCTATTGGAGTGCCCCGGTATATTCCGCATTTGGGAAAGTTTTATCCTCAAACCCTGAAGTGGGAAAATTAGCCAAAGATGCCATAGTTGTCTATACAACACAATTGGGCGATCTTTATCCTCTGATCGTCGGTTTCCTGGCTGCCGGTGCAATATCAGCCGCTTTCTCAACCGTGTCCGGGTTATTAGTGGCAGGGGCTTCAGCCTTCTCTCATGATCTTTATTACAATGTGATAAATCCTGACGCTTCTGAGAAAACGCAAATGATGATGGCAAGAGTGGGAACTATTTTAATGGCAGCTGGTGTCTCCATTATTGCTCTCATGAATTTAGGTTTGATTGCGCAGTTAGTTGCCGTTGCTTTTTCCCTGGCTGGCTGCACAATATTCCCCCTCTTTTTATTGGGTGTCTGGTGGAGCGGGTCAAACAGAACGGGAGCATGGGCAGGACTCATAGCCGGTTCTTCCATAGCTCTTATTGCCTTAGTTTACTTTATTGCAGGTAAATTTGGCGCTTCCCTCCCTCTTCAGCAAGATATTAACTACTATTTAAATGCCTGGTATTTTGCATGGTTAGGTGCACCACTGGCAATAATCTTTAATATTATTGGTTCCAAACTTTCGAAGAACAAAACACCTCTTGAGATCAAAAAATTCTTGGCGGAAAAAGTTCATAACTATAAAGTTAGTGAAACTAAAGAAGACCTTTTTATCAGTAAGTCTTATCAGTTTTTTCCTATAGGAGGTGGTATATTGGACTACCATCTCCTATATTATAGTTATTTGCGTAAAAATATAAATAATTCGATTTACATTATTTCTCAAATCCCCCATGAAAAATAAAATTATAAATCGCGATTTTCTTTTAAAAATTATTCTCCCCACATTATTAGTTTTTTCCATATTTACTGTTTTAATATTCGCCGTTATTATACCATCAATTAAAAGTTACATGCTTGATGGAAAACGGGAAATGATCAGGGAATTAACATATTCAGCCTGGAGCGTACTCGACAAATTTGAAAAGGAAGTTTCAGACAGTACCCTTTCGCTGGTGGAGGCACAAAAAGAAGCCATTACTAGTATCGAAAATATGCGCTATGGTCAGGAGAGAAAAGATTATTTTTGGATTACCGATATGCACCCCAATATGATAGTCCATCCTTATCGAAAGGATTTGAATAATGTAGATCTTTCAAACTATAAGGATCCGACGGGAAAAAAATTATTTGTAGAATTTGTTAGAGTTGTTGAATCAAATGAAGAAGACTATGTTGACTACATGTGGCAATGGAAAGATGATTCATCTAAAATTGTTCCTAAATTATCTTTTGTGAAAGGTTTTAAAAAATGGGGTTGGGTTGTCGGCACAGGTATCTACATTGAAGATGTTAATGAAGAAATATCCTCACTTACCAACCATTTGTTCTATATTTCGCTGGGGATTTTATTAATTCTGGGATTTAATCTCTTCCTTATCAGCAGGCAAAGTCTGTTAATTGAGGGAAAACGCCATGCGGCAGAAATGGGCTTAAGAGAATCGAGAACCAAGTATAAAGCGCTTGTTGAAGCTTCTACAGATGGATTGGTAATGCTGCTTGATGGTTATTATATCTATTCTAATCAAGCGTTGATGAACATGCTGGGTTATTCTGACGAGAATAATTTCCACCTGGAATTAAACACTATCCTCTGTAATTCTGATGAGGACCAAGTATCAGGCGCAGAATATTTCAAAAGCTTAGCATCGAAATCCAATCCAAAAGATCAATTTTCTGCACAGCTGAAAAAGAAAAGACGGTAGTATCATCGATGTAATCCTCTATACCTCGAAAATATCGTTAGGACAAAAATTCGGTTATACTATTCTTGTTAAAGATATTAGTACGCATAAAAAGATTGAAGAGGAGTTAGATTTAAATAAAGAAAAATACTTAACCCTTGCAAATAGTATCAAGATAGGAGTGTTTAGATCCATGTTCGATACTCATGGAAAAATAATTGAAGCAAACATTTCAGCAGCGCATATCCTTGGATATACTATGCAAGAGGAACTCCATTCTTTAAATTTATTAGATCTTTTTCATAACCGGTCAGATATAAAAAGCTTTACAAAAAAACTTATTGATGAGGGTTCTGTAAAAAACTCCATCATTCAGATAAAAATTAAAGATGGATCAACATCAATTGTATCAATTTCGGCTGTGCTGGTCAGGGGTATAAAGGATGAGCCAAAATATTTTGATGGTACAATCGAGGACATTACAGATAAGATTAAACTTGAAGAAAAACGGGAAAATTTAATTATTGAACTTCAAACATCACTTCGTTTTTTAAATCAACCGATTAGTCATTTCCTGTACCATCTCGTTTCATGTAATATGAACATGCCAATCCATAAGGTGGCAAAGATTATGACAAAGGAAAAGTTCAGTGCTGCATTGATAAAAACCGATGCAGATGAATTTGTTGGTATTATTACCGATCATGATCTGCGAAGAAGAGTCGTATCAGAAAACTATAATGTGGAAAGACCGATATTTGAAGTAATGAGCTCACCATTGATAACAATACCTTCCACATCCCTGGTATTTGAGGCTTTTTTGATGATGAATGAAACGGCGACACGTCATTTGGCTGTTAATAATCAGGAAAATAAAATTATTGGCATTATAAGCAGCGAGGAGCTTATAGCAGTACAAAAAAATTCAACAATCTATTTGCTTCGAGAGATTGAAAACGCTGCAACAGTTGAGAATCTTATTGCTGCTCATGATAAGGTGCCAATGCTGGTTAAGGTGTTCATTGATAGTGGAGAGAAAAGCAAACTCATTTCACATCTAATCATTTCAATCTTTGAAGCCATTACAAATAAATTAATTTCATTTGCTATCGATGATCTTGGTGAACCTCCGGTTGACTTTGCTTTTATAGCTCTTGGTAGTGTTGGTCGGCAAGAGCAAACATTAACATCAGATCAGGATAATGCGATCATCTATAAAGATGTACCTATTGAATTGGAGGAAAACACCCATGCTTATTTTCATAAGTTAGGAATTAAAGTATGTGACTGGCTAAATGAGTGTGGGTATGCTTATTGTACGGGTGAGGCTATGGCAAAAAACCCAAAATGGTGCCAATCAATTTCAAAATGGAAAGAGTATTTTCATACCTGGATCACGAATTCAGACCAACAGGATTTAATTGATCTGAGTATATTTTTTGATTTCAGATGTATTTATGGGAATAGTAATTTAACGGATCAACTACAAAAGAACTTATTTAAGACAGCTGAAGGACAAGCAGGATTTTTTCAACATCTTACTAAGAATAGTTTGCTTCATAAATCTCCTCTTGGATTGTTGGGGAAAATTGTTGTTGAATCCAAGGGAAAACATCAGGAGACCTTTGACATAAAATCAGCCATCATGCCAATTAGTGATTTTTGCAGAATATATTCTCTAAAGAATAAAATAAGCAGTTCTAATAGTCTGGAAAGACTTGATGGCTTGTTAGAGAAAGGAATAATTAATAAAAAGACCTATGAAGAATTAAAACAGGCCTATAGTTATCTCATGCAGTTAAGGTTCAGACACCAATCAGGACAAATAACGGAAAATCTGACGGTTGATAATTACATAAATCCAAATATGTTAACACAAATCGAACAGAAAACACTAAAGAATATTTTTACTCAAATTTTAAGTGTTCAAAAGAAACTAAGTTATGACTTCAGTGGGGAGGCAATTTAATACGCTTTTGTCACCTGTTTTATGCAATCGCTCTAACCTGCTTAATCAGGCTGGGGCTTGAGTCTCATTTAATCTCTTCACCATTAAAATAAAAGTCGAATAAAAGTGCTGACTCATGTGCTTTTATCTCACGACATTCGCTGATAACCGGCCCCTGGTAGTGAATATGTTTCAATTTTTTTGCTAATTTTTCCCACGGTACTTCTCCCTTTCCCACAGGCAAATGCTCATCATTGGATCCATTATTATCATGATAATGGATACAACACAATTTATCGGCAAAATTATTTGTGTATTCAAGTACGCCCTCTCCCATATTAGCATGGCCTGTATCTAAACAAAATTTTAAATGATTAGAACTTACCCTGGAAAAAATATATTTAAAATCTTCTATATTGTCACCTAAAAGATAATATTCTGATCCTCTGGGAATGGGTGTTAAATTTTCCAGAGCAATTATCACATTTTTATCATCACAAATGTTTAAAACTTTTTCAAGGCTGTTAATAAATCGATTCAAAGCCTTTTTTCTTTCCCATTGTTCAACTGGAAACCAGTAAAAACTTCCTACGTGTAGCGTCAGGTGTGTTGCTTTTATGATATTAGCAACTTCAATACATTTAAGTAAATAATTAATATTGGATTTTCTCAAAGGGGCTAGTATCTCAGATATATTAATATAATAGGGGATATGAAAACTAAGTTGAATATTATGTGACTTTGATAGATGACATAGGTTGTCGATTCTCTCAGTTGTAAAAGAATCCACAGATAATTTTTCCCGAGATAAATTTATTTCTATATGATGTAAACCGCACGAGAAGGCATATTCAAACAGATCTTCCGGTTGCCGGTCATATACGTTTAGACCATATTTTTGTTTAAAATTATATTTCACAAAACCAACATTTTTTTTGAATGTCAAACTCTGTATGCATTTATCTGAATACTATCAAAATATTGCTCTAAACATTAATAAAACAGGGGGTTACAAAACCATATCATATAATACGATAATTTTTGATCAAATGATATATTTTATTTAGTAACCTGACAATATTTATATAGTTTTTATCAACAAGATGCTGAATTAGATTTTTTGTGGTGAACAATTTTATATTTCTCTGAGAATTCTAACACACGCATCTATTATATACGTGTGCGGGCATTGCTATGCATTTTTAGATATATCGAAACTACTATCATAAATTGACAAATATCGGTTTGTTCAATTTAAATAGTTTTACTAATTTAGAGATAACCATTTTAGTGTTGGTGTAAATTTGTAACTCGCATAAAATATAATAATTTTTATTTATTTAGATTGAGAAAGACAGAGTTCTTTGCTGGATATACTCGCTCTTTAGATATATCTGAAATCAGTTCAAAGAGTAGGAAGAAGTAAATCCCCGCTTATTTACTTTCCCCAATTTATCAAAGAGTTCATGATTTTTTTATTCCGGTAGTAATGATCACAAAGAAAAAATAATTATATCATTTAATATTGGAGAATAAAAGATGCAGAAAAAAATCTTCTACGCTACTCCTATAATTATCATAATATTTTTAGCATCCTGCTTCACCTTACTTTTTACTGACAATGTCTATGGTCAAAAAGGTAAATCGGAACCAGGAGATCTAAAAATTACAGAAGAGGAGCTTGCCAAATTACCTGCCAAAGGTCCCTATTTTTTTATCGATGAAAGGATTATTGAGGATCGCTGGAAAGTCGAACGATTTGTTGTACCTCTGAAAAGGTATACGGACAATCCAATTATGGTCAAGAATTCACCTTTGGAGGGGACCGGGCCTATGGCCGGGGGTACTGTACTCTTTGATCCTGATGATAAGCTTTTAAGATGTGGTACGGCCTTTTTGATTTGAATGCGTATCAAAACGGATTACCCTATTCTTACAATATTGGCTATGCGGAATCAATGGATGGTATTTCCTGGAAAAGACCCGTATTAGGGTTATTTAATAACAGAGGAAAAACAGATTTTAACAATAACATCATTTCTCTTGGACGTCAAAAAACAGGCAGTATTGATGTGGAGTTTAATCCGGATCAGTCAGAATCAGCAAAAAAATTTGTTGCCATTCACAATGATAGTGGTGGTGTTTTTGTTTCTTATTCAGCAGATGGTAAAAAATTCGATTGTTCCTTTGATAAACCAGCGGTTTGGTATCACAGCGATACCCATAATAATTTTATTTACGATGAAGTACGTGATCGCTGGCTGATGTATGTACGTCCACGTGCTTATGCTGGAAATGGCCTGAAACATGTGGGACGGAGAAGAATTGCGGTAAAGCAAAGTACAGATCTGATAAACTGGACGCATGAGAAAACGGTTCTTGTGCCGGATGAAGGTGATCCTGATTATTTCTATGGTTTACGTGTTTTCCGCCGGGGGGACTTGTTTTTTGGACAGCTCTTATTATATGAAACCATTCATCATCATCTATATCAGGAATTGGTTTGGTCTGGAGATGGAATCTCCTGGCAACGTCTACCAACAACTGCCCGAAAACTATCTCTGGATGTGGGAAAGGAAGACAGCTGGGATGCCGGGATGGTCATATTATTTGAGAGACCTGTGCTCGTTGGAAATGAAATGCGCTTTTATTACGGTGGTCACAAGCTTCCCCATAATGCATTTGGGCCACGTGCGGTCGGATTGGCCACAACACAACGTGATCGTCTGATTGGGGTTTCATCATTATCGGATACCTCTGGTCGTATCTTAACTCGTCCAATAAGGATAAACGGTGATTTATTTATTAATGCAGATGCAGAAGGAGAAATTCGGGTTGAAGTTCGCTCTGCACTCCGTGATGAAACCTTGCCGGGTTGGGGCGCTGAAGAATGTACACCGTTTAAAGGTGATGATTTGGCAAAACCGGTTCAGTGGGGAAACAAAAAACTAAGCGATTTGAATGGCGAAATTGTACGTCTGAGATTTCAAATGGAAGACGCAACGCTTTATGCGTTTGATATAAGAGAGTGAGTGTTTTAGTTACCAGAACCTATTCCTACTCTTAGTCAGGGCTGTAATAAGATTTGAATTTTACATTAGTGCTACTTAACCGCAAAGACGCAATGGATACGCAAAGCACACAAGGTTTTATTAATTCTTTTTAAAAATTTTGTTTAGTCTTTGCGATCCTTGCGTCTTCTTGGCGTCTTTGCGTTAAGAAATTATTGAACACTTTATTCAGATTTATAATTTTAGCGGGAGGTAAATAGTAATGCAAAATTATAACCGTCGGGATTTTATCAAAACAATCGGGGCAGCATCATTAGCTGGTACAATACCGGGGATTGCCATATCAAATCCGGGTAAAAAGTATATCTGGGGGAATCTGCTACACCTCAGTTTTAACATGTGGGAAGATTGGGATGCACCGGGAAAAGAGATGCGCAGTTATCGTCCCTATCTTCGTTTTGATGAAAAACTATGGAACGATCTGCTGAATAGAATGGTAGCAAACAAATTAAACATGGTTGTAATTGATTTAGGTGATGGAGTGAAATATAAAAGCCATCCGGAGATAGCTGTCGAGAATGCCTGGTCGATAAAAAAACTCCAGGACGAATTAAAAAAGATTCGTGATTTAGGAATGGAACCCATTCCCAAACTTAACTTTGCCTCCTCACATGATGCCTGGATGGGTGAATATTCCAAATGCCTTTCAACAGAAACATATTATACCGTTTGTGCAGATTTAATCGAAGAGGTTATAGATATATTTGGTAATCCCCGTTTCTTTCATCTTGGAATGGATGAGGAAGATACCAAGAATCAAAAATATTATAAGTATATGGTTGTTCGTCAATATGACCTCTGGTGGCATGACTTTTTATTTTTATGTAAGGAAGTTCAAAAAAAGGGTGTGCGTCCATGGATTTGGTCAGACTATTTCTGGCATTTTCCGGATCGATTTATGGAAAAAATGCCAAAAGAGGTTATGCAAAGCAATTGGTATTATGGGACGAAATTTGATAATGATAAGATGGTACAGGCTTATAATAAATTAGATAAGCTAGGATATGACCAGATTCCAACGGCCAGCAACCATTCTAAGGATGAAAATTTTATACTGACTGTTGACTATTGTACCAAAAATATTCAGGAAGAACACTTGTTTGGATTTTTACAGACACCCTGGCGGCCTACTATTGAAGAATACCGTCAACACCATCTTGATGCGATCGACCTCGTTGGGGTGGCGGTTGCCGCGATGAAATAATTTTTGAAAATTTACCTTAGTCGTCATGCTGAACTTGTTTCAGCATCTCAATTTCATATATAATGTTATATATAGACCCTGTCCGAAGGACTAATTTAGGAGAAATAAACCTATCCTGAACTTGTAACAGCACTCAAATTTAGGAGCGATAAAGACCTGAAAAGATTTCAGGGTGACTATCGATCTATCACATTAGAAATAAATAGTAAATACTAACATTAAAAGGATCATAAGTGAAAACCATTCTCAACACTGTTATCTCATTTTCATTCATTCATTATTTTATTTATTGTTATTACATGCATGTCTGTTTTTGCTGATGGTAAACTTTTACGTGGAGAAGAAGAAGTAAAATATTCCTTAAATGGCAAAACCGCAGACTTTTATGTTTCACCGCTCGGAAATGATAAATGGAGTGGGAAATTAGATGAACCAAATTCTAAAAATCAGATGGACCATTTGCCACGATAGACCGGGCAAGATTGGCCGTACAGGAATTAAAAAATCAGATTTATAAGTTAAAAAGCAAAGCGATAGATCCCCGATTTCGTCCCTCACCCCATAAATATGGCAGTGGGCGAGATATTCTTGTTCTGATACGAGAAGGGAAATATTCCTTGAGAGCGATTAATCTTTACATCTAAAGATGGGGGTGAACGGGTTGAGACTGATTTGCCAACAGGTGCTTTTGAGTTGCATAAATTAAAGGACTACTATGTAACGTATGGCGCATATCCCGGGGAAAAACCTGTCATTACAGGGGGACGTAAAATTAAGGTTGGCAAAAAGGAAAGACGGCAAATGGATGGCTCATCTAGCAGCAATCTGAAGTGGCGGAGGTCTTTGCCAATGGCAAACGTCAAACATTGGCCCGTAACCAAATAAAGGTTTCTACGGCGCAAAAGAACAGCCCACAGACACAAAATCCCTCATTATAAGACAGGAGATATACAAAATGGCCCGAAATGGAATCAAACCAGATCATCATCGTCTCCCGTTGGAGTGCAGACCGGACAAGCATTACAAAGGTAGATGAGAAAAATAATATGGTATATTTGGCGTCACCGGCGGAGGATATGGTCAATGTTCCTCCGAAATACTATATCGAGAATATTGAAGCGCTCCTTGATACCGCGGCTGAATGGTACTATGATAAAGAAATGAAAATTCTAAGTTATATCCCTCCCGATGACATTGAAGATCCAAACAAAGCAGAGATAGTATTTCCCCCAGATCTCCGGTTTGTTCATTTAAGGGTAGCAGACAAAAACCAGTCCGAAATCTGAGATTCTATAACCTTTCTTTTTCTGTCACATCGCCAGGAGGTGGTGCAACGATATCCCTTGAATACACAAAAAATTGTGAGATACTAGGTAATAAGATTCATAATATCAGTCAAACAGCGATTAGTCTCGGAAAAGGATGTTATCATAATAAAATCATTTGAAAATAAAATCCATGATGTAAAAGGATCAGGAATCAGAATTCAGGGAGATGCAAGACCTAAGATTGGAACGATGTTGTCAGTGATAACATTGTTTCCTACAATGAAGTTATTCATTGCCGACCGGCAGCAGGGGGAATTGGATAGTCTAATGCACTTAGAACAACAATTTCTCATAATTATGTCAACGATACGGGCAGTTATGGGATTACTGCGGGTGCATGGTCCAATATTGAAGAAGCCATCGATGGTAATAATCTGGTTGAATATAATCATGTTTCCTTTACGAATATGATTCGCGATGATGAAGGGGGAATAGCGGTATATGGATTAAGTCCCGGATCTATAGTACGAAATAATCTTATCCATGATGTCAGACCGGCAGGTACAAACGAGAATGTCGGGTTGTTTTTCCAAAATATGGCATCAGGGTGGACCGTCACAGATAATATTTACTATAACCTGAAACAAGGGGAAATGAAATTATGTGCCTGTTATTTGATTGATAATGTCTATGAAAATAATCATGTCATTGAGACCCCTGTCCTGGAACCAGAAAGAATTATTGCGGGTAGTACAGATTTTGTCTGTAATAACCTACAAATTCAATCAGATAAAGGATTGATAACCGGGAATGAATTATCGATTTCCGCCCAGGTAAAAAATAATGGTTCAACGGGAACAAGTGATGTGCAATTATATATAGATGGTAAAGTTGTCGCCACACAAAAATTTCGCTGTGATATCAAAAAATCAGCGCACTATTGATTTTACATATCAATTTGCAACACCAGGCGAACATACACTTGCAATTGGC
Source organism: Calditrichia bacterium (assembly GCA_963796965.1). Taxonomy (GTDB): domain Bacteria; phylum Calditrichota; class Calditrichia; order JAJRVZ01; family JAJRVZ01; genus CAWCNS01. The sequence continues at coordinate 482,529 of CAWCNS010000004.1, forward strand.
AATACACCAAACAAAAGTGTTACTATCCATGGGAAAACTCTTAAGGTCCTTTATAGTGATTTGATGTCATCATTATCTTCCGTGCCGGAGGGAGAAACTATAATAGTCAGCGCAAAGATGCATCATGTCGGAGAAAAGAGATTTGAGCAAAAGTCGATTTATTTGTAGACGGAAAAGTTCATTCCTCAAAGAATATCATACAATTATCCATCTGAAGAAAGAAAGGTGGAATTTGCACTCGATTTACCGGCCGGCAAGCATGAAGTTTCCATTGGAGGTCTATCTACAATTGACTTACTTGTATATCAAACTGAAGATGTCATAGTGTCTTCAGCAGATTTTTTAACTTATTGTTCATCGACAGCAAAACCCTGTTATTATAACTTTGATGTGGATGAAAATCGATTTCGAGATCAAGCAAGTGGTACAGACTTCCTTCATGCCGAAGATTCTTATGGCTCGATTTATTTCGATGATATCATAAAGGGAAATTTTATGGCCACGTTCCAAGTCGCGGGATTCGACGATCGGGTGAGTGAATGGTATCGTGCTGGAATTTTTGTTAGAAACGATTTGACCCAAAGTAATGATACGGAAAGAGGAAGTCTTGGATCTTTTTTAATGTTTTCTACTCCTAAAAGACAAGGGGCCCAATGGGATCAATTTGGAGACGGGTCTATGCATAATACCAAGAGCAGAAATTATAAACGAGATAAACCATTTCCGGTTTGGTTGAAACTAATTCGCCATGGCGATCGGTTTACGGGATATTATAGTTTTGATGGTGATAAATGGATAATTTCTAGGGAATCGGGTCCTATACCCGGTTTGGCTGGAGTGATGGACATTGGCCTGGCCGCAGGAACCAACGATCAACGACTGTCAAAGGTAATCTTCCAAAACTTTAAATTAAAAGTAGAGAAAAAGTGATTGTGGAAGTACAATCCAGGGGATATAATAATTTTCATTAAATCCCACTAATTAAATAAAAGGGTGATGATGAAAGATTTACTTTCCAAAATCAAATTTAGAGTTTATACTCTATCTCTTGTTTTTATTATACTATTAATTTTGTCTCCGATGAAGGTAACTCACGCCGGAAATTCTTCGGACGTCAGGCTGGTTTCTGTCGATCGTGTTTATCACAATGGTGAACATAACGCCTTTACAGATTTATGTCAATTCGGTGGCACCTATTTTCTGGCATTCCGCAGTCTGTCCCGACGGACACATGGTTCACCCCACTTCGTCGATTATTATCCTCGCTAGTGAAGACGGTAAAGTATGGAAGCAAGTCTTTCGTTTCAATGTGCCGCAGAGGGATACCCGCGATCCCCATTTTTTGATATTTCAGGAAAAATTATTTGTCTACACCGGTACCTGGTATTGTGGAGATCAAGGTAGCCCCGAAAAATATGATATAAACCAACATCTTGGATATGCGGTATGGACTGAAGATGGACGGGAGTGGCGGGGTCCGCAACTACTGGAAGGGACCTATGGTCATTATATCTGGCGGGCAGCTGCCTATAATGGAAAAGCCTATATCTGTGCCAGAAGAAAACGGGATTTTGTCGAACTACCTTCACAGTCAGGTGCAGATAAAATTATGGAATCGGCTATGCTGGAAAGCGATGATGGATTAATCTGGAAGAAGACGGCCTTATTTCAGGAACAGGATGGCGATGAAACGGCTTTTCTTTTTGAAGATGATGGTAAAGTACTGGGTGTGGCCCGTCGTGGAGTAGATAATGCTGAATTAGTACAGGCCAGTCCGCCTTACAAAGAATGGAAACGATCTGATCTGGGATACTATATAGGAGGACCGCTCTTAGTCAAATGGAAGGGTAACTACCTTGTGGGTGGTCGAAAAAGAGAGCAAGATACAGATCGCACGACACTGTATTGGTTGATGGACGGTGTGCTTAAACAAATCATTCAACTTCCAAGTGATGGTGATAACTCATACCCGGGTTTTGTAGAATTAAATGAAAATACAGCATTGATATCTTATTATTCGTCCCATGAGACGGATAGTAAGGGCAATAAAATTACTGCCATTTATCTGGCTGAATTAATACTAGAGAATAAATGAGCAAAGTAATAAAGGATTCTTCTCTTTATGGTCTCGATTGATTATACAATAATAGCGATTTATTTCATGATCGTGATTGGTTTAGGATTTTGGTATCAGAAACGTGCATCCAAAAACCTGAACAGCTATTTTATGGCTGGAAAAATATCCATTGGCTGGCCCTCTCCATGTCCGGATCAGTCTCTACTTTTGATATAACGGGTACCATGTGGATTGTTTCTATCCTGTTTGTGCTCGGTATGAAATCCATGTGGCATCATTGGATGTGGGGTGTGTATATGGCCGCATTTTTTATGGCCTATATGGGTAAATGGGTACGCCGTTCAAATGTGATGACGGCTGCCGAATGGATGAAAACCCGGTTTGGTGATGATAACGGGCGGAAAGTTAGCCCGTTCAACCTATGCCTTGATGGCGGTAATTACATTAGCCAGTTTTATTGGATATGCATTTCAGGGAATCGGCAAATTCGCTTCTGTTTACATCTCTCTCGAACCCCTCGCCGCAATGATTTCTTCTCCAGTACTCAGTAATTTATCCTTAATAATCAGGCTAATATCCTGGCGATACTGGTCATTACGATTACCACCATATATGTGATTATGGGTGGCCTGTATAGCGTGGTGGTGACGGATGTATTTCAAACAGTGATTCTAACCGTTGGCAGTATTTTTATTGCCTATATTGCCTGGTCAAAACTAACCCCGGAATTATTAGCTACCTTGCCACCCGATTGGACATCCCTTTCTATTCCCTGGCATATCGAATCATTTTCAGGGACTGCCAATGCGGAATTTGAGTTTTTTGGGGCGTTAGTGATTGTATGGGTACTTAAGGGGTTATTATTAAATGCCGGAGGCCCGGCTCAACTTTTCGATTTTCAAAGATTTCTGGCTGCCCGAAACCCCCGCGATGCGGCAAAAGTCGGTGCGGGCTGGAGTTTTTTTCTGATAGTGCGTTGGGCCATGACCCTTGGCATCGCCTTGCTTGCCATGACGGGAATTACGGGTGTAACAGATTCCGAGAAGGTAATGCCGATTGTACTTCTTAGAATATTTACCGGCCGGGATTCGTGGTCTGGTCATCGCCGGATTGTTAGCGGCTTTTATGTCCACTTTTAGTTCGATCGTAAATAGTGGTGCATCCTTTATAGTTTGTGATTTCTGGCAGCCCTATTTCAAACCGGAGGCAACTGATAAGGAAACAGTTCGAATGAGTTATTTTGCTTCCTTATTTGTGGTGATTATAGGGCTTGCGATAGGAGTAAATGCTAAATCGATTGCCCAAATATGGAGTTGGATTATGATGGCTCTGGGTGCCGGGATTGTTGTACCAAATGTGCTGCGCTGGTACTGGTGGCGTTTGAATGGATGGGGTTATTCTATGGGGACACTAGGTGGTATGGTTTGTCCCTGTTTGCCTTTGTTTTTCCCCGAACAACCCATGTATGTCGTTTTTCCGCTTATCTGTATTTCATCACTTATGCTGAGTGTAGTTGTTTCTTTTAAGACAACAAGAGTTGATGAAAATGTACTTAATAAATTTTTACACAACTATACGCCCTTTCGGTCTTTGGAAAAATATTCGCAAAATATCTGGTTTGATCAGATCAACAATTATCAAGTCAAATCAGAAAAAGGATGGATCGCCATTCTAAATGTTATTTTTGGTATGTGTGCCATCAGCGGGATGTATCTGGCACCGATGTTTTTGGTTGGGCATTGGTATGGAAAAGCGGTATTGTGGTTTATTGTGATCATAATTTCTGTAACAATATTGAAGTTTACGTGGTATGATAATCTGCCAGATAGAGGGATTGATAAAAATATTTATCCACGAATTACACGAATTTTCACTAATTTATTTGATCTTTGAAAGTTCTCACTCAGACTATGCTAAGACCTAGATTTTAATTGAAGATGAAGCGTCATGCATGAAATTGTTTCAGCATCTCTTAATACCCTAAATGAGATTCCGAAATAAATTCGGAATGACCTTCTGGCATTTTCATCTAAAGGTTCAACAGGAAGTGAAAATATGAAAAATATTAATCTATGTCATTTTTATAATCATACTATCGTTACCTATTAACACTTTTGCCGGGGAAAAAGAACCAGTGGATTATGTGGACATGTTTCTGGGTACATCAAGTTCCCGTTGGATGCTTTACCCCGGGCCGAGTATGCCCTTCGGCATGGTTAAACTAAGTCCTGACAATACCGATGAATGGACGATGAATGCCGGCTATGAATATGAAATAGAAAGTGTCTCCGGTTTCGGACATGTACATTCCTGGATGATGGGTAGTTTTCTCACGATGCCAACTGTCGGTCCGATAAAAATCCTTCCCGGGTTCAAAACGGATCCCGATGCCGGTTATCGTTCGCGTATCAGCCATGATAATGAAAAGGCTTCGCCGGGATATTATTCTGTTTATCTGGATGACTATAATATCAGGGCTGAACTGACTGCAACCTCTCGCAGCGGATTTCAACGCTATACTTTTCCTGAAAGTGAAAATTCCCATATTGTTTTTGATCTTCAGATTCCGGAGGAAGGTCGCCCCCTGATCCTGGATGCTGTCGATTGAAAAGGTAAATCAAAGTGAAATTGCCGGGTATGTTAAACGCTCGGCAGGCTGGAATGAATATACGCCTGCATTTTGTCGCGCGTTTTAGCAAACCCTTTGAATCCTTATCCGGTTGGAAAGGCAATGAAATTCTTAATGATATAACAAAAGTATCTGTTCAGGATAATCGTGATATTGGGGCTATCGTTAATTTTTCGACAGAGGAGGGTGAAATGATCCTCCTTAAGACCGCTATTTCCTATGTGAGTATTGAGCAGGCCCGTTTAAATCTGGAAAAGGAAACCTCAGAATTTGGCTGGGATTTTGACATGGCCCACCAGCATGTCCGAAAGGTCTGGAACGATCTGTTGAAATTAATTGAAATTGAAGGTGGGACGGAAACGGATAAAATTAAATTTTATACGAATTTTTATCGTTCTTACAATGCCCGTACCATGTTTAGTGATGTGAATGGAAAATACGTGGATATGTGTGAAAAAGTCCGGCAACTTGATGATCCCGAATCACCGGTTTATGGCTGTGATGCTTTCTGGAATACCTTTTGGAATCTTAACCAGTTGTGGACCATGCTGACACCGGAGGTGGCTAACAAATGGGTGAAATCACTCCTGGAAATCTATGACCGTGGGGGATGGTTCTCAAAAGGTCCTGCCGGTATTGAGTATTCAAGCATTATGGTTGCCTCTCATGAAATCCCCCTAATAGTTTCTGCATATCAAAAGGGAATCAGAAATTATGATGTAGAAAAGGCCTACGAATCAATAAAAAAAATACAAATGGAACCCGGCAAACCCCATGAGTGTGGCGGATTTGTTGGAAACCGCAATCTCAAGTCTTATAAAGCTATGGGATATGTTCCAGCTGATGAAGGCTCGGTTTCAAACACGCTTGAATATGCTTATGATGACTGGTGTGTGGCCCAAATGGCAAAAGCGTTGGGAAAAATGGAGGATTATCACTATTTCATGCAAAGATCCCAATATTATAAAAACATCTATGATAAAGTATCCGGCTATATGAGACCCAAATATGAGGGGGGCCCATGGGTGGAAGAATTTGAACCGGTCATTGGGGCGGTCGGGAAGGAGGATGCTTTCGGGACGAAGCATTATGTTGAAGGCAATGCCTGGCAGTTTACCTGGTTTGTCCCTCACGATGTTCCCGGCTCTGATCAGCCTTTTGGGTGAAGATGAGTTTAACGAGCGTTTAAATAAAGGATTTGAGTCAGCGCGACCTGATTTTGTGAGTGAATATGTCAATCACAGTAATCAACCCAATATGCAGGCCGCTTATCTTTTTAATTATTCGGGGCAACCCTGGCAGACGCAGAAATGGGTAAAAGAGATATTGAATAACTACTATGGTTTGGGTCCTGTTGACGGGTATCCGGGAGATGAAGATCAGGGGCAGATGGGTGCCTGGTTTGTAATGTCTGCATTAGGATTATTTCAAATGGATGGGGGCGCATCTGTTGACCCCATCTATGAAATCGGGAGTCCGGTTTTTGAAAAAGCAACAATCCAGTTAGATAATAAATATTTTAAAGGTGATAAGTTTATTGTGGAAGCAAAGAATTTGTCTAAAGAAAATATTTATATACAATCGGCAACCTTAAATAGTAAACCGCTGAATACCTTTTGGTTCCGCCATTCCGATCTGGCTGCCGGAGGAAAACTGGTTTTGGAAATGGGACCCAAACCAAATAAAACCTGGGCTACAAATGCAAACCTCCCGGAAAATAATGATTATACAAATATTGTAACCACACCCTATGTGACGAATTCGACAAAATCCTTTCTTGAGCAGATAAATGTGTCATTGGCCTGTAATACAAAGGATTCAAAAATATACTATACACTCAATGGAGATGATCCAACTCCTTCATCCACGTTATATGAAAAACCTTTTACAATTACAAAAACCACCACAATAAAAATGCGTGCCTATGATAAATCAACAACCAGTTTGATTTCATCTGCTCTGGTTAGCAAAGCAGAGAAACAAAAGCCAATAAATCCCGATTTTCTTAACCCGGGTATTCAATATAATTACTATACAGGATTTTACAGGGATGTTCATGATTTTGATGATGCGAAGCCAGAAAAGTCCGGTGTGCTAAAAAATTTATCTATTGATTCAAGGGACAGGGAACAATATTTTTCTTATAAATTTAATGGGTATATCAATATTCCAAAAGATGGTCAATACACTTTTTATCTCATCTCAAACGATGGTTCACGGATGTATTGGGGTGATAGAATGCTTATTAATAATGACGGATTGCATCCGGCAGCGGAAATGTTTCGATCTCTCGTATTAACAAAAGGGATGTATCCATTTATGATAAAGTATTTCCAGGAGGGTGGTACCCATCATTTTGAGGTTAAATGGAAAGGCCCAGGATTTGATCGTCAGCCTGTTCCTGCATCAGCTTTGTTTTATAAGAAAGATTAGTTGATTTTTTGACAGGATTTACAGGATTATTAGGTCAAAGTAAACTTTGCGATCTGTCAACCTGAACTTGTTTCAGGTTCTTGATAGTAAGATTCCGAAATAAATTCGGAATGACATAATCAGCAAACACTAAATTAAAACAGGAAATATTTTTTTAAAATCATTAGCTGTGGCTTTTCTAGGAAGGCCACAACATTTTATAAATTTTAATCCTGTTAATCCTGTTATCTTGTCAAATGTGAAGAAATCAGGTCAAATGCTATATCCAAACTCCAACCAGGGATGCACATGAAACGCAGAAGATTTATCCAGCAATCGGCGGCTATGACAGGCGCTCTTTCAACTTTGCCACTGGGAGATGTCATGGGCAAAGAGGAGGAAAATATACAAATAAAAAAATCCTCTTTAGAAAAACCTCCAAATATCTTGTTTATCATGACCGATCAACAGCGTTATGATTGTATAGCTACAAATGGAAATCCATTAATCAAAACACCGAATCTGGATCGTCTGGCCAATCAGTCAGCCAATTTTTCACATGCTTATGTTCAGTCCCCGGTCTGCACCCCCTCAAGGGCCTGCTTTTTTACGGGCCGCTATGCCCATGCCCATAAAAATCGCGTTAATTATACCGAATTAGATGAAAGTGAGATCCTTTTCCCAAAATATCTACAGGAAGCTGGTTATAAAACGGGGATTGTGGGAAAGAGTCACGTTTATTACAAATATCCGCCAACAAGAGAAGAAGCAGCACGAACCGGATTTTCCATCGTCGACTTGCATGATGGTGTTCTACGATGCGATCCATATTCCTCCTATGCAGACTGGCGCAAAGAAAATGATCCAAAGAAACATATCTATTATCGTGATTTGGCTAAAAATGTACCTGAATTGGATTATCACCCCACCGAAAAAGAGAATCCATTCAGATCAGCCATTGATAAGGATTATACGGACACCGCCTGGACAGGTGTTCGGACATGCCATCATTTACGTGAACTCTCAAAATCAGATCAGCCGTTTTTTCTCTTTTCCTCATTTTGGAAGCCGCATTCGCCCTATGAAGTACCTGTCCCTTACGATCAGATGTATTCAGATGTGGATATTCCCCTACCTGAACAAGTTACCAGGGATTATATTGACCAACTGCCTCCGCATTTAAAAACCTTAATTTTGCGGGATGAACTTCGCAATAAAAAGCCACCGTATGATATGGATAGGGAGCACTTGCAATGGATTTATAGAAGTTATTATGCTACCGTTAGCCATATTGACTACGAGGTCGGTCAGATACTGGCTACTGTGGAGGAAAGTGGATTAGCCGATAATACGATTGTTATCTTCACCTCTGACCATGGTGATCAACTTCTTCAGCATGGCCTTTTTGGGAAAAATGTATTTTATGATGAATCAATCAGAGTGCCCTTTATGATGAGATTTCCTGGGCATATTAAAGCCGGAAGGTACGATGAGTTTTGTATGTCCATTGATCTTTTGCCGACATTATTCGAATTCGCCGGATTGGAAGAGCCCTATAATTGTCATGGCCAAAGTTTGGTTCCCCTGGTGACTAATAATAATGATTCCTATATTGCCCGTGACTGTGTTTTTAGTGAAAATGTCATTCCAGAGGTTTTCCTTAAAACTTTCCATTTTACAAAAGGGAAAGGTGTAATGGGGGTCAGGCATCCCGATTGTAAAATGGTGCGAACAAAAAAGTGGAAATATAATTATTACCCAAAAGGATATGAGGAGCTTTTTGATCTGGAAAATGATCCGGAAGAAAGAATAAATCTTTATGCTGATCCTCAGCATAAAAAAGTTGTTGATGAAATGAAAAGTCGTATATTGGATTGGTTGCTAACGGCAAGTGAAACAGATCAAATTGCCCCAAAATGGCTGATTTAAAAAAAAATAAAAGATTTACCACAAAGTTCACAAAGCCCCGATATCTATATCTACATCATGTAGATATTTCGGGATGAAATCCTCCAAGATTTCAAAGGTACTAAGATCACAAAGTTTTTAATAAGAAATTTTTCTTTGAGTACATAGTGCTTGAAAAAAATGCTACAATAATAACAAAAATATGGAGAGGAATATGTCTAAGAATTCAGAATCTAATGGTCAAAAAAATACCATTTCCAGACGATCGTTCGTCAAAGGGGCGACTGCCTCTGTGGCAGCCTTTACAATAGTTCCTAATCATGTCATGGGAGGGCGGGGTGGTCAAAGTCCAAGCGATAAATTAAATATTGCCTGTGTTGGAATAGGTGGTATGGGTAAGGGAAACTTAAAAAACTGTCAGGCAGAAAACATTGTAGCTCTATGTGATATTGATGATGCCTATGCGGCGCCCGCTTACGAAACCTATCCCAAGGCAAAAAAATATCATGACTTTCGGGATATGCTGGAAAAACAAAAAGATATCGATGCGGTTATCGTAGCCACACCAGATCATACCCATGCAGTGGTCGGTATGGCGGCAATGCAGCTAGGAAAACACGTCTATATTCAGAAACCTCTTTCTCACTCGGTATATGAAGCACGGGTGCTTACAGAAGCAGCCCGGAAATATAATGTTGTAACCCAGATGGGAAATCAGGGGCATTCTGGTGACGGTGCAAGGATTTGTTGTGAATGGATCTGGGACGGGGCCATTGGAGATGTACATGAAGTTCATGCCTGGACTAATCGACCGGTTTGGCCGCAGGGTGTTGAAGTAGGTCGTCCAAAAGGAACCCCACCCGTACCTGATACACTTGATTGGGAGAGATGGCTTGGTCCCGCACCCTATCGTCCATATCATCCAGATTATCTTCCGGCAAGCTGGCGCGCCTGGTGGGATTTCGGCACCGGTTCATTGGGGGATCTTGGTTGTCATATTATGGATCCAATGGTTTGGGCTTTAAAACTGAAATATCCAATCAGTGTAGAGGGTAACATCTCCACGTATTGGGAGGGTTTCTGGAAATATACGGAGCCCAAAAATGAGACCTATCCCCGCTCAACGATTGTCCGCTATGAATTCCCTGAACGTGAGGATATGCCTCCGGTTACCGTTAACTGGTGGGATGGGGGTATGATGCCACCCAGGCCCGCTCAATTGGAAGCGGGAAGACGAATGGGGGATGAAGATGGTGGATTATTATTTATTGGTGAGGATGGTATCCTGATGGCTGGTTGTTATGGGAAAAATCCACGCCTGATTCCAGAAACAGAAATGAAAGATTATGACAGACCGGAACCCACTATTGATAGAATTCCTGAGGGAATAGCCGGACATGAAAAAGATTGGATCAGAGCTTGTAAGGGTGGAAAACCAGCCAGTTCTAATTTTGATTTCTCAGGACCTTTATCAGAGATGGTATTGATGGGAAACCTAGCCGTTCGTTATCCCTATGAAAAATTGAACTGGGATGGTGAAAACATGAAAGTCACCAACCATGAAAAGGCTAATGCGTATGTGCGCCGTCCTTATCGTGAGGGGTGGAGTTTATAGATGATAAGGAAAAAGGCAAAAGGAAAAAGTACTAGGTGCGAGGGTGAATAATGTTATTACAGAGTATTCAGATAATTAGATTCAAACTTGTCACATATTTTTTTTCCATACTATTTTTAACTTGTTTGTCCTGCCATGCTGGGACAATGACTGAAAAGAACCAATCTGAAGAATATAGTTTTCCCAAGATGGAAGATCAAAGTACCGACACGATTAATCGTGTCGGTACAAAACATATCTATGATGTGGCTGATATGGATGAAGGAATGTTTCTCCTTAATTGGTTGATCTTGGGTCCCTTTCCCAATTGTGAGAATTGTCAGGAAACTTCATTTACTCATGATGAAAGATGTGCAGGATTTTACATGGATTACTTACAATCCACAGGAGGTGAAAATACTTGCCGACCGAGCCCGGGAGATGTTGTATCTGTTCCAAAATTAAAGATAAAACGCACCTGGAAAACATATCAGAGTGATTCAAAAATAATTAACCTGCAAGATATTTTTCCGGAAAGTGATCAAATTGTTTCTTATGCTTATTGTGAGATCTACAGTTCGTCTCAAAAACGATTTGGCTTAACGGTTGGAAGCAATGATGGTGTTAAGATTTTTTTAAACGGTAATCCCATCCATTTGGTACATCCGTCGCAAGGAAGAGGTGTAAATCGTGATGATGACTTCATTGAAATAACTTTAAAAAAAGGAAACAACACTCTTCTCCTAAAAAATGAAAATGGCTATGGTCAATTTGGATTCATTGTCCGCCTGGTTGAATTAGGAACACCCCTGGCCGATTTAATTAGAACCAAGGGAGAACCGGTTGAATTATCAAAAGGAGACCTATCGGCGATTTTTATTGATAATTATGCCTTTGGTGAAAATCATCGCGCCGGTTATAATGGGATCGCGGAATTAAAACATAGTGAATTAGACAGTAATCTGTTTGTTCCAAATTACGCTGGATTTAATCTGGAGCATATCTTTAGCAGCGATAGTCTGGTTCAGTTATTTGAACCCCGGCGTAATCCCATGTCTTTAAAAAAAATATCTGATACAGAAGTGGTTCTCCATCAGCCGACAACCCCAATATCTCATGTTGAAAGTTGGACAACATTTAAAATGGTCACTCCGCATTATGTGGATGTTACGTTTCGTTGTATTATACAATCCGAAGATTTCTTTCAGAATAATCTGGCCGGCCTGTTTTGGGCCAGTTATATCAATGCTCCCCCGGACAAAAAAATTTATTTTTGGGGAAGGAAAAAAGAAGAAAAATTATATCAGTGGATTGGGGCCTGGTCGCCTGGTCATGGCATAGAGAGTACCCATATAGGTGAAAAGGATAAATTAGATCTCTGTACTGCTCCGGGATTTAATGTGGTTTTAGCCAACCACTTTTCCGATTTTTTATTTAAGGATGCCTTTTACTACGGACGATATAATGATTTGGTTTTTGCTTATTTATTTTCAACTGAGGGTGACCAAACAATCCGCTTCTCGCAATCGCCAAATGGTGGGGGAGGACCAAACCCGGCATGGGATTTCCAGTTTATTATCCCCGATTATGAAGTAGGAAAAAAATATTCTTTTAATTGTCGTCTTATTTATAAGAAATTTATTTCCCCAGATGATATCAAAGAAGAGTTTGAACGATGGCAAGAACATAAATAAATACCTGGTCAAGACAATACAAATACACGCTAAATCAAAGACGAAGAATATATAATAATTTGGTAAAATGAAGAAAGCGATCGATTCAAACGTCTGTGCAAGTGGCAGTGTTTCGATTGGGGTGATGCATGGCGAGGGTGGATTTATTTTTGATGAATCCTATTACTTTGATCCGGAGCACCGCTGGCAACAAGATCTGGAAATAGCGCGATGGTGTGAAAGAAAGTTCAGTCCTTACCCTATTTACAATGCAGAAGCCCACTTAGTGCAGTTACACCAACAACCTTATCCTTATCGTCAAGTGGGGGGCTTGCAGCCAAATTTGATTATGGGTGCCGCCTTAGGGTCAAATCTAATTTTCCCGGGCAATACTGATCCGGACATCTCGGCAGTATCAAAATTAAGTTTGGCTGAAGGTGACCAATATGAATGGAAGAGCAAGGAACCTGTTAAGACATTCCTTACACAGATCGATTTTCTAAATCAAAAATATAGTCATCAGGATGTAGATGTATACCCGCCCTTTTTTTGGGACCGATCCGGTCGGGCGACTATTCATGGTCCGCTTACAACGGCGGTAAAACTATTTGGTGAGGATTTTTTTACACTTCCCTACACTGATTTTAAATATGCGGAAAAAATTATTCAGTGGATCACGACATCGTATCTGAAATTAATCCAGATTTTTGCCGGTAGTGCGGGCATTAATTTTAATGATATTCATATAGGTGAATGTTCGGGAAGTCTTTTTCCACCGGATATTTGGGAAAGTTTGGCTGTTCCAGCAATGAAGAAACTAGCCGATGCGGCCGGATCGGTAAGAATCCATTCCTGTGGACGTTCCGACCATCTTTTTGATCAGATAAAAAGAGTCGACCACTTAACCTGCCTGAATATCGGATCAGGGAGCAGTCTAAAACTGGCAAGAGAAAAATTTGGGACCGATCTTAAGATTGATCTTATACCTGCTATTCATCTATTGAATGATGGTCAGGTAGATGATATTAAATTATGGATAGATCAATGTCTAAGTGAGAATGATGACGGTCCTCTGCATATACAGTTCCATTATGATATTGGTATGCCCTTTAAAAATATTAAAAGGATATTTGATACTCTTGATGCGTATGGTGTATCATTTACTTATGACTCACTTGTCGCCCGATGGGTATCATGAGGTAGTCGGTTTTTGGTAATTCATATTAAACATGTCTCGATAAAAGATTGTCATGTTGAACCCTGACCTGTCGCCAGGACCGGCTTGTTTGAGCATCTCAGATTTAGTTTGTATAGATCCTGAAATAAATTCAGGATGACTTCAACTCTAAATCAATCAACAAATCAACACATATTATCCTATTGAGAATTCACTATTTATATTTCATTACGAAAGGAGTCAAAATGAACTTATTTTCACTAAAAAGAATCTCGGCATATCAAATGGTGCTTCTGGTAATTTTTTCCATTATTTATTTTTCATGTGCCGATACCGCCAAGGAAATCGATGATGTCTTCAATTATGCGCAGAAGAGAAAAGCGGATCTTCGTCTCAGTAGTTATATTACGGCACATTCTGTGCAAAATTTACTTAGTACCGAAGAGGGGCGGAGGGAGGCTCTTTCCCTTTTTCGCTGTAATGGGATCACCAAAGCATATGTTGAGGTTTATCGGGGTGGTTTAACGGTAGAGAAAAAGGTGCTGGAGGAAGCGCGTGATTTTTTTCTGAAAAATAACATCGATGTTGTGGGAGGTATTGCAACTGTACCGGGAAAAAATTTTGGTGTCCGTCAGGAAGCAAAATTAGGCTGGTTCAACTGGCAAAATCAGAAGACCCAGGATGATTTAAAAGAGGTCATGATAATGGCAGCCGGTGTTTTCGATGAATTTATTATCGATGATTTTTTCTGTAGTGGGGATACCAGTGCTGAATCGAAAGCGGCAAAGGGCGATCGCTCTTGGTCAGAGTACCGCATGGAATTGTTATCGGATCTGGCAACCAAGCTGTTTATTGATCCCGCCAGGGAAGTTAATCCTAATATCACCATGATTATAAAATATCCACAATGGTACGATCGTTTTCATATGTTTGGATATGATGTGTTACGGGCGCCTGCTTTATTTGATAAGGTATGGGTAGGTACGGAAAGCCGCGGGCAGTATACGCAAAGATATGGCTTTGTCCAGCCCTATGAGGGATTTGTAAATTTCCGTTGGCTGGCAAGTTTGTCACAGGGAAAAATCTCCGGGGCCTGGTTTGACCACGGTGATTGTGATGCGGATGATTTTATCGAACAAGCGTATCAGTCCGTGTTAGCAGGTGCGAAGGAGATAGTCATCTTTCACTATGGAATGTTGGTAAAAGGCCATCCTGGCCATCATCTTGTTCGCACCCAGTTTCACCAATTGGCAGATCTGGCGGCGGCTGTGGCAAAAAATCCTGTTGAGGGTGTAACAGGTTACAAACCAGCGCATAGTGATGCGGGGGGGGATCTGTATATTATGGACTTTATCGGCATGTTTGGGGTGCCTCTGGTTCCTGTATCTACTTATCCTGCTGAAAGTAAAGTAATCTTTTTGCCAACCCAAGCGGCAACAGACCTGGATATCTTGTCAAAAATTGAGCAATCTCTGGCGAAAAAGGCAACATTTATTTTTACGGCGGGTTTTCTGGCCAACGCTGAGAATGGTGAGAAGTTAGCCGAGATGGCTGGAATCAAATGGCCGGTAAAAATCTCGCCAGTTACAGCCAAATATATTATAAATGATGGCAAGAGTGAAAAGATTAAGCATGGTCTGGATCTTGAATCCAAAATTGGCACAACAAAAGCAAAAGTTTTATTGAGCGCAAAAGCAGGTTCAGCCAGTTATCCTTTTCTTACAGAAAACAATTTTAATGGAACCAAAATATTTACTCTCAATACGCATACTTTTTCCCAGGCTGATTTCGATCGCGTGGGAGAGGTTCTTCTTTGTCCCAAACCGCTAGGATTGCTTGAAGTCCCTCAGGAGCTGGGCAAATACGATCCGCCAGGCATTTAATTCACCTTTGAATTTGGATATGGATGCACCAACCCGTGTTGCATTGCAAACCCTTGGAAACACAGGTTGGATAATCCATAATTATAATAAGGGTGACGTGGAAATTAAATTCACTGCAGAAGGTAGTGATAGTGGTAAACTTGTAGAAAAATTAAGTGGTGAAAAAATAACAGGTCAAGGAAAAAAATTGTCCATTAAACTAAAACCAAGATCAAGAAAGTGGTTGAAATTAGATAGCAAATAAATCAGTTTATTGTTCCGACGTTAGGATCTGTAAACAAAAAAATATCTCACCTGACATTCTGTAAGGATCTTACTTCTTGTCAATCGGGTGCGGCATGAGGGAAGATTCCTTTCCCGAGACGCAATCCCGTTCCGGGACGGAATGACAACATTATAATATCCAAAGAAAACTATACACAATTACTATGTTGATTTACCGATTATAAAATATTACTCATATCAGAAAAATTTATTTAATACAATGGGACAGGAAAATCCATGAATAGGAATATCAATAATATCACGTCACTTTTTTTATTAGGATTATTATTAATTATAAGTGGTTGTACAAATGAGCAACAACCAAATACTGACTTGATTCTTTGGTACCAGCAACCTGCTGAGAAATGGACTGAGGCTCTTCCGGTTGGTAATGGCAGATTAGGTGCTATGATTTTTGGAGGCGTGGCGAAAGAACGTATCCAGCTTAATGAAGAAAGCCTCTGGGCCGGTGAACCGATCAATAATAATAATCCTAAAGCAGCCGGGTATCTTCCCCAAATTCAGCAGTTGTTACTTGATGGTCAAATCAAAAAAGCTGGTAAACTGGCTGAGAAATATCTCTTAGGTACACCGCCGCGTATTCGCTCCTATCAGACCTTGGGAGATTTATGGTTGGAATCTGATTTGGGAGATAAAAATGTTAATGAGTACCGTCGGGAACTTGATCTGTCTAACGGTATCTCTATGGTTACATACAACATTCAAGGCACTACGTATAGGTACCAGACGTTTGTTTCCGCTCCTGATAATGTGATTATTATTCGAATCGAGGCCGATAAGCAAGCAATGATTAATCTTAATATAGGCTTAGAAAGAAAGATGGATGCACAGACCGTTTCACTTTCTGATCAAAGCCTACTCCTCGAGGGACAGATAAATGATACGCTTGATGTTCTCCGCGGTCCTGCCGGTAAACATATGAAATTTGCAGCTCGTTTAATCGCCCTTAATGTTGGTGGTAAAATTGTTGCTGAAAATAATTATTTAAAAGCAGAAAAAGTCGATGCCCTCACCTTGATGCTTACAGCAGCCACAAATTATAACAGGGAAAAACTTGGTTTTGACCACACCATGGATCCCTTAAAAATTTGTGATATGATTCTGACAAAGGCTCAGGGTAAATCAATGGCTGATTTGAATAAAAGGCATGTGGAAGATCATCAGGAAATTTTTAACCGGGTAGAATTAAATCTTGGCAATGACAAAAAGTCCAATCTTCCAACTGATAAACGATTACAACTTGTAAAAGACGGTGCTGAAGATCCCCAATTAATTGCATTATATTTTCAGTATGGTCGTTATCTATTGATGGGGTCTTCGCGCGAACCGGGGGTTTTGCCTGCCAATCTGCAGGGAATATGGAATGAGCATTTCTCTGCCCCCTGGAGTTCGGATTTTCATACCAATATCAATCTTCAAATGAATTACTGGCCTGCAGATATGTGCAATCTTTCTGAAATGGTTAAGCCCCTGAGTGGATTTTTTACACAGCTTATGAAACCAGGTGGAATCACAGCACAAGAGATGTATGGCGCAAAAGGTTGGGTCATGCATCATGTAACCGATCCCTTCGGCCGAACGGGTTTGATGGATGGTGTACATTGGGGGACTTCACCTCTGGCCGGAGCCTGGATGATGATGACTTTCTGGCGTCATTATCAATTTACCCGGGATGACATTTATCTTGCACAAGAAGGATATCCGATGATGAAACAGGCGGCGCAGTTTATTCTCGATTTTTTGATTGAAGATAAAGACGGGCAATTGGTAACAGCCCCTTCAATGTCGCCGGAAAATGCCTATATATTACCAGGTGAAAAAACAAAATATCAGTTAACATATTCGGCAACCATTGATATTCAGATCATTCAGGAATTATTCGACGCCTGTATCAGCGCTTCAGAAATTCTGGGAAAAGATGCTGCTTTTGCTTCACAATTAAAAGAAACATTAGAACGACTACCAGCTATAAAAATTGGTAAAGATGGGACTATACAGGAGTGGATTGAAGATTATGATGAGGCTGAACCTGGTCACAGGCACATGTCCCACCTATTCGGTTTGCACCCTGGGACAAAAATAACCCCTGACACACCTGAACTATTTGCAGCGGCAAAAAAGACAATTGAAAAACGTCTCTCACATGGCGGTGGTCATACGGGCTGGAGCCGGGCCTGGATTATAAACTTTTATGCCAGATTACTAGATGGAGAAAAAGCCCATCAACATGTACTTGATTTGCTAAGAAAATCCACGCTTCCCAATTTATTTGATACCCATCCCCCGTTTCAAATTGATGGAAATTTCGGAGGCACTTCGGGTATCGCTGAGATGCTTCTGCAAAGCCCCAATAATGTTGTTCATATATTACCAGCCTTGCCTAAAGCATGGCCCAAGGGCTTCATTAAAGGCTTGAAAACCCGTGGTAATTTTGAGGTTGACATTTACTGGGCAGCAGGGAACTTGGAAAAAGTACAATTAAAATCTCTGTCAGGCGGATTGGCACGAATAATGTATAACAATCAGATAAGGGAAATTGCCACGGAGAAGGGTGAAACTTATCTGTTCAGTGAGAATTTGAACCAGGATTAAAGGGATTTAAGGATTATCTAAACTATATAATAATAATCCTGTTCATCCTTTAATCCAAAAATTCCCCGTACAGATATTTTTTTAGTTTCCTTGTAGAGAATAGAAGGGTATACAAATGAAACGTCGACACTTTCTTCAACTTTCAAGCATAGCCGGGTTAGGAACGGTAATACCGGCAGGATGCACTGGTACTGAAAAAAGATACCAGGGTGGTAAAAGTCCCTGGCCTATTTGTATGAATGCCAGTACGATAAGACCAACGCCATTACTGGAAAAGATAAAAGTAACAACAGAAACAGGTTATGATGGAATTGAACTTTGGATCAACGAGTTAAATAAATATGAACAAGATGGTGGAGATTTAAAAGATCTTGGCGTACAAATTAAGGAATCGGGTTTGATTGTACCAAATGTCATCGGCCTTTGGGATTGCATGCCTATGGATAATCAAGCCTTTAAGGCTTCGTTGCCTGCAACAAAAAAAAGAATGCGTCAATCGGCTGATGTAGGTTCTAATCACATCGCAGCAATTCCCGTTCCTGACCGTGAAGATTTTGATTTGAAAATTGGAACATCCAGATATAAAGAATTATTAAAAATTGGGCGTGAGGAATTTGGCATTATTGTCGCTTTTGAATTTGTCGGTTTTTTTAAAGGTGTATATCGGTTGGGACAAGCGGCGGCTATTGCACTGGATATCAATGATTCTGATGCCTGTTTAATCATGGATAGTTTCCATTTGTATCGTGGTGGATCAGGTTTTAATGGTGTCAAACATCTGCAGGGTAAATTCATTGCCGATTTTCACATTAATGATGTGCCGCGTGATCTCGAGAAATCAACACTTGGCGATAAAGACAGACTTTATCCTGGAGATGGCATTCTCCCCTTAGTTCAGTTATTCAAAGATTTAAAAATGATTGGATATTCTGGACCCCTCTCTTTGGAAATATTTAACAAGATAGAATATAAGAAAGATCCTTCCCTGGTGGGGAAAACCGGTAAACAAAAAATCATAGATTTAATTATAGGGGCTGGAGTATAGCAAATCTAAGAGATAGATAAAAGAAAAAAATCTTGAACAGACTTTGACTTTTCGTTTATCTTTAATTGTATCGAGTTCCCTCGTTTTAGTGAGAGATTTATTTCATATTGTTGAGGCAAAAATGGATAGAAGAGGATTGATTTTAAGTATTTTTATTATTTGCACGATCCAGCAAGGTTTTACCCGGGATACGATGCGCGGCATGGTTTTCCTGGATGAAAATAAGAATAGTATCCAGGATGCAGGTGAACCGGGGATTAAGGATGTACTCGTCTCTAATAGCCTGGATGTTGTAAAAACGGATAAAAACGGAAATTGGGAATTATCAATAACAAGGGATTCTCTTTTTTTTGTCATCAAACCATCCGGCTATGCTGTTCCCCTAAATAAGAACATGATCCCACAGCATTCTTATTCAGTCTCCCCGGATTTTAGCAAATCGTCAGAACCTATTAATTTTCCCTTATATATTCAAAATGAATCAGCACCCTTTTCAGCACTCCTCTTTGGTGATACACAGGCTCGCGGCTTACGCGAGGTAAATTTTATTACCCATGATGTGGTAGAGGAATGTATAGGAACCGATGCAACATTTGGTGTGACCCTGGGTGATCTAGTCGCTGATGACCCAAATCTCTTCGCTGAAATCAGCCAAAGCATTGGTAAAATAGGCATTCCCTGGTATAATATTTTTGGAAATCATGATTCCAACCGGGATGCAACTAATAACCGCGACAGGGATAGAACATTTGAACATTATTTCGGTCCCAGTACCTATGCTTATGAATATGGAGAGGTAGTATTTATTGGAATCAATAACATATTTTTTAAACAGGGTGGTAAATACCGACCGGGTTTTACTGAAGAACAGATTAAGTTCATTGGAAACTATCTCTCCTATGTTCCGGAAAGTAAACTCATTGTTTTGATGATGCATGCACCGATAATTGCCTGTGAAAGAAAAGAAGAATTATTCAGACTGATTGAAAACCGTCCAAATACATTTTCAATCTCCGCTCATTTACACACCCAAGCTCATTTGTTTATAGACGAAAAATTTGGCTGGGAGGGATTGCAACCTCATCACCATTTTGTCAATGCAACCGTTTCCGGTAGTTGGTGGTGCGGAATGATTGATGAAGTAGGTATACCCCATGCCACAATGAATGATGGCGCACCAAATGGCTATTCAATTATCACGTTTGATGGCACTGCTTATAGCATAGCTTTCAAAGCGGCCAGGCGCCCGGCCACCTATCAGATGAATATCTATCTTCCGGATGATATTGAAACCACAGGATTAGACACTACGAAAATTTTAGTAAATGTGTTTGCCGGATCAGAGCGCTCAACAGTTAAGATCAAAATTGATGATCAAGAGGAGTGGATGGCTCTAAATAAAGTTAGAGCAGCCGATCCGGAAGGATTGAGAATGCATAAACTTAGTCCCTATCTTGATTATAAAGTAAATGGTCAAGCATTAGAGGAAGTATTTGGCTGGAAAATGGACTATCCCAGTAAATGCAGACATATGTGGCAAGGCTCACTTCCCAAGACGCTTCCTGTCGGAACACACCGTGTTACTGTCAGGACTACTGACATGTTTTATCAATCATATGAAGCCCATAGAATTTTCCGTGTTCGATGACAATTTATAGTCAAATATGCTTTTGATCAGGTATAAGATTTATTTTACCGCAAAGAGCGCAAAGGAGACGCAAAGTCCGCAAAGAAAAATTATTAAAAGTGTTAATGTAAATATCTGTGCTCCTTCATTCTCACTTCAGATTTTATATGAAAAAAAATATGTAAAATCTCTGCGTTCTTTGCGCCTTCTTAGCGTCTTTGCGGTTAATAGAAAATATACATAAGGGAACAATTAATGATGAAATTCTTAGCCATTTTGATGATATTTTTGTTTGCCTGTGAGAAATCTCCTCAACATAAAAAATCCGTTGTCGATGAGCCCTTTATTCAGGAATACCATGTACCCTATACTATTGGAGATAATCGGGCGACAAATGATGTAAGATCTATCCTCCTTGATCAGCGGAATAATATATGGGCTGCAACAAGGGCTGGTCTGTATTTTATGAACCAGATGGATGGCAAATGGATAGAGTTGATGAATGATAAAAACCAAGGACCGGTTTTTGATCTTGCAATCGATGCTCAAGGAGTTGTATATATTGCCGCCTGGAATGGCATTTATAGATCGAAACCCATAGGTATTGAGAAAATAGATACAGTTAATGATCCAATTGCCGCTTTATGTATAGCAAACAATTCTATTTATGCTTTTGGTCCTGATGGAATGTGGCAAAAAGAAAACGGACAATGGAAAAAATCCTCTCCACCTTATTCGAAGGAATTTAAATCTGCTATTCCCGATCCTGCCGGTAATCTTTGGATTGCTACCGGAGTGGGTCTTTACCACCACCGTGCGGATGGATCTACACTTTATCAGAACGATGATGATTTAATATCTCCATATATTACAGATGTGGCATACTCTGTGAATGGGGATCTTTGGGTAAGTAGTTTAGGTGGTATAAGCGTTTTACGCAATGGGAAAAAGATCGATCAGTACACACCGGAGGAGGGTCTGCCTACTATTGAAGTACAGACGATTAAACAGGGGCCTGATGGCCGGATGTGGGTTGGGACGACCCTTGGTGTTACACGCTTTGATGGCGTAAACTGGTCTCTGAGACATAGCAGACGCTGGTTGTTGTCAGATGATGTGAGAGATATTGATTTCGACTCGGAGGGCAATGCCTGGGTAGCCACGTCAGCAGGAGTCAGTGCGATAAAACAACGCGAAATGACAATGGTTAAAAAAGCAAAATATTTCCAGAGAATCCTTGAAAAACGCCATATACGGGAGCCCGGTCTGGTTGAAAAATGTCTTTTACCCATACCTGGTGATACAAGCCAATATCTACCCCGGGATGATGATAATGATGGACAATATACGTCTATGTATCTGGCAATGGAATCATTTCGTTATGCCGTAACCAAATCACCTCAGGCAAAAAGTAATGCCAAACGTGCTTTTGAGGCACTCCATTTTTTACGAGAAGTAACGGAAACAGATGGCTTTGTTGCACGGACGGTTATACCGGTCTCCTGGACACATATGGCCGATGCAAACCGGAAATTTACAGATCAGGAGTGGGCAAAAAGGCGAATTGACAATCCTCGGGAAAAAAGGGTTGAACAACGCTGGCGTATATCAAAGGATGGCAAATGGAGATGGAAAGGTGATACCAGTAGTGATGAAATGACCGGGCATATGTATGGTTATTTTTTCTATTATGAGCTGGTTGCAAATGACACCGAAAAAATGAGGGTCCGTGACCATGTTTGTCATATCGTCGATTACCTGATAGAAGGTGGTTTTAACCTGATTGATCTGGATGGAAACCATACCAAGTGGGGGGTCTGGTCGCCTGGCAAATTAAACGATGATCCGGATTGGAGAACGGAGCGGGGAATTAATTCGCTGGAAATCTTGTCCTTTTTAAAACTAGCCCATCATGTGAGTGGTGATGATACATATCTCAAAGAATATAATAAATTATTGTATGAACATGATTATCTGACTAATATCAACCAGGTCAAAACCACGAATCCAGCCTGGCGGACTCATATAGATGATGAGTTGCTTGCCCTGGCTTTTCCTGTATTAATGGAATATGAAAAAGATCCCGGGCTCATCAGAACTTATAACAATAGTTTTGAACAATGGTACAAAGCAGCTGGCCAGGATTGCAGTCCTTATTTTAACTTTCTTTATGGTGCTTACAGAGGGTATGATCCCAATCTGGATTGCTCAATAGAAAATTTACGTGATACGCCTCTGGATCTCGTCCAGTGGCGTGTAGACAATACAAAAAGAGAGGATCTGGAGTTGACCCGGCTACCAGAGTATGAGTTTATTCAGACGAACCGTCTTGTGCCAATAAGTGAACGTGGTGGGGTTATGCGCTGGGATAGGAACCCCTGGCAGGCGATACAGGGAAATGGTGGCCATACCGAGAGCGATGGTGTTTTTTGGCTATTACCTTACTGGATGGGCCGGTACTATGGTTTTATCACTGAACCCCAATAAAATCTCAAAATAGGTAGAAATTTATTTCACGCAACGACGCAAAGACGCAAAGAAAATTATTTTTTAAATTTGTCATGCTGAACTCATTTCTAAATCTATTCATGATATTATTCTTATTGAGAATGTAAAACAAGCCGCTGCTAACCACAGATCAAAGATTAGAAGGGCCTGGAAAATTTTAGTATCAATTTTTCTTGGCGTCTTGGCGACTTTGCGTGAGAAAAACAATCTATTAAGGAGACATGATCATGCGTTTAATTTCAATAATTTTATCCTGATCATTGTAATGTCTGCAATTCCTGTTGTCGGGGAAAACGGTGGCTTTAAAGCCGGGGCGGCGAAACGTATCATTACCCCGGAACAGCTCTTGCCGATCTCCGGTGGTATTGGGACACCTCTCCCAGCAACGCAAAAAAAGGGTGATCTTTTCGCCCGGGTGATGGTCCTGGAAAAGGGAGATACCCGTATAGCTATTGTTGGAATCGATAATCTCGGCTGGCCATCTGTGTTGGCCAATAAGGTCAGAAAACTTGTTCCTTCTATTCCACCCGAAAATATCCTGATCGGTGTAACGCATACGCATAGTGCTCCTGATGCTTATGGTTTTACAGATGAACAGGGCAAGAGTAGTGCAGATTTTGAATATTTGGACTGGTGTGTTACCCAAACCGCTGAAGCCATAAATGAAGCCGTAGAAAGTCTTCAGGAAGCAGAACTCAAAATTGCTGTAGAAAAAGCCAGAGGAAAAATAGCGTATAATGCATATGCAGAAAAGTTATATGATCCCCGCTGTGGCGTCATTCAGGCTATAGCGACAACCGGAACCGAAAAAGGTCAGGTCATTGTTACGATGGTAAACTATGCTACCCATCCTGAGATATTAGGACCCAAAAGAGGCATTATCAGTCCGGATATGTGTGGTCCTCTCTATGATCGAATTGAATCAAAGGTTGGAGGTATTGCTGTATTTATGAATAGTGCCCAGGGTGGGATGGTCACGGCCGATAATCGATTGGAAAATGGTAAAGAAGTCGCAACCTGGGAAGAGTGTATCCGAAATGGTACTCTATTGGCTGACGAAGCATTACGGATAATAAAGGAAGTCGAACCACTAAAGAATCCAGGGTTGTTATGCGCCACAGAATTTGTGAAATTGCCGATTGAATCGGAATTAATGCGCTATGTTCTTGACCATTCGCCTTACAAATCAGAAATAGGCGACGATTATGTGGTCACCACCCAAGTTAACCTTCTGAATATTGGAACCGCTCAGTTGTTGACCATACCAGGAGAAGCTCTGCCCAATATCGGCTTTTATTTAAAACGCAAAATGAATACGGATCAGGCTTTCCTGCTTGGATTAACCAATGATGCGTTTGGTTATCTTCTTACGAAGGTTGATTATAATAGTTTTGAACGTTATGATTATATCAGTCGGACAAGCCTGGGCGAAATGACGGGAGAAATATACATTGAAGAAGCGCTTAAGTTAATTGCTAAAACCCCGAAACCTGATGGGAAGTAAGCAATATCTAAAAAGTATAAATAACCTCCCTCATTCCCCCTCCTTAGTAAGGAGGGGGAATGAGAGGGTGGTAATTCAAAATAAATAGATTAATCCCCAAGGAGAATAAAATGGCAACAAAGGTATTAACCGGAGCAAAAGAGTATTTTTCCGGGATTGGAAAAATTCCTTTTGAAGGGCCAAAATCCAAAAATCCCTTAGCTTTTAAGTATTATGATGAAGATAAATCAATCGCTGGTAAAAAGATGACGGATCATTTCCGATTTGCTGTCGCTTATTGGCATACCTTCTGTGGGACGGGTGCCGATCCCTTTGGCCCGGGTACAAAGGATTTCCCATGGCTTCAAAGCTCAGATCCCATGCAAATCGCTTTTGACAAACTTGATGCCGCATTTGAATTTACTTCAAAATTAGGTGTGCCTTTCTATTGTTTTCATGATCGCGACATGGCTCCGGAAGGGGGTTCTATTGCTGAATCGGAAAAGAATCTCATGGAATTGGTCAAAGCTGCAAAAGCAAAACAAAAAGCGTCCGGTGTTAAACTGTTATGGGGTACGGCCAATCTTTTTTCGCATCCCCGCTATATGAATGGGGCGGCTACTAATCCTGATTTTGCCGTATTAACCCATGCAGCAGCTCAGGTTAAAGCAGCACTCGAAGCAACGGTAGAACTCGGCGGTGCAAATTATGTTTTTTGGGGAGGACGTGAGGGATACTTTTCCTTATTAAATACCGATATGAAAAAAGAGTTGGATCACCTGGGAATGTTTCTTGCCAAAGCCCGGGATTATGGTCGGAAAATCGGATTCAAGGGTACCTATTTGATCGAGCCTAAACCGATGGAACCAACCAAACACCAGTATGATTTTGATACAGCCACAGTCATCGGTTTCTTAAAAGAATATGGATTAGCGGATGATTTCAAAATTAATATTGAAAACAATCATGCTACGTTGGCTCAACATACTTTTGCCCATGAGATTCAGACAGCTGTTAATGCCGGATTGTTGGGTAGTTTGGATATCAACCAGGGCGATCCTCATAATGGTTGGGATACGGATGAATTTCTTTATAACCTATACGACGCAGTTCCGATAATGTTGGTTTTACTCAAGGGCGGGGGTATAGGTAAGGGTGGAATGAATTTTGATGCCAAAACCCGTCGTAATTCTACTGATTTAGAAGATATTTTTATTGCCCATATAAGTTCTATGGATACCCTTGCCCGTGGATTAATGATTGCCGATAAAATATTGAAAGAATCCGATTATTTGAAGATGCGTAAAAAACGCTATGCCAGTTTCCAATCAGAAAAAGGTAAGGCTTTCGAGAAAGGGAAGTTAAAACTCGACGATTTGGCAAAATTAGCTGCCAAAAGTGGTGAACCGAAACAGATTAGTGGCAAACAAGAGTTGCTGGAAAGTATGATTAATCAGTATTTGTAAGCTCATTTATTGTTTGGAATAAATAGATAGAATTCACACGCTATGCGCCTGGCGTAATATGCATAGCGTTATTATTTGTATATAAGAAGCCCCCCATGAGCGATTTAAATAATCTACTCAAGCTTATTCAAGATCTACATAATTTGATTCGAGATGAAGTTGTCGGTGCTTTTGATAATAATGCTCCCGAAAAGATGGCAGCCATTGCCCGTGAAGAAGAAGGGGATACGATTTTTGCTATTGACCTTGTCAGTGAAGAAGTTTTACTTGAGTTTTTCAAAAAAGAAATTGCCCCTTCTTTTCCTCTGGTTTTAATTGCAGAAGGACTACCCGATGGTCAGATTTTGCTCCCTGAGGGAGTTACGGATGAAGAAGCGCGATGGCGAATCATAATGGATCCGATTGATGGAACCCGTGTTTTGATGTATCAAAAACGCAGTGCCTGGATCCTAACAGGGGTAGCGCCAAATCTGGGACCTGAAACCAACCTTCAAGATATTCAGCTGGCAGTTCAAACGGAAATACCCCTTCTTAAACAACATCTATCTGATAGTCTATATGCGATCAGGGGGCAGGGCGCAAAAGCCTTACGCTATAATCGCTTGAATGGAGAAACAAAACCTATTGTTCCGCAACCATCCCAGGCACAATCCATCGAACAGGGATTTGCGATGATATCACGTTATTTTCCGGGTGCCCGCGAGGTACTAGCTGAAATCGATGAAGAAGTAATCCAGGGGGCTCTTGGCCCAGTACAATTCGGGAAAACCCACTGTTTTGAAGATCAGTATATCAGTGACGGCGGCAGACTCTATGAATTGTTGATTGGTCATGATCGATTTGTGGCAGATTTACGTCCCTTAATGGATAAAGTTCTCAGTCAGCGGAATCAGGCTTTGGGTATCTGCTGTCATCCCTATGATATCTGTACCGAATTAATCGCCCGGGAATTTGGAGTGATTATCACCGATCTTTCTGGGAATCCCTTAAATGTCCCATTAAATGTTGAAAGTGATGTGGGTTGGGTTGGATATGCAAATGAGAGTATTCGCTTGCAGATTGAACCTTTGTTACAGCGAGCCTTAAAAAAGCGTGGATTAATTTAGGTATACGGGTGCAATAAAAATTCCCAAAGATTACCCCGACGAATAAAATAATATGCTTTTACAATACCGTGTGGTAAATATATTTTGTATTAAAATGTAATGCTGGTGATTTAAATAGAGAGATAGTATGCCAAAGGAATATCATAAGAAAAGCCCTACGGCTGGAGAACTCACATCCGAACAGAATTCCTGGCGATGGAAAGTATTAATTGCAACTTATTTTGGCTATGCCGGGTATTATCTTACCAGGAAGGTCTTTTCTATATGTAAAACCTCGCTGGCAGAAGAGTTTAATGTTGGTTTAGACAGTATTGCCCATATCTGGACAGCGTATTTGATTGCCTATATGCTGGGAATGTTTATCAATAGTTTCATCGGTCGGAGATGGGGCCCACGAGTTCTTTTGCTGGGTGGTTTGGGATGCTCGATGATCATCAACATCATCTTCGGTTTTGCAAATTCTATCACGACATTCATCGTTTTTATGTTTTTTAATGGTTTGGTGCAGGCCAGTGGCTGGCCGGGAACGGTTGGTGGTGCGGCCCAGTGGATTCGTCGCAAAGAACGTGGTGTTGTGATGGGTTTCTGGTCCACAAATTATCTGGTTGGAAATGTTATGGTGAAGATGCTCGGAGGATTTCTCCTTGGCATGTCCGGTTGGCGTTATGCCTTCTGGGGAGCGACATTAGCAGCCTTTGTCATCTGGTGGTTGTTATACTTCTGGCAACGCACAAAGCCTGAGGATGTTGGCCTCGATCCGATTGTAGGACAGGAGGGAGACAGTGACCGTGAAGTTAAGGCATCTCTTGAGGAGCGTCTGTCATTCCGTAAATACTCAAAATTATTGTTAAATCCAATCGTTCCTTTAATGGGATTAAGTTATTTTTGTATTAAATTTCTCCGGTATGCCTTAGATTCCTGGCTTCCAACCTTTCTTAATCTGCAGGGTCTTGATAAGGCCGCGGCAGCTTATTACTCAACTATCTTTGATTATGCGGGTCTTGGTGGTGTGATATTGGCCGGGCTTGCTCTTGATCGCATATTCAAAAGCAGGTGGGAACGTGTCAGTTTGGTTATGGCAATCGGCCTCGTTGGAGGTTATATTCTTGTCCTTCAGTTTGGTCAGGACCCGATCGCAATGGCATTCAGTTTCGGATTAGTCGGTTTTATGCTCTATGGACCTGATTCACTTCTCTGTGGAGCGGCATCGGTTCAGGTAGCTGGAGAAAAAAACGCTGTGGCTGTAGCCGGGATTGTAAATGGCCTGGGAAGCATCGGTCCGGTCATTCAGGAGGAGGTGATTGGCTGGCTGATGAGTGGGAAATCAATTGAAACAGGTATGAATAATACCAATTTGCTCGCGATTATGATGAGTGTTTTTCTAGTATTAAGTTTGTTAATTATCAACTGGCAACTTAAATCTCAAAGAAAAAGCTAAACTGCAATAACTACACGATATCAATTTGCACAACTCGTGTGATACTACCATGATTAGAATAATTAATGAGATTCTCTGATTGAAAAAGAAATTATTAGTAACAGGTTCAGCTGGGTTTGTGGCTGGTAGTGTCATTGTCCAGGCAATACCATTATGGGATGTATATGCTCTTGATCGTATGGATATTTCATCTTCAATCTATAAGTTTTCATCTTTCAAATCTGATTTAACTAAATCCGCCCATCTTGAAGATATATATAATCAAATCAATCCGGATACTGTGATTCATACCGCAGCTTTGGCCGACATTGATTATTGTCAGAACAACCAGCAGGAAGCACAATTGATAAATGTTGAAGTGACCCGACAACTGGCAAATCTCTGCAAAAAAAACAATACCAGGTTAATACTTTGTTCAACTGATACGGTGTTTGATGGTAAAACAGGTTATTATGCAGAAGAAGATCAACCCGTCGCAGTTAATTATTACGCAGAAACAAAAATACAGGCAGAAAAACTGATTGAAGAGCTTAACTTTAATGCGGTTCTTGCCCGATTGTCCTTAGTTATGGGATTGCCCGTTCTGGGAAGTGGTAATTCATTTTTAGAAATGACTATCCGGAAATTAAAAATTGGTGAGCAAGTCCCCTTTCCAGAGAATGAAATTCGCACGCCGATTGATGTTGTAACTTTGGGTGCTGCACTGGTGGAATTGGCTGGAAATGATTATAGGGGCATTCTTCACCTGGCTGGTAATGACCGTGTTAACCGTTATGAAATGGCCTGTCAGATTGCTGTTAGTCTGGGATATTCACCTGATTTGATCATTGCTTCCAATTCAAATGCCTTGGCGGGGCGGGCACCGCGTCCAAATGACGCCTCATTAAACAATAGCAAAACCAAAAAAATATTAAGCACGCCCATGCAGTCTTTACAACAGGGATTGCAAGTGACACTAAACTTTCGAAAATAGAGGATTCAGACGATGGGTAATCCGGAAATAAAACATGATTTACAGATAAAATTTGGCAGCATGTATGGACCGGAAGAAGAGGCGGCAGCTCTGGAGGTATTGCGGAAAGATGCACCTACCAGTGGTGATTATTGCATTCAGTTTGAAAAAAATTTTGCAGAATATTGCGGTACCGAATTTGCCCGCGTAGTGAGCAATGGTACGGCCGCCCTTTTTCTTTCCATGGTTGGCCTTGATGTTGGTTCGGGAGACCATGTAATCACGACACCACTGACCTGGATTGCTACCGCAGCAGCCCCTGTCACCCTTGGCGCGGAGTTGGATTTTGCAGATATTGATCCGCTAACCTATAATATAGATCCTGCTTCGCTGGCAGAGAAAATTAAGCCAAATACTAAGGCAGTTATCCCTGTCCACCTTTATGGGCAGGTATGTGATATGGATCCAATCCTGGCTCTATCAAAAAAGCATGGTTTTGCAGTCGTAGAAGATGCTTGTCATGCGGTTGGTGCCGAATATCGTCATCGCAAAGCAGGTTCATTCGGGCATACGGGATGTTTTAGCTTTCACGAACAGAAAAATATGTCAACTTTAGGAGAAGGGGGTATAATTGTAACCGATGATCCGAAACTTTTCGAGCGAATTGCTCTTTATCGATCCCATTGTACCCGTGTCCATGGATCAAGTACAAAATATTGTAAATTGGATGAGCAACAATTCCCGGTCGGAAAAAAATTCTGGTGGCAGGATTTTGATGACTGTGGTTATAATTTTCGGATGACGGATATTCAGGCCGCGGTGGGTATTGAACAACTTAAAAAGCTTGACAAACTAAATCAAAGACGCATTGATAATGCGGCTTACCTTTCCGATAATCTGAATGATCTGGATGGGCTGTCTCTGCCATTTGTCCAATCTGAAAATAAACATGTTTTTCATCTTTATCCTATAATGATAGATCCGGATGTGTTTGGTATGAATAAGGAAGATTTTATATACAATTTGTATCATAAGTATGGCATTAAAGTAGGCTTTCATTATATTCCTCTAAATTGGACAACAGCATTTCAAAACCGAGGTTTTAAAAGAGGTCAGTATCCAAACGCTGATAGAGTAGGGGAGCAATTGATTACATTACCAATTAATCCAAGGCAAAATATAGAATCCCTGGACTATATGATTGAGAGTATCAGGAAATTATCTATTCTTGTTTAGAAAGAAAATAAAGGCTACACAAATTCTGATCATAGAGTGGAAATTGCAGGCTTTTTAACTGATATATTTCTTTTGGAACGGGCAGTTTCTATCTAATCGCCAAGAGAAGTATTGAAAAGAGATTTAAAGGAGAATTTTAATGGTTAAGAGAATTAATCGTTTTTATTTACTAATGGCACTTGTCATTATAGGGTTGGCATCCTGTTCAGAGGATACAACGTCTGTAAAGAATGTTATGGATGATGTTGTTACCCGTTTCTATCAAACGATGGATCAAAAAGAACTGTCATCTCTCACAACTGAAAAAATAATGACGTTACTAACGCCAGAAGAAAAACAGATACTGGCCACCCGATTTTGGATGTTTGATGTAAATGTACCTGTTACGGTTTCTCTCATGCGTCATGTTGATCAGAAAGATATACCTTTCTGGATCGGGGAAAACGGTTTTAAAAAGACTGATTTGATTGTGCGCAATGAGGAATATACTTATGAGGTTTGGCAGAAAGATTTTAAATCTGGTCGGATAGAATTAGGTATCAATGGTTTTGACAAGCATCGCTCTCATTATTTTGTAGCCATTGGACCTAAAAATCCCAAGAATAAAGTAGTCTTAAGTAATTTCTATCCCGCAAACCAGCATATTGAAAAAATGGTTGTCGGCGCCTTTACCTATCATGATTGGGATGAATTAGTGTTAATTGAAGTACCCGACGAATTAGAAGATCAGCAGATGCTGACGACAATCCGCGGGCGTGCACGCGAAGCGCACTTGATCCATGCTTTTAGAGATACCCCATTCCCCTCATCGGTTAAGCCGGATCAGATCATGCTAACCTGGGGAAAAGATCCACGGACAACTCAATCCATTCAATGGCGAACCAATACAAGAGTAACGCAAGGGGCCGTTCGGTTCTGGCCCGTGGGCTCGATAGAGAAAACCGGCTCTAAAGTGATTGCTGCCACGAGCAAATTAATGGAAGATCGCTTGCTCCAAAATGACCGCTACATTCATCGTTTTACAGCAGAGTTAGAAAACCTCAAGCCCGGTTCAGCCTACAATTATCGTGTCGGTAATCCTCAGGACTATTCCTGGTCTTCGATTCATGAATTTAGAACAGCACCGGATGGTGATATGCCTTTTTCCTTTGTTTATTTTGGAGATACACATCGTTCACCACATTGGGGAGAATTAATAAATAAGGCCTTTGAACGACATCCGAATACCGCCTTCTACTCTATTGGTGGAGACATCGTTAGCACTGGTTTAAATCGTGATGATTGGGATAAGCTCTTTGAGTATTCGAAAAATGTCATCAGCGAAAGACCGCTTATGTCAACATTGGGGAATCATGATAGCCAGGATGGTCTTGGTGTATGGATGTATCTGGACCTCTTTGATTTGCCCAAGAATGGCCCTGCTGAACTGGAGCCCGAACGCACCTATAGTTTTGAATATGGAAACGCTCTTTTTCTTATGGTAGATGCTACAGCCAAGAATGAAATCAATACCCGCTGGCTGGAAAGCCAGTTGTCGGAATCCAAGACCATTTGGAAGTTTGCCATATTTCATTTTCCACCCTATGTGGCGATCGATGACCATGATACGGATTATAAAGATATTCGCGAACAATGGGGAAGAATTTTTGATAAATACCATGTGGATATGGTTCTCTCCGGCCATGTTCATCATTATATGCGTTCGAAACCGATATATGATCAGAAAGTCGTATCAAATCCTTCAGATGGGACAATCTATATCATATCCATTGGTATTCCCAACCGCGAACATGAAATGCAAAATATGGATTTTGTAGAAAAAGGATATCAGGGTGAGGGACTCTATCAGACTTTTGATATTGATGGGAATAAACTGAGTTACCGAAGTTATAATTTGGAAGGCAAAATAATAGACGAAATGAGAATCAATAAATAAACTCAATTATGATTTGATTGTATTTATTTCCTCAGGCTAAAACGCAAAGGCGCAGTATTTTTTTTAAGAAAAAAGATAAAAGAAAAAGGAAAAGAGATTTTTTTGTCTTCCCGAGGAAATCTTTCGTGTTGTCTTTTCTTCACGTGGGAAGATCCCTTCGGGATCACTGATTGTGTAAAAGAATGTTGAATTCAACCCTAACTATTGACTTTTGTTATGATAATTGTATTATTGTGTAATTTAATTTGAAATGGATATCAATGAACCTACGTCTTATTCAAAAAGAAATATTTCATAGAAAAATAAATTTTCTTCTTTCTGTCCTGGCTATTGTCATAGGGGTGGCCCTGTTTGTTGCCTTTTATACCATGAGTGAAGCATCTAATAGAGAAACAATTCGCCTAACCCGGGATATGGGATTTAATTTGCGCATTGTACCTAAAGAAACAAATATGGATAAATTTTGGCATCTTGGATATTCTGAACATACAATGCCACAGGAAAATGTGGTAAAATTTATGTCATTTAAGGAGTTCTCCTTTGCGCATTTAACGGCAACACTTCATCATAAATTATTATGGCGGGGTATGGATATAGTGCTTACGGGTATCTCAGACGAGCTAGAGCCCTCGGGTAGGGAGAAAACACCGATGATCCATATTATTAAACCAGGAGATCTTATCCTCGGGTTTGAAGTTGCCAATAAATTGGATCTCAACCAGGGTGATCGTGTTGATCTGATAGGAAAAGAATTTATTGTGTCAAAAACGCTATCCGAAAGTGGTAGTATGGATGATATTCGAATGTATGCCAGACTCGAAGAGATTCAGGCGATTCTGGGTATGGAAGGTCGGGTAAATGAAATCAGGGCGTTGAACTGTCTTTGTCTCACTACCGGAAATGAAGATCCGCTAATCATTCTAAGAGAACAATTGGAACAGGTCCTGCCCCAATCCAGAATTATCATGGATAAAAATATTGCCATGGCCCGGGAAAGACAACGCCTGATGTTTGAAAAGTATTTTGCATTTATCATTCCATTTGTTGTCGTCACCTGCGCAATATGGATCGCGGCAATGATCCTGATAAACGTCAGAGATCGAAAACAGGAAATAGGTATACTTCGTGCTTTGGGATATGGAGGAGGATATATTGCCACACTTTTTCTGGGGAAAGCTGTTTTATTTGGTCTTTTGGGTGCAATCCTTGGATTTTTTATCGGTTCTGCACTTTCATTAATTTACGGCCCTGATATTTTCCTGGTTACGGCCAGTTCGGTAAAACCGATATATAGTCTATTAGGCTGGTCCATACTGGCAGCCACGGTTTTCTCTGTCACCTCGGCCTTATTACCAACAATGATTGCAATAACACAGGATCCCGCTCAAACTTTGAGGGGAGAATAAAAATGATCAGCATGGAAAAAATTTGCAAAAATTATGACAAGGGATCTGTCAGAGTTAAGGCATTGGATGACATAAACCTGCAGGTCAAAGAAGGAGAATTTTTGGTCATTCGTGGTCCAAGTGGGAGTGGAAAATCAACATTACTTTTAACCATTGGCGGAATGCTGCATCCTGACAAGGGAGATGTCTCTATTGATCAACAAAATATTTACGCGCTCTCAAACAAAGACCGTGCTAAATTCCGTGCAGAGAAAATAGGTTTTGTTTTTCAACTATTTCATTTGCTACCCTATTTGGATTGTTTTGATAATATTTTATTACCGGGTGGTTTAAATAAAAGAGAATCTTTGAATGATGATGTAAATTCGTTGGTTGAGCGTCTGGGATTAACTAAGCGAACGGATCATAAACCCTCAGAACTAAGTATTGGTGAACGCCAGCGAACAGCCATTGCAAGAGCTTTACTCAATAATCCAGAGATTATTCTGGCTGATGAACCAACCGGAAATCTCGATCCGGAAAATGCTACAGAGGTTATTGGATATTTATCGGAATTTCATAAAAATAATGGTACGGTCATTTTGGTCACTCATGGAAATATGGCTGATCAATTTGCAGATCGTATTGTTTATTTAAAAGAGGGTTGTCTGGAAACGTCTTAGTTTGAATCCATTGTTCCATAAATCTTTTTTTCTTTTTTAAATCTAAACGACCAGAGCTCGTCAAAGCGGAAGAGTGAGCCCTAAATTTTCTGTGGCTAATAAATTATTTTGGCTAAACTATAAATAAACTTCGTAAGTGGCAATACACATCTCATAATTGAAGGGATAAATATGTACTACTCAATTGTATGTAAAAACAAAAATCGAATGATGAATTCGAGCCGTTTCATCACTGGATTGCTGCTAATCATGGTTGCTATAATCGGGATTCATTGTGATAGTGAGCAGAGAACCCAGCACACATCCGGTAATGAAATTTTGGAGAAAATTAATGTGTCTCGTGGCATTTGTGTGTTATTGGATGATAAGAAATGCGAAGTCGCTTTAGATCTTTTGAAGAAAAGTGAGTTGGTTCTGTTTGTTCAGTTATCACATGATGCTGATGTAGAGATCGCTAGGCAAATTGCTGATTCTGTCGGATATTATGGGACACGAATATATGTGGAAAAGAATTCAACCGGAAAAATTAATCTGGCCGATAATATTGCAGATGCTGTTATAGGTCCTGGGTAATGAGAAGTATGATGAACAGGAAGTTCTTAGAGTCTTGCGTCCGAATGGAAGGGGATTGTTAAATCAGAAAGAAATAGTTAAATCTTTTCCCGAGGGAGTAGATGACTGGACGCATCCTTATCACGGTCCTGATAACAATACCCAGTCCAAAGACCGTGTCATTAAGGCCCCATACTTAACGCAGTTTCTGGCTGAACCGCATTACGGCCCCGTAACCCAGGTTACTGTTGCTTCTAATGGGATCGTATTTAAAGGATTTGGAAATGTTGCATTTCATGAAAGGGAAGAGGAGTTCCTAAATACCCTGGTGGCGTTTAATGGATATAATGGAACAATGTTGTGGAAACGTGACCTGGTTCCGGGAATTATGCTTCATCGGAATACGATGATTGCATCGCCTCATACACTTTATGTTGGCGATGATAAATCCTGCAAGTTAATCGATCCACAGACAGGACGATTGAAAGATGAAATTATTCCGGACGTTGACATGGCCGGCGGTACTTTTTGGAAATGGATGGCCTTGGAAGATGATGTACTATTTGCCGTAATCGGAGAGCAGGAGCAAAAAGATCCGGTGATGCGTTGGCGTCGTCAAAAGCATGGCTGGCCCTGGACCGGAATTTCCAAAGGATTCAACCAATCTGAACACGACTGGGGATTTGGAAACGATCTGCTTGCTCTTGATTCGGAAAGTGGTGATATCCTCTGGCGTCATCATGAAGATGAAGCGATGGATACACGTGCTGTTTGTATGAAGAATGGCAGGATTTATATTTTCAGGTTTGGAACTTATCTGGCCTGTCTGGATGCAGAATCCGGTGATGAAATCTGGAAAAAGACAATAGAAGATTCTCCGGAATTATTTGAGGCAATCGGAGAATATCTCCCACGGCAAAGTTACGATACCAATTGGCGAACGAGAAATTATATTACGGCCGGCGATGATGCCCTCTATTTTGCAGGCCCACAGATTGATAAATTATTAGCTGTTTCAACAGAGGATGGCTCTCCACTTTGGAGTGATCCTTTTAATAATTATCAGGTCGTTTTGAGGGAAGATGGACTCTATGCGATCAGTGGACCGTGGGGTCAAAAAGTCAGTAAAAAATTTGATCCCCTAACCGGTGCTGTTCTGGCCGAGTTACCTACAGGTCGCCGGGCCTGTACGCGGCCAAGCGGATCCGCCGATGCCCTCTTTTTTCGGGCCAGCGGCGGAACGGTGCGTTTTGATCTGGCCAGCAAGGAACCACAGTGGATATCACCCATGCGTCCATCCTGTCAGGATGGGGTAACTATTGCTAATGGACTTTTATACTGGTGGCCCTATGTTTGTGATTGTCAGCTCTCAATTTATGGCGTAACTTCTTTAGCTCCTGCCGGAGATTTTGAGTTTAATAAAAATGCCACAATCGCTGACCGCCTGGAAAAAGGATCGGTCGATGTAAATACAGTCCAAACCCTGGTTAACACCTCGGCGGATTGGCCAACCTTCCGCAAAAATAATACGGGAAATGTCAAATCCGATGCCATTATTTCAAAAGAGGGGATCCCACGCTGGAAATATCCCGATATACCGGATTATTATTCAGCGACAAATGTATTAGGACATGCCCATTACACGGTCCCGACGGCGCCGGTAACGGTTGATGGAATGGTTTATTACGGCAGTTCAGACGGAATTGTTAGAGCGCTGGACGTAACATCTGGAAAAGTACTCTGGAAGGCATATACCGGTGGCGCAATAAAAATTCCGCCTACGGTCTGGCAGGGACATGTATTGGTTGGCTCTGGTGATGGCTATGTCTATAATTTGTCGGCCAGAACTGGTGCATTGGTGTGGCGATTCCGTGCAGCCCCGGAAGAAAGAAAGATCCCGGTTTATGGACGGTTACTTTCTACCTGGCCGGCAGCCAGCGGTATTCTTGTTGAAGATGGTATCGCTTACGTGGCTGCAGGGATCATAAATTATGACGGAACACATGTATATGCCCTTGATGCTAAAACCGGTGAAATTAAATGGCAGAATAACAGTTCCGGACACCTTTTACCTGAAGCTCGCACTGGTGCCAGTGTGCTTGGCCATATGATTGTGGATAAGAAAAAACTTTATCTGGCCAGTGGAACGTCTCTATCTCCGGCCATCTATGATCTTGCCACTGGTAAATGTCTCAACGACCCTGAACCCCTGAAAAAAACCGAATCCTATGCGCCGCGGGGCTGGGAATTGTATAAAATCGGTGATAACGTAGTTGCCGGGGGAAAACCCTATTATAGCCATCCCCGACACGAGGTGTACGATGTTACAGTCCAGAACAAGATTTTGCATACCTCTACGGGCAGCCGGGATATTTTGTGGGTCAACCAGAGAAAGGTTATGTGTTATCCGCCAATCAATAAAGCAACTTTGAATAAATGTACCACTAATCCCCAATTTACCGGTTATATTGCACCAATATGGGGAAATTTGGATCTTGATAGCGAACCCTATTGGGAATATAATTGTGATGGCAGCATGGCCGTGGCCTTATGCAAAAATGCGGTTGTCGTAGCTGAAAAAACAGAAGTGGTCGTTCTGAACCTCCGCGATGGTAAAATAATGTGGTCCTATCCCCTGGAATATCCACCGGTTCCCTGGGGTCTTACTGTCAGCAGAGATGGAAAGATTGTGGTTGTGCTTGAAGACGGCTCCGTACATTGTTTCGGCGGTGATCCAACGGTGCCAATTCCCTATGTAAGTTCAGAGAATAATTATTTTGTCGGTTCGGCAAAGGTAACCCTGGCCTGTGATATCAAAGGGACAAGTATCTATTATACGCTCGACGGCAGTGAGCCAACAAAAAATTCCCCTCGTTATACTGGCCCTTTTCAATTAAATGAATCAAAGACATTAATGATGCGTGCTTATGCCGGAAACCGTGCCCCCAGTTTTGCTGTCACCGAACAGTTCAGGAAAGTTGAATATGCCCTTGCTCAGCATGCGGGAAATATAAAGCTGGGTATCTCCTATGATTATTTTATCGGTTCATTTATGAAAGTAGCGGATATGGATAAGAAAAAACCGGTGAAATCCGGGGTTAATGATCGTATAGGATATAAATCCGGACTGGGCGGAAACGAGTTTGGCTATATTTTTCATGGCTATATTCTTATCCCGGAAGATGATATCTATACATTTTATTTAAGGTCAAACGATGGCAGTAAACTATATATCAACAACGAGGAATTGATTGACAATGACGGACCGCATACGTCCATGGAAAAATCTGCCAAGATTGCCCTCAAAGGCGGTGAATATCCAATTATGGTTAAATATTTTCAGATGGGTGGGGGAAAAGAATTACGCCTGAGTTGGGAAAGCAAAAATATCGAAAAACAAGAGATAACAGCCGAGGTTCTTTTTCATAAATAGTTAATAATACCATTCGTCTACTTTAATTATTTTTGGGTCATCCTGTTAAGGATCTTCCTTCTTGCAGAAGCAATTTCGACAAGTGGAAAGATTCTTTTCCCGAGACGGGATCTCGTTCCGGGACAGAATGACATCGACCAGCTCTTTTTGGTTCAGAATACAACTGAAAGAAAAATATGCATCTAAATATATTTCGATTTTTCATCTTTTCTATACTGATACTATTTCAGGCCCAAACCGTACTTGCCTGTCGGTTCAATGTGCGTGAGACGGGATTTGTCGATTTGGGGGATGAACGGTATTTTCTTGTCAGCTATGTTGATGATCAGACGCCAGACGATATCATTAATAGCTTTGGTGAGATATCAAAACAGATCTTGCGCGATAGTAATATTGAATTCACTCTCGTCAATGTCAGTAAGAATAAGGATCATCCAGCTCTTCAATACCTGCGCAAAAGTGAAAAAAACAAATTCCCGCAATTGATTCTGATTTCCCAGGAAGGTCAGTCCCTAAATCTAGAAATAGAAACAACAAAACAGGTATTTGAAAAATCATTGAAAGAAAAACTTACGAGCCTCTTGTCCTCGCCTTTTCGAGAAAAATTACAGGATCAGCTCATCGATAATTATGGCGTTGTTCTGGTCATTGAAGGCAGTGATAACAAAGCAAATGAGAAGGCGCGTTTTGAGGCTCAGACCGCAGTGAAGAAGGTGACAAAAAAAATGGATCTGATGCCAAAAGCCATAAAAGGATCCCCACAGTTAATGGTGGTTAACTATAAGGATCATAAAGAAGAAGCCCTACTGTTTTGGATTCTGGGTCTTGCGCCTCGTCAAATGAACAAGACCCATGCGGTCATATTTTATGGAAGATCTCGTTGGCTCGGTCCTTTATTCCGTGGTGAAGAAATTACCACAGCTAATCTTAGTGAGATTCTTTTTGTCGTCGGCGCTGACTGTGAATGTGGTTTAGATAAAAACTGGCTTCGGGGGACAACGCTACCCATGATTTGGGATAAAAAAGCCCAGGCTAAAATTTCTGAGAACCTTGGATTTGATCCGGAAAACCCGATGATTAAAATTGAAGTAAGCCGGATAATGAGAACCGAGCATTTCCGGCCTTCAAATGATATTCCTGCACCAGATGTTCATACCCGCGCAGATTCAACAGATATGCCCCGCAAGGGTATTGGCTATGACAATGAAAATGCAGCAAAAACTGATATTACCGTCGATGCAGATTCATCTCACCAAATGGACGGATCTCTTTTGTCCACATCAGTTATTGTAACGGTCGGAATTCTTGCCCTGCTTTTTATTGTGGGAAGTATCATCATTTTTCGCCGATCAAAAAATAATACTTAGGATATAGCGTCGCTACCCAAACCTATTTGGATCAAAAAAGTAAACTTCTTTTTATCTAAGTTTGGGTTCATAATATATATCAAAGGGAATAAAAGTTTTGAAAAAGAGGATTACTCTTTACGCCATATTCTGTAATGTCCTGATAATTCTCATTCTATCGGGGTGCAGCCCTGATGAAAGGACTGGTACAAATACGACTTATAAGGATGAACCATTTATACAGGAATATCACCAGCCATTTTTTCCGGGTAATACTTCTGCAGAAAACACTATCAGATCTATTTATGTTGATAGTGCGTCCAATGTATGGGTTGCCACTGCGGGGGGCATCTTTCAGAAAATCGCAGGAGAGATTAGATGGCAGCCAATCATCCGGGGTGAATCCCGGGGACCAGCCTATGCGGTTGGTGCAGATAATCAAAATGTTATCTGGATGGGGACATGGGATGGAATTTACAGCTATCATATGGATCAATTGATAAAACATAAATCCATCCATTCACCTGTATCTAATATTTGTATGTCAACGGAGGGTGTTTATTGCCTTGGCCCGGATGGTGTTTGGTTGTATACAAATAAACAATGGATAAAAAAAGACTTTCCCATTGCCAGGTCTATCCGGGACGCCATTTCCGATGGAAGTGGCGGATTGTGGATAGCAACCGACGCCGGTCTATATCATTGCTCAGATTCGGGATCCAGATTGTATCAGAATGAAGAAGAATTGATTAGTTGTTATCTAAAAGGCTTGTCTTTTGATGACCAGGGAAAATTATGGGTAGGGGGTATGGGTGGTGTTACAGTGCGTAATGCCGAAAGGGCTCTCCATAAAATAAAACCCCAAAATGGTCTGTCCTCTGCTTTTGTTAACAGTGTTCGTAAGTCACCTGACGGCGTTATGTGGGTTGGCACGGATGTAGGTGTGGTACGTTTTTATAAAGATGGACAACATTCCCTGCGATTTAGCAAGCGCTGGCTTGTTAATGATAAGGTGAATGATGTGGCTTTTGATAAAGAAGGGAATGCCTGGATCGCGACTTCAGGTGGGGTCAGTGCAATGATAAGAAAAAAAATGACCCTGGCCTCAAAGGCAGACTATTTTTATGATGTTCTCATGAAGAGGCATATACGCGAACCGTGGATTGCCGGGCAATGTCGGCTGACAACCCCTGGAGACACTTCTACCTGGGAACCGATGGATGATGACAATGACGGTGAATATACGGCTATCTATCTTTCCATGGAAAGTCTACGTTATGCGGTGACTAAAAAAGAGGAGGCCAGGGAAAATGCCGCGAAGGCTTTTGCTTTTCTGAAATATCTTGAGGAAGTCACGGATATCGACGGTTTTTTTGCCCGTTCGATTGTACCTGCCCACTGGACAGAGGTCAACGATATAAACCGATCCTATACAAGGAAGGAAATTGCCGAAGAACTTGTCAAGGACCCTCGTTTCAAACCAGTGGAAACGCGCTGGCATCCTGCCAAAAATGATAAATGGTTGTGGAAAGGTGATACCAGCAGTGATGAGATGTGCGGACATATGATGGGTTATTTTTATTATTATGAGTTTGCCGCCGATGAAACGGAAAAAATGGAGATTAGTAACCATGTCCAAAAGATTGTTGATCATCTGATTGACAATAATTACAACTTGATTGATGTTGATGGTAAGCATACCCGCTGGGGGGTATGGTCTCCGGATAAACTCAACCGTGAACCGGATTGGTCCTCTGAGAGAAGTCTAAATTCATTCGAGTTGTTAGCCTATCTTAAACTAGCCTATCATGTTTCAGGGAATGAAAAATATCAGAACGAATATCTTCGCCTTATCAGAGAAGAGAACTATCTTGATAATATTGCTCAACTTAATCACAAAAATCCGGCCTGGTTTATCTATTTCGATGTGAGTATGGCCGGGTACTTGTTTCCAATTCTGTTGAAATATGAGAACGAT
The DNA here is from genome assembly GCA_963796965.1 of Calditrichia bacterium. Taxonomy (GTDB): domain Bacteria; phylum Calditrichota; class Calditrichia; order JAJRVZ01; family JAJRVZ01; genus CAWCNS01. Next base: position 524,933 of record CAWCNS010000004.1, read on the forward strand.
CCGGATATAAAAAAATTCTATGATGAATTAATCGATGAATGGTTTGAGAAACAGATCCGGGATGAAAGTGCTCTGAATAATTTTACTTATAATTTAGCAAGGGGTGAAAAACGAGAGATTAATGCTTCGGTACAATTCCTGATTGATACCCCTCTTGATCTTGTGGATTGGCGTATTGATCATACGATTCGGGAAGATGTGCGGATTGTCAGGGAGCCCACATTAGAGGAATTTCAGACGGATAAGTTGGTTTCTCCCTCAATTCGATCTACTGTGCGTTGGGATAAAAATCCCTGGGCGGCGGTACGTGGGCATCCGGGTATTGAGAGAGAACCGGTCTTTTGGCTTTTACCTTATTGGATGGGAAGGTATTTGGGGATAATTGTCGAGTAGTATTTTACTTTTGTAAAGTGTTAATCGAATTCTCTCGCAGAGGCGTAAAGACGTAAAGAACGCAGATATAAAATATATAAGACAAAAGCCAAAATATTAGTGTCAATTAATAGTCCTATTACATAAAGTTATTTTTAAAAAATTCTCTCTGCGTCTTAGCGTGGAAATAGATTCACTGTAGCTGAACTTATCAAATGATCAATACCGAATGATATTACTGAAAGGAACTCAAAATGAAAGCAAATTTACTATATAGGAAAGCAATCATTTCATTTTAAATGCCTCCTTTCGATATTGGGGATTATTTTGCTCATTTCCGGATGCTCTCAAAGGGCAATACCTCCCAATTTTGTGTTCATTATTGGTGATGATATTTCTGTCGATGATTTTGGCTGCTATGGCCATCCCACGATCCGCACACCAAATATTGATCGTCTGGCCTCTAATGGTTTGAAATTTACAAACGCCTATTTGACGACGAGCCAATGCAGTCCAACACGATCAAGTATCATCACTGGTCGATATCCCCATAATACGGGTTCTCCTGAATTACATATGCCGTTACCTGAGGGGCAACCTCTTTTTCCGCAAGAGTTGATAAAGTCTGGATATTATTGTGTCCAGGCTGGAAAATGGCATTTAGGCGATTCGGCTAAAAAAGGATTTAACAAGGTTTGGGATATGGATGGAGGTGGAACCAGGTGGAGAGGAACGTTGGATAGAAGTCCTTCAGACGCGTCCTAAGGATAAACCCTTTCTTCTTTCTGGCTGGCATCAACGGATGCACACAGACCCTGGAGGCCAGATAATAATTTGTATAAACATACGCCCGAAGAGGCTGTTATACCTCCCTATCTGATTGATACACCAACCGGACGGGTTGATATGGCTGGTTATTATGATGAGATTCATCGTTTGGATCATTATGTTGGTCTGGTTGTAGAGGAGTTAAAACAACAGGGCGTCTTAGAAAACACCTGTATCATATTTATGGCCGACAATGGTCGTCCCTTTCCCCGCTGTAAAACCCGATTGTATGATAGTGGAACAAAAACTCCGCTTATCATCCATTGGCCGGAAGGCTTAAAATATAAGAATGATGTTACGGAATCACTAGTGAGTGCCATAGATATTGCGCCAACCATATTGGAACTTGCCGGACTTGAACCCAACGAGCGAATTCAGGGGACTTCCATGGTCCCCATCTTAAAAAACCTGGATAAGAAAATCCGCGACTATGCTTTTGCAGAACATAACTGGCATGCCCAAATTGCTCATGAACGTATGGTCCGCTGGCAGGATTATGTCTATATCCGTAACGCTCATCCGCAATTACCCCAGGTTTGTACCCTGGAGGATCAATGTCCGGCTAAAGAGTTACGGGCGTTTCATGCAGCCGGCAAAACAACAACCGCCCAGGCCGATCCGATTATCTATCCCAGGGCTGCAGAAGAGTTCTTTGTGCTATCAAAGGATCCACATCAGGTAGAAAATCAGGTAGAAAATCCTGATTATCTGGACAAATTAAATCACATGCGGAATATTTTGGATGAGTGGCAGGAGAAAACAGGCGACACAACGCCTTTATTAAAGGATGCAACGCCGGACCGGCATAATCGCGAGAGCGGGGAAAGATATTATGAAGGGAGTCGCCCGCCAACGGGTGAATTACCGGGAGAAGCGCGAGGGGCTGCTATGATTAATGATCCGGGGCCCAGGTAAAAAAACGCTATGCGCATGGCGTGATGCGCATAGCGTCAAATTGAGAAAATTATATACAGAATTTAATCAGACCTTATCAGGAACTACAAAAGGTTCACGATACTTTCGGGTCAGCATCTTATCTGCCTCTGGATCACCAACGAATTTCTCAGTTTTAGGATCGAAGGTCAATTGACGTTCCAATCTGTATGCAATGTTACCAAGATGGGCAAGACCCGAAGACGTATGGGCTGTTTCCACTGGTCCGTTGAGAATTGATTTATCATGGGCGCGAACCGCATCAATGAAATTTTGGAAGTGATCACCACCCTCACTTCGGGCCGGACCCTTTACATATTTCTCTCTACCGACACTGATATAGGTTTCATAGGTGGAGTAGCCCTTGATCAGCATATATCCTTTTTCTCCATAAAATATATTTCCAACTTTGACACCATCTTCATAGTTTGTATTCCACGGTCTGACCTCAAACTCAATCATCTTTTTCTCTTTGGGGTATAAATAGGTTGAGGACAAGGTTTCAGGCGTCTCTTTGCAGTCATCCCATAAAAATTTGCCACCCATGGCAGTAATTTTCTCTGGTAATCCTACGTCTAAACCCCATAAGCACATGTCAGTTTCATGAATTCCCTGGTTACCAACATCGCCATTGCCAAAATCCCAATGCCAATGCCAGTTATAATGAACCAGATTACGTGTAAACGGACGTTTTGCAGCAGGTCCTAACCACAAATCATAATCCAAGCCCTTCGGCACGGGTTCTGTACCCTTATCGCCAATATCGGCACGCCAGCGATACACCAAACCGCGGGCCATATAAACACGACCGATAATGTCATTACGCAGCAGGTGTACGGCTTCCTGTAACGCTTTTGAACTCCTTAATTGTACGCCGTGTTGAACAATCCGGTCATATTTTGCAGCAGCCTCAACCATTTTTCGGCCTTCCCAAATATTGTGAGAGCCAGGTTTCTCCACATAAACATCTTTCCCCGCCTGGCAGGCCCAGATAACAGATAAGGCATGCCATGAATTTGTGCTGGCTATACTGACAACATCAATTTCCTTATCATCGAAAACTTTTCTGAGGTCCTGCTCAAGAACAACCTTCTTGTTGTACTTCACTTCAAATTCGGTGGCCCTTTTATCCAGAACATTCTGATCCGGATCGCAGATGGTCACAACGTCTACATTCTCTAAATTCATAAGGCTTTCAATATGCCCTTTGCCGCGCCCATTGACGCCTAATACGGCCGCACGAATTTTGTCATTAGCACCAAAAACATTCTGCGGGATATATAAAGGCGCGACAACTGTTGCAGCGGCAAGAGCACCAGAGGCATTTTTTATAAAATTCCGGCGGCTGAGGCTTGGTTTTTTTTCTTCCATTTTGTATCTCCAGTATTTTATTAAATACAAATTTAGGTAACTTATTGAAACTATATAATAATGATTAAATAATCAATTCATTAAATCATCTTTTGCATTTCTGATAAAATATTTATATTCTAATAAAGATATTTCCTGTCAATCATAGCACACCACTTTCTCTTGAGGAATCATGACTCAATTCAAAATTAATCTGTATGTAATTCTACCTGTATTATTTCTGGGCTCGTTTTTAATTGCTCAGTCTATCGATTCGGATCAAAATCAATCCGAAAAAAATGTAATAGATATCGGCAGCCGCCTGGAGCTCTTTGTTGACCAGGTCCTTATAGAAAAAATGAATAATGTCCATTTTCGATTACATCAGCCGGTAGATATGGGACCGGTATTATATTTTGATAAACCATGGGAAGGTCCATTTTCTGCCTATTGTACGGTGATAAAAAAAGCTGACAAATATCAGATGTACTATCGTGGATTATATTCTGCCGAACAGGAAGACCGCGAGGACGAAACGACCTGTTATGCAGAATCTGAGGATGGCATTGTCTGGAGCAAGCCCAATCTGAAGATTTTTGAAAGAAATGGTACCCTGGAAACCAATATTATTCTCGCCCAGGCTTCCCCGGTTTCACATAATTTTAGTCCCTTCCTGGATACAAGAGAAAATATTGATCCACAACAAAAATATAAGGCCTTGGGAGGAAGCGCGAAAAGCGGATTAATTGCTTATGTCTCTGCTGATGGTATTCATTGGAAAAAACTGCAGGAAGAGCCCGTCTTTCGCAAAGGAAAATTTGATTCACAGAACGTCGCTTTCTGGTCAGAAAGTGAACAAATATATATATGCTATTTCCGAACATGGACAAGCAAGGCCCATGGGGGATTCCGAACAGTTAGCCGGACGACATCCCCAGATTTTATAAATTGGACGGAACCTGTAGAAATGAATTATGGCGATACACCTCCTGAGCATATTTATGTGAATCAGACGGCACCTTATTTCCGGGCCCCGCATATATATATTTCTATGGCTGCCCGTTTTATGCCCGGTCGGCAGGTATTGAACGAAGAACAGGCAAAAAAAGTTGGCGTGAAGTCTGGATATTTTAAGGATTGTTCGGATGTGGTTCTAATGACCTCAAGGGGAGGCAATATTTATGACCGGACATTTATGGAAGGATTTATCAATCCGGGATTAGGTCTGCAAAATTGGGTGTCCCGGGCGAACTATCCGGTATTGAATATAGTTCAAACCGGTCCGGCCGAAATGTCACTCTATGTCAACAAAGATTATGCACAACCTACAGCCCATTTAAACCGCTATGTCTTAAGGTTGGACGGTTTTGTATCAGTCAATGCTCCGTATGAAGGAGGTAAATTGCTCACAAAACCGTTTCGGTTTTGGGGAGAAAACCTGCTGTTAAATTTTGCCACTTCTGCGGCCGGTGCAATTAAGGTGGAGATATTAGATGAAAAGAATCAGCCCATCCCGGGATTTGCACTCGCAGAATCACAGGAAATCATTGGTAATGAAACCGAAAAAATAGTTTCCTGGAAAAATGGCAGTAATGTGGGGTCATTATCCGGTAAAACAATCCGATTGCGGTTCGAAATGAAAGATGCCCAATTGTTTTCATTGCGGTTTAGATGATGGGATATTCTGGTCTTAGCTTGAGAAAATAGCGAACTATAAATGTGTTTCCCATCTGCATGGCAAGAGGAATTATTTATATAGAATCCTGACCTCTATTTAAAAAAAACCAATAATCTAAATAAAGAATGATAAATCCATCATGAATCCACGACTCAGCAAATTCGTATATTTTGTTATTTTTGTCGCCTTCTCTCTTTTATTGGCAAATGCTAAAACTAATCCATCAAAAGATATTGTCTATCTGGAAAACAGCAAAATCCAACTGGGTTTTAATAAAACCACCGGCGTGTTGCTGGTATTTAAGGATCTTGAATATTCATATGACTATATTGATGGCAGAGCGAGTTACGGCAGGCCATGGGAGATTTATTTCCAAAATATACAAGACAAAAAATCTGTAAAAATTGATCATCCCACTTCATTTCAATTTTTTAGACCAGATCATGATACACTCGTTTTGGTTTGGAATGGATTTCCGGAAGCAACGAATAAAGAATTTCAAGTTGTTGCAACAATAAGCCTCGCTAAGGACAAGGCTCTTTCATCATGGAAGATTTCTCTACAGAATACAGAAGGCCAGGCAATTAGTAAAGTAATTTTTCCTAAAGTAGCTGGTCTTAAAGATATGGGGGAGGAGTACCTGGCTGTACCCATATGGATGGGTGAGTTGATTGACAATCCCAGGGAACATCTTTCCGGGATTAAACGCAGAGAAAAAAAATATGAATGGTCTTATCCTGGCATTTTTTCAATGCAGTTTTTAGCCTTGTATAACAGGGAAAAATATGGATTTTACGCTTCCTGTAATGATTCCCTTGCTTTTGGAAAAAGTTTTTCACTTACGCTCGATTCTCTCAATAATCTTACCTATAAGATCGTCAACTATCCCACGTTTGATCCTGCGATGAATTTATACACACCTCCTTATGAGGCAGTACTTGGTACTTTTAAGGGAGATTGGATTACAGCAGCCGAACAGTATCGGGAATGGGGATCTAAACAAAGATGGAGTTCCGAAAGCAGATTTAAAAACAGGCTCTCTCCAAAATGGTTAGAAAAAACGGCATTGTGGATTTGGAACAGAAGCAAATCCTCAAATGTTCTTCTACCAGCCACCGATTTAAAAGAAAGATTAAACCTTCCGGTGAATGTTTTTTGGCATTGGTGGCATGGATGCTCCTATGATGACGGATTCCCGGAATACTTTCCACCGCGGGAAGGCAAAGAGTCATTTATGCAGGCCTTGTCAACGGCACAGGAAAAGGGCATCAGGGCTATTGTATATATGAATGTGCTTCAGTGGGGGGATGCAACAGAAAGTTGGAAAACAGAGAATGCTTCCGCCTATACAGTGAAGGATATTCAAGGTGAAATGAGATCGCATGTATATAATAAGTTTACGGGTAAATCATTAACAAACATGTGTATCGCAACACAATTTTGGAGAGATAAATATGCCTCCTTGTCTGAAAAGGCAATAAATACGTATGGGATAAATGGTATCTATATGGATCAGACGTGTTTAAGCCGAATGTGTTACGACAAAAGTCATGGTCATCCCTTGGGTGGAGGGAATTACTGGATTAATAATTTTGCAAAGTTAGAGAATCAGATTCGTTTAAAAACGTCTCCGAAAAACCAACCGGTTCTGGCCGGTGAAGGATGTGGTGAGGTCTGGCTTCCAAATCTTGATGTTTTTCTTGCCTTGCAGGTCAGTAAGGAACGATATGCAGGCACGGGAGGGGGAGAGCCGATCCCATTTTTTCAGGCAGTCTACCATCAATATGCGATAACTTATGGAAATTATTCTTCCCTACTTATTCCCCCCTATGATGAATTGTGGCCAAAACAATATGCGCCCACGAATCCAAAAGAGCTTCTCAGCAAGGACTATAACAAACAGTTTTTAATGGAGCAGGCAAGATCATTTGTATGGGGTATGCAGCCTACAATTGCAAATTATCAGCCACTTTTGGCGACGGAAAGAAAAACTGAGATAGATTATTTATTTAATATTGCAAAGATAAGATATCAGGGATTAAAATATTTATTATATGGCAAATTCTTACGCTCACCAGCCTTAGAAATTCCCAAAGAAGAATTGAAAATTTCCAGATTATCCATATATGCGGGAAGATATGGAGAAAGTGTTACTACTTTTACAGGGAATTTTCCTTTGATATATTCGGGAACATGGAAATCCGATGATCAGCAGATCGGAATTGCTCTGGCGAGTATTAGTGATGATCCTTTCCAGATTAGATTCAGCTTTGCCGCACCCGATTATGACCTTCCGGCTTCCGGCAAAATATATATTATTGATGAAAAAGGGAGGCGTTTTTTAACTACCTATTTAAATGACAAAATTGAAGTTAATTTTTTACTGCAATCCAGAGGTTTATGTCTGCTGGAAATAATTCCGGATATATAGTTATATGTGCCAACATAGTGCACTTGTGGCAAAATTCTTAACCGCAGGTACGCAAAGGACACGCAAAGAACGCAAGGATACATAAGGAGTATATCAATTGAAAAATTATTTATTTCGACCAATTCTAACTAATATGCTGCTTTTAATTTGTCTAACTATAATGGCTTCATCTCTATTCGCTGGTCTTCCTGATTCAATTGGTTTTCACAAGGCTGTTTACGATTCGAAAGGAAAATTACTCCCCTGGATACCCTGGTCCCATGCCTTGGTCCGCGAAATGGACTGGTATCAAAACTGCCCGATCGGGACAAATGGCTATCCGGTTTTAATCTATACAACCTTTATGACTCATAAATATATACCTTACCGTACGGATACCATTCCCTGTACGCAGTTAGGTATGGGCATTATTTCTTATCTTAAATATTTTTATTACACCGGTAGGGCGGATCCGAAAGTGTTAAAATGGGCTCGCTATATGGGTGATTATCTAGTCAAGGAAACGTTGACACCCGCACAAGGAAAATATCCACGATTTACACGTTCAACCGGTCACCATACCGATTTTCCAATTCAGCGAAGTGCTCAGGGAGATGAAAAATTAGGGAAAAATGTCATCGAACCTGATAAGGGCGGCATTGCCGGGTATGCCCTTCTCCTGCTCTATGAAGCAACACAAGAGGAGAAATATCTAAACCAGGCGATACATAATGCCGATTGCCTGAGGCAAAACATGCGTCAGGGAAATGCATTGCATTCACCCTGGCCGTTTCGTGTCGATGCGGTCACCGGCGAATATTGGGGCGAGCGAAGTGGAAATATGGTTTATATTCTTCGCCTGTTTGATAAATTAATTGATCATGGATATGATAGGTTTACAGAGTCTCGGAATGCTCTTTGGTCCTGGATACGAGATTATCAAATTCCGGCTCCGGATAGCCGTGAATCATCCCTATGGGTACAGTTTTTTGAAGATATGTCTCCCGATGATAACAGAAATTCATGGGCCCCTTTAAATATGGCCCGTTATCTGATTGAGCAAAAGGATAAACTGGATCCTGACTGGATGGCCCTGGCTGAAAAATGTATTCAATTTGCCCTCAAACATTTTGCGATTGAAAAACCTGGCGGTGTAACCTTAATGGGTGAACAGGATTCTGATAAACGTGAATGGGGGGGAGCCTGTTCTACCCTGGGTGGTGTGGCAGCAATGTTTTACGCCGCTGGTGGCGGTGAAGCGTATAAAGAAATTGCCTATCGTAATCTTAACTGGGTTACTTATTTTATTGATAGTGATGGCGGACCGGCAGCCTTATGTGGCGCAGAAGGCTGGGAAAAAGGAAGTTGGCTGGAAGACTGCCACACGGATGTCGTACATAATTTTATTGATGCAATGAATGCAGTAAAAGAATGGAAAATATACCGATATCCAATACAAGAAGTTTCACTCAGTGACGAATTAAAAAATTTAAAGACAGGTAAAATACTATGCTCTCATTTGGCCGTCTATGACAAGAATGGTTTGCTATTGCCCTGGACTTCCTGGCAAGATGCCCTTGCCCGGGAAATGGACTGGTATTTAAAATGTCCACTTGAAAACGGCTATCCACGATTTATGACGCATACCTTTATGGATGGTGATTACATACTATTCCGGGACTGGAAAACAATCATTGCTCCGACTCAAGATGGTATGGGGATTATTTCTTATTTAAAATACTATCATTATACTGGAAAAAAGAATCCTCAAATCCTTCTATTCGCAAAGTATATGGGCGATTATCTGGCCAAAGAGAATCTTACCCCAGAGACGGGTAAATATCCCTTGTTTTCTCGTTCGACGGGCTGGTCTGGAGCGGTTCCACAACCGCCTGATTGTGGATCGCAAAGGGATCTCCCCTATGAGGTACAACCGGATAAGGCTGGCATCGCTGCTTATGCTTTGGCATTGCTCTATGAAGAAACAAAGGAAAAGATCTACCTGGATCGGGCCTTGCAAGATGCCCGTGTACTTGTTGCAAATATGCGAAGTGGAAATGAGGTCCAATCGCCCTGGCCCTTTAGAGTTGATTATCGCACTGGGAAAAGTCGCGGAAAAGTGTCCGGGAATATGTCCTTTATTCTGCGCCTCTTTGATAAGCTGATCGAACTGGATTATGATGAGTTTAAAGAACCGCGTACTAAATTATGGAATTGGATACGGGATTACCAGATCCCAAATCTAACCCAGGATGGAATGCTGTGGGTGCAATTTTTCGAGGATCATGAGGAAACTGACAACCGTACGGCCTGGGCTCCTTTAAATCTGGCACGTTATTTAATTGAGGAAAAAGAAACGATTGATCCGGACTGGCAGATCCATGTCAAAGCCTTGATTGATTTTGTAAACAAAAACTACACAAGTATTTTCGATGGCGTCCTGGTATGTGGTGAACAAGATTATGATAAAAACCCCTGGGGTGGCATCCTCTCCACATATGGGGCTGTACTGGCAATGTATTGCCGGGAAACGGGCTCGGAAGAATTTAAGGCAATTGCTTTTCAGGCCTTGAATTATGGTTTATATGCTACCTTTGATGATGGTTGTGTCAGTGAATCTACGAGTCGTTTGCATCGGGGATATTGGCAGGAAGATTGTCATACGGACAAAATTCATAATTATATCGATGCGATGAATGCTTTTCCGGAATGGGCGAAGTGAAAATTAATGGTAATCAATTAATTAGAGAATAGATGTTATAAAAAGAGTGAGAAAAACATGAAATTAAAAATTATAATCCTGGTGTTCCTGTTAGAGGTTCTATCTGTAGAATTAACCTCGGCTCAAAATGACTGGTCAATCATCGTTAGTAATGATCAACTCAAAGATGAAGCCATAAATGTGGCTCTCAAAGATTTGATCAAAACAGGTGGCGATTACGCTATCTCTTTCAAGATAATTCAAACTCCGCCCCAAGATGGTACTTCTGCCATTGTTATAGGCAATGAAGAAAGAAATGACGCAGTGGGACAGATGATGTCTGATTATAATCTCGAGATGGAGGAGGTTGATCATCCAGAAGGATATACCATAAAAACCTGGTCAAAAGATGAACAAAAAATTATTTTTATATCAGGTGGATCTGAACTCGGCGATACTTATGGATTATACTGGATTTGGGACCGGCTGCGGGTTAATAAACAAATAACAGAAATCAATGTGCAAAGACAGCCCAGTCTTCCCATCAGGTATACACGGGTCAGGGTAAGATCTATCGAAGATATTCAGCGGGCACTTCGCTATGGACTAAACACAGTTTACCTTGGAGATCAGTTAGGACTTGGTGTTTGGGGTGTGGAGCCGGAGGATAGCGAGAATCAGGAAAATAGAGAGAAAATTCAATTTCTCATTGATTATACCCATAAACTCCACATGAAATGCCTGGCCTTCGGAACAGAATTTACCTTTCATCCCCGCCTTTTAGAAGAATTTCAGGCCAGTCTCTCACCCTGTGATGAGAATTTATGGAAGGCTTTGCAGGAGAAATATCGACGCGTTCTTAACGCCTTACCAGATCTAGATGGCGTGGCGACATTCACGGGACCCGAACAAAGTTTCTGGGGAAATTATAAAAAATTTAATATCATGCATGGTGATTTGAGTTGTGAATGGCCGCTTGATAAACGCTATCGCACTTTTGTTAAAAAAGTACAGGAGGTGGTTGTCGGTGAATTTGGAAAAATTTATCATCACCGTACCTGGATGACCAATATGTTTGAGCAGCAGGCTCGCTATGAAGTATACAAAAAAATATTTACGGATGAAGTTCCGGTTGAGAATTTATATTTAATCCCAAGTTTTACTCAAAACGATCGCTGGTGGCATCAGCGTTACAATCCAACTTTCAATCTAACCCCACATCAAATGTTGGCCGTTTTAGAACCCATGAACTATTATGAGAGTTCGAAATCCAATATTTTTCCAACCTATCCGGGGATCTATTTTCAGGCGGGATTACAATCTGTTCTTGAAGTGCCGAACAGTAATCTGAAAGGACTCAGTTTTGACCTCTATAAGCCAGAGGATTTTAGAACTCCTCGTTTAACCGCTTACACCGTGTTCAGACTTGGGTGGGATTATATGGAAGATCCCCTGCAGATCGCAGAAGACTTTTGCGCCATATTTTTTGGTCCGGAAGTGGCGAAAGATATGGCAAAGATCTATATGCTTTCTCCGGTTGCGTATAAATATGGTTTGTTTATCGAACCGGTGGCCTATGGCGAGTTTAACTCATTGCCTCATATCAGAGTTGGGACATTCCCTGCCCAGGGTTATCCGGTTATCGATAATGGTAAAGAACACTTAGCATTCTGGAGAAAGATATATCTTCGATGTAAACCGTGGATTACAGAAACCTATGATGATCTTGACCACGGATTTGAGACAGCTAAAAAAATGCGGGACTTATATAAATCTGTGAAACCGCTTATTAAGGATTCTGACTTGGCCCAGCAAGTTGAAACGACTCTGGAGATGACCTATCAGTTTATCCATACCAATAACTTATATGTCAGGACAGCATTCGCCTATTTTGCCTATCTGGATGATCCCTCTGCTGAAAATAAAATTATCTTGTCCAATACAACTAATTTTTTTAAAAATACGATCGGGGCATTTAAGTCTGTGCCAGAATTTAATTATAAATTATTTGGTGTGGAGCAGATCCTTTTGAATGCTGATCAGATTTTGGCCGATCGCTCACTGGCAATGGAGCGATTAGAAAAATCGCCATCTTCAGAACGCATTGAACAATCGATTAAACAAATTCATGAGAAGTATACAAAGATTTTAAAAGACAGCGAGAGCAATTTAAAAAAGATCCTGCACTTTGAAGGTCAGATTGATGGAAGGGATATTCTTAAAATTAAGGGAGGCACCTATGAAATTGAACATCTTCGATGGGATCCACCCACGATAAAAGAATGTTCTTTTATCAATTCGCTGCCAGAAATGGAAGGATCGCTCATTCTGAAAGTGATTCAATCACGACCGACTTTTCCATTTGTTTTACAACAACCTTCGAATGAAAATCACTATACAGCCCAGATTTATATGTATGATATACCGGAGGGTCGGGATTGGGTGAAATTTGATCTGTACTATATTGATAAATCGCCCGAGGAACTTGGTTTGGTCGTTCCATGGTAACTTTTATCATTTCACGCAGTGACGCTACGCCGCAAAGAAAGAAAATATTTATTGAATAATAATTCACTAAAATGCCTTATGTTTTATATGAGTATTCTAAGCACCTATTCCTCTTTAAGGGAAATGATTTATTTACCTTTAGGAGTATCAATCATGAATAATATTAACGAGATTTGAATCTTATTTATTCGTTGCCGCTCTGCGTCGCTGCGAGAGAATAATCTACAGAAATGAGGGATGATGAATTTTCATCGAATGTTTTTAATTCTATCATTACTATGCGGATTTTTAGTCAATACTGGACTCAGTCAACAATCAAATGATCATATGAAATGGTGGCATGAGGCACGTTTTGGGATGCTTATAACCTGGGGATTGTATGCCATTCCCGCGCATGGTGAATGGATTATGTACCAGGAACATATTCCTCTGGAGGAGTATAAGACTCCTCGCTGATCAGTTTAATCCTCAGAGTTATAACCCCGCGGAGTGGGTGGCCCTTGCTAAAGAAGCAGGGATGAAGTATATGGTCATCGTCACCCGTCACCACGATGGATTCTGTCTATTTGATAGTAAAGTATCAGATTTTACTTCAGTCAAAACGGCTGCCAAACGTGATATTATATCTGAATTTGCCGATGCCTGTCATGCTGCAGGCATGCGTTTAGGCCTCTATTATTCATTGGTTGACTGGCGTTTTCCTGGTGTCCTTCCCCATGGTAGGCGAGAAGCAGATGAAGTTTACAAACCGTTGGTCGACCAGGCCCACGCCCAGGTACGTGAATTATTAACCAATTATGGTAAGGTTGATATTCTATGGTATGATATGCTCCAGCCTTACGATCCTGTGCTCTGGCGCTCCGAGGAATTAAATAAAACGGCTCGCCTGTTGCAACCGGGTATTATAATTAATGATCGGGCTGGTGTACCGGCTGATTTTGGGACGCCGGAGAATACAATCATTGCTCAGAACAATCCCTGGGAAGCGTGTTACGCCATGAATCGTACCTGGGGCTATTCGCGCTATGATCGTAATTATAAGCCGGTCCATGAACTTCTGCGCTTATTAGGTTCGTGTGCATCTCAAGGGGGGAATTTTCTGCTGAGTGTGGCACCTGATGCAGATGGGCGAATTGACGTTGAATCTGTGGAACGATTGCGATCGATCGGAAAATGGATGAAAACCAATGGTAAGGCTATATATGGGGCAGGTCCATCTCCGATAGGTGCACCGAATCTGGGTATGGAAAGCCGGGTTGGTGATAAAGTTTATCTTCTTATGCAACGCTGGCCGGGTTCAACAGTACCGCTTGCCTGGTTTGGCAGCAAAGTGACCTCCGCTATTCTTTTGGCTAACGGGCAACGGGCAAGAATCGAACAAAAGGGTGATCGCGTCTGGTTACACGATTTACCTGCTTATCCTGTTGATCCATATCTAAATGTGATTGAATTAAATTTTGAAGATCAACCCCGGGCGTCAACTCCTGCTTACAGATAAATTTATTCCTGCTAAGTAAGGATCCAATCCTGAGTATACGGGAGGTTGTTTAAATGTACAATGCAAATGTGTATCATAATGTTTATAGATTTCCAAAAGAGAAATGAGGTCGACTGTGCGCAATTTATTTTCTGCTTCCCGGATTGTATTTTATTTAACCTATTTCTGTTTAATTATGTTTTATACCAGCCTGGGCCAGGCTTCTGATGAACGCATGCAGTGGTGGCACGAGGCCCGTTTTGGCATGTTTATCCACTGGGGTGTCTATGCCATACCCGCCCACGATGCCTGGATTATGTACCAGGAACATGTCCCTTTTGATGAGTACAAAAAACTTGCTGAGCAGTTTGATCCTCAGAATTATAACCCGGCCGAATGGGTGGCATTGGCCAAAGAAGCTGGAATGAAATACATGGTCATCACAACTAGGCATCATGATGGCTATTGTCTGTTTGATAGTAAAGTTTCCGATTTCACCTCGACAAAAACAGCTGCAAAACGAGATCTAATTGCTGAATTCGCCGATGCCTGTCATGAGGCTGATATGCCTTTAGGTTTTTACTATTCATTGGTTGATTGGCGATTTCCTGGTGTTTTGCCCCATGGTACACGGGAGGCCGATGAGGTCTATAAACCCTTAGTCGACCAGGCTCATGCCCAGGTGAAGGAACTCTTAACCAATTATGGTAAAGTTGATATTCTCTGGTATGACATGCTCCAGCCATATGATCCGGTGTTATGGCGCTCAGAGGAATTGAATAAAATGGCCCGCCAGTTACAACCGGATATCATCATCAATGACCGGGCCGGTGTGCCTGCTGATTTTGGCACACCGGAAAACAGGATTGTTGCCCAGGACAATCCCTGGGAAGCTTGTTATTCAATGAATCGTTCCTGGGGGTACACACGATATGACCGGAATTTTAAACCGGTTCATGAACTGATCCGGTTACTGAGCTCCTGTGCTTCGCAGGGAGGTAATTTTTTGCTCAACGTAGCACCGGATGCAGATGGAAAGATCGATGTTGAATTCATTGAACCATTAAGGGCAATGGGGTCCTGGATGAAAACCAATGGCAAGGCAATTTATGGGGCCGGACCCTCTCCCATCGGAGCGCCAAATCTTGGAATGGAAAGCCGCGTGGGTGATAAGGTATATTTACTTATGCAGCGTTGGCCCGGTTCAACTATTCCGCTTGCCTGGTATGGTAGTAAAGTAACATCGGCTATTCTTCTGGCCAACGGACAAAAAGCCAGAATCGAACAGAGAGGTGATCGTGTATGGCTGCATGATCTACCTGCCTATCCAATAGATCCCTATCTTAATGTAATCGAACTTCAGTTTGACGGCACGCCACGAAAATCTTCTCCTGCCTACAGGTGAAGTATGTATATTGAATAGAAGTAAAATTGAAAGAATCTTTCTTGATATGAAATAATTATTTATATTCAAAGGTACCATATAGGACTAATTGGGAAATCGTTTGCCTGCCTCAGTGGAATTTTATTGATCTTATAGATTTATTGCAGAAATTGTATGAAAGTCATTTATTTCTATAAGAAATATCTCAGTCGGATCATAAAATTCAATTTCCAGATTGTATCGACATTTTAAAATATGAATGAAGGAGATCAAATGAACTATAACGTACGTCGTTTATCGATGTTATATATTATTATCATTTTTCTTTCTTTTATGAGTATTCAACTACTCCCGGCTCAACAAGTACCAACCACCGACAGGGTAGAAGGAAAATACAAATTACCAAATATCGTTCCGGCACTTGACAGTCAAGATGATCTCCCCCTAATGACCAATGCCACGTCCTATATACCCGTTAATGATTACACTTTCACCGAACATATACGTGGCCTAATGACAGAGGAAGAAAAAAAGGAAGTAAAGGATCAATTTGACAAGAAATTGAATTTGCCTGGTATTGAATATATGCCGGATCTCTCATCAGATCACATCACTTCTATGGCCATTACCAACGGAATCCGCTGGATTGGTACAAAGGTGGGGTTGTACAAACAACCAGAAAATTCAAAAAAAGCAGAGCGATTGGTCCATTACGGTCATCGCGGTCCCCTGGCTACAGAGATCACCGCTTTAGCAAATGATTCCCATGGCATATTATATGTGGGAACACCGGTTGGATTAAGTATCTTAGATCCGGAAGGAACCTGGAAATCCATTCAGGGGAGACAGGGCTTACCTGTTGAACATATCACAGCCTTGTCTATTGATAAAAATGATCGCCTTTGGATCGGAACCACACACGGGGCTGTACTTTATACACCTTATGAAGAAGGTCGCCAATGGTATTACCGTGCCGGTAAGAGGTATTTAATAGATGACAGGGTAAATAATATTTATATTTCAATAGAAGGTATGCCTGTATATTTTAATACAGATGAAGGCATTAGCAAAATCGAAGGTATTAATATGACCTTGTTAATGAAAGCAGAAAAAATTGAAGATCGTACTAATAAATGGCATCGCCGTTTGGGTCTCGTGGCCGCCTGTCTGCTCGATAATGCTGAAAATCCAACCTCATATACCATTGGAGATAACGACAATGATGGTTTATGGACGGCCTATCATGTGGTCGCCATGTCTTTAGCTTATGGTGCAACGGGGGAAAAATTGTATCTTGAATCGGCAAAAAAGGGCATGCATGCTTTAGTAATGCTTCAAAATGCATCTGGTATCCCGGGATTGGTTGCACGCAGTGTGGTCACCGATAGAGGAAGGTAGGAGATAAAAGTCCGCAATGGCGTCCTACACCGGATGGTAAAATGCTTTGGAAAAGTGATACTTCCAGCGATGAGATTGATGGTCATTTTTTCGCCTTTTATGCTTACTGGCAGCATATCGCCCGGCATGATCCAAAGGAATCTGCTTTGATCCTGAAACAAACCAGGACCGTGATGGACTATATCGTTGATAATAACTACCAATTGATTGACTGGGACGGGAAGGCACCCGTTGGGGATTCTGGAATCCAGAGATTCTTAATGATGATCCGGAACATTATATTGAAAATGGCTTAAACGCTGCACAGATTCTATCATTTTTAAAAGTATCGTACCATATCACCGGGGATCAAAAATTTAAGAAGCATTTTGATAAGCTCATTGTCGAACATGGGTATCTGGGAAATGTCCTGTTAGAAAAGAAGGTGTTTCCCGATGAAAATAATCATTCCGACAACCAATTAGGATTCTGTGCGTTATATCCCTGGCTTCAGTTAGAGAAGGACCCAAAAGTCAGACAAGCGTTGCAACAAGCCGTTCGCAGACATTATAAAACGTTGTGGCGGGATGGATCCAGTTTCTTTTATTTTGCTGCGGCCACCATTGATCCTGATTTTGTTGATATCAAGTCGGCTGTTCAGTATCTGCGCGATACACCAACCGATCGTCGGCAATGGCGAATGATGAACAGCCAACGTGCAGATATCATCTGGAATCCCAATCTGAGCCGTTTTGGCAAACCGCAATTATTGCAGGTACTGCCCCCGGACGAACGAAATTGGGCTAAATGGAACGGAAATCCCTATTATCCCGATGGTGGCGGAGACGGCCGCGTGGAAGATGATGGCGCCTCATGGTTACTTGGCTATTGGATGGGTAGGTACCATGGATTTATTGATGGGGAGGAGGGCAATTAAAATTTACTTATATAGGAAATTATACAATGAAGACGCCTAAAATTTATGCAAAAAAGTTGTTTTGTAATATGCACATTTTATGTGCTTTTGTTTTTCTATCATTCTGCCAGGTACTTAAAGCAGACGAACCTTTGATCGTGCATGACATAGATAAGGGAATTGTCAGCATCCGTAGCGGCGAAGGTCTCTTGCTGTTTAGAATAAAATATAATGATGGATGTTTTTTCGACTGGGTAGAAGTTAGGGGAAGGCAAGTGATTGATCCCGAAAAAGGCGTCTTTTCAGCTTTCAAAATTGACGGACAATGGTATTCCACCCGGGATAAAAACATACTACCACGTGTGACGGTGAATGGGGATACGTTATCGGTCGACAACCTACGCTACGGAAGTAAGAATTATTTCGTAGAAGAGAGCTGGAAACTAATCACCTTTCAGGATGCCATCGAATGGCATATCCAAAGACGAACAAAAGGTGTTGGTGTGCTCGAGGATGCTGCTAATGCCGAGTGGGTGTTTCCCGACATGCAAATGTGGACAGGTGCTATTCTTGATAACGGTGGCGTGGCCTGGAACAGGTTGTTGGAAGGGAAAAATATGACATATGGTTCCCATACCGGAAAGGTATTGTTTTGGAATAAGACCAATGACCATTGTCTTGAAATCGATCCAACTGAATTCGGAGACCAGCATATAGCAACACGCTTTACCCACAACTCAGATGATACCCATAGTTTTGTCCATACCCTCAGTGATTCTGTTCTTGAGACCAGGGTGAATTTGAGTCGTTTTCTTCCTGATAGCCAGGCGTTATGGAAACCGTTTCGTATCAATAACGAAACGAAAAGGGTGACTTACCGCATTTCAACTCCCAGCTATAAAAGCCGTTTTGACCTTGGGGAATTTAAAGGTGTGGACGAGGATGTTATACGCGAAATACTAAACACTATTACCCGATACGGTGTGATCGATAGTAAACATTGTGGGGCCAATGGCTGGCGTACGGGATATATCTGCTTGCACGAGCAGTGGTATGCCCAAATGGCGATGGCTATTCAGGACGAAAGTTACACACGCAACGTGAGTGCGACCTATGATCATTTCAGAGATCATGCCGTACTTTCGGATGGTCGCGTGTTGGCGAGATTTAAGGATAATGATCACGATGCTATGGATGGAACATATACGGAGAAGGGGTTCTACGAGGCGGAATGGGGATATTTGCTGGATAGCCAACCCGATTATGTAATGGTGGTGGCAGAGCAGTTTCATAACACCGGCGACTTGAACTGGGTAAGGGGACAGAAGGAAACATGCGAAGCGGCCTTGGAGTACCTGCTGAAACGTGATAGTGATGGAGATGGGCTATTAGAGATGATTAATCAGTCTCATGAAGATAAGCAGGGTAGTGATTGGATAGATATCGTCTGGGCTGCTCATGAAAATGCGTTAGTAAATGCAGAAATGTATGGGGCGATGATCCTATGGGCTGAGGTGGAAGATATTCTGGGAGATCAATTCAGGGCGGATCGCTATCGAAATGCAGCGGCAAAACTAAAGGAGAGCTTCAATAAAGATATAAATGATGGTGGCTTTTGGAATCCAGAAGAGAAATGGTATGTGTATTGGCGTGATATAGATGAATCGGTTCATGGGGACAACCTGGTGATTCCTGTAAATTTTAGTGCGATAGGGTATGGGTTGTGTGATGATGAGGTACGTCGGTCTGAGTTGTTAGATGTACTGGAAGCGGCAATGCTTGGGGAAGACTTATTTTCCTGGCCATTATGCATATATTCTTACGAAAAGGAAGAAGTCAGAGTCCCTCACAACTATCCATTTCCAAAATACGAAAATGGTGATATTTTCTTATCCTGGGTTGAACTTGGAACCCGATCATATGCTGAATACGATCCAGCTATTGCTATGAAATATATTGGCAATATCATCGAGCAGTATAACAAGGACAATTTAGCCCATCAGCGTTACGCGCGGATATCCCAGAGTGGTTTGGGTAGTGATATTCTTGCTGGGAATGGCATGGTTGCTGTGGGTTTGTATCGTAATATATTCGGCATACAACCGCAGTACAATCGGCTGTATCTTGAACCGCATTTGACGGAAGCATTAAACAACACGATGGTGCGATACAACTTGCGGGGCACTGACTACCGTATTGTTTTGAAAACCGATCAATACCAAATATTGGCCAACAATTTTACTATAAACGCCAGCCGGGCCTTCGGTATGAACGCCAATAATACGCGGTTGGAATACTATGAGGGCAAAAGCAGTACACCCCGCTTGAGCTTTGAAAGAGCCGTGATGAGCGACTTGCATGTTGGCATTTTTAAAGAGAGTGATGACGGCCTGCCGGTTTGGACTCTTCAAAGTGAAAAACCTCTTATTTTGACGCAAATCGTTTACGGCCTGGCATCTGGTGTGAAATATTGCTTGCACGTAGGATCTGAGGTTCTTGAAGAAAAAGTTGCTGATGCAAAGGGGAGTGTATCTTTTCCGTTAAATCTGGCACCTGGACTCGAAAAACATATCAGGTTGGTGGCTGTCGGCTTAGATAAGAGACAGGAATAGGTCCTTTATAAATTACTCAAAATCAGTTATGATATGATTTAGTTGTGGATGAAGCATAATAATTACCCATCAGAATTAACCGACGATAAAGCTGACAGGCAGAAATGGTATGAATAAAAAACATGCTTTTGTATTGAGCAAGACCTTATTATCCCTGATATTGTTATTGGTTTTTCTAAATGGATGTGAACCATTTTCTAAACAACCGGTAGATTATGTGGATCCTAATATAGGCACCATTGGCCATCTCCTGAGAGCCACGTCTCCCCTGGTTTATCTACCGCATAGCTCCATTCGCTTGGCACCATACACAACGCCCGGTATCCGGGATCGATATCTCGCAGATAAAATATATGGTTTTCCTGTTGGTCTATCTTCTATAATGGCAACTACAGGTACTCTGACCATTGATGCAGAGAAGAATGCTTCGAACTTTGACCATGATCTTGAAATAGTAACGCCGTATTACCATGCTGTGCTGCTTGAAGACTACGATATTGAGGTTGATTATTCGGTCACTGAACACGCTGCTTTTTACCGGTTCATGTTTTCTGAAACTTCGCCTG
The DNA here is from genome assembly GCA_963796965.1 of Calditrichia bacterium. Classification (GTDB taxonomy): domain Bacteria; phylum Calditrichota; class Calditrichia; order JAJRVZ01; family JAJRVZ01; genus CAWCNS01. The sequence continues at coordinate 546,045 of CAWCNS010000004.1, forward strand.
CTAATATTTTGCTGCGTCTTCGCCGGGATGCGCATATTCAGATTCTTGGTAATAACGTGATCGAGGGTTATGAAACTGCCTATAGAAGAGGTGTTGCAGGGAAGAAACTTTACTTTCATTGTGAGTTGAGTAAACCAATCGCATCATTTGGCACATGGCGTGGCAAAAACATAACTCAGGGCGTAAAAGAACAGACAGGTGACAGCATAGGTGTGTTTGTAACTTTTCCAGTATCAGATGGCGAGCAAATCGATTTGAAAGTTGCATTCTCAGATCAAAGTGTTGAAGAAGCAGGTCAGTTTCTTGAGGATGAGATCTCATCCTTCAATTTTGAACAGGTTAAGAATCGGGCGAGGGATGTTTGGAATGAGGCTTTGAGTAAAATTAAAGTAACTGGTGGCAGCGAAAGAGAACGTACAATATTTTATACAGCCCTGTATCGTACTATGGGAAGAAAAGGGAATGTCTGGGACACTTATCGAAGTGCGTATCCACTTCAGACAATTATTGAACCTGAAACAAATCTGGAAGTCATACGTGGATTTGTACGAGAATATAAAAAAACAGGTTGGATACCAAGCTCAGGAGCGATGATTGGCCATCATTCCACAGCAGTGATTTTGGATGCTTATATGAAAGGGATACGGGATTTCGACATTGAGAAGGCCTATGAAGGAACGAAGAAAAATGCCATGGAAGCAACCATGATACCCTGGCGCGACAGGGGGCCAATCACTGAACTTGAAAAGACCTATTTCGAAAAAGGATTCTTCCCTGCTTTGCCACTAGGAGAAGATGAATGGGTACCCCAGGTGCACAGTTTTGAAAGACGGCAATCGGTTGCTGTGACGCTTGAACATTGTTATGATGATTGGTGTCTGGCAGAAATGGCCAAAGCCCTAGGTAAAAAGAATGATTATGAATATTTCAAGCAGCGTGCCCATAATTATCAGAATCTTTATGATGTCCGTATAGGCTTTATGGCGCCAAAAACAGCAGATGGAAAATGGATTGAGCCGTTTGATCCAAAATTATCAGGAGGACAGGGTGGCCGGGCTTATTTTGCCGAGTGCAATTCATGGACGTATACCTGGCATGTACAACACGATGTACAAGGTTTGATTAATCTGATGGGGGGGAGAGAGCAATTTGTTGATAGATTAGATGCCCTTTTTGTTGAGCAATATGATATGTTAAAGTTCCTATTTTTAAACCAGTTCCCAGATGCGACGGGATTGATTGGTCAATATGCTCAAGGAAATGAACCTAGCTTTCACATTCCATATTTATATAATTATGCCGGAACACCTTGGAAGACCCAACGTCGTGTACGCGAGATAATGAAAGTATGGTATGATGATGATCCGTTGGGGATATGTGGCGATGAAGATGGGGGAGCAATGTCTGCCTGGTATGTTTTTAGTGCCATGGGATTCTATCCGGTTTGTCCCGGTCGTCCTCTCTATGATATTGGAAGTCCGATATTTGAGAAAGTCACCATTAATGTTGCTGATGGCAAAACCTTCATCATTGAGGCGAAGGATGTATCTTCAAAGAATAAATATATTCAATCGGCCACTTTGAACGGTGAGACATTGAACAAACCGTGGTTTGAACATAGCACAATTGTAAATGGAGGAAAACTGATCCTGAAAATGGGAGACAGACCGAATAAGGAGTGGGGCAACGCACCTGAGGCCGCTCCACCATCTATGTCCTTTTAACTGAAAGTCGAGCGAGGGTTGAAATTTATAAACAAGGTATGCTTCAACGGTAAAATATTATAATTACTAAAGGAGGGTAAAGTGAGATATCAAGTAGTTTTGCTTAGGATAGTCTTCCTGACAGGCCTGTCCTTTTTTCTGGCAAATTGTAATGATCCTCAGACAGAAGAAATCAACCCGATTTTGATTAATGGAGAGCCGAGGTTTATCATCGGAAACTATCATAATCCTCAGGATCCAGATGAATTAAAGAGATATGCGGAAAATGGGTTTAATCTTGTACGTTGTGCACCTGATGTGGCCGATCTGGATATGGTCAAAGAGGCAGGCCTTTATGCCTGGTTGAATACCGGTAGTCTGATTGATTTTTCAACGGATCAGGCTACACGTAAAGAAAAACTGACGGATCTGGTCAACGGTTTCAAAGATCATCCGGCTTTAGCAATATGGGAAGTTCCCGACGAAGCGCTATGGAACCTGGCATACCCTGTACTTGATCGATTGTTTTATGCTCCACAATGGTCAGAGGAGCAACAAGACAGTATCCTGCAGATTCTAGCTAATACAATACCGAAAACAGCTGAAGGGATTTCTGAAGGAAGTATCTATTTGAGGCATCTCGATCCTCTGCACCCCGTCTGGATGAACCATGCCCCACGAAATACACCTGATCAACTGCGTCTCTTTTCAAAATCAGCAGATATTGTCGGGTGTGATATTTATCCGGAAAAAGAAGGAGTGACCGGGCATAGTGATATCAGAGATCACAGTCTGTCAGCTGTCGGCGGGTATACGGATATCATGCAAAATTCAGCACCGGGCAAGCCAATTTGGATGGTTTTGCAGGCTTTTTCGTGGGAATTATTAAAGGATCCGATTCCGGAGCAATTAAATCCTCAGTTGTTCCCCTCCTATAAAGATTCTCGTTTTATGGCCTGGGATGCTATCTTACATGGAGCAAAGGGGATTCTATATTGGGGATCATATAAAGTGAGTACCAAATCACTTTTTTGGGAATCTATATTGGGCGTGACCAAAGAGATTTCTGCTCTCGAATCTTTTTTAACCGGAAAAGAATTAAAAGACAGGATAAAAGTGGCGCCTATCCAATTTACTTCTTCCGTACCAACGCGCGTTGCCTCTACACTCAGAAAATTTAAAGAGGACTATCTATTAGTGGTCATGCAGGAAGATTTGAGACAACCAATCTCTGTTTCAGAATTAGACTTTCTGGAAGGAAAGAGGCTTTATGAATTGACCACCGATCGGAATTATTTGGTGAAGAATGGAAAGATCAGAGTTTGGTTTGGGAAAGAACCACATGTATTATGTACATCACGCAAGTATGATGTCGTGCATGAGTCGCAGTTCGCACTCGAGTGGGATAATAAAGATAATTTCCCCTTAAATGAGAAAAGATAAAATTATTGAGTCGTCCATTTCGGGCAGGGGCAGGCCATCGAGATGAATTAGCCAGGGTAGGATAAAAATGAAAAACAATTATAAAACACTTTTTTTTCTTTTAGCATTATCCTGTTTTACAGCCATTTTTGTAACAATCGGTGCTGCAGAACCATTAATCATCAAAAATTTGCGTTGTGAGTATCTTGAAAATCCCTTGGGTATCGATGTGCTTAATCCCCGTTTAAGTTGGATTATTGCATCCGATGAACGCGGTCAAATGCAGAAAGCTTATCAGGTTCTGGTTGCGTCCACTGAGGAATATCTTGCTAACGGTAGGGGTGATTTATGGGATTCAGGAAAGATTGATTCGGATCAATCCGTACATGTAGTTTATAAAGGCAAAAAACTTACATCGCAGACGTACTGTTTTTGGAAAGTACGTATCTGGGATAAAGACAACAACGTTTCATCATGGAGTAATCCGGCAACTTGGAGTATGGGCCTGTTAGAACCCTCGGATTGGACAGGGAAATGGATAGGTCTGGACACGCCCGGGATAAGCCAACATAATGATTTTCAATTTTCGAAATGGATATGGTTCCCCGGGGGCGACCCAGCTGAAAAAACCTCCCCCGGAACCTGCTATTTTCGAAGAACGGTTGTTATTCCGCAACATAAAAAAATCATAAATGCGGGTTACCTGATCACAGCGGATAACAGATTTGTACTATACGTAAACGGGAAGATGGTTGCCAAGGGAGATAACGCTTCAAAAGGATACAATGTCAACGTGGCCAATCAACTGCATGTTGGAGATAATATTATAGCTGTAGCCGCCACCAACAGGGGACCAGAAGATAATTCTGCAGGATTGATCGGTGTATTACGGATCGAATTTCAAAAGGGAGATTCGCTTTTAGTGCCAATGGACATACACTGGCGGACCTTCGATAAAGAAATTTCCGGCTGGAAAAACCATGAATTCAACGATAATAAATGGGTAGAAGCACAGGAAATCGGAGACTGTGGTATTGGACCATGGGGCGATATATCCATAACCGATGTTCGTACGCGTCTACCTGCACGTTTGTTACGCCGTGATTTGAATATAAAAAAAACAGTCAAGCGCGCAACAGCCTATATTTGTGGATTAGGATTTTTCGATCTCTATCTGAATGGGAAAAAAGTTGGTGATCATATCATGGATCCTGGTTTAACCGAGTACAACCAGAACGCTCTTTATGTGACTTTTGATATAACAGAACATCTATCCCAGAGCGAAAACACGATCAGTGTTATTCTGGGAAATGGGCGATTCTTTGCCCCCAGAACGTCCGCCCATCTCGACACACGCACCTACGGATTCCCTAAACTGCTTTTTCAAATGCACATCGCGTATGAGGACGGAACAGTTGAGGATGTGGTCAGCGACGAAAGTTGGAGTCTCACTACGGAGGGCCCAATTCGGTCAAACAATGAATATGATGGTGAAGAATATGATGCCCGTATGGAGCAGGAGGGCTGGGACAGGCCTGGATTTGATTCGTCCGAATGGCAAAGGGCCCAATTGGTTGAGGCACCCAGAGGATTTTTACAGGCGCAAAAAATTGAACCAATGCGGATAACACAGACGATTCGACCTGAGCGCATTACCAATCCAAAACCGGGCATATACCTGGTTGATATGGGGCAGGTGTTTTATGGTTCGGTTCGATTAACAGTCAACGGTCCGGCTGGGACACAAGTTCAAATACGTTCCGCTTATAGTTTAAAACCGGACGGTACTTTAAAAACTGAGGACAACCGTGGTGCACAGTGTACCGATCTTTATATCCTTAATGGTAAGGGTGAAGAAACCTGGCAGCCAAGATTCAAAGGACAGGGATTTCGGTTTATGGAAATAACAGGCTTTCCCGGAAAACCAACGGTGGATAATTTTGAAGGCCTTGTCATTCACACAGACATGGATAGCGTTGGTAGTTTCATCTGCTCAAATTCTCTGCTAAATCAACTTTACAGCAATGTGCGCTGGGGACAACGCATGTACCGACGCAGTGTACCCCTCGATCCTGATAGAGATGAAAGACAGGGATGGTTGGGCGATCCTGCTAAAGATGCAGAAAGCGATGCCTATAATTTTAATGTCGCACTTTTTTATACCAAATGGCTGCAAGATATCCGTTTGGCCCAGCGTGAAAATGGCGAACTTCCGGATGTTGCACCGCCGTATTATCCCTTTTATAGCGAAAGCATTGTTTGGCCCAGCGTCATAACCATCATTCCCGATTGGTTTTATAATTTTTATGGCGATAAGCAGATTTTAATCGACAACTATGATAGCATGAAAAAGTGGATTCTTTATACTGTGAATCTTCATCAAAAACCGGACTTTACGATGGATAATAATCATTACGGCGACTGGTGCGATGTCTCAACAATGGATCAGGGAACAAAAGAACCGTTTGGAGCCACTTCAAGGCCGCTCATTTCAACAGCTTATTTATATAATAATGCTAAGATTTTAGCAAGAACAGCTGAGGATTTTAGGGAGAGCAAAAGACGAATCTCATTTTGCTGATCTTGCAGAAAAAATAAAAGTTGGTTTCAATACGCGTTTTTTCAATACACAGACCAATACCTACGAAAGCAGCACCCAGTGTTCTTATGTGCTGCCCTTGGTGTTTGGGCTGGTACCACAAGAAAAGCGGGATTTGGTCGTTAAGAACCTGGTCGAGGATATTATGGTCAGGCAAAACGGCCACCTCTCTGTTGGCCTGATCGGTATGCAATGGTTGATGCAGACGCTTACAGATATAGGCCATCCGGAAGTCGCTTACACAATTGCTACTCAGACCACCCGGCCCAGTTGGGGCTATATGATTTCAAAAGGAGCGACAACGATCTGGGAACGATGGGATACCGATACCCGAGATCCCGGTATGAACAGCGAAGCCCTGTTGATGCTGGCAGGTAATCTGGAAGCCTGGTTTTACCAGACGTTGGCCGGCATCAATTATGATCCCAAGCAGCCGGGTTTTAAACATATTATTCTGCGGCCACAACCGGTTGGTGATTTGACATTTGTCAAATCTTCTTTCAAATCGTTATACGGCACAATTATAAGTGAGTGGAAAATTGACCGGGAGTCATTCATCTGGAATTTTACTATTCCGGCAAATACAACTGCGACGATTTACATCCCTACGGAAGATGCAAAAAGCGTCCGCGAAAGCGGGCAGGCGGCGGCAGAATCAAAGGAAATTAAATTTCTGCGTATGGAAGACGGTGCGGCCGTTTATAAGGTAGGTTCTGGGGAATATGTGTTTGTATCGGTTGTAAAAGCCCTTTGAGGGTCGGGAAACTGGTAATAATCGGTAGTGTCATCCCGATAAATCGGAATATGAAAAAATGAAAAAAAGAATAAACCATCCCGTATCACTTAGCTCCGCCAGCCTTTACGGGACAGGCAGAACCCTCAGAGAAATACTCTGAGTTATTTAGAATAATAGAAAACCAGAAGAAGTGATAGAAAAATGATTTAATTGCTTTATAAATAAAATTTCAATGGTGTTTATGATATCCAACTGTAGATTTATCTATTGTTTGAGGATCAGTAAGTTAAAATCGTATTAAATAATATTGTTGAATTCATGGAATCGGAATACATAATGAAATATAATTTAGGGATTACAGAGAAGGAGAAGGAATTTGATTCATTTAAGTCAATAATTATTAAATATTTACTCTGTGTTCTCTGGGGTTATTTTTTACATAGCCTAATAATCGAAGCGGAGAACAAATGAAGGCGCAAAAATTAAAGATAATGCTCTGTACTGTCTTGTTAATACTAATCGGCTTTGAGACTTTGGTTTTTGCTCTTGAAAATATAGTATTGGAACCTTCGAAAATAAAAGAATCACTTGCCGGTGAAAAGAAGATTATTGACCTGATCAACAAAGCAGGCAATGCAGATGCTGACGAAACGCGTCTGGAATTTTTATTAGAACTGAGTAAGATGCCTGATTTGGAAGAACAGCTGAGATGCTGATGTCAAACGCTTGATTATCGAAATCAAGCGATGGTTGTATGATAAATCATTGACTTACTTTGAACAGTCGATATTTAAAACCAATGACTATGATTTTGGCATTCAGGAAACTTCTCCGCTTTATCCCATAACAAAAATATACCATGCGCGAATGATTTTCTGGGTAACACTGGAACATGGCAGGTTCTGGAGTTTCCCCAAAATACGCCGGGAACGTTTGGATATGGTTCGCAATATCATGGAAAAAGTGAAAGAAGATTTTCCGGAAAACCGGCTCATTCGTATGTACCTTGGTGAACCCATGCCGCCTGGCAAGCAATATGAATCGACGGAGGCGGCCCCTGAATGGGCTGTATATCAGCGGGAAGGTATTGAACGATTGGCGGACATTATCGAATGGTGGATTGACCATCGTCAGCAAACAAACGGCGCGTATGGCGGTGGTTGGGATGACGATTGTGAAATGTGGCGTTGGTGGGTTCCCGTACTCATTGTATTTGATGACCCGAAAATAAGCAGAGCACAATCTGTCTTATCGCATGGGCTCTTGAGTCTGGAAAAAATGCAGTCGGGCTATACAGATCACGTTTCCGATGTTGAACACACCGCTGAGCCCTCTGCTGACGTTCTTACACCAATGATGCATATTGATCCTGAAAATGAATTATGGAACCGAAAGGCACTTCGCCTGGGAGAATTGATGCAATCCTATTGGTCCGGCATAAATGAACGTGGCTATCTGCAATTTAAAAGCACCTATTTTAGCGTCGATAGTATTTCACCCGATCGGAAAAAAGCGTGTGATACGGTATATCATCCCCGGACCGTCCAACCAACGCTCCTCTATTGGCAACGAACAGCTGATAAACAATTGAAAAAACTTTTTACCGCCTGGATGGACACCTGGGTAGAAGCTGCTGCTCGCGCTGAAAGGGGCAAACCTGCCGGTATTATTCCCAGTGCCATTCATTGGCCCGATGGCGAGATAGGCGGTTTGGGTGAAAACTGGTGGAATCCTGAAAACCACAGTCCTGAAAGTAAATTATATGTATGGCCCAGCGCCATGTCCATGATGTTGAATACTTTACTGTTGACTAACCATATGACGCAGGATCCCAAATATCTGGAACCAATCTGGTCAATGGCAAAAATCAGACTCGCCTATCTTCAAAATCCGCCAAAACAGCCACCTGCCCCGGGAAGCAAAGCTTGGTGTGGTTCACAGTTAGGTGGTCTCTCATCAATTATTGCTAAGTATATGTTGATAGGTGGTACTACTAAATTTGATCATTTAATTAAAACAGGTGCTACCCCATATACTGCCTTCCGTTTTACTGGTAATCGTGAGCCTCTCGTATCAGCCCTTCATGACAATGCCGAAGCGCTGCGGATAAATTTTGCAGGCTACACCAGTGAGGTTCGCTACACCGACAGGGTATTGCGTTTTCCGGCGGTTTTTCGCAACAATGGTATATATCCAGAGGGTATTCCCACAATTCATCAACCGAATACAAACTTGCTTTATGCAACCTTAACAGGCGATCCGGGAGATGCGGGATATTTTCCCATAAATGCGGTGCGTTGGATAACTCCGCCGCGTGATATTGCTGCATTAGTGACTGAGACAGGTAAAGATCGGTTTCGGGCGGAGCTTTTTCATTTTGGTGAAAAATCGCGGGACATATCCGCTTTATTCTATTTGCTTGCTCCAGGAGAGTATAATTTCAAACTTTTTAGCACAGGAACAAATACAAAAGTACACACTATGAAACGGATTGTTGTTTCGGATACAAAAATACCCATAACTTTTCAACTGCCGGCAAAGACACTCTGTATTTTGGAGATTCGTCGGGATTCTTAAAGGGAATCGTCAACATAGCAAGATGCTATTGTAGCCTAAAACTTTGTTGTTTCCGTCTGGCGGATTGTATAGAGAGATTAGTTAAATTTGAATCTAATTGAGAAAATGTTTTCGTAGATCAGATAAATAATCTTTTATAATATATTTTTAAATTCCTCATAGGAGTCCTTGGGACCCTCGAAGGGAACAGCCGTGGACTGCGGTATGATATATACACGTTTATAAAAAGTAAAATTTTTTACTGTATGAATTTAAATTCAGGGAGTAATATGAAAAAATCTGATATGAATGAAATTAAGGATAGACAAAATGAATTAAAAGGGAAATTGGGCATTCTGATATTTGTTTTCATATCAATTTGTTTGACACATCTCCCCGGAGTTTCCAATGCCAGCACAATCCAATGGCAATTCCGTGCTCAATTTGGAGAATCGGATAGCTCACCGGCTGTCGGCGACCTGGATGATGATGGTGTGCTTGATCTGGTTTTTTGCAGTACTTCCGGGCGTATTTTTGCCCTGGATGCCAATGGCCGTCAAAAATGGTATTTTGACACGGGCCAAACGATCAGCAATGCCCCGACGCTGACAGATCTGAATACAAAACGGCCAAAGGTTTTTGCGATAACAAATCCGGGTAAAATATTTTGCCTGGATGGTGAGTCGGGTTCTCGTTTATGGGATTATACAATGCCTGCTGCTGTTGACTGGGGATCTACTCTGATCGCTTCCGCTAATCTTGACAAAAATGAAGGAACCGAAATAGTTGTGGCTGATAAAAAGGGCAATCTGGTTTGTCTCAACGATCAGGGATCACAAATCTGGACGACAAAATATAAGAATGGGTTCAATTCGGCTCCGGCCATTGCTGATCTGTATGGCGATGGAGATCTCGAAATTCTCATAGGTACGACAGTTTCTCCACTGGTCTGTTTTTCAGGTAAAGGAAAAGAGCTGTGGCGTTTAAATGAAAGCGGATCAGTTGGATCAAGTCCCCTCGTCTGTGATCTTAACCATGATAAAAAGCCCGATATTCTTGTCGGTCAAAATCAGGGACTTACCATGGTTGATAACCGTGGTAAGGTGCAGTGGCATTATGAAATGCGCAAAAATATCCATGATGCGATTGCTGTAGGTGATATTAATAATGATGGTATGGAAGAGATCATAGTGGTTGATCTCTTCGGTAAGACGGCCTGTCTTGATTATTCTGGTAAACTTCTCTGGACAGCAAATGTTGAACAGCGTGTCCGCCGCTCGCCGGCAATTGCTGATCTGGATGGCGATTTCGTACCTGAAATAATTATTGGCGGTTATAGCGCTGCTCTGCATATTTTTGATACTGATGGCAATTTAAAAGAACGAAAATCATTAAATAGAGCAATGAATTCATCACCTACAGTAGTTGATTTTCGGGGAGATCAAAATCTAAGCCTCATCGTTGCAGCCGAAACTGATATTACGGCTTTTACCTGGTTGGATGGCAAACCAGAAGGAAGATTACCTGTTCTTTGGGGAGAATACAGAGGCAATTCAGCGCGAAGCGGTTCAGTTGTAAAACGAACAAAATCGAAGGATGCTCAAATCCTCCATCTTGATTACGGTGGTCTTTATGTGGGCTCAAATGTGCTACAGGTTCACGTGGCAAATCCTAAAAAACAATCCTTAAGCATTGATCTGGAGATAAAGAAAAATAGTGAGAGGCCGCTCACTGCTTCCTACACATTTTCTGATACAATTTTCAACTGTCGATTACCATATACAATAATCGGAAAAGCTGCGGTTAATATGAATTTCCGGATTCAACTCAGGTCAGGAAAACAAATTTTAGCAAATCGAAATGAGACCTTTTACCTGGTCCCTTTTGCCAGAGATCTTGCTGATTTGCAACAGACATGTTCGGTAATCAATGAACTAATTCCCAATTTGACTGACCCTACCTATGCCCGTGATCAGGTAACTATTTTGAAGGCCCGACTGTTAACATTCGAAAAACAAACAAAATTAGCTGGTACGTTATCCCCATTGGAACGCAGTTCATTACGCGATAATTTGAAAGATTTAAGAAATAAAGCAGATCAATTGAAAGCAATGACAAAATTAGCGGTGAAAGCAGGAACCGTTATTGCCGTATATGAAGCGAATCCCTGGTCACCCTTTGGCGGGCGGGATGAGATCTTTGAAGAACGTACAAAAAAATCGGATCTTAAAATTGAAGCATTTGGCGGTGAGACAGAATCTGCTGCGTTAAATCTGGCAAATTTTAGTAGCCAGCCTCTAACCATAAGAATTGAAGTGGATCCTTTACTCAGTCTGCAGGATTCATCCAGAATATCGGCAAGGGGAATCTTAACATTACATGAAGTTCTGGATGTACCCACACAGGCCCTGGATCTTTCAGCAGATGCGTTGCCCTTACTTGGACAAGCTCAGACAATTGTTGTCCCTGCCTGGAATGTCAGGCAGGTCTGGCTTACTGTCAATTCTTCCGGTCTTAATCCGGGAGAATGGGAGGGCAATCTGCGATTCCGTGCTTTGGATGTTAGCGCTTCGATAACAGAAGCTGAAATTCTCCCTAACGGTATGGGATACAAAATTACCAGCACAGCAGGAGTTAAAACTTTGTCACTGGGGCTATGTACATACATCAATTTTAAAGGATCAGGCACAAGCAGCTTTTCTGGATCAGGTAAATCATGGTACGAATGTATTTGTTGCAACCAATACCTTTGCACCCAGGGCAAGATTTGATAAAAATGGCGATATTATTGGTGAACTTGATTTTTCCGATCATGATCCCTACATGCGCCAACACGCTCAAGAGGGATTGATATTATTTTTCAATTATCAGGTCAGTTTAAAAGGTGATGCCGAAAGATTCAGTGCACCATGGCTGAAGGCCTATAAACAATGGTTAAAAGCCTGGGTTGAGCATTTACAGCAGATGAATATTGGCTATGATAAATACGCCCTATATCCGATTGATGAACCTGGATTAAGGGAGGGATTAGTCGATGATTTTATTGCCTACAGCAAACCGATTCGGGAGATTGACAAAAAGATCCAAATTTATACCGATCCGGTCGCAAATGCCTCATTAAGTGATTTGAAAAAAATGGCACCTTATGTGGATATATGGTGTCCAAATCGCAATGGTTTTCTACTGGATATAGGTTTGGATAAATTAGCCTATATAAAGTCAACCGGAAAAACGGTCTGGACATACGAATGCGCAGGCAATGCTAAACATCAATCCCCCCTCGGATATTATCGAAGCCAGTCTTGGTTAGCCTGGTATCATGGATTGAGTGGGATTGGTTTTTGGTCTTATTGTACTTCCCGTCACGATCCCTGGTATGTACCAAAAGGGGGGGCAGATTATTTGCTGATTTATCAGGGGGAAGGTGTGGTCACCAGCAAACGCTGGGAAGCAATACGTGATGGTATTGAAGACTATGGTTTGTTGCTCATACTGAAGAATGCTGTCGATAAGTCCAAACAAAGCAAGGACTTACAAAAGACGGTACAGTCAGCAGAAAGACTTTTAGCGAGGGAGACTGAGGTAATTGCCCGATTTTGTGGGATTGATGAAGCAGGAACGCTTCCTGGTGCTCAAGGGCTGGCAGTCGTAAGACAGGTGGAAGATAAACGGTGGCAGAAATATAAGGAAGTGCGCCGAAAAATTGCACAGTTATTGGATGAATTGAATTAGGGCAGTCAAAAATAATATCTATTAGTATAAAAACATATTTACAACAGTATAATTCCCCCTTAAAAGGGGCTGTTGAAGATTAGATACTTTTGATAGAAAAAAGTGTTTATCTGTTCGAGTGAGCAAAATCCATCTCCCTTTGACAAGGGGGAGACAGATCTTTCAGTTATTATAAATTGTTCCAATAATTCATTTATTTTAAGAGCCTCAGCAATAGGAGTAGTCATGTAAATAGTGGAGCTGTAATGAAAGAATCAGAACAAAATAATAGTGAAAATGAATTGAAATTATTATTCTTATCAATCATTTTATTAATAGGCCTATGCCTCCCGACACTTGTATTCGCACAAAAACTGACCCCCGAAATGCTTGGGATGCCCCGGGAAGAAATAAGGTTTAGTGATAATCAACTACGTCTTTTTAATGGTAGGGGCTGTATTTATGTAAAGCAAAATAGTTTAACCGGGTTACATACAGTCCAATTTCCTCCTGTTGATATCCTTCAGTACCAGTTCAGACTCGATTTTCGTGACGATACCCATGGAATAATGATGCAAGATAATGTCCCAGAACTTTGGGAGGACTGGAAGGAAAAAAGATCCGGTTATGATCCTCTTGGCGTTAATTTCAGGGCTGGATATCCTTATGCCATTTTGAGCCAGAATGAATACTGGAAACCGAATTCATATTACCGGGAGGGGACTTATCATAAAAAATACGGGAAGAATTGGGTCTCCTTTGGAATTGAGACTGAAACGGTGGTTTCCGGAAGTGAGGATGAAGTCTATTTGGAGGTCAGGCTAATTAACCGAAGTGATCAGCCTTTATCACTCACGATTATTCCGGTTCAATATATCCGTTTTGAAGATTCTTCCTTACCCAGCAATGAAAAAATTTACCAAAAATCCGGCCCTTATGTCCTTCAGAATTCACAATTCCGTATCTCACTCAGTAGTGATTTGAAAGAAAGAAATGAGGACGGCTGGAAATGGAACTTATTAGCCGGGGATTCAAAAACTGCTCGATTTGTGATTCATCTTCAGAAAGTTGAGGATGAAACGGCGGATATATTTCTTCCCGATATTGAAAAAGAAATGCAAAAAGCAGAGCAGATTACCAGAAAACGTCTGCAATGGGCAGCAAAAAATTTGCCTGTCATTAAAACAGAACACAAAAATCTCGATGAATTTTATAAACGGTGTATTCTCACTGTGTCAGAATGCAAATGGGAGCGGGAGAATTTTATTGTAAATCCGTTTTGGACGGCAGGATCGTGGCTCTATACTATTCCCTGGGACATCTGTTTTCTCAGTGATGTACTTACTATAATGAGTCCTGAAAGTATGCGTGAAACCATTGGATTGTCATTCAGTGAAGAGGATCTTGTTTGTTCCAATATGGGTTGGGATGGATGTGCGGCCGGGGTCTTCTATATTATGCAACCTTTTGCCTTAAAAATTATGATCGATGCCTATCTGCGTCAAACCGGTGATGTGAATTTTCTTCAATCAAAGATATCCGGGCAGACGATACTCTATTGGATGAAAGCATGGGGAGATATTCTATTAACTGATTTTACTTCCAAAACGAGTGGGATGCTGGATATCGGGCAGGATACGGAAGCCCTGGTTGAAATCCGTACCGATGGTCTTGACTATATCGTACCGGTTCTGAATGGACATGGCGTTGTCTATTATCGCTGGTTGGCAGAGTGGTGCAAGAAATTTGATGATGCAGATAGTACAAAATTTCATAGAGAAGCCCTGGAATTGGAACAGCGGTTTCATGAAAACTTATGGAATCCCAAACACCGTTGGTTTGATAATCTTTATCCCGATGGCGGGCGAAAACCTGTTTACTCAAATCACCTTTTTGATTTGATCGGTCTGGATGTTATGAATGGGGAAGAACGACTTGGTCTTTTATCCCATCTGAATGACAATGAATTTTTGGGACCCTATAGTATCTATTCCATGTCGCGACAAGATCGTGAACACTGGGACCGCGTTGACACAGATTGGGGTGGTGGTGGATCATATACCGGTATCCCCATGCAGCTGGTCAGAAATTTATACCAATCGGGTATGGGGCAGTTAGCCTGGACAATTCTAAGCCGTTTTACCGGGTACGTTGATCATTTTCCCTATATCTCTCAAAATTTTCGGGCTGACGAACTTTTTCAGGATGAATCTTCTATGCCCATGGCCATTTGTGCCGGTGCCGGCGTTGAGGCAATTGTCTTTGGATTATTTGGGTTGACCCCCCATGTGGATGGCACCTTAGATATTCATCCTTATTATTCTCATGAACTTGGTGTTGCTAACCTGGTTGACTATCAGTTCCGCGGGCATAGTTATGATATTGAAATGGATAGATATGGCTTTAAACTCAAGCGTGATAAGCAGATGGTTGGCGCATATAATCATGGTGAAACAGTACGGGTCTGGCCGGATGGTCGGATTCTTTGCCATAAAAAAATGTATGCAGTCAATACCTACCGCTGATACAGAGCAATTTGTATTTGTTGATAGAAAAAAAATTGCACTAAAAACGTCCACAACAGATGCTTCCATCTTTTACACTCTTGATGGCAGCAAACCCGACAGCCAAAGTACACCCTATAAGGATCCATTCTCCATCTCTGAAAGTTGTCAGTTGAATGCAATTGCTCTGCACCCGAATTTACAAGCCAGTGATGTGTCAACGATTTATTTTGAAAAAGTTGACGCATCTGAAATTGAATCTCCTCCCCTGATGATTAAAGATTTTCTTATCTCACAATCCTACCATGGATATACAGGGCCGGAAGGGAAAAACGAATATCCGTTGGATAAATCTGATATTGTCTGGAAAAAAGCAAATGTGGATGAAAAAGGTATCGTCTGGTTAAGCCAGCAACTCAAACCCTTTGATCACTGCCATGCTTTCGCTGTAACCGGTATCGTGAGTGATGAGGAAGTAAAGACTGTTCTGATGACAGGGACAAATGATGGCGCTTTTATTTGGTTGAATGGCAAATTAATTCTTGATAGTTACAGGGAGCGTCCTCTGTATTATAATCAATTTCAAATTCCGATTACTCTGAACAAAGGGAAAAACACCCTTGTGTTAATGGTTATGCAGGCTGGAGGGAGTTGGGGTTTTCATGTTAATCTTAAAGCAACAGAAAACAATCTGAATGTTGTCTTACCTGAGATAGGAAGATAAAATGCATCGATTTCTATTCTTTTCAATTTTCATTTTTGGTGGTTTGTTTTGCACACAATGCAACACCCAGCCAGGTGCACCTGAGGGATTGATCTGTGAGTTATTACGTGCCCCTGAAAAGGCTGTGATCACTGATCCGCAACCTGAGTTTGGCTGGATTGTCAATGATAGCCGTCGGGGGGCTGCTCAATCGGCCTGGCAGATACTTGTTGCTACCAGCCGGGAATTACTCAATAGTGAAAAAGGAGATATGTGGGATTCCGGCAAAATTATGTCAGATCAATCCATAAATCTCGAATACCAGGGTAGGAATTTGCAGCCAAATAAATCTTATTATTGGAAGGTCAGAACCTGGGATGGAGAGAATATAGCCAGCCCCTATAGTGCTATTCAGGAGTTTCATACCGGACGCTTGGTTGGTATGCTGCCTGAGAGTAAATGGATTCAGCGAGGAAAGACGGAATGGGTTTTAGAAAACCGGCAGCGGGCGGATTATCATGAAATTGATCCGAAAGAATTATCTCAATTAGGAAAGGGACATTATATAGCGGATTTTGGGAAAGCCGCGTTTGGCACACTTCAACTAACTATTTCGAGCCAGAAGAATAATGATTCATTAACTATTTATCTTGGCGAAAGAAAAACCTCCGAAAACCGGGTCGACCGAAATCTTGGACGGTCAAAAATTGCTCTTTACTCCTCATCGTTACAGTTAAAAAAAGGAACCCACACGTATTCGCTCACTATCACCCGGAAGATATCTCATTATCCCAACAGTCAGATCTTAGCAGAGCACATGCCTGAGGTGACGCCTTTTCGTTATGCGGAAATTGTCAATTCTCCCTCTGAAATCCAGGTTGGGGATATAAAACAAATAGCTCTTATTTTATTATTTTAATGACAAATCATCGGCCTTTACCAGTTCTAATGAGACTATAAACCAGGTTTGGGATTTATGTAAATATACAATGAAGATGACCCCCTTTCTGGCTCTTTATGCTGATGGAAATCGTGAACGCATGCCCTATGAAGCAGATTCCTATATCCAACAGCTGGGACATTATGCGGTGGACCGGGAATATGCCGTTGCCCGATATACACTTCAGTTTTTGCTTCGTAATCCCTCCTGGCCAACCGAATGGCATATGCATACGGTTCTGATGGCCTGGCATGATTATATGCAGACGGGAAATTCAGAATTATTGCACAAGCATTTTTTTGATTTAAAGGCTAAAACTTTATTAGCTCTGGCAAGCGATGATGGTCTGATCAGTACCCTTAAAGGGGGCGTAACCACAGATTTTTTACAAACCTTATATTACAAAGGAAGTAGTTTTCGTGACATCGTGGATTGGCCTCCGGGAACACCAAAAGGAGAAAGACAGCCGGGTAACCATGGGCCTCACCCGGAAGGAGAACGGGATGGTTATGTATTTATGCCTTATAATACGGTCGTAAATGCCTTCCATTATTATACCTTGATTCTAATGAAGGACATTTCAAGAGCGATTGATAAAATGGATGAAGCGCGTTGGTTTTCGGAACAGGCCAATCATGTAAAAGAAAGTTTTAACAAAAATTTCTTTGATGAAAAGAGAGGTATATATTTTGATGGAATTGGATCAGATCACGCTTCTCTCCATGCCAATATGTTCCCTTTAGCCTTTGGTCTGGTACCTGAAGAGAAAGTCCTATCCGTGATAGAATTTATCAAATCACGAGGTATGGCTTGTAGTGTATATGGTGCTCAATATTTGATGGAAGCCCTCTATAATGCAGGTGAAGACGATTATGCCCTGTCATTGATGTCCTCCGAATCAAAGCGAAGTTGGATGAATATGCTTCGGGTGGGTTCGACGGTCTCAACGGAGGCCTGGGATGAATATTTTAAGCCTAATCTAACCTGGAACCATGCCTGGGGCGCTGCTCCGGCCAATATAATTCCCAGACGAATGATGGGTATACGTCCCCTGGAACCAGCCTTTAAATTAGTAGAGATTAAACCACAACCGGGAAATCTGAAGAATGTAGAATTGCAAATGCCAACGATTAGGGGTCCCATCGTTATTAAATGGAAAAGGAATGGCGATACCTTTGAACTGAATTTAATCCTTCCTGCTAATATAAAAGCCAGGGTATGGCTTCCATCTCTTGCAAAAGATACCTTTAGAGAAAATGGTAAAAAAATCGATCAATGTGAAGATATTTTAGCCCTGGGCAAAGAAGAAGGATTTACAGGGTATGAGATTGGTGGCGGACAGTATTACTTTAGCGGTAAGTTTTAGTTTTTTATCTATATTGTACTATCTGTCAGACCTATTTTAAACACAAAGGACACAAAGTATTCACAAAGTACACAAAGAATTATAGAATTAATATATTCAAAATTTTCATATTAAGTCATTCTCCCGATTGAAATTCGGGATTTCGGAATCTATCCACAATGTCCCAGAATTAGATTCAGAGTGGCAAATGATCATTTCAAAAATAAATTTTTAAGAAGTCTCGAAATAATAGAATACAAGTAAGGAAAAATATGAAAACATCAAGATTGATTCCTGGAATATTGATCTGTTTATTGCTTGCTATGCAGGCTTATGCCCAATCCGGTGAAACACCTTCTCTTCCCCAAGGAAAAAACCTTTCATTAGGTGGAGAATTCACAGGTACAGATGATAGTTTCACTTTTGGTATTATTGCAGACAGACACGGTGGTAATCCTCTCATTGGTTGGCCCTATTTCGAACAGGCAATTCGAGACATGAATTGGCTGCATCCTGACTTCGTTATAATGCCCGGCGATTTGATTGATGGCTATATACGTCGGGAAGGTCCTGTGGGAGCAGCTAAGGATTTTAATGAGCAGTTTGATTTATTTGAACATTTTGCAAATAAGTTGGAGATGCCGCTTTATTTTGTTGCCGGCAATCATGATTTGTCCAACAATACAATGAAGGATCCTTTTATCAATCGATTTGGCAGGCTCTGGTACTCCTTTGATTACAGAAATGTTCATTTTATCGCCCTGAATTCGGAAGCGCAACCAAATGAGGTTGGTCAGCAACATCACTTCACTGAGGAACAAGTCGACTGGGCGATTTCCGATATTGCCGCCAGTAAAGATTCCCG
This sequence comes from Calditrichia bacterium, assembly GCA_963796965.1. Taxonomy (GTDB): domain Bacteria; phylum Calditrichota; class Calditrichia; order JAJRVZ01; family JAJRVZ01; genus CAWCNS01. Next base: position 565,129 of record CAWCNS010000004.1, read on the forward strand.
GCATACTATTATCTTTATGCATTATCCCGCCTGGCACAACCGAAACAGAGAATCCATCATGTATCGTCAATGGATGCGGATAGAGGAGAAATTAAAAGGTAGAAAATATACAGTCATTGCCGGTCATACCCATGATTTGTCCACATCATACCGCAACGGTAGGCCCTATTATGTTATGGCGACCAGCGGAGGCAGCCAAATCAAACCACATAGTTTTTATTTGGGAGACATACATCATACAGCACTTGTGAAAGTAGAAGGTGATTCACTATACCTTTCCATTCTCGAGTTGGGTGCCACACATAGAATGGAACAAGTGAGTAGAAAGCGAAAGCCAGTTGAGAAAATAGAAATTACACGCTCATTAACATTTAATGGCAATAAATTTGAATCGGAATTTAAGGCGAAGGTTATCAATCCTGAGAACCGGGAAATCCTGGTAGAATTTACTATACAGGGATTATCCCCGGGAGGGTGGCAATCATCAAACGGTGACCGGTTGACGACGGTCATTGCACCGGGGGATACTGCTATCTTGCAAACCACGCTCACTGTTTCGGATCCGATGGCTTCATATCCACCAATTTTAAATATCTATGCAAAAATAGATGGTGTGAAGTTAGTAGAACATTGTGCTGAAGTACCTGTTTTTAAGAATGAGGATTACAGGGTCATCAACAAGTGGTATAGTGCTGCTCCTTTTGATGGCAATCCCATGAGTTATAAAAAAGCACCCTTTGATCCCAGAAGGGCCTTACCAGCGATGTTCAAAGATTTTGGTCCTGAGGCACAGGCATGGAATCTTGATGATCAATTTATTACAGGAATTGGCTGGAAGGAAATCCTGACAAATGAGAGAGGCCGGGTGGATCTTGCAAAAATATATGGCTCTTTGGTCAGCCCGGTCGGTTATGCTCTAGCATTTGTTGATAGTCCAGATGAAAGGTTAACTTATTTACGCTTTGCAGTTAATGACTACGGCCGTATTTGGCTCAACGGAAAAACTATTGGTAAGGATGTTTATTTCTGGGAAGATGGAGAGGTTACAATTCCGGTCTGGTTAAAAAAGGGAAAAAACAAAATTATGGTTAAATCAGCAAATTGGTCCGGCAACTGGTATTTTATCCTGCAATTGGCTGATCCGGATCAATCCCTGCTGTTGGAATGAAATTCTCTGGGGCGCAGAGCAATGAAGAGGAGTACTCGACTTCTCTTTTGAGAGAAGTCGAGTAGTTAGGAAATAAGGGCTATAAAAAGGAGTATTAGCTTATGAAATTGTTAAATTATTTTATCATTTTTTGCCTTTTATTTACTCTCTCATGCAAACGAGACTCATCACAATCTGCAAATCTATCTAAAAATATCACAAATAAAGAAATGGGGACAAAAATATTTTTACATAAAGAGGGGAAAGAACTTTTCCCTATCGGTTTTTATGAGTTACCGAATGATAACGCTAAATTACTTAGATATAAACAAGCAGGAATAAATTTATTCCGCTGTTCAGGGAATGCCGATCTTGATAGAGTTGCCGCAGTTGACGCTTTTGGGTGGGTTAGCATTAAACTGCAGAAAAAAGATAATCAGAAAGTAATGGAGAAAGTAAAATCGGTAACAAATCACCCGGCGCTTGCCATCTGGGAAGGACCTGATGAAATTATACATTCGTTTACCAGAGCGAGTGGATTATATCGCAAAACCGGTGTCTATAAAGAACCGGATGAATGGATAAAGCAAACCCCGAATGCTATTGAATATTCTGAAAGAAAAGGGAAAGAGATTTTGCAAGCCATAAATAAAAATATTCAAGAAATTCGAAAATTAGATAGTACAAACCGGCCCATCTGGATGAATGAAGCTACATATTGCGATCTTAAATTTGTCAGGCAGTACACAGATGCCGTAGATATAATTGGAGTTGATAATTACCCTGTCAAAGAAAATAGTCGTAATATTACGGTTATTGGCGATATAACAAAACGGTGGGGTAAAATTGGTCGTAATGAAAGAGCAGTCTTTATGGTATTGCAGGCGTTTTCCTGGAATGAGTTAGGCGACTACTATGGTGCAAAAAACGCTGTTTATCCATCATTTAAAGAATCTCGATTTATGGCTTACGACGCCATTGTTAACGGCGCCAGTGGTATTCTTTATTGGGGATCTCATTATTTAAAGAATGAATTATTCCTGGAGTCAATATTATCTTTAACCAGTGAATTGGATAGACTGCAGCCTTTCCTTGTGGAAGCTGATCAATTGGTTAAAATTGATCTTATAGAAGCAGAACATCAAGTTGATGACAAGGGTGTACAAGTGATTGCAAAACGCCATGGTGATGATTGGATAATCATTTTAGTCAATGAAGATAATCGTTCACATTTTGGAGTGGAAGTAAGCGGAATTGAATCGTTGAATGGAACTAACATGAAATTGCTTTATAGTACTGAAGAATATACCATCAAACATGGTGAGCTTATTACACGATTGATGCCATTGCAGGTTAAAGTTTTTGCAACCAGCTTAAATTGGCAATCAATAAATCTTGAAGGAAGAGATTTTCAAGAATAACCTTAGAAGAAATTATTTATTAAATTGGAATGAATATAAAATAATCGGCTTTTTATCAATCTTTTCAACCTTGTAAGACGAGGTTAACAGTGGCCATTATGTCAAATGGAAGAGAGAGAATGCATCCGAAAATGAAATTAAGTTGTCGTTTTGTGTTGTTATTAGCAGTGATCTCAATTGCGAGTATTCGATGTGTCAATGAATCTGACAGCAATCTCATTCGCAGATCGGATTCATTGCCGGAAACGACGCCTTGGGATTTGGAAGAATTAAGCAAAGCACCAGAGTTTGTATGGGATGAAGGCACGAATGTCCGTTCGTTATATTACGAGGGTATGCCGTACATGGGCAAGACGACTCGCGTATTCGCCTACTATGCAACTCCGGGCACATTATCGGATGATCCGGCAAAGGACAAAAATCTTCCGGCCATTGTTCTTGTACACGGTGGAGGTGGAACGGCATTTCATGAATGGGTTAAACTCTGGGCTGAACGTGGTTACGCAGCAATCGCTATGGATTTAGCAGGTTACGGCCCAAACAGAGAAAGACTAACGGATGGCGGGCCGAATCAGCATGATAATACAAAATTCGGAGAAATTGAAGAGCCGCTTTCGGATCAATGGACTTTTCATGCTGTGGCAAATGTAATCATGGCCCACTCACTTGTACGCTCGTTTCCGGAAATTAACCCGAAACGAACTGCCGTCATCGGTATTAGTTGGGGCGGCTACTTGACTTGTATTGTAGCTGGATTGGACAACCGTTTTAAAGCAGCAATCCCCATTTATGGCTGTGGATTTCTCCATGAAAACAGTTATTGGCTCCACGAATTTGACAAAATGTCCGCAGAAAACAAGAACAAATGGATTCAGTTTTGGGATCCTTCCCAATATGTCGGTTCAACAACAATGCCGATATTTTTTGTCAATGGCGGAACAGACTTTGCCTATCCTCCTGACAGTCATGCCAAAACATATGAACTGGTACAATCACAAAAAAATATCCGCTTTGTTCCTGACATGGCGCATGGCCATATTTTTGACCGTCCTAAAGAAATCGAGGTTTTTATTGACCATTATTTGAATAATAGAGTTCCCCTTGCCAAAATTTTATCTATTGACGTTGGGGAAAAGATGGTTACGGCAAAAGTTGATAGCAAAACAAAGTTAGCATCAGCAGAGCTTCATTACACAATGGACAATCTACCGGGAAATCCAAAAACCAGAAAGTGGCAAAAGCAATCGGCGAATATCGACCATCATGAAATAACCACCAACCCCCCGCCGGAGGACGCACGAATATGGTTCCTAACCGTGACAGATGAACGAGGAATGGTGGTCTCGAGCAAACTCATGTTTCGGTAAAACCAAAAAGGCCATAAGCTAGAAATGCACCGGTAAGAATCAAGTGACCAGTAAAAAAAATATTTTGACAGGATTAACGGGATAATAATTATGATGAATATGTTATTATTAATTCTTCTAATAAGTATGCAAACAATGAAATTATTTGCCGGAGAGATTGTCCTTGAAAATAAAAATTTAAAAGCTGTTCTTAGCGAGGCCAATGGCTCACTGGAGCAACTGACAGTTAAGAAAACGGGCTGGCAGATCCAGTGTAGGCCTGAATTGGCACAATCATTTTTACTGCATGTGCCTCTTCCTAATCAGAGATTTAACCCTGTTTATGGTAAAAAGCAGACCTTGCCTGATATGCAGCGTGTGGGTAATCAGGTGATCTTTACCTGGAAGAATCTTAAGAGTGATAAGGACGGCGTGCTCGATATTGAGTTCAAGGGTAAAATTGAATTAAATGATGATGGTCTGGTCTTTTCAGCTAAGATTAAAAACAATAGTCCAAATGTGATCGAGACGGTAAGTTGGCCTTTTTTGGGTGATCTCTCCAAACCTGCTGGATCTGATCAACTTCACCATTTAGCGATTCATTATGGTGGTTTGAAAAAACTGGAACTCTATCCAAAATTTGCGAATGATCCGGGTTATTTTGGTATTGATTACCCTATGCATACAATATCAACCCCCTATACCCCTTTTTCATTAATTGATGAGGGCAACCAGGGACTTTATGTGGGGTATCTGGATACAACAGCCGAACATTTGGTCAAATTTACAGCACGATTGCTACCGGGTTATACCAGTTATGAATTATGGGATACAGGGGTAAATCCTAAAACTGATCAAATCTCAGGACAACTCGTTCATTTGGAATTTTCTCCGGTTCATTTTCCCTTCATCAATCCTGGCGAGACAGTTAATCTTCATCCAATTGTGTTGCAGCCCTATCAGGGAACCTGGCACAAGGGCGCCGATTTTTATAAGAAATGGCGTAGCACCTGGTTTAGACCACCCACCAAACCTGAATGGCTTAGTGAAGTCCATTCCTGGCAGCAGATTCATGTGAACAACCCTGAAGACGATATACGATACAACTATAACGATTTGATCCAGATCGGTAAGGATTGTGCTAAACATGGGGTTAAAGCTATTCAGGTGACAGGCTGGACTATTGGTGGCCAGGATGAAGGCAATCCTTCTCATGATACGGATCCCAGATTGGGTACTTACGAGGACCTTGAGAAGGTCATTGCTGAAGTTCAGGGAATGGGCGTAAAAATGGTCTTATTCACCAAGTTCACCTGGGCGGATCGTACGAAAGACTGGTATCAGAAAGAACTCATTAAATACGCAGTTAAAGATCCCTATGGCGAGCCCTGGTTTCATTCCGGATATGCCTATCAGACACCGACGCAACTGGCAGGTATCAATACACATAGATTCTCACCCATGTGTCACCTCTCATCAGAGTGGCGGAAAATTGCCAATGAAGAATTTATTAAGCCTGTGAAACTTAATGCAGACGGTATGCTTTATGATGAGAACCAACATCACGGCGGCGCACATTATTGTTTCGACCCGGATCATGGCCATCATGTTCCGGCACATATTTTTGCCGGGGATGCCTATCTGGCGGAGGGCTTTCATGGGATCAGTCAGGAACTAAAACCTGACTATGTTTATGCCGGGGAAGGGCATTATGATTTGGAATACCGTCATTATCATGTATCTTATTTCCGTGTGGATCTAAACCATGTTCCTATACACCGTTACGTAGCGCCGAAAGAAGAAATGATGATCGCTATTGCCGGATACAATGATCGTAATATGATCAATCTGGCTTTGATGAACCGTTATATATTTAGCTATGAGCCCCGCAACTTTAAGGGACGGCTTGATGAATTTCCCCTGACCATTGCGTATGGTAAAAAAGTGGATGCACTTCGAAAGCGTTATAAGGATTATTTGTGGAAAGGAATTTTTAGGCATACATTGGGAGCAAAACTAACAGCTAATGGTAAAGAATTTGAGACCTATTCGGTGTTTGAAAATCGTGAGAATGGAAAACGTGCGGTTGTGGTGGTTAATTATGATTACGATCTTTCAATAGATGTGCAAGTTAAATTGGAAAGAGAAGCGGGTGAATTATGGACTGTAACCCCCGAAAATCAGGATCTAAAAAAATATCGGGGAAGCGTCTTGTTACCGCCTAATTCTGCGGTAGTAATTATTGAAAAATAATTAAAATTTTTTCCACGAATTACACGAATTTTCACAAATTAATGATTTCTAATATTTATAAAGGAAAATCAAAGATAACATATCACCCAATAAAAAGGCTGCTGCAGAATAAAAACATTATTAATATTACTCCCTTAAAATATTAGATCGAACAACCGTAAAATAATTCATGTAATTCATGTAATTCGTGGACTAAAATATTTTCAATGAGGTAAATATGAAATATTCTTTCTTTTTTATTATTGTATTGGCTTATTTTAGCTGTGCTGAGAGAGTTAATCATTCCCAGGTTCCAGTTAGAACGATTGCTGATGGTTGGAATGCGGAAGTTGTTGCCGAGATTGATCAGAGTTATGCTGGCTGGGATGTGGAAATAGATGATGCGGACAATGATGGTGAAAACGAAATTTTAGTCACTGGTTGCCCAAATAGTCGTTTATATCTATCTAAACTTAGTAATGATCAGTGGGAAACAAGAATGCTGGCAGATAATCTGGCGGAGAGTTTTCCAGGAATAGGCTTAGCGGTTAAAGTTGTCGATCTAAACCTTGATGGAAAAAATGAATTAATCCTTGGTACGGGCCAGGAAACAGGGGGGATTGCTTTTTTTTATTTACTTGAGACCGATGGACAAAAGATAACGAAAAAGATCTTTAGCAGGCCCCAATTCAACAGTAGTTCCTACACACATAATTTTGCCGTTGCTGATCTCGACAAAGATGGCCTGTTAGAAGTTGTTTCAGCCTATTGTGGTGGAGGTGAAATCATTCGTTATGATTTTGACGATAAACTGTCAAAGATTGATGCAAAAAAGCTTTATCAGTTATCTGCCTCTGGTGAAGAATCCATTATTGCTGATGTTGATAATGATGGGCAGGTTGAATATCTGGCCTCAAATAGTTTCAGGCGCGAAGATGCAAAAGTTGAAATTTTTGAATTTGATTCAAAGGGAAATCTCATCACGCCTGCACGCCTCATCATAGATGGTTATGATGGTAAGGGTTGTTTTTATGCTTCCTTTATGGTCGGCGATGTAGATAATAATGGTAGTAATGAATTAATTGTTGGTTGGAAGCAAGATCAACGGGTTAACAAAGGGACAGTTATTGGATATAATGTCAGTGAAAAGGCAGAAAAGGTTTATACATTTGCATATGAAGATGAAGATCTTGATATGTCCTACTTTGAAAAAATGATGGCTGTGGCCGATGCAGACAATGATGGAAAAAATGAATTGGTTCTTTCTACCCGTGGTGATAATATGTCTGAAAAAATCACCAGTAAACATCTTGGTCATGTCTTTCAATATATAGTTGATGAAAATGGTGAAATTAAAAAAACACTTCTGGTTAACCTGGATCCGGAAAAAGCCGAATCTTCCTGGTTGGCTGTTGGTGATGCCGATAATGACGGAAATAACGAGATCGTACTGGCGACGGGTAAAGGCGACCGGACAAAAAGAGGCAAATCCTATATTTTACTGGTTAGCAGCAACAAATGAAACTATGGGGATTGATAGGCAAACCACGGATTGAATAATATTGCTCAATATTAATATTTAACGTTCAATTGTGAAATGTATATGGCCAATTATCAATGAACAAATGTCATTGTAAATGCATCTTTCATGATAAATTTTTATAGAAAGGAAAATCGTGATGCGTATATACAAATTATTCATGACTGGAATTTTGATGATTGTTTTAATTCTGCCCTCGATCTTTGGCTGCAGCGGTGAATCAGATTCAAAGGCTATTGAAAACGAAAAAATAATTACAGCAAATCTGATATCTGTCGCAAGTATTGAAAACGGCGAGTTGAGTGTTGCCGGTGAAGGTGATGATAAAATTCAAATACTTAAAGTATGGGGCACACCCTATGAAATGGGAAAAGCGCATGGTGTGCTGTTGAAAAAAGAAATAAATGAACATGTACCAAATCTTATTCGCCTGATGTCAGAAAAAAGCGGTCAGCCGGTATCCGTTCTTGACAATGTGTATGAAGCAACGAAGCCATTTATAGCAGACTATTTTATTGAAGAACTGCAGGGTTTGGCAGATGGCAGCGGATTATCGCTTCAGGATATCATCCGTGCTAATCTGATCGGAGAAGCAAGTGAATGGCATTGTAGCCTGTTCGGTGCCTGGGGCAAAGCGACCGCTGCCGATGGCCATCTCTACCAGTTACGTGCGCTCGATTATGAAGTTAAATCTAATATTCAGAAATATCCTGTGATTGTTGTATATTATCCTAATAACGGTCATCCCTTTGCCAATATTACCTGGAGCGGAGTTGTCGGTTGTATTTCCGGAATCAGTTCAGAACGACTGGCGATCAGCGAAATTGGAGATGACTACGACAAAGAAAACGATACCTTTGCCGGTATTCCTTTTATGTTTCTGTTGCGTGACATTCTACAATTTGACATAAGCCTTGAAGAGGCGATCTCAAGAGTTAAAAAAGCATCGAGAACAACATCGCTTTTATATGGTCTCGGTGATGGTGAGTTCGGACAATTAAGAGGCCTTCAGACATCCCATACGCTCTGCAATATCTATGATCCGGATAATCTTGAACCTCTAACTCCAAAACATCAGCGGATTGAAGATATTGTCTACTGGGGTATGAGTTGGGATGTTCCGGCTTATGATGGCCCGCTGCATGACAAACTTGCCGAGCATTATGGAAAAATAAATGCAGAGGTTACGATCAACGATATCATAACATCAGTTAAAACAGGAAACCTGCAAACGGTTGTTTATGACCTGACTGACATGAAAATCTGGGTTGCCAATGCGCGTGCTGATGATGAGAGTGGCCCGTTACCTGCTTATAACCGCCAGTTTATCCGATTTGATATGAACCAATTGTTTAAACGATAATATACTGTACCGGAAGGACTATAAAAATGATCAGAAAACTAAGTACCCTGATTATCTTCCTTTTTTCCGTCTCGATCTATGCCCAACCCAATTTCCATGATGAATCCATATTTCCTATACAGGATAAACATGTCCATTCCAGTAGTATTGTGGAAAGTGCCAATGGTGATCTGCTGGTTTGTTGGTTCCATGGTTCCGGCGAGCGATGGGCTGATGATGTGGTGGTTCAGGGATCGCGGCTGAAAAGTGGTGGCAAAAAATGGGAAGATGTTTTCATTATGGCTGATACACCGGGATTTCCTGACTGCAACCCGGTTTTGCATATCGATAAAGATAACCGTCTCTGGCTTTTCTGGTTGGTTGTCCAGGCCCATCGCTGGGAGCAGGGTCTTTTAAAATATCGAATTTCGAAAGACTATAATAAAAGTGGTGCCCCGGTCTGGTCGTGGCAGGATGTCATTAATCTAAAGCCCGGTGAAGAATTTGCCAAGGCCATAAAAGAAGGATTTGAAAAAAATGCAGAAGAAGCACTTTGGGCTGAATATGCGCCGACCTACACAGATTTAATCATCGAGGCAGCCAAGGATCCGGCCAAACGGCAAATTGGTTGGATGCCACGGATCCATCCTTTCGTCTTGGAGAGCGGCCGGATTTTATTGCCCATATATTCTGATGGATTTTGTCTGGGTATGGTGGCGATTAGTGATGACGATGGTAAAACCTGGCGGGCCAGTCTACCGATGGTAGGACCAGGTCTTAATCAGCCCTCCATTGTGCAAAAGAAAGATGGGACCTTGCTGGCCTATATGCGTGATGAAGGGCCTTCACCGGGAAAGGTGCTTTTAAGTACTTCAATCGATAACGGTGAGACATGGGCCTATGCCCAGGTAACCGATATACCCAATCCCAGTTCAAGCCTGGAGGTATTAAAATTAAAAGATGGCAATTGGGCGATGGTTTATAATGATATTGGTGAAGGCAGATACAGTTTAGCCGTCGCATTATCTGATGACGAAGGTAATTCCTGGAACTGGAAACGCCACCTGGCCCTCGATCCCAACAAGAAACTTTCTTTTAGCTATCCATCATTGATCCAAACCAAAGATGGCATGATCCATGTTACCTATTCGTATCACGACGGTGAACAGAAGACCATTAAACATGCGGTGTTTAATGTCGATTGGGTGAAAGATACGAAAAGATAAACACAAAGAGCACAAAGCACGCACAAAGTTCACGAAGGATTTTTTTAGTTTTGACTTTGTATAAATCTGTTCATATAGAAAAAGAAACTTAGGTTTGGCAATTTAAACAAAAATAATATTTTCCTTGGTGTTCTTTGAGGGTACTTTGTGTCCTTTGTGTTTAAAAGCAGTTAAACATTAACTACATCATATTGTTTTTGGAGTAATAATGATGAAAATATTTTTTTCCCTCTTACTCATTCCAATTATTCTCTTAAGCGGATGTACCACGAATGAAGTACCAAAGCCGAAGACTCTCCTCTTTAGTCCGATCACGCCGGAATATCTACAGGCAACTGCAACCGACTGGAAAACCACCGGATTTGATGGATTTCTGCTCTCCGGTATCATGAGCAACTGGGCCGATGATATCTGGTCAACTGATGGGGACAGCACAACCCGTGGAACCGACGACCTGACTTTTCAAAGGATAAAAGCCTGCAACAATGTCTGTCGGGAAGCGGGTATCGAAGACAACTTTATCAAGATCGCTTTTTATTCGCATGTGCCACTCTGGACAGATGAAGAGGCCTGGAAACCCATACACCAGAATTTTTATGAAGCTGCCCGTTTTGCACGCGAGAGTGGTTGCCGGGGTATTGCTCTGGATATTGAATATGTGGGTGAACAATATGATATGGATTGGGAAGGTTATGACTATTCTACTTATACTCAATGTGAGTTGCAAACGGCAGCAATTAAACGGGGCCGGGAAATCGTGGAGGCTATGCTCAGTGCCTATCCGGATATGGTTTTTCTAAAATTACCTGAAGGCATAACCTTTTATGGCCCTCTGGCCGGTAATCTTTTTACCGGGATGGTACAGGCAATGGCTAAATCTGATGCTCCCGGTGGAATGCATATGTTGACAGAGTCTACGTATGATATGACGAGCACATTAGGCCTTATTCATTATGCCCGTACGTTAGAATCTAAAGTCTTAAATATGTTAGATAGCAAAAGTGCCGATTACTGGAAAAAAAATTGCGGAATAGTTCTCGGTGGCTGGCCCCTCGGTTATTACCGCAAAATTTTAGATCAAAATGGTGAATTTTTGGGTTGGAGCGGACGCGAGGAAACATTTGGTAACGAGATTGTAGGATCCTATGCTGATAAGAGCAGTCGTTTCTCAGTGGAGGAATTCCGCAATCAATACGCCGGGATTTTACTTGGCAGTAAACGATACTGCTGGATTTATGGACATGGGGCTACCTGGTGGCAATATTCTGAAGAGGATATTCAAAAATTTGGTAAAAATAAAAATTCAGTTTTAGCTCGTTGATGAGAATCTTCCTGCCTATAAAACGGTGGTCAAAGATAAATGGCTGTCAACGGCTGCGATCCAAACAATCGCTGAAAAAATGAAAACCCAATCGGCTGACGAATTTATCTCTTCTTTTAATTTTGTCAATAAATTTATGGTCTGTGGATCCTTTGGGTGCAAAGCCTGTGAAAATTTTGGACAAATATTTCCCCCTGAAGAAAAAATTGAATTCCCGGCAAATTATACGACTAAATATGGCGAAATTAGCTGGAAAAAGATTGATATAGATCCTCAAACCGGATACCTGGACTTTCTGAAACATTTTAAACCGACTGAATGGGTATGTGCTTATGCTTATTGCAAAATAATTACAGCGAATTCTGTCAAAGCACAAATTCGTCTTGGAACAAATGATATGGGTGCCTTGTGGTTAAACGGTACCCAAGTACTTTCTCAGAATATTGAGCGAACTGCTGTGCTGGATGATGACATCCTGCCAGTTCAATTGCAGACTGGTGAAAATACGCTTCTAATAAAAGTCTGCAATACAGAGGGTAACTGGGGATTATATCTGCGAATTACAGATCCTGAAGGTAATGCTTTGCCAGGATTAAGTTATTGGCCCAGGTGAGAAAGTAATATGAATTGAAATACCTGCATGATTTCAGCACATCTTGCTCTTATATTTTTTGCCCAATGTGGTCTTGGTGAGCATGCGGATTTTGAGGTCCTCGTCGAAACGGAAGAATCTGTTTATCACTATGAACCTGCTTATATCGGAGCTTATCCGATGTGGTACCTCTTCATCTGATATCATAGATGTTTTAAGTGATAATGGCGCAAATAACAAGCGCTATATATGTATCAAAATAAAAGGAGAATAGTATGTCTAAGTATACAATTGTGATCTTAATTTTATTTATGGGATGTGAATTAAAACGTTCGGTAGAAACATTACAGCCACCGGGACGGAATCGATATTGTGAAGTAATTGTAGGGGGAGAAAGTGTTCTTCCCAGCGGTCGAATTGTAAAGCCAATAGGTAAGGTTGTAAGAATCACCCACGACCCCTTTGGGCTGGCCTTATCGCCCGATGGTTCAAAGGCCCTGGCGATTCACAGTAGCGTTCTTACTGTTTTTGAAACGGACCGTGTCACCGGTGCGATCCGACTGCCCTCTTATGATAAGAAATTAAAAAATCCGTTTGAGGGCAAAGGCTCCTTTATGGGTGCTGCGATTGTCGGGGACAACAGTAAGGCTTATCTGAGTGGCGGAGATAGTGGAGATATTATTGTATTTAATATGAATTCATTGGAAAGCGAAAAACGGATTTCAATCAATGGCATAAGCGGTGGTAAAAAATATGAAGATAGTTTTGTTGGGGACATCCTTTTATCAAAAGATGAAAGTACACTTTATATCCTCGATCAGTTTAATTTCCGATTTGTCATTTTTGACTTGCAGAAAAATATGATCAGCCGCAGTGTTCCAGTCGGACGTTTTCCTTTCGGATTAGATATCTCGCCAGATGGAGATTTTGCCTATATCGCTAATGTCGGTATTTATGATTATCCGCTGGCCCCGGGTTTAAAACCGGATAATTTGGAAGAAACAGGACTTGATTTTCCGCCTTATGGGATCCCATCGGAAGAGGCCGAAAAAGGTGTTATTGTTGACGGCAGAAAGATCCCCGGTCTGGGTAGTCCACATGTCCCGGAGGCGGTCTCTGTTTATACGCTTGATCTGAAAACCTATGAGATTATTGCCCGTGAAAAAACTGGTTACAGGATGGGAGAGATGGTGGAGGGCCTGGAGGTTGAAGGTGGTGCAAGTCCTAATTCCATTGCTGCCGGTAAAGAAAAGGTATTTGTGAGCAATGCAACCAATGATAATATTTCTGTTTTGGATAAAAAATCAGGGAAAATTATTGGTACCATTCCATTACAACTGGATCCGCGTATTAATAATTACCGTGGGATGATTCCTTTTGGATTGGTCCTTAGCCATGATGAATCGCGCCTTTACATCGCTTTAAGTGGTCTCAATGCCATTGCTGTTGTAGAGACAGAAAAGTATCAAGTGCTCGGCTATATCCCAACCGGTTGGTTTCCCACTAAATTGCAGATATCACCTGATGATAAAATTCTTTATGTTGTTACTGCCCGCGGTCATGGTGCAGGTCCAAACGGGGGAGAAAAATTTACTGCCCCCATACAGGGAACATATGTCGGTGATATTATGCTGGGTACTTTTGAAATAAAAAATTTAGATGAGATTGATTTGAACGCATCAACGGAACAGGTTAAAAAGTATACCTTCCAATCAATAAAAGTTAAGGATGACGGTGGCAATCCCCTGCCGCCGGTGCCAGGCCTTCGTAAAAGTCCCATTAAGCATATCGTTTATATCACCAAAGAAAATCGTACCTATGATGAGGTATATGGTCAGTTAACGACTGGTCGCGGTGACGCTACTTTGGCCAGATATGGTGAGGAGGTCAGTTTTAGCAACCGGAATGGTTCAAATAAAGTTGAAAAGGCAACGATTATGCCCAATCATCAGAAAATCGCCCGGGAATTTGCTATTAGTGATAATTTTTACTGCGATTCCGATGCGTCGGTACACGGTCATCGCTGGATGGTTGGAACCTATCCCAACGAATGGGTGGAAATAAACAGTTCTATGCGCATGTCCCGAAAGGTCTTCAGTACAGCACCCGGTAGAAAATATGTGGCAGGTAGTTCCGGTGCTGTCTATCCGGAAGATTATAACGAAGCGGGTGGCATGTGGGAACATCTGGCTCGTAATGGTATCAGTTTTTTTAATTTTGGCCTGGGTTTTGAATTCTCAGCGGCTGCAGAAGAACAATGGCATAAATACAGTGGGGTAAAAATGGCTGTGATGTTTCCAATGCCAAAGCCACTATATGACCGAACTTCAAGAAAATTTGCCACCTATAATACCAGCGTGCCAGATCAATTTCGCATCGATATGTTTGAAGAGGAACTAAGGGATAAATGGCTTTCCGGTAAAGAAGAGTTCCCGGCGTTGATTACAATGATGATCCCCAATGATCATGGAGCAGGTGAGAGACCGGAAGATGGTTATCCCTTTAAAGAATCCTATATGGCCGATAACGATTTGGCTTTGGGACGCGTGTTGCACATCCTCAGCCGCACAAAATGGTGGAAAGATATGCTCATCATTGTAACCGAAGATGATGCTCAGGATGGTCGTGACCATATTGATGGTCATCGGTCACTTTTGATGATGATAAGCCCTTGGGTTAAAAGAGGGTTCGTTTCAAACACCCATGCTAATTTTGGTGCTATTCTTAAGACAATCTATCATATACTCGATATACCACCCCTGAATCAATTTGATGCTACGGCTAGTCTTGCTCCAGGACTTTTTTACAGAGGTACCTGACGTGACACCATTTTCAGTAGAAATGGTTGATAAGCGGGTCTTTGATCCTCAGAAGGCGCTTGATCCTTATGATGTCAATTTTCGTTGGGAATCTCTAAGAGAGTCCCCTGAAATAGATAATGAGGCCGATTTTCGTGAAAGCCATCAGGGGCAAACGGGTAAAAATTGACCGAATAAAAAATTTTTACCGCAAAGACGCTAAGTTCGCAAAGAAAAAATATAATTTAATATTGATTTAATACAGATCTATAATATTAAATTAATGATTGAGACTTAGCACAATTAATAACCGAATAATATTTTCTCTGCGTGCTTTGCGGATTCTTCGCGTCTTTGCGGTAAAATGCGATGTAAATAATATAATTATATTCTATTTATTGATTTCTTGTTTATTATGAATACCACCTGGAGGAATTTTTGGTTAAAATTATAAATACTCTGATACTTCTGGTCCTGCCTTTATTTAGTTTCGGCTTTTCTGATAATTCTATTATTGAGCCATACCTTTTAAACGTTACCCCAACCTCAATCCAGATACATTGGGAAGTTGAGGCGGGACAATCGATGGTTAAATATGGTCAAAACAAAACATTAGAGAACGAAATCATAATCCAGGGAAAATCCCGAAAACAGCATGCTGAATTAAATGGACTTGAGAAGGACACACAATATTATTATCAGGTAGAAAACGGTTATCAAATTTTTGGACCACATACCTTTAGAACAGCACCAACTGGAGAAAAAAGAATCACATTTTGTGCCTATGGTGATAATCGCATAAAAGATACTTCTTTTAAATATCCACATCCTCATGGGCAGATTATTGCTGGCATACAACGAGATCATCCCGATTTTTTTATAAATACCGGTGATATATTTAAAACGGGTGTTGATACAAGTCTTTTCATGGAAGATTTTTTTCTGGGAGCAAAGGAATTAATTGCCAGTACACCGATGTTTTTGGCCATTGGTAACCATGAATACATTGGAGATCCTAAAGCCAGGGCAACAAAAAAATATTTCTCATTTCCCGAAGACCGGACCTGGTATCAGGTAGAATATGGAAATGTGCAATTCCTTTTTTTGGACTCGACGTATTTGCTCTATAAATGGAATGATAAAGGTCGGATAAAAAAATCTTCAGCCGAGATCTCGAATGATAAACAACTCCAGTGGCTAGAAAATAAACTCCTCGAATCAAAATCCGGATGGCGAATTGTAGTTTTACATCATCATATATTTAGTTCCGGTATTTTTGGAATTGATAGTCTACTGGTCCAGAACCTTGTCCCCCTTTTGGAAAAATATGATGTAGATTTGGTGCTGGGTGGTCACGAGCATAATTATGAGCGAAGTGTTAAGAATGGGATTACTTATATTCTAACCGGGGGTGGGGGGAGTTATTTACGACCCGTGAATATAAATAAAAATCCATATCAAAAATCTGCTGTAGCAGAATTCCATCATGTACGAATTACAGTCGAAGGGAATCAGCTTCTTGGTGCCACTTTCTGTGATGTGGACCGGCGGTCCATTTCCGATTATTCCTCTGAACATAAATTAGAAACACCCAGGTTTGCTGTCGGGGATGTCATCGATAAGTTCGAGATAATACATTGATTTTCATTTAGACATCTTTCTTCATCCGGGCAGTATAACAAACCGTAAAGACGCAAGGCCCCGATATATACATCTGCATCGTGCAGATTTATCGGGATGAAATCATCCAAGATTTCAAAGACGCTAGGTTTGCAAAGATATATATTATTAAAATTTTAAAGAATCTGCACTTTCAAACTAATGAATTTGACATTGCACGATTAAAAATTATATATATTTATTTCTCTGCGTTCTTTGCGGAAACTTTGCGTTTTTGCGTTAAAAATCTACTTTGCACACACAAGTTGTTTTCCGATGAAAGGGAAAATTTAAATGAATAAGTTCTTGGTTTTTTGCATCTTAATATTGTTCAATTATCCTTCTGTACAGGCTGATTCCCCACAAATGAAACCAAATATAATTTTTATCATGGCCGATGATTTGGGTTATGCTGATCTGGGTTGCTATGGTCAAAAAATGATAGTGACACCTTATATCGACCAACTGGCAAAAGAAGGAACACGGTATACCCAGGTTTATTCCGGTGCAACCGTATGCGCACCTTCACGCAGCTGCCTGATGACCGGGACACATGGTGGGCATACACGGGTGAGAGATAATATTCCTCATGGTGTTTTTCTTCAACCAGATGACATCACAGTAGCAGAGGTGCTAAAAAAAGCTGGTTACAAAACCTGTGGAATTGGTAAATGGAGTCTTGGAAATCCGGGTTCATGGGGCATTCCCATCTACCAGGGTTTTGATGAATATTTTGGTCAGTTAAATCAGGACCAGGCTCATTTCTACTACCCGAACTATCTTTGGGACAATGAGAAAGTGAAACTTCTTTTTGGTAACAGAGGGGGTGAAATGGTTCAATACACCCATGATCTGTTTACCGAACGGGCCCTGGATTTTATCAACCGTCATAAACAGCAACATTTCTTTCTTTATCTGGCCTATACGATTCCTCATTATTCAGACTACGATCAGCAATCGCCTCTTTCACAGATCGTTCCAAGCGATGAGCCTTATTCTGATAAAGACTGGCCCCAGGTGGAAAAAAATTATGCGGCGATGGTTACACGTATGGATAAAGATGTAGGCAGGATTATGAAGTTACTCAATGATCTGGGTCTTGATAGCAATACAATTGTATTTTTTACAAGTGATAATGGCCCCTGTGACTGTTGTTCCCATGATGTGGAATTCTTTGAAAGTAATGGAAAGTTACGGGGGGTCAAACGCGAGATGTATGAAGGGGGTATTCGTATCCCGATGATTGTACGCTGGCCAGGGAAAGTTCCGGCGGAACGTGAAAGTGATGCACTCTGGGCATTCTGGGATTTTTTACCAACCGTTGAAGAATTAGCCGGGTTACCACCTTCAAAGAACATCGATGGCATATCTTTTTTGAATGAGATGTTAGGAAAAACTCAGACAAAACAACATGAATACCTGTACTGGGATTATGGACATGTTCGGGATACCTATATGCAAGCCATAAGGATGGGCAAATGGAAGGGGATCAGACTGGGGAGCGGAACCGCAATAGAACTCTATGATTTAAATAATGATATTGGAGAAAATCATAATGTGGCCGAGGCAAATCCCAAGGTTGTAAAGCAAATAGAAGAAAAAATGAAGGAGGCCTATGTGGCTTCGGGGGATTATCCGATAGGTGGGAAATACTGTGAATGATGAACGGTCAATTGTAAGAATCAATACTCAATATTTAATAATCAATATTCAATTTTCAACTTTCGGGATTGGAGGGGCGAAATGGTAAGATCTTTTTTAAAGTTCTATATTGTAGGACTTATTTGTGTAACCAGTACAAATCTTTTAGGTGATCAAATGGAAAAAAACACTTTACTTATAAATGCAAATGGCGGAGAGTATAAAATAAGCAAACATATCTATGGACATTTTGCTGAACATTTGGGTCGTTGCATATATGAGGGCATTTATGTTGGAGAGGATTCTTCGATCCCCAATATCCGCGGTATTCGCAAAGATGTTCTAAATGCATTAAAGGAAATTAAAGTGCCTGTTTTGCGTTGGCCCGGTGGTTGTTTTGCTGACACGTATCACTGGAAGGATGGGATCGGACCTAAGGAGAACCGGCCTTCCATGGTGAATATTCATTGGGGAAATGTAACAGAAGATAATAGTTTTGGCACCCATGAGTTTATGGATCTTTGTGAACTCCTCGAATGCGAACCCTATATCTGTGGAAATATTGGTTCCGGTACTGTACAGGAGATGGCGGAATGGATTGAGTATCTTACTTCACCTGCAGAATCCCGATGACCGAACTACGTAAAAAGAATGGACGAAACGAACCCTGGCAAGTAAAATTCTGGGGATTGGGTAACGAAGTCTGGGGATGTGGTGGCAGAATGGATGTAGATCATTATGTGAATGTGGGAGCAAACTATGCTGCTTTTTGCAGAAATTATCCTGGAAATAGGCTGTATAAAATCGCTTGTGGCGGCTATGGATGGCGGGATAATTATGAATGGACAGAGGTCTTGATGAAGGAAGGCCGCCGACGCATGGGATTTCAGGCCCATGCTATTCATTATTATACATCGGATGGGCAGAAGAAAACACGTTATAAGGCAACGGAATTTGAGGAGGATGGCTGGTTTGATGTACTTCAGGGAACGTTGAAAATGGAGGAAATACTTAAACAGAATGTGGCCATTATGGATCGCTACGATCCGGAGAATGAAGTGGATATGATCATAGATGAATGGGGAACCTGGCATTATGTGGAAGAAGGAACAAATCCCCGCTTCTTATTTATGCAGAACTCTCTTCGGGATGCCCTGGTTGCCGGATTAAATCTGAATATATTTAATAATTTTTGTGAGCGATTGTATATGGCCAATATAGCCCAAACGGTGAATGTTCTGCAGGCAATGGTACTCACAAAAGATGAGCAAATGGTACGCACACCCACTTTCTATGTATATAAGATGTTTATCCCACATCATGAAGCCACTATGCTACCGACACAGTTAACTTGTGGAGATTATCAATATGGGGAAGATAAAATTCCTGCGATGAATGCATCAGCATCAATCGATGATAATGGTAAGATACATATCTCAATAGTAAATGTAGATCCTGGTAATACTAAAAATCTTGAATGTATGGTATATGGGAAGAAAATTTCAAAGATTAGCGGACAGATCTTAACCGGAGAAGCAATCACCTCCTATAATGATTTTGGTAAAACAGAAGAAGTGATGATAAAGGAATTTAATAATGTACAACTAGAGGATGATATACTAAGCGTAACTATACCCTCAAAATCGATCATCATGTTGGAACTCAATTAAGCAGACGATTCGTGTCACGAAGTTAAACGAAGGATTAAGGAAGTGTCATGAAGAATTACTAGTTCTAATATTTGTCAGTAGAAGATCCAATTAATACACAAATATGATTTAATAATGTCTTGAAATGATTCACCTTTGTCACCCTAAACTTGTTTCAGGATCTCAATAAGATTCTATAAGATTTCGAGACAAGTTCGGAATGACGATGTCTTTTTCTTTAAAAAAACTTTTTGGAGCTTCGTGCGATCTTTGTTTTACTTCGCGATAGATCTTTCATTTGTCGGCGAATGAATATGTTTAGAATTTTTGATATTATCTAAATAGAAATCTGGAGGAAAAATGAAAATAGTCATCTCATTATTGTTTTTTATTAGTATTACAGCAGCATTATTCTCACAGGAAATAGCACCTTCTGAATTAGAACGCAAGAAAGTGGTTGAAAAGAAAGATAAAAAAGGTTTGCGATTTAAAACTACAGCCGTTATTGAAAAATCAAAAAAAATGCTTGAAATACCGGAAAGCGTAAAACATCTCAATGATTTTAGCGTGGCCAAAACCCCTCCTTCTATTGAGTTTGTTATTGTACCATTTGAGAATCGATTTCACCCAACGGTTCCTGAGGGATATTTTCATGGTGTCTGGTCCAACTGGTCGCAAGGTACTTATCATGTTTCAACAAAAACTTTTTATTCGTCTGTAGGTAGTCATGGATTTTATAAACCACGTCTTTATTTAGTGAAATATGATACTCAAACAAAAACGATTGAATCCTTACCGGAAATCAATGAAGTTCTTGGTCGGGCGGATTCCAAATTTGGAGATGGTAAGATACATGGTTGGTTAGATTTCTATAATGGGTCTGATCTTTATTTTTGTACTTACTGGTGCCAATATCCGGAACCATCCGAGGAAGAGTTTCAAAGTGGGTATGAAGGCGGGTTGATCATGAATTATAATGTGATTACCGGTAAATTTTCCAATTTTGGTGTGCCCATGCCACGATCATCCTGGCCCTATCATCGAATGGATACAAAAAGAGGTTTGATGTTTGCTGTGGGTATGTTTGGTGAATTTATGTGCTATGATATACCGAACCGACAGATTCGTTTTGCCGGCTATCTGCCGGAAGGAATGCGCTGGTTCTGGCGAACCATGCTGGTTGACGAAGAAACGGGTTTTGTATATTCGACCAACAATTTACCTTCTGACACAACGATAAATATTATCCGATATGATCCAGTAAAAAATAGGTTTTTTAAAATGAAAAGCACAGTACCGGCAAACCGTATCACTGGCAAGTACGGGACAAATGCGCGCACATACCAAAAATAAGACCAAGGAAGGATGGTTTATCGGTGTCGTTTCGGCTGATACCGCAGGCAGCGGTGGAGAAATATTTAAATTCTATCCTGACGAGGACCGGGTGGAAGATCTTGGCTTATGTTGGGCTGGCGAACATCGCTATACAGCCAGCCTGGCGATGAGTCCGGATGAAAAATATCGTTTATTATATCCCGGCGGCACATGGTAAAGCTCATCTCGAGGGGACGCCGATGGTGCAGTTCAATCTCAGACAGATAAGCGTAAAGTGATTGCCTTTTTATTTCCATATTTTTATGATAAATATGGTTATATTCCCGGAGGGACCTTTTCCATAAACCTCGATGAGAAAGGGGAAAAATTGTTTATTTTATTCAATGGTGCATTTTGCGGAATATAATCCTAAAGGAGGAGATACATTTGGTGATCCATCGGTTATGCTTATTCATATTCCTGAATCTGAGAGACAAAGACAAGACAATCGAGAGTTCGCGGAGTACGCAAAGAAGGATATCCACGAATCATCCGTCTTCGCCGGATCAGGCTCAGACTGACAGTAATTTTTTTGAATTAATAAAAGAAAGCAGAGAAACTGTAAGCAGAAAGCCGTGACCATTTTATACGAATTACATTAAGAAATGCGAAGTATTATTTTTGTCGATTTTGACTATGCTCCGATTTCATCGGGATTGTCATTATTAAATTCCTCAAAACATGTCAGTGCTTATATAATGTCCGCAATTATAAATCCTCTACGAGGATCATATGTTTGTGGGTTACGATTATTTACTACAAAAATAAAACCTCTACGAGGTTAATAATCTAATTCGTTCTAATAGTATAAAAACTTTGATTCTATCATATGACAAAATGGGAGTGAACCATGGTAAAATTTTTTCTTGGTATAATGTTTATTACGGCTTTAAATGGACAGACACCTGAAATCCCAGATTATAACAATAACCAGGTGCCTATCGAAAAGCGGATCACTGATCTGCTTTCCCGGATGACATTAGAAGAAAAAGTCGATTTGGTGGGTGGAGCTGGTTTTAAAACCAAAAAGAATATCCGTCTAGGTATCCCTGAACTATTAATGAGTGATGGTCCGCTTGGGCCCAATGCCAAAGGACGGTCGACTAACTATTCGGCAACCATCAATATGGCAGCCACATTTGATACGGATTTGATGTATAAGATTGCTGAGAATATGGGAGAAGAGGTCCGTATCCTTGGTCGAAATATGTTTTTAGCACCGATGATTAATATCGTACGCACGCCCTACGGAGGACGAACTTTCGAGTTTTTCGGTGAAGATCCCTACCTGGTTTCCCGTATGACGGTTGCTTATGTCAAAGGTGTTCAGAGCAAGAATGTGGCCACCTGTACGAAGGTTATCGCGGCAAATAATCAGGAATGGAACCGCTTCGATGTGGATGTTCGTGTAAGTGAAAGAGCTCTACGTGAGATATATCTACCCGCGATCAGGGCTGCCGTGCAGGAGGCAGATACCTGGACAATCATGGCTGCTTACAACCAGGTCAATGGTGATTATGCTTGTGAGAGCAAGCATTTATTGAATGATATTCTCAAAGAGGAATGGGGATTTAAAGGTGCGGTTGTCTCCGACTGGGGGGGTGCCCGTTCGACAATAAAGATGGCTTATTCAGGTCTCGATCTGGAAATGCCCACCGGTGACTGGTATGGTGATAAACTTCTGGCGGCCATAAAAAATGGTGATGTTGAAGAATCTATTCTCGATGACAAAGTGAAGAGAATCTTATGGGTGATGTATAAAACAAATTTGTTTGATGAATCAGTTGCAGATTATGGTGGTCATTCAGATACACCTGAGAGACGGGATCTGGCCCTTAAAACAGCGCAAAAAAGCATTGTTCTTCTAAAAAATGAAAATAATTTTTTACCTTTCGATCCGGTAAAGATTAAATCCATCGCCGTGATTGGTCCAAATGGTGATGTGGCCCGGATGAAAGGCGCGGGCAGTGGGGCATTAAATGGAAATTATAGTATTTCACCTCTTCAGGGCATCAACGAAAAAGTCGGCAGCACAGTTGATGTCAGGTTTAAACGGGGATTTCCGGAAGAAAGAATTGATCTGCCTATCGTCCCGGCTGATTACTTTACCCTGGATGACGGTAGTCCCGGCATACAGGCAGAATATTATAATAACAGAGATCTGAAGGGTGAACCCGTACTCAGGCGCGTTGAAAAGGATATCAATAATGACTGGGGATATGGGGGAGAACGTGATCCCGGAAATCCGGGCAGTCCGCAGCCGGGTGTCGTAAATTTAGACAAATGGTCAGCCCGGTGGACAGGTAAATTAAAATCACCCGGTGATGGCTGGTACGAAATCGGTCTTCAGTCAGATAATGGCGTACGCTTGTATCTGGATGGTAAGAAAGTGCTTGATTACTGGATCGATTCCAAACCCGGTGATTTTAAAATGATCCGCTATAAATTTGTCGCAAACAGGCTCTACGATATAGAGGTTGAATTTTATGAAAATATCGGTAGTCTGTGTCTGTAAGTTGGGCATGGAAAAATATGAAACGGGTGGCATGCTGGAAGAAGCTGTCCAATTGGCCAAAGAGTCCGATGTGGTTGTTTTGTGTATGGGGTTGAGCGAATTGTATGAAGGGGAAGCGATTGATCGGGATGATTTAGCATTACCTGAAGACCAACTTAAATTGATTGACGAAGTGCTGGATATAAACAAGAATACATTGATCGTTCTTAACAACGCTACCCCGGTTTTAATGAATACCTGGATTGACCGCGTTCCGGCAATTATTGAAGCCTTTTATCCGGGTCAGGAAGGAGGGCATGCTCTGGCGGATATTATTTTCGGTGATATTAATCCTTCAGGGAAGTTGCCAATCACATTTCCCAAACGTTGGGAAGATTCACCCGTTTACGAAACTTATCCGGGTAAAAAAGAAATTGCGGAGTATAAAGAAGGCATTTTTGTCGGCTATCGCCATTTTGACAAAAATGATATTGAGCCGCTTTTTCCATTCGGTTTTGGTCTTTCTTATACGACTTATGACTATCAAGACCTCACTTTAAGTGCATCAGAAATATCAGCCACAGATACAGTGACAATAAATCTAACAGTCAAAAATACGGGCCCGAGAGCCGGTGATGAGATCGTCCAACTTTATCTTCGTGATGTGGAAGCAAGTGTGGAAAGAGAAGTGAAATCTTTGAAAGGTTTTACACGACTTAGTTTGCAACCAGGTGAGAGTAAGAGAGCAACGTTTGCATTGGATCAAAGCCATCTCTCCTTCTATGATGAAAAAAAACAGAAATGGGTTGCTGAGGATGGTGAATTTGAAGTTTTGGTAGGAAGTTCATCCAGAGATATTCGTTTAAGTGGAAAATTTCAACTGAATAAAAAACCGGCAAGGTCACAATAATTTTAGATTAGTTGCGGAAAATTTTAATTATGTACGGCTTTATCATTGGTACGGTATTTGTACCCAAGAAAACTATGAATGACAGAGTGGATAGATTCCAGCAAAAATACCGAATACCATCAGCCCGTGCATCCTGCTGGAATTATGCTAACGCTGGTCTATATTTTATTACAATCTGTACAGTTAGACGCGAACAATTGTTTGGAAAAATAAAAAACCGGAAAATGTATTTATCACCCATCGGAGAAATCGTACAACAGGAATGGGATAGATCATTTGAAATTCGCACAGAATTATTTCATGACGCGTTTGTCATTATGCCCAACCATATTCACGCCATTTTACGGATTGAAAACGGGTTGACGGCCCGTAGACGCACGGCCGTGCGTCTTACAGGGCCGTGCGTCTCTACAATCATCCATACAACCACCATCCAAAATTATAAATTATGGCGTTGCGTTTCGTCCGCCCAAATCCATATCATCATTCGTTGCCGGTTTTAAATCCGTTGCGACAAAACGAATAAATGAATTCCGGAACACCCCCAAAACATCGGTCTGGCAAACCCGTTTTCATGACCATATCATCCGAAAGGAGATTGAATATCAAAAAATCTGTAATTACATTAAAAATAATCCAGGCAACTGGGATGAGGATCAATTATTAAAATAGAGAATAATTCTGAATGAGAGGATATCATATGAATTTCAAAATTCTTCATGTTTTCATCTTTATGATAATTTTTCTGTGTTTATTTTTGAGTCACAGTTTAATTGCACAAAATGCAGATTTTATACAAAAAAAGTCTCCTATTCGTATAACTTTAGCAAAGCCAAATTTTGCGACCTTAACAAACAAACTACATAATGGAAATAGAATAGGCTATCGTTTTCATGAACATGAACCGATATCCTATGGAAACGTACCATTGTCAAATATAGATGCCATTATCGATGTCGAGAAAATTGCTAAAATAGAGAATGCATTTAAAAATTCGGAAGCTGTTTTTATCTACAAACATGAAATAGAAAAAAACAAATCCTGGGCCAAACAGGATTGGACCTATTATATGAAACCTGTTCACGATGGTATTGAGATTGTATGGATCATAGACACGTATAATGAAGGATTACCTGAGTATTATGGTGTGCAGCAGTGTTTTCGTATGAGTGGGGAGACAAACGCGGAATGGCGCAAGGAAATAGCCCGTACACCTGCTTTTAGCGAATATGATCTGTGGAATAACGAGGAGATCAAATCGCAAAAGAAAAGTCTTACCTATGTTCTGCGTGATAGTGATTGGCAGGTAATACCGGCCGATGAGAAAACGATGGGGGCGAGAACGCCACAGGGCCTGGCAATTGATTATTTACGGACCAACGATAATCCTATGTCAGAAGTTGGCCCCTATAAAGCGACGATGCTGGATCCCGCCGATAATGGGTTAATCACCCGCACCAATCTAGCAGGATCGTGGGTATGCGGTATTTATTGGCAAAACACCTCTCATGTAACGAACCATCATCCTGCTGATTGTCTTCACTCTATTGTAAACATAGGAAATATTCCTCCCTTCTCAAAAAGAGCGATAGTTGGCAAAATATATTGGTTTGAAGGGAACAAGGATAGTCTTTACAATCATTACAAAAAGGATTTTCTTGAGGAAACCATTAAGAATAAGTTGGTTATTGCATCATGCCAGTTTCCGGTTACCGGGGATATCGTATTAAATGCAAATTGGATTCTGAATCAGATGAGGATAGCAAAAATTCGTGGTGCTGATTTAGTGCATTTCCCGGAATGTGCCTTATCCGGCTATGGTGGAGCTGACGTCACGGATTTTGATACATATGATTGGGATATATTAAAAATCAAAACAGAATCTATTTTGGCGTTGGCAAAGGAATTAAAACTATGGGTCATTCTGGGCAGCTCTCATAAATTAAGTGATGGTCATAAACCTCATAATTCATTGTACCTCATAAATCCGGAAGGTAAGATTATCGATCGGTATGATAAACGGTTTTGTACAAAGGGCGACTTAAAATATTATACACCCGGTGATCATTTTGTGGAATTTGAAGTAAATAAGGTGAAATGCGGATTGTTAATCTGTTATGATATTCGATTTCCGGAGCTTTATCGGAAATATTGTAAATTAGGCGTGGATGTTATTTTTCAATCATTTTACAATGCCCGTCATAAAGAAAACTGCATCCATCCCAAAATAATGCCGGTTACAGCTCAGGCGAGAGCTGCCTCAAATTCTTTTTATATATCATTAACAAATTCATCTGCTCCTTACAGTTGGCCATGTTATTTTATAACACCGGATGGACTAATTGTAAATAAATTGCCGGCGAATCATGCTGGCATTTTAATCTCCCAAATAGATCTTTCGAAAAAATACAATGATGCCAGTAAACCGTTCAGATTGGATGCCATTAATGGCAAATTAAACAGTGGTGATGTTATAAACGACTCACGATCGCTTGATCGAAAAAGTTATTAATATAGAAAATTCATCTCTCGCAGAGGCGCCAAGTCGCAAAGAAATAATAATTTATAAATCTTCAAGAGAAAGAGATTTAATAATATGTCAATACTCAAAAAGTGGACATAATTCATTTAAAATTAACCTATGTGTTGCCCCCCTCTGACAGTGGTAGGTCTTTGTGAGCAATTAATTTTCCAGGGTAAGAGGTACTGTGTGATATAACAAAATTTCCATCTTTCATTATGATGATATTTTGTGTCGTTGATAGAGTTAAACTTTCCAGGCAATATAATCTGATCTTAATTTAAGAAGGGATTTTACTATGAAATTCAACCATTTGGTTTTTTCCTCATTTCTGATAATTTTTTTTGTTTTATCCTGTACTGAAACACCATCAAAAAAGGAAAAAGAACGACCGCTTATCAAAAAAGTGGGTACGATCGATTGTGATCTGGTCGAAACCACACCTGTTGTGTTTAAGGGCAAATTATACCGCTTCGAATATGTACGTGAGAAATACAAACCCAATCAATCGGGAGACGCTTATCTACGGTTTATTGATCATGAAACAGGGCAACCAACACCCGCCTTTGGCCATGGCTATCATTTGGGCAGTGCATTTGTTGACGGGGACATGGTTTATGTAACAGCAGTAGATATATGGAATGGGGAACGTGTCCAGATGTTTGCTTCAAACGATATGAAAAACTGGAATGAATGGACGGTACTAAAACTTCCGGGTTATGGTATCTTCAATACTTCTATGTGTAAGGCCGATGACCGCTATGTTCTGATGTATGAATTGGGTAAGCCAAAGGATGAGGTGGGAGAAAGGTTTACAGCCCGTTTTGCCATTTCAAAAGATCTTCGACAATGGGATATTACACCAATTGAATGTAATTATGCCAAAGACCGCTATACGGCTCCCCATTGTCTTCGTTATCTTGATGGATATTTCTATAATTTTTACCTGGAGGCGCTGAAACGTAATGAGATAAATCACTATGAAACCTATGTGGTTCGGTCAAAGGATTTGATTGCCTGGGAACCTAGCCCGCTAAACCCGGTGCTTAAGGCTTCTGAAGATGATAAGATCATTGCCAATTCCAAATTGAGTGAAAGCCAGAGAAGAGAAATCTCTTCTGCTGTCAACATAAATAATTCGGATATTGATTTTTGCGAATTTAAGGGCAAAGTGATCATTAATTATTCCTGGGGTAATCAACGTGGTCTTGAATTCCTTGCTGAGGCCGTATATGAGGGCTCAGAAGAAGAGTTTATACGTGGGTGGTTTCCATAAATTCAATTATCAATAACCAAGTATTTAGATTGATTGTGACGTGTGATAAATGAATAGTGAATAGTTATTTAACATAGAGTTCACTGAGAACGCAGAGAAATAATTAGCCTAGCGCATGGAGCATAGCGGATAAAGAGTGTATGGCCATGCGCTAGGCGCTATGCATGTGTTTTTGCAAAGAATATCATTTGTGGGGATAATGCAATGAACGAAAGAGGCCAACCGAATATCGAACATCCAATGACGGGTACAGGACATCTGCCGGAAGATCAGGTAATAAAATTACGGGAGCATTATCGCACATCATTATTTGATGACATTGTACCATGGTGGGAAAAGCATTCTTTAGATCCGGAATTCGGAGGTTACCTAACCCGGCTTGAGCGAGATGGTAAAGCATATTCTAATGATAAAGACATGTGGATGACCGGTCGCCAAATCTGGATGTTCAGTCATCTGTATAACAATCATGAGAACAAAGAGGATTGGAAGGACATTGCCAAACTCGGTATAGATTTTATTCTTAAGCATGCATTTACGCCCGAAGGTAAGATGCATTTTCGCCTCAACAGGAAGGGCGGTCCACTTTCGAGTGTTTTAAGTCTTTATACCGAAGTGTTCACGGCCATCGCAATTGCTGAATATTGCCGTATTGAGTCAAATCCTTCTCTAAAAGAAAAGGCAATATCGATGTATGATCGCTTAATGATGCGATTGGGCCAACCAACCGATACACCAATGCTTGGATATCCCCTTAATGCTAAATTCCACTTGCACGCCCACGACATGTGCCGGATCACAGTGGCATGGGTATATAATCAGATATGGCCTGAGCAACGGTTTGAAGATGATTTAAACCTTTCATGTGACTCCATCCTCCAAAAACACTGGAAACCGGACCGTGGTGTGCTTCTTGAAAATGTAGCCCCTGATGGTTCACCGATGCTTGATTTTCCTGAAGGAAGAATGTTTCATCCGGGCCACGCCATTGAGAGTGCCTGGATGTTGATGGAAATAGTGAAGAAAAATAACAACCAAAAAATGTTTGATACAGCAATCGATATTGTTCTTGCATCATTGGAATTTGGATGGGATACTGAGTATGGCGGACTCAGATATATAATGAATATTGATAAGACGCCCTGTCATAATCTTGAAGCAGATCTTAAACTTTGGTGGCCCCATGGTGAAACGCTTTATGCCCTTCTTCTTGCCTGGGCATATAGTGGACGTGCAGATATTCGTGGTTGGTATGAAAAAGTTCATGATTATACATTTACTAATTTCCCTGATCCTGAATTTGGTGAATGGTTTGGTTATCTGAATAGAGATGGCAGCCCCGTATGGACAGCAAAGGCTAATGGTTGGAAGGGTTTCTTTCATCTTCCACGTACATTGTATCGCTGTTATCAATTGCTGGCCTGATCTATAGATATGTGGAAGACAATCAAAAAAATGAGCCCACGAATTACACAAATTTCCACAAATTAAAAGATATATAAATTAAATCCGTGAAAATCGGTGCTATCCGCGTCATCCGCGTTCTATAAAATTCTTAGTGCCTTTGCGCGAGATTTTTTTAAATTTTTACTACCTGAGAGGAATTTAGTGGAAATATCAAATTCAATTGAGATAAAATCATATCCTGAGAATCAGTCCGGCGAGGTTAAAAGTTATTTTTTATTCCTGGTCTGTTTTGTGGCATCGCTGGGTGGTGTACTTTTCGGATTTGATACTGCTGTTATTTCAGGTACATTCAAGTTAGTGGAGATACAATTTACGCTCAGTAAATTGCAGGTAGGCTGGTTTGGAAGTTCTGCCCTCGTCGGAGCGATTTTGGGTGCTCTGATTGCTGGAACTCTTAGCGATCGATTTGGTCGCAAACCGATTTTAATCCTGGCCGCCTGGTTGTTTTTCGTTTCTGCTCTTGGATCGTCAGTCCCACCAACATTTACTATTCTTATCGCCGCCCGGCTTCTGGGAGGCATCGGCGTGGGTATGGCCTCTGTTTTAGCACCCCTATACATTTCTGAATTCTCTCCACCCAACCTTCGCGGTCGATTAGTGGCATTATATCAATTATCAATCGTTATCGGAATCCTGCTTGCTTATTTCTCTAATTGGTCCTTATCGAATTACTCCCAAATAAATCCTGCGCTTGATAGCACCGGATTTTTTAATTTGATCTTAGTCTCTGAGGTATGGAGAGCAATGTTTGGCGCGGAGATGATCCCAGCCAGTCTTTTTATTATCCTATTGTTTTTTGTTCCAGAAAGCCCCCGTTGGTTAATTAATTCTGGCAAGGAAAAAGAGGGATATCAGATTTTAAATCGAATTAGCGATGGAGATACGGCAAAGAGGCAACTGATCGAAATAAAAGATGCACTTAATCAGGAAGAAGGAAATATCCGCGAATTATTTAAACCAGGTTTACGATTAGCCCTGATCGTTGGGATCGGCTTATCATTTTTTGGACAGTTGACCGGTGTCAATATTATTGTCTACTATGGCCCAACGATTCTTGAGAATGCAGGATATAAATTAGGAAGTTCTTTGCAATACCAGGTGGCGATCGGAGTCATTAATCTAATTTTCACCCTTATTGCGCTATGGAAAATCGACAAATGGGGGCGGCGGCCATTGTTGATTGGTGGTATGGGGACTGTTTTTATTTCTTTATTAATCATTGCTATTCAATTTAGTCTCGGATCCGCATCCGGAATTTGGATTGTCATCATGTTATGTGTGTATATGGCCTGTCTTGCTCTTTCAATAAATGCCGTAATCTGGGTCTTGACGGGTGAGATATTCCCCAATCGAATCCGTGGACGTGCTATATCCATTGTAACCTTTTTTAATTGGGGTACCAATTTTATAACTGCTTTTCTATTTCCCTGGTATGTTGCACAAATTGGTATGAATATGGGATTTTTTACCTTTGCTGCTACAACCCTGATTGCAACACTCTTTTTTTTCAAATTTGTTCCTGAAACCAAAGGTAAAACCTTGGAAGAAGATTGAGAAATATTGGAAAAATAGAGGATAAGGTTAAAAATGTAAAACCTTCATGAAGGTAATCAACAACCGGTTTCCAACATCTTTATTATAATATACGGGTAATAAACGTTGTAATTTTAACCAAAATTTTATTGTCATCCCGGAAGAATCGTTCTCAAATGTGTTGACTATTTGCTACACGGTGGAAGATCCTGAAACAAGTTCAGGATGACAGTATGGAGAACTACATTATGGATGTTTACAGCAAAAGACATTGCATGAACTAGGAGAATAAGGCATTATTAAATGAGAAAGTTAGGAAAATTCCCGGTAATCTATTGACATATCATGGTTACTTTAATCCTTTCTGATACCTGTCTTTGCTGAAAGTCCACCAATATCTTCGAGCCTGACTCTAATTCCACCATCTCCGGTAAGCGATAAAATTAATCTCTCTGTTCGTGGTGCTGTCAAAAATAAAAGCAGTTCTTCCATTACTGTCGAAGCAAAATTCTATCTTGATGAAAAAACGGAGTCTTCATTATTATATCAGGAAAAAATAGAAATAGCGGCAAATACAGCCCAGGGGCTCTATTTTGATTGGCCGACAACAAGTCATGTGGGGGAGCATCAGATTATTTTATCTGTTGAGTCCAAAGATGGTAATAAATCAATGGTACAACCTTTGACAATATACCAGAGTGACCAACGATCTACAGCAATGATAAACGGTGCCTGGAGTGGCTTTTATATGTGGGGCAATGAAGGTATGCTGTGGATGGAGGAGTTGGTCAAAATGACCGATACGCAATGGCGTGAAATGTTGCGTGCAATGAATGAAATTGGTATGAATATCATTGTCATCCAGGAGGTGTTTAGAAACCAGGAATATGTTGATGCACATGACATGGAAAAAGAAGGATATAAAGGTAAAGCTTTTTATCCATCGGAATTATTTCCGGGAAGAATGAATATTACCTCGAAAGATCCTTTGGAAGCAGTCCTGTCCGCTGCCGATGACTATGGCATGCATGTATTTGTCCCAGTTGGTATCTATGCCTGGTTTGACTATTCAGAAGGCTCCTTGCTTTGGCATAAGAAAGTTGCCTCAGAATTATGGGAAAGGTATGGCCATCATCCCTCATTCTATGGTTGGTATATTTCAGAAGAAATTCATGGTTGGCTTTCACCGGAGAAGGATGATAAAGCAATCCAAATGAGACATCATGAAGAAATTGTACACTTTTTCAAAGAGTTTCGAACCCATGTCCGTGTTTTGGCACCAGATAAACCAGTAATGCTTGCTTCGAACAGTCATTATGTTGATAAGGCATTAGATATCTATCCGAAACTATTAGAACACCTGGATATTTTATGCCCTTTCGGATTTCATCGCCCTCCGGATGATGATATGGTTGGTGAGGAAGCGGCCGCTATACTGCAAAAATTATGCGATGATGCCGGCACACATTTCTGGATGGATTTGGAAACATTCCTTTTTGGTGAACATGGGGAGCTCTATCCACGCCCTGTTGACGGCTTGATCAGCGATCTGACCCGTTTCCCGAATTTTGAGAAAATACTCTGTTTCCAGTTCTCCGGTCTTATGAATGCTCCCTGGATGTCCCGCAAACCCGGTGGCGAGGCTACAGTAAAATTATATCGGGATTATAAACAGTATTATGACAATATAAAGGTGCATTATGAACGTAATCAAATGGTTTCTCAGACCGATATTCCCGTCTATAAAAATCCGGCCTTGCCGACTGAAATGAGAGTAAATGATCTGCTCTCTCGTATGACTCTTTCCGAAAAAGTTGATCTGGTAAGTGGAGAAGGCTTTATGACTAAAGGAAATATCCGGCTGGGATTACCGCGAATTGTTATGACCGATGGTCCCCTTGGTCCTAATGGCAAGGGAAGGGCAACAAACTATTCAGCAAGTATTAATATGGCCGCGACCTGGGATACACTATTGATAAATAGGGTTGGCGTCTCAATGGGTCAGGAAACAAGGGCCTTGGGTTATAATATGCTGCTCGGTCCTTGTGTGAATATTGCACGGGTTCCTCACGGTGGTAGAACATTTGAGAGTTTTGGCGAAGATCCATATCTCATGTCTCGTATGGCGGTTGCCTATATAAAAGGTGTCCAGAGTCAACGTGTCATTTCTTGTGTAAAACACTTTGCCGTAAATAATCAGGAATGGAATCGTGGCGTCGTAGATGTGACTGTCGATGAGCGTACATTGCGGGAGATTTATTTTCCGGCATTTAAGGCTGCCGTACAGGAGGCGGGCGTATGGTCGGTAATGAGTGCCTATAATAAATTCCGTGGAGATTATTGTGGCTCCAGTAAATACTTATTAACTGATATTTTGAAGGATGAATGGGGATTTTCTGGCTTTGTTGTATCCGATTGGGGCGGTATCCATAATACCCTCAAAACAGCCCATGCTGGTCTCGATCTGGAAATGCCTGACGGCCAGTACCTTGGTGAGGACCTGACCAATGCTCTTGATAGCGGACAGGTCTCCGAGAAAAATGTAGATAATATGGTGCGCCGCCTGACACATGCCATGTTCGAAACAGGATTGTATGATGAGACGGTTGCAACCTATGGTGGATTGTCTGATACAGAAGAACGTCGAGAGTTGGCTCTGGAAGTGGCAAGGAAAAGCATTGTACTGCTGAAAAATGAAAAAAAATTATTACCATTAGATAAAAATAAAGTCAAGTCAATCGCTGTCCTTGGTCCAAATGCAGAGGAAGCACGCATGTTTGGCGGAGGCAGCGGCTACCTGAATGCGCACTATTCGATACCGCCCCTGAGGGGTATAAAAGAAAAACTCGGAGATAACGTTCAAGTAAAATTTGTAAAAGGAGGAAGGTTAAAACGACTTTCCCTACCAGCAATAGATTCAAATTTTCTCATCCCATCAGGTGGAGAGAAAGGTGATCATGGTTTACTCGGTGAATATTTCAATAACCGTGAACTGGAGGGTGAACCGGTATTAACAAGAATTGACGAACAGGTGGATTTTAGTTGGGATGAGGCTTCTCCCGCTCCTGGTGTCGTCAATCAGGATCTTTTTTCTGCCAGATGGACAGGTACTTTCATTTCACCGGGGAGCGGTATCTATGAATTAGGGGTCATGAGCGATAATGGCTGCCGGCTGTATCTGGATGAAAAGCTTGCCATTGATTCCTGGATTGTTGATAAGGCCAGTTCATTAAGATCCCTCTATGTAGAACTTGAAGAAAACCGGCACTATGCTATACGTGTGGAGTTTTTTGAAAATGTCGGTACATGTGAAGCACATCTTGGCCTTGCCTACTACGGACAGGGGAATGAAATCGAGCAGGCTGTAGCGGCGGCTACAGGAGCAGATGTGGCAATTATTTGTGCTGGATTAAGAGAAACTCTCGAAGGTGAAGGTAATGATCGCGAAGATCTGGCATTGCCTAAGGATCAAATCGAACTTATCATGAAAGTTGCAAATGCGAATCCGGCTACTGTTGTTGTTCTCTATAATGCCACACCCATCTTAATGAATGAATGGATTGACCGGGTACCCGTGATCGTTGAGGCTTTCTATCCAGGCCAGGAAGGAGGCCATGCCTTGGCCGATATTATCTTTGGTGATGTGAATCCTTCGGGAAAGCTGCCCTTGACCTTTATAAACCAATGGGAAGATTCTCCGGTTTATTCAACTTATCCTGGCAAGAAAGAGGAAGTGGATTATAAAGAAGGCATCTTTGTAGGATATCGTCATTTTGAAAAAGTTACAAAAGATCCATTGTTCCCGTTTGGATATGGCCTGTCATATACGACGTTTAACTATCAGGATTTGGATATTCAAACCCTTTCGAGAGGTGATAAGACTCTGATTCAAATTGAGGCCTCTGTAAAAAATACCGGTGATATGGCGGGTGATGAAGTAATACAGCTCTACGTTCAGCGTCCTAATGATATTAGTGAAGGGGCTTAAGAAATTTTCACGGATCGGTCTAAATCCGGGAGAAACAAAAAAAGTTAGCTTTATGTTAGATAAATCTGCCTGGTCTTTTTATGATATTTCAAGTGGAAAATGGATGGTTAAAAAAGGGACTTATAGGATTTTTATTGGCAGCTCATCTGAGGATATAAGATTAAAAGGTGATGTTTACATAAATTAATTACTTGAATATTTTTTTTCTGTCCCGAAAAAAACACCGGATTCTGCTTACATCTTTTAAGGGAGTACCTATGTTTATAAAGATAAACAGAATAGTAATTCAAATAATCAGAGAAAGCATAAAACACATGATCTTCAATAGGCTTTTAATCAGTTCGTCTTTTTTAATATCATTGCTGGCTTCTGCAAATGCACAGGACGTCACTCCCTTCGATATTCGTGAAATGCTGCAATCCGATATGATAGAGGGACTCTATCATCGTACGTACCAAAGTCTGTGTGACCGGGTAGATAATGACGGTTTCTTACAGGAATCGCTAACCGGCAGGTACCCCGGAATGTTTCCACGTACGGTTGGCGGCGCTGTTTCCCTATTCCTTGAGACCGAAGAGTTCGAAATAGCAGAAAAAATTATCAATTGTACATTAGAGGCCACAGTTGTCAATGAAATGGAGAGAATTCCGCATGTCTTTCTCAGAAAGAAAAATAATCTGCAACCGGTTTATAGCGGGAAAGCTCATCTGCAACCGGCAGCGGATATAATTGTTTTAGATCTGGGAAAGGGACATAACACAGCAGTTAAATTTCATGCTCCTGAAAAACCACTTCTTGCCGTTGAAACTGCCGTAAAACTGGGTGCATGTAAGGGAGAACTAACGATGACGATCAGGGAGGGGCTGGATACTAAACCTCTCATATCGGTATCACTGAAGGCGAAACAGATTCTTCCGGGGCAAATCTGGCAGCGTTTTGAATTTGAACAAGCCTTGGTATTGCAAACCGGTAAGGACTATTATATACGACTTGATTTTAATGGTTTTGGATATCCAAAATGGTATGGATTAGAGGACGATTCAGAAAGCACAACTGAAGTATTTTTGTTTGATGCCACCTCGGAGAAACCCTCCTGGACAAATGAGGGCAATGTCTTGCCAGCTTATGCTATTGACTGTGGTGAGCTGCGCCATGAACAACAAGCAGAACCCTATGAAATTTATTGCGACTGGGATCAGATTGATGGCCAGGCTCATGTTATTATGGCATGGGCCCGGCTGGCGCTGCTGCGTGGACAAACTGATTTTGAGGAGCAGACTTATCCTCTTTTGGCAAAGTTAATGGATCGTACATCTGATCAACCTTATTTTATGTGGGGCCGGGGACATGAAATCAGCCTAAATCTAATTCAGAATATTTCCTTTGAACATTCACGTGAAGGGCGGTACTGGCATACCTGGGATTTGCTAACTCAATGCGTTGTGGGTGCTTCACTTGAAACAATGATCCAAATTGCTGAAAGACGGGGAGATTCAAAACATTCGCTTCGCTGGCAGGATAGGCTTCAGGTTCTTAAAAAAGGAATTGATAAAAATCTGACACGAATCGTTGAAGGTAAGAAAGTATATCTTGAAATGCGTCTCCCAAACTCTGCCGGTGGTGTTCCTTATACCGGGATGAGCTGGGTTAACTTTGCCCAATTATGTCGCAATGGAATCCACTTGGAAAGGAAGTAATGCGCAACACGGTCGAGCTTATGAAACAAAAATTATTGTTACCTTATAAGAATTTTAAGTATCTGGCCATGGAATATGATCCTGATGGCAAAGTAAATTCCAGGTGGATTATTGGTAAAGGGATTGGATGGGAAATTGAATATGCCCGGCAAGAAAAAGAGTATGGACGTATAATGGAATGGTTGACTTTTTTAGAAGCCTTTCATACAGGTGATTTATTCAGTGAATCCATGTATCTTAATGATGAGAATCGGTGGCTAACGGGCGATGGTGGGAATGGAGAACAAAGCACCTGGTGGTGCTGGGCAGTGGCCCGGTTGAGGAAAGAGGTGGGGCTCCCTGTGATTAGCTCTGAATTGGTGCGATAGTACCTGTTATTAATACAAAAGAAAAAAGACAAAAACTGGTCCACTAATTTCACGAATTGCTCAAAAAGAAGTACTATATACTTTTATAAGACAATGGCAATAAATACTATGACTTTACGAAAATTTATGTAGTATAAGATCGAGAAAATCAGGACAAAAAAATTGATATTTTAGATGAAAAAGTGATAAAAAGAACATAATCCAATTCCGGAGGAATTGAATATGAATAACCCCGAATATAATTCGGGGAATATTAGAACAAGAGAGTCTCAACTCTGAAGGAGTTGAATAATTAAAAGTATGATAAGGTATTGAAAATAAATATATTAAAGAAAATAAATTGATAAACTTTTGACATTATTGGATTTAAAACTGGAGAATATATGAAAATGCCAAGAATATACTTGTTATTATTTTCTCAATTTATGCTATTTACCTCGCCTGTTCAATCCCAGGAGAATTTGGAAATAAACTTTAAAAACCCTCCCATGGACTGTCGGCCGCACACCTACTGGTGGTGGCCGGGAAATGCGGTGACAGCAGAAGAGATTACCTGGGAACTTGAACAGATGAAGGAAAAGGGTCTTGGTGGCGTTTTGGTTACCAGTGCAGCGCCGGAGGTTTATGAAAAAGGCAATATTCCCTTCCTCTCAGATAAACATCTGGCAATGCTCCGACATACAGTGGATGAAGCAAAACGCCTGGGCTTGGAGGTAAATTTAAATTTTGCCGTTGGCTGGGTGTTCGGTGGATTTTGGGTTGAACCGGAAGACCGGGCCCAAAGCCTGGTTCCTGTTGCTATTGATATTCATGGTCCGACATTATATACCAGTGAATTACCGAAATTCGCCAAAGCAGGTGATCGGCGTCATGAACTTAGTATTGAAAATATCCCTGACATCAATAAACTTGTTGCGGTTATTGCTGCAAAAACAGAGGGAGATAAAATTTTAAGAAGCACACTTCTCGACCTGACGGCGAAGGTAAAAGATGACCGCATTATCTGGCAGGTACCTGAAGGCCACTGGCGCCTGATGGTCTTCTGGTTAAAACCGACTGGACAGATTTCCAATTATGTTAAGGATACCTCGGTCCGGCATTATAGTGTCGATCATTTTAGTAAAACGGCTATGCAGAATTATTGCGATTTTCTGGGAAAAAAATATTTCGATGTTCTTGGTGATGAGTTTGGTAAAACAGTAGAGGCAGTACATTGTGATAGCTGGGAACTTGCCAATTTACCCAACGGCATTTACTGGAGTGATAGCCTGATGAGCAAGTTCCGGCAGATGAAGGGTTATGATCTGGCCAAATATCTGCCTGCAATTTGGTGGGATGTTGCAGATATTTCACCAAAAATCCGTTATGATGTAAATGAATTTATTCATGAAGTTGGAATGGAGACCCACTTTAAAACTTTTATAGACTGGTGCGACGCCCATGGGGTTAACGGAAGTACGGAACCAATCGGTTATCCTATGGATATCCTTAAGGCAGCGGGTATGTCGCATCTTCCTATGAATGAAGTAACCCCCGGCGAAAAAGATGGAGTTCCCTGGTTCGATACCCGGATTAATGTAAAAAAATATGTTACTTCTGGTGCTCATATTTATGATCGCAATGTGGTTGGTGTGGAGGCCTATACCTTCATCCACTGGGAGTTATACCGCGCTACTTTGGAGGAGCTTAAAATATCCTCAGATGGTTTCCTTCGCACCGGGGCAAATAAATTTTACAATCATGGATATTCCTATTCCCCGGAACGAGAACCAACTCCCTCCAGATCAATTCCTTTTGCAGCCCGGATATCTCATCCAAATATTTGGTGGAAATATTACCCGTTGCTGGCCGATTATGTGGGTCGATGCAGTTATTTACTACGGCAGGGCAATTTTTCCCCTGATATTGCAATCTATTCTCCCCTTGCTAATCAATGGACTTTGAATGTGCTGAACGGCCGAAAGTGGACGAGGGAATTTTATTGGGGGGATCTTGGTAAATTTATTGTGGCAAATGGATACGACTTCGACTTGTTAAATGACGAAGCCTTACAAAAGATGGCCGTGATTGAGGATGGGAAAATAAAAATCCGGAGTCTGGAATATAAGATTTTGATCATGCCTAATATAAAGGCTTTACCGCTTGAAACGATGCAATTTATCAAGAAATACATTGAGGCTGGTGGTGTGGTCATCGCTCTTGAATCGCTGCCTGAAAGTTCGGTGGGTTTGGATGATTATGTGCGGAATGATGAAGCTGTTAGATCTATTTGTAGCGATCTTTTTCCGGAGAAGGATGGAAAAAGTCCTAAAAAATACGGACAAGGTGTCACATATTTTATGAAATTAGTTATCAACCGCCAGGAAGTCCTGGATTGGCAAAGCAGTGCCTTAGATCCCTTTGTCAATGCAATGCGCAAACACTATCCACCAGATTTTTCAATCGATTTTGTGAAGGAAGGCTTGAGAGAAAATAATGGATTAAGCTTTCTGCATCGAAAAGCAGATGAAATGGATATTTATTTTGTTTCTAATATTCAGGACAGAGCGATTGATCTTCCTGTCACTTTTCGTATTGGTAATAAGGTCCCCTGGGAGTGGAATCCTTATAATGGCGAAATATTACCTATCTTATGCTATGAGCAAACCGAAGCGGGCATAAATATCCCACTTAAACTCTCCTCGTTTGAATCCACTTTCATCGTTTTCAGAGATGGGGAAAGGAATAGTGTAAAAAGTTCAGATCTTTACAAAATATCAGGAATTAATGAAGATAGAATTGAGGCCCTAGCAGATAAAAATGGTACTTTCCATATTGTTCTAAATCAAAACAAGTCTGATATTACTGAAGCAGTAACAGTAAAGGATATCCCTGCTCCATTTGTTATCTCCGGTACATGGAAATTAACTTTTGATGGGGATGATTCGGCGCTACCAGAAACTTCTCTTTCCCGTCTGGAATCCTGGACAGATAATGATCAAACCCGGCATTTTAGTGGTACTGGAAACTATGAAATTAACTTTAATCTGCCACAGGAATATATATCTAATGATCATCTCCTTCAGCTGGATCCGGGCAAAGTGGGCAATATAGCTGAAATTGAAATAAATGGTGTCAAAGCAGGAATTACCTGGATGCGTGAGCAGACTCTTGATGTGACAGAATTGCTAAAACCAGGCGCAAATAATCTGAAGATTTCTGTAACAAATACATTAATCAACAAGGTTTCTGCCATGGAAAAAGCGCCGCCAGTACCATCTCATCTCATTTCCCATTACGGGAGTGGAACCACAGACTACGCAGCTGGAAGACAACGGACGATGGAGATGGGATTTGAACCATTACCGCCATCAGGCTTGATGGGTCCTGTTAAGATCACGGTACTAAAGAAAATCAATTTTCAATATTCAACAGTCAATAATCAATGATCAATTAGAAATGTTAACTATTTAAAAAAATGCCGAGTTCACCGAGAACCTATGGCTCACACTTTTGGCGAGCTACAGATTGAGGCTGTTAATCTAAATGTTGTGATTGTTTCCATTAATAATTTCACCACGAAGATCACGAAGAGCACGAAGAAACAGTTATTAAGTAAACTTGTTCCGAAGGAGTCCCTTCGGGAGTGGTAAAATCATAAAGACATTTAAAGCATTAAAAAGATATTTACCGATTGGCTGTTAAGCCAGATTTTTTGTGACATTAACATGGACTAGGAAATCACTATCTATTTATATATGGAGAGAAAAATGTTTAATTACCGAAAAATGATTGTTCTAACTTTAATTTTGTTTATTGGATGTACGACATCCAGTGAGAAAAAAGAGCCCGTTGATTATGTTGATCTTTTTCTAGGCACATCAAGCTCACGCTGGATGCTTTATCCAGGTCCAAGTATGCCTTTCGGGATGGTTAAACTTAGTCCTGATAATAGCGATGAATGGGCTTTTGATGCAGGATATGAATATACCATTGAAAGTGTTTCAGGATTTGGGCATGTCCATTCCTGGGCAATGGGAAGCTTCCTTACGATGCCTACAACTGGTCCGCTAAAGATCCAGGCGGGTCGGAATGATGATCCGGATAGTGGTTATCGTTCAAGAATCAGCCATGATCAGGAAAGCGCCTCACCCGGCTATTATTCAGTATATTTGCAGGACTATGATATCCAGGCCGAACTCACCGCCACAACACGGACCGGTTTTCAGCGTTATACCTTTCCAGAAATAAATGAGGGTAGGATCCTTTTTGATCTGCAGATTCCGGAAGAAATGATGACACGTATCATCGAAGCATCCATAGAAAAAATAAGTGACCAGGAAATAGCAGGTTATGTTAAACGCGTATCAAACTGGAATGAATATACGCTCCACTTTGTTGCCCGGTTTAACAGGGATTTTGAATCAATGGGTGGATGGAAGGGCGAAGAAATTATAGAAGGAATTAATCAGATTTCCATCGCGGAAGACAAAGATATCGGTGCATTTATAAATTTTTCTCTTCAGAAAGATCAGCAAGTGCTCATGAAGACGGGCATTTCTTTCGTAAGTATCGATCAGGCACGTTTAAATATGGAGATGGAAACGAATGCCCTCGGCTGGGATTTTGATGCCGTCCATCAGTCAACACGGAAAGTCTGGAATGATCTTTTAAAAAAGATAAAGGTTGAAGGTGGCAGCGAAACTGAAAAAGTAAAGTTTTACACAAATATGTACCGCTCATATAATGCCCGTACACTCTTCAGTGATGTAAATGGAAAATATATGGACATGTGTGAAGAAGTCCGTCAATTAGAAGATCCGCAGTCACCGGTCTACGGTTGTGACGCTTTCTGGAACACGTTCTGGAATCTTAACCAGCTCTGGTCATTAATCACTCCGGACGTTACAAATAAATGGGTAAGTTCTCTTTTAGAAATATATGATCGTGGGGGCTGGCTGGCGAAAGGGCCCGGTGGTATTGAATATTCCAGTATTATGGTCGCATCTCATGAAATTCCTCTGATAGTTGCGGCTTATCAAAAGGGTATCCGGAATTATGATGTTGAAAAGGCTTATAAAGCGATCCGGGAGATCCAGACAATTCCAGGGCAAGCGCATCCCTGTGGTGGTTGGGTAGGTAATCATAATCTTAAATCATATATGAGAATGGGCTATGTGCCTGCAGAGGAGGGACCTGTATCG
Source organism: Calditrichia bacterium (assembly GCA_963796965.1). GTDB lineage: Bacteria > Calditrichota > Calditrichia > JAJRVZ01 > JAJRVZ01 > CAWCNS01. Next base: position 607,854 of record CAWCNS010000004.1, read on the forward strand.
AATACACTTGAATATGCCTATGACGACTGGTGTGTGGCACAGTTTGCGAAGGCGTTAGGAAAGGTAGACGATTATCAATATTTTATGAAACGGTCGCAATATTATAAAAATGTGTTTGATCCTGTTACCGGATATGTCCGTCCAAAATACAGTGGAGGACCATGGCTGAAAGATTTTGTACCGGTTGTTAAGGCAGTTGGTAAGGAAGACAATTTTGGCGGTAAGGACTACGTGGAGGGAAATGCCTGGCAATTTAGTTGGTTTGCACCCCATGACGTACCCGGTTTAATTGATTTAATGGGATTAGAAGAATTTAACCGTCGTCTAGATGAAGGTTTCGAATTATCCAGGCCTAACTTTGTAAGCCAGTTCGTCAATCATAGTAACCAACCCAATATGCAACCTGCTTTTCTGTTTAATTATTCAGGCAAACCCTGGTTAACGCAAAAATGGGTGCGCGAAATACTGGAGAATTATTATGGTACCGGACCTGTCAATGGTTACCCGGGTGATGAAGATCAGGGGCAGATGGGAGCCTGGTATATTATGAGTGCCATTGGTCTCTTTCAGATGGATGGCGGTGCTTCTGTGGATCCTGTTTATGAAATCAGCAGTCCAATCTTTGAAAAAATAACCATCCAACTTGACCAAAACTACTATCCTGGTTCTGAATTTACCATAGAGGCAAAAAATGTATCCAGGGAAAATAAATATATTCAGTCAGCCCTGCTAAACGGTAAAACCCTTAATACTTTCTGGTTTTATCATAAGGATCTTGTTAAAGGTGGTAGCCTTGTTCTTCAGATGGGTCCAGAACCTAACAAAAACTGGGGTTCCAAAGGCGGTTTACCAAAAACCGAAGCAGTTGAACCGATAGTGACAACACCATATATCAGTTCAGATAATAAATTATTCCTGAACAAGACACAGGTATCTCTGGCCTGTGAGACGAAGGGGGCAAAAATATATTATACTCTGAACGGTGCCCAACCAGATCTTAAATCAAAATTCTACAACGGCCCCTTTGATATAGATAAAACAACCCGGATAAATATGCGAGCCTATTCAGGTAAGACTTCCAGTCTTGTAGGGGAAGCAAAACTGGAACGCGCTGTGATAAGACCAGCTCTCTCTTTAAATAAAGTAAAACCCGGCCTTTCGTATAGATATTACACCGGTATATTTGAGAGAACCACGGCGGTTAAGGGGATCGAGCCAGAAAAAACAGGAATAATTTCACATATTATGCTTGAACCGCGTACCAAAGAACAGTATTTTGCTTTTAATATTAAGGGTTATATTAATATTCCTGCGGATGGGCTTTACACATTCTTCCTAAAATCAAATGACGGCTCGACCTTCAGTATCGATGGCAAAATGCTAATCAATAACGATGGCATGCATCCTGTTGTGCTAAGATTAGAACGCGTTGCTCTGGAGGCAGGTATGCATCCCGTAGAGGTAGGCTATTTCCAGCATGGGGGCAGTCATATTTTGGAACTAAGCTGGAAAGGCCCTGGTTTTGAAAAACAGGAGGTCCCGGCGTCAGTGTTATTTTACAATTAACATGGCTATTACGGGACCACCTTGAACTATTTTTCCACGAATTACACAAATTAGAACGAATTTCACGAATTATTTTGTAACAATTTAATTAAGAATTTATAAATACATTATAACAAAATATTTGTTTATTTACTTCATATGAGTCCCTTGGGATTGAAAAAATATATGACTAATATAAGAATGAAGATTGAGCAAGAGAAAGAAAATAACTTGGGAGTAAGTGATGGAAAAACGTATTGTTTTAATTCTAGGAATTATAGTTCTCGGATTTATCATACTGACAGTTGGTTGTATGGAAAGTGATGATAAGTCTAACGTGAAAACCTTTGAAGAACTAAAAACTTTGTTTCAAACCCCACCTGTGGAATATAGCAGTGCGCCGCTATGGGTATGGAATGATGATCTTGATGAAGAATTGATTGATGAGCAATTGGAAGATATGAAGTTTGGGGGTATCCATGGTGTTTTTATTCATCCCCGTCCTGGTTTGATTACACCTTATCTGTCCGATCGATGGTTTGAGTTATGTCGGCATACGGTTGACAAAGCAAAAGAATTAGGAATGGAAGTATGGCTCTATGATGAAAATTCTTATCCCAGCGGCTTTGCCGGTGGGCATGTGCCTGCTAAAATGCCGGAATCCTATAATCAGGGTATGGGGCTCCAGATGGAACAAGCTGACCATCTCCTTGATAATGCAGGTGAAAAGTATTATCTGATCCTAAAAAAGACAAATGATGGTTATAAAGATGTAACCCAACAATGGAAATCTGAAGTGGGACAATCAGGAGATTATTGTCTGTTTATAAAAACTTTTGAGGGCAAATCGCCCTGGTTTGGAGGGTACTCCTATGTGGATTTGCTCCTGGAGGGTGTTACAGAGAAATTTATCGAAGAAACCATGACCGGGTATCAAAAAGCAATCGGTCATGAATTTGGTAAAACAGTCCCGGGTATCTTTACAGATGAACCAAATATCAAAGCACCTGGTGGGACACGGTGGACACCAGCCTTATTCGATGAGTTCGAAAAACGCTGGGGGTATGATTTAAAAACAAATTTACCTTCAATCTTCATAGAAACAGGCGACTTTCAACGTGTGCGGCATAATTATTATACATTATTACTTGAATTATTTATTGAGCGTTGGAGTAAACTGTGGTACGAATACACAGAAGACCATAATTTGGCATGGACCGGGCATTATTGGGAACATGGATGGCCGGATCCCGGGCATGGTGGAGATAATATGGCCATGTATGCCTGGCATCAGATGCCGGCGATCGATGTTCTAATGAATCAGTATAGCGAAAATGTCAGTGCCCAGTTTGGAAATGTTAGAGCTGTTAAAGAATTACGCAGTGCCGCGAATCAGATGGGAAGAACAAGGACACTAAGCGAAACCTATGGAGCAGGTGGTTGGGATCTCCGCTTTGAGGATATGAAAAGAATTGGTGACTGGGAATATGTACTAGGTGTAAATTTTCTCAATCAACATCTTTCCTATATCACCTTGTCCGGTGCCCGGAAACGTGATCATCCCCAATCATTTTCCTATCATGATCCCTGGTGGAAGTTTTATCATACGCAAGGAGATTATTTTGCCCGTCTGTCGTTAGCCATGTCATCAGGAGTACAGATTAATAAAATTCTGGTTCTTGAACCTACAACCACTGCCTGGATGTATTTCTCCACCCAGACAGCAAATAAGAAATATCGTCCACTGGGTCCCACTTTCCAAAAATTTCTCTTTGGCTTAGAAAAACGTCAAATTGAATATGATCTGGGCTCCGAAAATATCATAAAAAATAATGGTAAAATTGTTGATGATAATTTTGTGGTTGGATATGGAAAGTATAACCTTGTCATACTACCACCACTTCTTGAAAATCTTGATAAAACAACCACAAATCTTCTGAAAAAGTATTTGGAAAACGGTGGCCAGGTTCTTTCTTTTTCCGGAATTCCAGGTTATGTCGATGGCGTGAAGAATGAAGAGTTAACATCTATAGTTAACAAATATAAGACACAATGGCATCAAGCCTCTTCGCTAAAAGATGAAGTAGTTGCACCTTTACTGAAATCCGATGGTATTCAATTTGCAAACCCTGATGCAATAAAAGGCGTTTTATTCCATCACCGTCGTCAGCTGGAAGATGGACAATTAATATTCCTGGTGAACAGTGACCTGGACAACTGGTCAACCGGATCATTTCTGACACAGGGGAGATCCATAAAGGAATTTAATTTGGAATCTGGTGAAATTGTATCCTATCCCTGGCAAGATAAAGAGGGTATGGTTAATGTTAATTTTGACCTGCCGCCGGCTGGAAGCCTTCTCCTTTATGTTAACCCGGAATCAGCTAAAATGCCGGAGCAACAAAAAGCAGGAAAAGTGAAAATTCTGACACCGGCGGATAAAATGTCAATCGAACGCCTCGCCCCAAATACATTAACCCTTGACTACGTTGATTTAAGAGTGGCTGGCAAATCAGAAAAAGATATTTACTTTTTTCAGGCTGCCGATATGATTTTTAAAGAACATGGCTTTGAGGCTAATCCCTGGAGTAGTTCTGTTCAGTATAAATCAAATATACTCGATCGGAATACTTTTCCGGCTAATTCCGGATTCGAGGCTGACTATTCTTTTACCGTAGCGAAAGGTGTTAATCTCGGAGAATTGAAGGCTGTTGCTGAGCGACCTGAAAATTGGCAACTGTCAATCAATGGCAAATCCATCAAGCCGAATAAAGATGAGAGTTGGTTGGACCGGGCATTTGCGGTGTATGATATCGGTAAAGAAGTCAATTACGGTCGTAATGTTATCACATTAAAAGCTTCCCCAATGACGGTTCATTCGGAGCTTGAACCGATTTACCTAATTGGGGATTTTAACCTGAAATCTGTCAGCAAAGGATGGCAAATTGTCAAATCGTCTGCGGTAAAAATGGGAAGTTGGTCAGCCCAGGGTTTACCCTTTTATTCGGATGGTATGTCCTACTCCAGCACCTATAAAGTACAACCCGGTTCAAAAACTTATATTGTTAAGGTAACGGACTGGTTGGGCTGTGTGGCGGAAGTTAAAGTCAATCAGAAGTCTGCGGGCGTCATTATCAGCCAACCCGGTGAATTAGATGTGACCGATCTCGTCAAGGAAGGCGAGAATGAAATTACCGTTAATGTTTACGGTACACTTAAAAATTTGCTTGGCCCACATCATAATGGTCCTCTTCGTGGAAGTGCCTGGCCAGCCTCTTTTGAAGCTGCGGCAATAAATATGCCGGCTGGCGAAAATTATGATGTGATCGGTTATGGTTTATTTGAACCATTTATGTTAGTTGAATCTGAAGGTGGTTCACAACGGTATTATTTCAGGGAGTACCGTGTCGCGCAACCAGTGATACACGCTGAAAAACATTTGCAAGTAGATAAGCCTCTTAAGGTAGAATTGAGCACAAGTACAGAGGGGGCGGATATCTATTATACCATTAATGGGCAAATCCCCACACGATCATCCAAATCTTACAAGAGCCCGATTACGATTTCCAAAAATTCCTTTCTACAGGTGCGTGCTGTTAAGAAGGGACTGAAAGAAAGTGCGGTGGTTGCGCAATCCTTCTATCGTTCTGGATAGTAAGATTCATGGATTGGATTATGCTTATTATGAAGGTCAATGGGAGGATATTCCACCCTTTGATGAGCTCAAAGCGATTCACAAAGGGCGGGTTTATGATTTTGACTTGAAATTGCTAAAAACGCGACAGGAAAAATTCGCGGTAAAATATAAGGGTTATATCTATATTGCTAAAAGCGGTACTTATGACTTTTATATAAATTCAAATGATGGTAGCATACTTTTTATCGCTGGGAAGGAGGTAATCGATAATGGTGGAGCTCATGGCCTTCAGGAAAGACAAGGACAAATAAATTTGTCGACAGGATTACATCCAATTATGGTCCACTACTTTGATAGTGGTGGTAGCCAATACCTTGGCCTCTCCTATCAGGGCCCGGGTATCAAAAAGCAACAGGTCCCAGCCAGTATTTTGAGGTATCGGAAGTAAATTTCACAAGATTCCGAATTTATTTCGGAATCCAAGTACGATAGAACCTGTCCGAAGGAATCCTTTGGAGAAACACGTTCAGGTTGACAGAAATGTCTCCTTATCATGAATGAGTGAATTTAGATAGAGAGGATAATCATTTATCCTTAGTCATTAATCTCATATAAGTGTATATCTTAGATTGAGACAAAAAAGTATTCAGGGAGGTATAATGAGTAACAAGATGAAACGTCGCGATTTTATCAAGTCTTCTGTAGCAATTGGTGGTCTATCTATGCTACCATTTGAATTTTATAGTTGTACCTCTGAAACAGGTGATTTTTTATACACTCCTAAGGAATATGATATCTTTTTTAAATATAAGGTACCCGGAAAAATCTACAGATATAATATGCAGAATCTAACCTCCCTGTTTCCTGAGGTATCGCCCCACCAACACTGGGTGTTAAAGTCTGTGGTTTGTATCTTTCAAGGATTGGTTAATCGGGTTGAGCCCCGGTTATATCTGAATAATTCTCCTTCTGATGTTGATTGGCTAGGTATTTATAAAAAAAATGGCTACGCATTAAATGTCAGCGATATATCAGATTTTGAACAGCTATTAAAAGAATTCTGTCCGGAGTTAGGTGGCTATATCGTTGCGGATCCAACTATGCCGGATACAATAAATGTTGCTCAAACCTGGGGAGCTCTGGAAAATTGGATGGTTGTTACCCCACAATTGATACCGCTGGTTGAAAAATATGGTTTAAGACAAAAAGAGGATCTACGCGGTCGTTGGAAGGGAAGAGTGCCCGCGTATGAATGGGCCTTTGAGAATCTATTTAGCGGTTGTTCCAAACATGTTTTTGGTGATTGCTGTATTGATTTTCCCTTTCACCCCAGCGAGGGTTCTTTTCAAATTCGTGACTTCCTGGTAGCGAATAAATCATTTACTGTTGATCTTTCTGCTGCCCGAAGACAACGGAAAGAATATAATTTACTCAACAAGATTTATGATAAACTTGAATTTCCATCCGGTATCTGGGGTTGGCATGATTCGCGAGACCATGAACACTGGGCAGTGGACCGTGCAGCACGGAAGAGTGCCTATACGATCTGTGCAGTTGGTAGTCCGAATTTTACGGTTCATGGTGGTGTAAGACCTCAAAAAAGTGCGCTTCCAAAACAAAAACCGAGTACAAGAAAAAATCTGGTTGCAGAAAAAAATAAAATTTATATTGCCTGGATGATGACCGATGGCGATGCTTTATGGGTGATGGCCAACCAGCAGATGGGAAATTGGGGACCACAGAAAAAACGGAATTTTCCTATGACCTGGGGATTTCTTCCCCTGGTTGCCGATCTGGCGCCGGCTATGTATCTGGATTACATAAAAGAAATGAATGATAATGACTATATGATTGCCGGACCTTCGGGAGCAGGATATACCTATCCTTTTATGTACGCAGATCCCCGGCAATTCTTGCGTTATACAAAATTTTATATGCAGAAAACGGGATTGGAAATCGTTAATATTACCAATTGGAATGATTATACGAATTGGCAGGAAGTCGATTTACCCGACTTTAATCCTATTCTTTACCAGGAGTTGGATAATTGTTTGGGTTATGTGCGCGGAATGGGTGAATCGGCCTTTGAACCCCATTATAATTTCGGGGACAAACCCTATGTTTTTTGCGGGGAGGGTATTCACAGAACTGATAAGGATGATGTGGACACGATAAAAAGTCTTCATTGAAGCCAATCCAAACCGTCCTCTTTTTATATTTTCACTCATCAATATTGCCACGAAGATGGAAAGAATACAAAAAGTGGTCGATTCTCTTGATACATATGATATTGAATATGTCCGTCTTGACGATTTTATGCACCTGATTAAAAGTGCTTATAAACAGGGCCTGATCACAGAGGATCTCTATCCAAACCGAGAAGGAAATGAGCAAATTCTTATAAAGGAAGCACCGGCAGCCTGGCAAAACACCAAGGCGGCGATTAAGAGGCTGGAACCGATTATCAAAGCACCAAATGAAAAGAAAGCGCTCTTTGAGTTAAATTCTGACGAGGCCAACCTCGCCCAGGGACAGTTCATTACGGATGAAGATAAATCCGATATTCTCGCCTTTGCTCTTTGTGAATCTATGTTTGGATTGGCCAAAAATGTCCTCAATCTGCAAGGTATATATGTGAATCTGAGAAAAGAGTCAATTGAAAAAATCACGAACATGTACAAAGAGTGGTCGGGTATCAATTCACTCAATCAGTTAATGAAAATGTGGGAAGAGTGGGAGCAAAGAACATTTGCCTGGAAGGAAGTTGTAGGGATAGGTCAAGATTTTCTAAAAGTATTTAAACAGGCTGATCGCTTATTTCCTTCTTAAGGTTGAAATTCGAGCCTATTTTGGCCGATTACAAGTAACTCTTATATGAAAATTGTCACGTAATCAGGTAACTAATGTTAAAGAAAATCTTTCCATTTCTTTTGTTGTCAGGATTGATCAGTTTATTAGCAATCGGATGTGAAGACGTTTGCAAAATAAAAGCAAAGATCCATCCCTCATTGCAAATGCTGCCAGTTCCGCAGGGAGTGGGGGTCAATATTCATTTCTTTGAAGGTAATGAAAAAGACTGGTCGATGATTGATAAGTCTGGTTTGGGTATTGTACGCATGGATGTGTCCTGGGCGGCAATAGAAAGGGAAGCAGGAAGATATGATTTCAGCCGTCATGATGGCTTGATCCGCAATCTGGAAGATCACAATCCTGCGCGTATGTGATGCCGAGGGCAGACCATTGGATCTCAATCAATATTCGATTAATATAGAATGAACCGGATAGAAGAATCATTGGGGAACTCTTCGGGATCACTAATCAAAGGCATACCATAAATATGAAGGAACACATCAATGCCTAAGAAGATATCAAGACGAAATTTTATAACTACGTCAGCTGCCTTAACGGTCGGAGTCAATATGGGTTTAAATGCCAAATCCTATGCCAGAATTATCGGTGCAAACGACCGCATTAATATTGGATTTCTGGGATGCGGAGCGCGGAGCGGTGGACATCGCAATATGGTTGAAATGTCTTATAAAGATAAAAATCTTAGGGTTGTGGCCGTTTGTGATATCTGGCGTCTAAACCGCGAACAGGCAGCAGCTGAATGCAAATCCAGATTTGGTGATAGCGTCAGGGAATTCAAGTATTCAGAAGATATGCTGGAGATGAAGGATCTGGATGGGGTGATGATTGCAACAGGTGATCATCAGCATGCCAAAATTCTGGCAGAAGTTGTTAATGCCGGTAAGGACTGTTATTGTGAAAAACCGATGGCTCAGGATATAGTTGAAGCCAAATTGGCACGGGATACGGTCCTGAATTCAGATCAGGTTGTGCAAATGGGATCTCAATGGGTTAGCGATCCGATACAGCAAAAAGTCCGGGATATCGTGCGTTCAGGAAAACTTGGACAAATCACAAAAATTGAGCAGTGCTGGAATGATAATAATCATCGCTGGCATAACCCGGATGATACAGATGTGCATTCTATCCGTGAAAAAGATACAGATTGGCAACGCTGGTTGCTAGGTAAACCCGATCGGCCGTTCGATCCATGGAAGTATTTTGAGTTCCGCATTTTTAAGGATTTCTCAGGTGGCATTACCTCACAGTGGATGAGTCATGGTATAGGATTGGTCCATTTTTATACAGATACCGCAATTCCTGATACAATGGTCGCAAGCGGTGGAATATTCGGATGGCCGGATATTCGAGAGAATCCGGACACCTTTCAGGCTTTAGCAACTTATGAGGATCAGAAATTTCTTTATTCTTATCAGTCCAGCTATGCCAACCGTTTCGGCGATTACAATATCATCCGTGGAAAGGATGCCACCTTATTTGCCCACGGCGGTGAAGGGAGTCCGCGATGGTTTTTAATCAAAGAACATCAACAACTACCAGGGGGCTTTGACTTCTACGAAGGTTTTAAGCAAGCGGTCGAGAAAGGTCAGGCAGAGATAATTACCTGTCCCGAATACGGAAATACCTTACCGCCTACCGGTGGGAGCGATGATAGTAAATGGCACCTGGATAATTGGATTGATTGTATGCGCAGCAGAAATAAGCAAACCAATGGGCATATTATGACCGGTTACTGGCATTCTATCGGTATTGTCATGGCAACTGAAGCCTACCGCCAGAGAGAAAAATTGTACTGGGATCGTGAGAAAGAGGAGATTGTCTCAACACCGCCTCAGAAGAGATAATCTGCAGATGTCTGTATTGCTTATTTTATTGAAGAATGGGATGATCCGTTCATGAAGGAGTAAGTTAAAAAAAATTCCGGATTAATCAGACATTAGATGGGTCAGTAAATCTGATCAATGCATATTGTTGCAAACAAATCGTAAAATTTTCTCTGTCATCCTGAAGGGATCTTCCTTCGTGTAGATGCGATTTAGGCAAGCAGGAAGATTCCTAACGGAATGACACAAAAATTTTGCTTATTTAACAAAGTTTTTGGCAGAAACAGCAAGATTATACCTCTAACAAAAAATACAGGAGAAAACGTGATTGCTACTAATAATCAAAATCTGAGATACCCGGTTCTGATAATGATTCTATGTTTACTTTTTCTTATTAGTCTAATCGGTTATGCAAATAATGAAATCAGTTATCAAGAAGGTAGTTATATTAAAGATTGGCTGATTTGTGGACCCTTTCCCAACTGTGAAGATTGTTCTACAACCAATTATTACCATAACACAAAATGCACAGGTTTTTATACTGATTATCTTGCTTCGATGGGAGGGGAATTATCTGCCATCCCAAGTGAGGGCAGCAGTGTAAGAGTGGAAGAGAAAAATCTTGAACGTAAATGGTTCCGTTATCAGTCAGAAGGTGATCTGATACCTCTGAATGATATTCTTGATCCAAACGACCTGGTTGTCGCCTATGCCTTTTGCCAGGTCAATAGCCCTGAAGCGAAAAAATCAATCTTGTCTCTCGGAAGTAATGATGGCATTCAGGCATTTTTGAATGGTAAAAAAATACATGAAATTCATCCCAGAACCGGACGCTGGTTGCAGAGGGACAATGATTTTATCCCTGTTGAACTGAAGGCAGGATTAAATAATTTATTGCTAAAAATTGATGAGGGTGGTGGCGAATTTGGATTTGTCGCCCGGTTTTTGAATTATGACTCCACTATGGCTGCTATACGCAACAACCTAGATGCCCATAAAGTACTTTCCCTGGTAGCTTATGCTGATACACTAAAAGCAAGTTTTGGCAAACCTTACAAAATCTCGGCGCTTAGCCCGGGCACAGATGTAAAAATCGAACTAATTCATGAAACGGCTGGGAAGTTAGCCGAAATATCAACTGCTCCGGGAACAGAGGTGCCCTTTGCTCTTTCCTCAATTCCAGATGGTTTTTACCAGGCGAGGGCAACATTTCCTACAGAAGAGGACGGTATAATTGTTTCTGAAACACGCAACTTTCAGGGAAAACTTAAAAGACATCCAAAAGTGAAGATGTTGGATAAAAACCTGATGCCTATCGGTAACGATGGTAAGCCTTTTTTCCCCATTGGTACCTACGGGGCTCCAGTGGAAGACTATCAGAAGTTAAAAAAAGCCGGGTATAATTTTGTGGTTGCCGCAGGTTCTAACCTTGATAAAGTGCATGAAGCAGGTTTGATGGCGGCGGTTCCGGTTCATGGAAAAAAACCTCACTGGTTCGAAGAGGTGCGCGAAACGATAGAAAAATATAAAGATCATCCCGCCGTCTTGTGTTGGATGCTCTATGATGAACCTGGATATAACCGGGCCGATCTTCTGGATATTTATGAATTATATAAGGTAGCCCATAAAGCAGACCCTGATCATCCATCCTATCTGGTCATTACAAACCCAAGGGTATATAAAACATTCGGTTATTGTTGCGATATATTAGCAGTAGATACCTATCCGGTGGTACAGGGAGATTATACAGCAGTGGGTGAAAATCTTGCCAGGGCTGTCCGGGAAATCCCGGATGACCTACCCGTATGGCATTGTGGACAAATGTTCGCCTGGCCGGCACAGCGTAGACCTACTGTACAGGAACACCGCTTTATGACCTATGCCGCAGTTATTGAAGGGGCTAAAGGAATGTTGTGGTATACCTATAAAGGTTTTGGACAATATCTGCCAGAAGATGACCCCGAGTTATGGCGTTCTCAAAAAAAGTTATTAGCAGAAATTAATGATCTCGCAGTACTATATATGGAAGGTAAAAAAGGTAAAGAGATTAATATGGTTAATGTTCTGGATGATATTAAATTCAGATATATCAAAAGCACAAAGGGCAACTATCTGCTCGTTGTCAACCAGTCCAAAACGGAAACACTCTCACCGTCTTTTAAAATGCCGAAGAATGTGTCCCAAAAAATTTCTGTCTACGGTGAGGATAGATCCATTGAGATAAAAAATAATCAACTTACAGATACATTTAAACCACTAGATGTGCATATTTATCAAATTAGGTAAAAAATAAAAAGGTAAAAGGTAATAGGAAAAAACTAATTACTAATTCCGAATTACAAATCCCAACTCAATTGTCAGTATAAAATATGTAATTTGTGGAATTCGCTTGAATTCGTTTAATTCGTGGAAAAAATTCTATGAAAGCAATTGTATTAAAAAAGCCGAAAACATTAGAATTAATGGACGTTCCTGAATTTGAATTACAGGAAGAAAATCATGTTCTGATCAAAGTAAAAGCATGTGGTATATGCGGGAGCGATCTGCGATATTGGGCAGGGGATAATCCCTGGGCATTACACACATTAGGTCGGCACATCGACAATCCCCCCAATATGATTATGGGGCATGAATTTGCCGGAGAAGTTGTCCAGGTGAATGCAACCAGGTATGAATCATTATTAGGTCAGAAGGTTGGTGTACAATCATACCGGGTGTGTGGAAAATGTTCTTTTTGTAAAAGTGGCAGAGAAAATCTATGCCGGGAAATGATCCATATTGGCCATGCTCAGGGTTGGGGCAGCATGGAATATTTTCCTGGTGCTTATGCTGAATACTGTCTCGGTTGGGCTGACTTATTGCATCCCATTGACGATAATCTGACCTTTCCCGAAGCAGCTATGGCAGATATTTTGTGTGTGGCTGTTCATGTGGTTGGTCGGACTTCATTATATAAAGGAGCGAATATTTTTTGTATCGGTGGTGGGCCAGCGGGATTGAGTATTGCGCAGGTAGCGAAGTCAAAAGGAGCTGGAAACGTTTTCATTTCAGATCCATCGTCAATTGCCAGAGAGGTTATCCGTAAATATCCGGATTTTATTATTATTGACCCGCGGCGTGAGAATCCGATCGACGTTATTCGTGGGACCATTGGAGAGGCCGGATGTGCTGCCATATTTGATTCTGTTGGTAGTAATGAAACAGTAAATATGGGTTTACCCCTGCTTGAAGAATCTGGTACGTATGTTAATCTGGCGGTGCATAAGACAGAGTTTAATTTTGATGCCTCTTTAATTGGATCCGAACGTACCCTAACGACCTCTTCGAATGCCTTTTATCAGGATTTAGTTGAAGCCTATGAATTGTTGAATAAAGGTATTATCGATGTTAAACCATGGATTACACATCGATTGCCGCTCGAGAGGTATAATGAGGCATTTGAATTATTATTAAAAGATCCGAAGGAGGCTTATAAAGTCGTCTTCGAACCATAGTCATATAACCGCAAGGGTGCTAAGAGAACAGAAGAATAAAGAAAAAAGACAAAAGAAAGAAGATATACATATAATCTTCATGCTCTTATTGTCAATTTTATACCTATTAAATTAATTTCCAAATTGAAATAATTATTTCAATTATATAAATCAAAGTATTAAAATAAAGATTATTTCCTTTGCGTGCTTTGCGCCTTCTTTGCGTCTTTGCGGTTTAATCAATCTTTGAGGCATGTTATGTCATTTAAAAATAAAATTATATTGGTAACAGGATCAAGTCGGGGAATCGGTTTGGCCATTGCCCAAAGATTTGCGCAAAAGGGGGCAACGCTGATAGTACATGGGCCTGACGATTCTGATGAATTGAGAATGGCCTGGGAGAAGGTTTACAAACATAGCCCTGATTCGGTCAAATTACCCTGTGATCTTGTCGATGGTTATGCGATTAAAAAGATGTTTGAAGAAATTGCCAGCAGATTTAAGCGACTCGATATATTAATCAATAATGCTGTGTTTCAGAAAGAGGCCCCCCTTTTAGAAATCCAAGAACAAGACTGGGACCGGGTATTCGCCGTGAATTTAAAAGCGCCGTTTCTTTGTTCACAACAAGCAGTAAAAATGATGATTAATCAGGGTGGGGGTAAAATTATCAATATTGGTTCAGTCCACGAGTATCAGGCCAGGAGGGGGTATTTACCGTATAGTACCTCTAAAGGTGGATTAGTGATGTTGACAAAAAATCTGGCACTTGAGTTGGCGGAGCATAATATCCAGGTAAACCAGGTAACCCCCGGTGCCATCGCCACAGCACTCACGGATCAAGACCGGCAGAAAAAATTTCTGACTGCGGTACCGGCTGGTCGGGTCGGACAGCCCGACGATATAGCTGACATGGTTAAATTTTTGGCGTCTGATGAGGCTGGATATATAACGGGAAGATCCTTTGTGGTGGATGGTGGTCTGACGCTTGGCTTTTGTGCCAGCCGGCCGGATCTTTAGGGAGAATGAAGTTGAGAAATCACCCAATTCTTAAAGAACTGTACAGATTTAAACCCGGGAAGGGGCAACTTGGGATTGTCTGGCTGGGACAAAATGGATTCCTCATTAAAACAGCCTCGTCAGTTTTTTTTATTGATCCCTATCTATCTGATTTTGCTGAGCAATGGACCTATGGCTGGGAAAATGAACATGTTCGTATGGCTGCGATTCCGGTTCAGCCAAAGGAATTATATGGGATTGATTTGGTGCTTTGCACTCATGATCATGTAGATCACATCGATCCCTTTACCATACCGATCATTGCCTTGAGGAATCCAGAAACAAGATTCGTCGCACCGAAAGTGGCAAAAATACGCATGTTGGGTTTGTTTGTCAATGAGAATAAACTGGATGTGATGAAGGGAGAAGATAGCCTTTCTATTAATAATATGACCGTTTCAGCTATTCCGGCATCTCACTCAAAATTGAGTCGGGATTCTGAGAATGGGTACCACTTCCTTACACTATGTTATAGAGGTGGATGGCATTACAATCTTCCATGCAGGTGATAGTATTCTTTATGAAGGTCAAGTTGAATATCTTAAAAACTTTGATATAGACCTGGCATTTTTACCAATCAATGGACGGCAGCCCACTAAATATGAGTTTGAACCTAATTTTTCTATTGCGGAAGTTATTGGTTTGGCAGAAAAAATTGAGGCAAAACTTACCATTCCTATGCATTATGACATGTATACGCTCAACACAGGCTAATATTGCTGATTTTGTGACTCAGGCTTTGGGTAAGATCAATTTCAGGGTGGCACAAAATGGTGTCCCTTTTATGATAGAGAATTTTTAACAAGAGTCTTTATAATCTTTGATGTCATCCCGAAGGGATCTTCTTTCTTGTCGATTATTCTTCGACAAGTAGGAAGATTCCTCCAGAATGACATTTAAAATGCGCTTTAGAAATTTGTCGTTCTTTCATTTGACCCAAAATCTCAATAGAGGAATTAAAGTAATGCGTATTATTATAATTGCTTTCATATTTATTTCGATCATCTCGTGTCAGCAAAAGGCCGAAAAGATTACAAAAAAATACGACTGGGATAGTGATGGCATGTTGGTTGTTGATGGACAACGCACATTTATTATTGGGTCCTATCATCTTCCCAAAACAGATAAGCCTTACCAGACCCTCCATGAAACGGGTTACAATCTTATCAGGATTCCCGGCTGAAGATGCTGCTCTCGATGCTGCTCATCAAAATCAATTATTTACGTGGCTTGGTACGGGTGCAATCAGAACTGAAAAAAAAGAAGAGGATGTAAAACGTATTTCTGAATTAGTTCGTAAATATAAAGATCATCCTTCTTTACTTATCTGGGAAATATCCGATGAACCTGCCTTCACCTGGAATTCCCCCGATTACCGTGTATCACCACAGCAGATGCTGGAATCCTATCAGGTAATAAAACAAGAAGATCCGGAACATCTCGTTTATACTAATCATGGGCCAGTCAATTTGATCTCGACTTTAAAAAAGTATAACCCCTCGACTGATATTATTGCTTGTGATGTTTATCCGGTTATTCCCCATGGTATTAAACCCACCTATGCTTTATTTGATGATGGTTTACAGGGGGATCTCTTAAATCCTTATATCAGTCAAGTGGGCAACTATGTCGATAAAATGTTAGAGGTTGGGGAAGGAAAAAAACCACTTTTTATGGTTTTACAGGGTTTCTCCTGGGAAATGCTAAAAAAAGAGGCTGAAAGAAATCCTGAAATGATTTTATATCCAACTTATGAACAATCCCGTTTTATGGCTTATCAGGCAATTGTTGGGGGAGCGGTGGGTATCAATTACTGGGGAACCTCCTACACGCCTCAGCCATCGGTATTTATGGATGATCTTAACCGGGTTACCATGGAATTAGCAGAAATGCAATCAGTTATTTCTGCCCTGAAGTCAAAAAATAGAATTGAGAAAGAATATCATGAGCTGGGCTATTCTGTCGATGTCGGTGTGGAAATTTTAGTAAAGGAAATCGGATGGGGTCCGCTATCTGATTACGGTGAATTCAGATAAAAATCCCGTAAAAGTAACGCTTAAGGGTCTGGACGGATTCAGAGAAGCCTCAGTTTTGATGGAGAATCGAATAATCTCCATATCTGGTGATTATTTAACGGATATGTATAAACCATTCGATGTACATATTTATCAACTAAAATAATCAACCTATTTTTGTTTTGAATTTTTGATGCATAAAGATTAGATTTAGAACATAGAAAGTCACAAAACGATATTAAAAAGATTATCCACGAATTAACACGATTTTTACTAATATTTGAATTAATTCTATTTATAAAGAATGACATAAGATCCGTTGATATTTACGCATTTTGCTGATAAATCTCTGCGTCTTTGCGCCTCTGCGAGAGTCAATTCTTATTTAAATAATAAAAGGAGAATGTAAATGACTAAATCAATGACAAGAAGGAAATTTTTATCTACTAGTGCAGCAGGTGTTGCAGGCGGTGCTGTGCTGGCGTCAATTCCGGCTTCATCCTATGCCCGTATTTTGGGTGCCAATGATACCATTAATATGGCCGTTATTGGTATCCGTGGACGGGGTGGAAACCATATTGATAGTTTTGCTGGAATGAAAAATGTTAGAGTTAACTATCTGGTTGATGTGGATGCTAATCTATTCGAGAGGCGGGTAAAAGGTGTAAACGAGAAATATGGTTATAGCCCTAAAACAGAAATGGATATGCGCAAAGTTTACAATGATAAAGAAATCGATGCGGTAGCTATTGCCACGACCAATCACTGGCATGCCCTGGCCACCATCTGGGCTGCCCAGGCAGGGAAACATGTTTATGTAGAGAAACCATCTTCACATAATATGTTTGAAGGGCAGAAAATGATCGAAGCGGCACGCAAATATAACGTGTTGGTTCAGGTCGGCTTCCAAAACCGTTCACGTCTTAATACCAATGCTGGTATGAAGTTTTTGCATGATGGAAAACTGGGGGATATATATATGGCCCGCGGTCTATGTTTTAAGCCACGTGCAAGTATTGGCAAATATCCCGATGGTCCAATGAAACCGGGTGAGAAATTTCGAATGAATTTGGAGAGCAGCAGCTATGAGCCTCCCTATACAGAGGAATATCTTAATGAAGTTAACTATGACATGTGGCTTGGCCCGGCCCCGAAACGTCCTTTTAACCGCAACCGCTTTCATTATAACTGGCATTGGCATTGGGACTATGGTAATGGTGATACAGGAAACCAGGGTCCACATCAATTTGATATCGCCCGCTGGGGATTAAACAAGGATGATTATCCTGTAAAGATAAGCAGTAAAGGGGGATATTTTGTTTATAAAGATTCGGCACAGGAAACACCCAACACCCAAACATCCCTATTTGAATATGCTGATGGAAAAATACTGGAATTTGGTACACGTGGCGTATTGACGAATCCAGAAGGTCTTGACTTATCTGTTATTACTGAAAGTAAGCGAGGAGAATTCACAGCAAACTTAAAAGCATCCGCAGAAAAAATAGGTAATCTCTTTTTTGGAAGTGAAGGCTGGATGCAGATGGATTCTGGTGGCAACTGGCAAACATTCTTAGGTCGCAATAGTGAACCTGGTCCCAATTCTGGTGATGCGGATACTTCCTACGATCCAATGAATCTTGCGGGTGCCGGTGGCGGCGGACATTTTGCTAATTTTATCGCGGCCCTACGTAGTGGTAAGCAGAGTGATCTGACCTGTGACGTTGCGGTCGGACAAAAATCTACCGATTTGCCACTAATTGCAAACATTGCTTATCTTCTTGGCCGCGATTTGCAATTTGATGGTAAAAAATATGAGTTTATCGATGACGATGAGGCAAATAAAATGAAGACACGTGATTATCGCAAAGCGTATGTTGTTCCGGAAAAAGTCTGATCCCTACATCATCCTATATTGAAAAAGAATGCCTCTCTTGTAGAGGCATTTTTTTTGAACAGAGATCAGGTTTTGAGATGATGACTCTTAAATCGTAATCTTAGATTTGATAGGTGATATTTTACTATTCCCTTGGCAGGCGTCAGAATCCTTGGATTATTATAAATTTGTATTTACATTTTAGCAATCATGCATTGATGAGAAAATATTTTATATGTCCTGAACGCTTAACACTTTTTTCGTGACAATTTTATTTGTATAGAGAATTTGAAAACAAACCTGAGCAAGATGACTTCATTTAATTTTAGGCTATAACTTCCCGCTGGAACATGTATTACCTTACTTAAAATTCTGCATCTAACAAAGGTTAGGCGTTTGGCTCTAACCTAAATATAAACTGGCGAAACTAACAAACAAAAAAGGAGAATCAATCTATGTCTATGGTTAAAGAATTTAAAGAATTTGCCATGCGCGGTAATGTTGTCGATATGGCTGTCGGTATTGTTATTGGTGCCGCATTCGGAAAAATCGTTTCATCATTTGTCAGTGATGTTCTTATGCCACCGATAGGCATGCTATTGGGTGGTGTTGATTTCAGTGATTTGATGATCACTCTGAAAGATGCGGTTGGCGAAACGCCAGCGGTAGTGGTCAAATATGGATTGTTTGTAAATACAGTCCTGGATTTTGTAATCGTTGCCTTTGCCATTTTTATGGTCATTAAAGGAATGAATGCCATGAAAAAGAAAGAGGAAGTTGCACCGGCAGCACCTCCAAAACCTTCAAATGAAGAGGTACTGCTGGCTGAAATCAGGGATACACTAAAATCACGTTAGACAATAATCTTAGAATCACTATCAAAAATGTGTCTTTATCTATAAGCCGTGGTTGGCTACCACGGCTTATTTAGACAGCAGAATTAGACATTTCGTCTCTATTTTATGATTTGTCATGAAAAGATTATTCGGTTCTTGCAAAATCAATAATTGGATTATAAATTACTACCATACTTTTCTCCCAATTTTTTTTTATATCATCATTGAACTTTTAAGATTCTATATCTAAAAATAGATCACAAGGAAATAATTAGTGCAATATAACCATAATCTTATGGGTCGTTTACTCTTTTTCCTGTGTCAGTATTCGTCTGTGATATTCAATTGAATTATCTAATAAAAAACATTTTCATAGAAAATTACTATACTTTATGCATTTAAGAGAATATTTTGTTTAATATTATAGTTCTATGACTGTAATTTGAGAGATTGAAACAAAGATTGATAGACAAAACGTAACTATTTAAATCACCAAAACAACCAATTAAAGGAAGGGATTTTTATTATGGCAAATTACAAAATTAGTGATGTAGAAGGTATCGGACCCAAATTTGCGGCTGAAATTGTCCAAAGCGGGTGTGCGCAGTGTAAATGCACTTTTAAAAGAAGGGGCTTCAAAAAAAGGTCGTAAGTCATTAGCGAGTATGACTGATATTGATGAATCAATGATCTTGAAATGGGTGAATATGGCCGATCTTTATCGTGTCAAAGGTATTGGCAGTGAATATTCTGAATTATTGGAAAAAGCTGGTGTTGATACTGTTAAAGAATTGGCTACACGCCGCCCTGACAATTTACATGCAAAAATGGTTGAAGTAAATTCATCCAAGAAGTCCGCTGGTCAGGCAGTTACCTGGACAAAAAACAGTTGAGAAATGGGTTGCAGGTGCAAAAAAACTTGATCCAAAAGTAACCCATTAATTATTAAATGGAGATGCATAATAGATAATGCATCTCTTTTTTTTGTATTGACTTTAGTTATTAAGAACGGGAGTAAAATATGGGTTTATTTGATTTTTTGAGAAATGTGGGCAGTGATATCTTTGGCGGGGACGATGAAGTAGAAAAGATCACTGAATTGATCAATACAGAGTTAGGTGATAAAGTTAAAGATTTAAAGGTAGAATTTGATGATGGTCAGGTGACACTCTATGGATCCTGTGATACGCAGGAAACAAAAGAAAAAGCAATCCTTCTGGCAGGGAATCTGAAAGGCGTTGAGAAAGTTAATGATGACATATTTATCATCACCACCCGCAGTTGAACCCTTTGACTTTTATACGATTAAAAGTGGTGATTCACTTTCCAAGATTGCAAAATTTTATTATCGTGATGCCATGAAATATCCGGTTCTTTTTGAAGCAAACCGCGAAATTATTAAAAATCCGGATCTTATATATCCAGGACAGGTCATAAGGGTTCCAAAAATAGACCAATAGGGATAGTTAATTATTGATAGGTATTATCTGAATGGCGCATCTATACATCTTTACTATTTTAAAAATTAGAATTGAAAGATAGATGTGCTAACAAGAAGGGAGAGATTACTCTCCCTTAAATTTTTTTAGGAGTAAAAACATGGGAAATTTTGTTGACGATTTAATGGGTTCTTTGGGCGGTGATGTATCTAAACAAGTTTCATCCACTTTAGGAATTGATCAGGAAACAGTAATGCAAATGTTGCCCCAAGTTGCCCCCCTTATTTTAGGTGGTCTAAAGAAGCAAAAGGATGAGCAAGGCGGTCAGGATCGCGTTGACCATATTTTAAATAAATATGGTAGCGCTGATGTGCTTAATAATATGGGAGATTTATTTTCTTCAAAAGCCCAGGACAAAAACCCGGATCCAAATCTTGGGCGGATTGCTAGGAAATTCTGGAGGAGACGCTGCAAATTTTCTTTCAAAACAATTTAATATTGATAGTAATACGGCGATGAAATTATACCTATGCTTGCACCTGTAATTTTAGGGTTTCTGACAAAAAAACGCGATAGTGACGGTCTGGGATCTTCGGGTATTGCTTCACTCCTCGATCAGGATGGTGATGGCAGTGTTTTGGACGACGTCGCTGGTTTTCTGTTGCAGGGAATGGGTGGTTCTTCCCAGAAAAGTAGTGGCGGAGGTTTACTTGGAGGTCTTTTGGGTGGACTCTTAGGCGGAAAAAGAAAATAACGCTACACACTAAATTTGTGGTTTATGGATATGAATAATTCCATCCGTACTTTTTTACTGATGACGGGCTTGACGGTTCTGTTTGTCTGGATTGGTGGCGCTTTGGGTGGCCAAAGTGGTGCAATTCTTGCCTTTATAGCGGCAGGGGCAATGAATTTCTTTGCCTATTGGTTTAGTGATAAAATGGTTTTAAAACGATATCGCGCACAAGAAGCCTCACCAGATACCAACCCCCGGTTATATAATATGGTTGCGGATCTTGCCGCAAAGGCAAACTTACCCATGCCAAAGGTATATATTATTCCAGAACAAACCCCAAATGCTTTTGCAACAGGAAGAAATCCAAGTCATGCCGCTGTGGCAGCAACAGAGGGTATATTAGATCTGTTGGATGATAAGGAACTTTCGGGTGTCATGGCTCATGAATTGACCCATGTAAAAAACAGGGATATCTTAACCAGCACGATTGCGGCAACATTTGCCGGTGCGATAGCCATGTTAGGTCAGTTCTCAAGATTTGGAGGTACAAACCGCCAATCGAATAAAAATCCAATTGTTATGATTTTAATAATGGTTGGTGCACCTTTAATTGCCATGATTATTAGAATGGCCATTTCGCGGGTGCGGGAATATGCAGCTGACAAAGGTGGCGCAGAAATCAGCGGGGACCCCTTGGGTTTGGCCAGCGCTTTAAATAAATTACAGCATGGAGTGCACCGAAATCCCATAAGTAGCAGGGGCAATCCTGCTCATGCCCATATGTTTATCATAAATCCTTTTTTTGGTGGCATGCAAAAACTTTTCGCTACTCATCCATCCACGGAAGAGCGGATTGCCAAGCTTAAGGCTATTGCAGCACAGATGTAAGTGAGGTCCATTACATAATAGGTTTAGCCCCCCAAAGGAAATTATATTTTGGGATATAATTTGGTTTGTTCTCTTCCTGCTATATTCGTCCCGGTATTATAGGTTTAACTGGATAAACAGATCTTGTTAAGATCGATTAGTTTTTAGAGAGTTCATCTCGAATTGATAGGTCTATAATAGAGCAAATAAATTTACGCTATTTCAAAAGATTATATACGAAGGTAAGTCTATCAATGCATGTATTTGAAAAATTAGGTCTGTTTTATCTTGGTAAAAAACTTACAGCTAATCGGGAAAAGGTTAGCGATGAATATTTGCTTTACGATTCAAAGGATTTGTCAACCCATGCAGTCTGTGTTGGAATGACCGGTAGTGGTAAAACGGGTCTTTGTATCTCTCTCCTGGAAGAAGCAGCCATAGACAACATCCCATCAATCATTATTGATCCCAAGGGTGATATGGGTAATTTACTCCTTTCGTTTCCGGAACTGAAGGGGACGGATTTTTTACCCTGGATAAACAAAGATTCCGCAAAGAAGAAGGATCTTACACCAGAAGAATATGCTAACGGTCAGGCCGACCTATGGAAAAATGGGCTTGCTGACTGGGGACAGACCGGAGAAAGAATTGAGCGTCTTCAAAAATCGACAGATTTCGCCATTTATACTCCGGGAAGTAATGCCGGATTACCGGTATCAATCGTTGATTCGTTTTCAGCACCTAAGGGGCAGGTATTAGAAGATATGGACATCTTAAGGGAACGGGTTCAAACAACCGTATCTGGTCTTCTGGAATTGTTAGGCATCGCAGCAGATCCGCTCCAAAGCAGGGAGCATATTCTAGTCTCAAATATCATGGAGCATTGTTGGGTGACCGGAAAAGATGTTGAT
Organism: Calditrichia bacterium; assembly: GCA_963796965.1. Lineage (GTDB taxonomy): Bacteria > Calditrichota > Calditrichia > JAJRVZ01 > JAJRVZ01 > CAWCNS01. The sequence continues at coordinate 630,939 of CAWCNS010000004.1, forward strand.
CTGGGTAGTCTCATTCAAATGATTCAGTCGCCTCCACTTGAACAAATTGGTGTGTTTAATATCGAAGACTTTTATCCGAGTTCGGCCCGGCTAAAACTGGCCATGTCGTTAAACAATTTATTAGCAGCACCGGGATTCAAAGCCTGGATGGAAGGAGAATCTCTGGATATTGATCAAATGATCTATACTTCTCAGGGTAAGCCACGATCGATAATATTTTCTATTGCCCATCTCTCCGATCAAGAACGAATGTTTTTCGTTACCTTATTACTCAATCAAATTATCGGCTGGATGCGCGGTCAAAAAGGGAGTACCAGTCTGCGGGCAATCTTGTATATGGATGAAGTTTTTGGATTTTTACCGCCTGTCAGTGAACCACCATCAAAGCGCCCTTTCTTAACTCTTTTGAAGCAGGCCCGGGCCTTTGGTGTTGGTGTGGTGTTATCAACCCAAAACCCTATCGACCTGGACTATAAAGGTCTATCTAATGCTGGTACCTGGTTTGTGGGTCGTTTGCAGACTGAAAAAGATAAAGAGCGTTTAGCAGATGGATTAATTGGGGGCAGTCAGGGAGATATCCTTGATAAAAAGACTTTGATGGAATCGATATCTTCTCTAAATAAACGAGAATTCCTGCTTCATAATGTTCATGAAAAACATCTTCAGTTTTTCCACACCCGATGGGCAATGTCATATCTTTGCGGACCCTTAACGAGGACACAAATTAAAACGTTGATGTCTGGGAAAAAGGGTTCGAGCAGGACTGAGCCCGCTCCGTCCCCATCCGGAAACTAAACAGGTCAAAAAATCTGAGATAAATGTAATTCCACAATTGCCGGCAGGCATTCGTCAAGAGTATGCACCGGTTGATTTGCCGATTGAAACAGGTGGAAAAATAGTGTATCAATTATATTCGGTTGCCGCGGCAGACGTTTCGTTTTTTAACAGCCGATATGGTGTTGCCCGTACTTTCCCTGTTGCCTATGCGCTTCCAATGGGAAAAGATACGCTTGATATTTCTTGGATTCAATCGAAATTATTTGATTTTAAAACTGAAATTTTCAGTGGTAATAAGGTTGATGATGCTGACTACATGTCTGTGCAACCTATTGTACTAAAACTTGGGACAACAGATAATCTTGATAAACAATTTGAGAGTTTTGTCTACCAAAACTATAGGCTTGAATTATGGAAGAGTGAGATGTTTAAGACGATTTCACTACCGGAGGAATCAGAACGAGATTATCGGATTCGTTTGCAGCAGATTGCTCATGAGCGCCGCGACCTTGAAGTGGAAAGACTTCGTCGACAATTTTCAAAGAAAGTTGATACATTAGAAAAACAATTGGAAACTGCCCGGCGTCTTGTAGACAAAGAGGGAGATCAATATCAACAAAAGATGTTAGATACTGCCATTTCTGTAGGCACCTCGATCTTTGGGGCAATTCTTGGCGGTAGAACATCACGAACGAGTGTTACACGTGCTGCACGATCTGCCAGTCGGTTAAGTAAGGAGAAAGGTGATATTGCGCGAGCTAAAGAAAAGATGATTCAAATCGAAGGACGAATTAAAGAACTCGACGACCAATTGAATGATCAGATTACAGAGCTCACGGAGAAATTTGATCCAATGAATGAAGAGTTGAAGAAGATTTTAATCCGGCCCAAAAAGGCTGATGTATTACAAAGGTATTTTGGATTTCTATGGGTACCTTTTGTTTATAATTCGGATGGCAGTGTAAAGTCACTTAACCGACTGATTAGCTAATAAACCTGACCTCAATCTTGAGGAGCAGGAAATGTATGAAGTCTATAAATCAAAAACAGAAGGGAAATTATTATGAGTGTAGCAAAAGTATCTGAAATCATCAGCTCATCTAAAAAAAGTTTTGATGATGCACTTGATAAAGGTGTTATGCGGGCAAGTAAAACGCTGAAAAATGTAAAAAGCGCCTGGATCAAAGACCAATACGTTCAGATAAAAAGCGGAAAAGTTGTTGAATATCGTGTGGTATTAATGGTCACTTTTATCCTTAATGACTAAATTTGCAGGTTAGCAAAGAACAAAAAGGATAATAAGGGTAAATAGAATTAGATTTTCTGCAAAAATGAATACCTTTACGCAGAAAAATGCAGGTTTTATTACTCAAAATGTAATCTGATGAGAAAAGAGGGGGGATTTCCTGTAACAGGATAAATACACCCCTTTTTTTAATTGCTCCCCAATAAACTCATTTTGAGTTTGTTAGTTCTTTATATATATCCTTTAATTTGGCTTGATCCTCCTCACTTACTACCGGATAATTTAACTTCATTTTTTTCATCGTCCGTACAATTATATCTGCAACAGTCATGCGCATATAGGGCTTATTGTCAGCAGGGATGGCATACCATGGTGCCCATGACCGTGAAGTAGCATTTAGACTTTCCTCATATGCTAGCATATAATCGTCCCAATATTTACGCTCATGCAAATCGCCTGTAGAAAATTTGTAATTTTTGTGTGGCTCTTCAAGACGGGATAGAAAACGGTTCCGTTGTTCCTCCTTGGAAACATTTAACCAAAACTTTAAAATAATTGTGCCATTTTGAGCCAGATGGTTTTCATGATTACGAATGGATTTGTATCGTTCTTGCCACAGCTTGTCTAAATTTGTTTTATAGGGAAGTTTCTGAGATTTTAAAAATTCCGGATGCACGCGTACAACCAAAACTTCCTCATAATAACTGCGGTTGAAAATGCCGATGCGCCCCCGCTCCGGAAGTCTTTGAGTCGTTCGCCATAAAAAATCATGATCTAATTCTTGGGCGGAGGGTTGTTTGAAAGAAAACACCTGACAGCCGGCTGGATTAATACCACTCATAACTGCCCGGATGGTGCTGTCTTTTCCAGCCGCATCTATCGCCTGAAAAATCAGTAAAAGGGCATATTTATCGTCGGCAAACAAGGTGTTTTGTAGTTCATCCATTTCATTTATCAGTTTTTTTAACTTTTTCTTGTTCGCTTTTTTTTCTGTGTTTTTTTGAGGTGGAGTAGTCGGAGCATCAGAATATTTGAATGAACCATCAAATGGTACCAAATAGGGACTGGTTAAGGCTTTTAACATAAATTTTCCTTTCATGATAGATCCAGACTTAAGAATAAATTGAGAATTGATGTTTGAAATTCGGTGATCATAATTGGGAATTGGGAATTGAAAAATGGCTTGCTCGGATAAAGGAGTAGATCAATATATGAAGACAAATTCCAAATTACCAATTACAAAGTGTATCCCAGATCAGGTATCGCAGATCGCAAATCGCCTAACCCCAATCCCCTATCCCTAAACACACTATGGCAGCATAACACCGGTAGCCGTGCCAACTAAACCGGATGCAATTCCTGCCATATCAATAAAACGGGAGCGTTGAATACAGAACAGGATGATAAAATTGTTGCTGTCAAACAATATATACCTATCTGTCATAAAAGTTAAGACATTTTTTAAGTCAAATTTAAATACGGAATATCAGACATTAAATTTCTATGATGCTTATTAATGTAAAGGAGAAATTCATATTACTACAACGCATAGATTTTATTTGTCTGTGGCTATAAACGATAAAAGATAAGAGTGAAAATTCAGAAAAGCAACGATCTGTCAATTTTGCACTATCCAAATCAGAGTGCATCAATAGTATGGGTATATCTTTTCAGTACTTAAAAAGACCTATGTAACTTGGGGTAAGTTATATCCTGTAAATTATGGATAAATTCTTTAGTGCGCCATTGAATTAATTTTCATTCCCTGTTTATATTTACTTTTACCGAATAAATTAAGAACTTACCAAAAGTAGGTTGAATAATCCATAATGCTTAGTAATCGTGGAATATTAGAATCGTCAAATTCGCACATGCTGAAAGTGATTCTACTCCTCAGATTATGCATATGAGCCTCAGTGCTTTTTTTTAATAAAAGGAATACTTAGAGTGGGTAGTCTTATCCCTGTTCCATCTCACATAAAAGGCTTAATCTTTGACTGTGATGGTACACTTGTTGATTCCATGCCTATGCATATGCATGCCTGGCATAAGGCATTTCAACAGACTACGAACGAATATGATCATGATCTGCTATATTCCTTAAAAGGAATGAAGGAAACCGATGTTATTATCACATATAATCAGCATCATGGAACCACTCTAGACCCGGAGGAAATGGTTCGAATTAAACATACCTTTTTGATACTGGATATTCCCAATGTAAAACCAATAGATATAGTTGTAAATATTGTCCGGAAATATCATGGCAAATTACCTCTGGCTGTGGTATCAGGTAGTCCTAAAAAAATAGTATATCCTGAACTTGAGGCAATCGGAATTTTAAATTTATTTGACACTATTTTGACTGCTGATGACCCTTATAAGCCAAAACCCGCACCGGATATATTTCTTGAGGCAGCCAAACGAATTGGAATCAAACCAGAGTGGTGCCAGGTGTTTGAAGATGGGGATCCAGGTTTGGAATCGGCACGAAATGCGGGGATGGTGGCTACAGACATCCGGCACTATCTTTGATTTATGAAGATTTGATTTTTTCAAGTAGAGGAACAATGCAACATATGAAAAAAGACAAAAGAAAAAAGAAAAAGGAAAAATCATGAAGTGGACCCTTTTCATATCATTCGTAGTAGTTTTGAATCTTTCTGCGGCGGACCGTATGGTTGATTTTACAAATGTCGTTATTGTTACACCTGAAAAAGTAAGTAATTTAGAACAGAAAGCAATTCAGGTTCTTCAAGAAGAGGTTGAAAAACGAACAGGAATTGTGATAAAAAGGGTTGATAAACTGCCCGAGCAGTCGGGATCAGCTATTGTAGTGGGACTTCGTGAGACTTTGAAAGAATTGGGTGTACCAATAAGTGGATTAGTGAGTGATGATCAAGCCGACCAAAGTGAGGGATTTCAATTGGTTATCACGGATCCCTCAAAGCCCCTGATTATCATAGCGGGAAATGATTCTCGTGGTGTTTTTTATGGTATTGGAAAACTTTTGCGTTTATTAGAATTAAGAAAAAATTCTATTCTTGCTCCTGGAAACAAAAATATAATCACAGCACCCGAATATCCCATCCGTGGTCATCAATTAGGTTACCGGCCAAAAACGAATGCTTATGATGCCTGGGATGTAAACCAGTTTGATCAATATATCCGCGAATTAGCAATTTTTGGAGCCAATAGTATTGAAATAATGCCTCCCCGTACGGACGATGATCTTGTCAGTGTACATATGCCCATACCACCGATGGAAATGATGATCAAACAAGCAGAGATATGCGATGATTATGATCTGGATGTATGGATCTGGTATCCGAATATGGGTAGTGATTATACAGATCCCGATTCCATTGCTTTTGAATTAAAAGAAAGAGATGACGTATTCAGTCAATTGAAGAGAGTGGATGTGGTTTTTGTCCCTGGTGGAGATCCGGGAGATTTACATCCGGATATATTATTCGACTGGTTGAAGAAAGTTGCTGTGGTTCTTCATAAATATCATCCCCAGGCAAAAATTTGGGTTTCTCCCCAGGCATTTCGCCCGGTAAAATCATGGCTCGATTCATTTTATGGTAATGTCAATAAGAAATACGATTGGTTTGGTGGGGTCGTTTTTGGTCCCTGGGTTAAATCAACCCTAAAGGAAATACGCCGAATAGTGGATGCTTCAATCCCAATTCGCCGCTATCCTGATATAACTCATAGTATCAGCTCACAGTATCCTGTACGTAACTGGGATTTGGCCTATGCCATGACCCATGGTCGGGAATGCTACAATATGCGTCCCGAGGCTGAGAAAGCAATCCATAATTCGTTAGATCAATATGCTGATGGTAGTTTGAGTTATTCAGAGGGTATTAATGATGATGTTAACAAGTTTGTTTGGAGCGGGCAGGACTGGGATCCGGACACGCCTGTTATAGAAACGTTGCGTGAATATTGTGGGTTGTTTGTTCATCCGGATTTGGCAGATGATATGGCAAAAGGTATTCTTGCCCTGGAACAAAATTGGGAAGGCCCCCTACTGAATAATAAGAATGTTGAAAATGTTCTGCGCCAATGGGAGGATATGGAAAAAAATATTTTAGTGGATAATTCAAATAACTATCGCTTTCAAATGGGTCTGCTTCGGGCTTATTATGATGCCTATATCAAAGTGAGGTTAATTCATGAGAGCGATCTTGAGATGAGAGCGAGATTACTCCTGGAACAGGCTGAGAAAATTGGAAGTGATAACGTATTAAATGAGGCTGAGAAAATTTTAAAGCAGAAGACGGCAAATCCGGTGGGCATAGCATATAAAGAAAAATGCTGGCAGATAACCGATTATCTTTTCGAAAGGATTGGATCACAGACCTCAGTGAAAAAATACAAAGCACATTCTGGACGGGGTGATTTTATGGATTATATTGATATTCCACTTAATGATGCCGTTTGGCTGATGTGGAATTTTGAAAAGATTCGAAATCTACCAAATGAAGCAGATAAATTAACTGCAATCCATGATTTGTCAAATCGAACCAATCCGGGCCCGGGGGGGTATTACGATAACTTTGGTGATAATGATCGTACACAACAAATGATTGATTATCCTTCATGGCAGGATGATCCGGGTAGTCTGTCTTCACCGCGGATCAGTTTTGGTGTGGGGTTACAGGGTGAAGAATGGATCCATACGGTTGAGGCCAAGGGGTTTGATGGCAGGGCTACCCCCCTGGCATGGATGAATCAAATAACCACGTTGTATGAAACGCCCCTGTCACTGGTTTATAAAGATCTTGATCCCTCAGCACAGTATTCACTAAAGGTTGCTTATACAGGACGTTTCAGAGCGAAAATCCAATTGATAGCAGACGAGGTTCATCAACTTCATGAATTATTTAAAACCGGAAGAAAGCCTATTATGACCTTTGATATTCCCATCGAGGCGACCAAAGACGGACAGTTAAAACTTACCTGGACTTGTGGTGAAGGGGAACGGGGCGCCCAGGTGGCGGAGGTATGGTTGGTAAAAGGTGGCCTGGATTAACCCAATAGGCAGATAAAATATTTATCCACGAATTATCCGTCTTCGTCGGATCAGGCAAAGACTGACAAAAATTATTACGAATTTCACGAAATTATTAAATGAAAAATATAATTTGAAAAATTCAATGTATAAGTGTTTATTAGAGAATAAGAATATAAAAACACTTTGCGAACTTTGCGCCTTTTTTGCGTCTCTGTGTTTAGAGAGATTCGAATAATTACTAAAAAGAATTCCCAATTAATAAGGAGGGTAGTGGCGATGAAAAACTTTCATGGTAAAATCCTTTGCTGTTTTCTAATGTTATTAGTATCATCACCGTTTTATTATTTGGTCAGAATGAAGACTTGTCTGTATTGAAAAACTGGTATAAATATACAGACAAAGAAAATGCTCTCTATCATCATATGGCTGCTGAGGCTCACCAATACCTGCAAAAAAGAGCACAAACCATCTCACAACTTTCATCAAAGTCTGAGTGGCAAAAACGGCAAAAGTTTGTTAGTGAGAAGTTTATGGATATTGTGGGTCCGTTTCCTGAAAAAACGCCACTAAATCCGAAAATTGTTGAAATCCTGGATAAAGATGGATATAAAATGGAAAAACTCTATTTTGAGTCCCAACCAGGATTTTATGTAACAGCCGCTTTGTTTATCCCCGACAATTTGAAAGGGAAAACGCCTGCTGTCATTTACTGCAGTGGACATAGTCATATTGCATTCCGGAGCATGGCTTATCAGAGAGTAATATTAAATTTGGTTAAAAAAGGATTTATTGTTTTTGCCTTTGATCCGGTAAGTCAGGGTGAGCGCTGGCAATATTTTGATCCGGATTTTGGAAAATCAAAGATAGGTGGATCAACTGCGGAGCATTCCTATGTGGGTGCCCAATGTTTCTTAAATGGTAGCTCACAGGCCCGCTATATGATTTGGGATGGGATAAGAGCAGTTGATTATTTACTAACCAGAGATGAGGTGGATGGCAACCGCATCGGCATAACCGGGCGATCTGGCGGGGGTACACAATCTTCCTATATAGCAGCGATGGATGAGCGCATTCTGGCTGTTGCTCCGGAATGCTATATCTCTGGTGTTCGGCGATTGCTTGAATCTATAGGTCCTCAGGATGCAGAACAGAATTTTTACCATGGTTTAGCAAACGGTATTGATCATGCAGATCTATTGGAAGTAAGAGCGCCAAAGCCGGCTTTGTTGATTACGACGACGCGTGATTTTTTCAGTATTCAGGGGGCCAGAGAGACAGCTAACGAAATAAGGGCTGTCTATCAAGCATACGAAAAGTTAGAAAATTTTAAAATGATTGAAGATGATGATGTACATAACTCTACTAAAGCAAACCGGGAGAGGATGTATGCATTTTTTCAAAAATATCTAAATCTGCCTGGTAACTCCAAAGATGAAGAAGTGTCTTATCTGAGCCGTGAAGAGTTACAGGTGACCAGAACTGGCCAGGTGATGACGGATTTGGGAGGAGAAACAATCTTTAGCCTTAATCTAAAAGAAGTTGACAATAATCTTAATAATCTTAAAATGAATCGTGAAAATTCCGCATGGAAACCTGAGGATGTGATAGCTATTGCAGAAAAACTAAGTGGGTATCGCAGACCAGGTCCAAACAAAGAAGTCGCCTTTTCCGGACAATATCAGCGTCTTGGATATCGTATCGAAAAACATTTTATAGAGGGTGAAGGAAATTATCCCGTTCCTTTTTTGGTAGCAAAACCTGATGGTCCAGGACCGTTTCCGGTAATCCTTTATCTCCATGATGAGGAGAAAGATAAAGAGGCCCGACCGGGTGGGGAAATTGAATGGTTTGTTAAGAAAGGGTATATGGTTATTGCACCTGATATGCTAGGCAGAGGAGAAATCGGACCAGAACGATTCCGGGGTGATTCATATAATTTTGGTCCAGGAGGGAGCAAGACTTCTTACAATATTTGGTTTCTGTCAATTCATATCGCCCGCAGTATTACTGGAATTCATACGGCCGATCTATCACGGTTAATCAATTATGCGAAATCACGGGATGATGTGAATAAACAAAATATTTCCGGTGTGGCCAGGGGAGATATATGTCCTGATTTAGTACATCTGGCCGCATTTGATAAATCCATGGCCAAAATTGCTCTTTTTGATCCGTTGGTATCTTATAAATCTCTAGTTAATAACAAATATTATCTAACCAAATATATGCTCACGGCAGTACCGGGATCAATCCCTGAATACGATCTTTCCGATTTATACGCTGCTATTGCCCCGAGGAAAATATTATTGGTCAATGTCCTCGACCAGATCAATCAACCTCTCGATAGATCTAGGAGCGATAAAGTCTTTAAAAATGTAACATTAACTTTTAGATCACAGAATGCAGAGAATAATTTTGTTGTTCGTGATCGGGAATTTTATCATTCACTGGATGATCTGCTTGGTGACTGGCTAAGGGATTAGGTATTGGGTTTTGAATAGCACGCGGATGACACGGATAACACTGATTTCCGCGGATACTATTTAATAGTTATATATTTTAATAAAAAGACAAGGGATAAAATCTGTGAAAATACGCTTTATCCGTGTTAATCCGTGTGCCATGAGAGTTAAATCAACCCTTGAATCAGGACAAACGATTGCCTAAATTCATATTTCTGACAATGGAAAAAAACTATGAAAACACTTCTTCTCTCTCTTCTCTTTTCTCTCTTCTGTCTAAATTCTGGTTGTAAAAATTCTGAATCTTCACAAAATGATTTGGAAATAAGACAGAGGTCTCTAAATAATCCGTATTCCGAGTTTGTTCTTGTAACGGCCCATCGGGCCTTTCACACTACCTATCCGGAAAATTCATTAGCTGCCATCCAACATTCAATTGATGCAGGAATTGATATGATTGAGATCGATGTAAGAGAAACAATGGATGGTGTTTTGATATTAATGCATGATCATACAGTTAACCGGATGACACATGGTGAAGGAACAATTAAGGAAATGAGTTATGAACGGATAAAAAACTTAACCTTAAAAACATTGCCGAATGATAAACAGATACACCATATACCAACTTTAAAGGAAGTCCTTCAAATGGTGAAGGGCCACATCCTCGTCGATATTGATATTAAAGATGCACCTGTGAAGAAGTTGGTTGAAACGGTTAAACACACAGGAACAGAGGATCAGGTTCTTTTTTTTCAACACCATAATCTAACCCATGATAGTCTGTTACTTATGGATTCTAAAATTATGGTTGTGCCAAGAGCCGGAACCGTTGAAGATGCTAAAACTTTATTAATGAAGTATAGGCCGGTTGTTATGCAGATTCCACCGGAAATAGCCTCAAGGGAATTAGTATACCAAATGAAACAAGGGGGCTGCTCTGTCTGGATAAATTCCTTGGGCGATGCGGATGACATGGCGGAAAAGGGCAAGTTGGAAGAAGCCTTTTCTCCTCTGGTAGATATGGGCGCAACGGTAATCCAAAGTGACCGCCCGGATCTCCTGTTGCAGCATTTAAAGGGAATAAACCTTCACTGGTAATAATACTATATTTATTCTCTTACAGCGTCGATAGTAGCAGCGAAAAATAATAAATATGTAAGATCTTCCACAAATAATTATTTTAAAAAATTCATGAAATTATCCAGAAATGGTGGATAATTTCGCTCCGTAAAATTTACTATCACTATAGGAGATGAAGTTGTCATATCTTTTTAAGATCTATATTCATAAAGTACTTATATCTCTATTTTTATTATTACTGATGGCTTGTGAGCAGTCGCCTTCAAAGCCGAAAAACATCATCCTGTTTATCGCTGACGGATGTGGGTTTAATCATGTGGATGCGGCGAGTATTTATCAATATGGTGAAACGGGGAGACAGGTGTACGAACAGTTCCCTGTTCGCCTGGCTATGAGCACCTATTCTACTAACACTGCTGGTTATGATCGGGATTCCGCCTGGGCTTCATTTAAATATGTCCTGCAAAAACCAACCGATTCAGCAGCTTCTGCAACAGCTATGTCTACGGGATTTAAGACCTACAATAAGGCCATAGGTGTTGATACTTTAAAGAATCCTCTCAGGTCAGCAGTCGAGCATTTCGAATCTGCTGGAAAATCTACCGGGGTGATCTCCTCTGTGCCCTGGACACATGCCACACCTGCTGCATTTGTTGCACATACCGATCACCGTGGAAACATGAAAGAGATTGCGGATGAAATGGTTCTCGAGAGTCAGCTGGATGTAATCATGGGACCCTGCCATCCCTTTTATGATGATGACGGACAGAGGATTGCCGAACCCAATTATGATCAGATTGGCAGCAAATCTTTATGGGATACCCTTATGTCCGGCAAGGCTGGTAATGATGCGGACGGAGACGGACAGAGTGATCGGTGGTTTTTTATACAAGAGCGGAAAGATTTTCAAAATTTTATAATAGGAGATACACCAAAACGTGTAATTGGAATACCAAAAGTTCATCGATCATTGCAGGTTGGGCGGGATATTTCCTCCGAAACAGGTGAGCCCTATTCTGTGCCATTCATCGATTCGGTGCCCACACTTTCGGAAATGGCCCTTGCCGGGATTAATATACTAGATGAAAACAAGGAGGGCTTTTTTCTGGTGATTGAAGGCGGGGCAGTTGATTGGGCCTCCCATAAGAATCATCTGGGAAGAATGATAGAGGAAGAAATTGAATTCAATCATTCAATCGAGACGATTTGTGCATGGGTTGAAACGCACAGTAGCTGGAATGAGACCCTGGTCATCATTACCGGTGATCATGAAACGGGTTATCTGACCGGACCCGGGTCAAATCCGGATAGGGGTGAAGGGACATTATCAGTGGATCAGATTTGGAAACCGCTTGTAAATAATGGTAAAGGCAAACTTCCGGGGGCGCAATGGCATACAGGTGGTCATACCAACTCCTTGATACCCTTTTACAGTAAGGGGATGGGGAGTGATGTTTTTGTGAAACATGCCAATAAAACTGATCCTGTAAGAGGAAAATATCTTGATAATACGGCAATTGGGAAGGTATTACATTCTTTTTAATGCATGTTTTATCCATGCTTTGCGTCTTAATGGTGTTTTTGCTGCAAAAAAATCGAGGTGGTTATGAAAAAAATTCTATTTATATTTTTATTTATAGTTTTCTGTACGTCAATACTTCTTGCACAGGAGACTCAAATCGAATGGATCAATTTCCCTTCAGAAAAATTGGAGGTAAATGGCTTACCCTTCTGGGAAGAGAATCAACCAGATCTTTACCGCCTTTCAAAATCCATAAAAGATGAGGTGCGTGAACCTGTATGGCGATTGTCCCAATCTCCTTCCGGTGGGCGGATTCGTTTGCGCACTGATTGCACAACCCTGATCGTTCGCCTACAGTATCCCCACCAGGGGAATATGAAAAACATGCATGTTTACGGACAATGTGGATTAGATCTGTATGTTGAAAATATTTATGTACGTACAGCAATACCAAAGGACAGCACTTATATTGAGTTTACTTTCTTTGAGGAGCGCCCAAAGAAAATAAGAAACCTGACACTTTATCTCCCCCTATATAGTGGCGTTAATGTGCTGGCAATTGGTGTCAATAAAGATGCACATTTTGAGAAACCTCTACCTTTTGTTGTTGATAAACCTGTTGTTTATTATGGCTCATCCATAACACAAGGAGGATGTGCCAGTCATCCGGGAATGAGTTATCAGGCTATTCTCGCCAGAAATTTGAATATTGACTTTGTCAATCAGGGATATTCCGGAAATGGAATGGGTGAACCAGAGATGGCTGAAGCCATCGCCAGCATGGATGCTTCATGCTATGTAATGGATTTTGGTGTAAATCTTCCCACAGCTGATAGTCTAAATAAAGTTTACGGTCCTTTCCTCGATCTTCTGCGCGAACGAAGACCCGATACACCCATCATCGCCGTCACACCAATTTATAATGCTCATGAATTCTGGGCTCCGAATAAAGCAACCCATATGCGCGATATTGTTCGTAAGGAAGTTGCCCGATTACGGGAAGCAGGAGATACGAATATTATCCTCGTTGAAGGATTTGAACTGTTAGGACCCGAATATGCTGGTGGGTTTGTTGATGCGGTTCATCCAAATGATTTAGGTTTTCAGGCTATGGCAGAAGGATTGCAACCCTACGTGGCAAGAATTCTCAATGTGTCAGGTAGAAACTACTTATTGAAAAGACGTTGAGAAGCAGTTAATTCCTTTACATTTTTTCCAATGGCATTTTGTCCCTAAATTTTGCGATAATATTTGACGACGTCATGCTGAACCCTGGCCTGTCGCCAGGACAGGGTTTAGCATCTTGGATTTAAACAGCCTCAATTGCTGGATTCCGAATCAAATTCGGAATGACTTTCCTTCGTTTTTGTGATATTTATGAAAATATTCATCTTGGTATTACCACGTTGAGAGACAGAATTAACTAAGATTAACGACAAATCATATGTCAATGACTTATGATATATTTTATATCACAATAATGTTAATATAAAACCGTATAGTATCAGGAGTAAGTTTATGCGAATATATATAATTTGCTTTGTGCTCTTTTCTTGTCTCATTGCAGCAGATAAACACGATGAAGTTTTTTATCAGGAAGTTGTAAAGGTCTTTACAGTAAAAAATGGCCTGCCTGATTCTGGTGTGGATAAAATCATTTTCACAGATCAGGACGATCCTGTTGCAGTAACAGATGCAGGCTCATTTTTATTTAAAAAGAATGAATGGATAAAATATAATGATGCTATCATGGATCAATCTATAATCAGAAAGAAAAACATGCCTGCCGAAGCAGGTAATATTTATACTGTGATCCGTTATAAAGATAAAAAAATGATAGGAGCCGAAAAGGGTTTATTTGTCTACGAAAATAATAATTGGGTTCCAACTCTGCCGGCAGATGAGCATTACAGCTGGGCCCCAACAAATATTCGGGTTATGGAAATAGACACAAAAGGTAGACTCTGGTTCGGTGCTGATCAGGGGGTTGGATATCTCCAAAATGATAAGTGGCATCTATTTACAGGAAAAGAAGGATTACCCTATAAGAAATTTACTTGTATTGCAGCGAACTCCGATGGTGCCATCTGGTTTGGGACGGAAAAGGGAGCTTTCCGAGTGGACGGGGAAAAGTTTTATTATCGTTTTAGCCGGCGATGGATGGCGGATGATTATGTGAATGACATCAAGATAGATAAGAATGATGATGTTTGGATCGCGACCAAAAAGGGAGTAAGCCGGATTTCGTTCAATCCCATCTCCTTTGATGAAAAAGCCGCATTCTTTACCAAACAGGTTGAAACACGCCACAATCGAATAGGATTCATTTGCCAGAATCATCTGAAAGAGCAATTCAATCCGGATTCCTGGGTGCCGGCCATTTCTGACAATGATGGTATGTATACAGCCATGTACGGGGCAGCTATGGCATTTCAATATGCAGTAACCGGTGATTCGACGGCAAAAAAAATAGCCAAACGCAGTTTTGATGCCTGTAAATGGCTGGTCGATATTACCCATGAACCAGGTTTTCCGGCCCGGGTCATCATACCTGTAGATTGGCCGGAACCTGTCAATGAACAATATGGTCATGACTATAATAAAAATAAGCAAAAAGGTGATCCTTTCTGGAAGGATATTTATCCCCGTTTTCCTCTAAGCGAGGATGGGAAGTACCGCTGGAAATGTGATACCAGTTCAGATGAATTAGCCGGTCATTATTTTTTTTATGGAGTCTATTACGATCTGGTAGCTGAAACCGAGGAAGAAAAAAAACCGGTTCGTGAAGTTCTGGCGGCCATTACCGATCATATGATTCGCCATGGTTTTGTTTTGATGGACCACGATGGCAAACCAACCCGGTGGGCAAATTTTTCTCCTGAGTTTTTTAATTCTGTCTGGGGTTGGGATCAGCGCGGCCTTAATTCTATGATGATGTTATCATTTCTAAGTGTAGCAGGGCATGTGACGGGTGATCCAAAATATGCTGAAGTTGCCAAAGAATTAAGAGATAAACATGACTACCATATTAATGCCATGCAATCAAAAATGTTTTTCCCTCCAGAAGATGTCGTGCCCTGGGATAACAATTTATGTTTAATGAGCTGGTATGGATTGCTCAATTATGAGGATGATCCGGAGTCTCATTTTGATGTATCGGGAAAGTCTTGAAAATGCCTGGTTGCAAATCAGCCGTCAGAAAAATGCCTTTTGGAATGTGATTTATGCTGCCTTAGCAAACCGGTTTAATAAATTAGCCGATTCAGGTATCTATAATTCAGGCCAATATTTCACCGAATCACCTCTCTATGCATCGTTTACGGCACAAGAATTTTATAAAGAGGATTACAGAAGGGATGATATTATAGAAACGTTAATGATAATGCCCTTGGATTTGATCGGGTATCATATGGATAATACCCATCGTCTTGATATTGTGATTGACCCTACCCCTGGTCAGGTCCCGGGAATGGGCTGGCATGTGGACGGCGGAGCCCTGCGTATCGATGAAAGGGGGCATGTACGCCAGGATCGTGACGGGTTTGCTATCGATTATTCAGAGGGCAATGGCTGGTCTGAGCATGAGGGTACGTTTTATCTGCTTCCCTATTGGATGGCACGTTATCATGGGGTGATTCAGTAGGCAGTGAATTGTAAAGAGTAGAGCGTTGAGTGTAATGAAAAGAGAAGAAAGGAGTGTGCAGGGACGAATCGATCGGGTTGCTCGGATAATACATCGCATTGTTCAAAAGAGAAAACATAGTGATGTAGAGGTAGACCCATGTGTCTGCCCTAATGATAAATACCCATTAATTAAATATCCAATGTCCACCAGCGAATATCCGAGTTCCAATGATGCATGATTGGTAAGGTATAAGGATACGACGTACCTAGACCATAGATAATAAATCCATAATTGTGGCTAAGTATAACTCATTTATTTAACCACAAAGCGCACAAAGTAGGCAAAAAGTTTACAAAAAAGATTAATTAAATCCTTGTGAACTCTGCCTTTTCTCCGTGTCCTTTGTGGCTAAAACTCATAGCGAAAACCACAAAATTATTATATTAATTTCGAGGTAAGTGATGATAAGGACTGTAGTATTACTATTTGTACCATGTTTAATGGTTCTGTTTTATGCATGTTCAGATGGGCAAAATGATAGGCATTTAAAACCGCCGAAAAATGGCTGTATCTATGTCATTGCCCATCGGGGAGCGCATCAGGGCATTCCTGAAAATTCACTGGCGGCCTATCAAAAAGCAATCGATCTTGGTGTTGACTATGTGGAAGTGGACATACGTACTACAAAGGATGGCAAATATGTCAGTGTCCATAACCGCACCATTGATGCCTATGTGGAGGGGAAGGCAGGCGAGGTTAAAGACTTTACACTGGCTGAACTAAAAACTCTGGATATTGGAAAGCGAATTGGTCCGGAATGGCAGGGCACCCGTATTCCCACCTTTGAAGAAATTCTCGATCTCTGTAAAGATAAATGTGGTATATATCTTGATCTGAAGGCGGCACCTATCTCTGATCTGGTAACGATAATTAAAGAAAAAAAGATGGTAAGTAATGTGCTCTGGTGTTTGGGTGGCTATAACCAAATTGTTGCCTTAAATAAAATATGTCCCGAATGTATTCTAATGCCAGATCCGGGGGATTTGAATGAATTTGCTAAAATATTAGCGGAATTTAAACCTATCGTTGTGGCACCGGTATGGAGCGATTTATCGAAGGAATTGATAAAAATGTCCCACGATGTTGGCGCGCTTGTTATCGTGGATGAGAAAGATAAAGATTCCTGGAAACAGGCACTTGAATGGGGTGTTGATGGTATCCAAACAGATCATCCTGAGGAATTTATTGAGTATTTAAAGTACAAAAGCAGGAAGATCCCTTTCCCGTGACGCGATCCCGTTCCGGGACGGAATGACAGAAGAGAAATATACAGTTGACTATCCAAAGAATTCCTACGGAGGAAGCAGATAAAGGCTTCGGTGTGAATAATGTAGTCTACCCATTAAAAATATCGGGAGTAATTTATTGTGAAGAAATTCTTTCATTACTTAAGATCAGGCTGGACAATTTTCGTTATTATATTTTCATTTTTATGGTTCCCTTTTTCAAATTCAGTTTTGGCTTCTGGGTCGATTTCGATTGAAAATTTGCGTTGTGAATACCGAACGAATCCTTTGGGAATAGATGTACCCACACCTCGTCTTAGTTGGACTCTGAAATCAGACCAACGTGGACAACATCAAAAAGCCTACCAGATTTTAGTTGCTACCAGCCCTGAGAAATTAAATGCGGATATTGGCGATATCTGGGATAGTGGGAAAGTTCTATCTGCACTAACAGCTCAAATCAGCTATGACGGTGTTCCCCTGCTGGGAGATCGTCATTATTATTGGAAAGTCCGGGTATGGGATAAAGATGGTACTCCCTCTTTGTGGAGTACGCCTTCTTTCTGGTTGACCGGTCTGATGCAAGACCGAGACTGGGATGCTGACTGGATCGGTCTGGATACACCCATCGGTGATGATGATCCGGATGTTTTGAACACACGTCTTTCAGCCCGAATGTTAAGACATGATTTCAATATCGGCAAGAAATTGAAAAGAGCAACTGCCTATGTCTGTGGTTTGGGTCTTTTTGAACTGTATCTAAATGGTAAAAAGATCGGGGATCAGGTATTATCCCCGGGATTAACCGAGTATAATAAACGTGCCTATTATATGACATTTGATGTGACTGATAATCTGGTACACGGAGAAAATGCTGTCGGTGTAATATTAGGAAACGGACGCTATTTTGCCCCACGATCAGGAGATCCCTCAAAAACGCGTACCTATGGATATCCGAAACTGCTCATGCAGATCAATCTGCACTTTGAGGATGGTACCTCATCTTCTATAATAAGCGATGAAAACTGGAAAATATTAACTGAGGGACCGATCCGAGCCAATAATGAATACGATGGGGAAATATATGATGCCCGCTTGGAACGGGATGGCTGGACGGAACCCGGTTTTGATGCTTCAACCTGGCTTCCGGTTGAGCAAGTTGAAAAACCTGGAGAAAAACTGGAAGCACAGCCGAATGAACCAATTAAAGTGATGCAAACCATCCAACCGATTGCTGTTTCTGAACCACAACCGGGTGTTTTTATCTTTGATATGGGGCAAAATATGGTTGGTTGGGTACGATTAAAAGTGCAGGGTAAAAGAGGATCATCCGTAACACTCCGCTTTTCAGAAGTTTTAAAAGATGATGGTATGTTATACCTGGATAATATCAGGAGTGCGAAAGTCACAGATGTATACACGTTAAAAGGTGACGGACTTGAAATATGGGAACCAAAATTCACGTATCATGGATTTCGGTTTGTGGAGATGAAAGGATTTCCAGGAAAACCAGATCTTACTGCAATTGAGGGTCAGGTAGTTTATGACGCAGTAGAGAATACCGGTACTTTCGAATGTTCAAATCCTTTAATAAACAATATCTATAAAAATGCCGTCTGGGGGGTAATGGGCAACTATCGCAGTATACCCACTGATTGTCCCCAGCGTGATGAACGCCAAGGTTGGCTTGGTGATCGTTCTGCGGAATCCAGAGGTGAAAGTTTTATCTTTGATATTTCAAAACTTTATAATAAATGGATGGTCGATATCCAGGATGCTCAAAAAGAGAGTGGCAGCATCCCCGATGTGGCACCATCTTATTGGCCAATCTATTCGGATAACACCACCTGGCCTGGATCCTATATTATTATACCAGCCATGTTATATGAACAATATGGTGATCTGAATACTTTGAAACGGCATTATCCCACGATGAAAAAATGGATTGCGTACATGAGTCAATATGTCGTTGACAGAATCATGACCCGTGATACCTATGGGGATTGGTGTGTCCCCCCTGAGAATCTAAATCTGATTCATTCCACTGACCCGAACCGTACGACAAATGCAGAACTCATCGGTACCGCTTATTTTTATTATGAATTGAATCTTATGGCAGACTTTGCCCGTCTGTTAGGCCATACGAAAGATTCGGAAGCATACCAGGAACATGCAAAAAATATGAAGAAGGCTTTTAATAAAAAGTTTTTAAGTGAAGATCCGTTACAATACACCAATAATTCTCAAACATCCAGTGTCTTGGCACTTGCATTTGGCCTGGTCCCCACTGAATATGAGGAAGCAATCTTTAATAATCTGGTCTTGAAAATTATGGGTGAGAGTGAGGGTCATATTGGGACCGGTTTAATTGGCGGCCAATGGCTCATGAGAGTCCTGACAAAATATGGACGGTCTGATATTGCCTATACCCTGGCTTCAAATGATACTTATCCCAGTTGGGGGTATATGGTTAAACAGGATGCAACAACCATCTGGGAATTATGGAATGGAGACAAGGGAGATCCAGGTATGAATTCCCACAATCATGTAATGTTATTGGGTGATCTGATAATCTGGTTGTATGAGAATCTATCTGGAATAAAATCAGACCCACAACAACCTGCATTCAGTCACATCACGATGCACCCAGAGATATTTGAAGATTTATACTATGTTAAATCCTCTTACCAATCGGTCCGCGGACTGATCAAAAGCAGCTGGAAGATCAAAAGCAACGACTTCTATTGGGATATATCCATTCCTGCAAATACTACTGCAACCATATATGTACCGGCCATGAGTAAAAATGATGTTCAGGAGGGGAAAAATCTTGCCTCGAATTCTGAAGGTGTCAAATTTATCCGATTGCAGGATAATAGGGCAGTTTTCCAATTGGAATCTGGGCAATATGCATTTATCTCCGAAAATTTTGAATTGAAAACATTCAAACCATTTGTTTACACCCCTATCATAAGTCCTGGTGATACAATCGTTCCCTTGCCCAATGAATTTGAAGTTGAAATGATATCTAAGACATCAAATGTAAAAATTCATTATACTTTAGATGGTAGTGAAGTTTCCGAATCTGCCCAGGTATATGTTCAGCCATTCAACATATCTAAGAGTACCGTCCTACGAGCAAAAGCTTTTAAAGAAGATTATCATGCCAGTGCAGAAAGATCCGTATTTTATGATTTTGTAAATCCAAAAAAAAATGGGGTAATGTGGAAACTCTACCGGGGTGCCTTTACCAATCTCCCGGATTTCACTCAATTAGAGGCAGAAAAAAGTGGTCGGACCTATCAAATAAGTCTTGAAGACATGGATATCCCACAGGGGAACTTCGCGCTCACATTTATGGGTCAGATTGATATAGAGCATCTGGGAACCTACACCTTCTATACCAATTCGAATGATGGCAGTCAGTTATTTATTAATGGTCAGACTTGTCGTAGACAATGATGGTGAGCATGGCTCAACAGAGAAAAGCGGGGAGATCTGGCTGGATTCAGGTTTGCATAATATAACGGTAACTTATTTTCAAAGTGGGGGCGGTAAAACCCTAACGGTTTACTATAAAGGTCCACAGACGAAAAGAAATATTCTTCCCGCGTCGATTTTGTATTTTGATCAGGCAAATGAATAATTTTGTTTTTTGTAGGTGAAAAGATCGGATAGAATAATCATATACAAAAGAAGTATGGAGTAATATTGATGAGTTTTATTTCCAGAGTAACAGTGATGATTATGACTTTTGTACTGCTAACAGTTGCCATAGAAAGTAGTGGTCAGGACAGTAAGCCTGTTATAATATCAACTGTGACCATCGTGATACCCTCCGGTAGTGATCATCAGTCAGAGAAAATAATGGCATTAGTACTTTCCGAGGAGATTGAGAAGCGCACAGGAAAAAAATCGATCATCTCAACCAATTGGCCGGAAAAAGGGGCAGTGATTGCATTGTCTTTATCCGATGAAGATCCGGGTTGGGCAAACTGGCCTGTCAGGAGTGGAGAAAAATTTGCAGAAAATAAGCCGGAAGGATATCGTCTTTTTATAGAGAAAACAAAAGAGGGACAAGCCACTATCTGGATTCTTGCTAAAGAAGGACGCGGTTTATTATTTGGAATTGGCAAATTGTTGCGTTCAATGGATTGGAGTAGTCAGGGGATACTATTAAATGAAGAAATGGACATCGCCAGTTCACCGGAGTATGCACTGCGTGGCCATCAGTTGGGATACCGTGCCAGGGCAAATTCCTATGATGCCTGGGATGTTGCTGTTTTTGATCAGTATATCCGAGAGTTAGCCTTTTTTGGTACAAATGCCATAGAGAATATTCCCTTTGAAGACAGCCGGCCCAGTCCCCATATGTCGGTTCCAAGGGACGAGATGAATATTAGATTAAGTGAGATCTGCTTAAAATATGACCTTGAGTATTGGGTTTGGACACCGGCAGATTTTGATCTAAATATTAAATCTCTGCGCGATGGGGCATTAGCCATACATAAAGATTTTTATGAAAAATGCCCGCGACTGGACGCAGTGTTTTTTCCTGGTGGAGATCCAGGGGACAATCACCCGAGGCTGGTCATGCCATTTCTGGAAGAAATAGCAGCTCTGCTAAAGGTAAACCATCCGCAGGCCAAAGTGTGGATCTCCCTACAAGGTTTTAATAAAGAGGAAACCACATATTTTTATAAATATGTGAAAGAAAATACACCTGTCTGGCTTGGCGGCCTTGTGGCAGGACCCTCCAGTCCGCCAATCCCAGCCTCCAGAAAACGGCTACCCCAACAATATAAGATCCGTCATTATCCTGATATTACCCACACCGTACGATGCCAATATCCTGTCAAATGGTGGGATATGGCTTTTAATCTAACGTTAGGCCGGGAATGTCCAAATCCACAACCGATATATTATGCGATGATACATAATTGGTTTGCTCCTTACACCGATGGTTTTATTACTTATTCAGATGGTATTCATGATGATGTTAACAAGGTTATTTGGAGTGCCCGGGGGTGGGATTCAACTATTGATATACGGGAAGTATTAAAAGACTATGCCAGGCTTTTTTTTCGATCTGATCTGAGTGAAAAAATTGCCGATGGTCTCCTCTCTTTAGAGAGTAATTGGCAAGGGCCTTTAAAATCAAACGGCTCAGTCCATGCCACCTATCAATTATGGAAATTATTGGAGACAGAGGCCCCAGAGTTAAAGGATAACTGGAGATGGCAGCTTTGTCTTTTACGAAGTATCTATGATGATTTTACCCGGGATCGATTAATTTATGAAAGCGAATTAGAGAGAAAAGCCACTGATATCTTATTGACCTCGGATAAAATAGGATCCGGTTTATCTATGAAAAATACTATGGATGTTCTCAATGAGGCCGAAGCATATCCTGTTTCCCCTGGAAAGAGGAAACAAATTGATGAACTCTGCCAGGATTTGTTTAATTCAATTGGATTACAGACCAGTGTGGAAAAATACAATGCCAGCGGCGGGGAACGTGGCGCGATTTTAGACTATGTGGATTATCCATTAAATAATCGCTGGTGGTTGGAAGATCAATTTAAGTTAGTGACTGAGATGACTGATGAGGAAGAAAAGATAAGTCGATTAAAGGAATTAGCCACATGGGAAAATCCAGGCCAGGGTAGTCATTATGACGATCTTGGTAATAGTGAAAAATCGACTCATGTGGTAAGGGGTGAGCGTTTAAATACAGATCCAGAAATGAAACATGATCCGAATCCTGGTTACTGGTGGTGGAACAGTGGTTTTAGCCGGGAAAGGTTGTCATGGCAGGTAACGATGGACTGGCCGTTAGCAGTTCGTTATCAAAATCTTGATCCTTCTTCCAATTATGTGATTAGAATGAGTGGTTATGGACAAGCCCTAATAAGAATGAATGGCGAACGGATTAAACCATCGAAATTCAAAATGGAATTGGGAGATATAATAGAATTCCCTGTTCCCGCTCAGATTGGAAAAAACGGTAAACTTATTGTAACCTGGGACATGCCTCAGGATGAAGACCAGTTAAATTGGCGAGAGCAATCCAGAGTGGCTGAAATATGGCTTATAAAACAATAGCCCACATAAAATGGAATTGAGAGTGTAGAATTAATGGTTGAATATGGATATTAGAGATTAGGAATTGGAGATGCCTCATCCTGAATCATACGGGTTGTGTAATACTTCAAAATAAAAGTAAAACATAATAAAAGTATGTTTTCCCTTTAAGTTAAGTAGAAACATCCCCTGCCGAAGCCATCCCTTCGGGGCTAACCCCTTCCTCCAAAGGAGTCCCTTTGGGAAAAGGGGGAATAGATTTTGCTTATTCGAACAGATAATCACATTTTTCTGTAAAAATTAATTAATCCACAACAGCCCCAAGAAAGGGGTATAGGGGGTTGTAATTATGAAAGATAGACTCTTTATAAATCTATATTGAGTTGTGAGAGATATCTGGACAAAATATTTTTATAATTATTAGAAGTTTCAATGGAATTAAAAAAACTAGAGGTATACCATGAAACGTTATTTTTATTTGAGATCCCTGGTCTCTCTATTTTTAATGACAGGTATCATTCTAACATCTGGTTGTGAAAAAATGAAAAATAATACTATCAAAATAATTCCCATTCCATTAACAATAGAATCTAGAAACGGAGAATTCAAGATCACGAATTCAACCCAGATAGTGGTTGCCAATTCTTCCGAAAAACTGAGGCCCGTTGCTGAGTATCTTGCTGCCCAAATAAAAACTGCCAGTGGTTTCGATCTGATGGTTTCCATTAATCAATCCGAAACTGATATAAAGGATCAGATAATTTTCAGTTCAGAGGGTAACGATCCGGATCTTGGCGAAGAAGGATATATATTGAATTGTACAAAAAGTGCTATTGAAATAATTGGTGCGCCTGCAGGGGCTTTCTATGCCGTCCAAACTCTTTTCCAATTATTGCCTGCTGAGATATTTTCTTCAAATAAACCGCAGGAGAAAATAGACTGGATTGTTCCTGCCGCTCGTATAGAGGATAAGCCGCGCTTTGTATGGCGGGGGATGCATCTGGATGTTTGCCGGCATATGTTTCCTGTTGAATTCATCAAGCGTTATATCGATTATCTGGCCATGCATAAGTTTAATAAATTTCATTGGCATCTGACTGACGACCAGGGTTGGCGGATTGAAATTAAAAAGTATCCACGTCTTACGGAAATTGGTGCCTGGCGGGATGCTACATTAGTCGGCCATCTTGGAAAGAAACCGCATACGTTTGATAATATTCGCTATGGTGGGTTTTATACGCAGGATGAGATCCGGGAAATTGTACAATATGCCCGTGAAAGATTTATTACTGTTGTACCGGAAATTGAAATGCCTGGCCATTCAATTGCTGCCCTGACCGCATATCCGCATCTGTCCTGTACCGGCGGTCCTTTTAAAGTGCGCCAGATTTGGGGGATAGAAGATAATATCTACTGTGCCGGCAATGAAGAAGTATTTACCTTTCTTGAAGATGTTTTAACCGAGGTCCTGAGCTTATTTCCCTCTGAATATATACATATCGGAGGTGATGAGGCACCAAAGATTTTTTGGAAAGAATGTTCAAAATGTCAGAAGCGGATAAAAGATGAGAATTTAAAGGATGAGCATGAGTTGCAGAGTTATTTTATAGGCAGGATAGAAAAATTTTTAAATTCAAAAGGACGGCAGATAATTGGCTGGGATGAAATCCTGGAAGGTGGTTTGGCTCCAAATGCAGCGGTCATGTCCTGGCGAGGTATTGAAGGAGGGATTGAAGCAGCAAAATTAAAGCATAATGTGGTGATGACCCCATCCAATTATTGTTATTTTAATGATTATCAATCAGACCCAAGTCTTGAACCGTTAGCTATCGGTGGTTATTTACCATTGGAGAAAGTTTATGAATATGAACCTATCCCTGTTGAATTATCACCGCAAGAAGTAAAATACATCCTGGGTGCACAAGGTAATGTTTGGACCGAGTATATAAAAACACCTGAAGATGTTGAATATATGGCTATCCCAAGAATGTCCGCTCTGGCCGAGGTTGTCTGGTCAAAAAAAGAAAACAAGGATTTCAATGATTTCCTCAAAAGAATGTCTTTTCATTATAATCGTTTAGATGCCAAAGGCGTGAATTACCATTGGCCATCTTTGACTGGATTTTCGAAAAACAATGTCTTTATTGATAAGAAAAAGATTGAAATTAAAAATCAGCGGAAGGGCTCATCTATTTATTATACGTTAGATGGAAGTGAGCCATCGGAGGCGTCGACTCTCTATGATAAACCCATAATCTTTACTGAAACAACCACTCTTAAAGTGAGAGAATATATGCCAAATGGCAGAGCGGGCCGTACTTTTGAAGGGAATTTTGTTAAGAGTGTACCCTTGAAGGCATCAAAAACCCAGGGATTAGAACAGGGTGTTCAGTACAATTTCTTCGAATTTGATGAACCAATCCATTCAATTAATGACTTAGTTGGATTAAAACCCAATGATTCCGGCACTTTACAATCGATCATCTTTCCGGAAATAGAATTACCGGAGTATTTTGGTCTTATAATTTCCGGTTACATTGAGGTGCCAAAGACCGGTGTTTACACATTTTATGCAGAGTCCAATGATGGTAGTGGCCTTTATATTGGTGAAAACCTGGTGGTCGATAATGATGGATCTCATGGGGCAGTAGAACGTTCCGGCCAGGTGGCTTTGGAAGCGGGTGTTCATCCAATCAAGGTAAGCTACTTTCAGGAAGGCGGGGCAAAAGCCCTTAAAGTATCAATAAAAGGTCCTGATCTGGATAAAAGGGAAATTCCAGTAGGCATGTTTTATTAACATGATCGAATAAAAGTGGATGATGCGGATAATTGAGTTCGGCGCGATTTTCTTTTTTACCACAAAGGGCACAAAGTATCCGCAAAGAACACAAAGTTTTCTTTATTTTAGTTATCTTTGAGCACTTTGTGGTAATATATATCCCTGAAGATCATTTTCATCCGCGTTCTATGAAAGCTATTCAGTCCATTCGGGATTTATTATTTTTCCCATGAATAATACTGACCCTGACTGTCTTTCTCTTATTACAAACACAAAGGGTCTATCGACCCGCATCGATAAACCAGCTGGTGGATCAATTGAGGTAGTTCTCATTTCTACCACAGTAACGGCTGCTGCTTCCGTTCCCTCTTCATCGACTTGTACGAAAGTTTTGTGTAGCACACGGCTTATAT
Organism: Calditrichia bacterium; assembly: GCA_963796965.1. Lineage (GTDB taxonomy): Bacteria > Calditrichota > Calditrichia > JAJRVZ01 > JAJRVZ01 > CAWCNS01. The sequence continues at coordinate 657,242 of CAWCNS010000004.1, forward strand.
ATAATTCCCGGTTTTCAATGATACGACTAAAATCCGCCTTTTCGGCATCAAAAGCTTCGTCCATGCCAAGTTTCTTTAAAACTGCATTGAGGGTTTTTTTATATTCCAGTTTAAACTTAGGCAAATCGAGAGATACGCCTGTTGTATCCAGTTGATCGATATATCCTTGCCATTTGGTGATATTTAGATTAGCAACATAATCATCAATATCTACGTTTTTTCGAGGCAAGATCACGGTCATGCTAAAGTTGCCAGCACCATAGGGTAGGTCGACCATCTGAACAACTTCATCAGCATAATAGTTGAGATCACCTTCAATATGCATCAACTGACATTTACTCGTCTGATTCATAGGCATATAAAAAAGTTCTTCTGATGTTTTTTCTTTATCAAATTCATATTGCCATGTGCCTTTGAAGTAAATGGCGTTTATAAGAAACATCAGAGTCATTGGGTCAATTTCATCTATTACTTCAGTAATTTTCCCATGAGTTTTATTTTTGACCCAGTCATTGATTTCTATAACGGTTTTTGGATCATTAAAATCTTTAGCTAGAACTGTAGCATCGAAATAGGTACGATTTTTTTCTAGAAATATTGGATTAAAAGAAAATTGCTTGCGGTACCAAATAGAATTGGCAATTTCAAACAATACTTTGGGATCGGCCTGAGTTAACAACAAAATCAGACTTTTATAGGCCTTATTTATTTGATCTTCATTAAGACCGTTAAATCCAAGCGTTTGTTGCATGACGGTGTAAGTGCTGCTGTCGGCACCGTTCATAGTCATTCCCAAAGCCATGGAAACACTGAGCGGTGAAATAAAGAAATTCTTTTCTTCTTCAACCTCAGATATGGCCTTAAATAATTCAATACCAAAATCCCCGGAAACGTTGGCAAGATATTGTTCTTCTGTAGTTAATGAACGTATTGGTTGTGGTTGCTCCGTCATAAGTGGCGACATATCTTTACTGCAGGCTGTCATAAATAATGAGATTAAAATCAGTATAAAACAGATCGATTTAATTATCACAGGATTTCCTCGGTTTAGTACTATGATTATAAAAGAATTTTAATGTGATGTCAAGGATAGTTCTATTACATATTCACGCTTTACTCAGTCAACAATATAGATAAACGAAAAAAACAGATAAATGTTCAATGGTCTAAGTATGGAAGATTGAAACTTCCATTGTCGAACTTTTGATAATCGAAGGTGAAATTTGTAAATTATTTTAATTTTTACAGATATACTTCATGCAAATACTCCCACCAGTAGACGAAATGATCTGATAATAAATGTATAGGAGATTTATTATGATAGGATTGTCTAACTTATTTATAAACAAAAGAATAAATTTGCTCTTAAATATTTTATTATTATGTCCTATCCTCGCTTTTACACAAAATGATAAAGTAATACAAGCATTTGAGCCTCATCCTGTCGTAGAATTGGATTCCTGGCAAGTTCATACCGGAGATCTGTCAGTTGAAGAAGTATTTGCTGATAATCCTTATTTCCAACATTGTGGAAATATAAAATAATATGAAATTCCATTGCGTGCTTAGCGCCTTCTTTGCGTCCTTGCGGTTAGAATCTTTTAGTTGAAAGGAATGATATGTCAAAAATTAGTTCGATGTTAATTGTTGCCCTAATAATGGGATTAGGTTGGGCCATTCGCGGTCATTTTGGGCATGAATGGGGGGCTTCCTGGGCGGGAGGTATGGGCGGATTGGCTGTGTTACTTATAGCCAGAAGAAAGGACTGGGCGGCAAGATTACCTGTGTTAACCGCTCTTAGTGCCATTGGCTGGGCTGTTGGTGGGATGATGAGTTATGGCATCGTTATCGGATATTGTCGTGGAAACGATTTCGGCAATGTTTTATATGGCTATGTTATGCTCGCAGTAATCGGGGGTTTATATGGTTTTATTGGCGGTGGTATGTTTGGCCTGGGGCTCGAGTCAACAGAAGAAAAAAAACCTCGTTGGGCATCACTTGTCACGGAAATGGTTGCCGGAGCCTGGGTTGTCTGGGGCTTAATCGCCTATCAACTGGAATGGTTTATGACCCCTCCCCGTTCAGAACTCTGGGCTGCCTGTCTCGGTGCTGCCCTGGCCTTAGCCTGGCATTTATATCGCGAAGGGTTCTTCCGGTCATTTCGGGTAGCTGTGTATGCCGGCCTGGGAGCAGCTATTGGATTTTCGTTTGGAAATTTTATTCATACAATCGGTGCTGTCAGTGGAATCAATTATAACTGGTGGAATGTGATGGAATTTATTCTCGGCTTTTGTGGTGGCTTGGGAATGGCCTATGCGGTTCTTACCCATGATTGGCCTGAAACAATAAAACCATCTAAAATTGCCAATTGGATGGCCGTACTCTTCGTTGTAGTCGCTATTCCGTTAACCAATTTGATTGAGGCTTTTCATACAAAAAGGTTGGAGAATCTTGCTGCAAACTTGAAAATGTCAGATCCTGCCGTATTTGTTGATTATCAGAGATTAATTGGCTTTGTAATCTTAATAATATTTACCATATTTGCTGTCATCTTTTGGCATCGGGCGGAGAGAAACAAATTAAATATGGTTAATTCGCTTCTGCCACTTTCTCTCTTCGCTTATTCTACTTATTATATGGTATATGGATTTATGGTAAAAGGTTTCTTCTACCGAAGCCTCAGTATTAGCGACTCGGATGCTCTTTATATTCCTGTATTATTATGTGCCCTTATTTTATGGTTCATCTATCGTAAAAAAGATGTGATATTGCCAATTATAGACAGCAGGGTAGAAACAGAAAAAACGTGGATCCTTATAACAGTTGGAGTGATTTTAATGTTTGTAATTATTACATTAATATCGATTAACATGCACCCCGGACTTCCGGGTTTTCATGAAAGATTTAAATAGTATTCTAACTGTATATATTTGTAATTGGTAATTGGTAATTGGCATTTGGTAATTAGGAATTGGGAATTGTGATAATCATGTAACTTTTTATTCATTAAAAAGGGATATTTACTTTATAGTAGATATAATTAAACACTACAAAGATAAAAATTGGAGTAATTAAATGGTAAATTTAAAAATTTGTATTTGGCAGATTTTGGTTTTTATTGCTCTGCTTCTATTAAATTCTTGTGGAGATTCAAGCCAAACCAAAACCCAACCGCAGGCGAAGTTTAATGTTCTAACGGATGCAGAAAAATCTGAGGGCTGGATTTTATTATTTGATGGCAATTCATTTGAAGGTTGGCATGGTCTTGGACAAGCCGAATTCCCATCTACTCATTGGATAATAAATAATGGTACAATTCAACGCGTCGCAAAAGAAAATGTGCCGGTTATGGCTGATGGTAAACCTGCACCTGGCGGAGATATCATCACTGATCAGGCCTGGAAAGATTTTGAATTCTATTTTGAGTGGAAGGTTTCACCGGGCAGCAACAGCGGAGTGAAATATAATGTTTCTGAGGAGTTCTCTGCTTCACGTGGATCCGGGCGTGGTGCCTTAGGTTGGGAATACCAGGTCATAGATGATAAAAATTATAAAGGTGAATTAAGACCCAATCATCAGGCAGGTGGTTTATATGATATGATCCCTGCTATGAATAAAACCTTAAAACCCGTTGGTGAGTGGAATAGTTCAAAAATCGTTTTTATCGGAAGCCGCGGCGAGCATTGGTTGAATGATGTAAAAGTCGTGGAGTATGATATGGACACAGCGGAGTTTGAAGCACTGTATGCTAAGAGTAAATATTTTAAAATTCCAACTTTTAAAGATAAAAAAAAGGGACATATTGTTCTGCAGGACCATGGGGATGCAGCCTGGTATCGTAATCTAAAATTGAGACCTGTTTCAAAATAATATGATATTCCAATTATACGTTTTTCACAATTTTGTAGACTTCATATCGGAGAAATATTAGGAGTAAATATATTCACGTGGTCCTTTATCCATTTTCCCTTTTTGGAAAAACAACAAAAAACACACTGACATAAAAATGGAGAAAAACATGTCTCTTACAAAAGCGGTAAGTTTGATTGGTATATTCTTTATCTTATTGGTGGGTTGTCAACAAAAACAAGATCCACCCAAGGTCGAATTAGTACAAGACGCCGAAAAACAGACAGTAAATGTTTTAGTCAATGGAAAATTATTTACCTCGTATTTCTATACCGATAAAATATCAAATCTGAAGAAACCAGTATTATTCCCCATAATAGCTGCCGATGGCGCGGTTATTACGCGCGGTTTTCCACTTGAACCAAGAGAAGGGGAAAGAGTTGATCATCCTCATCATGTTGGATGCTGGCTAAACTATGGTGATGTAAATGGAATAGATTTCTGGGGATTCTCTGATGCTACACCAAAAGAACAATTGGAGCGGATGGGAATAATACGACATAAGGGTATAAAGAAAGCAGAAAGCGGAGAGCAGGGGGTCCTCGAAGTAACGATGGATTGGCTAAAATCTGATGGAAGTGTGCTCCTGCAAGAGGAGACAGAATTTGTCTTTCGTGCTAATAAAAATATCAGAATAATTGACAGAATCACAAAATTGACTGCCGGCAAAGAAAAGGTTGTCTTTAATGATACCAAAGAGGGTATGTATGCTATCCGGGTAAATCGAGCCCTGGAACATCCCAGTGATAATCCCGTCATCCTAAGTGATGCGCATGGTCAAAAAACGGATGTCCCCGTTTTGGACAATAAAGGCGTTACGGGAGAATATTTAAGCAGTGAGGGTGTTAAGGGATTAGATACGTGGGGAAAACGAGCCAAATGGGTGGCGCTATCGGGCATGATCAATGGTAAAAAAGAAACGGTTGTGATATTTGACCATTCAAGCAATGTCGGGCATCCTTCTTATTGGCATTCCCGCGGATACGGATTATTCTCAATAAATCCACTTGGTCAGGATACCTTTAGTAAGGGCAAAGAAAAAATGAATCTTACCCTTAAGCCGGGAGAATCTGTAACTTTTAATTATCGTATCCAGGTTATTTCTGGTGATACTAATGCAGATGAGATTGAAGAAGCCTATGGAAAATTTAATTCAAAACCATAACGTGTTTTTTCTCGCAGCGGTGCAATGCCGCAAAAAAAGATAAAATATAATTATATAATAGATATTTTTAGTTTCTATTCTATTTTTGCACTTTCATATTAATCATGACGATTTGATGTGAGGTAATAACAAGATTAATTAAAGTTTAGGAGGTTGGGATGTTATTAATAAAAAAACTAATTGTTTTGTTTATGTTTTTAATTTTGGTTTATGTGTCCTCTTGTGGCAGCCAGGAGAATTCAAGTCCGGCTGTAGATGTGGTGGACAATAAGGAGAAACAACAAGTTGAAGTTTTAGTGGATGGGAAATTATTTACTGCCTATTTGTATACGGATAAAATTGATGCTCTCAAAAAGACGACCCTGTATCCAATTGTCACAGCCAAAGGAAATGATATTACACGTGGATTTCCTCTAAAGAAGCGCGCTGGTGAGCGGGTGGATCATCCACACCATTTGGGAATGTGGTTAAATTATGGTGATGTCAATGGTTTGGATTACTGGAATAATTCTGATGCGATTCCTGAGGAAAGACAAGATAGGATGGGCGTAATACGGCATAAAGAGATCATGAAGGTTGAAAGTGGAAAGGGTAAAGGCAGTATTGAGGCTTCGATGAACTGGCTAAATCCGGATGGCTCAAATTTGCTTAAAGAAGAAACGAAATTTGTGTTTTATGCAGATAAAGATTTACGGGTGATTGACAGAATCTCAAAAATAAGTGCATTAGATAAAGCCTGTTTCATTTAAAGATAATAAAGAGGGAATGTTTGCTGTTAGGGTTACACGTGCTTTGGAACACCCATCAGATAAACCAATTGTACTCAGTGATGCCCATGGTCAAAAAACGGATGTCCCGGTATTAGATAACGATGGTGTTACGGGCAAATATTTAAGCAGTGAGGGAGTTGAGGGTATGGCCGTTTGGGCAACCCGGGCCAAATGGATGGCACTCAATGGTGAAGTAAATGGGGAGAAAGTTTCCGTTGTGATTATGGATCATCCTACAAATGTTGGATATCCTACTTATTGGCATGCACGTGGTTATGGTTTATTCTCTGCTAATCCTTTAGGGCAGGAAGTTTTTAGCAAAGGAAAAGAGATTCTTGATTTTGCATTAGAACCCGGTCAATCCACAACCTTCAAGTATCGTACGGTGATTTTTTCCGGCCAAACCACGCCAGAGAAGATTGAAAAAGCCTATGCTAATTTTCTTAAGCAGGTGAAGTAATTTTTATTTACTACGAAATATTTTTATAAGTTAAACGGTAATAAGTTTTTTAACGCAAAGACGCAGAGAAGTTGCAAAGATCGCAGAGAAAATAATATTAAATCACCTGATATCTCATTGTTTATGAGTATATATCTAAATCTTAGCCGAACAGTTATGATGTTAAATAATAAAGAAAAGGCTGCAATCCGAATCGAAAAATGGTAAAGATATGACTAATAATTTATTTGCTGGTTTAGATGTTTCTACCCAGAGTTGCAAACTGGTTGTTATTGACCTGGAAAAAAGCAAGACGCTTTTTATTACAACCATTAACTATGATATTGATTTGCCTACCTATGGCACAAAAAATGGTGCTATTCAGGGATTGGGAGAAGGCGTTTCTGAATCTGATCCGCGAATGTGGCTAGAGGCTGTTAATCTCGTTTTTGAGCGCTTGGTACAAACAGATATTGTAATACCTGCGATTAAATGTATCTCTGTTTCTGGGCAACAGCATGGGTTGGTGTCTTTGGACGCTGAAGGAAATCTTACCCGTGAACGAAGTAAGCTCTGGAACGATTTTGATACCCTGGAAGAATGTAATATAATGACCAAAGCCCTTGGTGGATTAGAAAATATGGTTGAGGAGGTAGGCAATTCTCAGCGTACAGGGTATACCGCAGCAAAAATTTTTCATATGTATCGCCACGATAGGGCAGCCTATAATAAAACTACTACGTTTTTTCTGGTGCATAATTATATCAACTGGTATTTGACCGGAGGTAGAAGTGGTGGCGTGCGTATTATGGAGCCGGGAGATGGGTCGGGTATTGCCCTCTGGAATCCAAAATATGGTGAATGGTCGGAAAAAGTTATAAATGCCATCGATCCCGGATTAAGAGATAAATTACCTTCTATTGCGTCCTCTGATAAATGCATCGGCAATATCTCAAAAGAGCTTGTAGAAAAATATGGTTTTTCCGATTCCTGCAAAATAGATGCCGGCTCCGGTGATAATATGTATGGGGCCATTGGGACAGGAAATATTAAGCCGGGTGTTGTTACGATTAGTCTTGGTACCAGTGGTACAGCTTACACGGTAATGAATGAACCTTATATTGATCCGACAGGTGAGATCTCAGCCTTTTGTGATAGCACGGGTAATTATTTGCCTCTACTTTGTGTGTCCAATCTGGCGAACGGATATGATGAAGTGTTAAATATGTATGATATATCTCATGATGAATTTGTAAAGAGGATTGAGAATACGCAACCTGGGAATGGTGGAAGAATACTTATCCCCTGGTTTATTGGGGAGCGCACACCCGATCTTCCTCTGGCGACACCCGTTTATTTTGGATTTCAATTGACAGATTTTAATCCGGATATTATTTGCAGGGCTGTGCTGGAAGGTCATATCCTCAGTTTTTATGATGGTTTTGAACGGATGGGATTTAATCCTTCCGAAATTCGATTAACGGGTGGGTTGTCTCAGTCTAAAGCCTGGCGACAATGTATTGCTGATATTTTTGAAACAGAAGTAGTACCAATTGAGGGGGAAGGTGCCGCGATGGGCGCTGCCCTACATGCTGCCTGGGTATGGATAATGGAAACGCAGGGAGAAGACAAACTTGAAGAAATAGTGTCTGAGCTTTGTGAAAACGGATGAGAAGAGAAGAGCAAAACCGAATCCTGCAGCAATTGAAATTTATCGAAAGCAAAAAGAACTCTATCGGGAGCTAAGTGAACCATTTAAGAAAAAAAAATCGGGAAATTCGCTTGAGTTACGGACGGAATTGTTAAATTTATATTAGTTTTGATGAAGTTTTAAAAAATAAATATCATGTTACCTTGAACTTATTAAGTAGTTCTAATGGCGTATTTTATGCCAATTTATTTAGTTTTAATCAGCAGTAAGAAATATACCATTATACCTTCGGGAACAAATTAAATGCATTGAGTCATAGACGGAATGATTAATCTGGCATGAAAATGAAACTATCATCTTATTCGCTCGTTGGTATGCTCGCTCAATTTATCGATCATTATTCGGGCATTTTGATTGTGTGGGTTTAAAAACAATGATTTATGATAGGCTTTAATTCCCAATTCCCAATTCCCAATTTTATAATAAATCTCCCCCAAACTATCCCAGGCATTTGCCGATTGCGGAAATTGCTCTGTGTTAAATTTAAAAATAGCTAATGCAAGTTTTAATTTTTTATCGGATATATATTGATAACCCAGCGCATTGATACTCCACTCACTTATTGTCCTCTTATCAATTTGATCAGAAAGAGATTGCTCAACAAGCGTTTCGGCAGAATTAATATTCCCATCAGCAAGTAGAATGCCTGCATTATTGAGATGGTCTCGCAAATTCATATATGCTGTAACCAGTTGATCATCCTTCTTCTCGCGGTAGATTCGGCTGGCCTGCATCGCTTTTTCATGAGCGAAACTAAAAGCGTTGGAAGAATTGACAAAAATGTCTGGCTCTACACCGATACCCTCCCAATTTGTATTTGTAACCGGATTGATTGATCGGCCGGTTGGTATAAATATATTGAACTGGTCATTTACAGAGAAGGTGTAACCGGGATTTGCTCCCCCAGCTGTTTTTGATCCTATCAGCGTTGCCCGTTTTTGGACCTTCAGATTATAGGCAAACTCTTCTGCCGCAGAGAAAGTCTTTGAACCAGTCAGAATAAAAAGTGGAAGATCGGGTTGTTTTTTAATACCAATATCCTTAATGGTCCGGAAATGTTCTGTATAATCCCCCCGACGCCAGTATATGTCGTTGAGGTGGACATTTTTGTCAAAAAACCAACTACACAAGAATTGAACCGTGTTAGGATTTCCACCATTATTATTTCTCAGATCGATAATAAGAGCATCAACATCCTCTAAAACCTTCAATGTATTAATTAATTTATCACGAGCCAAATCTAGTGGCTCAAAACTATGGAGATCAAGATAACCGACATTGCCGGCAAGGATTTTTAATTGCCGAATACCCATATTTTCTTTGAAACGTTCTTGGGTACGCAGTAGAAAAAATAGTTTAGGGTTTTGAAGTTCAAAATCCCGGCCTTCAGGAGAAATAAATTGCACCCGAACATGGCGATCCTTATGAATTTGCATCAGATCTTTATTTCAGCTGTTTTACCAACTCCTTAGGATGCGTTATTTTCTCGTAACCATTTTCATTCACTTTTCCAATCAGAAATTTATTGCAGGATATTGCCGTTTTCTCCTCCACATAATTAGTGACAAGTAATTTGCCAATCTTTGTAATGACCTGATTGCGGATTTGGTCATTTAAAATCTTGGATGATGATTGTGCAAAACAGGTTTGAAGAGGAAATAACAATCCCATTAAGAAAAAAAAATAAATATGCTTCATCTTTGTTCTCTTTAAAGTTTGTGAAAATAATTCTTTCGATATGCAAATATAGAAGCAGAATGAATTCAAAAAAAGTGAATACTTTACAGGAAATAAATTCAATAGTATCACCGTTTTAAAAAATCTGAATCAATATCTTACCATTTATATACTATATATTATTACCAGAAATATAAGTTGGGTTTGATTGTACTACAAAAATTTGTGTTTTTGAAAGGATCAAAATGATTAGGACATTTACATTTTGGAGCAAGCTTTCTGCATTATTATTGCTATTACTAATTGTGGGCAACTTATCCGCTCAGGAGGATGTATTTTTTGACCACCTGGATGTTCCGCAAGGACTTTCCAGTAGTAATGTTCGTTCCATTTGCCAGGATCAGTATGGGTACTTATGGATTGGTACGGATGATGGGTTAAACCGCTATGATGGCTATAAATTCGATGTCTTTAAAAATGATCCTTCCGATTCCACTAGCCTGGCAGACAGCCGGGTCGAAAGGGTTGTGCTCGACAGCGATGGGGATATCTGGGTCAGTACTCAAGGAGGACTAAGTAAATGGAATTGGGATAAAGAGAATTTCGATAACGTCGTTATCGATTTTTCAACCTCACCGGTGTCTAATGATGAATGGTTCTGGGCCATTCATGAGGATCGTAAAGGAAACATATGGATTGGCACAAGGTTTGGTGGTCTTATGTCCTATAGTAAGGAAACCGGTAAAGTAACCCCGGCAAAAAGCTATACGAAGATGGTGTTGCAAGAATTTTTGGTGGCCCCGTAGCAGCTGTTCTTGAGACTGCTTCAGGTGAAATTTATTCTGCGGATTTGCCGGAGGGACTTATCAGATATAATGAAAAACAAAGCTATTTTGAACCGCTAATTCTGAAAGGGATGACTAAGAATCAATTCGTCGACATTGGTGTCTTTATGTATCATGAAGATAGAGCGGGTAGTTTGTGGCTGGCAACACAATCTGGAATTTTCAACATCGATTCGGAAAGGGAGAGAATCAGGGAAGTTCGACTCCCCAAAACGCCTATCAGAAATTTTGTAGTTTATAATATTTTGGAAGATGATGAAGGAAATTTGTGGTTTGGCAGTAATGAAGGCTTGATTAGATATAATTTAAAGACAGGACACTCCAGAGTGTTCAAAAGTTCAGGCACAGATAACCATTCTCTGAGTTCAAATACTGTCTGGTGCTCTTATAAAGACGATTTTGGTGTGCTCTGGTTTGGAACTTTGGGAGGGGGGCTCAGCAAGTATGATCCTAAAAAGATTGCTTTTAAATCTTACAGCAGCCTAAAAGGTGATACCCAGACATCGAATCATGGTGTCTATTCTATTACAAAAAGTCAGGGAAATGCCCCCCTATACTGGTTAAGCACCGATGATGGTGTTTACAGTTTTGATCGTGAAAACAGTACTTACACTAAACTGAATCGAACCGAACTTAATGATGTCGGATTGATCCGATCAATAATTGCCGATGATAAAGAATCCTTATGGATAGGCACACAAAGAGAGGGCCTGTATCGTTACAATACCAGAAGAAAGCAATTAGTTAATATTCCTTCCGATCCGCAACATCTTAGTGGTTTAAATTCTCCGAGCATTTTTAGTCTTGAATTGGATGATTATGGTACTCTTTGGGTAGGAACCTGGGAAGGACTTAATCGCCTTAATCCACAAACGGGCAGTATTTCACGCATTCCTGGTATGGAAGCCCGGAACTACAGTGAGGATCTCCTAACACACATTGATTCACTTTTTCATAAGCATATACCTATTTCTTCAATTAAAGAAGTGGGGGATTATGCGGATCTTTCTCAAGAATTTGAAATATCTGAGTCTGGTAGGTATCTGATCATCTCAGTTGGGGAGGGGTTACAGAATTGGAATATGGTTGATTTTGGCTGGTTGGAGAGTGATAAGGGGGATACACTTTGGGCGATGAATAAGCTTTCTCACACATTTCATCTAAGTGGGGCTACTAAGAATAGGATTGAAGTGGCGGTAATGCCGTTGCAGGTGGGGAATTACAGGTTGAGATATAAATCAGATGATAGTCATACCTATGCAAATTGGAATGAAATTCCACCGGCCGATTCTCTATGGTGGGGGATAAATATTTTTAAAGTTACAGAAAATAAAGCAAATCTATTAAATGGACTTGTTGCGGTTGACCTTGCAGAACCATATATAGAAGGGCGAAATATCCGAGCATTGGAATACAGTTCAAAAGGATATTTATGGATTGGGACTGAAAATGGCCTTAGCCGTTACGAGATAAAAAGCCGGGAAGTGACCAATTTCAAGCATGAAATAGGGAAACAAAATTCACTAAGCTCAAACGAGATTAATTATTTATTAGAAGACAAAGAGGGTATTTTATGGATTGCAACAGCCCGGGGTTTAAATCGCTTTGATCCTGTAGAAGGGGAATTTACTACCTATACTGAAAGAGATGGGCTTCCCTCTGATCAGCTTCGTGCATTAGCCGAAGATGATGCAGGTAATTTATGGATCAGTAGCGTTAATGGATTAACTAAATTCGAGAAAAGCAGGCATTCTGATCATCCGGTTTTTGTTAATTATGATGTCCAGGATGGTCTGCAGGGGTATCAATTTTATGGCCGATCGGTTTTTAAAGATTCTGATGGAGAAATGCTTTTTGGTGGCAGAAATGGATTTAATGCATTTTCCCCAGGTATAACAAATATCCTGGCCCCACGGGCTGCACTGTCTCAGATATTTATTTCAAATCAAAAAGCGCTCCCCGGAGCAGAAGATTCTCCGCTGGAAAGATCAATATTTGATACAAAATCAATCATCTTGGCCCATGACCAAAACGATCTGTCTTTTGAATTTGCCCCGCTTCATTTCTCCCGGCCTGATAAGAACCAGGTGGCTTATAAACTTGATGGCTTTAATGATCAATGGATCAACAATGGTCGACGTTTTACATCTTATACCAATCTGGATCCGGGTGAGTATTCATTTAGAATCCGCGCAGTAAGCAGTGATGGAATTTCCGGGATTGCAGAAAAAACCTTGAAGATCACCATAAATAAACCCTGGTGGAATACCACTTGGGCTTATATCTCTTATGGATTAATTCTTATTCTTTTTGTATTTACCATAGATCGTGTTCAGCGCTTCCGTTTAACACAGCGTGAGCGAAATCGGGCAATGATCCGTGAAGCTGAATTGCGTGCTCAGGTAGCTGAATCTGAAAACGAACGAAAATCTTTAGAATTAGAAGAAGCCAGACACCTGCAACTTTCATTGCTACCTGAAAAACTTCCGGACCTCCCCAACCTGCAGATTGCCGTCTATATGAAAACGGCTACAGAAGTTGGTGGTGATTATTATGATTATAATATTGCAGCGGATGGGACATTGAATATCGTCTTTGGTGATGCCACCGGGCACGGTATGCGTGCCGGGACAGTCGTTACACTTATGAAAGGTTTATTCAGTGCCGATTCGGGAAATATTAAAATTGATACATTCCTCGATCAGAGCAGTGCTACTATAAAAGAGCTGCGGTTTAATCGGGCATTAATGGCATTGACGCTTCTGAAAATTAAAAATAAACAGATTTCCTTTTCTTCTGCCGGAATGCCTCCCGCCTATCTGTACCGCCAAAGTAATAAAAGAATAAAAGAAATTTGTCTGGAAAGTGTACCCCTTGGTGCCATGAAGGATTACCGGTATCAGGTTAGAGAGGAAGTCTTTGAAAGGGGAGATACTCTTTTATTGCTCTCCGATGGCCTGCCCGAGTTAAAGGATCCCAACGGTCTTATTTTTGACTATCCCCGGGTTGAACAGGCCTTTCGTGAAGTCGCTATGGATGAACCTCAGAACATCGTTGATCATCTTGTATCAACAGGTGAAAACTGGCGTCAGGATATTCAATTAGAAGATGATATTACGTTTATGGTCATTAAGGCGTGTTAATAACGTAGAGAGTTGATAGTATAGCGTGAAGTGAAGAGCAAAGAGGGAAGACTGAGGAGATAATACTGTTTAGTCTATTTACCAAACACAATTATATAATAAAAAACTCTGCGTCTTTGCGTCTATGCCAGAGAATAAAATTCAACTTTCATAGATTAAATAAATACGTCATTTTGAGCAAAACGGTGCGATTTTCAGTCCTGGATGAGGCTCCGCTTAAATCAATCTCCTCATTGTATACAAAATAAATATCACTGCCTGGGCGATGTATAAAATTGAGCAGAAAATTGCTAATCACTTTTTGCGTGCCACTGTTCCATTGTATATATGGTTTGATAAACAGGTAAGGTGTAAATGAATATACGATACGTGCGCTAATTAATGTGGTATTAAAATTGCCACTCGCCAACTTGGCATCGTTATAATCTGCCATCAAATCAAGTGTCAAATGCCCACCTGCTTTCAAATAACCCTTAAATACAAAACTTCGAAGAGATCCATTAAAAAAATTACCATCCCCATAGAGAAGACTTCCAGCTAATGGTTTACTTCTGTCGGTTTGATACTCAAATAGAAAATAATTAAACCGATATATATCTTCAGGTATGATTATGTTATCATGAATCTCAAATTCTTCAGTCAATTTTTCGTAATTCTGAATATAGGCACCAAATAAATAGGAACCATTATCGAACAAAGAGAAAAATCCAGATAGATTCATACGAGACTCTAGCATATTATTCTGGTCTGCAATATAGTTGAAATTATTAAATATAAATAGTTGCCGGATATTAAGTATATCTGGACGGGGAGAGATCCCTGTGTTTAACTGGGATGTTCTAATGCCGATTCGTGGAAAAAACCCCATCTCTGCATTAAAATTATCTTGAATGCTGTTCTGTGAGGCGAAAAGAGTAAATAAATCATCCTGATGATAAAAATCAAGATAAGCAGCATAGTTTTTATCAGTTACTAATGGTTCGTGGGAACTTGCTATAAAACCGCCAATCTGTGTATTCTTTGTTAAATAAAAATTCGCATCAACGCCAAAATTACGTGAATATCGAATATCATCCACGGACTGTTTGTTCAAACCGATTACTCCAATTGATGAATTTGAAAAAATATCCTGTCGAATGCGGAAAGCCGTATAATTGGTTTGTATGGTAGCCATTTGTGTGAAAATATACGGATTTATAAGAATCAGTAAAATAAGTACAAATTTTCTGAGTAATAAAAATCATGGAAATAGAAAATCTTTTGCTTTGCAGTGTGATATATATAGGTTGGGATAGTGTAGATATCTGAAATTCGGATTTATAATCCAATTACAATATCATAGAATCTATTGAGAGAAACGAAAATAAAAAAGACAAAGAAAGCCGTAAAGGCACACTTCTAAGATTCTTTGACTAGCTTTAAAACGGTTTAGCCCTTTGTTTAGCCTCTTAATTGATGTAGTTTATCGAGCTCTTCTTCATCATGTACTTTGCGCATCGTATCTTTTTGGATTGTATTTCTTCCCCAAAATATACCGATGGCTATTACCGCAGCGAGAATGATTAACGTTACAATTAGCCCCATTATCTCTCCCCAGAGAATTATTCAAGATTTTAATTTGATATAGATGCATATAAATATAAGCACCGGAATGATTATATGAAAAAAAAATTATAAATAAAATAAAAATAGAGTTTTAGTTGCAAAATTAACAGGTCGTTAAAATTTAAAATCATAAAACTTTGAGAGCAGGATTCTTCCAATTATGGACTGCTTTTCGAAGGGTGTCGCGAGCGATTTCTGCACATTCATATTTCTGTCTTGGAATCCCTTCCAGGTAGTCTATGATATCACTGGTATCAATTTTTTGAGCTTCTGTGAGTGATTTTCCCCTGATCATGTTGGTGATGGCCGAGGCACAGGATTGTAATCCCGCACAACCAATATAATCAAACATCGCATCTGTTATACAATCATCTTCGATTTTAAGGGATAGAAACAAAATGTCACCACAGGAACCCTGATGCTGCTCTGTTATAGAGGGCTTTTTCATACTACCCATATTGACTTGTTTCTCTAAGATTGATACGGCTTTTACAGAAAATCCCATATCAAGAAGCAATTTTTGTCGAACTTTATTCATCGATTTCTTTTCCTCTTACCTTAGCCTTCCAATTTGTTTTGAGTACGGCTAAGCTCCGTTTATCCTCATCAGCAACTATGTGGTGAAGATATTTATCTTCATTCTTCTGGGTCTTGACGATTACACGCTCACCGTATTTGGTTTCAGCACGATAACTAATTTCCAAATCTGTTAATTGATTTTTCCTCCAATCAGTGATCGGGATTGACTCTAAGGCCCATTCAATATATTTAACATTGTTTACATGTTGATTGATATCCAAGTCATTTAGTCTCACATCATATTTTTTTTCAATATCGGGATTATCTGGAACAGAAAGTTTTAAAAATTGATCCTCAATGGCCCGAATTCTGTCTGGAGATTCAATGTCTTTCATGAAATCCGGCATGGAGAGAGGTTTAAGCGTTTTAAGGTCTAATATCATCCAGGAAGACGTACCCCTAACGATGATATTTTTGTTCTGGTCAAAAATCAGAAAATCACGTGTAGCATATTTTCCTTTCTTCCCAGAAGGCCAGGTTTCTAAATGTATTTTTTCCCGCCAATATGGAAATCTGGAGAATTGAACATGAAGCCGCGATAGCACCCAGGTCATATTTAATTTGAAAAGGTGATCAACGGCCACACCTAGTTTTGTCGCATGATTTCCCGCGGCCTCTTGTAAATAATTACAGATTGTTGGGACGGAAGCCTTCCCTTTTGCATCAACCTCATAGGCACGCACCAAAAAGTCTTCATGATGAATTAACAAAAAACCTCCATATGGGTTTATATGAGTAACTAAATAGTGATTCGGGATACGAGATATGTGATATGAGATACGGGATACGCGATCCGGGATACCAGATACCAGATATGTGATACGAGATACGAGATATGAGATACGAGATGTGTGATATGGGATACCAGATACCGAATATGTGATTGAAAAAAAGAGTAAATAATACTTGACAAGTAATTGATTGAGCGACAATTTTTTTAATCCCGCATCCCGCATCCCGCATCCCGCATCCCGCATCCCGCATCCCGCATCCCGCATCCCGCATCCGCATCTTTACTCTCTTCTCTTTTCTCTCTTTTTTTCATTCCTTTGATACGCACTCACATCTGGGATCCCATCACGTCCACCAAGTTTGGTGCTGACCTCAGCTGCGGCCCAGGCTGCAAAATCTAATGTCTTTATCATATCCCACTTATTTAATATTCCAAAAGTAATCCCTGCGTGAAATACATCCCCGCAACCCGTTGTATCAATTGTTTCTACCGAATAGGCAGATCCCTCAATCCATTCCTTGTTAGCGCGTATCACATATCCATCTTCTCCTAAGGTGACACCAACAATCTGAGGACCAAGTCTTTGCAACGCCAGGCAGGCTTCCCTTGGATTATCTTCTCCCACCAATGATTGTGCAAATGGCCGCGAAACAATATAACAATCACTATGTGGCACCAGGTCGAGAGAATCCTTGCGGAGAGTACCGGCATCCACCACAACTGGTACACCCGCTTTGCGGGCCACCTGAGCAGCTTTTACAGAAGCCTCAATAAATAGGCCATCGGTGTAAAAGAGGCGTGCATTACGGATGGCGTTTAAATCAAGTTCGTTCGGTTCTATGGGTAAGCCATTCGGTCTTTGCCAAAAGATCGTTCGTCTTCCTTTATATTTCTCGGTTACAATAAATGCCACCTGAGATGAGGATTGAGAGCGTACCAGGGTTCTGGATGTATCAATATTTTCAAGATATAGTGAATCTGTGAGTTTTTTACCATAAATATCATCACCAGCAAGTCCATTAAATGCACATGATAATCCCCACCTGGAGAGAGCCACCAATGCTGTCGCCACTGGGCCACCCCCAACTTCCATTAGAGATGACATTTCATATTTACAATCTGGAGGAGGATAGGAATCAATTTGTCCAATAAAATCCCAACAGCTTTGCCCTAATCCGAATACATCAAATTTTTTGTTTTCTACCGAATTTATTCCCGACATGTTACTTTTGCTCAACTTCTAATATTAGGTTTATATCCAGTGGCTTTTCAGGTGTAAGCAATAGATTCTGAACTTTATAAGACAAATCTAATTTCTTTTTACCCTTTGTAAGATGCTCAGTTTTCTCTATGCTGAACAATACAGTCTTGCCTCCATATAAAGTAAGTTTTTCCGGGGTAGTTATTTCTGCGACCTTATCTGTTCTAAGTAGGTCATAGTTAATGTCAGAGTGATTTGTAATTTGTATATATTGGTGATCGTTAATGCCAAAAGAGATCGAGGTGTTGTCGATCTCAATAGATTTCTCGAAAATGGGCTTTAGAAATTCTTCTTTTCCCACTAACATATTTCTCCAAAGAACAGCTGTTCGTTGTTTAAAAAGAGCTTCTTTGATTGCCGATTCCTCTCTACTCTTAGCAAAAACTAATGTTACGGGTCTGCTATCACCTTTGAGATCATCAAAATGCATCTGTATAGGGGGGTGAATATCAGAGTTGCTCAGCATGGTTAGGTTTTTCTCCAGACACCAACGATGTGCTTCGGGGTAGTATTCTTTGTCATTCACTACTTCTATACCATGTAACTGACCTTTTTGTAACAACTCAGTATGTTCGGGATACCAGCGGGCAATCCCATCTTTTTGTTGACCCCGCCAACCAGGGTGGTTCCAGAATATGAATGCTTCCTGACTGTCGAGCTACGGAGACGGCCTCCCGCCAGGTTTCAACATCTAATTTGTTTGCATCTTGGATAAATATGGCATTCAAATGGCCCGGGGGCATATCGCGGGTTATTTCTGAACCCCTGATTACGGTAACATTAATGTTTTTCCCATACCCTTTAGCGATGTAGCCGGAACGGTTGTGGTTTGTGCGAATATCATCCTTATGAGGAAGATATTCAATATGATCTGTAATAGCTATAACATCAAGACCTTCGCGCCAGGCTTCTTCTGCCCTAACTGTCGGCCAGACATCACCATCAGAGAAAACCGTGTGAATATGCAGATCACAAACAAGTGTTTGATATCCTGGAATATCGGGTATTTGTATTGGTGTTCGAACCCGCATTTGGGCATGACTTATATTACTGAAGATTATAAGAATTAGATAGAAATAAGGTAATGATAAATTTTTCATTATTTGTTCTCCATTGTACTTTAGAATATTTTATCAATAAAAAAATATTTGGGTTTTATAAAAAACCTATTTATCAATTTTTAAAATGAGTTTCAAGGAAAATATATCCATGAATACCGATAATATAGTCGAAATCCTTAGAATTCCCTCACCTTACTTTCATGATATACATGGGCATGTTAAATTAGGCGTATATTTGATTTATTAATTGGAATTATTACTAAAGATGTTCTATTAAATCCCAGACTAATAATGCCCACAAGTTATGATGGATTAAAATATCAAAGTACTTGTATCAAATTTAAATCGAAAGGAGATAGTATGTTCGGATCGATTAAAATGGTAGTAGCCATATTCCTGTTGGTACTCCTCATCTCTGTTCAAATTGGGTATACCCAGACAAAATTACTTCGATTTCCTGATATCCATCAGGATCAGGTTGTTTTCTGCTATGGTGGCGATATATGGAAATCTTCTGTCTCAGGGGGGACCGCAGTACGATTGACGGCCCATAAGGGTCAGGAAGTTTTTCCAAAGTTTTCTCCAGATGGAGAGTGGATTGCTTTTACAGGCCAGTATGATGGTGATGAGCAGGTTTATGTGATGCCCTCAGAGGGAGGCGAACCAATCCAGTTGACTTATTATCCGGCACATGGGCCCCTGGCACCGCGATGGGGATATGATAACCAGGTATATGGATGGTCTGTGGATGGCAAGAAAATCTTTTTCCGCTCCCTTCGTGACGCAAATGGAGGAAGCACAGAAACTGCATTATATGTCGTTGATCGTAAGGGAGGCCTGCCGGTGAAATTGCCAATGCCATCTTCCGGGGCGGGTGATTTTTCTCCCGATGGGAAGAAAATGGTGTACTCGCCCTTATTCCGAGATTTTCGAACCTGGAAACGCTATCAGGGGGGCTGGGCTCAAAATTTATTTATTTTTGATCTTTCGACATTCGTAACTAAAAAAATTGCGCCAAGTATTCGGACTGAAAGAGATCCCATGTGGATTGGAAGTGCTATATATTTTGTCTCTGACCGGACCGGTACTTTAAATTTATTTTCTTACAATATAGAAAACGAATCAGTCACACAACTAACAGAGAGTACTACCTGGGATGTTCGTTGGCCGTCTTCTGATAATCAGAATATGATCGTATATGAGCTGAATGGTGAGCTTCATATCTATGATATTAGTAAAAAATCAGATCGAAAAATATCAATAATGGTGCCTGATGACGGCTTGGCCAGACGTCCATCAAAGTATTCAGCAGCAAAAAATATCGAAGATTTTGAGTTGTCACCGAAGGGTGAAAGGGCATTATTTGTGGCTCGGGGAGATGTTTTTACAGCTCCAATTGAGAAAGGACCCACACGCAATCTGACAAATTCATCTAACGCCCATGATAAATCGGCAAGATGGGCACCGGATGGTAGCAAAATTGCATTTATATCAGATATGTCAGGTGAAGAACAAATTTATCTGGTTGATCAGCTGGGGAAAGGTGAGCCATTACAACTGACAACCAGTCTTAACTCGATGCTTTCACCTCCTGTATGGTCACCAGATGGAAAACGCCTGGCTGTTTGTAATATGGATGGACAATTATATGTGATCACAATCGATTCAAAAAAAATGATTGAGGTTGCTAATCATGAATTCGCTGAAATTTATGATTATAAATGGTCTCCCTTTGGCGGACATCTAGCCTTTTCTATGCGCGACTGGAGCGGATATCGTTCAATTTATATTTATTCTGTCTCTAGTGGAAAGACCCAACGAATAACAGGAGAAAACTTTAGCGAATATAGTCCGACCTGGGGAGTTAAGGGGGAGTATTTGTATTATCTTTCTGATAGACAATTTGCACCCCAAATTAGTACCTGGGAATGGAATTTTGCCGGAAATAGAGAAACAAGTATTATTGCAATGGCCTTACGCGAAGATGTAAAGGATCCCTTTCCTCCTCTGAGCGATGAAGTGACATTCGGAGAAGAAGATAAAAACGAAAAAGATGAAAAGAAAAAAGAGAAGAAGAAAAAATTTATCAAAATTGATTTTAAGAATATCGAAAATCGTACAGCCCGTGTCACAATCGAGGATGATAATATGTGGGGGCTGGCTGCTGTTGAGGGACATCTCTTATTCGTGAAGTCCGGTGCCAGATTTTATGGTAGAGAAGAGCTATGTTAAACCAAGTCTACAGATCTATTGCTTTAAAGATCGTGAACTATCTACTCTGGCTGAAAATACTTCAGGATATGCCCTTTCTTTGGATGGGAAAAAGGTGCTGGTAAAGCAGGAAAATGATTACAACCTGTATGAAGTTAAACCAAAAGCGAATGAGAAGAAGTCCGTCCCAATAAATGGCCTTATGGTGGATAGAATACCCTCTGAAGAATGGGCAGAGATATTTGAGGAAACGTGGAGGCGATTCCGGGACTTTTTCTATGTAAACAATATGCATGGCAATGACTGGTTTGCAATAGGTAATCAATATCGGCCGCTCTTGAAGTATGTGGCTCACCGCTCGGATCTTAATTATTTGCTTGGTGAAATGGTGGCGGAATTGAGTGTTGGGCATGCTTATATACAGGGTGGTGACTATGAAATCCCTCAACGTCCAAAGGTAGCACTCCCTGGGGCACGATTTGAACTGGATAAAGCATCCGGAATTTACCGGATTAAAACCATTTTTATGGGTCATAATGAAGAACCGAAATACAGAGCCCCTCTGACTGAGATTGGGATAATGGCTAATGTTGGAGATTACGTTTTAGCTATCAATGGGAGAGAGTTAAAAGGAAATGACAATCCGTACCGTTTATTACAACATATTACTGATCCTGTTACCCTAACTCTGAATAGTAAACCCGAGAAAGAGAGAGCACGGCAGGTAACCTATAAGCCAATTACAAATGAGGCCAAATTACTATATTTACAATGGGTGGAAGGTAATCGGAAAAGAGTAAATGAGGCGTCTAATGGACGGGTTGGATATATGCATTTACCTGATATGGGATCTGGTGGAATATATGAATTTATTAAGTGGTATTATCCCCAGATCAGAAAGGAAGGAATGGTTGTTGATGTCCGATCTAACGGCGGTGGAAATGTTTCCCAATGGATAATTGAGCGTCTGGATTCTAAATTACTCGGTACCCGTTTTGGTTATGACAGTGATAAAGCCACAACCTATCCCTATTCCGTATTTCATGGTCACAAAGTTTGTTTGATTAATCAAACCTCTGCATCGGATGGAGATATCTTCCCACATTATTTCCGTGAAGCAGGGCTTGGTCCGCTCATCGGCAAACGCACCTGGGGCGGTGTTGTTGGAATATCGGGTAAAGGACCTTTTATTGATGGTGGTACCGCATTCGTACCCTTACGGGGTACCAATAATGCTGAGGGGCAATGGATAATAGAGGGCCATGGGGTCGACCCGGATATTGAAGTTGAGAATGATCCAAAATCAGTGCTGGAAGGACATGATCCGCAACTGGAACGTGGAATCGAAGAGATCCTTAAAAAATTGGAAGAACAGCCAATGAAATTACCTTCCCGTCCGGCAGATCCGGTGAAGAAGAAATAATACATGTTCATGATGGAGGAAATGGAAATTGGGAATCCTTGGGCAGGATGAATTTTCTGGATATAAGACACGGGATTTTCACGATAGGACTAAGTTCCCAATTCCAAAATATTAGTTTGGCCTTTGTCTGATCTGTGGACCGCCTAACTTTTTTAGCACCCGATCAAGATTGGACTTGTATAGTGAAGCATCTTCTCCACGAGTACTTTTTTCAATCCTAAATGCTTCAGAATAGTATTGAGCTGCTTCCTCAAATTGATCGTTAGTTTCATAGGCTTCACCAAGACTGTCATAAGCATTTGGGGAGTCAGGATAACTTAGAATGTTACATTTAAAAATATCAATAGCATCAGAGATCCGGTTTTCGCTGAGTAAATAATAGCCATAGGCATGTAGAAGTGGTTCACTAAAGTCATAAGCCTCATTCTCGTCTGTCATGATAGATTTATAAAGTTCCACTGCTTTATCGATGCCGGACTCATTAATGGTCTGATCCATTTTTAAAGAAACTGGAATTTTGGGTAAATCAGCTGGCTGATCATTTAATATATTTCTTATCCCTTTTAATAACCATGGCATAGGAACTCCACGATTGCTTAAATAGATGATTGTATTTTCATCTTCGATGTATCGTTCGATATAGGTACTAAAACCGGCCAATCCTCCTGAATGTTCTACAATCTTTCCCTTATCATCTTCACGAATTTCCCAACCAAACCCATAATGGATTGAACTATCATTAGCCAATTTAAAGGGTGTAAAGGCTTCTTCTCTGGTTTCGATGTTTATTAGATCTGTCCCATAAAGACCTCTGTCCCATTTAAACAAGTCCTCAACCGTTGTGTACATCCCCCCGGCTCCAGATGTAAAATGGGTGTAATCCCTCTCTTGACCAAAAGGATTATATCCAATGGCTCGATTTTTTATAATTGGTTTGGATTGATCATAAACAAGTGTACGATTCATGTCTAAGGGATCAAAAATATTTTCCTTCATATACAGAGGAAAGGATCGGCCGGATACTTTTTCTACGATAAGCGAGAGTAACACATAAGCACCATTGCTATAATGATAGCCTGTCCCCGGATCGAAAAGAAGCTTGGGCTGATTCTGTAATACCTCTAATGCATCCTGATTGGTGATACCCTCGCTTTTGGTGATAATATCATAATGATCAGGTAACCCGGAGGTATGTGTCATCATATGACGAATGGTAATTTTGTTTGCATAATCAGGGAATCCTGGGAAATATGTTTTGAGTTTATCATCATAAGAGAGTTTCTTTTGCTCTTTTAGAATCATAATTGCCATTGTCGTAAACTGTTTTGAAACGGAAGCAAGATAAAAAGCAGTTGCGGTATTCAGGCGTATTCCCGACTTCAGGTCGGTATAGCCATAAGCATTTTTGAACAACAGATTGCCGTTGCCGGCAACCAAAACACAACCACTAAACATTCCCATATCATAACATTCTTGGACAAATTTATCAATCGCGTCGGATTTGGAATCTGATCTCTGCGTACATCCATTAAAGATTAGGGTAAGTAATAGAATTAAAGCCAAATAAAGTTTCATAAAGATTTCTCAAATAATGGAGAGTTGACAGTCGAAAAAGTATAAATGAAATAATATAGAACGCGGATAACACAGATTTCCATGGATTAAATTTTATTATCTATAAAATTAATTCGGAATCTGAAGCCTCAGGCCACAGAAAATAATTATAAAACTATTATATTAAATCCGCGAAAATCCGTG
Source organism: Calditrichia bacterium (assembly GCA_963796965.1). Classification (GTDB taxonomy): domain Bacteria; phylum Calditrichota; class Calditrichia; order JAJRVZ01; family JAJRVZ01; genus CAWCNS01. The sequence continues at coordinate 681,532 of CAWCNS010000004.1, forward strand.
TTATCCGTTTAATCCGCGTTCTATGAGATTATCTCTACATTCCCATGCTATCGAAAAATGGGCCTAATACGACACTTAAGACAATCCAGATGCCCCAGAGTGATAAAATTGGTACTGCGGCCTTTTTAGTGGTTGCCTTATAAGTAACTGACAATCCGATAATCCAAAGCACAACTTGCCAAATTGTAAAGACATTGAGATTTGAAAAAATTCTGTAGAGGGCGCTTTTTTCGCCGCCAATGGGCGGTGTGTCAAGCAAAATAGTCAGGTCCAGGGCAACACCTTGCATGGTCCCTTTAGATAAGATTAAAAGAGTCATGACGATAAGACTGAGAGTGCCAACCAGACCAGACCAACATACAATAGCGAATACCTTTTTGTAGGATGAATCGCCGCCTATCATTAGGTTAGATGCCACATAAAAGATGGCAGCCATGATTAAAATCATAATCAACCAAACAATTGGTCCGGCAATAAAACCGACATATTTCATTGGTCCTGTCATTGAGGTTTTTGCTGCTTCCAATTGTTCTGCTGACAAACGGCCCTGGGCTTCCATTATCTCTATCCGCTCTGACATCTGAATATCAACAGTCAGAGTTTGAAAGATCAGAAAGATCACTATTCCAATTAAAAAGGGTAATAGCCAGGTTGGATTTTGATCGATTGCCTCGAAAGTCTGGCGAGGCGCAGTAAAAATGCCAATAATTTTTTGCATGGCACTCATTTCCGGTACAGTCGTGCTTGTGACAGGTGTTTCTTCACTCATATTCCCTCCCATTGGTTTTGTGAGTTTACAGATTGGATGATTGTTATATACACCGGTTAATGGATTTTATTCTAATGGATGGATAAAATTTTATCTTACTTACGTATTGAAATTCAAAATGTTACCTAAGGTAAGCAGATCAATAAAGTGAGGCAAGAATAATTTTTATTGGAATAGAAGTATGCAGATTGTCTGGAAGAAACTTAGATTATTCTGTAACTTTAAAGTCGTGTAATTATTATCTAAACATGATTGAATCGTGGATGGTTCAATCTGGAAAACCATACATATTAATTACTTCTCCCTCTTTGTCAAGGAGGCTGATTGAGAACAGGGCAGGCTCTAATCCCGCAAGGGTGCGAGAATCTGGGATTATATCTAATCCATCCCTCCTCACTTTAGCAACCTGGTCAAGCATGGGATTAGGGAATGGTATAAAGTTATTAGATCCATGCAAAATTGTTTCCTTATACATTATGGCGAAATTAGTCTCAAAGGTAAAAACCAGCCCCAATTTCGCAAGCAATTGTTAAAAAACATCGCACTCTCATTAAGCAGTATTGGAATTGATTGGCCTGTTAAACAATTCAGGGGCTATTTACTTTTAAAAATTGAAGATCAATCAAAGATTGAAGTCTGCCAGGAGCGTTCTTGCCAAGGTTATAGGGATAAACTGGTATTCGCCGGCCGAAAGAATGGAATACGAGGGGTTTGGAGCTGACTCAGTTCAAAGCATATTAGGTAAAGTCGAATTGTCTTTATGTCATTTGGCACAAAAACTTTTTATCCCCGGTAATAGTTTTCGCGTAGACGTCAAAAGATCAGATAAACGCTTTCCTGGAAATTCAGTTGAAATGGAAAGAGATTTAGGGGAGAAGATCATTGAAAACACATCCTGGGAAAATGTTAACCTAAAAAAACCGAATCAAACATTTCATGTCGAAATACAACCAGGAGAAGTTTTTATACATTCAGAAAGGATCAAGGGAGCGGGAGGATTACCGGTTAAGACAGCCCAAAAAGTATTAGTGATGCATTCCGGGGGGATTGATTCGCCCGTTGCAGCCTATCTGGTAGCACGGCGGGGATGTCATGTGGATTTTGTTCATTTTACGGCCTCCCATGTTCAACCTGAAGAGATTATATCAGGAAAAATCGGCATACTGAGCTGCGAAACTGAGTGAGTATACCTTAAAATCGAAAGTCTATGTTTTACCCTCAACCTATTTTGATCTGGCTATCACAGGCAAGCGAATGGATTTTGAATTAATTCTTTTTCGACGATTTATGGCCAGGGCAGCTGAGAGACTATGTGAGCTGAGTCGAATGCATGCTATCGTTACTGGAGACAACCTATCCCAGGTTGCATCACAAACGTTGACTAATATTGCCTCGACGACCAGGGCCATTGATATACCTGTACTACAACCATTGATTACCTATGAAAAAGAAGATATAATAAAGCTGGCTATTCAAATTGATACCTACGAATCTTCAATACAACCCTATAAGGATTGTTGCTCACTTTTTCAACGCAATCCACGGACTGTGTCTGATCATGATGAATTATCCAAACTTGAATCGCAAATATTTTCAGACTATGAAAAAATGATTACCCAGACTTTAGAGGACATGTTTTGGATAAGTTGCAAATATGGTAAGATAGAAAAATTTAAATTAAAACAGCCTTCTCAATCAACGGATTAAATATTTCTCTCTCTAATGTGTGGGAATTAAATGATTCCTCGTGGCGTTCTCAATCTCTTGAATAAAAAACTAACATTATAATAGGAGAAATTTATCATGTTTCACAAAAGCATTAATAGTATCATCCTTTTCGCACTTGTAATGCTATTTTCGGTAGCCGGAATCACTCAGGATGATTCAGCACTTAACCGGATTGTAAAGAGTGGTACCATTCGGGTGGGAATGTCTGGCACGCAGCCGCCCTTTAGTGTAAAATCAAAAGAAGGCAAGCTGATTGGCTATGAAGTTGATCTGGCCACTTTATTAGCAAATGCAATGAGTGTCGAGGTTAAATTTGTTGAAAAACCTTTTTCTGAATTGCTTTCTGCTCTGGAAAGTGGCGAGGTTGATGTTGTCATGTCCGGAATGACGATGACACCAGCACGCAATTTAAAAGTAGCATTTGTTGGTCCCTATATTGTTTCCGGAAAATCGATACTGACCAAATCCAAGACATTGGCGGCGATCAAGGAAGCAAAAGAAATAGATCAGGCCAATGCAAAATTGGCGACATTAGAAGGTTCTACCAGTCAGAAGTTTGTTGAAAAATTTATCGAGAAGGCCACTTTAACTACTACAAAAGATTATGATGAAGCGGTAAAACTGGTTCTCGACGATAAGGTAGATGCAATGGTTGCCGATTTCCCAATTTGTGCCTTAACCATTCTCAGACATCCAGATGCCGGTCTGGTTACCTTGGCACAGCCATTAACTATTGAGCCGATTGGTATGGCTTTACCGCCTAATGATCCTCAGTTATTAAACATGGTGGAGAATTATCTGGGAGCTCTGCAGTTGTCAGGAGTGCTCAACCTATTGGAGCAAAGATGGTTCGAAGATGGGTCCTGGTTAATCCAGTTGCCCTAAGTAATGTAGAATTGGAAATATCTGATTAAGATACGACCTGGCAGAAGTACGAAGGGGCGTTTTGCAAATGCCCCTTTCCAAACAACCGGAAACACAATGAATTACTCCATAGAATGGATGGCAACCCGGTTCCCCTCGCTATCAAGAAAAATAGCAAAAAACCCCAGATCATCGGTTATTTTGGTTTTTTGAATAACAGGCTTGCCACCTGCCTTTACAACACGGCTTAGAATAACATTTAGATCCCTGCCACCATTCAAATAAACAAGCGTTCCTTTTTCGCTGGGGATATATCCCTCACCCTGGACGATGGCCCCACCTATACCACCCTGTTCCATGGGGAAGAAACCCATCTTCACCTGATCCATTTTTTGCTCTGGCATCTCATAATTGTAGATCATACTATAAAACAACTTTGCCCGTTCAAAATCAGCTGACGGGAATCTCAAACCAATTTAGTGAATTCTTTATTGCGTCCATTTTTAGCCCCCTCTATCATCTTGGTATATATCATTCAAACCGATTTATTCAGATTATTAATTCCTTACAAACAAAATGATTTGTTTAAATCGTAATTCTGCCATCTGCTTTTAGCTTTCACACCTAAAGTCTTTATCAGAACCCTTGTCTAGAGGGAAACATTTAAATTCTTATTACGTCTTTAAAGGATCAGATGAATATAAGTGTAATTTTTATTGGGCTGGACATTCTGTCTTAAGCTAAGTATAAACAATGCTATTGGAGGTTAGATGACAGTTCATTACAAGGCCTCGTAAAAAATATATTGACTTTTGAAAATATTTTATTATATTCTACTATAAATATAGTAGATCAACTATACGTGTAGGAGTTGTGATGAAGGCCTTTGAAAAACTAACACCATTGGAATGGGAAGTCATGGATGTCATCTGGCAACAAAAAAATGAGGTCTCGGTTCGCGAAATTTTAATTCAGGGTTATCCCACTGGCAACAAAGCATATACAACGGTTCAAACGGTTATGAATCATCTGGTAGAAAAGGGATATCTGGATAAGAAAAAGAAAGGTCTTGTAAATTTTTATAATGCCCTCCATAAAAAAGAAGATATAATGAAAAGGGAAACCCGGGGCTTTGTAAAAAAAGTATACAATGGTTCGTTCCAGGCTCTCGCCAGTTATATTGTAGATTCGAATTCACTTACAGCTGAAGAAATAGCAGAATTAAAGAATCTAATCACCCAAAAAGAAAAAAATAAAGGGGCATGATATGATTCCTTTCATGAACGAAATATCTTCTCTCTGGTATGATTATTTTTTAATAGCCACATTTCAGAACTCAATCTATATTGGATTGATTTTAACGATGATGACTATCTTTCGCAATAAGGACATTCGATTCCTGCGTATACTGGCCATCATTGGATTTTTGAAACTTCTCTTGCCCCCCATCATAAAGATGCCTGTGGATACACATACTTTTATTAGTGAAATAAAAACTTTAGCTGTTACGGATATCGTATCAAGGTCAGTTATAATTACGGGTGAGGGGATCTCACTTCAATCCTGGTTTTTTTTTACCTGGATTTCCCTCTCACTATTGTTTTTATGTATCGTTTTTTTGCGAACGATGCGCCTAAAAGATACATTTAATACCGCCAAACCTATCAATATATCCAATTTATCAGATCATCATTTGGCCAAAAAAATCAATTTTTTTAAATCCAATAAAAATCATAGCCCATTATTGATAGGTTTGATCCGAAAAAAAGTTATCGTTCCAAAGGATTGGGACTCCTGGACAGAAACATGCAAATCGACTGTCATAACTCATGAACTGAATCATATACAGAATCGGGATCCTTGGTACAATCTTCTCCGTACAGTTCTTTTAGCGCTAAACTTTTTTAATCCTCTTGTATGGATACTAAGTAACAGATTGATTGTTTTCAGTGAAATGGTTTGTGATGACGTCACAATTGAGTATTTGGATTCTACTACTACCCTTTACTCCAAACAGCTAGTCGATCTTTCTGCAGGGGCAATTCATTCAAGACAAGAACCATCTATTTCCCTGGCATTTTCTGAATCCTATACATCAATGAAGAATAGAATTTCATATCAGTTATCAAAGAAGGAGGGTGTAAAGATGAAAAAGATGAGCAGAAGCAGCATAATTATTTCCTTTATTATTTTTTCTTCTATGGTATTATTTTCATGGCAATGTGAAAGTAATGAAATAATTGGTGATATTGATACACCGGCCGAGGAGGTCTATGCATTTTCAGAAGTTACGGTCAAGCCACTATTGATTGAAAAGGGAATGCCCCAATATCCTGAGGAGGCCCGAAAGGCCGGGCTGACGGGACTAGTGGTTGTATCTGTAACGATTGATAAAGATGGAAATGTTGCGACCGCTGAAATTTTTAAGGCGCTGAATGATTCTGTTAAAGTTAAATTGGATGAGAATGGAAAAGGATGGGGATACAATAAAGAATCTGTACGGAAGACATCTCTCGATATTGCGGCGCTAGAAGCGGCGAAAAAATGCAAGTTTAAACCCGCAATATTTAACGGGGAGAGTGTAAGTGTATTGATGAATATCCCTTATAAATTTGCTTTAAAGTGATTGTATGGAAAATTCAGTTGAGAATTCTGTTATATTGTTAAAGTAAAATAAATCACCTCCGCCATCATCCCCCTCCTTAGTAAGGAGGGGGATGATGGCGGAGGTGATTCGTACCAGTTGGTTTACTGGTATGTGTTCAAAATCTCCTTTACGTCTCTGCGAGATAAAAGCATCTTTCCGTAATATTAGATCCTATACTTTGGAACCCGGCACCACCCAGATATTGTCCTTAATTTCCAATTTTATATCATCAAGAAAAACTGCTTTGCCTACTCCTCCCGGTCGGAAATCAGTAACAATATCCACGTGCTGTGCAGATCGGTTAAGAACCCCCTCAGCATGTAATTTATCTGCCTGACTCTTTCCTAAAGCACTGGCCGGCTCCTCAATAAAACATTCCGGATAACTGGCTCCAATGGCAATGTGCAAGGTTCCACCAACTTTTTCTACAAATAGAGGATGCTTTAACACTTTCTGAATTCCCTTGTTCATGCCTAATGCAACTTCACCCAACCGATGAGAACCCTCATCGGTTTCAATTATTCTTCTAAGGGCGTCCTCCCCCTGTAAAGCTGAATAATCCTGAATAATGCCCTTTGAAAATTTCAGATATATACCCTGGATTGTAACACCTGTATATGAAACAGGCAGGTCCACAAAAATTTCACCTTCCACAGTATTTGCATCAGGACTGGTAAATACCTCACCATCAGGAAAATTTCGTTCACCCGCACACTTGACAATATTTTTTTCTGCAATATTCATTTTTAATTCGAGATCTCGTCCGGTTTCCGAGTGTATTGTCTGAATCCGGATAACCGCACTTTTTCGCATGATTTGGTAAATCTCCTCTTCAACTTCAGATAGTGTTTTGGGATTAATTATGCTGGCGCCGACAATAAAATCAGTATATTCGGTTAGGGACATTCCCTCCATATTGGCAAATCCTTCGGTTGGAAAAAGGGTTAATACCCAGGGCTTTAATAAACGAATCATCTTTAGAGGCTCATCTTGCTTCATAATAGCCTGGGAATTTTCATCCGGGAGATTGGCATATAATCCGGGATCTTCAGAACCTAAAATTTCGATATACTTAGTCATATTTTCATAACGTGTTGTTAACCACTTAGGTGCACGTTCAATCTGATCAGTACTTCCATGGCGGGCCATGGAGGCGCCCCAGACTTTGCCCCGGTCATTATCCGGAGGGACGAGTAAAATATCAGCTATACCGCCAGATGAAATTATTTTATCTTGCAAAACAGACATGAGCGGCCAGGTGATATGTTCTCCTTTTATCATGACAACATCCTCAGACACGATACCATCTAATGAGTAATCCAATAAGAATCCAGCCCAGGTTTCTAAATCTTCTTTCTTGATATTAGAAGTCATTCGCTTAAATCTCCCTTAGTTTGTCGACGACAGTTTCTTTTTCTCCATCCTCAAGGATTTCATCAAACCATGGATAAAATATATCCGTTTCCATTTGGCGATGCATGGTAAGCATTTCCTCCAGACCGGTAATTAAGGATTGGAGATCCTGAAGTCGGTTCTCAGAAAGCATGTTTTCAATCTTGGTTATGAACATTTTATTCATTTGATGATGCTCATTACGAAGTACGAAAATTGTATCTACGCCAGAAAGACCGGCGCGTTTTTCGAATAGTGGAAATAGGATTTTTTCTTCCCAAATAAAATGTTTTTGTAGGATTTGTTGAAATTGAGTAAAAATTTCTGTGGGATCTGATTGTTTTGCTTCAAACGCAGATAAAAGTTTATTAAACAGAAATTCCAGTTTTTTATGATCCTCGTTCATTATCTTAAGAACTTCATTCATCATAACCTCCCAGAACGATCCCTAAATATTGGGTAATTATTTTTCACGCAGCGTCACAACGGCGCAGAGTATTAAAATACCTATATATAAAATTGAATGGGATCTATTGAGTTTATTAGTGAAATTCGCAATAATTCGTCTCAGTCGCAGCCTGATCCGGCGAAGACGGATAATCCGTGGTTAAAATCTGTTGAAAAAGAAATAATTACAAGTTATATCAGTTTCTTTATCTCAGACATCGCCTCATCAAATTTTGATATATCTTTTCCACCTGCAGTAGCCATATGTGGGCGCCCTCCACCACCTCCGCCTGCAACCTGGGCAATTTTCCTGACCAGATCACCTGCTTTTAATCCCTTATTTTTGATCAGGTCATCAGTGACCAAACATAGAAAATTTATTTTGTCTTCATTAATTGTTCCTAATACGGCGACGGTATTCATTGTTCTGTTGCGAATTTGATCACCGATTTCTTTTAACTGATCCATATTTGAATTTTTAAGCGAATAGATGATAATGTCAATTCCGTTTATCAACTCTTTTTTGGCTAGTATATCATCTATGCCCTGTGAAAGAACTTGAGAAGAGACTTTATTTAATTCTTTCTCCATTTCTTTTTTAGAGTTGACGAGCTCTTTTATTTTTTGCGATAATTCCTGTTCATTGCCGCTAATGATTTCAGATATTTCCCCAAGTTGAGTCCGAATATTTTGAAAATACTGAATCGCAGTCCTTCCGGTGATGAGCTTCGATCCTTCTGACCCCTGCTGCTATACTTCCCTCATAAATAATGACAAAGGGTCCAATTTGTCCTGTACGGTCAACATGGGTGCCACCACATAATTCAAAACTATAGTCGGAGACTTTTACCGTTCGGACCACATCCCCATACTTTTCACCAAACAGGGCCATGGCACCTTTTTTCTTTGCAGAATCAAAAGAATCCTGGGCTATCTCCAAGGCAAGATCATCCTGAATCTTTGCATTTACCTGGCTTTCAATCTCCACAACCTGCCCGGAATCAACTTTTGAATAATGATTAAAATCAAATCGAAGCCGGTCGGGTGCAACTAATGAACCCGCCTGCTGTACATGTGATCCGAGAATGCTGCGTAAAGCGGCATGTAGCAAATGGGTGGCTGTGTGATTTTTCTCGGTTTCACGCCGTTTGGCAATACTCACCTGAGCAAGAACTCTGTCAGACCGGACTTCGAAATTGTCTGACATCAGACAGATATGAACAATATTTTCCCCATCCTGTTGCGTATCAATAACTTCTAAATCGAATTCTTCAAGGGAAATGGTTCCCCTGTCGCCAATCTGCCCTCCTGATTCTGCATAAAAGGGTGTATCTTTTAGGACGAGATGTAATTGATTCTCGTGCGAAGCATAGCGGAGCAGATGCGTTTCAATCGCATCTTCCGTATAGCCGACAAAATTGGATTTGTTTTCGTCATCGAGTATTATCCAGGAATCTTCCGGAATCTCATTTGTCTGAAATTTTGCCGCTTTGCGGGCCCGCTCTTTTTGCAGATTCATTTTCTTTTCAAAGCCAGACTCATCTAATTTAAATCCAACTTCTTCAGCCAGGGTGCGGGTAAGATCTACCGGAAACCCGTAGGTATCGTATAATTTAAAAATCTCGTCCCCAGGAACCACTATTTCTTTTTTATTTTTAAGATCTGTTTTAATGCTTTCGAATATTTCTAACCCTCGATCGAGAGTTCGGTTAAAATGTTCCTCTTCTGAACGTATAATAGTGCTTACATGGTCCAAACGTTCCTCTGTAATTGGGAAAGATTTGGCAAGAATTTTGTTTACTGTTGGTACAAGTTTGTAAATAAACGGTTGATGCATGTTTAATTTCCGACCATATCGTGCTGCCCGGCGTAATATTCTACGGATTACATAATCCCGACCCTCATTACCGGGTGTTCCGCCATCAGCAATTGAATAGGTTAACATGCGTACGTGATCTGCAATAACATGGAAAGCTCGATTTTAGCTCTGACTCGGTATAAGGAATGTTGGATATCGCACTGATTTTTTCTATTAAAGGCGTAAAAACATCTGTCTCATAATTTGATTTTTTTTGTTGAAGGACAGCAACTAATCTTTCAAATCCTGCTCCTGTATCTACATGTTTTGAAGGAAGAGGATGTAGCTTACCTTTATTGTCTCTGTTATATTGAACAAAGACAAGATTCCATAATTCAATATAACGACCACATTCGCCATTGACCGCACATTCATGTTTTATATCTGGTTTGTCACAAAAATTAACTCCCTGATCGATATGAATTTCTGAGCAGGGTCCACAGGGGCCTGTATCACCCATTTCCCAAAAATTATCTTTCTCATCGAAACGAAGAATTTTATCGGGATGGATATCCGTTACTTCTTGCCATAATTCAGCAGCTTCATCATCATCCCTAAAAACTGTGGCATATAGTTTGTCTTTTGGAATCTTCCAAACATTGGTAAGTAGTTCCCAGGCCCAGACAATGGCCTCATGCTTATAATAATCGCCAAATGACCAGTTGCCAAGCATTTCGAAAAAAGTGTGATGATAGGTATCGTGTCCTACTTCTTCTAAATCATTATGCTTCCCGCTCACACGGATACATTTTTGAGAATTTACGGCGCGGCTGTAGGGGCGGGTACCCTTACCGAGTAATACATCTTTAAACTGATTCATCCCGGCATTTGTAAAAAGTAATGTGGGATCATCCAGCGGCACAACCGGAGAACTCGGTACGTTTGTATGATCCTTCTTATAAAAAAAATCAATAAAAGATTGTCGTATTTCCTGTGATGTCAATTTATTAGTCATGTAGAAAATCCTGCTGAGAATTGTCAATTATTTTTAAAGAATAGAATTTGAAAACACAGTGGACATGGAGAATAAAATCTTTATGCCCGCTGTGTTTAATTAAAGTATAATTTAATTTGAAATTAATTCATTTCAAAATAGGAATGAAATTAGAATGATCATTTTGCCAGCGAGGAATAACATGGGAAAGTATCTATTAAAAGGATGAAAGAGCATATTCCAAATCAACCTTTAAATCATTAACATGCTCCAATCCCACAGAAAGCCTTAACAAACCATTTGTCACACCGATCTTTTCTCTTTCTTCAGGGGAAAGATAGACATGGGAGGTAGATGCCGGATGAGAGATTAAACTTGAGACATCACCAAGGCTTACGGTAAACAGGATTATCTTGAGGCTCTGCATGACGGTCATCGCCTCTTTTTGGCCACCATTAATCTCGAAGGCTAACATGCCACTGAATCCGTTAAACTGTTTTTTTGTTAAATCAGCTTGTGGATTGCCAGGCAATCCGGCATGATAGACTTTTTTAATTTTTGGATGTGTGGATAGAAAATTTGCTAATTCCATGGCAGTCTTGTTCTGCTTTTCAATCCGGACGCCTAATGTACGAATCCCGCGAATGAGCAACCAGGCGATAATCGGAGCCATTGTAGGTCCGAATGTTTTCATTACCGGGCCGATCAGATCAATCTCTTTCTTTGACCCGCAAACCGCACCCCCGATAAGATCGGAATGTCCACCCAGATATTTGGTTGCTGAATGTATTACAATATCGGCACCTAACTCCAGGGGTTGAAATATAGGTGGTGGCGTAAATGTATTGTCTACGATTAGTTTACACGCATGCTTGTGGGCGAGATTCTTCCAATCGTCAATGTCAGAAGCAATCACCGTAGGATTTGCCAGAGGTTCTGTATAGAGTATCTTAGTCTTTTTTTGTATGGCTGAAGCAATGGCATCATGGTCTCTTGGGTCAACAAAAGTTACATCAATATTAAATCGGGAAAGCTGGTTCTGGAAAAAGGTATAAGTGCCTCCGTAAATATACGCAGATGATACAATATGATCACCCGGTTGGCAATTGGCGAATATTGTCGAGGATATGGCAGCCATTCCTGAGGCAAAAACTAATGCGGATTCAGCACGTTCCAAAGTAGTTAATATATCAATTAAGGCATCGCTTGTGGGATTCGAATAACGTGAGTAGATATGCCCGGGTTTTTTACTGAGAAGGATATCTGTTCCTTCCTCAACATTATCGTATAGAAAATTAGATGTTTGAAAAATAGGCACACCCGGTGTGCGGACGTTGGAGAGATCAATCCCTTCACCAGCTTTTATAATTTGCGTTAATATATCCCACTCTTCTGTGCTCATGTTTTATCCCTTTCTCGTTACCTTCATCTGAGTACTTGGCTCTTGGTAATTGCTTCTGGATTTTAAATTGTAGCCGATGTGGATTACTTCATTAAAATATTACTTGATATAAATGTGAGAATGGCTCAAACATACAATTCCCAATTCCCAATTCCCAATTCCAAATCACAAAACCCTCTCAATCAGGTCCCAGGTATAGCCTTTCTGAGCCAGATAACTGGTCAGTCGTTTCTTTTTTTGAAGTGGATCCAAATTATTTAATAGGACAAGTTTTTTTTCAGCGAGTTCTTTGCAATTCTTAAACTGTAATTCCTCAGAATATAATTCTTCCATCAATTTATGGATTATATTATTCTGCACGCCTTTTTTTGACAATTTATTTTTTATTAGCAGAGGTCCACTTCTTTTTAAATTAATCTCATCATTGATCACCTGACGGGCATAGCGTTGATCATTAAGATAATCTCGTTTAGAAAGATCCTGCACAATCTCGTTAATAATTTCTTTATCCAGTGATTTTTGTATTAATTTATCTCTTAATTCATTTTGGCTATGATCACGTCGTGAAAGAAACCGCCAGGCTTGTTCACGAACGGATACATATTTTTCTTTATCATTTATTTCTTCAAGAAGAAGATCTGAAATTTCTTTCCCCTGATGGAGATCAAAGGCAAGTAAAGTTTCTTCAGAAATACCAAGGATAAAATCATCCCCGGCAAAAAGTGAATATCTTTTTTTGTTTTTCTTCTGTTGTTCGATTTTTGTGATTATGAAAGACATAGAGATAGTATGTGGGAATGAGGTAGATTTTTTAGTTTAGAACCCTCCTCTTCTTCATGAGAAGGGCTCCTCAAAGTCCCTCGCTTTGTAAGAGAGGGATTTTCCCGAAAAGGGATGCCTTCGGCAAGGGAGAGTTCTTTGAATCAAGTTCCCTGTTTGGAAATTAATAAAATCATTTGATATCGTGTTGTTTATGAATACATATCCAAATCTTAACCGGACACTTATTATAATTAAAGTACATCAGCCAAACTTTTTAGGATTTATTCTCAACAGGTACAGATTCCTTAGCCGAATCTTCCTCAAGTTCAGGTTCTTCATCACCTGGGATCAAACCAAGTTTTTGACGTACTTGAATATCCAACTCACCTAATAATTTTTCATCATCCTTTAGGTAGCGCTTAACATTTTCTCGTCCCTGGCCTAACCTGGTCTCACCATAAGAAAACCAGGTTCCTGATTTTTGAATTATCTCAAAGTTTACTGCCTGGTCCAAAAGGTCACCTTCCTTGGAAATCCCAAGTGAATACATAATATCAAATTCTGCCTCCCTAAATGGAGGTGCCATTTTATTCTTAACCACTTTTACTTTTGTTCGGTTCCCAACCACTTCCTGTCCTTCCTTGATTGTAGCGATTCGCCGGATATCCATTCTTATCGAGGTATAAAACTTTAGCGCCCTGCCGCCCGTGGTTGTCTCCGGATTACCAAACATGACTCCGATTTTTTCACGGACCTGGTTAATGAAAATCACACAGGTGTTCGATTTGCTTACAGTTCCGGTGAGCTTTCTTAATGCCTGAGACATTAACCGTGCTTGAAGACCCATATGAGCATCGCCCATTTCACCTTCAATCTCTGCTCTGGGAACAAGAGCAGCGACAGAGTCGATCACAATAACATCCATCGCACCGCTTCGCACCAGGGTTTCCACGATTTCTAGAGGCCTGTTCCCCTGAATCGGGCTGTGAAACAAGTAGGTTAACTGTGTCAACGCCGAGCTTTTTGGCATAGGTTGGATCCAGGGCATGCTCTGCATCAACAAATGCAGCCAGGCCTCCCGTTTTTTGTGCTTCAGACACAATGTGCAAAGCCAGGGTTGTTTTTCCAGACGATTCAGGTCCGTATATTTCAACGATCCTGCCCCGTGGAACTCCTCCCACACCTAAGGCTGCATCCAGCGATACGGATCCCGAAGAGATAACATCAACATCTACTTTTATTCGATCTCCCAAACGCATGATAGCGCCTTTACCAAATTGACGTTCGATTTGCGTCATCGCTACATCGACGGCTTTTGCTTTTTCATCACCTGTGCTCATATATTCTCCTGATTGATTCAATTGCATTATTTGTAGAGGCATGTAGAAAAGGGGAGTAACGTGATGAATCAGATCAAATTGATATATGGATCAACCCATCTATAGATTCCCATTTCCCAGTGCTAAAATTATAGAATAATTTCAAGCAATCTTTTAATTTAAAACAAATTCAATCAAAAATCGATTAAAAGATCGTTGAAAGATTGTTGCTTTTTGAGGAAATATAATACAAATGTCATGCCAGAAATCCTACTTTAACGTTCTTGATGCTGGGATCTTGTTTCTCGGATCTAAAGATACCTGCCCCTTGTAGTAATTCGGCAAGGCGGTGAGGGATTCTCATCTGACTTTAAATTCAATCTATCGAATCAATACGGCTTTATAACCATACTGTAGAATACCACTATGACCTTCACGTTGCGTTAATCGGGTGACAAGTTTAATTTTTTGACCTATGGAGACCTCTTCAGGTTTACAATCAACGACTTGGGCAGTTAAACGTGCCCCATCGGAAGTTTCGATTATGGCAACTGCAAATGGCGTCTGAGTAGCAAAAACATCCGCTGCCACGTGAATAATTGTATAAGTGAGAATTTTTCCTTCAGGTTTCAGAACATAGTCTGAAAAAGATTGACTCTGACATGCAGGACAAATCAAACGGGGCGGGAAAGCAATATACTCACATTCCTGACATTTACTCGCCTCGAGACGCATGCGTTGTGGTATCTCTCTGCTATATTTCGGAACGATCATGATATACCCTCCATTATATGAAGAACACAGCTGCCGCCTGAACCTCCCATGTTTTGGGCAAGTCCAAGTCGGGCACCTTCTACCTGACGTTCTCCTGCATTACCACGCAATTGTTCAAATACCTCAATAATCTGAGCAACACCGGTTGCGCCTACCGGGTGACCCTTAGATTTTAAACCGCCACTTGTATTTATGGGAATTTTGCCTCCTATCCGTGTTTCGCCGTTCTGTACGGCAGGCCCGGATTTTCCTCGTTCATATAAACCTAGTTCTTCCATTACTACAAGTTCTGCAATAGTAAAACAGTCATGAACTTCTATCAGATCAAGCTCGTCGGGTTTAATACCGGAATCATTAAATGCTATCTCCGCTGCTTTTTTGACAGCGGGTAAAGAAGCAATATTTGCTCTGCTATGAAGTGCTATATGATCCGTAGCCTGTGCTGAGGCACGAATTTTTACGACTGTCTTCCCGCTTTTTTTGGCAACCTCTTCTGAACAAACAATAACAGCGGCAGCGCCATCGGTTACAGGTGAGCAATCAAGTAAATGAAGTGGATCAGCAACCATAGTTGAGTTTAATACCGACTCGGTGGTGATTTTCGTTCGAAATTGGGCATTAGGATTTTTTAGACCATTTTCATGATTTTTAACTGCTACATCTGCCAATTGTTCGGCGGTTGTACCATACTGATGCATGTGTGATCTGGCAATCATAGCATACAATCCGGGAAACGTGACACCATGAAAGGCTTCATATTCCTGATCTGAAGCAGTTGCTAAAGCATAGGTTACATCAGAACCATCATTCATTTTTTCTACGCCACCTGCCAGTACAACTTCGCTGGCGCCAGAGGCGATTTCAAAAAAGGCTTGCCGCACGGCTAATCCGCCTGAGGCACAGGCAGATTCAACATGTGTTGCGGGAATCCCATCTGTTCCAAGGTAATCAGATAGAAGGGAGGCAATGTGCTCCTGGCCCACGAATAAACCCGGCGACATCGCCCCAATATACATACTCTGAACACGGTCTATACCAGCATCCTTAATTGCTTTTATTGCTGCCTCAACAAAGAGATCACGAAGAGACATATTCCATATTTCACCGAAAGCAGTCATCCCAGTCCCGATGATATAAACATCCCTCATGCTTTTTCTCCTGGTAAAGTAAATAGTTAAATTATTTCTGGCCTATCCTACTTGAGCCTTAAACCAAAATTTGAAAACAGGGATTGTTTCAAATATTTTGTTTAAGGGCTCAATCATTCATGTGAATCTTATTGTAATGTTTGAGATACTGACCATAGGTTAGATAAATTCTATGGCCATCCAACATATCTTTAAATAAAGGCGCCCTGTTTCGTACCTTTTCAATTTCATCAGTAACTTTGAAAATAAAAGCATCACTTCCTGCACCGGACCCAAATGATACTAATAAAATTCGATCACCAGATTTTGACACATCCAGCGTAGCAGCCAGGCCAGTGGGTGAAGAACCGGAATATGTATTTCCCATCCAGGGAACGACCCATCCAGGTTCCATTTGCTCTTTGTGAAAACCCAAAGTTTTTCCAGCTCTTTGAGGAAATTTTCCATTTGGCATATGAAAAACAGCATGTGTGAAATCCGAAGCTTTTAAACCTGATTCGTCGAGTATACCATTAGCCTGCATTTAAAACATGTCTAAAATAAGCAGGTTCACCCGTAAAGCGACCACCGTGTTTGGGATATTTACGACCTTCCCGGCGCCAAAAATCTCCTGTATCTGAGGTATAAGAATACGTGTTTTCTATCTCTGCGATAACCGCCTTGTCACCCATAATAAAGGCTGACCCACCGGCAGAAGCCGTATATTCCAGGGCATCTCCAGGTGCCCCCTGGGAAGTATCTGCGCCGATTCCCATAGCATATTTCATATGTCCTGCTTTTATATGACTATAAGCTACAAACATCGCTTCGGTACCAGCTTTACAGGCAAATTCATAGTCGGCAACATGAACCTCAGGTCCGATACCAAGTGCATCAATCAGAACAGTTCCACTGGGTTTAACAGCATAGGGATGTGATTCTGATCCAATGTAGACAGCGCCGATATCTAATGGATTGATTTGGGCACGTGCAAGAGCATATCTGGCAGCTTGAATAGAGATTGTAATCGTGTCCTCATCCATTCCGGGCACTGTCTTTTCATTAACTAACAAACCCTTTTTTATTGTCTGAGGATCCATGCCCCACTGCCTGGCAATTTCTTCAACTTTGATTCTATAGGAAGGTATATAAGATCCGTACCCGACAATTCCGATCATATGATCTCCTTTCCAGATAAATTTAAATTATTGCCCTAGAGTAGTTTATTAGTCAAAACGTTTCAGAACCTATATATTTTTATTACAAACAGATAAAATCACTAGTGCTAAGGCAAAATAAAGATAATAGTTTATAAATCAAATAGTTTTTGTCAGATTTCCCTGAATTCATCTTGCGGTATATGATCTGGTTTTGCTCGCAGAAGTGAGAAAGTGTAATTATATAGTTTTAGAAGGGTAGGAAAGGATGAATCCCTTATTTATCCGGGTATTAGACAGAATTATTGAAATTAAATAGAAAATCTCTTGACAAAGAGTATGGATCATCGCTACTTTTAGACATCACGTTTATTCTTTGGTTGTTTGTCAGCGAACTTTTCGGAAATAAACTTTCCTGAGGTCGGGCAAAATTCGGGGAAGACTTAAATTATGTCAGATAAAGTTACTGAGAGAAAAAGCGAGCGCCGCTTTACAGAGCGTTATAAAATACCGGACGGGTTGGTATACTTCAGGAAATTAAAAAAAATAAACTGGCTAAATAATTTTCAAGGCCCCTGTGTCTTAAATGATATTGCCAGCAATAGTGCCAGTTTTGAGTATCCACATGACCTCGGGATAAAAAAACAGGTAGAGGTGAAAATAGTTTCCCCTATATCTCAGAAAGAAATATCTGTTAAGGGTCAAATTGCACGCAAAAACACCAAAACAGAAAGTGGAGAATTTGTTTACGTCGTCCAGTTTAGCCCTTTTGGAAAGGGATATCAGTATAATTCCTTGATGAGCAGAGAAAAAATGCGGGCATTTATAAAAACGGTTCAAACAAAAAATGACGCTTAAATCCAGTATTACTCAAGTTATACCTCTGAAATTTCCAGTTGACTTAATAGATGTACTCAGCAAGGAAATTTAATATACCCTCATAGTATTTTTTCCCTGATACTAAAAAACCATCATTATGTGAGCCGGATATTTCCAAAAACTGTTTAGGTTCCTTTGCCATCTGGTAATTTTTTTGTCCATGTGAAAAGGGGATGATCTCATCATTCGGACTATGTATAAATAGAATTGGAGAGGATATATTTTGTAACCGCTGGATTGTTGGATAATTATATCTGGCAAGCAAGCGGATCGGAAATAAGGGATAAAGACTTGCTCCTAAATCGGGGAGAGATGTAAAACTTGACTCGAGAATCAAGGCACCTGGATCCACCTCAGCAGCTAAGGCGGATGCAATGCCACTACCTAGCGAGCGGCCAAATATTACAATCTGCTGTGGTTGGAATCCTTCTTTGTTTAGCAAATACTCCCATGCGGCCTCTACATCACGGTAAGTTCCTGATTCATCCGGACTGCCCGCACTCTTTCCAAACCCCCGGTAATCAAATATCAAAACATTGAGAGAAAGGGCATTAAAAAGTTTAATTGATTCTAACCTCTGCGATATATTTCCTGCATTACCATGACAAAAAAGCAAAACAGCTTTTGCTGAATCGGCAGGAATATACCAGCCATGTATTTTTATCTTATCTCTTGTTTCCAGGAAAATGTCTGTGTAATTCAATCCTACATCACGGGGAGTAAATGTTACATTTTTATCGGGGAAGAATATCAAATGTTTCTGAAAAAGAAAAAGTAATATACAAATGGACAGATATACAATTAATAATAAACCAATTGTTGTTAATAGTAATTTCATAATTATGCAGTTATTAAAGAGAGGGGAGAAGGGTGACAAAATTAATTAGGATGAATATATTTACTCTCCGACTATATCATAATCCACCCGGTAACATCAACAAGTGCTGTCCTCTACCTGAAGTGATACTATTTGAACCTTTATAAAAAATACAGAGACGTGGCAGAGCACGTCTCCGTATTATTATTAAGATTAAATTGTGAGATTGAATTCAAATTAATAAGGATTCATTCCCGCTCCTTGCTTCTCCCAAGGGTTTTCCTCTTTTTCAAATCCGGAGGGTAGTTCAAATAATGCGCCGTCAAGATCTTTTTTTGTAATCTCTTTCATCTCACCCTGACTGTTCTGCTGGCCATCCATAAAATCAACCCACTTTACAGGTATACCACTAATACCCTGTTCTTTTTCCCATTCCTCTGAACCTATTTTCATTATTTCCATGGCATCCTGCGATATGACATCAAAGAATTCGGCCATCTTTTTAAATCCGGATACGTCCCCACGTTTGATGCCGATTTGATCCCAGGAAGCTGTCCACATTTCACTCGTTTTTTTGCCTTCTTTAAATCCTTCATACTGATCGCAGTTCCATTTTCCAACTTTTTGTCCGCTTGCTTTCTTTTTATATTCGGTTTTAACAACTTTTGCATTGCCCATCCCGGAAGGCATCATTTGTTCCATCATTTTTCGTTGTTCCTCGGGTAGATTTTTCATCTGTTCTTTCATCATTTCCTGCATTTTGTCCATTTGTACTTTTAATTTTTTCATATCCTCCTGCGTCATTTCTGCATAGGATTTTTTGTCCATGTTTACAACCCAGAATACATTTTTATCACCACGAAAAATGATAACCTGTTTTTCATCACTACCACTCATTTCCATACGTAGGCGATCGTTATCGACATACATGGTGGTTGTCATGTCAACATTCATCTGATTGGATTTCTCAGTACTTTTGATTATGATTCCTGCATGTATGGAACCAGCAGAAAAAATAATACAGAGTGTAAGAAATGTTAATGCAATTTTCATAATTTACTCCTTTATGTTAGGATTACTTGATTAATGTTCGCCAATCATGCTTGAACTTCTCATGTAGAGAGATTTAAAACTAAACACAAAGTGCACCAAGGAGGCACAAAGTACACAAAGTCAATTTTCTTAATAAAAACTTTGTGATCTTAGTGCCTTTGAAATCTTGGAGGATTTCATCCCGATAAGTCTAAGTGATGTAGACATATATATCGGGGCTTGGTGACCATTGTGGTAAAACAAAATTTGCAATTAATGACGTTCCTATGATATGATAAAACAATTCTTCAATGAGAAAGGATAATTCCCTCATTTCTCGACTATAAAACGACGTCCCAGTGTAGTATATTCCACACCAGCAAGTTTCCCAATTGGATTTAGAAGGGTTGTGTTAATATTGCCATTCTCGTAAATAGTGTCCTCAATGTGATAAACTAATATTTCTCCGATGACCAAAGTGCCGGATCCGGGAGAGCCATCACCAATATCAACGGTTTGATATAATCTACATTCAAGGCTAATCGGTGATTCCATTACACGCGGCGGTTTAACTATCTGAGATGCAATCGCTGTCAATCCGGTTTCCTCGAATTCATCCACATCCGGTGGATAATCCTTTGCAGCACCATGCATCTGCCTCGCAATATTCTCTGAGACGATATTTATAACAAATTCTCCTGAAAAATCTATATTGGACAAGGTATCTTTTTTGGTATTGGGACCCGTTTTGCGGGCAGAGGAAAAACAAATTGTCGCAGGATTACTCGTCACCCCCATAAAAAATGAGAACGGAGCCAGATTTGGGATTCCATCTTCTGAAATAGTTGAAATAAAGGCAATTGGTCTTGGAAGAATTGCTCCCACTAGGTAGCTTATAATTCTCTTTTATACTTAGTTCTTTCGCATTCAGAATCATCAATTTCTCTCATTATTGAATTAGGATTTATTATTCCAATCGTGTGTAGGATACAAGTTAAGCATAAAGTCTATTAAAAAATAATAACTATAAATTGCCGTTATATCCCTTGCACCTCATTTCTCGTTATGAGCAATCCCTCTGGGAATAGGACTTCTTTTTAGAAGTATCCTTTGTGGTTAGGAAGTGAAAAAGTATAGGAAAAGATTTAGACATCCGGATATAAATGTAAACAGGAAGAAAGTTTGATTCAAGAAATTATCCATGACAAACGGTCAAATAATGAAAAGCGGATATCACCGATTAATTGGGCCTGGGGATAATTAACCGGAGGGAGAAGTGATATCCGCCTAAGAAGCCACTTATATCATTTGACCAATACCATTCTCCTTACTTCCTCGAATTCGCCGGCTTTCAAGTGGTAGTAATAGATGCCGTTTGTAAACCCGATCGCATCCCATGTCACCCGATGTTGGCCAGCATTCTGTTTTTCTGAAATAAGTGTTACCATCTTTTGACCTAAAGCGTTATAAATGTTTAATTCCACATAATTGATTTCGGGTAACTGATAACTGATAACTGTAGACGGATTAAAGGGGTTCGGAGAGTTCTGATACAATTTGAAGGATTCCAACTTTGTTTCTTCAGTTTTTACGGGAGGTGGATCGATCGTATCTATCGGGTATGTTGGCGATGCCGAGAGAGGTTGGTGAACGGTGCGAACACCGTTAACCGAAACATCAATTAACCGATACCAGTATGTAAGTCCATTAAAAACAGAGGTGTCGGTGAAGTGATAAGTTCTTTTTACCGAACTATTTCCAGCGCCGATTAATGCCTCCACAGATTCATAAGAAGCGATCTGAATAAAATCCTTCTCTTCGTAGAAGGACCGCTCCAGTATAAAACCCTGATTATCCAGCTCGGCCTCGGTTGTCCATGATATTTCTACCCTGCAATCATAACCGGCAACTTTAAAGGAAGAAAGGCTGTACAGGAAGACTAATATCACCGTTGGATTGATTCGCATTTAATATACCAGGGGTAGGGGCAACATAGTCCCAGGCTTTTTGATACAATTCATAGGAACTATCCGGTGCTGATAAGCTGTTATCAGAATTTTGATCAGATCCAATATTACGCCAGGGTGGATCCCCACCGGTAAGATCACCACTACCATTCCATGTAAGTGCCTGAATCCTCGTCTCCTGATCATTGAGGAGTAAAATCCCATCGGGTCCATTCTGTAAAGATGGTGTGCCCCATTCAAAATCATAATTTTGAACCTGGTGGCCGGTTCTTTTAAGAACGATAAAACCAATCTTTTGGCCACCAAGATCCGTTATGCCATCATCGGGAAAAGTGGTGCCAGGGGGAAAACTATAGGTAAAAACCATACTTCCTCCACTGCCATTATAGTGGATGATCTGCCAATTTGAAATGTCAAATCCGGCAAGCCCTATTAGTTCGATAAATTCACCATCATCTGTACTGGCATCATTTGCCCTTATTTCATTGATGTATACATTTTGAGATCGTGCACTCAAAAAGAACATCAGTAAGATAAAAAGTGTCATTTTCGTCATTATCCAATCTCCTGTTCTGGTTTGAAATTATAGGAGCAGCATGAAATTGAGGAATAGATATCTATATGATCAATCTCTCATGTTTATTTATATTCTAAAATCATGCCAAAATATTCTGGTAGCAGATTTGCAGGCTGTAAATAAGCGGAAGCCCTTATTGCAGGCCTATCCGAAAGAAATCTGAAACAAGGTTGCATCCTTTTAAATCATATTAATATATGATTGAACACACATGTGCGGTTTTTCGATTAAAATCTGTTAACAAATCAAACACAAAGGGCACAAAGTATGCGCAAAGAACACAAAGACTCTGATCTGATAATTGAAAATAAACTGGCAAATAAAATTATTGGGATTGCAATTCAGATTCATCAAAAGTTAGGTCCAGGACTTTTAGAGTCGGTATACCACGACTGTCTATTCCAAAAGATTAAAAAGTCGGGTTTAAAAGTGGAAAAAGAAAAATTATTGCCAATAAAATTTGAGGAGTTAAAATTTGATAGTGGGTATCGCATTGATCTTTTAGTTGAAGATAAACTTATCATTGAATTGAAATGCGTTGATAAATTATGTGATATACATTTGGCCCAACTATTAACCTATCTAAGACTAGGAAATTATAAGTTAGGTCTTCTAATCAATTTTAATGTTCTACTCCTGAAAAATGGTATAAAAAGAATAATTAATTAATCTTTGTGAACTTTGAGCATACTTTGTGTTCTTGGTGTTTAAATGTATTATGAAGGGTTCATACAATGAAAACAAACAGACAGAAATTGGGACAAAAGGGAGAAGACATGGCTGTTGCTTTTCTTCAAAGTAAGGGATTCAAGATCATTAAACGAAATTTTGAGGCGGGCCAAAATGAAATCGATATTATTACTTCGGATAATGTTGATCTGGTTTTCGTAGAAGTGAAAAGTATACGCAGCCCATCCTATGGATCGGCTGAATTTCGAATTCCCCTAAAGAAACAGCGTTCTATTATCAAAGCAGCCTATGCTTACCTGAATACGTATAAGATACCTTCGGATATGGGTGTGAGATTTGATGTCATTTGTGTTAACCTTGAAAATTATCCAGCAGGCGTGGCCCATTATAAAGGTGCTTTTTGGCAGGAACGCTGATAAAAAGAGTGGATAAGGTAATAAGGAATAAGGTATAAGGGTGGGTGGGTAATTGATTTGCTATATTTACGTCAAGTATTGGCCGTTCGCGAACGGCCATATCAATCATGGATGTACCTTAGTTGTGTCGCAATCATGAATATATTTTGAATTATTTCGCAATTTTTCCTACCTTCAAAATTAACCATTTAATCATACCAACAATTCTATGCCATTATCTTCATATCGCACATATTTTCCGATCACTGCAACGGATATATATCTAAATCATGCAGCAGTCTCACCACTTTCTACAAAAGTGGTGAAGGCTATCAATGACATAA
Source organism: Calditrichia bacterium (assembly GCA_963796965.1). Lineage (GTDB taxonomy): Bacteria > Calditrichota > Calditrichia > JAJRVZ01 > JAJRVZ01 > CAWCNS01. The sequence continues at coordinate 705,413 of CAWCNS010000004.1, forward strand.
TGAGCAGTCGCTCTCAGGGGCCAATTGAAATCTTTCCACAACTCAGTGAGGAAATTATTGGCTTAAAAAACAATTTGGGAACCTTTATCGGTGCAGATAAGGAAAATATAGCGATCATTTCTAATACATCTGAAGGTTTCAATTGGTTAGTTCAGGGTCTCGATTGGAAAGACGGTGACCGGGTACTTTTAGTTGATCAGGAATTCCCCGCCAATATTTATCCTTTTTTAAATTTGGAACAAAAGGGAGTGTCAATTGATTATGTTCCTTTGCGTAATGGTTTTATTTATCCGGATGAGATCGAGAAAAAAATTCAGCCAAGGACTCGTCTACTTTCCATCAGCTTTGTTGAGTTCTTAAATGGATTTAAGAATAATCTTCCGGAAATAGGAAAGGTATGTAAGAAGAATGAGATCATCTTTAGTGTTGATGGCATTCAGGGGGTCGGTGCCCTGCCAATCGATATGAAAATCTGTGGCATTGATTTTTTATCAAATGGTGGACATAAATGGCTTATGGGCCCTCAGGGTTGTGGCTTTATGTATCTGGCTCCTGATTTAATGACGCAACTTAAACCTGCTTTTGCCGGTTGGTTGTCGGTTAAAGACAGTTGGAATTTCTTTGACTACCGACTGGATTTTCTCGATGATGCCCGACGCTTTGAAATTGGTACCATGAACGTATTCGGTATTGTCGGATTACGTGCCGCAACGGATTTGTTGCTCAAAGCAGGGACAGCCAGAATAGAGCAACATTTACTGGGATTAGGCAGTCGGTTGATTGCGGGATTGGAAGAGGTCGGATTTAAATCAGTTGGATCAGATAAACAATCTGAAAGATCGGGAATCTATTCATTTACTGGACCAAACCCAGATGAAATGGTAAAATATCTCCAGGCAAACAGGATTCACCTTTCACTGCGGAATGAGATTATCCGCTTCGCGCCACATTTTTATAACACTTATGAAGAAATTGATGAAGTGATCCGGCTTTGTGGAAGATTTGTGAGAAAATAAGTGAATTGAGAAGTGTAAAGTGAAAAGTATAAAAAGGTAAGAAAATATCTAATTTTATGTCTTTTTCTCTCCACTCTCCACTCTCTTCTCTATTCGATAATTACTATGGGAGGATAGATGAAAAATAAATACATGGGTAGAATCGTAGCGGGCATTTTATTAGGCGCATTAGCGGCGGTGATTGTCTGGTTCCTTTCAACTCTTATTTTTCCTGAGCTTTTTTATTCGTTTGAGGCCAGAACCTATGATAGCCGGGTAGCCATTGATATACAGGATGTCCCGTCGCAGAGTATTGATGATATTGTTATTATTGATATGGACGGCCGCAGTGAAACGGAGCTGGGCCGGTTTCAACAATGGCCCCGATCTTATTTTACGAATATAGTAAATTATCTTGACAAGGGTCGTGCTGCTATAATAGGTCTTGATATTCTGTTTGTGGAAGATAAAAGAGATCCGAAATCAGATCAGGATTTTATTAAATCTGTGGCAAATTCAGGAAATATTGTAAATGCGTTATATTTTGAGCAAGAAGATTCGCTCAGCTGGCGCTATAAGATGCAAACACCGCCTCGCGAATTTGAATGGGAAAAATTTGCCTATTTCTTTGATGAAGATAAAAGAAATGTATTTCCTTCAAATGATCGTATTGGCAATGAATTTTATAATTTATTAAATGCCGGGTATTCTCTTGGCCATGTAAATTTTAGGAGCGATGTGGATGGCGTTGTTCGAAAAATTCATCTTTTCAGTAATTTTCTTGATCAATCCTATCCTTCCTTAGCTTTCAGAATGTTTACCAGCCTTGCCGGAATTAACGAAGTGGATGTCATTAAGGGGGAAGGAATCAGACTTCTATCAGAGGGTGAGGAAGTGGGAATAATACCTTTGGATCAGAACGGGAATATGCTTATAAACTGGTTTGGGAATTTTCAAACTTTTCGATATATATCTTTTTACGATGTGTTGGAGGGAAGAGTACCTGCTGAATATTTCGAAAATAAAATAATATTGGTTGGTACATCGCTTCCGGGTTTATTTGACCTGAGAAGCACCCCTTTTAATACACAGTTCCCGGGAGTAGAGATCCATGCAAATATTCTTTATACCCTTTTAAACGGCGATTATATATCAACCGTTTCCTCGGGGGAATCTTTCCTTTTTTATGCCGGGTTGGGCATACTCGTTGGTGTAATTATTATCTTCTTATCGCCAATTTGGAGTGTCATAATCATATTCTTAGTCGGTATCCTGGAAATTTTCCTTGCTTATTATATCCAATGGGAATTCAATTTATGGTTACCAATTATTACACCGGTTGTTACCTTATTAGTTACCTTTAGTCTTATCTATATCTATAAATATAATACGGAGGAGAAGGGCAAACGCTTTATAAAGGATACGTTCTCCCATTTTGTCACACATTCCGTTGTGGAAGAATTACTAGCAAATCCGGAAAAGATAAAATTAGGAGGAGAACGGAAAAATTGTACGGTGATGTTTAGTGATGTGGCTGGATTCACAACCGTATCTGAACAATTGACACCGGAAGCATTGGTGAAATTGCTTAACGATTACCTTACAGAGATGACAAATATCATATTTAAGTATGATGGCATGCTCGATAAATATGAAGGTGATGCCATTATGGCTGTTTTTGGAGCCCCTATTGAGCATGGCAACCATGCCTATAACGCTTGTGCTGCTGCCTTAGGGATGCAAGAGCAGTTGATCAAATTACGGGAAATGTGGGGTAAACAGGGCCGACCCCAATTGCATGCACGAATAGGTCTAAATTCAGGGGATATGGTTGTGGGAAATATGGGCTCGGAGACACGCTTTGATTATACGGTTATGGGAGATGCGGTAAACCTGGGGGCACGTCTGGAACCGGCAAATAAACAATATGGAACGATGATTATGATCGGAGAAAATACATATAAAATGGCAGGAGAAAAAATCTTTGCCAGACAACTTGATATGTTGCGTGTGAAAGGTAAAACAGCACCCGAAAAGGTGTATGAATTGGTGGGATTAACAGATGTGGGAATCTCTGATGCCAAAAAACAGGTACTTGATATCTTCGAAAAGGGTTTTGAACTCTATTTAAAACAGGAATGGCAGTTATCTCAAAATTATTTTAAACAAGCCCTGGCTATCGACCGTTTTGATAATCCCTCAAAAACATATACCCAGCGCTGCGAAAAATTTTTAGCAAATCCTCCCGATGATAATTGGGACGGGGTTTTTACCATGCTGACAAAATGAAAGATTGTAATTGGGAATTTTGTAAGGTTTTTATCCACGAATTACACGAATTTTTATCAATGTCACTATTTAATAGTAATTAAATTGATATACTGATTGCAGATATAACTAACTTAACACTCTAATATATAAAATATAGAATTTGTGAAATTCGTCTATAATTAGTGTAATTCGTGGACAAAATCTTTGTGTCTTAGCGGCTTTGCGTGAGATTTAATTAATTGCCAGGTCAAATGACCTCCCCCTTAAATCCCCCTCCTTAGTAAGGAGGGGGGACCAAAGCATTACTAAATATGGATAAACGATGATCAAGACAGAAAATAAAGACATACAATCTAAAATTGAAGAGGTCTATCAGAATTCTCAGGATCATATATTTCAATTTTGGGATAATTTAGGCGAAACACAAAGAGCAAATTTACTTGCTCAGGTCAACTTAATTGATTTTGATCTCTTAAATAAATTAAAGAATCAGGTCCTGAACACCGAAGAAATAGGACAATCCCCACATTTAGAACCCCCGGATGTGGTAACTCTTGAACAACGCTTTGAATCGGACCCTGCCGCGGAGGAAGCCGGTGGTGTTGCCTTGTCCCGGGGAGAGATCGCTGCTTGTCTCGTTGCCGGCGGACAGGGAACAAGGTTGGGCTTTGATGGCCCGAAAGGGATGTATCCTGTAACCCCTGTAAAGAAAAAAAGTCTATTCCAATTACATGCTGAAAAGCTTCTGGCCATTGGGAATCAGTATCGTACTCAGATTCCCTGGTATATTATGACCAGCATGACCAATAAGGATCAAACCGCACAATTTTTTAAACAAAACAGCTACTTTGGTTACGATGAGAAAAATATATTTATTTTTATTCAGGAAATGATCCCGGCAATAAACAGAGAGGGCAAATTAATCCTGGATCGGCCTGATCATATCTTTATGAATCCAAATGGTCATGGTGGTTCGATTAGTGCTCTTTGGAATAGTGGTGCTCTGGCTAATATGAAAAAGCGAGGGATTAAACATGTCTTTTATTTTCAGGTTGATAATGTATTAACCCGTATCTGTGATCCGATCTATATAGGATATCACATTTTAAATAATTCAGAAATGTCCTGTAAAGTTGTACGGAAAAAGTATCCGGAGGAAAAAATGGGAGTATTGTGCCGGATCGATGATAGTCTTCACCTGATAGAATATAGTGATATGAGCCAGGAAGATATGTATGCACAAGCTGCCAATGGCTCCCTCAAATTGTGGGCCGGAAATATTGCCACCCATCTCTTTGATCGCCGCTTCCTGGAAGCGGAAAATGAAGAAGGTTTTAAATTACCTTATCATATTGCAGAAAAGAGTATCCCCTATGTGAACACGTCGGGAAAGTTGATAAGACCAGAGGATAAAAATGGTATAAAATTTGAGACCTTTGTATTTGATGCGCTCATTGATGCACGCAAGACGGTGTGTATTGAAGTTGACAGAAAAAAAGAATTCAGCCCATTAAAAAATAAAGAGGGTGAGAATTCACCAGAAACAGTTAGGAAGGACTTAATCAGAACCTATACAGATTGGCTGTTAAGTTCTGGTCATAAATTGCCTCCCTCAATCGGCGAAGGCTCCGCAGGAGCAATAGAAATTTCTCCGCTGAGATCCTTAAAGGGAGAAAATCTGGATACCAAAAAGGTTAAAATTGATAGGAAGAACAACCAAATTTATATAGCCTAGTATTAATGTTTCTATAATGTATTACATTTTACTCTTTACTCTTTACTCTCTACTCTCTACTCTCCACTCTCCACTCTCCACTCTCTACTCTCTAAGACTAGCTCCGGCTTACCACGCATTGATTCCTCCCTTTCTTTTTGGCAGAATAAAGAGATTTATCGGCTGCCTCAATAACATCCTCGGGAGTTTTTAAATTCTCACTGCGCTGGGCGAGTCCAATGCTTATAGTAATTTTGATTTTTTTCCCATCAGGTGAATTTTTTCCACGGTCCTTTTCCGACTTGCTACTCCGTTTGGTTTCACTCATACGGATAAAAAAACGGCTCTTATCCAATTCTTCACGCATTTGTTCAAGCCGCCAGATTACTTCACTCGCTTTACGGCCAGGGTAAATGATTGAAAACTCTTCCCCACCATATCTAAACACTTTCGATTTGCTGTAGTACTTCAAATGGGAGGCCACATATCGCAGGGCATTATCCCCTTCAGTATGACCATAGGTATCATTAAATTTTTTAAAATGATCGATATCGAGCATGGCAATGGAATATTTTCGACCAAGTTTTTTTAGTTGTTCATTAAATGCACGACGATTTGGAACACTGGTTAATTCGTCAATATACACGTTTTGCCAGTATAATTTATAAACCGAATATAAATTGATTAGCCCAATAATGGTAAAGGCGAAAGCATTGTAAATTTTCAAATCCAGTGAGAATTCCTGGATAATAATGTTCTTATTAAAAACCATCAATAATGTAATAAATGACAGGACAAGAGCAATCTTATAGGAATAAATAGCCTTTTCCTGGCGGATCAATAGAAATATTGATGTGCTGATCAGTGCCGGCCAAATCAAATCTGGTAGAATCCAAAGATCTGAAGATAAAACCCACTGCCCTGAAAATATTTTCTCCAGGAGTAAATTCTCAGATTTTGTGATCATATAACTCGCTATCAATATGACAATGACACTACCCAGTCTCAGCAGACTAAATAATCCCAAAAATGCACCTTCATCAAGAATGAAGAAAAACAAAAAATTGGCAATCGAAAAAATGATAAGAACTTTTTGAAAATAATCGTAATCGATAGGTTGAAGCGCTCTAAAAGCAAGACCATGTACGGATATAAATAATAATAAGAGGAGAATAGTAGAATATAAAATACGGGTTTGATTGAGACGAAGTCCCAAAAAGGCGACAAGTCCCAACAAAAGAATGGGCGCAAGAAAAAATAACTCGTATGCGGTTGATACGGCAGTATAGGGAGGCAACATCGGTTTGATTAAGGGTAGAAAAGCCGGTGCACAAGCAAGTATGAGTAAAAGGAAGATTCTAAAATGGAGACTTTTCATATTTAATTATCTTTTTCAGTACCTATAGTTGCCTAAGATTTCTATCGAGCAGTAACAGGAAAAGTTTAGCCAAATTGCAATTATTTTCATGGGTAATGCCCTGCCAATCGCTCTTTTTAATATATAGAAAATATATTTTAGATGTAATGATAAATTAAAATTTTAGATGTGGGGTCGAATTGCTATTCTTATTGAAATTATTTAAATTTTTGCCCTTAATTTAAAAGCCACCGTAGCTCAGCTGGTAGAGCAGTTCACTCGTAATGATCAGGTCAGCGGTTCAACTCCGCTCGGTGGCTCTTTGATTTTATTTGTTTAACTGACTGCTTCCCCCTAATAGGATTTCACTCATTTAACGCAAAAATCGCAAAGATTATTAACCACCACCTAAAACGCGGTAAACCGAAAGCACCAAAACACAGCAAATATTTTTAATATAATATTGATTAATTTCGGTGATATTCGGTGGTTAATTAAATCTTTTGTTTGCAGCAATATGCTGCGATATGAATAGATCAGTTTAATTATTATTTGTAAGTTTGATTACTGCATATGTTTATTGAGAACGTTAATCTGATACCCAGGTGTTAAAATATTTAGACAGGATTTAGTGAGAATTAGATCATGATTTTTATGAAATACATTTTATTATTTGTTTTGGCTATTCAAATATTGCATTGTGACAAACATTCTGTTGTCGATTTTGACAAAACAAAAATCTTAAAAATCAGAGGACGGGTAATTGACAGGAACTCAAAGGACGGCGTGTCCGCGGCGAAGGTTCGATTTTATTCAATATATCGTCCTGCCGAGACAATTGTATTTACTGATAATAGTGGATTTTATGAATTACTGACTTTTGAAGTATTCTGCTCTGAGTTTGTTGTTGTTCCGGAAGATATGGATCTAACATGGAGACCAAATGATCGTTATTTTATTTCCGCGACAAAAGTAGGATATGATACACTCACTTCAGGAGCCTTTTTTGCGGATATCCATTGTTTTGATATTGATCAGATTGTAAATATGAGTATTATCCATCTAAATCATCAGGAAGAATCGGTAAAAGAAAGGGGCATGCCCATACTTAATAATGATTAAAACTTGGAATATTGAAAATATAAAAACTTTTTTATTTTATCATTTTGAAAACTATAAACTTAACCGCACTAATGAAAACTTATTATCAAAATATATTTGCATTTCTATATAAGTAATGTTTATACTTTGATATATCTGAGAATCGCCATCCTTAAAATCAGACAAACCATATTTACATATATATAAATCTTACCCTATTATTTTGTGAGGTATTTTCTTGCCAACCGCTCTTGTTTCTAGTGAAGGCCAGGGAGGGACTGAAGAGTTAGAGAAGATAGTATCGAGCCTTAAACACTGGGAAATCCATAGGTATGATGAGGTGGAGAGGTCCGTTCAATCTCTCGATATGCTTTTAAATCAGGTGGATTTACATTTTCTTATTTACGATAAGCAGCTTAGTAAAGATTCTATCCAGGAATTAGATGGGATACGTAAACGAATGCCATTTACTTCGATCGTTTATTATCACAGCGTATTACTTAATCAACAATATCTCATTCTTGCCCAGTTTGAAGTAAATGCCTGTATTATCGGGAAATACCGACAGAGATATCTGCTTGAATTATTACCCCGGTTATGGGATAAACACTGGAAAAAAATTCCAGCATGGATTTATTCTACGGATACTTCCTCATTAAATCCCTGGGCCAGCAGCGTCATATCATTTATTGAGAATCATACCTTAAACTTATGCAACCTGCATGACCTGTCTAATCATTTTAACATCTCAAAAAGTCACTTCCGTGCCGAATTCAGAGAAAATCTGGGAATAAATTTTAGAGAATTTAAGCAAAATTTGTTTATTCATTATGAAACCAAATTATTGGTTGAGAAAAAATATAAACCCATCGATGTCTATAAACTTTTGAACTATTCAAATCTGGCAAATTTTAGCCGCTCGTTTAAAAGTCGCCATGGCGAGAGCTGGCGAAATTTTAATAGTGGAGATACTGATATAAGTCATTGATATACTCAGAAATTTCTCTCGCAGAGGCGCAAAGACGCAGAGAAATAATTTATAAAATAGTATAATATAAATTGTTGTAACCTGACCTGGTGTTGACAGATTTTAAAATTTGAATATGGGTCTTTAACGTATTTGCCAGTTAGTCATCCTGAACTTGATTCAGGATCTAAATAGGTGATCTTTATAAGATTCCGAAACTAGTTCGGAATGACATATACTATTCTCGATGAAATTAATAATGATTTTTCTTTTGTACACATCAGGTCCGGACAACACATCTAAATCTTAGTGTCAGAGTGTGAAAGAAATACAATTAGCAAAATATTCTCAATATGGAAGGGACAGGAATAAAACGTATCATGATTTTTGACTGGAAAATCCAATATATATTCAAAAATATTATGATTGTTTTCCCAATGATTTTGTTTTTGCTTTATACTGGCGGGTGCTCAAAATCAACGTCATCAGGAAAAAATTATTATAGCGAGACCTCAGGTAATCAACCCAGAAGAGCAAAACAAATTCCCGAATATCGTCTTGGTTTTGGTGATGAAGTTGAGGTTAAATTTTTCAATAATGAAATATTTAATGAACGGGTGTCTGTGCGTCCCGATGGGCGGATAACCCTGGAACGCGTGGGCGATCTCTATGTCACCGGTATGACGCCATCAGAACTTGATAGTTTGGTAACTGTAACCTATGCAGATATCATACGTGATCCTGAGGTCACTGTTTTCGTTCGCAAGTTTGGCAGTTATCAAACCTATGTCCTGGGTGAGGTTTACAATCCCGGCGGTTATCCGGTTGAAAGAAATATGACGGTGATGCAGGCCTTAGCGGTAGCCGGAGGATTCAAATTCTCTGCTGCTATGGGTAGCATTATTATTCTCCGTCAGGATGAAAATGCGGAGGTTCATGCGCTCAAGGTAGATGTAAACGCTTATTTAGCAGGAGAACCTCTTACGGTCTATTTTAAAGAGCAAGAAATTGAAATAGAGATGAATGAATTCTTTATCAAACCCTTGGATTTAATATATGTACCTAAAACACCTATTGCTAATGTCGTCGCTTTTCTGGAACAGGTTTATGCCGGATTGTTACCCCCAATCGATGTGTATTTACGGGCATTACTCTGGTCACGGTATTAAGCCTGGAAAAGGAAAAAGGTAAAAGGTAAAGGGAAGAGTAAGTAAAAAGTAAAAAGGCAAAATAAAATAAAATCTTTGTGTACTTAGTGCCTACTTTGTGACCTTTGTGTTTAGTCTTTGTATGAATTATTGCATCACGGATAGATGTTGTTTTGGTATGGGTTGTCAGTATTTGTAACTGACCTGGCGAAGCCGTGCCTGGAGCGTTGAGCGTAGAGGGTGGAGAGTAGAAGAGCGAAAAGAGAAAGGTTGAGTGTAGAGAGTAAGGAGTTAATAGGTCCTTTCTACATTTGATGTTGAATATATGTGTTCCTGCTTTCTGCATTCTGCTTACTGCTTTCTCTAATCTTTCAGAATAATTCGTGAAATTCGTGGATAAAGGAAATTTATGGACGAACAGACAAACATACACTATGACAATACCCCACCGGCGTCGCTAAGAAATTTTCTGAATGTACTCTTTCGGCGCAAACGAATTATTCTCACATTTTTTATAATCGTCGTGGTGGTTGTTACGGCGGGCAGTTTCCTGATGCCCCATATCTATCAATCCGAATCAAAATTATTAATTGAAAAAGAAGCCGATCCGGAAAAAGCGATGTTATTTAGGATGAATGTTTCCCAGGGATATAACAATTACGATTTTATTAACAGCGAGATTGAAATTCTTAGCAGTTATCCGATTGCTGCCCGGGTGGTTAAACAATTCCAATCCCGCTTAAGTGAAGATGAAGAAGAAGAACTGACAGAAAAAGAAAAAAATGATCACTTTGAAAAAACGATAACCGAATTCCAGAAAAAAATTGAGATCGAAAATCCGAAGAACAGCAATATATTAATCGTGCGTTATGAAAATAAAGACGCCGCTCTGGCCGCAGAAATTGCCAATTATTTTGTTGAGTACCTATGTCACTTTCCGTTCGGAGATATCATCAGAGTCGGATACCTACCAGTTTTTTGAAGAGCAGATGAATTTGGCTGACCAAAAATTGGGTGATCTGGAGCAGCGTCAGGCAGCATTTAAGGGGAAGAAGGAAGGTGGGATCCCGGAAGCCCAGCGGACAATCCTGATGACCCGCGTGGCGGATTATGAGAAAAGTCTGACCACTGTTCAGACCACCCGTATCGGTAAGGAGGCTAAGTTAGCCGTGATTGAGGAGCAATTCCGAGAGCGGCGGTACACTTAATATTCCCTCGACGGAAAGCAGTGACAGCCCCAGCCGGGAAAAATATATCGCCAAATTAAAAGGCGAATTGTTGGACATGGAGATCAGAAAAGAAAAATTGCTGCAAAAATTTACGCCCCAGTATAAAGGCGTACAAGGATCTGGAACAAGAGATAATCGCAACCCGCTTAAAGATTAAAAATGAGATTGAACAAATCGTACAAATGGAAGGGGCGGCGATTAAAGCATTAAGTGCAGAAGAACAGGTGCTTAAGACACAGATTGAAAAGATAAGAAATCAAATTCGCGGCCTGGCCCAAAATGAATATGAATATAATCAAATCAGCCGCGGTATCGATGAGAAACGGGAAATATATTCCATGCTTCTAAAGCAGCGGGAAGAAGCACGTTTATCCCTGGCAAAACTGAAAATGGGGGTAAAAATAAAAATAATCAGCCCGGCCATTATGCCCACAGAACCGATTAAACCGAAGAAAAAGTTAAATGTTATACTGGCCGTTTTTCTGGGGATCTTTGGCGGTTTAGGTTTGGCCTTTTTTGTCGAATACTTTGATCATACCATCAATACACCCGACGATCTGGAAAAATTTGCCGGTATACCCTCGTTGGGTTCCGTGCGGGAAATTGAGATCCCATTTGCAGATAATGGCCGTGGTACCCAGGCCCGCCGGATATTGAATTAAACTGTAGTTTTTTAAACACAAAAGGGCACTAAGAAGGCACAAAGGACACAATGGGAATAGGAGGGATAGGGTATAAGGTATAAGGGAAGAGAACATTTGCATTTTTCCTAATTCCAAATTATTTTTCCCGTATCCCGTATCCCGTATCCCGTATCCCGTATCCCAATCTCGTATCCCGTATCCCGAATCACGTATCCCGTATCCCGTATCCCGTATCCCGTATCCCATATCATTAACATTTATTTAATAATCGCAGGCATACAATGTACTTTAACTATTATGGTCTAAAGGAAAAGCCCTTTTCACTCTCGGCGGATCCCCGTTATCTCTATTACAGCCGCAGTCATAAGGAAGCTTTGGCGCAGATGATTTATGCCGCTTCAGAAGATGCCGGATTTCTGATCCTTACAGGAGAAGTTGGTACGGGTAAGACAATTATGATCAACGCCTTGATCGATCGCCTGCCAAAGGAATATCGCGTAGCAAAAATCTACCATTCCGCTCTCAGCCCAAAGGGGTTAATAGAAAACATCTGCAAAGAATTTAACATCGACTTTTCTAATTCTTCCATATCGCAACTGGTTTTAAAAATTCAGGATTTCCTAAAATGGACCCATACGTCCGGTGAACGTTCCATTCTGATCCTTGATGAGGCACAAAACCTGACCGCAGAAACACTTGAAGAAATCAGATTATTATCCAACTTTGAGGCCGCACATAAAAAGGTAATGCAGATATTCCTTATTGGACAACCAGAGTTAGAAGAGAAACTGTGGAGCAATGATCTGCGCCAACTACGGGAGCGGATAAGTCTAAAGTATCGCTTACAAAAGCTGGACCGGGGTGAAACCTCACAATATATTGCCAAGCGTCTGGCCGTTGCCGGGCATGCAAATGGCAAGGCCATCTTTACAAAGGAAGCGGTCGATACCATTTATCGATTATCGGGCGGAATACCGAGGAGAATTAATATTCTATGCGAGAATGCGCTGTTAACCGGATATGCCGAGAATTATAAATTGATCTATGAACGGGTGATCAGGAAAGTTGGTGCTTATAGTCAGCATGAAAAAAGCCCCTCCGAACTCATCGAAAAAAATCCAATTGTCGCTGAAGCCAATGGCATCCCTGTAAAAAAACCGTCAGGATCTGCCACGATTTCTCCGGATATAACATTAGGAAGACCTTCTAACGGCAATGGTACGTTTGATTACGGTAACTTTCGAAAATATATGTCCCAATTCTTAAGTGACAATCAACTATCGCTTAAGAAAAAACCAAGTTCCGGCAAGGTGATATCTTCTATAATTTTTGGATTTATCCTACTGGTCCTGGCATTTCTGACAGCCATTTATGCCGCCATCCAACTGGGGATTATAAATTGAAACTTAGATTTCTTTATCATGAATTCCACGAATTGGTCCACGAATTACACTAATTATTACGAATTTCACGAAATTCAAAGATTAAGATTTATATTTATAAGTAAATCAGATTTTCTGAATTCTTTTTCGAATTATATATTTGTTTATATATAATAAATCTAATCAAATAAATTTGTGAAATTCGTATGAATTAGTGTAATTCGTGGACCAATTCGTGGATAAAAAAAGGGTGCTTGAATGGAGACTTTTCAGAAAGTCCTGAAAAAAGCGCGGGATGATGGTCAGATTGATCCCAGAATTTTAACTGTCTCTGAGACCTCTACCCATTTTCATGGCCAGCAATTGCAATTGCCACCGCAACTTCTGGTTCTTCCAGAACCGGTCATTCGTGATCTGCAAAAAATTACTGAGAACATCCGCCAAACAGCCGAATCAAGGCAAATGCAGATTATCGGTTTTGCCAGCGCCATACCGGGGCAGGGTACTTCAACCGTGACGGCTTTATTATCTCTGCTCATGGCCGCCCGTGAGAAAATGAACTACGACCAGCTGCAATCTAAATCAACCCCCAAAGATAAACAGGAACGACAGTTAGGATTGTTATTGATTGATGGTCAGATACGCCATCCTTCACTCCATCACAAAATGGGATTGGATAAACGCGGTGGTTTAATTGATATCCTGGAAAATGAAATTCCGGGAAGCAAGGCGGTTAAAAATGTGCCCCATTCCCCCTTAAGAATGGTCACGGCGGGAACAAATAATAATTTCCAGTTATCTCAAAGCCATCTGCAACGTTTATCCCATCTGTTAGAAAACGCAAAAAAACAGGTAGGATTTATTTTTGTTGATATACCACCCTTACTCACTTACTCAGAAGGCACTTCCTTAAGCCGTTTATGTGATGGGGTGATCCTGGTGGTTCAGGCCGGTGAAACCCGCTGGGAGGTCATCCAGGAAGCGAGGCGATTGCTGGAGCGGACCGGGGTAAATCTCTTAGGTGGGGTACTAAATCGCAGAGAGTATCTTATTCCCTCCTGGGCCTATAAGAATATTTAATAGGGGAAGTTTTTTTACCGCAAGGACGCAAGGAAGGCGCAAAGTACGCAAAGTTTATTTTATAAATTTTTTAAAGATAGATTTAGGTTAGTATTAAATATGTATCATAAATTAAAATCCAAAAATAAATAGAAAATCCTTGCGTTCTTTGCGCCTTCCTTGCGTCTTTGCGGTTAAATAATTCTTGAAATTAGTAGAAAATTTCTTATGAACCAATTACGTCGTCAAATATTGCTAAAAGCATTCAAATTTTGTGATGTGGGTATCATGATGGGTGCCTTTGCCTTTGCTACCATTGCCACCCATTTCCAGAAAAATCATATTCCTTTTGATGAATTTCTTTCCATGCGCATAAAGGTTCAGAATATTTTATTAGTTTTAGGGTTGGTTTTGATCTGGTACACGATATTCAACCTGTTCAAATTATATAACTCAAAACGTTTATCAGGCCGCCTTAGTGAAGTTACAGATATTATTAAAGCCACATTGACAGGAACGTTTACAATAATGCTGATTTCAATATTATTTGAGATTGAGATGATTACGCCGATATTTTTAATTGTATTCCTGTCTGCGGTCAGTTTTTTTACTATTGCCAGCCGCTTATCACTCCGTTTTATTTTGGGTCAAATCAGGGCGCGGGGAAGAAACCTGCGCCATATGCTAATCGCTGGTACCAATGAACGGGCAATAAATTTTGCTCATAAGATCGAGTCCGATCCAGCCTTAGGCTATCAGATTGTAGGATTTGCTGATGATGACTGGGCGGGCTTAAAAGACTTTGGCAAGACAGGATATTCCTTTGTCACGGATTTAAAAAATTTTTCACCCTATATCAGAGAGCATGTGGTTGATGAAGTAGCGATCAACCTGCCGATGAGATCCTATTATAAACATGCGGCGGAGATTGCTGCGCTTTGTGAGGAGCAGGGAATTGTAGTGCGGCAATTTTCCGATATTTTCTCCCTGAAAAACGGACATTCCCATTTCGAGACACTCGAAGAAGATCAGGTGATGACCATTTCTACCGGGGCGATGGTTGGTTGGCAATTAGGGGTTAAACGGCTGCTCGATTTAGTGGTATCGGCTGTCTTATTTATTGTTACCTTACCGATATTGTTGATCACAGCCATCATGGTCAAACTAACATCAAACGGTCCGGTATTTTTTTTCCAGGAGAGGGTAGGGCTAAATAAACGGATATTTAAGATGTACAAATTCCGTACGATGTGCGCCGATGCAGAAGAAAAACAGGAAGATCTGGAGTCTCTAAATGAGGCGAGCGGTCCGGTATTTAAAATAAAAAATGATCCGCGTATTACGGTATTGGCAAATTCCTGCGGAAAACCAGTATTGATGAACTGCCGCAGTTGATAAATATTTTAAAGGGGGAAATGAGCCTGGTCGGACCGCGGCCGCTGCCCCTGCGCGATTATAAAGGATTTACCGAGGATTGGCACCGGCGCCGGGTTAGTGTTAAACCGGGGGTACCTGTTTGTGGCAGATAAATGGTAGAAGTGATGTTTCATTTGAGAAATGGATGGAATTGGATATTAAATATATTGATAACTGGTCGTTCGGATTCGATATTAAAATTTTACTAAAAACAATACCAATAGTACTGAAAGGTTCTGGAGCAGTTTAAATATATGAAAAATTCTAATATGTATATTTTAGGTATCTCAGCATTCTATCATGATAGTGCAGCCTGCTTAATAAGAGACGGCGAAATAATAGCCGCTGCCCAGGAAGAGCGTTTTACAAGGAAAAAACATGATTTTAGTTTTCCATTGAATGCTAAAAACCCTTGCCATATTGTACAAATGTCTAGAATTCTTCATAGTATGGCAGATCAATGGCTAAAATAGCCAGACACAGTTTTTTTATACTTTTGGCACGATTATTAGAGGCCGTAGCAGCAATGGTTAATAGCATTATTCTTGCACGCATGTTGGGACCTGATGGCCGAGGGAGATATGCACTGATTCTCGCGATTGTGATACTCCTTTCAGTCCTGGGAACGTTAGGTATAACTGAAAGTAATGTTTATCTGATAAACAAAAAAAGATACTCTGCCCACAACTTTATATCAAATTCCATATACTTTGCTTTTTGTTCTTCAGTTCTGTGGTTCGCAGTATTTATTCTTTTTTATAAACTGATAGGCTATCGGATGCTGCCAACCTTGACCTTGAGTGAGATACTGTTGCCCCTGACCATCTTACCCTTTTACTTGCTGTTTGTATATCTTCAAAACATACTTTTGGGAATAGGAGCAATCTATAGGTTTATAAGTACGAATATCTTTTTAGCTGTATCTCCTTTATTATTTCTGATGATCTTTTTATTGGATTTCAGATTGACACTTAGGGAGGCTATCTATGCATATATGCTGTCATATATGAGTGCGTGTTCTTACACTTTCTGGTGTTGTATTAAAGAAGAAGGAAGTTTTAAGTTTTCGCCAAATGCCTCATTGGCAAAGGAATCTTTGATCTATGGGTTGAAGACCAATATCGGAACTATTCTTCAGATAGCTCGGGATCGACTAGAGACTATTATCCTAGGGTATTTTATGATGAATTCCGCTGTTGGCTATTATAATGTTGCTACCGGTTTATCAGACAGACTGAAAATGTTACCAAAGACAGTTTCTTATCTCTTATTTGCAGAGGTATCAAAGTCTGATCATGAATCAGGGGATATATTGACAGCGAAGTTTACACGGAACATATTGTGGATCATGTCTCCACTCATTGGTATCCTCATCATATTTTCAAAATATATCGTTCTTATTCTCTATGGCCGGGAATTTCTGCCGGCTCATGTCCCAATGTCAATTTTGTTTGGATCAACACTACTATCCGCATTTACATTTTTCCTTGGCAAACTATTTCTTGGACAGGGGCGCCCTAGAGTATACCTGTTTGCTGGCGCAGCGGCTCTGGTGACAACGATCGGACTGGACGTGTTGTTGATTCCCCTTTACGGACTCGTAGGGGCTGCAATTGCAAATACATCCGGGTCTAGCAGCTATGGCTTATTTATATCTTCATATCCACAAAAGGAATTCATCTAATTCTCTCAGCAGTTTTTTATTTCTCAACAAAGATGATTTGCAACTTTATATGGATGTATGGAGCAAGGCAAGAAGTAACACTTCCTTACAATTTAAGCGAATTAGAAATCATATATTCAAAAAATGAGATATGGATAGTAAACGAAATTACTTGGAACAGTTCGGTGACCTCCTCGGGGCAGTATTTCTCAGTCCGCTCAAAGGTTTCTACTTTCTAATAGATCAAACATGGGTCGTGTTTCTCTTGGCCCTCTCACTCTGTATCTTCCGCCATCCCGATGTAGCAGTCTTTCCTATAGACAGGATTGTATTTGCACTACTTATTTTGTTGGTAGTGACATCCAGGCTAATGCGGCCGAGACTGTTGTCTATTAAGGAACCCATCATATTGCCAATGATCGCTTTGACTATTATTGCGACATTCAGCGCCATACAGGTCCCATACAAGGCTCAGACATGGAGTATCCTCGCAAATACATTTGTCGTACCATTCGCGATGTTTTTCCTGTCCAAAGCGGTATTTAGTACTAAGAAAGCGATAAAGCATTTTTTCAGATTCTGTGTAATTGTTACAGCATATCTCACTTTTATCGCCATTGCCTCTTTGTTGGATGCCCAGGCCCTTATATTCCCAAGATACATCCTGAACCCATCTGTAGGACTTTTGGAACACATGGGTCGAGCCCGTGGGCCCTTTCTCAACGCTGTTGCAAATGGATCTGCCATCACAATGCTCGGACTTGTTCTGTTGCATTGGTACATGAAAATGAGAAGAGGTTTTTTACGAACCATCCTCTTGTCAATTCTTATTGCCCTGCCTTTCGGCATATTTGCGACGATGACCAGAGGTGTCTGGGTATCAGGTCTTTTTGCCGTAATCTTCTTTTTTGTGAGTACCAAATATACTAATATAAGGAAGGCTGGTATAATATGGCTCGTGTTTGCATTTTTTGGTATATGGGCGCTAACTACCTCAACAAGTATTATAGGGTTAATGTCCGAAAGACTTCATGATCAACATAATATAAATTTCCGCCTCGATATTTATCGTGCTGCTTTCGATATGTTTAAAGAGAAGCCCATCTTGGGATGGGGAGCAAATGTGGCGCCATTTATAGTGGATCATTACCTGCAGGGATATAGTGGCGATGTGTGGCTTCATAATACATACCTGGATGTTCTAGTTGGTCAGGGTATTGTTGGGTTCCTCCTGTATGCATCTATAATTGTATATCTTTTTGGCATAGGCAGGCGCATTTCTTGCTCCATCGGCGAAAAAGATGCGAACATGATCGATCGTGGATTTGTCTTGGTATTTCGCAATATACTTTGTGTTTACCTCATTAATAGTTTTTTTGTTGTCATGCTCTATCAATTTACGAATGCTTTGGTATTTACAATAGCAGGCATTATTTCTGCAAGAGAAGTAGAGTTGGTCAGCAGCCCCGTAGCAAAGTGAGGACAGGTGCCCACTTGAAGGCCTGTTTTGGGTAACCATTATACTTGGTCTATAGAGAGGCTCTCGAGAAGCATCAATTATGGGTAGGTGCGCGGTTTGAGCAACAGTCATTTCAGAGTGATGGCGATTTCTCCAAATTTCTTGAGTATTGTATTTTGATACCGGCAGATGAATTGGTCCTGAATCGCTTGAGAGAATAACGACGAGTTCAATTGCCGCAATAACGGGCTACTATTTAAGCGGTTTTAATTGTTTCCTGGTCATTTGATCTTGCGCCACCTTTCTTATGCTGATTTATTATTTTGGCTCCCTTGAGGATAGTTCAGTTCAGATGGTCTATAGATTTTCCACAACAGGTGCAGGAGAAGCAGTGAGGAAATATACAAATTTAAGGATAGCAAGAAATTTCAGAGATATCAATGAAGCGCGCCCACTTAGATACCGGTTGCGCGCTCACGTAAGAGATATGATGATGGCCATTCTGTCTTTTCCTCCAAGAGCAGATTCCATAGGTTCGTGGATCAGATTTCCCTTCTATCATCATGTTTTTGATGATGAAAGGAAGGCTTTTGACCGCCAGTTGAAATATTTAAAAAATCGAGGAGATATTATCTCGCTGCACGATGCGATTAGTATCTTTGAAGGAAGAGAAAAAATCTCGGAACATTACTTTTGTATTACTTTTGATGATGGATTCAAAAACTGTCTGACGAATGCCCTACCAATATTAGTTGAGAACAATTGCCAAGCCACTTTCTTCGTAGCCACCGACTACATAGGGTGTGATCTTCACCAAGATCAGAAAATAGTTCAAAACTTCTTTCTTCGTAGTTCGTACCCTTCACAAATCTTAATCGAGTTTATGGATTGGAATGACTGCAGGACATTGATTAATTCTGGAATGACATGCGGTGCGCACACATGCAGTCACGTACCGTTATCCATGTTGACGATTGAAGAGGCCACGCAAGAATTGATTATATCGAAACAAACGATTGAGAGGGAATTGGGCGTAGAATGCCTCTATTTTTCTTCTCCTTGGGGAATTCCTGGAAAGGATTTTGATATCCACATTCATCCTATTCTTAGCCAGAAAATTAGGATTCCATGCGTTTCTCACTACAGAAAGAGGTGCCAATTATGGCACAGCAGACCCGTTGATGATTAAACGTGACTTTTTGTTTGCGAAGTGGCAGAATTTTCAACTTCGTTATCTTCTTGCATAATAATACTATAAAAAAGACGGCGTTGAAACTTTGTATTAGAACTTTAATCAAGAAATTTGATGGTTCTAAATGATAGTGATAGTGCACTGCTGATGCTGGGAGTTGGATTTTCTCTAATAAGATTATCGATACCACTATCCTAACTTTGGATTAGTAATGATGAATTTAGTCTTTCATTTGAAGGGGTTTCTGAATAAAGCGGCACAGCGCGGTGTCGGGTACCCCATTGCACTGTTAAAATACTATCTCAGTAGGAATTGGTATCATATCAAACTCGCTTTGCTTGAAGGCCGACGATTAAATAGTAATGGAGTAAATATCTTCTTTAGGGACATTGACTCTAATAGTTCGGAGGATATCCTTGTAGACTATTTCACTGAAAGGAAATCTCCTGTATTCCATTTTTATCGAGACATAATAGGAACGATAGTCGAGCAAGTACCCGGCGCCTTAAAAGATAAAACCATTGCAGAAGCGAACAAAATATTAGAACAACGCTTTACCTTCCGCAATATTGGTGAACATAAATTTGATGGAGACGTTGATTGGTCTTATACTCCAAAAAATAGCATCTCGTGGCTGTGGGATTTAAATCGGCACAGTTACTTCCTAGATCTGGCGAGAGCATATTATTACACCAACGAGGATCAATATATCAGACATATGGTGACGCTTTGGGAGAGTTGGATAGTCCAGAACCCCGTATCGAAGACTGTCAATTG
The DNA here is from genome assembly GCA_963796965.1 of Calditrichia bacterium. Classification (GTDB taxonomy): domain Bacteria; phylum Calditrichota; class Calditrichia; order JAJRVZ01; family JAJRVZ01; genus CAWCNS01. The sequence goes on from CAWCNS010000004.1 coordinate 725,787, forward strand.
GGCCACACCCTTTGAGGTCGCCAGTAGGCTTAATAATTGGATTTGGTCCTTTTTTTTCTTGGTTTACTCGGGTATAAAGCCGTCTGCTCCACTTGGTAAATTCTTGGCATCAATGTGCGATCATGCAGAGTACTTGTACTATAACCTTGAATACCACTGGCCAAATAATCATTTGTTCTTGGAATCTAAAACATTGTTTGAGTTTTCCTTGCTGTTTCCTGAAGTAATAAACCAAGAAAAATACTTTCGGCGATCAGAGTCAGTCTTCAAAGACCAGGTCACATCCCAAATTTTGCCTGACGGGGGTCACTCTGAACTCTCTTCAATGTATCATCTTATAGTGGCGGGAGAATTACTGGAAATCGCTTCACTTGCAAAAAGGAACCGAATACCAGTCGCTGAGGCTTTCGAGGCACAACTGCTGGGATCACTTAAATTCTCGCGGGCTATGGTGCGAGACGATGGCTCGATGACATTACTGGGAGATTCGGCAACTGAAGATAATAATATTCGATTTTCGCCAGCCCGGGTTGGACTGAGCGACTTGAATTATTGGCTTCTCAATGAAGCCCAAACTGAACTCTTGCCGCCGAATGCTAAAAAGAAAGGCCTCTCTGTAGAGGTCTTTCCATATTCGGGTTATGCTTTTATAAGGAATGAGTCTGGTGATAGGAAATTCTCAAGCACCTTTGATTTTGGCGCCTTCAGCCGAAACCCGGCGGCGGACCATGCGCATAATGATGCCTTGAGCTTTGACTTATATGCCTTGGGAAGGCAAATCATTATAGATCCTGGCGTGTGTTTCTCAAGTGCACCAGGCGCTATACCCCATGACTATTTTAGAGGTACAGCCGCTCACAATACAGTTATGATTGATGATAGAGAACAATCCCAAATTTGGCGGAAATCTGATGTGAGAAAAAAGGCTAAGGTTAGTTTACATTGTTTTCATACCACACCTGAAAGAGTAGAAATTGAGGCATCTTGCGTTCCATACTGGACAAATAATAGTAAGATAATCCACACACGCAAGATTAACTATCTTTTATATGGTCGAGTGGAGGTCATCGATCACATTAGTGGGACTGGCAACAGGAATCTGAAATGGTTTTTTCACTTTGGTCCAGACATCGAGATAACGACTCACGGAAATGATGAAGTATCTGGGTTCGATGAGAAAGGAGATCCGATATTTACCCTTCTTGTCAGCGCTCTTAAGAGACCAGATCTGAGCATCGTCAGAGGATCGATCGATCCATTTCAGGGGTGGATGTCTTTTAATTCCTCAGAAGTCAAAGCAATTAGTACAGCAATTTATGAGATTAGGGTTGGAGTTCCTTTTCGGTGCAATTTTGAATTCAATTTTTGAGGTCACGGAGGAATCTTGAAGGAAAGGTACGGAATTGATTTGTCTGGACATGAATTGAAAATAGGCTACATGTTGCATAGACTTTCCGATGTTAACTGACACCTACCTCTGTTCGGAGATAGAAGCCTTAAGGGCTAAAGGGATTGAGGTCCATATTTTTGCCGGCTTCAGATCGGATAGCCTGTGGGCCATTCCGAACTTAACAGATCTTGTCTCAGAAACAACATATTTAAAACCTTATAAGGTCAAAATGTTACTAAAGGCATGTTGGCTATCTTTGTTACATTCGATACAATTAAGGGACATTTATGCGCGGGTGTTATTTGGGGGGGGCACCGAAGGATTTCTTCGTCGTGGCAAGGCCCTTCTGCATTCCATAGCGGGTGCCTATTTTGCCCTACTGCTTAAAGACCATAAGGTGATCCACATTCACGCCAACCATGGTTATTTTGCTAGCTGGGATAGCTATGGTCGCAGGCTAGAATACTCGGGATATCTTACAGCATAACTTTTCATGGTTCCGATCTTCTAATAGACAAACTTTTTTTGGATCTGAAAGTAAACAATAGCGCCTTTTGTTTTACCATCTCGGAATATAACAAACGTCATCTAATTCAGCAGCTTCCCGAAATTGACCCTGAAAAGATTATTGTACACTATATCGGTGTCGACGTGGACATGAAATGATTAAAATAGCAGCCAACGAAATTTACTTACAAGGCCAATACGGCATTAAAAACCCAACTTGGCATATTCAGGATTCCGCGTGGAAGGCTAAACAAATCCTCAAGATGATGGAGAAGAATCAAATCCTTCCCGATTCAATTTGTGAAGTAGGATGTGGTACGGGTGAGGTACTCCATCAACTATATCTTAACCTACCCACTGACCTTCAATTCGTCGGTTACGAGATAGCCCCTCATGGTATTGGCTATATAAAACGACCTTTCGTGTATAGCATTTTTTATCAAATTATTTATGATAAAATAACTTTTCGGTGGTCGGGAACGCTTTCAGGGCAATCATGATGAAAAGTAATGATTCAGTTGTTGGTAATACCAAGAATAGATTAATACTCCTCACGGTAGGAAGACTTCACCCTGTTAAGGATCATGAATTTTTAATAAGGGCCTGCGCTGAATTAAAGCTGAAAGAATTACCATTTCTGTGTATTATAATAGGAGAAGGGGAGACTAGAAAAGAAGTTACGAATTTGATAAACCGAGTTAACCTGCAGCATGAAGTAAAACTTCTGGGCATTGTGGATAGGCCTTTTATTAATGCTTTCTATCAAATGGCTGACCTCTTTGTTCTCACTAGTAAAAGCGAAGGACTACCTTTGACGCTTATGGAAGCGATGCTAAACGAGAGACTGGTACTTGCGCCCAATATTACAGGAATTCCTGAGATTATAAAGGATGGGCACAATGGGTTTCTTTATGAGAGTGGGAACCTTGTCGATTTTGTAAATAAGGTTTTATATATATTCGAGAAGTACGAATCCACACGTCACATTGGCAAACTAGCTCGCAGTCATATTCTTGAACGCTTCAACCGAAAGCGAAATATGGAGGCCTTTGCGGGCAAACTTGCTGATCTATTAAAATCTCGTATTCGTGTTGATGAGAAGTCTTGACACATTCGTCAAATCTTTCAATCCAGTGGTGCTTTGATATGCGGTTATAGTAAAAGAGTTAAAATAACTCTTAGTGCTTATCCGTAAAAAATAAAGGGGTTTGTGCAGCCGATGATTTTCGCAGAGATTTAATTTTCACCATAAAACCATTTTAAAGGAAAAGCACCTTTTTCCACCTTTTTGAACCCTTTTGAGTTTCACATTAAAGATCTTACACAACCTAATAAATGGCCCCAAAATGCGCATTTTAATCGTTAACAAATTCTATTTTTTATTTGGTGGAACAGAAAGGTATTTATTTAATCTTACTGATGTCCTGGAAACCATGGGGCATACCGTAATCCCTTTTGCCATGCATCATGAGAGCAACAGGGAAACGCCATACAGTAAGTACTTTGTCAGCGAAGTCGACTTGTCGATTGGCAGGCACAAAGTTTTGCGTAACGAGATCAAGGCAATGGGTAGAATACTGTACTCCTTCGAGGCGAAGAGGAGATTGAGATCCCTGATTGAGGACACAAAGCCGGATATAGCGCATGTAAGAAATGTGTACCATCAATTATCCCCCTCTGTTTTGTCTGTTCTGAAGAAAATGGGTATTCCATCCGTACTAACCGTTGCAGATTACAAAATGATCTGTCCCAATTACGATATGTTCTACAAGGGTAAAGTATGCGAAGCGTGTAAGAAAGGGCGGTTCTATCATGCAGTAATGAAAAGATGTGTGAGAAACTCTTTTGCAGCAAGTGGTTTGCTTGCTATCGAATCGACTTTACATAGATTTGTTTTGGATAGCTACAAAAGGAATATTGACTTATTTATCGCACCCAGTAAATTTGTGCGACAAAAACTCGTAGAGGCAGGTTTTTCAGAAGATCAGATTGTGCACTTACCACATTTTTGCGATAGTTCCAAATATATACCTTCCTATGAATCTGACAACTACCTTGTCTTTTTTGGAAGGTTAGACCACAGGAAAGGATTGCTAACACTCATTAAAGCCATGAGACGACTACCCACAAAGCTAGTGATAGTGGGGGATGGTCCAGAGAAGTCAAACCTGGAAAGATACATTGAAGCAGAGGACATATCAAACGTTTTCCTTGTCGGCTACAAGTCTGGCGAGGATCTTAAATCCATTATATATAGAGCGAGATTCTCCATCCTGCCATCGGAGTCAAATGAGACTTTTGGCCATACGGTCCTTGAGTCCTTTGCATGTGGTAAGCCGGTCATTGCATCAAAGATTGGTGCACTCCCCGAACTGATTCGAGAGGGAGAGAATGGTCATCTTTTTGAGCCAGGCAATGTAGGAGATCTTGCATCTAAGATCTCTGACTGTATCGAGAATCCTGGGAAAGTAAAAGAAATGGGTAAAATTGCCCGCTCCATTGTTGAAAGAGATTATAGTCCGGAAGAGCATTATAAAAAACTCATAGGTATTTACCGGACCTTAGCATCATGAAGATAGCAATGATCGGTGGTAGGGGGCTGCCAACAATATATAGTGGTCTTGAAGTGGTTCTGAAAGAGCTCTTGCCCTAGGTTAGTCCTAAGGGGACATGATGTAACAGTATATTGTATGTCACAATATTTTAGTGAGGAAAATTATAAAGGTGTTAATTTGGTTAAAATTCCTGGGATTTCAACTAAACGGTTCGATATTATGTTACATAACTTTTTTTCAACAATTAAAACTATCTCTGAAAAAGTAAACATATATCATTTTCACGCAATTGGGCCATCTATATTTTCAATAATACCAAGATTAATAAATGCCCCAACGATTGTAACCATGCACAGTCTTAATTGGAAACATTCAAAGTGGAACAGAATTGATAAGTTTTTTATAAAAATTTTTGAGGATTGTTCTGTAAAATTTCCAGAATATGTTGTAACAGTTGCAAAACAGCATCAAAAATATTTACAAGAGAGACATGATAAGCCAATTCATTATATTCCAAATGGCGTAAATTTCTTTCCGAAGATTGGTGCAAATAGAATTTTATCTTTAGGCTTGAAACCACACGATTACCTATTATTTGTTGGGCGGGTAAGTCAGGAGAAGGGGTGCCATTTTCTGGTTGAAACTTTTAATAAGATGGACACAAATAAAAAATTAGTTATTGCTGGTGCGGTATCAAGAGAAAATAAATATTTCCAACAATTAAAAAAGATGGCTAATAACAAAGTGATTTTTCTTGGTCAAGTGACACAAGGATTATTATCAGAATTATACAGCAATGCTTTAGTTTATATTCTACCATCAGAGTCAGAAGGCTTCTCATTATCACTCCTTGAAGTTATGAGTAATGGATGTTGTATAGTGGTAAGCGCTATTGAAGAAAATTTGGATGTAATTGGCGATTGTGGTTTAACCTTTGATCCGGGCAATATAAATATGCTAAGAGATAAATTACTTTCTATAATGGATAAAGAAGATATCAGATTAATGTACGGAGAGAAAGCACGAAAACGAGCACAGAAATTTTATAATTGGGACGATATATGTGATTCGTATGAGATGTTATATAAATCTTGTATTGCTTAATTTATTTTATAGTAATCAAATTATAGTTGGATTTTATTTGATTTCTGTAAACTTATTTATGAAGAATAGTTTGGTTTATCTCTCGATTCAAATTTTCTCACTTTTAGATCATCAAATTTTTAAATAATCAAGGTTGGTAAGGACTTAGAGTGTTCAAGGTAAATATTTTTAACAAAAATATTAACACAATTAGATCGACTGAAAAAATAAACATTTGTAATTTTTGAGTGGATTAAAATATAGCGAACAATTTTTTTAGAATTAATTTAAAGTTTCGTTTAATGGGGTGTTTTATTTATTCAGAGATCTAAAATTCATTGGTGTCTTAATCAACACATATTCAATGGCACCAATATCTTGTTGATTTCCCTGTGGAATTGGCATATCTAAAAAATCTTTTTGAATATTAATATTGAGCGCTGAATCAATACAGGGTGATGTCGGAGCCAACGTGAACAAACCTTTACTAACATCGTTGAATTGAGGATTTTCATTAATTGAGTTCATGTCAGAACTGGTTATATTCCTCCAATCTGAAAATACTGAAATAAGTTGATTACCCCAATTAAAAAGTTGCGGTCCATTCGAATAGTAACAGTTATAATCACATAAAAAATTATTCCCTAAATCTGTGCCAAGGCTAATTAAATTACCATTTAATGTAAACATTATATTGTTAACAATTTGAATATTTTTAGTATTTGAACCACCGGTAACACTAATCGCGAATCCATTGGATCGCTGGTTGTATATTGTATTATTGTAAATTTTTGTACCTACACAATCGCCAAGTCCTATTCCAGCTCCCCTTATCCCTATTCCACAATCGGTTATAATGTTATTATATATCTCGTTGTCATTTTCGGAATTTTCATTGTCAATTACATAGATACCACTGCCAAAAGAATTCTCAATCCAGTTATATATAACTTTGCAGTTATCGACATAATACAAAAATATCCCGAAGGGGATAAATTCAGATGTGTTTCCTTGTCCTCCACTATAGCATTTGTTACCATCAATTATGATATTGTAGGTTTTATTAGTAGGATAATTTCTATAGTTTTGATTAATAGCATCATGAACAACAATATTTGCTTCCTGATCGTCTGAACAGTTATTCTCTAATATCAGTATGTCATGCGAATTTTTAACATCTATAGAATTTTCATAGTTGCCGCCTAATATATTTGATTTTATAGTACCATTGAAACATTCATTGTCAATCATTATTCCATCTTCACCTGCAGGATAAATAGTATTATCGCTTATTACAAAGTCTGACACATTCGCTACAAAATTAATACCGACTTTCTCAAGTCCTATTTGTCCTGGGGTAATCATATTATTGATAATGGAGACACCCTCATAACCACCGAAAGTAGAATTGATATATATTCCGTTTGCATCAGATATTAGTACATTATTTCTTATTATTATTCCATGTTTCAATTCTGAAGACCAAGAACCAATGCTGATACATCTATCTATTGCTCTTAATTTTAGATATTCGATAGTTATATAACTATTGTTATTGATATCAATTGCACGTGATCTACCGGTACCTATTATAGGTAATGAACCTTCACCATAGGATGAAATAATAATATGATCTTTAGACGTTCCTGAATTTCTAGTGATAAGTGTTTCGTTCCACTCAACACCACTTTTAAATCGTATTTCATCCCCAGGATTAAATATGAAATTGTTTACTTTTTCGACCGTTCTCCAGGCGGTAGTAGGTGAGAGTCCGTTATTATTGTCATTGCCACTGGTAGCATCTATATAATAGGTGGTTGTCCAGCCATTTAAGAAAAAAGAAAAAAGAAAAAAGAAAAATCCGAAAAAAAACGTAATCTTCCGGTTTATAGTCAAAATTGCAGAATTATGGAAAAATGAAAAAGGAAAAAGGAATAGGACAAATATTTTAATTCTATTTTTTTTGTGATATTTCAGTAATCTCTGCATAATAACCTTCCTGCATGTTTTGATTAAAAATTATAACAATTCTATTTTTATAAAATGAGTTTTCTAATCTGTTTAAAATACTCTGCTATCATTTGGTAGAAATATACAGCAGAGGGAACCTGGTTCCCATTATTATCTTTACCATCCCATCCCATTTCATTTTATAAACACCTTTATCTTTAAATTCGTTTACTAATTTTCGGACATCTTGTCCCAAAACATTGAAAATGGTAATCACTACAAAACTACGATTGGGTATACTGTATTCAATCGTAGTTGTTGGATTAAACGGATTTGGGTAATTCTGTTTGAGTCCATATTTGGTAACCACATTATAATCATCATTATTAAGTGATGAAACAGATCCCGCTGAGGCCACAAGTTCAGGTGTAGGCAAACTCTCATAGCCAAAGGAATCAACAACAGTTAATTTGTAAAAATAAGACACACCAGGTTCGACCGTATTGTCCTGATAAGTGAAATCAGTTGCCGGGATATTTTCCAACACGTGCATCGTACCGGCAATCGTATCCCTGTAAATCACATAATGTGAAAGATGCTGGTCTTTATTTGGCGGCCAGGCAAAACGTAAAACATTTTCTTGGGCAAATGTACTGTTTAAGAATAATAATGTAATTAAAGATAAAACTATAAATTGAATTCTGACCATGTATTTATAAATCAATACTACTAACTTTTCGTAATTTTAAAATAATCGCCCATGACAATTGTGTAAAAGTTTTGCACAATTGCAGATAGCACATCTAAACAATATTCTTGGAAACCCCCGATACCATTGATCAATTTTACTTACTTAAAGATTTATTAAAAATTACTTTCTTCTAAAGCAAGTTTTGTGCCATTTATTCCTCATCTGTAATCAATTAATCACCCATTCTTTCTTCGGATTATAGATTGTTTTTGAAAATACTTTTACTACTAAAATTTTTATTAAATTTAAAATAAAAATTTTAGAATCGTTATGATTCGCAGAGTTTTTTTATAATCATATATACTTTTATACCTATATACCTTTGATCTTTTTAGTATTCAGGATATTTTATCAAAGTGGCCAAAAAATATGCCAAAATAAATCGTTAAAAAAACAACTTTTAAAAAGAATTAATGAAAAAAATAGTGAAAGAATTACCTGCGGGATACACAATACAAATTTTACGAAGTATCAAAGAGATAGAAAAAGTAAGATCTTTTTGGGAAGAAAAACTAGAGACATCCTGATGGCAATTTAGATTTATTTATAAACATTATTTACTCAAAAAATGAAATTGTGTGTCCCTATATAGTATTAATACTTTTGCATAAAAAACCAGAAGCAATGATAGTTGGCATAGTAGAAAAAAAAAGGATTAAGGTTACTGTATCCTATAAAAAGTTATCTGGTCCAAAACTTCGAGTTTTAACAATTATTCCTGAAAGAATATTAGGAAAAGAAAATTTTGTTTGTTCTAATATTTTTATTGCAGAATTAGTAGCATTATTAAATAGAAAAGAAATTGATTTGGTGGATTTTGAATATGTAAATATCGATTCACAGTTATTTAACTTAGTCTTTGAAAAAGCCGAGATTTTTATTTCATGATTATAAACCGGATATTACATTGCATTGGAAGACTAAATTACCAAGAACTATTGATGAATTGTTTACTAATATGGGCTCTAAACAAAAACATGAAATATTTCGCAAAGAAAGACGAATTCAAAAAGAATTTAATGGTAAAATAACTTTTTGTTGTTATAAAAATGAGAATGAAATTACCAGACTTAATGTGAGGATATAGAAAAAGTAGCCATAAATTCTTTTCAGAGTATGCGTTGGGTATGGTTTTATAAATAATACTGAAAATATAAATTATTTATCGATATCGGCGAAACAGGGCAGGTTACGTGGCTATTTCCTGTACATTGATGATATACCCTGTGCATATTATATATGTCGAATATTTAAAGATATCTTTTATTTTTGCTATTCAGGCTTTGATGAAGGATATAAAAATTACAGCCCGGGATCGTTTTACTAAAAAATATTTTAGAAGATATATACAAACATGAGAAAAATCTCAAGGAGATTGACTGGGGTATAGGAAATAAGATATTTATAAAACACCTTGGAAATTATTCTTTTAAAGTAGGCTCTATCTATATTTTTCCATCCACTTTTTATGGTTTGTATATTAAATTGCACAAAAAGTTCACTCGTTCTCATTAAAACAGTTGTGAAAGCAATTCTAATTAAATTTGATTGGAAAGATAAAATAATAATGTATTGGCGCCAACGTTTAATTAAAAAACATTTGAGTCCATATTAAAAATAGGTTTGATAATATAGATTAAGTAAGATATAAATAGTCTCTAAATCCCTCCGAAACCTTCACCCTTCCCCCTAAAACGCAATGGTTGTGAACATTTATTGTTCCTTTTGGACCATCTTTGTATATACCTGTTATAAGCAATCCAAAATTCAGTTAGTTGTTATACAGATAATCAATTTCCCCCAAAAACAACATTCAATATTAAAGGGTACATTTATCCGGTTTTAAAAATATCTACCAATAATTGTCTTATTTTTGTATGATTAACTTTTTTGTGTCCACGAACCTTTCTGCCAATAACTGATAATAATAAATACCAGTTGCCACTTCCATACCCTGGTTATTTTTCCCATCCCAAACGACCTGATATCTTCCTGCCTCCCTTATATGACTCTTCCACCTTCTTAATTTCCCTCCCAGCGCATCATAAATCGTAATCTCTACCCAACTGCTTTTCTCAATCGCATATGAGATCGTCGTCGTACTGTTAAACGGATTGGGATAATTCTGCTCTAAGATCAAAAGCCTCTAACTATGTTAGGATCATCTTCTGTCAAGTCGGGTAACTATTTCCAGCCGTCGCTGCTATTTCGTTGGATGGTGCACTTTCATTTCCATATGAATCAGCCGCCGTCAATTTATAATAATAGGTCACACCAGGTCTCTACCGTATCATCTGTATAGGTCGAATCGGTCTTTGCGATCTGGTCAAGCATCTTCATCGTACCCGGTTCCGTATCCCGGTAAATCACATAATGTGATAAATGCGGTTCAGTATTCGGTGTCCAGGCAAAACGCAGAACATTTTCCTGCGAAAAAACATGATCAGATGAATAAAAATAGAACCAAGAATAAATATATTATTCCGATTTTTGCTTTGCAAAAATTTGTCAATACGAATCCCTTTTCTGAATCCGGCTGAACATTAATATCTATGTACACGTCCTGTGTAACTTTTGCACAGCTGCCAGGATAATTAAATCTATGGTTTTTGGGAAAGTCCCCGCTACGACTGAGGTGTGTAAGCTTTTAGGACAAAGACCCCAAGCTTAATTGAAATATTATGCAATTTTGATGCCAGATTTTTTACCCTTAAGGAGCCCCAGCGGCTCTTTTTTTTTGCCTTGCTTATCGCTCTTCCGGTGTACATTATTTCTCCTCTTTAGGTAACTCTTATAGTCAAATACAGTAAGGAAAAATAAAGTTTGAGAGGCCTGTGACCCCTGTCACGCTAATTGTGTGCGGCAAATCAGATTTGTAAGAAAAAGTAGTGTGTAGAGGGTAGAGAGTTGAGAGTAGCGCGTATTGACTCATCCTTGTTGGGATTAGAAGAGAGAAAAGAGAGGAGAGAGGAGTGAGAAAATTTCAAGGAAAAAGTAAAAAGGAAAAAGTAAAAAAGCGCCGGCAAAATATAAAAATCATAAATGTCCCGATGTAATCTATAAGCAGAAAAGGAGAATGGTGAGGACTTGGAGGATTGGAAAAGAAAACATCAAGAGTAGGTAAATTTCTTTTTTCTTCAAAAGTTGAATTATAGAATAAATTTGTTCGCCTGAATAATTCACCACAGAGAGCATTAAGTATTTATAAATATAATAATAACAAATATATAAATTGAAATTCAAATCAGATTCAATTAATTATAAAAATGAAATAAATATAAGATAACATTAATAAAAACAAATATATATATCTGTGGTCTCTGTGGTTTATGAATAGATTAGGTTAAATTAAAAGTATGAAAAAATTCTTAATAGTCTTAATAAACCTTTGCGTCTGCGCGTCTTTGCGAGAGATGAATTATCCAGGCTATATATTTATTCTGATAATTCTTTTTCACGCACAATAAACAATACTTTTCTTTGCGTTCTTAGCGAACTCAGCGTTTAATAAATATTCTGAATTTTAATTACATCACAGAATTTTCAAAGTTGAATGCATCCCCTCCATGGTATATCTCCCCTATTAATCCGAGGTAGTGTAAAAAATAACCACGGAGTGCCGGGATGAATGAACCTCTTATGCACAAGAAATTCTTGTCAAATTATTGGCACTATTATTGATTTGCTGCCAATAATTTGGTACCTTAAAAAATCAAATCAATAAAATTAAAAATAGAGCGTATAAAAGAAAAGTTTACCGACAACAAAATCATCTTAACGGATGATTTATACAGATTTTATCAATCAGAAGAACCGAAAATAAATAAATCTACCGTTAATTGGCGGATTTACGAGTTGGTCCAAAACGGAATACTTCAACGTATTGGCAAAGGGAAGTTTGTTGTTGGCAAATCCATTCATTATTTACCTGAAATTTCAAATAAAGAAATAAAAATAAATAATGTTATAAAAAAAGAATTTCCATTCATCAAATATTGTATCTGGAATTCATCAATTCTGAGTGAATTTTTGCAACACCAATCATCATTCCAGTTTATAGTGGTTGAAGTAGAAAAAGATGCGCTTGAGTCTGTGTTCTATTCACTTAAAGATAATTATGATTCAACTTTTAAAAAGCCTGCCAAACAAATGGTTGAAGAATTTGTCTTTACCCGGCAAAACAGTATTATTATCAATTCCTATATTTCAGAAGCGCCGATTCAATCCATCAAAAATGTTCCAACTTCATCTCTTGAAAAACTGTTAGTCGATTTGTACTGTGATAAAAACCTTTTCTACTTTTTACAGGGATATGAACTGGTTAATATTTATAAAAACGCTTTTGATAAATATACTGTCAATAAAAGTAAACTGTTTAGATATGCCGACAGGCGAGGAATGAAAATAAAAATTAATAAATTTATTAAATTCTATAATTCGGCAGTAAAGCAAAATAAGTGCCAATAATTTGAATAATGATATCAGATAAAACATTAAATCTTGACTGGATAAAGTCCGTCTCCAGGAAGAACCGGAACGCGGATAAAATTTTAATCGAAAAGGTTATTCGAGCTCTATTACTGTTGGAAGGATTGGCCGAAAGCGGAATGGATTTTATTTTTAAAGGTGGTACAGCTCTGATGCTGCTTCAAGGTTCAACTAAAAGATTGTCCATCGATATAGATATTGTCTCACCAAAGAAAGCTGAATTGGAACCGCTTTTTACAGATTTTCTGGCAAGAAAAAACTTTATCAGGTTTGAATTTCAGAATCGGGAATCAAACTCTTCCATAGAGAAAGAGCATTATAAATTTTATTATCAACCCGTGTTTAAAACAGCTCAGGCAGAAGAATATATCCTGCTCGATATTCTAATCGAAAAATCCCTATATATAAATATAATTTCAATCGATATTGATTCATCCTTTGTGCAACAGGATAATGTCCCAGTAAAAATTAATGTACCGAGTTTTGAAGATATGCTGGGTGATAAGTTAACCGCTTTTGCACCAAACACCACCGGAATTCCTTATGAAAAAAATGGACACGCTAAATCGATGGAAATTATCAAACAGCTTTATGATATTGGTAATCTGTTTGATAATATTGAGAATATTGAAATCATTCGGGATACGTTTAAACGGTTTGCCTTAAAAGAATTATCCTACCGAAATTTAGCACAAAATCAGAGTATAGTTTTAAAAGATATCTTCGAGACGGCATTGTGTATTTCAACCCGGGGGCTGGAGGGCAACGGGAATTTTACAGCACTACAAAATGGTATTTCACAGATACGGGCCTTTATCTTCTCAGAAACATATCAGATTGAAAAGCTATCGTACACGCAGCTAAAGCGGGTTATCTCTCCAAACTTATTGAATTGAATAGGGACAGTTTGGAACGTTTTGAAAACGCTCTTCTGGTAAAGGACTGGACCATTGAGAAGCCCTTTATTACGCGCTTAAATCGATTGAAAAAATCGAACCCGCAGGCATTTTTCTATTGGTACAAAACATTCGAACTTTAAAAAAGAATTTCATTTAAATGACAAAGGAATTGAAAAACTGCATGAAGCATTGGCAAGAATTGTCAACGTTGAGTGCATCTGCTGTCAGCAAGGATTGATTGTAAGTAAGAAGTAGCCCCGATATGTATTATCCACTGCTAATTATGCAAAACTGCCCGAACAAAACTTGATTTTTACTCCAATATACTTCACCTACAGCATGTTTAGAAATTAATCCCCCCTTGAAAGAATACCAGGGCAAGTTTATCTAAACACGCATCTATAGAAATAAAGTCCCTTATATAAATTAACCACCGAGAACAGCGAAGGTAATTAATTGTAATAAAAACGCGGTGTTTCTCGGTGCTTTCGGTTTACTGCGTTTTACGTGGTGGTTGATCAAAAAAGATGGATGAAGTGAACTTGGATGGTTTACCATAGCGAGTGATTATGCGATGCTGAACAACTGCCGCTAGTGCAAGCAGCCGGATAGAATCCAATGTTATACCTACCACTTGTATTATTTTGTTAATTGAATTTGAAATAGATCTTCTGCAAAATACTAATTCTCTACAAGTCGAATTTCTAAATGATATCCAAGTGCCTCAGCATATTTCTTTAGTGTAGCAAGCGAAGGAGAATGTTTACCACTGGTTAATGATGATTCGAGTCGCGTAATTGCAGGTGGTTTTGTACCCATTCGTTCTGCGATATCTGCTTGAGTAAGTCCTGCTTTTTGACGAGCTGAAAGCATTGCGCGCAGAAAAGTAAATTCTGGCTCTAATGCCTCGTACTCAGCTCTAACATTCTGTATATCTAAGGCTTTCTTTTTTAGTTTATCATGCCTCATGATTTTTCACCTCTTTCAGTCGTGAAAACGCAATTTTCAATTCCTTTTTTGGAATTTTTTGTGATTTTTTTATAAAAATATGGAGCATATAAACTTTGTTTCTTAATATAGTACAATAAAAAACTCTCGCAATTCCTTCTTTACTTTTCACTCGGAGTCTCAAAAAGACCACCCTTTATAGACTTTTGTATGAGGTAAACCTAAATTAGGTCCAAATTCAATCATCAAATCAGTTAAGCGCAAATACCTTGCAAGTAGTCCATCAGGTAAACTAAGAATAGATTCTTCGACATCTTCACTGTAATATTCAATGCTCCATTCCATGGATGGAATATAACATATTTGTTACATTGGATGCAAATTAAAAAAATGTAAAATTTATTTAGTTTCTCCCTCTCCTTTCAGGAGAGGGTCGGGGTGAGGTTCCATTATGACATTAAAGACAAACACTAATTATAACTCGGTGTTTCTCGCTGATTTCAGTTTACCGCGTTTTACGTGGTGGTTGATCAAAAATGATGCCAATAGAGAGGTGTACCTACTTCTTTTTTATCAACGAGGTGCTTACCGCTATTAAACAGAACCTGTTTCGGGAATGCCTGGTAATTCGTTACGGACTAAAGGGTGTAACCGTTACGTCCGTATCAATGACTCCCTTACGCTCGTAATGACAGACCTGTTACGGTCGTGACGATGCATCCCTTACGTTCGTGAGGAGCTGAGCTGTTACGGGCGTATGCCTTCACCTGTTACGACCGTAATGATTACCTCTTACGCCCTTAATGACCTCTGGCTTTCCTGCTTTAGGCCTGTGCCATATCGATGTAAACGAACTCAGGATCTACTGTTAAAGGAACTCCGGATTTAACCCGAAACGACTTCCGGATCTAACCGTAATGTGCGCGCAATGATTCGTGACAGGGCAAGTTTATCTAAACACACGACACTAAGTTCTTCAAGTAAAAAGTTAAAAGGAAAAAGTAAAAAAAGTGCTGGCAAAATATAAAAATCATAAATGTCCCGATGTAATCTATAAGCAGAAAAGGAGAATGGTGAGGACTTGGAGGATTGGAAAAGAAAACATCAAGAGTAGGTAAATTTCTTTTTTCTTTATATGTTGAACCATAAAATAAATTTGTTAGATTAAAAGTATGAAAAAATTTGTAATAGTCTTGATAAGCCTGATTCTTTTATTTTTGTTGGCCTATTATATTAAGTCCCAACTACGGATAAATGTTTTTGAATCTATTAGCTTTTCAAAATATTACCCTTTTAAATACCTTCAAGCAGATTCTTCTGTTGTTGTAAATCCTCAAGCAGGCGATTTATTAAGAGATACGTTTGAATTGCCACTTTGGAGCAATAGTAAATGGAATGATCTTTGGGCGAGGGAGAAGGATTTAGTTGAAAGCGTATATAGCACAGATGGGGTGGATACTCAAAGTGCTTTTTGATTACAAGCAACAGCACCAAAGACTGGGCTTGCAGGCAATATAAAATGATTGAAGTCGAAACGGGGGACCGGTTTGGATTTGAAGGAGAGATAAGAACGCAGGGTGATGCTAAGGTTATAGTGAAAGTTGTAACATACGATAAGGATATGAAGGTTATGAATTGGAATTATGCAGCTTAAATCCGTGCATAGGGCAATAGAATGGGTCAAAGTGATAAATGAATTTGAGATTCCTCAAAACGTTAAATACATTCAATTTGGGTTAAGCGGATCCGGGAAAGGAAAGGTGTGGATTGATAATGTCGTTTTTAGTATGCTGCCGTAGATTTAAACACAAATTTGCCTGAATTACGCCCCAAACATAGACTTCCGCTGAATCCTTCTCTCTTCTCTCCCAAATGCTTTCACTGTAAAAAAGATTGATCAATCCCCTAAAGAGATCACCACGAAGATACACCAAATTAAAAAAATGTAAATTTTATTTAGTTTCTCCCCATATTAATCTGTAGAATTCCTCGAGGCTCTGCCTCGGGGTTTCCTATTTCTCCCTCTCCTTTAGGAGAGGGTTGGGGAGAGGTAAATAAATGAAATTCTGTTTTTCGACATTTGTATCGAAATAAAACTGGCGAAATACCACGATAGGCATCGGGGATAGTCAGTTTTAAAGAATTTCTTTAATGGGGGCGTGGGGATATAACGCTTCACGATTCTGAAATGATATAATATCTGGTTTTTGAATAACGCCGGCATCAATATTTATAGCCTGTCGAATGGTTTCATTTTGTTGCCAGCTCTCATACCCCGCTAACACAGTCGGCAAATGGACAATGAGAGCAGCAGAAATAGACCGCGAGGCACTTTCCCATAGATAGCTTGGTGTATGATCCACGGCGTAATAATCTACCTTTCCAACTTTAAACATAGGATTTTTAAATGTGGTTGGTTTGGCAAAAAAGAATCCCATACCCTCGTCGCAACTGACGTCAATAATCAGGCAGCCTGGCTTGAGATAAGATATTTCATCTTCTGTCACAAAAAGGATGGGATGATCTGGTTCTTGTAGGGTTCCGTTCACGATGATTTCTGATTGGTTGATCAGATCAATCAATGGTTGTTCAGTTCCATCGTGCTCTACCACCAACATGCGCGCTTCACCTTCATTGCCTTCCCGAATACGGACATAGTCGACAATCAAGTACTTCCTCACGTACCTCGTGGTCGGGACGTTGAATGCAAATTGTGATATCTCTAAAGCCACGTGCTTTAAGGGCGTATATTGCGCCACGGCTGACCGCACCAAAACTAAAAATGATCACTTTGCGCTGGTTACCGTAGTGGCCGTCGATTCCTTTCAGTTGCAGGGCATGTAATACCGCGCAATAGCCCGCCATTTCGTTGTTTTTATAAAAAGTGTGGCGGCCAATCTGTCCGTTAGGTCCCCAAACAAACATATCCTCAAAGGCGATAAGTGTCTGCTTGCGATCGATCGCAGCCTGAGTGTGCGACCTTTGCTGTACACAATGCGGATAGCCCCAAAGGATTCCACCCTCACGTAGTTCTTCAAAATCCGCTAACACTGGTTTGGCAAGGATGACATTCCCAATATTGGCCAGTAGTTCGTGGCGTGTGGCAACGCCACCTGACTGATCAGACATTTCTGAATCGGTAATACCAAAAGGTGTTCCATAGCCTTCCTCAAATATCAGCTGACGACGAATTTGTTCGGGAAGGCGTATCAGATGTTCCGGATGGATTGGAATACGTCGCTCATCCTCTTTTCTTGAAGTACCAATGACTCCAAATTTTAATTTATTCATATAGTTTCCTTCTTTTTACGAAAACTTACTTTTGTGATTTTATCGAAGCATTTTCAAAGTCTAATATACGCGTTTTATATGATTATGCAATCTTTTCACAAAACGATGTTCTCAATCGCACATAATCCAATAATTATTAATTCGATGCTGTTTTTCTTTCTCTTATCTATATATCTTTCTAAATCATCCATCCTCTTCTCTCCTCTATTTACTCTCTACCCTCAACCCTCCACCTTCTACTTCGTCTGCTTTTCTGCTTTCTCGTATATCAATTCGATCTCATTCGTGGTCGATTTTATGTTTTTGAAATCATGGATGATTTCATCCCGGCAAGTTTTCCGGAGGAAAACGCTTTTGATGGGATAGCTTAGGTAGGTATTTATTTAAGAAGCACGGCTTTTTTGACCTGAACAAAGTTTTTCTTTGAATCTAATCCCTCTGCTCTGAGACAAATAAAATAGATGCCGCTGGGTAAATTTGATCCATCCCAACTCGTGATATAATTTCCGGCATTTTTTTCGGCGTCTACTAACACATCGCTGCGCTGACCAAGCAAATTATAAATCTCAATTTGAATATGGCTTTGTTCGGGAAGGCTATAGGTGATCGCTGTCGTTGGATTAAATGGATTGGGATAATTTTGCATTAGTGCATAATCTTTTGGTTTTCCCATCGTGTAATCTTCAATTTTAGTGATTACACGGCTGTGCACAAGAATTGTATCCGTATCACTGGCCAGACTGTCATCCCTTACGATACAAATTAATTCTGTCTCTCCGGAATAGTTTGGTGCGGAAAGGGTTAACAGCCCTGTTTTCGGATCATGTACGACAATCAAAGAATCATTTGTTACCACAAAATTCCAGCGTAACGAATCACTATTTGAATCAATATCTGTTACATGATCTTTTAACACAAGTATTTTAGAAGAATCAGGATCCAGTTGTATCTCGTCCGGTAAGTTTACTATCTCTGGCGGATCGTTTAGGGGCGTAACCTGAATAAATAGATCGGTCGAGTCGCTTAAATGACCATCTGAGACTCTTATTTTCAAGGTATCTAAACCATACCAATTGTCTTTTGGGGTTATGATAAATGAATCGGATACCGCTAAAACGCTTAAATATTCACTGGAATTAAGTGAAAAAAACAGGGTGGAATCCGGGTTGTCTTCATCTGTAACAAAATCATACAAGTAGGTAAAATTTAGGTTTAATTTAAAATCTTCCTTACATAAAAGTCTGTCTAAGGTGATGATGATTGGCGGATCATTGATGTTCTCTACAATGAAAAGGACCGAATCGCTGTCGGAAAGTCCGGCTGAATCAGAGGCTGTAAATAGGATCGTCTCATTGCCAAACCAGTTTGTATCGATGACAGTAATCGTCGCCACCCGGTTTTCGTCTATCAAAACGGTTAGATTTAACTGACCATTAGCGACCCAGTTTATCTGGTCGTCGTCATTGTCCGGATCATTCACAAAATCATCAAGCATAATCGGTTTAAATAAACTGTCTTCCACAATGGTTTGATCGGGAATGGGACTTATCTGGGGCTGATCATTAACCGGGTTTACCGTGCATGTTATCGAATCACTATCGGAAAGGCCTTCCGGATCGGTGGCCGTGAAAAGAAGGCTTTCAGTGCCGAACCAATTTGAATCGATGGCAGTAATCGTGGCTACCCGCTGCTCGTCAATCACCACGTTCAGGTTTAATTGCCCACTAACTTTCCAGGTGATCTCTTCGTCGCTGTTGTCTAAATCGGTGACAAACGTATCAAGGGTGATAGATTCAAAAATTACACCTTCGTCTCTGGTCTGATCGGCGATATCATCGACAACCGGCGGATCATTCATGTTCTCTACAATAAAAAGGACCGAATCGCTGTCGGAAAGTCCGGCTGAATCAGAGGCTGTAAATAGGATCGTCTCATTGCCAAACCAGTTTGTATCGATGACAGTAATCGTTGCCACCCGGTTTTCGTCTATCAAAACGGTTAGATTTAACTGACCATTAGCGACCCAGTTTATCTGGTCGTCGTCATTGTCCGGATCATTCACAAAATCATCAAGCATAATCGGTTTAAATAAACTGTCTTCCACAATGGTTTGATCGGGAATAGGACTTATCTGGGGCTGATCATTAACCGGGTTTACCGTGCATGTTATTGAATCACTATCGGAAAGGCCTTCCGGATCGGTGGCCGTGAAAAGAAGGCTTTCAGTGCCGAACCAATTTGAATCGATGGCAGTAATCGTGGCTACCCGCTGCTCGTCAATCACCACGTTCAGGTTTAATTGCCCACTAACTTTCCAGGTGATCTCTTCGTCGCTGTTGTCTAAATCGGTGACAAACGTATCAAGGGTGATAGATTCAAAAATTACACCTTCGTCTCTGGTCTGATCGGCGATATCATCGACAACCGGCGGATCATTGATGTTCTCTACAATGAAAAGGACCGAATCGCTACCGGAAAGGCCTTCCGGATCGGTGGCGGTAAAAAGAATCGTTTCCTGACCAGCCCAGTTTGAATCATTAACACTTATTGTTGCCACCCGGTTGTCGTCAATAACAATGCTTAGATTTGACTGACCATTAGCGACCCAGTTCATTTGATCATCGGTATGATCCAAATCAATGACAAAATGATCAAGCATCAGCGCATCAAAGGAAGTCCCTTCCATAATAGTCTGGCCGGGGATTTCATTAACGATTGGCGGATCATTACTCTCTCTATTGTCCCCCTTAATTATTGAAAAATAATCTAATTGATTACCGCCATCGTCAAGAAAGACGGCATCGAGTTTGTTGAATTCAACTGATAAAACAAGAGAACCCAACTCAAAAAATGAGGTAAATATGGCCGGATGATCCAACGTCCCATCAACGGTCACTTTGCCTGAACTTCCGACAACCGCATAAACGGTACCTTCATGGGCTCCATTCTTAAGAGAGGGCTTACGATAAGGACCATCACCATCCTTTCGTCCATCTCCATCGTCCAGGTACATCGCATCTGTTATTGAGTTAGATGAACCATAATGGCCGTTCATTAAAAAACTTCTTTCGTAGGAATGGCTGTGTCCTCCCAGCAGCAGATCAACACCGGCATCTTCTAGGATAGGAACAATTAATTCACGTACATCTATTAATTGCCCTTCCGTATCAGAATCATGAGATCCCTTTGAATAGGGTGGCATATGGCAATAGGCAATCGTCCAGATCTGATCATTGACCAGTAGATCTTGATTTAACCAATCAAGCATTATATCATAATCACTGCTGGAAAAGTCGCAAGAGTTTAAACAAATGAAATGAATATTGGCATAATTGTATGAATAATACGCTTCTGTCCCGGAGGGAACACCGCCCGCTTCTCCGTTCTTGGGCAGAGAAAAGATATCATAATAAGGTCCCGTTTGGGTGGCAGAATTAGCAGTATGTGTCTCATGATTTCCAATCGTCGGCCAAACAACGGAATTTTGTAAAAGAATCGGGTACATTTCAAATAGGGCATTTTGAAATTCGCTATCCGTGCCATCGACGTAGGCATTATCACCTAACATTAACCACAAATCCGTTGGCGTCGAATCGGCATAGCTATAATAGGCATCTCTGACATTTGCCTGATTTTGATTTGCCGTGCCCGGATCGCCAATGATCCAGATGCTTAATTTATCATTAGAACCTACAAGGGGAGATGTTTCAAAAAAATAGTCTAATCCGCTGCTGCTGATGGTACCAACACTGCCCACAGAATAATAGTATTTTGTATCCGGGATAAGATCATTTAAAAGAATCTCATGTTCAGTGGTGAGTTCGGCCTCACTCACACTTAATAAAAGGGAATCGGAATGTAGGCCATAATTAATCTGACTGCTCGTTGCTATTTCGGTTCGCCAGCGAATGATCATACTTTCCGGTGTGCCCTGTTGTAAATAGGGTCCCCGTATAATAGGATAATCAAAGCCAAAAAGATCAATGGCTACGAATAAAAAGAATAGGATGATTATTTTTATATTGCGGTTTAACATTACATTTAAATGGTAGGTAGTTGGTTAAATATTGTGTGATCTAAAACTGGCAAAAGTAAAAAACTTTAAAAAAGATTCAAAGGAATAATCGAAAGTTAATACCTGTCAGTACCCTTTAATATATACTAGAAACTTTGCTAGCGCAACAATTAGATTACGTTTCAGATTAATTTGATTATCCCCGCTGTATGTGTATATTTTGTTCCTGTCCTCCCTCAAAAAACAGTTAAGATCTTTTGCTATGAAAAAAACATTCCCGATATATTTCACCATTTTTTTAATTTTCTTTTTTTATTTGCCTGATGCTGTTTCTCAACCATCTCCTCTTAAAAAGAATCAGGATCGTAAAACGGATGCGATCAGGGCTGAGACCGTCGCTTATCTTAACTTTATTGATCCCGGCGTTACCCCTTTCACTGGCTATCGCTGGTGCGATGTGGCCGGAAATTTATACAGCGATAGTTACCGTACCAGCTACCGCTATGATGACACTGATGTGCAGGTACAGATCAGTTTTGAGCAAAGCGATAGCACCTGGCATGGACAACTTTCCGCGACCCATTTGAAACCCAATTTTGCCTATCAACTCAAGCTGAACGGGATTTCGGGGATGGCATCCAATGAGCGGATCGGGCTGGCCGGGCGTTGGTGGCAGGAGGAGTGGGATGGCAGCCAGTGGAGCAATGGACAAAACCTGAACAATAAAGATGATGGCACCTCCCCCAATCCCAATGATCTTGTCTATTTTGCCCGGCGTGATGTGGCCGATGCGACCAGTCCTACCGGTCTGCACTACCGTTATACCGGTTATCTGGTATTTGATTATTTCATAACCGATGAAAACGGCGATGCCCTGCTGGATTTCGAAGCAAACAGCAGTTATCATGTTCTCTGGAATACAATTCAAACGACGCCTTCGTCTAATGACGGGCCTTCCAAAACAGCCAGTTTTGATCCCGATCCGGCCCAAACTGCCTACGATTATGATTACCCGGCGGCGACGATGACGATTTTCGGTGAATGGGAACGCTTGCCGGTCGGAGAGGTTTATTTAGCCACCGGTAACTACGACTGCCAGATTATTCTGACCGAAGAATCATTCCACGGCTGGCCGCCGGGCGGTTCCTTTACCGGGCAATGGGCAGCCGCTATGGGAACAACTATTCAATTTACGATTGTAAAAGATGATCCGCTCCCCGTGCAACTTTCATCCTTTTATGCCGAAGCAGGCAATTCATCTGTATTTGTCCGCTGGGTGACGGAAAGTGAACTAAATCATGCCGGTTTTGAACTCTTAAGATCCTTGCAGCAGACGGAAGGATTTTCGCCTGTCTCTGATTATCGTAGCAATTCTGATTTAGCCGGGCAGGGTAACAGCAGTATCAAACATGACTATGCCTATATTGATTGTGATGTTGTAGCGGGGCAATCCTATTGGTATAAATTAGTTGATATAGACCTTAGTGGGCAGCGAACCTATCATGGACCGGTTCATGTTTTTTTTCCGAGTAATAAAGGATTAAACCATCTATCATCTGATATCCTGGAAGCGTTTATATTGTATACGAATTTCCCTAATCCCTTTAATTCTATAACTATGATAAGGTTTGACCTTCCCAGTAGCAATCAGCTCCAGAATACCATTAGTTTAGCGATTTATAACAGCAGTGGTCAAAAAGTGCGGACGCTCTATCAGGGTTATCTTGCCAGCGGCTCCTTTGAAATCGCCTGGGATGGCAGATCGGATAGGGGGCTGGGGGTGGCAAGCGGAATTTATTTTGTCGTTTTAAATATGGGAGGCAAAGTAAAAACCGGGAAAATCATGTTGATGAAATAAGGTGATTTTGGCGCGTCATCAAAATAAATCAATCAGGACACAGAGATCACTGAGGCCATTCAGATAATTTAAAAATAATATATAAAATTTTCTCTGCGCACGCTGTGGCTATAAAAAATCAATGGTATATCAAGAAAAGCGTTTATCCTGTAATAATAAGAAAAGATAAACACAAAGAACCCAAAGAACACCCAAAGAACACCAAGAAAATATTTTATGATTTTAGATTATACCAACCTAAGAATTAATTCTTAAACTATGGATGGTGCTAACCAAAATATAAAAACCAGATATTTCTTGGCGTACTTTGTGTTTGGTCTTTTCTAATTATTTTCAACTTTTACTTGCTCGCTTAGGATAAAGTCTTGTATTATTAATGATCGCAATATAAAATTTTGTAAATTACTTTACACATATAAAACCTGAGGAAACAGATGATGACCCGTCTTGTCAACTTGCAAAGAATTCTCAATTTTTCATTTCTTCTATGGCTATTATTCGGAGGTAGTCTTGCCGCTATCTCAGCCTTTTCTCAGACTGTGAACGTGAGCAAGGCACAACCCACGGTAATCACACAAGCACAGAACACAGGGATGAATTTGCAGTTTCCTGTTACTATTCAGCTCAACGGTGATCTGGCCCAACGCATCGCCCTTACCGAACGTCGGCTGCAGAGCCACCCCTTTGATCTGGAGTTCATTGTACAGGATGTTGCCCGCATTGAAGGGAATCACCGGCGCTTTGAGGAATATGAAGGCGATGTCTCAGGCCGTGTGCTCGGTGCTTGGAGTTACATCTCCCGCCTCACCGCCAAACACCCGGCCCGGCTCGATAGCATTGCCGCACGGGTGTTGCAATACCAATCCCCGCAAGGGTGGTTTGGTCGTGATCAGCGCGGGGAAGCCTTCGACATGTGGGGGCGTCAGAATTTCGGCCATGGCCGCTTGCTTGTTGGCCTGGTCAACTACTATAAACTTAGTGGTGATGAGGTTGTTCGCGCTGCGGCGACAAAACTCGCTGATTACTTTGTGGCTACGATCCCTCTCTGGACCACAGCCTACGAAGAGAATCCGTGGAAAAAGACGGGAAAAATCGATTGGGCAAACAACACCTCAAACCGGCTTCACTTTATTAAAACGCACCAGACATCCGTTCTGGAAGGGTTGATGCTGCTGTATGGTATCTCGCCGGATCCGACCTATCTCGATGCCGGGCGGAAGATCGTCGACCTTTTCCCGGATTTTGGTCAGTTTCATTCCCACTCCTATATGAACACATTGGTTGGTGTGGGTATGCTTTATCAGTATACAGGTGAAAAACGCTATCTTGATCTGCTTCTCAAAAACTACTGGCAAGAGATAACACCTCGAAGTATGCCCGCTGATGGTGCTATTTGTGAATGGTTCCCAAGAGATAATCGCAGTGAAGGTTGTTCAATTACAGACTGGTTGAGGCTCAACTTAAAGATGTGGGAGATCACCCGGGAGGCAATCTACATCGAACAAGTCGAGCGTACCTGGTTGAACGGGCTCAACTTTCACCAAACCGCTAACGGGGTCTTCGGTCATGCCAACCTTACCCCGACAGGTTACACGGCCGATTATTCTGAGGCCTGGTGGTGTTGCCTTATGCACGGGTTGTTTGCCTATGCAGAGATCGTTGAGCATACGGCAGCGGCGCAAGGCAATGACCTCTGGTTCAATCTTTATACGCCGATGTCATTCGTCCTGCAGGACCAGAACTTAAGGGTTGAAACTTCCTATCCGGCAAAGGGCATGATTAAGGTCATACCCGCTGCAAAGGGTAAAAAAACCATCCATTTGCGCATACCAGCATGGGTAGATCAATTCGAGGTACGCATTAACGACACGGTCGCAAGCGGGGAGATGGATAAAGGTTATTTTGTGATCACACGAATCTGGCAGCCGGAAGAAACGATTACACTCAGTTTTCCGGTCGGGTTAAGGATCGAAGACCTGCGCGGAAATTCGTTAGGGGATATGCGCGATCCTGGTGATTACCTGTACAGCGCCTACCTTTTCCACGGTCCCCTGATGCTGGGCATCGACACGCACTTCAACCAGGCGTTTCCGCAGGTATTAATGTTCAGCACAGTTGGGGATTACCAACTACCCTTCACCCCCGGACCCTTTGCCATCGAAGGTGCCCGCTATCAATTGCCCGCACAGTTTAACGGGCACAAAGGCAGTGCTATCCTGATACCGTTGAGTGAGCAAACGGGTTATGCCGACTGGACAAATAATTTGCAGAATTTTATTCGTGATGGAGAAAAACCGATTCAGCGCGCGGCTGTGCAGACCCGACATCAGATCCAGATAGTAAAAGAATAGAATAATCCATACTGGCCCATCTCTCTTTATTACTCGATCCTATAGAGACTTCAGTCACCCATCTTTATATCTTATGAGCACCGTTTTTCTTTAATCTTAAATCTGACAAGGAATTCCCCCAATTATTAATTATGTCAAAAAACTGTCGATAATGTTATTACTGTCCTAATATAACCGACATGGTGCGAAATTTATATTCCGGCAGGAGACAATATCTCATTAATTGGCAGGAATCTCCGAATGGAGGGGATGTATGAAAATTCAGATTTATACGGATGATGGTAAATTATTAGATACCATAGAAGAAGTACATGTAAACCTTAAATCTCAGTTTGGGATGGGAAAACTATTAGATAAACTTCTTGATGTCTATAAAAATAAATACATGGCCTATATGTATGAAAAATATAAAATGGAACGCCGCAGCGGAGGGGAACGCCGCGGTGATGAAACTTCCACCCAAATTCTCCCGACCTTCCTAACAACGACATTCCAGATATTTCTTTCATATATTTTTACCGCAAAGACGCAAAGTAGGCGCAAAGCACGCAAAGTTTTATTAAGATTTTAGTTTTGTTTACCACAAAGGTCACCAGAAGGCAAAAGTCACAAAAATTGATTACAAATTATATATATTTTTTCTTTGTGCTTTGGTGCATACTTTGTGCTCTTTGTGGTTTATTTTTTTACGATTCAATTTTTTGAATTTTGAGAATTTCTACCTATATTAATCTAAACAAATTGACAATTGTCAATAGGCATTTGATACTTTCATATTGTAACAGGGGCGCGATATATGGATGGTGTAAAATCTTGTTCAAAGTGTCACGGTGAAATGAAGAAAGGCCGGCTCTATACGCCAAAGGCGGATGTATCTGCTGAAGAATATTTTGATTATGTAAATTGGGAAGCGGCGGACGAAAAACGGTTTGGTGGATTATTTGCCTACAAATGCGATGGTTGTGGCTTTATTGAATTTTATGTGGAAAGCCGTCCACGAAAAAAATAAACTATCTCCTTGTGAAAAATTAACACTAACCTCAATAATTATCCGAAGCTACCACTAAGACATTACGTCACAAAGTTATAATTATTTCTCTGCGTCGTTGCGTCGTTGCGGCGCTGCG
Source organism: Calditrichia bacterium (assembly GCA_963796965.1). Lineage (GTDB taxonomy): Bacteria > Calditrichota > Calditrichia > JAJRVZ01 > JAJRVZ01 > CAWCNS01. The sequence continues at coordinate 753,000 of CAWCNS010000004.1, forward strand.
AGAGATAAATTGACTGTGGTATATTTATTTGTATCATGGAGGATGTCTGATGTTTCAAATTCTTGAAGAACAACAAAATGATCTTACCCGTTTGAAAATAGTTAATGAGAAGACAGGGGAATATGTATCAATAATTCCCCAGTATGGTGCAAATATAAATGAACTGGTTCTTAGAAATAAATCCGGATTATATTCTGTCCTGGATGGTAATAAAAAAAATGAGGATTTTGCTGGTGGAGGGATATATAATAGCGCCAAAATGATTCCTTTTCCCAATCGCATAGAGGATGGAAGTTATGCTTTTAAAGGAAAAGACTACCAATTGGACATGAATTTCCCTCATGAAAAAAATGCTATCCATGGATTAATATGTGACAAACCATTCAATGTCTTAAATAAAAAGGCCACAGAATTATCTGGTGAGATTAGTTTTGCTTTTCAATATGATCAAGAGCATAAAGGATTTCCCTTTAAATTTGAAACCCGGATTTCATGTAATCTTGTAGGCGGTGAAGGGCTTGTTTGCACCACAAGGGTGACAAACAATGGTCAGCAGTCCATGCCTTTCGGTGATGGCTGGCATCCCTATTTTAAGTTTGATAAAAAAGTTGACGACATTTATTTAAAATTTTTATCAAAACATATCATCGACGTTGATCATCGTTCCATCCCCACAGGCAAAGTGGAGGAATACGATGAGTTTCATACCCTTAAACCAATTAAGGATACAGAGTTCGATTCATGCTTTTTGCTTCAGGGGGAGGGAAAAATTCATCGAGCAGAAATCTACGACGCACAGAAAGATGTTACGGTAATTGTTTGGCAAGAGATCGGTTCACAGGCCTATAATTATCTACAAGTGTACATTCCCCAATCGCGTATGTCTATCGCCCTGGAACCAATGACATGTAATATTAATGCTTTTAATAATCAGGATGGGCTTATAATATTGGAACCGGGTGATTCTTTCGAGGGTCGGTATGGGGTCAGTATTTCCTATTAATTAAATCTTGGATATATGGTTAATAGGGAAAATCCGGAATTGTTTTTGGACTAGATAAACAGAATATTTTAATATACTTAAATAAGTAAAACTCTTCGCGGCTTTCGTGGCATTTTCGTGACCCTTCGTGAAACTAATAACTATCACGAAGGGACACGAAACAATAGGTAGTGTCATCCCGATAGAATCGGGATATAAAAAAATGAAAAATAGGATTAAAAGATGAAACCGCAGAGAACACAGAGGGGAGATAATTTTAATCATCGTTAACATAAATGTAATCAATAGATTACTCAGTGTACTCTGCCTGCCCCGTAAAGTCTGACGGAGTCAGATTAGTACGGGGGGGCTATTTTTTACATTACCAAATAATATTTAAAGGAAAAAATGAAAATTAATCAAAATAACGGTGTGACTTCAAAGATCGTTTCCATTTTTATAGTGGGACTCATATATGCTATCCTCCGCTATAATGTGTTTAAAGGCGTGCCTTTGGAAAACTTTCCCCTGTATACCATGAACAAAGTTTTTGCGCTAACCGGCATTACCTTATTAATGCTATCCACTCTTATAAAAAGATTTAAGGGTACGGAAAATAATAATCGATTCGCAAAAGAATTTGGACAGGTTGGATTCTCATTTATCATTATTCACGTTCTCAGTTCTTTACCTTTATTAAATGAAAATTACTTTAACAAGTTTTATAATCAGGGTAAATTTAATTTGATCGGAGAATTGAGCCTGTTGTTTGGTATAACCGCTCTCTTTTTTATGTCATTTAATCAAGTTCGACTCTTTGTTAAAAGTTGCAATAATGAGAATGCAGAAGTAAATGATAAGTATAAAGGCCTCAGTTTATTGGGAATTATTCTGACTTTGGGGCATGTATTGGTTATGGGTTTCAATGGATGGCTAACCCCATCATTATGGCCTGGTTATATGGTACCTATAAGCCTGCTTAGTTTCCTGATACTCATGGTAGCCCTGTTAGCGAGATTGAAAAGCCCTTCTCACCAATAGTGAATTAAATAAGTTTAAAAAATCCAAATTGTTCCTATAACCTGGCATTAAAACGGACGAGCAATCTGAAAACAAATTTTTAATTCAATCTAATGCGACTAAATATTAAGACGATTATAATAATAAAGATAGGTCCCTGGATAAAATTATATATATGAGTGAAAAATATAATGGAACTTATAAAAATTGATCCCATTCCGGTTTGGAAATTTTTTGAGATACCTGAAGATGCTATAGAACGGTGTAAAAAACGTGCCCATAAAAAAGGGATGCGCTCACAGGAAGGTCTTTACTGGAAAAGAGCAGCAACATTCTTGGAGACCGTGAGAGCCAGTACCGTAGATAAATTACCTGAGCGCGATTTTGACTGGATGCTCAAATTAAGGGTTCAATTCGAAAATGAATTAGAACGAATTAAATCACAAAACAATTAAATAAATAATCCTTCCCCAGTTATTGCCAGCGATTTATATTTATTAAACCCGTGGATGAACACTCTTTGTATAGGTAGCCTGAAACAAGTATCATTTGAACATTTGAGTAAACAATTCTATATTAAATGCCATGGATCTTTCAATAATAATTCCTGCTCTAAACGAAGAAAAAAAAATCGCCAATGATATTCTGGCCGCGAGCACTTTTCTGATGGATGCCAATATGTCTGGTGAAATAATTATTGTTGATGATGGAAGTAAGGATGATACCTCACGTGTCGCAATTAATTGTCATGTTCCGGAACCGGTATCGGTTAAAATTATCAGATATGAATATCATCGTGGTAAAGGACATGCGGTAAGAATGGGTATTGCCGATTCCAAAGGTGACTTTGTGATGTTTATGGATAGTGGTAATAATGTGCCCCTTTATTATATCACTACGGGTCTGGATTTAATAAAAAGTGGTAAGTGTCATATTGCCATGGGATCAAGAAAACTTCCGGCTAGTAAGATCCGCAAGCATCTTGTCTGGTATCGACGAATTACATCTATGATCTTTGGCAAATTTATCAGATTTTACTTTAATATTCCCAGGCATCTTACTGATACGCAATGTGGATTTAAGATTTATAATGGTGAAATTGCAAGAGAATTATATCTGGATTCTCTTGCTGATGGATTTGCTTTTGATCTTGAAATTATATTAAGGGCAAAATCAGTGGGATATAAGTTGATGGAATTTCCAATTGAGTGGTCATGTGATCGCGATTCCCGGCTTTCGATTTTTTCTTCGGGAAAAATATTCGGCGAACTGAAAAGAATCAAAAAACTACTACGTTAATTTTTCAAACTCCCCAAATGTAATGGTCTGTTTATTTCTGCTTCTGTCATCCCGCAGTATCAATGCAGATATCTCCCGATTATCAGAAATATATTTATAAATAACATCCTCTGGCATGATCATAAAAGCGGTTGAAAGGGCATCACCAAGTGCCGCGGACGGGGTATAGGTCCAGGCAGCCACTCTGTCTTCCACAGGAAAACCTGTGTAAGGATTGATGATATGTGAACCTTTTTGTAAACCAGATCCACTGATAGAGGCAAATCTCAAATTTATGCTCTGAATTACTTCCTGGGGCTTCTCGGGATCACTGATCGTTAATGGCCACCCAGCCAATTTGCCCGGACTGTCCAGAGCAAGAGTAGAACTCCTGCCACCATGTAATAAGGCAACAGAAATATCCCATTCCATTAATATTTCAGCCATACGATCCAGTGCATAGCCTTTTCCATAGCCCCCCAAATCCAATTGGACATCATCAATCAGCAAGGTAACCTCATGACTGACTGGATTTATTTCCAACTTTTCTCTGCCCATGTATTTTAATAAATTATTTAACTGTGACTCAAATTGGCTATCGCTATATTCTTGTCTATTGCGCCATAATTTTATCAAAGGTCCTGAGCTGATGTCAAAGGCCCCTTCCGTATCCCTATATAAAGTTTGGCAAGCCTGTAGACAATTGAAAACATCCGGACCTACAATTACGGACTGATTCTTGCTTAAACTGTTTATTCGGGATATATCACTATTCTCGATATAACGGCTGAGCTCCTGTTCAAGATGATCCAATTCGCTAAATGCTTCGTCCGCTGCCTGGGAGGCATATCCTTGGTCTTTATGACAATAAATATTTCAAAAATTGTCGCCATGGCTTCATGAGAAAAGCGGTGGATTCCGTTTTTCTCCAACCAATCTTCGCGGCTAGTTTGTAAATCGATTTCGCTCATTTATAATGCCTTCGCACCCTTTCCTGGGGCTGTTGCAGTTTAGGATATTTACCTCAAACCGTAAGTAAGCAATGGCCAGTTTCCCCCTTGGAAAGGGGGACTAATCCCGTCCTACGGGACTAACCCCCTTCAAAGGGGGAATTAGATTTTGCTTAGTCGGACAGATATAAACATTCTTCTGTTATAATTATCTAAACTGCAACAGTCCTTCTCAAGGGGGAATAGATCCTGACATTTCAATATTGCGTTAAGAATCGAATATCTAATATTCAATTACAAATTCCCAATTCCCAATTCCTAATCCCTAATTCCATCTATTTTGCTAATTGATTAACGTATCCGCACTCGCCTGGTTGGCAAGATCCCAGTCATCTTTTTTGATATAACCCCTAAACTCTATCCCAGGGCGCAGATAGTTTTCCTGATCAAATAGGGGGATATATAGATCACGATATCCGGGTTTCTTCTCGATATAAAGTTTTCGTATAAGTTCCCTCTCCATGGTAGAATTTATTATAACCAGTGGGGCAATTTCATCAGCTTCAGGAAGATGGTTCCACCAGCCCGTTTGGGTGAACTTTCTGAAATACCAGGGGAAGGGCCAGTAATCGTCATCGGGGGCTATGACTTGGATGTGAAGGTTGTTTTTTTGAGGATGAGATGCTGTGATTTTTTCAGTTTGCTCAACCATTCTAAAAATATCGGGGAGAGGATGCGCATAGACATAAGGATTCTGAGGGCTAGCCGGATAGTTAAAGTTCAATTCATAACTTTCCCAAAGCAGATGAATAGAGGCTATCGTGACAAGTATGACAAAAAGATAACGGAACTTGAGTATCGTTATTGTCCTATATATATGATTAATGGCATAGGCTGCCAGAAGTACCAAACCGGGTATAAAACCGAGTAAATTCCAGGGGGTCTTATAAGGAATGATTGAAAAGACAGAAATCAAAACAATCGTGTAGATAGCCAGAAACCTAAAAAATGGTTCATTAACCTGTTCTCTGCTTCGGCTTTTCAAGGCGATAACAATTCCCACAATGGCAAAGATCAGAATCAGGGCCTCAGTCCAAAAAAGAGAAGAACCATTTCTAAAAAATAATAATAAGGATAAATAATAATACCAGGGATGAGAATGAATTTCTCCTCCGCCTGCTCTTAAAAAGTAATTCTTATAGGAGATGAAACCGTCAATGATCCCCTGGGGATATTGGAAGAATGAGGAATAAAAAAACAAAAAAATTATGATTGTGGCAATACCAAACAATCCCAGATGGCGAAAATTTAAAGTATCCAGGAAGGATTTTAACTTTCCACTAAAAGAAAAGGCGACAAGCATGGCAAACACAAAAATAACCCAGGTTTCTTTCGTGCTGATCATCAGACCAAAAAATATCCCTGTTAAAACTGCCATTTGCCAGGTTCTCTTTTTGAGATATAAATACCCACATATTTGCGTGCCGACGAGAAAAAACACCAGAAGTGTTTCATGGATATAGTAGCGGCTGTAATAGACACAAACAGGTGATATAGTCAAATAAAGAATACTTATTAATAATACCTGGCGAGATATGTACTTAGAGAGAGCCAGAAATATAGCAATGGTAAACAGACCAAAAAAAACTGTAATAATGCGAAGCGAAAATTCTGTTAAATCTGGAAATGAGTCAATTGAAAGGATCAGGGATGAAATAAGCGAAGAAAAATAAAGCGTGGGACCATGATACTCAAATGGATCATATATATAGGTCCCACGCTCCAGAAGGGTGCCAAATTTTACGGCATTAACTGCCTCATCCCCATGTAAGGGTCGTATTTCGAGGGCTGGCCAACGTAAAGATATGGCGAGTAAAAGTACACAAATGACCAAAAATGATGAATTTTTGTACCACCTCATTTGGCTGGTTTGCCGTGAACTTCTATCTCAATATAATGGTTTAAATCGTTATTGGTATTGCCATTGCTGTAACAACGAACGTATCTTCCCTGAACACCCTTGGCATCAATTAGTCGGCCTTCAGCAGTTTCAACATAATGCATATCCTGACCAACGCCCTGACCGGATGAATTATCAAGATCATTGTTGTAAACCGTTTGAACACCCGTTATAAAATCAGGATCATCGGAAACCTGAACAACTGTATCAAAATATACACGTGGTTGTTTGTGAAAATGCCAGACAACGATGGCATACATGGTGTATTTCGCTTCCAAATCAATCGTAACGTACTGTGTAAAAGGTCCTAATTCTACAAAACTTCCATCACCGGCTTCCTTGTCACCATCGGTAATCATTTCTATCTCACCGATAATGGGCTCTTCGTCCGTACTGGCAATTGATTTGTTCAAAGCAACGTTTTTTGTACCTTTGGGCGCCAGAAATGCTGGCCGGGGTTTACCCAATGGTTTCTCCAGATTGGGAACCTGCATGTTTTGGGGTGTACCGATAAACATTGCTTTAGGTAATTTGAGATCCAGAGGAACCATCTCAGCATCTTTGCTATCCTGTCCCAATCCTATAGACGCTAATAGAAAGATACTAATTACGATAGTTGTCAATATTCTTTGCATTGGTTATACTCCTTTATTATTATTGTCGATTTAAATAAGATTTCACTTTGTCATTCCGAATCCCGGCCATTCGCCAGGACAGGCTTGTTTCGGAATCTATTTAGTTTCGCTATCAAAGATTCTGAAATAAATTCAGAATGACCGTTATGCCAATTTTAAAACTTTTGTCATCAAACCGCGAACGAATGTTATTTTATATATCTGTATCTGCTTCTAATTCTATGTACTTCGCAAATTAATTTCAGTTTCATTAACTAAAAATTAATTGTTCGATTTTTCTGTAACGACCATTAATCCAAGCGTATGAAGTATGGCTACAATAAATAAAACCAATGTAGTATAACGATGAATAACGATTAATGTTGCCTGTCCCTCTGTACCAAAAAGAGGATACATACCTAACACAATGGATAGAATAGCAGGGATGGAAACAAGTAAAAAAAGCCAAAAATAAATCTTCTGCCAGCTGGCTATTCCATCCTCAAGGGAACATATTCTCTGTACAATTTTATTTTTAAGATTTGGCCAATCAGAAGAAAATAGTCTCTGAGAGTGTGCCCAAAAAACAGCCGTAAGTGCTAAGGTAACACAAAAGACCGGTGCTACAGTCACATGCAATATTAATGGAAAACCGCTTAAATGACCGCCCAAAAAAAGAATTGGTAAAAAAGCTGTAAGTGCCAGAAGTGCAAAAGAAATTAGCATTAACTGATAGGAGATAATACGCAGTGATTTAAGCAAGTTATCATCTTTGAATTTGATTAACGTTAAAAAGGAATGATAAGCATCACCTATACTTTTATTTTCAATTCTCTTATTTTTTACGAGCCAAAAAATCCAGCCCCCAAATGCAATAATTATTATAAGTATTAAGATCCGGTACATTTTAATATCTTTCTATTTATCTTTACCAACTGTGAGAGTAACGACTGACAGACCTTTGAATGCGTATAGAAGTACAATTCCGATAATTACAAATACTGAAATGATGATAATTACTTTTAACCAGGGTCGGAACAGAAAAGAAAATGAAAAAATCCATGAACCTATTTGGTTGGTGTCCTGAAAATCAATCATTTTGACTATGGCAGCATTATTCAGATTCAAAGGTGAATCCATAGCGATTTTGCTATAAAAGAACGGTGAGGTTGTGGAATGACAGTCATTACAATTACGCACGCCTAATGATTGCCGTGCAGGGCGAACATCATGTGCAATTGCCCAGGTATAGGGTTGCGCTGCCGGGTGTTCATTTTTGCTTAGCAATCCCTGATCCGTTTTTTGATATAAATATCCTCCGCTAATAAAGACATAGTCGGATTTATCTTTCTGATCCATTTCCAGGGAGTCCAGAACCTTCACAATACTGTCTGGTGCCAGGTCTAACCACTGTCCTGTATGAAGGGTATCATAATTGACTAAAAGTGCTTCGGTTATCGGTCGGATTTGATCCATGGCTAGGGGTGTGATCGTATCCCCTGACATTTTTCCCCAGAAGGAAGGCCAGATCAAATTATGGGGTGCTATTTTGCCATCATCGCCAGTCATCAAAACCGGAGATAGTATATGTGGCAACATTTCATCAGTTTTAACATAGCCATGAACACCTAAGGCATGGGCCATGGAGGTTTTAACCGCACCTGTCTCCTCATTGGGCCACGTACCCGAATGACACGCCGTACAGGATAATTTTTCGAAGTGGATAGTGGGGATGCCCGGATGTTCTGGCAGGGGAGCGCCAGCTGTACCTGCGAAAGGATACTCATCATCATCCGTGTTACCAATATGACAGCCCTCACAAGTGAGACTTGCTGAATGCACATTATTATTGGCCGGTTGACCTTCATAACCTCTGGCCATTTGATGGTCCAATCCGTTCTGATGACAATCTACGCATTTCATCCCGGAAAGGAGATGTACATCATTGCTTGAATGCGGCGCTACTGGCTTTTTGTTGTCTATGATTTTTGTTGAATGGCAATAATAACAGTTTTCATCAGGAATGTTTTTGGTGATATTAAAATATACTTCATTTTTAGAATTAAAACGGCTATGATCATATTGAATCATTGGTGGTAAGGCATTGATATTGGACGGAGCAGAACCTGCATAAAGATCGTATTGTTCAGACATCTCCTTTGCATTGCCTTCAACCGTGGCAAAAGCACTCGTAGCTGAGGCCGCCCAGCGAAAATTTTGCTTCGCTACCTGAGGTGCATAAACAGCCTGATTATGTGCAAATTCTGCATCATGGCAACTCAAGCAGTTAATCTCCAGATCCCCGGAAACCTCCCATCTGAACAAGTTTTCCAATGACCGCAGCGCTTTGTTTTCTCCCACACCACCTCCGGGCATCTGCCGACCAAAGGTTTGGACAAACGTCATTGTTGAAAAACCGATTTGTTGTGGTTTGTAGGTACCTTTCCAGTCTCGGAATGAAAGTGGGATCTGTGTAGAACTTTGCTGATCGATAAATATCCAGGGATGTCCTGGCCGGCCTGAATCAGCGCCCGAGTCAGCAGCATTAAAATGCCATCCCATTTTGATTTGATTATAGTCATGACATTTACCGCATGTATTTTTCGGTGAGAAAGGCATTAAAGGCTGATCATCCAGGCGCACGGTAGAACTGTCTTCATCGATGAGATTTATTAGGTGGACTGATTTTGAACGATTGCCGTCAGGAATATCTCCAAGCAAGGGTTCCTGAGAAAATAATAACGATGCAGACGCAAAAATCAGAACAATAATCGTAAGTTTGGTTATTTGTGTCAAATCTTGAACTCCTTCGCCTGAAACTTCAGTTTTCTTCCAGCCTCGACAGCATCATTTACTTTAAGTACGGTTACAGCCGTTTCATAGCCATCTTCAACAGGGCAATTTAATTCGGCTGTTCCCCGGATAGCACCAAAGAAATTCTCCAGATGTGGTTTATGATAAGGGTCATTAAACACAATGGGGAGTTCATATTTCGGTGGTGCCACAGTTTCTCTTACATCGAGGACCACACCTGGTTTTGGCTTTGCTTCTTCTTTAGGCGCTAGAACATATCCCATCTCAACCCATTTTTCCCATTGGGGGGCTAATTGTTCCCGGTACACAGCACCTCTGGCAGCTGATTCTGAGATCTGCAGGGTACCTTCATTGCCTAAAAAATTCTCATAATAGCCTAAGCTACTATTGGTCGTTATCGTTTGGTAAAAAGCCCTTACCATACCATCTTTTGTTTTGTATTCATAGGTGGCCAAAACTGAATCATACCATTCGTGGGTTTTTTTATCGTAGTAATCGGTTCCGCCACTGGCCATCACAGAAACAGGATGGCTTTTCAAAAACCAATTATATATATCAATCTGGTGTGAACCAAGGTCAACCACCGGACCACCGCCCAAACCTTTGTACCAACGCCAATTACGGAACTGATGCATATTTTTAAACCCATACCTTTTTAGAACGGCATTAGGAACAGCATATTTTTCCGGATATCCTAAATCAGGTTGAACACCTCTATTCCATTGACCATTGACGGTCGTAATACGACCTAAAATATTGGCTTCGTTAAGTAATACATTATAGCAATATCTGTAACGGGGGTTGCTACGACGCTGATGTCCGATCTGCACTTTCTTGTTGCTTGCTTTTGCTGCTTTTACAATTCTCCTTGCGCCGGCTAATGTATTTGACATTTCTTTTTCACAATAGACGTGTAATCCGGCTCTTAAACAATCTTCAGCGTGGGTAGCATGCCAGAAATCCGGGGTGGCAATGATTACGGCATCTAATTCTTTTTCTTTTGCCAGCATGTCCCGGTGATCTTCGTAGGCATTTAAATCATGACCATATTTCTTCAACAAACGATAGGCACGTTTTAAATTATAATCTTTCCAAATATCGCAGACGGCTTTAAAACGAATATTTGGAATCTTTAACATGGCATTCATAAGTACCTGGCCTTCAGAGCCGCACCCAAGTAAGGCAATGTTTAAGTGGTTGGAATCATTAGCTTTAGCCTTAGACATTATCATCGGCGATAATATAATTCCCGCTCCTGCCGCTGCACTTGTTTTAACAAAATTTCTGCGGCTGATATCTTTGTTACTGTTTGATAAATGCTTCTTCTCTTGATAGTTCATGATTTTACCCAATTTATATGTATTTAAATTAATTACATGAAATCCCTGGGACATAAATATGATTTGTTATAGAAAATGCATCACTGGGTGAGGTTTTTGACCAGGACAAATTTTATTCTACAACTTACCAACTCAACAACAGTTTTAATACGAGGTAATCGGGGGAAATTTAGCGAATTCCTGTTCCGTTCCGGGTTTGCCGTTAATTTAACGACTTACGATCAATATTTAAAGTCTTTTTCTATTGAAAAATGAAATATAGCTAATAAAAACCCGGAGATTCTTGTAAAATCAGTCTTCACCAAAGCTCATATATGCGACTGAAATTTTGGAAAACTACATTTAAGCGTAGCGTCGTTTGGTGAGAGAAAAGATAAACACAAAGAACACTAAGGAGGCACAGAGTTCACAAAGAAGTTCTATAAATTAAAAACTTTGTGCTCTTTGTGCTTTCTTTGTGCCCTTTGTGTTTAGTTTTTTTTTATTTCCTCAATAATTAAGCTCTCTCAACTGTATATTACGGTATTCTATCTTCGAAGAATGGTTCTGCAAACCGATAAAACCCTTTCTCCTTTTTAATCCGGGATGGGCGCGGGTCTGGTCCATATAATTTATTAAATTGGCATTGATGATTTCTTCCCCATTGAGAAAAACGTTTACCTGAGGGCCGTCACAGATTATTTTCATCTTTTGCCATTGATCCGCTTTTTTTGTCATCCGTTTCGATGGGGCCTGAACACCATAGATACTTCCCGTGTACTGCCAGGCATTTAGTTCTGCATACATGTCAGCATAATCGTCCAGAACCTGAAACTCCATACCGACATAGGCAGGATTTCCCTCGCGGGGTGTCCGAAGGAAAACACCACTGTTTCCATCGGGGGGGACACGGAATTCTAATTCTAATTCAAAATCTGAAAACTCACGGGTTGTTGAAATCCAACCGCCTCCTTCTCCCTCGGTTAACAAAATACCATTCTCAGCCCGCCAGCTTCCTTCCTTAGCGCCGACCAGTTCCCAACCGGTTAAATCCGAGCCGTTAAATAATGCACCATTAAACAAACCTTCATCTTCTGGTAGTTCTTTTATAAAAATATTTTTAAAATAAAGGGGACTGTGATGTGCTTGTAATTCAATCGCATCGCTGGCATAAATTGGTTTGTCGCGTTCCCAGTAATTCTCCATCAATACATCGTTAACGACAAGTCTACCATTCAAATATACCGTCACTTTTGAACCAAGCATGATGATACGAAATCTATTCCATTCTCCAACAGGATTGTCGGCCATCCGGGATGGATTACTTGGATTTTTCTGATTGTTATAGAGCCCTCCTGAACCGATTGGATTTGTTTCAGGATCCCATATCTGGACCTGGGGAGAACCCCTTAAATAAATTCCACTATCACCGTCTTTTTCTATCTTCCAGTCTACAAGTAATTCAAAATTTCCAAAATCTTTCAAGGTGCAAAGACTCTGTCCTTTTCCATCGAAGCATAGAATACCATCGATCACACGCCAATGTTCCCGCATTATTTGGTCTGCTTCGATTTGTGCATCAGCGAGTTCTTCTGCGCTCATTTTGGCCCGTTTTATGGGATTCTCAACCAGACCTTTCCACCCTGTGAGATCTTTTCCATTAAATAGAGCCGTATAACCTTCGGGTACAAAGAGAGAATCTGCTTCTCTTTCTTCTGTCTTCTCTCCTCTCAAAGTTGAAATTAGCGTCCTGGCTACCTGATCATTCTGTAGATTTGGTTTGTCTCTCATCGGAGCCGAAATAACGAGTGCCGCTCTTGCAGCATCATCACCCAATTTTGGATCCATGATAAATTCTGATACATGGGCAAGTGATTCTTCGGAACGAATGGATGACATGGCTGAAAGGATAGATACTTTCTCCTCATCACGATCGGCGGCATCTAATAATCGTTTACAGACATCTACCTCGTAATTTGAACCAAGTTCATTCTCTCCAAGGATTTGTAAGGCGCCTCTGATGGCTAAAACCCGATGTGTCGTGTTTTTGGATTTACCAGAAAGCTCTACCAGAGGCTCCAGGGCTTCATACCCCGACCACTTGGCAAGAGTGCGGATAGCGGCATCTTTGATCTCTGTATCCTTGCTTTTTGTCTCGTCCAAAATAAAATTTAAACTTTGCTTGCCCCCTATACGCGCAAACAATGGTAAAATAAGAATTTTTTGATCCGGGGTGGCCAATTGGTATGAACTAATTATCGGCTCTAGTTGTTTGTCCCGGTTTTTTATTCTGGAGGCAACCTTTACAACGGCATCTGCTGCCACCTTTTGCTCCGTTTTTTCTTCACTATTTATAAAATGCGTTAATACACTCTGATATTCATCGGGTCCGGCTAATGATTCTAATGCTTTTAAAGCGGTAATACGAACCGATAACGTGTCATCATTTACTAAGTTACCTATCGGTTGGGTAAAATCTTTTGCCTGACGTTCTGTGAGAATCTCTAACGCGCAGATCTTTGCATTTAGTGAATAGGCTTTCATTCCAGAGGCCATGTCAGCAATAAACAGATCACCTGATACCTGGAGAAGTACGTTTTTAAGAGCAATAATCTCCTCATCGTCTTTGCTCTCAGCCAGGGATTCTAATAAAAGAGTTGCCAGCTGTTTATCTGCATCATATCCGGCGAGAGCATTGATAGAACTAATTCGGACCAATTTATTCTCATCTTTGATATACTCTAAGATGATCTCTCGCGTTGCGCTATAATGTCGTCTGCCAAATGTATAGATTATGTCGGATTGAATTTCAGGAGAAGCGTTCTTGAGAAGATCCACTAAGCCTGATAACAAGGCGTTGTTTTCGGTTTTTGTGGCTAATTCCAATGCAGCAATTCGTGACTTTTGATCACCGTTTTTTATAAAAGTTACAAGTTCTGGCATTGCCTGGGCATTTAGACGTTTCAGCAGTTCAGAAAGAGCATCAATTTGTGTGTTCTGTTTATATTTACCACTCTCGTCATTTATGATCTCCCGCAGATGCGAAACGGCCAGATCTTTGTTTTTAATATTTTCCAACCACAGAATATATAATGAATTGATATAACTCTGATCATTTAAACTGTAACCCGAATAGTCTGATTCAAATAATGTGGCGGCTGATGGATAACCCATATTCGCCAGCGCGTAAACAACACCAAGATGAAGTTCCTTTTTGGTCTCGTCAGCAAATGTCAAGATCTCTTCTGCTGCAGGCGTATACCCAAGGTCACCAAGGCTTTTTATAATAGAAATACGATTTTGCTCGGATACGTTTGCAATACTTTTTTGCAAGGCGAGACCTGATTGTGGTGTGTTTATGGCCACCAGGGCCTGACAGGCGGGATTGCATAAAACCGGATCGCTTAAAAAGCCGGAAAGATGAGGGACGGAATTTGCATCCCCGGAATAATTTAAAAGATTGATGATCCGGGTTTTCTTGGGATTGTCCAGTTTTGATTGTAATATTTTGTAGATACCGGAGAGAAGCATTTGTCTCTGACTCTCCATCCCCGTTCGCATTACATAAAAGTTCAGGCTTGTCAAAGCATTCTGGGCTGATTCTTTTTCCTCATCCTTATCACTATCAAGCATTTTTCCAATATAGACAATGGCTTTGGACCCGCGACGGAGAATGGTTTCATTTACCAGAATTGCCTTTAGGGTATCCTCGGTGGGATGTTGGGTTACCAACTGATGGAGAAACGTGTCTGAATTGTCATCAGAAAGATATTTAGCCGTTTGATTGGTGCTACTGCATCCGAAAATAATAAGAGATACAAATATTACAATTGTTTTTAAAGACATACCGCTTTTTTTCGTTTTTATCATTTGTGATATCCTGATATAATGTTTACCAATATTTATGTTTAAATATGAAGAAAATCGTGAATAATTACATGTCATCCTGAACTTGTTTCAGGATCTAATCGCTTAACTTTTATGAGATTCCGAAATCCCGAACTTTGTTCGGGAGAATGACTTATTTGCCAGTATTCTCATTTAAAGTGACTGTTTATTTGTATACACATAGTTATGAGAGTATATATTACAGATGCCATGGCGCGCGCATCGGTTGATTGATTAATCTGTTTGCTCCTTCATCATTTACAAAAACCTGTTTCTCAGGATCAAATTCTAATCGACGGCCAAGACGTATGGCAATTTTAGCCAGGTTGACTATTGTGGCAGAGCGATGACCATTTTCTTCGTTAAGCGCAAACTTTTTTCTTGTCCTGACAGATTCACCGAATTCAATAAGCTGAGGCGCCGGGTCGGGGAGGGTGGCTAATTTCTGTTCTAACCCTTTGATGTTGGATTTTAGCCCTGGATAAAGCTTCCCCTCGGGACCTTCAATATAGGGGACATTGCTGTCTTCCCCTTTACCATCAAGAATTATTTCGCAGCCATCTGCGTATCTTAATCTGATTTTATCCCAGCGTCCACAGGCGTCAGGATGAGCCTGGGGCGTTTCAGCTTCGATCTCGACAGGGCTGGTGTGATCCTTATTAAGAAAATATTGTACCGGATCAAGATAATGCTGCCCCATGTCTCCCAGACCACCTCCGTCATAATCCCAATATCCGCGAAATGTTACATGAACACGGTGAGCGTTGTAGGGGCGGTAAGGTGCCGGTCCGAGCCACATGTCATAATTAAGATCATCGGGGATCCATTCGGGTTTCAGATTTGGAATACCGTTCCAGATGAACTTCCAGTCAAATCCTGTGGCTTTTCCTACCGTGACTTTCAATGGCCAGCCAAGCAGACCATTCTGAACGATTTTTTTTATGGGTGCAACGGGTGTATTAAATTGATAAAAATTGCTTCTGAATCTAAACCAGGTGTTTAAACGGAACATACTTCCGTTTTGCTGAACCGCTTCTACTAACTTTTGTCCTTCTCCGATGGTCCGGGTCATTGGCTTTTCACACCAGATATCCTTTCCAGCTTTTGCCGCGGCAATAGCGATCAGCCCATGCCAATGGGGCGGTGTAACAACATGGACAACATCAATATCTTCTCGTTGAAGCACCTCTCGGTAATCGGTATAGCCCTTAACATCCTTATCAGCCTGATCAAGCGCTAGTTTAATATGACTTTTGTCAACATCACAAACGGCCAATAATTTGGCGTATGAAAACCTCATATGACCACGGCCCATTCCTCCGACACCAACAATAGCATACGTGATTTGATCGCTGGGAGCAATATAGTCGGATCCTCCCAGGACATGACGGGGTACTATGGTAAGCGCGCCGATTCCTGCTGTGGCAGTTTTGATAAACGATCTTCTTCTCATGTTTTTCTTATACCCTTTTTTTTTAAACACAAAGATCACAAAGTAGACACTAAGTTCACAAAGAAGTATTTATTATAATTATCCTCTTAGTGCATCTTTGTGTTACATTTTCGATTCTTTGTGTCTCTTTTTTGTGAGATTTAACGTCATTTACTATCTCCATTAATTATTTCCTCAACTCTCTGCTGCATTGGATTCGGGAATAGATTTATCATTAAACATAAATGCAAAGAGAACCATTATTATACCGGCAAAAATGGCAGGTAACATCCAAAAGTATTGCCATTGCTCAAGTACATTTATTGCGTCGCCATTGACAACCGAATTGAATAGCCAGCCGGAAATTTGAGCGCCGATAAGCATACCAGCTCCTAAAGTGACAAGAACAAGAAAACCCTGTGCCTGACCACGAATGGCAGGCGTCGCTTTTTTATCGACATAAATTTGACCGGTAACAAAAAAGAAGTCATAACAAATCCCATGTAAAATAATTCCTCCCATGACCATCCATAGAATTCCGGAGGGCGCTGCAAATGAGAATAAGGTGTAACGCAGAACCCAGGCAAGCATGCCAATAAATAGCATCCATTTGACACCGAAAATTCTAAAGAAGAAGGGCATAAGAACGATAAAGATTACCTCTGACATTTGTCCAAAGGACATTTTGAATCCAGGATTTGGGATTTCCAGAACATTGACGAATACCGGCGCATAAGCATAGTAAACGGCAAGAGGGATGCAGATCAGAAAGGAACTGATCATAAAAATAGCAAATGGCCGATTTTTGAGCATTGACAAGGCATCTAAACCCATAATCTGACGTGCCGTAACTTTTTCTCCTGCCGCGGGCGGTGGGGTATGGGGCAGGGTAAAACTAAATAATCCCATGATGACACCTGCGATGGCAGCAACTTGCAAGGGTAGAGCAGATTCATCTGCACCCAGATATCCACTGACAAAAACACCCGCTACAATCCAACCGACTGTTCCAAATGCACGAATAATCGGAAAAGATTTTTCCTGATCGGTTATATGATGAAATGCTAATGTGTTTACAAGACTGATTGTTGGCATATAGCATAACATATGGAGCAATAATAACAAAATAAACAATGTCGCCGAGGGAGAATCACCTTCAGCTGCGAAAGGAGTAAGAAACATGGCGATTCCTCCAAGTATATGGAGCACGCCTAAGACTTTTTCCGTTGCAAAAAAACGGTCTGCAATCATACCAGAAAAGAATGGAGAAATAATTGCACCGATTGGACCTACCGTATAAGCCCAATAAATAGCATCGGACATCCCAACACGGTTCATATAGTTGCCAACTGTAACATACCAGGCACCCCAAATAAAAAACTCTATGAACATCATCGCGCTAAGCTGGATAAAGGTTTTTTTATTCAATGCTTTCTCCTCTCAATTGCAAATTGAAATTGGCTACATATATAATCAGAATTCTGGACCCTAGAAGAAGTTACCTTGCAACTTAATGTACAGGCGAATCGAGGTAATTTCTAGGGTTGGATGGAATATCACTAAAATGTCGATGAAATATTTACAGGAATATTTATCGACCGTACTCTATAGAGTAGAGACGTCCCGCCGGTTGAAAATCCCGTTATTCGGGGGACGTCTCTAAAATGAAATTGGCCATTTATTATAAATATAAATCACTGTCACGTTATTCAATAGGAAAATCTAAATAATCAGGATGTTTGAAAAAATTTAAATTTTGAACGATCTATAGAGACCAACCTTTTCGGTATTCTTTATGGATTAATTCGTTTGCCTCTTCAACGTTGGTCACGCGCATATTAGGTCCGTCCCACTCTAATATCTTATTCTTTGGTGACATGCGGACGGCGATATTACCTAATAACATCATTTCTGTTAACTTACTGGCATAGCCAAAATTTGATGTTGTTTCACCACCGTTTTTACAGGCTTCTATCCACTCGGCATGAATACCTGGAGAGCGTGGAATTGATTTTTCCGGGCGGTCATATTCTTTCATCTTTGTTTCAGGTATTATACGTGGATTGCTACCATAGGTACTGCACATAAGTTTGCCTTTGGTCCCGATAAAGATTACACCTCCACCGCCATCACCCATCTTTCTTCCTGGTTCTAGCTCAGCTGGTCTGGGTGGTAGAATGCGGCCATCATACCAGTGTAATTTAACCGGGGGCATATCATCGCGTTCAGGAAAGTCATAGGTTATCATGGTTGACAGGGGATAGGTTTCATCATTTAACTTTGTTGAACTGGCCTGAACCCTTGAAGGGTAGTCTAACTTGAGGGCCCAGAAGGGATGATCGATGATATGAGCGCCCATATCACCAACAGACCCTGTACCATAATCCAACCAACCGCGCCATTTAAAAGGTACATAGGCAGGATGATAAGGACGCACAGGTGCCGGACCCTGCCAAACATCCCAATTTAATGTAGGAGGAATCGCAGGAAGCGCTTCAGGACGACCAATGCCTTGAGGCCAGATAGGACGGTTTGTCCAGGTATAAACCTCGGTTACATCGCCAATTGCGCCGTCCCAAATCCATTCGTTAATCAGACGGGCGCCTTCACTGGCATGCCCCTGGTTTCCCATTTGTGTCACTACCTTATATTCTTTAGCTGCTTCGGCAAGTTTCCGTGCTTCAAATATGGTATGGGTTAAGGGTTTCTGAACATAGGTATGGATACCCATTTTAATAGCGGTCATGGCGATTACAGCATGGGAGTGATCCGGTGTGGTTACTGTCACGGCATCAATATCTTTTTGTTTATCAAACATGACTCTAAAGTCACTGTACTTTTTGGCTTTTGGGAATTCCGCAAAAGCTTCTGCAGCACGGACTTCATCCACATCGCATAAGGCGACAATATTTTCTGAACTGACATTTTTCAGATCACTATGACCTTGGCCACCGGCACCAATACAAGCTATATTCAGTTTGTCACTCGGTGCTTTAAACCCAGGACCACCAAGAACAAAGCGGGGGACAATGGTAAAGGCAGCAGCAGCCATTGCAGTCGTGCCTATAAATTCACGCCGGCTGATGTTTGATTTCTTCTCTAAAGATTTATTCTTCTTTTTCATCTGTTTTTCCTTTCCTTAATTACTTCTCTGCTGATCCGGGAACAGCTACGGCTTTATCGATATTGACTGGACCCATTGTATATTCTGTTGGTCCAACACGGAATTTTGAATTCATCATTTCATCCCAGGTTACGGCCTTTCCGGTATAGGCAGAAATACGACCCATAATTGCGGCCATGGTAGAAATGGCAGTTTGTTCTGCTTCAACATAGGGCTTGTTTGTTCTGATCGCGGTGACCAGGTCAATATGTTCCTGGACATAAGGAGAAACCTTTACGCTGGTGGTTGGTTTACCTTCCTCATCCAGCGGATATTCATATTTCCACTTGATAGTACCATCTGGATTGTAGATTGTATCTTCGGCATTGGTGTATCCTTCGCTACCTCGAACATATTCGGAGACGTTGTTTGCACAGCCATTTATCTGGCGGCAGGTACTGTGAACATGGATATCATTCTCATACATGAAATCAATATCAAAAAAGTCATATTGATCACCGGTAACACGACGGTGACGGGCTCCCATACCTACGGCTTTAACCGGATGTGATTCTAAAAACCAGTTTGCCACATCGATATTGTGGACGTGTTGTTCAACAATATGATCCCCTGAGAGCCAGGTCCAGTTAACCCAATCCCTGATCATGTATTCCATTTCTGACCAGCCACTCTTTTGAGTCCTGTACCATAACTGGCTTTGGTTCCAATAACAGCATGCGGAAACAGGCTGACCTATCGCACCCTCATATACTTCTTTAAAAGTTGAGACATAATTTCTTTTATGTCTTCTCTGTGTTCCCGTACCAACCGTAAGTCCTAATGACTCTGCTTTTTTGGACGTTGTCATAATTGAACGTGCCCCAACAGGATCTACGGCTACAGGTTTCTCCATAAATACATTTTTTTTGGCCTGAATGGCTGCTTCAAAGTGCTCAGGTCTGAAATGAGGGGGCGTAGCCAGGATAATTACATCTACCCCTGAATCAATCACTTTTTCAAAAGCGTCAAAACCAACGAAACATTTTTCCGGAGGAACTTCAACATTTTTATTACTCTTCAGTCCTTGATTACAGCCATCAATACGATCCTGAAATACATCACCGAGAGCGACAATGGATAAATTTGGACCAGCACTTAGAAAATCTCTCGCTGCCCCTGAGCCACGGCCGCCACAACCAATAAGGCCTGCTTTCAGTGGTTTACCATCCGGTGCCTGGTCCAGAAATGGTGCCAGATCCATTGTTCTTTTTTTAGTATTACAACCTACTAATAATCCTGCTGCAAGGGCCGCGCTGCCCATGCCAATAAATTCACGGCGGTTAAAATCTTTCGACATTGTTTTCTTCCTTTATTTTGTGATTTATATTCAATGTGAAATTATGTTTCCCATGAACATATTACAGTATCTTGTAAATTAAAGATTTCAGTAATAAAACCTATGATATTTTATCGATGAGATCATTTGGAATGATCCTCCGGATAGAAAACTAAGCTATCCCACAATTGAGTGCAAGTCAAGAATGTTTTTCAGATTTACTTCTGTAAATATAGCCTAACATATTGATATATTAGTAGTTGTGTGGCACCTATTCATAGAAAATTTTCTAAACAGATAAACCTGATTCAACGAACTCTCCCTAAATCCCTCTCTTACAAAGCGAGGGACTTTAAGGAGCCCTTCTCGTGAAGAAGAGAAGGGATTTTTGGATGAGAATTTATATTAAAACATTGATTCTTCTTTTAAACCGGGCACATATGATTTCAAATATTACTTGAAAATTCTTCTGTTGGATATTGAATATCGTCCAAAGAACTCCTTTGGACAATATTTAGTTTTATTCCACTTCACAAACCACCCTGAAACCCACATCAGCGCAATCGGAATACCACCATAGGCTCTTAGGTATTTGTGGATCAGTTCTTAACCATTGAACTGTTTTTGTATGGTCTCTGCTTGCTGATCGGATGTGAGGTGAATCGCTGAAATAGGATCCACCGCGAACCACATATTCTTCTCCCTGTTCCGGACCCAAGGGATCTGTCACTTTAGTTCCTTGGGTATATTTATTATAAGTATCCGGTGCATACCAGTCTCCGCAAAATTCTTTCACATTACCTAACATATTTAAAAGACCAAATGGATTAGATTTTACATGAGAAGGAATATGAGATTTTCCACCACTATTAACAATGTAGACCAAATACGTATTGATATTGGTTGTGTCAACACCAAATATTTTATTCCAAAACCTATCCTGGGAAAATTGAGTCGGGCTTCCTTCAAAGAAATAGGCACTTTCTGTTTTTCCTCTGGCCGCATATTCCCATTCCGCTTCGGTGGGAAGCCGGTATTTCTTGCCGGTTTTTTGTGAAAGCCATTCACAATATTTTCGAGCGGCATAATGGGTCATTGTAATCGCTGGTCGTTTACCTTTTCCCCAACCCTGATCTGGATTGCCATAGGCAGGCGTCGGACCACTTTCACCGTCAACTTCTTTTACATTGTTGACAAATCGATATTGATCATCGGTTCGTCCTTCTGCTTTTGTATCTTTGTAGAATGCTTCATATTCATTCCATGTTACTTCATGCTTTTCCATCCAGAAGGAACTAATAATAATGTCACGTTGTGGTCCTTCATCGGCTTCACGATAATCTTCGGATTCAGGACTGCCAATTTTGAAAGTACCTCCAGGAATCGCAATCATTTCGAAATCTATTGATGTGCCAGGGATGGTTTCAACAAAATTTAAAAAGGAATCAACTTTTGCTGCCGTTGTATACTGGGCTTTTGAACCCTGGTCGTCTGAATCGGTTAAAAGTGTCTCGGGCCTTTTCTCATGGAAATGGCCGGTCTCAAGATGGCAGTTGATGCATCGTAAATCGTCTGGATTTTGGTCATAATACAGATGGGCTTCTTCCCCTTTCTTTGATAAGGTCCGGGGGTATAAATTACTATGACAGTTGATACAGGAGGCTTTATAGACATGATTAACAGCAAAAGCCCGCGAGGATTTTAGTTCCCAGTTTATTTTCTCTGTATCAATAAATAACGTAGCATAAACATCCCGCAAGCCAGTTTGTACTTTGGCATTAAGATAATCAAAACCGCCAGGCGGCAGGTGGCATTCGACGCACTTAATCGCCATTCCACTTCTGTTGTCAAAATGAGCGCCTAACTTCCATGATGAGGTTGCCTGAGGATGAACATGGCAGGACTCACAAAATGTGTTCGTCGAGGTATACTCTAATATCCAATTAAATACAAGAATCGTAACAATTCCACAGAAGAACAAGAATAGTTTGATATATTTTTGAGCAGATTTAGATGAAAAAAAATGCATGGAAATTTAACCTTGCTATTATCTACTATATTGAATTTTGGAATTACTTCAGGTTGGCTGCATTAATTCCAAATTGAGCAAATGATAAGAGAATTATTTCTCGTAGAGACACCATCAAATTAAGACAAAAGAAAAGAGACAAAATTATGCCTAGTTGCAAAATAAATAATGTGAAGTCTGTCTCTCTTAACAATTCAAGTCGAAAAGTTTAGGCTTCTACTCTGACCTCACCCCTTGACCACCACCCTGAATAAACAAGAGCATCGGCACTTCCCCTCTCCTGTCAGGAGAGGGGATAAAGGGGTGAGGTCTCTGACGGTTTACATGACTGTAGCCTGATCCAGGATGATAAACCAGCCCAATTCTCCTGAACTAAGTTCAGGAGAACATAGAATATCTTATTATATAAATTCGAATAGGACGATACAATTTATTTGTCTCAGCGTTTCCGCGAGAAAAAAATTATCACGATATATCTTATTTACTCTAATGGCTCTAAGTATATTGCCCGGAACTCAATTGGTTTTCCTTCACTCTGAAAACAAATTTTTCCAGTCTGGACCGAAGCACCGGTTCCAATGTTTTGAACGACACCATTGACTGTAAGGTGAATCATATCCTCTTTACAAACAATTTTATACGTATTCCACTCACCTGGTGCTTTTTCACTGCTTTTTTCTTTTTTCTCCACACGTCTTTCTGACTTATCAACTTGTTCATTTATAGTTGTACCGCCGATCATCCAAAAATCACCGGCATTTTCAGACATTAATTGTGCTTCGATGCATTTTGGCCAAATCGTAGTCTGGTTCTCTCATATGGAGCAATACACCACTGTTACCAGGCTCTGCCGGCCAGCGCCATTCAACCGTTAATTTGTAATTCGCATATCTGTTTGCTGTTTTTATATAACCATTTGGGACACCAGTACAATGTAAGATTCCATTCTTCACCATCCATACAGTATTAACATCAACATCTTTCCCAAGTACAAAGCGGTCCCAACCGTTGAAATCTTTACCATTCCACAAATTGATTTTTTTGTGAGGAAAAATAATATCATTGGTAGTACTGGTTTGATCCGTGACTTCTGCTTTTTCACTACCACAGCTAAGTAATAAAGCCATTAATAAGATTGATAGGATTGCGATCACGCTAACTTTTTGAAATTTCATCGGTTAACCCCTTTCGATAATTGTAACTGCATAACTTTATTCCCTATTCATTACCAAATTAATTTTTAACAACTCATCCCGGAGTAAATATTCATAGACATTAAAAATCATCACAATACCGATAGGCTTTAATCAGCGCTTCTTCACCTTCTTTGCCTTTGATGCTATTCCCATGCTCCATTCCGACGATGCCCTTAAAACCCTTACTATGAATATGTTTGAAGACATTCAGATAATTGATCTCTCCCGTGGTGGGTTCTTTCCGTCCGGGATTATCACCCACCTGAAAATAGGCTATTTCTTCCCAGGCAATATCCATATTTGGAATAATATTTCCCTCGGTTATCTGTTGATGATACATGTCGTCGAGGATCTTACATGATGGGCTGTCAACGGCTTTACAAATCTGATAAGCTTGTGGAATTTTTGTCAGAAATAATCCGGGGTGATCTCGCCAGGGATTTAAAGGCTCAAGAACCATAATTAAACCAGAAGGTTCACATATCTCAGCGCAAATTTTTAAATTTTCAATCACATTGGCTGTTTGGTATCCCCACTCTAGTCGGGTACTAAAGCATGCCGGAACAATCGTCGTCCATTTGGCATTTACCCGCTTGGCTACTTCCACGGCTTCCTTCATTCTTTTCTTTAACATATCTTTGACATCATCTGTATTCAAAACAAAGGACTGTCCTTTAAAATCAGCATAAGCAACAAAGACGCCCATGGTCATACCCAATTTGCTCATTTCTGATGCGATTTTTTCCTGAGTTTCTACAGGTTTATTCATCATGCCATTATCTTCCAAAGCGCGAAAACCCTGATCAGCGATAAATTTTAGTTGATCGATTAAATCCTCACCAGCGGAATTTTTGAACATACCAAAATGTGGCGCATAATTTAACTTAAAGGCATTTCCTGATGAATTGTTCTGAGCAATTACATTTTCGGATTTAATTAGATTTCCACTCAACAATGCCCCTCCACCTAATGCGAGACCAGAAAGAAACTGCCGGCGGTTATAGTTATTTTGCTTCTCTTTTGTGCTGCTCATGGGATTTCTCCTTCAATTCCAAAAATTATTTACCCTGTGATTTTAACAAATTTTATAATTCTACAATCCAAATATTTCTATACTGAACGAGATCACCATGATCCTGAAGTTTAATAGGGCCAGGAAGATTTAATTCATCATTGCTGGCGCCACCTGTTGTACCTGGTATCTCAATATTGTCATGGATAGGCACACCATTATGAATGACGGTTATGCGTACATTTTCTATAAGATTACCTTGTTTGTTGAAACGCGGTGCCTGAAAAGTGATATCATATGATTGCCATTGCATTGGAGGGGCACACATATTCACTAAAGGCTTTGCTACTTTATAAATGCCACCACATTCATTATCTTCACCGGATAGTCCATAGCTGTCTAATACCTGGACTTCATATCTGCCCTGGTTATAAATGCCACTATTACCCCTCGCCTGTCCCGTTGCATTAGGCATATAAGGCGAGCGAAACTCGATATGCAACTGGTAATCTTTGAATTTCTTTTTGGTAACCAAAGATCCAATACCCGGCAATACTTCCATGATGCCATCTTTGACAGACCAGCGCGCTGAATAATCCACGTCTGTTAAATCTACTTCCGACCATAAATCTTCATTGTCCGGATTCTTTTCCGGATCAAAAACGTTTTCTGATACACCCTTTGCATCCACACCTTTTAGAGCATAGGGCCCGGCGACGAGCCATTGGGTTAGAAAATAGTCATTTTTAATTAAATGCTGACTACTTTTGCCAGTCGTTGATTGATTGTCTTTTTCCAATATATTGGAAAGTGGTTGTCCACTATTATCTATCAGCCTGGCAAAGGTCCCCCAAGCACCACCTTCATTGGTAATTTTTAACATCACTTTATTCCAACCCTGATTCAGAATGACATCAGCTTTTTCCTGGCCAGGAGATGCGCCTCTTGATATAAAATGAGATACGACTTGTTTATCGTTAAACCAGGCTTTGATGGCATCATTACTGCCAAGTGAGAGAAGGGCAGGTTGTTTATCATTTGACCATATTTCAGCTTTCATATATATAGTTGAATGTTGTTTAGCGCCAAAATGTCTGGCCAGATTTATATAACCGACCGGATCATGTTCATGCTCCCAGTTTTCCAGGTTGGTTCCATCAAAAAGAACGAGCGCGTTTTTAGGAGGAATTTTTGCCAGAGACGGCGAAAGCCTCACGACTTTTTTCATCTCAAAGGTTCCCTCTTCTGTTCCGGAAAACTTACCTTTAAACGTTTCCATCTCCAACTGGCCACTCCATTTAACACCACCATTGGTTCCGGAGACGTTGATCTGATAATCCTTCTTGATTCCGTCAAGTTTAGCTATGAGTGGTTCCCTGGTATCAAATTTTTCCATGATGTTGATGGCGTAGGTACCATCTCGGTAACCCACAACCTGGGCGACGATTGGCTTCTCACCAGCAGAAGATTTACGTATTCCCTGCCAGTCCCCCATTAAGGGATCAATGGGAAAAACCTTTTTCTCGTCATTTACCTCATCTGCAACTTTTTCTGGGGTGCAGGCAGAGAACTGTAAGATTGAGAGCATAGTTGTTAATAAAATCACACTATAAATAAATTTCATGATTGTCCCTATTGGTTTATTACATTGACGATACTGAGCTTCTGGATACTCGATTCTCGATATTTGAATCATATCAAGTCCTGAAACAGGTTAATAAAAGTATCCAGTTGCTGTCGTAATATCTCAGAAAAAGCACTTGACAATCTTTTTATTCCTGAGATATTTTCCCGTATCCTACTACTTCCCTAATTCAACTTTCAAGCCTTCCAGTTTGCCACCCTCTACAGTTCTGAACCGGGCACAACCTCCCCAGGCTCCTCCGGCATTTGTAATTTTGATTAAAACTGTATTGTTGCCTTTTTTCAGTCTTACATTAATTTTATCTTCACCAGGGGTTATACCCCTGGCCGCATTATTGGCATGAACAAGTTCTCCATTAAGCCATACCTTAACACCATCATTACTGCCGACCTGCATCTGAACGTCCTGGTTCTTATCAGAAATCACTACATTTCGTAAATAGGCAACAGGTCCAAAACTGCCCAAAACGACACCAAGATCAATATTCCAGTAGTTCTTCTTGTCACTGTTTTCAGTTACTTTCTTCCATTCAACAGCTTTCCCCGATTCCGGTGGAAAAACGAAGGCAAAAATATCGGATTCCTGATTCTGATAGGGCCCGGCAACCTCCCATGTTGTAATAAAATCTTCAAATTTCTCGAGCTCATTTAAGATATTACGGCAATTTTTCTTCAACTCTTCACTATTTATAATTGATAGTGATTTGTACATGATGTCTTTTTTTGATTGGATATTCTTGCCATCTTTTATTAATCCTCCTGCGATTTTAGTTAAGCTGGCGGCAGCCTCTTGTTGCAGGGTTTTATCATCAATATAGGCTTCGACAAACTCAAAGGCGTCAATTGAGATAATTGTTGAAAGACCAGAAAGTACTGCCCGCTTTTCATCTGTATTTGTGGCCAGTTCCATGGCTACTTGGTACATCGCCAGAATTTCTTTACTCGATTTATCTTTTTCAAATGAAATGAGTCTTACATAGCCACGCAGGGCAAGAATCTTTGATTTTTCATCTGAGGAGGTTTTAGCCGCGCCAAGCAGATCATTTAATGGTTTGCTGTCCGGCCAATTAGAAAGTGAGCGAATGGCTGCGGTTTTTATTTCTGGGTTCTTGTCATTAAGAGAGGTCCTGATAATGGGCAATGATGCAGGATCACCAATTTTTCCAAGCACCTCTAAAAGTGACACCTTGGTCTTCGCATCTTTGGTTGCTTTATATTTCTCATTAATTAAGGCGGCTTTCGATTCACCTTCTGGTACTTTTAAAGCAATGGCTGTCACTACTCTCTCAAGTTCCTTGCGTTCTTGCTCTGATTTTGGTTTAGCAAGATTTTCTAATGCCTCATTCATATAAGCGGGTGTTGCAACGGCTCTAAGAGATCTAAGTGACGCCATTCTCACTTTAGAATCTTTATCCTCGAGTGATTTAAAAAGGATGGGAATTCCTGAAGTCATTTGTCTTTCACCGATGGCCACAAGATATTCAGTTTTTAAAATGGGTGTAGCAGATGCCGCATTATTGATAATTGTTTTATCAATGCCCGGACCATTGACACGGTAGAGGGCGGTTCGTGCCGTCTGCTTAATGGTCCCTTTGCTTGAAGCCTGCAACTTCAGCAAACAATGCAACTGATTCTGCATTCTTACTCATAGACAAAGATTTAAGCGCTGCAATTTGTACAGCTTCATTATCACTTTTAACTTGCGTCATCATTGCTTTAACAACCGATGGCTCTGTGCGTCCGGCGAGTGCCGAAAGTAGTTGGACTTGACCATCAGCAGATAATTCTGGTAAGAGTCTGGCAATGGCAGTTACATCCTTTTCAGGTGGAATTACACGAACGAGTTGAATCGCATTTGTCTGTTTACTCTTATTTTCACTTCTAATACCATCCAGTATTAAGACTGAGACATCTTCTTTTGTGGTCAGGATCATGCCTCTGAGAGCAGCATATTGAATCTGTTTTGCTTCAAAAGGATTATTTAGTGCAGAATATATCTTATTTGCCTTATCTGTCATTCCACTCTCCATAAATCCAGTTGCTACCAAAAGGTAAGCATCGGCTATTTGAAGATTGGCTTTGTCCCTGGCATGTGCACTTGAAAGTGCTTTAGCTGCATCATCACCACCAATTAAACCGATTGAATGGATCGCAGCTGAGGATATCTCCGGATTTTTATCATTTATAAGCGGAATTAACTCGGCGAGCGCTTCTTTATCCTGCCGATTTCCAAGTGTATTGATAATTCCAACCTTTGTTTTACCCTCTGCATCATCAAGCAGATCTTGTAATTTTTCACTAATCTCTTTTGCAGGGATTCGCTCTAATGCGTATAAAGCCATCTCGTACGTTTCAGGAGATTCCACCATTTCTATAAGGACAGGAACAGATTTTGAAGTCCCATAGATGCTCAAAACGTGACAGATGTATTGTTTTCCTGCCAGAGTAGCATCCCCTTGCAGAAATTCAATCATCATCGTTTCGGTTTTGTTACTTAAAGATTTAGAAGCGGAAGTCAATCGAAGCAAGGCTGATAAATCCCTCTGTGGTTCGAGTGACTGACCGTATTCATAAGTAGAGATAGACTTTTAATAGTTCAGTAACAACACCCAAGTCTGCTACTTTTTCTATGTTAAAAGGGACAGGCGTTGCATCAGCCTTCAGATCACCTAGAGCGTACTGAATACCGGCCAAATAATGTTCCAGTATATTTTTATTCCAAAAAATATCATGATTATGGCCAAAAGAGCAGTAAAAAACCCGACCTTTACCCATCGTACGTATCCAGCTAATCGGAATATCAAGATCTGTGACGGTCACGCCTTTAGCATTTAGATTTGTTTTATCTTTCATGTCTAAACTAACCAGGATTCGACTGGTTTCTCTCAACCGTCGCGGGTTAACCCGGTAGATCTCATCAGAGACAGAAAAATCTTTACCCTCAAAGGATTTGGTAATCGGGCTTTTGGCATCTTCGATCATTATCCGCCAGGTACCGCTGGAACCCCAGGGATGTCCTGCAAATACCCCGCCCATCATTTCCGCCGCCTCGGGCCAGTTATAGAAATTATCCGTAGCGGCATGTATTCCAATCACGCCCTTACCACCTTTAATAAAATCCATTAGACTTTTTCTCATGGCCGGATCATCAAAGGTTAGTTGGGTCGTATTATTAAAACAGACGGCATCGAACTGATTTAATTGGTCAGGTAGAAAAATGGACATATCTTCGCTGTATACCGTTTCGAATGCACCTGTCTTTTTACCCATAATTTCCATCATTTTGGCTGTATAGGGAATAGAGCTGTGCTGGTATCCCATACTCAGGGAGAAAACCAACACCTTCCTTGCCTTTTTTGCTTTCACCGGTGCCTTTGATGGCATAGCGTTCTCAATTTTATCAATTTCCTGCTCGGTTACCTGGGCAAATAGGTTGTTACCAAGAAAAATAATCCCGACAACAAGCAGAATTGAAATAATACTCATTTTAAGATTTAACATTATAATATTCCTTTATTTATAGATGAATCAATTTTGATTGTTGATACGTGTTTCGGGATACGCGATCCGGGATACGCGATATGAGACGGATACGAGATATGCGATCCGGGATACCAGATACCGGATATGTGATTGAAAAAAAGAGTAAATAATACTTGACAAATCATTGATTGAGCGGCACCTTTTTTAATCCCGCATCCCGCATCCCGCATCCCGCATCCCGCATCCCGCATCCCGCATCCCGCATCCCGCATCCCGCATCCCGCATCCCGCTACAGATGCCAGGGCGACCGCATGGGTCTGGCCAGGAACCGGTCTGCCTCAGGATCATTAATAAACTTTTCTGTTACTGGATCAAAATTTACACGGCGGCCTAAGCGCATGGCAATCATACCAAGATGACCTACCATGATGGCATGATGTGCAACTTCCGCAGGGGTTATTGTATCTTTCCGGCTACGGACGCAGTCCAGAAAATTTTGATGATGGTTATCACTCTCATAGAGATGAATTTCACCAGGACCAATTACGGAGCTTAATAGAGACTTCGGATTTGCATCAATTGTTCCACCACGACTTACATAAACCCAGCCTTTATCACCAATAAACTGTGTACCCATTCCTTTTGGTGTTTGTTGACTGTCAGCGACCACCATTTTAAAGCCTTCTTTATATTCACATTCAAAGCGGTATTTTGGTGGGGTATTGAATAATCCATCTGCTGCGGGGGGGAACTCCGCTTTTCCTTCAATATATACGGGTGCCGTATGTTCGGTTCCCATTCCCCAGTTTGCTATATCAATATGATGGCCGGCCCAATCCGTCATCTGACCACCTGAATAATCCATAATCCATCTAAAATTCCAGTGACAACGCGATGGATTGTAGGGGCGCCAGGGGGCAGGTCCCAACCACATATCATAATCAAATCCTGGAGGAGGATCACAGGGTTGGGTACTTCCTTCTTTTATTCCGTTTCCTGCAGGTAATCCTACCCGCACTGTATGCACTTTGCCGATGCGTCCATTTCTTACCAATTCACTGGCATATCGGAAATGTCTTTGAGAGCGTTGCCAGCTTCCGGTCTGCCAAACGCGACCATATTTTCGCATGGCATCAACGATGGCTCTTCCTTCTGAGATGGTATAGGCAAGAGGTTTTTCTCCATAAACATCCTTACCTGCTCTGGCAGCCTGAGTAGATACAATTGCGTGCCATTGGTCAGGTGTTCCATGCATAATAGCATCGATATCATTGCGTGCGATTACCTCACGGAAATCCCTATAGGATGAACAATCTTTATTTCCATAGGTGTTATCAACCATACTCTTTGCACGGGCTGCGTGTTTATCATCAACATCGCAGACCGCTACGACCTTGGCACCGGAAAGTTCAAGAAAACTACGCATATTGCCTGTTCCCATGCCACCCATCCCTATACAACCGATGACAATCTTATTGTTTGGGGAATTTTCACCTTTTTGTGCAAATACCTGTGAGGGAATAAGGGTCGGAAAGCCAATAGCCGCTGCGACTGCACCACCGGCAGTTTTAACAAAAGCCCTCCGGTTCAATTTCTTTTTTTGTTTCATTGTTGTCTTAATCCTTTCAAAGAACCCCACGCAAAGTCGCGGAGACGCAAAGACCAATATAATAAATGTTAGAAAATCTTTGCGACTTAGCGGCTTTGCGAGAGATATATCATTCGTTATTCAAAAACCCTGAGTGTAAAATTTTATTTATTGTCAAACGCTGCGTCAAATGCCAAGTCTGATGGTTGAAAATCGACATCTTTTACAAAATCACATGCTTCTTTGGCGCCGCGTTCACGTTCCATACCGCTATCTTCCCATTCTACGGATAGAGGACCGGTATATCCAATATGATTAAGTGCTCTGATGATCTCTTCAAAATCAACACCACCTCTTCCTAATGAGCGGAAATCCCAACCCCTGTTTTTGTGACCAAAATCCAGGTGAGAAGTTAAGATGCCGGAATAACCATCAAGTTGAATGGCAGCATCTTTCATATGCACATGATAAATTCGATCGGAGAATTCATTTATAAAAAATACGGGATCAACCATTTGCCAGTGCAAATGGCTGGGATCAAAGTTAAACCCGAATGTCTTACGATGGTTTATTGCTTCCAAAGCACGTTTGGCTGTAACTATATCGAAAGCTATCTCAGTTGGATGTACTTCAAGGGCAAACTTAACACCGCATTCATCAAAAACATCAAGAATAGGATTCCACATCTCTGCGAAATAAGTAAATCCTTCATCAATCAGCTCTGCCGATGCTGGAGGAAAACTGTAAAACATATGCCAAATTGATGAACCAGTGAAGCCATTAACCACTTTCAGACCCAAGTTCTTTGCTGCCCGGGCGGAGTTTTTCATTGACTCAACAGCCCACTCGCGTTTTTTTTCTGCATCGCCGGCGCAGTCTGACGGAGCAAATCCATCCGATCGACTATCATTGTTTGGATCACAAACCAGCTGTCCGGCCAGATGATTGCTTATGGAAAATATCTGTAAATTATTCTTTTTAAGAATGTTGAGTTGTTTGTCACAGTAAGCCTGGTCTTTGGCTGCCCGATCAACATCCATATGATCGCCCCAGCAAGCTAATTCTAATCCATCATATCCCCATTCGGCTACTTTCTTCGCCAGGGTTTCTAAGGGTAAATCTGCCCATTGTGCAGTACATAAGGTTACCGGCCTTCCCATTTTATTCTCCTTTTATCGTTTGAATTTTTTTTCTTTAACACAAAGAACACAAAGTAGGCACAAAGGTCACAAAGTAAAAACAACTAATAATTATGAATTTAGAATTAAGAATGTGAGTAGAAAGTAGTGATAGTATTTTTTATATCAATGTTCTAAATCCTAAAATGTTTTAAGTTTTCTGTGCACTCTGAGTTTCCTTTGTGTACTTTGTGTTTAGTCTTTTAGTATTCGACCTTAAACCATTTCTGGTTGCTGGCAGAGCTTTTACAACCGTATCGATAAACACCATTCCACGGACACCGTCATCGACATTAGGGAAATCCAACATCAATTCATCCGGTATTTGACCATTTAATTTGGCAATTACCGTATCGGCGAAATTTTTATAAATATTCCCTACTGCTTCCAGGAAGGCTTCCGGATGTCCTGAAGGTGTGCGTGTGGCGCGTCCGGCAGCGGTACTTTTTTCACCTACATAATCATTGCCTCGTTTCCAGACCTTTGTAGGTTGATTTAATCCTTCCACATACAAGTAGTTGGGGTGTTCCGCATGCCATTCAAGTGATTTTTCTGTCCCGTATACCCAGATAGCTGATATTGTTTTCTTCACCGATTGAAATTTGGCTGGCATGGAGAACACCTTTAGCCCCGTTATTAAAACGAAGCAGACAATTTCCGTCATCATCAAGCCGCCGGCCTTCTACAAATACAGTCAGATCGGCACAGATTTCTGTGATACGTAAATCTGTGAAATATTCAGCGAGATTTGCGGCATGGGTACCAATGTCACCCATACATCCGGCTGCGCCACTCTGTTTCGGATCAGTGCGCCAGGCTGCCTGTTGTTGTCCCGTCTCTTCAATAGGGGTGGCCAACCAGCCTTGTGGATATTGCACGACAATTTTACGAATTTTTCCAAGGTCACCTTGTTTTATCATGTCTTTGGCTAATTTTGCCATTGGATAACCGGTATAGGTATGCATCAAGCCAAATACACAACCCGTTTTTTCAACGATCTTTTTTAATTCCCGGGCCTCTTCTACCGAGACAGTCATTGGTTTTTCACACATGACATGAAATCCCGCTTCCATAAAATCCCGGGCCATGGGAAAATGCCAGTTGTTAGGCGTGGTGATAGAAACAAAGTCAATCCGTTCGCCTTCGGGTAGTTTTAGTTCACCCCTAATCATATCTTCGTAGGTGTTATAGGCTCTATCAGGTGGCAGATGTAATTCTTCACCCATTTGTTTTGATTTAGCCGGATCAATATCGAAAGCACCCGCGACAACTTGGATAGCGCCATCTAAGCGTGCGGCTTTACGATGAACCTCACCGATAAATGCGCCGGGCCCGCCGCCTATCATTCCCATATTTAATTTTCTGTTTAAACCCATTGATTCCTCCTATGATCGCGATACTATTTTTATAAAATTATCATTTATATAGTGGTAAAACGTTTGTCCAATAAAAAAAATGACAAATGACCAATCTCAATTGCCAAAATAAATGCCAATGATTCAATTTTATTATATTCAGTTGGCTTGGGATTTGGCATTTATTTGGTATTCGGACTTTGGCATTTGATCTTAATGTACTAAAGGATCCACTGGCATAATCTATTTGGATAGATAATGGAATTTTCAGCTAATTTTGGAACAAATT
Organism: Calditrichia bacterium; assembly: GCA_963796965.1. Lineage (GTDB taxonomy): Bacteria > Calditrichota > Calditrichia > JAJRVZ01 > JAJRVZ01 > CAWCNS01. Next base: position 787,471 of record CAWCNS010000004.1, read on the forward strand.
CGGCTGATCAGGTAATCCTAAAGTATAATCCAAAAATCGTTAATGTGCAATATGTCAGTAGTAATAATTTGGGTGTTTGTTGGATTGCGTGATAGTAGTAATGATTGAGGTAGTAAATTGTAATTTGAAATTTGGGATTTGGAATTGGGGATTGGACATTCGATCATGTTGGATATTGGATATCTGGTAGTTGATGCGGGATTTGGGATAGGAGATTTGGCGTTGCAATGCGAGTAGCGGCAAGATTAATCGCACCGTTACAAAAAGATGTGTTGGAAGAATATTCTGTTCCCACGTTTCACATCTGACATCTGACGTTTGACATTTTACATGAAAATTGAAAAATCCCCTTGCGTTTCTAAAATTGGGGAGGGGGGTGGACCTACCTCACAAGGGGATTTTGGCGGGCTGTATATTTCTTATAACTACATACATATTTTCCCTCAAAAAGTTGTATAATACCTAAAAATATAAAAAATTAATATTTTAGATACTTTTCTAAAAGTTAAATATATTTAGTATCAATGATGAAAAATATAAAATCGATAAAAAGGGAGAATCTATGTCATATTATAGAATAAGTGATACTATCCCCCTCGAATCCATGGCCCCGGGTATTAAGCGTAAAGTATTGGCCTATCAGGATAATCTGATGCTTGTAAAAGTGTTCTTCGAAGAGGGAAGTGTGGCGGATATGCATAGCCATCCTCATCAGCAGGTTGGTTATATCGTAGAGGGAAAGTTTGAGTTTGATATTAGTGGAGATAAGGAATGCTTATCTGCCGGAGATAGTTTTGTTGTTCCGCCCAACGTAATGCATGGTGCAACTTGTCTCGAAAAGGGAATTGTTATAGATTCGTTCTCACCCATGCGTGAAGATTTTTTAAAATAGGTTAAATTCAATAAAAATATATCTATTAATATCTAATATGCTAAATTTATTATATCCTATTGATAAATAGGTTAAAAGTAATAACTCTGGAGATATACGTGTAATGGCAGCTTTAACGATTAAACCAAAATCTGAATGTAAATACGATATCCTGTCCATGGGCGAAATCATGATTCGTCTGGATCCCGGAGAAGGGAGGATTCACACTACCCGGTCTTTTAATGTTTGGGAAGGCGGTGGTGAATACAATGTGGCCCGCGGTTTAAAAAGATGCTTTAAGAAGGATGCAGCAGTGGTCACGGCTATTGTTGATAATCCAATTGGCAGATTGTTGGAAGATCTCATCTTTCAGGGTGGCGTGAATACAGAATATATCCGTTGGGTACCCTTTGACGGAATCGGTCAGAAAACCCGTGTAGGTCTCAATTTTACTGAAAAAGGGTATGGGGTGCGAGCGGCATTGGGCTGTTCTGACCGTGCGCATACGGCTGCCTCGCAATTAAAGAAAGGTGAGATCGATTGGGAAAAGATATTTGCTGAAGATGGTGTACGCTGGTTCCATACCGGTGGCATCTTCGCAGCATTATCGCAGACCACACCTGGGGTTATCATAGAAGCCTGTAAAATGGCAAAAAAATATGGTACCATCATTTCTTATGACCTGAACTACCGTCCTTCGTTGTGGAAAGATAGTGGCGGACAGGAGAAAGCGCAGGAAGTTAACAAGGAAATCGCTCAATATATTGATGTGATGCTTGGAAATGAGGAAGACTTTACTGCCAGCCTTGGTCTTAAAGTAGAAGGATTAGATGAAAAGATCTCAAAACTAAATCCTGCTAATTTTAAAAAGATGATTGAAAATGCTGTCGAAACATATCCCAATTTTAAGGCTGTTGCCACGACGCTTCGAAATGCAAAAACAGCAACTAAAAATGATTGGGGAGCAATTTTATATACCGGAGGTAAATTTTACGATGCCATGCTTGCGAGAAGATCTGGAAATCTATGACCGGGTTGGTGGTGGCGATTCTTTTGCATCCGGTCTGATATTTGGTTTAATGGAGGGGAAGGATCCCGAAGAGGCAGTAAACTATGGTGCTGCCCATGGTGCGTTGGCCATGAGCACGCCCGGCGATACAACCATGGCCAGCTTGAAAGAGGTTGAAAAGGTGATGCAGGGCAGTGGTGCACGGGTTGATCGTTAAATGAGTTAAATTTATTATCGTCTGCTTTAAGACGAACAAATAAGAAACTTCCACAAATTCCACGAATTAATTTATTGAGACTTCTGAAAAATGATTATTTTTACCTGAACGTCATTCTGAACTTGTTTCAGAATCCCTTTAAATAGACCCTGAAATAAATTCAGGGTGACGAAAATCAAGTATTTATTACATTTTTCAGAAGTCTCTTATTATAAATAATAAAATCTATTTAATTTGTGAAATTCGTTAAAATTAGTGCAATTCGTGGATACAATAAGAGAAAAAAATGAATAGTGTATATGAGAAAATAAAAAGTCACCGGGTGGTGCCGGTTATTGCTATCGAAAACCTGGAAGACGCAGTTCCTCTGGCCGATGCTTTAATTGAAGGTGGACTGCCCCTAATCGAAATTACGTTTCGTACATCTGTAGCAGCGCAAGTTATTTCTATACTTAATAGCGAAAAACCTGGTATATTATTAGGGGCTGGAACTATCCTTACCGCGGATGAATTAAAAGCAGCCGTAGATAATGGTGCTTCCTTCGGTGTCGCCCCCGGTCTGAATCCTAAAATTGTGGAAGAAGCATTAAAAAATAATTTTCCGTTTATGCCTGGTGTTATGACACCCACTGATCTGGAAATGGGACTTTCATTGGGTCTGAGAAATTTTAAATTCTTTCCCGCAGGGGCAGCGGGGGGTGTGTCTTACCTTTCCAGTTTGTCTGCACCTTATTCCCACAAAGGCATTCAGTTTGTACCAACCGGTGGTGTAAATACGGGTAATTTAGCAGAGTATTTAGATCTTAGTGCAGTAATGGCAGTTGGAGGAACCTGGATTGCAAAATCGACTGATATTAAATCTGGCAATTGGGAAAAGATAACTGCGAATTGCCGGGAAGTACATTCATTATTATTGTCAGATTGATTTCTCTGGCAAGGATGCAAAGAGAATCAATCAAAGAAAAATTTTAAAGGATTTAATATTGAAAGAAAAGAAATATGTGGTTTATTCGGCAATTGTAGCCGCATTAGGGGGTCTTCTTTTTGGATTCGATACGGCTGTTATTTCCGGAACAACACAGTGGCTTGAAAAAGTTTTTAATCTGACCCCGTTTTGGCTCGGTTTTACGGTTTCCAGTGCTTTGATCGGAACGATAGTGGGCGCAGTGTTTGTCAGCAAACCTTCCGACAAATATGGCCGGAGAAAAATTTTGTTTGTTCTGGCAGTCTTCTATTTTGTTTCTGCTCTTGGTACCGCATATGCCTGGGATTGGTATTCATTTCTTTTTTTCCGTTTTCTTGGAGGCCTGGGAGTTGGAGGTGCGTCAGTGGTTTCTCCCATGTATATTGCAGAAATATCCCCGGCTAAATTTCGTGGCAGGCTTGTGGCGGTAACACAGTTTAATATTGTATTAGGCATCCTTCTGGCATTTTTCTCCAATTATCTTATCGCCGGCTTAAATTTGGGAGAAATGGAGTGGCGTTGGATGTTTGGCGTTGAAGCCGTACCTGCGATTTTATTTTTTTTGCTCTTGTTTCATACCCCTCGCAGTCCGCGGTGGCTTCTGGCAAATGAATGCATCGAGGAAGCTCGAATTGTGCTGGAAAAATGTGGTACAGATTCAGGAAATGTGGAAGATGAAATTCAAGAGATCCAAAAATCGCTCGATTTGGAACATCACAGTCTGAAAGAGCCCTTCTTGTCGCGGAAATACAGTACACCTATTTTGCTGGCTATAGCCATTGCCATGTTTAATCAGTTATCCGGTATTAACGCCTTAATGTATTATGCACCGCATATATTTAAAATGGCTGGTGCCGGGGCCGAATCAGCCTTGCTACAGACAGTAGCGGTAGGAGGTACTAATCTCCTGCTCACGATGACCGCCCTTCTTGTGATTGATCAGATTGGCCGGAAAAAATTAATGCTAATCGGGTCGATAGGATATATTATCAGTTTGAGTGCGACAGCGTGGGCTTTCTATACTTATGGGACAGACTTTACAGAAACAGGGAGTTGGGTGGTCCTGGTGAGTTTATTAGTTTTTATTGCTTCTCATGCCTTTGGCCAGGGTGCCGTCATTTGGGTGTTTTTGAGTGAAATCTTTCCAAATCGCGTTCGTGCCCGTGGGCAAGCATTGGGTAGCTTTACCCATTGGATTATGGCGGCCGTAATTTCCTGGACCTTTCCCATGATCGCTGAAATTTCAGGTGCCCATACTTTTGCTTTTTATGCAATTTGCATGGTGGGACAGCTCGTGTGGGTTATATTGATAATGCCGGAAACCAAAGGAATTTCCTTAGAATCCATTCAGAAAAAAATGGGAATAGAATAGCAAGTATATAAGACTACCCCCTGGTCAACCGGTTTGCTAATGAAGCCATCTCTTCCGTAACTGAATTGTCCGTACTTATTTTATCAAAAGATATGGCATACTCTTTTCCGGAAAGTACTGCCGGCATTTGACGATTTTTCCCGCTTACAATTAATTGTGCAAGTTTCCTGGCCATGCGTTGGGCAAGCATAATATCCAGATTGTTTGGCGCTGCTCCCCTGATATCCCGGGAGAAACCTTCACATACAATACGCAGTTTTGTATTTAACCCAGCTTTTAGTAATTCATCTCTGAAAAATTCTGCAGAATTTCCTTTATAGCCACTGGACTTTCTCTTCTTTGCCTTATAGCCTTCAGCAACTACAATAACCGCATCGGTTCGTTTCTCTAATCCACGGCTTATTGCCTTAAGATCAAGATCTGAAGACGGAACAACAGCCAGATGTGCTCCGGCGCCCAGGCAAGAATACAATGCGTGAAATCCGCCCCGGGCTCCCATCATTTCGATTATGTATATGCGCTTATGTGTCCGTGCATCAGCCATATAACTGCGGATTTTTTCTGATCCAACCTCGACACCTGTATATTCACCAATACATTCACTTCCATAGACATCACTATCAATCGTGACCGGAATAAAATATGTTTTTACGGTATTGGGCAGTAATTGGCTTAAGGCTTTAATCCCGTAGAAGGTACCGTTTCCACCAATGCCAATTACAACTTTTACTTTTCTTTTTATGATATTTTCTGCAGCAATTTTCTGATATTTAGCATCTTTGAACTCTGGAAAACGTTCCGATCTAAAATTGGCACCCCGTGCCTCCCTTAGAGGAGGCGAAAATAAAACGCCTGGAATATGCTCTATTTTTTTATAAATTTCAGAATCATGGACGAGACAACGATAGTCTCTGGCAAGATCGGAGACAATTGATTTGAATCCTTCCGCAGCAATAAAAACCTGTCGATTCATGTTCGATAAATGCTCTGTAATAAAGGCAGTGGCTGGATTATATCCAGGGGCGCAGCCTCCGTCCTGAACGAGCAAGACATCCATGGAATCATAAAGGGTGGAACCTTCTCTGAGATACGATGAGATCATACGCGCAAAACCACGATAAATTTTTTGTGATATCTCATGAGAAATCAGATCGGGATTGTCTAAAATATGACCTTCTAAGCGAAATAATTCGGATGAAGCTCTGGCCGTTACGGTACCCATTCTAGGATTGGCATCAACAAGGGCAATCTCTCCAAATGAATCACCGACACTAAAGTGCGATGCATGTCGGTCCATTATAGACAATTCAAATTTACCCTTGGCTATGATATAAACAGAAGATCCCGGCTCACCCTCTTTTACCACAACTTCATCCTGTTTGTATTTTTCCTTTAGTAGCACGGCAATTACTGAAATTATCTCCTTGTCATTAAGATCACGGAAGGGTTTTACATTTTTCATCAATTGTAAAATCGATTTATCCTGAGGATTAAAAGACATCTTTTGCGGCATTATTTATCCTTTCATAATTGCGATTTTGTGAATGAATTGGGAAAACCAAATATAATTCATTCTTTAAATCCCTCCAACAGGAAATCAAAAAATTTGTTTTATTGTGTCTTAATTAGCTTTTTTTGCTATATTTAGGCGTTATTCTCATATTTAATCACTCAAGTGCTGAGTACGTGTCAAAGAAAAAGAAAATAGTTATGTCTCTTTACTAAAAGTGTAACTTTGGGATATTCTTTGCGTAAGTGAAAATGAGACATTGTTTGCATTGAATTAGAAAAATGACGGAACAATTTATAATAGAAAAAAATTGAAAGATCACCCTGCGTGACTAACGATTATGGTATATTTTAAAACTTCAGGAGACTTATGAGATTAGGCGGGGGAACATATAAACTTACCTTATACTTATCTACCCTATTTTATTGTCTATCCTTATTTGCTCAGGATTCAGAAATTGAATTTCGTCAATTTGAGCCTGGAGAAATTAGATATGAAGGCTTTTCACTGCGTAGTGATAAATCCATTATTATTGATGCTGTGGGGGCCGGTGGAGACAAACAGGTAAAACGAACAAAAAATAATTTTGTCGATCCGATGAATATGTTTGCTTATGCCTGGATTCTTGATGCGCGCACACGTGAATTGAAATGGCGTATGACGCCTGATAATACGGAGAGCGATTGGTGGGCAGAAAAATATAACCGGAAGTTTTCAGGAGAAGTCTCATTAGAGAAAGGTGAATATGAGTTATATTATACGGCTGCCCGTCCTTTATTCCTTGAAACCGGGGGGGGGTATTTTAATCTGAAACGCCTCTGGGAAAAGGTTTTCGGTGATGAAGATTGGTGGAGAGAGAACTCAGAAAAATGGTATATCAAAGTTTCGCAGGTTGACGAAGTTTTTGCAAAGGATGCCGTTGATAAATATCAGCGGTCAATAAAAAATGCTGCAATCATTAACCTGACAGAAATTAGGGATTCGGAAGAAGTTAAGAAGGGATTCAGTCTAAAGAAATCAGCAAATTTAAAGATTTATGCGCTCGGTGAAGGAGATAAAGGGGAGATGTATGATTATTGTTATATCATAGATGCAACCACCCGCGAGCGTAAATATGTCATGGAAGCCAGGGATACGGAACCTGCCGGTGGGGCCCTCAAAAACAGAGTTGTACAATTAGAAATGGCCTTTGAAGCGGGAGATTATTTGGTTTTTTATCAAACGGATGACAGTCATTCACATGAGGAGTGGAACGCCAATCCACCCTATGATCCAAATTTTTGGGGGGTAACCATTAGTGGTGCCGGAAAAAATTTTGATAAGGATATCGTTTATAAATTTGTGGAGAGTGAAGGAGATATTGTCGTAAAATTAGACCATCTTGGAGACTATGAAGAGGTGTACGAAGGCTTTACTCTGGAGCGGTCCATGAAAGTCCGGATCTATGCCCTCGGTGAGGGGCGCAATGGGGAAATGTTTGATTATGGATGGATTGAAAACGCCAGAACCGGACAAAAAGTCTGGGAAATGGAATACCGTCGGACAGAACCAGCCGGTGGGGCAGAAAAAAATCGGCGTTTTGATGGCGTAATTACTCTTCCGGCAGGATCATATATGGCGAACTTCATTAGTGATGATTCGCATTCTTATCGAAATTGGAATGACTCAAAACCCCTCGATCCTTCGGGTTGGGGAATGAAAATTTACACCGTTGTTAAAGATGATCAGAAGTATGTAAAAGAATATGATCCGGAGAAAGATAAAAATATTCTCGTTCAGATTGTCCGTGTTGGTGATGATGAACATATTAAAAAGCAATTTCAAATAGAATATGACAGAACTGTCCGTGTTTATGCCCTTGGTGAAGGCCGCAGCGGTGAAATGTATGACTTTGCCTGGATTGAAGAATCACGGAGCGGTAAAACCATATGGGAAATGGACTACCGGGATACGCGGCGAGCTGGAGGTGCCTCTAAAAACCGGGTGTTTGATGGTACAGTCTTTTTAAAAGCGGGGCCTTATATTTTGCACTATGTTTCAGATGATAGTCATTCATATGCTGATTGGAACAGTTCCCCTCCTCGTGATAAAAGAAACTGGGGCGTGACAATTTATACATTCAACGGAAATTAAAATTTCGTTCTCCACGAATTTTCAATTTGCCCCTCTGCACTATCATTTAATAATCCAGAATAGGATAAAATAAAATAATTTAAAAAGATTCAAAAATACGCAACATTTAAAAAATCTTGCATTTTTGACCGACTTTGTTGTCGTTGACTATTTTTTAATTGCCCCTGTCTCGGGACATGCTAAAAAATGTTTACGTTTTTAAATTGTGAATAAATTTGTCTCCAAAATTGAGACAAATTAATATGGAATATTTTTAAACCGCAGAGTTACCCCCGTAAAACGGGGCAGGCTCACCCGAATGGTAAGCATGAGGTACTTTGTGGTTATTTTTTACACTACAGATTTAACAAGGGGAGAAGAAATGAAAAGAAATAGAGCGACAATCATTCCATTTATTTTATTTTTTACCTTCCTTGGTGCATTTGCACAATTTGCTAATGCTTCAACGGCCAAGAAGACATTTAAAAAATCAATAAGCTTTAACCAGGGAGGGTATTTGAGTCTCTCCAATAAGAATGGTGAGATTGAAATTACTGCCTGGGAGAAAGATGTCGTAGAAATAATCGCCTATAAGGTCGTCAGGGCTTCTGACAGGGAGACAGCGGAAAAGTTACTTGAGCACCTTAAGATCGAGATAAAGGAAAATGATAATGAAATTATTGTTGAAACGGATTTTCCCAGTAGTTCTGATAACGGATTTTTTGGTTGGTTGTTTGAAGGAGGCAATAATTCCTTTTCAGTCAGTTATGAAGTGAAAGTGCCCCGGAAAATTGATTTGAATATACATACAACAAATGGTGATGTGGAAGTTAAAGATATTTCTGGCCGTTTGCGTCTGGAATCTACCAATGGAAGCATTGTAGGTCGCGATATTCAGGGGTTAACCAAATGCCGAACCACCAATGGTTCAATTAAAGTTAGTTTTGATGAAGTCTCTGGCGAAGATGAGATGAATTTTAAAACCACCAATGGTTCTATTAAATTATATTTGCCCGAATCATATGGTGCTAAAGCGGAATTAAAGACTACGAATGGACATATAGATAGTGATTTTTCCATGTCCGGTTCTTCATATAAATCGAAAAAGAAATTTTCAGGTATCATTAATGATGGTGGTCACGATCTGTACTGTAAAACCACAAATGGGAATATCTCATTAATAAAGAATTAAGATTTGTAATTTGTAATTGGTAATTTGGGGATTAGTATAACTATAACATGCCTAAAGATTATATTAAACACAAAGTTCACTAAGTAGGCATAAAGTACGCAAAGAAAAATATCTTAATAAAAACATTGTGATCTTTGTGCTTTCTTTGTGTCCTTTGTGTTTTTTTTTAATAAAGGATTGATAAAATATCTGGAAATGATGAGACCGTATATAGATTTTGTTGGTTAGGTAGGATTGCTTCATCGTCTAAAACCCAGGTATGCTCATAAGGAATATAAATAGCCCAGAGACCTGCTTTTAGGGCAGGATTGATGTCAGATTTAGGACTATTGCCTATCATGCAGGTTTCAGAGGGATTCCACTTATTATTAGTAAGTATTTTTTGATAGGTCTCAAAATCTTTTTCAGATTTGACAAAAGTCTTTTCGAAATATGGTAGTAGGTTTGATCTCTCCAATTTTCCCCACTGTTCCTGTATATCTCCCTTTGTTAGAACATAAAGCGGGTACCTGTCTTTTAATTCGCTCAAAGTTTCCTCTACCCTGGGAAATATTCTGGGCTGTATTTTGACATGCTCTGAAAAAGTTTCACATATATCCTTCAGGCGTTCGGGATGTGAGGGGTCATTTAAATCATTTTTGTAACGATGAAACAGGGTTTTTAGGATATAAATATAGTTTTGACTTCCATACCCCATGGTGCGTACGACCTCATGCTCAAGGGCCTGAAAATCATTTTCAATTTTTGACTGTATCTTCCCGCTTTCATGAAGCAGGTTAACGAGATCTTCAGCGGCACGCACATAATAAATATTATTTTCCCATAATGTATCGTCTGCGTCAAAGATGATGTTTTTTACTTTTTTTATAGACATGACATATTCCGTAATTTTTAGAGAGGCAAATATAAGAATCAGGTATTTTAATTCATAATAAATATCTGTTTGATTTGGTGTTGGAGAAGGTCTAAATTACGCCAACTTTTATATCAATAAGGAGAATTAGATGAGGAATTTAATTTTTATTATGGCCCTTGTATTTTTGACTATGACATTGATTATGTGTGCCGGTGAGCAAAAGCAGGAAGCACAGCCTGAGTCAAAACAAACCACCGTAACCAAAGAAGAACTAATAGATTGTCCGGGTTGTAACATGAAAATGGAGAAATCTAAGATGATTGCACATGTGGCTGATGGGGATACCTTATATTTTTGTGCAGAAGGCTGCAAGGACCATTATTTGGCTAAGTTGGAAAAAGAGGCGACCAAGAAAAATTAATATCAATCTCTTTATTAGTCAGGTACAGGGGAGAGAAAAACGAGGATCGTAAAGCGAAGAGCGAAGAAAGAGAATTGCTTTGCGCTCCACACTCTAAGGCTTTTCTCCCCTCTTCTCTCTTCATGCGGATTACGTGTATTAAATAGATTAAGACCATATCGGGTAAAAAATGTCCAAATTTAAACTATCTTCCAAATATAGCCCCCAGGGGGATCAACCCCAAGCGATCAAAGAGATATCGGCCGAATTTGAACGAGGGGTAGATTGCCAGACATTGCTTGGTGTGACGGGTAGTGGTAAAACATTTACCATGGCAAATATTATTGCTACTCAGAATTTACCCACCTTAATAATTTCTCATAATAAAACACTCGCTGCTCAGTTGTTCGGCGAATTTAAAGGATATTTTCCTGAAAATGCTGTGGAGTTTTTTATATCATATTATGATTACTATCAACCGGAAGCCTATGTGCCCTCGACGGATACCTTTATCGAGAAGGATGCCAGTATTAACGATGAAATTGATCGTTTGCGTCTGAGAGCGACTTCATCACTTTTGGCCAGAAAAGATGTGGTTATTGTTGCCAGTGTCTCCTGTATTTATGGCTTGGGATCACCTGAAGATTATCAAAAATTACTCGTCATTGCCCGAAAAGGAGAGCGTGTTGATCGAAACGAGATTCTTCTCAAATTAGTTGATATTCAATATAATCGGAATGATTTTGATTTCCAACGTGGTACCTTCCGGGTCAGAGGGGATGTGATTGATATATTTCCGGCTTATGAGGAAGAGGCCATTCGTCTTGAGTTTTTTGGCAATCAGATCGAACAAATCTCTTCCATTGATACACTTACCGGGGAAGTGAAAAAGGAAATGGATACAGCCATCATTTATCCGGCTAGGCATTTTGTAACTACTGAAGAGAAGATGGAGCGGGCGATGAAGGAGATTCGTCTTGAGCTGGAAGATCAATTAAAAAAACTCCGTGGTCAAAATAAATTGCTGGAAGCACAACGGTTGGAGATGCGTACGAATTTCGATCTGGAAATGATGGCTGAGGTCGGGTATTGCTCAGGTATCGAAAATTATTCACGACATATCTCAGGACGTAACCCTGGAGAACCACCCTATACTTTATTAGATTTCTTCCCTGAAAAGTTTATGGTTTTTATCGATGAATCTCATCAGACCATTCCTCAAGTCAGAGCGATGTATAATGGAGATCGTTCAAGAAAGGAAACACTTGTGGAGCATGGATTTCGTTTGCCAAGTGCTTTGGATAACCGTCCGCTCAAATTTCATGAGTTTGAAGAAAAAGCCTAAACAGACACTCTATGTTTCAGCCACACCGTCAACATATGAATTTGAAAAGAGTAAGGGACTATACGTAGAGCAGGTCATCCGACCAACAGGTTTGGTGGATCCGGTAATTGAGGTTCGTCCTATCGCTACACAAATCGACGACTTAATCGGAGAAATAAGGGAGAGGGTGGAGAAAAAAGAACGAACACTCGTAACCACACTTACCAAGCGAATGTCAGAAGATCTGACTGATTATCTTCGCGGTATGAATATTAATGTCCGGTATTTGCATTCGGAGATTAATGCCCTGGAACGCGTTGATATATTACGTGATTTGAGGCTGGCTCAATTTGATGTTCTCGTAGGGATAAATTTGCTCCGAGAAGGTCTGGATCTACCCGAAGTATCCCTCGTAGCAATATTAGATGCTGATAAGGAGGGATTTTTACGATCCTATGTTTCTTTGATGCAAACTTCAGGGAGGGCTGCGCGTAATATAGGCGGTAAGGTTATCTTCTATGCGGACAAAATTACCGATTCCATGAAAAAAACCATGGATGAAACAAATCGCCGACGCGAAAAACAATTGGCTTATAATGAAGAGCATGGTATTACGGCTAAAACAATTTTTAAAACGGCTGAGGAAATATTAGCTACCACAAGTGTTGCTGATGTACGTCAAAAATTACCCCGGGTCGCAGAACCAGCCATTGAGTATGGTAATTTGGATAGGGAAGAGATCGTCGATCGACTCACTAAAGAGATGCAAACAGCCGCCGCCAACCTGGAATTTGAAAGGGCGGCTGTGATCCGTGATGAAATAAAACGGTTGAAGGGGAGGAAAAGTTGAGGCTCAGTTCTATGATAACAGATAAGATGAGATGTCGCATCCCGCATCCCGCATCACGCTTCATATACATCCTGAAAAGTATACAATCGTTTTGCCACTACGGGATGATCAAAACTTATTTGATCAAATCCTGATCCTCCTAGAAACACTTTTGTTCGGGACTTCTGGCAAATGTCAAAGATAGAATGAATCTCCTGTTCAGCCATGAGGGTGTCTTCGTTAATCGTGCTTGAGATATATAGCCGGTCCGGTTTTATTTTTTTTAGCATTTGTTCAAGATCCAGATAGGGGGTTTTTTGACCGCTGAAATAAGTTTTAAACCCTCTGACTTCCAGAATATTCTGAACCATTTTCAGAGCAATGTCATGGAGCTCGAGTGATAGATTCAGGCAAATGGCGGTTCTTGTTTTCTTTCTTGGAACTTTTATTATACCTTGCAATCGAATAATGGCATCGCGAATAATCTGGGAGGCAATATGCTCTTCTGTTACCGATAATTTATTATTCATCCAGCGATCACCAATTTCATGTAATGTCGGGGTTATTAGCTCATCATATATTTGATACAAGGGATACTGCCCCAAATGTAATCCTGTCAGGACATTCTGTACATCATCCCTATTGGCCTGTAGCGCTTTTTTAATCAGAAAAGATTGTAAATAGTTAAAATCACCTTTAAGAATATGGTAGTTGATTTCAAGGTCCTGACTATTCTCTATAGAAAATATATTTAGTTTGGATGTTTTTTTATTATTCTTTTTAAGAAACTCTGCTAAATGGGTCATTTGAAATTTACGATGTCCCCCCGCCGTTCGAATGCAGGATAGTTTTCCCTCATCCGTCCATCTCTTTATAGAGGAAACATTTACACCCAATACCCGCGCTGCTTCTTCACTGTTCAATACCGTTGCTGTGACTTCCATCTAATTTTTCCTTTCATCGATAATATACAATGAAAAATCCAGTCTATCCAAAAAAAAGAGCGATTTGAGCGATATTTTTCTTGACTTTCATTTTTTTCTTTGTATATTGTGTCTAAGAAAACGCTCAAAACGCTCAATTTAATTTGAGGAGATTTTATTATGAAACAGGAAGAAGCAAAACATTTAGAATTTCACATGCTTTACCAGCCCTATTTAAGATCCTTGAAAAATACGGCATTTAGATTGACAAAAGATTCTATGGAAGCAGATGATTTATTACAGGAAGCCCTCTTTAAAGCCTACAAGGGAATGGGCTCATTTCAACCAGGTACAAACTTTCGTGCCTGGATCTTTAGAATTCTTGTTAATACTTACCTGACACATTATCGGAAAAAATCGAAGCAACCGGTAAAGGTGAGTTATGATGATATGGAGGACTTCTCTCTCTATCAAAAGTCCGATTATGACTTCAATGCTGAAATTGTCAATGCAGAATCGGTGAATGGTGAATTATTTGAGGACGAAATTCAAATGGTGCTTGATAAGATGCCCTACTATTTTAGGTTGGTTGTTATGCTATATGATATTGAGGGATTTTCCTACAGTGAGATTTCTAAGATGGTAGATATTCCTGTAGGTACGGTCATGTCTCGTTTAAACCGTGGAAGAAAATTATTACGACAAAAATTGAAAAGATATGCACAAAAGCAAAGGATATGAAGTTGAATCAAATCTAAATTTTGGGGTTAGCAAACTAAACCAGGGGAATAATCATGATAGATCTGATTCAGACACTTTACTTTTCGAACTAAACTGGATGGACGAAATGTGCCAGATTCTACAATTACTAATCAAGGCGAATAAATAACTGTGTATTTACGTAGAAAGAACAATGAAGTTGACAAAAAAGTTTAAAATTAATAAACATAAAGTACACTAAACTTATTCATACAAGGAGAAAACTAAAATGAAAAAATTATTACTTGTATTTATCAATGGCTGTGATGGCATTCAATATCGGTCCTATGCACAGGAACCGATCTGCTCGTATGCAGGTTATTCATAACTCAGCTGATAAAGCGGCTGCAATGGTTGATATTTATCTATGGAATGGTGACCGAAAACAGTTTGGTTATAAAACTAGATGATTTCGCATTCCGGGCGGCAACACCTTTTGTAGATGTTCCTGCAGGGGATTCTCTTGCCGTGATTATCGCCGGTCCTTCATCTGAAGATGAGACCGATCAGGTTGTCACGACGATTCCGGTTGGTGCTCTTGCAAACGGTGGCAGTTATGTTGTTATCGCTAATGGTCTTGTTGCACCGGGCGATTATGCGCTCAAATCCCGATGGTATCAGCACCGCATTTCAATTATTGATTAAAGATATGACCCGTGAAAGCGCCGAAGGATCTGGCG
Organism: Calditrichia bacterium; assembly: GCA_963796965.1. Taxonomy (GTDB): domain Bacteria; phylum Calditrichota; class Calditrichia; order JAJRVZ01; family JAJRVZ01; genus CAWCNS01. Next base: position 802,489 of record CAWCNS010000004.1, read on the forward strand.
TAGACTTTTTTGCCTTGCATGGTTCTACAGACGCCCCGACGGTTGATGTTATTGCCCGTGGTGTGGCTACTTTGTAAATGACGCAGCCTATACGGATATGACCGGTTATGTTAATGTACCGGCAGCATCCTATATCCTGGATGTTACACCAGGATCAGACAATGAAACAATCGTGGCTTCATTTACTGCTGATTTATCATCTTTAGATGGTGGTAGTGCGGTTGTATTTGCCTCCGGATTCTTAACCCCCTCCGCCAATATGGATGGGGAAGCCTTTGGCCTTTATGCTGCTCTGGCAAATGGTACGGTCGTTGAATTTCCCGGAATTTCACAGGCACGTATGCAGGTCATCCACAATTCAGCCGATAAAGCTGCGGCAATGGTTGATATCTATCTCTGGAACGGTGACAAGGATGAACTGGTTGTTAAGTTAGATGATTTTGAATTTCGTCAGGCAACACCCTTCGTGGATGTACCTGGTAGTGATTCGCTGTCCGTTATTATCGCTGGTCCTACATCCGAAGATGAGACTGATCAGGTTGTCGCGACGATACCGGTTGGTGCTCTGGCCAATGGTAACACCTATGTTGTTATCGCTAATGGTCTTGTTGCACCGGGCGATTATGCCTCAAATCCCGATGGTGTCAGCACAGCATTTCAATTGCTAATTAAAGATATGACCCGTGAAAGTGCCGAAGGATCTGGCGTAGACTTTTTTGCCTTGCATGGTTCTACAGACGCCCCGACGGTTGATGTTATTGCCCGTGGTGTGGCAACTTTGTAAATGATGCAGCCTATACGGATATGACCGGTTATGTTAATGTACCGGCAGCATCCTATATCCTGGATGTTACACCAGGATCAGACAATGAAACAATCGTGGCTTCATTTACTGCTGATTTATCATCTTTAGATGGTGGTAGCGCGGTTGTATTTGCCTCCGGATTCTTAACCCCCTCCGCCAATATGGATGGGGAAGCCTTTGGCCTTTATGCTGCTCTGGCAAATGGTACGGTCGTTGAATTTCCCGGAATTTCACAGGCACGTATGCAGGTCATCCACAATTCAGCCGATAAAGCTGCGGCAATGGTTGATATCTATCTCTGGAACGGTGACAAGGATGAACTGGTTGTTAAGTTAAATGATTTTGAATTCCGTCAGGCAACACCTTTTGTTGATGTACCTGGTAGTGATTCTTTATCTGTTATTATCGCTGGTCCTACATCCGAAGATGAGACTGATCAGGTTGTCGCGACGATACCGGTTGGTGCTCTGGCCAATGGTAACACCTATGTTGTTATCGCTAATGGTCTTGTTGCACCGGGCGATTATGCCTCAAATCCCGATGGTGTCAGCACAGCATTTCAATTGCTAATTAAAGACATGACCCGTGAAAGCGCCGAAGGATCTGGCGTAGACTTTTTTGCCTTGCATGGTTCTACAGACGCCCCGACGGTTGATGTTATTGCCCGTGGTGTGGCTACTCTTGTAAATGATGCAGCCTATACGGATATGACCGGTTATGTTAATGTGCCGGCAGCATCCTACATCCTGGATGTTACTCCTGGCAGTGACAGCACGACGATCGTGGCCTCTTTTATTGCTGACTTATCAGCTTTAGATGGCGGTAGCGCGGTTGTATTTGCTTCTGGATTCTTAACTCCCTCCGCCAATATGGATGGGGAAGCCTTTGGCCTTTATGCTGCTCTGGCAAATGGCACGGTCGTTGAATTTCCTGGAACTTCAGAGGCACGTATGCAGGTCATCCACAATTCAGCCGATAAAGCTGCGGCAATGGTTGATATCTATCTCTGGAACGGTGACAAGGATGAACTGGTTATAAAGTTGGATGATTTTGAATTTCGTCAGGCAACACCTTTTGTGGATGTACCTGGTGGTGATTCTTTATCTGTTATTATTGCTGGTCCTACATCCGAAGATGAGACTGATCAGGTTGTAGCGACGATTCCCGTGGGAGGGCTTGCTAACGGCAATACCTATGTTGTTATGGCTAATGGTCTGGTTACACCAGGTGGTTATGCAGCTAATCCAGACGGAATCAGTACAGCCTTTGAGTTACTAATTAAAGATATGGCCCAAGAGAGTGGAACCGGTGATAATGTGGACTTTTTTATTCTTCATGGTTCTACCGATGCGCCTACGGTTGATATTATCGCCCGCGGTGTTACTACGTTGGCGGATGATGCGGCCTATACAGATATGACTGGATATCTATCTGTACCGGCGGCTTCCTATACCATCGACATTACGCCGGGTTCTGAAAATGAAACCATTATTGTCTCCTATGCTGCAGATCTGAGTGGTCTTGAAGGAGGCAGTGCCGTTGTTTTTGCATCAGGTTTTCTTGCCCCTGAAAGCAACCAGAATGGTGAGGCCTTTGGTATATATGCGGCTCTGGCCAATGGAACGGTTGTTGCCTTTTCTACGGTAACCTCTATTGAGGGGTTAAGTAATGAAACAGCACCCTCAACATATGCTTTGAGCCAAAATTATCCGAATCCATTCAATCCAAGTACTAAGATTCGTTTCAATCTGCCAATAGCTGAAACTGTCAGATTAAAAATATTTGATATTGCCGGTCGCGAAGTGGCAACTTTGGTTGACGGAAGACAGGATGCAGGCGTTTTTGAGGTAACTTTTGATGCTGCAGACTTTGCCTCGGGTGTCTATTTCTATCGCCTGGAAGCAGGATCTTTTACAGCCATTAAGCGGATGATGTTGATTAAGTAAATATTCAATAAATATAAAAAAGATGTAAAGACGCGATTAATCGCGTCTTTACATTTAGTTATAGTGTGTATGAAAAGTATTTGTTATAGGAAACCCAAACCATTAACTTTGATTTCTTTTCTTTACTTTCTCACCCAAGCAGAACTTAGACTGAAAGGAACACGACTTGGAGAAGGTTTAATCGGTACGGGCTATTTTTATCATGAAATTAACGGGTGAGTCATGGTTTTTCCTGAGAAGTAAAGAATATTATATCCCAAAAATTTGTTAGGTGTCTCCAATCTATAAAAAAGGAAAAAGTGTGAATTTATTTAAAAAAATATCTATTCTTTTAATGATAGTACTGTTCTTTTCTGCTCTGGTTTATGCTCAGGAAGTGAAAAAGGGAAAGATTCAGGGTCAGGTTGTTGATATGAGGACCAATGAACCCCTGGCTGGTGTCAATGTAATTGTGATCGATTCTAATCGTGGGGCAGCCACCGATTTGGACGGCCTCTTTTTCATAGATAATCTTTCTCCCGGAACCTATCGTTTAGAGGTGATGTATATCGGCTATATTGAAGAAAAATTCACAGATATTGTGGTAAGCAACAATAAACCAGCTGTGGTAAATATCAAACTCTCAGAGCAAATTCTAGAGACGGACAAAATTGTAGTTACCGCCGGTTACTTTGTTGAGGAGACGATGACACAACCGAGCACGATTGGATTAAGTCGTGAAGAAATTCGCCGCTTCCCTGGCGGGTTTGAAGACGTTGTACGCACTGTTTCAACATTACCAGGGGTTGCAGTAAATTACACAGGTGGACGGAATGATATTTTGGTCCGTGGGGGTGGTCCTTCTGAAAATCTCTATGTTATCAATAATATCGATGTGCCTAATATTAACCATTTTGGCACCCAGGGTACTGGTAGCGGTAGTCTGAGTTTTGTCAATCTGGATTTCGTAGATAATGTATCTTTTTCAACCGGTGGGTTCTCCTCAGACTATGGAGATAAAATGTCATCTGTATTGAGTCTGGAGATGGCCCGTGGACGAAAAGACCAACTGGGGGCAAGTTGCTCGTTTCAGCTACGCAATATGGTTTTAATCTGGAAGGGCCGGTTACCTCAAACGGGGATTTCATTTTTTCCGCCCGTCAGAGTTATCTTGATCTGATCTTCAAAGCAGCAGGTCTGCCTTTTATCCCGGTTTATACGGATTTTAATTTAATACTAGATTTTGATTTGTCAGATAGAGATAAAATATTCATTCTTGGACTTGCCGCATTAGATAATGTTGATCGCAATCTAACTAATGAAGAAAATAGGGTGAAAAATGCTGGCATAATGGATAATACCCAGAATCAATATATTAGCGGGATTAATTATCGCCGTTTAGTTGATAAGGGATATCTTGATTTAACTCTTAATTATAATGCTTATACCTATGAATTCAGCCAGATTGATGAGTTTGGTGAAAAATATTTTGATAGTAATGCGTATGAATCAGAGATTGGAATTAAAGCCCAATATTTTCATGCCTTTTCTAAAAAAATAGGTTTGTTAACTGGTCTGTCATCCAAATTTATTCGTATCGATAACACAACTATATTTGCAGACACAATTTACAATAGCAGTGGAAACCGTGTTCCAGTTGAATCGATAGGGGTTCAGCAATTTACGAATGTCGTTGCAGATGGAAACAAATATGCGGGGTATCTAAAAATGGATTGGGCTGTAACACCATTACTCTCGTTAAATCTCGGTTTAAGACTAGATTATTATTCATTTCTTTCCGATCCAGCCTATATTTCACCCCGTCTGAATTTAAAATATAAACTGACCACGAAGTTAAGCCTAAAAGGTAGTCTGGGTAGGTATTATCAATCGCCTTCTTATGTTTGGATGGTAAATGATGATAACCGAAATTTAAAAGCTTTAAGAAACGATATGGCAATACTTGGATTAGATTATCTGTTTAGCGACGACCTGCGTATGTCCGTAGAAACTTTTTATAAAGACTATAGTGACTTACCTACCGGTACAGTGAAGGATGTGAATGACTATGTTGTTATAACCAACACAGGCACTACTTATGGTGGTCGCGAGGATGATTTTCAATCCTTTGGTTATTTTCCCATGGTATCGGATGCTTTTGGTAATGCCTATGGATTTGAATTGTTATTTCAGAAAAAGTTCTCGCAAGTGCCCTGTTATGGACAGGTCAGTTTTGCTTACAGTAAAAGCCGTTATACTGCAGGTAATAATTTGGTATACCCGGGACAATTTGATCAACGCTTTATTTTTAATCTGGCCGGAGGGTATAAGTTTAACGAAAATTGGGAAATAAGCAGTAAATACCGTTATTTTACAGGAGTACCCTATACACCGGTCTATCGTCCATCTGAAAACCCTGTTAACCCGGGAACGACACAGAATCTACCTGATGAATATTTCTCTGAACGTTTAGATCCGGAAGGCATTTGGGATGTGCGGGTAGATCGATATTTTTATTTTAGGAGTTGGAGGTTAACGGTATTTTTAGATATACAGAATGTTTTGAATACCAAATATCAGGTCAAGCCAAGATACGATTTTTGGGCAGATGAAATAGTCACCACAAACAGCATTGGCATTCTGCCTTCAATCGGAATTAGTGCGGAATTTTAGGATAAGCATTATTCATTTAGACCGATTTTGAAGAGAGAAGAGAGAAAAGCGTGAAGCGTAGAGTGTAGAGAGTAACGACACAAAGCATTGCATCGCCGAATGAGATTCAAATATAGGGGTTTAACGTTGCCATGCCCTTTAAATATAAAACACAATAAAGCGGCAAACCTATGTGTTTGCCCTGAATTCGTATGCAGAAATCAGAAATCCATAATTATTTTGAATTGATTCATTTGGATTTTTTTTGGCATTTGGATTTGGAAATTAGACATTTATCGCGATATTGCACATCCCAAATTCCGTATCAAGAAATAGGAATATAAATTTGAAAATTTTAATCTCAGGGAGTTCCGGTCTTGTTGGTTCTTATTTGGTTGACTATCTAACAGCCAAAGGTCATGATATTTCAAAATTGGTGCGCAATCCCAAGAGAGTGAATGAAAAAGATCTTCTTTGGGATCCGACGGGAGAAACATTTGATCACCATACTATTGAAGGCTTCCAGGCGATCATTCATTTAGCCGGGGAAAATATTTCCTCACGTTTATGGACGCGAAAACAAAAAGAGAAAATTAGAAATAGTCGTGTAAATAGCACCCGTATTTTAGCTGAGGCCATCGCCCGGATAAAAAGTTCTAAACCTATCATGCTCTGTGCTTCGGCGACTGGTTTTTATGGCGATCGTGGCGATGAGATTCTTACTGAAAAAAGTGCATCAGGAGAGGGTTTCCTGGCAGAAGTGGTTGGCGAATGGGAAGCGGCATGTGAGCCGGCAATTCAATCAGGGGCGCGAGTGGTCAACGTTCGTACCGGCATTGTTCTCAGTGACAGGGGAGGTCTTTTAAAAAGATTATTACCGGTATATAAACTTGGGTTAGGCGGGAAACTAGGCACTGGTCAGCAATACATGCCCTGGATTTCACTGCTTGACCTTATTCGTGTTTATGAATATTGTTTGGAAAATCCCGATATCAAAGGACCTTTGAACGCCGTAGCGCTTGAATCTGTAACAAATAAGCAATTCACACGCATCCTTTCAGAGAATTTATCCAAGCCAGCAAATTTTCATGTCCCGGCGGTAATTTTAAATTTGCTGTTTGGTGAAATGGCACAGGAACTTTTTTTTAGTAGCGCCCGTGTTGAACCACAAAATTTATTTAGAATGAAATTTGAGTTTCAACATCCAACTTTAAAATCAGCACTTTTATATTTGGAAAATTGAGAATTTTAGCCGACCTTACTCAGCCTAAATTTTATTACAGATCGATACACTCGGTAATAATCCAATCAATCCCAGTTAAGAACCCCTCATATTTTTAAAAACACTTTTAATTATATTCATTTTTGCTAAATTATCTCTTCAAGATAAAGAATAATCAAAAAACGATAGTAGTGGAAATAAATATGTTACAGTAGGATGTAATACTTATTATATTATCCATCAACATAAGCATGTAAGAGATAAAATGAACAAAAAGAAAACCATAGTATTATTAGAGAAAAAACTGCAAGAAAGAATCCTCATGCTCGATGGTGCCATGGGGACCATGATCCAAAATTATCATCTTAGTGAGGAGGATTATCGTGGTAAACAATTTGCAGATCATCCTCATGATTTGATCGGAAATAATGATCTACTATCAATCACAAAGTCACATATAATTGAGGAAATTCACAGAACATTTTTGAATTCAGGGGCAGATATTATTGAGACCAATACCTTTAATGCCAATGCCCTCTCACAACAAGATTATAACGCTGAAGCCCATGTTTATGAGATGAATCTGGCTTCCGCAAAAATCGCCCGGCAAGCAGTAGATACGTATGTAGAAGAGCATCCGGATCAGCCAAAATTTGTTGCCGGAGCCATAGGACCAACAAATCAAACAGCCTCTATTTCACCGGATATCAACCGTCCGGAATACCGCCGTGTTACTTTTGATGATGTTGTTGAGGGTTATTATGAACAGGTGCGCGGTCTCGTTGATGGTGACGTTGATCTTTTAATGGTCGAAACTATTTTTGACACATTAAATGCTAAAGCTGCCTTATATGCTATTGATAAAAATTTTGAAGAATCGGGTAAAAGACTTCCAATCATGCTGTCGGTCACAATTACAGATGCCAGCGGAAGGACTTTATCCGGCCAAACCTTAGGATCTTTTTGGATCTCAATGGCCTCCTTTGATCTCTTTAGCATAGGTATTAATTGTGCTTTAGGAGCAAGGGAAATGCTTCCCTTTATTGAAGAATTATCAAATCTTGCGCCAATTTATTTAAGTATATATCCCAATGCAGGTTTACCCAATGAGTTCGGGGAATATGATGATACGCCTGACCACATGGCAGAAGTATTATCGACCATCGCAAAAAACGGCTTTGTCAATATTATTGGCGGGTGCTGCGGTACCACACATAATCATATTAAAACTATCGCTGATTCTGTAAAGGATCTATCACCACGAAAAGTACCTGAGAAAACCAATCTGCAGGCTTTTAGCGGTCTTGAAGCACTTATCAAAAGACCTGAAACCAATTTTATCAATATTGGGGAAAGATGTAATATTTCCGGGTCTACCCGTTTTAAAAAGTTAATTGTTGAAGAAAATTTTGAAGAGGCTGTGCGTATTGCCAGAACCCAGGTCGAAAATGGCGCCCAGATTCTTGATATAAATATGGATGAGGGGCTAATCGATTCCGAATCTGCCATGGTTAAGTTTTTAAATCTGTTGGCATCCGAACCGGATATAGCCCGGGTTCCGATCATGGTCGACTCATCAAAATGGTCTATTATTGAAGCCGGGTTAAAGTGTCTGCAGGGAAAGTCTGTTGTAAACTCAATTAGTTTGAAAGAGGGCGAAGACGAATTTATCAAACAGGCGCAAATTGCCAGACGATTTGGGGCTGCAGTGGTTGTCATGGCTTTTGATGAAGAAGGACAGGCCGATACCGTTGAACGTCGGGTTGAGATCTGTTCGCGGGCGTACAAAATACTGACCGAGATCTTGGGATTCTGTCCTTGTGATATAATCTTTGATCCGAACATCTTTGCTGTTGGGACTGGAATTGATGAACACAAGGACTATGCGGTCAGTTATTTTGAAGCCACCAGACAGCTAAAGGCTATGTTCCCAGGGGTATTGATCAGTGGTGGGGTTAGTAATGTCTCGTTTTCTTTCCGGGGCAATAATGCCATTCGTGAAACAATCCATTCTGCTTTTCTTTATCATGCCATTCAGGCTGGAATGGATATGGGTATTGTTAATGCAGGACAAATAGTCGTTTATGAGGATATCGAGCCTGATCTACGGGAAAGAGTTGAAGATGTTCTTTTAAACCGGCGTGATGATGCTACGGATCGTTTATTAGCTGTGGTTGATACTGTCCAACAAAAAAAGAAGGATTCAAAGGAAGATTTAAGTTGGCGGAATGATGAAGTAACAAAGCGCTTAACCCACGCCCTGGTCAATGGTATCAATGAATACATTGAGGAAGATACAGAAGAGGCACGTAAAGAGCTGAAAAGATCCCTTGTTGATCATCGAGGGTCCGCTGATGACCGGTATGAATATTGTCGGTGATCTTTTTGGATCCGGAAAAATGTTTCTACCCCAGGTCGTTAAAAGTGCACGTGTTATGAAAAAAGCGGTTGCCTATCTGATTCCTTTTCTCGAGGCTGGGAAAAGTCAGTCCGGACTGGGCGCAAATGGAAAAATTCTGCTGGCCACAGTAAAGGGTGATGTACATGACATCGGTAAGAATATTGTTGGTGTTGTTCTGGGATGTAATAATTATGATATCATTGATTTAGGTGTTATGAATCCTGCGGAGAAGATTGTCGAGATGGCCAGGGAAAACCAGGTTGATGTGATCGGTTTGAGTGGATTGATTACGCCGTCTTTAGATGAGATGGTCCATGTGGCCAAGGTATTAAACAGAGAAGGAATTGATCTCCCCCTTCTGATTGGTGGAGCAACGACATCTGCCGTTCATACGGCGGTAAAAATCGCACCTGTGTATAATGGTGTGACCGTTCACGTCCTTGATGCATCGCGTGCAGTTGGTGTAACGAGCAAGTTAATCAATAAAAATCAATCCGAAGCGTTTATTACATCTGTCAAATCAGAACAGGGCCAACAGGTTGAAATGCATAAAAAGAAACATGGGGATCGAAGTTGGCTTTCCATCGATGTATCCAGAAAACGGAAGCATCAGATAAACTGGCCTGAATCTAATATCCTTCCACCCATCTCTCCTGGAATTCAAACATTTGACGATTACCCCATAAGCGAGATTATTCCCTGGATAGATTGGACGCCATTTTTTCACACCTGGGAAATGAAGGGGCGTTATCCTGAGATTATAGATGATGATAAATATGGTTCAGAGGCATCAAAAATATTTAAAGATGCTCAAAATCTATTGGAAAGAATTGTAGGGAATCGTTTGTTAAAGGGACGTGGTGTTATTGGAATATTCCCAGCCAACTCGGTTGGAGATGATATAGAGGTTTTTACAGATAATTCACGTCAGCATGTGGCGGCTATTTTTCATACGCTTCGTCAGCAAGGTGATAAAGGAGCTGATCGATCCAATTTTGCACTATCTGATTTTATAGCACCAAAGGAAACGGGTCTTGACGACTACATTGGTGCTTTCGCCCTCACGACGGGAATTGGCTCAAAAGAAGAAGTAGCAAGATTTGAAGCGGATCATGATGATTATAATGCTATATTATTGCAAGCCCTGGCTGATCGTTTGGCTGAAGCTTTTGCTGAGTTGATGCATTGCCGTGTGCGCAAAGAATTCTGGGGTTATGATACAGAAGAAGATCTTGACGTAAATGATCTGATCAAGGAGAAATTCCGAGGAATCCGGCCAGCTCCCGGTTATCCTGCCTGTCCAGATCATACTGAAAAGCATACGATATTTGATTTATTATCTGTAGAACAAAACACAGGTATTACCCTGACCGAATCATTTGCCATGGATCCACCTGCTTCGATTAGTGGATATTATTTTGCTCACCCTGAAGCAAAATATTTTGGTGTTGGAAAAATTACACGTGATCAAGTCGCTGACTATGCCAGACGCAAAGGTGTTGATTTGGCCGTAATGGAAAAATGGTTAGGAGCAAATCTGAGTTATTGATGGAGCAGAAAGCAGAATAATTTCCACGATTTTTTCTTTTTTAAATTACCTTCTTTGTTTAAATTCAATAAATGATAATAGATCTCTTATTTTAGTTCTGCATACGCATAAAAATGATGGTTTGATGAAAAGGAATTTTTATGACTCCTGCATCTTACAACCCTTTCGAAACCGCACAAAAACAATTTGATAACGCCGCTAATCTTCTTGATCTGGACAAACCCACCCGCGATCTTCTCCGTTATCCTATGCGAGAATATAAATTTTCTATTCCGGTTCGTATGGATGATGGCAAAATGAGAATATTCAGGGGGTTTCGTGTTCAACACAATGATGCCCGCGGTCCGGCAAAAGGCGGTATACGATTTCATCCCCAGGAAACCATAGATACCATCCGTGCGATGGCCATGTGGATGACCTGGAAAACAGCTGTTGCCGATCTTCCTTTGGGCGGAGGTAATGGTGGGGTCATCTGCGATCCACATGAACTTAGTGAACTTGAACAAGAACAGATATGCAGGGGTTGGGTACGGCAGGTGGTAAAAAATATTGGACCCCATACGGACGTACCGGCTCCCGATATTATGACCACGTGCCAAACATATGTTATGGATGCTTGATGAATTTGAAGCAATTAAGGGCGAAAAAAAGCCTGGATTTATTACAGGTAAACCGGTTGGTATGGGCGGTTCATTAGGCAGATTAGAAGCGACTGGTTATGGTGTCATTATTACAATTCGTGAAGCATTAAAAGATTTGAATATCAATACCGGAAAATACAGTAGCCAGTTTTCAGGGATTTGGGAATGTGGCCCGTTATGCAATTGAATTGTACCTGGAGATGGGTGGTAAGGTCGTCTGCGTTTCTTCCTGGGATCAGGAAGAGCAAGCCAGCTATTCCTTTTATAAAAAGGAAGGAATCGGTTTAGAAGAGCTTCTTTCCATTTCAAATAATTATGGCGAAATCAACAAAAGTAAAGCCTTAGATTTGGGTTATCAGGTTCTACCTGCTGAAGACTGGCTTTCACAGGATGTGGATATCATTGTTCCTGCGGCAATAGAAAACCAGATTACAGAAAATAATGTTGATAGGATCAGTCGCAAGGTAAAAATAATTGCAGAAGGAGCTAACGGTCCAACGACCCCTGAAGCGGAAGCAGTCCTTCAGGATCGCCAAATCATGGTGATTCCGGACCTCCTGGCTAACTGCAGGTGGTGTGACCTGTAGTTATTTTGAACAGGTTCAAAGTAATATGAATTATTTTTGGGAGAGGTATGAGATTATGAGCAAGTTGGATGTCAAAATGACTTCCGCTGCAATTGCTGTATTTGATTTTGCCCAAAAACAAAAATTAAGTCTGCGCGATGCTGCTTATGTGATATCTGTAAGCCGGGTTGTCCAGGCCTCCCATGATCGGGGATGGATATAGTTTTTATGATAGGAGAAAATAAAAGACGTAGAGCGTGGAGTGTTGAGCGTAGAGAGATAGAGTGAAGAGCGAAAAGAGTGAAAGTAAAAGCCTGGTCAGGTTAAAATTAAAAATGAATAAGTTAGATCCTGATTTGGGAAAAATCCTTTTAAAATTTGATCGCAGGAATTTTGCTCGCCTGGGAAGCGGTACATTTATAGGAAGCGGTTCTCTGGGTGGAAAAGCAAGCGGTCTTAGCCAGATTATAAATCTCTACAATCCGATAATGATCTCCAAGAAATTGACGCTATCGACATAAAGGTTCCGAGATTTACTGTTCTCCGATACCGATGTATTTTCGTTCCTTCATGAAAATAATGATCTCTATGAGATCGCTCTTTCCGGCTCAGCTGATGATCGAATTGCCACGCATTCCAAAAAGCAAGTTTACCCTTTGAAGTCTTAGGTGATTTACGTGCTTTAATCATCCGACATACATCATCCCCTAGCTGTTCGTTCTTCCGGCCTCCTCGAAGATGCATTACACGAACCTTTTGCAGGAATCTATGCAACAAAAATGACACCTAATAACCAGGCGGATACAGATACGCGATTCCGAAAACTTATTGAAGCAATTAAATATGTTTATGCCTCTACCTACTTTAAAGCAGCCAAGAGATTATATGAAGGCGACTAAATAACAAATTGAAGATGAGCAGATGGCGGTAATAATTCAGGATGTGAGCGGGAATCGTCATGATGAGCGATACTATCCGAAATTTCCGGCGTTGCGCGGTCTTATAATTATTATCCTATTGGCAGGTTTAAGCCGAAGGATGGTGTTGTCAATCTTGCTCTGGGATTAGGCAAGACAATTGTAGATGGGGGCAGTGCTGGAGTTATTCACCTGTTCACCCAAAAATTAGTCCGCCCTTTGATTCCATCCCTGAGATGCTCAAAAAAACCCAAAATGCATTTTGGGCGGTAAATATGGGAAAACCTCTGATCTATGATCCGCTAAATGAGGTTGAGTATATGACAGAAGAAAGATTTACCTGTGGCGGAAGAGGATAATACGTTACAACATATTGCTTCAACTTTTGATCCGGAATCAAGGGCGTTTATCGATGGGGACGGGGGTTGAAGGTGCCGCGTGTTATTAACCTTCGCTCCCTTCTGAATATCAACGATATTCCGTTAAATCAGGTGATTAAATCACTATTAATGTTATGTGAAGAATATTTCCAGACACCAGTAGAAATTGAATTTGCGGTGACATTTTCTGATAATGAAAACAGTCTAAAAACATCAGTTTGGATGTCTTACAGGTCCGTCCAATGGTTGTATCAGACAAAAAAGTACAAATCGATAATATAGATATTCGGTGAAAACGTCTTAGTTGCTTCAGAAACTGTTCTTGGTAATGGTGAAAATATGCTATATAAGATATCGTATATGTGAAACCTGGATTATTTCATGCAAAAAATACAAAAGCAATTGCCGGTGAATTGAGGAGATAAACAAGGAGATAATTCGAAAAACCGAACCTTTTTACTAATAGGTTTCGGTCGTTGGGGAAGTTCAGATCCCTGGTTGGGTATACCGGTCAATTGGGGGCAGATTTCTGCGGTGCGGGCAATTGTTGAGTCGATGCTGGAAAATATGAATGTTGAACTCAGTCAAGGATCACATTTTTTTCATAATCTTACCAGCTTTCAAATATCGTATTTTTCACTGCCCTATTTGGGAGTAATATAAAATTGACTGGACCTGGTTAGACAATCAATCTCAGGAAATAGATGGACAATTTGTACGTTGGATCAGCCTCAATAAACCCCTGCACATTAAAGTGGATGGGCGTTCAGGCCATGGGGTAATATTTAAATCATGAGGAACGTGATGAATGACAATGAGCCATTGGGAAAATTAGTCTCCGATTTGAAGGAAAGAGCCAAAGAACTTACTTGCCTCTATACTGTTCAGGAACTTCTCAATAAATCTGATTCAAGTATAGATGAAATTTGTAATGGCATTATTGCGGCTATACCTCCCGGATGGCAATTCCCGGCCGTATGTCAGGCAAAAGTCTTATTCCGTGAAAAAATTTATCAATCTACAAAGTTTCGGGAAACAGAATGGTGTCAAAGTGCTGATATAAATGTACAGGATGAAAAAATTGGCAATATTTGTGTTTACTATACAGAAGAACGACCTTTAGCAGATGAAGGACCATTCCTGAAAGAGGAACGAAAACTTATCAATACCATTGCAGACCAATTCGGGCTTTATGTGCTTCATCAGCAACTCAAAACTGTCTTTGAGGAGACTAAAAATGAAATAAAAGAGGAAAAAAGTGATTGGGTCGTGATTCTGGATCTATTAAAAAGAACCGATCCAAAATTATTGATCCGTATTTCAAGAAAAATGGTGAATTTTCTTTGCTGGAGTGGAATTAGGGACGCAGAGAAATTACTCGAAAATTTTAGTCCGGCATATAGAGAAGAAAATGAATTACTTAAAGAAATGAACCGTCCGTATCAGAGACAAGCCGGAAGTGATTTGATGGAAGCAAGTTATAAAATATTTGAAGTAGCCGGTAATCATTTAACGAAAAAAGATATTCTCAGTAGTATTCAAAAGTGGATCAAGGAAGACCGTTCGGGATTTCTCGTAAATATATTGGAGGATAGCGGATCTTCCCTGGCAGAAATAGGGAGCGCCATCGAACGTTATCATCATCTTGCACCCCAAGGTCTCGAGTTATCACAACCGCGTGAGATAAGTTTTCGCGTTGCCCTAATCAGACGTCTGCTCAGTGATCAGCCAGATTTTATCAATATTGCCAAAAACTTTGTTAATGTTGATGATTTTAATGATATCATGCAGCGGATTATTTACCCTGTGGGAAGCCATGGTAAGGTTGGTGGGAAGAGTTCCGGATTGTTTCTGGCTAAACATATCCTGGAGAATGCACCCGATCCTGATAATCTCATCAAAAACATTAAAATACCTAAAACCTGGTATCTTACTTCAGATGGTGTTCTAAACTTTATGAATTACAACAATCTCGAGGACATCATTGAACAGAAATACAAAGATTCGGATCAGGTAAGACAAGAATATCCTTATGTGGTTCATGTTTTTAAAAATTCACCTTTCGCACCAGAAATTATAAAGGGCTTATCGCTGGCCCTCGATGATTTTGGGGATGTACCGCTAATCGTTCGAAGTTCAAGTTTATTGGAGGATCGTCTTGGTGCTGCGTTTGCCGGTAAATATAAAAGTTTGTTTATTGCTAATATGGGATCAAAAGAGGAGCGGCTTGTTGAGTTGATGGATGCGATTGCAGAAGTGTATGCCTCAACGTTTGGACCAGATCCAATTCAATACAGGAAAGAGCATGGTCTACTCGATTATCATGAAGAAATGGGGATAATGATACAGGAAGTGGTAGGTAAAAAAGTCGGTAATTACTATTTCCCTGCTTTTGCCGGTGTGGCCTTCAGCCAAAATGAATTTCGCTGGTCCGCTAGAATTAGGCGTGAAGATGGTCTGGTTCGGATGGTACCCGGGCTGGGTACCCGCGCCGTTGATCGTCTTAGTAATGATTATCCCATTCTTGTTTCCCCTGGCCAACCGAGGTTGAGAGTAAATATTACGCAAGATGAGATTGCAAGATATTCTCCTAAGAATATGGATGTGATTAATCTCAATACAGGTAGTTTTGAAACTGTTGAGATAGGGGTGTTGTTTAAAACGTTTGGTCAGGAATACCCCTTAATTAACAAAATTGTGTCCATCATGGAAGATGACAATATCAAGCAACCCAATGCTCTGGGAACTGATTTTAACCGTTCTGATATGATTGTAACTTTTGAAGGGTTAATATCACACTCTTCATTTATAGACGCAATGCTAAAAATTTTGAACGTGCTTGAAAATACCTACAATAATCCGATCGATATCGAGTTCGCTCATGATGGCGAGAGTTTTTACCTTTTACAATGTAGGTCCCAGAGTGCCAGGGAAGAGAGCCGGCCAGTAGAAATTCCTAAAAATATCCCGGAAAGTAATATAATCTTCACGGCCAACCGCTTCATATCAAATGCCGAAGTGAGGGACATTAGCCATATTGTTTATATCGATCCACAGAAATATAGCGAGATATCCGATTACCAAGACACTTCTTCTGGTTGGACGTATCGTTGGAAAATTGAATAAAATTCTTCCCCGGCGTCGATTTATTCTTATAGGGCCAGGGCGTTGGGGCAGCCGGGGGGATATCAAACTAGGTGTCGCGGTCACGTATTCAGAGATTAATAATACAGCTGTCTTGATTGAGGTGGCCAGAAAGCATAAAGATTATGTTCCTGACCTGTCTTTTGGAACCCATTTCTTCCAGGATTTGGTCGAGTCAAATATTCGTTATTTACCTTTGTATCCCGATGATGAGAATATTGTCTTTAATGAATTATTTTTAAGAGAATCTGAAAATCAGCTGATACACCTATTGCCGGATTCTGCGTCAATGTCCGAAGTAGTACGCGTAATCGATATTGAAAAAAAGACGGGCGGTAAGCAAGACTGGATCTGTTGATGAATGCAGAATTTGACCAGGCCGTTGCGATGATCTCCTCCGAGTGAAAAGCCTGAGCAAGATTAGGATACGTCCTATAATTTTCACTTTTATTTTCAAGCAAGATTCGATAAGTTAACCTCAATCTATTATACAGAATATTGTGCGGAGAATGGAATGAAAAAGATTTTAATACTTGGCGCTGGCAAGAGTGCACCCTACATGATTGATTATTTGTTAAAAAAAGCAGAGAAATATGATTGGTTTATAACGGTCGGAGACAGAGATATTGAATTGGCCAGAAAAGTAGTCAAGCGGAACACACGCAGCGATGTTGTTGCTTTGGATCTCAATGATGCAGAACTAAGATTAAGACAAATTGAGAAATCAGATGTGGTCATAAATTTTCTACCACCTGCCTTTCAGTATCTGATTGCTTTGGGATGTATTGCAAAGGGAAAACATATGATTACCGCCTCCTATCAGGATGATCGGGTTGCGGAGCTGGTTAATGATGCCCACCGCAAAGGTATTCTAATATTAAATGAAATGGGATTGGATCCTGGTATTGATCATATGTCGTCCATGTCAGTCATAGATAAAGTCAGAAAACGTAAGGGAATAATAAAAAGTTTTAAATCCTATGGTAGCGGTTTGCCTGCCCCAGAATCTGCAGATAATCCCCTTAAGTATGCGATTACCTGGAATCCAAAAAATGTAGTCCGTGCAGGTGAAGTCGGAGCACAGTATTTATATCACGGACAGATAAAAATTCTTCCTTATCATGAAGTATTTCAACGCACCTGGAATTTTGATTTAGATGGGGTGGGTCGGATGGAGGCATACCCAAATCGTGATTCATTAAAATATCAGTGGCTCTTTGGACTTGATCATGTAGATACGATGATAAGGGGTACATTACGATATCCGGGTTGGAGTGAAACATGGTTACAAGTCGTGCGTCTGGGGCTCACCAATGAGACTATGCGGATTCCAAATATTTGTAAGTATAGTTATCGGGATCTGGTTGAGATGTTTCTTCCTTTACACCAATCGTCAGCAAATCTTGAACACCGGATAGCAAATTTTCTCAATATAAGTCCCACCGGTACCATTATGCAACATCTTGAGTGGCTTGGTCTACTCTCTGATGAACCCATTGAATGTAATGGTGATACAGCGGCAGATGTCTTAGTTAGTATCCTTGTTAAAAAACTAACATTGCCCGTCAACGGAAGAGATATGGTAGCCCTCGTTCATGAAATTGAGGCGGAGTATCCAAAGAGCAAAAATAAGCGGGAGAGAATTACTTCTACGTTTATAGAATTTGGAGAACCGGGAGGTTTTACTGCCATCGCAAAGACTGTCGGATTGCCGGCAGCCATAGCAACAAAACTTCTTTTGACAGACAAATTACCGATAACCGGCTGTCATATTCCCACACATTCAGACTGTCTATTCAAAAGTACTTCCAGAACTTGAGAAAGAAGGTCTGGTATTTAAAGAAAAAGTAGAAGAAATAGATGTTGCTGAAAATAAGATGTAATCATTGGTTTTTAGTTTGACCTATTTATAAATATCTCTCGCAGAGGCGCAAAGGCGCAGAGTATTTATCCACGAATTACTCCCGTGGAACGGGACAAGTCGAATTTTGACGAATTTCACGAATTGAACTAAAATATTATATGTGTCATTTCGAATCCTTTAAATTAGTCATTCCGAACTTGTTTCGGAATCTAAAAAACATTCAGAAGGATCATGAGATGCTGAAACAAGTTCAGCATGACAAAGGAGATATGCATTACTCTATATATAGGGCTAAATAATCGCTGCGTCTACAACTCTGCGAGATAAATAAATGGGAAATCTTTGTCTACATACCGGGCCGCAAGGCTCCTATTATTTTTTTAGAAATCAAATATTCAACCATTTGAGTTCAGGTGATGAAGAATCGTTTCTTTATCTATTGCCCATGAACCGCGCTGTTCGTTATTTTAAAAAGGAAATGGTTGAATTTTCCCCAAAACATGCAATACTGGACCTCAACATCTTCACTTTCAGATCTTTTCTCCAAAAAATCTATTCCAATCTTCATCAGAATAATAAAATAATTACACCGGAAATGCGATTAATTCTCTTGAGAGAGATTTTGAAAAATAATCATGATCAGATGGAATATTTCCAGTCCCAATGGGCTATAGGCAGGGGAATGGTGATAAAAGCGGACCAGATGGTAGATGAATTTTTCCAATTTGGATATCGCCCTGCTGATTTTAATCTACCACCCAAATCGGCCGAGATAAAATATAAAGATTTTGGCCATCTCATCACTTTACTCTTTGATCACTACAGTGATAAACTAATTGATGATTCATCCCTGATAAACGCCGTTATAACTCAATTGGACACACAAGTGATTAAAAAATTGTATCCTCGTTTGCAAAAAATATATGTGAGCGGATTTGGCATTTTTTCACCACCAATGATCCAATTTATTCGTGTAATGAAAGAAATATGTTCGATAGAAATAAAACTCGAATTTGATAAAAGTAATGATGAATTATTTCAACATAGTGCTAATGCCTATGAGGCTCTGGTTCAATTGGCCGATAACGAAATTTATCATCCTGAAGATGATCTGGGAGTTGGCCCCTATCTGTTTAAATTTGTAGGAGAGAATTTCCAGAAGAAAAAGCTACCTAAACATTTAATTATACAAAAGGCTGTCTCCCGCTCTGAAGAGGTCCGGCTTATTGCTTCAAAGATAAAGTCCCTCGTAAATACCAGGGATATCAGATTAAGTAAAATTGGCATCACATTTCCAGAACTTGAATTATATGCGCCACTAATAAAAAAAGCCTTCAGAGAATTTGGAATCCCCTTTAATCTCTCAACGGGATTTCCGTTGGAGGAGTCTCCCTTGATACAGACTTACCTCCACGTCTTGAGAATTGCGGCATATGGAAATCGTCTTGAGGATATGTATAAATTGGCTCTCTCTCCATTTTTAAAGGAATCTCTTTTGGAAGAGGCCCAATTTTTATTTCAGACAGCAAGCAAGTGTAATATCAGATTTCTATCAGGAGATTGGCAAGAAAAAATTTTGCATTTGTTCTCAGCTGATAGCCGGGATGTTATTAATCTTGGGAATATCAGCCGGACATCAAGTGAAGATGCCAAAATGAAGCTGGAACGTATTAAAATGTTAGGTGACGTAATTCAACCCCTCACAAAAAGCGGCTCGATTGGTGATCTTCATTCACTTTATCTGAAAACATTGGACTCCCTGGGATTATTAAAATGGTATGATCCAGCTAACGTGGATTTGAAAATTCAGGAACAAGAGAAGGAATTCCGCGCCTTTAACCGATTTAACAAACTATTAAATGAAGTGCGCTGGATACTAAATTTTATTCACGGCAATAAGGAGATACCAATCTCAGATTATTATCAATATCTTTCATTGGTCATAGAAAAATCAACTTACAATCTTCGGGAGTGGTCTGATTATGGTGTGCAGATAATGCCAAGATTGGAAATACTCTCCCTGGATTTTGATCATTTCTTTATTGGAGGATTGATTGAGGGAGAATTCCCAAAATTATTTTCCCGGGATATTTTCTTTAATGATGAAGAGCGACTTGAGATGGGATTAAATGCCAGTGAAGATCGCCTCCATCAGGATAGATTTCTTTTTTACCAATGGCTTAACTCCAATTCCCGAAATATAACCCTGAGTTATCCTTTGACCGAGAAAGATAAAACACTTCAGATGTCCACTTTTTTAACATCTTTAGAGGAAGTTACAGAAAATCTTGAGTATCAAGATTTACCCGGTAAAGATGATGTCATCTCTAAAAAATCCGTGCTCCAATATTTGAGTGAATCCCTGAGGAACGGCCTGACTGAAAAACAAAAAATTCTTTATCAGTCATGGATGGGAGGATCAAACCTTCAGATTGCTGCGCAATGGGAAAACGGTATACACTACCTTGTTAAACGCCGTGGTCATAACGCGTTTACCGAGTATGAGGGTAATCTCAGCAATTCTGAAGTCGTTCATAGCTGGATACAATCAAATCATTCTAATCGACCTTTCTCAATTACAGGTTTGGAAGCCTATGCATTCTGTCCCATGCAATATTTTTTGCAACGGATTCTCAAATTAAAAGAGGAAGAAGAACCGGAGACGAGCATTAATAATTTGGAAAGAGGTAATGCTCTTCATAAGATCCTCTACAAATTTTACGATGGATTAACCTCCGTCCAAAGAGAGAGGCCCTGGGAACATCTGGATAAGCTGGAGGGGGTAGCCAGAGATATATTTATGAAGTTGCCATATGATGATATCCTCTGGTCCCTCGAGAAAGAAAAATATTTCGGACTTGGCTCTTCAGTAGGTCTTTGGAGGAAATTTCTGGATATTGAAAAAGAATCTATTGAGCAGACTCCATTCAAACCCATATATTATGAGGCAAAGTTTGGTCATTTCAGAGGGAATACTGAGAATGAAGAACAGTTTAAACCGCTGATTATAAAACGTGAAAAAGGTGATATAAAAATATATGGGGTTATTGACAGAATTGATACCGATGGAACCGGCAGATTGATTGTTATCGATTATAAGACCGGGAGCGCAGCAACTAAAATAAATTTAGCTCAAATTCTGGAGGGATTAAGCCTTCAACTCCCGGTATACCTGGCGGCTACCAGGAACATTCCACTAAAAACAGATCAGGTGTCGATCTCAATTGCCGGTGTATATTACCAGATTAAGGATGATGAAAATTGTAAACAGATTGTTGTTTTTGCTGATGGCGATCATTGTTCGGATCTCCCATTTCCCCAAAAGGTGCAATTACCTCAGGCCGCAAAAAATGATCAGGATAAGGTTTACACTTTTTCTGATGTGATTAATGGGACCTTGACACATATTACCGGTTTGGTGGAGAATATTGAAGAGGGAATATTTATGCATACCAAGGATCCTGCCAATGAGAAATGTAAGTCCTACTGTGCATATAGCAAGATCTGCCGTAAAGATATCTCAAAATTGTTAACAATAAAGGAATAGATTTACCAAAGAAATCAGTTGGATATTTAAGTACTCTTCAAAACTCCCGAAGATATAATAAGTGTAATTTTTGTGGATTAATATAGTATATTCCAATTAAGTGCTCTAATTAATTATACAATTAAATCAAAGAGGTTGATTATGAAGCTCTCTTACCGAATGCTTGTTGTTCTTATTCCTCTCCTGGCAATCTTTCTCTCCAATTGTCAAAAATCACAGGAATCCGAAGAAAAGCAGACGCTTACCATCAAAGATATTTGGATTAGCGATCCTCAGGATTTGGATGGTGATGGGTTTGTTTCTCATTACCGGTTAAATTTTGATATCGATGTAAATACAGGCAGTAAAGATGTATTTGTCTGGGTGGGGTTTCAATATTACGATCAGGCTGATACGGCGCAAACTTATTATGAATATTTTGAATCCGTAAATTTTACAATCGAAGGCAGTTCGGAAGGGGATGCCCAGTATATTAATGTTGGTAATCCGAATGGTGAATTGGCACAGGCGGGTTATGATTTTCTTTTTATTGTTCATGATGCCTCTGAACCGGACACCAGGCTTGCTGAAGCTTCCGAAGGAGATGATGATGATCTGGCAAATATCCCTATTGAATTATCTGCAACTGATATTGGCGTTTTAATATATGATGCCTGGTTTGGGGACTATATAGATCAGGATGGAGATGGTTATAGCTCAAAGGCAACGCTTTTTGTGGATGCCGATGCAACTCCCGGGAATAGTGGGGAAGTTCAATTGGTACTCTATGAAAAGATGACAGGATCCAATGATTATAATTTTATCGGGTTAACGGATGCTTTTACAGTGACCGGTGAGGAAACGGATGATATCATTGCCACAACCCTGTCCGGTTTTGAATCTGGCTCCTATGATTTTATGGTTGAATTAGTCTTTAGCGGCTCCTTCTATCTGGAGGATATGAAGAATGCAGAAAACTGGCCTGATATTGGAACAATTAAAATGGAGTTGGCTTCTGATGATGAACCGGTTTTTCCTATAACATTTAATAATACGGTATATACAGATATTGACATTACTATTTCAGGATACGGTACAAAGGTTGCCCCTCCGGGTGGGAATGTTACCTTTAACCTGTCTGGGAATCCTGGTTCTTTTACGTATCATGCAGAAACAGCCGGCTATACAACTGGCGGAACCAGAATCGGTAAGCTTGTAACCTGGGATTATACCAATGATGTCAGCGGATTAACCTCAGCAACCTATAATCTGAATGTGGGTTCGAGTCTTTTCT
Source organism: Calditrichia bacterium (assembly GCA_963796965.1). GTDB lineage: Bacteria > Calditrichota > Calditrichia > JAJRVZ01 > JAJRVZ01 > CAWCNS01. Next base: position 825,375 of record CAWCNS010000004.1, read on the forward strand.
TTCTGCGCATGCAAAACAGTGGCACGGTTGATCTTAATCCTTTATATGTAAACTACGGCACCACGGCTCAAACCATGGATAATATTGTGATTCCTAAAGGTGGCACGATTTATCGTATTGGTTATTATGAGGCATATACCAATACGCAGGTTAGAGCCTATAAGAGTGGGATATCTGGCTATATATATTGGGATCAGGGTACACATTTTACCTTACCTTTTACATCTAACCAAACTGTAACTTTATTGAATACCTTAAAGACAAAGACGAATATAGTGGTTGGCGATGATAAAAGTAGCCCGGTTGCAGCTGGAACTGAAAAACCCTTAATTGATCAAACTATCCAAAGTAATTTTAAAAATATTGGTGAAGGTGAACTGCAAATAGGAGAAGCGGCAAAAGAATAAATGATTTTTAGAAAAGAATAAAAATGCATAAATAAAAAGAATGAGGTATAGAGATGAAATATATAACAATTGTTTTTCTGTTAATTATTATGACCGTTTTGGTTTTTGCTCGGGCCAATCAGGTGACTAGCAATAAAAAGAAGGCTACCTTCATAGAACAGGGTAAATCTGTTGAATTCGGTGAAACATCCGTTAGGGTTGAAAAAAATGCTTCCGGGCTTATTGAGGTGCAGCAAAATGGTAATCAGGTTGGGCGTAGAAGCAAAGAAAAGGAACCCATGGGATCAGCCAGCAGTTCAGGACCTGCTGTAAAGATAATGAAGATTAATGCCAAACCGACTGTTTCTATACAGGAAGTTGCACGTTCACTGGACAATGATGGTGAAACGAAGAAAAGAAGTAAATAGTAAATGACAAATGCCCAAATCCAAATGCCAAATGAATGACCAAGCCCCAATGATTCAATAAAATGGCTATAACATAGTATTGAGTCATTGGGTATTGATTTGGCATTTTGGCTTGGATATTGGACATTTAATTAATAACCTCGATTATAGTTACCAATTTATTAACGCACCTCACTTCCCCCTTAATCTATATTGTCTTAAATTCTATCATGTTATCTAAATTCCTAATTCCTAATTCCGAATGCCATGATGTAAATTAACAGATCATCAAATTAGACAAAGATATATGAACCATCTCACTCCAAATCAACAAGCGGCATTAGCACGCGATAAAAATATTGCTGTAACGGCAGGTGCAGGCACAGGAAAGACACGAATCCTGGTAGACCGGTATGTGGACATTTTATTGAACGAAGAGGTTGAGGTAAAAGAGTTATTGGCGATAACTTTTACCAATAAGGCCGCCTCGGAGATGCTCGAACGTGTAAGCGAAAATGTTATGTTGCGTCTCAAGTCTGAAGAGGATGCACAGAGACGAAAAAAACTTACCCATATACATAATCATCTAAGTTCTGCTCAAATATCCACAATACATGCCTTTTGCGCGCGACTTTTAAGAGAGTATCCTTTGGAGAGTGGAAACCTTGATCCCGGTTTCAGGCAAACCGATGATTTTGAGATGGACTTGCTCATAGACGATAGCATCACAGAGCAGATTAAACAAATCAATCCGACCGACGATGAATGGCTTGATATGTTTCGTCTCTTTGGCGCACATAACATCAGGATGATGTTAGAGAAGTCCCTGGACTACCGATATGAACTGAGCAGGACCACACAACGCTTTCAGAATGAATCACTCAATACGATGTTTGATTCTTTGGCAAATCAGTTTTTTAATTTAGTCACTGAGCAATTTTCGCCATCCTATCTGGATTCAATACAGTCCGTGAGTTTGTCTCTCCTACAATCATCTGTGATCGGGCAAAGTAGCAATGAGAAAAAAGAAACCGCTTTAAATGTATTAAATGATTATTGTGCAGAGGTTAATCCGGACACACTCAGTTATTGGAAATATCTCTATTTGTTGGCTGATCACTTTACTAAAAGGGATGGTGGTGCCTATAAAAACCTGGCGCAATTGGGTGGAAAGAATGCCTGGACTACGCAGGAGATGGAGTGGCTCTTACAGTTATCTGACATGCTGGTACCGATAGCTGAGTGGAAAAAGAATGCCATTTCCACCTCCCCGGATGAGATAGACCGTGTTGTGCTTCGAAACCTTGTAAAATTTAACCATCTCTATCTTCTCCTTGACCTGAGCTATCAGGATAAAAAAAGACAGATATCGGCTGTTGACTATGAGGACTTGCAGTTGATGACATTGCATTTGCTTGAAAATCATCAGGAGATAAAAAATCAGATAGCTTCCCGGTATAAATATATAATGGTTGATGAATTTCAGGATACGAATAAAGTCCAATGGGAAATTATTTCACGGTTGGGCGAGGATAGTACAAATAAGTACTTTATCGTCGGGGATCCCAAGCAATCGATCTATGGTTTCAGAGCAGCTGACGTTCGGGTATTCAACACAGTTAAAAAAGAGTTTGCCGCGAAGAATATAGAAAGCGATCACTTGTTGTTCGAAAGTTTTCGATTTAAAGAAATTCTCAGCCGTTTTATAAATCATATATTTCCCAAAATCTTAAAACAATCAGAATCAAACCCTTGGGAAGTGGCCTATGATGATGTAGAGCCAAAAAGAGAAGATTCTGAGGGGGGACAGGTCGAATTCACTCTTTTAGATAAATCTGATGATGAAAATATTCAAGCGGCATTTATTGCCAATCGGATTCTGGAATTACTTGAGACAACAGATTATGAAGCACGAGATATCGGTATCATAATGCGCTCACGTACCCATTTGACGGAAATTGAAAAACAACTAAGGGATCATGATATCTCTTTCAGAACGGTGGGAGGGATCGGATTTTACCAGGGACAGGAAATATATGATGTTTACCATATGATAAAGTTTTTAATCAATCCCAACGATGATCTTGCACTGGTGGGGGTACTTCGTTCCCCCTTCGCTAACATATCTGATCTTGGGCTGTTTCATCTGAGTACCTACGATCGTGAAGAAGGTTACTGGGATGAACTACGTAATTTAGATAAAATTGATCATTTGTCAGATGATGATCGGCAAAATCTGAGGATGTTTATAGAGAAGGCAAATCAATGGAAAAACAGACGAGACCGAATTGGTTTATATGAATTGTTAACCGAAATATTTTCTGATAGTCTCTATCGTTCGGTTGTTGCCGCTGATTTAAAAGGTGACCAGATTCTTGCTAATATTGAAAAAATTCTAAATTATGCCCTGATTTATGAAAAAAACCAATCGGGTTCAATCGTTGATTTTTCAGAATCGTTGAAATACCTGATTAACCGGCATCAAAAAGAGGGAGAAGCGATTCTTGACCTTAACGATGATAATACGGTGAAAATAATGACCATTCACCAATCAAAAGGATTAGAATTTCCAATTGTGTTTTTACCTTTTCTCGATCAAAGCAGTGGGTCGTCCGCTTCCCATTCTATTTACTTTGATGAATCTTTTGGAACGGTTGCTAAAATTCAGAAAGATTATTTTACAAAAATAAACTCAAATTCCGAATCTTGTTTTATTTATGATCTGGCAAAATTTAAACAGAAAAATAAAGAATATGCTGAACTAAAACGCCTGTTTTATGTTGGATGTACACGTGCCAGAGATCACTTGATTTTAAGTGCCCAGCTTAAAAAGGACAAGGTCCCTGAGGATACGCCTCTTAGCTGGCTTATGATGGCAATGAATAAAGAGCATGATCAACTTGAAAACGGTTGGTTGGAACTTGAGAACGATTTAAAAATTCTGATCCACAGATCATTTGACGGAAAAATAACTTCTCAGGATCATGATCATAAAAATATTATAACTTCTCTGGATGAACTTAGAACTATAAAGGAAACTGATATAGATACCATTACTACTCCTCCAATCTTGTTGCCAACTAATGATCATCCTCAGGGAGAGATATTTTCCGCCACGCAATTATTAACATTTAAAGAAGATCGAAGGGAATATCAGCAACGCTATCATCTTGGATATTTTGAAGATGATTATGAAAAGATTGGTTTGGGGGAGGTTCATGAAGAACATGCCCTTGTGAGAGGAACCTTGGTTCATAAAATGATGGAACGATACCCTGATTATAATATTGATGATCTCATTTCGGAAATGGATATTTCAGATGCGTCTCTGATAAGCGATTTAAAAGAAGATATAGGATATTTGGAAACAAAAATCCGGAACTCAACCCAAATTTTAGACACCTTACAAGCACAGAATTTTAAAAATGAAATTAATATTTTACGACAATTGGGAAATGATTTTTTAACGGGAACTTTGGACAAAATTTTTCAGGATGAAAAGGGGAACTGGGTCGTTTTAGATTATAAAACAAATCGTATTAGCAAAAAGGATGTTGATAGCACAGCCAGGCGATATAAGGTTCAAATGGATGTCTATGCACTTCTATTGCAGAGTGTATTCCCCAAACAGGAAAATTATGAGGTTCGATTATATTTTATCGATGCAGATGAGGTGTTTTGTGACACGTATACACGAGATCGGATTAAATCTCATGAAAGAGAATTTGAGAAGCTGAATTGAAGAAATAAAGCAGTATTATCCCTATACATCGAAGATGATTGTTTAAGTGCTTTCCATAATTTATCTCACGCCGCGCCGCAACGAATAGTAAACATTCCTTTCCTCGTAGAGGATAAATTATTGTAATAACATGCATAAACGAACAGCCCATCCTTGTAGAGGATGAATTATTGGTTGTACAATTAATTATATATCCTCTACAAGGATTAGATGTTTTTATGGTACGATTATTGCTACTTCAATAATAAAACCTTTATGAGTTTATAACCTAATATCACAATATCGGGGATTTATAAACCGAAAGGAAAACAATCGCTGCAACGCTGCGTCGTTGCGTGAGGTCGTCCAGCCTATAGGTTAGATCGAAGGAAATAAAAAAGCCTTATCCCCAAAAAGGGAATAAGGCTTTTTTTATTAAAAACCAAATCGTAAAGGCGCGATTAATCGCGTCTCTACAAATGTTGGTTGTTTGCTTTAGAAAGCACCGGATAGAGAAAAGCGTAATACAGATCCGAGGACACTGCCCATATCACTATAGGAAACATCGATCTTGCCGGAAAAGGCATCTGTATTCAAATTAAATCCGGCACCGGCAGCAAATCCGCCAACGCCATCTGCAGAGCGAGAACCTTCCCAACCCAGTCGCAGAGAGAGCATGTTCATCATCCCATATTCAAGACCGACGTTCACAAATTGAGGGCGGTCTTGGGGATCAACACCTTCCACCGCTAACCAGGCGGTGTGGTCTGAAGCAGGTGCATAATCAAACATCTGCCACAAATCTGCGGCGATACCTATTTTATAGGCCTGTGGTATCTGGAATTCCTCATTCTCAAATAATTGCTGACCAGCATAATTCCTTATGGACATGGTTAGCATGAGGCTTCTCCAACCTGTTTGGAAGGATGTTCCGAAATCAAAAGCAATATCACTGATTTCGTTTTTCTTACCACCCTCTTCCAGCTCATCCCCGGTAAAGGTGTCATTCTGGCCAAGGTTCTGGCTTACCCACTTGATATTACCACCGATGGCAAAAAGATCGGTCATTTTGATACCATAACCGATACCGACGGACATGGCACTAACCGTACCAACGTCAATTTCCGAATATCCGGCTTCATTATTGGCAATGGCGGTACCATTGAAATCACCGTAATCCATCAATTGGGCATGGAGAGCGAAGGTACCATAGGTACCGGTGTTCCAGGATATGGCCATATGGGAAACACTCATATCAGCAATCCATTGGGTGTAGTTGAAGTAAAAAGCACGTTTTTCGACGGTTGCCAAACCGGCAGGATTATAAAAAACACTACCCAGATCATTCTGCGCCCAATCGAAAACATGTGCCATACCGGCTGCCCGTGCACTACCTCCAACACTGAGAAAGGTCATACCGGCCTGGCCTAGCTTTTTCATTTCCGCCTGAGCTGGTTGGGCAGCCCAAATGAAAAGGATTAATATTAATAAAAAACAGATTTTTTTCATGAGACTTGCCTCCGTATTGAACTTTTCGTGGAGTAAAATATGTTTTGCATTAGCGTATTCTCCTGGTTATCTGACGACGATAAATTTATCAACATGATCACCCAGGTCGCTTTCCACGGTATAAATGTAAACATCACTTACGATATACTGATTGAATTCAGTACGTAAATCCCAATCTTCACTGTTACTGCCATCCATATGTTCGATCTTATGTACATAATCCCCGTTGGTGGTATAGATGGTGATTGTACATTCCGGCGGTAATCCTGTAAATACGATTTTATCCGGCTCACCGGGGTAAGTTTTACCGGCAGCGCTATAGGGATTGGGAACAACCCTGATGTTATCAAGATTAGTTAGTCCATCGATGGATGGACTAGCACCCTGAGGGGCCCAGCCTGTCCAGGTATGATACTTGCTGCTTTCCAGAGAAACACCCGGATCTTCCCAGTTTTCAGAACCGTCATCATAAGCAACGACATAATAAAAATACTGAAAACCCGGAGTAACATTATTATCAACCGTTTCGGTAGCGGTACCGTCGTAAATTACACGGTAGATACTATCGCGGGCACCAATTGCTCTATAGACGCGATAACCGGCAAAATCATCATTACCTGTATCAAAATCAGGTTCTTCTGCTGATTCATTAGACCAGGAAAGCTTAACGCTAGCACCTTCAGCAGCCACCCAGAAATTTGCTGGTGGACGTGGTGCATCCGGAACATTAAATTTACCCTGGCCATGAACATTGTTAACATTATCGGCCGCATTCTGCAAGGTTACAAAAACAGAGTCACGACTATTCAGAAATGCCGTTTCAATTTCGTCCATAACCGAACCCGTATAGCCAGCATCCCAGGCTTTTCTACCCCAATCAACACATTCTTGATGACTCATACCACCGGCGGCGATGACATAGGTAATATTAACTGACTCATTAAAAGCCAGATTATAAGGACCGAAGGCGGTATAAGGACTGGGTATACTAATTTCCGGATTAAGTTCAATATGAGGGGTATTAAGGGGATAATGTCTCCCTTCCTCAAATTGGGCATTATACTGGTCTTCCATCGTCTTGACAATCCTGCCCAGATCGTAGTCACGTTCCTGGCGGTAGATGGTGCTTCTTGGTTGGGTAAGATCGTTGGTCCCTAAATTGTCAGGATCATCGGCATAAAGGGCTCCGACGCATAGGTAAGCCGGTGAAAGGAGTTCAACCCATCGTTCATCCGTACTGGGATCTCCAAAATCCATTTCCGGGATATTCGGATTATCACCATCATAGAAAAGCGCAAAGTGGCGACCATCGCCGAACGGTTCAACGAACTCTCCCCATTCATCGTTACCGGGCGAGATAGAACGATCGCGTCCGGCCTTTCCGTTCCAGGGATTCATCATCTGTGCCCACCAGAAATTATTAATGGTCTGGCCTTCCATGATATACGGCCAATCCGGATTATCCGGATCCGGTTGTGATGGGGTGTCACCGGGCAGTCCAAAGACTTTCCCATTATTTGTCAAGGTAATATCCCAGAGCGAATAGTCCCAATGTTTGGGTGAACTATACCCGTACATCATGCGTACATATTCTACACCCATGGTATAACGCCAGACCGATTTGATCGCCCGTTCGGCAACAAGGTTCTCATCAATTTCGGTATTTTCGTCATGGGTTCCCAAGAAATTATCTCCACCATCCGGTGTAATATTTACACCGTCTACAAAGATGTTCGGCTGCGGCCAGCGCTGGATCAGGATTTGTGTAACCGGCATAAGCGCAGTCTGATTTGTCTGATTCTTCCAAAATGGTAAATAATCATAATCATAGGTCCTGTACATTCCGGAAGTCCAGTACGGAAAAACCGTACCATCGGGGCCTGTCCAGTCAGTACATCCAGCCAGGGTTCCGCATTTGCGCACATTAGCGCCAAATATTTCCCGGATGCCATAACCTGCATCGGGATATTGTATGTAGCCCCCGGGCCAGGCGAATTGTCCGGACCAGCCTTCAGCTCCATCGTATTCGGCATTGACAAATAAGCGGCCGATGCGCATAAAATGCATACCGGTATTTGTCGAGGCCATATCTACGAAAAGAGCGATCAACAGTATCGAAAAAATCATGATGATCAATATACGTTTCATAATTTAATCCTCTTTTTAATTTGTACCAGTTAACACTCGTTTCTCGGTAGTTAACTGAGATTAAAATTCGATCTTTAGACCAAACAGAAAAGACCGGGGATAATACCACAAAGCGAAATCTCTGTCTGGCGCAATCGGTGCCCGGGTTGTGCCGTTGACATCCACCCAGTTCTCAGTGAAGACATTATTGCCATTATTGTCTTCATATTCACCAATATAACGACCCAGACCGGTTTCTCCATCGACGACCTCCAACAAATATTTTTGCTGTTGATCTGTGGCAAGATTGCCCAGGTTTAATGTTTCGTATTCGAACAGATTATTAACATCCATATAAACCAATACTCTTAAACCATCCATCACCTGGATCGCTTTGCTTAAACGTAAATTGGTTTGATAATTATTCTGCCAGTAATAGACTGTCCTGACTTCACGGGTTGGTAAACCGGTGGGGTTGTAAATCAACTTTTTACCACTGGCCCAACTCTGCAGGATACTGAGACGCCAGTCTCCCCACAGGGTTCCGAAATCGCTGGGGGTATGAAAATTGAAATTGGCCAGGAAGGCGGGTTGGGTCTGCGGTTGTTCTTTGACCGCGGCATAGGCTAACTCAGTAGCCAGCGGATCCTGTTGGTATCTTGACAGACCATAATTACCGGAAACATTGACCAGGTAATTCATGTTCAACCAGCCGGTAAAATACCGCCCGCGCATTTTGGTAATTTTAAATTCTATACCACGAAGATCCTGCCAGTTATTATTCCACTGCGTCGTATATGAGGAAGAACCTGCACCAACACCTTCATAATTGGTAAATTCACCGATTGAATAACTACCCGCGAGACCTATTACTTGTACGTTACCAAGTTGTTCTGAATTATCTTTGGAATAGAAATAGGCACGAACCAGGTAGTCTTCGGCAAAACTCTGCTCAAAACCGACTTCATAGGCAGCCGTACGGGGTGCTTCCAGATTGGCATTACCAATGCGGCGGATATCACCCTGCGGGTTACCAAATGCCCAGCTCTCGGAATAGATACCATAACGGGAAGAGCTGCCAGGTTCATTATAATATACCCCGTAATTAAAAAAGAATTTAGTCATTTCGCCGACGGGATGAGAGAAAGATAACCTTGGCGCCCAATAGGTATAGGACTTGCTGTCTTCCTGTGGCAGATCAGCCGGACTGTCATATCCTGCGGTACCACCCCGTGCCCACAATAAGGTATATAAATTGCCAGGATCATAGATGACACCATTGGCAGCATAATGTTCAACGCGTAAACCGACATTAGCAACTAATCCGCCATATTCGATCTTATCCTGAAAATATCCGGCAATATGGAATGGGTTCTCATCATAATTGACAAAATCCCCGGCATCGGGATCCAGAATGATAGCACCCTGTTCAAAATAATTCCGGACAACATGATCTGTTCCGTATTCGATCCCGCCTTTCAATAAATGATTATTATTGAGCTGACTGGTAAAATCGACATTGAACAGATGAGTCTTTACATAAGAATTATCATATACCGCGCCCTGACCGAAGAACCAAAAATTTCCGGTCACATCATATTCGGAATTGCCAAAGTTTGTCCAACCGACCGGTGATTCATTAAAATCAACACCGGCGATAGTTTTAACCGTTGCCAAATTTCTATCAGCCGAGCGATCAGACACTGTCTCCGTACTATAGTAATTGTATCGCAATTCATAGAAAGTGGATTGATTCAAGGAATGCGTCATTTTGAGGCCATATTGGTTTGTCGTTGCCTCCAGAAGATTATTGGCAGCAAGATAATATTTATATTCACCCAGGGCAGACCCGACCGTATTATAGCCATAATTCATGATCGCCTGGTTGCCCCAGCTAATACCGTTGGTACTACCATCGGTCTTTCCCCACATTCCACTTAACTGAAATTTAATATTATCACCGACCTTGAAATTAATTTTGGCTTCAGTGGTCATGATGTCAGTGAATTCCCTGACTGCCGGCACAATTGGTGATGTACGGTTATATTTGAAACCAACAAAAAAACCGCGCTTGATTAAGGCCGGGAATCGGGCCGCCAATACCGGCATCGAGAAAATGCTCCGGTGTATCGGCATAATCGTAGCCACGGGTTTGATATTTCCAGACATCTAACAACTGCTGGGCTGTCCAGTCATCTTTACCCAGATAGCCTGCGGCATTCTTTGATTCGGCAAGTGCATCCCAGCCAATGAATAACTGGTTACCTTCCACATCAAGTACCGGATCAAACGAATTCGGGCCAGCAAAGGTTTTATAAGTATACTGATCAGTACCATAGGCACTTGGACCAAAATGCTTATATTGTCCCGGTGCAATACGATAATCGACTGATCCGTTTAACTGGCTGCCACCCTCTTTGGAAATAATATTGAACATACCGGAACGCAGGTTACCATATTCAGCATTGAAACCACCACTAAGCACCTGGATCTCGGAGACTGTTGCAGAATTGGTCTGGGTGTAGACCTTGTCATTAAGCTTGTCTTTTCGTTCCATACCATCAACCTGAAACCGAACCTGGTCACTGCCACCGCCTCTTATCTGAACTTCAAATTCACTTTCAGCAACAGAAATACCTGGTTCAAGGCTGACTGCCTGCAGGATATCAGACACAGGAATTGTGGAAGCTTCCGTGGCTGTGGTAATGGTCTGACTGGAACCCACATCTTTCTGAACCAGGGGTCTTTCAGCGATGACTACGACTGTCTCTCCCTCCAGGACGGCCGAAGAGAGTTCAAAATCAGTACCGGTCGTTCTATCGACAATGACACGTACTTGCTCCTGAAGTACAGAGGTGTATCCTATCATAGTCGCCATAACCGAATATTCACCGGGCGGGATATTAATGATATAAAATAAACCATCCACATCAGTAGCACCACCCATACTTGTTCCTTCAATTAAGATGTTGACACCTGCCAGGGGTTCGCCGGTCGATGCATCTGTGACCAGGCCAGCGATTTTACCGGTTGTTCCTGCAAAGATACCTGAATCAGGAACAAACAATACCAGTGAGACCATAGCAAATAGGCAAACAACTTTTAGGAACCTATTCGAACTTATCATTTGTTTCCTCCATATTTTTAAATCATAGAGATAAATAACATTGAAACAGAAATGATCAAGGAAAGAAATTCTTTTGATGAAATAAGATCTTACTTTAAATATATTTCATACAGTGAGAATTTTAATTTTCCTATAATCAACAATAAATATTTGAAAAAATTATGTGGACAAATTTGACTTGATTACATCACCTCCTTTCTAAATTAATCTATTCTATCTTTTCCGATAAATGCTTTTGATTCCTCCCTTTCTCTTTATATTACCAGTTGAGTTAATTATAGTTACATTTGGATTTATTATAATTCCCGTTCTCTCCAGAGGACATTTTGGACTTCATTTTGAAAACTGGAGTGGACAAGGAAGTACCGATCATTTACACTTCTATCGACGAAAACGAAATGGTGTTTGCCACTGCTTGCGGTATAATAGTGCCAAATAATATATGGCTTTCCATCCATATTCATGGAGAAGTCCTCCACTTCATCAGGTTGGCCATAAACGACAAATATCCTGCCCATATCGCTGTTTAGTCCACTCCCGTTGCCTTTGAAATGCTCGTTAGCATAGGCAATCCTGGCAAAGGCGTTTTGCATAAACTCATTTTCGGGCGTTTCCGGGGAAGTATCTCTGGAATGCCAGAAATTTACCAGGAATGGTTCTAATCCTTTTCCATCCAGCATTTCAAACACTTCCAATTCTGTTGGCGTGGCAAAATACTTGATTTGATCACGATATCTTTTAACATCATCTTCGGTCATGGATAAGGTACCCTGAGACTCGTATACCCAAAATTTTGCCCTGGTTGAAACGGATCTGCCAGGGGTGCCATCTGCGACCATGACAGTCAGGTCATATTCCCCAGGTTTGAAACCAAAGATATTTAAAGATTGCGTTTTTATGCAGGATGTTCCAGGTTTAGCAATCGTTTGCCCGGGTGCAGACAAAAGGGTATCACCATTTGTATCTTCTATTGTATATGAAATTCTAAAATGCTTATTAATCTCATCTGTAGGAGCGACCAGGTTGTATATTTCAAAATATAGATTGAGATAAGATTTATTATACTGATATTTCCGGGATGTATTTGGAATAACAGTCTTGTTGCCCTTTACGAATAATGGCTGGTTTTGTTGCTTTGAAATTAACGATGCAAATTGGGGGGTGCTTAACTGAAGGGCGTCACCAAATTGTGGGACTTTCAATATTCGTGAGATGTTACTTGTTGATTGATTATTCTCATCTAAAAATTTAAGTGATAGATTATATTCGCCCGGCTTTAAATCAAATTTAAGCTGGTCAATGCTCCCCTTGCTTTTGTCATATGTCTCTTCAGTCGAATTGACCTGAACTTGTCGTCTTTTATTCTTGTTTATAATCACCTTATCGTCAGGGGTCGTAACTACCAGGGAATAGGCGTAAGTGGCAATGAATTTATCATCAATCTCTTCAAATTTAAGTTCTTTTGATGCAAGAGAATAGTACAATTCAATCTGCGTATAACCCTCAGAACCACGATAAAAGCATAGATCCGTCCAGAATTGAGGAGATGTTGTACTTTTTGCAGGAAAGGTTAAATCAGTATCATAACTATTAGCCCCAAATACACTAAGCACCAAATTAATGTATACCAAAGGTATGATAGGATACCGCCGTTTGACATGCTTCAAACTTAGATTCCTCATTGAAAAAAAGGAGATATGTAAAAACCACTTATTTTATAAAGTCAATCCACCTTGACTAGGGGAGGCCCGTCTATATCGTTTTCAAATTCAGACACTTAATTATAATTATCAATAGCCACATAGTCAAGATTTTTTTAAATGAATATAAATTAAAAATAGTGAATCAATATTAGCTTAGTCTATTCATACAGCAGCCTTTAAATGCAATCAAAAACATTATTTAACCAAAGATGACTGAACCGCAAGGACGCAAAGGAGGCGCAAAGCACGCAAGGTATTTTTTATTTTTGAAAAAATATATTTAATCTTTGCGAACCTTGCGCCTTCTTAGCGTCTTAGCGGTAAAAAACCTGACATAGAATTAATTGGCTGTCAATTTATCCCCAATCCCATATCCGGAATACTTTTCGTGTTTAAATTGTTATGTTGGATTCAACTTGATTTTAGGTGAAGGGAACGGTAAATTTTTCATCTTAATTATATTGAAATAATGATTTAGGAGGTTTTGCATAGTATGGTCTCAACGGCAATGGAAAGAGTATCTTCCTGTAAAGTAAAAATCAATATTATGATGCCTGTAGATAGGGTCGATGGTATTCGAAAAGAGCAGGAAAAGCTGGCTCAGAAAGAAGCACAAATTCAGGGTTTCAGGAAAGGTAATGCCCCTCTTCATATGGTTAAAAGTATGTATGCCGGTATGATAGAGAAAAACACCCTGGATGAGGCTATGCAACAGGCCTTTGAGCAAGGTTTGAAAGAAAGCGATATCCAGCCTGTTGGTTATCCGACTGTTAAAAGTTTTGATTTTGATGATGAAAAAAATTTGAATATGGAATTTGAAATTGAGACATATCCGGAAATCGAATTGAAAAAGTATAAAGATTTCAAATTTGAAAAGACATTATACAAAATTGAAGATTCAGATATAGAAGAAAATATAGATTATATCCGCAAGCAAAAGGCTATTATATCAGAAGAAGATGGTCCGGCAGAATTGGGACAATTCATTACTCTTTCGCTTCAGGAATTAGACGAAACAGGCATGCCCCTTATCGGGAAGAAATATGATGACCTGCGTGTGCAATTAGGTGAGGGACAATTTGATCCCGATCTTGAAACACAAATTGTGGGAATGAAATCCGGTGAAGATAGAATTATTGAAAAAAGGTATCCCGAAAGTGCTGGAAAGGAATTTGCCGGGAAGCTGGAACGGTTTAAGGTTACTGTCGTAAAAATTGAAAATGAGGAGCTACCCGATCTTGATGATCAATTTGCACAAGATATGAATCTGGAATTAAAAACAGTAGATGATTTGAGGACAAAAGTTCGTGATGAGTTAGAGCATCGATGGGGTCAGGAATCAGAACAAAAATTTTATCATCAGATGGCGCAGGAAATATTGCATGAAAATCCATTCGATGTACCGGATACAATGGTTGATAATTATTTGGATAAAATAGTAGAGGATATACGTCAAAGAGAGCAAAACTTTGATGAAGAAGAAGTACGAAAACATTATCGTGCCGATGCGGTCTTCAATATTAAATGGTATCATCTAAAAGATAAAATCGCCAACACTGAGAATCTGGAAGCAACAGACGATGATTACCAGACCTTTTTAAAGAATCTAGAAGATGACAAGATGCGTGAATTTTACGAATCCAACAAAGAAATTAAGCAACGTGTATTGAGTGATATTTTTGAGAAAAAAGTATTTGATTTTTTGGTAAACAGTTCGAAAATAAAAGAAAAGAAAGAATCGATAAAAAAACGAAAGGAATTTGCCAACGCATGACATTAATTCCAATGGTTGTAGAACAGACGGGACGAGGCGAACGCGCTTATGATATTTACTCCCGCTTATTAAAAGAACGCATTATCTTTCTCGGTACTCCAATCGATGACAATGTTGCAAATCTGATCATCGCCCAGTTATTATTTCTGGCAGCTGAGGATCCCGATAAGGATATCTATCTATATATAAATAGCCCCGGTGGCATTATTTCCAGCGGCCTTGCTATTCTGGACACAATGAATTTTATAAAACCAGATGTGGTTACAAATTGTGTTGGACAGGCGGCCAGTATGGGTGCCATCCTATTAACCGCTGGTGCCAAAGGCAAACGGTTTGCTCTTCCGCATGCGCGTGTGATGATCCATCAGCCTCTAGGCGGTATAGAAGGGCAGGCAACAGATATTGAGATCCATACCAAAGAAATATTGCGAATTCGTGAGACTGTCAATAAAATAATGGCTGATGCGACAGGGCAACCGCTTGAAAAGATTGCTAAAGATACAGATCGGAATTACTTTATGTCTGCTGAACAAGCTAAGACCTATGGGATTATTGATGATGTCATCTCAAAAAGCCCAGTTGCAAAGAGGGGTAGTAAGTAATGGCTAAAGATGATTATAATGCTTCATCGGTTTATTGTACTTTTTGCGGAAAATCTGCTTCGGATGTAGAAAGCTTGATCTCCGGTCCCGGGGTTCACATTTGTAATGAATGTGTGATGACGGCCTCTGAAATAATCGAGAACCATCAACGTCGCTCCCGCCTCCCGAAATCAAAACGTCTGCCAATCCCTGCAGAGATTAAGGATGAGTTAGATAAATATGTGATTAGCCAGGATGGGGCAAAAAAAACATTATCTGTCGCCGTTTACAATCATTATAAACGCATAAATTATCAACGACAAATTGATGATATTGATATTGAAAAAAGTAATATCATGCTCATTGGACCTACCGGTACAGGTAAAACACTCCTGGCGCAAACGCTTGCCAAATTTCTAAAGGTTCCTTTTGCCATTGCCGATGCAACCGTTTTGACGGAAGCCGGGTATGTGGGCGAAGATGTGGAAAATATTCTGGTGCGACTATATCAAGCAGCGGATTATCAGGTTGATGAGACTGAACGGGGAATTATATATATCGATGAAATTGATAAAATTGCCCGAAAAGATGGCAATCCCTCCATTACGCGTGATGTTTCAGGGGAGGGCGTCCAGCAAGCCATTTTAAAAATGCTGGAAGGGACAATTTCAAGTATTCCTCCAAAAGGAGGACGCAAGCATCCGGAACAAAAACTGGTCAATATAAATACAAAAAACATACTCTTTATTTGTGGTGGAGCATTTGAAGGCTTGGATAATATCATCGCCCGTCGTGTTGGCAAAAAGGCGATTGGATTCAATACACAAAATCATTTCACCAATAAATTTTCAAGGGGTGATCTCTACGCTATGGCTGAACCGGAAGATCTTCTGGAATATGGCTTGATCCCTGAATTAATTGGACGATTACCCGTGGTCAGTTCATTGAAAGATCTGGATGAAGCAGCCCTCAAGTCTATTTTGACCGAACCTAAAAATGCTTTAGTTAAACAATATAAAAAACTTTTAGAGATTGATAATATTAATCTGGTATTTAAAAATCCTGCTCTCACGGCAATCGTGGATATGGCAAAGAAAAGAAATACCGGAGCGCGGGCATTGCGGGCTATCATGGAAGAAGTTATGCTGGAAATTATGTATAAATTGCCTTCCTTGCCCGGTGTTGAAAGTTGTACCATTTCCAAAGAGACGGTTGAAAATAAAAAAGATCCGTTACTCACCTTTAAAAAATCCAAAAAAAGTGCCTAGGCCGTAAGCAATAATTAATACAGAATATTCAAGTGAGATGTCAAACGTCAAACGTCAAACGTCAAATGTGAGACGTGAAAAGCAAGCCGTAAAGTAGGGGCAGACCTGTGTGTCTGCCCTTTTTGACATTTGGAATTCGTAGATCTGGATAATTCTCAGTTGATAGCCTACCTTAAGTGTTGATCTTAGGAGTTGGATATTTTTCAAAATGTCCAATGTCCAAGCACAAATGCCAAATCAATTCCCAATGCCCAATATTTAAATAGCGAGACTATCTTTGGACATTTAGGCTTGGGCATTCAATTGACATTGGGATTTTGACATTTGGAATTCGTAGATCTGGATAATTCTCAGTTGATAGCCTACCTTAAGTGTTGATCTTAGGAGTTGGATATTTTTCAAAATGTCCAATGTCCAAGCACAAATGCCAAATAAATTCCCAATGCCCAATATTTAAATAGCGAGACTATCTTTGGACATTTAGGCTTGGGCATTCAATTGACATTGGGATTTTGACATTTGGAATTCGTAGATCTGGATAATTCTCAGTTGATAGCCTACCTTAAGTGTTGATCTTAGGAGTTGGATATTTTTCAAAATGTCCAATGTCCAAGCACAAATGCCAAATCAATTCCCAATGCCCAATATTTAAATAGCGAGACTATCTTTGGACATTTAGGCTTGGGCATTCAATTGACATTGGGATTTTGACATTTGGAATTCGTAGATCTGGATAATTCTCAGTTGATAGCCTACCTTAAGTGTTGATCTTAGGAGTTGGATATTTTTCAAAATGTCCAATGTCCAAGCACAAATGCCAAATCAATTCCCAATGCCCAATATTTAAATAGCGAGACTATCTTTGGACATTTAGGCTTGGGCATTCAATTGACATTGGGATTTTGACATTTGGAATTCGTAGATCTGGATAATTCTCAGTTGATAGCCTACCTTAAGTTTTGATCTTGGAAGTTGGATATTTTTCAAAATGTCCAATGTCCAAGCACAAATGCCAAATCAATTCCCAATGCCCAATATTTAAATAGCGAGACTATCTTTGGACATTTAGGCTTGGGCATTCAATTGACATTGGGATTTTGACATTTGGAATTCGTAGATCTGGATAATTCTCAGTTGATAACCTACCTTAAGTTTTGATCTTGGAAGTTGGATATTTTTCAAAATGTCCAAATGTCCAAGCACAAATGCCAAATAAATTCCCAATGCCCAATATTTAAATAGCGAGACTATCTTTGGACATTTAGGCTTGGGCATTCAATTGACATTGGGATTTTGCCATTTGTCATTATGGATTATTTGGGTACATATAGAGGAGCGGTATAGCAGTAAACTACTTGGAACTTATTCATCCGTGGATAATTTTGTCTCCCGTAGGTTTTAAATATCCAATATCCACCAGCGAATGTCCAACTGAAGAAGTGCCTGCAAACAAAAAAAGCCCCGCTAGCGGGGCTTTAAAATTTGGAAAAGAGTCTACACTGAAAAGCCGGGTTACTGGTCCTGGATCCCGGTCTCACTCTGTTAGGACATTTTATTGACGAAGCGTGTTAACTTGGATTTTTGATTTCCTGCTTTGTTGGCATGAATCGTGTCTGATCCGGCCATTTTATCCAGAAAAGGTACAACACGAACGAGTGCCTTTTGTGCGTCTTCTTTGTTCTCGGCTTCTCTTACGGCTTTTGTCAACGTATTTAGTTTACTTTTGTTGTTGCGGTTGACAAGACGATTATTTTCAGATGTTTTGATTCTTTTTTTTGCTGATTTATGATGTGCCATTCTTAAACCTTATTACTATAGTCATTGCGTAGGAATCTTCCTTATTATCGTCATCGACTCGACACCATGGAAGATCCTTTCAGGATGACATGTGAAAGATATCTATCGATTTTAGAACAACAAATTTAAGGTATCCCTATTCGATTGTCAAATTCGAAATGGTGATATTGCCACAAAAAATCAAAAAAATATTATTAATACTATTGATTTCTTAATTCAATTTATTAAATTACAAGGCTTCTATATTTTAGAAGCGAAATTACGATTGAATCTTGCTGAGGTTTTGTTATAAATAAGCCTCAGTTTTTTTGTGCTGGCGTAGCTCAGTTGGTAGAGCAGCTGATTTGTAATCAGCCGGTCGGGGGTTCAAGTCCTCTCGCCAGCTCCCCATCTTTCTGATTAAATAGTCAGTAGAGGGGTTACACTTGTACCGCATAGGGTAAGTGAGTGAATTATAAGCGGGAGTAACTCAGCTGGCTAGAGTCACAGCCTTCCAAGCTGTTGGTCGCGGGTTCGAATCCCGTCTCCCGCTCTAGTTTTTTGATCTTCCCCTTAATAATAATATTGGCAGGGGAGATCCGTAATATAATCCCTGCCCACGTAGCTCAGTCGGTAGAGCACATCCTTGGTAAGGATGAGGTCACCAGTTCAATCCTGGTCGTGGGCTCTCGAGTATAGCCAAATTAGTTATCAAATTTATTTTGGAGGTAAACCAATGGCGAAGGCAAAATTTGAGCGAACAAAACCACATGTAAACGTAGGAACGATCGGTCATGTTGATCATGGTAAGACGACCTTAACCGCAGCGATTACGTTGTTATTAAGTAAAAAGGGTTTATCAGAGTATCGTAGTTTTGACAGTATAGATAATGCTCCGGAAGAGCGAGAGCGTGGTATAACCATTGCCACTGCCCATGTTGAGTATGAGACAGAAAACCGTCACTATGCCCATGTTGACTGTCCTGGTCATGCTGACTATGTAAAGAACATGATCACGGGTGCTGCGCAGATGGATGGAGCGATACTTGTAGTAAGTGCAGCAGATGGTCCAATGCCTCAGACACGTGAGCATATCTTTTGCCCGTCAGGTAAATGTACCGAGTGTGGTTGTATTTATGAATAAAACAGACCAGGTAGATGATCCTGAGTTGATTGAGTTGGTAGAGTTGGAATTGCGTGAATTGCTCAGTTCCTATGAATTTCCCGGTGATGATATTCCGATCATCCAAGGAAGTGCATTAGAGGCATTGAATAATCCGGATGATGCAGAGAAGACAAAATGTATATTTGACCTTATGGCAGCGGTAGATGATTATGTTCCGACTCCTGAGCGTGATATTGATAAGCCATTTCTGATGCCGGTTGAAGATGTTTTTAGTATAACCGGTCGTGGAACAGTTGGAACGGGCAGGATAGAGCGTGGTGTTGTTAATGTTGGTGAAGAGGTGGAGTTGGTTGGAATGGGCGCCCATCGAAAGACAGTTGTAACGGGTGTTGAGATGTTCCGTAAGTTATTGGATCGTGGTGAGGCCGGCGATAATGTTGGTTTGTTGATGCGTGGTGTTGATAAAGAAGAGTTGGAGCGTGGTATGGTAGCGGCCAAGCCGGGAAGCATTAATCCTCATACGAAATTTAAGGGTGAGGTTTATGTTTTGACAAAAGAAGAAGGTGGTCGTCATACGCCATTTTTTAATGGGTATCGTCCGCAGTTTTATTTTCGTACAACGGATGTGACCGGATCGATCCAGATGCCGGGTGGAATAGAGATGGTAATGCCGGGTGATAATGTAACGATGGAAGTAGAATTGCAAAAAGAGATCGCCATGGAGAAGGAATTGCGTTTTGCGATTCGTGAAGGTGGTCGTACGGTTGGTGCTGGTGTTGTAACAGAAATTATAGAATAAGCAAGGGTAGGTTCAGAACCTGCCCGTACTAATAAGGGTAGGTTTGAAACCTGCTCATACGGACAGGCCTGTAGCTCAATTGGCTAGAGCACCGGTCTCCAAAACCGGGGGTTGGGGGTTCGAGTCCCTCCAGGCCTGCAAGTAGAAACCTAATTGGTTGAGATTGTTTAAGGAATAGGAATATGTTCAAGAAAATTGCACAATTTATTAATGATGTTCAGGTTGAAATGTCAAAAGTTTCCTGGCCGTCAAGAAGTGAACTTGTTAACTCTACGATAATTGTAGCGGTTGTAAGTATCCTGTTTACGATTTACATATTTGGCGCTGATTTTATACTGGCTTGGATTATTGGGGCTGTTTATTTAAAGTATCAGGGGACTGATCGTGGAAAAAAAGTGGTATACATTGCGTATTTATTCTGGCCAGGAAGCAAAGATAAAGGCGCATATCGAAGCTGAAATAGAATTAAAGGCCATTGAAGAGAAAGTTGGTCGGATTATTATTCCTTCTGAAAATGTGGTTGAGATGCGTGATGGGAAGAAAAGGACAAAAAATCGTGTCTTTTTTCCTGGTTATATGCTTATTGAAATGCTTCTCGATAGTCAGACACAGCATGTGGTATCGGGTGCTCCTGGTGTGATTAGTTTTGTCGGCCCAAAAAACGAACCGACCCCCCTCCGCGAACCAGAGGTAAACCGCATCCTCGGAAAAATTGAGAATAGTCGTGAAGCTGAGGTAAAGGGGAAGATGAGTGTTCCCTTTAAGGTCGGCGATCCCATCCGTGTTATGGATGGGCCATTTAATGATTTTACGGGATTTGTAGAAGAAATTAACGAAGAAAAAAATAAGGTCAAGGTAAATATCAGTATTTTTGGTCGCCCAACACCCGTTGAATTGGATTTTCTCAGGTCGAATTAGAGAAATAGAAGCAAGTGGGCATCTTAAATTTATAAACAAGAGAGGTCAAGTTAGGAATGGCAAAAAAAGAATTGGCAAAAATAAAACTGCAATTACCGGCAGGGCAGGCAAATCCTTCACCGCCTGTGGGCCCGGCATTGGGTCAGCATGGTGTTAATATTATGGAGTTTTGCAAAGCATATAATGCTAAGACGCAAGAAAAAGCCGGTTTAATTATTCCCGTTGAGATCACGGTTTATGCAGATCGATCTTTTTCATTTATTACAAAAACGCCTCCGGCTTCTGTGTTATTGTTGAAAGCAGCCGGTTTGCAAAAAGGTTCAGGCGAGCCAAATACAAATAAGGTTGGGAAAGTAACTAAGGATCAGGTTCGTGAGATTGCGGAAATGAAAATGGAGGATTTAAATGCTTCCGATACTGAAAATGCGATGCGGATGATTGAAGGCACTGCCCGTAGTATGGGAATTGTGGTTGAATCTTAATATACATTAGAGGTTGCGAGAAATGAAGAGAAGTAAACGCTATACTGAACTATCAAAAATAATTGAACATTTAAAGGAGTATTCACCGGAGGAGGGGGTAAAACTTCTCAAAGGTGCCGCAAAGGCCCGATTTGATGAAACGGTGGATATCGCCATGCGATTAGGAGTTGATCCTCGTCATGCTGATCAAATGGTGCGGGGAACTGTTTCACTTCCTAATGGCACCGGGAAGACGGTCCGGATTTTGGTTCTGACCAAAGGTGATAATGTTGACAAGGCAAAATCTGCTGGAGCGGATTTTGCAGGTCTTGAAGAATATATAGAGAAAATCCAAAAGGGTTGGATGGAGTTCGATGTGGTTGTTGCATCGCCCGACGTAATGTCTTTGGTTGGCCGGCTTGGTAAGATTTTAGGTACCCGGGGGTTAATGCCAAATCCAAAAAGTGGTACCGTTACGCCGGATGTAGAAACGCTGTTCAAGAAATTAAAGCAGGAAAAATTGATTTTCGAGTGGATAAAACCGGGATTATGCATTCACGTATTGGGAAAATATCTTTTGAAGAAGAAAAGTTGTTGGAGAATCTCAAAGTGTTTATCCATACAATTATTAAAATGAAGCCGGCCTCGGCAAAGGGTACTTATTTAAAAAGTATTTCCATTTCCAGTACAATGGGCCCGGGGATTTTTCTTGACCGAAATCAAAGTACGTACAGTTCCTAAATTATTAAAAGGGTAACAGAGATGCCAACACCAAGAAAAGTAGAAATTATTGAAGAATATTGCGAAAAATTTAAAGCATCAAAAAGTATCTTTCTCGCTGATTTCGCCGGTATCAATGTGGAGGAGACTACGAAGCTTAAGGCGCTCGTTTAGAAATGCGAATGTGCATTATTGTGTATTGAAAAATACACTTGCGAAACGTTCGTTTGATAAGGCGGGTATTGAAGGCGTAGATGAGATGCTTGTAGGAATGACGGCCTTTGCTTTTAGCGAGGATGATGCTGTCGCACCTATTCGGGTTATTACTGAATTTAATAAGCAGAAAAAGAAAGATCAGAGTTCATTGGTCGTGAAGGGCTGTGTATTTGAGGGACGTGTGTTTGACGCCGACCAAGCCGATGCGCTCGCGAATCTGCCAAGTCGTGAAGTACTCCTTTCGCAATTAGTCGGAGTTCTTAAGGCGCCAATGACTAATCTCGTTAATGTTTTGTCTGGTACGGGACGTAAACTTGCCGGTACATTGGAATCTCTTAAATCGCAAAAATCATAAATAAAAAATAAAATTGAGTCATAATATATTTCATTTATTGGAGGTTTAAAATGGCTGTCGTAAAAAAAGAGGATGTTCTTACTTATTTGGAAAAAGCTTCCATGCTGGAAGTATCTGAGTTGATTAAGGATATTGAAGAAAAATTTGGCGTAACTGCTGCAGCTCCGGTTGCAGTTGCCGCTGGTCCTGCTGCTGGTGCTGCACCTGCGGAAGCGGCCGAAGAACAAACTGAATTTGACGTTATGCTCGTCTCTTCTGGCGAGAAAAAGATTCAGGTTATAAAGGTTGTTCGGGCAATTACAAATCTTGGTTTAAAAGAAGCAAAAGATCTGGTTGATAATGCACCTAATGCGATTAAAGAGGGTGTTTCGAAAGCAGAAGCTGAAGATGTTCAAAAACAGATTGAAGAGGCCGGCGGTACAGTCGAGCTAAAGTAGCAAAAACCAAGTAAATTATTGTGTGAGGAGTTGATCCTTGGAGAAAACCAAGCGAAATAAAAGAATGACTTACAGTAAAATCCCTCAAATTTTGGAATATCCAAATTTGATGGATGTTCAGGTAAAATTCTTTGAAGATTTTATTCAGGAAGAGGTTATGCCTTCTGAAAGGCAGCCTGAAGGATTGCAGACAGTTTTTGAGAATGTATTTCCTATTACTGATAGTCGGGGAAATTACGAATTGCAATTCGTAGAGTACTATCTGGATAAGCCTAAATATAATGTTCGTGAATGTCAGGAGCGTGGTGTTACGTATGCTGTTCCTCTTAAAGCCAAGATGCGTTTGGCTATTAAGGATGTGACAGGCGAAACGGAGAATTTCACTGAATTTATTGAGCAGGATGTTTATTTGGGGAACATGCCTTATATGACCTCGCGCGGTACTTTTATAATTAATGGTGCTGAGAGGGTTGTCGTAAGTCAATTGCATCGTTCTCCTGGTGTTTTCTTTTCACAAACCGAACATCCGAATGGTACGCCTCTCTATTCTGCACGGATTATTCCTTTCAGAGGATCCTGGGTCGAATTCACTACGGATGTCAATGATATGATGTATGTGTATATCGATCGAAAGAAAAAGTTTCCGGTTACAATGTTGCTTAGGGCAATTGGTTATTCGACGAATGAGGATATTATTAATCTCTTTAATCTTTCAGAAGAAGTGGAGATTAAAAAAGGTACGACTGATTTTTTACTGGGCAGAATGTTGTCCAAGGATGTTGTTGATGTCACCACTGGTGAGGTGTTGGCTGAGCAAGGTCTTGATATTGATGAAGATTTTCTTGCCCAATGCAAAAAAGCGAAAATTAAATCGGTGGAAGTTGTTCGTCTGTTTGATCCAAATTCGCCAAATGTTATTCTGAATACGTTGAAAAAGGATTTAACAAAGTCGGAAGAACAGGCAATCGATGCTATTTATCGCCAATTGCGTTCCGGTGAACCTCCCGATATCGAAACGGCCAGAGGTCTGATCGAGCGGATGTTCTTCAATAATAAACGCTATGACATGGGTGCCGTTGGCCGTTATCGAATGAATAAAAAGTTGAAAGTGTCGACGCCTTATGATGTAACGGTTCTCAGTAAAGAGGATATTGTTGCAATTGTCACTTACTTGCTTGATCTTCGTGAAGGGCGACAAATCACAGATGATATTGATCATTTGGGAAATCGTCGAATTCGTACGGTTAGTGAGCAGCTTGCCGCACAATTCAGTGTTGGTTTCTCGCGAATGGCCAGGACTATCAAGGAGCGGTTGAATCTGGGTGATTCTGATAAACTGACACCACAGGATCTGGTTAATGCACGAACCATATCGTCTGTCATTAATACATTCTTTGGTACCTCGCAATTGTCGCAGTTTATGGATCAAACGAATCCGCTGGCCGAATTAACTCATAAGCGTCGTTTAAGTGCTTTGGGACCAGGTGGCTTGACACGTGAACGTGCCGGATTTGAAGTCCGTGATGTGCATTATACGCATTATGGCCGGTTATGCCCTATCGAAACACCTGAAGGCCCTAATATTGGGCTGATTTCTTCGCTCTGTGTTTTGGCGCGTATCAATGATTTTGGGTTTATTGAGACGCCTTATCGTAAGGTGAAGAAGGGTGTGGCTACGAGTGATATCGAGTATCTTTCAGCCACAGAGGAAGATATCTTTACGATTGCCCAGGTTAATGCGCCTTTGGATAAAAAAGGCAAGTTCGAACGTGATAAAGTAAAAGCAAGATTTAAAGGGGATTTTCCGGTGGTAGAACCCCTTGATGTCGATTACATGGATGTTGCACCTAGCCAAATAGTTTCTCCGGCAGCATCTCTTATTCCTTTCCTCGAACATGATGATGCAAACCGTGCTCTTATGGGATCGAATATGCAGCGTCAGGCCGTTCCATTGCTGGTGCCAAAGGCTCCTATTGTGGGAACAGGGATGGAAGGAAAAGTTGCAGAGGATTCCGGGACCGTTGTCCTGGCTAAATCTGCAGGTACTGTAAGTTATGTAGATGCGGAGAAGGTTGTTCTCTCGGTCGATAATGCGCCGAAGCAAAAGGCCGGTAGAGGATTGTTGGCTGAGGATAAGGAATCAGTCGCCTACGAGATGGTTAAATTTCAGCGTACCAATCAAGACACCTGTATCAATCAACGTCCACTTGTAGCCACCGGTGAGCGCGTTAAAATGGGGCAGGTGATTGCCGATGGTGCAGCGACAGATGGTGGTGAATTGGCATTAGGACGAAATGTGCTGGTGTCTTTTATGCCTTGGAAAGGGTACAACTTTGAGGATGCTATCATCATATCAGAGCGTCTGGTTCAAAACGATACTTTTACTTCTGTTCATATTGAAGAATTTGAGTTGCAGGTTCGGGATACGAAACGGGGAGAAGAGGAATTAACGCGCGAAATTCCAAATGTCAGTGAGGAAGCGACAAAAAATTTAGATGAAAATGGCATTATAAGGATTGGCGCTGAAGTAAATGCCGGTGATATTGTTGTGGGGAAGGTTACGCCAAAAGGTGAAACTGATCCAACTCCCGAGGAGAAGTTGTTAAAAGCGATTTTTGGTAGTAAGGCAGGAGATGTTAAAGATGCCTCCCTTAAAGCGCCTCCCGGAATGAAAGGGATCGTGGTTAATACCAAGTTGTTCTCCCGGAAATATAAAGATGCAAAAACGAAGAAAAAAGATAAAGAGTTAATTGACAAATTTGAAAAAGAAGCCGAAGTCAAGCGTGATAAAGTTGTTGAAAAAATGCAATTGGTATTAGCGAATCATTTTGCTGGTCAAAAGTCAAACAGTGTTCGTTATGTTGATGGAAAGATTGCTCTAAAGGCAAATACTAAAATCCAGGAAGATACTTTTAGTAAAATTGATCTCAGGAATCTTGATATTAATTCAACCTGGTTTGAATCTGATACACAAAATGATTTTGTCAGAGATTTATATGCGGAATATCGGAGAAAACTCCAGGAAATTGAAAATGATCTTAAACGAGAGAAACACAAAGTTCTTGTAGGTGATGAACTTCCCCCGGGTATTGTACAATTGGCAAAAGTTTATATTGCAGAGAAACGCAAATTGGCTGTTGGTGATAAAATGGCTGGCCGGCATGGCAATAAGGGTGTGGTTGCAAAACTTGTTCCTATGGAAGACATGCCATTTATGGAGGATGGAACACCGATTGACATCATATTGAATCCACTTGGTGTACCGTCCCGAATGAATTTGGGGCAGATATTTGAAACCACTCTTGGCTTGGCTGGATTCAAACTTGAAAAAAATTATGCAACCCCGGTTTTTGATGGGGCAAAGCTCTCTGATATATATGATGAGTTGGAAATGCAGGTTTGCCATTATCAGGTAAAGCCAGGTTGTATGATGGGCAAACGGGCCATCCCTTTGACCAGGAAGTTATGGTCGGTGTGATTTATATAATGAAATTATCACATATGGTTGATGATAAGATTCATGCAAGGTCAATCGGTCCATACTCACTTATTACTCAGCAGCCACTGGGTGGTAAAGCGCAGTTTGGTGGGCAGAGATTTGGAGAAATGGAAGTATGGGCGCTGGAAGCATATGGTGCCGCACATACGCTTCAGGAAATTTTGACTGTAAAAAGTGATGATGTTATCGGAAGATCGAAAGTGTATGAAGCAATCGTTAAGGGTGAAAATTTACCAGATGCAGGAACACCAGAGTCATTTAATGTGCTCGTCCGTGAATTACAAGGCTTGGGATTAAAAGTTAAGTTTGAATAGAAGAACTTTTCTCAGGTCTAATCAATCCAGTAAAAAAAACTTAACAGGAGTTAAGGACTTTGAATTATAAAAAAGGTGCTAATAGATTTAATAAAATCACGATAAGTCTGGCTTCGCCGAATGATATTTTGGAGCAATCACATGGTGAGGTAACAAAACCGGAGACCATAAATTATCGTTCATTCAAACCAGAAAAAGATGGTTTGTTTTGCGAGAAAATATTTGGTCCGGTTAAAGACTGGGAATGCCATTGTGGTAAGTACAAACGAATTCGCTATAAAGGTATTATTTGTGACCGCTGTGGTGTTGAAGTAACACAAAAAAGTGTTCGCCGTGAGCGAATGGGGCATATTAGTCTTGCAGTACCTGTGGTTCATATCTGGTTTTTTAGATCATTACCAACGAAAATCGGCTATTTGCTTGATATGTCTCCGAAAGATCTGGAGAAGGTGATCTATTATGAGCAGTATGTTGTTGTGAGTCCCGGGAAAAGTGATCTCAAGGAAAAGCAGTTAATAAATGAAGATGAATTCTTTAATCAACTGGAATTGCATGGTGAAGCCAATGAAGATCTGGCGGACGATGATAGCGCCAAATTTATTGCTAAGATCGGCGGTGAAGCCATTCATGATTTATTGAGCCGGATTAACATCAAGGATCTTTCAGTTGACCTTAGGGGTCGCGTCAAATCTGAGACTTCTGTTCAAAAGAAAACCGAAGCATTAAAAAGATTGAAAGTTGTGGAGGCATTTCGCGTACGTGATGCCAATACTGAATATAGAAATAAGCCCGAGTGGATGGTGCTGGATGTCGTACCGGTTATACCTCCTGAATTAAGACCGTTAGTGCCTCTAGAGGGTGGACGGTTTGCAACCAGTGATTTAAATGATCTCTATCGCCGGGTAATTATCAGAAATAACCGTCTGAAAAAACTATTAGAAATCCGCGCACCGGAAGTTATATTGCGGAATGAGAAGCGAATGCTTCAGGAAGCTGTTGATTCATTGTTCGATAATTCTAAACGTTCAACGGCGATGCGCTCAGATGGCAACCGTCCGCTTAAGTCCCTCTCAGATATGTTAAAGGGTAAGCAGGGCAGGTTTAGGCAAAATCTTCTGGGAAAGCGTGTCGATTATTCTGGGCGTTCAGTTATCGTTGTCGGTCCCGAATTAAAACTGCATGAATGTGGAATTCCAAAGGATATGGCGATTGAACTGTTCAAGCCCTTTATAATACGCAAGTTAGTTGAGCGGCGATTTGTAAAAACGGTCAAAAGCGCGAAGAAATTAGTTGAAAAAAGAGGTGCAGAGGTTTGGGATATTCTTGAAGAGATTATTGAGGATCATCCGGTTATGCTCAATCGTGCACCTACCCTTCATCGCCTTGGAATTCAGGCCTTTCAACCTGTTCTTATCGAGGGTAAAGCTATCCGGATCCATCCTCTTGTTTGTACGGCATTCAATGCTGACTTCGATGGGGATCAGATGGCCGTTCATATTCCGCTTTCCTATGAGGCTCAGGTCGAAACCAAGATATTGATGCTTTCCAGTCATAATATTCTTTCGCCTGCCAGTGGCAAGCCGATAGTTGTTCCTAGTCAGGATGTGGTTCTTGGCTGTTATTACCTTACCAAAGCCAGACCGGGGCAAAGGGGTGAAAATAAAAGATTTTCATCTCCAAAAGAAGTGATAATTGCCTATAATAACGGTAAAATTGATCTTCATGCCCGTATAAAACTGCGTTTAGGTGAAGAAATTATTGAGACTACAACCGGACGAGTTTTATTTAACGAAGCCGTACCCGAGGGATTAGGTTTTGTAAATGAATTATTATCAAAGAAAAGTCTTACGGAGATCGTGTCTGGCTGTTATCGCAAATTTGGCAATCGGGTAGCTGCAAAATTTTTAGATGATTTGAAAGATCTCGGATTTCATCATGCGATGAGCTCGGGTGTTTCTATCAGCCTTTCTGATGTTGTAACGCCACCGGAAAAACAGATTCTGATTGATCAGGCTCAAAAAGAGGTGGATACAATCCAAAAACAATTTTTGCGTGGTGTGATCACCGATGGCGAAAGATATAATAAGATTATCGATATCTGGACACATGTAACGGGTGAGGTTGCGGAGATTATGTTTGCAAAGCTGAGCCGCAATGATGATGGATTTAATCCTTTATATATGATGTCCGATTCTGGTGCCCGTGGTAGTAAAGAGCAGATTAGGCAGTTAGCTGGTATGCGTGGTTTGATGGCAAAACCACAAAAAACACTTTCCGGGCAAACGGGTGAAATTATTGAAAACCCGATTACGGCGAACTTTTTAGAAGGTTTGTCAGTTATCGAGTATTTTATATCCACGCATGGTGCGCGGAAAGGTTTGGCGGATACGGCACTTAAGACAGCGGATGCTGGTTATCTCACCCGCCGTCTTGTGGATGTCGCTCAGGATGTCATTGTTTCTCAAAATGATTGTGGGACAATCCTTGGAATAGAAATGCAGGATCTTAAAGAGGGTGAAGAAATAATTGAGCCCCTCGAAGATCGTATTACAGGTCGTGTTGCTGCTGAAGATGTTGAAGATACAAATGCCGGAACAGTTATTGTTCAGCGTGGTGAGGTCATTTCGGAAGAAATCGCAGAGCAAATCGCAGCCGCTCCAATTGAAGGTGTTCTAGTGCGGACTGAATTAACCTGTGAGGCTAAACGTGGCGTCTGTTCACTTTGTTACGGCCGTAATTTGGCTTCAGGTAAACTTGTTGGAATCGGTGAAGCGGTTGGTGTTATGGCTGCACAGAGTATTGGTGAGCCGGGTACACAGTTGACCCTGCGAACCTTCCATATCGGTGGTACCGCAGCCCGTATTGCTGCAGAATCACATATTGCAACCAAATATGATGGTAAAGTCAAATATATCAATGTGCGTACTATTGAGAACCTTGCAAAAGATAGAATCGTTCTTGGCCGAAGTGGCAAGATAGAGATCCAGGATGAAAATAACAGGGGTATCGCAACGTACAATGTGCCCTACGGTGCCGTTCTTAGGATTGAAGAGGATGCAGAAGTTAAAAAAGGTGAGACGTTATTTGACTGGGATCCGTACAGCTCTGTGATACTTGCAGACAAAACTGGCGTTGTAGAGTTCGAGGATATCATTGATAATATGACGTATCGGGAGGAGTTGGACGAACAAACCGGTCTGCGTCAGCGTGTTGTCATTGAATCTAAAAATAAAAATCTTAATCCACATATCTATATTAGTAATAAGGATACAGAAGAACGAAGTAAATTTATTATACCGGTTAAATCTTTCCTGCAAGTTCAAAATAAACAAGAGGTTCATGCAGGCGATATTTTGGTTAAAATTCCGAGAGAGATTGGTAAAACCCGCGATATTACTGGTGGTCTGCCAAGAGTAGCAGAGCTTTTTGAGGCGCGACGCCCAAAAGAGATGGCTGTTGTTACTGAAATTGATGGAATTGTTAAATTTGGCTCAATTAAGCGTGGTGTACGTGAATTGATAGTTGAGGGTGAGTCAGATACAAAAAAATATTCTGTTCCATATGGTAAGCATATACTTGTTCATGAAAACGATTTTGTCGAAGCCGGCGATAGGTTGACGGATGGTTCAATTGCACCACAAGATATTTTGACAATAAAGGGACCTGGAAAGGTGCAGGAATATCTTGTAAACGAGATCCAGGAAATTTACCGCTTGCAGGGTGTTAAAATCAATGATAAGCATATCGGTATTATTGTACGCCAGATGCTGCAAAAAGTACTGATCCTTGATGGTGGTGACAGTATGTTCCTCGAGGGGGATCAGGTTGATCGTGGTACATTCCTTTCAGAAAATGAAAAAGTTATTGAGAAGGTCGTGGTTGCCGATCCTGGAGATTCATTGTTCCGTGAAGACGATTTGACTGATAAGAAAACGATCGAATTGATCAATCGGGACTTAAAAAAGGACAAAAAGAAACCGATCAAGCATAGAAGAGCCAAACCGGCCTCTTTTACTCCGGTACTACTTGGAATTACTCAGGCAGCATTGAATACAGAAAGTTTTATCTCAGCTGCCTCATTTCAGGAGACAACCAAGGTTCTCACTGAAGCTGCGGTTGCAGGAAAAGAGGATAGTTTGATTGGTCTAAAGGAAAATGTGATAATGGGGCATTTGATCCCAGCCGGAACCGGTTTGGCGAAATATGCGAACCTCTATGTCGAAGAACAAGTAAAAGAAGTTGAGCCTGAAGGCGAATTCCTTGGTGAAGAGGTTGGAAATATCACAGAAACATCTTGAACCAAGAAAATATAGTTAGTAAATTAGTAATCTGTGACTTTTAGGAGGTAGGTTTGCCGACAATCAATCAGTTAATACGACACGGCAGAAAAACTGTGACAAAAAAGACGAAAGCACCAGCGCTTGGATCATCCCCTCAGAAGCGGGGCGTGTGTACAAGAGTCTACACGACAACACCTAAAAAACCGAATTCGGCATTGAGGAAAGTTGCACGTGTACGTCTTACCAATGGAATAGAGGTCTCGGCTTATATTCCAGGTGAAGGGCATAATTTACAGGAGCACTCAATCGTTCTTATTCGCGGTGGTCGTGTAAAAGATTTGCCGGGTGTGCGTTATCATATTGTTAGGGGCACATTAGATACGAGCGGTGTTGATGATCGCAAGCAGGCCAGATCAAAATATGGTACTAAGAAACCAAAATAATTAAAACAAGATCATTTTTGGAGTTTGTATGCCAAGAAGAAGAAGGGCGCAAGAAAGAAAAATTCTGCCCGATCCAAAATATAAAAACGAAGTCGTCGCAAAGTTTATAAACGGAATGATGTTTGGTGGTAAAAAAAGTATTGCCGAACATATTTTTTATGATGCGATGGATCTTATTAATGAGAAAATGAATAAAGATCCTCTTGAGGTGTTTCGTAAAGCAATGGACAATGCTGCGCCACTCTTAGAAGTCAAGTCAAGGCGTGTTGGTGGTGCAACTTACCAGGTTCCTGTTGAGGTGCGCGAAAAGAGACGCCGTACGTTGGCTATTCGCTGGTTGGTTTCTTATTCTAGAAGCAGATCAGAGAGAACTATGGCTGAAAAACTTGCAAATGAGTTGATGGCAGCTGCCAAAAATGAAGGATCCACAATCAAGAAGAAAGAAGACACCCATAAAATGGCTGAAGCAAATAAAGCATTTGCACATTTCAGATGGTAGTGACATAGAAATATTATAATGAAATCTAGTTTAAAAAATATTAGAAATATTGGGATAATGGCCCATATTGATGCCGGTAAAACAACGACTACGGAGCGAATCCTTTATTATGCGGGTCGATTGCACCGAATGGGTGAAGTGCATGATGGTGCAGCCACAATGGATTGGATGGAGCAAGAGAAGGAACGTGGCATTACTATTACAAGTGCAGCGACAACGGCAGAATGGAACGGGCATCAGATAAATATTATAGATACTCCCGGACATGTTGATTTTACCGTTGAAGTTGAAAGATCCCTGCGGGTATTGGATGGTGCTGTGGCGCTTTTTTGTGCGGTTGGTGGTGTTGAACCGCAATCTGAGACAGTTTGGCGTCAGGCGGATAAATATGGTGTTCCACGAATTGCTTTTGTGAATAAAATGGACAGAATCGGCGCTGATTTTTACAATGTTGTCGAAATGATGAGAACCCGTCTGGGTGCTTTTCCTGTCCCTCTCCAGATTCCCATGGGTGAAGGAGATTTGTTTACTGGTCTGATCGATTTGATAAAAATGAAAGCGGTCATTTATAATGAAAGCAGCCTGGGGGCACTTTTTGAAGAAGGCGAAATACCCAAAGGGTTGGTTGAGAAAGCGCAAAAATATCGTACAGATATATTTGAAGCAGTGGCCGAATATGATGAAGAACTATTGGAGAAATATCTTGAGGGTGCGGAGATCTCTGATAAAGAATTGATGTCTGCAATCCACAAGGCCACTATTGATGTGAAAATTGTTCCGGTCTTATGTGGGTCTGCCTTTAAAAATAAAGGTGTTCAACGCCTGCTTGATTCAATTATTGCCTACTTGCCGTCTCCGGATGAACTTGAGGCTGTAAAAGGAAAGCATCCACGCACTGGTGAGGTTGTCTTGCGTGAGAACAGCGTAGAGGATCCATTCTCTGCATTGGCCTTCAAGGTAATGACCGATCCCTATGTTGGGAAATTGACTTTTTTTAGAGTTTATTCAGGTAGCGCCAAGGCCGGGTCATATATTTTCAATGTGAATTCACAAAAGAAAGAACGGTTAGGGCGAATCCTGCAGATGCATGCGAACTCAAGGGAAGATGTCCAGGTCGTTCAAGCGGGTGATATTGCAGCGGCCGTCGGTTTTAAAAACACACGAACCGGTGACACGCTCTGTGATGAAAATAAACATATTATTCTGGAGTCAATGCATTTTCCGGAACCTGTTATTTCGGTATCAATTGAACCTAAGACCAAAGCGGATCAGGATAAATTGGCAGATTCTTTGGCAAAATTAAGTGAAGAAGATCCGACATTTCAGGTATATACAGATGAAGAAACCGGGCAGACAATTATTCGTGGCATGGGTGAACTTCACTTAGAAATAATTGTAGACAGAATGTTGCGCGAATTTAAGGTTGAAGCAAATGTTGGTCGTCCGCAGGTTGCATATAAAGAGACGATTACAAAAACGACCGAGGTGGAAGGAAAGTTTATTCGTCAATCCGGTGGGCGTGGCCAGTACGGTCATGTTGTTATTGATCTGGGTCCAAATGAGACGGGTAAAGGCTTTGAATTTGAAAATGCCATTGTCGGTGGTGCCGTTCCAAGAGAATATGTTAATTCTGTAAAGCAGGGTATCGAGGGTGCGATGAATAGCGGTGTGCTGGCTGGGTATCCTGTAAAAGATATTAAAGCAAAGTTGATTGATGGATCTTATCATGATGTCGACTCCAGTGAAATGGCATTTAAAATTGCCGGCTCAATGGCCTTCCAGGAAGGTTGTAAAAAAGCAGGGGCTGTGTTATTGGAACCTGTGATGAAATTGGAAGTTATAGTTCCGGAGGAGTATCTCGGTGATGTGATTGGAAATTTAAATGCACGCCGGGGGAAAATATCTGGGATTTTACCTCGAAAAGATGCGCAGGTGGTGGCAGCAATGGCGCCCTTGTCTGAAATGTTTGGTTATGCTACTGAATTACGGTCAATTTCTCAGGGCAGAGCGATTTATTCCATGCAGTTCTCACATTATGAACCTGTGCCCAAGAATATAGCAGACGAAATAATAGAAAAAGCAAAAGGTTAAACCTTTCTGAAAAAGTTTTGGAGGAAAGCCAATGGCGAAGGCAAAATTTGAGCGAACAAAACCACATGTAAACGTAGGAACTATTGGTCATGTTGATCATGGTAAGACAACCCTGACCGCAGCGATTACGTTGCTATTAAGTAAAGAGGGTTTGTCGGAGTACCGTAGTTTTGACAGTATAGATAATGCTCCAGAAGAGCGAGAGCGTGGTATAACCATTGCCACTGCCCATGTTGAGTATGAGACAGCAAACCGTCACTATGCCCATGTTGACTGTCCTGGTCACGCAGACTATGTAAAGAATATGATTACGGGTGCTGCGCAGATGGATGGAGCGATACTTGTTGTAAGTGCTGCAGATGGTCCTATGCCTCAGACACGCGAGCATATTCTTTTAGCCCGTCAGGTAAATGTACCGAGCGTGGTTGTATTTATGAATAAAACAGACCAGGTAGATGATCCTGAGTTGATTGAGTTGGTTGAGTTGGAGTTGCGCGAACTACTCAGTTCATATGAATTTCCTGGTGATGACATTCCGATCATACAAGGTAGTGCATTAGAGGCCTTGAATAATCCGGATGATGCAGAGAAGACAAAATGTATATTTGACCTTATGGCGGCGGTAGATGATTATGTCCCGACTCCTGAGCGTGATATTGATAAGCCATTTTTGATGCCGGTTGAAGATGTTTTTAGTATAACCGGTCGTGGAACAGTTGGAACGGGCAGGATCGAGCGTGGCGTTGTTAATGTTGGTGAAGAGGTGGAGTTGGTTGGAATGGGCGCCCATCGAAAGACAGTTGTAACGGGTGTTGAGATGTTCCGTAAGTTACTCGATCGTGGTGAGGCTGGCGATAATGTTGGTTTGTTGATGCGTGGTGTTGAGAAAAAAGAGTTAGAGCGTGGTATGGTAGCGGCCAAGCCGGGAAGCATTAATCCTCATACAAAGTTTAAGGGTGAGGTTTATGTTTTGTCAAAAGAAGAAGGTGGTCGTCACACACCATTTTTTAATGGGTATCGTCCGCAGTTTTATTTTCGTACCACGGATGTGACCGGATCAATCCAGTTGCCGGGTGGAATCGAGATGATAATGCCGGGTGATAATGTAACGATGGAAGTAGAACTTCAGAAAGAGATCGCCATGGAGAAGGAATTGCGGTTTGCAATTCGTGAAGGTGGTCGTACGGTTGGTGCTGGTGTTGTAACAGAAATTATAGAATAGGCAGGGGCAGGTTCAGAACCTGCCCATACAAAATACAGGGTAGGTTTCGAACTTGCTCGTACTGTACAAGTATGGCGGTACTCGTACCGCCTTTTTTAACAAATTCTTATGGAGATTAATTGTGGCAGGACAAAATATTAGGATACGTTTAAAAGCATATGATCATGATCTGATTGATAAATCAACAGATAAGATTATCAGAACAGCAAGGGCAACAGGTGCTATAATATCTGGCCCAATACCAATGCCGACCGATAGGACGGTTTATACAGTCCTGCGTTCTCCACACGTTGATAAAAAATCGCGAGAGCAATTTGAGACACGGATTCATAAAAGATTAATTGATATTTTAAATGCAACCAATAAAACAATTGATGCATTAATGAAACTCGAATTACCATCCGGTGTGGATGTCGAGATTAAAACTTGATTTTTTGGAGTTTGCAATGAGTGGCTTATTAGGAAAAAAAATACGAATGACCCAAATTTTTGATGAAACCGGAAGATCAATTCCAGTAACTGTCATCAATGCCGGTCCCTGTTATGTTTCTCAAATAAAAACAGTAGAGAATGATGGATATAGTGCTGTTCAGATAGGATTTGGTGAATTGAAAGAGAAGCATGCGAAAAAACCTCAGATTGGTCATTTGAAGAAATCAGAATTGAAACCGCTCAAGTATTTTCGTGAGTTTGATTTGCGGGCTGATCAGGAGATAAAAGTAGGTGATGAACTGAAAGCGGACTTTTTTGTTGAAGGTGAAGAGGTTGTGATTACTGGACTTGCGAAAGGGCGAGGTTTTCAAGGTGTTATGAAGCGACATGGTTTTAGCGGCGCAAATAAAACACATGGTCAGTCAGATAGATGGCGTGCACCTGGTTCAATCGGTCAGAGTTCTTCTCCTTCCAGAGTTTTAAAAGATATGAAGATGGCCGGTAAGATGGGTAATAATCGTGTAACGGTACCTTCTGTTGAGGTCGTTAGGGTAGATGCAGAGCGTAATCTGATTTTTGTAAAGGGTCCGGTTCCGGGTAGTGTAGATTCATTGATAGAGATAAAAAAAATATAAACGAATTAGTATTACAGGTTTTGATCTATGAAACTTAATGTATTAAATACAAGTGGACAGCAAACAAGCCGCACGATTGAACTGGCGGAAAAGGTTTTTGGCGTAGAGCCACATGACCATTCTATATGGTTGGATGTTCGTGCGATTCGAGCTAATGGACGACAAGGCACCCATAAATCTAAGGGCAGGTCAGAAGTTAGTGGTGGTGGTAGAAAGCCATTTCGTCAAAAAGGTACCGGACGAGCCCGCCAGGGTACTATCCGTGCACCTCATCATGTTGGAGGTGGTCGCGTTTTTGGTCCAAGTCCACGTCAGTATCGTGTCGGGGTCAACAAGAAAGTTAAAAAAATTGCCCGAAGATCAGCTTTAACTTATAAAGCAAAAGACAGCCATATTGTTGTAGTTGAGAATTTTTCATTTGAAGAACCAAAAACGAAAAATATAACAGATATCCTTAAGGCATTTGAGTTGGTGGACACAAAGGTTCTTTTGTTAACATCTGAGAATGAGTCAAATATTAGTTCATCTGCTCAGAATTTGCATAAATTGGCAGTCAAGGATTCTGTTACCTTCTCCACGTATGATGTTTTATGGGCAGAAAAAGTTTTAGTTCAGGAAGGCGCGCTTACAAAAATAAATGAGGTGCTTGCGGGATGAAAAAAGTACAGATATTAATCCGACCCCTTTATACAGAAAAAATTGCTCGTCTCCAGGACAGTGAAAATAAATATGCATTTGAAGTATATAATGGGGCGAACAAGATCGAAATCCGTAAGGAAGTCGAAAAGCAATTTGACGTAAAAGTGGATAAAGTACAGACCATGAATGTTCGTGGTAAAATAAGACAGCAAATGACTAAGGCTGGAAGATTTCATGGTCGACGTCCGGATTGGAAAAAGGCTATTGTAACCCTTGCAGAGGGAAATAAAATAGATTTATTTGAGAACGCATAATCCAGAGGATTTAAAATAAGATGGGAATTAAGTCATTTAAACCAATTACACCGGGACAGAGATATAAAACGGTTAGTACCTTTGATCAGGTTACGAAATCAGAGCCCGAAAAAAGTTTGACCAAGGGTTTACGCAAAAGTGGTGGACGAAATAACTTTGGCGCAATTACTTCGCGGCATCGTGGCGGTGGTAATAAAAGAAAATACAGAGTAATCGATTTTAAAAGAAATAAGAGAAATATTCCGGCCAGAGTTGCATCAATTGAATATGATCCAAATCGTACTGCCCGGATTGCTTTACTGTTTTATGTTGATGGCGAGAAAAGATATATTTTGCTCCTGATGGATTGAAGGTCAATGATATGGTTGAATCTGGGGAGAATGTCAAGATGCAGCCTGGAAATGCGTTGCCTCTTGAGAAGATACCTGTCGGTGTATCAGTTCACAATATTGAAATACGTGAAAATAAAGGTGGTCAGTTAGCCAGAAGCGCAGGGACGGAGGTTCAGTTAATGGCGAAAGAGGGTAAATTTGCAATGTTGAAAATGCCTTCAGGTGAAGTTAGAAAAGTTCCTTTGAAATGCTATGCTACAATTGGTCAAGTCTCAAATGCAGATCATTTCAATATTTCGATCGGTAAAGCAGGCCGTTCCCGTTGGTTGGGTAGACGTCCTCATGTTCGTGGTGTTGCGATGAATCCTGTTGACCACCCTATGGGTGGAGGTGAAGGAAAGTCCTCAGGTGGCAGGCATCCTGTCTCTCCCTGGGGTCAGTTGAGCAAAGGTTTAAAAACCAGAAAGAAAAAGAAACCATCAGACGCTTTAATAGTAAAAAGGCGCAAGTAGGGAGTAAGTATGGCAGGTCTGTTAAAAAGGGGCCTTTTATAGATGAAAGTCTCCAAAAGAAGATTGAACAAATGAATAGCGAAAATAAAAAAGTGGTGGTTAAGACCTGGTCTCGCCGGTCTACTATTCCACCGGATTTTGTCGGGCATACTATCGCTGTTCATAATGGAATTAAATTTATCCCTATTTATATCAGTGAAAATATGGTAGGACATAAATTGGGTGAGTTTTCACCGACCCGTACCTTTCGCGGTCATGGTGGTAAATTAGCTGAGAGATTAAGTCGAATTAAGTAAGTTATTGGAGAAGTTTCATGCAGGCAATTGCAAAATCCAAATATATTAGAATGTCACGACGGAAAGTTAGTCGTGTTCTTGACCTGGTCAAGGGGATGTCCGTCAACGAGGCATTGAATGAATTACATTTTATGCATAAAATGCGCCACAGTTCCTATTGAAAAAGCAATTCACTCGGCCGTTGCAAATTTAGGAAATATTGAAGAAGGCCAACGGATAGACCTCGAGGAAATCTTTATTGTTGAGGCTTTTGTTAATGAGGGTCCAACTCTAAAAAGATTCAGACCGATGTCGATGGGACGTGCTGGTAAAATAAGAAAACGTACTTCTCATTTAACTGTAATTGTAGAAGATAGCAAGTAGGAGATTAGTTTGGGTCAAAAAACAAATCCGATTGGATTGCGGTTAGGGATCATCAAAACATGGAATAGTAATTGGTTTGATGAAAAAAATTTTGCAGGGAAATTACAAGAAGATCTTAAGATCAGAAAGTATGTCAGAAGCCGTCTGGAAAACGCTGCGGTATCAAAAATAATGATTGAGCGGACAGCTAAGAAAATTATTTTGACCGTTCACACTGCTCGTCCGGGAATCGTGATAGGTAAGAGAGGTTCCGAGGTTGATAAATTACGTGAGGAATTGAAGACTATTTCCGGCAAAGATGTGCAGATCAATATATCAGAGATTAAACGTCCGGAATTAGATGCCTATCTCGTTGCGCAAAATATAGCCAAGCAATTGGAAGGAAAGATCAGTTTTCGACGGGCTATGAAAAAGTCTATTACATCAACCATGCGTTTGGGAGCACAGGGAATAAAAATTGTATGCTCGGGACGTCTTGGTGGCGCTGAAATGGCGCGAAGAGAAGAATATAAACAAGGACGAATTCCACTTCATACCTTGCGCGCAGATATTGATTATGCAACTTATACAGCGCACACGACTTATGGATGTATTGGAGTAAAAGTGTGGATCTTTAACGGTGAAGTCATCGGAAAAGTTAATAGGAGAGTTTGTTGTTATGTTAATGCCTAAAAGAGTAAAGTATCGGAAAAAGCAACGTGGATCACATGAAGGGCAATGCCCAGAAAGGCAATTACATTGCCTTTGGTCATTATGGATTAAAGGCTCTTGATTCTGCCTGGATTACCAGTCGACAGATAGAGGCTGCCCGTGTTGCGATGACACGATATATAAAAAGAGGTGGAAAAGTTTGGATCCGAATTTTCCCTGATAAGCCGGTGACCCAAAAGCCAGCAGAAACAAGGATGGGTAAAGGAAAAGGTGCACCAGAATATTGGGTAGCTGTTGTTAAGCCCGGACGAATTATGTTTGAGATTGAAGGTGTTCCTGAGGATATGGCGAAAGAGGCTATGCGACTGGCATCGCATAAATTGCCAATAAAAACAAAGTTTGTAGTTCGATAGAGTTAGAAGGATTGATGATGAAGAGCAAAGATGACATTATTGAGTTTGTCAGCGGAAGAATTGGATGCAAAGCTTATTGAATTGCATGAAGAAATGGGGAATTTGCAATTGCAAAAGGCGACTCATCAGATTACAAATCCACTGCGAATTCGTCTTGTTCGCAGGGATATTGCACGGGTAAAGACATTAATTAGTGAGTATAAAATTGGTATCCGAAAGACAAACGTTGAAGAAAAATGATGGAAGAGATATGAAAGAAAGCCGAAGTATTAGAAAAACCAGAGTTGGCGAAGTCGTCAGTGATAAAATGGATAAATCGATCACAGTTGCTGTGAAACGAAGAGTAAAGCATCCGGTATATGGTAAATATATTTCGAAGACGAGTAAA
This sequence comes from Calditrichia bacterium, assembly GCA_963796965.1. Classification (GTDB taxonomy): domain Bacteria; phylum Calditrichota; class Calditrichia; order JAJRVZ01; family JAJRVZ01; genus CAWCNS01. The sequence continues at coordinate 866,109 of CAWCNS010000004.1, forward strand.
CTCATGGCACATGATGAGAAAAATGACTGTCATGAAGGGGATACCGTCAAGATAATGGAAACCAGGCCTTTGAGCAGAAGTAAACGTTGGCGTTTGGTTGAAGTGGTTGAGAGAAAGAAATAATAATTCTATCAAGGGATTTAAGAAATGATACAGGAATATACCAGATTGACCGTTGCAGATAATTCAGGTGCAAAAAGTGTTATGTGTATTCGATTACTCGGCGGATCGAAGAAAAGATATGCTTCAGTTGGCGACATTATGGTTGTATCGGTAAAAAATGCGATTCCAGGGGGAGCGGTAAAAAAAGGAGAAGTTTCCCGCGCTGTAATTGTACGCACAGCAAAAGAGATCCGCAGAGAAGATGGATCGTATATCCGATTTGATGAGAATGCAGCAGTTTTGATTGATAATCAGGATGAACCTCGTGGAACACGTATTTTTGGACCGGTGGCAAGGGAACTACGCGAGAAAGAGTTTATGAAAATTGTGTCACTGGCCCCTGAAGTATTATAATGTAGGAAGGTTACAATGCGCATCGTAAAAAATGATACAGTAAAAGTGTTAAGCGGAAAATATAACGGAAAAACCGGTAAAGTTTTAAAGGTGTTTCCGGATGAAGACCGCGTGATTGTTGAAGGTGTTAATATTATTAAAAAACATACCAAGCCCTCGCAAAAAAATCAGCAGGGTGGTATTGTTGAAAAGGAAGCATCAATCCACGTTTCAAACGTTATGGTTATTGATCCTAAGACAAGTGAGCCGACCAGAATTGGATATAAATATCTGGAAGATGGCTCAAAGGTGAGGATTAGTAAAAAAAGCGGTGAAATGCTGGGCAGTTAAGGTAGAAGAGGATTTAAATGGCTGATTATCAGATAAGGACAAAGGACAAATACGAGAAAGAAGTCGTACCGCATTTGATGAAGAAATTTGGGTATAAGAATATAAATGAAGTACCTAGGTTACTGAAAATATCCCTGAATATGGGTGTGGGCGATGGAAAGCAGGATCCTAAACTCCTTGAAAATGCAATAAATGATCTTACGATCATTTCCGGTCAAAAACCGGCGAGAACCAAAGCAAAAAAAGCTATATCAAATTTTAAATTGCGTGCGGGTATGGATATTGGTTGCCGGGTGACCCTTCGAAGAAAAATGATGTTTGAGTTTTTGGATAGGTTTATTTCAATTGCTGTACCCCGAATCAGGGATTTTAGGGGGCTAGCCGACAGTTCTTTTGACGGTAGAGGCAATTACTCCATGGGTGTAAAAGAGCAAATTATTTTTCCTGAAATTAATGTGGACAAGATTGACAGGATACAAGGTCTTGATGTAACCATCGTAACAAGTGCAAAGTCAGATGAAGAAGCATTTGAATTATTGAAATCATTCGGAATGCCGTTTAAAAAGTAAGCTTAAAAGTTAGAGGTGCGAGTTGGCGAAGAAAAGTTTAATTGTTAAGACAAATAGAAAAAAGAAGTTTTCAGTACGGGAGTATAGTCGTTGTAAACGATGTGGAAGGCCACGTGCTTATTTAAGAAAATTTGGTCTTTGTCGCATTTGTTTTCGCGAATTGGCCCTGTCAGGTGAAATACCCGGTATTACCAAGGCAAGCTGGTAGAAAAAAAGGAGCAAATCTATAATGTCTGTTAGTGATCCAATTGCAGATTATTTAACTATCATTAGAAATGGTAGTTCTGCAGGTTTTAACTATGTCGATGTACCTGCCTCAAAAATAAAACGACAAATAACCCGTGTGCTTTATGCGCAAGGATTTGTTAAACGTTTTATCTTGATAGAAGACGGTCTTCAGGGATTAGTTAGGATCTGGCTAAAATATGATTCAGAGGGAAAACCCATTATTAATACAATTAAGAGAGTTAGCACGCCCGGTAGAAGAGAATATGTTGACTCTAATAATCTGCCGCGGGTACGTAACAATCTGGGCATTGCAATACTGACCACGCCCAAAGGAATAATGACTTCGCAAGAGGCTGCAAGGAATAATGTTGGCGGTGAAGTACTTTGCCTGGTCTGGTAATTTGAAGTAAAAGGAGAAGTTAAAGTGTCGCGTATAGGAAAATTACCAATAACAATACCGGATAAAGTTGAAATAAACCTTAATAACAATTTTGTGAGTTGTAAGGGCCCTAAGGGGGAATTAACCCGGCAGCTGCATCAGGAGATGAATATTGAGGTTCAAGACAATGAGATTACGGTTACGCGTCCTACAGATAACAAAGAGCATCGAGCGTTACACGGTTTGACCCGCTCACTCTTAGCGAATATGGTAGAGGGCGTCTCTTCAGGCTTTTCCAGGAAGCTGGAAATTATAGGTGTAGGGTATAAAGCAGAAATGAATGGAAATAATCTGGTTCTCACGGTAGGGTATTCACATCCGATAGTGATGAATTTGCCTGAGACGATAACCACGACTGTGCCAACGCCAAATGAAATAATAGTTGAAGGCGCTGATAAAGAACTTGTAGGAATGATTGCATCAAAAATCCGCGGATTTAGAAAACCAGAACCTTATAAAGGTAAAGGTATTCGATATTCCGGTGAATATGTGCGTCGGAAAGCCGGTAAAACCGGAGCATAATTAAAACCATTAAGGACAGAAGGATAATGGGAAAGATAAAAGTTAAAATACATGGTACTAACCAAAGGCCACGACTGGTTGTATTCAGAAGTTTGAAATACATTTATGGTCAATTAATTGATGATGATCAGCATAAAATAATTTTGACCTCATCAAATGTTGGAAAAAAAGTGCCGAAAAATTTAAAAGATGCTAAAAATAAAATAGAAGCCAGTAAAGAGGTCGGAAAATTACTAGCAGAGTCAGCGGTGAAAAAAAAGATTGACGAAGTAGTTTTTGACCGCAATGGATATCTCTATCATGGTCGCATTAAAGCATTTGCAGATGGTGCCCGTGAAGGTGGATTAAAATTCTAAATAAAGGAGTAAAAGGTTGGTTGAAAAGATTAATCCTACTGAATTAGATCTTAAAGAAAAAGTAGTCCATATAAATCGCGTGGCGAAGGTTGTAAAGGGTGGTCGGCGATTTTCATTTAATGCCATTGTTGTGGTAGGAGATGGTAGTGGTCATGTCGGTATTGGACTAGGTAAAGCGACGTGAGGTAACAGGTGCAATCGCAAAAGGTACCGAGCAAGCTAAAAAGAATGTCTACAGAGTACCCCTTAACAGGTGGCACAATACCGCATCCAGTGGTATCTAAATATGGTGCAGGGCGGGTTTTACTTAAACCAGCCTCTCCGGGAACAGGCGTAATTGCAGGTGGTCCGGTCCGTGCCATATGTGAAGCTGTAGGTATTCAGGATATTTTAACAAAATCTCTTGGCTCGTCAAATCCGCATAATGTTGTAAAAGCGACATTTAACGCATTGGTCTCATTGATGGATGCGGATCAGCAGGCAAAAAAGAGAGGTATTACTGTACCTCAGTTATTAAATGGATAAATTAACTGATCAGGATGTTTTAAAATGGCGCAGAAAAAATATCAAGAAATAAAAATAACACAAATTCGTAGTACTATTCACCGACCGACCAATCAAAAAAGAACAATTGAAGCATTGGGATTACGTCGGATGAATCATCAGTGTCATCCATGAAGCAACACCACAAATATTAGGGATGGCTAATAAAGTCAGACACTTGGTACGAGTAGAAGAAGTGAAATAGGGGATATAATGGATTTAAGTAAATTAAAGCCAGCAGATGGTGCGCGGAAAAATAGAAAACGTGTTGGACGAGGTGAAGGATCTGGCCTGGCTGTAACAGCCGGACGAGGAAATAAAGGATATGGATCCAGAGCTGGTTCAAAAAAACGGAGCTGGTTTGAAGGTGGTCAGATGCCTATCCAAAGACGTTTGCCAAAATTTGGATTTACAAATATTCATAGAAAAGAATTTCAGGTTGTAAATGTTGCAGATCTTGAAAAACTGAAGAAAAAAGATAATATTACACCTGAAATTCTATATGAAAATGGTCTTATTCGGAAAGAAGACGTTGCCGTAAAATTACTGGGTAATGGTGAGTTGAAATCAAAAGTCAATATTACGGTTAATGCTGTTAGTAAAACTGCACAGGAGAAGATTGAAAAACAGGGAGGCAGTGTTACGCTATCATGATATTAAACACTCTTAGAAATGTATTTAAAATCGCAGAATTAAGAAAGCGAATTCTTTTCACACTTATGATTCTTGCTATCGAGAGAATTGGTACACTGGTTGTTACACCGGGTATTGATACAGCGGTTCTGGCAGAAGGATTCAGACAATTACAAGGTACTTTGTTTGGTTTATATGATCTTTTTGCCGGTGGTGCTTTTGGCCGTGCGGCGGTTTTTGGCTTGGTATTATGCCTTATATCAGTGCCTCAATTATAATTCAGTTGCTGGGTCGGTTATTCCATTTTTTCAGAAATTGCAGAAAGAAGGTGAAGAAGGCCGAAAAAAAATCACGCAATATACCAGATATGGAACGTTGTTTATTTCGGCAATGCAGGCATATGGTGTTGCAATCTTTTTACAAAGTATTCAATTAGCAAATGGCTTGCGTGCAGTACCAGATCCGGGATTGGCTTTTATATTGATAACAATGATTTCAATGTCAACTGGTACAATGCTAATAATGTGGTTAGGAGAGCAAATTGATGACCGTGGTATCGGAAATGGTATTTCACTAATAATTTTTATTGGTATTATATGCGAGCTTACCAAGTGCCTTATTGGAAGAATACACACAGTTTTCCAGTGGACAACGTGGATTATTGTCTGAGATTTTGTTGTTAGCATTGGCGCTGGGAATTATGTATGTTATTGTATTGATAACTCAGGGAACACGAAGAATACCGATTCAATATGCAAAACGAGTGGTGGGACGAAAAGTCTATGGTGGTGTAAATACACATTTTCCAATGCGAGTAAACACAGCAGGTGTAATGCCAATTATTTTTGCCCAGGCAATTATGTTTGTTCCAAGTACAGTTATTACATTTTTCCCTGAAAGTGAATTCATGGATACCGTTCAACGTTTATTTTCTTATGATTCATGGTTCTATTGGATTCTTTATGGTGTGATGGTTGTATTTTTTACTTATTTTTATACAGCAATCGCAATGAATCCGGTAGATGTGGCAGATAATTTGAAAAAACAAGGTGGTTTTATTCCTGGTGTTCGTCCAGGTAAAAAAACATCAGAATTTCTGGATAATATTTTAACCAGAATAACCTTGCCAGGTTCAATATTTCTAGCAATTGTGGCAATTATTCCGGCATTTTTAGCGAAATATTTTAAAATCCCATATAGTCTGGCTTCATTTTTTGGAGGTACAGGATTGCTGATTATTGTTGGTGTGGCATTGGATTTTCTACAGCAAATTGAATCGCATTTATTTATGCGTCACTATGATGGATTTATGAAATCTGGTAAGATTAAAGGTCGAAGAGGTCTATAAATAACAGATGATCTATCTAAAAAATAATGATGAAATTGAACGAATTAGGGAAAGTAATCAAATCGTTGCAGAAACGTTCAATACATATAAAAGATTTTATTAAGCTCCGGGAGTTTCAACCGGAGAGATTGATAAAGAAATTGAAAACTTTATCTGAAAGCAAAAAAGCAAAACCGGCTTTTAAAGGATTATATGGTTTTCCGGCTAGCGTCATGTATTTCGATACAGGATGAAGTTGTACACGGTATTCCTTCTTTTAAAAGGAAACTTAAAGAAGGAGAAATTGTCGGTATTGATATCGGTGTGGAGTTGAACGGTTTTTTTGGAGATGCTGCCTATACCTTTAAAGTAGACAAAGTTGATGAAGAAATTGAAAAATTGTTAACTGTTACTGAGGAAAGTCTGTATCTTGGAATTGAGCAGTTAATGGCAGATAAAAGAATTGGCGATATTGGTCATGCTATTCAATCGCATGTTGAAAAAAATAATTTTAGTGTCGTGCGGGATCTGGTTGGACATGGTGTCGGTCGAAAACCACATGAAGATCCACAGGTTCCAAATTATGGTCAACCAGATAAGGGGATTAAATTAAGGGCAGGAATGGTTCTGGCTATAGAGCCAATGGTAAATATGGGAAGTTATGAAGTATATTTTGCGGAAGATGAATGGACGGTTAAAACGAAAGATGGATTACCTTCAGCACATTTTGAACATTCGGTGGCGATAACTGAAAATGGTCCGGATATTTTATCAAAATATAAGCGTGGAGTGATTTTGGCAAAAGAAGAAGCCATAAAAATTGATGGGGTTATTAAAGAAACATTACCAAATGCTACATTTATTGTTGATACTTGATAATGGTCATGAAGTGCTGGCTCATATTTCCGGAAAAATGCGAATGCATTTTATAAAAATATTACCAGGTGATAAAGTGAGTTTGGAATTATCTCCCTATGATTTAACACGCGGACGAATTATTTATCGATATAAATAGCAGTATAAATTTTGAATTAACAGGGATAGACATGAAAGTTCAGGCATCAGTAAAAAAGATATGTGATGGGTGTAAAATAATACGCCGTCGAGGTGTTGTTAGAGTCATTTGTAGTAAAAACCCAAAACATAAACAACGACAAGGTTAGAAAGAGGAGGCGATCTTGGCACGTATAGCAGGTGTAGATTTACCAAAAAATAAACGAGTAGTTATCGGTTTAACTTATATATATGGTATTGGCAAAACAAATGCTCAAAAAATTTGTTCAGAAGCAAGAGTCGATGAAAATATTCGGGTAAATAAATTTCGATGAAGAACAGGTAAAAGCAATTCGTACAATTATTCAGACCGCTCATAAAGTTGAAGGTGCGCTCAAAGCTGAAATTAATATGAATATTAAACGATTGATGGATATTAGTAGTTACCGTGGATACCGTCATCGCAGGGGATTACCCTGTCATGGCCAGAGAACTAAAACAAATGCCCGAACCCGAAAAGGCCGAAAACGTTTAATTAGCGGCTAAGAAATAGTATAAAAAGTATAGCAGGAGGAATATTTTGGCTGCACCAAAAGCGCGAAGAAAAACAAAAAAGAAAGAAAAAGTGGAAGCACATGGAAAAGCCCATATTAAAGCAACATTTAATAATACAATTATCACTTTAGCTGATACTTATGGAAATACAATCTCATGGGCATCAGCGGGTCGGGCTGGTTTTAAGGGTTCACGAAAAAATACACCATTTGCTGCACAGATTGCTGCTGAAGGAGCGGCAAAAGAAGCAATGGATATGGGTTTAATGCGTGTGGATGTTGAAGTTAAAGGGCCCGGGTGCAGGACGTGAAGCGGCAATACGATCCTTCAGGCAGCTGGTCTGGAAATAGTATCAATCAAAGATGTAACACCAATACCACATAATGGATGTCGTCCTCCGAAAAGAAGACGAGTTTAAATATAAATATGGAGTAAATTGAATGGCACGTCATACAGGACCAGTTTGTAAATTATGTAGAAGAGAGGGTGAAAAACTCTTCCTTAAAGGAAGCCGATGTGTTACGGTTAAATGTTCATTTGAAAAAAAGAGTTATGCGCCTGGCCAGCATGGTGTTTCACAAAGAGTAAAATTATCTGAATATGGAATTCAGCTCAGAGAAAAACAAAAAGTTCGCAGAATTTATGGTATACTTGAAAAACAATTCCGTAATTATTTCGCAAAATGCAGATCGGTTAAAAGGTGTTACAGGAGAAAATCTCCTGCGTCTTATTGGAAAGTCGTCTTGATAATACTATTTATAGGCTAGGATTTGCTCAATCAAGAAAACAGGCCAGACAATTGGTCCGGCATCGTCATTTTACTGTAAATGGAAGACTTGGTTGATATACCTTCTTTTCTCTTAAAGCCAGGTGATATAATTTCAGTAAGAGAAAAAAGCAAAAAACTATCTAGTCTTACATGATTCAATGAGAAAAATTCGTGATGAAGATATGTATCCCTGGTTGCAACTTAGAAAAGGCACAAATCGAGGGTACATTTGTGGATTGGCCGAACAGAGAAGATATTCCGATACAGGTTCAGGAAAACTTGATTGTTGAATTATATTCAAAATAAGAACTATAATATAAAAGAGATAGGAAATTTGATGAGCTGGACTAATTTTCAAATGCCAGACCGAATCGAATTAGATGAACAAAACTACACAAATACATTCGGTCGTTTTTTTGTTTATCCACTTGAAAAAGGATTTGGTGTCACAATTGGAAATATGTTTCGCCGGGTTTTATTATCATCATTACATGGTGCCGCGATAACGCACTTCGAATCGATGATATTCAACACGAATTTTCAACAGTCCCAGGTGTTTATGAAGATGTTGCCGAATTGATACTGAATCTAAAACAGGTGAGAATTAAATTGCTTAATAAGAAAGCTGAAAAAGTAACCATACCGGTTCAAGGTCCTGGTGATTTGACCGCTGGTGATATTCAGAAACATACGGCCGATTTTGAGGTGTTAAATCCTGATCTCAAGTTGATCACTTTAAATGAAGATGCAAATTTTGAAATGGAGTTTAGAATTGGCAAAGGTCGAGGATATGTTCCTGCAGAAGAGAATAAAATTCCAGATCAGCCAATTGGGTTAATTCCAATCGATGCGATATATTCACCAATATTAAATGTGAAATATCTTGTTGAAAATACACGTGTTGGCCAACGTACTGATTTTGAAAAATTAATTCTGGAGATTGAAACTGATGGAAGTATTACACCGGATGATGCACTGACGTATAGTGGGAAAATTCTGAAAGATCATATTCAGCTGTTTATCAATTTTGATATTGAACCAGAAGAAGAAGAAACAAGTGAAATCGATGAAGAAATGCTTCGTGTAAAAAAATTGCTTAAGATGAGTGTTGATGAACTTGGAATTATCTGTTCGTTCTCATAATTGTTTAAAAGCAGCAAGTATTAAAACCATTGGTGATTTGGTACATCGTGATGAACAGGAAATGCTTACGTTTTAGAAATTTTGGCCGTAAATCTTTAACAGAACTAAATAAAATTCTTGAAGAACGAGGCCTTCATTTCGGAATGAACATTGAAAAATATTTAAAAAGTGATGAGAAGTAACACGGCTTTTTGAGAAGAGGATAAAATGCGACATAGAATAAAAGGGCGAAAGCTAAACAGAACTGCCAGCCATAAAAAAGCAATGCTAAGAAATTTGGCTAATCAGTTATTTGAACATAAAGAAATACGAACAACAACTGCTAAAGCAAAAGAAGCGAGACCAACGGTAGAGCGACTTGATAACCTATGCGAAAAAAGGTGATTTACATCATAGAAGATTGGCATTTAGCTTTTTAAGACAAAAGTCTGCCATAAAAATGTTGTTTGATGAAATTGCACCGACTTTTGATGATAGGCAGGGTGGCTATACCCGAGTTATTAAATTAGGTCGTCGATTGGGAGATGGCGCACCTATGTCTATTCTTCAGCTTGTCGGATTTGAAACCTTAGGTGAGACTGTAAAAAAGGAAACAAAGAAAAAAACGAAGAAAAAAGCAGTAAAACCAGAGGATGAAGTAAACGTTGCTGACGAGAAGGCAAAATCTGCCACAGTGCCTGCCGTGGAAGAGGAATCTGAAGAAGTCTCCACAGCCAGAGATTATCCAATCTAAGGAAACGGATGTTCAGGAGCCAGAGTTAGTAGCAGAAGAGAAATCTATTCCGGAGGAAATCGTAAAAGAGGATACCCCTGCCAAAAGCGAAAAAGCTGAGGTCAGGGAGGATGAGCCGGAAGAAGAGAAAAAATCAGATAATTCTGAAGATTCAGAATCAGATAAAAAGAAATAAATATAAGGCGGTCTTGAACCGCCTTTTTTTTTACCTTCTCAAATTCTCATAATCCATCTCTATCATTAGTTTTCATCTAAGTATTTTTTAATTCTATCTTCCCTTAGTATTTATTTGAATTTTGGATTATTTTCTTTCCAAACCTTCTTTCCCAACACACGATATTGTATTTATTTTTTTAACATCAAGTTAAAGACTAAAGATTGATGTAAATACAAATGTTGCAAAATGATCAGGGTTTTATAAATTTATATCAATTAAATATTAAAAAAACAGGATGATATGCGTTTTCTTATTCTGGTCCTGTTATACCTGATTCCTCATTTTTCATCCGGAAATTCAAATCATCAGGAACGCAGTGCATTGTGGGTTGTGAGATATGCTCTTACCAGTAAATCTGAAATTGATAAAGTTATAGCAACTGCGAATGACCTTCAATATTAGTGATATTTTTCTCCAGGTTAGGGCCCTCGGCGAATCTTATTACCTGAGTGACATCGAGCCATTATCATCACGGTTACCCAAGAATTTTGATCCTTTAAAATATATCATTAGAACGTTTCGGATTAATGGTATCCGGATACATGCCTGGGTAAATATGTTTTATATCTGGTCTGGTAATACATTTCCTGAAAATCCTGACATCATATTATTAATAAATACTCAGACTATATATTTAAGAAGTGAAAAATTTCCAGATTACAAAAATCTCAAAGGCAATGGGATATGAAGGATTTTTTCTTGATCCAAAAGTACCTGCAGTCCAAAAAGATTTATTAAATATATTAAAGGAAATAGCAGAAAGTACGATATAGCTGGTATTCATCTTGATTATTATCGGTATCCAGGATTGGCATATTCTTTTACACCCGCAAGCCGAACAGTTTATATGAAAGAAACGTTTTATGATCCCTGATACGGTATATAAATCAGCAAAAAAATATTCTGATGAAAGGGGATTTAAGGTATTTCTTCATGCAGATAAGGAATACAGAAAATCATTGACGGAAGCACTTAGCCTAATATCTTAAAGATATTTCGATTTCTATTAAAAAAAATAAAACCAAATATTCAAATTTCGGTTGCAGTTAAAGCCTGATCCTGTTCAGGCGAAACACAGATTTTTTCAGGATTGGACCAATTGGTTACAGAATGATTATTGTGATTTTGTCGTCATAATGAATTATCGCACAGATTGGAATGAGTTTGATCTTATTCTCAAACAAATTAAGGCAAAAAATATGGAAAGAGATGTGATGGTTGGTATTTCCACATACAATCAGGGTCCTGGGCAGGTTCTACGACAGACTTCCATGCAACCAGATTGGGTGGTTTTGCCGGGTATTCCTTGTTTTCATATAATTATTTAATTGAGAATAAGAACTATCTAAGGGAGATAAAAGTAAAATTTAAATCCGGAGGATTTTAAATGGACCATGAGATAACAGATCTCCCCGTGGCTCCTCTATTAACCTGTAAAGGATGGCATCAGGAAGCGGCCCTGAGAATGCTAATGAATAATCTTGATCCCGAAGTCGCCGAGAAACCTCAGAGAATTGATTGTTTATGGTGGACAGGAAAGGCAGCAAGAAATTGGGAGTGCATATAATGCCATCATAAAGGCATTGAAGAAGTAGAAAATGATGAAACTTTATTGGTGCAATCCGGGAAGCCAGTGGGTATTGCAAAAACACATCACTATGCACCACGAGTATTAATTGCAAATTCCAATCTTGTTCCAGCCTGGGCAACATGGGAGAAATTTCGGGAATTGGAAAAAATTGGTCTGATAATGTATGGACAGATGACCGCCGGGAGTTGGATTTATATTGGCACACAGGGGATTCTACAAGGTACATATGAGACTTTTGCTGCGATTGCCCAACAGAATGAAGCCTCAAGATCTTGCTGGAAAATTGGTGCTGACTGCAGGATTAGGTGGAATGGGTGGTGCCCAGCCACTCTCAGTTACAATGAATGGTGGTGTTGCCCTTATTGTTGAAGTTGATAAAAAAAGAATAGAAAAAAGAATTGAAACAAAATATTTGGATAAATTTGCCGATAATATAGATGATCGCTTTAAAGTTAGGTCGGGAAGCAATAGCAAAAAAACAAGCATTATCTATCGGACTCTTAGGTAATGCGGCTGAAGTATTTCCGGAATTAGTTAAACGAAATTGTATTCCTGATATCGTGACGGATCAAACATCAGCACATGATGAATTAAACGGATATGTACCCTATCAAGTAGGATATCGAGGAAGCATTAGAAATGCGTGTTACAAATCGCTGAAAAATATATTGACCTATCTTACGATTCTATGGCCAGGCATTGCCAGGCTATTTTGGAAATGCAGAAAAGAGGATGCAATTGCATTTGACTATGGTAATAATTTAAGGGCACAGGCTAAAAAAGCTGGTGTCACAAATGCGTTTGATTATCCCGGATTTGTCCCGGCCTATATTCGACCACTATTCTGTGAAGGAAAAGGACCATTCCGTTGGGTTGCACTCTCAGGTGAACCGGAAGATATTTATAAAACAGATGAGTTGATCGTAGAATTATTTAAAGAAAATAAATCATTAGTCAGATGGATTAATCTGGCACAAAAAAAGGTCGAATTTCAGGGCTTACCTTCACGAATCTGTTGGTTGGGTCTGGGAGAGAGGGCGAAATTTGGAAAGGCTTTAAATCAACTTGTAAGGGATAAAGTGGTTAAAGCCCCAATTGTGATAGGTAGGGATCATCTGGATACCGGAAGTGTTGCTTCTCCCTACAGAGAAACAGAGGGAATGAAGGACGGGAGTGATGCTATTAGTGATTGGCCGATATTAAATGGTTTGATCAATGTTGCTTCAGGGGCATCCTGGGTGTCTTTTCATCATGGTGGTGGAGTAGGAATGGGATATTCCCAGCATGCTGGTCAGGTAGTTGTTGCAGATGGAACCGAGGAAATGGATATAGAGACTTGACCGGGTTTTGACAAATGATCCGCTGATGGGAATATTTAGGCATGTTGATGCCGGATATGAACAAGCGGTAAAATGTGCAAATAAAAATGGTGTTAAAATTCCGATGATGCAGGAGTGATATAAATTCTAAATGGGTGAAATAATTGCAATTGTGAGTCAAAAAGGTGGTGTCGGTAAAACGACAACATCAGTAAATTTGAGTGCAAGTTTGCGATTCTTGATCAGAAAACACTTCTCATCGATATGGATCCACAAGGAAGTGTTGCTGCAAGCTTTCAACTATATGAGACTCAAATAGAAAATGGGATGTATCAGGTCTTTACAGAAAATATCCCACTCTCTGATGCAGTGATTGACATTGGTCTTGAAGATTTTCATATTGTCCCTTCTAATGTATATGGTGAAGAGGAGGAGATCGAATTTTTTAGGCATGGATTGGATTATACGCTACTTAAAAATATGTTAAAACCTTATAAAGATGTTTATGATTATATTTTAATTGACTGTCCACCAAGTTTAGGAAGTTTGACAATAAATGCAATTACAGCGGCTGATTCATTACTTGTACCGGTCCAGTGTGAATATTATTCTTTAAAGGCGTTAGGCAAATTTGTTCGAACAGTGAAAAAGATAAGTCAGGAACACAATCCTATTACTTGGATTTCAAGGGTTTTTAATTACGATGTTTGATAAAAGAATAAAAAAAAGTCAAGAAATATCGGAAGAACTCCGATATAGTTTTAAAGATACGGTTCTAGATACCGTAATTCCAAGAAATTCAAAGATTTCGGATGCTCCGAGTGAAGGAAAGCCAGTGGCACTACTTGATATTGCCTCTTCCGGTGCAATTGGATATTTGCAGTTGGCAGAAGAGATATTGATGTCAAATAATAATAATTGATAAACTGAAAGGATATATCGTGGAACAAATTTATAAGAGAGTCGAAGATATTGATGAAAAGGTGAAGGATGCCAGATTACCTTATCAGGAATGGAAGGTATTATTTCTGTTAGGAGAACAATCTGATGTGGCAGAAGTATCTTCATTGATCAGCGATGACTCTTCTTCTGTGAGTGATATATTTGAATCTCTTGAGTCAAAGGGGCTGGTTGAAAAAGTTACTGATGACGAGGAACAGGATGAAGCTGCGGCTACAATCGTAGAATCTCCTGCCCCTGCATTAGGAGATGAGTTATTAATGGAAGAGGATGAGAAACCTGAAGAACCAATTTTAGGATCCGAATTCGAAGATACTACTGTTGAATCTGATGTTTCACAACCAGAAGAAATTGAGTCGGTAGAAGAGGTAAGCGAGTCCATAGATGAAGATAAGATTGAAGTTAACACCGATTTCCTCACGGAAGATTTGCTCCCTAAAGATGAACAACCAATTCCTGGAAATAAAGAAACGGAAAGTTTGCAGGAAGAGCCCTTCCCCACATTAGAGCCTGATTCATCGGAGACAGAATTTGATTTGAACCTTGATGAAGAAATTATTGATGTTGCTGAAGAGCCGGCACCAGTGGAGAGCAAAGAGCCTGAATCCCAGGCAGAAATTGAAACTGAACCTGCTCCAGAAGAGGAAACTATATCTGATGTTAGTAAGAAGACAATTATGGTTATTGATGATAGCATTGTTATTCGAAAAATGATTGAAATTGCACTCGAGGATGAAGATTTTAATATTGTAACCGCTATAAGTGGCAAAGAAGGATTAGAAAATATCGAGGCTCTAAAACCGAATCTGGTTATTTTGGACATGATGTTACCAGATATGAATGGGATTGATGTGTTAAAGACTATAAAAAGTGAAAAGAATCTCCCTGTTATTATGCTTTCAGGGAAAGACTCACCGCAGTTAATTGAAAATGCCAAAGAAATCGGGGTTGATGATTTCTTGCCGAAACCATTCCGTGATGAAGAGTTGGTTGAAAAAGTACGAACACTTGTTGGAGCATAAATATTAGATGTCTGATGCACAGGATAAAAATACTTGAATATTCGGTATTTAGTATTTCGGAAAGATTATTTGGTTTGGAAATTGCTTCTGTCAAAGAGGTTTTAAACTTTCCAATGATTACCAAATTGCCGAATACGCAAAGCCATGTATTGGGTATATATAATTTAAGAGGAGAAATTATTTCATTATTTGATATGCAACAACTCCTAGGTTTGGGTTCCAGGCGTCCCAGTGAAAAGGATATGGTTCTTGTTATTGGAGAAAATAACCGAAGATTCAGTTTCTTGGTCGATAAGGATATGGATTTCGTTGAATTTGAGAGGGCTCAGATTCAGATACCTGGAAATGGAAGTGAATTTGTAAAAGGCATATTTGTAAATGGTTCATATAATCATGAAACTTTAGGCCAGATTTTACTTCTTGATCGTAAACTATTATTAGAAGTTGACCGACTTGTAGAGATGAGTGCATAAAAGGAATTTCAGGGAATGCAAGCGACGAGTTCGAGAATATTAAAAAAAATAGCAACACTGCTTTTACCTCTTCTTATAATAGGTGTTTTGGCAATTGCGCTCTGGGACTATTTGCATGCATGCGATATGGCTAAAAATGCGGCGGGTGAGAAAAGCTATGGCGATTGCCGGCTCAGGTGCCGCATTAATTAATGGCGAAAGTTTTGATGAAATACAGAAACTGACCGACTTTAAATCAGAGGCTTATATATCTATATCGCATCAACTCCAAGCATTGTGCACCTATAATAGGTTGAGAAATGATGCAGCTAGAACCCTAAGAAGAAAAGGAAATATTACAAATTTTGTCGTTTCTTCTGCTAACCGCAATATGATAAATCAGGAGTTTAATTTATGGGCTGAGATGAATGCAACTTTCAACACAGGTGAAATTTCATTTAAACCCAGTTATAGCCGTAATGATCATCTTTTTATAAGCGGTTTTGCACCTATAAAAAATAAATCTTCAAATGTGGTGGGAATACTTCAGATTGATCTGATGGTTGATAACATATTTCCTTCGCTGATGGATTATTTTAAAATACCACTCATAATAATAGTATTAATTATAATTCTGCTTTTTGTTTTATATAAATATATTTTTGATCCTTTACAGGAAAGTATTGACTCTCTTGCTGTGCACTTTGCTACTCTTGCAGAGGGAGAATTATCAATAAAATATGTTGAGCCGGAAAATGGTTATCTTCATGAAATATCCACTCTGCTTGACAGACTTCAGGCAGGTTTTAATAAAAAGCTTATGAGTGATGAGGATAAGGAGAAACTACAACGCCAGATTAAAAGAGCTTTTGAGGATTGTCAGTGCTGCTGCTGATGGTGACTTTACTGTTAATGCAAAAGTAACAGCAGATACACTTGGAGCTCTTGCAGATTCATTTAATCTGATGGTCTCAGATTTAAGTGAATTAGTACGTGACGTTAAAAAGGGCGCCGAACACGTGGCGGATTCGACCCGGGAAATGTTGGAGAAAACAACCGAGATGGCCTTAGGTGCTGATAACCAGGCAAAGGAGATCGGGAATATTGGTGATCTGGCAAAAGGAATGGCTGAGGTGGCGAAGAATACGGACAAAAGTGCTCAGAGGGCCTCTGAGGCAGCTATCCATGCCAAGGATGTGGCTGAACGCGGTGGGGCAATTGTGGAACAATCGATAGAGGGGATGCAAAGAATTCGTGAAACAGTAACAGACACTTCAGATCGTGTAAAAGTTCTTGGAGATAGTTCAACACGAATAAGTGAGATAACCGAATTTATCAGTGACATATCGAATCGCACAAATATCCTTGCCTTGAATGCAACAATTGAAGCAGCAAAGGCTGGAGACAGTGGCCGCGGGTTTACAAATATTGCAGATGAAATTCGAAATCTGGCTGAGCGTTCTAGTCGATCTGCAGGAGAAATTACAAAACTTATTGAGGATATTCAGAATGGCATGTCAGAAACTGTGATGGCTATGACATTAGGTAATAATGAAGTTGCAGAAGGTACGAAAAAGGTGGATGCTGCCGGTTCAGCTTTGCGTGAAATACAAGGGGCTGTTGAGATTTCGACATCATCAGTTGCTGAAATTACTAAGGCCACGGATAAACAACTTAAAGCAAGTGAAGATATTGTAAAGGTTATGGATGGAATTGCCAGCATTGCGAAGAGAACCGCCGATGGTGCAAAACAGACCGAAGATGAAATTACACGCTTAGAGTCGTTATCCAAATCTCTGAATAATGCCGTTTCAAAATTTAAGTTATCCCATTAGAAATTGAGGGAAATAATGCCAAAGATTGATTCTATTAGTTTTAGTGACTTTTATATTAATGAGTTCTTTGATCAGGTTCGGGAAAAGACGCGCTCTGAATTCAAAGAAGAGAATTATAAATTGGTCGATGAATTATTTGCGCTACTAAGTTCACAAGACGAGATTACTGATGGAATAAGTAAATTAGCTGAGGAGCAAGCCTCTAGTGAATTATCGATATTTCTGTTTGACATATACGATCGTGCGCAGGATTATCCGCCCAGTGAATTAGTTGACGCTCTACCTGAAATTGCCGATGACTTTGTAAGCGGATTAACAATCATGCTTGAAGAAGAAAAAGAAATACTTGAGGCAATAGAAAAAGTGGTGAAAAATCTACGCGGCGAGATCGGGGCGGAAGAGGATTTTGAAGATGTTAAGTCTGAACAAGTCGATGTTGGTCAAAGTGAAATTATTGAAGAAGAACTTCCTGAAGAAACTCAAAGTTTTCAAGAATTTGTGGAAATACGTTTTTTTGAGCAACTACAAACAACCCTGCAAATTCAACAAAGTGAAGAAAAAACAAAAAGCAATATTGCGTTCATCAAGCTTATACCAGAACAATTGAACGAATTTTCTGATTTGGGAGACGATGAATCGTTTGGCGTTCTTGTTAATCAAGTCTCTCAAATACTGCCATGGTATAAAGGGGAGACTTATATACCTTCGGCTATTATTAGTAACCTCCCATCAATGATTGATAGTATTGTCACAGCACTTCATAATTTAGATAGTACATTTATTAGTAATGCCATTGGAGAGGGCAAAATTATCTTTGAGAAAACAGAGAATGTGGAACAAAAGGATCAAGAATTTAGCAAGGAAGAGATTGCCACTGAACCCACTACTATAGATAGCCTTCTATCGGAATACTTTCAGATTGAAGCCAATGATCACGCGAATAGGTTTAATAAAGTTCTAAAGAATCTTCAAGAAGACACGGACAACAAAAAAAATCTTCAAGAGTTATTTGATACTTTTCAATCATTTAAAGAAATCAGCATGATCCACGGATATGTTATTCTGGAGGATTTCTGTTCGGAGATAATTGCTTTAATCAATTTATCAAGAAAAGAGAACAAAGAATATAATCAAGAGGCTGATGGACAGTTCTCGAGGTTCCTTGGTATTCTTAAAAATACAGATAAACTAAAGGATGCCAGAGCGAAAACAGCTGAAACAGAGGAACTTAACGAAGTACTAACCTATTTTCAAAGTAACCTTTTTGTTCCTAAAGGCTCTGTCATGGATGGGAATACCCAGGAAGTCCCAGACACAGAATCTAAAAAGAAAGAAAAATTAATTGAATCGGGTAATCAGACCGAACTCACAAAAATTCTCAGAAGTCTTCTTAGAGATTTAAAACCCCGGTTTAAAAATTCCTTAGAAGACGGAACTTCCGATCTAACTGAGTTATTACCATTGGTTGGCAAATTACAATTTGCTACTGAACTCATCGGTAATCAGGACCTATCTGAGTTTTTTGTCAATTATGCTAAGGGCATTGGATATGCCCAGACAAAAGCAGCAGATGAAAGAGAGTCTATAACTCCAGAATTATTAACTCTTTATAATGCCTTTACACGGAAAGCCAATCCGGAATTTAAATACGAATTATATAAGAACCGTATTGAGAAATTATTTGAAATAAATTCAGATCCTGTTCCTGAACCTATACCTGAAACCAAATCTGAACCAGAACCAGAATCAGATCCTGAACCACTAACACAGATGAAACCTGTTTCCGATTCTACGTCGGAAGATCTATCAATAAACGATATTGATACATTATTGCATATTCTTTTGGAAATAGAAGAATTTAATCTGGTGAACTTCTATGCCAATTTAGAAAAATCCTCTTCGGCCAAGGGTAAACCGGATTTTGATTTCCAGATAAATCATTTCCAACGTTTGTTAAGTAATCTAAAGCTCGTCAACTGTACGGGACTGACAGGTTTTCCAGAAATGTTTTTAATGGTTTTACGGTCAGAGGAAATAAGTAATGCTGATGAAATGGATCTGAAATCTATTGAAGACTGCTATCGGGATATATTGAAAATAATATCACAACAAGGTACCACTGCAGATATAGAAGATAGCCTTTCAATTTTAAAGGCCACAATTTTTGGGGATGAAGAGGATCTTGAGGAATCTCTGGAAGATCTTGAATCTGAACGCGAAGAAGAGATTGCCTCAGATGAGCAGAGCGGTGGAGAGGCTATAGAGGAAATTGAGGTAGATGAAACGGCAGATTCTGGCGAAGAAGACCTGGATGAGATCTTTAAACAGGAATCTGAAAAATATATTGGAATAATTGGCGCAGCCTTACAAAATATAAAAGACAATCCCCAGGATTTAAATTCTTACGAATCGATTGAAAAGAGTCTTCATTCCATGAAATCATCGGCCCGACTTATGGGATATAACGATGTCGCTGATCTTTCTGGTCCCCTGGAAAAACTATTTGAAAAATTACATACAGCAGGACAATCCTTAGATAATGATCAATTTGCTATTATTAAAAAAGTTGTGGGGGGATTAGAGTCGGGCATTCGTCATGAAGAAATCGATGCCAATCGCTTAATTGAAGAATTAAAGCAAATTAATGTAAAAGATACTTTATTAAATGAAGTTTCTTCCACTGAGTCAGATACGAGTGAAGATGAGGTAACTGAAGAACAATTATTTGCTGATTCTGATACAGAGGATGAAGATTTGCTTGAGATTTTCAAAGATGAATCAAGTGAGTATATTGCTATTGCCGAGAAGGCCATAAAATCTTTGCGTGAAAACTTGAGCGATGCTGAAGCCTTAAGCCAACTCGAACATGCAATGCATTCAATGAAAACCGCAGCAAAAATGCTCGGTTTTAGTGAGATAGGTCAGATTGCAGATTCTGTCGAGGTTGCTGTGGTTGCAATATTGCGAGGTGAAATTAAAAATAATTCTACTATTATCGAAGGATTCACAAAAGCGATAACTCTAGTTAAAGAACTAACAGCGGGAAAGAAACAAGATTTAGAATCAATAGAAAATATTTCGTCTGAATTAAGTATTTATCGGTTGAAGGAAATTGAGTCGTCCACACCTTCTTCAACAGAGGCAGAAAAAATTGAGATCAAATCTCCCGAATTGGATGAACAGACACAAATGTTTGTCAAAGAGGGATGGGAATTGCTAGAAAAACTAAATCGTGACTTGCTAAACCTGGAGAAGAATCCAGGTAATCCCTCAATACTTGCTGATTTGAATCGGACAATTCACACCCTAAAAGGAAGTGCTCAGATACTTGATTTTAAACAGATTGGTACCCTGGCTCATAAAGTAGAAGATCTGTTCGCCAAATCAAAGAATGGGTTGAATGAGCATGAAGTTGATGTGATTTTTAAGTCTGTCGATGTGATTCAGGATGTAATTAAATCAATAAAAAGCGGGGAGGGTGAAAAAAATGATGAGATTAATATTATAATAGAGCAGGTTGAGAACATTTTAAATGATACGGTTCCACAAAATATTGAGGACGAGACGAGTGCTTCCGCTGTGCCTCCTCTTACAAAGCCGAAATTGGTCGGGGTAGAAAATGCCGAGGATATATCAGAAAACAGCGAACAATTTATAAAAATAACGACTGACAATCTAGACAATCTAATAAATATGGCTGCCGAGTTAGTTATCAACAAAACACAATTAAATGCCTATCTGGAAAAATTAAGGCGGATTGCTGAAACTATTGAGGACGATAAAAAAAGACTTCGCAAAACAGATCGGACAATTACGGCTTTTATGGAGAGAACCAAGGATGAGGATAATAAATCTAAAACGCCGTTTGAAGTGGATGAAAATGTATTGAATGATCTAATGTCTGTAACAGACGACTTTAAAGACGTTGTAACTACTTTTGACACAGTCTCGAGTAGTTTCCGCTCAATTACACGAGATTTTGAGCAAAATATTGGCCAGATTTCAAGTTTATCAAAATCTTTACATGATAACATTTTACAAGTCCGCCTTGTTCCGACCGAAATGCTCTTTAACCGTTTCCCACGTGCTGTACGTGATATGGCAAAAAAATTAAAGAAGAAGGTGAACCTGGTTGTGGAGGGAGAACAAACGGAAATGGACCGTGCCCTTATTGAATCGCTAACCGACCCGGTTATGCATCTTGTCCGCAATGCCATCGATCATGGTATAGAATTACCTTCAGAACGAAAGAAACAGGGAAAAAGTGAAGATGGTATTATTCTACTAAAAGCTAAACGGAGTAAAAACCAGATTATTATTGAAATACAGGATGATGGCCAGGGTATTGATCCTGATCTTGTGAAAAACGAGATAATTAAAAAAGGGTTGGCTGAAGAGAATGAAGTAGAGAAATTGAATACGGCAGAGATCCTCGAGTATGTATTCCAACCCGGGTTTTCTACCCGTGAGGAAGCATCAGACGTTTCCGGTAGAGGTGTAGGACTTGATGTCGTATTTAACCAGCTTAAAAAACTTAAGGGTGATATTCGAATAAACTCGACTCAGGGAAAAGGTACTATCTTTACTGTTCGGGTGCCACTGACATTCACTATTGCGCAGGCAATAATGGTAAAAGTGGGATCTGAGACGCTTGCCATTCCAATCTCCGCCGTTGAAGAAACCGTACAATTCCAAGATCCTGAATTGGTAGAAAAAGACGAACGTGCATTTATTACCGTGCGGGATAAACTTATTCCAGTTGCCTATCTTTCCTCATTACTAATTTTTGGATCTTCTGATAAATTGAAAGATGAAACTATAAAAACAGCTATTATTGTACGGGAAGCCGGGGCTATGTATGCACTTATTGTAGATGGTGTAATAGGGAGAGAGGAAATAGTAATCAAATCCCTTGGCGAAGAACTTTCAAAAATTCCCTACATCTCAGGGGGTACCGTATCTGGAGATGGTTCTGTAATACTCATTCTGGATATTCCTTCGATTACTCAAAAAATAAGATCGGATGTCGATGAACCTGAAGAAGACTTTTCTGCTATTGAAAGAGCCAGAAAGGTTATTTCACAGGGATCTAAGGACAAAAAGCCAAAAGTAGTTGCAAAAAAGAAGGAACCCATTAAACCTGGTAAAGTATTAATAAAGAAGAAAACGCTTTCTGGAAGGGCGCCTGTTGCCTTAATAGTCGACGATTCTGTGAGTGTAAGAAAATTTGTCTCATCTGTCTTAGAAAAGAACAAATATACCACAGTTTTAGCTGAAGACGGTCCAGAAGCATTAGAAGAACTTAAAAAAGAAAAATTTGATATTATCATTACAGATCTTGAAATGCCTAAAATGCAGGGTTTTGATCTTATTGAGGAAATAAGAAAACAACGCTCATACCAGCATATTCCAATTGTTATTTTAACCGGAAGAGCGGGCAAAAAACATAAGGATCGAGGCGTTGAATTAGGTGCAAATGCTTATATTACCAAGCCATTCAAAGAAGGCGATTTATTAAACACATTAGAAAATTTTATAGAAATAACCTAATCTTTCCTATTTGCTAAAATAGGTTTTGATCGTAGAGTTTCTCTTAAAACCGCTCGCTTTATTCTTGTCACTCTTGTGATTTAATTGCTTTACATCTGGCAATTTACATCATATATTATATACCCGATTATTTTAAAAACTAAAAAAGTTCGGATTTGTTTATAAATAGGTTGTTTTATCGCAAATTTTTATTTACTAATGCTTTACAAGGCTTTGAGTGTTTGCAGGATTTGTAAAAATAAAGTTCAGTATAAATGCGTCGATAATAAGATAAAGAAAAAGATTGGATATATTATTGTTGAAGAATACTCATGAATAAATCAAGTGCTCAAAAAAATATTTCTCTATCGATTAGTATTCTGCTATTTCTAATCTTGTGGTCAACAGTCTCTGCTCAAACCCAAAGATTTAATGGTCAGGTTATCAAGGGTAATTCTCGCTGGAGCGGAACAATTATTATAGCTGGTGATATTATTATTGAGAAGGGTAGTCGGTTGGAAATTGAACCAGGCACAAATATATTGTTTGAGGCTGGAAAAGATTTGCAAAAAAGTGGAGATGACAAAACAAGGTGTGAATTGATTGTTAAGGGCACATTGATTGCACGTGGACTTCCAGGTAAGCGAATTACCTTTTCATCAAAAGCGCCAATGCCACGAATGGGCGATTGGTACGGACTTAGATTCCTTCATCTTAAAACCGGAAGTATAATCGAATATTGCGTTGTAGAATATGCCTATAACGGGATATCGATAAAAAACAGTACCATGCTGGTCAGCAATTGTGAGATACGATATAACTATCATGCTGGGATAAATTCCGAGGTCAAGGCTAAACCAACAATTAAAAATAATATTCTTTCTGATAATGGATATGCTGGAATTATTTGTGAATTAGGTGCGAAGCCTATTCTGACAGAAAATCTAATTTCTCTCAACCGGATAGGTGTTGTTGCTTATAGTCTTTCTCAGCCCAATCTGGGTTCTTTATCAAAGGATGATAATTATAATCCAGGAAAAAATCATATATTTAAGAATGAGGAATATAACTTTTATAATCATTCTACAAAGACTATATCGGCAGAGAACAATTCCTGGGATAATGACACACAAGGATCTATCATCGCTAAAGTATATGATAGGGATGACAACAGTAAATATGGGCCTGTTGATTTTCGACCGATTCTAAGAAAATCAAACACGCAGGGTTTGAATGGCCTCGTATTGCTTACCCAGAATCCTGCGTCAACGGATAGTAACGCTATAAATAATCCATCAACAGAAACTCTTACAACGACAGGGGTGATGGCTGATACAATCCCTCCAAACATTTCACAAAACGCAGGCAATAATTTAGAAGAAATAGAAGGGGGAAGACTTGAGGCAAATTTGGAAGAGGCTATACCATTAATAGCCTCAAACGCACCTTCCAGCCAGATATTACCAACATCAAGAAAAGTAGCAACCCAACAAATTGATTATGATCAGATATTTTTGGAACTCTTTTTAGATGGTGGAAAGAAAGAATATCAAGCAAAGCCTAAATTTAAGATTACCAATGTCTTGAAGAATGTTCTGGAACCAGGAGAGATCCGTATTCGTGTCATTGTCGCCCGAAGTGGAAAAGTAGATCAGGCAACTATATTAAAAGGTCTTAACGATATTCTCGACCAGGCGATCTTAGAGACAGTTAAAAACTATCGTTACAGAGGCGGTACCGTTAATGGCCAATCTGTTAAATATACAACCAGTGAGGTATTCCGTTTCGAATAAACTAATTCTAATATTCATAGATGGCGTTGGAGTTGGAGAATTGAATCCGTCTTATAATCCCTGTTGTTTTTCAGAAACAGGGATTTTTAATTGTAAGGGATCTGATCTTCCTTTCGATGGAATCCAGCATCCCCTTGATGCTCAATTAGGTGTCCCAGGTTATCCTCAAAGTGCAACAGGTCATACGACAATCTATACGGGAATCAATGCACCTGCACATATAAACAAGCATCTTTATGGTTTCCCTAATGCCGAACTAAGATCTGTGTTACAAGATAAATCTTTATTTGTGATCCTGACCAGGCGAGAATTTAAATGTAAATTTATGAATGCATTTCGCCCGGTTTTTTTTACCAGCCCTGAACTATTCAAAAACAAACATTTGTCAGCAACGACAGAGATGAATAAATATGCGGGTCTTTCTTTTGCTGATTTTTCTCAAATAATGAACAAAAGGGCACTTTACCATGATTATTCCAATAAAGAATTGATATCCAAGGGATTTGACTTACCTTCCTTTTCAGCAGACCAGGCAGCTGAAATTATTACAGGGGAAAGCCAATTATTTGATGTGGTTCTTTATGAATATTTTATGACAGATTTCGCCGGACACGCCCGGGATATGAAGCAGGCTATGAAAGAAATTCACAAAGTAGAAAATTTAGTTCTGGCGACGATAAATAAAACTAATTTTGATAATACATCTCTCATGGTTGTTAGTGATCATGGTAATATCGAAGATCTCAGAACCAAATCCCATACAAATAATCCGGCCTTTTTTGGGGTTTGGTGGGCAAAGTCCTTCAAGGGAAAATCAACTCCAAAATCTTTGGAAGATGTTTGTCCACTGATACTATCCATGTTTCAAAAGTTTTTTCCTGATATATAGAATTATGGGATGAAAGATGATAATAAAAAAAAATCTTGAATCAATCTTAGCTTCTAAGTAAAATGAAAATCCTGAGAATAATCTAAATTCGATGATAAATTTATATGAACCTGAATATCTTGTATCTCGTCGAAATAAATTTATTGTGAGATATGTGTGTATAATAGTAACGGGACAATCTTAGCCTATGAGTAAGGATCAATCTACAGAAAAAAACAAACTTTTTGTTGCTATTGCCGGCAATATTGGTGTTGGAAAAACCACCCTCACGAGATTATTGGCTCAAAAACTCAGTTGGCGTGCCTATTATGAAAAGGTTATCGATAATCCTTATCTCGCCCCATTTTACGATGATATGGAGCGTTGGAGTTTTCATCTGCAAATATTTTTTCTTTCTCATCGATTCAAATCACAAAAAGAAATAACCGAATGGCCGGATTCCTGTATCCAGGATCGCTCAATTTATGAAGATGTTGAAATATTTGCACACACTTTGTATGAGCAAAAATTTATGTCAGAGGTTGATTATGAAAACTATAAGATGCTCTTTTCGACCATGGTAGATTACTTACGTAAACCCAATTTAATTATATATTTGAAAGCCTCTGTTGACCATCTGGTTGAAAGAATTCTTAGCCGTGGTCGTGATTATGAGCAGACCATAGACCGCGCTTATCTTCAGAGATTGGGGAGCGCTTACGAGCGGTGGATTGATGAAGCTGAAGAGGAAGGTTTTAAAATACTGCGAATTGATACCGAAAATAAAAATTTTGAGCAGAATGAGAAAGAATTAAATATTATTGTTGACTATATACTCGAAATGGAAAAACAATCTTGGTTAAACGTGGATTAATCATCTCTTATTATTTTCCTCCAACCGGGGGGGGTGGGGTTCAACGCTGGGTAAAACTTATCAAATATCTGCAACCATTGGGCTGGGAGTTTACGGTTATTTCAAGTGCGTTTAATGATGATGATCCGAAAGACGAAACACTGCTTAATGATATCCCAGCTGGCACAGAAATTATTCGTATCCCAACTCCAGCACCAAGTTTAAGATCTAAAATTAATTTTTTTAAAAAGAGAGGTTATTGGCAACGCTGGATAAGTGCCTTTATCAATGTGACGGATAGCCGAGAGTCCTGGAATAATAAAGCAAAATCATATATTGTCAATGAAATAAATAAAAATAATTATGATGTGGTGATTTTGTCTTCACCACCATATTCGCTTTCGATCCTGGCCGCTGATTTAACACAAATTCTGGATATTCCTGTAATACTTGATCTCCGTGATCCATGGACAATCAACCCTTATAAAATTCATCCTACCTGGATTCATCGTTATCTGGATAGAAAACGAGAAGAGAAATCGATTGCTGCTATTAATTTCATAGTTGCAGCTTACGAAAGTACGTTAACAGATTTTGAGATCAGAATTCCAGGGTTTAAGGAAAAGAAGTATCTGCTACTGCCAAATGGTTATGACGAAGAGGACTTTACTGATCTCCGCGAATTGAATATCCCATTGGAATATGATTTAAATATTGGCTTCTCAGGCTCATTTTATTCACACCTCAATACACCCCACCAGGCTTTTTGCCGCTATACGTCTTTTAAAAGAAGAAAATATTAATATTTGCTTTCACCACGTTGGGTCATCTGTACAAGACCTGGAAGTATTAGCGAGAAAATATAATATTTTGAATAATATTCGGGTTTGGGGATACAAACCTCATAAAGAATGTCTGGAGTTACTAAACGTCACAGATGTTCTTTGCATGATTCTTGATAGCAATTGGGCGAATAGTCAATATACAATCGGTGGCAAATTCTATGAATATTTGCGGTTGAGAAAACCTATATTGGCAATTGTACCCGATGAAGGTGAAGCATCAATCGTCATAAAGAATACAGATTCTGGTATTATTGTTTCTGAGAATAAAGCCCCTGTTATCGCAAATGCGTTAAAACAATTGTTATATTCTAAAATGACGTTTTCCTGGAAAGGAATCGAAAGATTTGATCGCCTCAAACAAGCAAAATATCTGAGTAATTATTTATGGGAGAGGAATTAAAGTAATAGTATCAAACATGAAGGTTCTGTTTTAAAAAGAATAATGAATAAAAAGATAAATGAAATATTACTTACCCTTTTTGTCTACTACATAACCTTATTGCTAGGTTGGGAAATCATTACCTTTTTACGCATATATGTATCAATGGATGATTTGATTATAACCAAGCGACTGGAAACGTATTTTGAAATTCAACCCTATTTAATTGGAATCGGACTAACTCTTGTCATCGTAATTGGTCTTTGGGGAAGATTTTCAAAAAAGGAAAGAATAAATGATTTTGCACAGCTGAGTTTAAGATTAAAAATACTTTTTGGTTTTCTAATTTTATTAACTTTCAATCTAGTATTATTTAAACTTGATGCTCACTTTAATGTATTGGAACTCATCATTTTTTTTGTTTCATTATGGTTACTACAAGATTTGGGCTCTCATCTTTACAAATCTGGCAAAGTGGGATGGTATCATCCTACAACCCATGGCAGCATCATCATTGCTGCCCTTCTTATTGGTATTTCGCTTATGGATATTTTTAAGATTATTAATTTACAGGAAAAGTGGGCTGTTTACTTTATTCTTATTTTGCTGCTTTTTGAATTGATAATTCTATATGCACGCTTTCAACACCTCTCAAAATACAGTCTGGAAACAAACAGGTTAGCGCGGAATTTGATGGGAAGCCAGATTCTGTTTTTCGGTACCAGAATTATTGTGGGAATATTTATGCCGTTAATCTTTATCGTATATTCGACATTTTTATCTGAAAAACCGGTTGAGGGAATAGCCGCATTGATTTTGTTGGGTACTTTTCTGGATCGGTATCTTTTTATTATTACTGGTTCCGACATACAGCGATAAATAATACAAAATACAAAAAAGCATAATTTGAATCGTGGAATGGAAGAAGTCCGTTGCTTTTTAATTTGCATAAATTGTTAGACTTCTTTGCGTTTTAGCGTCTCCGGGAGAGAATTACTGTAAAAACAAAAGGGAAGTAAGATATTCCCCAAAATATCTTGCTTCCCTCATCATCCCACAAGCGTAAAACTTGTTTTTGCTCTCGTCACTCATCGGTGACTTTTTATATATTTCTAATATTCGAATGTAAAATTGATCGTTCTTTTATTACGTTTTTTGGGATCAGCCGGAAAATCTCTCCACGCTTTGACCTTTTTTAATAAACAGGAAGTGAGTTGCTTGTCTCGTGTTGACGTCTTTATAATATGAACGTTTATGACATCACCTTTAGCATTCAGGTTGAGCCGGAATGAAATTTTTCCATGATAATTTTTGGATTGACGATATTTTCGTTTAATGCAAGAGGAGAGAGCATCCTGATGACGCTGAATTGCCTCATTTACTGTCTTAGGCTTATATTTGTCTGATCCACCGTTTAATTGGGTTAGCGTAATTTCACCCGAGCGCTGGATGTTTTGATCTTTTAACATATTGGCAGAAGCATTTGTAAAAGAGATATGTCGTCTTGGATAGGCATATAAGATTTTAGAATTGCGCTCCAGAAGATCTCTTTTTTTGTATAGTTTTTGCAAACTTGCGTCTGGGTTCGCGAAAGCAATATGGTAAATATTTAAAGAGGGTGCGCTACTGAGGATTTTGATGTTGTAATTTTTTATGAACGACAGTCTTTCCTTCTCAGTTACACTTTCCTTAAAGGCAATCATCAGCTGATTGATATAAACCTTGTCACCATTGGCAGGATCGGTGATAATTTTTTCTGATAACGAGGCATATTGTGCCTGATCCCCGTTACCACCTTTTGCGCCAGCCAATAGAACGGCAACGGAAAAGGTCAGGATTAAAAAAGAATTAATTATGTGTTTCATGATAATGTCCTAAATTTAAAGATAGAATGGTAATGGCATCTAAAATTAAATATTTACTTTTGGATCTGGATGGTACTTTAATTCAGTTTGATATCGATATTTTTATCCAGGAATATCTCAGTTTAGTTCAAAAACAATTTTCACACTATGCATGTGCAAAGTCCGTGCCAGAATGGATATTGAAGGGGACAGAGATAATGCTAAGTGATGTAGGAACAATGACTAATAAAGAGAAATTCCTGCATTATTTCGGAGATAAGACAGGTCTGTCAGAAGAGAAGATCTGGGAAATATTTATACATTTTTATAAAAATGATTATGAGCAGATAAAAAGTATTACAAAACCGATTGCAGGAGCTAGAAACGATTTTAGAAGCTGCCCAGACCAAAGGATTCATGTTAATTATTGCTACCCAACCGGTTTTTCCTGAATTTGCCATTCGAAGACGTCTGGCCTGGGCTGGTGTTGAACATATACCATTTCATCTGATAACCCATATAGAGAATATGTATGCGTCGAAACCTCATCCCCAATATTTTGAACAAATTTTGAGCATGCTTGGCGCGATGAGTGATGAATGTTTGATGATTGGAAATGACAGGGAAATGGATTTGGCCTCAGATAAAGTGGGTATACCTTCCTATTATTTAACAAATACTATTAATAGCGAAATCCCAGAGGGTCAGAAGATTATATGGAGATTTTGACAACTTAGGGAAGATATTAGATATCATTTAAGCAAACAAAACGTGTAAAAATCATTGCTAAACTCCTTATTTTTCAATATATTATACTCCAACATTTTTTAATTCTTTAAACATGACATAATATATGGACTCACCAATATTTTATTTAAATTTGGTACTTGTGACTTAAATTGATAACGATCACATCATTGATAATGGAGATAAAGTAGATTTACCTGTTATTCAGGTTAAGAATATGAGCGAATGTAATATGCCAAATCATAAGAATGGATGTTATTTGATTTGAGGACTATGCCGACAGAGTATTTTATAGCACATATGTAATTTCCGGTTTGTGTATTTCCGGTGCAGATGTATCAAATATAGATTAATGAGCATCTAAATATTATAACAGTTTAAAGAAATGATAGATAGGAACAATAAAATTAGAAATTACTAAAATTATTAATAATACTTGCCGAATATTAGAATAATCATGGATTATCATTTTGAGAATATTCTCAGAATGAGAATCTAAAAATTTATGCCATGAAAATGATTTATTGTCGATAACTCTTATAAATATAATAAGATAAATGTATAAATATTTCTTTGGCATGATAGTTGAGATAAAATTATTAATGAATAATATATTTTGGGGGTTATATAGACAATGAAAGAATTTTACATTAAAAAATATTTAAAGTATTCCTTCGGTATATTAACTTTGGTTTTTATGCTGCTAATGTCAGTAACCTTCTTGCAGTAGGGCCAGTGACTGTAACGGTTATTCCCGATACGACGAATAACTATGCGGAATATCAGATT
This sequence comes from Calditrichia bacterium, assembly GCA_963796965.1. Lineage (GTDB taxonomy): Bacteria > Calditrichota > Calditrichia > JAJRVZ01 > JAJRVZ01 > CAWCNS01. The sequence goes on from CAWCNS010000004.1 coordinate 896,808, forward strand.
TCAACATCGATTACGGGCAACGGTAAGAGCAATGATCTGGCCCAGGGTGTCGATTATGTCTATGTGCAATTTGATACGGCTACGGTACTTCCTTCTTCTATTTCGGCGTCACTGATCTCGATTAATGGACTACCATTAAATTCTGCGCCTTCAATAGCCGATCAAACGATTAGTATGCTGGTACCAGTTAATATTGAGAATGACGGAAATCCCGAGATTAACATTGTTATTTCTGCCAGTGCTCAGATCAAAAATCCGGGTGATTCAGGTAGCCATTCTCTAAACATCTGGACGACAGGTTCAACGGATGATGATCCTCCTGGGGTCGGAACCTATACCTTATATCTGTCTTCATCTACTGTGTCAGTCGCTTCGGTTACGCCAAATCCATCGGTTGCCGATGAGAATGCTTCCTATAATGTTTCCTTTAATGTCGGCAATGGGGGCTTTCTTACAGCAAATGTCAGCTCTATAGTACTCGCCTTTGACCCTGATACAGATGTGCCGACCGGAAGCCTCTCAGGGGTAACTGTAAATAGTACAGCAGCGACCGCTGTCGCCAGCAATGATACGGTGGTGATTACATCTCCGGTAAATATTGATAATGATGGATCTGTTCAGGTCGTGTTTGCCAGTGGGGTCGGATTAAAGAATCCTGTTACAGCAGGAGATTATACCTTGTCCGTGAGCACAAGTTCGGAACCAACCTTTGTTTCGTCCGAATCTTATACCATATCACCGTTCGGGCAATTGTCAATTTCTGCAATTTCCTCCAAACCAGATACCGTTAATCAATCTGGTGAATTTGCATTTGATTTACGTACCGGATCTTCCGGAGCCCTGACAGGTGAAAGTGATGGCTTGACAGTGATTTTTGAGCCTAATACATATCTCCCAGGGACTATTTCATCTGGAAATATTTCAATCTTTACAAATGGCAACGGTTATAATGCTTATTCTGTTTCTGTAAGCAACTCGGATCCAACTGATGAAGATACAGTGGCAATTGTAACACCTTATGATATTCCGGCCTCTTCAGATGTGACGATTACGTTTAATTCATCTGCCGGGTACCAAAATCCATCGGTAGCAGGAAATTATGTTATCAAATTATATACGAGCGTTGAAACAACGCCAGTCACCTCAAATTCCTTTTCGATTTTCGCAACAACGACTCAAGTCTCAGAGGCTCTTGTAACACCGGTTAGTAGTGATCCCAATATAAATAGTTCATATGAAATGGAATTTACACTCGGCTCAAAAGGAAGGCTTAAGGCCGGTACAAGTACTGTCACGGTTTCGTTCCCATCGGGTTACACTGTAAGTGGAACTGCCGCAAACTATGATTCTACCTATATTACCATTGCCGGGGGCAGTCCGATTAAGATTGACGAAACCTCGCAAATTGCTGCGAATGCCACGAACAGAACGGTACAAATTACAGTACCTGATAATGCTTTAACGGAAAACAATAATAGTATCAACCTATTTATAGGAGGAGAGGTAGGTAATACCACCATAACAAATCCAACGACCGAAGGAACGTATCAGGTTGCTGTCAATACCAGTGTCGAAACCGGCACAGTCCAATCAACATCATTTAGCATCGGGGGGACGTCGATTGACATCCTGAGTATCGCACGCAATGACTCAACAGTTAACAGTACCTCGTCTTATGATTTCTATCTGGACATCCAGACCCAGCTTAATAAAAACAATAATGATTATATAAAAATAGTTTTTCCTTCCGGTACCATATTACCAGAAACGATTAATATAGCCAATATGAGTATTGATGGGGATCAGCCGAAGACACCAATAAACGTAAATACTGAAACAAGAACCATTACTGCTAGAGTGTCGACTTCCATTAACCCAGACAATCCTCAATATGATCCTTTTCATGTTATAATTAGCGAAGCTGCTGGAATTATTAATCCGTCAGTACCTAGCTCAACATTTTACAGATACACACTTTATACCAGTAAAGATACAAAACTTGTCACCTCAGATTATTATCAAATGGTAAGTAGTGACAGTTCGGTATCGAATGTTTCAGCATCAGCAAGTCCTGCTGTCGTCAACATTTCTAATGTGGCCTATACGATAAATTTTACAACGTCGTCAATAGGTCGTTTAATCGGTGGAGCTGCTGCTGGATCAAGCACGATTACGGTTGATTTTGATAACGCCACAATTGTGCCTGCGACAATCACTGCCGGTAATGTTGAAGTTAATTCAGTTCCCTGTCAAAACGTGACCGTTGATGCCAGCGGCGCAGGAGGTATTGTGACGGTAACAGTACCAAATGGTGTAACTATTGAAAACGGTACGAGCGCTACAGTACTATTTAAAAGTACACTTGGATTCGCAAATGCTGATATATCAGATGGAACGTATACGGTTCAGGTTAAAACGTCTTCTGATGGGATTAACGGATCGGGAAATTATACACTCACGGCATCCCAGGATCTCTTCATTACTTCGGTAACACCTTCTCCCTCGCTACAAAATGCCAGTGCTGGTTATTCTGTTGCCTTTACCCTTGGCAGCGGTGGGGCTTTATCTATCGGTGATACCATCAGGATAATTTTCCCTTCAAACACTTATTTGCCGCAGACGATGAGCACCAGTGATGTCCTGGTTAATGGCAGTAATCCGCCATCAGCGCCGCTGATTTCAGGTCAGACATTAAAAATAAGAGCACCGGAAATACTTAGTGGATTGGATCCGGTCACGGTTCTGATCAATCAGGTCGCCGGGGTTCTCAACCCAACCACGATTCAGAGTTATACATTGCAAGTTACAACTGATGCCGAGGCCGGACCATTTACCTCGCCAAGTTATAGTATTACGAAAACTTCAACGACAGTGTCCTCTATAAATGTAATACCCAATCCAATTACGCCTTCAGTGGCTGCTGACTATACGGTGGATTATACAACAGGTGCAAACGGACGGCTCATCGCCGGTACCAGTACGATTACGGTTACATTCAATACCCAGACAACGGTCAGCACGACGCCTGGTGATTATGGAAGCACATACATTACAGTGGATGGCAGTCAGACGCAGATACCTACAACGGATATCACGATCGTTGGCAAGGCCATTACCATGGTCGTTCCATCTGGTGTCTCTGTTGATAATGGGGATGCAGTTTCCATACTTATTAGCGGAACGAATCCTATCACCAATCCGGCAGCTGGTTCATATACATTGCAGGTAAAAACAAGTGTTGAAACCTCAGATATCACTTCAAATTCATATACCATATCCAATGCTCAGGCTGTAACCGGTATCGTGAACAGTCTGAGTGTAAGCACGGTCAATGCAGAATCGGCTTATGAAATCAGGTTCCGGGCTGCGGTCAGAATTGCCGCTGGTGGTACCATCACGGTTACTTTCCCGTCGAACACTTTAGTACCGTCCAGCATGCCAAACGCTACTGTTACGATTGCACACGATGCTTCAAATCCAGATGCAGATACCCCAAATAATGCTTCAGCGGTATCAACAAATTCATCGACAAGGGTCGTTACGATTACGATTCCGGAAGTAATTGCAGACGTCGCACCGGATTCTGTTATCGTCCGGTTTTTATCAAGTGCCGGTCTGGAAAATCCTTCCCTCGACGGGAGCAAGACCCTGCAGGTCAAAACAAGTTCTCAAAATGTGAACGGAACATCAGCTGCTTACACTTTGAACACTACAACTACGACTATACTGAATTTTTCTATCGATGTAACTCCCAGAGAATCTTCAGTTAGTGGTCAGTATACCTACAGCTTTACCACAGGTTCTCTCGGACGTCTGGTGGCTGGCACAAGTACAATCCATTTGTTTATTCCCGATGATGCAACCTTTACTCAGGGTGTACCGGCCCTTTCTAAGGTTACAGTGAATGGAACTGCCGCCCAGGCCCTTACACTAAATACCGGCGCTGGTACTGATCCGGATGAATTAATTGTCACCGTACCCTCCAGTGTTACCATTGGAAATTCGACAAATGTTACGGTAATAATTGATGAGACCGCTGGATTGCAAAATGCATCGACAACGACTGCCCTGAATTATTCTGCTTTTACAAGTGTTGAAACTTCAGGACAGGGAGGCGACTTTTCATTACCTGTTGAGTTGAGTAGTTTTACAGCGGAGAGTGAATCAGGTGTTAATTATCTGGAATGGGTTACGGAGAGCGAGTTAGAAAATGCCTATTGGATGATTGAACGTAAAAAAATATCCAAAGAGGAATATAATGCAATCCAGAAAGGCGAAGTAGATGTTAGTATGGTCGGAAAGCCCTTTGAGGTTTTGGATCATATTGAGGGGCAGGGAAGTATTTCTTTGGAAACCCAATATAGTTATGCAGATTCTCTGGTAGAAGTTGGATCTGTTTACGGTTATCGCCTTGCTGATGTATCTTATAACGGTGATGTAACTTACCATGATGTCATCTATGTTGAGGTACAGGCTCCATCAGAATTTGTTCTGTTCAAAAATTATCCTAACCCATTCAATCCCAGCACAACGATAAAATACAACCTGCCGGTTGAATCAAGAGTTGAATTGAAAATTTACAGCGTGTTGGGTCAGGAAATCATCACCCTGGTAGATGATATGGAAAAGGCTGGTTATCATCAAATGCAGTGGAATGGAACTACCCGCTATGGCCAGTCTGTTGCCAGTGGTATGTATATCCTGGCTTTCAGAGCAAAGGGAAGCGGAGGAAAAGAACATACAAAAATGATGAAGATTCTTCTCATTAAGTAAAGATACCTGGTTCTGGGCACTTGGTACTCGGTTTCGGGTAAAGACGGGTCAACTTTATTTCAATATTACTTGACAGAAAACCGGGATTGACGCAACTTTTGTTCCCAATTTCCAGTATCTTCCACTCAAAATCTAAAACCTGTCGCAATTTCATGTGGCAGGTTTTTTTTATTAAATTTTTATGGTTCAGGATCTTTTATTTAGGTTCTTCGTAATGGATAAATGGGCCAAATTCAAGTTATATTTAGCCAGGATTATTTATTTCTTGCTAAGGTAGTAAAGCTTTAACAGTATGTAACCAGTTTTTTTTTCACGAAGTTCAAGAATGAATCACGAAGTGCCAGGAAGATATATTTATTAGTAGCCATGGGCTGTGGTACGAATAGATAAAGCATGTCGTTTTAGAATTGTGAGTGAAAAGTTTCGCATGAAATTTATATTTGTAATCCTCATATTAATGCCCACCTTTTTGTTTGCGCTTGAGGAGCCTGAAGTTATTGTATCCCCTGATAGTACAAATCAATTTGCCCATTATAGGATAAAAACCAGATTGGATCCACCGGCGCCCTGGATTCAGGTCGAGGCAAATATCGATAGTATTATTATCGAATTTAATGCCAATACGGTTCTGCCGGATAAAATTATTCCTGCCCTTGTTTCTGTTAATAATATTTCAAGTGGAGGAGTACGGATTACCGGGCAAAGAATGTCCATCTTAGCACCAACCGAGTTAAGAAATTATCTGCAAGGAATACAGGATATTACGATTGATATTTCAGCTGAATGTGGTATCCGAAATCCTTCCCGTAAAGGTAGTTATAATCTTGAAGTAACATTAATTGACTCGGATGGGACAGTACTTTCCGGACCACATGTTTCAACTGCCTATCTGATTAATATATCCCATTCACGGCTCGGTGTGTTGGCTGTTTCCTCCACGCCACCGCTTCCCGGTAAACCTGCAGGATACCGGGTATCCTTTAACACAGGTGCATCTGGATATCTCAAAGCCGGATCAGGTAGGATATCTATCAAATTTGATGATCGGATCAAAGTTCCAAGAGGGACCCTGGCAGGTGTTAAGGTCAATGGAACAGCCGCAATAGCGACCGGAAGTATGAATACAGCGGTTATAACTACACCTGTTGAAACTAGATAGCCGGAAGACAGTCATGGTCAGTTTCGACCTGGGAACCGGTATCAGGAATCCGGTATCAATGGGTGAATTTCATCTGGCTGTCAAAACAAGCTCTGAACGCACATATATTAATTCCCCGCCTTTTACAATTTTTGATGGGAATACATTGACTATCTCGGATGTATCATTAATCCCTGATCGTGCGAACGCAGCAGCCACTTACAAAATAGAATTTAATACGGGGGCTAAAAGCGCTATTGTCGCAAATCATGATACCGTATCGCTTATTTTTGAAAGAAACACTGGTTTGCCAGATATGATTGTGCCTTCAGATGTTCTCGTGAATGTTGGAGGGTATAGTGATTATGCCGCAGATGTTTGGATTTACAATCGTCAGAATACCAATGAAGATACAATATGTTTCATGATGCCTATTGATGCAGAAGTGTTGACAAATATTATGATTAAAATTGATGAGCGTGCTGGAATTTTAAATCCTTCTGAAATGGGACGATACAAAATTTCTATATTGAGTAATCACCAAACGGAAAAATCATCCTCAAATCCCTATTTTGTAAATCAGTCTGAGACAAAAATAGGTAAAGCGCATGTAACTCCTGATTCCCTTAGTTTAAATGTTGCGAGTGCTTATGGTATTGGTTTTAGTGTTGGCGCAAATGGTAGACTCATGCCTGGCAGAAGCAGCATTAATTTATCGTTTTCTGACGAATTTAAATTTAGTCCTTCTGTTGCGGCATTTGACTCTATAAGCCTGTCCATTTCGAATAGAAATCCCATTTTTATTAATTCTGAAAAGGTTTTAATTGATTACGAGAGAAAGTTAATTAAAATCCAAATCCCGGATTCAATGACGATTGAAAATGAGGATTATGTTTATCTGAAAATTGGTGGGGCTGGAATCCGACCGATTGTGAATCCGTCACAAACAGATACGTATTTTATTGCGTTATCAACAAGTGTTGAGGCTGCACCTGTCTCCTCTCAACTCTTTACAGTCGGTGGAACTTCAGTTACAATCGATGAATTAATTTTAAGTAATTCGATTGTAAATAATCCTTCCGCATTTACCTTTAATCTCACGACTCAAACCGCTTTAAAACAATCAGATGCTGATTATATTCAAGTTACCTTTCCGCAGAGTACTAAACTTCCGGAGGCAATCTCATCGTCAGATATATCCATTAATGGTGTCGAGGCAAGGTCGGTCTCGATTGTTCAATCAACAAAAACAGTTACTGTTACAGTTCCACAGTTTATTATTGTTGCCGGTGAATCATTATCAATCAGAATTTCAGAAGATGCGGGTATATTAAATCCTGATATACCGTCGGAAACAGCCTATAGAGCAAATCTACGGACAAGTAAGGATATTACACCGGTTAGAACATCTCCATACTCTATCTCAGGAGGTCATACACGTGTCAGTATAAGTGATGTTTTGGTTGAGCCTGCTGTTAAGAATATGAAAAACGTTACATATGATATCCGGCTAGTTACATCTTCAATGGGTAGAATCTCAGGAGGTGTTCTTGACAATACGGGTACTATTACAATCGATTTTGATACGGTTACTTTTGTTCCTCCTGCTATGAACGCGGGTCATATCCGAATAAATGATAGACTCAGTTCTGATATCCAGGTTCTAAAAGCCGGAACAGGGGGGCGTGTGAGGGTGTCTCTGCCAAAAGATCTGGAAATCAAAAATAATTCTCCTGTTCAGATATATTTTGAATCTGCAGCTGGTCTGGCTACAAGGGATTTTTTTGGTGATTTTTGTATAGGGATCAGAACATCCTCAGATACGGTTCTTACGAAAACAAATGGTGAATACCTAATTGAGGAATTAAAGTCACTTGTTGTGAATTCGGTAGAGGCAAGTTCCTATCTTCAAAACGCCAATTCTGCCTATTCAGTCCGAATCACCACAGGGAGTGAAGGGAAATTGGCTGAAGGTGATAGTATCCATCTTGTCTTCCCCACGAGTACTATTTTACCGGCAGCCGTGAATAAACAGGATATAGTTATAAATGGTTATAATCTGAAGGAATTACCTCCTATCACAGGTAATATCCTTTCCGTTCCTGTACCCTTCACTATTGAACGCATGTCGCCAATAAGGCTATTGATAAATAAGGGCGCTGGAATTCACAACCCAATTCTTAGTGGTACATATGCCCTGAAAGTAGCTACGACCTCAGAAAGAGATTTTCTGATCTCTCCAATTTATCGAATTAAACAAACAAGCAGCACAGTTTCAAATATCAGCTTCACAGCAGAACCCGTGACAGTGGGGATGAATGCTGTATATAAGGTGAGTTTTAAGACTGGATCAAATGGCCGACTTCTGAGTGGCGTAAGCACAGTTACATTGACATTTGATGAACAGACATTACTTAGTCAATCGATAAGTGACTACGACAGTTCATTTATCTTTGTAAAAAACTCATTAAGTCCTATCCCTAAAGAAAACTTTGCCATTAGTGGTCCTGTACTTACTTTTATTATACCAAGAACTATTCTGATTGATAATGATGATCAAGTGACCGTTTTTCTTCAAGGAAAGTCCTCTTCAGGACCGATTCGAAATCCCCAAAAAGCGGGCACATACAGAATTCAGGTTAAAACAAGTGTAGAGAAACATGATATAACCTCAGGTCCATTAAACATATCGGCTGTTCCTCCGGTCGCAAATGTTAATGCAAAAATTCTGCCCAACATGGTAAACGCGAAAATATCTGCAAGTGTATCGTTCAAAGTTCAACGAGAAATCAATAAATCAGATGGTACAATAACCATTACATTTCCCCGGCATACTCTGGTTCCGTCACTGATTCAACCCTTTAACATACGGATTGCCCACGGAAAACAAAACCCGGATAATTTTTCACCTGTATCAACCATTATTACAAATCAGGCAGAGCGAACCCTAACAGTGACTTCTCCATCAACTATTAATAGGGGAGATATGGTCAAGATTGAAATCGATTCCAATGCAGGATTTGATAACCCATCGATTCCGGGAAACTATTCACTAAAGGTAAGGACAAATTCCCAGGAAGTTGATGGCCGGTCTGCCATATACACACTAAAACCTGCTGACACCGAGATTGTTAATTTATCTGTCAACATTGTACCAAATACGCCTGGTGCATATAGTCGTGTTTCTTACAGTTTTACGACAGGTTCCCGGGGTCGTCTCATCTCAGGCGAAAGCAATATTAGTCTGGTTCTACCAGGTGATAACGTATTTACCCAGGGTGTACCTGCGCCTTCTAAAGTTACCGTAAATGGTGTTTCTGCCCATTCACTAAAACTTATAAGTAAGAGCCGACAATCCGCCGATACCCTGATTGTTACAATCCCAAATTCCGTTACGATAGGCAATGAGACAGATGTTACGATAGTGATTGATTCAACTTCGGGTTTGAAAAATGCCTCGACGACAGCAACATTAACCTATGCAACATTTACAAGTGTTGAAACTAAGATCCAGGGTGATCATTATTCCTTACCAGTCCAATTGACGAACTTTACCTCAGAGAGCAAATCCGGTTATATCGTTCTTGAGTGGTTAACTGAAAGTAAACTGGAAGAGGCACAATGGATGATTGAGAGAAAAGAAATATCTCAAATCGATTATGAATCGATTCAAAATGGTCAGAAGAATATAGAATCGATGGGAAATTCGTTCGAAATATTATCTTATCTTAAGTCAAACAAAAGTATGGATATTCAAACCCGTTATGTGTTTGTCGATTCATTAGTTCAGCTCGGTGCTGTCTATGCTTATCGTCTTTCTGATGTAAATGATAATGGAAGAGTTAATCATCATGGCGTACTTTACCAGGATGTTACGCCTGCCTCGGAATTTCTGCTCTTGCGAAATATTCCAAATCCGTTTAATTCCAGTACGAAAATCAGATTTTATTTACCTGAAGAAGCGGAGGTCGATCTGAAAATATATGATCTGGTTGGGCAGGTAATAAGAAGTCTAGCAGATGATGTAGTAAAGAGTGGATTGCATGAAATCGCGTGGAACGCGTCAAACAGAAATGGTAGTCCCGTAGCCAGTGGGATGTATGTCGTTTCATTCAGAGCAAAAGGTATCCGGACAGAAAAAGAGTATACACAATTGATGAAGATTCTTCTTGTACGCTAGATCCTCTATCCTGGCCACTTGGTAGGTGGTCCAGGGCTTTCGATTCTTTGCGATTAGTAATTTACACAGGTTTCTGGAAAGTATTATAAATATTCATAGGGATACAAAATTCTCATAAAACTACTTGACAACTTGATGGGTTGATCATACTTTCCCCAATCCCCAATCCCCAATCCCCAATCCCCAATCCCCAATCCCCAATCCCCAAATTTTTCCTCCAAATACTCTCATTTTGAGACAAAATCTCATTTTTAAACAGATCAGTTTTACTTACACAAATCTCCATCATAACATTAGCGCGCTATAATATTAATAAAAACAATTAGATAGGACGTGTCCTGATATTGTGGCACAGTATATGTATTATAACAGATCAGGAATGGAAAATCATACTAATGTTTTTAATAATTAGGGCCGAATATAGTATAACCATTGTACAATTAATGGGTTATGCAAAAGTTTAGGTTCAGGGGGAATCACTTATGGATGAAATATTATTTATTGTATCTCTAATCTGACTCCATTTTAACGATATAGATTTTTAGACAGGATAAACATAAGAATTCTATCAAATGATAGGATTTAATTATTATAAAATAAGACATAAAATATTTTTGAGGTAATCATGAAAAAGATTTTACTGTTTAGCCTAATATTTGCAGCCAATGTTTTTGGGCAATCAATAACGATTTCAGAAGGAGCACTCAATCCGGCTGCTTCTAATGAATCGGGGAACGGTAAGAATATTGTCATGCTGCAATTGCAGTTGGATGCAGGTTCTGATGAAGACGTGGTTGTTACCAGCCTTCGCCTTACCCCAACATCATCTGGCTTTCGTACGGATGAGATAGAGGGACCGGATATCCGCATATATAACGATGTCAATAACAATGGTATCCTGGAAACAGATATTGATGAATTTATTGCTTCAGGAAATTATGCAGGAAATGCCTGGAATCCGCCCTCTGCATCTACCCTCACAATTCCGGATTATGTTATCCCGGCGAGCGGAACACAAAACTGGCTGATCATGAATAGTTTCGTGAATGGTGATGCTAGTGATTATATTGAAGTGGCTGTATCTCAAAATTCTGATGTGGTAGCCGAAGGCTATACGTCAAGTTCACCGGCAACAATTACAGGTGCGGCTGTTAATGGTAACCGTAAAACTGTTACCGCTACAACTTCAGCTGGTGCCTTATTTATTGGTGCGGGGGGGAACAATACGATCTCCAGAAATATTGAAGATGGTGCACAAGATGAAGTAATGCTTCAGGTCAGCCTAACTGCTAGTACTTTGGAAAATATTGATATTACCGATATTACGTTTGATATGAGTGGAACAGGTGATGAGAGTAATGATCTTATCAGAGCAAGATTATATAATGATATTGATGGAGACGGGCAATTAAATGAATCCATGGATACCCAAATCGGAAGTTCTATTTTTAGTTTTACAAATGATGGTCAACTCCAATTCTCAAGCTTATCAGAAACGGTCACAGCTGGAACAAGTGAGGATTGGATTGTTGTTTATGATTATGATGGCAGCCAAACGGCACCACCGGATAATTTTCAGACGACTTTAACAAATAATACCGACATAACTGCTACGGGTGGTAGTAGTAGTCTTTCCATAACTCCAAGTGGTGCACCTGTAGCAGGTGGTTTATCAACTGTGTCTGCTATAGGTACGCTGGTCCTTTCAGCAGGATCAAATAATCCATTAGCAACTACGATTTCTTCTGATGCCAGTAACATATCAATGCTGCAGTTAAATATGAGTGCCGGCTCAACAGAAGATGTGAACATTTCTGCTATTACCTTCACAACTACTGGAAGCGGAGATGAAAGTGCTGATCTTGATTCCGTAAGATTGTTTCAGGATGTGAATGGGAATGGGGCTTATGACCTTGGGATCGATCTGCAAATTGGATCGACACTTACCAGTTTTACTGATGATGGGGATCTTGTTTTTTCAAGTTTAAGCGAACAAGTGTCAGCAGGTGCCAGTGAAGACTGGCTGGTAGTATATTATTTTAATGGAACAGCAAGTTCCACAGAAACCTTCCGGGCCTCTCTGGATCAGAACAGCGATATGACGGCGACTGGCGATGGCAGTGGATCAGGCATAACGCCCACGGGTTCCCCTGTATACGGAAATGATAAATCCATTTCATCGACAGGAACATTAACTATGGCCATAGGTCCAAATAATGCGGGGGCTGAAAATGTAGATGGTACATCTCAAAATATTGTAATGATGCAATTGCAATTGCAGGCCAGTGCTGTAGAGGATATTCAAATTAATAGTCTGTCACTTACGACAGGTGGTTCTGGATTTCGGAATGATGAAGTTGTAAGTCCGGATATCAGAATTTATCGTGATATGAATAATAATGGCGTTTTTGACACAGGGATTGATGAGTTGATCATTACACAGAATTATGTAGGTAATGCCTGGAATTTTCCAGGGAATACAACAATAAATTTGACAAACCGTTATATCTATGCAGGAGCAACGGAGAATTGGCTGATTGTTAATAATTTTGTTAACGGTGATCTCGGGGATAATCTTGAACTTTCTCTGGTAAACAATAGCGATATTAGTGCCACTGGTGTAACGAGTAGCCAGTCTGTAAATGTAAACGGTGCCACACTTAATGGTGGGGCTAAAACAGTTGTAAATGGAACGACCCCGGGAACACTCTCCATGGCGTTAGGACCGAATGATCCAGGATTTCAAAATATCCTTCCGGGAGCCACCAACAAATCAATGATTGATTTACAGACTATCAGCCTCTTCAGAGGACATTAATATTAGTGAGATTACATTTGTTAGCAGCGGAACAGGTGACGAAGGAACCGATCTGGATTCTGTCCGATTGGTCCAGGATGCAAATGGTGATGGTGTTTATAATCCTATTGATTATGATCGCCAAATTGGAGCCACATTAACTGTTCTTGGCGACGACGGAAATCTGGTATTTTCTAATTTGGATGAAACCGTACCTGAGGGTGAAAGTGTGAATTGGCTAATCCTCTATGATTTTGATCCTCTCCAAACCACGATTGGCGAAACATATCAAGTAGCACTTAGTGGTAATCTGGCGATTGTTGATACAGGTGTGACAACAAATGATGCCAGTATTAACACGGGAGCACCTTTATATGGTGGAATTGGTACGATATCTCAAACAGGTAGTATTACACAAGGTATGTATAATCCGGAAGCCCATAATATTGCTGCTGCAGAGCAAAATCTGGTTATGCTTCAGTTAAATCTGGCTGCTTCGGATGTGGAAGATATTGATGTTTCTGCTATAACATTTACCACAGCGGGAACAGCTAATGAGAGTACAGATTTAGATTCTGTTCGTTTATTTTTTGACACGAATAATAATGGAAATCTCGACATTGGTATCGACACACAGATCGGTTCAACTGGTGAGACATTTACAGATAATGGTACGATTACTTTTTCCGGGCTGAGTGAACAGGTTGAGGCTGAAAATTCAGTGAACTGGATCGTCGTTTATAACCTCAATGGTCTGGCTTCAGCAAGTGAAACCTTCAGAGTCTATGTTGCGCAGAATCAAGGATCTTGAGGCCACAGGTATATCAAGTATAACGACCATTATTCCTGTAGGAGCACCGGTTAATGGAAATGCAATGACGATATCCTCCACGGGTGCGTTGACGATAGCGCTTGGTGATAATAATCCGGGAGATGAGAATATCAGCGGTGGTGCTCAGAATGTTACGATGGCGCAGTTACGCTTATCGGCCAGTGCGGTAGAGGATATTGAGATAAACAGTATCGCGATAACGACGACGGGAAGTGGCATCCGTAATGATGAAGTTGTCAGTCCTGATATGCGCATTTATAAAGATGTGAACAATAACGGCGTTTACGAATCATCGATAGATGAGTTGATAACGACGCAGGACTATGTTGGTAATGCCTGGAATTTTCCAGGAAATACGACGTTGACCTTTTCCAGCCGCTATATCTATGCGGGGACAACAGAGAACTGGTTGATTGTCAATAATTATGTAAATGGTGATGTGAATGATAATCTTGCCTTATCGATCGTGAACAACAGTGATGTGACGGCAACGGGTGTATCCAGCGCTGCTGGTGTCAATGTTACAGGTGCAACATTGAATGCCGGTGTGAAGACGGTTACAGCAGGTGGCAGCGCAGGTTCCTTAGCCTTGTCTTTAGGTGCCAATGATCCGGGATATCATAATATTGCCTCGGGTGCGTCAGAGGAGGTTATGCTTGATCTGCAGTTAACCTCTGGATCAGAAGCCGTTCAGATCAGCGAGATAGGATTTACAATGAGCGGTTCGGGTAATGAGAGTGTCGATGTTGATTCCGTACGTTTAATTGAAGATGTGAATGGTGACGGCCGCTTTAATCCATTGGATTATGACCGTCAGATAGGATCCACTTTAAGCGGATTAGATGATGATGGTAATCTGATATTTAGTGGTCTGAGTGAGATTATCAACCAGGGAGAATCAGAAGACTGGCTGGTTTTATATGATTTTGATGGTGCTCAGACCATAAATGGAGAGACCTATCAGGTCCATGTGTCCGGGAATGCAGCGGTTGTGGATACTGGTGTTACCAGTGGAGAAGCGATTACCAATACGGGAGCTCCATTGTCGGGTGGAATCGGTACGATATCTGCTACGGGTAGTTTAAGTATCATGGCTGGTCCCGGAAATCCCCAGGCAAAATATATCTCTTCATCGGAACAGAATTTAGTGATGATGCAGATTGCCTTATCCGCAACAGCTACAGAGGCGGTAGATATTACATCTGCTTCATTTACGGCATCAGGTACAGCCAATGAAAGTACGGACCTGGATTCAGCGCGGTTATATTTTGATGTAAACACCAATGGTGTTCTGGATTTGGGCATCGATCGTCAATTAGGTTCTACCCTAACAAGTTTTACAGATAATGGAAACCTGACTTTTGGTAGTCTGACTGAGCAGATAGCAGCAGATGGCTCGGCCCTTTGGTTGGTGATTTACAATCTTGCCGGTAATGGTTCTGCTGATGAGAGTTTTCGTAGTTACGTAGCGCAGGGCAGTGATATAACAGCCACAGGTGCTACCAGCAGTAACGCGATAGTTCCATCAGGGACGCCGGTTCAGGGTAATGCGATGACGATATCTTCCACGGGTGCTTTAACGATAGCGCTTGGTGATAATAATCCGGGAGATGAGAATATCAGCGGTGGTGCTCAGAATGTTACGATGGCGCAGTTACGCTTATCGGCCAGTGCGGTAGAGGATATTGAGATAAACAGTATCGCGATAACGACGACGGGAAGTGGCATCCGTAATGATGAAGTTGTCAGTCCTGATATGCGCATTTATAAAGATGTGAACAATAACGGCGTTTACGAATCATCGATAGATGAGTTGATAACGACGCAGGACTATGTTGGTAATGCCTGGAATTTTCCAGGAAATACGACGTTGACCTTTTCCAGCCGCTATATCTATGCGGGGACAACAGAGAACTGGTTGATTGTCAATAATTATGTAAATGGTGATGTGAATGATAATCTTGCCTTATCGATCGTGAACAACAGTGATGTGACGGCAACGGGTGTATCCAGCGCTGCTGGTGTCAATGTTACAGGTGCAACATTGAATGCCGGTGTGAAGACGGTTACAGCAGGAACAATACCGGGTACCCTGAGTTTGGCGGTTGGTGGTAGCGATCCGGGTTATCGCAATATACCGCCGGGTAGCAGTAGTGAGGTTATGTTTCAATTATTGCTTTCTGCCGGATCGAATGAAGCAATTGATATCAGTGAAGTAACCTTATCTACAAGTGGTACAGGCAATGAGAGCACGGATATAGATTCCATACGATTATATAATGATGTAGATGGAAATGGTGTTCTAAATTTACTCATGGATAGTCAAATAGCTCCAACTCTTACATCTTTCACAGATAATGGAGATATCGTTTTCTCCAGTTTGAATCAAATGCTCTCTGCAGGATCGAGTGCCAACTGGATTGTTGTTTATGATTTTAATATTACGGAGACAGGCAATGGTGAAACGTATCAACTTAGTTTACCTTCAAATGGTTCTGTAGTAGATACTGGTGTAACCAGCGGACTTCCAATTTCTAATTCGGGAGCGCCTCTCCAAAGCGGCATTGCAACAATTTCAAATGTGGGAGCATTAGCAGTTGTTAATGGCGATGCTAATCCCGTTGCGCGTACCATTTCCTCAACCGAACAATCGCTGTCAATGTATCAGATGAAATTATCGGCCAATCTTGCAGAAGATGTTGAGATCACATCTATAACATTTAATCAAAGTGGGACTGCTGGGGAGTCGACCGATATCGATTCTGTAAAATTATATTCGGATGTAAATGACAACGGTATATATGATCCGGCGTATGATTTACAAATTGGGTCTACACTATCTTCATTTGGCGATGATAGTCTGATCACATTTGATGGATATACAGAAACCATATCTGCTGGTACTTCAGAACATTGGTTAGTTATTTACTATTTAAATGGTAATGCCGCGGCAGGTGAGACATTCAGGGTATCTATCTCTCAAGCAACCCAAATTAATGCGATGGGTACTTCTTCATTGCAAAGCATATTAGCTTCAGGTCCGCCAATTGGTGGTAATAGTATGACTGTATCGGCCGACGGTTCTCTCGTAATGGCTCTCGGTACTACAAATCCAGGTACTGAAAATATTAATGGAAGTTCAAAAAACATTACAATGATGGCACTTTCTCTCACGACAAATAATGTTGAAGATCTAACGATCAGCAGTATTCAGCTGACTCCAGGCAGCAGTGGATTCAGGTTAGATGAGATTGATGCCCCGGATGTAAGTATCTATGAAGATGTTAATCTTAATGGGAGTTATGATGCTGCAATTGACCGGTTTATTATCTCCGGCAATTATTCTGGCAATGCTTGGAACGCTCCAGGTAATATTACTTTAGGAATTAGTAATGAGACTATTGCAGCCAACTCGACTGTGCAATGGCTAATCATTCACAGTTTTACTAATGGTGACGTGAATGATTGGATTGAGATCTCCATGGTAGAAAATAGCCACCTTAGTGCTACCGGTGTGGTGTCTGGAAATCCTGCGAATGTTTCAGGAGCCAGTCTGGCTGGTGGGCGCAAAACTGTTGTTAGTGGTACAACACCTGGAACGCTTACCATTACTGCAGGTGCAAATAATCCGGCCTATCGTTATATCAGCAGAGGTGCCCAGGATGAAGTGATGATCCAATTGCAAATGGCCGCAAGTCCGGTCGAGGATATCCGGGTTTCTTCATTACTTTTCGAAGCCTCCGGAAGTGGCGATGAAAGTACAGATGTTGATTCGGTCAGATTGTTTATTGATAACAACAACAATGGCGCTTTGGATATTTTGTCAGATACAAAAGTTGGAACAACTATCACATCTTTAACAGATAATGGTTCGTTCTCATTCAGCGGAATCTCGGAAGTGATTACTGGCGGTACATCCGAAAACTGGATTGTGGTTTATGATTACGATCTTGCTGAAAACGCTTTGTTAGAGTCGTTTAGAGTTACATTGCCAGGTACAGATGCTGTTGCTGATACTGGTGAAACAAGCGGGCAGGCGATTACACCAGCAGGACCACCAATTCAGGGTGGAGAGGCTGTAATATCAGAAACCGGTACTCTTACGTTAACAGCAGGTGCAGCTAATCCGGGTAATACGAATATTGCCGGTGATGAATCCGATCTGGAAGTGGTCCAGGTTGCTCTAACTGTTGGACCGAATGAAGATGTGACAATATCTTCAGCACGATTTTCTGTCGGCGGAACATTTGATGACGCCAATGATTTTGTGACTGGTTCAATACAACTCTATCTGGATGATAATGGGAATGGACAGCTCGACGGAGGAGATACACAATTGGGTTCAGATCAAAGTTGGTCAGGGAATAATGGAGTAGTAACTTTTTCAGGACTTGATCAGACCATAACACAAAACACAACACAAAACTGGATTGTTGTTTGTGATTTAAGTGGAACCGCATCAACTGGAGAAAACTTCCGTGTTTCATTAGAATCGGATACGGATATATCGGCTACCGGTGATGTAACAACAAATTCTGTTTTTGCTACCGGGGCACCTGTTGCAGGTGGGCTTTTCTCCATATCCAATACAGGTAGTATGACCCTTGTCATCGGTACAAATAATCCATCCGGCACTCTGGAATCTGCTGCAGCGACAAATCTGGTTATGCAACAACTGGCCCTGTCAGCAGCTCTGTAGAGAACATTGCAGTAAATAGCATAACATTTACCGCAGATGGAACGGCTGATGATGCAAATGATCTTACGGGTGTTTCATTGTACCGAGATCTTGACAATAATGGTCAACTGGATGGAACGGACACACAGATCGATGTGCAACAAACCTATGCAGCAAATAATGGGACCGTTACCTTCAATACAATCGGTGATACGGTTGAAGCGGGAACTACTGTTAATTGGCTTGTAGTTTATGATTTGAACGGATCTGGCTCTGAGGATGAGACATTTAGGGTCGGTATATACAATGCTGCAAATCTCACGCTTGTAGGCGCAACATCGACTCAAAGCATCTCAGCAAATGGTACTCCGAGTGTAGGAAATTATAAAACGATTTCTTCTACGGGTAGCATGACTGTCGCTGTCGGTGATCATAACCCGGCTTCTGCGTACGTCGACAATGAAAATCTCGCTAATATAGAAATGCTTCAGTTCCGTTTAACCACTAGTAGTGTTGAAGCCGTGGATATTAATGATGTTACCCTTACCCATCAGGGAAGTGGCGATCCCTCAACTGATGTTCTTGGAACTGCTTTATACCGGGATGAGAACAATGATGGTATCGTCGATGGTGGTGATACGCAGTTGGCTACCGCCAGTTATAGTGGAACTACAGTAACTTTTAATCTGACCGGTGTGAGCATCTCTGCAAGCAGCACAGAATACTGGCTTGTCGCCTATAACTTTGCTGCCGGGATATCAACTGGAAGCGGTTTTATTGCTTCCTTGCAAGTTGCCACAGATGTTGATGCGACTGGCGGGACCTCATTGAATACAATAATTCCAACAGGTACTTTCCCTGTATCAGGTGGAACCCAGACAATGACAGCATATTCAAATTTGACTATTGCTAATTCAGATCTTGGCGCTTCTCCTGTACCTGGTGCAACGGATGTTGGATTGATGCAAATAAATCTAAGTGTAGACAAGAACACATCGACACTTTTCAGCATTCAAGTGGATAATCGTGCTGTAACAGGTACTTCTGATGCACTGGATCTTGATTTGATCAAAGTCTATCTCGAAAATGGTACATCTGCGGGATTTCAGCCAGGACAAGATCAGCTCCTGGGAAGCAGCTCAGTGACTGGTGCTTCAGGTGGATCCGCTACTGTAAGCCTTGGTTCCGGGTTAAGTGTTGCATTTGGTTCACCTGAAATAATCTATATTGCCTATGATATTTCTACAACAGCAGATCCAACGAACAGTATTGGTGTATTAATAAACTCTACAAGTTATCTAAGTGTAGAATCACCAGAAACGAATTTGAATCCGGCTAATTTTCCAATAAGTAGTGGTCAGGATTACAGTTTGCCAGTGGAGTTGGTTTCATTCACGGCCTCTTCGGACCCGGGTGTTATATTAGTTGAATGGATTACAGCAAGTGAGCTGAATAACCAGGGATTTGAAATTCAGCGGCGCATCCATAAGGGAAAAGATGGATTTGAGAAAATCTCCAGTTATGATTCAAATCCTGATTTGGAAGGCCAACTAAGTTCTGCAAATGAAAAACAATATGTTTTTGCAGATACTCACGTAGAGAAAGATAGCACCTATGAATACCAATTGGTTCAGGTGGATTTGGATGGATCCAGGCATTATTCTTCCTTATCTGTTGTTGCTACCGCTCTGGAAAAACTACCGAGGGATTTTGCCTTAAAGCAAAACTATCCAAATCCGTTTAACCCACAAACAACGGTTGAATTTCATCTTCCCGTGGATGCCCGGGTTACGATCGAGATTTATGATATCCTTGGAAAAAAAGTTATAAATTTAATTGATGAGAAAAATTACAAGGCCGGTCGATGGGAAGTTGTTTGGGACGGTAAAAACAAACACCATAATCGCGTGGCTTCCGGCATTTATTTTTATCGAATCTCCGCGAAAAAATTTAGCAAAATTATGAAGATGATGATGGTGAAATAATTCTGAGTGCTCAGTATTCGGTTCTATATCCTAGGTGCTCTAAAAAAGAAAAACGGGATGCTCTCTTTGAGGTGTCCCGTTTCTTTATTAGGAGAAAAAGAGGATAACTTTCACTCTCTTTAGCTGGATAGAAAAGGTACTGGTTGATACCTTCAATATTCAATGTTCATTGTTCAATCTGCAGTTACTGCCGTGCTGTAATATTTGTATAAATTCCGCCAATACCAAAAATAATATTACCAAGCCATGCACCCAACCAGGGCTCGAGAGTGCCCTGATGCCCCATAACCTGGCCCATACGAATAAAGAGAAAATAAATAAAACATATGAGTAAACTGATACCGATTCCAACCGCAGTACCACTCCTTCGCTTTCGGGCAGCTATGGGTGCCCCAAATAGCACAATAACGAAATTTGCAAATGGATATGATATTTTAAAATACAGTTCTACAATCCATTTTCGAACTTCTGCCCCTATTTGTGTCATCTCATTAATAAATTCCTTCAATTCAAGATAACTCATTTCCTCCGGTTGCTTTTGTAATTCAAGTAAACTGGCAGGCTTAAATGTAAGATCAGATTGGATTATTTTGATGTTTTTTTGTACGTAGAGAACTGAATCCGTGAAGATACGCTCATTCACATTATGCAAAACCCAATGTTGATCAACCCAATTAAATTTTTCCGCATCTATTCGTCTTGTTAAGCGTCGGCCATCAAAGTATTGCAAACTTATTTTTTTACCTTCATTCTTAGTACCATCAAAAAAAGCTATGGATATTTTTCTGTCTCCCTTATCCTGAAGGTAAATATCATTTCGTCGGGTTCCTTTGTTTTTAGGATGTTTCTGTATGTCATAGCGGTATAGATCTAACCTGGCCTGGTTTGTCCATGGTACGACAAACTCATTAAAAAAACCTGCACCAATACTAATGATAAAAGCTAAAATGAATAGAGGGAGAAAAATTCTATAGAGACTTATACCCGAACTTTTTTGAGCTACAATTTCATTGTGTTGCGACATGCTACCTAAGGAAAACAGGCAGGCAAGCAACATGGCCACCGGCAGGGTTAGGTTTATTATGTAAGGTATGTAATAAATATAGTACATACCTACCTGGAAAACAGTAGCATCGCGATCAATAAACTTGTCAATATTCTCGATTAGGTCCACAACAAGAAATATGATTACAAATGCACCTATTGAGAATAAGAGGTTTATAATAAATTTCTTCAGGAGATATTTATCTAAAACTGTCATAGTTTAATAGTTTTCTCTGTTGATAAATTCATAGCACAAATCAAAGCCGCAAACAAATGGTATTGTCTTTCTGTCGGAATCTTCCTCCTTGCTGAGAATGATTCTTCACGTGGAAAGATCCCTTCTGAATGACATTGAACAGTTGCTAAAAAAACAAAGTATTTTGCATCAAACGCGTAATACTGCATAAGATCGCAAATAAAAGTCAAAGAAGTCTAAAAATCAGCTAGAGTAATTTTCTTGTATCTTTAATTATGGTAACGGTCTCTCAATCTCTTCAGATTTTTCTTTTTTAAATTTAGTGAACAATTTACCCATTTTATCCCATTTAATGACAGTTGTTTCTTTGACTGTCCGCCAGGTAAGATAAGCCCCGGCAAGTCCGATAAGAATGTTAGGGAACCACATGGCTAGCATTGGGGGTAATAATCTCCTGTCTGCTAAATCTTCGCCAAGAATCAGACAAATCCAATAAAGCAAGAAAAAGAAAATACTCAAAGTGACGCCAATACCCATACTTCCCTTTCTTGAAGCAATTCCTAAAGGAGCACCAACCAAAATAAATACAATACTGGCAAATGGTATCGAGAATTTTTTATGAATTTCCACCAAATAACGGTTAATGCTAACATCAAAACTGGTCAATCGGCTACTGGATGTACGGACTAACTGGTATAAGCGACTGGCCTTTCTATAGGCGCGATCACACGCCTTCTTGGTGATTGCTGCGTTTACATGGCTAAGCAGGTTTATATCGGCTTCAAATTGATCGGAGGTTTCAATTTTTTTTGCCTTTTTTATTCTGTCCTCAAGTGGCAGCCAGGACCGGTTAATTTTATCAATTATCTTCAGTTTTTCCTTTACCAAAGAGGTGTCACTGGCGCGTACTTTTTCTAACATCATGGCCACATTCATCTCCCGATCACCCCGGTAATTATCCTCTTTGTTTTCTAATTCGAATTGTGGTGCAGGAATGTTGACACGATTTCTGGCAAAATGTGAAAATCTATAATCTTCGATGTTTCGATTATCTAACTCATGGTATTCACCATCAAATAATGTAAATACAAGGCTCTTGGATACCTTTGAATATATCATATATCCTTCATCTGCTGTAACAGTAATTGTTTTGTTCGGATCTTTTCGGTTAAAAATGGTTACATTTTTCAGGCGGTCTGGCTTTGATTGTAAATCCAGATCTGGCCCGAGCATATTCATACGGTCTGAAAGTTCCTCACCCAAGGTTTTTTCAATTTTTTCAACGTGAAATGAGTATTTACCCAGGTCGAAGAAAATATTTGGTTCAAGTTTTAGTGTCGCTTTTTTCTGATTGATATTCTGAAACATTACCCGCGCCCGGTGATTAAAATCAGGTAATACCTGATCGTTAAAAAGAATCATCAAGATAGTTATTGCGCCGCCAAATATAAGCGCCGGGCGAATTATTTTGTAAATGCTGATACCACTGGATTTAAGGATAGTTATCTCATTGTCACCTGATAATCGTCCGAATGACATTAATGTGGCAACAAGAACAGACATTGGTACGGCTAAGGCAAACATCCAGGCAAGATTATAGAAGACAAGTTCAATAATAGTAAAGAATGGTAAACCTTTGCCGAATATTTTAGTTATATATTTTACCAAGAATTGCATCAAAAATATGAACATTAGTACACCAAGTGCAAAGACAAAAGGTGGGATATGTTCACGAATGATATATTTTGGTAGAATTTTCATTTATGTTTCTCATATTTACAGTCTTTTAAATATACGTAAATCTGGTTAGAAGTTCTATCGGGGAAGTAAATTTAGGGATTATCTTACAGGGATCATTAATCTCTCGCAGCTGCGCAGAGACGCAACGCCTTATTGTTAAATAAATTATGATAGAAAGATGACCATAGAATATTGACTAAATTTGTTTTTATTCATCTTGCTTTGGCCCATTGATAAGGCTATTAATCATATCGTTGCAGATATATTAAATATGCTCAAAAACTGAACCAAATTTTTATTTGGTTGTTTAAGATTACAAATAAAGGAAATATTCTCAAATTACCTTTAAATAGATAGCGATTGGGGTCGATATCTTATATAAAGAGACAAATTGATCTTGAATATATTCAGGTCTATCCATAAATTAGCAGGTTCAAATAATTATTACTAACTGGAGGAAGTCCAAAGAAAAGTTGCTACGCAATTAACTAACAACGAGTACAATTAAGCGACAACAGGTGAAGCAACTCTTGATTGGAAAAAAGAGGCTCCTCCAGGCCTTTCTACTAGTCATCATCCCTTTATTTATATCTGTAGGGGATCTTTCTGCCCAGATTGGAATGCAAATTCCGGATCCGACAAGATCAGTGCAACTTTTTGAGCCTGAATCTGAAAGTATGGGTAGTCAATTCCTTGATTCAACCCTTTTTAAAATTACCCCACCTCTATATACACGTAATACCACTCTCGATTCTACAGCAAAGTTTGTCACCGTTGAAGAAATCGTTGCTCAAACTGAGTTTAATTTTCCTGCTGTTGTTGACTTGGATACTTATATTCGCCTGCGGTTGGTCTTTGATCGCCGGGAAATGTGGAAGAAAGAAATTGCTAAAACCCTTAGCGAAGGAGACAAGAAAGAGTCTGGGGCGTTGGAGTTAGAGATCCCGGTGAGGATTAAAAATGAAACATTTACCCGGATATTTGGTTCCGACCGGGTTCGCCTGCGTGTAACCGGCAACATATCTTTTGACCTCTCCGGTAGATCGGAGGAAAGGGAAGGGGCGTCAGTAAGCGCTGTTCAGGATCGTGGAAGTTTTAGCCCTCGGTTTAGTCAAACACAGCAATTTACTATTGAAGGAAAAATTGGTGAAAAAGTCACCGTATCCGTGGAGCAAAACAGTGAGGCAACCTTCGATTTTGAGAATACCCTGCGTTTAACTTATGAAGGAGATGAGGATGAAATCGTCCAAAGTATTGAAGCGGGTAATATTGGTTTGTCATTGCCTTCGACGAAGTATGTGATTTTTGGTGGTTCTAATAAAGGCCTTTTTGGAATTAAATCAAATATGAAAGTTGGAAATTTTTATGTCACCGGTGTGGCTTCCATTGAAAAAGGTGAGCAGAAGAAATTATCCATATCTGGTAGCTCAAAAGAAAGTAAAACGGTCATTCATGATTATGACTTTGTAAAAGACCGCTACTTTTTTATGGACAGCTATTACAGAACTCGCTATGAAACTGGATTCTCTGAGGATCTTCAGCAATGGTATTATGAAGAAGGCACCTTAATTACTGAATTTAATGTTTACCGTTCGGGCGCTTATTCTGATAATGAAGCGAGAAAGGGTGTTGCCGTTGTTAAGGAAAGAATTGAGGAATTTGAAAACCTGCCCAATCTGGACGGTATTACCGCCGAATCCGGGGAGGTTGAGGTTGCTGAATTTATTCCACTTGAAGAAGGCCGGGATTATGAATATGATTATGCCCGTGGTTTCTTCTGGTTAAAGACCCAGGTTAAAGATACAGAAGTCCTTGCCATTGCTTATAAAACAGAAGGAGGAGAAAAAGTTGGAACTCTGTTTTCAGAAGTTGTTGGTTCAGACACCTCCAAACATTATGTACTAAGACTGATTAAACCTAAGTCAATACGACCGGATCATGAGAAGGTGTGGCCATTGGTGATGCGTAATGTTTACTATCTGGGTGGTACAGATATTGAACAAGAAGGCTTTAATGTTGAAATAGAATTCAATAAAGATGGTGGTCATGAGCAAACCCAGCAGGTTGAGCCACGTAAACCTTTCCTCAACCTGATGGGACTTGATCTGGTCGATGAAAATGGGGCCGTCGTAGCGGACGGCGACAAAAATGTGGATGGCAATCCATATTTAATTAACCGGGCAGATGGAATCTTACTTTTTCCAAGTTTAAATCCATTTGACCCACTCGATGAAAGTCGTTTTCAATTAGCTGATACAAACAGGGTGCGAATTTATAATCTGACTGATCGTCAAAATCAGATTGACCGCACAAAATTCGAAATGATTGTTACTTCAAAGAGTACCCGGTCTACGTTTGATCTTGGATTTAACGTGTTGGAAGGTAGTGAAGAGGTGCTTTTAAACGGTTCCCCCCTTTCCCGCAATGTTGATTACATCATCGACTACTTTACGGGACAACTCACTTTAATATCCAATAAAGCGAAGCGTGCCAGTTCAAATATAGAAATTAAATATGAAAAAGCATCAATCTTTCAGTTAGATAAGAAAACCATCCTAGGTGGGCGGGCAGAATACCGATTTTGGGATGATTCCTTTATTGGTTTTACAGCCCTGTATATGAATAAGTCAACCCTGGAACAACGTGTCCGTGTTGGGCAGGAGCCATTTAGTAATTTTGTTTGGGATGTTAATATGGCTTTGAATTTTAGCCCAAGATTTCTTACGGATTTTATAAATATTTTCACTTTCGGTGAGACGAATACAGATTCACGGATAAAAATAGAGGCCGAATATGCACAGGTGATGCCAAAACCTAATACGCTTAATAATGAAGGTACCGGTGATTATGAAGGTGTCGCTTATATTGATGATTTTGAGGGAACAAAGAGGGCAACCACATTGGGTATCCGATACAATGCCTGGACAACTGCCAGTCCCCCGGCGATTTTCCCAGCTATATCTAATGGATTCACTTTGGTTGATACGGTTGCTGACAGGAGACGGGGTAACATGGTTTGGTTTAATCCTTATGAACAGGAGTTAATAAAAAATATCTGGCCAAACAGAGATGTGAATGCCGAGACAGGACAGACAACCGATGTTCTCGGTTTACAGGTATGGCGCAAACCTGAACAGGAGCAGGATGAGGCCTGGGTTGGGATTATGCGTTCAACTGCCAGTTTCCCGAATCAGCAGAAAACCAAATTCATTGAAATGTGGGTGAAGGAGGATTCTCTTCTTAACCCAAATTATGTGACCTTTAATATTGATATTGGTCAGATCTCAGAAGACTGGTACATGTTTACTGAAAGAGATGGGCAACGTGTCTATGGGGCGCCGGACTGGAAAGGATTAAATACAGAAGACCAGAATAGAAACGGGATTCTCGATGTAAATGAAGATACAGGTATCGATGGTATACCCTTTGGCCAGGCGGGCCATGATCCGAATGATCGCTGGAAAGCGCCAGACAGAAGAGCACTTCATCCATATGATGGTATTAATGGTACTGAAGGTAATTCGCAGGCCCAGGCAGCCAACTATCCCGATTCTGAAGATTTAGATGGTAATGGGCAGGTGGATCTTCTTAATGAATATTTTCATTATAGTTTTACCCTGGATCCTAGTGATGAGAAGTCAAAAGAGTGGTTATCAGGATCTACGGCAAGTGGCTGGCGACAGTTCAGAATTCCACTGCCAGAGTGGGATCGGGAGAACAGTGTCGGTCACCCTGATACGACATTTCAATCTGTTTACTATGTACGATTATGGTTTAGTAACCTGACCGAAGAAAGAGATAATATTCGTATCGCCACATTTGATTTTGTTGGCAATGAATGGGAAGAAGAAGGCATCTCTCAGGATGATTCAAGTAAATTCGTACAAAATGATTCACTCTTTTCCTTAACCGTATATAATACAGAAGAAAATGCCGTCGCAATTCCTGGTGGCCCGCCTCCTTATACATCACCGCCTGGGGTCAGTGGAATAGTTGACCGGATAACCAAGGCAAGATCTAAGGAACAGGCCATGGTTATGCGGATCAAAGACCTGGCACCTGGTGCAGCTGCACAGGCTCGTAAAACCCTTTATGGGAATATTATGCAGCTGGTGAATTACAAGTATTTACGAATGTTTGTACATGGAGACCCCAGATCAATTCCTGCATCGCCTCTCGATAAGAAGAGTCCAGTAAACATATATGTAAGGTTTGGTGCGGATAATAATAATTATTATGAGTATGGACAGGAGGTCTATGCCGGGTGGGCCGGTGTCAATGAAATTGACATCGATTTAACAGAGTTGACGCGTTCAAAGTTTACTCACAACCAGCGAACTACCGTTCCCGACAGACCTGGCGGTTATTATAGAATTGAAGGTAATCCAAGTCTAAATACGGTAAGGTTTTTTAGGGTTGGCGTAAAAAACAATGATGTGTTTTCCTGGTCCGGGGAAATCTGGCTTGATGAAATGCGTGTATCCGGCGTCAGGCAGGATGAGGGGTCTGCGCTACGATTAAGCACAAGTGTAGCCGTTGCGGATGTGCTGACTTTTGCTGGTCATTGGGAAAGTAAGGATGCTGATTTTCATGATATTAAAACCCAGTTTGGTTCTGGGAATTCAATAGAATCGCAAAATTATTCGGGAGTATTTCACCTGGACAGGTTGTTTCCCACGGGATTAAACATCTCTTTTCCCATTGATGCCAGGGCATCATTTAGCAAAAACATCCCAAAATACTTCCCTAAAACTGATATTCTCACCGGATATAAAAATGAAAATATCTATGAAAAACTCAAATCATTGTTTGGCATGAAGTTTTTACATCCGGATATTGAAAGCCAGGTTTCCTATTCAGAAATATTTGGTGTCGGAACGACAATTAAGAGAAGGATCAAGTCAGACTTCTGGCTATGGTATCATACGATTGATCAGATAACCTTAGATTTTGATTTTTCAAATAAAAGCAGTCGGGATTACCGGACAGCCTTTAACCGGTCTGAACAGTGGCGATTCTCATTTACCTATGGCATACCATTTGGTAAGGAAAATTTTATTTCTCCATTTGATATTTTTGAAGGGTTTCCGATCCTGGAGGAATTAGCAACCCAAAAAATTTACTTTACACCCAATTCTGCAACGTTTAGCGTTAATATTTCTGATAATAAACAATCAAATCGCCTGCGGGCAGCAGATAAGGTTACAAGTACAGTCAATACCATGTCGAGTCGCAAAGCTAATGTGGGTTTTCGTTTATTACCTAGTGTAAACATGACATGGAGCAGAACGCATAAAGCAGATGCCGACTTTATTGGTATGAGTGGAAAAGAATTGTTTAAATCAATAATCAGTAATTTGGATTTTGGCCTGGATACAGATATCAGTCAAAGTTTTAAGTTTGATTACAAACCTAAAATAATTGACTGGTTAACTACAGATTTTTCATATTCATCGGATTTTAGGTACTATTTCGTAAATCTATCTAAAAATCAGAAACAGAGTTCTAACAGGATTGGAAGAAGAGCTTCAGCATCTTTTAGTCCTAGCCAGTTGGTGAATATGATCTATACGCCAGAAGCAGCGCCAGCGGCTAAAAAGACCAGTCGTGGTCGACGCCCCAGAAAAAAGACTAAAGAAGAAACAGAGGAAGTTGTCGAGCAGAAGGCTTCACCAGATACGACAAAAAAAGAATTTAAGATTCCAAATCCATTAATGCTTATTTGGGGTTTCTTTGATGCCTGGAAAAAGATACAGGCATCGTATACATGGAATCAGAATGTGGCAAATTCATTTGTTTCAGATATACCCAGTCTGAAATATCAGTTTGGCTTTACAATGGATCCGGGCGTTCCCCAGGACACCAGTTTTAGCACTATCTTGGTAGGTCCTTCTGTAACGGATTCACGGTCACTCCGGACTTCAGTGAATTTTGATATTGCATCAAATGTTAAGACAAGTTTTAGCCATGAATATTCGGTTTCTGAAACAAGTAATGATAAAACACGTACCGGAAATGAGTCCAGTACATTTCTGGCCTGGGGGGAGAATCCCGCAGAAGAATTTTCTGGCCTGGAAGGAGATATCCGCCGGTTTGTTCCAGATTGGACTGTGAAAATTGGTGGGTTGGAAGAATTTTTGTTCTTTAAAGGATTAGCAAAAACAGTAACAATAGAGCATGCCAGATCCGGGAAATATACCTCCAGTAAGAAATTAGCGAATAATGAATTAGTACCCGCTGCAGAAACATTTTCACATAATTACCAGCCTCTGATAGGATTAAGTATTACCTGGTTAGGAGAGGTGCGTTCAACAATTCGTCTCAGCCAGGGTGCGACCTTTAATGCGAAATCAGCTGGTGGGGCAACCCGCTCAGAAAACAGCACCTTTTCTGTCTCAGCTTCCTATGCTACGAGCGGCGGGTTCCAGATTCCTATACCCATCTGGCCGTTTAAGGGCGCAACGTTTAAAAATGAAATAAATTTTTCCCTGTCATTCGACCGTTCTGTAAATAAAACATTTCAGAAACAATTGAATCAGAGTGAGTTCCAGGAAAACCAAAATAATACATCCTGGAAACTAAGACCTGCTGCTTCATACCGCTTTAATAAAAGAGTATCTGGTAGTCTTTATTATGAAACGGGTGTAACCGAAAATAAAATTAGTGGAAAATTTAGCTGGAATGAGTTCGGTGTTACGGTAAATATTGCCATCAGGGATTAAATCAGTATATTTAATTAGAATATAGGAATTACAAGTTAGTAATTTGTAACTGGGAATTAGGAATTGGAATATGGTGTTTAAAACTGAAGCGAATGGTTTCAGGATAATTAATTGGTTTTATCTCTCGTTATTTCGTTGATAAAAAAGTAGGTGAGAATATGAGTTGGATCGAAATTAGAATGGATCTCCCCCAGGAAAAACTGGAACTCATCTCAGGGTATCTGTTTGCACAGGGATGTGAGGGTATAAACATGACTGAAAATGGAATCCTGATATATTTTAGTCAACACCGATGGTCAAGTGAAATAAAACTTGCCCTGTTGGATTATATACAAGAGTTTATTCCTGGATTTGGAACAAGAAACCTCAGGGTCATTTCTTTCGCTGACAAAGATTGGAATAAAAATTGGAAAAACTTTTTTCGACCTATCCATATCACAACTCGTCTAGTGGTAAAACCCCCCTGGGAAAAGTATCGCAGCCATCCTGGAGAAATTGTCCTTACCATCAATCCTCAGATGGCATTTGGAACAGGACACCATGAAAGTACCCAGTTAATTGCGCAATGCCTGGAAAAGTACGTCAAACCAGGCATGCGTATTCTTGATTTAGGGACAGGCAGTGGGATTCTCGCCCTTTTTGCTGAAAAATTAGCTGCTGAATCGGTTATGGCCATTGATAATGATCCCGTGGCATTAAAAAATGCCTTTGAGAATGCCAAATTGAATAATGCTTCAGATATTGTAAAATTTTTTGTAGCACAACCAGAGAACCTACAACCTTCAGAATATGATATTGTAATGGCCAATATAAATCGAAATGTCCTTCTACGATATGCGGACCTGCTTCCCAAGTTTTTAAATGTGGGAGGAATATTGATGCTTTCTGGCATTATTCTTTCTGATGAGCCGACAATGATTAATGCATTTAATAAATCTGGATTCCGCCTGGTAGAAAAAACGGCTTTGAAAGATTGGCTTTCGTTGATGTTTGAATTAAAAGAAAAAAAAGAAGAGGTATGAGTAATTAAATCATTTAAATCAGATTTATTGAAGAAGGGCCATAAGTGAAATTTACATCTAGTTTGAGTTTAACTCTATTGGCAATAATTTTTGCCGGTATCTCGTGTAGTCCGGAAGAAAATAATCCTCTTGATACGGGACAAAATCCAATTATTTCAAAGATTAATATCCAACAGAAATGGAATAATCTAAATGCGGATCCGTATAAAATTGAAGTTTGGGTTCAGGATCCTCAGGGAATTAGAAATTTAAAGACTGTTAAGATCACAATCGTGCAGGATCTGAATCAGGAAATTGTTCTCGAGGATTCATTGTTGGATGATGGTGG
Organism: Calditrichia bacterium; assembly: GCA_963796965.1. Taxonomy (GTDB): domain Bacteria; phylum Calditrichota; class Calditrichia; order JAJRVZ01; family JAJRVZ01; genus CAWCNS01. The sequence continues at coordinate 928,243 of CAWCNS010000004.1, forward strand.
CTATCTCTATCCGGATGATGGGGACGTCCTTGCTGGTGATGGCGTCTTTAGTAACCATTTTCGTGCTGATCAAATTAGTCTGCAATCGGAAGAGCTTACTTTTACTCTAAATGTTATTGCAATGGATGAAGATTTTAATCAAAACCAGCTATTTTCATACCCCCTGGTTATAGGAGAAAATCAATCCCCTAAAATCCATCGTATTGAAGCGCCTGATTCACTTTCAGCAGATAAGCCGGGTATTACATTTTCTATCTCAGTATCCGACAGCAATGGGATTGGTGATGTCCTAGAAGCATATTTTGAAAGTGAGGATTTGACAAAGGGATATACTAAATTTGAACAGTTTCTATATAATGACGGTGATATGGAAATTCATGGGGATGAAATACCGGGAGATTCAATATTCTCAACGAAAATCACACCGGAATTTGGTGAAGGAAAAGTGGGCCATTATAACCTGAGGTTTTATGTCAGGGATAGCTATGGCGAAATGAACAAAGAGATTGCAAGTCATGTGATATATATTGGTAACCTACCCCCTGAGATTGTATCGATCTCAATGCCAGACACCCTCCATATACCTGCAGGGACAGGGGTTGACGACTATAACTATAAACCTATTACTGTACAGGTTTCTGATCCGGAAGGATTGGGTAGTATTGATTCCGTGTATTTTTATTCCAGAAAACCTGATGGGGAGTTGGCAAATAATGGCAGTCCATTTGTAATGGTTGATAATGGTCAGGCATTTAATATTAATGATTGGTTTAGATTTGATAATTATGGTGACCAGACGGCCAATGACGGCTATTATGCTTACCCTCTGATTGTCAGGAATGATTTTGATCCGGGTGTATATACTTTTATTTTTTATGTACGTGATAAGGCTGGCAATTTAGTGGGACCTATAAATAAAGATATTGAGTTGATCAGTCCATTGGGACAAATTGAATAGATAGGATTACAAAAACGTGAAAATTATTATATTAATTCTTGTGATTATGGCGACTGCCACTGCTCAGGTCTATAAACCAAGCGGGTATCGTTTAACATCTGAGGGCGAAGGAACCGTAAACCGGCAATTGGGTAACGCTATGGTTGATATGGTGTCAAAAGATTCACTACTCTGGGCAGGTTCAGGATATGGGCTGAATAGAACAACGGATGCCGGGCAAACATGGACGGCATTTACTTCAAGAGATTACCTGGGAAAAGGTGGGGTTACGGCCCTGAGCTTTATGGATGATTCCACATTCTGGATTGCAACAGGGTATGATACAACCGTTGCCGATGGTGGGAATCATGATGCCGGCGGGGGGTTGAGTTACACGAAAGATAATGGTATAACATGGACACATATCCGGCAACCCATTGACTCCAGGGATGAAACGGAATATAGTCCTACTACGACTGTAATTCAAAATATTACATTTGATATTGCCGTCCAGGACTCGACAATTTGGATTACCAGTTGGGGTGGCGGATTGAGGAAATCCACCGATATGGGCCAAAACTGGCAGGTTGTAACCACCGATGGGATACCATTTTCATCATTAGAATACCTTAATCATCGTGCATTCTCAGTGATGTCTGAAAATGGCAACGTGTGGGTTGGGACAGCTGAGGGTATAAGCAAAAGTAAGGATAATGGTAAAACCTGGCGTCGGTTTAAACATGATAATCAGGAACTACCAATCTCCGGAAACTTTGTCGTCGCCCTTGCGCATCAGCCCCATACAAACACCATATGGGCTGCTACTATTGAAACCGACACTTCCGATCGTCGTGGTGTAAGTAAGTCTGACAATGGGGGCGAATCATGGGAGACGATGCTTGAAGGACGATTTACTCATAATTTCGCCTTTGATGGACCTTTTGTATATGTGGCTACGGATTCCGGAATGTATGTTTCAAACGATGGTGGTGATAATTGGTATATCCTGCCTCGTATTTACGATTTTCAGACAGGCGAGGATCTTATCGGGGATGAATATTTTTCAGCAGCAAATACCAAGGAAGGAGCGGTAACCCGTCTCTGGGTTGGGAACACGGACGGACTTGCCTCTACAACGGATAAGGGTATTAATTGGAAAATTCACCGCTCATTTAAATCTACCAGGGATAGTGATACCCCGGTAGCCTATGCTTACCCGAGTCCATTTTCTCCATCCCGACATGATTATATTCGTTTTCAGTATGATATTAGTCAAAGTGGCGAAGTGGTAATCGATATCTATGATTTTGCCATGGATCATGTTGCAACAGTTCGGGAATATGAATCAGATCCAGTAGATGAAACTTTTGATCGAAATTCAAAGTGGGATGGGAGAAATGTTGCTGGAAATGTTGTTGCCAGCGGGGTCTACTTCTTCAGGATTAATGTTGAAGGTAATATTACCTGGGGTAAACTAGTCGTTATTAATTGAGGTCTGTCTTGAAAATAAAATTTAAACTGTTATTGTTTATATTGTTACCAATAATATCCTTTGCAAGTGAAAATGGCGGATATGCCGGTTCATACCTACGCATGGGATTAGGGGCCCGGTCAATTGCAATGGGGAATACAGGAGTTGCATTTCCTACCACTGCTTACTCTGCCTTTTATAATCCCGCAGCATTTGGGTTAATCGAAGATCCTCTGGCAGGGTTATCTTACAGCTTTTTGTCATTGGATCGTCATGCCGGATATATAAGCTTCTCTATGAAAGTACCTCCAGGAGCAGGTTTCTCAATTGGTTGGATAGAAAGTGGTGTGGGAGATCTCAATTCCTATAACTCAATTGGTGAGGAGACCGGAGAAATTAACCATTCTGCTAATGCGGTTTACTTTTCATTTGGCCGGCAATTTGGCAAGCGGTTATCTGTAGGTGTATCTGTTAAAGTTTTATTTGAATCTATTAATGATGGAACAGATGAATATGATTACAGTTCAAATGGCGTCGGATTTGATATTGGTGCCTTATATCTTGTCACGGATGATCTATGCGTTGGTGCACAAATTAAAGATATTAAATCAAAATTTAAAGCCAATACGGAAGAACTATTCGAGAGGGGTGGCACAACCATTGATGAATTTCCACTAACGGGTAAAATTGGCGCATATTATGTGACTCCTATAAAATGGCTTAAAGCAGCCTATGATTTTGAATGGAGTAATAAAGGTCTAAAAAAGAATCATATTGGTGTGGAAGCTGTATATAGGGAAAACCTTGCTGTACGGTTGGGAGTTAATGGGAGCGATCCGGTGTTTGGTGCTGGCTTGGATTTTAAAATAATGTCAACGGTTTCCTACTTGGATTATGCATTTGTGCCATCAGTGATTGATGAAGGCGTTAGCCATATATTTTCATGGCAGGTCAAGTTTTAGTCAATGAATAAGTCGACCACCCTGCTTTTTACCCTCCTTAAGTTAAGGAGGGTGATGAAAAGGATAATCATTTTTAAGAGTAAAAATAAATATTTATCTGTTTAGTTGGTAATGAAGAGTGAACAAATTGTTGTGTGAAACAGGCATTAATTTTAACGAAAGATTTTAGATATGAAGCGTATACTTATACTCTTATTGGCATTTACACTATCAACAGCATTTGCTGATACCGGAGCAAAGGTTGGGTTGAGTTTTTTAAAGATCGGTGTGGATGCCCGGGCTGTGGCCATGGGCGATGCCTATTCCTCGATTGCCTCAGATGCGTCTGCTGCTTACTGGAACCCGGCAGGATTAGCTGGGGCTAATTCCAATTCAGTATTATTTATGCATAACTCCTGGCTTCAGGATATTAACCAGGAATTTGCTTCTATCCAATTCCTAAATGGGAAGCATAATCTGGCAGTCTCTCTTAATATGCTAAGCGTCACAGGTATAGAGTTAAGGGGTGAAACGGCAAGTGACCTACCAGATGGTGAAACCGAATCTTTAAATACTTATGTTGGCTTGGCCTATGCGACCACCTTCCTCACGGATTGGCAAGTGGGTGCTCAATTAAAATATCTCTATGAAAAATACTATTTTTATTCTTCTGATGGGATTGCATTTGATTTAGGTGTAAAAAAGGAAAATATTTTACCAGGTCTTACCTGGGGAGCGGCGATTCAGAATATGGGTAAAATGTCAGTTTTGAAAAATGACGCAACCGCTTTACCCTTGTTGTTACGAACGGGTGTGAATTACTTATTACCTTTAAATCTATTTGATTACCATCCTCTTTTAGCTGCGGATCTTGTGTATGTAAAAGATGATGCAACGCACTTTAACCTGGGATTTGAAACACGATTAGCCGGTCATGTTGATGTACGGTTCGGATATGTGCTTGGCTCTGAAAGTCATAGTTTTAGTGGTGGATTTGGTCTGTTATTTGGTGCATTTAATTTAGCCTATGCTTTTGTTCCTTTTAATTATGACCTGGGCAATTCCCATTTGTTTTCATTGATTGTGGAATTCTAAAACATTTATCCACGAATTACACTAATTAGCACGGATTATATTTTAAGCAAACAATAATGGGTATCAGGTTTAAAACAAGAATAAAATTTAACAAAAATTTTCATGAAAAATCTCCATCTCTTCTTCATGAGAAGGGGCTCCTCAAATCCCTCTCTTATCAAGAGAGGGATTTTCCCGAAGGTAGGAGTAGGATATTCCGATTTTTTATCACTTTTATTTTAAAACTTTGAGTTATAATGAATTCGATTGAAATAAAGGCAAATGCCAAGATCAACCTTGCACTAGCTGTTAAACATAAGCGAGATGACGGCTATCATGAATTAGAATTAATATTTCAGGAAATCAATTTATCTGACCGTTTGGTTTTAGCAAAGAATGAAGCGATAACCTTCTCTACAGATTCACAGGACTTAATGAGCGATTCGGATAATATTTGTATAAAGGCCGTGCAATTATTAAAACGAGAATTTAATATTCCTGGCCTGAAAATTTATCTGGAGAAAAAGATTCCGATTGGTGGCGGATTAGGAGGAGGAAGTAGTGATGCAGCAGCAGTTTTAAAAGGGGCCAGGGAACTTTATGATTTACAAATAGATAATGACCAGCTTATTTCTCTTGCCTCAGAACTGGGTGCAGATGTTCCTTTTTTCATGTTGGGAAAAGCGGCTTATGGAACTGGTATTGGAGAACTACTCAATCCGATCACAATCTATAGCGATTATTACATCCTTCTGGTGATACCTGATATCAGGATTTCTACGGTTTGGGCATATAAAAACTTGAATTTAGCCTTGACAAGCAAAAATGGTGATTATAAATTTAGAGGCTTTAGGTTTCAAGATTTGAAATTGTCAAATTTCCGGTCTGAATTTTTTAATGATTTTGAAAAATCGGTTTTTAAAACCCATCCGTTACTAGGGAAATTAAAATCCAGGTTATACAGTGAGGGAGCTCATTCGCTGCTATGAGTGGCAGTGGATCTGTCTTGTTTGGATTATTCAACTCTGAGAAATCCTGTGTTTTGGCACTTGAATCGATGGGGCAGCACTATAACTGTGAAGTGGTAAAGCCGGTTTCGTGATATAAGTTAAATAAAAGAAATATACAAAGTTTGGGGCGTAGCCAAGTGGTAAGGCACCGGGTTTTGGTCCCGGCATGCGTAGGTTCGAATCCTGCCGCCCCAGCATAATTCTTAAAATATTCATGTTCGTTGTTGGAATAGGAGTAAAAAATGTCTGACCCAGAATTAAATGCAGTTCTCAGGGAAGAAGCAGGAAAAGCAAATGCGGGCAGGCTCCGTAGGCAAGGTCTTGTTCCCTGCACCATATATGGAATTGAGAAAGAAAGTTCCTCTCTGGCCATAAATAAAAAAGAACTGGAAAAACTATTAGCAAATGCCCAGTCCGTAATAAAAATCAATTATGATGGTGGCAGATCAAAAATCTGTAATAAAAGAGATCCAGTATCATCCTGTAAAAGGTGATATCATTCATGTGGATTTTATGCGAATTAAGGCTGGTCAGGAAATTCATGTAACAGTACCTCTGAAGTTCGTCGGTGAAGCGCCGGGCATAAAATTGGGCGGTGTGTTTCAGATGATTAAATCAGATCTGGATATTTCTACTTTACCTAAATATATGCCGAATGAAATCGAAGTTGACATTTCCGAAATGGAAATTGGTGACACAATCCATATCAGTGATCTGAACCTGGAAAATATTACTATTATCCTTGAACCGGAGACGACCTTATGTTCCATCGCTATGCCGAAGAAGATTGAGGAGGTTGTGGAAGAAGCCGAAGAGGGTGAAGAAATTGAAGGTGAAGAGGCAGAACCTGAAGTTATTTCTGCTAAGGCCAAGGATGAGGAAACTACCGAAAAAGAAGGGTAATAAATTCTCGTGTATGCGCTTATCGGCTTAGGTAATCCGGGAAAGCGTTATGAAAATACCCGTCATAATATTGGGTATTTAATTGTCGATCACTTTTCTGCTATTGATAATGTCCCCTTTAAAGCGGGTAAAGGGGATTATTATTATAAGCAAGTCCGGGTTGGTAACGAAACGGTTCTCATCTCAAAGCCTACAACTTATATGAATCAGAGTGGATTGGCTGTCCGGCAGATGGTGGACTATTTCAAAATTAATACGGAAGACCTGCTAGTCGTCTGTGATGATTTTAATCTGCCTTTTGGAGCTTTGCGTTATCGAACACAAGGTAGCGATGGGGGGCATAATGGATTGAAATCAATCATTTATCACTTGCAAACTGAAGAATTTTGTCGCCTGCGTTTTGGTATCGGAGATCTTTTCACAAGTGCAAAATCCTATGTTCTTGATAAGTTTAGTAAGAAAGAAATCCAAAGTTTGGACGATTTATTGCCAATAAGCTCCGAGTCAATTGAGAGTTGGCTGAATACTGGTATTGACAATACGATGAATAAATATAACAGAAATTTTTTAAATGAAAATGGATGATGGAGAGTAACATGGATGCTAATTTAATACTTGTTATTGGTTCGGGCGTATTAGCGTTGATATATGCCTTTTGGAAATCTTCCTGGGTTAGCAAGCAAGATCCCGGAAATGAAAAGATGGTAGAAATCGGACTGGCAGTGCGTGAGGGTGCAATGGCCTTCTTGTCGAGGGAATACAAAATACTGTCCGTGTTTGTAATCGCTGTAGCAATATTGTTGTTTATTGGTAATTATTCACAGGGAGCAGGCCTTGTTGCTGTCTCATTTATCGTAGGTGCTTTTTGTAGCGCCCTTGCCGGATACTTTGGTATGCGTGTCGCTACATTGGCAAATAACAGAACAACACAGGCTGCTCGTACCAGTTTAAATGATGCCTTGCTTGTGGCATTTAATGGTGGCTCGGTAATGGGTTTAAGTGTTGTTGGACTTGGTGTGTTAGGTTTGTCCATCCTTTTCTGGTTATATGGTGGAATGAATGAAGGTGCTGATCTGGTTTGGGTAATGAAATTATTGTCCGGGTTTGCTATGGGGGCTTCCTCAATTGCTTTATTCGCACGCGTTGGCGGTGGTATTTATACCAAGGCTGCTGATGTGGGTGCAGATTTGGTAGGTAAAGTAGAAGCGGGGATTCCTGAAGATGATCCAAGAAATCCTGCCACAATTGCTGATAATGTCGGTGATAATGTTGGGGATGTCGCTGGTATGGGCGCTGATCTCTTTGAGTCCTATGTAGGATCCATTATCGGCGCAATGGTATTGGCTGCTTCAGCTGGTGTAGGGAACCTTGTTATGTTGCCTTTGATATTAGCTGGCGCTGGTATACTTGTTTCGATTGTCGGTACATTTTTTGTCCGTACCAAAGAAGGGGGAAATCCTCAAACAGCATTAAATATTGGTGTGTTTGGTGCCGGAGGGATAATGCTGGTAGTTAGTTATTTCGTTATTGGTTATATAGTCCCCACGGATGTTATTCTTTCAGGCAAGTCAGTGGCTGCAACTGGATATTTTTTATTCCACTATTGCAGGCCTTTTGGCTGGCGTAATCATCGGTCTTTTAACTGAATATTACACCTCTGAAGCACGTAAACCATCCAGAGATATTGCTAAAGCCAGTGAGACAGGTGCCGCAACCAACATCATTTCCGGGCTTGCCAATGGAATGTATTCTACGGGTTTCCCGGTACTCACGATTGCTCTGGCCATTATTGCTGCTTATCATTTCTCAGGACTCTACGGCATTGCTATCGCCGCTTTGGGTATGCTCTCCACAACAGGTATTCAATTAGCTGTTGATGCATATGGACCTATTGCTGATAACGCCGGAGGATGTGCTGAGATGGCCGAACTACCAGCGGAAGTCAGGGAACGTACAGATAAACTTGATGCTGTTGGAAATACGACGGCTGCTATTGGAAAAGGATTTGCTATTGGTTCTGCAGCCTTAACCGCATTAGCATTATTCTCCGCTTTTCGTGAGACGGTTGCTTCTTCACTTGGTATTGAACAATTAAGTCTTGATATAAGCAATCCCTGGGTTATGGCCGGTTTATTAATCGGTGGTGCGCTGCCCTTTGTATTTTCATCATTTCGCGATGAAAGCAGTAGGAGAGGCGGCCTTTGATATGATTGAAGAGGTTCGCAGACAATTCAGGGAAATTAAGGGATTACTTGAGGGAACAGCAAAAGCGGATCATGCCCGTTGTGTGGATATTGCCACCAGGGCAGCCATTAAAAAAATGATTGCCCCGGGATTGCTGGCTGTTCTTACACCGGTGTTTTTTGGATTATTCCTGCAATTATTTGGATTTGAACGAATTATGGCGGCAGAAATGCTGGGTGGCGTTTTGGCCGGCGTTACGGTTACAGGAGTCCTGATGGCAATTTTTATGGCAAATGCAGGTGGTTCTTGGGATAATGCAAAAAAATATATTGAGAGTGGCGCACATGGTGGTAAGGGCTCAGATGCTCACAAAGCCGCTGTTGTAGGTGATACGGTTGGTGATCCTTTTAAAGATACAGCCGGTCCGTCATTAAATATATTAATAAAATTAATGTCAGTTGTGGCGCTGGTTATCGCACCGATGATATAAAAAAATACTGGATACTCGATTCCCGATATGGATTTGTGATAGGCGATATAGGATATGGGATTCGAAAGACGTGTCTGGAATTTGAAATTGGAGAATTTTACAAAGGCATTTGACATACTCTTTTAAGAGATACAAATATTCAATATTCAATATTCAATATTCAATATTCAATATTCAAGTAACAAGTAAATAATAATTAATTAATGAAGGACCATCCTTTCCCGTATCGTGAAATAAAAGAATGCGGGAGCATAAGACCGAAGGAGGATATTTTTATGGGGATGTACGAAACAATATTTATACTGGACAGTTTGCTTGTGCCAGAGGAGATTGATAAAATCATCGAAAATATTAAACAGATGATTGATTCCAATGGTGGTAAAGTGCTTACTGTTGATAAGTGGGGGAAGCGAAGATTGGCTTATGAAATCCAGAAGAAACAATATGGGTTTTATGTTGCTATCGAGTTTGAAGGTGAAGGACCTATTCCAAATGCTCTGGAACATGAGTATAATTTTAATGATAAAATTCTCAGATATCTTACTTACAGATACACAAAGAATAAGATGAAAGCCAGGGAAAAAGAGACTGAGAGTAAAAAGTCTGAATCAACAAACCTGGATATTCAAGAACCTAAAATTGCGCCTGAATCTGCACCAGCCCCTGAACCTAAGACTGAGATTGAGACTGAGGAAAAGGAACCGGTCGAGAATGCAGATGCGAAACCGGTAGATGAGGAGGTGAAAAATGCCTAGAATTCAGCAAAAACCACGTAGAGAAGTCAATAATTTTAAACCTCGGAAAAAACGGGTTTGTCGCCATTGTACAGATAAACAAACATGCCGGGATTTATACATCGATTTTAAAGACACGAAAATGTTGAGCCGCTTTCTTACCGAACAGGGTAAAATGATACCGAGAAGAACATCCGGTAACTGCGCCAGAAGCCAAAGACAATTGGCAATGGCGATAAAAAGAGCGCGACATCTGGCTTTGTTGGCATATGTTGCTGATATCCCACGGTAGTCAAGAAAAGAAAGGGTGAATGATATGAAATTAGTATTACGTCAAGATTATGAACCGTTGGGTGAATCAGGTACCGTAATCAATGTTAAGCCAGGATTTGCGCGAAATTTTTTGATTCCTAAAGGTTTGGCAATGCCAGCAACGGAAAAAAATCTTAAACGATATGAAAATGACAAGAAACAAATGTTCTGGCGTCAGGAAAAAGAAAAGCGTCAGTCTGAAGAACTTGCAAAAACACTGGAAAATGTCTCATGTACGATAACCGTTCAGGTCGGTGAGGAAGATAAAATGTTTGGCTCTGTTACCTCACAGAATATTGCCGAGGCATTGGACTCACAGGGATATAAGATCGACAAAAGAAAGATTGTCTTAGAAGAGCCAATCAAATCCCTGGGTATTTATTCGGTACCAATTAAACTTCATACGGATGTTGAGGCCAAAGTTAAAGTCTGGGTCGTTAAAGAATAGACAGTATTTACCTTAAGGCGGTTTAAAAACCGCCTTTTTATTTTTATCAAGCCGGTTAGATATTATCCATTGGAGAATCAAGCCTACCAATGCTCTACGCTGATGTGGTTTTCAATCTAAAAATTGAAAAACAATTTACTTACACCATTCCTCTTGATTTATCATCAAATATATTCGTAGGACAGCGGGTTCTCGCTCCTTTTGGCAGGCGTGAGCTCACAGGTGTCATCGTTGGGTTAACTGATAAAGTCCCTTCTTATAAGTGCAAAGCGATTATTGATGTTCTAGACGAAAAACCACTTGTAAGCAGCGAAATGTTACAATTAACTAAATGGATGGCGGACTACTATATGACCGGTTGGGGGCAGGTGCTGCAATTGGTCTTGCCAAAGGGTATAGAGAAAAAATCGAATATTACAGTGGAACTGTTACCCTCTGAAGTAATCAATGACATTGAATTGTCGGAGAACCAGCGACATTTGTATGACAGTATTATTAGGGAACCCGGAAAAACCACTTCATACTATCGTCGGAAAGTTGGCCTAAGGTCCTTTTCCTATAACCTCCGGAAACTTGAATCAAAACAGCTGGTTATCCTTCGCAAAGAATTATCCGGGGAACGGGTTAGAAAAAAAATCACCAGGTTTATTACCGTTACTGATCTAAACCCTGATAACTTTTCAGGTTTACCGAACAAAGAGGAACTTTTAGCAAAGCTGGTCCCCTTTTCTGGGAAACCCCTTTCTTTGGATGAATTTAAATCGTCTACGGAAATATCCGCGGCTCGTATTAAAACATTGCATTTGCGAAAAATTGTGACTATTTCAGAAAAGCAAGCTTATAAGGACATCTATTTCTCATTATCATGAAGAACCTAAAAATATCGTCCTGAATGCAGAACAAGAAATTGCATTAGAATCTGTATGTCAGCAAATCGATAGCCATGCTTTTAAAGTTTTCCTCCTTCATGGTGTTACAGGTAGCGGGAAAACTCAGGTATATCTTGAAGCAATAGATCATGCTGTGAAAATGAATAAATCTGCAATAGTTTTAGTACCGGAAATCAGTCTTACACCGCAAACAGTTAGTCGGTTTGAGTCATTTTTCCCAGGGAAGATAAGTGTTTTCCATAGCCGGATGAGTCTGGGAGAGAGGTATGATACCTGGCAGAAAGTTTTTAGCGAAGACGTGAGTATTGTTGTTGGACCTCGATCGGCTCTTTTCTTACCTGTAAAAGATCTGGGGGTCATCATTATTGACGAGGAGCATGATACCTCTTATAAACAGGTCGACCCGGCACCGCGATATCATGCCAGAGATATGGCTGTATATAGGGCACGAATGAATAATGCTGTGGTTGTTCTTGGGTCCGCTACACCGGCATTAGAATCCTATAGTAATGCACGGTCTGGAAAATACCAACTCCTCGAGTTAAAAAAAAGAATAAATGATCTTGCTTTACCTGCTATTGAAATTGTCAATATAAATAAAATCGGTTCCGAATCAGCCGGCGCCAAAATATTCTCCCCCCAATTAAAAAATGAAATTCAAGCAAGTTTGGAAAAAGAGGAACAAATAATCCTACTTCAAAATAGGAGAGGTTTTTCTACCTTCATACAATGCAAAATCTGTGGATTTTCGAACAAATGTCCAAATTGTGATATCTATTTAACCTATCATTCCCATACTGACAGTGTGCAATGTCATTATTGTGGGTTCACGCAATCTGCTACTTCAAATTGCCCAAAATGTTTTGGGGTACAAATTAAACATGGCGGAGCTGGTACCCAACAGATCGAAGAATCACTTCATAAACATTTCCCAAAAATCAAAGTATTGCGGATGGATATCGATACCACCACAGGGAAAGGCGCGCATGAAAAGATTCTTCAACAATTTAAAAGCGGCGGTGCCGATGTATTATTAGGTACGCAAATGATTGCAAAAGGTCTGGACTTTGAAAATGTATCATTAGTCGGGGTGATAAATGCCGATATTGGATTAACATTACCTGATTTTAGATCTGCCGAGCGTATTTTTCAATTGTTGACACAGGTGGCTGGGAGACCGGGACGGAGCAAAAGTCAGGGTCGTGTGGTTATACAAACGGGTATAGAGAATCACTATGCTATTCGGTATGCACGTTCGCATGATTACCTTGGTTTCTATTTGCGCGAATCTGAATATCGTGAAGAACAACAGTATCCTCCTGCTACACGCCTTATAAAAATTGGTATAAATTCGGCGCAGAAACATCAAGCCATTCAAAAATCTACTCAAATAATAAATATCCTTAAAAGAAGGAAGAAGAAGTTTTTTAGTATCATTGGGCCTGCTCCATCTCCATTTATCAGGTTAAATAATAAATATCGCTGGCATATTCTTGTTAAAATAAATCTGAATCAGGACCCCACAGGTAAAAATACCCGAAATGAATTACGTAAAATATTAACCCCTATAATTTCTAGTTCTAACGAGAAAGAGCAGGTATATATTGATGTCGATCCCGTCGATATGATGTAAAGAAAGAAATGGATTAAGATTCTGTGTTTTCATAAATTTGTATAGCCAAATAAATAAATTATTTTCTATGATCCCTTCCCGGCCTTTCTTAGTAAACTTGTATTTGGATCAGCGCCGGCAGGCGGTTCATTTTAGGCTTAATTCTTTGAACCAGGTCTCAAAAAATTAAAAAGACATAATCGTTTAGATGAGTAAACAATTCGATTCAAAAAAACAAACTTTGTCCTTTATCAATAAGGTTTACGGAGATAAAACAACTAAATCCTCCGTGACCGATAATTTAACTGCATTAAAAGACAAATATGAGACCCTGTCCAAAAGAACCAAAGCATTAGAACAGGTATATCAATTCCATAAAGGGATAATTCAGAGTATCTCCAGCGGTTTAATTACCATTGATTTTGATGCCAATATCACCTTTATTAATAATGCGGCATTAAAACTCTTGGGATTTGCATATAAGGAATTGGTTGGCGGGTCTATAAAGAGGGTGTTTGCGGACGAGAACGAAGCAGATAGTATTCTTAGTGAGCTTCTAAAAAAGAAAAAGATGTTCGAGAGCCGGGAAACAAATCTTATAAGCAAAAATTTAAAAATTCTACCAATCGGTTTTACGACCACTCTCCTAACAGCAAGTGACATTTCTCATATCGGTGTAATATTCAGTTTTAGAGATCTCACTAACCTCCATCATTTCCGCATACAAATGGAGCGGATGGATCGCCTGGCAACTTTAGGTGAGGTTTCCGCCGGAATTGCCCACGAAATTCGGAATCCTCTGGCTGGAATTAAAACTTCTGCAGAGGTATTGGAGGAAAGTTTTAGTCCAGGTGATGAGCGTTCACAATTAATACGACGAATTGTAAAAGAGATTGATCGCTCAAATGATTTGCTAAAAAAGTTTTTTAATTTTGCTCAACCAGGAAAACCGAAACAGGACTACGTCTCCCTTGATGCCCTGGTAGAAGGTGTTTACCTGCTTCTCGCCCCCCGCATGCGTAAAAAGAATATTTCGTTTAATAAAAACTATGAATCAAATATTCCCGATGTTTATATTGATGAAAATCAAATGGAGCAAATATTAATTAATTTGTTCTTAAACGCGTTAGATGCCATGGATAAGGGGGGATCAATTACAATTAATCTGAAATTATCAGAATCGGATGGAGGAGATACAGCATCAGGTAATTCTCAAACGGTAACGTTAGAACTTGAAGACACCGGGCGTGGGATCGATGAAGGAAATATAGAGAAAATATTCAATCCATTCTTTACTACTAAAAGTGACGGGGTCGGTCTGGGACTTTCTATCTCATCCCGCCTGGTTGAAGAAAATGGGGGACATCTAACTGTTAGTAGTGAACCTGGTCAAGGCTCAATATTTGCTATCCATTTGCCAACTGGCTAATTAATAGTACCGGATAGCTATTATCTCTTCATAAGTTTTTATTGATTAAGGAGATTAGTTCTCCTTCAACCACTTTTTTAGAAATGATGATTATATCTGCCATCTTAAAGATTCTTCGTACTTCCATAATATTCAATGTTTCATTCCAAGTATCAATTAAAATTTTATTCATCTAATTTCAACTTGCAATCACTATAATTAAACATCGAAAAATGAACTCTTGCCGGTCCTGAGATCTCTTACGTATCATATTTACGGAATAGATTTCCCTCAATTATCCAGGGTTAAAAAATTAAAATTGAAATTCAGGTTAATATCAGCGTAAATCAGTCGATAAATAATAGTAATCAAGTAATTTATTTATAATATTATGGGCTATGGGAAAAGAGTTAATGGAGGCAGAAAAGAGAATTCTAATTGTTGATGATGAGGAAACCCTAACATTTAGTCTTTATCAGGCATTTATAAAATGCCCGGACAACATTGAAGTTGTAACAGCAGCGTCAGGTGAAGAAGCTGCGGAGAAAATCGAGCAAACAAAGTTCGACCTGGTTCTAACTGATATCAGGATGCCGGGCATGGATGGGTTAGAGTTGTTAATGAAGATAAAGGCAGATAATCCGGAAATCAAAGTGATTGTTATGACCGCCTTCGGCTCTTTAGAGAAAAAAGAGGAGTCAATTCAAAAAGGCGCGGATTATTATATTGAGAAGGGTACGGATCTCAGGGATATAAGGAAAGCAGTTATGGAGTTTCTGTATTAATTATGGCTTTAGTCGGAAATCTTCGTGATCTAAAATTGCCAAATCTCATCCAGTTAAACTGTATGGAGCGGAATACGGCAAAATTAACTGTAGAGCATGCCGGTAAATTCGGTATTATCTATTTTCAGGATGGACAAATTGCACATGCTGAATATGAACCGGATATTGGTGATGCAGCACTCTTTCGTCTAATGGAACTCCATGAGGGGAAGTTTAAAGTCGAAAATGGTGTACGTCCTCCACTAATATCAATTAAGACACACTGGAATAATCTTTTATTAGAAGGATTACATCAGCTCGATACACAGCAAATATCAGATGATGGAAAAACTATTCGGATGCTTAATATGTTGATGAATATTAAAGGTGTGAAAAAAGTGGCATTAATTGATAAGAAAGGAGATGTTTTAAAGGGAGAAACACCTTCACGTAAGGATTCAATTGTTCAGGCCCTTTCATATCTTCAGATTGAAAAAATTAATACACTGTTAAAACAGGATAAACCTCAGTATATAAGTTTTGTATCGAAAACGAACAGAACAATTCTAAAAGGGTACGAAAAAAATATTGTTTATATTGACATTGAACCAAGAATTCAACTTGAGATGATACTTCCATTTATCGAACAAGTTGTATCATAAATTCCTAATAGAAATATGAGATACTTTATTTATGAGTGAACGCTGGTTAAGAGAGATTACAGACATTAGTGGTGTAGAGGGTGTCTTGCTTGTTTCATCAATCGGGAAATTTATCGAAAACATCGGCACACCATTTGACCGTGACGTAATAGAAAATATTTCAAGAAATATTTTGCGTATAGTTGCGTCTCATGACCTGGCCGAAAAACAAATTAAAGAAGTTGAACTAGCCTGGTATAATTACAGAATCCTTGCCATGAGAACCAATGCGTTTGTTATAATTGTTTTTTGTAACTCTACTAAAGTTCTGTCTTTGTTACGCATAACAATGAATGTTGTAGCAGCTCATATAATGGAGGACAAGAAAACAATGAAAAAAATTAAAAAATCAGTAGGTGAGGGTACCTCGGTATTGGATAAAAATGAACTTGACGAATCAGAAATAAATTTAATTTCTAAATTGCAATAAAGGGGATAAACATTTATATTTTTAAATCTTTGCCTAAATTTCTAAAAGATCTGAGTGCATGACAATCTATGAAAAGGAGAACATTCGGCGGGTGTTTCCTAATAATAAAGTTATTATTAAAATAAACCCCAAGAACCCACCGACTGCATCAAAATTATCCTTAACTGAATGGAAAGTTATCATGCAGGTTGATGGTCAGAAAAACCTGCAGGAGATAATTAATGATCTGGCACTTGGAGAAGAGGAAAGTCTGGCAATATTTCATGAACTCTACCAAAAAAACTTGATCGAAATAGTAGTCGAAGATAATATTCAAAGTAGGATTGCAGGGGAAGATTTTTTCAAAGATCTTGAGAATATTTTGGTCCAGATTATAGGACCGGTTTCTATGTACCTGATTGACGATGTCCTATGGGAGTTAAACGAAACCCGGGAAAATTTTATTATAGAAAAAATTCCTTCACTAGCTGAAGCTATTAGTCGCGAGATTATAGACGATAAAAAACAGGTCCAATTTCAAGAGGAGATACTTGCTCTGATAAAAAGTTATGAAATTTATTAGCCTTCGCTGGAAAATAAGCGGCATTCTGATTCTAAGTAATTTACTTCTGGGCGCAATTATCGTTTTCATCGTCCATAGATCTGTTACTGAATCACTTGAGAATGAGTTTATCGAGCGTGGTAAATCACTTGGCCTTGATCTCTCTCAATATATTGGTGAACTAATATTAGAAGAAGATGTGGTCGGTTTAACCGGGATTATTACACGCTTACTTTCCTTTGAAACTGCACAATATATCGTAATTCATAACAGTGAGGGTAATATTATTTCGGATACTTTTAATGGAAATGTACCTCAGGAATTGAGCACGAGAACGGTGGGTCATAGAAATAAATGAGTATGCACCGGAGTTAATAACCATAGAAGATATGGATGATGCCTTCTATGATATTGTCGTACCCGTAGAAGAAGGGAGCCTAGGGTTTATCCGAATCGGGATGAAAAGAAGTTATATCACGGATAAGGTTCAAAAGACAAACAACTATATTTTTCTCAGTGTATTGATTGTAACATTTATTGGAATCGTTATTGTATATTTTCTTGCGAATAGAATTATTAATCCGATATTGAATCTTGCCCACAGAGCAAATGAAATCAGCACCGGAAAGTTAGGTGAGAAAGTTGCCATTGAAACTAATGATGAAATAAATTATATGGCTGAAGCGGTGGAGAGACTTCGAGAGAAGTTTAAATATTGCTCTGGCGAGATTAAACAAAAATAAAACAATACGAATATAAATAACATGGGGATGCAGTATTATGGTACAGACTAAAAAACTGAAGGATGGCAGCCGGCAGATTATTCTAAATGGTAATCAATATGAAGGTATTACAAAGATTCTGGCTGAACTGGCAACCAAAACCAAAGCCTCCGCTATATTATTCGCTGATATGAGTGGCCAGCTGATCAGCCAGCGAGGCAACACAGAAAATATGAACACGACAGTACTTTCTGCGCTTGCTGCCAGTGATTTTGCCGCCACAGCTGAAATGGCAAAATTAGTTGGAGAGGAAGCAAAATTTAAACTGCTCTTCCATGAAGGCGAAAAACGGAATGTTTATCTTTCGAATGTGGGAGACTATTTCTTTCTCGTCGTTGTATTTGATGTGAATGTGACACTGGGTCTCATTCGAATCTATACGAAAAAAGCGATTCAGAGTCTTTCGGATATTTTAGAACAAGAATCCGATGATGAATTATCACAAAAGGATATGATTGACTCAGATTTTAGCTCACTTTTGGGTGATGCTTTGGATGAATCATTTAAATAATTAAAATTGAAAAATCGAAGTGAATTTGTTGAGGGGATCTGATGTTTATTAATTGGGCGCTACAAGAAATTAATTTGAAAATAGTATTTTATGGACCAGGTATGAGCGGTAAGACTACCAATCTTGAGTTTATTCACTCTAAACTGGATCCTTCACTAGCAGGTGAATTGGTCTCATTAAAAACAAAAGAAGACCGAACGATCTTTTTTGATTTCATGCAGATTGAGGTAGGAAGGATAAAGGGAAAAAAACCTAAGTTTAACCTTTATACTGTTCCTGGCCAGGTATATTACGCCTCAAGTAGAAAAGTTATTTTAAACGGTGTTGATGGCCTTGTATTCGTTGCTGATTCACAACCACACCGTATGGAAGCCAATATTGAAACGCTTTTGGACCTGGAGAACAACCTGAAACAAGATGGACACACTCTGGAAGATTTTCCGTGGGTTATCCAATATAATAAGCGTGATCTGCCGGGTGTAGAATCTGTTGAAGCATTGCAGAAAAAACTTAATTTTTTCAATGTGCCGTATTTTGAGGCCGTAGCTGTAAAAGGTGATGGTGTGTTTAACACGTTAAAGGCCATAATTAATAATGTGGTCCAGCATGTTCAAAATCAATTGTAAGATTATATGAACTTTTGAAACCTCCCTGCCCTGGCTTGGAGGTTTTTTTATGTCCAAAATCTAATGAATAACTTATTTAAATTTACCAACAATAAATGGGTCTATAGTTGGGCCCTGTATGATTGGGCTAACTCGGCCTTTGCCACGACAGTGATCGCCGCTGTGTTACCCACTTATTATGGAACAGTTGCAGCTTCCAATCTTCCACCAAATATTGCTACCAGTTACTGGGGCTATTCGACAACAATCGCCATGCTACTTCTTGTTTTTTTCGCACCTTTTTTGGGTGCGTTAGCTGATTATAAACGTGCTAAATTAAAGTTTCTGGTCGGATCTGTAGTTGTTGGCGTCAGTTTTACTGCCATGCTCTTCTTCGTAACTGAAGGTAACTGGCTGATGGCCTCAGTCTTTTATATTCTGGGAAGAATAGGGTGGTCAGGAGCTAATATATTTTACGACTCACTTCTCCCTCATATCGCTAAAGATCATGAGATTAATCAGGTGTCGACCCTGGGCTATGCTGCGGGATATTTAGGAGGTGGAATACTGTTATCCCTTAATTTAATTATGATTTTGTCTCCCCAGACTTTTGGTATCCCGGATGCTCAATTGGGCACACGTCTTTCTTTTCTAACTGTCGCTTGCTGGTGGGCCATATTTTCAATTCCTTTGCTTAAAAATGTTCCTGAGCCAATTGTCCAAAATACACCTCGATCAGAGGGTAACAGTTTTCTTATTGCCGCCAGGCGTTTAGTCAAAACTTTTCGAGAAATTCGAAAATTCCGGCAAGCTTTCCTTTTTCTCATAGCATTCTGGTTCTATAATGATGGGATTGGGACAATCATTGTGATGGCTGTTATGTTTGGTACAGAGATTGGAATTGGACAAGAACATCTCATTGGGGCTATTCTGGCTGTGCAATTAATCGGAGTTCCTTTTACCATTTTGTTTGGGAAACTTGCAGTAAAAATGACGGTTAAACGGGCGATATATTTAGGATTGATTGTATATACTTTTATATCGATTGGTGGTTATTTTATGCAATCTGCTCTTCATTTCTGGATTTTAGCTATTGCAGTCGGTATGGTCCAGGGCGGAACACAGGCCCTAAGCCGTTCTCTTTTTGGACTTATGACTCCAAAAAAGAAATCAGCTGAGTTTTTTGGTTTTTTTGATGTCTCTCAAAAGTTTTCAGGGATTCTAGGTCCCGCATTATTTGCGATTATAGCCCAGTTATCAGGGTCTAGCCGTTTAAGTATTATCACATTGATTATATTTTTTATTGGTGGGATGTACATGCTGGAGAAAATAAGATTAGAGGAGGGGATCCAGGTAGCCAGGTCTGCTGATTTGAGCGATAGTTAAGAATTAAATCCTTCGTGAATATAATTCCGTCCAAATTATTTTCTCTTTTTGCACATTCTTCCAAACAATATAATTCTTCTAATAATCTGCGAGATTTTAATTTGTTAGCCTTTATTAAAACCGGTAAATTGATTGCTATAGTTTTTTTTATATCGGGATTTATGCTTGTTCATGGCTCCTATAAACAAAAAGTGGGCGATGTAGTTATCATTGCCCCGTTAAAAGACAGTCTTATAGTTCGAGAGTTAGCTGGCTTTGCTAAAGAGGCGCAAAATATTAATGAACGCTTTTTCTCCCATCGATTGAATAAAATAATTCATGTTTATCTGACAGAATCTGAATCAGAATATCACAAGTTTAGTAGTAATCAAATTCCTGAGTGGAGTAGTGGGGTAGCCTTTATTAGCCAGCATATCATTGTTTTAAAACCGGGGAACTATTACAGTCCGCACCAATATCGACAGACAATGATTCATGAAATATCTCATATTTATATGGGGGAGTTAATAAATACAGATGTGCTCCCGGTCTGGCTCAATGAGGGTACTGTTATGTACCTGAGTGGAAAGTCCCTTACCTGGGAGGAAAATATTGTTATAGGTAATGCCATGGTAGCAAATAAAATGGTAGACCTTGTTGCCATAGACAGTCTGCTTACATTCGTGTCCGCCAAGGCAAATTTAGCGTATCTTGAATCCTTTCTGGCAGTTCAGTTTATAGTGGAAAAGCATGGTGAAAACAAACTTGCTGCTATTATTTCAAGTTTGTCTGATCATAATTCTTTGGATCAGGCATTTATTGAAAATATCGGATATGACTTTTTTGATTTTGAAATCTTGTGGTTTGAAAATTTAAAAAACCAATTTCGATGGATTGCTTTTCTGCAATTCGAAAATCTATTCTTTTTTGTATTAGTGATTATTATTTTATTTGCATGGATCGCAAGACGATATCGAAACAAAAAAATATATCAACGCTGGGAAGAAGAAGATCTGGAATTATTTTGAATCTCAAACTTTGTTTTTTCAATGTTTTTATTAACTGAGAATATTTATATCTCGCGGAGCCGTAAAGCCCTGCCCCGACATAGGTGGGCGGCGCAGAGAATTTTTTTCTAATTCGTGATAATTGGTAGATATGTTTTTTTGATTGCAGCATCACTGTTGTATGAATAAATACAGATAACTCATGATTTGAAAGGGGAGAATTCATTTTCCTTATGAAGCGTATTAATTTTTTATTTGGGATTCATAATCATCAACCGATAGGAAACTTTGACTTTGTGTTTGAAGAAACCTATCACAACGCCTATTTGCCATTTATTGAAGTATTAGAAAAATTTCCTTCGATCAAAATTACTATTCATTTTACCGGGATTCTGATAGATTGGTTAATTAATAATAGACCAGATCTAATTAACAAAATAAAAAAGATGGTAAAACGCGGACAATTGGAAATTCTGACAGGTGGTTATTATGAGCCCATTTTAAGTGTCATCCCTGAACAGGATCGCATCGGACAGATAGTCAAATTAAGTAATAAAATAAAAAAAGTGTTTGGCTATGATCCTGAAGGTCTATGGTTGGCTGAGCGCGTTTGGGAGCCTACCTTACCATCATCTCTTAGCAAGGCAGGAGTCAAATATTCAATATTAGATGACACCCATTTTAAATATGCCGGTTTAAAAGATGAGCAGTTAAATGGCTATTATACTACGGAGGATTTAGGTAAATCAACGGATTTATTTCCCATAAGTCGCAGGCTCCGATACGCGATTCCATTTGAAGAGCCACGGGTCACGATAGAATATCTTCGTTCATTGGCAACTGAAGATGGCAAGAATCTGGTGGTTTTTGCAGATGATGGTGAAAAATTTGGTGCCTGGCCCAATACATATGATCATGTTTATAAGACCAGGTGGTTGGAAAGGTTGTTTCAGGCATTAGTTGATAACAACTCCTGGATTAACATGATGCATTTTAATCAGGCGCGTGCGGTTACGAAATCAATTGGCAGAATTTACCTTCCAACTGCTTCTTATTCTGAGATGATGCAGTGGTCTTTATTTCCAGATGCTTTTAAATCTTATGCCGACTTTGAGCATTATTTGATGTCAAATGACATATATGAAGATGTACATGTATTTGTTAGAGGGGGATTTTGGCGAAATTTCATGGCCAAATATTCTGAGGTTGATGATATGCATAAGAAAATGCTCAGAATCAGTGATAAACTTTGGAATTTGCCTTTATCAAAACAGAAAAACTTAGAAGAAGCATTTGATCATCTTTGGGCCGGTCAGTGTAATTGTCCCTATTGGCATGGCGTTTTTGGTGGTTTGTATCTCAGTCATCTTCGGGATGCCATTTATCAGAATCTGATTCAGGCTGAATCAATTATTGAGAAAAAACTTGCTCAGCCTTTTCCGTCGTTAGAGATAAAAGATCTGAATCTGAATGGTAATTCAGAGGCTGTTGTTGCAACAAGATATTATAATGCACAAGTTAGTTTTGAAAGAGGTGGGAGTCTCACCGAACTGGATTATAAACCCGTTGCTAAAAATTTGTTAGATACCGTCATGCGTCGTCGGGAAGGGTATCATGATAAGTTAAAAGATGCTGTTGTGATTGGTGAAGCCTCCAATGGGGATGAAACAGCCAGTATTCATGACCTTGTCCAGGCAAAAGAACCAAATTTGATTACTCACTTACATTATGATTTTTATGAACGTAAGTCATATCTGGACCATTTCCTGAGAAAAGATACAAACCTCAATGATTTCGCATCTGCTCAATATTCTGAAGATGGAGATTTCCTCGATCATCCATTTGTGTTACTTAGAAAAAAAATAGGCAAAGATTCAATTCTCCTAACGATGCAACGCAATGGATCTGTCTGGAGCCATGGTAAAGCGGAGCCGGTTACAGTAAATAAAAAAATCAGATTCCAGAATGAAGAATCGAAGATAATCGCAGAATATACACTTATTAATCATTCCAGGAAGGTGCTGGATCTCTGGTTTGGTGTTGAGTTTAACTTTGGCCTGCAGGCAGGTCATGCCGATGACAGGTTTTATTATAATAAAAGTGGTGCGCTAGAGGATAAATTTCTTGATTCTATCGGGAGTATTGAGAGCGATAATTTTATTGGGTTAGTCGATCAGTGGCGCAAATTAGACGTGCGCCTTCGCATGAGCAAAAAAAGTACAATTTGGAGATTTCCAATCGAGACGATATCTCTTTCTGAAGGCGGATTCGAAAAAGTCTATCAGAGCTCTGTCGTTTTTCCCAACTGGAAGATTAAGCTTGAGGAGAAATGGCAGGTTAAAATTTCACAAGAGTTGGCGATGATTGATTAATAAATCTTGGCAAAGCTGCAAACAAACGGTATGATCTTTGTCATTCCATCCCGGAACGAGATCCCGTTTCGGGAAAGTAATCTCCCTGTCTGTCGTTAATGATACCTCAGGTAGGAAGATTCTTACAGTAAGATAAAAAGACTCTGTTGAAATAATACTACTCTTGTTAATAATAACATTATGACATTTAAGAGGCTAACGAGAATTTTAATATTTAGTTAGAGTCAATATGGTAAAATTGAATAAAAAATTCGTAAATTTGAATAGTGACTGATGGAAACAGCAGTTATTATCATTTGTAACAGGTGAATATTTATGCGTAGAACAAATACAATCTTATTAATAATTAGTATCTTTCTGATCCTTTTTCTATTTGGTTCACGTTTTGGCAGAAGTTTTAAGAATATTTTTAATGATAGTAAAGAAGCAGAGAGTATTGAAAAATTTAATGAGATTATCAGTTATATTTCTACATTTTATGTTGATGATGTGAATTGGGAGAATGCCATGATGGGAGCCATTGAAGGGCTTCTCTCTGAACTGGACCCCCATTCAGTCTATATCTCCTCAGAAGATGCAGAATTGAATGAAGAAAATTTCCAGGGAAGATATCAGGGCATTGGTATTCACTTTGATGTCATTGACGGTTATCTAACCGTCATTTCACCAATTTCTGGCTCACCCTCAGACAAGATCGGTTTGCTTCCCGGAGACCGAATTGTCTCGATTAACGGTGAGTCTGCGATCAATATTGCCAGCAATGAGGTGTTTAAAAAATTAAAGGGTCCAAAGGGCTCCTCAGTAGATGTTATCATTACAAGGGTTGGAGTAAAAGAACCTTTACATTTTACTATTGTCCGCGACGAAATCCCCATTTCTGCCATCAATCAGCTATTTTATTACACCAGACAGTACGGCTTACATCTCGGTTAGTCGATTTGCTAAAATTACTGATGAAGAAGTCGATGAAGCCCTTGAAGAATTGTCAGCACTTGGAATGAAAAAACTGATTCTCGACTTGCGTTGGAACGCCGGCGGTCTTCTTGACCAGGCTGTGAAATTAGCTTCAAAATTTGTAAAAGGTCATAAAAAGATTGTATATACAGAAGGTCGTATTTCCGAATTTGATGAGCAATTCTATACGGATTCTTTTGATAAGGAAAAAGTATATGATATTCCTCTTGTTCTTCTAATTAATCATGGTTCGGCCTCTGCATCAGAGATTGTTGCCGGGGCAATCCAGGATTATGATCGTGGTTTGATTGTGGGTACTACCAGTTTTGGAAAGGGATTGGTTCAAAGGGAATATTTATTAAATGATGACTCCAGGTTACGATTAACTATTTCCAAGTATTATACGCCCAGCGGTCGTCTTATACAACGTCCATACGAAGGAAAAGATGTCGATCAGTATTACTCTAGCATTTATGATTCAGTATTTAGCTCAGAAGAATCTGACACTCTTGAAGAAAAGCCTTTATATTATACAAACTCAGGTAGAAAGGTATATGGAGGTGGAGGTATTACCCCGGATGTACAGGTAACGTTTGAATCGAAAGACAAGGCTCCATCTCTTACCCAAAAGTTCTTTCAGAAAAGATTGTTTTTTGAAATAGCATCAAAATATGCAAATAAGCATAGTTACTTAAAAAACTCGTTTCAATCTTTTCTGGATTCGTTCCAGGTTAGCAGGGGATTATTAAATGAACTGAAAGAATTGGCGATAAAAAAAGAGATTGATTTTAGTGATTCAGAATTCAATCAAAATGATGAATATTTCAGATCAAGGTTAAAATCTGAGATTGCACGCAGTCTTTGGGGAACCGAAAGGTATTATCAGGTGTTATTAATATATGACAACCAATATTTGGAAGCGCGAAAATTATTCCAGGAAATGGAGGACTTATTAATACCGAATCCGGAAAAAGATAGTGTAACTAATTGAAAAAACGTCTCTTATGCTAACTACATTATTAATTATGATCGGGACTTAAATTTTCGTAAATTCATAAAAGGGAAATAAAATTTATACCAAAAAAAATGAATTGACTTTTTTAGGTAAAAATCTTATTATAACAACCGTATTTAACTGGAACTCCTCGAGTTTGTTAACAACTTAATTTCATTTTATTTATATACTTTTTGGAGGATGAAGACTCATGGTAAAATTGTTTCTTGATGGTGGAGAATTTATGTGGCCAATTTTGGGCCTCCTAATCGTAGGTCTCGCATTTGTAGTAGAGCGATTCTGGACCCTAACCCGTGCCTCAGTAAATACCCGAAAATTTCTTGGTAGAATTCGTGTTGCTCTCGAAGAAGGTGGCGTAAAATCAGCTGACGGAAGAATGTGAAAAAACGCCAGGTCCTGTTGCCTCTATCTTTCATGCTGGTCTGAGCCGTGCGAACAAAGGAATTGCTTATGTAGAAAAAGCAATTACGACTGCTGGTTCTCTGGAAATGGCTTTCCTGGAAAGAGGAATGGTTGTATTGAGTACAGTCATCGTTTTGGCGCCGATGCTTGGATTTACAGGAACGGTTTGGGGAATGGTTGGTGCTTTTGACTCGATTAAAAAAGCCAATGATATTTCACCCGCGATCGTTGCCGGTGGTATTTCACAGGCACTTCTTACAACACTTTTTGGTCTTATCGTTGCTATGATTATCCAGGTATTTAATAATTATTTTACTTCGAGAATTGATAAATTGATCATTGATATGGAAGAAAGTTCGGTTGAGTTAATTGAGGCATTGGCTGATTTAGAAGACAATAAATAAATAATTGATCAATAATTTATCAAGGTGAAGTTATGTTATTGGGTAAAAGAAAAAAGATTGATCAGGAAATACCGACATCTGCCTTGCCGGACATTATATTTTTATTGCTGATTTTCTTCCTCGTGACGACAACAATTGATGCTGAAAAAGGTCTCGATCTCGTTTTACCACCAGCACAGTCTGAAGAATTAAAAATGGCAAAAGAGAATATTGCTAATCTTCTTGTAAATGCTGTTGGTAGCGTGGCTATTGACGGACAAATTGTTGAAGTTCGCGACATTACGAGAATTATCAAAGAAAGACTACAAGCCAATCCTTTGCTTGTTGTATCAGTTAAAACAGATAAGCAAACCCAATATGATATTTATTTGGATGTAATTGATAAACTTAAAAAGGCTGAGGCAACGCGAATTTCTTTGGCAGAACCTGAAGAAAATTAAAGCACAAGGATGAATTGAAATGCAACTTGAACGTAAAAATAAAATATCGACTGCAATTCCCAGCGCATCCCTGCCTGATATTATATTTATGCTGTTGATCTTCTTTATGGTGGCGACTGTCTTTAAACAATTCGCAGGATTGAAGGTAAGTCTCCCTGATGCTGAAATGGTAAAAAAGATTCCTGGATCGAAACGTCATATCGTAACGATCTGGATTGACCGTAATAATCAGGTTGTCTGTGATGATTACAAAGTTTCCAAAATTTCTAATTTACGAAACGTACTCTACGAAAAGCGGGTTGCAGATCCTCAGATGATTGTTGCTATGAAGATTGATAGAGAATCTACAATGGCCATGGTAAATGATGTGCAACAGGAAATGCGTAAAGCAGATGCTCTAAGACTTAATTATTCTGCTATCCCAGGGGTATTTTAATATGGCACAATTAAGAAAGAAGGATCCTAAAGCGGATCTCGTTGGTAAGTATCGGAAAACATTGGAAGCGAGTACAATCATTGCCATGATTGTGATGATTGGAACTTTTTATGCTTTCAAAAAATTTGAGGTTGGTACTAAACTGCCTACGAGCGTGGATATTAAGATTGAAGTTATTGATATCCCACCAACAGAGCAAATTCAACGTCCACCACCCCCATCCAGACCTTCAATTCCTATCGAAGCAGACGATGATGAAATGCTTGATGATGTGACGATTGAGGAAACAGAGGTTGTTTTTGAAGCAAGAGATGAAGCGCCACCACCTCCTCCCGAAGAAGATGATGAGGTCTATGAGTTTTTTGCCGTGTCGGAAAAGCCTAAACTTATTAATAAGGCTGTACCGGATTATCCTGATTTAGCGCGTAAAGCACAAATCGAGGGTAAGGTTGTTATTACTGTAACGATCGACAAAAAGGGTAATGTGGAGAATGCAAATGTCTTTAAATCTGTACCGATGCTGGATGAGGCAGCAGTTGCTGCGGCAATGCAATGTAGATTTAAACCAGCAAAACAAAGAGATAAATTTGTTAAAGTTAAAATGAATATCCCCTTCGATTTCAAACTCCGTTGAGAGGATATTACCTAACCATTTTAAGGCAGGATGACATATATATGACATCTTGCCTTTTTTTTTATCTGATTTCATATAAGAAAAAATCAAGAATATCAGGTAAATAATGAAACTTCGAGTTTTAAAAATTGATGCAAATTAATTTTACCGCATTTTAGCAATGGATACGCAAAATGAGCAGGATTGAAATTGTTAATTTCATTCAAAGATCGCTTTTAGTATCTTTTCCTTTATTGTTGAAAAGGATGTACCTTCCTTAAAGAAGTTCAATTTTTGAAATTAATTTAGTTTTTTGCGAACTTTGCACCTCCGTTGCGTCCTTGCGGTTAAACCACTTGATTTTTGTCGCAAATTTATTATGATAAAACAAATAAAATAATCCTAATAATGGAAAACAGAATGAAGAATCGAATTGGAATTGGTATAGATCTGGGCGGAACATTTATTAAATATGCCTTAGGCAGGGAAAATGGAGAAATTTTAGCTGAAGGTAAAAAACGAACCACAACTGATGGGTCAAATGAAGTAATACTAAATGAGATAGCTGATGCTATTTCTGAAATGATTCAATTGGCGAAAAAAAAACGCCTTAAACCTTCAGTAATTGGTATTGGCACACCTGGTTGTGTTGATGTTAATGAGGGATTCTTAAAAGGTGGAACACCAAATTTTAGATATTGGAGTCAGGTACCCATTGCGGCAGAAATAATGAAAAGATCTAAGATAAAAACATTTGTAGACAATGATGCAAATCTTATGGCACTTGCTGAATCCCGGTTTGGAGCCGGCAGGGGGTATAGATAATTTGATTTGCCTTACCATCGGGACCGGGATAGGTGGGGGAATAATAATAAATAAGGAAATTTATCGGGGAAGCCAGTTTGCAGGAGCAGAGCTGGGACATATGTCGATTAAACATAATGGTATCGCCTGCCCCTGTGGTGGAAGAGGATGTCTTGAGCGTTATGCATCAGCAACGGCTATTTGTGATTACTATTTAAAATTGTCAAAAAAAGAGGGCATTCTAATAAGTAAAGATGATATAACTGTAAAAAGAATTTTTGAATTGCTAAAAAAAGGGGACGAACGGGCAGAAGAAACGATCGCGAAAGCGACCTATTATTTAGGGATGGGAATTGCCAATTTTATTAATATCTTTAATCCTGACCGGGTTATAATTGGCGGAGGTGTAGCTGGCGCAGGCAATATATATATCAAAAGGATTGAAAAAGTAGCAAATCAATATGCTATGCCCAATGCTAAAAAAGGCTTAAAAATTGTTAAAGCAAAATTAGGGAATAATGCCGGCTATTTAGGCGCATTGGCCTTTGCCTTTAACCAGTTGGATAAGCACTAAATTTTTACTCAGAAGCAAGAATAGTACTGCTGTAAGTTCAGTGCTGCGAAGATTATACCCGGTACGATGCTTTCGCTGCTCCGATAATGGTTTTCAATATTTGTGAAACTTGATTTATCAAGCGATAAACTAAATATAGACTTGACAAGCATATACGAGGGACACAACTTTCAGTCCCGAGTACCCAGTACCCAGTACCCAGTACCCAGTACCCAGTAGAGTATCATGAAATATCTCTTTATCATAAATCCAAAAGCCGGAAGAAAAAATAACGCCATGGATCTAACCGATGCAATCGATCGGCACATGGGTGCTAGTGGGTATTCTTATGAATTTGCTTTTACAACCGCGGCCAGTGATGCAACCCGTATTACGAGAAATGCTGTAGATGAAAAGTTTGATATTGTTGTCGCTGTTGGCGGAGACGGTACCGTTAATGAGGTGGGGTCTGGTTTGATAAGGACAGAAACAGCACTTGGAATTATTCCATTGGGTTCTGGTAATGGTGTTGCCCGAAGTTTAAATATTCCACAGACACTTGCCGATGCCCTTGACCTATTGTTAACACAATCGATATTAGAAATAGATGTTGGAACCTTGAATGGAGAATATTTTATCGGGATTGCCGGGACCGGGTATGATGCTCTGATCGGAAATAAATTTCAAACATTTGGAGCCCGTGGTCCTCTTCCTTATTTTTTTATCAGTCTTCGCGAGTATTTAAAATACCAGTGTCATTATTATAAACTATGCTTCAATGATGAGTTGTTTCGTATTGAAGCCCTTATGGTTACATTTGCGAATACAAGAGAATATGGAAATGGGGCAGTGATTGCACCAAATGCCGATCCCCAAGATGGATTTATTGATATCTGTATGATAACCCCGCAAAATATCTGGGGTGCCATCAGAGCCTCAGTAATGCTATTTAATAACACCATAGATAAACATCCTGGATTTGTTACAAAAAAATGTCGCTCTTTAAGCGTAGAGGCAGAAGGAGAAGAAATGTATGTGCACAGGGACGGAGAACCGGATGAGAGGAAAATAATATTAAATGTAGGAATTTTACCTAAAGCCTTACGGGTTTGTTCACCATTGGGTAAAAGAGGTATTACCTAACGGCAACGATGCAAAGGTTCTGCTAAGAACGCAAGGTGAAATTTGAGATCCACGATATTAAGACAACTGAGTTTAAATTCAATTTTAAAACTTTGCAAACCTTGTGCCTTCTTTACCTCCTTGCGGTAAATAGTCTTTTATATTAAACATCTGATTTAGGAAATATCAGCTATGAAGAACGTGTACGATATTGGAAATGAAATAGAATTGATTTATGGCAATCTCCTTTCCGGATTTGCCACCCAAAATCACGCCGCAAAACGTAAGTTCGCAGAGAAGGCCAGCAGATTTCGACCACCATTTGCTTTAGACCGTGACCGGATTATATATAGCGGCGCTTTTCGGAGATATACAGGAAAAACTCAGGTAGTATATTTTGCATCAATGCTGGATGAGCAGCTTACCAGCAGGTCTATACATACACTTAGTGTAGCACAAGTTGCACGTACGATAGGCCGCCTGTTAAATCTTAATCTTGATCTTATCGAGGCGATTGCTCTTGGGCATGATCTTGGCCATCCACCCTTTGGTCATGATGGTGAGAAATATTTAAGTGAGGTAAGTGTTGAATATGGATTAGGGCAATTTCACCATAATATTCAAAGTTTAAGGGTGGTTGATGTTATATCAAAAAGGGGAGAGGGGTTAAACCTAACTTTTCAGGTACGTGAAGGTCTTTTATCACATGACGGGGAGGTACATGACCAAATCCTCAAACCACAACCCCATAAAAATGAGAATGATCTGGAAGAGTTTGTGAGTGCCAAAGAATCAGGTACTAATATTTCAATGATGCCCATGACCCTGGAGGGTTGTGTCGTGAGAATTACAGACACTATTGCCTATATCGGTCAGGATATTGAAGATGCCATCCGAATTGGATTGATTCAAAGGGAAGATCTTCCGTCTGAATGTGCAGAGGTACTTGGTAATGATAATGGTAAAATTATGGAAACGTTGGTGCGTGATGTGGTAGAAAACAGCTATGACAAAGGATTTGTTTGTTTTAGCAAAGAGATTTCTCACGCTTTAGAACAATTAAAAGAATTTAATTATGCGGCAATTTACAGGAGTAAAAAACTAAAAATTAATCATGATAGAATTGCCAGAGGATTTAGACTCTTATTTGAAGGTTTTCACGAGGATATAAAAAGGAAAAATGAAAAAAGCATTATATATGTGGATTTTCTGAATACAAAGACTTCAGATTATTTAAATAAAACACCCGCAGCATTACTCGTTAGAGATTATATTGCAGGCATGACAGATCGCTATTTTGTGGAAATTTTAAAACGCGTCATCGTGCCCGATATAACCCTTGGAGAAGTTTAAGCCCAGGAACTGGGTCCTTGCAATTTGCTGCATTGTGGTTCTATATCACATTGTTGTTTTAGCATGACTTCATCAAAATTGTTAAGAATTTTTTACCGCAAAAGAGAAAATCCTGAAAAATATGTATCCACCCAGTCGACATAACGAGATATAACCATCTGTGATTTCAGAAGCGCAAGGTATGCAAAGGAAAATAATAAATAATATCAGTCGGGAAACCAATCTGGTTGCCGGTTAACAAAATACAAAAAGAGTAACAATCGCTTAATTGAAAATATGATAATAGTTTTAATGCCCCAAAGGGGCAATAGCAAAAGCATAGGGCAACGCCCTATGTAAAAAAAACATATCATAAATTAGCCCTGAAAGGGCGAAAGCGAAAGTGTTCTTTTGTATCAAAAGTATATGTACATATAATATTTAGTACCAAAAACCGACAAAACCTTATTGATAATAGAATTTAAAAGTCACTATATGAATAGATCAGGCTAGTACATTAACTTGAGGGAAAAATATGAAACCACCAGAAATTGATACGCTATTAAAAAAAATATCTGAATTAGAGGATGAGGGTGTCGGATTAATGAAGGAGTTGATTGCGATTAATGCCGTAGGTCCTGTGAATGATGGACCGGGAGAGACAGAGATCGCCTCTTTCTTAAATTCATATTTAGAGAGAACAAAGTTTTCC
Organism: Calditrichia bacterium; assembly: GCA_963796965.1. GTDB lineage: Bacteria > Calditrichota > Calditrichia > JAJRVZ01 > JAJRVZ01 > CAWCNS01. The sequence continues at coordinate 960,522 of CAWCNS010000004.1, forward strand.
AATATTAAAAATTATCCTTCACCTGATAGTAGAATGAAGAACGGAGAGCGTCCAAATATCGTTACCCTCATCGAAGGGCATAATTCCGATAAAACGCTCTGGATTTTATCCCATACTGATATCGTTCCAGCGGGAGATCTTTCCAAATGGGATACAGATCCTTTTACACCTGTGATTAAAGATGGTAAAATATTTGGACGGGGAAGCGAAGATAATCACCAGGGGAGTGTGTCCTCAATTATTATGGCGCGGGCTTTTTTGGAGACAGGTATTAAACCTTCCATCAATATAGGATTAATTTTTATGGCTGATGAAGAAACGGGGAGTGACCATGGTCTCACCTATTTAATAGAAAACCATGGTGAATTATTTAAAAAGAATGACCTGTTTATTATTCCCGATGCGGGCGAACCGGATTCCACCATGATTGAAGTTGCAGAAAAGTCCATATTATGGATAAAGTTTAAGACTATCGGTCATCAGGTTCATGCAAGCACACCGGAACAAGGAATAAATGCTTTTCGGGCTGCATCGAATCTTGTCGTTAAGCTTGATTCATTGCATCAGGTCTATAATGCCGGGGATGATGTATTCGCACCTCCCACATCAACATTTGAACCTACAAAAAAGGAATCCAATGTTCCCAATGTAAATACAATTCCTGGCGATGATGTTTTTTATCTTGATTGCCGTATTTTACCGGATTACGATATAGACGAGGTATTAAATACCATTCGCAAGATGGCAGATGAGATTGAGGCATCTCATCAGGTGAAAATCGAGATCAGTATGGAGCAAAAAGAACAGGCCGCCCCGGCAACACCAGTTTCTGCACCGATCGTGACATTATTGTCTCAGGCAATCAAGGAAATTTATGGCGTCGAGGCTAAACCTCAGGGTATAGGCGGGGGAACGGTTGCGGCGATTTTCCGGCGAAAGGGTTATCCGGTAGCTGTTTGGTCAACTCTGGATGATCTGGCACATCAACCCAATGAATATTGCAAGATCTCTAATATGATAAATGATGCGAAGGTCTTTGCCATTTGTGCACTGAGTGAGTCGTAGGGGAATATCTTACTACCATCATTAATGCATCCTCTACAAGGATGACGTATTTGCTTATGATTGCTTTGTTACAATAATTCATCCTCTATGAGGAGAGGTTGATTGGTTTATACAAGCTGTGTTATTAACCTCGTAGAGGTTTTATTTTTGTAGAAATCACATTACCCCAAAACATATAATCCTTCGGCTAAGCATGTACATTAATAAAATGTCAAATGTCCAAGCCCAAATGCCAAATAAATTCCCAATGATTTAATGTCAAATTGAATTTACTTGTTTTTGATATTGTGATTTGGACATTTAATTGACATTTAGATTTGGTCATTTGACATTAAATGTGTGTGTCAGGATAAGATATAGATTGGTATTAATAAACACTGGGATTTCAATGGTTTTGTAAATCTTCTAAAGTAAAGATTTCCTCTACTTGCCTTATACCTTAATGCCGTATACTTATACCTTTTGTCCTATATTTGTTGGTAGCCTCATACTACACCATGAAAATACAACCTCTACAAGGATGGAGATATTCTTGATGCCTACTTTGTTACAATAATTCATCCTCTACGAGGAGAGGTTTATTGGTTTATACAAGACTGTGTTATTAACCTCGTAGAGGTTTTATTTTTGTAGAAATCACATTACCCCAAAACATATAATCCTTCGGCTAAGCATGTACATTAATAAAATGTCAAATGTCCAAGCCCAAATGCCAAATAAATTCCCAATGATTTAATGTCAAATTGAATTTACTTGTTTTTGATATTGTGATTTGGACATTTAATTGACATTTAGATTTGGTCATTTGACATTAAATGTGTGTGTCAGGATAAGATATAGATTGGTATTAATAAACGCTGGGATTTCAATGGTTTTGTAAATCTTCTAAAGTAAAGATTTCCTCTACTTGCCTTATACCTTAATGCCGTATACTTATACCTTGTGTCCTATATTTGTTGGTAGCCTCATACTACACCATGAAAATACATCCTCTAAAAGGATGGGTTTGTGGTTTATGCATGTTATTACAATAATTTATCCTCTTCGAGGATATGATTTTAGATCTATCTTGATTATTAACCTCGTAGAGGTTTTATTTTTGTAGAAATCACATTACCCCAAAACATATAATCCTCGTAGAGGATTCATAATTGGGGACGTCATATAAATGATGACATATTTTAAAGAATTTGTTCTAAAAAGGTAGTTAAATATTTTCATTAATTGGTTTAAAATCTATCAAAACCAAATCTTTAAATTATTTCAAAATGGCATTTGCAATGTCATTCTTCCAAATTTTTTAACTCTTTTTAATATAACTCCCCATTGGTAATTATCATATTCGGACTTCCATCTGTATAAATATTCAAAACCATAGCAAAATAACGCATGTTAATTAACTTGTGTGCATATAATTTCATTATTGATATTTTAAGAAAATGGGTGCTTATAGCGGATATTTATGCCTTTAAATAATTGGCTCAGATCAACACTACGTGACTCCTAATCCAAATATTCTGGGATAGTAGTATTCGTTTGCATCTTGAATTACATTTTACTATATTCACGGAACATTTACACCTACCTCACAAATGAATCAAAAGTTATTAAGCAGTCCTGTGCATTTGGAGCAACTATTTATGTCAGGATCGGCGGTGGATTTCCTCTTTATGGGAAGAGGAATTAATTTGAGGGTTAGCTTGATACAGGTGGTTTTTCAACAATTAATCAAAACTTAGGCAAACTTGATACTACGTAATTTCTGAGAGAAAGTTGCGCGGCATAGGCATTTTTTTTCCTGCGGAAGTAGGCAAAATTTTGCCTACCCGGGAATATCGAGGATTTTACGCGTTGATATTCCTGTGTTTAGAGTCCACAACTTTTTTTGGTATTATATTTGTACTAATAAATCCGGGGAATAATGACTTCCTTTCACTTTTAAAATAAATAACATACAAACATACAGAAGGAGGATGCTATATGACCTAACTTTCGTGTACCTTTTTTTATTTTTTTACCAAATCATTACTTAAAATGTTACTATGGAGGTAGTAGGATGTTTAAGAAGTTATTTATACTTATGTTAGTTCTGACAATGGTACCCGCGGTTTTTGCCGGTACAACCGGAAAAATTGCCGGTGTTGTCAAGGACAAACAGACGGGTGAGCCTCTACCTGGTGTCAATGTCTTGATACAAGGTACTACCTTGGGCGCCTCAACTGACATCGATGGTTATTATGTAATCGTTAATGTTCCTGTTGGTGTACATGAACTGCAAGTATCATATATTGGATACAAAGATATTTTGATATACAATGTTCGTGTCGTTGCAGATGCAACAACCCGGTATGATTTTGAGATGGACCAAACACTTCTTGAAGTATCAGAAGTGATTGAAGTTACAGCAGAGCGTGAACTGATAAGAGCGGATAATACCGCCTCACGTACCACGTATACGGCCGAGGTAATGAAATCTCAGCCAGTGACAAATGTTCAGAATACGGTTGCCTTAACCGCGGGTGTTGTTGAAGGTTCCTTCCGTGGCGGTCGTACAGGTACTGGCGAAGTAAAATATCTGCTCGATGGAGTCGATATTTCTAATCCCATGGGTGATGTTAACAGAGGGATGCAACCAGGCCAGGGTGATGATGAGATGGCGACAGACGTTATTGAAGGCGCCATTGAAGAAATGTCCGTCATTACCGGTGGCATGAGTGCCCAATATGATGCAAAATCTGCCGTTATTAATATGGTTAGCCGGGGTGGCGGATCAGAATTCAGTGGTTATATACGCACCACAATGACCCCAAGTGAATATGGTGATGGTAATATCATAGGTTATAGCGCCGGTCAACCCACTGGTTACATGTCTGATGCAGAGGCCGTTGCTGAAGCACGTCAGGTTGGTACAGGTAGTGCCAATGTGAATGATGACTATTACGCTCAGCCGAGCAAACTTTTTCTCAATCCCAAATTCAGACGTTATGAAATTGGCTTTGGCGGTCCCGTCTCCCTCAAAGGATTTGGCGTCGGTGGCAATTTGACTTTTAATATTAGTGGTGACTTTTTTGACCAGGGTGGTTTTTATCGTGGACAATCCATGAAACAAGAAACCTGGAATTTTAAAATGATCTACAACACGGCTTCCAATTCAACCTGGAGTTTGACCTACAATACATCGAATCGAGAACAAAGAAATTCGTCCCATACGTTTAGCCGTATTGTAACCACCGGTGATACGCTCTATGGTTACAATGCTGGCTCAGAGAAACCAAGCAAGGTTCTTGTTGGTAGTATTGTACATCCTGATGGCCGTCTCGAAGCGGTTCAAGATTACGATATGATGCAAAATATAAGGCGACCTGAATATAATAGTAATCTTTTAAATTTTACCTATAAAAACACCGTTTCCTCAAAAACATTTTTCGAGTTGGGGGTCAGTCGTTTTTATACTGCTGGAAAACATCGTACGTATGATCCGGCAACCGGTAAAGCCATAGGACTGGAGGATTTTCGCACAACCCGATTTGCCAGCCCGGCCAATGCTGAATTTTTTCCTCCGGGAGCACCAACTGCCCAGCTCGTCGAATCATACTGGTATGTTCTGCCAATGGTTACGGCAACAACACGTCAGGATGATGAGCAAACTGCCCTAACGTTCTCCGGTGATCTGGTCAGCCAGTTAAATGAGAACAACGAGTTACGTATTGGCGCCAAGTATGTGCAATGGGATATTTATGATAAATATGAAGGTTTCGCTTCCGGTGGTAATGAATACACCAGTTTTGTCGATCACCTGAAACCACGCAGACTTTCTATGTATGCAGAAGATAAGATCGAAACCGCAGGTATGATTCTTAATCTCGGATTGCGTTTTGACTGGTTTGATCCAAATGCGATTGTACCGGAAAATTTTGATGATCCGCTTAAAGAAGGTGCAAAAGATCCAAACAGTCCTCTTTATTTGGATCCAACATCTTCCGCAGAAGACCGGATCAAAAATCCAACGGCTGCTGATCAGGCTTTTAAATTATCTCCGCGCCTGGGAATTTCCTTCCCGATTACGGAAAGAGATGTCTTCCATGTGAATTATGGCCATTATTTTGGTATGCCAATGCTTGGTCATCTCTATGATAATTATACCTGGTCTCTGCTGGGTGCTTTTAAGTATCTTGGCAATCCAAATCTTCAGCACGAAAAGATTATTTCCTATGAAGCAGGTATACAACATGCTTTTTCTGATGATGTTAAATTGGTTGTAACCGGTTTTTATAAGGATATCGCCGACCTCGTCAACAAAGAAAAATATGTTGATGAAACCACAGGCGCCCCTTACTGGGTAAATATTAACGCTGATTATGCTGCTGTTACGGGTTTTGAGATTGGTGTGCGTACCAGGCGTGTTGCGAACTCAATTCTTTATGTGAATTACACATTCTCCAGTGCCAAAGGAAAAAATTCAGATGCTGAACAGTCCTTTTTGGATGATTACCGCAACCGTCGTCCCAGAACGGATGAATTCCCTCTGGATTGGGATGTAACACATACGGTATCTCTGAATTATGACTTCCGCATCCCTGAAAATTATTGGGGTAGTCAGTGGACTGATGATTGGGGACTAAACTTTGTTCTTACTTATAATTCTGGCCGTCCCTATACCTCAGCGAACACGGTACCGCCACCCTATCTTCCGGCGGTTAATGATGAGAGATATCCGGCCTGGACAAATGTTAATATGAGGATTTATAAGAATTTCAGGATTTGGGAATCAGTTAAATTTGGTGCCTATGTTGATGCCTTTAACCTGTTCAACAATCGTGCCTTGCGTACAATTCAGAACACGGAACAATATGATCAGGGATTTGATGATGGTGATGGTACACAAAATGTCCCCTGGGCCTGGGCAACGCCGCGTGCTTTACGTTTAGGCTTTGAATTGTTGTTCTAACCAGGATATAGATGGAGGATATAATACAATGAGAATAACTTTTAATACATGGTTCCGGATTGCTCTTGTTCTGGCGGTGAGTCTGTTGCTGGTAACCAGCATGGCCTTTGCCAAGAATAAAGACGCATCGGGTACTAATTCAAATAATTTAGCAAAACCGTCTGCAGCGGATGATATTGTTATCGCCGTTGGATCAGTACAAAACTATTTTACATCCAGCACCTTCACACCAGGAGGTGGTAGTGATGAACAATCATTCATTATTGGGGATGATGGTCTTCACGAGCCGTCGATGGTATGGCTGGAAGGTGGCTATGCCGAAAATCATTATCTTTATTACGGTAAATGTATGATGGCAACCGAGAATAATGAGGTTCGTTTTAGTACACTCGATACGGATGACTGGGAAACATACTTGAACGATCCGCAAGCGGTCGCTCCTGCAGTTGTCACATTTACACTAAATGACAATGTTACTTCACAAACCCTTAAAAAGGGTATTACAGCCAGACAGACGATATATGCCTGGTCGGAAAGTTACCGTGACGACTTCTATATTTTGGAGTACGACATCACCAATACCGGCGCTTCGTCCTTCACTGATTTTTATGTATTTCAAGTACATGATGCTGATATTTCCACCGCTGGTGGTGGATCGGGTAGCCTTGCCTATTCCCGTGATGATGTGCCTTCTTATTATCTGGGTACAGATCTCAATGGGGAGCCGGAACATCTCTCATTTATGTATGATGGTGATAATCCGGATATTGCCGGTGATGATACGGGTGGTAGCAGAACACCAAAAGAAGCGACCGGTTATATTGGATCAAGAATTCTCGAATCTCCTCCTATTGTTGGGGATACGGACAGTTCAACCGCCAATACACAATCCGGTCACCAATGGTGGGATTGGAACTCAGATCCCCAGCTTGGCGGCGACTTCTATAATCTCTGTGCTTTAAATGAGATGAAAGCTGATCCCGGTTCTCCCCATGATTACCGGTATATGCAGATCACCGGACCTTTTGAATTAGAACCAAATCAAACGATTAAAGTCGTATTTGCCTATGGAATTGGTGAAGGTTTAGAAGGATTACGCACCAATTTACAATGGGCTTATGATCTGTACTGGAATGACTGGCAGGGTCCTGCAGCACCCACTGCGCCAAACATGGCTTTAGAATCTAGTCAGGGCATGGTCACAGTGACCTGGGACAGTGTCTCCGAGCATTCCAGAGATCCTCTGACGGGTGAAAAAGATTTTCAGGGCTATCGTCTCTATCGCAGCCTTGATAGATCCCAATGGACCTTGTTGGCAGAATGGGATCGTGTAGATAATATTGGGGCCAATACAGGGTTGCCGGTATTTAACGCGAACGGTCTTTATGAATATACGGATACAGATGTTACAGATGGATTCCTCTACTATTACTCTGTTTCTTCATATGATAACGGATCTTCTGATCTGCCTTCATTAGAAAATGGTAAAAGAGTAGACTATTCGACTCAACCTGGAGCAGGCAATACAGGCTCTGTGGTTGATGAGGATAAAATTCGTGTTGTACCGAATCCCTTTGTCGTAAAAGCACCATGGGATTTCACCCCGACAACAGACAATCCTGCTGAAGAAAGACTTCAATTCCAGAATATACCGGATGATTCCAAGGTTACCGTATTCTCCCTCGCGGGTGATATGATAATTGAACTCTATCAAGAGGGGGATCAGGGCTGGATTGACTGGGATTTGATTACACGAAACAGGCAGAAGATAGTTAGCGGTCTATACTTGTACGTTGTTGAACCCCCTCAGGGTGATAACTTCGTGGGCAAATTTGTGGTCATACGCTAACTGAATTGAGCGGAAAAATTAGGAGGTTTAAATAATGAAAAAAATTGCCTTAATAGTTTTGGTCATCTTGCTGGCTGCTTCTACCGGTTTCGGTCAATTTGCCAAAGTGGGAACCGCAGGGATGAAGTTTCTTGACATCTCTATGGCTACACGCGGCGTCGGAATGGGTAATGTGTTTGCAGCTTTTGCTGATGATGCCAGTACATTGTTTTGGAATCCTGCCGGTATGGAAAACTTAGCGACAGGAGAAGCTTGGGCAGGTATGGTTTCCTGGCCGGCTGATATATATTTACATGCTGCTTCTGCGGTTTTAAAAGCAGGTGATATCGGACATTTTGGTGTCAGTTTCAGGTTTTTAGATGTGGGATTGATGACCGAGACCGATGTATTTAATCCGGCCGGAAATGGCGGTACCTTTGGTGTAGCCAGCTGGGCTGCAGGTATTTCTTATTCCCGGTCCCTAACAGAAAGATTTGCTCTGGGTATTACATTTAACTATATCCAGGAGCAATTGGCTTCCTGGACAGAAAATACCTGGGCCTTTGATCTTGGTGGTTATTATAACACCGGTTTTCAAGGTATAACACTTGGCTTCTCAATCCTGAATTTTGGTCCTGCCATGCGGTTTGAAATTGATGATGACCGTGATGGAAGTATTGACGAAGATAAATTGGATGGTGAAGACAATGATGGTGATTTGTTAGTTGATGAGGATGTTGAACAAGCGGATGTACCAACACCGATTAATTTTAAATTCGGTATCAAAATGCCACTTATCACCTCAGGTGATAGCAAACTTGATATTGGTGCGGAAGTAGTGCATCCTGCTGATAATACAGAATCCTATAATATAGGCGCGGAATACTGGTTCATGAATATGCTGGCCGTACGAGGTGGCTATGCTATAAATGAAATAGAAGGAAGTGGTTTTTCTGCAGGTGCAGGATTCAATCTGAATGTCAGCGGTGACATGGCTATTTATATTGATTATGCCTATCAGGATATGGGTATATTAACCACAGCTCATCGCGCATCAATCGGCTTCTCATTTTGATGAATGCTTATCTTAAATATTTTGGAGGAAGAATAGAATGAGAAAATTGCAGTTATGGCTCCTGTCATTCATAATAGTTTTTGCCTTTGTGATGACGGGATGCGAGAAAACCGGAGACCCTGCCAAGTCCAATGCCGCACCTGATACACGGATTCTATCCTATTCTATCAGTAGTGTCGCTGAACTGGACACCTCAGGCAATCCGACAAATAATTATTTAACAACCATTTACATCTCCGGAAGTGATATTGACGGCGCTATTAAAAATTATGAGTATTCGCTTGATCCATCATTTCCTTCAGGATCTACAGGTATTACGCTTCGTCAGACGGTCGAGATTTCTCTCGACTTTACACTATCTTCTAGCGTATATATGGCCTATATCGAGGGCTATTGACAATTTGGATACTCCTGACCCAACGCCTGCTAAGATTGAGATTAAACGTGATCAGGGAGGTGTTGAAACAGCCATTGTTAATGGCCCGCCAAATGGTGCAAACGTTTCATCTGGTGTTACTTATGAGGTTAATGCAACCAGCAGTACAGGTACGATTACAAAAATTCAATACCGGGTGAATGATGGTGACTGGATGACTACAGATGCGGACGAATTGGGTTCTGCATCTGTCCTGATTCAAGGATTACCTTCGGGAACCAATGTCCTCAGTTTCGCCGGTGAGCGTGATGATGGTCTTGTCGATGCTTCACCAACCACGGTATCATTGGTCGTTCGCGATGCTTTTGCTCCGCTTCTGTCCAGTAACAGTCCGGTTGTGGATGGTGGTGGCTGGTTTGAGGGTGTTACACTTACCTTCAGTTGGGAAACGGAAGTCGGTTATTATTACGGCTCCTTACCTCCGGAAGCCTATTGTTTTGTAGCCGGAGCAGGTCTCGCACCACCAGCCGGTTTTAACCTTGATCCGGAAGAATCTTTCGGCGAAGGCTGGAGTGGAGCTGATACCTATGATTACGATCCACCGGTTGGGGCTAACATGTTTTATCTAAAGGTGCGTGATACAGGTGGCGGATGTGATACCCTGCGTATCCGTTTTGGTGCCGCTGCTCCATCACTCGATCAGGGCATTCTGGTTGTTAATGGCGTTGATCCACCTACCTATGGCTCTCAACTTCAGGATAAAATAACGGCCTCAGCTTATTGGGGTACCTTTAATGTTGATTTTTGGGACTTGTTCGGAACTATGGGCACACCGGCCGTGACCCTGCCGGCTTCTGCTAACTATGTAGGTGGTGGTAGCCAGTTGTCGCCGGATGTGATGGCTAAATACTCAACCATCATTTGGTTGGCTAACGAGTATCTAGGTGATTTTGAACTCTGGCAATTAACCCCATCCTATGCCTATTTACAGGCAGGTGGCAATATGATCTTGGCCAGCCGCTATGTGGCAGATTTTATGGGTGATGCTCTAACCGAATATGCTAATATTGGCTGGCGGGACGGTTCTGCGGCGGGTTCTGGGGCCGGTAGTACGATTATTGAATATGAGCCGGTATATCCGGGTCTGGTCAGTATGGAACCTTTCCTCAGAACTATGACCGCCACATCGGTCTGGTCTGGCGGTGGATTTCTTGACTCCACCGACGATGGTACAGTGACGGATTGGGATGGTGTTATCGGTTACTCAAGCGATGTAAATACAACCTTGATTTTTGCTCATCGCAGCGATGGCTATAACGCAGACTCTCCTTTCGCTTATGTCCGTGGACTTGGTGTATGGAGTCACCCTAAATTCGCTTTTAGTGATGTTGCCGCAGGGAATGAATATCCCACAGCAGGAACCGATGAGGCGACAGGTAATTTCATCGTAATAAGTGGAAGACACTATGGTTTTGATGTTACTGCCACGTCAACAAATTTTGATTTTATGTTGAAAAATATGTGTGCAGAACAATAATAGTTGATGTTAAAAATTGGAGATATAGATATGGTTAAAAAAACACTTATCATTAGCCTGGCTTTGATTGTGCCTCTCCTCTACTTTATGGGCTGTGCTGAAGATGGAAAGCCTGTTGCACCGGAAAACGCTTTATCAATTAAAATAGTTGCCGGTCCTAGTGGAGAAGTACCATTCAATGCCTATGTAACCTATCAATGGCAGGCTATTGGCGGCTCAGGGGAATATGCGAATTATTCCTATACCCTGACCCGCAATGGCGGTGCTTTTAAAGAAGGATCATCATCTTCTGTAAATACGGTAACCTTCAAAGATTTAGATGTAGGTGATTATGTCTTTACGGTTACGGTAACGGATAGCAAAAATGCTACAGCGGGTTCAACACCGCTGACCATTAACGTTACCAGCAGCACGGCTGTTCCGGTTGTTGCTATTACACAGAGTCCCCTGGAAGGTTCAGAAGTTGCGGAGCTCAAGCCGGTTACATTTGCCTGGATGGGAGATGATCCTGAAGCGGAATTTGGTGTTGTCACTGGATATACATTTAAACTCATGCGTGATACCACTGTTGTAGGTGGATACGGATGAACAAACATATGTAAAAACAATCACTTATGATCAATTACCACAGGGTGATTATATGTTTGTTGTAACCGCCTGGAATAACGCCAATCTATCTGCGTCTGATTCTACAAATTTCACGGTTATTCCTGCAAATCTCCTCTGGGTTGATGACAATGATCTGGGGAGCATTCCGGCAGAATTTACGGAATATCAGGAAAAGGTTATCCAACTTGACGGATTTGCCTGGAATGAGTTCGATATTGTGGAAAATTTAACTGGAGATGGTTCCACTATACCTTTATTGAGGACCATTCTTAATGATCCCAGTAGTACTGTTGAGACTGTTATCTGGGATGCAAATCTTACATGGGGACCGTTTGAACTTTGGTATGCGACTGGTGACGCAGATTTTGCGCCATCCGTACTTGCCGATTTTATAGATAATGGTGGAAATCTGGTCCTGATTGGTAATGAATTTCAGGATATGATCCAGAATACCCTTCCCCCTTCAGAAGGTGATTGGGAAAATGTTTATCAGGGAATCTCGACAGAAGAGTTAATGACTGTAACGTCCGATACAACTGATACGCTAATCGTTGATCCGGATACTGGTATCGAAGTTCCTGGTATTATAGTCACATTTGACACAACTTACACAGATCCCTGGGAATATTATGGTACAGACTACTCCGGTGCTGCTCCAATGACTGGTGTGAATGGCTATCCCAATATCAGTGTTGACATTGGTAAGATAGATCCGAATGAAGAGGCTGCTTTTACTTACTATAATATTTCTCCAGATGTAAAGGTGATACATGTAGATGCTAATGAAACAATCGTCAGTTACGTTTATCAGCCTGAAGGAGATACCCGAGGTAAAGTAGTTACAATTGGTTTGCCGATGTATTTTGCACCAACTCAGGAATATAAGGATACGATTCAAAAAATCCTTAAAGAAGAGTTTGGCATGTAATCAGCTGTTGATTCAGAGAAAGGCCGTCATTTTGACGGCCTTTTTTTTTGTCAAATTTGAAATTTTCGAATCACGTAGCGATACCGCTATATCGAGCGCAGACGCAAAAATATTAAGATTTAAAATCTTATTTTACAGACTAAAGCATGATTTATAGGCTTTCAATCGAAATTAAAACATAAGTACAAATGATCTGTTTCTTTGAATGTCCCTAAGGGGCCTTCTTTGTGCGCTTTATGTTATATCATTTATATTTGCACTAACGCCGCAAAGGGATTCGATTGTGGTCTCCAAAATAGTTTATATATAAGTATCTTTTAATTTGTTACTATCTAAGTAATACATCTTCAATTTAATCTTATAAAAACATTATTCTTCATATACTATGCATGCATTAGAATTAAATTCAATTTTACCATTCGATTCTTCATAACTTTGGTTTTGTGTACATCCTGAATTCTGATAACTGACCAATGTCAGTCATAGGCAGGTTCTATAATTTCTAAAAACTGATTTATTTAAATTAATTTCACAATTTTAAAATCGAACTCGTCGTAGTTGGCGCTGCGCTGAGATAAATTCCAAAAGCGAAATGTTACTTTACATGATTAAGAATTGAATATCAACCACGATGATTCCAGAAAATAAAGCGCATAAACTACATATATATATCCTTGTCATTATTTTTCTTTTCCGGTATTGCCGGATTGGCCTACCAGGTAATTTGGGTAAAATTTTTATCTCAGATATTTGGTCATACGATCTATGCTGTTAGCACAGTTGTGGCAGCGTTTATGGCAGGAATGGCAATAGGTAGCCTCACATTAGGCCGCTTCGCTGACCGTGTCAAATCCCCCTTAAAACTTTATGCATTCCTTGAACTGGGAATTGGCGTTTATGCAATTTTCTTTCTTTTACTGTTTTCATTTTTAAATGACGTATATGCCGGGATATTTTCTTTCCTGGATCTGCAATATTCTACTTTTTCTTTTGGACGTATCCTCTATGCATTCGTCCTATTGATCATTCCTACAGCGCTAATCGGTGGGACATTCCCGGTAATTTCGAAATATTATATACGGGATTTGGGGCAAATAAGAAATAGACTGGGGGTATTATATGCCAGTAATACATTTGGGGCTGTGGTTGGGGCTTTGTTGACAGGATTTATACTGCTTGAGTGGTTGGGCATTTCTGCTACACTTTATTTGATGGTTTGCATTAATATTATTCTTGCCCTTATTGCTCTATTACTTTCCAGGGGAGAATCGTATGATATTACCAGGCAAGAAGAATCAATTGCCGTAAAGAAAATCAATTTTATTCTGATTATTTATGCTATCAGTGGATTTGTTTCTTTATCCCTTGAAGTTTTGTGGACAAGAGAGTTGGCCATTGTATTTTTATCTTCTACTTATAGTTTTTCTACTGTATTGGTTACTTTTCTCATTGGTTTGGGTGCGGGCAGTTTGTTTTTTCGATGGAAAAAAAATGTAAAAAATCCAATTCAATTATTCTATAGAATTGAATTTGGCATTGCTATATTGGCTCTTTCATCTATACCGATGCTGCGTTTATTTCCCCAGGAACTTTATATTGATTCAGTTATGACGAATGCCCTAACCTGGCAAATCGAACTGTTCTTAAATTTCGGTATCGCTTTTCTAATTTTGATTCTCCCAACCTTTCTTATGGGCGCCGCCTTCCCTCTGGTTTGCTCCATATATGTAAATTCAGTTGAAAAGATTGGGAACGACATTGGTTCGGTTTATGCCTATAATACAATGGGTGCTATCTTTGGTTCATTAATTGCTGGTTTTGTGCTAATCCCTGTGTTTGGAGTACTAACCTCAATTATCATCATTAGTTGCCTATCTTTTGGTATCGTTTTAGCCTTACTATTAAAATATCAGTCATTTAAAAAGAACCGCCTGGAATTTAGTGTAATGACGGGTATCTTTGCTGTATTATTTTTGACGATAATCTATAATGGAGGAAATTTTCGTCCACTTCCCACCGGAATGAAAGTGCTTTATTCAAAGGAAGATATCAGTGCAGAGGTGAAAGTTCTTGAAGATGAAAAGGGTGATAGGTCCCTGTATATAAATGAAAAGCAACAGGGTGGAACACGGGTCGCTCAAACGGAGCGATGGACAGGACAAGTACCGCTTGTTTTTCACCAGAATCCGGATTCTGTTCTTCTTATTGGATTAGGGACAGGTGTTACACTTAATGCAGTCGCTGAAGGTCCTGTAGAGCATATTACATGTGTGGATTTAATTGGATCTCTTGTAGAAACAGCTGAACAGTTTGAATCCATTAATGGAGGAATTTTAAAGAATGAACAAAAAGTCTCGTTTATTGAAGCGGATGGTATAAATTATCTCAGTCTTACCCGGAATAAATTTGACCTTGTTATATGTGATATTGTTCATCCGGATGATGCAGGCGCGGGGGATCTGTTTTCTCTTGAATTTTACAAGAGCTGCAAAACCGGTTTAAAAGATGAAGGGTTATTTGTTCAATGGATACTTCTAGATCAGCTTGCTCCTGATGACTTAAAAACTATTTTGGCTACCTTTTATTATGTGTTCCCTAATATGCAACTATACTTGGGACAGGAACAAAATAAATATCAAAAATTAATGTTATTGGGTTCCGCTAATAGTGTAAAAGTGAATTTTGAGAAGATCAGTGAAAATCTAAAAAAATTACCTTTCACAGAAGAATTCTATGGAAAGGACGATCCTTATTCATTTTTGTCATATTTCATAAACACGGGAAAATCATTGGAGTTTCGTCTTCATTCAATCCCTATTAATACACGAGATCATCCAATTATTGAGTATAAATCTCCAAAACATCGCTGGATACCCGGGAAAAGTGTTCGAAATTTAGTCTATCTGAACGGTTTACGTGAATCTATATCTAACCAAGACTGGTTGGAAGGTGGCGTAATCTCAGAATATAATACTTATTTTAATACCAGGACATTATTAATAAATGGGAGATTACAGGAATATACACTAAAATATGGTGCAGCTGACACATCATTTTCTGAAGCGGCTTTAAAAGATGTGGACACCTTATTAGTTTCCCATTTGTTAGAAAATATAGCCTGGAAATTTATCGAAGTGAACCAATTAGATAAGGCAGTCATTGCATTCAAAAAATCAATTGCGGTAAACAATTACAATACCAAAGCCAGCTATGCCCTTGCAGTCCTTCTGGAAAATATGAAGAATGAAGAAGAGGCCATTGAATTTTACCGTTATACGGCACATTATGATTCCAGAGATTATAATGCTGAAAGACGCCTCGGCGATATATACAGCCGAAGAAAGGACTTTGAAACTGCCCTTAATTATTACCGTATGTCCTTGAGTAAAAATACGGATCAACCTCTTTTATTCTACATTCTTGGACAAATCTATTATAATTATAAAAATGACTATGTGAGAGCATTAGAATATTATAGAAAAAGTCTTGATTTAGAACCCTTTCATAAATATTCCCAACTTGCCGGGGAAGCAATAAAGCAGATAGAGAGAAATATTCAATCCAGTCGCGAACAAGCAAAAAAACCAATTCATCAATAAGATCTATCTTTTTGCTTGACATTAAACTACCGTGCATCTATATTTTTTAGATATGATTTAAAACGGATGGGGTATGTTAATTATTTAAATGCCCCAAAGGGGCAATAGCAAAAACATAGGACAACGCCCTATGAAAAGAACTATATTATAAATTAGCCCTGAATGGGCGAAAGCAAAAGAAATATTACGTTACAGTCATTATCAAAGTAAATGTACAAATATAATTAGTACCAAAAATATATAAATCCTCAATGATAAACGCTATATTGCGGATTAGGCTTACGCCCCTTCAGGGCTTAGATTTTTATTGTTGCAAATTCACAGGGCGTTGCCCCGTGTTATTGTTTATGCCCTTTCAGGGCAATGAACGATAAAATAATGTGGCAGTATAGAGGGTAAATAACAGACGCAGAAGCATGTTCCCGCAAAGACTTATTATTAAAAGATTTAGGTGAATGTTCTGTAATTTGAATCAAGATAAATCTCTTTTCTAAAAATTTTTTCTCTGCGTCTTTGCATCTCTGCGAGAGATATTTAGAATAGATCAGGTTGAAAAATCAATTAAAGCGGGAGTAATTCAGAGGTAGAATGTCAGCTTCCCAAGCTGAACGTCGCGGGTTCAATTCCCGTCTCCCGCTCCACTCAGCGCACGTGGTTACAGCGAAAAACCTGAACGTTGTAAAGCAATGAGGGATGAAGTTTATTCTGGAGTAAGATTTGAGAATCTTGATACGAGATACGAGATACGAGATACGGGATACGGGATAGGGGAGAACGAAATCAATCAGTTAGAAAAGACTTGACAATCATGAAGGAAACACAGAACTTCAATTACCAATTACCAATTACCAATTACCAATTACCAATTACCAATTACCAATTACCAATATTTTACCTTATTTAGCAAGAATTATTAACTTACCATCAATATAGATTTATTTATCGGAGAATATTTTAAAGTAAAGATAAACAATTCCGATACTTTGGTAAGACGTCACATTAATTTATATGGTATTATAACTTTAAAATTGTTCTAAATCACGTCCAACTGTAGATACAGATCACTTAATTGAGAAAAAAAATTCACCAGGTGATACGAGTCACAGAATATTAGCCTTTCTATCAGTTAATTAGTCTACAAAACGGCAAAAATTTAATCATAATTCTCAATTTTAATGGAGGCCGGTATGAAATCGATGTTATTTACTTCTATAATAGTTCTGTTTTTAGCATTAACGCTAAACGCACAGTTGTATCAACAGGTAGGTGCATCAGGAGCTATTAATTGGCAGGATCAGATAATTCGCTCCACAGGTATTGGAGCACCAAATCCCAAAATGCCGCTGGCAGCACAGAGGGCTGGGGCAATCGAAGCTGCTAAAAGAATTGCATTAAGAAATCTTTTAGAAACAGTTAAGGGGATGGCTATTAACTCAGAAACGACGGTTGAAAATGCCATGATAGCCAGCGATGTCATCAATACACAGGTTTCAGGGATTGTACGAAATTTCAAAGTTGTAGATACCCGTTATATGAGTACAGGTGATGTTGAAGTAGACGTGGAAATCCCTCTCAGTGGGGTATTGTTTGATGCTTTGATGCCGCAACAGGTCTCTGGTCCAATGATGCCAGGTCAGAATTTTCCCATTGACCAATCCTTTCTTCCTCAACAATCGGGCGTCTTCACAGGATTAATTATCGATGCCCGCGGTACCGGTTTGAGGCCAGCCATGGCTGCAAGAATCATTGATGAGCAGGGCAATGAGGTGTATGGTAGTGGATATGTTAGCCGTGACTACGCAGTCCAGATAGGTGTGGTAGGATATGAAAAAGATATCAACCGGGCCAGGACTGATGATCGGGTAAAGGATAATCCGATGGTCGTTAAAGGTATGAAGGCCAGCGGGACAAACCGTACTGATATCGTAATAAGTAATGCCGATGCCCAGCGTGTACTTGCTGCGGCGAAAAACATGAACTTTATGGAACAATGTAAAGTGATGTTTATTCTTGAGTAAGATCTGAGATTCTCGATAATCGAAGCTCGATTCCGGATTCTTGATGTGAGATTTGGGATATGCTATTTTGTACGAGGAATTTAAAGAAGATTTGACTGACATAAGGATTGGACACAACTTTTGTATCCCGTATCCCGTATCCCGTATCGAGAATCATTTACATCTTTTGAACAAAAGTTATAGATAAAACAAATTGTGGAGGGTAGTTCCATGTCAAGAACATTAATAATATTAAGCCTTGTTGCCGGGATTGTTTTTTTGAACAGTTGTGGAGGGCCGAAAGAACGAGATGCCGAATCGGTTTTAGATACGCCGGAATACCATTATGATCAGGGAAAGAAGTATCTTGAAAAAGATGATTTGACTAATGCTCTTAGAGAATTTAATGAAGCAAAAAGTCTAAAAGCTAATTTTGCACCTGCTTATGAGGGCATTGCTCTCGTTGATATCGAGCAAAAGAACTATGAATCAGCTGAAAATAATATCGATAAAGCGCTTAGCGAGGACGGCGCGTGGGTGCCGGCAATGGTCGCTCAGGGCAGACTTTTATCGGCTAAGGGTGAATATGAAGATGCCATTAGTGAATTCGAAGATGCCCTCGATGAAATTGATGACTCAAAATCTAAATTCAATAAAAAAGAAGTTCGCATGGATGGCTTGTATCATATGGGTGTAGCCTACAAGGATTGGGGACAATATATTAATGCTCAAACCACCTTCCAGAAAATACTCGTCATTGATAATACAAATATCAAAGCAAGCGCAGCGATTAAAGAATTAGCTGAATATCAGGCTGCTGTCGCCGGACAAAGCCCGGAACTGAAAAAAATTGCCAAACAAAAAGAAGTGACCAGGGCAGATGTCGCCGTGCTGTTCGTTACTGAACTTCCTTTGGAAAAGATTTTCCGGAAATCAAAACGACAAGATGCCATTGGATTTCAATCCCCTGACGGCGGTGTTATGGGCAAAAAGGAAGAAAAGGCAGCAGGTCCTGAACCAATTGCGACGGATGTACCTGATACTTATTGGGCCAGATCATTTATTGAGCAAGCTCTGACCACAGGGATTATTGAAAAGTATCCTGATGGAAGTTTTCAACCCGACAAGAAGGTAAATCGTGCGGAGTTTGCTGTTTTGATTCAACAATTTCTTGTAAAAGCTTATGATGACAAAGGATTAGAAACGGAATATTTTGGCAGTAAATCAACTTATGCAGATGTATTAAATACATCACCAATCTTCAATGCAATAATGCTTGTCTCATCGCGTGGTATTATGACAGGGTTTGATGATGGGACTTTTCGTCCTCTTGGAGCCGTATCTGGGGCGGAAGCATTAAACATCATTCGCAATATGAAAGCGAAATTCTAGGCTTGAAAAGTGAAAATTGAAGATTGAAGGTTGAAGATTATTAAGGAATTCAATTAATCAAAATCGTTTGTTTAATAGTTATGCGTCTATAATTTTCAATTTAAAATCTTCAATATTCAATTTAAATTATCAGTAATAGGAATAAAATATGAAAAAAATGTTAATTGTAATTATTCTCTCTTTAACTTCATTTCTCTGGGCGCAAAATAATACGCAAATATCTTCAGATTCAAAGGAAGTTGTTGCGAAAGGGTTAGGAGCAATCCTCGCTGGAGACGAAGTGAAGGCACGGGAAGATGCGATCAACGCAGCTTTACGTAATGCTGTTGAGCAGGTAGTGGGTACAATGATTGAGTCAGAGGTTCTCGTGGAGAATTATCAAACCGTTGAAGATCAGATATATACCCGTACCCAGGGCTATGTTCAAAAGTATGATATCATCTCTACCAGCAAACAAATGGATAATGCTATAGAAATAACCATTAAGGCAGTCGTCAAGATGTCAGATCTTAAATCAGATCTGGAAGCAATAGGCGTATTGTTGAGTAGGAAGGGTCGACCAAGAACCATGGTTATGATTGATGAAAAAAACATTGGTGAACATTATTATCAGTTTGGGATGGATATGAACACCACGGAAATAGCGCTAATGAATGAATTGATGAATTTTGGATTTCCGTTTGTGGATCCTGCTCAATCAAAAATAAACATAGCAAATGATGTGGTTACCTCGGCTTTAAAGGGTGATGCCGGCGCCGCTGCAAATATAGCTTCCCGATTGGGTGCTGAGATTATAATTACAGGAACTGCGGTTGCAAAAGTTGCTTCCGGTGGATCTGAAGTTGTACGAAATGCTGGTTTTAAATCATGTCAGGCTAATTTAAATTTGCGTGTAATTCGTGCTGATGATGCGAATATTGTAGCTGTCGCGTCAGCTTATGATCGTGCAGCGCATATTGATGAAATCACCGGCGGAACTCAGGCTCTGCAAAAAGCTGCTAAAAAGGCTGCCATTGAATTAAAAGATAAAATTGTAGCAGCCTGGCAAAAAGATGTATATTCTAATGCCCAGGTACAATTGCATGTAACAAATATTGCCAGTTTTAGTCAACTTAATACTTTTAAAAACAGTCTTAAATATTATATACGAGGTATTCAAGCTGTTCATCAACGCAGTTTTGCCGGTGGCTCTGCTATTTTTGATATCGATATAAAAGGAACTGCTGAGCAAATGGCCTCTGAGTTGGATGCAAAAGAAATTGAAGGGTTGAGTTTACAGGTTACCGGTCTTACCCAAAATAAAGTATCTGTAAAAATCGTTCAACCGGGGGAGAAATAATTCTTTAACCTAATTTCTCTGGTCACAGAAATCACAGAGTAAAAGCAATTAATATTTAAAAATTATGGATTAAGAGGTAATTTATCGAGATAACAGATTTAGATATTATTTATTTTTAATTCAAACCTCTTAAATCTTAATTGTTTGTCATCTCTGTCTAATCTGTGCTTTTGGAAATTTGATCATTCAGGAGGTGTATTATGAAGAGAAATCTCTTTTTTCCAATTTTAATTTTATTGATTTCTTTTAGTCTACAAGTTGGGGCGCAAGATTTAACCAGCCTAAAAAAAAGAATTGCTGTTATCAATTTTGAAGATAAGGCTGGATATGGCCACAACGTAGGACGGGGCGTATCAGATATGCTTGTTACAAGCCTGGTTGAGAGTGAAAAGTTTGTGGTCATTGAAAGGGAAGAACTTGACGAGATATTAAAAGAGCAGGGATTAGGACAAAGTGGTCTGGTGACCCCCCAGTCAGCAGCGAAAGTTGGTCAACTCCTCGGAATCCAACGAATAATCACCGGCAGTGTGACCGAATTCGGAACTAAACAAAATAAGGTAGGTGGCGGGATAGGCGGTTTTAATCTTGGTGTTTCTACAAGCACAGCCAGGGTAGCCGTCGATATGCGGATTATAAATGTCAATACGGGTGAAATAACGATGGCGAAGAGTGCTGAGGGCGAGGATAGTTCCACCGGTTTGGATAATGTTGGAGTAGATGATATTGATTTCCATAATTCTACCACGTGGGATAATACCCAATTGGGCATCGCATCACGCGAAGCAATAAATGAGTGTGTGGAATATATTGTTGAAGATATGCAAGGCTTGCCCTGGGAAGGGAAAATAATCAAAGCGAGTGGTACAACCATCTATATGAAGCCAGGATCGAAGGGTGGGGTACAACCGGGTATGGAATTTGCCGTTTATCGACCAGGCGAAGAATTGATAGATCCGGATACGGGTATCTCTTTAGGATCTGAAGAGTCTAAAATTGGCACTATCCAATATACCGCTGATATTGGTGAAGGAAAAGCAGGTAAAGCATTAGTGAAATCGGGTACGGGCTTTCAGGCTGGTGATCTGGTACGAATAAAATAGGATATATCATGAGAACTACAATATCAAATTATATTGTTTTGCTTGTAATGGCAGTTTTGGTTTTCTCTTTTACCCCGGAACCGGCTTCTGTTGGTAAGGTCAGTTTCCCATTAGGAAATGTCCATGTACTCAGTAAGGGTGAAACAAGGTTTAGAAAAGTAACCTTTAATATGCCGGTAAAAACGGGCGACAAGATTGAGACAAAAAAACAATCTCGCTGTGAATTGACATATAATGATGGCAGTATTGTTCGGATTGATGAGCAATCGATTTATACAGTTGAAAATGCTACTATCTCAGATGATAAAAAGGAAGTTGAATCCAAACTCTCTATTGGAAAGTTATGGGCGAATCTGAAAAAGTTGATCCGTGGTAAAGATTCATGGCGACTCAAATCTCCTGCCGCTGTTGTGGCTGTTAGGGGAACTGTCTACCGTATGAATGCTGGCGCTGATTCTTCGACCCAAGTGCTTGTGTATGAAGGCCAGGTCGATGTAAGGCCTGCATCAGCCGGCGGTGTCCAGCAAGGTATGGGTATGGCACCGGGTGCACCACGTCAGGTTCAGGCCCCGACACAAATAGCCGGCCCGACACAGGTAAGTATGAAAGAGTGGTTTGAGATTATCAAAGCACAACAACAAATTGTAGTCCGCCCCGATGGCTCTTATGCTAAGTCAGATTTTAGCTTTGAAGAAGATTCAAAACTTGACTGGGTCCGTTGGAATAAAGAGAGGGATGCACTGATAAAGTAGAGAGATCTGAATTTTTTACAACCTGAATATTGGGTATAAAGCATGGCGCATAGAGCCTGGCGGAAGACGGTCTAAAAAACGCTAAGCCCTATGCGCTTTGTATTTTCATATATTAATATATGATGATTTTTAAATCTGCTGCTGGATTTATTACCTACGGATTAAACCACCACCCCCAACCCCCTCCTTAGTAAGGAGGGGGCGAGGGGGAGGTAATTCTATGCACTCTCCAGTAAGATTCACTTATTACAATTAACCAAATCAGTACCCTTCCTTGTATATATATCCCTAAAGCATTAAATTTCAACCAGTTATATTAATTTATCCTGAAAATTTATAATTAATCTGATGAAACCAGAATAATATCAGTGAGTAAAAGGTTTTGTGGAGTTGTAGATATAATTAATTTTGTTTGTCTGTAGAGACGTCCCGGCGGGACGTCTCTACTCGTTAATGTTAAAATTTTGTTTGCTTTGTAAATAGAAACATTGAATCTGTCTATAATTTTAATTACCATGCCAACTGGCCCAGCCTTGTTGGAACCTAATATGGTCGAAACTGTAAATACACATACTAAATACATGTCAAAAAATTAACTTATGCTGAATATAATTAATGTCATACCAGGTAGTATTGCTGATGAAATTGGCATCCGGCCTGAAGATAAGCTTATAAAAGTTAATGGTCGATCTGTCGGTGATCAGATCGATTTTAGATTTTTTTGTGCTGAAGAAAATGTTGACCTCCTGATTCAACGGGGGACTGAACAATACCATTATGAAATTGAAAAAGAGTATCACGAAGATATTGGTATTGATCTGGATGCAATGAAAATGAAAGCCTGCGGCAATAATTGTGTTTTCTGTTTTGTCTATCAGAACCCAAGAGGTATGCGCAGAGCCCTCTATTTTAAGGATGAGGATTATCGCTTCTCATTCCTTTACGGACATTATGTTACCCTTACCACCCTGAAAAAAGAGGAATTGGAGCGAATAGTTGAACAAAAACTATCCCCCCTCTTCATATCCGTACACGCTACAGAAGAAAAAACTAGAAAACTCTTATTGGGAATAAAACGCGAAGATCACCTCCTGGAAAAGATTGACTTTTTAGTCGCGGGTGGAATTGAATTACACGCTCAAATTGTATTATGTCCGGGGATCAATGATGGTAAAATATTCGATCAAACCGTTAATGATCTTAAAAAGTTTTACCCTGGGGTAAAATCGATTGCGATTGTTCCTGTGGGTTTGACCCGACATCGTGATAATCTGTTTTCTTTGCGTTTGCATAGTAAATTTGAATTGAGAGAGATGATTATCTACACGAATAAGTTTCGGAATAAATTGAAAAAAGAACTTGGTAATTCCTATATATATTTATCTGATGAATTCTATATAAAAGCAGAAGAGAATATACCAGATGCGGATTATTATGATGATTTTTATCAGATAGAAAATGGTGTAGGCGAATTCCGGCACATGATCGATGAATTTAATGCTGAATCAAAATCTTTACCGGAAAAAATAGATCATCACTATAAAATTACCTGGGTAACTGGGACTCTTAGCAGCGGAGATGCTTGATAAATATATCCTAACAAAATTGCGATCGATCGAAAACCTTGAAATAAATATGGTCCCGGTTAAAAATGACTTCTACGGACATGATATTCGGGTTTCCGGTCTCCTGGTTGGTGAGGATATTTATAATCAATTAAAAAACAGGGATTTAGGGGATTGCGTCTTTTTACCACCAAGAGTTCTTAATCATGACAACCTGTTATTAGATGATTGGTCGGTTGATCGGTTGCAGGAGGCTCTTGGTGCTCCGGTTTATGTCTATAAGGAAACTCCGGCAGAATTAGGCGATGTGATTGAAAAACTAAGGAAATCGATATGAGTATACCGGTGGTGACAATCGTCGGAAGACCCAATGTGGGTAAATCTACATTGTTTAATCGCCTCGTCGGACGTCGGCAGGCAATTGTTGATGACATTCCGGGTGTAACACGTGATCGTAATTTTGGTGAAGCGGAATGGTGTGGTCAGGCTTTTCTTCTGGTCGATACGGGTGGATATTTACCCAAATCTGAAGATGTTATCGATAAAGCAGTGCGTGAGCAAGTTGAAATTGCTATCGATGAGTCGGATGTCATTGTCTTTTTGGTTGATGCAAAAACGGGAATTACGACAACTGATTCTGATCTTGCCAAAATCTTGCAAACCTCTGATCGCGATGTCATTTGTGCTGTGAACAAAGTTGATGACGTGAAAGATGAATTAGAAGTAGGGCAGTTTTACAAGCTGGGATTAGGAGAACCGGTTCCTCTATCGGCAATGATTGGTAGGCAAACGGGTGATTTTCTTGATATTGTTATAGCAAAATTAGCCAATAGTCCGGTTGTCGAAAATGAAGACAATGCCATCAAATTAGCGATAATTGGTAAGGAAAATGTTGGTAAGTCATCGCTTGTAAATACAATCTTAAATCAGGAACGACAAATCGTAACAGCAGTACCGGGCACCACCCGGGATTCAATAGATGCTCCTTTCCGCTATCAAAAGAGAGATTATTTGATTATCGATACAGCTGGTCTCAAAAGAAAGAGCAAAATTAAAGAGAATATTTTATTTTACAGTAATTTAAGAACTTACAGAAGCATAAAACGATGTGATATTGTAATGTACATGATCGATGCCGAAAAAGGGGTTACCAAACAAGATGTTCAGGTACTAGTGGATGCAGCAAAGGAACGAAAGGGGATTGTCTGTGTAATTAATAAATGGGATCTCGTAGAAAAAGATCATCGGACGATGAAAAATATTGAAAAAGATATCCTCGAAAAATTTGGTGATTTACGTTATATCCCTCTGATATTCACTTCTGTGATGGAAAAACAACGATTGTTTAAGGCTCTGGATTTAGCAACAAAAGTGTACGAACAAAAAATGAAACGTATTTCTACCTCAGATTTGAACAATTTCTTTGAGCCGATCCTCGCCAAAACAACACCACCGGCTACCAAAGGTAAAGAGATCAAGATAAAATATATTACTCAGGTAAAATCAAATCCCCCTGTAATTGTCTTCTATTGCAATCATCCTGATCTGATTGTGGCCCACTATAAACGATTTTTGGAAAATCGTTTGCGTGAAAATTTTGGATTTATGGGTGTACCTTTAACACTATCTTTTAGGGATAAATAATGAAGCCATACTTATTTATATTGCTCCTCACCATGGTGGTATTTGGTCAACAATCCCAGGATGAAAATGTGTTGGAAAATTTTATCAGATCTGAAATCGGTTATTCACAAGATTCTATTGGGTATAAATGTGGTACTTCCCTTGATATAATGATCCATGCCCCCCATAGTAATGTGAATCCTGGCTTAAAGCAAAATTATTTACTAAAGGTGATGAAAGAACCGCTAAGAAATAAATCAATACTCTCTCCCTCAGGAAATTTTAATCTGCACTGGGATGAATCAGGGAGCAATGCGGTTCCACTTGAGGATCTAAGTGGGAACGGAATACCAGATTATATTGATTCTGCCGCAGTAATATTTGATAAAGTTCGTCATATTGCAGTCAATCAAATGGGTTATCAGCCTCCTCCTGCATCCGATGGTACGCCGGCAATACCCTATCATATTTACTTTACGCAACTGGCCTATTACGGTATAACCAGGCCCAATTATAGTGATATTGAATCCCTGCCAGGGGAAAACTATACAAGCTATATCGAAGTCGAGAATGATTATTTAGGATTTCCCACGGATGGCTTAGATGGTTTGCGGGTTACGGCTGCTCATGAATTTCATCATGCCATTCAATTGGGCTATAATGTAAGATGGGATGATTCTTATTTTTATGAAATGACCTCTACCTGGATGGAAGAAGTCATTTATCCTGATATCAATGACTACCTAAATTATTTGGATGATTTTTTTAATAGTGTATCAAACACGTCCTTCGATCAATATAGTGGTTTTTATCCCTATGCAAACAGCCTTTATTTACAAATGCTTCAATCAAACTATGATATTGAAATCGTAAGATTGATTTGGGATAATATTAAATCGGAGATGCCCTTAACAGCGATAGCTAATGCTTTAGAAACCTATGATAGTTCTTGGCCCTCTTCCCTTGGGGAATATGGTCTTTGGTTATATTATACCGGGGATAGGGCGATTCCCGATCAATTTTATCATGATGCCTCATTTTTTCCCCAGGTGAGGATAAAAGCAGTGGATAGATATACATTTGATGATCAATTTAGCGAGATAATTGTTACTGCTCTAACCGCAAATCGGTTTTTAATGTTTTCAGATCTGAATTATTATAATTTCAACTTTAGAGTAGAAACAACTTCTGCCGCAAAAGGCGGATTTCGTCATCTTACATCTACTGCCTATTCCCCTTGGTATCCCCTCAATACTCTGATTACAAATCAGCAGATTGATGCTGATAATATGCTTGTGATTCTCACAAATGCAGGCATTGAGAATTTGAATACTTCCTTAAAAATTACAATTGGGGATGATCAAGATCTTTCTGCCATCTATTCTTATCCTAATCCCGTGAATTTAAAACAGTCTGGTATCGTAAAATTCCAAAATATCCCCCCTGAGGCTGATTTGATTATTTTTAATACACTCGGGGAGCGTGTTGCTGTTGTTGAAAGTACAAACAGCTCTACACTTCGATCCTGGCCATTAGCCAATTTTAATGGAGAAAAAGTAGTCTCCGGTGTTTATATGTATATCGTGAAGGGGGATGGTATTACAAAAACAGGAAAATTTTCGGTAGTACGATGAACGGGGATTATCTTTTATTAAACCGAATGTTCAGGCTCTGGACTTTATGGCCGATAATAGAAGCACAAAATTTTATAATTTCATAACCAAGAATTCATTTTATCTATGATTAGCAGATCTAAAAATACATACTTATTGATTTTTGTGCTTGCAGGCAGTTTTTTTAAAATTGCCCAGGGAAATAACTTGCTTCACCAGGCGGACAGTTTATACATCCAGCAAAATTATCATGAAGCCCTGGATCGTTACCAACAAGTCTTGAGTAAGGATCAATTTCTTAATCAGGATTTTACGATCAATTTTAAAATGGGTATATGCTATTTAAGAAACAAATCATACGCACGAGCAAAGACTGTCTTCTCACGTTTAAAACAGTATACCCACACTATCCCCGAGTATATTGATTTCTACTTATTCCTTTCCAGTCTGGATAGCGAAAAACCGGGTGAAGTAATTGAAAAAGGGCGTCAATATATCAAGACCTATCCCAAACATTTTTTCGCTGATTCGGTTTTATTAAGAGTAGCAGATTTTGAATTTGAGCAGGAACGATACGATAAGGCATATCGGGATTATGCACGTCTGGCTGGTAAAAAGAAGATGAAAAGGATAAAACCTTATTTGCTCGGACAAATGGCATTTTGTAGTGATAGCATGAATCAGGAAACAAAAGCATTAGAAGCGATGTACCAGGTGATGAAAAAATATCCCTCGGATCCAATGGCCTTAAAAATTGCTGATATGTTTTTAACGATTCCCTTACCATCGGTCAAGTATGAGTTTGCTATAGGGGATGTATATCTGAGCCATAATCAATATAAAAAACTCACAGAAAGATTGGAATCATTTATAAAAAAAAGCAGTGATCCGATAGAGAAAGAAAAAGCCAGATATTATTTAATCAGGATCTATTATAATAAGGGTCAATACAAGACCGCGTTGTATGGCTTTAAGAATCTTTTACCTGGTTTGAGGGATAAGTCACTAGAATCGCGTATTCGTCTGTCCATTGCACGCAGTTATCTTCGTCTTGATCAAAAAGAGGAATCTGTAGAAGCCTATATGGATTATGCCAAACGATATCCGCGAAGACGAATGGCAGTAGAATGTGTCTGGAAAGCAAACTGGATTCATGAAGAACTCGGTGACATTTCTGCAGCAATAGAAGCAAACGAATATTTGCTTAAACATTGGCCACGCAGTGCCTATCGCAAAGAAGCAAAATTCCGTGTTGGTTTGTTAAATCTACGTCTTCATAAGTATACGAAGGCGGAAAATGTATTTCGCTCCGTACGCAATATTAGTAAGAAATCGGACTTTCACCATATCAGAAGCACCTATTGGTTGGCAAAAACCTATGAAATGAGCGGTAGGGAAGATGTAGCCCGTGAGTTATTTATTGATTTGGGTACAGAGTTATTCGAGAGCTATTATACAATGAAAAGTTATATGAGATTTAAGACGACCATCGATACTATGTTACAAATTGAGAATCGGTTGCGTGTTCAATATAATCCACTGCGATTTCATACGAATCTAATGGCAACTTTGATGGAAAGATTTGAAGAATTATTTCTCATTAAGGATCTTCTCGGTGATGATTTTGCCATGTTGGAGTTAGCCCAAAATAAGTATTATCCAAAGACTTTAAAGGGATGGATTTCGGTAGCAGAAGTCTATAAAAGGTTGGGTGCATATAATGAAGCTTTCAGGATATATGATTATATCGATAAAAAATATTATACTGATCTTACTAATCTTGAAAAACCATTTCTTCTTAAAGAGTCTTACCCACTTTATTACAATTCAATTGTAGGTGAATATGGTAGGCGACGCGATATTGACAAGAATCTTGTTTTAGCCCTGATCCGGGCTGAGAGCAGTTTTAATCGCCGTGCACATTCCTGGGCTGATGCATATGGATTGATGCAAATCATTCCCCGCACAGCAAAATCACTTGCAGCAAAATTGGATATGACCTATAGTGAACCAGAGGAGTTGTTTGATCCAAGACTAAATATCCGATTAGGAACCCTATATCTTCGCGATCTACTTAAACAATTCGATGGCACTTTTGAAAACGCAGTAGCCGCTTATAATGCCGGCCCCCATCGGGTGAGTCGTTGGAAAAAATTTAAAGATTCTTCGGATATTGATTTTTTTGTTGAGAATATTGAATATACCCAAACACGAAATTACACCCGACGTGTCATGAAAAATTACTGGATTTACAATATGCTTGATGGTGTAAACTAAACCTGCTCCTTTAAGAGTAGGGGGCTGGGATGTTTTTTTATACTGTTAATCAACTTAATTTTACCGGATGATAAATAGTAACAATATTTAACGATCAGATACAAAATCCAAGCATTAAAAATATTATATTTATTGGCTTTTGCTTAAATTTGCGTATGTCTTCTGTTTTTTAAATGTAAGTTCTTGTAAGTGGAATAATTACAACATCTTAGTGTGCTTAATTGGAACTTCTGTCAAGAATTTTGATAATTAATTATAAATTCAAGTTGAAAATTATTGCATATTTCGGAATGTTTGGTGAAAATAAAGCTTTTAATAAAAGTATTAAATAATTACTTTTATTTTATTGACATGAG
Source organism: Calditrichia bacterium (assembly GCA_963796965.1). Lineage (GTDB taxonomy): Bacteria > Calditrichota > Calditrichia > JAJRVZ01 > JAJRVZ01 > CAWCNS01. The sequence continues at coordinate 990,501 of CAWCNS010000004.1, forward strand.
TTTTATTTTTTTCCTATCTTAGAAGTCAAATATTGGCAGAAAGTAAGAAAACATAAAAATCTATGGAGGAATAAATGAAAATTAAAGAAAAAATTGATAATCAGGTTGCAATATTGGCACTCAGTGGAAAAATGATGGGTGGACCAGAAACGACGGCATTGCATGATCACATCCGCGGTCTTATGGGTGATGGCATAAATAAGGTTGTTATTGATCTTCATGGTGTTAAATGGATCAATAGCTCCGGATTAGGGGTTTTAATGGCTGCAATGACAACATTAAAAAATGCTGACGGACAAATGAAATTGGCTAATGTTACAGAAAAGGTTGAGAGCCTTCTTATGATTACGCAATTAATGAGAATTTTTGAAACCTACGAATCAGTTGACAGAGCTGTTTCTTCATTGACGGAATAATTATAGATCTTCATGGAAACCAGATCGTCTCACTCCTGGCAGATTTCTCTGGAGGAGGCCAAAGATCTTCAAATAAATCTTGCTAATAAAATAAAAAGACGCAAATTACCGTCTAACATAAAAAATGTAGCCGGTTTTGACGTTTCCTACCTGAAAGAGGAAAATGTTCTAATCGCTGGGATGGTCATCGTGGACTATCCCTCGCTAGAATTTAAAGACAAATTTCTTATTACAGATAAGATTCAATTTCCTTACATCCCCGGCTTTTTGAGTTTCAGAGAAGCACCCGTTTTATTAAAATTGATTGAAAAATATTCTCATCAGGCCGATCTATTTATTTTTGATGGACATGGAGTGGCCCATCCCCGTGGTCTGGGTATTGCATCTCATATTGGTGTATTGACCGGAAAACCAAGTATTGGGTGTGCTAAAAAAAGGTTAGTGGGCAGCTTTGACCTGCCAGGAGCTGGTAAAGGAGCACAGAGCGACCTAATTTATAAGGATCAAACTGTTGGAACTGTCCTACGGACGAGGATTAATGTAAAACCTGTTTTTGTTTCAGTGGGACATAATGTATATTTAGAGCAGGCAACGTCAATTATTCTAAATTGCACAACACGATATAGATTACCTGAACCTACCAGGTTGGCGCATAATAGTGTCACTGAATACCGTAAAAGAATTATAAAGTAAAAGTAAACTTTATATCAGGAGAATACGTGACAAATACCACAAAGTCTGAATCTGGGCAAATAACTGAGTTAAAAAAACAGTTAGAACGCAAAGTTAACGAAATGCACTCCATGCAACAGATCGGGAAAACACTGAGTTCTGTTCTGGATAGAGACCGTTTACTCGTCCTGATCATGGATGAGGTGACAAGGCTGATGGACGCAGAGCGGGGAACATTGTATATCGTTGATACTGAAAAGGGTGAACTCTGGTCTAAAATTGCGCAAAAGGCAGAGATAAAGGAAATCAGATTAAAAATTGGTACTGGTATAGCCGGACATGTGGCAGAAACAGGAAATGTTATAAATATAAAAGATGCTTATAAAGATGAGCGATTCGACCCGACAACCGATAAAAAAACAGGATATCACACAAATACCATTCTCTGTATGGCAATACGTGAACCTGTAAAATCTAAAAAGCAAGCCGGTGGGATAATTGGTGTGTTGCAGATATTAAATAAGCAAGGCGGTATATTTACTGAGGAAGATGAAGATCTGTTGACCAGCTTGGCTTCGCAAATTGCAATCTCATTGGTCAATTCCCGGCTTTACGGTATCCTTGATAACCGTGCCAAAGAACTTGACCTTCTCTTTAATCTAGAGAAAGAGCTGGGCCGGGCCTATAATGTAAAGGAAATGTTGAAAAATACCGCGGCTTTAATCCCCAAAGCTTTAGATGTTGAAGATTGCATTATCCTCCTTCTGGATGAGGAGAGCGGCAGAATTTCTGAGGGTTTTGCAAATAAGATTAAAGAGACCCTCTTGAATAATCTGGATGTCTCCTCTGAAGAAGGCATTGTAGCTCAGGTAATCAACACGGGAGAGGTGTACCTTACAAATGATACCTCCAAAATTAATCAGCCGGACCTTGACCGTTTAAAATCTATCTCGTTAGAAGTGAGTCAGTTGGCCTGTATGCCGCTTATAAGTGATAAAAAAACAATTGGTGTTATCTATCTGATTAATAAAAAAGGTGATCATGGTTATTTCTCAGCAAATGATCAGAAAATTCTCGAGTCATTAGCAGGCCAGATTGCCCGTGGATTGGAGAATAATCGTTTAAAGGAAGAAAAAATGAAGGCGGACCGCCTCAGTGCAATTGGAAATATGATGAGTACCATTGTCCATGACCTGCGCACTCCAATGACTAATATCTATGGATTTGTAGATCTTATGCTTGATGAAGATGATCGGGAAACGCGTGAAGAATACGCTGAGATAGTAAATGATCAGATAAACCTTTTAACCAATATGACAACAGATGTATTGGATTTTGCTAAGGGTAAAACGACCATTCTTCCTGTTAAATGTGCTGTGGATAAACTTGTTAAAGATTTTGCTAAGGTCTTTGAAAATGATACCAAAAATAAAGGTTTTAATTTTGAATGGGCCGTCAATACGGCAAGTATGATTTATATCGATCCTGAAAAGATTCACCGGGTATTTATGAATATAATGAAAAATGCCTTGGAAGCCATGTCAAAAGGAGGAACTTTTAGTATTCAGGCTGATGAACAAAATGGTGAGATAGTTTTTAGTCTGGCAGATACGGGTAAGGGAATTCCGGAAGAGATACGGGATAAATTATTTGATTCATTTGTTACCAGTGGAAAAAAAGGAGGGACAGGATTAGGTCTCGCCATAGTCAAAAAGGTTATCGAAGAGCATAAAGGAAAGATAGAAGTTGAATCGGAACAAGGGGTTGGAACAACATTCAAAATTTATTTTCCAAAGATGTAATCATGTCAGCCCTAACAATCATTACACATCCAATATATCTTGAGCATGATACAGGTCCTGGTCATCCGGAACGACCGGATAGATTGCGTGCCATACTTGAGAAATTAAAACGCAGCCCCCTTATTAATCAAGTTGAATTGATAGAAGCTGAGAGAGCAGATACCAATGCGGTTCTCGCAGCCCATTCCGAAGAACACGTAGAAAATGTAACCGCTGCTATAAGGAATGGAACCAAAATACTTGATGGAGGCGATACTGTTGTATCAGAAAAATCTCTCGATGCGGCATTATATGCTGCTGGTGGTGTAACAAAAGCTGTTCGGCTATTAAAAAATGAACAGACCTCAAAAGTGTTTTGTGCTGTGAGACCACCCGGACACCATGCTGAATATGATAAAGCGATGGGATTTTGTATCTTTAATAATGTCGCCGTGGCTGCGCGTTATGCACAAGCAATTGGCTTAGCCGAAAAAGTACTCATTGTTGACTGGGATGTTCATCATGGAAATGGTACCCAGGATATATTTGATCATGATCCCTCGGTTTTTTATTACAGTTTGCATCAATATCCGTTTTATCCCGGAACAGGAAGAGAGAGTGAGATTGGCTTGGGTAAAGGAGAAGGTTTTACCTTGAATCGACCCTTAAAAGCTGGCAGTACCAATGATATATATCTCACGGCATTTGAAAATGATATGGAAAGAATTGAATCCGTATTCAAAGCAGATCTTGTTCTGATTTCGGCTGGATTTGATGCACATCGTGATGATCCATTGGCAGGAATGTTGGTGACAGAACCTGGCTTTTGGAAATTTACTGAAATTTTGGCAAAATATAGCTGGCGATATGCTAATGGAAAGATTATCTCGGTTCTGGAGGGTGGATATGATTTAAGTGCCCTGGCGGGTAGTGTTTTAACGCATCTTGACTGTTTATTAAAGCATTGAGGTTATAATGAGATTAATGTTTTTGTGTATATTGTTTTTGTTTTCGTGTGGCCAACAATCAACCATTAATCAAAGAACTGAAAAAATGTACGAAAAAATGCGGACCAGCATGGTTAAGGATCAAATTGAACGACGTGGGGTTCGTGATCAAAAGGTCCTGAATGCGATGCAAAATGTTCCACGTCATGAATTTGTTCCTGATCATCTCAAGAAGTATGCCTACGCTGATGAGCCTTTACCGATAGGAGAAGATCAAACTATCTCACAACCGTATATTGTGGCCTATATGACCGAATATCTAAATCTGGAGGCTAATCATAAAGTTCTGGAAATTGGAACGGGATCAGGTTATCAGGCAGCAGTATTAGCTGAAATAATTGATACGGTCTACACCATTGAAATTGTCGAAGTCTTGGCAACTAAGGCCAATCAAACACTCGAACGGTTGGGTTATGAAAATGTATTTGTTAAAGGAGGGGATGGTTACAAAGGCTGGCCGGAGCATGCACCGTTTGATGCCATCATTATTACGGCCGCACCAACTAAAATCCCTCAGCCCTTGCTACAACAACTTAAAATTGGTGGACATATGATTCTGCCACTGGGCGATTATTCACAGGAGTTGGTATTGATTGAAAAAAGAGAAAATGAATATAAACAGGAGAAGTTACTACCAGTTCGGTTTGTCCCAATGACCGGAGAGGTTGCTGATTAATTATACTATATGAAATCGAAAGAAGTTGTAGAAATTGCCAGGCGGATAGTTGACGATCGCATGGAGTTAGATCATCTTAGCCGATTGTATGGAACGGTAATATTCAGGCAAGATAAAAAAAATATATCTGAGAATGAAATCGATCAGATTCAATCAGCTCTCTTCTCAAATGGTATATATTCCCAGATCCAGAAGACATCTAAAGAATACTTGTTGAGACTTCTGATTGATTTCTCCAAAGTCAAAACAGAGAATAAAAAAATAAATTTAGTACTGTTCATTCTAACCATTTTAACAACGACTCTTACCGGATCTTTTTTAAGTGGCTATAATCCTTTTGAAACAATACTAGGTTTGTTACAAGGAATTCCCTATTCAATTGCTGTAATGAGCATCTTAGGGGCTCATGAGATGGGTCATTACTTGTATGCAAGGAGATACCGGATCTACGCCACCTTACCTTATTTTATACCCTTTTTTGTTCCGGGTTTTAATTTCGGTACTTTTGGGGCTTTTATTAAAATAAAATCACCTATCCCTAATAAAAAGGCTTTGTTCGATGTGGGAATTGCCGGTCCGATTGCTGGATTTATTGTAAGTTTATTTTTTTTATTTTTAGGATTTAGTTTATTACCAGACCTGGAGGGGATAAAAGAATATATTTCGCCACGGATACATGAATGGAGTCCGACCGGGGAGGGGGCCCTTACCTTGGGAAGTTCTTTGTTATTTGACTTGATTCGTTGGGTTATGAACGCTGATCATTTACCTATGTATGAAATGTATCATTTCCCATTTATCTTTGGTGGTTGGATCGGTCTCTTTGTCACCGCTCTAAATTTAATGCCAATCGGACAACTTGATGGAGGTCATATTAGTTATGCCCTTCTAGGTAAGAGAGCTAAGATCGTTGCTATCATCGCGTTTATTGCTTTGGCCCTTTTAAATTTTTATTCGACAAACTGGATACTGTGGACAATTCTAATTTTGCTGGTCGTACGTTTAAAGCATCCACCGACGATGGATGACCGCCCTGAATTGGACGAATCAAGAAGAACATTAGCATGGATATCTTATATTATATTTATTACCTGTTTTACACCCATGCCCATTTATTTTTCATAGTTGTCGCAAACATAAGGGGTGAGCAATAAAATATCCATGCTGCGATGGTTGATTAAGTTTAATTCTATCCCGTCTGTTGTCGATATCTTATTATTGAAATAGGAGTTGGTTTGAAAATTGTATTAATTTTGATTGGATTAATAATAGTATTTCTCGTCGTCATTAACTACTTGAGAAAATTGCATTTAGATGCTCTGCACTTTAATCTTCTTGAACTTGTTGATGCCATCGGTGGACAAGTTATGAGACGTGGATTCTTATCACGTCCAGTTTACCATGGAAAATATAAAGGCGTTGATCTGACTATCAATTTTAGTTCGGAGCGCAGTCAGAAGAAGCGCCGCGAATACCTTGATATAAGTCTTTCAAGGAACCTCAAGAATAATCTCACAATTTCGACACGTGAATGGATTGAAAACAGAAGTGAGGGATCCCTGGAGGATTTTGAATCACTGGAAATAAATGGACAGGATGGCTATGTGATAAAAAATGCAACAAAGGCAAACTATCTAAAAAATGACCAGGATGTAAAATTTAAGAAGATTGTACAAGCGCTCACACCGTTCGCTTATATCTTTTGTGGTCAGAATGGTGTCATCTTCGAAAGGGAATGCGATAATTTGGCCACCTGTACAAAACATCCCCAATTAAAGGATACCATTACCTCTCTAAACCAATTAACCCAGATATTAAAATAATGCCAGATCACAAATTATTCAGAGCCGGATACATAACCATTTTGGGAAGACCAAATGTTGGTAAGTCTACCCTTCTTAATCGTCTGCTTGATTTTAGGTTATCGATTATTTCTCCTCGCCCGCAAACAACCCGTCGGCGCATCATGGGTATTATGAATAAAACCAATTTGCAGATCATTTTCCTTGATACACCTGGATTGTTGGATCCTAAATATAAGTTTCAGCAGGTTATGAATAATTTTATTCAATCATCAATTGCTGATGCTGATGTTTTGCTTTATATGGTAGAGGCTAAAAAACCATCAGCCGAAAGTCGTATGAATATTGAAGAGGAAATTGCTCTACTTGAAAAAAATAATCCACAAAAAAGACCTGTAATCCTGGTTCTCAATAAAATTGATTTGTTATCCAAAGAATATATTCTTCCTATGATGAAGACTTTTGCCGAACTGTATACATTTTTAAACCTGATCCCTGTGTCTGCTCTCAAAAAAGACGGTTTAGAAGAGTTGACAAGAGAGTTACATCAAATTATCCCCTTGCACCCACCCTTTTATGATCCCGATATGTTGACCGAGCAACCGGAGCGGTTTTTTGTGTCTGAGTTTATACGGGAACAGATATTTCTCTATTTTCGAGAAGAAGTCCCTTACGCCACTGAAGTACAAATCGAAGAGTTTATTGAAAGAGAAAAGGGAAAAGATCTGATCCGGGCAACAATATTTGTGGAGCGAAATTCACAAAAAGGAATCATCATTGGCAAAAAGGGTGAAACGCTTAAAAAAATTGGTCTTAAATCAAGAAAAGTCATTGAATCCTTTCTGGACAGGGAAGTTTATCTTGAACTAAGAGTTAAGGTAAGCAAGGATTGGCGAAAACGGGATGATCAAATCAAGGAGTTTGGATACTAGCCTGCACACTGATAGGAGATACGGGATACCAGATACGTGAGAAAAATCTACTAAATAGATGTTATCAAATAATCCTATCTTGTTCAACTTAATGTATGGAAGTTGTGATTTGAAATTTATTTGATATTTGATATTTGTGATTTGTCATTTCAAAAACATTGCTACAATAGCATAAACGGGTCTCCTGGATAAAAGTCATGCAACCAAAACTACTGTTATTCGACATAGATGGAACCATTCTCTCAGCACGGGGCATTCCAAAATATGTGATGAAAAAGGTTCTATCACAGCGATTCCCAAGTTTTTCTTATGACGAAGAATATGATTTTTCAGGAAGAACAGATCCTGAAATCATTGAACACTTATTATCCCATGCCCAGGTTGAATTTTCAACGAAAGACATAAATGAAATACTTATAAAATTTACGGCTCTTCTGGAAAGAGAATTTAATAATAACCATCGTCCGTATTTGTTAGAAGGAGTCGAAAATCTGATAAATGCTCTACTTACTACTGAACATGTATATTTGGGCTTGGTAACAGGGAATATATCAGAAGGGGCCAGAATAAAATTAGAAAGTGTGGGTTTATATCATAATTTTCCCATTGGCGGATTTGGAGATGATTCAAAAAACCGGATAGATTTGCCACCCATTGCCCTGGAAAGGGCGCAAGAATATTATAATATTCCATTTTCAAAGCCACATACCTGGATAATAGGTGACAGTATATATGATATAAAATGTGCTGAAATGAATAATTTACGTTGTCTGGCCGTGGCTTCAGGTAAAACGCAAAAGCATGTCTTGGCATCTGCTAATCCTGAATTTTTGAAAGATGACCTCTCTGAAACCCAATCGATATTAGATATATTGGTAAATTCATAAATAAAGTTCACTTTTTATCCCCTTCCAAATAATGCTTGAAAAAAAAATGAAGACATCCCATAGAATTTTTATTGGTGATGCCCGAGATATGAAGTTTTTGCAGGATGAATCTGTCCATTTATGTATTACCTCTCCACCCTACTGGCAAATAAAGGATTATGGGACAAGTGGGCAAATTGGATTTCGTGACTCCTATGAAGATTATATCAATAATTTAAATTTGGTGTGGCAGGAAACATATCGTGTCTTGAAACCGGGATGTCGGTTCTGTGTTAATATTGGTGATCAATTTGCTCGTGCCACATATTACGGTCGGTATAAAATTATCCCCATCAGAACAGAAATCATCAAATTTTGTGAATCAATCGGTTTTGATTATATGGGAGTTATCATATGGCAGAAGGTTACAACGACTAATACATCGGGTGGTGCCAGTATTATGGGATCGTATCCATATCCCAGAAATGGTATCATCAAACTGGATTATGAATTTATTCTTATTTTTAAAAAACCAGGAGAAACAGAGAAAATTAACAAGGCACGAAAACAACGTTCTCAATTGAGTAAAGAAGAATGGCATGAATATTTCTCAGGTCATTGGGCGATTCCCGGTAACAAGCAAAAAGATCATTTGGCTGTATTTCCAGTTGAGATACCGAATCGGCTGATTAAGATGTTTAGCTTTATTGGAGAGGTTGTACTCGATCCATTTCTTGGTAGTGGGACTACATCTTTTAGTGCTATGAATCATTATCGCCACTCAATCGGCATTGAAATTAATGATAAATTTCTACCGGTTATTAAAAAGAAACTTGGTTTTTTGGGTCAGGATTTTCCTCATGATGTGCAAGTAAACTTTAATCAAAACGAAATGAATAATGCTGAAATAAAGAAACGGATTCAAAAATTCCCCTATCGTTTTTCTGATCCACACCAACTGGTAAGGAAACAAACTTCAGAGATTAAAAAGTATGGATCAAAAATATCGGATAGAGATAAGGATCCCCTCACATACTATTCGGTAATAAAAATTCTTGAGGGTGATCTAATTCGTTTAAGTAATGGGAAAAATATCCGCTTATTGGGTGTTAAAATTAGTCGGAAAGACAACCAGGCTGCTATTCAATTTCTTACAAAGAAAACAAAATCCCGACAAGTATTTGTCATATTTGATCAGGATAAAAAAGATTGTGATGGTAATTGGATGGGATACCTATATTTAAAAAACAAAACATTTTTAAATGCTCATCTCATCAAAACCGGCCTGGCACAAGCAGATCCAGAGGGAAGATATAAGCATAAGAAAAGATTTTTATCCTATCAACAGAGTTTTTTAAGTCTATCCAAAGAAATAAAAGAATGAATACGGAATCCGTACGCTGTTTTATCGCAATCAAACTACCTTCGGATGTCAGGGTTCAGATTGAATCCTATGTTCAAAATCTTGCTCGCTATACCAAGATGGTAAGATGGGTTAAATCCGATAGTTTACATCTTACATTAAAATTCTTGGGAGAAATCGAATATAGTAAACTGGAAATAATAAAATCCAGGTTGGAACGGGTAGATTTGGTTGGCTCATCTTTTGATATTAAGATTATAGGTTCTGGATGTTTCCCCGGACATAAAAAACCCCAGGTGTTTTGGCTAGGCGTAGATCGGAATGCCGTTTCTCATCTGAGTGAAATTCAGTTTTGGCTGGAGGAAGTTTTAAGCCAGGTCGGGTTTGAAAAGGAAAAACGCAGATTCTCACCACATCTGACGATAGGCCGGGTGAAAGGAAATGAAAGTTTTTCCGAACTCTATTCATATTTAGACCGGCACCAATTTAGCAGCAAAAAATTTAGGGTGGAGAACATTTTTTTAATTCGTAGTATTCTCAAACCAACCGGTGCAGAATATGAAGTCCTGGGTACTTATCCCCTTTGATTTTCACGGGTTTACCGCCATTCTGCTTCCTCATCACTTGTACTAATTTATTTCACTCTCCTTTTGGGATAGGATAGGGGGAGAATGAGGTTAAAAGTACGAGTATATTCTAAGTATGAACTGAATACTCATAATATTAATAATTGAATCTAATGATAGGATAAAGTAAATTTTTTGTTTCTAAATCACATAAGGACTTCGTATGGCAGAATTCAAACCTCATATCCCGGCTACAGCAGAGATCAAAGATTTTAGTATAAAAGCTCTCCTGGTTGGTGCTGTTTTTGGCGTACTTTTTGGTAGTGCGAATGCATATCTGGGTTTACGGGTTGGTTTAACTATCAGTACAGCCATTCCTCTTGCAGTTATCTCAGTCGCATTTTTTAAGTCTTTTAGTTGGCTGTTTGGTAAAACTTCGATTCTTGAGGCAAATATTGCCCAAACCACCGGTTCTGCAAGTTCATCATTGGCATCTGGCATTATTTTTACCAGTTCCTGCTCTTTTTATTTGGGGATATGAACCAGAATTGTTTCAGATCGCCTCCTTGGTATGCTGGGTGGGATGTTGGGGATTGTATTTATGATCCCGCTACGCCGTTTTCTAATTGTTAAGAGAGCATAATACGCTTACCTTATCCTGAAGGGACTGCCGCGCGCAGGTTTGATAGCTGCCGATGTGGAGGGAGTAAGGCTAAATTTGTTTTTCTGGGATTGGGGCTTGGTGCGATATATAAGGGGATGCTTTCATTTGCTAAATTATGGCCATCCGAAATAAGCCTTCAAATTCCCGGTTTAAAAAAGGGCGAACTGGGCCTGGAAGCCACACCTGCTTTCTCAGGTGTTGGTTATATTTTGGGTTTCGGGATTTCTGCAATAATGGTTGCTGGTGGATTCCTCTCATGGCTAGGAATAATTCCGGCGATTGCACATTTTGGGGAATATTGGCAAAATCCCATGTTTCCTGAAAGTGAAAAGTTAATATCCGAAATGACTCCACAATTGATTTGGACACGATATGTCCGTTATATCGGTGCCGGTGCTGTGGCGGTTGCTGGGATTATTACGGTCATATAAATCATTACCCACGATGATAATTCTCTGAAAATTGGGATAAAAGAATTATCACCGAAAGCAATAACTGAAATACAGAACAGATTACGAACAGATCAGATTTATCTTTCAAAGTTGTTATCGCTATAGTTGCTTTATTTTTATTGTAGGTGATTGGGACACCATATATTGTGGGCGGTGATCAAGTTTAATTACACGTATTGTCGGTTCTCTGGCCATTGTTTTTTCGCTTTTGTTTTTGTTACCGTTTCATCACGAATTGTAGGCCTGGTGGGTGTTTCATCTAATCCAACTCCGGGATGGCGATTGTAACATCTAATGGGAACAAGTGCAATATTTTATCTGCTTGGCTGGACGGATGGATTGAGCAAAACAGCAGTTTTGACAATCGGAACGGTTGTTGCCGTATCGGCCTCAATTGCTGGGGATATTTCGCAGGATTTGAAATCTGGATATATTATTGGAGCTACTCCCAGGCGACAGCAGGCGAGCGAGTTATTTGGTGCATTTACATCTGCTTTTTTTATTGCCCTTGCGGTAGTTACCCTGGGTGAAGTCTATGGATTTGGTAGCAGAGATCTGGCTGCGCCACAGGCGACATTGATGAAAACGGTTGTTGATGGGGTGTTACAGGCCAATTTACCATGGAACCTGGTTCTTATTGGTGCAAGTTTTGCGATAGTGTCAGAGTTATTGTCTGTTCCCTCTTTACCTTTTGCCGTTGGTATTTATCTCCCCTTATCTACAATGACACCTGTTTTCTTAGGCGGGGTCATAAAACATTTTGTTGAATTGAAAAAGAATCAAAAGACAGATGATATCGCTGAGAAACAAACGGATACCGGGGTTTTACTCAGTTCCGGATTGATTGCCGGTGAAGGAATAATGGGGGTACTTAATTGCCGGTTATGCGGTCTGGACGGCCTCAAAACCTGGTGGTGTTTCATTTGGATTAAGCGGTATTGCCGGCGATTTGGTATCATTTATCATATTTGCTGGTCTCGGATTTTTTATTTATCAGATTTCGATTCGAAAGAAAGCATAAATATAAATTACGAATTACAGATTACGATTTACTAACCTGTATAATTCATTTCTCGCAAAGACGCCAAGACGCAGAGAAATAATACAAAACAACTAAAAAGTAATATAAAATATAATGAAGTTTTCTCTTTCAAAGTGAAGAGAAGAATTTTGTATTCAACATCTTTACGTCTCTGCGAGAGAATAATATTAAAAGAATATATTTCTATAAGAAGAAAGTGAGGCATTCGTGCTGCAAGAACCCGTTGTAGACCTACAACTTGCCCTGGATCATGGATTAAATGAAGAAGAGTATGATAAAATATGCGAAACATTAGGTCGTACACCCACTTATACCGAACTTGGTATCTATTCTGTTATGTGGAGTGAACATTGCAGTTATAAAAACTCACTTTTCTTTTAAAGACGTTCCCAGAAAGGTGAAAATTTATTGGTTGATGCCGGTGAAGAAAATGCAGGTTTGGTTGATATTGGTGATGACTATGCTGTCGCCTTTAAGATTGAAAGTCATAACCATCCTTCTGCTGTGGAACCTTACCAGGGGGCGGCAACCGGTGTTGGTGGCATTATGCGCGATATTTTTACAATGGGAGCACGACCGATTGCTGGCTTAAATTCTTTGCGGTTTGGACAATTGGATTTACAGAAAAATCGGTATTTATTTGGTGGTGTTGTGAAAGGGATTGGAGACTATGGAAATTGCCTGGGTATTCCGACTGTCTCCGGGGAAGTGTATTTTGAAGACTGCTATACGGATAATTGTCTGGTCAATGCGATGACGGTTGGTGTCGTAAAAAAAGATGGAATAGCCAAAGCCATTGCAAAAAGTGTCTGGTGCATATGTTATATGCAATTGGCTCATCTACCGGCAGGGATGGGATCCATGGTGCAACATTTGCAAGTGAAGAATTAAGTGAGGAATCCGAGGAAAAGCGCAGTTCTGTTCAAGTAGGAGATCCTTTTACTGAAAAACTATTGCTTGAAGCGACATTAGAATTAATTAAGGTTAGATGTTATTGAGGGTATTCAGGATATGGGAGCAGCTGGATTGACCAGTTCCAGTTCAGAAATGAGTGCCAAAAGCAGATTAGGTATTGAATTAGATCTGGATCAAACTGCATCTGAGAGAGGAGGGAATGATTCCTTATGAAATAATGCTTTCTGAATCGCAGGAACGAATGTTGGCAATTTGTCAGATTAGGCAAAGAAGAATTATTTGAAGCGGTTTGCCGAAAGTGGGATCTGGATTATACCAAAATTGGTCGCGTAACAGCAGATAAACATTTAAAAGTTTATTTTAAAGATAAAGTAGTTGCTAATATTCCCTCTGCAAGTCTTGCTGCAGGGGAAGGTGCACCAGTTTATAAACGAGAATCAAAAAAACCAGCTTATCTGGAAGTGTTCAAAAATTATCATCCGATTATCTGGAAGCACCGAAAGATATTAATGAATCATTTAGAAAAGTGTTTACCTCAACCAATATAGTCAGTAAACGCTGGGTTTATGAACAATACGACTATATGGTTCGAACCAATACCGTAATTCAGCCGGGTGGTGATGCTGCTGTCGTTAGGATAAAGGGTACCGACAAAGCCACTTTCCATGAAAACAGATTGCAATGGGCGCTTTGTTTACCTGGATCCACGACTGGGCGCATCCATTGCTGTGGCTGAATCAGCACGGAATGTTGTATGTACCGGGGCGAAGCCAGTTGCTGTAACGAATTGTCTCAATTTCGGGAATCCTTATAAACCAGAGGTCTATTGGCAATTTGAGGAAGCCATAGCTGGGATGAGTGATTCCTGTCGTGTCCTCGAGACTCCGGTAACCGGGGGAAATGTTAGCTTTTATAATGAAAGTGAAACCTATCAGGTTTACCCAACACCAGTAATCGGAATGATTGGTATTATTGAAGATCTGAGTCATATTACACCTTCCAGTTTTCAGAATGAAGGCGATTTTGTGTATTTGGTTGGTCAAACCTTTCCAGAAATTGGCGGAAGTGAATTTTTAAAGAAAGAATTCGATGTCGTGATTGGATTACCTCCCAAAATTGATCTTGAAACAGAAAAGAATTCACAGAATGCTGTTCTGGAAGCCATACGTGCTGGTCTGGTTCACTCTTGTCATGATATTGCTGATGGCGGCCTTGCTGTGGCTCTAGCGGAATGCTGTATATTGAATAGTAAAAAGACATTTGGAATAAAGGCAATTGTGGAATCAGATTTGCCAGAACATCTCTTATTCTTTAGTGAGAGCCAATCCCGATTTATTATTTCTACCTCAGGTGATAATAAGCAAAAACTTGTAGATCTATTTCAAAAAAATAAAATAATGATCACCCCTCTCGGAGAAGTAGGGGGTGCAGAGTTTTCATTAAATGAAAAAATTGTTACAGGGGTCGATGATCTTATTGATATGTATTATCAAACCCTGCCAAAGATTATGGATCAATAAGCAGGAAGTCTTTATCAAAAAACAATATATGTCTCCTAAAAGGTTTGAACTCTGATCCCATAACCTCTTACCCTAATTTCTTGACTGGTTCACAAAATTATATTTCCTAAAATTCAATCCCCTCAATGAATTTCCATAATTGGATCTGTACCATATGGTCCGGAACAGTGTACGATATGGTACAAATATTCCAATATCGCTAAATATGTGAATCCCCATAAAATCAATAATAACAAATAGATAAGAAATAAAATAAATAATGGCACAGTACTTGTAATATGATACATATAAGAAAAAGAGAATAGTATGAAAAGAAGAACACAAATAGCGTATCATATTCTGTCTACTGGGAATTTTTGCGTTTGGAAACTTATTCGGGCAAAATAGTGATAATATTTATCGAGAATTCAGACAGCTTGAACTCTATATGGTAAAAGTATGGGCGTTAGTAAAGCAATTTGATAATCAAAAGGCTATTGGGTATATGGCATTAGCAAAAACAGAGATTGACAAAGCAAGAGCATCACTTTACGGGGGTACACCTAGGATAAATATAGCCAAACTTCATATGGCAAAAGCCTGGCAGTATACAAATCTTGCTGCACGTTTAATTCTCAACCGACCTTTACAAAATTTAAAGTCACAACTAAATGATCTGATAAATAAGGCAGAGAATGCTGTCGCAACATCCAATAGTGATGAGGCACATTATTTATTAAACCAGGCAAAAAAATTCCAGCGACTATCCTATACCGCTTTCCAGGCCAACAGACTTAAGCAAGGTGAAGAAGCCTATCGGATATCTTTCTTCTTTGCCAGGAAATGTCTTGATTTCCTAAGGAACAGCGGACTGAACCTGACTGACCAGTATGAAAATCTGGAAATATCTGTCCGTCAATTGTTAACACAGGCAGAAGAAATCCTGGGAAATAAAAATAAGAGTCAACTAAATAAATTGGTTAGAGAGGCAAATGATCATTTTGAAGAAGCTAAAGTCATGGCTGATGAAGGAAAGATACAAAAGGCAATTAGCCGGTTACAATTAGTAAAGCGTTTACTCTATCGTGTTTTTGATCAGGCTGAGAGGGGAGGATCGTCCGAAGATGATCGCCTAAAAAATCATTTTTATACATTACGAACGTTTCTTGAATCACTCAATGAGGAAATTAGCAGACAGTCAAATCCACGAATGAAAGTCCTGCTTGATAAGTCCTGGCAACTATATAGAAGTGCAGAACGGGCATATGAAAATGGAAACTACACCAAGGCTCAAGGTGATATCTCCTTAAGTCAAAGATTTGCTAATAAAATATTCAGAATGACCCGATCTAATCGAAATCTGCAGGAAGATGAGTTAAAGGCGCAGCTCGATGAAACACAAAATTTGTTGAGGCTTCAAAACGATCGTGTCCAGATGTCTGGTAATACAGGCGTTAAAAAATTATATGAGAATGCTGGACGTCTGCTCTCTGATGCAAATCAGGCATTAAAAAATAATAAACTCAAGGTAGCATACCAGCTAATTCAAGCTGCGACAAGAATGTCTGCAAGAATTCAAAGAGAGTTACGAGAGTCCTCACTCCAGCTTGATCTTGCCGCCCTGGAACGAAAATATTTACACGTAGTAAATGCCCTTACAAATCTGGAAAACAACCAGGATATTGCCGAAAGAGCGAGACCTGTTCTTAATCAACTGAGGCAGTTTATTAAGGAAGGTAAAACCTCTCTCGATAGAGGGAATTATGTGATGGCAGATGAATACTTCAATACAGTTTTGGAACAAATAAATCAATATATAGATAGATGGAAAAAGTAACACCCTAAGTTGCGGTATCCTCAGGGCCCGGGGAGACTTGCATCATAATATTAACCAAATAGAATAGCAACAAGGAGAATACAATGAAGAATTTAGTAATATTTTTTTTACTCCCTGCAATGGTCGTTATCTGGGGTTGTAATCAGCAGAACCCGACGGAATCGGTATTGAGCGATGAGCAGATGATAGAGCAGGCCATTGTGGAGATTGAAACGGATGAATCTGAAGACTTCTTTTATGCAGATGTGGATGAGGAATCAGAAGAGAATTTTGCAGATGCAACAGATGGTTTTCTTGCAAAGCCCATTATTCCCTTTCGGTTTGGAAGAGTTCGCCTTCAGCCTGTTGTAAAAGATATTCACATGGTTTTTGATACTGATTCCACGGCTACAGTCTCATTTCGTAAGGTTGTTCGTGGCAAATTTGTATCGCTGGTTGGTGATAAGACCGAGCTGGATACACTAAAAATATATCGCACTCTACGGCAGATGGGTCATGAGATCCAAAGAATCGCACATTTTACCAAGATTGAAGGGAAATGGCGAATGAAAGATGTCTCGATGGCTCTGGGTAATTCACTGGGTTTCGTTGAAACAGAGTCTGAACGTGTACATACCACCCTGCAAATAGAAAAAATAATTGTGGAAGCTAATAATGAGATCGTTGAGATTACAGATCCTCTTAACTATTTTCAATCCAGAGAATCTGTGTTTGCATTTAGAAATGGGACAGAAGTCACTGTTAAAGTTTATGTAAATAACGATACCGACAATCCGGTTTATGTTCCTGCCGGTTCAGAGCAAACAGAGATTGTCAGATTGCATCATGCCAGGCATCGTATACGCAGACATCATAAAATAAGATATTTCAAGTATTTAGGCCAGGAAGAAGGAATGAATGTTTACAAGGGAAATTGGGCTGTCGGGGAATGGCCAGGTATTCACCATGCTGTGATCGATGTCATTGACAATGGAACAATTTTTGACGATGATATTAATACTTATCCCTATAATTCTACAACCTGGAGTACACCTTATAAAGTCATGGTTAGATAAATCGATTTTAAATGTGAAAAAGCCACATAGTCGAGAGGTTGTGTGGCTTTTCTTTTATATATGAAAAAGTATAATTATATACAAATCATTCTGATTGCTTTGCAGCTCTGCTTTCTTAAAGTGGTAAGCGCCCCTGCTCAGAAGGCGGATGAGGTGGTATCCACAAAGTCAAATTACCAAATGCTCCTCACCCGACTCAAAGTATATATGGATTATTTTGTGATGACAGAAGAAGTAAAAAATCTGTATGCCGAATCTATGAAGTATGGGGATGAGGGTGAGTATGAAATCGCAGTAGTCCTCCTTGAAGAAACTATAGATCTTTTAACGATGAACAAAGAGGAAAATCCAGACTTGTCTCTTACTGCATTTACTCCTGTAGCGAATGAAAATTTTCAGAATTTCAGATTTGCGGTTATGAGCGGTATTGACTATAACCGTCAGGATTTTGAGATAGGCTATTCAGGGAATGACAGCACAGTCCGGGAAGAATTTAACAAACCCTATCTGGGACTTTCTGCGGGGTATATTTTTAATCTAAGTCAAGAGACATCTCTTGAATTTTACAATGCATTTCGATACGATCGGGAAAATATACGTAATGATTATCGTATTCGCTTGCAGGCAGGAAATTCATTTTATGTGCAGTATGCGGGTTATTGGAATCAGACGAAAATTGAGGACTCCTATTCTTACTGGGAACATGTATTCTCCGCTAAATTGGGAGATAGTGTTGGCCCAAATTTCTTTTGGACCATTTATAATTTATTCAATTACAAAACTTACCAGGCCGGGCCATTTACAATAAGGGATTATTATCGCAACAGGCTCGCTGCAATGATAGAATGGCGAGTGGATTTTTTTGGATTTATAGATGTCGAATATGGAAATGAGAGAAATGAAACATTAAGTTTTGAAGACAATGACTACAATCAACACCACATTCGTGCAGGTATTCGTAGTGAAAATATAGATCGTTTTTATCATAATATTTTTGTAGATGTATCTACCCGCGAATATACACTTTTATTAACTGATAGTTTACTCACCAATACATTTGAATCATATGGTCTTGAATTTATTTATGAGGTTTCAATTCTTCCAAAACTTCTAATTACGATTGAAGACAATTTCCTCTACAAAGTATATCAAAAGAAAAGTTCGATAGAACCTGACTATTATTGGAATATTATCCGACCAGGTTTAAAACTCAGATTAACCAGTGGATTCGAAATTGGTTTCGGTTATGAATGGGAACTCAAGGAACATAAAAATAATCTATCATACAGTTATAATGTAAGCGAACAGGATTATAGAGCTGATGGTGTATTTAGCCAGATAAATTATTTCTCCGTCGGAGGAACCTATTTATCGGCCTCTATCAGTTATCAATGGCGAAGATATCCATCTTCAATTACAAATGATTTGTTCAGTCTATATTCTAATCGTAATGTGTTCTCAACGATGATAATGGCTTATATGCCTCTTTTAAACCATTTAAATCTTAACGCATTTATCACTTATGACAACGATCTGGATATTGATTTTGATCAACAAAATAATCAGAGCACAATCTTTACAGTTGAGCTGGAGTATGTCTTTTAGTTCATTTTGGGTACGCAAATAATTAAGTATTCAATTATCATTCTTATAAACTTTGCATTTTTTTAGATACATGAAACTTTTTTTCCATTAAGGCATACAAATATTACAATAAGAGGTTCGCTTTGATGTATAAAATATATTGACAACATATGTATTAATACATATATTGCTTCTGTCCTGCATTACTTAGTTGACAAATTTCTTACACTAAAGTTATAACTTCACATTACTCTTATCATTGTTCTCAAAAAACACGAAAAAGTCAGTGATAAAAACATAAAGATTTAATCATTTCTGCCGATCCTATAGTTGGGTAGCTCCACATTTATAATTTCCAACCAATCCAACTCGTATTTCAGAAGTGGCAGAAAGATTCTATATATAGGAAACACTATGGACACTGCTAATTTACATGTATTATCCACATATCTTAAAAAATGGTCTTACCATGATAACAGGCTCAGTATATCTTATTCATATTTTACAGAACTGGGTTATGGGAGGCAATTTATTGATATGCGTATCAATTCACCTCAGAATATGGCAAATGAATTTCTAAACCGTGCTGTGCATAAAGTTAAAGAGAACTATTTGAATTCTGATCAGGTATCATCGGACTTTTCGGTACGATTGATTAACGAAACTGAAACGCAACGTAAACTAAATATATTTCTATCAAAAATCCTTAAAGAATTTAATACCAATAAACGTTCGCGCGGGCGGGTCAGGATGATATCAAGTCGGAGTATGGACTTTTATTATAATGATTTTGAATATGAACCTCTGACTGATCATGAAAAATTCTATGTCCATTTAAACCGTGGCGTCAACAAAATGAATGGTGATTTATGGGCAGCAGCCGTGGAAGATTTAAAAATCGCCATTTCTTTTAATGCCGATGATCCCCAAACAAATAAATATATGGCTGAGGCTCTGATTAAAAACAAAAAAGCTGAGGAGGCTCTACCTTTCCTGGAAAAGTATGCAGAAAATGCCAAGTCTCTGGAAAGCTATAATGATCTTGCACATGCTTATATAAAGATTGAAAAATTTAAAGAAGCAGAAAAAGTTCTTGCAAAGATGAAATCACTCAAAGCCAATGAGCTACAAGTTAAAGTTCTTCAGGCCCAGATTAATTACCTGCAGAGTAAACAGTATTTTAATCAACTCGATAAAATTAAAGAGATTGATGAAGAATGGCTGATATCTTACTTAAAGAACTCATGGGAATATAATTTACCAGGCTACAACAAGCGAGAGTCAAATATGTGGAATGCTGCTACGGCATCTCGTTATCTTGGTTATGACAGGCCTTTTGATCTTACTAAAAAGGCATTTAATGACGAACTTCCATGCTATTTTGATTCTGATCGTGGTACCATACGATTTGTAAAAGAGGAATTGGATCAATGGGTTGAAATTCAAAATCGTTATAGTATTGATGGCTTGGATTATCGCGTTTATGAAGACCGTCTGAGCGTTGATGAATTGAATATTGGAAATGCACAAGGTAGGAAAAAGAAGAAATCAAAACTTACCGAAGGTAAGGGCGCTGTCGCTTAAAATCGGTAAAGGACTATTTTAAATCCTCTTATATGCACACCTCTGGGAATAATCTTCTCTTAATCAATCCCTGGATCTATGATTTTGCTGCATACGATCTATGGAGCCAACCACTTGGATTGCTTTATATTGCATCTTATCTCCGACGAGCAGGTTACCAGATATCGTATTTAGACTGTTTGAGATCGGATAATAACCTTGAGGAAAAGAAACCCTCTCGCTACGGCCGGGGGACTTATCGTCGCGAGATTGTTACACCGCCAAAGATTATATCTCATATTCCACGAAGGTATGCACGCTATGGGATATCAATTGAAAGATTTATGTCCCGACTGGATAATACGCAAACACCTGATGCAATACTTATCACTTCTTTGATGACCTACTGGTATCCCGGTCCTAAACTTGTTGTCGACTTAGTACGGAAAAAATTTCCTGGTGTACCGATAATTCTGGGAGGTATTTATGCATCCCTACTACCCGATCATGCAGAAAAAGAAATTCAACCTGACTATCTTATTCAGGGACCTGGAGAAGAAAAAGTACTTCACCTATTAAACAATATCCTTGATTTTACTCCTACCGAAATTGGATTAGATGGAGATCTGGATTTACGACCTTATCCTGCATTTGATCTGATTAAAAGTCCCCGATACCTATGTCTTATGACCACACGGGGCTGTCCTTTCGATTGTTCATTTTGTGCACAAAAACAGATCGCTATGAATTATGCATCCCGCAATCCAGATAATGTGGTGCAGGAAATCATTGACCAGTATAGGTATTTTAAAATCAGAGATTTTGTGTTTTACGATGATGCACTTTTCATAAAAAAAGAAAACCATATAAAACCTATACTAAGGGAGATTATTCATTTACATTTGCCACTCCGTTTCCACACACCAAATGGTTTATTTGCCCGGGAAATTGATGAGGAATTGGCTGAACTCATGTTCAAAGCAAATTTTAAGACCATTCGTTTAAGTTTTGAAACAGCCAATGAGGACCGTCGTGAAGATATGAGTAACAAAATTTCAAATCAGGGAATGCGTGAAGCAATAAAAAATCTTTTGAAAGCAGGTTATAAAGCAAATGAAATTGACTCCTATATCATCATGGGGCTTCCTGGGCAGAAGCTGGAAGAGATTCTGCAAAGCATGATTTTTATAAATAATCTCGGCGTTCGGATTAGTTTATCATCATATTCTCCCATCCCGGGTACATTAGATTTCAGCCGGGCAGTTAATTCCGGGTTAATTTCTGAGAATATTGATCCTTTATTAACAAATAAAACCCTGTTTCCCTTAAAAAGCAATGAACTAGATTATGAAACATTTCGTAATCTTCGTATTTTTGGAGAGTTGCTGAACAAAGGTGCGGAGAAAAAGTTTGCTCCTTTTGGTGATCTGAAAATTGGTGAAAGTTTGAAGACAGTTTTAAGAGAGATATTTTGAATAATAAAAGTTATCCAGTAAAGAGAAAAGAAGAAATAAAACTCC
Organism: Calditrichia bacterium; assembly: GCA_963796965.1. Classification (GTDB taxonomy): domain Bacteria; phylum Calditrichota; class Calditrichia; order JAJRVZ01; family JAJRVZ01; genus CAWCNS01. Next base: position 1,012,713 of record CAWCNS010000004.1, read on the forward strand.
GAATCGAAAAACTGGCCTTTGGTGGAAAAGGTATCGGCCGTATCGATGATTACGTTATATTTGTAGATAAATCGCTTCCCGGTGATCTTGTTCAGGCCAGAGTTTATAAGAGGAAATCCAATTTTGCCCAGGCCAGGGTAATTGAACTTTTAGAATCATCCCCCCTCAGACAAGAAGCGCCCTGTCCGTATTTTGGATGGTGTGGAGGATGTATATGGCAGAACCTGACCTATCAGGAGCAGTTATCTGTAAAACGTGATCATGTCATAGACAGCCTGAAGCAGATTAGCGGTTTATCTGATGTTGAGGTAGGGAAAACCTTACCCTCCCCTCAAATTTGGGGCTATCGTAATAAAATGGAGTTTTCATTCTCTGACCGGCGGTGGCTGCTGCCTGCGGAAATGGGCGATCCTCTGAAAAATACGGACTTTGCCCTGGGGTTACATATTCCGGGAACCTTTGACAAGATCCTTGATATTGAGAATTGTCTATTACAAAGCGAGTCGGCTAACAATGTGTTAAATACGGTACGTGAGTATGCGCTTCAAAATGGTTTAATCCCTTATGGCGTACATTCACAAGAGGGTTTCCTTAGATTTTTAGTGATCAGGCAAAGCCTTTACAATGGCCAGATCATGGCGAATATCGTTACTTCTACAAGGAGTCCTAAACTTTTAGAGGGGCTGGCTGAGGAGATACAAAGGGGAATACCCGAGGTTACAAGTATTATTAATACGATCAATTCTAAAAAAGCACAAGTTGCATTTGGGGATGAAGAGGTTGTACTTGCGGGGAATTCATATATTCAGGATAAAATTGGAGATTTTGTATTCAATATTTCAGCAAATTCTTTTTTTCAAACGAACACGGCCCAGGCGCAACGCTTATATTTAACTGTGATGGCGTATGCGAATCTGAAGGGAGATGAGATTGTCTGGGACTTATATGCAGGAACGGGTACTATATCTCTCTTTTTAGCTCAGAAGACAGGTTATGTTTATGCGCTTGAGCTAGTAGAAAGCGCTGTCCGAGATGGAATCGAAAATGCCAGAATCCACAATATTGACAATATAAAATTTATTCAAGGGGACATTTTAGAAAGCGTAAATAATATTGATCAGCAAGCAGAGGTGGTGGTTGTTGATCCTCCCCGCTCAGGGATTCATCCCAAAGTATGCCATTATTTGGCAGAGTGTGGAGCAGAGCGCATAATATATGTCTCATGTAATCCCACCACTATGGCCAGGGACATTGAGCTGTTGGCAAAAAATTATAAAGTTATAAAAGTTCAACCAGTTGATATGTTCCCACATACCTATCATATTGAAACAGTATGTCTACTTAAAAAAATATTATGAGAAAATTATCATATCAGGAGATTTTTTCAACAAGACCAACTCTTGCACAACTTTCTTCTCAGAAACGTTTTCCTCTTTATGCTTTATGTGAGAATATTCGAAGTTTGTACAATGTAGGAAGTATTTTTCGTACCTCTGATGCTGTGTGTCTTGAGAAATTATATTTATCCGGTTATACGGGATATCCCCCAAGAAAAGAAATTGATAAAACTGCCCTGGGTGCTGTTGAAAGTGTGAATTGGGAACATTATAAAAATCCACAGGATGCAATTCTGGAATTGAAAAATCGGGACATAACTATTATAGCATTAGAACATACCTCGGCCAGTATACCCTATTATGAATTTGAGTTTAAATTTCCTTTTTGTCTATTACTTGGTAATGAGGTTGAAGGCCTTTCAGCGGAACTAATCCAGTCAGCAGATGCCGCCGTCGAAATACCAATGTTCGGATTAAAGCAATCATTAAATGTGGCTGTAGCCTATGGCATTGTAATGTATCATGCCATGGTAAAATACCAAGAACATCATTTTGACAGTAAAATTAAACCTGAATCAGAACCACAGAATCATATTGACAAAGTTCACAAATACGAATAAATTCGAATATTATTTTTATATATCTTATTGAGATAACTATATTTCTGCCGATCATTCTATTAAAATCATTTTAAGTTAAATTCAAGATTCAGATTTATTATGCATTAAGAGAACTAAGTTAAGGCCATCAATTTATTTCAAGTTCTACATGATTGCTATATTAATTGATAGATAGATGTAATAGATTAAAGATATTAGCTTTGTGTTCTCTGTGATTGGATAAAGTTTCGAAAAGAATTTTCTTAAAGATAACTTACTTTAAATTATTCTGGATTGAGAGCATTTCCAGGACGACGCATGTCAACTAATAGAATATTATTACTCGAAGAAGATAATAAAAGAGGCGAATTACTGGATTCCTTATTCAAGGAAAATCAGGCTGAGGTATTTATAGCTGAAAAATATCTCGGAAGCTGAAAAGCTGGTACAGACTCCTGAATTATCACTTATATTGCTTGATTACCACGATATTATAGATTTTAAACGAAATGAACTCATTAACCTGTTTAAAGGAGCAAGACGGACCAAATTTATTGTATTTAATGTCCCGGATGATGCTACGCGCCGCATTGCTTTTTACAAGTTGGGTGCCTATCGAATTTTGAGTGTCCATTATGACATTGAGGATGTCTACTTTTTTAGTCAAAATTTGCTTTCAAATGATAAGCCTACTCAGGATCAAAAAGAATCACATTTTAGCGGCCGTTTACAGGATTTTAATCTCCCGGGTTTAATCAATAATTTTGGTAAGGATAAGCGATCAGGTGTTCTCCGGTTGCAATCAAGTTTGAGCTCCGGAAAAATTTATTTTGACTATGGGCATATCTATCATGCATCGGTCGGGAATTTAAAAAATGATGAAGCAGTACTCTATATGCTGACCTGGTCCACCGGGCAGTTTAGCATGAGTCCGCTCAAACAAAAGACTGTCAATGCACGGGTTCGCCTCAGCAATGTAGGATTGTTGCTTCTTTCAGAGTCAATGCGTGATGAGTACTATGAAAAAATTGAAGATTTAGGAGGTCTACAGAAAGAAGTGTCTGTTATAAATCAGGGTGATTTACTTGAACAGGAGAAAGACCCACAGTTTAGAAATTTTATAGAAAAATTAAACATCTTTAGACCTGTATTTAGCATAATCGAGAATAGCCCCTACGACGTCATAGCTACCCTGGATCAATTGACAACTTTAAAGAATAATGGGAATTTGCAATTTAAGGAACAGGAAGAAGAGTCGGTTGAAGAGTTTCCGATTGAGTCAATCCAGAAGAGCAGTGGGCTAATCGAACGGTTGCTCACGGCTGAAGAAGTTAGTACTTTGCGAGATATTTTACAGGCCTCGGAACTCATCAGTGGAAAACTTTTGGTTCTTGGGAGTAATACAAGTGGTAAGACAGATTTTATTCGAAAATTTAATCAAGGTAGTGTTAGTGCAGTGCGCAGTGACCAGGATCTGGATTTCACAACCATTGAGCTAACAAATGATTTTCATCTTCAGCTCTTTGGAGTAACCATAACGGAGAGACTTTCACAAATTATTGAAAAGCTTTCTGAAAATCTTCTTGGTTATATCTTTCTTATTGATGCTGAGGATTTTGATGGACTTGAATATGTCAATTATATTATCAACAATTTAACCAGCTTACATGTGGTACCCTGGACCATTGCAGTCACAAATCTTAAAAAAGGAGGGAAGAAAATTCCTCCGAAGATTAAATCAGGTATCGTTCTTCCCAAAGGGAAAAAACTTCTAATTTGCGATGTGTCCGACAAAGCAGATGTTCGTAAGGTTATCATGTCATTAAATATCTCAAAATAGAATTTGAGGGTGAGAATATAAGATGGTTGATGGACTAGTTATCACAGAAAATATTGCTCTTTTTGAGGAATTAAATATCAATTTCTCAAATGAGCGAAATCATTTGGAATATGCCAATTCCGTGGATTCTGCAAAAGAAATCGTTGCCATGGAAGTGCCGGACTTTATTGCAATCATAGAAAAAAAGGTGGAGAACACCCAAAAAATATTGGAAGAATTATTTAGAGATGAAACTATTAAAAAAATTCCTACCCTATGTTTTTTATCTAACCATGAATGGATGATGCGTGGCCAACTCTGGCCTGAAGGTGTTCGTGATATAATAAAACTTCCAATCGCAAAAAATGAGTTGACCTTTCAATTAGATAATTTTATCAATGAAATATCCGATATCAGTATTGATCAGGACGAAGCGGGAATGTTTGGTAAACTTGAAGATTATAATTTACTAGATTTGATTCAAACTCTGGAAAGTAGCCATAAAACGGGTGTTTTGATTCTATACCGGTCTCGTGAAGAAGGTAAAATCTGGATTGAAGATGGACAAATACAAGATGCAAAGTACAGATCTTTCGAACCTGTTAATTCAATTTTGAAGATGGTATCCTGGCTTGATGGAGATTTCTCAATCACCTTTGTTGAAGAGAATTATGAAAAGACAATTGAAAGCAGTAATCAGGATATACTTTTGGAAGCTATTCAACACTTAGATGATCGAAACCGGATTCTCAATTCTCTTCCTGACAGAAATGAAACCTTATTAATATCTCCAGAGGCTGATATGGACAAAATGGAGGAGAACACGGTTAATTATCTCAGATTTTTCCATGGTGGTCATGCCATTGCCTCATTTTTGGATGCCTTTGATCAGGATGACCTGACGCTTCTTGGAATCATCCAGGAATTTGTTGAAAAAAAGCTCATCATGACACAGAAACAATTTGACGATCATTTTGCTGAGATGGAACAGCAGGCTGAAGAGGCCGGTATTAAAAAGGTGTTCAAAAGATTTTTTACAAAGAAAGATGATCAGAGTGATGCAAAGTCGGATTTAGGAACGAGTGAGATGAAGATCAAGGATTCTGAGGAATACATCGCACATATGAGATTTAACGATCTTCGGTTCAATCCTCATAATGGGAATATTGATTTAAAAAAAATACACAATTTAATTGAAAAGATATAGATGAATATTATTGAATTACCTGTTATTGGTAGTCGGCATAACCAAACAGAGAATATTTTCTCTCTTCTATCTGACCTGTCTCTTAGAAATTTTGAGGGGATGGATCTTGGAATTGTTGATCTTGAGAAACAATGTCAAATATACTTTTATTTTCTTACTCAGGAGAATGACCAGTATCATTATCTATGGGACTTGGTTATTCCGCACGCCATGGCTTGTATTTTGATTTTTGATTGGCAGGATCCACGCTCTATTGAAAAGAATCTTCAAACAATAGAATATATTGAACAAAGATTTTCAACACCGCTCCACATATGTTCACTTCCGGCTGAGAATGATATTCCGGATGACCTTATCAAAGAAGAATTGGAAGTTCATGGAAATCGTAGTCTCCACACTTTTGATCCAAACAGCAAGGATTCGGCAAAAGAAGTTTTACTACAACTCTTTAAAAGTCTGACTGATGACTAGTTTACGCCTTTAGTTTTATCTTCATATAAATACTCAAATATTTGTTCCTCAACCCTGATAAAATGTGTTCTTGAAGAATAAGTTGGTTCAAGATTTATTCTTATTTTATAGGTTCCAGGGGGAACGCGTTTACCAGGAGTTACAATGTCCGACCAGGTCAAATCTTCATTCTTCACGATTTTTACCCCTGTTTTAGCGACAATTCCGTTCCATTCTATATGCTGCTTATCTAGTGGCCCAATCATTCTTCGATGTGCTATACGGGTTATAAAGTTTCCATCTTCATCAACAATGTCAGCCCAAAAGTAAGAATGTTCGGTCGCCATAAATGAAAATATAATTTTTCTGGTTTTGGAAGATATTGAGAAATCCTTCAGATCTGTTCCTACCCAATAATATTGTGCGCCTGATTCCTCTGCGATAAAAATTTGTCCAAATCTTTTGTATATGGTAATTCCCCTGGGAGACTGAAATTCATGATCGTCATCCCCCTTCTTCCCGAATGAAACGATATAATCAAGATTATTGCTAAATTTATGAATGCAATGGTTTTTTGAATCGGTAATTACTAACTGATTATAATAATCCAGACAGGCATATGCTAAATTTACTTCAGTAAATCCAAGATTATTCATTTGAACAGATTTTATTAATTTACCTTCCAAGGTGAACTTGTTGATACGAGAATTGGAGGAATCAACAACAATCAAAAAGTTTTCTTTTATAAACGTATGTCGTTCCAAACTGTCCGCTAATACAATCGCGTTAGGTGCTTGCAGATAACCATCGAATGTAAACGCGTATTTAAAAACATTAGCACTATCAAATACCTGGATACGGTCATTTCCACTATCACTCACATAAACATCACCCCAACTAGTCATGGATACCTGTTTTGGATTACGAAACTGTCCCTCGCCATCACCCTCCTTACCAATGACCGCTACATATTCCAATTGGTCCTTAGGATTGTGTAAGCGTACAATTCTGTTATTTCCCGTGTCAGCTACATAGACATCCCCTGAGCTGTTTGCACAAATTCCTTTTGGTTCGGAGAGAGGAATGACATCATCTTCATCCAGTTCAAAGACACCCAGTTTCCACATAGACTTATTATAAATGATATTATTTTGCCCGGAATTGATTCCATAGACGGTAACTTCATCATCATCATGTGGATCATCAGGATCTTCCCAGGAATCAAGTCTTACACACGCTAAACCTTGAGGATCCCGAAATTTAACACTAAATCCCATGAGCATAAACAAGGCTGTGGGACCGGCCTTGCGAATTCCATAAGTATGCTTATATGCCGGGAAAACAAAAGTAGTTGGATTATATTCCTCTTCTGGGAGGGCTATGAGAAAAAATATAACAAGGATAATTGATTTCACTTTTTGGGACTCAATGTTTGTAAACTAGTTTCGAATTTTAAGACAGGATAACAGGATCTACAAGAGATGAAAGTATTTAAAATAACTTCGAACTCTTCGTGCCTCCTTTGTGCTACTTCGTGATATTCTTTACTAACACGAAGCCCACGAAGAGTGCGCAAAGAACTATGATGATTTTTGATTTTAATCCTGTAGATCCTGTTATCCTGTCAAACAAAGTAGAATCATTCTAAGGGCGATTATTTTTGTGTAGATGATCATAAAGTTTTTGGGCCAGTTCTTCAGGGAGATTGCCTTCTTCCTTGAAAATCTCAACATTGAGTGTCTCCATGTTTTTTATAGAACCAAATTTTTTTAAAAGTGCATTTCTACGTTTTTCTCCAATTCCGGGGACTTCATCTAAGGTTGATTTTATTGTACGTTTCTTTCTTTTTTGGCGGTGGAACGTTATGGCAAAACGATGTGCTTCATCTCTGATCTGCTGCAGCAACTTAAGACTTGATGAGGTTCGTGGCAGCATCTGGGCATCAGATATGCCAGGAAGAAAGACTTCTTCCAACCGTTTTGCTAATCCAATTATCGCCTGGTCATTGATATTCAATTTAGCCATAACCGAGAGGGCACTCGAGAGCTGTCCCTTTCCGCCATCAACGATGATAAGATCCGGGAAGTCCTTCTTCTCTGATACTAATCGGGTGTATCGGCGTTCGATGACTTCCCGCATCATTGCAAAATCATCGGGTGTAGATTTTACTCTTATCGCATATTTTCTGTATTCAGATTTTTTTGGGCGCCCATTCAAAAAACAGACCATTGAGGCCACAGGATCACTTCCTTGAATATTGGAGATATCAAAACATTCAATTCGTTTTGGTGTTTTCGGGAGGCGAAGATCGCGCTGCAGGGATTTTAGTACATGGGGTACATAATCTTTCGATTTCATTTTTTGAAGTTTTAATTCTTCTAATAAATACTTTGCATTCTTCTGACACATGGTGATCAACTTCTTTTTATCACCAACTTTAGGTACATGAATTGAAACACGAGATTCGACTCTTGAATTCAACCATTTCTCAGTAACTTTTTGCTGTGCAATTGGCTCCGGTAAAAATATTTCTCGTGGTATCTCGTCGTTACCTGTATAGAATTGATTTATAAAATGTGATAATATCTCGGGGGAAGATTTATGCAGAACAGAGGAGAGATAATAATGTACCCGATTTATAACTTTCCCTTCCCTGATCTTAAAAATTACAGCACAGGCATCATCATCTTCATGGGCCATTGCAAATACATCACGGTCCTCCAGATCAGACATAACGATCTTTTGAGAATTTCTGTATTTTTCCAGGACCTCAATTTTATCCCTGATCCGTGCGGCTTCTTCGAAATTTTGATCTGCGGCACATAAATGCATTTCATTATCAAGTTGCTCTTTAATATGTGATGTTTTGCCGCGTAAAAATTCTCTTACCCGCATTATGGTTTCATTATATTCATTCTTGGTTTGTAGTTGCTGACAGGGACCTTTACATTTTTTGATATAATATTCCAGACAAAGTGAGACTTTTTTATTTTTGATGGTAGTTTTATTTAAATCATACTTACAGGAACGAATGAAAAAAATGCGTTTTAATGTGGTGAGAGCATCCCTCATTTCCTTCACATTGGTATAGGGGCCAAAATAAGTTGAACCATCGCGTATTATGTTTCTCGTTGGAAATACCTGAGGAAAATCTTCTGCAGTTATCCTGATGAATGGGAAACTTTTATCATCTTTCAAATTAACATTATATTTCGGCCGGTGTTCTTTTATAAGATTAGCTTCGAGAATTAATGCCTCAACCTCTGAATCAGTTATAATAAACTCAAAATCATAAATTTTCCTGGACATGATCAAAATTCGGGGATCAAGGTCTCTTGATTTTTGAAAATATGAGCGAACACGGTTGCGAAGATTTTTTGCTTTGCCTACATACAGTACTATTTTCTGCTTGTCCTGAAAGAGGTATACGCCGGGTTTGGTGGGGAGATCTTTTAACTTATCATGTACTGGCATAATTTCTATTAGGCGAATCTTTCAAAAGATTATGATTCGCAAAGTTCAATTAATATTCCATTAAAACTTAACGGATGGAGGAAGGCGATACGGGTATTCTTTGCTCCCTTTCTTGGAATTTCATCTATTAACTCAAAACCTCTCTCTTTTAATAGTTTGAGCGATTCATCCAGATCCGTAACGGTAAAAGCGATATGATGAATAGCATTCTTGTGTTTTTCCAGAAAGCGGGAAACAGGGGAATCCGGGGATGTAGGCTCAATATATTCTATTGCAGAGTCAGAAAACTTAAAACCGGCGATTTTGACTTTTTGGTCAGGTACCTCTTCTAAAAAAGTGGGCTCCAACCCAAATCCTTCCTTAAATGTTTTCAGAATTTCGTTTAAATCTTTTACTGCAATTCCAATATGGTCTATTTTGTTTAGCAAATTATTCTACCAATTTATTTATGTACTCAAACCCGGCAATAGATATCAATAATAAATAATATGTAATTAGTAATTGGTTACTGGTAATTACCCTTTACCCTTAGCCCTTTGCCTTTTGCCTTTTTTTTCTAACGCATTTGATAGTTTGGAGATTCCTTGGTAATAATTACATCATGAGGATGACTTTCCTGCAGACCGGCAGGGCTAATACGAATAAATTTCGCTTTCTGCTTAAGTTCTGGAATAGTTTTGCATCCCGTATATCCCATTGCGGATCGAAGACCACCAACTAATTGAAAAACGCTGTTACGAAGCGGACCACGATAAGGAACGCGACCCTCGATACCTTCCGGCACCAATTTGTCTTGTGATATTCCATCCTGAAAATAGCGATCACTTGATCCTTTGGACATGGCCCCTAATGAACCCATTCCTCTGACAGTTTTATAACTGCGGCCATCAAGAAGGATAACTTCACCCGGACTTTCTGCTGTACCTGCAAACAGGCTACCTACCATGACAGTATCTGCTCCAATAGCAAGGGCTTTTGGGATATCACCAGAATACTTAATTCCACCATCAGCGATAACCGGTATATTCTTTTCGCTGGCAATACGTGCTACCTCGGAGATAGCATAGATTTGTGGAATTCCTACTCCTGTTACAACCCTTGTTGTACAGATAGATCCAGGCCCAATACCAACCTTTATTCCGTCAACACCAGCATCAATTAAGTCCTTAGCGGCCTCTGCTGTACCGATATTACCGGCAATACATTCCATCTCGGGAAATTTCTGTTTAAACTTTTTTACTGTGTTTAGAACGCCTTCGGAATGGCCGTGCGCCGTATCAATAATCAGCACATCAACACCAGCATCTATGAGGGCCGCAGCACGATTTAATCCCTTATCGCCCACGCCAATGGCTGCTCCAACTCTTAATCTGCCATGTTTATCCTTACAGGCATCAGGAAACATTCTCTTTTTCTGAATATCTTTAACTGTTATCAATCCTTGCAAACGACCATTATCATCTACAACAAGCAATTTTTCAATACGGTGTTTTTGAAGAATACTTTCTGCCTCCTCCAATGAGGTACCCACCGGAGCTGTTACCAGATTTTTGCTTGTCATTAATGTGTTTATAGATAAACTGAGATCAGTTGTAAAACGGAGATCACGGTTAGTTAAAATACCAACAAGTTTTTCACCCTTGACAATTGGAATTCCTGAAATCCTGTATCGGCTCATTAGATCCATTGCGTCAGACAATTTATTATCAGGTTCGAGCGTAACCGGCCTTAAGATCATACCGCTCTCAGAGCGTTTTACAAGATCTATCTGTCGGGCTTGTTCATCCGGGGACATGTTCTTATGGATTATACCAATGCCCCCCTCACGTGCTAAAGCAATAGCAAGCTCGGACTCTGTAACAGTGTCCATGGCCGCACTGAGTAGTGGAATATTTAGGCGAATGTTGGCGGTTAGTTGTGAACCAACATTTGCTTCTCTTGGGAGAATAGTCGATCTTGCGGGCAGTAACAGCACATCATCAAATGTCAATGCCTCGGTACCAATTTTATTTTCCATTTGCTATCCTAACTATCAAATAAAATTTCCTCGTATATAAAACCGGCAGGAAAATCCGTATAGTTGAAAATTATTTAACAATTAATTTAAAGAATTATCTTTAGATAAAAAAGTGAAAGGGGTGAAGAAGATGAATTAGATTTATTGAATTGAATTCTGGTGTTTTGCGAATAAAAAAAACGATTGACCTCCTCCTTGTCACCCTCCTTACTAAGGAGCGGGAATCAGGGGGAGGTCATTGTTTCAGCATAGCGCTAAGAGCAGAGTGTATAGCGTTTGAGATCATCTGCCTTGCGCCATCCGCTTTGCGTTTTAAAAGATCTTGACCATTTCAGTAATGCTACCAAGGACTCTTTCCCTTATGACAGCGGACCACAGATATCTTCCACAATAGAAATCAATTGTCCTGATTGGACAATTGACTTTGCAATATTCATATCTTTATAAATCTGACGATCATCCTTCCAGAAAGGAATTTCAGAGCGAACCACTTCTAATATAGACCCCGTAACTTTTGACGGATTTAAGGGTGTTCTTAAGTCCAGGGCCTGGCAGGCAGAGAGGAGTTCAATCGTAAGTACAGCTTCCAGATTATCTACAATTTGAATCGCTTTCCTTGCTGCATGAGTGGCCATACTCACATGATCTTCCTTGTTAGCCGAAGTTGGAATACTATCAACAGAGGCAGGGTGAGCCAAAACTTTGTTTTCTGATGTGAGTGCCGCGGCGGTAACATGGGCGATCATAAATCCGGAATTTAATCCACCTTCGCGGGTAAGAAATCCGGGTAGTTGACTAACATTGGGATCCTGCATGTGTTCAATGCGTCTCTCTGAAATACTAGAAAGATCTGTTAAAACAATACTCATCAAGTCACAGGCATAACTGATCGGAGCGGCATGAAAGTTTCCACCAGAAATAACATCTCCTTTTTCGCTGAACACAATCGGATTATCTGTAACACTATTAATCTCGCGGGTTATTACGCCTTCCACATAATTAATAGCATCCCGGACTGCACCATGGACCTGAGGGATACAGCGCAGACTATACGCATCCTGAACCCGGGGATCATCGGTTTTATGGGAGTCTACAATTGGGCTTCCGGAAAGAATTTTTCTAATATTGGCAGCAACTGATCGCTGACCGGGATGAGGTCGTATTTTTTGAACGCGGGCTTCAAATGGTGTCAATGTCCCGAGTAAAGCCTCCACTGTGATAGCACCAATGATATCAGCGATTTTTAACAGATCTTTTGTCCGCATTAAGGCCCACAAGCCCAGGGCTGTACTAACCTGTGTACCGTTTAATATAGCCAAACCTTCTTTTGCCCCAAGAACGAGAGGATTTACATCATACAATTTTAGGGCTTTTTTAGCGCTTATAAGTTTCCACTTTTCTTGTCCCTTTTTCCCGCTTTGATTTATAAAGGCTTGACCTTCACCCATTAAAACCAGAGCCATGTGAGCTAACGGGGCAAGATCACCACTGGCCCCGACTGAGCCTTTCTCAGGAATCGCAGGGGTGATTTGATAATTGAGCAATTTAATCAGTTGTTGGATTACCTCAATCCTGCAGCCGGAATATCCAAGAGATAGGGATTTAATTTTTAATAATAAGACTAATCGTACAATTTCCTGGGGAATAAAATCACCGTAGCCGGCTGCGTGGCTATAGACAAGACGGTTCTGAAGTTCTGCGACTTTATCTTTATCGATACGAACTTCAGAGAATTTCCCAAACCCGGTGTTCACACCATAGACAGGCTGATCAGATTTAATAATATTGCTGATTAATTTCTGTGCTTTCGAAATTTGTGAAGTTGAATCTTGTGAGAGTACTACTTCAATATCTTTATGAATAAAATCATGAATTTGCTCTAAGGACAATGTTTCAGAATTGATAATAATAGATTGTACGGCCATGTTTATTCCTTCTTTATTTATTCAAATTCTGACATAGGTCTGGCAGGTTTCTTGCCCTTGGTAAACCAATCGTGCAAACCCTGGATGAGATCATTTTTATCTCTAAAGATTGAAGCTTCAACTGGAAGAGAATTGAGAAACTGGGAGCCATATTGCATGCGACTCAGGCGGTTATCACATACGAGAACGGCACCAAAATCTTCTTTGTGTCGGATCAATCGGCCAAATCCTTGTCGAAATTTAATAATCGCTTCGGGAACAGCATAATCCATAAATGGATTTCCTCCGGACTGTTTAATTTTCTCCATTCTTGCCGCAATAAGTGGCTCTGTAGGCACATCAAAAGGTAATTTCGTGATAAGTAATAGTTCTAATGCTTCACCGGGAACATCAACACCCTCCCAGAAACTATCCGTACCAAATAGAATTGAATTCTGATACTCTCGGAATTGATTAATAATATTTGTTCTGCTGCCACTTTTTCCTTGAGCAAGTAATAATATCTTCTCACCCTCAAAGTATTGTTTTAATTGCTGATAGAGGTGATTTAGAGTAGAATAACTTGTAAAAAGAGCTAACATACCCGTGGAATGGTTTTTATGAGTTTCTTTGATCATTTCCGCCAATTGGTCAACAAATCTCTCACTCCTGGGATCGTCCAGATAGTCAGAGACGCCCAGCATAATTTGACTATCATAATCAAAGGGTGAACCAAGTATCGTGGATTGAATTTCCCGGTTTTTAAGGAGATCCAAACCTACACGCTGTTTAAAATAGTTAAATGATTCATTGACGGTAAGTGTGGCAGAGGTAAAAATGGCTGTATTTAGATTGTCATACACCTGGTTTTTAAGTAATTCCGCCACATTTAGTGGTACGGCGTAGAATGTGACATCATTGCTTTCTTTTCTAAAAGGCAGCTCAAGCCAGTATACGTGTTGATCATTTTCGGCTTTCAGACAGAATTCAAAGGCTTCAAATAGATTCTCAAGTTCTGATTCAATTGATATAAACTCTCGATGAATCTGATCCTGAAATTGAAAACTATCAGCACGAATATCAACAAAAACCTCCAGAATATCGGAAAGACGTTTTCTGGTGTTTTGCAAAGAAATCTTGAGTTCATCAATCAGATTAGATAGATCGTTGAAGGGACGGAAATTTTTATGATACCTGATTTTCTTCTCGTCATTTCCATTTTCTCCTGATTTTGCATGTTTCAGGCGGAGAGCCTGGCTGAGCTCATTAAAAAAGCTACGTGTTGTTCTTTTCAGACCAATACATTCTGTTTTTAGACGTGAGATTCCTTTAAAGAGGGGGCTGGCTATGTGGTCCGGAAGATGGGTCTGGGACATCCGGAATTCTAATTGAACCAGGGCTCCGGTTTTGCGGGGCTCTTCTTCATACAATTTATAGTAAGCATTTCGGAAAGACCACCAATTGAATCTTACACCAAGATAATCAGCTGCTGTTTTTTCAATGTTGTGGGCTTCATCGATAACAATATTATGGTATTCGCCAAGGATTGAATTATCAGTTACAACATCAGAGAACAACAGGGAATGATTAACGACAACGATATCGGCTCTTCTGGCATTATTTCTGGCCCGCATTAAAAAGCAATCATTGTAAAATTTACAAGTTCGACCCGGGCAATAATTGTTTTCAGCAATCAATTTTGTCCATAATCCAAGGTTTTGATTTAACTGAAAGCCATTATTTTCAGAAATATCTCCGGTTTGGGTTTGTTCTGCCCATAAGAGGAGAGGTAATATCCTCGTGCGTTCAGCGCCTGTCAGTCGCTGATCCATGTCAATTAATGTCGCTTTCCACTTATCAAGACATAGATAATTGGATTTTCCTTTTAATAAAACGGCTTTAAATTTTTGATCACTGATGGCATAAACGCTGGGAATATCTTTAAAAAAGAGTTGTTCCTGTAAGTTCTTGGTGTTTGTACTAATGACAACACGTTCGCGGTTTGCTCTGTTTGTAACGGCCCATTCTACTGAAGGGAGTAAATAGGCCATGGATTTACCAGTGCCTGTTCCGGCCTCAGCGACTAAGAAATTGCCGTTAGAGAAAGAATCAGCAACAACCCTGGCCATGGTAACTTGTTGATCCCGTTCCTCGTAATTATCGATTAGTTGTGATAGGGATCCTTCATGAGATAAATATTGGACAATTTTCTGGTCATCAACCGGTTGGTTGGCAACTTCCATTTCAATTGGTTCAGCTATGTAGTCAGCTTCACCGATGATATTGTAAAACTCCTGGGCATAGGTAATATTTTCAGCAAGGCCGGCCGTTGAAACTTCAATATTTTGTGCAATCTTCGCATCCAATATTGGTTGAAAATAGTTTTTTACTCTGGCACTTTTACGGTATAGCAGTCTGATAATAGATTTTAAAAGGGGTATATCACAGGCCACTGTCCGGGCAATAAGTTCGAGGAATATCAAACCGGTTGCCCGCGCATCCTCTGTAGCCCTGTGCGCATTTTCCAGGTTTATTTCAAAATAGTTGGCAACAGCACCTAATTTAAATTTTGGTAAGAAAGGCAAAAAAATGCGCGAAAGAAATAAGGTGTCAATTCGCAGGTTTGTGAGATATTTGAACTTCTGGGCATCATTTTCCCAATGATCAAAATCCTGGTGTACCTGACGAAGATGATATTCCAGAAAGGAGATATCGAAATTTACCTGATGACCAATGAGGGGGGAATGTCCAATAAACGATTGGAGTTCTTCAAATTTATCATCTATCTTTGGTGAATCCTTTACCTGATCATCGCTTATCCCGGTCAATTTGGTAATAAAATCGGGGATGGGTCTTTCCGGGTCAATAAGTGTCTCAAATGTTTCTTTTTCCACACCGTTTACAAATCGAACTGCTCCAATTTCAATGATCTTGTCTTGAGTAGGTTCAAGACCTGTAGTTTCCAGATCAATAACTACAAAATCATCGAATTTTATTTGACGCAACAAATCAGCTGATAAAGTCATATTGGTTTCCTGTGATTATTTGAATTTAACAAAAAGGATTGATTCACTGCAATTGAAAAGGTAGGTATTCAATGATAGGTTTAAAAAAGAATGACAAATTATAGAGGCGCTCAGTTGAGCGCCTCTACTACCGTGGTGATGTAAAAACACATATTATCTAATGGCTGCCCGTATGTTCCAGAACAACGCGCCGAAGCCATTTTACCATCAGCCAAATGGCGATGGCACCTACCATGGCGCCGGCAAAATTAATCAGGAAGAAATATTCTTTAAGGGCAATAGTATCCCACAATCCGGCAATTACACCCGACATTTTGTTTCCGATCGATGTTGCGAGGAACCAGCCACCCATCATTAAGGCCGTTAGTCTTGGTGGGCTCAGCTTTGATACCAGGGAGAGCCCCATCGGACTTAGAAAAAGTTCTCCAATAGTAATGACAGCATAGTCCGCCGATCAGCCAGGCAGGCGAACTTTTCTCGAGACCGTTCTGAGAGGCAAACACAGCTGCAACCATGATGAGGGTTGAGGCGGCGGTAATAAACATACCCCAACCAATTTTAGCCGGTGTCGACGGCTCCTTCTTTTTTCGTCTCAGAAATGCAAAAAAGGCAACAACCAGGGGTGTTAATATCACCACAAAACCAGGATTAACGGATTGAAAAATTTCTGTAGATATGAGACGTAAAGTGACAGTCTCTTCTGAATTTTTCCATTCTGACTCATCAAGATTATTAAAATAGGGATGTGGTCCTACATCGGTTATGGCAAGGCCCTTTTCGTCAACCATCGGTATGCCATGGGCATCCAGTTTCGGCACATCGCGTGGACTGGTATCTACAATCTGTACCATACCAAATGTCTTAGCCACCGGTTCAACAACAGCAGGCATACTACGGTCGGTATAGCTCTCTGCCCAAATTGTGAGAGCTGTTGCATTCTGATGAAAGATAGCCCAAAAAATGACCACGACAGCAAAAATAGAAAGAAGGGCGGCAATTGGGGCTTTATCCTCCTTAGATCCCCGAAACCATAAGGATAAATAAAATAATGTGACCGGTATACTTGCAAAAATGAAAGCATCAGTTGAATCTGAACCAAAAATATTGTCAGGAATAAACCATCCAATTGCACCAAATACCAGGAGTGGTCCAAAAACAGTTGCGAATATTTTTGAGAGTGGCATATCCTCTGGATTAGTCGGTTTTAATACATCGGCTTCCCTTACATTTTTCTGCCCACTCATAAACCAGATGATCCCAAATATCATTCCAATTCCTGCAGCGGCAAATGCATATCCCCAACCATAATAATTTCTTAGATAAGCAGCTGACGAAATTACAAACAAATGCACCGATATTTATGCCCATATAAAAAATGTTATAGCCGGCATCTTTAAAATTTTTATACTTTTCTTCGCCATACAAATTCCCCACTAATGTGGATATATTAGGTTTGAAAAATCCATTTCCCATGATAACAAGAAATAAGGATATCCAAAATGCATTTTCTCCCGGAATAGCCAATCCAATATAACCTATGGCCATCAATGATCCACCGAGTACAATAGAATTGCGATAACCCAGGACACGATCTGCAAGTAACCCACCTAGAAATGGTGTCAAATAGACAAGGGCAAGGTAAGTACCTAAAATATCTGATGCTTTAGCCCGTCCAAAACTCATGCCACCACTGGAGGTATCGGTCATATACAGGAAAAAGATTCCAAGCATAAGATAATACCCAAACCGTTCCCACATCTCAGTGAAAAATAACGTCATTAATCCTTTTGGATGATTTTTTAACATACCATCTCCTCAACAGGTTACACGTGTCATTGTCAATTGATTTAAAGCGCTAATGGTACTTATTTTTTAAGAGGAAATCAACCAATTTATAGTATCTTTCAGTTAATCAGTCAAAATGTTCCACATGCAAAGACGCTGTCAAAGAGTCCTCCCATATATTTCTCTGCGGTGTTGCGTCGCTGCGTGAGACAACCATATTAAAGAAGATGTTTGTGGAATAGGCAGATTATACGGGCAGGATTTTTTCCTTCAATAGACCGGTAAAGTTTTCAGCAGGAATGGGTTTACTGAAGTAATATCCCTGGATCTCATCACATTTGTACTCTTTAAGGAAATTTAACTGATCCTCAGTTTCTACACCTTCAGCAATTACGCGAACACCGAGGCTATGGGCCATTGAGATAATGGATGTTGCCAATGAGGCTGCAGCTTTATCAGTCGTAATATCGCGTATGAAGGATTGATCGATTTTTAATTTATCAAAGGGGAAATTTGATAAATATGAAAGAGACGAATATCCCGTTCCAAAATCATCAATGGATACTTTTGTTCCCTGTTTGCGAAGTTTCGCGAGTTTCTTTGAATTTTTTTGTGAATTATTAATCAGGATACTTTCAGTGAGTTCAATTTCTATTAAATTATTTTCAATATTCGATTTTTCTAATATGGTTGAAATTGTTTTAACAAAATTTTTCTGCTCTAACTGTCTGGCAGAAATGTTAACAGTGACAGGAGAAGGATCAAGTCCCTGATGTTTCCACTCATTTAGCTGGTTGCATATGGTTTCTAACACCCATTCTCCAATGGGGACAATCAAACCGTTTTCCTCGGCCATTGGAACAAATTGTGATGGTGAAAGTAAACCATAATCAGAGTTCTCCCAACGAATAAGAGCCTCGGACCCGATGATATCTTTATTTATTGAATCAATTTTTGGTTGATAATAAATTGTGAATTCGTTTTTCTCAAGTGCTTTATGAAGAGCATTTTCAATATTTATCTGATCATAGGCATTCTTTTTAAGATCTTCTTCGAAAAAATGATAGGTATTAAAACCACCCTCAAGAGCTGAATGAAGAGCCAATTCTGCGTCCTGAATCAATACATCCTTTTCGACTACATCATTCATTAAATAGGCAATGCCAATACAAGCGCTGCAGTTTAGTTCTCTATTGTTCAGCTCAACTGGCTTGCGAATATGAACCAGAATATTTTCTACGGTTTTAATTAAAGCATTTTTTTGTTTTAATTCAGAGAGTAGTACACCTAGATCACCATCATCCAGGGCATAAACTTTGTTCCCCTGACCACATACAGTCTCAATCCGGTTAATTAGTTCTTTTATAAGAGGAATGGCAACCTTTTTACCAAATATATCAGTAATATTTCTAAACCGGTTAAACTTGATGATTAGCAGAGCAATAAGTTTCTGGGGGGTGGAGATATTTTCTAACTGTTTAAGATCTCTTTCAAGTACATTACGTTTGGGTAATCCTGTGAAGGTATCATAGTTCTTTGTAATCTCAAGGTCATAACGTGTTTGTTCAATCTCATCCTTATAGTGACGGGTAATTTGGTGGTATTTTTCGAGCCTGGTTCGTACAGCAGCAATCAGATCTTCGGAAGACACAGGTTTGGTTAGATAATCATCAGCCCCCATTAACATGCCTTTGCGGAGATCTTTCATATCACTTTTAGCCGTCAGGAAAATAAATGGAATCGTATGGGTTGTTGGATTGTTTCTGATAGAAGTCAATACATCATAGCCGGTAATATCTGGCATGGAAATATCACATAGAATAAGATCTGGATTAAATTCTTCAGCAGCTACTATGCCTTTTCTGCCATTAGTCTCTGTCTTCGTATCATAGCCATGAATGTTTAGAATCTCGCCGATTAGTTCAACGATATCAAAATCATTATCTATGACTAGAATTTTATTCATGATGAACGCGGCGAGCCCCTTATACAATAAAAATTGATTTACAGATATATCAATTATTCGTCACTAATAGCATAAACTTTATGGGTGAGATTTAAATAAAGAAGATATTTGAGGATAAGGGATAAAAATTAAAGGATTGACACTATTGTGACCTATATCCAACGCAGACCTTAAGACCTGCGTTGGATATTGGCTCCAATCATAATATATTCAATATTAAGCGTCGAAGAGACTCAATACCGGCCATGGCTCCCCGCTCTTTGTTGATAAGTCTGTCTTTGCCAAATCTTAATTTTTTTACACTAAGTTTTTCATTATAAACGGCTGCTATATAGCAAAGACCAACTGGTTTTTCGTCTGAGCCACCACCCGGACCAGCAATTCCGGTACTGGCAATGGCACAATTTGCATTAAACTTTCTTTGTACTCCCATGACCATCTCTTTAACGGTTTGTTCACTTACTGCGCCAAAATCATTTAGCGTGCTTTGTTTTACACCAAGTCCGCTAACTTTTGCATCATTACTATAGGCAATCATTGTGCCTAAAAAATAAGCTGAACTACCTGCAATATTTGTAATCCAGTCAGATATTAATCCACCGGTAAAACTCTCAGCAATAGCCAGAGAGAGATTTCTTTCTGATAACAGATGGCCGATTATTTCTGGTAAATCAGTTTCTGTATCTGTATATATATATTTTTCTACGATGGGTTTGATTTCTTTAAGAAAATTAAGAGCACGTTCATGCACTTCAATAGGTTGGATGGGAATCTTTAATTTAAGATCAACACCAATTATCTTTGGAAGAAATGAGATTGGAATATCGTCATATTTTAATAACGTTTTTTCTAATATCTCGAAGAGTCTGGATTCAGCGATACCCGTGGTGCGTAGAATGAATTTATCCAGGGAAGGTAAAGAATGTTTTTTCTTGATCAATTCTTCAATATGATTCTCCATCATTCTTTTCATCTCCCGGGGTACACCAGGCATAAAGAAGTAACTATTTTTTTCCGTTTCAAATGCAAGGCCAGGTGCCGTACCAATTGGATTAAACATAAGATGTGCTGCATCAGGCACAAGAGCCTGGTTACGGTTTATCTCAGGCATTTCCAAGTGACGACTCTCGAACAGTTTAAGAACATGATCTAGAGTCTTTTCATCCATTATGAGAGGGGAATCAAAGAATTTGCTGATTGTTTTTTTTGTAATATCATCAGGTGTCGGTCCAAGCCCGCCGGTACATACAATAACTTCAGCTCTTTCAGAGGCTGTCTTTAGAGCCTTTATAATTTCACTTTCTGTATCTGCAATAGTAGTCATCCATCCAACGGGAAGCCCCAGACCATGTAAATATTCTGCAATCCAGTGTGTATTGGTGTTTACTGTCCACCCGGATAAGATCTCATTGCCGATGCTAATAATTTCTGCTTTGATCGGGTTCAATTTTTTTCCTTTCCATGAAGGCTTTGCGCATGGGGCAGAGCGTAACCCTATTATAAAACAAATCCATATATTATTTGTAATAGGAAATTTGCATATAATCCGGCGACTACATCATCAAGCATAATACCACTACCGCCTCTGATTTTTTCCATTCTATTTGCAGGGTAGAGTTTAATAATATCCAGAAAGCGAAAAAGAATAAACGCAGCCACAAAAACAATGAATGTCCTCGGCAAAAATAATAAAGCAATCCATTGGCCGACAAACTCATCAATTACAACAATTTTGGGATCTTTTCCTTTATCATTCTCCACAAATGTTGCAACCCGGATCCCGATGAAGAATGTGATCGTTGAAATGATCAGCCAGTACCATGAATTCAGGGGAATTAATATATAAAGTATTAGGGCTAATAGACTCCCTGTCGTTCCCGGTATGAGCGGAGAATAACCGCTGCCAAATCCAGTAGCTAATACATATTTAATTTTATTTTTCATGAAGAGAAGGTATAATAATTATTACCGATAGAGTAATTTAACAGTTTTCTTCGCTAATTCGACCACATGTCTGCGGTTTTCAAT
The DNA here is from genome assembly GCA_963796965.1 of Calditrichia bacterium. Classification (GTDB taxonomy): domain Bacteria; phylum Calditrichota; class Calditrichia; order JAJRVZ01; family JAJRVZ01; genus CAWCNS01. The sequence continues at coordinate 1,034,325 of CAWCNS010000004.1, forward strand.
AAGGTATTGCAGGCCAGAAGTTACGGTGACAATAGTAACAATAAGGTAGATGATCGTAACCCAGTGATCGTAACCCGGTGGATAGGTTGTTAGAGTATATATGCTGGCATCAGGAAAATTCAGATATATGAGAAGTACAAAGACTGCAAGCATTTGGAGAAAGGTCTTCCATTTGGCTAATTGACTTGTAACAATAGATTTGCCGTTTTTTAAAGCAAACATTCTGAGAAAGGTAATGACAAAATCCCTTGCTACAATGACAATTACCATCCAATAATAAACATAACCCAGATGAGCAAATACGAATAAAGCCGAGGAAATAAGAATTTTATCGGCCAGGGGATCCATAAATTGGCCCCAACGGGTAATAACATTGAACTTGCGTGCTATATAGCCATCATACCAGTCTGTTGCCGCTGCAAAGGTGAAAATAAAGGTGCCAATCAATTTAGAATTAAAGGTATCCTGAATAAAAAAGTAGATAAAAATCGGAGTTAGGATAATTCTTAATATGGTTAGTTGATTGGGTATGGTTAAATTCATTTATTATATGTTGGGTGAGAACAAAATTAAATTATCGAAATATATCATTTATACCTTACAAACCCTTGAAGCATTTAAAAGATGCTTTACAGAAATGTGGAATCGCGATAGTTCCTGTGCTCAGTAGAATGTCATGCTGAACTTGTTTCAGCATCTCATGTATATAATCGGATTTATTTTAGACCCTGAAATAAGCCTGTCCCGATGCCGATCAGGATTCAGGGTGATTTTATCTTAAATTTTAAGAAAATATCATACATACTCAAGCAAGTAATTTAAGTTACATGAAAATATTTATCAAATATTCATTCTCATTAAAGTTATTGCTGAATTTTTTGATGTTTTTAGAGATTCTGTGAAAAAAATCCCTAAAAAAAGTTGTGATAAAATTAATGAATTTGTTATATTTTGTAAGCTTTAATGATTAAAAAACCAACCTAGAGGGATGTATTCCAATATGATAAAACATAAGTTGAAAAAAGGCTACACTATTAAGCTGGCGGGATCCATTGAAAAAAGCTTGGTTGATGCTGAAATACCAAAATTCTATGCGTCTCAACCTTTTGATTTTTTGGGACTTAAACCGCGTCTGGAAGTGGAAGAGGGGGATCTGGTCAAAATTGGATCACCTCTTTATAATAACAAAGAGAAGCCTGAGATTAAGTTTGTTTCCCCTGCCAGTGGCAAAGTTTTCCAAATAAATCGGGGTGAACGCCGCAAAATAGCAGAGGTTGTTATTGAATCTGATGGCAGCGATACAGCTGTTGATTTTGGAAGCCATGCTGCACAGGATATAGATAGCCTTCCTGTTGATGAGATAAAGAAAAAACTTTTGGAAGGAGGCATGTGGCCGATGATTAGGCAACGTCCCTTTTCAAAAATTGCTAACCCGGATGTCCTCCCCCGTGATATCTTTATAACCGGTATGGACACAGCCCCGCTGGTTGCAGATCCTGAATTTATACTGCAAAATGAAGAAGAGAATTTTAATGTCGGTCTTAAGGTAATCAGAAGATTAACTGAAGGGAAGGTGTTTCTTTCTCTTAATGGTGAAGTGAAAGAGCATCTACCATTTTTACAAAATCCTGAGGGTGTCGAAGTCCATGAGTTTTCAGGTAAGCATCCGGCCGGAAATCTAAGTGTGCACATTCATCATATCGCACCGGTAAATGTTGGGGATATAGTTTGGTATGTGAATGCTGTGGATGTACCGTTAATTGGAAAATTTTTCTTAAAGGGGAGGTTTCCAACCGAAAGAATTATTGCTGTAAGTGGTTCTGCAGTTAAACCGGAAACCAGGAAGTATTATCGTACCTGGGCTGGGGCTAAGGTACAAACCTTGGTAAACGAGGGGAATTGCAATCAGGATTATGTTAGGATTATTACGGGAAATATCTTAAGAGGAAGAAAAATACCGGAAAGTGGATATCTAGGATTTTACAACCGCACTTTAACCGTTATCCCTGAGAGTAAAGAAAGAGACATGTTTGGATGGCTGACGCCTGGATTAGATCAGGAAAGTTATTCACGAACATTTTTATCAAAATATATTCCACGATCTGAGTATGTCAAAGATACCAGGATTCATGGTGGTAAAAGAGCCTTTTTTCAAACAGGTGATTACGAAAATATGATGCCCATGGACATCTATCCCGCGCAACTCGTAAAGAGTATTATGGCTGGAGATATCGAAACGATGCTCGGTCTGGGGCTTTTGGAAGTGGATGACGAGGATTTCGCCCTCTGTACGTATATCTGTCCTTCAAAGATAGATTTTGGTGAACATATCCGTAAAGGATTAGATGAACTGGAGCGCGAAGGATAGGTCAGATAATTACAAATTACTGATTACGAATTATAAACTTAAATAACAGTTATATTGGTATAAATATTGTAAAACGGCTAAACCAAATATCGGGGAAATAATTTGAAGTTTATTAGAAAACTCAGCGAAGATTTGGGACCCATTTTCGGAAAAAATGGGAAATATAGGATGTTTTATCCCTTATTCGAAGTGATTGACACATTTTTTCTTACGCCTGCTTCCCGCACAAGCAGGGGACCACATATTAGAGATAAAATAGATTCTAAACGATTTATGATCACGGTGGTAATTGCCTTGTTCCCGGCTATTCTGGTGGGCATGTACAATATTGGATATCAGGCGTTTTTAGCCCAAGGTATATCGGCCACGATAGGAGATTGTCTCTGGAATGGGTTCCTGGTAATGCTACCGGTTATTATTGTAACCTATGCTGTAGGACTCGGGTGGGAGATTCTCTTTGCCATTGTGCGAAAACATGAGATGAATGAAGGATTCTTCGTGACTGGAATTCTCTTTGTTCTCGTACTTCCCCCGACCATCCCATTGTGGCAGGTTGCTGTAGCCGTGACCTTTGGTGTAATAATCGGTAAAGAGGTTTTTGGTGGTACTGGAATGAACATATTTAATCCAGCACTCACAGCAAGGGCCTTTTTATTTTTCGCTTATCCAGGTAAGATATCGGGGGATAAGGTTTGGACTGCAATTGATGCTTCCAAGGATAAGTTAATCGATGGCTATTCCGGCGCAACACCTTTGTTAGTTGCATCCAGCGCCAATCCAGGAGATCTTGCCACCACAGCAGTAGGTAATGCAGGATTTTCATTCAGTGATATGTTCTTCGGGTTGATTCCTGGGAGTATGGGTGAGACCTCCTTTATAGCCATATTGCTTGGTGCCCTCATTCTAATTGTTGCCGGTGTGGGTAGTTGGCGTATTATGATGGCTGTTGCCCTGGGTGGTTTTGGAATGGCTTTACTCATGAATCTGGCCGCTGGTCCAACCTCGCCAAGTATCTTTACATTACCCCCACATTATCATTTTGTAATGGGGGGATTTGCATTTGGGGCTGTATTTATGGCCACCGATCCGGTATCAGCGGCGGGTACGAATACAGGTAAATGGATATACGGAATCATGATTGGAATCATGGCTATTCTGATTCGAACCGTAAATCCGGCTTATCCGGAAGGAATGATGCTGGCCATCTTATTTATGAATGTTTTTGCTCCATTGATTGATTACTATGTACTAAAAGCGAATATGCGCAGGAGGTTGCATCGTGCATAAAAACTCATATGTCTTCTTTTTTGCAGCTGTTGTAACAATTTCTTGTAGTATCTTACTGGCGACAGCAGCAAATTTACTTAAGGAACGCCAACAAGAAAATATTGCTTTGGATATGCAAAAAAATATTCTCGCTTCAGCCGGACTTGGATCAGCCGAAATGGAACGTGCTGAGATTCTTAAACTATATACTGAATATATTCGCTCAAAGGTAATAAATAAATCCGGAGATGAGGTTCGCGATAAAAAAGTTGAACAACTCGATCCAAAAAAGGATGTTGATCTTTTACCCTTATACTTTGCTGAAGAAAATGGAGAGGTACTTGCTTATATTGTACCTATTTCCGGAAAAGGGCTTTGGTCTACAATTTATGGTTATCTGGCCCTGGAAAAAGATTTAGTTACGGTAAAGGGTATAACATTTTATCAGCATGGTGAAACGCCCGGATTAGGTGGGGAGATTGAAAAAGAGTGGTTTAAAGATAATTTCAAGGGTAAAAAGATCCTTTCATCCACGGGTCAATTGGTATCCATTACTGTGCTTAAGGGAAAGGTTGCCGGAAGATATTCAGGCGATCAGGCTGATCATTATGTGGATGGTATCAGTGGTTCCACGTTGACTGGAAATGGCCTCAACAAATTCCTTAAAAAAGATCTTGAAATCTACGAACCTTATTTTAGTACAATCAGATAAGAAAAGATGGAGTAATATAAATGGCAGAAGCGAACGCTGTAGCAGAAACCAAGGTGGAGATACAACCGCCTAAAGAGAAACTTTTCTCTAAAAAGAATAAACGTACATTAACTGATCCCTTTTCTGATAATAATCCGATTACCTTACAGGTATTGGGGATATGTTCAGCATTGGCTGTAACAGTTCAAGTGCCAACGGCATTAGTCATGTCAGCGGCTGTTGTCTTTGTTTTAGCTATTTCAAATGTGATGATATCTCTGCTTCGAAACTCAATCCCCTCAAAAATAAGAATTATCGTAGAATTGGCAGTGGTCGCAACATTGGTAATCCTTGTTGATCAAATTCTTAAAGCATTTTTATATGACATTAGCAAACAACTAAGTGTTTTTGTCGGTCTGATAATCACAAATTGTATCATTCTTGGACGTGCGGAAGCATTTGCTTTGCAGAACAAACCCTGGCCATCGTTCCTTGATGGATTGGGGAATGCATTGGGTTATGCCATCATTTTGATTGTTGTCGCAACCGGACGTGAAATTCTTGGAAGCGGTACTTTTTTTGGTTTTCAGGTAATTCCTGATTTCCTCTACAATGCTGGATATGAGAACATGGGATTAATGGTTCTCTCTCCCGGAGCATTTATCTTACTTGGTTTGATAATCTGGGGCCAGCGAATGATTTCACAAAAATTTGAAGAATCCTAATCTATATGAGAGAGGTTTGCTTTGGAACATTATTTAAGTTTAGCTGTCAAATCCATATTTGTTGAGAATATTGTACTTGCCTATTTCCTGGGAATGTGTTCGTTTCTAGCCGTTTCGCGAAGGGTGGAAACAGCATTAGGCCTTGGCCTGGCAGTGATTTTTGTTTTCACGATTACAGCACCAACTAATTGGGCGATCAATACCTATCTTTTGGAAGAAGGGGCGATGTCCTGGTTATGGAGTGGATTCGAGAATGTTGATCTGAGTTTCTTACAGTTCATTTCTTTTATTGCAGTAATTGCGGCAATGGTGCAATTGGTTGAAATGTTTGTTGATAAATTTAGTCAGACACTGTACACAGCCTTAGGGATATTTCTTCCCCTTATCGCGGTAAATTGTGCCATCCTCGGATCATCATTGTTCCTGGTAGAAAGGGAATATAATCTTTTGGAATCTACGGTATTCGGTTTCAGTTCAGGATTTGGATTTTTTCTGGCCATCATTGCAATGGCTGCAATCAGAACTAAATTACAATATTCAAATGTGCCTGAAGGTCTCAAGGGATTGGGTTTGACCATGCTTATTACAGGTCTTATGGCTATGGCATTTATGAGTTTCTCAGGAATAAGTCTATAATATTAAATCAGGAGTTTAATCTTGAATATTTTTTCATTAATAGCATTAAGTGCCGGGGTTTTTTCATCATTTATATTGATGTTGGTTTATATATTAATTCTGGCTGAAAAAAAATTAGTAGCCCAGGGAAAAGTAAAGATCCTGATTAACGATGATGAAAGTAAAAGTCCGGAAGTGAATGCAGGAGGAAATTTACTTTCTATTCTTTCTGAAAATAAAATTTTTCTACCTTCTGCTTGCGGTGGTGGCGGAACCTGTGGAATGTGTAAATGTCAAATCCTTGAGGGGGGAGGCGATGTGCTCCCTACAGAAAAAACTCTTCTTACCAGGAGCCAGATAAAAGAGGATTGGCGGGTTGCCTGTCAGGTCAAAGTAAAAGAAGATATGAAAATATCGGGTTCCGGATGAAATCTTCAGTATACAAAAATTTGATTGTGAGGTTATATCAAATTATAATGTGGCTACATTTATAAAAGAATTTAAAATAAAACTACCAGCGGGTCAGCATATGGATTTTCAAGCTGGTGGTTATATCCAGATTTATATTCCGGCCTATGATTTAAAATATACCGAGTTTGAGGTTGAAGAAGAATATCGTGGGGATTGGGATAAATATAAACTTTGGGATCTTAAATCCTCGAATGAGGAAGAAATATTCCGGGCTTATTCCATGGCAAATTATCCGGCCGAGGGGGATATCGTCATGCTCAACGTGAGAATTGCCACACCCCCACCAAATAAAAACGTTCCTCCTGGTATTGCATCATCCTATATATTTAATATGAAACCGGGGGATAAAGTGACCGTTAGTGGGCCTTATGGGGAGTTTTTTATTAAGGACACGGATCGGGAAATGGTCTATATTGGTGGTGGAGCAGGAATGGCACCCATGCGCAGTCACCTTTTCCATCTCTTTAAAACATTAGAGACCGGTAGGAAAGTTAATTTTTTCTATGGGGCCCGTTCCCTTAGAGAAATGTTTTATGATGATCAGTTTAAAGAGATTGCTGAAAAATTTCCAAATTTTAATTATACTGTTGCTCTTTCCGAACCAATGCCTGAAGATAACTGGAAGGGACCGGTTGGTTTTATCCATCAGGTTGTCCAGGATACTTTTCTTGAGAAACATAAAGATCCCAGTGAAATTGAATATTATCTTTGTGGTCCGCCAATGATGATAGATGCAGTGAATAAAATGCTCTATAATATGGGTGTTGATAATGAGATGATCGCTTATGATGTTTTTTAAGAGTAGAGGTGTAATTTATTTATTACAGAGGAGCAGCTTGATGCTGCTCCTTTTTTATTTATTGTCATGTGAAAAAGATGATATCCAGTATGGCTGGACGGGCATGACAATGGGCACAACCTATCAGGTGAAAATCACACATCTGGTTTTGGCTGAACATGAAGTTATTCAATTAAAAAGCTGGGTTGATTCTGCGCTTGTTGAAGTGAACCGACAAATGTCTACATACGACCCTCAGAGTGAAATATCGAGATTTAATAAGTATCAAGATACCCTTGCCTTTCCGGTGTCTTCAGAGTTTGCTAGGGTTGTCTCAAAGGCAATAGAAGTGTCACGAATCTCCAATAATTCATTTGATATCACGGTAGCGAATCTTGTGAATCTTTGGGGCTTTGGTAAGAAAGGAAAAAGAATTGTACCTCCGGCAAAGGAAGATATTTTAGCAGCAATGAGGAATGTTGGGGTTCACTATGTTAACTCTGTTGATGGTAAAGCATTGAAAAAAAATAATGCGAAGGTTCAGATAGATTTAAGTGCCATTGCAAAGGGTTATGGTGTCGATGTCGTGGCTCAAATTCTCAAAGCCAGGAATATTTTGAATTTTATGGTTGAGATTGGTGGCGAGGTTATAACCAAAGGTGTAAATGCATCCGGAGAACCATGGAAGATAGGTATTGATAGCCCCGGTCTTGCTAACCTTCCAGGGCAGAATATCAGATCCATTCTGGCACTCAAAGATGTGGCTGTCGCAACATCCGGTGATTACCGGAATTATTTTGAATATGAAGGGAAAATATATTCACATACCATTAATCCGAAGACGGGAAGACCTGTAACCCACGATTTAGCCAGTGCGACAGTAATAGCAAAAGACTGTATGACTGCTGATGCTCTCGCAACCGCTATTATGGTAATGGGAAGAGATGAGGGAATGAAATTCATTGAAAAAATAAAAAATGCCGAAGCCCTGATGATTACCCGTAGAGGCCTCGAATCATATAGTAGCTTTCAATCGTCGGGATTTTCAAAATATGTATTTAAATAGTCATGACTTCGCTTCTAAAATCATCTGTACTAAATGTCAAATGTAACCCAAATTCCCCAAGATCAAAGCAGTTTGATTAAATATAGTAATTGGAAGTTGGATATTTATTTGTCATTTGGATTTTGACATTTGATATTGGAAAAAAGGTATATCAAAATTAGGTAGGTGAATAGTTCTCAGGTTAGTTTAGTTGTCAGAAAAATGTTCTTCCTGGAAACGACGTTTTCGGGACGGATTTCCTAATTGGGCAACAGTGGCAAAACCTTCTTTATCTCCACTATGGCAAATTTCAGCTTCTTTGGAAGGGCAAACTCCACAACTCAGTTCTTCTCCTTTAACATGCAGACCACTCCCACAAGAACCGGCACGAAGACTTTTTTTCGTAAAGATGACACCAACAGAGAGTAGAAAAAATGATGCTCCAAATATTCCTATTGCAAGTAACGTTTCCATAATTCCAATCTACCAAAATTTACTGATTATACCAATTATTTAATTAACGCGTAATTTTTTATTCTCACACAATCTCTTAATCGCGTCGTTAGATTCTGACTATATTATAATCTATTTAACTAAAAAATATAAGTTATTCTTCCATAATTATTTAAAAATGTAACCTGGATCACTAAAATGTTAGTACAACCTTCCCCATTTGTCTGTTTTCTTCTAAATATCTGTGCGCGGCAGATATTTTATCAATATCATAGACCCTGCTAATTATTGGATCTAATACTTTACGCTCGATTAATTCACAAATTTCAGTAAGATCTTTGCGGTTTCCCATGGTAGAACCAATGATTTGTTGATGTTTAATGAATAAATGGCGCAGATCTAAACGTACATATGGTCCCGTCGTTGCCCCGCAGGTTACTATTTTTCCGCCCTTTTTTAACGAACGAATCGAATGCGTCCAGCTCTTTTCTCCCACATGATCAAATACTGCATCCACTCCTTTACCATCGGTAATCTCCCGAATTGCATGGCCTACATTCTCTTTTTTATAATCGATGCAATGATCAGCTCCAAGCTGCAGGGCAAAGTTCAATTTTTCTTCTGAACCCGCGGTTGAAATAACTTTTGCTCCGATATGTCGGGAAATTTGGATGGCTGCAGTTCCAATACCGCTGCTTGCTCCCCAAATGAGTATAGTCTGAGAATCATTCAAATGTAATTTTCTAAAAATCATATGATAAGCAGTTAAAAATGCCAGGGGAAATGCGGCTGCTTTCTCCAAAGTTAAATTTTCTGGTTTGGGCATTACAAATTCTACAGGGGCACAGATATACTCGGCCTGAACACCGTCTAAATGTTCCCCGAGAACCCGATATTCATTACTTAACTCCTCTGATTTTCCATAAGGAAGGTCACTTCTAAAGGGTACAATAAATATGTGATCCCCTTTTTTTAATCCATTTGAGTGGTTAGAATTACTTCCAAACTCTTCAATAATTCCGGCACCATCACTCCCCAGGATGAGGGGAAGTTTTATACCGGGAAATCCTTTGCGTACCCACAGGTCAAGGTGGTTAAGGGCTACTGTTTTAATTTTAATTAGTACTTCATTTACTTTTGGGACAGGAATATCCAGGTCATCGATCTGCAACACTTCCGGCCCACCGTGTTGATGTATGCGAATGGCTTTCATGGATTACCCCAATATTTTTATGAGATATTATTAATATATTACTAGTATCAAAGAAAACAGATAAGCAGAGAGCAGTATAAATATATATTTTGTAAACTATATATATGCGAATATCAAAAAAATTTCAAATAAATATTAAACATCACTATACATATTTTCCCCTGCTTACTGCATTCTGCATTCCGCTTTCTTGAAATAATCTTAATTTTAAATATTTGAATTTGCTCCGTTGATCATTGTCTAAAGGACTCCTTTGGACAATATTCCGTGATGAATATTGAATATTGTTCTGATAATATGTAATCTTTTATATGGAATTTTTATTATCGCTGGATACAACCTTATTCTATTTTATAAATGTTGATCTACAAAATCCATTTTTTGATTGGTTTATGCCTTTTATAACTGAGAGGCTTCATTGGTTTCCTGTATGGGGTATCTTAATTATAGGTCTTTTATGGAAGGGCGGGAAAAAGGGGAGAATGGTCGTTTTGCTTATAATACCAGTAATTTTTCTGAGTGATCAGATTTCTGCACATGTATTAAAACCGCTAATTGCCCGTCCCAGACCTTGTGTTGCACTACCGGATATACATTTGCTTGCCGGTATAAAAAGATCCTTCTCCTTTCCCTCAGCCCATGCTGCCAATTTTTTTGCCACCGCCACCTTTTTCAATTATTTTTATCCAAAATATAGATGGGTATATTTTATCGCGGCATTTTTTGTTGCCCTATCCCGTGTCTCAATAGGGGTACATTATCCGTTGGACATCGTTGCGGGCGGGATCCTCGGTGCCTGTTGTGCATTCGTTGTCATTTTTTTCTGGAAGCTGATTGAAAACTATATCATCTCTCGTAAATAAAATACATCTCTCCACGAATTACACTGATTATGACGACTTTCACGGATTAACTTATTTAACTTTTAAAAATTCCCAATTCCCAATCAAACTAACAACTAATTATACAAAATACCAAAATTTCATATAATTGTCTTTAAAATTTTGCATTTCGCAAAACCTTTCCTATATTTAACCTTTTTTCAAAAGGGGAAGTTTTGAGTACACAGCCACAATATCGTAATACTACAAAAAAAATTCTTTCATTTATAAAAAAGCGAAATCAATACCTGGTAACCGCTCATTTGAATGCAGATGGTGATGCGATCGCTTCTGTAATTGCCATAGGACTGCTGCTTGACAAACTGGGTAAGAAATATTACATGGTCCTTCATGATGCCCAAATTGATGACCGCTTTAACTATCTAAAGAATTTTGATAATATCCATACCTATAGCAGTTCTCACCATTTTCCTATAGAGTCCGCCATAATTCTTGATGTACCGGGTGTGCATCGTCTGGGAAAAGTAGTGAAATTATTGCCTGATAGATCTGGGATTATAAAAATCGATCATCATCCGGCGGAAGATGATTTTGCCATATTAAACCTGGCAGATGAAAAAGCTTCATCTGCAACCCAATTGGTTTATGAATTGGTCGAGGAAGCCAATATTAAAATTGATCTGCCATTGGCTGAGGCTATTTATACTGGAATTGTATATGATACAGGACGATTTTCATTTTCCAATACGACTGCCAGAGATCATCAGATATGTGGGAAGATGGTGGAAATAGGCGTAGATCCTGCCAGAATAACCAGTCGCATATTCTTTGAGCACTCGTTTGAGTCGGTTAAGACGATCGGCAGTGGGCTTTCGTCAATGGAAAGTTATCTCGATGGCCGGGTTAATGTTATCTATCTTGATCTGAAGGCGATGAGCCAGAATCATCAGGGAGAAATAGAGGAGTTGGCTAATTACAGCATCGGTATTCGACGTGGTAAGGTGGGAGTTTTTATTCGTGAGATTAAACCCCGTTTGCATAAAATTAGCTTGCGTTCAAAAGAAGATGTTGATGTAAATCGTATCGCGAAAGCCTTTGATGGAGGGGGACATACCCGTGCATCTGGATGCCGGATTGAAGGGACAAAAAAAGAAGTGATTAAAAAAGTTATAGTAGAGATTGAAAAACAGCGAAAATAATACGCAGAAAGTCCAAAGGACTCCTTTGGCTAATATATCAGAACTAAATCATTCATGATTTAGCCAAAACCTATCAAATTCCCAATTCCTAATCCCAATGTCAAACCAATGCCCAATATCTAAATCTCAATTCATATGTTTATCACGAATCTCGCATCACCTATCCCAAATCACACATCTCATAACCTAAGTTATTGGCCATACCTTTCCACCACATAATCATCCAACATTTTCTGAAAATCTTCAGCGATTCGGTCGCCCTTGAGAGTCGTTGCGTGTTTGCCATCTATATAAACCGGTGCCTTAGGGGCTTCTCCTGTGCCGGGCAGCGAGATGCCGATATTTGCATGTTTGGATTCGCCGGGGCCATTGACTACACAGCCCATAACAGCAACCTTCAATTCCTCTACACCCGGATATTGAATGCGCCAAACAGGCATCTGATCACGAATGTATCCGTTAATATCTTCGGCCAGATGTTGAAAAACAGTACTGGTTGTTCTTCCACAACCTGGACAGGCTGTCACCTGAGGTGTAAAACTACGTAATTCCAGACTTTGTAAAACCTGTTGTGCCACACGAACCTCTTCTGAACGATCACCACCTGGTTTGGGAGTCAGCGAAACGCGGATTGTATCGCCGATACCTTCCTGCAATAAAACAGATAAACCGGCAGTACTTGCAATAACACCCTTATTTCCCATTCCGGCCTCTGTAAGACCCAGATGCAGGGGGTAATTACATTTAGCAGCAAGTAACCGATATACTTGTATTAGATCCTGTACTCCTGAAACTTTTGCGCTTATAATTATCTTGTCGTGGGCCAAACCCACTTTCTCTGCTAAATGTGCAGAGCGCAGAGCACTTTCCATCATCGCCCGGATCGTTACTTCTTTTGTTGTTAAGGGGTTTTCCAGTTTGGAATTTTCATCCATCATATCTGTTAACAATTTTTTATCCAGAGATCCCCAATTAACACCAATCCGCACCGGTTTTTCAAAGCGAATCGCCTGCTCAACAATAGTCGTAAAATTTTTATCTCTGGTTTTTGTACCTACGTTTCCCGGATTGATTCTGTATTTGGCTAAAGCTTGTGCACATTCGGGATATTTTGTTAGCAGTAAATGACCGTTATAGTGAAAATCACCAATAACAGGTACGGTTATATTTCGCTTTTCTAAAGATTCCATAATCGCAGGAAGTGCTTTTGCTGCCTCGTCATTGTTGACGGTAACACGCACCAGTTCAGATCCTGCCTGAACAAGAGAACTTATCTGATCAACCGTATTTGCAACATTGGCAGTGTCTGTATTCGTCATCGATTGAATTACAATCGGATGTTCACTCCCTACAAAAACATCACCGACCTTTACACTAACAGTTTTTCTTCTCACCATATCCTCATTTAACCTCATTGTTTGGTTCTATTTCAATTCTTTGACATAGAGAACCCCGGGGGCTCACCCTTAATCTGCCCCGTATTACGGGTCAGAGTTAAAAAAAGATAAAAATTTACCATAAGGACACCACCCCCATATAAATATCTATATCATGTAGATATTGCGGGATAAAATTTCAAGATTTCAAAGCACAAAGTACACAAGAAATATTTCTTATATAAATCTCTCGTGATCTTAGTGCCTCCTTTGTAAATTCGTGGTAGTCTTTTTAAATCTAATGCGTAAGGTTATCACTAATTGAAGGTAGCCCTAGTTTTCCGTGGTTAAACAATTTACAAAAATACTAAGTTGTCATGTTATATCAAATCCGTAATTATTGCCACATATTCCCGTTTAATCGTTTATATTAAATAAAGTGCCAAAAGCCAAACAATATTTTAAGGGTTTAGTGTATCTTACATTTTTTTTATCAAGATTCAATACTATTCGACGATAATTTTATTATGATTCCGTCTGAATATAATATTAACGGTCATATATATGAATTCTATAGACTTATTAACTGGTTTTATTAGCAATAAAAAAAGCGTGAGGAATATATGAAGAGCAGCCTTAAAACTCTGACAACTGTAATGGTCACTCTAATTCTGATCAGTGGCAGCTGGGCCCAGAAGCAGGAAAAATTACGTATTGCTATCCTTGACTTCACCAACACCGGTGGTTTATCCAAGCAGGAAACAACCACATTGGGCAATCGTTTGAGATCTATGTTGGTGAAAACAAACGCCTTTGTCGTAATTGAGAGGGGCCAGATGGATGATATTCTTAATGAGCAAGGATTTCAGCAAACCGGATGTACGACGACGGAATGTGCTGTTGAAATGGGACGCATGCTCAATGTACAAAAAATGATGAGTGGCACCATCGGTAAACTCGGCGCAACCTATACCATCGATTTATCATTAATCGATGTGGAAACGGCTCAGATAGAAAAGTCATTTTTCCGCGACTATAAAGGAGAAATCGACGGTCTGCTAAGTCTGATGCAGGTTATCGCCAATCAAATGGCTGAAATCGTTTATGCCAAAGCGCATCCGGTAGAACAAAAACCGATGAAAATTGTCCCATTTAGTGTTGATTCGGATCCTTCAGGTGCTTCGATATTTATTAATGGGAATGAAGTAGGTAAAACCCCATTAAAAACCAAGGCAAAAGAAGGATTGTCGGTGACGATCCGGCTGGAGAAGGAAAACTATACCCCTTGGGAAAAAACGATAGTAATTAAAGAAGATGAAGAAGTAGAAGCTGAATTAGTGTATTCCGATGCATATAAAAAAGCCCTGGCTGCAGCAGATAAAGAAGGGGGAAGCAGTACCTGGTTGTGGATCGGTGGCGGTGCTGTTTTATTAGGTGGTGCTGCAGCAGTAATATTGTCTGGTAGCGGTGGGGATGATGGTGATGATCCGACTACCATGGATGCTGGATTTCCAACACCACCAACCAGACCATCTAACTGATTCGGAAATCTGTTTAAAAAAAATGACATGAGGATATAATGAAGCAGACGATTAAAAGATCTAATCCAAGGAAATCAAAGCAGATTCTACTATTTGTCTTTGTTATGATAAGTATGTTGAGTTTGCCTGTATCAGCGCAGGATATTTGGGAACCTGCCCATGGACCCTATGGTGGAAGTGTATATGCAATAACTTCTTCACCTAACGGTACGATTTATTCCGGAACTTTATATGGTGGCGTATTTAAATCCACAAATAATGGCAACTCCTGGCAGCCAACCGGATGGACAAGTGGTGTCTTTTCGCTACTTGCCGTGTCAGATACCATGATATTTGTGGGGAGTCATTCATCCTCTTTCTATCGCAGTACAGATGCGGGTGTGACCTGGCAGCTAAAAAATAGCGGTCTGCCTACTTCTTCGGTTGAAAGTATGGTCTATAATAGTACCGATGGTTTTATCTTCGCTGCCACATCCCAGGGTATTTACCGAAGCGGTGATAATGGAGAGAACTGGGTAGCGGTTAATACGAATTTAACTGATCTGGATGTAAATGTCTTGTTGATCACGAGTGCCAATGTGCTCTTTGCGGGGACGCAAACCAGCGGGATATTCCGTTCTACCAGTGCCGGAGAGTCCTGGACACAACTCGCGGGTGGTCTTCCTACGACCTCTGTTCAGGGTTTGGCCATATATAATAATAAATTATATGCAGGTTTGGGTTCGAATTATGGTGTCTATACCTCTAGTGATGGTGGCGATAACTGGAGCAATATTGGCATGACCGGGGAATCTATTACCTGCTCTTGCAGCTAATGCAAATGGTGATTTATTTGCCGGTACCTGGCAAACAGGGATTTATTATTCTTCAGATGGTGGGAGCACATGGAATTCACAGAATATGGGATTTTCACCCCTTAATATTAAAACAATATATGTCGATCCCTCAAATGATGATGTTTATGCCGGTTGTATCTGGTATTATGGAGCGGGTATCTATTATACAAGGAATGATGGGACAAGCTGGGAGCCCCGAAATGAAGGTTTAAATGGAACCAGAATATGGAGAATGGCGGTCAGTCCGGCTAATAATTGGATATTTGCAGGTACTTATTATAGTGGTGCTCTTACCGTTCTCCGGATGGGAATGGATGGGAACAAATCGGTAACGGTATGTCTGAATTACAGAGCTCATTTATTCGAGCCTTAGCCATACATCCATCAGGAGCTGTTTTTTCCGGTTCAGGTGGCGGAGGCGTTCATCGATCCATGAATGATGGGATGGATTGGATGCAGGTATATCCTGAAACGGGAGGATACAGTTTTGTGGGGGCCATGGCTATCCGTGAAGATGGTAAGATTTTTATGGGAGAGAGTGATGGTGATGGTGGTATTTTTATTTCTGAAGGCGAGGGAGAGATACTGGCAGGATATAACCAATGGATTAGAGGGAAAGGCCATATATAGTATTGCATTTAACCATCTTCAGCATATTTATGTCGGGACCAGCGGTAGTGGAATATTCAGATCGACGAATGACGGGGATACCTGGTCTCCTGTTGGAACAGCCTTAAGTACCTATGATGTTGTTGATATAGCCGTGAATGGTGCGAATCATGTTTATGTAACGACAAATGGGCACGGGGTTTTCAAGAGTGTGGATAATTCAACCTGGACACAAGTGGGAACAACGGCTTTAAGCGACTACAGCAGGCCGATTGCAATAAATGGTAAAGATCATATATTTGTTGGTTCGGGTGATGTAATGGTTTCCAAAGATGGCGGAAATACCTGGTTACATTACGACAGAGGTTTAAACTCCAATGAAATTAACGATCTGGCTTTCGATATGGAAGAGCGTCTTTATGCCGGAACGTATGATGGTGCATTCAAGACATTTGAGCCTACCACGGCAACAAAGGTCCATTTTTCCGTAAAAATGAAACATAATGATGGCTTTGATCCTGCTAATGATCAGGTTGTGGCGCGCGGGAAATTTCAATAATTGGGGTGAATTTGATATGCCATTGATTGCCCAGGAAGATGCCGACTGGACCTATGAGGGTACGGCAATGATAATTAATCCTGATGAGGCCATTCGTGAGGGTAAATTTGAATTTAAATATGCGATTCCCAGGGGAGGATCCGAAACAGCGGATGATGAATGGGAAAATTTTCCCTATAACCGGTCTGTTGAATGGGATGGCAATGATGATCTGCAACTTGAAGATGTCTGGTTTAGCAATGAGAGAGATTTTACGCGCATGCAGACTAATGTATTGATGGCTGATACAACGATTCCTTTGGTGTGGCCTGGGGTGATTTTAATGGTGATGGTGTAGACGATATTATTGTCACCAGGAGGGGCAGGGAGCTCCGATTCCAATGAGCTGTTTGAGGGAAAGGTGGATGGCAATTTTGTGAGGATCACCACCGGACCGGTTGTTACAGACAATGGTGAATTCCAGGGCAGCCTGCTGGGGGGATTATGATAATGATGGCCATCTTGATCTGTTTGTTGCCAATCTCTCCGGGAGAATCAAATAAACTCTACCGCAATAATGGTGATGGTACATTTGATGGGATGGATATCGGGCTCTCAGAAGATCTAAATTCTGTCGGGGCAGTATGGGTTGATATCAACAATGACAGTTATCTGGATTTGTTTGTATCTAATTATGGTGGTCAGAATAATATTCTCTATATGAACAATGAAGGGAGTTCATTTACAAAAGTGACAGATGGTGTGGTTGTAAATGATGGTGGTGATTCACAGAGGATGTGCCGCCGCTGACTTTAATAATGATGGATATATGGATCTTTATGTGGCCAATTCTGGTGGGAGAACCGGGCGAATTTGATTTTCTTTATATGAATAATGGTGACAGCTCCTTTACAAAAATCACTGCCGGTCCGATTGTGAAAGAAAAAGGTATGTCATTGGGTGGAAGTTGGGGCGATTATAATAATGATGGTTGGCTGGATCTCTATGTTACCTATCGGGATGGTAAACCAAATAGATTGTTTAAAAATTTGAATGGAACCGGATTTATAACGGTTAGCTGAATCTGAATTTCCAGCCGATAGTTCGGATTCAGAGCGGCAGTGCCTGGGTAGATTTTGATAATGACGGCTGGTTGGATTTGTATGTAGCTAATGCTGGTCTGATCAAGGAATTAATTTCCTTTATCGAATACGAGATTCAAGTGGGTTTTCAAGGGATTGAAACCGGGCCGATGATAGAAGGATGGGAAAGAGATGCCCGTGGTGCCGCCTGGAGTGACTATAATAATGATGGCGCACCTGATTTATTTGTCGCCACCGATGATGGTTTAAATGGTCTTATACCGGAATAATCTTATCGGGCAACAATTGGTTTAAAGTTAGGTTAACAGGTACGATTTCTAATACGGCTGCTATTGGTGCAACCGTTGTCCTGAAAACATCCATGACGAATAATGAGGGGAATAGGTTGTTTTAAGGAGAACGGTCGAGGGACAATCGGGATTTATCGGCCAAAACAGCCAGACCTTAATGTTTGGATTAGGGGTGACAACTATTGATTCGGTGATCATCTACTGGCCCAGCGGTATTGTCAATAAACATGATACCAAACCGGTCAACCAGACCATGGATTTTGTTGAATATGAGCCTTCCATCGCACCGCCAAAAGTGATTCTCAATTCACCACTGGACTCGGCAACTGATGTTCCGGTACCTGTCATGGTAGCCTGGAATGCGACAACTGGGGCATCTTTCTACCAGTTACAAGTTGCAAACGATGCCGACTTTCGCAGGATATAATTTTTGATCAAAATACTTTAACGGGTACAACACAGGCAGTCACTGAAGTGGCGAGTGGAAAAACCTATTATTGGCGTGTGCGGGCAGGGGCCGGCGTTTGGGGAGAATGGTCGGATACCTGGAAATTTACGACCGGCGGGTCAAGTATACAAGAACCACCTCCGGCACCAGGTCTGAGATTCGCCGGCTAATAATGCAACCAATGTAAAGATTCCACCGACCTTATCCTGGAATGCCGTAGCGGTGCCCAGAAATACTGGTTCCAGGTGGCAGAATCGAGTGATTTTACTACGGGAATGATGGCCCAGGATAGTAATACCAATTCTACCAGCTATACGACCGGAGGAGGTAATTACAGTACACTTTATTATTGGCGCGTAAAAGCAAAGAATGAGTTTGGTTGGGGAGATTGGTCAAGGTCTGGAGTTTTACAACGGAAGCACTTACCGGTTTACCCGATGCACCGACCTTAGTAGGACCAGTAGATAATCAGACAGGGGTTCCAATTCCGGCACCACTTGTCTGGAACTCTGCCGTTGCAGGTAATTATGACGTTCAAATTGCTACCGATGCGTCTTTTAGTAATATTGTCTTTACGCGAGGCGATAATCCGGAGCGCTATCTTTTTGCCAACGAGGGACTTAATCACAATCAGCAATACTACTGGCATGTTAGGGTACAGGTTCAGGGAATTAATAGTGATTGGTCACAATCATGGAAATTTACAACTTACGACAACAAAGTAGTACTTAATAATCAGACGGTCAATTTTCCCTTCCCATGAGCGGAAGGATGAATTTAGTCCATCAGATTACAGAATGCTGGGTCTCCCCGGAAATGCCGATGTTGCCTTTACGGATGTCCTCGGTGATGGGGCAAATGAAAACTGGATGGCCTATTGGGATAATGGAAAAACTGGCAATCCCAGTGAGTACTTGGTTGCCTATGATGGCTCGGGGATATTCAGATTTGTAACCGGTAAGGGTTTTTGGGTCATCCATAATGGTAGTATCAATATCACTCAATCCATACCCAATGCACCTCTGAATGAATTGGCTCAGGCAGAGATCTACGTTCAACAAGGATGGAATATTATTACCTGCCCGTTTCTTCATTCCATCAAATGGTCAGCTATTAAATTTGTAAATGATATAACAATTGTTAATCCAATATTTCGTTACAATTATGCGTCTCGCAATTTTGAATCTTATGACAATCTGGAGCCAGTAGAAGGATTTTACTTTTACAATGGTGATCCAGCTCGAACCAAGCTGCTCATTCCTTATGTTGATGGTTCTGGAAAAGTATCAACTCAAAGTGAACTTTCGTGGGAAGTCTCCCTGGAACTGTCCTCCGGCGAATCCATAGATGCTTCAGCAAAGGTTGGAGTTGCTGCAGATGCAGAAATGGGATTTGATCGATATGAGTACCGTAAACCAAGAGGTATTGCTGATCTGGCCAATATCTATTTTAACCGTCCCGAATGGGATGATAATTATAGTGTCTTCGCCAATGATGTTCGCCCGGAGATTGACGAGATGGAGACCTGGGATTTCAAGGTCTATGCACCGGAAAATGAAAAATCAAAATTTAGTCTCATTGGTCTGGAATCTATCCCGGAAGAATATGAGGTTTACTTGATTGATAAAACCCATCAGCGTTATCAAAATCTAAGAGAAAATGATGTCTATGATTTTAACTCTACGCCACAAATCTCTGATTTTGAACTGGTGGTCGGACTATCTGATGCTGTTGAAGAAAAAATTGAATCAATTCTACCGGCAGAGTTTGCTTTAGGGCAGAATTATCCGAATCCATTTAATCCAACAACGACAATACCTCTGACTTTACCCGAACAGAGTGATATCACCTTAAAGGTGTATAACCTGCTCGGGCAGGAAGTTGTGACGATTTTTAAAGGAAATCTTGAGGCTGGAAAACATTATCTACTTTGGAATGGTACCAACCAGGCCAACCATAAAATGCCTTCCGGGGTCTATATGTACCAGATGCTTACGACGAAGGGGTTGAGGTTGACGGGGAAGATGGTGTTGATAAAATAAGTCTGTGCTTTTTGTAGAGATGATTTCTCACGCAGAGACGCAAAGACGCAAAGTCTAATTAAATGGATTAGTAGGGGGTATAATACCTATCAATATCTACTAATTTTCCAAATATATTATTTTTACTTTTACTTTTTATATTTTAAAATATTTTTCTCTGCGTCTTTGCGTCTCTGCGTGAGAAAAAATCATGACGTTAAGCAACTATTTTTGTTGTTGGGCTGCGATCAGATTCAGCGCCGAGCCGGCCTTAAACCACTCGATCTGTGCTTTATTAAACGTATGATTTAATTCACAGGTATCTTCTGTTCCATCTGCATGTTTAATGGATAAATTTAATGGTACACCCGGAGCAAATTCATTTAATCCGCTAATTGACAATCTGATCACCTTCCCGGATCAGGTCATAATCGGAAGGATTTTTAAAAGTCAGAGCCAACATCCCCTGTTTCTTTAGATTGGTTTCATGGATGCGGGCAAAACTCTTGGCGATAATTGCTTTGCCACCCAGAAATCTTGGTTCCATTGCCGCATGTTCACGGCTTGAACCTTCGCCATAATTCTCATCACCAATGACCACCCAGCCAATATTGGATTTTTTATAGTCCCGCGCATTAGCTGACAATTTGTTGACTTCACCGTTTATTTCATTCCTCCCAGTGCCCGGTTCATGTCCAAATGCTGAAACAACGCCAATAAATAGATTGTCGGAAATATTGTCGATATGTCCCCGAAATCGTAACCAGGGACCGGCTGGAGAGATATGATCGGTTGTACACTTCCCATCTGCTTTTGCCAGAACAACCATATCGGAATACTCATGTCCGTCCGAGGCGGAAAATGGTTCCAGGAATTGCAGACGCTTGCTTTCCGGATCTATTTTTACTTCAATGGATGATCCATCCTTGGCAGGGGACACATAGCCACTCTCACCGGGATCGAAACCATTTTTCGGTAATTCATCACCCGAAGGGGCTTCTAACTTCACCGGCTGACCATTTTCATTTTCAATTGCGTCTGTCAAGGGATTAAAAGAAAGTCGACCCGCTATTGCAAGTGCCGTAGTAATTTCAGGACTTGCTACAAACGAATGTGTTAAGGGATTACCATCGTTTCGTTTGGCAAAATTTCGATTATAGGATGTAACGATCGTATTTTTTTCTCCAGGCTCTACGCCATGACGCTTCCATTGGCCAATACAGGGCCCGCAGGCATTGGCTAATACCAGACCGCCGATTTTGGCAAAATCATTCAACTGGCCGTCACGCTCAATTGTGGCACGGATCTGCTCTGATCCCGGTGTAATAACAAATTCAGATTTGGCCTTGATATTATTGTTAACAGCAGAACGGGCAATACTGGCAGATCTTTCAATGTCCTCATAGGAGGAGTTTGTACAGCTGCCTATCAGGCCAACTTTTACTTCGTCAGGATAACCATTATCTTTCGCTGCCTGAGCCAGTTTGGAAATGGGCCAGGCTTTATCAGGGGTGAAGGGGCCGTTGACATGAGGTTCCAGGGTACTCAGATCGATTTCAATAACCTGGTCGTAATATTTTTCCGGATCCATGGATATTTCAGGATCAGGCGTTAGTTCGCTGAGATGTTTGTTACACAATTGCGCTAAATCTTCCCGGCCGGTTGCGGCAAGGTATGTGGCCATACGCTCATCATAGGGAAATACCGATGTCGTGGCGCCTATCTCCGCACCCATGTTACAGATTGTTCCTTTACCGGTACAGTGGATTGAATGGGTTCCCGGGCCAAAATATTCTACAATCCTACCCGTTCCTCCTTTTACGGTTAAAATACCAGCTAATTTTAGAATCACATCTTTAGCTGAAGTCCATCCCGACATTTCACCTGTTAATTTAACGCCGATAACACCGGGCCATTTCAGTTCCCAGGGTAATCCGGCCATTACATCAACAGCATCAGCACCACCAACACCTATTGCCAACATTCCCAATCCACCTGCATTGGGTGTGTGTGAATCGGTACCGATCATTAATCCACCAGGGAATGCATAGTTTTCCAAGACAACCTGGTGAATGATACCGGCTCCTGGTTTCCAAAATCCAAGACCGAATTTTTGAGACACAGAGGCCAAAAAATCATAGACTTCTTTGTTTTCTTCTTCTGCACGTAATAAATCACTTTTTGATCCAACCTCTGCCTGGATCAGATGATCACAATGCACAGTTGAGGGTACAGCCACTCTTTTTCTCCCCGATGACATAAATTGTAACAATGCCATCTGTGCGGTGGCATCCTGCATCGCCACCCGATCCGGATTTAGATACGCATACGATTCTTGTCGGATTGGGGCAGAATCAATATCGCCATCGAGATGACTGAATAGAATTTTTTCAGTGAGCGTGAGTGGCCCACCTGTTATCTCCCGCGCTTTGGATTGTCTGTTTTTAAATTCATTATATACGTCTTTGATCATATCAAAATCAAATATCATTATCACTCCTGTTACTTATTATGAGGGAAATTTGGTGAACAAAAACTATCCACGAATCCACCAATTAAAACTAATTTCACGAATTATCTAAAAATATTTATTTTAAATTTCACAATATCAAGATAGAAACCAAATATACATTCGAGGTGTAAAAATATCAACAGGAGCACTATTCTCTTTTCTTTTTGCTTTCATAGATATCCCCTGGAAGTGGGCCTAACCTGGACAGAATATTTATAGAACGCGGATGACGCTGATAACGCTGATTTCCGCGGATTGATAATAATATTTTTAATTATGTTATTCGTATAGAAAAATTCTAAAAATAATTCAGCGCAGATCCGCGTGATCGGCGTCATCCGCGTTCTATTATAGATGCTTCACACTCTTCACACCTCGTAACTAATCTTCCCCAAAAACAAAAGCCGAAAAAACAAAAATATCTGTCTCCTCGTCCTGCCATGCATTTTGTGGTAGTCCCGCTTTGCGGCAGGTTTGCCTGATAAAAGTTAGTTTATCCCAATTATTATCAGTCGCGACCTGGGGAAGAAGGAGACCTTCGGATGAGCCCTTTTTTACTAGTAATCCATGTTTTCCCACTTTGATTTCATCAATACTTTCGATATGATGGAACGGAGAAAGAACCGATATTTCATAGCTAAGTTTGGATAATTCGCTCTCGTCGACAGCAGGGAAACGGGGATCCTTTAAAGCCGCACTAATGGCCACAGAACGTACCGTTTCATATAGTGGTTGTACCGCAGAGGTATAACCAATACAGCCGCGCAGGCGTCCTCCTTCATTCAAAGTGACAAATGCACCCCGGTCTTTTTTTAAGGATTCGAATTCTCCGGCCGAGCATTCATAGACTTTTCCTTCCCGAACCGCTTTTTCAACAGAATTTTTTGCAATCTGCATCAAATGCTGTTGTTCATCCTCTGTCAGGCTAAATTTAAACTCTTCACCGGAATCTATGGTTTTATCCTTGTAAAAAACCGCAGACATATATCCGACCACGCTGCTTTTTTCACCGACAGGCACATCACCGGAATTAGCATATTTGAGAACTTTAACCCGGTTCGCCCCCAAATTTTCTGCTGCAATCATCATCGCCACTATAGGGCCTCCGCCACAAGCTTCCCATACCCGACGGTTCAAATTGCGGGATAAATTGAGATGATCCCATTCTTCAACTGCAGATATGACCTTTCCATCCATTTTTACAGCTTCATCATAGCTATGGAAATGAGAGAGGTCCGAACTTGCGACAATGATGGTATTCTCATCTTCTATTGTTTCCGATAATGCAATACCCAGGGCCCGGCATGATTCATAATTCTGATCGCCCATTACGATGGGAATGAGTTGAAAATCACCAAGAACTTTCTGCAGAAAAGGTAACTGCACTTCCAGAGCATGTTCCTTACGTCCTTGTCTCTGGGTCTCATGGCCCTCCGAGGAAAGGAAAATAGAAGCATCTTTTTCTGATAACTTCTGAGCAAATTCTGTGTCGATATTAATTTTACCCAAAGGGGTTCGGTAAGCCGTACCATCATAAATAGCAGATCCTGCAAAGGCAATGATGTGAGAAGGAGAAATAACGATTACACGCTCAATTCCTTTGTTCATGAGCAGGTCATAACCATAAGCGGCAACATGGCCAGAATATACGTAACCGGCATGAGGGGAAATTACCCCGATAATACGGCCATCAATAGTAGGGGGTTCAGCCTGTTTGAGTAAATCGGTGATCATTTGTGAAAGGCTGTTTGAATCGCCGGGATAAAAAGTGCCGGCAACCCCCGGTTCACGAATTTTCTCTTCTTCAATATTATTTTTTCCAAAAAAAGTCATGATAGCACTCCCCAGAATGATGATGGTGAGAATAACACCAATTCTGACCATTGACCGTACTCCTTTTTTTATTTTCATTTTCCCCATTTACCTGCGATTGCATGTTGACAATGCATACATTGTCCCTTACTTATTTTTATATCCTCAATAAAATACCCTCTTCTGGCAATAACGATCTCCCCGCAATTTGGACAATACGTATGTTCTGCTTTATGACCCGGTACGTTCCCGATATAAACATAATTCAAACCCTCAGATTTGGCTATTTTCCAGGCCCTTTCTAAAGTTTTAACCGGTGTGGAAGGCAGATTTTTTAGAAGATAATAAGGGTGAAACCTTGTAAAATGAATCGGGACATCCGGCCCCAGATTATTCTTTATCCATTTACATAAATTTATCAGTTCCCTCTCATCGTCATTAAGTGTTGGCACAACAAGATAAACGATCTCTGTCCAGATATTTTGTTCGCGTATGGTTATCAGACTATCCAGAACGGGCTTTAACTCACCGTTGACAATTTCCTGATAAAATTTTTCAGAAAATGCTTTTAAGTCTACTTTAATAGCATCAACATTTTGACATAATTCAATGAGTGGTTTCTCAGAGATATAGCCGGCCGTAATAACCACGTTTTTGACATCATATTCTTTTCCTGCTATAGCAGTGTCTTTCATGTATTCAAAAAAAATGGTCGGTTCACTGTATGTATAGGCGATGGACAGACAGTCATTTTTTTGTGCCAACCCTGCTGTTTTTTCCGGGGGTAAATGTATACTTCGAATTTGTTCCGGTCGCACCTGTGATATTTCCCAATTCTGGCAAAACTTACAATTTACGTTACATCCGGCCGTGGCGATAGAGAAGGCCATACTGCCGGGATGGAAATGAAAAAGCGGTTTTTTTTCGATTGGATCGACGTGATAGGTACAAGGTCGTGCATAGACCAGTGTATAATAGGTTCCTTCCCGGTTCTCGCGCACGCCACAATATCCGCGCTCACGGTCATCGATCTCACATTCCCGTGGACATAAAAGACAGCGGATCTTTTTATGAGGAAGTTTTTCGTAATATTGTGCTTCTTTAACGAATTTGCGCATATCCTCCGGAAAATCATGACATCATCTTCTGCCATAGAATGAGAGGAAGAGTTGACAATCCCGCACATCCCAGAGAAGATAGGCGCAAAAACTCTCTTCGTGAATAGTGTTCAGGTTTGGGGGATATATTTTCTGTTTTATCAATCATCTTAACTATGTTAACCCCATTTCTTCACGCAAAGACGCAAAGAACGCAAACATTTATTTTTTGATATTCACTCATTATGCAGAATATTAAATTCATCAACTACTTTGTAAGATTAACAAATCCATTCATCCCGTCCTGGAACGGGATCGCGTCTTCGGGATAGAGATCTTCGTGTATGAAGATATCCCGTGTTCCTATAGAAAGATTCTTTCAGAATGACAGAATTTATTATGTGTCCTGCTATTTACATAATATCGTGGATGATCTATATTCTTTTTACTTTAGTCATTTGTCTTGTGTCGGGTCGCGTCGCTGCGTGAAATCAAACCTGAATGATATCCATTAATTTAGGATTATTGGTCCCTAATCGATGTTGAGCATCAGCCGCTGTTGCGATATAGGTCGGCTCACGATTGTCTGCTTTAAGAGACTTTATGTCGTTCTTTTTCCTTTCCTCCTCTATGATTTGCCAACCGGTATGGTCTAAGGCAACGGGATCGGTACCCAGAAACAGACCATTATAGGACCAGGTCCACTGCGGCATATAAGAAGGTCCACCTTCATATTGTGCTTGAATGGCATCACAGATTGTAAATCTGACTTTTCTTCCGATTGACGGCAACATATAAACGTCAGGAATATAGGGGTCTCCTACATTTAAATGATATTTATTGGGATTATGAATCGCCCCAAACATGTTTTTAAGGCTCATGGTTACCCCTGCGATTCCATGATCTTTTAGCACGGGTAAATTAATAACCGCATCACAGTGCTGTGTTATAGTTTTGGTAACCAGGCTTGCAGCAGAACCAAACATTTCAAAATCAGATGTAAAACCAACCCTATCATTCCCAAAGCACCTGATTCTATTACGCTGGTAGGCGATATCAAATCCACCATCTTCCAAATCTTCGTTCAGACGATCCCAGATGATGATATCATCAGGTTTTATGTTAATTTCCATCAAACGTTCACAAATGGCCCTCACAAGATCAGGATGAGTTCCACCAGCCCGTCCGGACAGGCAGTTAACCTTTAATCCTATCACCTCACCCGGTTTGGCCAGCTTCCGCCAGCCATCTAAAACGGAATCGGTCTCAAACCAGTTCTGTATGCCGTTATCCAAAAGTTTTATCAAACGGTCTGTATCCAGAACTAAATTTGGGGATTGAAGATTGGGGTCACGGGCAATGACAATTTTAGATTTTTCGGGTTGAGTGATGTCTGCACAAAATGTTTGAAAGGGTGAGTTGAGTAGCAAACCGCCTGAGGCGGCTATACCAGATTTTATAAATTTACGCCGGTTCATACGGGACTCTATTTTGGATTAGCGCATTTTTAAATCAATATAATGATTTTTAATCCCGCTACCAATTTCAAATTACCAATTACGAATTATATTTAAATTCATTTTGTATATTTTATTTTGTATTTTGTATTAATTATTTAAGGAGGCCCAGATGGGTAGTTTCGGAATAACAGAAATCGTCATTTTAGCAGTAATAATAATATTTTTATTTGGTGCAAAAAGAATACCGGATCTTTTTAAAGCAGTTGGCTCGAGTATAAAGGGATTTAAAAAAGAAATGTCTGAAGGGGAAAAAGACGATTCTCAAATAAAGAACTAATTTATTTCTCACCTTTTACACGTACTTCAATCGAATTATTTTAGCCCCACATGAAACCGTGAACCAGCCCTTCCAGAAAGTATTTACCCTGCCCCCTCTTTTTATAGCCTATTACTAATTTTAAGTTAAGATCCTTTCTCGCTCATTTAGGGTCATACCAAAAACTCAATGAGATGACAAATATGCATAGATATGTGACAAATGTGCAGGCCTCTGTCAGGTGTGCTATGTTTTATAATCCAACCACGCCTGTTTTGGTGCTGTTGCAGTATCGGTTAATTTGCATAAATCCTGGTGTAGTGTGGACCTGTTTCGCCCTTGGAAAAGGGGTTGTTGCAGTTTAAATAATTAAAACAAAAACATGAGATTATGTATACGAAAAAGCAAAATCTAATTCCCCCTTTGAAGGGGGGTAGTCCCGTATGACGGGATTAATCCCCCTTTCAAAGGGGGAGACCGGTCCTTGCTTCACAAAAGATTGTGCAATTTAACAGATAATGCAACAGCCTCTTTTAAGGGGGAATAAATTTTGCTGGAACCAAGACAAAAATGTTCATTGCATAAAATATCTCAAACTGCAATAACCCCTTCTAAAAGGTTTATACCCTGGCATAGTATTTGTACATATTAATTTCAAAAATTAACTGTCATTTTTAAGGGAAATGGTAGTTTTCTGAATAAATAATAGAATGAGGCTATGCAAAAGAACGAAAGGGTATAGGGTTGAAATTCTAACCACTATCCAATTAACCACAGTAATTCCTTAGAATTACTAATTAAAAACTTTGCGCTCTTTGCGTCTTCTTCGCGTCTTTGCGTTTAAGAAGAAAAGAAAGGATAAATAATGACATTAGATAAATTAACATTAAAAGCCCAGGATGCGATTGGTCATGCTAAAGAAATTGCATCTGAATATGCACAACAACAAATTGAGTTGGCTCATCTCCTTTTAGCCCTGATTAAGGATTCTGAAGGATTAGTGCCTACTGTTTTGAAAAAAATTGGTTTAAATATGCAGGTTATAGAGACCAGTCTGACCCACGAGATTGAACGGCTACCAAAGATACAGGGTGGAAACATTGGACAGATCTATCTCTCAAATCAGAGTCAGAAAATGCTCACCCGGGCTATGAAATATGCAAAAGATCTGAAAGATGATTATATCAGCACAGAACATATTCTATTGGCCATCGTTGCTGATAAAGAAGATCAGACTTCCAAAATATTAAGGGAAATGGGTGTCTCTGAAGACGCCATTCTCAAAATATTACAGGAAGTAAGGGGAAGCCAACGGGTAACAGATCAGACACCGGAAGACAAATATGAGGCTCTTAAGAAATATGGGCGTGATCTTAATGAATTGGCAGCTCTTGGCAAACTCGATCCGGTCATTGGTCGGGACGATGAGATTAGACGTGTCCTGCAGGTCCTCTCAAGAAGAACAAAAAACAATCCGGTATTAATAGGAGAACCGGGTGTGGGAAAAACAGCCATTGCAGAGGGTCTGGCGCATCGCATTATAGATGGTGATGTTCCGGAAAATCTGAAAACAAAAAGGATTGTATCCCTTGATATGGGTTCTCTAATTGCTGGTGCAAAGTTCCGGGGGGAATTTGAGGAACGTCTGAAGGCAGTTCTGAAAGAAGTCACGGATGCCGAAGGTGAAGTTATATTATTTATTGATGAGCTGCATACGCTTGTGGGTGCTGGTGCGGCAGAAGGATCGATCGATGCTTCAAATATGTTGAAACCAGCCCTGGCACGGGGAGAATTACGTGCTATCGGGGCCACAACCCTGGACGAATATCGAAAGTATATTGAAAAGGATGCGGCTCTGGAACGTCGTTTCCAACCCGTAATTATTGATGAACCCTCGGTGGAAGACACCATTTCGATTCTGAGAGGACTAAAAGAAAAATATGAAGTTCATCATGGTGTCAGAATTCAGGATGCCTCTCTGGTGGCAGCAGCAACATTATCCTATCGTTATATATCGGATAGATTCTTACCGGATAAGGCCATCGATCTCATCGATGAAGCGGCATCACGTTTGCGTATTGAAATTGATTCTATGCCGGAAGAGTTGGATGAAGTGGAGCGGAAGATTCAGCAATTGGAAATTGAACAGGTAGCTTTGAAAAAGGAAAAAGATGAAGCCTCAAAAAATCGTTTACAAAATGTAAAAGAGGAAATTGCGAATTTCAAAGTTACACGTGATGAACTCGCCGCTCACTGGAAATCTGAGAAGGATAATATTCAGAAAATCAGAGAAATAAAAGCTACAATAGATCAGGGAAAGGCAGACATCGAAAAAAGTGAACGTGAAGGAGATTTAAATAGAGTCGCTGAATTACGCTATGGTACAATTCCTGAACTGGAAAACAAGTTAAAGATTGAAAATTCTAAGTTGTTAAAATTACAGAAAAATCTTCAGATGCTTAAAGAGGAGGTGGAAGAGGAAGATATGGCTGACATTGTGGCCCGTTGGACTGGCATTCCCGTTTCGAAGATGCTCGAGAGTGAAAAGGAAAAACTTCTTCAAATGGAAGATCGATTGGGCGATCGGGTAATTGGCCAGCAAGATGCAGTGGTTGCGGTCTCTGATGCTATCCGGCGCTCCAGGGCAGGGTTGAGTGACGAGAACCGGCCAATTGGATCTTTCATATTTCTTGGATCAACAGGTGTAGGTAAAACAGAATTAGCCCGTGCATTAGCAGAATTTCTATTTGATGATGAGAATGCAATCGTGCGTATAGATATGTCTGAATATACAGAACGTCATTCCATATCCCGGCTCATCGGCTCCCCTCCCGGCTATGTGGGCTATGAAGAAGGAGGGCAATTAACGGAAGCGGTCAGGCGACATCCCTATTCGGTGGTCTTGCTTGATGAAATAGAAAAGGCCCATCCGGAAGTATTTAATTTGCTCCTACAGGTGCTTGATGATGGTCGATTAACTGACAATAAAGGTCGGACAGTAAATTTTAAAAATACGATCATTATCATGACATCAAATATTGGGGCTCCCCATATTATGGAGAAATCACAAAGTATTACAGATGAAAATCGTGAACAGATACATGAATCAATCAAAATGGAGGTTATGGAATTATTACGACAGCAATTAAGACCGGAGTTTTATAACCGTATTGATGATATAATCGTTTTCCATGCGCTCACTAAGGATGAGATTGCTGAAATTGTTACCCTGCAATTTGAATTGATTAAAAATAAATTACTTCAGCAAGGAATAATGATTTCTCTGACGGAAAATGCCAAAGAGTACCTTGCACGACATGGTTTTCAACCTGAATTTGGGGCGAGACCTATTAAAAGGCTGATTCAGAAAGAAGTAATTAACGAATTGGCTAAAAAAATACTTGAAGGTAAAATTAACAAAAACAGCAAGATAAAAATTGATTTCATTGGCGGGGATCTTGTGTTTGAAAATAAATAATATTTTCCAAAGGAGTCTTTAGGACAATGTTCAATGATATGAAACGTGAAAGGTGAAATGTCAAACGTCAAACGTCAAACGTGAAACACCATATTCGTAATGATTTGTCCGCGACATGTAGTGGCGCATGGCAATGCGCCAAGGGATACAGGTAACCGAAAACATAGGGGCGCAGGCTGAAAACCGGAGACCGATGAATGATGCATAATGTAGGGGCAGACCCATGCTGGAGCAAAGTGGAAGTCCCGTTTAATCGGGATGTCTGCCCTAGTGCGTTTTATGTGTGAATGATTGTTGAATTATTTGTATTTTACCCTTAAGAATTCCAAATAACGAATAGCGAGTAAAATTCGGATTTATTTGTCGAATTTGTGGAGGAGATATGTGGGAATTTAACCCGCCAATAGAACACAGTGCCCAAAACCCGGTACCTAATTATTTTTTTGCATCTTTTTGTAAATAACGGCATCAAAGATTATAACTAAATGAATATGAGGCTAATGTGAAATTTACTATTCTTGTTTCTATATTAACAGTTCTGCTCTTGGCGGCTTACTTTCTGACCTCAAATGGACAGGATAGTGAAAAGGCTGAACTTTCCGTAGAACAGGTCTATGAAAAATCTAATAACGATTCAACGGTTCTTCTTCTGGATGTGAGAACAGAACCGGAATTTGATGGAGAATTAGGTCATGTACCAGGTTCCATATTGATTACACTCTCTGAATTAGAAGCAAGATTAGAAGAACTCGAACCATATAAAGAGCATGAAATTTTAGTAATATGCCGTAGTGGGAATCGCAGTGGGCGGGCTACCAAAGTACTGAGAGAGAATGGTTATAATGCTTTAAATATGGTTGGAGGTATGCGGGCCTGGAATAAAATGATAGAATCTATTGAAATTGACTCAACAGGGAATCAAAATGAAACAATTACTAAATAAACGATTAACAAAATTTGCCGCATTTATATTTTTGGGCGGCGCAGGCGGTTTTGCCTATTATTATTTTATAGGCTGTCAGGGGGGCACCTGTCCCATCACCAGTAACCCTTACATCAGTACAAGTTATGGTATGATGGTGGGATTATTGCTGTCATTTGACTCAAAAAAGAAAAAGAACAAGGAAGATAACTAATGAATTCAGCTCTTTATGTAGTTTTTGCGATTGTGGGATTTTTTGTATTTCTACGTTTAGTGGCATGGTTTAATGGCAGAATGAAAAAGGGAAAAGCCATTCAACCTTTTTCCGGTGAAATAAGCCGAAAAATTCAATCCGGTGAAAAATTGTTACTCTATTTTTATTCACCTTCTTGTGGGGCCTGCAAAGCGATGACCCCCGTTATTGACGACATGAAAAAGAATAATAAAAATGTATACAAAATAAATCTGGCCAAAGAGAGTGAGCGCAAAATTGGCCAGATCTTTGGTGTTATGGGGACACCGGCAACGGTTCTTGTTGATGACTCCAAGATTGATCAATTTATTTTGGGTGCCAAATCAAAGAATTTTCTGACCAGTCTTCCTGTGTAGAAAAGATCCACGAATTATACGGATTTTTTCGAATTACACGAATTCAAAGAAAAATTTTAATAGTTAACGTAATCAATCGACTAGTATTAAAGTAATATTATATCAAATAATCTTAATATTTATGATCCAATGGAACAAAGACTGATATAATTAATAAAATATTCTGAAGAATAATTGGTGAAATTCGAAGAAATTCGAGTAATTCGTGGAAAAAAATAATCTGAGGAGAATAATAATGTCATACACCTATGGAAAAGAAGTCGATCTCTCGTATGAGGATGCTCTGGAGAAAGCCGTTGAGGAGTTACAAAAAGAAGGATTCGGTGTTCTTACGGAGATTGATGTTAAAGCAACATTAAAGAAAAAACTCGATGTGGATTTTAATAAATATAAAATTTTAGGTGCCTGTAATCCGGCTCTCGCTTACCAGGCATTGAGTGCTGAAATGGAAATCGGGGGCCTGCTTCCCTGCAATGTGATTGTTTATGATAAGGGAGAAGGAAAAACAGTTGTTTCAGCAATAGATGCAAAGGCCATGCTGGGAGTGGTTGGACGAGATGATATATCGCCCATTGCTGATCAGGTGAATGAAAAGTTGAAAAGAGTAATTGATAATATTTAGAAATTTTTAGGAGTTATATTAAAATGCCAATATTTGAATTTAAATGCAAAAACTGTGACCAGGTGTTTGAAGAATTTTTGTTTTCTTCCAACACCGAATCAGCCACCATTGTTTGCCCCAAATGTGGCTCGGAGAATGCAGACAAATTGATGTCAGGTTTCAGCTCTTCCGCGGGTAGTGGTGTTTCACTTGGTTCAGGTGCAGCTTCATGTGGATCCTCTGGCTTTGGCTGAGGTATTTAAACGGAACCGTGTGTTCCAGTGATTATGCCCGGATTTATTCCGGGCTTTTTTTTTGGTTTCAATTATATTAATTTAGCATACCGTAATAGTAGTTATCTCACGCAGCGTCGCAAAGCCGCAACGATAATAATATTAGTATTTGCATGCAATAGTTATTATTCTTTATTATTTATAAAAACATCATGCGTAAATCACCTGAAAAAATATCCACTACCTCCAAAGCCACAAAGCCCAAAGATCAATTAGAAGAGAGTTTGAACCGGATAGTATCACAAAAACGCATTGATATCAACTTCAAATTAAAGAAAACATTTCATTCTTTGATTAATTCCGATATTAAGCAAAAACTAGATTCACTCAGAGATGATGATAAGGATGATTCAGTTAACCTTTTTCTACTTTCCGTTATATCAGATCTTCTTGAAAAAAAAGATAACGTGCAGAACGAACTCTTTCAGATTACCGAAGCATACGAAGATGTGGTTGGGTTGATTACGCATGAATTTAAAAATATTCTCACTTCTGTTCATGGCTACAATATGATGATGGAAAGAGAAGTTGAAGCATTAGACAATCAAAACCTGATGGAGATATTAAAGTCAAGCGACCGGTTGACACATCAATTATTTGATATGTCTGACTCTCTCTTAAAAATGTCATTAGGAGAAAAAGGGTTGCTCAATCCGGAATACAAGTTAATAAACTTTGTAGAAGATTTGTATGGTCCCATTCTGAAAGATATTCAGGGAACTCTAAAAGATAAAAACATGAAAACAGTCATCAACCAACCCTCAGGTGATATAATAATTGAGGGCGATGATGGTTTGCTTGATATCGTCATGCGTAATTTGTTGATTAATGCGATACGGTATGGTAAAAATGGTTCGGATATTATAGTATCTATAGAGAGAGTGAAGAAAGATTGTAAATTGATGGTTCGGAATGAATGTGAAAAAATACCGAAAAACTTTTGTAATAACATATTTCAAAAATTCACCAAAAAAAAAGTTGGGACAGTTAAGGGTGGAACGGGATTAGGTCTTTACAACGTAAAGAAGATCATTGATCTTCATCACGGTACGGTCAAATGTATGGTTAAAAATAAGAGATGGATTGAGTTTGAAATTATCTTGCCACAGAACATTATTTAAGAGCAATTGATAATTAAGAATTTATAAATATGAATGGGTTCTGGACCCTTGGTTCTCGGTACTGGGCTCTTGCTGCTCGGTTTAAGGTTCTGGAAGATTTGTGAACTTGATTTATCATTCTGAACATGTGAAAAAGACTTGACAGACATGATCCATGGACGCAACTTTATTACCCAGTACCCAGTACCCAGTACCCAGTACCCAGTATAAAGGAGAAATATTATGGGCTATGTAAGTAGTAGATCACCTTTAACATTGTTAACGGAAGAAGAAAAATATTTCTCTGATATGATCCTCGATTTTGCAAGAAAAAGAATTAAACCACTGGTCAGGGAAATGGATGATGCGTCCTGTATTGATCCGGGACTTATACCGCAATTATTTCAAATGGGTTTAATGAGTATTGAGATTCCGGATAAATATGGTGGATCCGACACCCCATTTTTTATGTCTATCCTCGCTATTGAAGGATTGAGTTCAGTGGATCCTTCAGTGGCGGTGGTGGTGGATGTGCAAAATACGTTGGTTAATAATGCTTTCCTGCGTTGGGGCAGCGAAGATCTAAAGACGAAATACTTTCCCCAATTGGCTTCTGAGAAAATTGGCGCCTATGCCTTATCTGAAAGTGGATCCGGTAGCGATGCATTTGCCCTGACCACTAAAGCCGTTGAGGATGGGAATGATTTTGTACTGACCGGGCAGAAAATGTGGATTACAAATGGAAGTGAAGCAGAAATTTTTATCATCTTTGCCAATGTTAATCCAGAAGAAGGTTACAAGGGAATTACAGCATTTATCGTCGAAAAGAATTTTGATGGATTTAAGATAGGTAAAAAAGAGGACAAATTGGGGATAAGGGCCTCAAGTACCTGTGAATTAATTTTAGAGAATTGTCGTGTTCCGAAAGAAAATATTTTAGGAGAAGTTGGTAAAGGATATAAAGTCGCCATTGAAACATTGAATGAGGGACGGATAGGTATTGGTGCGCAAATGGTGGGTTTGGCTCAGGGCGTTTTTGATTATGGATTACAGTATACAAAGGAGCGTGAGCAATTTGGAAAACCCATCTCAAGTTTTCAGGGTCTTCAATTTCAATTGGCACAAGCTGCTACAGAGTTAGAGGCAGCCCGTTTAATGGTCTACAATGCCGCCCGTCTCAAAGAGGCTGGGAAAAGTTTTGTAAAAGAGTCGGCCATGGCAAAATTATACTCCTCTCAATTGGCCCAAAAAATTGCTTCTTTGATGGTTGAAGTCCTGGGTGGTTACGGATTTACACGCGAATATCCGGTGGAAAAATTTTACCGGGATTGTAAAATTGGTACCATTTATGAGGGTACGTCTAATATGCAATTGCAGACAATTGCGAAGGCCTTGTTGAAAGATTAAGTATTGATCCATCAAGTAATTTCCTCTCGCTAAGGCGAAGAGACAAAGAATTAGTGGAGAGAGGAGCGTAAAGCGTAGAGGGTAGAGGGTAAAGAGTAGGGGCAGAACGCATCGAAGATCCCGTTCCGGAACAGAATGACAAATGCTGAGGTACAGGTGAACAATAATGATTCGTGTCCATCTTTGCCTGATCCGGCGAAGACGGATACTTTGTGGATAAAACTTTGCACCTTCCTTTATATTGACTAATATGTTACAGGTCCGATGAAACTGATAAAATCGTCTGTAAAATATTTATAAAATAATTCGTGAAATTCGTTGTTATTTGTGGAATTCGTGGAAAAGATACTGCGTCCCTGCGAGAAATCAGTACTTTCATTTTTTACTGAAGATTCGGTATAAGATAGTAATATTGTGATTCGAGATTGCGGTTATAAGTTCTGTTCTCAATTAAATTTGGGTTTAAATTGCCAGGAGGCATTTTGTTTCTGCAGATCGTCTGCCAATTGCCAGTGATAGGTGTATTCCCGGTCTTTCAGTTTTCTGATAGCCTCAATCTGATCAGAGGAGAGCCATTCCACATCTAAACGGGAATCGACGATTTCAGGATTTATCCATACCGGATTCACCCGTGCGGCTTCTAAAGACATGAGGATCATATCTTTTTCGCCATCCACTCTTTCTTTCAGCGCGTTGTAAAATTCCTTTTCATCATAGTAAGAATGATCGGTTATATCCTCTGCGTTTTGTATTGATACATCATTCATTTCAAGGTGGGTCAGAACGTCATGTGTTATTAAAAATTCCGATTCAACATAGACCTTCTGGTTAAAAACATTTTGTAGAAAAAAGAGGAAGACAAAAGTTATAAGACCGGCAATGATCGGTGTTGTAACCCATCCCATCGCAATTTCGCCAAGTACATGAAATCGGATCTGACGAAGATTTTTAACAAGGCCTATGCCGATAACGGCACCTACAACAGCCTGCGAACTGCTGACAGGAACGAGGGGGATCGCCGGAAGGCCATGTGAGAGTAACCAGGTCTCCAATCCTTCAGACGAAAAGATAAACAGGACAATTGATTCTGCCAGAACGACAATAAAGGCTGTTACCGGTGATAACCGGATAATGCTTGAACCAACCGTATCCATGACCTTATAGGAATAAGTGACTATTCCAACAGCGATTGAAATGCCTCCAAAAAGAAAAAGTATCTGGGCCCCCGATAAGGTGAATAGTCCGAATATATTGAGGGGATCGAAAGGTTGGGCTGAAACAAAAACGCCCATTACATTGGCAATATTATTTGCTCCGAGGCTGTAGGCGCCAAAGGCGCCAATCACGATGAGACCGATTCGGGTTCGATAATCCTCAGCAAAAAGATTTATTTTAACCTTAGTGCGGATCCAGCGGGTAAAAATGTATAAAACCATTGCGATTGCAGCCGCAAGGAGAGGACAAAGAACCCAGGTCATCACAATCTTTGTGAGAGAATTTGTATCGGTTAGCATGCTGGCATAAAAATTCCAGCCAATTATTGAGCCAACAATCGCCTGTGAGGTAGAAACGGGGATTTTATATCTGGTCATCAGAAATACGGTAAATCCCGCTGAGAAAGCAACCATAAAGGCACCTGCCAGAGCATTGACGCTTCCCAATTTTCCCAGGGTATGTGTGGCCCCGGCGCCGCCAATAACAGCTCCCAGAATAACAAAAATACCCGCCGTATAGGCGGCGACTTTAAAGCGAATCATTTTTGTGCTTACAGCGGTACCAAAAATATTAGCTGCGTCATTTGCGCCGAGAGACCAGCCCAGAAATAAACCACTGGATAGAAAGATAAATATCATACCTAATCCGGTTGATTTTAGATGCTTCTTTTAATGGCGTAGATGGAAAGCCGATCGGCAACTTTTTCAGCTTCATCAGATATATTTTCAATATGTAACGCAAAATAACGAAGATGCATTTTTTGACATAATTCAAGATCATCACGTCTGAAAACATTACGTTTGATACGATCACTGACAACATCGACTTCTTTTTCATAGAAATAAACTTTATGGCTGTAGTCGCTAACCATCCTCACATCTTTGAAAAAAGCCCGGGTTGCTTTTACGATCTGCTCGGAGGCCTGCACATTCAGATCTGTCAATGTTTTATAATCATCGGACAAATCATCAGGTATAAAGGGTCTTTCGACCGCAAACTGTGTCAAAGTTTTTTTTGCAGTGTCGATCAGGTTATCAATACTTTCCAATAAACCAAGTACATCACCACGGTGCTCAGGAATTAAGGAATGAGAGTAGAGATCATTCTCGATTTTTCGACGCAACATGTCAGCTGTACTTTCCAGATTGTCGATAGTCTTAAGACGGCTCTCAAAATTTACTTCATCCTTATCCAGATAGTTATTAACACCCATCTGAAATATTAAGACACCTTGTGAGATTTTATCAAGATATTCATCAACAGAGGCTTGAAGGACTTTGGAACTTCTAAATAATATAGCCATAGGTCTACCTTTATTTACTCTTCCAATTTTTATATGGGTTTTTTGCCAGCATTGCGTTGTAGTACTTTATATCACCAGTTACCTCATCTCCTAGCCAATCAGGTTTTGGAAATGATTCATCTTCCGATTGGAGTTCAATTTCTGCAATGAGAAGTCCCTCATTGTCTCCATGAAATTCATCCAACTCAAAAACATGTTGGCCGGCTTTGATTAAATTCCTGGTTTTATCGATGATTCCTGGTTCACATAGATCTAACAGGTGGGTTGCATCCGATGTTTTAATTTCTTTTTCCCACTCAAAGCGGCTGATTCCATCGGGTGTGGACTTACCTTTAATGGTCAAAAAGGCTTTTTCCCCTTTAAGTCTGATTCTTATTGTTTTCTCTTCAGAGGCGTATAAATATCCCTGGGTGATTCTGACAGAATTGTAGATAGATGATTTATAATCGCCTTTGACTAAAAATTTTCGTTCAATCTCTACTGCCATCTTGTGAATTAACCTCATACCTGATAAATCAGAATTGATCCTTTGAATGATCTATTCATATTTCAGTCCCGATTAAATCGGGACAATCAAAAGAAACTTATCGGCGAGTTTTGACGTATTTACGCGAGCCAGGCCGAATTATAATAGATAATTGATATTTGTCATTCCGTCCCGGGACGGGATCGCACCTCGGAATAGGAATCTTCCAACACATAGATGCAAAGGCGCCAAGCAGGAAGATCCTGTCAGGATGACAAAAATGTACGATCAGGCAGACATCCCCATTAAACGGGACTTCCACTTTTCTTCAGCATGGGTTTGCTCCTGCATATATTGCTTTACTTCAATCTTCAATCCGCGCATGGCCATGCACTGCTACATGTCGCTGTGATGCATGTTAATCGGGCATTTCACGAAATGCCCCTACATTCTCACTGTTCTCCACTCTCTACTCTTTACCCTCTTCTCTCCACGCTTCAATGCAGATCCATGGTTGTGGCAATAAATACAAAAAGAGAATCGCCCACTATATTTTCATTTAATGTTATTACGGGTTGATTAATATACGATTCTAAGGTACCAAACGGTGGATCGAAATTATTTTTCATCCATTTATCAGCATAAGCTGACCAGCGTCTGGCATCGAGAAGGGCAGCACGTTGAGCAAGACTCCGGGGGACCGGCCTGCCTGTTTGTGGATTTTTTAAGACGCCTATTCCCATGGAAATAAACAGGTTACGATCCTTTAGATAGGCTTTCTCACAATAGGATTTGCGGTAACTTCTGTCATCCCCGAAAATCTTGATTAATTCCTGCGCTTCATATATTTCCACATACGCCTCATCCGAGAGCTGGGGGAGGGCATTTGAAGAAGCCGAAGATGCTTCGCCCGATATTTGCTGTATATCTTCGGTTTCTACTTCTTTTTCGCTTTTGCATGCCCAAAAGACTGTGGTAAGGATGAAAAAGATTAGACTAAGTTTAAAGGCCATTTTACTCTCTCCCTAAATATTTTGGGCGAAATTTCAACTATTATTGATAAATGCTCTTGTCTATTAACGAGTGATCATTCCTTATCTATTCATCTTCCAACACGAACATTAACAGCCCGATCGCCTTTCATATCACGTTTGATATCAAACTTTACAGATTGCCCTTCAACCAGGCGTTTATTTTTAACTGTAACGTGCAAGTCGCTGCTGTGAACGAAGAGATCGTCATCGTCGTCAGACGTAATGAAACCAAAACCCTTGGAATCATCCCACATTTTTACAGTACCACTTTGCATACATAATCCCCACTAGTTTTTATTATCAATAATTCTTTAAAATAATAATTAATCAATACTTAAACAATGTTCAAATTTAAAAGTTGAATTCTATATTTAAATTGATAAAATTCCCACAACGATTAATTCGATAATAATCGTATTAATACATCCTCTTAGTCACCCTTTGAGGGAACTGATACCGCATCGGTTATATTGCACATTTTTGGTGTAGTCCCGTATGACGGGATTTCCCCCTTGGAAGGGGCTGTTGCAGTTTAGATAAGTATAACAAAAATATGGGATTATCTATTCGAGTAAGCAAAATCTAATTCCCCCTTTTCCCGAAGGGACTCCTTTGGAGGAAGGGGGTGTAGTCCCGTATGACGGGATTGGTCCCCCTTTCAAAGGGGGAGACCGGTCCTAGCTTCAATAAAGATTGTGCAATTTAACAGATACTGCAATAACCCCGGAAAAGGGGGAAATGAATATTCACTATCCAGTATATTATAGATTCCAAATCGGGATAAACCATGAAAAAAAAATTGAGAGTTGGCGTTTTGTTCGGGGGCAGATCAGCGGAGCATGAAGTTTCCCTCCAATCAGCAAAAAACATTATCGCGGCTATTGATAAAAAAAAGTACGAGCTCATCCTCATCGGAATTGATCGCCAGGGTCGATGGTACTTGAAGGATACGACAAAATTTCTTTTAAATGCCGATGATCCCAAACATATATCAATTTCGACGAGCAAAGAAAATCTCGCTATGATACCAGGAAATGATTCTGAACAGATTATTTCTCTGAGCGGTGAGAAATTAATCGGAAAAATCGATGTCATATTTCCTGTCCTTCATGGACCATTTGGAGAAGATGGAACGATTCAGGGACTTTTACGACTTGCGAATATTCCGTTTGTAGGTTCTGATGTTCTTGGTTCTGCCGTGAGTATGGATAAGGATGTTATGAAACGTTTACTTCGTGATGCGGGAGTCCCTCAAGCCAGGTTTATCAGTTTCAAAATGGCTGAAAAAAACGTAATTGATTTTAATGAAGTGAAATCTGAATTGGGCTTACCACTTTTTGTTAAACCGGCAAATCTTGGCTCTTCTGTGGGAATTAATAAAATACATAATCAGGATGAGTTTATTCCGGCTTTAGAAGAAGCCTTTAAATATGACGAGAAAATTATTTTCGAGGAAAATATAGAAGGCAGAGAAATTGAGTGTTCCGTCCTGGGGAATGACAGTCCCCTTGCTTCGGTACCCGGAGAGGTTCTTCCCTCTCATGAATTTTACTCCTATGAGGCTAAATATCTTGATAGTACCGGAGCCAGGTTGGAAATTCCAGCGAAAATCCCCGCAGAGATAGAAAGAAAGATACAGAAACTAGCGGTGTTATCGTTTAAGGTCTTGAATTGCTCGGGCATGGCCAGGGTTGATTTTTTCCTAAAAGAAAATTCAGAAATTTTTATCAATGAATTGAACACAATTCCTGGTTTTACACAGATTAGCATGTATCCTAAATTGTGGGAGGCAAGTGGGATCTCAAATACGGATCTAATCGATAAATTGATAGAGCTGGCACTTGAAAGACATGAACGGACGAAGTTGAATCATATTTAAGAAAAAAGAAAAAAGAAAAAAGATTTTCCACGAATTTACGCTCGTAGAACGCGTCCTGAGACCTCGTTATACGGGGCCAGGCCGAATTGTCACAATGTAATTAATTGGTTTCATAAGTATCCGATTAAAAAGAAGTATCAATAGTTTAATAAAACTTCTTATTAAAAACCCCTTTCTTCTTCATGAGAAGGGGCTCCTCAAAGTCCCTCTCTTTGTAAGAGAGGGATTTAGGGTGAGTTCTTTGAAACACGTCTCCATGTAGGGAAATTAATGAAATCATTTTATATCTCGTTGTTTATGAATACATAAATTATTTTCAACCGGGCACCCATGAATTAGTTTAGAATAAATCCGCGGGAATCCTTATCATCTGCGTGATCCGTGTTCTATAAATACAAGATCATATATGGAATTATTTTTTGGCCTGTTGGTCATTCTCATCGCCTATTTTATAAAGGGATTCAGCGGGTTTGGTCCTGCTCTTGTAATCGTCCCCCTCTTTACGCTTCTATACGATGCGCCTTCAGCACTGGTGCTTGCGGCAGTCTTTGATTTTTTTGCTGGTGGTATTTTGATTTATTCTGTTCGAAAGGAAATCCACTGGCGTTTTGTTTTGACCGTATTTGGTGTCCTGGCTATGGGCACTTTTGTTGGTTCTTTTCTGCTTGATTACATTTCCCTCGATTTTCTAAAAAAGTTAATTGGAGGGGTGATTTTTATATTTTCTCTGATTATTCTTTTTCAACGTAATGGAGAAGAAATTAAGGAACATGCGCATCCTAAAATATATAGACAGGCAGCAAGTTTTATGAGTGGATTTCTTGGTGGACTTGTCGGTATGTCAGGTCCTCCACTGGTGATTTATATGAAGCTTAATTATCCAAAGGCCTTTTTTCGAATCCAGTTAATTGCCATATTTTTACTTCGGTACAGCCTGGCGTTCCTTACTCTATTTGTATCATGAGATTCCACTTAATATTTCTGCTCTAAGTTTAGTTGGCTTTTTCATATTCATGCCCAGTGGGATTATGGCTTGGGAGCAAATTGCACTTCAAGGTTAATGAAGATGATCTTTAACAAAATCGTCGCCCTAATATTATTGATACCCGCCATCAGTCTTCTTTTGTCTTAATGGAATATCTCGGAATAAAAAACAATATAAATGTGATTAAACAGTAGTGGCCGTTCTCGAATTTTATGTATAAACGAATCGAAGAAATATGAATAAATTGTCATGACAATACAAATAAATAAATGATATCATACGTGTCCGGTTTAAAAGAAGAGTCAATGTTTTAATAGAATATCTCATCCAAAAATCCCTTCTCTTCTTCACGAGAAGGGCTCCTCAAAGTCCCTCGCTTTGTAAGAGAGGGATTTAGGGAGAGTTCTTTGAATCAAGTTCCCATGTTTGGATATTAATAAATTTATTTGATATCGTGTTGTTTATGTATACATATCTAAATCTTAACAGGACACTTATGAAAATGATATCATGATAAATTGGACAGGATTAAAACGTAGATTAAAATAAATGTTCAATCCTTTCAGGGTTGATAACATTAATGGAACGCTTTTCTTTTCCCAGGGCAAAGCCCTGGGCTAGGAGAGTCTTTCCCCTTCAGGGAATAATTAATTTTAATGAATAGTATTTCCTTCTCTGCTTTCATGAAATTTGTCAAAATTCACAGTTGGATTGATTTGGATAGCATTGTAAATTAGCATCCCACATATTTTTAAACATAGAAATAATATGAGCAAAAAAGATAAAATATTTGTAAAAGGTGCCCGGGAGCATAATCTGAAAAATATAGATGTGGAGATTCCCCGCGATAAATTTGTTGTGATTACTGGTCTTTCAGGATCAGGGAAATCGAGCCTCGCTTTCGATACGATCTATGCTGAGGGTCAGCGGCGTTATGTGGAATCACTAAGTTCTTACGCACGGCAATTCCTTGGGCTAATGGAAAAACCGGATGTCGATTATATTGAAGGGCTTTCACCTGCTGTATCTATCGAACAGAAAACCACCCATCGCAATCCCCGTTCTACGGTTGGTACCGTTACAGAAATATATGACTATCTCCGTCTTCTCTTCTCCAGGATCGGTCACCCCCATTGTTATAACTGCGGACGCCCGATAGAAAAGCAAACCGTCCAGCAAATTGTCGATGCCATTCTCGCCCTGCCAAAAGATACACGAATCCAGGTGTTGGCACCGGTTATCCGGGGGCGTAAGGGTGAATACAAAGAAGTGT
This sequence comes from Calditrichia bacterium, assembly GCA_963796965.1. GTDB lineage: Bacteria > Calditrichota > Calditrichia > JAJRVZ01 > JAJRVZ01 > CAWCNS01. The sequence goes on from CAWCNS010000004.1 coordinate 1,078,515, forward strand.
TTAATCAGTTCCGTAAGGAAGGGTATGTTCGGGTACGTGTCGATGGTAAAATATATAATCTTGATGATGATATTAAACTGGAGAAAAACAAAAAGCATGATCTGGATCTGATGGTTGACCGCCTGGTGGTTGATAAGGATATTCGCAAACGTTTAACTGATTCGGTTGAATTGGCTTTAAAACAAGCGGCCGGGCTGGTATTGATCAATGAACCTGATAAGGAAGAGGATACCCTCTATTCCGAGCATTTTGCCTGTGTCCATTGCAATATCTCCTATGAAGATCTTGGCACCGCGTATGTTTTCCTTTAACAGCCCCTATGGTGCTTGTCCCACCTGCGACGGGTTAGGAACGATCACCAAAATAGATCCAAATTTATTAGTCGAAAATGAAAATCTGTCTATTCGTGAAGGTGCCTTGATTCCACTTGGTGAAAGGCAGCGCAATGAAGGTTGGAATTATGAATTGCTTAAAAGCATAGCCACTGAGATGGGTTTTAGTCTAAATACCCCCTGGAAAGATCTCAAGGAAGATCACCGCGAGGTGATCCTTTACGGGAGCGGCTCAAAGAAAGTGAAATTGGTTTATAAACGTGAGCATGCCTATGTCGAATGGATGAGTAAATATGAAGGTATTATAAACAATCTGAACCGCCGCTATCGTCAAACCAGTTCCCAATATATTCGTGACTGGATTGAAGGTTTTATGAATAATATTCCCTGTGGTGAATGTGACGGAGCACGGTTACGAAAAGAAGCCCTGGCAGTCACAATCAATGAAAAAAATATCAGGGATATTACCGCCTATTCAATCAGAGAAGTTAAAGCACTTTTTTGACTCTATCAAATTGAGTGAAATTGAGAAACAGATTGCACATCAGATATTAAAGGAAGTAAAAGAAAGATTAGGATTTCTGGTTAATGTTGGTCTTGGATTATCTGACCCTGGAACGCTCGGCCGGTACATTATCCGGTGGTGAAGCGCAACGGATCCGCCTGGCCACACAAATCGGCGCACAATTGGTCGGCGTACTTTATATTCTGGATGAACCCAGTATTGGACTCCATCAGCGGGACAATGCCCGCCTAATTGAAACCTTTCATCGATTACGCGATCTGGGAAATACCGTTTTAGTTGTTGAACATGACCGCGAAACAATTGAACGAGCTGATTTTGTCGTGGATTTGGGACCAAGGGCAGGGAGACATGGTGGTGAAGTGATTTTTGCCGGATCGGCAAAACAGATTTCCCGGATCAGCGAAATCGATCACCGGTGCTTATCTTTCCGGAAAAAAATGTATTCCCATCCCCTCCCAAAGACGAGAAGGGAATGGCAATATTTTACAATACAAGGTGCAACGGGTAATAATCTGAAAAAAGTGAATGTCGATTTTCCTCTGGGAATGTTTATTTGTGTAACCGGTGTTTCCGGATCAGGTAAAAGCACCTTGATCAATGAGACATTGTATGCGGCACTGTCCAGACATTTTTATAAATCTAAAAAAATACCTCTGGAATATGAACAGATCACTGGGCTTGGAGAATCTCGACAAAGTGATCGATATTGATCAATCACCGATTGGCCGGACACCCCGTTCAAATCCGGCAACCTATACCGGTTTGTTTACGCCAATTCGTGATCTATTTGCCCAATTACCGGAATCAAAAATCCGGGGTTATAAACCGGGACGATATAGTTTTAATGTAAAAGGTGGACGATGTGAAGTCTGTGAAGGTGATGGAATAAAAAAAATCGAGATGCATTTTTTACCTGATGTTTATGTACAATGTGAAGTCTGCAAAGGAAAACGATATAACCGGGAAACATTGGAGATCACTTATAAAGGAAAAATATTTCTGATGTACTGGAGATGACGGTGGATGAAGCCCTGGAATTTTTTAAAAATATCCCTCAGATAAAAAGACGTTTGGAAACCTTATCCGAAGTGGGATTGGGATATATTCACCTGGGTCAGCCGGCAACAACACTCTCCGGGGGTGAGGCACAACGGGTCAAATTGGCAACCGAATTATCAAAAATCGGGACAGGGAAAACATTTTATATTCTGGATGAACCAACTACCGGATTGCATTTTGAAGATATCAATATGTTTTTAAAAGTATTAAACCGGCTGGTTGAAAAAGGTAATACGGTCGTGATTATTGAGCATAATATGGATGTGATAAAAACGGCGGACTGGATCATTGATCTGGGTCCGGAAGGTGGCGATAAAGGTGGAAAAATTATTGTAACCGGTACTCCGGAAAAGGTGGCCCGTCCAAAAAAATCCTATACCGGACAATATTTAAAAACCGAAATTGAAGCAACCCGGCAAATTGGATGCGGGGAGAACGTGGCGCGAGGAGCGTAAATAGTTGAGAGTTGAGAGTAGAGGGTGGAGCGTGAGAGGTCATCAAGTCCCGGAACGGGATCAGCGCTCCGGGAAAAGGATCTTCCTACTTGACACTTCTGTACCGGCACGCAGGAAGATTCCTTCTGAATGACAAAACTAAATAAAAAAATAATCCGCGGAGATCTGCGATTATCCGTTAAAATGTGGCCCCGTTCTACGGGGGACATCCGCGTGCTATCTAATATCCAAGGGCGCGCGCGCTGTGAATTTCCAAGTTCAGGGAGATGAAATGAAGAAAACAGCCTTACATGATATCCATGTAAAATTAAATGCCAAGATGGTTCCCTTTGCAGGTTATGAAATGCCTATTCAATACCATAGTATCCGGGCTGAGCATCGCCGGGTGCGTGAAACCGTAGGCGTATTTGACGTCTCCCATATGGGAGAAATTGAGATTCGTGGAAAATGCCATCAACCTTGTACAAAAGGTCACCATAAACGATGCCGCCGATCTCTCCATCGGTCAGGTGCAGTACTCCGCCATGTGTTATCCCGATGGAGGTATTGTTGATGATCTTCTGGTCTATAGATTCCCTGATCATTTTTTACTGGTTGTTAATGCATCAAATAAGGAGAAAGATTTCCAATGGATTGTGGATAATAAGATTGATGGATGTGATGTAACGGATACCAGCGATGCCGTCACCCAGATAGCCATTCAGGGAAAAGAGGCAGAAGCGACGCTGCAAAAACTGACCGATATAAACTTGGACGAAATAAAATACTATTGGTTTGTCGAAGGTGCCTTAGCTGGCGTAACATGTTGATTTCCCGAACCGGTTATACGGGTGAACCGGGATTTGAATTATATCTGGATAATTCACAGGCCCAACACATCTGGCAAAAAGTGTTTGAAGCCGGAGAGGAGTTCGGCATAGAGCCGATCGGACTTGGCGCCCGTGATAGTTTGCGTTTAGAGAAAAAAATGTGTCTTTATGGTAATGATATTGATAAGACGACGAACCCACTTGAAGCGGGGTTGGGTTGGATAACAAAATTGGATAAAGATGAATTCATTGGCTCCGAAGTCCTCAAAAAAGTAAAAGAAGAAGGGGTTTCAAGACGTCTGGTAGCTTTGTTCTCCAGGATTCAGGATTTCCTCGTAAGGATTATGAGATTTATAAAGATGGAAACAAGGTGGGCATGGTAACAAGTGGCACGGTTTCACCCATGTTAGAAAAGGGAATTGGTCTTGGATATGTTACAAAAGAATTTGCAAAAATCGGGACAATGATTGATATAAAAATTCGTGATAATTTGTTCCGGCTGAAATTATCAAACCGCCGTTTGTGTGATTATGGCCCGCGGATGACGTAGAATTTTTTCCACTAATTACGCTCGTAGAACGCGTCCTGAGACCTCGTTATACGG
>CAWCNS010000005.1:0-1252591 GCA_963796965.1 Calditrichia bacterium
TATGATCTCTTGAAAGTTGTTCCCGTTGGAATTAAAGGAAACACGACAAGTTGAAATTTTCCTTGTATTCCTAATCCCATTTGTTATATTCACTTTGTATATACTCCTCATATTGATTCAGATATAGAATAGTTTCTTCTCACCAACTTACTGACTGGATACTGAAAAGACTTATAGACTTATTTGTTCATTGATAATTCCACAATATTTATATAAATGGAAAGGGAATAGAAATGAAGTCTATTCCAAAACTAATTATTGTATCTATTTTGCATCATTTTAAATTGTACAACTTTATTGGCTCAGGCACCAGATACTCTCTGGACAAAGACATATGGATCGGGAAGTGGTAATTGTATTATAGAATTGGCTGATCATGGATATATTGTAGTTGGTGAAAAGAATGATGATGTTTTTATCTTTAAAACAAACAGTGATGGCGATTCTCTTTGGTTAAAGACATATGGGGATACAGGTAAATTTGATTATGCGAATTCAGTCGCATTTACATCTGAAGGTGGATTTATTATTGTGGGTACAACAGAATCTTATGGGGCTGGTGGTTCGGATATTTGGTTATTAAAAACGGATGCTAACGGAGATACAACGTGGACAAAAACCTATGGTGGTGACAGTAGTGATGTCGGAAACGGTTTACAGATAACTAATGATGGAGGATATATTATTGTAGGAACTACAAAATCTTATGGTGCTGGAGGCGAGGATGCTTGGTTGTTAAAAACTGATTCTAACGGTATAATTGATTGGACAAAGACTTTTGGTGGTAACAGTGAGTGATGGTGGGAATTGTATTCTTCCAAACGAATGATGGAGGATATATCATAGGTGGGAGTACAGAGTCTTATGAGGAGGTTGGTTAATAAAAACAGATTCTAATGGTGATACTTCATGGACAAAAACATATGAAATTGAGGGATGGCTGAAAAATGGCATTAAAACGAATGATGGTTATGTATTTACTGGTGGGATTCGTCGGGGGAATTTTAGTGATGGACTCATTATCAAGACCGATCTTTTAGGCGATACACTATGGACGAAAATCATATGGGGCTGCTAAGAGATAATCGATTAGAGTGCTTAATATCAACTTACGATGGTTTATACCTTTTCTCAAAAACAAATATAGGGGTGCTACAAATGATGGTACGATTGGTATAAGAAGTGTGAGATTTTTGCTTTGGATGTGAATGGTAATGAAATATGGAGTATATCAGTTGGTTCTGGTCACTGGAGTGATGATTTGGCACTCTTTTCAGTTATTCAAGCAAATGATAGTTCATATGTAGCATGTGGTGAAGGCATTCGTATTGCTAAACTTGGCTACTCCATAACAAGTTTGAACTGACAAATGAAAATATAATAAACAGTTTTTCTTTTTATCAAAACTACCCCAATCCCTTCAATCCATCAACGACAATCGAATTCTCTTTACCAAAATCTGAATTTGTCGAACTGAAAATATATAACATACTCGGTAAAGAAGTGTCGACACTTGTATCAAATAAACTGAATCAAGGAAACCATACCTACACATTCGACGGAAAAAATCTGGCAAGTGGCGTCTATTACTACCAGTTGGTGGCAGGTGATTATAGGGAAGTCAAGAAGATGATATTTCTGAAGTGACCGTTTATTGATATTTCCCTAAAAAATTGATTCAAAAACTTTGTTACAAATTGATTATAGAAAAACTTCTAACAAATATAAATAATGTAATTGTAATAATAAATTTATAAAAGTATTAATAACAATAGTTTATATAATATAAAAATTTGCATAATAAAAGGGACTTAAAATCCATCGGGAGTTAAATCCCGTATCCCGTGCAACGGCCGACAGGCCCCGTTATACGGGTAGATCCCCGGTACAATAAAATCAAGGCTTTATGGGATTTTCTAAAAAACCTGTAAAGCCATTTTTCTTGCAAGTGGTACTATATCGGTACCGTAATAATTTTTTTAAAACTAAAATAACCGTTTTCTGACACATCCTAGATCCATCTAATTTTCTTCCACATGCTATAAATAAAAGGAATTATGTAAATTGTAACTTGTGATTTATACAAAGTTTTTTGGATACATGTTTCTGCAAATAGTGAGTTCTTGCCTATCCACAACTAAACATTTATATTCTGTACATACCTGTTGATCGTTTAACCGCTGTAGGAAAATTATTTGGTTATTTCGACGATTAAACCTCATTTAACTTGATAGATTTTTTAAAAAAAGGCGTGTGTGTGTAAAATGCATAAATCGTTCGTAGCCGTCATACTGTTGCTTGTTTCATATTCAATTCTCTTCTCACAGGCTAATCTGAAATTTGAACATATCACCGTTGAACAGGGTCTTTCACAGAGCACCGTTAATTGTATCCTGCAGGATACGCATGGTTTTATGTGGTTTGGATCGGCACTTGGACTAAAGAAATTTGATGGCTATAAATTTATATATTATCAGAATGATCCAAACAATCCGGGTAGCATCAGCGGTAATGATATCGGCGCTATTATTGAAGATAAATCGGGATTCATTTGGATTGGCACATGGGGAGATGGACTTAACTGCTTTGATCGGAAATTAGAAAAATTTATTCACTATAGATTTCCCAAAGATAGTATACCTAACAACAAGTCTAAGTTTATTTACACTATCCTGGAGGACAAGAACGGAAAATTATGGATAGGAACAAATTCCGGGCTTTATTATTTGGATCGTGAAAAAGATTCTATTGCAAGATTTTCGACTGACAATACAAATCTAACGGGGCTTAGTATTAATCGTGTTTGGGCACTATATGAAGATCAGGAAGGTTCGATTTGGACTGGAATATCGGGTGGCCTTATAAGGATTGATGCTAATAAACAAAATTTTAGCTATTATCAACATGATCCTTTAGTAGAAAACAGCCTGAGTAATAATACTATTCGGTCGATTTCAGAAGATAATTCAGGCAATTTATTAATTGGAACTGACAATGGTTTAAACATATTTGACAAAGAAAAAAGCCAATTTACACGCTATTTTTATGAACCAATTGAATCTAAAATAGCACAACAGAACCAGATACGTCTGGTTCTAGCCTCGGAATCAGGATTTGTCTGGCTTGCAACCGGGGTAGGGCTGATCAAGTTCAATCCTAAAGAAGATATAAATATTAATTTTTATCAAGATATAAAAAAATATGACAATTTGGGAAATAGTTCAATCATGTCACTTTACGAAGACCGGGCTGGAATTTTATGGGTTGGGACATTTTCCGGAGATATTTTTAAATATGATCCCAGCATGTTGAAATTTATCCACTATAAAAGTAATCCGCAGGAAGCGTACAATCTGAGCCATAGTAGCATTTTAGGAATATGTGAGGATAGTAGAGGCACATTATGGGTTGGCACCTGGGGAGGAGGTCTCAATGAACTTAAGAGAGACCAATCAGCTGACCAATTGCCAATCTGGATTAAACATAAACATGATCCGCAAAATTCTAAGAGCATTAATAATAATGTTGTTCTTAGTATTTATGAAGATAGTGAGGAAACACTTTGGATCGGCACTGGAGGGGGACTGAATAAACTTATGCGGCCGGCAATGAATTTTTCAGATATTAATAATCAAAAAGCAATGCCTGTCTATGTGACTTATATAAATGGACCGGTTAACTCATCCAGGAATGTTATATATTGTATCCTTGAAGATAAAAACAAGAATATTTGGTTAGGTACAGGAAGAGGTCTGTATAAATTTGATCGATCTACAGAAACATTTATTCATTATGCCGGTAATCAGGATAATTCTGAAAGTCTGGGTATTAGGAGAGTTAATGGTATATTGGAAAGTAAATCGGGACAAATTTGGATAGGAACCTGGTATGCAGGGTTGTATAAATTTGATCCGGAAACAGAAAATTATATTCGATATCAACACGACCCAGAGAATCCGTACAGTTTAAGTAGTGATAATGTCTTAATGGTTTATGAAGATAAATCTGGATTTCTTTGGATTGCCACTACTAAAGGTTTAAATAGGTTTGATCCAAATACGGGTGGTTTTAAACATTTCACAGAAAACGAAGGACTGCCAGGCGATGATATTTTGGCGATATTGTATGATGATGAAGGCAATCTCTGGTTAAGCAGTGGTAAAGGAATATTTAGATTTTCAACGGAATCAGGTAAGGTAAAATCATTTGATACAAATGATGGTCTCCAAAGTTTAGAATTTAATTTTTATAGGCTATTTTAAAAGTAAAAGAGGATGGATGTATTTGGGTGGAGTCAATGGTTTCAATGCCTTTCACCCTGACAGTATAAAATATAATAATCATATTCCAAATATTGTATTAACAGATTTTCAAATATTTAACAGGACAATTCTGCCGGGAACCGATTCTCCTTTAAAAATAACTATCTCGGAGACAAATGAAATTATTCTTTCTCATGACCAATCAGTTTTTTCTTTTGAATTTGCTGCATTGGATTATCATGCTCCACAAAAAAATCAGTATGCCTATAAAATGGAAGGTGTTGATCCGGACTGGGTTTATACCGATGCTTCACGCCGTTTTGCCACCTATACCAATCTTGATCCCGGAGAATATATGTTTCAGAGTCAAAGGATCAAATAATGATGGTGTTTGGAATGAAGAAGGAACTTCTATTAAAGTAATCATCACTCCGCCCTGGTGGAAAACAAACTGGCTTATTTTTCTATTTTATTTTGTTTGTGGGATTGCTTTTTTGCACCTGGCCGTTACAATTAAAACGTCATAAAAATAAAACAACAATTGGAGATGGAACATTTTGAAGCAGAAAAATTACGAGAAGTGGATCAGTTGAAATCGCACTTTTTTGCCAATATTTCCCATGAATTCCGCACACCACTGACATTAATTAAAGGACCGGTAAAACAAATGATGGATGGAGAATTTGCAGGAAATTTGAAAGAACAATACAAAATGATTCTGCGAAACAGTGACCGATTGTTGGGATTGATAAACCAGATTCTTGATCTTTCAAAATTGGAATCCGGAGAGATTAAATTACAGGTTGCAGAAACAGATATCATAAAATATTTTAAAGGAATGGTACTTTCATTTTCATCTTTAGCCGAGACTAAGAAAGTTAAATTAAAGTTCACAGCATCAGAAAATTCGTTGATGGGTTATATTGACCGGGACAAACTGGAAAAGATCGTGACCAACTTATTGTCAAATGCATTTAAGTTTACACCGGAGGGTGGGGATGGTTGAGGTTTCATCATTACCCCCCTGCCTTCGGCATCCCCCCTTACTCAAGGGGGGAACGAAGGGGGTCGAAATAACTGTAATCCAACACCGGGCCCGGAATTCCTGCCGATCAATTGGATAAAATATTTGATCGTTTTTACCAGGCAAATGATAATTATAAAAAAGACAGTGAAGGAACAGGAATTGGTTTGGCGCTTACCAAAGAACTGGTTGAAGTATGTCATGGGGAAATTTCTGTTGAAAGTCACAAGTACAAATACAACACCGTCAATCCCCCTTTATTAAGGGAGAGGTATTCCAAACTGCTTTTACGATTTTGCTTCCAGTTGGCAAAGAATATTTTAAAGAAAATGAAATCATTGACACTCCTGTAAATGAAATGATCCCCCCTTATCAAAGGGGGCTAGAGGGATGTCAGAAATTGGCATCGAATCTACTGAAGTTGAGGGAAAAGAATCAAAATCTAAAACCTAAGAAATCCGCTCCACTTTTATTAATCGTAGAAGATAATCCTGATGTAACCAATTATATATGCAGTTTTATGGAAAATGATTATCAAATCATTACCGCAGAAAATGGAAAAGAAGGTCTTAAAAAAACTATAGATAAATATCCTGATTTGATTATCAGTGATGTGATGATGCCGGAAATGGATGGTTTTGAATTGTGCCAAAAAATTAAAACTGATGAACGTATCAGTCATATTCCTGTAATTCTGTTAACAGCAAAAGCGGATTTGGACAGTAAAATTGAAGGACTGGAATTTGGTGCTGATGATTATGTCACCAAACCATTTGAAGCAGAGAATTGCAAATCCGGTCAAAAAATTTAATAGAACAGAGAAAAAAACTGCGTGAGAAATTTTCAATATTGATTGATCTTAATCCAGAGGATATTTCAGCATCTTCCATGGATGAACAATTATTACAGCGTCTGCTATCCGTATTTGAAGATCATATAGAAGAACCGGAATTCAGTATCGAACATTTAGCCCGCGAAGTTGGTATGAGCCGTGTTCATCTCAACAGAAAACTTCAGGCATTGACAAATTTATCCACCAGTGATTTTATTCGAACATTACGTTTGCAACGAGCCGCTCAATTGTTGAGTAGTGCTTCCGGGACGGTTTCTGAAATTGCATATAAAGTTGGATTTAACAATCTTTCCTATTTTTCAAAAGGTTTTCGTAAACATTTTGGAAAATTGCCAAGTGATTTTACTGATCAGAAAAAGTAGTCTCATAAATAGATTCCTACCTTTGCCTAATCATCCGCTGCAATTATAATTCAATTTTTATTAAATCCTCACCAAATGTTTCACCAGTATCAAAGAGTGTTTCACCAGTGTTAGTAAATGTAAAATCCGGGTTATATATTTTACTGAATTTTCTCACATTGATTGAGAAACGGTTTATACAACGGGGTTAGTTCATTTGAAAACGACCAATGCAATAAATTTTGAAACTGAATTTGAATCTTTTGCAACGCTTATAAAAGCAATGCAAACCGATCCGGTAATAAATAAGAAAGTGAATAACATATTAATATTGGAATCATATCCCAGACGGCTAGTTTTGAATAATTGGCTGGAGCAACTTCGCCGCAACAATGCACCACAAAAACTGTTACAGTCACTCACTTGTTTGTTTGATGATGTTGTTGCAGAGCAAGTATTAGCATTAATTAATAAACATGTGATTTATAAAAAAGGATAAAACAAATAATTTGTAATTGGGACAACATTGTAACATTTAACTAATTTTGGAGGTGTATCATGAAGTCTTTTTTTACTATTTTCATTTTAGCGGTGCTAATCGTAGCATCAACTTTCACCATGATTTCTGCACAGAATGCATGGGATGGTCAGTTTGTTGGAATGCCGTCAGTAATCTTTGAAAATAACATATACCATATGTGGTATACTGGTAATTCACCAGAACCTATAGGCAGCATTGGTTATGCGTCATCGGTTGACGGGATTACATGGACTAAATATTCCAGGAATCCGATCCTGGTTGACGAGCCTTATGGCGGATGGAATGAGCAAACAGTTTACGAACCTTCGGTTATTTTTCAAGATTCTATATTTCATATGTGGTACGCTTCATCTAATGATCCTCAACTTCCCGGGCCGATACATATCCATCATGCAACATCATCTGATGGTCTTTCCTGGGTTAGGGACACACTTAATAATCCGGTACTGAGTCCAGGATCAAATGGAAGTTGGGATGACGTTTTGATCGATTCTCATTGTATCATTTTTACAGATAGTCTTTTCCATATGTGGTATATGGGATGGAACGGAACGGCTAATCAGGTGCGTCTCGGACATGCCACCTCGGCGAATGGAATCAGTTGGACCAAAGATGCCAATAATCCGGTATTGAGTTACGGGACCGCCGGCAGCTGGGATTATCCAAGAGTTGAAGCACCTAATGTGGTCTTTGATGGTAATATGTATCATATGTGGTATTCTGGTGGCAACCATTCTGGTTGGCGTATTGGGTATGCTACTTCACCACATCCCGATAGTGCTTGGACCAAATATTCAGGAAATCCAGTGTTAAATTTGGGAACACTCGCAAAATGGGATGATACCTATGTTGGATTTTGTTCGGTTCTCTTAGATACTACTATAAAGCCCGAAGAATACAAAATGTGGTATACAGGTGGTGATATAAGCTTGTTTAATCAATCACCATGGAGTGTAGTCGGCCAGATTGGTTATGCAACTTCTCTAGATGGGATAACCTGGACAAAAATTCCTAATCCAGTATTAACTGATATTAATGATGAAAATTATGCTAGTATGCCCGAAATGTATACTCTCTCCCAAAACTACCCCAATCCATTTCAATCCAACAACAACTATAGAATTCTCAATTCCAAAATCAGAATTTGTTACACTAAAAATCTACAATCTACTTGGGCAGGAAGTTGCTACTTGGTTTCGGAAAAACTGACCGCAGGGAATTATAAATACACCTGGGATGCCGGTACATTGGCAAGCGGAATATATTTATACAAATTACAGGCTGGGAAATTTGTGAAAACTCAAAAAATGGTGCTACTACGATAAATCAATTAATAATCTTTCCCGAATTTATGATGGAAAGAGAAGTTAATTTTGTAAAAAAATAGTTACAGAAATAAGAATAAACACCTTACAAATATGGAGGTGTATTTTGAAGACTTGTTTTATATTTTCATTTTAGTTGTGTTATATCTGGCATCTGCTTTCTCTACTGCTTATGCACAAACTAATTGGGCAAAGGATTCCGGAAATCCGGTTTTAAGTCCCATAACATCTAGTAATTGGGAAGACTATGGAGTATATGCTCCATTCGTTCTTAAACATGGAGATACTTTAAAAATGTGGTATACTGGTATAAAAAGTTTTGGCGTCCAGCAAATTGGTTATGCAACTTCTATGGATGGGATTAACTGGCAAAGAGATTCCCACAACCCGGTTTTACGTGTTGGAGCGCCTGGTAGCTGGGATGCTGAGTACGTTGGTTACCCAAAAATTATTTTAGTTGACACTACCTATCACATGTGGTATGCAGGATCTAATGATCTCAATAATCAAATTTTTCGTATGGGACATGCAACTTCAACCGATGGGATTACCTGGACTAAATATAATGACCCATCAACGATCAACCCACCATTTGCCAATAGTGATCCGGTTCTTACTCCAACACCCGGAAGTTGGGATAGCGCCACCCTTGCAGGTCATTCTTATTTTTTTGATGGTGATTCTTTTAATGTGTGGTATGTTGGAAGTGATAATCTCACGACCAGAAGGTATAAAATAGGATATGCAAAATCATACGATGGGATCACCTGGGAGAAGTATCCTGAAAATCCGGTTTTTTATGGGGCGGGAAGTTGGGATTCCTTAAAGGTTCATGGCCCTTGTGTAATTGTTGACAGTTCCGGTTATCAAATGTGGTATCAGGGAAAGTATGGCTCGAACTACCGCATTGGTTATGCCACTTCATTGGATGGCATCAATTGGATAGCATTGGATACTTTTGTACTTGATATTGGCAACCCGGGAACATGGGAAGATAAAGGTGTTGGTGCCCACCATATATTTCTTGATGACACAACCTACAAAATGTGGTATACAGGTTGGGATTATGGAACACCAAGTTACGGATATCATATTGGTTATGCCACTACACCTATAAATTCCAAACAGCATCAAAAATAATGAGTACAAAAATATTCCTGAAGGATTTGTTTTATCCCAAAACTACCCCAATCCCTTCAATCCAACAACCAATATCGAATTCTCAATTCCCAAATCAGAATTTGTAACACTAAAAATCTACAATCTGCTCGGGCAGGAAGTTGCTACTTTGGTTTCGGATAATCTGACTTCAGGAAGTTACAAATACACATGGGATGCATCTGGTTTTTCCAGTGGAGTATATTATTACAAAATTGATTCCGGAGATTTTGCACAAACAAGAAGCTCATTTATCTAAAATAGAAAGTACAGAAAAAGAGAGTATGGATATTTTTACTACATGTGTATGCTATTACAATATGATTTATGGTGAATACCAGCAGAAAATAATCCGATTAAATAAGGCTGAGGATTTAAAAATGAAATATTTTAAGAATATTGTTTTTACAATTGTTTTACTTTTATCTCCCATGCCTAGTATTGACTAGCCATTTTTGCACAAGCACCTGATATCCTATGGACAAAAACATTTGGCGGGATTTATTTGGATGAGGGTCGGTCTGTTCAACAAACCTCCGATGGAGGGTACATCATTACCGGATCTATAGAACCTTCTTTGGGTAAAATAAATGTGTGGCTTATTAAGACGGATACTAATGGTGATACCCTGTGGGCTAAAACCTATGGTGGGGAAAAAAATATTCATGGTATTGCCGGTCAACCGACTTCAGATGGTGGATATATCCTCCTTGGATTTCAATTCATTCCCTGGATCGATGGTAATTTATGGTTCTCTAAAACCGATTCCATCGGCGATACTCTGTGGACCAAGACCTATTCCAGAGGGGGTGCATCTGACTTCGGTCAATCCATTCAACAGACTACGGATGGAGGGTATATCATTACAGGGGAAACAGAAGCTTATAGCAACGGTCCAAGTGATCTTTGGCTTATTAAGACTGATGCCAATGGCGATACTCTTTGGACAAAAACTTTTGGAGATAGTGGTTGGGATGGAGGTAACTCAGTTCAGCAGACTACCGATGGGGGGTATATCATCCTTGGAGTTACAAGTTCGTTCGCAACTGCCCCTGGTGATCTTTGGCTTATTAAGACTGATTCCAATGGCGATACCCTGTGGACCAAGACCTATGGAGGAACCGACATTGACGTTGGTACTGCCATTCAGCAGACTTCGGATGGCGGGTTTATCATCACTGGATATACATATTCCTGTGGTTCTGGTTCTAGCGATGTCTGGTTTATTAAGACTAATACTAACGGCGATACGCTGTGGACCAAGACTTATGGAGGAAGCGATGTTGACGAGAGTACAGCCATTCAGCAGACCTCCGATGACGGTTATATAATTACAGGATATACTTTATCCTTTGGTTCTGGTTCTAGTGATGTATGGCTTATTAGGACAGATTGCAACGGCGATACACTGTGGACAGAAACTTTCGGAGGAAATGGCGAGGACTTTGGTTATTCCGTTCAATAAACAGCCGATGTGGGGTTTATTGTCACAGGGGTCACATATTCTTTTAGCGCCGGTTGGGGCGATGTATGGCTCATTAAGACCGATAAGGACGTTACTACAATTGAGGTGAAACCGAATACATCAATAAAACATTATCGGTTACAACAAAACTACCCCAACCCCTTCAATCCAATAACCAATATCGAATTCTCAATACCCAAATCAGAATTTGTAACACTAAAAATCTACAATTTGCTTGGACAAGAACTCGCTGCGCTGGTTTCGGACAAACTAATTCCAGGAAATTATAAATACACATGGGATGCATCCGGTTTTGCCAGCGGAGTTTATTTGTACAAAATAGATTCAGGGACTTTCACTCAAACCCGCAAGTTCATTTTAATGAAATAGATCAAAATGTATGGAGAGTAATATGAAGTCTTATTATAGATTCATTTTAACTGTGCTGTTTTCAATATTTACTTTTACTGCTTCATCTGCCCAGATACTCTGGACAAAGTATGATGATCCCATCACTACAGATCCGGCATTTGCAGAAAGTGATCCGGTGTTAAATCCAGGCCCTTCTGGCTCCTGGGACGTAGGATTTGTAGGAACCCCCTCTGTTCTCTTTGACGGAGAAATTTATCATATGTGGTATGGTAATTTTGCTAACGGAAAACACGAAAGGATAGGATACGCAACTTCAACGGATGGTCTTAACTGGACTAAATATGATGATTCAACCACCACGTCTCCTCAATTTGCCGAGAGCGATCCTGTTTTAATCCCTGGAGAGGCAGGAGCATGGGACGATGAAGATGTTGCCACGCCAACTGTAATACTTATTGATACCACTTACCATATGTGGTACGCTGGTGGCTACTACAGCATTTTATCCATAGGCCACGCTACATCAACTGATGGTATTAATTGGGAAAGGGATCCTAATAATCCAGTATTGGTTCCTGGTACAAATGGTAGCTGGGATGATGTTTGGATTTATGCCCCCTGTGTGCTCTTTAAAGATAATATCTACCATATGTGGTATGAAGGGTATAATGGCACAGGTAACCAGGTGCGTATCGGTCATGCAACGTCGCCACATCCGGACAGTTCCTGGACGAAGGATCCTAGTAATCCGGTTCTTCGTTTTGGAGTTGCCGGAAGTTGGGATTCTCCAAGAGTAGATAGCCCGAGAGTAATCTTTGACGGTAACACTTATCATATGTGGTACTCAGGCGGTGGATGGTACGTCTGGAATATTGGCTATGCCACGTCTCAGGACGGAAACATATGGACAAAATATGATGATCCAACCACAACATCTATACAGTTCGCAGAAAGTGATCCTGTTTTAGTGAAAGGACCTTCAGGTACATGGGACGACTATAATGCCGGATTTTGTTTTGTACTCTTTGATACTACAGAATCCAACTTTAAGATGTGGTATTCGGGAGGTAATGGGGTTGGAAATGGACAAGTCGGCTATGCAACAGCACTGGTTACTGCCCTGGAGGAGGTAGATTGCAGGCAATATCCTGCTGAATTTACTTTGAGACAAAACTACCCCAATCCGTTCAATCCAACAACAACTATCGAATTCTCAATTCCCAAATCGGAATTTGTTACAGTAAAAATCTACAACCTGCTTGGGCAGGAAGTAGCTGACACTGGTTTCGGATAAACTTATGCCCGGTAGTTATAAATATACTTGGGATGCAACAGGATTTGCTAGTGGTGTTTATTATTACAAAATCGAAGCAGGCAATGGATTTGTGCAAACCAAAAAACTTTTATTAATTAAATAGTATTTGTGATAAAAGGAGAAAAAAACGATGAACAGATTTATTTACTCAATCGTATTGGTTTTAATTTCTTCTATATTTTCATTAGCAACAATCATAAATGTTCCGGCAGATTCTGCTACAATTCAAGGCGGCATAAATTTGGCTATTGATAGTGATACCGTTCTGGTGCAACCGGGAATATATGTAGAAAACATCAACTTCAACGGTAAGAATATTGTTGTGGGAAGTCTCACATTAACTACCGATGATACTTCCTACATTTCTCAAACTGTGATTGACGGGAGTGGTATGCTCGGCAGAAGGTGTGTGACATTTGAAAATGGAGAAGATTCGACAGCAGTTTTATGTGGATTTACATTAGCCAATGTAAATGAAGGTGGGCATGGTGCTGGAATATACTTAAATAACTCAAGTCCAAGGTTATCATTTTTAATGATAAAAAATAATATTGCTGGTTGGGACCATGAACTTGGAGGCAGATCTGGTGGAGGTATTTATTGTGAAAATTCTATTTCAGTAATTACTAATGTGATAGTACAGAATAATGTTAGTCAGAAAGGTGGTGGAATTTTTTGCCTGAATTCTGATATTGTTTTAGACAATGTTGTAGTTAGTGGTAATAAGAGCTAGTATTGGACATGGGGATTTTAGATCTGGAGGTGGAATTGAATTTCACAATTCCAATGCCACATTGGTAAATGTAGTTGTGAGTAATAATCTAACAACTTCAAGTGGAGGTGGAATTTATTGTGATGATTCGAATCTAAGTTTTTCAAATGTGACTATCGTTAGAAATACTGCTGCTGGTGGAGGAGGGATTTGTTTTAGGGGTAACTCACAAATAATTTATGATCCTTTTCATCGCAGCAATATTTACTTTAATAACGGAAGAAAAAAGGGTTGTGACCTTTTTGCCATTGACACGACAACTAATATAACAGTAGTTTTGGATACATTTACTGTCATGACTCCAACTGATTATTATGCTTATCCATTGCATAATTTTACGTTTGATATACTGCATGCCAAAGTCGAACCGGTTTACAGTAATCTTTATGTAAATCCCAATGGAGATAACAATAACAGCGGTATATCTCCTGCCGAAGCTTTGAAAACTATAGATTTTGCTCTTAGGAAAATTCTGGCAGATAGTCTAAATCCGCACATAATATATCTTGCCAATGGTATATATAGCCCTTTAACAACGGACGAAAAATTTCCACTCCGCATGCGTGATTATATTTCCCTGTACGGCGAATCGAAAACTGGCGTAATTCTTGATGCTAACAGTCAAAGCCAGGTTTTAGAACTTTGGAATGATCGTGGAGTAAATATTGAATCTTTAACTATTACCGGCGGAGGAGGTTCGTATGGAGGAGGCGGGATAAGTTGTTCAAGTTCCAATCCGATTTTTTCTAATATGATAATAACCGGGAATAAGGCTGATGGTGGCGGTGGCGGAATTTTCTTCTACAATGACCATGCAATTCTTTCAAATGTTATTATTTGCAATAATTATGCGAGATTCGGAGGAGGAGTCTGGTGTAGACATTCTGCTCCAATTTTATTAAATGTGTCTATCTGCGATAATAGTGCTATTTCTGAAGGAGGTGGATTATACTGTGATATCTCTTCGAAGCCGAGTTTAGTAAATTCAATTATCTGGTACAATCTACTGGGAAGTATACATACTGATATTGGTGATACTGTTGATGCCTTTTATTCTGATATACAGGGCGGCTGGCCGGGAGTTGGAAATATTGAGGCTAATCCCATGTTTGTAGATACTTCTCTGAGTGATTACAGGCTGTTGGAAGGTTCTCCCTGTATTGATAAAGGTGTTCAAGATACTATGATCGTTTACAATAATGGTCAGGATACGCTAATCGTTCCGGCGATGACTTTTATGGGCTCTGCTCCAGATATGGGTGCCTATGAGTTTGATCCGGCGACAAGAATAACATCACAACCAAATGTACCATTAAGATACTCACTAGACCAAAACTACCCCAATCCTTTCAATCTTACAACAGTAATCAGTTACCAGTTACCAGTAAATAGTAAGGTGGACTTGTCCATCTACAATCTTCTAGGGCAGAAGGTGGCTACGCTGGTTAATAAAAAACAACCGACAGGCGGCTATCAAGTTGAATGGGATGCAATAAATTTATCAACAGGCGTATACTATTACAAACTTCAAACAGGGGAATTCCAACAGGTGAAAAAGATGATCCTGATGAAGTGACCTTTAATTAATATTTATATAATTATTGACCAAAAAATATAATTGTCTGAGAGGGGAATAATGATGAAAACTATTCTAAGTATGTCTACTCTTATTACCTTACTGATATCATTTGCTGTTTATGCTCAGTCACCAAATCAGTCACAAGGTTTTCTTGAACACAACGAAGTCTTTAACAAATATCGAATAGTCTAATTCTCCCACTGTTTACGATTCAACATCACTTGATTCGTTTATAGTTGCAAAAATGGAGCAATATCATTTTCCTGGACTTCTGCTTGTATAATCAAAGATGAACGAATAATATGGAAAGGTGTATATGGATATGCGAATATTGAACGAAATAAATTGGTCACTGATTCAACATTGTTCTGTCATTGCATCAATTTCAAAAACAATTACAGCGACAGCTGTCATGCAACTTTGGGAACAGGGATTGTTTGAACTGGATGATGATGTGAATGATTATCTTCCTTTCAATGTCCGTAATCCAAATCATCCGGATGTTCCCATTACTTTTAGGATGTTACTTACCCATACCTCAAGTATAAATGGTTGGACAATATAACATAGCTTATAATCAGGATAATCCAATCCCTTTAGGATATTACATGGAAAACTATTTGATACCAGGTGGGTAATATTATGATAGTAGAGACTGGAATACATGGATTCCCGGAACACAAATATGATTACAGTGACGAATCGGCTGCATTACTGGGTTATTTGGTTGAAGCGATAACAAACATGTCATTTGAAAAATATTGCCAGAATTCTATTTTTGTGCCTCTGGGGATGCATGAAACTTCCTGGTTTTTAGCCAATCTGGATAAGAAACATATTGCCATACCTTATGACATATAATAGTGGAAATTATTATCACGATGGACATCGGGGTTGGCTGCCTATCCTGCTACTCAACTAAGGACAAGTTTAGCTCAACTTGCTCGTTTTTTAACAGCGTATATGCAAGACGGTCAAATCGATGATGTAAGAATATTAAATAGTGCTACAATAGACTCAATAACGAAATTCATAATCCGGCAATTCATACATCTCAAGGTCTAATATGGTTTATGTCGGAACAAAACATTCCTGATGTAGGGGAGAGAATCATTATGTTGTCATGCGGGTGGGGGGATGGGATTAGGGCAATTCATTGGATATATTATCTGAACAGGAGAAAATATTGGTGCCATTGTTCTTGCCAATCAGGGCAGTGATATTAGTGCGCATGTTGGACCAGTGGATAATTGCGCTTGAACTTTTATCATATGGAATAATTAAAACAACAGATATTGAAAAAGAAATAACCAATTTCCCAAAAAACTTTTACCTGAGCCAAAACTACCCCAACCCTTTCAATCCGAAAACAATGATCAGTTATCAATTACCAATGACCGGTGAGGTAGAGCTTTCCATCTACAATCTTCTGGGGCAAAAAGTGGCCACGCTGGTCAACAAAAACCAACCGACAGGGATATATAATGTTGAATGGGATGCGACAAATTTATCAACAGGCGTATACTACTACAAACTTCAAACAGGGGAATTCCAACAGGTGAAAAAGATGATCCTGATGAAGTAAACCTGACTAATTGCCTACCGAAATGGTAAAATTAAAGGTGTGAAATTCAAGGATGTCTTTGGAGATTAATATCAATATGGATGTTATTTTTAATGAGTTGGCTGTTCGGGAAATGAATGATGCTATCGCTTATTACGAATTACAATTTTCTGGTTTAGGTGCAGGCTTAAGGAAGAAATAAAGAACTCCATAGCCAGAAATCAAGTATACGAAGGCATGGCCCAAGGTTGATGAAGATATCAGAAAATATAACCTGCACAAATACCCATATAATGTCTATTATTCTTATGAAAAGAATCATATTTATGTAATTGCCATTGCCCACCAACATAGAAAACCAAATTATTGGATTGATAGAATGGAGGAGTGAAGTTATTTAATACCTTTATAATTCGAGTCCGGCCGTAGCAAAGCGAAGGTCCCGTTCAACGGCCGAGGGCCCCGTTATACGGGTAGATCCCCGGTACAAAAATCCGCCGAAAGGCGGATTTTTTAATTCCAAATCCCAATCACCAAATCCCAAATAAATCCAAATTCTCAATAACCAAACTCCAAATAATTTTGAAATTTGGGATATTGGATATTGTTTGTAATTTGGTATTTGGTTCTTGGGATTTGTACTATTCACGATGTGGCAATAGTTCTGACTTATTCTTACATACAGTTAATTCTAGTGAATACGCCCACAACATTTCTTGAACTTTATACCACTATTACATGGACATGGGCTATTTCTGGATATTTTTTTTAACGGCTTTGTTAATTTTTTTGATCTCATTTCTTGCTTGAAAATTTCCTCAAGTAGCGCATATAATTGAGGATGTTTTTTAGCGAGTAACTTTGGGCGTTCAAAAAAATATTCACTCACAACAGAAAAGAACTCCGCATTATTTGTGCCACCGTAAGGATTAATATCTGATTTATTATTATAAATTTCGTCAATTTTTTTATTGATCAAATCTATCCACGGTATTGTATATTGTTTTTCTAATAATAATTCCGGAATACCGTCAATCGTCCCATCTGTTTTATCAATCAAGTGTACAAACTCATGAATTGCCGTGTTCTTTTTATCGGATTCATTTGCAAAGCCAAGTTTTAATGCATGCTTAGAAAGAATCATCATTCCATCCATATAACCAGTTCCTACCATTCCAGCAATTCGTCTGCCTGTACCTTCTGTTTCAAAGTCTTCATTGAATAGTGACGGATACAATAAAACCTCGTGTAGGTTTGTATATCTCCACTCACTAAAATTCAATATTGGAATTACAGCACTGGATGCTACAAGGAGTTTATCTGTTATATCAACCTGGGTTTTAATTCCGGTGATTCTACAATTTAAAAGAAATTCTTGAACCTTATATTCAAATAAACTTTTCTCATCATTGGATAAAGAATTATAGTAGGCGACGTTTTTAATCAGAATAGTTCTCCATTCAGTTGAAAATGGGTCACTCGGTTCAATCCATCCAAACTTATTCTGAAAAATATTTCTGAATAAAAAGAATCCTACAATAGCTATTAAGAGAATGATGTATATGGGATCCATACGGATGATCCTTAATTTTTACTTGCAATTAAAGTTTACGGTTTCGTATGATTGTATTAATATTTTCTTTTAAGCGTACTAAGAATGATTCATTTACCTAAATCTGATCTATTCATGAACCACAGAGGCCACAGAGGCGATAGTGATTAACAATTTAGGCATATTATTATAATTATCTACAGAAAATATTATTAACTATTCTATTAAGAAATTGCAGTAATTCAGCCCTTAAAATTTGATATTAAATGAACTATATGCCCTCTGTGTACTCTGTGGTGAATTATTCAGGCTAAATAAACTTTTGATTCAATATATTCAAAATCAAGTTTAATGGGAAGATCATAAAATAATGAAAAATCACCTCCTAACAAAATTGGTTTTTGATATGACCAATCTAAATCAAATCAACAAACCGTTTCAAAATTTGCTCTGTCCCTCCTGTTTAATTCTTTTTTTAACACAAAGAACACTAAGAAGGCACAAAGGACACAAAGATAAATTTTAGGTTCTTTTGATCTTACTTATTCTAAATTTTATCTTATCGCCACAGATCTCTTCAAACGGAAACTCCTAATATTCAAAATAGTCTTTACTTTGTGTTCTTTGTGCCTACTTTGAGAACTTTGTGGTTAAAAGCGGCTAGGACGATAAGCGATAATGATTCGTTTCTGCACACTCATCGATTTTGCAGGCGATTTTACTGTAAGTGATGCTTAGCCAGTTACCGTAATAGTCTGCAAGGATAGGGACTTGATAGCCCGGAATGGCTACCCGTGTAGAGGTTCTCAGTAGCCCTTTACAAGTTTCCTGATTAAGGCAATATTTTAAATGTAATAAATGCATCAGAGCGAATTAGGGTGAGAGTTGGAGCACTTTTACTATTACATGTACAGTGCGTATTAATACGGATCCTGAGCAAGGATTAGGTGAGCCAGCGATGGCGAAGGCCATAATCGGCGATGAATATAATTTAAATTCAGCGTGAAATATTATAATGTCCCAGCGCCCTAAGCACCAGGACTTGCTCTGGGTGTAAGCTTACATCCCTCATGAGATATTACTTACACTGGTGCTGAAATATTATTTACAGGCATTCAGAAATATTACTTACACCCGCTCTGACTCATTACTTACAGGCGTTCACCTCCCTGGCTTATAAGAGGCTTGGGAAATCAGCACGGTTTAACATCATGCTGGATGGCCCGGCAGATATTACCGGGCCTTTAATCTCTCGTTTAGGTAAGGAGAAAATCTATAATGGCTATTCAATATTATTTAAGAGAGAACAACTTCCCTCCGAACGAAAAACGAAGATGTTGCCAACGACCGCTTCCAAATTTGGCTCAAAGAAGAATTCCCCAAATTAACATCGCAGGAAAAACAACTAAGTGACCTGCTCACCTTTTGGCTCAGCCAGACAGATACAGGCGATAGCCATCAAAACAAAGTGAAAGCGCATTGGAACGAATTCAAAGATTATTTTGATAATGTGCCTGCGGCTGATATGACCCGTGACATGATCAATGAATATTTTAGATACTGGAAGACTGAAAGAACTATTAAAGGTGGTAAGATTGCTTCAGAAACCTATCGCAGTAATTTTTTCAGATCATTGCGATTAGTCTGGTTATTCGCACTTGAAAGACGGTATATCATAAGGGATAATATATTCCAGGATATTAAAAAGTTAAAAACAACGGTCCGCAAAAAGTCGATGTCGTCAACCCAGCATGGGGATTTGTTAAACGCTGCCATCGAAAATACATTATACCATTATTTCATTCACTTCATGATATTAACCTGTCCCTCCCGTAAATTACATCCGGTTACATTGAAATCATGCGATTGATGACAATTTAGCTATAGGAAATGAGTTTTCTGCGATTTCTATATGTTAATATCAAGAACGAATTCAGTCGAATACCAGATTGAAGGATCCCAAAGTTTTACTTTGGTGATCATTTACGAAGGAGTATATCCTTTAATATATAGAGATATGGAAAATTCTTGTTCTAAAAAATTTAATAACTAATATAGATTTAGGCAACTCTTGTATACAGATGATGCAAGCCACCAACCTGAGGGAGAGCAATAACTTTATCCTTAGACTTTGGCTCGATCTTTCTTGGATTAAGAGAAATCTTTACCAACGAGAGGTGAGTTCTTGCGTTAAGATAATAATCGCAATAAGAAGTAAGAATTATGTGTAGATGTTTCTGGTTAAAGATGATTACATGATCCAGACACTCCCTGCGAATAGAGCCAATTAAGCGTTCTGCATTGCGCATTGTTGGGCGTTTAATGCTTCGCATTTGCATGGTCAATTGCTGACGAAGAGCCAAATTTTCTAGAATAAGTTTATTACGATTTGTGAAGGTTAACCTGAAAATCCAAAAGATAAGTCCCAAACCCAGTCTCTATATAGAATTCTCTTAAAAACTCTTAAATAATTTGGTGAAAACTTGAATTTAAGATTTTACTTAAGTAGTTGATTTTAAAAAAGTACAGAATATACGGGAGGGACACGCTGCAGAAGTGACAGGAACGCTAAACAAAAGGTTGGATCTTTTCCTTAGGATAGACCTTTTAATTATAGATGAAATGGGTTATCTTACCATGAACAACCAAACCGCCAAGTTGTTCTTCCAACTTATTGCTAAACGATATGAATAAGGATCTATATCCTGACGACAAACAAACCGTTTGAGCAATGGGGAAAGATATTCTCTGATGATGTCATTGCTGCTGCAATATTAGATAGGTTGATTCATCATTCATTATTAAGAAAGGATCTTAAATTATGCAAATAAGTATCATAAAATCAGATGGTAACTATTCCTTCCAATATTTAAAATCAATTGTGGTTGTGGTGGTATTTAGTTTATTTTTAAATCTTTCTGTACAAGCTTCATCAGTTTATTACTCGGTAATGGATTATGACGCTAAAGGGGATGGGATCGTACTTGACACAGAGGCCATTCAAAAGGCGATTAATGATGCCAACAAGAATGGCGGCGGAACGGTATTCATTCCGGCAGGTAAATATTTATCGGGTACTATATTTTTTAAAAGCAATGTTAGTTTGTACCTTGATGCCGGCTCAGAATTGTTGGGGAGCACGAATCTTGATGATTATCCCGTCACCATTTGTGGATATCGGTCTTATACAGATAACTATACCGAACGATCTTTGATCTATGCAGAAAAAGTTGAAAATATCTCCATTTTAGGAATGGGCACTGTAAATGGCCAGGGAGCAGCGTTTACGCATTTCCAAACAAAAGAAGATCCGGGATATAAACAACGGCCCTATATGTTACGGTTTATTGAATGTAAAAATATCACAGTCCGGGACATTACTATTATTAATTCCCCGATGTGGGTACAGCACTACCTTGCCTGCGAAGACGTGGTGATAGATGGAATAACAGTAAACAGCTTTGTTGCCGGGAATAACGATGGCATAGATATCGACAGTTGCGATAAAGTGCGGATATCGAATTGTAATATTGATAGTGGCGACGATAGTATTGTATTAAAGGCCACTTCTGATCGACCTTGCAAAAATGTCACAATAACTAACTGTGTATTAAACTCTCATACAAATGCTTTTAAACTGGGTACCGAATCCAATGGTGGTTTTAAGAATATTACATTCAACAATAGCATTATCCAGAATACCCAGTTAGCCGCTATTGCTCTTGAAATGGTGGATGGAGGGCATCTTGAGAGAGTGTCTGTAAATAAT
Organism: Calditrichia bacterium; assembly: GCA_963796965.1. Taxonomy (GTDB): domain Bacteria; phylum Calditrichota; class Calditrichia; order JAJRVZ01; family JAJRVZ01; genus CAWCNS01. The sequence goes on from CAWCNS010000005.1 coordinate 21,893, forward strand.
ATAGCAATAGAAAATTGCGGAACAGCTTATCTTTATCAGGCTTGGAAACCGGGCCAGACCCTTTCTTTCCAAGGGACCCGGAAGTTCAGAAGGCACATGGACATGGGATAGCGAAGAAGAAATGGTCAGGCCAAAAGTGGGTTCACTAAGCAAATTATTGATAAACAACATTCAGGCAACAGGTATTGGCTCCATTGGTTGTTCGGTAACAGGCATTCCTGGTCATATGGTAGAGGATATTACATTAAAAAATATTAGAATCAAATTTAATGGTGGAGGGAATGCTGATTTAGTGGATTATGATATTCCGGAAATGGAAATCGCATATCCTGAATATAACATGTTCGGATCTCTGCCATCCTATGGATTTTATGTACGGCACACAAATAACATAAGATTTGAAAATATCGAAATGGAATATAAAAAAACAGATCAACGGCCTGCTTTTAAGTTTGAGGATGTGAGAAATCTGGATTTAGTGGATATCGATGGGCAAATTGAACTAACTACCCCCGCTTTTGTGATTATGGATAGAGTTAGGGATGCCATGATTTCCGGTTGTCGCCCAACACAAAAGATGAAATATTTTATAGAAGCAAAAAATTCGTCAAATATAGGCATCATGAACAATGATTTTACTAAAATTACTGATATCGTTAAATTAGGGAGAGAAATGACCAAAGAGGATATCTTTATGTCATGTAATATGGAGTAGAATTATTATAGATTGGATTATAAGACATAGTGTAGACTGCAATATTGCTTGAAAAAAAATTTGCCCTAACAATATCTTCACCTTGACGCCTTCAAGCGTGGTAAGCGAAATAATTTAGCAAAGGTCGGCACAAGTTAAGCTCATCCGGTTTAGCATTCTATAAAGGATCACGCAATGATAACAATTCAAGTAAGTGTTTCAAAAGGCTGGTTGCACAAAGAGAATAGCTTTAGCTTTCAAGACAATTACTATTTCGATCCTCTATTTAGATGGAATCAAGATAGGGCTGCTGATCTTTTCGTCGCAAATAAATTCCCTAATTTGCCTATATACAACATGGAATCAAACCTTGTTCAGGCAGAATATTTTGATTCCAATCAGATTCTTATTGGTGGTATTCAACCAAATATGCTTCTTGGCATGGCAGTTGGGGCGAAATTAATTTGTTTTGACGATAAAGATCCGGATATTGACAGTAAACCATTTGAAAATTTCGATAGTGTTGATGATTTGCCTGATCCAGAATTAGTGTTAGAAAGTGAGATAATGCAGTCTGTTTAACTCACAGTTAGAGACAATTAAAAGAGACCGACCTGACTTAAAACCGATCCCTCCATTTTTTTGGGATTCTTCCGGTAGGGCAACCATCCATGGATTGATTACAACCGCTCAAAAGTTGTATGGTGAAAAAATTTTCATGATGATGTTGGATGATCCTAAGGGTTTTTCTGAAATACTGTCATGGATTACAGAGACCTATATTATTTTGCTCAAACATTACTCATCTCTTACAAATATTAGTATATCTTCAATTCATATTGGGGAATGCTCTGGATCGATGATAAGCGGTGATCAGTTTTCACGTACTATCACGCCATTTATTGACAAATTTGCTGAAGAGTTTAACTCTGTTCGTTTACATTCTTGTGGGCATTCAGACCATTTAATAGAGGGGCTCCTAAAGATAAAGAATCTTTCAATAATCGATACCGGTTCCGGGACATCCATTGCAAAAATTAGGTCTGCAATGGGAAACGATTTCGAGATAAACATAGCGCCACCTGTCGAATGTCTGGCTGGAACTTCTGTCAAATCTAGAATTATCTCTTGGTTAGATAAAACTATTGAAGAGAATGCGGACGGTCCACTAAAGATAGAATTTCATATAGAGCCTGATTATTCAGTAGCAGGTTATCTACAAATATTCGATTGTTTGAAGGAAAAGGGAATACCTATTAAGAGAATAAATAATTAATGTTACAAAGCGCTGCATCTGACCGCTATTCCGCTGTGCCCCATAGCGGCAGGTGATCTTGGTCGTTATTTGCCCTATGAAAAGTACACGTCAATCAATAACAACACGATTTAACATTTTTTTTGCTATTCATTATGAGTAACTCAGTGCAGATAATACCAATTGCAAATTTGGTACTAGCCTTCTTCCATTCCGGTTTCAGTAATACCTGTACTTCACGCCTTTGACGCCTGCGCTTGTACACAATTTTATGCCAGCGGATGGTTATTTTTTTCACTAGTCAATGCTGTGCAGCATATATGAATAAGTGGCATTTGTCACCTAAAATATAAAGAAAATCTTGTATACTACCATGGTTGCTGCTTGGTGTGTTACAAATCTCTTTGTATAATTAATATAATAGACTATATTAATTGTAAACTAACCAGAATTATCCGATATTTTAATAAAAAATGTCCTTTTTTTGTATGTTAGGTCCTTTACCTCAGGATTTGGAATATGTTCTGGTCTGATAATTCATGGGAATCATAGCCACTGGTTCTGTATCGGCGATTTGGACAATGATGGTGATCATGAAATCATAAACGATTGTTACGGATGAAGCAAAAAAATACCTGCAATATGCCTTATATCATACGCTTGGCAAATTACCAGCAGACTATTTCAAATTTAGGCGCATCGGTTAGTAAAACTCTGTGACTATAAGATCCAATTTAGAATAAGCAAAATCTAAAACTCTAAATTTTTTCTTTGTGTGCTTTGTGCCTTCTTAGTGTTCTTTGTGTTTGAAAAGAACTAGGCCGATAAGCGATAATGATACCTTTCAGCACCCTCACTGAATTTTTGTGGTACTTTATTTAATCAGAGTGCGTTGTTAAGGGAATGTATGAGAGGGCGTTATGGAAATAGTTGTGAGATCCTTTAGTTCGTATGGACGCCCTCATTATCTACGTAGGGCGGCGATCACTTAGAGCGTAATACCGGGATCGTTACCCTCGTAAGGATCGAACCCTTACGCTAATAGTAAGCGATGCGTAACCTGGGTAAGGGGTAAGGCGTTACGGGAATAACGAACACCTACAGTAGTTGGTAAGGATTGCTCGGTCATTCTCGTAAGGAACACGGACACGTTCAGGTAAGAACCTCATAGATTAAGGTGGTAATGAAAATGTTATTATCATTCATCCCCGATAAAAGGACAACTCAGTAATCCCCTGCCATACAGTTTTATGAATTTCCAATGCTTTCTTCAATGCCTCAATTCCGCGTGGGGTTATTCTATAGTAGATTTTACTTCTACCGTTTGAAACTTACTGTCTGGAGCGAGGTGGGCAAAGAACCGGTGAGTATGTCTCAGTGTAAAAACCATCCAACCATCTTGTTCATATTTCCGGTTTTTTGTACTGATTAATGCTGATTTTTGCGGTATGGGTACAGGAAGCCGCAATGCTTCAATTACGGCTGCATAACCAACCAGAAACCCGGGTTCAGGGGGGATTTTTCCGTGAAAAACGGTTATTATTTGTGAAAAATGGATGTTATTCATATTCTTACGTGAAATATAGGTATCTTAAATGTTATGTTGCGACCAGATATTCTAATATACAAGAAAAATGGGTAGATGTCACGAAAAATAGGTATTTATTGTAGTATTGTAGGAAAAATAGGTTTTTGCTGTGGGGGAAGCGAATACTCATACCACTTAAACAAAGATTTGCTGTAGAAGGCATTTTTTGAAATTTTAGTTTTGAATTATTGAATACTGTAAATCTTAAAAACCATAAAAGTGAATTGTTTTGTCGCTGACGAAAGTATCTCTTAATTCAAAACGAATTTTTTCCGGGGTTTTTGAAGATTCACAATTTTACCTGGAATTAATCGTAGATTTTTGTCTGGTTGCGATTAGAGGGTTACAAAAAGAATCGTATAATCCTATTTCCACTGAAATATGGCATGCTATTAATTCTCTCTGAAAACTGACCCACCCCCAAATAAATCTCAATCTTCAATAACAAATTTCCAAACAATTTGAGCAATGAAACTTGGTTTCATATCGGATATTGGTATTTGTTATTTGGATATTATTTGAAATTTGGTGTGTGTTATTTGGAATTTGTTTGAGGCCGGTTGAGGATGAGGCGATAGTCGAAGACGAAATCACGTGCAATGGGATCCCCGGTATAAGTAAATTCTAATTGACTACGGAGACAAAATCTCAAAATATTCGATTTTTGTACTTAAATCGCTTCGCTGAAAACCTTGCACCCTTAAAATGGCCCTGAAATTAAATGGACTTTGCAGTTCATTGTTATAGTTTTTTAGTAATTCCTCGGGAAAGTTGGGATTACAAATAGCTTTTGATCCATATATTACGCCACCTTCTTGAAATCCCGTTACTAACATGATTGTATTATTATTTGGTCCGTTGATTTTCGCTATCAAACTGACATCATCATATTGTCTTGTCTCGTCATTTAGTGTGCTTGAGAACCGCTGTACTTCTTCGCCATGTTCATTATTTATATGCAGAAGGTTCGGATAAATCGAAAATTCGACATTTATGTTTTTTAATAATGTTTTCATAAGATACATCTGTTTAAATGTTCCGATGAAAATGACATTATGAGAACTTATATCCTCCCAATCTATTTCCGATGCCTGTTTAACTAGAAAAGATGATTTACTAGATTTTAATATGGGTTGTAATTCCATAAACCCCCATACAGCACTAGGTCTTAAATAAGTATGTCGCAATGGTTTTAAGTTCTCAATTCCATTTGGCCCTTGCTTATTATATTCTTTAAAATCTTCGAGAGAATTTATCCTTGGATCTCTGACATTGAATCGGGGATTAGCGCCTTGTCTATCTAAATACATAAAGAAATAGTCACCAAGTATAACTAAAGTCGGCCTGTTATCTTCAAAATATTCAGCCCAGATGGGATTGTCCTGAGAAACAACTTCCACCTTATTCATTAGCTGCTCATACTTAATCCACAGAAAGATAACAACAAATGAAAGAATAATTGTAATGATAGGAAAAATTAATTTTTTCAGGCTGTTTGTATTTGTATCGATATGATTTTTATTTATTGTGCAGAAACGAGCGGCATATTGTCCCTTGGGAATATCGATTTGTATTTTATCATCTTTTCCCTCAGTTAAATAATAATTCGCTAATCTTTTACGAATCTGGCTGATATACACCCGGATCGATGCATCTTCGAGAGGGTAGAAATCTGGGCCTTTGCCGAAAAACTCGTCGGCAATAATCGTTTCGTTTATTTCTTTATCTTTAAGGGAAGCTTCAACAAGATATTTTAACAGACCCTTATTTTTTTGGGAATGACTGAATTCTTCGCTTGATAAAACTGTTGCTAAGATCTCAAGTTTTTCATGATTAGAAATCATCTTTTACCGTTTACAAATAAAATAGAAAGAGTAAAATTTTAATTTATGCAAAGTACGAATCTGAATAATTCAATTCAAGCAAATGATTTGCACCGAAAGTATTTTGTGCTTACATGTAAAAAACATGTAAAAAAATGTTTAAAACTATAATTAACTGGTGTTAGGAATAAAATAATGTTATAAATAGCAATATTCCCGACTATATATATAGGTTGATCTTACTAAAGTTAAGAGATATGGTTCCCACCAGAAAGATGCTGGTTTAATATATTCAACCAAAAATAAATGTGAAGGAACCATCACTGTGATTAATAGTATTAATGTGAGACTAAGCAATCTGGTTAACTCTAGTTTAAGATAGGAGGAGAAGTGAAAACAAGAGGACATTTGATGATGAGAGTATTATATTTTTTTGCGGCAATTTTACTCTACCTTATTTTTCCTGAGAATGTTTTAGCAGATATCTCTGGTAAAATCATGGATTCCACCACCACGAATATTCTACCAGGTGCAAATGTGTATATTGTGGGTACTTCTTTTGGAGCGGCTTCCGATCAAAACGGAGAGTTCCGGATAAGTAAAGTTCCACCAGGAAGTTATACGTTACGTGTGAGTTATATCGGTTATCAAAGTAAAGATGTACCGTTTAGTTTAAAATTAGACGAAAATATCAATCTTGATATTCAGCTTAATATATCATTCATTTCCGGAGAAGTAATCACGGTCACGGCCCAGCGTGAGGGCCAGGCAGCGGCAATCAACCAGCAATTGACGGCAGATGCTATTAAAAATGTTGTTTCTTCAGATCGAATCAGGGAAGTACCAGACGCCAACGCTGCTGAATCCGTGGGCCGCTTGCCGGGAATTGCATTAGGTCGTAGCGGTGGTGAAGGTAACAAAGTGATTGTGCGCGGACTTTCCCCAAAATACAGTAGAATTGCAATAAATGGCGTTTCAATTCCTGCGGCCGGAGCCTCTGATGACAGGTCTACGGACATCAGTATGATTTCTAATGAGAATTTAAGTGGCATCGAAGTTTTTAAAGCATTAACTGCGGACATGGAAGCGGATGCGATTGGTGGCGTTGTCAACCTGCAGCTGGCAAAAGCAAAGGAAACACCAATTCGCTATTTAAGGCTATATGGTATTTATAATGCTCAGGAAAATGATTTTGGTCAATACAAAGCAGTGGCCAGCTGGAGCCAAAGAATTCTGGATAATGCACTTGGGTTTCAGGCATCAATAAATTCTGAACTACGCAATAGAACCAGTGAATATTTAAATGCCCTCTATGAGCTCGGTTCGGAAAATGAAGACGGGACTAACAACCTATTACTGACCGATGCTACAGCTGGTGAGAGGGAAGAATACCGTAATCGTTTTGGAGCCAACTTGATTTTGGATTACGATATTGGGACATGGAACTTGATGCTATCTAACTTCTATAATTGGTCGAATAGGGATTCTAAAATCAGATCTAACTCATTTGAGAAATTAAATTCAGTTCAGAGTTCGGCTATTAGTAATCCAGAGCGAAATATAGATCTTCTATCAAATATACTGGAAGGTCGAGGATCAATAGGTCTAATTGAAATAGACGGGATTCTGTCTCATTCAAACACCAACTCGGAACTTCTACATAATTCGATTATGCGTTTTGAACAACCAAATGCAATAGTTGATCCAGATACAGATTATGAGTTAATTGATCCGGCACTATTCTTAAAAAATACCGTTCCAGACTCTGCGGGTTATTTGAACGACGTAGAATATAGCGAGGAAGATGCTAAGGTAAGGAGGTTTATGGCGGCCATCAACATAAATCTCCCATATAAGATTACTAATAATATTACAGGTGATTTAAAATTTGGTGGAAAATATCGACAGAATGATCGTGACAAATATTCAAATGTGGGGAAATGGGATATTTACCTGGATGGTTTGAATATTCCTGTATCCAACTATTTCGACGATGATTATGATCCCGGTACAATTCTAGACGGACAATCCAGCCTTGGTTTGGTGCTTGATCCGACCTTGACTAATGACTTTTGGGATGAAAATAAAAGTAGCTACACGTTTAATGATTATGGACAGGATAGCTATGAAGCCAATGATCAAGTAACAGCTGCATATTTGATGACAAAACTAAAGTTCGGGCAGTCTGTAACGTTTATCCCCGGCATCCGCTATGAGCAATTTACTGGCGATTATGTAGGGTATCATAAATATGGTATCGGGCAATTCGCAGGTTTACGGGTTGAAAAGAAAGAGCAAATTGTATATAAGGATTGGCTACCCATGATCCACCTGAAGGTAAAACCAGTTGAGTGGTTTGATTTACGTCTGGCTGCAACTAAAACACTTGCCCGGGCCAGTTTTAACAGGTTGGTGCCAAGCCTATTTGTAAATACCGTCACTGATGGTCTCATCACCATGGGGAATCCCGATCTCCGGGAAACCATCTCCTGGAATTATGACATTTATGCATCAATATACCATCAGAAGATTGGTCTCTTTACGGTCGGATATTTCTACAAAGAATTGGATGGTGTTATAGCAAACGTTACACATTTCATTGAATCGGATGAAATGGCTAACAGTTTGGGTTTACCGACCAGTTTAGATCCAGATTGGACATCATTCGCTGATAGAAGAGTCCGGCGGCCTGAAAACATTGATAAATCTACTGTAGAAGGATTCGAGATTGAGATTCAAACCAATCTTAGTTATTTGCCCTGGCCTTTTAAAGGGCTGGTGATCAATGCCAATTATACCCGGATCTTTAGTGAGACCAGTTATGGACTTTTCGAAACAAAAACAGAAATAGATATAACGCAACGGCCTCCAAAAGTAGTAACAACCTACGAAACTAGTCTGCGGTCCGGAAGAGTACCCGGGCAAGCCGATTATCTGGCGAATATATCCGTTGGTTATGATATCATGGGTTTTTCTGCCCGGGTAACCTTTTCGTATCAAGGGGAAAGCCTGGCCAGTATTGGCACTCAAGAAGAACATGACCTATGGCGGGGTGAGTTCACACGATGGAGTTTTTCATTAAGACAAAGATTGGGAGAGAATATAAGTTTATTTTTTAATGGCGTTAATCTATCCAATCAGAACGATTTAACCTATCGTGCCCTCGACTATCCCCGGCCTTCGTCGCTCAATTATTATGGTGCCACCTATGATTTGGGGATAGGGTATGAATTTTAGTATGGTCGATAGTATTGATCCTATTGTTAAACTGTTCTGGTAAAATGATTTTAGAAAAAATTAAATACAAATCAAAGGAAGAGTAAAATCAAGTTTCAATTAATGGTTTGAAATTAATAAAACTTATGAAAGGAGGCTAAATAACTCAAATGTCAATGAACAGTTAGAATTGATAATAATGCAAATGAAAGGAGGCTAAATAAGTCAAGTGTCAATGAACAGTTAGAATTGATATAAAAACAATTCAAAGGAGAACAAAATGTTCAAGAATACAAAATCATTAATTCTATTACTATTTGTACTGCTCTGCGTTAATAGCGTCTATGCGCAAAATATAATCCGTCCAGGTACTGGCATAAATGACATCACCACGGCAATTGAGGGAGCGAGTGCCGGTGATATCATTCTCCTCGCAAAAGGCGAATGGTATTTCACAGAGGAAATAATCGATGTAAATGTAAACCTAACCATTATGGCTGACGAAGAAACTTCAGGTGAAAAACCTGTAATCTCCGGGCTGATTAAAGAAGATGGGACAAGTGCCCAATCAATTATGGAGATCAGAGCCGACGTTGTTATTAAAAATATCTATTTTGCAGGCGGAACCTCAGGAAGAGCAGGTGGAAAAGATGTCGATCGGGCGATTACTTTTCTTGATACAGAAGGTATGCGGGCTGAATTTGATGGTGTGTGGTTCGATGATTTCGATAGACGCACAGTACAGTTGGAAGCACAAGCTATGAAATTCTATGCAAGAAACTGCATCTGGACTGACGATGAAAAAATAGAGGGTCCTTCCGAAGGCCGATCAATAGATCTGCGCCAATATGGGCCCGACACACTTGTTGTACAAAATTGTTCATTTGTAAATCTTGGCAATCGATGGATCAGGCACGTGACGTCTTCTGGCAAGCCCATTGGCTATGCTTTAATTGATCATAATACCTTTGTTAACGGCGTCAATTACCACCCTGCCTTTGATTTAGGGCAAATTGAACAACTCACATTTACAAACAATATAGTAATGGATCCCGGTATCCTGGGCTCAGACTTTGTGATTCGACCCAGTCAAAATGAAGGCAAATTTGAAATAGGGCTTCCGGAAAATTATTATTCCAGTGATAAATCCCTGGCGGCACATCGTACCAGAGAAGTCTATTATGATCGGGAAGATGGTATTGTTGTATTTGGTTGCCATGGCGTTGATACTGTTGGGACAGAAATTACAATGCATAACAACTTTGTTCATATGGATCAATCTATCATAGATAAACTTGCCACAAATGATACCCTGCATGTTCAAAGTTGGATGTGTCAGCAATTTGAGCGCTCAATTGTTGGCGGTGCAGAAAATGCATTCACTATTAGTGATGTCGTTTTTACTGATGTACCGGAACCATCCTTCCTTGTTGTTGATTCATATATTGGTTATTGGGATCAAAACCCTTACACTCTTGCGAATCAAACAGCCCCTGATTCTATTGATTTGACTTACAGTACTTCAGATCCTGCATACACAGCAGCAGAAGGTGATTTTCCGTTGGGCGATTTAAACTGGTTTCCCGATAAAAAAGCCGAATGGGAAAACTGGTTGAGCCACGGGCATTGAAGATGCGACCCTTCATTGCCGCAGGCTTTTGAGTTGCAGCAGAATTATCCTAATCCATTTAACCCGACTACAAACATCATGTTCAGCGTTCCAATTAAGGGCCACTACACATTAACGGTGTATAATCTCCTGGGACAGGAAATTATAACCTTGATTGATGGTCAATTAAATGCAGGCAGTCATGAAGTAACTTTTAAAGCCTCGAATTTAAATTCAGGTATTTATTTCTATACTCTGACTGGCAAGAATGTTAGTATTTCACGAAAAATGATGTTGCTAAAATAGGCTAAAATGATATTAACTGTAATTAGGTAAATATAACCTGCCTGCAGTTAGAGATGGGAATCAAACAAGTCTGCTTTTCTTTTATTTTTAATTATCATAAAGCATTAATTTCCTCTCTACTGCAGGCATTTATATGATGTCAACCAGGAAAAATGAAAACACAATAAAATGATGAACCTAAAGATATTACAATTTCCATTTTAAATGAGGAAGCATGGTTATCAGCGGCTACAAACAGTTAAAGATCAATGTCATAACGTATATCCTCGCCTGCCTGTTGGGTACAGCAGCAGCACAGCAACCACATCAACAAATAACGCTGTTTAAAATAGATCGATCCCACCTCGATAGACCTCACACAACCGACCTTGTTTATTGTACCATACACACATCTCGATGATATCTGGCGCTGGTCATATCCGCAAACAATTCGTGATTTTCTTAAGAATACATTAGATGAGAATTTTGACGCCTTTGAAAAATATCCGCACTTTATCTTTAATTGGTCCGGTGCCAGCCGCTATGCCATGATGCGCGAGTACTATCCGGAAAAGTATGAAGAACTTAAAGCAATGGATTGCTGCAGGACGTTGGTTTCCGAGCGGCAGCTCATGGGTTGAAAATGATACGAATGTGCCTTCTACCGAGTCCATCATTCGTCAGATACTATATGGCCGTAAATATTTTCCAGAATGAATTTGGCAAAGAAAGTCTTGAATATATGTTACCGGACTGTTTCGGCTTTCCTTATTCATTGCCTTCCGTTTTAAGTCACTGCGGTATCCGTGGTTTTTCAACTCAAAAACTGACCTGGGGATCGGCCAACGGAATTCCCTTCAATGTCGGACGCTGGATCGGCCCGGACGGCAAATGGGTGATTGCGGCGCTCAATGCCGGTAACTATGCTCGCAGCTCATAAGGATGTGTATACCACACATAAAGAAACTCTCAAACGCCTTGAAGAAAACCGGAAACGTTCCGGCCTGCCGATCGACTTTTTCTATATGGGGGGCGGCGACAAAAATAATGCTGATCGCGGAGGAATGCCCCAAAAGGTTTCACTTGAAACACTTGAAAAATGCTATAGAAACAGAAGGTCCTGTCAAAGTGATCGCCGGCCCGGCGGATCTGATGTTTCGCGCCATCACAGATGAACAGGCAGAAAAATTTCCAGACCTGGAACAAAGATTTGCTACTGATCAAACACTCCACCGGTGTGCTGACCTCACAGTCCTATATAAAGAAATTGAACCGCGATGCTGAAATATTGGCGGATGCTGGTGAGCGTGCTGCCGTTGCTGCCCATCTGCTAACCGGTGCTGAATATCCATCGGTGAACACTTAACCATGCATGGGATTGATGCTTCGTAATCAGTTTCATGATACCCTGCCGGGAACAAGTATTCCCAAGGCTCATGAATATGCATGGAACGATGGCATCATTGCACTAAATCGATTTGCCGGAGTGTATAAAGATGCAATTGGCAGTTTAGCTCAGACACTTAATACCGATGTGCCCGGAGTACCGGTAGTCGTTTTTAATCCACTTTCAATTCCACGTAAAGATAATGTAGAAGCATTTATTCCTGATGAACTAAATGAAGCAGAATCTATTGCTGTATTCAATGCAAAAGGTAAAGAAATGCCTTCGCAGGTCGTGGTAGGATATGACGGGAAAAGCAGAATATCTATTTCAGACAGATCTTCCTCCTGTCGGAGCAGCTGTTTATTCAATTCGACAGGCAAAAACAAATATTAAAGACTCTGAATTGGTTGTTCACAAAGATTATTTAGAAAACAACTATTTCAAAGTAGCAATAGATGCCAATGGTGATATATCAAGTATATTCGACAAAAGAATTGGAAAAGAACTTCTCGAAAAGCCGATACAACTTGAATTCGGAGAAAACTTCCCGGATATCAAGCCGGCATGGCGAATCTACTGGAAAGATATCAAAAAACCTGCGCGCAGTGTAGCTGCTAATCCTAGTTCAATTAAAATAGTTGAAGATGGCCCGATTCGTGTAGCTGTTGAAGTGGTTCGTGAGAACGAAGGATCAAAAATCATACAAAGAATAAGACTTTCAGCAGGAGCTGACGGAAGCCGTGTGGAGATGGCTAACTTGATTGATTGGAAAAGCCGAGGAGCTTTGCTCAAGGCTGCATTTCATTTAACAGCTCCAAGCACCCGAAGCAACTTATAACCTTGATTTGGGTACCATCAAGCGCGGAAACCGTAACGAAAAGCAATATGAAGTGCCCCATCATGCATGGTTTGATTTAACAGATAATTCGGGTGAATATGGAGTTTCTGTACTTACAGGAGCAAAATACGGAAGCGATAAAGTAGACGACAATACCATAAGACTTACACTTATTCATGGGCCAGATACAAAAGATAGTAAACAGGAAGTGCTTGACGATGGCAGTATGAGTGAACAGAGATGGCAAGACTGGGGGCGTCATCAGTTTACTTATGCAGTTACGGCACATAAAGGCGACTGGCGCGAGGGTAAAACTCATTGGGAAGCCATGCGTTTTGAACAGCGTCCTGCAGCATTTGCTGTCCCGAAACATAAAGGTAAAGGAAGTTCATTCTCTTTGATTAACATCGACAATGATCAAGTAAATATACAAGCTGTTAAAATGGCTGAAGACGGATCCGGTGTGGTAGTAAGACTGCAGGAATTACATGGTAAAGCCTGTACCGGTGCTATACTTTCGGCGATAAAACCAATTCTTGCAGCAGAAGAACTGGACGGAGCTGAACGCCCGCTGGATATTCAGCTTGCAACAAAAAAGGGTGAGCTGAGCATAGACTTTACGCCCTACGAATTAAAAACTATTCTGCTGAAGATAAAGGGAGCCAAAGCGATGCCTGCTGGCAACTCAACCGGTAGAGCTGGAATACGATACCGATATATTCAGCTATAACAGCAACCGTGAAGATGGATATCGTGAAGATGGATTTACTGTGCCCAGGCCCAGGTCTGAAGGCCATCGCGGCAGTCTTGACGGCAAAGGCGGAACATATCCGGCTGAAATGATTGGTGATAAGGTTCAATTGGGTAATGTTTCCTTTAACATCGGTTCCCGTGAGGAGCGTGAATACAATGCCGTTGCATGTCTCGGACAGAGTATTGACCTGCCAGAAGGGACATACCGTTCTACATATTCTGGCAGCAGCCGATGTGGATACGGATGTTACTTTTAAAGCAGGCGAAAAGGAGTTTCCGTTAACAATTGGCGGATGGTCAGGTTACATGGGATTATGGGATAACCGTGAATTCGAAGGATTTGTTGCTGAATTATCTTATTCATTGCGCAATGACCTGAAAACAATTCATCCGGCATTTATCCGCGATCATCGTATTGCATGGTGCAGCTTCACACCGTCATCTGCCTGCAGGTGATGCACTTTATGAATACGGTTATCTGTTTGCATATCGTTTAGAAATACCTGAAGGTGCAACAAGTATAACACTTCCAAATTCACGATTCGTTCGCATTGTTGCCATGAGTGTTGGCGACGAAGGTCATGCCACTGCGTTGCAGTCACCTTTCGATGATCTGCATCGCGATGATGCCTTCACGAACATTCCGCTTCGAAAGACGCGCAATGGATCTCAATTCAAATAGCAAGAAGCTTTACACTGAATCTCCTAAGTGTGAATCAATGCCTCCATCGTGAATTAAGGAATAATATATGACAAACAACAATTCGCCAAAAATTCACTAAAACGTTGGCACTTATTTCTTCCCGGCATTTTTCTGCTTGGCTTTAATATCGGTACCGGCAGCGTGACCGCGATGGCTAAGGCCGGGGCCACCTATGGCATGTCACTATTGTGGACGATCATGCTCTCCTGTCTCGCCACGTACTTCATGATCCGTATCTATGGAAGTATACGCTTGTCACAGGAGAAACGGCATTGCAGGCATTCCGTAAACATATTCACCCGGGAGTGGGGATCTTCTTTATCGTCGCACTGACTGCTGGTGTATCCGGCAGCGTGATGGGTGTGATGGGAATTGTTGCCGATATCAGTTACGAGTGGTCGAAGACGATGATTGACTGGTGGAATTGCTCCGATCTATTTTGCAGCATTTTTTATTGCATTGGTTTACTATATTTTCTGGAATGGCAAAACGCAGTTTTTTGAACGCAGCCTGGCTGTAATTGTGGCAATTATGTCCGCATGTTTTTTACTCAATTTTTTCATCATGATGCCTCCGCCAATCGACATTTTGAAAGGGATGATTCCCAACCTGCCTGAAGTTCCTGCGGACCAGGGGAAAGGTCCGTTTCTGGTGATTGCCTCCATGGTTGGGACCACTGTTTTTTCCGGATTGTTTATTATCCGAACCACATTGGTCAAAGAAGCAGGATGGACAATCAACGATATTAAGAAGCAACGAAACGATGCGATCGTATCTGTGACCATGATGTTCGTCATCAGCGGTTCGATCATGGCTGCGGCGGCAGGTACTTTATATGCTGCAAGGACTTGGCTTAACCAAAGCCTCGCAGATGATCGAGTTGTTGGAACCCTTGGTTGGGTCCTTGGCCACTTCCATATTCGCTGTCGGCATCATTGCTGCGGGTGTTTCATCACAGTTTCCGAATGTGCTGATGCTGCCATGGCTGCTATGCGACTATAACCAGTCAGAGCGCAAGATGACTCTTCCCAGATATCCGCATCATGGTATTGATCATTTCACTCTTGGGTTTGGTGGTGCCAATTTTTGATGCGCGTCCTGTATTTGTGATGATTGTCTCTCAGGCCTTCCAATCCGTTATTTTGCCAGTTACGGTCGGCTGTATCTTATACCTTGGAAATCGTCATGATCTGATGGGCGAACATAAAAATTCATCGATGGACAACCTATTTCTAACTGCCATTCTGCTCTTTTCCATCGTCACCTCTTCGATGGGTATCAAAGGCGTTTGGCAACTCATCTACGGGTTGTAGAGATGAAGATTCCGAATATACTTTTTTTAGAATCCAACCGGGTGTGGCGAACTTATCCCGGCGGCATGAAACTTGACATTATGGAAGGCCGAGAGCATCCGGAAGATGCGCACTTTCCTGAAGATTGGATCGGCTCGACTACCTGCGCGGTAAACAAAGGCCGCGAACATCTCACAGAAGAAGGCTTATCAAAAGTCACGATCGACGATGAAACGCTAACGCTCAAAGCACTCTGCGAAAAAGATCCGAATGCTTTACTCGGAGCAACACACTTCGAAAAATACGGCGCCAACACCCAGTTTTTACTCAAATTTCTCGATTCAGCGATCCGGCTGCATATCCAGTGCCACCCGACCATTCCCTTTGCTCAAAAACATCTCAACAGCAACTCCGGAAAAACCGAGGCCTACATCATACTGAGTATTCGCGACGAGGTGAAAGAGCCTTACATCTATATGGGCTTCCAGAATCCGCCTGTAAAAGAGGCATTCAAGCGGATGATTGAAGAGCAGGATAGAGATGCTATACTTGCCTGTTTTGAAAAAATCCCGATAAAACCGGGTGATGTTTTCATGGTTCCCGGTGGCATGCCGCACGCCATCGGCGAAGGCGTCTTCATGATCGAGATCATGGAGCCGACTGACTTTGCTGTTCGGATTGAATTCGAACGCGGCGGCTACGTCTTGCCTGAAGAATCACGCTTCATGAACCGGGGCATCGATTTTGCCCTGTCCATGTTTAACTATGAACCGACTTCGGTTGAAACGATTAAAGAACGCTTTTTCTGCGAACCGCGCGTACTGGAAAAACAAAATCAAAGCACTGAATATGCATTGATTGATGAAAAGAAAACCAGCTGTTTCAGCGTCAACCGCATCGATGTAAAGGATCGTTATGTAAAAGAATCTGATACGTTTTATATCGGCATTGTCTCAAAGGGATCCGGCACAATTGTCACTGGCGATGAAACGTATCCGGTTAAAGAAGGATCAAAATTTTTTGTCCCCTACCAGACGGATTCAGTCACATTTGAATCTGAAAGCGGCATGGAAATCATCGCAACGTTTCCGCCCGGATAATCGATTTACAAAGAGCAGTCAAAAACCTCGCCGGTGCATTAACCAGCAGCAAACCGGTTAGAGGAAACGAATATGGATTCGAGTCAATAATCATTGGAGGTTTCTCAAATGTTAACAAATAACAAGATATCAACAATTTCTTTACCTTTACTGTTTGCCGTTGTCTTCCTATTGGTGGTATCAGGGAACGCACGCCCGTTGGATGACAAGGCCATACGTTTTAATGGAAATGATCTGAAGATAGTGATCTCAGATAAAGAGCCAGGCCCGATCAAGCTTGCTCTTAAAGCCCTATTGAAAGATTTTACGAGCGTAATGGGTACTGAACCAGCTGTTGTAAATGAGATGAGCGCGGACAATTCACAGACCGAGATCGTAATCATAAATCGCTCATCCGGGACCCTTGCCGTGCCATCCGATAAGGTTAGGGAACTTGATGGATTTGAGTCTCACCGCATATATGCCGACGCGGAGAATAATAGGATATATCTTGAAGGGTATGATCTGAGGGGTACTATTTATGCCATTTATACGTTTTCTGAAAAAATTCTTGGTGTTCCACCATTGCACTTTTATAGTACATGGATTCCTGATAAAAAAAGATGAAATATCGGTAGCCCATGACTATGATATTTTTTTCAAATCACCACAAGTGAGGTATCGCAGCATTTTACCAGGTGACCAGGATTTTATCAATCCCTGGAGAGCTGAATCAGAAGAAAATGAGAATGTCTGGCTTGAAACAACTCTCCGGTTAAAGTATAACACCGTTGAAACTTACTCTACAATAATGCCGGATTATAAATTGACTGACTATGCTTATCTGATTGACAAATATGGATTGGTTATAACCTCACATCATACGAGTGGCCTGAATACTTCATTCAGGACATGGAACCAATACTGGGAAAAAGTTAGAAATATGGAGGCGCCTAAGCTGCTATTATCCAATGAACAGGCGATTCTTGATTTCTTTCGTTATAATGCAGAGACTGTGCAAAAAAACGGGATCGAGAACCTTTGGAGTGTCGCATTCAGAGGCAAAGGAGATGAGCCATATTGGGTTATTTTCGAGGATGCTCCCCAAGACGAAAAAGAACGCGCTGAAATCATAAATAAGATGTTGCAAATCCAGTATGATCTGATACGAGAGGTTACGGGAGAAGATAAACCTTATGCGCGTATCACCTTTTACGATGAGATTGCAAACCTGATGGCCAAAGGTTACCTGAAACCACCGGAAGGTGAAAACATGATCTGGACTTTTGTGGCTGCCCGTCGTGATCCTTATCCTTATGATGATCTGGTAAATTTTAATCCGAGCATACCAGTAAAACTGGGATTCTACATGAATTTTGGATTTGCATCAACCGGGGCACATGTGGCACCGGCTGAAAGCCCCTGGAAAATGGAATTTAATTACCGCTATATTAATAATAAGTCCCCATTGTACTTCTCAGTCGTGAATGCAGGAAACGTGAGGGAATTTGTGCTGGAACTCTCGGCCCATGCCAAAATGTTGTGGGATTATGATAGTTATAACAGCGATGCCTTTTTGTTAGATTATTGTACTCAATATTTTGGGGCAGAAAAGGCGAATGAAGTAGCACAACTATACAGAGACTATTACTATGCCTACTGGCAAGCGAAACCGACCGAATTTGAAGGAATGGAACGTCAGTTTGTATTTCAGGATTTAAGATATGCCCGGGCTTTTGATCATATTTTTGAGGCGTTTTATTTTTCAGAAAATCATATAAATATGAATCCGTTGTATAAGATTGGATATGAAAGCGTCCCGGGTCGTACTTATCGAATTGATTTTGAACATAATAAAAGTAAAAATCAGGTTGATGCACTTATTGTATGGAATGAAAAAAACCATACCAAAATTTGAGTCGGTTGCTGAGCGTTGTTCCGAAATGATGCCTCAACTGGATGAAGATAAACAAACTTTTTTTAACGATAATCTGCGTATATACAGTTATTATATGACTCATTTAAGTAAGACACTTTACCATTATGTGTATGCCTATAAACATCAAAGAACAGAAGATGTTCTGATGGAAAATCTTGATCTGGCATATGATAATGCTGTAAAGGCAAGACAATATCTGAACGAAGCGCAACATGGTATCTTTTCAACCTGGTATTCCAATGCTGATCCACTTGAAAGAACATTTCAGATTGATTATTTATTAAATAAAATTACGTTATTAAAAGCAAAAAATTGATGGAAGGATGTATAACTTTCTCAATAAGACTAAATTGACAGTTCCCTTAAAACTCAACAAATAAAAGAGAATTGCATAATATAAAGATCCCGAATCAAGTTCGGGATGTCAAACAGGTCACACTGTGTAATGGACTCGTATGGAGAACTTGTTTCAGTGTCTCATTCTCAAAAACAAAAACGGATTATCCAAACATTATCGTAATTCTTGTGAACGGTAGAGCTATGGTGAATTTGACTTAACCCAGAGATCTTCGTTATGCAAATAGTGATAAAAATAGTGGCGGTATTAGTAGTTTTCTGCCTGTCAATGGGTTCATCGGTTGCCGCAGATACTAAGCCAAATGTCCTGCTGATTATTTGCGACGATTTAAACACGCATGTTTCAACGTCTGGCTATCCGCATATCCGTACGCCGGCATTTGATATGCTGGCCGCCACCGGAATGACTTTTAATCGGGCCTATTGCCAGTATCCTGTTTGTAATCCATCGCGAACTTCTTTTCTCAACGGCCTCTATCCGGAGTCGACAGACGTCATTGACAACTACACGGATATTCGGCAAACCCGCCCGGGAACCGTTTCCATGCCACAACGCTTTAAGGAAGCCGGTTATTGGACTGCTTCGGTAGGCAAGGTATTCCACAGCACAAAAATGGAACATGGAGATTTGGCCTGGAATGAGTTTCTCCGGTTTGAAAATGAAGAAATGCCGATGGTGACACCAATCCGTGAGACCTTCGAAGCAAAACATGGATCCATTGAAGCTGGCGAAACAAAAAAACTTTGGAAGGAATTCTACCCGACCATCGCATCACAGACGCGTGGCCAGAAACCAGGCTACGGACCTACGGGCCTGCGCGACGACCAGCATAAAGACGGTAAGAATGTACGGCAAATTGTATCGTGGCTGAAGAACAGGAGCCATGGTGAGAAGCCATTCTTCATGGCTTGCGGTATCCACAAACCTCACGGACCTTTTCTGGCACCCGACGCCTATTTCGACATGTACCCTAAAAAGGACCTGATGTTCTTGCCACCACCGCCTGATTTCTGGAAGCAGGCGCCCGCTGAAGCAATGACGAAGCGCTATGAACGTTTCGGGTTTGAGTTCGGGGTTGAAAATGACTCGTTACGGCGTGAGTACACCCAAGCGTATCATGCCTGCATATCCTTTATCGATGCTCAAATCGGACTGATCTTTGAAGCCCTGAGAAGCAGTGGTCAATGGGAGAATACGATTATTGTTTTAATGTCTGACCATGGATATCAGCTTGGTGATCATTTTATGTGGGGAAAGGTCATGTTGTTTGAGACCTGTGACCGAATACCATTGGTTATCCGCGTGCCGGGTCAAACAAAATCGGGCTCTTCCAGCGAAGGACTGGTTGAACTTGTAGATCTCTATCCAACCCTTGCCGAACTCTGTGGCGTAACACCACCGGGAGATCTGCAAGGCCGCAGCCTGGTCCCGATGTTGCATAATCCAAATGCTCCGGGAAAAGAGGTTGCCTACACGGTGGTTAGACGCGGTAATTTGAGGCTTGGTAAAAACGCACCAGGACATTACCAAAAACCTCTCAAAAGGTTAGGCAAGGCCATCCGAACAGATCGCTGGCGATATACCCTGTGGCCAGAAGGAGGAGAAGAACTCTATGACCTGGAGAACGATCCTCGGGAGCATATAAACCTTGTTCACTCTCCGGGATATATTGACGTTGTTGAGAACCTGCGTACCCGCTTAGCGCAGGCAGAGCAACGTGCTGCTAATGCCTTACATCAAACAGAGTAAAAGAAGAAAAAATATTCGAGGTTAACATGAAAGCCAATCATAAAATGAGTTTTAAAGTACGCATTATTGCGGTAATTTCACTCTTCATGGTTGTTACTCAGGTGTTTTCATCTGAAATAACTATTGTCCCTTCGGGAACTTCTGATGATGCCGATCTGATTCAAACTACTCTGGATGTGGTACAAGATGGCGACACACTTCGCTTAAACGGAGATTTTGTAATCGCCAAGACCATCTATCTACCATCTAATTTTACCTGGATTCTCGACGGAACTCTGACCTTAGGTGATAATGCAGTTCTTGATGATATTGGCTATGTTGACACGACTCGAAATATTGACGCCACACGGAATACGGGGATTACGGAAATACCTGGTGGCGCCACAAACATCGATATGTCCGGCGGTACCTATTATGGGAATTCCGCAAATAACTCAAAAAAGAGTGTGCGCTTTATTAATTTTGTGTACGTCACGAATTCTAATTTTCATGATATGGTTATTACAGATGCATCAGATGATTGTTTCACGCTTGGTCCCGGATGTAATGGCAATGAATGCCGCAATCTTACCGGATCGTTTGCAGGCGTAAGTCTTAATATGTCCGGCAACGGTTTGACCGACAAAGGCGATCACAACAAATGGTATGACTGTATTGCTGAGGATTGTTGGAGTGACGGATGGACACCAAAATGCCGCAACTCTGAATTTTACCGATGTATTGGTAGAAGAAACCAGGGTCCCGGATTTGGAATGTTTGTCCGCATAGACGGATCTGGTAATCCAGATCTTGGAGAGGCTATCGAGAACAATAAATTTTATGCTTGTGAAGCCTATGATAATGATCGGTCAGGATTCAGTTTTGATATTTCAAGTACAAGTGGTGAAGGCGGCACCGTAAGGAATAACTTTATACAGTGTATTACTTTCAACAACAGAATGCAAGGCGTGTTTTTCAGAAATAAGCAGCCTAACAGTATTATAGAAAACAATGAAGTCGATATTGTAGCCTGGGGAAACCTGGGACAGCGAAATGATGGTTCTACTTCAAGTCTATGCGGGTGGATTAAGTGCAGAAGCAGGCTATCCGATTACTGGTATCACCGGATCTGTTGTCTGCTATGATAATGTTGGCTGGGATGTAAATACGTATACAGCAACGGAGTGCAATATTACCGTTTATCATCCGGCAGGAGAAAATGCACCTGATTTGAATAAAGGGGATCAATCAAATACCATAACTGTAGTCGATTTTGACTGCGCAGGTACTTTGTCTGAATGGTGTCAGCAGAAATACTGTGAAATTTTGACCATAACACCACCCGCTGATCCTGAAAGTCTTGCCGCCAATACAGTTTCTTCCCGTCAAATTAGTCTGAACTGGACGGATAATGCCAGTGATGAACTGGGATTTAAGATTGAAAGAAAAACCACAGGTTCATATGCTGAAATCGCCACAGTGGGCGCAGGTATCGGTTCATATGATGATACAGGATTAACACCATCTACGGAGTACACTTATCGTGTCCGTGCATACAATTCCTCAGGCTTTTCCGCTTATTCAAATGAAGCATCAGCTACCACTGATAGTCTTGAAGTGGGTGGTTTTATTGAGATCATCTATGATGATTTTGAAGGTGACAGCTATGGTAACTGGAAAGATGGCGGCGATGATTGCAAGGTAGATTCCACCGAACATGCCCATCAGGGTTATTACTCGGTTAATCTTGAGAGTAATACCAGCACATCACTGGTTACAACAGGTGATCTGGTATTAACCGGTTATAATGAAGTTCTGGTTGAATTCTGGTATAAAGTCTGTCAGCATGGAAGCGGATGAAAATTTTGCGTTGCAGATATCCACCGACGGCGGCAGCAACTATACGACAGTGAAAACATGGATAAGCGGTGTGGATTTTGATAATGATATTTTTTATATCAGATTCCGTGACCATAAGTGGTTATACATTGACTAATAAGACGCGTATCCGCTTTCGTTGTCATGCCAGCGATGATGAAGATGACATCTATTTAGATGAAATCAGAGTTTCTGCGAGAGATGATGGAACAACGCCAATAGATGAAATCCATAATGGCAGAGCAAACAGTTTTGCTTTGCAGCAAAACTATCCGAATCCGTTTAATCCAACAACAAAAATTAAATATTCAATCCCAATGGGAAGTTTTGTTTCTTTAAAAGTATATGATTTACTGGGCAGAGAGATTATGACATTGGTTAATGAAAGAAAGCAAAAAGGTATTTACCTGGTAGAATTTGATGGCACGAATCTCGCCAGCGGAATGTATATTTATATAATTCGTGTCATGGATAATAATGGCTCGTTCGTCAGGAGCTATAAAATGAATTTAATCAAATAATTATTGTCCCTTCCTCCCCTGAATGGGGATAGGGGATTTTTAATTGCATTCGGTGTAAAAATATAGAGATGATCAAAGTTACCACTAACATTTTAATGAACGAGCAAGCAATTGGGCAGCAATACAAAATGAAAAAATTAAAAAGCATGTCCAACTCAAAAACAAGTCGTATGACCGGAATTATGATTTTACTTTTTCTGACATTCTTTTCAACGAACAACTGGTGCGCACAAATCATTTATCCCTGGCGGGCTACAACCGCAATTGTAAAAGCTGGTGAAACCTTTGAGATCTGGTTCGATGCTGATAGTGGTCAAACCATCAATTCAGTAATATTGGAGGGACCGCATAACTCTGTTACCTCTTCATTCAGTGTTGAAAATGGTAACTGGGAATACGACGGGTGGTCCGGCAATACCTATGATACAAGAATCACGGTTACCGTACCTGCCGATGCACCGGCAGACAAGTATAACCTTATTTTAAATACTTCAACCAGTACAAAAACATCATTTGCATCGGTAAAGGTTGTTAAAGAATATAAAAGCACATTTTATATAATGCATTTTTCAGATCCTCACAGATGGGAAGCCAGTAAAAATACCGAGGGCATTCTCTACAAAGATCAAACAGTAGTGATAGATATCGCTAATATTATTGATCCAGAAATATTTATTGAAACAGGCGACTCCTACTGGCAAACTCCAAGTAATCCAAGTTTAAATCAATCAAGGTTAAATGATTTTATGTATGGATCAGGTGGTGTTAGGGGAATGCAGGAACTAGCATCGGCGGCTCTATTTATGATTCCCGGAAACCATGATACGCCTACCCATCATAGTTATGATGTGACTATGAAAGATGCGGCAAGCGCATGGAATGACTTATTTGGACTTCAATACCACAATTTTACATATAACAGTGCACGCTTTGTAGGTATAAATAATTCCTGGTGCCCTTCTGACGGAAGTGCTCCTAATTTTCAATGGCAAATTGACAAAGCCGTAGATTGGATAAATAGTGTGGGTGGCGGAAATATGAGGATTGCCTATTTTCATATTCCCCAGGACGGCGTACCCCTTATTTATAACTCCTTTAAGTCAGCAGGAGAACCTTTTAAATTAATGATTGGCGGACATATTCACCGTTATACAACGAATCCATATTCTATTGACGGAAACCCAATAATCTATACAGCAGCAGGTCTTAAAAATGGTACTACGGGCGCACCATTTAATTTATATAAGATCAATCTCAATGATGGCACATTCTCAACGGTAGGAAATTCATATTCGGGTCATCCGGGTCTTGAAGTTGACCAGAATTGGAGTACCAGCAAACTTAAACTGAGCTATTCCAACGAAAATAACGGAAGCAATGCAAATAATACGGCAACCATAGTTAATAAATTTTCTTTTCCTATTGAAGGCGCAAGGGTGCGTTTTATTTTACCTAAAGATATAATTTATAATGTATTAAATGCTTCCATTACACAGGAATTTGACGGCGATAATTTTCACATTATTGATACAAGAGTTGATTTAAACGCAAATAGCACGACAACAATAACTGTAGAAGCAAGCGATTACTGTCCTGATGATCCGAATAAAACAGAACCAGGTAATTGCGGCTGTGGTGAAGTTGAAGGCAATTGTGACAAGTTTCCCTTAATGGTAAATAGCGGAAGCGGTACAGGTGATTATTATCCTTTCGAAAAGGTTTCAATTGTGGCAGATTCCCCGCCGGAAAATATGAAATTCGATAAATGGCTGATTGATTACGGAACTCCATCTATTGTTGATATTCAGGCATCTTCCACCACATTACATCTGGGCGACGGCGCTGCAACTATAACAGCAACCTATGAGGAATTCAATACGATTTACCAGTCAGAAGATGCTGTGTATAATGGAGCGACATTTTCAGCAAATTATGTAGGCTATCATGGATCGGGATATTTGGTTTATAAAAATCCGTACAATGACTTCATTGAATGGACTATTGATGTGCCGTCTTCGGGTAGTTATAACCTGATATTCAGGTATGCAAATGACAGCTGGCCCCGTCCCCTTGAATTAAAAGTAAATGAATCTGTTAAAGAAGCGTCATTAAATTTTCCTGCAACTGGCGCATGGACCAACTGGGAAGTAGTTTCATCCACTCAAACATTGAATGCCGGGGAGAATATCATCAGACTCACTGCAATAGGATTAAGTGGAAGTAATATCGATGAACTTAGAGTGGATGAAGGAATAACCTCACTCAATGAATCCACTTACATTATACCAAATAAGTCCGTATTGCACCAAAACTACCCGAATCCATTTAATCCAACTACAAAAATTAAATATTCAATTCCTGTTGGAAGTTTTGTTTCTCTAATAGTATTTGATTTGCTGGGCAGAGAGACTATGATATTGGTTAATGAAAAAAAGCAACAAGGTACTTACCAAGTGGAATTTGATGGAAAAAATCTATCCAACGGAATATATTATTATAGAATAATAACTGGGGATTTTACTGAAACTAAAAAATTTATTCTGATGAAATAGGCTCAATAGTCTTGGCTAAAAAAAGAAGGAAGGCTTAGAAATTAGCGATATATATTATTACATCTTAGATCAGCTCAAAGGAACTTATACCCTGCGGATTATTGAATCCTATTTTGAGATATTTATTAAAATTGCCCCATATGTGTTGATTAGCATATTTATTCACGTATTGCTTGTTCGGATTACCAGGAAAAAAGGCATTATCCTTAAAGTTCAAAACAGCGGGATGGCCATTTTAACAGCAGCGCTACTGGGTATTATTTCACCATTACCAACGTATGCTGCGGTGCCAATTGGCTTATCATTTATTCCCTTTGGTGTTCCCTTTGCAGCAGTGGTCGCATTTGTCATCGCTTCTCCATTAATAAATCCAAGTGTCTTTTTCCTCACATATACTCAGTTGGGTGTGGATATCGCATTTTGGCGTTTAACCACTGCTTTTATTCTTGCCATAACCGGTGGATTTATTTCATTGCATCTTTTTAAAAGAATTCCTTCCCCGGGCTCCATCTTAAAGAAAACCGACAAAACTGAGAGAAATTTTCTTCAGGAGTTAAATGCAGGCTTGATCTTTTTTGGAAAACATTTTGCCGCTGCACTTCTGATTAGTGCGGTCGTAAAGGCATTAATATCACCAGAGTTCATTAAAGAAATTCTGGGGCAACAAATAACAGGGAGTCTTTTGGTTGGAATTGCGCTTGGAGTTCCCTTTTACAGCTGCGGTGGTGCAGCTATTCCATTTGTTGAAGTACTGAGTGATATGGGGATGAACAAAGGTGCTGTACTGGCCTTTTTGATAGCAGGCCCGGCGACCAAGTTAGGAACGCTATACATATTTAAATCACTATTAGGTATTAAAATTTTCATTTTCTATCTGGCTGTTACGGTTAGTGGTGCATTTCTGGCGGGATTGATTTTCTTAAATATTTAGCATTCGATAATAAAAGAGGAAAATTATGAGGATTTTTAAACTGAGTATCACAAAACTAATTTTTGTATTCGGCATAATGATATGGCTTGTCTGGGACTTTTCTCAAGCTTCTAATTATTTTATTTCCCTGTACAAATCGTTCAGACCTGTATCTCATTATGACAGCATCACCTCAGCAACGACGAAAGTATCCATTGTCCGGTCTGATGATGCCCAACTAGCGAATCCTACACCTATAACAAATGCTGAAATTGGTTATCCAACTATTGAAAACATGGTCCGCAAGGCCATTCAACTTTCAGGGGGATTTGAATGGGTAATTGAGGACGGGGACATGGTTTTACTAAAACCAAATATCGTAGATCCTGAACCCCCGGGGAGCGGGGAAGTTACAGATGTACGGGTGATAAAAGCGCTCATTAAAATTATTGATGAAATTAGCCCCGGTAATATCGAGATTGTGGTTGGTGAAGGTTCTCCAAGGGAGATGGACTATGAATTAGCCTATTCCAGCAGAACATCACCCCGCTGGGAGAAGTTGTGGGATGTCGCGGGTTATCAGGATTTACTGACAGATCCATATCTGGAAAATATTAATTTCAGATTGTCCAATTTGAACGGATCACCACCGGAAAGTCCCTGGGATGACCTTATACTTGTAGATATACCGGGCGGCGGGGAGGCCTTACCTCAGAAAAGTCAATATTATATCCACAAAGATGTATTAAATGCGGATGTTTTTATAACGGTCCCGGTTATGAAAATTCACGACCCCGGAATAACTGTTTCGTTGAAAAATCAAGTTGGAATTGCTCCCAGCACAAGATATGGATTTTCAAAAAACTCCGGTGTACCGCAGGATAATTATCAGACAAAGTTAACCCACACTGCTGAAGTACCCAAATACTGGACTCAAAAGGAAATTGTTGATTTATGTAATCTGGCCCAAATAAAATATACTGTGGTGGATGCAATCGCCTGTCTCGAAACAAAAAAGAGCGCCATACGGGATGGTGATATTATTACCAATCTGGTCAGAATGAATATGATAGTCGCCGGAGCGGATCCGGTTGCTGTTGATCATGTATGTACACGTCTGATGGGCATGAATCCCGACGATATTGAACATATTACATTAGCAGAAATGGTAGGGCTTGGAACAAATAATCCGGATAATATAGAGATTGTCGGTGCTGATTTTGAAGCAACAAAACGCCGTTTTAAAAAATCTAAGTCAACTCAGGGTGATTTTGGACAGGGAATCCGCAGATGGCTTTTAAAAGGTCCTTATTCAATAGATGGTATATCAGATCCGATTGATTATGAGTTTGTGGGTAATGAAGCGGGCATTGTTGCCAAGGCTGGTGAAAATCAATGGAGTGAAGCAATTTACTTTACCGATGACCGGCTTGACCTTATGAACTATTATAATATTCAATCAGGTGACCAGGTTGTGAGTTATAACTTCTGCTATTTTGATGCCCCTCAAGATCAACCGACAGAATTCTGGATTGGATCAGATGAAGCATTAAAAATATACCTGAATGGTGAGGAAATATACAGGTATGCAGGCACACGGTCTTTGCCTGATAAAGAATTCGTGAGTACAAAAGTTACAGTTAATATTAATAAGGGTGAAAATAGGTTATTGGTTAAATCACTGCAAAAGTTTGGCAGATACGACTTTTGTCTGAATATTTGTGAACCGGAATCCAATCCGGATTTTGATGGAAACCGTGTTTTTGGACTAAAATTTAAAACAGCATCCAACTTAACAAGCCTGGACAGGAAAAAATTTCAACCCGTACTCACTTATAAAATCAATAAAGCCTATCCCAATCCCTTTAATAACAGTGTTCAGATTTCCTATCAGGTTCCGGAACGGGGTTATCTTAATATCGAGATTTTCAATATAAACGGGCAAAAAGTAAAAACGTTGTTTGAGGGTGAAATCATTACAACTGGGGATAATCTTATTTCCTGGGACGGGACCAATGATCAGGGAAGTGTATTGGCTTCAGGAACATATTTTGTAACAATTAAACGAAGTGGATCATGGATTGCAAATAAAAAGATCTTAATGATAAAGTAAATAAATGAGGAGATAAGTTATAATGAAATTGTCGCTGTTTATATGGCTCTTGTTAAATTCAATGTTGAATGGACAAAATCCTCCTAATATATTTTCTACGACGTGGAATCTTAGCAACGTGGATAGCATTGCCGGATTTACAGTTATTAAGTCCGACTCACCACAGGTAATTGATTCTGATGAATATGGCAAGGTAGTCTGGTTCGATGGGATTGATGATGGACTTCTTGTTGAATCAAACCCACTTGAAGGGGCAACAAACTTTACGGTTGAAGTAATTTTCAAACCGGATTCATCCTGGCCGGCAAATGAAGAACAGCGTTTTATCCATATCCAGGATCCGGCCAATAATGACCGGCGAATCCTTGTTGAATTACGACTGACCGATGATCATCAATGGTATCTGGACACTTATATTAAATCCGAAGTATCATCACGGGCGCTGAAATTAGAATCGGCACGTCACCCGGTTGGGCAATGGTATCATGCGGCATTGGTTTATGATAACCGCTCCATGAAACATTTTGTTAATGGAATAGAAGAAATTTCAGGTGAAGTAGATTATCTTCCGATTACCAATGCTTCTACATCCATTGGTACACGAATGGATCAAAGAAGCTGGTTTAAAGGCTCTATTGCTGTTTTAAAAGTAACACATGGTGCGTTACAACCGGAAAATTTTATCAAAAATTTAACATCGGTTAAGGAAAATTCCTTTTTAAAAAAAAACTATAAATTAAAACAGAATTATCCGAATCCATTTAATCCAACTACAAGGATTGAATACACAATTCCGATAGGAAGTCTTGTTTCTTTGAAAGTCTATGATTTGTTGGGTAGAGAGGTTACTACATTAGTTAATGAAAAAAAGCAGGCAGGCCATTATAACATTGTATTTAATGGGAGAAACCTATCCAACGGAACTTATTATTATAGAATAAATGCCGGAGATTTTACAGAGACTAAAAAATTTGTTCTTATGAAATAATCTCAAATGACCATAGGAGCAATAGGCCATAATTAAAAGTAAATGGCATATTATGAAAACGTTTTTTTTATCTTTTGTACTGGTGAGTCTCGTATCTTGTTCTACAAAAAAAACTAATTCCCCAAACATTATTATCGTTCTTGCTGATGATATGGGTTATGGTGATGTCCAATCATTCAATCCGGATTCAGAAATTCCAACGCCAAATTTGAACAGGTTGTCTGAACAAGGAATAATGTTTACGGATGCGCATACACCGTCATCTATTTGCACACCAACAAGAGATGGATTGTTGACGGGGAGGTATTGTTGGCGGACTTTCTTAAAAAGAGGCGTATTAAAAGGCTATGATTCACCCTTGATTGAGGAAGACAGAATTACTATTGCAGCTTATCTGAAAGAGAAAGGTTATAGAACAGGGATAATAGGCAAGTGGCATCTGGGTCTTGGTTTTCAAAGGGATTAAGCGGGACGATTTTTTATATACGTTTCAGCACCCTCACTGAATTTTTGTGGTACTTTATTTAATCAGAGTGCGTTGTTAAGGGAATGTATGAGAGGGCGTTATGGAAAAAGTTGTGAGATCCTTTAGTTCCTATGGACGCCCTCATTATCTACGTAGGGCGGCGATCACTTAGAGCGTAATACAGGGATCGTTACCTTCGTAAGGATCGAACCCTTACGCTAATAGTAAGCGATGCGTAACCTGGGTAAGGGGTAAGGCGTTACGAGAATAACAGCAGCAGCGTTACGGGAATAACGAACACCTACAGTAGTTGGTAAGGATTGCTCGGTCATTCTCGTAAGGAACACGGACACATTCAGATAAGAACCTCATAGTTTACGGTGGTAATGAAAATATTATTATCATTCATCCCCGATTAAAAGACAACTCAGTAATCCCCTGCCATACAGTTTTATGAATTTCTAATGCTTTCTTCAATGCCTCAATTCCGCGTGGGGTTATTCTATAGTAGATTTTACTTCTACCGTTTGAAACTTACTGTCTGGAGCGAGGTGGGCATAGAACCGGTGAGAATGTCTCTTAACTTAAACCGAATTTAGTCTGAGAGTTTTAGAGGATTTACAGGTGCAGGTCGTCAAAACCTTTGGGAGAGATTTTAAATTTTGTTTAGAGACACTTTCCATTAAATTAAAGTTGTGGAAAGGAGTTAAAATGAGTTCCAATAAGGTTGTAAAAAACATCAAAGTTCCGATTCCGGCAAAACCAACTAAGAATAAGCCGAATATGAGAAAAATAATAAACTTAGACATTAAATTATTTTTTATTTTTGTCTTAATTTTTGTTGTCTTTGGATGCAATAAAAATGTTAACAAGTCCCCCTTAAATATCGTTATTCTGACGTTAGATGACATGGGATACGGTACTACGGGGGTTGAGGGTTGTAAAGTTCCCGCTATCACTCCCAATATTGACAAGTTGGCTTCTGAAGGCCTTATGTTCAGTCATGGATATGTAATGACCCCGATTTGCGGGCCGTCCAGAGCCGCCATCCTATCGGGTAGGTATCCTCACTGTAGTGGTATGATGGGGCATGGAGAGCAACCTCCTGAATTATGGGAAGAACCGGATGTAAAGACCCCCTCCATATCAACCTATTTGCATGATAATGGCTATACAACAGGCGCCATATTGAAATTGAGGCGATCAAAATATTTGAATACCTGGGATATAGAATATAATGAATTGCCTTTTGGCGTTGGTTTTCACGATAGAAATCCTGATTCTTTTTACAAAAGGACAAAGGCCTTTATTGAAAGCGCCAAGAGGAATAATAAACCCTTTTTCCTGTATGCCAATCCCATAGATCCGCACAGGCCCTGGGACGATACAAAGAAAGAGCATCAGAAATTGGCTAAATGGAATCCGGAGAACAAATATCCCGAACCATCAAGAAAATATTCTGCGGATGAAGCAGAAATTCCGGCGTTTTTAATCGACCTTCCTGAAATACGCAAGGCTTTGGTTCCCTATTATAATGCCTTGCACAGAGGTGATGAATGTATTGGCGCCATATTAAAAGCAATTGACGAGAGTGATGTAGCAGATAATACCCTGGTAATATTCCTTTCTGATAATGGAATGGGTGCACCCGGGGCCAAAAGCACTCTTTATCATGACGGTATACGTACACCTATTATTATGAGATGGCCGGATAAGATAAAAAAGGGAATTGTTGATAAAAAATCTATTGTCTCTTCTATCGATATTGTTCCAACAATTATTGAGGCTGTGGGATTGCCTCCCTTATCAGCCATTGAAGGTAAATCTGTATATGATGTGATTACTGGCAAGACAGAAAAAACAGACAGGGATTATGCTTATGCTGCGTTTAACTATCAACATGAATCAAGTGAAAAAGAGTTTTTTCCTCATAGGGCGATTATTAATGAAACTTATTGTTATATCTGGAATTCTTTTGTAGTACGCTCAGGCGGTAACAAAACAGAAGGGCAACGGATGGATGGATGTGGTTAATTCAAGTCTGGGTAAGAATGAGAAATTAAAAAGAAAAATGGTTTTTATGAAGGAAAGGCCGCCGGAAGAATTTTATGACCTGACTAAAGATCCGGGATGTTGGGATAATTTAATTAATAACATGGACTACCAAGAACAAATAACCAAGTTTAGGCATTACCTGAAAAAGGAAATGTTGAATACCAATGATCCGGAAAGATTCTACTACAAATATTAGCAGCTATCTGTTGTTATTCACTCAATACTTAGTTTAAATTCGCTTGTATTATAAAGAAAAGGAAAGCATATATGAGTTATGATGAAATAGTTAGCATAATTTCAAAAATATTTAACTATACTTTATTTGAATTAAACCTGACACCTGTATCAATTTCTTCCATTATTATGTTTATTCTGGTAATGCTGATATTTTATTTGTCCTCACGCTTTACTACGAAAATATTATTTAATAAAATGTTTTCACGATTGAAAATTGAAGAAAGTACAAGTTACAACTTGCGACGCGTCAGTCATTATGTTATAATGGTCATTGGAGCAATTGTCGCTTTTCAGTTTATCGGAATAGATTTAAGTGGATTAGCTGTTATATTGGGTTTGCTTTCTGTTGGTATCGGGTTTGGTTTGCAAAATGTTACTTCAAATTTTATTGCAGGTTTAATTTTGCTCTTCGAGCGACCTATTAAAATGGGTGATCGTATTACAGTTGGTGATACTGAGGGAGATGTTCTTGAAATCAACATTCGCTCAACTACAATTCGTACACTTAATAACATCACAATCATTGTTCCTAATTCTGAATTTATTTCAAGCAATGTTATAAATTGGTCACATGGCGATCCTAAAATACGTATTAATGTTTTGGTTGGTGTTTCATATGGATCAAATATTGATACTGTTTTAAAAGCACTGGGAGAGGTCGCTGAAGAACATCCAGAAGTTTTGAAAAATCCTGAGATAGATGTATTGTTTCGTGATTTTGGTGATTCATCTTGGAATATGGATTTACGAGTATGGATTAGTCATCCCAAAAAACATCATATTATTAAATCAGAATTAAATATTGCTATAGTTAAAAAATTCAAAGAATATGATGTAGAAATCCCTTTTCCACAGCGAGATTTGCATATGCGATCACCCCTACCTGTACCAATGAATATAAATAACAATTATAAAAATAGTGATAGTGATAATTTAATTGATACTGTTTGATATATTTACTTCAATATAAATACTAAATAGCATGAGATTTTTTTCCGTTTATACAAATAATCTTCACTAAAGGTTAAAAATATGAGGTTTATTAAACGTCAATCAAAAAAAATTGGATTAGCTCCCGGTTCTGCAATTCATATTGGTGAACAGAAAGTCGAAAACTATTGTTGAACTTATTGATTTATTAAAAACCCTGCATATCCTTATATTGATTTGCATGCGAATCGAAAGCATCTAACCATAATAGGGATAATTCTATGTTGTCTGAGCATTACCGGTTTAGTATCAACTCAATCAACGCCATCAAAGGTGATTTCTAATAAAGATGAATTAATTCTTATGACCTATAACCTGCAACATGGCGTTGATTGTTTTGGCGACAGAAGTTTTCAACAACAACTTGCTATAATAAAACAAATTAATCCTGATATTCTCTGTTTGCAGGAAAGTGATGTGGCCAAGGTCTCAGGAGGGAACAATGATATTGTTCGCTATTTTTCCGATAAATTAAACTATTATAGTTATTATGGACCCAAATCTGTAACCGGAACTTTTGGTGCGGCTATTCTGTCCCGTTTCCCTATATCGAACAGTAAAAGTATTTTTACTTATGGCGACAAAGATGAAATTGGAACAGCAGTATGTAATGTATTGATTAATGAGGATTCTGTGCTCGTGATAAACAATCATCCGCCGGACGTATCCCGTTTCACGGACGTCTGGCCCCGTCATACGGGTGGATCCCCGGTACTATAAAGATCCCGATTTTATCGGGATCTTTTAATTTCGAGGCACTAAATCCAAAATTCTAAATAAATTTCAAATAATAAATATCCAAATACTGTGTTATAAATTTTGAAAATTAGATAGTGTTTAGAGTTTAACCGCGTGGAGGGGAATTGCATCCATAATGCTGCACACTGCTGGTCATCTTTTGATCAAGCAATATTGCGATCTTTTGCCTCAGAACATTAAACACTTTAAAAGTCATGTATTCCGGTTGTGGTAGAATGAAGTCAATTATGGTTGATGTGTTGAATGAATCTGCTGGCTCACCTCATTCATATTCGTCTGCTACTTTGGAAGTGCAAAATTATCACACTCTCTCATTTATATTGCCCGTCCTACAAAGTACTTAAATTCAGCCGCATTCCTATCCACTTGTAATAAATTGCTTTCCTGATATTTGGATTTATATTCCAAATCTGTTTTGTCTCGTGGATAAATTTCTTCATATTTTCTTCATTTTTAACTTTTAGGTTTTAAACAAACGAAAAAGACAAGCTTAAGTATTTAAAAAATGGAGGATTTAATCATGAGAGTATCTCGTTATTTTAATCGCACTTGGTTGTTAATTTCCGTCGGTATTTTAGTGGGAGTTGTATTGACAGCAGGTTTTGGATTAACTCTAACTTCCCACGCCCAGGAAACTAATCTCACTGTAGAGTCTAATTCACCAATAGTTAGTCCGGTTAATCCTGGAGATTTCTCTACCGCAGAAAAACTGAGTAATGTATTTGCCGATGTGGCAGAAAAAGTAAATCCCTCGGTAGTAACCGTTTTTACTGAAACAAATGTTAAAATGGAGGGGATGCCTTTTTCGGGATCACCATTTGGCGAATTTTTTGGTGGGGATGATTTTTTCAAAAAGTTCTTTCAACAATCTACACCGGAACGAAATTATAAACGCATGGGCTTAGGTTCGGGGGTGATTGTCGATTCAGATGGCATACTTTTAACCAATAATCATGTGGTAGATGAGGCCGATAATATTAAGGTCAGATTAATGGATGGCAGGGAGTTTGAAGGTGCGGTAAAAGGTACAGATCCGCAGACAGATCTGGCTGTAGTTACCATCGATACAAAAAATTTGACTCCGATTCAACTGGGCAATTCAGACGAAATGCGTGTCGGTGAAATGGTCCTGGCTATCGGATCACCGCTCAATCCACAATTAGAGCATACTGTCACGTCTGGAATCGTTAGCGCCAAAGGAAGAAGTGGTGTTGGCTTAACCCAGTATGAAGATTATATCCAAACGGATGCGGCTATAAATCCGGGTAACTCGGGCGGGGCCTTAGTGGATCTGAGAGGCAACCTGATTGGTATTAATAGTGCAATTGTATCACAAAGCGGTGGATTTCAGGGTATTGGTTTTGCTATTCCGGTAAACCTGGCCCGAAAAGTAATGAACGATATTATCACAAACGGAAAAGTCATTCGCGGATGGCTGGGTGTGTATATCCAGGATATTACCCCTGATCTGGCCAAGGCCCTGGATTTAAAATCAACCAAAGGCGTGTTGGTGAGTAAGGTTCAAAAGGACAGCCCGGCGAATGAGGCTGGCATTCAGGAGGAAGATGTGATCCTGGCCTTTAACGGTAAGGAGCTTGATAATGCAAGCGAGTTGAGCACCTGGGTAGCCAGTAGCTCGCCCGATGATCACATTAATCTGAAAATATTACGGGATGGAGATGAGAAGAATGTGGAAGTTGATCTGGGAGAATTAAAAGAGGAAAATCAAGTACTTGCTAAGGGTCAGAGTCAATTCTCCTCCCTAGGATTCCAGGTAGCCAATATCGTTCCTGAACTGGTAAGTCAATATCATCTTAACAAAGAGGTGAAGGGTGTCGTTGTTACAGGAGTGGATCCCAGAAGTGTTCACTAAGGTCGGCATTCAGGTCGGAGACGTTATAATGAAAGTTAATCGTCAGGAAACAAAATCGGTTGAAGATTTTGACAATCAAATTTCCAAAGTAAAAGCAGGTGAAAATTTGTTACTGTTTCTGAGACGTGGTGCAGCTAATCTTTTTGTCGCTGTTACTATGCCTGAAAAATAAAAATGATTTATGACTCTTATCAGGAAGGCATTTATATACTGTGAATGCCTTCCATTAATTTTAAATTAATATTTTAAGTCAAAAATTTATGTATTTTGTTTTGAAAGTAATAACTTTATTTACTAAATCTTGGAGCATTAATGAGAATTCTTGTTGTTGAAGATGAAGAAGCTCTTGCCCTTCGCTTAAAAAATGTTCTGGAAAGTGATAAGTATTATGTAGAAGTTGCCTTTGACGGACAGATTGGTCTGGAAATGGCGTTGACAGAAGAGTATGACTTAATTATTTTAGATATTCTGTTACCGCACATAGATGGTATCCAAGTACTTATAGAAATACGTCGTAAAGAAATTATAATACCAGTTTTACTGCTAACGGTTAAGGATAGTACCCAGGATAAAGTAATAGGATTAGATGCTGGAGCATGATGATTATTTAACAAAGCCGTTTGCCATCCCGGAATTACTTGCCCGGGTACGTTCTCTTTTGCGACGCAAGAGTGAAGTGAAATCTGCTAATTTTCATCTCGCCAATCTTGAGATTAACACGAACAGCCATGAAGTTTTTCTGGAACAAACACCAATATATCTGACTGCTAAGGAGTATTCAATATTAGAGTTTCTGATTTATAATAAAAACAGGGTATTGTCCCGCCTGTCAATTGCCGAACATGTCTGGGGAGATAATTTCGATTTATTTACCATGACGAATTTCGTCGATGTCCATGTTAAAAATCTACGCAAGAAAATTGAGTCCGCGGACAAAAAAAATATAATTCAGACAGTCAGAGGTGTTGGTTATATGATAAAGGATGAGTAGTGAAAATCCGTATTCGCCTGACCTTGTGGTTTTTTTCAATCATCTTGCTCATTTTGTTAATCTTTAGTCTTGGCACTTATTGGGGTATGCAGAGATTGCTGTATGAAGCCATGGATAAGGAATTGGATGTTCTGGCCAGTTCAATTGAAAGAAGTTATGATCCGTTTTTTAACAAATTTTCTGAACTGGATTTTTTACATGATAACGAAAATCGCTTTCTCGAGTACTATTTGCTGGTATATAATAAAAACGCAAAACCTGTCTATATTTCGCCACTTAGCACCATCATTTCATTTGATATTCCGCTTCAGGACGATAAAATTGAAACGGGTTTCACACTAAAAACAAAAGTTACGGAAAATATCCCCTACTTAAATCCAGGTCCGGAGGGAGAAACCACATTTCGTCTCATTTGCAGACAATTGTATTATAAGGAGCATCGTGTCGGATGGATTGTTGTAGGCCTATCGATTGAACGTATCAAGGAGTCGATGGAAAATTTATTAGACGTACTCCTGGGATCAATATTAATCAGTATTCTAATTCTGGCTTTTGTCAGCTATCTGCTTACACGTAAAGCTTTGGATCCGGTTAATATCATTACAAAAAAGGCCAATCGGATAAGCCAAAATAATCTTGAGGAAAGAATACAGGTTCCGGTTGAAAATGATGAGCTGGGGCAACTATCGCAGGTGTTGAATAATTTATTGGATCGACTACAATTGGCATTTGCAACACAGCAACAATTCTTAGCCGATGCAGCCCATGAATTAAAAACACCACTATCAGTGTTACGTGCCCATTGGGAGAGCGAATTAAATAATGCCAAACTGTCTTTGGAAATTAAAGAAAAATTGGTACAGGATATTGAAACGATCGCCCGCTTGTCTCATCTGATCAATAATTTACTGCTTCTTTCTAAAACAGAAGCCGTACGTTCGACCTTTGATTTTGATTTGGTGCAACTTGATGAAATTATAAACGAGGTTCTGAGCGATGCCCGGGTCTTAGCAGATATGAAATCGCAGAATATTGAAGTTATTAATTTGCATCCGGTGAAAATAAATGGAGATCGGATGCGTTTATATCAGCTCTTTTTTAATATCATAGACAATTCAATTAGGTATGGATCGGAATCCGGGAAAATATGGATAACATTAAAACCGGGAGATGAGTGGAATATTGTTGAAATCAGTGATAATGGTCCGGGAATCTCACAACAAGACTTACCGCATATATTTGATCGGTTCTACAGGTCCCAAAAAGATCGGGCCCGAAAAACGGGCGGAAGTGGATTGGGTTTGTCCATTTGTCAGTTGATAGTCCAATCCCACGAGGGAAAAATTGAAGTCGAAAGTGAAACAGGAAAAGGTAGTATTTTTCGAGTAAAACTTCCTGTTATTGCATAATTCATGTTGAATTTAACTCCCTCCAAAATAATATTTGCTATTAAACCACAAATTTTCTTTTTTTGATTTTTTGACTATATGATGCAGTAAAATTTAAATTTATCCAACTCTCATTTCTATCATTTCTCAAAAATAATTCATATTTCTTCATCAAAAATTCATTTTACTCTCTTACCATTAACTGTACATAAAAGACTAAAAACCAGGCACTCTTTTACAAAAGTGAAGAGTGAAGATGTGACAGCGATTATCAGTGGGATTTTATCTGTATTGCATGTATTTTGATTGATCTATGGGAGTGTATTTTTTGAAAATATTTATTCCTTTTATTTTTCATACAACCCAATAATAACACAGGAGGATAAAATGAAACAGTCTCTCAAAAATATCAACCTGATTGCCGAAGAATATTCAATGGATAAGATGAGAAATTATATCAGGGATATAGGAAGTCCTAATGGATTGAGGCGTCAACATGCCAGATTGGCCATGGTGGCAATTGGCGAGCCGGCAATAGACATCTTGGCCGTATTGTCAATCCATCCGCGATGGGTAATTCGTTGGGAAGCGGTTAAGGCGCTTTCTCAAATGAAGAATGCAGTTACGGCCCCGTTACTGATTAATGCTCTTGAGGACGAACACGATAGTGTGCGCTGGGTTGCTTCCTATGGATTAATTGCTTTGGGCAAACAAGGCCTGACAGCCCTCTTTGAGGCGCTCAGTTCTTACAAGTCAACCGTTTCCCTAAGGCAGGGTGCCGATTATGTGATCAAAGAGATATTAAAACGCTTTTCCTTGAATGATATAGAAGAACTAATTGCCAATCTGGAAGATATAAGCAATTACAAGGGATCACCGTTTAGTGCCAAGAGGATTCTGAATACAATGTTAAATAACAATAACAATCTAACGGAAAGTTCCTCACAAAAGAATTGAGATTCATTATGAATATTGCACACTTACTGATTCCTGAGATAAGTGATCTGATTGAACAGAATGACGGGATCAATTAAAAGAATGTAATTGATGAGAATATTTTAAATTGAGGTGTTTATTATGGGGATACGGTTTAAAATATTATTTGGATTTTTGACATTAGTGATCATGTTGTTTATTGCCGGTGTTTGGTCCATTTATGAGTTAAATTCAATTGGCTCTTTTATACCAAAAATGTTAGATGAAAACTATCAGAGCATACATGCTGCAAAAAAAATGATTGAAGCTCTGGAAAGAGAAGATAGTGCTGTTTTACTGCTTCTGCTAGGAAAGGCGGACAAGGGCAGATCATTATTACTTACGGCCGATAGTCTGTTCAATGAAAACTATAAATTTGCCTATATGAACATTACAATGCCCGGAGAACAAGACCAACTTAATACCATAATATCACGCTATGAAGAATATAAAAAGTTATGGCAACGACCTATAGTTAGCACAGAAAGAGAAGGCAACATTGAATGGTATTTTCAAAATACTCATAACACCTTTTTATCGGTAAAGTCTTCCCTTGAGGATCTCATTAACCTCAACGATAAAACTATGTATCAAGTGGCTTCAGATCTGGAGAAGCGATCTGAAAGAGCAATAATGCCTGGTATCGTAGCAATTATATCAGCCCTGGTCTTTACCCTTATTTTTAATTTTCTTGTAAACTTCTATGTCGTTGGGCCAATTATTAAAATAACAGACCGAATTCGGAGATTTAAAGAAAACAAAACACCCTTCGATGTCTCCATTGAAACCAGAGATGAGTTCTTTTATTTATCAAATGAGATTAGTGACTTGTGTACCCTGGTAAGTTCAAAGGATATATAAAAATGAGATTTCACATTGTTTTAAGATACATTGCCCTTGCACTTGTCTTCAATTCAATATTTATGATAATTTCATCAATTATATCGTTGGTTTATTCCGATGATGCATTCATGCCTTTATTATATTCCGGTTTAGTAACCGCTCTATTGGGCATATTTCCTCTGATATTTGTACCGGCGACGTCCACAATTACTAACAAGGAAGGGCATTTGATTATCGTCAGTAGTTGGTTAATGTCTTGTCTGGTTGGCATGCTTCCTTATCTTATGTGGGGTGGCCCCTTTTCCTTCACGAATGCATGGTTTGAGACAGTCTCTGGTTTTACTACGACTGGTTCATCCATTCTTAGTAATATAGAAGCGTTGCCTCACGGATTGCTATTCTGGAGGGCCTCGACCCACTGGATAGGGGGAATCGGTATTATTATATTTGTACTATCTGTTTTGCCCTTTCTTGGTATTGCTGAAATTGTGCTTTACCGAACTGAAATATCTTCTTTAGCTAGAGAAAATTTTCATAATCGCGCGAGAAAAGCAATTCATATCCTCGTAGGTGTCTATGGTGGCTTAACACTTTTTGAAATAATCGCTTTAATTCTTTGTGGTATGAATATTTTCGATGCAATTACACATTCCTTTGCTACAATTGCCACAGGAGGATTTTCAACCAAAAATGCGAGCATTGGATATTTTAACAATCCGTTAATTGATATTGTTATTATTATTTTCATGATCCTGTCGGGTATACATTTTGCGACATTATTTTCGGTTATTACAGGTCATATTCGAGACTTCTGGAAATCAGCGGTGGTTAGATATTATCTTCTCGCGCTGCTGATAGGAATTATCATAATTACTCTAAATGTGCATGGCAAGAACTATCCAAATTGGAACGAGGCAATCCGCTATGCTTCTTTTCAGGTAGTCTCTATTGGTACGTCTACCGGTTTTGCGTCAACAGACACGGACTGTTTGGCCATCTCTTTCCCAATTGATTCTTATATACTTCGCACTACAATGTGCTTGTTCCGGGTCAACTTCCGGTGGTATTAAGGTCGAGCGTGTACTTCTAATTGGCAAAGGATTTATAAAATATTTGAAGAAGCTGATGCATCCCAATGCTGTTATACCGTTACATCTTGATAGACATGTGATCAAAGATAATGTTTTTACAAAAAGTATCCTCTATATTGTGCTCTATCTTGTAATTATATTACTCAACACAATCATTCTAAGTGCACTAGGTGTTGATAATCTATCGGCTTTTACAGGTACGGTTGCAACGATAGGCAATGTCGGTCCCGGATTAAGCACCGTCGGATCGACCGGAAATTTTAACCATATTCCTGAATTGGGTAAATGGGCCTTATCCATTACAATGCTTATAGGACGACTGGAGATATATGCGTTTTTTATATTTTTTACAAGAGCGCAGTGGCGAAAGACGGTTTCCTATTAAATTTTAAAATGTACCCGTATAAATATGCTAAAATAACCATTAAACTACTTCAAAATCTTTCTTTCCCTTCATTTGTTCTTCATTATTAGTGTATATATTTTTTCATGTGTGTCCGGTAAAAAAAATGAATCAATTTTTTAACAAAAATTATCACTCAAAAATCCCTTCTCTTCTTCACGAGAAGCGTTCCTTAAAGTCCCTCTCTTATTAAGAGAGGGATTTTCCCGAAAGGGACGCCTTTGGCAAAAGTGAGTTCTTTAAATCAAGTTTTTACTGGGAAATTAATAAAATCATTTGATATCGTGTTGTTTAGGAATACATATTTAAATCTTAAGCGGACACTTGTGATATTTTTTATAAATTTAAAATGATCGGATAAGAACACTACTTATTGAAGCCTCTAATTATTCATATCTTTTTCTTTGAAAATTCCAAGGAATACTTCTGTGTAAAATTCATAATGCGAAACATATAAAACATCGACGGCGTTTTTCATTAAAATATAACCGCGACCAGAACGTGCCCCGCTTTTCAATGGATTGTTTTCATTTAACAAACTTATTATCTTTTTCAGAGGGATTGGTTCTCCCATGCTCTCAACACCCAGCCAAAAATAAGCGTCGTTTATTTTGAAGAGATTAATAACCACTATTTTGTCTTTGGCAAATAGGTAACCATGCTGCTGAGCATTATTAATTGCTTCAACCAATGCTATGATTAAACTTTGTATTTTGTCGGCCTGTATACCATAAGATTTAAGTTTGCATTCAATTTGGTTACTTATCTGCACCAAATCGTTTACAGAGCTCGCATTTACGGTAAATTTATTAATTTTTATATCTTCAAGTCTTATTGTCTGGGGGGATTTCTTTATTTCTTTAAAGTCACCTTTTATTAAGCCATTTATAGTCGAATGCTGGTTTTGGAGTGTTAAATTATCAAAATCCTTCATCTTGATTTCCTCCGGTTACACTGTTATAATAATAATTATTAGAGGTGAAGAAAAGATGAAGAAATGAGGTATAGTAAAGAGGAAGCGTTATATCTTTCTTAATCTTTTATTTCTGTAGGATAGTAGATCATCGCCAGATCTTTTTTTGTCAATTCGGGATTGGAGAAAATTCAAGAATTGTCCATGATGAACAACAAATTAATGGTTTAAATTGCAAATATTTATCCTATCAAGTATTTTGTTTAAATCTTATCAGAATTCTTAAAATCGAAAAGCAAATATGGAAATTATCGAATTATTTAAAACGTTGCCCGCTGTACTTAGGATTGTTTCTATCGTGTTATTGGCA
Source organism: Calditrichia bacterium (assembly GCA_963796965.1). Classification (GTDB taxonomy): domain Bacteria; phylum Calditrichota; class Calditrichia; order JAJRVZ01; family JAJRVZ01; genus CAWCNS01. The sequence continues at coordinate 64,756 of CAWCNS010000005.1, forward strand.
GTGCTGGCGAATATTTTGGTGCGTGGGATCCAGCGATTAAGCCAATGGCTTTTGTCTTTAAAGTTATCGAGTAGCGACTTTAAAACAGAGAATATTGTAAAACGCTATCCTAAAATTGTTACTATCACGACAATTCTGGTCAGCGCCATCACTTTTACAATTTATTTTCTGGCTATTGGATTGATCCTGCAGGAATTTAATATCTCTTTAACCGCATATTTAGCCAGCGCTTCAGTGATCGGTCTTGCCATAGGCTTTGGGGCACAGGGTTTTGTTCAAGATGTTGTCATTGGCCTGACACTAATTTTTTCGGATGCCCTGGATATAGGAGACGTAGTGGACCTCTCCGGGCAGGTCGGACGAGTAGAAAGAATCGGATTAAGATTTACAACGCTTATCAATTTGTATGGACAACAGATTTACATACCAAATCGAAATATTTCTGCAATCGGCCAATTTCGGGGAGGGTGTATTCGAGCCTATGTTGATATCCAATTGCCGGAACAGGTTGATGATAAAATTGATCACCGAAAAAGTTCATTCTATTGGGCTGGGTATGCATCAACAGCATAAGTCAATTATTCTGAACCCTCCGGAGATATTTGGTATTAAAGAGACGAAAGACGGTAACTGGCGGTATTTGCGGATCAAAGTTTCGTATATGGCCGGGACAAGTTGAACTTATCGAAAAGTCCTTTAAACAACGGGTCATTTTGATTATGAAGCAGCTATATCAGGAATATGCTGAATGGATGATTACTGTTACCTACAAGGTTGAGTGAATGCGGTGGAAATATTCGTTAAAATTTTAGAAATATTATAAGTCGTAATTTGTTATTATAAATAATGCGCTATAAAAAATCTCAGTCTCCTTCTATAAATTTAAAAAATCGAAAAAGTTAAGACTCTTGACTAATTAAAATTGGATAATACGATGGCTAAAGCACAAGATTGGAAAACAGCCAAAAAACTTCGCAAAGAAAAAATTGTTGAAATAAAGGCACCCTCGGGCGCGGTAATGTTGAAGGAACTACCGGCAACAGCTATCTGCGGTAATGATATCAGTTCTTCCTGTTTGTACGTGTCCGCGCTATCGATTATTTACGCCGGGAAGTATGCATGGATTGCACTTTTAATGGTCGCCGGCGTTCTTTTTCTGTTCCGGAAGATCTATGGTGAGGTTGTTGGTGCATTACCGTTGAATGGTGGCGCATATAATGCTTTACTCAACACGACCAGTAAATCTATAGCCTCTCTCGCCGCTGCGCTTACTCTTTTGTCATACATGGCAACTGCCGTAATCTCTGCCAGCGAAGCGATGCATTATGTACATGCATTGTGGTATGGATTGCCCGTTATTGAGACAACAATTGTACTACTGGCATTTTTTATGGTTTTGACCATCATTGGTATTGGAGAATCATCCAGGGTTGCGGTGGTGATATTCGTTACTCATTTAGTATCCCTGACTGTTCTGGTATTTGCGGTGGGTTTATATATCACCCAAAATGGATTTGGTGTTCTCGAAGCCAATTATCGCTTGCCGGTTGAAGGTGGATTGGTGATGGCGTTATTTTTCGGGTTTTCAGCAGCCATGCTTGGCATTTCCGGATTCGAGAGTTCGGCAAATTTTGTGGAAGAACAAGCGCAGGGAGTCTTTCCCAAGACGCTTCGAAATATGTGGATTGTTGTTAGCATTTTTAATCCACTTATCGCTTTTTCAGCCCTGGCCATCGTACCCATCGCTGATGTAGCAGTAAATCAGGAAGCTTTGCTTGCACATATGGGTGAGATTTCTGGAGGTACCTGGCTTTCATGGTTTATCTCGATTGATGCCGCTTTTGTTCTAAGCGGCGCCGTCCTCACGTCCTTTGTTGGGGTTGGTGGTCTTATACAACGGATGGCTTTGGATCGGACGCTTCCCCAGTTTTTACTTAAATTGAATAAAAGGAAATCAGCCCACCGGATAATGATTGCATTTTTTCTTCTTTGTGTCTCAATTTTATTGATTACGCAGGGAAAACTTGGGGCATTAGCGGGCGTTTATACAATTTCATTTCTGTCGGTAATGGTTTTGTTCGGTTTAGGAAACATCCTGCTTAAAGTCAAGCGGGCCCGCCTACCCAGGCCTGAAAGAGCTGGTGGTATTGCTTTGTTAATTGCGATAACTGCAGTACTGGCAGCGCTTGTAGGAAATGCCATTCTTAATCCCGTGTATCTTGGCGTTTTTCTGGAATACTTTATCCCCACCATTGGCATTGTTGCTGTGATGCTTTATCGCACAACCATACTTAAGGGTTTACTATACCTATTAAAACACATTTCCGACAAACTACAGTCTATAGTCTCATTTGGGAACCAGACGTTGATTAAAATGATCAATGATATCAATAAGCAGGAATTTGTATTTTTCACAAAAGATGATAATGTGTCCGTTTTAAATAAAGTAATGATCTATGTAACTGAAAATGAGCAAACCCGAAAGTTGAAGATAGTAACTATTCTGCCGGAAGATGCTTCAGTAAGTGCGGGTCTCGAACGGGATATTGAGGTTCTTGATCGTGCTTATCCCGATATCAAAATCGAATTTGTGAAAATGCAGGGCGAATTCGGGCCTAAATTAATTGCAAAGCTATCTAAAGAATGGAAAATTCCACCCAACTTTATGTTCATAGGATCACCCGGGGATCATTTTCCTTACAAATTAGCTGATCTCGGTGGCGTTCGATTAATCATTTAGTATACGTGTGCGAACAAAAGATTGAAAGAAGGAGGGAAAATACTCACCATACTTTCGGTACTATTCATCGTGAGACCTGTTTAGTTCCCTTGACGTTAGTCAGCAAATCATCATGAGATCGTCCGTTTGATTTTTCTTAACAGATCATGAAATACATTGAAGTTATCTTTGAATTTATTAATATCATTTAAATCGGATATGTTCAATAAATATTAATAATACCTGAAATCAAAGTGCTCGTCTTATAACTAATATTAAAAATAAACTAAAATAGAAATTTTTGTGGGATGCACTGGAAAAACGGGGAAGCGATTACAAAGTTTTAAAGGAATTTAGAAATTGCCCTATACAAATTCGGATGAACATCAGACTGATTATTCCCGCAAGTGGTATATTCTTTTTTCTGTGGGCATGGGTGTGTTTTTGGCGACGATCGACGCCAGCATCGTCAATATCGCATTACCAACGCTTGTAAAGACATTTGATACCAAGTTTGCTGTGGTGCAGTGGGTAGCCTTATCCTACATGCTGACCATCGCCACACTTATCCTAAGCATGGGCCGGCTTGGCGATTTAAAAGGCAAAAAGGGTATTTACCTCAGCGGGATGATTATTTTTACTCTCGGTTCGATTCTGTGCGGGCTTTCGCAAACCGTTTACTGGTTGATTTTTTTCAGGATTGTACAAGGTGTCGGCGCTGCCATGATGGCTTCTCTCGGCACAGCGATGGTTACCGAGGCCTTTCCGGGCAGGGAACGAGGCAAAGCCCTGGGCACGATTGGCGGAATTGTAGCAATCGGAATCATTTCCGGTCCGGTACTGGGTGGGATTCTGATTGACGCCATCTCCTGGCACTGGATATTTTTTGTAAATATTCCGATTGGTATTCTAGGCTCGTTTATGGTGCTACGATTTGTCCCTGTTTCAAAGGTGGTTAAGGAACAAAGTTTTGATTTTGCCGGCGCTGCAACCATGTTCATTAGTGTCTTATCCTTCCTGCTAACCCTGACCCTGGGACAGAATATGGGCTTCCGCCACCCTATCATTATCCTGCTGTTTGCTGTTTGGATCGCATCATTTATTTTCTTTTTATACCTGGAACTGCAAGTTCAGCATCCGATGATCGATTTGCATATTTTCCGCAATAGCCTGTTCAGTTTGAATCTGTTCACCGGTTTTCTCTCATTTATCGCCACAGCGGGTGTGGTACTGCTGATGCCTTTTTACCTGGAAAATGTTTTGGGTTATAATCCGCACCAGGTAGGATTTTTATTAGCAACTGTGCCCATATCTGCAGGTCTGGCCAGCCCGGTTGCGGGGACGATGTCCGACCGCTATGGCTCGCGCTTAATTTCAACGTTGGGATTGGCTGTTTTAGCTAGTGGTTTTTACAGTCTAACTACCCTGAATGAGGATACGGCGGCGTTAGGTTATATTTTGCGATTTTTGCCCGTTGGGCTGGGGTTGGGTATTTTTCAGTCGTCCAATAACAGCGCCATTATGGGTGCGGCACCCAAAAAGTACCTTGGCATTGTGTCCGGACTATTATCAATATCACGCACGCTGGGGCAAACCTCCGGGATAGCGGTCATTGGTGCTTTCTGGGCGGCGCGCGTTTCGTTTTATGCCGGAAACGATTTTATAGTTGGTCCCACGCGCAGCAATATAACTGCACAGGTGCATGGTTTGCAAGATGCGCTAAGCGCAATCGTTATTATAGTCGCTTTCGGACTTTTTTTAAATATCTGGGGCCTGATGTTGGAGTGGATGCGCAAAAGTTCTATGAAAAAATCATGAATCAATTACCTTCAAATACTAAAATCTGCCAAATTTGTGGTAAAAGCTTTAAAAAATCCGAACTTTTTCCAGCAGAACTGGTCCGCGATACAGTGCTCAGAAAAATTAAAACCGAATTTCCCGGATGGTCGGAAAAAGAATATATTTGCCAGGACGATTTAAACCGATTCCGGACAAAATATGTAAATTCTCTGCTCCAGGATGAAATGGGTGAGATTACGAAACTGGAAGAGGAAGTCTCTGAAAAGCTTCTCAAACATGAAACCTTGTCTTTAAATATTTTTGATGAATCTCTAAAAGACCGGACAATTGGGCAAATTATGGCTGATCAAATGGCAGCTATCGGTGGCAGTTGGGGTTTTATTATTGGTTTTGCTTTTTTCCTAATGGCCTGGATGCTTATCAATTCGTACCTGTTATTAGCCAAACCTTTCGATCCCTATCCCTTCATTCTGTTAAACCTGGTTTTGTCCACCCTGGCAGCTATTCAGGCGCCCGTCATTATCATGAGTCAGCGCCGGCAGGAGATTAGAGACCGGCTGCGGGCGGAGAATGACTACAGGGTTAACCTGAAAGCGGAACTGGAAATCCGACAGCTTCATGAAAAATTGGACCATATTTTGTTAAGCCAATGGAAGCGACTGATTGAAATTCAGGAAATTCAGATTGAAGTGATGAACGAGTTGAAAAAGAAATAATCAAACTTACTGTATGGGAGGATAATAAATTATGGCAAGATTTTTTAAAAGCAGAGAAGCAAACAAGGGCCTCGCACCCGGCTCATTGGTCTTTATAGGCAATAAAAAATTGGAGAATATCCGAATCAGACTAATTGATTTTGATAAGGATAATCTCAATGAACAAGAGTTAAAAGATATTGCGGAGGGAGGGAAATATAGGGATACCAATACGGTTACCTGGATTAATATCGATGGACTCCACGACCCTGATCATATCAGTAAAATTGGAAAAACCTTTGATCTTCATACATTGCTGTTAGAAGATATTTTAAACACCGGGCAACGTCCGAAAATGGAAGAGTTCGATAATTGTCTCTTCATTGTATTAAAAATGCTTCAGTATGATGACGAGAAACAGATCATTATTGCAGAACAGCTCTCTTTGATAATAAGTCACACATTTTTAATAACTTTTCAGGAACGGGTTGGTGATGTGTTCGAACCTGTAAGGGATAGAATCAGAAAGCAAAAAGGTAGAATCAGAGAGGTAGGAATAGACTATTTAGCCTATGCCTTATTAGATACGGTAGTGGATAACTACCTTTATCTCATCTCAGAAATTGGTGAAAAGATTGAAGACATCGAAGTTGGAATTTTAGAAGACACGTCTGAAAATACGCTGGAAAAAATAAATAATTATAAACGCGAAATGAGTTATATCCGAAAATCACTCAGACCAACAAAGGATTTTATTTCTATGTTGTGCAGATTGGAATCGGAGTATATTCGGGATGAAACGAAGCCCTTCTTGAACGATTTGCTAGATCTCATTACCCAGGCTACAGAAGCAATTGACATGTATAGAGAAATGCTCTCCGATCAATTGAATATTTTCAACAGCAACGTCAGCAATAAGATGAATGACGTTATGAAAATACTTACGATATTCGCAGCAATCTTCATTCCCTTAACATTCATAGCAGGGATTTATGGCACCAATTTTGAGTATCTACCTGAGTTACATTTTAAATATAGTTACTTTATATTTTGGGGGGTTATGGTCACTGTCGCAATCAGCATGCTTTTATTTTTCAAGAGAAAAGGCTGGTTGTGATTAGGAGATATTTTGTTCTTTTATAAGTATCTGTTACTAGTATCAGATTTGGGAAAGCGAACTTCGTATCAGTATAAACCGAACCTCGGATAGGAGTAGACCGAACCTCGGTTTAGGGGCAACCGAAGTTCGGTTTAAACCACACCGAAGTTCATTTTCTATCATACCGGGGTTCAAATTATAGCAAACCGAGTACTCGGTTTATTGATTATTATTATAGTAATAAAAATACCAATAGTTTAATCCAATGCATTCTGAGACATCTCACGGATGGCCTGTTCAACACTTTCTGGAACAATTGTTTCAGTTTTCCTTACTTTATCGGTGGACACCGTAACCCTTAACGCTCGCAATCCCTGTACACCCTGCAGATCCTGTAGTCAACATCTTCAACTTCGTCGTCAATATAACCACCGTTCTGCAGATAATTGATAAATTCACGATATTCATAGGCATCTTTTGTATGGGAATAGACAATGGCAATTTTTCCTGGTTGCGTCAGTCGTTCATCACTCGATTTTATCAGCGCCTTGTCGATACGCTTTTTCACAATCTCATATTTTACATTATAGGCACCGTTCACATCAAATCGCTTTTCATCAAAGCGAAATTGTATCGAAATCGGGGTGCTCTGAACCAGAATCAGATGAGCGGTTTCCAAGGGCATTTTTAACTCATCCTTTAAAGTATTAGATTTTTCAATGATGCCACACATCAGGATCAATTGCCACAAACGTAAATTTTTCAAATAAATGGGATTAAAATCCCGATTTTCCACAAGCGAAGCACCGATGTAAATATTATAATCGACACCATCCGTTTTATATTTTTCAAAATAATGAGGGAACATTTCCTGCGCCTTATCTTCTTCACTATCGATAAATGCGGAGATCGTGTCATTTATCCGGGCAACACTTTCTTCGAAATCCTTACGTTTGTTATAGACAAAACCTAGATTGGGATCTAACGCGTCACAATATTTTTTTATTTTCTTTTGTACCTTGATATCATATTCCTGAAGGTGGTCAAATAAGGGTTCAATTTCGTTGTGCAGAAAATCCAGCACCAGCCTCTCTTCATCCGCGTTTAATGCCTGTGAAATTTCAGACTGATAACTGCCAATACGATAAATCAGCTCTTCAAATATGGGCATAGGCTTTATCTGCTTTGCCTGTTGGATAACGTTCTTAGCCAGATTTAAGTGCTCAATCAGATCTTCCTGGATAACGTGATTTCGTGTGGTAGAAGAACCGCGAATATCGGACAATCCATACAGGGAATAAACATCATCAAAAACGATCGGTTCCATCTCGGCAAAGCCGCCGGCGGATTCTTTCTGAATTTTATTGAAGGCCGCGTTACGAAAACGCCATTCCACTGACGGATGTATTGCTGTGGCTTCTTCCCTGATAATGTTCTGGAGGCGATTTGATAATGCCTCCATATGTCTTCTCATCGCCAACACGAACAGCGGCATCAAACTCTCTAGTTTGAGCATATTAATTCCGTTTATTACAGCAGGTTTTTTCGCTGCCAATTCAACAAGACCTAACAGTTGGTTCTCATAGATCAGGGGAAATAGAGCAATATTTAAAAATCCGTTATCTACTAGTTTTTCCTCAATACTGGTGCGGTTGTCGTATTTGGCTATATCGAGAACAACTACCGGCTCCTGGCTGTCTATCATACGTCCGTAAATAGATTTCTGAAAATTGTTGGGACAATATTCTTCTGTAAGACTTAATAAAAGGCTACGTCCTGTTGCAAGTCCACAATCATGTAGCAGATCCTTTCCCCCTCTTATGCTAGAAAAACCTATCTCCAATTCGGGTAGACGAAACAATGAGCGCATTTTCTGCTGCAGACTATCAAATACCGTGTCCGATCTCAAAACATCATTTTTACTCATTTCGTATTTTAACTGAGATAATAATTCGCCGTCCGTAACGTCGATGGCTTTATAGAGGCCAAAACCCTGAAATTCGAAATTTTCTATGGGGATGATCTTTTGCCACACGTCTAAATTTGTCAAATTATCATGAAGATCCTTTTTCTCTTCATTTGTCAGTGGTTTTACTTTTTTCAGATTTCTGATTTCAATAAATTGGGGATCGACTTCGACTTTATAATACCTGTCTAAACCAGTGATCTGATCCTCAAAATGAATAATCCAGGGAAAATCAAAATCTATATCGATGTTATAAAAACGCTGTAATATCTTTCTATAAGCATAAAGCATGACAACCAGATACTTTTTTTCATCTTCCGGTTTTTTCTGGTTTTTGTTACATTCCTGAATATAGTCAAAAAGCTGGCGGTAAGCGGGTGTGGCATAGATAGTCTGCTGGGTAAAGGGAATAAAAGCAGCGGCAACTTCACTTTTTTGCAGTGCTGGCGGAAAAATAACCGTCATCAATAACTCAATAAGATCTTTGTGTTTTTCAAGGATTTTTAGGTCATTAATAGGTTTTAGTAATTCCGGGGCCTCCTCTAGCTGCGCCCTAACAGTGCTGGCATACATTTTACTCAGCGCCTTATTGGTAAGGATTTCTTTCTGCCAAAATTCAACCAGCAGCCGCAGATTTAGCATGCTTTTAATTGGAAACGAAAATTCTTTATTAACCTTGTCACTCTTGGATTTATTTGTTGATGTATTATTCATTTATTCCTCGAATTTGTTTTTTTATCGACGCGATTAATCGCGTCGATACTACAAATTAATTTCTGAAATTATGTATATATGTTATACTAACGTAACTTAGGGCCAATAATGTTCCCGATTTCAGGAAAACCATGTAAGAAATTTTTAATATTTCCGGCAATACCCTGTACATATTCTGATGCAGATTTTAACTAATAAGTGAAAATATTTCAGAATTCCCCAAAAAGCTGTACACAATCTCGAAGTCTGATTAGTCTCCTTCAATAAGGATCCAAATTTGGCCGTGTGATTCCACTTCAACAGGCAGGGTGATCTGATATTTGCGGTTTAACGGGTAGGGAGCCGGTTTACCATTCATTATCCGGATGTTCGCCTGATCTGTTAATCCGGTATAATAAAGAGGAAGGGTAATATATCTATTGATCTTTTTCTCTGTGGGATTGTAGATCATCGCCAGACCCTTTGTGGTCAAATCGGGATTGACATGCAGGATACAATCCAGATCCCTTCCATCCGGGCGACGGACATGAATGATGTCGGAATCAAGAATTGGGCGGTGCCTTTTGTAAAAATCCACCCATTTTTTTACGATCTTTTTAGTTTCCGGTGTGTCATAGAGACGGGGACCCCGGTAACAGGCTTGCACGCCTGCTCCAAACAGATTGGCCAGCCGTTGCTCATAATGATTGAGATGTTCATGAAGCGGTTCGATCGTTGCCGCGGCACCCCCCCATGATATTGGGTTAAGGGGACGAACATCCAACCCATAGAAGGCGTTTTATCCCAGGTTCCATCGTAAATATTCTGTCGCTCGATGATCTCTTGCTGTTGGCGCGGAAGCGACCAGTTGGTCTCCCTGTACCCCATTCCCGTCTTATTACTTCCGTTCAGGAAATACCAGTCCGGTACATTTAAATAAATACCTTTCGAGCGACACCAGCGGTAAAAATCACGGATTTTTACAAATTGGGTCCACTGTGAATCCTCTAATCCCCGATGCCCGGGATGATTGGCAGAAATGCAGATATCTCCGGGATAAGATCCGTCATGTTCCAGAATATCCATTCCTGTAGTTTCAAAAAATTGATAGAGTTTTCTGAAATAATCCCGTCCCCAATCACTCTCCAGGCACGGAGAATGACCAAACCGCGGTTCTTTCCCAGGAGGCATTTCCACATCATTTCCACCACCTACTTTGCGGCTGGCCAGCAAAGAATATCCACCCAGCGCAATGTTTTTCTGATGTGCATAATCGGTCCATTTTTTTAATCTTTGCAGATTCTTTGCACTCTCATCTTCTATATTAAATCCACTTCCAAAGGTTAGAATAACCATTTCAAAACCGACTTCCGCACATTGATCAATGGCCCGTTTTATCGATTCGTCATCTGACTGCCGGACATGCATCAGAATAGGATTTTCGGTTATCCAGGGTGCAATGGTGCGGTACATGCGTCGAACGGCGAGGCCTTTTCTTTCACGATCCCAGTTGTCATGAAGCAGCTCGAATACCCGGAAGGATTCCAATGAATCCCCGGGTGCTAGTTCCTGAGCCGGTCCGTATTGTGGCCGGCATTCCAGAAGATAAGGTGATTGGCGCTGGTAATTAACTTGCGTCATATATTTAGGATCCGTATTCCAGAAGACACTTTTACCCAGACAGCTTTCATTTGACATACCGCTGGCAAAGGCATAGTCTGTTTCAACGGTCATGTTGGGTAACCGCCAGTTCTTGGGGACACTAACCGGGCTTTCCGGTTCCACGACTGCCAGGATCTCGTTTTTAAACTGATTGATCATGATGCTCTGATTGGAATAATTATAAATGGTCATCATTTTGGAGATCAAGGGCAGGCCATCATAAATCTCATAAATCACATCAATGGATATACCGGTCAGGTATTCGAGATTTGCTTTGTTTTTACTGACTTCTCCCGCATGAATACTAGTGATCGTCTCTTGGTCGGCTTTGAAATGAAGGGTGAATGACTTTCCCGCTGGCGGCCAGGGCAGATCTTTTGGTAACCAGTTCATTCGTTTTTTCCAGGAAAATTGTTTTTTTATAGGGCCTCTGCTGTATTGGGTGAATTTGAATGAAGCAGGGTCAACAGCCAGGCTATCCAACCATTGGGGAAGAATATAATTATGCACCGCTTGTCCGGTTAATCCGCCAATATCAAATTTCATCCCGTCAATTTCCACGGCTGCTTCCGGCCGGATAGATCGGACAAATTCTTCTCTGCTAATCAGATGTTTGAGGCTGACAGTAGCAGCATTCGGTTTAATAGTGATTCGACGATTAAGTAAGCCGTTCCCAATATCAACAGAGGATTGATCGTCATTGATTGTTACATATGACGTATAGCGATCAGGATATATAAGCCAGTCTGGATTTGTGTTGCCTGCAAATGTCTGGCCGGTGGTGATACAGGCGATGATTATGATGAACAGGGAATAATAGTACATATGGGTTTACCTTATTATTTATTTTATATTTACTTAACCAACTCCAGATAAGCACACAACGTATTGATATTCCGGTTAAATACAGCACTGCTGATACGATCCTTTACCTCATATTCCCCGTTCCAACGCACACCTGGTGTAAGTTTTTTAAACCTATCATTCATACTTACCCAGCGACCAAGCGCATCCTGAGCAGCAAGAATGGCTTTCACTTCAGCTATCAGTTTTTCTGCCTTTTGTTTGCGGTTAAGTTCAGGTTTCTCTGCATCATTTTTTTGATGAATAGCCTCAAATCGATTCTTTACCTGCTGTATTTGCTCTGCCAGATCGCTTTCATAACCATACCCGGTACGACGTTCGATGTGTAATTCCTCTGTCGAGTTTACACGGATTCTGCCACGGTCGTAATACAAGGATTTGCCTGTGCCGATCTCCACAAACCGTGCCCATTTACCGTTTGGCAAACGGATATCATCCAGCCAGCGAATGGCATCTGGAATCGGGGTCAGGTATAGTCTATTGTTTGTGAACCGGTACAAATCCATTAATGTAAATAGATTGTTTACTGTTACGGCAGGACATACGGCAGGTGGTTCGAAATCGCGGGCCCAGGCCGGTTGCAGAAATTCATTGTACTGCTGTGCCCACCCTGGCTGGGGTGGCGGCAGCTGCGAGATCATCATAAACCGACCTACTTTATTCAAACATTGGCGATACGTATCCTTGCCATAGTAGCGAATCGCATCCATCATGGTGTTGATGCAGTCATTGATACCACGATCATTAAACGTAGCGTAGTCATGATAGTCGCCACGCGGCGGATACCTGTGTGGCCATCCGCCATTATCCAGTTGCGCATCGATCATAAGTTGCAGAGATTTCTCGATCGCTGTTGTCAACGAATCGTTGTCAACGTGTTGGTCAAGCGCCATGAGAAAACGGATGGCACTCTGTGTCTGGTCATCATCAAAACTGACCCATCGGCCTCTCGGGCGATTAAAACGGATCGTATGTTCCCAGCCACCACGTTCATTCTGGCCACGAATCAAGGCGAATCCCGCATCCCTGGCCGCTTTCAGATGATCCGGATTTCCGGTTATCCGGTAGGCGTTCAGAAAGGTCATCCCCACGGCAGGGGTGCCGGGTGGCTGGACTTCAATCGTGTGTTCATCGGTCCGGTTTTCACCCCAGCGTTCCTTCAAGTCAGTCGTAACAAAGTATACGTAACCACCGTGGGTGTTGATAGAATAAAAAAAGGCAATGCCTTTGTCAACTGCTTGTCTGGCGGATTCTGTTAGAGCGTCCCCCTCATCACCTGCGATTGATAAAGAGCTGTTGATCAATACAATCAGAATCCCTGTAATCGTTCTAAAATTCTTTTTCATCTTCTCTTTCGAATGTTATTAATAGTGTCATCTCGCCTGTCCCGATGGTCATTTATCGGGGATAAAATCGGGATATTTATTTATCTTAGAAGCCCCCTATAATGGGCAGTTTTGATCGTTATTTCATCACAAGAAATTGATTTTGAAAAAAGTACAACGCTTCGTCGTTTGGATTTGTAAACACTTTAACCGTGAACAGATACTCAATATTGTTGATGAGATTTACATTAAACTGCAAAGCAGTTAAACATGAATAACTTCGGGTAAAACCCGAAGACATAAGCAATCAATAACTTCCAAACTGCGAAGCAGTTTAATTATTATTGAGACAATACCCGTTTATAATAAATACTTCTCGTCAAACTCAATCTTGAACTCTTTTAATAATCTCTTATACTCATCAATAAACGTCTCAGTTTTATGATGTTTAACCTGGTTTTTTACATATTCTATTACTTTATCTTTCTCATGAATCGAATAGATAATCGCCCCATATCCAATTTGCCACTTGGAAAAACCTGGAAAGATATTTTCATTTTTTATCATTTCCGAACTTGCTAACTAATAACCTTTAATATTCAACTCCTTTAGAGTTGAAGTTCTTTTTTAATTTAATCTTCCCCGAATTACATTCGGGGTTATTCATTTTCAATTCCTTCGGAATTAGATTGTATTATTATTATTGTCTGTGCCTTTTTAGTCCTATTTTTCATTTTATCATATCCCGAAGGGTTCGAGACTGTGTAAAAAGTTTACTACACCGCAACACCCTGAACTATTTCCAATTTCACAATTTCTCGTAATCAAAATTAATCGCTGTCTCATAGACGGCTAAAATATTTTCTAATGGCGCGTCATAGGGGATGCTGTTTTCCGGACTGATAATAAATCCACCGTTATAGCCAACGGTTTTAATACGTGTGATCACTTCCTTCCGAACATCATCAACAGTACCCAGTGGGATCGTATCCTGAACCGATATTGTCCCATGGAATGTCAACTGATCGCCAAATTTTTTCTTTATCGCTACAGGATCCATGCAGGCTGATTGTATTGGGTTTAGGATATCTATACCACATTGGAGAAGCAGGGGAATGATATCCTCAATATTGCCATCGCTGTGATAGAATATTTTGATATCCGGTTTAACTTTTTTGACTTGTTTAATCAGGTCTGTAAAACGGGGAACATCAAAACGTTCGAACAACGTTGGTGAAAAGAGCATTCCCAGTTGTCCTGCCACATCGCCGACCAGGGCAATAATGTCATAGCCGGCCCGGGCTGCGAGGACAGCTTTTCTGGTTTGGAAAGCATAAAGTTGGTCATAAAATAGTTCGACAAATTCGGGGTTAAGCATCATCATCTGTGATAAATGCTCGAAACCGGCAATATGCCAGGCTAATTTAAAGGGGAATTCAATTTCGGTGATTGTAATATAGTCTTTGTATGGATCAAGGCTTTTGGAGATATCTCTTATCGAAGGATAGATCACTTCCGGTAAGGTCCAATCTCCAAGGATGTCCTTATCAACCAGCGGCCCATCTTTCCATTCCAGATACTTACCATCATCGCCGAGGCGTTGTACGATGCCCCATTGATCCTCAAAGGTCTGGTTATCGTGAAAGATAAACGATCCTCCGCCATTGGGCGCTTCCGGAGGCAGTACACCATTAATTCTTTTCTCAAATTCAGGATAACGGGCAGGGACATCAATCCAGCGGAAATCAATTTCCAGTTTCTGGAAAACATCTTCTGTCTTTTCCGTATTAAAATAGGCTTTCAGCGCATTAATTGTTTCTACTCTGGGCCACATCAAATCCAGCGGTAACCGGTCCGGGATTTGATACGTCAGGGTTTTAGTAAATCTTTCTTTTGATGTCATTACATTTCTCCCTTTCCTTTTAGGAAGGGGCCAGGGGTGAGGTCCAATTAGTAAACTACATTTTCTAATCTTATGCCAGGGTTCTCTTTCCCGGAGAGATCTAATATCCAACAGTTGGTGAATATTTTCCTGAAGAATTATTGGACTCTTCTGAAGAAACCTGGGAAAGAGTGATCTCTATCGCAGGCTGTCATAGCCTTTCAGGTTTTTTGTTTAAATAATAAGAGACACTTTTAATAATAACAAATATAATTCAAATATTTCTTTCGTCGTCGATGCATTAAACAGGCATAAAATAAAAATGTGCATTTTTAAGTTATTATTCCGGTTTAGAAATAATAATCCACCCTAAGCAGTTAAATAAATAAATCATTCTAAACAGAAAGGAAAAACCATGATGAATAGATTTTATATACTCAGTCTGATTTGCTTTTTAAGTTTTAATCTGCTGTATGCCCAGGAACTAAAAACGCCCGCGCCCAGTCCGCTCGGAACCGTAACGCAAATGGTCGGATTGACCGAGGTGTCCGTCTCCTATTCACGTCCCGGAGTTAAAGGGCGTGAAATTTTTGGTGGGCTCCTGCCTTTCGGTGATCTCTGGCGCACCGGTGCCAATATGTCAACAACGCTCATGTTCAGCGATGAGGTAACTATTGACGGAAGAAAAGTCCCTGCCGGAAAATACGCCCTTTTTACTATTCCGGAAAAAAATGAGTGGACCGTCATTATATCGAAAGATATTGGTCCGGGAGCGTCCAAGTACAGCGAGAAAAATGATGTCCACCGCTTTAAAGTTACCCCCGGTACGTTAAGCACACCTGTTGAACGTCTGACAATTGAGATCGCCGAAATGACCGACAGCGGGGCACGCTTTGTGTTGAGATGGGCTACAACGGAAATCTCATTTCCATTCACGGTAGATACGGATGGCAAAGTGATGGGCCAGATTAATCAGATTATGAAAGACCCGGAACTGAAAGATCCTGGTGTTTTCTACGCGGCATCCAATTATTACTTCAACACCGATAGAGATCTTAAACAGGCATTAACCTGGGTCAGCAAGGCGGTTGAATTAAAACCAGATGCATTCTGGATGAGTCGTTTAAAATCCCGGATACAGGCAAAAATGGGTGACTACAAAATGGCCATAGAGAGTGCTGAGCTGAGTATGAAAGAATCTGAGAAAGCCGGCAACAAGCAATATGTTCGGTTTAACCAAGAGGCTATTTCTGAATGGACGGCAAAATTATAAACGAAGGTAAAAAAATCCCGACCCAGTCGGGATTTTTTATTTTTATATTCTACTGTCAAACCTTTGAAATATTAACCCAATCCAATCCAATCTTTCCACAAGCATAGTCCATCTCCTGCATATAATCACCACAGGCCATCATCCAATGAAATCCTCGATGATCGCGAAGCAATTTTTCCCAGTCCCCATCAATTTTGATATCATATTGCGAACGGCATATATCATAAAAAGGATTCTCTTCTACGGTACCCGTAAATCCCAGCCATTCTTTCTGACCGCTATCAGGACATATCATCGTGATTTTGGTGCCGATCGGCAATTCAACTTTGGGGGTTGCGCCATAATCCGATTCATAATGGGTGACCACCTTGGCTAATGCGTAATTCTGACCATCCATGCGACGCGGGGCTGTACAATGAGCGGCGGTTACAATACCGGCATGGGGGTAGGTTGGGTCATTGAGAAATACAGGTTTGCCGGATAAGTAATGTAAGAGAATTCCCGATGGAATCACATTGAAATCGGATTCACAAAAAGCGACCAGACCTTCGTCATTAAGTAGACTGAGCGGTAAACAGGCGGTTGTCTCTGACATAGGGATCACCGTTGACATGCATTCCTTTATCGTGAATATATTCGTATTTGCCTCAATCATTAGATCTTTAAATATATCATGAAGAATAAATGCATTTACCAGGAATTGTCTATCCGTATGCAGGCTGGTATCATTTAATGATAGATATTTCTCTGTCGCTTTTTCGGCATTATTAACCCTGTTTGGGTCTTTCCGGGCACTTTTGATTCTTAGTTCCAACTCCTTATAATTGACCTCCTGAATATCGAGTTTAAATTTATCCTGTGAGACTTCAGGAGCAAGGGGACAGCACCATCCACCACTTCCACCAAGAGCAACGATCCGTTTACCGATAAAATTTTTAACCCCATACAGGGCTTTCAGTTTATAGCGCATTTCATCGTAATCATCCACTATAACATCATGAATATCCATGCCTGCTGGGTTCCGATAGCTATCCAATTCAAATTCAGCGCCACCTTTACGCAAAAAACGGTTATGGATTATTTCATACCACAAATAGATGGGACCGGAACGATGTCTTAAAAATATCAAATTATCTCTCTTATCTGAAAAACAAGCTTCCAACATACTCGTGCCACCGGAAGCGGCATAGACGATGGGTACATCATAACCTGACGATTTCTCTAAATTTACTGCCTCCTCTTGTGATTTAACTTTGAGAAGCGGTAGAATCTCAAGAGGAAAATCTGCTTTTTGCGTCAGGTTTTTTAGTTCAACAGAAATCCGCTTGACTTCCGAATCGACATCCTGTTCTGTATGCAACCCTCCCCATGGTCTCCAAGAGGTTGCCTCCCTCCTTTGATGAATTGAATATAGTAAAACAGGTTGTACACGTAGTTTTTTTCCGGACACTTTGTAGGGCTCATTGGGATTCCAATCCTGATTGGCCCCCCTGGAAAGATAAGGATACATAAGACTCGCACCTGCGATACCAAGTGCAGATATACCAATAAATTCACGCCTATTCATCTCTGATTTGTTACATTCACAACACATGACAGACTCCCGGTTTTTATTGCTTGTCTTAGCCCACTTAATTCAGCTATCTCATCTATATTTGTTTAGACTTGATTATCAGGATAATTCATTTCCCAAAAAGACGTTGAGAAACTTATAAAATAGCTCAAGTTTATTGTTTGTGGGAAATAAATCACAACCAATATACAAAAAAAGTTCTTTTGATACTAAACTTGAGGCCTTTTGGTCATCTCTTATTTTACCTCTACGGAAATAAGATATTATCACATTTAACTTATAAACATACAAATATTGTATAAAATCGTTAATAATTGAAAATATATTTAACTCGCCCATCTTTTACATTACTTTTACATTTCTTCCCTTAAATAAGTATTAACATGGATTTTTGCAATTTTTTAAATCATAAATTAATAATTACAAATATCCAATTTGAAAGCATTTCTGATTGTTTTACTGCTGATGTTGAAAACAAACTGAACTACAGAATAGCGAAGAATAGGGGGAGACAATTCATACAATAACAAAATCAGAGAACAGACCGGATAACAACGTGTCTTCAAATAAAGAAATAATTGCGAAATATACACAACCCGATTGGGGCAGAAGTATCTGGCAGGTGGCAAATTCCTTCATTCCTTATATCCTGTTGGTGATAGCGATGTATTTCAGCCTTAATATTTCCTATTGGCTTACATTGGCTCTGGCGATACCAGCCGGCGGATTTATGATTCGCATCTTTATCATTTTCCATGATTGTGGTCATGGTTCATATTTTCCCTCCCGACAGGCGAATAGTATTGTCGGTTTTTTGGCCGGTTTAATCACATTTGCTCCCTATAACCATTGGAATCATAAACATGCTATACATCATGCTACTTCTGGCGATCTGGATAGAAGAGGGATGGGAGATGTCTGGACCCTGACGGTAAAAGAATATCAGGAGACTTCAAAACAGGAGCGGTTCCATTATCAAATATTCAGGAATCCTGTGCTTATGTTAGTAATTGGTCCACTATATATGTTTCTGATCTATAACCGTTTTGTCACCGGAAAGGCCACAGCACGCGAACGACATTATGTCTATGCGACAAATATGGCACTTCTCGCCATTATAATCGTCGCCACCTTAACCATTGGTTTTAAGGCCTATGTTCTGATTCAATTACCGATTCTTATGATAGGTGGTTCAGCCGGTGTTTGGCTATTTTATGTTCAGCATCAATTCGATGGCGTGTACTGGTCCCGTCATGAGGATTGGAATTTCGAGGATGCTGCCGTAGAAGGCAGTTCGTTTTATAAATTGCCCAAAATTCTGCAATGGTTTTCCGGGAATATAGGCTTTCACCATGTACACCATTTAAGTTCAAGGATCCCCAATTATTATCTTGAATCATGCCATAAAGAAATACCTCAATTCCGGAATATCAAACCGCTGACATTCAGAAATAGTCTCAAATGTTTTACATACCGCTTATGGGATGAAGAAAACAACAGACTGGTTGGCTATAATTATTTAAGAGGTACTGTCTAAATTTGTATGAAAAAATGAAAAATGGATAATATAAAGAAACCACAGAGGGCCTAGTGCTCGCCCGAAGGGCGAGCACTAGGCCCTCTGTGGTTATTTTTTAGACAGCCATTTAAGAGATTGGATCACCATCATTTTTAATTTTGTTATTTATTTATTTTAAATTCAAACACATCCGGCCGGGCATAATGACCGGCAGCATCAAACATCCTTTTTGCTTCAATAATCTTGTTTAGATCAATCTCAGCATAGAGAATTTCTTCTTTCATTTCCACAGGGCCAGCGATGATTTCTCCCTGTGGACTCACGATACAACTCCTGCCGGAATTAATCCATTCTCGTCCTTCAGGATATAATTTCTTAAATTCATATCGATCTGGAATATCATCCATTTTAAGTGCCATACAACTACTGATGACATACATACCACCTTCTCTGGCAATATGTTTTATACTTAAAAGCCAATTGTCACTTTTGTCCCAGGTGGGAACGGCGTGGATTTGCGTTCCACCAACATACATGGCATGGCGGGCAAGTGGCATAAAATTTTCCCAACATATGAGGCCACCCAGTTTTGCAAATGATGTCTCAAACACATTTATAGTACTGCCATCGCCCTGAGACCAAATTAAACGTTCACCTCCGGTGGCTATTAGTTTCCGGTGTTTGCCCATAATATTTCCCTGATCATCGATAAACAAAAGAGTATTATAAAGACTTGCATTACTTGCTTCGGCATTACGTTCATTCATTCCCATTACAACGTAAATTTTAGATTTTTTAGCTGCTGCACAGAGTAAATCGGTTGATTCATCGGGAATTGTTACAGCATTCTGTACTAATTCGGAATATAATTCATTTAGAATTGCGCCTTTACTGTTTGGCACCACCCATGCCCAATCCGGGTAGCCGGGAATAAATGCCTCAGGAAACACGACCAATTTTGCACCATTTTTTCCGGCCTCAGCAATATACCGGCATGCTTTCTCCACGGTGGCTTTTTTATTTAAAAAAACCGGCGTGGCCTGTGCTGCGGCAACTTTAATCAGTTGATTATTCATGGTCTGAGTCCTGGCCTGATTTGCAAATGGAAAAAGAAATGAAACTAAAACTAAAAAATATATATAGATCGTAAAACATAAGTCCTCTTATTGTGTTTAGGCTTTACCGTAATATGTTCAACTCGTATTTATGAAACTAAATTTCCTGACTGAAGACTATTTCAATGTTTATTTTAGATAAATATAGAAGTTACTATAAGATCTGGAGGCGAAATCGGGTGTGAAGGTGTGATGCTTTTTCTGTTGGAACTGGAGGGGACTTTCTCTGCTTCTTCAATTATTTTTATTCTGAGTTACATGTTGGTTGTTTAATCAATGGGAGAAAATAAAACAGGGGTCTGAAAACTCAAACCCCTGTTAGTTGAATTAAGGAAACTCCAAAAGGCTTCGCTAGCAACCTTTAATGGAGGTTCCTATAAAAGATCGTGAATTGATAGGATCACCTCCTTCCTACAGGGAGTGGATCTTCACGCCAAAAACTGCCCTGTTTAGTTTACGGCGCAGCGTCATTTAATGACTTTTTATAATCGTTACAGCTAATATCAGTAGTTCTTATCTAATTATCGGATGCTTTTCCGTAAAAAATAAGTGATTTATAATTTAAAGCCAATATTTTTCTTTTTTTATTCCCTATTTGAGTCATTTTCCTGGAATTCAATTTCGAATTATTATACAGTCATCCTATTATCGGGAATTTGTGTGAGGGTAATGCCATTGAAAAGAACCAACAAATATTGCTGAAACGGCGGAAAATTTTTATTGCTGAACCTATCAGGGTAATAAAACATGATTTAGATAAAAAAATGTTTATTTTGATTGTCAGATTGAGTAAATAGCGTCTTTCTGAAACTAGCGTAGGATGCAAATGAATAAAGGTTACCTGGCTGCTTTTACGGCTTATATTGTCTGGGGGCTGTCACCGATCTACTGGAAAATTGTTTCCACTGTGCCGGCTCTGGAAATCCTGGGTTTACGCATATTTTGGTCAATACCGTTACTGCTGATAGTGCTTTGGATACGACGTGATTTCTCCGCTTACAAGTTAGTTCTGGGTGCGCCGGGCAGATATAAAGTGTTTCTGCTTAGTCCGTTCCTGTTAGCGACAAACTGGCTGATCTGGATCTGGTCGGTCAATAATAACCATGTGGTAGATGCCAGTTTGGGATATTTTATCAATCCACTGATCAATGTGGCCCTGGGCGTGGTCTTTTTGCATGAACGGCTGCGGCGGGTACAATGGCTGGCGCTGGGATTGGCATTGATTGGCGTTCTTTATCTGACCCTCAATTACGGGCAGTTCCCCTGGATTGCTCTGACCCTGGCCGGATCATTTAGTTTATATGGCTATTTGCGAAAAACCGCCCGGCTTGGTGCGATCGATGGCCTTGCAATCGAAGTATTGATGATGATCATTCCGTTGCTGGCTTTAATAGGGTATCTGTATAATGCTGGCAACCTGACCGTTCCTCGTCTCGATCTTCAAATGCATGGTTGGTTGTCACTTTCCGGCGTTATTACTGTGTTCACGTTGGTGGTATTTGCCTATGGTGCGCGTAAAATCCCCTACAGCACGTTAGGTTTTATTCAGTATATCGCACCGACGATGCAGTTTCTCCTTGGAATTTATCTTTTTAATGAAGTATTCAGCATTGAGAAATTGATCGGGTTCGTTTTTATCTGGGTGGCCTTGATCATCTATTCTTTAGAGAATCTGTATTTTATAAACCGAAAGAGGGTTTTGGTTGCATCCCCGGTTAAATAAGGTAATGTCATCCCGATGAAATCAAGATATAAAAAATAGGATTAAAAGCTGGAACCATCCCGTGTCAGCTTGGCTCCGCCAGTCTTTACGGGACAGGCAGAATCCTCAGAGAAATACTCTTACGATTATTATTTGCTAATAAATTTAATCAAATTGTTATAATCTATTTGAAAACCACGGAATCACACGGAAAAATTCACGGAATTAATTTCTGATTAATTTAAACTATACAAATAGTAATGGATTTTTCTTATAATTCCGTGTCCTTCTGTGTTATTCCGTGGTTAAACAATTTTTTTTAAAACCCCGTATTGTTATTACCTGAGAAAATGACGATAACCAATCTGCTTACTACTCGTCCATGGAAATGCTGATACGTATCTTTAATACAATGAGAAATTTTTCTCGGTACCGAGGGGTATACCGGCTATTCTCCGGCCATTCTCGTTCTTAAATATATAGATCTCACTGGCGGGAACGGAATGAAAAAGCAAATCCGGCACACCGTTGCCAGTAAAGTCACCTTTATAGGACTGGATATTATTTTTTGTCGCCGGTATGTCAAATACTCCCGTTTTCCTGCCTGTACAATCGATTAATGCCCGTGTTTGTGAGATTTGGACAAGATCATTTCCTGTGCCATCCCAATCAATCGTGAGGTGCCGTCGGCTTCTATCGGCCATAATCTGACCCAGCCATTCTCCATCCTCACTCAGAACCCAGGTCGGACTTTCGCCCCATGGGCGGTGATCGATATCCACAACAACCTGTTGACCCGTCACATCGGGGCATACCATGCCCACATGAATTGACTCAAAATGGTGCCCCGTTTTTGACCAGATCACTTTCCCATTTCCATCCAGCATAGCAACACAATAATCACCGCAGCAGGTGATGACGATCCGTGTATCTTCCGCTGTCTTACCCTGGTGGAAAACCCGGGCACAGTCCAAATGACCTTTACCCAGTGAAAGTGGCTGATCACGGAGATCCCAACGGACGGTTCCATCCGGATTTAGCAAGGCATATCCGGCCATGATCTCATCCTTTCCATCGCCATCGATATCGATGGGAACCGGCTGGTGCGCTGTTCTGTAACCGGCAGGCCTTTCAATTGTCCACAAAAGATCTCCTCTATAACTATAAGCCCAAATCTGTTCATAACGTGTTTTAACCAGGATATCCGCTGCCTGTTTATTTCCTGACAGGTTTGCGAAAACAACGCAGTCAGATGCGTGCTTCGGAATTGGAAAACGGTGTTTCTCTTTCCCACTCGCTCCTTCAAGGATAACGACGGCACCTTTGGTCGCAACGATCACCTCATTATTTCCATCTCCGTCCCAGTCATGGATTTGGCAGGCCACATCGTGATGAAGGATATTACGCCCGATTTGTGGATTGCCCCAGCGCCAAAGCACCTTCCCATCAAGACGGTGGACAACAACGGAACAGGTGTAATGATTGTCATTCTCATCAACATTGCGTGCACTAACGATTTCCGGTTGGCCGTCACCATTAACATCACCGGCAATTATCCAGGAACCGGCATAATCAGGATCGAGGCTGATCTGTTTCCAGGGTTTTATGAGAGGGCAATTTGTATCGGATAGATCATTCGCCCGCACATCAAATAATCGAGGTTTTTCATTTATTCCTGCGGCAATGTTCAGACCGGGGAGTGAAAAGAGCTGCCAATCCCAGGCCAGTTGTTTTTAGAAATTCACGACGATTAGGGTACTGTAAACCCATTTTTAATTCTCCTGTATATGCGCCAGGTAATGTCATCCTAATATTTCCAGACAATTAGAATTACCCTGGTTTGTTCAATGATGCTAATCTTCTTAAATACTGAGTCTTTTATTACAAGACAAAGGAATCATAAAATTACAAATTACGAGAAAAACCCTGTAAACTGTTGCATGTATTGACTTTGCGTTCTCTGCGAACTCAGCGTTTATTAACAATTCTTTATTCTATCTCTTAATAAATACATCCTAGAAGCTAATATGATTTTAAATCAATATAAAAAATATCCGGCAAATAATCCGAACTTTTCCTGCGAAAATTTGCACAAGTCCTAGACGTTGAATTTAATATTTGACGAACGCATTTCTTTTACATTCCCTTTCTGAAAAATATATTAAAATAGCAATCTATTAAATAACAGATAATCCCTAATTATTATCTTGAATCGTGTCATAAAGAACTTCCAGAATTTCAGAATATTAAACTACTCACAGTGCGTGGAAGTTTAAAATATCGATTGTGGGATGAAGAAAACAACAGGCTGGTAGGATATAATTATTTAAGAGGTTGATCAGAATTCTCTTTTGCGGTCTTAATTTTCTCCTGAAGGATACTAATCAAGTAAAAAAAAAGACCCCGGTCTATTCAACCGAGGTCTTAAATGGTTTTTAGAAATTACTATATTCCTTTGACATTTGTTGCTTGAAGACCCTTAGAACCTTCTTCAACACCAAATGATACTTTGTCACCTTCCTCGAGCGATTTGTATCCATCACCTTCGATTGAACGGTAATGAACAAATACATCTTCACCTTCATCTCGAGAGATAAATCCATATCCCTTTGAGCTGTTAAACCATTTGACAATTCCTGTTTCCATTGTAAAACCTCACTTATTAAAATAACACTTGTGTACTACATATCTTTCAGACGATTCCAAACAAAAAAAAATCGCTTCAAACAGTCAAAAGTACTGTTTTCCACGAGTTCTTTACGGTTATAACAGCGTTTATTCAAAAGCATTACTACCAGTACAGAAAGGCAGAAAAAACATCGTACAATAATTGAATCATAACCTTACTACATATAATTGCCAAAAGCAAGTATTATTTATTATTTGTTACTAATGGACAAAGAAACGATGTCTCTCGTTTAACCTTAGTGCACTTCTCCCATATAATTACGACTTACTGATTTAACCTTTATTGAATTACTCTCTCAAGTTTTTGTAAACTACAGATTTTGCCTGCGTTATACTTCCTGCTTAAAAGGTTTCAGGACAATCCTTATGAACAATAAGATTAGGTTTGATAACTTAATACATCTATTTTGACTCAATAGGGTGGATATATAAATTAATGAAAATCGTCCGAATAGAATCTTAAATATATTCACTCCAGAATTAAATTTGTATACAATTTATACTTTTTTTTGCCTCTTCAGTCAAATTGTTATATTTTTTCATTATAATCTAATTATTTCTAAAGCATATTAAGTTCCTAAGAGAATATTTTCTTCCGGCTCCGAAGAATTCTTGGTATATGTAAAAGCGCATTTAATTAAGGTGATCTTGTATGAATAATTCTATTCGTCTGTTTATTGCCGATGACAATCATCTGCTCCGCGAAGGGTTGGCCTTCATGTTAGCGGAAATTGATGATATCACTGTTGTAGGTATGGCCACCAGCGGTAAGCAGGCTCTGGATCAGATTAAACAGCTTCTCCCCGATATAGCTCTTATTGACATTGGAATGTCCGACAAAAATGGTCTCGATGTGACCCAGGAATTACACAAAGATTTACCCACCGTGAGAGTCATTATTCTAGGTATGCCTGATTTAACCGATGAGATCATGTCTTGTATTGAAGCCGGGGCCGCCGGATATGTGCTAAAAGAAGCATCGTTTGAATACCTTCTCGAATCTATACGGTCAGTGCATCGTGGGGAGTCATTCTGCTCGCCCCGCATGGCTGCTTCCTTGTTCTCCCGTGTGGCCGAGTTAGCAGGCGAACGCATACCGGAAAGTTCTGTAAAACTAACGCCGCGCGAGGTAGAAGTAATTAACAAAATTGCTGACGGATTGTCCAACAAGGAAATTGCAGGACAATTATTTATTGAAGAACAAACCGTCAAAAATCACATCCATAATATCCTCGATAAACTACAGACTTCAAAACCGCCTCGAAGCGGTCCAATATGCACGGGAAAGAAAATTGCTGAACAATAAATGAATCCTACCCAGGGAGTAATAAAGTACTAGTACTATTAGGCCCAAAATCCCAAAAAGATCTACTGAAAAATTAGTCCCTCTCTAAACCTCTTTTAGACCTTTGTGTCCATAGCAATCTATTTAGCATTGTTTATATTGTTTTGTAAACCCCAAAGAAGGCAAAATTGATTGATAGTAACTTCCAATACAATTGAAAGAACTGATGGTAAGCCATATAGACAAAAAATCATATTTAGATAGAAGGACGGAGCAACTCAGGCAATGGGAGCCGATATTAGGAAAATTGATCTTAAGGGCAGAAAAGGCTCCAAATAAAAGCGAAACAGAGCTTCACCATCATATAATAAAAATACAGGTAAAAAAGGCAAGGATTGAGGCTAAACTGAAAGCGCTCCGGAAAGCTGGGAAAGGTGAGTGGGATGATCTCAAAATTGGTTTTGAGAATAGTTGGAAAGACCTGCGCCAGGCGTTTTTAAAATCTTCGGCTGATCATAATAAGGATTAAAGTGGAAATTTTGGGAAAAGAGGGAAATCTATTAAGGTGACCTGTTCTCATTCGAGTCTTCAACTATAGAAGGGGCCATAATAGATGTATTTTTATGCTAATCTGTTTCTTTTGTGCATAATTACCTCTGAAAGAACACTATAATATGCGAAAAATTAAAGTTATGTTAGCGAGCAGGCCAAAGTTACTGTCAGAAGTAATTCGAAATTTTATTAATCATCAACCGGATATGACGGTTGTCGGCGAAGTTTTTGACCCACTTCAACTCTTGCTTGCTTTTGAACAAACACCGGTGGATGTGGTTATCATTACACCTTTAAATGCAAACGGGGAACCCAAAATATGTCATCGGTTGTTAGCAGAACATCCCCAGTTAAAAATTGTGACACAGTCAGCAAAAGGTGAAGCCGCCTATTTGTACCAATCAGGTGAGCAAAAGAAACGAATCGACAAGCCGTCCGGTAAGTCCATTCTGGTCGCTAT
Organism: Calditrichia bacterium; assembly: GCA_963796965.1. GTDB lineage: Bacteria > Calditrichota > Calditrichia > JAJRVZ01 > JAJRVZ01 > CAWCNS01. Next base: position 91,628 of record CAWCNS010000005.1, read on the forward strand.
CCGCCAGGCGTTGAAGCTGGTGGGTAGTTTATTATTGTGATAATATACTTTTATATTAAGTAATGGTGTGTTTAGTTGAATAGTGAGGAGTTATACAATGAGTCTTTTATTATGGTTCCTGTTGATAGGATTGGGTGTGGGATTGTTAGTATGGCAGTTCGTAAAGGGAGGAAAATATGGCCTTCTCGGTGATATTGTGGTCGGTGTGATAGGAGCGGTGGTAGGGGGCATTCTGTACCGCGCGATAGGCATCCCGACCAGTGACGATTTGCTTAATAATTTGATCGCCGCGATCATTGGTGCTCTTGGTTTGTTGCTTCTATTGCGTCAATTCATGCGAGCGTAGTTGCCGGCCTATTAATGAGTAAGAATTGTTACATCCAGCAATAGGGTTAAGCCAATAATAATTTTTTTTAAATAATTATTTCATTGTCAATAAGAAGGGGAGCATATTATGGGCGATAAAGGCAAGAAGGACCAGAATAAGAAAGATAAGCAAAAATCAAAAAAACAGGCCGACATAGCGAAGAAGAAAAAAAATAAACAGGAAAGAGATTCTGCCGAGGGACCGTTTGGAAAATAGAGCACAGAAAATCCCGCTACTGGGGAATATTGGCTGTAGCATGGGTACACCTTACCGTTTTACTAAAAGATAACCCTCAATTAGATCACAGAATGTGATTTGTAAAAAGTTCTCGTCTGTCAAAACTGATGGATTCATCATTAGTGATGGAGGGAAGTTCTTTCTCAAATGTGTAATCAAAGTTCAAGAGGAAAGTCGTCATGGGTAATATTCTTTTTATCGAACCAAGATCACCTAACATTCATATCTTCTCACAATTTACACTGCCGAGGCTTGGCGCTTTTATCCTGGGTGCAATTGTTAAAGAAAAAGGGTGGGAAGCTAAAATTATTATCGAACAGTCTGAAAAGATTGATTTTGAGAAAATTAAAAGTTACGATATGGTCGGCTTATCAACCATCACAGCCACAGCTCCCCGGGCATATGCGATTGCAGACAGGATACGGTCTTTAAGTATCCCGGTTATTATTGGAGGACCACACGTTACGTTTCTCCCGGATGAGGCTCTGGAACACGCTGATTATGTGATTCGCGGAGAGGCTGAGGAGGCGCTTATCAGTTTCCTTGATATATGGGAGAATGGCAGGAATTTCTCCACAGTGCCGAACCTGTCCTATTCCGTTGGCGGTAAAACTTTCCACAATCCGATAAAACCCCTTTTAAGATCATTAGATACAAATCCATATCCGGACTTTAACATGTCCCAATATGTTAAAATAAAGATAGATGGCAGAACTACCATCCCTGTCCAGACATCCAGAGGTTGTCCCTTTCATTGTTCATTCTGTTCGGTTACCGGAATGTTTGGGAAATCTTACCGCTTCCGTTCTACTGACAATGTCATAAAGGAACTGTACCGGTACGATCCGAAGATTAATTCCATATTCTTTTATGACGACAATTTTACAGCAAACCGAAAACGGGCCAAAAATTTATTACATCGAATGATTGCTGAGAAATTAGGATTTGTTTGGTCTACGCAGGTGCGAGCTGATATCACCAAAGATATTGAACTTGTCAGACTAATGAAAAAGGCGGGGTGCCACACGGTGTATGTGGGTATGGAGTCAATCAATCCGAATAGTCTTAAATCCATGAAGAAACAACAAACGGTTGAAGAAATGACTCAAGCAATGAAAATATTCCGTCAGGAAAGCATCAATGTCCACGGTATGTTTGTTTATGGATTCGACGATGATGACTGGCAGACTGTAAAAGAAACAATCCGGTTTGCCAAGAAGGCAAAGTTTTCTTCAACACAATTCATGATCTTGACACCACTTCCCGGATCCGAATTTTTCAACAAGGTTAGGCGCGAAAATCGCATTCAGTTCCATGATTGGGGGCTTTACGATGCACATCATGCTGTGTTCAAGCCCAAACGACTTTCACTTTTTGAACTCCAGCGGGCCCAAATCTTCAGTCATTCAAAGTTCTATTCGGTCTTTGAACTGATCAGCAGGGCAATGTCGTTTGCCTGGGTTGAATTCGCTATAGCCATTTATGCACGTAAAATTAACCGGTTATGGCAGAAACAAAACAAGGCGTTCATGAGAATTGTGGAGCGACACCAATCAAATATAGATATGAAAATCCAAACCGATTATCGGGAATCTGTCATGTTAGAGGATTAGAAAAACCCTGAATAGAAATGTTTTTCTAACACAGTACTTTAATTAAAAATCCCAATTTAATATTCTTAGAGAAGAGATATGAAAAATTTAATTGAAAAGGGCACTAAATGTCTTATCGTTCAGACAAAATTCTCAGAATTTAGCTTCTGGAATTATCTTGAGATATGCAAAATTGCTGGAGCAAAGTATCCGGCTGCACCGTTAGGATTGTTAACTGTGGCAGCGCTGTTACCACAACATTGGGAGTTTAAATTAGTTGATGAAAATGTCGAACCTTTTCAGGCTGAACATTTTGAATGGGCAGATATTGTTTGTATTGGCGGTATGTTGCCTCAGCAACAAGGTATGATATCACTCATAAATAAAGTGCATCAGTATGATTGTACCGTTGTTATCGGTGGGCCGGATCCGTCATCTCAACCACATTTGTATCAATCGGCTGATTTTCTTGTTCAGGGTGAGGGGGAGGTCACCATTCCTATGTTTATCCAGGATTTGGAAAAAGGTTGTAAAAGTGGTGAATATAAATCAGATGATAAGGCAGATATGACCAATGCGGTTATTCCCAGGTTCGATCTAATACGCTTTCAGGATTATATCCAGGTTGGGATACAGTATTCCCGGGGCTGTCCTTTTAATTGCGAATTTTGTGATGTGATTGAACTTTACGGCCGAATACCACGAACAAAAACTTCCAAACAAGTTATTACAGAACTCCAGACACTTTATGATCTTGGCTATAGAGGCCATGTTGATTTTGTTGATGACAATTTTATTGGAAACAAAAAGAATGTTAAGGAAGTCTTGCCTGTTATCAAAGAATGGTCTGAAAAAAATAAATATCCTTATTATTTTTCGACAGAATCCTCAATAAATATGGCAGATGATGAAAACTTACTGCAAATGATGAAGGATGTGGATTTTAGATTTGTTTTTGTAGGGATTGAGACGGCGGAAGATGAAATATTAAAATTGACAAACAAAAAACAAAATATGAACCGATCTATTGTAGATGCTGTAAATAAGATCTATTCATATGGTATGATTGTTAATGGCGGTTTTATTATTGGTTTTGATAATGAAACAGACCAAACTGCCGATCGCATGATTCAATGTATCCAGAATTCAGGAATTTGTATTGCGATGGTTGGAAAATTATTTGCTTTGCCGCAAACACAATTGACAAGACGCCTGCAAAGAGAAGAGAGGCTGTTTGAGAATGCTTCAACATTAACTGATGTACAGAACGATTTGGATCAACTGACAAGTGGGTTGAACTTTATAACGTCAAGACCGAGGCTGGATGTTTTGAAAGATTATGTCAGGATTGTAGAAGATCTGTATAAGCCGGAGCGCTATTATGAAAGAATCCTTTATACAGGGCTAAATTTAAATCCTGCTAATAAGTTTCGTCCAAATTTTATGAAAATATTAAAGTCCGGACGGGCCTTTTTTAAAGTGTGTTTAAAAGCGGGATTTAACAAAACAACCGGATGGCTCTATTGGAAAACATGTATGCGGGTTATTGTTAAAAATCCAAGGGCCATAGAAGCAACCATTAATCTGGCTGCCATGTTTATTCATTTTTATAAGCAGTCTAAATTTGTTGTTGATCTTACGAATAATGAGATAAGTCTTATTGAAAAAGGGCAGAAGGTAAAATCCAATGAGTTAATGTTTCCGGTAGATAGAAAATCAAAAACATACAAAACATCATTACCAGCAGCGGTAAACCAATAGTATATATGGATTATTGCCATTTCTTCCCATGACAGTCATAGCAAGACACGCCGGATGTTCCCCCGTCTAAAATCTCACCATGACAAGAAACACAATTAAGTTCGGGATTGTTTAGCCCTGTCTTATGCCTGACACCATCTTTATTTACCGTATGATCTTCAGGCGCATTTTCTGATTCTGTGGAATGACTACAAGCGAGTAGTGCTATCGTGACAAGAAGTAGTAAGAAGATTTTAAATTTCATTTTATATACCCCCATTTCTTCACTAGTAGTGTCATCCCGATAAATCGGGATAATTAATAATACAATATCGTTGATCGCTATTGTAAATGCTATTCAACGCAGAGAATGCTGAGTTCCGCAGAGTTTATTATATTCTTTCAAAGGGTTAATAACCCGTTATCAATCCGTCTTCAGTGATATAACATGAATTATTATTATCACTCCTACCTGTTTCTCTTTTAGATAGAGGTGAGTTAATATCTCGGGTTTATTAAATGTTGACAATTATTCTTTCACTCTAATGTGTAGTAGTAAAATTTTCTTCGCGTTCTCTGTGTTTATAAATTAGTTTACATTTTACTTCGAGTATGTTTAATATGCAATTTTTCACAGTAACCTTCCACATAAAATATAATTACTATAAATGCAAAAATAATTCATAAATGCTTCAGGTATGTATTTCGAATTAAACTGGTAAGAAGATGATTTGTTCAATACCAAATATATGTTGGTATAAGGAATAGGGTATAAGATATAAGGAAATAAGGTGACTCAAGATCCCGGTCTCAGAAAATTCTCTAATTTCTACTTCCATAAATTGGCAGTATAATTGGAAAAAGGTGTATATTCGGTTATGATCTTTAAAATATATTTCAACAATGTAGTTGATATCATTCTAATGACTTTTAGTGAATGGATCAACGATAAAGCATTTAGAATGGCGGCAGCACTTTCCTTCTATTCATTGATATCTCTTGCCCCGTTTATCTTAATAATAACGGCTGTAGCAGGATCCCTATTCGGACAACAAGCGGTTACCGGGCAATTGGTATCAAGTCTAGACGAGTATGTTGGCATTGAATCTGCAGAATTTATTCAAACACTCATTTTAAATGCTTATGTTCCCGAATCCGGAATTGTTGCCACGCTGATTAGTCTGATTATATTTATCTGGGCAGCGCTTGCGGTTTTTGTTGAAATTAGAGATTCATTAAATACGATCTGGGGAATAGAAGTAAAACCCGGAAAGGGCATAATAGAGTTTTTTACCAGCAGGCTATTTTCACTTCTGATCATATTTTTAATCGGACTCGTTTTCATTTTATCACTCATTGCCGGCACATTATTAAATATGGTGGTTACCTATCTTCCTGATTTTATCGCTGAGAGTGTTATGCTTCTTCAGGGGCTGGATATTCTTTTATCAATTATAATTGTGGCAATTCTATTTATGATTGTGGTTAAATATCTTTCAAGTGTTAAAGTAGAGTGGCGATATGTGTTAATTGGTGCATTCTTTATGTCTGTATTATTTTACTTAGGGAAGTTTCTAATTGGGTATTACCTTAGTAAATCAAATTATTCATCCGTATATGGGGCTGCTGGATCCCTGGTGATGTTACTTCTTTGGATCTATTATTCGAGTCTGATTTTCTTTTTTAATGCTGAACTTACCCAAGTTATCAGGAATAAGTTTTCTAATAAATCCCTGGCTCTTGATGAGAATGTGTTAAACATTACCAAGGTGGGTGAGCAGGTTGAAGGGTATAAGGTATAAGGAAATAAGGTAACCGGTAATACTAATAGATGGGGCACATATGGATATTCAAAAAATTTTTAAAAACAACAACGATTGGGTACAAAAAAAACTGAGTACAGATCCGAATTATTTTAAAAACTTGTCCAAGGATCAGGATCCGGATATACTCTTAATCGGATGCTCTGACAGCAGGGTGCATATTGAAGAATTAATGGGCGTTCAACCGGGAGATGTCTTTATCCACAGAAATATTGCCAATATGGTTCCAAATACAGACTTAAATGTACTCTCGGTGATTGATTATGCTGTAACACAATTAAATGTTAATCATATTGTGGTATGTGGGCATTATCATTGCGCTGGTGTGAAAGCGGCCATGCATTCAGCTGATATGGGAATTGTGAATTCCTGGTTAAGAAATATCCGCGATGTTTATCGTCTTCATAAAGAAGAATTAAACCAGATTGTTGACGAAGAACAGAGATATAAACGACTCGTCGAATTAAACGTTCGGGAACAATGTATAAATGTCATAAAGACATCTGATGTACAGCGCGCCTATCTTGATAGAAAAATCACCGTGCATGGGTGGGTTTTTGATATTCATTCAGGAAAATTAATTGATTTAAAAATTGACTTCAGAAAAGCAATGCAAGATGTTATGGACATCTATCGTCAAAAGTAAATAGATTTAATCTGTAGAATTTCTTTATTCCCATATTTTTTTTTGACACGCTGAAAGTATCGATTGGATTAATCGAAATTTATTATCGTATATAACTAATTACTATATACTTACGCCCTCCTGAATCCTTTCCTATACCCCGCCCGGGTGGCAAGAATTTAAAAAATGCAATAAATTACCCATGACCAATGCTTATTTTTCGAAAAATCTGGGCTTCGTCATAGGCTTGGTAGTAAGTTTTTCAAACTCCAAAAGTCAATCAGGTGATGAACAATGAAATATATATTTATTCTATTATTGCTAGGCACCAGCCTTTATGCCTCATCCAAAAACGATTCGCTTGTTTTTAAGAATGGAAACATTATGGTGGGCGAGATTAAATCCATGGATCGTGGTTTGGTGGTTGTGGAAACTGACTATAGCGATAGCGATTTTAAAATTGATTGGGAAGAGATCCGAACCATTAACACGACAACCTTATTTTTTATTACGTTGACCAATGGTGAAAAATACTATGGTACATTAAAGTCGGATTCAGAATTAACCATCAATATTCTAACTGTCGACGATAGAGTTGTGGCGTGTATTTCAGACGAAATCGTATTTCTTCGACAATTTAAAAAAGCATTCTGGGACAGACTATATGCTTCTATCGATATAGGTTTTAGTCTGACCAAAGCAAATAATTTGCGTCAGTTTACTTCCCGTAGTACGATAGGCTTTAGAGCTGAGAAGTGGACGTTAGATGCAACATTTAATACGCTTAATTCAACACAAGATGATGTTGAGTCCATTGAACGAAGTGATGGTAAAATTGATTATCGTTATGTCCTACCACAAAGTTGGTATGCTATTACCACTATTTCTTTAGCCTCCAATACAGAGCAGAAGCTGGATAATCGGTTAAATGGGCAGCTCGGTTTTGGTAGATTTTTTATCCGAACCAATTCTGCCTATTGGGGAGTAAATTTAGGTGTAAACAGGAATATTGAGCGCTATACCAATGAAACACCAGACCGGGATAGCTGGGAAGGATATCTTGCCACTGAGTTAAATTTATATGACATTGGCGATTTTAGCTTGTTAACCAGTGTGAAGGCCTACCCTGGAATTACAGCAAAAGAAAGAATTCGAGCTGAATATACCCTGGATACGAAATATGACCTACCCTATGATTTCTATATAAAAGTTGGTATGACAATAAATTATGACAACAGGCCCGCTGAAGGAGCAAGCGAAATCGATTATGTGTTTCAGACCGGTTTTGGGTGGGAATGGTAGGCACTATTTTGGAATTAGGAATTAGGATTTTGGATGCTGATGTAAGTGATGTAAATACTAATTGGGAGGAGCGTGTAAAAGCAGAAGACATTTCATTTGATTAGTTGAGTTTTATTGGCCGGACCAATTTTGTCTTAAGTCTGGATCTATCTCTAAGTAGAGAACTTGCCGGTCGAAACGAATGGACGCTCTGGCAAAATACAACCGAGTTTAGTATGCGCTATTTGTTTTAGTACATACCTGATTTTTTTGTCATTAGGCAAATAGTCTATAATCTTCCTTATTTCTGTAGAATTTCTACAAATTTAATCACTAAATTTCAGTCAAAAACATAATATGAAGTTACTTCTGGTAGAAGATAATATCCGCTTAGCGGAGGATATGCTGAACTTCCTGGTCAGCAATGGATTCGTAGTTGAACATGCGGCTACATTGCAGGAAGGATTTGAAAAAATTAATGTATATCAATACGATTTGGTTATTGTTGATATTGGATTACCGGATGGCAATGGATTAGAGTTAATACGGAAAATGAAAGAAAAAGGAATGGATACTGCCATTCTTATTGTAACAGCAAAAAATGCGATAGAAGATAAAGTCCACGGACTTGATTTGGGTGCTGATGATTATATTACCAAACCTTTCCATAAATCTGAATTAAATGCGCGGATTCGATCAATATTGCGTCGAAATAAATTTAACAGCAGCAACATTCTAAGTATGAATGAAGTTAAAATTGATATTATCGCCGCACAAACTTTCGTTAATGACAACCCAATCCTGTTAACAAAAAAGGAGTATGATTTACTACTGTACTTTATGTATAACCAGAACCGGGTATTGACCAAAGACAGTATTGCTGAACATTTATGGGGTGATCATATTGATCAGGCGGATAGTTTTGACTTTTTATATAATCATATAAAAAATTTACGAAAAAAAATTATTAACGCCGGCGGTAAAGATTACATAAAATCCATGTATGGTATGGGATATAAATTTTGTGAATAATTCTTATGAAAAAATTAAAATCAATTAGACTTTTATCTAAGACCACATTCTTTTATCTGATTTTTACTTTCCTGGCCTTTTCTTTAAGCGCGGTTTTTTTAATACAAGATGCTGAAGAGTTTATTAATGAAGAATTAGAGCATCGTTTTGAGCACACTGAAAGAAAGATTCGACGACAGGTAGAAGAAGGGAATGTTCCGGTCAAAGTATTACGCAATGCTGTTTTATCCGAATTGGCAGGTAATTCCGAAACATCTCCTGACCACGGTATATTCAGATACATTGATTTTTAATGCTGAAACAGATGAGATGCAACTCTATCGAAAAAAAATCATCATCTTCAAAGAAAAGGATAAATACTATAAACTCACGATCATTAAAAGTCTCCAGGATTTTTACCGGTTAAAAAATGATATTTTCGGAGCATTAATCCCGGCCTTCGCTATATTGGCCATTGCCCTTATTTTATTCAGTTCCTTTTTATCAGGTTCATTGTTTAAACCATTTAATAAGATACTATCACAAATGAGAACCTATAAAGTTGGATCAGAATATGAAATTAAGAATGTCAATACCACTACAAGTGAATTTAAAAAAATGCAACAGTTGTATCACGAAATGGTCGGTCGAATTGAGCATGATTACCGGAACTTGAAAGAGTATACAGAAAACATGGCCCATGAAATTCAAACACCCTTAACTATAATTAGAAATAAAACAGAAAACCTGATAGGAGATGAGGCGGTGATGGAAGTTCATGCCTCCTCGGTGAAAATAATATATGATGAAACCAATCACATCTCCAAATTAGGAAACACATTAAATCTACTTACAAAAATAGAGAATCAGGAATTTCGAAATGCTGAACAAATTTCAACTCAGGCTGTTATTGAAAAACATCTTGAATCAATATCTGAAGTTGCCAGACTAAAATCCCTTGTAATAGAAAAAAAATTATCTGAAGAGCATGTTTTACTCATTGATCCATTTTTGCTCGATATCGTCTTGAAAAATCTCTTACGCAATGCCCTTCGTTATGGAAGCAAAGAAGGACCTATCAGGATTGAAACGAATGCCGATAGTTTCTCTCTAAGCAACTACGGCAAACCGTTGGGAGAAGGACAGGAACGACTTTTTGAACGGTTCTTCAGGGAAAATGGGACACAAACGGCTCAAGGATTGGGCTTGTCATTGGTAAAAAAAATATGCGATCTCAATAATCTGACCATTAAATATGAATATAAAAATAATCAGCACATATTTACAATCGTGATAAACGATAAGCATCTCACATAAAATTTTTTAACAAAAAATGGAGCTGATTAATGCGGAAGATGATTTTAAACCATAATAATTTTATCGCAAAATTATTTTTTAGTTTTCTCAAAATGCCGACCTCTAACTCTTTTAATACTATCAAAGGGTGTATCTTCCTAAGCACTTTTATTTTAATTGCTATATCTCTGTTATCAGGATGTGGAAGTGATAAAGCTGGGGAAAATCAGAGTAACGATCCTGGTAAATCTGAAGGCAGTGATTCTAATATCTCAGCTGCCATACCTGTTCAGGCGGTTGCAGTAAAAAGGGGTGAAATCTCTCTTTCACTCATGCAAACGACGACCATTGAAGCCATACGCCAGGTCGACATATTAACAAAAGTATCAGGTCAGGTTGTAAAACTACCCGTTGAAGAAGGGGATAGGGTAAAAAAAGGTGAATTATTAGCCGAATTGAATGAGGCGGAATTACAAATTGAATTCATGATGACTAAAGTCAGTATGGAAACGGATAAAACCATGCTTGACCGTGCTCAGAATATGCTCGATAAAAAGCTTATTGCTGAAGAAAACTATGAGATAACCCGGTTGCAATATGAGAGTTCCAAGGCCGCCCATGAAGCGGCGCGTCTTCAATTGGGATATACAAACGTGCGGGCACCATTTAATAGCGTGGTCACAATCAGAAATATTGAGATGGGGCAACGGGTTAATGTGAACCAGTCACTCTTTGTTGTAGCTGACTTCAATCCTTTAAGGGCAAAAATATATGTTCCGGAAAAAGATATTGGTCGTATATATGAGGGGCAAAGAGCGAAAATTACTATTGAAGCTGAACCTGATTTCGAATTCTCTGGTCTGGTAAAAATGATTAGTCCTGTGGTTGACCCTTCCAGTGGAACCTCAAAAGTTACAATTGATATTGATGATCATGGAGGAAAACTAAAGCCTGGTATGTTTGCATCAGTTTTTATCACAACAGAAACCCATAGTGACGCCTTAATTATACCCAAAAAGGCGTTAATATTGGAAAGTGACCTTGATCAGGTTTATATCTATAATGATGGAAATGCCCATAAGGTTAATCTCGTGGTAGGTTTTAATTCTGGTGAAGATTTAGAAGTGCTTTCTGGTCTGAAAGAGGGAGATCTTGTTGTTACTGCGGGTCAGGATGGTCTGCGAGAAGGCTTACCTCTTAGAATTCCTGAGAGGGATTCAAATCTTACACAGACACGAAATGATTCCATTTGAATGAAGGATAAGATTGGGATATCACCTTACGGCCCTATCTATCCTAAAGGCGGCGTCAAAATCTGCATGAAAAAATAAAAATGGGAGCCATAGAGTACCTGGAGGGGATTAAAGGGTAGAGGTCCTGGTTGTTAATGATACTCTATGAATTCAATTAGACCCTGAAACAAGTTGATCAGGGTATGACGTATATGTCATCCCGAACTTGATTCGGGGTCTCATTAGGTGATGAATAGCCAAACAAAGGTACTACATATATGAATATCTCAGAATTCTCTGTAAATAAACCAATTTCAATGCTTATGCTCATATTGAGTATCATTGTGCTGGGATTTCTGGCATTGGAGCGATTGCCCCTGGCCTTCCTGCCCAATTTTTCATCGGATGATGTGGATATCAATATCCCCTATATCTCATCATCGCCTGAAGAAGTGGAGAGACTTATTACCCGGCCAATTGAGGAAATCATGAGTACACTTCCGCATTTGGAAAATATCAGTTCAAGTTCATCGGCAGAAGGATCTAGAATCGAAGTAGAATTTGTTGACGGTATCGATATGGGTATGGCTGCGGTGGGGGTGCGTGACCGGTTGGATCGGGTTTGGCCGCAACTTCCCGATGATGTGGATCGCATATTTATCAGAAGATGGAGTTCGACAGATATTCCGGTTCTTCGGTTTAGTATTGCCTGGGAGGGATCTCTTGATGAACTCCACGACATCATAAATAAAATACTGGTGCCACGTATTCAGCGTATTGAAGGTGTGGCCAATATCGATCTTGGGGGAATAGATGAGCGTCATGTATTAGTCGAATTAGATTTTGAACGGATGCGGGCGCATCATATCGATGTCTATGATTTGAGCCGCAGTTTGCGTGTAAATAATGTTAATATCGCAGGCGGGTGGATCATTGAAGCCGGGCGCAAACATACGGTACGAACAATGGGAGAATTTCAATCTGTCGAGGAGATTGCCCAGGTACCAATACAGGGTACGCAATTGGTTCTGGGTGATATCGCCAATGTGAAATTTGGGTATCCGGAAAAAACAAGATTTCAGAGACTTAATCGCAATGATGCGATCGTTGTCGATGTTTTTAAGTCATCAACGGCAAATGTGGTTGAGGTGGCCACAAATGTAAAAAGCCTGTTAAAAGAATTGCAGGGTGAGTCTAATCTCTCCAATCTAAATATGCACATTGTCCGTGATCAATCAGAAGAAATTCTGACCAGTTTAAAAAATCTAGCCTATGCAGGTATCTTTGGGGCAGTTTTAGCAACCCTGGTGCTCTTTATATTTTTACGCAAAGTACGCAGCACCATCATTATCTCTTTTGCAATTCCCATCTCAATTATCGCCACAGCGTTCCTAATGTATATATTACGGTTAGCGCCTTTTAACTCACAAATTACGCTAAACATTGTTTCACTTTCGGGCCTCATGTTTGCTGTGGGTATGCTCGTCGATCCAGCGGTTGTGGTATTGGAAAATATCTTCAGACATAAACAGGAGGAAGGATTAAGTGCCCGCATGGCAGCTATTGTGGGATCTCGTGAGGTGTCTGTTGCCGTCGTCTCCGCCACGCTTACAACTGTCATTGTTTTCGTACCTCTCGTTTTCCTGTCAGAATCATCGATGGGTAGATGGTCCCGGGATTTTGGTATCGCTATCGTAACGGCCACACTCGCCAGTTTAGTGATTAGTCTTACCTTAATTCCCTTAGCCGCATCTCGGATTTTTACCGGCAAAGAGAGGCCTCAGGCAGGTTTTTTGATACGTATGGGTGATTCTTACGGTGAGACACTAAAAAAAGTCATCAAATATCGATTTGCAGCGTTGCTTGTTTTTATGGCCATTAGTTGGGGAGCATGGGAATTGTATGAGAGCATTGACAGAGATTGGCAACCACGCATCCCAGAACGAAGATTTGATCTGGCAATGGATCTTCCCCGGACTTACGATGTCACTCAAATCGAGGCGTTGTATGATACCCTGGAAACCATACTCCTCGATCAAAAAGAGAGTCTGGAGATTTCTCAGGTATCCAGCCGATATATGAAACATCGCGGTCATTATCATGCCAATTTAACGATTTATTTTACACCGGAAGAGGAGGCTAAAAAAGAAACAACCGATTTGTACAATGATGTTCGGGCGGTATTGCCTCCGATCCCTGGTGTTCAATACAGGGTTGGGGAAATGCGTGGGCGGGGTGGACGTCAAATGGGTGTAAGAGTGCAATTGAAAGGAAAGAATACAGCGATTCTGGCTAATTATGCAGAAGAAATTAAAAATCTTCTCCGGGATATACCAGGGGTAAAGGATATCGATACATCGCTTGAACAGGGTGAGGAAGAAATGCGTATTACGGTGGATCGGGTGCGTGCCCAGAAATATGGCCTTTCTGCCCAACAGGTTGCACGATCAATCAACTCGGCTCTTAGCAGCCGCTCCAACTCCCGTTTCAAAACAGAGGATAAAGAAGTAAACATACTGGTGCAACTCTCTGAAGAAGACCGGGTGAACCTGAATCAACTGGAAAATATGGCGATTCGCAGTAATAGTGGTGAAATGGTTCAGATCGGATCGGTTGTAGATTTTGACCTGCAAAAAGGACCGGATGCGATCCGCCGGGAAGACCGTCAAACGACGATAACGGTATTTGCCAATACGGAACGGGCCGGTCTGCGAAATGTCAGTGAGGAAATTACTAAGAAAATGGCCTCTGTAAAACTGCCGCCGGGATATGGTTGGGGGCTGGGGCGTAATTGGATGCTCATGCGGGAAATGGAAACAGAATCAAATTTTGCTATTATTTTAGCCCTAATACTTGTGTATATCGTTATGGCTTCATTATTTGAGTCCTTTATCCATCCGTTTACGATACTGCTAACTGTCCCATTTGCTGTTATTGGTGTTCTTTTTATGTTCTGGGCAACCAACACTAATCTAACAAATATGGCCTATCTGGGAATTATTGTAGTTTGTGGTCTGGTTGTTAATAATGGGATTATCCTAATCGATGCGATCAATAAATTCCGCCGAAAAGGAATGCCGCGGGAAGAGGCGATAAGGCTTGGTGGACGAAACCGGTTACGACCGATTCTGATGACCACACTAACGACAATCATTGGTCTTATGCCATTGGCCTTACCGGCAATGTTTCCGGCTTTCTTCGGACCGCAAGAGGGAAGATCTGCCATGTATACGCCGGTTGGGCTAGCGGTTGTTGGGGGATTATTAACCAGCACGCCACTCACTCTTTTTTTAATGCCCATTGTATATATTATGCTTGATGATCTTATTTCATGGATATCAAAAATTATTAATACGGCAAAGCGGATCAGATTAACGAACCTACAGAAAAGTGAAATTTAGTATCATAAATTTTTTTAATAAAAATTATTCTGAAGAGCCAAAGGTCGTCTAATCCCAAAGGCCTGAAGGACCCAGTGGCCATTTTAAATACTATAGGAAATGAATAGGTGTAATAAATGAAGATTGTAAAATTCTCAATTAATCGTCCGGTAACAGTAACTATGTTTATGGTGGCAGCAGTAGTGTTTGGGTATGTCGCTTTTGACCGATTACCCATAAATCTTCTCCCAGACATCTCATATCCCACATTAACAATCCGTACGGAATATGAGGGTACGGCGCCAGGTGAAGTTGAAAATCTCATCTCGAAACCTGTTGAAGAAGCCGTTGGGATTATTTCTGGCGTCATTCGTACCAGTTCCATATCACGCCCTGGAATTTCAGATGTTGTTATGGAATTCGACTGGGATACCAATATGGATTTTGCCTCATTGGAGGTACGAGAAAAATTGGATATGCTTACGCTTCCCTTGGGTGCAGAGCCGCCTTTATTACTCCGTTTTGATCCTTCATTGGATCCGATCCTACGCATCGCTCTGGCCGGTGACGAAAGTCTTATTGCCTTAAGACTTTTCGCTGAGGAGCGTATTAAGCAGGAACTTGAACCATTAGATGGTGTTGCATCTGTTCAGATCTCTGGTGGCCTGGAAGAGGAAATCCAGATAAATATCAATGAGGGGCGGTTAGCTGCATTAGGAATCTCAATAACCCAGATTACACAGCGAATGGCCCAGGAAAATGTAAATCTTACCGGCGGCATGCTTAAAGATGGTGAATCGGAGTATTTGGTCAGAACGTTGAATGAATTCAAAAACCCTGATGAGATGCATGATATTATTGTTGGTATGAATGGGCAAGCACCTATCCAATTAAAAGATGTTGCTGACATTCATAAAGGGCATAAAGATCGCAATATTATCACCCACCTTAATAGAAAAGAGGCAGTGGAAATCGCTGTCTATAAGGAAGCAGATAAAAATACAGTTACTGTTGCACAAACGGTAAAAAATCGTTTAAGACAAGTTATGGAGGAGTTTCAAGAATATAATGTGCCTCTTAACATGACAGTGGTGAATGACCAGTCTCTTTTTATAGAAAATTCAGTTGATGAAGTATTAAATACGGCCGTATGGGGTGGGATTTTAGCTATTCTGGTTCTTTATTTGTTTCTTCGGAAAATGAAAAGCACTGTGATAATAAGTTTGACCATACCAATCTCTATTGTTGTAACATTTTTTTTCATGTATTTGTCTAAAGTATCACTAAATATTATGTCTTTGGGAGGATTGGCTTTAGGGGTCGGTATGTTGGTTGATAATGCCATTGTTGTACTTGAATCCATTGACCGATACCGCAGAGGTGATATGTCACAACAGGAAGCCGCCGACAGAGGAACAACAGAAGTCGGACAAGCTGTTATTGCATCAACATTAACTACTGTATGTGTATTTATACCAATTATTTTTGTTGAGGGTATCGCTGGTCAACTATTCAATGATCAGGCCCTTACCGTAACATTCTCCTTGATGGCCTCATTAATAGTCGCCTTAACATTAATTCCCATGTTATCTTCACGGCAATTACAAGTCGCATCGTCCCGTGAAGTGATCTCCCTGGTCCCTGAGAAGAAAAATAAATTTGAGAAAATTAGAAGTAACGTTTTTGTGCAAGCACCCGCATCTCTTCTTAATTTTATCGGATTAATTATAACAAAAATCGCTGCTTTCTTAAATCAGATATTAGGTCCTATTTATAGGGCCTTCGATTTATCTATGAATCGTCTGACCGAATTTTATCCTAAACTTATTACCTCCATCTTGCAGCATAGATTAATACTATTGACTTCAACTTTAGTTCTATTCATAGTATCGGTGTATAGTGTCAGGATTATTGGTACGGAGCTCATTCCAGAGATGAGTCAGGGAGAATTCTTCGTTGATGTTCTTTTACCTATCGGTACCCCTCTTGAGGAGACTGAGAAAGTGATTTCTGAAATGGCGAATTTGGCGAATGGGGTACCTGGTATCAGAACCGTTTATTCTGTCTCCGGTACTGCTGCTCAAATGGGCTTTAGTGCTACAGAATTGAGGGAAAATCTTGGCCAGTTACATATTCAATTGGATAACCCAGATGATCGTCAGGGAGAACAACAAATAATGGATCGGTTGCGAGAGGGATTTGCTGCCTTCCCTGGTATGGAGTATAAGATCTCACGACCAACATTATTTAGTTTTCGAACCCCCATCGAAGTAGAAGTGAGAGGTTATAATTTGCAGGAATTGGAGCGGCTCAGTATGAATCTCGCTCAGGAGATGCGTAATATAGAGGGGCTGCGGGATGTTAAGGCCAGCACTGAGGGTGGCAATCCGGAGGTACAGATCGTTTTCAACCGCCGTCGCCTGGCCCATGCAGGCTTGGATGTGGCCACTATTGGTAATATTATTAGAAACAAAGTAATGGGAGATGTCTCCACCGAGTTAAACCGGCAAGACCGAAAAGTGGATATTCGTGTACGTGCACGGGAAGAAGATCGCAACAATGTTGATGCTTTGCGGAGGTTAGTAATAGATACGGGTGGTCCGGTTCCGATAACATTGTCTGCAGTAGCCGATATTAAACTTGAACGTGGTCCCAGCGAAATTAGACGCATTGATCAGGAACGTGTGGCCCTGGTAACGGCCAATCTAAAAGGACGTGATCTGGGCAGTGTTTCTCAAGATATACAACAGATAATCGATAAGACCCCACTTCCACCAGATTTCCGTATTCGTACCGGGGGACAGCAGCGCGAGATGGTCACATCATTTGATAGTATGATTCTGGCGATTGCTTTGGCGATATTCCTTGTATACCTGGTAATGGCATCGCAGTTTGAATCACTGGTGCAACCCTTTATTATTATGTTTACCATTCCCTTTGCTTTAATTGGGGTAATTTTAACTTTGTTATTAACAGGGACACCCATAAGCGTCGTTGTTCTAATTGGATTAATCATGTTGGCTGGAATTGTTGTAAATAATGCGATTGTATTAATTGATTATATTAATCAGTTACGTAAAGGCGGCCTGCCCAAACGAGAGGCCATTAAGCAAGCCGGACAGGTGCGTCTCCGTCCCATTCTTATGACAACTATTACAACCGTCCTTGGTTTATTACCGATGGCATTAGGGTTTGGCGAAGGGGCAGAATTACGCACCCCTATGGCTGTTACTGTAATCGGAGGACTGCTTGTGGGAACACTTTTGACCCTGGTTGTAATCCCAACGGTTTATGATGTTTTGGTTAGAGAGAAAGTCACAGCCTAAAGGTCATCCTGTATGGATCTTTCTTCTTACTTGCAGAAAGTGTACTTTAAAGTAGGAAGATCCCTTCGGGATGACAAACAAATTTATATTTATTTTGTGTAAATCTTCTTGTTTCTTCGTGGTAAAGGGTTAGTCAATTGAGCGAAGGTCAAAAGTATCTTGCCAACTCCAATCTCAAGTGTGTATCATTGCGGAATATATAAAAATTGTTGGTGTCGGTAACTTTACCGAATCCGCGTAATTCGAAATTTAACTTCCAATAATTACCAAGACGGCGACTTGCTTCGATAGTTAGAAACATGCTACCATTTTTTGAATTAACGATTCAGCCCTCCATCCCAACCAACATACATTTCTGGCTTGAGAACCAAAGAGAAACCGGTACCTGCTTGTTGTTCATCAATCGGTTCTTGAGGAAAAACCGCATTTCAGTTGATGCAAAGCCTGAGATCTCCTGACTAACTGATGTTGATGAATAAAGCAAGAAAGCAAATAGTGCTATCCCAATATTATCGACATCTATCCAACAACTATAAACCTCATCTGGCACGTTTTAAACTGTTTTGATTGAAATCACTCTCGGTCAAACCAGTTGAAAATTCTAGGTAACAAAATACTTAAATCACTTTTAAAATAAATGAAACTTGTATTCCTGGCTGTTTTTACATTATTTTAGGAGACTTAAATTTTTGTTGATAAATGGAGGTAGGGGATGACTGCAATTAAACGTGTAAGACCACTGGGTTTTACCTGGGAGACCAATGATCCGTTTCTTTTTAGTGTGCATCATTTGGATACCTATCCAAAAGGAAATGATGAAATGGGGCCGGTGGCTTCCTTGTCCGGACGGAATATGGGGCAGGATTTTGAACCGAAGGATGGTTGGCGCATGTATCATGGGATGACCGTTCCAGGTTTCCCCATGCATCCCCATCGTGGTTTTGAAACGGTAACTGTCGTTCTGGAAGGATTTGTTGATCACTCTGATTCGCATGGTGCGTCTGGACGTTATGGAAATGGTGATGTGCAATGGATGACGGCCGGTTCAGGATT
Source organism: Calditrichia bacterium (assembly GCA_963796965.1). Classification (GTDB taxonomy): domain Bacteria; phylum Calditrichota; class Calditrichia; order JAJRVZ01; family JAJRVZ01; genus CAWCNS01. Next base: position 110,591 of record CAWCNS010000005.1, read on the forward strand.
GCAGCATGCGGAGATGTTTCCATTGCTTAACAAAGAAGGGGACAATTCTCTCCATCTTTTTCAGATCTGGTTGAATCTACCCAAAGCTAAAAAATTTGCTGAACCCCATTATAAAATGCTATGGTCAGATATGATTCCAAGAATTGATGCAATGGATACTCGGGGCAAGAAAACGGAAATTATTCTAATTGCCGGTCAGATCGCAGATGCACAAGCACCGTCGCCAGCCCCCGATTCATGGGCTGCAGATCCTGAGAATGAGGTTGGGATTTGGATTATAAAAATGGCTCCCAAGGCTCAATGGATATTGCCGGCAGCCAGCCAACCCTTGAACAGAACGCTTTATTTTTATGAAGGATCCTCTGTAAAAGTTGCGGGGAGTGATATTAGTGCAAATAATGCTATTGATTTATTGGTTGATCAGGATCTGATATTAGAAAACGGGGAAAAAGAAGCAGAGTTTCTTGTATTACAAGGTAGGCCAATTGATGAACCGGTGGCTCAATATGGACCGTTTGTAATGAATACACAGGGTGAGATCCGTAATGCCTTTGAGGATTATCGTAAAAGTCAATTTGGCGGCTGGCCCTGGGATAAATCTGACCCCGTTCACGGTCCTTCCAAAAGAAGGTTTGCCAGATATTCGGATGGAAAAGAGGAAACAAGATCGGCTGGTTCTGATTTTTAGAGCCAGCCTTATTTTTATTCATTCTACCAGAACATTGTCCCCGCCTCGCCTTTGAAGGGTCCAACAATATTGTTGGTTATCCAACCACCGTAAAATCCACCTGGTTGGGATTTGGCCTTTTCTCCATTTACAAGACAAGCATCCATTGGCTCAGGGTAAAAGGCAAGATAATTTTTTATTTCAGCAAATGCGGGATAAGGATTAGGGTAATACCAGGCAACTTTTCTGATTCTTTTTCCTTTAATATCTATAGAAAAGTAATGAGCCAAACCCTTCCATTCGCAAAGAGTATGTCCTTTATCATCTAACAGATATTTCATTTGTATATCATCAGGTGGAATATAATAAACAGGGGGGTGACTGCTCTCCAAGACCCGGTATGTACTCGTGGAGTCGGCTATCAGAACTTTATTAAAGATTATTTTAATTTGTGCGTTCGTCTTTTCCAGCCGTGGCGGGCGCGGGTAATCCCATACAGACTCCTGGCCTGGCTTGGGTTCTATTCGTTTTTGGATATTCAATTATTACCTCAGATATAATTACTAGTCTATAAAAGGTAACATTGAAAATTTTCAGAACATTCCAATTTTATTAGAAGCGATCCAAATTGTATTACAATATAATTTTCTGGTCACACTACCAGGAAGGTATCACCTAATCAAACAATTCATCAACGGAAAGATATCTTTCACCCGTATCATAGCAAAAAGTCAGTATTGTGGAACCAGATGGAATATCCTGGATTTTTTTGGCTACAGCGGCTAAAGAGGCGCCTGTAGATATCCCGACAAGGATACCTTCCTCTTTTGCACAACGGGAAGCAAAACTAAACGCTTCATCCTTTCCAACCTGTATACTCCCGTCGAGTAAGTCTGTTTTTAAATTCTTGGGGATAAATCCGGCACCGATCCCCTGAAGTGGATGTGGGCCTGGATTGCCACCGCTAATCACGGGAGAAAGTTCAGGTTCAACAGCAAGCACTTTTAGTTGATTGAATTCAGCCTTCAGAATTTCCGCACAACCAGAAATATGTCCTCCTGTTCCGACACCGGTTATCAGATAATCCAAGCCATCGGGAAAGTCAGCAAGAATCTCTTTTGCTGTGAATCGTCTATGAGCTTCGATATTGGCATCATTGTCAAACTGCATGGGCATCCATGAGTTTGGTGTCTCTGCGGCCAGTTCATTTGCCCGTTCAATGGCCCCATTCATACCCTTTCTCCCGCGGTGTTAATTCAAACTGAGCGCCATAGGCAGACATAAGGCGACGACGCTCGATGGACATGGATTCCGGCATGACCAGGATAAGTTTATAGTTTTTTACGGCGGCAACCATGGCAAGACCAACACCTGTATTACCTGAGGTTGGCTCTATGATTACGCTGTCTTTGTTTAACAATCCCTTCTCTTCCGCATCTTCAATCATGGTTAAGGCTATGCGGTCCTTGATGCTGCCACCGGGATTCTTTCGCTCTAACTTCATCCAGACATTGGCTTTTTCGCCAAATAACTTGTTCAATTTTATATGTGGTGTATTTCCGATGTCCTGCAAAATATTATTTATATTCATTATGTCCCCTCATTATATACTGAAGTTGATTGGTTCTGAACCTGTGTTTTTTGTTCGCACATTGGTTTCACTTTTTTGATAAACGATTGAAAAAGGTGCAACGCTTTTAGTTAGCCAAACATTTCCCCCTATAATGCTATCGTGTCCAATAACTGTATCTCCTCCCAGAATAGTAGCATTTGAATATATAATAACATTATCTTCAATTGTCGGGTGTCGTTTGTTCTCTCGCTTATCTTTCGACACACTTAAAGCGCCAAGTGTTACACCCTGATACACTTTGACATTATCTCCGATAAGTGTTGTTTCACCTACTACCACACCTGTACCATGATCAATAAAAAATGATTTACCAATAGTGGCACCCGGATGAATATCAATTCCGGTCCGAAAATGCGCATACTCGGTCAAGAGTCTGGGAAAAATCGGGATTCCCAATTTATAAAATTCATGGGCTATACGATAGGTATAGATGGCAAAGAATCCTGGATAAGCTGAGATCACCTCATCAACACTCTCCGACGCTGGATCCCCTTCATGTATGGCTATAGCATCCAAACTTAGATTTTTATAAATATCAGGAATTTGTTCGAAAAAATAATCTGTTAAGGTGTCTAACTTTTCTGATTCTGCCGATTCCTGCAAATAAAGAATCTTTTTTAAATCTCTTTGAAGCAGGTCAAATTTTCCCTGAATTTCGGGAGCAGCAAAGTACTCATACTCGCCATAGAAATGTGGAAATAATAGTTCAATCAAGTCATCCGCGAATTTTTCCACCTTTGGTTTTGGTGGAAAAACAGTTGCATGAGAATGTCTTATTTCTAATAATTGTTCAGCAAATTTTTTATCCATAGGATTCTCCCCAAAAAAATCCGCTACCTGGAACAGGAGCAGATTTACAATATCTAGTTTTGCCAATAAATTTCCGACTTTATGTATCAGGTAAACGACGGCCTGAGACAACAACAATACATACTCAAATTTGGTAGGATGAGAGTTTTATGTTGGAATGCGATCATTTCTTGATTTTAAAGAGTTGGTCTCAATCTGCTGGAAATTTAATACGGACAATTTCTGATGTCAAACATGAGCCCTTTCAGGGTCTATTCTTGTATCTATATCATAACATCCTTAGGTTTATAATATTAGTCATAATGTAGCGGGAGTATTATGTCCACAAATTATTATTGTATCAGTGACCTTCATATAGGTGGCGACGAAGCACTTGGTGTTTGCGATTTTGAAGCGGAATTAATTGGATTTATGGAGGAGATTAAAAAGCGTGAAAATAAGGCAGAACTCATCATCGTTGGTGATGCCTTTGGTTTATGGGAGTTTACTCAGGTTGAGGGTTTGGAAAAACTCAATAAATTAATAGAGCAATTCCCCCGTATTTTCGAAGTTTTTCGCAAGACCGGGGATCATATAAAGATTACACTTCTTCCTGGCAACCATGATTATGAGATCGCTTGTTACCCTGAATTTGTTGAAATTTTTAAAGCTTATAACATTTCACTCGAGAGAACTCCTGCTATCTTGCGTGATCTTGGAAGCAAAAAGATTTGGATAGAGCATGGAAATCAGCATGATGCAGCCAACCGGATGCCGGATTATGGCAATCCTTATGCGATGCCAATTGGCTATTTTATTACGAGTAATATGGTTGGTACTGCCGGACAGCTCTCGGAAAAAGGTCGTCATAACTGGTTAAAGGATATCCAATCGGTCTATCCAACTGAGCTGGTACCAGACTGGGTATTATCAAACTATTTTTACAAGGAAATGAGCCCATTGTTACGCTGGTTGGCACTTCCTTTTCTTCTACTATCAGGATTGACGATGTTTGTGTTAGGTGGTGCCGCTCTCGAATATTTTAATATGACCGGTTCTAATATTTTTCTGGATAATAAGATCTTTAATTCTATGGGAATTGTTGGTAGCCTCTTCCAGAATATCCTGACTATAAATGCAGTGTTATTTCTTATTTTTCTCGTTTTATCAATTCCACTATTTTTTATATTTAGAGATTTGAAAAAGACGTTGAAACGATTTGGTATTGAATTAGATCCGGCAGAATTAACCGGAGAAAAAGAGGATCTATATCTTAAAGCTGCACAACAGGTGTTTGACGATCATATGGATGTGGTAGCATTTATCTACGGTCATACACATGTACCCTCTCTCAGACGGGAGGGAGAGCAGGTTGTAATAAACACTGGGACATGGTTAAAGAAATTTGAGCGAATTGCCCCCCGTTTTGGATTCCTGCCAGCCATATATGTTCCTTCTTTTTGTCTGAACTATTTCAAGTTAGGTACCAATGATGGAAATATTGAAATTGAGTATCACAAGATAAATAAATCAGCCCCTGAGGACCTAACATTTGTGCAGCGGATGTTGGTCTCGCGAAAACACAGAAAAAAAATGACAGAAATAGCAAAGAGTACTGTGCTGAAAGTATAACCTTGAATAGTCCTTGTTGATTTCTGGGAAACCTCGAGAATGTCTTTATATCACGAAGAGCCACAAAGGCATAAAGAAGAGCACGAAATATATTTACCTGATTAAAAATCCTACTTGTTCAAGATGTATCCTAATTTATAACAATCCTCATAATGAGGCCTAATTGAGGAATTGGACCCCTTGATTTAACTTCGGATTATTCTTACATTTCGCCATATAACGAAATGAATGAATAGAATGAGAAAATTAACTAAAATTTTTCAGGCCTTATCAGACACAAATCGTATTCGGATATTAAAAATGTTGGAGGTGCGACCGCTTTGTGTCTGTGAAATTACAGAAGTACTACAACTGGCAAATTCGACCGTCTCAAAACACTTATCTATCCTGCGTGAGGCGGAATTTATTTTGGATGAAAAAGAAGGTAAATGGGTAAATTATTACCTGAATGACTCAAAAGAAAATGAATTCACAACAAAATTATTACCTCTCATTGCCGATTGGATGCCTGACGATAAACGCATCTCCGAAGACCGAAAAAAGGTGAACACCGTTGATCGAAATATCATATGTGGTGGTTAGTATGAAAAGACAAACACAAAGTTCTCAAAGTTGGCACAAAGGTCACAAAGTTTAAAAGTAATTAGAAATGCTGAATTATGAATGATGAGTTTAATAAAGGAAAAATTCAAACATTTACTAAATAGTCCTCATTATTTTTGGATTTTTAAACGTTCATGTTTTTTCGTATTGATCATGGAATCCTAAGATTTTAATTTTCTATCTAGTTCATAGATGAAATAAAAACTTTATCAACTCTGTGAACTTTGTGCCTTCTTTGAGTCCTTTGTGGTAAAAAATAGCGATTTTGCAGAAATAAAATATTAGATATTTGATGAAAATGAAAATGGAAATCAAGAATGAATTGGAAAGAAGAATATAAACACTTTTTATGGATTCTGGGATTCTTTTTATTTGCCTATTTTATGCCCCTTGGTGATGAAAGATTTGACTCAGCCTTATACGAAGCATTTGCCCTGGTTAAATGGTATGCACGCGAACATGTTATTCTTTGCCTTATACCGGCTTTTTTTATTGCCGGGGTGATAGCCGTATTTATCAGCCAGGCAGCCGTAATTAAATACTTTGGGGCCAATGCTAAAAAGTGGTTATCCTATGCGGTGGCCTCTGTTTCAGGATCAATATTGGCTGTGTGTTCCTGTACGATACTACCTCTTTTTGCTGGAATTTACAAACGCGGTGCCGGGTTAGGCCCGGCCATCGCATTTCTTTATTCAGGTCCTGCAATCAGTATCCTGTCCATTATTCTGACAGCACGGATTCTTGGTCTGGAATTGGGTATTGCCCGTATTATTGGGGCAATCGTATTTGCGGTACTAATAGGCTTAATTATGCACTTTATATATCGAAAAGAAGAATCTGCCAAAGCTGAAGCACAAATTGCGCTACCGGAACCGGAAGAAACGCATCCTCTTTGGCAAACCGCTTTTCACTTCTTTATACTGGTCCTTATTTTAATTTTTGCTACCTGGGGTAAGCCAGACACGACTGATGGCATTTGGTTTTCTATATATAGTCAGAAATGGGCTATTACTTCAATTCTTGGGGTATTGTTTGTCGGGTCTCTGATATTTATCCTGAATCTAAATAAATGGATGGTTCTTGGTGGTGTCATATCGGTCGTCCTTAGTCATATGATATGGCCGGCCAATCCGCTTCTTCCTTTTGTCACCGCTGTTATCGCACTAACTGTAGTTTTATCTTTTAGCAAAGGTGAATCACAGGAGTGGCTTTCGGAAAGCTGGGGATTTGCCCGGCAGATAATGCCCTTATTGGCTGCCGGCGTATTTTTTGCCGGATTTCTATTAGGATCGACAGAGGGAGGAAATGGCATTATTCCTAATGAATGGATTGCCTCCCTGGTGGGGGGGAATTCTGTCATGGCCAATTTATTTGCTTCACTTGCCGGGGCTTTGATGTATTTTGCTACTTTAACAGAGGTACCTATTTTACAGGGGCTAATAAATAGTGGTATGGGAAAAGGACCTGCCCTGGCCCTGTTATTAGCCGGGCCGGCCATATCATTGCCTAATATGTTGGTTATCCGGGGCATCATCGGCACCCAAAAAACGATGGTGTATGTCATTGTTAGTGGTGATTATGGCGACATTAAGTGGTTTGATTTATGGCGCGTTTTTTTAGACAGGATCACAGGATTTACGGATTATTTTTCATATTTTGGTATAGATATTGCATTTTAATTAGTTATGGAATATGAAGAAATAACAAAAAAAGTTATTGGGTTGTGCTTTTCGGGTTTATAATAAAATGGGCTCTGGTTATCTTCGAATCAGTATATGAACATTGCATGGCTATCGAGTTGAATAAGGTGGGATTGAACTTCAAAGACAACAACCGATAAAAGTTAGATATGAAAATCAGATTGTCGGGGATTTTGTTGCTGATATCATTGTGGAGGATATGATTATAGTTGAATTAAAAGCAGTTAAACAGATTACTAAAATTCATGAATCACAGTTGGTAAACTATTTGGTATCGACAGGTAAAGATATTGGATTATTAATAAATTTTGGGAGGAGGGAGTACAAATTAAAAGAAAATTTAGGACAATTATCGAGAGGTTAAATGTAATTGAATCCTGTAAATCCTGCCTGCCCCTTCGGGGTGATCCTGTCTAAAATAAGGAACTAAAATGAAAATTTTGATCTTATGTACCGGGAATTCATGCCGGAGTCAGATGGCCGAAGGTTTTTTGCGACATTTTGATGATAAATTGCATGTCCGTTCTGCGGGAACAAATCCATCAGGTCAGGTTCATCCAAAAGCGGTTCAGGTGATGTTGGAATCGGGAATCGATATTAGCGATGGCCGCCCGGAAGATGTTGCAACTTATCTCAATGAAGAATGGGATTATGTCATTACTGTCTGTGGTAATGCAAAAGAAACATGTCCTGTATTTATTGGAAAGGTAAAGCATCACCTGCATATCGGTTTTGAAGATCCAGCGGATGCAACCGGTTCTGAAGAAGAAGTCCTTGCTGTTTTTAGACAGGTGCGGAAGGAGATTAAGAAAGACTTTTATCAATTTTATAAAAATGAATTGACAGGATCACCCCGAAGGGGCAGGCAGGATAAACAGGATCATATATAAAATAAAAAATCATAAAAAAATCATCTCTTATATAATAAATAAAATCATGTAAATCTTGCTTCCCCTTCGGGTGATCCTGTCAATAAAAAGGAGAAAAAGGTGTTAAATATAAAAGTTGTGGGTAGTGGATGTGCCACGTGTTCCAAATTAGAGCAGTTATGTCGTGAGGTTGTCACCGAACAAAATATTCCGGCGGAAATTGAAAAAATCACTGATATAAATACCTTCGCCGATCTTGGTATTATGATAACCCCGGGATTATTGCTGAACAACAAAGTCGTGAGCAGCGGAAAATTACCTGCTAAAGAGACATTAGAACTTTGGATTAAAGAAGCGGACAGTATCTAATGACGTCCGATAAAAGAACGATTGTCGAGATCCAGTATTTCCATGGTTGTCCGCATGCGGATGAAATGATTAAACGTGTTCGGGAAGCGATAGAAATATCAGAGGTGGATATAGAATACAAGGAAATACTTGTTGATACACCAGAAAAAGCAGAACTACACAAATTCAGGGGTTCTCCTACTGTATTAGTCAATGGTGGTGATTTAGAGGGATTGCCGACACCTGAATCTGGTTCTGGCCTGTCGGTATTACAAAAATGGTATTCCTACCCTTCAATCTATAATTAATTTCATTAAACTGCGGCAAAGAAAGAAAGGTAAATTATGAGTCAGATTTCTAAAAAACTTAGTTTTCTTGATCGTTATTTAACCTTGTGGATTTTTCTGGCCATGTTTATTGGTGTATTTGCAGGATATATCTATCCACAGGTCGTTGACTTCTGGAATTTGTTTCAGGTCGGTACTACCAATATCCCAATTGCTATTGGCCTCATTCTCATGATGTATCCCCCCCTGGCAAAGGTGAGATATGAGGAACTGGGCGAAGTTTTTCGGAACTGGAAAGTTCTCGCACTCTCGCTTGTGCAAAACTGGATTATCGGTCCGGTCTTGATGTTTTTTCTGGCGATCATCTTTTTAAGCGGTTATCCGGAATACATGTATGGGCTGATTTTGATCGGTCTGGCCCGCTGTATTGCCATGGTGATTGTTTGGAACGAGTTGGCAAAAGGGGATACCGAATATGCAGCCGGTCTGGTGGCTTTTAATTCTATTTTCCAGGTGCTGTTTTTTTCAGTTTATGCTTATGTCTTTATCACTATTCTGCCGACCTGGTTTGGATTGGAAGGTACAGCGGTAGATATTACGATTGGGCAGATTGCTGAAAGCGTATTTATTTATCTGGGCATTCCATTTATTGCCGGGATTATCACCCGCTTTTCATTAATTAAAATTAAAAATAAAGAATGGTACCATACAAAGTTCATTCCCAAAATTAGCCCGATTACATTAATCGCTCTTATTATTTACTATTCTGGTTATGTTTTCCTTAAAGGGAGAATATATTGTTCAATTGCCATTTGATGTGGTGCGGATTGCAATCCCCTTGCTTATCTATTTTGTGGTGATGTTTTTGTTATCCTTTTATATGGGTAGAAAGGTTGGTGCCGATTATCCAAAATCAGCAACACTTTCTTTCACGGCAGCCAGTAATAATTTCGAATTGGCCATTGCCGTGGCTGTGGCTGTTTTTGGTATTAATTCAGGTGAGGCATTTGCGGCTGTCATTGGACCTTTGGTCGAAGTTCCGGTGTTAATAAGTCTGGTCAATGTAGCGCTATGGTTTCAAAAGAAATATTTTAAGTTTGAAGATAGAGACGTGGTGGTTGAAGCTACGGATATTGTCCATTAATGTAATTAGAAATTAATGAGAAAAGATCTTTCCGTACTATTTAATGTGAAATATCACACAATGTGGAGACTTTTTTGAGTGTGATCGCTGTGGCTACTTGTGATCCAAATACGAAACAGGAAATCTCTAACTAAGTGGTTATCTAAAAGTATTCAATCGATATCCAACGGAAATCTAATTGAATTCCGTCAGATAATTATTAATCCTTTCATAATAAACAAAGGAGATTTATTATGTCAAAAAGTATTGGACGAAGAAAATTTGTGCAAACGGCTGGAGTGGCTGCATTGGCTGGTTTGACATCAGAAGCGCTATATGCAGACAATGGGAAATCATTAATTATTGGTATATCTTGTAGTCCACGAAAGGGTAAAACCACGGCGACTGCCGTGCAAGTCGCACTTGATGCAGCAAAAAGTTCCGATCCAAATATTGTGGTTGAAATGATTGACCTTGGCGGCATGGAAATCTCAGGATGGAAGCCTCCGGTTACGGGACAGAAGCATACCGATGATTTTGATTTAATTTTGCCTTTGTTAAAATCTGGGAACTTGAAGGGAATTATTATCGGATCTCCTGTTTATTTTCGCAATATGAGTTCATTATGTGCTGCTTTTCTGGAACGGCTTGCTGTACTAAGAAAGCCGAAGTTGCTTCTCGCAAATAAAGCAGTTGGTGTATTATCGGTAGGGGCATATCGTAATGGTGGGCAAGAATTGGTAATACAGCAAATCCAAACCGCCATGTTGTGTCATGAATCTGTCATTGTCGGAGGAAAACCAGGAGCCCATCAGGGAGCAACGCTGTGGAATACATATAATGATGATATCATAAAAGATGAATTTGGAATCGGAAGTGCCAAAAAACTGGGTGAGCGGGTAGCAGAAGCATCCCTTCTTTTCAATTCAGAAAACTAAATATATTGATCTGTAAAATCTAAAATATTTTACATACAACTATAGGTGGGGAGGAAAGGATTTTTAAAGAGAAATCATAATGAATATGGTGTTTGATGACTCTGAATTAGATGGTAGTATTGGAAATACAATCATCATATGTGACCTAATAAGTATAGAAAAGGAATCAATATGAACGTGAAAGTTCTCGGTGCAGGCTGCACTAAATGTAAAACACTTGAAAAACGCCTGCTTGATTTGAAAGAAAAATATCAATTGGATATCGAAATAGAAAAAGTAACCCAATTAAATGACATCATGGCCTATGGCGTTATGATGACCCCTGCTTTAGTGATTAATGATGAAATAAAAAGTACCGGGAAAATTCCCAGGGATGAAGAATTATTAAAATGGTTGAAGGAGGCCTGAATTGATTAGAATTATATTAACATTAATCAGCATTTTTGTTTTTGTTGCAAATTTTACTTCCTGTCAAGAAAATGAAAATAAAGTCCATGCATCGTCGGGTGCAGGTGAAGATTGCGGTTCTATGAAAGGAAATACTGTGGCATGTGCAGGTTGTCCATCTAATAAAGCAGAGGCGATTGCTGTAGGTGAAGAATCAGGTGAAAAAACTGGGAAATCCCTTATCACGTTTGTTGAATTAGGATCTGTAAACTGCATCCCATGCAAACAAATGCAGCCTGTGATGAAAGCAATTGAAGACAAATATGGTGATCAGATAGAAGTTGTATTTTATGATGTTTGGAAACCTGAAGAAAGCAAATATGCTGAAGAATACGGTATTCGATTGATCCCAACACAGGTTTTCTTAGATAAAGAAGGTAAAGAATTATTCCGTCATGAAGGATTTTTTCCTGAAGAATCAATTGACAAATTTCTCAGAGAACAGGGATTATCTCCAAACGAAAAAAGTTGACTCCCATGATTGAAGAAATCTTTACAAAATTAACCTTGGCTCTAAATGGCAGTTTCTCCCTGGCACTTGCTGCTGCATTTACCTGGGGTGTGCTCAGTATTATATTGAGCCCCTGCCATCTTTCCAGTATACCGTTGGTGATAGGATACATCAGTACCCACGGACAGATAAAACTAAAACGGTCTTTTTATCTCGCGCTGGTATTTGCTGTCGGTATATTAATAACCATCGCAGTAATTGGTCTGATCACTGTATCAATGGGCCGGTTGATGGGCGATGTGGGACGATGGGGCAACTATCTGGTGGCTGCCATTTTCGTTTTGATAGGTCTTTATCTGATGGATATCATCCGCTGGGATTGGGGCAGACTGCAAATTGGGCAAAATAAACATAGGGGATTTTGGGGTGCTTTTGTTTTGGGGCTGATATTTGGTATTGGACTAGGCCCCTGCACTTTTGCATTTCTTGCGCCGGTTCTGGGAATTGTATTTCAAACATCCTCCAAAGATTTGGTTCAAGGAATATTACTCATCTCAGCATTTGGGTCGGGGCATTGTGCGGTGATTGTTACCGCAGGTAGTTTAACCAATCTGGTACAAAAATATTTAAACTGGACAGAGGGCTCGCCGGCAATTTCTATTATCAAGAAAATGACCGGTTTATTTGTCATATTTGCAGGATTTTATTTTTTATATTTATCCCTCTGACCTAACTTTTTCTGGTAAATGAGATTGTACTGGTTGTGAAAAGTTCGCACCCTCACTGACTGCATATATTGAAAATAAAGGATAAAATGGAAACAAAAAATTTACTATCCCAGTATGGAATTGACATTTTGGATTCATTGGTCGAAGGCATCTTTATAATTGATAAAGATTTCAGAATTATTTATGTGAATAAAGTTGCGACAGAAATTATAAAAATAAATGCTGAAGATTTAGTTGGTCGGGTGTGTATTTCTATATGTAAATCAGAGAGATGTCAAATTGGTTGCCCGATCACAGAAGTATTAAGATCTAATAGAAAAGTGATAGATCTTGAATCGACTATTCAGGATAGTAGAGGGAAAATCTTACCTATTAAATTAAATGCATCATTGCTCAAGGGAGATAATGATGAGCCAATTGGTGGCATCATTTCATTTAGAGAAAATTCAAAAGTTAATTTTGATGATTACATCAAAGCCCGAGGCCATTTTTATGGAATAATTGGTAAATCTGAAAGAATGCGAGAAATATTCAAAACCATTGAGGATATTTCCCGAAGCGATGCGTGTGTTTTAATTTCAGGGGAAACGGGTGTTGGTAAAGAGATGATCGCTGATGCGATTCAGCAAACAAGTTTTAGAAGACAAAAACCATTTGTTAAGGTTAATTGTGCCGCATTACCAGCCACATTATTAGCGAGTGAACTTTTTGGGCATGTGAAGGGTGCATTTACCGGTGCAGTCAAAGACCGGATTGGAAGATTTGAATATGCTGATGGGGGAACGATTTTTCTTGATGAGATAGCAGAAATGCCCCTCGAGATGCAATCTCAATTATTAAGAATATTACAGGAAGGAACATTTGAGAGACTTGGAGAATCAAAAACAAGGACCATCAATGTCAGAATTATAGCCGCATCTAATAAAGACTTGCATCAAGAAATCAATAAACGTTTGTTTAGGAAAGACCTTTATTACAGGCTTAATGTTATTCCAATAAATGTTTCCCCTCTGAACGAGCGGAAAGATGATATTATTTTACTTGTCGATCATTTTATTCGTAAATATGCAGACAAATATGATAAGAAAATTAAAATAGCGGCAGATGATACTGTTACGGCATTATTGCAATATGATTGGCCTGGAAATGTTCGTGAATTGGAAAATGCCATTGAGTATGCTTTTATAAGGTCAAAAAGAGATGACTATCTTTGTATCTGCAGTCTTCCTCCCATATTAAGAGGCGATGATAATTGCAAGGATATATTAAGCACAATCGAAATAGAAGCACGACGAAAAAACAGAAACCATTTTGGCATTATTGCGACAGAATAATTGGAATAAAACCAAAGTTGCTCAAATTCTCGGAATAAATCGCAGTACTATTCACCGTCGTCTTAAGTGAATTGACAAGAATTAAGTGTTGCGGAATGATGCAAATCGTTGCAGTAAAATTAGATTAATTGTAGCAATTTAGTGACGGGTGATGTAAAGTGTTGCATCTGGTCCTATGCAAACAAATCATAGGGCCCCTCATAAAAACCTCTTCTCTGTTGGCATGCTATTTGTTCATTAATTCACATTATGCGTGAAATGCTAGCAAGCCAATATTTTATCACACGAAAATATGATATGGCAGCTCTGGAACTGGAAAAAGCCATGTCTGATAATCCTGCAAGTAAATCCATCAAAAAGAAAATAATCATTTGCTATATTCAGACAAAACAAATTAAAAAAGCATTCGATATTTTCAATGGATTAGTTAAGGACGATCCCTTCTTTATTGTAAATACAGATATAGTTGCAGATTATTGCCCCTGTCCTGACCTCATTTATGAATATGAAAATGCCCTTGACGTATCTGAAGATCACACTCACAGGTTGATTTTGGCGATGCTCTGGTTGTATTGTGATGTGGATGAATCAATTAAATACTTTGAGTTACTCAAAAAAAATTCTCAGCAAATGGGATCAATTCATGAAACTCTAAGCAGATTAAATAAGATAAAACAGGAACTAAAACCGGAGAATAATTATGGAAAACAAGAAAGTTAGTAGAACAGAGTTTTTGAAAAGTTCTTCCAGGTATGCCATTGGTGCTGCAGCTGGTGTCGCTGGTTTGAATATGATTGCCGGCAATAAAATAATGGCTCAGGCTGAATTTACGTGGCCTTATCCCTATGCTACGCTTGACCCTGAAAAAGTCAGAATAAAAGCGCATACATTATATTATAGTGGTAAGGATTGTTGTTCGGGCGCTTTTGGGGGAATTTCTGCATGTTTGTCAGATGAGATTGGAAACCCATGGACTGATTTTCCAATAGAGGTTATGTTATTTGGCCGGGGTGGTGGTGTTGGCTGGGGATCGATTTGCGGTGCTTTAAATGGAGCAGCCGCTCTGATTAGTCTGGTCACCGAAAAAGCGCCATCCGGAAGTCTTATAAACGAAGTTTGGGGCTGGTATGGTACTGAAAAACTTCCCACAGATGTGGGTAATAAAGCCACTTATGAGATAGTAAATTATGAAGGGGAACTCCCACAAAATGTATCTGGAAGTCCTCTCTGTCACGTATCAGTTTCGCAATGGTGTAATTTGGCAGATAAGAAAGTTCATGACATAGAACGAAAAGAACGATGTGCAAGGATTGCTGGTGATATTGCTGCCAAAACAGCCGAAGTGCTGAATGCACATTTTGCAGAGACATTTGTCGGTACTTTTACAGATTCCGATGGTGTTAAGGCATGCCTAAGTTGCCATGGTGGAGCCGGAAAAGATAACGTAATGACACATATGGAATGTGCTTCTTGCCATGGAGATCCTCATGCGGTCAATAAAGTAGAACAAGTTAGCAGTATGGTGCCTGAAGAGCATGCCATAATGCAAAATTATCCAAATCCATTTAATCCTAATACACAATAATATATCTCTTCCGAATAAGGGTAAAGTGCGGCTGGAGGTTTATAATATAAAAGGTCAATTGGTTAATTCACTTATAGACTCAGAATTCATGCAGTCTGGTGAATATCAGATTACCTGGGATGGCGCAGATAATACGGGTCAGAAGGTTGCTACGGGCATTTATTTTGCCAGATTAACCTCAGATAAATTCATGAAATCAATTAAGATGAATTTGATTAAATAAGGAAAATTTTCCTAAACGAAGTAGTAGATGACTTAGATGAGTGTTATGAATAAACCGCCTTTGGGCGGTTTTATTTATTATAGTGAGTTTGTATAATTACATTATTGATCGTATAGTATAGACATTCGGCAACCAGCTCCTCAGAAATATTACACTTTTAATATTAAGGACTGCTCTGATCATATTTCGATAAATAAACTACTTCATTCTACATTTTTTATTTGATAAGATTTTAATCCAATTATTGCAGGGAGGATTAATGCATAACAAAATTAGCTTCATAGGTGGTGGCCGCATTTCGTATCTATTACTTGAAGGCTTAAAGAGAGAAAGTGCTTTGCCGGATAACATCATTGTCAGTGATCCAAATTTAGAACGTAATAAAATCTTTAAATCCATCGATGCTGATAAAATCGAATTTACGCAACAAAACAATGAACCTCTGAAATCTCAAATCATTTTTTTGGCTGTGCATCCACCCGTTATCAAAGAAGTATTTATAGAAATTCAGAAAAACTTAAATCCCCGATCAATTTTAGTCTCATTAGCACCGGTTGTAAAAATACAATCTCTTCAACAATTATTGGGAGGACATGAGCGAATTGTTCGCATGATTCCCAATGCTCCCTCAATTATTGGCAGGGGGTATAATCCTGTTTGTTTTGCAGATTCGATATCATCGCAGGAAAAGAGTGAGTTGTTCTCATTATTTAATCATTGGGGGCAAACACCTGAAGTAGAAGAGGATAAACTTGAAGCCTATGCGATATTAACGGCAATGGGCCCAACTTATTTCTGGTTCCAATGGATGGAGCTGCAGAAGTTAGGCAAGCAATTTAAATTGAATGAAGAAGAGATTAATTTATCGTTACAAGAGATGATAACGGGCTCGTCCAATTTACTTTTTAATTCTGATTATTCAGATAAAGAGATACTGGATATGATACCGGTAAAACCCTTACAGGAGGAGGAAGAGAATGTTCGCAATATGATGAACAACCGACTCCAATCTTTACATTCAAAATTAACTAAAAATAAATAGCTGTTTGTATTATTATATTGATTATAGCAATCTTTGGATATTGGGAATATTGAAAAGATCTGTCATGTTTTTAATTTCATCGATTAGGTAAATATTATGTGATTATAGTTTATGAATGTAATTATATAGGTTGAACCTTCAGCCATAAATAATTATCCTGGATAATTAGTTTCTCGCATAGACCTGCCGGCAGGCAGGACTCAGGGCCTCTGCGTGAAATATTTATACGAATGCTGTCAAAGATTTTGTTTTTTCAGCAAAGATTTAGTGTCATTCCGTAAAGAATTTTCCTGCTTGTCGAATTAGCATTTAAACGAAGGAAGATCCTTCAAGATGACAGAGGAAAGTTTGCGATTTGTTTACAGCATTATACTGTGTTATGAATAGATCAAGTTTTTCGAGTGAGGTTGTGTGGTAAATCGTGCTTTAAATCTCTTTAATCGATTATTCGTTTTGTGGGTACTCATTGCTGGGGTTATAGGATTTCAATATCCGGGATTCTTTATTGCCCAGAAATCTTATATGGATTTGTTTTTCGCCGTCACAATGTTTGGCATCGGAATCGTTCTGAATCCTGAGGATTTTGTCAATATTTTTAAGAAATATTAAAGTGGTTTTGGTTGGAGTAGTCGCACAATTTTCAATCATGCCCTTGTCAGCCTATCTTGTCACGAAAATATTTTCGTTTTCTGATGATTTTTCATTAGGGTTAATATTAACCGGGTCAGCTCCTGGTGCTATGGCCAGCAATGTTTTAAGTTTTCTGGCCGGAGCCGATATCGCCTATTCGGTTTCCTTGACAACCGTCTCGACTTTTCTCGCACCGCTTTTAACCCCATTGTTAACTCTCTTCCTTGCCAATACGATTTTGGACATCCCGTTCTGGGACCTTATGAGAAGCGTCAGCCTGATGGTTCTCCTCCCATTAATCCTGGGAATCCTTGTACGAAAGTTCGCAGGGAAGAAGATCGAGCCTTTGACAAAAATATTCCCGTCGATTTCTTCTCTTTTTATTGCCTTTATTTGCGGACTTGTCATCGCTCTAAACAGGGATTATCTCCTAAACCTTACCCTGTGGATTTTTATAGCAGCCTTGTTGTTGAATCTTGGAGGATTGTCTTTAGGATATCTGACCGGGCGTGTTTTTGGTTTTGATAAATTAAAGAAAAGGGCCTTATCTATTGAGATTGGGATGCAGAATGCCGGTTTAGGCAGTGTTTTGGCTTTAAAACATTTTAATGAAAAAACAGCCCTGCCGGCAATTATATTTGTCTTTATTTGTATCCTGACCGCCTCCATTCTTGTGCCCATTTGGTCCAAAACCAAATAGTTAAGTAGAATTTATTATTCATCGGAAGAGAGATACCCGATATTCGAATCTAGAAACGAGACGTGTGATGGAGGGGCGAATATAGGTGCGGAATAAAATAATTGTCCGGGGAACAAAGCAACTCAAGTTCCCAAATCCTTTATGGATTGCCCATAAAAAAACCCCGCTTGAAATAAGCAGGGTTTTTTTGTTTAACTCTTAAAAAAAAATTATTCAATTGTATTCACATTATTCAGATCTTCGAATGCCTGGCGGGTGCGGGCAATCATGGATTCCTCACCTTTACGCAACCAAACGCGTGGATCATATTTTTTCTTGTTTGGTTTGTCATCACCTTCAGGGTTACCGATCTGCCCCTGCAGATATCCTTTAAATTCTTCATAATATCCACGGATACCATCCCAGAAAGCCCATTGGGTATCAGTATCAATGTTCATTTTGACAACACCATAACCAATTGCTTCACGGATTTCTTCAAGACTGGATCCGGAGCCACCATGGAAAACAAAATCAACCGGTTTGTCAGCAGTATTGAATTTTTCTTTGATATATTTCTGAGAATTATCAAGAATTTTTGGGGTAAGTTTAACATTCCCTGGTTTATAAACACCATGAACATTTCCGAAAGCTGCCGCAATGGTGAAACGGGGGCTAATTTTACTTAACTCTTCGTAAGCATAGGCCACTTCTTCAGGCTGGGTATATAGTTTTGAACTGTCGATATCGGTATTATCTACTCCGTCTTCCTCACCACCGGTAACACCCAAGTTCGATTTCAAGGGTCATATCCATTTTACTCATACGTTCAAGGTATTTTTTGCATGTAGCGATATTCTCTTCAAGTGGTTCTTCTGACAAGTCAAGCATATGTGAGCTAAAAAGAGGCTTACCGTTTTCTTTATAAAAATTTTCACTGGCATCCAGGAGGCCATCGATCCAGGGCAGTAATTTTCTTGCTGCGTGATCGGTATGGAGGATGACACGTGCACCGTACTTTTCAGCAAGCATGTGAATATGATGGGCCCCAGATACAGCGCCGGCAATAGCAGCCTGATGATTGTCATTGCTTAAACCTTTTCCGGCGTTAAAAATAGCGCCACCACTGGAAAATTGAATGATAACAGGTGAATTTAATGTTGCTGCAGCTTCCATAACAGCATTAATTGAATCAGATCCTACAACATTGATAGCCGGTAAGGCATAATTATTTTCTTTCGCATGTTTGAAAACTTGCTGAACCTGATCACCGGTCAATACACCGGGTTTAATATTTAGTCCCATTTTTAATCCTCTAAATTTATTGGGTTAACGATTTCGGGGAACTTATTTTAATGTCATGTGAAAAACTAAATGTTAATTCTATATACTTTATCTCTCGCAGAGCCGCAGAGCCTTAAAAAAGATGAAAACAGCTTGTTCGGATCCCCAAAAATCTGACTAATTCTATTTTTTAATCTTTAATCTTTTAATCTTTTGTCTTTTGTCTTTGTTTCTCTCTGCGTCTTTGCGAGAAATATGTATCCAACACTTTGTTAAACAAATCCCGCAATTATTTTTATGTGAATAACCAATTTACTAATTATTTTTTCTATTTTCACCAATAAATTCTATTATTCTCTGTATTAAATCCTTTTGTATATTTAAGCAATCTGAATTAGTTTATTACCAAGCTCTGTTAAGGAGATCAAATGCTACGAGAAATTTCGAAAGTACTCTTTTTTATAATCAACGTGTCATTTTTTGGCCTGGTTTATCCTTCTGAACAAATGAATATTGTATTAATATTAGTTGATGATCTGGGGTGGTCCGATTTGGCGTGCTATGGCAGCGACTTTCATGAAACGCCCAATGTTGACCGGCTCGCCAGGCAGGGGATACATTTTACAGATGCCTACGCTGCTTCGTCTGTCTGTACGCCTTCACGGGCGGCATTGATGACCGGTGAACATCCCGCAAGGTTACATATGACCGTGTGGAGTGAAGCAGCAAAAAATCCTCCTCTCGATAAAAAAGTAATCCCGCCAATTACAGAGGAAAACCTGGCCCTGGAAAAGGAGACATTAGCTGAACGTCTTAAGGAGGCGGGATATACAACTATCCATATCGGTAAATGGCATCTTGGTAATGCCCGGCATTATGCCCAGGCACAGGGTTTTGATATTGGTATCGGTGGAACACACTGGGGTTGTCCTCAAACTTTTTTTTACCCTTATAAAGGGATGATGCATGGTGATTTTCGCTATGTACCCGGATTGGGATTAGGGCAGGAAGGAGATTATCTTCCCGACAAACTAACGGATGAAGCTGATTCGATTGATTGATGATTCGTCTAAAAAACCATTTTTTCTTTACATGTCCTATTATACCGTGCATACACCTATTGAAGCACCTCCAAGCGAAGTAGCCTATTTTGCAAAAAAGGTCAAACCTTATATGAAACATACAAATGCAACATATGCTGCCATGGTAAAGAATATGGATAAAAATGTGGGACGAATTTTAAAAAGTTTGGACACAAAGGGTCTTGCAGATAATACCATTGTCATCTTTGCCAGTGATAATGGCGGTTTTAGCATTCCCTGGCGACACTTTCCGGTAATCACCAATAATGCCCCTCTGCGCAGTGGGAAAGGATCCCTCTATGAAGGTGGGGTGCGCATTCCATTGATCATCCGCTGGCCTAATCTTACGGTTGCCGGATCCGTATCACACGAGCCGGTAGCGCTTATTGATCTGTATCCAACGTTAATTTCTGCCACCGGTCTTTCACCGACACCAGGAGCGAGCCGCCAGGATGCTATAAATTTACTCCCTGTTATAGAAAACGCTGATGCTTCGTTGTCCCGTGATGCACTTTATTGGCATTATCCTCATTATTACCCTACAACCACTCCGGTGAGTTCAATACGATCGGGCAACTGGAAACTACTGGAGTTTTTAGAAGACAATCGACTAGAACTTTATAATCTGAATGATGATCCCGGAGAGCAGGACAATCAGGCAAAATTAAATCCGGAAAAAACCGATGAACTGCGAAATAAACTGTTTACCTGGCGAATAAATGTAAATGCCCAAATGCCGACAAAAAAATAGAAATTTACCCGTTGTATTGACTTAATGTTTTTTCATTGATCGTTGATTATTGATCATTGTTTCGGCATTGACTTGTTATAAAAATCACATTAAATTTGAAACAAATCATTTCAACTGTTTCAAATAAAGGAAATGAAACACATGGACGTTTCATACGAATTTACGCAGGATATTCTTGATTCATTGGCTGAGGGAATTTATACAGTTAATAAGGACTTCAGGATCATTAGTTTTAACCGGGCCGCTGAGCGTATTACGGGCTATAACCGCGAAGAAGTTCTGGGAAAATTTTGCAAAAATATATTGAGTTCAGAACGTTGCTTACGAGATTGTCCTATTGCCCGCGTATTAGAAAGTGGTGATAATTTACAGGATGTTGAAAATACGCTTCTTACGAGGAACGGTAAGGAAATTCCAATTGTTATGAACAGTGCTGTTTTTAAAAATAGTAATTCGGTTCCTGTTGGTGGTGTCGTTTCCTTCCGGGATATGTCTTATCTGGAGAATATTCAGAGTTCATTAATTAAACAGAGTCAATTTCATGGAATTATCGGACAATCCAAGTCCATGAGGGAGATTTATACCTTAATCAAGGAGATAGCAGATACAAACTCCAGTGTCCTTATTTTAGGTGAATCAGGAACAGGAAAAGAATTGGTTGCAAATGCCATACAGGCTGAAAGCAGCCGGGCAAAAAAACCATTTATTAAAGTTAATTGCTCTGTCATTCCACCTCAACTATTATCAAGTGAATTATTCGGACATGTACGCGGAGCATTTACTGATGCGAAAGCAAACCGGATCGGAAGATTTGAAATGGCCGATGGCGGTACTATCTTTCTTGATGAAATTGCTGAGATGCCTTTGCAGATGCAGTTACAACTATTGCGTGTCTTACAGGAAGGCACATTTGAGAGGGTTGGCGAATCTATTACACGCAAAGTTGATGTGCGGGTTATTGCTGCTACAAATATTGAAATAGAATCGGCAATTGATCAAGGCAAATTTCGTGAAGATTTATATTACCGTCTCAATGTCATTCCCATTATTGTGCCGGCCATTGCGCGAGAGAAAAGAAGACATCTCTTACCTGATACGTCATTTTATAAATAAATTTTGTCTTACATCCCAGAAAAAAATTACAGATATTGATGACGAAGCATTGGAATGTTTGATTACCTATCCCTGGCCCGGTAATATTCGTGAACTTGAGAATGCTATTGAATATGCCTTTGCGCGGTCAACATCAAATCTTATTCACCTGTCGAAACTTCCTCCAAATATTAAAAAGCAAAGAGGTCTGACAGAGGTAGGCAATGCATTAATTAGTGGTGATACACAGAAGGGCGAACTTTTACGATTGCTTCAAGAGTATCATTGGAATAAATCTGTTGTTGCGAAAAGAATGGGAATAGGCAGAACCACCCTTTGGCGAAAAATGAAAGCAATGGGCTTGTACAGCAAGAATGATATGGAATAAGATCTCTGATTATTTTTATTTCATTTGAGGCTGTAATTATTTAACTTACAAGATATTTTTAACGATTTTTCATTGACATGCACGGACAACAATTGGATAAAATTGACTGCATTGCCTTTGGCCCACATCCAGATGATGTGGAGTCTTTTTTGTGGCGGAACATTATTAAAACTAAAATCTCTGGGTTATAGCACTGCCATTGTTGACCTCACACAAGGTGAATTAAGTACTAATGGAGATGTGGCAACCCGTCAGATGGAAGCAGAGCAGGCCGCGGCGATACTCCATTTAGACAAAAGGATAAACCTCTCCATACCTGATGGAATGATTACAGCAGACAAAGAAAACAGGACTAAAATTATAAAGACTATCCGCAAACACCGTCCTGATATTTGTCTGATTCCTTATTGGAAAGATCGCCATCCTGATCACACGGATGCCTCCAGGTTGGTTCAACGTGCAATTTTTGAATCGGGATTGAGTAAAATTGGGGATCCAGAAGAAGCGTATAGACCAAAGACAATCCTTTATTATATGATGCATGATAATTTTAGGCCGTCATTTGTCGTTGATATTTCAGACGAAATGCAAACTAAAAAGCTGGCAATTATGGCCTATGAATCGCAGTTTTCTTCATTGAATTCGAGATCAAAACCAACCGCGATTAATCAGACGGAATTTCTGAAATTTCTTACTGATCGCTCCGCCTATCTCGGTTACCCGGTTGGAGCAGAATACGGTGAAGGTTTTTATTATAAAGGTGTGATTAAAATTGATAACCTTATGGAATTTTTTACGTAGCTGAGAGAGCAAAATTGATGAGAGGTTTTGATGAAATTTAAAATTACTGATGATAAAATCGCCGAAATTGAAAAAGTATTAGAAACAAAGATTACGAAACGGGGAGATCAGTACCGCGCTGTTCTAGAGAGTCCGGAGCAAAACCGCAAGTTAACTCTGGAAATTTATCCCGAAATTCCGATAGGTGAAAGAAATGGTAATCTTATTTGTGTTTTTACGAATAGTGCCCATGCGCAACTGCATTTTTGCACAGGCTTTGTGGCAAGCGAAGTTTTGGGTGAAGTCGTTTTTATTGGCGAGCATAAGGGGCACCTGTCTGGCATTATAGTTGAAAAAGCAGCAGCATTTTCAAACTACAGCAATGTTGATGCTGCACTGCTTTCCAGCGATTTTACAAAACTTGGTCCGGAAGTTATGTTGTCTGGGGTTGCTCTTTCCATGGCTGAGCATTTATTGGAAGAGAATCCGGATCCAGATTCAAAATGACAGATCTTCTCACACAGTACTTAAGTTATTTAAAGTTCGAGAAGAATTTATCGGAAAACTCAATATCAGCTTATCGAAATGATTTAGAGCGTTATCTGCATTATCTACAAACCCAACGCATCACAAGTCCAGAATATATTCAATCCAAACATATTCACAGGTTGTTGCAAGGATTGTCTGAATTAGGTTTATCTTCTACGTCTTTAGCCAGAAATTTATCATCTATCCGCTCTTTTCATATGTTTCTAATAGGAGAAGACCTGATTAAAACAGATCCAAGTGAACACGTGGAGGGGCCTAAGCTTAGAAGATATTTGCCATCTGTATTGACTTTTGATGAGATTGAAAATATTTGCAATGATATCTCTCTTGACTCACCATTAGGGATAAGAGACCGGGCAATGATAGAAGTTCTCTATGCTTGTGGATTGCGCATATCAGAATTATTATCACTTTTATTAAGAGAAATCTATTTTAATGAAGAATTTATCCGAATAATTGGGAAGGGATCAAAAGAAAGATTAGTTCCAATCTCAAAAAGGGCATTATTCTGGATAAAAAAATATCTGGATGAGAGCCGACCCTTTCTTGATAAGCGCCAACGTTCGGATGGTACTGCTTTTTTAAGTATTCGCGGTACGTCGATGAGCCGTATGGGGTTCTGGAAAATTTTGAATAAGTACATAAAGAACAGTGGAATCAGAAAAGAGATACACCCGCATACTTTTCGTCACTCGTTTGCTACTCACCTGCTTGAGGGTGGCGCCGATTTAAGGGCTGTACAGGAAATGTTGGGTCATTCTGATATTTCTACTACCCAGATTTATACACATTTAGACAGGACGTATTTGCAACAGGAATATAAAGATTTTCATCCCAGGGCCGGTCATTCTAATTCCAAATCAGGTTAAGGTGTGTGAGATCGATAGTTGGATGAATTCAATAGGTTCGACAATATTATTTAATGAAGTGTTCTTAACAGGTATAACATGAAGATAAATTTTGACAGTCAGGTCTGTGGAAACTTTAATCTGGCATCCAACAAACAATGGATGGAAACAAACCTTCTCAATGGTTATTCTTCGTCAACAATTTATGGACTGAATAATCGTCGTTATCATGGATTATTTGTTATACCTGTTGGAGATGATCAGCAGAAAATGATCATTCTCTCCAAATTTGAAGAATCCATCTTTATTGAAAATCAAGTTTATGAACTGTCGACAAATCAGTTTAGTGGTGGAATTTATCCCGAAGGCTTTAAGTACATCAGAAACTTCTCAATTGATCCTTTCCCCAAAGTCATGTATGAGATCGAAAATTTACGAATCGAAAAAACCATTTTTTTATTACATGATCAGCATACCCTGGTAGTTCGTTATTCATACAAAGATCAGGGCCCACCATTCAATATCGTCCTGAAACCGATGATAGCCGGCAGAAAAATAAATGAACTTACCCATGAAATGGCAAGTATTAATACCGATAGTCTATGTTGAGTCCGGAGTCGTGAAGATAGCGCCTATTGACAGGGTACCTGAACTTAATATATATTTTCAAAAAGGTGAATTTCTGCCCGCGCCTCTCTGGTATCATAATTATATCTATGAGATGGATGCAAGGCGCAAACAGGGATATTCGAAGGGAAAAACAGAAGATCTTTATAATCCTGGTTTCTTCACCTGCACTTTAACTCCTTACGAGACATTTGATATGTACATCAGCATTGATTCATTAAAAGATTTTGATTACGAAGCTATTTACAGAAGAGAAAAGGCTTACAGGATTGCCATCGATACGGGGATCCGCCAGTTATCTCTCCCGGTAAAAGACATATCAAAAAAACTTGAAATTCTAACTCGAAGAGAAGAAAAATCTTTACCTCTCCATATTACAGATTATCCCTTAGATCATAAATCGGCCGGTAAAGATCTTTTATCTCTTTTTGGTCTTTCTGTTTTAGATTTAAATAAACAGGACCTTCAAAGAACACTCCTGATTATTGCAGAATCTATACAAAAAAATATACAAGCAGAGAATTCTGGTGCAGGATATGACTTGCCAGAAGGGAAATATTACTATGCAGATCTCCCCCTGATATTTATTTACTTGTTGTACTATTTGTATGATTTTAGAATTGATCAGTCATTTATTGAGAGTAATCTACTGGATGTCGTAAAAACAATTATTGAGAGCTATTCTAAAAGTTCACCAGAAACTATTAATTTAGAAGAGAACGGTCTACTTAATACCGGTGATGAAGCCACGGTCTCGAGCTGGTTCCTGCCCCGGTCTGGTTCGAAGGATAACGTCCGTTATGGCTATCTAGTAGAAATTAATGCTCTCTGGTATAACGCTCTAAAAATATTGGAGTTTTTTCTAAGAAAGTTTGGAAAGAAAAGGCAAATAAAAAAATATGCCTCTCTGGCCGAATTAACCAGGAAATCATTTGCTGAGAAATTCTGGGGTACAAAACAACTACAGTATTTTGATTATGTGAATGATAAGACTAACGATGAAACCTTCACAATTGCTCAGATCTTCCTAATTGCCCTTCCTTTTAGCCCATTGGAAACTGATAGAGGTTTATTCCTCTTAAAACAAATCGAAGAGCATTTACTTACACCCTATGGGTTGCGCAGTTTATCTCCAAATGCACCTCATTATAAAGGACGTTTATATTCGCTTAAACAAACATATGATCGCTCTTATTATAATGGATCCATATGGCCATGGACGATTGGTATGTATGTTGATGCGGTGATAAACTTGCGGGGGGATAAAAGACATACCATAAATGGTCTTAGAACTATCCTCAAGCCATTAGAACAATTTTTTTATGATCAGGGCCTCGGGAATATTTCTGTATTTTTCGAAGGCGATCCACCACATAGACGAAACGGCCAGATTTGCTCGGCATTAAACCTTTCTGAATTATTACATGCCTTCTTTACGTTGCATCGGGCTGAAAAAGAAAGAGAAGGATTCTCGGAATATATTTAGCGACTATTTTCGTCATTTCGTTTTCTTCACTACAATCATTTATCCCTCATGTGTCTCATTATTAAGGGATGTCTCTCTTATACTCACCCACGCAGAATATCCTAATGCAATTCCTAAAGCATTTGTGGGTATTTCATATAAAAATGGTGTCTGGTGATAATTAACAATCTGAATTATTATTGGAAATATTGTTAAGAAGATCGCTATTACAAGGATTAGTTTCCCCTTCTTAGAACTAGTCAAGTATGATTCTAATTCCTGAAGCAAAATGCCTAAAGGAATGAAAAGTAATATATTCTGCAAGGAGTAAATAATCAATTTTTGTATACCTGTAAATGGTATGATTGAATAGAAGGAGAGAAGAAAAAAAACTGATTTTTCAACGATGTCGGTTCGGCTAAAACTAAGTCGGAAAGGATATGAAAATTTATAAATCACGAGTGTCATAAAGAACAATACTAGAATGATTAGGACAGCAATAAACTGTTGTCTCATGGGCATTGTTGATCTGCGATTTATCCTTCCCCATGATTTCCGATAATGCAATGCCAATCAGAATTCCCGTGATACTAAAAATTATGGTCTGGTAAGAAGGAAAATCTCCATAAATGAATAATTTAAATATCTCTATAAGGGCAAACAGAGAAATTGCGATTAGAAAACTAAGAACATGAAGAAAGGCTTGTGATTTTATAAATATTGATCTTTTACTTAGCACGTTTGTTGCGATACCCAGGGGAATAAAATAGAATAATACCTGCCAAATCCAGATCGGTTCAATGATAAACTGCCAGTTAAATATTTTGTCACCGATTTTTTCGGAGCGTAGGAAATAGACAGAAAGATCTTCAGACAGTATTAACCCGGCTATGAGAATTGGCAAAATTAAAATAATAGAAGGAAGTTTACGCAATTTTATTCTTAATGACTGCATATGATCGGTGGAAAATATTTTCGGTAAAATATAGGCAATGATGGTCCCACTCAGGCAGCCTAAAGAGTTCATCATGATATCGATATAGGAAGTTGTCCTTTCTTTTATGAGCAATTGTAGAAATTCGATACTGATGCTAAGAATTATGCCAAAAAGTGTCACCAACCCTATGTCAATCAATGGGTTATGTGATCTGTCTGAGGATATACGCAGATTATAGAGAATGATACCTAAGGGTACAAAAAACAAGAAATTAGCAATAGCATCGATGTTCTTTGTTGTATAAAAATACTTACCATATCTTTCTACCCACTCTATATTTCCCAGACCTTTTTCAATCAATTCTAATGAAAATGAAAAATCGAAAGGTAACAATGTCCCATAGATTATATAACAGATGTATAGAATTCCACCTATCATCCAGGTCGGGGAACTAAATCTCAACAAGATTCTCCTGAGTTGTAAAACTTCTGTCAATTACCCAATCTTACATAATTTGAAAAATTTTCAGTTGATAAAGCGCACAATTTAAAAGAAAAAAGTAACTTTTTTCTATTTATGGGTATCTAAAGAGAAAAAGATTTCCTAAGGATATTGAATATATAGCAAATTATTAGTTCAAAGGTTGGACAAATTAGATTTGGTAAATAAAAATTTTAAGGAATACAATTAATTCATACTTGAATAATAATGGGTTTGAACCAAAATAACAAATAAGAAGGAACAGGCTCTATTTATTTTATCGAAATTATAAAAGATTTATAGATTAATAGAAGGAGAAACTTTGAATTTAAATGACATCTACAACAGGGCCATGTCCTATGATCAATATGTTGATGATCTGGGAGACTATTTGAGTTTGCATAGTCTTCATTATAAAAAGTTTTCGGTTGAGTCAGAATTTGTATCAAAAATTCAGAAATATAAGCCAACAAAGATCCT
Source organism: Calditrichia bacterium (assembly GCA_963796965.1). Taxonomy (GTDB): domain Bacteria; phylum Calditrichota; class Calditrichia; order JAJRVZ01; family JAJRVZ01; genus CAWCNS01. The sequence continues at coordinate 139,059 of CAWCNS010000005.1, forward strand.
GGTAATTACAGAGCCATGGTGCGGAGATTCGTTGGCTATCTTACCGATCATAAAAAAAATTGCTGAGATAAATATGCACTGGGAAATAAAAGTGCTACGACGTGATACCAATATGGCGCTTATGGAAAATTTTTTAACAAATGGCACAAAAGCAATACCTGTTTTTATTTTTCTAAATGATCAGGGAGAAATGTTATTTAAGTGGGGGCCTCGGCCGAAGGCAACAGCCCAAATATTTGAGAGTCACCGTGAACAGATCAGGCAGGGGGAGATAGAGAAACAGGAAGTAATTAAAAAAATTCGGACTTATTATGCGAAAGATAAAGGGCAGTCCTCATTTCTAGAATTATTTGAAGTGTTTAATCTGCATTTGAATTAATTTTTATTGCAAAAAGTTAAATATTCAGAAATAAAATGATGTTTAATAGAGTTAAATAAACTTAAATAATAAATAATGGAGTTATATATATATGATTTCTTTGACAGACAAAGCAGCAACAAAGGTGAGAGAGATACTTGGCAGCGAGGAAAAAGATGACCATGCTCTTCGGCTTGGTGTTAAGGGTGGAGGATGTTCGGGATTCTCCTATACACTAAATCTTGATAAAATTTTTGGTGAAAGTGATCAGGTTTTTGAGGATAAGGGTATAAAAATTGTGGTTGATGCCAAGAGTTTTATCTATTTAACTGGTACCGAAATCGATTATGTGGAAAATCTTAGTGGTTCTGGGTTTGCTTTTGCCAATCCCAATGCGACCAGATCATGTGGATGTGGTAGTTCTTTTCAGGCATAGGTATAAATATATTTGAAGGTCGGGGAAACCTCCATGCAAAAGAAGCCTCAATATACCATTGGGGCTTTTTTTTATACTCAAGTTGGGAGAATTTAACATATAATTTTTTGTCAATTTGAATGTAAATTGTTATACTTTATTAAAATCAATTGAAGATATTCACCGATAAAATATATGGTTCTGGTAAAAATTCCGATGAGATAATATATGAGTATGTTAAAGATTAGAATAATGGGAGACGAAGTCCTGCGTCAGGTGGCGTCTAATGTGGACGAATTTGATGATAACCTGGCCCGTCTTGGAGAGGAAATGATACAAATTATGCACGATTCAGATGGTATCGGATTAGCTGCACCACAAGTTGGCATTTCCAAGAGAATTCTAGTTATAGATATATCTCCCATTGATGAGGAAGCGGAACCTCTAGTTTTTGTCAATCCCGTTATTATGGAGGCTTCAGGGGAGTGCACGCTAGAAGAGGGATGTTTATCTATTCCTGATGTGAGAGAAAATGTTACCAGACCTGAAGAAATCTTTTTGAAATATCAAACTGTCCTGGGTGAGTCAATCAGTGAACAGTATACTGGTTGGATGTCCCGTGTATTGCAGCATGAAATTGATCACTTAAATGGGGTTCTCTTTGTTGATTACCTTAGTCCCATTAAACAAAAATTAGTATCCCGCCAATTATCTATATAGACCCATCTAATTAATTAAGCGAATGAACGTAACCTGCAGTTTTTTTAAAGAAATCAAATTTAAGAGTGATCTTTTTGTGTTGATCACAAAATCAGATCTGCCGTTAAAATTTGACCATCTTTCAAAAATTCTTGGTCTAAACCTCAATTTAATCCTTGCGAAATTAAAACTTTCAGAGAATGGTAGCGATACATTTATTTCTTTTGACAACCGTGATATTTCTAACCTTCTATTTATAAGAACTAAGAATCCAGACACAAATCCGGTAGAAAGATTCCGTGAGGTAGGTCATGCTATTCAGAAATATCTGAAACAGGTTAAAGGGAAAAAAGTACATATACTGTTTAATAATATTGATACTGATTTAATACAAGCCACCCGGGGGGTTACAGAAGGGCTCCTGCTATCTGACTACAAATTTCTTGAGTTTAAGTCTCCATCGCCGGATGAAATACCTGACAGGAAGGATATCATATTTCTTCTTGAGCGACAAAATAAAATAACTGAAATCCGGCGGCAGTTGCGACGAACTGAGGCTATTCTCAATGGTGTGAATGTGGCCCGAACATTAGCAAATAAACCAGCTAACGTACTCAATCCCAAAAAGTTGGCCCGTGAAGTACAAAAGTTATACCATTCCGTCCCTTCAGTCAAAGTAGATGTTATTCAGGGCAAAAAACTTGAATCATTAGGGATGAATGCTTTTCTATCTGTAGCGAAAGGTAGCAAACAATCCCCGACATTTATTCTAATGAGATATAAATGTGGTATCAAAAATGCGCCAATTCTAGCCGTTCTGGGGAAAGGTATCACGTTTGATAGTGGAGGAATTTCTATCAAACCAGCCGAGGGAATGGAGGAAATGAAGTATGATATGGCTGGTGCGGCAACAGTTATTGGTCTTTTTAAGGTCCTGTCCGTTCTAAAGCCAGATATTGATATTATCGGTGCTATTCCTGCAGCTGAAAATGCTTTAGGAGGGGATGCCTATAGGCCTGGTGATATTATACGTTCATATAATGGCCAAACCATTGAAGTGGTTAATACAGATGCTGAAGGGCGATTAATTCTTGCTGATTCTCTTGCCTATGTCGAAAAAAGATTCCATCCGGATTGGATGATTGATATTGCTACATTAACCGGATCGATTGTTTCTGCCCTTGGCGATCAATGCTGTGGTATCTTTAGTAATAATGATTTCCTGCTCCAATCATTTAAGCACGCTGCAGAGCTGAGTGGAGAGCGTGTTTGGCCAATGCCCATGTGGGATGAATATAAAAAACCACTAGAAAGTAAAGTCGCTGACATTAAGCATCTTGGTGGCCGGTCTGCCGGAAGTATTACAGCCGCCAAATTTCTTGAAACATTTGTTTCCGATTCTCCCTGGTTACATATGGATATAGCCGGAACGGCCTACAATGTAAAATCGAAAAAGTACCTGGGCGAAGGGGCCTCAGGATTTGGGGTGCGCCTCCTCTGGGAAGTTATTGACCACCTGCAAAAAATATCCAAAGTAAAGTGACCCCACTATCAGGGTATGTCTTACAATTCTATTTACTCACCTAAAAACTATCTTCCTGATGGTATGATGAATCAATTGCATTTAATCAAACAGAAAATTATATTTTTCACTACCTTTGTTTAACCTTGATAGTTTAAGGTCTTTCGGATCGTAAATTGTGTTATCAGAAGACAATAAACAAAGCATGGTGCGATTAATATCCATGCGTTTTGGGTCTTGTTTATTACTTCATGGCGTCTTTACGTATCTGCTCGAGGCGGTAAATTTATTTCTGTAACAAGTTCTTTGTTTATAATTAAAATGTGGGGTTTTCCATGCTTAGCATTTACGAGAAATTTATCTTTGTTCTGGTATTTATACTCTCCATGTATATGGGCTTTCGTTCCTTCTCAACGATGTTTAAGGTTATAAATAAAGGACAAGGAAAATTATATTTTGATAATATGGCAAAGCGGATTTCAAAAAGCCTCTCCGCTTTTCTTTTACAGACGACTGTTTTGACGAGTCGCCCGCTTATAAGTATCATCCACAGTGTTGTCGCCTGGGCTTTTATACTATATATGATTGTGAATCTTGGTGACATTCTGAGAGGGTTTATACCTGAATTTCATTTTTTAGGTGATGGAATGATCGGTCGACTTTATCGCCTTTTTGTTGATATTTTTACTGTTATGGCCCTGATAGGTGTAGTTATACTTCTTGTCAGAAGATTTATATTTTCAAGCCCAACACTGGAAATTAACGAAAATGTGTTTTTGCTACCATCGGTACGAAAAGGGATGAAGCGTGATTCGCTAATTGTTGGTCTTTTTATCCTTGGGCATGTTGGATTCAGATTCCTGGGAGAAAGTTTTAGTCTCGCAGTTGATGGACCTGATGCCTGGCAACCACTGGCGTCATCTCTGGCATTTGTATGGCAGGATCTTAATTATGATCTGCTCATATATTTTGTGCATGCTAGTTGGTGGTTAGCCATTGGTCTGATTCTGGCGTTTATTCCCTATTTTCCAGGAAGCAAACATGCACATCTCTTTATGGGCCCTCTAAACTACTTTACGCAACCTCATCGTTCTTCACCTGGTACACTAAACAGAATTGATTTTGAGGACGAGAATGCTGAACAATTTGGTGTATCAAAGATTGTACATCTTGAAAAAACGCAGTTATTTGATGCCTATGCCTGCATCATGTGCAATCGTTGTCAGGATGTTTGTCCGGCAACACTAACCGGGAAAGCTTTAAGTCCATCTGCCCTGGAAATTAATAAACGTTACTTTTTAAATGCTGAGGCAAAAAAGATCGTTAATGATGAGGATGTAGATCAAACCTTCCTGGATTTTGGATTAACTGAATCAGCTTTATGGGCTTGTACCAGCTGCGCCGCCTGTGTGGATATTTGTCCTGTGGGTAATGAACCCATGTACGATATTTTAAATATTCGCCGCGATCGGGTCCTGATGGAGGCAAAATTCCCGAGTCAGTTACAGAATGCCTTTAATGGTATGGAGCGGAATGGTAATCCATGGAATATGAATAACGATCGTTTAGCGTGGTCCCGCGAAGACAGCTCGCTAATTGTTAAGACGGTAGAAGAAAATCCTAATTTTGATATACTATACTGGGTTGGCTGTGCAGGTGCTTTTGATCAGCGTGGTCAAAAGATCGCCCGCGCTTTTACAAAAATATTAAATGTTGCCCGTGTAAATTTCTCGGTATTGGGAGCAAAAGAAAGTTGTACGGGAGACAGTGCCCGTCGTGCTGGTAATGAATACTTGTTTGCTATGATGGCGGAGACAAATGTTGAGAGTCTAAATGCTCACAAGGTAAATAAAATAGTTACAACCTGTCCCCATTGTCTGCATACGCTTAAAAATGAGTATCCGCAATTCGGTGGCGCTTATGAGGTTATCCATCATAGCCAGATGATCAATCAGCTTATCTCAGAAGGAAAATTGAAGTTAGATAAGCAGACAATGAAAAAAGTAACTTTTCATGATCCTTGCTATTTGGGACGACATAACGATATTTATGATGAGCCGCGTGCCGATCTTCAATCGGGTAATACAGAAATAATTGAAATGGAGCGTGTTCGTGAGCGCAGTTTCTGTTGTGGTGCGGGCGGAGGTAATATGTGGAAAGAGGAAGAAGAAGGCAAAGAGGCGGTTCGACGAGAAAGATTTAGTGAAGCGCTGGAGACTGGTTCTGACATATTGTGTACGGCTTGTCCATTTTGTATGACCATGCTAAGTGATGCAGGCAATGAACTATCTTCTGATCTGCCTGTACGTGACCTTGCGGAAATTATTGCTGAAGAAATTAAATCATAGTTGGGGAATCATGTGAAGAAATGGATACCTTTTGTTCTACTCATTTCATCAGCAATTGCTTTTAGCGGATATTTTTTCTATACGGGAAGATCAAGTGTTTATCGGCCCAAAGTCCATGATCCGGCCATTATTTATCATGAGGCCTGCGCTGAATGTCATGGGGACCGGGGAGAAGGAGAGGGGCTATTTTTTCCTGGATTATTGGATACATCTCTTACTCGAAAAGATGTAAGGGATGCGATGCGAGATGGCCGGTTTATGATGCCTGCCTTCACAGAAATTCCTGACACAACACTAATGAACCTGGTTGAATATATTGTCAATAGGAGATTTAGATGATCTATATGGCGTAAAAGTATAAACATTAGTAGTGGCCGTTCGCGAACAGCCACTACTATATACTATTATCCAAGTTTTATTCCCATTTCATCAAATATGCACTATCTTCCAGTCGTGCGCCCTTATCATTGCATACTGCATATTTAGAGGGTCCTTTTATTGTCGCAGATCCAAATTCTCCCTTATTATTTATGGCATAAAATTTAACATTGAAGGCCGGTTTCCCATTTGAATCTTTTAATCCACGGGCTTTAGCATGATCAATGATGCGCTGGCAAACCGCCAGACATGCTTCTTCTGGGGACTTTCCCATCCGCATATATTCAACAACCATGAAAGAACTAAGATTTTTTAGATTCTCTTCACCTCTTCCTGTTGATCCGGCAGCACCGACTTCATTATCCACATATAAACCGGCACCAATTATTGGACTATCGCCCACCCGTCCTGGAATCTTATACGCAAGCCCACTTGTTGTAGTCACACCTGATAAATTTCCTGCCAGATCAAGTCCTACACAATTAATTGTCCCGGTTATTCGTTCTTCAAAAAAAGAGGAATGATTGTCTTTCTCTTTTATCGGTGAGAACCAGTCATCCCTATCACTTAAATTTTCACGCCATTCCAGCCAAATCTCTCTGGCCTTGTCAGTTAAAAGATTTTCTTCTTTAAGACCATGACTAATCGCAAACCTTCGTGCTCCTTCACCAACGATTAAAACATGATCTGTCCTTTCCATAACCAATCGTGCCACTTTGGAGGGATTGCGTATATTTTGTATTGATGCTACTCCACCGGCATTATGGGTTGGGCCGTGCATGCAACAGGAATCAAGCTCTATGATTCCATCTTCATTTGGCAATCCTCCCAATCCAACAGAGTGGTCTGTAGGATCATCTTCCACTATATTTACACCGGCAATCACACCATCTATGGCGTCTTTGCCGCTTTGTATTATTTCATAAGCTTTTTTTACGGTTTCCATTCCATTAGAACTTGCAACGACTACAGGATTAAAATTTCCTTTGTCCAGGCTGCTTTTTGCCAGGGATTGTACCTCCGGCGCCGCCAAAAGAGATCCAACGCCAGCTGCAGCTCCTGCTTTAATAAAGTCTCTTCTTTTCATATTGTTCCTCTACTTTGAGTTTATCACGAATTTTTATTTATACTATGTTTTTCAATGGAATCGAATATTCGATTCTGTGTTCTTGGCGTATAGTGCCCTACTCAGGTGATTTTTTTAATTCTGATCTTATATCCCAGGTTGAAGAGTGAATATATATTCATAAAGAACGAGAACTCAAATGATTTTATTACTTTCCCAACTTGGAGACTTGATTCATAGAACTCACCCTAAATCCCTCTCTTGAAAAGAGAGGGACTTTAAGGAGCCTCTTCTCATGAAGAAGAGAAGGGTGTTTTTATAAGATATTTAATTAAAAAATAATTCTTCTTTTAAACCGGATACTTGTGAATCCTTATATTAAATTATTTCGAACACAGACATGAAAAGCTAATTAAAAAATACAACTTTTGCACCCAGCACCCAAAATCAGGCATTAACCAGATATATCTCTTCCTGCCTATCAGATAGAAACTTGCAGCCATCGTTTGTAACGACGACAATTTCTTCGATTGTTGCAACCCCGTAGTTAGGAATTGTAAGCCGGGGTTCAATTGTATAGAGCTGGTTTTCTTCGATAATGGTATCTGGTAACGTTCCATACCTTTCCCATTTTGGTGCCAGCAATCCGCCACCATCATGGGCCACTCTTCCTATCTGATGCCCCAGAGCATGTGGGTATTCATCAAACCCGTGAGAAACAATATAATCCCGGGAAATTTTATCAATTTCATATCCACATACCCCTGGTTTCAAAGCCTCTGCAGCCTTAGATATACTATCAAATATTACCTGAAATCCGATCCGAACTTCAGGGGGTGCTTCTAATTCTTCCGGGCGGAGAAAATACCAGGAACGCTGAAGATCGGAACAGTAGCCATTTATCTTAATGCCAAAATCAATATTCATGACATGGCCTGGCTTGATTGGGCGGTTCGTTGGACCTGCATGAGCACCTGCAGTATCAGGACCCGTAAATACAGCGGGACAATGCTCCGGATCCCACGCTAAATCAACACCTGAATCACGAACCTGGGTCAAAAGAAAATCTGCTACATCCTTTTCTGTCTTACCCACGGTGATAAAATCTCCAACCTTATTAAACATGGCAAGGGTTAAATCAATAGCTTTGCTTACTTGTTCAATTTCTGACTTAGATTTTCGACCCCGTAATTTGTTCAGGATAGATTCGGAGGAAATGACGCGTTCACTATATGGCGTTTTTTTTAGATATCCCATCAGTTGTTGGTACATACCATGGGTTAGCCCATCCGCTGTTGGTGTATTCATGGAATAATTAAGAGCAATCTTATTTGGATTGATTCGATCCAGAGTTTTGATCAGATCTTCTTCAATCGATTGCAGATAACCAATGATTTCAGGATAATACCCATAACTTTCCTGATTCGCTTTATCAAGACTACCAACAATGGATATCGTATCACCCGCTGATGTAAGAATAAACGCGGATTGCCAGGTAACACCGGTTCCAACTATAATATCCATTGCAGGATCATTCGTCGTTCCCGTTTCACGCACAAAAGTTAGCCAACAATCTATATTTTCTTCTTTTAGTATCTCTATTGCCTGTTTAATTTTTTCTTTTATCATTAGTTACACTCCATATAAAATTTCAAATTAAATATCTTTAAAAAAAGAAATGGTCATACTGTCCAAGGGATTCCATTGTAGGGAGAAATTATTTCAGGATCTTCGAATAAAATGTCATTTACTATAAATATTATCTTTTTATGTAATTCCTTTCAACGAATATAATCGGACTTATGATAAAAATCAATGAGCATATGAACCGATTCTATGCATCTCCCGGATGGAGGCCAAACTTGATTTTTGGTGTGATTATATTTACCTTAATCAATCCGCAAATTATCTCGCAAAGACGCTACTACAGGACTGTCACTAATGTTAACCGAAAAAACAAGATTATGTTTATTAGAGAGCTTGTAAAAACAGCAAGAGACTGATTCATTTAAGATTTGTCCTTTGAATAATATGCTGTTACCCGTTATGATAGTTGTGGATCCTAATTCAATAGATGAAAGATGGTAAAAATGCTATCAGGAAAAGAAAAAAGACAGATGCGTTCTGAAGCCAACCAAATGAAGGCAACTGTTATGATTGGCCGTGACGGAATCACGTATAAGGTAAAACGTTTCATAGATGAGGCGTTTAATAATAAGACTTTGATCAAAGTGAAAATTCTGGATACTTGCGAAGAGGATAGAAAAGTAATCGCCGAAAAGCTTTCAAAATTAAAAAATACGGATCTTGTCCAACTCCTTGGTCGTACAATTTTGTTATATCGGCCGTTAGAAGAAAAGGAAGAAACGGAAGTTAAGAAAAAGGGTAAAGTAAGAAAGTAATGTCGTTATCCCATGTAATATTTTCGGATCTGGATGGTACCTTACTCGATCATCAGTCATACGAATTTACCGCAGCCCAACCAGCTATAAACTTCATTAAGGAAAACCAGGTCCCTCTTATTCTGGTCTCGAGCAAAACAAAAGATGAAATGATCCATTATCAGAGTGAACTTGGGATTTCGGGCCTACCCTTCGTCGTTGAAAATGGCTCCGCTATTTATACGGAGATTGAATATTTTAGAAATGTGGAATTGGGAAACAGGCAGGTATCCGGCACCTATGAATGTTTCAACCTTGGCATTTCATTCGAAGAAATTAAAAGTATCATAGATGATATTTCAAAAAGGCATGGGTATAATATTCGTGGTTTTCACAATATATCGAGAGAAGAAATACAATCTCTCACGGGTTTGGGAGAAAAAGAGTTAGATAGGTCTCTTAACAGGGAATATTCAATTCCCTTATTGTTTGATAATAAATCGGATGAAATATTAAAAGGAGAAATTGATAAATTTAAATTGCAGATTCTATATGGCGGTCGGTTTATGCATCTTCTCAGTAGAACCGATAAAGGTAAAGCCATGAAACTGATAATGAAGGGTTACAGAGCTAAACTTCAATGCAAGGATTTAAAAACTATACGCTATTGGTGACAGCCTCAACGATTATGCAATGCTAAAAGAGGCAGATTACCCCATATTAGTGAAGAAACATGATAGTTCCTATGAAAATCGTATAAGGATTGACCGTCTCATCCAAAGTCCGGGAGTTGGTCCGGATGGCTGGAATTATTCTGTTCTTAAAATTTTGAAAACGGGAGGCAATAATGAGTGATTTTTTTCAGGATAGCCATATAACCACCTTTCATTCTCTGGGAAATTTGATGACTTTAGAGCACTTGGAAAAGGATTTACGCACCTTTACACCAACCCGTCCGGTGGCTTTGTTGGTTCCCTCATTGTTCTCTGAATTGGAGGGCGAGGCTTTGCCTGGCATCCTTGCTGAACTAAAAAAGGCAGATTATATTAAGCGGATCATTATATCCTTGGATCGTGCGAACCGGGATGAATTCAATCATGCAAAAGCATTTTTTAGTGATTTACCACAGGATTTGAAAATTTTGTGGAATGATGGACCCCGGGTAAAATCTATATTGCGGATGTTAGATAAACATGAGATTCCTACCGGACCACAGGGAAAAGGAAGAGGGGCCTGGTTGGGATTCGGTTTTATATTAGCAAAAAGAGATACTTTTGCCATTGCACTCCATGATGCTGACATCATTACTTACAACAGGCAAATGTTAGCTCGATTAATATTTCCTTTGGTACATCCTGGATGTGATTTCGAATTCAGTAAAGGATTTTATAGTCGGCTTTCCACAAAAATGCATGGTCGGGTGACGCGTCTCCTTGTTTTTCCTCTCATTCAGGCTTTAGCATTATTGATCGCCCGAAATGATTTTATCCGATATCTCAGAAGCTTTCGATATCCTCTGGCAGGTGAGTTTGCTGATTGTTAACAATCTTATACGACGATGTCGCTTGCCTTATAACTGGGGACTTGAGATAGGTGTTTTGTCAGAGGCCTACCGAAATAGTGCAAAAAAAAGAATATGCCAGGTTGATCTGGCTGATTTGTTCGAGCATAAGCATTCCAATCTGGTAGCCGGAGATATGAAGGGGGGATTGGGTAAAATGGCTGTAGACATTATTCTAATGATGTTTTCCACTCTAGCCAGTATGGGGCATATTCTTAGCAGGGAATTTTTTAATACTCTTAGTTCAACCTATTTAAGAACTGCACAGGAATTTATCACTAAATATTATCATGATTCTCTGATCAATGGTCTAGAATTTGATCGCCATGCAGAAGGAGTTGCTGTGGAAACATTTAGAGAATGTCTGACCCATGCCTGCGATCAATTTTTAGAAAATCCATTTGAAGTCCAGTCTATTCCGACCTGGAACAGGGTAGTGGCTGCTATTCCAAGCATCTTTGATAAACTTGAAGTTGCAGTAGAGGAGGATAATAAATAAAAATGACTACAAATTTAAACCATGTCGCAGAAGAAATTATCGATGGCTGCAATTAAGGCTGTCGATCCATACATATTAATACAAGAACAGGTTAAAAAAGATGGAAGCATTCTCCAATTTCCAGGTCTTGAACCGATAGATCTGAAAAATTTCGATCGTGTCTTTATTTGTGGGGCTGGAAAAGGAACCGCACCAATGGCCAGGGCAATGGAAGAATTAACTTCTGGCATTCTGACAGGTGGTGATATTATTGTCAAATATGATCATCTGGACAAACTTAATATGATCGATCTGCATGAGGCTGGTCATCCAGTACTTGATGAGAATACCCTTATTGGGACGGAAGTCCTTCTGAAAAATCTTGATAATCTGACAGAACGGGATTGTGTATTTGTTTTGCTCACTGGTGGTGGTTCGGCTTTGTTGGAAAGTTTACCTGAGGGAATTGGACTATCTGATTTCCAAATGCTGAGTTCTGTATTATTGCAATCTGGTGCGACAATTCATGAAATTAATTGTATAAGAAAACATATTTCAAAAATTAAAGGTGGCCAATTAGCGCAGAAAAATATATCCTGCACAATGTATCACTCTTGCTCTTTCCGATGTGATCGGCGATGATTTATCTGTGATTGCGTCAGGCCCGACAAGTCCGGATCCTTCTACATTTGGTATGGCAATTTCGGTACTCGAAAAATATCAAATTAAAAATAAGATCCCTTCTGTCATTCTCGATTATCTTGAGGAGGGAAATGAAGGAATAATTCCGGAAACGCCAAAATATGATGATTTGATATTTAATTCAGTTTCTAATATTGTTATAGGAAATAACCGTCTGGCATTGGAGAGAGCGCAAGTAATCGCACAATCACATGGTTTTAATACGCTTATCCTGACAACAATGTTGGAAGGAGAAGCCAGAGAAGTGGGCAAATTTGTGACATCGATTATTAAGGAAATACAATTAAACGATTTACCGTTACAAAAACCAGCATGTCTTTTACTTGGTGGAGAGCCAACAGTTCAAATTAAAGGTGAGGGAAAAGGTGGTAGAAATCAAGAGTTGGCTCTGGCCGTGGCTCTAACTGCCATAAATCAGCCTTTTACCTTTGTCAGCTGCGGATCGGACGGGACGGATGGTCCCACTGATGCGGCCGGAGCGATTGTTGATCAAACGACATTAAAGAGGGCAGAAGAAGCCGGGTTATCAGCGTCTGGATTCCTGTCAAACAATGATTCATACCATTTTTTTGAGGCAATGGGTGATCTGATCAAAACAGGTCCTACTGGTACAAATGTGATGGATGTTGTTTTCGCATTGATTCCTTGATTCTGGATTCTCGGTGCTCGATTCTGGGCTATCGATGATGTTATATGTTATTTACAGAAAAAGAATACTAAGTTCCTGGTAAATAATCAAAATATTACTTGGCAAGAAAAGGAGAACCGCAAAAATTTTCCCGTATCCCGTATCCCGTAACCCGTATCCAGTATCGGTATCGAGAGTTATTTTGTAACTATTTTTTTTTACTATCATCAGAAAGGTATAGAGAGAATTGACAGAAAATGATCTAATAAAACAAGCAAAACTTGGTGACAAGAGTGCCCTGGCGAAACTTGTATCTGCATATAGCGAGAAGATATACAATTTAGCCTTAAGAATAGTGAGAAATAAGGAGGATGCTGAGGATGTTTTGCAAGAAACTTTTCTTCAGGTGCTTCGAAAATTAGATACCTTTGATGAGCGCTCAACTTTTTTTACCTGGATTTATCGGATTGCGACGAATAACAGTTTGATGAAGTTAAGAAAGAAGAAACAAATTTTTGCCGATCTTCATGATAAACCGGATTTGGAAGATCAATTATTTGTGGATTGGTCCCAGGATCCTTCTTTGGATGTACAAAATGAAGAGATAAAAAAAATCCTGGATGAGGCCATAGGCGAACTATCCGATATATATAGAAGTGTTTTCATATTAAGGGATATAGAGCATCTCTCAATTAGGGAAACCAGTAATATTCTTAATATCTCGGAAGAAAATGTTAAGATTCGTTTAAGAAGAGCACGATTGTTTTTGCGTGATAAAATTTCACAACAATATCAAGAGAGGGTGGTTTAATATGAAATCACCAAAGCATCAAAATGTTTATGAACAAATCTGTGATTTTATGGGAGAAGATTTGGATGCCCCGGCCTGTAAAGAGGTTGCCGATCATCTGGAAAGCTGTCCGAAATGTAAAGTCTATTTTGATCAGGTAAAGAAGACCGTTACTCTTTGCAGAGACATTGATAAGGACAAACAAGTCCCTGTGGACGTGACGGACCGTCTTTTTAAAGTACTTAATTTAAATGAACTTGAATCCTAAATGATGTGACTATAATATAATTTATTCCCTCTTCGAATATGACATTATGGAAACAATTCACCTCCATTCTACCATACCCTATCGTCTGCCTTTTATTTAATAAATATATTTTCAGCACCTTGTCATCCTTATTTTATTATTGATACCCCTCTTTTCTATCCTGCGTAGTTCATTTCTTACAATGAGATATTGAAATCACTGCAAAGCAGAGGAGCAAAAATACATCCTATCAGAGACTATTGTTTATGAACAGTTATTGTATACTTCTTCTATTTAATTCTGTAATATTTTTTGTTTATTCTTAGGATATAACAAACTGGCCTTAAAAATTTGTGAAGTGATCTGGCAATTTTGATTATCCGGGAACAAAAATGTTCTTCCAAATGTATCTTTATTGGAGGAGCTGCATCGAAGAAGTTATAAAATAGAATTATAATAATGAGATAAATTACTTTATAAAGAAAATTATTTATAATAGATTAAACAAGAAGGAGATTATATGAGTTCTCTGCATATCAATGATCTTAATTTTAGCAAGGAAGTACTTGAGTCCCCGGTTCCAGTTTTGGTTGATTTTTGGGCGCCATGGTGTGCACCTTGTCGCATGATAGCGCCTGTAATCGAGGAAATCGCAACAGAATACAGCGGAAAGATTAAAATAGCCAAGGTGAATACCGATGAAAGCCAGGTGGCAATGCAATATGGAATAAGAAGTATTCCCACGATGTTGTTATTTAAAGAAGGTAAAGTTGTTGATCAAATAGTTGGAGCAGTACCAAAGAGTATGATAACATCCAAACTTGACTATTATGCCCAAGGCGTTGGTCAATTAAACTAAAGAGGTTATAATTGTCTATTCTCAAGTCATCAGAACATGCGTATATTAAGGGAGTCTTTGATTTTGTTGAAAATGAAGTAAAGATCACTCTTTTTACTCAGCAGCCTGAAAGCCAAGCGAGCCGTGAAACACGGGAAATATTAGAAGAATTATCATCGCTATCAGACAAGATTAATTTACGGGTCTTGAATTTTGAATCCCATAAGGAAGAAGCCACTATTTATGACATAACTAAACTTCCGGGGATGGTTATCGAGGGGAAAAAAGATTTTGGTATTCGTTATTTTGGGGCACCCTCCGGATATTTGGTTTCATCAGTTGTCGAGGATGTCGTGCAGTTGTCAAAAGAACTTTCTGAACTGAAGGAAGAGACAAAAAACAAATTGAGAGACGTGAACGCACCACTCAATCTTCAGGTTTTTACATCAGCGACGTCTCCTTATTGCCCTGCACTGGTTAATTTGTCGCATAAGCTGGCCATGGAAAATGATAATATAACGGCTCACATGATAGATATAAAGGAGTTTCCGCACTTGTCAATGCGTTATAACATTACGGATGTCCCATCGACTGTAGTCAACAATTCTGTGACGGTGGAGGGAGCCCTGGATGAAAAGGATTTTGTGGATAAAATAATCGAAGCATTAAAATAAATATAAATATAAATATATGAATATGAGGTGAATGATATGACAGGAAGAACAAAAGTTGCAGTTATTGTCTCTATTTTGCTTGTAGCTGCTTTGGGTTATGCGTTTCTGGGCGAAAAAGAGGCTAAAGTGACAGTGACTCAGAAACAGGACAAAAAGAAACAGGATGAACCTAAAAAATATGAAGCGCCGGATTTTACCTTAAAGAACCTTGATGGAAAAGAAGTAAAATTAAGTGAATATCAAGGAAAAGTCATCTTTGTTAATTTTTGGGCAACGTGGTGTGGTCCATGTCGTCATGAAGTACCGGCTTTTATTGAATTACAGGATCAATATAAAGACGATTTGGTGATTTTGGGTATAAGTCTGGATCAGGGCGATTTATCTGTGGTCCCAAGCTTTTGCAGAAGAGTATTCAATCAATTATGAGATATTATATGGTTCACAAGAGGTTGTATCGGCTTATGGGGGGATCAGCGCAATACCTACCACGTTTGTAGTGGATAAAGAGGGATTTCTCCGCGATATGAAGAGAGGATTTCCTGGAAAAGAATATTTTGAAAACGCTATTGCATCTCTGAAGTAAGTAACACGTCTTTAATGATTAAAGGGTGTATATCGCTTGGTATCCACCCTTTTTTTATTTTCACTTTATTCATCTCTGTTCTCAACTAAGTGTAGAATTCCATTCTTTTTAACTTTTACAACCTTCTAAAAATACTTTTATAAATGGACGTTCCGAAACAGTCGGGAAACATTACTATCACCGACTTAACATTTTATAGAGCTTCTATTATTAATCTCTATGGATTTACGTCTCTGAGGGAAAAAGACCCAGGTTTATAAACTGGAAATGAAATAGAAACTTTTTTAGTTGTAAGTGGTGTTTTTGGAAATAATGTAACCTGATTTAAGAGCGGGCACTAAATAAATCACAATTAAATACTTATAGTGACTCAAAAATTCTCAGAATATTTCCAGGTTTCAAGAATTCAATTAAGTTTTTCAAAAGAATTTTCCGTGAGAATCTTAAATCATTAAATACTCAATAGATCGTCCCTAAAAATGACACAAAAATACGAAGTTTTCGAACGTTTAACTTTTCAAGTAAATGCCTTCCAGGAAGGCTTTGAAATTCTATCCAAGTCTAAAACACTGCAATCTCTTGGTAAAAACTTCTGCCATATTCTCCGTGGATCTCTGATGGTATCCTATGCAAATTTATATTATAAAGAACAGGAATTCAGCGAGTTTTCAGTTGTGCATGAGCAGAAAAAGTCTGCTAGACCCGATCTCTCACTATATAAATTAGAAGAATCGTTTAAATACCACCTCTTGGATGGTGGAAACTCAATCCTTGCCTATATACCCCGAAAAAATAATTCCGGTTTTATAATTCAAGTTGGACCTGGGTTGACAGGGGAGAGCTTTACTGAATATGAGATGATGTCGTTGCAGCTTTTTGTGCAGCTGTTAGATAATGCCTGTCAAACCTTATCTCTAAGAGATTCAGAGAAAGAACTGATATTTTCACTAAATCATCGTATTCTTCAGATGAATAATCTAATCGATACAGGTATTGAACTTTCGAAATGTTACAATATAAAAGAAGTTCAGGCCTTAATTCTATCACGGGCAGTAAGTATTACCAACGCCGCCAGAGGTTGTCTATCGATAAAAAAAGGGAATAAGGTTATGGACCGGTTGTATTTTCCAGCTATGGATGAGAGCCGGCCGAATAAACGAATAAAAACACATTCAGTAAAACTTGAGGGTTCGTTTAAGTTTCAGGGAAAAAAATATATTGTTGAGCTATACGAAAAGGAAAGCCGGAAGGGCGAGGCTTTTTTTGACGATACTGATCAACTACTTCTCGATTCGCTAATCAGGCAAACCAATGCTGCTCTTGAAAGTGAATATTTACAGAAACAAGCATTAGAAATGGAGAAAGTCAAGCGAGAGTTAGCAATAGCAGCAACTATTCAGCAACGAATTTTGCCCGAGAGTTTGGAGCAGATTGAGGGCTATGATCTGTCCGGCATTAATATCCCTGCCATTGAAGTCTGTGGAGATTATTACGATACAATGCAGATCGCGGAAAATAAGTATGCTTTGATTATGGCTGATGTTTCCGGAAAGGGCATTCCCGCAGCCTTGTTGGTTAGCTCGTTACAAGCCTCTTTACGTGTTTATTTAGAGGGAGGAATAGAACTGCCAATCCTCGCTGAGAAATTAAACAAATTAATTTATAACTCAACAACTGCGGAAAAATACCTTACCATGTGTATCTGCTATTTAGATGCAGAAACTGGTGAAATCGAAGCTGTAAATGCCGGACATAATCCACCGCTGATTGTAAGAAATAACAATATATTGGAAAAGATTGATGCTGGTGGAATCCCTATTGGGATGGCTGATTTGGGGTTAACTTATACTAAAAAAAGTTTAAGATTAGAAAAAGGTGAAAGTTTACTACTCTTTACTGACGGTATAACTGAGGCAATGGACAATAGGGAAGAAATGTTTGAGGATGAACGACTCGAATCCTTTTTTATCGAAAATAGTTCTAAAACGGCAAACGATTTTGTTAATGATCTCATACGTAACGTAAATGAATTTGTAGGCCGTGCGCCACAGAGTGATGATATTACAGTGTTGTATATCAAAAGAAATGCATAATAATGGCATAAACCGCCAATTCTTAAGATTAATTAGTAACATATGACATAACTTGTTTATTATAAATTAGTTTTTGAACCCAGATAAATTTTTATTATTTTACGATATTCACTTGATATTAAGAGGGAGATATGTATGGTTAAGGATCTACCCCCCGCAATTGAACTTGTTATACCGATGCTTCCAAATATGGAATTAGCGGCTACAAAGACGGCCCAGGCAGTTGGGGACTATTTAGAATTGGGTGAAGAACAAACGGCAGAAGTGACGATGGCCCTCATCGAGGCGTGTATTAATGCGTTCGAACATGGAAAGAATAAAGACAATAATATTCATATTCGATTTATTCTAAAGGAAGATGCCCTTGTTATTGAAATAAGGGATAAGGGGAGGGGATTTGATATCAGCAAGGTAGAGATGCCCGAAATAGCAAAAAAACTTCACAGTGATCGAAAACGTGGGTGGGGCTTACAATTAATGAAGGAACTTATGGATGATGTACAAATTGAGTCCAGTGAAGAGGGCACCGTAATCACCATGATAAAAAAGCGCTGAGAAAAGAAGGGAATTGAAATGAGCGAAGAAAAATTTAATCTAACTTTAGAAGAACATAGTGACATAATTATTTTGCGCACTGAGGGTTATATTAATAATGTTGGTGGTGAGAAAATTGCAGAGACCTGTTATGAAAAACTAGAAGGAGGTTTTAAAAAATTTTTATTGGATATGGAAAAATCCAGTATTGTTAACAGTATTGGGGTTTCTATCATTATAGAAATTATTGAAAAACTTCAGGAAGTTGATGGTCACATTGGTTATTTTAACCTCGCACCAATTGTCGCTAAAACTTTTAAAATCATGGGGTTGGTCGAATACTCGACCATATATGAATCCGAGGAAGAGGCTTTAAAAGAAATGGAAACTAAATAAGTCAGGGCTGTTTTGTCACAATATTGAATAACAATTAAGGGCCTTGTGATCTTTGGTATAAATTCTATCCTTACCGAATCAGAGAATTCGGGAAAGTCCGGGGGAAAGGAAAAGAACTTTGCCAGATATATACAGATGAGGAAAAAAATGCAAGATGAACAACTCATTAAAGAATTTCACCGGACAAACGTTATTATTTGGATCGGTATTATTGTTACCGTAGTCGTCTTGGGTATCATCATTTTTATCATTGATGATATGAACATATTTCAGCCTATCAGTAATGCGGCTCAGATCAATCAGATTATTTTTTTTATAGCTGTTGTTATTGCCTTCGCCATCCTCTTTCTTAAACGATCCTTCTTTTTACCAGAAAAAATAATAAGCAAAATACCTGAGAAACCAATTCCGGAAAAGATTAATCTATGCCTGGTACAAATCAGAAAGAACTATATTATAGTGTGGGGCCTGGGAGAGGCCATCGTTGTTCTGGGATTTGTTAATTATATTCTTACAGTAGATTTTCAGTATTTCCTGGTTTTTTCAATAGTAGGTGTGTATTCAATATTGATTAACATTCCTAGAATAGTATTGGCTACAAATTGCGTGGAGCGAATCAGAGAAGCTAATTAAAAATCAATTTCTTCCGATACCTATATATAAGAGCAATACTTTACCCAATTACGAAAATGTATCATGGAAGAAATTTTTCAGGTAAAAAATGGATCCATATATATTCCAAACTTGGATCTTTACCTCGATTCCCAAAAAAAACGAGCTAACGGTTTTATTTCCCACGGTCATGCCGATCATATTGCGCGGCACCAACGTATTATTTGTACACCGGAAACTGCCAGAATATTATCCCTTCGTCTTAAAAATCCAAATTGTGAAACATTGCCATTCTTTCGAAAGAAAAAGATGAGTGATGGGGCCATTACGCTCTATCCCGCTGGCCATATTCTCGGATCTGCACAATTCTATTATGAATCCTCTATGGGTTCCATGTTATATACAGGAGACTTCCGCACGAGGTCAGCCCGCACAGCAGAAGCGTTTAAATATCAATTATGTGATGTACTCATTATGGAAACGTCTTTTGGAAATCCTAAATATATTTTCCCTCCGCGTAAAGATATAGAAAAAGAATTACTAATGATTCTCGGAAATAAGTTGAAAGAGGGTGTTACTCCTGTTGTGTTTGCGTATCCGCTTGGTAAGGCGCAAGAGGTGTTACATCTCTTAGGTCATTCCAATCTGCCAGTGGCGGTACATTATTCAATATTAAGGTATGTCTATGCATATGAAAAGCTGGGAATAAAGTTTGGAACCTATGAGAAATTTAAAAAGAGTGATTACAAAGAAAAAGTGCTACTTCTTCCAGCTATGTTTCGAACGAACAGATATATGGAGTCGATAAGAGACAAGTATACCATATATCTTTCCGGATGGGGCATGGATAATTATGCTCCCTTTCACTTTGGTGTTGATAAAGTACTTCCCTATAGCGATCATGCAGATTTTGAAGAGCTTCTAACCTTTGTAGACCGTGTCAAACCTCAAATTATTTACTGTACCCATGGGTTTAATGGTTTTGTAGATATTCTTCGGGATAGGGGATATAAATCAAAACTTCTAAATGAATCAGAACAACATGATCTCTTTTGATAAGCATACATAATGGATAAAAGATCTTCTAAGAATTCTTTCTAAGAACCATTTTCTAATTACAAATTACCAATTTACATCTTTCATCTTTCCCCTTAAATCTTTAATCTTACCGCATGGTAAAAACAAAACAGAAATCAATATATATTTGTCAGCAATGTGGATATGAATCAGCCAAATGGCTCGGTAAATGTCCTGAATGTCAAAACTGGAGTTCTTTTCAGGAAGAGGTTCGCCAAATAAATAAAAGAGACTCAACTTCTTCACCTAAAGTCTCGGCAGTTACCCCGCTTCTGGATGGAGAGATAGAGGTTTCTACAGTACTATCGACGGGGGTACCGGAATTAGACCGGACATTGGGTGGTGGTATTATTCCTGGAATGGTTGTAATGGTTGGGGGAGATCCAGGTATCGGGAAATCTACTTTAATGCTTCAAATGCTCGATAAAATCAAGACGACCAAAAATCTTTTATACGTTTCAGGGGAAGAATCGAAAAGTCAGGTGCACTTAAGGGGCGATCGGCTTGGCATTAAAGCCCCCAATCTACTGTTCAGTGCTGAAACAAATCTTCACAATCTATTAGCTGTTATATCTGAAACCGATCCGGAAGTAGTTATTATTGATTCTATTCAGACTATCAGCAGTGATGAAATTGATTCTCTCCCAGGAAATGTAAGCCAATTACGGAATTGCACTGCTGCATTATTGAGGCAAGCTAAGGAATCAGGTGTACCGGTTTTTCTGATAGGTCATGTTACAAAGGAGGGTAGCATTGCCGGACCTCGTGTGCTGGAACATATGGTTGATACTGTACTATATTTTGAAGGTGACCGGGAGTATGATTTTCGGATTCTTCGAAGTACTAAGAATCGATTCGGTCCTGTAAATGAGATTGGTCTTTTCCAGATGACTGGTGATGGTTTGCAGGGAATTTCTAATCCGTCGCAGGTTTTTCTGAGCAAACAGGATGAACAAACTTCGGGCAATGCCGTTGTTGCGGTCATGGAAGGAAATCGACCTTTATTGGTACAGGTACAGGCATTGGTTACAAAAACACAGTTTGGGATGCCACAGAGAACAGCAAGTGGTATCGATCATCGCCGGATGAATCTCCTGCTAGCCGTTTTAGAAAAACGTTACAAAAAACCTTTTGGTTTTCATGATGTGTTTATTAAGGTTGCCGGTGGGCTGAGAATCGATGAGCCTGCTGCAGACCTGGGGATCTGTATGGCCCTTATTTCCAGTCTGGAAGAAATAGTTCTGCCAGCTACGAATATCTATGTTGGGGAAGTAGGCTTAGGTGGGGAGGTTAGAGGTGTAAGCAGGATTGACGATAGAATTAACGAAGCGATCAAACTTGGCTTTCAAAAAGTATTTCTTCCCAAAAGAGCAAAATATAGTAAGGAATTTGATCCAAAACTTCTGATCGCTGTGGACAATTTGAATAAAATTATTCGATAAATAAAATTGGGATAGTTTTAGATCAGTAGTGGCCGTTCGCGAACGGCCACTAATTTTCATGTCACGTAAATATAACGGCGCGATTAAGAGGCTGTGTAAATAAGCATATTAACCACGGAGATACACGGAGTTTCACAGAGTTTGTATAAAATCTAAAATCATTTTTTACAATCATGCCCAATTCTCAACTCAAAGATAAAAGATCCGTGCAAGTCCGTGTGCATCCGTGGTGGATTTTTAAATTTTACACAGCCTCATGTCAAAATTGTACCCAATGGTTGTCTATTTGATAGTTTTTTCATGTAATATATGAAAAATGAAGACTAATCGTTTGTAAGGAGATGAAATAGTAATATGGGTTATATAAAGATTATTGTTATTTATGTGTTCTTAATAGTTACTTTAACGCACGCACAAAACATTGATCAGATAGTTGAAAATATCTACCAAACAAGTCTCGAACAAGAGGCAAAACTGGATAGTTTGGGTGATTATTCTCATTTACAAAAAGTGCATTTTACAAAATTAGATGGTGATGGTGAGGTTGATGAACAATCAAAAAGAGAATTTAGGGTTAAAGTCCGTTCACACGGGCAACGCAATCGAGAACTCATTGCTGCGAATGATTTTGAAGATGGTTCATGGATTAATGTTTTGGAAGAAGAAAAAAGTAAAAAGATGAAGGCAAACACCCGCAGCCAGAAATTCAGTCTGACTGAAATGGTAGGAACTGAGGAGAGAAAAAAGTATAATTTTAAACTGATAGGTGAAAGCGTCATAAAGGGTGATGATACTATACAAATTTATGCAGAACCTCTAGAAGAGGAAGAAGACATGTTTAAAGGTGATTTATGGTTTGATAAGTCCGATTATACATTAGTGAAGGCAAGATTAGTTCCATCTGAATTCCCAACAGGTGTTGAGGATATGATGATGGAGTTTTCTATGGAGAGATTCGGCCTTGTAAGGCTGCCTTCTAAAATATATTTTGAAGCAGAAATTTCATTTTTATTTATTTTTAATGGCAGAATTATGTCTGAGATTTTGTTTGAGGACTATCATTTTAATCAATCATTCCCGGATTCAATTTTTTTACAGTAGGATTTGATTCTTAGTTATTGTCTCCTGACAAATGTCAATTAAAGGACTTGTTCAGATCTCCTTATAATCTCTTCCTGTAGATCTTCCCCCAGATCATTAAAATAATCACTATACCCCGCCACCCTAACGATCAGATCGCGATATTTCTCTGGATGTTTTTGTGCATCCCTCAATGTATCAGTTGTCACCACATTAAACTGGATATGATGACCGTCCATACGGAAATAGTCCGCGAATTAATGAAACCAACTTGGAAATCCCTTTATCATCATCAAACATGGATGGGGATAATTTCTGATTGAGTAATGTGCCTCCGGTTTTGAGATGATCAAGTTTTGCAGCAGAATTGAGGACTGCCGTGGGACCTTGTGTATCTGCACCCTGGACTGGAGAGATCCCCTCCGAAAGAGGAATATGCGCTTTCCGCCCATCTGCAGTAGCACCTACTTTACTACCGAAATAGACATGAGAAGTAGTTGGTAATAAATTTATTCTAAATGTACCACCTTTAACGGTAGGGCGGCCGTTTACGGCATCATAAAAAATATTAAAAATCAAACGGGCATTCGCATCTGCATAGTCTTCATCATTTCCATATTTTGGCGTATGAAATAACAGATCATTACGTAAGGCATCATGACCTTTGAAATTGGTTGCTAATATGTCCAATAATGATGATAAGGATATTTTTTTCTTATCAAAGACATTATACTGAATGGAGGTTATGATATCTGTGAGACTGCCAATCCCAACGCCCTGAATATAACTGGTATTATAGCGAGCACCTCCGCTATTATAGTCTTTTCCGTTGGAGATACAGTCATCGATTAGCAGGGATAGAAAGGGAACAGGCATTTGATCAGCAAAGAGGCTGTCAATGATATTATTGCCTTTGATTTTTATATCAATGAAATAATTAACCTGCTTTTTAAACGCTTCAACCACTTCTTCATAGGTACTAAATTGTTTCGGATCTCCTGTTTCTGGCCCGATGAGATCGCCGGATTCCGGATCAATACCATTGTTAAGGGTGATCTCAAATATCTTGACCAGATTAAAGTATCCTGTGAGAATATAACTCTCCGTGCCAAATGCCCCTGATTCCACACAGCCGCTCGCGCCACCATTTCGAGCGTCCTCTATGGATTTTCCCTGTCTGGTTAATTCCTGGATAATTGCATCCGTATTAAATATGCTGGGTTGTCCAAAACCGGTCTTTATTATTTTTGCAGTTCTGCTTAAAAAACTATCTGGATTTTTTTTGCTAACCTGAACCATAGAACTGGGTTGCAGGAGGCGCATTTCTTCAATTACATCCAGGATGATAAATGAAAGATCATTGACAGCGTTGGATCCATCGGGTTTTAGTCCGCCTAAGTTTATGAGACAGAAGTCAGTATACGTGTTGCTTTCTTTGGCGGTGACGCCGATTTTAGGAGGCGAAGGATGGTTGTTAAATTTTATCCAAAATGATTGAAGGAGTTCAAGGGCTTTTTCTTTGGTAAGGACTCCTGATTCAATATCCTTCTTATAAAAGGGGTAAAGATGCTGATCCAGACGACCTGGATTGAATGAGTCCCATGGGTTAAGTTCAGTTATAACTCCCAAATGCACGAACCAGTATGCTTGTAATGCTTCGTGGAATGTTTTTGGAGCATAGGCAGGTACATTCTCACAGATTGTTACCATCTGCTTTAATTCTTTTTTCCTCTGTGGATCTTTTTCAGTATTAGCGATACTCTCCAGCTTTTTTGCATGACGTTTGGCAAAAAGTATAATCGCATCAGAACTAATATCCATGGCCTTGAGCTCTTCTCTCTTATAATAGGCGTCAGGATCATTAAAATAATCAAGTTTATCGAGGCTGATCTTAATTTCTTCTTTTATCTTCAAAAATCCCTTTTTATATATTTTCCCTCCAAGAACGGTATGGCCGGGAGCTCGTTGCTCCTGAAATTCTGTGAAGACACCTGCCTTGTATGCCATTTTCCAATCATCGTCAAGAGAATTAAAGATTTTATCCCGCTGTGTCTTTCCGGACCAGAAGGGGATTATTTCTTCCTTGTAAATCTTTCGGGTCTGATCATCAACTTTGAAAGATACCTTTGGTCGTTCGTCCAATATTTTCAGATCTTGTAACGAATGAAGGCAGATTTCAGGATAGGTGGGTGTTGCTTTAGGAGCTGGGCCGCGTTCACCAACGATGAGTTCCCCTTTGTTGATGCAGATAGATTTGTTTTCTATAATATATTTGAAGGCCAGGGCGCGTTTGACCGGTGTTGATACTTGCTGGGCTATATCACTTTTATAGAATTGGGTAATTAGAATTGCGCGCTCTACAGAAAGGCTGTTAATGGCTTCAAGACTCTGGTTTCTAAGGTTCCGTATACGGTTGTTCATTCTATCCTCCGATCGAAACATTATGGCCAAATGCTACCAGAGTATTCTTTATTTCGTTCATTTTTGTCTCTGTTGGGGCTTCACTTTTACTCATCAGATATTCCTTGTCCAATTTCTCATATTTATGACGGGCAATTTTGTGATAAGGTAAGATATCGATCTCCATTCCTCCCGGACTTAAATTTACACTAAAATCAGACTATTTCATTTATGTTTTTTATACTATCTGTCATTTCCGGAATAACAGGGAGGCGCAGTCTTACCGATTTATTCATTTTTACCAGGGTAATTAAATTGTTTAATATGGTCATATTGGATACTCCGGTAAACTTTTGATGCAGGTTGTCATCGATAAACTTGATATCGTATAGAAATAGATCCACATGATCTATAATTGAGTTAAATACATCTTCAGAGGCATATCCGGTTGTGTCAAGTGTTGTGTGAATCCCATCCTGTCGACAAGCTATAAGCAATTCACGTAAAAAATTTTCCTGGAGCAACGGCTCACCACCCGAAAAGGTTACACCACCCCCGGATTCATCAAAATATACCCTGTCTTTCTTTATCTCGATCAGAACTTCCCGGACAGTCATCTTTTTACCAATCATTTCTATTTCTTCAATAACACAATCATCAAGTCGATTCTTCCGCACTGCCTGCTCAATCTCAGTCGTCTGGCTTTCAGGATTATGACACCACCAGCAGGAGGCCGCACATCCTTTGAGAAATACAGTTGTTCTAATACCCGGACCATCGTGGATGGCATATCGTTTTATATCGAAAATGATACCGGTCGTCATCTCTATCCTGTTTATAACAAAATGTTGAGTAAAATACGAAATAAATGATTGAAAATCAGGTTTGGAACTCGATACTCGATTCTGGATACTTCCAATTTTGGATTTCAGATTGCAGATTTTGGAACTAATAATCGTAAATCCGAAATCTAAAATCCAAAATCGACTCATATTTGAATTCGCGCCTCCCGATGCCTAAATTAAGCCCTGTTTTTTATGGAGATAGGTTAATTTGAAAGCCAGTCTATATACATTGGGATGCCGGCTTAATCAGGCTGAAACAGCGATAATTGCCAAATCACTTAAATCCAGAGGATTTGAGATTACGGAGTTTGGAAACAAAGCTGATTTGACTGTTATCAATACGTGTACGGTCACAGAGCAGGCGGATGCCAAATGCCGACAGGCCGTGCGAAAAGTCTTACGGAAAAGTCCGGAGACTTATGTCGCTGTGGTGGGATGCTATGCTCAGATGGCTGTTGATGTTATTAAAGAAATTCCTGGTGTGGATCTGATAGTCGGCAATGAACATAAACTTAACATTGCTGCCCACATCGATAGTCTTCAGAAACAAGAAATTCCTCTGATTATACACTCTCCAAAAATCAGCCGGGAAGAATTTACTATTGAGAGTTATGGCCTGTATGATAATTCTACCCGGGCAAATTTAAAAATTCAGGATGGATGTAATTTTGTCTGCAGTTTTTGTATTATTCCTACCGCCCGGGGGCCTGCCCGAAGTCGCAAAAGGGAAGATATTCTACGAGAAGCAGAGAAGTTAGTTGAACTTGGTCATCAGGAGCTCGTGTTAACGGGTGTAAATATTGGCACATATAATAGTGATGGTCATTCCATCCTATCTCTTTTAAATGATCTTGAGAAAATTAATTCTTTACAGCGAATACGGATATCATCAATTGAACCCACTACCATTCCGAAAAATGTAATACGATTAATGGCTGATTCAGAAAAAATTTGTAAGCATTTACATATCCCCTTACAAAGCGGGGATGACCGTATACTTAAATTGATGCGCAGGAAACACAATATGAGTGAATTTACTCATTTTATAGAATTTGTAGAGAAGACAGTACCAGATGTCGGTATCGGAACAGATGTTATGGTGGGGTTCCCATCAGAAGATGACGCGGCATTCATAAACACAAAAAAAGTGTTAGCTGATCTTCCGGTTTCCTATTACCATGTATTTACCTATTCGGACAGAAAAGGAACAACTGCATATAAGATGGATGAGAAAGTCGCCCATGACATAAAAAAGAAGAGGACAAATATCCTTATCCAGCAAGGCGAAAGAAAAAAGCGCGCCTTTTTCGAACGCTTCTTAGGCCAAAGTTTTCCTGTATTATTTGAACAAAAAAACAAAGCAGGTTATTGGACAGGCTATACCTCAAATTATATGCAGGTAGCAATGAAAAGTGATCAGGATCTGCATAATCAGATTATTGAGGTAAAAATTGACAAGATTCAAGAAAATCAGTTGATTGGAATTAGGAATTAGGAATTAGGAATTAGGAATTATGAATTAGGATCTGGATCCTGGATGCTCGATTCTCGATTCTGGGCAATCGATGATGTTATAAGTTGTTTCCAGAAAAAGAATACTAAGTTCCTGGTGAAAAAGACAATATATTACTTGACAACAAAAGGAGAACCGAAAAAATTATCCCGTATCCCGTATCCCGTATCCCGTATCCCGTATCCCGTATCCAGTATCTTAAATCTTATTAAAAGGACAGAGATAAACAACAATGAATAAAGTCTACATAGAAACCTACGGGTGCCAGATGAATGAGTATGACACCGAGTTGGTAAAAACCATTCTAAAGAAGAATGATTTTGATTTTACAGATCAGCCTGAGGATGCCCAGATTATTTTTTTAAATACCTGTTCGGTTAGAGAGAATGCCCATGCGAAAGTGCATCAGCGTTTGAGTGTATTCCGTCAATTAAGAAAAAAGAACAAAGATTTGGTGATGGGTGTTCTTGGTTGTATGGCTCAAAATTTACGTAAGGAACTGTTAGAAAAGAATATCGGAGTTGATATTGTGGCAGGACCGGATAACTATAAGAAATTACCGGAAATGCTTCATAGGGTTCACGAAACAGGTGATAAAGAATATTCTTTAACATTATCGGAATTTGAAACCTATAGTGATGTCTTCCCAACAAGGGAAAGTGGCGTAAATGCCTGGGTTGCTGTAATGCGCGGATGTGATAATTTCTGTACGTTTTGTGTGGTACCCTATACAAGGGGGAGAGAGCGTAGCCGCGATCCTCACAATATTATTGAAGAAATACAGAAATTGGCCGGGGAGGGATTTAGTCAGGTCACATTGCTGGGCCAGAATGTTAATTCGTATAAATATGACAATTACGATTTTGCGGATCTTGTGGCCATGACATGCGACATACCAGAAATACGACGTGTTCGATTTACCTCACCCCATCCAAAGGATTTTCCGATAAAACTGCTTGAAGTCATTGCAGCTAATGATAAAGCTTGTAAACATATCCATTTACCACTACAATCGGGCAATGATCGGATTCTGGAAATGATGAACCGGACCTATACCAAAAAAGAATATCTGGATCTTGTCGATGTTATCCGGAATAAGATACCAGATATTGCTTTATCTACGGATGTTATTGTTGGATTTCCCGACAGAGACAGAGGAAGAATACGAAGATACATTGGACGTGATGAGAAGTGTGGGTTTTGATTCTGCATTTATGTTTAGTTATTCAGAAAGGAAGCAGACGATTGCAGAAAGAAAATATCCGGATGATATTTCAGATGAAATAAAATCGCAACGTTTAACGAATCTCGTCGAAGTTCAGCGAAAGATTAATTATGAAAAAAATCAGGAACATCTGGGAGAGAGTTTTGAAGTATTAGTGGAGGGTAGGGCAAAAAAGCCGGATCAGCTAATGGGACGGAATGATGGGAATAAGATTGTGGTTTTTCCGGATGCAGGGCAAAAGGCGGGGGAATTTGTTGAAGTGGAGATTGAGGAGGTCACGCCGAATACATTGATAGGAAAGATTTGCAACAATATGTGAGTTTTGTATTACATTTGTGGAAATGCTAACTTCTGTAGTTAAGATCATGCCAATTAACTACTTATCAAACTCATTTAAGTCAAAATGATGAATTTAGGCTTTATTAAAATAGGTAGGTATTTGTCAATGCGAGTCTGAATTATTACAATTGTATTGCTATCTTACTAATTTAAAATCATCAAACCAACTCTCTCCTTCACCTTTACCAACAAATCTGAATCTTATATAAAGAACATTCTCAGGAACACTAAATTTTTTTTGAACCATGATCCATTCATTAAATTTTTCCAATTCTTTCTTTTATAGAATCCCATTCAAGAATTTCTTTGAACTTATTATAAGTAATTATATTGATCCCTACTTTGTGATATACCAATTATTAGTAGATTCGTATATAGCATATTTAAAAATACTTAAATCCTCTGATTATACCGTCAATCACAGTTAGCTCATCTTTCTGGTTCATAGTATGTATAGCCTTTAAATTTTTGTCCCAATTCGGTTCAATTGATTTAACCTCAATCTCTTGGTATTCCTTTTCGTTTAATTTTATAATCTGGTTGATCCTTATTCCATAACCATATGTCAAGGAACAGTCCTGTGAAGGTCTATAGAGGATTCCATTCCGGATAAAAATTTTTCCAGCCGGTCTTGCTCTGCGAACATCAGAAATTACAGGATTTAAAATGTGAGATTTCCAGTTATTGCTTATTGGACTCTCAGAATAGAAAATATATAATTCATCCCAACTGGAGGTTCCCTCGTGATCTTTCAGATTTGCAAATAACCACCATTTTTCTTCATGAAAGAGAAGGGTTGAATCATACGCTTTAATATTTTGAATTAAATTATATTGATATTTCCAATCATATGGGAAATTGGTGCATTTATACAATCTAATTGCATTATTTTCAGATGATTCAGGTATCATATAGAAATCGTCTTGCCAAGTGAAAATATAGGGATAAGATAAGTGGAACGGTTCTTCGATTATTTTTATAGGAGGTTTTACAATATTTCCTGATTCGTCTAAGGTGATAAAGGAAATATGTCCTTTATTAGTCTGACGGAATACTTCTTCAAAAAAAAGATAATAATTATTGTTATGACTTATTAGAAATGGATCGGCCCAATAATGGGTTTTTGGAGGAAATATTTTTTTATAATTGTTAAAGGACTGATTTTTTTTTGTGCTAATTAATAATATCCACTGATCTAAATATATTTGTAATCTTATTTTCCTAAATATACGTTTAATGATATAAGTGATTAGCGATTTGAGTTTATTTGTGTTATATGAATTTTCTTTACTCTCACAACATTCCTCCTTTCTCTTTTCAATATTTTCAAAATATCCATCACTACCCATAAAATATAAATATTTCAGTTCTTTTATAATTGCGGATACACTCCTCCAATGGATCTGATTTATATTGGCATAAACCGAAAATAGATTTGTAGACTGATACATTACTTACAAATTTGTATACTTTTTCATTATTACGATGATAAATATGCAAACAAGAACAGGTAAGGGGTTTATAATTAATAACTTCCCAAAATCCCGATGAATAATTCTTAGGATTATCATTGTTTCCGTGGTCATAGGTCCATATACCATTTTTTGAGTGTATCGATACACCGTTCTGAATTTTATTTTTTCCCAATTGAAGGAATACATCAATGTTATATTTTTTTATTTCGGCTGTAATATCACTATTAATCTGATCATTTATTTCTAAAATCAATTGCGGTATATCTGCAATTAGAGAGATTGAATTCTCTAATTTTAACGCATTGTGTTTATAATCCGAAAAGACCCTGTCTAAGGCAGTTAAAACATTGTAAAAATGTCTTTTATATCCCGAAGACATTTTGTTTTTTGAATATTTATTTTTAGTACTTTCATTATTGAGGATTATTAATTTAATTTCAAAAAATTCGATCGTGTTTATTTTCTTTATTAATTCAATTATCCAGGCAGGAAGTATAACCGAATCTATCAATAGACCAATTTTGAGCAATAAGAGATCCCTTCTATCTAACTAATTAAGCCTTTGCCTCCATGAGTCGGAGATCATAAACTTATATTATCATAAATTATTTCTATATAATTAAAATAGCGCGTAAATAAATGGTGCTAAAGCGCTACCCTCAGTAGCAACAATAAGAGCTCCCAGCAATAAAAGAAAGAAAATAATTGGTGTTAAAATCCATTTTTTTCTACTTTTTAAAAAATACATAAACTCCTTAATGATTGTAATTTTTGACATTTTATTTCTCCTCTATAAAATTGAGCCTGGGGCTATAATTATTTTTAAACCATTTTATAAACGCATCCCCAAAAGCAATATGTCCATATTTTGTAAAGTGATCATAATAAATTTCATTACCCCGCCCAAACATATCAAGTAATTCCTGGGTTGGATCAATAAATATAATATCTTGCTCAGCACAAAAAGATTCTAACCATGATTTCCATGTGTCCTGATCAGAGGAATCTTTACTAATTTCTTTCTCCCTTGGTACGTAAGTGATTGCAAATACTTTGTTGCGTTTGATAATACTATCCCGCCAGGTTCTAATGACAACAGATTCCACATTGAGTGCATGGTTTTTTAGGGAATCAGGCCATAATGAGGGTAGATCGTTTTGATTTGGAATTTTATTTATTAATGAAGAATTTTTAGACCCTGACATCATTCTGGCACTTTCTTCCATTTCAGTTTTTATGCCATATTTAAAAAGTAGTTTTAATCTTCCAATGATTGTGGCAGCAAGTAAAGAATGTGATGTCATATAGTCAACGAGTTTAAAATGGAAACTCTCCTTACTCTTTCCTATATGATAAAAAGTGGTATCAATAATAAAACCATCCTGAATTAGGAGTGGATAAGGAATTCCATCCTCTCCCTTTATACTTTTTATCTGATCACCAATGTCATTTTCACAGAAAACATAAATAATCATATCAAGATTAAAAAAATCTACCCACCGTTCTGAATTTAAATAAGATTGGAAGGTACTGAAACCATTAATTCCAAAAGCCAGACATTCAACATTATAATTTTGATCAGTATTTAAGTTATTTTCAATTAATCTAAAAAAAGTCTGTTCGATTGGTACTTGACTTGCTTGTGTATAGGAATCACCAAAGAATCCAATCCTATAGGTATGCTTAGTTTTTTCTTTTCTATGTTTGATGTCGAGATAACCCCACTGATTTATCCCTCTTTCTGCAAAATCTCCTCTATCATTCCGATAAATATTAGTTGAGTGAGGATACAGACCTCCTCCCACCAGTGGATCATATTTGGATACATTGAATTGTACGCCGGGAATAGAGAATACACGTAATATAGTTTCTCCCAAAATAGAAAAAATAAGCAAACTAAATAAAAGCGTTAAAAATAAGAAAAATCCTTTTTTTAATGCTGATAACTTATTTTCTCCTTTAAAATTGTTCCTCATAACTTTCTTCTCTCATATTTTCTAAATTGACATCACGCCAGTAAGATCTTTCTGTAGAATTAAAACGCATATCCAAGAATTTTTTGCCGGTTAAACGTGCGATAAATCCAATAGGAGTGAAAATAAAATAAAATAAGATCGATAGAATAATTCTAGTCATTACCCAGCCAACACCAAAACCAATGTAAAGGAATATAATATAAACAGGTTTCATTATTACGGGAAATATCAGACGAATTAATATTAGTATTAGTGATGAAGCACTAAAATACTTATATAGATCATTATCTAGATAGAATTGTATTGATGCGATACCAAAAAATATTATACTTAATCCAACAGTAAATTTTTTTATTTCTTTAACATCATTAAATTTTGATTTATCCATTTCATTCTCCTAATCCAGTTCGAACTCTTCTCTCCAGTCAATTTCATCCATAAAATCTGGCTGTTTTTCTTTATTAATTAAATAATTTCCTAAAACTAAGTAGTCCATTTCCGTTCTCATAAAGCACTTATAAGCGTCTATCGGAGTACAGACAATCGGCTCTCCTCTTACATTAAAAGATGTATTTATTATGACAGGACATCCTGTAATTTCATGAAATACCTTTATCAAATTCCAAAAGGTTGGATTGGTTCCTCTATGAATGGTTTGTAGTCTGGCGGAGTAATCGACATGGGTAACAGCAGGAATATTCGATCTAACGACATTTAGTTTATTTATACCAAATAATGATTTTTCATTCTTCTGTCATTTCTCTTCTTATACTTTCTTTGACATCCGCAACTAAAAGCATATAGGGACTATATTTTTCGAAATCAAAATAGTTGTTTACCTCCTCTGCCAAAACAGCAGGTGCGAAAGGTCTGAAAGATTCTCTATATTTAATTTTTAGATTCATTTTTTTCTGCATGGAAGGAGACCGGGCATCTCCTAAAATACTTCGTGAACCAAGCGCTCTTGGGCCAAATTCCATCCTTCCCTGAAACCATCCAATTATGTTTTCTTCAGCAAGTAATTTTGAAATCTTTGAAGATAGTTCGTCTGGAGACAATTTAGTATAGGGGATATTATGATTCTCAACAAATTCTAATATCTCATCATTATCATATTCAGGACCAAGATAAGATCCATTTTGAAGATCATTTATATTGTCAAATCTACGTGCATTTCCTAAATAATCATACCAAATGCATAATGCTGCTCCTAGAGCACCACCCGCATCTCCAGCCGCCGGTTGAATCCAAATATCTTTAAATATACCTTCTCTTAATAACTTCCCATTAGCGACGCAATTTAAAGCAACGCCGCCAGCTAGGCATAGGTTCTCGGCATTAGTAATACTTTTAGTGTAGGATGCAATTTTTAACATTGCCAGTTCTGTGACCTCTTGTGCAGAACGGGCAATGTCCATTTCTCTTTGGGTTAACTCCGTTTCTTTTTTTCTCGACGGGCCACCGAATAATTTATCAAACTCTCTGTTTGTCATGGTTAATCCGGCGGCAAAATTAAAATATTTCATATTTAATTTAAAAGAACCGTCTTCCTTAAGATCAATCAGATTATCCAATATAGTCTGGACATATTTTGGCTCGCCATAGGGAGCAAGACCCATTAATTTATATTCACCTGAATTTACTTTAAATCCGGTGTAATAAGTAAAAGCTGAGTACAACATACCTAGGGAATGTGGAAAATGAATCTCTTTTAGTATCTTGAAATTATTGTTTTTTCCTAAACCAATGCTTGTCGTTGTCCATTCCCCAACACCATCTGTGGTTATAATAGCTGCTTCTTCAAATGGTGATGGAAAAAAAGCGGAAGCCGCATGAGATTGATGGTGAGCAGGGAATAGAATTTTTCCTTCAAAGCCATTTAATTCATCTTGAATGATGCTTTTTATCCAAATCTTTTGTTTAATCCAAATTGGAATTGCTTTAATAAATGATTTATAACCTCGGGGTGCATATTGGAGATATGTTTCTAATATCCGTTCGAATTTTAAAAATGGCTTGTCATAAAAGCTTATATAGGTAATATCTTTAGGTTCAATATTACATTCTTTCAGACAGTATTGAATTGCCCGGTGAGGAAAACTCTGATCGTGTTTTTTTCGTGTAAATCTTTCCTCTTGAGCAGCTGCTACAATTTCCCCATCCTTGATGATGGCAGCAGCACTGTCATGGTAAAATGCTGAAATACCAAGTATTATCATCTATATTCTCCAATCATTTATAATTTTAGTAAGAAAAATTGCTCGATCAATTAGTAAACTGACACGATAATTGATTCGAATATTATTAATATTCAGGTCTTAACAATCTCCAATGATTTTATGATTCTGTATATTCATGTTATTTGATAGCAAGCAATGTGATAGAACGCACTAAAAAATGATATGAATATTATTCTCCTAATAAATTTTTAACGAGTAGGTCCTACAAATATATATAAAATAAAATCGGCACATTATTTGCTTATAAGATAATTATAAAATTTAATGCTCTGACAATTTACAATGAGACCCGAATGTATTGAATGTGCTTAATGATTACTTTAAGATGAGGTGTGCAAATAGTTTACAAAATGGTTGAATTTAAAATCTTTGGATTATATACTAAAGATAGACATGAAATGAAAAAATTAAATTGTTTGGGCGTTTAAACTCATCAAGGATAGTTTCTTGCACAGGAGAATTTTATATATGTTTACATTATTTAACAAAAATTGGATAAAGGTAATAATATGGTTAAATCTAATATTCTCTACTTATACATTTGCACAAATAAAAGCATTTCCAGGAGCCGAAGGATTTGGACAATTTTCAGTCGGCGGGCGCGGCGGTAAAATAATCGAGGTCACAAATCTAAATGATTCAGGTGCGGGTAGTTTTAGAGAAGCATGTCAATTTTCTGGTCCACGCATTATTATATTCCGGGTTGGGGGAGCGATAAAAATATTAAAAGATATTAAAATTAAAAATCCATTTATTACAATTGCTGCACAAACAGCACCTGGAGATGGTGTTTACATCCGCGGGGCTTCAATTCGAATTTTGACCCACGATGTCATAATTAGAGGATTACGCCTAAGAGTTGGCGATG
Source organism: Calditrichia bacterium (assembly GCA_963796965.1). Classification (GTDB taxonomy): domain Bacteria; phylum Calditrichota; class Calditrichia; order JAJRVZ01; family JAJRVZ01; genus CAWCNS01. Next base: position 174,842 of record CAWCNS010000005.1, read on the forward strand.
AAACAGATGGGCCAGCTTATGATAATCGTGATGGATTCGGTATGCAGCATCCGGATATTCCACCGTATAATATAATTATTGATCATTGTTCGGTTAGTTGGGCCCTTGATGAAAACTTTGCAACATGGAGAGCTGTTAATAATATTACTATCCAATGGTGCATCATTAGTGAAGGGCTATTTAATAGTCCGAATCCTGAGAAACCCCATAGTATGGGATTCTTAGTAAATGAAGGCGCAGATCAAATTTCTATTCACCATAATTTATTCGCTCATAATATGGGCCGAAATCCCCGTCTGAGTTTTAATAAGAATATTGAAGTAATTAATAATTTAGTATATAACTGGATGTATTATGGACTTGATGTTGAAGGCTCGATTGTTAATATTATTGGCAACTATTATAAACCTGGAAAAGACTCAGGTGAGAGGAAGGGAATCACGGTTAGAGATAATCCAGGCAATCTAGTATTTATCAAAGATAATATTGGTCCTGGTCAGCTTGCAGGGCCTGATGATGATTGGTCTGTTGTCAAAGGGTCCGAGGAATATCACGCTGATTTCCCGGTTGCTGCCCAATCAAATATTACTATTGATCCATCTAATATGGTTTATAATTTAGTTTTGAATAATGTTGGAGCGATAGTGCCCGCGCTCGATCCTGTTGATAAACGAATTGTAGAATCGGTTATAAATAGCACTGGTTCTATGATCGATTCACAATATGAAGTTGGTGGTTGGCCAGAATTTCGATCGGGACTACCACCTCGGGATTCTGATCATGATGGGATGCCAGATAATTGGGAGACAGATCATGGACTCGACCCTAACGATCCAAACGATGGAAATATAATTCAAGATCAATTTGGCTATACAAATGTTGAACGTTATATCAATGATTTATTCCCCAACCTGTTTCGGGAAGGCCCTGTTTATCCATCAAATATAAAAATTAAGAATTAGCTGCAATTAGTTTGGCTTGAAAGAATCTATTAAATATTTGCCGTTCCTTAAATTGCAAAAATTTGTTTTAATTGAAATCCTTCTGCTGATCCCTTGCTTATTCAATATTTAGTGTAGTACTTCTATTACTTTAATTTTTTATATTTGAAAAGTAGTTGTCCTTATTTAGTTTAGAAATTATCCAACGACGTTTTGCGGTTGTATCATCATAAATAGATTCATGAATTTCAACTTCAATATTTAATCTGTCACCAAGACATTTTCTTAGGTTTGACTCCAGCACATTCTTGTCTATTCCTCTGGTTTCTACGTTTTTTGTGATCTTTACTATAACCCAATCGATATCTTCCTGGATAATTTGAGATTCTTTTAAATTATCAATTCCATGGAATGCACCCATTATACCGTTTCCTGGTATAATTCTACCATCAGGAGTCAAGATTGTATCAGCAATCCTGCCTTCGATGGATCTAAGCAAGGGCATATTTCTCCCGCATCTGCATTTCGAAGGACTCATCTTTGCGATATCACCAGTTTGATATCGTATTAAAGGCATGGCAAAATTGTTTAATCCTGTCCCCAAAATTGCACCAATATCATTTGTCTCACTATTTGTTTCATTATTTACTAATTCGAATACACCATATTCTGGATTGATATGCAATCCCTGATGTTCCTGGCATTCAGTTGCTGCTACTACTCTTTCTGCCTGACCATACAAATCAAATACTTTTGATGCAAAGCTCTCTCAATTTCCTGCTTGTGGATGGCATATAAGGGTTCTGAAGATGTGAAAATTGCTTTTACTGGAAGTACTTTCCCGGTCGCTAAGAGATATTTGGCTAATATAAGTAAGGTTGATGGAAATGCTTCCATAAAATCCGGATTAAATTCTTCTAATTTTTCAAGATATAGAGGTAGTGTTTCATTCGACATATGGAAGTAGGAGAACAATAGCTGATTGTCGGATCTGTTATATCTCCAATAAGGAGGGTGTTTAATCGATGAATGAACAATAAGGTTATCCCAAATAGTACCCCAAATGGCAACCTTTCTACTATTTTCATTAATCCCGGCTATTCTCCTTTGCCGCCATATCATAGCATTCTCAAATACTATCGATTTTTTATCACGATAGGCATTAATAGGTGTCCCCGTTGTCCCGGTCGTCCAGCCGGGTGCTAAAAACTTTTTATTAATGTTTCTGGCAATAAATTCTTGTGGTTGCGCTCTTAAAGTTTCCTTCGTTAAAATAGGTATTTTTTCTAAATCATTGGTGGATTTAATATCTGCGGGCTTTATATTGTGTTCATTAAATAATTTTTCATAATATGGAACATTCTCATAAGCATGCTGAATCAGTTGTTTAAGTTTCCTATATTGATATTCTTCATATTCATCTTTTGAATACCATTGCGTTTTCTCAAGTTCTTCCAATTCTTGATAAAACTGATTGCTAAATTTAATGCGCTTTACGGCATATCCCTTAACTGTAAAGAAAAGATTTTGAGTATGATAGGCCATTTTTGAATACAATTTTGAACTTAACATCATAATTTTTATTCCTGCCTGTAATTATTTGAAATAAATTGGAGCAATTCGCTTTGTAATCATTTCGGGGATTAAACCATTATTAAATAGTTGTATGGCAACCCTTGATACTCTATTTTTAATAGATCTTTTTTGCATCATCTTTTGAATTGTCTGAAAATTATTAATAGAATATTTTTCTGCGATTTCCGAGGGGATTTTATTTAGTCTGATAGATTCCTGAACAAGGTTTATGATTTGTTTTTTAAATTTTTTCCTAAAATATTGCTCAATAAAATTATGATCAACACCGGTTATCTCGATCTTGTTGCCCAGAACACCCCCATAGTTAGCTGTGAAAAATGGAATTGAAATAATATTCCTTTTAGCTAGTATTTCTTCTGCTTCTCTGGTGATTGCAATATTTGCCCCTGGGACTATAATCCGAGCCTGAATGCTATTAACATTTTCTTCATTTATTGTATATGGTCCACCACACTGGGATAAAATATCCACATTAAGTGTCAATAATTCTTTGATAGGTAATTCTTCTGCTTCTTTATATCTTTTCACGAGATCATCACCGTGCAACTTTTTAAGTTCCATCAGCTTATCAATTATTAATCCGTTTTTATTGTAAATGGCCCCTTTTTCAGTGGAGATTGCCACGAGCTTAGCGTCATATCTTTTGGCCATCAACAAAGCATATGAGCTGCCGACAGATCCAAAACCTTCAATGGCAACTGTTTTCTTTGCTAGTTTAAGATTTATTACATCCGATGCAGCTTCAGTTGCGACTAAGACCGAGAGTGCTGTAAAGAAGCCAGAATTATGCCCGCTATTGCGCCTACGTCTTGGGATATTCAAGTTAAGATTTCTTAACATATCATTAATCATGCTCTGCGTCGTACCTATGTCCGGGCCTGTTATATAATAATTGGTTTCAAGAAGCGGCTTAATCAATTGTCCAAACCGAATTAATAATTCTTTTTTTATACTTGATTCGGTATTTAAATCTGCTACAATGCCGGCCTTTGCTCCACCCTGTGCAGTCTGAGTAAATCCGTATTTTAGCGTCATACCACGGGCAAGTCCTTTCAATTCATCAATATTCATTTTTGAATGCATTCTCAGGCCACCACAAGAACGATTGTTTACTGTTCTATCAATAACAACATATCCGAGAAGACCTACGGACTTATCTTCAACAATACAAATAAAATCAGGATTAAGGTGATTTGTATTATCTGTTGACATAATATTAATGCTCCTTCCAACTATTTGCGATTTTAGAATAAGATTAGTAGCCCCTAAACTCGGGATTAACTATTCAGGATAGATGAATATTTAATATCGTAATCTTTAACAATTTGGCTAATCTCAAATTTTTTTTCAGCTATTTCCCTGCCTTTTTCTCCCATCTTTCTTCTCATGTTTTCATTTTGTGCTAATAACTTAATTTTCCTGGAAAATTGTTCTACATCTCCTGGTGGAATTAAAAATCCGTTCTCATTATCCTCAATAATCTCTGAGATACATCCTATGGGGGATGAAACTGCAGGAATTCCATAACTAATCGCTTCAAGTATGGACATCGGTAGTCCTTCACCCTTGGATGGTAAAAAATAAATGTCGGCTTGTCTTAATTCTTTTTCTCTGGATTTTTCGTCAATCCAACCCAGGAATCGTACTTCATTAGTGTATGCCAAAGTCTTTTGCTATATCCCGATATTTGCCAATATCACCATTGCCACCAATCCTAAACTGTATGTTATTTCCAACAAGAATTTGGGCAACTTTAAGAAGATCCTCAGTTCCTTTCCTCTCACCTAGTTCACCCAATGTTAGCACTGTGATGATCTGCTTTGGGCTGATTCTGGGTGTGGAAATTGAGGGTAGAAGTACAGGATTATAACTAAAGCGCACAGGCGTGACGGTCCATTTCTGCAAATCATGTGCTAATGTATCACAAAGCGTAAAGATTAAATCGTATAAGTCAAAAAGTTTTATTATAGTTCTTCGTTTTAAAGTGGATATTTTTTCTAAATGATTATCGATGCAGGGGGAATGCATATGATAGACCACTTTTTTTTTGAACAGTTTACCTATAATTAAAAAATATCCTTTTCTTAGGAAACTCATTCTCATGCTACCATGTATGTCAACAAGATCTATCCTTTGTGTGAATAAAATAAATGGATATAAAAAATAGGATTGAATGATATACCATGATTTTATCACTGCATTTCCATCCCTGTGAGATGAGAGATGATATAGCTTGTATTTTTTATTTAATTCGGAGGAAAATAATAGTTTTAAGACAGAAGATATACCACCACGTGTGCTTAAGCTAGTACTAATAACTAAAATATTTTTCATATTTATTCCTATATTTTGAATACCTTAAATGCTGGGAAAGTGAATACATAAATTCTTTTTTAGTTTTATAAGGTCCACATATGGTTTGTATACCATTTAACTGATAATTACTGTTCGCTTCAATAATCAACGGGCCATTAGCTGTTACAGCCACATCCCATCCGATCGAATTAAGTCCGGGGAAAAGAATTGCTGATTCTACAACTAATTTCTTAAGATGATCCCAGTTTGGAATTTTATGCGATTCAAAAACAAAGTTGGTGTCGGGATGTGATTCATATTGTTGAAGGTAATCATCATATCCGTATTTTTTAAATTTTCCGGTTTCCAACTCAATTTCTACTGCTAACCCTCCTGCACTAACATTGTCTATTTCTTTGCCTCCTCGTCCCATCCTCAAATATGCAGCACCATTTATAACTTCACCATTTATACTGCGAAGCGTGTCAATCCTCACCGTATTTACAGAATGTGGATATATCTTAGATTGAGCCGGATGTTGTATTACCATTTCCTCAAACAAAAGTTCTTTAAATTTAAGGCTTTTTATATATTCAATTATCTCGTCCAAAGCAAATTTTTCTCCGTCAATTGAATAAATGTTGTTATAAGCTTCTATAATTTTAATAATTTTTACCCCATTTCCATGACCTTGCCCGCAAATTGGCTTAACTACAAAATTATTTGAAATCGAAGGTAAAAAAATCTCTAGGTCTCCTATAAAATGATTACGATCGTTATAACAACCAATATTTTTTAAGTATCGGCCATGAATATTGGTAGCAGAGAGACCACCCCATTTTAGAATTAGATTAGTTATAAATTTATTGTCGACAATATTTGTGGATTTCTTATCGTTAAGCACGTCATCCCTAAATTTATCGAAGAGATTTCCGGGAATATAATTCACTATCTCTCTGACATCTTTATTTATTTGGAATCCTTCGTATTTAAAATAATTATGAGGCCAATATTTTATCTTAGAACTAAGCCAGAGTGATTCATAAATACATATCAGAATGTTTTTTCTATCTTTGCGTTGCAACGCGGGTTTTAGATACTCTCTATAGAAATTTATCAGAAGTGAGATGTTTAATTGTCTAAATAATATAGACATATTTTTATCCTTTTATCACAATAAATTAATCATGAAACTAATAGGTGTGATCAAGCATTTTAGCGAGAATTTAGAAGTATCAGGTTGCTGTGGCAATTTTGTAACGCAGAGTTTTATAAAACCAGATGGCGACCAGGAAAAATAAAAAGGCAAAGTTGCTTTCTTTGATTTCAACGATTGGGGCCGAGTATTCGATGCTTGTCATTTCCTCCAATAATTTTGAAACGAAATAATTAACGATAAAAAATAAACCGATACTCAGTGGAACTATTGGCAAATTCATTTTATTCAATTTCTCGGCAATTCTATGATTAAATAGAAAAATCATTGGCACTAATATACAATAGCTAAACCAGAATATTGAGAATAAACGGTCCACGTTTAATAGGTTTGTAATCATTTTACTTTTCTCATCCATATTATCTCTATTAAAGATTGAAAGATTATGAATGTTGATTTCATTTTGTACATTGACATCTGCAATCATCTCTGGCGTTTGTATACCAAGGATCCGTTGCCCCCAACTTATTTCTTCACCAAAAGTGATGAAAAACAATATAGAAAATAAAAGGAGGAAGAAGTTTTTTTTTGTCTTTAAAAAACTAAAATCATTACTCGTATTGTCGTTTTTATATGAAATAAATAATACTATCGACGCAGCCAGAAAGTAAAGTGCACCTGCTGATTCAATTATTCCGTCCTCCTTTGTTATAATGTGAAGTATATCAGTTGGCAGAAGCATTAGCGCATAAATACAAATCAAATAAATGACAATCATGAAGATATAAACTTTCTTTTTCATCATGATCTTGATATTTCCAATTTATTGTATAATTGTAGGTATGATTTGGTCATTAAGTCCATACTAAATTCCGATTTAATTCTTTCCGCTCCAGCATCACCCATGGATTTGGCAACTTCTGGATTGTCGAGAAGATAACAAATTTTTTCTACCATTCCGGACACATCTCCACGATAAATTAGAAATCCTGTTTTATTTTGAACTACAAGTTCATTGGTGCCTCCGCCATCCGTTGCTACAACAGGCTTTCCTAAAGCCATATACTCGATTATCGCATTGGAAATACCTTCTGTAATAGTGCTTAATACACCAATGTCTAAAATATTGATTATCGATTCCACATCGTCCTGTTCACCAAGAAATATTATATGTTCGAGAAAGGGGAAAGTAACCAGGCGTTCTATGTCCTTTCTTAGGGGCCCGTCTCCTACTAAGATAAATGTAACATCTTTTCTAATTGCCAATATTTCCTGAGCACATAAGATGAAACTTTTATGATCCTTCTGATCGGTAAACCTCGCAATCATCCCAACTATATTCTTGGTGTTTATATTAAATCTCGAATGCAATATTTCTGGCTTTTTGAGATTATCAAGCCTTGGGAAAGCAAAACCGTTATGAATGAAACTACTTTTTTTATTAGGTACTTCATAGGATTTTAAACCTGCTTCGGAATTTGCATTGATATGCTGGGAAAATAGAGTTACAATTTTTGATTTTATCCACAGTGATGTAAAATATCTTATTTTTAGAGGTGCATCCGCAATAACATCACTCAACAGAACAATTCTAAGCAAGTATGCTATTGGGATCGCATAGATAGAACACATAAAATGCCAACTATGAATAATATCAGGCCTGAAATTTTTACAAATCCTGTACAAGTGAATAAATACAGAAAAATCTTTTTTTACTTTTCTCTCAATATAATGAATCGGAAAAGTCAAGTTCTGAATATCCTGATAAAAGATTTTTTTAGACAATATAATCACTTCACAATTGATGTCTGTATTTTGATGAATAGTTTTAATAAGTTCAAAAAATCGTCTTTCTCTTCCACCTGAATTTAGGCTATCAATAAAATAAATAATATTCATTTGATTAAGTAAGAGATTATTCCCGGCTTTAATAAAAGGAGGATAATCTCGATATTTTTTTATTATGAATTTATATAGTTATAGTAATAGTTCTGCAAATATTTTTTCATATTTATCTACGGCGTTTTCAATTGTTAAGTGATGGGAATAATATTTAATAATTTCCTGTGCATCAAATGAAATAGAATTATTTAATAATTGAGATACTGCATCAACCATTTCCTCAAAGTTTTCAACAATTATGCCTAGATTGTTTTCTTTGATTAGACCATCTGGATCAAAAAATGAGACGATTGGAATTCCCCGGGACCATGCCTGAAGAAATGTATTCGGAAATCCCTCGTACGCGGATGTATTAATAAAAAGTTTACACCTGTTAAAACTTATTTCAACTTCATCAAATGGAAGAAATCCCCTATACGTAAAATTTTTTATAATTTCGCCTTCAGCAATGACCAACTTTAAAGTCTCTTCCTCAGAATTGACGTTGTTTGAGTTCCCTCCAATCATTACAAATTTCTCATTCGGAAATCTTTTTGCGAGTTCTAAAAATAGATGAGGATTTTTTTGTTTGGCAAAACTTCCAATCCATAAAATTTCCTCCTTTATGATTCTACTTATGCGATTGTTTCTAAATCCATTATAAATCTTAACAGATTTTCTTTTAAAATTTTGAGAGACTAATTGCTGTTGCTTTTCATTTTGAGTTACAATTACATCACTTTGTTTTAATCCCCATAAATATAAAAGTCGATCTCTAATATTCAATCGATGTTTTAATATTTGTAAATCAAAATCGGGATCGTTTGCTCCACAATATACGGTTTTACTCTTAATAATTTTTGAATAGAGGGCAACAACTGCAAGTAAGAATCCAGCAGATCGTACATAGTAAATATCAGCGTTTGTTTTGTTCAGGGCTTTCCAAATCTTCAAAAGTCTAGGATAAAAAAATCTCAGTCCAGGAATCCCATCATCTTCTCTAAAGGAAGCATATACCATAAAGGAATTAATATTTTCAATTTTGGGCTGTGCATGATCTTTCGTTATAAAACTTACTTCATAACCACGATCGGATAGCACAGAGGCCAGTAAAAGTTGTTGTAGTTCAGCTCCACCAATAAATTGAATCTGTCTCTGAGGTCTAAGTAATGGGTAAATGTCTTGAGCAACAAAACAAATTTTATATTTTTTCATTTAGCATTTCTTTAGAAGTGTTAAGTAAATTTAGAAATACAAAAGCACCACCTAGCGTTAACCAAAGAAAACTATTTTGTAAATCCGGAAAAAAAGAGCGGCCGGTAAGGCCAGCAATAAGATACGATATGATAGAAATTAGAAAGCCATAATAGAACTCTCTAATCTTTGAATCCTCAATTATATGTAAATTTGTATATAATGCCTTCAAGAGGAATGCAAAGATTAATATAAAGGCTACTAAACCAATAACACCACTTTCTAAAATCGCCTCTATATACATGTTATGTGGATGTTTTACATCTAAAATATAGCCATTTTTAGCAGCATCTGTAAGAACTATACCGTATCGTCCTTCACCAATCATTAACTGTCCTGGTTTTTCCTGATATTCTTCAATCAGAGGCATCCATATGTTCTCAATTCTTCCTGCGGATATATCTTCACTACTTCTCTCACCAATACCAACCTGAGTCTTTGAATAATACTTGTGGCAATTGCAAATGATAGAATAATACCAACGATTATATATACGGGGATTAGCTTTGCCCGTTTAGAGATTATTAAAAATAATACAATTGCAATTAAAATAGTTAAATAGGACGTCCTGGAATACGTAAAGCCTGCAGCAATAAAATTGATTCCTAAACTACTAAAACTTAACCAGTTCTTTTTATAAAAAAAAATTCCTAAAGATAGAGGAAATGCCAAAATATAAAAGTCTGCTATTGCATTCCGATGCATTCCAAGTTCAGTAAGATAAAATTGATTTACACTATCGACATTTCCCCAATCACGAATTAGAAATATATTAATCACAATTATGATTATCGACAGCATTAACAATGACAAACTGATTATATTCGCCAAATATTTTAAATCGTCGATTGTTTTAATGTATAATACTACAACGAAAAACGGAATGAAATATATCAATGGCTTAAAATAATCTGAAAGTAAAAACTGAGTTTCTGTTAGCGCTTCTCTTTCAGCACTCATAAACATTAGATTAATTACATCTAAGAACGGGAAATAATGACCGTGCTATGCTTACGCTGAAAAGAACAAATACAGTAGCGGAAAATACTTTTGATTGAAGAGATAAGTGAGAAGCATTTTTGATATTAATTATAGCAATAAACATGATAAAAGACCCGCAAAAATTTGTAAAGGTTTTGTGCCTGGTATCCCCAAGACCGAATTATTAAAATACTCGGTGCCGGTGAATGGCAAAAAAATAATAAATAACGATAAAATCTTTATTGGATTTTTATAGAAAAATAGGAATAAAAGCTATTGAAATCGGAAGAAAAAAGGCAAGCAAAAATGAATTAATCATAAATAAACCTGCGATTAACCCTAATAGTATATAATATATAATTTCTATTTTTTTAGATGAGTCCAAAAATCAATCACTCACAATAATTGGTGTATGTGTAATAGATTAATAAAACTATTTTCTTTTTAAATCTTATGGGAATTAGTCAAATACTTTAAAACAATAAATATGGGGGATTGGAAAAAATATCATCGTTGCAGGCCAAATAATTAAATTATTCTTGATTTATTTTATATAAACCAATTTTTTAGAAATTTTTGTGTTATTATATTTACTTTTGGTAACGCTTATTGAATAGATATAAACACCTGAAGCAAATTCCCTTCCAAAATCTACCTTACTCACTTCCATTGAAATTTATGTATCCCTTTATTCTGACGTCCACTATAAATTTCTCGATATTTCTACCGCCAAGATCACTGATTAATAGTAGAACTTCTGCAGATTCGGGAAGTTCATACATGATTGTCGTATTTGAGTTAAATGGATTAGGATAATTATTAAATAAAACAAAATTTTTCAATCTTGGAATGTCTGCGGATACAATTTGATGCTGAGTGACTATGCCATCGAAAGAAACATCAGATATTCTATAATTGTATAATTCGCCAGGATTTATATTGTTGTCAAAATATTCATATTCTTTCCCAACGGCAGAATTACCAGCCCCTTCAACGAAATCAATCCTACTGAAGGAGTTTTCGATATTTAGTTTTTTCTCAATGATCCAGCCGGCATTATTCAACTCGGACATCGTTTTCCACTTAAGAGAAACGGCATTGTTCTGATAAGTTGCGTAGAAATTTACCAATTCAACAGGAAGAGATACATCTGGAAAAAATACCTCATAGATTCTTCCATCGGCATAATTATCTGCCATGCCATCTGCGATATAGATAGATTCTGCAGAACTACTATAAGAACTTTCTCCGAAAGTTAAGCCTTGGGCAGCATTGGGAACGGGATCAATATCTGATAAATCATAGGTATCAAGAAATTGACCACTTAGATTGTATTCATAAATTATATTCTCAGGACTTGAAATGATAAATAAATGGTTCGACCTTTGGTGGTGTGTAATTCCCTCTGGATCTTGAATTCTACCACTCACGCTAAAACTCTCGCCTGATAGATGAGAAAGATTAGATCCATTTACTTCAACAACAACTATTTTTTTATCACCTGACTGGCCGTCAGCGTATATAGAGGTGATTATTGGAAAGATTTACAGTAACACCTTCAGGGTCATCCATATTGAACGGTGAATTTTTCAGGTACCATTCGCCAGTTTTTGTAAAGGAGCCAGATATAATCTTATAGGCATATAATGAGTACGTGTTGTCATTGGTAATATAATAGGTATTGTTATTTGAATTATAACAAATTCCGGTTGGTTCTAGATCATCTGATACCGTTACATAGCTGTGCAGGAGGCTATTGCCCATAAGATTAGTCTCAAAAATATTTTTATTATTCCAGTAACCAAATTCATTAATCTCTGAATCTGATATAAATAAGGTGTTCGTATCCGGATTATAAGTAATACCGGCGACATCGGTGCTTGGAATTACACCTCCATTCCATAAATCAAAATGCCTGATCTTGATTAGTTCACCACCAAGTACCTGTGAAAAATTCATTATGATATATACATTGATCAGAAAATATTTGAAATGGATCTTTACTTTAGTAAAGTATGCATGATTGCTTTCGATGTTCCTAACTCCTCTATTGCAACTTTAGACATCTGATTGTCGTCATGTCATGTATCTAACTAAACAATCGAGTTAGATATTTCAGAGATAATTATAAATAATCTGGGGATAATCATGCATTAATATATTTTAACTATCTTTAGCAATACAACTATATAAACTATCATTATTTTTTTATTGTTCTTATCATTTCTCGATCTACGATCTTGTTTCTATATTATTTAATATTTTATCTCGTTCAAAGAATAATTGTTCATTTATTTTGCTTTTATCAAGACTATTAGATGAATTATCGATATTTATAATTGCCATACCTGAATCTGCCAATGACTCAATTGCAAAACTTAAAGCCTTTTGTGATCGAAAGAGGTACTCTTCAACTTCCTTCTCCTTTTTACCCTCCAGCCTCTCAGGCAGCTTCCGGGCCATAATTCTCTCTTTACAAACCTTTAGATCAGCATGCGTGTAAATTAATAAATCTGTTTTAGGGATTTTTAAGATGTATTCTTTTATTTCATTAAAATTTATTTTATTCTCACTTGTTGAAACAAATATTGAAATTATCTTATGAATAAATCCTTCATCTAATATAAAGTTTATCTTATTTTTGCTTGATATTCTTGCCATCTGGTAGTGCCCGGATGTCCAAAGAAACCAGTTGATTATCTTTTCCTTGTCCTCTCTTGGAATTGACCTTTCTAGGGTTCGTTGATACAATTCCATTAGAATGCCTGGCTCATTTTTTACAAATTCTAGTCTGACATTTATCCTTGTAGAGGACTTCAAATAATTTATACGCAATTCTTTTTTGGAAAGCAGGTGTAAATATCCCACAGGCAATTTTAAAAATTTTTTCACTAAGGAAAGGATTATTGCTGGTAAATATTAAATTATATTCATCATATATTTTTCCCCCTAAATCCTTTATGTGATTTTTTATTATTGGTATTAACGAACTTTTTCCAGATCCGGGAATACCAGTAACTTCAATTACTTTCATCAAATGAATTTCCAGATTTCATTTTTAATAACCGAAAGTGTTTTGTCTCTACCATTCATTGTATCAATTACAATGCGACCGTTTTGTTGTTCCCGGATCAACTGATTTACAGCATTTATTTTACTTTTCAGCTGTTTTATGAAGATTGCATCAACGTCCTCTTTTTTTCTTTTACTATATTCAGAGAGTTCAACTGATAAGATAAAGATATAGTCCGGATTGTTGATTTTCTCGTAATATTGACGTTCCAAATTGAACCAAAATCCGTTTTTTTTTAATCTTGGACCATCCATAGGCTGTTCCATTTGCCAGAATTCTTTTAGGGGGAATCTGTCATAAATTACTATCTTCCCTTGATTCTTTATCTTTTCCATTTGAATAAATAGTCTATATCTATGCCAGGCTAACCAAGTCCATCTGATGGCATTGAGTTGATTTACTATTACCGACCACTGAAATTTTTCGGTTACTCTCAATATTTGATTGAAAAATTTCCAGATGAGTTTTCTTTTAGGAATTCCCATATAAGCAGTTTCTATTGATAGTTTCCAGGATAGCCACTTACTTATATTTTTTACGGTACTTGTTTTTCCTGAACCATCAGCGCCAACAAAGGCAATCGTTAAACCACCAGGTCCTATCCAATTTGATGATACTTTAGAGGCAATCCTCCTCAGACTTTTTATTGTAAATAGATTCAATGCAATTCAAATATTTATATTGAATTAGAAGTTTTTTTATTCCCAGATGTAATCGAATAGCTTGAGCCAGTGATAGATTTAATAATTTTTCCACATCAGCGTTATTTGTGAGTTTAACCAGATTAGGAAATTGGTTTTTTAGACCGTCTAAAATTTTTCTATCATCTATATTATTTTTAAGATATTTAAGTTCTTCTTTGATATTTATAGGGATTATCTGTCTACGAACAATCGCTCTCAATATATCTCGCATAGTAAATCTTATCTTTAATATGGTTCGAAGTATTAAAATTAATAATTCTAATTCTGGGTGGATTGTGAATATTCTATATGTTTTATTGAAAACCTTTGTGTTCAGGATGATCTTTTCGAGATCTAATCTATAAAATTTTTGCAGACTCTTTCCAAAAATTAATTTATAGTGCACATGTAAATGAATTAACTTACCCGATTCTGGATCAAAAGCAATATAATCTTCCATGCCGGGATAAGTTTTGTCTGCTGTTGATATCCTTCTTTTAGCACCTGCGTGAACCATGCATTGCTGAAATTTGTTGGTATCTCCGATTGCAACTAACAGGTCGAAATCAGTTAATGATTGGAATGAGCGATCAAGATGGGCGTTACTTTTCCAACTACAGTAGTTAATATTTTCGTGTTCTAGTTTTTCAAAGATATAATTTATGTAACTATTTGACATGTTATGATCTCTTTTTTCTTAATAAACAGTTTGGTCACTTCAATATATCTTTCCCAATTAATTTATTAATAATTCTTTTTTCTTCTGCTAAAAACGCATTATTAAAATAAGACAAGATTAGATAGATCAATCCGAGGCTAAAGATTATAGCAAGTAGAGAAATCCAACCGGTAATAAAGCCTCGTAAAAGAAATCCAATACCTATTATCATAATACAATTTAGCGAAATCCTAAATAGGCTTTCAAGGGGGAGGGTTAACTTCACTAAGCGATAAGACATATAGTACTCATATATTTTTTTAAATACCATTGCACTTGAAGTAGCGATGGCAACCCCCATAATACCCCATATATGAATTAAAAGAATATCCATAATCAGATTGTAAATAGAAGATAATTTTCCAGCTAGAATGACTTCAGGTTTTTCGATAGCTTTAAGAGGAAGGGCAACGGGAAATACTTTCATCAAAAAGTGTATGAATAAAACCAGCATAACGTAATAGCTGCTAAGGAATCTTTCGTCAAAAAAGTACACAATGATCGGTTTTCCCAAAACAATAAATGCACTAAATATAGGAAAGATGGCATAAGCATTAAATTTTACAACGAAATGAAACATCTTATTCAATTCATTTTTATCTCCGGTCTGAGAAAAGCGTGCAAAATAAGCTGGCGTAATTACATTAATGAATAAGCGAGAAGGTAACAGCTCTGATATCATTCGTCCAATTCGGGCGGCGAAAGCATAATATCCTAATTGAATGGTTCCTAAATAATGAGATATGACAAAAAGATCGGTTGAAATATCAATAAAAAGAACGCCGATTTCATTAAACAGGCTGAAAGAACTATATCTAAAGATTCGTTTTAATAGAGATTTACGGTCAAAAACAGTATTTTTTGCATTATTTGTGTTATTTAAGGCTTTTTTGTAAAAAATATAAGCAATTATCATAAATAGAAAAGAGGCAATTAAATCAGCGATTAAAACGTGATATAATCCAAATCCCAGTGAAAAGAAAATGCTAATAAATGTGCCTTTTATTAAAAGATAAATGATATTGGCAATAACACTATACTTATGTAAGAAGATCGATTGTAATATTACTCGTAACAATTGGGCCTGAAAAAGAAATATCAGACTTAATACAAAAATAGGAAAATAAATTTGATAATCGGTGAGATTAAAAAAATTTCCTATAAAATCAAGGGAAATATTAATAAACAAAAAAATCAGGAGAGATAAAGCAAATCTAAATATCAGACCTGACTTTGCGACCCATTGAAACTTTGACATTTCCTTTGATTGGAAGAACTCGGGTAAATACCTTGAAGCACCTTCCAGTATTCCGAAAGAGGATAAAATATTTAAATAGACAGAAGTTCCTAACAAAAGATTATATATACCATATTCAGAAGTGGAGAGATATTTAATTAATAACCAGGCAATGGCTATGCTAATTATTTTTTCAAAGACCTGTCCGGATATAGAAAATATTGAACTCTGTCTGATTTGGGCGATGCTTAATTTATTTTTATTTTCCATTTGATATACAAATAACAATGTCGATTGTTAAAAAGGGTTTTATCGCAAAAGTTGTTTATATGCGTCGATTAGTTTCGGTTCCTCGTGTACCCATTGTAGATTTTGTAAAACACGTTGATATCCAAAGTTACCCATTACTACTCTTTTTCCTGGATTATTTACTAAATACAATATTTTTTCTGCAAAATCATGTATATCATTCGGTTTAGCATAGAGTGATGCCTCCTGAGCTGAGAACTTTCCTTCTTTTAGATCATATTGAACAATGGGTTTGCCCAGAGCCATATACTCCATCACTTTGTTCATTGTAGATTTATCGTTCATGGCATTCCATATATCAGGATTTACACAGATATCGGCAGTATTCAATATACGTAATAGTTCCTCGTTTGGGATTCTATCTGTAAAGTTTACATAGTCATTTAGATGCAATTCCGAACACAATCGTTTCATCTCATCCAGAGCTGGGCCACTTCCACAAATAGTACAGTGAAAATCATCATATTTAAAGCTGTTGAGTATCATATTGATTGATTTTAATAGATGGTCGATCCCTTCTTGTTGACCGATCACACCTACATAACCAATCAATATTCTTTTTCCGTATTTAAGATTCTCATCGGGAGGCAAAATTTTCAACCTTTTCAGATCTGGACCACTACGGACGACAAAGACTTTATCAGCGCTCATTCTGCCTCGTGTTAGCGCAATCTCTTTGTATGAATTATTTGTGGCAATGGATATATCTGCAGATTTAAACGTCAACTTTTCCAATAGTAATAGTAATCTATAAAAAAAGTTTTTTTTATTGAATTTTGCAATAAACAATTCAGGATTTATATCATGATGATCAAAAACAAATTGTACACCGAACAATTTATAAAGAAGTGCAATTATAAATATGAGATCTGGAGGATTACAGGCATGGATGACATTGAATTTATATTTAAAGTAAATTTTTATTGATAAAATAAACTCCCAGAAAAGAGCAAGAGAATATTCAAGAGCAAAACCCATAAATCCCTTTGCTTCGACCGAGAGCGGATGTCTGAAAATGTGAATACCGTTAATCAGCTCAAAAGATTTTTCATACCCCTTTCCCTTTGGGCATATTATATAAATGCCGGCTCCCGCTTTTTTAAGTGTTTGTGCCTCTTGCCACACTCTTCGATCGAATGGAACCGGCAGGTTCTCCACTATTATTAGAATATTCTTACCAACTAATTCCAAAATAATTCTCCCTGGATAGAAATTCATCGTCTAGTCGAACTAAATCAAAAATAATTTTGTCTGTGACGCTAAGTAGACTGCCTTTAAATTCCTCTTCTTTGTTTGAGATTATTAAAATTTCTGAATCTCGTATTATTTGATTTATATCATTATTGATTAAATTTGACAGGTGAGGTATGTGGGCTTCAATATATGCTTTATTTGTCCCCGTAAGTTTTGATAGATGGACATTTCTATCATATATTTGAACCTGATATCCTTTCCCTAATAAAGTTTCAACTACAGTGACAATCGGACTATTTCGTAAGTCATCGGTACCGGCTTTGAAACTTAATCCCAAAAATCCCAGTTTCTTTTTTTTTGTATCTATAATTTTGTTAATCACCCTCTCAATTTGTAGACTATTAGAACGACTAATGTTTTCAATAATGGGTAAATCGATATAATTATCATGTGCAAGTGTTTGCAGTCCTTTTAAATCTTTTGGGAGACAAGAACCACCATAAGCAAAACCCGGTTTAAAATAATAAGGGGAGATATTTAGTTGTCTATCTTTAATAAAAATTTCCATAACGTGGTGGGAGTCAATTCCAAGAGAATGGCATAAATTTCCTATTTCATTTGCAAATCCAACTTTAAGTGCATGGAATGTGTTATTGATATATTTTATAATTTCTGCGACTTTAATATCTTTTATAATTAATTCCCCTGGGAGATCTTTGTACAACAAGGCAAGCTTCTGCGCTGAATCCTCATTTTTGGCGCCTATCAAGGTAAAGGGTGGATTATAATAATCGTTTACGGCACTTCCTTCTCTTAAGAATTCGGGATTTGATAGTATCGAAAAGTCGATTTCGGGAATTTTTCCTGAATTCTCGGCGACTATTTCGGCGAATTTGTCGCAAGTTGATGGCTCGACGGTTGACCTGATAGCAATAATATGAAATTGTTCTTTCTTTTTTAATACCTGTCCAAATTGTTGAGCAACTTCAAATATGTAATCTAATTTGAGATGTCCTGTTTGTGAAGAAGGAGTACCTACTGCAACAATTGAAATTTCACTATGCATAATTGCATCAAAATAATCAGTTGTTGCGCGAATATTCCCAAGTTTTTGTTGTTCTTTTATAATATGGTCAATATCTTTCTCAATAATTGTAGCCTTGCCTGAATTAATTTGATTTACTTTGGTTGAATTGGTATCTACTCCTATGACGTTATGACCATTTTGCGCCAGACATCCAAGACTAACACATCCAACGTATCCTAATCCAAAAATACTAATCTCCACATTTATCTCCGATTTTTATTATTGTTTGAAATTTAATC
This sequence comes from Calditrichia bacterium, assembly GCA_963796965.1. Lineage (GTDB taxonomy): Bacteria > Calditrichota > Calditrichia > JAJRVZ01 > JAJRVZ01 > CAWCNS01. Next base: position 193,486 of record CAWCNS010000005.1, read on the forward strand.
GAACGGTCAATTTTTAATTTTGAATAAATAACAGGGCAGGGTGTCTTTTGATAAAATGCTGTTGAATACCAACCTAATATGGGCTCTTGGCTGCCATTTACCAACACTGGATTTAATTTATTGTCCATATGTAATAGAATGGTGTCCTCATTAGGTAATATTAGTTCATATATATTCGTTTGGTCTTTTTTAATTTTAATTTCTGGATGTAAATGTAAAGGAAATTCTATCACAACATCTTTATTTGATCCCATTTCAATCGAATCTTCAATAATAACAATATTCTCTAATTTATTTAGATTTATCTTTCGATAATGAATGATCTCTTGGGAACTATATCCATCATGGCTTGTGTGTATCATATCAGATTCCCTACTTGAATAGGACTCTATTAATTTGGTCTGATAACGATTTGTCCAGAGTGTAGGACCTCCATTTTCTGCTTGGTTCTGTTCATTCATTCGGATGGTATTATGGGCAAGAGTACCAATAAAATATTGGCGCCATTCGTGATCTGAATGATAACAATACGTACCGGAGTCTATGAAAACAGGGTATCCGTTATAATGTAACGAAAACGAGAGGGCATCAGCATGGCCATGTGCTGCTATCGAAAGGTAACCCAAAGATCCTGAGTTGAAATGTAGGAGTAATTCTTTATTAGCAATGATGTTTCTTAGAATAAAATGTCCTTCCTGAGGGAAAAAAATTGAACTTTTTATAACTTTATCTTCTGGTATAGAATTAAAAGCATTGTGTCCTTTGCCTCCAAAGAGAATTTCATTTTTTAAATCATAACCCTTTGATCCAGATTTTAATATTTTATCACTAAAAAGAATTGCTCCCGAAATCAACAAGGATTCAAGATTATTAATAGTAGGTGAAAAGTCTAAAATAAAGGCCATGCCATCATCTGCATCCCCATATTGTGGAATCTTTCCTTTTGAATCGATCAAGTTATATATATAATAAATTATTTGTCTTAATTTATTGTTATAGCTGGCGGAAAAATTGTTGTTGGTTTTACTCCCTATTAAGTGAACAATTAGAAGAAAATCAGTTACAAATTGAATATAGCCAGAAGCTTCCTCCCGGTTAATACCATTTATACTATGCTGGCGGTGGATCTCAGTCTCCAGAATCTTTTTTGCATATTTATTCCATCGGCTGGATTCAGAAAATTTCCAATAAGAGGAGGCTACAAATAGACCTGCAGCCTCAGCAATTCGGTGATTGTTTGCTGATGAATACTTTGAAGGATTTGAGTAAGAATAAACGCAATGTAAATATATTAGAGGTATCCATTTTTCTGTGACAAATATTTTAAATTTGGCGTTTTTATCGATTAAGTTGTTAACTTCTAGAATTCTCCCAGCAAAAAAGCCAGGTGATTAATCGAATGTTTATTTCAATATTACTATGCCAGTTTACTCCAATTAAAAAAGGATTGAACGTAATCCAGGAAACAATGATATCTTTGAAATGCTCCAAGTAGATGGCATTGTTACTAGCCCGAAATTGCATTGCTAGTTTTGTGAGATACTGTAGGCGATTGACTTCCCAGACGTATTTTGCATTACCGGCCTCATCTGTTCTGATATTGATATCCTTTGAAAAGATATTTGGAAATATTTTTCCAGATTTTATATCTAAATTCCAATTAATCTTCTTCATATAGTCTATTTTTTTGTCAAATATATTAAAAGATGTGTCGTAGTCGTTAAATTCAATATCAAAATTAAATAGTTGTAGAGGAAAGGTAGTTATCTTGACATCTGGAAATATTCCTGTTTTTAATCGTTTCTCAGAATTTTTTTGTATGTATTGTTTCAGGCGAAAAAACATCTCAGCAGTAGACATACTGCGCAGTCGATTGATATACCATTTATAATTCATATATGTAATTATAGTTAATAATTTATTTTTATGATTCTGAATTAGTGCTTTAACAATCTTAGGCGAAAAGAATGGTGCGATAAGTCTCAGGTTTAAGTCAGATTAAAATAATTTCCAAATTAGTTTGTATCCGCGTCCTTTTTTGTGAATGATCTTAAATTGGAATTTGAATTGTTTAGAATATAGCGTCAGTGATGCCCAGGCCACTTTATAGATTTTTCGGCAAAGAAGAGGTATTAGGTAAGCAGATATACATTTAAACAAGATATTATTCTAAAGAAATTAAGACTAAAATATAGAACCTAATAGGCTCCATCTCCTATTAAAACAGCGGGTATCGTTTTTATTAATATCTTAACATCAAGGAATAAATTCCAATTGTCAATATATTTAAGGTCGAGTTTCATCCACTGGTCGAAACTTATGTTATTTCTACCAGATATCTGCCATAAACAGGTAAGTCCCGGACGCATTGATAGCCGTCTTCTTTGCCACGTCTCATATTTGTTGACTTCCTCTGGCAAGGGTGGGCGTGGGCCTACGATACTCATTTCTCCTTTAATGACGTTCAGAAATTGCGGCAACTCATCCATGCTGGTTCGACGTAAGAATTTACCAATCGTAGTGATTCGGGGATCACTTTTCATTTTAAAGACAGGGCCATCAATTTCGTTTTTACTTGATAAATCAGATTTTAATTGTTCAGCATTGTCAACCATTGTTCTAAATTTATACATCTTAAAAACCCTGCCGTTCAATCCACAGCGCTCCTGAATAAAAAGCACAGGACCCGGCGAGGATATTTTAATTAAAAGGCTAATTAAAATGAGTGCAGGTGAAAAGATAATCAGGTTTATTCCTGAAAAAGTAATATCAAATATCCTTTTTAATATTATAGGCAATGCGAAGTCGGGTGTCATTGAAAAAGCCAATAACGGCATTCCATAAAGATTACTTATTCTTGATTTCCCTAATACAAGATTGAAAAAGTTTGATATAAGAATAATCGAAATCCCCAATTCCTCGCAAATTTCGATAACATATTGCAGGCGTGATAATTTACTTAGGGGGAATGAGCATACAACCTCATCGATGGGATGCTCCATTAATATTTCTCTTAAATTCTCCAATGTACCACTTATTTTATAGCGTCTATCTCTTTTATCAATTTCACCCGCATTGTTATATATAATTCCCATGATATGAACACCCCATATATCGTGAGTATTAATGCGCGATATGAATTCTTCAACTTTGTAACCATCGCCAATAATTAGTGTATTTTTCTTAAAAAATCCCCTTTTTATATAATATCTAAAAATATAAATGATGATATATCTACTAATAATTATTAATAATAGCGATATGAAAAAATATAAGAGTATGAGCAATCTACTAATGCTGTGAAATTTGAATAGAAAAAAAACAACTAACAGAGAAAGAATAATAATTACATTTATTTTTAATGAATTTAAAAATATAGTTTTAAATCTTTTGTAGCGTAATCGGTAAATATCAAAATTACTTGCCCAAAAATAATAACAAAACGGTATGAGAATTAGAGTAATCCATAACTCTTCTGGAACCCATATTCCTGCATATTCGGCTGGTAATAAATATTTTTTTATGATATATGCTATATAAAATGCTACTAGATTGGCTAAACTATCAAAAGCGATAGTTAATTTCTTTAGTAGTTCTTGTTTTTCTATAAACATGATTCTATATCTGTCAAATTATTTTATATCTATCTTTAAGATTCATGGGGAGTTATTTTGTCTTGCCAGGTAACAGCTAATATTCTATTAAATTTTTAGATTCTGAGGTTAAAATGGTCTGCAATTTGATTGTAATTCCTCTACACAATAGATATAGACTAAAATAATTAATCTGGATTAACAAAGAATTCATAAATCTATGGATAATTGCAGGTATGACTTTTCTGGTAAGGTAGACGATTGTCGGATCTTTAGATAATTGCTTTAGACAAGATAAGCGAAAGGTGGACTAATACTTGAGTTAAGGTAGGTAGCCGATTGTTGAAACCGATGAGAATTAGAACTTTTTCCATCAATTCTATGTCGTCTATTTTAATGATTGCGACTTATAAGATTGAAATCTTTATATATTTTAGGCTTATAAAAGCTACCCGTTTAAAACTATAAGATTTAAGAATTTACATTATCCTTATTCTCATATCCGTATCCGTATCCGTATCCATATTTATATCGATGTGACATTTGATTGACATCTCCGGAGTTAACTATAAATCCCAGAATGTTCATATTTGCCTCTGTCAATGATTCAATCCCCAATTGTAAAACTTCTTTAAATGTGTGATCTGGCCTTATTAAAAGAACTACATCCTTTACAAAATTTCCAAGTACCAAAGTATCAACAATTTTGGTAACGGGCGGTGTATCTATGAGTACAAAATCATACAAAGGAGAAACGATATCTATTAATTCTTTCATTCGAGGTGAGTCAAGAAACTCGCTAGAATGTTCTATTATCCCGCCAGCTGGTATGAGATTTATAATACTCAAATTACTCTCAATTTCTGATTTTGGTTTTACTACAACAGGAGTGATAATATCAGAAGCATTAACTAAATGGGAGCCATTGTTATTGGCTAAGTAGTGAGTAAGACCTTGAGTATCTTTAGGAATTTTTAAATATTTTGCCATCGCTGATTTTCTAAGATCACAATCAATAATCAGCACTTTTTTATTGGCTCTGGCTAAAGTCAAGGCATAGTTTGCTACAACTGTTGTCTTCCCTGTATCCTCTTCACAGCTTGTAACAATTAGAGTATTCCGATCATTACTAAGTAACTGATTTAATCGGGTCCTCAATAGTCTATATGACTCACGAAATGCTGGCTGATCATCCATGAGAGTTACAAATGGTTTCTCATTATCAATTACATCATTAATTCTATTTATAAGATCCTTATCATAATTAGGAAAGATGGCTAGAATTGGCAATGAAAATCGTTTCTCAATTACATCTATGTTAGAGATTTTTTTATTAAAGAATTCTTGAATAAATACGCCGATAATAGCAATTATTAAACCTAAGAATGCGCCAAGTACAAGCAACAGCCTTTTTTTAGGGGCAACAGGTCTAAATGGAATATGGGCGGGATCAATGACAACTATATCCTGAAGTTTTGAATACTCAGCAACTCGTAATTCTTCTCTTTTACCTAATAGAAGGGTATACATTTTCTCGTGTACTGTTTGATTCCTCATTAGTTCAGCCAATTGAGATGCCTGCTCTGGCAATGATGCTAATTCAGAATTATTCTTGTTCATTAATCTTGTTAAATTTTGTCTCTTTTTCTCTAATGTGCTTATAATTATTTTATAGGATGTTATAGTATTTTTATTATATTCGGTGAGTTTCTCTTTAATTTGGCTAATCTGTTGATTTATAGCAATAATCTCTGGATGATTCTCTTTACGTTTTTGTAACAATTCAAGTCTTTGTAGTTCGGCGTTTGACAACTGCGTTAAAAGGGCTGAAAATGGGGATCGTTCATTACTAACGTCCTTTCCTGGTGTTAAATAAGTTTGATCAATATATCCCTTCTCATTGACTTCGCGTTCAATTTCGTATAATTCATTTCTATATTGTGTCAATTCAAGTTCTGTTTTTCTTTTTTCTGCTTCAATCTGGCCCGAAGATCTAATTAAATCTCTTGAACTCTCATCCAACATAACTATTTGGTTATCTTTCTTATACTGGCTTAGTTCTTGCTCAGCTTGTTTTAATTTAAGAGAAATATCCTTCAACTGATTATCAATAAAATTGAATGAATAATGTATGATTTGACGTTTCTGTTCAAGTCGGGCTTCTCTGAATTTTTCTGCTGTAGTATTAGCAATAAGTTGTGCCATATAGGGAGATTTAGATTTTGCTGAAATATTTAGTAAATTTACTTTGCCTTCTTTGAAAATAGTTAATTTGTCTCTCAGGTCTTCAAGTGCAATCTCAATATTATTTACCTTAATAAATATCACAGATTCTTTTTTTGTAGACGGCCAATTGAGATAAAATTGCATAAATGGCAATTCAATTTCAATATTTGGATAATATTTTGCATCATAAATTAGTTCATCGGTGGAACTATCAAATACCTGGACTATATTGTCTTCTGATTTACGTATGTGGTATGAACCTCCCAAAAATTCTTGGTTGATGGATATATTTGAAAATTTCGGATAATTTTTATACTTGATCTTTGTATTTAATTTGTGATTGTATTCGCTTAGTTTTAGATCAATTATTTCTTCTTCGTCCTGGGCATGTTCGATTTTAACAACTGATATAAGTAAGTCAAGATCGCTAATAACTTTATCTAATACAGTCCTTGTCATTATCATTTCCATTTCTGTACCAAGTTCATCTAGGCTCTGATAGGCAAATCTTTTTTCGAATTCATCGCCTGAACTTTTACCTCCGCTAGTGCTTTCCTTCTTTAAGATAACTGTAGATTCATAGACAGGGTTCGTAATAAGTATATATATAGTGACGACAGTTAATACAGATAAGACTGGAAGTATTAGAGAAAATTTCTTTTTTCTAATAATTCGAAATATATTAAATATATCAATATCCTCAACCTTATCAATTTTATTTCTATCATTTTGATTGAACATTATAACAATCCTTGGTTATAACTGTTTAGTAACTTTATCTGTCTAAATCTGGTTTAATTATGTAACACTATTTTTTAGGTAAGAAATATATTAAATGCATTTTATCTAAACACATTTATCCCTAATTGCTATTATCCAAATTATTTTTACCTTGTCACCAAGGCCACTATAGCGACTAATAATCCTGCTGCTGAAATCATAAGTGCAGCATTGCTAGATGCACCCCATTTTCTTGAAACAAAAACACGATCACCGGATTTTAAATAAAAATCTGTTTCCTGTTCCGTATCTTGCCCTTCAATCAAATTTTCCGCATCAAAAACAAACTCTTTGTCACTTCTCTCAACGTAAACTTCACTCATATCCGAATCGGCAGTTTCCCCTCCTGCAAGAGCGATTACATCTAACAGCTTTTCTACTCCAGTTACAAAGTACACCCCAGGTTTTCTTACCTCTCCTAATACACTTATTCTGAAGAGCGGTAAAATAATTAATTCAACTCCGCGATACAGTGAGTCGTATTTTGCTTCTACCTCAGACTTTATAAGACTGAAATCCTTCTTATTTACATCTATCATTCCTATATATGGCAATTGTAAAATACTTTTATGTTGAACAAAAAAATCGCCAGATATTTCTTCAGCCGGTAATATTGTAAAAAGAGATTCTGAGACCGTCACCAGGCTGAAGTATTTGGGCTTTTGCTGATAGGATGAATAGAAATAGGATTAGGGTGAAATATAATTTTTTTTTCATTTTCTCTCTTTTTCATTAATTTTATTTTTGTTGTCAAAATATATAGCTTCGCCACGTCAATTACATAAAAAAATAAATCTTAAACTTTTTTAGTAAGAGATTGGTTATAAAAATGCTGCCAGTTATAACGTCTAAAATATGATATTGGACCGTCAAGTTGTTTGATGCTAATGTGATAATTATAATGCCATCATTTAAATCGTTTAATTAGAGTTATTTAAATTTCTCCAGCATTCTCCATGTCTTGATTTAAAAGATCCTGCTATAATTGGCGATATATTTATAATTCAAAATTTTGCAAATATCGCTGTGGTTTATATTTGTTCGAAAGTAAAAGCTCTGATTCGTAATGATTAAATAACCTTTGCTTGAACTCCCTGAAGTTTATTCCAAATTGAGATTTAAATTCTGCGCGAAAATGACTTTGTGATATATTTAGATACGTGGATAATTTTACTTGTTGTACATTCAGTAACGGGTTTGTTCTCTAAATACTTTATGATTTTTTTCGCCCGTGGCGAGGTAATATCATTTGAATTTAGGATATATCCTTCAGGTATTCGTTTCCAGTGATGTCCCCAGAGTCTGCCCTAAGTATTCTTTTAGATTTTTTTTACGATCCACTCCCACAATACATGAATTAATTCCTAACTCAGAAAGTTTGAGAAATTGTTGATTAACCAAATGTGAATTGTAGTATATGATATATGTCCAAGGATTGTTTCTGCGGATAATACTTAGATCTTGTAGTGACTGTCTGATTGATAGGAGCCGTATAAATCAGATAATGCAAATCAATGTTTCTATCGTCTGGATTAATTTTTTCTACATGATCCTTTTGGACATCATGAAGATGTAAATCCCAACCACCAAGACTGGATAAAGATTGCATTAATTCCGTGATATGATTTCCCCCATCGGAGCATATCATGGCAGTGGGCATGTGACCCCCATTCAAGGATATGAGTATAGATTTGAGCGACCTAAAATAGATAACGAAACTAGACGAAATAATATCAAATGCGAGGACGATAATTATTTGTATAATAGTAAACGCAAAAGTATAATTGCAAATATTTTAAAAATAAACTTATCAAAAGCGATGAGAAATATAGGAATAAATCTAAAGAATTCGGGAGTGTCATTATAATAACTTACGAAGAATAAAAGTTATTGTTACTGATGACTTATAAAATTATTTGAAAGATACTCCTATTCAGTATTATTTTTTGTCAATTTTACGTTGTATTAGAATTGTCCCTCTGCACATTTCAAATACGAAGTTATGTTTATTTGAAATTTAAAAGTGGTTAATCGATTTTTTCAGGATAATATTCCTGGTAGTAATCAATAAGAGTAGAACGAAGCTCTGAATAATGCATACTCAGGTTTTTTTTTATCTCCACCCTGATAATATCTTTACTTACGTTAAGTTGTCGTGATAACTGATCCAGATTGGCAAGGTTAATATCTGTTCTTTCCAGAATTTGGAACAATTTTGCAATCAGTTTGGATCCTTGAACTTTCTGAAAACCTAATTTAGATATCGGTATTTTGCGCCAATAGTTTGATTTTAAAAATTCAAGTTGTCTGCTGAGTATGCCATTTTCCTGCTCACCAGCAATTATGTAATCAAAGAGTAAAAATACGGATGAGTCAATATCATCTTCGACCAAATAGTCATAACTGTAAATTTTAAAGAAATTTAAAAATTTTTCCTGCATACCATCAAGCCAATTCTTAATATCTGCCGGCGGTAAACAAAAAATAAAAAATCCCTTAAAACCTTTAGTATCAAATTCTCTGTAATTCGGTTTTTGAATGAATAAAATCATCACATTTAATATGCTTCTCTTCGAGGGCATTAACTAAATGCTTTAAAGTGGGCTCTGTTTTTTGCTTACTATGATGACCTTAGGGCTCATAAAATTCCATTGGTTATTCACTCAATCTATATTTACGAAATGATAAAAAAAAATATTTGATTTAAGTCACATCATTTTTGATTAATTTCTATCAAAATGCAAAAAGTTAAGAGTGAAACACGATGAGGGTGGAGGGATTTTCCCGAAGGGATGCCTATGGCAAGGGTGAGTTCTTTAAATCAAGTCCCAATGTTGGGAAACTAATCAGATCATTTGATATTACAGTGTTAATTAATAGATATCTAAATCTTAACCGGACACTTTTGAATAAGGATAAGATGTAAACCAGTATAATATGGCGTCGACTGAATCTTAGGTAAAAAGAACTTTGGGGTGTAATATATTGTAAAACAGGAGGATAGGGTGTGTCACCATTTTTATCCCATGTACCGGAGTAATACTAAAGACAAATCATCATTTGGAGGTGCATCACCCATGAAATTCTCGACTGCATTTAAGACTTTCAATCCAGCCTTTTCCGCAGTCAGATCATTAAGTTCGGATAACAACTCTCTCAGACGTTCCTCACCGAAAAAATCACCCTGCTTATTACGGGCTTCAGTAAGACCATCGGAGTAAACCAAAAACAAATCATTCTTCTCCAGGGTGAGTGCTTCTTCCGGAAATTGTCAATTCGGGCATAATACCTAACGCTGGTGCACCCTTCTCCAATTCATAGATATCATTTCGTTTAATATGAAATGGAGGAAAATGTCCGGCATTGACAAATCGTAATTTGTTTGAGTTGGTGAGTATTTCAATATAGAGTAAGGAGGCAAAACGGCTGGGGAGGCTATCCCGGTAAAAAATGGAATTAATTTTTATAGCCAGATTGCTTAATAAATCAAAGTCTGGTGCCAATGCCCTCAGGGTTGATTGTAATTTTGCCATTAACAAGGCAGCAGGAAGTCCTTTTCCGGCAACATCGCCAATGGCAATCCCGTATCTGTTACCGTTTAACTTCATATAATCGACCAGATCACCGCCAACATCATTTGCTGGTCTGGTAAATAACCAGACATCCCAGCCGGGAATTGAAGGCGAGGGATCTGGAGCGAGTGCTTCCTGAATTGATCTCCCTGCTTCGAGTTCTTCCCGTGCAAGCAGTTTATCTTTTAATTCAAGTAGGATAATAAACAAAAATATCATGGCCCCTATAATGATTTTGCCACCGGAGGAGTCATTTGAATTGTTAGCAGAAAATACGAAATAGAGAGCAAGGAGAATTAAAACACGTCGATATGAAGAAAGACGGAGAATAAGACTCTTGAATAGCCAGGGGACTAAATAAAAGCCCTTCCGGAACCAATTCATCTTCTCAAGTCGCTTCTCACGATTTTGATCTAAAAAGTATTCACGTAGATCGTGGACTCCTAGTTTAAATTGTCTAAAAAACTCTCCTGAAAATAAATCAGAAATAAATCGACCCAGATCATTAAAGATCGTCTTGAATAGTTTTGGTTCTTCTTTATTTGATTCCATTTGCCCTCATTTAAGTAAGAATATTTTCACAATCAGTGATACGCATGTAATAGCAATTTGTTGTGAAGAAAATTAAAACTGAAAAGGGAAGTGGGTAACAACTATAAAATAGAAAAACAAGATGAACAAGGTACAAGGAAATTGGGATTAAATTGAAAATTGAAGAGTGAAAATTGTCAATAGGATTTCAGTGGGCAATAATATAGAATAAAACTTGACATCCTTCATTCAAAACGCCAATTACCCTATACCCTATACCCTATACCCTTTGCTTTTAAACAATATTCTTTGCAATTGATCATCTCACCTCTTAAATTCAAAATGTTCAAAAATAAATCTTAGTGAACGGGAAGCGCGGTGAAAATCCGCCACTGCCCCGCAACTGTAATGGCTGACGAAACCTCTATAATGCCACTGCCCTGAAACTGAGGGTTGGGAAGGCGAGGTTAGTAGAATGAAGCCTAAGTCAGGAGACCGGCTGAGATTGATGTTCCTTACAATACCTTCGCGGGAAGGTTGGAATATGATACGTCCGCCCATCATCCCAATTTTCCCTGAACTGAAAATTGGGTTTTTTTATGGGGTTTCGCACAAATATATTCCCACGCACCTCCCTGGCAAGTGATCTTCCTATTGATCTCTTCTCACTCCGGCATTGTAATAGATATTTGATTATCCTCTTCCTTGTTTTTTGCGCACAACAGGTGGCATTTGCTACTGCAGATTCTATGGCTACTATTTATGGAGAGGTTAAAAATGCAACCTCTGGTGAACCTGTCCCGGGCGCGGCTATCTTTGTCGAACCTGGCAATCTTTTAGTAGAATCAAATAAGGATGGTCAATTTGAAGTAGGGTATCTTCAGGCCGGCCTGTATCATATACTCATTCAGAGAATTGGTTATTTCCCGGAACGCCGTCAATCGATTAAGTTAATTCCTGGTGATAAGAAAAGAGTCGATGTAACATTAAAAGAAAAAATAATCGAAGGGTCAGATCCGATTGTTGTTACCGCGCGTCGCAATCCATTAACCACTATGGACATTCCCTATAGTAAAGATGTTGTCTCAACTGAACAATTAGATCTGCAAAATCCCCTAAACCTCTCGGAGGCCTTGAAGAATATTCAGGGTACGTTTATAAAAGATTATGGCGGCCTTGGTGATCTCAAAACCATCTCTTTGCGTGGATCAGGCGCAGAACAGGTGTTGGTTATGCTGGACGGCCAACGCTTGAATAATCCGCAAACGGGTCAGGTGGATCTTAGCGCTTTAAGATTGGACGGCATTGAAAAAATTGAAATACTTCGTGGTGGAAGTTCGGCTATGTATGGTTCCGACGCCATTGGAGGTGTTATAAATATTCTTACTAAAAAGGAAGTAGAAGCCGAGGGAATAAATGCAGAATTAGAAGTACTTGGGGGATCCTTCAATACACAATCGATTGATACAAAATTAGGCTTTCATTCTGATTGGGTAGCTGCTTCATTGGGTTATCGTAATTTAAAGAGCGATGCTAATTTTAGTTATCGGGATGTCCATGGAAATGAGACAAAAAGAGAAAACAATGATGTTATCTCAGAAAACCTATTTGCTGATCTTAACTTTAAATTGAAAAGAAAACCGACGGCTTTAGATCTAAATATTTCTTACAAATATTATAATTCTGAGCATGGCAGTCCGGGCACAAGTGAAATACCCTCAATGACGTCGCGACAATGGGATACCAATCACCAGATGCAGGGACAAATCAGCGGAGATATCTTTAACCCATTGCACGATTTTCGCTTACAGGTTTATATGCATCAAAATAAAACTGCTTATAAGAATGATGATGGACTTGTACCGGTTGATTCCGAATTTAAAAGTGGAACCAATGGTATTGAGTATAATATGGAGTCCATACTTTCTTCCCAAAACGCATTAGTTTATGGGTTGGGTTTAAGACAGGATCAGATGGAGAATCTTCAAATCGATATCAATCATAAACGAAATTCAGTATTTGGTTATATTCAGGACGAAGCGACAATTATACCAGAAAAAGCAAATTCTCCGATTTCATTAATTCTCATCCCAGCCCTCCGATTTGATAATTTTTCTGATTTCGGTGCACATTGGACCCCCAAATTTGGTGGAATTCTCAACTATGGCCATCATTGGCAGACAATGATCAAATTTAATATGGGAATGAGTTTTAGATCTCCAACTTTTAATGAACTTTATTGGCCTGCGGACCTTTGGTCGAGGGGGAATCCTGATTTAAAACCTGAAAAGGGAATTGATTGGGATGTGGGATTTAATCTGAGATATCCTGTTTTGGAAGGCCTGGCTTTTGATATTGTTTATTTTGATATGCGAATGCAAGATCTGATCATTTGGCAACCGGTTAATCAGATTTGGAAACCAGAAAATATTGCCCGCACTTAGAAATAGAGGGATTGAGATCAGTTCTTCATTACGATTACTATCAAAGAGTCTTAAACTGAGTGGAAATTATACCTGGCTTGATGCCACCAACCAGTCCGATATCCCTGCCCTGAAGAATAAATTTTTGGTCTACAGACCAAAACATACCTTTAATATTTCTATTTATTATACATGGAATTCTCTTGATTTTGGTATGGATTACCGATATGTGGGGAAGAGGTATACAAATCCTGCAAATACTATCTACCTGGAGTCATATCAGGTATCTGATTTAACGTTACGATGGCAGAAAAAGTATGCAGACTGGCAGCCAGGGATTCAATTTCAGATTAAAAATATCCTGAATAGTGAATATGAAGTCATTCGGTATCAGCCCATGCCAGGGAGGGAAATACGAATCGGCTTGACGATCAGATATAATTAGCCTGATCTATGCATACCGCAGCAATGCTGTAATCAAATATTTAAAAATATCTCTCGCAGCGGCGCAGCGACGCAGAGAAAAATTATTTTAAAATTTTAAAAAAAGAGACTTTATCTTAAGTCAAATTACATAATATTTACATAAATCATTTTAATAATACACCTTTGCGTCTCTGCGTCTTTGTGAGAGATGAAATACCCAGGATAAATAATATATTAAAAATAATCTATGAAAATCAGCGTTATCCGCGTCATCAGTGTTCAATAAATATCGCTGGGCGAATTGAATCATCCATAATTGGAAGGAGTTTTTTGTGAAACGAAGTATTATTCTTGTCGTTCTAATTTATTCTACTGCATTATTTCTATCAGCCTGCAAAGATTCACAATCTACGCAACCAATTGCTCCACAAACATCAAAAGCCGTTTATGTCTGTAATGCAGGAGCCTCGAGTATTTCGGTCATTGATCTGATCACGGGTTCAGTAACAAACGATGTTGTAACGGTTGGCACCTGGCCCAACCAACTTGTCTATCAAGATAAATTTTTATATTGTGTAAATTCAGGCTCAAATAATATCATGATTTATAATACAGAAAATTGGGAAGCAGCTAACACGATAGAATTAGGTGCCGGGAATAATCCAATGAATATGGTAATATATAACGACCAGTTGCTATATGTAGCCTGTCTGATTACAAACAAAGTCCTCCAGGTTAACCGGATAGCAGGGTCTGTGAATAAAAGTATTACTGCCGGTGTGGGCACGACCGGGATAACTTCAGCAGAGGGAAAGATTTTTGCCACAAATACAAATGCTGTTTTTGATGGGGTGGGAGTCGCCTATGGAACGGGAACCGTAACTGTCATTGATGGTGATACGGGAGATTCGCTAAATACCATTGCTGTTGGAGTTAATCCCCAATCAATCAGTAAATCACCAGACGGAACACTACATGTATTATGCACGGGCAATTATTTCGATTCTTTTGGCAAAGTGATCGTAATTGATCCGACTAATGATCAGATTATTGATTCAGTCTCTATTGGTGGATCACCCGGAAGCATTGACGCTACATCAACGGAAGGTATCGGATATTTGTCCAGTTGGGGATTCGGATTGCTATCCTATAATACAGAGAATTATTCCATTATCAATGGTACAGATGACTATTTGTTGGGGAAGGGTGGATCAGGAATGGTAAGTGATGGGGCTGGTCATGTATTTGTTTCTGTATGGGAAGATAATCAGGTGATTAAAATAGATAAAACGGGTAATACCCTGTCTACCTTTGATGTTGGGTTAAGTCCTCAGGCATTAGCTATCAGGATTGAGTAAGAAACAGTCTAAAATTAATATTTCGGCTTTATTATCTCTGTTTCAATCATTTAAATTATAGTTCTTTATACTTGCTGATAACTAATTGATAGGAGATTTAAAATGCATGAGAAAAGTGTCAAATTACTCAATAAAGCAATAGCCGATGAACTCACGGCTGTGCATCAATATATGTATTTTCATTTTCACTGTGATGATCAGGGGTATGACCTGATAGCTGGTCTTTTTAAACGCACTGCCATTGAAGAGATGCTCCATGTGGAAAGGTTAGCTGAACGTATACTGTTTTTGAAAGGTGAAGTTGAAATGTTGGTTGCAGAAGAAGTAAAAAAAATCCATGATGTGAAGAAAATGCTTCAGCTGGCAACAAAAATGGAAGAGAGTAGTGCAAGAGACTATAATCTCTGGGCAAATGAATGCTCTCAAAATGCTGATTCGGTTTCAAAAAAATTATTTGAAGATTTGGTGATGGATGAAGAAAGTCATTTTGACCAATATGATACGGAGAAGGATAATCTGGAGAAATTTGGAGAGAAATACCTGGTCTTGCAGTCGATTGAGAGGAGTAAAAATCTGTCGATGGGTAGTGGAGGGGAGTAAAGTTAAAAGGAAAAAGCAAAAGGGTAAAAGGTTTAATGAAATTAGTTTCCTTTTAGCCTTATTATTTAAAAAAATCTCTAGATATTCTGCATTGAATAATTCGATTAAATTGACATGATGGTATTTTTAAGATTAAGGAATGTCTATATGTATATAAAATTAATTTCGATTACGGTATTAACATTAATTTTTACCTGCGGTTTATTTGCACAGGATACTGCGCAGGATAAAAAAAGATCAGATGATGAAGGAAAAGTTGAGGAGGTAATTGACTGGGCCTGGCCTGGTAAATTTTATCCCTTTATAGAAGTAAGCGCAGGCTTGTCAACAATTAAGCCAGGAAGAATTTCAAGGACAGTTACCTGAAGAACACTCATTGAACTTAAAATTGGGATATAGTCAACTTAAAGAATATGAGAAAACTATTTGGGAACTGGATGAACGATTTGTATATGGCTCCTATATGGCGGATAACGTCATCTCTGCAATGAATCCGGAAAGCGGGGATTTCATGGCAAAACTTACCCGTTTTGGATTTGGTAATCGCCTTGGTTATGGTTACCAAATGAAACTGTTGTTTTGATTCTTTACAATCAGAATGGCCTCAACTGGACAAAGATTGAAACAAGCGACTATAATTCCTTATCTGAGGAAGATATGTCAATTATAGAACGTTATGAAGGTACTTATCGATTTGGAATGAATACGGAAGGGGGCATTCGACTGGAATTTGTCAAATCTCTTTCACTCACCGGCTCATATGATATCTCGGTGATATATCCCAGACATGTTTTTTGGCCATGGTTGGGTAGTTATGCAATCTTAAATATTGCCATGGGCATGGTTTCCAGCTTTACTGATGATATCATTCGCTCTTCCCCTGCTGCGGGTCCCATCTTTTATTTTTTATTGAAAAATGGAATAGCTTTTGCTTATTATCAGGGTGTGAAAGATAAAATGAACTGGCCCTTTAACTCTGAAACACCAATGATGACTGAAACATTTAAAATTGGGTTATCGTATACATTTTAATAACTCAAATATGTACAAGTTCCGTTCAACATCATTAAACTTATCATGTCACAATTTTACATTTCTTGTTTATCCGAATTCATCATTTAATTGTTAAAGATCATACTAAGATAATTCTGTCACAATTACCATTATTCAGAAAAATTTGTATTAAGGACAATATTCCTTTAATGGAAAAAATGCAGAAAACTGGGAATATGAACTAACTTTATATAGTTAATCATCACAGAATTTATTAAATTCAAGTCTTATACAATTCTTTAAACTATAAAAAAAATAAAAAATTTCGCAAGTTGAAAGGAGAACAGAATGCATAGGAAATTTTACTATTTAATTTTACTATCGTTATTTTAACAGTTGTCATGCAGCCTACGATGTCACAAGCCCAGGTAAGATTTGAGATAACACCTTATTATGGCTATCTCTTGAGTACCAATGTCAGAGCTGTTCAGGGGGATTTTATTGTAAAAGATTCGCCAGATTATGGAATTAGTCTCAATATTGGTCACGAAAAACTTCCTGGTGGAATGATGATTCAACTTCTCTATAACCGCCAAGATACAGATGCCCAGTTAAAAGAATATCCTTCGGGAACCAGAAGGGATTTATGGCCTTTGACGATAGAATACTTCCAAATTGGTATTGTCCGACCTGTAAAAATGGGAAAGGTACGACCCTATGGGGTTGTCGGAATTGGTGCTTCGAACTGGACCCCGGGTGGTGATTCAGAATGGGGAAATGAATGGTTTTTTGCTGCGAATTTTGGAGGTGGTGCAACCATATTCTTTTCCGAAACAGTCGGACTGCAACTTCAGGCGAGGGCGATATTCCCCATGAGTTTTAGTGGTGGCGGTTTCTGGTGCGGTACGGGGGGATGTAGTGTTGGTATCGGCAGTTATGGATTTATAGCCCATTTTGATTTTACGGCTGGTATTACCATCGCCTTAGGTGGTAAGAAGAAGAGATAGTAAATATTTTTATATATAATATATTGAAAAATAAGGAGATAGAAGCATGAAAATCTTTAATTGGTCAGGCTCATGGTATAAATTAGCATTGGTAGTAATGAGCCTATCACTCGTACTATTCCTTTGGTCCTGTTATCCAGATGGTGGCTTTCAAAGTATTGGTGACTATGATTTAATCGTCACACAGTATGATCCAGAGGTAGATTTTAACACATTTAGTACTTATGTCATCCCAGATTCAATAATTCATATCGTACCTGAAGATAAAGAGGATGATATTACCCATGAATATGATGCTCGGATTCTTGCTGAAGTGATTGACAATATGAATAATCTTGGCTATTCCAAAGTTGATACCTCTCAAAATCCAACTCTTACAGTGCTGGTTTATGCAACTTCAACCACCTGGAGAGGTTATACCTATTATCCCGGAGGGGGATATTGGGGATGGTGGGGTTATTATCCACCCTACTGGGGACCTGGTTATGGCGGCTGGGCAGTGCCATATGAATATACCACAGGAACATTGGCTATCGAAATGATCGATAATTCAACCTTTAATCCAGTTGATTCAACTTACCAGGCTAATTGGGGAGCAGGCATTCTTGGTTTGCTGGATGATACGAAATCTAATATTGAATACCGCCTGACAAGAGATATTGACCAGGCATTTAAGCAATCGCCTTATCTTGGTACGAACTAATATTTCCCAAAGAACAAATTAAAAATTGATATAAATAATAAGAGGTAAAAAATGAAATATATATCGGTAATTCTATTAGTTGTCATGATGAGTGTTGCCGCCAATGCCCAGTCGAGTCTATTTGGAATGACCTATGACGTTTCCATACCATTAGGTGATACAGAGGAGGCCTTTAGTGGTGCACAATGGCGTGGTTTCGGTCTTGAAGGCCGATGGTATTCAAATAAAAACTTATCCTTTGGTTTTTCCTGGGATTGGAATGTTTTCCATGATGTGGTCCTGGAAACTGTGCAGCTCGAAAGAGGTGCCGTAACGGGATATCAGAATCGCACGCTTAATGCTTTTCCATTTCTCGCTACAGGCCAGTATTACTTCGGAGGCAAAAGTGTTCAGCCTTATCTTGGCCTGGGAGTCGGCGCCTACTATATCAAGAGGAAATTTGATATCGGAATTTTATCAACAAATACAAATACATGGCAATTTGGCTTGGCACCAGAAATTGGTTTTCTTTTTCCTATGGATATGGGCTTTAACATCCTGTTAAAACTAAGATATAATTACGCTATGGAAGCTGGGGATTCCAAAGCGGTTTCTTATTTTGGTATTAATGTAGGATTTGCTTCTGTCTCTCTATGGTAATAATATTCTAAATAAATATATCTTGTAATTTCTAATTGGACCTAGTTGCTTCCTTGCCTTAACCGCTAATTGTAAACAGTAATTGGCAGGGAAGCAACAAGTCTGAAAAAGAGTATATCTCATACAACTTATCTATACAATTCTAAATAAAAATAATATTTAAAGGAGGATTATCATAATGGTAAAGACAACATTATTATTCGTTTTTCTGTTTGGAACACTCGCTTATTCACAAACAACTTCATATCTTGAAGTCTTAAAATCAGATGTACGAACCCAGCGACGCGCTTTGATAACGGGTGCCATGTCATTAACTGAGGAGCAAGCGCAAAAATTCTGGCCAATTTATAAAGAATATGAAGCTGAGACCGATAAACTTGTCGATCGTGAGCTTGAGTTGATAAAAAAATATGCAGACATGTACAAAGGTATGACCGATGAGGTAGCAGATGCCTTGCTAAATGATGCGATGGATATCGATCAGAAGCAATTGGATTTAAATAAAAAATATTATAAGAAGATGAAAAAAGAACTGGGTGGGAAAGTATCGGCCAAATTTAGAATGGTTGATAATCGCATAAACCTGATGATTAATCTTCAGATTGCGGCTTCAGTTCCAGTCATTGAATAGCATTTAATCTTCATTGGGGAGAATTTTTTTCTCCCCTTTCTTATATCCCCTCATGAGACTAAATAGTATAAACTCAGCCAGACTTCACTCTAAATTATCTGAGAAATAGGTCAAAATGTACCCCCCATATCAATTTAAAAATGATTGTACGCATTTAATTGTTGTGGATGATGGATAATAGTCAAGGTCTTTTCAGAGTTTTGCAATTTGTCTTTCTTTAAAATAGTTTATATTTTTACTCTGCCTTTTATAAAACACATTTTAATTAAAATTCAATTTATTGGGAGAATATCATGTTTAAGAGATTTACAGTTGTAATCATTGTTTTTTGTTTTCTTATATCCTCAGTTTTTTCACAGGATGCGGAGAAAGAAAAAAAAGAAGAGCCTACCTATGGATGGGAAAATAAATTTATCGGAACCATAAATCTTACCCAAACATCTCTTAGTAACTGGACACAAGGGGGCGATAACGCCTGGAGCTGGCAGGCAAATATCAATGGTGTTTTCGAGCAGAAAGAAGAGGGATTTAACTGGAAAAATACCGTCCAGCTACTTTATGGTAAATCAAAAATAGGCTCTGATGATCCCAAGAAAACGGACGATCAGATATTTCTTGAAACGGTTTATACCTATAAGATGGGGAATATACTTAATCCATATATTGGTGGATCAGCGCTTACACAGTTCACAACCGGGTATAGTTATGATACGAAGCCTCCGATTAAAGTGTCAGGATTCCTTGATCCGGGCTATTTTCGAGAAGGAATTGGTGTTGAATACAAACCGTCAGAAAATTTTGACACCCGCCTTGGTTTTGCTATGCGCCAAACAATTGCTGATGTATATGCGGCAACGTATAGTGATGATCCGGAAACTGAAAGTATTGAAAAGTTTTCTAATCAGATAGGTGCTGAATCTGTTACGAACTTTTCTACTAATTTGAGTAAACTGATCGTATATGTTACCAAGCTGGAACTCTTTTCTGAATTAAAAGCAATTAATCAGACGGTTGTTAGGTGGGACAATTTGATCTCTTCTCAGGTAGCAGATTACATTTCTGTCAGTTTTAGCTTTAAACTATACTATGAACCGCGGGTCTCAATCCAACGTCAATTAAACCAAACGCTGGCGGTAGGTTTAACATATTCATTTTTATAAAAAAATAAACTTAAAAGGGTTGGGTAAATAAGATAAAATTATCCTACCGGGATGCACAATACATCACACGTGTTTATCAAATTATATATTTGAATAGGAATAACTCCCTTCACCAAGGTAAAAGATGGGTATGAAAATATTCAAAAATAAAATTGTTCTCTTGGCCATCATTGTTATTGTTACTTTTACGATGATGGGATTCTTTTCCTATTCTTATCTCACGTCTGTTGAGGAAAAGGTGGAAGAGCAAACTATATCACCACTAGTAAAGTCCATTGAATATAATCTGCGTCAATTGGAATCAAAAGGATATTCAATTAGGTCAAAAAAAGGGCGAGCAGAAATAAATAAACTATTCACCTCCCTTATTGATTCGAGCAGCAATCTTTCCGGTATTCGTATTATTGATCAATCACAAATTGTACGTGTTAGCAATAACTTGAAGGAAGAGGGAACTAATTTTAATGAAGAAGATCTGGACATTCCTAATTCAAGTGAAGATTTTAAACGTTTTGTTTTTGTGAATAAAACCGGTGAAAAAAAAGTAGGAATATTAATTCCCTTAAAAAATAAAAAAGGGAATGTTACTTTACATCTCAACCTAATCTACAATGAAGATATCTTCGGAGGATATTTAGGACCTATTCAATATATATTTCCCACACTTTTGGTATTATTCGTCCTGGTATTATTTTATACCATTACTATGCAAAAAAAAATTTACAGAAATCCACTCGAACATTTGGATAATGCTATATCAAAAATGGATGAAGAAGATTACTCCTACCGGGTAAAGTACCAAAATAAAGATGAATTTACCGATACTTTTATGAAATTAAACCGGACGATTGAAAAGGTTGAATATCTTAAAGAAGACTATAAAAATGCTGAAAAAAGGATCGTTTCTTTGTTAAAGGCGGTAAATGAAGGGATCTGGTGGTAGATACAAAAAAAAATGTAACTTCATTTAATGATGCAACATACCGCTATTTTAAATCCACGAAAGAAGATTTTCCTGAATGGTTTGTGAATATTTTGGCGACAAATCGGGAACTCAACTGATTTGCTCACATTGCGTTCTAAAAGATGAATCAAGAGTAAGGGAGAAGGAGTTAACCGTTTTTCTTCCCGACGAATCGGAAATTTTAATAAGACTGAGTATTCAGGCTCTGAAGGAGGATGAAAAGGTGCAGGGGGCCGTACTCACATTTAAAGATCTCAGATCGATCAATGAATTGGAAAATAATCTTTTAAGGTCAATGAAATTTGGTGTAATTGCCAATTTGGCCTCCTCAATCAGCCATGAAATTAAGAATCCACTTAAGTGCAATGGCACTTCATGCAGAAATTCTGGAGGGTCGTTTAAAAAAATAGAATTTGATCAAAAAACACAGGTGTTAAGAATCTCTTGAAACATTGCAGGATGAGTCAAGACGACTTAAACGGATTATTCAGCAATTCTTAACCCTGGCGCGCCCCTCAAAACTTGAATTAAATTTAATCCATCCCAACAGAGATAATTGAAGAAGTCCTTGAATTGGTCCACCAACAAGCACAGGAGGAGGGACTTTCGATTTTTTCAGATCTTGATCCTTCTATTGGTGTAATCTATGGAGACGAAGACCAGTTAAAACAAGTAATTCTTAATATCATTCTTAATGCGTTCTCTGCATACGGATATGGGAGGTCATGTTGATGTGATTAGCAATAAAGGAATGATAGGGTTTTAATTCAAATAAAAGATTCCGGGAAGAGGGATACCTCGCGATATAAGGGATAAAATTTTTGATCTGTATTTTACAACTAAAAAGGATGGCGGTGGTATTGGACTTTCCGTTTGCCAAAACATTATAAAAGCCCATGATGGTCGAATTGAATTTGAGACTGAAGAGGGTAAGGGGACAACTTTTAATATTCATTTTCCGGCCAAAGATCCGACCACTATTCGTAGTACACGCATTAAGCCATTAAAAAAATCTACCTGAATACAATTATTCCCATTTCATATTTCTTATAAAGATAATTCCATTTATATGTTATTAACTTACATTGTAGAGATACAACATACCATGTTTCCAGGCATATGGCCGGTCCTTAATTTTATACCGCAATCAATTTTAATCACCAAATTCGGGGTCTGTTCACATTTGAATTTTCCATAAGTTCAACCATTTATATCTTTGATATTTAATACCATAATAGCGGTTTTATTAACATTAAAAAAAATAGACAAAATTGGAACCTTTCTTTAGTCCGACAGTTATAACAATCAATAGTTGCCTCCAAACAACCTGACGGGCAAAGGTTTTTACCCTCTATCACCCTCCCATATAGATAAGAAAACCTTTGCCCATTTTTTTTTCTTCTCAAACTAATCCAAGGCGTTGATATCCGAAAGAGTATTGTATTTAGTTAAATATATATGTACTTTCATCGCCAAACTTCTAATCATGTGTAATATTAGGGATATATGAGTTCAAAGGTAATAGACATTAGGGTGGATAATCCGGATCAACGCCGCGTGGATCTGGCCGTTGATAAAATACAGAAGGGTGGAATAATTTGTTATCCAACCGACACTGTATATGGAATTGGAACATCCATTACTAATGGAAGGGCTATCGAGCAGATTGATCGAATAAAAAGAATAGCAAATAAAAAGCTGTTGAGTCTGATTTGCAAAGATCTGAAAGATATCTCTCAATATGCCTATGTTTCCAATCAGGCATATAAGATCATGCGCAGGTGTCTTCCTGGTCCATTTACTTTTATCCTTCCTGCCACCAGTGAAACGCCGAAACGATTATCCCATAAAAGAAGAACAGTTGGTATTCGAATACCTGACAATCTTCTTTGCCAGGCCTTGGTTGAATGTCTTGGTTCGCCCTTGATTAATACAAGTGTTCCTGCTGGCCCGGATGAAATTCTTAATGATCCTTATGAAATTGAGAGACGTATTGGAAATGATCTGGAAATAATTTTTAATGGTGGCATTCTTCTTTCAGAACCTTCTACCGTTGTTGATCTTACAGATTACGCACCACAAATTATTCGCGAGGGCGCGGGGGAAATTTCTCTGATTTACTAACCTCGTCTGTTAATCAAATAATCATATCCACCTATATCACGAATTTTAACGAATTTCACGAATTAGAAAAAATATAATAATAATTATTTCTCTGCGCCTTTGCGGCTTTCTGAGAAATATCTTTGTGATCTTTGCGTTAAATGAGTATATCCATTTTGTATAAATTATATTGAAAGTTGTAAGATGGCTAAGATTAGAATTGGTACCTGCAGCTGGAAATACGAGTCCTGGAAGGGACTTGTCTACAGCGAACAAGCAAAGAAAAATTATTTATCTGAATATTCTCAAAAATACGATACTGTTGAAGTTGATCAATGGTTCTGGTCCTTATTTGGAGTTGATAAAGTCTCTCTGCCCTCTGAAAAAGTCGTCAAAGAATATAGTGAATCCGTACCGGAAAATTTTAGATTCACCATAAAGGTACCAAATAGTATAACGTTGACACATTTTTACAGAAAAAATAAGGCGGCATCATTAGAGGAAAATCCACATTTTTTATCCAAAGATCTCTTTTTAACTTTTTTAGATACTTTAAAACCACTACACGACAAAATTGGTCTTTTCATGTTTCAATTTGAATATCTGAATAAACAAAAAATGTCCTCCCAGTATGAATTCCTTGATAAATTCGGGAAATTTTTAAATGAATGTGATCAAAGATTTAACTATGCTGTCGAGACACGAAATCCCTACTACCTTAATAAAGGGTATTTCGATTTTTTAAATGATTTTAAAATGGGCCATGTCTTTTTGCAGGGTTATTTTATGCCTGATATAAATGAGGTCTATCAGAAATACGGTAAATTGATTTTTGAGACTTCTGTTATTCGTCTCCACGGTCCGGATCGGAAGGAAATAGAGATAAAGAGTAAGGGTGTTTGGAATAAAATTCTGGATAATAGGGATGATGAAATATCAAGAATAACGAAAATTATCGAAGAATTGCATTCGAGACATCTTGATGTCTATGCAAATGTTAATAATCATTACGAAGGATCGGCACCTTTAACAATTGAGAAAATCAGGAATCTACTTTTTGGAGAACAGTAGAGACATTATTCAAAATAATTCTATTATCAGGGATTGGGAATCAGGAATTAAATCATAAATCCACTAAATACTGTCAATCCTTTATTTAATAAGGTAGAGATATACAAAAGCAGGGCCCTACATGAAAGAGAATCAATGAAGACACCATGCCAGTTAATATTCAGGTGATGGTGTCTTCACTTTCGTATGACTAAAGTCTTTTCAAAAGGGCAAGCAAAAAATCCCAACAGTTGTTAACGGATGAAACCATAACCCGTTCATCAGGAGAATGTGCACCTTCAATAGTTGGTCCGAATGATATCATGTCCATTCCTTCATACTTCTCACCAATAATCCCACATTCCAAACCAGCATGTATCGCCTTTACCTCTGCTTCCTGCCCGGTTATATCTTTGTAGGCCTCGGTTGAAAATTTGAGAAGCGCTGAATCTGGATTAGGTTCCCATGAAGGGTAACCCCCACCTTGCTCAATGTCAAAGCCGGCCAATTCACCGATGGCTTTCACTTTTCCGGCAATGTCCACAATAGCAGTGGCGAGCGAACTACGTTGACTTGTTAATAATTCAATTGAGTCTTCTTTTGTCTCAGCAATCGCCATATTTGTTGAAGTTTCAACGAGACCATCTACGGCATGACTCATTTCCAGTACACCGTGAGGAATGGAATAAAGCAAACGGATAAGATTGTTTTGTAATTCCTGGCTCATGAATTTTGCGGCATCTGGCACATCTTCAATTTCTATCGAGACATTTTTATCTGAAAATTGCAGCTCATTTTTAATATCTTTGTCAGTTTGACTTGCTAATGATTGAACTTTTCTGAAATCCGATTCGGCTATCGTTATAATAGCCTCTGCTTCCCGGGGAATTGCATTATGTTTATTACCACCATTAATGCTTGTCAAATTGAAATCAATCTCGGCGCTCAGGTTGTATAGGAAACGGCTGAGAAGTTTTATTGAATTTCCAAATCCCTCATGGATATTGAGACCAGAATGCCCACCACGCAGACCACCTACTCTGACTAATATGCTTTTTGCCCCAACAGCAGTGGTTTGCCATTCTATTTTATGTCTGAGAATTGTATGCTGGCCTCCCGCACAACCAATATAAAAAGCACCTTCTTCTTCAGAGTCCAGGTTGATTAAAATTTTTCCCTTGACGAAATCAGACGTTAATCCGTTTGCACCGGTTAATCCGGTTTCTTCATCAACGGTGAAAAGAAATTCCATGGGTGGATGATCGAGTGAAGAGTCTTCCATAATTGCTAATGCATAGGCCACACCGATGCCATTATCAGCACCCAATGTGGTTCCATCTGCTTTGATCCACTCTCCATCTTGCACAAGTTTTATAGGATCTTTAAGGAAATCGTGTTCCGTATCGTTGTTTTTTTCGCAAACCATGTCGATATGCCCCTGAATGACAACGCCCGTATTATCTTCCTTGCCGGAAGAGGCTGATTTACGAACTATAATATTACCCAATTTATCTTTCGTAAAGGGCAGGTTATTCTTTTTTGCAACTGATATAATATAGTCACCGACAGCTTCCTCATCCCCTGAACCTCGTGGGATCTGGCTAATTGCCTCAAATTGTTGCCATACTGAAATTGGCTTTAATCCTTCGATTGTAGAATTCACCCAAAGCTCCTTTCAAACTAATATGTATATATTAACCGCAACACGGTAGAAGATACACATTTTAGTTATTAATACTCTTGTGTTTTTTGCCATTATATTGTATTCCCGTCATTGGCAAGATCATTTCTTTGCGGTTAGATTGATTTAATTTAAGAAATATACAAAACTTATTTATATTTGATCAAATTGGTAAAAAGAAAATTCATAATTTATGAAAACAGTTATTTCTGCATCACGTCGAACCGACATTCCTGCCTTCTACTTATCCTGGTTTATGGATGCCATAAGAGTTGGAGAGATTTCGGTTAATAATCCTCTGTACAGAAACACGATTACCCGGGTTGAGCTAAATCCTGAAAATGTTTCATGGATAGTATTTTGGTCCCGAAACTATAAAAATCTAATAAAAAACCATTCTTTTTTTTCTGACTATCAATTGTTTTTTCATTTTACAATCATCTCTCATCATCGGGTTCTGGAAAAATATTTTCTTAAACAGAAGATAGCACTTAAACAAATCGCTTCTCTGGTGAAATTCTATGGTCCAAATCGAATAATCTGGCGTTATGACCCAATAGTTATTTGGAAGGAATTGAACCAAATTCATACTAATTATAATTCAGAAAATTATAGATATTTATGTGAGCATATCTCGGGCTTGGGTGTTCACCGTTGTTATTTTAGTTTTGCAACTCCCTATTTAAAATTCCGGCAGCGATTTAAAAAGAAGTCACCTGAGTCAATTCTACTTAGTCCGGAGGAAAGCAATTTGGATATAATTCTTAGAGATATGCGCGATATAGCAGCAGGTTATGGAATTTCTCTTTATTCTTGTTGTAATGATGATCTAATTGGAAACAATACATTTAAAGGGAAATGTATTTCTGGCTCCCTATTGAATAATCAGTATCCTGGTAGCAGGGTCAGCGAGGCAAAACATGCTACACGGCAAGATTGTGGTTGTACCCGTTCGATTGACATTGGGGACTATATCAGGCATCCCTGTCCTAGTGGATGTATCTATTGTTACGCTAATCCGGTATGGGAATGACTCTGTGAAACGTGAAAAGTAGGGGCGGACCCTATTAATATTCAATATTGAACAGGGAATATCCAAGTATGAAGTAAACGGATTGTAGGGGTTTTACGGTGATATGTATGATTATGAAAAACTATCCGGTATCCGGAATCGGGTATCGAACCTTCAGATTTATACATCCAAATATTTTACCAAATCTTCCCTCTCGGAAAGATGTACAATAAGATCCTCACGATGCATATCGTCAATTCTTTCCTTGGCCACCTTTATAGGTACTTTATACCTATAACAGAAATGCCAGAGATCAATTGAGCCACGAAATGTCTCTACCAGAAAAGCCTCTTCAAAGGACAAGGTTATACCCTCATTGACTTTCACGCCAATATCTTCCATTTTTTCCATACCTTTAGGTTTTATATGACGTCCTGTAAACCAATAATTGTCAACACCAATCAGGTCACAGATAGGAAAACCATTGCTAAATTTTATAAAGTGATGCAAAAAATCGATACTAATGCAATAAGGTTCGGTGCCATCTTCCCATAAATCATTCCAAATGGGTGGGTCGTTTTGTTTAAGCCATTCAAAGAATTGTATCTCATCTTCAGGTAGGCTTCATCATAGCACGTCCATGGAAATGCTCTTCAATTTTCTTTGTTTTGGTTTTATCTAATTTTGATAATTCCTCAGTACTAAATTGTAGGCAATGATCCGACTCGAGCATCTTCTCCTTGGAGTCAATTAATTTTGAAATATATGATCTTTGTTTTTCTGTTGTCATCTTCTTCTTCCGCTTGGTATCGGTGGAAAAGTAAACATATTTACCAGTCAATGTCAACTTTCCTCTATTTTGGATCGAAATGTCGGAGTTTATAAATATCTCATGGTTTAAATCTCTTTCAATTGTGTTGTCATTGGTGTCTGAGTGGATTAAATATGAGAATTTAATCGTTAAACTTTTAAACTAAATAATAACACGATATCATCTTCAATATGACTAAACAATACATAATTTCATATATGATAATGTTCCTGACAGGCTTTTGGAATTCACCTGTTCCATCGTATAACAACAAGGAATTTTTTAAAGGTATGACCATCTCCTGTCAAACCTGGGGATATGAATGGGCTACACCGGAGATGAGGGAGACCATGGTCGAATTGAAATCTTTGGGTGTCAATTGGATCTCAATCCATCCCTATGCCCGAGTTCGGGAAAGTGGAAGTGTGAGTCATAGAAAGAGTAAGTCTTCTGACCATATTCGCACTCCTTTGAATTGGGGAAAGGAGATTAAACCTTAATGTAATGATTAAACCTCATCTGGCTTATTGGGGAACAACGTTCAGTTGGCGGGGAGAAATTAAATTTACATCTGATTCAGACTGGCAATTATTTTTTAGAGACTATACTGCCTGGATATTAGAAATGGCTAAATTAGCGGAAGAAGGTCAATCCCAGGTGTTTTGCATTGGAACTGAATTAACCCACTCGCTTCCGTTTAAATCAGAGTGGCGTTCGCTAATCAGAAAAGTACGCCGTGTTTATACAGGGAAATTGACGTATGCTGCAAACTGGAATAGTCTATCGGGAGGTGACTTTTTGGGATGACCTGGATTATATCGGTATCCAGGCTTATTTTCCTTTATCAAAAGAGGAATATCCTTCGGAATATTTACTCAACAGGGGGTGGGATACTGTTTTTGAGGAAATAGAATCCTTTGCAGAAGAGCAAGATAAAAAGGTGATATTTACAGAAATTGGATACGATGTTTCAAATAAAGCGGCCAGCGAACCATGGGTATCTCAAAGATCATCAGAAGAGCAGGCGCGTCGATTACAGGAAACTTGTTTGAAAATTGCACTTTCAAGAACGGCAGGGAGTGAATATCTAAGTGGTATTTTTTTATGGAAATGGTTTCCTGAAACGCAAAAATTTCATCACTACGAGGATTATAATCTTCAAACCCCTGAAATCAAGGATTTAATAAGAAGCATGTGGCAATAGTTCCAAACTATTTTATCATCAAATTATCTATTTTCTCCTCAACTCTTTCTATTACTTTATTCAACTTATTAAGCGCGACCGTATCCAGATCACGAGAATGTGAAATCATTTCTTGAACAAATTTCTTGTCTTCAATCTCTTTCAAATTAATTAAAACGTTAAAAATTCCTCCTTTCACGCCGGTATAGGCTATTTGGGCGCCAACCCCTGCATCCGTCACAGAATTTATATTGCCTTTTTCAACAGCAATGGCAGCCAGATCAATTGCCTGCTCACTATATTGTGCTGTGGCCATAGGTACTGCAACAGCCTTTTTCAAACCTGCCTGCAGAGCCTGATTTTTTATTCTTTTTTCTTTATCGGTTTTTTGTGGTAATCGACGTGCATCCATATAGGCGTTAAAGGCGTTTGTATCTTCATCAATTGCCTTAACTAATAGATCTTTAATCTCCTGGGCCTTTTCTGCTACGGGTTTTAGATCGTCTTCCACCTTTTCCGACCCTCTTTTACCAATTGAGAGGTTTGCTACCATGGAGGTGAGCGCTGCCCCGAGAGCTCCTGCTAAGGCAGCAATGGAACCTCCTCCTGGTGCCGGAGATTCTCTGGATACTTCATCAATAAAATCATTAACGTTTAACCTAATAAGATCCTTATCGGTTGAATTTGGCAAACCAAGAACACGTTCATCAATATTAAATTTTGCCACATCATTCAACCCAAGAGATTGGACAGCAATTTCTAGTATGTCTCTGTAAGGTATACCTGCAGAACGTTTTTGCTGATGCAAATAAAACCTGCCACTCTCAAGCAGGGCAGGATAGGGAACCATTCCGACTACTTCGCTACCTGTTACAATCAATCCCCGATCTGCTGCTAATTTTCGGGTTGTTTCAAGAATTGCATGCATGGGTGTGACTTTATAATTGGTTAGATTTATAGAAATCTGGGCCCGGTTGTATTCAGGTACCATCCAGCCAATTGCTTTTGAATGTTCAAATAGCCCTGGTTTTTTGACCGATTGTCCATCCGCGTGATCCGGATCAATCCCGTTTAATTCTAGTAGTTCTGATAAATCATACGCATGCTCCCGCTTACAATGTTCTGTTAATATGGGCATAGATGAGGCCTTAAAATCGCAGGTGCCACAAGGATATTCCCCCGCTTCATATTTAAGGATTTCGGTGCCCTTGTAATAAAATGGCTTAATGTTTCCTTTTCGAGCTGATCTCCCTTTTTCTCTCAACTCAAAAGCAATATCAGTTGCATATTTTGATTCAGTAGTGTTCAGATTGATATTATACGCGATAAGAAATTCCCGAACTCCTATAACTGTTGCGCCTGCTGAAGCATTAAACTTAGTCGGTCCAAAGTCGGGTTCCCATTTAGGATCCTTAAGTTTGTTTTCCAGGGCTTCATATTCACCGGATCTGATTATTGCTAAATTAGTTCTTTCAGGTGACTGAGCAGATTTTTCATAAAGATATACAGGAATGTTTAGTTCATGGCCTACTCTCTCAGCAACTTCTTTGCTGAGATTTATGCATTCCTCAGTGGTAATACCGGATACGGGAACAAATGGGCATACATCTGTCGCTCCCATTCGGGGATGTGAACCCTTATGTTCGCGCATATCTATCAACTCAGTTGCTTTTTTTATCGCTGCGAATGCTGCCTCCTTTACGCCATCCGGGGAACCTATGAAGGTAACGACAGTCCGGTTCATCTCAAAACCGGGATCCACATCGAGCAGGCGAACATCACTTACATTCTTTATCTCATTTGTGATTTGATCAATAATATCCATGTTTTGACCTTCAGAAAAATTTGGGACACATTCTACTAATTGTTCTACCATCATAACCTCTTATTTTTATGTATGCTGCAAATCAGCAACCTCAGCAACTGATAACTGCGTTGATTTTAAATTTTTTTTCTAATCTGATTAATCAATCTCTCGCACAGGTGCTAAGACGCAAAGAAAAATCCATCCACGAATTGCACTAATTTGAACGGATTTCACGAATTAAAACACTATTTTAAATATTAAAAAATAGAGTTAGTGAAATTCGTCTGAATTCGTGGATAAAATCTTTTCGCGTCTTTGCGCGAGTAAGGAACTATAATAGCGATTCAAAATATAGAAATATTTTGAATCAAATAATACAAAATTAGACTGTAATGATATATTTTTGCAAATTCTTATAAATATATCTAATGCATCGTTACAACTAATTTCGATTCGGAGTGGCTGCTTTTCAGGTATGGAGTCATTTGATCTTTATTTATCCATAATCGGGCATCCGGTATCCCGAATCTAACTATGTGGAGTTTAAGTTGTCTAATAAAAATCATACAGTAGAAAATCCCTGGAAAACTTTATCAACCAAAGAGATTTATCAGAATGAATGGATGCGATTACGAGAGGATCAGGTCATTACCCCGGGTGGGAAGCAAGGAATATATGGTGTAGTAGAAACCTCACCCGCCATTGGGATTGTTCCTATAACAGAAACTCTAGAGACCTATCTGGTCGGCCAGTACCGTTACACACTTCAAACCTATTCATGGGAGATACCAGAGGGAGGGGGAGAACCAGGGGAGTCACACATGGATGCTGCAAGAAGGGAATTGCGGGAAGAAACAGGCTTAGAGGCTAGGGAGTGGACTGATTTGGGTACAATGTATACTAGTAATTCCATCACTAACGAAATCGGATATTTATTTCTCGCTGAAAATTTGGAACTTGGAGAAGCTGAACCTGAGCATACAGAAGATTTATCTGTAAAAAAAGTACCTTTTCTGGAAGCATATCAACTGGTGTTGGATTATCAAATAAAAGATTCTATGGCCATCATTGGGATTATGCGTACGTACGAACATTTAAGAAAAACGGGGAGAATTTAAAGGAATTCACGTCAAAAATTTGCCACAGATATCAAGGAAAAAGTAAAAAAGAAAAAGGAAAAATCATTTAGCGTTTCAATCTCAATATTCGTTTTTTTACTTTTTACCTTTTTACTTCTCTGCCTTTACTGGTGTGCATGGTGATTGGTATTAATTCGTCTATTATCAGTTTTCCGATTTGCTAAATTGGCTGTAGGAGATTTTATATTCAATCTCTTTTGTTGCATCACCGGTACTCACCATCCACTCTTTCATAATAGACCGTAAACACAATTCTAATTCTTCGGAGCGGACGGATGCATTTATAACTTCCACAAGGCTAATCTCACCACTTTTTATTATCTGGATTTTACATAATAGAAAGTAATCCTGAAGATGAGTAGAGTCCAAATGAGTTTCAATGCAATCTATTATATCTGTACTATCACGCAAAGTCCTCTCCTGCAACTCAGCATAGATGTTCGGAATATTTATTGAACGCCCGGATGCTCCGAGCATTGATCCCGGGCTTGACTTAGTCAGGGCAATCTCAGGGAGGCTGTTGTCAGCGATTTCTTCTGTAGCTGAATAAGCAATTCCTGCGTCCTCCACAGATGCCTTCTGTTTATCGCGTTCACTATCAGTTTCTTTACGAGAAGTACTCATTTGCCTGGGTGTTGTAGGTGCATCCTCCCCGGATCCTGAAATAATTTTGGTCGGGGGGGCTTCGTCTTCAGCCTTAATCCTAATCTCTTCTTGGGCGGCAGGAGCAATAGGATTTTGTTCGTTCCTGTCTTTTTCTTTTTTTGAAAGTGTGTTGATTTTCTGAAGATTTTGCGGAGCAACATTAAATTGATAATAGATAATTAACGGGGTTATAACAGCTACTAATAATATCGCCGCATAACGTATCATGATAAAACGTGTATCATTCTGCTTTTCTAACCGTTTTTGCAGTTTAGTTTTTATCTCACTCCGGGCAAATTCACTGATGCCCCTCTTGAGAGCCTTCTCAAGTAAAACTGCCTGGGCGTGCTTCTCACATTTCTCGATATGTTCTTCGAAATTTTTTAGTAAGTCACCTTTTAATCTTCCGGCAACATACTCTTCGACGAGCATTTTTTCATCGATTTGCCGGCAAAAATCATTGCTCATATCAACCCCTGTTTATGATTCGACCACCTTTTTAATCAGGCGTTCTAATTCTTTTTTGCATTGGTATTTTTTTGATTTTGCTACATCTTCGTTGGCCAGATTCAAACTTTGACTAATCTCCAGCATTGACTTTTCTTCGAAATAAAATTTTACTAAAATATTCTTACAGAGATCGGAGAGTTCCCCCATACATTTTTTAACAATCTCCATGAGTTCATCATTTTCGATCTTTTCTGTAATATCCGAAAATTCATCGGGATTATGGTTTAATTCATCGAGACTTGTCAGCTTTTTCCTTCTCGAAAGTTCCCTTAACCATTTATTTCTAACTATTCCGAATAGAAATGTTGATAGTTTAGATGTAAGAACAAAATTTTCTCTCAGTATCTTTTCCCAGAGAACCACTAATGCGTCTTGCAATAACTCCGCAGCATCAGATCCGGTACCATTGTTCTGGAGGATATATTTCATGATCATCCGGATATTCTTGTCATATAGATAGGCCAGAGCTGAATCATCGCCATTTCCAATGGCATTTATCAATTGCTGGTCATTTTGAAAAATCTGAATAATCCGAACCATGCTTTTCTATTAATCCTGGATAGAGGCTATAGGTAAATCCTGTATTACACTTTTTATTTTAATATTGAATTCGTTTAATAATTCAGTAATAATCAACAGTGAACTATCTTTTACCAGATACTCATAAATACGGGAATATTGAAAAAAATACTGATTCATGCTTACTGTATCAACCAATTTCTTCTAATGGGCAAAAAAAGTGTATAAAATCATTTTTTTGTTTACTATAACCTATTTTTTGAATATACTGTGAAATAAATAACAAGGGGTACGATGATATGGATGCTGAGAAATATCGATATTATCTCAGAGGCATTCTCTGGCTATTTGTTATACATACAACCGCTGTTGCTGTTGGACTCTTCCTGTTACCCACTGAATATCTTGTCTGTTTTGGATTGGAGGGATACCAGGGAAGGTTCTTTCAGACTCAGGCTGGTGTTTTTCATTTGATAATGGGGGTTGCCTACCTTTTAGCTTTATTTCATGGAGAAAAACAATATTGGTTGATTTATTTTGCAATCATTGCTAAATCAGTTGCTGTGGTCTTTTTATTGCTGTATTATCTGTTAATGGAGCCAAGTTGGATCGTCATTTTTTCTGCATTTGGAGATGGGGTACTGGGGTGGATACTATATCATTTATATAAACGATTCCGAGATAGTCAGATCGCATGAATTGCCAGCTCTATAGAAAATATTATAAGTTCTAAAGGATAGAAGATGTATGCAGATGCCAAATTGGTAAAGAGACCTACGAGATTACCTGTAATGATTGTAACAGGTGCTTCTGGCTTTATTGGTCGGCATGTTCTTGAATCATTTAAGTATGAGTTTTATATCTATGCTATTGCCCGGCGTGCCCAACGAGCGGTCGGTGTAGAAAATCATGAAAATATAAACTGGATACGTCTGGATATAGGCGAAGAGGAGATGGTCGCTGAAACATTTGAAAGAATTCGTGAGAAAGGTGGTGCTGATTTCCTGATCCATTTAGCGGGCTATTATGATTTTACAAATAAAAATCATCCTGAATATCTGAGGACAAATATCAATGGTACCAAGCTTATTTTAAAATATGCACAGCGTCTTAATCTTAAAAGATTTATTTTCGCCAGCTCTTTAACTGTCTCTGAATTTGGTAAAAATGGACCCGTATTAAATGAAAAAAGCGCTGCTAATGCCAACTTTCCCTATGCATTGAGCAAGAAGGAAGGGGAAAGAATAGTCCACAAATATGGGAAGAAATTTCCGTGCACCGTAATCCGTTGCGCTGCTATATTCAGCGATTGGTGCGAGTATGGCCCCTTGTATGTCTTGTTATCTATGTGGTTGTCACAACGCTGGGATTCAAATATTCTCACTGGAAAAGGTGAGGCTGCCATTCCCTATTTTCATACAAGGAATCTGAATTCTCTTCTATCTAGTAATTATAAAAAATACTGATGCGCTCAAGGCGTACGATGTCTACATGGCCAGTCATGACGGTTGTACTTCTCAGCGCGAATTGCATGATATCTCCATGCGCTATAATTATGGCAAGACCGCGAATATTAATTATTTTCCGGTATGGTTGGCATGGTTTGGTGTGACTTCTCTATACTTACTGGGGATACTTAAGGGTAAGAAACCCTTTATCCAACCATGGATGCTCAAGATGACCGATAAAAAAATGATCATCGATGCTTCCTACACCCGTAAAATATTAAACTGGAAGCCTGTAGAGCGATTTGAAATTGAACGACGTCTCCTGTTTTTGATCGAAAATAGGAAGAGCAATCAGTATGAATGGGATCGTCGGAATGAACAGGCTATAACGAAAGGTGGAGAAACAAGACTTAATTTATTGATTTACGAGTCGATGGTACACCTGGAGCAAGAAATCATAGATGAGATCATATTACACATTCATAAACCTGAGAACGAGAACAAATTTAACAGATATATTCAACTTGATCCCCAGGAGCTGGAGTATCGATTTCGAAACCTGTATAAAATGCTCAAAACAGCCGTAGTGTTGAGTGACCGTTTGCAGGTATTGAGTGTATGCTCGCACGCTAGGCAGTCGAGCGATTTAAAGAACATTTTGAAGTAGGGGAAGTAATCAATGCGATACGCTTGGTTGGCGATATAATTGTTACTCATTTAAAATTAATGGAAGGATTGATGAACAACCATTTGCGCATTCATGATGAGATATTATTAACTGTTCAGCTAATTGTTGATGAGTTAGAGGATTCATATGACAGACTCTTGGGAGTATATTAGGCAGGGTTATTTTTTCCGATAGTTCACATTCCACAAAGTTAGTATCGAAAAAACTTCTTCTATAATTCGCTCAAAATCTTGTTTCAATTCAGGGGAAACATCAAGATCTAGCTCCATCTTGTACGGTTGGATACCCACCAGACAGATCGCCTCAGGTCTAATATCAAGAATTTTAATCATGCTCAAAACGTCCGACAATCCGAGGTGATGAAGAGAAATCTTTGACGTCAGCATGGTAAGAATGTCATCATCCTTGATAATACCTAGATGGCCCGGTTCCTTATCAAAATTTACGGCATCAATGATCAGGACTTTCTTGCTGTTTTCAAAATAGGTTAGTAGATCTGCACCAGTAGTTCCACCATCGATGATGGTAATCGGGGG
The DNA here is from genome assembly GCA_963796965.1 of Calditrichia bacterium. Taxonomy (GTDB): domain Bacteria; phylum Calditrichota; class Calditrichia; order JAJRVZ01; family JAJRVZ01; genus CAWCNS01. The sequence goes on from CAWCNS010000005.1 coordinate 230,224, forward strand.
AGTGAAGACAAATTTATCATTGAGGAGATTGGCGATATGCACGCCAATCCCCTCATCTTGCATCAGGATATTTCCCAACCCCAGAATTGTTATTTCTGTTCTAATCATTTCATGACGCTAACGCGCACGATCTCCTTCTTTTTATTGTCATGTAAATGTATGGCACAGGCGAGACAGGGATCAAAGGAGTGAACTGTTCTTAATACCTCTAATGGTTTCTCTTCATCCGCAATAGGATTGCCCATAAGAGAAGCTTCATAAGGTCCCATAGCATCGTCTTGATTTCTGGGACCGGCATTCCAGGTAGAAGGTACAACCGCCTGATAGTTCTCTATTTTACCATTATTAATAACAATCCAGTGAGAAAGAACGCCGCGTGGGGCCTCATGAAAACCGAAGCCTCTTTGTTCGCCGCTGGGAAACTCTGGTTTGTTAAATGTATCCAGATCACCCCTAGGAATATTTTCAATTAATAATTGATAATTTTTCTCCAGTATATCATAAAGTACGGCACAACGTACCGCCCTGGCAGCGTGTCGACCAAGCGTAGAATGGAGAGCCGAGAGAGGAACGGCGCTTCCCGTAAGACTTTTAATCTTTGCCAGAGCAATATTCAGGTACTTTTTTGTCGGTTTGTGGCCGGCAACATACATGGCTAAAACATTAGCCAGAGGCCCTACCTGAGCTGGTTTTCCACTAAAACTCGGTGCTTTTACCCAGGAATATTTACCACTGTCCTGAAAATCTTTATAATCCGGAACCGTTTCTTCATCCCATGGATGTCGGGTCCAGCTACCTTTGTACCAGGAATGTTTAATGCTCTCCTGTACGTTTTTTCTGAAAAAATCATCATCAAAACTTTTGATAGCTTTGAATTGATTGACATCTCCATTGGGGATGTATCCTCCCGGTGTTAAAAACTCTTTACCCTTGGTGTCGATAGGGAAGTCAGGCACGGATAAATAATTTTTTACACCTGCCCCATAGTTTAGCCAGTCTGTATAATGAGCAGCGACAGCAGCAACATCAGTAACATAAACATCAAGAATAAATTGTTGGATTTTATCCATCAGGGTTTTAACATAGTACAATCTTTCCATGTTTAATGCAGACTGGTTGTCAGGGTTGATTGGATTTGCAACACCACCAACAGCCAGGTTTTGGATATGAGGTGTTTTGCTGCCTAAAATACTAACAATTTTATTGATCTCACGTTGATATTCAAGTGCTTCCAGGTAGTGTGCAGCAGCAATCAGATTTACCTCCGGTGGCAATTTCATTGCCGGATGTCCCCAGTAGCCATTTGTAAATATACCTAACTGTCCGGTACTGACAAATGATTTTAATTTATCCTGCACACCCTTATAATAGGGCGTTGTGTTATTTGGCCAGTCAGATAACGATCTGGCAATTTTTGCCGCACCTGCCGGGCTGGCTTTTAAGGCAGATACAATGTCTACCCAATCTAATGCGGATAGGTGATAAAAATGAACAATATGATCGTGGATACCGTGGGCGGCAATGATCATATTACGAATATATTGAGCATTTAATGGAATCTCCATTTGGAGGGCATTTTCTACAGCACGAACAGACGCCATTGCGTGAACCGTCGTGCAAACACCGCAAATGCGTTGGGTAAATACCCATGCGTCTCGCGGATCGCGGTCTTTTAAAATGACCTCTATACCCCGCCACATCTGTCCGGATGACCAGGCATTGGTCACCTTTCCACCATCCACCTGACAATCTATACGCAGATGGCCTTCAATCCTGGTGATGGGGTCAACAGTTATTCTCTTTGACATGAAAGTTTCCTCCTAAAATTATTGTGCATGTTTCACATCTGGCAGAACAGGCAGCATTTTTACAAACACCAGATAGGCCATAATTTCCATTGCGATTATACCAACCGTTATCATAATCTCTGAAAAAGACGGAAAATACACATAACCGCCTCCTGGTTCAAAACCAATCAGGAAAGTATTAAATCGATAAACAGCACCTGCCAGCAACATGGAAACTGCAGAGAGAAACAAATATTTTGGTACTTTTCTTTTTTCTGCTGAGAACAGTATCACCATTGGATAGATGAACAGGATATTCTCGACAATAAACATGAAACTTTGCAGATTAAATGTAAACATTTCACCCAGGGCGCCACGGTAAATCAGGTCACCAATTCGAACGATATAAAATACAACTAATAGCTTAGGAATAACCCCCGCTAATCGGGTAAGCATGGAAGTTTCCAACGGTCTTTTCAAACCGATAGAAGAAAATTTAGATTCAAATACAACGATAGCAAATCCCATTGTAATGGCACTAATCAAAAATAATAATGGTAGAAAATCGGTTTGCCAGAGTGGAGATACTTTTTGTCCGGCGATGATCATCAAGCTCCCAAGAGATGATTGGTGCATAGTCGGTAAAAGTACCCCTAAGGCAATAAAAAAGAACATAACTTTGTTTAATAATTTAAGTTTACCTTCATGTTCTTTTTTACCCTCCAAAAATGTTGGACTGAATTCAATCCACATAACGGCGACGTATAGGGCGACACATACGGCAACTTCAAACATGATTGAATTTGGATTGGCTGTTCCGGGTAGAAAAATATTCTGTAAATTCCACCACCGTCCGGTATCCACATATATGGATACACCGGCAAGTGTGTAGCCAAACATACCAGCCATAAGTGCAGAACGCACAAGCGGGTGGTATTTACCTTTGTTGAATATGTATACCAGCATAGCCATTGAATATCCACCACAAGCAATGGCCGTACCAGTGACCACGTCATAAACTATCCAAAGTCCCCATGGATAACCGTCACTCAGATTTGAAACGGAGCCCAACCCGAAGAAATATCTTTTCAGGATTAAAAATACACCAATGATGCCAAAAATCATTAAAATCTTAAATGGCTTGGTAAATATTTTTCCTCCTAACGGTTTGCTTTCAATGCATCGAAGACTCCTTTTATTCGTCAGTTGGTTGTTTTTTTGTTGAGCGGAATGCCGCAACAGCAAGGCCACCTAATAATACGATTGGACCAATCAATCCTTTATAGATTGTGTGTTGCAAGGTTTCTGATCTGGCGGCGCCTGAGGTTTCAGGCATTGTCGGTAAACCCAACTTCTCAAATGGTACCGCAGAAAGTAATAAATATTGGGCACCGCCTCCTTCTTTTTCTCCATAAACCTGCTTAACATATTTAGCCACCGGCCTACTTTTCTTCTCCTTATTATCAACAGTGTGAACGGGGAAATCGTAAACCTCTCCTGGCTTCAGTTCAAGCCGTTTCTTCGCTTCAGATTGCAGGGCATCAAGCCTTCCAAAAATAGTTGCGCCGGTTGGACACCATTCCGAGCATCCCGTTATGCCGCCATCCTCTAATACATGGTTGCATAATTGGCATTTTACTAGTTCTGGCAACGCTTTATCGTATTCAAATTTGGGAATCAGATATTGACAGGCAATCTGACAGTAACGACATCCACAACAGGCATCTTTGTCCCATGTTACAATGCCCTTAACCGGATCTTTAAGCAGAGCCGAAGTCGGGCAAGCAGACTGACAGTCCGGATCGAAACAGTGCATGCAGGCACGTTTTACAAATGAAAAGCCATCGATTTCCTGGTCCTTATTGGCAGCCGTACCGTTTTTGTAAACCTTGATCTTATTCATGGTCCGGGAATCAAGATCGCGTGAATCATCCCAGATGCCATGAACACCAAAATGGTCTTCAATTTCGGAATGCACCGGGGGTTTTTCATTTCTTGTTTTACATCCAACTTCACACGCTTTACATCCTACGCACAATGTTGCGTCGTATAGCAAACCTACTGCGTCTGGCGGCATTGTATAAGTTGAACGGGCCTGTGATTCTTTGGTCGTCGTCGCTGTCACTACACCGGCGGAGAGAACTTTTAGAAAATCTCTTCTTTGCAGATTCATTTTCTCACCTCCTTAGGATTCTTCTTTTTCCGGTGCATTATCTCCCGTACTTTTTTCTTCATTTAGACTTTTAGCTACTTTTATTCCTGCCGTAACTGCTGCTCCCGCAGCAGCGCCTGCTACAGCAGCGCCACCAATCGTCCATCCTCCGGTTGTTTTTTCTTCAATTATATCAGGATAAGTCGCAGGAGGGGTTACGGTAAAGACGGTTGCCTGTTGATGGATCGGTTTTGTAAATCCCACACCCTTCTCCGTACAACCAAAGCAAGGGTGGCCTGTGCCCACGGGCCAGGCATTGGAGCCAACATCACCAAAAAGACTGAATCGGACAATTGGCATAGGTTTCAGGGCCCTTGCAACCAAGTTTGTATAAACACCATCCTTGTTTGTGGCCGGGACCACCGAATTCTTCCGCAAATCGGCCAGCATCAAAATGTGGACGTCGTTCACAATTTTCGTGAACCAATCGGCCATAGGCAAACAGGGGACGGCCCATACCATCGAGTTCAGGTAGTTTTTTTAGGGTGAGATAGTATAGAACTGTTGATAAAAGATTGTAAGGACTTGCCGGACAACCCGGAAGGTTGATAACGGATTTGTCAGTGAGAATCTGGTGTATACCTTTTGCCTCTGTTGGATTAGGAAAGGCTGATTGTACACCGCCCCAGGAGGCGCAGGATCCAATTGCAACAACAGCAGCTGCTTTTGGCCCGATATCGGTCAAAATATCTAAAGCTGTACGTCCTCCAATTTTACAATAGATACCATCATCCTTGGTTGGGACAGATCCTTCACAAACAAGAATAAATTTACCCTCATTTTCTTTGACCGAGTTATGCAACGCTTCTTCAACCTGATGACCAGCTGCAACACTTAACGTTTCTGAGTAATCCAGTGAGATGAGATCCAGAATCAGACTTTCCACTGTAGGATGTGTAGCCCTCAGCAAAGATTCTGTACATCCCGTACATTCCTGAAAATGTAACCAGATAACCGGTGGTCGTTTAGCATTGCCAACAGTTTGAGCAATGACATCTGCCATAGTTAGGGGTAAACCCATTGAGGCGGCCATTGCTGTACAGAACTTGAGGAAGTCTCTCCGGGAGACGCCCCTTTGCTCAAGGTCGGTCAAGCGTTGCCCGGTCATAACATCAATTGAACCCACTTTGGACATGCTTAATCCTCCTCTTCATTGGTTGTGATTTTGTTACGTATTTTATAGTAAAAGCGGCATCTTTGTCTATCACTTCCAAGGGAGCATTTATCACCGATGACGCCATTACATTGAAGACAAATTAAGTCGATGTTTTTTTCCTGTGCCATACAATTTTGCACATATTCACGTAGCAAGGATAGGAACCTGGATTTATCATCATCTGAGAAAGGAGAAAGTGCGTGATCCTGTTTCTGGAATCGCACCGTCTCATACTTTTCAATGATTGATCGACCCTTTTCAGTCAGAGTTACCTCCATGGCTCGCCTGTCTTCAAGGGTGATTTTACGATTAACAAATTTTAACTGTACCAGTTTTTCAATATTTTTGCTTGCCGCCGCGCGACTGATGAGAAGAATATCTGCTATTTCACTTACTGTGTAATGACCGGAGACTGAGAGGATCTTAAGAATCGTAAACTGTGTTTTAGATAGTAAACCTTTTGTGTGTTCAGTCAGAAAATTCTGTTCTGATACTTCCGAGAGCAACTGTGAGAGGATGCGGCTATATTCAGCAATTTGCCTGGTGGATTGATTAGCCACAAATACCACCAATGGTTAATGTGATTAAAAGTTAATTAAGTTAACTATTAATGCTGTTAACTATAAACAATTGTGAAAAAAAAAACAAGATTTTTTTTTATTTTCCTTAAAATATTTCTTTTTTTTTACATATGTGTTACATTATTTTAAAACATAACACGAATGCCCATGAAACTAGTTCGATTTGGCGTATCTTTGCCAGCAGATTTAAGCCAGCGTTTCGATCAGTTGGTTCAACAAAAAAATTATTCGAACCGCTCTGAGGCTATCCGGGACCTGATCAGACATTCTCTGGTAGAGCAGGAGGTTGAAGCCGATGCCCAGGTGGTTGGTGTCCTAAATCTGCTCTATGATCATCACAAACGAGATCTCCAGGATAAACTCACCCTTTTTCAACATGATCATCACGATAAATTTATCTCTACAACCCATGTTCATCTGGATCATGATAATTGTTTGGAAGTGATTTTATTAAAAGGGAAGGCTGGTGCGGTGAAGTCTATAGCCGATCAGATGATCGCCATCAAAGGGAATTAAACATGGACAGGTTTATCTTACCTCAACAGGAAAAGATCTCAGTTAAGATGATTCATAGTTTAGTATTTCTAATAAAATAATTGGTCCAAACATTTCTCCTTTCGATATTCATGCCGCAGCGATGCTGCAAACAATTTATTTTAGAATCACGAAGCTCATACAAAGATATCTCTTTCGCCGAATCACGCTGTGCCCCAAATGAAAATATTTAATAGTGAAAATAGAAAAATTTTAATTTCGGGATGTTGTACCACCTCAAAAATAATATGATTCGTAGAAAAGAAAACTATTAATTTATTCGACATTTAAGAAGACCACCTCTAAAGAAAAACAGTGAAAAAATTGGCATTTACTAACAGAGTCGCGAAATATTAAAGGGCTACCTATGAAAGCAATTGTACATAAAAAATATGGATCTCCCGACGTTCTTGAATTAAAAGAGGTAGAAAAACCTACCCTTGCGGAGAATGAAGTATTAATAAAAGTATTCGCAGCAACGGTTAACCGTACAGATTGTGCAATGCTTAGAGCAAAACCATTTATTATGCGGTTTCTCACAGGCTTACTCAAACCAAATCAACCGGTTCTCGGTACCGATTTTGCAGGTCAGATTGAATCTGTTGGTAAAAATGTTTCTTCGTTAAAAGTTGGTGATAAAGTATTTGGATTTGATGATAACGGTTTAAGCTCTCATGCCCAATATATGACACTCTCCGAAGATAATGCGCTGGCAACAATGCCAAATAACATGAATTATGAGCAATCTGCTGCCAGTATCGAAGGTGCACATTATGCCTATAATTTTATCAATAAGGTGAATATTAAACGTGGACAAACCGTTCTCGTAAATGGTGCAACTGGCGCAATTGGTTCAGCAGCGGTTCAGCTTCTAAAATATTTTGGAGCAAGTGTGACAGCGGTGTGTAACACGAAAAATATAGAATTAGTAAAATCGATCGGAGCAGATAAAACGATTGATCATGAAAGGGAGGACTTTACTAAATCTAATGAGAAGTATAATTATGTTTTCGACACAGTTGGCAAAAGTTCATTCAAAAAGTGTAAGCCATTGTTAGAATCTGGTGGCGTATATATTTCATCGGAACTAGGTCCAATGGTCCAAAATCTCTTCTTCGCGCTTTTTACACCAATATTCGGCAATAAAAAAGTTGTTTTTCCCCTACCCAGAGACCGTAAGGGAAGTGTGCTCTTTATCAAAAAACTTAGTGAGGAAGGGATGTATAGGTCCATTATTGATCGAAAATATTCACTGGAGGCTATTGCCGATGCATTCAGATATGTTGAAACAGGACAAAAAACGGGAAATGTTGTCATCACGATGGACCATAACAACATGAGCTGACAAACGACAACAATTCGCTGTGCTTCATAGCGGCAGATACACTTTATCGCCAAAAATTGTATAGTATGGTCAAATTACTTTTAATCTGTAAAATTCCTCGAGGCTCTGCCTCGGGTTTCCCCTTTCTCCCTCTCCTTTAGGAAAGGGTTGGGGAGAGGTAAATAAACGAAATTCTGATTTACGACATTTGTGTTGAAATAAAACTGGCGAAATACCACGATAGGCATCGGGGATAGTCAGTTTTAAAGAATTTCTTTATTGTATAATTTGCAGAGTGTACTATAAAGCCGCATCCATCTGATCCTGAGGCTATTAATTTCCAAAAAGACAAATTCTTGATGACATTTTAAGTCGTTAACGGGGCAGAGAATTCGGAATATTACTTATTATCATTCCGTTAACTGATGTAAGATCCTTCGTGCAATAGTAAATTATTAAAATAAGGAGAAAAAAATGTCTCAATACATTATTACTTATCTAGGCGGCGATCAGCCCTCTAGCCCAGAGGAAGGCAAGCAACATATGTCGAAATATATGGATTGGCTATCTTCGTTGGGCGACTCAGCTGTTAGTCCTGCCAATCCGCTTAAGAATACGAGCACAGTAAACTCTGACGGTACAGTTACCATTGGAAGCACAACGACAATGTCTGGTTACACCATAATTGAAGCGGATTCTATGGAAGCAGCATTATCGATTGCAAAAGGATGCCCATTTCTTGATATTGGCGGTTCACTTGAGGTGTCAGAGTTAATGCAGATGCCAGGCTAAAATAAACACAACAATATTTTATCTTCTCTCAATTTTTTAAATAGATCAGGTTTTCCATTTATCCACAAAATTCCATCCTTGACAAAATCAAGGCCGATTTCTATATTGATTTGTAAATTTCCGGAGGAGAGGTGGCATGAAAGAACCAAGTAAAATCCTGATGATAGATGATGATGACAATCTGGTAAATGTTGTACGTCTGGTGATGGAAGCGAAAAACTATAATTTTGAATTTGCGCTTTCTGCAAGAGAGGGTCTTGAAAAGATTAAAGCATTTAATCCGGATTTGATCATTTTAGATGTCATTATGGAGGATTTTGTTGCCGGATTTCGAGTGGTTAGTGAGTTAAGGACGGGTGAGATTACCTCAGAATATAGTCAGTATGCTCAGATTCCCATCATCATGTTGACCTCTGTAACCTCTAAAACAGATATCAATTTTAGTGAAAAAGTGGGCACGGCTCTGCTTCCGGTTGATGCGTTTATTGAAAAACCAGTCAAACCGGCGATATTGTTAGAGAAAATTGAAGAGTTACTTGGTAGAAAATAATAAAATCTAAATCACCTATCGCAATATTGCATGCCTATAAACATTTTTGTCCACGAATTTCACGAATTAAAATTATACTTCTTTTATAGTATCACTCTGTTTATTAAACTCCTTCCGAGAATTTTTTTTTCGAGCTGATATTATTAGATTCTGAAACAAGTTCAGAATGACTCAAGGAACAAATTATATATTAGAGGGAAATTATAATTCGTGAAATTCGTGGAGAGGTCTTTATTTTCAGGATGGCGATGATTCTTTTGGGATCGTAAAATAAAATTTCGCCCATTTTCCTTCTTCAGATTCAGCCCAGATACGCCCCCCATGTCGCTGTACGATCATTTTGGTCACAAATAATCCCAAGCCTGTTCCCGATTTTGTGTCATATTTTTCAGAACTAAATCGGGTAAATTTAGTAAATAATGCTTCTGTGTCTTCTTTAGAAAATCCAACACCATCGTTATAGATTGAAAACAGATACTCTGTTTCATGCTCTACACAATCCATTTTAATCGTCGAGCCATTCTCGCCATATTTTACCGCATTTGATATCAGATTTTGAAAAACAGAAGATAGAAGGCTGGTATCGCCTGTAATGATCAGATCCTTAGGGATTTTACAGTCTATTCTCATTTTACTGTCAGCGATTATTTCTGATAATCGCTGTACCGCATGTTTACACATAGATTCGCAGGGTTTTAATTTCTCTAACTTTAATTTTAAAGCACCTTCTTCAATCCGACTTAAGTTCAGGAAATTAGCTATTGTTGCATTCAGGTAATGAGCACTTTTTGCAGATGATTTTAATAACTCATCCTGGGGTTTATTCACGGGGCCAAGCGTTCCATCGCGCAAAGATTCAACAGCAAAAACAATAGATGCAAGCGGTGATTTCAATTCATGGGTAACAAATCCAAGCATTTCCAGATAAGCACGGTTTTTATCATCGGCTTTTTTATAAGCTTCTTCTAATTCACGTGTGGCATTCGCCAATTCTTTGCTCCGGAGACTCTAATGAAGCAGCCATCAGATTAAATGAATGGCCTAACTCCCTTATGTCACGGCTCCCCTCATCTTCTCTGACTCTGGTATTTAAATCACCACCAGATATTTTTCTGGTCGCTTCTTTGAGATGTTCAATGGGTTTCCGAATTTTTCCGGCAAAAATGATGGCGAATTGAGCAACTAATAACAAAGCAATGAATCCCATACCCAGAAATTTGAGGGTTAACTCGGCCTTATAATCGAGGTATTTTTGTTCGAGTAATCCCACATAAAAAATACCAATAATCTTACCATCAGGATCAATGATCGGGTCGTAAGCGGATAAATACCAATCATTTACAACAAACGCCCTATCTCCAAAACGTTCACCTTTCTCCAGAACCTTTTTATACACTTCTTCGGATACACGGGTACCGATAGCTCTGGTTGTATCTGCTTTAATCACATTTGTTGCAACACGGGTATCCCATAAAAATATTGTAACGGTTCCTAATGGTTTTCCCTCATAGTTTTCAATATCAAATACGGATCTGCGGATTCGGTCTACCAGGTCAAACCGACGGTTCAAAAGTATTCCTCCATATACGATTCCATATATCTCATTTCCAGGTCCAAAGACAGGGGTTGCCGCTTCAATAGTCATTCCCTGATCTTCGATCTGTTTTTCTGTTGGACGGGCGCGTTCTGTCTGTAGGAGTGGAATATAGGCTTTCTCAGCAAGATCGGGGTCCATTTTTAGCAATTCATTACGGGAGTGTAGTACGGTACCGCTGGAAAATTTTCCTACCAAGGCTTGCTGAACTATTGAATTATCAGAAAACGACCTTATACCTACTGGCGCGACTGATTTGGATATTATCTTGCCATGAGTATCCAATAAAAGTAAGAAATCAAGATTGAAGACTTTTTTTAAAGAATCCAATTCCGGAGATATAGAGTGAGATTTTATTTTATTACCCAATACTTTGTGGATGTCTTCTCGCTGAGCGACGATGCTGATTGATGACTGAAGAATTGCCTTTTCTTCATCGTATCCGGACCAGGCGGAATTCAGATCCATTTGTACGCGAAGTTTTGCTTCAGTTACGACAGTATCGGAAATGAAACTTAGACCGGTGAAAATGGCAAATGCTCCCATAAAGGCAACAACAAAACCATAACCTAACAGAAGTGTTGTTCGTAAACCCAGACGCATAGTAAATCCTTGTTTTGAATGGAATGATTATTTGCGGTGGACAAGACATTTCCATATTGTCTCTTCAAGTAGATCTCTGGCACTCTGTGGTGTCAGAGATGGGGCAGATTCAGGCATCTCTTTTTCCTCCCTCTCATAGGAGAGAAATTGTTTGTATTGGAGATCTACCTCGTCAGTTGCAAATTTTAAGGGGAGGGTAATGAAATCGTAAATCTCTTTATGAAAACTTTCGACGGTATCAACGCGGGACGACTCCGTGCAGGCAATCCGGTCGAGGATGTCCAGAATAAAGTTAATTTTATCTCCTGAATATCCGGATTTGAAGCGATTTATACCTGAAACCTCAAAATAATTCTGAATTAGCAATTTGTTATCCGTATGAATGGAGGCGATCAGTAATTTATAAATTAATTTTATCTGCCAAAGTAGTTCAGATTGATCAATCTTCCTTAAATTAAGGTCCTCTGTAAACCATTTTTCTGATAGAATTCGCTTCAATACCTGGTCTATAATTTCATCTTCCTTCTCAGAAAGAGCATTGTAAATGCAGAAACTGGGTCGCAATGTTGTTTTTTTAAGAATGGCCAGATTACGGCTTTGCCAGGCAAAGGGTTCACTTTTAAACCTTTCAACAAGAAAAGGAAGCCGATTCTCAATTCGTAACCGAGTTGATGGGGTCCAGTCTAAAATTTCGCTGGTGCTTTTATTGTCGACGAGAAGTTTACGATCGATATAACGCCACATCCAGGGACGCTCAAAAGGCTTACTAAATAAATTCATCAGATATATACCGAAACCTGTCATCCAGCGTGGCACGAAGATGGGTCTTCTTGATTTTCCCAAGAAACTCTGCGTCACCACCTCAAATATCGTTTTATGATCGGTTGCATTATTAGTTGAGGCCAAGAGTATTTTTCCTGCATTCACACGATCAATGCGGTGCAGTAATTTTCGGAAAAAACTAACAATATCTCTTATATGAACATAAGGAAGCGCTGAGACACCTTTCCCGGCTAAAAATCTTGAACGCCAGGAAGGACCAAGCCAGGTCTGAAATAAAGCATACAAAGGAGGGTATTCGCACCAATCACTAAATACAGCACCGAATCTGACGATGCATGATGGCATGGACGATAAACGATTAAGAACCAATGCCTCACCGTCTCTCTTGGTACGGGAATAAATATGTGGACCATCGGCAGGCGACTCCTCTGTAACAAAATCACCTTCAGGAGGATAACTGCATGCAGCAACAGAACTACCGAATATAAACAATTTAAGGTTTAATGTCTCTGCAAGATCAAGGACATTATTTGTCCCGTCGATATTCGTTCTTTTATACTCTGCGTTTTCATCTCCGGTGAAATCATAATAGGCAGCCAGATGAATCAGATAGTCTGCCCCTCCTGCAGTTGTGATCTCCCGAAAGGCACGACTTATGCTCTCCTGGTCCCCTACATCTGCCCTGATCCAGGCAATGTTTGGATGGACTGGCGCTTTACATTCCTGGGGCGAACGCCGGGCGATGGCAAAGATGCGGTGGTCCATTGCAAGATCATCAAGTAAGTGGCGACCTATAAATCCGGATGCCCCGGTAATAATAATGGAAGGCAATCTCTGGGCAGCAGTTGTATCCATATTCTGGTACTTTAATTCAAATTTTATAGATAGTTTGGCTATTTACTATAATATCATCAGGAGAAATATTGGTATCAAGATAGCATGTTATTTTCAAAACATTTGAACAAATTTTCCATCACATATAAATTACAATTTACATGGCAAATTCCCAAAAGTTTTATTATTGGTCTGTCATGTCTTGACCAGGCGTTTAAAAAATGAAAATCATTATTAATTTGGGAGTAGGCAGAATTCGTCATTCCGAACCCTGGCGGTAGGCCAGGGTTCAGGATGACCTTGACTCGCATCTTTTTCTCTCCGGATTTGAAATCAAGAATCTGTAAACACCTGGTCAAGACAATACAGTTAATTACGTGGAAATCTATCATATCTAAGAATATTGATAATTGGATTTAAGATGTGTTTTATTAAAACGTCTCCCTATTGCAGAACTTTCATCCCTGTATTTTCTAATGCAATTAAAATTCTTTACCAGATATTTCTGAATTAACATAACAAACACGCGGTTATATTAGTTTTGAAATCTAAATCTAAAGTATTAAATTCTTGTCCTGTTTTAGACCTTTACAGGATAGAGATGATTTCAGTTTCGGGACAATTACTTTCCCATGTAGATAAACAAGTTCAAGTTGATCGCTTAATAGCATTATGGGCCCTTAGCGAAGCAGCGTTGGGTGGCGCTTTACATGCATTTCGAATCCCATTGACCGGGCTGCTCGTCAATGGGACTGCTGTGATTCTGATGGTTTTTATTGCCAGTTTCTCTCCCAAACGGGGGGCTATATTAAAGGCTACATTTGTCGTAATAATCGTCAAAGGGATTGTAAGCCCACACACCCCGTTAGCAGCATATATAGCTGTGGGATTTCAGGGTCTGATGGGCGAACTTTTACTACGCTCAAAAAGATATCTATTGCTATCTTCTTTGTTACTAGGAATTATTACGCTTTTGCAATCTTCATTTCAAAAGATCATTATCTTAACATTTGTTTATGGAAACGTTCTGTGGGAATCAATTGACCTCTTTGGTAATTTTGTAACTAAACAACTGGCATTTTTGCCTGTTATTTCAGAAGATTTCAGTTTTAGTCATTGGATGATTGGAATATATATACTAATTCATGTCTGTATGGGCGTCTTAGTCGGAATATTGGCTGCCAGGCTACCGGGTTGGGTTGAAAAAGAGATCGGCAATGTTATATCCCATCCGGCGATTGATATCACGGAAAACTCTAATGGAATGATACTTAAAAAGCGAAAGAAAAAGTGGTATCAAAAGTTGACAACGATCGCCATCTTCTTATTGGCAATAGGCGTCATTAGTCTAAGTTATGTGTTCCCGGAAATATCTGAATCGCAGGCAGTAAAGGCACTTATAATGATTATTCGTGCCCTTTCTATCATGGCCATATGGTACTTTCTTTTAGGGCCCTGGATATTGAAACTGTATCAAAAGTATATGAGTAAGAAGCAAAATGTTTATACAATCGATGTCCAGAATACGCTTGATGTATTACCGGTTTTATACCGGATTATATACCAAACATGGCAAAATAGTCGATCTTATAACGGACTCAAAAGAGTAAAAGTCTTTGTTGTTTCTGTCTTCGTAAATATCTTAACCATAGAGCTATCATAATATGCATACTATAGACATTCTAACAGGACCGATTCAGAGCGGTAAGACCACCCATCTGATTTCGTGGCTTAAATTTAATAACAACTGTGCCGGTATTCTCTCACCGCTTACTGGAAATAAACGACAATTCTATTCAATTCACAATGAAGTATTCCATCCTTTTGAAGCGCCAGAGAATATAAAAGCAGATGATGAACTAATTACCATCGGGAAGTATCGATTTCTCAACTCAGCATTTGTATGGGCTCGTTCTCAACTGGAGCAGGCGGTAGAATTAAAACCCCATTGGTTAATAATTGATGAAATTGGACCAATCGAACTGCGGGGAGAGGGACTAGAGCCTCAGGTTCGAAAAATTATAGATGAATATCCAAGGTCGAGAAAGAATAGATTGATCCTAGTTATCCGTGACCAACTATTAGAAGAAGCCATTGAACACTATAATCTTGGTGATGATACACAAATTCATGAATCATTTTTAGAAATTATATAGAATGTTAATTTATCAGAAAGAATGATGATAACACTTTTATAATCAGGATACGCGCGGGGCAATTGACAGGGATATCTAAATTATACTTTTTAGGATATTCTACCCAATCGTTAAAGGATCTTTTCAATATTAGAAGAAATAGTTCAGAACATTTTCGTGATATTACATGTCTATACTATTTATATAATCTTCAATTAAATAAAATCAGATAAACACTGAAACTAATGAGTTTAAGCTGCGTAATCTCGATTGGTTTGTCCTATCAGTTTACACGTTTCATGCGATATAATCACCAGAGGAGTTAAGATGAACAAGAAATTTTTAATCACGTTGTTAATTCATTTATTTGTAGGGATAATGGTACTCTCATCCTGTGGGGATGGTTCAGGCGGAGAAGAGGGAACAGCTAAACAAGATTCGACAGCCGCAGATTCGTTAAAACAACAGGAAGCAGAAAAAAAACAAAATGAGCTAAAAGCCGAGTTGATTCCAGTTGAAGTTACAACAGTAAAGAGGGGCACTATTTCTGATTATATTTTATTAAGTGCAAATCTTGAGACTGAAAGAATGGCTGATATTTACTCACGGGTCCAGGGCTTGGTAGAAAAAATACACGTGGATGAAGGTGATGTTGTAAAAAAAGGCCAGGTCCTTATGGAGTTAGAATCAGATGAATACAAATTGGCGGAAGAGAAGGCCAAATTAAATTACCAAAAACAAAAATCTGACTATAATAGACTCGAAGCCATGTACAAGCAAAATCTTCTCAGTATTGAAGAGTTCGAAACAGCAAAATTTGCTATGCAAGGTCTTGAAGTTGACTGGAAGCAAGCACAATTAAATCTCAGTTATACCAGAATAACATCACCCATATCCGGTGTCATAGGTGATCGATCCAGAAAACCCGGAGACCGTATCCAACCCAGTGATAAGTTGTTTAGGGTTATTAATACTACGGAAATGATAGCAGTGGTTTATGCACCTGAAAAGCAGCTTGGCACTGTTCAGAAAAACCAAAAAGCTTATATAACCTCAGATCATATCCGTGGAAAAGAATACGAAGGCTGGATTAAAAGAGTTAGTCCCGTGGTAGATCCGCAGAGTGGTACCTTTAAAATCACTCTTGGTGTTAAAAATCGTGATAATAAACTACGTGCAGGCATGTTTGTAAATACTCATATTGTCACCTCTGTGCATGAGAATGCCATTCTAATTCCCAAAACAGCGATTGTCTATGAGAATGAAGGAATGAATATATTCGTTGTCAGGGATAGTGTTGCAAAAAGAGTGGTTCTGAAAATTGGCTTTCAGGATCATGAGAAAGTGGAATCTTTGGATGGTATTGAAGAAGGCGAGCAGATTATTATCGTTGGCCAGGCTGGGTTAAAAGACGGTACACAGTGTAAGAATAGTGAATGTTAAAGAGAATACCTTGGCCTATCTCCGAAACGAATCCAAGAGGGCAATTTAAGTATTGTCTGGTATCTCGCAAAGACGCCAAGAAGCGAAGAGGATCAATTTAAAAAATACAAAATAACAGAGAAAAAATATTTTTATAGATCCTAAAAAGTAATAATTACACTTTTGTATTTTGTATTATTTATTTTTTTAATCTTCCTCTGCGGCTTTGCGTCTTTGCGTGAGAAAAGATTCAATCACTTTGGATAAATGAATCGAGAAATTACTGTGATTCATGGACGAATAAATTAAGATATTATTACAGAAAGTAACCATTCAGAATGAAAAATGAATCAAAAGAAATGATATCAAGGGCCGGTGATTTTTTTAAATTTACTACCACCCGACCCGTTGCAATATTAATGGTAGTTATAGGTATTTGCGTTTTTGGGTATATATCGTATCAGCAGTTACCGCTCAACCTAATGCCGGATATTTCATATCCTTCACTAACGGTGCGTACCGAATATACGGGTACTGCGCCGGAAGAAATCGAAACAACCATTTCAAGACCAATTGAGCAAGCCCTTGGCGTTGTTGATAATCTGGTCAGTTTGCAGTCGATCTCGAAGGCAGGCCAATCAGATATAATCCTGGAGTTCACCTGGGATACCGATATGAATGATGCAACGTCTGATGTGAGGGAAAAACTTGATCAAGTTTTTTTGCCTGAAGAGGTAAATCGTCCAATTATTTTAAGATACGATCCCACTCTTGATCCGATCATGCGCCTTGGTTTGTTTGGAGAAAGATCATTGTTTTATCTGCGGTATCTAGGAGAGGAAGACATTAAAAGACGTCTGGAAACTGTCGATGGTGTGGCGGCAATAAAAGTAAAGGGCGGGCTTGAAGAAGAAATTCGCGTTGAACTGAATGAGCAAAAATTAACCTTGATTGGAATAAATATTCAGCAGGTTAAAAATAGATTAGCACAAGAGAATATTAACCTGGCCGGAGGAAATCTAAAAGAAGGTCAAACAGAATATATCGTCCGCACGCTCAATGAATTTACTGAGGTTGATGAAATTGGTGAAGTCGTTATTGGAAATTGGAATGGCCGCGAAATTAAAGTCCGCGATGTCGCCGAGGTGAAGCGAACGAATAAAGAACGTGAGATCATTACGCGAATAAATGGTGAAGAAAGTGTTGAAATTGAAATTTATAAAGAGGCTGATGCCAATATTGTAAGTGTAGCCAAAAACGTATCTAATATTGTTTTTGGTACTATCGAGCAGCAGGAATTTGTTGAGATAATGGAGGCAAAGGAAAAGTCAGGGGAGAAAGAGGAAGAGAAAAAGAAAAAAACAGATGAGGATAAGAAAAATGCCGGTCCTGGAAGAGGAGGAGGCCAGAACGAGGCAGAATTACATAAAAAGATAATGACAAGTTTTATATCTCATAATCTTCCTCAGGGAGTAGAAATTGAGAAACTGTCAGATCAATCAATATTTATTGAAAATGCAGTCAATGAAGTAAAATCAACAGCTGATTCTCGGTGGTATTCTTGCGGTAATTGTATTATTTATTTTCCTACGTAATTTTACGGTTACACTGATCGTCGGCATCTCTATACCCATTTCCGTTGTGGCCACCTTTGCTCCCATGAAAATTTTTGATGTTTCTCTCAATATCATGTCATTGGGTGGACTGGCATTGGGAATTGGAATGCTCGTCGATAATTCAATTGTGGTGTTGGAGAGCATCGCCCGTTGCCGGGATGAGGGGGATGGAATTGTCGATGCGACCATTCGCGGTGTTGGTGAAGTTGGTGGCGCTGTATTTGCATCCACATTAACAACTATTGCAGTATTTTTTCCAATTGTATTTGTGGAAGGTGTTGCGGGTCAGATTTTTGGGGATATGTCTATGACCGTTGTATTTGCCCTACTTGCTTCTTTAGCAGTTGCTTTATTTTTGATTCCGATGCTTTCCTCACGGGAAACGTCAAAATTTGTGTCCGGGGTTCGTATAAAAGATTTGATGAAGGGTAATCTTCTTCATCTTAGCACGGAAGATGAAATTGGAAGTTTGATTGCTGATGAGACGAAATCCGATTCCATTATACAATTGTTTATGCAAGGAGTACTATTAATTTTTAAAACCCTGGGCATATTGATTCTTAATATTTTAAAGATATTTACAGCTCTACTCATAACCCTTGTTAAGTTCCTGACTCTCCCAATCATTCTCCCTTTAATGCCTCTGTTTGCACTATTAACAAAAACAGGCTTATTAAATTTTCATATCTCTGAGGTAATATTTAACTATGCGCAAAATCCTGACTTCTGGCGTGTGACATTTATAAAAGATATTTGGCCTGAATATTTAATCAACAAGTCTCTATCTACATTTTATAATGACTTGAAGGAGATGTTTGGGAAGTTCTCAGGTAAATCAATTCTCCGAAAAATTTTGAAAGCAATATTTCTACCCTTGAGTATAGTTTTTTATTTAATCAAGTACATATTCCAGATTGCAACAGAGTTGTTTTTTAGAATCGCTCATTTTACGGTTACTTCATCAGCTGTAATAATAAAATCTCTATATCTGATATTTATGATCATATTTACACCCCCATCCAGGTTGGTTTTCGCGCTTTTTAACTGGTCCTATTCCTGGTTGGAGGACGTATATCCGCGTATCCTAAACTGGTCATTAGTAAACCGAGGGACTGTCTTAGGTACTATGTTGGTATTATTCCTTTTTTCCATTTTCATAATAGCGCCACAAATTGGAAGTGAGCTCATTCCGGAAGTCCATCAGGGAGAATTCAATCTGGAATTGACTTACCCCGTTGGAACACCTGCTGAAATGACAGATGAGCGTGTCGCACCAATTATAGATTTTGTTGAAAAATTAAATGGAGTTAGTAAGGTCGCTGCGGTGATAGGTATAGATAAACAGGAATCTACAAAAACAGATGAAGGTGAAAATACGGCCAAATTGACAATTACACTGGACCGTGAAAGCGGCGGTAGCGTCATAAGTGAGGAAGAGCGATTAATCAGTGAAATTCGTGATCATATGGGTGACTTTTCCGGAGTTAAATCTAAAATATCCAGGCCGACCCTGTTTAGTTTTAAAACACCAGTCGAAGTTGAAATACGCGGATTTAACTTGGTGAAGCTGCAGTCCATTGCCAGAGAGGTAGAAGAAAGTATTTCGGAAATCCCTGGATTGTTTGATGTCAAAGCAAATATCCAGAGGGGAAATCCCGAGGTTCAGATAATCTATAATCGCCAGTTACTTTCTCGTTACGGACTCAATATTTTGGAAGTTGCCTCGATTGTGCGTAATAAAGTAAGAGGTGATGTAGCAACGGAATTTAAAGAAGAGGACCGGAGGATTGATGTTCTTGTCCGGGTGAGAGAAGAGGACAAAGAGACCATCGATAACCTCCGAAGACTCGTTGTCAATCCGGGTGCTGAGATTCCGATGCCCTTAGAAGCAGTGGCGGAGATACGGGTTAATGAAGGACCATCGGAGATTAGGCGTATCGATCAACAACGGACAGCTGTGATCACAGCTAATGTGAGTGGCCGTGATCTTGGAAGTGTCAGCCAGGAAATTTTCAGTATTCTCGCTAATACAGAAATGCCTGATGATTTTCTTTTTGACATCACCGGTCAAAATAAGGAAATGGAAACCTCGCTAAACAGCCTGATGATGGCCCTTGCTCTGGCGATATTTCTCGTCTACATTGTAATGGCGTCCCAGTTTGAATCGCTCTTACATCCGTTCATTATCATTTTTACAATTCCTCTGGCCATCATCGGCGTTCTGATATTTTTATATCTGTTTAATATTCCAGCCAGTGTGGTTGTTTTCCTTGGGGGAATTATGCTTGCTGGAATTGTTGTTAATAATGCTATCGTCCTCGTAGATTATATCAACCAATTGCGGGAACGGGGGATGAAAAAAGTTGAAGCCATAATTACTGCAGGAAAAGTTCGTTTACGTCCCATCATGATGACGACCTCTACAACTGTTTTAGGGTTATTGCCCATGGCTATCGGTGTGGGAGACGGTGCCGAAATACGTACACCAATGGCCATTACTGTAATTATCGGACTTCTTTCATCGACCATTTTAACACTTGTTGTTATCCCGACCATGTATAGTGTGCTGGACCGTAAAGATTGAAAATTTAATATTGTAAATTGAAGATTGGAAGTTAGAAGAGTAACAATAATTATTTTAATGCGTAAATTTGAAAAGACTTCTATTTATTTTAAAAATGTGGGAGACATGTCTGAGCAAAGTGAAATATTAATGAAGCGAACAAAGACTTTTGCTCATTCTTGTGTAATTCTGGCTTCTGAATTGCCAAAAAACAATCTGGGTTGGCATTTACAAAAACAATTAATCAGATGCTCAACTTCTGTTGCAGCAAATTATAGAGCAGCTTGTCTGGCACAATCTAAAGCAAGTTTCATCGCGAAGATTAGTATCTGTTTGGAAGAATGTGATGAATCTTATTTCTGGTTGGAATTTATTAGAGATGAAAGTTTGTTTAAACTAGAAAAAATTG
Organism: Calditrichia bacterium; assembly: GCA_963796965.1. GTDB lineage: Bacteria > Calditrichota > Calditrichia > JAJRVZ01 > JAJRVZ01 > CAWCNS01. The sequence goes on from CAWCNS010000005.1 coordinate 251,119, forward strand.
ATCACTTAATTGCAGAGGCAAAAGAACTTAGAGCCATATTTTATGCATCCAGAAAAACAACTCGTGAAAGATTGAAGAATTAATTTACATTTTTCAATATTCAATTTTCAATAAATCGAAAGTGAGAGTACCATGTCGGACAAGCGTCCCGGTTTTTTTCCAAATTTTGCCATACATCGGCCAATAACTGTATTGATGACTCTTACGGCGTTATTGGTTGTTGGATATATAGCTTTTACACAGATATCTGTTGAATTAATGCCGGAGGGATTTACACCGCCATTTTTGGGTGTGTATGTACCCTATCCTAACGCAAATCCCAGTGAAGTGGAAGAGCAGATTGCAAAACCAATCGAAGAGCAGGCCCGAACGATCAGCGGTGTTGATCGGGTATTTACAAACAGTCATAGTAATGGCTGCTTTACCCATATCAGTTTTGTGCAGGACACTGATATGGATGTTGCTTATGCGACGTTAAGAGATCGAATGGATCGGGTAAAAGCTGAAGTTCCGGATGATGTGGAGCGTATTTGGGTATGGAAACGTGGAGAAGATGATTCCCCGGTATTATGGATAGCGCTTGTCCAATCCGGAGAATATGAAGATCCTTATTATATCATCGAACAACATGTTCAAAAGCCCCTGGAGCGTGTTGATGGTGTGGCCAAGGTCGAGGTTTGGGGAGCTGATGAAAAAGAGATCTTGATTATGATCAATCAGGACAAAGTACGTTCTTATAAGATAAATCTGTATGACATTATTGGCAAACTTCGTCAGGATAATTTCGCCATATCATCCGGTCATGTAAACGAAGGTCAGCAAAAAATATTTGTCCGGTCATTAGGCAAATTTCACTCTTTAGAAGAGATCAAGAACTTGCCTATCAGGGGTGCTAATTTAAAACTTAGTGATATTGCGGATGTCAAATATGATGTACCTGAAAGACGCTGGCGGCAACTTATCGATGGAAAAAAAGCGATTAGTATAGGCGTTTTTAAAGAATCGATGGCAAATACAGCAGAACTTTCCGATAAAGTATTGGATCTCTTCCTAAATAAGATAAAGAAAGAGCCAATAATGGCTGGTTTTGAAGAAGAAGTTTTGTTCAATCAGGGGTCATTTATAAAAGAGTCGATCAAAAATCTCCAGGATGCGGCCATGTGGGGAGGTTTATTTGCCTTTGCTGTGCTTTATTTCTTCCTGCGTCGATTTCGGATGACATTGATTGTTAATCTTGCTATCCCACTCTCCATATTAATCACCCTCACAACCATGTATTTTTTAGGGTGGACTCTGAATTTAATTACAATGATGGGTCTGATGGTATCAATTGGCATGGTGGTAGATAATTCTATTGTCGTTTTGGAAAATATTTACTCCAAACGAGCGCAGGGGTTAAATAATAAAAATTCAGCCCTCTGGGGTTCAAGCGAGGTTGCCCTTGCCGTTACCATGGCGACGATGACAACCGTAGTCGTTTTTTTGCCTCTAATTTTAATGAATGACAATGTAGGATTTCGTTTCTATATGTTAAGAATCGGCTTGCCAGTAATGATCTCCCTGGTTGCATCACTATTTGTTGCGATGATATTTATTCCTTTAGCAGCCACAAAAGTAGTCAGTAAGAGAAAAGTTGAAGAGCCTATAGCAATTATAAAGACAAACGCACTTTACCAAAAAACCTTGCGCTGGACATTATCTCACCGATTGGAAACGTCAATAATCCTGATTTTTCTAGTGATCTCAATGTTTTATGCCTCTGCTCAATCTCCTGGCACAGACCGCATGCAGGGAAATATTAATGATGTCAGGCTGTTTTTTGATTTACCAGATAATCTGACTATCGAGGATGTTGAAAGGATTTTTAAAGTTGTTGAAGATACGGTTAGGGTAAAAGAGGAACTGTATGATGTACGAGCAATTGATTGCAGATTTAGTCATAATTGGGGACGAATGAGTATTTTTCTCCATCCCCCTGCTCCGATGCAATGGTATGAGGCCTTTTTCAAAAATGTGAAAAAATCAATTGGTGTTTATGAGGGTGTGATGGAGCGCTCTGAGGTTGTAGAAGATCTTAAAAAACGATTGCCCGATTTTCCCGGGGTTGAGATCCGCACCAGCTGGTTCCGTGAGGGGGGAGATGATGCTTCACTCGCTATTTCTTTATTTGGTGATGATACAGATAAGTTAGCTGAGTTATCAAAGGAGGTTGAGCGTCGACTGCGTACAATTGAGGAGGTGGTTAGTATAGAGCCGGATAGGGAAGAAGGTAGCGATGAAATTCGTTTACATATTAAGCGTGATCAGGCAAAAAAATACGGAATCACACCACAAATGATATCCGGTACCGTACAATATGCGCTTCGCGGCATTCCCTTGCCAAAGTACCAGACGGAAGAAAAAGAAATAGATGTATTGGTTCAATTACGGGAGGAAGACAGGCAAAATTTGTATCAATTAAAAAATCTTACTTTCTTTTCAGACAATGGAAAGGAAATTCCCCTGGATGCTGTTGCTGATTTTACTATCAATAAAGGGTATGGCAATATAACCCGTGAAAATGGTAAAACTACGCTTAGTGTCAAAGCAAACGTATCCAAAGAAACAATGGGTGTTGTGTACGCAAAAGTCGATCAAGTGATGAATGGCTTTGAAATGCCCTATGGATATTCATGGAGCAAGGGGCAGCGTTTCAGAGATATGCAAGAAAGTGACGATAGCCAAATGTTTGCCATCATTTTAGTTATAACATTTGTTTTTCTACTAATGGGTTTCTTATTTGAATCCTTTGTTTTACCTTTATCTGTTATAATATCCATCCCATTCTCGTTCTTCGGGGCGTTCTGGCTTATGTATCTTACGGGAACACCTATCGATATGATGAGTCGGATTGGTTTCATTATCCTGATTGGAATTGTTGTTAATAATGCCATTGTTCTTATTGATCTGGTTAACAGGTTACGTAAAGAAGGATACAGCCGATATGATGCGATTATGGAAGCCGGTAAACAACGATTTCGCCCGATTTTAATGACAGCCTTTACCACCATAGGGGGATTGATTCCTATGGCTGTTGGTAATACCCAGATGATTGGTATCCCCTATGCCCCCATGGGACGTACAATTATTGGCGGATTAATGACTTCAACTGTTTTATCGTTGATAGCAGTGCCCTGGGCATATGTGATATTTGATGATTTGCGTAATTACTTCATGAAAATCACTGCCATGTATCTTTGGAAAGGTGAAACAAACGTAAAAATTGAAAAAGCTATTAGCGGTGGGGGAAGCCAGTAACCTGTTTTATGAACATACTGGCTCCTTTTGATATTTTCCTGAATATAATTGTTACATTAAGATACATCTTGTTTTTAAATTTAGCCTCCGGAAATCTTTGAACTAAATCCACATACCTTTGACTATCAATGTTGTATAAAATTCACAATACCTTTAAATTGCATTGTGACATATGAACCTGTTCAATTCATCATTTAAAAGGAATTGTATTTGATTAATCGATTTTTCTATATCTTCGCTTCGATGTTTCTTCTCACAAATCTTTTAATTGCACAGGATCTTCCGATAGAGAAAAGACGTAGTCAAGAAGAAAAAAAAAGGGCAGCCCTGGAAAAAAGAGCTGCTGCTGAAAAAGATACAAGTAGAACCCGAACTCCGGAAGCTGATGCCGAGCTCGAGGAGGCATCTCCCGATTCCTCAGATAAAATACCGGTTGAATCGAATCTCTATTGGTATGATTTGGAGGAACGACTATCGGAAAAATCTGATACCAGTCGTTTTAAGATTTATGAAGCTCAGAATGAAAAGGATCTCATTTATAAAGACATGAGTGATATCCTTCAGAATCAGCCTCTTTGGATTGATTTTAATCTTGCCGAGACAGGTCGTCCTTCATATCTGACAAATATAAATCTATACCCTCACCAAACATCCTTCTATTACAACCGCATCTATATGAATGATGCACTTCAGGGCATGTTTAATTCCCAATTTATCCCCCTAAATTTTATACAGTCTACTGAACTTGATCAGGTAAGGGGTAATCGACGTAATTTTGGTATGGGGATGGGGAATACGCTAGATGTAACATCAAATTCTGAGCAATTCCAGGAGCCCTGGACAAGAATTGTCTACAAACAGGGTAGTTATGGATACAGCGATCTCGATATAAGTTTTTCAGTGCCATTTACCAGTACATTTGCTATGCAACTGGGTGGGTTAAATCGCTTTTTTGATGGTTCGATTCCCGATTCCGATTTTAAAGCAGAAAATTATCGGGGTGAATTTACCTGGCAATATTCAAAATCTCTCTATATTCGCACTCAAATATTTTTGAATAGAAGTAAAGTAGGCCTGGCGTCCTTTGATCCTAATCAAACATTTGCCACACCCCGTAATATTGAACATCGTGATGATGTATTTATTGATGGTACCTGGATCATTGATGATAGTACACGTCAACGGTTTCATTTTTTACTCTATCATTCTTTCTATGAACGGAGGTTCAAAGATAGTTTTACAGAATTTACATTTGTTAACAAGAGTATGAGATATGGGATTGACCTCAACTACAATTTATTCCTTGGTGGAGGGGAATTGTTAGTGGGAGCAGGTTTTGTTAATCCTGAGGTTTATGGTGATACATTTAATGAAAAATCTACCATTCCATCTTTCAATACCTATGGCAATTTCAATCTACCCTTGAATAAAAATATATCATTCAGGGCAGCACTTCAGGCTAGTTTTGTAAAAGATTTTGATCCCCAGTTTATTCCGGGAGTTGGATTGGATTTTATTTTCTCCAAGGAACATTTTGCTTCGTTTGATATTACCATTGGGACCAGAAATCCAAATGTGACGGAACGGTTCTGGGCTTTAGATTCCCTCAAAGGAAATCCTGATCTTGAGCCGGAAAAATATCTGACCTTCTCTACCCGCTATCGCTATCGCCCGTCCGATGCATGGCAAATTGGAATTGATTTGGGGTACCAGAGAATCGAAAAGGAAATTATCTGGAGTGAACCGCAGTTTCTGAATGGTGAAAACAGGGATTTTGCTTTTTTGGCCGCAGATGGACAGGTAAAATTATGGAAATTTACCTTCGGTCTGGGTGGACAGTATACCATGAGTGATTTTAATCTTACACCCGAACAAAGTGCCTGGGGTAATCTGCATTTCCATGAAAGTTTTCTTAAGGGTGCTTTAATCTTCGATGCTTATGGGATGATCAATTATGAAGGTAGTCATCATAATATTCTCTATCAGGTACTCTTGGATCGATTCTATTCAAATACGGGTTTAACTGATTCATTTTATACCTTTAACTGGAAACTGGCAGCGACGATACAGACGATCCAGATCTTTTTTGAAATGGATAATACGCTATCAACAGACTATCAAATTGTTTTTGGTTATATAAATTATTTGCGCTTTCTTCGCTTCGGAATAAACTGGATTCTATGGGATTAGTCCTATACGACAGTTAAACTGATGATAGAAAGTAAATTCTAAAACTTCTCATCATTGATTAATTATGTTAAAAATCTTATTTGTAGGTATTGGAGGATTTATTGGCTCAATTGCAAGATATTGGGCCAGCGGTCTGGTTCATCGGATTTTAGATAAACCCTGGTTCCCTCTCGGTACGTTAGTTGTAAATGTCCTCGGTTGTCTGCTCATAGGAGTCCTGGGAGGATTAGTCGAGAAACGTCAACTATTTAGTCCCGAATTCAGATTATTTATCTTTATTGGGTTTCTGGGCGGATTTACTACTTTTTCAACTTTTGGATTTGAAATTATTACCTTTGCCCGTAATGGTGAACTAGTTAGTGCTTTAACTAATCTTGTTTTGCATATTGTTCTGGGCATTGGCGCCGTTTGGTTAGGATTTTCTCTTTCAAAAATGTTATAGCTCTAAGTTTAATGAATAATTATTTCTCACGCAGCGCCGCGCCGCCGCAACGATTTATTTTTTTTGTCATCCTGAAAGGATCTTTCTCCATGTAGATTCTGATAGCTCACTTAGGAAGATTCCTATCCCGAGACGCGATCCCGTTCCGGGACGGAATGACATGATATATAAGTTATGTGTACAAAAAAAGTATTAGGAGCATTCAAAATGTTACCAGAAGAAGGGCATTTGCTAAGAATCTTTATCGGTGAGAATGATAAGTTTGAGGGAAAACCACTCTACGAATGGATTATTCAGCGGGCCAAAGAAAATAGCCTGGCCGGTGCAACTGTCATCCGTGGGGTAGAAGGATATGGAGCATCCAGTCGCATACACACCTCAAAAATTCTCCGCCTTTCTGATGATATGCCTATAATAATCGAAATTGTGGATGTTCTGGAAAAAATTGAAAGATTCATCCCTTTGATCGATGGTGCCATAAGAGAAGGTTTGGCGACAGTGGAGAAGGTAGAAATTCGATTTTACCGAAGTGGAAAAGTGTAAAGGAACCAGAGGTATGAGAATTCGAAGAGATGGGTTTCTCTTACCGGTTATCTTGGTTTTATTATTAGTGTTGGGATTTGCATGTAGTGATAATGGAGAGCATAAGCAAAATAAAAAAGATGCCGATACCATAAATCAGATTGAAGGATTATTTGTCTACTGGGCTGATGCTGCGATTATCACAAATTGCATCAATGGAGAAAAATTGCCAGTTGCAATGGAAAAAGATTATATCTATTTAGAAAAAGCATATTTAGAAAAACGAAAATCAGAAGGACAGGTGCTATTAGTTAGATTTGAAGGTCATGAAGCCCAGAGGCCGGCGATTGAGGGTGATAATACAGAAAGAGTTGTTATTGTAGATAAATTTATAGAGGTGATGTCTGATACTATTTGCGTTAATTAGAGACGCAGTATACCTGCGTCTCTATGTGGATTTATATTTAGATTTCTGAATTTTCTGAATTGTAGATGACGACAGAATGTGCTACGAAAGAGTAAGGCATATCAGGATCAATTTGCTTTTCATTCATCTCATCGCTGTCCTTTTCCTCGGAATGCCCGGATGTTTCTTCACCACCATGTTCATGCCCTTCATGTCCACCCTCGTTCTGTGAACTGGCCTCCTCCATAACATGTTTGTCCGCTTCTGTGGTAAAGATGCCTTGTATGGTTACTTTTGCCGTAGCGGCATCTTTGGGAACAAAAAAACCATAATCTTTAAAACGAACAATTAATTCTTTCTCCCCATCACTCATCTTAATCCAACATCCTTTATGTTGGCAAACCTGTTTTATTTCACCATCAATCCGTATTTCTTTACCCTCATATTTTTCCGGACTTGCATAGATATCTGCAATGGTTACGGCGTTCTCCATGGTAACCTTTCCACCAAAAGTTTGTGCCATATCCATCTCATTCTTTGTTTGACAAGCGATCAGCAAAATGCCTGTCAAAAGCATAACTATAAATCTTAAAAGATTCATCTAATCCCTCCCTTTTCTATTTCATACATAATAGGGTTGTTCACAAAATAAAATTCAATCAATTAGCAGCTGGCCGCTAAAATTTAAGTAAATCTTTTACTTTATTTTCTATATTCTTTTTTTCTTTTTCATAGACATTCTCGATTTCTTTTTTCTTGGACTCAGCACGATCCAATTCACCATCCAACATTTTTTCATATTTGCCGATCTCACTATTTAATCCGCTTTCTTTTGATGAAACCAACAGATTTAGTTCCTGTTTATGTTTATCAACTTCCTGGTCTACGCGTGCCCGTATCTCAGTTTTAGCTTTATTAAACTCGTCACTTACAATTGCACCCATTTTTTTTGTGAGTACATCATCGAGATTTGAGCGGATTGAAAATTTTATATTGTCCGATTCACCTCGAACTTTTGCCATAACGTCAACAGAATTAATGCTCTTAAGAATGGATTGCATCATCTCTTCTAATTTATTTTGTTCCTTTGTAGCATTTAAGAATTCAAAACGTAATTGATCTCCTGTAAAAGATATTTCACCATCAATTTTATTCCCCTTCAAATCAAGATTTGTAATTAGGGCACCTCGACCCTTGGATAATTTATTTGGTAGAATTGATGAATCAGATAGTTTATAGTCCGCTAAAGTAAAGCCACTATAATTTAGCTTAAATGATTCTGCCGGATCCGTTTCCAGGTAATTGAGAATACCATCAAGTGTAAGCGCAATTCCTTCGTTATTTTTACCGCCAATCGAAATCTCCGTAGCATTTCCAATTAACCTCTGATCAGAGACGACATCTTTTACAAGACCTTCCCAGGCAATTTTGCTTTCTGTCAATCCCGAAATATTCATCTTTTTGATCCAAAAATCCGGCCGGGCATTTTTATTGTAAAAGTAGATGTCCTGACCCTTTAACCTGGGGGGTGATTCTTTCTCAGGTTGATCTGATTTATCACTTTTTGTGTACTTTCGGGCGAGCGTCACATAGCCCAGATAATTATTAAACATATCAACAACCCGGCGTCCAAAAATGAGTTTTCCAATGTTTTGAGCATTTATTTCCGGGATTTTCGCCAGAGACAATGCCCTTGCATAATCATTTTGAATCCATTCATCTACCATACCAAGTTGGGTTTGAATGTTCTGTAAGTCGTTGGTGAGGTTTCCGCTGATCTGATCAAACTCTTTTTTATTAGATTTAAGGGTTGAATATATTTGGTCGACTTTGCCCGTAGCTTCCAGTATCTGATCCGCTGTCTTTAATTTGTTTACATCAATGGATTTTATTTGTTCTTCAACTTTTTTTAAATCATCTTCAATCTTTAGATTCTTTAATTTATTTTCCCAGGCAGAATATTTTGTGTCCACCTCTTTGGACAGGTTGTTCATTTTCTCAATTGATTGAATATCAAGTATCTTTAAAATGCTATCGACATTTGCCTTGTTCTTAACTGCGGCAAGTTGCGGTGCGATTAATGATGATACTTCCTTTTCCAGATATTGGGCGGTATTTTTTGCGAAACCTGGTTGCGCGGCCAGTTCTTCTTTTGACAATCTACCATCTTCCTCGCGGTCTGTATTGGTTTGGATGTTTGTTACAGCAAACGATTCAACGATAAATTTATCAGTTAGAAGAGGTAGGAACTCAAAATCAAGTTCACATTTTCCTGTCTCTAACCTATTTTTCATGGCTATTCTGGGATTTGCTACCTGTAGTCGATCCCAGCGGATAAACAGATCTTTAAGGGAAACCTCAAGATTGTCAATCTCGACCTTTGCCCCATTCGCTAATGTCGCCACCGATTCAATTTCTCGCTCCACTACATCATCAATAAAGAAAATACCTATGATCACGATGAGAGCGATAAAAACAACTAAAAAAATGAGACCCTTCCAGCGCACTTTTTATTCTCCTAATTTTCGAATTTGTTCATAGAAGGTGTAAATTTTTGATCCTTTTACCATTTTGACAATTTTCCATTTTTGCATTTTGGAGTCGATATTTTCACGATAATAAATCACACCACTTTTAACCATAAAATATACGGGTAGACAGAGTACTATCGATACGGCAAGGCTTCCCATTACGACGGTATTATTATACTTACTTAAAGCAATGATAGGAATATTGTAAAGGGTGGTCCATAAATCTTTTAGAAAAGTCAGGTCGACCAGAATAAAAAAGCCCAATTCATGAAATATGGGATCCAGCAAAAATCCGATTCCACTAAATATGATCCATGCAAATATGGCCGTGGCGATATTCACATTAAGAATAATAATTAGAAATATTAGGATTATATTATGTAAGGTCCAAAATGGGGTTAGTCCAATTATCATACCCATGATAAATCCGGCAGCTATTTGATTTGGAGAGGCAGCTGAGCGGAGAATTTTTATTAACTTTGCCAGGAATTCAAGTCCGAACATTACACGTCCCTTAAATTTAAGTCTGTTTCATATGAATTTATAAAATATTTTCTTCATATTTGATCCTAAATTTACTTATTTATCCGCTTAATTACTAATCTGTCATAAAGGTAAATTAACAATGCCGTGAGAAGTGCAAGAACAGTAAATATGATCCACATGATGTCCGGTCTCTGCATATCACGTGCAAAAGCAGCATATAGTTGACCGGATAAAATTCCACCGAACAGATTGCCAAGGGCCACACACCAATAAAAATAGCCCATGTATAAGGCTACTTTTGTTGGGGGAGCAATTTTGCCTGTATACTCTTTCTGTTTGGGGCTGGCCATCATTTCGCCAAATGAAAAAACAACAATTCCTAACACGACGATCCAACCTACGGTTCCAAATATGAGAATAAAGAAACTGGCAACTGTTATAACCGTACCCCAAAATATCGTTGTAAAGGGCTTTAGCCGCGTTACAAGAAATGAAATCAGAACCTGAAAGATTATTATTGCACCGGCATTGATATTAATAATATACTCAGGATTCATTTGACCGGTTGTCACCATTGAATCAACAAATCCTTGAACGAGAGAAGAAAGTCCGAGAAATTCTAATAGTGAAACGGATGCCTGCATAAGATCCGCGGTGTTAACAAAATCTCTTATATAAACTGGGAGGGTATAATAGATCTGATTAAAGGAGGTCCAGAATCCGGACATAAGTAGTAGGAATAATCCAAAACGCCAGTCACCCAATTTCATTGGTTGGAGATACCAGGATGATCTTTGATTTACTGGATTTCGCCTAAGAAAAATGTCAAAGAGGAGGTTTAAACCAATCCACAAAAAAACACCAATGGTGATATCTGTCCATGTTACAAATCCCGTGGAAGTATACTTTGATCCTAAAACGAGAATAAAAAGTAATCCAAAGACCATGAGGAAAAATCGTCCATTACCTAAAACCTCTACCATATCCTTCATTACTTGTCTTAATGATCGGGGATTGCTGGATCCACTCTCTGAGGTCGGTTCTTTGTAAAAAAAAGATACCAGAATAATATTAACAGATACCCAGCAGGCTGAGGCAATAAACACATAATTCCAATCCCAACCACGTACGATACCGGCAACAATAGGACCGATAAAGCCACCGATATTTACCATCATATAAAAGATACCGAAACCAATCGAAGAAGTTCTTTCATTGGTGGTTTTGGTCACCGTACCGATAATCACGGGTTTAAACATGCCGGCGCCTAATGCCACCAGCATGAAAGCAAGAAAAAATGTGGGAAATGTCTTAAATTGGCCAAGCATGTAATATGCGGGGGTGAGCACAATAAAAGCCGCTAAGAGCATTTTTTTAAATCCATACCGATCGGCAAGGGCTCCGGATACAACGGGGAAGAGATAGAGAAAAAAAGTGACCACACCCTGGAGAATACCACGATCCTCGTCAGAGAATCCAAGTCCCCCTTCAGAGACAGCGCCGGTAATGTAAAGGGAGGAGACCGCAAAAAAACCATACCAGGCCATACGTTCGAATATTTCCATCGTATTGGCAATCCAAAAAGTACGTGGAAAATCTTTTAATCTGGACATTTGTTTTCCTAATTTCAGGTTTTCTATTTAACCTTTTGTCAGTAGATTTATTTCATTAAATAGCAAGAACGGGTTACGCGAGACAAGATTTTAGAAAACGATAGTTCGATCTGTTGATAAAATTTATTTTGCGAAAATAAGAAGAGGGAGCACGTGTTGCAAATGTTTGTTAAGAGTGGCAGTGGGGCGGTAAAGAAATTATCACAAAAAAAATTCGTTATATATTTCGATGAATTTATATATTGAATGGAAATTATATGTTGACAGGTTTAAAATAATTGCCACTTATCCATGGCAATTAAATTTGCATGGAGGAAAATGAAATGGAAATAAACTACCTGGCAGTAATTGTTGCAGCACTTTTGTATTATGCCGGAGGAGCGCTCTGGTATTCACCAGTTCTTTTTGGTAAAAGATGGATGGGTTTGGTTGGATTAACTGAGGAAAAAATGAAGGAATCTCAAAAAGATGCCTGGAAATCCTATGTAACGGCTCTTGTGGCGGCACTTTTTATCAGTTATGGTATTGCCCGGATTGAAAACTATATGAATGTGATCACATTTGCCGGTGGACTACATACGGGATTTTGGGCCTGGTTATGTTTTGTGGTAACAACCATGGCCACAAATAATGCTTTTGCTGGAAGACCGATCAAACTTTTATTGATAGACAGCGGGTATCATCTTTATGGGTTTCTGGTTATGGGGGTTGTTTTAGCCGTTTGGAAATAGGAAAAGCAAACTTTGTATCAATTAGAGGTGGGGAGAGAACTACCAGCCAGATAGATGGGATTCAAAATCATCGATGATTTTATAAAGATCGACAGTACTTAACATCAAAAATACTTTTAATAGATCAATAACGATGCGTTGATCCTCAGGGGTCATTTGCTTAAATAATTCTAATATCTCTTCTCTCTCCATTCATTCCTCCAGATCAAGAGCGAGATCACCTTAAAAAGGCGATGCATTCAGACAGGTAATTATGTATCTATGCCCGGAATCAGCTATTAATGCCATAAGTTTTTTTTATGTCATCAATCTCATTAAGATGATTTTCAAAATCATTGACAAATTTCACAAAATCATCTTTGCTCATGGTTTCGATTATCTTAATAATATCTTTTAATAATTTTAAAAAGTGTTTTTTGTCCTCATCAGACTCCTGAGAAAGATACATTGCTACGATCTTTTGGGCAATCTCTTTTTCTTTCATCACTCCAACCTGAATTTTTTTCATAAAAACATGCAAAGCCGCTATGGAAAAAAAGTAATAAATATGACCAGGGAAAATAAGTTTATCCTCTAAGTTAGATACCCGTCTCACTTTATTAAAATATATTACAAATACCCGGATTAGCGAGAATAATAAATTATCAGATAAAACTATTTATACTTAATTCTGCAACGATAATACTAGAGTAAAATATTTAGAGGTAATGATGACTAGGAAATCAATAATCACCTCCTGCTCATGCGGAATTTTGCTCCTAATTCTATTAAGTATTCTACTGACTGCGTTTATTCTAAACTCATTTTTAACTTACCTTGTAGGGATCTTTACGATTGTTTAATCACAATTGATAGAGAAACATCTTAAATTAGATGTTTTGTTACCCGGGTAATTAGTTTAAAAGATCTCTTACATTGTAATCGACCCTACATCATTTTGAGGGATGGGTGTGTAATCTTTATTGAATTTACGCCAAGCCTCACAACCCACCTCATCATATCCGCTGGACCAGTGGACAGGGGATATATCTTTATCTGTAGAATACCCATCGCTTGTCTTCGAGCACGTAGGTTTGGATAATTAAAGAGAATATAACAAATGAGACTTTAAAAGAGAATACAATTTTTATCGCAGCGTTATTTTTCTGTCTTCAGGTAGCCTGATATTAACTTTGCATTCTGCTTATAACTCGCTCTGTTTGATTAGTACCTGCTATTAGAAGTACCAACATTGAACCAGCTTTAATAATTATAAAAATAAGAATGGTATCTACCATCCCAAGTAGTGGTATCATATATAAACTGACGATCATTCCAGCAAACCAGGCACCCAACAAATCGAGACTGTAAGTGATTCCGGCAGCCAGGGTTGTATTATGGCTTTTTTGATGAAACATCCTCCCAGCCAGGGGAAATTGTGATCCCATTGTGAATCCACATAATCCCGTCATGAACAATATAAAAGCGGGTATAAATTTAATTGCCATCATATTCGTATCTGTCTGATTAAAGGTGACGATGGTTGCCAGCAATAAAAGAAAGTATCCAATGAGACTTATTTCAGTAGCCAGCATGAGTATATGTTGATTATCTTTTTTTATCCACCATCTCGTTGAAATTATTCCACCAATTGCCGATCCAAACATAAAACTACCAACAATCATACCAATCCAAAAGTATACATATCCAAATAATGCCTGAAATGACAAAATCATGATCAAGGTTAGCCCCATACCGGTAAAACCTGAGCTCGTAATTACAGTTCCCGTAGCAATTAGTTTCTTTTCAAAGCGACTTTGGGGTAATAGAATGAGTGTGAACAACAACAGGCTTATTATAACAATGAGGTGGAAAAATTTTAATTTTTCAAACCACAAATATATCCGTGCAAAACCTGGTGATAATCTGGTGTTCCAATAGAGAAGATCATAATAAACCGCTCTGGGATTAAAATCCAAATTCTGAGTCGTTGAGATCATTTGATTCTTCTCTTGTGTAAACCACTCAGTCCGCCTTGGATCAAAGAGATGAAGTAAATATCGGTCGGATAAAGAATGGGTGGCAATATTTCTCTTTTTCATACGTGTTGAGAGTGTGTCCTGATTGATATCTAATAAACGAAGATCGGCAGAAGCTAATACCATCATTGTCTCAAATGGAAAAATTCGTGAGTATTGAAAGACAGAGTCAACAGATGCTAAAAGACACGTATTCAATCGCATTAGATAGGCATTAATATATGATGCCCCTCCCGGTAAATTAAAAAATAAAACACCAGAAGACGTCAGGCGGTCTTTACAGAGGGCAAAAAATTCTCTGGTATAAAATCTGTTTATTTCCAGAGTGGATGGGTCGGGTAAATTCAGGATAATTACATCATACCGTTGACTGTTGGAAACAAGAAATTGACGTCCGTCTACTTCGTGAAGATGAATCCGTGGATCACTTAAATAATCAAAACCAAAATCCGGAATATTTCTTAGAATAATGTCAGATAGCACTGGATCTAGTTCTGCATAATCAATATTTATTAAGGGATGTTTTATCATCTCCTTTAGCACACCATTAAGACCTCCCCCTACTAATAGTGCTGAATTCGGTTCCGGGTGAAATAGAAGTGGAAGGTGGGCCGTATTCTCTATATCTGAAATATTAGAACCAGGAAAAGAAAGTAAGGGTACGCCATTTGAAAGTAATTCGAATTGTTCATCTCTCTTAAGAAGTAAAGAATTACCATAAATTGAATTTTGTGATGCAACAACCTGGTAGCCAGGCCATTGAAGCGCTCTTGATTTAATATTAATCGAAGTAGGAAGGCCTATTTGATAAAATATTGCTAAGACAAAAAGAAGCAGTAAATGAAGGATCCTGAGATATTTGGAAAAAGAACTATAAGGATCATCATCTTTTTTGAGTAAGAGAAAGCCAGAAATAGAGTTCAGTATCGAGAGCAGAAATACAGATTGAAAAATATTGAGGTGTGTTAAACAATAATAAGTGACAACTACACCGCCAACTAAACTGCCGAAGGCTTCAAAAATATAAACAGTACCTATTGTACTATATGTATCCTTATTATAGGTAGATAATAACCGACAGCCCAAACTAAATTGAGCACCATTAATTAATGCAATAGGAATCAGAAGTATCATTGAGGCGACAAATAACAGGGGAATCGGGATCGCTTCACCGATGCTTGTTGATAAGTTTAATTTGAAAATGCGTGTACAATAAATGATAAGAGGCAAGCAAACTGCAAGAAGTAATTGGAGGGTAGCGAAAGCGAAAGCAGGCAGACGAATCTTTTTAGTAAAACGTCCCCCTAAATAACTACCGATTGCTTCCAATAGAAGCCAATTTGATAGAAAAACTCCAATGCTCAGTTCATTTCCAGAAAATGTAACCAGAAACTCGCGGATAATCAGAACCTGAGATAGGATAGCATAAAAACCTGTCAGGATCAGTGCGAATAGTATTCGGGTAGGGGGCATAGAAATTTATCGGCGCCAGGTTACTTCAATATATTCTTCTCCGTCAAGATAATTAAAGTCAAAATTACCTTTATAAGCGCGAGAGAGGGCTTCGCCTATTCGCCGGGCAATATGAATGCCGGTTGTCGTTAGAATCGTTTCATTCTTATTAGATTTTATAGTCATTATTCTTTCCAATGGGTGCTCGTTTTTCTCCTGATTTTCAATATTTTGAATTAAATTTGATATTTCATCCTGGTGATCATAATAAAATTCACCGCTTAATTTTATTCTTCCGGCAGGATAGTTATCAGCGCTTCGTTTGCATGCCGGGCAAAGAATTTTATGAGCATTTGCCGGGATATCTTTCCATACCCAGCGTCCATTTGAAAATACGAGGCCGCATTTTTCGCATGATGTTGGTTCTGGTAATTTAGACAATTTTAAATAAGTGTCATGTCTCTTCTGTTTAATTAGGCGATCTTTTCTCCCATAGGATATTTTATTCATAGATTAGTTCCCCTTTTCTATGTGTAATAGATGTTATCTCCTGATAGATTTGAAAATCTTGATTTAAAGATCATTGATATTAATGATAGTTATCTCCTTTTTTAATACCAAGCGGATGTGGATAATTTTTCGATTACCTGATCTTACCCCGGTTCATGAATATAGGGATGCCCAAGTTCCCGAAATGAAAAATGGTAGAATACATTATGTCCGTTATAATCGAGTACACGCAAATCATCTGTTTGCTGAACATCATTCATAATTGCTTGAAAATGGGTCCCATATATATCCCTAACAAGATTGATAGGTAAATCGTAGGCGAGAAATTTTTTTATCCCTTTGGACCGGAGTTTATCTAAAAAGTTTGGATCTTCTAGAGATTGGTAGGTAGTTAGAATTAAAAGTGGACCTGAGCCGGTAAATATTACAACTGCCTTCATCGGATGATCCTCCTTGGAAATTAATTTAGGATAGTAATTACGAATTCATTATTCTGCAAGAATGTAAATGACCTTAGAAGCATCTCATCCCTCAAAAAGGATGTCTTTAACGGTTATTAGAAGCAAACTGAGAAGTAAATAAAATTATAGTAGGTGTTTTAAACAATCGTCTTATCACATTATCATTTCTGAATAAAATATAAGAAGTATTATTTGTAAATCAAGTAGATTTAGATATGATTCTACTCATTGCCCTTTCGCTAAGTGCTGTAATTGTTAATGCCGGATTTACACCAGGGTTTGCTGAAATCATTGAGGCATCACAGATATACATGTTTTTATATCCAAATACTCTGTTATCCCTATCGATTACCCCCTCATCCTCATTTTCGCCCATCACTGCACCACCTAGAATATGGGCCGTGAGTGGAATACCAAATAATGATTCTGTCAGAAGCATTGATGTTTTTCCATCAACAATCCCTGCATATTCTTCAGCTGAATTCTTTTGCCTCTGATATAAAGGTTGGAGGATTCTCTCCTTGCTCAATCTTTGATTTTGTCCCAAATGATCCCTTGACAAAACGCAGGGTTGTGTTGATTGTTTGCATGAAAAGGAGGATCTGTGTTCGTTTGGCCCAATCGTCGACAAAAAAAACACGAAAGTTTTTTATGGGATGTTTAATCCAATCCCATAGAATAAGGGCAACGCGGGTAAAAATATTTCTACCATAAGTCATAGGCGCAAGAAGAAGACGCCAGGCTCCCGAGCCAGCAGGATACCGTACAGGTTCCAAATGGCTGAACTTATCGGTATGCAGAATAGAGCCAATAGCAATACCATCAGAAAATACTGTGTCGTGATTATATACTGTAATTCCACTAAGACTCTCCGAATTTGTCCTTATATGGCAACCGACCTTCCTGGAGAGATTAGGCAGAGACTTCTCTCTCAGTTTAAGTAATAGAGGCACAGTTCCTAATACACCACCCGCAAAAACGATTCCTTTACAGGTATACGTTCCCTTCCCTTTTAGGAATGAGAGAGAGTTCCGCCAGAATATCTTATATCCCTGTGATCCATCCTCTGGACCTCGTGTTTGTACATCATACACTTTTGACTCTGCCTGAATTTTTGCCCCTCTTTTTTGGGCAAGGTATAGATAATTTTTATCGAGGGTGTTTTTTGCATTATGGCGACAACCAACCATACATCCTCCACAAAAATTGCAGCCTGTCCGTTTGGGACCTTCGCCACCAAAATAGGGGTCGGGTACAGTCTCATCTGATTTGCCGAAAAAAACAGCAACCTCAGTAGGTTGGAATTGGTCCTCTCTGTTTAATTTTTTTGATAATTCCTGCAATGCCAGATCCCCTACTTGCAGGCTGGGATTTTTTGTAGCGCCTAACATAGTGAGTGCTGTTTGGTAATGCTCTTTCAATTCCTCTTCCCAGTCAGCAAGCTGCGACCAGGTATCTGCTTTAAAATATTCACGTCGCGGAACCGGGAGTGTATTGGCATATACGAGTGAGCCACCGCCTACACCTACACCAGATAATATTGATATATGACGGAAATAAGTGATCTTAAAAAAACCAAAGAATCTGAGGATAGGCACCCATAACCATCGCTTTAAATTCCAATTTGATTTAGGAAAGTCATTTGAAGAGAACCATTTGCCTTTTTCAATCACCAACACACGGTACCCTTTTTCGGATAAGCGTAGAGCAGCCACTGATCCTCCGAAACCTGACCCTATCACAACATAATCATAATCATAATTTTGTTCCATCATAACCCCTAACGTCACAATAAAAACACCAGAATTGTATCATAAAATTATCACCCAAAGTCTATATTGTTTAGCATAGTATCAATTGGAATATCGGAATAAAGTAAAAAGTAAAAAGGAAAAAGTAAAAGACATCTTTAATTTGAAACGAAAAAAAATTGCAATCTTTTAATAATCTATATCTCGAATATGATAATATTAATAATACCCTTGCTTTCGATTTAGTCAAAATTTAAATTACCTTCTTGTATTTAGAATAAAATTGTGAATGGATTATCAATTATGGGAAGAATTATTGCTATTGCCAATCAAAAAGGTGGGGTAGGAAAAACCACCACGGCAATAAATTTATCCAGCTGTCTGGCTATAGCTGAGAAGCGTGTCTTACTCATTGATATAGATCCTCAGGCAAATGCTTCAAGTGGATTAGGAATGTCTTTGAAAGAAGATGAGCCAAGTACCTACGAGTTGTTGCTGGGAGAGATGCAGATCGATGATGTTATTACAGAAACAAATGTACCATTTCTGGATATCGTCCCATCTCATATTAGATTGGTGGGTTCAGAGGTTGAATTAATAAATTCCGAAAACCGTGAAAACCGGTTGAAAGAAAAACTTAAAGAAATCAGTAATAATTACGAGTATGTATTTATTGATTGTCCACCTTCTCTGGGATTGTTAACCATTAATGCCCTCACAGCGGCTGATACAGTATTAATGCCCATTCAATGCGAATACTACGCTTTAGAGGGACTTAGCCAGTTATTGAACACGATTCATCTTGTTCAGAGAAACCTGAATAAGTCTCTTGCTATTGAAGGGGTTCTTTTAACCATGTACGATAATCGCCTGAACCTCTCACAACAAGTTGCTGCGGAAGTCAGGGATTATTTCAAAGAAAAAGTTTACAAGACTATTATCAGGCGTAATGTTCGGCTTGGTGAGGCACCAAGTTTTGGCAAGCCGATTGTTATGTATGATGCTGTTAGCAGCGGCACTCAAAACTATATTAGTCTCGCAGAGGAAATTATAAATAATGAAAACTAAAAGACTGGGGAAAGGCCTCGGGGCATTAATACCCGACCAGGCACCTGAAAGCACACCCGTGGCCACTAATAGTGATAATCTGATTCAGGTTAAAGTGACTGATGTAAGACCAAATCCTTATCAGCCCCGGGTTAAGTTTGAGGAAAAAGCATTAACCGAATTAAAAGATTCCATTAAAGAAAAAGGCTTAATTCAACCAATAACGATCAGACGTAAAAATTCACATTTTGAACTAATTGCCGGAGAACGACGGTTACGTGCAGCCATAGAGGTTGGATTCGAAAAAATACCAGCTTATATAATGAAGGTTGAGAGCAAAGAGGAAATGCTTGAGCTGGCGATTATAGAAAATGTTCAACGTGAACGTCTTGACCCTATTGAGCAAGCCAGCGCCTATCAGCGCTTAATTGATGAATGTAACCTTACACAAGATGAGGTTGCTCAGAAGATTGGAAAAGAAAGGTCTACAATTACAAATATGCTCAGGCTTCTGCGTCTTCCCGGATCCATACAAGAAAGTGTCGCAAAAGGAGAGATTTCTGTAGGACATGCCCGAACGCTCTTATCTCTTGATTCAAAAGAGAGTCAAATACAATTGTGGAAGAAATTACTTAAAAATGAGTACTCGGTCAGAAAACTCGAAAAAATTGTAAAAGAACTGGATGCGATTAAGCAGATGAAATCTATATCATCAAAAAGAAAATCTGTGCATGTAGTTAAAATAGAAGAAAAATTACGAAATTTACTGGGAACCAAGGTGTCGGTCAGATCAAAAAATGAGGGAGGTTCAATCGAAATAGAATTCTATTCTCCTGAAGATTTGAGCCGGTTGATAGAGATCTTTGACCATATTGAGTAATTCCAAAGGTGATTATTTTTTGCATTATTTTTGGCGAAAACCTAAATTTAAATGCTTTATTTATTAATAGTTAAGGCTAATCTTGAAAAATAGAAAAAGAAAAACCAAGTATTATACATTCCTTTTAATTCCCGATAATGAGAAGGCGACAAAAAGTCTGAAATTGGGGATATCGGTTATACGTGTTTTGGTAATTCTTCTCATAATTACACTTATACTTGTTGCCACCGGTGCTGCAACTTATTGGAAAGTTGCGGAAGTTGCACTTGACTATAATCGATTATCTGAAGAAAATATGCAATTAAAGAAGAGTCTTGCTAAGGTTGCGGACTTACAGGCCGATATTGATAAATTGAAGCAGGTTGATCAGAAACTGCGATCATCACTTTCTGGTTATGTTACGATGGTCGATGTAGAAGGTACCGATCCTGATAACATATTTGCAACGGGTATTGAAAGTATAGGCGGTTTGAAACATGATCGATCAATATTCACCAGTATTCCGGCAGAAATTCCCTTAAAGGGTTTTACCACAAGGGGATTTGAAACCGGGGCTATTCTTAGCAATGCCCATATTGGAATAGATATTGCGGCTGAGATGGGATCTCCAATTAAGGCCACTGCAGATGGTATGGTTATATTTGCTGGATGGACTTTTCATGACGGATACATGGTCATTCTTAAACATAAATTTAACTTTTTCTCGTTCTATAAACATAACCAACAGAATTTGTGTCAGGAACTTGAGCAAGTACAAAAAGGGCAGGTTATAGCTTTACTTGGTGATACCGGACAAATTACATCCGGTGCTCATCTTCATTTTGAGATCTGGCAAGGCTCCATGCCTCTGGATCCTATAACATTTTTACAAATGGGTGACATCTAAAAAAATTTTGAAAGGACAAGACATTGGCAATTAAAGATCATGCATCCGAATCCTCCTCGACAGAATTAAACTTTTTTGGAAATGGTACTGTGGTTGAGGGTACAATCCGGACGACCAATAGTGTCCGCGTAGATGGGAAAATTAAAGGAAAATTGCAGTGTAAAAATACCCTTACTGTCGGTGTCAATGGTATCATTGAGGGTGAGGTTGAAGCTGAAAAATGCTATTATCGGCGGGAAGATAAATGGTAAAATAAAAGTAGCCGAGAAATTGGTCCTTGAGGCTAAATCTATACTGATTGGTGATCTTAAAGCCAGCAAGTTGCTCATCGATGAAGGTGCTGTGTTTGAAGGTACTTCTGATATGGGCAAAAAAGAGCCGGAAGAGCAGTCGAACAAACCTGCATCATTATTAGAAAAAACTTCTTCCTGATTAATACATGGAATCAAAGGACTCTGATCGTGTATCATCTATAAAAGGGGCGGCAGCATCCTTTCAGAAAGCGGCACCCTATATTAGTATATCCTATGTGTTAATTGCATCGATCGCATTATTGGGTGGTATTGGATGGTGGGTTGATAAATACTTTACCTCAAGCCCGCTCTTTTTCGTCCTCGGTGTTTTAGGTGGGCTGTTTCTTGGTCTGTATAATTTGTTTAAAGTAGTAAAAAAACTGGAAAATCAGGATTGATCGGTTCTTTTTTAAAGAGAATTACAGTTTCACTGATAATTGGATTTTTTTTTATATTTATTATTTCTAAATTTGTGTCTCTTGGCGATACTGTGTGGGGCGCATTGATAGCAGCAACGGTGTGTGCCCTCATCTATGTATTGAGTGGATATTTTTCTTTTTATTTTGCATTTACCCGGAGTCAACAATTATTTGTCCGGGTATTTATCTATAGTCTGGCGGCGAGGTTTATTCTTGCTTTGTTTTTGATTGTTGTTGTACTAAAGTTCACAAATGTGGACCAAGCGTATTTTTTAGTTTTATTCTTTGTCTGGTATTTTGTATTTCAAATTTTAGAAGTTTTAAGTCTGAAGAATTTATCAAGGAAGAAAGCATAATTTATGATGATTCTATCTGCCCTTACCTCTACACCTGCCGGTGGACATGAAGCGAAAGAAGAAAATGTCGGTGAATTTATCATTCATCATGTGCAAAACTCCACTGAGTGGAACATTTTTGGATATCATCTTCAATTGCCTCAATTCGAGCCGGTTACAATTTTAGGTATGCAAATAGATTTTTCAATTACCAATCACGTAGTTATGATCTGGATTGCTGCACTTTTTCTTCTCTTATCATTCGGATTGTCCTTCAGAAAGAAGCCATTAGTTCCTAAGGGATTTGCCTCCTTGCTTGAAATGTTGGTCTTGTTCATAAGGGACGAAATTGCCATACCTAATTTGGGTGAGAAAGACGGAAGGAAATTTACACCTCTAATAGGGACATTTTTCTTTTTTGTGCTCACCTGTAATCTGATGGGTTTGATTCCACTCTTCACAACGCCCACAGGAAATATTAATATTACCGCTGCACTCGCTTTAATTACTTTGGGAGCAGGACAGGTCTTTGGAATTCAACGGAATGGATTAATTACTCATTTCAAATCCCTTGTTCCTTCCGGTGTGCCGGTGGCATTAGTTCCTTTAATGTTTGTTATAGAATTGATGGGATTGTTGGCCAAGCATTTTGCCCTGCTAATGCGATTATTTGCCAATATGGTCGCAGGACATATTGTTATCTTTGCCTTTTTAGCCCTGGTTTTTATTCTGAAGTCGGTATTTGTTGCGCCCTTTTCAATAGGATTTGCAATATTCGTTAATTTTCTGGAAATCCTGGTCGCCTTTATCCAGGCCTATGTTTTTACAATGTTATCAACTTTATTTATCGGAATGTCAGTGCATCCCGATCATTAATAGATAGAAACAATACAAGTAGTTCATTTTAAATCATAACCTTTAGGAGGATTTATTCAATGTCTGATTTAGCAATGGCTTTTGCCTATCTGGCAGCTGGTATCGGAGCAGGAATTGTTACCCTTGGAGCAGGTCTGGGAATCGGTAAAATAGCGTCTGCCGCAATGGACGGGACTGCACGCCAGCCAGAAGCAACAAATGAAATCCGTACAACAATGATTATTGCTGCAGCATTAATTGAAGGAGTTGCTTTGATTGGTGCAGTGGCTTGTCTTCTGCTTAGTTTTAAATAATCCAAACTGCAGGGAATTATTCTATGTTAGATTTAGATCCTGGTGTAATGATCTGGGCGTGGATCACTTTTTTTGTCTTATTAATCATGCTCTATAAAATTGCCTGGAAACCAATTCTTTCTACTATTGATAAACGGGAAAAAACGATTCAGGATTCTCTGGATCGGGCGGAAAAAGCAAAAGAAGAGGCAGAGGAAATGTTGGAAAAACATAATGCCTTGATGCGGACAGCTGAGGAAGACGCACAAAAATTGCTGAAGGAAAACCGTGAACTCGCCGAAAAATCCCGTCAGGAATTATTGGAAGAGACCAGACAAAGCGCTGAGAAGATGATCAGTAAAGCCAAATCGGAAATTGAGAAAGAAAAAAGCGATGCTTTAGTCACGCTGCGCAACGAAGTCGCTGACCTGGCTATTAATGCTACAAAAATAATAATTGGTGAGTCACTCGATGAGGGAAAACAAAAGACAATCGTGAGTGAATTCATGGAAAAAATGCCCAAATCCACCCAAAATTAGCCGGAGAAAAAGATTGAGTCGTGTCGCCATTCGATACAGTAAAGCACTCTTTCAACTGGCCAGAGAAGAAAATCTGGTCATGGAGGTCCAGTCTGATCTGGAAGTGATTAAAGAAACCTGTATCTCAGATCCCGAATTTCATGAAATGTTAAATAGTCCTATAATCGAAGAATATGCAAAGGCAAATGTCCTGAAAAATCTCTTTGCAGACAAGGTTAATCAACTTACCTTTCGTTTTTTAGAGCTGTTGAGTAAAAAACGGCGAAGTGGTTTCTTGCTTGAAATGATTGAGCGGTTTATGGAGAGTGTCCTGGATTATCAGGGAATTCTGGCCGGAACTCTTGTTGCCAGTAATGCATTAGATCCGGCTCAGGTGGACGAAATCAGGAAAAAGGTTGAGGTCTTAACCGGTAAAAAGGTTCTGCTCTCTGAACAAATTGATCCATCTATGATTGGTGGCTTTACAGTTAAAATTAAAGATACGGTTATCGATCTCTCTATAAAAACACAACTGGAAAAGCTACGCGCGCATCTTGTGCATGGGTAAAGTATTGATACTGAAAATTTTTTAATAAAGGATAGAATAAATGGGAAATGCAGTGAGACCTGATGAAGTTTCTGCAATTCTGAAAAAGGAACTGGCCGGGTACGAGCAAAAAGCAGATATATATGATTCCGGGACAGTGGTTCAGGTTGGTGATGGTATCGCCCGTGTTTATGGACTTGAAAAAGTTATGGCAGGCGAGCTAGTCGAATTCCCAAGTAATGTCATGGGAATGGTCTTAAACCTCGAGGAAGACAACGTTGGTGTCATTCTGTTTGGTGATGAAACATTAATAAAAGAGGGTGATCTGGTTAAAAGAACCAATACCATTGTCGAGGTCCCTACCGGAGACGAAATGCTTGGTCGGGTTGTGAGCCCGCTGGGCATACCTTTTGATGGAAAAGGGAAGATTGATTCTACAAATTTTGTTCCTGTTGAGCGTAAAGCTCTTGGGGTCATTCAAAGGCAACCGGTAAAAGAACCTCTTGCAACTGGTATTAAAGCCATTGATTCAATGATTCCGATCGGTCGCGGGCAAAGAGAGTTGATTATTGGGGACAGGCAGACGGGAAAAACAGCTGTTGCCATTGATACGATTATCAATCAAAAAGGTAAAGATGTAATTTGCATTTATGTGGCGATCGGACAGAAAGCCTCAACAGTGCGCAAAGTGGTTCAGACCTTAGAGGAACATGATGCACTTGAATATTCCATCATTGTAGCAGCAAATGCCAGTGAACCCGCACCACTTCAATATATTGCACCCTATTCAGGTGCTGCGATGGGTGAGTATTTTAGGGATAATGGAAGGCATGTATTGATCATTTATGATGATCTTTCAAAACACGCCTGGGCCTATCGTCAGGTATCGTTGTTGCTTCGTCGCCCTCCTGGACGCGAGGCATATCCGGGTGATGTTTTTTACCTCCATTCCAGACTTTTGGAAAGAGCTGCAAAGTTGAGCGACGATCTCGGTGGCGGTTCTATGACGGCATTGCCTATTATTGAAACACAAGCTGGCGATGTTTCGGCTTATATTCCAACCAATGTGATTTCTATTACTGATGGTCAGATTTTTCTGGAATCCGATCTGTTCTTCTCTGGCGTCAGGCCGGCGATAAATGCTGGTATCTCTGTATCCCGGGTTGGTGGTAATGCCCAAATTAAGGCCATGAAACAGGTCGCCGGTCGTTTACGGCTTGACCTTGCCCAATATCGCGAACTTGAAGCATTTGCAAAATTTGGATCTGATTTGGATAAGACAACCCAACAACAGCTCCGACGCGGTGAACGCCTGGTTGAAGTATTAAAGCAAGATCAATATGCGCAAATGTCTATTGAGAATCAGGTGGCAATTATCTATGCCGCTACTAATGGATATCTTGATGAAATCGATATTGATGAGATTAAGCGGTTTGAAAAGGAATTTCTGGCATACTTAGAGGTGAAAAGCCCCAAGTTATTACCGAACCTTGCTGAGAAGAAGGAAATTGATGATGAAATTGAAAAAGAACTGAATGCAGCAATTGAATCATTTATAAAGGGATTCAAACAAGAGGTTAATTAATGGCAACCCTGAGAGAAATTCGGAACAGAATCGCGAGCGTTAAAAGTACCCAGAAGATTACCAAAGCAATGAAAATGGTGGCAGCTGCCAGGTTGAGAAAGGCCCAGGAAAAGATTACATCCACCCGGCCATATGCCTCAAAACTTCAGGAAGTTGTAACCCATTTAATATCAAAATCTGAAAATGGTGAACATGCCTTCATGATGGAGCGGCCTGTCTCAAAAGTGTTGTTGGTCATGGTGACAGCCGATCGGGGATTATGCGGCGGTTTTAATGCCAATATTATTCGCGAAGCGAGTAGAATAGTGGATACATCCAAAGATGTCAATATTTCCATTTTTATTGTGGGGAAAAAGGGCTATGAACATTTTTCTCGCCGGGATTATACTATCTTTGATCATAAGATAAATTTTTTCAACCATCTCAATTTTCAGAATGCGGTTGAAATCGTTTCCGATCTGGTCTCGGTTTACAATGAAGGCCAATTTGATAAGATTGAGATTCTTTATAATGAATTCAAGTCGGCTGTAAGGCAGGACATTACAAGAGAGCAAATCTTACCACTTGTAAGAAATGAAGAGAACGACTCATCTTCAAAGATGGATTATTTATATGAACCTGGTCGGGAAGAAATATTAAGTTCTATAATACCTAAACAATTGAACATGCAGATGTGGAAAGTGTTATTGGATAGCAATGCTTCTGAGCAAGGCGCCAGAATGACGGCGATGGAAAGTGCTACAGATAATGCAGAAGATATGATCGCTGCGTTAACACTTCATTATAACCGTGCCCGTCAGGCGGCAATTACCAAAGAGATTTCTGAAATTGTTGGTGGGGCAGAAGCGTTGAAGGAACAATAAAATTTAAGGATAGGATATTTAAATGAATAAGGGAAAAATTAGTCAGATCATTGGCCCTGTAATTGATGTCGAATTTAATGAAGGTGAATTGCCGGCTATCCATAATGCCATTACTGTCAAACGGGAAGATGAGAGCAATCTGGTTCTTGAAGCCCAGCAGCATCTTGGTGAGAATATTATAAGATGTGTTGCTATGGATTCTACCGATGGATTAGTCCGGGGTATGGAAGCACTTGACACGGGTAGCCCAATTATGGTGCCGGTGGGACCAGAAGTCCTTGGCCGAATGATCAATGTTATTGGTGAGCCTATTGATGAAGCTGGCGAACTCAAGACGACAAAAAAAAGTCCGATTCATCGACATGCACCTGCCTATGAAGATTTAACCACCTCTTCTGAAATACTAGAAACTGGTATCAAGGTTGTTGATCTCCTTGAACCCTATTCAAAAGGTGGTAAAACTGGTTTGTTTGGAGGTGCTGGCGTTGGTAAAACTGTACTGATCATGGAACTTATTCGCAATATCGCCACGGAGCATGGTGGTTATTCAGTTTTTTCTGGCGTTGGAGAAAGAACGCGTGAGGGTAATGACCTTTGGCTTGAAATGAATGAATCCGGGGTCATTGATAAAACTGCCCTGGTCTTTGGGCAGATGAATGAACCTCCCGGTGCCCGCCAACGGGTAGGTCTCGCCGGTTTGACATTATCTGAATATTTTCGTGATGAAGAAGGTAAAGATGTACTTTTATTTATTGATAATATTTTTCGTTTTACACAAGCCGGCTCTGAGGTGTCTGCCTTATTGGGTAGAATGCCATCTGCTGTAGGTTATCAACCAACATTAGCAACAGAAATGGGTGAATTGCAGGAACGCATAACTTCAACGAATAAGGGATCGATTACATCAGTACAGGCTATATATGTACCTGCCGATGACCTTACAGATCCGGCACCGGCTACAACCTTTGGACATCTTGATGCTACAACGGTGTTATCAAGAAAAATTGTAGAGCAGGGAATATATCCGGCTGTAGATCCGCTTGATTCAACATCCCGCATCCTCGATCCAAGAATTGTTGGAGAAGAACATTACGCTACGGCAAAATCGGTACAGGAAATTTTGCAAAAATACAAAGAATTGCAGGATATAATTGCCATTCTTGGTATGGACGAATTGTCGGAAGAAGATAAAATCGTCGTAAGTCGCGCCCGAAAGATACAGCGATTCCTTTCACAACCATTTTTTGTCGCTGAGGAATTTACCGGCCAGGCAGGCAAATATGTCTCTTTAGAGGAGACAATTAAGGGGTTTAAAGGGGTTGTTAATGGTGATCACGATGATTTACCTGAACAGGCCTTTTATATGCAAGGTACAATTGATGATGTTGTGGAAATGGCAAAAAAATTAGGCCAGGACTAAAGTCAGGTTGAATATAAATTTGAATTAACGGCGTTTGACGATTTTAGGGGTAGTAGATGTCAGACTTAAATGTTGAAATTGTAACACCGGATGGTATCGTGTTTTCAGATACGGTCCATTCTTGCACGGCACCGGGGGTGGAAGGACAATTCCAGGTACTTAAGAACCATGCAGATCTTCTTGCTGTTCTGGAGGTCGGAGAAATAAAGTTAATCAAATCTGATGGTGAAAAATCTCTCGCAACCGGTGGTGGCTATTTAGAAGTGAAAAATGATTCTATAAGCATTGTCGTTGAAAGTGCCGAGCTTTCTGAGCTGATTGATGTGGAGCGCGCACGGTTAGCAGAAAGCAGGGCGAAAGAACGTTTAGTGAAAAAAGGGGAAATAAATGTTCAAAGGGCTGAGTTCGCTTTAGCCAGGGCATTGAACCGCATTAAGATATCTTCCCAAATTTAATTTTTATTTTTAGTTATTTTCGCTAACTTTAATTCTTTTTATGTCGAGTACTCATATATAATTTTTGCTATTTTTCCTTGATTGTTTTCTTGAAAAGTTTAAATTAACATAAATCAGTTAAATTATAGGGTTAACTAACTTTCTGAATGGGAGTATGAGGGTGAAAAAGCGGATCATATTCCTCACATTATTTCTTTCAATTATCTTTTCATTTCAGATTTTATTGCACGCCCAATCAGCAGAAGACTTAAAGTTTGAAGAGGCGCTTCAACAATACATCAATAAAAATCTGTTAAGATTTGGTAAGAATGAAATTGCACGTGAGAGGTTCTTAATCCAGCAGATGAGGGATATTAATGAAGAAATCAAGTCCCGTATAAAAAATGTTGGTGCGAAACGTGACCAATATTTTGTGGGGCTCCTCAACAGACTGGAGGAACTCGAGGCATTACGCCAGCGCTTAAGTGATTATAATTCAGCCACTCTGAATGCTTTCATCGATCAGTTAGATAACCGTATCAGGGAAACTATCGATGAGGGTGAAATAAACTATCGTCGTCAGAAAATATTTGAGGACGGTATTCAGGTGTTATATATAGCAGAAGAAATGCTGAAACTTGATCCCGGAGCCAGTACACAGTTAAATCAACAATTGCAGGCATCTAATCAAAAACTCTTAAATTCTTTTGGTGATGCAGGTAAATCCCCAAGCGGGGCCCCTCAATTTTCATCGCAGGGAAGCGCAACAATATGGGATTTATTTGTTGAATGGCAACGGACCAATCGCTTGCAGTATGAGGCGCGATGGACGGATATTGAAATTATTAAGACCAGATTGTTGAAAAATGGAACAGGGATGGAGAAAGATCGCATGTTTAAACGGGAATTGCGATCAGCCGTATTGGCCTACAATTACCGTAATTTTGATCTGGCGGATCGTCTTTTTGAAGAGATTCTCAATAAATATAGTTTTTTAAACACGCTTGATGATGTGTATTTTTATAAAGGGGAAGCAAATTATCAGCTGGACCGTTATTCTGCAGCCACCTCTTCCTATCTGGATCTAACAAAAAAATATCCTACTTCATCTCTTAGCGTATAAGGCTTATGCCCGTCTTATAGCAATCTCTCATCATTTTGGAGATGCAGTTAAAGTAGATGGATACTATGAGGAATTTGAAAAAATTGCGGTTGGAAGCGATCCACTGGTTGATGAAATCCGATTCACTGCTGGCTTGTCCGCTGTTTCGGCAGGCTCTTACGAACGAGCCGTTAATATTTTGAATAATATTCTTCCCAATTCTGAGTATTATATAGATGGAAGATATGTTTTAGCGCAGGCATACGCCGGTTCCCGCAATTTTACCGAAGCTGAAAATGTTTTAAGAGGCATCGTCAATAATTATAACACGTCATCAAACTATCATTATAACGTATATTTAAAGATCGCTTATCTTAAATATGAGATGGGTGAATATAGTCAATCTAATCTGGCTCTTGATGAAATCGGCGGTGAATTTGGACTATATGATCGGGTGTTAATGGCCTATGCCTGGAATAATTATAAAGCCGAGTTGTTAAAAGAGCAAGACGAAAGAAGCTTCGAGATTGCTAAAAAATACATCTCTATCCTTACCCAGGAATTTTCTACTTCTGATTATTATCTGGAGGCTAAAACTCTATTAGCCTATATCTATCAATTAGAAAAGAATTCTCAGGGGGCTATTGCTCAATACGAATATGTTTATCAATCAGGTCACACAAAGAATGTTTCAGATCAAAATCTGCGTGCAAGTGAACGTATCCGTCAGGATTTATATCAATTGGAATCTGAAAAAGCTACTGCCTTACAGAAAAATGAGGAGGGTACCTATCTGGCTTCACGCTCTCGCTTTCTTGTCCTGCAAGATAGTTTATTGTCGATGAAATACGCAGATCTGAGTCCCAACAGCATGGCGCTTCAAAAAGAAACTGAAAGACTGGAAGCCCAGATCCAGCAACTGGATCGTTTGCGTGCCCTGGCTATTGAACGCAATAGTCCGGATATGATTGACCGAATTGATGATCTCCGGGAGCGACTTACGGATCAACTCGAAGATGCACGTGAAATGAGTACTTACTCATTTCTTGGGAAAAATTATTATGATGAACATCCGTTGGCACGTAAAGAAAGTCTTAGTGAAGACCAATCCAGGA
Organism: Calditrichia bacterium; assembly: GCA_963796965.1. GTDB lineage: Bacteria > Calditrichota > Calditrichia > JAJRVZ01 > JAJRVZ01 > CAWCNS01. The sequence continues at coordinate 282,121 of CAWCNS010000005.1, forward strand.
AACTAAATGCCATGCGTGCTGAGGCATTATCTGAATCTCAAAACCTCAAGAAGAAATTATCAGATATTGATACCCGGACTAATCGGGCCAGAGGGGCAAAAAACTATAAACAAATGGTATTTCTTGATATCCAGCGTGATCGATATAAGGATCTTCTCCGAAAATACGATCTTCTCCATACTGTAACTTATGATGTTGATCCTATGGCATCTGACATTCAGTTGGATAAGTGGAGCAACTACGGCGCCTTTGGGATTGCCAACGTCAATTTTGCAGTTCGCCAGGATGAGAAAAACGAGGTGGCCTACTACAGCAGACAGATCGATACGATTAACCAGATCCTAAATAATCGAAAAACTTTACTTGATTATAAAGTGAAACTCATTGACGGTGAAATCAATTTTATGACACGAAAAGTACGGCAACAGGAACGATTGCGTGAAAGAGCGGAACTGGATAGAAAATTTGAAGAATCTTACTTTGACACCCATACCAGTGAGTTTCAGAGTACCGAAACACAACCTCCTGATTTTAATACTGAGGAAGAAGAAACACTTCCTGATAATGAAAATTAATCTGTGCGCCCTATAAATTTTGCTTGTATCAAGTAAAATTGGATGAATATGATGACAAAAATGAATATTAAAGCATATAAAACTATTTTAAGAAGTATTTTAATTTTCTCATTTACCTTTCTTCTTTTACCTGGATTAACTAATGCACAAGAAAAAGCAGAACGTGATCTTAAGGTATTAGGAGATAGTTTGTTCAGATCGATGAATATTGAGGAATTGAAACAGATCCAGACTGAGTATCAGATCCGGATTGATAATCTTTCCGAAGGACAAGAAAAAACCCGTGACCGAGGACTTGAGGTTACGGAAGAATTTCTTAAACGCGAAGGTGGAAATATAAAAGATCAGGATAAAATTCTAATTCGACTCGCAGAATATTATTTTGATCAGGCTGAAGAAGAATATTTTGCTCAGAATGAAGATTATGACCTTCAATATGAGGAATATCTCCAGCGTCTGGACCAATATTATGATGGAAATCTGGCTCAGGAGCCGGTAGCTCCGCCACAGCCAAAATATGATTATACACGTGTAATTGAAATATATAATAAGATATTAACTGAATTTCCAAATAGCGATTTTGCTGATGATGCACTTTATACCAAAGCTTATCTCATGCAACAAATGAATCAAGGTGTTGAATCCCGCAAAATCTATCAGGAAGTGATAGATCGATATCCAGATAGTCATTTTGCCGCTGACTCCTATATGCGCCTGGCTGAATATTATTTTGATCCCCGTGAAGATAAGGTAGATGAGCAAAATGTCGTGGAACTGCACAGAGCGATAAGATTGTATAAAAAAGTACTGCTTTATCGTGATTCGAAGAGATATGATGAGGCATTGTATAAACTTGGGTGGAGTTATTATCGTCTCTCAGCAGAAGATCCCGCCTATTATTCGGATGCTATCATATATTTTCTCGCTGTGATAGATGATATTACCCGAGCGGAGGAGCTCGATCCCCGAAATCTGGTAAGTAATCCAAATGTGAAAGATGAAGCGATAGAATATATAGGTATCAGTTTTTCCGATGATGAATCCTATGCCCACGCAGGTGTGGATAATGCCCGTCGTTTTATAGAAAGCATTGGCGGTCGAAAATTCGGCGTAGAAATTATGCGTTCACTCGGTCAAACATATCAATCTACCGAGCGTAATAATGAAGCAATTCATGCTTATTCAGCGCTTCTGGATATGTATCCTTATTATAAAGATGCACCACTTATTAAACAAAATATTACCGAAACATATTTTAGTTTGGGTGATGATACGGCAGCGTATAGAACCCGAGATGAGTTATTCAGGGATTATAATCCCAAGTCAGATTGGTATGCACAAATTGACAATTCTGATATTACTGATAAAGTGGAAGTGTTAAAGTCGGGGCATAAACTTTCTGAGAAGGCTCTTCAAATGAATATTACCCTGGATTTCCTCAAGGCACAGGAAATGGAAAGCGGGGGGATTTCAACGACAGCAATGTACAGTCGTGTTGCAAAGGAATGTGAAGACTATCTGGAAGTATTCCCAACGGATAGTAATGCTTATGGTGTCAACTGGAATTATGCTCAAATCCTTGATCTTAAGATGAATCGTTTTGAGGAAGCCTATGAACAATATATTCATGTCAGTAACGATTATTTAGAAACTGATTTCCAGAAGATGTCTGCAAATAATGCGATTTTTGTGGCTGATACGCTGGTGAAAATTGCATTTTCAGGCATCACAGATACATCTTCAATGGCTGATGCGGGTATTGAAATTGCTTCTGTAAATGATGAAGAGGCCTTAAGGCCAGAAATATTAACTGATCAAGAAAAACGACTCATTGAAGCATATGATAATTATATCCGGTTATTTCCAGATGATGAAAATACGCCAAAATATCTGGCCAATGCAGGGGCTATTTACTTTAATCATAAACAATTCGCTGAAGCAAGAGTTTATTTTAAAACATTGGTTAATAGATTCCCCGGCGCAAGAGAAAAAACGCTGGCCTATCGCTCTATCATGGATTCATACTTCTACCTTGGTCAATTTGAAGATAGTGAGTTTATAGCGAAAAGAATCCTTCAATCCGAAAATATTCCAGATGAAGAACGAATTTTCGCACAGAAAAGGCTTGCAGCCTCTATTTTTAACCATGCTAAATTATATGAAGATCAGGGACAGTTTATGGATGCTGCCAATGAGTTTCGACGGGTCCATACAGAAGCGCCAGAAGATACAGTTTATGCTGAAGCCGGTTTGTTTAATAGTGGTAGAAACTATGATAAGATAAAAGAGTGGGAGAAGGCACTTGATACCTATATCCTTCTTGCCGATAGTTATCCTGCTTCAAAATACATGATCTCTTCATTAAAAAATGCTGCTGAGGATAACAAAGAGTTAAAACATTTCTCGGATGCTGCCCAGATATATGAGAGAATTTATAGTCGTCAGATTAGCGTTCCGGAAGAGGCTGAAGTAGCTCTTTATAATGCCGCTTATTATTATAAGGAAGGTGAGGATTGGAATAATGCGATTCGTTTGAATAACCAATATATTGAAACTTATCCGGATAATCCTCTCTCAACCGATTTCTATTTCGCAACCGCTGGTTTTTATTTAAAGTTAGATAATCTTACTGAAGCGAACAGGATTTATGCTGAATTTGCCACAAAATATCCCGATGATCCACGTGGTGTACAGGCATTTTATGAACGCGGTTCTTATTATCAGGATAATGGACAACTTGGCCTGGCAAAAGCCGAGTACCAAAAGGCAATCACTAAAAGTGAGACCTTGAACCAGAGGGGAATGGATCCTAATCGGTATTATGTCGGGGAAGCACTCAATAAAATGGTTGATATGCTGTATGATGAATATATGGCAATTGAATTACGGCAACCAGCCAGTAATATAGAAGGACAACAAGCCAGGATGAGAGGGCTGATTAAAGACATTGCCTCAAATGATCTGAAAATTATCGCCAATGGTTCCATAAGAAGTTTTGAAGCTGCTTATAGAAATGCTGAAGTTTATGAATTATTTGCCGATAAGTATTTAAATCAGGAAAGAAATCTTAACCTTTCGGCTGATCAAAAATTCGTTGAAGATAAAAAAATTAGTGATGCTTCCGCAGGATTATACGATAAAGCAGTGGATGAATATATAAAAGCAATGGAAAATATACCGATAATTGCCGAAAAACTTGAAGTGGATTTGTTTTCTGTCGATACAACGGAAACAGAAGTTGCTGTTGATACCTCCTATTCAGACACCTTAGGAACCGTTGCACGTGCTACGGAGGTTGATTCAACAAAAGAAATTGGCCTAAAGTGGTACAATCTTGCTTCCGGGAAAATTTCCTTTCTATACTATAAAGAAGCAGAAATTACTAAAATGAGCATCAACCAGGCATTTGCAACAACCAATCCCTATACTGATGCTTATCCGGCAATATTATTTCAGGCACAGCTAATCACAAAGTTAATTAATCCTGCTGTGGAAAGTACAATTGTAGCACATCTTAAAAATATTGATGAAGCCAAAACATTGAATCTCAGTAATAAATATGTCGAAGAATCAAAGCGTCAGATTCTGCTGACTTCGAATATTCCTGCAGAGGAAGTCGAAAAACTTGCCTATTTATCTCTCCGAGATTATTCGTCTCAAATGAAAGAATTCCGTCGGTTGATTGAGGAAGAATATGGCACCCTTAATGCAAAAGGCAGAGATTATCCTGTGATAAAAGACGAGGTTCAACAACTCATTGATGTATCTAAAACGCTCTCTATTTCAGCTATGAATAGTTATGCTCAAACATTACAACGCGCTGAAGATCAGGGAATCAAAAATGATTTTGTGAGAACCACACAAGATCGGATGATGAGAATTGCTGTTGAACTTACAGATAGGTATGAAGCCTATCATGATAGCGCCGAATACTGGCAGGGTTATTATCAAACACGTTTTGATTCTACAGAAAACTATAATTATGATGATGCCTTCCTTTTTTACCAGGAACAGACATTTGGTTTTACAGATTATGAACAGGAAATACTTGATCACGCTTTTCAGTTAAAAGAGCAATATGATATCAATAATTTGTGGTCTAATAAAGTATTGGCCAAACTAATCGCAGTAGATCCTGCAACGTATGCCGGGGCAGTTGAACGAGAGAAATATATCATCGAAAGCGACGATACCTGGCTGGTGTCAAGAACCTATGAAGCCGGATATAATAGAGAGGATTTTGACGATTCTGGCTGGAAAAATGCTGGCATTGTAACATCAGTCTTATAATCAATTTGTAGAATTAGATGTCAATCCAAAAGCCATGTGGCTGCCAAGTAAAAAAGTTGTCATTGATACATCTCAGGTATCTCCTTTTGATACAACATTTGGAATGTCTGATTCAATGGGACTGATGGATTCAACTGGCCTGGTCTCATCTGACACTACCGCCGCTCCAGATTTTGGCGGTGTCGAGGATCCATCTCTATCATTCGCAGATGATGTGATGGCTGATTCTTCTGATAGTGATACTGTTCAGGTATATTTTAGAAAGAAAATTGATCTGAAGGGTACGCCGGTTGAGGGGACGATTTATATCACAGCCGATAACGATTTTAATCTCTTCTTAAACGAAGAGTATATTACTGACGATGAGATGGATAATTTTGCTATCATTGATACAGTTGATTATGGATATCTTTCTTATTCCATAAAACCAGGTCTAAATACATTGGCCCTTCGGGTGACAGACACGGATAAAACCAGGAATGGTGTAAAAATTTATGGTTATCTTGAGTTGATTCCTCTTGATATCCTCGCTGCGATGGAAGAAAGAAGCAAGATCGCAGGGCTGGATATTGACCCTGCAATTTTAAAACGGATCAATAGGCTAAATAAAAACCGTATAACGGTAAGGTAGCGAAATGGTGAATTTAACAATTAAAATATTTATCATTTTTCTCATGGTTGTGCCAGGTGCCCTTGTGTTTGCACAGCCAGCAGAAACCGATGACCAAATATATGAATTTATTGCAGTTGAGGTTAAACCGGTTATCACGCGTGATTCACAACCAATATATCCTCAAAGTGCAATAGATGCCGGTATTGAAGGTACCGTTGGTGTCACCGATAGTAGTAGATAAAAATGGTAATGTTGCCAGTGCTGTGATTTATAATTCTATCCAGCAATTGGATAATGCGGCCTTACGGGCAGCCAGGGCAAAAGTATATTCACCCGGACAAATTGGTGGAGCACCCGTAAGCACGAAAATGAATATACCGATAGAATTTTTTCTCCCGGATTTAGCACCTGATGCCCGATGTCGCCGGTACTGATCAGGGTGATTTTGTGGATTTAACCGGGGATGCAATCAGAATTCAGATAGAGCCCGATCGACCCCGGGTTAATATTATTGCAGATAGAATTAAACCTGAATTTGATATGATGGATTTGCAAAGATCGTTTATGGAAGAATTGACTGGTGGGGGCGAAAGAGTTCTCATTGTTGATCCAAAGGCACAGTTTAAAGATGAAAAAATAGATGTTGACAAAGTTGTAAACAAAGGTAGATGAAAATCATTAATTAGGAGGATATTATGGATGCCTTTTTGGCTGGTTTTGGTAGGTCATTTTCACCTGGTGATCCCGCGTTTTTATTCATGTATGTTATTGCATTGTTTGCAGCGGCAGCACTGGCAATAGGAATTGAAAGATTCTATTATATAATGATTCGATCCAATATTAATGCGGATAAATTTATGGCCGAGATTCGCAAACTCGTTGCCGGTGGCAATATGGACCGGGCTATTGCTCTCTGCGACAAAGGCAAGCAAAAAGCCTTACCATTTGTTGTACTGCGAGGATTAAAACGCGCTATTGAGAGTGAAGCATTGGATTTTCGTGCTATTCAGAATGCTGTAGATGAGGGAACACTTGAAGTTATTCCCAAACTGCAGGAAAGAACGAATTATCTGTCTATGTTTGCAAATGTCGCAACACTAACCGGTCTAATGGGAACGATTTTTGGTCTGATTATCGCCTTTGATGCTGTTGGTGGCGAGGGTGTACCTGAGGCCGATAAAACCAGGTTTCTTGCCGCTGGTATTTCTGCGGCCATGAATACAACAATCTTTGGTCTTATGGTGGCTATACCCTGTTTGATTAGTTACACCTTTCTTACTAATAAAACCACAAAGATAATTGACGAGATGGATGAACATTTGGTTAAATTAATTAACTTAATAACCGGCAATCGCTAATTTAAACTGAGGATCCATCATGGCATATAAACCCTCAATGAGACGCAGTGGTGTCACTGCTGATATTGAATTAGATATAAAGCCAGTCATGAATCTGATGGTTGTTCTGATTCCGCTTCTGCTTGCCGGAGTTGAAATGGTTAAACTTTCTATTATTGAAATTGACCTTCCTCCAGCATCAGCAGGTGGTGGAAAAGGTGCGGACGATAAAAATCCTGAAAAAGAAAAAGAGAAGAAACTCAGTCTAAAGATTGCACTATCACGGCCGAAGGTATTAGTCTTGCCACAGCCTCCGCTGTTATGTCGGGAGAAGAGGGTGAGGGACCTACGGTACCTGTATCATCAAATGGTGATCAGAATTTAGATCTACTTAAAGAGAAATTAGTAGAAGTGAAAAAAGCAATCAAAGACAAGGGATTTAAGGACGATAATGTTGCAATTATAACTGCCGCGAAGGAAATTGAGTATCAAATAATTATTAGTGTACTTGATGCAATTCAAAAATACGAAGATGATGAAGGTAACATTCAACCCTTGTTCCCGCAAGTTAATTTCGGGCAGGTCGTGATTTGAAAGATGAGGTAACACCCATGGCTTTTATACCATCGAAGTCGAAGAAACATAATACAAAACAAGAGGGCACATTGAATATGAACTCGATGATGGATATGATGACCATCATCCTACTTTTCCTTTTAAAGTCATATTCAACAACCGGTGCCCTGGCAGCCCAAAGTGAGAGCTTGAAACTGCCTGTTTCTATACGCGAAACAAAACCAAAAAAGGAATTAAATGTCGCGGTTGCGAAAGATGTTATCATGATTAATGAGCAGCCAGTAATGGCAATGGCCGATGTTCCTCCGAATGAAATCCTCATTCCTCAATTGGCGCAAAAGTTAATTGAATATGCCAATAAAGAAAAACAGCTGGAGATAGAGGTAGGTAAAGAATTTACCCATGAGGTCATTATTCAAGGCGACAAATCAATCAATTATGAATTATTGTTTCGTGTCATGTATACATGTGGTCAGTCGGAGTTTAATAAGATGCGTCTCTTAACCGTTCAGGGTATACCGGCTGAATAACCGAAATATTGAGTCCAAGTATGGTACTCAACAATATTAATCGAAATTTAATGAAGGATTAATATGAAAGAAGATAATAAAGACAGCAAAGCACCAAGAGCTGGACAAAGACCTGCCCCTGCAGGTGGAGGTGCAGCTGCCTTTCGCTTAACCGGCTTTCCTAAGGAATTTGAGCGCAATTTCCTGGAGGATATTGATAAGCGTTACTTACTTATCATGTTGGGATCCTGGATATTCGTTTATGGAATTGCGATCATCCTGGGAGCGATTGATTATGATCAAGATGCATTAGCGGCTAAAGTGAGGCAAAATTATCTGGATAAATTCTATCAGGCACAGATCGTTGAACCTATACGCTCAGGAAGAAGAAGATGCAGGTGAAGGATTTGGAGAAGAAGAAGAGGAAGTTGAAGAAGATGCCAGAGCTGAAAGAGATAAAGGCAGGACAGCCGAAACCCGTGGACCGTCTGCCAAAGAAATTGCCAATCAACGAAGGGCCGCCGCTGCTCAACGGAGCGCTTCACGGCGTGCTATGGAGCAGCAGATAGCGGGTACTGGCGTTCTTGGTTTGTTATCAGCTGCGGGCGGTGGCGGTAGCGGAGACGCTGTCGTTGATGTCCTTGGTGATGCCGGAGCAGGTACTGGCGATCTGGGAGAGGTGCTTTCCGGAGTTGGTGGTTTGGCCACTGCAACTTCATCAGGACAGAGATCTCGTCTTGGCAGCCGTGGTGGAGGCCGGGTAGATGGAAGCGCTGATGTTAATGAGCTGTTATCCGGAATAGGTACAGCGGGTTCAGCTAATATCGGCCGTCAGGGTTCTATTAAAATGGCTATGGATGCTGCCAGTGTAAGTGGAAAGGGCTCAAAGTCTGCTAATCGAAGTGGTGAAGAACTATCACGTGTGATTAACAGTCATAATGATGCTGTTGAATATTGCTACAAAAAAGAATCAAAATTGAATCCAAATCTTAAGGGAGATATTCAGATTGAATTTACTGTCGGATTTAATGGTCGGGTAAAAGGTGTAAGGATTATCAGATCTTCTCTTAGAAATAAAAAAGTGGAAAGTTGTATTACGAGCCGTGTACGCGGATGGCGATTCAAACCAATCGATAAATCAGAAGGCGATGTTAAGATTCGTCAGAAATACATCTTTGGTTAATTAACGTAAGTACCTTAAATAAAGCCACTTAAAGGTGGCTTTTTTTATATCTGAAAATGAAGAATCTTAATATAAATTTAGATGAGCTTGTGAATGGAATATCGAACACATAGTTGCGGGGAATTAAAAGCAATCAATGAGAATGAAAATGTGCGGCTTTGCGGATGGGTTAAAAGCTGGCGTGATCATGGTGGTCTTCTATTCATTGATCTGCGCGATAGGTTTGGCGTAACACAGATTGTTTTTAATCCTGAAGAAGATGCAGATCTTCATCTTCAGGCCATGGCGCTTAGAACTGAATTTGTCATTGCCGTGGAAGGCAGTGTTCAGCTCCGCCCGGAGGGTATGAAGAACGTAGATATGGAAACAGGGGAATTAGAAGTTCATGCTAAGTCCCTGGAAGTGTTAAATGCTTCGAAAACCCCACCCTTTGAGATAAAAGATGAAATTGAAGTGAGTGAAGAACTAAAACTTAAATATCGATATTTGGATTTAAGACGGACGGGGATTAAGGAAAATCTGATTCTAAGAAGCGATCTTTATAGAGTAGTGCGAAATTATTTTCATGAGAATAAATTCGTCGAGGTTGAAACACCCATTCTTATGAAGAGCACGCCTGAAGGCGCCAGAGACTTTCTGGTTCCCAGCAGAAATTACAAAGGGCAGTTCTATGCATTACCACAATCACCACAAACTTATAAACAATTATTAATGATCTCCGGATTTGATCGATATTTTCAAATTGTTAAATGTTTCAGGGATGAGGATCTTAGAAAAGACCGTCAACCCGAATTTACCCAGATTGATGTGGAAATGTCATTTGTAAATGAAGATAATGTTATGGAAATGGCCGAAAATCTTATAAAAGTTATATATCGGGAAATTAAAGGTCGAAAATCTGGATTTTATTTTCCCACGTATTCCATATGATACCGCATTAGATGAATATGGAAGCGACAAGCCAGATCTACGCTTTGGGTTAAAAATCAAACATTTTACAGAAATTTTCAGAGGCACTGCCTTTAATGCATTTGCATCGGTGTTGTATGATAAGGGTTCATTGCCGGGCTGGTGACTAATTCTGCAGATAAGTTCTCAAGGAAACAGATTGACAAACTCATAGATTATGCCAAAAAACAGGGAGCTAAGGGATTAGTCTGGTTTAAATTCCTGAATAACGCGCTGGAAGGACCCATCGTAAAATTTTTATCTGAGGATGAAATCAACAATATTGTAGAAAGGGCAAGTCTTACAGAAAATGATATCCTTTTTATGGCTGCCGGTGAAACGGAACCTACACTAACCGTTCTGGGGCATTGCGTTTATATCTGGGAGAATTTTTAAATCTTATTGATTACACCAAGGACAATTTTCTCTGGGTCACAGATTTCCCAATGCTTGAATTTAATGAGGATGAAAACCGTTTTGTCGCCAGACATCATCCATTTACCAGTCCAAAAAGTGAAGATATAGTGAATCTTCAGGAGAATCCTAAATCTGTTAAGGCACGTGCTTATGATCTCGTTATAAATGGGAATGAAATAGCTGGGGGAAGTATTCGTATTCATGATTCAAAAATTCAGAGAGATGTTTTTAATATGCTGGGAATAAGTGAGGAAGATGCTGAAAATAAATTTGGTTTTTTAATTACTGCCTTGGATTATGGAGCCCCTCCCCATGGAGGTATTGCTTTTGGATTTGACCGGCTGGCAATGATACTTGCCGGAGCTACATCCATACGTGATGTGATTGCGTTTCCGAAAACAACCTCTGCGCTTTCACCGTTGGATGGTTCACCATCTGAAATCTCAGCTGAACAGCTCGCAGAACTCGGCCTATCTATTACAAAACCTAAAAATTAAGATGTAAATATTTTGCACAGGAATGAAAAAATATTCATCTTTCCCTTACATGTGACGATTATAGATTTAAAAGAGAGTAAAAAAATCTTTCTCTTAAAAGGGGTTATAGGCAGTTATTTCCGCTTAAATTATTAAAGAGTCTACTAAAAATTAAATTTTACAATAATTATTGATTTATAGGCATAATTATTGCATACATAGGCTTGGATAGATGCTAAATAAATAAGGTATAAATGTAAATAAAACTTGTTTTTATGGTAAAAATGTCATATTATTTCTCTTGACAAATAATTGGTTATTTATTATTTTTTATTAAACTATCTCATAAATAAACTTACATAATATTTTAGGAGGCTTGGAGTATGAAACTCTTACTACAATCGTTGAGAATACTGCTGACGGTAGCTTTATTTGCTGGTTTTCTTGCCAGTTGCGCCAGTCATCCCGACGAGGACCAAATTAAGGCTCTCGAAGAGACGAAAGCAGCGGCTTTATCGGCTGAACAAACTTTAGCCCAGAAGAAACAGGAAAGTAGCGATCTGGAAGCAAAGTTAGCAGCAAAAAAATCTGAATTAGAAAAAGTAAAAAAAGAACAACAATTGGTCCTACAAAGACTTGCTGAGAAACAAGCAGCGGCCAAGTAATAACTGAAAAACTAACAATTTGACCGATCTCTATATCAGGAGGCAAAAAATATGAAAATCGCGAAATTACTACTTTCCTTCATGTTAGTACTGGCCGTAAGCTCTGCACTTATGGCACAGTCATATAATTATGAAGAAATGGAAATGGATGAATACAATGCACTTCTTCAGGAATGGCAGGGTCGCTTAGATGCTGCTCAAAAAGGTATTGCTGAAGAAGATGCAAAAATTGCAGCATTACAAGGCGACTTGGATGAAACCCAGGGCCAGGTAGATGCAACTTGGGATGAGATATATGCGGCACTCGGTTCTTCACGTGCAGAAGACGAACAATTTAAAAGAGATATTCAGGCCTTGCGCTCTGATGTTAGCTCTCTGCTAAGTATGAGCCCCGATGAAATTTACAGGCGTAAAGATGAGTTACAGGCGTATAAAGATCGTCTTGCTCAGATGAGAGAAAATAATCTTGCATTACTTTCTGATAATATGGCTGCACTAGATAATATTGATAGCATGATTATGCAGGCTGAAGAAAAAGGAAAACCAGCACAACCTGATACTTATTCAGTTGTACGTGGTGACTATTTGTGGAAGATCGCCAGTAAAGGTGATATCTACGGTGATCCATATGCCTGGAGTAGAATCTATACAACAAACAGAGATCAAATTAAAGATCCTAACCTGATCTTTCCAGCTCAGATATTCCAAATTCCAAGAGATGTTGGGCCAAACGAACACCTCGTTATAAAAGGAGAATTTCTTTCGAAGATCTCTGGCTATGCTAATGTGTATGGCAGTCCTTTTAAATGGCAGAAATTGTATGAAGCAAATAAAGATGTTGTAACAGATCCTAATGTTGTTTATCCTTATCAGGTTTTACAGGTTCCACGCAACTAATCTTTTATATGCTATAGTTTTCTTTCTATAAGTTCTATAAATTAAAAAGCTCTTAATCGTTTCGGTTAAGGGCTTTTTTATTTTATACACTATAATAATTAATTTATGATGTTTTCTTTTAAAATGGAGATATGTTTTGTCCGATGATATGGAGCGGGAGTTTGAGATTAAAGATACTGATATTCAGGTCTTCTTTGGTGCGAATGATCGTAATTTAAATATTATTGAAAAAAACTTTTCCGTCACTATGGTTGGGAGGGGAGATAAGATTAAAATCAGTGGTTCTGCATTTGAAGTGGAGCAGGTTGTGGAACTCCTGAGTGAAATGGTCTTTCATATAAACAAAAACAAAAAATTACCCCGGACGGATCTGATAACCCTTATTCAACTAATTAAAGGTGAAGCTAAAGATAAAACAAAGTCTGAACCGGCCGAGGAAGAGTTGAAATCGGTTGTTCTCTTTACAGATTCAGGATATGTTAAGGCCAGCACTCCAGGGCAGGAAAAATATAAAGATGCTGTTAAGGATAATGATATTGTCTTTTGCATCGGGCCGGCCGGCACAGGTAAAACTTATTTGGCCGTAGCTATGGCTATCGCCTATTATCAGAAAAAATTAGTAAAAAAAATCATTTTAGCACGACCTGCTGTTGAGGCTGGAGAAAGTTTGGGCTTCCTGCCGGGAGACTTTAGAGAGAAAATAGATCCCTATTTACGCCCGCTGTATGACGCGTTGAGCGAAATGTTACCCCGCGATCTGCAGAAAAGATTGATTGAGCAAAATATTATTGAAGTCATCCCCATGGCCTTTATGCGTGGAAGAACTTTGAATAATGCTTTTGTGATTCTGGATGAGGCTCAAAATTGTACTTTCTTGCAAATGAAAATGTTTTTAACCCGTCTTGGATTTAACTCGAAATCAATAATTAATGGTGATATTACTCAAATTGATCTTCCTGATAAAAGTAATTCCGGATTGGCCAGCATAAAGGATATCTTAAATGGCATTGATGGTATTAAATTTATCAATCTCGGCGTGGAAGATGTGGTCCGCCATCATTTAGTAAAGAAAATAATTGATGCCTATGCACAGAATAAAGATAACTGAAGATAGTATGTGTAGGAAATTAATTATATCATTACACCGAATAGTAATGCTTGAAATAAAAATTAAAAATCTATACATTATTAAGATATTTCATCCAATGAGGATCCAATAATGAATTCATTGCGAGAAGTCGTAATTGCCGCCGCCGTTCGCACTCCAATTGGTTCATTTCTAGGTAGCCTGAGTAGTGTTTCTGCTACGCAATTAGGGGGTATTGTTATCGAAGAACTCCTTAAACGAGCCAATATGGATAAAAATTTAGTGGACGAAGTTATAATGGGAAATGTGCTTTCTGCAGGCGAGGGGCAGGCCCCGGCTCGTCAAGCTGCTCTGGCAGCTGGTCTTCCCGTTTCTACTGAATGCATGACTATCAATAAGGTCTGTGGCTCTGGACTAAAGTCAGTAATGCTTGCCAGTCAGGCAATTATGGTTGGAGATGCAGATGTTATTGTGGCAGGTGGAATGGAAAGTATGAGCAATGTTCCTTACTATTTGTTTAAAGCCCGGGGTGGTCTGAAAATGGGGCATGAGAAACTTATTGATGGGATGATATTTGATGGTTTATGGGATGTCTATAATAATTATCACATGGGAAATGCTGCAGAATTATGCGCAAAAGAATGTAATATTTCCCGGGAAGATCAGGATAGGTTTAGTATTCAAAGCTACCAAAAAGCTATAGCCGCCCAGAAGGATGGTAAATTTATAGATGAGATTGTTCCTGTTACTATCCCGCAAAGAAAAGGGGATTCCCTGGTAGTTGATTCCGATGAGGAGCCATTGAAAGTTCGATTTGACAAAATTTCCGGACTCAGACCTGTTTTTAACAAAGAGGGCAGTGTTACGGCGGCAAATGCATCGTCAATTAATGATGGGGCAGCTGCGTTGCTGGTTATGTCATTGGATAAGGCCAGCGAATTGGGTGTTAAACCTCTCGCAAAAATTATATCGCAAGCATCGGCTGCAAAAAAACCTGAATGGTTTACCACTGCACCAGCCGATGCAATAAATAAATGTTTGCAAAAATATGATCTTAAAATTGATGATATTGATTTGTTTGAAATAAATGAAGCTTTTGCAGTCGTCTCATTAGCAGTTAATGACATTCTTGGATTGAGTGAAGATAATGTCAATGTAAACGGTGGGGCAGTTTCTCTTGGACATCCGATAGGAGCCAGCGGAGCCCGCATCCTGGTAACTTTACTGCATGAGATGAAACGAAGATCTGCCAAAAGAGGATTGGCCAGTCTCTGCATCGGTGGTGGTGAAGCTTCAGCTTTAATTGTAGAAATGTAAGTAGTGGAGGATATTTCCCATGATTAAGAGTCATGTATCAGTAGTGGGAAGCGGAACTATGGGCAATGGTATTGCTCATGTTTTTGCTTTAAAGGGATATCAGGTCCATCTTATAGATCTGAACCAGGGAGTGCTAGATAAAGCTGAGGCAAATATTAAAAAGAATTTAGAGCGGCAGTTAAAAAAAGAGACAATTACAGAAAATGAGATGAAAGCAGCTTTGTCAAATATCACATTTATCTCTGATCTGAAAATTGTATCTGGAAGCGACCTCGTCATAGAAGCAATAACTGAAGATGAGAAAATAAAAAAAGATGTTTTTAAACACCTCGATTCCCTCTGCCATCCTGAGTGTATTGTTGCTTCGAATACTTCCTCTATTTCAATTACTGAATTAGCTGCTGTTACAAATAGAGCGGATAAGATAATTGGTATGCATTTTATGAATCCTGTTCCGGTTATGAAGTTGGTTGAAATTATACGGGGATTGGCAACGTCCGATGAAACTTTTAATGCAATTAAAGAGATTACCGATCGTTTAGAAAAAGTGCCTGTAGCGGTAAATGATTATCCGGGATTTATCTCAAATCGTATATTAATGCCTATGATAAATGAAGCAATTTATTGTTTAATGGAAGGTGTTGCCAGTCGAGAGGATATTGATACGGTTATGAAATTAGGAATGGCCCATCCAATGGGGCCTTTGACCCTGGCTGATTTTATTGGTCTCGATGTATGTTTATCAATTCTGGATGTACTCTTTAAAGGTTTTGGTGATCCAAAGTATCGCCCTTGTCCTTTGCTGAAAAAAATGGTAGCCGCTGGATACACAGGTCGTAAATCAGGAAAAGGATTTTATACTTATTAATGCCATGAGCCAAGTTGCAATTAAAAGATCAGACGAGAGAGAATTCGCTTTTAAAATGTTTTATGCAGCAGAATATAACTCTGAACCCTGGTCTAACCAGATTGCTCATCTTGATGAGCAGGAAAAGCGGCTGGCAACCTCGTATGTGGAAAAACTAGCAACGGTATATTCTGAATATAAAAATGATTTTGACCAACTTATCATAAAACATCTGAAAAATTGGGAATTGCAACGAATTGCGGTAATTGATAAAGTGATCTTAAGGCTGGCTTTGGCAGAAATATTATACTTCGAGGAGATTCCTCCTGAAGTATCAATTAATGAAGCAATTGAGTTGGCAAAAAAGTATAGTACAGGAAAAAGCGGAAAATTTATAAATGGGATTTTGGATACTATTTATCGTAAACAAAAAAAAACATTGAAATCTTAATCAAAAATTGGAATAACCAGAGTGAAAATACAGTATATAAGAACAAGAAAATAATTCTTGGTGCTAAGAAAGAAAAAAAATGACAATTGCAATTATATCGGATGTACATGGAAACCTGGAAGCATTAAATGAGGTTTTTAAGTATGTTGATAATAAGAATATTGAGGCGGTTTATTGTCTGGGTGATATTGTTGGATATGGGCCTAATCCAAATGAATGTGTTGAATTAGTTTCTCAGCGTTGCATAAAGGTTGTAATTGGTAATCATGACCACGCAGCATTAGGCTTAACCAGTACAGAGTATTTCAATGATTTTGCAAAAATTTCCACCCATTGGACAACAAATAATTTATCCGAAGAGAATAAGAATTACCTGCATTCACTTGAATTTACATATTCTTCGGATCAATTCCTTGCCGTTCATTCAACTCCTTCAGCTCCAACGCTTTGGCATTATATTTTGTCTGAAATGGATGCCCAACACGAATTTAAATATTTTGATGAACGAATATGTTTTATCGGCCATTCACATTTTCCGATAATTTTCAATGATCGTGCCGGTTTTACCCGCGCCCCCAAAGTTAAATTAGAATCCGGAGATAAATTTATTGTCAATGTGGGTAGTGTGGGACAACCAAGAGATGGAAACCCAAAGACATGTTTTTGCGTTTATGATGAAAAAGAAAGTTCAATAGAATTTGTCCGTCTTGATTATGAAATAGATAAAACCCGGGAAAAGATAATTAAGGCGGGTTTACCCGTTTTTCTGGCGGATCGCCTGAAAAAGGGATATTAATAAGGATTTTTGAATGGTAACCACATTTGTAACAAAAATATTTGGTAGCAAACATGATCGGGATGTAAAGAAAGTTCTCCCGATTTTAGATGAGATTGATGCCTTTGAAGAGGAGATAAAAGCGCTTGATGAAGAGGCATTAAAATCAAAGACTGCGGAATTCCGGGAGAGACTGGAAAAAGGTGAAACCACTGATGACCTCTTGCCTGAAGCCTTTGCTGTAGTAAAAGAAGCTTGCCGCCGGCATGTTGGTAAGAGCTGGAATGTTGTGGGGAATGACCTGCTATGGGAAATGGTACCCTATGATGTTCAGTTAATCGGAGGTATTGTACTTCATCAGAGTAAGATTGCTGAAATGGCTACTGGTGAAGGGAAAACGTTGGTGGCTGTATTGCCGGTTTATCTAAATGCCCTCGCAGGCAAAGGTGTTCATCTCGTGACCGTCAATGATTATCTGGCCAAGCGAGATGCGGAATGGATGGGACAAATTTATAACTATCTGGGATTAACCTATGGTGTAATTCTTAATGAAATGACACCGGAGCAGAGACGCGAAGCCTATAATTGTGACATAACTTATGGGACAAATAATGAGTTCGGTTTTGATTATCTTCGAGATAATATGGCAGGATCAGTGGATGATATTGTACAAACCAGAGGTCACAATTATGCAATCATTGATGAGGTGGACAATATTCTTGTCGATGAGGCCCGAACACCGCTGATTATATCTGGTCCTGTTAGTGTTTCCACTCATAAGTATGGCGAACTCCAGCCGTTGGTTGAGCGATTGGTGGCTAAACAGAACAAGCTTGTCACCAGTATTATTGCAGAGGGTGAAGAATTACTTAAAAGTGATAAAGATATGGAGGCAGGAGAGAAGTTTCTGATTGCCGAGAAAGGTGGACCAAAACACCGCCGCCTGCAAAAACTCTATCAGGATCCAGCAAACAAAAAGCTGGTTCGGGAAGTTGAGAATGCGTATTTAAGGGATAAAGGTCAGAGTAAGGCTTCCGAGGAATCGTATTTTGGTGAATTATATTTCACCATCGACGAAAAGAATCATGTTATCGATCTAACTGAAACCGGAAGAACGGAATTGGCACCAAATGAGCCCGAGTTATTTCTTATCCCTGATATGGGTGAAGGGGTTGCAAAGATTGAAAATGATCCTGAATTAACAGAAGAAGAAAAGATTGAGAAAAAAGCAGAATTACATGAAGTGTTCGGGCAGAGAAGCGAAAGATTGCAGAATATATCTCAATTATTACGTGCCTATGCCCTCTATGAAAAAGATGTTGAATATGTTGTTACCGAAGGTAAGGTTTTAATCGTTGATGAATTTACTGGTCGTGTGATGCATGGCAGAAGATATAGCGATGGATTACACCAGGCAATTGAAGCCAAAGAAAACGTAAAAATTGAGAGAGAAACTCAGACCTTAGCAACTATAACCCTCCAGAATTATTTCCGCATGTATGATAAACTAGCCGGTATGACCGGTACAGCTGAAACTGAAGCAGGCGAATTTTGGGAGATATATAAACTCGATGTTGTTGTTATCCCGACAAATGAAGCAATCCGACGTATGGATTATAATGATCTGATCTATCGTACCAAGAGGGAAAAGTATAATGCTGTTATAGATGAGATTGAAAGAATGAACAAAATGGCACGCCCGGTCCTCGTTGGTACAATTACGGTTGAAGTCTCGGAAACGTTAAGTCGAATGCTCAAAAGACGTGGGATCAAACACAACGTGTTGAATGCCAAATATCATCAGCAGGAAGCGGAGATTGTTAAAAATGCTGGTCAACCAGGTGCTGTTACAATTGCCACCAATATGGCCGGACGTGGAACGGATATTAAGTTAGCGAAACAAATTGTAAAATGTCAGGAAGGGTGTTACCTGAAAAGATCTGATGTGGATCCTCCTGCAGATATAAATGTTAAACAATGTGAAGCCAGTGTACCCTGTGGACTTCATATCATCGGCACAGAGCGACATGAAGCACGTCGTATAGATCGGCAGTTACGTGGTCGTGCAGGGCGACAGGGAGACCCTGGATCGTCCCGGTTCTTTCTCTGTCTTGAAGATGACCTGATGCGTCTTTTCGGTTCGGAGAGAATTGCCACAGTCATGAATCGGCTTGGTGCTGAAGAGGGTGAAGTAATTGTGCATCCCCTCATCACAAAATCTATCGAAAAAGCCCAGAAGCGGGTTGAAACACAGAATTTTGCCATACGTAAGCGTCTGCTTGAATATGATAACGTTATGAATCAGCAGAGGGAGGTTATTTATCAGCGCCGGTCAATTGCTCTAAAGGGAGAAGAACCCAAGCAAGAGGTTCTGGATATTCTGGACGATTTTATCGACAATCAAATTGATCAGTTTGTACAGCCCAAAGCCCATCCGGAAGACTGGGAGATTGATGCTTTATTAGAATCAATCGGAGTCTGTTTTACCGCTTGATGTAAACAGAATCAAAGAAAATTTATATTCTCTGTCAAGAGAAGATCTTGCAGATATGATACAATCCATGGCGATGGAGATATATGATCTTAAAGAACATCGTGTTGGCGATGAACGTATGCGTATCTTTGAACGTTTTTTAATATTGAGAATTATTGATGATGAGTGGAGAGATCATCTTTATGAGATGGATATGCTTAAGGAAGGTATACATCTCAGGGCTTATGGTCAAAAAGATCCATTGATGGAATATAAGCGCGAATCATATTTAATGTTTGAAAGTCTGATTGGTCGGATTGATGAAAAGACATTGAATATTCTTTGGAAATTCCAGGTCCAGGATGATCCCGACACCCAGAGACGAAGAATACCCACCCAGAGAATGCGTACCGTTCATGAAAATGCCGTGAATTTAGGATATGCATCTGCAGAGGAATCTGATATTCAACGGGCATCAAGGGAACGATCAGAAAAGCAACAGCCAATACGCTCTTCAGAGGAGAAGGTTGGTAGAAATGATCCTTGTACGTGTGGTAGTGGTAAAAAATATAAAAAGTGTTGTGGTGCGGTTTAGAAACCAATAATTAGAAAGCGGAATGCTGAAAGCAGTAATGATTACCATGGTTTTCTGCCTTCTGCTCTTTGCATCTTGATAGGGATCAGGATACTTGCAAGATTATTTTTTCGTAACGGCGCGATTAATCGCGCCGTTACACTTTTCCCTCTAATATTTAATTTTTCTCATATCTCTTCAGTATTATCAGTATTTCTCCAACTCATTATTCACCAGATTCAACATTATAGCCCGTTCACGCATGGGAAGAAAGGCGCTTTTAAATCCAGATACGATGAGGGTTTTAAGGTCGTTCATATTCAGATTGGCGTATTTTGCTGCTAATCCTAGCTCATTAGTAACGGTCGTGTCGGATATCAACCGGTTATCTGTATTTATTGTTGTTCTCAATCCGAAATCATAGTAAAACTTCAGAGGATGCTTTTCTAATGATGGTGTTGCTTTAGTCTGCACATTACTTGTAAGGCAAATTTCCATTGGAATCCGATGGTCGTTTACATAATTGAGAAGATCTCCGTCTTCAAGCAATCTGGTGCCATGTCCAATTCTATGGGCACCGCAATAATGAATGGCCTGGTGAATGCTTTCCGGTCCATAGGCTTCACCTGCATGAGCAGTGGTATTAATGTTATTGTTCAAAATGCGATAAAATGCCTCGCGGTGGTGCTTGGCAGGGTAACTTTCTTCCATACCGGCCAAATCAAATCCAACAACACCACGGTGCTTATAAGCCACTGCAAGATCGGCAAGCATCATTGATGACTCTGGGGAAATATTTCGCATCCCACAAACGATCACTCCGGTTTTGATTTCGTGTTTTTTCTCTGCCTGACGTAATCCGGCAAGAACGGCATCAATAATCGTGGTTAATTTTAAGCCTTTTTTTGTATGTAATATGGGGGAATAACGGATCTCCATATACCAGACATTCTCTTCAGCTGCATCTTCTGCTAACTCATAGGCAACCCTGTAAAGTGCCTCTTCCTCTTGTAGAACCGACAATACAATGTCAAATGGGAGAAGATATTCTTTAAGACTTTTGCATTTAAGCCCGGGTACGAGCAAGCTTTTTTAGTTCTGTTTCCGATTTTGCAGGTAAAGAAACATTTTGTTTATTCGCAAGGTCAAGGAGTGTTGAGATTCGTACTGATCCATCGAGATGAACATGTAGATCAGTCTTTGGCATGGCTTTGATTATTTTTTTGTCAATTTCCATAATCCATCATCCATAAATATTTTGGTTATAAAACGGAGCAAAAGCAAATTCGAGGGCATCCTCAAAAAAGTGCTGTCTATTAACAAGACCATCGGTAAATATTCCAACGGCACCCATCTTAGACCGGATATCTTCCTGACCAATGATCTTATCTATTACTTCGGCCAATTCCTGACCTTGATTAATAATTGGATCATAAATATTCTTGGGAACGGAGATAGCACCGGAAGAACCCCAACAACCTTTTTGACCATCATAAACATAAACCCAACTTTGTAAAAAATATTCTGTTTGATTCCCTTGCTCAGGATTTAAAGAAAAGATCCCCCCTTCGAGACCAATGGTGAAAATAGATTTTATCTCTTTGCTATTTAGTTCATGGGCTAAGGATAATGCGCGATTCCGGGCACCGCACATCATTTCTATCTGATTGAGTGGCATATCCGGAACACCAGAGGGTGTTGTCTTGGTGATAAATTTAAAACCTGGAGGCAGGTTTAATTTATGCGCGATGCGCTCTAAAACTGCCTTGCAGGCAACAACTTTTGGTGGGTTCTTGGTACCGATACCAATGATCATTCGTTCTCAGAATCAGGTGAATCCGCATCAATTGTCTGGAGTGAATCAAGGATCGATGGTTCTTCAGAGTCATCCGCAGGAAGTTCAATTTCAGGTGGAGGTTCCGAGATAGTTTCGGTCGTTTCAATTATCCCTTCAGGTGCTTCTTCTGATGTCTCTGTTGGTCCTGGGATCTCTGTACTGGTCAGGCCGGCTTCAGCACCTGCCGGAAGCGGGATTTCAGTAGTATTCGTGGGATCATTAAGTTTTGTCCTCGCCATGGTGCTGTAGGGAGAAGAAGGATAGGTAGAAATAACCTCCTGATAGGCCTTACTGGCTGTTTCAATATCTTTAATTTTGGCATAAGATAATGCCATGCGATAAAGGGCCATGGCTTTTGTTGCATTATCTGAACTATTAGGATAAAATACAGCCTTCTTATAAAAATTGGCAGCATGTGAATAGTCCATTGAATCGGTAGTGACTGTTCCCGGATTCCATTTGGCTGAATTTTCATAAAACGCGCCAATTTGAGCATATATAGAAGGCACCTTCTCTGGAATAATATTTTCTTTCAAAACCCTTAGAAGAAGATCAAATTGTTCTTCATATTCTTCTTTTCCGCCATAGGAGTTGGCAATTATTAATTGGGCGTCGATATGTAGATCAGATGTTGGAAAATGATCTAATAACAATTGGGCCAATTTCATAGATTCGTCATACTTACCCGCGTTATAGGCCTGTTTGCTTTTTAATAGCATCGACTCGGGTGTTTCATTTTCCATGACCAATTCTTCTTTACTGCCACCGCACCCTAAAAATGCAGAAAGAAGTAATAGGGTAATTAAGGTGTTAATTACTTTTATCATCATACTCTCCTTTTGGAGGACTTAGTTTTTAAATGATTGAATTTTAATATTGGCTTCACTTACAATGGTATCAATATTGTAATTAACCGGTTGACGATTACGCATTGCCCATTGGCCATCTATCATCAAATGGTCAATTCCCGATGAATTAGTAGAATATACGACTTTAGAGTATATATTTTCAAAGGGAATTGTATCAAATTGATTTATTTTACAAAAAGCAAGATCTGCCTTCTTTTCTTCTTCGATGCTTCCGATTTGATCTCCAATACCAAGCGCCCTGGCACCCTCAATCGTTGCCATCCTGAATACGGTCTCAGAATCCATGCAGGTTGGACCATGAATTGGTTTTTGGATAAGAGCCGCCAGCCTCATTTCATTAAACATATTCAAATTATTATTGCAGGGGGCGCCATCAGCCCCGAGAGAGACAGAAATACCTCTTTTAAGATATTCCGGGACGGGGGCAATTCCCGACCCTAGTTTTAAATTAGCACTTGGGCAATGTAAAACTTTAATTTGGTTATCCTCCAGAATATCCTTCTCAGATCTATCCAGCCAGATGCAATGGGCGAGACATACGTTTGGACCTAAAATACCCAATTTTTCGAAGGCGGAAATATTTCTCGTCCCAGTAGATTCAACCACCAAGCGAACCTCATCTGTATTTTCTGCTGCATGAGAATGGAATATAAGGTCCTCTTTTTGACAAACAGTAAAAACTTCTTTTAGTAAATCTTCGCTACATGAAAGGATAAATCTTGGAGCAAAAGCATATTTAATACGTCCATTGGCTTTGTTATGCCAGTTTTGCATTAGATTTAAACTCGTCTCAAGGGCATCGTCTGTGGATTCAAGAAGACTGTCTGGTGTCTCCCCATTATCCATCATTGTTTTACCACAATAGGCTCGTATACCACTTTTCTCTATTTCTTCAAATACAACATGCATATGGTGTACAGTGCCCATATCCATAATGGTACTGGTTCCACCAAGGAGAAGTTCAACCAGACCCAGTTGGGCACTGGTACGTAAGGTGTCCTCGGTATGAGCGCCCTCAAGGGGCCATATCTTTTTCTTTAACCAATCAAGTAAGTTAAGATCGTCTGCCATATTCCGAAAAAGCGTCTGGCAGAGATGGATATGGGTTTGCACAAATCCTGGCATCACGATATAGTCTGATGCATCAAATATTTCTGCTTTTGCTTCATCGATACGATGAGCAATTTTTACAATTTTTGAATCCTCGATAAGCAGATCCCCTCTGAACACATCAGATTGTTCATTGACTGTGAGGATCAGGCCATTTTTTATTACTAGCAAATCTGCGGGACTTCCCTGAAATTTATATCAGATATAAATATAATATTTCTAAGTAGTTGTAGAAAGAATATTCGGCAAAAATAGTTATAAATGTGAATTATTTTTGATATTTCTTACCAAATTACAAAGATGTCGATAAAAAACAAATATTTTGTTGTTATCGATATCTGCTTTCAGAATAGGGGGGAATGTTTTTGGGGATTCTTTAATCAGATGTTTTTTATAGATAGTGTCATATGATCCCAAAGTCTCTTTATTTTAGACATGATCACCCCTTCGGGATTATCCTGTCAAAAATTCTTTTTCTGATATCATTTTCCTTATTTATAGTTTGTATCATATGATACTCAAATATGCTTTTTCTCAAATTCTGCCCAGTTATTTCCTATATCAATCGAATACACTCTCCCCAAGTTCTATTGAATAGCACGCGGATAAACAGGATTGAGCTGATGATCGCGGATTTTTAATTAATTTTATGTATCCGCGCAAATCCGTTTGATCAGCGAAATCAGCGTTCTATTATTTTTTCTATGGTTTTATAGTATCATACGATACTATTTCAAAAGCACCATTTTCTTGATTTGTGTATACGCATTCGTTTTAATTCTGTAATAGTACACGCCACTCGACAAGTTGTTAGCATTGAATGAAATCTTATGATTACCGGCTGCTTTGTATTCGGAAACCAATGTGATGACTTCCTGGCCATTCACATTGAATATGCTTAATATGACATGCGCGGGTGAGGGTAGCTGATAACTAATAACTGTTTCCGGGTTAAAGGGGTTTGGATAGTTCTGACTAAGATTAT
The DNA here is from genome assembly GCA_963796965.1 of Calditrichia bacterium. Lineage (GTDB taxonomy): Bacteria > Calditrichota > Calditrichia > JAJRVZ01 > JAJRVZ01 > CAWCNS01. The sequence continues at coordinate 306,932 of CAWCNS010000005.1, forward strand.
AGGTTTTTGGAATTTTAGTCGAAAGACCAGGAAGATTTGATATACCCTTATTTATCAGAGATATGTCAGCAGCATGAGAAATCACCTTGTCTTCATTCCACCTGAATTTTTCTATTGAGACGACGGTAGAATCACTATCTAAATCTTCCGCTACGTCAAATTTAAGCGTACAAAATTCATCTTCAGCTTCATTGTATGGTTCTGTGATTGCGCCACAAAATTTTATCAATCCTTCTAAAGAATTTACTTCAACAAGCAGTCCATCTAAATTCTCAGACCATACGATCTCGTTGAATACAAGATCCTTGGCATTAAAATGGATTTCTCCTTCAAATGAAAGAATATTTTTTCCACTCACTATATAAACGGGGAGGGACAACATTTCTCCCAGATATATATCTTGGTTAATGGTGAGAATCGTCCCTGAGACAACAGGAACGCCAACAGAGGAATCGTAGGGTAAGGAATCGATCAGCCCAACGCCGAATTGAAGAATATAAGTGGCATCTAATGCAGATAAGGTCTTGTCCAGACTGACATCAGCATTGGCAATCTGAAAGGTATCTAAATTTGCCTTACCCACTACCTCTTTTAGAACCAGTGACGCATCGTATGCCCCGATCCTGCCGTTGAGATCAACATCTCCATAAAGGTTTGGAAATATGATTATTTTCCCTGAAGCTTTTTTGATTAATGAAGTGCCTGTGTTGAATATTGCCGATTCAATCGTGAGAGGAACCGGATTTGATGAACTTTCCGGGATCTCAAATTTCAACCAGAAAAGTATGCCTGTACCATAGATATCTTTAGAACCGGCAAGCCATACCTTTAATTTACTCTCCACCTCATTGCTTTCTAAAAGCCACCCGGCATCGCCGCTTAATGAGGAATCAGTAACTAATTCCAGGAGATTTAGTTGCCCAACATAGCCCCCGATCTCAATCTCAGCTGAACTGACTGAGTCATTCTCTGCAAACTGAATATTTAGCGGTACGCATATGGTGTCACCCTCAAAGACATGGTGATTGTAAAAGAAAAGGGTAGTAATTTTTGTTATGTCCGGGACTTGTTCATACCATTTGATCATATCACCTTCCCACTGGGAGGTGATGATGTCCTGATTACCATCACCATTGATATCTTCCACATAAACCTGCGTAACACGTTCAGCTTGTGTTGTAACTACATGTTCAATAAAGTAGCCTTCGCCCATATTTTCAAAGAGGAGAATCCTGTTGTCACTTCCGCCCACAGCGATAATATCATTATCTCCATCCCAGTCCATATCCGTGGCATAGACAGAGATGGCATCACCCAAAGAGTCAGTCAGGGAATGGAATGTGAATTTTTCATCACCATCATTTTCGTACCAGGAAACTGTTTTATCATATAAAGAGGTTGTGAGCACATCAATATCACTATCACTATCCAAGTCAATTGCAAAAACGGATCTTGCCCCATCTGCAATAGATGTGATTACATGTTCACTAAAATTTTGCTCGCCATCATTCTCAAACCAGGCAATTTTATCATCGAGCCATGAGGCGGATAATACATCAATGTCAGAATCACCATCTAAATCGATTGCATATACAATATGTACACCATCAGTATTGGTTGTTATGGTATGCGTGGTAAAATTTTCCTCACCATCATTTTCATACCAGGCAACTCGATCATCCTGATCAGAGGCAGAAAGAACATCAATGTCAGAATCACCATCAACATCGATGGCAAAGACACCATAAGCCCCATTTGCGGTTGTTGAAATAATATGGGGAACAAAATCTTGAAACCCATCATTTTCATACCAGGCAATTTTGTCGTCTATTGCTGAAGCGGATAGTACATCCATGTCTCCGTCACCATCAATATCTATAGCATATACCGAAGTGGTAGCATTTACATCGGTACTAATAATATGGTTGTCAAAGATATTATTGCCCAGGTTTTCACACCAGATTATTTCATCATTATTAAAGGAACAGGTTATAACATCGATATCCTGGTCATTATCAATATCAACGGCATAAACACCATAAGCGCTATAATCAGATCCTGATATACTGTGATCTTTAAATTCCCACTGTGCACTTAAATTTGAAAAAAGAATAATGGTTAATAGCAGAAGACAAGAATTAAAACTTTTTAAGTTCATGATCAGATCCTATTTTTGATCACAATTTATGGAGACTCTCATTGTTATTGACTAACTCTATTACCAAGGATTTAACTCTTATTTAAATATAATATCTTCACAAAAAAAACCATGTGATGAATGGCACAAGGCAATTGGGTTAATATTAATAATTAATACGGTTAATAAATAATCGTTTTCTGATTTGATATCTTGAATTTATTTATAGTGGCGATTGCTTTGGCCGATCCCTTGATTTATAGGCATGGTGAAGGCAATTATCACTGGTACTTAGTTAGGAAGAGGAGGGCGAAATATATCGCCATGAAATGTGATCAGATGTGGCTACTAGCCTTGACATAAAATTCACAATTAGTTAAATTATAAGTTTATTGATAAAACCTATAAATATATATATTGGAGAAAAGGAGCGTGTCATGAGTATTCGTGTAGCCATAAATGGATTTGGAAGAATCGGAAGGTTGGTTTTTAAAAGAGCACAACAAGATGATGAAATTGACTTTGTCGCTATTAATGATTTAACAGATGCCAATACCCTGGCCCATTTGTTGAAATATGATTCTGTTCATGGAAGGTATCCAGCAAAAGTATCAGTTGAAGGTGATAGTCTGATTGCAGGGAATGACAAGGTTAAGGTTCTTGCCGAACGGGATCCTTCAAAATTGCCCTGGGGTGATCTTGGGGTTGATTATGTGATTGAATCAACGGGTGTTTTTAGAGCGAGAAAACAATTAGAAAATCATCTGAACCAAGGTGCAAAAAAAGTTGTATTAACCGTGCCGGCAAAAGATGAAATTGATAATACGATTGTACTCGGCGTTAATGATGAAGAATTAAAAGCCAGCGATAGGATCGTTTCTAATGCCTCATGTACAACCAACTGTCTGGCACCCGTTGCCAAGGTTTTGCATGATAATTTTGGGATACTCAGGGGTCTGATGACGACGATTCATGGCTATACAAATGATCAGGTTTTGCTTGATCTGCCTCATAGTGACCTCCGTCGTGGCCGTGCCGCTGCCGTAAGCATGATTCCTACGACCACCGGTGCTGCCCGTGCGGTTGGAAAAGTTATTCCTGCCCTTAATGGGAAATTAGATGGCGGTGCCATGCGTGTACCTGTAAGTGATGGCTCTCTTGTGGATTTGGTAGCAGTTGTCGAGAAGAATACAACTGCTGATGAAATAAATGCAGCAATGAAAAAAGCGGCTGATGGCCCAATGAAAGGCATTCTTGAGTATTGTGAAGATCCTATTGTGTCAGTTGACGTTATCGGTAATCCACATTCAAGTGTATTTGATAGTCTTTCCACGACTGTCAAGGATGAAAATTTTGTTAAGATATTTTCATGGTATGATAATGAATGGGGTTATTCATGTCGTACGGTTGATTTGGTGAAAATGATGGCAAAGATGTAATTTAAAAACAGATGACTTAAAGGGGGACTGTTATTCGGCGGTCCCCCTTTTTTTAGGAGGAAAAGATGGCAAAAAAAACAATTGAGGATGTAAGACTGGCGCAGAAAAAAGTGTTAATGCGCTGTGATTTTAATGTTCCTCTTGATGCAGATCAAAATATTACCGATGACCGGAGGATTACCGCTTCGCTGCCATCAATAAAAAAAGTACTCGCCGAGAATGGCGCCTTGATTCTCTGTTCACATTTGGGGCGACCCAAGGGACAGGTGAAGCCCGAGATGAGTCTGAAACCTGTGGCTAAAAGACTTAGTGACTTGTTGGGTTTGAATGTGGTTCTTAGCAATGATGCGATAGGTGAAGAAACGGCCGGAATGAAGGAATCTCTGAAGCCTGGCCAGGTTTTACTGCTGGAAAATTTACGGTTTCATAAAGAAGAAACTGAAAATGATGCTGACTTTGCCAAAGAATTGGCACAAGGCTGTGATATTTACGTGAATGATGCCTTCGGCACCGCCCACCGTGCCCATGCTTCTACGGAGGGCGTAACCCATTATATAGATGATTGTGTTGCCGGCTATCTGATCGAGAAAGAGATCAAATACCTCGATGGGGCCATTAATAATCCTACACGTCCCCTGATAGCTATACTTGGGGGTGCCAAAATATCCGGGAAAATTGATGTTATTAAGAATCTTTTTGATAAAGTTGATGCTCTGATTATTGGTGGTGGTATGGTCTATACATTCTACAAGGCCAAAGGTTGGGAAATTGGAACCTCTCTTTTAGAAGAGGATAAAATTGAGTTGGCCGGAGAATTGTTGGCCGAGGCTGAAAAGAAAAATGTGGCATTACATCTGCCGGTCGATAATGTTATTGCCGATGCATTTGATAATGATGCGAAGAGAGAAACTGTGGCCGCCGGCAAAATTCCTGAAAATTGGATGGGCCTGGATATTGGACCTGAAACGATTAAGAATTTTTCAGCAGAGGTAGAAAAGGCTAAGACAGTGGTCTGGAATGGACCAATGGGTGCCTTTGAAATGCCCAATTTTGCTAATGGTACCCGTAAAATTGCCGAAGCATTGGCTGAGAGCACAAAAAATGGCGCTGTATCGATAGTTGGGGGCGGGGATTCAGCCGCAGCAATTTCTATTTTTGGTCTGGATGATCAAATATCGCATATTTCTACCGGTGGCGGTGCTTCTCTGGAATTTCTGGAAGGTAAAAAATTGCCAGGTATTGAGGCCTTGAGCGATAAATAGTGATTAAGTATTTGTGTATATCTCTCGCAGCGACGCAACGACGCAGAGAAAACTACTTTATGATTTATTTGATTCACGAGAATTTTACTTATAATTTTAATGTTTTTTGGATATTAAGTCATCTCAAGCACTCTATATAGATCAAGTAATCTAGTAAATAAATTCGCTGCGACTCTGCGTCGCTGCGAAAAAAAAATAAGAGGTGTAAATAAAATGAGAAAAATATATTATAGCCGGTAATTGGAAAATGTATAAAACCAACGCTGAGGCAGAACAATTAGTCACGGCCTTAAAAGGTAAAACATCGTCAATTGAAAAAGCCGGGATGATTGTTTGTCCTCCAGCCACAGCTCTGAGCGCAGTAGTTGCCGCTGTTGAAGGCAGTAAAATTGGCGTTGGTGCCCAAAATATGTATTGGGAAGATGAAGGTGCCTATACGGGTGAATTATCAAGTGAAATGATTAAATCGACAGGTGCAACTTATGTTATTATTGGTCATTCCGAAAGAAGACAATATTTTGGTGAGACGGATCAAACGGTGAACAAAAAGTTAAAACAAGCATTAAAGACTAATCTTAATCCTATCGTTTGCATCGGTGAAAGTCTCGATCAGCGTGAAGGTGGGATAACAAAGGATGTCATTGGCGAACAACTTGATGGTGCATTAAAGGATATTTCAGCAGATCAGATGGCAAAAATCATTCTTGCTTATGAGCCTGTATGGGCCATAGGTACCGGTAAAACGGCAACACCTGACCAGGCCCAGGATGTACACGCCTTTATCAGATCTAAACTTCAAACGATGTATGACGCAGCGACCAGCTCCTCAGTCGTAATCCAGTATGGTGGAAGTGTTAAACCCAATAATGCTTATGAATTATTAAAGCAGGATGATATAGATGGGGCACTTGTTGGTGGTGCATGCTTAGAGGCCGATTCTTTTAGTGAAATTATTAAAGCTGCCGAGAGTTTATCTTAATCTGTAAAAAATATTGATAACAGAATTTTTCCTGCTTAAATTTGCAGGCTTTAAAAATTGGAGTAATTAATGTATACATTATTAATAATAATTTTTGTGTTGGTATGTTTTTCGATGGTTCTTGTTATTCTTCTTCAGGCTGGTAAAGGCCAGGGTCTTGCTGGAACATTTGGCGGGCCTGGTGCCGGTGCTGTCTTTGGAGGAAGAGGAGCCGCGACATTTTTAAGCAAAGCGACAGGCATCCTGGCAACACTTTATCTTTTCCTTTGTCTCTTGATTGGATATGTTTATAAATCACAGAACGAGGTTCAAAGAGATAGTTTGATTCAGCAGGAAACAGAGCAGGCATTGCCAGCCTCTACGGTTCCCCTGGCACCGGTAGGCGATTTTCCTTCTGATTCTACACGGTAAAATGCTGGAGTGGTGGAATCTGGTAGACACGCTATCTTGAGGGGGTAGTGCCTTACGGGGCGTGGGGGTTCAAGTCCCCCCTCCAGCACTAATAAAAACAAGGACTTACGGCAAATGTAAGTCCTTTTTTTATGCCTAAAAACCTACCGTATTTTGTGTCCTTTGTGTCCTGAAATGTGTCCATGCCTATTTTTAATAAAATCTTGTGAAAATCGGAACTAAATAGCGTTTGAATCGTGCAATGACTGACTAAGGAAGAAAAAATCCCCTTAGAAATTCCCCTCATATTCCTTATTCCGATCAAGATATATATAATATTCAAATCCATTGAATACGGGAGGTTATATGGCCAGCTTGGAAAAGCGCAATAAGAATTTATATCGGCTTCGCTGGATTGAAAATGGTGAGCGAAAGCAAAAGACGTTCAATGCTGATAGCTATAAAGATGCTCTGGATAGAAAGAACAAAAAGAAGAAGAATTGCTGAGAATGAAAAGCAGCAGTTTTCGACTATCCGAACTCTGGCAATTATATAAAAAAGCCCGGCCAAGACGAAATAATGAAAAACACGAAGAAGCATTTGTTAAACGGGCAATTGAATTCTATTCGGATTGTTTTATATATGAAATCACGGAAAAATCCGTAAATGATTATAAGATTTGGTTACAGAAACAAACAAATAAGAATTATAAAAATAAGAAGGTTTTACTTTCCCCGACATATGCTAATACCTGTCTAAAGAAATTACAGGCGGTTTGGAATTTTGGCAGACAGGAAAGATATATAAATCGTGAGAACGATATTTTTATTGATTTTAAGTTTCCTCCTGAAAACAAAAGAGAGTTTGTTTTATCTACACAGGAATTCAACCATCTATATGAGACAACAAAGAATGAAAATCCTCTTTATGCCGAATTCATGAAACTGCTTATCCAAACCGGATGGAGAAGGGGAGAGTTAGCGAAATTACAATGGAAAGATATAAATGATAAACACATTGTTCTGCGAAACACAAAAGGCAAAGGACAGGACGATTATTATCCAAAATTCAGACTTTGTTAAAGACACATTACAAAACATATATAAGTTACAGAAGCGACATTCAAAATATGTTTGGGCTGATAATAAAGGACACCGTTTAGCCAAAGTAACAATAAGCCAGAGTAGTTTCAAGATATATGAACAAAGCTGGCTTTCCTGAAGGAACGGCACACACTCTCAGGCATTCATTTGCCACAAACGCACAGGCAAATGGATTAAGCATATATGAAGCCAATCTTGCTTTTACGGCAAAGTTCAATCAGGATGACCGAAAGATATACGCATTTAATTCCTGACCAAATTGATGAACGAAAGGTTGATTTCTTGAAACAAGAAGAACCAACTTTTGATATTAACAATCAAAAATATAAACCAAATCTCAATTGCACCGGAAATATTCCAACCAGTTGGATAAAGAGATTCTATTCAGGGAACCTTAGCGTCTAAAAAATAGTTTAAACAGAGAAGGCGATCAAGAATTCGGCCACATGGGCCACCCCGTATAAAGAACGGCAATACGGGGGAATCCGTGTGCGACTTCTTGGTCGCCTTTTTTGTTGGCGACCGACTATAGAAAATAAAGAGAGGAGATTATAATGCACACAAGTAATGAGAGAAGAGAGATATTCCAAGAAGTAGCAGACACTTTAAGTCGTATTGGCAAACCAATAACATTAGATACAAAGGTTGTTGACTTAAGTTCATACGCTGAAGAGTGTGGTGACTATGATTATATGGATGTCAGAACATTGATAGGAAAAATGTGGCATGTAACAGATATTATGCCATGGTTGACCTGTGAAGCAATAGATGATTGCTGTCCATATGGATATTCAGTTCCGCAGGGTTCAACATATGCGAAAGGTGCACGAACGCTTAGAAATATAATATAGCATCAGCAGTCGTTCCTAACGGTGTTGCGTGTCGGCGATTTCAAATCTCCTTAGTCGTCGTTATCTATTTTTATCACCGTTTCGAGCGCACACGCACGAACTGGAATAAGCTGCTGTATCAAATATAACTTTTTATCTAAAAACAGATAATATCCCGATCGAGATTTGGATTGGGCACAAACCATGTATTCAGGAAGTCTTTGTGTTCATGATAGATGCTATTTGAATTGTCCCTCCCGTAAATTACATCCGGTTACATTGAAAGCCTGAGATTGATGACAAAGTAGTGATAAGAAATCAATTTTCTACGACTTTTATATTAATATCTAGAACGGAATCAGTTAAATACCAGATTGAAGGATCCCAAAGTTTTACTTTGGTGATCATTTGAGAAAGGGTATATCCTTTAATATATACAGATAGGGAATATTCTTGTTCTAAAAATTTAATGACTAAAATAGGTTAGGCAACTCTTTTATAGAGATGATGCAGGCCACCAACTTGTGGGATGGCAATAACTTTACCTTTAGATTTTGGTTCGATCTTTCGTGGGATAGGGGAGTTCTTTGATAGAGAAAGATGAGTTCTCGCGTTCAGATAATAATCGCGATAAGAAGTCAGGATTTTGTGTAGGTGTTTCTGGTTAAAGATGATTACATGATCCAGACATTCTCGGCGAATTGAACCAATTAATCTTTCTACAAAAGGATTCTGCCAAGGAGATTTAGGTGCTGTGACAACTTCTTTAATACCCATGTTGTTGACAGTTTGCTGGAAAACCTGTCCATAGGTAGAATCCCGATCACGTATCAGATATTTTGGGGATTGATCATAAGGAAATGCTTCTTTGATTTGTTGTGCTGTCCACTGAGCAGTAGGATTGGTGGTGATATTGAAATGTACAATCTTTCGCTGTTCATGTCTTAATACGATAAAACAATATAGGATTTTGAAAGTTACTGTGGGTACTGTAAAAAAATCAATGGAGACGATTTGATTAGTATGGTTTTTAAGGAAAGCCTTCCATGTTTGCGATGGTGGTTTTGGCTTTCTACCAGGTATTTTGATATGGTTGATTCTACAATATCGTAACCTAAAAGTTGAAGTTCTGCATGGATTCTTGGTGCTCCCCAGGTAGGATTTTCATGAGCCATTCGTTTAATCAGGTCCCGGATTTCTTTACTAACTTTTGGCCTACCTGGTTTAGATCTGGATTTCCAGCGCCAGTAAAGCTTGAATCCTTGCCGATGCCATTTGACAACGGTTTCAGGCTTAACAATAAAAAGAGTGGATTTCCAATCATTCCATAACTGGGAAAGCATGTACCAGAAGAAGCGATCTTGGTTCCGCAGTTTGGTGCGTTTGATACTTCGTTGTTGAACTACTAGTTGTTGTCGAAGAGCCAGATTTTCAAGAACAAGATTATTACGATTTGTAAAGGTTAATCTGAAAATCCAAAAGATAAGTTCGAAACCCAGTTTCAATATTGAATTCTCCAAAAAACTCTTAAATAATTTGGTGTAAATAATAATTTTAGATTTTACTTAAGTAGTTGATATTAAACAAGTACGGAATTTACGGGAGGGACAGGCCGGCCACAATTTTTCATAAGCCACAGAACACTAGGAACGGATCCCACGCGCCCTCCGGTCCACTTGAGCAGATGGTTAGGCACGAATTTTGAAATTATAACCATAATAGGTCTGACCAAGAATAAATCCAAATTGCAATTATTGGTAGTCGAGTAACTGATTCCAATCTTCTTCTGGTTATGGATTCATTAATGTTATGAATTAATTGGTGTTTATTACTACTCTCAATCTCATCATTTTCAAATAACATAGAGATAAGTATAGATATCAGTACAATTGTTGATAAAACAATTATGATAATCCATAAAAATGGAAATTTTGCATATAGAAACGCTACAAAAAAACAAATCATCGATCCAAGTAGATATGGAATGTAGTATTGATAGAACTTATTCAATCCCATTTTTTGTATAATTTTTTTCTTAAAACTCTCATACTGGTCAGCGAAAAATAAATCCCGAAAAAACCATATTATCTGAAAAAACAAGTATGATATGAATGCTGTATATTCTATGATCATAATTAATTTTAATTGATGGGCATTCCTCTGAGTGCCTAACGGTCACGCTTAAGCGATATTTTATAAAAGGTCCCCCAATAATATAAATTATGGTTACCCAACCAATAACATAACATAAGGAGACCTTTCATGAATTACGCTCAAATTAATCAACGTTATTTATGCGGCATTGACCTTCACGCCAACAGCATGTATCTGAAAATCATTGATCGTGAGGGTCAGGTTCACTACAAACGTAATATGCCAAACAATTTTGCACTATTTCAAGAAAATACTGACGCCATATCTTCCAGACATTGCCGTAGGTGTGGAGTCGACATTCAACTATTACTGGCTTTATGATGGTTGTTTAGAGGCCGGTATTCCATTTTATTTAGGCCATGCCGCTTATATGAAAGCGATTGCCGGAAATAAGAAGAAGAATGATCCCCTAGATGCAGAAACGATCGCTCATCTGATGCGCAGCAACCTGTTTCCGCAAGCCTATCCCTATCCCGGGGAAATGCGGGCCGTCCGTGATCTCCTGAGGCGTCGTCACCGTCTGGTACGTCACCGCAGCGAAGCCTACACCCATGTTCAATTGCTATTGCGCCAGCAAGGTATCTGTGATTTTCGTGGCAAGGATGTAAAGAGTGAATCCGGAAAAGAGCAGATATTGAAAAGTCTTGCCGACCCGGATGTTTATTATCTGGTTAATAGCGATATACTGTTAATTGATCAACTGGATAATCTTTTGAGCGAAATAGAAAAACAGATAAAGACGAGAGCCTCTCAGCACAATGGTACGGATTACAGTTTACTTAAAACTGTCACAGGAGTAGGTGATATGCTGGCACTTTCGATTCTTTATGAGACCCATGATATCAATCGTTTCCCAAAGGTGCAGAACTATGCTTCCTATTGCCGGGTTATTCGTGTGCAAAGAACTTCGGCCGGCAAAAACCAGTATGGCAGAAACCAAAAGATGGGCAATCCCTATTTGAAATGGACCTACGGTCAGATACTCGTCCATGCCCGTCAATCCAGTGAGCGGATCAATGCTTATTATCAGAAACTGGAAGCCAGGCGCTGCGCGAAATTAGCCCGTGGTATCATCTCTCATAAATTTGCTGTGGCCGTATATCATATGCTAAAGAAAAAAGAGGCATTCAATGAAGATCGTTTTCTCAAGGTGGCATCTTAGAAGATCCGTGGCCGGCCTGGACGGATAGCGCTCTTCCACGTATAGCACAATCCAGTCTCACTTAAGCGATTGATCCGGGATGTCTACCTTGTCATATCACTGGCGGACAGAGACCTGAGTTTAATAAAGAACATCAGGAAAAGATGATGTGTAAGGAGCTGTTTGTGGAAGAACAGACTCTATGCTTTAGATCCATAAACCGGGTCTCTGTCCTATAGTTAAACATAGCAAACTGTGATCTTTATTTTCTGGTCATCTGCCCGTGACCACAGCACTGCTTTATCGCTAACACTGCCTTTTGGTGGTAGTTCTAATAAATCGAATGGCGTGGTTAACGGTACCGTAATATTTCTGTGTCTGCAAACTGGCAGACGCCTGTGCAAAAAAACATGCACAGGAGAATCCAATATGCGACTGGTGCGGATGATTGAAGACAATCATTCAGCCTCAATATAGAATAGCGAGTCAGAAGAAGGAAAAGAGAAGATTGCAGGGTGTTTTTGATGCAAAATCAAATAAAAGTAGATAAAAATCGAAAGGGAATACTGTTTTTTCTTGACTTTGGACCTTTAATATGCGGCGCGCCACAGACTGGGGTAGGGCACGATTTCTAGGAATCATGCCACGCGTTTTCGCGTCCGCTTCAAGCGATGGTTAGAAACACCATTTTTTATTTGTAAATTTTTAATTCCTGTTTATTTTATTGAAACATTACACACTAATATGTAGTTAAATGACTAAACGAGAAATTGAAAAATTGTTAAAAAAGGCCGGTTTTATCAAAAGATCCGGTGGAAAACATGATATCTGGATAAAAAGTGGATGTCCCCCGATTCCTGTTCCAAGACACAAAGGGGACATCCCAATCGGTACTGCAAAAAGTATCCTGAAAGCAGCAGGATTGGAGAAATAAAAATGAAATATTATTATGCAATTTTTAAACATAGCAAAGATACTGTTGAAGTTGAATTTCCTGATTTAACCGGTTGTGTAACATTTGGTAGTAATCGGGATGAAGCATTAGAAAATGCAACAGATGTTTTAGCTGCCTGGTTAGCAAATGCAGAATCCCAGTTTGTAAAAAAACCAAGTTCATACCAGGAATTAAAGAAAAAATACAAAAATGCTGATCTTATACCAATTGCGTTGGATGAGCAAATTCTTGAGTCATATGAGGAACTAAAAAGATTCAATGTGATTTTTCCCTCAAGATTACTGAAAAAAGTGGACGACTTTCGAAAAAAAACCGGTCTTAAAAGATCTACTTTACTGAAAATAGCCACTGAAGAATATCTTGAAAAACAAAAATCCTCATCAGTTCGTTAATCTTGTGTGGTGTTTCTAACGGCCACTGCTAACAGGCGCGAGTTTTACCACAATTAAAATTCATGCCACAGCTGTAAGCGTCCTGTTCCGGGTAGAAGCGGCGGTTGCCCAGCCGCTCCCCCCACAGATCCGTACGTGAAGATTTCCCTCATACGGTTCCTCAGACATAACTTTGCTACCCACATTAGAATTCTTCAAACATCAAAATGAACAATTTGCGGCAACAGCAATGGGTACTTCTCCAGCATCTTCTCAAATTTAGCATAAGAAATATAACCATCCTGTGAGCGTCTACCAAGCCATCTTTTCCATGCCTTCATCAGATATTCATAGTATACTTCAAGGGACTTGTAGTTGCTGCGTACACCATAGTATTGATAGTGTCCTCTTAACTTTGAGTTAAGAAGTTCCCACTGTTCCTTGATATTAATATGGCGATTATTCCGGCACCACTTCCATATAGCTTTCATGGAACGATTTAATTTCTTCTTTGCTGTTTTGCGTTTCACTATCCAATATCCATTTCGCGATTTTGCCCAGTAATGCGTGAATCCAAGAAAGTCAAAAGTACCTGCACCTTTGGAGGTATCATTTCCTGATGATGGCTTTCTGAAATCGATTAGTTTTGTCTTCTCTGTGTGAATCGTAAGACCGTAACGGTTGAACCGATTCGGCAGTACTTTCATTACGCGACTGGCATCTTCTTCTGTATCAAAGCCAATAATAAAGTCATCAGCATAACGAATAAGAAAACATCTGCCCGTTAAACGTGGCTTGATCATTTCTTCGAACCATTCATCCAAAACATAATGCAGATAGATATTGGCCAACAAGGGCGATATTACACCACCCTGCGGTGTACCTGTATCCGGATACGATAATTCTTTTCCGTCAAGCACACCAGCGTTGAGCCATTTTCCTATCAGGCGGATTATTCTGCCGTCGTTGACTCGCGCTTGGATAAATTCACGTAAATGTTCATGGTTAATATTGTCGAAAAATCCTTTAATGTCTGCATCGATAATCCAGCCTATATTTAGTCTACGGATATTTCCCCGAATCTCTTTGATGGCCTGATGCTGGCTGTGACCTTTTCTGAATCCATGTGAGTGATCATAGAAATCATGTTCATAGATGTGAGAAAGTATCATCTCTGCCGCTTTCTGGACAATCTTGTCTTCAAATTCAGGAATACCTAATGGACGTTTCTTTCCATCATCCTTATCGATCCATTGTCGTTTTACAGGCGGCGCTTTATAGCGCATTACCTTTAATTGTTCATGCAGGAGGATAAGGTTTTCTTCGAGATGCTCCGCATAATCTTGCGCCGTTTGCCCGGATACACCGGGAACTGCATCCTTACGTAAATGTGCGTGTGCTTCTCTCAGCAGATTAATGTCAATTAGATGGAATATCGCCGTAAACTGAAATGTTGGATCGCTCTTTGCAAGTTCCGCAATTCGCTTCAGTTTCGGTGATATGGTTGGTAATCCCTGCGTATTTCCCATAGTTCCCCAAAGTGAAACGTTATGCCCGGCTTCTCCTTCGCTACAGTGGATCGTTTGGGTCTCACTTCTCCACCTTATCAATCCGGAGATATGATTCCAGACCGTCGCTACTATGATCCGCTAAGACTGCCATAAGCCCATTTCTGGTCGCTTCGCTTTCGCTATTGCTTCCAGATACCTTGCAGACTCTTTCCTTTGTATTTCCAATATTGGACTCAACACCACGGATTAGAGTCAACCATGGTGTGCCGGGGTTTTACCTTAGATGGAAGGATTCCCTTTACCTTGTTCCTTTTAAAGGAGACAGATGGCTCTCTCAAGTTCCCGGATTATCCCTTTGAAAATATGCCCCGCTCGTGATTACAGACCCCGGTGGTGTCTTATAAACTCACCATATCATCTATAAGACTGCTGCCTTCTGTGCTGCTCAAAGCCGTCGGCTTTCTCCGCCAGATGGCGGGTTATCCTAATGACCACAACTATACATATTTCGGGGCTCGGTGACGCGGCCTACTTTCTTGATTCCTCCAGCTTCGTACCTCCATTACTGGTTTTGCACGTGGAGTTCACTATTACCCTGCTGGTTAGGCTTTGGGTAAGTGGGACTTGCACCGGATATGATCAGCACGCACCCACTGGATAATAATGTCGAATTTCATCCCGTTTACGGAAATCCCAACGACCCGGATTTATCTTGACACGATGAGCAGATTGTTAGACGATGTTGTGACATTACAAAACTATGTTTAATCGCCAATGTATCCTGAATGATTAGAACTTGCTTGAAAACTCATCCATGTGAGCGGCTTGCTTGGTATGACTTATCGATTCAAGGAGCAATTGAATGTGTTATGAAGAAACATTCATAATAACGCGCCTGACTATTCGATTAGCAGCCCCATCACATAGAAAAATATTTCTGACTTAGTCCCCTCATCTGGCAAAATTGGACAATAGGGAATTTTTAAACTATGTAAATCTCTTACCTGAAATAATCTAAAAAACAAACTATAGCGAACATGGCGACTAACTATTTATTAAGCATAATGCTTACATTTATATTTTTTAAATAATTCTATTTAATACCTATGTGATATATTTCCTATAATATAGTAAACCTATGACTTACCATTTGTCTAATATCAGGAACCATTCATGGTGTACAAAATTTCATGGATTGATTATTTGTACTAGGAATATAGCGCAAAAATGCAAATAAGTGCTAGATTTGCTATGATAAATGTGGAAAATATGAAAAATAACAGTATTAGATTTTAACATTTATCCATATTTGCATTCTGCACAGATTCTACCTTTGCTATGTAAATTCCTTCTTTTTTATTAATCTTGTTCTCGAGTAAATAATAGTTAATTGGCATTTTGATAATCCCAATTCTTGAGACAAAAGGCCTGGCAAAAATATGCATGGCCATCCAACACCCATTAAACTATGCTGTTTCCCCAAGCCCTCAAGACTCAATCAGGGTTTACTACCGTCATATAAAGAGAATATATCGTTACCGCCGTCTACTTTGTAGTCCTTACCTGAATGAATCAGCGTTCCTTACGGTAATGGCTAAGCCATCCTTACGAATTATAGCAGGTGTTCGTTATTCCCGTAACCCTGCAGCCGTGATTCTCGTAACACCTTACCCGATACCAGGGTAACGGCTTGACCATCATTGGCGTAAGGGCCTGGTCCTTACGAAGACAATGTTCTCCGGCTTAACAACTAAATGACCGGCGCCTTACCAGAATGATGAGAGCATCCATACGGACTAATTGATCTCTCTAATGTTACCATATGCAACTCTCAAACATGCCAGTAAAAACCTCACCATGCATGGTTAAGAAACACAACTGCAGATTAGAATGAAATATTTAAGATTCTTCTCAAGTCACAACTGCAAATTATCCTTACTTCTTATAAATCATCTTTAAAAATACAGGTAATCCGTGAAAATGATCGATATGATCAGGAGCAGTATTCCCGGTGAAACCAAGGATACTGAGGCCATTTATTTTTGTCTCACTCATCATCTGCATACCTACCGGCTTCAAAAATTATTTATTGGCCATTATATTTTTTCTATTGAAAGAAGTTTTATCAAATTAGAGCATTGTCGATGAATTAGTCTCTTCATATGGTTTTTTAAAACAACTTTATCGGGGCCACCTGTCATTAAAATTAGGAATTTTTGGGAATTTAGGATGAGGGTCTAATTGATACCAAGAAGCAAAGGAGCAAATCTTTTAGGTCTCCAACTTCACTCTCCATATTTTCTTCAAAATAGTGCTTGATCGATTCGATTAGCTGGACTTTTTTATCCTGGGGTAATATTATACTCATGCGAATTCCTTGTTTTATTTACACATAAATATTGTTAAGAAAAAATTGATAGGCATTTAAACGATTGTAAAACAGTATACATCGATTTTTTTAATCATCAACATTCCTAGAACAATGTATATATAAATGGCGCTATAGCTGAACCTTGTGCTAGTACAATCAACATACCCATTAGAAGCAAAATAAGAATGATTGGTGCTAACCAATATTTCTTACGTGCTTTCAGAAAACCCCATAAATCTTTCATTAATTCTATCATTAATACACCTTTTCCATATGATCTTTAGATTGTTTATTACTCTCTTCCCAATAAGAAGTGAGTGATTTATCACCAAACTGTCTATTCATTGGATCTTTGCCTAACACTTTAAATATTAATGCTACTGGAGTAAAGACAAAGAAAAAGACAATGCTAAGAATAATTATTGTATTAATAGTCCCGACAATATGACCAATCATCATCCATTGTTTGTGGATCACAGCCAATTTCATTGGCACCAGTAAAGCCAAGAGAAGAAAAATCCCAGAAACAATCCAAGGCCAATAGGGTATGCTTGTGCTAAAAATAAATGGAAAAAATAAGCCAAATAATAGCGCAATAAAAATTGCCATGATAAGACCAAATTTTCGGTAACCCGCTTTATCTAAAGTATCAACTTTCATTTTAATTTCCTGTTAATCTAGTTCAAATTCATCCTTCCACGAATCATCCTGTTTGCGTTTTGGCTGATCAACTTTAGCCAATACAACATTTTCAAGGACTAAATAATCCATTTCTGTACGCATAAAGCACCGATAGGCATCTTCAGGGGTACATACAATTGGCTCTCCACGCACATTGAAAGAGGTGTTAATGAGCACTGGACAGCCCGTAATCTTCTCAAAATGATCCAGTAGGTTCCAATATCTGTAATTCGTTTCCTTGTGTACAGTCTGCACTCGTGCAGAGTAGTCTACATGGGTAATTGCAGGGATTTGAGAGCGTGGAATTTTTAGTTTTTCAATACCAAATAGTTGTTTCTGCCCTTCATTCATTGGAATCTGTTTGTCTTTTCTAACTTGTGCAACTAATAACATATAGGGACTAATTCCTTTAATATCAAACCAATCAGAAACACATTCTGCTTTGACGGAGGGTGCAAATGGTCTAAATGATTCACGATATTTAATCTTCAGATTCATGGTTGATTGCATAGTTAAACTGCGTGGGTCACCAAGAATTGACCGTCCACCTAATGCGCGTGGGCCAAACTCCATTGCACCCTGAAACCAGCCAACTACTTTCTCATTGTTAAGGACACCAGCCACTTTAGGATATAATTCGGCATCAGCAAGTATATTATACTTTGCATTAACAGAGTCTAAATAGGTAGTAATTTCGGATTCATAATATGAAGGCCCAAGATATGAGCCGCGAGTTGAATCTGTTTTATCATCAGCGTTACGTTCATTATCAA
This sequence comes from Calditrichia bacterium, assembly GCA_963796965.1. Classification (GTDB taxonomy): domain Bacteria; phylum Calditrichota; class Calditrichia; order JAJRVZ01; family JAJRVZ01; genus CAWCNS01. The sequence continues at coordinate 325,029 of CAWCNS010000005.1, forward strand.
GATACTCATGCCAAATTGAAAGTGCTGCACCAATTGCACCGCCTGCATCACCAGCCGCTGGCTGAATCCAGATATCATCAAACATTCCTTCACGTAGTAATTTGCCATTAGCGACACAATTGAGTGCTACACCACCCGCTAGGCAAAGATAATTTGCGTCAAGTTTCTCTTTAATAGTCATACCAATGCGCATTATCACTTCTTCAATTACAACTTGTATTGAACGTGCAATATCCATTTCTCTTTGAGTGATTTCAGATTCGCCCTCTCTGCGTGGTGCGCCAAATAATTTGTCAAACTTTGCATTGGTCATCGTTAAACCAGTGGCGTAGTTAAAGTACTTCATATTTAGACGAAAACTACCATCCGGTTTAGCATCAATCAGGCTGACTGTAAATAAGGTCGACATACTTAGGTTCCCCATAAGGAGCCAGCCCCATAAGCTTATATTCGCCTGAATTTACTCTGAAGCCGGTATAATAAGTAAAAGCAGAATATAGCAGACCTAAAGAGTGAGGGAAATCAATTTCCCAACAAGGATCTATATTATTACCCTCCCCTCGCCAAACCGTGATCGTTGCCCATTCACCCACACCATCAATGCACAAAATGGCCGCTTTTTTATAGGGTGATGGGAAAAAGGCAGAGGCTGCATGTGACTGGTGATGCTCCGTAAACATGAGCTGTGGTAATTTTTTCTTCTCTAATCCAGATAACGCAGATAACTCTCGCTTTAGGGTTTCCTTTAAAAATAACTTTTCTTTCAACCATATGGGCATTGCCATAAGAAAAGAACGTAATCCACGGGGTGCATAAGCAATGTATGTCTCTAGTAATCTTTCAAATTTAACGAAAGGTTTGTCATAAAATACCACATAATCAATATCGGCTAAACAAAGATCCGCTTTTTTTAAGACAAATTGAATTGCATTTTTAGGAAATGATAGATCATGCTTTTTACGGGTAAAACGCTCCTCTTGAGCAGCAGCCACAATCTTACCATCAACGACCAAAGCGGCTGCACTATCATGATAATATGATGAAATGCCAATTATTTTTATACTCACATGTACTTCTCGTTTATACGCTGGGATTTACCTGGCTAACGACACTACAGACATCCCAGCACATAGGCGAGTCCTTTTAAGCAGATTATTAAACCAACGATGTTATTTTAAAAATAATGTACTATCAGATTTATAGATTTTCATAATGGTTCTCTTTTTTGTCTTGATTCTTTTTTTGACTATCGGCCCAAAGCCTTACGCGCACGTGCGAGATTTGATGCAGCGTCATTGTTATTAGGATCTAGTTGTAAAGCCTTAGCAAAATTCTCATAAGCAGCGCTGAGATTTCCCCTCTCGGCAAGTATAATGCCGAGGTTATTGTACGTTTCAGCATGGTTAGGATTATGCTCCAGGGCAACCCTATAGGCAGCTTCCGCCTGCTTCATCTTGCCGAGAGTTTGAAGCACAATACCTAAGTCGTAATGTACATCATCCAGATTTGGATCCAGACGGATGGCTGTCTCAAGTTCCACTTTAGCTTCGACCGTACGGCTGAGCTTGGATAATAGCACACCATAGGTGTGATGTGTACTTGCATTCCATGGATTGAGGCGTACCGCTTCCTGATAATGGACTAATGCAGCTTCTATATTACCTGATTGCATCAGTAGGGCCCCTTTTTGCCCATGGGCTTCACTATCCTCAGGAATAATGTCTACGGCAAGGTTAACCAGACGCTCAGACTTCATCTTCTTTGCCCGCCCACGATAACACTTTAGACAGATTTCTGAGCGCCACAGCATGCTCTTTCTCATCAAGACTGTTCACCAGATTTTCACTGATTTCGGCAATCAAAGACTCATTCCATGTCGCAACCGGGGAGACCATTCCTTCCTGCGTCATTTCCTCGACGATGGCTAATGCGAGTAATCGGTTACCCTCGATTGTTGGATGTACGTGATCCAAAAACAACTCCGATCCAGGGATGCCGTTAGCCGAGTGTTCGTTCACCATTCGATCAAAATCGATAAATCCCGTGTTTTTAATTTGTGCAACATCGGATACGATCTTGCTGAAAGGTGTTAAGGCCCGCAATGGACAAATATCCTCATCTCTGGCTTGTATGAATGCACTTCGCGCTTCATCTATGCGATCGAGAGCGAGGAGAGCCCGCGCATAGAGGTATAGTAAGTCGGCATCGCGACCATCTAGAGCTAGTGCTTCTTTGGCGACTTTCACCGCACGGACGTAGTCTTCTTCGTCTATGGCTGCCTTCACCAAACCCTTGAGCATATCAACCCGCTTTACATCAACATCATTCAACATGGGACTGGGTTCGGTTTTGAATGGTGAGAAGTCTCGAATGTTGGATGCGGGCGTTACTAGAATCATCTTCGCTCCAGCACGTTCTCCGATGTTCGTCATACGGAGCAAGCTAGTCTCGTAGTCATCGAGTATGGCATCACGCATCTCATCATCCCTGTGATAATCTTCAGGTCCGACAGAGTTGTCGAGCAATGGCTTAACCTCTGTGGTAAGGACTGCGTCACGCTTGTAGGTGATATCGTAAAGCACACTGTACAACCTCATATGTGACGCCAATACACCAAGGCTACGAACGAACTCAGGTACTTTCAGAACCTTGTTGTACGTCCTTGATTCGAGGAACTCGTTATGCCCTGAATAAACAATAAATAGATCTGGTTCATATTCTGCCAGTTCTTCCATAAGTCTGGCTACACGGTAACTCGCATAGCTGATACCTCCTGCGTTAATGACCTCCCAGCGACGACTGGGATCGACCGCCGGAAGAAATTGGCGCAGCCAGCCGCAAAACGATGTTAGGTCATTGTATGGGCGTCCATAGGTTGTAGATCCACCCATACAGAAGATGCGGGTAGTGCCTTTAGCCTTAGGTGCCGGAAAGGTCTGCGGGTTAAACCAACGGAACTTGTTGTGTGCGGTCCTAAAGATTTGCTCTCCATTAGGTTCAGTGTGATTGGTAAACAGCGGTGCGTATCCGGAGAAGCCAACAGAAGGATCAGTGCGCTCGTAAAGCGGCACTACTCCGGATGCCATAAGAATCAACTCAACCAGGATGAAGAATACTATAGCGACGCCAAAGCCCATTATGTACTTCTTTACGATAGCGACCATAATGAATATCCTCTCTTCATCAAGATACATGTGTTCGAAACAGCCCATGAACTTTTGGACATTTTGGATGCTTTTTCACATTCAAATTGTATGAAATATTGATACATTGCCCTCACCTCTTTTTCTCCGATAGAATGAAATATATGCAAAGTGATGTCTCATGCAATTTTTTTAAATTTTGGACAATATAATTTTTCTTACTCTCTAAAAATTATGAACTGCAAAAATTACAGAGGATGATTCACATCAAATTTAAAAATGATATTACACAATTTTCATCCACTGTGGAATTCTTCTTGCGAACAGCATTCAGAATAATTTAAAAAATAATAAGTATAGAAAAACTAGTGTTTAAATCCACACTGAAAGAACATTATTATATTCAAACTTAGTCGTGTAGATTTAACACACATAACTATAGGTTAAGTGGTATGTTTACATACATACCTATTAAATATTTACATAAAATATCGATATGATTTATTTCCAGTACTGATGTTTTTCAAAAATCATATCCCCTTATTTAGGGTAAAATATCCCTATTTCTTAGAGACCATTTTTAAAAATACAGGTAATCCATGAAAATGATCGATATGATCAGGAGCACTATTCCCCGCAAAACCAAGGATACTGAGGCCATTTATGCTCGTCTCACTTATCATCTGCATACCTACTGGTCCCCATTTTAACACAGGTTCTCTCTTTAAATTTAATGCATTAATAATAAAATCAGCGGTTTCGGTAGTGCTGGCATAGGTGCCTGGAAATATCTCTGAATGGGTCATCAGAAATCGTTTTTCATCTTTCATGGCTAAACGGGCGAATTCTACAAATCCATTTAGCTTTTCCGTATTTAGTTTGCCGCCTTGCGACAAGACACGACCAGATGGGATATAATCCGTATGCAGACCATCAAGTAGTACTATGCCATCCAGGATTGATTGATGATTTCTTAAGATGGCCCTTACGGCCCCATACCCTGCGCTGAAGGAACTTAAAAAAACCCGCGAAGCATTCACATCTATCGATTTTCTTGCAGAGACTGAATCAAGAATCACCTCAATTAATTGAGGAAATAGGGCCTCATTTAAAAATGGCTTTTCATAAACCGAAGAACCAGAGCCCAAATTGACAACGGCGAGAATACTATTCTGTTTTGAATGATAGGCCGCATACTTAGGAACATAACTTACGCCATGAAAATGGAAAAACAGAACAACAGGTCTCTGATCATTCCATTGATTTGAAAAATAGATTTCAACCGGTTTGGATAAAATAGTGTTTATAAGAAATGAACTGCCTGGAATCGTATCTGCTTCTAAACGTTCGTGGGCACGAATGGACTCTACCATTGGCGATGGAAATTGATTCATCCCTGGTTGTTCCTGTTTCTCTGATACACACCCAGAGAATAAAAGAAACCATGGGATAAAAACCACATATATATGATAGTAAAAAGTCATATTGATATTAAAAGATTTTGCCCTGCCACAGACTGTGATAGTCTGTGGCAAATTATAAAAATATAGGCCATGGCAAGTTTGATATATCCGCCTGATTTATAGATCAGGCATGGCTTCACCCGGGGGTAGTTGGACAAGCATAACAGTCCGTCCGGGTTCAGATTCTACAACGATCTGCCCCCGGTGTGTTTTTACTATCCGTTGGGCAATATCCAACCCTAACCCTGTACCCTCACCCACACCCTTGGTTGTAAAAAATGGGTCGAAGATAGAAGGGCGGATGCCTTCCGGAATCCCCTTACCGCTATCAATGACTCTGACATCGATAGCCAACTCAGTACTGCTGATTTCAATTCCCAGTTTTCCGCCGTTATCCATAGCATCGATGGCATTGTCGATCAGACACGTCCAGTTCCTCACTAACACCCAGCATCTCTATAAAGTTTTTTTTATGGAGACGTAATACCTTGCTAGGCTCGGCGGCAATGGCATGACCGGGATAATGTGTCATTCGGGAAAAAGGCAGCATGCCAGTCACCTGACCGGGCGCCGTTGTGGCTACTACCAGCCATTGCCCGCCAATCTCCGAGTATCGGTGAACCAGACCATTAACCACTATATACATATAATCAGCCGGTTTACCAGAGGTAAACATATGGTCCCGTTCCAGAAGATCCAGGCGCTCACCATGATCAATTAGCCAGACAAAGACCTCTTCAGAAAGGTTCTGCAGTATTTCCAGGGAGTTTATCTCCTGGAGATTAAATTTCATTTTCATATCAGCGTTTCGGGTATATTTTTCATATATAAGCCATTCTAAATATAATAAATTTCGATATAAAACAAATAATTTAACTACCCTGGTCGCTGCGAGCGCCTCATCTTGCTCACGAATTTATCATTAATATCCATCATGTAATCTCTGGCAGAGTAACCAATTTTAGCTGGCAATGGGAACATGAGCGACCCACATTTCCATTTGGGATAGCAACACGAATGCTGCCACCATGGCGGCCATAAAAAATGCGCATGGTTTTTTCTCATACTTTAACATAAGAAGATACATGATAACAGGCTTGAAAATCCAGAGGATGCAACTAAGAAAATTAATTTCATAAAATTTGAATGAAAGACCGATTTTTTTTACAAATCTATTAAAAATAAGATATTATTATCAGTAAGAATATCTTAAATTATAAGAATAATATTGATCTATTCAAAGGTTATCTGTAAGGGATGATCGAAAATTTTTATTTTCCTATAAAAATATCTCTGTTTAAAAAGAGATCAGGATTATCAGGTCATGTTATCAACCAGGAAGAAGGTGAAGGGTATTATTATGACAAACTTTTTTTCGATATTCAAGTTTCTATCGGACATGATTATCCATCATTCAAAATCTCTGATGTTGTATTCTGGATTTATCCACTGTCTGAGAATGATAGCTTCCCGATTTCAAACCAAACCAGATATTCTCTGGCTTGGGATATTCGGCTTCATTCTATTATGTTCGCCATTTACGCCTGACTTAGCCGGACAGTCTCTCCAACAAACGCATACTGATTTAGTGATTGAATCTCTTAAGAATGCCATTACGGATGTTGATGAAGAAGTACGGGAAAAAGCTGATTCAGACTCTGGGAAAGATCAAGTCTAAAAAGGCAAATGAGGTCTTGTACGAGGTATTGATGAAATCATCTGAGTGGGATGTGGAAGTTAATATCGCCAGGATTCTTTTAAAACGTGGTGACAAAAAGGCTTTGGATAAATTTATCACGGGATTATTTCAGGAAGATGATGAAGGGAGAGTTCGATCCGCAAAAGTTTTAAAAGAACTCAAAGATCCTGCTTCGCTTAATTCACTCATAAAGGCTTTAAAGGATCCTAATTATATCGTTCAAAAACAGGCACTTAAAGCCATTTGCGAAATAAGAACCATTGACTGCATCAAGCCGCTTGTAAAGCAGTTGCAGGGAGAAAGTCAAGAATTTCGAGCCCTTGCGGCCTGGGGACTCGGAGAAATTGAAGATCCGGCAACCCTGCCATATTTGTACAAGGCATTAAAAGATCCCAGTGCCAGTGTACGGCGTAACGCTATCGAATCCATCGGTGATCTCAAACTTGGAGCATCAGCACCAAACATTCAACCTCTGTTATCAGATGAACAATGGTTTGTTCGCCAGGAAGCAGTAAAGGTGCTTGCAGAAATTAAATCAAAGGAGTCCGTACCTCTCATCATTGACCTCTTATACGATGAGCAATGGAAAGTACGCGAATCTGCTGCGTCGGCGCTGGGCAAGATAGGTGACCAACGGGCTATTATACCCCTTAGCGGGGCTCTTCAAGATAAAAGTAATAATGTTCGCAAAGAAGCGGCAGAAGCATTGGGAAATTTTTTTTAGGAGATATTTAGGTGAGAATGATCCTTATTTTATTTATCTGTTTTATATCTATTCTTAGTAAGGTTAATGCGGGTGATACGATCCAGTTAACATTGGAATCAGCCGTGGATATTGCGATTAACAACAGTTATCGAACCCGACAGATAGAACTTGAATTAAAACGTGGGGTGCATTATTTAAATGCCTATAAAGCCGGATTAAATACGCAGGTTTATATGCATCTGAAGTCACCGAACTTTTCAAATCTATCAGATTATCGCTGGGATTCTATCCAGGGTAAAGATGAAATCGTTCGAATAAATTCCACATTATGGCAATCAGACCTGTCTGTTTTACAGCCCGTCATACTTTTCGGCGTTCCAACCAATGGCTATGTATCACTCAATTACAGAGTTTACAATTATCAACAGCGTGATAATGGCCCCACCGTAACGGACTGGTATAACCGACTGTATCTTAAATTTGAACAGCCAATCTTTCTTCCCAATAAATTAAAGAATAATCTGGATCGCGCTGAACTGGATTTACAGGATATAAAACTTCGCTATATATCAGAAAGAATGGGTGTAATTGAAAGAATTTCTGACGATTATTTTGATATATTTGAACTCATGTATCAAAAAAAGATTCATCAGAATCAACTTTTTCATTTAGAGGAGTCACTTCGACGATGCAATAAGATAATTGCTGTCGATTCATCCAGACAGCTCGAAGAAATTCAGATTGAACTGGAAATTACGAACACAGAAGAGAACCTGCTCACCAATCAAACGCTTGTTCGTAATGAATTAGCTAATCTGAGACAACGCCTTCGTCTCTCACAGGATGATTCCTTATATGTCCTTCCGGTACTCAATATCGTACCTATAAATGTACCACTCGATGAGGCCATGGAGCTTGCGATAAAAAATACCCCACGCTTGCAGCAATTACAAATTGGTCGGAAACGATCCGTGATAGACGTCGAAAATGAGAAAGGCCGTAATACCTTTCATATGACCTTTGAGGCAACCTATGGATTAGAGAAAAAAAACGAGGGCTTTAATAATTTATGGCACCAATTTGACAACAGTAATTCACTCACCTTGAATGCCTATATACCGGTTTGGGATGGTGGCCAGCGCAAAAATCGAATTCAGGCAGAAAAGATTGATATTACGCGGCGTGATCTCTCAATCGAGCAGGAAAGAGAAGATATCATTAATGATGTTACAAATTTTTATACCAATTTAAATGACTTTTATAAACGCACAACAAACTTGCAAAACAGTGTCCGATTATCTAACAAGATCGTTGCAGAGAGTGTAAAACAATATGAAAATAATGACATAACCCTTCAGGCCCTTATTCAAATTATTAACCGACATGCGGAAACCGAGAAAAAGTTCTTACAGGTATATAGCGGTTATCGCAGGTCATTACTGGAATTATCTCTCCAGACGCTCTACGACTTTGAAACAGATAAGTCTCTGATGGATGAATTTGACCTGGCTTATGAAGTTGAGGAAGAATAATTAATTTAATAATATATTCGGCATTATGTTGCTGATTAAATAGATTATATTGTGTTAATTGGCCATATATTGCCTGTTATAAGTTCTTATTGAGGGGACGGGACGGTAAGATTGATTGAAATACTATTTAAAGAGCAATGCAACGGCGAGGCTGCAAATAGATCTGATATATCTTAGCTATAGAATTCCATCTATTTTTCCATGTCTGTTTGTGGTAAAACAGAACCCGGGATGACAGAAAATGCCTTTATTTAAGGTTGGTTGAGAGAACCGGAAACGCTCAGAGGCTTACTCGTAATCAGGCCAATCCCACGCCCTCTGTTCCCAACGGCACAATAATACATATAGAAGGTATCATTAGCAGGGTTATAGACCAGGGATATCTTGTGAGCGTACTTTTTATCCAGACCACCGGGATGACCTCCCGCCTTATACAGCGGCTCCGGATGTGTTTGCCAGTGATGTAAATCGCGAGAAAAAGCGGCCATGATATGCGCCCCGCCTTTGCCCACGCCAAAATAAAACATCACCCAGTGGTCCCCATCACGAAACACCTTGCCATCGGAGCAAAATTTTTCATTATATCCTGTTGAGTCAACACGAAGGACAGGATTACCCTCATACCGTTTCCAGTCCAATAAATCTTCAGAAGTTGCCAGCCCCATCTGCTCTATCCAGACGGTCATCTGTTTAGCATTGTAGAAATTGTAAAACTGCCCCTCATGTTCCACCAACCAGGGTTGATAGATGCAAGCCTTCTCCCAGTTCCCCACCTCGGGTTCATGTACTGACAAGATATAGTGCTCTTTCGCCCTGCTCCAGACCAAACCATCGTCGCTATTTGCCACGCCTTCGTAACCCGGATCAATCTCATAACCGCCTTGTTTGGCGTAGGCGCCATAGAGCGTCCAATACTTCCCATCATGTTTTTTAAGCAGGCGTGGCGCTTTAATGTCATAGGAATCGTAAAGAAACGCACCGATCACGCAGCCACCGAAATCGAAATCGCCCTCTTTTCCAAAACCCATGGCCAGATGGGGCTTAGACCAATGTATCAGATCAGTGCTTTCTACTACGAACGAGTTATATCCTTTACCATTAAAAGCAATAAAACTCATATACCATCTGCCGTCCTGACCGGGTATTTGATACACACAGGGCACATCCGTATTCTTAAAGCTTTCGTAGCCCGGAATTTTGGGCTCTGAAACAATTATATGATCAGGCCAATAATGCCAATTACGATAGGGATCTGCCCATTGATCTAAGATAACCTTGTCTATAATATGACTTGTTGCCTCAACTTTATCATCTCCGCCACCAATGAAATAAAGTCCGATATAAACAAGCCCAGCACAAACGATCATTGAAAAAGCAATTATTAATGCAAAGCAGATTCGCTTTGTCATAATAAGTACCTCATTAGTTTCATTAAAATAATTAAGGCCGGTATTTGATTGTTTTTCATTCTTAGGTTGAGGTAAGTCTTTCAGAAATTTTATAAATACAGCAAAGTAGCCCAATCAACAGGCATCAAAATAAAACCCATTAATTATCCGTGGTTTCTATTAAAATGCCTTGGTAGAAGTCTCTTGCTATTCGTAACCTGTCCAATATCCCCTGGTCAACAATGTCATTACTTTTTGTTTCTTCTTCAATGACACGGATCGCCTCAAATTGTTTATCAATAATTCCCGGGGCTTTTTTCGCGTCCCATGTCGGTTTGCCTTCTACGATAAAATAGACAGGTGTCGTATGGGCAACAGCACCATTATCACAGGATATCATTGCCGCTAACCATTGACTTTTATCAAGTCTATGATCTAACTCGATTGTAATTGAATCAGAATTATCGGGATTCATCTTCCCTGCTACTAATCCATCATTATTATAAATAGCAAGGCCTTCCAGACGCCCGACTGAAGGATGAGAGATAGCTTTAATTTTTAAGTGGGATATCGCACCTCTATCCTTGATGATTTCTGCACCCGGAAGAAACCCATCTGCTTCCAAAAACAATACCGGGCCATTTGAGACAAAGGTCCGACCAGCCTTTAGCCCCTCAAACCAGGCATCTGCAGAGAAGGTGTTCCCCGTATAGACGAAGGTTCGCACCTCACCCAGGGTTGAACCCCATGGCACATCACTTCCTGCAGCAGCTGTAATTCTGAATCCCAGGTTCAGGTAATCGTAATAATCAAGAGAATTTATTTTTGAGAATTGTAGTAACTCAACAAAGTCTATATCGCCGGTTGTAATATACCAGGGGAATCCACGGGGCAGGTCGCAACCATTCCATGAGAAATGAGCATATCCTACAATCGCTCCGGGTTGGAGCTGCAATTTTTTAAATACGATATCGTAGTAATTATAGTTAGTCGTATCATGTTCCATTTGGTTAATGTTTAAGCCAATGATATGACCAAAGGTACTTCGTGGATCTTCCTGGCCAGATACGAGACAGATATTATCTTCACATGTTCTGAATTCTTCACCAAAACCTTCCTGTTTAAATTCTGTTCCCAGGTGATGACCCATCTCCAGTACATTGACAAGGTGGATATCCTCTGCTTTGGCATAATTAAGAAGGAACTCTTTAAATTTAGGCTTAACAGTAGGATGGTGTACATGTACATCACCAGAATACCACCCCATTTTTGGTAAATCAATCCACCTTTTGAGGAGAAATGTTTTGGTAATCTCTTTTTCATTTGCAGACAGGACAAATTCCTCTTTTATCGGAATATACTCATTACCGTGTCCCAGTCTAATTCGCCATTTGCCCGGTGACAAGGTAATAGAAAAGTCTCCCGAAGTTTGGTAGGCAACAGGATCATCCCAAAATGGAATGGAAGGGAGAGTACCGTATACATAACTTCTGTCATCATTATTTCCGATACCATTCATTTTTCTGATTGGACCTATCCAGTTTTTATCAGGGTTAAATTCAATACCCGTGTAAAATGCATGGGTGAGAGAAACGGAATCCGGCACATCTGCCTGGGGTGGAACTCGAACCTTTCCATCCTGCACATTAGTTATACATACCATTACCGGCGTAACTTCATTCGTTTCTGCCTCCAAAACACGGATATTTACATGAACTTTTTCCTGCGCATTAACAAGTTTCATTGTATACCCCTGAAAAATGATTGCAATAGTAATAAGTAATAGTAGATTTATTTTATTCTTCATTATATAAGCCTGGTTTGTGAATATTTAAAGATCTGGATTAAAATATGAGAGCAATTTTTTATATGGTCAATTACCTCGTATTCTTCAGGTCCAAATAAAAATTAGAGAATCTTCTTTGCGTCCTAGCGGTTTAGAAAGGAATAAATCATTGTTTGACATTTTAAACTTTATTAACACTATAGTCAAACCCATACCTTCTAGGTCTGTCACTTTCAAGTGCCTTACTCTTAGGAGCTTATTTGTATAAAATAATAAAATGCTTAAATTTAGCAAATATTGATTTTAGATCATCTATTCTTTTTAATAAAAGCGGGTTATAAAATATGGCTTACAGACGTATTAAGGGTACACAGGACATTTTACCAGACCAATCTACCCTATGGCAATTCGTAGAAAGATCGATTCGTGAATGCATGGATATTTATAACTATCGCGAAATCCGTACCCCAGTTTTTGAGTTAACGGAAGTTTTTGCCCGGGGCATTGGCCAATTAACCGATATCGTTTCCAAAGAGATGTATACCTTTCAGGATATGGGAAAAAAGAGTCTAACTTTGAAACCTGAAATGACCGCTCCGGTCATACGCGCCTATCTGGAAAATAATCTGCAAAACCAGGCTGCGGTCAATAAACTCTATTATATTTCGCCTCTCTTCCGTCAGGAGAATCCCCAGGCCGGCAGATTACGGCAATTCCATCAATTTGGTGCCGAGGTGATTGGGATTAATTCTGCCCATCTGGACACTGAGATCATTTTACTGGCCATGTTTGTTTATAAAACTCTCGGTCTAAGTAATTTAAACCTGAAAATAAACAGTGTCGGTGATCCTGAAAGCAGAGAGAAATATAAAATATCCCTAAAAAAATATTTTAAACCTTTACTCGACCAATATTGTAAAGTTTGTAATACCCGTTATGAGTCCAATCCTCTGAGAATTCTGGATTGTAAAAACAAAACATGTAAAGAGCTTAATCAGAACGCACCCATTCTTTTAGATTACCTGGGTCCGGCGAGTTTAGAAAATTTTGAGATGGTAAAAGCACTTCTGGATGACAATAAAACAACCTATGAAATTGAGCCCTATCTTGTTCGTGGATTGGATTACTATACGGATACCGTTTTTGAAATTACCAGTCAAAATCTCGGTTCTCAGGACGCCATTTGCGGTGGTGGGCGCTATGATCTTCTGGCAGAACAGTTCGGTGGTCCACCGACTCCGGCTGTTGGATTCGCCTCCGGTATTGAGCGGTTGTTGATGGTCATGGAAGCACAAAATTTGATAAAAGAAGACAATCGCTCGCTGGATGTTTATATATGCCTGTTAGGTGACAAAGTTTCTACAGATGGAATGAATTGGTTGCAGCAATTACGAATCCAAAATTTTCGTGCAGACCGTGATTATCAGAAGCGGAGTTTAAAAGCACAAATGCGCGATGCAAATCGGCAAAAAGCAAAATTTGTCCTTCTCCTGGGAGAAGACGAATTGGAAAAAAAGTGCTTTTCTGTAAAAAATATGGGAGAGGGTACTCAGACCGAAATTGGATTTGACGAGATAATCACATTTCTTAAAAAAAATATTGAGAAATAACTTAGTCAAAGATTAGCCACGAGAACTTGGGAGCACTTCCTGAAGAACGGCAGACTCTCTCCGTTCAGATTTGAAAAAGATAAAAGATTTACCACAAAGTTCACAAAGAAGGCACTAAGATCACAAAGTTATTATTAAGAAATCTTTCTTTGTGTACTTTGCGCCTTCTTTGTGTACTTAGTGGTTAAAGATCAGATAAACAATTAAGTAGAATACTAGAAAACAAACAAAGACGTTCACCAGATTGAAATTTTTCAGATAGTTTAATGATCCCAAAATTATCCCTCAACAGACAAACATATATTCGGAAACTCAAACAGAAAAAGTTTCGAAGATCCGAGGACACTTTTATCTGCGAAGGTTTTCGTCTTTTCGATGCAGCCATTCAGACACCCGATGTCAGTATCCGGGAAATTCTTATTGGAGAGAATCTGGATGGATCACAGCAAGAGCATTTTATAATTGCAGAATCAACACATCACGCCATTCCTGTATTTCGTGTGGATAATCAACTCTTAAAATCACTATCGCAGGAAGTGACCCCATCGGGTATTCTCTTCACGGTAAAAAAAAAATTACTGTCTCAATCTGATCTCTCAGCACGAAATAATAAAGTAATACTCTATCTTGATAGAATCTCCGATCCCGGCAATCTTGGTACAATCATAAGGACAAGCGTCTGGTTTGGATTTAACACAATTGTTTTGAGTCCGGGATGTGTGGACCCATTAAATGCCAAGTCTGTCAGAGCTAGCGCTGGTGCAGTTTTTAATGTGGATATTTTCGAAGATATTGACTTTACCTGGTTTAACCTTTTTTTTAAAAATCGCAAATACCAATTTGTCGCGACCACATCAGGAGAGGGCCAGTCCTTAGAAGATTGGAAAATAGCACCAAAAAGCATTATCTTTTTTGGCCAGGAAGCTTCGGGACTATCAGAGGAGATTATGCAATCCGCTGATATCAGCTTTACGTATTCAACGCATCGGATTAGTTGAATCTCTTAATCTTTCCGTGGCTGCCGGAATTATTTTGCACCATATTGCGGTAAAGTAATAATTTTACGATAGAATTTGTATCCGGTAGCTATTATGACGAAGCGATTAAAAGGTTGTGTGAGAATAAAAAATCAACCAGTGTAAAAGCCATTGATAAAGGGTTTCAACTCTCATTTGTTTTTGTTGAAGGCAGATCTTATAAAACTAAACTTCTGTAAATTTTATCACTAAACCAGGATTGATATACGTGGAAATTGAAAGAAAAGAATATCCGGAACCGATTGAAGCCTTGGTCATAATATTGGTCACTTTTGGTTTTATTTTTGCTGTATCTTTAATTATAACAGTCGTTGCTTTGTTTTTTCAAACTGAGTCCATTTTGGAAGGCAATTCTTCAATTCTATTCATAATTGGTGGCCTCTTTTTTCTTGCTGTACCAATTATATACGCTAGAATGAGACAATACGACAGTAGAAAAGTTTTCAGATTGAATGTTCCTCGATCAGAAATTCTTTTTCTTAGTCTTCCCATTGGCCTTAGTTTGGCTGTTTTGACCGATGAGTTGGATCGGATCATACAAATATTTATACCTACCCCAGAAATGTTTCTTCAGTATCTTGAATCATTGCGGGCTGAAACCGCTTCTGATTGGCTAATCCTCATTTTGGGGGTGGTTGTCATTGCGGCCATTTCTGAAGAGATTCTGTTCCGCGGATTTTTACAGGTATCATTAGAAAAAAAAGGTGATATTACCCGTGCCGTAATCTTAAGCAGTATCTCCTGGACAATTATTCATATAAACCCCTACTGGGCTATCCAAATTTTTATTACCGGCGTTATTATCGGATTCCTGGCCTGGCGGACTGATTCTGTCTTTCCCCCTATGATTGTTCACGCAACAAACAATTTTCTTTCCCTAATAGTAATAAATCTGGACCTGGAAGAATCATTGGATTGGTATTTATGGGGAGACCATGTCTCGCCCATCATTTTAGTTATATCCGCGGGTGTTTTATATTTTTGTATTAAAACAATATCTGAATATTACAAAAACCAGGAGTCTGCCGCTTGATTCGTTCAATTTCTGAGTACCTTGCCAGAGTATTTATTGCCGATTATAAGGAAACCGGACGTGCCGAGGTTCGGGCACGTTATGGCATATTTCAAGGTTGGCTCAGCGTTTTTGTAAATTTAGTCCTGGGAACGATTAAACTGATTATTGGTATCCTCATTGGCAGCCTTTCTCTTGTAGCTGATGCCATCCACTCCCTTTCCGATATGGTAACCTCCTTTATCCTTATCATTAGCTTTTATTGGGGACGTAAACCCTCCGATGCCGAACATCCTTTCGGACATGGCAGAATAGAACAGATAGGCGCATTGGTTATGGCCGTTCTTATTGGCGTTACGGGTTTTGAGTTAATCAAATCTAGTATTGATCGGGTTATCACCCCCACTGAAGTTCAAATGAACTATACAGCCATAATTATCCTCTTTCTTACTATTGTAATTAAGGAAATATTGGGACGTATATCTACTTATTATGGCAATAAAATCCAATCTCTGGCCCTGGAGGCGGACTCCTGGCACCATCGTACAGATGCAATATCGTCCTTTCTGGCCATTATTGCCATTATTACTGCTCAAATGGGCTTTAGCATAGCCGATGGCATTGGTGGAATTATCATTGGGCTCTTTATTATTTATGTAGGAATTGATATCATTAAAAAAACGGGATTTCAACTTTTAGGCACCCGACCTTCAGAGGAATTATTTAATGATGTTGAGAGATTGGCCAAGGAAGTAGAGTCTGTATTTGAGATTCATGAGATCGTTTGCCACGAATATGGCTCCCAGAAAGTAATATCATTTCATCTGGAAATCCCTGATTATCTAACCCTTTCCCAGGCACATACCATTGCTGAAAAAGTAGAGACTAAAATTTATGATGAGATGCAGATACAAGCGACGGTACATCTGGATCCTGTTCTTCCTGCCATAAAAAATCGTGATCAAATAAAAGTGATTATGGAACATTTTATTGAACAGGATGAAAAATTGATCAGTTTTTATAACCTGCGCCTCATAGGAGATGACGCATTGTCAACATTAGTTATGGCGATAGAAATCGCCAAACCTATCTCCAGATGAAGAAAGGGAGAAGTACCATCAGAGTCTTAGAAATATTATTTCAACCCGCTTTCCAGAAATCGAGAATGTCAGTATAAATTTCAGGATATCTTTATAAAGGGGCTCTTACAAACATCTTTCCTGATAATTGTCGCACAATTCCCATTAATTCCAGAGTCAATAAAGTGGAGAGAACTTCTCCTGGCCCGCAACTGCTTGCCTGGGCCAGGTTATCGATGTGCTGTGGCTGGTTTGTTAATAATTGATACAACTTTTTCTCGATCCCGGATAATTCTGGTAGTGGTATTTCTTTAGTGATTTCCCGGTCCTTCATCAGATTTTTTAATTCATCAATAATATGCGAGGTTTCCTGCACCAATGTAGCACCTTGTTTAATTATCTGGTTCGCTCCCATACTTTTTCTTGAATTTATTGGACCCGGGACAGCAAACACCTCCCTGTTCTGATCTAATGCTTGATAGGCTGTTATCAGAGCACCACTCTTCATACCGGCCTCAGTGACTAAAGTCCCAAGGCTCAGACCACTGATAATTCTGTTTCTACGTGGAAAATTTCCCGGATCAGGAATAGCGCCTACCATATATTCACTCATTAACAGACCTTCTTCTGATAGTTGGACCGCTAATCTTTTATTTTCTGGTGGATAAATATTATCAATACCACTTCCCATAATTGCCACCGTTTTTCCATGATGTTTTAATGCCGTCTGGTGTGCAATGGTGTCAACACCACGTGCCAAACCACTAACTATTGTAAAATCATAGGCTAAAAGATCACGACATAATTTTTCGGTAACCATTTTCCCGTAAGATGATGGATTTCGGGTACCGACAACACCAATAGTTGGTGAATCAAGTATGGATAAATCGCCTTTATAGAATAGGAGAACAGGTGGATCGTATATATTTTTTAAACGGGTTGGAAATTTTTCATCCCAGTATGTGGTAATTTGGATTTGATGTTTATCAATATATCTGAGTTTATCTGAGATCTTCTTTGAGTTATAATGCTCTTTTATTGTTAACGCCGTATGTTTTTCTATACCAGGAACCTTGACCAATTTTTGCAGTGGAGCATGTAAAGCCTGCTCAGCTGAACCAAATGTAGCAAGCAGGTTTCGGATCCTGGCAGGTCCAATACCGGGAATGCCATATAATTTTAATAAAGATTCAAGGTTGAATTTATACACGTGCGTTATTCCTCTTCTACCTCCTGGATTAAATTGAAAAATATATCTTTTAATCTATCAATATTATCTCCACTTACAGAAGATATGCGAATAACATTCCTGGCTTTTTCGAATACCGGCAGATCGATTTCTTCAGACATAATATCTGTTTTTGTAAATACAATCGTAAAAGGCTTAAGAATCATTATCTTGCTAAAGGTTTCCAGTTCCTCATACAGGGTATGGAAAGTTGCTACCGGATCTTCATCATTAATATCAATTAGAAAAGCAAGTGCCCTTGTTCGTTCGATATGTCTTAAAAATTGATGTCCCAGCCCTTTACCCTCATGTGCACCTTCAATCAATCCGGGGATATCAGCAACAACAAAACTTTGATAATCCTTATATTGAACAATACCAAGATTTGGTTGTAATGTGGTAAAGGGATAATCAGCAATCTTAGGTCTTGCAGCGGATATAACTGAGAGCAACGTGGATTTTCCAGCATTTGGCAATCCCACAAGACCAATATCTGCCAAAAGTTTTAATTCCAATTCCAGGGTTTTATCTTCTCCTGAATGACCAACTTCCCATTCGCGGGGCGCTCGATTGGTAGAAGATACAAATCGGGCATTGCCTTTTCCGCCTCTTCCACCCCGGGCTACAACAAATTCCTGACCATCTTCCAGTAAATCACAAATAATATCACCGGAATCGGCATCTTTAATCAGGGTGCCAACCGGCAGTTTAATATACAAATCCACTCCACCCTTGCCGTGTTTTCCTGAGCCCTGACCATGAACACCCCGTCTGGATTTATATATTTTTTTGTAGCGGAAATCCAATAAGGTATTGATATTTCTTTCCGCTCTGACTATAATATCACCTCCCTTACCGCCATCACCACCATCCGGACCACCGTGGGGCACATGTTTCTCCCGTCGGAAACTAACACATCCACTTCCGCCCTGTCCTGCCTTTACTTGTATTCTCGCAAAATCAATAAACATACTTTTTCTTCTGTTTTTTGAATATCTTGTTTATGTCAATTTATCATTTGCAAATACCATACCATTTAATGCAAAATAATTTTAATTAAATTGAAAGGTAATAATTGAATATTCAATATTCAATAATCATCACGGAATGCTCAATTGAAAGGCTAATCGTCAAATGTGAAACAATAAATTGTATTTAGGGAAGAGTAAATCTTATTTTTTTGTCATCCCGGAGGGATCTTCCCGAGTACTAATGAGGATCTCTATTATTAAATATCCAATATCCACCAGAAGAATGTCCAAGGTCAAAGGGTATAAAAGGCAGAGGTATGGCATGGACCGATTATCTAAAAAAAAGAATGAAACCATTCGTGTAATTCGTACTAATTTGTGAAATTAGTGGAAAAATATCGTTTTCTCTCTTGGCGAAAGAAGAATATACAGATCAAAAAGTGCCATAAATCCCAAAACGGTTCACCGAACCAAGAGCCCCCATAGAGGAGAAGGCATAATCAAATCGGTAGCCTTTCCAAACCAATCCAAAGCCCAAGCGAGACACCTGCAAATCCATCATCCTTGCCCGTTTTGAGATCACTATGGAGTTCATTTTCATAACCTAACCGTAATCTGAGTAAATTTGAGAGTGTAAATTCACCACCAATGGAAAACTTTGCCAACCGATCCCATACCGACTCTTCATATGCATTCAGGTCATTTAAATTGAGGCTTAGTTCTAATGGTAAGTGCTCTAATTTTTTACTTACACCAAGACGCAAACTAAGAGGTAATGATTCTTTAGAATCAATGTATGCATCTAATGCTTTACCAACATTTAACAGAGAAAGTCCAAAATAAAGATCATCACTAAAGGGTGCCGCATACATTAATCCGAAGTCCAGGGCTAATGCGTTAGCCGTATAAAGATCTATTTTTGAATGGACATATTTAAGTGTAACACCATAAGAAAAGTATTGCTCCAGCTCATCAGCATAGGATAATGCAAACGCCAGATCGTAGGCACCATAGGATCTACCGGTCATCTGGGCAAAGTCATCGGTCTCATCAAAATCGCCATAATCCATCCAAATCACTGAACCTGTTATTTGACCATATCCGTTAATCCGTTGTGTATAGGCCGCCAATCCACCTCCGAAATCAATAAGATAGTCAATATAATTAACGGCAAATTGGCGTTCTTCTGTAAAAGCCAGAGATGACGGGTTGTGGTAGAGGCCATTAACGTCACCACGCATGGCAACAAAAGAGCGGCCTAAGCCGGCAGCACGTGAGCTGTATTCTGTCCGTAAAAATTCAAACCCCGCGGTCCCATCAGCAGCATGGACATTAGAAAGGGAAAATACAAACAGTAAAATTAAAAACACAGATTGTTTCATAGAAGTCCTGACATTCAAAATGGTTATGATCCTATTTTACACCTTTAAACGCTATAAGTTCAAGGGTTTGTAAATTTTTCCTCCCTGACTTATTAAAAATGCATCAAAATCGATTCTTTCCGCATTGACCAATGGGTTTACCCAGAAACCGGGTTCCGACTTCATCGAACTTATCAGGCATATCACTGACATAGCATTTAAAATTTCCTTTATTTGTCTTTTCATCTTTGCCCTCAGATCCGTCAGTCATTTCCTGAACAATTTTTGCCGCTTCCTGTCCTGAATCAATTAAAGCAATATCCACTCCCGCCTCTTCCTGAATCAGATCTCTGATCACAGGAAAATGTGTACAACCCAAAATGATCGTATCAATACCTTTTAACAATAATGGTTCCAGATATTTCCTAACCGTAAGGCGTGTAATTTCTTCATTGATCCACCCCTCTTCTACCAATGGTACCAAAATAGGACAGGGTTGTCCATAGACTTCAGCCTCAGGATTTATTTCTTTAATTTTCTTATTATAGGCCAGACTGTTAACAGTTGCTGTAGTCCCAATTACACCAATCCTATTATTTTTAGATTTGTTTACAGCTGCGGTCACCCCGGGACCGATCACACCGGTAACCGGAATATCTAATGTGGATTTCAACAAATCCACAGCTACAGCCGATGCCGTATTACAGGCAACGATCAGAATTTTGATTCCATATTGTTCTAAAAAGGCTGCATCCTCCAACGCATATTGCCTGATCAATTTAACCGAGCGGGTACCATAGGGCACGCGGGCCGTGTCACCAAAATAAACCAGGTCTTCTTCTGGCATCAATCGGATTAACTCTTTTACGACGGTTAGCCCACCAATCCCAGAATCAAATATGCCTATCGGTCCGTTCAAACTAAATCGCCCTTTTATATCTCAAAATTGCTTGATATTTATTTGTATTCTCTCGCAGAGACGCAAAGACGCAGAGAAAAGACAAAATTAAAGAAAAAAAATATCACGAATTTTCAAGAAAAATTAATATAAATACTTCCATACCCTCTTCGCTCTACTCTACACGCTCTCTCTATCTTCTCTCTTCTATATAGTCAATGTACTGTTAATTAAATAGTCTTTCTCAACTTCTGTTTTGTATTTCTTGATACCGTTTAAAATACCTTCAGCAATTTTTTTCTGGGTTGTTTTTTGTTTAAGTAATTTTTCCTCATATGAATTTGAAATATAACCAGCCTCTACCAGAATATTCGGCATAGTGGCACCCACCAACACCCAGAAAGGTCCCTGTTTTACACCCCGGCTGGTCATCCCAATTTTATTTAAGTTTAGATTTTAAAGAATTTTGTACTTCTGAAGCCAAAAACTGACTGCGCCTTATATTATCACTCTGCAACATGGTAGCAAGAATAAAATTCACACCTTCATACCGCTTTAGATCCTGGCTGGCTTCATAGTCAATGGCCGAATTTTCTTTGAGAACAACATCTTTTGCTTTGGTATTTTTATCAGCACTGACAAAGTAGGTCTCAAATCCTGAAGGACGCCGGCTATTATTACTGTTGCAGTGAAGACTTATGAACATTTTTGCACCAACATCATTAGCGATTTTTGTTCGTTTCCATAAGGGAATAAACACATCTTTTTTGCGTGTATAAACCACACGTACATCCGGGAGTTCTTTTTGAATCATCTTGCCCAGAGTTAATGTCATCGGTAAGACCAGGTCCTTTTCCCTGGCTTTACTATAACCAATAGCCCCCGGATCTTTTCCACCATGTCCGGCATCAAGGACAATTGTGTCTACCCGCCACATTTTTTTGCGCTCTTCTAACTCCTCCTTCAGTTTCTCATGCTCACGGTTCTCGGCAATGACTTCTTTCGTTCTCAGATTAACATGAAAATCAGTTCCTGTTGGCTCAAAAACTAATTCTTTTGAAAGTACCTCTTTTTTTAATTTAAATGAAAGAGAAGCGGTTTCATCCATCTGAAAAGCCTGAACACGTGAGATTATACCAGATGGTTGAACCGCGGTTATACTTGCCGGATCAATTTTAGCACCATAAACATCAATGTGCAGCCAACGGTTACGGATATCCAGGGTTATTTCCTTTTCTTTGAACCGCTTCGATGCAAAAACATCAATTAATGTACCATTCTCTTTTGCAACAATACGGACACCGGTAATATTTACATCCGTTTCTTCAATGCGCAATTCCTTCTGTTCAGCACTATAGTGCCATGAGAATGGTGTATATTTGTCTAATATCTGAATCGTATAGTCGAGGGGTATCCATACGGCTTCATCATGCCAGATACATTCCAGAGGTATCTGAAACACCTGTGAATTAAATTTTACAAAGGTGTTATCTGCAGTAAATGTCACCCGGTCTTTTTCTATATAAAGGACACTTTTCTTCTTTGGTTCATTTGTGTACACACCCAGATGCAGGGCTTGGGCAAGATCTTCAAGAGAGATAAACAGATAGCCCCATTGTGCAATAAGTTGCAGGGGTTCATTGACTCTTAAGGAATCTGAACGGACCGTAATTCTACCGGCTAACTGGGCAGACTCGTCACGAATCGATCCTGATTTGGCACTTTTGCCAAAAAGGGCAAGCGGATTCAGAATAAAAGTGGATAAAGATGATGTAAGAAAAGTAATAAAATTTCGACGATGCATAACAACTTTCATTGCTGGTTTTTTAAAATTAACTATAAATTCAATTTCAATCAATCCCCTACCCCATTTTCGCACAATTGTGTGGTTCGGAGAAATCGATTCGCCGAATCCCGTATCTGCTCTCTCATATCCCCTACCATTTTCCTCTTGAAAAATTCATCTAAATCCTCTAATCTTTAATGATCAATAATCAGACCGGGAGGAATATGCCAGTTTTAGAGGTTAACAGGATATGCAAATCATATGGTGCATTTAAAGCAGTCGATGATATTAGTTTTGAGGTTGAACCGGGTCGTATGTATGGGGTATTGGGCCCAAATGGCGCAGGTAAAACAACAACCATTCGCATGATAATGAATATTCTTCTGCCTGATAGCGGTGAGGTATCGCTCTTTGGACAAAAGATGAATGAAGCGTTAAAGGATAGAATTGGCTATTTACCTGAAGAACGTGGCTTATATGTAAAAATGAAGGTCATTGATATGCTCGTTTTTTTAGGGAGATTACACAATATGAATCAAAAAGAAGCCCTGGCTGTATCTGATAAATGGCTTGGAAAATTGGATTTATCTGAATGGCGTGATAAAAAAATCGAAGAATTGTCAAAGGGTATGCAACAGAAAATTCAATTCATCGGTACGATTATGCACAATCCGGATATGATCATTCTCGATGAACCCTTTTCAGGTTTAGATCCTATTAATACCCAGGTGATTAAAGATATCATGATGGCATTACGCGAGGAGAACAAAGCCGATTATGTTTTCAACTCATCAACTGGATTCAGCAGAGAAATTGTGTGATGATATATTGCTGATCAATAAAGGGAAAAAGGTCCTCGATGGTGATCTGAATGCTGTGAAGAAACAATATAGCCGGGATGCGATACAAATTGAATATGAGGGAGATGGTGAATTTCTCAAGTCCCAGGAAATAATCGAAAGATCAGATGATTATGGCAATTATGTTGAGGTCATACTCAAAAATGATGCCACACCAAATCAGTTATTAAAAATATTGCTCGAGAAATTAAAGATCAAACGATTTGAATGTACATCTTCAAGCCTGAAAGATATATTTATTGAGACCGTGGGGAGGGATCAGGATGTCTAAAATGTTTACCATTATTGCCCGAGAGTATAAAGAAAGTGTCTTTAAAAAAGGATTTATCATTAGTACGATTCTAACGCCCGTCTTAATGCTGGGTGCTGTCTTTATCCCTGCTATTCTTACAGGCGTGGAGACGGAGGAGTCCTATACGATAGATGTTATCGATCGTTCAGGTATCGTATTTGAAGAATTAAACCAACGTATGAATCCTGAGAATGATTCGGGAACCGTGAAATATGTATTTAGCAACATCACAACAACTCAGAATAGTGATGACGATTTGATAGCAAGCGCAAAAGAAAAAATAAAAAAGGAATTATTGGACGGCGTTTTATACATCCCCTCTGCCGTACTGGATTCCGCCAGGATGGAATACTATGCACGTAATGTCACAAATTTCAATCTCAACAGACAGTTAAGAAGTACCGTAAATGATATCGTATCTGAACATCGAATAGCCAAAAGCGGATTGGACCCTCTACTCGTCAAACAATTAACCCGCTGGATCAATCTGGCTACGGTAAAAGTAAAGGAAGGTGAAGAAGATAAAGAATCTGGTTTTCTGGAGGAATATTTTATCACCCTTGCTTTTGTGATGATACTCTATATCACTATCCTGATTTATGGTGCAACGATTATGCGTGGCGTATTGGAAGAAAAAAATTCGAGGGTCATTGAAGTTTTACTTTCCTCTGCCAACTCTTTTCAATTGATGGTCGGAAAGATTATTGGGCTAGGAAGTGTTGGACTCAGTCAATATATCATTTGGTCTGTTTTGGGCCTTTCTATTACACTTTATGGCGGGGCGATGGGTGGCTTACCCATTGACAAGATTTCATTTGATCCGATTATTTTTATATACTTTGTCCTCTTTTTTCTTTTAGGATATTTTTTATATGCAACCATTTATGCTGCCTTTGGTGCAATCTCGAACTCAGATCAGGAGGCACAGCAGGCCTCATTTCCAGTCGTCATGCTTCTGATCATCCCCCTGGTTATGATGACATTTATCGTAAAGAATCCACAAAGTACGATCTCAGTCGTTATGTCCATCATTCCATTTTTCTCCCCGATTCTAATGTTTACAAGGATCAATACAGGTACACCAACCTCCCTTGAAATATGGGGATCGATACTACTTCTTATTGTGACAACAATTTTCAGCATATGGGTGGTGTCAAAAATCTACCGGATCGGAATATTATCCTATGGCAAGAAACCAACCTTTGCGGAATTATATCGGTGGATTAAAACGAAGTGAGATTGGATTTTTAGATTCGCGATACGGGATAAGAGATGGGAGATATGAGATTTGGGATGCGGGATACGGGATCCCATATCAGGCATCTCATATCCTTGACCAAGAACCGAGAGCCAAGCACCCTGATTAACTCAACCGTCTCACATTTTTTTTAATCCACTTTTGAATTTGTTCGTATTCCGGAAACTGATGTTCGGCTTGTTTGAAATCCCTGGAATGGATCTTCCGCCTACCATTATTTTCGATGATGGGAAAATAGATGTGCAGCATTTCATGATAAAGCAGATAGCGAACTATTTTCTCAGGCACACGATTATCATCGAAGATACGACTGATGACGATCAGGTTTCGGGTGGCATCATAAAATCCTAAGCGGGTATAACTCTTGTTTTTGCTCCAGCCCATCACCGGACGCTCTAACAGAGGTTCAAAGTATTCAGCGTTCAATTCATCAAATAAGTGGTTAAGGTCAAACACTTTTCCCCAGGCAACATATCCTCCTAACCCATGAGTCCTTCTTTTAGGAAGATTATCTTCAATATTTGAAACAAAGGTCCGGTAAGCCTGGCGAACTTCCCCATCCACTTTGATCTTATAAACTTTGGAGAGGAGTATAATCGCCAGATGTTCAATAATCAATGTAGGTGCTGTTTCCAAATAACTGCTTACCTTTACCCTGATTCGCCAGGGTGTCCATTCAATAGTATGCCGAAGACTTCTATAGGGGTGATATACGGCTTCAATCTTTCTACGCTTGCGGAAAAAATGTTCATCATGGACATGATTAAATATTTGTGTTAACTGTAGATTGTTCAATTAGTCTCTCTCGTGTGTTATGGGATATCTCGTATCTCGTATCACGAATCCCGCATCCCAAATCTCGTATCCCAAATCTCATATCCGGAATCTCATATCCGGAATCTCAAATCCCAATTATCCTAGAAACGATAGTTATACTGAAATTTAATCCGTGCGGCACTTTCTGTAATTGTAAACCTCTCAAAGGGATCTATTGAGATTGAATTCCAAACCAGATTCAGTTCGTTTCCAGGAGTCAAGATCCAGCGAAACCGCGATTGCCAGCCCATTTGTTTGGAATAATTGTCATATTGGATAAAATTATTCAGCGTAATCTCCGGGCTAAACAAAATATTTGCCTTAAAGCGATATACTTCGCGGGTAAAATCTATCTGACTCAGGGTCCCTTCCGTATAATCAACATCAAATCCTAAAAGTAATGCTACAATCACTTTATAACCACTCTGAAAACTTATAGTCTTGCGCTCACCGTTATAAAATCCACCCCAATTATAGGCCAATGACACCCACAGATTTCTCCTCTTTGCCGTTGAGAAAAGTGCACGATACTGTTCAAACTGATAGGTACCCATTGGGAGAGGAATGGATGATATCGTATCGGGTTCGCTGAGAAAATCATATTCGTGAATAAACTGGAAATTAAACTGATCCCCGGATGTAAAATTTACTCCCAGAGGCTGAAGTTGAATCTCCCGGGTTAACAGTTGATTTCCCATATTCGTAAGGTAGTCAATGGAGGCAAGAAAGTGGAATTGTAAAATCCCCCATCGTTGTGGCCGGGGACTAATCCCCCCTTCCAGATAGGTGTTTCTGATATCTTTTCTGGGCACAAAACCAATCCCGGCATTAAAATTTTTGTCGATTTGGTTATACCCCGCCCTAAAATTTATAAAATCATTGGGATAATTGATCTCCGCCCCAAACGAATTATCATTATTTGAGATTGTATCGGTTTTTGATTTTAACCCATAAAGAAGGAAGGATAGATTTTTATTTCCTGCAAAAGTTGAGGTAGCTAGTTTAAGGTCCATCCCCAGAACGTAATTATTTAGTGCTGAATTGGCATTTCCTAAGGTACCAATCATACCAAGATAGGATTGTGAACCGAAATTTCTGGAGATTCGGGCAACGGCAAAATTCCTAGAGCCATTTTCCCTTTCATCTATTACATCCATGACCCCAATATTCCACTTACCTTCCTGGCCTGTTACTTTTACACCCCCAAGAATTGGTATCGGATTTCTCTCATTGTCGAGACCCAAACGTCTTGAAAAGAAAACGATCAGACGTCTGGCGTACGAATTTCCGTCATCACCTTCCCGTCCAAATTGAAAATAGCTGGCACCGTCCAAAAAAAAGTCTCGCTTTTCAGGAAAGAATAGAGGAAACCGGGTTAGATTGATCTGTTTGTCATCCACCTCAGTTTGAGCAAAATCCGTATTAATAGTCAAAGCACTTTTAATCGCCGGTGTGATCTGATAAAAAACATCCAGCCCGACATCACCATTTACTGTACTATTTTCGCCCTTTTTCTGATCGATGCCTGCTAAACCATAGGGTCGAAGATCCAGTCCGATACCTTGTGTAATTCCCTGCAAACCAACTAATAATCCGGCATCAGAAATCTGAAATTTATAACTATTAACATTCGCAACGGGCCAATACGATTTTTCACTCTTTCTCTGTATTTCACGTTCAAATTTGAGCCCCCAACTATCATTTTCCGGGTTAAATGCCAACGATTTAAAGGGGATTTTCACCTCAACATCCCAGCCGGCATCATGAATGGACGATTTTCCAACCCAAAGGCCATCCCATTGTTTATTGAGTGCTGCTCCATTCTGACTGAGCGTGGCATCACCAATACACCCCAAAGCATTCAGCTGAAACCAATAGGCGTTTCTTTTATCCAAAAATGTATCCAGAATTATGACAATTTTATCATCGTTTCCCAGACTGGCATCTCTTTCAAGTTGCTGTGCCGAGATTAATCCAGGATCATCATAACATCTTGCAGCGATATAAAGATTATTTTCATCATAACAAACAAAAAATTCTGTTCGCTCGGAAACCGGTTGGCCGGTGTTCGGTTCCCGTTGAGTAAAGCTATCGACCAGCGCAGCCTTTAACCACTCCGAACCGCCAATACTTCCATCAATTTCTGGAGGAGAATTGACAAAAACGGCATCAATACGCGCTTGAGGAAAAATTTTAAGCGGCAGGCAAAGTAGGGTAAATACTAATAAATATCTTATCTTCAATAGTGATAATTTCGATTTTTGATTCATCCTTGAATTCAATACTTTCCTTGACAATGTTTTTAATTACCACACAAAAAATATCATGGTATTTGGGGAACGTCCTATCAGGAGTTCATTACATTCATTTATTTACCTCTCCCCAACCCTCTCTTAAAGGAGAGGGAGAAATAGGAAACCCCGAGGCAGAGCCCCTCGTGGAATTCTACCGATTAAATTTGTTCAATGCCTCAATCATGGCCACCATATTTTCGAAGGGCGTTGTTGCCTGAACATTATGAACACTATTAAAAACGAAACCGCCACCCTTTCCAAAAATTTCACAACGCTCCAACACCAATTTCGAAACGTCTTCAGGCGTTCCTAAGGAGAGTGCACCCTGTGTATCAGCACCTCCTCCCCAAAAAGTGAGTTTTTCCCCATATTTTGATTTTAAATGTTGAGGATCCATGCCCTCGGCTG
This sequence comes from Calditrichia bacterium, assembly GCA_963796965.1. Classification (GTDB taxonomy): domain Bacteria; phylum Calditrichota; class Calditrichia; order JAJRVZ01; family JAJRVZ01; genus CAWCNS01. Next base: position 353,656 of record CAWCNS010000005.1, read on the forward strand.
TGCATTGAACGGGGTTGATAATATCAAAACCAGAATCAATAAAATGATCCATAAATTGTTCAACAGATCCACAAGAATGCTTGAAAGTTTTCCAGGTTGTATGTGTATGGATCCAATTGTTTATTTTTTGATAATAAGGCATATAAAGCGAATCATATGTGTCTGTCGAACAAAAACTAGAATTCTGTGTTCCAAAATCTGTACCACAGATAAAAGCAGCGTCAACGTGATTGCCCACGATTTGAAATATTTTTTCAAGATTTTGGATAGCGATCTCAGCCTGGTGAGTAAATATCTTGTGAATATAATCCTGTCTGGTAACCGTTGACATATACCATTCACTCACATCACGTATACCCTTAGGATTTTTCATAAAAGGGGCGGGGACAAGAGCAATATCACCAAAGGCTGTGCCACCAAAATTTGCAATGACACCATAACTTGATTCAGATAGATTATTCACCTGTTGATGAAGAAAGGCCAGATCCTCATCTGAAATCGGTTTAAATTCTTCAAAATTATCAGAAGGATCAAGTGACCCATCATCAATAGGCTCCTGACGAATAATGGCATCAAAAAAGAAACTGGCTGCCGGCATATGTCCACTGGCCGGAACCGATCTATCGCCTTCAGGATATATGAGGAGACCGCCCTTACCATCAGAATCGGTCTGAAAGTCTCCGGGGACCAACAATTCCTGTCCCCACGGGGCACGCCATTCTTTCCAATTTTCTAATGGAAATCCAAACATTGTATTTCTTGGATAGAGACCAACCACATCAATACTCATGGCGTCCAAAAGATCTGTTTCCACTTCACCCAACATCTGGTAGGGCTCGTTTAAACGTACCGGTCTTTTTTCAAGTGAATAATACTCCCTTAGCTTTTCTACAACAATAACATGTATACCCGTAACCGCTGTACCACCAAAATCGATCGGTATTTTATCCGGTTGGTGATGGTTCAGCGCAGTTTGTAATCTTTCTTTTGATGTCATTTTATCCAATTACCTCATATCTTAAATGTATATCTGATTTATCACCGCGAAGAACCTAGGGCTCACCTTTCGGTCGAGCAACGATTTCTGATCGTTCTTTTTAACAAAAGTTAATTAACCACGGAAATCCCCCCGTAGCACGGGGCAGGCCAGAGAAACACAGAAAAAAATTAATAGTTTAATGATTTAATAAAATATTCAGTATAAAATTCTGTGAAAATTCCGTGTAATTCTGTGGTTTTCATAGAAATCATTTAAATTTGATCTCATATTTATCGCTATAAATTATGAGTAAACAAAAATCGTAAACATTTTTTAGCATTAACCACCGTAGGTAGTACGAAGAGAAAAAGCAATTAAAAAGTTAGAACTTGAGTAGGAAATAATAGATATAAAAGTGCTTTTGTTTGTCTTTTCACATTCTTAATTCGTAATTATTAATTCTTAATTTCTATTAATTCTTAGTTCTTTTTCAATCTCCTCAAGTGTCTTTCCCTTTGTTTCAGGCACAAAACGATTTACGACAAGAATGAGTACGATACACATCAGGCCATATAACCAAAATGCAAAACCATGATTAAAATGGGAGATCAGCCACACATTTTCATCCATCATCGGAAATGTCTGAGAAACCAGGTAGTTTGCTGCCCAGAGGCTAATTGTGGCTATTGATAATGCTAATCCTCTCACTCTGGTTGGAAAAATTTCCGAGAGTATAACCCAGGTAACCGGCCCGACCGATAGAGCAAAACAAGCAATATAACCAAGCACAAAAATCAAAACCCATATCGCCGTTTGTTCAAAGTAGGCTGCGGTACCCATGCCGAAGAGACAGATTCCCATACCAGCTGCCCCCAAAAGCATTAAAGGTTTTCTCCCCCACTTATCAACCGTTTTTATGGCAACAACTGTAAAACCCATATTGAATGCACCAACGATGATTGTTTGCAAGAGAGCTGTATCTGAACCTGTTCCCAGATTTTTGAATATTTCCGGGGCATAATAAAGAAAGACATTAATCCCCGTAATTTGTTGAAGAACAGCCAGGGCAATCCCCAATAACAGGATTAGGCGCATACCCTTGCCAAAAAGAATATGAAGTGCAGATTCTTTAACTGCAAGGGTCTGACGAATAGCTTCAGCCTCTTTAAGCGCTCCGACTGGATTGAGCGATTTAAGGATATTTATCGCCTTTTCTTCTTTATCACGACTCATAAGCCAGCGCGGGCTCTCTGGTATTAACAACAAGAAGGCAAGAAAGATAAGAGCCGGTACCGCCTCGGAAGCAAACATCCAACGCCAACCCGATGCAATATTCCACCCTTCATTCCCCTGGAGAGAAATTAGATAGTTTACAAAGTACACGACTAACATACCGGTTGTAATCGCTAACTGATTAAGGGAAACCATTCGACCACGGACATTAGCCGGCGAGACTTCGGCAATATACATGGGTGAGAGCATCGAGGCAGCGCCAACAGCAACCCCACCCAGAATTCTATAAATTACAAATTCTGTCAAGACTTGCAGCAATGGCTGATCCAACCGCAGATATAAAGAAAAGTACGGCGGAAATTATCAATGATTTCTTTCTACCAATTCCGTCACTTAAAATACCCGCAAATGCACACCCAATGATACAACCGATCAAAGCGCTGGAAGCGGCCCACCCCATTTCTGCAGCAGAAAGAGCAAACTTTACACGCAGAAACCCTATTGCCCCCGCAATAACAGCCGTATCATAACCAAACAGCAAACCGCCAATGGCCGCAATACTACTAATTAATATTACTTTTCTGTTCACTATTTTTCACTTTATATAAATAATTTTTATTCGAGTTCCCATGACTGAGGTGAGAATATAAATTAACACAAAATAAACCGGTCAAAAGCCCGATCCTTTTATTTTTACTCTTATTCGACATAGATACATAGTGGAGGTCATGTACAAATAATCTCCTTGCTCACCACCAAAACAGCAATTTGCAATACTTTCACCCGTATTTATCGTCCCTAAATGCTCTCCCGCCGGCGTGATAATCAGCACGCCTCCGGGCCCGGTTGCCCAAATATTGCCCTTTACATCAACAGTCATGCCATCGCAGCCGCCCTTTTTCCCGGATTTTCTTATCTCCCTGGCATCAAAAAATATCCGTTCATTTGAAGCCATGCCCTCCGCTGAAATATCAAAGGCAAGCCAAATAGCCTTTTCACTGGAATTAGCGACATACAAAGTGGTTTCATCAGGAGAAAGAATAATACCGTTAGGACGCTCCAAATCCTTTGTGATTAATGTAAGAATTCCATCGGGTGTGTAATGATAAACCCCATTAAAATCCAATTCTTTTAAAGGATTGTTATCAACACTGCCATCCACCCGTTTCAATCCATAGGGAGGATCCGTAAAGTAGAAATGCCCCTTTGAACTGATCACGACATCGTTTGGACTATTAAATTTTTTACCCTGATACTTATCGACGATAACTGTCTTGATCCATTTATCCGAATCCAATTGACTCAGACAACGATTACCATGTTCACAAAGAATAAGTTGGTTATTAACCGGGTTTATATAAAGCCCGTTACATCCAAATTGTATTAAATTGGGATCACCATCCAATGAATAACCGGCGGGTCTTAAATAGACAGATAAACCTTCATCTTCTTTCCATTTATATAAGGTATTTGTAGGAATATCATTAAAAAGTAAAAATTGGCCATCCTTCACCCATACGGGCCCCTCACTCCATTTAAAACCATCGGCAAGAATCTCGATAACCGCATTTTCAGGAATAAGGTCATTAATCTTTGGATCGTTTCTCTCGATTTTGCCAATCGTTGGAAATGAATCAATTTCAGGTCCAGTACATGAAAGGAAAAACATAGAACACGTGAGTATAGATAAATAGATTTTTGACACTTCGCCCTCCAATTAAAAATCCCAATTTCAAAACCCAAATTTCAAATAAATTCCCAATCCCAAATCCCAGATCGAGAATCCTTATTTCTACAATCTGCATTCTACATTCTACATTCTTAAAGTTTATATGTTTTTTTCGATAAATCATAGGCAAGTGCTTGTGCCATTTTCTCGGCATCATCTCTATCTATAATATGCCGGGCAACCAGGTTGGCCAGATAATCACAATCGACCCGACGGGAAAGATCGTGGCGGGCCGGTATGGACGGATAGGCTCGGGTATCATCTATAAATCCAACACAATTATAAACATTGGCGGTTTCAAAAGTCCTCTGTCTCTGGTAGATCATGCCCTGAATACTATCAAAAAACCACCAGGACGGTCCAAGACGCATCGCAGGATAATGACCGGCAAGGGGTGCTAATTCTCTGGAATAGGTTGACTCGTCAAGGGTGAAAACAACCATCATAAAGTCAGGATGGTTGCCGTATTTATTAAGAAGTTCATGAAGATTACGCGTGTATTCCATTCTCACTGGAATATCGGCTCCCTTATCACGACCAAAGCGCTCAAAAACCTGTTGATTGTGATTTCTAAAGGAGCCGGGATGAATCTGCATTACCAACCCATCATCCACACTCATCCGTGCCAATTCCATTAGCATATGGGCTGTAAATTTCCGGGCATCCTTATCATCTGATTTACCGGAAAGCGCTTTTTGAAAGATGGCATTTGCTTCTTCTACGGATACTTCATGGGTATAGGCATCATCAATACCATGATCTGTTGATGTAGCGCCCATTTCCTTAAAATTGATACGTTGCAATTCAATTGCTTTAATAAAAGATTTGAAATCATGGATATCTATATCAGTAAGCTGTGAGAGCGTCTTAATATTTTCCTGCCAGTTTTCCATATTTAGATTTGTAACATCATCAGGGCGGAAACAGGGTATAATGCGGCCATCCCATCCGGAATTTTTAATTTTTTTATGATCACTCAGATCATCTGTAGCACCATTTGTCGTTGAAAGAACTTCAATATTAAATTTTTTAAACAAGGAACGAGGTAAAAATTCGGGCAGATTTAGTTTTTCCTGAATACTGTCATAAACATCCATCGCACTTTCCGGAGAAAGTTTTACCTGTATATCAAAAACTTCCTTCAATTCATGATCAAGCCAAAGGCCGGTTGGTGTACCGGCAAAAAGGTAATAATGTTCAGCAAATTTCTGCCAGATTTTACGGCTATCAGTTTCAGTTATGGTGCCATCGATTGTCGGGATTCCCATTTCCAACATATCTATACCCTGCGAATAAAGCATACGGAAGACGTAATGATCAGGAACGATTATTAATTGTGATGGATCGGGAAAGGGAAGGTTTTCTGCAAATAAGCTTGCCTCAACATGACCATGAGGGCTTAGAATGGGATTATCTTTTACTTTATGATATAATTCTTTTGCAATAGTTCTTACCTGGGGATCTGGAGAAAAAAACCGATTGTCATTTAACACGGTAAACACCTCTAAACTTATATTTGTTATTAATTATATGTGTTGTCTTGACCATGTATTTACACTTTTTGACAAAATTTGAATAGAATTAAAGGTAGAGTTTATGTTCAGTGAACCCAAGTATCGTGTCATCCTGTCCCGGTACGGGATCGCGTCTCGGGAGAAGGATCTTCCTCCATGCAAGGCCGTACTAAAATGAAGGAAGATGCTTACAGCATGACAGCAAATGCTTTCAATCCCTGGCTTTATGCATGGTCAGGATATCACAATTTAAAAATATGTGTAAACACGTAATCAAGACAGTACAAATAATATATATTTTCCGATGGATAGCCACCCTAATGCTAGTAAAATTTAGGAAGCACTAACCCATGTAAGTTTACTTTTTAAGCACTTCTCTCAGATAGGCTATAAATTCTACGGATACTTCTTTGTCTTTTAGAGAGAAATCCACAATGGTTTTCAAATAATCGATAACAGTTCCAAGATCATACCGTTTTCCTTCAATTTCATAGGCATAGATATCTTCTTTTTTGAGTAATAATTGCAGGGCATCGGTAAGTTGGATATCATTATTTTTATCAGGCGAAGTATCTTCAAGAGATTTAAATATTTCTGGTGTAAGAATATACCTTCCGGCTATGGCAAGATTTGAAGGCGTTTTTTCAATGGCTGGTTTTTCAACTAACTCATCTATTGACCATAAGACATCGCTAATTTGTTTTCCACCAATAATTCCAAATCTTGAGACTCTTTCTTCTGGAACCGTCTCAACAGCAATGACAGTGTGATGATATTGTTCATAAATATCGATCAGTTGTTGTGTAACCGGAATTACTGAATTGATAATCGTATCTCCCAATAATAAAGCAAAGGGCTCTTCTCCAACATGCTGTTTGGCATATCTGATGGCATCACCAAGACCATTGGTTTCTTTTTGACGGATATAATGTATATTAGCCATATCACCAATTCTGCGAATATGATGATATTTATCTGACAGATCCTTGTTTTTTAAAACAGACTCCAAATGGGGATTTCGATCAAAATGATCTTCGATACACTCTTTTTTCCTTGCCGATAATAATCAAGATATCTTCAATGCCGGAATCAATTGCTTCTTCAACGACATACTGGATGGCTGGCGTGACAATAATCGGTAACATCTCTTTAGATTGTGCCTTTGTTGCGGGAAGGAATGCAGTACCGAGACCTGCCGCGGGAATAACAGCCTTTTTAACCATTTACAATCTCCATTTTTTTACCGCAATGACGCAAAGAAGACGCAAAGTTCGCAAGAAGAATTTCTAATAATTAGTGACCAAATTTATTCAAATCCCAATCAAATAATTGAGATTCTTTTCATAAATCTATCATGGAATTTCGATCTCAAATAAATCAATCTAAAAAATGAAAGAACTTAATTAAATAGAATCTTTGCGAACTTTGCGCCTTCTTTGCGTCTTTGCGGTTAGATGTAAGGATTTATTACTCTTGCCTTAAGTTTCTGCAATTCTACTTTTAAGCGGTTTAGCATTTCATCATTTTTGTAAATACCAATGATGGATCCTCCGGATCCGGCGAATTTTGCAGAAGCGCCACATTTTCGGGCAGTTTCCACCATCGCTTTATCTATATCTCTTATATTCATGATCTGACTACGAAGGTCAAAATTCTGATTCATCAGGTCAAATAATGTATCCATATCACCCTCTTCTATCGCCTTTTTTCCTTTTTCTGCACATTCTGCAATCTTGCCGAGTGTCTCAATTACCTGTGGATCCTTCTTCTCATATCGCAAGCGTACATCATTTAAAACAACACCGGATACTTTGCTCATATCTAAGCGGTAAGCGACATATAAATTTGGTAATTGCGAGGGATTTAAAGGTTTATAATATCCATGATTATCTTTCTCAATTAAAGACTGGGCAAAATCCATGTAGACACAACCTTCATACACCTGAATGACACGGTCTTGTAAGCCAGCATTAATTCCTAATTCGTTTTTTTCAACGGACAGGATAAGAGAGGGTAAAATTTCTATTGGGATTTCAACTTTATAAAACTTCATCAGCGATCTCATAGTAGCGGTTATGATAGCACTTGAGCCGGCGAGACCTACTTGTCGCGGAATACTGGAATGATAACGAATTGTAAAATTTTTACTCTCCAGACGAATATTCTGTTGTTGACAATAATCCCAGAAAGTTTTAATTGTTGCTCTTATAAGCCTGGTTCCGCCATAGTAACCGTTCAGGTTAATTGAATCAACAAGTTCGTTGATATTTTTATACTGATGTAAATCCTGTAATTGAGGTTCGATATTCAATTCTGGTGATTGAAATAGTGAGACATGTGCGCCAAAATTACGAACACTTATAGAGATCGTTTTACCAAAATAGCCGTCGGATGGATTGCCCACAAGACCGGCTCTTGCATAGGCTCTTGTTTCGAGAATCATAATTATTTTTCTATCTATCTAATTATATTTCACTTATGGTGTGTATATTTTACACAGAGTAACAGTTGATTACCATACCCTTTTATTCACATTTTAAAATTATTGATTTTTTGGCTGAGTAACAAGTTTATAAATCAAAACATTACCCGGCGGAGAATCATATTTTTTTTGTCTCATATAAATTGTCTAATCTATTAAAATAATATCACCCGTAGTATATTAATCCCAAAATCGTATGAAGGGTTTTTAGCATGACATCACATAAGCAGAGAGGCAGGATTTGGTATGTTACTGGTATAAAGGGGGTGAGGTTTATGAAAAATCTTCATGGCTCTTCGTGCTTGCTTCCTGATAATAGAAGATCATCACGAAGGACACAAAGAACCCACGAAGTTCATGAAGTTTATTTCAAATAGAAAATCATAAATATCCTGTTATCCTGTCATTTTTTTATTTTCTTGACTAGCATATGATACCATTTCGTTATTTGATTAGTATCATCTTCTTCACATCCTGAAATTCGCCTGCTTCGATCCTATAGAGGTATACTCCAGATGCAAGATTACTTCCATCAAACTGATACGAATGGTTACCTGCTTGTAGTTTATTATTTACCAATGATGCAATCTCTTCTCCAAGTATGTTGTAGATTTTGAGTGAGACGAATTCGGATTTGGGTAGAGCGAAGTTAATAGATGTTGATGGATTGAAGGGGTTGGGGTAGTTTTGTGATAATGAATAAGATTTTGGAATGTTCTGATCGATTTGTTTGAGATTAGTTGGTATATCCGTTGAGTCAGTCCAAAAAAGATCGCCATTGCTAAAAATGTTTACACTTAAGTTAATTGAACCTAAATTATTATCAGCACACTTTGGATCGATATTTAGACTATAGATCCCACTACACTCCCGACTGGAACCAGGGGTTAAATTCCCAAAAGAATCTATGCTATCGGGGATATCTGTTACACAGCTGTCATCTGAAAAAACCTTTGCAATAACATTGAAGGCTGTTGCACTTGTATCTAAGTTTTCTAAAGTAATTTTTATTACCATCAGATTTTGTTCGAACAAACCTATCCTGTAATCTTTAAGTACTACGGGCCCAATTCGCGTAAATTTCTGTACATTTGAAATGGTTCGCTCAGTACGGTCAATCATATCACGGGTTTTTACATTCACGTGGTAAGATTTTTTTTCATCGGGGACCTGCCAATAACCAGTCCATGTACAATCAATCACGGATGGAGTATTAGATAGCTGAATCGAATCCACTAAAATATCATTTTGATTAAGATATGCCATAACTTTTAGTTCATGACTATTTGGATTTTCAACTATTGCACTTACACATACAGAGTCCTCATTGTTAGCAATAAATGTATTATTTACAGAAACATCATGAGCATAAGCCAGATTTTGAATCCATTCAACTGCTCTTTTAACTACAGTATCCTCCCCCTTTGCCACATCTGCCTGGGTAAGCCAGATTTCTTCATCAACGTCGAAACTATTATGCATGAAAAATTTCTCAGGATTATCAGACGAAAAGACGTTCCTTGCAGCATACCCGGAGAGCCACCCCGGAAACGGAATACTTAGGTTATGAAAGGTAACCTCGAAGCATGTAAAACCAGAATTTGTAGATTTACCGAAAAATCTGGACATTGGATGATATTTGAGCCGCAGAGAATTATAGTCTGCTGCACTAACTGTCAAGGGTCCGGTTAATACCGCAATCGGTTTGTCAAATAAATATGCATCTGCCTCAAATCTCCAGTTTTCACCTGAGCAATACCCACTTGGGATAGATTTCATGGCAAAATGGTCATCCGGATTTGAGCGTTCAGCAAATTCAAGAACGCTTAGATCAAAATTAAAAAGACGACTAAACCCTTCGTTAGCGGTTCCCATCTGTCCTCCTGGATTAGTCCTGAAATCAAGGATTAAACCACGTATCTGATTGTTCGCAATTATCGAATTTATGGCTTTTAAAAAAGCAATATCATCACCCCCACTGTACCTCCATCGGGAGACATAGATATATCCAATCTGTGAACCATCGACCATTCCCCAACTCACCATATTATTTTCGTCCCAATTGGATAAATCAACCATTGGAACGCCGGGAACAGGCAACTGTTCGGAACAAAAGAGATGCATCTCCTGATCAATTAAAGTGCTGGTTGGTAAGTGTAAGGTATCATTTGAACCAACTTTAAGGATATCAATCATATCAAATAAATGCCAATTCAATCCGGCACTCATTAGCCATATATGAGAAACTGCCCGTTCCGAAGATCCGACACCAGTATTTTCACCTGGATGAGTTATAGGGAGTTCTGCGGCCAACAGATCCTGATAAAGATATTTCCAGGGAATGCCATCATATCCAAGTATAATATCGCCATTTTCCAGACCGAGGGGATGATTCTCTACAACTTTGTAAACAAGTGCCGAACTATCTGGCAGAGGGGTTAAACCGGCACCAAAATGTCCATTGTCAAACCCATTATAAGCACTGTGATAGGCTAACAGGGGAATGCCGGGTTTTAAACTATCTCCGCGAACTTCCGAATCATAAATATGGGTGTGAAATTCCATTAGCGCCATAACTAATCGGTCCATAATCCCCGAAAACCGCCCTCGGCTAACTCCAGCTTCAATCTCTGGGCGGTATACGATTCTTAAAGAATCCCAATTGACATCCAGATTGTGAAAACCTGCATAGTCTTCATCAATTGTCTCCCAGAAAAGATCAAAGATTTTTAATTTATCCGCTGTTGGCAAACCTTCTCCCCAGGTAGTATCAATCGCCGTTGCCCAGTCTTCTGCTGTAAAATGTCCAATTCTTTTTGATATCTCCTTATAACTCTCCTGTGTTGATTGTCCAAACAAATTAACTGGCACAACAAAAAAAGAGAAAATAATCACTAAGATTAATAGATGAGTTCTCATGGCTCTATTCCCTCATAATAGTATGAAATGATGACTAATAAAATATTGCTACATAAAATTGGTAGGATAAATCTGTCTATCGTTTTGTGAATGAGGTCAATAGTTAGATTGAGTACGAATAGGAGATTTGAGGTTCAGAGATAATATACGAATTTATTGTGGGAGTGCAATAATGGGAATTATATTATAATTGTAGAACCTCTACATCATATTCTTCTTTATAACTCAGTATCTCGTCGGTACCCGAACTTGCATATCTAATACCCCCTAAACCGACTCTAATACCATAGAAAGATGCCCTTTAATCGAACTGGACGGGCGATAGAGCCATCCTTGGCTCTTGGTAGGGGGTATTTAAAGTGTATGAAGTAGGGAGGGCAGAGTACGTGTTATAGAGGGATGGGGGCGAATCCTAAATACGTATTTAGTATTTCATTGTGTTTATCTAATACAATATATAAAAAACCCCCTCCAGAAAACTGCTCCGAAGGGGGTGTAGGATATTAATTATCAATTGTCTCAATTAAAAATGTTAGAACTAAAATGCCAAATCAATGCCCAATTCCCAATCACAAATCCGGCATCCCATATCGCAGATCACTGTCATGCTGATATTAATCCATCAACATACCGCCATTAACCTCAAGCGTCTCGCCCATGATATAACCGGCATAGTCGGAAGCAAGAAATAAAATGGGGTAGGCAATCTCTTCCGGTGTTCCTTCCCGCGCCATGGGTATTGCTTTTTTAAAAGATTCTCTCAACTCTCTGGAGCTGAATTTATCATGAAAAGGTGTTGTGATTACCCCGGGTGCGACATTATTTACTATGATTCCGTATTTAATAAATTCTTTTGCCATCCCTTTAGTTAAGGTAATAACAGCCCCTTTTGTACAGCTATAATGACTGGCACCAACACCGCCCCCATTTCGACCGGCAATCGAGGAAATATTGATAATATGTCCCCGACCCTGTTTTTTCATATAGGGTAGGACCTCTTGTGAACAGAGATAGACACTTTTTATATTAAGGTCCATACATTGGTCCCAGAGTTCTTCGGTCATTTCTTCTAAAGGGCGTCGATCGAGCAGACTTCCAGCATTATTGACAAGAATATCGATAGTATCTCCAAAAGCAGCGGTTGTTTTTGAGATAAGATTTTTAACTTCTTCAGATTTAGTGACATCCGCCTTAACAGCTATTGCTTGTCCCCCGAGTGATTCAATCTCCTTTACAACCTTCTTGGCTGCTTCTTCACTCGAATTATAATTAACGACCACTTTGGCTCCTGCCCTGCCGAATTCTCTGGCTGTAGCAGCCCCGATACCAAGGCTTCCGCCGGTCACAATTACAACTTTGTTATCAAATCTGATTTCCATACCCACCTCTTAGATACAATTAATTATAAATTTTTAATGATAAATTATAAGTGTCCGGTTAAAATATAACTACCTGAATTATTCACCACAGAGCACACGGAGAGTATTTAAAATAATTAAAATTATGTATTTACAAATTTTGTAAAATAAAATTTTTAAATTATAATTACCAGGCTGTTTTTTTATAATTACAATAAAGACAAATAATTATCTCTGTGGCCTCTGTGGTTTATGAATAGACTAGGCTAAATATTTATACCTTTATACCCTATTCCCTAATTTTTCAAACGGTAAAGGATCTCCCCGGCCTTGGGCACATAGAGGTATCCATCATCTTCTCTGTTCTGCCAGTCCTTAGGATCAATCGTCGCTGGATCACGATAACCAAGATTAACCTTTTTACAGACATCTTCCGGTATACCCGTAGCGAGAATAACATTTACCCGCGGTTTCTCCACACCATTTTCAAAAGAACCAACCCCTTTTACATGCGTTGCATGGGCCATGATACCGCCAGGAATATCTTTAAACTTATCCATTTGCTTGGTAAAATAATCCCGAACATGGTAACCTATCTTCTCAATGATATCACCATGGGTAATGGAAACCTCGGAGATATGGGGGGCATATATTATCAACTCTCCCCCATCAGCCACGACCTGTTCCATTTTATACATACATTTCCCACCAGTCCAGATGTCATCATACATCTCCGGAGCACGGGATAGAATCGATTTATATGGTTTATCTTTATAAACAATATGAACTGAATCAGAAAGATCGGCTGCACGACTCCAGGCTTCTTCTGCATTACCAATATAAAGACCAGCCAGATCGTTCCCCTTTACAACCAAACTTAAGCAGAGACGTTGCACAGGCAGAAAACTGGCAGATTTGTCAACAACTTTCCGGACAGGCGTATATTTATTACCAATAATCATCGGATTGGTAATTAAGGCGCCCATCCAGTGAAAAAGATCAATTATTTCCTGACCGGCAATGCCCGGGAAAAGATATTTATTACCGCCAGAAAATCCGACTACCTCGTGAGGAAATGTTGGCCCTATGATCATTAAGATATCATAATCATAAACCATTTTGTTAATCGTAACATCTACTTGCTGACGCATTAATCCCTCGGATATCTCAGCAATTTCATCTTCTGTTATTGTTCCAGCCAGACGTAAGTGTTCTGGATCTTTCCAATGGTGATTAAAAAATCTGGCCTTTGCAAATTTTTGCTTGTGCTCATCCGAGGTAATACCCACACGATGATAAATCGCCTCCATCGGCATAGGGGGATGTGTTCCGAGGGCAACAAGAAAATCAAGTGAAGTCTACTGTATCGGAGAGTAAGTCATAAACTGTCCTGAACATCAAATCGATTGGGGCAGTTCTGGAATGATCGGGAATAATGGCTAAAATCCTTTTACCTGCAAGATTTTCCTTCTCAAAAGCCTCCTGGCAAATTTGCCTGACTTCAGAATCAGAAAGTAATGTTTCCGCATTTCCTTTTCCAGTTACCATCATTAATTCCTTTAATTAACACAATTTTAAAATGAACATCCATCTTAAAGTCATATTAGCCACAGATTAAAAGAAATGGTTTAAAATTAAGATTAATTACTGAGACAAATTATAGGTTTGTCATTCCGAATTTATTTCGGAATCTAATTAATGTATAAAGATGCTGAAACAAGTTCAGCATGACATTGTCTAAGATTTAAATCAGATTCATATTAATCTGTGGCAAATAATTTTTCGTAAATACTCCAACAAAGTCAAACTCACATATATATTAATCATCACACATTATAAGTCGAAGACGCGGTTGTACCACCACGGCCTGTCCAATTTGTATGAAAGAATTCACCACGCGGTTTGTCAACACGTTCATAGGTATGTGCACCAAAGTAATCACGCTGCGCCTGGAGTAAATTTGCAGGCAGAACGCCGCTCCTATAGCCATCATAATAGGCCAAAGCACTGCTAAATGCTGGTACAGGAAGACCATTTAAAACCGCCGCGGAAACAACTTCGCGCCATGCTGACTGATTTTTCTCAATCACATCTTTAAAATAATCATCCAACAGTAAATTCTGCAATTTAGGATTTTGATCAAAAGCATCTTTAATATTTCCTAAGAACTGAGCACGAATGATACAACCACCACGCCACATCAGGGCAATGTCACCATAATTTAGCTGCCAGTTATATTCCTCCGCGGCGGCACGCATGAGCTGAAAACCTTGTGCATAGGAGCATATTTTTGATGCATAAAGGGCTTTTCTGATCTTTTCAATAAATTCTTTCTTGTCACCGGAGAAACTTGGTATCGGACCACTTAAATCTTTTGATGCGGATACACGTTCCTCTTTAATTGCGCTCATAGCACGGGCAAAGACGGCCTCTGCGACAGTTGGTGCAGGAACGCCACAATCCAAAGCGGCCTGACTGGTCCATTTCCCAGTACCTTTTTGTCCAGCCGTGTCGAGGATCATATCAACCATTGGTTTTCCTGTTTCATCATCTTTTTTACCCATTATGTCACGTGTAATTTCGATGAGATAACTATCTAATTCACCTTCATTCCATTTAGTAAAAACAGGTTCCATCTCCTCTGTACTCATTCGAAGAACATGCTTCATAATCCAATAAGCTTCGCAGATCATTTGCATATCACCATACTCGATACCATTATGGACCATTTTTACAAAATGACCGGCACCATCATTGCCAATCCATTCACAACAGGGCGAGCCGTCAGCAACCTTTGCGGAAATCGCCTGAAAAATAGGTTTAACATGAGACCAGGCTGCTTCCGATCCACCTGGCATAATTGATGGTCCAAGCAATGCGCCTTCTTCCCCGCCCGAAACACCGGTTCCGATAAAAAGAAGTCCCTTATCCTCAACATATTTCGTACGTCTGATTGAATCGGGGAAATGACTGTTGCCTCCATCGATAATGATATCTCCTTCTTCCAGGTGTGGGGCAATCATATCAATAAACTCATCAACAGGTTTGCCCGCTTTAACCAGCATCATTACTTTACGAGGTCTTTTTAGACTTTTAACCAACTCTTCAATACTGTAGCAACCTTTTATATTTTTACCTTTTGCCCGACCACCGACAAAAGCATCTACTTTACTGGTGGTGCGGTTAAATACCGCAACAGAAAATCCATGATCTTCCATATTTAGAACAAGGTTCTCACCCATTACTGCTAATCCAATTAAACCAATATCATAATCACTCATCTTTTTCTCCTAAAATGTATTTTACAATCCGTTATCATGATTTCTATTCACGCAGCGCCGCAACGACGCAGCGAAAATAAATAATTAAATTTATTAGCACATTATTTTTAAAATTCTTTAATTCAAGATGTCTTTTAAAATCTGACTAAACTTGCCAAAGTATTTTATAGTTAATTTTATCCCTGTTTTCGGATAATAATTCCTAATTATTTCGTTGCGGCGCTGCGGCGCTGCGTGAGAATTTTCAAACACCACTGAAGGCGGCGAAGCCGCCATCAACTGGTATTACGGCACCTGTAACAAATGCCGAAGCCGGTGATAAAAGCCATAGAACCGTCCCCAGGAGGTCTCCAGGATCACCAAATCGATCCATGGGTGTATGCTCAATAATCTTTTTGCCTCTGGGTGTTAAATCACCTGTTTTTTCATCCGTAAGTAGAAACTTATTTTGTAATGTTAGAAAAAATCCGGGAGCCACGGCATTGACACGAATTTTTGGTGAATATTCCTGAGCCATATGGACAGCCAGCCATTGAGTAAAATTACTCACCGCCGCTTTTGCTGCAGAATACGCACCAACTTTTGTAAGAGGCGTAAACGCACTCATTGAAGAGACATTAAGGATGATTCCCTCTTTCTGTTCAGCAAAATGTTTTCCAAATACCTGGCTGGGCATCACGGTTCCAATCAGGTTTAAATCTGAAACCTTTTTAAAAGCTTCCAGATCCAAATCAAAAAAGGATTGTGAATCAGAAGTGGTCGCTCCGGGATGATTTCCTCCGGCACCATTGATTAAGGCATCAACTTTCCCAAAGGTCTCATAGACTTTTTCCGCGGCCTTCTCCATTACCTCTTTATCAAGAACATCTCCATAAATCATAACAAAATTGCCGACAGAGGTGTCAATTCTTTTCATGATCGAATCGTCCAATTTTACTTCACGATCAATCACAGCTACATTAGCGCCACATCCAACCAAGGCACAAGCCATTTCCGCGCCCAATATCCCTGCGCCACCGGTTATTACGACTGTTTTATTACTAAAATTATACATATTTGTTATTTGTGCAAGATCCATTATCTCTCCAAAATATTCATTTAATCGCTCAGCATAGATTATAAAAGTTGTTATACTTCAATTATAGTCTCAAAAAATCCTAATATTCAATCTCTAATTTCCAAACAAATTCCAACTTCAAAAACCCATTAATTAAATATGACCCTGTCTTCGCCCGTATTTTATGGTCTATCCTGATCATTGTTCTATCTTATCCAGTGTCGAGTATTTAGTATCGTGTATCTTACAGAAACAGAGGTTTCATATGTCGCTCATATATATTTTCTGTTACTTCTCTGGCGATCGTCTCCTCATATTTTTCCAGGGCATTTAAAAACACCTCATTCATCTCAGCGGCAATCTTATATCCTACATGCAGCAATTGCCTTAAATCAGGATTGTATTCCGGACAAGATTGATCATGACGCAATGCTTTTGCAAAATCATCACCACTCCAATTATTAACCGTTTCCACGGAGGGCAGATTTGATTTATTGATATCGATTACCGTGGCATAGGGCTTACAAAGCTCATCATAACGTTCCAAGGCCCGACGGTAGACATCCCGGGCAATTTTAATACCATCCCCTTCTGCCAAAGCTAATCCAATAATTTCTTCTAACCAGGTTGTCCCGGCCGTTTTAATATGCAAACCAGCACCTGTTTCGGTCATGGCGTTTTTGATAATCGGATATAGTGAGAACTTATCACTTCCGCTATGGACACTTAACTTCAAATCCGGGCTGAAGTTGAATTCTGATATAGCATATTTGAGCACAGCGAGGTCTTGTACAAACTCTTTTTTGAATAGTTCAAGGTCACCTACATAATCAACACCTTTATTGAAGCGACCGCTAAATTTTGGCGCTAGGGTATTGACCGGAACACCTTCGGCTTTTAATGCTGAGAGAATAAAAAAGATTTCAAGAGGGGTTTGGGATTGATCTGTTTCATCCATTGAAACTTCAACAACAAAATACTTCTCCCCTTTAAATTCGGAAATTTTCCTGTAAATTCTTCCTGCTTCTTTGATTGCTTTTAGATATTTCCCACCGATCTCTCTCAGTCGCTGCTCATCAACAATAAACGTCTCTTCAATACCTGGTATCTTTAATTGGCCTTTATATTTCTCGTTAACCTCAATAAATACAGAAAGTTCCGCAGGCTCTGACGGAAGACCAATAAAGTCAGCCACATCAAGCGTAAAAAAATCACTGCTATCCATAAAATAATCTACAGAGTCAAGATTGACATGATCGGCATCGACAAAATAGCCACTTGACCATGCCAGAGATTGAGCCGCTTTGTCAGCTTCGCTTCTTGTCTGTTTGGGTTCACTTTTAATAATTGAATGTTCACGGAAAGATTTATTCCAAACCGGTGTAATATCAACACCCATTTCTTTCGCCTTCTGAAAGGCATTTAACTGTGCCTTTGCCTGATGAGCAAATCGGTCACCAACTCCAAACGAAAATTTCCCAAATTCTTTTTTATCCATATTTATATTATCTCCTATTAATATTTCTCGCAGAGCCGCAAAGCCGCAAAGTTATTTAATCAAATTCCACTCAGGACGCATACTTTTTCTAACATTTTCTTAAATATTATCATTATATCTGTAAATCCTTATATAGATTCCTTGAATTAAGTTCAATAAACATATATAATTTATCATTTTTTCTTGTTGCGTTATTTACACTGCGGCTTTGCGTCTCTGCGAAGAAATATTATATTACAATTAAATCAGGTAGTATCAATATCCAAAAACCCTCGGTAAAAAGAGACTAATTTCTGGAATATAGGTAACCAGCATCAAAGCCAGAATCATTGCTATATAAAGTGGTAATAATGGCTTGATCATACCTGTAATAGATGTGCCAGCAATACTGCACCCCACAAACAGGACACTCCCAACAGGAGGTGTACATAATCCGATACAAAGATTAAGCACCATCATTATCCCAAAGTGAATAGGATCGATTCCTAATTGCACGGCTACCGGTAAAAATATCGGTGTAAATATTAACACAGCCGGTGTCATATCCATAAATGTACCGACAACCAGCAGCATCAGATTGATCATCAATAAGATAATTATCTTACTTTCTGTCATCGCAATTAAAGTAGCACTTATAGTCTGTGGAATATTTTCATAGGACAATATCCAGGACATCGCCTTTGAAGTACCAATCAGCAGCATAACAATGGCAGTAGTTTCAACACATTTCAATAGGATTTTAGGCAATTCCTTTATTTTTACCTCACGATAGATAAACACCGAAAGAATCAAAGAATAAATTACTGCTACAGCGCTGGCTTCAGTTGCTGTGAAAATTCCGGCAATGATCCCGCCAATTACGATAATCACCAACAGAAGGCTTGGAACCGCATCAAGAAATTTCTTGACAGATTGAATAAAATTAACTTTTTCCCCTACCGGATATTTTTTCATTACCGAGATAACCGCAGCCACACCGATCAATCCAAGACCAACAAGAATACCAGGTAGATATCCAGCGATAAATAGTGCTGCAATCGATACCCCTCCGCTGGCTAAGGAGTAGACGATTAAAACGTTGCTGGGTGGAATTAAAAGACCGGTTGTCGAACCAGTTACAGTGATTGCTGCATTAAAATCATTATCATAACCCTCTTTCTTCATAACCGGAATCATAAAACCACCAATAGCAGATGTTGCTGCTACGGCAGATCCGGAAATAGAACCAAAAAACATACAAGCCAGAATATTTACATAGGCAAGTCCACCAGGGAACATACCCACCAACACTTTGGCAAAATCAATCAATCGCCTGGCTATACCACCCTGCCCCATCAATAACCCGGAAAGAATGAAAAACGGAATTGCCAATAAGGCAAAACTGTTAATTCCTGTGGCCATTTGTTGGGCAACAGTTGTAATGGCCGGGCCAGAATCGATAGTGAATAGCATCGTAAGAACAGTGGCAATCCCAATACTAATGGCGATAGGGACACTTAATGTCAAAAGTAAAACAAAACTCACGACCAGAATTAAAACAGATAACTCCATCAGGACCTCTCCCTGTTAATCGACAGCAGTAATTGAATTCTCTCTTGTAGCAGTTGTATCACTTTTTATTAAAGCCATAAATATATGAAAAATCGAATAGTAAATAATTAAAACACCTGTAAGAGGCAAAACAATGTAGACATATCCCATGGGCAAGCCCATTGAAGGTGATATTTGATTTAAAGTAAATGTAATATTAACCAATCGCCAGCCACCAACAACCAAAATAAAAAATGAGAAGAGGATCACAATACTATAAATGACCACATCCAACTTTTTTCTGGCATTTACATCTATCTTCCTGGCTAATATATCAATTCCTAAATGTGCTTTTGTATAGATAGCATAGCTTGCACCTAAAAGACCAATCCAAATTAGCAGAAAGCCAGCTAATTCCTCAGTAAAAGAACTGGGATCCTGAAGGATAAATCGGGTAACAACCTGCCAGGTCACGTCAATTACAATTGCAGACATTAAGAGTATTAGAAATATTTCTAATACTTTGGTGATTTTTTGGGTTATAGCGACCATCATAGACTCCTGCCGGGTTCTCGGATTTAGCGAATATTCTGAATTTCTTGCATTAATTCATACAGTTTCGTTCCCCTATATGATTCATGCATCTCTTTTACGGCCTCTGCAAATGGCGTTTTATCTGGATAGACGACTTCGACCCCTGCTTTTTGAACTTCTCGCAGGGCATGTTCTGAGGCTTCTTTCCAGAATATAATCTGTTGCTCAACCGATTCGTCTACCGCATCCTGTAACCACTTTTGCTCCTGGTCAGAAAGCCCTTGCCAAACAACGGTGCTCATTAACAAAATATCGGGAACACCTGTATGTTCATCTAAACTGTAAAATTTACATACTTCATAATGACGTGAGAGATAAAAACTGGGGGCATTATTTTCCGCACCATCAACCACGCCCTGCTGCAAAGCGGTATATAATTCACCCCAGGGAATGGGTGTCGGCGAACCGCCAAGAGATTTCACCATCTTTACCGCCGTAATACTTTTCATCACACGAATTTTTAAGCCTTCTAGATCAGCCGGGGAATTCACGGGTTTTTCTTTCGTGTAAAAGCTCCGAGTGCCCGCATCATAATAGCACATTCCTCTTAAAAAATAATCCTCACCTGAAAGAAGAAGACGCTTACCTATTTCACCTTTAAATATTTTCCAGCGGTGCTCATCACTGCGAAAGATATATGGAATTCCAAAAATTTTCATTTCAGGTACAAAGGCCTCCAGAGGTGCGGTAGAAACTTTTGTCATGGCCAGGCTGCCGATCTGAAGTAATTCGATGAGATCACGCTCCTGTCCCAACTGACCACCAGGATAGATATCCACGCGCATCTTTCCGCCAGACTTTTCAAAAACCTTTTCAGCCATAAAGGCCATCCCTTTATGAACCGGATGGTTGGTATCAAGGACATGTGCCAATTTGATGATTTTCACTTGCTTTATTTCACCGCAAGAGAAAAAAGATGATTGGATAACGATCAGAACAATTACGATAGAGATAATTTTAAGTCTCATATACATCGCTCACCTATGTTATGGTTTTTTATTTTTATTCAATTTCTACTGGTAGTCATTAATAAAATAAATTTCAGATGGCCCTCTGAATCCTGAAATTTTACTGAGATAAATTGGAAACAAAATTTCAGCTAAAATTCCTGAAAATTAATATTTACTGGAACCCCCTGTAATGATGTCAGGACAGTGACAATTTATCACGTTTATTTTGTATACTTACTGACAAGTTTCACATATAATAATATCACCCGGAATTTTAATATGCTCTTCTTTGTGTTCTTCCGGGTTTTTTATTTCATCAATAAGCAGTAAAATAGCTTTTTCAGCCAATAAAGCGGTCGGCTGATCCAGATGGGTCATGGAAGGCGAAAAGAATCTGTTATAGGCGCTTCCTCCAAATGAAATAACATCAACATCATTAGGTATCGAAAGACCAATTTCTTCAGCTGCTGTATACATTCCCATTGCTACTGGAAAGGTAACGGTAAAAACAACTTCCGGCATATCGTTACTCTTGAACAATTTCCAAAATCCCCGATATCCTGCCTCTTCCCCGAACCCCCCTTCAACAACCCACTCTTCATTGATGGGAAGGTTATGTTCTTTCATTGCCTGTTCGTATCCGGCATAACGTTCTTTACCTATATTCGTATAATTGAAACCAGCAAGATGAGCAATTTTTGTATAACCTGCATCGATTGCATGCTTAACAGCCTTATAAGCACCACCAAAGTCATCAGTGGTTACAGTGCTGAATCCCTGCCCCTGAATTACCCTGTCAAAAAATACTAATGGGATTTTTTTGCTCTTTACCAGATTAAAAAGTTCAAGATCTCTGGTCTTCTCTGTGATAGAAACCAGGAGCCCATCAACCTGCATGGATAGAAGTGTCTTGATATGAGTTTGTTCGTAATAAGCGTCTTCCTGAGAAACAGCCATCATAATCTCATAGCCATGGTCAAACGCTATAGAATAGATGGTTTCAATAGCCGTTGCAAAAAAATGATGCGCAATTTTTGGCACCACTAAGCCAATCGTATTAGACTTTCGGCTGGAGAGATTCCGGGCATGAAAATTTGGTGTATACCCCATTTCTTGTGCAGTCTCTTTAATCAGATCTTTCTTTTCTAAACTGATATCCGGATGGTCGCGAAGAGCTTTAGATACGGTTACTTTTGATACTTTTAATTTTGCTGCGATGTCTTTTAATGTCACCTGGGGTGCCATTTCCAACCTTCCTCTCTTAACCGTTAAAGTTACCGGTTAAGAAAATTTTAAAATAATTCACTTAAATGTCAAGGAATTATTTGGAATCTTGTAAATTAATTCTCTAATATTGGCTGGTTTAAAACAGAAAATGATAGCATAAAATTAGTTTGGAGAATTCTTTATGGAAGTAGTCGATATTGTCGGTCTTTTGGCTTTAATTATAACCATTATTTATACGGGATTTGGTCTTCCTGTTCAGATACATAAAAACTACAAGGCGAAAAGCACAAAAGGTCTTTCCTTAAGTATGATGATCCTTCTATTTTTAACTTTTAGCACCTGGGTAGTGTATGGTATCGTAAAAATGCCAATGGATTGGTATATTATTATTTCAAATTCCATTGGAGCGGTAAGTGGTATGATAATTATTAGCCAGTTCTGGGCATACCGTTCAGGAGCAGTTAAGAATAAATCATAAAATTTTGGTGCATAATAGTTTCATCCCACTTTGATCCACTACAAAACTTCTCCACGGATTACACTAATTAATACGAATTTCACGAATTATTTTTTTACACCATAATATAACTCTCCGACTATACATTGAGATAGATACTGATAGTTCTCAAGCACTGGGACTCGATTTAAAGAACTCATAACATCGATCATCATTTTAAAACCAGACATTCACTATTCTATAATATTAATTAAGATAATTTTAATTCGTGAAATTCGTCAAAATTTGGCCTGGCCCCGTATAACGAGGTCTCAGGACGCGTTCTACGAGCGTAATCCGTGGATAAATATTCCAAACTGAGTTAGTCATTTACAATATTCTCCGGTTGACCCTCAATAAATGATTTTATATTCTGCACAGCGACTTTCATAAGACGTTTCCGCGCCGCTCCGGTAGCCCAGGATAAATGTGGTGTCATGATGCAATTTTTTGCAGATAAGAGAGGATTGTCTACTGGAGGAGGTTCTACAGCTAAAACATCGATTCCTGCCCCAGCAATTCGATCCTCATTTAAAGCCTGGGCAAGATCTGCACTATTCACCAATTGTCCCCTGCTGGTATTGATCAGGAAAGAACTGGCTTTCATCAAATTTATTTTATTTTTATCAATCAGTTTATTATTCTCAGCTGTAAGCGGGCAATGGAGACTGACAACATCACCCTCCCGAAAAATTTCCTCAATTTTCACCAAAGTTACATAGTCCGGAATCTCAGTGGGTGCCACGGGATCATATGCGAGCACACGCATCCCAAAAGCATTGGCAAGATTACCGACAGCCTGCCCAATCCGGCCAAATCCAATAAGACCAAGGGTCAATTCAGCAAGTTCAATTAGCGGACGGTCCCAGTAACACCAATCTTTAGATTCAGACCAGCGTCCTTCTCTCACCGTCTGGGCATGATATCCAACCTGGTTTGTTAATTCCAGGATAAGCGCCAGGGTCATTTGAGCGACAGATTGGGTTCCATAAGTCGGTATATTTGAGACCGGAATTCCTCGATCGCGGGCGGCTTCCACATCAACAATATTATAACCCGTGGCTATTACGCCTATATACTGTAATTGAGGCAAATTTTGAATCGTTTCCCTTGAAAGAGGTGTTTTGTTGGTTATAACAATTTCCGCCGAAGCACATCTTCCAATTATTTCATCTATGGGTGTTCTGTCATGTATAACGCAATCCCCCAATGAGTTAATCTCATCCCAACTTAGATCCCCGGGATTTAAGGTATATCCATCTAAAATTACGATATTCATATTTGTTCCCATCATTGTATAATATAACTAAGATAAATTATTATCACTCTCGTTGGCTATTGTTATGATCTGTATAAATTGGGATTATTCTAATTAATCGTAATTGTAACTTCGTAATTCGTAATTTAAACTAAATCTATCAATTATATTCATTAATCAAAAAATCTAACACCCGGATTATCACCATATTCAACAATCACTTCTCTAGCCTGATTAAGGATTGACAATCGGCCTGCTTCCACAACTAATTCATTAAAAGCGCTATTAGCCGGGGTAGCAATAATACCCTCATCATCGATTATTTCTAACATTTGCTGACGCTTTTCCAGGATTTGATCCCCAGTGGCAACTGATTCGACACGGTTTATAGCCTGAACGAGACCCTCAATACTTCTATATCCATAGCCAACCGGCGTTAATCCCTCCCCACCCCGGTCAATTAACTTAAAATAATCCGGACTTGGTTCGTTATAAAAGGAATCACCGGCATCACTTCCCTTTGTTACATAAGAATGCTTTACACCACGGTACTGATCATCATGAAAAATAAGACCACCATCAGTTTCTCCCTGGGTAAACATCCAAATCCCCTGCGAATTACCTCCCGCTCCGACATTGGGATAGCCCATCCCATTCAAAACAGCAAGGCTCGCACCATTTTCCCAATTGATCCTGGCATTGGTCCATAAATACCCCTTATTGCCATTAGGATAAGTATCTTCTACACCATATACCGAAACCCGGGTCGGCAAAAGGCCGGTAATCATATGAACCTGATCAACATAATGACAGCCGATATAGGTGAACATATCCGAATTTTCAGAAGTACACCAGTTCTGAAAGTTTGAATGTCTGTACCACCAGGGTTCTATTAAAGTGGCATAACCCAATCGAAATTCGCCAAGAGAACCATTCCGGTATTTTTCACGGGCCATCCCAACCCGGTCATCGAAACGCTTATGATATTCCACACCAACAAATAAACCTTTCTCGCGGGCTATTTTATGAATTTTAATTGACTCCTGGTGCTTCAACGTTAAGGGTTTGACACAAATGACATGCTGATCATTTTCCAGAGCAAAGATAACAGCCTTGTAATGTAAGTGATCAGGCAGCGCAATAAACACGATATTTCGTGTGTCCATTTTTGAGATGACTTCTTTATAAAGTCTCCGGGAATTGTTCTGAATCCGAAACAGTCGTGTAGTCCGGAAAAGCATTGAATTTTTGCCCGGGAAAGGCCTCAAGAAGTGTCGTGTTCTCAGCAATGGTTTTTAACGGCAGAGCATTTAACGCGCATATATTTATTGATTTCAATACCCCAAGCCGCTGGAGATGGTATAATGACGGTAATATCTGCATTTCCGTAATCATCCCCCCACCGACGATCGTTACATCGAAAGATTTCTCAATTTTCATTTCATATTTCCCTTACTCATTCACAAAAATATATTCAATATCCTCCAAAGGAGTCCTTCGGACAACACGGAATATTCAATTTTCAAGTAGTAGCGGCCAGTGTCCGTCCTTTAGGACAAGGATTTAACCTGCAAAGCGTATCCAGTATCCAAATTCCCAATTCCAAATTCCTAAATTAATTCAATAATCGCAAAATATCCCGTAATAAATCCAAAGACAATAACAGCGATAATGCCCGCATTCATTTTTGTATCAGGAGTGTGCTCTTTCATTAGATATTTGCGGTTGATCAGAAGAAATATGGGAATTGCGACCGCCGGCAAAATCATTGCTTGAAAAGCCTGCGAAAAAATCATCATCGCCGGTGGGCGTTTATCCATAAACTGCAATCCAAAAGCGAAAAGAATACCGATCAATCCAAGAATGCGATACATCGGTGATCGGATATCCCGGGGACGACCAGTGTAATCTGAGATCAGCCATGGTGCTATTAAAACAATCGGAAAAATAGTGGAGAGTCCAGCCCCAGCGATACCAAGAATCAAAATAAAAGCAGCAAATTTTCCACCAATGGGTTCAAACAAACTGATCATCTCAACCGTATTTGTAAGACTTAATCCCATAACATGGAGGGTACCAGCCGCCACAGCCATGATAACGGCACTTAAAAATAACATCATCGATGCTGAAACCATTGCATCTCTCTTTTCCTGATGCAAATTTGAGATATCCCAACCTTTTTCAGCAACAACAACACTGCGCATGACAAAGACAGCAGCAGAACAGGTGGTTCCAGCCATGGCAGCCACCAATTGAAAGGCTCCCGGTTTATCTGGAATCTGCGGAATCAGACCACTTACTAATGACCCAATACTTGGCTTAACCATAAAAAACACAACGAGGAAACAAATACCCATCAGAATGACAAAAGCAGTGAGAATTTTCTCAAATATCTGATATCTGCCATACCAAAGTAAAAGATAAAGCAGGATAACTAAAACCAGGGTTATTGAAAAAGTGCTGACTATCAATCCATCGTCGATCAGCCGGAACCCTTCCTGAATCAGGTCAGAAACTATCCCCATTATGCCCATCAGGGCCATAACCTCACCCAGGATCAGGGCAATCAATATATAGATTGCAAGAATTTTACCGCCTGCCAAGTGATTCTTTATATTATGAAGAGCCGTATTTCCGGTTACGAGGGTAACCTGGCCATAAGCAACCATCAGGATGTAGGTAAATATGCAGGAGAGGAGAAGAGCCCAAAAAAGAGTCATGCCATATTCGGCACCAGATTTGGCCATTGTTGTGACACTTCCGGTACCGATATTGTATCCAATTAGAAATAACCCCGGGCCAACAGCACTCAGACCAATGAGTATTTTTCTTGACAAACTTGACTTCTTTTGATCATTATTTGCAACCATCTCACTCCTTTTTTTAACAAAATATGTATAGTAGGTCTCTGGGCCTGACTGTTTAGAGCCATTCAGATTTTAAAAAAAAGATAACCACAAAGAACACAAAGTAGGCACTAAGATCACAAAGTTTTTATAAAGAAATATATCTTTGTGTACTTTGTGCCTACTTTGTGTTCTTTGTGGTAAATATTTTATCTTTTATTTTTATTATTTATCACCATAAGTTCTATTATAATAGCCATTGAGGAATCTCAATGCAAAGGAGGTGCCAATATCACGATTTACCATCCATACTTTTCCCTTTTTTCTTCTGGTGCGAATATTTATCGTCGCTCCTGCCAGATTTTCATCGGAATGATCGGCAGAAAATTTATTTTTCAATAACCAGGTAAGTGACTTATCGATATTTTCCTTAAATTCGTCTCCTGCACCATAATCAAGGAGGCGCATCCAGATGATGCCGGCGAAGGCTACAGCCGATCCGCAGATGGAACCCTGATTATTTCGACCATCCAGATAGTTCTTATAATAAATCGTTCCATTACCGGTTTGAAACCGGGCAAATGTTTGGGCTGTTTTCCTTGCCGCCTCAAGGTAAGTTTTATTTTTAGTTAACTCATATCCTTCGAGTAATGATTCAGCATACCAGAGATTAAAACGAGGATGAACCGATCCTTCAGCCTTAAAATTGGGCATAAAATCCATCCACATTCCCTCAGGTCCCTGTTTCTCGACCAGACTCTCACAGAGGTCAATAAACAGCTTTTTATATTTTTCGTCTTTCGTATACTGATACATATCGAGATAAAGAGATCCTTCATTATTCGGTCTGGCAACATCAAAAAGCTTTTGTTCTTTTTTATCCGGCCAGAAGGGGCTATTTTCTTTCATCACTTCACCAGACTCCGGATCAACGTTATCATAAAAAACGCGATGTTCAGGAACATACATGTGTTCCATCATCCAATCTCCAGCCCTTGTAGGAACGTCAGCGTATTTTTTATCACCGGTGACCTCGTATAATCGAAATAAACCTGCTGAGCCATCGCTCACCGTCGCGAAAACGATGACCTGTCCCGCATGGTCTCCATGAACGGCATTTAACATACCCTTGAGTTTCGGATGATCTTTAATTTCCAAACTGGTCCACCAGTCGCCTGCTTTTTTTGCAGCCTCGAGATATTTTTGTTCACCAGTCGTTTCATAACTTTCTACTAAAGCATAAATAACCTGACCGGTATGCCAGGGCGGTTCATAATCATACCATTTACTTTCCGTCATATTATAATCACATCGTGATTTTCCGCTCTCGTCCAGAAGCGTGAAGGCGGCATAATTGGCACCTACCTCAATGGCTTTGAGGATTTTTGATTTCATGCTCGTGTTAGTCTTCTCAGCACAGGCCAGAAAAGAAAACACAAGTACCAAAAGGATAGTTGTCACTAATTGTATAAATATTCGCATACCTTATTCTCCTCTATCATTTTTTATGATTATAATGTCAAATTTCAAAACCCAAATGCCAAATTAAGGCCAAATATCCAATTACAAATTACAAGTTACAAGTTACATATCACGAAATACGAATTTCCCGATTACATATCCAGCATCTCGTATCTCATATCACGAATCTCATATCCCATACCCCAAATGTAAGTTTATTCCTCAATAATATAATACTTATACTTATGATTGCGGACTCTTTCCTCAGGGAGACGGAAGGAGAACTCCCAGGCTCCTTTATTCTGATCTAGCTTGAGCAGCATATCATTTCTGCCCTTTTTCAGGTGAAGTAAAAGTTTATCTTCATCCAGGATCAGGCTTCTTTTGGCAAATTTTTTATAGACACGTTTGCCGTTGAGATAGATCTGAATACCATCATTACTGCCAAAACTGGCCTTTACTTTCTGATCAGAAGGACTGTATATGCGACAGAAGGCGTAGGCTATTGCCCGGTCTGTCTTTTCATAAATCGTAGAAAAATCTATTTTTGCATTAAGGGGCGATGCATATTTAATCCAGGGTTTATTCCCTTCTGTTTCAGATTCAAAGGCATCACCCGGAACCGGGCTTGCTTTTGATTCGCCCCCGATAGGTTTTAAATAATCAATTTCCCTTCCTGCCCAGCCATCGTTTGGAAATGGGCCGCAGAGCAACCAATATTGAAAATACTTCCCTCCCTGCTCACTAATATCAAGACGAATCTCATTGGGTGGGAATAAATACTCACCATTGGCAAACAAGTCCAGGGAATGGTTAAGCAATTTTTCAGCATGGTTATAGTCCGCAATTTTCTGATCAAACTGATCCATCAAATGATCAAGCCAATATTGTTTACTCTCCATGAGCCATAATTCGGCATATAGTTTCTTTAAACTTTCAAGCCTTACACGACACGAAATCAACAGATCTAATGCTTCATTCCCATCTAAAAGGGCCTGGCTTTTTGAGCTCTTCTGTACAAGACAGGCATTTCTGTATTTCTCTGCTGCTTTAACCAGATCAAAACGGCTCTGTGACATATAATCATATTCATTTATAATAAGCTGGAGATAAACTAAGTCTTCTGTGTATAATTTAGCATCTGCGGAGGATAATAATTTATCTGCTTCCTTAACGATTGATTTCACTACCTCCCAATCCGATCCGTCCAATTGAAGGCTCTTACCTCTATCCGGGATAATCTGCTTCCACAAGACCAGGTCATTCATCTCGAAAGTCTCTACAAGATCAGTAATTGGGATTAAAGTCTGAAAGGCTTCTGATATAGCACCATTTAAATTGCCATAGATACCCCGATCAAATCTTACATTATACTCAGATATCTCATCATCATTTAAATGCCAGCTTTGATCGGCAGCATAGGCTACACCATACCAGTCCAGTGGAAAAAAAGCATTGCCCCCATCATCCCATACCGTGCATAACATGCCACTTGTACCACCCTCAGTGGCTGCCCGGGTGAAATTTTTGATATTGAGCATGGTCATCCGATAATCAGGAATAAGCCGATTTGAGTTTAGAACACCACAACTAAACATGAAGTCAAATCCGGCCTCCTTGAAGGGTCTATATAATTCCACGAATGGATCATTTGCACCATAGGTCCAGGCACCCATCATAATATCCTTTGGAAGCATATCCAGAATTTCCGGATGTGATAAGATAATATCTCCCCAAACCATGGTTCGTTTATTGAGTTTTGTTATTTCCTTGTAAATTCTGAGGATATGATCTGCATATACCCGGCCGATGCCAAGGCTATCCACATATTTTTTTGACTCACCCCGCCCCAAATCCCAGGTTTCATCACAATTGACATTAAAAAACTCAGAAGTAAAAACCGGTGCCATTTCGGCATAAACATCAGCCAGCAGTTGAAAACTTTCCATTCTGATTGGTGAAAGCATTCTGTCAGTTTCGCCCAATGGACGATATTGGGGATAGGATAAGATCTTCTCAAAGTGACCAAGCGATTGAAAATTGGCGACAACTTCCATATGATACCTTGTTGCATATTCGCTTAATTCTTTCCAATCTTCAATACTTACCCCACCTCCTGCAGGTGAAAAATCTCCATGGCTTTTTGTTTTCACAACATGTTCTATGTAATAACTGAGCCCATTTATTTTTAATTCGGATAAACGACGGACCTGGGATTTCATAAAATCCAGGGTTGGAATTGGTCCGCGACTTATATCATCCTGAACAGCACGGAAATCCAGATCTGGCCAGTCTACAATTCTCATGCAGGGTATTTCACCTTTGTTTTCCGATCCTCTTATAATTTGTTTTAGTGATTGGATTCCATAAAAAATACCTGATTTTGTGTTAGCCGCAACAATAATCTTCTCTGGCCCAATATCCAGGACATAACCCTCATCTCCGATGCGATTTTCGGGCCAAAGCCTCTTTTGCTGGCATATCTCCCGAAAGGCTTCATCCTCAGCCAGTATCCCAAGATGCAGTACCTTGTCTTTTTGGCCATCAATTACCAGTTGGGGGCCATTAAAGCGACGCATTTCAGCCATCAATTGATTAATACCTAGCATAACTCCGATGGTGTCGTTAGTCGCTATGATAATACCAATCGAATTATCAAACTTAAAACTATCTGATTGATTTGATACTTCTTTTGGTTTTGGGACAATAAACACTTCCCCCACTACCTGAGCTGCACTGCCGAGAATAAATATAAAGAGTATCAGGTTTTTTACTAACCTTTCTCTTGTCATGATTAGTCCTTTTGTTCCTTGAAAAAATTGCCTTTAAGATGGACAGTTTTTGGAGATAATCCTTCTGTCAGATTTATAGCGGTGTTTGCCTGCCTGAAATCATTACCGGAAAGATAGATATCCTCGGACAAACCCTCTACCTGTAAAAAAATATTGACGGGATTCAGAGCCCGTGAAGATGAAATGAAGGCATTTTTTATATTCCGAAACTGAAACAAGGGTGCTCCCTGGACAGATCCTTCACCCTTTATGTCAATAAGATCTAAGCCATCCACATCATCACATATAAGTGCCGAGCGCCCATCCTCTTCCTCAAATGAGAGATCAATATTTGACAAATGGACGTTTTTTGCGTGTCTTATAAAGAAACCATAAGAAGGCAAGGTCCCGAACATTGTACTCTCGGGATATTTCTCCCGCTCCTCGCCTACAGACCATGGCGCCGTATTCATTTTTACACCCCCCTTAAATTTTATCCTGATATTGTTTAAGGATATATTCTCAACGGGGTGATCCGGAAGGCCTGTAATTGAACAGCCAATGCTGTCAACATTGGTAGCAATAATATTGCTGATTGAAACATTTTTATAGGTTCCAACGGACGGTCGCGGTATTCCTTCTTTGTATAATCGTCCCCGATCACCAAGGCGAAGGTAAATGGGCACTTTCGGGCCATCGATCCTGATATTCGATATCATGACACCATTGAGAATTCCACCGTCCACACATCCTAATGTAATTCCACTGATCCCATTTTTAAAACCATATATTTTGTCGGGACTCGTTGAGGGCTTTACGACACAATTGCTTATGGTAATATTTTCAAATCCACCATGTGATTCTGTTCCGAGCTTTATGGCGTTACAATGACTGCTAAGCACACAGTTTGTAACCGTAATATTTTTTGAAATATAGTTGGATGTGCTTTTTATGGTCAGGGCATCATCATCGGTATCCCCGATACAATCAGATACAAGCACATTGGAGCAGCCATCAATATCGATCATATCATTATTTCGATTGCAATGATTATAAACTGTTATACCCCTAATAAACAAACCGTCACAGGCAAGATAATGCTGCATCCACATCGCAGAGTTTTGAAGACGGATATTCTCTAAATGAATGTTTTTTGAATTGATCATACGGATGAGATAAGGTCTGTCCTGGTAGCGTTCGGATCTCTTGCTCTTGACTTTAAAGGCTTTTCCCTGCCCATCAATAATACCATGCCCGGTGATGCCGACATTTTCCACGTCTTCCGCATAGATCAAACTTTGATTTACATATTGGTCGGTATAAGATCGTATTTTGGGGATTTTTTTAATGTAATCCTTTATATTTGTACTGGCCAGCAGAATAGCACCCTGGGAAATCTCAAGGGTAACATTACTTTTTAGAATTATAGTGCCCGAAAGATAAGTTCCAGGCGGAAAATAAACAATTCCTCCGGTTTTATTGCATTCATCAATACTTTCCTGAATCGCTTTGGTATCCAGGGTAATCCCATCACCTTCCGCCCCATATTCACGCACATCGTAAATACCATTTTCATGGGCCCGGACACCAATGGCTAGATAAAGATGATCATGAACCCGATAGTATAATATACTTTCATGTTTAACCCCTCTTAGTGAATTGATAATTTAAAATTGAAGATTGAATATTGAATGTTGGATATTGAATATTTTATCTGGCATTCCATCTATTTTTTACAAATTCCAGGGATAGTTTATACGCTTCATCTAAATCTTCCACATCCGATTCATCGCCTCCTATATCCAGCCCAAGATATCCGTTAAAATTGATTCTTTTTAACGTTTGAAAAAAGTCATCCCAGCGAATATTACCTTCACCCAATCCCAGATGTTCCAAGTTTTAATACCGCGATTATCTGATAGGTGAATATAATCCAGATGATCTTTCAGACGGAGTAAAGCGAGGGCCAAATTATCTTTCATGAGGAACTGATTGGCTGTATCCAGATGTAAATTTCAAATTTTTTCTGCCAACGGCCTCATAAAAATGCAAAAATCCTTCGGCTGTGGCTGATAAGGTTCCTAAACTGGGATGTAACTGATAGGTTAATCCATAGTCTGCAGCGATATCGCAGAGTTGTTGAAAGGTTTTTACAAGACCTTCCCAGTAAATATTCCAGGCCAAATTATCCGGAAAGCGGGCTTTCATCATCACCTCCCCGTCATAATGACGGGTTACCGGGATTTCCGAAGGAAATTGATAGGGGGGAATGGGGGCATTATCCAGTAGCCCTTTTGAGCCAAGATGCGCAGCCGTTTTGCATCCTTTTTCAAATAAGGTGATGTTCTTATCCCTTTCCTCTTTATCTGCAGATGAAAGACCTGGTAAAACGGCACAGAAATAAGGAACCGTCATCTTAAATTCATCAAGTTTATCTTTAATTTGATGACGAAGATCGAAGACTTCCGATAAATGCTGTTCGCGTATGCCCTCGAGTTCTATCGTGGAGAATCCAAGATCACGCATTTCTTCAATATATTTAATGGTGTCTTTTGCGGGTGGAGGATATCCATATTTTGTAATTGGATAGAGATAGCAACAGACTAGTTTTTCCATCATAATAAGCCTTCTATACCTATAATTCCTGTGATAGCCATCAAGACTGTAAATAAAAAAATGAAACCTATAATAAAATTCATTCCTGCAGAAGTTTTATGTTCAGCCATGATATCTTCCCGTCTCTGCATCAACAACATCAATAGGACAATTACCGGCGTTGCGATGGCAGCAAATACCTGGGAGATAATCATGGTCAAGACCGGCCTGCCCCCAAAAAGGGGTATGACCAATCCCAGACTGACCGTAAAAAGAGCGATTCCCCGATTGAGCGGTTTTTTCATATCCCGTGGTTTGTTAAAGAGATCAGCTAACAACCAGGGGGCCAGCAATGAGATGAGGAAAGAGAGAGGAGAGACCCGCGCTTACGATTCCTGTAACAAAAAGGGAGACGGCAAAACGACCGGCTAAAGGTTCCAGTAGTTTTACCATATCAATGGCGCTGTTAACCTCCAGACCCAGCGGATACATGGTGCCGGCTGCGCAGGCCATGATGGCAGCAGAAAGAAAAAACATCATGCTTGCTGAAATAAAGGCATCTCTTTTTTCTAACCTGAGATCCTCGACACCCCAGCCCTTCTCCTGTACAAGAACAGACCTGACCAGATAAAGCACCCCGCCCATGGTTGTACCAACCATTCCGGCAATCAATAAAGCCGCATTTGATTCCTGAGGAATACTGGGCACCATTCCCTTTATTACTTCCCACGGATCCGGGATAACCATAAACATAGTCAGGATAAAACTCAATCCCATCAGGCCAACAAAGATCATCAGAATATTTTCAAAAAAACGGTGTGAGCCCCTCCAGAAAAGATAGTAGATGATACTACCAAATAGCAGCGTCGTCCAGAGCATGTCAATGCCTGTCCCGGATGGCGTTAAAGGTCTTGACCATTCCTGAACGGCCTCTGTAACAACGCCCATAACACCCATAAAGGCAACCCATTCACTGAAAACGACGGAGATAAGCACAAAAGCGGCGATCGTAAATCCATAATGTTTTCTAAAACTGAATAGTGCTGTTCTTCCTGTTACCGCAGTAAAACGACCAAAAAAGACAATCAGAATATAGGTAAACACACAAGAAAGCAATAGGGGCCAGATAAGTGTCATGCCATATTTTGCACCGGTTGATGCCGCAGTGGTGACACTGCCGGTACCAATATTGTATCCAATAAGGAAAATACCAGGGGCAATCGAAACAAAAAAGAGGGATATTTTTTTTAACATATAACTCCTAAATATTGGGAAAACCAATTCGATAATTGGGAATCAAATTATCCGCGAATCACACGAATTCTTACGGACTTCACAAATTATTATTTTCATTTTTTATCACAACTAATGTAGCCGAAAATTGAATAATCCGTATTGAATATACAGATGGCGATCTACATAGGGCAGACACTCGGGTCTGCCCCTACGAATACTGTCCAATAAGGACAGGGTCTGTGAATCGGATCATCCTACCTTAACCTTGAGATTTCTCTGTTGGATATTGGATATTTAATTTAACAATATCTATAGTTCGGTCGATTCACCGGTTGAAAATCCCGATTCTATTGGTAGATCGCCCCTAAAATATATCATTTGAATATTGAATATTCCGTGTTGAATATTGAATATTCAATTTATCAACACGAATCTCATCACCTACCGATTCTTGCCAGGTATGGATTTTTGCTGTCAACTGGCTGATGACCGTCTGGTATTCTGTCATGTAGAACAAATTCTTTGTTTCAAATGGATCATTTTTCAAATTAAATAATTGGCTTTTATCCCCTTTGCATAGACTCAATTTCCAACCATCAGTGGAAACAATCGTTCTTATGGAAGCATTGGCAATTTCTCTAATTTTATCTAGCCCATATATCTTTGATAATTCTGGTGGAACAGTAAACCCTGAACCCGGATTCCATTGAATAAAAACGTCTTCCGGTTCTTTCTGCTCCCCCTTCAACCGCGGTATAAGGCTTTTTCCGGGAAGACCGACATGGGCATTACTATTCATAGCATCCAACAATGTTGGCACCAGATCAATATGACTGACCGCATTTTTCACAGGAACTTGTTTTGTATGTTGTTTTGGAATTCGCATTAACCAGGGTACTTTTGCGGATTCTTCATACATTACGGTTTTGGCTAACAACCGGTGCGAACCCATCATATCGCCATGATCGCTGGTATAAACAACAATAGTATTTTCTGCCAACCCAAGATTTTCAAGACTATTTAGAATGCCACCAACACTATGATCAACCTGGGTTACCAGACCCCAATAATTTGCGATCATTCTACGCCAGTCAGTTTCTGTTTTAAGAGGCAAATCATGAAATCCACCTTCATAATATCTCTGCTGAAAGAGGCGATAACGAAGTGGATCATTTTCACCTGGAATATTATCGAAGTTAGGTGGAAGGTCAATTTCAGCCGGATTATGTTCATCATCAAGCGGGCCGTAAAAAGGCATATGCGGCTCCAGGAAATTGACATAAAGCATAAACGGTTCATTTCGATGACGTTTCAGGAAATCAATTGATTCTCGCTCAAGGTATTTGGGTTTGCAATGTTCTAGTGGCCGGCGGGCAGCAAACCCACGGCTAAAATTATTTCCACGGGTATCGGGTTCATAACCCAAATCTTTCAAAAAATGCCAGTAATCACTTTTTGTTTCTTTATTCCTCTCCGAACTATAATATTTACTATAGCCATCCTCAATACTTTTCCATTCCTCAAACCCATGCTGGGCAAAGATTTCATTTCCCAGGTGCCATTTCCCAAAATATCCTGTCCGATAATCGGGATCATCAATAATTTCCGGGAGACATTTCACATCCTCCGGTAAGGGAATATTGTTAGAAACACATGTGTTTTGATGCGGCCAAAGTCCCGTCATAGCGGTTGATCTTGACGGTGTGCAGACCGGTTGACTTACATAGGAATTTTGAAAAACCACACTTTGATCTGCTAACTTATTCAAATTTGGAGCATGGATTTTATTGTTTCCGTAAGCCTTCATGGTATCAGGTCTTTGTTCATCTGTCCACAAAAACAGCAAATTAGGTTTTCGTGGTTTTTTACTACAACCGATAATATTCACACCTAAAGCAGCTGTAGAAGTGGTTTTGATAAATTTTCGGCGGGTAAAATTGTTTATTGTCTTCATATTTCAATCCATATGTTATTGTAAAAATTTTCCACGATTTTTATTAAGCAATCACCTCCCCCTCTTTCCCCCTCCTTACTAAGGAGGGGGATTAAGGGGGAGGTTATATATATTTAAATAAATCTTTCCTCTGCGCCTTTGCACCTCTGCGAGAGGAAAATAGTGTATTCAATAAGCATAATCATTTATCCAATTGAGCCGGAATCCCCACCCTCTCCGCCCACGTATGATAGAGTAATTCCAATTCCTTCACTTTTTCAGGATATTTCCCGGATAAATCCTGTGTTTCTACACGGTCCGTTTTCAGATTGTATAATTCCCAGGGATCGTTGTCAGAATTCGTGACTAATTTCCAGTCCCCTTGCCGGACAGCATGGTTTTTTCCAGGCGAAATTTGCCAGTATAACAGTGCCTCATGTCCCTTACGCTGTGATCCCTTGAAAACAGGTTACAGGCTTTTGCCTTCCAAGGGTAGATACATTTCGTCCTTTATATGACGAAGGATACGCCGCACCCGTGATATCGACAAATGTTGCCATTATATCAATAATGTGTCCAACTTGATCAGTAAATTTGCCTGCCTGCTTAATTACCCTGGGCCAATAGGCTATAAAAGGCGTACAAATACCCCCTTCATGATCCCATACTTTATATTTTCGAAAAGGCGTATTACTGGCATTGGCCCATGGCGGATCAACGGAGCGGTAAGACTCAACCGGTCCCGCTGGAATATCAGGTGTATAATTGGCTTCTCCGGCACAACCGCCATTATCTGAAAGAAAGAGTATCAAAGTATTATCTTCTTCATCCATCTTTTGGATTTTTGCCAATATCCGGCCAATATTTTGATCAACACGATCTATCATTGCGGCATAAACGGACATGGTCAGATCCCAGGCGTCTTTATCTTTGATATCATTCCAGGCGGGAACCAATTCATCTCTCTCAGGAAGTACCAGATCCTGCTCAAGAACACCGATCTCCTTCATACGCTTGAATCGTTCCCGGCGTAATTTATCCCAACCAATCATATATTTACCCCGATATTTCGAAATATCATCGGGCAGGGCATGTAGGGGATAATGGGGAGCTGTATAGGCCAGATAAAGAAAAAATGGTTTATCTTCACTTTTATATTCTTCAAGATATTGCAATGCATAATCCGTAAAAGCATCCGTGGTGTAAAAGTTTTCATCTGTAACGACATAGGGTTGGTATTCCTTATCATCCACAGCCCAGCGACGTGGATAACCATAAGAAGTGAGTTTTCTTCCCGGTTCAGGCTCTCCGGGACGGCGAGGTCCGGGATTAAAAAAATTACAGCATCCATCGCATAAACCAAAATAGCGATCAAATCCTCTTTCCACCGGAATCTGTTGGGCATGCCATTTACCTGTCATGTATGTGCGATAGCCTGCTGTTTGGAGGAGTTCTCCGAGGGTAATACAATTCTCGTATGTCCGGGGCGAATTCCCATACACGCCCACCTGCTGTGAGTATAGTCCCGTCAGCAGCGAAGCTCGGGTGGGTACACAGATGGAATTATTATAAAACTGAGTAAATCGTATGCCCCCTGCAGCCAGGCGGTCGATGTTTGGTGTTTGAATTTCCCCACCATAGCATCCTATATCAGAATACCCCATATCATCAACCATAATTAAGATAATATTTGGCTTTTCATTTTGCACTTCAGTTTCCGTAGTACAACTGGAAAGCAGAAGACAGAAGACAATGACCAGACAGAATGATTTTGTGAAATTTCTTCTGTTCACTTTTCTGTTTGAGTCCATTTATACTCCCACTCATAAATAGATATTACACATATTAACCACTGAGAACCGTATTAAGAATTCAGCACTGCGCTTAGCCCCCTGCGCTATGCTCCAAACTTCGTGATCTTCGTGGTAAGAACTATTCTCGTAGGGCTGAAGGATCACAAATGCGATTCTCTATGCTCGATTCTTATTTGATACCTAATCTTTTGAATAAGCACACCTTCCTTATAGGCAACATTTAATTCTATAGGATATGCCCTTACGGATGGATAAACTGAGAAATATTCTGATTGATTTTCACCTAGGGCTATATCCACATCCCCTTCAAGTACCTCAAAGATAAATACTTTTTTATCCGCAATGATCTTTACAGCATTTTCACTCTGCGCAATGATCTTCATTTCCTCATGCCAAATAATTGGTTCAACAATCGTAACCTGACGGGCTCCATCATGATAACGTAATGATACATCTTTTTCAAGAAAATCATCATAAATAGAATGTGTTAACGTATAAGCAACGCCACCTGGTAAAAGGTTCTTATCAGATAATTCACCCTTCGATTTAACCATTGCAACAGCACCATTCACGTTTTCAGAAACCTCCATCTGTACATCAAATTCATACAGGTTACTAAAATATCCATTTTCATTTTGAAATTCTATCCTGGGTGAGATACAACGCATACCACTTACATCCGGAAAACTCATGGGCTCCCATCTATGATAGGCCGTTTGACCACCCAATTGCAAAAAGCCATAGTCTTTCACCCAAAGGTTTGTGATAGAACCGCCAGCTGGCCGGTGCATATATTTGCTTTTATAGGTTTTCCGCAGGTCCTGATATCCATATCCGCTAATTGTCGTCATAAAATTTTTTGAACGTACCAGGGCTACATTCATTGTCGGAAAGACTTTCACCCACCCCAACTCCTGCGTAGGCAACGCAGGAACAGGTCCTGATTTCTGATCGCCCCACTCTGCAGCCATGGCCAGATTTTTTGATCTGGCAAATGTTGGGTAAATACAAGGAGGGTGATTAAATATGGTGGCATAATCCGGACCATAAGTCAATAGGCCGTCTTTTATCATTGTTTTCAAATAGGTCAAATTGCTTAGGGCAGCGGTTCTATAGCGAGGATCCTCTCCAGAAAAAAGACTAAAAAGAATCTGGCAACCATCGGCCGTTAGGCTTCCGTAGGTGGTCCACTTATTCGATCGTATCCCCCACGAGCCATCAATCGCACCATTTGGATAAACAAAATAAAGGTGATTCTTTAAAGACTTTCTCACCGCCTCTTCAACATCTTTATCTCCACTTAGGCGGCCATAGATGGCCAATCCCCACAAAGACATATCTATCTCATATCCAACATCAGCCCCATATTTAGCACCATATGCCCTGCCACCTTCTGCATTAATAAATCCATCTTCATCCATATTAGAAAGGACCTGGTGGGCTAACATCCTCGATTTGAGATCATATTTTTTATCGGGAAAATACTTATTTGTCAGAGCGAGAGAAGCCGTCGTTGTTGCACAATAATTGATACTGGCAAAATCGGGACTCATCTCAGCGGTAAGATAATCAGCAGCGCTGATAATGGCTTTTTTCCAAGCCCGATTCTCATCATCACTCAGATTTTCCTTCAGCAGTTGCCTTGCCATCACCATCATCAATAGTTGGTCAGTCGTCGTTCCTGTCCATTCTTCCGGCGTCTCTTTCCATGAGCCATCATCTAACTGCTGTTTTATCAACCAGTTACCAAGACATTTAGCCGCATGCAAGTATTTCACGTCACCACTGTTCTTATAGGCGACAGCAAAGGGATAAACGGTCTCCGCCGCTCGTGTATGTAAAACATTACAATTTTCACATCTTAGAGCCCCGTAGTTCTCATCCGCTTCATTATCGATTTGTAATTTATAGAGGGCATCAGTTAACTGATAGAGGGTGGTAAGGCATTCGTCTTTAATAGAACCTACTTCTGCGGTCTGATGGCAGGTGATAAAAAAAAGACTCAGACCGAGTGTCAGAACATACTTAATTGCTGTTTTCATTTCTCAAAAGTCTTTTAAATTTAGAACGACCTGGTTATTAATTTTTGTTATTTCTTTAATGCGATTTCCGGAATCGGTCGAAATAATAATCTCGCCAGATGGAGGGCTCCTACCTCATCCCGGTATATTGAAAAGGCCGAAAGCGCAGCGGCCTGATTGTTGGGATTTACTTCTATAATCAAATAATTATCTTCTATAGTTACCTTTTTGAGTATTAAATTTATCCATTCTGATTAAAATAAAATATAAGGTATCTGGAAAACACAAAAATATCCGAATACGAGGAACGAAATTAAGAGGAAAACAGCCAAACTCCAGTGAGGTCTAATTATTTTGTAAATCTCTTTTGGAAACATTCTGGGTAATACCCAAAAAAGACCAACGGCAACCCATATGGCCTGAAATGGTGTTAACAACAAACCATCTAATATGGCGCCCATCTTAACTAAAAAGACGGGTTTGAATCCCAGAGTGAAGACAATAACAATGTTGGTAATAAAGAAGAGTACTAAAAATATTCTGTATTGGGCTTTCCATTCAAATTTTTTCTGAAATGCAGGGATACAGATCCTAAAAGTATCCGCCAGAAGTCTCGGCCAGCCTGCCAATTGGGCCAGAAGCGTACCAATAAGCGCGACAGCACCGGTGATAATAAAAAGAGTTCCTCCAACCACTCCCCATTGTGTCGAAAATATCGTAGAAAGTGATACGACAACATCTGCACCTTCTGGTGCTAACTCATTTGGTCTTAAAATACCAGCGCCTGCTATGAGAAAACTAAGGGTTACAATAATGGTTATCACCATGGCAGTTGTAGCATCTACATTGATGACACGCGTCCAACCCTTAACCTTTACCGCATCCTCCTGACTCAGATTATTGAGCATTTCAAGATTGGCCGATTTGCCAAAAACACCTGCTTTGTTTATGCCATACCCTGCACCAATCACCCAATAAGAATACCAAACCTGGCTGGCAAACCCTCCGGCCGCCCAACCCATTAACGGTAATATTTCCCGCCAGGGATTCGGATTAATTCCCGCCTTATCAATCGCCCAGGCTGGAACCTCAGGAATATTAAACATAAAACCTTGTAAAAATCCTGCCAGATCCGGCATTACCGTTCCGGCAACATACAAGACACCGAGAATTATAATGAGTACCAGAAAGCTCATAATCATTCTTAATAAATTAAATCCTCCTGACCAGGCTACAAAAAGGGCAAATAAAGATATCACCCATCCTGCCAATTGAGCGGAAAGAGGCAAAAGGTGATGAAGGAAGATTCCTGCAGCCGTGGCGATGGAACCGATGGCAATTGCCGCGCTGATTAGTTGTACAACCAACACGATCCAAACGACCCAGTTCTTTGGACCCGGTATACGGGCGAACATATCAATCATTCCTTCACCCGTACAAACAGCATATCGTGCACCACCAAGCCCGATCACAAACTTAAGGAAAATGCCAATAATGATCGCCCACATGACACCAGTACCAAGAATGGCGCCTACCCGCGTGGTCAAAATCACTTCTCCCGACCCAATCATCTCTGAACACCAGACCAAGCCCGGTCCGATAAGAGCAAGAACGGCAATGCCTTTTGGTGGTTTTTTTATATCAGTCATGTTATCAATCGTTCTCCTTGTCAATAAATAAAAATTTGATACGGGATGTTGGTGTCTCGGTACTTGGTTCTCGGTTTGGGTACGGTGGACACAATTGGACATTGATGAATCGGTGGAAACATAGCGACCCGACGGGATCCGCCCCTACATAAAATTGACTATTGAATGTTCCGTGTTGATTATTGAATATTTAATATATGCCCGGCATTTACTTTTTCATAGGACTGTGATAATTCTTTTACTCTTTGTGGATATTGTTCAGCTAAATTTTCCAATTCCGTTGGATCTTCAATAATATTATACAATTCCCAGGGGCCATTATTGACTCTTACAATTTTATAATCTCCTTTCCTGAACATCCTAAATTTTTCCATTCCGGAAATAAAATATTCAGGTACAGCACGATGTTTCCCCTGAAAAACAGGGAGTAAAGATTTTCCATGATAGGGTATCGTAGAGACGCCGTTTATAGAATCAGGATAAGATAAATTCAATACATCAAGAAAAGTCGGTGCAATATCAACGACATGGCCAGGCTGGTCTGTAATTGAACCAGGCTCAACAACCCCTGGCCAATAAACAATAAATGGGGTATGACTTCCTCCCTCATGGCCAAACTGTTTATATTGCCGATACGGCGTATTTCCCAAATTTGCCCAGGTGGCGCGTAGACTCCAATAGGAATTTGCCGGCCCCGGAGGTACATCCTTAACCCTATTTGTATAATAGGGGCAAGAACCATTATCAATAAGGAATATCACCAATGTATTTTCCAATTTTCCATTTTCTTCAAGTTTCCGGAGCACCCTGCCAATATTTTGATCCATACGGTCTACCATTGCCGCAAAAACTGACATCTCTAAATCAAGGGAATCTTTGCGGATATCTGATAAACTCTCCCATTCATAGTAATTTACATAGTTGGCTGTTAGCGGTCCTCTGTATTTATTAAGATTTCCTTCCGGTGGGCTTAGCTTTGCGTTTTTAGGCAGGACACCCAATTTCTGCATTCTTTTAAAACGCTCTTTTCTTAGTTTATCCCAGCCCTTTAAATATCTTCCTCTATATTTTGCGATATCCTCAGGTCTGGCCTGTAAAGGAAAATGTGCAGCGTGAAAGGGTAGATAAAGAAAAAACGGTCCCTCTTTTTCAAAGGCCTGATCCAGCCATTTTAAAGCATAATCCGTAATAAAATCTGTCTTGTACATGGGAGATTTATCATATTCGATTTCATCAGCAGTTATCTCCCTGCCTTCAAGATAAAATGGCCGCTGAAATTTACCTGAGGGAGGCAAAAAATATTCTGTGGTTGCCCAAAAATAAAATGAATGATCAAAGACATTTTCAGCCTTGCAATAATCCGGTATCCATTTGTCAAAATGCTCCTTACCGCTCATAATATTATAGTATCCGGCCTCTTTGGTCAATTCGGCAATATGAACGGCACCCGGGCCTCCTTTATAGAGTCCGGTAAGCAGTGAAGAGCGTGTAGGATTGCACTTTGCCATATTATAAAAGGTCTTAAATCTCAGATCCTTCCTTCGCTAACCGGTCAATATTTGGTGTTTGGATTTCCCCGCCATAGCATCCAATATCAGAGATCCCTACATCATCAGCCATAATCAGGATGATATTTGGATTTCTTTAGGAGCTGATCAGTAACATTACAACCGGGTAAGACCATGAATAATAGTAGATTGCCAATTACAAGCAGAAAAATTGGAGTAAGTGATTTCATATATTTCATACCTTTATGAATAACTTTCGTTTAATCCAATAGATTCCCAGCATAGTCGATTAAGCTCTAATATATTGTCATCCTGCAGGGATCTTCCTTCGTTTCTATGTGGCTATCGAATATTCAATTTAATCTTATCTGACAAGACAGTAATCATCAGAATAATATTAAAA
The DNA here is from genome assembly GCA_963796965.1 of Calditrichia bacterium. Classification (GTDB taxonomy): domain Bacteria; phylum Calditrichota; class Calditrichia; order JAJRVZ01; family JAJRVZ01; genus CAWCNS01. The sequence continues at coordinate 397,998 of CAWCNS010000005.1, forward strand.
GATGCCCTTATTGTTATTTTTTGCAGCGTTTAAAGATGCGCCAGGCATTTCGCCCCGTACGCCATGCTGATAGGTCCTTATATAACCCGGCTCCATCAGATACCAATCCTTGGTAAGATTGTCCGGAATATTATCACCCGTTACTTCCATCCATTTTATTAAGATCGTTCGCATCTCAAATAAGGCAGATTGATATTCTGGAACTGAAACAACATTCAGCAATTGAAGTGAATCATGACGACAATCATATAATTCCTCCCGGGGTCTTGGTGCCATAAAATAATCAGCTTGTATAGCAGTAAGATTCCCTTGAGCTTGCAGCGATTTTAGTTCTTTATATGATGGACTTCCTATAGCATCGGCAGGTCCCAGTTGAGGGTGATTCGGTCTTGAATTGCGTATATACATAAAATATTTATTGCGTACCATGCGTTCGTGGGCTTCATAATCGTGCCAATTATGTTCAGCGAAAACATGATTTCTGAATGGCTCGTCAGGATTGGTCAGGAGTTGTTCAAAACTATATCCCTGAAATGCTTCCGGCACTTCAATTCCGGCACATTTTAATATGGTGGGTGCGATATCAATCACACTAACAAGACTCTTACAAATCTTACCACTTGCTTTAATTTTATCAGGCCAGTAAACAACAAAAGGCGTTTTCATCCCCCTATCATTAACGCGGGTTTTACTTTGAGGGAACGGCCTTCCGTTGTCGGCCATTATAATAATGATTGTATTATCAAGAACCCCTTGCTCTTTTACCTCATTGATCACTTCACCAACATAATAGTCAAACCTTTTCACCTCATCGTAATACTGAGCAAAATCTTTTCTGGTCGCTTCTCCATCGGCTAAATAAAATGGAGGTGTGATGTTTTTTGGATCATGGGTACCACTAAATTGGTTTGGCCCCCAATTACGATGGGCATCTCTTGAGGCTAACCACAAAAAGAATGGCTTGTTTCTCGGCCTTTCACGGAGTATTTTCACCCAGTTCTTTTGACCACCATCTCCTATATCCGATCCTTTTAAATCCATCACGTCGAAACCTCTTTCGGCGTATTTTCCCATATGGAATTTGCCCGCCTGCCCGCTATAATAATCATGCCTTCGTAATACTTCCGGAAAGGAGATCATCTCAATTGGTGGTTGGGTATGCAATTCTGCAGCCCCTGTATTGTGTGGATAACGACCGGTTATAATGCTATTTCTACTTGGGCTACAGGAACTGGCGGTGAGGTAGACATTGGTAAATCTGATTCCCATTGTCGCGAGCTTGTCAATATTTGGTGTTTTAACATCGGTATTACCATAGCACCCGAAGTCATCCCAGCTGATATCATCAGCAATAAAAATGACAAAATTGGGTTTTATATCTTGCCCGAAAATATGCATCCCCAATGACACATATATCAAAAAGAAAAAAACCGTCTTATGGAATATTTTACTACTCATTTTTATTGAACGATTCATTAACGTTAACCAGTTATCTTATATTTTTTAGCATGAGTGTCCTGTTTAAACTGTCAGACAAAAAACTCATCCCAACCCCTTCTCTTTCTTCGACTCCACTCAAGATGACGAGAAGGGGCCAAATTACAAGATATATGATAATAGATCTCTATATCTTAAACGAACACTTTTGATTTTTTTAGGTTTAATCAATAAATCCGATTTGTTTCCATTCTTTTTCAGCCGGATCATTTTTTTGACGAATTCCTGGCGTGCTTCGCCCCTCAGTTATATATTTTATTAATAAGGATTTTAATTCATTCACAACAGCCCGGTTTGTATCTTGTATATTTTTCGTTTCACCCGGATCGGATTTCAAATTGTATAACTGGATTTCAGGTAAGGATGCAATTGATAATTTATCATTAGGTTTTGGGAAACTCCATCCACCAGAGCCCGGGCACATAATAAGTTTCCATTCTCCTTTTCTTATGGCAAAACTGCCATTTATTGAGTGGTGCACCGTTGCTTCCCTTTTGGGGTTCTCGGAAGATTTCTGCTCTAACAAAGGGAGTATACTATAGCTGTCCTCCCCTTCATTATCCAACAGGGAATACCCGACAATATCAGCACAGGTTGCCATAAAGTCGGTTGTACAAATCGTCTCTCCAGAGATTAGCCCTTTCGCAATTTTGTCGGGCCACCTGGCAATAAAGGGAACCCTGTGACCTCCTTCAAAGATATCTGCTTTATGTCCTCTAAAAATATAACTGGGATGATGTCCTTTCTCTATTAATTCATCTATTTTTGCTGCTGGTGAACAGCCATTATCACTGGTAAAAATGATCAATGTATTTGCTTCAATTCCTTCTGTCTTTACAACATCCATTAATTGTCCCATATAATCATCTATCATCATAACAAAATCACCATAAGGATTTAATTTGCTTTTATCCTGCCATTCACTTGTTGGCAATATTGGCGTATGAGGAGAAGGCAGAGCCAGGTAGAGAAAAAAAGGTGATTCTTTCCCAGACCTTCGCTTTATTAATGATATGGCCCTTCTGAAAAAATTTGGTGTTACATCTTCGTGTATAAAATCACTTGAAGTAGGCCCCTCCCGCCACCATGAGTATTTTCCTTTATTTACAGTTATGGTATCCGGCACCATTGTGATCAAATTGTTTTCAACATAAACATAGGGAGCCATATCCAAAGATCCGGAATGACCATAAGCATAAGTAAAGCCGAGATCATTCGGTGAATTTTTCACCGGCTTCGAAAAATCTATCTGGCTAAAATCTGCGGCATCCCAGCCATCGCCCCCAAATTCTTTTGTATCTTTTAAAGCCCAATCCCAGCCCAAATGCCATTTTCCGATAAATGCTGTATAATAACCATGCCGTTGTAAAATGGAAGCAACAGTAGGTCTACTTGATGGAATTAGAGATTTCGATTTTCCAGTCAATACACCACTTTTAAGTTTGCTTCTCCAGTTATATCTACCCGTAAGAATTCCATACCTGGTCGGTGTACAGACGGAAGATGACGTATGCGCATCAATAAACCGGATACCGGCAGCTGCCATATTATCTAAATTAGGCGTATGAATCTTACTTTTCTCATTATAGGACGAAAGATCTCCATATCCCAAATCATCCGCCAGTACATATATAATATTTGGATAATTAAGACGACTTCTGTCTTCTGAACAACCAAGAGAAAAAAGAAAAATACTCAGACCGGATGCTATAAGAATGATCTTTTTCATTTACAAACCTTTGATTTTACTTATCCCAGAGCAAGTGCAATATTGCATGTAATAAGAAAGAATTTAATTATTAATCTTCGCCCAAAAGGAATCGGATACATACCGGTTTTGAAAGAGCGATCATGGAGCTTGTTGAGGTGAGTTTTCCGGTTTTTTGATCAATTTTAAAAACGATAACTGTATCGTTTCCCTGGTTGGCAACCAGACAAAATTTGCCAGTAGGATCAATATTAAAATTTCGTGGTGTATCAATCCCTTTTGTAGCAAATCCAGACAATGTCAGATGTCCATTATCAGGATTTATCTGATATAGGACAATGCTGTTGTGTCCCCGGTTCGAGCCATAAAGAAATCTCCCTGAAGGATGGACACGGACTTCGGCGCATTTATTGTATGCTGTATAATCTTTTGGAAGCGTCGTAATTGTTTGGACCGGTGACAATGCCCCCGTATTCTTTTCATATTTGAAAGTGGTCATTGTACCATTGAGTTCATTGATAACATAAGCATAGCGGCCATTTGGATGAAATGTAAAGTGCCGTGGGCCGGCACCAGGATCTAATTTCACAAAAGCCGGCTCATTTGGACTGAGGGTCCCTTTACTAATATCGAGTTTATAGATCATTATTTTATCGATTCCTAAATCGGCCACAAAAGCAAATCGATCGTCGGGGCTAACATTGATGGAGTGCGCATGGGGTCCTTTTTGTCTATCCGGATTTATACTTGAACCCGTATGCTGTACAAACCCAGAAGGCTCTGATAAGAGACCATCTCTCTGAAGAGGCGTAACACCGGCACTGCCAGTCGTATAATTAGCCACCAGGAGATTCTTGCCGGCATGATCAATACTAAGGTGGCACGGTCCTCTACCCTGCGAAGACTGTTTATTTAAAAATATAAGGTCACCTGTGTCTGCATCAATAAAATACGCATTCAAGCCTCCTGATCCCCATGCCTCTCCCACAGCATATAGGACTTTACCATTTGGATGGATCTCGATAAATGAGGGATTTTCTACTTCTGAAACTAAAAATGGATCGTTTAGAACACCTGTTTCCAGATCCAACCAACTGGCATAAATTCCTTTACTGGCACTTTCTCCACCCGTATAGGTACCGAAATAAACCAATATCTTTTCGGCTGAAGCAAAATTGACCAAAATAAATATGCATGACAAAATAGTACGTAACATTTAATTGTCTCCTATTTTTTTCTCTTTTCCCTCTTCGCTCTTTTCTCTTCTTTTCAGTTATACAACCATCTCTCAAATTTGACAGGTTGTATGTCTAAAAATTACTTTTCATAAACCACGTGACCGGATTTGACAGTCGTTTGAATCTCAATCTTGTCTTTATTATAGGCAAATAAAATCAGATCAGCCCTTTTTCCTTCTTTGATCTCCCCAATATTGTCAAAATTTAAAAGGGTCGCTGGATTTATTGTGGCCATATCGATGGCCTCTTTTAATAGACAACCTCCCATACAGATCATATTTGTAATGCCCTTAAATAATGGCAATGAGGCGCCGGCTAACCATTTTTCACCCGGCAGACTCACCTTGCCATTATTATGAATTTGTATCGATTGGCCCTGCCAGGTATATATTCCGGGGGGTCTTCCAGAGAGATAGGTCAAATCGGAGATCAGGATCAGTTGATCAACACCTTTGGCACGGAAGAAAACTTTCAATTCCTCTAATGTAAGATGGAAACCATCAGCTATAATACTTGCATAAAGTTCATCAGCGGCCAACTGCGGCCAAATAGGGTTTAAATGTCGATCCATGGGAGAGACCGCTGCATTGCCAAGATGGGTAGACAAACGGGCGCCAGCTCTTATTGCTTCCTCAATTGTATCAACATCCGCATTATGATGACCCAGGGCGACAGTAATATCAAATTCCCGTGCTTTTCTGATCATCTCCATCGCACCATTTCTTTCCGGGGCAAGTGTGATCAATTTTATTCTTCCCGCTGCAGCGCTTTCAAATTCCAAAAACTCGATCCAATCCGGATCTCTGAGCCATTCTTTATTGTGCGCTCCGCGTGGACCATCCAATTCTGATAAGTAAGGGCCTTCTAAATGAAACCCGGGAATCATTTCAGACACCAAGGGATCGGACTCTAATCCAGCTAATAAATTCAGATTTCGAAGCAATATATTCTGCGGTGCGGTAAATAATGTGGGCAGAAAACTGGTGACACCCTGTGCCTGCAGTTTGAGAATGATAGTATAAATATCCTCTATCTCTAAATCTGCTTCTGTAAATCCTACCCCATCATATCCATTGACCTGAATATCAATCAAACCTGGAGCAATATAATAATCAGAATTCCCATTATCCGGCCGGGTAATTTTTTCAATCAGACCATCTTCAATCTCAATTCTGATTGGTTGGCTATCCTTATAATATATCCCTTACAATATTCATAGCCATACGATTCCCATGATTATCGTGCTTGAAAAATCCTTGTTGTTATCTCGCAAAGACGTTAAGTCGCAAATAAAAAATTAAATATATTTTAAAACAGTAGAATTAAAATCCGAGGAAAATATACTTTAGCAGACCTTTGCGAAAGTAATAAATCCAGCTCAAGTTAATAACTTTGTGAACTTTGTGAATTCTTAGTGCTCTTTGTGTTTATCTTTTTTGAACTGGGTTGCTAAATTGAATATCTGCAAAGTCAAGCATTGCATTCCAATAATGAATATCCAATTGATGCTTGGTATCCCGCTGAAATTGTAACAATCTCCCTATCTCTGTTTTCCCAATGGAATCCACAACAAATCCCTCTCCAACAATACCCTTTTCGCCCAGGAACTCATATACCGGTGTAGCCGCTTTCATCCCTTCCAGGGCCAGATGGGGGGAGGCCCAGGTGTCCTTTAAACCAGCATCGTCCATGAGAGGACGCGGGGCGACCAGAGCAACTAAAAGGTGTTGATCAACGGGTAAACGGTTAACATCGTCATTAAACAATGTAAAATTATTATTGAACCAGTGAGGGAAAACATCATTAATGCGTTTTATTGTTTCATTTGGGTTCATACGGCTCAGGGCCATCCCCCCGGTTCCGGATTGATGAGGTACAACCAGATCTATCCTGTCATCCATGGCCGCAGCAAAGAGGGCTGTTTTGCCACGCCGGGACCAACCTGTAACACAAATGCGATCTTTATCGATATCCGGATCTGATCTCAAAATAATCGACCACCCGATGCAACCCCCAGGCCCAGGCCGCAATGGTTCCCCAGCGGGTTAAACTATCACCTGGTGCATTTTTATATTTCGCATGGATACCATCCGTCCAGTCATGTTTATCCGGATCCATATCAGCGACAGCATAGGTGCCTACAGCATATCCGCGATTAATTGAATTTTCGATAGCCCACACATGGGCTCTTTCGCCTCTTTTTGTATAATTTTCAGCTGCAACTTTCATGAACCCAATCCCTTTCAACGATAGTTATAGCATCATTATCAACGAGCATATGATTACCACACTTATTTACGCCAATAAAGACCGGGGCAGGTCCCTTACTGATAGTTGGAACAAAAAGGGCCAGATTAATTTTATGCTCTGCCCCATCGGGCAGTAGCATATGAATAACAACTTCTTTGTAGGTCGCTTTACCGTCAAAAAAGTTTGGGTCCGTTTTGACGATCTCAAAGGTCATCTCTGGTGCAGGTGGGAGATATCCGAATACATAATGCTGAAAAAGTTTTTTTAATTCCGGACGGCGTTTACTATACCAATCCTCCTGAGTTTCAATCCGTGTCCCATCGATCATGATAAATGGATCAGGTAATGTAAGTTGTTCAGGCAGGTCTTTAGCTGCCGGCAGTTCTTCAATTTCAGGCAACTGACCATTACATGATAATAATAATACAATGAGAAAACTGAGAAATACTAAAGTTTTAATACTTTTTGTCCATGATTTCATCTTTTTATCTCCAGGTTAATTACATTGAAATGTTAAAATTCTTAATATATTTTCCATTTTATTTAATAGTTTAGATGACTTAAAAAACACTACTTTGATAGGAGGGCACAATCTAATTCCCCCTTTGAACGGTTGTTGCAGATTAGTTAATTATAACACAAGTTTGTACTTATTTTTTTCGAATAAGCAAAATCTATTCCCCCTTTGAAAGGGGGAATTAATAGGAAGTTCTTCTAAAAGTGCGGCCCTATCTATTTCTCACATATATTTACGCATCAAAAAAACTAAATAAAACATAACTTGATTTTATATGTTGGTTTTACTACTTTTCAATTCACTCAATAGTAAAATAATAAGTTACGTGATATTAATCAATTCACTCAATTATTAATAATTCTTATTTTATCAAAGAAGGAATAAGTTAATGTCCCAGCTACTAAAAGTAATTTCCCCAATTGACGGAAGCACTTATTATGAATGCGAAATGCACACGCAAAAAGATATTGAGGCAGCACTCCTATCAGCTACAAATGCTCAGAATGAATGGATAGAACTCCCTATTTCAAAAAGGAAGGAATTTATAAATAAGTTCATTGAAGCATTTGAAAAAAATGAAAAAAGAATCAGTGAGGAATTAACCCGGCAAATGGGCCGCCCCATCTCCTACTCCCCCTTCGAATCAAAAGGTACCATTGAACGCTCTCGCGGAATGGTTGATATAGCAGAATCTTCTCTAGTAGATGTACTTGTTGAGGAAAAAGAAGGATTCAACAGATATATTAAACGGGAACCCCTTGGTGTTGTATTTGTCGTACCTGCCTGGAATTATCCTTACTTAATAGCCGTAAACAGTATTGTTCCGGCATTATTGGCAGGAAATGCCGTTATATTGCGACATTCAGCTCAAACACCTTTAGTGGCTGAGCGGTTCGCCGAAGCATTTGAGAAAGCAGGTCTTCCCGAAGGTTTGTTTCAATATTTACACCTGTCACATGGTGATACCGCAAAAGTAATTGAAGATCCACGCGTCAATTTTGTTGCCTTCACCGGTTCGGTTAAGGGTGGTTATGAAATTCAAAAAGTAGCCGCACAAAGATTTATCGGTGTGGGTTTGGAACTTGGAGGTAAAGATCCTGCCTATGTCAGGTCCGATGTAGACCTAAATTTTGCAATTGAAAATTTAGTAGATGGTGCTTTTTTTAATTCGGGTCAATCTTGCTGCGGTATCGAGCGAATTTATGTACATGAATCTGTTTATGATAAATTTATTGAAGGCTATATTGAACTAACAAAAAATTATAAATTAGGTAATCCTCTTGATCCGGATACAACGCTAGGACCTGTGGCAAAAAGAAGTGGCGCTGATCTGGTAAGACAGCATATTGACCAGGCTGTTAAATCCGGCGCCCGTTCAACAATTGATGAAGCCTTATTCCCTGAAGCGAAACCAGACACCAATTACCTCGCCCCTCAGGTGTTATTAGATGTTGATCATAGCATGCATGTTATGTATGATGAGAGTTTTGGACCTGTCGTTGGTATTATGAAAGTTAAAAATGATTCGGAAGCCATTGCCTTAATGAATGACAGTCCGTATGGACTTACAGCATCTATCTGGACAGCAGATGAAGATAAAGCAATTCTGATCGGTGACAAAGTTAATACGGGAACTTGGTTTATGAATCGTTGTGATTATCTTGATCCGCATCTTGCCTGGGTAGGTGTTAAAGATTCCGGACGGGGTTGTTCTTTATCTAAAGTTGGCTATGAACACCTGACCAGGCCAAAATCATATCATTTAAGAATTAAATACTAGTTTATACAATTGACCACACTACTTGGGCTATGGCGTTTTATTTAGAAAAGAATACCGCAGAGATCGCAGAGAAAAATTATAGAATCTTTTAAGATTATAGTTGATATCCATCTTTGAATTTAAAACAATTGTTTAATATTTATTTCAAGGATTCGAATCCCTAATAAAACGCTGCGATCGTTGCGCTCGTGGCACCGCTGCGTGAAAAAAAATCTAGCGTCTTTGCGATTATTAATAGACCAGGATAATTTTCCAGGATTAATCAGTAATTAATATGGAGAAATGCAATGCCATTAAATAGACATACTTATAGTTTTCCAACCAGGATAGAATATGGACCGGGGGCTTTATCTGATCTACCTAAGATCATAAAAGAAATGGGATATTCAAAAGGGCTACTTGTAACAGATCAGGGTATTGAAAAAGTTGGATTGGCGGATAAATTACGCAAGCACTTTTCTGATCAAGGTATCGCCATACACAGTTATAGTGATGTCGTATCAAATCCGACTGAGAAAAATGTTACGGATGGTACAAATGTATTTAAAGAAAATAACTGCGATTGCATCGTAAGTCTTGGCGGTGGTTCTCCAATCGATGTCGGGAAAACAATAAAAGTAACGGCAACACATGATGAACCTCTTGAAAAGTTAGATGATACCAAAGGTGGAGATAAATATATTGTTAATAAAATGCCACCATTTTATGCCATACCTACTACAGCAGGAACCGGAAGCGAAGTCGGTCGAAGTAGTGTTATTACGGTAGAATCAACCAATAAAAAAACAATAATTTTTTCACCTCAAATGATGCCAGACATTGCCGTTCTTGATCCGGAAATCACTTTATCACTTCCGACTGAATTAACCGCTGCAACAGGAGTTGATGCTTTTGTTCACAATTTAGAAGCCTACATAATGGATACGTTTCATCCCTTTGCCGATGGCTTAGCTAAAGAAGGTATTTATCGCTGTTTTAAATATTTACCGGTCGTCGTTGAAGATGGAAGCAATATTGCTGCCCGGGGTGAGTTGCTCATGGCTTCAGCAATGGGTGCTACCGCCTTTCAGAAAGGATTGGGAATAAATCATTCTATCGCCCATGCATTAAGCGTCTTTTACGATACCCATCATGGCTTGGCAAACGCAGCGGTACTCGTAGAAGTAATGCGGTATAACATAACTGATAGTAAGGTAAATGATAAACTTGCCGCATTAGGATCGTTACTCAATACGGACAATGATGCTTTGGCAGTAATTACAGCGATTGAAAAATGGCTTATTGCAGTTGGGATGCCGACTAAATTAGAAGGATTTGGCATAAAGGAAGAAGATATTGACGGTATCGAAGCATATGCAATGAGTGATCCTTGCTGCCCATTAAATCCTAAACCTGTAATGCCGGGAGATGTCAAACAAATAATTAACAATCTATTGTAAACTGATCTATTCATACAGCAGAGATGCTTCAATCAAAAGAATTTAATAACCACCGAAGACACCGAAATACATCGAATTTTTTAATATAATATTTATTTTTTTCAGTGATATTCGGTGGATTCGGTGGTTACTATTCTTTGCGAGAAATATATTATTGAGGATATAGAAAAGAATTTGTTTTATGATAAAAGCAATCACATTCGATCTTTGGGATACGGTATTTATTGATGACTCCGATGAGCCAAAACGAAAAGCAGCCGGCCGACCAACGAAGGCCGTTGAGAGAAGAAAATTAGTCAAACAGTTTATTGAAAAACATCAGCAAATTTCAGAGGATGTTGTTAATGCTGCATACGATGCTCAGGATGCTGCATTTAGAAAAACATGGCATGATTGTCATATTACCTGGACTGTAAAAGAACGACTAGAAATAGTCCTAAAGGGAATCGGCGCCACTCTACCTGAAAATGAAATGGCGGAGCTCATAAGACTTCATGAAGAGATGGAATTAGAATTCCGACCTGATTTTGTACCTGGTGTTCACGAGGTGCTTGAAACATTACATAAAAGATATAAACTGGCCGTGATTTCAGATGCCATTTTTAGTCCAGGAAGATCATTACGGGAATTATTAAGGGATGAGGGATTATTAGAATATTTCAGTACATTTATTTTCTCTGATGAAGTGGGATGTTCAAAACCTGCTAAACGTGTATTTGAAGTGGCAAAAGAGGATCTTGGAGTTGCCTTCAATGAAATAGTCCACATTGGAGACAGAGAGCATAATGATATTCTTGGTCCCAAAAAAATGGGTATGCATGCCATTCTCTGTCTTGCTGCCCTCGATCGGGGAAGTGACAAAAACTGTGCTGATGCCTATTTCAAAGATTATAACAAATTACCAAACTTAATTAAAAACCTAGTAAATAATTGACCTATGAAAAAACTAAATTTTATTATAATAGATGGCTATCCTAAACCAAGTCGTGACCAATTTGATTCCGTTGGAATGAAAAAGGCCGGCGATCTTTATGCAAGATTATTGCTTCAACATCTTCCAGACGCACATTACGATATATTTTATTCAAGTGACCCGGATATAGATCTTCCAAATGCAGAAGAAATCAATAAATACGATGGTGTTCTTTGGCCTGGATGTAATCTTACCATATACCACGATCACGATGAAAGAGTTACAAAAATGGTAGATTTTTGCAAAGTTGCTTTTGAAATGGGTGTTCCTCAATTTGGAAGCTGCTGGGCCGCGCAAATTGCCGTTTACGCGGCCGGGGGAGAAGTAAAACCAAATCCCAAAGGGAGAGAAATAGGTTTAGCCAGAAAAATACACCTTACCCCTGAGGGAGTGAGGCATCCTATGTATGAAGGGAAGCCTCAGGTGTTCGATGGCTTTATCAGTCATGATGATGAGATCACTAAACTACCGGAGGGTGGAGAATGGCTTGCCTCAAATGAATTTACCGGAGTTCAAGCCGTTTCTGTAAAACATAAAAACGGTATATTTTGGGCTACGCAATACCACCCGGAATACGATCTGTTTGAAATGGCACGATTAATAGTTGCAAGAGAAGAAAAACTAATTCAACAAAATTATTTCGAAAGTCATGAAATTATGATGAAATATTGTGAAGATCTGGAAGCAATATTTCATGATAATTCCCGAAAAGATTTGCGTTGGAAATATGGAATTGACGATGATGTACTTTCAGACGCCATCAGACAAACCGAGTTTGTTAACTGGATATATAAAATTGTAATACCCCAATCAGAAAAATCAGGATTGGTGGAAAAGGAAGCCGTTTGATAAAAAAACTTTTGGGCAGCAAAAGTACACTCCGATCATGGCAAATTAAAATCTTTAGCGCCACCTGGCTGGCTTATGTTGGATATTATTTTGCCCGCAAGGCCTTTTATGTTGTAAAAAGCCCATTAGCAGATTCATTAGGTTTTACGGTTCTCGATTTGGCCCATCTTGGTACGGCCTACCTGGTATTTTATATGGTCGGTCAATATACCAGTGCTTATTTCGGTAGAAAACTTGGCCCAAAGTTATTGCTTCTTGTCGGAATGGGTATATCCCTGTCCTGTAATTTTATTTTTGGCATCTCAAATGGCTTCTGGACCATACTACTCTTTCTTTCCTTAAATGGATTGGCCCAGGGAACCGGCTGGCCCGGTTGTATTGGTTCACTCGCCTATTGGTTTAAAAGAGATAAAAGAGGTAGCGTTTTAGGTATTTGGTCGACCTGTTATCAATTCGGTTCTGTGGCTGCTACATCCTTTGCTGCCTACATGTTGGGTGAATTTGGTTGGAGATGGTCATTCTTCGGCGCCTCAATTGTCCTGCTAATAATCTGGATTATTGTTTTAATTCTACATCCAAACCGCCCGGAAGATGTGGGACTCGATCCAATTGAAGATTCAGATGAGGATAAATCATCTGATTTGACAGATAGTACTGACTCTTCAGAATTGGGATGGTCCGCAGATGTTTGGAAGACCGTCATAACCATGGGGTTGATCTATTTTAGTATAAAATTCTTACGCTATGCGCTTTGGAGTTGGGTGCCGTATTTCCTAAATAAGAATTTTGGTATGGAAGTAAGCAATGCCGGATACCTATCGACCGTATTTGATATGGCAGGATTTGCTGGTGTTATTTTCGCCGGTTTTGCCTCTGATAAAATTTTTAAAGGCCGAAGATCATTATTATCAGCGATTATGCTCAGTTTAATGGCTTTAGCCTTTATCGTAATGTACCTAAAGGGAGCAACAAGTCTTTTATTCTTTACAATCTCCATGGGAGTCGCAGGATTTATGCTATATGGTCCTGACTCATTGATTTCAGGAGTAGGAGCTATTGATGTAGGTTCAAGAAAAGGTGCTTTAGTCGCGGCCGGGATTATCAATGGAACAGGTTCCATTGGCCCCATATTCCAGGAGGAAATAATCGGCTGGCTATACACGAGATACAATCAATCGATAACGCCGATTTTATTCTTATTGCTGTCAATGGCAATAGTAAGCGCTGCATTAACGTTTTATCTGTGGTGGAAATCTAAACAAGGGAAAGCTAATTTATAGAACTGATACCTTTCTAACCCTTATTTTATAAGATATTCATTGATTTTTTCACTATAAAATTTGTATACTGCTCAGAATCTATTACAAATGGCTTCACTATAGGGTTTTACTGTGATAAATGTCACCAACGGCTAAGGGGATTTTTGGTAAGTTCGTTCCGATTAATAGCAAAATCTGGGAATTAACACGCTCTTCTCGCTCATACTTTAAAAAAGATAAAAATCTTTCATTTTTTTGAAGTATAAAATCTGAATCAAAGAAATATTTTTATTGACATTGAATGAAGTTATCGATATTTTCAAATAACGTAGCAAAAAGCACACAATGTAGCACATATTGTTGTAGAAGCAACATTTCGGGTAGAGATTTCCTTTCCAAAAATATAATATTAATAGTTAATTGTTATTGTACTGACCGCAGCAAGAATAGTTAGGAACCTTTCTATTTTTAACCAGGGATCCATTGGAATGCAAAGCCCCATTCATCTGATTAATAAGCGCTATAATACCCTGCGAAAATCAGAAAAGCGTGTGGCTGAATTTGTTCAGGATCATTTAGACGAAGTCGTTCTGCTTCCCCTGCAGGGCCTTGCTAAAAAATGTGGAACAAGTGATGCAACCGTCCTTCGTTTTTGCAGATCGCTGGGATATCTTGGATTTTCTGAATTTAAAGCTTCATTAGTTCCTGAGCTTCTGCGAAGTGGTCAGCAGGTTTATATGGATATAGCGCAGGATCAAGACCCTGAAAACATCAAAAATATTTTCCTCCGTAATATCCATCAGCAGTTGGATTCAACGTTACGAAACTGCGACTATACTATATTGCATGCGGTTGCCAACCGCTTTATTCAGGCAAATAAAATCCTCATTATTGGTTTGGGTGGCGCCGCCGGTGTTGCACAAATTTTCTGTGATGCTCTTGGAATTCTGGGATTATTTAGCAGTAACGCCCAGGATCGTTCACTCATTCAAAACCTGGCCCCCACCCTTTCAAGTGGTGATCTGATATTGGGTATTTCACATTCTGGTGAAACCGAAGAAATCGTCTCTGCAGTAAAAGGAGCGCGTGAGTACGGAGCAACCGCCATATGTTTAACAAATTTTTCTCCTTCTTCATTGGCAAGCGTTTCTGAAATTGTACTGTTAACAAGCGTCCCTGACAATCTCTTGGGCAGTTTTTCCTGTCAGTCACGCATCTTTCAATTAGCCTTATTAGAATTAGTTCTTAATGAAATATCAAAACAATTTGTTGTAAAATCTTCTGGAGAGTACACCAAATGAATAAACGATCAATTGTATCCTATATTGGCATGTTAACTTTGATTCTTGTTACAGGTATTACCTTTGCCGGCACGACAGGGAAAATTGCCGGGTTGGTAGTGGATAAAGAATCTGGAGAAGGATTAGCAGGTGTCAATGTTTATTTAGAGGGCACCAGCCTGGGTGCTGCCACAGATTTGGAGGGATATTATCAAGTAATAAGTATTCCGCCCGGCAGCTATACACTTACTGTTTCAATGATTGGTTACGGTACGGTAAGCGTTGAAAATATAAAAATCCAGGTGGACCGAACCACAACTCAAAATATTGAATTAACAACCGAAACTTTGGAAACTGAAACGGTTGTTGTTGTTGCAGACCGTCCTCTGGTAGAAAGAGATCGTACAAACACGGCAGCCTATGTCAATTCGGAAACGATTGATCTCATGCCTGTACAGGATGTTAAGGAAGTCGTTCAATTACAAGCAGGCGTCATTACCGGGGCGGATGGCCAGTTACATATCCGGGGTGGTCGCTCCCGGGAAATATCCTATATGGTTGATGGTGTATCTGTCACGAATGGATTTTCCCAGGATGGTGGAAGCAATGTGAGAATGGAAAACGCCTTTATCGAAGAGCTTCAGGTCATTACAGGGACCTTTAATGCGGAATATGGCTCGGCCCAATCAGGGATTATAAATGTCGTCACAAAACGCCCACAATCCGAGTTTAAGGCCCAGGCTGAGGTGTTTGTTGGTGATTACTGGAGTGATAAAACCGACCGATTTATTGGTATTTCTGACTTTGATCCCCTGGGAGAAAGAGATATTCAGGTAACATTATCCGGCCCGGTCTTATCAGACAAACTCAGTTATTTCATTTCGGCACGTAATTATAAACGGGATGGGTATCTGTTCGGTGAGCGTCGTTATAATCCTGTGGATGGTTGGACAATCGATGCTTATCGTCATTGGTATACCGAACGATTTGCCGGTCAGGTTACCGAAGAAGGACGAATTGAGATACCTGATTCTCTGACCACCGGTGACGGTGCAGCCGTTCCCATGGCAAAAAGTGAACTTTTCTCCATTGTTGGCAAATTAACCTACGCCCCTCTTCCCAACTTGGGATTCACTTATTCTCTTTTTGCCTCGCAAAGTGAAGGCCAGGGTTACAGTGATAATTGGCGTTATGCACCGGATGGCCGGAACATGGGGTATGGAAGTTCGCAGTCCCACTTTCTCGCCTTTCGCCATTCCGTGACAAACAGTATATTCTATAACCTGCGTTTCTCTTATCAATATAACGATAGTGAATCCTATCTCCGCGATGATTTGGAGATTGCCGATTATCCGGGGGATGACGGCTATCTACCTCTGGGTGCTTCCGATGATCAAACCGGATTCGTTCAAGGTGACAATGAATGGGGTAGAAGCAAAACCAAGCGAGAATTAATTATGATCAATGGTGATTTTAATTGGCAGATTGATCGCTTCAACTTAGTTAAACTCGGTTTTGAATTTCGTCAGCATAAGATTAAATATCATAACCAGCCTCTGGTTGAAACAACGCAATGGCAAAGCAATAAATATACAACCGCTATCAGTGGTAAAGGATTAGAGTTTTATGAATATATGGAGGCAATGAATAATTTCTGGAGAAACTGGTCCACTTTTACAGGCGTTCCGAAATTGCGCGAGGCCAACGAAACAGATGGAAGTTATGTCGATTACACCCGTGAACCGATTGAATTTGCGGCCTATGCTCAGGATAAAATAGAATTAGGTGATTTGGTTATAAACGCAGGTCTTCGTTTGGACTTCTTTGATCCCAATGCTTATACATTAATAAACAAGAGAGAGTCTATCAGATAATCTTGGTGACCAGGAAAACCTTAAAAAGTCGTCTATAAAAACCCAGCTAAGCCCCCGTCTGGGTGCCTCCTTCCCAATATCTGCCAGCGGCGCCTTCCATGTAGCCTATGGGCACTTCTTTCAAATGCCCAGTTTCCAATTACTTTACACCCGTCCTGTAGATGCAAATCTGACTTCCCTGCTGTTAGAGGGTGCCACATTAGGAGATCCCAATTTAAAGCCAGAGCAGACGATCGCTTATGAAATCGGACTCCAGCAACAGGTTACCGATGCATTTGCATTAGATCTAACCTTGTTTTACAAAGATATCCGTAACCAATTAGGTGTGGAGGCTGTTCGTACACCGGATGTGGTCGGATACCAGCGCTATATCAACCGCGACTATGGAAATAGTAAGGGATTTACCCTGGCAAGCCGTATGCGCGCAGGAATGTTTTCGGGCTCTATCGATTATACGTACCAGAAGGCCAAGGGCAGTGCGTCAGATCCAAACTTTATACAATTGATAGAAGTTGCATCACGGCTTAGCGGAGAATCCGTTCAATTCCCCGAGCGGCAGATTCTTCCACTGGATTGGGATCAGACCCACACCATAAATTTGATCTTATATCTTGTCGAACCACAGGATTGGGCGGTGAGTTTGATCGGTCAGTGGGGTAGCGGATTACCTTATTCACCAACCAGTGTTGAACAGTTGGCACTTCCTGACCGTGAATTTAAAAATAGTGACCGTAAGCCCACCCGTTACAGTCTTGACCTAAAAGCGAGCAAAGATTTTGCACTTTTCAATCTCGACTTTGTGGTTTTCTTACGGATCTACAATTTATTAGATCACCTTAATCAGGAAAGTGTATTTTCTAAACAGGTAATGCGACAGAAAATGCACGTTTGCCTGTAGATGAAGCGGTACAATCTGAATTCCTGGCCCGCGGTGGCCAATTTACCATGTCCGAATGGGATAACCGGCCAGGGTGGTTTTCTGAACCCAGACGTATTCAACTGGGATTTGCTATTAGATTGTAGAATTAAATAGGTAGGATTAATAAATGTTTTAATACAACCTGGATAATTATCTCTCGCAAAAAGACGCAGAGACGCAACGAATTAGATACATTATGTGAGTTTAGATTTAATATTAAATCTCTTTTTCTTAAAGTTTATAAATAATTATTTCTTTGCGCTTGCGAGAGAAATTTATGCTTTCATAAGGTTAATTTATATTGAGATTTTTCCCTTATAAAATTGCATTTTATTTGGTTAGTGTAAATTAATTTTTGACAGATTTTTTTAGTCCAATAATAGATGTGAGTTTAATCAATTGAGTCACCAATGGAGGTTTTAATCCATGTTTGGAAAATTTAAATTGCCTGAAATTCATAAAGGATATAGTCTGATTCTTATCGGGGTACTACTCTCTTTGTTTTGGATTGGATCTCTTCCGGCCGAAGGTCCTGAAATCAGGGCAAAATACAACAACACAGATGCAAATTCTGGATCTCGCTGGACAAATAGCAGAAGTTATTCACCTGGGCTGTACAAGCCATCTCAAGAAACATTGGGCTGGTCAAAGTATGTTCGTCTTTCTGTGCATGACGGCAATTTGGTCTCGACCGGATGGGTAAACCAGGGGCAGCTGGCCGATGGCTATGTTTCCGGAGGAGGCGCTTGGAAAATGATCTGGCCAAAAGGATCCG
This sequence comes from Calditrichia bacterium, assembly GCA_963796965.1. GTDB lineage: Bacteria > Calditrichota > Calditrichia > JAJRVZ01 > JAJRVZ01 > CAWCNS01. The sequence continues at coordinate 416,356 of CAWCNS010000005.1, forward strand.
GCGTAGAATATGGCTATGCCCATGTATTTTTTGTCGCCGGTGAAGTCGTCGATGGCAACGGGAATACTATTCACATTTGTTCCGATCGCTTTCATCGCAGTAATTTAGAGCAATCTCCCGATAAAACACATTGGTACACGTTCCAACCCTTGCCCAAGTATTTCAACAATCACCACCTTGGCTCAACAGAGTGGGACATTGGAGGCATTTCTGAAGATGTAGGCGTTGATGGTTATCCCAATTCGGACGATTTTGGTGAAGGGGATGGTGAGTTGCAACCCGCTGAAGACTTTAATCGAAATGGTGTACTGGATCTTAGCATGATAAATGTTGCCGAATGGGCAGCAATGAGTCACTTAAGAGAAACATGGCCTGAATGGTGGCCACCTCAGAGTTATAATGGTGATGACCGGGGTGTTAATGAAGAACGCCCCGGTCCGGCCGCTGGAAGATGGAACGGTGAGTATGGATACTATGTCCGGGCCGATCAGGAATCCTATTACCTCATGGATGACCATGAAAACGATGAATTTGAGTATTATCCATTTAACTTACCCGGAACTGACGAACCCGATACGCGACCCTGGCCAGAAGGGAAACGCGGCTTAGGTATAACCGTAGAAGTGCGCAATTACCAATGGGTCGCACGGTTGGCGGAAGACATTTTAATTTCAATCTATGACATCACTAATTTCGGTAAAAGAATCCCCAAAGCTGTGATTGGTATGTACAATGATGTGGATGTTGGTGGGAGCTCCGGTAGTGATGACTCGGATTTTGATAAAATTGATGACATCACCTATGTTTGGGACTTGAGCGGCACGTCAACCCAAGGTCTGCCGACGGGTTATTTTGGCTTTGCCTTTCTGGAGAGTCCCGGCCTTTCGGATAATAGAATAGATGATGATCAGGATGGCTTGGTAGATGAAAGTCAGTATAACAGCATTGATGAAGATCAGGATTGGCGCACCTGGGAAGACCTTAATAACAATGGTGTATATGACAATGAAGATGTGAATTTTAATGGACAACTTGATAACGGTGAAGACGTGAATGGCAACGGCAAGCTGGATTGGGAGCCCTTATGGGATGATCTGGGGTCTGACGGTCTGGGACCCGAATTTGAAGGATATCCGGGACCTGATGAGAACGGGACTGAAGCCAATGGAATGCCGGATCAGGGTGAGTCAAATTTTGGATCGACGGATAATGATGAATCGGATCAGGTTGGTTTGACCTCCTGGTATCTCAAAGACGTGGACAGCCGGACGGCAAATGATGAAGAATTCTGGAATATTGAGTTACAGCCGGGCACATTTGAGATTGACGAAGAATATACACGTGATGTGGCCTTTAGTTATGGCAGTGGATTTGTTGAACTTGAATCCGGTCGGTCAGGTACCCAACGTTATGCCATCGCTTGTTTGTTCGGAAATGACGAAGTGGATATCTTTCGTAATAAAAGGACCATGCAGAAAATCTATGATTCGGATTACAACTTTGCCAAAGCACCACGGCTGCCGGTCGTTTCAGCCATTCCCGGTGATAAAAAAGTTGTATTGCAGTGGGATGACGGCTCAGAGAGATCCAGAGATCCTATTTATGGCCTCGACTTTGCGATGTATAAGATTTACAAAAGCACCGATCCAAATTTTAACGATATTAAAACGATCACAGATGCTTTCGGTAATCCCCTCTTATTCGAACATTTGGTACAATATGATTTAAAAGATGGATTGGTTGGCCCCCATCCCATACCGATCGGTGGCTCAGACGAAAGCAATGGTTTGGACTTAGGTGTATCATATGATATGGGGAATGACTCCGGCTTGCGGCATAGTTACGTCGATTATGATGTAACAAATGGTCGTACCTATTATTATGCCGTCGTAGCGGTTGATAAGGGTTATGCACCGGATTTCTTTGAGCGTGGTCTTACGGATAAACCAAATCTTGCATCCTTATCACCGACCGAGTGTTCAGCCATCATTCAGACCGATCCACTCGGCCGGCCAACTTTTGTGGACCGCAATACTGCGGTCGTAATACCTGTTGAACCTTCTGCCGGATATTTAGAACCGCAAGTTGATGAATCGGGGATAGAGCACTTAAGTGGGATGGGGACAGGTACTATAGAGCTGGAAGTCATCGTTCCCGAGGATATAAAACGTGATCATTCCTATCGACTTTCATTCGAAGATGATGGTTCTATCGAAAAAAAGGATAGCGCCTTTGCCACAGGTAAGACGAGTGGTGCCTGGCTGGTGGATTTAGATTCAGGTGATACCTTATTCACCCCCGATGTCAATTATGAAAGCGAAGAGTTTGAAGATGATGTTCTGGATGGATTTAAATTATATATTCAAAATGAAGATCGGGTAGATGTTGATTGGGCCGGCTGGTTTAGAGGGCGATCAACGGTAGAAGGTGATCCGCGTGGACATGATCAGCAAACGCTGGCAGTCCCCCACGACTATGAAATCAGAATTTTGGAAGATGGCGCCGATACATCTTACTCCGCAATACCAGCCAATCGTATTGCCACCAACTTTTCAGTCTACGATATTACCAATCCGGATAGCGCCTATAAGGTTGTATTTGGATTTAGCAGACAATTAGGTTCTGACCCTGAACCCGATTCCTTACGCGGCGTTATCAGCCACGGGGACGAAATTGCGATTAAAATAAGTCCGTTAATTATAAAAATAGGCCAAGACACACTCTACATTTACACGGAAACCTCATGGCGAATTAATTTCAACCTACCCCCTGGCATAGAACCAAGATTTCAAAGGATTCCCGAAGCGGGTGATATCTTTCGCTTTACCACTAAAAAAACCTTTGACCGTAATGATGTCTTTGAATTTACGATGATTGGCGGCGATTACAGCCAGAAACGTGCTGTTGCCAATATGGACAACATATACACAGTACCTGATCCCTATATTGCCGTTAGCACACTTGAACCCAGATTAGTTTCACAGTCTGTCGGACGTGGTGATCGAAAGATTGACTTTGTAAATTTACCTAAAGAATGTACAATAAGAATTTTCACAATTGCGGGAAGACTTGTGCGCACCCTGGAACATTCATCCGCTGAGAACGAGGGTCGTGCTGCCTGGGATCTCAGGACCAAGGATGGATTGGAGATCGCACATGGTGTCTATATTTATCATGTGGACGCACCAGATGTCGGAACCAAAATCGGCAAATTAGCGGTCATCAAATAACATGAATAGCACGAAAAATAATCCCCTAATCTCTGCCCTGCTGCACTTAGGGGATTGGCTTACAAAGGGAAAGTCCATAAGGAGACTGCATACGATGAAGAATTTGTATACTTTGCTTTTGTTTTTTATTCTTGCCCCAGGATTGGTTCTGGCCCAGGATAAAGACGAGGGTGTAAATTTCGTAACAAATGTATCAGGCGTAGGTGTTAGTGCCGCCACCTTTCTCGAGATCGGGGTCGGTGCCCGTGCGACAGCCATGGGGGGTGCCTATGCCGCCATAGCAAATGATGCCAGTGCCTTATACTGGAACCCGGCTGGAATCGTTTGGGTAGAAGGCGTACAGGCGGAGTTTATGCATTCGGAATGGCTGGCTGAAACCAGTTACGACTATCTGGGTATAGTCTTCGCTATTCCCTCTATAAATTCTTCTATTGGTGCAAGTATCAGCTACCTCAACTATGGTGATGCACCCGTCCGTACCGTTGACAGGCCTGAGGGGACCGGTGAAAATTATAGTGCAAGTGACCTGGCATTATCTTTATCCTATGCTCTGGCTTTAACCAATCGCTTTTCATTTGGTGTAAGCGGAAAATATATCGCTCAACGAATCTGGAGCGAAGAAGGAACCGCCTATGCTATCGACGTAGGTGTCTTTTATAAGACAGGCCTGGAAGGTTTACAGATGGGAGCCAGTATGAGCAATTTTGGTTCGGACATCCAGATGGAAGGCCGTCATTTGACCACAACGCATGATCCGGATCCCCTTGTTTCAAATTTTGACCGGGTCCCGGTCAATTATAAAGTTGGATCCTATCCCCTGCCATTATTATTTCGTGTTGGCCTAGCCTATGGCCAGGAAATTGGAAAATATATGCGCGCGCTGGTTGCGGTGGATGTAAACCACCCCAGCAATACCACCGAGAGCATCAATTTAGGAGCAGAAGTAGGGGTTGGGGATATGTTTTTTTTCCGGGCCGGATACGAAAATATGTTTGAGCGTGATGCCATCAATGGATTAACCCTCGGTGGAGGTTTCGATTATTACCAGCGTGGAAGTTGGGGAATTCGCGTAGACTATGCCTGGTCGGACTGGGGAATTCTTGACAATACCCAAAGATTTTCGGTGGGACTTCGGTTTTAGAGGGTACATCAACCAAGGTCAGTACTTACGGCAGAGTCTCCTGGAGCAGAGAGATGAAGAAATAGTCCACGAATTACACGAATTAGAATACTAATTATATAGAAATTTTAAAAAATAATTCAGGCTAATTCGTGTAATTCGTGGACAAAAGTTTTTTAAATTTTGCTCAAAACAACAAAGTATCCGGCTAGAAATAACATAATGATGTAATTCATGAAACACTTAATCCTTTTATCTTTAATGAGTGTTGAAAGGAGGTGGTCTCCAGCCCTTTTTGAATGACTATCGCGCGTCAGATTTTACGAAGTCTATGTATTAACTATTTGAAGGAGGTACAGATGCAACGATTGATAATTTTTTTCATTGTTACTGTTGGTTTATGTTTCTTGGGTGCTGGACTATCCTTCGCCCAAACCGAGACAGAGCCAAACGATCATTTTGCCACGGCGACCCCGCTTGCGGATAACACAGAGCCTTTGGCAAATTTTTCATCAGTTGATGATGTGGATATTTGGAAAATGGAGATGTCTGTTGACAGTATTTATCACATCTATTCCGCCAGTCCGACAGCGGATGCCTTTGATGCTGACATACCGGGCAATGTCCATGTTGAACTATATTGGGGCGAAGACACCCTTACAAATATCTTAAATGGTTCTCCCGACGGACGCGGATTAGCAAATAATTTTCGTATCGCCGGTTGGGTACCTGCCGAGTATGGCTCAGGCACCTATTATCTAAAAGTGAACGCCCAATCAGTAATTACAGGCGAATACACGGGTGATTACAAAATTCGTTTTATCTCGCAGGGTTTAGACTTCTGGGCGAATCTGCATGAACCGGATAATTCATTTCAGGAAGCCTTTGCACAAAATGCCTTACCTATCGATGGTAGCCGTTTTTCGGGTATGTTTTTCCAACTGGATAGCCTGCCCACTGGAAAAGATGATGTCGATTATTTTTATATGGCCGGCGAAGCAGGCAAAAGGCTCTGGATAGAAACAGAACCGGTACAGGGATATCCAAATACCAGGGATATGGATAGCAAAATATATATCTATGATGGAGATGGCACTCAGCTCCTCACCGAAAATGATGATAAGAGCAACCAGGAAGAGGATTTCGGTTCAAATAATGTGTTTTCTCTTGCCGTATTGGATAGTCTCCCCTATACGGGTCTTTATTATGTCGTTATGACCAGTTTCTATAGTGAATATAATGAGGAAACCCATTCTGATTCCGATCCTTCCACGGGTGGATATATTCTTTATTCCTTTATGGGTGAGACAAAAGCAGAAGTCGAGCCAAATGATGCTGTTGCACAGGCAACACCTGTATGTGAAGCGGTTACCGGTTCACAGATTGGTGGTAACAATAACATCGTAATCGATGCTAATTTTTCCAGTGATGGCGATGTCGATTATTATGCTTTTAATCTTAAAAGTGTAAAGATGTATTCTTTCAACACCGCTAATTCTTCCGTTGCCGCCGATGCTGATATTAAACTCGAGATATTCGACCGTGATGATCCTGAGACGAATCTGATCGATGCTACAGTAGAAGGAAGATATAATAGTGAGGATTTTCGTCTTTCCGGTTGGTCTCCACCGAAAGATGGTATATATATTGTAAAAGTCTCTCCTGCTGCCGGATCGGTTGGCGGCGATAATACCGGTGATTATCAGTTGCGTATGGGTTGGGCAACCTGGAGAAATGGATCCCTCGCTGAATGAACCGGATAATGATGTCCAGGGTACGGCTACTGCTGTTGAATTTGACAGCAGTAAAACCAATGCGATTATATACCCTGCAGGTGATGAAGACTGGTATTCCTTTATTGGAACCGCCGGTGATATCGTCCATGTGGAGATTATTCAGCGGTATGGACGGCAATGCGACCTGGAATCGTGACTTTGATACCAAAATCACGTTAGTCGATCCCAGCGGTAATATCGTTGAAAATGATGATAAGGTTTCTGGCAATGTTTTCTCTGCAGTTGACTAATTATACTCTGCAAGGATCAGGTAATGTCTATGTAAAAGTTGAGGGATATTACAAAACGGATGAAAATGACGGTAATAATGCCGTTGGCGCTTATCGTCTCCTGGTCGTTTCCAGTGCCGCCTCGCCGGCATTCCTGGAACGTGAACCCAACAATACCTTTGCCAAAGCGATGAATATGCCGGAAGGCAAAGATATTGTTTCAACTTTCTCAAGTGGTGATGATGTTGATATCTTTGCCATTGAGATGGTGCAAGACCCGCATGTATTTTATCAATTCCTATGAAGAAACACCGAATGGTGCGAATCCCCATGCGGAACTTTTTGCCGCAATTGATACGTTGACCAATGTATTAAATGCTGATGTTGACGGCCGTTACCATGACGATAATTTCCGCATCTCCGGATTTATTCCATCCGCCGATGGGGTATATTATTTGACAGTTAAGCAATAACAATGCTTCTGCAAATGATTATATCGTCCGTGCACGTAGCGCCGAACTCGCAACCGTAGGTGCTTTCCATGAACCGGATAATTCTGTTGCCGATGCTGACCTCCAGGGTGATTATCCTATTGATGGTGTGCCGATGACCGGTGCACTTTATGCAGGATAAATGATTTAGATGTCTTTCGTTTCACTTGTACGGCTGGTCAGATGTTTGTGGCTGAATTGACCCCTGCTGGCGGTGCCACTTGGGATCGGGATACCGATACTTTTATGCAATTAGTAAGCGCCGCCGGGGACACCAGTCGATGATAATGACGATGCCACCGGCACCTATTCAACTATTGCTACAACAATTCCGGCAGATGGCGTTTACTATCTTAAAGTCATGAGTTACTATAGTTCTCATAATGGTGACAGAGAATCCAATGATCGTAATCCGGGCGTTGGTGATTATATTTTGACCGTTAAGGGTACCATTTCTGAGAGTGAACCCAATAATTCAGCCGAACAGGCCAATCTTATTCCCGTTGCCAACAATAACCTGATCGAAGCGTCATTTGCCGCCGACGATCTGGAAGATTGGTTTAAAGTTGAACTGGAAGCAGGGAAACTTTATTATTTCAATACCGCTGATTCAAAAGTGGGTGCTAACATTAAAGTGGAACTGTTCGCCGAAGGTAACGCGACCAACCTGGTAGATGCGACACCTTTTGGCCGATCTGGCAGCAATGATTTTCGTATCTCAGGATGGAGCCCGGCCACGACCGGTACCTATTTACTGAAGATCTTTGTAGATCCTGCAGCCATTGATGCCATCAACACAGGCGCATACAAATTAAGAGCTGCTGGTGGAGAGGTCCTTTCAGAGGTCGCAGCACTCAATGAACCCGATAATACCCGTGGCCCAGGCAGATGGGAATCCAGCCCTCCCGACAGATGGAACAATGGTTGAAGTTGCCTGGGGAACTGATGCTGATCATGATATGTTTGCTATTGCTGGTACTGACGGTATGTCCCTGGAGGTTGTTCTGGCTCCTGCCCACGGTCCTCGGTGGATCAGGGAAATTGATACCTATATGACACTTCTCTCAGCAGACAGTACGCAACTGACCCAAAATGACGATTGGGATGATTGGTATGAATTAGAATTCTATAAGGGCGATGTCAGCAATACCTATTCCCGCGTATTTGTCGACTCATTGCCGGGCAATGGCACGTATTATGTCGATGCCATCCCATATTATGGCACTTACCGTGACGGCACACCTAGTATCGGTAATAACGCCGTTGGTACTTACCATATCTGGGCAAAAATGTCTGAACGTGGAGTCGACATGCAATCGATGGTGAATTACTTGTACCCGATGAATTTGCCCTTGATCAGAATTATCCGAATCCTTTTAACCCGACCACCACAATTAGATATAGTTTAAAGGAAAATGTGGATGTCAGACTTGACATATATAATGTCATGGGACAAAAGGTGGTAACGCTCGTCAACAAACGACAGGCAGCTGGTTCTTATCAATTGATATGGGATTCCAAAAACCAGTTTGGAAATCGGGTTGCAACCGGTATCTATTTCTATCGATTAGTTGCAGGAAATAAGTTTGTAAAAACGAAGAAGATGTTGCTCGTCAAGTAAGAAACAAAGGGTACACTGTTATAATTTAGCATAGCAGTTATATTTTTCTAACTTTACAGAAAGGTATTAAGCGCTGAGGTTTCCGCCTTTATCAATTTGCATCAGGCAACCTCAGCGTTTTTAACATATGAATGATCCATTTACAAGCCATTGATAATTTTGGACTTACCGCTGCTATGAGCGATGACCTCTGGCCGTTAAGATGATTAATTAGATAAAAGATTAAACACAAAGAACACCAAGAAATCGCAAAGTACACAAAGAAAATATTCTTAATATAAACTTTGTGATCTTTGTGTATTCTTCGTGAACTTTGTGTTTAAAAAACGGAATTAATTCTGGATTTTAGTCAAACATCAAGTTACAAGTGAATACCGATGCTAAGAATATTATTAATTATTATCAGTTTCCTTTTCATTTCTCTTTCAGCCTGTAGCGAAAAGGAAGTTCCGGACCCGGAAGATACGGTTGTGGCGACGGTTGGTGACATGGAAATTACCGTTCGTGACTTTCGGCGTAATTATGAGTTCGGATTGCCCCATCTTAAAAAAGAGCCGGATAGAAAACGATCCTACCTCAACTATATGATTAAGGAACTGGTGCTGGCACAGGAGGGATATGAACTTAATTTGGACAAATCTGAACGTGTCCAAAAGCTGGAGCATGAATTGGAAGAAGAATTGCTGGTTGAGGCTCTCTTCCAAAACGAGGTCAAAGATAATATTGATATATCAGACGAGGAGGTTCATGAAGCCATTAACAGATCAAAAGTGCAATGGAAGATGCGTTTCTGGTATGAACCGGACCTCGAATATGCCAAACGCGTCACTGAAGCGATGAGGGAACAAGGCTATGCCAGGGTTGTCGAGAATATCCTGCGAAACAATCCTGAAATTAAAATAAAACCTGAAAACTTTGAAACCAAGTATGTTACCTGGCTGGAGGTCGATCCATTAGTACTTGAGATAATTAAGGATTTACCGATGGGAGAGATTTCAGATCCGGTCAAATTAAAAAATGGCTATTTTATATTTCAGGTTGTTGATATTCAGCGCCAACCGGTAACTGATTATATTTACCAGGAAAGAGCTGAAAGCATCAGACAGGTCCTCTTCTACCGCAAATTAAACCAGGAAGCTGTCCGCTATGTTTCGGATATGATGACGCCAAAAAATGTTACAACGAAAGGTGAAGCTTTTCAAAAATTATCAAGTGCATTAAAAGAGTGGCAGAAAATTAAAATAAATAAAAAAGAAGATTTTATATCTTCTGTTTTATCTGCCCGGGAAAGCGATGGTTCTTCCCTTTATGAATTAAAGAAAAGTCTGGAGCAGCCCCTGGTAACATTTGATGATAATCATTGGACCATCAGGGAATTTCTGGATCGATTCGATCCCAAATCTATTAAAATGAATCCAAAAAATAAAGATATGGATATTCGTCCGGCTTTAAAAGATAATATTGGCATTGCGGTGCGTAATGAATTCATGATCAGAGAAGCTAAGGAAAGAAATTTACAAAAATCGCCTAAGGTAATCGAAGAATTGCAGCGCTGGAGAGACAAATGGGTCTATGAAGAAACCCGAAGTTATCATACCAAAGATATAAAGATTGATGACAAACGGGCCAGGGAATACTTTGAAATGAATAAAGATAAATTTAAGATTCGTTGGGACGATAATCCCCAATTTGAGAAGAATATCTATCAGGCAAAACGCCTGGCCTATATTGAGATGACACGTAACCGACTAACAGAAACAGTAGATTCTCTCACCAACAAAAAAATCCCGATTATTATCAATGAAGCTGTCCTGGATACGATTACAACTATCGATTCACAGAAATCTCGCTGGTCAAGTCTGCAGGTCTTTAAACGTGGAACTAACCGTTTGGCAAATCCGGTGGTCGATCCGGCCTGGGGATTTTAAATAAATTTACATGGAAGTATTAATATGACGATTATAAGAAGAATTATTATAGTATTTACACTTATTGGACTCCCCTACGCGCTGCTCTCCCAGGATACCGAGGTTGAACCAAATAATACCAGAGAGAACGCTAATAGTATTTCTTTAGATGGTGTAACAAAAATTAGCGCTGCCTTTTCACCGGCAGGAGATCTCGATTATTTTGATATGGAATGGCAAACCGATCATATGTATTATTTAACCAGCATTGAGAATGATGAGGGAATTGCCCCCAATATCGAGTTGTACTTCGATGCTGCCCCAGACAATATCCTCACCAGCAATGTGGGCGGGCGTAATGGTAATAATAATTTTCGACTCTCGGGCTATGTACCGGATTATTCCGGTACCTTTTATGCGAAAATATTTGATCAAAACAATGCATCGGGTGGTTATAAAATACGTTTGGCCGGGGGAAGAGGCCCACAGGAATTGATGACCCATGAACCGGATGGGAGCATTGCTTTTGCATCCGGATCAGAATTTCTGGCAAAAGAAGATACGATATATGGCGCCCTTTACCCGAAAAATGATATTGATTATTATAAAGTTTCAGCTGAAGCCGGAGAGCGTTTTGAAATTATGACCCTTCCCATTCTGGACCTTGATGTGCGGGATACCGATACCTATTTAATGTTATTTGATTCATTCGGGAATCTAATTCTTGAGAATGATGATGTGGGAACCGTACAGACACCAAGTGGTCCAGTAAACTCTACCTTTTCCAGGATGATCGGGGCTTTTCCAACTACTGACACCTATTATATTGCGGTAAGAAGTTATTATAATTCGAATTATGACCAAATATTGAGTGAAGCAAATCCACCGATGGGCGAATATGGACTTTATTATATATCTGAGATGCCGGATACTTCATTTGCAAGATATCCGATTATCGAATTGCCAACAACCCAATCAGTACACATCCAATGGCGCACCACCACATTACAACCAACCCATTTAAAATGGGGTACAGATACAGATTGCCAAAATCAATATTATTAAATGCAGAGCCAAGACTTGACCATCAGGTAAAAATATCCGGCCTTGAAGCCAATCATCAATATTTCTATCGTGTTTTTGCTTCTGACAAGGATAGTACGGAAACTGAATATTTTTATACGGCAAAACCCACATCGGTAAAAAATACTAAATTTTTTGTCATCAGTGACTCCAGTCCCTATGAAGGATTTGGGAGTACACCGGCGCAATTAGAGGTAGCGGCACAAATCCAAAAGGTTGAATACGATTTTGGGCTTCATGCCGGCGACGTAAACCAGCATCATGGGGAAGAATATGATCTGGTATTTTTCGAGCCCTATAAAGATATCCTCGCTAATGCACCAATTTTCCCCTGTGTAGGAAACCATGATACCTATTACGACAATACCCTGACCTATCAGAATTCCTTTAACCTGCCTTACAATAATCCCGATAGTACGGAACGGTATTATTCGTTTAATTATGGTTATGCACACTTTATATCCCTGGATACCAATCTACCCTATTATCCGGAAAGCGCCCAGCATACCTGGTTAGTGCAGGATCTGCAGTCAGAGATGCGTAGAGAGACATCATGGACATTTGTCTATTTTCATCACCCGCCCTGGAGCGAAGGCTGGCCGGGATATCCGGGTGAAGAAGCTGTCCGCGATCACCTTGTACCGCTTTTTGAGCAATATGGGGTTGATATGGTTTTTAACGGTCACACGCATGACTATGAACGTGGTCGTTTAAATGGGGTATATTATATCATTACCGGCGGCGGCGGTGCGCCTTTAGAGAGTGGTGAACATGCCTATGATTATGAGCATGTGGATGTCTGGGTCAATCAACATTCCTTCACCTATATTGAACTCGATGATAAGACACTCACCCTGCGGGCTATTAATATAGATGGGAACTCAATTGATTCCTTTTCTTATGATAAACAATTCACATCTATTGATCATACAGTTAAACAAACCGGCGTCGTACCGGACAAATTCGGATTAGGTCAGAATTACCCCAATCCCTTTAATCCCGTCTACAATGATCAATTATCAATTACCAATGACGCAATGAAGTTGAAATTAATTATATACAATACATTAGGAGCAGAAAATAGTCACATTAGTTTCTGAAGTTCAGCAAGCCGGTCAACATCAGGTACAGTGGGATGCCTCGGATATGACGAGTGGGGTTTATTATTACCAGATCAGAGCTGGAGAATTCGTAGAGACAAAGAAAATGGTGTTATTACAATAAATAAAAATTTGAAGTTATGGAGTGGTGGAGTAATGTAATATTTAATAGAATTGCATTATGCCAGTACTCCAATACTCCAAAAAATAGTCTCAATAACTGAATATGTATCAGCAAATAATAATCAATTATTATAAGCAAGAGGTATTAGTATTAAACCAGGACGGAAGACGGGGAACAATAAAATCATAAAAACCATACTTTTTATCTTATCTGTTTTTTGTATGCAAATATATTCCCAGGAATTACCTTGGGGCGATGACTTCGATAGTGGCAGCCTGGAAAGCTGGACTATTATTGATGATGAACCCTACTCATCCGGCCCCTCCAGCTGGAATATATTAAATGAAGAATTGCACCAAAATTCTAATATCTTTACAACAGAAAATGAATACAGTGTTTTTAAAGGAACCCATATCATTGCAGGAAATGACAGCTGGGAAGATTTTTATTTAAATGTGCGGATCACCTCTACTGATGATGATGGCATAGGTATGTTATTTCGTTACCAGGATGATAAGAATTATTATCGTTTTATCACAGTGGCCGATCCTGGTAACCAGGGTCCCTTTAAACGCCTGGAGAAGCAAATAGATGGTGTTTTTTCTACCCTGGCTGAATCTACATCCGACATCTTAATTCCTGGTGATTTTATTGGAAAGATACAAGTAAAAGGTGACAGCATCTATGTATATGAAGAAGAAAGCATTTTATTTGCTGTCCAGGATACAACCTTTTCACATGGTAAAATTGGGCTGATGTGCTATGCCAACGCTGGTGCCATTTTCGACGATGTTTACGTGAGTGAACAAGATACCCTTTTTGAAGAAAAGCCTGAAGAATTTCCAGAAATATTAACAGCGGATCGAAGTTTAACCGTACGTGGCTTCACCTATAATATCTGGGGAAACCAAATTTGCACACCTACAGAAATTGCTGAACTGATTATATCTCTCGACCTGGATTTTGCCGGATTACAGGAATGTTCTATTGCATTTGGACAAGAAGTCGCTGCGTTGACCGGGATGCATATAGCCAGTGGTGCAGATTGCATAATCCTTTCAAAAACGCCCTACACAAAAATCAAAAATCTGCCCGTATCCGGTGTTAATGTTTGGACTAATATCGATAGCCAGACCGTATCTATATATAATTTCCATATTCCCTGGGACGAAGCCGGAGATCGTGCAGCACGAACAATGGTAGACGATCTGTTCAGTCCTGACTCAGTTCCCCTGCAAATCGCTGTAGGTGATTTTAATGATGAGCATTATAGTACCCAGATAAATATTCTGGAAGAACATATGCGATATGCGATCGCTGATTTAGGTTGGGCACCCAGCCAAAGGGTAACCTGGCCTGCTTTTGATTTCTACGGTGGTGAAGGTGCCCAAACGATTGATCTTATTTTCTGCAATAAATCCAGTAAGGGCCGACTCATTGAAGGCGAGATCATGAATCTCTCCCCATTCTTGCCGATCATAAACCGGTCTGGGGAACAGTTGAATTTCCAGCCAGAGCAAAAGAAGTAGCACCCCAGATAGACAGGATAGTGCCCTATTTGGGATCAAACATCCTTGAAGTATGGTTTGATCAGGATGTAGATAGTATAAGCGCGGAAGATCCGGGTAATTATAAAATCACACCTCTGGATGGTGGCCATTCTGTATCGGTTATTGGAGCAAATATGGTTAGGGGCTACGACCGCCTTCAAATTCAAACTTCTAATCATCAATTTGAAAAAAAATATCAAATCTCCATTACCGGGGTAAAAGACAAATACCATCCCGCAACTACTATCAACAGCAGTGGTAAATATATTGTGTATGAAAACCTTTTGAAAAATCCCGAGGCTGAACATGGTCTGGAAGACTGGCAATCTTTTGGAGGATTTATGACTGAAAATGAACGCGAGAACCAGCTCCCTTATATGGGCAGTTCATTTTTTACCGGTCAGGATTTAGAATCCTGTCGGTTGGTTCACAGGAAATTGACCTGAGTGCCTATGCAGATCAAATCGACAGGGGTAATATTGCTGCGGAATGGAACTGTTATTTTGCCACAGGTTATGAAGCGCTGGGAACTATCAATGCCAGTCGGTGCGAACCTTATGACGAGGGTGAGATGCTCATTGATTTTGTAGATGAATCGGGAAATATTTTATTACAATCTAGCAGCAAACGATGGGATACACTCTTCTGGCATCCTTATGGGGAGACGAGTTTTCTTCCACCGGGAACGCGGAACGCCATCGTTCACCTTAATTCCTATCGTAAAACCGCAAATGGATATTCTAATGATGCGGCATTTGAACATGCTTTCTTTGCTCTAAAGACACTCGAAGAACCTCATCCATTTGGAAAAAACCTTTTAATGAATCCTTCTGCTGAGACTGGTGATCTTGAGGGATGGAATGTTTCTGGATATATGCAAGCATTAGCAAACGAAGTGGAAAAAACCCGCTCCATTTCAGGAAATTATATTTTCGCCAACAACAACGTTGGCTCCGGAAGTGCTTCCCAAAGTATTGATCTAACGGAGTATCAAGATGATATCGATGCCAGCCGGTTCTCAGTTAAATGGGGTGGTTATATGCGGGATTTTCGAGGTGATCAACCGGCAGAGATAAAGATAGAATTATTAGATCGGGGATAAAAACAGCCTGGAAACGGTATCCACGGGCATACAAAAAGTAGCCGAGTGGTGGTATTATGATAGCCTAACTGCCGTCCCCGCTGGTACATATAAAATTCAGTTTAGCTTTACCGGGCAGGCTTATTTTGACTTTCTTCATCTTATTCCTGTGGTCGCACCTATAACAGACCTTGATAAAGATGTATTTATTTTGAATAAATTTCGCCTGGAGCAAAACTATCCCAATCCCTTTAATCCTGTAACAGTGATCAATTACCAATTACCAATTACCAGTTTTGTGGAACTCAGTATATTTAACTTAATTGGCCAAAAAGTGGTGACACTTGTGAGCGAAGGTCAATCTGTTGGAAACCATCAGGTGCAGTGGGATGCAAGTGGATTTGCAGTGGTGTTTACTACTATCAACTAAAAGCCGGGAGTATCAAGAGGTAAAGAAGATGGTGCTCCTCAGATAAACAAGATGGAATTTGGAATCAGGAATTTGGAATTTGAGTAATGGGTGAGAGTATTATCAATTCAGTCTATACTATATGGCGACGCGATGAATCGCGTCGTTACTACATACGGCGTGCATAAAAAGAGTTTCTGACAGGATTAACAGGATGAAAACATCTATTAAAATATTAAAATTATTTAATATTTTTAGCGTAATGTATGATTTTTAACATGTTATGAGAGATACAATCCTGTCAATCCTGTGATCCTGTCTAAAAGAATGAAGCGTAAAGTCAAATGAATCATAATTTTTTAAGAGGAAAATGTTAATGAAGGCGAATTATATCTCTATTATTATTGCATTATTTTTTATAGGCAATTTGTCCATTGCCCAGGACGGCCTTGTCGGTCATTGGGAATTTGATGATCCGACTGATCTTACCAAAGCGACGGTAGGCACAAACCTTATACTCTCCGGAAGTCATACGGCCGTTGAAGGTCCCGCTGTACAGGATGGTGCCGTTAATATCGGGATCGGCAGCAACTATATCGTTCCGCATGGAATTGCCCCAAATGGCGGCGGAAGTAAGGTAAACGAGTTTTCCCTGGTAATGGATATAAAAATCCCGGAATATGGACCATGGTATTGCATGTATAAAACGGATTTATACTAATCCGGAAATGATGGTGAATGGTTTATAAATCCATCGGGCTACATGGGTGTAGGGCAAACAGGCTATACGCCTGATAAAATCAAACCAGGAGAATGGTATCGGATTGCCATATCAGTACAAAATGGAACACACTATAATTATTATTATGACGGTCATCTTCTCCTAAATGGTGCTGCAGGAGAAATTGACGGACGTTTTTCGCTGAGTAGTGCATTTATTCTATTTGGAGATGAAAATGGTGAAGATGCAGCCTTGGATGTGGCGGATGTAAAACTGTATTCCCGTGCCCTCAGTAATGAGGAAATTGCCGGTCTGGGTGGCTATAATCATAAACCGGAATCTGTAACAGAACCGGACTCGATAATCTATACCTATCTGCAAACGCCCTCGCCTACTTCTATTTTTGTTTGCTGGCACGCCTCTGCAAGTACAGAATCTATCGTTGAATATGGATTAACAGAAGCATTAGGTATGCAACAAAGTGGTGAGGCTTTCGAGTTTGATACAACTACAATCTGGCATACAGTAAAACTAACCGACTTATCCCCCGAAACTGTCTATTATTATAAAGCCATAACAGATACGATGGAATCAGAGATCAAAAAATATAAAACACCGCCTCTTCCCGGTGACTCGACAGGCCATATCCGATTTGCCTTTGTAGGAGATAATCGAACTGAACCCGATGTATTTACCTGGGTTGTAGAAAGTATGAGAGATAAAGTGGTTGAATTATATGGTCCAGACATCGAAGAAAATCTGAATCTGGTATTAAATGTTGGTGATATTGTAACAACCGGCGGTGTTTTATCCCAATATAAACGTGAATATTTCGAGCCGATGAATTCGGTATCGGGCAATGTTCCTGTAATGGTCAGTATTGGCAATCATGAAAATGAAGCGGAACATTATTATAATTACATGAAATATGAGGAACTTGGAGGACCCGAGGGCGAAAAATACTATGCGTTTCAATACGGTAAAATTCTCTTTATTGCCATAAATAGCAATTGGCAGCTAAGAAATGAGACACAAATCACCTGGTTGGATACCTTAATGGCAACAGCAGAGAATGATGATACAATTGATTGGGTTTTTGCTTTTTGTCATCACCCCGGCCGTAGTGAAATCTGGCCGGATGGTAATACGGCCTATGTCCAGGACAGGGTTATACCGACGCTCAACAAATACAGTAAAGCCGATATGCTCGTGTATGGACATTCCCATAATTATGAGAGAGGAGCGGTCCAGGACGGTAATCTGCGATTAGTCTTATCCGGAGGAGCTGGGTCAAATCTTGATCGATGGGGTATGTATGGGAATCAAGAAAATTACCCCGAGATACAACGTGCTTTTGATCATTATTGTTATACCTTAATCGATATCGATATTGCGAACAGGCAGTATCAGGCCACCAATTATAGTCTTGGACATACGGACCTGATACGTGACAATCTAATCATCGATTCATTTGCACAGAGATAAAAAGGCCCTGCCTCTTGAACAACCCGGTTTGGTCGACCCTGTTTCCGGATCCGACGTTAAACCACCCTTTCAACTGGAAAGTGATGATTTTAGCAAAGATTACGAGATTATGAGTTCCCAATTTCAGATTACAGCCGTGCAGGGCAATTATAGCGAAATGAAAGTTAATAAAATTCGCGATTTTGAGGATCTATACGGAGATACCGGTCCCCCGGATTATAATCCGATCGATTTAAATAAAAATATAGATTTATCAATAGTATTTAGTAACCGGTGTGGGGTTGGACGATGGAAAGTCCTATTGGTGGCGTATGCGTTACAGAGATAAAAATCTGCAGTGGACGGAATGGTCTGAAGAACGAATGTTTACTGTTTCCTCCTCTACAGATATTGGTGAAGAGGAGAATCTGGTTATTAAAAAAACAGCCTTATATAAAAATTATCCCAATCCTTTTAATTCAAGCACAATAATGAGGTTTGATCTCAAGAAATCTGGATTTGTTAGGCTAAATATTTATTCAATCGATGGTCAATTAGTAAAAATATTGGTAAACAATGAGATGCCTGCCGGAGAATTTAGTATTCCCTGGGATGGGAAAGACATACATAACCTTCCTCTTCCCAGTGGGACCTATATCTTTAAACTTGAAACGCCGGAATATAGTAAAAGTGAAAAGGCTGTATTGATTAAATAGTATCAAGTGAAACTGGAATAGAAATTTTTTGCAGGAACAATTAAATTTGGAAGTGTTAGAGTTCTGGAGTATTGCTATAAATAGGCAATACATTACTCCAGCCCTTCATTAGTCCAACAATAACTCCAATTATACTGTGTAATATAAACGATAGTTCAACAATTCAGATTAGACCAACTTAATATGAATTGAGTGCTATTCAAAAAAAGGAGAATTTAAGATATGACTGTCCGAGGAAAAATATTATATGATAAGGCTGCAAATATTAATGACCCGTCATTAATATTAAGGGATGACTCACAACTTGGAACAGAGCCCTATGACATCGTTATTGTCGGAGCCGGCGTGGTTGGCTGCACCTTAGCTTATAAATTATCCCAGTATCAACTAAAAATCTTATTAATAGACAAAAATCATGATGTGGGCGAAGGAACCAGCAAGGGAAATAGTGCGATTGTGCACACCGGCTTTGACGCTACTGTAGGATCATTAGAGTCACAATTGGTTACCCGGGCATCAGGGCAATGGCCAGAACTGGCAAAGAAACTCAAAATCCCCTATGATCCCTGCGGTGCCTTACTTGTAGCCTTAAATGAAGAGCAAAGTGCACAACTGGACAAAATTTACAAAAAGGCCCTGGACAATGGCGTCAATGATGTAAAATTGCTAACGGCCGATGAGGCGCGGGATTTAGAACCTAATATTTCTTCAGATGTGTGTGGAGGTATGTTGGTTCCCAGAGAGGCCCTGGCTGATCCTTTTATGCTATCAATCGCCTGTGCAGAAGTTTCCCTGATCAACGGTGTGGATATTCTCCTCGGATCGCCCGTCGTTGCTATCGAAAATCCCAGCGAAGAGATTAAAAAAATTGTTACGGCCAGTGGACATCGTATTTCTGTCAGGAATATTGTCAATGCGGCTGGATTAGGTAGCCGTAAATTGGCCGATCAATATGATGGTGCTCCATTTGATATCAATCCGCGCCGCGGTCAGTTTCTTATTTATGACAAATTCAGCCGCTCTCTGACTGAACGAATTTTACTACCCATTCCAACAGCAAAAACCAAAGGTGTGCTGGTCATCCCGACCATTTTTGGCAATCTTCTCGCAGGCCCCACTGCAGAGGACTTCCCCCTGGAGGATACCTCGGCCCTGCACACAACCTCAGAAGGTCTGGAAGGGATCGCGAAACAGGTTTATGGCATGATGCCTGATCTGCAGTCGCAGGCTGTAATCGGCACCTATTCCGGTGTGCGCTGTAACTGTGAACAGGGCAGCTATATTATCAGGTACCATGATGGCCATAAGGGTATACTCTCCGTCATCGGTATCCGGTCAACCGGATTTACATCAGCTCCCGCATTAGCCGATTATTTGATTGAGGGGATGGTTAATGAAAAAATGATAAATGTAGAACCAGATCCTGACACCAACGATTCCCGACCAGAATCAAATTGGCCAGGATGGTGGAAGAAACCTTATGATGCCAAAGACGTGCTTGAGAAGCGACCTGATTATGGAAACATCGTTTGTTATTGCGAGCATATTTCCAGAGGTGAGATCATCGATGCTCTTAATTCACCCCTCAAACCTCGAACTCTCGATGCAATTAAGCGACGCACAAGAGTTCAGACAGGGAGATGCCAGGGATTTGACTGTCACATCCATATCGCCGAGATCATTTCTGAACATTGCGGCATCCCCTTGGAGCAGATCACCAAACACGACCCGGAGAGTGAACTG
Organism: Calditrichia bacterium; assembly: GCA_963796965.1. Taxonomy (GTDB): domain Bacteria; phylum Calditrichota; class Calditrichia; order JAJRVZ01; family JAJRVZ01; genus CAWCNS01. The sequence goes on from CAWCNS010000005.1 coordinate 436,721, forward strand.
GTAGGTGCATAAAGAGTAAGGTGTCTTTCGGGCAAATAAAAAAACGAAATCCAAACACCGTATCCTCGTAGAGGATAAATTGTTGTAATAGCATACGTAAACCAATACGTCATCCTCGTAGAGGATGAATTAGTGGTGGTATAGTACATTTATTGTATAAAATGGAGATTGTAAATTAAAAATAGAATATTGAAAAAACATTTATTATAATTTTTCGATTAATTCCCTCAAAACATGTTGACGTTTATATAATATCCCCAACTATAAATCCTCTACGAGGATTATATGTTTGTGGGTTACGATTATTTTCTACAAAAATAAAACCTCTACGAGGTTAATAATCACACTCGTTCTAACAGTATGATACTATAAATAATGATTATATAGAGAAAAAAGGGTTTAAGATAAATAATATCTGGAGAATAATATGACCGAAAATCCATCAAAGCATGTACAGGTTGCCATCATTGGCGCAGGCCCAACCGGGATTGGCGCGGCTGTTGGATTAAAAAAACGTGGTATCGATTCTGTATTGGTGATTGAGCGACAGAATAAAATTGGTGGAATTCCTGCTCTTTATAAGAAAAAGGCAAATGGGATTCGTACATTCGGTATTTGGACACGCGGTCGCATGCTATTTGGCGAAGAATATGTACAAATACTCCATAAGAGATTATCCAAATACAAAACAGATATTAAGACGGACAGCCTGGTTCTAGCTATTGATGTTAATGAAAAAAGACTGACAGTTGTGAATCCCACCGATGGTGTACATGATTTAACAGCCGATGCCATCATCTTTGCCTGTGGCTCCAGAGAAATGACTTTAGCCGAGCGGGGATGGATTGATGGATCCCGACCGGAAAGAATGTTTTTTACAAAACATTTGTTGGATTTAATCGACAACAATAACACTTTGCCAATAAAAAAACCTGTAATCATTGGCTCCGATCTGATCGCCTATGCTGCAGGAGCAAAATTGGCAGCTGCAGGTGCGGCCGACTCAACAATGATTGATTTAAATAAGCGCCCCCAGTGTTCACTGCCTGAAAGGATATATTTCCGGAGATGGAATAAACCAAAATACCATGGTGCTGTAAAAGCCCTACAGGTTGTGGGCAATCAAACCCCTTCAGACGTCAATTTATCTGATGGTTCTAATATTCCCTGTGATGGCATTGTGATCAGTGGTGAGTTAGTCCCCAATAGCGAATTAGCTCTGCTGGGTAACCTGGAGGTGACCCTACCCTCCCGTAAACCGGTCATTCAAAATAAATTTCAGTTATCGGAACCGGGGTGGTTTGCCGCCGGCAACATATTAGGGGGGTTCCATGGTGCGGAATGGTGCTATTTTAATGGCCAGCGTGCAGCCCGGTCGGTTGTAAAATATCTTGCGAATTTACCAAAATAATTCGATTTGGTGTAATATTCACTGCTGAATATTTTAATGACTTGCTATTCATTGGTCACCCTGAACTTGTTTCAGGGTCTCAAATATTTGGATATAAGATTCCGAAACAAGTTCGGAGTGACGAAATCAAGACTGATTCATAGTGATATAATCTCCTCGATAATTGGCAGTATTGCAGAATTGGTTATTGGTACAATTATTAATATATGCATAATCTGTTTCCCCCTTGTCCCGAAGGGACTCCTTTGAAGGAAAAGGGGGACAAAGAGGGATATTAGAAATTTTGCTTAAACAAAAACAATATGTCCCTTTTCGTAAAAAAAATGTTATAGTGCAACTTTTCCCTAATCATGAAAGGATAGCGAGATGGCATTTGACCAGATGATTATTTGGCTAATGGCGATCGGTGTATTAATTGGCGGAATAGACAGAATATTCGGCAATAAATTTGGATTAGGCGAACAATTTGAAGAGGGTTTCAATGCCATGGGACCGCTGGCGCTCGGGATGGTGGGCATCGTCACCCTGGCACCGGTGATTGCCAAATTATTAGGGCCTGTGATTATTCCGGTCTTTTCCTGGATCGGGGCAGACCCGGCCATGTTTGCAATTATCCTTGCTAACGACATGGGAGGCTATCCCCTGGCGATGGAGTTGGCAATAAACGAGCAGGCAGGCTTGTTATCAGGATTAATAGTTGCTTCTATGCTGGGATGTACCATTGTCTTTTCCATTCCCGTTGGACTTGGTCTGATTGAATATAAGGACAGGCCATTTTTTGCCAAAGGTTTGCTAATCGGTTTGATAACCGTACCCATAGGTGGCATCGTTGGTGGTTTAATCGCAGGATTTCCACCGGAAATGGTCGTAATCAATAATATTCCCGTCATTATTTTATCCATTCTATTTGTATTGGGGCTAATATTCATTCCCAAACAGATGATCAAAGGTGCCCTGATTTTCGGCAAATTTATAGTTGTTGTCATAACGATTGGATTAGCGGCAGCAGCTTTTCAGCATCTTACCGGTGTTGTTATTCTTCCTGGTATGGCACCGATTATGGATGCCATGGAAATTATCGCTCAGATTGGGATTATATTGCTTGGTACTTTTCCTATCTTGACACTTATCGTGAAAACGTTGAATAAACCGTTGACCAGACTTGGTCAAAAGCTAGGAATGGATGCAACCGGTGCTGCCGGTATTGTTATTACCCTGGCCAACAGTATTCCGGTATATAAGATGATGAAAGATATGAATCCTAAGGGTAAAGTAATTAATACGGCCTGGCTCGTACCGGCAACCGCCGCCCTGGGAGATCATCTCGGCTTTACCGCCGGGGTGAGACCGGATATGATAACCGCTGTTGTATTGGGAAAATTAGTTGCGGGTGTTCTTGCCATATTATTAGCCCTTGTATTTACCAGGAATCTAAATTACGAGATAGAGCAAAGTAAAAAAATGGCCTTAGAAAAATCCCCCGATCCATCCCGGGATAAAAGATAAAAGATTAAACACAAAGTTCACAAAGTCCCGATATAAATATCTACATCATGTAGATATTTACGCCGAAGGGCGCATCTTCGATCGGGATGAAATCTTCCAAGATTTCAAAGGCACTAAGATCACAAAGAGAAAATTTTAAGGTTTTAAGTCTTGCTCACCCTATACTACTTATTTATAGCGATGGTTTATTACTAACCAAGATAAAATAAATTAATTTTTTTCTTTGTGATGCTCTGAGCCTGCTTTGTGTGCTTTGTGTTTATTTTTATTTACATAATGCACCTTATAAAGGATTAAAATAGAATGAACAAATATTACTTGGGAATCGATCAGGGTACCACAGGAACAACCTCAATCATTTTTGATGAGAAATGGCAGATCAGCGCCAGGGGTTATACAGAGCATCAACAACATTATCCCCAGCCAGGATGGGTCGAGCATGATCCCATAGAGATCTGGGAAAAAACAAAAGAATCCATTAGGCAAGCATTAGATGCAGCGGAGTTGAAGGCCACGGATTTACGCGCCATCGGATTGGATAACCAGGGTGAAACCTGTATGGCCTGGGATAAAGTAAGTGGAAAGCCGGTATATAATGCCATTGTTTGGCAGGATAGAAGAACCGCACATGCAGCAGATAAACTGAGTGAAACACATGGTGATATGATCACCCAAAAAACCGGAGTGCAGGTAGATGCCTATTTTTCGGCCCTAAAGATAAAATGGATATTGGACAATGTGGAACAAGCAAAGAATCTGAGTGAAAAAGGTGAACTATTAGTTGGCACCCTCGATACCTGGCTTCTCTGGAAATTAACCGGTGGCGCCCTTTATGTCACGGATCCTTCGACCGCTTCCAGAACAATGTTGTTCAATCTACATACCCATCAATGGGATGAGGAAATATTGGAACTCATCGGCATTCCAAAAACAATCCTTCCGGAAATTAGGGATAGTATCGGGACCTTTGGCTATACGTCTGCGGATTCATTTTTTGGTGCAAAGATTCCCATAGCCGGAAGCGTGGTCGACCAGGCATCCGCGCTTTTCGGACAAGCCTGTTTTGAAAAAGGTTCTGTAAAAACAACCTATGGAACCGGTTGCTTTATGCTCATGAATACGGGTACTAAACCGGTGCACTCACAGAATGGATTGATCACCACCGCCGTATGGAGCCTTAACAATGAAATAACGTATGCTTTGGATGGCGGTGTTTATATTACCGGAGCTGCTGTACAATGGCTAAGGGATGGTCTTAGAATCATCAAGACAGCCGCTGAGACGGAAGATCTTGCCTTATCGGTACCTGACACAGGTGACGTGTATTTTGTACCTGCTTTTGTGGGATTAGCAGCGCCCTATTGGGATCAATATGCCAGGGGTATGTTAATCGGCATCACCGGCGGAACCACCCGGGCCCATATTGTCAGAGCAACCTTAGAAGCGATTGCCTATCAGGTGGCAGAGAACCTGGCCGTCATGAGGAAAGATTCAGGCTTAGCCATTGATGCCATGCGCGTTGATGGCGGTGCTGTTGTCAACAAATTCCTGATGCAATTTCAGGCTGACATATTGGGCATTCCGGTACAGGTACCGATAATTCATGAGACGACAGCACTCGGTGCCGCCTTTTTAGCCGCACTTGGAGTGGGTGACTTTAACAACCTGGATGAAATTGCAGAAATATGGAAATTGGATAAAACCTATGAGCCCTCTTTTAGTGCAGATAAAAGAGATGCCTTATTGGAGAAATGGAAAAAAGCGGTTGAGCGTTCCAGGGCCTGGGCGGAATGATAAAATGCGTGTAATTGGGGATTTGGAATTGGGAATTTTTTATTCATAAATACCAACTGCACGCCTGGGGTATACTCATTTAATTTTTTGATCATATTTTTCAATTAAATTCTGATAGCGCGGATTATGATTCAATTGATCATATAGGGGATTCATTTTAAGCCAGTGTACAGATATCCATGAAGGGATCCTCAATAATAGTTCAATCTGATCTAATGCAGAATCTTCGTCACCAATTAAAATATAAATTCGAGCAAGATCTTCAACATAGGCTATACCATAGAAAGCGTCTTTGGATAGAGGCAGCAGATCAGTCGCTTTATTACCCTCATATAGCGCATCATCATAACGTCCTAATCGGGCATAGACTAGGCCCAAAGAACTATGATAGCGAGGATCTTCAGGCCACTTTGCAACCTCAGGTTCTAGTAATACCTGTGCTTCCTTATATTTTGGAAGGGCCAAATCTTCCTTTCCCATATAATCGTATAACATTGCTTGCATCATAGACTTGGGCATTGCCCACACTTTGTTACGAATCCAATCACCCTTATAAACAGCAAGTCGGTTCATTGCATTGATATATTGGCGTTCACCAACATCCTGCCAAAACCAGGCCCAGGGAATCCAATGATAGTCTGCGTGAACCGATTCAATGGCATGCTTTGACTCCTCATTGACACCTTTCCAGCACCAGATTGAAAAAGCCTTGTACAGATAAGGCCAATTCTCATTGGGTGCCAGAGAAATGGCCTGATTACACATATCAATGGCGTGGGAATAGTCTCTTTTTACCCAGAAAGAATATGCAAGAGAGGTGAGAATAGATGCATCACGGGGATTGAACCTAAATGCCTTCTCGTTAGCTTGTATAGCCTCGTCCCACCGCCCTTGTAATTCATATACATTTGATTTAGCAATCAAAATTCTCGAATCATCAGGAATTATATGCTCTGCCTTGGCCCAATACTCAAGCGCCTTGTCTATATCCCGATGAGCCCAGAGATGATAGTAGCCCAAAGCAAGGAGTACTTCCTCTGATTCTGGTAATAGATCTTCTGCTCTTTTAGCAGCTATTTCAGCATTCAATAATCGTTCTTTGGAAAGGTCATGTCTTAAAAATCGCAAACGGGCATGCGCGCTAGCCAGCCGGGCATAAGCTACGGCAAATTTAGGATCAAGTTCAACGGCACGCTCGTAACTTTCGATCACCCTTTTCCAATTATCGACAGTAAAATGAGGACTTTTTGCATAATAACGCCCCTGAAGGTATGCCTGATACGCTTCAAGATTTTTAGTCGGTCTTGTTCCAACAGTTATTTTTTCGGTTCGCTTAAGTGTGATACCTAGCTGTTGAACAACCTCCGTGGCAATATCGGATTGAATGTCAAAGACATCATCAATCACTCGATCATAGGAATCCGCCCAGAGTTGGGTATCATCCGAAACCTGAATGAGACGAGGCGTGACTCTTACACGATTTTTATCTATACCAGAAGTAGCCCAGCGGACAGTTCCCGCAACAATGTATTCTACATTTCAGCTCTTCACCAACTTGTTTCGTAGTCCAAGATTTTCCTGCATAATGATTTGCGCTGTTACGTGAAATAACACCAATGCTGGACACTGTCCCCAGACGTCCAGTAATTTCATCGGTAATTCCCTCTGTGAAATATGTATGATCTGACCTCCCCCAGATTCTCAAAGGGCAGTACAACCAATGTGACTTGTTTTGAGTCAGATGGTGTCTGTTGCATAGGCAGAATTAAGAGATAAATGAAAACTATCGCCAACATCACAACAAATAATGCCGAAAGAACAGGGGTAGCAATTCTTTTATTTCTCCACTTTTGCCCAAAAAACTTATAAAAAACATTTTCCTCTATGTTTGTTGAACTATGTTGTAGATCATCAATAATCTCCTGGAAATTCTGGTAACGAAGATTTTGGTCTTTATGAAGACATTTATTGATAATTGATTGCAGTTTTGAAGGAGCGTCCTTGTTTAGATCAGCCAAGGCTTTTGGTTCTTCGTTAAGAATAGAATACACGACAGCTTGATCATAATCGCCCTTAAAGGGTGTTTCTCCTGTAACCATTTCATAGAATACAACACCTAAAGACCAGATATCTGTCCTATGGTCAACACCTTCACCTTTTGCCTGTTCTGGAGACATATAGGATACGGTTCCTAACGTAGTCGATTCTTTTGTTAGTTTCGTTTGTGTCGATAATTTCGCTAATCCAAAATCAAGTACCTTGACCACACCTTCCTTAGTGAGCATGATATTTGCAGGCTTTATATCTCTGTGGATAATTCCATTTTTATGTGCTATTTGAAGCCCCTGGGCTATCTGCACCGTGTAATCAATCGCTTCATTAATCGTTAATCTTTCAACTTTAATCTTATCTTCCAGGGTTTCACCTTCGTAACACGCCATTGAAATGAATAGTTGTCCATCTTCGGTCTCATCAATTTCGTGGATAGCACAGATGTTGTTGTGATCCAAGGCTGAAGCGGCTTTAGCTTCGTGGATAAAGCGTTGTTTTTCTTCTTCACTGGTGGTGAGGTGTGGGGGTAAGAATTTAAGGGCAACAAAACGATCCAGTTTCAGGTCCTGGGCTTTATAGACGATGCCCATTCCACCGCTGCCGAGTTTATCGAGGATTTTGTAGTGAGATATGGTTTTACCAATCATTTTTTTTGTCCACGAATTTCTTTTCTAAATTTTTATATATCTCTTTTCACAATGACTCATATGCTTCTGTGAACAATAATCCTAAAAATTGACCACATGTTGAATAGTCCATTTCATATTACAAATTCCTAATTACCAATTCCTAATTACCAATCTATAATCTCAAATCGGGCATCCCGTATCTCGTATCCCATATCAATTCCCATTTTCTAATTCCAAAATATAAAATATCCGGCATCGAGAATCGCGTATCCCCGATATAATCATTTCCCTCCGGAAAATATATAGGGATCAAATCTTCCAGGATTTGACCAGCATGCAGTATCAAGAATCAAGTATCCAGCTCCCAATTTCCAAGTCCAAATAAATTTTCATATTTTGGATTATTTATTTTGTATTTCCAACCCGGCTAACCGTTTTTTTGCTTCAATATATTCTGGCAAATCTTTATCAGCATTTTTCCAAAGGTCCAGGAATCTTTTATATTCTTTGATTGCCTTTTCAGCCCATTTCTTATCTTCATATAATTTGGCCAGGCGGTAGTGATAAATTGGATGAATAATACACCAGTATCGGCTATCTTTATCAAGAATTATCATTTTTTTGTAAGTTGCTATAGCATTATCTATATCACCTTTTTGTAAATAGGCTTTTGCTAGACCATCTTTCTCATACGGAAAATTGATAGCCATAAAATTCCATTGAAATGCAAATGGTATATCCATTGGAGAGATATTATGGTACTTTTCAATTGCTTTATCAAGTGAATCCTGGGCAAGAAATATATCGGCATTTAGCAAATCGTAACATGTATTTTGCTCTAATTTTGCCATTTGGTGTTAGTGTTGGAAATAAATCGTTTAATTTCGTAACTTTAATTTCGCTGAATCTATTTGAGATTTGCTTTAGATAAAGTGATTCCAAGAAAAAAAGCACGATCTGATTTATAGTTAGTTAAATATCTGGGAGAATTCCTTGTTTCGATAATTAAAGTAATTATTATATAATATCTTTGCATTGATTCAAATTTACTTTGATCAAGCAATATCCAGGCCTTCAACCAGTCTACTATGAGCAATGGCCCTTTTATAACCCACGATTTCTGCAAACTCCAATGCATTTTTGAAGATCATCAAAACTCTGTTTCACTATCTCCCTGCCAGTAATTTAGTAATCCCCTGATCCAGTATCCCCGCGCTTTTCTACCCGTAGAAGGTGCATTTTCAATATATTTATCAATCCAGCGAATTGCCTTCACTAAAGTCTTTTGAATAATAGCATATATATAACTTAGCTTAATTCTGAGCCAAAATCAGGTTTTGCTTCAACAGCTTCTTTATATTTTACAATAGCTTCATCAATTTTTCCCATTCTTAAATAAAATTCTGCCATCGAATCAAAGGGATTAGCGTCACCGGGTAAAAGAGATGTATACTTCTGTAAATATTCATTTGCTTTTTCAAAATTACCCAGATCGCCATATAGATAGGCCAGAGCAATTAAATACTGGTCCATAATTCGGATCTAATTCTAATGCTTTATTAAACTCATACGATTGCTTTTTCATACATTTTTTTTGAATCATAATATACTGCCTAAATCATAATAGTACCCTTTTTTCTTTAGGATATTTTTTTGCCATCTCATTAAGAATTTGAAATCTTTTGTCCGGATCTTTTTCAATTCTTCTGGCATAATAGGCTTCAATATATAAGCGATCTTTATCTGTAGCATTTTTGGAAAATGTTTTTGCCCTCTGATAGTTAAAATCTCTATCATCATAATTACCCAGAGAATGATTTGCCCAGGCAAGATATAAATACGCTACCGCAAAAGTTGAATCTAATTGTACAGCCTTTTCAAGAAATTTCGAGCATCATCATAATACATTTTTTCATAATCTTCTCTTCCTCTTAAGAAATAATTATAGGCTTCCATCGAAGGAGTTGTAATATCTGAAATACGTATTTGCGTTCCGCCTATGGTTTTTTCAGATACCCCCACGCTCTTGAGATTGCCTGGCTAAGTTCATCGATCTGGTTTTGCAAAATACTGCCAACTCCTTCACCTTTTGAACTGGCACTTTTCAGGAGTCTTTTACTTTGTACATCCAAAACTTTAACATCGGTGGCAAAAACATCTCCCGCTTTTACAAAACTTCCCAGGATAATAGATTCAACACCTTCCAGACGGCACAATTCAAAACCCAATTCTTTGTCGATAATTTCCACATTTTCTCTGCCCAGTTGTTTTAACAGATCATACATACGCTCCCAGGAAATCACCCGCAGATATTTTGATTGTTCCAGACTGGTAATCAAGTAAATTGGGAATGGCTTCCTGTAAATAATCATAAGATTTATCACCGGTTTGATTTTTAAAACTGATTACACGATTGGTTTAGGTTCAGTGAAAGGCATTTCTTCAAAAAATAATATCTTTCCCAGAACAAGAATGATAGCTATTAAATAGAATTATTGAAGAGCCTGATTACTATTTTCCTAATTGTTTTTTCGTTGATGCTTTTTTTCCTTTTTCAACGGGGTTGAGAGGGATTGATGGGTCAGAATCCTTTATCAGACGCTTTAAATCAACTAATAATTCGTCCATATGCTGATAACGTTCATCCGCATCTTTCGTCAAGGCTTTATTTACAATCCGTTCTAATTCTATTGGAATCCCGGTTCTCAAAGCAGTCAGTGATTCCGGTGATTCATTGATAATTGAATACACTACCGCTTGTTCGTAATCACCTTTAAATGGTTTTTGTCCGGAAATCATTTCATAAAGCACAACACCCAGAGACCAGATATCACTGCGATGATCAACCGCATCTCCCTTAGCCTGTTCAGGTGACATATAGGCCACAGTACCTAATGTCGTTCCTTCTTTAGTTAATTTTAGTTTGTCCTGATAATTTAGCTAAACCAAAATCTAATATTTTAGCCTCTTCATCATCATTAATTAATATGTTGGCGGGCTTAATATCTCTGTGTATAATACCTTTGGCATGCGCTTTAGTCAGCCCATTAGCAATTTGTTTGGCAATGTTAATCAATTTTTCTAATTCAAGGGGTCTCTGATCAATTTTTTTTCTTAATGTTTCGCCCTCATAAAAGGCCATAACGATAAACATTTGCCCATCTTCCGTTTCGTCAATCTCGTGTATATTACAAATATTACTGTGCTCTAAACCTGATGCGGCTTTAGCCTCAAATATGAAACGCTTTTTTTCCTCTTCATCTTTGCCCAAATGGGTTGATAGAAATTTAATTGCTACGGGTCGGCCAAGTTTTAGATCTTCTGCTTTATACACCACACCCATACCACCGCTACCGATATGCTCTAAAATTTTATAGTGAGATATAGTCTTGCCAATCATATGCAATGCCTATAGCTGTAGATGGATAAAAATAATATGTTAAATCAGTTTGAATTGCCGTTAAAATAGAGAAATAGAAAGGAATACATAGTAAACTAATTATGATAGGTACAAATGGCAAGCAGAAAATAAAGTATACAGGAGTGTAGAGTTAAAGAGATTAAATTATATGGCGTCTCTTAATTAAGTGCCAGAGAAGTTATAGACAAATAAAAATTTAATGCCACCCTATGATTTCCAATATATAGCGAGCATGAAATTTAGTTTTTTTAGTTCTTGATTGTAGTAAAAATACTGCTCCACCAATGTGTATCGTCTTCACCTCTAAATCCAGCCTGTATATGTGGTATTTTGATGCTATTTACCTCAATTTCACCACTTAAAATTATGTAGTACTTAGGATATTCTGTTGGTTCTCGTTTTATTCCCCGCATAGCAAAGGTGACAGTATCAATATACAGAACCAATTCACCTTCATAATAATCGTGAGACACTAAATCGGACATTCCATTAAAAGTCAGTGCGTAACATTTTCTACCATCATATTCAACCACAACTACCTTATCTTCAACCGTCACACCTGATGTTTTAAGTTCCATGGGCAAACCAAAATGACAGGTGTGATGCACTTTAAAACCGGAAGTATTCTCTTCGGTAAGACCATACTTTTTCGCTAATTCTTCTGAAGGATCAGTATCTTCGTTAATTGCATAGAAGTACTTTCCATTTTTGAATCCCTTGATTGCTTTTAAATCACCATCTATTCTTGTGCATTTGTAGTAATTCTCTGGTTTATTAATTTCTATCACTTCTTCAACCACTCTGTTTTTACCGATGACAGTAACCATATGCATTATCCCCTTGTATGAATCCCACTTACCATGAGGATCATGATATGCTATTGTTTTTTCCCAAAGTTCTTCACCCTTTATATCAGTTTCTTCTGGTTGCATTTTTTGAGCATTCGAAAGAGAAGTCATTGTTAAAACAAGAGATATTGTGACAACTAACCGAAATAAGTTTTTCATGGTTCTATCCTTCCTTTAAATATGATATGATAGACTTATAGTATAATAGAAACTTAGAACTAAGAAATTCTCTCAATAAAAATGGTAGGGAAATCTATCGTCTTCTGGATGAGGTCAATGATAAGTATGAAAAGTAGTTTCGTGTGAGTATTATAGTTTACTGAATGATCGAAGAATATGCTATAAAAATATTGAATTAATCCAAGCAGATTCCCGAGTTGTGTGAGGTTAGAGGGTGTTGGTGAAGGTCTTTTATGTGAGTGCATTGGGACAGTATTGGATCGTGGCTATTGGAAGAGGGTCGCCCTCATTCTCACTAAACTTCAGGAGAGTGAAGTCAGTGACATTCCCACTACCAAGATACTTCAAATGTCTATATCACCATACTTCTTTAAATTCTCTTCATATATTTCTTTATGTTTTGCCAGTATTTCTTGGAAACGAGGATCACTACGAACAAGGTGGTAGTCAGGGTCTTTTTTTAATGAGTGATAAATAGACAATGCCTCAAAATAATTCTCATATTTTATAAAATTATTAAAAAACTCATCTTTCATACCTAACCAAGCATATAGATTGGCAATGAATGTTCCATTATAAGTTTCGAGTGCTTTTTCTTTTTCTCCATCTATTGCGTATAAAATTGCTCTCGGTAAATTAACCCATTCGAAATCAGGATTATATTTTTCATTGTGCTTACATATTTTATCAGCCTCATCATATTTCTCCAAGCGAATTAGAAAATATGTGTACATTAATAATAATGGTGCATAATTCTCATCAATTGCCATTGCCTTTTTAAAGTCTTTCTCTGCATTCGTATATTTTCCCATATAAGAATAGCAACGAGCACGCTGTACATACCACCATTTATTCAATGGATCAGCCTCAATTGCCAGACTAAAATATTTTATAGCCTAAATTTATCAGACCTCTATCCATATAAAATTGAGATAAATTTTCAATTGAACTTGAAGAATTAGGATTTAACTGGATGGCTGTTTTCCTGCACTCAAATTCTTCTTCAAGTTCCCTCTTCGCTCTATGTACAAAACCTTTAGCATCCTGTACTTCAGAATAATTCGGATCGATTTCCAGTGCTTTTTTTAAAAATTTCTCTTGTAATTTTAAATACTCATCCTTTTCTTCATCTGTTTCTGCATATATATTATAATAGCTATTATAGAGGTCAGTCAAATTCGCATAATAAGGAGCATAGTCCGGATCAAGTTCTATTGCCTTTAAATACAACTGTTCTGAGGTTTCAAAATCTTGCTGATCACCGCCTACTTCGATCATTTTTTTATAATGATAGAAATTTGCCTGCATAAAGTAATTATACGCTTCTATGTTAGTCGGTCTTTTAGACAATATCTCTGCTCTTTCTTCTAAGGATAACTTCCGTAATAGTTCTTCAGCAATCTTCTCTGAGATATCATCATAGATAGTAAATATGCTGTCTATTTCAAAACCATAATCATAATTGTCTGCCCACAAATGAGACCCATCTTTACTTTGCACCAATTGTGCTGTCACCCGTATTCGATCACCAAACCGACTAACACTCCCCTCCAAGATATTTGCTACGTTCAACTCTTTACCAATTTCCGGAATCTTCTTCTTAGTATCCTTATATGAAATGACAGATGTGCGGGCAATTACTTTTAACACTTTCAATTTTGATAGATTGGTAATTATTTGCTCTGTAATTCCATCACAGAGATATTCCTGATCATTATCAGGACTAGATCGTCAAAGGGTAGAACAGCGATAGAGTTTTCCCACTCTGTTGGACTGGTTTTGTCTGCTGGTATTAGTAAATAACCTACAATGATCAGTATTAATATTAAAAAAGTGGAAGACTAAAACAAGAATTGATTTCGAAGGTTTTTTTATGGTTACGATTTTCCTGGCTGCAATTTCTGATTCTGAATCTTTCTTTTAACTAGTTCAATTCAGATAACAGATCATCCACATGCTGATAGCGGTCTGCCGGGTCTTTTGATATACATCTGTTAACAATTCTTTCTAAATCCATTGGTATACCAGTTCTCAATCCTGTAATTGGCTCAGGTTGCTCATTAGTAATGCCATACATAACCGCCTGATCATAATCACCTTTGAACGGCAATTTCTCCGGTCAACCATCTCATAGAGGATGACACCTAATGACCAAATATCTGATCTTGATCAACTGTCTTCTCCTTTTGCTTGTTCCGGTGACATATAGGATACTGTTCCTAAAGTAGTGACTTCTTTGTGAGTTTTGTTTGAGTTGAGAGTTTGGCTAAACCAAAATCAAGTATCTTCACAACACCGTCAGAAGTAAGCATTATATTTGCAGGTTTTATATCCCGATGAACAATATCTTTCTCATGTGCTTTAGCAAGACCCTGTGCGATTTGGATACTGATGTCGATGGCATCATCAATCGGTAATGGTTTATCTTTAATCTTTTTGTCTAATGTTTCGCCTTCATAACAAGCCATTGAAATGAACAGTTGACCATCCTCAGTCTCATCAATTTCATAGATATTGCAAATATTATTATGATCTAAAGTGCCGAGGCAGCTTTTGCTTCATGGATAAATCGTTGTTTTTCATCTTCGCTGGTGGTGAGGTGTGGTGGCAGGAATTTGAGGGCGACGGTACGATCAAGCCTCAGGTCTTGGGCTTTATAAACAATGCCCATCCCGCCTTCGCCAAGTTTCTCGATGATTTTGTAGTGAGATATAGTCTTGCCAATCATGATTTTTGTCCACGAATTACACGAATTATCACGAATTTCTTAATACTTTTATTTTCGATTTTTTATCTCAAGACGAAAATAATATCCAATACCAGACCGTTCATTCTCGTTCTCATTCCAAATCATATATCAATATCCCCATACTTCTCCAAATTCTCTTCATAGATTTCTTTATGTTTTGCCAGTATTTCTTGGAAGCGGGGATCGGAGCGTAGGTTGTCATAAAAGGTAAAGTTATTGAGGAATAAATATTTACTACTATTATTTATTTTATGTTGTTCTAGTTGATCCTGCAAAAGGCTAATTGCCTCATCCTTCATACCTAATATTGAATAGAACCACTCTGCGGGGACATCAAACCCAGATTTAAAAGTATTGAGAGCATTCTCCTTTTGTCCTTTCACTGCATACAAAAGTGCATACTCATCGTCCATAGTTTCGTCTGGATGATTTGTTTCCATTTGTTTTAGAACTATTTCTGCTTCATCATATCTTTTCGTCGTGAGTAACAAGACATAATAACCAAATTGAGTTCCATAATCATTTGGATCAATCTCGTATGCTTTTAGTAAATCCCTCTCGGCTTTATCATACTCCCTTAAACCGAGATGCCAATATCCTCTATCTCTATAACAAGCCTGATGTAAAGGATTTATTTCAATTGCTTTACCTAAGCATTTAATTGCTAAATTGGTACATCCACGACGAATTAAAATCATTCCGATCTCAATATAATATCGATCACTATTCGGATTGATTTTTATCGCTGTTTTCAAACTATTAAAAGCCTTTTCATATTCATTTTTAGAATGATGTATGCAGCCTTTTGCATAATTGACCTCTGCTGAATTTGGATCAAGTTGATAGGCGGTGTCGATATATGCTTCCTGCAATTGCATATATTCACTCTTTTCACTTGACGTATCAGGAAGAATCCTGTAATAGGTGTTATACAAATCAGCCAAACTGGCATAGGAATCTGAAAATTTTGGGTCGAGTTTTATTGCTTGCTTAAACATTTTTTCTGATGCTAAAAAATCTTCTATTATATTACTGGAAAAGAATTTATTATAATGAAAATACCTGCCTTTCATGTAGTATTCATATGCTTCAGTACTACTCGGTCTGTTTGTTTTAATGGTTTGCTTTTCTTCGGAGATAAGGTCTTCAATAATGCAGATGCTATTTTCTCAGAGATATCATCCTGTATGTCAAAGATATCTTCCAAGTTTCGTTCATAATCATCCGCCCACAGGTGAGCGTGGCTTGATGTACTAATCAATTGTGCTGTTACACGGATACGATCACCTGCTTTAAATATACTTCCCTCAAGCACATTTTGTACTTGTAACTCCTGCCCTATTTCAGGAATTGTTTTTTCCGTGTTTATATACTGCATGACAGAAGTCCGTGGAATAACCTTGATAACTCTTAATCTACTAAGACTTGTCAGTATTTTATCAGTCATACCAACACAAAAATACTCCTGATCTTTATCTGGGCTTAAATCTGTAAATGGAAGCACAGCTATCGAGTTTTCCCATCCTGATGCACTCTTATCGCCCGATGGTATCAAATGAAATATCCAGCAACGATTAGTATTACAATTGATACAATGGCTGTTGGTATGAGAATAGGTTTAAATCGCTTCCTTGGTAATTTTTCTTTGATTGGAATGCTAGTAGATTCAGATTGTCTTTTTATACACTGTAAATCCACAATTAATTCATCCACATGTTGATAACGGTTTCCGGGACTTTTTTGCAAGCACTTATTAATGATCCGTTCCAACTCCATCGGCACACCCGTTCGTAATCCTGTGACCGGCTCTTGCGTATCATTCATGATTGAATAAATAACAGCGGATTCGTATTCACCTTTAAATGGCAGCTGTCCAGTCAACATCTCATAAATAATAATGCCCAACGACCAAATATCTGTTCTGTAATCAACCTCTTCGCCTTTAGCCTGTTCAGGCGACATATAGGATACAGTACCTAAAGTAGTTGATTCTTTAGTGAGCTTAGTTTGTGTTGAAAGCTTCGCTAATCCAAAATCAAGAACCTTGACGACACCTTCCCTCGTCAGCATTATATTAGCTGGCTTAATATCCCGATGAACAATCTCTTTCTCATGCGCCTTAGTAAGACCCTGAGCTATTTGGATAGTGATGTCGATGGCTTCTTCTATAGGTAAGGGCTTCTTCTTTAATCCGATCGTCTAAAGTTTCGCCTTCGTAATAGTCCATGCAAATAAAAATCTGACCGTCTTCTGTTTCATCTATTTCATGAATGGTGCATATGTTATTATGTTGAAGGGCAGAAGCGCTTTAGCTTCATGAATAAAGCGTTGTTTTTCATCTTCGTTGGTGGTCAGATGTGGTGGTAGGAATTTGAGGGCTACAAAACGATCGAGTTTAAGGTCTTGGGCTTTGTAGATCACACCCATCCCGCCTTCGCCGAGTTTCTCGATGATTTTGTAGTGGCTAATTGTTTTGCCGATCATATTCTGTGCCTAAAGTTTTTGAAAGAATCAATAGTATAAAATCAGTCTGAACGGACGATATTCAATAGAGATAGGAAGGATATATAGGAAACTAACTAAGATCGACAAAAAGGGCAAGAAGAAAATTGAGAATGCTGTGGTGGAGAGATTAAATTGTGGTTTGTGTAAGTGCTTTATCTTCATCTCCCCCTCATAAAAAAAGATTCAGCCGAGGGCTTAATTGATTGTTATTTCAGATTATTCAAAGTGTTTTAGATAAACGCTCTTTGGTATCATAATAATAATCTTTTTATCTTTTTGGTCGGGCAGCTTTATTTGATTTCTGAGAAGTTTGACTTCCTTATCTTTATAAGTGAATACTATATATTTCCCTTCTTCTATAAACCCTGTCTCCAGCTCAATACGTACATACGATTTAACCTGTCTAAATTTCGAATTTTCAAGAATAGGCATCTCATCAGTTTGCAAAATATACTTACTAGTGGATTGATTCGCGACTGCTGCTCCTGTCACCAATCCAACAATGCTGCTCACGATAGCAATAGTAGCACCTGTTTCCAAATCTTCGGAGACAGTAGCACCAATAAAAAATCCAGCTAAAAAGCTTGAAGCACCACCCACAATACCCCAGAATAAAGCATATCCCGGATTTTGTACTTTGACAGTAATTTCGTTAATTGATGTTGTTTCCATTTTTTCAATAGAATCTTCGGTAAATCCATATATCAAATCCTTCGATATAGTGGAGATAGTAACTTTCTTTTTATGACCATCTACGAATTCAAGTGTTGCTTCTTTCCCGGCAATCTGAAAGTCCAAATCCTTGTACGCTTCATGACTATTTGGTATGAGTATAGTAGTTGAACAGGAAGCTAATAAGCCTGAACAGGCAAGTAAGGTCAATATATTTTTTATAAATTTCTCCATTAATCCCCCATTCATAGCAAATCACTATTTTGAAGACAAAAATGTGGCGTTGCCACAGGATTTGTAATTTAGGTACTGCTCGAAGGATATTGCGAATCACAATCTGTTGAGTTTGCCAATAGAATGATAATTACGTATGAATACAGTCATCCAATTCCTGATAAGATTATAAATTGATATAATATAATTAACGACTTTCTGGTGGGTATTATTCTTTAGAGATTAAAAGAATGATTAACGGTGTGTTTTAATATTGCTGGAGAGTGGCACTAGCAAACATCTTAATTCTTGAATATCCCCATACTTTCTGAGGTCTTCTTCATACAATTCTTTATGTTTTGCCCATATATCTGTACTAAAAGTTACGGCTAATTGAACCCAACTAAAAGACCTAATTCATATTTGAGAAACCTTAAAATTCAATAATCCCCGAAAGCGGTTATCGGACATTCCGTTTGTTGGTTTAAAAGGTGGGAGTTAAATGATAGACTAATTTAATAATCCTTCAATATCACCGTATTTCTCCAAGTTGTGTTCATACAATTCTTTTTCTCTATTTAGCATAGTCTGGAATTCGGGAGTACTGCGTATATTATTATAAAATGGGGAATTTTTAAAAAAATCATATACGCTCGTTTTCCTGCTATCATCCATTTCTTCAGGATTAGTCATTATGGCAATTGCCTCTTTCGTCATTCCCAATAGTGAGAATAGTATTAGATTACCTTCTTTATATGTGTTGAGAGCTTTTTCTTTCTCTCCCATCCCTGCATATAAAAGCGCACGTAAACGAATTTTTTCATCGGATAAAGTTAATTTGTTTAACTGTTTCTCTGCCTCAGTATATTTCTTTTTAAATAATAAGATATATAAATAAAGATTGGGTAAGAATGGAAAATTTGGTGCAATCTCTTTTACTTTGTGATAATCTACTTCTGCTCTCTTCATTTGTCCTAAGTTAATGTGCGCAAATGACCTCGAGTAATAATATTTTGGGTATATTGGATTCAATCTAATTGCTCTGTCATAGCATTTAATAGATAATTTTGTAAGTCCTAAATCTCTAAAAAAATAGCCTAAAGCACTATACGATAAATCATTATTCACGTTGAATGCTAATGCTCTCTTTGCACTGATGAATGCCTCATCAATTTCACCTTTAGCCCAATGGATAAATGATTTTGCATTCATGACTTCAGAAGATTTTGGATTCAATGTGATAGCCGTATCCAAATATGCTTCCTGCATTTTTAATAGTTTATCCCTTTCATGTACTGTATGTATTGTGTCGGACGGTAAATTGTACAATGTATTGTACAGATCGGCTAAACTCGCATATGAGTCAGAAAAATTTGGATCAAGTTTTATCGCTGTTTTTAGCATACGTTCTGCAGTATTAATATATTCTTTATTAAATGTTGCCATATATTTGTTGTAGTGAAAATGCCTACCCTTCATATAATATTCATTTGCCTCAATACTACTCGGTCTATTGGTCTTAATGATTTTCTTTTCTTGTGGAGATAAGGTCGCTAATAATTTAATCCCAATCGCTTCCAATATTTCACCTTGAATATCAAGTATTGCTTTGTACTCTCCATGATAGTCTTCTGACCAAACCTGCACCTCATTCTCAGTTTTAATCAAATTAAGAGTTATTTTTATCTGTTTATCGAATTTTTGAATGCTACCTACAAGAACATTAATGACATCTAACTCGCTTCCAATTTCATATATTGTTTTATCTGTATTATTATACTTCTTCATTGATTGGTATGGAATAACTTTTATCCTTGACAGTCTCCCTATATTTGAAATTATTTGATCCGTCATCCCATTACTGAGCCATTCTTGGTCTCTATCAGGGCTTAAATCAGTAAATGGTAGAACCGCAATAGAGTTTTCCCATTCCAATCCACTTTTCTCATTAAGTGGTATTACAAAGTAACCTGTTATGATTAAGATGGCAATTGATAGTATAGCTACTGGTAGCAGGACTGATTTAGATCGTTTCCTTTGTTTTATTTCTTTTGTTTGAATGCCATTGGATTCATTCTTCAGTCCTTTTAAATCCACAATCAATTCATCTATATGCTGATATCGATCTGCCGGGCTCTTCTGAAGACATTTGTTTATTATTCGTTCTAACTCCATCGGCACACCCGTGCGTAATCCTGTGACCGGCTCTTGCGTATCATTCATGATTGAATAAATAACAGCAGATTCGTATTCACCCTTAAATGGCAGCTGACCAGTCAACATCTCATAAATAATAATGCCCAACGACCAAATATCTGTTCTGTAATCTACCTCTTCGCCCTTAGCCTGTTCAGGGGACATATAGGATACAGTACCTAAAGTAGTTGATTCTTTAGTGAGTTTAGTTTGTGTTGAAAGCTTAGCTAATCCAAAATCAAGAACCTTGACCACACCTTCCTTCGTCAGCATTATGTTTGCTGGTTTAATATCGCGATGAACAATCTCTTTTTCGTGAGCCTTAACAAGACCTTGTGCGATTTGGATGGTGATGTCGATGGCTTCTTCTATAGGTAAGGGCTTCTTTTGAATCCGATCGTCTAAAGTTTCGCCTTCGTAATAGTCCATGCAAATAAAAATCTGACCGTCTTCTGTTTCATCTATCTCATGAATGGCGCATATGTTATTATGTTGAAGGGCAGAAGCCGTTTTAGCTTCATGAATAAAGCGTTGTTTTTCATCATCGTTGGTGGTCAGATGTGGTGGTAGGAATTTGAGGGCTACAAAACGATCGAGATTCAGGTCTTGGGCTTTGTAGACGATGCCCATTCCGCCTTGTCCGAGTTTCTCTGTAATTTTGTAATGAGATATGGTTTTACCAATCATATGTCTATGTCACCATATTTTTTGAGGTTCTCTTCATACAGTTCTTTATGTTTTGCAAGTATTTCTTGGAAGCGAGGGTCGGAGCGGATTTTGTCATAAAGGGTATCGTTCTTAAGTCTTAGAAATCTACTTAATCCTTCTTTCTTTTCTTCTTCAAACCGATCCTGCAAAATGCTGATTGCCTCTTCTTTCATTCCAAGATAAAGATACAACCTCAGATTTGGTTTAGAAAATATTTTTAGTGCCTTCTCTTTTTCTCCGTTAACTGCATATCGTAATGCTCTTAGATATATTATCCTACCAGTATCCTGACCTACCTGTTCAAATTTTAAACTTATTTCCTTTGCTTCATTGTATTTTTTCATATCATACAATAAACGTGCATACATAGATAAAGTAAGAACATCTTTCGGATCGATCTCCAGTACTTTCTTATAATAAATCTCCGCTTCATTTAATTGTCCCATGAAATGATTAATCATTCCAATCTGAAAATATGGCAATAGATAAAGTGGATCTAATTCTTTTGCTTTATTATAAAATTTAATACCTTGATAATACAGTCCCCTATTAATAAAAAAGTAACCAAACTGACAAATATTATCTATATCGTTTATATCTAATTCGATGCTCCTTTTATAATATTGATATGCTTTTTCTATTTCACCCTTTGCCCAATAAATTGACCCCTTAACATTATTAACCCTTGCTGAATTAGAGTCTAAGATTGATGCTATCCGAATAAAGTTTTCCTGTAATTTTAAGTACTTATCTTTTTCTTCCGCAGTTCGTACTTTATAATTGTAATATGTATTATAAAGATCAGCCAATTCTGAATAGTTTGAAACATAATTAGAATCAAGTTCTATAGCCTTTAAAAGCATATTTTCTGCAGTGTCAAAATCTTCTACATAGTGAGAAAGTAAAAATTTATTATGGAAGTAATGTCCCTTCAAGTAGAACTCATAAGCTTCCGTATTACTTGGTCTATTAGATTTTATTTTTTTCTCTTCCTCTGGAGTAAGAGCGGCTAACAAGTTTGTGGCTATTCTTTCAGATATATCATCATAAATTGCAAAAATGCTATCTACTTGGTACTCATAATCATAATGTTGCGACCACAAATGCGCCTCATCTTCACTCCTCACTAACTGTGCATGAATCCTTATTCTATTCCCAATTTTACTGGCACTGCCTTCAAGAATATTTTCCACATTTAATTCTTTACCAATTTGAGATACGCTATTCTCGGTGTTTTTAAATTTCATAACCGATGTTCGGGCAATAACCTTTAGTTTGTTTAGATTGCCAAGATTGGTGAGTATCTCTTCAGTAACACCATCGCAAAAGAACTCTTGATCTTTTTCTGGACTTAAATCTTTAAAAGGCAAGACAGCAATCGAGCTTTCCCATCCTGTTCCGCTCATCCAGTATGGCTGTATTAAGAGATACCCAACGACTATCAACATAAGAATTGATAGAATAACTACTGAGAGTCGAACAGATTTAGATCGTTTCTTTTGTGTTTCTTCTTTGGATGTCATGCCAGTGGATTCAGATTGTTTTCTTATGCACTGTAAATCCACAATCAATTCATCAACATGCTGATATCTGGCTGCCGGGCTCTTTTTAAGGCATTTATTGATTATCCGTTCCAGTTCCATCGGTACACCGGTTCTCAACGCGGTTAGCGGCTCTTGAGGATCATTCATGATTGAATAAATCACGGCGGATTCGTATTCACCCTTAAATGGCAGCTGCCCGCATAGCATCTCATAAAGGATGACACCTAATGACCAAATATCTGTCCTATAATCAACCTCTTCACCTTTTGCCTGCTCTGGTGACATGTAGGACACAGTACCTAAAGTGGTTGATTCTTTAGTGAGTTTTGTTTGTGTTGACAACTTCGCTAGTCCAAAATCAAGTACCTTGACAACACCTTCCTTCGTCAGCATAATATTAGCCGGCTTAATATCTCTATGAACAATTTCCTTCTCGTGCGCTTTAGCAAGACCTTGTGCAATTTGAATGGCAATGTCTATGGTTTCTTCTATTTGTAGAGGCTTTTCTTTAATTCGTTTGTCTAATGTTTCACCTTCATAACAATCCATACAGATGAATATCTGGCCATCATCCGTCTCATCAATCTCATGAATCGTACAAATGTTATTATGCTGAAGGGCAGAGGCAGCTTTGGCTTCATGAATGAAGCGTTGCTTTTCCTCTTCGCTGGTGGTGAGATGTGGTGGTAAGAATTTGAGGGCGACAAAACGATCGAGATTGAGGTCTTGAGCTTTGTAAACAATCCCCATTCCGCCTTCGCCGAGTTTTTCGGTGATTTTGTAATGAGATATAGTTTTGCCGATCATGTGCTGTGCCTAAAGTTGTAGAAAGAATCAATAATATAAAATCAGTCAGAACGAACGATGCTCAATAGAAATAGGAAGGATATATAGGAAACTAACTAAGATCGACAAAAAGGGCAAGAAGAAAATGGAGAATGCTGTGATGGGGCGATAATTATTATCGGGAATTTGTTTAGAAATTAGATATTAGAATTTAGGATTTAAAAGAGTAGCGCGTACGGGATTCGAACCCGTGTTACCGGCGTGAGAGGCCAGCGTCCTAAACCCCTAGACGAACGCGCCCTTTTAAGAAAAAAGACAAAAGAAATAAGAAAAAGCTTTTTGTCTTTAATCTTTTTTCTTTTGTCTTAAAACAAGTACGCCTGCCAGGAGTCGAACCCGGAACCTTTTGGTCCGTAGCCAAACGCTCTATCCAATTGAGCTACAGGCGCATGCATTAAGTATATAATATTAATGAAGTTAAGGTTATTGTGTTCCTAAGCGGTTTCTGTCATATTCCTTAATATTACTACCATTAAATATATATCGTCAGAATTTAATCAGTAGATAGAGTTGAATCAAATATTTATTATACCTTGCAGTCAATACTTCGAGACACATACCGCCAGCACCTGCACCTCTGCCTTTCCCATGAATCCACCAGGAATATTCGAATAGTCACCGCCTGTCATATTTCCGACTCCCTGACCTCCCATCCCAATAAATCGGATTGTAATCCGGTGACTTGGTGAAATTTCCACCAGACCGGTCTAATACTGAGGCAGGGATTAAATAAGGGATTCCCATAACACCAGTTAACGGTAGAGGTTGTTCTTTTTACAAAATGATGGCGAGTCATAGATTTCTTCATCGAAGAATTTTACCTTTTAGTTCTATCGTTATTGGATTCAGAAATGTATCCCACCTTGCCCAGGCGCCGTTTTCATCCTGGTAAGCATAGGATATAAAATTATTTTCTTTCTGATCAATATGACCATCAGGCGTTCCGCTGATACCCGCATTATGACAACCCATCTGTATCCCGTTTTTTAACTTATGTGGTTTGCTGAAATGAATACCATCCCTGGATTCTCTGTAAATAATGTATCCGGCGGGGGTAAAACGTTCAGCGGTTGCAATCGCAATAAATTTTCCAAAATCATCAATATATTTGACATCGGCAGAATCTTCCCTTTTTTCACGATTGTATGCCACGCCCTTTAATTTTATCTTGGAAGGCCAGTTTTCAGGATCTGCCGGAGCAATCGCTACACGGGTTTGTTCAATTGCCTGTTTATCCATTGACAGATCGGACCAGGTATAGTATATGTATAATGAATCATCCTTCAAGACAAAGCTTGGTTCGCCCGCTCCCCAGGCCTCCTTCGATCCGGTGAATTCGATGATTGGTTTTGGTATCCCCCCCCAACGTTGGCCAGTCCATTTTTCAAATGGGCCGGTTGGAAGCACTGAACGGGCTACAAAAACAGCATTACCTTTCCCCTGCTTATCGTAAACGGCTGTCACGCCAAGATAATAATAGCCACCAAATTTTATGACACCGGGGTCACAAACCGACATCCTGTCCGGAGAATTTGGCGTTGGTTGCAAAACAATGACCTCTTCTCCCCACGATTTGCCACCGTCAACTGAACGTCTGTGACGTATCCAGTCCCATTGTTCAGGAATGCCAGTAGAAGCAAACCACATATCAATACTTTTATCAGGATTAATGATAATCGATGGACCGTAGCGATAACTTGCCTCTTCTACATGCTTATATATCATCCAGCCTGGAGAAGCCTTTAAAGTGATTGTCTGAGCCCCCGAATCTGCACTGCTTAGCATGATCAATATGATGCCAAGTATGATTAGCCTTGATGATAAAAAACGCCTTCGTCCCAAATTTGATTGTCTTTTGTCTGCGGTACGTATCATGTTTTAATTCCAATCTTCGTATGTCAAATATTTCAATTCATTATCTACCAATTACTTTACTTAAAACTTCCTTACGGATCAATTTACAATTTGAGTTTATATTGAAGTAGTATTAAAAGGCTAATAGAAGTATCCATAATTATGTTTCAACATAAATTAGAACTCTTTTTTTAAATACAATATAAAGTAATATTTTAGAAATGGTTTATATTTTGTATATTTTTAATCGAATCGGTATGAGATTTGATAAGGGATATGGGATTTGTTATTCGATCTAATATCTGGATTGGGCATTAATAATTTGACATTGATTGGAAATTGAGATTTTGATATTGGTAATTGATCCGGGATGCGGGATACCGGATATGAGATTTGGGATACGTGATGCGTGATATGGGATATGGGATACAGGTCAAATCGTGGAAGATTTGATCCCGATATGCCGCAAGTCGAAGAACCCGTTCTACGGGGGATAGAGGCTTTTTAATCGGGAAAAATTGAATATTGAAGTTATTGATTTCTGTCTTCCTATCAAATACTATTTTACTATACGCACAGCTTATAAATTAAAGGAATACGGCCATGCTTATTAACCGAAAAAAGTTTTTAAAATATCTGGCTGCCTCATTTTTTGGTCTTCAGGGACGAGGTTTTGGCCGGATTCTGCCCACAGGCGACAACAACAACCAGATGGAATATGGATGGACGACCTGTCTTACCTATGAAACAAATGACCGCCGGCTTTCCTTCGACTATTACAATAATCTACTAGAAGAAATAGCTGCCAATGGTATGACCCGCTTAATTGTCATGATGGCCAGTCATGGCTACTTTTCCCCAAAAAATCATGGCATAGCCTGGCCCGTACGTAATCAAAAACTTACCTACCAAATAGACAAAAAGGCCGTTAATGCCCAGGAAGAAACCGAGTTTTTTTCCAAAATCATTACACGGGCCAAAGAATTGAATATAAAAATACTGATCGAGATTAAATATCTGGGCATGATTGGTGTTGAAAAGGGCTATCCCGGTGTTGAGTTTTTGCGGACGAAAGAAGGCAATATTATCCACACCATTCGCCCGGAAGCAAGTGATTATGAACGTAGGGCCATTGAATGTCTTCATCTCTGCTGTGACAGCCCCCAGGCACATCTCTACATGCGCGATAAGATTTCTGATGTATTGACCCGCTATCAAAACCTCGATGGAATCGTGTTAGAACATCCCTCTTACTCGGGGGATACCTGCTATTGCCAACATTCCCGCGAGAGAATAATGAAGGATACCGGGCGAGATATCGACAATCTTTCTCGTGATGAATTGCTGGAGTGGAAAAGCCATAGAATAAGAGAAACACTTATCGATTTAAAGAAATTGGTTAAGTCCATCAATCCGCAATTTGAATACGCTTTTTATAGTGGTTTCTCCCCCTCCGATTCTAACATTGCCGCCTTTCAGCAGAACAGGGGTCATGACACCAAAGCCCTGAACGAAGTAGGTCTGGACTTTGTGATGCCTTATTGTGAGGGACGTCATAAGGAGTTTGAAACAGTGGAAATTGAAAGGGTGATTGACTATCTGGCACCGCTGGATTTTTATTTACACACCACAATCCGAAGAGACGCACCGCATAACTATAAACTGCCCCCAAAAGGGCCGGACTATGTTAAAAATATTATCCGCTGGGGTAAAGAGTACCATAAGAAAAACAACCGCTTTAAGGGTATGATATTTTTTAATGAAGTCAAAATCCCTCAAGAAAACAGGGATGCTGTCTATCAGTCAATCAAAGTGTGAATGAATCGGACAGTTTTTACCTGGTCACTTATATTCGATCAAAAGTGAGATTTTCTCATTTTGGCTGATTTATTTACCTATATTCTCTCTAACCATTCACAATAACATGATTATTATCCCTACAACCACAAGCAAGGACTCACTATTCTTTGCGATTATAAGATGAGTGACAATAAGAAAGGATGTACATAATGGGAGACAAAGGCGGTAAGAAAGATAAGAGCAAGACAGAGAAACAAAAGAAAGTGAAACAAGATCAAGAGAAAAAAAGAAAATCAGATAAGGCACCGAAAAGAGCCCAGTAACCGAGAGAAAGATTCAAATAGATTTGGGCTACAAATCCTGATAATACTCGAATCCCAAATCCCAATCAACTTGCTTCAGAATTTGATCTGCTAACAATTAATCCATTTTCAATCCTAATAATCCTATCTACATACTTTTTGAGACGTAAATCATGACTTGCGACCAAAACGCATTTGCCCTGCGAGCGGGCGAGGGAATGTAAGAGATGAATAATATCAATTCCCTGCTATTTATCCAGATCAATTTTCACGGTATATACTTGCGCGGATCCGGTTTTATCGGTGCTGAAGAGTACATATCGGCCATTGGGGCTAAAATGAGGATGGGGGTGGGATGCCTGCCCTTGCCAACTGGAATCATGACGAAAAAGCGGTTGCGTTTTTGCAATATTACGATCCTCAATGGTCATAAGCGTCAGCACCATGCCGTCATAAACATCCACAACCCAATGTTTAAGATCCTTAAACATCTGCGAATGGGAATATAATACCGGCGCTTCCATCATATAATTATCACTGCCGTCCGGCTTACAGCTTCCCAGAAATTGTTTTCCATTATTGGGCCCGTATTTATAGCGGGCTGAATAGCCGATCCGGGATCCATCCGGGAAACCAGAATTCATGGGTACGATGGATGCCAAATTCCTGAGGTCCAACCGGACCCCCATCTGTCCCATCAATATTGATCCACCAGATACGCATGGGTGTCTTACCTCGGATTCCCGGATAATTCCCCTCCCGGTAAAGATGCTGCCAACAATAAGAAATTAGATTGGGATCCGTCGGGCTGGCCTGTAGGTGTCCAATGACAAATCCATAATCCGGCGAGATTTGAATCTTTTCCCCCGTTTGGGTATTTAACTTATAAATAATATAGGGTCCCAGGGGCTCAACCTGGTCTTTGGTCCTCGATTTTTTGGATTCATCGACAGCGATGACAATCCATTGCCCATCACAGGTCACTGTAAATGAACGTGGTCTCGAATCCAAGTCAGAGATTTCCCTTGATTCATAGGATTTGGTATTTAATGCTTTAATGGTATTCCCAGCCACGTACCAGATGGTCTTATGCTGGGGCCAATGCCAGATATGAGATCCCAAATTGATTTCATCTGTCATTTGAACCATATCTCCCGTTTCGAGATCCAGTTTGAAGAGGTTTGTAGAACCGCTTCTCTCGGAAAATATGATGGCATGGGTTTCATCAATAAATGATTCAATATTAAAATACACATGCCAGCTGAGGGATTCATCATTCGTCCATTGGGTTATTTCATAGCCAAATTCCGGATCAACCCAGGTTTTCTTTTCACCCGGCCAGACTTTTCCCACATCTGATGCGGCACTTCCATTAATTAATCCCAATAAAACAAATATAGTGATAGTAATATTTGATTTTTTAAACATTCGCGATGTCCTTCGATTTAAATATGTTTTCCATTATTCCATTGTCAGAAAGGTCTATAAAATAAAACAAACAATAAAATCTTTCCTAATTTAATATAAGTTAATACGAAAAAGAATTCTATAAATTTACGTGGGTCTTATTGAGGATAATGTGCATCGCTATTGCTAAATAACGTAGCGTTCACGTACCAAAGATGATATAAAATAAAAAACGCCGCGATCGTTGCGGCGCTGCGTGAATAAGATGCTTAAACTATTAGTTTTCTAAAATATATCTGATTTTTTTAGAGATCTCTTTGATCGAGAAAGGCTTTTGCAGAAAATTTATACCCTGATCAAGCCGTCCACTTCTCACGATATGATTATCTGTATAACCGGAAGTGAAAAGGATCTTAATTCCGGGAACAAATTTCACAATTTCCTCCGCTAACTCCTTTCCTCCCATTTCTGGCATTATAACATCTGTAATAAGCAAATCCAGTTTCAATTTATTTCGTCTAACTATTTCAAGAGCTTCCAGACCATTACATGCTTCAAAAGTGTTATATTGTAAAGTTTTTAGGGTTCGATTCATAAATTTCCGTACTTCATCGTCATCTTCAACAAATAAGATAGTCTCTTCGCCCCGAGCCATTTCTTCACTCGGTTCATCTTTGTATTCTGCAACAATATCGAGATCTGTCGTTGGCCAGTAAATTTTGAAAGTCGATCCTTTATTTGGTTCGCTATAGACATATATATTACCATTATTCTGTTTAACTATGCCATAAACAGTAGATAGACCCAGTCCTGTCCCTTTTCCGTTAGATTTGGTCGTATAGAAAGGCTCAAAAATCTTGCTGATTGTTTCATCCTTCATTCCGGAACCGGTATCACTCACAGCGATCAACAAATAATCACCGACTTTTACTTCGGGATGATTGACGATGTAATTAAAATCGAGATATATTTGTTTGGTTTCAATGGTTATTTTTTTATCTTGAGTTTTGATATCAATCTGATTAATGGCATCACGTGCATTAATAACCAAATTGACCAATATTTGTTCGATTTGACCTGGATCCGCTTTTATGTGATCAATATCTCCGGAAAGTATGGTTTTAAGATTGATATCTTCACCAATCAACCTCCGCATCATTTTTTCTAAATTAATAATGACTTTATTGATGTTGATTACATGTGGTTCAATAATCTGCTTCCGACTAAAGGCAAGTAGTTGGCGCGTTAAATCCTCGGCTCTCTCAATTCCCCGGCTGATTCCTGATATTTCATTCGTTCCGACAGAGTTTTCTGGCATTTTCATCAAAGCAAGGTCGGAGTAGCCTCTAAGTGCGGTTAATATATTATTAAAATCGTGAGCAATGCCACCAGCGAGCATACCGATAGAATCCATTTTTTGAGATTGAAATAATTGTTGTTCTAATTTACGTTTTTTTGTTATATCTCTGATGATACCCTGATAAACTAGTATTTTTCCGCTTTTATCTCTCAATGCCGTAGCCGTCTCAACGGCAATTAAGTTTTTACCATCTTTAGTTTTTAATTTGAATTCAAATTCTGTTATATGACCATCCCTATCGATGATGGTACGGAATTTTTGTCGGTCTTCCGGATTTGCATAGAGATCTTTAGCGATATTGATCTTAAGTATTTCTTCTTTTGAGGAATATCCAAATAAATCCAAACCGGCAGGATTCATATCAATAAAATTTCCTTCTGGTGTACTAATAAATACCACATCTCTTGATTTTTCGAAAAGGGTCTGGTACTGTTTCTCAGATTGTTGAAGTAATTCCTCTGTATTTTTTCTTTCATAAGCCAAGACAAGAAGATCACCAACAATTTTCAATAAGGATATTTTTTCTTTGGACCATTTCACCTTATCTTTCATGGAATCAAATCCAATAAATCCAACCAGGTTATTTTTTGACATTAACGGCATTATTATAATTGATTTTATTCCTGCTGACGCTATCATATTTCTGTCATTATGAGCATTTTTGGGAAAATCATCGACATCTTCTATAATAACTGGTTTCTGATCTTCTAATTGAGTCATTGTCCATGACAAATCCAGTGGTGTAAATGTATCAATGAAATTAGAGTTCTCATTTTCCCATTTGTGGAAAAGCTCAAAAGAGGGCTGATCTTTAAGACTATTACTTTTATATAGATATAAATAGCTGCAACAAACCTGTGCAAATTCACCAATCGCTTTTACAGTATTTTTCATGCCATCTTCAAGTTCTTTAAATTGAAGATGTATAAATTGAGTGGACAGTGTTGTGATCAGCTGTTCTGAGTCCACTCTTCGTCTGAGTGCTTCTTCTGTAATTATTTGCTCACTTATTTTATTAATTAATTCTTCATTTACCGTTACTAATTGTGTCGTTCTCTCCTCGACCCGCAATTCTAAATTCTGTCGAGCTGCATCAACCTTCTTTTTCTCTTCTTCAAGCAATCTGGTTTGTAAGAAATCTCTTCGTGAGTAGAATTCTATTGAATACCCGGCAATCATACCAATAAAATTGCCACTCAGAAAAAAGAAGTTATTACTGATCAATATTTCGATTGGCGTATTTGTTAAGAATATTGCTGCAAATTCATATGATATAACAATAGCCCATCCGGCAAATGTTGCCCAAATAAATCGAAGTTTAAAAAAGGTATACCCGTAAAGAAAAACAAGAATTAATCCCGCATAGTAGGAATAGTTACTTGGATAGGGTGCGATTAGGATCATCGCAATGATACCTATTCCAGCAAAAAGTACCACAGAATAGATGCTTAATTGCATGTATTTCTTAAAATACTCTGTGTATGAAAATATATAAATAAGAATGACATAAGGACAAAATAATGCGAAACGGATAAACCACAGATCATCTCTTACTTCCGGGACAATCCAGTGATCCAGGACGCCAAATACCGAGTAGATGAAAATTGCCAATAAAAGACTAAGCCTGACATGGCGTATTGATTTAGTATAAAAAAGGTTCAGATATTCTTTTTCAAGCACACCGGAAAATGCTAACGTAAAAATATTACCTTCTATGTGTGTGTTTTCAGAAGAAAGGATTTTCATCTCTTAACTTTTGATAAAATTAAAACTATTTGTTATTTAATGGGCAACTTTTTAACAATGAGTATGGTCATATCATCCAGTTGCTCTTCCTGAAAAGTATTTACTTCTCTAACTATTTTATCTAGTATTTTATTTGTGGGTAGATCTGCATATTGATCGAGCATTTGTTCCAGGCGTATTTGACCAAACATCTCCCCTTTTTTATTTGTTGCTTCTGTGATACCATCTGAAAAAAGCATGATGATATCCCCTTCGCTGATCGGGACAGTATTATCTTTCTGAAAATTTCCTATTCTTTCAGCGATACCTAGCCAGGTTCCCTCAGTGGTCACAATTTCAGTATTATTTACTCCAGCACGATAAACGATTAAATCCTGATGTTTTCCTGCAAAGGTCATATCCACATCTGTAAATTTTAAGGCCATCATGGTCATATAATGATCGGATCCCAATCTTGAGATATTTTCCCGGATGACCGTATTAATTGAACAAAGAATGTCTGAAGGTTTTGAATTCCCCGGATTATTTACCGTGGATAAAACGCTTGTTTGTGCCATCATCATAATTAATCCCGAATCGACACCATGTCCTGAAACATCGCCAATCGTAATCCATCTATCACCCTTGCTTGTCTCTATCACATCATAATAATCGCCGCCCACTTCTTTGGCAGGGATCATTTTTGCTGCAACTTCGTACCCACTTATTTTTTCTTCATTGGGTAATAATGCTGTCTGGATTCTTTTTGCCAATTCCATCTCGCTCCAGATAGCATCTCTGGCTTTACGCAATTCCACCATCAGCATGAATTCTTTTTTAACAAGTTTGTGCTTAACATAATTAATGCTAACAGCCATTATCGCTGTTGCCGTCATGAAGAAAAGATTGTTTATTAAGATAGAAGGACTATAATCCTTCGCGGCAATAAAATTAAAAAGCAAATACATGGAGATAACCATCAAACTATTTATCGTCGAGTGGATCACTCTCCACGGTATCAATAAAATTACGCCTATAATAACCAGGTTTAAACCTGCATAATAACTGGAATTAAATCCCCCCAAATCGATCGTCATTAAAGCAATGATACCGCCGACGTTTATGGCAATAAAATATCCGTGAAAGTATGATAAATTGCTCGGTTTGGTATTGCGGATAATAAAAAATTGTATAACAACAATAATTGTAGAAATAAGACGATAGACGCCGAATTTTGGTAACAATTCAGGTGGCATTAAGAAATAATCAAGAAAGAAAAACATCGGCACCAGAATATAGGCAAGAGTCGTAAGGGTTTTTAACCATTCATGGATGATACTATTCAAGTACAGGTCAAAATCTTGCTCTTCATAGTTAAATGGCTCGTCTGTATTCCAGTTTTTTAAAGATGTTATATTTTTATTTCGCTTCATGTTCTACATTCGCTTAAAATTCAATTCTAAATTCGTGTATTCAGACTTAACTATTTTGCTTTTTTACATGTAAAAACATCTGGCTTCCGGTGTTCTCAAAAAACACAGAACTCTGAGCTGTTGGCTCGGACGATAACAATCTCTTAAACTCCTCTTCTGTTCGACAGTAGAGAACCCAATCAAGCCAGTATTCCATATAGATTCTGCTGGGATTTGAAACATGAAAATTACCAATTATCATTTCGCCTCCCGGTGTCAATAACTGGAATAGTTTAGAAAGGACAACTCGCGCTGCCGGAGGTGTAAGATAATCAAACAGCCCCATGGAATATATAAAATTAAATTTTCCCCATTTATCCGTAACTTCTTTGGTGGTCAGCATGGTTCTCACTGACTCATTCAAGTAGGTTACGTCGAGTTTTTTGCCAAATTGGATTTGCAGATCTTCTACCAGGTTCTTAGCTGTCTCCAGGGCTGATGGATCCTGGTCTAATAAATTAAAATGATACTTAGAAAAGTCATCAGAATCAGACAGAATATCCTGAAGTTCGTAGGCCGGCCCGCAGGCAACGGATAGTATGGATAATTTTGTTTGTTTATTCCAAAGATTAGTTTTCTCGATATCGTTAAAATATTTAGCAATTAATTTTCTTCTCGTCCTAACTGCTTGTGCCCCTGGATGCTCAATTGGATGTTTATGCATAAGCATACCAAAAAGCGTATCTCCTTCGTAACTATTATCATATATCATCTTCATCATTTCGTAATCACCAGCATATCCTCTTGGTTTAAGATTTGTCCGCACCATAATGGGCGAGCAGGCGATGATGTTCCACAACTGTTTTCTGAAATAAAATCCATGGCGTTCATGTTCTTCATTTGAATAGTTTGCTACCAAATTCCCCAGTTCCTCAAGTTTATCATCAAGAAAAGCCATAAACTTTCTTCCCTCAGTCTCGATGATTGATTTACGGATAATCTTTCTAATTTCCCTTGGCTCAGATTGAATTTGAGCATCGATTTGATCAAAAACATCTTTATATACATTGAGGTCATAGGTTAGATTGGCCACATGATGCTTAAATTCCTTATTTATCTCATCTTTATGACCCAAGATTAAGGGGATATTAATAAATGAGGACTGCAATTTTACAATATTTTTATTGAAGAATAAGTTCTCAAAATCATATACATCTTTTATAAATACGATCTTGCCATGTTTACCATTTGCATTTCCATTTTTCAAGAGTTGGCAAGGTCCAAGCTTTACATTATTACCATTGAGTTTGAAAATCAATCGGGGAAATATAAACCCATCAGGGAAAGATTTTCCATTCAAAAACTTTATGTTCAATGAATACTTAGATACATATTCAGCCTCAATGGGGATATTTTCCCTGCCATCTATTAAAGTGGCATCTATTTTAAACTCAGACTGATTCATTTGTTAGGATTTCCCTCGATTAATATTCTATGATCTTTTGTTTGAAATATTTCCAGAGCAGAAAAAATCAGATGTTGCCATTTCAATGAATGCTAAATACTTGACAGTTACCCCAACTTTGCTTCTCTTAGCCCGTTCTAATATTTTAATAATCGGTGTAATTGTAGATGAATTCATATATTCAATATTGCAGAAATCAAGAATCATTCTTTTTTCCTGGCTAATACTCTTTTTTAAATATTTTATTAGGATAGGGGTAATAAAAGAGCTGGGTTGTCGTTCGATACTTTTCCCAGCCCAATGGATATTAATATAATCACTTCCTTCAGTTACAGAAATCACCAACAGCTCGTTATTGAATTTTTCAGTCTTACTCATTATCCCTCCAAACGCTATAATCCATATTTTGAGATGGCCGAAACATTTAAGGTGTCATCCAGAACAAAAAAATCAAGTATCGCCTTACCTTCATAGGCAATACGCGCCAATCCCAATCCACTTTCTTCATCTTCCAATGGTTTTTTAGAGATCTCCTTTAGTTTTTCAACGTAGGCTTGAAATGAATCCTGATATCCCCTTATCCATTGGATAGTCTGGTCTAGTCTTTTTAGATGATGGGTATTTTTACCATCGACCGGATTATTCACTTCAATGGTGATGAGACTTTTATCAATATCGAGATAGATTAATACTTCGGACCTAAATCCTTCAAAATCTCCATATTTGATACTGTTCTCAACTAATTCACTAAGAATCATTGTCAAGGAGTGGATTAAATCATCTGAAAAACCATGTGTTTCCAGAAATTGGATTCCTGCATTTCGAATATTTTCAATTTCATTCCATTCAGGAGGAATGTTCAACTTCAATGAATTCTCCATCCGCATCCTCATATATTAACATTTATGGTATTCGTATTGTCATACTAACTCATTATATGTATTCGTCATAATCTGGCCCATTCTTTAATATGTGAAAATTATTTTCCTTAAAAACCCCTAAAATAAGGCTTTATACGCTCTTCTTGTGAATTATTTTGCAACTTATTTAAATTATCACTTATGATACTAAGTTAGTCCCCATTACCCATAAATCTTATGTAAAACTTTATAGAGATATTAGAATATATGGTATATATAGATTCTGGATTGGAACAATAAAACAGTCTATTTGTATTTGGAATTATATTAAGGGAGAAAAGTATAGTCAGGCTGGGTAGAAAGATGTTAATTATTATAATTTTCGATCTAAAGATTAATCCTTTACGACGATTAAATAGGTGTTGCCCCGCTCTGAAGCGAATTCACTAACTGACTTTACGGGCGTTGTGGTCTTTATCAGTTTGCCCTCCGAGGTTATTGTAAGCGGATAGCTGCAAAAAAGACGACATAAATTACCCGCCTCAGATTTAATCTGTCCCCGGGTTAACCTGCCCTTTTCCCATTCCATATCGACAATGAATCCACCACGCGCCTTTAAACCGGTTATACGTCCTTTTGACCAGGATTTTGGTAAAGCGGGAAGAAGATGGATTTGTCCGTTATGGCTTTGCAGTAGCATCTCGGCAATGCCAGCCGTACCGCCAAAATTGCCATCGATCTGAAAGGGTGGATGGGTATTAAAAAGATTGGTTAAGGTACTCTTTTGCAAAAGCTGCTGCACATGTTTATGTGCTTCTTCACCGTTAAGCAGACGCGCATAAAGATTGATAATCCAGGCCCTACTCCAGCCCGTATGACCACCGCCATGTTGCAGTCGGCGCTCGATCGTCGCGGCAGCGGCCTCAAAAAGTTCTGGTGTTTGAGGTGATATGAGGGCAAACGGGTATAAACCAAGCAAATGGGACATATGCCGATGACCAGGATTCTTCTCCTCGAAATCCTTATACCATTCCCTGATAGTCCCATCATTACCTATACTCAAATCTGGCAATTTTTTCAACGCTGTTTCCAGTTCTCTACGAAATGCTTCATCAGTACCCAGAAACTCGGAGGCTTTGATCGTTGCTGCAAATATCGTACGAACAATCGTTGTGTGATAAGTGGAGCCTTGCGTAATCCATACAGCCTTCCCTGTTTCCGGATGAATATAGCTGTTTTCGGGAGAGGTCGAGGGTACAGTAACAAGGTTCCGTCTTTATTTTCAACAAGATAATCGAGTAAAAACACACAGGCCCCTCTTAGGACTGGGTAAGCCTGATCGTTTAGAAAAGACTGATCCTGCGTAAAGCAATAATGTCGCCAGAGGGTCATCGCCATCCAGGTTCCTGCTAATGGATCAAGAACACTGTTTAGAAACTGAGAGTATAAGGTAGAGCCTCCCGGTGTGGTTCTTCCAAAAAGATTAACCGTTACAAAGGCAACCCAGCCATCCGATCCATATAGTTTTTCAGCGGAGATCTTTCCTTTTTCGGCCACACATCCAAACCAATCTACCAGAGGAATCATAGTCTCAGAAAGATTGCATAGATCCGCCGGCCAGTAGTTCATCTGTAGATTTACATCGAGATGATAGTCTGCCTCCCAGGGTGCCCACATTTCCTTATTCCATATGCCCTGTAAATTGGCAGGTAGTTTTCCAGGAAAGCGGGAACTATTCATTAGAAGATAGCGACCAAACTGAAAATAGAGTTCCACCAGACCAGGATCTTCCCTACCTTCTTTTAGCGCTGCCAGACGCTGGTCCGTGGGCAAATCATCCTGTTCAGAATCTCCAAGCTCAATCCCCACACGATTAAATATAGGACTATGCTCTTTGATATGGTCACGAAGAATCTCCACCCAGGACTTCTTTGCTGCTTTTTCAAGAATACTGTTTGCCCTATAACCAGGATCAATCGACCGGTCAAAATTCATCTTTTCCAGACTAAAATCAGTCACAGCTGTAAACAGAAGGATCATTTCATCCGCGCCGTCCACCACCAGCGTATTATCATCGGATTTTGAAGTTCCACCTTTTAGTTTTACAAGCAAACGGCCAGCGAATTTCATATGTTTGCCGCCGGGGCCCGATCCACCAGCATTGTCATCGTAGCCGCCATCAGATTTTGGAATGTCGACAATTTGTCCATCCATTTGCAGTTTGTTTTGTCCGGAAGTCGTGACTTCCATATCCTTCTGACGATCCAGACGAATTCGCCCACTTATGGACCCAGCCCTGTCTGAGGAGATCTTTATTGCTATAACATCATCAACGGCTGAAATAAGAATCTCACGCTTGAATACAATGCCATCTACATGATACTGTACAGATACAAGACCTTTTTCCATATCGAGTTCGCGCCGGTATCCTTTTACATTTGGTCCGTGGTCCAAGGCGATCAAAAGATCGGCGAGAGGTTCATAAGAGCGAAAAGATGTCGGCTCTTTGGTAAGATTTTCCTTTCCATACTCATGGGCTTCGGGAATCTTCTCATCAAGAACAAGAGATTGTAATGTTCTCAGGTTCTCTGAAAAGTTGTCCGGGTAAACATCGAAAGGTTCCCCGGCCCAAAGGCTTTCCTCATTAAGTTGCAGCCTTTCAAGAGGCGCAGATCCGAATACCATGGCACCTAACCGGCCATTACCGAGCGGAAGGGCCTCTTCCCATTTCTCAGCTGGTTGCCGATACCACAGGGTGCTCTCTCCGCCATATGTCATCGTTATTGTGAATAGACAAATTACCCCAAACACAAAACATTTAACCATTAATAATTCCTATCTCAGATTTACTGTTTTGTTTCTAACGATTTCTCCGATTCTCTACCTTCTAGCCGCCAGGCATCATTTTCTTTGCTATCTCTTAACATATCCGCTGGATCATCAATGACAGGTGATTCGCCCAATTCTTCCCAGTTAAAATCTTCATCAAAAGGATCAAGTGCTTTTTGAGGATCAAAGATTCTTTTATCTACAGGAACTGCAGTATAAGGTTTAAAATCAGGCTGATTAGTAAACATATCAGCAAGATCTGTTGCTCCGGCATCATATTGATTCAGATAAGGCAATCCTAATGTATTCCAAAAGGTCTTAAAAATGCTACCAAAACTGTAATGCACTTTACCGACATAATCTCTCTTTGCATAGGGTGATACAACGATCAATATGCTACGATGTGCATCGATATGATCAACACCATTCTGGGCGTCATCTTCGGTTATCACAATAACCATGTTTTTCCAATACGGGGTATGTGACAAAAACTCTACAATTCGCCCCACCGCCAAATCGTTATCGGCCATGTAACTCTCGCGAAAGGGATATCCGGCCTCCGGCCGATCACCGGCACCATGATCATTAGGGAGAATCACTGTCAAAATTTGGGGCATTTTTTGTCCGCTGTTTATCCATTTTTTATTAAATTCTTTTATGAACATTTCTATACGAAACTGGTCAGGAATAGCCATATTATAAGTTGGAAAAGTTTTAGACGTTTTATCAAATATGGGTGCACGGCACAGGGTAATTCACAAAATGGCGAATCCCGGTGTATTTAAATGATTCATGATAACTAGCTGGTTCAAACATTATTCCAAAACCGAAATTAAAAAAATCGATCCCGTGTCGTTGAAGATGCTCCCACATTGATCCGGCTTCATTATAATCTTCCGGATAAATTGCGCCTGCTGCTCCATTCATCGCCAAAATACCAGGTGCTTTGGATTTTGTGTCATAGCTTCTATTACCACCATAACTGGCCGCGGTTGTTGTCTCTACCCACTCATTTGGATAGGTATTCACTAACCAGCGATGCCCGTCTGCTGAGACATCCGAATCAACATAAAAATTATCAGCAATGGCAAATTGTTCACTTAGCTTTAAATGATTTGGCATAACTGTAGCATTATCGACTGTAACCGTTTTCTTTCGGTTCATAAAAGTGACATTTCGACCATAGCGGGCAAGAGTTGGATCTCCCTTGGCTTTGCCTATCTGGCCGAAGACTTCATCAAATGTTCTGTTCTCTTTAGAGATAAAAACGATATGTTTAAGAGGCGTTTCCTTTTGCCCACCATACAGTGGTACAGGATTATCTTTTCGCCATTCAAATATTTCCGAATCACTAAAATCAATTTTAAAATTATTCTCGATAACCTGTTGCGACAATTGATCCAGGGCATCATCCTCAGGGATAGTGATCAGAGAAACAGTCCCTTTCATCAAACTACCAATATAACTGCCTTCAGGCCCGGGCGAATAATTTTTCCCGCCATTGGGTCCGCTTCCATAACCCTTAGCATTTGCCACGATTAGTTTTTTGCCGTCAGGTGAGACGGCTAGTTTTGAAGGAAACCACCCCACCGGAATATGTCCAAGAACACTTAGTGTCGGAACATCAATTATCCCGATGGCATTGATTCCTGATTCTGCCACGTAAAGTCTTTTCTGATCAGGAGATAGAGCAAGGCCAAAAGGGATTACGCCACGGAATTGTTTCACAGCAGAATGAGGTTTGAGATATATATGAGTAATAATTTTATTATCTCTAATATCGATGACAGATATATTATCATTATTCCCATTGCTGGCGAAAACATACTCATTTGTAGCCACTAATGAATTTGGACTGGAACCACCCACGGCAGGGATATCTTCAACCAATTCACCTACTAACGTTCCGGTTTTTATGCGTGCGCTTACCATTGGCTTATCAGGGTTCGTTAGGTCTATTGTCCAGACAGAAAAAGATTCCGGTACGTTCGGATCACCCAAACCGGGTACTTTTGTCGAATCAGTCTCATAACCCTCCGAAGCTTCTTTCGAGCCGAAGGCAAAAGGAGGATATGTCAGACCTTTTTCGATCATATCGTTCTCATCAACACCGATTATTTTTTTGTACTCAAACATGCCAACATTGGCCACGTAGACTTTGGATTCATCTGGTGAGAGGGTGATACCAAAAGGGTATCGACCCACAGCAACATTATGTAGAATTTTTTTACTCTTTGTATCAACAATGATCATCCGAAATTGTGTCTGATCAACAGCATAAAGCCGCCTGCCATCCTGACTTAATACCATATCCCCGATATATCCATCGGGGAAAGATTTTGAAGAACAATCAATAATTCCTTTTCGATGACCATTATTGGGGTCAAACAGATAGATTTTGTTTTCCTGACCTCCGGAAACATAAATAGTATTATTATCCGGAGATACTGCTAATCCCATGAATACTGATGCTAAAACACCCTTATCTGTAATGGGACCTGGTGGAATCTGGAGAACTTGTGGCAACCCGCTAAAAATATTTTTAATAACGGAAACAGAAAGGGGTTTAGTACCCGAATTGGCTGTCACAACTATGCTCCCATCATTACTTAATACCAGCCCGTAAGGATGCGGCGCAACCTGAATGGATTCTCCGAGAGGTGTGAGTAGGCGACCATTAGGGATTACGGTAACACCCTTTCTATCCACTTGCGTGTATCGTTCACCGGCGGGTGCAGAAATGAGTGTAATCTTTTTTTCTGACTTCTTGCATGAAATTAAAACAAGCAATAAGAATGACGTTTATTAGAAAATAACCGTTTCTATTCATTTCTTTCCCATCCTCCAGGTTTATAGTATTAAAATAAGGAGATTTTTCCGACAGCAGATGAATACAACATGGTAAATTTCAACAAAATATCAATTTGCCTTCGGCGATCCGCCAGCTGGCGGACAAAAAGTCCTGGCGAATTAAAACTCGCTCGCTGATATCGGATATTGAAATATTGAGGTGCTCGAACATTAATTCACCAAATTATAAAATAAAAAACAGAAGAATGTATAAATATAACTCACTGGCAATATTGCCTACCAATAGTAAATAAATCCACTAAAAAATTAACTGGCGCAACAAGGGCTTTATATCATGCAATGCTTGACAATTGAAAGTAAATAGGTATCCATTCAAAGGCAAGGTTAAATTAGTTAACAATCCCATTTCCCTCAGATAATTACATCTTTATGTACTACCCGTCACATATTTTTATATATAAGATATCTATATTTTAGCACATATATATATTTGGAGTATAAATAATCTTTCAATAGATTAATTCACTACCTACCGATCAATACATATGAGACCTAAAAATATTGAAGAGGAGAGACTGCCATGAGCCGGAAACTTTTTTTTATATTTTTACTCTTTATTTTTTATAATTCTATCGTTCAAACAGTTTTTGCCCAAACCCAATTCGAGATTTTAATTGACAGTGCTGCCTATAGAACAGATATCGCCACCGAAACAGGCAGGGCATTAAAAATTGTGACCTCGGAGGATCGTCTCATCGTCTTTGATTTTGAAAATTTTCGTATCCTTTTTTATACAAAAGGAGAAGGATTTGATGACAGTGAAATCCAAAAAGTTGTTGGTCAACATTCCCGGATTCAAGATGGTCAGGCGTATGATCCCAGCACCTATAATCGCCTGAGCTGGGAATTTGGGGGAACAATTTTTAACAACCAACTGTGGGTTACAAATTATTCATTTGGTGAAATCCTGATTTTTGATCTGGATGGCAATTATCTCTCAACCCTGCCGGATCACTACCGGGTACTGGACACAAATGAAGATGATCTATATGCATTAGAAGGCAGCTCAATATATCGCTGGGAAGCAGGAGTGGATACCTTTGCTTATTTAGAAGAAGTTCCGGGAAATGTTTCTATTACCTCTGAAAAATATGGTGCAAATATTAAATTGGGTTCAGATAGGTTATGTGTGTTTAAACAGGACACATTAAAAGTCTACAATTTAACGGAGTATCTGAGTGGTCAAAATCAAGACACCCTCTTCACTGTCTCAAATTCACCCATGCCTGACTTTGAGATTATGGCCGATAAAATACTTTGGGCCACTGACTTATATGGGCAGTATGCTTATTCTGATCTGGATGGAAGTAATCGAAAGGAAGGTAATTTCGGCATATACACCTATACATGGCATTTTAGCACAGACAGTTTTTTATATGTCGTTGGCTCCTGGGGACTTAAAAAGTATAGCAGCGACCTAAATGAGATTGAATCTATGTCAAGATATCCCTACTACTGGGACGGGCGTTTTTTCGGGGCTGATGATCAGAATCTATATTTCTATGATCATCGCGACGGAGGGTTTGTGACAACACCACTGAATTATGATGAGGGGACTTACCTGGTGAGCGAAAATAATGAAATACAATATAGCGGATGGAATCATGATTTCAGGCTACAAGATAAAAATGCTTTTCTT
Source organism: Calditrichia bacterium (assembly GCA_963796965.1). Classification (GTDB taxonomy): domain Bacteria; phylum Calditrichota; class Calditrichia; order JAJRVZ01; family JAJRVZ01; genus CAWCNS01. Next base: position 479,519 of record CAWCNS010000005.1, read on the forward strand.
CTTTCTGAATGGCCTCCGGATTCGCTGCAGATCATCCATTTTGATATTGAAGCGCAAGATTCGTCCATGTTCCGTGTTGACAGCATTTACGGTTTTGATGTTTCCAACGATTCTATCTTTACCTTGATAGACTCAACTCTAAAAATTTACTCCCTGGCAGGTGATCTCCTATTTTCAAATACATTGCAGGGATTAAGCCAATCAAATTTGCATAATCTAGCGCGAAATTCCAAGGTACACATTTGCGTCAATCATCAATTTTTCTTTACTGTCTTTAATGATACATTAAATGTATTCTCTAAGACGGGGCATTTTATTACGTCTTATCCGTTCAATATTTTCAGTAATAGCTATGGTAACCTGTTATTGACAGCTGATGCGAACTATGTATATAGTAACCAACGTTTATATGCTATTTCTATTACAACAGGAGAAGTTAATCCTTATGTTGATGGTGCATACGGAGGTGGATTTATCAATGGAGACCGATACTGGTATGAATCCGGACAAAATATTTATAGTTACAAGACGATAGATGTAGTCAGCAGTATCGAAGATCCACATCAGGTTTTAATGGATTTCCGGTTGGTAAAAGCCTACCCCAATCCATTTAATCCCCTAACGACTATTGTTTACCAATTAAATAAAACCTCGGATGTAAATCTATCTGTTTATAATCTCCTCGGGCAACATGTGGCCGAGCTTGTAAAGGCAAGACAACCCGCAGGTGAGTACACTGTAGACTGGCATGCTGTTAACTATAGCTCGGGTATGTATTTTTATATATTACAGGTTGATGCTGAGAGCCAGGTGATGCGGGGCATATTACTTAAGTAAACAACATGTTAACTATGGTTATTTTTGGAATAAGGCTGATCTTCGAGATCAGCCTTTTACTTTTTAAGAGCCTATCTACCTAAGTTAAAAACCCCTTCTCTACTTTATGAGAAGGGGCTCCTCGTGGTATTTCGCCGGTTTTATTTCGACACAAATGTCGAAAATCAGAATTTCATTTATTTACCTCTCCCCAATCCTCATGCCAATAAATATTATACTAATTGTCAGAGGTTTTAGGAAGTGCATTCCACTTTGGAATCATGACAATCCCGGCCATTAATACCATTATAGATAAAAATGTAAATACACCGCCCCACCCCCAACTTTCTTTTAAAAAGCCCGGAATAGTTCCCCCAACTATGGCGCCGATCGACCCTGCGCTATTGATAATACCCGAGGCGGTTGAAGCTCCTTTACTGGTGCCAAAATCCAATGCAGCGGTTGCACTTATCAACGAATCCGGTCCAAATAAAAAAATACCAATCATAAACAATAATCCTGCAATTACCAATTTATTGTGAAAGGCGGCAATGTCATTGAAGAAGAACAGAATAATAGCCATGGGAAACATAGCAAGAACACAGTAAGGTATACGGCGCGACTGAAACAGTTTATCTGAAGCATACCCCGCAAGAAGAACACTGATCGGACCGGCAACAAAGAACGATGAACTGATTAAGGCTGATTCACCCATTTGGGTATTCAATGTTTCATTAATATAAAGTGGTCCCCAGAAGAGAATCGCATATCTGGTAGGCTTCAGAAAGAAATAGACCAGGGATAATAGCATCACCATGGGACTCTTTATCACCATGAGAGTCGCCTTCCAGGATCCTTCATCAGGTTCTTCATCACCCCCTGTCAGGATGGCTTTTGGTTCTCCCCGATAGTCTTCAATACTGGGAAAACCAATATCCTGAGGACGATTTCTTTGTAAAATTATGAACAATACCGCAATAAAAAGCAGAAGGACAGCCGGCATAATAAAAGCATAGCGCCAGTCATTAAAATAATCAGCCATAAACCCGGCCAAAGGAGCAGCAATCAACCCTCCGATGGTATAATTGGTTGCCCACCAACCCATAATGACGCCGCGCTCGCGTAAAGAGAACCAATTGCTAATGTTCTTCGATAATGGCGCCCATCCGGTGGATTGACTGAGGCCCTGGATAAAGGAGAACACGCCAAAGGCTAGAACAAGTGATGAAACACCCATCGCCAATCCAGCCACTATGGATGAGAATAATCCCGTTAGGACGACCATTCGTGGACCTTTTTTGTCGCCTAATATGCCCCAAACAAACATACCAATAGCATATGCCGTCAGGTAAAGACCATCGATGAGACCCATTTGTTCAGGACTCATCATGATATCCGGATCCTGACTTAGCCCTATTTTTGCAACAGAAAATGAAGCTCGGGTTAAGTAAAATCCAACATAACACAACCAGGTAATTCCAAATATTCTCCAGCGCCAGAATTCATATTTCGGATTCTTTTCATATGTTCGCATCAATCACAGCTCCCTTCATTAGCAGATTCAGGTATAATCAAAAATCAGTATATAACATTGTTATTGAAACAGAACCAAAAAATATATCACGAAGAGACACGAAGGTCCCACGAAGTTACGTGAAATTGAAATAATTATAAAGATGAGTACTACTTACAATTGAGTTGCCATTGTTCGATGCGCCAGTGATTCGCTTCGGCAATGGCACGGAGGTTTTGCTTTGGATTTATTACCACCGGAAACCCAACCTTCTCCAACAGAGTCACATCGGTAATACTGTCAGCATAAAAGGTAACGTGGCTTAATTCTATACTTCTTGAAATGCAAATATCCGATGCGGACTTCAAGCTTCCCCCCTTCATAAGAAAAGGCCCATCTATTTTTCCCGTAAACAGTCCATTCTTAATTTCAGGTTCAGTTGCTAACAAAGTGTTGATCCCTAAATAGCTGGCTATTGGTTCTGCGATAATCCGGTTGGTCCCTGTGAGCAATAAGGTGGATATCCCCTGTTGGTCATATTTAGCTATCTCTTTTATTGCTTGTGGAAATATATATTCCTGTACGCGTTGCTGAAAATGTTCATCTGCTAGCACTCTCATCTCATCTGATGAACGATTTTCAAATTCATTTAATTGAAATTTTACAAATTCGTCCACCGGGGTTCGACCCTGGTAATAGAGGTCAAGAAATCGATCTGCTTCAGCACGATGGGAGGGTGGGGCCAATCCTTTATCCACAAGGAAATATTTCCATGACACATCGCAATCCGTATCCAAAACCGTGTGATCCATATCGAAAAAAGCCATCTCTATCAATTATCTTCTCCCATATAAAAAATCTCTGTATTTATTTTCTTTCACGTTTACTGTATTTAATAATATTGAAGTACCACCATCCACACCATCGCAGGGTTTTGTGAGGGTATCGCCAAAAATATTAAGATTTTCAAAAATATAGTGTACCATTTCACTTTTAAGGATGAAAGAGACACATTCATAAAAATTCATATGATACTCTTGATATAGCCGGTATTCTAAATAGGTTTGATAGATTAATATTCAGTTTAAAATTGCAAATTTTATATGAATCAATCAATTGTAATTTAGTAAGAATATTTGTCCACTCCCAATGGGACTCGTTTGGAGGAATTATCCGTCTTTCCCGGATCAAGCTGGGCCTGACACTAATTTATACGAATACACCTTTTCGTAATTCCACAGGAATCTTACTTAGGTGCAGGGTCATAATCGACAAGAAGGAAGATCCTTTCAGGATGACAATAAACATTATTGCAATTCATACCTCCGAAGTACTCTCTACTTTAGAAATAATTTGTGAGAATTCGTTGACTTTTTCTCATTGATTGAGCTTCGCACCGCGCTTCGAATATAAAAATGGATTAAGACAGATTGTGTAGCGTATTTAGATTGAATTTAACAGCCAGAAATGTTACTTTGGAGTAATATTTGCCCATAAACACGTATTAATCTACTTTTAAGATTAATATGGGTATATCATAAGGTATATTCATCCTATCATATTATTGCATGTTTTTTAAGGGGAAAATTCATTGAAAATATTTTTAATATATATACGAGATGAAGATTTTTACAATGTCCTACCGGATCATCTTAATAATTCTAAAACCGATGGGAAATTCAGGGTTATGGCTTTCCCGCCCTTAGGCATCCAGACATTAGCACCTGTTTTACGTCAACATGGCCATGAAGTGCGTCTATTTGACACCTGTCATCCTGAGATGAAAGAGACACATATTGCTCAGGCCGCATTAGATGAAAAACCAGATGTAATTGCTCTCTCTTTTTTATCAATTACAACCTATCTTCATGCCAAGAGCATGGCGCGTCATTTAAAATCAATCAACCCAACAATCCCGATCATCGTTGGCGGTCCTTTTGCCTCCTTTAATGGCACCAAAATCCTCCAGGATAGTGCGGATATTGATTGTGTGGGTGGAGGCGAAGGTGAGGAACTTTTTCCCGATTATCTTAAAAATCTCGATAATCCCGGTATTGTAAAGGGTTTGACTTGGAGATCCGGGGAAGAAATCATCCAGAATCCTTCCCAACCGCTCCTCAGGGACCTCGACCAGTTCCCATATCCTGATCGATCCAGCCTGCCCATTGAATATATTGAGTCCATGCCATTGGATGTTCCGGCTGTTCTTTCTCTCGATCGATTTGCCATCATGCAAACTTCAAGAGGATGCCCCTTTGATTGTATCTACTGTGATATACCCTCTTTAGCTGAGGGCAAATGGCGATCCAGGTCCCCCGAACATGTATTGGGTGAAATGCAGGAGCTTCATGACCAGGGATATAAATCTATTTATCTTACCGACGATCACTTTCTGCTCAAAAAACAGCGAATTCATGCCATCTGTCAGGGTATTATTGATCGAAAGTTTGATTTTCACTGGGGATGCGAGGGGCGTGTTGATTCCCAGGCCGTAATCGAGGAATTCCCCACCATGGCGAAAGCCAATTGCAGTATGCTTGCCTTTGGCGTTGAAGCAGGTACAGAAAAGATCCTGGCTCGCCTTAAAAAACGACAAAATCTTGAGCAGGTAAAACACGCCATAAATGAAGCAAAAAAAAGTGGTATTGATGTGGCACATGGTTTTTTTCTTGTAGGATCACCAGATGAGACGGAAGCAGATATGTTGGAGAGTTTTCGCTTTGCAGCAAGGTTAAAACTTGATACATTTGGCTTTAATCGCTTATGTGTATACCGGGGCACCCCTTTATGGAAGGAATATGTGGAGAGGGGGATTATTGACGATGATAAAGACTGGAATAAATGGTTTAAATGCTCTGATATAGATCCAACGGTTCTTCCAAGTGAAAAGGTTAATCAAATCCGTATGAAAGGGTATTTACTCCTATTTGGTTACCGGATTTTATTCAGACCTCTGCAAACATTTAAACTTATTCGAAAATTTGGCCGCTATATGAAATATTCAGATATATTTACCTTACTTTGGAGCCCTTTCCGCAAAAAGGATCTCACCCGGAAGCCTGATCTTCCCGCGCAGCTGAGAAGCACAAATTTTAGAAGTATAATAAAATAAAGAAATTCTTTAAAACTGACTAGCCCCGAGGCAGAGCCTCGAGGAATTCTATAGATTAACTATAATAACAATAGCCCTCCACCCAGAATTATTCCAACACCGAGTAGAATAGTTGTGGCAAGTTCCAGATCTTTGTATTCCACCCGGGTAATTTTATGTAACGGGATTTTGAATGTATCCGGTCTGGATAAATATACATTATATGGTGTAATTAATGTATCATTTATAAATTCGTATGATTCTCCGGCAAGGAATCGCTTTTTTGTTTGAGTAGAATCTGTAAATTCAATGCGAACATCTTTCTTTTTCTCCAATACCGGTCTAATCTGATCCATTTGCAATGCAACACGGGTACTCTTACATCCGCTCCCAAGAAGTAATAATGCAAGGATGAACACAATCAAATTAATTTTCATAAAATTTCAGTCTTCCATTTCCGTTTTGCTATCCACCATTTCCTAACTCAATTTCGACAAGTCAAATTCCCAATTCCCAATTACCTAATTACTAATTACTCCAAACTAAACCTCACTCATCATACTATCAATTCTATTCTCAAGATCAAAGATTTGAACAATAATTATTTCCTCTTGTACCGTAACATTTTCTGGTTTGCTATCCTTGTCGAGATAATAACCAAATTTCAGTAATTGGAGGTCATATATCCTGTCGCGCAAATCTTTTAAACCCAAGAGAAGTTCATATTTATCTACTCCGGATTCTACCTTTTTTTCAAATGATTCAACAAGAACCCTTATCATATGGATTTCTTTATCAAAATCCAGCTCAACAGGATGATGGTTAGAAATACTCATTTCAGGATATCCCTCCCCTGAGAATTAAAGGCTTCATTTAAATTAAAGGATAATCTATGTAAAAGTATTCCGAATACGCGTGAAAGAATTAACAAGTGAGAGGCGTCCAGTATCAGATATAAAGGAAAATACTGAGGTAAAATTTTAATAGCAAGGAAAATTTATGTAATAAGAAATTTCAGATATATCAGATTAAATTATCTTTCTTGAAGAGAACAATTGAAGAGAACAATACATAATGAATGGTGGTAAATATAGCAACCCGATTAAGAGATTGTGTGAGAATAAAAAATCAACCACGGACTTATCCCCGTTGAACGGGGGTATCTCCGTGGTTAAAATGCTTTTTTATGCCACCTTGGAACTTTCGGCGATTGAAATTTATCGTCAATTTCCCATTTTCGCCAACATTGATTTTGCTGTTTTTTGCTCTGGCTGCAAAGAGAGCACCTTTCGGTAAAGTGCTGCTGCTTTACCTCTAAAACCCTGAGCATACAAGATATTTGCTAACGATAAACTTGAAGAGATATTATTAGGATCAATACGTACCTCCTGCTCCAGGTCTTTCGTAACCTGGGCTAACACATCAACATTATCAAATTCCGGACCTAATCTTGGAAAATCAATAAAATATCTGGGATCAATTCGAAGTGCTTTTTTATATTCTTCTAATGCCTGATCGTATTTTTGCTGTTTTTCATAAAATTTGGCTAATACAATATGCGCCTTGGCTAATCCGGGATTAATCTGTAAAGTTTTATTATAATAATAAAGGGCACTGTCAGGTTTCCCCATCTCTTGATAAGTTAAGGCCAGATTAAAAGTAGCCTCATAGAAATTATTTCTTTCTTTTTGTGCTAAATAAAAGCGTGAGACCATTTCATTATATATACGCTCTTTTTGGCCATTATGCTTATTTTTATTCGCCTCTATCTCCTCTTTGTTTAAAAGACCGTACATTTCAAGAAATTCGTCAATATACTCATCTAATGCAGCCTGCTTATAAACGGTAATACCCAACATAAAATTCACTTCCGGATCGTTTGGAAGCGTAAGGAGAATTTTTTCAAACTGGTTAATAGCTCCGACAAAATTATGCATCCGATAATAGCTCTCCCCTAATCGTTTTCTTGTCGGTATATGAGCAGCATCCAGATTAAGAGATTGATTGTAATTAAAAATAGCACGTCGGTAACGATTCGTAGTATAATAAACATTTCCTAGCTCATAATACCCTCTGCTATAAGTGGGTTGCAATTCTAAGGCCTGGGCAAGATATCCCAGCGCTTTTTGATATTGTTTCATTTGCAACGCACAACGTCCCGCATAATACCAACCGCGATAATCATAGGCGCGATTGTCCCGGTAAACAATAAAATCTTCATATGCCCGATTGAATTGCTTATTCTGCAATCGGGTTAAGCCTCTTCCCAGATAGGCAAGCTCAAAGGAGGGAAATTTATCAATAATATAATCGAATTGGATCAGCGCCTCTTTGTACATTTCCAGGTTATAATAGACCGAACCGAGGTTATAATAAGCACCCCAAAAGGCAGGATCTTCATCAATTGCAGATTTAAAATACTGAACAACGGCATCTATATCTTTATCTGATCTCCCATTTTCTATATATCCCATGCAAAAAGATTCAAAAGCCTCCATGGAATTAGTCACACGCCTTTCAAATCTTTCCATCTCTTTTCCAGTGAGAGCAACATCAGTTAATTGAATAAATTTTTCGGCCGTGTTATCGACAACATCAAAAAATTCATCATACTTAATTTTATAATGTTCTGAAGCGATCCTTATTCCCCCAAATGCCTGGGCAATTGAAATATCAATCTCGACGAAATCACCATGCAGATAATATTCGCCTCCGAGAGTATAATCCAATGACCATTCAATTTCATTAACAAGAACAGTCGCACTATCGCTCTCAACAAATTTGATGACGACATCTTGATCAACCAACTTATAGGCAGGGATGTTAGAGAATTTACTGGCCAGCAAATATTCAAGTCCGAAGCCAAGCCAACTTTCATGTTTGTCGCCCGATTTATTTTCAAAGGGTATGATTCCTATACTTATACTGCGTGGCATGTGTCTCACAACTGCAGGTGCTCTTATATCATCCTTTGATAAATCCTCCACAGCCGCTGAGCCGTTGATCTGGATCTCTGGCATCATTAATCCACCCTGATCAAGAAACCAGTTCATGGTCTTGTTTGTTGTTAGAAATCTTTCCATCTGGAGATTATAAGATTGATCGACTATAAACTGACGGGTGCCTCCTCTTTCAAGTAAAAGAGTCAGCATACCTTCCTTAAAAAAAGCATCTGTCTCTCTACCTGGGTTCCAATCCACGAGTAATGTTTTAACATCTGCCGGGAGAGAATAGGTTCTCGATGTGATATATGTCTCGATATCCGAAGAGGTGATTTCTGAACTAAACCTATCATTCTGACTTGTGATCTTTACCCCAAGAATTCCACAGATTAAACCAAGACTCTGTAGAGGTAATTTACATTTTTGCTGGTTCCAGGAAGTTATCATACCCTGGCGGACATTCAAACTCGCCCGATAAACTGGCTGTGAGTCCTGATAAAAAAGTAAGGTCAGGTCATATTTCTTTGGCCATTGAAGCGGTTTAACCATTCCCCAGACAACCAAACGGTTTAGGTTTGGACCAGAATTGAATCCAGATGGATTAGTACTGGAATAATCAATATTTCCACTGCTCACTTTCTCATATTCCAGACTGTAATTAGAAATCCCAAGATCACGAAACGTTTTTTCAATAGCCGGAAATACGATAGCCCGCTCTATTTCTTGCGATATATTTATATCACGTTCATATCCGCCATCAATGATATAAATAAAATTGACAATATTAATTTTAATTTTCGATTGTTCATCAATATCACTTTCTACAGTCTCAGAAATACCGGGACTAATAAATCCACAGAAAAAGAATACTGTTAGGAATATTATATTGAATTGATGACACCTTAAGAACCGGAGAAAATAGTCTGACCGACTCATGTCCTCACCTCACTGTTGAGAGTTATTTGTTTGTAAATAGCTGAGCACTAAATGAAACAAGTAAATCACCGGCGGATCTCTACTTGGATCCTGAATTTTCGTTGCAAGAGTAAGAAAATGAGCATTCCGTAAATGAGTGGTCGCCGGATGATTTTGCAGCAGAAATGATTATATTTAATATAATAATAAGTAATTTAAATTATGGACTTGTGCGCTAAAGCACTCAATCTTTAATAATTTTTGATAATTCATAACAAGAGGAAGGAGAAAAGAAGAAATCCTAAAATCCAATATCTAAATCCTAAATAATTAAAAAATCATAATTTTAAATATTAAAACATAATGTGTTTGAATATTCGAGTTTAGATATTTTATATTGTTTAGGATTTAGAAGTCTGCGGGACAGGGACTCGAACCCCGGCTACCTGGGCCAGAACCAGGCGTCCTACCACTAGACGATCCCGCAATGAATTAAAATTAATTATTTACCCAACCAAAATCAATATTCAATCTTCAATTTTTTCCGATTAAAACGCCTCTATCCCCCGTAGAACGGGGTCTCCAAGACCCGTAAAATGGGCTCTCCGACTATCGGCATATCGGGATCAAATCCCAATCCAAAATCTCATATCTCGTATCCCGTATCCCGTATCACATACCCCAGATCAAATCCCAATGCCAAAATCTAAATTCCAAATCAATGACAAATTCCCAATCCCAAACCTCATATCCGGTATCTCATATCTCGTATCCCGAATCCCATATCACGCATCACGCATCACGCATCCCGAATCCCGTATCCCGTATCACGTACCCCAGATCAAATCCCAATGCCAAAATCTAAATTCCAAATCAATGACAAATTCCCAATCCCAAACCTCATATCCGGTATCTCATATCTCGTATCCCGAATCCCATATCACGCATCACGCATCACCGCATCCCGAATCCCGTATCCCGTATCACCGTATCACGTACCCCAGATCAAATCCCAATGCCAAAATCTAAATTCCAAATCAATGACAAATTCCCAATCCCAAACCTCATATCCGGTATCTCATATCTCGTATCCCGAATCCCATATCACGCATCACGCATCACGCATCCCGAATCCCGTATCCCATATCACGTACCCCAGATCAAATCCCAATGCCAAAATCTAAATTCCAAATCAATGACAAATTCCCAATCCCAAACCTCATATCCGGTATCTCATATCTCGTATCCCGAATCCCATATCACGCATCACGCATCCCGAATCCCGATCCCTATCCCGATCCTATCCCCATCCCGCATCTCATATCTCATATCCCCCATCACCGTAATATCACTAACTTCTCAATTACCTCTTTCTGCTCAGTCTCATTCTTTACGATTAATTTATACAGATAAACCCCATTGGCCATAATATCACCATCATCATCACGTCCATCCCAGGGATAGTGGTTAAAACCATCTACCGGGGGTGGAATACTTTTCATTGACCGGACCAGACGCCCTGTAACAGTGAATATCTTAATTGTAACTTCCGTATCTAAAGCAGAGCCGAGTAACTGAAAAGTAAAACTTGTCTCATCGCTAAAGGGGTTGGGATAATTTACCACATTCTCCAGGACAAGACCTTCTTCTTCGACAACGGTGAAGGCGATCTCCTCCTTGGTAGGATTATTAAGATTGTCCCAGGCTTCAAGTTTTAAATAATGATCCCCCGGAACCAGATCATCAAGATAATAAGAAAGTTTTCCATCGGAGTAGCTATTTCTCTCATAAGCAAAAAAGGAGGTTATATCCAATGGAGGATTATCATCAATTGTAATCTCGATTTTATGTCCAACTTCCTGGGTTAAATTTATACCATTCTCATCGGAAATAAGAGCGGTTAACAACGTATTTTCCTTTACCATATCACCATCGCGGAAATCTTCCTGCTCATCAAAATAGATAGTAACCTCCGGACCATCCGCATCTGACAGATTATCGTTACTACCAATAAATAAAAGGGTATCAACGTAACCCATTGCACTTCCGATCCCCTCTTCATTCCAGGCAAATATGGTTGCCCGACCGGTCGATTTCGGGTGATATCGGATTGACTTCGGGACAATAAATTCACCTGTAAAAGATCCATTATCAACCGAAATCTCACCTTTAAATATTCTGGGACCAAACAGTGTATAGTCATAGGGACCTCCCGTATTGACAGAATCATAACGGGCATCGTTAACAATCAGATAGGCACCGCCGCTGAAGTCTTCACTCTTTTCCGTGACACCTTCATCTGAGACAACCCCACTTATTGTAACTTTACTCAAAGCTTTCAGGGTATCCGGTGCAATATCTGTCACCTCAATGAAACCTCTTGGATCAGCCAGATGCATGGTCGGGTCACCAAACAAATGATATTTTTGGTCGTTGTCATTACTTTGCATGGATAGAATGAGGGCATCTCCAAGTCGACGACTTGCTACCCCGGTGGGGAATAAATAGGTCAGTACCCTTTGATTAAATCTGATATTAGATCCGGCGTAAACCAGCCTGGAAGAAGATATCACTGCAATCGCTCCCCTATCTTCCTCCCAAACCAATGCTTCAGAGAAACTGGGATCATGGGGATCGTCATACTTACCAAAATCACAGGTGGCAGCAATCCATAACGGCAGTCTTCCTTCATTCTGGATACGGGGCAAGTCTCTTGTCATATCGAGGGCGGATTCATGGGCCCAGGCGGTAGGCGATCCATGACCAGCATAATTAATTATCAATGTCCCCTCATTTAATTGATCAATAATTGCCTGGTTCGCTTTGGGTTTCACCCAGCCAAAACCACCCGGCACACGCTCATAGGCTGTTAAATATATTTTTTTCTGGATAAATTTTTTCGATCCCGGGACAGTTGTTAAATATATTTCAGTATCCCTCTGGTGAAACCACTCAGAATCTGATGTATTGGTCGTATTATCATCGGCAACGAAGGTCAGCGTTGTCTGCCAACCATCTTTCAGTTTATTGCCAGAATAGGACTTTAATTTGTCTACCATTCGTCTGGCATCTTGGTTTGACTCAACGGGCATTCGCCCTATGGCTAAGTCGGGCTGAATCGATGCGAAGGAATTCGAAGAGAAATTGACATCCACATAGAAATTATCGCTCTCCCGGCTATTAACTTCACGTGCTCCTTCAATTTCAAAGGGAGGTACACGATTGCTGTCTGAAAGGGCAATATTTCTATAATCATAATGACCATCACCAAATAACAGCACATAGGCGGGTTTTGGAGAGGACCAGTTATAATAGGCGTAACGGATAAAATTCCGTATCGCTACCACATCTCTCACCCCACTGCCAAAATAGAAAAAGATATCATTGAGATCAACAACCTTTCCCCGGATCGGATCGGCTTCGTTTGCTCGCAGGGTTACAATTTCCTCCGCATAGGATCTATAAGAAGGATCCGTAATAATCAACAAATCTGCTGACTGCATGGGATCCATCAGGTTATCTGATGGCTGGTAGGCAATAAGAGAAGAGACATTATTTATTGCAGGTGATGAAGCTGATGTTGCAATCAACCGTCGTGGCTTGTTATCGCTAAGATCAAGATTAAACGCATATTCACTGCCTTGAACGGCAGAATTCGTCTCAAGCAAGTTCACATTCACGGGATCAGTAATATCAAACAGTAATGCTTCCGGGCTTGTAAATCCGTTTATCGTATAACTGAGAACCTGCCCCCGGGTATTGGTATAAAAAATTAACTGATTGTCCTTCGCCTTAAAATCACGGGGATAGTAAAACTCCACCCAGTCAAGATAGGCATTACAGTTATCATAGTTGCCAATATATTCCATATAGAGGGAATTTAATCCTTCCTGCAGATAATCTGTTGAAATAAAACTTTGCTGTTCGGTTTTTGAATTCCATCTTGAAAAGTTTAGATTTGAAATTATTGGAGCAGTTGCTTTATTAGGATTGATCCAGGTACTTACGACATATTGATAATTGTCATCATCTCTGTATTTAAGACCTGACCCGCCCTTAAATCGAATAATCATTTCTGACTGATGGGGAATCTGGCTTATATTGTTTATCGTATAATCCAGAGAGACCGTATGAGATTTACCATAAAAGCGATAACCGTACCAGTCGGGTCCGGAGGCCATCAGGTTATACTTATCCTCTTCAAAGTGAACCTTTTCCATAAAATAGGTATCACTTATACCCACACCGGTAACAGGTGTGGTCTGAACTGCCATCCGCTTGCCCGTAGACTGGCCATAAGTAAACCAATAATAATTTTTTGTATCATAGGGATGCTGAGAGAAGACAAATTTATTGGCTGTCTCAGAGTAATACCAACCACCTGCGCCGGTACCATAAAATAGAATATAATCTTCACTATCAAAACGGCTATCTTCTTCGCCTTTAATATAGATAGCTGTCTCTACAGGTCCTTCCGGCTGCTCCAGGAGACTGGTTGTATTTGGATTCAGTGGTTTTCCGCCATGGCTATAAATTTTGAAAGTCCGTGGATCAATATTATCGACATCAATACCAGCAGCAGCAAGTGTTGCTCTGCTGATCTTATATAAGCCATCTGTGTTTATTTCCATTTTATACCAGGGACCTGAAAAAGAGGCGCTTATTTTGCGTAATCCTTTCACATGCCCGACCAACCAGTTCCGCGCCTGCTCAAAATTGATCACCATCTCTTCATATAGATTGTCGATCTTTGATTGAGCCACATAAGAGGCCCCATTTTTGTTTCCACCAGAAATCTTAAAAGTGATAGTAGCGGACTTAATTATTTTCAGGTTCCTGGCAAGTGGATCATAACTTATGGGATAGAAATTTATATTTACAAGCGGCATATCACGGAAATAGACCTGTTCAGATATTTCTATGAGAGGTTTTTCCACAAGTTTTTGCTGACTTTTCCCGGAAGGTTGTGACATAATGGTAATACCGTGTTTGTCTTTTCCAGGGAGCGCAGTAAACGGTAAGTTAATATTCTCTTTTGACTCATAAATAATATCAGACATTTCATAGGTAACCTGGGCGTTCTCGGGAATACCGATAGAAAATCTTTTAATGGGTAGCTGATAGTTTCCCTCAAAATCTGCGTAGTCACACTGGTCAAAAGAAAGGTGAAAGTTGTTTTGGTCCTCTTCACCAGATGGATCAATAGCAATTTCAGGTATTTGCCACTCGATCTGCAGTATATTCTGATTTTGCTTAATAATCTTTAGGGGGATTAATTGGGCAGGAGAACCTTTATCGGTAAAATTAGAACTGAGTGAAAAAAATGCCACGGCTGCTATCATTAGTAGGCGCTTAAGCATAGATAATCTCCATTGAATCGAAAAGAGTTTCAACATTTAGCCGTACCAAATTTCAGCAGCAGGCCTCCTTGATTATTTAACGTTACGAAATTTAGTATCAAATGGCACTTCAAGCAAATATCGACTGTAATTACATTTACGTCTTTAACGGTTCTTTTTAAATCTAGGTTCCATAAAAACCGGGGTTTATTTTTCCGAACAATGTGACCTGGTCCGAAAAAATTCAAATCTCTAATATAGGGGAAAAAGAATATTATTTAATAATCTTAAACGGATCAACCATCCTGGTTACTGAAATATATACTTATTATCCGAGATTATGAGCTATAGTTCAATTTCTCTGAATAATACTTCAATTTATGTGTGCAATTCATCAGAAATAAAAAAGAAGAAATTTCCTGTCTTTTGGTTGAGTTTTAGAATTTAGGGTCGACTACTTAGTTATATTTTATCCGATCTCCGATAGAATTAAGGAGGTTAGTTAAAATGACTTGAATAGATTCATTATGCTAATTAAATTGGAAGTTACCGCATGACAAAAAAGGGCTCTATTTAATGCTTCGGTGCATAAAATTAATATTCCTTATATTAGTCTTTGCTTTTCTGATCAAACCGACTTATGCCCAGGATAAGAGAGGGATTGGTATTTTTCCTTTTGACAACCTGAGTAAGCAGGAGAAGTACGATTGGATTAGTTTTGGTATCAATTATCTTTTATCAAACAAACTCTCAAACATCGCTTCCTATTATGTTCCTGAGCAAAATATAATCCTTAAAGCCATGCGTGATGCCGGATATCCAAAGGAAAAGGTAAATGGTGAGATGGTTTATCATGTGGGAAAATCCTCAGGGATAAACATTGGTATTATTGGTACCTATCACACCAATGGAAGTACCATTGAAGTAACGGTAAATTTCATGAATGCCTTTAATGGTGCCTCCATATTCTCGAAAACGTACAACAACAAATTTGATGAAATATTTATAATTGCTGATGATATTACTAAAAACCTGATCGATCTTTCCACCGTCTCCCTAAACCAAAATGAGCAGAATATCATCAACCGCCAAATCACAACTTCTGCCAAAGCTTTTCAGAATTTCTGTTTAGGATATATTGAGAATGAGAAACCCAACCGTCAGAGAGAAGTGGTAATTGGTCTCTTTCGCAATGCATTACGAGATGATCCTAACTTCTGGGAAGCATCTTATAATTTGGGTATTGCCTATTTTAATGATCAGGATTATACAAAGGCTTTACAGCAATTTGACAAAATCATCGCTGCACTTCCCGGATTTGAGAAGCCCTATTACGGACGTGCATTAATTTTGTACCGTAAAAAAGAATACGCAAAAGCCAAGTCTGACTTCGAAAAAGTCATAAAATTTAATCCAAATGATTATAAGCCATACTATTATCTTGGTAAAATTAGCATCAATCTTAAACAATATAATGATGCTCAAAAATACTTAAAAAAAGCGGCTGAAATAAACCCTGACTTTAGTAAAATCTATGTTGAATTGGGCAACATATCTTTCGATCAAAAAAAATATCGGGGTGCGATACCTCAATATCGAAAAGCACTTGAACTGGATCCGGAAGATATAGGTGCATTACAAAAGCAGGGTGAATCCTATTACCGTACACAGGTTTATTACAGTGCTTATTCACAATTCCAAAAAATTCTTGATCTCGATCCTAACAATGCCGCCGCGAGTTTTATGCTTGGCATCACTTCCTATAAGCAGGCCGTCCTTAGTGAATTGATCGAAGCATTTCTTGAGTTATTTGATGCCAATATTGCAGAGGAAAATAAAAATAGAAAAAAACTAGCCGGAACCCGAAAAGAAAGACAGGAAGTATACAGGGAGATGATATCAGCCTTTGGACGGGCTGAAAAAGCAAGAAAAGGATTTCTGGAAGCCACTTTCAACCTGGCCCTTACCTACAATGATATGGGTTTGCTTGATAGTGCTGAAATCTACTATCTAAAATCGATACAGATAAAGCCTGATCTTGTAAGAGCGCATGTTAAATTAGTGAAAGTTTATGATGAGCAAAAGAAAAAAGAAAATGCATTGGCTGAGTATAAGAAGGTACTCTCAATCGATCCCGGATATTTTATTGCTCATCCAACCCTGGGGCCCGAACATAGTTATATTAATATTATAGATGTAACACTTAAAGAAATGAACCAAAAGATTGAAGATAATCCCAATGACTTGCAAGCCAACCAAATGATGGCTAAAATATTTTATGCCCAGGGATTCCATGGAAAAGCAGCCAATATATACCGAAAGATCCTTAAAATCAGCCCAAATGATGCAGAGGCTAAATCGATGCTGGCTAAATTGGAGAAATGATAATTTTCAGGATAATAAACTTATTATTTCGGAAGAATCTGGAAAACGTCCCGTTTGACGTTTAGAAAAAATGAGTTCCCCTTCTTTTACCACCTCAAATACTCCTCCGGAGCTCTTAATATATTCGATATCTACATCACTAAATTTATTCTTTATATCTTGCGCCAGACTGGCAGCATGGGGATAATAGTTTCAGACATGGCAATATTCAATGGTAACTTTCACTTATTTTCTCCATTATTTATTTTTGTCGTCTTGACTATGCGTTTACACTTTATGACATAATTTGAATAGAATTAAAATTGAAAAGAAAAATCACCCTTAAATCTAGCCGGTTTACTTTAGCATCTTTATCTTTTCAATCAAAGCATCTGTAATTTCATCGGTTGTATGCTTACCTCCCAGATCAGGTGTCAAATATCGTCTTTCCGCTAATAAAAGGGTAATCGCTGCCCGGATCCTGGCAGCAACTTTCTCTTCACCCAGATGCCGTAACATCAACACAGCCGAGGCGATTGTTGCCAGTGGATTTGCAATCCCCTTTCCGGCAATATCCGGGGCACTACCATGCACAGATTCAAAGACCGCATAGGTATCACCAATATTTGCACCGGGGACCAAACCTAACCCGCCGACCAATCCGGCCGTAAGGTCAGAGATGATATCACCATATAAATTTGTCAAGACAAGTACGTCAAATTGTTCCGGACGCATTACCAGCTGCATGGCACAATTATCTACAATGATCTCTTTATATGTGATATTTGGATAATCCTTTGCAATGTCGCGAACTGAGCGCAGAAACATGCCATCACTTTTTTTCATAATATTAGCTTTATGGACTGCATGTACTGTTTTACGATTATTTTTAGAGGCCCAGTCAAAAGCAAACTTTGCAATTCGACGCGAAGCCTTTTCTGTAATTATTTTCAAACCCTGTGCTACTCCCGGCGCTATCTCATTCTCCATTCCAGCATACAAATCTTCCGTATTCTCCCGGAATATCACTAAATCGATTGCTGAATGGTGAAAGGAAATCCCCAAAGACGATCGGACAGGTCGGAAATTGGCGTACAAATCCAAAGACTTACGTAATTCTACATTTACTGACTTATATCCCCCTCCAATGGGTGTTGTGAGTGGACCTTTTAGTGCAACTTTATTCTTTTTTATTGCTTCAAGTGTTTCATCAGGTAACGTCGCACCTGATTTTTCCACAGCCGACTGACCCGCATCGACAATTTCCCAATCGATGACAACCCCTGCTGCCGCCAAAACCTTTCTGGTCGCTGATGTTACTTCAGGACCGATACCATCACCGGGAATCAAAGTTACAAGATGCTTCTTTTGTTCAGCCATGAGCTATCCTTTTTTATATATAATCTTGTTTTTATGCCAGGGGTCAATTAATTTTTCATCCAAGTCATTTCAATTTACTAAAAATTGATGTAATCATCGCTATAATTTGTTTAAATAAACAACACCTTGGAATCCTATACAAATATGAGATATAGTCATAAATTACAATTAAGTTACTTGATTGTACTTATATTGATTATTGGGATTTTCTATAATTTTCCCAGATTTTCTATAAAAGTTACACCAGTAACAATTTATACACACCCTATTGAAATAATTCACATTCCCCCAACCAAACACAATGTAACCAGGCGCCCCCCTCCCCCAAGACCACAAATACCTGTCGCAGCTGAGGAGTTAGAGATTCTATTGCCGGTCCTGATAAATACAAAAGCAAGTAATGCTATAGAAGAAAATTCTTTAAATTCCGATCTTCAATCTGGTTTACCTGAGGGATATCGCCCGCGACAATTACTCGAGGTTGTCCCTGAGAAAGTCGATGAAGAGTTTTCAGGAGAAATAGTTTTAGCTTTGAGAATTGGTAAAAACGGAAAGGTTATAAAACATCGAGTTCTTCACAATTCAACAGAATCTGCCATCTGTAAGGAGAACGCTTTAAATGCAGCTAAGGCATCATTGTGGGAATCGGCCACCATAAATGGGAAACCGGTGGAATACTGGATAGAAAAAACCTATAAGTTTAATGTTGATTGATTTGGTAGTCAGACCTCTCACAGACCTTCATATTAGTAAATCTAAGAATTGTTTATAATGTTTTTGTCCTTTATGTAAACAGGTAAAAATATGCGAAAAGTAGTACCTTTATTCAATTCACTTTCAACAGTTATCTGGCCCCCATGTTCAAGAATAATTTGATATACAATCGAAAGCCCAAGACCGGTTCCATTTGATTTTGTTGTAAAAAATGGATTATACATATTATTCAAAGTTTCGTTATCCATCCCCAACCCTGTATCCGAAATCGTAATTTCATTATAAATATCTGAAAATAATTTTGGGATACGCTGGCGACGATCTATAATCGGAGTGGTCTCCTCGGGGAGTCGTGCACGAATTGTGAGAGTCCCGCCTTCATTCATGGCATCGATGGCATTGATAATCAGATTAAAGAAAACCTGTTCTATTTGATGAAAATCAACAAAAATTTCCTTTAAATCCCTTGAATAAACTTCTTTTACAATAATGTTGCTCATTTTGATTTTTCGGCGGAATAAAGGCAACACCTCATGCACAATATCGGGAATTTTACAGCGAACGGGATTTGGTCGTTGAGGGCGTGCATAAGAAAAAAATGATTTTAACAGTTCATCCAAACGGTTAACCTGTCTGACAATGCGATCAATATACTCGTTCTTTGGATCGCCAACATCAAGCTCTTCCTGAAGCGTTTGTGCCATTGCCTTAATCCCGGCAAGAGGGTTTCTGATTTCGTGTGCAATTCCAGAAGCGAGTACACCCAGCGAGGCCATACGGTCCATTCGTATAATTTCTGCCTGAAGGCGTTTTGTTTGGGATATCTCCATAAAAGTTAAAGCATAGGATTGATTTTCTAAACTTTGATCTATGGAATAAAGTGAATATCCCAGGTATAGCTGCCGGTTTCCTGGATGTTTCACTAACATTTCCTGCCTTAACAGTGGTATGTTTTCCGCCTTAATCAGACTGTCGACAATTTCATACGCTTCATCACCCAAAATATCTGACAGTTTTTTTGTTCCTATTTCTCCAGATTGAAGTGTTTTGCGGGCAAAACTATTTATATATTTTAGCTGATAATTTTGATTAAATATAATCAAACCAAAACCGATTGAATCGAGTATATCTTTACAAAACTGTTGTTCTTCCTGATCACCATCCCCTGGCACCTCATTATCAGGGTTGTTATTTTTGTCCCTGTTGAGAAACAGGTTTTCCATCCGATAAACGATTTTTCCAAGAATTATGAGCGCTAAGGCCAGATCATTTTCGGCAAATGATTTACGATTCACCTTGTTTATAAGAATAAATGCACCTCTTATCTGATGAAACACCGTAAGAGGGACAAATAGCAAAGAATTAATTTCAAATCCAATCAAGTCTTCCAATTCCTGAATGAATGGATCGAGTAGCATCTCTTCATTAAAAATCATTGGACTATTTTCAGCAATTGCCCCAAGTATCCGCGAATTTTGCACTGAAAATGCCTTTGTTTTCTCAATTTTTTCAGTTTTTTCATTGAACTGATTGAGAACTAATTGTTTTTTTGGGGAATCAAATTCAAGAAAATGTGATTTCTCAGCCGAAAAAGTCAGTTCAAGTTTATGTCGTACGTGCTTTTGGAGGTGAACAAAAAAACCGCTCTGATCGGTCATTTTATCCAGGGCTTCTAGTTGAAGGATGTTTTCAAACTGATAAATCAGTTTATTTTCATTTGCCAAAAATGCATGATTGGAGTCCTGGCGTTTTTGCAGATTTGCAAGAGTTCCCATATTCCCAACCAATGATTCAATTTCAGCTTGGGTGAAGGGATCATTTATGATACTGCTAGGTTTATCTTTTATTAAATCTTCAATTTTATCAATATGATTGTCGTTGACAATATAAATAAATGGAATAACGGAGAGATCTCTTTGGGAACGGAGGGTAAAAATACTTTTAATACTTTTTATTTCACAAGAGGGTAAATCAAAAATAAGAAGATCGAATCCATCAAATTTAATATATTTATTATCAATATCTTTAAAATTGAAAGAAACGATTTTTCGGCGGGGATCATTGATTTGTTGGACTAAATAATCGATGCGTTGATCATCATCACAAACTAATCCTATGTTCATAGCATTCAGATTCATTCAGTTGATGACCGAATTATGAGAATTCAGATCGGAACGATTCGTAATCCAGAATAATCAGGCGACTTCCTTCCTTTTTCAGATAACCTTGTTTGGCCAATGCTTTTAATACACGCGAGATAGTTTCACGACTTGTTCCAGCCATGTTTGCAAGATCTTGTTGAGGCGGCAAACGCGGAATTTCTACCTGTCCCATGTGTATTTTCCCCGAATCATCAGCAATTCTAAGAAGCGTGCTGGCCACTTTACCCGTAGCATTCTGTAGAGAGAGGCTCTTTATTTGTGAATCACTGCGTCTCAGGCGATGAGCAAGTTCTTTTAAAAGATTGATGGCGATCTGAGGATAATCATGAAGCATCTGCAAAAAATCTTCTCGCCTTACAATCATTATTTTAGAATCATCCAGGGTCACAACGTTAGCAGAACGGTTCTGCCCATCCAAGATTGACATTTCACCAAAAAAATCACCCTCACTTAAAATTGACAAGATGACTTCCCGCCCCTCTTCACTGATCCGAGAGATTTTAACCCGACCTTCCAATATAATAAACATGGTTGAGCCGATCTCTTCTTCAATAAGGATCATATTGTCCTTTTTGTAATACTGCTTTACAGCAAGCTTTGTGATTTCTGTTAGATCTGTTTCGCTTAATTCTGAAAACAGGGGTATATATTTTAGAACCGATATATCCATAAGCGGCCTTCTTGTTATGGTTTTAGAATACGATAGGTCAATTTATAATTTGATTTAATATCTTCAGCAATTTCCTTTGTTTCCGAATAATCTTCATCACCCTGTATCCAGACGCAATACAGGATTTTATCATTAATATTTCGCTCAACGACTTCTGCTTTTATTTTTCTTCGTTTTAAAATATCTGCCAATTCAGCAGCATTTTTTTCCACACCAAAAGCCCCAACCTGGATGATATACCTTAAATGGTTCTTTGGTTTTAGATTCTCTACATTCTTATTATCGGCAGTTAGTGAATTTTCTTTTGGTTTTGACTTATATTTTTGCCCGGCTGCTCTGCTATACTCCTGGGCTTTTACATAATAACCCTGAGCGAAGTAATATTCTGACATTTTTTTTGCTAGAAGATTTTTTAGAGGTCCTCCTGAAATCTTATATAAATCCTGATATATTTTTATTGCGTCTTCGCCATTATCTTTGAATATTGTTTTGAAGAATACTATTTCAGGATCATTTAAATGTCTTTTTTCCAGTTCACTCAATCTGGTTTCTAATCTTTTGAACTTTTTATTTTTGTATAAAATAAATAAGTCATCATGATTTTGCGAAAGCAGTACATTAGAGAATAGTAGTATGCTAATTATCGGAATGAAATAAATAAAACGGTTCATAAGATTTTAATTATACACTGGAAGATATTTTTAATAGGAATAGAATTTATTTTGCACCAGCAACTTGCATTGCTAATTCAGCCGCATCTTTATATTGATTCTGATCAAAATATATTTTGATCATCTGTGTTTTTATTCTATCCTGATCAAGATCTGTTTTTTGTGCGTCTTTTAAAAGATTTAGAGCCTTATCATGTTCTCCTTTTTTACGCAGTATTTCAGAGAGAGCGAGAATAGCCGGTAAATATTCCGGATTTGATTTTAGCATGGAAGTGTACAAATCTTCGAGTTTACTAAATTGCCCTTTCTCAAACCAGGCTTTTTCTAATCGCTTAAAGGCTTGAGGTGCCTTCTCAGGCACTTTCTTTGTTAGATCTGTCCAGATTTTAATAGCATCATCTGTTCTGTTTTCCCTGAGATAAGAATCGCCTAGCTGAAGATAGGCCTCTTCACAATTAGGATCAATTTTTTGCCCCTCCTTGATAAGAACACGGGCATCTTTTTCTTTTTGGTTCTCTGCAAGCTGAATCCCCTGTTTCACTTTGAACAAGGCCATCTTTTTCTTGCCTTTTTCTTCCTTGGCTAGGCTACTCTTTTGGAGTATTTCAAACGCTTTATCCCATTCCTCCCGTTTTTCAAATATTTTTATCAAATAGGGAGCGACCCAGTCGATCTGACGTTTATCTTCTAATAGTTGGTTAAGATAATATTCTGCCTTATTGTAATCCTTGAGATACCAATAATCCAGGACAAGGTTTTTCTTAACATTGGTTAAATCTTCTGGCTCAAGATTACCACGGAGGGTGAGATCCTGGTGGATCCTTATGGCATTTTTATA
The DNA here is from genome assembly GCA_963796965.1 of Calditrichia bacterium. GTDB lineage: Bacteria > Calditrichota > Calditrichia > JAJRVZ01 > JAJRVZ01 > CAWCNS01. Next base: position 502,934 of record CAWCNS010000005.1, read on the forward strand.
TAATCCTTCATTTCTGAGGATTATACCCAATTTTATATAAGCATCTATATTGTCAGAAGTTTGACGTACAGCCTCTTTGAACATTTCAACTGCACGGCGGTTCTCACCTTCTGCCATATATTTGAGGGCCTGAAGGTACGGTGAATCCAATTCCTGAACGCTCTTCTTCCGTGTGTAAGCGGAATAAAAGGCGAGTGATAACACGGCAAGAAAGAGAATTAATATTGCCCATACTTCAAAAGATATTGTAGGCATCATAAATTTTTACTCCAAATCTAATGCAGGCTTATCTTTTGGTGTGATTTTGGTTTCTGCATCTGGTATTTCGTCAATGGAAAGGTTTCGTAACCCATCAAGTTCCGTCATCAGTTTACTGCGCTCGCGTTTTAAAGAACGAACTTCGGAGCGAGAATTCAAAACATACGAGGAGAGCAGGATTGCCCCAACAACTGTGCCAATAAAAAACGTTACAAAAATTATAACAACGAGATTGACATCATGATAAGTAGTTTGAAAAACCTGAATTGTCACATATTGGCCAAGATTCATGGCAAAAAACCACAATAAAATGGCACCGATGATGATCCACACAAAAATCCCAAATATTCGCATATCATCCCCACACTTAAAGTTTTATGTTTTCTAAATATAGCACATTTGTTAAAATAAATAATTTGTCAAACAATTACAAGCAATTTGTATTCCCAGGGAACAGATAAAAGATAGAATATTAGCAGATACTGTTTTGGGACAGGCACAACAATCATTTATTTTCAGAATTGAACGCGTTAATATCTAATTTATATAGAAGATGAGAATAAATAATGTCTCTAAAGGAAGATTAAATTGCCAGATTATATTTTTCAGAAATTAAGATTTCCCTTAACAATTTGAAGAGATCCGGATCCCATAAACCAGCGGCAGTTTCTTTCTCCATTATCTGAAGAGCAAAATCTTTGGGGAGTGCTTTGCGATAGGTACGATCTGTGGTAAGAGCATCATAGCAATCAACCAATCCAATAATACGTGCATGAACAGGGATTTCTTCACCTGCCAAAGATTCAGGATATCCACTACCATTGAAGCGTTCCTGATGAAAGCGAATTATGGGTAGGACCGGCTGAAGGGTTTTTAGTGGTCTGCAAATATTCTCACCTATTTCCGGATGTGTTTTAATAATTTCAAATTCTTCAGCTGTAAGCGGACCTGGCTTTAGCAAAATTGAATCATCAATAGCGATTTTGCCGATATCGTGCAAAATCCCACCGCGTTTTAAAATGATCAAATCGATTTCCGGAAGTTTGAGTTCTGACCCAAGATATTGAGCCAATATGGAGAGTCTCTCACAATGCCCTTCAGTATAATTATCTTTTGCTTCAACTGCACGGGCCAGACTAAAAATGACCTGCTCAGCATGCTCGAGCTCGTTGATGTAACTGCGAAGTTTCAAGAGATTCTTAACACGGGCCAATAATTCGTAGACATTAAATGGTTTAGATATAAAATCATCAACACCGGCCTCCAACCCTCTTAACCTATCTTGTTGACTATCCAATGCCGTAATCATGACCACCGGTATTAGACGGGTTAACTCGTCCTCCTTTAATATACGGCAGACTTCGAATCCGTCAATACCCGGCATCACAACATCGAGCATGATCAGATCAGGTGTAAATTGTTTTACTAATTGCAAGGCTTCATAACCATCCTGCGCAGAGAGAATGTCATATTCCCGGTTCGGTCGGTTGAGAATCTCAGTAACCAGCTTGATATTCTCTTCAGCGTCATCTACAACTAATATCTTTGCCTGAACTTGTGTTTCCATACTTTATCTTAACTTTAAGAACCTAATTTAAGTCGACCTTTTTAACATTCGACTGTTTTCAATAATACTTGATAATTTGTTTTATAAAACAACAAGATGGTAAACAATTTTATCTGATCCAATCTAAACTTACAACTGTTCTATAAAACATGGATGTGGCAATGGTCACAATTTTAAATAATATTTATTGGAGCAATATTTTTCCCCGAAACCTATCTTCCTAATGCCAAATCAATTATCCTACATTTTAATGAGTTTTTCTTCACAATGGACATCATCATACAGTAAAGATCACTCTTATTTTGACGATAATCTTAATAATAGCGCACTATTATTTTATTCTAAAACAATAAAGAGATTAAAAATGTTCCAGAAAGATCAAGACAATAGCGAACCCAGATCAAATATATACTCACAATTAGCAATGGAATTGGATTCCCTTTTTGAGTCAGAAACCAATTTTATTGCCAATTCGGCTAACATGAGTTCCCTGCTCTATCATCGGTTACCAGAGATAAACTGGTCAGGTTTTTACTTAAAACAAAATAATCAACTGGTGCTCGGACCCTTCCATGGGAAACCAGCATGTGTCAGAATAAATATGGGAGACGGGGTATGTGGGAAAGCCGCTGAATCGCAGGAAACTGTTATGGTCAAAGACGTCCATAAATTTCCGGGGCATATAGCTCTGTGATCCCGACTCCAAGTCAGAAATTGTTGTTCCGATGATAAAAAATAATCATTTGTTCGGTGTATTAGATATAGATAGCCCTATATCAGATCGATTCAATCATCATGACCAGAATGGGTTGGAGACCCTGGTTTCCATACTATTAAATGCTTGCGCCTAACAATTTAAATTTTTTAACGATTACTTAAACAAACCATCACATTTATTTTTTTAACAGCGGAGTATTACAAATGCAGATTAAAGGTTTTATACTCCATTCACGCAAGGAGTTTGTTATCGAGAACTTCGGTATTGATAGATGGAATGAAGTTGTTGATGCACTTCCTGCCGAGGATCAAACTATCTATGAGGGTTTTATTCTAACCTCGGAATGGTATGACTTCGAGATTGGAAAACGTCTTGACGAAGCAATTGTAAAAATGCTCGGTGAAGGGTCCTCTGAAAAATTTGAAGATATTGGACGTAAATCGGCCCAACGCCATCTTATGGGCATTCATTCTTCTTTTATTGAACCGGAAAATCCACAGGCATTTTTAGAAAAAGCAGAAATGATTTATGAATATTATTATGACACTGGTTATCGGGAGTATGAACAGACAGGAGAAACTTCTGGTATACTTACCACATACGATGCGGAAACTTACTCGACACCAGATTGTCTGACAGTGATTGGCTGGTACAAAGAGGCATTAAAAATGTGCGGTGCAAAAAATGTCAGTATTACAGAAGACACCTGCCGCGCCAAAGGTGCAGATTATTGTCAGTATGTCGTTAAGTGGGACATATAAAGATTATTTAAAATTCATCTCCCTGAGCATTGCTAAATACCTCGGATGTTGATGGAGGGGTTCCAACAACCTGATTGCGCGATCCTAATCCTTCTGCAGAAAAACACTTCAATTTTGAATTAAATATTTTTTCTATGAATGCGAAAATTTATTAACTTCTTTATGCGCTTTTGATTATTGCCGTTTGGACAGTTGGCTCAAATATCTTTAATCACTAGAGGTGTAGATACTTTTAATTTGCTCATTATTATATAATAGTGATAAAACATCATATATTTTATTCCATCACGATAGGGAGAAGAAATGCAAAAAAAAAGGAACGATAAAAATATGATTTCCCGTAGAAAGTTTTTTGAACTCAGTACTGCTCTTACCGCTGGTGGTGCCCTATCAGCAACACTCTCTCCATCTCAGGCAAATTCTAAAGATGCGCAGGATAAGGATCTAAAAATTAAAGAATATCGCACCCTGGGACGTACCGGTTTTAAAGTATCTGATATTGGCATGGGAACCTTAAGGGTAAAAGAATCGAATGTGATTCGATATGCTTATGATTCCGGTATAAATTATTTTGATAATGCTGAAGGATATCAAAATGGAGAAGCCGAGCGAAAACTTGGTCAGGTATTAAAATATATGGACCGAAAAAAAATATTTCTGACAACTAAGATCCATGTAGCTGAAGATGAAAGCGAAGAATCGATTCTAAAAAGATTCAGGGACTGTCAGGATCGCATGCAAACCGATTATATTGACTGTTTTTACATGCATGGTGTAAAGAAGGTTACGCTTCTTAACAAACCCGAATTCCATTCTGCAGTCGCCAAATTAAAAACTGAAGGACGGTTACGCTTCGCCGGTCTTTCCTCGCATGGCCCACGAAAAAAAGAAGATGATAGTATGGAAAAGGTTTTAACTGCCGCTGCCCATGACGGTCGATTTGATGTGATGTTACTTGTCTACAACTTTATGAACGAGAAGGCTGGGAATAATATCATTAGGGCCTGTAAAGAAAATAACGTTGGTGTGACTGCCATGAAAACCGCACCTGGCGTATTAACCGCTGAGAAATATGACCCATCAAATCCCACAGAAGAACAGAAGAAAAGGCTTAAAAGGTTACAGGATCGGTATGACTCTGAGGAAAAGATTGAGAATGAAATGATGGCGTGGGTAGAAGAGCAGCAGGAAGACTTTCTTAAAACCCAACCTTTTGCCGATAAATATGGAATTACGACCGAAGACCAACTTAAAATAGATAGCGTGCGATGGGTTTTAAAAAACCCAGATATGCAAACCGCCTGTATTTCATTAGTAGACTTCAACTCTGTGGATAAAATCATTCCATTTTCTGGCTTAAAATTAGAAGAAACGGACACAGGTTTCATTGATGATTTTAAATCACTATATAATGATCAGTATTGTCGGCACGGCTGCAACGATTGTATTGAGGCCTGTCCTCACAATCTGCCCGTAAGCACCATAATGCGGTATGCCTATTACTTCAAGCACCAGGCCTGGGAAAAAGAAGCCATGCTGAAATACAACCGACTGAATGGAGAAAATGCTTCCCTTTGTGAGGGGTGCTCGAGTCCCTGTTTGGATTCTTGTGAGTATCAGGTAAATATTCCAAGCCAACTAAAAGCAGCACATGACCTGCTGACACTTGCATAATAAATTTGCATAACTAAGGAACATAAATGACTAACCATTGGAATAAAATGATTTGCAATCAGCCCAGACATTTCCTAAGAGCTACGATAGTATTCTTAATAACCCTGGGAATGACTGTCTCTATAACAACGGCTGACGATTTCCCGAAATTTAGCCATTGGAAGGGCTTAACTGAGGTGGTCCATTATACACCTGACAATCTCTGGGAGTATATAAATGGTGCAGCTGATCAGTTTATTGATTATGGCTTTCTGACGGTTGGTGTTGGGGAATTTGAAACAAATGGCATCCAATTTTCAGTAGATATTTATAATATGGAAAATACATTAAATGCTTTTGGTGTTTTTTCTACGGAAAGCAAGGGAGTAAAGGATAGATACAAAATAGGGACTCAAGCAGCTATCAGTTTGCCTGCCCAGGCTTTAATGTTTAAAGGAAAATACTACATCAAATTATATGCATTTGAGGGCGAATTTACAGAAAATTCAGGTATGTCCATCCTAAATGAAATTGCTAATAATCTGACGGGAAATGAAACAATGCCCACCGAATTAAAGAGTCTTCCAGAAACTGGAAGGATTATGGGCAGTGAGGGTTATACCCGGCTTGGATTCCTTGGCCTCTCTGATTTAAAAAATTGCCTCTATGCCGATTATTTGGATAAAGATGGAGAGAAATATCAATACTTTTCCGTCCATCCTGATCAGGATCAAACATTTAAGGAAATATTTGATAATTATGGTACGGATTGGGATTCTCAGGAATTGAACAAATATCCAATCAAATTTAAAAAGATCCCCTATCAGGGTATGACCGCATTAATACTGCTGCCTAAAGGACTATATGGGGTATCCAACGCGCCCTCCATACAGGTTGTGTTTGAAAGACTTAAATTGGTTACCAAATAATGAAATTCTTTAAAACTGACTATCCCCGATGCCTATCGTGGTATTTCGCCAGTTATATTTCGATATAAATATCGAAAAACAGAATTTCACTTATTTACCTCTCCCCAATCCTCTCCTAAAGGAGAGGGAGAAATTAGAAACCTCGAGGCAGAGCTTCGGAGAATTCTACAGGACCGCAGTTCTTTTATCGAAGGAATTATTAATCCAAACAGTCAAAAGAAAATAAATTTGAAGGGATTTTATAATATGGAATCAAATTATTCAGGATAAATTTATATTAAAGATATCTACTATTTTTCAAAACTTGCGACAGCTTGTTTAACATCAGGATATACATCAAAGACATTATCGAGTTTTGTTATCTCTATTATTTTTACAACCTTTTTGCTTAGCCCCGATAGTTTGAGATCTCCACCGGCATTTCGCACTGTTGTCAAACAACAGATAAGTATACCCACTCCCACACTGCCCATCCAATCCACCTCTTTTAAGTCGACTACAATATATTCGATACTTTTTTCCAAAGTGGATTTTATAGCCGTATGTATATCTCCGACCTCCGGTCCGCCTTTAATTTTCCCGCTTAGCGAGAGTACAGATATCTTGCCGTACGTTTTTTCACTTATCTTCATTTTCAGAATTCCTATATATCAATCAGATAATATTAACTATAACGCCTAGTTAACTGCAAATTATTTCTTAAATCATTCCATATTCAGCCCGCCTGTAACTGAACCATTTTGCGCCTTCTTTATTAATATCCTATATTTATGCATATTTTTTTAGAAATTGAAAAACGTTTTCTTCACCCAATCAAATGGAAAAAATTATGGAAGAGAAAATATCGGGATTGACTCAATCCAACACGATTGATGACAAAATCTACCACAAACTTGCCCGTTATCTCGATGACCTGCCAGCTGGCTATCCGGCCACAAAAACAGGTATTGAAATAAAAATTTTAAAAAGATTTTTCCTCCCTGATGAGGCTGCATTAGCGCTTCATGTCTCCTTGATTCCAGAAGATGCCCGGGTAATTGCACACCGTGCAAAAATTAAGATTCCCGAAACGGAGAAACGTCTTACAGAAATGGCAAAAAAAGGTTTGCTCTATAGCATGGTCAAACAAGGCCATACGACCAAATATATGATCAATCAAATGGTAATCGGCATCTGGGAGTATCATGTAAATGATCTGGATTCTGAATTAATAAAAGATATGAATGACTACATTCCTGCTTTGTTTCAGGAAGCATGGAAAGTACCACAATTAAGAACCATTCCAGTCAATCAAAGTATTACCTCTCAAACAGAGGTTACGACCTATGAACTGGCTGAAGAACTGTTAAACCAACACAAGAAATTTGTTGTTGCGCCCTGTATTTGTAGACGTGAAAAGAAGATGGTCGGCGAAGGATGCAACGCACCGGAAGAAGCCTGTCTTGTATTTGGTAGCGCTGCTGATTATTATTTAAGGAATGATCTTGGACGTGAAATCGACAAGGAAGAGGCTGCAAATATATTAAAGATGGCAGATGAAGCAGGTTTGGTCTTACAACCCAGTAATTCCCGCCAGGCAGTCAATATATGCTGCTGTTGTGGCTGTTGTTGTGCTGTTTTGCGCACATTAAAAAAGCATCCTGAACCAGCTATCATGGTCTCCTCCCCATTCTTTGCAAGATCTGATCAGGAAAACTGTGATGGATGCAGTCTATGTTTGGATAGATGCCCTATGGATGCCATAACTCTTGTTGACGGAATATCTGTTGTGAATAAAAGTCGTTGTATCGGCTGCGGACTTTGTGTTACTTCTTGCCCAACTGCCGCATTGTCTCTTATTCGTAAACCGGAGGAAGATCAACCCGTTGTCCCGGAAACAAATATTGACAAATATATTAAACTTGGGCGAGAAAGGGGAAAACTCGGAGCAGGAAAACTTGTAATGATGCAGATAAAATCAAAGATTGACAGATTAATAGCAGCAAAAAAACACTGAAAAATATCAGGCGACTTTTTGCATGTATTCGGTAGTCAACGCATTTAATTGCGAATAACTATCCATAGAGTTATAGCGTTCATCTGATCCAAATGGGAGAAATTGTACGGCCACAGATAAGGATTGGCTGCCCTGTGAATTTACGAGCCTAACAACATTACCTCTAACAGTTATATTCTCTTTATCTGGAATAATAATTTCCAGCTCAATATGATCGCCCGTATTAAAGAGATATTCTGTTTCAAAGCGTACACTAATTTTAGTTATATCAGCAAGAGAGCCGCGGGATTCCGCCCCCCCGGTAAAGCGGTAAACAACTTCCGCATCAGGTACTTCAAACCGATCTAGATATCTTCGTTCTATGCCATACATATTAAAGTCCTGCCCTCATCATATATAATTCCATTTATATTGCTCTATATTTTATCTCTTTATCCTATATAAAGTATATTTCAATAGATCCTATCAATTATTGATGCAGATCACGAAATGGACAAAAATTCAATTTTCAGAAGAAGGTATGAGTTTTTTAAATAATTTCTTATATTTGGAAACCATATATATTATATTTCAGTGAGAGTAATGGGGATTATGTCAGAAAACAACATTAAAAATAACAGTAAGAGAGTTGACGTACACGCAACCACATCAGAACGGGGCGGGCTTGCTGGATTTTTTGAAACGTTATTGCGGAAGTTTAGATTAGTCAGTTATATTATAGCCCTAATTCCGCTTTATCTTATAAGCATCCTAGCTATGGCAATCTCTCTAACACCAGCAGTTTATTTTTATATGTACATTACCAAAATGGCTATTGCGTTACCAGAACCGCTCTACTATCTAACCATATCCATTTGTATTACCCTCGGTTATTTTATTTATGGATTTACTTTAATATTTGTAGCACCGGCATTTAATTTTTTATTACCTTTCCGACTTAAGCCTTTTAGAAGTAGTTATTATTCCCTGGAATCTGTCCCCTGGTATTTTCACAATGCCCTTACCTATATGGTCCGTTACACTTTCTTAGAATTTGTTACCCCAACTCCTGTCAATATGCTTTTTTACAGAATGATGGGTATGAAAATAGGAAAAAATGTACATATTAATACAACCAATATATCGGATCCCCGAATGATTGAGATCGGGGATAATGTAACAATCGGTGGATCTGTACATATTATTGCGCATTATGCTGCCAAAGGATTTTTAGTTGTCGAAAAGGTAAAAATACATGACCGTGCAACAATTGGTTTAAAAGCATCAATTATGGGAGCTGTAGAGATTGGAGAAGGAGCGGTCATCGGTCCCCATGAAGTTGTTTTACCAAAAACGAAAATTCCTGCAGGCAGGAGGCCCGCTTATCCAAACTGGCAAGCAAATGAGATGAAGTAATAAATTGAATATTGAGAACAGGACTAAGAATTCTTATAGAAATTATTTTAATTTGTTAGCAATAGTTTTTGGGATATTGAGTAAAAAAAAAGGCGTTACAATAAAAAACTGCAACGCCAGAAGTAAAATGTCATAGGTTTTATTCGGCGGGAAATAGATTGGCTGCTTCAAGACCCTTACGTCCTTCCACAATTTCAAATTCTACTTTTTGTCCATCTTTTAAGACCCGGTACCCATCGCCCTGAATGGCACTATAGTGGACAAACACATCTTCTCCATCTTCGCGGTTAATAAATCCGAAGCCTTTCTTGGCGTCAAACCACTTTACAGAGCCTACTTCACGTTCTGACATAATAATAACTCTCCGATGTTAATGTTCATTTCCGATTAAAATATTTTCATTCATCAAAACCATCGCCATAATACCGGAAAAATTGATAAATAAAAACGCAATAGTTTAAATAATATTCTTCAAGTTTTCAAGTATTCGCCGGGATTTCATGAAGTTAACTACTGTATTTAACTTATCTTAACCCGTGTTTAATATCGAAAAAAAAGAAATGATTCTTCCGGATTATGGATCTATCGTTTTCTAAAAACATGGAAATAAGAACAAATATTCTTAATCTAACATTAACCTTAAACAACAAAGTCTATGCAATATTTAACCTATCATATTTTTTTTATATATCTTGTATAATTCTTATGATTTTGTATATTCTTTTAGACACACACATTGATTTCGATTTTATAAAATATAGATGCAATTATTATTATATCTCGCCTGCTCATTAAATATCCATTGAATAATTGTAAATTCAATTATGTTGAACATGTATTATTGCATTCAGTTTAGAATTACGCTGCCTGGATAATTACCAAAATCTGGAGATACTATGTCGGGAACTATTAAACCAGACTGGAATGCGGTTTCAAACTTACCACAGTTGACCTTGGAAGATGGCTCACGTATCGGAGTTATTGGCAGTGGACCTGCTGGATCATTCTTCAGCTACTTCTTTCTTGAGATGGCTGCGAGGGCTGGTATGGATGTGAATGTGGATATCTACGAACCACGGGATTTTTTCCAGCCCAGCCCCAAAGGGTGTAATATGTGTGGTGGAATTGTCTCAGAGACCTTAGTTCAAACTCTTGCTACAGAAGGTATCAACCTCCCCCCCAAATTGTGCAGAGAGGTATTGAATCCTATACCCTGCATACGGATAAGGGTACTGTATCCATCGAGACCCCTCTGCATGAAAAGCGTATTGCTGCTGTTCATCGTGGCAGTGGTCCAAAGGGAACCATTGACTCAAAATGGGGTAGTTTTGATGGTTATCTTCAAATACTTGCTTTAGAAAAAGGTGCCAATCTTTACCAATCAAAAGTCGAGAAGGTGTCTTTCGACAATGGTCGGCCAATAATATTCTCGAAAGACACTGAACCGACGACCTATGACTTAATTGCTGTTGCTTCAGGCGTAAACTCCAAACTCCTCAACATTTTTCCGGAGCTTGATAAAGGCTATAAATTGCCCGGCACAACAAAAACAGTAATAAGAGAGTATTATTTGGGAGAGGATTTAATTTCTCAATATTTCGGAAATTCGATGCATATATTTTTGCTGGATCTACATAATGTTGAATTTGCTGCTTTTATTCCCAAAGGTGATTATGTGACATTTTGCATGTTAGGAAAGGATATTTCTCAAGAAGTTCTTGATAATTTTATGAACGCGCCGGAAGTCCGACAGACATTACCGGAGACCATCTATAAAGACCAGGTATCTTGTCACTGCAACCCGAAGATAAACATACAACGGGCTATACAACCGTTCTCTGACAGAATGGTTTTTATTGGTGATTGTGGCGTCACACGGCTTTACAAAGATGGGATCGGTGGCGCATATAGGACTGCTAAAATTGCGGCCTCTACAGCTGTATTTCAGGGTATTTCCGCATTGGATTTTAAAAAACATTTTTGGCCTGTATGCAAACACCTCCACAATGATAATCTTATTGGTAAATTTATTTTTGCTGTTACGAAAATTAACCAAAAGGTTGGTATTGCCAGACAGGCAATGCTACATATGGTTCAGGTTGAACAACAAAAAGATTTATCAAACAAATTTATGAGCACTGTATTATGGGATATGTTTACGGGGAGTGCGAGTTATAGAGAAGTTCTGTTCCTTACAATGCATCCTGTCTTCCTTCTCAGATTTATAACAAACATTATCCGTGCCATGTTTATAAAAAACAATAAATCATTGGAGTAACAGAAATGAAATCTGGTGCATTAGGGAAATCTTATCAGAAGGGAGAAGTGGTCGTACGTGAAGGAGAAAATGGTGACAGCATGTATGTCATTCAGGAAGGTACAGTGGAGGTATACCAGGAAAGATCCAACAAAGAAATTCATTTGGCATACCTATCCGAAGGTGATTTCTTCGGTGAAATGGCCATATTTGAGCGGGAAAAACGCTCAGCTTCTGTTCGTGCCGTTGATGAGGCTCGCATTTTAACTATCGATAGAAAAAACTTTCTAAAAAGAATTCACGAAGATCCCTCCCTCGCTTTTCATATCGTTCAAAATTTGTCCAACCGAATTCGCTTATTGGATGCTAAACATTCACAAATCAAGGCCAGTGATCGAAGAAATTGGGATCGGAGACCTGAGAAATATGCAAAAAGTGAATAATTGGTGTATTAATTTGTTCGCTCTTGCTCTTCAATAATTTTTTGAAATTGCTTTTCGAAGGAGTCTTTGATCATATTTAAAATATTTGCGGTAACCCTGTTATGGATCTTTTCCCAAAATAGATTCATCACCCTGGTAAAAAAACGATTTTTTGTTCCATAATAATTGAACGCGACAATAAAAAAGAGTTGTGTCTGCTCTTTTTCATTCTGCTCATGTATGGAGGATCGGGTATAAATTGAAAATATTCCTATCGGATATCCCCCACTACATTTATAGAGTAAATATCTGGCATTATCAGTATCCGATTGTAAGGGGATTTTCTTAATCTTAATAGCATCCAGGTTAAACAAAGGCCAGGATTGAAATCCTTTTTTAGGATCTCGAATGTTGAGTGAAATCTTTTCCAATCCGAACAAAAATATTTGAATATTTTCTAACTGACCCCTGATCCGTTCCACCTTTGCAATCTGATTTGGCCAATAGGTTGAATTACCATCCCATCTCAATAATGTCTCAAAGACATACTTAACTGGAATGTCAACACCAATTTTATGTATATTCAGCACAGAATATTGATCAACCCCCACATCTAGTCTCTGCAAAATCCGATAGCGGAATTCATCTCTTTCCGAAGGAGTTTCGTATTCAATAAGGGTTGAGTGAGCGGGTTTGTGCAAAAAGAATGAGACCACATCTGTAAAAATATTTCTTGTTGCAGACATATATCCTCAATCTAGTATCTGGATCCCTAAATCGGACAAGAACCATATCAAATCAGAAATCTTCTAAATAATTCAAAATATACATAAATCTTATATTTATTGCTTTAGATTAGCTAATTTATCAGACAATCCGCATTTAAGATGTTTTCAGAAACATACCCCCGGGTTTTACGTATTAACAATTAATGATAGGTCACTTCTAAAAGTCTCAAATACAGATCCTCCTAATACGGTTAATAAGACATAAAAAATATAATTTAATTATAAGTCATAAATAACAAATAATTACGCTGTACCACCTACGGTGGTCAATGCTAAAAAATATTTACGATTATATTTATATATAGATTTTGTCTATTTTCTAAAAGTCTACTTAACTGTATATCTGATTTTTAACCACTAAGTACGCAAAGAAGGCACAAAGTACACTAAGATAATTTTCTTAATAAAAACTTTGTGATCTTCGTGCCTTCTTAGTGACCTTTTGCATAGGCATGCCTATGGGAGTGGTAAATCTTTTTTCTTTTTTCAAATCTGAACGGCCAGTGGTTGTCAGGCCCGGAGGGCCTACCAGGTACTTTGTGGTTATTTTATCAAATCAACATTAAAGGAGGGGATAAAAATGAAATCGCGGCAAAATTTATTTTTTTCATTGATTTTAATCCTAACAGTATCACTTACCGCCCAATCTACGGAGAAACTATCACTTAAAAGTCAGGTAGATGAATATGTTGAGAAGGTAATGGCAACCTATGAGATTCCGGGGTTAGCGATAGGTCTGGTTAAGGAAGGTCAAATATTTTATACAAAGGGGTATGGAGTCAAAAGTCTGGAGACGCTTGAGCCAATTACAGATGAATGCTTGTTTCATATGGCTTCTGTCTCAAAACCCTTTATTGCTACGGCAATTATGCAATTAGTAGAAGCAGGAAAACTCGATCTTGACGCACCAGTAATTAATTACTTACCCTATTTTAAACTCCACGACCCGCGATACACTACGATTTCAGTTAGACAAATGCTTACTCACACATCAGGGATGCCAGATGTAGAGGATTATGGCTGGGAAAATCCCCAGTATGACGATGGTGCATTGACACGCTATGTACTTAGCCTCAATGAAACAGATCTGATAAACGGCCCAGGTGAAAAATGGGTGTTTAGCAGTATGGCCTATGATGTCCTGGGAAATATGATCGCCAAAGTTTCGCATATGACCTTCGAAGATTATATGAAAAAGTATGTTCTAGCACCCTTAGAGATGAAAAGAAGTACCTTTTACAAGGGAAAGGCAAATAAAATTCTCTGTACAGCCCCCCATATTCGCAGACTGGAGCCCATAGTAAGTGAAATTTACCCCTATAACCGAGCCCACGCGCCTAGTTCCACTCTTCATTCAAGTGTTAATGAAATGTGTAGTTATGCAATCGCCAATCTAAATCGAGGCATGTTTGGGGACGACAGATTACTTAAGGCCATAAGTTTTAATACCATGTGGACCCCCGTTTGTGATGCAACAGAAGGGAAAAAAATGGGCTTAAGTTGGTTCGTATGCGAGCGTGAGGGAGAACTCGTGGTCTCACATAGTGGTGGAGATTTGGGATTCCAGGCAAATTTCTGCCTTGTACCCAAACGTATGGCCGCCGTTATTGTTTTAAGCAATTATGAACTTACCCCTGCAGCAAATATAAGTATGGGATTATGGGATATTCTGAATAGTAAAAATCCCGTCACACTTAAAACACCTGTCATGATACCTTTAGGAAGGGTTCTTGTAAAAGGTGATGCGAACCATATGATTCAAAAATACAATGAACTACAATCAACCCAATCCGATTTATACATCTTCAACGTATCTCAATTAGATTTATTGGGAACAGAGTTATTGGGATTGATAAGGATAGAAGAAGCCATAGAAGTATTTAATTTAAACGTAAGAGAATATCCGGAGTCATCTAAAGTTTATGAGAGTTTAGGGGGCGCTTTAATGATTGCCGGAGACAATCAGTTGGCCATAGAAAATTATGAAAAGTCAGTCCAACTTGACCCAGAGAATGAAAAAGCCAGAGAAATGATAAAAAAATTAAGAGAAGCGATTTCCAAAGACATCTAACTTCTCAAAAGGGGCCACAATTCAAAATCTGATTTAAATCAGTAGAATTCCTCGAGGCTTTGCCTCGGGGTTTCCTATTTCTCCCTATCCTTTAAGAGAGGGAAGAATTTCATCAAGTAAAGACTAAGGAATTCTGCATTTTATCCGATAGATACTATTAGAGAAAAATAGTTCGGGTGGATGATATGAGAATAACCTTAAAAAACGAATGTCCCTATTGTGCAAGTCACTATTTTGTGCGAATCCCACGAAAAACCTATATGCGCTTTTCATCGGCCATAAAATACTATGAATGCGATCTATGTCGCCAAGAGTTTCTGGTTATTGAACGTAAACATCGGTTTTCACCGGAGATAAGCACACGTTTAATACCAATTCAGGAAAATGCGAACACCACCAGGGGACGGTAAGGGTATGTTAAACCAATACATTAACTAATAATCGTTGTCTTTATAAAAACCAATTTCTGTATAAATCCGGACGTCGGTCCCGAAAAAATAATTTACGGGCGTGAGATTCTTCATTTTTCTTCAGTTCGATATCACAATATAAAATTTCTTCAGTCCCAAGACCAGCACGGGCTATCACTCGCCCATCAGGATCACAAACAAAGGATTCTCCAGCAAAGGTCAGGTTTGATTCCTCCCCAACACGGTTACATAAGGCCGTAAAATAACCATTCTGAAAAGCAGCAACACGCATCTCAGATTCATATAACCCTTCCGGCCACTCCCCCACGGCTCCCGCCTGAGGGATAAATACAATATCGGCGCCATATAAGGCCAAGGCACGCATGTATTCCGGATAGTGCCGGTCATAACAAATGGCCACTCCAATATTTCCAAAATCTGTTTTATATACAGGTACACCCAGATCACCGGGATGGTAGTATCCCTGCTCATGAAAGCAAGCGTATTCTGTTATATGAATCATTCTAGTCTTACCCAATAACTCCCCATTTTTGTTTATTACCGGTGAAGTATCAAAAGCATGGTTCCCATCTCTTTCATATAAGTTTAAAATAATAATAATACCTAATTCAGCAGCAAGAGCTGAAAACTTTTCAGTTGTAGGACCGGGAACAGGTTCTGCCAGATCAAGAACATTATCACCAGCCGGCTCCTGTGGATAAAAGGGTTCAAATGCTAACTCTGCAAAACAAACAATTTTTGCCCCCTTGGCTGAAGCCTCCTTTACAGCACGAATTCCCCTCACAATATTTGCAGATTTATCTGCAAGACAAGGTTGTTGTATAAGCGCTATTCTGGTCACTTCTGACATTCCTGTACCCTACCTTCTTATGATTGTAATATTTTCTTTTTATTTTTCACCCGTTCAACGAAAATAAAACAGTCAATATGTTGCTTTAATTGTTTCTAATCACACTAATTTAATGATTCTGATATTTGCGTCGATAATAATAGTGACAAATCTAACCAAATGATAGAAAGAAACCATGAAAACATTGTCAATCCTGGTGATGCTAAGTTTACTCATCATAATATCTTCCTGCTCGGATGATTGTGATATGGAAAATCCAACCGTACGTTTGGTGAACAATGGTACGGGCAAAGCTGATATCCAGATTAAAACATCGGGTGGGAATACAGAAAATATCAACAATGTGGACCCAGGCACATCTTCTCCACCAAGATCCTTTGCCCCTGGCGAAATAGACTTCACTATCACTATTCAGGGTGAGGATGATCCGATTGAATATTCGCTTAAGGTTTTTTATTGCGTCGATTACACCGTAACAATAAATACGGACAATACTGTTTCCGGTTCAGCAAAGGAAAGAGAATAATAGAGTATTTATTCTTCCCGGGTCAATCTGAGTACTTGTCCCGGTTCATTAAGGACAACGTATATAGCACCATCTGGGCCACTACTGACATCACGTACCCGACCATAATTTTTTAGAATTACCTCTTCGTGTAATACACGGTCTCTCTCAATTTCTACAAGCCGAACTTCTTCGTATTTTAATGCGCCCACCAAAAGATGATTTTGCCAAAAAGGGAACTCTTCCCCACGATAATAATCCAATCCACAAACGGCCGTTGAGGGTCGCCAGTATTTAACCGGCTGGGCCATTCCTTCTTTTCTCCTCTGATCGGTGATTGTGGTGCCATCATAATTTTTTCCATAGGTTATAACCGGCCAGCCATAATTGGCACCAGATTGAATCAGATTTAGTTCATCCCCTCCCATCGGTCCATGTTCAGTCTCCCAGACCTGATCAGTAATTGGATGGACGGCAAGACCCTGCGGATTTCTATTCCCGTAAGTATAAATTGATGCAACTGCTCCTGAATTTTTTAGAAAAGGATTGTCAGCGGGTATTGTGCCATCGGGGTAAATTCGATGCAACTTGCCATTAGGTCGACTGAGGTCCTGTGCATGATCTTGCCTTCCACGTTCACCAATAGAAAAATACAGAAAACCCTTTTTATCGAACACAATTCGGCATCCATAATGATGACGGGTCTCCAGATAATGCTCGGGATTGGCTTCAAACAAAACCTGCTGATCTACCCAGGTATTATTCCTGATTCGACCTCTCACCAACCGGGTCATGGCCCGTTCATCAACAAGAGCATGACTATAAGCCAAATAAATCCAACCGTTATTCATATAGTCAATGTCAACTGCCACATCTAATAGTCCACCCTGCCCTTTATGTAATACTTGTGGAATATCCTTCACCGGCTCACTCTGCAACTCCCCATTTCTAACCACACGCAACCGCCCGGGACGCTCTGTGATTAAAGCCATAGTTGGTTCAGGAAAATCTATGGCCCATGGTATCTCAAGACCATCTACCCAAACCTGAACCCTTATTGTATAATCTAAAGTTTTAATTGATTTATCAGGGATTAAATCTTTTTTTTCTGTTTTTCCTTCCTGATCTTTTAAATAAGCAAGAACATCTCTGATATCTTCATCTAATAATGTACCCTCAAATCCTGGCATACCATGCTCATTTATACCATACTTTACATTACGGAAGACATGACTTTTTTTATATCCAAATTGCCAGTCATTGTCAACCAGACTCCTGGCATTACCACCTTGCAGATCTTCTCCATGGCAAGTTGCACAGAATTCATCATAGATTTTTTTACCATTTTGTGATTTTTCAGTGGACATAAAACTAAGTATAAATAATCCGGAGATAATTGAAAGTAAAAAGGAAATACGCATTATTAAAATCTCTCTGTTATTCATTAATATTATAGAGTACTTAATTGGTATAAATATATCTTAACAGAAACCTAAATTCAACACAGCATCATCCTTATACCAGCCAATTGCTCATATGGAGAGATATTAGTAAAATTGACTTATTGATTATCTATTATGTGTGGAATTTATCTCACCGTTTAAAAGTTTTAGAAATCATAGTATCGTCCAGGTATATATTATGACTGTGATCTGAAACTTTCTAACATCACTTTAGTATATAATCCTTTTATCACAGGATGAGATTCATGCATATAAAATCTGTTATAATTATTATTCTACTTCTCTTTGCTGGCTTTAATTTACTGATTGCCCAACAAGAAGAAGATCTCCATGAGCAGCAAATCGTATTCATAAGTGATACACAAACCCCAATATGGATCGAAAAACTTTACTTAGATTACAAGAACAATGAAACAGCCAGACAACTCATTGTCAAAGATATCATCAAGCATTCCCCAGAAGCAGTTTTTCACCTGGGAGACCTGGTCAGCTATGGATTTGATGATGATGACTGGAATTTTGTAGACAAATTTGTAGAAGATCTTAAAGAGTTACAGATACACTTTTTTCCTACCCTCGGTAATCACGAGTTATTAAATTTGCCTTTTGACGGAGAGGCCAATTTTATAAAACGCTTTCCTGAATATATAAAAACAGGTTATACAAGAATTATCGGCTCAACGGCAATAATCTTGTTAAACTCTAATTTCGATCACTTGTCCGATTTCCTGATAAGCAAACAACAAGAATGGTTTAAAAACGAACTTTCAAAATTGAATCTCGACATTTCGATTAAGCATATTGTTGTCGGAACCCACCATCCTCCTTTCACGAATTCTTCCATGGTTTCTGGCTCTGAGGAGGTACTGGAACAGTTCGTTAGCCAATTCTCACTCTACGACAAATGCCGGCTCTTTATCAGTGGCCACGCCCACAGAATCGAGCATTTTATTATCGATGATAAGAATTATGTTGTAGCAGGCGGTGGAGGCGGTATGCAGCATCCTACAAACAGTGATGAAATTGCTTTTTATGATCATTTCCCCTCAGGGTCTGATCTCAGGCCCTTCCATTATATATGTCTCACCCTGGGTGAGGCCTTAAGTCGTTGTACGAGCAGTTTCTCCAGAGGAAAATTTGCTAAAGGATGTCTATACCTTTATGATTGAACCAAATCAAACACTATCATTGCGAAATCTAAGAACGAAAAACAAGGAAAATAATATCATTTTTTGATCTTTTTCCCATCCCCCACCTAAAATATCTGCGTGAGAGCTTGGCAGTTATCAATTCTTCTTTCTTAAACTTTTTTTTATCTTCTTTCTGATTACTATTTTATTTTTACTCTTTATTCTATAATTTGTAAACTTCAAGACAGATTCGCAGATTCATTTCTAATCTGACTATTATTTGACCTTGATCATGGAGCAACATAATGAGACAAAACATTATTACAAAATATCGCCTATCTTGTTATTATCGCTGCAGGAATGAAAGCGGCCGCTCCAATCATAAATACCATTTTGTTGCATTATTATTGGCCATCAGCGTCATGCCCATCGTTATGTGGTTAATGAAAAAAGGAGTGCCTAAAGCACTGTAACATTGCTAATTATAATCTTGCCACTTAATAATTTTGACTTTGTTGATGGGTTCAATTTTAAGTGTGGCGGTTATCGGCATTGCCGACAATATACCGCAATATGAAAATCAACTCAGCATAATGAAAACAGATATACATTCACACCATATCCAGATTCGGTATAAATATTAGCGATACATTTTCCCGCAGGGCTTTGAACCAAAGCAAATCATAGGAAGTCGCAAAGGCTTTTGTAGGTGGGATTATCTCTACTTTTAGTGATTTTACAATTGTATTTCTATTGATAGTGTTTCTTTTAATTGACCTTACCGATATACGCTATCGCATCCACCGCGGTGAAAAAAATATCAGTCAGAGGATGAAAAAAATTATCTGAATTCGCTGAAGAAATTCGAAAATATATATCAATTTCTGCCTTTACAGGTTTTCTAACAGCCGTAGGAAATCTAATTTTAATACTCATAATAGGAGTTGATTTTGCCTTCTTTGGGCCTTTCTTTCCTTTTTGTTTAGTTTTATCCCCAATATAGGATTTTTGCTCAGCGTGATTGCACCGGCCTTTTTAGCCTTGGTAGAATTTGGCCCAACACAAGCGCTTATTGTTATTGTTGGCTTTGTTGTCATCAATGGTATCGTTGAAAATATCATTAAACCCAAATATATGGGAGATGAACTCGATCTTTCACTTTTTGTTATATTTGTCTCATTAATTTTCTGGACTTGGATACTGGGAGGGATGGGAGCAATTTTAGCAATACCGTTGACAATTTCTGTCATGAAAGCATGAGGAGATAGTGTTTGCGGATCAGGATGATTGAGTTTGAAATTTATAGTAACAAATTCTTCCTCATTAACTTTAATCATCACCTGTTTGCCAATAAAATCATCGCCAAATTGATCTACAAATACCGGCCACACCATATCCTGTTGAGCGAGGCTTAATCCGCAAAAACAAAATATAATAAGGATAAGTATTATCAACTTGTACATTCTTCCTCCAATAGAATAACGGTAATTTGGAAATTAGAGATTTGTAAGAATTTAAACAACTGCATTCGGTAGATTGCAAGATAAATAAAGAAAATACTTTACGCAATAGGTCGCTTACCATGGATATAGGTATTCTCGATTCAAATATATATAAAATCTTAAATATTTTTTAATATTTAATACCTTAGGTGGCTCTGAAAAAATCTATAAAACCAGAATATTCTCTACAGATTTTCTTTTCTTACTTCTTCCTTTATTCGTTGAATATGTCCCCGGCCAAGTCCCTTAACCTCGCATCCCAATTGGAAATAACGTTTAATTTGGTCATCATTCAATATGCCGAAGCAATCAACTATCGCGACTGGTTGACCAATTGATTGAACAACCTCATTTGGATCCAACGCGAGATAGGCTTCATGGCGAACAGATAGCACAACGGCCTCAACATCTTTAAGTGCTTTTTTTAAATCGTTTTCAATTCTAATTTCTTTTAACTTTTGCTGATTACGAAAAAAACGGGCTTTGCTTTGACCTACAGCAGGATATGTATCCTGTTGTTCAAATTCCCACCAATGTTCTACATAGGGATCATGAACACGAATTTCAGCCCCCATCTCAGCCAGTTTACGAATAAGGATTTCCGAGCCACTATAACGTGTGTCTCCCACATCTTCGCGGTAAGCGGCACCAAGCACCAGGACATCCGATGCGGCAATAGGTAATCCCATATTACGTAACGCATCCCTGGTTATTACAGCGGCGTGTATGCCTCGCGTATCATTAATATCAATTGCTTGTGGTGTTATTTTAAAAATATCATCCTCAAAGCCAAGGATATGCTTATAAGCCCAAACACCTAATCCCCCATCTTTCGGTAAACAATAACCACCAATACCGGGCCCTGGAAAAATGAGATTGCTATGGGTAGGCCTCATTTTTATTGCATTGATGACTTTAATCAAATCAACACCGTTGCGTTCAGCGTAAAGGCTCCACTCATCCAGAAAGGCCAGTATAGTTGCACGAAAACTATTTTCAACAATTTTTGCTGTTTCTGACTCAATTGGCCGGTCCATTACAGTAAGAGGATATTCCTCAGTATTGAGCACTTCATTAAGAAATTTTACGACACGCATTTTTGACTTGTCATTAATTCCACTACATACCCGCCAAAAATCTCTGATACTGGCCACATAATTCCTTCCGGGCATAACACGTTCGTAGCTATGGGCCAATAATGGATCTGACGTTATCTTACGTTTTTTAAATATCTTTTTTATTATAGGATAGGCTACCTGCTCGGTCGTACCTGGTGCTACCGTTGTTTCAATCAGCACCAAAGCATCTGGAGGAATATTCTCCGCGATCACAGCAATCGAACTTTCCAGCGCAGCCATATCGGTATGTCCATTTCGAACATTACCTAATTCTTCTTTTATATAATCACATTGTACATCAACAACAACCACATCTGCAAGAGACAGAACCTCATAGGTATAGGTAGCAATCAGTGTTTTTTTCTGATTGACACAACGATCGATCATTGGATCAACTTCAGGATCTTCTGCTTTTACAGGAGATATCCCCCGGTTTAACAAAGGGATTTTCCAAAAACTTCTCACACTCGGGCGCTGCATGCCTATTACAAATTTCGAGGGTTGATCATTCTCATCAACCGTATCGGCAACAATAGCAGCCATTACCGCACCTACAAAACCAACACCCATAACTACAACTATTTCACGGCCTTTTGCCCGCTCCTCATTAACCCTCTTTTTAAGGGTATTAAATTCTACGACATAATCATCAGGCTTGGGAAGATCGAATTGTTCTCCGGCCGGACTTACAGAATATTGAACTTGCATAAAACCTCCGAATTTTAGCATTAAATATAAAAGTGATCTAACCTCATCAATTTATTAGGCTGCAAATGGCGGCTCCGATGGCATTCTTCGGATATACAAAAATCAACATGTCACCCCTGACGCGATTCCTTTATATATCTTCGTGAAATGAATAGATCTTAACAGAAAGTAAATATTTGTTAATCCCACAGAACTGGACATTAGAAAATCTGAGAATTGATAAATTCTGCTTAAACGCTGCATTCACCGCTTAATTTTTAACAATCGATATTAATTTATTGAGCAAAAGAATAGGCTATAATCAGGAGAGATAAACAAACTCAAATTAAATACCAGCATGTAAATTAGCAAGGGTATAGTTCATAATTTATGACACCCTGCCCTACTCCTGATTGAGAGGTGAGTCTCACTAGTCAATTGAGGATAAAAGTCGATAATAATTTTTATTGTTTTTCCACCCGTCAATTCCTATTTTTTAATAACGATTATCCTCTCGATAACAATCAGTGATTCTGTTTTTAATTAAAATCTTATTAAACATAAATTTTTATATATGAAAAGGATCGGATTATGGAAACAAATATTCCCTTCATCCTGAATACTAAACGTGTAGAGATTATGACTGATGAGAACCTGACATTACTGTGGATCTTACGCAGCCATTTTTTATTATGTGGAACAAAATATGGATGCGGAGAAGGATTTTGTGGCAGCTGTACCGTATTAATCGATAATAAGGCGGTTCGGTCCTGTCAGGTTTCAATAAAAGATATAGAAGGCAAGGAGGTAACAACTATCGAAGGATTATCACAGAATGGTAACCTCCACCCCTTGCAAAAAGCCTTTATCGAACATGATGCGTTGCAATGTGGATACTGTACGCCGGGAATGGTACTAAACGCAGCCGGTCTTTTGCTTAAAAATCCCCATCCATCTCGATCCGAAATAATTGATGAGATGGATGACAACCTTTGCCGGTGCGGGTCCTATAACAGAATTATTGATGCAATAGAGTCGGCAGCAGCTGAAATGCGGGGAGACAATTAAATGGAAAAAGATAAATATTCAAGATATTTGGAAAACGAATCTGAATCTTCACTGACCGCGCTCGGTTTCAATCGACGGGAATTCCTGGAAATAACCAGTGCTGGTATATTTGTATTTTTTACTATAGGTAACGTCAAGGCAACTTTACAACGAAGAGGTGGCAGAGAATATCCCAGTAATTTTAATGCCTACCTGAAGATTAATGAAGATGGCCGGGTATCATGCTTTAGCGGCAAGATAGAAATGGGTCAGGGAATCATTACCTCCCTGGCACAGATGCTGGCAGAGGAAATGGAAGTATCCTTAGACGCTATCGATATGATTATGGGGGATACGGCCTTATGCCCCTATGACAGTGGCACATTTGGCTCACGCAGCACAAAATATTTTGGTCCGCCACTTAGAAAAGCAGCGGCACAGGCAAAAGCCGTTTTGCTACAATTGGCCTCTGAACAACTAAATCTACCGGTGAATCGGCTCCTTGTAAAAAATGGCCTAATTCAGGATGCAGAAGGAAAAAAGAAGATCTCTTATGCCATGCTCGCCAGAGGGAAAAAGATTGAACGATATCTTCCGGATATTCCGATAAAACACTATTCCCAACACACAATATCCGGAAAACCAACACAACGCACCGATGCCCTAGAAAAAGTTACCGGTAAGGCTCAATTTTCCGGAGATATTCAATTAAAGGGAATGTTATACGCCAAAATATGTCGACCTCCAGCCCATGGCGCAATCTTGAAAAGGGTTAACTCCTCAGTAGCCGAAAAAATAAAAGGAGTGAAATTTGTTCATGATGGTCAACTGGTTGCTGCTTTGCACGAAAATCCTGAAGTAGCTGAAAAAGCCTTAAAAGCAATATCAGCTGAATTTAAGGAAAATAATCTGGCAATTAACAACCAGAACATCTTCTCTCACCTGCAAAGTAAACCTTCCTACGGTGAAGTTATCGCAGAAGAAGGAAATATCGAGCAAGGAAAGAAACAATCGCAAAACGTGATAAAGTCCACATTTTACAATCACTATGTAGCCCATGCGCCCATGGAACCGCACACTGTAGTTGCAGAAGTAATCGGTGAAAGGGCCAGGGTCTGGGCCTCAACGCAAACACCTTTCCGTGTTCAAAAAGCCGTTGCTGAAGAATTAGATATTCCCCTTGAAAAGGTACAGGTAATCACACCATTTCTGGGTGGAGGTTTTGGTGGAAAGAAAATTGGTTTATACATTTTGGAAGCTGTCCGTCTGGCAAAAATAACAGCCAGACCGGTGCAAGTGGCTTTGACCAGAAAGGAAGAATTCTTTTATGATACATTCAGACCGGCTGCAGTCATAAAATTGTCATCCGGTATTGATTCAGAGGGTAAAATAAGATTTTGGGACTATGATAATTATTATGCAGGATCGAGAAGTTCGCAACCAATTTACGATATCCTCAATTACAGGATCCAATCCCGCCGTCTAAAAAATGATGACGAAGATATTCATCCCTTTGATGTTGGTGCCTGGCGAGGTCCGGGAAGTAATACCAATGTGTTTGCCATGGAATCACAGACAGATATACTCGCAGAAGCTGCCGGGATGGATCCACTATCATTTCGTATGAAGAATTTAAGTGACCAGCGAATGATCAAAGTTCTGAAGGCGGCTGCTGAAAAATTCGGGTATGCTTTTTCAAAAGGACCCAGCGGAAAAGGGTTTGGCATCGCCTGTACAAATTATTTGAACACGTATGTAGCAACATTAGCACAGGTTGAAGTGGATGATAAAACTGGCAATGTACAGGTAATTAAAATGGTTTGTGCCCAGGATATGGGCGAAATTATCAATCCTCAGGGTGCTCAGTTGCAGATTGAAGGTGGCTTGACGATGGGATTGAGTGCTGTGTTGAGTGAAGAGATTCAATTTGAAGGCGGTAATATTCTGACTGAAAATTTTGGTGACTATGAGATTACCCGCTTTTCCCAGGCACCTGAGATTAATGTTGTTTTAATTGATAATCCCGATCTGCCCCCCCAGGGTTGCGGCGAACCTGCTATTACAACAACCGGGGCCGTAATCGCCAATGCCATTTATGACGCATCGGGTGCACGGTTACACACACTTCCGATGACCCCAGAACGGATCCTCGCCGCGCTCTAAACTATCTTTTTATTAGATCCTGCAATTAGGGAATACGTATAAATTATATTCATTATAGTTATTAATTAAGAGATTTAATCGGTAGTAAGTTGGTTCGTATAGTAGTTAAATATTTTCTATTTCTTGTTAGATTCGGTGAGCCATTCCATCGCGCTATCTATGGTTTTGAAGATTTTGAATTGGAAGGGTAAACTGGTGAGTTCTGCAAAGGTCTCAGCCATTCTGGCAAGTCCAAATTGTAATGTTTTTACGACGACAACCGCACATTTGCCTCGTCCTCTCTCAGAACCCAGGTTTGCGTCTCTTTCAATAAAACGTCTCATTCCCTGAATCGTCACCAGAGAGACATCGGCTTCCGACATATCCCATAATTCCAACCTTGTCGGATTGTCTGCATAGAATTCATCCTGCACCTCAAACATTTGCTCATCGGTGATAAGGCCTTTTGCAGTATGAATTGTCAGATCTTGTTTTCGGTCTACTTTTGTTGATACGGGCATAATCCTCAACTCCCCGAAAGAGAAGCGACGCGATGAATCGCACCGTCACTTTATTTTCATTTGTCTTTATTCTTTAAAACTAATTCAAATAACAGAATATTTCAGATCTGATATATACTATAGTCTACCCCATATAGCTGTAAATAATTATCAGACAAAGCTAATTACTTGTGACCATTTTCGCAAGAGATTTGTGATAATATGTGCAACACCTTTACATTATAGCACAGTAGATAAAGAGCTGATATCGTATGTACACATGATCAGTGGACCAGGGTTAAAAACGACTGGAATGAAATTACTGAATTTCGTAGTTTTTATAAATTGAAGAGACTTGGCAAGGAGAACGAATATAGATGTGTACGCATTTTCACTAATACCCTGGTGCTCCTCTTCTGGTGAGCGACGGCCTCTGACCATTCAAAAATCGTTTGAACCACGAAGTACACTCCCGAAGGGACTCCTTCGGAGGAAGAGCACGAAGAAAAAATACTAAAATAGACTTCGTGTCCTCCGTGCTCTTCGTGGTAGATTTAAAGATTCACTGGTATTCAGATTTATAATTCGATTCAATATTTTAACGTTAAGTAAAATCGTAAACGTTTTTAAGCATGTCCTACTCTAGGTAGGTTAAAGAAATCGTAGTGTAATACCCCGAACTTATAAAACTGGAGGGATTATGGATCAATATGTTTTGGCACTCGACCAAGGTACAACCAGCTCACGAGCTATTTTGTTCGACCGTTCCGGAAGCATAAAAAGTATCGCACAAAAGGAGTTTACACAGCATTTTCCAAAACCTGGTTGGGTTGAACATGATCCAAAGGAGATTTGGACAACGCAGTCTGCCGTTGCCACCGAGGTCCTGAATAAAACGCGTATTGCACCTAAGGAAATCGCCGCCATCGGTATTACCAACCAGCGAGAAACCGCCGTTGTCTGGGACAGGCAAACGGGAGAACCCGTCTACCCTGCGATCGTCTGGCAAGATCGAAGGACCGCTGAATTTTGTGACGTGCTTAAAAATAAAAATCTTGCCTCTACCATTCAGGAGAAAACCGGGCTCGTTATTGATGCTTATTTTTCTGCAACGAAGGTGAAGTGGATTTTGGATAATGTCCCAGGTGCACGTACAAGGGCCGAACAAGGAGAACTCGCCTTTGGCACCGTCGACAGCTGGCTCGTTTGGAATCTCACAAAGGGCAAAAAACATGTAACTGATGTCACCAATGCGAGCAGAACGATGCTGTTTAATATCCATACATTACAATGGGATACCGAGCTCCTCGACATCATGCAAATTCCAGACAGCATGCTCCCAGAGGTACACGCATCCAGTGAAATTTATGGGGAATCGGCAACGCTTTTTGCACACCCCATACCTATCAGTGGCATTGCAGGAGATCAACAGGCAGCCCTTTTTGGACAAATGTGTACCGAGCCTGGAATGTTAAAAAACACCTATGGAACGGGTTGTTTTCTTGTGCTAAATACAGGAAAAAGCCCTATTAAATCCAGCAATAATCTTCTGACGACTATCGCCTGGAAAATTGGGGACTCAACAAATTACGCGCTGGAAGGGAGTATATTTGTTGCCGGGGCAGTTGTACAGTGGTTACGTGACGAGATTGGACTTATTAAAAATTCTGCGGAAATTGAAGCGCTGGCAGGTTCTGTCGAAGACAATGGAGGCGTCTATCTTGTACCGGCCTTTGCCGGCCTCGGTGCACCCCATTGGGATCAATTCGCTCGTGGTACCATTGTCGGCATCACGCGTGGGACCTCTGCTGGTCATTTGGCGCGTGCAGCGCTGGAAAGTATCAGTTTTCAAACGATGGATGTCGTTGAGGCGATGGAAGCGGATTCAGACATACCAACCTCCGAACTGAGAGTTGACGGTGGTGCAACGGTCAATCATATGCTTATGCAATTCCAATCGGATATTCTTAATACGCCACTCGTTCGTCCGAAAGTTTCAGAAACAACGGCTCTTGGCGCTGCCTATCTGGCCGGATTGGCAGTTGGCTTTTGGAAAGATCTCAATGAGATTAAGGACCAATGGCAAGTAGACCAGGTATTTAAACCCTCTATGGAGGATGATCGTAGAACTACGATGATTAAAACGTGGCACAATGCACTCGAACGTTCTCGAAACTGGCTTCAATCCTAATAGTTGAGGAGGAAAGAAAATGACCCTATTTTTAGGTGAGATTATTGGTACAGCATTATTAATTATTCTGGGTGACGGTGTGGTCGCAAACGTGGTCCTAAACAAAACCAAGGGAAGCGGCGGTGGCTGGATCGTAATTACATTTGGTTGGGGTCTTGCTGTATTTGTGGCCGTTTTCGTTGTTGGACCGATAAGTGGGGCCCATATTAATCCTGCCGTCACGATAGGACTTGCCGCTGCCGGCAAGCTATCATGGTCTCTACTACCTATCTATATTAGTGGACAGATGCTGGGTGCTGCGATCGGTGCTTTTCTCGTCTGGCTACACTACAGGCAACACATGGATATTACGGAAGATGCTGATCTCCAATTAGCCGTATTTTGTACCACTCCACAGATTAGAAGTATTACAAACAACTTCATTTCAGAACTCCTCGGAACATTTATCCTCGTCTATGCGGTTTTACATATTTCAGCCCCGGACGTCGGTCTTGGTTCTCTTGACGCATTACCCGTGGGCTTTCTGGTGCTGGCCATAGGTTTGTCATTAGGTGGTACGACAGGATATGCCATCAATCCTGCCCGTGATCTGGCCCCACGGATAATGCATGCCCTCCTTCCCATAAAGGGCAAGCGCGATAGCGACTGGGGTTATGCCTGGGTTCCTATTGTTGGACCGGTTTTCGGTGGCTTACTCGCAGCGGTATTTTTCACATGGGTGCTTTGATAACAGACTGGAGTTTTGTGTTTGCTGTATATAACCAATAGAATACGATATTGATGCATAAGGCTAGTCCAGAGGAGTCTTTAGAACAAACAAAAATAATTATCCACGAATTATCCGACTTTGCCGGATCCCGTCATAGCCGGGTAGGCAGGCTGTGTCTGACACTAATATACACAGATTTTATTATTAGAAAAATTCGTGAAATTCGTGGATAAAGTCTTACCAGTCTTCGAGTTTAGGCTGTTTTGTAAATTTACTAAATCGTTATCTGAAAATAAGGAGGAGTATAATGGGAGGAATATTCAGATTTTCGTTTGGTCCATGGAACATTCATGAAGGTGGTGATCCCTTTGGACCTATTGTTCGTGGATCGATACCATTCAATCGTAAACTTAGTCTATATAAGAAACTGGGTTTTGGTGCCGTCCAGTTCCATGATGATGATGCAGTTCCTGAAATGAATAAGCTTTCAGCACAACAGATAGTCAAACGGGCAAAAGCAGTGAGACGAAGTCTTGAAAAACATGGATTGGTGGCTGAATTTGTAGCGCCACGACTCTGGGAGGATCCGCGTACTATTGATGGCGGATATACAAGCAACGAACTGAAATCACGTAAATATGCCATTGAGAGAAGCCTGAAGGCCATTGATATTGCCAAATCACTTGACACGGATCTTATTGTTTTGTGGCTCGCCCGTGAAGGTACGTATATCCGTGAAGCAAAGGATAGTAAGATTGCCAATGATCGGATTGTTGAAGCCATCAATAAAATGTTGGAATATGATCCGGATATTCGCATTGCCATTGAACCCAAACCAAACGAACCAATGGATCAGGCTTACCTGCCGACAACCGGTCATGCCCTGGCGATCGCGCATCTCACGTCAGATCCTTCTCGGGTTGGTGTCAATATCGAAAGTGCCCATGTTGTTTTGACTGGACTAGATCCATCCGACGAAATGGGATTTGCTCTCTCGCATCAGAAGCTGTGGACCGTGCATTTAAATGATCAAAATGGGTTAAAGTTTGATCAGGACAAGACCTTTGGGAGTGTGGATCTGCGAAGGGCATTCAATCAGGTACGTATATTGGATCAATACGATTATGGTAGGAAGGGTGAATGGGTTGGATTAGATGTAAAAGCCATGCGAACCCAAAAGGCCTCAGTTGCCACTAAACATTTGTCCAACAGTCGTAAGATTTTTCAGATGTTACTGAAGATATCACGGAGTCTGGACCAGAAGAAAATGAATGACATGATATCAGAACGTGACTATGAAGCGCTTGATATGTACATAGTAACCAGACTTATGGATTCGTAAAAATAAAGAGGTGTTATATAACGTCTAAATACTAAGCACTAAATCCGAAATCCTAAATAATATCTAATCTCAAAATTTGTTAATTATAAAACACATACCTTAGAAAGTCATCCTCAAGGGATCTTCCTGCTCTATGTAAAAAGATGCTTACAGCGTGACAAATGGGATATAAACCGGTTTAAAAATTCAAATTTTGTAATTATTTAGGATTTAGATATTGGTATTTAGTATTTAATCTCTAACGGGAGCACTGCCCCTAAAGGTAAATTCATACAGTTTGTGCGGTAACTTGTATTTTTTTATATATTTCTTTCACATCATGAATCCTGATATTCCCAGCCAGTTCTGTAAGCACATTAGCTGCTCCACAAGCCATCCCAAATTTGGTTGCAGATAACAAGGTCTCTCCTTGTACCAACCTGCTTGCAATGCCGGCCGCAATCGCATCTCCTGATCCGATTGGATTAACAACCTCAAGCAACGGCGAGCTAATTTTAAAAAAATCATCCCCAACAAATAACCATGCCGCCGGAGAGCCGTCTGTTACCAGCACATTTTGAGCGCCCTCTTTTACCAATTGTTTCATCGCCTTAAGCAAGACTTGTTCCGAATCAATTTTTTGGCCGAGCGTTTTTTGCAACTCCTCCTTGTTAGGCTTAACCAGAAACGGACGCGATGAAAGCGCATACCTGAGCAGGGGTCCGGAGCCATCGATCATAACCGAAAGGCTTCTTTTTACAGCAAGATCTGATAGCGTTTTATAGATCATATCTGAAAATCCGGATGGGACCGTACCCGAAAGAATAACAAATTCACTTTGTGGTAACAGCGATTTATAGTATTGTTCGGTATTTTGTACCTCGGCATGGTGTACTTCCGGGCTTTCTTCAACTATTTCGGTTTGGCTTTTATCCCGATCAAGTAAGGTCATACAAATACGGGTATCATTTTCACATGATACATGTTGAAAAGTAATGTTATCCTTTTTAAAACATTCTTTGACAGCTTCACCGGTATGGCCACCCAGCATCGTTAACAGATGGCCTGGTTTATCCAACTGAACGAGGTTTCTGGCAATGTTTATCCCTTTCCCGCCAGCGGATATTTCAAATCGCCCGGCACGATTAACCTTATTTTGTTCAAATCCATCCAGCCATAAGGTATGTTGGAGGGCAGGCGTCAGACATACAATGAGAATTTTCATGGTATAAAATTTTCTATTATTTGTCTCGTATAAACTTCACCCTGGAAAATCAAGAATCTCTACCAGGCCCTTCATTGGCAATATATTTTTCCCCAACATTAAGACCTCTAAAAAGAGCAATGTATGTATTCATACAAGATTCCTTCTTCAGTTAACATAAAGGTAAAACGCCTGGCAGACTCCAATATCACCTGAAATGGGTGAATGAAAGCCAGACCAGGTTGTTGCGCGTTTTGACCAAACGATAGCGAGGGTACTCTGATAAGTAAAAACTTGAACCTAGCTACCCATGAACTATATAACATTCAATCGAATAAGGTGTTTTTTTATGTTTTCTCTTTCTTCAGGTGTGGCTTCATCTAATGGTAAACGGGGAGGGCCTACCGGATGGCCGGCTATATCCAATGCAGCCTTTAACACCGGAATTGGATTTATCCTGCCATTTGGCGCCAAGGCCCTGAAGAATGGATCCAGTTCTTTATGGATCTTTAAAGCGCTTTCATTTTGGCCTTGCAGAAAAAAGTTTATCATTTCTCTCATTTTGCCACCAATCAAATGTGAGCCACCACTAACAACACCAGCTGCACCTTGCACGAAACCGCACAATACCATAAGATCATCACCATTATAAACAGTAAAGTCTTCCGGGGTAACCAACGCGTATTCAGTCATTTGGGTTGGATTAATACCCGCTTCATCCTTGATACCTTTTATATTGTCAAATTTATTAGAAAGTTGGGAAACCAATTCAGGCTCTAAATTCACACCTGCAAAGAGTGGAATATTGTATAACAGGATATCTATACTTACACTTTTTGCAACCGTTTCAAAAAATTTATAGATGCCTTCCTTGCTTGGTTTGCAGTAATAGGGCGCCACAACCATGACCGCTTCATAGCCAAGCTTTTCAGCTTCCTGACTTAATGTTACCACATCTTGTACTGAAGCAGCCCCGGCACCAGCAACCAGTGGTACTCTGCCTGCCACCGTATCTTTAACCACTTTATACATTTTAATTCGTTCAGAAACATTCATCGTGTTAAATTCACCGGTTGTACCTGTTACTGCAATGGAATCACAATATTTTTTTTCGATCAAAAAGTCGGCGAGTCTTGCCGCTTCATTCAAATTGACCTCACCGGTATTTTTATCAAAAGGTGTTACCATTGGTACAATAATATGCCTAAGTTTTTCTTTCAATGTTTCCATTCTTTTGTGTTCCTCTCTGGTTGATACATATAACTCTTAAAATCCCAGGTTGTCAAAACCTTTCAGCATTTTTACTTAAAACATTAAGAGTTACTTTTGTTAAATACAAACTCTATTTACTATTCCTTTGTTAGATTCTAACGACTAACACCGCAGTAAGTTGATTTTTGGTGTTACTATTATGGGTAGTATCTTTTTTGCTTCGTTGATTGGTTTAGGATCGGGCGTCTCACAATCTTATACCGATTAGCGTCATCATCTGGCAATTGTATATATTATCCTTTTATCATTAATACATTGCGGCGAGCGATGGCATAGACATCTATCAGAGAAAAAGCCTTTTTTACAGTTTTTGGTAAAAAAGCACTAATTAGAAACTATAGAACAGTTTTATAACTTTGACAGATCCCGTGGTGAGGAGGATTTGAAAATGAAAGAATGATAGTGCTAAATAAAATTCTAAGCATTAAATACTAAATCCTAAACAAATTCAAAGTTTTAAAAATACAAATATTAAGATTCATGCCCTTGGCTGTCATTATGAAGGGATCTTCCTGTTCCATGTAAGAGGATGCTTACAGCATGACACTTGGGGTATTTACCGGTTTGAAAATTTAAATTTTAATATTATTTTTGGATTTAGATATTAGTATTTAGAATTTGCTTTTATAGCGGGAGTACATGGGAGTCGAACCCACCCGACCCCGTTTTACAGGGTCACATTGGCTTTGAAGGCCAAGGCCAGCACCGGCTGACACCTACTCCCATGGACAATATCAATAGTCAATAATCAACATTCAATTCTCTCCGAAGGAGTCCTTCCGACAATATTCAACTGATTTAGTAATTGGCACTCGTATCCCTATGTAATTCGAGAATCAGGATACCCAAATTCCCAATTCCCAATTCCCAATTCCCAATTACTAATTACTAATTTGTCAATATAGCCGCATAAAATCAACTCTTTTTAATCTCACTATTGATAAACTCCTCGCTGATGTTTACTTTGATTTTATGACTTAAATTCTACCATACCTATTGCCCCTAAACACAAAGGACGCAAAGAATGCACAAAGATCACTAAGGAATTAAGAATTGCTAATTTAGAATAAAGAATGTCAAAAATATTATCTAATTAAAGTACCGGAAATATTCAAATTCTTAATTCTTAACTCTAAAAGCCTAATTGCTTTTTTACTTTGTGTAATTTGAGTCTACTCTAAGATCTTTGTGTTTAATTCTTTTTGGAGATAATTATGTACAAAAAATGTGAAGTACCTGTTGCCTCATTGAGGAAAGAAGTTGATTTATCGAAAATTGAATTTACCACCACTGAAGATATTCAATCCCTAAGTACTGTGATAGGCCAGGACCGGGCTGTCCGGGCCATAAATTTTGGCCTTTCAATTGAAGATCCCTCCTATAATATTTTTGTTACCGGATTCAGGGGTACCGGGCGGACAACTATCGTTCGAGATCTTTTGGATAAATTGGCGTCCACCCGTTCAAAACCCGACGACTGGATATTTGTTTATAATTTTGACAACCCTGATGAACCACGAGCGATCAACCTACCCAGCAGAAAAGCAAAATCATTTATCACTAAATATGGGCGGCTGATTGGTAAAATAAAAATATCTTTAAAAGCTGCTTTTGAAAGCGAACAATACATCGAGAAGAAAAATGAAATTGTTGATAAAAACCAGACAAAAAAACGAGATAAATTTACTTTAATTGAGGGTGAAGCGCGCAAATTAAATATTTTGATCAAGGGCTCAACATCAGGATTTCAGACCATTCCACTCAAAGACGATAAACCAATGGACGATGCTTATTTTCAAAGTTTAACAAAAAAAGATCAAAAACGGATTGAAGAAGATATTAAGGTGATTCAAAAGATAATTCAGGATATGGTTTATGAAGCAACCACGATTGACCGTCTGGCTGAAGATGAGGTGGAAAAATTGAACGTTGAGGTTGCGAATTATATTGTAGGTACCCACTTTGTTGATTTGGTTAATGAGTTTGAACAATTCCCACAAGTCATTGAATATATAAAAGAAGTGATCGAAGACATTATCCAAAATGTCTATGCTTTCATGGAGGTAAAACAAAATGATCAACCTCCCGGGAGACCAGGGGAACCGAATGACGGCAAGAGTGTTGACAAGTATAAAGTAAATCTGGTCGTTGACAATGATCATTTAAAAGGTGCACCAGTTATCTATGAAATGAATCCAACCTATAATAATCTTTTTGGCAGAATAGAGAAAAAATCGTATATGGGCTACCTTTACACTGATTATACAATGATAAAGGCTGGTTCATTGCTTAGAGCAAATGGTGGTTATCTGATCCTTGATATTGACCAGATACTCAAAAATTCCTTTGTATACGATGCTTTGAAAAGGGCCCTACGTACACGTTGTCTTGTGATTGAAGATGTCAATGAATTGTATGGTGTAATGACTTCAGCCGGATTAAAGCCCAGTCCGATTAATATTGATGTAAAAGTCATTATGATTGGTCGCAGTCAGATTTATCACGGTTTGCATACATACGATGAAGATTTTCGAAAAATCTTCAAGGTAAGAGCCGATTTTGACTATGAAGTCCGGGAGACACCTGCTAATGTTAAAAAATATGTTCAATTTGTGGCCAGGGTGGTCAATGAGGAAGAGTTACATCCTTTCGACAGGGGCGCTGTTAAAGAAGTTATCGAGCATGCCTTTAAACTAGTGGACCACCAGGGCAAGATGTCGATTCGTTTCTCTGAGATAGTACGGTTAATTCGTGAATCATCCTATTGGGCAAAACAACGAAAACATAAAAATGTCCATCATCAGGATGTACACAAGGCCATTGAAGAGGAAAACTACAGACGAAATCTACCTGAAGAGAAGATCCAAAATGCTATCCGGGAAAAGACTTATAAATTTGATGTTGATTCGGCAAAGGTAGGACAAATTAATGGACTTGCCGTTTATAATCTTGGTGATTACAGTTTTGGTAAACCTACGCGGATAACAGTTTCTACCTATATCGGTAGCCGTGGGATCATTAATATCGAAAGAGAAGCAAAACTTAGTGGGAAAATTCATGATAAAGGTTTATTAATTCTGTCTGGATTTTTTGCATCTCGGCTTGGTCGGACCATGCCACTTTCATTTTCTGCAAGCATTACCTTTGAGCAGAGTTATGGCATGATTGACGGTGATAGTGCCTCCTGCGCAGAACTCTATGCCCTGCTCTCCTCGCTCTCCGGAATTCCAATATACCAGGGAATTGCTGTTACCGGATCAATCAATCAAAAAGGTGAAGTACAAGCTGATTGGGGGTGTCAATGAAAAGATTGAAGGCTTCTATGAAGTATGTAAACTAAATAAACTTAATGGAAAACAAGGTGTCCTTATTCCCGAATCAAACGTAAAAAACCTAATGCTCGCTCCTGAAGTAATTGACGTCTGTTAAAAAGGGTAAATTCAACGTCTGGGCGGTTGGAAAAATTGATGATGGTATACGAATTCTTACCGGAGTTTCTGCCGGACAGTTACACAAAGATGGCACCTTTACCAAAGATTCTGTTTTTGATAAAGCACAGAAACGCATTGCTGAATTCAGTAAAATTACTAAAAAGTTTGGAAAGTCCCTCGATAAAGAAATCCAGCAGGAATTTAAGGACAATAATAAAGAGGATGAGGAGGAAGAATAACTATAAACAGTGATCAGTATTCAGTAATTGGTAATAAAGTTGTGGTAGCGGTGCGATTAATCGCGCCGTTACGTAAAGACAATCGCACGGTTGATTTACGTTGTTTTGATTATCAGATAATATTATTATTAATTTCTCACATATACCATTACCTTCCCTCGTATTAATATCGGACCAAGAGCGGAGCATTCGAATATCTTATACCCATAGCAAATTACGAATTACAAATTTCACTCTTCACTCTTCAATCTAAGCGCTGCCTTCAGGCTCTCCCTGACTACATCCCTTGGCATCTCCTTCCCTGTCCAAATCTTAAAAGAATGAGCAGCTTGCTCTATTAACATCTCTAAACCATTTAGAATAATGATATTGTCAGATATTTTTTGAGCATCATCCAAAAGTTTTGTCAGCTCTGGATTATAAACAAGATCATAGACGATGGCATTTGTTTTCAGATCTTTTAAACCAGGAAGTGGGGTTTTATCAATCCCCGGATAGGTGCCCAGAGGGGTTGCATTCACAATTAAATCATACTTGCGACTGCCTTCGACAGCATGCTCAAATTCAAGAAAGTTTAGTGTTGCAGGATTTACCAAAGGTTGAAGTTTTAATAAAATATCTTCAAATTTTTCTTTACTACGGCCGGCAACGACAATTTGGTCCGGCTTAAGATACTTCCCTATTGAATATATTACCGCTCTTCCCGCCCCACCAGTACCCAGCAGCAGACAAGATGATATCTTCTGCTTAACCTTGAGAAGAGGCGCAATAAACCCAGCAATATCTGTATTATACCCTTTCCAATTGGAACCGGTTTTCAGGACTGTATTGACTGCCCCAATTGCCTCTGCATCCTTATCTATATCATCCAAATAATCCAGAATCCTCCCCTTATAAGGAATGGTTATATTAAATCCGTCAATGTTTTCGTCCCTAAGATTCTTAATTGATGAATCAAATTTGTCTGGTAATATTTGATATTTTTTGTATTCAGCTGCTATGGATAAGGCCTGGAATCCTGCATTATGCATGGGAGGCGATAATGAATGGGAAAGCGGATACCCGAGAACACCGTATTTTTTCATGATCTTAGATATTTAAATAGAAGAGTTAGAGGAAGAAACTTTGAATTGGAACTGCGAATCTTATTCCTCTGATTAATATATCCGGTCATTCTGCAAGAATCTTCTTGCGTTCAAATTTGCTCTCGGCACCATGAAAGATCCTTATCCCAAACGGGATCCCGTTCCGGGACAGAATGACGGTTCAGATTCATTATTATTTCAAAATATGTGGTGACATTGAGTTAATATAACACAAATAAACTTATAATTCAGATCCCTTAACATCAATCATGTCGCGTTTTTTTGAATATCCCCTGACGATCATAGCCAGGCCCAGTATAACCAGGGCCAGGGGCCAGAATGTCTTAATTTGTTCATAAACATACCAGGGAGGATAATATCCCACATAGGACCAATAAAATAATCCGCCAATGGCACCAAAAATCACGGTCCATACAAGATTGGTCGTTTTATCTTCTTTAAAGAACATGTAAACAAGATTAGCCAGAGCAAGCGATACAAAAAAAGCTGCAAATCCAAACTCATCAGCCCTGGGAAAAACTCTCTCACGCATTAATAACATGGAAAGTCCAAAAACAGAAAAGAAAACACCGCCAAACAATCCATGTTTCTGAGGATGCCCCACACCTTTGACCAGGAAAATAATACCGAGGAAAATGCAACCGTAGGTAACAAGATCGGCCCTTGAAAAATCGATAAGATCAACCTGATAAAGAAGGATCAAAACACCTATAGAAATTAATACTATTCCCGACCAGTATTGCTTTTGCATTCCTATTACTCCCTTTATGTTTTATTTGCTTTTTCATTAATTTCAAAGGGCGGCTCAGGAAAAACTATCAGCATAATCAAATAGACAATAACGCCAACACCAGCAGAAAGAAGCGTCGCTATAACCCAGAGAATCCTAATAACTGATACATCCATATCAAAATACTCTGCAATTCCCCCACAAACTCCACCGATCATCTTTTGGATGCGGGAACGGTATAATTTTTTGTCATCTGTTTCTTTTTCTTCGCCTTCCACACGAACTTTTGATTTATTGAAAAGTAAGGCACCACCTGCTACTATTAATATTATTGCCCAGATAGATTGCCAGGGAATATGCCAGAATCGGAATGCATAGAAAAAACCGAATTGCTTTAATAGTAAGAATGCCCCAATGACAATTAAAAGCGATCCCCAGAAAAGAGGCTTATCTTTTATTATACTATCTCTGTTTTCTGATGCTGTCTGATCAGGGTTACTAGGTATAATGATGAGCGAGGCGAGATAGATAATGATGCCAGAGCCACCAAGGAAGACCAGAACAACCCATAGTAATCGCATCAGGTTCGCATCAATGCTAAAATACTCCGCCATACCGCCACATACCCCACCAATCATACGATTTGATTGAGAACGGTATAATTTTCGATTCTTGAAATCTGAACTTTCCGTCATTTTTCTCCTCCATAGACCTTTTTTATAACTAAAAGACGTAAATTATATGTGGAAGTTTCACAATGCCCGTTTTATACTTAAGCGTTGTCTGTTTTCTAATGATCTACTTAATTGTTCATTTAATTTTTAACCACTAAGTACACAAAGACATTTCTTAATAATAACTTTGTGATCTTAGTGCCTTCTTGGTGAACTTTGTGGTAAAGTTTTTATCTTTTTTTGTCTCTGAACGGCCAAAGGCAGTCGTTCATCCCGATGGAGGGCCCTGCGAATCTCATTGCTGAAAATCAACATTAAGAATCGTTACTGCTATTTTATGTCCAATATTTCATATTTTAGGATACCTGCTGGTGCCTGGACTTCAATCACATCACCCACCGCCTGGCCAAGCAAGGCCTTTCCAATCGGTGACTCTACTGAAATTTTATTCTCCTCAAAATTCGCCTCAGCCGGAGAGACAAGCGTATATTCTAATTCATCTTTGAATTTTAAATCTTTCAAAACGATTGTTTTTAAAATATAAACTTTATCATCAGGGAGATCCTCTTCTTTAATGACGCGTGTACGTCCGATACGATCTTCCAGCTGTTGAATTTTTGTTTCCATAAAAGAAAGTTCTTCTCTTGCAGCATGATATTCCGCATTCTCTTTCAGATCGCCATGCTCTCTTGCCGTTGCCACTTTCTGTGATATTATTGGTCTTTTATTGTATTTGCATTCATGTAGTTCGGCCTTTAATTTTTGCAGACTTTCATCAGTCATATATTCATACTGCACGTCTCTATCTCCTTTAATATGTTTCAAATACTTTTCCCGACCTGCCTAAGACTGGCGAGATTATACTTGTTCAGAAGCATTGTCAATACGATCTACAGAAATAACACCTTTTATTTTCTGTACACCATGAATTATTTTAGTCAGGTGGTTAAGATTATTCACTTCAATAATGACATTTCCCTTCACCAACATATCATCCAATTTGAATCCAACCATAACAATATTCGTATCATTGCGTGAGATTGCTTCAGATATATCACGCAATAAATCCCGCCGGTCTTCACTCAATATGGACAGATGAACCTGATAAAAATGGTCTTTATCGACCTCCCAGGAAACTTCTATTTTTTTCTCATGATCATCCGGGAGATTGATCATATTATTACAGTCAATCCGATGGACCGTAATACCCTTACCTGTAGTAATATAACCAATTATTTTATCCCCGGGGACGGGTTGACAACATTTACCAAAATTGATAAGCATATTATCTAATCCTTGGACATCGATCCCGGTGCCAGTTCGAGCCCGTTTAATATACTTTTTGAAGAAGGATTCCTTTTGCTCTTCAGGTGCCTCCTGCGGAAACAGTCTTCTTTTTTAGTGCCTCAGTCGTCAGATCGCCCCGACCCAAATCGAGTAACAGACTCTCCTGATTTTGATAACCCAGTTTTGGTAACACTTCCTGGAATTCAGAAGATTCCACCGAAAAATTATATTTTTTTAAAAACTTTGATAATATTTCTTCTCCAAATTTGATTGTCTGACTTTGTTGAACTTCACGTAAGAATTTCCTGATTCGTTGATGTGCTTTCCCGGTTTTTACAAATCCAAGCCAATCCTGGTGTGGCTCCTGATTAGCTGAAGTTATGATTTCAACCTGATCACCACTTTTTAACTTGGTTTTTAGGGGCACGATACGACCATTTACTTTTGCCCCGATACAATGCATCCCTACCCATGTATGAACCTGGAATGCAAAGTCTATCGGGGTGGAATCCCTGGGCATTTTGTGAAGATCACCTTTTGGCGTAAAAACAAAAACCTCATCCTGAAAAAGGTCAATTTTCAGGTTATGCATAAAATCACTCGGATCTTCTTCCTGCATCTGTGAATCGACCAGACTTCTAATCCATCCCATATGCCGTTCGAACTCCTCATCTCCGCTGACCCCTTCTTTATAGCGCCAGTGAGCAGCGATACCAATTTCAGCAGTACGATGCATCTCCCAGGTTCGGATCTGGATTTCCACCATTTTACCCAAGCGTTCCGACGACAGTCGTATGTAGCGATTGGTAACCATTCAACTTGGGCATGGCAATATAGTCTTTAAAACGGTCATAGACAGGCATAAAAAGATTATGTACTAATTCCTAGTAGCATAATAACATTCTTCAATTTTATTGACAATAATTCGGATGGCTAAAAGGTCATAGATTTCTTCAAAGGGCTTATGACGTCTTTTCATTTTGTCATAAATGCTAGAAAAAGTGTTTCGCTCTACCCACAACCGAAGCCTTAATATTTGCTTTTTCTAATTCTTCCATAATCGGAGATGTAATTTCTGTCAGAAAGGCTTCCCTCTCCTCCCGCCTTTGATTAACCTTTCTGTTGATG
Organism: Calditrichia bacterium; assembly: GCA_963796965.1. Classification (GTDB taxonomy): domain Bacteria; phylum Calditrichota; class Calditrichia; order JAJRVZ01; family JAJRVZ01; genus CAWCNS01. Next base: position 544,416 of record CAWCNS010000005.1, read on the forward strand.
TCTTCGTACGCATCCTCATCAATATGTTTAAGAGTGAGATCTTCCAACTCCCATTTAATGGTAGCAATACCAAACCTGTGGGCGAGAGGTACGTAAACATCTCTCGTCTCGATTGCAATTCGCTCCCGCTTTTTTATGGGGACATGTTCGAGAGTGCGCATATTATGCAGCCGATCAGCAAACTTAATAATGATAACCCTGACATCCCGGGCCATCGAAAGGAGCATTTTCCTAAAAGTTTCGGCCTGACGTTTCTCTCTGCTTTCAAATTTTAGTTCACCAATTTTGGTGACACCATCGACCAATGCGGCAATTTCGGTACCAAATTGTTCTTCCAGTTCCTCCAATGGTATCCCGGTATCTTCAACAGAATCATGGAGAAATCCGGCTGAAATGGTCGTGCTATCCATTTTCAGATCAGCGAGGATATTCGCAACTTCAAACAAGTGGTCAAAATATGGCCGTCCGGAGTATCGTTGCTGGGTCTGATGTGCTCTGATGCTAAAATTATAGGCATCCCTTAAAGTTTCAATATCCGAATCAATACTATATTCAGAGACTGAAGCAATAATAGCTTCAAAACGCCCATCATATTCTTCATGTAGTTTTTTTATTAGTTTTTCAGCCGGCATAATACTTCGTAATCTTAAATTCCAATACTTATTTTAAACACAAAGGACACCAAGGATGCACAAAGTTCACAAAGGAAAAACATTATTTTAATATACTCTTTATGGCCTTTGTGCCTTCTCTGAGAACTTTGTGTTTGTCTTATTTTTAAAATTCATCGGGAAAATATACACCCTTCTTCTGTAAAGGGTGCGGGATCTGAAAATTTCCCAAATTCTTTCAAGAAATTTAATTTAACACTTCCAACCGGTCCGTTTCGTTGTTTACCAATGATAATTTCACACTTATTATAAGTGCTCTCCTTTGTATCTTCAAATTCTTTAATATCATAATATTCAGGACGGTAGACAAAACATACAACATCGGCATCCTGTTCAATAGCCCCTGACTCACGCAAATCTGACAATTGTGGTTTTCTTGATTTATCGCGGGTTTCCACTGCCCGCGATAACTGGGAGAGGGCTATAACAGGAACATTTAGTTCCTTAGCAAGATTTTTTAATGAACGGCTAATTTTTGAAATTTCCTGCTGGCGGCTTTCTTCCCGGGGCGATTCCATCAATTGCAAATAATCCACAATAAACATCTGAACATTTTTTTCTGCTACAAGCCGTCTTGCCTTGGAACGTAGTTGGAGTATTGTTAATCCAGGCGTGTCATCAATATATACAGGCGCTGCATCTAATATCCCCACATATTGTGACAACCGCTTAAGTTCCTCGCTGCTTAATCTCCCTGTTCTTACATTACTTTGGTTTACCATCGATTCCATACATAATAATCTAAGAACAAGAGCTTCCGCGGACATTTCGAGACTAAAGAAACCAACCGGAACCTTCATTTCCACTGCCGCATTTCTTGCCAGATTTAATGCCCAGGCGGTTTTTCCCATTGACGGTCTTCCGGCAATGACGATAAAATCTGCTTTTTGAAATCCGGCAGTAAATTCATCCATCTTCTTATATCCGGTAGATATTCCGGTTACACCGGTTTTTGATGTATGATAGAGTTCTTCTATCCGTTCAAATGTCGTATGAAGCAAGGGATTTATGGATTCAAAACCCTTTTTTAATCTTTGCTCTGAAATCTCAAAGATCGCTTTTTCAGCACCATCCAAAAGTAAATCAGCATCATTTTTCTGCTCATATGCTTCCGTAATAACATTGTTACACACATTTATCAATTTACGGGCAATAGCCTTTTCTTTTACAATATTCAGATGATAGAGGATATTGGCAGATGAAGGTACAATATTGGCAATTTCTGCCAAATAATAAGAACCCCCCGTTTCTTCCATCTGCCCTTTTTTCTTTAACAGTTCAGTAATCGTGTATAAATCCGCAGATTCGTGCTTATCAAACAACTCAACAATTACCTGGTATATTTTTCTGTGTGTATCTTTATAAAAATATGTTTCATCAATAGTTTCAATTGCATTGGCCACTGCTTCCTTATCAAGCATCATTGCACAAAGAACCGCCTGTTCTACATCGACGGCTTGAGGAGGTGCTTTAAGATGACCAGATTCTGTTGATGTTGCTGCCATGCCTTTACCTTATTCTCTCTTTTAAACTAGTTATATGGGTTTATCTATATTCAATAAGAAACTCTGAAGTTACCAGTAATTCTGGACTTTTCGCCGGGCCGACGTCGTTCAGGACCAGGTGATCGGCTTTTTTCGCGAAACTCACTTGGTCTCTATTAAAATTATTTATTTAGATAGGATAAAAAAAATTGCACCTACAGGCAAATAATTTTAATGATTTAGGTCAACTTTTTTTAATATAGGATTGTATTGTTTTCAAATCTTCCCAGGCCTGCCTTTTCAAAGTTGGATTGCGCAATAGGGCTGCCGGATGATAGGTAACAATCAAAGGAAGATTATTATAGGAATGTATTTCACCCCTGAGGTTTCCTAAGGCAGATTTTGTCTTTAAAAGTGATGCAGATGCGAACCTTCCCAGAGCAACAATAATTTTGGGAGAAATTAAATCAATTTGCTTTAACAGATAGGGTTCACATTGTTCGATTTCTTCAGGTTGTGGATCACGATTGTTGGGTGGTCGACACTTTAACACATTGGCAATAAACACTTCTTCCCTTTTTAACCCTATAGCGTTAAGCATAAGGGTTAATAATTGTCCCGCCCTGCCGACAAAGGGTATCCCCTTTAAATCCTCATCTCTGCCAGGCGCCTCCCCGATTAACATCAAATCAGCATTATCATTACCCTCACCAAAAACAAAATTAGTTCTCGTAGTTCCCAAAGCACATTTGGTGCAATCCTTTATCTCGTAATAGAATTCATGTAAGGGTGTTTTAGGTTTTTTGTTCTTTTTCTTTTTTACCAGGGGTTGGGAAATTGGCGGGGCATTTAATGTTTGTGGTTTGTGGTCGCCAGTTTCCCTATCTAAAATCAGATCAGATCCATGCAAATCCTTCTGGGCTTTAAAAAAATTTTCAATATCTTCTAAAAGATCACTCATAAATAATCCAATATATATTTGTAATTGGGAATTAGTATTTCGTAATTAGTAATTTGGAATTGTGTCTAATCAAATTACTAATTATGAGTTACAAATCACATGTTATAGATCCAATTGCCGATATCTATTCTATTTCTGTTTAAGCCAAATAATCTCATAGGGATCTAATGCGACATCCAGTTTATCGTTAACGGCAGTAAAATTTCTTTTGCTTAAAATATCAAACCACTCGTTGCCATTCGTACCCAAATTCTCCAGATCTATTTGTAGGTTGACCATCATATCTGAAATGTTGGTCAAGGCCAGAATTCTTTCTTTTTGATCAATGGAAGTGCGAAGAACAGAGAAAACTTTGTTTGACAAATTAAGAATTTTCTGTCCGGCATTTGGATGAAACGCTTTTTGCCTGATCCTGTAATAAATTAATCTCACCAAACGAGAAGATATTTGATATATTTTAGTGCTTTCATCCTCCAAAGCAGAAAGCAGTTCACGTTTCTTTATGGTCTTTCGGTTGATTCTCCGACGATCTGCCTCTTCTAATACGGCATCTGCATCATTTTTTGACCCTAAAAGACCATGTAAGTAGATTCCCGGAACCCCCATGATGACCAATGCAATCGCACGCGAAGCCAGATAGCGCTGAATTTGAATATCATCCGTCTCTTTTTTATTTTCGTCATTAATCGCACTATACCAGGTGATATTCATTTCATAGGGCGATTCGCTTCCATCTCCCTCGGCTTTGTATGAGATAAATCCACCATGCTCTAAAACGCGAAGCGTCATCATTTCGATCTCTTCGGGTGAAAGGATTCCCTTTACAGCCATAACACCAATACCATCATGGGAATCAAGAAAATTGAAATAGGTGGCTGTATCGGATACTTTAGCCAGACCAGCGGCCCATTCGGTCAGTTTGGTTGAGTTTTGGTTTTGAAAAGTATGCAGAACCAGAGGAGGTAACGCAAAATTGTAAACCATTTGTGCTTCATCTTCTCCATTACCAAAATATCGTATATTGTCAGCATGTTGGACATTCGTTTCTGTAATCAATGCAACATGGGGTGCCACAGCATCAAGGACATCTCTGAACAACTTAATTGATACATGACTTTGATCCAAATGCACACAGGTGGTTCCCAATTCCTCCCATAAATATGTTACCGCATCCAAACGAACAATATCGGCCCCTCTTCTTACATAAGTAAGAAGAATATCTATCATCTTTAATAAAACCTGCGGATTAGTGAAATTCAGATCAATTTGATCAGGACTAAATGTGGTCCAGACCATCCGGGAACCGTTCAAAGTTTTGAATTCAGTTAAGATATCCGAAGTTCTGGGGCGAACAATCAATTTAAGATGATCATCGGATAGTTCTTCGCTGGTGGAAAATACGGTAAAAAACTTGCTGAAGTATTTATTTTGATTAAGAAATTCCTGAAACCATCTGCTCTTTGAAGATACATGGTTGAACACGCCGTCAAACATAAGTTTAAACTCAGATCTCAGACTAAGGATATCATCCCATGTCCCAAGATGAGGATCAACTTCTTCAAAATCCATGACGGAGAATCCCCGGTCGGAGGAATAAGGAAAAAATGGTAATAAGTGAAGTGTATTAAATACACCCCGCAAATATTCATTACACAATCTGGATAAAGTTATAAGAGGTTTTTGATTTTTACCGGAGATGAGATCGCCATAAGTAATGAGAATGACGTCTTCTTCAGTAAACCTGTTGGCATCATCAAGATTGCGATCCCATTCAACCATATCCGGGGTTTTATGGGCGTAATATACCTGCATGATGCGTAAAAGTTCTTCATAAACTTCATCCGCGGACTCTTTTCCATATAGAAATTCTAATTTCTCTTTTATCCTCTTACCAAGATCAGGATCAGGCTCAAAAACAGGGCGAGAATAGTCAGGTTCGAGATAGTGAAGATTTTTAGGAGAAGATGCGATAGTGCTCATAGATTATGTATATATTTTCTTACAATGGTTGATAAGCAATTCAGAATCCTAAAGTTGCATTATGTACATCATCAAAACATTTCAGTATTTTATTTAGATTTGTTACATCTAAAAGGTGTTTAACCAGGGGTACTGCGGTTGCAATCCTTACATCTCCATCATTGGATCGTGCAATTGATATCCGTGATACAATAGCGCCAAGACCACTGGAATCCACATATCTTGTCTTACTCAGATCTATGATAAATTTATATTTTCCAGCTGCGACAGCTTCTTCAAATATCTTTTTTAACTCAACAGAATTCTTAATCGTCAATTGATTTGGACAAGATACAATCAGGATTCCATTTGGCATTTCTTTTGTTACAAAAGACATTTGACCCTCATAGATAATACGATTTTGAATCTTTTACCTGATCTATTCATACCACCCCGTTATACGTGTCCTTTGACCCCGTAATACGGGGGGCAAACAAAAGACATAATTAACCACCGAGTCCACCGCGTTTTACGCGGTGTGTTTCGGTGCTTTCGGTGGTTAAAAATCTCTCGCAGAGCAGGTCCCAAAGGGATGCCTTTGGCAAAAGGCACACAGAAAAAATATTTTAAAATTTTAAAAAAAGAGATTTAATTTTACACCAAATTATTAAACACTAACATAAATTATTTTAATAATAAACCTTTGGTCTCCCCGTCTTTGCGAGATAACTATATTCTCAGGTTGTGAGAACTTTGCTAAAATTACAAAGTTTTTGACTATACTAGCAATGGATCTACCTTCTGGGGGTCAACCCCGAGATCCTGAATAGCCTTTTTAACACTTGCCATCGTTTTCTTTTTCTTTTTGGCCAGTTGATACAGAGTGGCTATTGTAATCGTTTCAGCATCGATCTCAAAAAAGCGCCGTGTCGCCTCACGTGTATCACTGCGTCCAAAACCATCGGTTCCCAGAGAGAACAATCCCCGGGACCCAACGGGCAACTTGATCCGGCACGAGTTTCATATTATCTGAAGACGCAACAAAAACACCCTCTTCTTTTTCGAGGAGTGTTTCTAAATAGTTCTTCCGAACTTCTTTTCCCGGATTAAACATATTCCAACGTTCCGTGGCCAAAGCGTCTCGTCTCAATTCTTTATAACTTGTTGCACTCCAGACATCGGTACTGACTTTATACTTTTTCTCAAGAATATCCCGTGCTCTCAATGCTTCCTTGAGGATCGAGCCACTTCCAAATAAATGGGCACGTGGCGCGTCCTTTGCTTTTAATGCGGATTGAGACATTTTGTAAAGACCTTTTAAGATGCCCTGTTTGCTGTTTTTGGGCATGGAGCCCTGAGGATAGTTCTCATTGCCAACGGTAATATAGTAAAAAATGTCTTCCCGTTCTTTATACATACGCCTCAATCCTTCCTGGATTATGACCGCAATCTCATATGCATAGGCAGGATCATAGGTAATCAGATTAGGTACTGTACTGGCAAGAACATGGCTATGGCCATCAGCATGTTGGAGCCCTTCACCCATAAGAGTTGTTCGTCCTGCTGTTGCACCAACTAAAAATCCTTTTCCCCGTAAATCACCAAACGCCCAGATTTGATCACCAACGCGTTGAAACCCGAACATAGAGTAGTAGACAAAAAATGGAATCATATCCATTCCATGACTGGCATAGGCCGTTCCGGCAGCCGTGAAGGAAGCCATTGATCCGGCTTCAGTAATTCCTTCTTCTAAAATCTGCCCATCCTTAGCTTCTCGGTAATATAAAAAATTGCTTGCATCAACAGGATCATATAATTGTCCGACGCGTGAATAAATTCCAAATTGCCTGAATAAAGATTCCATACCAAAAGTACGTGCCTCATCCGGAATAATCGGAGTAATCCGTTTACCAATGATTGGATCCTTCATTAGAATGGTCAACATTCGCACAAAAGCCTTGGGTTGTGGAAACATCGCGATCAGAGCCACTCATAAACTCGTTAAAAACATGTGTACTGGGTATCGTAATCGGCACTGAAACAGTTTTTCGACTGGGCACAAAACCACCCAAATTTTTACGCATATCCAGTAGATATTGCATCTCTTCACTCTTCTCATCCGGACGATAAAAAGGTGCTTTATCTAATTTGCTGTCAGGAATGGGTATATCAAAACGATCGCGAAAATCCTTCATCTCATCATCATTAAGTTTCTTAACCTGATGGGTAACATTTTTACCTTCACCTGCCTCACCAAGACCATATCCTTTTATAGTTCGGGCTAATATAACTGTGGGAGCAGACTTGCTTTCGGCAGCTGTTTTAAAAGCAGAAAACACCTTTTCCGGGTCGTGTCCACCCAGGCGAAGTTTCCAAACCTGCTCATCGGAAAGATGATCCACTAACTTTAATAACTCTGGGTATTTCCCGAAAAAGGTTTTTCGTACATAATCACCGGATTCAACAATATACTTTTGGGATTCTCCGTCGAGATATTCATTCATTCGCTGAACCAGCAAACCGGTGTCGTCATTTGCAAGCAAAGTATCCCAATCTCCACCCCATAATACTTTTAGCACATTCCAGCCGGCCCCCCGAAACAGTCTTTCCAATTCCTGAACAATTTTACCATTACCCCGAACAGGACCATCCAATCTTTGCAAATTGCAATTGATAACAAAAACAAGATTATTTAATTGCTCACGTGCGGCCAGACTAATGGCACCTAATGCTTCCGGTTCATCTGTTTCACCATCGCCTAAAAATGCCCATACCCGTTGATTAGAAGTATCTTTGAGGCCACGATCCTGAAGATAGCGGTTAAATCTGGCTTGATATATGGCAGAGATCGGGCCTATCCCCATAGATACGGTAGGGAATTCCCAAAAATCGGGCATCAACCAGGGATGAGGATAAGACGAGAGTCCTTTCCCCTTGACAACTTCACGTCGAAAATGCTCTAACTGGCTGACCGAAAGACGACCTTCTAGAAAAGCACGTGAGTAAATACCTGGTGAGGCATGACCCTGAAAATATATCTGATCACCGTCAAAACCATCTCCCTTTGCTCGGAAGAAATGATTAAACCCTACTTCATAAAGAGTAGCCGCTGATGCATAAGTCGAAATATGTCCACCTATACCTGAATAGTTTTTATTTGCCCTTACTACCATGGCCATCGCATTCCAACGAATCAGACTTTTAATACGACGTTCAATTTTTCTATTTCCTGGATATACCGGTTGTCTCTCTACAGGAATCGTATTGATATAGGGTGTATTGGCTGTGAAAGGCAATCGTATACCATTTTGAAAACTCTTTTGAATCAAACGGTTCAGGATAAAGCGGGCCCGCTCCGGCCCTCGTGCTTTCAGAACACTTTCAAGAGCCTCTAACCATTCCTCTGTCTCCTCAACATCAAAATCCTTATTTACCTGGAACTCATGATCCATTGATTCAATATTAAAACCAGTCATATGCTTATAATCCTCCTAAAGTCAAAATCTTGCTCTATTCAAGATAATTCCCAAAATACAGAGAGCATATCTTAAATATATTTTTATCTGGAATCCCTTAATAAGACCAGTAACGCACCCTACCCGTTTGTAATTGCATTTAAGCAAAGTAGATTAGCCTTTTGGTGAACAACAGATTATAGTAGAAGAAAAATCTATTAAATAAAATTCCTATAAATACCGGTAATTGCGGGAAATATTCAACAATTTATGTTATTATTTTATTCTTGGGCTATTTTCCGGATCAGCTCAACTAAACGGGTGACATTTTTATGTGAATCAGGCACGACAATAATGGAGTCGTCCCCTGCAACCGTACCTATAATATGACTTTCTTTCATTCTATCCAGGTAGAGCGCTACTCCCTGGGCTCTTCCAGGCATTGTTCTTATTATTACGGTAGATTCATTATTAAGAACATTAATAATTTCCATACCAATGAGTTGCTTTAGGGTATTTTCAGAATCATCAAGATGAAAGACATATCTAAATCCTGAATCTGTGGGGATTCGAACAATTCCTAATTCATGGAGATCTCGGGAGAGAGTAGCCTGTGTGGTTTCATATCCATTTTTCTCTAATAATTTACAAAGTTCTTCCTGGCTGGATACTTCAGTTGTAGAAATAATCTCTTTTATAACGGCCTGTCGCCCATGCTTGTTATGTGTCATTTTGGTCTATTTTCCAGATTTTTAGTTACTCAGATATTCAACATCAGGATTAACGAACGCATTGGTTTGCCATTGCATAGGATACTATAATAAAAATAAGTTTATTTGAAATTAAGAATTGGTCAGGGAATTCATTGACCCAATCATTAATACGTACCCATATATTGATAGCCCACGTCCATTTAGAAGATATTAGCGAATTTTTAAAACGATTTCAAATTTGATTAATCATGCATCGGGATGCATAATTACTCAAGGTAAAGAAGTAAATGAAAAATATTTTGATCATTTATATCTATTTTGTAAATAGACCGCGTCTCTATTTTACTATTTCTCTGAAATGATGCTCTGAAATAAAACCAGTTGAAATTCAGATGAAGACAGAAATAGTTAATTATAATCTCTATTCTATGAATAGCCCCACTAAATTACCAGATTGAGGGTTGAAGGAATTTGGAGCAACCGATGTTTAAGAAAAAACCTTCTCAAACTATGGCCGATCTCGGATTGGTAACGGTAACCTTGTTCTGGGGTTCGACCTTTATACTCTCTAAACTCGTTCTCGAACAAATTCCACTAGGCACTTACCTGGTTATTCGATTAAATTTTGCTGCCATTTTTATGTCAATTTTCGCTTTTCGATATTGGAAATCAATTACAAGACAAACCTTAATCCATGGTATAATTCTGGGTGTTTTCTTATTTTTCTCCTATTTTTTTCAGATGTGGGGTATTCAATATACAAGCGCCTCAAATGCGGGATTTATTACTGGTTTAAATGTGGTACTTGTACCTGTTTTTTCGATGCTCTTTTATGGAGATCATCCCAAAAAAGCTTCTTTATTCGGTGTAATGTTTGCTATCATTGGACTTTATTTTCTTTCCGGCGGGGACTTTGCATCTTTAACAAGGGGTGATTGGCTTGTATTTGTATGCGCCATTGTCGTCACCTTCCATGTCATTTACACTGGTAAATTTGCGCCGCATAACAATATCTATCTTTTAACTGCCATACAACTTATTACCATCGGTGTTCTAAGTTTGATATTATTACCCTTTCAGGAAGACGCGCTACCTACTATTAGCACATCTGTGATATTAATCCTCGTTTATCTTGCACTTTTTGGCACCACATATACCTTTTTAATGCAAACCGCCATGCAAAGATTTACGACTGCTACACGGACGGCACTTGTCTTTTCCCTTGAGCCGGTTTTTGCCACTCTTTTCGCTTATATCATTGCTGAAGAATCGCTGACAGCTATCGGTTGGTTTGGTGGATTTCTTATACTTTGCGGCATGATTATCGCAGAAATAAGCTGGGAAAAAATTTTTCGAGGTAAATTTTTCGTAAATCAAAGCAAAAAAATATAACCCCAATTCAAACTGTTTCAAAAGAAACTATTTGTTTCAAATATTAATATTGATTCAACTCCTTAATATTATGACACTTACGGCGTATTTCGTTCAAGATTGAAACAGACTGTTCACATAGGCACAACTCAGGACCTATTGTTTTTATTGAAGTTACGAGTTGGCAAAGAATATGTATGGTATTCTCTGTGAAGAGGTATACATGGACGAAATGCTTGGAAATCATTATTTTTTAGCCCGCAACTATAATCGTGCGGCTGGTTTGCTTGAAAATGCGCTGCGGGTTGATCCAAAAAACAAGCCAATGCGCAGAAAGATCATCATTTGTTTTGCCCAAACGGGTCAGGTAGATAAAGCCTTAAAAGTCTTTATATCCCTTATAAAGGAGGATATCGACTTTGTCATCAATACCGATCCCATTGATGATGATTGCCCTTGTCCGGAACTCGTGTTTGAATTAGAGAACGAGTTACAGAATAATCGTAATTCCCTCGACTTCAATCTGATACTTGGTATGTTATGGTTATATTGCAAGTTAGATAAATCTGTGGAATACTTCGAAAAGGCTTACTTGATAGATAAAGATAACAACTCAATCAAATCAATCCGTGCCCTTCTCACTGCAAGGTTAGAAAAAGAACCCTCCGATATATAATCAAAAGAAAACAGCTGTTTGCTGATTTCATCATTTAAGCCACTTTCATTTATTAGAACGATTTATTCAATTTAAAAAATTCATTTTGGATTCTTAACATTTAGTCCCCAAAGGGACTTCATATTATTGGCTATCATTAATGCTATAAACATTAAGTCCCTAACGGGACCTTTGTCATAGGATTAATCCTGCTGTGAATGTTTTCCATATCTCTACACGACAACAATCGCTTTCCTGAACGAAACAGATATGAATTTACCTGATCCAATGTCTCGTTAGAGACATTATGTTTATAGCAATATCCAACCCGAATATTTTTTGTCCCGTAGGGACAAGATGCTATTTCTAAACAATATCCTTAAAAATATATCTCTCATCATATGGGACATTATATTTTTTTAAAAATTCGACATATTCCTGCTTAAATGTTTTCTTTTTATGATGTCTCTCCTGGTTATTAATATAATTTACTACATAATCAATTTGAGAATGAGAATAAGAGAATGCCCCAAATCCGGATTGCCACTTAAATTTTCCCTTTACTAATTTTTGCGAATTAATCCATTTTGACGAATTTTCCTTGATATCTTTTAACAAATCGGAAACAGATTGAACAGGTTTCATCCCGATAAAAATGTGAATATGATCGGACACACTATTTATTGCAATTAATTTATGCTTCTTATTTTGTATGATTCCTGTTATGTATTTGTTTAATTCTTCCTTCCAATCACTTCTTATCAAGCTCATCCTGTTTTCTACAGCAAAGACGGTTTGGATATATAGTTTAGTATACGTATTAGCCATATCTGTCCTTCTCTAGTTTTTTACAATATTCCTAATCCCAATCCCAGATATCATCTATCAATCCGGGAATCATTCCTCCCTCTCAAAATATTCCCTGGTTACACTAACGATCACAGGCGTCAGGAATAATAATCCCACGAGATTAGGAAAAGCCATTAGAGCATTAAAGAGATCAGCCACAGCCCAAACCGTTTCCAATTCCGATATGGCCCCGACTAAAACAAAAATCGTAAAAATATAGCGATAGGGTTTTATTGCTCTGACGCCAGCCAAAAACTCAATCGATTTTTCTCCATAGTAGGACCAGCCTAGAATTGTAGAAAAAGCAAACAAGGCCAAACCTATAGATACGACATACTGCCCAACCTGGCTCCCAATGCCAGTTGAAAAAGCCACCGTTGTCAACGCCGCTCCTGTCATGCCACTGCTCCATTCCCCACTGACAATTAAAACCAAACCTGTCAACGTGCATACAACGATCGTATCGATAAATGTCTGTGTCATGGAGACAAGGGCCTGGGATACAGGATGCTTGGTTTTAGCGGCAGCAGCAGCAATTGGCGAACTGCCAAGACCGGATTCATTAGAGAACACGCCGCGGGCAACACCCATTCGAATTGTGAGCATCACCGAAGATCCCAAAAATCCCCCGACACCGGCGGTCGGTGTAAAAGCCTGGGAAACAATTAAATTTATTGCTTCAGGTATCAGAGAGATATTTATTAATAGAATAAATAAGGCAGCACCCATATAAAAAATTATCATGATCGGTACCAAAACTCCCGTAACCCTGCCAATACTTTTTATACCCCCAATAATCACCACAGCAGTAGCCAGAGTGAGTACGATTCCCGTCACCCATGGAGGTAAATGAAAACTACTCTCCAGGGCATCGGCAACGGAATTGGATTGCACCATATTACCAATCCCAAAGGCGGCGATTGCTGCAAAGAGAGCAAAGAGGATGCCCAGCCATTTCTGGTTTAGGCCTTTACTTATATAGTACATTGGCCCACCACTCATCATACCCTCTTCATCAATTTCACGGTATTTTACAGACTAATACCGCTTCGGCATATTTTGTAGCCATCCCAACTAATCCGGTTATCCACATCCAGAAAAGAGCCCCTGGACCTCCGGCAGCAATTGCGGTTGCTACACCGGCGATATTCCCCGTTCCAACTGTTGCTGAAAGCGCAGTCATTAAAGCTTGAAAATGGCTGATATCCCCTGGCTCATCGCCATCTTCTTTTCTTTTTATTAGGGCAAGATATAAAGCATGCCAGAGTTTTGTAAATTGGATCCCTCTCAGACGTAAGGTCAACCATATACCGGTTCCGACCAGCAGTATGATGAGAGGATAACCCCATAAAAATCCGGCGACTGTACTAACAATTTCATTTACCATTTGATACTCCTGTTGATAAAAACATGTTGTTCTGGGTACAACTTACTATATTCAGGATATTGGATACTGGATACTGGATACTGGATACTGGAAATTCTATCCTACTTAAAAGACTTTCAAGTAAAAGTTTAGTTATTTCAATACTGTCTCACAGTAAACACATCAAGTCACCAGAATCGAGTATCCAGCATCCGGTATATAGTTTCACTCCCTCTTATAAATCACTGCTAATCCGTCATTTTTCTCCAAGGAAGCGCGGATAAAAACCACGTCATATTTTGGATCACCGCGGACATAATTCAAGAATTCTGACATGGCCGAGGAGAACTGTATTACATTGTCAGCGACAATCATCGCTTCTTTTTTCATCTTTGGCTCGAGTAATTTAAAATAATCAAAGTATTCACTTTTAGCCGCATCAATAAAAACAAAGTCGATACCATCCTCAAGCGTAGAAATTAATTTTAAGGCATCACCTTCAAGGCAGGTAACCGTTTTTTGTAAATTTGTCTTTGCAATATTCTCCCGGCATTTTCTTATCATATCTGAATCTATATCAAGTGTAACAAGATGTCCTCCATTCTCCTCTAATGCCAGACCCATATGAATCGCACCATACCCCGTTGCCGATCCGATCTCAACGGCATATTTTGCTCCACTGGATAATATCATTAACCTTAGAAAGCGGGCATCACCAGGTGTGGTATTTAACCCACTCCGCCGAAAATTCTTTATTAAGGCTCTCCCTCTCCTCTTCAATTTTTAAAGGACCATCGTTTTCCACAAGCGATCCGTTCTGCGCCTGGCAGGCCACTATTCCGAATAGAAATGGAATCAATAATACGACTCTTTTAGTTAGAAACATGATTATTATCTCCACAAAAATGTTTCACGCAGCGGCGCAACGCCACAACGAATTTATCCACGACAACTTAACTTCGATATTAATAACCACCATTCAGATATTCTTAAATTGAGATTGGTAACTATATTGATAGTGTATATATATAACGACACGATTAATCGTGTCGCTACCCCACACATATTTGCATTTCATTCCTGATAAAATTTCTATTTTAACTATCTATATTCTGTCTTCTCTCTTCTCTTTTCCTTCGACGCTCTTCTCAACATTCTCCACCCTCTACCCTCCACACTTTACCCTCAACGTTCTACATCTAACGCTCTCTACGAACATTTCTTTCCCAAACAAAATAGATCGGTACACCTATTAATATCGTTACGATAGCAGCTGTAGATTCCATTGGTCGATGAATATATGCGATGACCATCAACGATAAACTGCTGAACAGATAAAAAAGTGGCACAAAGGGATATCCCCATACCTTCACTACTGTATCATCACCTATTCCCTTTCGACGTGCAAAGAACAAGCCCAGGATAGCCAGCCAGGGAAAAACATTTAATGCAAAACCAATATAGATCAGCAACTGTTCAAATGATCCAATGATTACCAGGAAAATAGCTATTCCACCCTGGATTATAATAGAGTGTCCAGGTACTTTATAACGGGGATGTACTTTTGCCGCAAACGAAAAAAACATACGATCTCTGGCCATGGCGAAATAAACTCTCGGACCTATCAGGATAAATGCACTGAGAGATGAGAGCAAAGCCACACTAATTATTATCCCTAATATATCTCCCATCCAAGCTCCGAAAGTTTTAACGGCTGCTGCTTCAACAATAGCAATCGTTCCTTGCGCTTCGACAAATGAGAGTGAAGTGAAAATGAAAAAGTTAAGAGATATGTAAAGAATCACAACGATCACCGTGCCAACAACCAGAGATATGGGAAGCGTTCTCTTAGGGTTTTTTAATTCACCGGCAATATAACTGCTGGCATTCCAGCCGCTGTATGAAAACATCACAAGCATCATCGCCACGCCAATTCCCATTCCCGTATCCGGCGAATCGAAGGACGATTGAAGCGCAGCTACCCCACCTCCCATCAAATATCCGATGAGTGCCAAACCGCCAATGAGCAGCACTTTTAAAACAGTTAAAATATTTTGTACCAGAGCACCGACACGGAGACCAATATAATGAATAGACATGAATATCAGAATAACCATAATCGCAATCGCTTTTCTGACTAGTATCAAATCAAATGGCAAAGATCCATCTTCTATATTCATACCGGCGAATAAATAGGCAACAAAACTGAGAGCGGAAGCAGCAATGGGTGCTGAAAAACCAACAAAAAAGCTGGTCCATCCTGTCAAAAAACCGAGTGAAGGATGGTAGATTCTTTTCAAATATACATATTCACCACCCTCTTCAGGCATCCGTGTTGCCAATTCGGAATAAGTAAGAGCACCTGATAAAGCAATCATTCCTCCCAAGAACCAGCATCCAATTACCCAGAAAGCATTTGGTAGATTTTCGGCCATAATGCCAGAGGTAGTAAGAATTCCAGTACCAACCATATTTGCGACAACAATCGCTGTTGCTGAGAAGATTCCCAAATTGCGGGTTATTTGACCGTTTTTGATCTGTTTTTGCATTAGTTTCTGGATTATTTTGGATGGAATGAAAATTATCATAATTCTATCAAAGACGCAAAGACGCAGTAAATTAAATTTAAAGGAGCATACATTAGTAGAGAGTAGAGCGTGGAGTGTTAATCGTGAAGCGTTGGGAGTAGCGGCGCACAGCAGTGCGTCGATTGATCAGCTGGCACAAAACCAATGGGAAAAGAGATTGGGGAAGGGAGAAGACAGAAAACATGAGACAAAACAAAGAGAGTTAATCGGCAGATATTTAGAGGTATGAAATGCAAATACGTTGTGGGGTAGCGACACGATTAATCGCATCGTTAACATACGATATACACCGATCACTGAGAAGTTGACGACAATAACAATTCAATTACTAATTACCACAAGTCTGCGAAATTTATTGTGGATAAAAAATATAGACATTATCCATTTCAGGGAAGGTTTCTACTCTGGACAGTTTATAGTCAGCTTCTGAGACAGAGGCTATCAGATCATCTTTTTTCATAAAATGATCATGTCCCTTGCCCCATCTCTCCGGATCACGGTCAATGATTACAACGGGTGCCCCAGGTTTTAAATAGTGTTTCAAATTTTGCATAAAATCAACAGGCTCCGTTAAATCATGGTAAACTATAATCATCACAACCATGTCCAGATTATGGACAGGAAAAAGCGGATCATCAGTTTCGCCTAGCACCGTTACAATATTGTCAACACTGTCTTCTTCTGACCTTTTGGCGGATCGTCTTTAAAACTGACTTTTTAATATCATTGGCATATATTTTTCCGGTGGGTCCTACACGCGTGGATAATTTAAATGTGAGGTACCCCTCACCTGCCCCAACTTCACCGATCACCATTCCTGACTTCACGCCAATCGTATCCAAAACCAGTTCGGGCTGCAGCTGTTTGTCCCGCCGACTCCACTGAGAAGAGCAACTGCTACATAGGAAAAAGACCAGGCCAATAATCAGACATAACTTTTTCATTTTTGGAGAGTCCTGAGAAAAGTTCAAAGCTGAATTACAAATTACTAATTACGAATTCACTCTTTGTAATTCCTACTTTGTAATTCGTATTTGGTAGATTTGGTAATTGATAATTGGTAATTGGTAATTGATAAGGTATACGCAGGTCATTTAGAAAAGATGCACATCATAATGATAGTAGAAGTTGTAATATTATATTCGGCAATTATGGAAAAATCACCTCCCCCTCCTTAGTAAAGAGGAGGAAGAAAGGGGGAGTTAATTTTATCTTTTAATCGATTTTTAGTGTTTTAATTTCCCACGGCACAATGATCTTCCCCGGTTGATTGACTTCATCTTTAACCCGCATAAGCGAAATGCCAATATATCGCTTTGATTTTTGAATGTTCTCTGCCCAATCATCATAGGGTGTATCAAAAGTTGTCATTCCCCGTGTGGTTGATTCGCGGACAATTATTTTTCCTTCATTTTTATATATCATCCACATATGAGCGGCGAAAATATTGTCCAACTTTTCGAAGATTAATACTCCGATATCCCCTTCTTTCAGATTTTTCTTTATCCTTGCCAAATCTTCCTTTGGAATGTAGTCGATCGTAATCTCCCTATCCGGCATCACATATCTCATATCGGTTATTCCCTTATTTTTAAAAAATTGATCATGAGATATGGTACGTGTTACCTGTTTTGTCATGGAACCACCAACTTTTTCTGTCACATCTTCCAATAGCCAATCATTCTCTGGCATCCAATCTGCCATGGTATAATGATTTCGTGTACGCATCCCGATCATGCCATCCTTATAACGGATCTGCTGCAGGTTGTTGAAAAAATTATCCCAGCTATCGGAGATCGAAAGTGCCAAAACATGCTCGCAATAAACCATGCAATTGGTTGAATCAAAATTCACCAGAGGATAAGGCTCATAAAGGGCGTTTTTTCCATCTCCGGTACATGTCCAGGAATAGGGCATTTCTAAAAAATATTCTGAATAATACTTCATCTTCTCCGTGATTGTCAGATTCTTTTTCGATATTTCTAACAATAGTTGATCGATTTGCTGACGTTGTCATTTCAGTAAATCGTTTGGGCTCCTCAGCACAGGCGATTAAGATAAAAGAAAAAAGACAAAAGAAAAATGACTTTAGGTGCATGCTCTGGCTCCGAATTTATTGATTTGAATATGGGAATATATGAATTTGGGGGTTAAGATGTGCGGATTTTTTATCTATATTGAGAATAGAACGCGGATGACACGGATAACGCGGATTTTCACAGATAATTTATATTCCCTTTATTTATTACATAGAGAAATGAATCTTAGAGATTTTGAAATATCATTAATATAAAATCAATTAATTAAAATAAAATCCGCGAAGATCCGCGTTATCCGTGTCATCCGCGTGCTATTCTAGCTCTGAAATTGAATACGACAGTTGTCGATAATTGATTGTGCCTTCTTTTTCAATTCAAGAACAAAATGGTCATCCTCATGTAATGCCTTCTGACAGGCCTCGAGTGTATTATAATAGAGGGCCCAGCCATTCACTTCTTTCTCATACACATCCTTCATGTCATTTTCGATAAAATTGATCGTTTTTTGAATGCGCGCAGCTCCGCTTACCATAAACGCCTTGGCCTCAGAGATCTTATTATGGGCTAATAGTGAAGCGGCTTTAAGGGCGAAACGTAAAAAAACAACTGTTATAGGGATTTTGGAAACAAAACAACCGGTAAACGGATCGATTATTTCCTTAATGCTATCTGTATCTTTTTCAAGAATGTCTGCATAAGCTGTAAAGAGTAAAATACGTGTATAATCACCAATTAATTTTCCGGTTGCAGCCATTGCCATCGCTTCCTGGGCGAAGGCCTCCTTATCATGGCGCATAATTAATCCACTCTGATGAAGATAGGCCAATCGATTTTTCTGATTCTGAAATGTGGAAAGAATATAGGCCTGATCCTCAGCTCGGCCAAAGAATGAAGGGGTGAAGGGTCTGTATTTAAACAGACTTTCCACCAATATTCCATTTGTCCCACCGGTGACGTGGATACGTTCACTACAAACATCCTCACCATAATGGGTAGTTGCATCGGAACGTGTCATCATTTCCGCTTGAGTGGAAATGGCCTGAGGAAGTTTGCTAAAAAATATAAACTCATCATTTGACGGATGATTTATTGGGATTGGTACATCGGGGGTAAATAGACCTTTTGAGATATCCTTCTCATTGACTAAGGCGCCGGCAATCATTCCCAGATGAACCGGGTGCCCCTGATGGTCCACCCCATCTGCTCCCCATAAGGGTGAGCAGAGATGCTCAAACGCCGATTTTCCGGTTTCCCGCACCAAATCGTCCTGCGGAAAAATCTGATCAAGGTCTATCTTAAACGTTGCCCGTTTTATAGGATCAATAAAAGTAAGCCACAAGGCATTGATCGCTTTTAAAAAACTATAATGCCGGCCATACATGCCATCTACCCCAAGAATTTTTAACAGATTCGTGCATTTCTCTTCACCTATACCAAGAAAATGGGTAGCTGCCGGTACCAAAACATCATTAATTAACCTCTGTGTCTCTGTTTCAGTGAAAATATACAGATCAATATTTTCTAATGAGCCCGATTTCTGGAATTCTTCTTCAATATAGGGCTTTGCAATTTCATGCAGTCGTTCGTGTGTTACAGATGCAGATAAGACACAGGTTATCGTTTCATCAGCATTCAAATTCTTATTTTTTTTCTCATAGGCAACAGCATCGTTTAAACCCTTCATGCCATATAGCACTTCATTTTTCTCAGGTTCAATACCTATAGGAATTGGATGATCATACCAATACAATTGCTCTTCATTTGTGGCTTTATCAAGTATGTCAACCATAGATTTATTATAACATGAAGAATTTAGATTGTTTTTGGCGGTGGGGATTGTCAGAAGAATATTAGAGGTAAAAAGTATTTCCTTTGCAGGAGAATTAATAGGATTTGGATTCGGGGTAATCGTGGTGACGATGCGCTTTTTTTTTAGATTCTCAATACTGGAAGGGATACTTTCTCTTAAATAAGCGCCTTCCGGAAAAAACAATGCCCAGGTTTGTTCAGCAAAATCCTCATCGCTCATGTCAGTCTTTTCTGAGATACGCTGGCTTATAGTACGAACCTGATCTAAAAATTCTGGGACTAAGGCAAAACTCTCTTCAATTTCCTGGCGTATTAACTGCAGCCCCCTCCTGTAGAACTCTAAAACGGAATTTGTGTCCTGACCACGAAACGTCATCAAGGAGAGGTGATGCTCTGCCTTCGGATCCCCGGAGAGGGCTAAAAGAAATGCCCGGTTAATACCAGTAAGATCTTTTGTCTCATTTGACAGGGAATTTGTATCACCATCTGCTTTCTTATTTTCTGTATGGTTAAGCAAAGCCTGAATTATTTGCTCGAAATCTTTCCAGGAATCATCATTCATTATTAGTCCCAAACCCCTCTATCAATCATTTGGATAGATGTTGTTTTCCTCGAATCGATCTGGAATATGCTTATTTCCCAACTTCATACTTTCAATTTCACCATCATGCTCAAATTTGATTGTAAAAGTCTTCTTCCCATTTTTCCAGACCGCAGCCGTCTTTTTAATGTTTATTCCTTCTTCTTCTTTGAAGTTGACTTTGAGTGAAATCGGTACTGGGAGGGTTCCGGCATTTTCAATAACCACTTCCGTATGGCTGTCTTCACTCCGAACAGATCTGATAGCCAAATCCGGATATCCCCGGCTAAAGAACCATGGATTCCAGAACCAGGTTAGTTTTTCACCATGCACTTCATCAAAAGTAAAAAAGAAATCATAGGGTGACGGATGTTTACCATTCCATCGACTCATGAAAGTTTGTAACGCATTTTTAAAATTATCCTTCCCCATGAGATCCTCTAATATGACATAGGCAATTGCCGGTCGACCATAGGAGGCAGAGCGTAGAGCCCTCCCACCAAACATGGAGGATGGTGTCATAAGTGGAAGATCAATCTCCCGCCCCGCTGTTTTCTCATATTGACTGACTTCTCTCGCTAACCGGTCATAACCGTCAGCCATTCGATTCTGAAAATCAAGATCCAGCATAACAACCATACCCTCATCCATCCAGGCATACTTGGTCTCATTTGTACCCATATAAAAAGGAAAATAGGTATGGGAAATTTCATGAGAAGTAAGACCCATAGTCCGTGCCTTTGTTCGGGTTGTTCCATCATTAGCCATCATCGGAAACTCCATTCCCCCACTCAATCTGCTATTATAGACAGTAAATTGTGGATAAGGGAATGCGACACCAGGCAATTCAAAGGATAGATAAGATATCGTCTTTTTTGCAATATCAGCAACTTCATATAATTCTTTAGATTCTCGTTTATAGACACCTTCGATCATTACTCTTCTATTATTTTCCTCATCTACCAGAAGGCTTGTTGCATCCCACAGATGATTACGGCTCAGGGCGAAGGCAAAGTCCGGTACATAAGAGGCTTTAAAGACCCATGTATTTTGATCACGTTGAATTGTTACCGGACCCTCTAAATAATCATCTTTGGAAATGATATGAATGATATCATCCGCATTAAAAGACTTCTGATATCGCTTCAATATCTTTTTAGGGTAAACTTCTTTTGCATTTTGAAGTAGTCCTGTTGCCCAGACTAAATAATGACCAGGGGCCGTAATTTCAACTTCATAATCCCCGAATTCATGATAGAATTCCTGGCTACCTGTATGGGAGTGCATATCCCAACCATCGATATCATCATACACAGATATTTCCGGATACCAATAGGCGACAAACATCGTAGAATCACCCTCTGCCCCCATTCGTTTTCGGCGGGTCTTTTCAGGAATTAAATTTTCCCATTCCACTTCAAATTCAAGGCTTTTGTCTGGCACGAGTGGCTCAGATAATTCAATGGTCATTATAGTGCCATTTCTGATAAGTCTCAGGTCGGTGCCAGATAATGGGTAATTATTATCATTAATTTTGAGATCTTTTAACAAAACACCATCATGGATGTCTGCCGGATCTAATTGAGAATCACGAATGCTGCCTTTTTTATAGCGATCCTGATACAATCGCACAACTAATCTCCTTAATGTATCCGGACTGTTATTGTAATATGTAACCTCTTCTCTTCCCATTATTTGATGCGTAAGCGGATCGACAGAAACTTTTATTTTGTAGTTTGGGTAGTTTTGCCAATAGTCTTCACCGGGTGCGCCATCCCTTGAGCGCGTGTCATTGCTGTATGCTTTCTCCATTTCAAGTGGAATATACAAGTCATCTTGCGAGAGGGAGGACGATGCATAGATCAGTATAAACACAGCGATTATTAAATGAGTCCCATGTCTATAAATTTTCATTTTATACCTTTTAATTTTAGATTATCTGGAATTAGAATGGCTATAATTTAGAGGATTTTTACATTTGTGCCAAGTGAATCATATAGCACGCGGATAACACAGATGACACTGATTTTCGCAGATTTTCTATACTAATTTATGATTTGCATCAAATATCTATAAACTTTTGATTAAATTGGTATTTATTTAATCTAATTTTCAACCATTCTAAAAATCAATAAAGAAAAAAATAGAATCCGTAGAAATCCGGGTTATCCGCGTCATCCGCGTTCTATTCAAAGGCAACGAAGGCAAGGATGGTTTTAGGATGCTTGTCAGTTACAATCAGAAAGCCACGATCATTTAACCTTACAATCCCTTCCCAATTGTTCCCACTTCCCTCGCCTTGGGTTACAAGATATATGGGCTCACCCTCAACATGTCCGATTCTTGTATCTGAATACTTAAACGCGACAATCCTCTCGATGACTTGATCCTTATCAAATGAGGGTAGGTTTACCTGTTTTGTAAATAGAATATCTTTCGCTGGATGGGATACACCAAAATCACCAGGCCAGTAATAATTAAGGACCCAAAAGCGACCATCAGGATCAATCGCTGTTGCATCGGTTATTCTATATTCAGTAGCCGGGAATGGGATCAAACTTGTTTTTTGGGTAGTTGGATCTATCTGAACAGCAACGGGATTTGGGTTTACGTTGGCTCCATTCATTTCAAAAATGGCAACAATCTTATCTTTCACCCTTATTAGAGATTCAAAAGACATATTCCGGATTTGAGCCGGCAATTGTAATTGTAAGATGCTCTCCGGATCCAAATCCAGTCGTCTTGTATCTTCTGAAATCCTCCCGCCCACCAGATAAGAACTCATTTCGCCGTCTCTTCGCGATTCGACAGTTAGATAAACCTGGTTATCATTAAAAACGATCGCCTCATACCCCTGAAACCCAGGAATCTTAACAGCTATCCCATGATCATCAATTTCAATCTTTTTAGGAATTAGTTTTGTTGGAGATTGTTTTTCTAAATAAGTGATAATTTCTTTTTGGGAAATCGTAAAAATGGTCCCTGCGTCAGCACTTCGATACCGATTAGGATATTGGGGAAGCAAGATGAGTTGGTCCCCATACCAGGTAAGACCGGATATTTCAGCACCTCTATCGGTACTGATCTCATCAACATAGATTTCAGTTATGGGATTTCCATAGATAGGATTATCTGTCCTATCTTTCTCTTTTTCACATGCAGAAAGGGTAAACAGAAAATTTAAAAGCAAATAATAAGAAAACCACAGATCAGTTCCTGAACTTACACGATTCAAATTCAATTCCCATAATTATAATTTATTTGTACTGTTTTGACTTGGTGTTTACACATATTTTTAAATTTTGATATCCTGGCCATGCGTTAATACATGGATTGAATACGTTTGCTGTCATCCTGTCCCGGAACGGGATCGCGTCTCGGAAGAAGGATCCTCCTCCATGTAACGCCGAACAATAAAATGAAGGAAGATGGACAATGTGACACGTCCCCCGGACGCACTGAATATAAATACCAACTTTATTTCTATTCAAATTTTGTCAAAAAGTGTAAACACATGATCAAGACAACACAATATATTAATATATAGAAGATTATGGATTAGAATGATCATCTCCCCGGTAAGAAAAAAAAAGTGGTTATAATTAATATATTATAACCACTCTGTTCAAAAAACCCTTCATGTATTGATTAGTATTCCAGAGATTCTCCATAGGTTAAGATTTGTGCTTCCTTACCAAGCGATTTAACCTTCGAAACAAATTCATCCGGATCCACATCAATGACATCAAAAGTTTTATAATGCATCGGTATTACTTTACGGGGGTTTAGAAATTGCACGGCCCTAAGAGCATCATCAAGACCCATGGTAAAATTATCCCCTATTGGTATGAGGGCAATCTCAAGAGGCGTAATTTCACCAATTAACTTCATATCCCCAAAAAGGCCCGTATCACCACTATGATAAACGGTTTTATTATCAATAGTAATAAGAACACCTGTCGGCATTCCTCCATAAGACCCATCGGGAAATGATGATCCATGGAAAGCCTGGGTCAATTTCACCTTACCAAAAGGAAATTCATGCGCACCGCCGATATGCATGGGATGAGCCGTTACACCCTGCGCGCCACACCAATTAGCGATCTCAAAATTTGATATTATCGTTGCATTATCACGTTTTGCGATGGGAATAGCATCTCCAATATGATCACCATGGGCATGCGTAATAATTATATAATCAGCCTTTACATCCTTTGATTTAACCGGTGAGGTAGGATTATCATCTAAAAATGGGTCTATCAGAATAGTATCTTTGTCTGTTTCTATCATCCAGGCCGAATGACTAAAGTAGGTCAATTTAGGCATAAATCACCTCCTAAAAATTTAAAAATATTTAATTGAGAATGGTAAATAGTCAAGAGTGAATAGAATATTGCACTCATTCAAAATTCACTATTCAACGTTCACCATTCTCAATTAATTTGAAGCTTAATACCAAGTTGCCACCAAGACATATCAGGACATCGCATCCACTTCATCGACCGTTTTTTGTACAGCAGCAACGGAATTTTTGAATGCTTCTTTCTCATCCGAAGTTAAATCCATTTCGATCACTTCTTCAATACCATTTTTGCCCAAGATAACAGGGACACCTATAAACAATCCATCAACCCCATACTCACCAGTAAGTAATACACAGGATGGTACAATCTTTCTGGCATCATGAGCAATGGACTCAACCATTTCCAATGCACCCCAGGCAGGAGAAACAAAGGCAGAACCTGAACCGAGAAGTTTTACCACTTCCCCGCCGGCTTTGCGTGTGCGTGTTTCAATTTCTGCCAACTTATCTGCAGTAACAAATTTTTCAACAGGCATACCCGCTACGCGGCAAGCACTTCTGATTGGGAGCATTGAATCACCATGACCGCCAAGAACAACAGCTGTAACATTTTCTACCGCAACCTGAGCTTCCCAGGCAATAAAATGGCGATATCGTGCAGAATCCAGGGCACCAGCCATACCCATTAACTTATTTTTTGATGGTTTCAGATTCAGATAGAGTTTATAAACAATCGCATCTAATGGATTTGCTACAGAGACAATAATTGCATTAGGACAATTTTTTTGAATACCCTCAGATACAGCATCGGTAATTTTAAGATTGGTTGCCAATAACTCCTCGCGTGTGGGAATCGTACCATCCGGACGGGTTGTTCTGGGAACACCAGCAGTATTAATAACAACATCCGCTCCTTCAATAATATCATAGGTTTTTCCACCAATACATCTAACATCGGCACCAATTGTTGCCGAACCTTCAGCAATATCCAAAGCTTTACCTTTTGCCAGATCCGGTTCCTTAATATCAACAAGTGCTACTTCTCTGGCTAATTTACGCTGGACGATTTCCTGCATCAATACGCCACCAATATTTCCACCACCAATGAGACCAATTTTGTTTAACATAGGAAACTCCTTTGATTGGGGTTTAAATTGTCTTTTGCGAATCTATCATAATTGAGGATTATATCTATTTGGAAAGGATTAATTGTGAATTAATATACAAATTGGAGAAAACGAATGCAAGGAAGGTATCTAGGATCTGCTGTTATTTATCCGTAGATAAGTTCTTTAATATCTTTACAATCAACCGTAGCCTTATATACAATGCAATTTCGACAATTATCCATGGGATGGGAACATTTCTCTTCAGTAGCCCAACAGGGTCGCTCAGAATTGCTAAAAGCCACACATCCCTCTTTTTCATGGTGATTGCATTTACGGAGACGCCAACATGGAACTAAAGCAAGCATCCGCCTGAGACCTTCGTAATTCATTCCGTTTTCTGAAATCATCCGGCGTATGCAACGTACTTTCTCTATTTCCAGATCTGAATACATACGACGACCGGTGGGTGTACGCTCGGATAGTATGAGTCCTTCTTGTTCGTATACCCTTAACAGGTGCACAGAGACACCAAGCAATTTCGCTGCGACACCGATCGTGTAGTTGGGATCTGTATTGATTTTCTTCATTTTTAAATAAAGAGAAAATAAAGATAAGGCCAAAGGCTAAAGGAGATTCTAAAGGTAAAAGGAAAAGTAAACGCTGAAGGTTTGAGAAAAAGGTAATAATATAGAGATTAATAAATAGTAAAAATCATAATAAAATCTTTATCTCTACCTTTTTCCTTTTAATCTTAATTCCTCTTAACCTTTACCCTTTTGCCTAGGGCCTTTCTCCTATAAGTTATTATTTCAATTAATATGTGTCCGGTTAAGATTTAGATATGTATTCATAAACAAGAGGAAATCAAATGATTTTATTAATTTCCAAACATGGGAACTTGATTCAAAGAACTCTCCCTAAATCCCTCTCTTACAAAGAGAGGGACTTTGAGGAGCCCTTCTCGTAAGGAAGAGAAGGGATTTTTATATGAGAATTTCTATTAAAACATTGATTCATCTTTTAAACCGGATACGTTAATTTCGCTTAATATCTTTAGAAAGCATACCCTACACCCACACTCCAGGCAAAAATATCCATCTGGTGAGTACCAGGCTGTTCATTTACAAAACCCGCAAAAGGATTAGCAGGATTGTTCAAATCATCAGAGATAACGCGTTCTTTACCTATCAGGTATTCGCCACCAAGTTCAAAAGCCCATTGTCCTGCTTTATAGCCAGCACCAAGTGAAAAGGCATTATTCGTAGAAGAAGGAAAGAGAATGTTTAATGTTTCATCAGGAGCAGGAGCTGGATCGTAATAATATCCGGCACGGACAGGCTAATTCTTTTGTTGCCAGCCATTCCAAGCCAAAACGAAGCATTGTGGCATCTTTCCAGTTCAACACAAACTCATTACCTCCTGAGGCTTCCATCATTGCTTTCCATTGAGGATCCTTGTACTCTGCAACAAGAACATCCTGGGTTTTTGACCATTGACTGTACTGAGCATCAAACGTAACGACGAGAGATTCTGTAGGTCTGACAGCTAGACCACCGGCGATCCATGTCGGCCAGGAGACTTCCCGATCAAATTCACTCTCAGTTGGAGCACCTGCGTTTACAAAAAACGGATTTTTAGCAGTACCACTCATATTGACCTTAGCCTGTGAACGATAGGTGGCGCCCAGGGTAAACATTTCATTAATTTTATACTGTGCACCAATCGTAAAACCGACACCGGTACCAGTGGATTCTTCGCTATACTGGGCATAGGTTTGCGCCGCAACTTCTGCCGGACGTTTCAGATCGAAAAAAGCATAATAAATATTGACAGCCAAACCGAGAGAAAAATCTTCTGAAATCTTATAGGCAGCGGATGGTGATATACTTATCGCACCGATTTCACTCATCCATTCAAAAGAAGCACCACCACTTAAGCTCGTTAGATCATCTCCATTCCATTGTACACCTAGTCCCGCCGGAACAAAAACGCCTAAACCAAAGGTCCAGTCGCCCGATTGATAGGTAGCAAAAAGATTTGGGGCCACATACATTTTGTTGTCAGCTTTCGCATCAATATCAATTCCAAACGTCGGATAACTCCAGGCATAGTTTGCCGATGGGGTGATTCCGGTTACATAAACACCTACAAATGCTCCCGGTACATTAGAAATACCGGCCGGATTCCAATAGATGGCTGTTGCATCATCAGCCAAGCCAACCATCGCACCACCCATACTCAGAGCACGGGTACCAATACTATTAAGCGACAGCCCATTGGCAAAAGCACCAGTTGTCATTACCAATACCAGCATAATGACCATAATTAGGTTAAGAATGTTTCTCATACTTCCTCCATTAATTAGGTTAAGGGTTTATTTATTCTTCTATCTCACCGAAAAAAGCACGTTTAATAGATTCATCCAAAATTCCGGGCATCTGCATATGGTCCCTAAAAACCCACTTACCTGCATCTCAAAAATATATATCTATCCGGAACATCTCCCGGGTACTATATACATTAATCCTATTTTTTTCTTCTTAAATTAATATTTCTATTGGATAGACTGTAGAACGACCAATACCGTGATATGCTGCAATTCCATTAATGAAAAATGTAACAATCGTCATTATACTCATCATTAATTTCTTTATTAATGCTCTCTAAAATATAAGGTAAGGGGTTGTTAAAATTGGACCGGTACATATAATCTATAATAAATGTTATAGATTTTCAAGTGTTTTTTATTCATATGAAAAATATTTAATCCCTCGCCCTTTTATGAAGAATATTCTTTACAGGATATAAATATAAAGCAGATAATTAAATATTGCCAACAGAATAACTTTCATTTTACGATTTTTGTGTGTGTATATGGTGAAACGACTAATTTGGTTAATGTAACGGCGCGATTCATCGCGCCGCTCTACACAACTCGCAGACTGAATTGCAGTTATAACACTTCATCTATCTTGAAATAATCAGGCTATCTGGCAGAGAACTGTGTGCCTGTATATTTATCAATTTCATTGCACCGGTAACGGTGCGATTCATCGCGCCGCACTACACAAATCGCAAACTGAATTGCATTTATAACACTTCATCTATCTTGAAATAATCTGGCTATCTGGTAGAAAACTGTTGCATTGTATATTTATCAATTTCATTGCACTGGTAACGGCGCGATTAATCGCGCCGCTCTACACAACTCGCAGGCTGAATTGCATTTATGACACTTCATTTATCTTGAAATAATCAGGCTGTCTGGTAGAGAACTTGTGCCTGTATATTTATCAATTTCATTGCACTGGTAACGGCGCGATTAATCGCGCCGCTCTACACAAATCGCAAACTGAATTGCATTTATAACACTTCATCTATCTTGAAATAATCGGGCTGTCTGGAAGAAAACTGTTGCACTGTATACTTAATCAATTTCATTGCACTGGTAACGGCGCGATTAATCGCGCAGCTCTACACAAATCGCAAACTGAATTGCATTTATAACACTTCACCTATCTTGAAATAATCAGGCTGTCTGGTAGAGAACTTGTGCCTCTATATTTATCAATTTCCTTGTACTAGTGCGGCGCGATTAATCGCGCCGTTACGTAAAACACCAAAGTGACATAACAATTGTAGTAAAATTAAAGAAACTCTGAAAAACATATAAAATAAATATATCAGCTCTAGATAAGTTGTTTTTTGGTCAATACAGGAGGGAATATGGAAAATTACCAGGACACGATATCTTTATCATATACTTAAGTGATGTGGTTGCGGTGCGATATCCTTCGTTTGTTTTAGTGTTGTGGTTGCAGCGCGATGAATCGCGCCGTTACAATGATCATTAGTTGGCATAAAAATTGAATAATGATTAGAATAATATGTCGTCGACATAAATAGGATAAATATGGTATGGATGAGTTATTTTTCGATCAATATATCCGTGGAAGTAGGAGATTACCCGGTAACGATTATGCCTCTCCTGGATATTATTTTATCACCATCAATACAAAACCAAAGATTTTATTCTTTGGGAAAATTGTCAACCATAAAATATTACTGTCTGATATGGGTAAAATTATACTTAATAATTGGATTCAAATACCCAGAAAATTTAACAATATTAAGTTGGATAAATTCGTAATCATGCCTGATCACATTCATGGAATCTTATATATTGATAAGGTCCTACCCAAAAAGAGAACTTATAGCAACGATTCTAACAATAATAAAAAAGGAGGAATTACCGGCTTAAACAATCCAATGATCAATAACCAATCAATTTCTAATGTAATTCGTTGGTTTAAAGCCAGAAGCACTTTCCAAATCAGGCAAAAATATCCTGAGAAACAATTTGCCTGGCAACCCCGCTTTTATGACAGAATTATAAAAGATGAAAATGTTCTTTATTCAGCACGAATGTACATTATAAACAATCCGAAAAGGGCTTAATCTATTCACCCGGTAACGGCGCGATTCATCGCGTCGCACTACATAGATAGCAAGCTGAATTGCATTTATAACACTTCATTTATCTTGATATAATCAGACTGTCTGGTAGAAAACTGGGGCCTGTATATTTATCAATTTCATTGCACCGGTAACGGCGCGATTAAGAGGCTGTGTAGAAACACAGCCTCTTCATCGCGCCGCTCTACACAAATCGCAAACTGAATTGCATTTATAACACTTCACCTATCTTGAAATAATCAGGCTGTCTGGTAGAGAACTTGTGCCTGTATATTTATCAATTTCCTTGTACTAGTGCGGCGCGATGAATCGCGCCGCTCTATACAACTCGCAGGCTGAATTGCATTTGCGACACTTCATTTATCTTGAAGAAATTGGCTGTCTGGTAGAAAACTGCTGCCTGTATATTTATCAATTTCATTGCACTGGTAACGGTGCGATTAATCGCGTTGTTACATAATGCTCAATCGCACACATGTGTGTTAATTAGCCCAAAACTGTATTATCAAGAACCTAAAGTTTTCATAGAAGTCCTCCCCAATTTTTCCAATTTTTAGGAACATTTTCTCTTTCACCTCTCATTATTAAGATTTATCAAACTTTTCGACAACATCATAAATATTTGTTAATATTAGATATAACTACTATGTGAATTTTGGCACGTTAATTGAATCTATATTTCAAAATATAGATTTTGAAGAGTGTATAATCGAGAAATACTATGGATAATTTTATAGATTTAAAAGAGCCCCTCTTCCCTATCGGGATTGTGGCAAAAAAATTTAACGTTTCTGTTCATACCTTAAGATTGTATGAATCCGAAGGATTGATACTTCCTTTTAAAACCGAAACAAACCGGCGATTCTATTCTCAAGCCGATATTAATCGCATAGCCTGTATACGGGAAATGATTGAAAAAAAAGGGCTTAATATTGCCGGGATAAAATCTCTGCTGGCGATGGTACCGTGTTGGGAATTGCTGCCTTGTACGGAAAGTGAAAGAAATAAATGTGAGGCTTATACAAATTATTCTGAACCATGTTGGGTCGTAAAGGTCAAAAGTGATAAATGCAAATATGTAGAATGCCGGGAATGCCATGTTTATCATAGCCTGGCAGGATGTAGTAATTTTAAAGAATTTTTAAAAGCGAATTGGAAATGAGGAAATGATGGCAACACGTTTTAAACGGAGAGAGTTTATCAAAATTGCCGGAGCTGGCGCCGGAGCAGCCACTCTTGGAGGTTCTTTATATAAAGTATTTGGTCAGGAAGAATCTAATCCACCAATGGAAAGTGGTAAAGTCACAAAGACACCAACCTATTGTGAGATTTGTTTCTGGAAATGTGCCGGTTGGACCTATGCAGTTGATGGCAAACCATGGAAGGTAATCGGTAATGATATTGACCCCAATTGTAATGGAAGACTTTGTCCCAGAGGAACAGGCGGCCTGGGAGCGTATACTGACACACAGCGTTTAAAAACACCCTTAATTCGATCTGAAGTGGGTGGTAAACAGGTTTTTCGCAAAGCAAGCTGGGATGAAGCATTTGACCACATTGCCAAGAAAATGCAAAAGATTGCCGATGAACATGGACCTGAATGCATTGCCCTTTTTACCCAT
The DNA here is from genome assembly GCA_963796965.1 of Calditrichia bacterium. Classification (GTDB taxonomy): domain Bacteria; phylum Calditrichota; class Calditrichia; order JAJRVZ01; family JAJRVZ01; genus CAWCNS01. The sequence continues at coordinate 576,426 of CAWCNS010000005.1, forward strand.
GGTTCCGGTGGGAATTATTTCAAAACTCTTCTCAAGGCCTTCGGCTCAAATAATATTGCAGCACCATCTTACGCTCAGTGCCGGGGTCCACGGGAAGAAGCGTATCTGCTCACTTATGGTGATGGTGTGGGTTCACCGGAAAGGACAGACATCGTCAACAGTAAATGCCTGGTTCTGTTAGGTTCACATCTGGGTGAAAATATGCATAACGGGCAGGTTCAGGAATTTACCGATGCTATCTCTGCCGGGGCGACTGTTATTACTGTTGATCCCCGATTCTCAACCGCGGCCAGTAAATCAAAATACTGGCTACCGATCAGACCATCTACAGACATGGCACTCCTTTTAGCCTGGATTCATGTTATCATTAATGAAAATCTCTACGATAAAGCCTATGTTGAAAAATATACCCTCGGATTTGAGCAACTTAAGCAACATGTGAAGGATTATACACCGGAATGGGCCTATCCAATCACCACCATCGAGCCTGGATTGATTAGAGAAACAGCCAGAGAAATGGCGAAACAAGCACCGGCAACACTTATTCATCCCGGACGTCATGTAACCTGGTATGGGGATGATACACAACGTGTACGTGCCGGGGCCATCCTCAATGCATTACTCGGTTCCTGGGGTCGGCGAGGTGGCTTTTATATGCCTGAAAAAACATCCCTTCCTAACTTAAAAACGCCCGCGTATCCGAAACCGAAAAGAACTTGGAAAGATGCCTATCCCGATCAGTATCCATTAGCTGAATCTGGCCCTTGCTTCCGGAATTTGTGATGCAACCATTCCATCTACGGCCAGAGATTGTAGTTTTAAAGGCTGGTTCGTCTATGGAACAAATCTTATTCTAACACTTCCCAGGCCACAGCAAACCCTTAAAGCAATACAGAGCCTGGACTTGCTTGTGGCCATCGATTTAATGCCGGCAGAGATAACAGGCTGGGCCGATGTTATTCTACCGGAATGCTCCTACCTGGAAAGGTATGATGATCTTCGTTTGTCACCAGGAAGAAAAGCATCCGTCGCTCTCAGAGCTCCTGCGTTTGAGCCTAAGTATGATTCAAAACCAGCCTGGTGGATGGCCAAAGAATTAGCGAATCGTTTAAATTTAGGTGATTATTTTCCCTATGATCATATTGAAGAAAAACTTGATTTTCAATTAAAATCAATTGGAAGTTCACTTGAAGATATGAAGAGTAAAGGCGTGGTGGTCATGGACCGTGAATCACCTCTCTACCTGGCAGAGAATGAAGATTATGAGTTTGATACCCCCTCCGGTAAGATCGAACTTTATTCGACGCAACTTGCGGAGTATAAATTTAACCCAATGCCGGTCTATACAGATCATGAAAAGCCACCACAGGGTTTTTACAGACTTCTCTATGGCCGTGCTCCCATGCATACCTTTGGCAGAACCACCAACAACCCCCTTCTTTATGAGTTAAAAAAAGAAAATGAGGTATGGATTAATCCAAAAGTTGCCAAAGAATGGGAAATTGAAGATAACGAATATGTACTTCTAGAAAATCAGGATGGTGCAGTGAGCAACCGTATTCGTGCAAAAGTAACCGAGCGGATAAGACATGACTCTGTTTACATGGTACATGGATTTGGTCATAATCAGAAAAAGATGCCACGATCCTATCTTAAAGGTGCTGATGATACAGCACTTATGACCCGCGTAAAAATTGATCCGATTATGGGGGGCACAGGGATGCGTGTTAATTTTGTAACCTTCAGGAAGGAGGTGGCCTGATGCGATATGCCATGGCGATAGATACCAAAAGATGTGTGGGCTGTTCAGATTGTGTTGTAGCCTGCCAAACAGAGAACAATGTACCACTTGGCTATTGCAAGGATTGGATTGTTGAGGAAACTGCAGGGAAATATCCGGATCTGCGAATGGAAATCCGTTCTGAACGATGCAACCAATGTGATAACTCACCCTGTGTTCGTTGCTGTCCAACTGGGGCAAGTCACTATAGTGATGGTGGCATTGTATTGGTGACAGCCAATAAATGTACAGGATGCAAGGCATGCGTCGCTTCATGTCCTTATGATGCCCGGTTTATACATCCGGAAGGCTATATAGATAAATGTACATTTTGTATCCATCGTGTGCGGGAGGGCAAAGATCCGGCCTGTGTATCGGTATGCCCTACGCATGCAATGATTTTCGGTGATCTGGATAATCCGGCTGATGAGTTATCAAAACTTTTAAAATCACGGGATCATAAAACGCTCATCCCTGAAGCCGGTACTTCACCTAGGGTGTATTATTTATTGTAGACGAAAGATTTAAAGAGAAACACAAAGATCACAAAGAAGGCACTAAGTACACAATGATTTTTATAATATAAGTTTATTCTTTGAGACCTTTGAGGATTCTTTGAGTACTCTGTGTTTAATTAATATATTTTTGGAGAGAATATATGAATGAGATTGAAATTACCTCGGGAAGAATGAATCCGCATATTGATCCGCATCTGACGATCTGGGGATGGGAGATCCCCCTCTATCTGTTCATTGGTGGATTGGTAGCCGGGTTACTTTTCTTTTCTACCCTTTTCTATCTTAGAGGGAAACAAAAAGAATTTTCAACCGTTGTCATGAAAGCGCCGTTGTTGGCCGGGCCATTGATTGTTTTAGGCCTGCTCGCCTTATTTTTAGATTTGAGTCATAAACTATATGTCTGGCGTTTCTATACAGATTTACGGCTGGAATCCCCCATGTCGTGGGGTTCATGGACATTAATGGTTATTACACCTCTGAGTTTTTTATGGAGTATGATTTGGATTGAGGAAATCTGGCCCGGGTTTAAGTGGCCTCATATCTGGCTTAAAAATATCGTAGATTTTTCCAAAAGATATATCCGACAAATTGCCTGGACCTTATTGATCGGTGCTCTGGTTCTCGGTATGTATACGGGTATTTTGCTTTCGGCATTCAATGCCCGACCCTTCTGGAATTCTGCGATTATGGGCCCCTTATTTCTTGTATCCGGACTTTCTACCGGTGCGGCAATGATTTTAATACTTTCAAAATCAGAGACCGAAAAAAAACTACTTAGCAAAATTGATGTCACCCTCATTGGGCTTGAACTGTTTTTAATTACGCATCTATTTATGGGATTTCTCGCCAGTACTGAAGTACATATTCAAGCGGCAGGACTCTTTCTGGGTGGACAATATACATCCGTATTCTGGGTCTTTGTTGTGGGTTTAGGCCTTATATTACCAATGACCATTGAAGCCTTGGAACTCAAAGGATTGCATATATCTCCCAAAATACCGGCCATGCTTGTACTGATCGGTGGATTGATATTGCGATTTATTATTGTGGATGCCGGCCAAACATCACGCTGGCTTTATAAATTTATGCAATGATCAATTCGAATAACGTGGAGCGTTGAGCGTAGAGCGTAGTGCGTTGAAAGAAGAGTAGAGACGGGCCGGTGGGCCGTCTGAGAACATTCAATAATCAACACGTAATATTCAATGTTCAAGTAGGGGCGGACCTGTTTGTCCGCTCGTAGGAAGAGGAGAGAACAGAGAAGCGAGAAGGCAGAAGAGCGTGGAGCATAGAGCGTAGAGCGTTGAGGGTAGTAATTACAAGTTACTAATTATGAAATACGATAATGCAATCTATAAATTTCTATCGAACTTTGTTTTTTTCGTGTCTTCTATGTGCTCATTGTGATAAAAAAAGAATATTACACAAACTAAAAATTTGAGGAAAAAATGGAAAAAAAGAACTACATGAATCCCTATGTGGCAGGCGTTGGACTCGGGATCACACTATTACTCGCCTTCGTATTGGTAGGTCGTGGATTGGGTGCCTCCGGTGCGGTTATGCGGTTTACCGCCTGGATCACCTCACTGTTCTCTGCTGAGCACGTTAATAATAATATTTATTTTGCGAAATATGCAGGAGAAGGAATCAATCCATTTAAAAACTGGCTGGTGTATGAGGTCATCGGTGTGATTGTTGGTGGATTTCTATCAGGATTATTGGCCGGCCGGTTAAAGTTTTTTACAGATAAGGGACCTCAGATAACAAACAAGATGCGTTGGGTATTTGCTTTTTTGGGCGGTAGTCTGATGGGATTTGGCGCACGATTAGCCTATGGTTGCACAAGTGGACAAGCGTTAACCGGTGGGGCAACTCTGGCATTAGGAAGCTGGGCGTTTATGTTTGCCGTCTTTGGCGGCGGCTACCTCACAGCCTACTGGGTAAGAAGATTGTGGATCTAACCAGCAGAATAGCAGAAACGAAATTACATAGCGCAAAGCGCATGGCAGTTGAAATTATGATTAGCTGACACTCCATGCGCCAGGCTCTATGCATCCATTCAAAAATTAAAATATTATTTAAGAGGATAAAAATGGCTCCATTTTATAAGACAGGATTATTTGGCGATCAGGTTAGCTTGGTTATCGCCTTCGCGATTGGTATTAGTTTTGGGTTCTGGTTAGAACGGGCTGGTTTTGGTTCATCACGAAAATTAGCAGCACAATTTTATTTTACAGATATGACCGTATTAAAAGTTATGTTTACAGCGATCATTACTGCTATGACAGGACTGTTGTTTTTTAGTTTATTCGGCTGGATTGACTTGAGTCTACTTTACATAAATCCAACCTATATCTGGCCCCAAATTATTGGTGGTCTGGTCTTAGGTGTTGGCTTTGTAATTGGTGGATATTGCCCGGGTACTTCTCTGGTTGCCGGGGCAACAGGCAAAATTGATGGCTACTTCTTTATTGGCGGTGCAATGGCCGGCATGTTTGTATTCGGTGAAGTATATACCTGGATAGAAAGTTTTCATAAAAGTGGTGCCATGGGTACGATGCTTATCTCCGATTGGCTCAATCTCTCAATGGGAATAATTGGATTTGGTGTTATTTTGATGGCATTAGCCATGTTTTGGGGTGGTGAATGGCTGGAAAAAAAGTTCAGCAAACAGGAGGCGACAACATGAAAACTTTATCAATCAAACAAGTTGCCGTGCTAATAGCAGTTCTGCTTGGTTTGATTCTGGCATTTTCTCCGGTAAACAATAATCCAGTATTGGAAAATGATCCAAACCAACTGGCTAATGACATTATTGATCGCAACGATCATATTACGGCGGAACAGCTGGGAAAACTCATTATAGATGAAGATCCGGATTATCAACTCATTGATCTACGAGACAGCGCTGACTATGAAATTTTTCATATTAAAACGGCTATAAATCTTCCCATGCAGAAGCTTTTTATGAATGACAATCTGGACTATATCGATCCGGAAAAATTAGTTGTATTATATACCAATGGTGGTACACATGCCGCCCAGGCCTGGGTATTATTACAAGCACAAGGTATTACCAATACCGCTGTTTTATTAGGTGGTTTAAATTATTGGGTAGAGGTCTACAGCAATCCGACCCCCCCGGAAGGCGTTTATGCTGATTCTGAATTATCTAATTTTCAATTTCGAATGGCTGCAGGTGATTACCTGATGGGAAATGTAAAATCGGATGAAAAAAAGACCGATAAGACATCTGCTCCTGAAATAAAAATTCCACACCGAAAGAAAAAAGCCAAAAAGGGTGATGAGGGTTGCTAAGCAGCCCTTCCCACTACTTCAATCATAAATCATATTATGGAGACGCGATGAATCGCGTCTCTGCTTTCCACCTCCTCTTTTTACATTTGACCATCCACATTTTATTCTCACGCAAAGACGCTAAGCCTCAGCATATCTGAAGACAAAAGAAAAAAGATAAAAGATAAAAAATCGTTGCGGCGTTGTGGCGCTGTGCGAAATAAAAAATTTCATATGGATAAAATTTATATAATTTTTTTTAATATCTATATCATTTAATGTAGATTTCCTATAATTAATGTTGTAGATTTGTATATGGATAATTCAAGTATTAATAAATATGAACCTGTATTAACCATTGGGACGGTCGCAGCCAAACTGGGTATTTCAGTCCAGTCAGTCCGATTATATGAACAAGAAGGACTGGTCCTTCCCCATAAATCAAAAGCGGGACATAGAATGTTCTCTCTTCATGACCTGGAGAGATTAAAGTGTGTACGAGAAATGTTAACCACGGGCGGGTTAAACATTAATGGTGTCAGAAGATTGATGTCAATGGTTCCATGCTGGGACTATAAGGGGGGGCTTGATGATGATTGTAAAAATTGTCCAGTCTACTATGAGACAACCGGTCCCTGTTGGACACGTGGAGATGTTGGTCCAAAATGTCAGCTGGTTGATTGCCGGGACTGTGCTGTATATAGGTTAGAAATAAGTTGCAAAAAGATGAAAGAAATTGTATTCCAGCGACAAAAGAAAATTTAGAAAACAAAATTAGTAATTCGGAATTTGGTTTTAAATATATATTCGGTAATACACAATAAAATAGATTAATGTAACGGCCATGTGATATTATTCCTTAGGGATTTAAGGTGATGGTGAAAGGAGAAAATTAAATGAAGAAACTTGTCATTCTGGGTGGTGGCACCGCCGGTACAATGATGGCGAACAAGCTAGCACCGGTAATTGATCGATATGATTGCCAGATCACATTAGTAGATCAAAATGAAACACATTATTATCAACCTGGGTTTTTGTTTATCCCATTTGAGATTTATACTGAAGAGGATGTAAAAAAACCAAAAAGAGATTATTTTCCCTCCGGCATTGAAGTCATTATGTCTTCTATTGAAGGAATTTTACCTAAAGAAAACAAAGTAAAACTTGCTAATGGAAAAATTTTAAATTACGACTATTTAATCATTGCAACAGGAAGCCGTATTGCCCCGGAAGAAATCGAAGGTATGGAAGATGGTGGTTGGCGTCAAAATATTTTTGATTTTTATACACCTGATGGTGCTGTTGCTTTGGCAAAATTCCTAAAGTATTGGGAAGGTGGCAAGATGGTGTTAAATATTGCCGAAATGCCCATCAAATGTCCTGTGGCCCCGCTTGAATTTGTCTTTCTCGCCGATTGGTGGTTTACAGAACAGGGTATTCGTGATAAGGTCGATATTGAGTTTGTTACACCTCTACCCGGAGCCTTTACCAAACCTATCGCCTCAAAATTTCTTGGCCAGTTCCTGGAGGACAAAAACATCAACTTAACCGCTGAGTTTAGCATTGCACGCGTAGACAGCAGTCAAAACAAGATCAAATCCTGGGATGAGAAAGAGATTGAATATGATCTATTAGTTACCATACCAACTAACATGGGTTCAGATGTAATTGGCGAATCGGGTATGGGAGATGACCTGAACTTTATTTCCACAGATCCACAGACCTTGCAATCAAAAGATTATGAAAATGTTTTCGTTCTCGGTGATGCCACTGATTTACCTAGTTCAAAAGCAGGATCAGTAGCCCACTTCCAGGCCGATGTCCTATATGAGAATATTCTTCGCGCCATGGAAGGTCGAAAATTAGAGCCCGGTTTTGATGGTCATGCGAATTGTTTTATTGAATCGGGCTTTGGCAAGGGCATTCTTATCGATTTTAATTATGATGTTGAACCGCTCCCGGGGAAATTTCCTTTACCCGGAGTAGGCCCCTTTTCCCTGTTGGAAGAAACACGTATGAATCATTGGGGAAAAATGTCATTTCGTTGGGTATACTGGAATCTTTTACTTAAAGGCGCAGAACTTCCTATTGAGGCCCAGATGAATATGGCCGGAAAGAAGGGGCAATAATATGGAACCAAAAGCCCTGGAAAAAGAATTATCTGAGATTCATCAAAAACTTGATTTTATCACGGACCAAATGAAGGAATATCAGCAACGTCAGCGTGAGATCAAGGAACTAAAGGATGACTTTTCATTGATTGCTAAAGATGTTTTTGATGCCACTGTAGAGGGTTTAGAAGATGTGGCGCCCTATTTTGACAGTAATGATCTGATCCATTTATTCAAAAAACTCTTGAGAAATACAAAAAATCTTAACCGGCTATTAACACAATTAGAAAGTGCTGAAGATCTTTTCTCAGATTTACAGCCTCTTGGCAAGCAGATGTTTGATCAGCTATTGGAGACATTAAATGAATTGGACAAAAAGGGATACTTTGATTTTTTCACAGAATCGGTCAAAATAGTAGATACGGTTATCACTTCTTTTTCAGTGGAAGATGTGCGTATGCTCAGAGAAAATATTACCCCAATGCTACTCACTGTAAAGAGCATGACCCAACCCGAGATGCTGGCAACAGTTGACAATGCCCTTGGTTTTTTCCAAAAAATGGATATTACAGTAGACCAGGATGTTTCATACTTTCAAATATTTAAAGAAATGAGGAAATCCAGAAGTTAAAAAGGGCATGATATTTATGCTCGAATTTATAAAAAACATGGCAAAGCCAAACAATGATTCTATAACCAAATCTTAAGAAGGAGAAAAATTATGGCAAGCAAGACCTATGCAGGAAAAACAGTAGAAGTCAATGATGAAGGCTTTTTGACCAATCCAGATGATTGGACTGAAGAAATGGCCCCCGAATTGGCAAAAGAAGTGGGAATTAACGAGTTAAGTGACACACATTGGAAAGTGATTCGTTTTATGCGTGATGATTTTAAAGAAAAGGGACAAATTCCTACAATCAGACGAATCAAAAATGCGGGTGGGGTTCCAACAAAAGATGTTTATGACGCATTTCCTAACGGCCCGGCAAAAAAAGCAGCAATGATCAGTGGACTGGGTAAGCCACAAGGTTGTGTTTAAACTGGATACTGCGAAACTCGTAACTGGATAACTTGATAATTCCCATCTCGATAAACAATTCTTTTCTTTCTGGTTGATTTATCACTTATCAAGAATCGCGTATCTATTCAAGAATCTGAATCCGATTTTCAATTATATGAATGTATTTATCAAGGAGACGTGAAATGTCAGAAGAAAAAATTAAAAAAGTATCGATCGTAGTATCCAAAGGATCTCTTGAAGGTGTTTATCCAGGTCTAATTATGGCCAACGGCGCACGCATGGAAGGCATAGAAGCGAATTTGTTTTTTACTTTTTTTGGGTTGGAGGCGATAATCAAGAAAAAAATGGATAAGCTTAAAGTGGCCACAGTTGGAAACCCAGCCATGCATATGCCCACTATGTTGGGAATGATTCCAGGCATGTCAGCCTTTGCGACCTCTATGATGAAAAAAGAGATGGACAAGATTGATGTTCCCCCGGTGGGAGAATTTGTCGAAATGATTTATGATGCTGGGGCGAAATTGTATGCTTGTAAAGCAACCGTTGATATGTTTCACCTTACCCAGGACGATTTTTGTGAACAAACAGACAGCATCATAAATGTTGCAAGATTCTACGAAGTTTCAGCAGGTGGTCAGATTATTTTCACCTAAACCTTAATAATAGAACGCGGATGAACTCGGATGACACAGATTTTCGCAGATTTAATTTTAAAGTATTTTGAATTAATCTGATTTAGTAATACAATCAATTTATAAATGATTGACTCAAATTAGATTCTAAAAGGGATTTGATATCTTTGTAACCCGGAATTCATCAAAAGAACTACAAAGATCATCTGAGAAAAGAGAAAATGCGAGAAATCATTCTTATATCTTCTCTTACATCATGTATAGATCAAATATCCGATAGAATCCGTGTCATCTGTGTTCTCCGCGTTCTATTTTAGCACCTACTTCACCAGCATCATCTTCCTACGCATACTATGGTCACCAGATTTGAGCACATAATAATAAGCACCACTGGAGAATCCTGAAGCGTTCCACTCAACAGTGTGTAATCCCGCCTGTTGCGATTCATCTATAAGCACAGCCACTTTTTGACCAAGTAAATTATAAATAGAGAGTTCAACAGAACTGGTAACTGGTAATTGATAATTGATAATTGTCCTTGGATTAAAAGGATTTGGATAATTCTGGTATAACTGAAATGTCGTAACAACCTTAAGATCTTCTCCTTTGATGAGCCAGAGGACCCAGACCACCTTCAAAAAACCTCATCGTTCGTGTCATTATCGCCCTTCTACTCTCCAGAGGATATATTGTCTCAAAGGGTATGGACAAATGAACCAGCCTGCCTGCCGTATTTCCTTCCGGAAATACACCCTCATAAGCAATACCCGCTGATTTAAAATCATTTGTACCCATTTGATAAGTCAGAACGTCTATTCCGCCACTTGCACCCTCCATAACATCAGGATAGTCAACATCAAAAGTTCCATGGGTCCCATCATCAAAATTGATTATTCCAACCCCTTCAAAGAGACCATATTGTACCGGTTCCGCCTTATAATAGGTCGCCGGCAATCCGCCAGGGGCATCTTCCTGATACCTGGACTTCAGATAATGACGATAAAAATAAGCATCGGGAATCCCGCCATTTTCAGCCAGGTCATAACCTATCTCAGATCCTGAAATAAATAAATTACCACCACTATCCAAAAATGACATAATCGCTCTTTGTTCATTCAAGGTTAAGGTTGTATCATGAAAACTCTCATCTCCCAGAATCCATATAACCGTCTCATAATCGGAAAGTATAATACGATTGCTTTCAACAGCCTCATTGAGAGCATAGGAAAAAGAATACCCGCTATTTATAACAGGATCCGTATACTCCTTTATATAGTCTGCTCTGGTGTTTGTTGAACGGTCGAAACCATTTACAATCAATACTTTAGATGGATCTACAGAAGGGACAGCAGCAAGCAAATGTCGGTTAGGTCCGGAAGAAGCACTGTCATTGACAGAGGCTACTCTAAAATAATACAAGGAATCGTTATCCAACCCGCTAAGGATTAATCTATTAGATGAATCGTTACAGAATCTGTATAAGTTTATCCCATCACGACTTATCATAACCATATATCCCGTTGTTCTTTTAGTCGGTGCAATATCGACCTTAAGGCACCAGGAAGCCTGCCAGGTTAGGTTTATATTATCAGGAGTTCCCGGGGCTTTTGGATCGAGATGATATCGGCAAAAATAGTCATATTTTTATTAACCGTGACATCTAATGAGTCTTTCAGATATCCTTCAGACTCAAAGAATAACGTATACTTTCCAGGTACAACCGCATCAAAAAGAAAAAAACCATTATTATTTTGATCACCATGATATACAAGATTGCCTGGCTTAAGAGTGACTTTAAAATCATTCAGAGGAAGTTTATCATCATTACTGGTTGGAAGATAATAATAATCGACGTTTTTTTCGATATCCCTTATAATTCCGGCGATTTCGCCAAAAGAAACGTTCCCCCATTAAAATACTTTAAAAATGATCTGGCAATGGCCCAGGCTTCATGTTTTCTGTAATCACTATTGGTTAGTCGCCAGGACTCCGGCAAATAATCATGATGGGAACCCTCAGATATGGTTGCCGGCATGATTGTTCCCCGTAGGACACCATATCCGGAGGTGCCCCATTCAGGTCGAAATGACCAGTCTCCCCGGTTAGACCAATGTGATGTCCTATGGGCATCATATAATTCAACAGCCATGATCTCGCCCATAACCTTAGCATCATCAAACCAGGGATCATTATCATATCCACGATACAGCATCAGGGTTGAATTATGCGTACCATTATATCCGTTACTATGAATAGAATTGAAATAGTCTGCATTGCTTTCATTGGCAACCGCCACTCTTTCAGAAAGACTTAAATCATCAATATCTCCGTCGTTACCCTCTCTTGTAAGAATAACGGTCGCACCTAATCCCTCAAGAATATCCCTGAGATAGAATGCTTTTTCCAGATTAGACTCAGATTCCCAAAACCCCGTTGCCGCCATATAACGATCATCAGACTCATAGCCACCATGGCCGGGATCGATGCAGATCTTGGCGCCGGTTAGGGATTGTGCCTGGATTGAAGCGAGAAAAAAGAAGAGAGAAGAGAGAAGAAAGAATTATTCGCATTATTCAGCACTCCTCTCATAGGATACGTGCATCAGATAGATTTCACCTTTATCCGAATGAAAAGTGATGCGCTGACCATCAGGAGACCAGTTTGGATGGAGGGCAATCATATCATCATTAGTCAGGAGATATTTATCATTCCCACTCAAATTTGAAATATAGATATTGGAAGAGGTGTATTGATGCCCATCATCATGGTCAACCATATAGAGAATCCATTGTCCATCAGGAGACCATTTTGGGGTATGAGCATATCCTAATTCATGAAGAATATTACCATCCAGATCAGAAATAAATGTACCCCTGCCGGCAAGAGTAAACAGAATATTTTTTTGATTTGGGGAGAAAGAGGCCCAAATATAGTGACCTTCACCCAAGGATTGCAGCTTCTTTGAAATATTATTTCTATATATATACAGGTCCAGATCCTTTGTATATACAACGGCTTTTTCAATTGATACAGATTTACTCACTTGATGTGATTTGAGATCTACAACCTCAAATTGGGGATCTGTTTGAAATATTAACCTCTGATCATCTACCAATGTGGGATTTATAACCTGATTTTGTCCCGTATCTATTCGATGCTCTAATCTCTTCTCTATATCAAGCTCAATAAGAAACGATTGTCTTTTACGGTTTTTATAGGAATTTTCTCTGAAATATATTTTTTTTCCATTCTCAGAGAATACTGGTCGATACCCTGCACCATCTGCCTTTGTAAGATAGTGCTGTTCTCGTGAGTTAAGATCATAGGAAAAAAGACCTTTATAAGTGGAAGTCGTATAATAAAGTTTGTTTCCATCTGGAGAGAATTGGGGATAAAAATACAATCCATCGTCTGAATCGGTAATTTTGTCTTCAGATACAACTTCCCAGTTCTGGGCCATTCCTAACCCAATCAAGGTTACTATCATCACAGCCAAGCGAATAAACATTATCTAAATCCTGATTTTTTTTAATGAATAGTTAATTACACGAAGCACCGCAACCTCCTCCAAAAAAAAATATTCAATATTCAGCACGGAACATTCAATTTTCAAGTTTAAGAACAGGAAATTCTTGTAAAGACATCTAAAACAAATTATAGCCTTGCCTGCCCTATACACCATCCCTAATAAATTTCTTCTCCTCTGCGTCTTTGCGTCTCTGCGAGAAAATAAATACTACTTTATCAGCACCATTTTGCGTTTCATCATTTTTGTCCGGAACGCAGGATGTAAAAATAGGTACCTGTCGCAAGGTATTGTCCATTGAACTGGACAGTATAAGCCCCCGGCATTAGTTTTTCGTCAACCAAAGTTGCAACAGCCTGACCAAGGACATCATAAATGACTAGGGTTGTTGGATTTGTTTCTTTAATCGAGAATTTAATCTTCGTTATCGGATTAAAGGGATTGGGATAATTTTGGTCAAGAAAAAATTCCTCCACCACGGTAACCTCATCTACCTCAATGGGCAGAACCGGTCTTTCACCCTCAAAAAAATCAAAAATCCGATCCATCACATCCATGCGTTTCTGCACAACAACTATTGTCTCAAAGGGAAAACTAAGATGAACAAGTTTTCCGGGAGTTGAACCGCTTGGGAAATTTCCCTCATAAGCAATACCGGAGACACCCTGGGTTTCGATCGGGTCAATTTCTTTAAACTTTAATACATTTCCTGCACCGCCAGCAGCCCAAATAGCATCAGGCCAGTCCACATCGATGGTCCCATGAGTACCATCATCAAACTGAATATCACCAAGGCCTTCAAAGATACCCCGTTCTACTTCACGGGCGATGTAATAGGTCCCAGATTCACCCTTTGGTGCATCATTGATATACTTTGCCTTCAAGTAATTTCTATAGAACTGTACATCCGGGATGCCCCCACTGTGTTCCAAATCCCATCCGATTTCTGCTCCGGAGACAAAAAAGTGTCCACCTCCATCCAGGAATGCTTTCACTTTAGCCTGTTCTGTTGGATCAAAGGTATGATCGGCTGTACTTTCATCTCCAAGAATCCAGATTACTGTTGAGAAATTCTTGCAGGGAAACTTTTCCGGCAATAACCGACTCATTCATCATATAGGAGAAAGGATAGCCCCTTTCATTTACCGGATCTGCATAAAAGCGGATATAATCATAACGGGTATTGGTTGCCCGATCAAATCCGTTTACGATAAGAACCTCGTGCGGATCAGATGAGGGTACCCCGGCAAACAACCTTTGGGTAAGTAGGTGATGATCCCCCACTGTTTTTTGCTTTTACTTTTAAATAGTAGACAGTATTCTCATCCAATCCCGGAATAAGAATCTCATTTGTATCAGCAACAACTGAATCGATAAAAGTTGTTCCATCCAGACTGATCATTGCCACATACTGTGCGGCCCGGTCGGCCGGATCACACAATACTTTTAACGTGGATCCATCATGATTTAATACCCGCACATGATCAGGGGTGAGCGGCGGTGTCTCTATGGGCGAAATCTCAGGGATTGAATCTGTTTTGAAAATATTTGAATTGGCAGATTCATTCCAATAACGGTCCAACATCGTAGCAGCATAATAATAATAAGGACTATATTCCTGAATATCTGAGAAGGTATCCGTATAGGTAAAATTACTATTCCCAAAGCGGCGATAAATAATCTGATCTTCATTCTGATCGACGGTTCATCGGTCGAACGATAGATAGACAAACCAATGATCTTCTGTCGTACCAGCCGGCGGATTAACTACAATATAATATTTTAAAGAATCCAATTTTGTTACAGACAAGATTGGGGATTCAGGAGAAGTATTGTCGATTAATCCCGTATCACGGGTTTTAGTGATAGTGGGAAACATTTTACTTTTAGCATCTAACCAATAATTATGATCACGCCATTGTCCATAGCTAAAAAACTGAAAACCATCTGTCCAGGCAACATCACGGCACCGTTCAACAACAGAGGGATGATTATCCCAAACATTTTCCTCATCAAACCGGTAAGATCCCGGCCCAACGGTATATAGTCTTCCTGCATTTATACCAGTCTGACAGGGCTCTTTCCAGCATTCATCGGTTGCACAATCACCCTGGAGCATGCCATAAAACCCATCGGCAGTAAGCCAATGATAATGCATCGGTGTAAGTTGATCAATATAACCTTCATTAAACCATAATGCGGCATCCTGAAAAACAATATCGTAGCCATTCCAACCAGACCAGTTATATTTTCCAAGCGCAGCTGGTGATAATCGAATCCAGGGTTTAACAGCCTGAATCGAATCATGTAATGTTTTGACAAACTTTGTCACAGAGTTACGCCAAAAATCTTCCCAGCTTGCCGAGCCATCAGGCACCCCACCATCTTCAGGATGATCCTCATCCCAGAGATAGCGATCCATGGGATAATTGATCAAATAATCTTCCTGTTCGGCACTTATCATGCCATCAAGCATACGGTGACTCTCTGGATTATTCGCTAATTTATATTTTCCCGAAATGGTATATTCATTCCAGCGGACATAGTCCAGATGAAAACCATCAATATCATAATTATTGACGATTTCCATGGCCACATTAACCGTATAAGCACGAACAGAATCCAGGCCGGGAGAGAATGACGCAATATTTGATGGCATTAAATTACCTGAGACATCCCGGCACACCCAGTTGCGATGCTTAACAGACGGCGGCAAAGGATCCAGTGTATCATCATCTTCAGAAACATGAAACACATTGAACCAGGCATGCAGTTCCAATCCCCTTTTATGGGCTTCTTCAATGGCATAGGCTAAAGGATCATATCCGGGATATTGGTAACCGGCATAGTATCCCCAGGGCTCATATTGTGAATCATAATAAACAGCCCCACCCTGTCTTACCTGCCAGAGGACGGCATTCATATTTGCCTTTTTTACATTATCGAGAATCTGTCTCACACTGGCTTTATTTTCCTCAGCCGTATCATAGCGGTTAATATGTTCCCAGGTAATTACCCAAACTGAGCGGAATTCATCATTATTTCCGGAAACAGCGCCTGTTACAAATAATAAAACCACAAGTAAAATCATAGCATACTTCATTCCATTACCCTTCAGTCAATAAATTCTAATCTCTAATATCCGAAATATGTCCAAATATCAAATCCCAATGTCCAAATATCCTAATTCCAATTTCCTAATTATCCCGATTAAGAAATTTCATCCAGATTACTTATCGGGACAAAATCCTACCGGATTTAGCAAAATGTTAATTTATACATAATTATAATTCGAAACTGTGACAAAGTTCGTATTTTTGGAAATTATTTTACGAAAATCTCGCGCAGCGACGCAACGACGCAGCGATATTGTACAAAAAATCCATCTTAAAATTCTTATTATATTTTATAATTTTAAAATATTAATAATAATTATATAAATAATTCGTGTAAATTAGTGGAATTCGTGGATAAAAATCTTTTGTTCTCTGTGGCGTTGCGGCGCTGCGTGAAATAAAACAACACCGAAAAATGAAAGATATGGCAATGAATAGAAAAAAACTTATCCCCAACAACGACCAAGCTGGGATGAATATTTCATCAAATTAGTGGATGAAGTCGCCCTGCGTGCTACGTGTGACCGGGGGCTAAGCGGGTGTATTATCGTAAAAGATAAACGGATCCTCTGCACCGGCTATGTGGGATCTCCCCCGGGCTTTGCCCATTGCTATGAGGCCGGCCATCTATTGAAAAAAATAATCGATGATGATGGAACGGAAAGACAACATTGTGTCCGCACCATTCATGCGGAACAAAACGCCATATGCCAGGCTGCACGGTATGGCATTTCACTGGATGGTACAACTTTATACTGTACAATGGAACCCTGCAGGGTTTGTACGATGCTCATTATCAGTGTAGGAATAAAGAAAGTGGTTGCAAAAAAACGCTATCATGCAGCGCTGGAGAGCAGAGTCCTATTGCAGGAAGCGGGAATCCCACTTGTGGTCATAGAGGATTCAATTGAAGAATATGAGAATCAATGACCTGAAGGCCTTTAGCATAAATCAATTATCTCTCGCAAAGGCCTGCCCCGCCAGATGCGGGCAGCGCAGAGACGCAAAGGTTTATTATTAAATGAGTAATGTAGATATTAATAGACTTTTTTTAATATTATTTCTATCATTTTAAAGATTTGTATATATATATTTCTTTGCGGCTTAGCGCCTTTGCGAGAAAAATTTCTATATACATAAAGTTAATTATTTGAGATAAATGATTCCTACTTTTCTTACCTGGAATATTTTTCAATTTACCCTTATGTAAATTTTTACAAATTTTCCGGTATAAATGGTTAAATTATGGGAATTTAATTGATGCTTGATTAAGTTTATACCCTTTTGAGCAGGATGTTCAATTTTAATTCAAAATGGACTACAACTTGAAGGGGAAAACGATGTGCTTTTAGATCAACCTTTTGAGTTGTCGTCCATTTCATGCAGATCTACAAATCAAATAAATAAAATATTAAAAGAAATTGTATCAATAACCATCAGAATTTAATCTAAACAGAAGAAATGAATAAAACGCTTGTTAAAATAACCCTTTTATTCACCAGTAGTTTGACAATCATGGCTGGTGCCACGATTGCTCCATCCTTACCACAAATTGAGCAGGTTTTCTCGAATCATCCACAATCGGAGATTTTGACGAAATTAATATTGACAATTCCGGCCCTTTTTATCACTATTGGCGCCCCCCTCGTTGGCCTGTTAATTGATCGATATGGCCGGGTGAGGATGTTATTGGGATCTTTATTATTATATGGTTTCTCTGGTACATCGGGCTTTTTTATGGATGATATATATGCATTATTGATTGGGCGGGCATTTTTGGGTATCGCCGTTGCCGGGGTCCTGACGACAACCATTACATTAATAGCCGACTATTTCACAGGTGAGGAACGCAACGCATTTATGGGGTTACAGGGTGCGTGTGTCGCATTAGGTGGCGTTATATTTATTACCAGTGGCGGGCTTTTGGCTGAGGTAAGCTGGCGGGCACCGTTTTTGATTTATCTGGCCGCTTTTTTCATCTTCCCGGCTGCCTATTATTCACTATCTGAACCTGAACCTGTAACAAAAGAATCCAGAGGACTCTGCCATTCGTGAAGACAACTACCAAAAAAAATTGGTGGTTGTTATTTATTTGACGGCTCTGGTCGGTATGATGCTTTTTTACATCATCCCTGTACAAATACCTTTTTTCATCAAGGACCAGACCGGCGTCAGTAATACGCTAATTGGATTGGCCATTGCCTGCTCCACGCTATCATCGGCAATCGTTTCGCTTAATTATAAAAGAATCCGGGCAAAATGGCGTTTTTCTACTATTTATTTTTTCTCTTTTCTTTTTCTTGCTATCGGTTTCTCAATAATTTTTATGGTCAATTCATATATTATGATCGTATTAGGACTCCTCATCGGAGGAATAGGAATGGGTGTCCTGATTCCAAATTCAAACATCTGGGTTGTTACACTTTCACCCGATTCAATGCGTGGACGGATCGTAGGAGGGTTAACCACATCAGTTTTCATTGGACAATTTATATCACCGATTGTCACAGAACCTGTTCTTTTGTTAACATCAGCAAATAAAATATATGCCATTGCCAGCATTGGGATGTTTCTAATAGCTTTCGCCTATTTAATTTATACCATTTTCTCAAACAGGCAACATGCAATTTCTCATTCTGGGGCATAGAATTAATTTATAATTCGTAAAGGTAAAACAATGAAAATCAAAAGTTTTCTAATACCCGTAATCATCATCATTGTCAGTATTTTCATTACAATTTTTTTATTCTCACTAAAAAGTGATCAACCTAAAACAGCGGCCACTCCAAAAGAAAAAATTGTCGATATCACTGTTGTCCAGTTAGAGGATATATCCTCCGAGTTGAACGGTCTGGGCAAACTCACATCTGCGCAACCGCTGGTGCTCTTCAGTGAAGTTTCAGGTATTGTTCAAAAAGGTAATATTCCATTTCAACCGGCCCAGTTTTTTAACAAAGGAGATCTCATTGCTGTAATTGATGACCGGCAAATTAAATTAGAGATCAACAGCGCCAAAAGCGACTTCCTGAACGCTCTCTCCTCTGTTCTACCAGAAATAAAAGTCGATTTCCCGGAGGAATTTAGGGTATGGCAGGATTATTTCGACCAATGTGATGTTTACTCTTCCCTTCCTAAACTTCCAGAAGCTCAAAACCAGAAAATCAAATTATTTTTGAGCCGCTTCAATGTTTATAAGCTCTATTTTATGATACGGAATTTGGAAGTTCGACTGGAAAAACATTATTTCTATGCACCCTTTGCCGGATCAATTATAACTGCTGACCTGCGTATAGGTTCTACAGCAAGGAACGGAAGCCGTATAGGAGAGGTCATCAACCTTGAAAACATGGAGGTAGAAATTCCAATCCCCGCCGCTGATATAGAGTGGATTAACAGTAAAATGCCGGTTACCCTGACCTCCACAGAGTTGAATAAAGAATGGCAAGGTAAAATTGTACGCATTGGAAATTTCATAGATCCAAATACTCAGTCCGTATCCGTATTTGTCCGACCGGAATATTCTGCGATGAAACAGCTCTACGAGGGCATCTTCTTAAAAGCAAAAATTCCCGGAATTATTGTAAAAAATGCCTTTTCGATACCCCGGAAAGCTCTTTATCATGAAGGTTATATCTATTGCATTAAGGAGGGGCGCCTTGATTACCGGAGTGTTGAAATTGCCAGGTATGAGACTAATTCTGTAATTATTTCCGGGGGATTAGCAAGCGGCGATACTGTTGTAACAGAGGTATTACAGGGAGTGGCAAGTGGAATGATAGCCCGCCCAAAAAAGAATTCTGGCGGGGAGATTAACTGATGAATAAAGCAATTACCTTTCTTGTTAAATATCCCATCTGGTCAAATGTCGTACTTTACAGTATTCTCGGTTTTGGAGTGATTGCTTTATTGCAGATGCGTTACTCCTCATTTCCAGAGGTGCAGTCAGGTATTGTTACGATTCAGGTCGCCTATCCCGGCGCCTCCCCTCAGGAAGTTGAGGAGGGTGTTGTTCTCAAGATTGAGGAAAACCTTGAGGGCATTGAAGACATTGAACGAATCACATCTTTCTCACGGGAAAATTTCGGGACGGTGAATGTTGAAGCCATCTATGGCGTCGATATTGACCGCGTACTTGCCGATGTAAAAAACGCGGTGGATCGTATTAATTCCTTCCCACAGGGCAGCGAAAAGCCTGTTGTTTATGAAATGAAATTTCGTAGCAGAACCCTTTCTGTAGTTCTATATGGTGATACCGATTTATTTAATTTGAAGGTATTCGCTGAAAACCTACGTGAGGATATTTTCAGCTAATCCTGGCATTTCTCAGGTATCCATAACAGGATTACCAAATCCGGAAATCTCAATTGAAGTCTCAGAATCAGATATGCGCCGGTATCAGCTCACTTTTAATGAGATAGCTTCGGCCGTCCGATCCGCTAATACAAATATATCCGGTGGAAAATTTGATACCCGGGATGAAGAAATTCTGATCCGGGCTTACGGAAGGAAGTACTATGCAAAGGAGTTGGAGAATATTCCCGTTCGTGGTAATCCTGATGGAACGATCATCCATTTAAAGGATGTCGCTAATGTCGTAGAACGATGGGAAGATATCCCCGATAAATCATATTTTAATGGCAGAAACTCTGTTGTTTTGAGTGTTGATAAAACGGCGGATGAAGATATTCTCGATGTCTCGCGTTTAACAAAAGAAACAATCGAAAGATTTAACCAGGACAATCAACAAGTCGAAGCTGTTCTTACTAGATGACCGAACCGTATCCCTGAAGCAACGTTTAAATCTTCTTAAAAACAACGGGCTTATCGGACTAGGATTGGTTATAATAACGCTTGGATTCTTTATGAATCTAAGATTATCCATGTGGGTTTCAGTCGGAATTCCTTTTTCTTTTGCCGGAATGTTCATCGTGGCAAATATGGCAGGTATCACGATTAATTCCATTTCAACATTTGGAATGATCATTGTCGTGGGTATTTTAGTAGACGATGGCATTGTTGTCGGAGAGAATATATATGCCCATTATGAGCGTGGAAAATCAGCGATTCGTTCGGCCATTGACGGCACATTGGAAATGATTGCCCCTGTTTTCACCTCGGTGATGACGACGATTATCATCTTTTTACCATTTTTCTTTTTGGAAGGATTTTTGGGTAAATTCATCTGGCATATGGCCTTAGTTGTAATTGCGTCCTTGGCGTTTTCTCTTGTTGAGGCTTTCATCATTTTACCCGCCCATCTGGCACACTCCAAAGGCCTGCATCCGCATAAAGAAGATCCCCCCATCAGAAAAAAGATAGAAAAGTTTATTGCCTTTATAACCCATAAAATGTATGCCCCTTCGCTAAGAGTGGCGCTTCAACATAAGTGGATTACCCTAACCATCCCAATTGCTTTTTTAATTATCTCCATCGGATTGATCGGTGGCGGCGTTATTGGTCTCACACCGTTTCCCTATATTGATGGTGACACCCTTCCCGTCAATGTTTCCCTTCTTTCAGGTAGCCAGGAAGCAGACACTGATTCTCTCCTGGCCCATATTGAACGCGTTTGCTGGGATGTAAACTCCGAAATGCGTCAGGAGCGCGAAGATGGCAGAGACCTCATCCTGGGCATCCGCAGAGAAATTGGAAAAAATGATTTTGGTGAGGCAGGCAGCAATACCGGAAAACTTACCCTGGAGTTACTCGACGGTGAGACGCGCAACATCGAGAGTTTTATTATTGCCTCACGAATCCGCCAAAAAGTGGGTCTGGTCCCCGAGGCTAAAAATATCACTTTTGGACGGCAGGGATTTTTCGGCAAACCCATTTCTATCAGTCTGTTGGGGAATAATCTGGATGAGTTGAACCGGGCAAGAGATATGCTAATTGCAGAATTGGAAAATATGCCCGTATTAAAAGACATTACAGATTCTAATCAGGAAGGACGCAGGGAACTTAATATCCGGCTCAAACCACGGGCCTATGCGTTAGGACTTCGCCTGAGTGATATTGCCGGTCAGGTGCGGCAAGGCTTCTTTGGTCAGGAAGTACAAAGGATCCAGAGAGGTCGCGATGAAGTTAAAATATGGGTCCGTTACAGACCCGAGGACCGTTCGGCCCTGGGTTTCTTAGATCAAATGCGTATCAGAACCCCTGCCGGGAAAGAATATCCATTCAGCGAATTAGCTGAATATACGATTGAGCGGGGTTTAATTGTCATTAATCATCTGGACAAAAAGCGGGAAATTAAAGTTGAAGCGAATCTGGCAAATGAAAAGGATGATTTGCCACCAATATTATCAGAAATCAGTGATAATATTATACCGGTGATACTTGCCCAGGTAGCCGGGGTTCAGGTTTCCTACGAAGGACAATCAAGAAGCAGGGAAAAGGAAGCAAGTTCCATGCAGCGTAGCTTTCCCCTGGCATTTTTAGGAATGTTTATTCTTATCGTGCTGGTTTTTCGCTCTACAATCCAGGCTGCATTAATATTTTCTTTAATTCCGTTAGGAATCATTGGCGCAATCTGGGGACATGGCATCCAGGGTGTGCAACTTTCTTTTTTGTCTCTCTATGGAATCCTCGCCTTATCGGGTATTATTATAAATGACAGTATTGTGTTTGTCGATCAAATTAACCGCAATCTACGGAAGGGACAAAAAATAGTTGATGCCGTCTATCATGCCGGGATATCACGTTTGCGCCCTATTTTATTGACGACCCTTACAACATCTTTTGGTTTGGCCCCTATCATTCTGGAAGGCAGCCGTCAGGCCCAGTTTCTTATCCCCATGGCCGTATCGGTCGCCTATGGTATGATATTCGGCACTTTTGTACTCTTAATGGTACTTCCGGCTGGCTTTCTGGCCATTAATAAGATCAGATTCTGGATTTTAAACCTCTATAAATCTGACATATCCTACGAATCGATTGAACCAGCCATACAGGAGTTGAAGGTGGAGGCGTAGGGTGAACATATTGAAAAGAGAAGCGTGGGAGCGATGAGCGTGGAGAGAAAAGCGTAGAGCGTAGAGACACGTGACGTGAAAAGAGAAGAGAGAAAAGTGAAGTAGAGGCTCATGGCTTTGCGCCTGATCGTGGAGTGTAGAGTGTAGTGAGTCGTGAGACATGAGACGTGAGACGATAATTTAAAATTCTCGATTTATGATTGGCAAATTAGGAATAACAAATCACGAGATTACTGGATTACGGTTAAGTTATTAATGAAATTTTTTCAAAAATAATACAACTTCCCTGATATAAGGGTTATAGTTTATTCATTAATTATATAATGAAATCGCTGCGGCGTTGCGGCGCTGCGAGAGATAAAAATCAGGCAGAACTATTTATATCGTATATAAAATTTAGGAACAACCGATGCTAAAAACGTTTACTTTATTCGTACTATTTCTGAGTATCTCCTTTGGCCAGAGTTTAATGACGGCTGAAGATGCGATTCTGATGGGATTAAAAAACAATTTTGATATTCAGATCGCGCGTAATCAGGAAAAAATCGCGGAAAATAATGCCGGAAAATCTATTTCAGGATTTTTGCCTACTCTGGATATTACCGGCAATTACCAGGATCAAAGATCGGAACAGGAGACCAATTCCCCCTTCAGCTTTGGTAATTCAAGATCAACAAATTTTGCAGGATCAGTTGCCTTGAACTGGATGTTGTTTGACGGATTCAGTATGTTCGTTAATCATGATCAATATCTGCAATTGGAAAAATTAGGAGAGTACCAGTCACGTAATATTATCGAGACGACAGTGGTGACCATACTTAGCACATACTATAATCTGGTTCAACAGGAACAATTGCTGGACGTCGCCAGGGAGACTCTGGAAATATCAAAAACACGCTTAGAGCGGGAAAGAGTTCGGCAGGATTTGGGATCTGCATCATCAACCGATTTTTGGAATGCTCAGGTATCTTATAATAATGATCAGGCACAATTGGTGAATCAGGAGTTGCGCCGACTTATTGCCCAAAAGGATCTGAACACGCTTCTGGCCAGAAATGTGGATACACCGGTAGAGGTAGTAAAACAAATAATCATACCTGACCTTATTTATTCCTTATAATGAAATACTTTCTTTTGCACAAGAGCAGAATAGCAGGCTTCTGGTGGCCCAACAAAGCAAATCTGTCGCTGAAAATAATGTTGCCCTCCGCCGCGCTTATTTTTACCCGCGACTCTCTCTGATCGCCAATTATGATTACTCAGATCGAGGTGTTGATAGTGATGACCCCCGATTTACCAACACGATTGAAACTCAAAGCCAGGATGGTATAGTTGGGTTCAATCTTTCCTTTAATATTTTTAATGGCATGAAAGATAAAATCGATTTGCAAAATGCCAAATTGGAAGCAAAAAATCAATCTCTGTCACTTCAGGATCAGGAGAACCGTTTGGCAGCAACCGTAAGAGAGAAACTTGAGACTTTTTATAAACGACTCGAATTGATCGGTATTGAAGAGCAGAATGTTCTGGCCGCTCAGCAAAATCTTCAATTAAACAAGGATAGATTTGAAATAGGGGCATCTAGTTTTCTTGAATTTCGTGATGCACAGGTTAACCTCACCCGCTCCCAATCTACTTTAATTGTTGCACGGTACCAGGCGCGTATCACCCGTTTGGAACTTGAGCAATTAATGGGAACTGGGAGATTCCGGAATAACCAGATTCCCAAGGAGTTTATAAAAAAGTAAAAAGGCAAAGGGAAAAAGGTAAAAGAATTCCTAATTACCAGTTCCAAATTACAAATTACTAACTCCATATAGACACGCAAATGTAAGTTATTGCTTTTAAAATTGCTCACATTCCATTATATTCTTCCATATTCAGATACTTCTTACCCAACCTGTATTTAATATATCTGATGGAGAAGTCCCATGGGAAACAAGAAAAAGCATAAAGCGAAAAACGGTTCAGGAATTAATACCAATCAAGACCATATCACGATGGGGAAGGATAATAATCTTGAAAAAAAAGTTTATGAAGCAGAACTGGTAAAACTGCAGATTGAACTTGTGAAACTACAGGAATGGATTAAACACGAAGGGCTTAAAGGTTGTTGTTATATTTGAAGGGCGGGATGCTGCTGGAAAAGGCGGCGTTATTAAAAGAATCACCCAATCACTCAATCCCAGAGTATGCCGGGTGGTGGCTCTTGCACGCCCAACTGAACGAGAAAAAACACAATGGTATTTCCAAAGATATGTAGCCCATCTCCCGGCTACGGGAGAGATGGCTCTTTTTGATCGTAGCTGGTACAACCGGGCTGGCGTTGAGAGGGTAATGGGTTTTTGCACCGATGAAGAATATCAGGAATTTTTAAGATCCTGCCCATCCTTTGAAAGAATGATAATTCGGTCAGGCATTATACTCATAAAATACTGGTTTTCAGTTAGTGATGAGGAACAGGAAAAAAGGTTTCATGCTCGCATTGAAGATCCAACAAAACGATGGAAATTAAGTCCTATGGACCTGGAGTCCCGAAGAAAATGGGAGGATTATTCAAAAGCAAAAGATGAAATGTTTGCTTATACGGATATCAAACAAGCCCCCTGGTATGTGGTAAATGCCGATAATAAGAAAAAAGCGCGTTTAAACTGTATCATCCACTTATTGTCGATGATTCCTTATAAGGATCTCACACCAGCACCAATCAAATTGCCCCCCCGTGAAGATATCAAAGGATATATTCGCCCTCCTATATCTGATCAGACTTTTGTACCGGAGAATTACTAATCTGAATTTTCCCTATATAAAAAAGAATAAACACAAAGTACTCTAAGAAGACACTAAGGACACAAAGTTTATAAAATATTAATTTTTGGGTATTTGGTAATTTGTAACTCGTAATTAGCACTAGCTCTTGCTCTCAACGCATAACTCTCTTCCATCTACCTTACACCCTCAACACTTAACTCTCTTCTCTTCACTCTCCACTCTCTTCTCTTCACGCTCCACGCTCTACGCTTTTCTCTCTACGTTTTACTCTCTTCTCTCTCTTCTCTCTCTTCTCTTTCCATGAATCCCTTAATTCAAATATGAAGTATATTTGTAAGTGGGGATCAGAGACATTTTATATTAATTCACTTTTTTGTATATTTGCATTGTAAATGGAATCGAATATGGAACAGAATACACATAGTTCTGTTTATTTGGTAAGTACGTTGTACCCAGGGAACCGGTATTACCCCCATCTAATCTATCGTTACTTTAAAAGAAATAGCTAAGGAGAGAGTTATGCTTAAGGGAATGTTGAAGCCAATTGTCGTCTTTTTCATCATTTGCGGTCTTGGATTGGCAGAAGAGCCTGTCGATTTGCAGGCAATCCAGAAAATCAAAGAAGAAGGAATTAAAAATTCAAAAGTAATGGAAACGGTCAGTTATATTGTGATGTTTATGGTCCCAGATTAACCGGTTCACCGGATTTGCGGGAAGCAGCTGATTGGACAGTAAAACAGTTAAAAGAATGGGGGATTAACCAGGCGACTATTGAGGATTGGGGCTCTTTTGGACGTGGCTGGAAGAACAATAAAGTCTATGCTGAAATGACCACACCGCGATATATGCCGCTTATTGCACAGCCAAAAGCCTGGACAAAAAGCACAGACGGTGTCATTTCTGGCTCACCCTATCTTCTTGAGATCGAATCTGCGGATGAATTGACAGCGATTTCCGACACCTTAACTGGGGCTATAATCATGCTTGGTAAACCCCGGGAGTGGTCACCAAAATTTAAGGACGATGCGCGTCGCTATACAGATGAAGAGTTGGCTGAAATTGCTGCGGCCCCCGAACCAGGTGCAAAATCTCGCTGGGCAGACTACCGTAAACAATATCGTGAATGCAGGGCTCTGCGGAAAGAAATTGATAAATTCCTGATCGAACAAAACGTAGGTGTAATTCTTGAGCCAAGCGAACGTGAACATGGTACCGTACGTGCCCATAGAGGCGGCTCCTATAAATTAAATGAGGATATTGCATTGCCGAATCTGGTTGTCTCAAATGAACAATATGGCCGCATGTATCGCATTTTAAAGAAAGAGCATCCTCTAACGATGCAAATCGATATACAAAACACCTTTTTTGAGCGGGATACCATTGCCTTCAATGTGATTGCCGAAATCCCAGGGAGTGACAGGAAATTAGAGGATGAAGTCGTAATGTTGGGAGCCCATCTGGACTCGTGGCATGCAGGCACCGGGGCAACAGATAATGGTGGAAATTGCGCTATTGTAATGGAGGCTATAAGAATTCTAAAAGCAATTGGCGTTAAGCCCAGGCGAACGATCCGTATGGCTCTCTGGAGTGGAGAGGAACAAGGGTATCTGGGTTCAAGAGGTTATTTGGCCAAACATTATGGTGATCGCAAGACAATGGAATTAAAAGATATGCACAAAGATTTCTCTGTATATTTTAATTTGGATAATGGTACAGGAAAGATTCGGGGCATTTATTTACAGGAAAATGATGCGGTTCGTCCAATATTTGAAGCCTGGCTCAAGCCTTTCAATGATATGGGCGCTAATGTCGTAACAATTAAGAACACAACGGGTACAGATCATATTCCATTTAACGAAATTGGCTTACCCGGATTTCAATTTATCCAGGATCCAATCGATTATATGCCACGTACCCATCATACGAATATGGATGTTTACGAACATGTTATACCGGGAGATGCCATGCAGGCTTCTGTTATTTTAGCTTCATTTGCCTATCATGCGGCGATGAGGGATGCAAAAATTCCAAGAAAACCTTTGCCAGAACCAAAGCCTAAAGATCCTTGGGAATAATTGTAAGACGTAAAACGTGAGATGTGAAACACTTAATGTAAAAATAATTGTCAATTGGTTATTTTCGATTTCCAATTGACAATTATTTTACACTGTACTTATATATCTTTTATCTTTACCACAAGGGTGATGAATATTTACCTTTATCTACAAGATCTTTGATCTTGCCAATGACAATTTCTTTATCTTCTTTATATGTCACACCAAACCATGATTCATCTGAGGATAAAACTTTTACCTTTGCCTTATTGTCCTGAATAAGTTCACCAACAACGTTAGGAAGAAAGAATTCTGATTTCATTTCGGATATATGCTGTTGAATAAACTTCATAAAAGAAGCTTCTAAATTATGGAATATTGTTGGTGTAAATCCCATCATATTCATTGAAACGTTGGTATTCTCAGCCACAGGCACCAATCCATCATTATCATCTCTATAGACAATTTGACCATCTTCCCTGAATATTTGTGTTCTTTCCACCAATCCCTGCAGATTTCTTTCACCATCCATTTCACATATGGCACGTGAGACATGTCCATGATCTGACAGGGTTTTTGAAACCTGATAACCGATGATACAATAATTTGATTCTTTTGTATCCAGGGATGACAAATAGTCAAAGGCCAGACGATAAGATCCTCCTCCATAAAAATCATCGGCATTGATAATTACAAACGGTTCTTCAATTTGGCTGGCGGCCACCATTACCGCATGACCGGTTCCCCATGGTTTTTCTCTTCCATCAGGCACCTCAAGCCCGTTGGGAATCTGATCCAACTCCTGGTATACATAGTGCAGATCTAAATCAGAACTAAACCTTCCTTCAAAGAAGTTTCTAAAATCATCTTCCATACTTTTACGAATTACCAGCACAACTTTTCTAAATCCAGCCTGCATGGCGTCGTAAATTGAATAATCGATAATAGCTTCGCCAGAGGGTCCAAATGAATCAACCTGTTTTAGGCCGCCGTAACGGCTTCCCATACCCGCTGCTAGAATTAATAGACTTGGTACCATTTTGTATTTGTTCCTTTGGATTGACTATGATTTGCATGTTAAGTATTATTTTATTAACTACAATTCTCGCTACGGGATACGGGATACGGGATACGGGATACGGGATACTAAAAGTTGTTTCCCTTCCCTTGTTATGTCAAGTATCTTTCAGGCTTATTATATAGATACAGAGTTGGTCATCGAGAATCACGTATCCCGTATCACGTCTCTATTTTTTCATTTTTCTTTCTGTATAATTTCCCATTCATCAAAGACGGCTATAACTGTTTCCGGATTAGCGCCAGCCCCAAATTCTAATTGTGTAATGATCCCACCTTTTGGATCATAAAGATGCTTTGCGACCTTTCTAACTGCATCCCGCCCATCCTGAGGATTTCCTGATGGTAGAATATGTTGTCGATCAATTTCTCCCCAAAAGGTAATTTTTCCCTTTGCCCTGGTTTCCAGAGACTTCCATATCCATGCAGAAAATCTGTGAATTAATTGCATCTACTCCTACCTCGATCAAATCCTCATAAATGTCTTGAATAAAGCCGTCTGAATGCATAAATAAAAACTTTCCATGTGCATGAGCAAGTTCACAATAATCTTTATAAAGAGGTTTGAAATACAATCTCCACAGATCCGGGGGAATAAGTAATTGACTTTGTGCTCCCCAATCGTCCATAATATTCAAACCATCAACATCAGATTTTACCCATAGTTCAAACTCGCGAATATAAAAATCATGAATTTTATTCAGAAGATCTTTACCGCCCGAAGCCATCATCATAATATCCAGCATCGCATTTTCGGTTCCACGGATAAATTGGTATCTTTCCCAGGGCCGTGGGCAAATATTCCCAAAAACGAACTTATCGCTTTTCTCATAATATCGACTAATCGTATCATACATTTCCTGAATCTCGAATTTGCCTTCCGGCAACTGATCATAAGGCGGCTGAACCGTATTCCAATCATTAATATCTCCAATAATTGGCTGATCCACCTCACCGATGATACCATCCTGAATATTTTTAAAATGACATCCCCATTCATCTACATAGGTACCAATTTTATAAGCGTCTCCTTTAGCCACAGTGGATGGTTTATAATAATAATCCGGAGCGGAAAAATCTGAAGGATACTTCTGGTTAATCTCCTCCAATATTTCCGGATAATAAATTTCTGCCCATGGTAGATGCCATAAATCTCTGGGCATACGAGCAGGGTCTTCAAAGTTCAAACATCGTGTAACGATCTCTTTTGCGTTCTGCACTCTGCAATCTCCATAATATTGGGAATAATCACAGTGATGAAAATCACCGTAAGGTTGGTTTATTTATCTATCTCACCGGAATTCTTTGACCATTTTTACCTCGACGCATGAAACAATTTTCCTGTGTACAAAAAGCACATGTATATGGGAGTCTTTCTACGGATTTTCCGGCACCAATAACACCACTCACTGATTTTATCGGCGTCATCAAAGCTGAAGGATGCAATGTGATGCCAAGAAATTGTTCAGGAAGTAGACTAAATAGTTTATGTTGCTCGTAAACATCCCAACCACAGTAACCTGGACTGTACCTGTTAGTACTATTTAATCCCTGTTTTGATAATTGTGTTTCAATTTTACCACTGATCCAATCAATTGCCTGCTCAACCTTAAGCGAGCCAATCACATCAGCCACATATCCTGAAAATGGGTCACCCCCACTAAAAAAACTGCGTGACCAATCATCAAATTTCGGGCCTAATGTGGCAGCAAATATTATCAGGGTTGAGCTACCTTGTAATTGCTGAGCAACGATTGCATCGCTTTCAAACTTTACGTTGTCACAAGTTAGTGTATCTTTATTAATCCTGACAATGGTATTCTCAAATATCCGGTATCCTCCCCGGATATCCATGTGTTCTTTTGCATCCTTTAGAATACCCCGAACCATAAGACTTATATCCTGTTCAGGTGAGATCGTCTCGAATCTTAATATTTTAAGAAGATCTTCTTCGCATTCCGGCAATAAATTTTCATCTATTTCGTATTCAAAAAGCTGATCTCGTCATATGATTCTGATTACACTAAGCTTTTTGCAAAACTATGCGGATCTGGAAAATATCCATCAGCACCAATTTTTTCGCTGAATTTTGTAGAAAGCGGCGCTCCACCAACAAATACCCGTGTACCGGGTACAGCCTCCTTCAGGGCTTTAACTGACGCCTCCATATTCACCATCGTTGTTGTTAATAAGGCACTCATACCAACCAAGGCTCCAGGATTTTCTTTCAAAGCTGCAAGAAATTTATCTGCTGTTACATCGACGCCCAAATCTATTACTTTCCAACCATCACCTTCCAAAACCATACGAACAATATTTTTACCAATATCATGCAAATCACCAGCAACAGTACCGATTATGACCGTACCTTTGTGTTTGGCTTCTCCGCTATCGAAATATGGTTTCAAATGTACCATGGCTGCATTCATTGCTTTTGCTGCAATCAAGAGTTCAGGTATAAAGGCCTCTCCTTTACCAAAGCGATCCCCGATCACATTCATCCCGACCATTAATCCCTTTTTTAAAATATCATTAGCAGATACACCTTTTTCCAAAAGTTGTTGGGTTATTTCAGAGGCTCCATCTTGTCCCTGCATATCCGGTGGATAAGGTAAATCCTTTTCTGCTTTACCCCGCTCAACACAAATAGCTAATTGTTCTAATAATGAATCCATCCTTGCATCCTTTCTAATTATAACCAATATGATTTAGGTCTATTACGATTTTCTCTGATTGATTAAAGTAATGATTCCACTCAATAAATCTGTATCTCATTGTTTTTATATTTCAAAACTTTCTATAATTTACAGAATCATAAATTATAATCCATAGGATTCCTTCAAAAACATGTTACCATAAAGCCCACTGGTATAGTCAATCGCTTCTTTTTCATCCAGGGGTAATCCTTCAATTTCACCACGATACCTGTCAAGCCATTGTTTTTCCACATCAGATAGATTTATTTTTCCGGTGGAAATATTTTGTGTTATACTATCGAATGCTGCCTCAACAGCAGATTTAGTCCTTAGGTAGCCACTACTCTCACCAACAATTGCCCGGGCAATTTTTATAACCTCAGCCGGGTCTAGCATGAGAGCTTCCACATTTTCCCCTACATCACTTTCGACCAACCAGTTTCTCAACTTTAGACTTTCTTTTGCCTTTATTGAAGTGTTGAACAATCTACAGTCATAGGCAAGCAACTCCAGGTATGCCTCCGGTGCAGATCCACTTAACAACTGTATATTTTGAACCGATTCATTACTCCAAAGATCCGCAGTGGCGCCGGCAATATTACCCAGAGGGCTAAAATGGGCGCAACTTGATGATTTTCCTTCCATGCTGATAGGGTAGCCGGTTATTGCTTTAATAATCGGCCCCTCATAAGCACAGTCTTTTGACGGACCCACCGCCCCTTGCTCATAGGCGACCAAACTACGGGGAGCGGATGCTGCCCTGTCAAGAGCTGCTAACACAGAGGGGATCATACCCTTTCCGGCTAATTGCATGGCCGTATTGGAAAAACCACAAGCGGTATCTCCACCGGCAATAACATTGTGCTTTTTAGCGATTGTAGATATTTCCTTCCAAAGGAATTCCATGTCTCGGGCCCCAAATGACCCAAGTGCTACTACAATCCCCTTTAAATCACCATAGAGAAGAGCCTGGTCGTGCACCTCCTTACCCCCTACCGATTCGATAGACAAGATATCTGCACCAGCCTGGGCGGCACAAACAAATGCTTCGTGTGTTAATTCCCAATATCTGCCACTTCTTAATAAGGGAGGCCGGTCGGCATCTCTTAAGTCAACTACTGTAACCCTGAGAGCATTGGGAATTCCATGGGATTCATAGAGCGCAGTTAAAGCATCCTTTAATATCTTCGTTATTTCCGCACCCCATTGCGGATGCTCCGTCATCGGGGGTAATTGTTCAAACTCAACGACTAAACCAGGTAAACCAAGTTTAACAGATCTTGTCGAGATAACTTCGGCAATATTACGATAATGGTCAAGAACTTCCCCCCAGGTTTGTTCTTCAATTTTCATCGTGGGGAGGGTAAAATTTATTTCCGGGTAGACCTGACCACCACCTATTTTTAGACCATGACCACATTCTACCGGATGAGTTGCCACCCCGAATACAAGTTCATCAGGATTGTTAATTGTTAATTTATTGTATTTATTATCTTTAGCAGACATACTTTCCCCCTGAATGTATTATGCTCTTTTATCAGAACTGAATTATGTAGAAAATTCTCTCACAAAGCCGCTAAGACGCAGAGCAATAAGTTTATACCGATTTCTAACCATGGGTGTTCGGTTTAAAAGAAGACTCAATATTTTAATAAAATTTCTCATTCAAAATCCCCTTCTCTTCTTAATGAGAAGGGGCTCCTCTAGACAAAACTCTTATAAAAATAAATCTTGCATCTCTCCGAAATTATAAATCAATATAATTATTTTTTATTTAACAAAATTCCTTGAAAGGAATTTGAAGATGCAAAAGCAATACTCTTCACATCCTCCTAGCTTAAATTTTGACAATGTTTTTATTATAGCCATCAACTAGTTTATCTACTAACCGAACTCTTTCGATATCCCCTGTTGATGATATTTCATCTGAAATCCCTAATATCAATTTGGGGGCAAACATCTCAATTATTTTTTCAGTGCATTCTATAAGAATCTCTTCTGAATATATATCATCAAAATAAATGGCCGGAATGCCATCTAATAAAAAGACTTCATCACCCAAAGCGTCTTTGATTTCTTCTAAGGTAACATCACCTTGCGGTAGGGGTGTAATGGCTTCAATTCCATCAAGTCCTGTTTCCTTCGCATAGCGGAGAAGCGGTCCGGTATCGCCATCCCAATGCGAACAGCAAAATTTCCCCGCTGCATGCAATTTATCACAGCGTCTTTGACAGGCAGGCAAATGATATTTTAGAAAAAGATCGGGAGAGAGTGTTCCGGAATGGACATTCTCACCAAAATTAATAATATCGATTGGCGACTGGTTAACCACCTCAATCAATCTGTCCTGGCATTCCTCTAACTTTTGAAAAAATGTTTCGATTTGATCAGGCCAATCATAGAGGGCATAAACCCCTTTTTCAACACCCATTTTGTCCAGATACAAATTTTGGATATTCATGCGGGGCATGAATATAGTTGGTGCACCTAAACCCTCAGTTGCCTTCAACCAGTGATCATATTGCTCCTGATCCCATTCCCAGGTAGCATTTTCTTCCCGCCATGTGACCACTTTTAACTCCTCAAGGGAATCCACCTCCCATTTTAGTGTAATGGGATGCGCGCTATTAACCGATTTCCTGTGAATGGCCGTTTGCTTTCCCACCGGTGTATGTACAATGGTTTCCACATCTGTTTCGTTTAATTGGACCTGTTCAAAACGAACCCCGGGATGTTCCAAACGCTTAAAGCATGAGTTAAATTCATAAAGTCTCGCCGAAACACCTAATGCATAATAGACATCATGGAAATCCAATCCCGTATAGGGAGCAGGCAAGCCACTTCTATCAAATATTTTATCGCTATACCAGCAACCGATGCGGGGCTGCCAGATGATCTGCCCTTCTGCTTTCCCAAATGCCACATTTTTATGCAGTTCCGGCAGATTCTTGTTTAGTAACTCGGTTTTCGTCAATGATGAATCCTTTAATTTTTGAAAATTGAAGAAAAAAGTAAGGGGCATACTTTATTATCCGTATAATCAGGAACCCCATCAACCTTATTAGCCAGGTGGTCATTACCATGATCAGCAAGACTACCATCCTCGTAGAAATACCTTTGGTATCGATTTGTCTCATCCTGTAAATGTACAGCAATCGATCGACGTGGCTGTTTACTGAGATTTGGTCCACTACCATGAATGGTTAAACAATTATGAAAACTGACACATCCTTTTGGCAGTATCATCGGAACTTTTTTGACTCGCTGCCCGCCGGTTACAAATCTTTTTTCAAGACTATCCAATTCGCTACTAAAAAAATCCAGGTCCTGTGTATTATCCGGCCAATGTTTACTGCCTTCTATCATCGTAATCGTGCCCGTGGTCTCATCACAATCATGAAAAGGAATCCAGGCCGTCAACATTGAATCAGACGTGCATGTTTTCCAATACATGCGATCGTTATGCCAACCAACATTTGATTTTAAATCAGATATCTGGGGTGGTTTAAAAAGTAATTGATCATGCCATAAGCGGATTTGGGATGAACCGGTTAATTTGCCTGCAATCGCGCCCAGAACTGGTTTTGTAATTAACTTCTGCAAAGCCAAATTAAAAAAAGATGCATAATCTGTTTTACGCAATCCCTCTCCAAAATTTACCGCAGGCATAAAAGTATGAAAGGGATCTGATCCCGGTCGATCAAGATCGTTCCGGTAAATTCTCTCCATTCCTTCCAATGCAAGATCTATTTCCTGCTCTGTGTAAATTGGTTTAGATATATAATAACCAGATTTTTGGTAGAATTCTACATCTTCTATATCTGGAAGTAAATGAGTATAAGATTCCATAAGTCTCACCTAATTATTGTGCTTCAAGTTTTCTGATTTGCTGGCCGGCCTGAACCATTGCCAAATAACCTTCAACGGGTACATAATCCGGGATTGAATTACCGGAACCAAGCGCATAACCCTGTGCATTATTTCGAAACTGCAGGCCTAATTCCACTACTGTTTTATAAATTTCATCTGAAGTTTGAAGACAAAGCAGATCAACATCAATCCCTCCAACCAGAGCAATCCGATCGCCAAAGAGAGAAATCCACTTTTCAAACGGGGCGATGGCATCTTCATTAGAATGTTTCCCGTTAATTCCAAGTTGGATAACGTCGTCCATAATGCTAAATATATTACCACAAGAATGCCAGAGAAATGGGCGGCCTGCATTATGGATTAGATTTATTATCCTGTAATACTGGGGAATGATATGTTGTTTAATATGATCCGGACTGACTAACGTACTCGTTTTAAAACCCAGATCATCTCCAAAGCGGCAAATCGCAAATGTATCATGATATCGATGTAGAAATTCGGACCAAATTTCTGTCATCAAGTCGCCAATTCTTAAATATATCCCCGTATAAAGATCCGGATCATTCATCATCATATAAGCCAGATATTCGAAACCAACCAAATCCTCACTTATTTCAAACACACCATTCCCAACACCGCCTATTGCTTTCATTCCATTGGGCATGCATTCAGCAAGCGCATCAAACATTGGCTTGGCCAGTTTCCAATATCGTTCTGGCAATTCATCCCAGGGAAACTTGTTAAAATCTTCTCGGTTTTGAATTGGGCCGGGTTTCCCCCCATAATAGCGCCACTATCCGGTAGGATATCAATTATTCCCACTTCAAATGAAACTGTATCATAGGTCATTTCTTTAAAAAAGCGACAATACTGGGTAAAAAATTCCCTCTTATCAACTTCATTGCCATTTGCCAGCGTCGCAAACTGTACATTCAGAATTTTTTCCATGATTGAAGGACTGATGATATGCTCATACAATGGTAGTCGCTCCGGACGCTTATTGTCCAAAACATCCAGCATGTGATGATAATCTGGTTGGAATGCCATAGTTATTCTCTCATTTCTGCCCGCAGGGTTACGATGGAACCTGCCGGTACTTTTATCACTTCATTTGTTTTGCTTAACGGTCTCTCACTCAAATCACTGAGCCAAATGCCAATGGGTTTCGGCTCCGACCAGATAATGGATGCCGATTCGTCTTTACCAGAGGCTGAATATAAACGCAGGATGAGTGCCTTTTTATCTTTACTTGGCTTCAAAGCAGTAATGATGACTGCTTCATTATTCAATTTTAATCTTGACTCTATGCTGGCTTCTTTTCTAGCTGACATGACGAGCAAGGGCTGGCTTATTTCGATGGCAAATTTCATGACCTTTTCGGGATCATATTCAGCATGAGGTTGCAAAGCATATCGGAAAGTTACAAGACCCTCCTGATAGGCTTTGTAGTTAGTATGCCAATGATTATTCATAACCCACGAATAAAAATTTTGAGCAGGATCGACCGTGTGACGCCAATAGCCCAATTTTCTCTGCTCGGAAAGATTTCCTAATATATTTCCAGAGATTTCCCCAACTTCCACCATGGGTGCGTCCAGGTTAGCCCAGGTAATACCATGTTTATCATTGGAGACATCTATAAATCGTTGAACGGTAAACCAATTTTTGCAGGCACTTGGTATTTGATCCACCTCCGGCTGCATTACAACATAAGGAATATCTAAACGCATTATACCTTGCGGAATATTAAGAGGAAAACTAAAATGCAGTCCTTCCTTACCATTTTTTCGTGCAAAATCATAATCTCCTGCCTTTGGCTCAGATTTCGCACGGCTTTTATCAACTGTATTAATTATATTCAAATGAGAGACTCCTTCAGCAAGGCGGATCTCGCGTTTGAGCAGATTACACCCCGGTGCCTCAGACTCAACAATTATTGAAGAAATCAAAGGTCCTTTTTCTTCTATCGTAATTTTCGTCTTGCCGGAAGTTTGAATATCTTTCAGGTCTTTTCCCGGTAAGAAAAGATACTGGTTTAATTGTTCGCCTTTACTTAAATCCACAAGGTTCTCACTGTTTCCCTTTTTATAAATTGCGGCAATATTCCCTGTCTTTTGATCCAACACAACTTTTAGATTATCATTTTCCAAAGACCACTCATCAATCTTTAGAGAAGATCTTTCCGCAATGGATTCACCTTCTGAAATGGTATATCTTTGTGAAGAATATGGCGGAATCATTTCGACCTTAAATACTAGCTCACCTCCGGATAGTCTCTGCGAAGACAGGATATTACCTTCGGAGTCTGAGATGCGGTTCCCACTCATTGACAATTCTTTAGGGACAGAAACCATACCACCACGGGACCATGAATTCAGATTATAGATATCAATCCTGGAGGATTGATTATCACTATTTTCACAATTTAGTGAATTAATCAGCTCATAGGACTGTTTTTCGCCCTGAATGGCATAAGCCTGTTTTAACTCCCATTGATCTTTTGTTTTTTTACTCTCAGGTTCCGAGACACTTATATCAGCTCCCCATGTATGTTCAGAGTACATCATAATATTTTTCCAGGCCGTATCAAATCTCTCTTTGGGGAATCCCTGCGGATTGACCAAAGCCCAGAGTACTTCTGCCTGAGTGAGTCTTTCTGATGAGGACCTGTTCACCGCCGTCTCCCGGGCAGATGAGGCCGCACCATCTTCCCAGTATGGTGTCCAATCCCCTCGTACCTGCTCTATCTGATCTCCGTACAACTTCTCAAATTTCTCAAATACCTCAACCGTAGTTGAGAGCTTAATTGTTGGCGACTTGTACTTTTGATTCCATTCTTTAATAGATTCAGACAAGTGCTGTTCCGGCCCCCAATTATCGCCCTGCCCACTCCAACGCATGTATGTCATGTCATAGGGATATTCCGTTTCGGTTAGTCTGGTCATGATGTCATAAATATTTTCTTCTCTCAATTTATTTCCAAGTATATGGGCAAGACCATATCCCTGATAAGGAATCCAAACGAGCACTTTTTCATTTTTCGATGGCCCGATCCAATAGAAAGGCTTATCTTCCCAGGTGGCCAGAATTGTTCCAATGCGGTCAAAATAATTTGGCGCCGTAGAAAAGTATTTTACTCCGGCATGATGCATTGCGGAAACTAATCCCCAGGTTTGACCGGGTATATCACTGATCATTGCTGAGGAAACAGGCGATAAATCATATTTTTCAGCCACCTCACTTGAGTAAGCAAAAAGTTGAAGCAATTCCTCCGGACGACATAATCCGGAAAGTACATTATTATACATACCCTCCAAACCAATATCACCGTTGCGAATGGCTTTTATGACACGTTCACATTTTTCAGGCGGTTGAGATTTCAAATATGAATCAAGAGCCCAGGAGACCTCAATATTCCATTTATATTTAGCGCCCTCTGGATATTTACTGGTCGCCTCAATGATCTCTAATGCCTGATCGATAAATTGAATATGTTTTTTCTGTACCTCCGTTTGAAGTTCCGTATAACCTATATCTGTATGGGAATGGGGAAGAACGTAAATCTCCATCTGACGGCAGGGAGCAAAATCTATCTTTGTTTTTATTTTCGGGCGATTTTTTACCTGAAGTTCAATTTCCAAACTTTCCTTTTCCCGAACCTCTGGCACATTTATTATAATTCTGTTTACACCTAATTTTATTTCTCCTGAAAAATTTGTTCCCTGACTGGTAGTAACAGATATTTCAGTAGGATCACCCAGATAGTTGTAATCAACAATAATAGGTCGTTTATTATCATTCAACAGAACAGCTGGAGCAGTGGCACGAACGTTCTCACTAAAATCATATTTAAAAGTCATATACCAGGCGCTGCTTTTGGCATTC
Organism: Calditrichia bacterium; assembly: GCA_963796965.1. GTDB lineage: Bacteria > Calditrichota > Calditrichia > JAJRVZ01 > JAJRVZ01 > CAWCNS01. The sequence continues at coordinate 615,752 of CAWCNS010000005.1, forward strand.
TCTCCCACAATCTTCAGATTAATTGATTCACCAGGTGATAACAACGATCTTTGTATGGTCAAAGTCGCAATCCCATGCAAATCATCATGTTGATCAACCATCGTTCCCCTGAAATTTAATTTCGTCGCATTACTCCCTTGAACCTGCCATTCCTGCTCAATCGCCTCTGTCGGATTTTCAAATATTAATGATTTAACCTCATTGATAAAGAGGGTAAACTTTTTTGGATTGTCATTCACATCAATAGCAAAAAGCCATACAAATGTGATATCAGGCTCCGAAAAGTCAGCTGGTATCTTTTCAGTCTCCCAGGATATAGATTGCTGATCATACAGGGCACGCACAAGCATGGAAGTACCCACACCGGGTATGGCGGAATGGTAACCAAAATCCTCCCCTGAGATCGTCTTTTTATAGCCACTATAGTTGGTCATTTCTTCGCTTCCCCCTGAAACAATATCTGCCATTCCGATGAATACTACGAAAAGAATTATGCTCAATCTACTTATACTTCGTTCTTGCAAAGGCGCCAAGATATTCAAGACAAAAGAAAAAGGACAAAAGATAAAATTGGTGAAATTCGCTCTAATTCGTGAAATTCGTGGACAGATATTTTTATTAATTAATTGACGGTTCATAGACATCGTTCCTATTCTGTCAAAGGCTGTGCCCAGGCACGCAACATTTCAATTGAAGAAGCCAGGACACCGGCTGACCCGCGAAATTCCCCCGAACCGGTTGCCTTGCCATCTACAGAATACCATTCATAAAAGCCATCATTTTTCAGGACCCGATCGATCATTGGCCGCAGCTCATCATAGGCTTCCTTAACAAATCCATATCGTATTAACTGCTGAATCATCCTTCCCCCAAACCAGGTCCAGTCTCCACCATTCTGGTAACCATAGGGATACATACCCTTATTTTTGAAATATCCTTTTGGATAAGGTGGATACATAGTCAAACCAATTGAGGGTGCTCCTGAGGCTTTTACATTATCTAGCATTTGTTGATTTACAATTTTGATTTCTTGTTGGCTTAACAATCCCGCCTCAATTGCAACAGCGGTTCCACCATGGTAATGGATCTGGTTTTCATCAAAGTCATCAGGAAAAGGTGATCCATCTAAATATATATGAGGGATGAATTTCTTATTATCGTCATCCCACAAATGTTTTCGTACATTTGTGTGAATACTCTTTAAAATTTCTTTCCAATAACCATAACGCACATGTTCATCGCCAATCAGTGATAAATAATTTTCTATAGCAATCAAAAACATGGCATTGTCATAGATATCTATGGCATAATGTGTATCATCAGTAAAATACACTCCCCAATCATGTTCGGGTTGTACATCACCCCAATCAGCTGTGGTAGCTCCCCAGATGAGCCCATACGTCTGATTAAATCGCTCATTCATCAGAAACTGAAGTGCCAAGTCAAGGCGCTCAATAACAGATCTACCATCAACAGACTGCTGGAGAAATCTCGTATCACCGGTTCGTTCAATATATTTCCAGACCGCCTGGATAAGGCTGCTCTCCTGATCGGTTTCTACTGTATTTTTATGTCCTGCAAATCCTGGCGCCAGGTCACTAAATATATAATCATAACCCGCTCCAGGCTTTTCCTTAAAAGGAACAAATCCATCTATTATATTACCATCCTCGCCCTGAAATTTAAAAAACATCAACAGATTGTTTTGAACAGTTTCCCGGGGAAGAAGATCACAGGAAAGATTTATAAACGTATTGTAATCGCGAATCCAGACTTCACTATATCCTGAACCTGCGGTAAACCCTGATTTTACAAGAACTTGGGCACGATCGTAAACTTCATCAAGGGTTCTATCATTAAGGATTATTTGTGCCAATTCTTTATCTGTTGATGTCATCAATTGATCTCCTTTATCTGAATCGCAAGACTATTAGTCCTATAGCCATTATTAACCCAAATATAATATTCATATGCATTTCCTATACCTGATAATGCAGAAGTTCTCTAAATCATGCATTGCGCATAGAGCATGGCCTAGTTCGAAAATTAAAATTCTCGCCTTACTCCATGCGCTATGCACTATGCACTATGCCTATAATTTATCCATCACATTGACAATAGTTTCATAGTTTTTTAAGGCCGTATTTGAAAGTTTACGACCATAAGGACAGGAGGAAGGCAGTAGAACAAAACCCTTCCCCTCACCTCCGGCGCCTTCCTCAATTGCCCTAACTACTTTCATTTCCATTTGGTTTGCCGGAAGATTCTCGATATCACTTGCTTCCAGGTTGCCAAACAAGACCAGATCCTGACCATAATTTTTTCTCACATAGGCTAACTCAACATCCCCCTGAGATGGTGGCTCAATGGGATCAAGCCCCATACAACCGGTGGAGACAATATCATCCAAAATATCTTTAAGATTCCCATGAGAATGAATACGAGCAAATCCGCCATATTTATGTATGGATTCCACCATGGCTGTGTCATACTTTACCACATATTCCCGGAAAAGAATTGGAGGTAGATGGGGAGGACTGGCAAATTCAGGGCCATATATACGCCATAAACGTCCGGGAAGCAGTTGTGCGACTAATTCAGTTTTAGTCTGAAGAAAGGTTGAAAATCGATCGAGTAAACGGCGGAACAATTCCGGCTCCATCATAGCGATCATGGTATATGTTCCCAGGTCAAATAGTTCAGCGGCGAGGCATAGCGGATCGGGCGTATCGATCATCACAATCCCTGATTCGCCTAATGCTCTCTCTGCCACTAATACACAAGAGATATCTGGTTCACCACTATATTCAATTACAGGCAGTTCAAGAAGGGTCTTTAGATCATCAACATTCTTTAATAAGGGTTCTACGATCCATACCGTATTGACATCCGGATCCTGCCTGGTAGTTGAGGTCAGTACTCTGTCCTTTACTCTAACGGTGTTGTGTATAAGCCGGTGGCCATGCTTATCCAACCTGAATGTGCTTTCAGTAAATTCCGCCAAGGGATTAAAAGGGACTCCCACCATAGAAATATCATCTGAGGAGAAATTCTCTCCAGCCGATTTTATTTGGGGTACCTGACGCTGGACTATGCGATCTGTCTTTTCGCGGGTTAGTTCAATTAATGGTAACCAGGATGGATCACTATAAATATTAAAAGGATCTCTATCATCAGGATCTTCGTCCAGGCCATTAATTTCATAAAAACTGACCGGTGGCCTGTCGACAGCTTCCCCCCGGAGTGTTGCCATTATTCTCTCACGCCTTGTCATAAGTCACCCATTTTTCTTAAGGCAATATTGTAAGCCCCTAAAGCAATAGCCTTGCTTGTCCCGATTTTAGAAACACCTATACAAAGACGGCGTAGCGGATCATATGGTACCTGCCGCGTCGATCCAGGTACCGTAATCATTTTTTGTTCTCCGGCGATAAAGATTTTGCGCTCTTCTTCATCTTCAAGATTAAACACAACAGGTGAGAGACGACGATAGGTCTCCCCTGCATGATTTCTATACTTACTATTAATCTCTTCGATGGTTTTAGACAAAAACAGTGCATGAGCGCCGGCAATCCCTCCTCCGATAACGGCGATGCCATCTATAAGAGTCATAATATTAGCCAAGGCATCACCAAGAGCCACGGCCATTTGATGATAGGCTTGGATCGCAGCATTCTGATCTCCATCTCTCTTACCGATTCCGATTTCAAATATTTTTCTCGGAGAAGGTGCATCTTCGAATGAGATGTGCGCTTCTTGGGCGTAAACTCTTTTGATTCCCCGGATGCTGACACCCTCTTCAACATTCATATCACTATGAAATTTATGACTCATAACACCAACTTCTGCAGAACCTGAGTTATCCCCGACGAGCAATTTTCCATCGATCACAATCCCACCACCAAATCCTGTGCCAAGTGTCACACCAATCAAATTTTTATATTTTGACTTGCTGCCAGCTTTCTCAAGCAATCCATTTACATGTGGTAAATATCCACTAATTGCTTCGCCATAAGCATACAGATCACCATCGTTGTTTATATATACCGGTAAGTTGAATGTATCTTCAAGCATGGGTCCAAGGGCTACCCCTCCACGGAATGCCTTAAGATTTTGTAAATCTCCTATAATTCCATTAGGATAATCTGCCACTCCAGGGAAAGCAAAACTGATGGCTACCGGATCCTCAGATAATTTCCTTTTTATCTCGCTAAATCCATCAACAATTCCCTTCAGAGATAAGGTCAGGTCATGCGCATTAGATGGTAAACTAACCCGTTCCACGATTTCTTCTCCACCCTGGATGGCTGAGAAAACAAAATTGGTGCCACCGGCATCCAGGGTCATTACAACACGCTTATCTTCAAATATATTCATCACATTCCTTAGTCGTTTTTTTATACACTAATACGCTATAGATCGTAGAGACGGCCCGGCGGGACGTCTCTACATGGGCACATTGAAACCTATGATAGATCAATAATCAGTTATACCTTACAATCCCGATAATGTTATCCAGACCTGACATATGCCTTAATAGTAGCGCATTCCTTGCCTATGGAGACACCATGAGGACGGATAGTATAGGCCCCAACAATTGCCGGGATCACAAATGTTTCTGCATAATGCACCACAAAAGGTTTGAATGCATCCTGCGGACTTTCAATAATTACTTCATCTCCTTCAACCAAGTTAAGAACATTCACCGTCCCCTGGGTATCATGTTTTACCGTATGCGTAAACCAGTGTCTGCGGGTTTCAATAAACTCCAGGTGATGGAGTCCGGTTTTTTCTTCCCACCAGCCCTCCCCCTCTGCAATTTTTTCAATCTGATTGATCAGATTTTCTTTAGTCCATGCGGGTACACGATCAAACTGAATGACTTTTTTGCCGTGATTGATGTGAACCGGACGTGGTTGACCATCTAACCCCAATCTACCCCAATCCCATAATTTAAAAGTAAATATATAGGGGGTAGAACTTATCTCCAGCACCATTGAATTTTTCCCAGAACAATGAACAGTCCCTGCTGGGATGAGTACATGGTCATGTTTTTTTACTGGCCACTTCATGACATAATCATCAGCCTTAAATGGCCCATCTTTTTCGTTTGCAGATTCTAAATCACGGGCCATCACCTCAGGATCAACATTATCCCGTAATCCAAGATATACGTGGGCATCTGATTTTGCATCCATCATATAGTAACTTTCATCCTGCGTATAATGCCAGCCGAAAGTATTCTGAATATAATCGGTCAAAGGATGTACCTGGAGGCTAAGATTTCCCCCATCCATTGTATCCAAGAAATCAAATCGGATCGGAAATTCAGCACCAAAACGGGCAAATACTTCCTGCCCTAATAATTCTCTTGGCTGAGAGAAGACAAGATTAATAGCCGGTATTTCAAATAAGGTCCCGCCAAAATTTAATAACAGACTATTTTCCTCAGGGACACAATTAAAACACCAGGCATAATTTTGAGCCTGCCCGTCAAGATTACAGACCTCCTTCATCCATTGACCACCCCAGGGGCCAGGATCAAAAAAAGGCATTAATTCAAAGGGTTGTTTTACTGTTATTTTGAGACCATCGCGCATCGCCTTTCCGGAGACCATTTTTGGAAGATTTCTATCAGTAGTATCCAGAACATAATCCCAGCGATCGATTAGTTGGCGTTTTAAACGATCACAGACCCGCCAATCGACAAAAAAGGCCCACTTATATTTTAAGGATGGCTTTTCTGTTTTATTTTTAACGCCAAGATTCGAGATTTCATTTCGCCTCTGACGCTGCTGAATCTCCCATCGGGCTATATCTGCATAGATAAGTATATCAGGTTCGGCAAGACATACCGCACCTGTACCGACAATCAATACTGATCCGGAGGTAATGGAAGCCACTTCGTTTTTTATCTTATCAAGGTGGATCGGATCAAAATAATTCTCTATGCTCAAATAACTGAGCACACCAAAAACCGGATCATCACCAAGATCTCTTTTTACCATCTCCCGAATGAGGTTTTCTTCTTTATAAAAGTCAGAACTTAAATACACGTGATCAAATTCAAGCCCCTCCCTTAAAGCAGGACCTATTTCCTGTTCTGATGCACCGGGATATACTTCCACAGTAACAATCTTCTTATCCTCATTACTTTGAAGAAGAGCCGATTTAAGTTCTGCTATAATCGATTCCCAACCCGCGTGACAAAGATGTCCGGGCACGTCGACGGAAGGATATTTATTGAAGTTTGATTTGGTCATCGTATTATCAGTTGTATTTTATCCACGAATCCCACTAATTATTTCGAATTTCACGAATTTATTTTTGTGCTTTCTGATTTCTTGAAAAGGTAATCGACTCTCCACACCCATTGCTCCACGCTTTACACTCTACGCTTTTCTATTTTACCTTTTTCCCTGTTTTTCTCAATGAATTTCTATATTGGTAATCCGCACAGGTTCAAAATATATACCAAACGAATTGAGAGTTGGGCTCACGCGTGAATCTTTAATGCGAATCCGAATTTGATCCGATTCAATCGTAGGTATTCTGCAAATTCTTTTATAACCGATTGTGGTCGCCTCTACCACTTGTTGCCATTGTCCCTTTTGCATAACATCCACCGCAAACATAGAGATGCGTTGTGAAAAATCACGTATGTGCTCCTGAAGAACGAGTCGGTTAAACTGTTTTTTCTCAGAAAGTTTTATAATTAATTCCGCCTGCCGGGTCCAATCCGGGGGCATCCAACAGGTGGAGGGATCACCATCCAGGACATTTCTGGCCGCATACGCCTCTCCGCGTGTTGATGAAGTCTGTAATCCCTGCCCCTTCAGCAAGATTTTTCCGAAATGTCTTATCGATTATATCGCCTATTTCCCTCAGGACTTTTACATCCCGATCTGAAAACAGCCCATACCTGTTGGGGGGAATGTTCAACAAAAAAACAGTATTTCCGCCTACGGAGCGATACCAGACATCAAGAATCTCTTCTGTTGTTTTAACGTACTGGCTCTCATCACGCCAGAACCAACCATGCCGAATGGATGTATTTGTTTCTGCAGGGTACCAGTGTAAGAAGCCACCCTCAGAAAGCCTTTCCCTTATTTTTTCCATGGAACCTAAATCCTGATCCATCATATCCGGCCAAACCCGATTATCACGATCTCCCCCAACAGGTATGACAGACCACTCAGAATCTCTTGTTTTTCCGCCCTCATTACCACACCACCGCACATCAGGCCCCGCTATGGCTATGACAGCCTCCGGGGCAAGATTCCGAATGAGCTCATACCACTGATCATCGGTATATGTCTGCCCGCCTTTTCGTTTGGGATGGGCACCATCAAACCATACTTCATAAACAGGACCATATTCAGTAAGAAGTTCAAAAAGCTGATTCATAAAATATTCATTATAATCATCAACCAGATATTTAAAACTGCGTTTATCCTTAAAAGGCCTGTCTTCAACAGGCCGGGGGATAATTCTCTCAGAATATTCACTACCATTTCCATACAATCCCTCAGGACTCTCTATTTGGTATAAATCAGCAGGTGATAAGTAGATTCCTAATTTAATATCGTATTTTTCCAAAGATTCAACGAGATCCTTTAATACATCACCTTTACCATTCCGCCAGGTACTTGACGCAACTGAATGGGAGGTATAACGTGTTTGCCAGAGACAAAACCCATCATGGTGTTTTATACTAATAACAGCCATTTTCATTCCTGCTGCTCTCATTGCTTCGCACCATTGGTCCGTATTAAGACTCTTAGGATCAAAGATTTTGGGATCTTCAAATCCATTACCCCATTCCCGGGCTGTAAAGGTGTTTACGCCAAAATGGATAAAAGCGGTAAATTCCATCTCTTGAAAAACCATCTGTCGTGGATGTGGTTTGCAGGCGACAGATTGAAGCATGGCTTCTCTGTCGTCTAATACAGGACCCGATTTGGGCATCAACAAAATCCAAGATGTTAAAACAAGAGCAAATAATTTCATTTAAGCTATCCTGATGTGATGTTTTAATAATAAATAAAGAGAAAACTGCCGCTGACTAACACCGACTTCTCCAGATCATCTGCCTAAAAAGGTAAGTTCAATGTATCTCCCACATCCCCCTGAAGGCTCTTCAATTCTTTCTTAAGATCATCAATAATCATCTTATTCTCTGCATTATCAGCAATATTTTCCATTTCATACGGATCTACTTCTAAATTGAACAATAAAAATTTCTCTGCCTTAGGATAAAATATTAATTTATAATTATCTTTGCGGACCATTCTCTGCAAATACCTGTATCCACCATAAATGGCCCTATGACTTTGAATTTGATCACCATACAATAAAGGGATGATACTTTTGAATTGTATGTGTTCAGGGATTTTAGCACCTGCCAATTCCATTGTGCTGGGCATAATGTCCTGCAGATAAACGGGTGTATCGATTCGCTTTCCCTTTGAAATGCCAGGTCCACATACGAGAAACGGAACCCTGACACTATGATCGAACATATTTTGTTTTCCTATCAACCCGTGCTTCCCAACCGCGAGACCATGATCTGCTGTAAAAAGTATATAGGTATTTTCAACTTTACCAGACTCTTTCAGAGCATCAAGGATCCGGCCAATCTGGTCATCCATATGGGTGATAATGGCAAAATATTCCTGCCGATTCACCTTGACAGCATATTCTGTTCTCGGAAACGGTGCCAATCGTTCATCTCTGAGACTTCTTCCGGATCCCATAGCTTCGTTGTAAGGATATTCGGGTAAAAAGTTTTCTGGTAATTTCACCTTTTCCAGGGGATATTTTTCTACGTATTGACGAGGAGATTGACGCGGATCATGGGGCGCGTTAAATGCCAGGTACATAAAAAAGGGATTATCAATCTGCGCGGCTTGTTTTAGGAAATCGATACCATCATCGGCCAATACTTCGCTCCAATGTTTACCACCTTTCCAGTATCCCTCAAATTTAGGATCCCAGGGACGCCATACATCTGGTTGACCCTCTATGGGACGGTTATATCCTTCTGGTGTCTGATTGGGCATACCCGGACGAATATGCCGGCTTGTATTAAAAATCACTAGCCACATCAACTTTTACATGCCATTTTCCCGAGAAATACGTATCATAACCAGCCTTTTCCAGTTGCTGCGACCAAAATTGTCCTGATTCGGCTATTTGGACTAAATTTGGCTCTATTTCTTTGGCATGCCATAAAAAACGACCGGTGTTGAGCATAGTCCTGCTGGCCACACAAACAGCCCCATGCCACGCTCCCATGTTAAACGCCTCAGAGAACATGACACCATTTTCTGCCAAACGATCCAAATTTGGCGTTTGGACTTCGCTACCTAATACACCAAGCGCTTCATAGCAGTGATCATCGGCAAAGATAAACAGAATATTCGGTTTCTCCGGCCTGCTCTGCTGAGAACATCCAATTACTATGGCGAGAAGTGAAACTATAATGAGGATTACTATTCTTTTATTCACCACTATACTCCTTGCATTATTGATGAAATAGGTAATTAGTAATTTGGAATTAATAATTTCATATTTCCTCTGCTAATCCTTACCGATCTATCTCAGGAAAGTTGTCCGCAGCACAATTCCCTAACCGCAATACAATTTGCCCTTTTTCCTTTTTCCTTTTTCCTTTTTCCTAATTACCATATTACCTTATTACTTTTTAACTTTCAAATGCTCTGCCGGACCCGTAATTCTCACTTCTAATTTTATATGAGGTTCTTTACCCCCATAAAAACCGCAATCAAAGGTCATCGTATGGTCTCCTTTTCCAACAGCGAGGTCACTGGTTTTTAGCTGGATTTGGCGAATTTTTTTCCAGTTTTTATTATAGATAACAGCAAATTCCCCACCCTCATATTTTAATGTCTGACCCTGTTTCAAAGTCACCGGAAGTTTTATCTTTTTATAGTTATCAATTTCCATAACGATATCTTTGGCATTACCATCAGCAGCTGTAAGAATAAAACTGAGTGGTTGCTTATCCACTTCGTTTTTAAAATTGAATTTAGAGTAGAGTGGTTCTCCCGGTTGTCTCACTTTCTTTTCGTGTTTGAATTTATAGGAGTAGATGCGAAAAAGATTCCATTCATTTTCAGCCACAGTTTTCAACCTGAATTCATTATCCAGATCCTTCATCAATTCTTTTTGCTCCATTGAAAAGACATCAGCCATCCTTGCCTTTTCCCACTCTCCGAGTAAATGAAGGATATGATCTGATTGTCCATTCTCATCTACAGCCTGATAACCCGTAACAAAGGCATATCCCGCATTGAAGGCGGCTGAACGGGTCAGCATCCATTCAATATCTTCAACACTGGTTTCTGAGGTCATTTTAAACCAGCCCAACATGGCAGGCATGAAATTCCGTTTAAAATAGGGTTGATTTTTCATCCTATATTCGGTCTGACTCTCCCTGAAACCGGCATACCAGGGTTCCCCCCAGTTCATGCGTGTATACATATGCCAAAAATAATGTGACGTTCTGCTGGCATCAGCGATATAATGATCTTTTATTTTTTTATCTAAATTATCGTACCATGTCTGAGCGAATAAAATCTCCCCATAATTTCCCAATGCAGTGGATCTGCATCCTTCCAAGCCATCAAAAGAAATCTGCCGTAATCCTGTTTCGTTATACAATTCAGCAATATTCTTAGACATCTCCACGGTTAATTCCGGATCAGTCAGGAAAACCTTATAGGCATGATCCGCTAATTTGCCAATTACTTCACCCTTCTTATGATTGGCCTTTTCAGTACCAAACGCCCCTCGCTGACAATCCAAAAGCTTCCACGGTGCACGCTCAGAAACCTCTCCATAGCGAATCAACTCATTTTCCACAACAACTGTTTTTAAATGATTGTTCTTAAACTGATTGAAAAAATCCGGTGATTCTAATGGTATCTCCGTTTGTGACTTAGAGATATCCCCGGTCAGGATACTGGTACCGACCCTGGCCAATCTTTTGTCCGGAATTGGCGATACATAGGGATCGTTTGGTGTTATAAAATTTGAGAGCGTATGAACCCCGAGCATAATTCCCTGCTTTTCCGCTGTCTCTACACATTTTTTCATTCCCGCCCAGCCATTTGGGAATTGTCCATGCAAATCAAAATGTCCCCAGTTTTTAAAAGGTCCGGGATGATACAGATATCTTAATCCTGCTTTTTTGGTTATATCTATGGATCGTTGAATATCCTTTTCTCCAAAACCCATTATCAGATAGGCTGCTGACGCTGACCGTGCTGTTTTACCCCATTCTCCATCAATCATGGGATGGGGCAATCCTTCAGCAACCTCAATTTCACCGATCGTTTCCAGGGCCTTATCAACCGGGCAACCGAACAAAGCAATCTTGGATCCAACAACCCCACCATCTTTTAAAACCAGTGCGGTGTATCTTTCATGTCCCCAGTTTTCAATAATTCGCTCTTTATTTCTGTTGCGTGTATAAGCCTGTAACGTGCTTCCAAAATCTGCCGGCTTCGCTGCTTCGACACGGTAGAGTACATATCTTTTTCCTTCTTCCTTCATATCAGAGAGATCTTTCTGATCAAAGATATCAATCTGGGGCATACAATCATTCTCTAGCCAGGGATAGCCCCCTAAAGTTTTTGGATTCAGGGCCTGTATGCCCAGTGCATAGGATTCACCACGCACCACCCCTACCGTTTCCCCAATAATTTTATTGATGATCGTCGGATATGGACCCCAAATGATTAACTCAACATTTTCCATATCCGAGACTGACAACAATTCAAAACTTATATAGGGATCTTTTTCATTAACTTTTATTTCTGCCTTAAGATTACCTGCATAGGTAAGCAAAAGCAGTTTTTTTTCTTTTTCAAATTTTGCAGACTCCGGAACTAAGATGTTATTATTTACTCTTACAGACATAATAACACTGAGAGAATCTTCCGACAAATAGTTCACACCATTGTCTTTATCCGCAATTTGAACGACCTCCCCTTTATCATTGATGGCAAATTTTAACGATTTTGATTCAAAAGCAATATCTACAGAAAACATAGAACAAGCGTAGATAAACATTATTGGTAATATCAGGGGAAACAATTTCTTCATGATTTATCATCCTTTCATTTGTCTTTTTTTATTCACGCAGCGACGCAACGCCGCAACGAATTATATCCACGGATTATCACAAATTTTGACCAATTTCACGAGTTTCTAATTATCTTGGCCCTGTCATTCTGTCCCGGAATGGGATGACATGTGATTTATACATTATTGCGCTTAGTGCCTTTTCCCGACTAAAGTCGGGATGGAAGATTTCATCCCGACATAGGTACAGAATGTAGATATTTATATCGGGACTTTGTGATATTTGTGGTCTAATTTTTGGTAGACACGTGGGTCTGCCCCTTGATTATTGATTATTCTGTGTTGAATATTGAATATTTCTTTTATTTCCATGCGGCTTTGCGGCTCTGCGAGGGAATAAAATCTATTATAAAGTGCAATCATTCCGGATAATTCCCTTCTTTTCGCCATACATCTAATATCAAATCATATCGTTCTAAAGGCATGCCCGTATAAACACAATTGCTTGTTGAGAATACAAATCCCCCACCAGGCATACCATGCTTGAGGGCATAACGGGCCGATTCGATGACTTCTTCTTCTGTACCGGTATCCATTAACCCACAGTTTACGTTGCCTATCAAACAAATTTCATTCCCTACCATTCGTTTAACTTCCGCAATGTCCACACCACCCTGTGGATCCAGGCTATGTATGGCATGGGGTTTTGCGGCAACTATTCTATCGAGAATGGGCATGATATTGCCATCGGAATGTTTTATCACATAGAATCCCAGCTCTCTATACCCAGAAATCAACTGGACAAGATATGGCTGAACAAATTCATCAAACATTTCAGGAGAGAGGAATGGTCCTGTATTCAGACAGTAATCACTACATAAAGCAAAACAGTCCAGGGCCCCATGCTTTTTAAAAATCACCGCTTTTTCAAGGACACCATCAATTAACTCCTGGGCTTCATCTTTTAATTCTTGGGGTTTTTCAGTCATTTTTGTGATAAATTCCATCATGTCATCACCCTCGGGAACAGGCCAGGTACGATCACCATGGATCATCAGACAGTACTGATCATCAGCCTCACGAAGCAGATCGAGTATTTTTAAGGTATCCTCATTTATTTTTTCCTCCCAGATATCAGCACATTGATAAAAAATCGCAGAATGTTCATATTTACGGGCAGTTTTTAGATACGTATTTGCAATATCTCTGCGGTGTAAGTCTTTTTCAGTTTCTGACATTTGCCCCCATTGATCAAATTTACGATGGGTCGGATGAATAAGACCAAAGGCTTCCATGGTCAGGAAGAACACTAGTTCAAAATGGGGCACCCTCCCTGGAGGTTGTTTACCTTCCAAAGCTAAAATAAATCTATCTTTTGGCTGCATGTATACAGTCCTTTTCACATTAATGTTTAATCAATCTATATTGAGAGATATTTCGAAACAGCACTTAATCATTAATTTTTTTCAAAACTACATACCATAAAACGTGAGCGCATTACCACCAAGAACGGCATCAACCGCCTGGGGAGAAAGACCGTTTCTCTTTAGATAGTTAAAGACAATCTGATAAACCTGATCATATCCGGCTGCTAACGTGCAGACAGGCCAATCACTTCCATACATAACCCTCTCCCACCCGAAGACCTCAAACACCTTATCTAAATAAGGATCAAAATCAGAATTTTTCCACTTTTGCCAATGGTTTTCCGTAACCATTCCTGATAGTTTACAATAAACATTTGGAAGTTCAGCCAGATGCTTCATATCCCCTGCCCACGGTTGCAAGACACCTTCTTTAATCATAGGTTTAGCCATATGATCCAGGACAAACCGCTGTTCCGGGTATTTTTCTACCATCTTGCAGGCAATGCCTAAATGTCTGGGAAAAAGCAGCAGATCATACGTTAAATTGTAGTCGTGTAATTTGCTTATTCCTTCGAGAAAATGTTCTTTCAACATAAATTCATCATCCGCTTCGTCATGGAGAACATGACGAACGCCAGCAAATTTCTCAAATGTCGAGAATTTAATTAATTGGGAATCAACATCGGCAGCGCATAAGTCAACCCATCCAACCACAGCCTGGATAAAAGAGTGGTTTGCCGCAAGTTCGAGTAACCAGATGGTTTCTTCAAGGGTTTGTCGCGCCTGCACAGCGACCGTACCTTTAATTCCCAAATTCAGGGCAAGCGGGAGAAGATCATTGGGGGAAAAGTCTCTTTTTAGGATATCCATATCCATGCCCATCCAGCCGTACTCTTCTGTGTTATATTTCCAAAAGTGCTGATGTGAGTCTATTTTCATTCCACCTTGCCCGGGTATATGATGCTATTTTATTTTTCTTTAGACAGGAGAACAGGATTAACAGGATTATATTCTTATTATAATGTTTTTGTATATAGATTCCGAATCAAGTTCGGAATGACAACAACGTCATCCTGAATTTATTTCAGGATCTCACCCATTCTTTAAGAATGATATATTAATCCTGTCATCCTGTCAAAATTAAGAGAATAGGTGCTTGATGCGATATTTTTCCGATTCTGTCATGAATAGGGATAATCATAGGACACCAATCCCGTATCTTTCAATGCCGTCCAGAATTCACCGGGAATTTTTGCCTCTACAGATTTAACATTTGGTTGAATCCGTTCTGCGCGGCTTGTATTCAAAGCAATGCTGCAGACGCCAGGATGTGACAAACCGAATTGGACACAGGCCTCTGCTGGTATCACATCATACTGATCGCAAAGTTTAAAGAATTTTTTACGCCAAATGAAATAGGGTTTATCCTCTTCCACATCCTTATTTAATAGGCGGTAATCGAAATATTTACCCCCGGTTAAAAATCCGGCATGAAAAACGGCCGAATTAATTATGCTGATTCCTCTGTTTTCTAACTCATCCATGAGAGTAAGTAATTCCGGAGGATGAGAAAAAACAGTAAAACTAACAGCCAGCATTACCCAATCCAGATCTATCTTATTAATAATTTCAGGGATGACGGTCCAGTCTTTTACTCCAATACCCACTGCTTGTGTTTGGCCCTGTGTCTTTAATTCGATTAAGGACTCATAGGCACCAATGATATTTTTGAAATTTTGTTGTTTCTCATCTTTCGTTGAGGCCTGAGCCAAATATTCATCGGGATCATGAACCGATACTACTTGAGGGACATAAGGATCGCCTAAGAGTTCACAGCCCTGCTCCCAGCATTCTAATATACCCTTTTTACTTATTTTTTGTATGGCATCATGCTTAAGATCCATCCAGACACCTTTTTCAAATGTTGGCTCTGTGGTTTTAAGTGGTGTTCTTAACCAGCCTAACTTATTACTGATGATTACATCATCAGGTGGAACTTCAAGGTCTTTAAGACACCGACCAACAACTTCCAGGGCAAGACCAGCGCCATATTTGCCTGCTGTGTCCAGAACAGCCGGTTTATCGACCTGATTAAAAATCTCGCTGATTATACCAAGTTTTGTATCGTAATCTAAGGCCTGGTATAGATTGCCTAAACAACTGGTTCCGAATATGATCGGTGGAACTTTCAATTTTGTTTTACCAAGAGGAGAAAAGATCATGGTCATTTCCAGTTTGGAATTAGCGTTTAATCTCTCAGATTATAAGTATTAGAATTACCACCCCCTCCGTACCCCTCCGTACTAAGGAGGGGGATTATGGGGGAGGTAATTAAAAATTGAAAAAAATATTATCCACGAATTAAGACAAATTCATTTATTCTTTGAACATCAAACTATATCTATTCAGTTTTATATTAATTAGTGAAAATTCGTGAAATCCGTGGACCTATTCACTCTTTCACCGTAACAAATCCTCTTAATCGAATATCCACAGATGACGAGCCAATCATGATCCTGAAATCACCTGGTTCAACGATCCGGTTCAGATCCCTATCGAGCATCGTTAGCATTTCTGGTTTAATCTCAAACATTAACTTTTGGCTCTCTCCTGAATTCAGATGAATCCGCTGGAAACCTTTTAATTCTTTTAAGGGCCTGGCCACAGAAGAAAGCACATCCCTGATATACAATTGTACGACCTCATCGCCGGCCAATTTCCCCGTATTTTCTAAGATAAAAGCTGAGGACTGTACTTTCATCCGATCCAACAATTGTCTTTTCAATCTTCAGATCACTATAGTTAAATGTTGTATAACTTCTGCCAAATCCAAAGGGAAAAAGAGGTTTGCCTGTCAGATTAAGATAATCATCTCCACGACCAGTGGGTTTGTGATTATAGTAAAGAGGTAGTTGTGATTCATGAACGGGAAAGGTAATGGGTAATCGTCCGGCAGGATTATATTCGCCAAACAGGACCTCCGCGACGGCATCACCCCCGGCTTCTCCCGGATACCACACATCAAGGATAGCATCCGCATTATCGATCCAGCTGCGCATCGTGATAGCGCTTCCACCCACCAGGACGACTATCACCGGGGTACCGGTCTCTGAGACTCGTTGAATCATTTCTTCCTGATGACCGGGAAGATTCAGATAGGCGCGATCCTGGAACTCACCTTCTTCAATACCGGCAACAATCACAGCCACGTCACTTTTTTGTGCTATATTTACAGATTTCTCTATATCATCCATCCAGGAATTCTTTACTCCAAAATCCCAAATCAATTTCAATCTGGCATCACCAGCACTCTCGAAAAACTCCAATCGGATAGAGTAATCCTCGCCTTTTTGGAAATTAACGGGTATCGTGTTTCTTCCAAATGATGTCTTTTGCCAATTATCGATTATCAATTGATCATCGATATATAATCTATATCCATCATTTCCCTCAATCCCAATAGATATCTCGCCTGATTCAGGAGCAATTAATGATCCCTCCCACCGCGCAGAATACCAATCATAATTTATAATCTCCGGATGAGGAGAAAAAAGTGTCCAACCAAAACTTATATACGGGTCAATGCGCACCAGATCTGGTTCACCATCCATGGTTATATTATTATAGTAGGAACCAAGTAAGCCCACTTTTTTTTGACCACTCTCCCTATGAAATAGATATTTAGAAGGAACGGTGACAAACCCAATGCTCTCCCGGCCACACCCTTTCTCGTAGGTAAGTTTAACAGAACTGCCCACAATATTTTTAATACCAGCCAATATGCTGATCTTGTCGATTCCGGGGCCGCTATACCCACCAAGCCGGGCCTCAACAGCATCGGGACCAATAAGAGCAATTTTCTTTAGACGGTTTTTGTTAAGAGGGAGCACATTATCAGCATTCTTTAAGAGCACCATAGATGCCAATGCTGTTTGTTTGGCCAACTGTCGATGGTCTGCATGCCCGTTCCATTTAGCCGCTTCGTCAGAATCCACATAAGGATTCTCGAATAATCCTAGTTTGAATTTAGCCCGCAATACGCGCCGGACCGCCTGATCAATCTTTTTTGGATCAATCATTCCGGATTCAAAGGCTTTGTAGAATAAGGGATAATGTGAATACGAGGTTTGAAAGATCACATCCAGACCGTTTTCTATCGCATTTTTTGTTGATTCTGCATAATCGGCCGCTGTAAAATGTAATACATTTGCACCGCCTGTGGCCCCGGCATCAGAGATTACAAATCCTTTAAATCCCCATTCTTCTTTTAATTTTTTATTGAGTAGCCAATCATTTGCCGTACAGGGACTTCCATCCAGACGAATTATAAGATGTCATGACTGACCAGGCATGGGCCTTCTGAAACACCGCTTTATAAGCGGGGAAATAAATCTCCTCCAAGCAATCTCTCATTAAAGTGGATGGGATAACTGTCCCGTCCGCCATCACCCACATTGGCAACAAAGTGTTTTGGTGTCGTTATAATTCCTTTTTCCTCAAACTGGCTGATAAAAGCAACACCCATTTGTGTAGTTAAAAAAGGATCTTCACCATAGGTTTCTTCTACACGCCCCCAGCGCACATCACGGGCAATATTCAACACTGGCGATAAGATCTGTCTGATTCCCCTGCTTCCCGTTTCTTTGGCAATGGCCTCTCCAACTTTTCCAACTAAATCAACATCCCAGGTGGCAGCCAAGGCGATTGATTGAGGAAAAGCAGTGGCCCCATCTCGCACCAATCCATGCAGGGCTTCATCAAAGGCAATAATGGGAATCCCCAGGCGGGTTTCCTCAACAAAATATCGCTGGACATCATTGATCTTTTCAGCAACTGCTTTGGCTGTTCCTGATGAACCATATTGTAGTATCTGTTCAGCCGCATTTTCAGATGAACCTATCGTGGCAACCTGAAAACCAAATATGCCATTTTTATAACGCTCTTTACCATCGCTCAAGTCGCCTGGAATCATAAACAATTGCCAAAACTTCTCTTCAAGCGTCATCCGCCCTAACAAATCATCCACTCTCTCCTCTATTGGTAGATCAGGATTTTTATAGGCTGGATAATTTGTCTGAGCAAAAAGAATTTGAGCAAAAAAAGATGCCACAAATAATAATATAATTGATAGATTTTTCATTTGTTGTCCCTATCTGTTTTTAGCCCTTGAGATCATCGTACTCGTTCTTCAGGCGATGGATAGCCTCAGGCCACATAGATAAAAAAAGATTTACCACAAAGATCACTAAGAAGGCACAAAGTGCTCAAAGAAAAAATCTTAATAAAACTTTGTGATCTTTTTGACTTCTTGGTGTACTTAGTGGTTAAAAATCGTTTAGGCAATTATGAATATCATAAGAAAACAGACAACGTTTATATAAATAATTTAATTATTACTTTTTCTATTACTCAAAAAAGGTGCTGCAGAATAAAATAATCAAAGATTATTAATACTACTTTCAAATCCCTAATACCAATACTAAATTACCATCATTAACTTATCTCTATTATTATTCAATTATTTCTGCATCAACATCTTTTTTATTTTTATATCATTCTCGGTTTTCAATTTATAGAGATATATTCCTGTTGAAACTGGAAAACCTGCTTCATTTCTACCATCCCACATCACCTGGTACGAACCAGCTGGCAAATAATCGTCAACTAATGATTTCACCTTTTGGCCTAGAATATTGTATATCTTCAGACTAACATACCCAGCAGGAATACTGTATTTTATAGTCGTGTTTGGATTAAAAGGATTAGGATAATTCTGCACTAATTTAAACCCATTGGGGAAAGGCGATTTTAAGTTAATACCTGTTGGCAATTCAGATAGATTAAAATCTCTGTAAATGATGAGCACGGGTTCTGTCGATTCTTTTCTGATCGGAACGGGAAATTGCCCCTCAACAGCAGGCCATCCGTGAATATAATTATCCTCATAGACATCAATATAATTCAAATTTCTGTCAGATCCGGGAAAACCGTCTTCGTAATACATGATGTGAACTTTATTATCAATTACATCCCTGTAAACAGAAACTTCACTTTCGTCTCTATCAGGTGTATTGGTGATGTTGAATGGTGCAGACCAGTTTACCCCGTCATTACTTACAGATATTTTTATATCCTTCATGTATGCATAATAGTGATATGAGAGGGCCCTGTCTGTATCAACAAGTTGAGAAATATCACCTTGCATTTCTTCCCAGACACAAACCATCCATGGTTCACTTGGTTGGCGATTTTTATTTATCAAAAAATCGATATTTGCAATCGGTCCGTCATTCAGAGATTTTCCCCAGGTTGCGGCACTGCTATCATAAATCCCATGATTGTACCATTTATATATTTCTCCAGGTTTGGGATATTCACATTCAGCCAGGAGTATATGCGTTTTTTTTATAGAATTCCAACAACGTAACTGCGGCTTCGGGTGTTCACTGCCGTCATAAAATACGGCATTTGTATCGCCAGCCGTTGCACTGTAGGTAGCCCACCAATTATCCCATGGAAGAGAAAGAGATGTATCAATATAAACATCTTGATAAGTGGCGTCATAAACCACATGAAGGTTGTTGTTTTCATCATAACATACCTGAATCTCCGTATAAGGTTTGGGATCATTGTTAGGAATATTCGCACCATTTTCTGATTTAGTGGTATCAAAAAGCGAAATGACAGAACCGTTTGCCAGGCCTTCATAAAAATCGTCCTCCCAAATCATTCCCTGCAAATAGCCTTTATGTAAAAAAATATTACATGCTGGATGAAGTGTGGCAATTGTGACTTCTTCACCATCATTGGAGATCGTCAAATCAGACTCCCTTTGTTGCATTTCTGCGGTATTTTGCGGGCAAATTTTTTCCTTCAACGCCATTATCGAGATTTCGATAAAACATTTGTACAGGATCACTATAATTCGTCCCATCAAATCTGATGTATGTGACAGCCTCGCCCCCTGGATTGGTAAAGATGCAGTGGGCAATTCCATGGTAATTGTCAATTTCAATCTCAATTGGATTAACGTAACTTGAATAATCAGAATAGACCGGCTCCCAGTAATAATTAAGCGGCACAATAGTATTCCCATCCTCACTTAACTTCGCCCAGGACATCTCATGCAGTGACGGCCCATATCCATAAAAGACTACTCCCGACTCCATAATAGAAATAGACTGGTGTATTATTCTGTCCCCCATCCATATAAACCACTCCCGGTTGAATAACTGCAGTGGGATTTTGGGAGGGAATAGGAATTTTAATTCCTTCGCTCACATTTGCATACATCACCTGCCAGCCGGTATCATTTTCCGTGCACCAGGTTTTATTATAACATACATGTGATTTGTTGTTCTCATCTATAACTATTTGCTGCCCAAAACTTCCGGTATACCAATAGTTTTGAAAATCCAAACCCGTTGTGTCAACAGTGACGGGTTCGGAGGCAATGAGATTACCACTCAAAACTAAAACACTAAGTTTAATTAAAATCCAAATAAAACTTTTCATAGCATTATACCTTAAACATAGGTAGTGGTCCTTCGCGAAAGGCCACTACGGGAGGTATATTTTCTCATTTAATCTCAATTTCATCCACAAACAGCCAGGCCGGGCCTCCGGCCCCTTTATGCCATTCCGGACAGGTTTCCACATTTTTCAGATTAATTTTCACATATCTGGCCTGCATAGCTGAAAAACTTGTTTTGATATCTTTTATCATGCTGTCATCATGGTCTTTGATATCAAAATTCAAACTTTCAACCTCACGGTAGATCTTCCCATCCATCGAAATCTGCAACTTGACCTCTTCAGGTAGAAATATCCATGCATTTTGATTGCTCAGACAGCCAATAGAAATCTCACTAATATCCTTTACTTTACCCAAATCAATAATTGCTTCAAAATCGACGCCCTCAAATCCCAGCCATTGACCATCCTGATTATTGATTGAACCCCGAATCTCATCAGCCAAACTGATCACGCCTTTAGCCTGATAGCGATCTTTCGGATCATGTGCCAAGGTGATATCTGCATATTTTGTCACCACTGTAATATTTTCTGAGACCCGTTTACTGTCATCAAGCCCATTTTTAAAGGCCTTAATTTTAATAAGAGATGATTTTTTTATAGGAATTGGCCCCTTATATAGTTGAGATTTTTCTGTGGGTCTTGAACCATCCAGCGTGTAGAATATTTTTGCTCCCTTGGTTGGACAGGTTAAAGTCACCACAGGTTTACGTTTTAGATCAAAATATTTTATATCGAGGACAGGTGCACGGACATAATCATTCACACCTGAGATCTCAAAGGCATACGCATACTGCTTCTCAGGTCCCAGACTGTTAGGATTAAAGGCTGGCAGATCAATTAGCATATCCCCGTTACTATTTTTCCAGGTGAGATCTTCTCCTGTGGCTAAGAATTTTACTTTTGTGTCAGATTTTGCCTCAAAATCTCCTATTTTAAGTATCTCTCCGGGCCAACGTGGTGTAATCGCATATAGATTGCCATTTTTTGATGTGAAAAATATTTCCTTAACCGCGTAACCCGGCTCCGGATCAACCGTTTGTTTCAGGATATAATCACCACTCAGATAATGTTGACCCTCAGGTTTGTAATTTCTATCTCCACCCGACCATTGGACGGTTCTTTTCCATTTCCGTGTACCATAAATGGCTTCACCATAGGTATCGAGCCAGTGTCCCATTTGGAGAAGACGTTCCTGCATGATGACCGGAATCCTTCCTCTGGCATCTGGACCGATATCTAGCAATAAATTCCCCCCATTGCTCACAATATCAATAAGCATCAGGATTAACGTTTGCGGGGAATTATAATCCTGGGCATCCTCATTTCTATTATATCCAAAGGAGAATCCCATTCCCCGGCATTCCTCCCAGGGCCTGTCAAACTCAGCCGAAGATTCGTATTCGGTTGTAAAATACCCACCATGTTTTTTTCGGACCCCAGCTCCCCAGCGGTCATTGATTACAATTGTATTCTTCACCGGTGATTCATTAAATAACCATGCCATTAATTCCGGTGTCTGCCATTTCTCTGCCGGCAAATCCCATTCGCCATCTCCCCAGATGATGTCCGGCTTATAACGTATGATTAAATCCTTGAATTGGGGGTGAAAATGATCTTTGACAAATCGTTCCTTATCATTTTGCCACCAGGGATGAAACCATTCATATAAAGAATAATAGAATCCGACTTTCATATCTGACTTGCGCATGGCTTTGGTAAGTTCCCCCACAATATCTCTTTTTGCACCCACCTCCATACTGTTCCAGGGAAATCCACGGTCATTGGCTTCCTTACTTGGCCACATACAAAAACCATCATGGTGTTTGGTGGTAGTAACCACATATTTTGCTCCAGATTTTTCGAACAAGACAACCCAGGCATCCGGATCAAATAAATCATTGGTAAAGGATTCAGCAAATTTATAATAAGAAAAATCTTCACCATAAGTTTTAACATGAAAATCATAAACTTCTGATCCGCTAAAATCCCCATTTCCAAACAAGGATTTTGTTTGCAGCCAATATTGATACCATTCAGAGTAGGTACCCTTTGGCGTCCACGCCGGAACTGAATAAGGCCCCCAGTGAATAAATATTCCGAACTTGGCATCTTCAAACCAGGGCGCCACAGGTCGCTGATCCAGAGATTCCCAGTTCGGCTCGTACGTTTTTTGCTGTCCAAAGCCTATCTGCGCCATGATCAGTAAACCTGTTATTACAATCATCCAATTCTTCATAGTGTGATTATTCCTATGTTAACCAAGTAAGATTTTTCGCGCAGCGACGCAGAGCCGCAGAGAAAATAAGTCCACGAATTTCACTAATGAACACTCTATAAAATTAATTTAGAATGTCATCCTGAATCCTGACCTATCGTCAAGACAGGTTTATTTCTCCAAAGGAGTCCTTCGGACAGGATCTTCTCCTAA
Organism: Calditrichia bacterium; assembly: GCA_963796965.1. GTDB lineage: Bacteria > Calditrichota > Calditrichia > JAJRVZ01 > JAJRVZ01 > CAWCNS01. Next base: position 639,194 of record CAWCNS010000005.1, read on the forward strand.
GATTCATATAGATGCCGAAATAAATTCGGCATTACATATGGCCTGGTGTCGTTTGAGTATCATTTTTTCTCTGCGTCTTGGCGGCTCTGCGAGAGAAAAGAAAGTCAGCACATATCTAATTCCCTTGGTTTAATGCCTCATCAGGATATTCAACTGTTTTCCCCGATCGTTTATCAACAGGCATTAATGCCTCGCTCTCTCGAAGATGAGTCGATAAGATTTTGGCAAGTTCCCTCAATTTTTTCGGGTTCACTTCAGCCAAATTATTCCGCTCACCTATATCTTCTTCCAAATTGAATAACTCCAGTTTTCTATCCACATGATGATAGATCAATTTCCAATCCCCTTTTCGGATAGAACTATAAGGAGGTTGATCATAGGTATGGGGAAAATGCCAGAATATGGGTCTCTGCTGATTAGAATCTTTACATGCTGACAGAAACGGCACAAAACTCTGTCCGTCTATCACGCCACCCACCTGGCTGTAAGTGTCAACACCAGCCATCTCCAGAAAACTGGGAAATATATCCTCTATAATGACATAGTCGGAGCATACGGAATTCGCCCTGGTTTTACCCGGCCATTTTATCAGCATAGGGACACGTACACCACCCTCATAGGGCGTTAGTTTATGACCTCTTAAAGGTCTGTTCCTTGTTGCTTGACTGGGTTGACCATTATCAGACATAAAAACGACTATCGTGTTTTTTTCAATGCCAAGCCGTTTCAGCGTCATCATCAAGTCACCGAGAGATTTATCCATTCCTTCGATCATCGCAGCATAGGTCGCGTTAAACTTATTCAATCCTGCATCCAGATATTTTTTATAATAGCGATCATCAATTTCCCATGGGGCATGGATCGCGTAATGGGACATGTAAAGGTAAAAAGGTTTTTCCATGGCAACGGCTTCTTCAACAGCGTCAATGGCTTCAATCGTTAACGCTTCCGTAAGAAAAATATCCTTGCCATGGTATTTTTCCAATCCGGGAACATCCCAGATAAGATCGGCATTACGCCAGGCGGCGCTAAAATTATTCTTGCCAAGATAACTACCCGGACCACCCGGCGCATGTCCGGCAATATTCACATCAAATCCCAGGTTTAAGGGATTTTCTCCTGGTGTACCTTTTGATCCAAAATGGGCTTTACCCACATGAATGGTCCGATAACCGGATTTTCTTAAGATATTTGGAAGGGTTTCAACCACGATGGTTTTTTCAGTTCCGGGAATTTGGCTCATACCATTAAGATTCCAGGCAGGTGGCTGAATTATCGGATCCTCCCAATCCGGGGATTTGTCTTTGCGGAGGGTCCAGTTGGTTACTTTATGCCGGGCTGCATTTAAACCCGTCATCAAACTGATACGAGAAGGAGAACATAGAGCACAAGCATAGGCCTGGGTAAATTTAACACCCTGACGGGCCAGGTTTTCCATATTAGGTGTATGATAAACTCTATTCAATTCTGTGGTATCCTTATAGAAAGGAACCGAGGTATCCTGCCAGCCCATATCATCAATAAAAAAGAATATGATGTTTGGCTGCTCTTCCTTAGCCGTACTACATGAACTAAAAACGGCAACAATGCCTAATATTGATAATACAATTCCTATGGATCTTATTATTTCATATTTTGAATTCATTAAAATCCCCTAACAGACCAGTTGACACATTTAAATAACCACAGGCAGCCTACGGTTCACCCAATGGATGAACGACAGCCTCAATCCATTCAAATTTACTTAGATATAAAAGTTGATTAACCACAGCGTCTCACAGAGGAACGCAGAGGAACACAGAACTATATAAATGAGAATTAGGATATTCAATCAAATTGATTATTTCAAAAATCTGCAAAATACTCTGTGTAACTCTGTGGTTAAAAATCTATATTGCTACAAATATCAAACCCCTAAATTATGGGAATAAATTCTTAAATAATTAGTGCAATTAGTCAAAATTCGTGAAATTCGTGGATATTTTTTCACCGTTTATTAAAACGGCGGTTCATTTTGTGTTCGCCATTTATATAAATCTCCATCACATACCGGCCTTTTTCCAGATGTCTTACATCCATACCTGTTTTAGAATCTTTAAGATTGGTGTATTCATGTTGCTCAATGTATTCACCATCTTTGGTGATTCGGACCTTGAGCGTTGACATCTTATTGGTGGTTGTATAAATGGTAAGATAATCGCTCACCATTCTTGGGAAAATATTTACGGAAAGTTGTACCACCGTTGTATCAACCACAGCGTCATCATCGCACCGAAAACTATAAAATTGCTCACTTCCACAATCACTTTCAAAAAGATGGATGATGTTTCCCTCTACGTCTTTTAGGCGCAATCGTCCATAGCCGGATTTCGGCTGGAACCAAAACTCAAGTCCATCACCGGCTGTATCAGTCAACATGATGAAATAGTTTCCTTCATCAAGTGTGAGGGTGTCTGAATAATTTGTTGCCGGATCCAACATTTCGGGTGATTTCATATATACCGTATCATTGGCACTATTCACTAAATAGAGAGAATTTTGCTCTGGTTGGTTATTGGTTAAAAAGTCAACAACAATTTTCGAAGGTATGGTAGGAATATCATAAAATTGTGATTCCATTCTATTATCAGCACTCCATTCATCTTCTTCTCCGTTTGGTTCAGACAAAGTCACTGAGAATGTATTTAATCCAGAACTTGCCAGGACCTCTCCCGGGAGTGTAATAATGGCCTCCTCATAAAACACCAGGTAACCTTCCCAATCAAAGCTGTTCTCTTCAAAGCCTACGGTTTTATACGTTATGGTTAAAGATTTCAGAGGTTCTTTTCCCAAATTCCTGATTTTAATTACCGGGTTAAATCCAGTGGGATTAAAGCGGTTAAAATTATCCACTTTATTCGGAGCAATAATTTCTTCGATTGCAACATCGTTCAGGTGAACAGGTTCCGAATATTGAAAAAAGTAAGCTGTAATCACTTCTCTTGGCTGATTGATATTATTTGCCGTAAAAGGTTCCATTCGAAGATCAATGCTATGTTTTGGTTTGGTGAGCGGAATATCAATAATATCCGGGACTTGCAAATCCCCGGGACACCAATAACCCCGATCAAAAATCCATGTACCACCCTGGGGGTAAAGGGGATTATCGCCGCATTCCTTCCATATATCACGTTGATCAATAACCTGATCATCAAAAATCACTTCACGCCATCTGCTGCAAAACTCGCTGCAACCATTGGGGCGATCCATGCCATGTCCGGTATGCTGAATACGCAACCGCCCAAAAGAGCTACCCTCTGCTTTATCGATCTCTTTTTCTGCCAAACTAATTTCGATGTCATTTTCAGGGTTTCCATATTGAAAACTACCCTCCCATAATTTTTCAAATGATAAGAATTTGGCAACGGGTGGGCCAATTTCAATTTGAAAATCGATGGTCAGATCCCAGCCCAATTCCGGAGACTCATATCCAGAATGCATGTATTCTATTTCCACACTGTCGCGCAAAAAGGGCTGAAAATCAGTAACATCAACTTTCCATGTAAAACGCCAGCCTTCTTTAAAGTTACTGCCATATGGCGTCAACATTCTTCCAATCTCTAAATCCAAATTTTTTCCATCAACACCTCCTTTACGAAGGATTTTTATACGGTCCATATAATCCCAATGGGCAATTGCCCTGTCTTCGGGATGTGCTAATGTAACATTCATGGTGATACGCCTGATTTCCGAATTTTCAGCCGGGAAAACACCCCATTCTTTAAAACTTTTCTCACCCTTCTTCGGATTGGTAAAAATAGTTACTTTATCATGGGTAATAATTCTGGCATTGGATGCTTGCGATATAGCAGTATTAATCAGGAGGAAGAAAATGATAAAAACCGTTAAATATTTAATATGTTTTTTTGTGTTCGTATTCACGTTTGATCCTCTACGATAATTATTTAAATTCTATTTGATCCATCTGACAACTATTTCATCCACAAAACAACCAGGTTTCAGCTAGCACGGATTTTGTGTTACCTGGGGAATAAACTACATTTTATTCATCTATCGAGAGATATCCTTTACTTCATTTTTTTATAATTAAAGGAATTTGGACATTAAAAGTAGAACCATCTTTTTTCCCACCAACACTCTCAACCGAACACGCACAATATAGCACCGTAGGATAACCTTCTTTGTTGATCAGTAATTGCGGGCGTTCAAGATTATTAACCTTGAGATGTTTGCCATTAGGAAACAATAATTCTTTTTTCATAAAGAGTGAATTTTCAGGCTGCTGCCAGTCTATACCGTTTGATGAGACAAGCATCGCCAATCCTGGTTGAGCACCTGTAATCCTACCACTAAAATCCTTAAACGTCGCATAAAAGCGATTATGTTCTTTATGATACCAGACATAGGGATCCTCAGCACTTGCGATCTTGCCATCGTCTGTCCTGATATCAAATATAAATTCATCCATCGCAGAAAATGGCCCCAGGGGAGAATCACCAATGGCAACACCGTGAACACCGCGCCAATGCGGATCCCACAAATTACCTTTAAAATAGAGTAAATATTTCCCATCACCCGGACGGTATACCACCGAAGGATTTACTACAATTAAATTATCGGGTTTGGGAGTTGTACCGGGAGGTGAGGGATTTACAACATTATCTACTTTAACTCTGGTTCGTGGAATCAATAACGGTTTGTCTGGGCGGTCAAAATTTCCATTTAACAAATCATCAAATGAGTCAAACTGTATAACCCCTAGTTTTTGATTCTGCTGAATGCGGTTACGTTTGCTTAAATTTTCTGCCGGCGAACCTTTTGACGGTATGCCCGGGTCGCTCGCCCCGGTGAAATAGAGATAGTACTTTCCATCAAATTCTTTGAGATGGGGATTATGCACGGACTGTGCATCCCAGGCAGTTGAATCTCCATCAAACAACCTGCCACGTAAAATTATTTTTTGAAATTTAAAATCTTTATCAGGATAATCTGAAACAGCATAGGCGATTTTAGAACTAAGAAGCCAACCATCCTGAAAGGGGTCCAATTTCTCTCCGGATTCCCACAAGGAAAAAAGCATATGATATTTGCTATCATTGCCTTTAATAACACTTCCCCCCCAAACAAAAAAATCATCCAACTGCAGGGTATTTGGGCTCTTAACAACCATTCTTCCCTCTTGTTGTGAATATTCCCCTTCTAATTCGTCCGCAGAAATGGAAATTGGGGTATTTATTTTTTCGGATCCCTGGTTACAAGCAATAAAACCAACGATCAGGAGAATCAATGTGTAAACACAACTTTTCATTCCATCACCATTATTTATAAACACCAATTAATGTACCGGATACATTCCAGGCACTAAAACTCCCACCTTCTTTCTCTCCAATCGGGATGGCTATCTTAAAGGTATGAGGACCGGGGGAAAGATCGTTTAAAATGATATCTTCGGGGACTGTCAGCGTACCGGGACACCAGTTAGAACGGCTGAGATCTGAAGAAGATAACCCATTACCAAAATTTCCCGAGGCCGGATTTAGAAGCCGATAAGTTGCGCAGTCGGTTCGCCAGGGTATAAAGGCATAAACACGTTCACCATCGACAAAGATCTCATTTAATTTGGGATTAAATTCATCACCACCTCCCCAGCCACCGTGGCCGGTGCTGGTGTAGCGCAAGGTTAATGTTTCGAGACCCTCAGGGATAGTAACCGTAACTGTTAGAGAATCTTCATGAAACATGGTACCATAGTTCTGACCGGACATTTCCATAATATTCATGGTATTAAAAAGTGATTTTATCCAGGTCTTCTTTCCTTCACCCTGGCCAAAAGAAGGGTAAAATTTTAAATTCAGATCTACATAATGTCCCCCCTTTGCATAATTACCAATAAAGGTTCCAATCCATATATCTTTAGTGCCAGATGGCAACAATTCGGTAATATCTTGTCTGTACATGGCCGATTCTGCCCAGTCATATCCCTTTATCTTTACCTTTTCATTAAAATGACCGACGCCAAAGGGCGTAAAAAACCGCATCAACTCAAGAGGAGGTTCATAATCATCAGCCAATGCAATACCCTGAAATCCCTTGCCGTGTTTATCCCTGTAAACCGGCACAGAATCGATCCCATTCCTGAAGGCATCCAGAAAAGACTTTTTTTCCTGCACTGGAATAATGAACAGGCTTCCCGAACGGTCATAGGCGTCCCCATTTGACCGGGTTTCAAGTTCGGCAAAAACACGCATCCCGGATTTGATCTCTGGTAAGGATACTTTTTTCAAAGCTACTGTGCCTTTTGAATATCTATAAGTAACATCTAACTTATCAGAATCCGGATTCACAATCTCATCACCAAAATTAAGGTGTACCTTTTCAAAGACGCTTATAGTCTGATATCTACTGTCAATCACCTGGCGTAAATAGGTTTCGGCATCTACCATTTGTCCATCGTTAATATTAAAATTCAATTCTTCATCTTTAACCGCCCTGAATTCAATATTACTGGCAAACACTTCATAGTCCTTGTTCCGCACCATTTTCAAGATGAGTCCTAAGCCAGGCGTAACGCTTATTCTTGGGGTACCCTTAAGTGTCAGATCATTGGTATACCAAACTTCGATCGTATTTGATTTAATCTTTACAACTGCTTTTTTACATGTATAGCCCAGAATATCCTCAGTTTCATCCAGCAAATCTACCTTATCATATTCTGAGAATGATTTTTCAACAATAAACTTACTATCATCGGTGGTCAAAACCTGATAGGTAAGATTTTTAGTAAAATCAAGAAATTCTCTTTCACGCTGGCTGCCCCTTCTCTGGCGGCTAGATTCATAAGCAACAATGCCATTCTTATAAAGCATTTTAAGAGAAGCATTTTCCCTGACCTTGCCATTGTTTCTGTAGGAATAGGTAACCACTCCCTGATCTTGTATTTCTTGCCCAAAAGACTCTGAAGTAAAGAGAATTGAAGAGATAAAACCCACTAAAATCACTACGTATTTACATTTGTCTACAGAGAATGCTTTAATGGTCGTCATCGTATTCCTTTTTATATATTATTAAAATTATTGGGACAGGATCTATATAAGAGATATAAATAGATGCCGAAATAAATTCGGCATGACAATTCGTCCTGCATCGCTTATATTTATTTTATTTCTGCGCCTCTGCTCCTCTGCGAGAGAAATAAAATAAATCCAGGCTTAAACTAATATTCACATTCTCGTCCTGCTTCAGCATACCACTCCAACTTTTCAACCGGTGTTTCGAAGAAGTGATCTGACAAGGAACAAATGTATCCCCCGTTTTTCCCAACCGTTTCAAAGAGGTGGTGGACGGTGGATCTGATTAATTCCTGATCGCCATCGGTGAGTACATTATATTGATCAACACCGCCGATCAAAGCAATACGGTTATTGATCTTGTCAGCAAACTCCCAGGGCTCCTGATTTCCTCCCACAGAAGGCGGTGCCAGAGTTTCCGAAGCATCACAACCATTTTCTATGATCATTTCTTCAATTCCCAGGGTGCCGCCACAAGTATGATAGGTAATTTTAAAATCCAGATCATGCAAAGCATCATGCATTTTCTTATCATAGGGTAGACAAAACGCCTTATGTAGTTCTGGTGAAACTAAGGTTGAAGATGAGGAGCCTCCCCCGTTTCGACCAGATCGAATTTTGCACCTTTCATAGAGTCTATAAACTGAAACTTTTTCTCCAGGAGGATCTGTAACAATTCATGCACCCAATCAGGTTTCTCGAAAGTGGCCAGAATTAAATCAGTAATATCGTACAAACAAGCGGCATGCTGCCAGCAGCCGGCCTGATCACCCCAGACAAAGCCACGTACAATACCATCATCCCCAACTTGATCATATCTTTTACTGAGTGGTTCCAAGTTTAATTTTGGTACGGGCATATACTTTTTTAATAGCTGGATATCCTCATCCTTTTTTATCAGGTAATCCGTTATCCAGGTGGTTTTCCTGTCACCGGCTGTATTATAAGTTAGGATACCTTCTGGAGTTTCAATGGTATGGTGAACTTCACGGTTGTCAGGATTATTACTAATAATTTTAGCATTGTCGCGCCAATTTTCCGTTCGAAATTTTTCAAAATCAGCATTGGCAACCCAAAACTGGGCCATTTCTTCAAAGTATTGGATCTGGGCATCTAACCCTACTTTCTTACATGCTTCCAGATCACTCATTCCACCCATATATTTTTCAAGATGATAGCCTTGCCATTGATGAAGAGAAACAGGTAACCGATCTGCTTTCTCCCCATTTATAGCACACAATAATCGTTCTTTTGATGTCATTTTTTTCCCTAAAATAAAATTATAGACCCTTCTTAGTTAAATATCTCACGCAGCGACGCAACGCCGCAGAGAAAATCAATGAAATAATATACAATTTCTTAGATTCTTATACTCAAGTGGGTCATATTATATTTTGTACTTTATATTATATATTTATTCGTTGCGGCGTTGCGTCGCTGCGTGAGACAGACAAAAAGACAATCACACTTAACCAAAAACGATATACAATCCCACCATGACGATAGATAATAGAGCAGCCAAAATTTTATAATTACCGATGCCGCTCCAACCCTTCGTCTGCAAGGCCTCCAAAGGACTTTTCCAAACAAGCTTCTCACTTACAGAATTATGTTGATGTGGGTATAGATATGAGACAACAACCAAAATAACCGAGCAGAGGACAAAGAGATAAAAAGTTACCATCATCGGTGGAACATTCCACCCGGTTGATTCCTTATACCAATCCAGCAGAAAGACAACAAAACCTAACACAGAACCACTCATTAAAGTCATAATCGATGCCTTTGCTGATGCTTTATACCAGAACACCCCCCAAACAAATACAGCGGTGACCGGTGGCGCAATATAGCAAATAATCGCCACAACCCCCTGAAAGATACTCTCGAAATGTGAAATCAGAGGGGACCATACGATGGCCAATATCATAGCTATAAAAGTGACGATTCGGCCGATTACAACCAGTTTATGGTCAGGTGTTTCTGGTCTCCAGCGCAGATAGAGATCATAACTGAACAAGGTGGCAATTGAATTTAAGGCGCCCGATACGGTACTCATCAAAGCCGCCAGAAGTGCTGCTGCCATGACACCGGTCAGACCAGCAGGAAGCAAATGGACAATCATAAACGCATAAGCGTCTTTGGAATCCTGCAAAGCAGTCAATTGCCCCTGGTTCACAAGGGCAAGACAGATGGTCCCGGGGAGCACAAAAATAAAAACAGGTAAGATTTTTATAAAACCGGCAAATAAGGGTCCTATGCGGGCATGGTTCTCATCTTTTGCCCCCAAGACCCTTTGAACAATGGTTTGATCGGCACACCAATACCATAACCCAATAATCGGATAACCCAAAAATATTGAATACCAGGATAATCCTGATGGATCATCTGCAGAGCGTAATACAGTTAATTTCACAGGATCAACGGCAGCTTTTATGCCTTCCCAACCACCGACCTGCATAAATCCAACAACTGTTATAATGACTGCTCCAATGATGAGAATGATAGTTTGAATTGATTCTGTTATGACAACAGCTTTAAGACCGCCAATAATTGTATAAATTCCGGTTAAAACCGCAGCAACGACAATACTGGTCATGATAGGAATTCCAAATAGACCCTCGAGTACGACTGCTCCAGTATAAAGAGTAAATCCGATATGTATAAATATGGCTGAGATGATAGAAAGTCCGGCCAGCCAATCACGGCTGCTTCGGCTGTAGCGTTGTTCTAAAAAATCCGGCAAGGTTGCCACGCGGGAACGATAATAAAATGGAGCAAAAAACAATGAAAGTGCAATCAATGTGAAGGCTGCCATCCATTCAAAATTTCCATAGGCGAGGCCATTTTGATAGCCTTCTTGAGCAAGACTCACCAGGTGTGTGGTTGAAATATTTGTTGAGAAGAGAGCGAGGCCAATCAAAGGCCAGGTTAATGAACCACCAGCTAAAAAATAATTCTTACCCTCAGTGCCTTTTCGATTTCGTAATCCAGCCCAGGACCCTATCAAAACGATAGCAACCAGATAAATCACAATGACAGCAATATCTAACGATTCAATTTGCATGGGTAATCCAAAAGTTTAATGTGCCATCAACGTCCGGTGCTTCTAAATAATTATCATTATTGCAAAGGTTAGTTTCTTTTGCAGAAATACTTTCTCAATATACATATTTTTCCCCTTTTTATAAACAGGTATTTAAGTCTTTATGTAGAAAGTTTTACTTATACATTACTGCGAGTACCATTTTACCATAATCATAAACTATAAACCATTACGCACTTTAGTTCCGATATAGATGTCGCACAAACTGTAACGGCGCGATTTAGAGGCTGTGTTTCTACACAGCCTCTATAATCGCGCCGTTACCGACACCACCCTCAATGATTATATTTCCAAATTGTTATCGAACCAATAAGATTGATCCTTCTCTGTCTCAATCTCTATCACTTTTTCCCCATACCTGATTTTGCACGTATTTCCTATTTTTGACAGCAAATTCATTCCTACTAACAATCCGTTTTTCCAGTACATATCCACCACAAAACCTCCACGGGCACATAATCCTTCCACTGATCCTTCGGCCCAGGCCTGAGGCAATCCAGGCAGTAGATGGATCTCTCCAGCATGACTCTGTATCAGCATTTCGGCTATACCCGCCGTAACACCAAAATTGGCGTCCATTTGAAAAGGGGGATGTTGGGTGAAAAGATTCGGACTAATATTTTTCGATAGAACAACATCGAGACTTCTTTTGGCTTTCTCAGTCTCACCCAACCGCGCATACTGGCTAATCAGCCAGGCAGCACTCCAGCCAGTATGTCCGCCGCCATGTTCTATTCGATAATCCAAAGATTTTTTCGCTGCTTGACTAATTTTGGCGTCTGGGTCGCATTTATTTGATAACCCGGATGAAGGGCAAATAAGTGAGAGATATGTCGATGTCCGGGTTCAACCTCTGGAAATTCTTCGGCCCATTCCATTAACCTTCCATCAGAACCGATCTTATTTCCGGCGAGATTTTTCTGAGCGGATAAAACATCCTGCACATAACCATCAGTAACTCCTAATTCATTTGATGCTATAATAAAATCATTGAAAAGAACCCAGATAACCTGCTGGTCATGGGCGGGGCCCATACTGATTTGGCTACTGCTCCCATCGGGGGCTATAAATGAATTTTCCGGTGATACTGCCGGTCCGGAAACCAAATTACCCGTTTGCGGATGTTCAACAAGCCAATCCATATAAAATTCAACTGAACCCTTTAGTACCGGATACATTCTTTTAAGAAAATTCCTGTCACCATTAAAACGATAATGCTCCAGAATATGAGATGAGATCCATGCACCGGCTCCGGTATGCATACCCCAAGAAGCCCTTTCTCCTGGTGCTGTATACCCCCAGACATTGGTAATTGGATGAACCACCCAACCCTTTGCTTTGTAGTGAACTTTAGCAGTTTCAGTTCCTGGTTCGACTAAGGACGCAATTAATTCAAATAATGGCAGATGTATCTCTGAAAGATTTGTCACCTCTGCCGGCCAGTAATTCATTTCAACATTCACATCCGTATGGTAATCACTATTCCAGGGCGTTTGAACTTTATTGGCCCACACGCCCTGTAGATTTGCCGGCAAGGATCCCGGTCTTGAAGACGAGATTAACAAGTAGCGTCCGTATTGGAAGACCAATTCAACAAGATGAGGATCAGGATTCCCTCCCCTGAATGACCGGATACGATCATCTGTAGGAACAGTCTGCAATTTACCCGGTGTAATATCAAAGTTCACCCTGCTATAATACTTCTGAAACTCTTTTTTATGTGCCTCAAATAATTCTGTATAAGGTGTATTTGAAGCAACCTGAAGATTGGTATTTGAAAGGCTGATATAATCTCTGCCTTTATAATCAGGATATTTAAGCATATAATCGGTACTCGCCGATAACAGAAGCACCACCTCATCGCCATCCTCAATAACTAATGATGAATCCGTATACGAGACGCGTCCATTTGAATGGACAGCCGTCAATCTTGAGATATAATGAAGTCCATCACCGCCTTTGCCGTCATGCAGGCTACCCTTCATAATTAGTTGATTATTTTCTGTGTAAGTACGATATCTTTCCGGTCGGTTCATTTTGCACGTAAATGAAATTTGACCGGGTTTATCTGCTGAAAATTTCGCTACCATTACCTGGTGGGGCTGACTGGTAAATATTTCCCGCTGAAAATTCACACCTTCCTGTGAATACTTAACCCTGACCACTGCATCATCCAGGTCGAGTTCTCGCAAATAATTTGTATAGTTTTTATCATCCTCAAAGTCTATCCATAGATCACCCAATGTTTGATAACAGCCAAAGGGTACATTTGCACCGTTCCCCTGACCTGAGCCTTTGCCTTTACATACTTGCGTTTTATTGGTCAGAATAGTTGCCTCTCTATAGTTTCCTGCAAACAACAGATTGCGAATCCTATTTAAGGAAGAGTATGCATGGGGATTAACATTATCATCCGGACTACCAGACCACAGGGTTTCTTCATTTAACTGGATTCTTTCCTTATTAACATCACCAAAAACCATCGCTCCTAGAGATCCATTGCCAAGCGGTAAGGCTTTTAGCCATTCCGGATCGTCTTTCCAGGCATTATTATTATCTGCAATCTGTGCATCCGCCGGATGGTCATACCACAGCCTAAGGTTTTTCTCAGGGAGATTTTCTGTACAACCGTATAAGAATGAGCAGAGAAGGATCCAAACCAATGCAGAAAATAGTCTTACGATTAATTTTTTGAGAGATGTCATAATAGTTGCCTTAGATTATTTATATATTATCAGAATTTTATTTGGACAGGATAACAGGACATACAGGATTAAAAAACTTTTAAATTAAAAATAATTTCATGCTCTTCTGCCCTGGGCATCCCCTTGGGAGTATATTCTTTGCGGACCTTCGTGATATTCTTTAATAATACGATTATCCACGAGGAAGACACAAAGTCCACAAAGGAAGCACTCATATGGGAATAACAATGATAGAGTGAAAAGAAATTTCCCAGATGTAGTCCATCTTTAAGATGGACTACATCTCTGGAAGGCGATGCCCCGATCGTATCCAATCACCAACCTGCTTTAGGGTTCTTACATCGATATCACGAATCTTTCCCTCATAATTCGGACCAATATTGATTGAAAATATATTTCCGTACGTCACCGCACCTAGATAATCTTTATAAATCTTTTCTGGTGAGTGGCAGAGGCCATCATGTTTAGGTAAGGAATAGAACCAATCTGCCCCACCCTGGTGTTTTGGTAATATGGGATATGTAAACTCTGCTGCCAGATAGCCTTTAAAGTTTTCTTCTCCTTTTGCATTATATTTGGAAACATTCGTATCACCTATGAGACCAGGCTTTCCTCGTTCCCTCAAGCTAAGTCGGCCGGCAGGTTCACCATGGTTGAAGCCAACAAAACAATTGGGTTGTAATTTATTTACCCACTCTGCTGTGGCCGTATGAGAAAGTCCACCATCGCTTTGTGCATGATCCATCCAGAAAAATTCGAGGGGGCCATATTTGGTGCACAATTCTTTTAGTTGTTGCTTTTTTAGCACACTATCTTGCCCCGTCCTCCATATGGGATCTCCCCATTTAGGTTGTCCCGGAATTCTTCCATCTTGTGGGATTTCTCCCTTGATCCATGTCCAGTCCCCTTCTGAGAAGTACAGAGCCAGTTTTATTCCATACTTATCACAGGATTTGCGCAATTTTGCCAATACATCAACACCGAGGGGACTATTTGTTACCTTAAAATCGGTTGTCTCTGTATCCCATAAACAAAAGCCATCATGATGTTTGGTCAGAAACAAAATGTAATTCATGCCAGCTTCTTTGGCGACGCGGCACCATTGATCGGTATCGCATCCAGTGGCCCTGAAATAGTTTACATCACTAATGCCGCGCGTCCATTCGTAACCAGAGAAGGTGCTGAACGACCAGCAGATAAACATGCCGAACTCCATTTCTTTGATTTGTTCTGCGCGGATATAATCGTCAATCCTTGCATTTTTTTCTCCCGGATTTTGACCCTGACAGCCAATTATCACGGGAATAATTAAAGTTATTAAACTGATTAAGATGTTTTTCATAATTTTAACCTTTGTTATCTGTCATCCGTTGAGGTGAACTCCCATTATATCCTAAAAATGGAAATCGGCATTTCCAAAATATGCCTGGTCATATAGATTAATTTTCCTTTTTGTCATCCCGTTCCGGGACTGAATGACAAGAATCGGATTAGACCTTCATTATATTCGTGGTTAAAAACCGCAGTTTCATATCCTATACTGGTATCAATAAGATCCAAATTAAACATCTTCAATTTTAATTATCCAGGCATAATCTCCCGGCGGATTATCACAGATTGAATCAGGAATCTCAACTACCATTTCATGCTTTTGCATTTTCCACTTCAAGATTTGTTCTCTGCCCAGCAATGTGATTTGTGAAGATTCTCCAGGCTTATTTAATTTTAGGTTTATTTTTGAGGGTGGTCTCTTTTCATTCTCATTTGCCAAATAAATAGCATACATGGATCGACTGTTTTTATTCTGAGTATAACAAACCTTTCCTTTTTTGTAGGGTGCAAGTGGCTGTGACCCATAAATGGCTTCTCCATTAATATCCATCCAACACCCTATTTCTTCCAGACGTTTATAGGCCTCTTTCTCCCAAAGTCCCTCAGGCGTTGGACCAATATTCAATAGAAAATTTCCACCCTTGGCGACCACATCCACCAGGGTATGGATCAATTGCCGTGCACTCTTGTATTCCGGTTCAAAATTATGCCCCCAACTTTGAGTCATGGTCATACAGGTTTCCCAGGGAAAGGGTAATACCTCATCCGGAACCTCTTGCTCAGGCGTCCTGTAATTTTCATAGGGGCCGTGAACTGTTCTGTCTACGACAATTAAACCCGGTTGATGCCGTCTGGCCATATTAATTATTCTGGGCATATTTATATCCTGCTCCCATTCCGGAATATTATACCCCCAGGAACGCACCTCATCCGTAATCGTCGAATTAGGACGAACCCAGCCGCCGTCAAGCCAAAGAATATCCATATTGCCATATCCGGTCATCAACTCTTCAATTTGGTTATAGGTAAAATCACGGAACGTCTGCCATCGTTGTGGATATTTTCTCACATCATAATTATTGCAGCGGTTGGGTGTAGCCAGTAACGGTGACCAATAAGCAGGGTGATGCCAATCAGGTTTGGAAAAATAGACACCTGTCATAAATCCCTTATCGTGAAAAGCATTAAAAACTTCCTTGGCAATATTTGCTTTGGGATGCATTGAAAAGGGACATTTCTCTCCAGTTATCTTAAAATCCGATTGTTTTGTATCGAACATATTGAAACCATCATGATGTTTGGTAGAAAATATCAGATATTTCATTCCGGCATTTAAAGCAGCCTCCGCCCAGGGTTGGGGATCAAATTTTTGCGGGTTGAACTTTTTGATGAGATTAAAATACATCTCTTTATATTCCGTATAGGGCATCCCTCCTCTATCCTGGAATGGCTGATCTTCTGAACAGAGTCCCCAGGATTCAACAATACCCAATTGGGCATAGAGCCCCCAGTGCATCATCAATCCAAATTTCAAATCCTGCCAGTGCTCAAGTTTCTTACGTACCAGGGGATCATCAGGATATTCATAATTCGTTTTTTGAAAGGGGTGCTCCTGACCCTTTAAATCTTTTGAGTTCATAACTATAATTGAATCCTTATTAATTCGTAGTTGCAGACCACAAAGACTTAGTCCAACGAATTATACACAGATAAACTCGACAGTCAATAAATTTGACGAATAAATTGAAATAAATTGCTCTTATTTTGATTAGTGAAATTCGTAGTAATTCGTGGATATCTAATTACTCTCTATCTCGTTCCCCTTCTCCCGATAGAGATCCACCGGACCTTTAAGGAGGACAGCCAGCACTGTAGCCTGCTCATCCAATACTTTCTCTGGTACATCGATATATACAACCCCGGGTACCGTACTCCAGAATAGTTTCATTTTTATATCCCAGGAGAGTTTGGTTCCGTTACCCACAACCCAAATTCGGTTGATTTCATTTTTCAATCCTTTAATAACAATCGGTCCATTAGGTTTATGGGGGAGATATAGATATAAGATGTCCTTATTTTTAGAAAGAGCGGTCGGTCCATAATAATGGCCATGGGGAATACCTGCCCGTGTTCCATAGATAGCCTCCTCATGTTTAGTGGACCAACGGCCGAGCTCATTGAGGATTTGAACCTGTTCTTCCGGAATTGAGCCGTCAGCCTTTGGACCTATATCAAGAAGCATATTACCCCCCATACTAATACAATCGACAAAAATTCGGATGATCTGATTTGCTGACTTGTAATTATGGTCGTTATGTTGGTAGCCCCAGGAATCATTCATGGTCATACATAATTCCCACCACTTGCCTTCGGGTTTGGTGACTGGCAGACCTTGTTCCGGAGTGGCATAATCCCCATAACCTTGAAGACGGGAATTGATAATAACGTTCGGATTATTATCCAGCAGAAGTTCCCGGATTTCCTTTGCTTGCCATCTTTCAGCACTCTGTTCCCAATCACCATCAAACCATACCAAATCAGGGTTGTATTCTTCAGATAGTTCTTCAATCTGCCCTAAGTTAAACACAGTAAAACGTTCAAACCGCAATGAATCACTTTCGTAACGTTTCTGATCCCGCAGAAAATTTGGATAGTCCGGATGGGACCAGTCCAATAGGGAATAATATAACCCAACTTTCAGATCATTATCACGTAAAGCCTGGCAATAGGGTCCTACCAGATCTCGCTTGGCGGATGTTTTATTAACCACATTAAGATCAGACTGTTCCGTGTTCCATAACGCAACACCATCATGATGTTTTGCTGTCAAAACGGCATATTTAGCACCGCTAGCCTTGATTAATTTTGCCCAGTATTGGGGATCATAATTTTTAGACTGTAAATCCATTCAATTGCCCCATATAGTCATCATACGTGATATAGCCATTGTGGAAGGACCATGACTCATCGATACCATTGACAGCATATATGCCCCAATGAATAAAAATACCCAACTTGGCATCTTTAAACCATTGCATACGCTCTGCCTTGTGCTCGACAGATTCTTCGCTCTGTGCAAGAAGGCCCAGTGTTCCAATAAATAAAAGTCCCATAATAACGATAATTATTCTTCTCATATTTACCCTTTCCGACAAAGCATTTTTGATTCTAGTTCACTGTCATTCCGTCCCGGAACGGGATCCCTTTGGATAGGAATCTTCCCAGATGTTGCATTTTTGGTTTCATGTGGAAAGATCCTTTCAGGATGACAATCACAATTTTAACAATTAAAACCATCACATTTAATATTGAACAATTTAACCATTGCCAATACATATTCACGCTTCCCATTGATTATCACACTTGATGGGAATAGATTTATGATTCAATTTGGTTGGAGTGAGAGCCTTTCTCCTATAGATGTTGATATCACCAGTCGCCTTCCTTCTAAAATTTCTTCAACTCCTCCACTACGTTGAAGAACAACCGGCTTTCCTATCCATGGATTTACAACAGTACACTTTCTCCCCTTTTCACTATAAATTCTGATATGCGATATATGCCCATTTTTAAGATCACTGGAAACCAAAAAGGCACCTGGAATCCGGAGATTGGTGAAACTGGCGTCCTTTTTCCGTGGCCAGACGGGAAAAACTCTTAATACATTTTGATGTCCCATACAAAGCATTTCATTTATTGTATTTGGAACCGTACTGCAATTCTCAATCCCATGGGGATTATTTTTTTGAAAGCCATTGGGATATGTATTTTGTACTAATTCGGACAGGTGCATTAATATAGTCTTGGGATCGTAGCCAACCCGAACGGCAGCGGGGTAGAAACTATTGGTTCCATTATAATCCAACCAGCGATCCATAATCTCAATGGTATTTCTTGAGATCTCCAACACCTGCGGATCGCTGTCTAATCCAATCTGGCCAGCAGGATAAATATGCTGTATTCCTAAGGTATTATCATTCCACCAGGATGTACCTTCCTCTGAATAGCGAAAGACCTGTTCCCCATCTTTGATTTGGAGGGGATAAGGAGGCATTTTTTTTAGAATATTTCCCCATTCTTCGATCTTATTAAGATTCTGCTCAAGATACACACTCATATCAATGGCTGTTTGTAAAACCATACGGAACCAATCCTAATGATAAAATCGGATTCTTTGTTCCATAGGTCCCCTCATGAATAGCATCATTATAGATATTATACTGTCCATTTTCAAGAACAAGATACTTTTCCCAAAATTTTACAACATCGATTACAAATGGATAGACCCGTCGGGTGAATGCTGCATCATACGTATGATAAAAATGAGCAGAAATATTTGTAACACAATAAGCAGCATTACTTTTCTGGCCCCAAAACATCCCTTCATCTTCATAGGCATCAAGATGAGATTTGCGTTTTTCGGCAGGAGATTTGCGCGTTGTTTCGATGCCTTTTGGTCCGATTCCTACCGGATACAAAACCCCTTGTATTCCACATACTTTTTGGGCATAATATTGACCCCTGGTGTGGAAATCAAGAATTGGTGCAATATAGGGCAACGCTTGCTCAATACGGTTAGAACTGTATAAGGAATAAAACGGCGCCATATGATTATAGTTAAGATGATAATCTCCGCTCCACCAGGGCTTGTTTACACTAACCCAGGGTCCAAAAAGGGAAGGTGGAAATTCAGGGTCCCTGGAAGAACTACCCATCGTGTACAGGGATAAGTAATAATATTTTTCAAGAAGCGTGTCATTTAAACTCACATAACTTTTTGCCCAAAAGTTTTGCCACCAGTCCCGATGTGCATATACAATTTCATCCAGATCAGCCAGATCGACAAGGTTAATTGCATCTTCAATATAATTCTTATTCTTAAACAAACTTGCCATCCCCAGATAGAGTTGAATCTTCTCCCCCGGTTCTATCCTGAATTCCCCTCCATTAGTCGTCGACATATTTAATGCCAGGGCAACAGCACTGGGAATTTCAACATTTTTTTCAAATTTTCGTACCATCCATAAGATACCTTTTGACCTGCCCTGGAGGGAGTCTGACTGGCCTCCCTGGATGCTATGCAGGGAAATTCTTCCCGTTGTTGCTTTTTTTTCTGCTTCTATCTCAACTATAAAGAGATTTGTCGTTGCGGCTACAAAACATTTTATTTTTAAATTTTTATCGTCTTTATCTAATATGATTTTTGTTGTCGCATCGTATAGATTTTGTGTTGCACGATAATCTCCCATTTTAAAATCCGGAAATTCAATATCAAGATGGCCGATTCCGCTAAAATATCCCCTATCGTGCTCAGATTTGAAGCGCCAGAAATCATTCTTGCTCAACCAAAAGCTAATCTTTTCCGGATCACCACCAATGGCCACTGCCATATCACCATTACCTAATAAAGGTGCGTCCACAGAGTATGGCATGGGAATTTTTTGAGGAGGGGTATCAAATATTATTTCATATTTTGAAACAATATTTTTTGATTTTTCTATATGGGGATTGTTTTTTGTCTGGCAGGAGAATATATGACTCTGAATAAATATGATTAATACTAAAATGGTTTTTGAAAGCAAGTAAAAATATTTAAAAATGATCATCATTTTTCTCTTTTCCATTATCGAGAGAGTTTCCAATCAATATTAATGAAGCCAACAGATATATCAGATTTATGGCAATCATAGATTTTCCATTTAGTATTCATACGTTTGAAAAATAGCTTTTCACACAGCGATACTACGACGCGAAGAGAAACAATACAAAATAAATAACACAAAAGAAAAAATAGTAGTTAAACTACTATCATTATGGTAGAAAAATATTTTTTATCTTGTATTTTGTATTAAAAATCGCTGCGCCGTTGCGTCGCTGCGTGAAATGCAAATATGGTAATAAGTAAAACTTATAAAACTACCTTTATCTGGAATAATGCGGATTTACTGTCGGCATTTGAGCATCTACCTCTTGTTGCCAGGCATGAAGTTTCTTATGTAAATCTACAACTTTGTCCGGCATTTCAGTAGCAAGATTGTTCATCTCTCCAATATCTTCTTTTAAATTATAGAGTTCTACATGATCATCTTCAAAGAACTCAATAAGTTTAAAATCACCCTCTCTAATAGCCGAGCCCGGACTTCCCCCCTGATTGCCATAATGGGGATAATGCCAGAATATGGCCTCTCTTTCCAAGCCTGTTTTGCCCTTCAAAAGAGGTACTAATGAGACACCATCCCTATGCTGTTTTGGATTCCCGGAAAAACCTGCCATTTCTAATATCGTCGGATAGAAATCCGTGCTGGTAACCGGCACCGCACAGATATTTCCCTCGTTAGATGCACCGGACCATTTGATGATCATCGGTTCGCGAATACCTCCTTCGTATAACCAGCCTTTTCCGGCTCGAAGCGGCAAATTGCTGGTGGGATGTCCTTCAGAAGTTGAGAGTCCGCCATTATCTGACATAAATATGACCACTGTGTTTTTATCAAGCCTTAAATCTCGTAGTTTTTTCAGGACCTTTCCAACAGCCATATCCATTGCCTCTACCATTCCTGCATAGACAGCATGGTCCTGAACAAGACGCCATTTCCGATCTCCTTCCTGCCCCCATTTAGGTCCATTGACAACCTGCTTTTGTGCTTTGGCCTCATACTTTATCTGCAGATCCTCACGTGAAATTAATGGGGTATGGACAGAATAAAAGGAGAGATAGGCGAAGAAGGGTTGTTCCTGGTTTTCTTCGATAAACTGACAGGTTTCACTTGCCAAGCGGTCAGGAAGATGCTCGCCTTCGGGACCATCAGATAATCTCGGATTGCCGTAAGGCGAAAAATACCTCTTTCCGCCATAGGGCCCCCCCCTCTCCCAACCACCCTTATTTACATCAAAGCCCTGATCTTCCGGATAATATCCTTCGTGCCCCAAATGCCATTTACCGGCAAAAAAGGTAGCATAGCCATTATTGTTTCAGTTTTTCGGCAATGGTTTCTTCTTCCAGAGGCAGGTGTTCAATATACGATGCAGGTAGAAAGCGTTTATTTTTTGTCCAATGTTTTGCCGCCGTTTCTGGTTGGGGTGCCCCGAACCAGTCAGTGGTATTCATTCGAGCCGGATATTTCCCACTCATGATACTGGCCCGTGTTGGGCTGCACACAGGACATGCCGCGTAGGCATCGGTAAACCGCATACCCTCAACTGCTAACTGGTCAATATTTGGCGTTTCATAGAAACTACTTCCAAAGACACCCACATCAGTCCATCCCAGATCATCTACCAAGATGAAGACGAAATTTGGTTTTTCTTTTTCGATGCAGGACATCATAATCAGCGTAATAAAAAAAATAGAAAATATCAACTGAATAGATCTGAAATCTTGTTTTATCATGGAAACCATCGATGCCTCTCGTTACGATTTGATCTCAAATTATATAATTTTAAAAGAACTGGACAGGATAACAGGATTTAGAGGATCTTTTGAAATAATTTCTTCTAAACGAGAATATTATAATTTTTAGTTGCTCTTTATGTCTTTACAGGCCGAAATACCGATCTCCAATCGGGAGAATGACGAGAAGGTCATCCTGAATTTATTTCAGGATCTCTCTGATAAATACAACCCTGTTATCCTGTCTAAAGAAAACATTTACATTAATCTGAAACTGATTTCACCAGATATCTTCATTCGATTAACTATTATTCACTTTATAGATTTAGCCCCTCAATCTTAAATGTCCAGGCGTATAAACCAGGTAATTCATTCAAATACATATCGCTCAAGTCAACACGAACCTTCCCATCTTCATGTTTATAGGAAAAATATCCTTCCCTGCCCAGCATGGAAATGTTCACATCCGCTCCAGATAAATCTACAGGCAAAATCAATTCACGTCCCGGCCAATCAAGAATAGTGACATATAAATTTCCCTGGTTTTGTGTATAGCAAATATATTGAGTTTTGGAGCGGTAGATTCCCTTAAGACCATTCTTCGCAGCCCTATCTTGGGATGTAAAGAATGCTGATTCGGGAACGACTTGTTTTTCCTGGCTCTTCGATGACCAGAACAATCTAATAGAAGCGTTCTGTTTACTTTCAAAATAGTCGATTTTTATGGTGTGCTTATTACCTGACCTGAGTTGTATTTTACCTTCTTCCCGGGTCTTTGCTTCATTCATCATCACATTTCCATCGGCACTCTCTTCTGACTTTTTCCATTTATCAATGATTAGTTTTCCATCTATCCATAACCGCATACCATCATCGGCTTGTGCTTCAAAGAAATATTCCTCCGAATATTCCGGCTTGAATAAATCCTGTCCAGGTAGCGGTGAAATTATCTTCGATAATCGGCTTACCCGGTGTATTTCTAACCCAGTTAAAATTGATCTGCGGATCAACACGTTCCAATATGACATCTTTTTCCTCTCCGGCACGTTCCCACATGGTTGATCCGTAAATAGCCTCACCATTGATAGCCAGCCATTCTCCCAGCTGAACCAATCGTTCCTGCTGCAGTAAGGGAATCTGACCGTCCGCCTTCGGACCTACATTGATCGTAATGCCCCCTCCATGGGAAACAGCTTTTGCAAAAAAATGTATCAAAGCCTCCGGCGTCATATAGGCTTCTAACTTTTCATTTCGATTTAGACCAAAACTTCTCCCCAAACCACGGACTTCCGCCCAGGGGCGGTCGGACATTTTCAGACCGGAACTATACTCGGGGGTCCGGTAACCAATATTACTCCCCCCTCCCCAGCGATCATTTACGATAGCCTCATCCCCGACAAGATTATAATACCAGGATAACAGTTCAGCAGCATGAAAATCATCAGCCTTGTTAAACCATTCTCCATCTGAAAATATGAGCGAGGGTTTATAGGTACCAATCAATTCTTTGAACTGCGGGATCATATGCTTTTCTACATACGGTCCGATATTTTCATTCGGATCCGTGTACCAACGATGAAGGGGATGATTCCATTCTGTAAGGGAATAATACAATCCCATTTTAAGGCCGGCAGCACGGGTTGCGTCTGATAATTCACCCACAATATCCTTTTTGGGTCCCACATCAACACTATTCCAACCCGACGCATATTTACTGGGCCATAAACAATAACCATCATGATGCTTGGCAACAAAGATAATATAGCGGGCACCGCTCCGTTTAAATAGGTTTGCCCATTCCTCAGCATCAAACAATTCGGCTTTAAAAAGAGGGGCATAATCACGGTAGGTAAAATCCTCGCCATAAACCCGTTTCTGAAAATTTGTTCTGCGCGGATCACCCACTTGAAGCCCTCTTAGGAACCATTCGTTGTAGGATTCCTTCCCCCCATAGGCCGGAACCGAGGAGACCCCCCAGTGAATAAAGATACCCAACTTGGCATCTTTGAACCATTGCGGATAGGGGCGGGTACGTAACTCTTCCCAATTGGCAGTCCATATTTTGGATGATTTCCCATCCTGGGCAAGCAGAGAGAAGGATAAAGTTAGAATTATGACGCTAACAAGAAATCTGATATACATTTTATACTCCCGAGAATTTATAGTAATTTTTTATTTTCACGCAAAGACGCAAAGTCATTAAAAAACAAGTCCACAAATTTCACTGATTAGGATAAATTACATGATTATCTCACGCAGCGACGCCACGCCGCAACGAAAATAACAACATTTTTTTATGCGTAAAAGCATCTGATAATATTTTACACTTTTTTGCTTGATCACTAAATATTGAATATTGATTATTGAATATTCATTTTACCACTTACTCTTGAGCCGACATGCGCTGGCAGGAACATCCCGTAGAACGGAAACTTCGACATAGTCTGTCCCTACTTGATCATTGAATGCTGATTATTGTATATTGAATATTTTTGTCCACTGCCACGCGACTCTCCACACTTTACGCTCCTCTCTCAACTGTCTTCTGTCTTCTCTTTTCGCTCTTCTTTCTACGCTTTACAGTTAGCGAATAATCACCTCATCTAAAAACACCCACGCTTTACCCCCTGCTCCCTTATGCCACTCAGGACAAATACCAATATTCACAACTTTTATCTTTATATATCTGACTTTTAAATTTATATCATTTAGCGCAATATCTCGTATCGTTTTCTTATTATTTTGCTCACGGGCTTCTGGTGCGATATGCCTTAATTCGGTAAATGCCTGACCGTTAGTAGAAACAGAGAACTCAATCCTTTCCGGTAGAAAAATCCAATAATTCTGATTTTGCAATAAACCCAGTTTAATTTCTTTAATCATCTGTTCATTTTTCAGATCAATCAGGAGTTCTATATCTTTTTCTTCAACGCCCACCCAATAGCCATCATCATGGGCAGATGAAGCCCTTATCCCATCCGTTAATCCTGATGGACCATCTTTGCTATATTTTACTTCTACATCACTTATCAAACTCACTTTTGCACCAACTCCCATATGGTTAACACTTGTGGTATCAAAAATGGTATTTCTAACTTTCATAGCCCGCCAGATATCGGGATAAACATCATTTTTTTGTGGTATGCCCGGTGTACTTCGGCCTTCATCCACATACTTTTCCAGCAAACGGATCATTCTATTGGCTATATCCGGATACTTAGCATAAACATTGTTTTTTTCTCCCCTATCCTTGTCTATATTATAGAGTTGCAGCATGGGCATATTTTCCATCATCGCCCGTTCCGGAGAGAGTGACCACCCGCCTGACCCCGGACAGATGGCCAGTTTCCAGTCACCTTTCCGGATGGCAAATGATCCGTCAACTGAATGATGGACCGTAGCTTCACGAATTGGATCATCGTAATCTTCCCCCAGCAAAGCGGATAGAATGTTATAGTTATCTTCCCCGGCATCTTCAGGAAGATCTTCATTAAGGAGTGCTGCTGTAGTCGCAAAAAGATCTGTTAGGCAAATCGTTTCCTTTGAGGTGGTTCCGGGTGAAATTTTTCCAGGCCAACTAGGCAATAAAGGGTACCCGATGGCCACCCTCCCAGATATCTGATTTAATACCCCGGTAAATATAGCTGGGATAATGACCGAATTTATTGACGGATGAGGTTGCCCCCTCCATGTTAGTCCCATCCCGTCCTGGTGAACCATTATCACTGGTAAATATAATGAGTGTGTTTTCATCCATTCCGGTTTCATGCAGAGTCTGCATCAGATGACCAACAATATGATCAATTTGAAAAACAAAATCCCCGTAAGCACCAGCATCACTTTTTCCCTGGTAATCAGGAAGAGGTGCAATTGGGGTATGCGGTGCCGTTAATGGAAAATAAAGAAAAAAAGGTTGGCCGGCAGTGGATCGTTCCTCAATATAGGTAACCGCCTTATTTTCTAATTCGGATAAAATAGGCTCCAACGTCCAATCTTCAAGCATGATCCCGGGAACGCCATATAAGGTGGATGGTTTTTCAAGAGAAGGGATTCCAAGGGTCCGATCATTCTCAATAAAACAATAGGGAGGATAATTTGGTACATCAACACCAAAATAATAATCAAAACCACGATAGATGGGACCATTTTGAATGGGGCGGTTAAAATCCACATTCCAGCCAAACTCAGATCCTGTCGTCTCCAGGGGCTTGCCATCCTTTCCCGGCCACTCCCAACCCAAATGCCATTTACCAATACAAGCCGTGTGATATCCCTGGATTTTAGAAAAATTCCGCGCACCGTTAACCTATCTACTATCGATAAGCGGACGATCATAACTCCAGAGAACCCCCTGTTGCAGGGTTGTCCGCCAGGCATAACGTCCGGTTAAGACACCATAACGTGTAGGGGAGCATACCGCTGAACCGGAATGGGCATCCGTAAAGGTGATTCCCTGACCTGCAAGCCGGTCAATATTAGGGGTTGGAATTTTCGAATCAGGATTAAGGTAACCAATATCTCCATAACCCAGATCATCTGCTAATATGTAGATAATATTCGGCGTTTGCTCACTTGAATTTTGACTTAAACATGTCACTGTGAAGAACAAAATAATCCATAGTATTTTTGAGCGGACGTGTCTATACTGATTCACTTTAATCCCCAAATTAAGAAAAATATTTTGATTAAATACGATCTAAAATATTAAGAGACCTACTTGATAAATACAACCCTAATTTACACTTTCAACATACACATGCTTCATATAGATTGTTAGCGTTGTATTAAAACCGGGAATTGATTATTTTGATTTGAATACCACAATAAAAGTTAATCAAATATGTCCTCCTGTTTTTAATTATAAGATAATATTTATCGGGGTAAAATAATGAGTTGGATTTTTGGTATCAGAGGAAAATCCACAGACAAAATGATTATCAGAATCAAGGATCTTCTTCCCTCAAACTATATAGAGGTAAAAACTAATAATTTGCATATGTTCTCCAGCAAACCAAATGATACCACTTTTTTCAATATGACATCCGATGCATCTACCGGTTTTATGGTCTGTGGTCTGGGAATTAAAACAGTAAATGATCAGATAAATTTCATGAATACCGCGGACTGGAAAGGGATCCTTAACGGGAGCATTGAAAATACAAGAAAACTAAATGGACATTTTACGGGAATTAAGTGGACGAGCGGCAGTACGATTTTATTTACAGACGTTTTAGGTCTTCGAGAAATGTATCTGGCCGAGATAGATGGTACTCTGATCTTTTCGACCCATTTAAATTGGATAACAAAGATAAGCGGATACTGTGACGTAGATTTTAAGCAGTTTGGAGCTGTATGGAATAGTTTTAATCAGATCTCACATAAGAATGTTATTTCTAAGATGCAAAGATTAGGGCCAGGTTCAATTGCTGTTTTAGACAATACTACCGTACACTATGACCGCAAACCCTGGCTACCGGACAGTTCTCTATCTGCTTCTCCAGAGCAATTAAAGGACAAGATAAACAAGTTCACACTCTTCCCCCTGGCCAACAATCGATCGATATCGTTAGGACTCTCGGGCGGAATTGATTCCCGTGTCCTGATCAAGATTTTATCATCTCAACCAAATGATAACTGGAGCCTGCATACATTTGGAGACCCGGGTCACCCGGACATAAGAATTGCCGGAGAGATCTGCAAAAAACTTCATAAAGAACTGGTCGTACTCAATACAGATTTACCCGACCCAAATGAATGTGTTCAGTGGATTAAAAATCACTTCGGACAAAACACCGTTCATATGCCAGCTTCCGAAATCATGAGATTAAGATGGTATCTCCCTCTCAGACAACAGGATAAAGTCGTAATAGACGGTGGTTTTGGTGAAATTGCCCGCAGGCAATATCTTAACCGTTTGCTGTTAAAGGGTAAAAAAGCCCTGATAAACAAGGACAGTGAGACCATAGCAAATCATCTAAGACATCATAGAGCGGACATATTTAATTTTGACACAAAAAGCGAAATGGAACACGGTTATTATCTACAACTGGATGAATATATTGGTGATAGTCCCGATATAACTAAATTTGGAATGGAAAATTGGGTAGATCTTCTAGCTATACGCACACGACTATCAAACTGGTTTGGTTTTGCTCAGGCTTGTGTTGATGGGTTGGCAACGAACTATATGCCCTTTGGCCAAAAGGATGTGATAAATGATATTTTAAATCTCCCGCTTCACCTCAGAAAAAACGGAAAATTATGGCGAAATATGATTAAAGATTCACCGATGGATCTGGCGAGTTTTCCACTTGTAAAGGGAACAATTACCTATCCTTTTAATATATCTACCTTAGGGGCATTGGCCTGGACATCTGCTAAAAAAATGGCAGGTATGTACTATAGAGATTTTGAATCCGTGCTTTTTATTGATCATATGAAAGAATGTATTTTGGATTTTGTCAACTCTGAAAATGTCAAATCGTACCCGCATTACGATTACCCATCCATAAAAAACATGATAGATAAATATTTTGCAGGTGAGAAACAGTTAGCCAGACAAATTGATTGGTGGCTTGCCTTTGAACTATGGCGAAGATCTTTGTAAGCGAATCAAAGTGATACGAAAATAATATCCCTAATATTTAGTTTTGTAGAGATATCATAAACCTTTAATAATCGGACCGGGTGTCCAAAAATCAGGCTGAAAGGCAATAATTTCTTTACCCTTGTTTTTTACATCACTATAAAATTCCTCACCTCCGTGATTTTTTCTTTCATAACCGGACTAAACCTCTCCCTATCACATTCCAGATAAGGTCCATAGTACCAACTATTGGTTACCAAATAGGTAACATCCTCAGCCTGTAATTCTTCCACTGACTTTCTTCTATATCCTGACATCTGATTTTCATAGAGATTATCACCATCATGTATCGGGGATTGATGCAAAATTACAACAGGTACATTTGAGATGTTTCTGGGGTGCTTTTGATAGGGAAGTAAACGCCGTTTAATTTCCTCTGGAAGTTGCCCGCTGCTTGCGCCGTATTCTGTATAGCGATGCACATCGAACAATCCCAGATCAAAAGTATAATGATCATAACAGATTTTTGTGTTCCCCGCCAGGTTATTCTTTAGCCATTCCGTAGCCTTCTCCCTTGTATCCATATTCAATGCCAGAATATTTTGATGGACAGACATTAATAACGAAGGAAGAAACACGAGAACAATCAAAGTATTTCTCAGCAATTTTTGCTTTTCTAATTTTCCCCATACCTGGTCCAGCCACATACTAAACAAAACAATCCATGCCGGAAAAATGGCAAATAAATAATCTACACCTTTTTTTTGCCAACTTCCTACATAGAGAAATGTAACAAGTAGAGGAATTAGCATTATCAGGTGAAGGGGTTTTCTTTTTATTAAAAAAAACAGAGTACTGACAAAAAACCCTATCCCAATAACAAGTTCATGGGATAATAATTTCTCTAATTTCCCAGATATAGTTTAATCCGAATTCCAACGATACGGCGCTTTGCATCTGGGTGGACATCAATATATACCCATCATAAAAGTCAGAAAATCTGAGTAGCCAAAGTGGATTAAAAACCAGAAATCCCACAATGATGGCAAAAATGGAGGCGGAGCCATATTTCCACAAATTTTCACGCCTATGTTCTATCCAATGCAGAATAATTAATGTAAATAATCCCAAAACCAGAAAACCGGCATTATATTTCATACCTATAGCCAGACCAATAAAAAAACCTGATAATAGGTAATTTTTTCTGGATGCGCTCCTGTATGTTTCTAATAAGGTCAGTATTGCCAATGTAGAAAAAAGTATTAATAACGTGTCAGAAACAGCAAAACGGCTAAATTGAATATAATAATATCTGAAAGCGGATAAAGACTGCGGCAAAGCGGGCTGTAGTTTCACCAAATAATTTTTGAGATCGAACATAGAGTATGAGTACTGTTAGGAGAGAGAATAAGATATTAGTCACGCGGCCGGCAAGATAGAATAATGACGGATCAATTAAATACCGGATGGCAAAGTCACCCGTATTACTAAATATCCCAATTACTGTCCCTGAAATATAGAGAACACCATAGAGTCCTGCCAAAATATACATATAGGCCGTTGGATAAATATATATAAGCGGATCAATTGACTGTCTGGCCCCCATCCCCAGCGTCGTTTTAGAAAGAAAGTATTCAGTAGAGTTATAGGCTGCCGGCAATCCCAAAGAGTCAATCCTCTACAGAAGGCAGATAAGAGAACAATCCAGATAAAGTGATTTTTTTTCAATAATTTGTCCATTTGTTAATTAATTACAGGCAGATCAGGCAGCGCCACTTCTTTAACTGTATCTTTCTCTCTTGGTAAATCTGCCCCCGTATTTTTAAGCCAATATATCAGTAAGTTCCTCAATTTTCCCACTATTTCCGGATTCGATCCAGCCAGATGCTATTTTCTCCTATATCCTCAGCCAGATTATAAAGTTCCCATTGCCGGGTTTCATAATAAAAAAGAAGTTTATAGTCTCCTTTGTAACGACTGAAACCGGTGTGGTCCGAAATCCAATTGCCCATCTTTGCCAGTGCGTCCATTGAGATAAGCAGGAAAATGCCAAAGAGTTCAAAGAGCCCTAATACCCGCAGACAAAGGGCGGTTATCACTAAGAATCCAGATAAAATTATATTTTTTCAATTGCTGTCCAGATTATTATTTGTCTACCAATGGATCCGGCAGGGCCACTACTTCTCCGGTGACTTTTTCCCGTGGCAAATCAGCCCCTGTATCCTTTAGCCATGTGACCAGTAAAGTCCCCAACTCGGTTACCTTTTCAGTATTAATTTTGGCCAGATTTTCGCTCTCACCAATGTCAGCAGCAAGATCATACAGTTCCCAATGACGCGTTTCATAATAATAGATAAGTTTAAAGTCACCTTTTCTTATAACAGAAACCGGGGTTGTTCGAAAATCCAGCCGGCCATCCTTACCCTTGCGGGCATTGAGATAAGCGGGGAAATGCCAATAAAGCGCTCTTTCTTCCATTTTCCCATCAACAAGTGTTGGGACAAGACTAAGGCCGTCTAACAGTGTATTTTCCGGTTTTTCTGCCTTCGCAACCTCAACCAGGGTTGGATAAAAATCTACCGTTATCACTGGGTTATGATTAATACTGCCCGCTTTCCATCACCCCATCCCAGCGAACAATCAACGGAACACGTATCCCACCCTCCTTAAGAGATCCTTTCCCATCGCGCAAAGGAAATTGATCGGTTATTTCTAATCCGGTTATACCGGAGCGTTCAAATCCACCAAGACCACCATTATCAGAATAAAAAATGACCATGGTATTTTCAATAAGTTTTTTATTTAAATTATTGGGATCATTAGTCGTTTCGAGAAAGGCTATCAGCCTACCGATATTATCATCAAAACTTTTTATAAAACCGGCATAGGTCTGATTGTCATGATACTTTGTTTTAGATTTTGTATCAAAATAGTGCTATATCCTCTGCTGGTGCTGAGATAGGTGTGTGTACAGCAAAAAAGGACATATAGACAAAAAATGGCTGGCCTTTATTCGCTTCCATAAAATCTAATGCGTTTCCTGTAATACGATCATCGAGCCACTCTCCGGCCTTTCCGTTTGGGGGAAGACCGGGCATGAGGGGTGCATTTCTCTTTGCCGGAAACGCGCCCTCTCCATTGGCGAAAAAGCCACCCGTAGAGCCGCCAATATTGGTTCCGGCAATATTAATATCAAATCCTTGTTGATCAGGCAACCCTCCTCCGTGATGACCTCCAAGGTGCCATTTCCCAAAATGGCCAGTCGCATAACCAGCCTCTTTTAGGACTTCTGCCAGCATAACCTGCTCAAGATCTAGATAGAGTTTATTATCTGCCGCTTCCAACCCTCTTTGCTCAGGTTTGGAGCGGTTTGGATCCGATACGGTGTACATTTTCGTGCGTGTGCCATACTGCCCGCTCATCAGGGAAGCGCGTGTGGGGGCACAATTGGGTCCACAGGTATACGCATTGGTAAAAGACATACCCTTTGAAGCCAATTTATCCACATTGGGGGTTTCATAATAATTGCTACCATGTCCCAGATTTGGAGAACCGGTACTGACATCTGTCCAGCCTAAATCATCGACGATGATGAAGAGAATATTTGGTTTATCGGTGCTCTCACCTCCCCCCATCATGCAAGATGTTGAGACGATCATAAATATCAGAGCAATGAAATTACGTTTTCTCATATTTATCCCAATAAAAAGGGGTAATTTTAAAAATTATCATATTTAATTCCCAATTTAGAACTCCAAAATATTAGATAATAGTTAATCACCAAAATCTTCATGGTTTTTGTGTTTCCTACGTGCTCCCTTATTACTTCATGACGGACCACGAACATACCACGAAGTCCAGGATACTAATCGAGAGTCCAGTATCGATATTCCATATTTATATATGATGAATTAAATATTACTCAGGAAAGTGCAAAAATACAAGGTAGGTGTCATGACAGAGATTTCTCGTATCTCGTATCGTGTGTCTCTCATTTACTCAGACAGGATCACAGGATTTACAAGATTTACAGGATTTCATTTTAGTATTTTTGATTTGGAATTATGGATTTTGGAGAAACCAAACATCCTAAAATCCAAATTCCGAATTCCGAAATATATTATCCTGTAAATCCTGCCTGTCCCGTCGGGGTGATCATGTCAAAATTTTTATCCCTGTTATACATTTTATGCTATCTCACGAGTACCATTTTCTTCACCTCCGTAAACTCTCCAGCCTTGATCCGGTAGAGATAAACCCCTGAAGAAAGATCACTGCCGTCAAACTGATACGTGTGTTTGCCCGCCTTTTGTTTATCATTGACAAGTGTAGCAATTTTTTGTCCAAGAAGATTATATACACTCAGTTCAACCTCACTGCTCAGGGGTAACTGATAACTGATCATTGTTTTTGGATTAAAGGGATTTGGATAGTTTTGACGTACTTGGAATTTCTGTGGGAATGAGACCTCTTCAATATTTGTGACAGTAACGGGTGCACTAAATTCTGATGTATTCCCAAGGCTATCACGTGCCGTAGCGGTAATATAGGGCAATTCCGTTAAGCCTGGGACTGATACTGTAAACTTACCCTGTAAATCTGTCATAGTTGAATCGATAAAGATTTGACCTTCATCATCGGAATCAGCAAATATCTCAATTATCTGAATGGCTCCTGCCGTACCTTTTATCTCATTTGTTGAAACCGAAGTAAGGACAGGGGGAGTTAGTTCTGCATTTCCGCCATTTCTATTGTCGATACCAGGGCCATTATTTTGCGAAATAGAATTGCGGGTGATAATATTTCCCTGACAACTCAAACTGTCAACAACAATCCCAGCTACAGTATTATACCCGATGACATTCTCAATTATTAAATTATTGGACGACCTGGCATAGACAAATACCCCGCTCCCATTTCCAAAATCAGATTCCATCGATGCATTCGTTCCCAGAAAATTATTCGCGATAATATTATGATTTGATCTTATAATTGTAATCCCGTCACTATTTGCACCAATGTAATTATCAAATATCTCGTTAAAATCACACCCCCTTTCCAGATCGATCCCCCGTAAATAATTACCGATAGGGGCAGTTTTATCACGGTTCAAACCGATATAATTGCCAACAATTATATTATGTTGAGCCGAGTCAGCCAAAAAGATACCTGATTGGGTATTTCCCGAAATAATATTGGGATACGCGTATTCTGTGGGCCCGATATGAACACCCTGCACTTTATTCCAAACCGCGATTCCAAATTTGTTCCCGGCTGCATTCGTCCCGGAATAATCTGTTCCAATATAACATCCGGAGACCCTGCCAAATCCCGGAGCATAAAATATAATGGCAACACTTCCAAAATTATTAATGGTTAATCCATATAACGCCGTACCTTCTGCCCTCGTAATAAAACAAGACGAATGAGTCCTAGCATTACTGCCATCGATCACAATCTCAGGGCCGTCAGGATTTGTATCCTCACCAATAAAAACAGACTGAGAGAAACCATCAATCGTCAATCCGTTATCAACAATATGTTCATAGGCACTGTCGGGCTGAATCACCCATATACCTTTGTTGGCATCATATCCCGGATCGGTTTTTGGAATTTTAAAGCGGATAATATTATTGTTTAAATGCAGAAGTGTATTCGCTTCGAAAATGGCTTCACGAAGTGATCCGGGACCGGCATCATTTGTATTGGTGACCGCTCTTTCTTCAAGAATTTTGTCTCCGGTATTTGATTTCTGTGAATAGATGGTAGTTATAGAACTAATTAACAAAATGAGTGTGAGGCACAAAGAAAAGCACATAGTTTTCATTTTTTTACTCCTTTTGCATACTACGGTAGTGTAAAAAATAACCACAGAGTTATTAAGATTAAAGTCAAGAGAAACTGACCTCAATGTATGTCAGTCTCTCTTGTAAAAATTTACTCGTTCTTTGACAATTCTAAGATTCCGTATTATTTTATAAGCACTACTTGAGGGAAGAGGAAATTCTGATCCCGCACTAAACCTCAAGTAGGTTTTGGGACTGTTTTCTCTTCCTTCTTTTAATGCTTTGTCTTTTAGAAACAGGAGCATCCTCTGATTTTTCCTGATAGCGACGTTTTAAATTGGAATTAGAACTTCTATTTTTCACAATTCTGGTTTTATTCCTGTTTTGCCTATCTATTTCCGGATCAAATTCTTTTTGATGTTTCAACATTCCAAAGACGATACGCAGTACCTTATGCATGCATACACCAAGAGCTGATGATTTAACATTGCCTCTTTTTAAGTGATTAATATAGACTTCCTTGATTAAGGGATTATAAACTATGCTGCTGCGGGCTACCATGTAAAGAATTTGTCTGGGTACACTTCGACCTTTTTTACTCATCCGAAAAGCACCTTTCCCATCGCCGCTAATCTTATATACAGGATGAACACCGAAATAGGAAGCCAGATGTTTTGCTGATGGAAAACGTTCGACAGCAAGGATGTTGAGGATAAGGCCAATGGCTGAATAAATGCCGATACCTTTAAATGATAGCAAAAGATTCACTTCCGGCAGATCACAGTGAGTTATCATATACTGTTTATGTTGCTCAATCTTATTTTTCAGATGTAATATCTGTTCGACGGTAGATTTAATAATAAAAGCGGTTGTTTGATCATCGATAGAGCCGACACTTTGCTTGGCATCGGAAATAAGAGCACAAGCCCGATTATATGATATATAAGGAATCTTTGCCAGGGTCGTCTCCCTGGTTCTGATTAATTTAGCTGATGAAGGATATGTCTTAAGCAGGAGTAATATCCAATTTGGAATTCCATCTTTGATATGTTTCATCAAAAATGGCATCGACGTATAAAGAAGAATATTCAATTGATTTAAAAGTTGTGTTTTTTGTTTTTTATACATTTCAATAAGAGTCCATTGTTTTCTTAGGGAAATGTATGGGTCGTCAGCATTATAATTCACTTTTTTAGGATAAGAGATCAAATATTCGGCAATGAACTTTGCACTTATAGCATCATCACTATTACGTTCTAATGATGCTTTATGAAGCGCATTTGGGCCGACCGGGTTTATTCTGGTAGACTTTATGTTCATTATATCAGATAAACGTTTAAACAGGGCAAGCCAGTTATTCTCAAGTCCGCCAGTACTCTCGACAGCAGAGAATAGGTTCGATCCTGGGTATCGTTTGAAAAAATCACGGATAAAATGATAAAACTGGTTATGCCCTTCAAAGGTATCATCTAACTGGAAGACAGATTCAATAACTATTTTGTCACTGTCTAAGATGATAAAGTCGGCATAACCTTTACTTACATCGCAGCCTAGATAATAGTTGGACATATAATGACTCCTTTACTTGTTAAATGTAAAACCAGACATCATCAGCCTTGTAAAAATACGGCATCTTAGTGCCAAGTTATTAACCGACTTTTATCTGGCAGCCGGAAGAAACTCTGTGACGGTCTCCGAGACCAGGACACGGACCTCCTTACATGCCAGATTATCTAGGTTTTATAAAACATAAACAAGTAAAGTGTTAGTTAAATCTTTTAACTTTAAACATACAAGTACACGGAGTAATCTATTAATTTTATTTGAGTTAATACCGTTTCTCTTTATCTCCCCTCTGTGATCTCTTATAATATGACTCCCTTATTCCCTTTTTTAATTGCTTCAACACATTTCAATTCACCAATCACCTTGTTTTCGATCAAATAATCTAATCGATAATTACCAATAGGATTGCCCTTATATTCAATCTCGAGTTGTTTCTGTCTTTTATACTCAATTCCCCGTGACTTTAACTCATGCGCCATGGCTTCTTCATATAAATTTTCCAATAAACCTGGTCCAAGTGAAGAATGAACTTTCCCGATAAATCGGGACAAAGGTGATTATTTTTTCAGTAATATCATTAAAAGGATATTCTTTAGGAGTTCTCAGAGTATTTCTCTGTGGCCTCTGTGGTTTCATCTTTTACTCCAATTTTTCATTGTTTCATAGAACTTTTGACACTACCCATACTACTGAATATAGGGTCGATCATATCAGATTTAATTCTCCTTTTTATCCGACATGATCTCCAATTAAGACCCATTTATCTTTCTGCCTTAATAGTATATCCGTATTACGTCCCTTTTTTGAACGTTCCAACCCGTCTTTGTTTTTATACGCAGTAGAATAATAGTAATGAACAATTGCCACATCATTAAATATGTTAATCGCTACAGGGGTTATATTATAAGAAGCAATTTTCCGGTTGGGGAGAATTTGCAATTCTTTTTTAATATCAGTTCTATTTACCGGCATTAAATCACAATTATTCCAACCAGCATAATCTTTATGAAAAAAGTCCGTAAAACCTTTCACATCGCCCTTCAGGATCAGATTTGTATAGGTTTCAACATTTCCCCATACTTCCTTTTGGGCCGGATTCCATTCTTTTTTTGATAAAGGAAGTACCATTTTCAAGTGTAATTTATTTCTACTGGTACAATAATAACATTGGTAAAAGATATTTCATTGTATAAATCAGACATATCATTGTAAAAAAAAGACATTTATGGTACGAGTGGTATAACTTTGGGGATAGTAATGGCCGTTCGCGAATGGCCATCGTCAGGTACGTGAAGTACATTATCTCTTATTGAAATACTTAGTAAATGGTGTTTTGATCACCATATGTGGAGCGGCGTGATTAATCGTGCCTTTACCATTTGTAATAAAATTGTACTTGATCTATTTGATAAGATCGGTAAAATACTTTAATGCGATATGTTTGTCACTCTTAATAAATTCATTGGGTGTGAAACCGGTTAATTCTTTGAAACGATTTGTAAAATGGGCGAGGTCATAAAATTCTGCTTGGAAGGCAAGCTCCTGCACAGAGGAGTATTTTTTTGAATGCATCAGATTAATCACATAATGTAGTTGAAAAATTTTTGAATAGCATTTTGGTGTGATGCCGACTATCTCCCGAAATTTTCGATCAAATTGGCGTTCACCAATCCCTATATCTTTTATTAATTCATTTATTTGAAAACTACCATTATATTTCTCAATAATATTCAGTGCCTTCTCAATATAATCATTAAAAGGCAAAGCCTTTGGAATTCGCTCACGGAGAAAATCCTCGAGCACTTCAATTTGCTGCTCACCATTATCCGACATAATCAATTCTTCATCTAGTAGAGTTTTTAATTGGGAAGAAATGAGATCACCTAAATCAGATAAATTATTGGTAAATCTGGAGGGAGAAATATGAAAGAGATAATAGAATCCAGATGCCGTAAATTCAATTAATATCTGGCATAAACTGCCATCATATTCTACATAGATATCATCATTGATCTTGGGACCGGCGATTTGCAACCTGGATTTTGGTTGGATTCTCCTGTTATTGAAATAGGAGGCCGGAATATCCTTAAAATTATAAGAAAGATAGGTAAAAGCACTGGGCATGAGCTTTTGTTTGTATTGGATGATTTTCTTACTCTTAAAGACTGAGATCTTCCTGATATACTTTGAAAGATCTGGATTTGGATCAATGTGGATGATATCTATCATCGATTTATACCCCTTTGAAAGTCATCCAAATTATTAATCTAGAGCAATTTTATGCTCTTACATTCCATGTGGCACATTCAAGGCATCAAGCATTAATCCAGCCAGGACGCTGTTACCCTTCTTGTTCAAATGAACCGTATCACTCGTCAATATTCCTTTCTCCACATTCTCAGGATTGTACTCTTTGAGATAGACCATAAAAGCCTTTCTCAGATCAAGGAGTTGTGAACCCGTTTCCCTGGCAACCTTACGGCTTATATCGGAATATTCGTCAAGCATTTTATCGTACTCATTTGTGCCATCCACTTTTTCACCAATAACCGTGGGTGTACATAAAATTACCCTTGCTCCGGCTGACTTAATCTTACTAATCATATCCTTTAAGCCTGCCTCATAAACATCCTTTGGCGTGCCATTATCCCTTTTCCAATGCCAAACATCGTTTATGCCAATATAGATCACGACTATCGTAGGATTCTTTTGAAGTACATCGCGGTCAAGACGTTTTTGGCAGTCAGGCACTTTATGCCCGCCAATGCCTGCCCCAATGACTTTAACTCCCAGATCCGGGTATGCATTTGCAATACTCTTAGAAACCAGGGTCACATAGCCTTCTGGTTTGACACCGGCAGCAGTGATCGAATCGCCCAAGTAGACGATCGTCTCATTTTTTTTGAGGATCTGTAAGTCAGAAGATGTACAACCGTTCAACAAGGTGTACGCAATGCCGACGATACTGCTAATTTTCATAATTTTTTTCATCATCTGAGACTCCGTTTCAGTTTCTGGATTGAGTAAAATATAAATCAATTAAAAATTAGATTCAGACAATATTGTTTTTCTAAAACAGTATTCTTTATAACGCAGAGACGCTTAGTTCGTAAAGTTCCACCAAGTTTCATTTGAATGCCTAATAGTTTATAATTTTCATTGCATTCTACAAACTCAATGTTGAAAAAGTATTCTACATTTTACTTCAA
This sequence comes from Calditrichia bacterium, assembly GCA_963796965.1. Classification (GTDB taxonomy): domain Bacteria; phylum Calditrichota; class Calditrichia; order JAJRVZ01; family JAJRVZ01; genus CAWCNS01. The sequence goes on from CAWCNS010000005.1 coordinate 677,938, forward strand.
ATATATTTTTCATTTTTTTCGGTAAAATATTATCTGTGAGCCCGGACATTCTGAGATAGTAACAACCAGTTTTTCTTCCCCAGATTGGATTCTCTTCTCGCTGTTGTCCTCAACAAAAAATTCGTATTCCTGATCAGAATTAAGTTCTCTAATTTGAATCTCCTGAACAGGATCCGGGTTCTCCGGACGGCGGAAAAGGATTACCGCCCCATCATCAAATTCGGGACGATGAAACTGGTATCCATACCAGACATCCAGGTCAGGTATATGATGAAACAACGGGTAGAAATCGCCCAGCAGATAGGGACGCATTTTTTTATATATGGCCGTCGTTCGTTTTACTGCGTCGCGCGTATGAGAATCTGCCGAATTTTGCCTAAACCATCCCCCCGGAAATGGGACCGTAGAAAAATAAAACCCACTAACATTCCCTCTGTTGATTATTTTGATCAACAGTTCATTTTTTCCCTTTTTCAGAGGCAGATCAATTTTAGAATCGTCAACGGCAAGACTACGTCCTACATCTTCCCCCTTAACAAACGTACCATTGACAAAAACCTTATACCCATCATTACTCCCTAAATAAATCCGACAGTTGGTATCATAAGAAACTGTTATATCACGATATACATAGCTGGCATGATGGTTCTCTGGATCGAATGAATCGAATACATATTGCTCACCATTTTCCCATTCCGGTTTCTTCAGCCATTTTAATCCACCGTTTTCAAATGTCCGGTTAAGGTTAACACCGTTTTCAGGTGCAAAAGAAAAGGAATATGGGTCTTTATTTTTATTGATAAATGGGCCAGTAAAATACCAGGATCCAAGTGTCAATCCTGAATTATTGAGGTTCTTAATTTCACGTGTACGATGCAATGCACGTAGACTGTCATTATCATGGTTGGTAAATACACCGCCACTGGCCATGGCACTGCGGAAATTATAGCTGGGTTCATAGCCATAGTCACCACAGCCATGCAGGGGAATCCAGCGGTACAATCCACCATTCTGTAACTGGTCCGCCTCCGGATCCTCCACAAGGCATTGTAGATCACTATGCCAGAGAGGAAGACCGCGGGATATAGTTTCCAGGTCAATACGGCGCCCACCACTGGCACAATTATCGAGAGACATGTGAGGATGGCGTCTGAACAATTCATCCCAAAATGCATAAAGTCCCTCAATGTGACGAATTTCTGTCATCCCCTGACGATCTTCAGTATCCGTATTCTGCCAGAATTCCAACGGATCCAGGTTAAAATCATACCGTAACCAATCGATATTGGCAGCAGTGATTTGCTCATCAATATGTTCAAGCAACCAGGCCCGGGCTTCAGGGATATCCATACGAAATAAAAATTGATCCAGCACTTCCACCGGACCCTTTTTATTCAACCATTGTGGATGCATTTTGTCAATCCTGCTGCCGGCTGCCGCCCGTTCCGGTTCAAACCAGAGCAGATACCCCATCCCTGCATTATGTGCCGCCTGGCCAATCGGTCCCATACCATTTGGATATTTTTTTGGATCCGGGTACCACGTGCCTGTACCGGAAGGGAATCCCTTGGGATACCAATGTTGTGGATCCATATCGGACCAGAAAGTTTCAATCCCACGTTCAGCCAGAATTGGCATCACCCTTAGATGTGGTGCTTCATAAGTCCCATCCGGTGCTGTGTCTGTCACACTGGCCATAACCGGCGGCATAACCAGTTTACCGTTTCGACGGGGCAGATAATGTTTGATTAAGATCTGACGCATTAAATTGTTACCATCAATCGGCTCATCCCCATCCCAAAAAGCCAGCAACATCCGCGGCGTTCGAATCGTTTCTCCGGGTAACAATTTCAAATGTGTGTGCTGCATGCCCCCCTTAATGGAGAGCTGGTCAGGTGCTTCAACTCCGAATTGGGCTTCCCACTGACCTGACCAACCCAAAGCAATAGCGATTCCTCCGTTTTCCCAATCCAGGTTAAAAAAGGGTAAATATCCGTCTGAAGAGGAGCGGCCTTTATGAGCTGATAATATCACCGGGGAATCAGCATTGAGATTGGTTGATGAAGGACGGAAACTTTCTGCAGAATTATAGTCACCCGTGCTGGTATGCAGTGTTATTTGAGCTGCGTCCGGTAAAACAATTTCATTGTTAAGAGGAAGTATTTGCTCTATAATGGGTGTATCCCTCTCGCCTCTGTTGCTAAAATGGAGTACCCATTCCACTGCTGGAAAATCCTGGTAGATTAACGCCGTGCTTCGAACAAGCAATCCTGTTGTAGGATCCAAATACTCGGTTATTTGCTGTACGCGATTGGGGTCAAGTATCTGCTGGCTTGTGCTTACTGTCCAATTAGTTAGTAAATTTTTGGAAGGTTTTCCATCATAGATGAAAGAGAAATAGGGTTGACTTGTCTGCGGATCATTAAACCGCTGGCTGATCCATTCTTTCGTGACAGTATTTTTATTTGTCATTTCACAGGCATTAAAACTGAAAAGGAGCAATAGAATCCAAAGACAGATTTTTAGTAAATGGAGGACAATTTTCATACAGCAGTAACTCCGGAATTAAATGATAACTAGTAGTATCGTATAAAAACAGACAGAAACGTATAGTAAAATTGGCAGATCCAGGTATGAAATCAATTAATAAAGCCTAAATGAATAAATATTTTCCACACCACCGTTCTGTCAAACATGCGAAATTCTTTTCCTGATCAAGGCTCGTTTTTTTATTTTACCTCTACGAAATGGATGAAGTCTCCAATCGGAAAAATGGTTATTGGCTGATTTCCAAATGATGCGGACCAGAAAACTAATAAGTTCTCTTCTTCTTCACCACATAGGCCCTATTCACCCACATCCTCCGGACAGAGAGGTTATGGATGTTCTAATTGTGAGAATAAAATAGAAAAGGGGGAGAGAAAAAGTCTCAGAAAAATTGTTATTTTATTCTATAAATTCGATCACATCGGCAGTGATAAAATATTTCGCTTGTGTATAGACGAGTGTATTCAGCACCTCTGAATCCTGGCGGATGTTTATTAATGCTAATTTTTTTCCATCCGTGCTACCGTATTTTTCGCGATAGTTGGCCCATAATTCCTTTATTGCTGAATCGTAGAGTTTCTCAACACCACTGACTTTGATCAAGGCAAACGTACCAATATCAGAGCCTGCAGAATAGCTGAGTCCAATCAGGTATCCCTGCATCGATGAACCATGCATATCTTTGGCTACAATATTAAAATTTGGTTCGGACAACTCTACATTGGTCACATGTGTGGCCCGGAAGGCACCTCCGGTTCCACAGGATGAGAATGAAACTAAAAATAGAATCACCATTAATAGAAATAGAATTCTTTGCATTAAAAAGTTCCTTTCTTGATATTGAATTCTTCAAGTTATTAATTTCACTACATATAGTGGCATAAAATAACAGTTGCATTGCTAATTATCAATTAGCGCGTTTTTTAAGAATCATCATCTAAAATAGCCTTGTCCACTTCAAAAGGTATCACATCCCAGTTCTCAATAAGTTGTGGTTTCTTATTTTTATCAATCCAGAAGATCTTATCAATCTTTATTTCATGATATCCACGTTCCAAGCAATCCACGGCAATTTTTGTGATGATCCCTTTCTGATTGCTATTTTCGTTCTGTATGCCATACCATCTCAATCCGGATATCATCTTATCGTCCATATAAATATGGTACAATGATTTTAAATCTATTCCGGTGCTATCAGTCAGTATATCCAAACTCTTGAGTGAGGCTGGCTTCTCGGTCAAATTTTGTATCGTATATAAATCTTCTTTGTAAAAACTAATAAATAATTCAATCGAATTATCCTCTATCCAGAATTGATCGATTGCGGCTTTCGATATTCTTAAACTTTTATCTCTGGTATTTTTATAATGGTCTTTATTTAATTGAATGATTGTACTCTTAATAGTTTTGTCTGCATTGCTCTCATTTTTAAAATCAAATTCAAAAATTTCTGAAAGAGAGAGGAGACTAATTATGGTAAAATACAAAACAAACAACAGAAATGTCTTTATCTTACCCATATTTGTAAAATAAGTCGTGAGAATATTGCTTAGAATTGAATTTTCTGCAGAATCCACTATTTTTGATTTCTTTTTCCTATTGGCCAAAACAATCCATATTATTCCCAAAATGATATACAAGGGAATTATAATATATAGAATAACTACTCTAATCGTCGAAATGTCAAATCCTGCAATAAACAATAAGGCAAAGGGGATCATACCAATGCAAAAACTACCCACAAAGATAATTGAAGAGAATATAAATGAGAATAACAGGCTGCAGACTTTTTCTAATCTGATAACGAATATTTCAGGTTTATGGAAGTTAATTTTTCTTTTGGATTCGGGCATGTTTTGTTTATTCACACCATCCGGAAAAACATAACTTAAACCGACAAATCCTGTCCAGATCCCTCTTAGGATAAGGTGAAAGATCAATCCGATTTTCAACCCATTTAATATAATTATTGAGACAACATAGATGTTTCTTCCCACCACATATCTGACATTTAGCTCCTGGATGAGCATTCCATAAAAATTATAGATATAATTCGAGAGGAGAAAAAGAAATGTAAGGATAATCCCTGAGATTAATATTTCAGGTTCCCAACTTTTGTTTTGGGTATCAATTAACCATTTTGGTGTTTTAGCATCAGGCATCTTGTCTCACTGTATTAATTATTTTATGGTTATGATAATCTCGCATTTGAAAATGGTGCCAATTAGACCCTGTTTACTTATCAAAGATCCTTTTCTAAGGGTTTTGTAAATCATACTTGCCACAGGCTATCACAGACTTTGTAAAAATATTAAAAGAGTATTTGGCTATAAATATTATCAAACTTATTGGAGTCTGTGTACGGCAGTGGCAAATTTATTTTATTGAAACAGCCTAATAGAGGGAGATACGCGATGTTTGGCGTAAAACTAGTCTATTTTTTCGCTCCAAACAATTTCACCCTCATCTTCAGCAGATCTCAGAATCTGGATACCCGCCCGCCAGGGAAGATTATTGTCTGGCCTGGTGATTTTTAGTAAAAAAGAATCATCCGGCTCCAACTCTACTAAAAAGAGACCCGTACCACACCACCCCGGTCCGGAATTTTCCCAACTTTCATTATTGTAAACCGACCATTGAAATACAGGAGATCTCTCTTCGTAACCCCAATACCATACGGATTCATCAGAGGTGTTTGATACTCTGAATTCATAGAGATTGTTCTGATTCTCCCCGGTATAGTAAATTGCAACATCGGTTACGATCGGAGAAAGGTCTTTTTTACATGAAAGGAGTGAAATGGTTAAAAGGATGATTGCCAAAAATGTCTTTATCGCGTCATTCATTTATTCTCTCACAATAGATAGCTAACACATAGCCCCATGTAATTTCTATTGCCACTGATAGTTGAAGATAATTTAAGCAGAAATAGTGATATTTGTTTAAAAATATTTCAATGATTTATAAAATTGGAGGGATTTTGATCATATGGTCAATTTTGGGGAGAGGTCGGAGATGCGTCAAATCAGGCTCTTGCAGAAAAACATGTGGAGATAAGATTTATCCTCATCCGGCACAGCGGAATTCGTTTGAAATGACATATCAAGGGGTCATTTCGACTGAGAAATTGAATTATATTCATTTTTGTTGGAGAAATCTAATAACCCCAGCCAATCTGCAACACCCTGAACTGTTTAGGTCCAGGGGTAATGTCCTGTTCGTGAATCACAATTTACAAACGCATCCCAACTATAATTTATTGAATTTACGATCAAATTCTTTGTTGAGAGATTTGGCTGTTTTTATATTATCTTCCGGGAATCTATCGATCAACAAAAAATTGGGATCAATTCCCGCCCTGCCCGGTTCCGAATCTAAAACGATTTTTAATTCCATACTGGGTCTATCGATTTTTTGTCTGACAAAATAAATAGGTTTACTTCTCTCTTGGCTTCCTTTGGCATACACGCCAATATCAATCCAATCATTAACAGGAATCTCGGTTTCAACACCAATCGAATCTGCACGGAATTTGTTACTTTCGATGGTTAAATACAATAAATATTTGCCATTATCCAGTTCACGATAGGATGCATCGCTAACCCGGTTACTAAACAAAGTTATTGACTCAAACATATCATACAACATCGCTTGTAACGAATCGGGTGTAACCGCCTGAAATTCTCTCATAAGATCTATAGAAGTGGGATATGGAGGATTCGAATAAGCATGGGTTTTAACAAGTCTACTCAAGGCCAAATTAACTTTATCCTCCCCGATGTAATCCCGCAAAGCATACATTGTTACCCCACCCTTGTTATAGTGGATATAACCTTGATTTTCATTACGGTTAAGCGGCATTTCCTTTTTTGATTCCCTGCCCCGGCCACGTAAATATTTATCCATTTCATACCGTAAATATTGATACATTTTTTCACGACCATATTCTTGTTCCATCACCATAAGAGCCGTATACTGCGCCAATGTTTCCGAGAGGAAAGTCTCTCCCTTTACTGCTGCGCCCGTTACCTGATGAGCCCACCATTGATGTCCAATTTCATGAGCGATAATATAGAACACCATATCTATTTTATCCTGATCCCGAAGATCGGCTATAAAACCGGCTGATTCCGAGCAAGGCATGGTACCAACAAATGACTGTGCAAATTGTTCAAAGCGCGGGAATTCAATAATCCGGGCTTGCTTATGTGTGTATGGACCAAAATTTTCACTGCCGTATGCTAAAGTTTTTTTGATAGAGTTTATCATTCTCCCTACGTTCACATTATGTGGTTTATGATAATAAATTTCAACATCGACATCGTTCCATTTATCCCGAGCAACCTCATATCGACCAGAATTAAAGGTAAAGAATTTCAAGCTTGGGGAATCCAACTTATATTGAAAATAACGGCGGTCGTCTTCATGCCATTCTCTTAGCAAAGATCCTGGCGCAATAGCAATTTGATCCGAAGAGGTGCTTATGGTCGTCTCCAATGTTACCCAATCCGAATCAAAGCCGATGTAGTTTTTCATTGTAGCCCTGGGATCATCCGGATTTGGTAAATCCACATAAGGTGACAAACCATTTTTTATTCGCTCCTTTTTTGATTCCACGGTTCGGTGATTATTGTATCCAATATGTGGGAGAATATCATATTCAAGAAAGGTCCCATTTGACAATATGCGTTTTTGTGTAATTCGATTTTCAAAACCCCTCGAAACAGAGTTGATTTTAAAAGAAAGTTGGGTGGAATCACCCGGCAACAATGCTTTCTTTAAGCGAAAAATCCGGTACCCTAAATGATTATTTTCAAATACTAATTCTGAATGTGGGGTTACAAGATTTTCCACCCCCCATTTCGGATTGGTTGTAATCCTCAGCGAATCGATATTAGAGGTTGTTTTATTTTTAAGGATATATATCCCTGATATGGTCACATTTCGGTTTTCCGGATAAATATCTACGTTTAATTTAATATCCGTTACTTTTGGTTGAGGGAGAAATTCTGTTTTTTTATAGATCTTCTCATAGCCAGCATTAATTTTATTCTCATCATACTTTGTCCGGTATTCGTTGAGAATATTGGTATTGTAATAGATCCAGCTTCCCATTGCTAGTAAACAAAATAAAGTGATCGTTAAGGCCAGTCGGGAAGGAGATGTTAAATTTTTACGGGCAAGGGAGAAACGCTCCTTTATCCCAAAAGTTTTACCACGTACCCAAAATATCGAGCCTATGATGGAGAGCAAAACACAGAAGATCAGCCAGTATATTTTAAAATTAATTATTCCAGCTGAGTAAGGTCCAAATCCATAAAGGTCAGAGTAGATATATTTCGGCACTTCTGCGAACCGATATAAATTGTGCATCAATTCCCAATCATCAAATTTATTGTGTAATACAAGCAAGAAAATAATAAGAGCAGCATAAGCAAAATATCGCTGGTTGATCAGCGTAAGGAATAGCATGGATAGGACACAAAACATGGCAAAATGTGTAAACTCAATAAGAAAAACATCTTTAAAGTAAAGTCCAAATTCAAAATTTGTATAACCATTTAATAACTGGCTGAGGGAACAAATGATAATAGCAAAAAAACAGAGCAACGCAACCATAAGAATTAGCGCAGTGGTTTTCGACATAAAAGCAACCCAGGAAGGGAATGGTGCGGCATCATTCAATTCGTCGAATTTTGCATTTCTCTCCCGCCAGACCAGAACGCCGGCATAATAAACGATTATGGGGAAGAATCCGAATAAATAGGCCCCTCTGACAACATCCAACATCTTATAGGTCACCGGATAATCGCTTACACCAAATATATCCGGGGCGACAATGACAGAAGACGCTAAATTGAATGTTATAAACAATGTAATTAAAATAAAGGCTGGGCTGCGAACAATTCCTAAAAATTCAATTTTAGTTTGACTAAGAAACTGATACAAATGTGTCCTGATCGTGTGGTGAACGTTAATTGAAGGTAAACTTAGATTGAGATAACTGAGACCTGAGGATGATATGGCCAGATCTTCTTTAATCACTTTACGACCACGTCTTGTCTTTGCTACGGTAAAGGAAAACACAGAATATAAAACTGCCAGGATGAGTATACTCATCGCAGTCCAAATCGAACGGTTGAGCAACAACCACCCTGAGACAGAAACCATCGTCGTGTTCTTTTCGACTATGGTCCAGTACTTTGTTGTCAGGACGGCTGCCTCCAGTCCAAAGGGATCAATAAAGTAGACAAGGTTTTGCAACTCCAAATTCTGAACCAGCATAATTGTAAAAGCATAACCAAAGAGGAGGAAAATGGTGCTGGCAAAAGCCAAAGTCTGGCTCCTGCTGATAAGGGCAATACTGTAAAAGACTGCACCAGACAAAATAATATTAGGTAAGTAAAAGATTAAGAAACTGTTTAAATGAGCCGCAAAAATAAAAGGACCAACCCTATCAGGGTCCGCGAGAAGCGTTCCTGTCAAACTTCCTACAACCGCCCCCAGGAAGGGTATTAACATAATTACGATGGTTCCGCAATATCGGCCAAATAAATAACCAAACTTTTCCACGGGGGTAGTAAAAATAATCTGACTAAAGTCATGTTTATAATCCCTCAAAGCCGCACCGGACATAAAGGCCGTCGCCATAAGAATACCAATTAAAGAAAGTATCGAATTGATGGCTAATATTTTGAAAGGTGAGTTGGCATTAACATTATTTAAGTTACCAAAACCCCCAATACTCACATTTATATCGACGGTAATCGAGTGGGACAAAAACAGAAACAAGGCAAGAAACGCATAGACCATGGGCTGTCTCAGTCGGTATTTTATCTCAAAAATAAAGAATTCTCTAAACATTATTTTCTCCAAATCTGTATTCTTGCGGTATAGATAAGAAACACAGAACCTACGATGTACTCATATCCTGAATAATCTATCTCACACAGCGACACTAAGACGCAACGATTATATTATTTTATTTTTGAGAATTTCAGTAAAGAACACATCTTCCAGGTCCACCTCAACGGGAGTAAAGCCATCATCAGGCCTGGTATCATTAAAAACATGGACCTCGGGAATCCCGGCGACAAGTTTGCTGGATATGACCCTGTACTTATGATTATAATCGGGAAGTTGATTTTTTTCAATCCTCTTAGACCATATTTTGCCTCTAATCCTCTCAATCGCTTCTTGTGGCTGATCCTTTAAAACGAGTTTCCCGTTATGAATGATGGCCATATCTGTACAAAGTTCTTTTACATCATCAACGATATGGGTAGAGAGAATCACAATAATGCTTTCTCCAATTTCGCTGAGAATATTATAAAAGCGATTGCGCTCCCCCGGGTCAAGTCCAGCCGTTGGTTCATCGACGATAATTAACAGAGGCTCCCCCAGGAGAGGCCTGAGCAATCCCAAATCTTTGTTTCATACCACCGGAAAATGTACTCACATATCTTTTGCGGTATTCCCATAGATTGGTTTTCTTTAATAATGCATCAACCATATCCTTGCGTTCACCCTGGACAACAATACCTTTCAATATGGCCAGGTGATTGAGTAATTCTTCTGTTTTTACGCGAGGATAGACGTTAAATTCCTGAGGCAAATAGCCAAGCACACGTCTTACTGCCATTTTATCCTTGAGAATATTCATATCATCCAGAAATATTTCTCCAGAATCCGGTTCCTGTAACGCTGCTATCGTACGCATTAATGTGGACTTCCCGGCGCCATTCGGACCCAACAACCCAAACATACCCTGGTTAATGGTAAGGTTAATATCAGAAAGTGCCTTAACGCCGTTTGGGTAGGTTTTAGAGAGATTATTGATTTTTATTTCCATCGGAAACCTCTGTTTTGGATAGTACAGTTTTAGCCCATTTTCAAGATGGACTAAAACTCGACCATATTATCATTAATTGTTCTACGGGAATTTAATGTAAAAGATATACGGTCTCAATGACCGATTAACAGCTGGTAGGATTATCTGTGGATTGGGTAAATATCAGTTATTATTTGGTATTGGGGTTAGTATTATTTCTCGCAAAGACGCTAAGACGCAAAGTTCATTTCCACGGAGAGTGAACTAAACATTTTAGCCTTGCGATCTCTGGCCTTTCACATTAGGACGCTGATACTGATTTTACCACGAAGATCACGAAGTACACGAAGCACATATCAAAGTTAAGAATTAAGTTTGTTTCTGTATGGTTGAGGTAATTTTAATGCTTATTATATCCAGTTAAAAATCATAATTACTTCTTACCTTTTGCCTTTTTCCTTTTTCCTTTTACCTTTTCCCTATTTCATAAACCGCTCCATCAGCAATTCTTTTTTTCGACGCGATACTTCAATAATTGAATCATCGGACATTTTTACATATCCGCCGCTTCCTTTGATATAACGCTGGACATGTGAAGCATTGATTAAATGCGATTGATGAACACGTATGAAATCCATATCATGTAAAAGTTCATCGAAATCTTTCAAAGTTTTGCTGACCAGTATTTTCTCATTGTTGGCAAAAATAAAATTGGTATAATTCTTCTCTGCCTCACAACGGATAATATCAGCAATTTTCACAACCATAAAACCGTCCAAGGTAGGAAGTACCATATTGCTTAGTTGTTTATTCAAATTGCTAATATTTTCTACAAAGGCTCCAATTTGCGGCTGGATTGTGCCGCTGAGATTTCGTTGACGAATTTTGGCCACAGCAGCGACTAAATCAGTTGCATTAATCGGTTTTAAAAGATAATCCAATGCACAGACTTTGATTGCCTGTAAGGCATATTGATCATGGGCCGTCGTAAATATGACATCAAAGTTTGCATGTTTACAGGCTTCCAAAAGATCAAATCCAGAGCCAAGTGGTAGTTCGATATCGAGAAAAACAAGTTGCGGTTCCCATTTTTTTATCTGTTCTATTCCCTGCTCGGCGGATGCCGCTTCATCGATTACCTGGATTTCTTCACAATAATTTTCCAAAAATCCTCGCAAAGTGTCACGGCTGCTTTTTTCGTCATCAATGATGAGTGCTTTTATCATTTCTTTGTTACTCTAATTAAATAAATTATTGTTCGCTATGATGTTAAGTTTATAGGCCACAGAGTCACAGAGGTCCCGGAGGAAAATAATAGTCTCTTTTTAACTCTCTCCCCTTTTGGGCGATAGGGGGAGCATCCTTATTGGATAGCTTTTCAGGTTTCAACAAGAAAAAATTGCTTCATAAAATTAACTCAACTCAATCGGGATTTCCAATCGAACCAATGTACCTGTTTGCTGGCTATTCTCCTTCTCCAAATCTATGGTCTCACAGACTATCTTATTTCGGGTCTTTAGATTCATTAACGCGATACGTTTATTTACAATTTCGGTTCCTTTGGATCGATGCGGAACACGGTCTTTTGATTTATATTCCGCTGCTTTTTTTCGTCCAATACCATTATCTTCGATTTCGCATACGATCCGTTTATTATCAATCCTTGAAAACCGAAGATTTATTTTTCCGCGTTCTTCTTTTTTCATCAATCCATGCCAAACGGCATTCTCGACAAATGTTTGAATTAGCATCGTTGGAATTTCAATATAATAAATATCCTTATCCTTTACAGTTATCTCATAATCAAAACCATTATCAAAACGCAGGGATTCAATTTGTAAATAGAGATCTAATGTGGCAATTTCCTCACTTAATGCTATAGTCGGCTGATTTGAGTTTTCAAGCACTTTGCGCATCATATTTGCAAACTTTTGTAAGTAAGTGTGCGCTGAATCTTTATCATTCGCCATAATATATCGTTGTACGGAATTGAGAGAGTTGAAGATAAAATGGGGATTCATTTGTGCTAATAAAGCATCCTGCTCAACCTTAATAAGATTGGCCTTCCATTCAACATTTGTTTTAAACCGTTTTATTACCCAAATGATAAAGGCAGATAATACAAACAAGAGAACAGCTAAGAAACCAATCTTAATATAAACTGTCTCAAAAAGTCGTTTTTCCTTTTTAAAAGTATGCAATCCGCTTTTACTGAGAAATAACATGTTATCAGGATCCTCTGAAATAGCGAGGATATGATAATTTTTTAAAGGCTCAAATACATAGAAATGGTTATCCAGGAAGGCAAAAGGCCCGCTTGACGTTGCCACCCAAAGATCTCCCTTCTCTGAAACAAAGAGATCGTGAATATCTTTGTCAAACAAACCATCCTTATAGGTATATGAACGATACCGGGCACCCTCTATAACCCTAAGACCGTCTCGACTTCCCATCCAGATTTGACCATTCCTGTCAAAGGTGATTGCGGTAATTGAATCCGGAGAAAGTTCAAGATTTTTTAGATGGTAGCGGAGAAGATTATCTGGTGCTTGATTGAGTAATGTATCACCTCTAAGCCCAGGCATAAGGTTTCGAGCAAGAGAGATGCTTTCTGGTGGAGCTGTTGATACTGTGGAGGGATTTTGTGCCAGAAGGGTTAACTGGGCAACTGTTATCACCAATATAATAGACATTAGATTATACACGGTGAATAAGTTATATTTTTAAGAATTTAATTACAATACAAATTTTATTGTATCGTCATTTTTCAGACGCTTAAAAATTGCCAGTCGTTCCGTCTCATCATCGACAACTAATTCCATATTTAATGAATAGTATTTGCCACCCGAACTGCGGTTCGAGACAGAAAGCGTAAACTTTTTATTGCCCGCAGCGTCAGCAGCGGCATCTCGCAGATTTTTCTCATCATCACCAATAATTCTATAGGACCAGTGGCAGGGGTACGTAATTTTTATTTTTTTCATGGAATTCAGACTTTTTTGTTTTTCAATCCTATTCCAAATATACTTTATAAACACCAAACAATAATGAAAAATTCAGTTCAATGGGGATATTGAATCCATGATACAAATCAAGGTTTTTACACTTACTCTTGCAGGAGAACCACTTTAGATATCATCAGACTGGATTCTGTTTCAGATTTGGCTTTTAATATAAGTTTACCGTCATTGCTATCTTCGCGCATTATATGGAACTTTACCCAGGAACCATCACCCTGGTATGAACCCAATTTGGATTTCCGCCCTTCAAACTCAAGCAAACCGGTCCTTTGGTTGTTGTTTAAATCGCTAAAATGGACAAGCAATGTTCCGAGTATTCCTTTGGGACAATCGATAGTGAGCTGCATGTCTTTCCCATGCCATACGGCAGTACTTTCCTTTTTCAAAACACCCTCGGCAATTAAATTGTAACCAACATCTTTGGAGATCGCAACATCATCTAATTCAGACTTCCAGGGTTGAGACTTGGTCTCTATTTGAAGGTTTCCGGCGGCATTCACAATCAAGATGGCATTATCATATTCATTTGGCCGGGAAGTGGTTTCAGCATTTGGAAGAGCAGGAAATGCATTTTTTAGCCAGGCATAGGTGATGGTTTGCTTAGGGTCAAAATCCGAAGAATTCATGTATAACAACAAGTCTTTGCTTTAACTGTCTGGCAACGGGTAATTGAGATTTCAAATTGTAACCACAAACTAACAATTTTCCCTTTCCAACCTTTAACTCGAATATGGAACCAATTTTGTTATTTCGATGAAAATCATCCACAGGCTGTGCAATAGGCTTATATGAGGCGGGCAATTCATTCAAAATAAAGCCCTTAGCCAGATTGGAAATAGTTTCCCATTGCCAATCAGAATGGCAGGAGGTTGAAAAGTGATTAAATGCGGGATGACTATCTTTCAACAGCAGGCCCAGGCAGGTCTTTCCCTGACCGGGAAAAAAGGTTAATGACCAATACAAAGGATAAAAATTGGTTTCGACAGAAGTCTCCTCATTTCCTAGCGCATGAGCTAACAATAAGACTTTGCCGCCATTTCCCAGTACTTTATCCGTTATTTCATCCAATTTTTCCGAGATCAGCACATCTCCACTATCTATTTCCCTAAGCTTTGCCGGATACACCCAGATATCCCATTCATTTCTATAATCGGTTCCTTCAATATCAATGGAAACAGATAGTTTTTCTGCCCTGTCGATTTCATTAAGTTTAAATTGGATTGTCCCTATATCAGTTAAAGTCCCTAATTCGAATGTCAGCTCGCCAAATATGCCCTGTGAAACTGTTTTACCATTTTCATTACAAATTTTCCAATGACAAACAGCCGTCACGGGCTCTTTTCCATGGTGAGAAATCTGAGCACGTGCGATGAAAGTTTCATGGGATTGCCAAACAAATTTCTCTATTCTTAACAGGGGGACAGTGGTAGTGTAATGTTCTCTGAATTTTTCTGGTGTGGTAATACCTTTACTCTCCCAATGGGCATCGAGCCAGCCAATCAATGCTTCCCCTTGCCCCTGATAATCCTGCATACTTAACAATTGCACGCCGGCACAACTTGCGGTCCTTAGGAATGATTCCGTTTCGTATTTATACAGAAGCTGATTAAGTGCACCCGATGCTTTTGCAAAATCTACATCCTGATCTGCAATGCCGTTTTTTGATGCCTGCTCTTTAAATTCTTCAAAATTACGCGCCTTTAGCACACCCGTATACTTATCAATTTCTGACCACTGCGGGTATACCGGCCATTGTCCGATTTCATGCGCAATAATCGGAATATTCATTTTAGAATACGTTTCTTCAAAATCCCAATTGGTATCTGCACCCCTTAAACCACGGGTACGGCCAATATCCGAAATAAAGTGTGTTGCACAATAATCATCAACTTCTGTGATTTTTCTTGCTGTTGACACAGCGTATAATCTACGGGGATCTTTCAGTTTCAAATCTGCGACCCATTGTTTCGTCACATCAAAATCAGAATTGCCTAATTCATTGCCAATACAAAACATAATAAAGGAGGGGTGATTGCCATAGGTTTCAACCACACGATTCATCTCAGCTATAACAAAATTGTCGCGTAAGGTATCAAAACCAAGACCTTTCGGATGACCTTTTGTATCCATCTCCGGACGGCCACGGGCTACCATATCGGCACTCATCCACCAGTCAATCCAAATCGATGCCTCTGCCTGTATATATATTCCAACCCTGTCAGCGGCTCTGAACGCCGCCTCCGGCGGACACCAGGAATGGAAACGGACATGATTTAATCCATAGTCCTTATATATCTTAAAGATGCGTTCCCAATCCTCCAGTTTGCATGAGGGATATCCGGTGAGAGGAAAGTGGACACAATCAAGATTTCCCCGCAGGAAAACTGGATTACCATTGATAAGTATTTTGGTTCCGTTATGACTTACCTGATAATATCCAAATTCCGTTTCAACTGTATCAGATCCCGTTTCGTTATTTAACCAGGTCTTCATAATGTAAACATGGGGTGTAAATTCACTCCACTTCTTAAGTTTTCC
This sequence comes from Calditrichia bacterium, assembly GCA_963796965.1. Lineage (GTDB taxonomy): Bacteria > Calditrichota > Calditrichia > JAJRVZ01 > JAJRVZ01 > CAWCNS01. Next base: position 693,874 of record CAWCNS010000005.1, read on the forward strand.
CTTGATTGCTAATATCAGATTAAACTCATTTTGAGTTTCAGAGAGCGTAATATTCTTTTCACCGGAAAGGACTGTATCTCTGCTTTCGATTGAACCAATATTATATCCCAGGGTTACTTTATCACCCTTATTTAAACCTGCAAATATGGTAACAGCCAGTTCCTGATTATCAATGTCCGGATATATGTTAACCTTTTTAATTTGTAGTGATCCCCTGGCTCTTAATTCCATTTTTCCAACAATTCCATTCCAGATACTTTGAGTATAGTCACTATAGGCATGACCCTTGTCACCGATGTTATGGATCATATCGTTATTAATCTCAATTGTTAAGGTATGTTTCCCAACGGAAAGTGATCCAATATCATGAACATGGGGAGTACCCAAAGCATCTGCCCGGCTTAGTTCTTTTTGATCAATAAATATCCGTGACTCCCAGAGTACACGTTCAAAAAAAACTTCAACTTCCTTATTTTCCCAAGTTTTAGGTACTTCTATTTCGCGGGTATATTTTGCTTTTCCAATATACTTGTATTCAGGAGTCAGAATTCCAAAGTCCGAACCCGTTGTCTTGTATCCAAATCCTTTTTCTGCGAGAGATGCCGGTAGTTCAATCATTCCTTCAAGGTTAAAATTATCCGGGTATTGCTCTGACAATTCGAGATTACCTTCCAATTGAACATGCCACTTTCCGGATAGATCAATCTTATTCTGGGCAAAAAGCACTTGTAAACCTAAAAGAAAAATGAGACTAAACAGTAATAATCCTTTATTCATAACTTTCTCAGTTCTTATAATCCAAATCATAATAGCAAATAAAGATGTATGGATCTTTTTGAATAAGCAAAATCAATTCCCCCCTTAAAGGGGGCTAGCCCCGAAGGGATGCCTTCGGCAGGGTATGTTTTTACCTGCCTTATAGAGAGACCACATCCCCCTTAATCCCCCTTTCCAAGGGGGAGACAGGTTCTCGCTATACCATGAATATTGCTTAATAACCGATACTGTCGAAAAGACACAACAAATGTTATAAGGTAACAACTTGCGCCGTGCGAACCGATTCGTCCGCAGCCAGGACTATGCGTAAACTATTTACAGCATCATTCAAATGGTCGGTTAAATCCAGGTCTTCACGGATTGCACGCAGAAAGTATGCCTGTTCAAGGTTACATAGTTCCTGATGATCAGGTTCATCTTTGGTATTTATAAGTTGATCTTCCCTTAGAAAATGCCCCTTTTTATCAAGATCAGAATAATGAATCCGGATACAATTGGTTTTTGTGTGCGAGTCAATATCTGATGAATCACCGTCCAAGCCATCCATTGATTTCACGATGCTGACACACCCTTTTGGGCCCACCACATCCTTTACAAAAAACGCTTCTTCGCTCATCATCGGACCCCAGCCGGCTTCATACCAGCCCACTGATCCATCATCGAACACGACCTGGAGCTGACCATAATTGTAGATCTCCGGCTTAACCTCATCTGTCAGCCTGGCACCAATGGCATACACCCTAACCGGCTGTGCGCCTGTCATTTGGCACATGATATCAACATAATGTACGCCACAATCCACGATAGGCGGAAAACTCTCCATGAGACGTTTCTGCCATTCCCAGTCCTCACCGGAACTCTGCTGGTTTAGGTTCATGCGCATAACAAGCGGTTTACCCATTGTTCGGGCTTTCTCCACGAATATTGTCCATGCCGGATGATGTCTTAAAATATAGCCTACAACTACTTTTTTACCTGTAGTGAGGGATGCGTTCTTGACAGATTCTGCCTGTTCTACAGTATGGGCAATGGGTTTTTCAGCAAAAACATGTGCACCGGCTTCAATGGATTTTAAGGCGAATTCTGCGTGGGTGTCGGGAAAAGTATTAACTGATACGGCATCTGGCTTTGTGGCATCCAGAGCCTTATAAAAGTTATCGAACTGCGGTATTCCTCCCAGTCTGGCGGATAACGCCTCACGTGTTTTTGGCCCCCGGCTGACAAGGCCAACAATTTCAAATCCATCCAGTTTATCATAGGCCATGGCATGAGACGCCCCCATATTACCACATCCCACCACGAGTACACGGATTGTATCGCTCATAAACATTTCCTTTCTCTGGACAATATATTATGATTTTATTTTATATATCGACTTTGTCTATTTCCGAATGATCTACTTAATTGTTTATCTTATTTTTTACCACTAAGTACACAGAGAAAAAATTCTTATTAAAAACATTGTGGTCTTAGTGCCTTCTTTGCGTACTTTGTGGTAAATATCTTATTTGATCTTTAATTAATAACACCCCATTCTAAAACGACAAATCCTTCTCTTTTAAAGATCGGTAACTGCGGGGGTTCGATCGATCTGGTATCCTTCTGCTCTTCAATCAAATAAAAAACCCGTATGAGATTATCTGGTTCTTTAGAAAATCGTAAAGCGATGATATCTTCCAGTTCCTCATTAAATGATGGGTAAATGACATAAAACCTGGAGGTATCAAGCAGCGGAATCCAGTAATCTATAAAATCCTCTATCTCTTTTTGTGAGAATAATAATGCTTCCAGATTGTTTTTAAAAAACGAACTCAGATCGGTACCTGCCACTTGCCATCCGAATTCTTTCTGAATTACCGGCGGGATCTGTGCCTCATAAAATAAAAACTGGTAGTGATTGTTTATCAGCCCGGAAGGCATTACGTCAATCTCCCACCCGGTATTGTATTTGGGAGTTGATTCAATGATTTTTCCACCCTGGGGAAAATCTATGGTAATACCCAAATTTATCTTCTCAGTTGGATATATGTAAATATTTGGTTTCCTTACGACGACATCTCCGTGATTGGTTGTATCATTATCATAAAATGCGGTGATAGGATCGGTATTTTTTTCACAATTAATCATAAATAATCCGATTAAAATCACAACAATATAGTAAAATAAATTTCGCATATATTTTCCAATCTTAGTATTACTGATAGCTTATGCTAAACGAACAAGTCGTTTGCCTATTTCGCTCCGCGATTTAAACATTTTTTCATCAGATAGTGGCTTTTAGTTACTTTATATATCTCATAGCCAAGTCTTTCATATAATTTGTTTGCTGGATTATCAAGAAAGACTTCTAGATACAAGGTATTAAATCCTCTCCCAATACACTCGCGTTCGCAATGAGAAATGACCTCACTTCCCAAACCTTTATTCTGAAAGGAAGAATTAATCTGTATATTCTTTAAATGGGCTTTTCGCGCGAAATTTAAAACAAAAAAACCTGCATTCTCGCCCTTATATTCAATAATCCATGTAATTTTCGGACAAATATCTTTTTTGTAAATAGCAGAATTCCATCCCCCCCAATACTTATCCACATAATGTCTCATATTTTCACGATGCAGGTCATGCGTATACTGGTAATCGCCTGTTGCATATGGACGAATTCGTGGCTGTGACATTACTAATTAGTATTTCCTTTATATTGAATTAAACTTTAGTACTCGTGAATGAATATTCTATTTAATCCTTAGTTTGTACTGCCCCATTATTAATAGTCGTTCTGTTCTCTTAATTTATCAGGTTTTAAATGCCATTCCAGATTATTAGGTGGTGTAACGGTTAGTTCTTCCGGTTTTGGTAATCTTCGCAGTTGGGGTGTAAAATCGTAAGAAATTGGTGCGGGACGCGTCGTGCCGCCTCTGTTAACATATTCCCAGACAATTTCACCATCAGGTTTCACTTGAAAAAGTCTTCCCGTGTTGTCTTCGACTATGAATGTATTGCCATTTGGAAGGCGTTTCTGTGTCCCCATTGTCTTACTAAAAAACTTAATATTTGCATATCCTGTCGTTTCGTATTTCCAAACAATCTCTTTCGTAACTGGATTTATCTCAATAATAAATGTTTGTCCCGTATGTTTTCTATGCCTTGTAAAAAGTCCATTGTCGAATAAGATAATATTACCTGCCCCGGGTAAACCCTTTTCTATCATTTCTGGCTCGTGACAATGGGCCATGCCCCCCTTGTAGGTATGGGTTCCCTCCCAGACAATTTTCTTCGTCTTTTTGTCAATGATATACATCGTGTCAATATTTCTCGCATTGAGCAAGATATTACCCGGTCTGAATCTTTCATCACCCCCATCAAACCATTTATTTTCCGGTAGGGGTGCAATTGAATTTACATGTAGCCAATCACCCTTTGGCGTGGCCGGAGAGAATCTGTTCAGATCAAGATGATTATAGGCATGCCACTCCCATACGATTTCCCCTTTCAAATTAATTTCATAGAGATCCGCACTAAGTTGCTTTTCCTCACTTCCTCTCTTTCGCGGTTCCCACCAAGGTGCAACTTCGATATCCCTTACCTTGCTCTGAAATTCCTCCGGCATCGGTTGATGTGCTAAGAGCAGACGGTTATTATTAGGTAGAATACGCAAATCGTTTTTTGAGCCGATACCTTTGTGACGCCACACCTCATTTCCGTCCCAATCATATTCAATAACCATTTTGGTAGGACCGGCATATATCAGATGGCCATTAGAGAGCAATCTGCTTCGCTTGTTAAAAGCGGGCTCTACCTTCCAGGTATGGACGACCTTACCATTCATGTCGATGAGTCTTATATCATCCGGGAAGGTGCCGGTATTTTCTGCCCTGGTTTTGGCGTCGGGATGGTTACCCATTTTTGCATGGTCAGAGATTAGAATATAACTACTGTAAGCTTCCGATGGCTTATAAATAGTAGTACCCGTCGGGAATATCGTTTGTCCTATCGTCTCAGAAAGGGAGAAAATAAAGAACAGGAATACTCCTGCGAGGATCAAAACATGAAGATTGTTTTTATTCATAATTAATTTCCTCGATAAATAATAATCAAAGACAACACTGAGTCGCTTCCATATAGATGACTTCCATTGGTATTCCTTCTACCGGTTCAACGATACAAAGGTCAATGATGAATCCTGAATCTCTTACCCAGGAAGTGACCTCATCTTTTGTATATCGAAGCGCAACGACATCTGATTCATCGCCATAATCAATGGGACCACTGCCCTCCCAGGTTGCGATGACCAACTGTCCTTCCGGACGTAATATTCGGTTCCATTCTTTAATTGCCACCCTTACATTTTCACGATCGAGGTGATGTAAAGCAAAATAATTTATAACAGCTGCTGAGGATCCGGATGAAAGCATGCTCAAATTGCGCATATCAGCTATCATTATTTTTGAATTGGGTCCTAATTTCTTTTGGGTAATTTCGACCATCCGTGGAGATAAATCTATGCCGACAAGGTCTCGTTGCGGATCATAGCGTCGGTGATAAAGATCCAACATATGTCCCGACCCGCATGAGGTATCAACAACCGGACCGGGTATATCTGTAATTCGTACCGCTAACCGGGATAAGGTATCTGCATAAACCGGGAGATCAATCTCGTTATCCATCATCTTTTTATACGAATCAGCAGTCTTCTCATATAGTTTTCTAACTTCTTCCGGTGATGAAGTATCCATGTTATTCTCCCTGCCTCCCGGCAAGCATAATGTAGGATAAAAATTGAAAGTCAAATTTGGTAGTAAATGTAGCGGCGCGCTAAAAGGCTGTGTATAAAAGATTTTTAACCACGGAGACACTCCCGTGATACGGGACAGGCCGGAGATTCACAGAGTATTAATAAAAGATATAAATATTTATTAACAATTATACCCATTTCTCAACTCCAAATTAATAAATCCGTGCAATTCTGTGTAATTCTGTGGTTGATTTTTTATTCTCACACAACCTCTTAATCGCCTCCTTACACTTACATGATGTGATAAATTATGTGATTTAAAAATAGCTTTGATGTAAATATTTTATTTTATTGATATGATGGTCATCATGTTCAACCTGAAAATATAACATATCGCATAGCCGCATGGGTTTCTCTAACCTGGGATGCCAAGCAGATTTATTGAATAACGCGGAATCGAGGCTTTCAAGTCTTTGAACATATTCCATCCGTTTTTCGCGAAATAGTTCTAAAAGATTTTGGATCCTCTCCAGATTATAATTTGCCTGGTTTGTTTTGGCACCGGAGACATCGGCTGGCCTAAGTGAATCAGCGCCGGACTCATAGTCGTCTAACCGGCCAATAAACAAATTCTCGGCTGATAGGAGATGCCCCACATTTTCCTGGATGGACCATGCATCATCCTTTTTGATAATAAGCAGGTTGCGGGGAATTGGTCGGACCAGTGATTCCAAAATATCCGGCGTTGCCATCAACCGTTCAATAAATTCCGGATAAAGTAAAAAATCAAATTCAAAATCAAATGTTCGGTCTACCCATTTATTTTTCATATATTCTGCCTCTATTTGTTGAAATAAAAAAACATTACAATCTGTGGACAGTACGATTATATTTCACACCCTGATGAATACATCCCCTGCCGAAGGCATCCCTTCGGGGCTATCCCCTTCCTCCAAAGGAGTCCCTTCGGGAAAAGGGGGAATAGATCATGCTACTCTCTATCTCGTATCACGTATCCCGGATCGAATAACAAATGCCTAAATCCCAATGTCAATTCAATGACCAATAACCAATCCCATATCCCGGATCAAGCGACAAATCCTCAATCCCCAATTCCAAATTCCGGAATTTCTCCAAAATCCCCACAGCTGACAATCCTATTCCGAAAAATTCATTCTGTTATAAATTTCAATAAAGCGAGGATCATTCCTGATAGGGTCCCAGATCCAAAAGTGTTTTAAAGAAACCATCATAAGTGACCGTTCACGATAACCTTTTTCGAGCCAGAAGATTGCCTCATCAGGCATTTCTAATAAGGTATATAACATGGCCGGGTTCAAAGGATCGAAAAACTCTTCCGGTTTAAGTATTTGTAGTACTTCATCTTTTTTACCCATTTGAATTTTTACCACAAGTAGATCAAAATTAGCCAAATTCTGGTTCTGCCAAATAGTACTTGCCCTTTCAAATGAACTGAGCGCTTCTTCAAATTTCCCCAAATAACCTAATACGATTCCCTTCCAATGATGACCTTCACTGAAATTCGGATCAAGCTCCAAAGCATTATTAAATGAAACAAGCGCTTCTTCGAACCTTCCGGCAAAATAATAACATAATCCAAGTTGCCAGTGACTTTCAGCATGTAATGGATCGGTTTCTAAGTATTTGTTTAGAGACATTTATGGCATGATCAAAATCCTTATTTACGAATATATAATAGTATGTAATAAATTCGTTTTGTTCCGGTAGTCCATATTGAATGGCTTTGTTATATTCGGAAAGGGTTGCCTCCCAATCCCAGTCATAAAAGAGATGAATATATGCCAAAACTTTATGTGCGCGTGGCTCATAGTTCATTCAGGCTGATCGCTTTTTGAGCAGCTGTTCTTGCTTTGGAGTATGCATCTGCTGTCGACAATATATTGTAACCGGCAAAATGGAGGTACGTTTCACCGATATAGGCATGGGCTTCTGCATAATTGGGATCCAATTCAACTGCTTTTTCAAAGTACTCCATTGCTTTTACTTTACCCTCATAACCCTCTTAAAAAAATAGCTCCCCTTAAGAAACAATTCATATGCTTCCATATTTTGCGTCTGACTTTTGTTTTTCGAGACCTCTTGAATATGCAGTTTAAGTTTTTCAACGATGCGGTTGGCAATTTCTTCCTGAACAGCAAAGATATCCTTCATTTCTCTGTCGTATGTTTCAGACAAGATATGAAAGCCATCCTCTACATTGATAAGTTGGGCTGTAATACGTACCTGGTTTCCGGCTTTTCTTACACTCCCCTCCAATACCATTTTCACATCCAATTTTTCACCAATCATACGGATATCTTCATTTTTTCCCTTGAAAGAAAATGCTGAAGTCCGGCCGGCAACTTTCAATCCATCCACATTAACGAGAGAGTTTAATATTTCTTCCGAAATTCCATCACTGAAATATTCCTGTTCCGGATCCCCGCTCATATTTTCAAAGGCAAGAACAGCAATTGATTTCATCTCATTTCCTGAAGACGGAATTGGGTTGGTGCCATATTTCAGATAAATAAATATAAGCACCGCAATTATGGACGAAATTATTATAGCACCTAAGAGCCCTTTTCTAATTTTTGATTTTGACCTTTCTTATGTTTAGAGAGAAAGTCAGGAGTCTGTGTCAACTTTACCCTTAATATCTTCAGCCCTTGGAACGATGAGCCCCACATTGGAAATAGCATAGACTTCAATAGGTTTTTCAACATTCTTTAACTTAAATGTCTTCAGCATCGAAGTCTTGATGGATTCCTGGTTTTTAATTTCGTCATAGACCTTGTCTGAGATAAAGACACTGCCAGGAACTGCCAGGGATTCTATCCGTGAGGCTACATTTACCCCATCTCCAATGATTTCCTCTTCACTGAATATAATGTCGCCGGTATGAATTCCGATTCTCACCGGTATGGCAGGGTCTTCCTGAAAGCCAAGCTGCATTTCGATCGCGCATTTTACAGCATCAATGGCACTATCAAAAATGCTTAATGTGCCATCACCATAATATTGCAGAATCCTTCCTTTATGCTTTTCAGTGACAGAATTAAATATCTGTCGATGTTTGTCCCTGGATTGAATGGCTTTACCCTCATTTTGCTGCATAAGGGCCGTATATCCCTGGATATCGGTGAACATGATGGCGGCTAATTGACGGGAGCGATTCATAATGACAAATTTATAAAATAGTTGGTTAACTTGCAGTTAATAAAGATTGCAAATGTTCTGGTTTAGAAGGACTATCTTTTATTCTTTTGTGTATTTAAAAATTTGGCCAGGTCTTCAAGACGGTCGCTATTGATAAAGTCGACACCGGCATTCTGCTGAACTATCCAGGAAGCAGGTGTATCAGGTGCAGCCCAGAGACGGATCATTTGGCCATTGGCATGTACCTGTTGCACCAGAAACTCAAGTTTTTTCTGCTCTTCTGCCGGCATCCCCCCACTCCCATTCCATTTGAAGTGCGAGCGCCAGTTGTCACTAATCCATGGCATTAGGTACCGGCTGGGTTTGTCAGCAAGGTCGGAGATACGTCCATCACAACCAACCCAGCGATACCTTTCTTTGGCCAGGGTTGATTTTGGCCGGTTGCCTGAAATGATTATTGTCAGCGCATTTATTTTGGTAGTGCTGTCATCAAACATGGTAAGCAGGGGATGGTAGGGTTTCAGTATATTTTTGAGTGCCGCGTAAGTGGTCTCCCCATCGGTTTTAAAATCGATTAATAAATAAAATGTTTCCGTTTCTTTCTGAACCCTTCCTCCCTGGGCTTGTATACGTTGGGCTAAGGGTTCGAGATAGAGTGCGGTCAGGGTTTTTCCCGGCCTTAATTGAGATTGATCATGGCCAATCAGCAGTTCACCGTCTGCCAGAAACACATCAGCCTCGACACTGGCAAAGCCATTGTCCAGGGCGTCCAGAAGTGGACGTTCGTGCATGTAATCATTATGGGCATGAGCTAATGATGGGGTAGCCGGTTGTTTTACATCTTTTGTGGATTGAGCAGACGTTGTGCCCGCCAGTAACCATGGGAGTAGAAACCACACCCATCCTCCTGCTTTTTTCATTCTTCTTTCTCCTTTTCCCCGGTAGTAGTTTCAAATCTAATATAGTTGGTTAAAATGCAGGTCTTTTTAAACGCTGAGAGCCGCAGAGGCAAAAAATTAAAAAATAAATCATGCAAAATACAAAAAGAGCAATAAGGACGTTAGTAGATTAATAAAATTGTTTTTGTTTTTTATTCGCCTCTTTGCCCCACCTACGGTGGTCAATGCTAAAAAATGTTCATTTTACCTTACCATGATTAATTATCTGCACGGGACCAATCAAACCCGATATGGTCGTCTTTTTGTAATGTTCGGGGGTTGGAATTGTCTGATAATGGTTGGATAACGTATTGTAAACAAGTATTTCCAGATGGTTATCGCCAACGGTTACATACCGGGAAATATCAATACTGAAAGGAGCGGTCATGAGGATTCCCGCTTTTTTACCGTTAACATGGACCTCACAGGTAGCAATGACCTTGCCGAGATCCAGGATGATTTCTCCCCGGGTTTGTTCAGCTGAAAGTGTGATATTTCTTCGGTACCACATTCCCCCTGAGTAGTCTTTCAAGACACCCATTTTAGACCAGTCACCGCTGGGAAGCAAGCCTTTGGTACAGGTCAGGGTAATTGGTTCCGGAAATGTTGCACCGTTATAGTATCCTGGCCTGTGAACCACACGAATGGCAACGGTACTGAAATGGGATACAACCGTTTTGAGATCAATAGTATATTCTATGCTATTGTCTTTATGATCTCGCCCTCTCGTTATTGCCATTTCTGTACCGTTAACCCAGATCGTCACCTCACCATGGGCTGCGAACGATATCGTCTTCAAACCCGGAGGTGCCGTAAATCTGTAACAACCGCTTGTCAACTTGCCTCCGAGATAATCGTATCGGACCAATCCAGGATATGTATACCATTTCATTGCCAATGGCTGGGGAGTCCCTTCCCTGAATCCATCTTCAACAAAAGCAATTGCCGCCCGGGCACGTTGATCAATACGATGTGGACCCTCTGGTTCTTTCGTTCCGGTGATATTTCTGTAGGAGATAAGAACCTTGTGCCTTCCTGCCAAAAGGCGGATTGTATCGTTCTCTAGTTTGATACCATCAATCCACATTCCTGATGGGTTCATACCACTTTTCACCACCTTTACCATCATGGTTTTTGTAATATGCACAAACGATCCAAATATGTAATGACCACCCTCCCCCATAATCATGAAGTTGTTATCGAGTTTTCCTTTAAGGCCATGGTAGCCCTGTGATCCCGGCTGATTCTCCACCCCCCAGCGCCATGAGAAATTATAAGGTGACCAGGAAAATATTCGGTCAGCGATCTCAATATCAACGAAATCTTCACGAATGCCGATGGCGGCCCTTTCTATTGCCTCAATCTCCTCGCTGACAGGAATATGCATCATCCACATTTGCGGGCCGAAACCACAGGTCACTTCCGGCCATTTGCTGTCATCAAAGTCTTTATCTTGCCAGCCGTCAGGGGCCCTATCTTCGAAAACAAAGCGCAATTGCCGCGCTTCTGGCCCTATTAAAGTATTTGTTGCCGGCAGGCGGAAATCACCCCAACGGTTGTCCATTGTTGGAACAATCTCACATGCCCACTCACCCGTGATGGGGGTAATTTGCCTTTCCATTTTTTTTGTGTCATCAGAGGCTGGTTGTTCTAAATCCGGCTCACCCGGCGAAAAAACAATCAGACATGATTTTGGCGGCGCAACAGGAATTCGAAGAACGGTACCCTCTTCGGTTGTTCTTATAATTGGAAGGGATTGTATCTCACCTGTCCATGCATCCCATAGTTCAACCTTTCCTTTACTACGGAAGAAGCACTCCATCCCTTTGACCATATCCATAACCATATAAATATCACGTTTGCCGATTCGCCGATGCAAAACATGGCCCAGACCTTTCAAAGGTATGAAATCGCATGTTATCTCATTCTTGATCATTTCGGCAATATGACCTGGAGTCTCATCCCTGATAAATGTCCCCATACCTCCTTCACCGCTGTGTTGAGGTTTGGGCGATTGCCCCGCCAATGCTTGCGCTGCTGTGAGGCCGAAAATTTCTTTCACGATGTCATCAACTTCAGGATCATTTTCACCCAGGCGATCAGTGGCCTCCGGCACTGCACCCGTGGCGACAACTAACCCCCCGTTGCGAAACAGCCCCCGCGCTTTACTAAGGGAGGTAAAACGCATCGCTTTCATGTTGCCCAGAATAAGGACCCGATAGCTTTCCCCGGCAATATGAAGTTTTCCATCTTTAACTTTTGACTGTGCAAGCGAGGCATAATCAATAAAATCAAAATCAATACCAGCATCATAAAGTTGTTGGGCAATTGCAAAAGCGCTGTCAGGCCTGGCTCCGGAATAGGCCTGCATAGAAGTAGTCGGGTAGAGGACAGCCACATCGCAGACGTGGTGTCCCTGGCTTAGTAGATAGCTTAGGCGCTTGATATATTTGAACCACCCTGTAATGTGTGGCCAATAGGGCATGCGAAAATGAAAGTCAGGCGGCGCCCACTCCCACCACCCCCCATAAGTGCTGTAATAGAGTCCGTGCAGGCAGAGCAGATTACCACCCAGTTGATAATGAATATCGGTTGCCTTCGTGATAAGCTCCGGGCGCGCGTCCCAGCCCATGCTATGAAAGGCCTCGAGCCAAACACGCGGACGATGATACAAGTGGGAAATCGAACTGGACACTTTGGTCTGTATCAGGGCAGTGCCCCCCTGAGGCGCATCATTGCCTGGGGCGGTGAACCAGCGCGTCACACGGAAATAATCACCATAGGATGTTGGTTCTAAACCGCGTCCATAATTGTCACAACCAAAGATAAGACCGCGTTTTGTATGCCACTCAAAAATAGGACGAAAATAACGCTCTTCTGCCAGGGTAACCACTACATCCATATGGTCAATCCGGATCTTGGGTGTTTTAGGCCCAATATCATGATGTAAAGCGGCCAGATAAGGGCGAATATCATAGCCTTTCCGCTTCTCAAATTGTTCAGCAAAATCTTCTGACCAAGTATCTACCCCCAGGTCAACAACTAATTCATCCTGAAAGAAATAGTTAAGTCCTTTTCTGTTTTCCGGATCAACATGGTTCTCGAACTTCTGAAAAAATCGTTTTATCACTTCTGCCCCATGGTGTGGATGGAGCATAAAGGATCCCGTCGTTGAGACCTTGATGATCTGCCAATCCCCGTTATCCGGAACTGTCCATACGATGTGACTGTCCTTTCCAGCCAGATTGAGCAGATCAACCATGCTTTCGCCATCCAGGCCATTTTCTCTTTGCCGATAGGCTGACAATGAAACTATCTTACCATCAATCTTATGCTTCCAGGTCTGTCCCTTTTTCACAGGGACTGGTTTATCGAATCTGAGTTTACCTCGGTAGCGGCGCATTTCCGGCAAAGCAGCAATATCGTCAGGCCACTGTTTATTCCCTGGTGTGCAGAAGGTGTAATCGTCCAGCCCAACACCCATATTTCGTTTTGCACATTCTCCGGCATACCAATTAAAAAGAGACCACCAGTCGTCAGAAAAAAAAGGCGGATCGCTGGGATAGGTCATACCATATTCACCATACCCATTTTCATTAAGGTCAGGATCGCTATCTGGATGCGAATGCGCATCAGCTAATGCTCAGCCCTTCGATACCGGCCTGGTGAACTTTATCCAACTGCCAGAGGAGGCGTTCCCTGGTCAGATTTTCACCAACCCACCAGTAAAAAGGGACGGGACCGTAGCCATTGGGGACATTTTTAAATCCAGGTAGAACATCAAAATCCGGTGAGCGGTCCGGGTAACCGGGGGTATTCTGTGGCAACTCTGAAAGATTATCCTTCATTACATAGGTTCCTTCATGATATGGTACTTCTTGCGCAAGGACTGTGCTTACATGAGAATAACAAGACACGAGAAAGAGTATGGTCAGGATCTTAAGCCCACAACGGGTCATCACAATGACTCACCTCTGATTGATTGATTATAAGTCGATTGGATATAAGAGAATTATACACAATCCACTTTGCATTTTATACTCCCGATAATTATATACAGAACAATCATGTTTCAAATATCAATTGACGTTGTCCTACTCTGGCTCTTCCCGAAAACGAGTGATTTGGTAGTCTTTCTTCTCATGAATAATAGGTTGCGTATTTCTCCATCGCATTCATTAACGCTTCGACATTCTCGAGAGGAACAGTCGGATATAAACCATAGATCATCATCAACCCACCTTTCTTGCTACCCAACTTTTCTACTTCTTCTCTGATAAGATCGTCAATTTGTTGCGGCGTACCCTGTGCTGTAACGGACTGTCTGTCAATATCCAGGTCAATGCATGTGCGACCGGCAAACTTGTCAGCAATCCAATCTATGCCGTTAACCAAATCTTGTAGATTGATGACCTCTACACCCCCCTCGATCAGATCGTCCACAAGGACCCTAATGTCACCGTCCGAGTGCATATGAACGATACAGCCCTGGTCGCGTGCAGGCTTCATGAGTCGCTCATATACCGGTTTGATATGCTTACGAAGCTATCCGGTGAAAGCATGGGTCCAATTTGCATCCCCAGATCTTCGGGATAGCTCATCATATCGGGCTCTAGTTCCAGCCATTTCATTACATACTGGTAATTGAATTTTTCCACCATCTCTATAAGAAGTACCAGGTTGGGTTCATCATATAGCATATCAAAGATCAGATTTTCATATCCACGAATGTCCTGCAACCTGAGAAAAGTGTGTCCATGGGGTAATCCGCCGCAGACCAGTTCACCCTTATGTCTCTGTTGATCTACACGATCACGGATTATCTTCCAGTCAAGAGGATAAGTTCCATCGGTCTGTTCCGGATCGGGAGGTACGTACCCTTTGAACTTATCCCAGTTCTCCAAAGGATGTTGATGGACCGCACCCGTAATCCCATCATCCGTTGTTTGCCATACACATCCCCATGGATCCGTATAGGGTTGATCTTTCCTTTCAGTTAACCCATAGTTTGGGATAATGGTGGCTTGTCTCTGAAAATCAGGGAAAAGAAAGGTATGTGCTTCCATCTGATCCTGTAAAGCCTGTTGATCATAATGATGCCAACAGGCAGGATTGATATGAAAAGCCATGGGAATATAGTCCGGTTCTTCAAACCGAATCGCCCGGAGTATGTTTTCTCGTTTTGTCATTTTACCTTTTACTCTTTTGCCCCATTGACCTTCAAGATTTTTATAATTTCATCATTCTTATCCTTTATGGCCAAACTCAAAGCCGTTGTACCATCTTTTGCTTTAAGATGTACATCTGCTTTTTTAGAAAGCAAATATTTCACTAAATCCAATTTACCATTACTGGAAGCAAACATGAGAGCCGTCCATCCGGTAGCATCGGATCCGGTAAGTTGCGCATTCTTATCGGCGCCTTTTGCAAGAAGGAGATCACAAACTTCTGTGGTTACAGAGCCTGAAAAAATTCCAAATATAGATTGAATAAATGCAGTCATACCATCTACACCTTTTAAATTAACCTTCGCACCCTTTTCTAATAATAATACCACAGATTTTTTTGAATTCGCCGCAGCCCACATGAGAGCCGTTCGACCATCATAAGATCCTTGTATATTAATATCAGCCCCTTTTGATATTAATAATTCGACGATCTCATAGGTTCCTTCTAAACTACAGGCTACAATTAGAGGTGTGCTTCCCATAGTTTTTTCACGGATATTGACATCTACACCTTTTGCGAGTAATTCTTCGACACCCTTAATATCCTTCTTATAAATTCTTGTTGCAAACTCATTAAAATCGTCATCAGCAAATAATAAATGCTGGGAAAAAAGAAGAAATACCATCATACTTAAGAATAGAGCATTACATCTCAAATTAACCATTTTCAATTCTCCTTAATTTGTCAGTTGACTTTAACAGGTTGTGTATTTCCTGGACCAGCTCTCCCACCAAAGCAAAGGGAAGTTCCACTGTATATGGATGCCGGAATGCCCGGGCATATACAAAGGTCCCATCAGGCGCGCTCCCGATTTCGTAGAGTTTTTCCATTAAATCCTCCAATTAACACCCTTCCTACCAGCTTCCGGAAGCACCACCACCGCCCGATGAGCCGCCACCCCCAGAAAAACTGGAGCCGCCGCCGGAACTCCAGGAGCCGCCGGAACTGCCTGAAGACAGTCTGAAACCGCCAATAGAAGCACTTCCCTTGGTGCGCAGATCTGTTTTGGCCTTCTTATACCAATCGGTATTTTTAAGTGACAGTTTTGCAACCGGGAAGGCAATTATATACGTGATAAGACAGATTAAAGCACCTCCGGTACCCAATACCATGATCGGGAACGTGGCCCAGAAGGGAATAAGAAAAAAGTAAAGAAACCAGCCAACGCCAGGGGTCAAAACACCAATCACGGTAAAGAGTCCGATAATGCCGAAAATAAACGCTCCCATCAGAATGCGCTCCGTAATCGATAGGTCAGGTCCTTCAAAGTCCAGATCGAATGTATCTGCAGATTCACTTGTTTCACCTGCCAGGTCCGTCAGTTCACCACCCTCCAGCACATCTATCACGGCTCTGACACCTTCGGTAATGCCGCCCTCATAATCTCCCTCCTTAAACCTGGGCGTCATGGCATACTGGATGATTCGACCGGCCATCGCGTCCGTGAGTGTTGCTTCAAGTCCGTATCCCACTTCGATACGCATACGCCGGTCATTGGGAATGACCACAATTAGAACGCCGTTGTCCCCTTCTTTGGTACCGAGCTGCCACGCCTCAAAAACTTCGACGGCGTAGTCTTCAATATTCTCCCCATTAATCGTGGGAACAGTGAGAACTGCGATCTGGTTGCTTGTCCGGTCCTCATGCTGCTTCAGACTATCCGTGAGCGATTGATGCGATGTCTCGGAGAGAAGTTCGGCGTTATCGGTCACCCGACCGGTCAAATAGGGAATATCAGCAGCTGGAAGCAAAGAATCCGTCAGAAATAGTACCAGCAGCAACAAGAATGTCGGTATTGTTTTCATACACCCTTCTCCTCGATGATCTCATCGGATAATTCATTTTCGCTTATACCCGTTACATCTGTTCCAGGTGAGCGAACGAGTTCTTCCAGCCCGGCTTCATAAGCCTCTCTCACCTCACCCCGTTTGAGAAATACGGTCATTGCCGCGATGATGCTTTGCATGACTTTCTCTCGCAATTGATCCTGTAAGCCCTTGTCAGGCAGAATAACGACTTTCCGCTCGAAGAGACTGACCAGAATTAGGATCCCTGTCCGTTTGTTGGTAGCAAATAACTCCCGGGATAAAAACATAGATTCCGCATATTGTCGCACTTCTACTTCAGCACGAGAAGCGGATAGAAATCGTCTGGCAAATCCGGGCACCAGCACGGTCAAAAGCGCGAGAACCGCACCACCAGCCAGAACTCCCCCTACGGCCATAAGCACCGTAACCCCCGAATACCAGCCGTAAGATAGTAAATCAAAAATGAAGACCAACAAGCCAGTAATGGACGCCCCTAGTGCAAAAGCTTTCCAGGGTAGTTCCGCATAGATGTCGCTGCGTTGGATGAGCGCCAGGACGATCTGTGTTTTCGTCTGTTTTTCCACTTCGGCTATACGTGTGTCTAGCCAGGAACGATCATGATCTGATAAGATCTGTTTCATTTTAATATGTCCTCTTTCTAAAGTTATAATACCGAAGCCTGGCTTATAAAAATTACACCTATCGTAATAATTATGGCGGCAATGATACGCAAAACTGGAGCGGGTTCGCGCAAAATAATTACGGCTGCAACCACACCAATAACAATACTAAATTGACGCAAGCCTGCCAGGTAACTGACATAAGAACTAACCTGGTAAGCCCATAACATAAGCCAATACGAGCAAAAAACCAATAGGGCAAAAATTGTTGCCCATCTCCAATCTGCTAATTTTGAATCTTTATAGATCGATATGGGTTCATTTATAAGTTTAAAAACCAAATATAAAAATGGAATAGTGAAGATAGCCTCCCAGGTACCGTAACGTGCAGCCATATCAGCACTTTGGGGCAACAATTCGGCTGCCATCTTATCGGTAACAGAATACCCTGTGACACCAAAGGTAATAACTAATATCCAAATGGTTGTGCGATTCCAGTACATAGATAAAGTAATTTTGCGGAGAGATTCCAGCGGCGCCAGGATACAGCCCGTAACCACCATAAAAATTCCAAACCATCCGGAAATAGAGAGGGTATGGCCTCTAAATATATCAAAAAGCGCTAAAATTACAATAGGTAATGAGCGTGCAACCGGATATACCAAACTAAAGTTACCACTGCGATAGCCACTTGTCAGCCCCAGGAAATATATAGCCTGGAACAAACCGCTTAAAACAAGCATTCCCCAAATCGTGGCAGGAAATGGAATCCCTTGCCATTCTGCTATTAGAGCAGGCAAAACACCAATCAAACCGGTAGTTAAATGTAACCGAAAGAATAAATTACCATCAACCCGCCGGGAATGCGCCAATAAATTCCAGCTTGCATGAACAGTTGCTGAGAGTAAAACTAATAGAACTGCCAACCACGTCATTAAAATAGTTCCTGTAAGCCGTTTTTGTTTATTTTATCAAGGCATCCGGATAAAATTGGATTTCCAGATGTTTTTGCTGAAATACGAACTGCCTATCAAATTAAAAAATCTATCAAAACAGAACAAATCCCATGGACGTCAACAGATAAACAGTGCAGAGTCCTATAAGTATTAGCCACCCCCATCGTTTAGAATTGATTTCTTGGCGCTTAAAATGGACCCAAATACGGCGCAACAAGATCATGGTGAATGTCGCTGATAGAAAAATAACCGCAAGCTGAAGGATTATTAGAACTGTGATCTCTGTAATGGGAAGGTAAGAACTCCAAAAAGATCCTTCAATGACCTGGATCTGTAATGCCGCAATTACTGGAACTTCTTGCAGATGATAGGCCATTAACGGCCCCCAAGCCAGAATGAACAGTGAAAGTGCCACACGCGAAACTATAGCAGGATCATGAAAATTCTCAGGTGAGAGGAGTCTCGGCAATATAACATACAAAGCAATGCCAATAACAACAGCCAGGACTGCTGCCGCTGTGAACCCATAGGGAGTAGCCATCCAAACTGTACTACGGGCACCCAGTAAAACCACGGCCAGAGCAAATCCAACGAGCGCTAAGGGAGTGAGAGTCGGACTTAGGTCACCCTGGTGCCAAATGCTCTGAATAGGTGCCCGGAGGTAAAGATTAGCCGATCCATGAGGGCAACTACGCAGACATGAGAAACACATCTTGCAGAAATGACCATCGCGGGTGTAGAGCGGATGATGGAAAACGGGGCATCCAGGAGAGGACGATGTTCCTTTAAAGCATTCATGGGTATTGCACTGTGTAGCGCATACACTCGGATTAGCACGTACATATACCATGGCGGAAACAGCATATGTAGCACCCAAATTACCCAATGGGCAGAGGTATCGGCACCAGGTTTCCCGTTTGTAGAGCACGGAAAAAACCATTGCAGCTGCCATGAGCGCCAGAAGAAGGATACTTGTTCCAAATGGATATTCAGTCATATGAAACATATGCTCGCTCCAGATAACCAGAAAGAACAGTGCAACAATCAACCATCCGGTATGGCGCATGAGCCACTGAGGTGGATTCATATTCAGGGATCCGATTCGTTGCGCTATACGCCCGGCAAACGAAAGTGGACATACCGTACACCACACGCGTCCTATAAACAGGAATACGAATATCAAAGCAGGCTCCCATAACCCCCAGATCATGCTGTTGGCGATACGACCTGGAAGGCTATTGCCAGTGGTAAGACCGATCAGAACCGTCGAGAAAAAAACAACAAATATTACAGATTGCAATACGACAACTGGAGTCTCGCTGCGCCACAACCACTGTACGAGTTTAATCTGCGAGAGATTAAAATCAAACGGGGTTCCCTCACTCTTGGGACCTGTGAAGATATGCTCCGCTACAATTTCCGAACCATCAGCAAAAAGCGCTGCATACTCAACTGCTTCACGAAGTTCCTCCACATTATGGTGCCGGTATTGTCCTGAAAGTAGTGTATGTTCGGCAGACCTGCTCAACCGGTATGCACCATCATTGAGTCGCTGGTTTCGTTCAGTCAGGAAGAGCCTCGCCAATGGCAGGATGTCACGTTTGCGTTTGAGCATGTTTGGCATTTTCAGAACATTCTTAGCCAGTTGCTCCGCAAGCCTCGGCAGGAAACCACCGGTTTGAGCAAGGGATTCAATATCTTCGCTTGTAGTGGCGATCAAATTAATTTGGGTAAGAACCTGTTTGTTCACTGATTCATCCAGATACTGGGAAAGAATCCTCTGGAACGTCAGGTTTAGAGCCTCGATATGCATCAGGATAAGCGTCCCCTGATCCGCCAGATGAAGCGCACCAAAGCCCTCTCTTTTGTCCTCAAATCCTTCAAGATCTGTGGAACCAAAAAGGAGTCTGCTTGCTTCGTGATCTTCAACCCGCAAACAGTCCACAACGATAAGTGGCGCGTAAGCGTTTCCAAAGCGCTCATGGATCTTTTTGGCCATATAAACCTGACCGGCACCTGGTTCACCCGTAATAAGAATTGGGCCAGATTTCGGTAAAATCCTGGCAATTTGATCATGCAGATTACGCATCGAAGGAGACTCTGCAATGATCGGTCCAGATGAAGATTCCATCTGCATAAGCGTGCTGAACACTGTGATTTTCTGCTCTAATAAGACGTTTTTTTCCTGGAGTTGCTCTTGAAATTTTACCGTGGTCATATGGGCGTTCACACGGGCTAAAACCTCTTCATGTTGCAGCGGTTTCGTAAGATAATCAATGGCGCCTACTTCAAAACCTTTGACCTTATCCACCGTATCTGTAAGGGCTGTCATGAAAATTACCGGAATATCCTCTGTGGCCTTGCTCTTCTTTAGACGTCGACAAGTTTCGAAGCCATCAATACCAGGCATAAGCACATCTAATAGAATCATATCCGGAACGACGCGCTCAAGATGCTCAAAGGCTTCTTCGCCACTTTGTGCTACCATAAGATCAAAACCACCGTCTTCTAAATAATTGATTAGAACCTTCAGATTCTCAATTTTATCATCAACGGCTAGTATAGTCCGGTTTTTTGATGGTTCTGAATTCATAACTTTTCCTGTTGCGGATTAAGTTAATTACTTCGATGATATGTTTGAATTGGAAACGCTTGATGAGTTTTTATTTTTGGAAATATTCCCTTCCAGGCAAAGTCTATATTTACTAAGATCCGTTCTTTGCGGTTTGAAAAGGTAAAGTGAAGATAAATCGGCTTCCTTTATCCGGCTCACTTTCTACCCAAATTTCACCTTTCAGTATGTCAATAAATTCTTTACATAATATAAGCCCCAGCCCGGTACCTTTCTCATTATCCGTTCCCAATGTGCGATAGAATGTATCAAGCCTGAATAAGTTTTCTATGTTCTCTTCACTAATACCTATACCGGTATCACGAACTGTTATTTTTAGATTATCTCCCTCCACCTCACTGCTTACTTTAACGGTCCCGTTTTCTGACGTGAACTTTATCGCATTGGTTAATAAGTTTCGCAGCACAGTAGAAACCATATTCTTATCTGAATATATTAGTAAACCTTCGTTTATTTCTGAGGATATATAAATACTCTTTTCCTTTGCACGATCATGCAGTAATTCAACATTTTCTTTAGCCATATGGCCCAGGTCAATTTCCTCCGGTTTATATTCCATCTTACCAGAGTGTGAGCGTGCCCACATAAGTAAATCGGATAAAAGGTTATAGGCGCGGCCGGCACTTATATTTAGCGAATTAATTCCTTTCTTTATCTTCTCCGTTTCGAGTCGTTCAAAATTCTTAACAAGTGCTAAACTATAACTCAGTAATGTACTAAGGGGGTTCTTAAGATCATGCGCGATAATCGAGAAGAATTTATCTTTTATGGCATTTGCTTCTACTAACTGCCTATTTTTCTGCTGCAATAAAACGTTTTGATCCCATAGTTGCTGCTGGAATTCCCTAATAGTCAAATGGGCATTCACACGCGCCAAGACCTCTTCGTGTTGTAGGGGTTTCGTCAGATAATCAGCCGCGCCAACTTCAAAGCCTCTGACTTTATCTACAGTTTCCGTTAGGGCTGTCATGAAAATTATCGGAATATCCTGTGTAATCTCGTCTTCCTTTAAACGATGGCAGGTTTCAAAACCATCAATTCCGGGCATGAGGACATCTAATAGAATAATATCCGGGGTAATACGCTTGACATGTTCGAGGGCCTCTTCTCCACTTTGCGCCACCATAATGTCGAAACCACTGTCTTCCAAATATTTAATCAAGACCTTCAAATTCTCAAGTTTATCGTCAACGACTAAAATGGTCTTTTTTTCTGATGAGTCCGAATTCATGGCTTCCCCTCCTTGAAGATAAAGTTGAATCATCTCGATGATCTGTTTGAATTGAAAGTTTTCTAGCGAGTTCTTCAATTTTGGTCACAAAAGGAGTAAATTGTTTATCGATCTTATTGATGTTTTCGAGCGACTGTTGAATACCTGTAATGTGACTAATTTCGGCAAATTCCAGCAAGGTTTCCAAATCCTCTTTCGGAGGAACAACC
Organism: Calditrichia bacterium; assembly: GCA_963796965.1. Lineage (GTDB taxonomy): Bacteria > Calditrichota > Calditrichia > JAJRVZ01 > JAJRVZ01 > CAWCNS01. Next base: position 716,186 of record CAWCNS010000005.1, read on the forward strand.
AACGGGAATGTTTCAGACGCTGGCTGTTCCCCGGCATCGGTCGCAGATGGTTCCTCATACAGCCACTAAGTCGTAAATGCGTCTGTAAACATTCCAACAGTTCATCTATATGTATGGGCTTTGCAAGAAAATCATTACAACCTGCTTGAAGACTCATTTGTCTTTTCGCCTCGAGCGTACTCGCTGAAATTCCAATTACAATGATCCCCTCAAGCGCAGATATCTGTCGAATCTGCCGTGTCGCTTCAACCCCATCCATTACTGGCATCACCAAATCCATAAAGATAAGTGCCGGGTAGAATATAGTAGATTTAGCAAGAGCATCCTGTCCGTTGATGGCTTCTGCAATCTCAAAGCCTAATGGTAAAAGCATATCTTTTAAAACGGCACGATTTTTTTCGTTATCATCAACAAGTAAAATTTTTCGTTTTTCTCCTTTATAACCGACGATATGGTGAGATAGCATCGCTGCGCTGTAAGATTCACTCACCAAGATCCTTCAACTTCTGGTAATTCCAGGTCAAACCAAAAGGTAGTCCCCTCGCCTACAACACTCTTAACATGCAATTCGCCACCCATTAAACGGACCAAATTGCGACTAATTGGCAGCCCCAAACCAGTCCCCTCAGTTCTAAGCTGTGTCTTATGCACCTGATGAAATGGTAAAAAGATATCTTCTAAATTATCTGGTGAAATTCCAATACCTGTGTCTTCAACTTCAAAATGGATGCATGCAACAGGGGATTTCACGTCTTTTTTCTGCAAGCGATTCGACATTAACACTAAAAATAACGCTCCCTTCTTCGACAAATTTGATCGCATTATTGATTAGATTCAAAAGAACCTGACGTAAACGTTTTTCGTCTGCATGAATACCTGTTGGTAACTCAGCCGCAATTTTACACTCAAAAGAAACACCTTCCTGTTGCGCCCGAATCCGGGCAATGTCCGTGATCCCTTTCAGAAAACCGGGCAGATATATATCGGCCAGTTCCAGTTCCATCTTTTTTGCTTCAATCCTGGAAAGATCTAGCAGCTCGCTGATAAGTGTCAATAAATGTTCACTACTGTGGTGAATCGTATCAATTGCATCTTTTTGCTTCTTTTTCACACTCTTGTCACGTCTGAGAATTTGCGTATAGCCTAAAATGCTATTCAGGGGGGTTCGTAATTCGTGACTCATATTAGCAAGAAAGGTACTTTTTGCGCGATTCGCGGATTCAGCCTCTCGCTGAGATTCTTTTGCAACTTCTATGGCATGTTTCAATTCTTCCTCCGCCTTCTTACGCTCGGTGATATCTACAGCAATACATAGAATTCCGTCATTGCTATCCGGAAGCGGAACTTTTAACTCATGAAGATCCATATAACATACAGATCCATCTTTACGAAGACTTTTTTCATGATGCCTCATGACCTTGCCTTTTTTTAACTGGTTGATATTTCCTTCTACTTCAGGTAAGGCATCGGGATGCACCAGAATATTAACATGTTTTCCCACTAATTCTTCTTCTGAATACCCAATAGAATTACAGAATGAGGGATTCACATCGAGGATTAAACCGTTCATATCCTCTAGAAGTAGACCAGTTGGAGAAGGCTCAAAAAGCATACGGTATCTTTTTTCATTTTCAGACAACTCTTTATAGGCTAGTTTGCGTGCTGTAATGTCACGAGCTACAAAAACCACTGTGTTTTTCGACATGGGAGCAATACGTCCATCAAACCAGATCTCAGATTTTCCGATGTTCAGAGCTATATTCAATCGTTACCAGCTGTTGTTTCACTAAACTTTGCTGAACACGTTCCAGAAAAATATCAGCCTGATCTTGAGGAAATGTCTCATGCAAGGTTTTTCCGCGAAGATCATCCTCAGGTTTATAAAGGAGTTCCGGTGAGGTTGGGGCGATTTTTAGATAGCGCCCGTCGCGATCCAGCATAAGGACCACATCTGGCATACCCTTGAATAATGCCCGCAATTCCGCTTCCGAGTTTCGCAGCGCTTCCTCTGCTGTAGCCGTTTGTATCATCTGTGCAGTGGTGTTTGCAAGCCCTTCAAGCAGTCCATCATCTTCACGAGAAATAACGTGCTTGCTAAAGAGTGCCAAAACGCCTATGGGCTTTCCGACAGCCGAAAGAAGCTGATAGCCGGCAAATGATATCAGACCAAGATTTTTGGCCCAGTTGTGATTGTGAACACGTGGATCATTGCGTCACATCATTGGTGATAAATTTGGCGTCTTCGCCGGCTGCGATTCGTCCGATCTTGTAGCAGCCAAACGGGACGCGTCTGATGCACTTCTCCGTCAAGGTGGGTATACCGTCCTGAACTGGCCATAAGACAGAGACAAAGATCCCGATAACGACAGACATGTGGACCTTCTGTTACCTTGGCGTGAAAGCAACCGGATTCACACAGATCGCCGGGTTTGATGATCCAGATCCGGGCAAAATCGGCATCGAAAATGTATCACAATCCCATCCGTAATATGCTTGAGTTTTTCATCAAGACTGAGTGGACCAAGAAGGTCTTCCTTTAATTGATTCAGACGCTCTATCCGCTTTTGTGCTTGTTTGCGTTCAGCAATTTCCTGGTGCAACTGTGTATTGGCTTGTAAAAGTTCAGCTGTGCGTTCGCGAAGCTCCTCATCTTGTTTTCTTAGTTTTTCAAATGCTTGAGATAACGTGTCATTTGTTGAATTCCAGAAAGCGCTGTAACGTTTGAAATCATCCTCAAGCATTTTATGCTTCCAATATAATGTGGTCAAACCAATGTCTTCAGGAATTTCAAGCGAACTGCTCCCTATTCTCATAAACCCGTTCAGAATCTTGAAACCGAATCTGGAAAATGTCTTCATTTTCCGTATTATCCACATTGATATACAGCAAGTCTTTTGTTGTTCCCAAACCACCAATCAAAACACCTCGCTCCATATCTCTATTAAAATGGGTTGTGCTTCGAACGAGTTGCCGTCCCTTTTTCTTCATCCAGGCTCAGCAAAGAAAATTTACCGATCTGATCCGGATTCCCCCGAATAACACTGTAATATCCCTCAGAACTGGTTTGAAAGTGTAAAAAATCAATTCCTCGTTTTAATAATGTGTTTCCCTGGGCCATGAGAGTACCAGAGATTCATCATTTCAATGCCAATTTGCTCAAATATAGGGCGCAGGATCAGAATACTTATCCCTAACAATATTTAAAATATTTAAAACTTTTTCCAGAGGATACCATTCCTCTGCTTTAATTTGTTCCAGAAAATCGGGTTTCTTCCGCAATAAGAAATTTAAAATTTATACAAGCCTGTCCAAAAGACAGAGGGAGTGCCCCTAATATCTGAGTGTTTATTGCGGTTTTTCATAGTTTTCCCGTCCTTTAATGTAGTTGAAATAGTGCTAAAAATGCACCCTACAAAAATCATTAGTCAGCTCTGCTATTGTCCTATAATGGGCACAAAAATCCAAAAAGGTTCTATTTATATTCTTTTTATAATTAATCTATTAAAATGAAAATTTTCTAAACAGGAAAGTAAAATAAGTGCAATAGCAAAGAAACGAACAGGAAGAATTTGGTTAATTTTTTCACAACTCATCCTCCAAATCAAAGTTGTCGCTATTAAGCGACTCATTGCACGGGATATGAAATTTCCCAACTTAGGCAACCGGGTACAACCATCTCGCTGCTGTCGTAGGGTGTGTAATAACCCGAAGGGTGGTTAGGGTGGTACAGGTTAAAGTTCTGTTTTTACCACTTTTTCCAATTTCACATCATCAATCCCCTGCACCTGGTGGAACGATATATTGCTTACATTTTTAAGAATGAATAGGGGTGCATCCTTTCCCTTTTTCGCATCGATGTGATTGAAATCAGCATCGTGAACATCATCCAGAACAAAAGCAGGGCGCTCGTCACTATTTATGTAATGTAGGATTATGTCACTCACTTTTAATCCTTTTACATATCGGAAATAGATACCATAAGCAGGCATGGAATGCCAGCGATACGGATCAGGATACATGTCGATGTTTTGCGGAACCTCTTTATCAATTGCCTCTTTCGAAATACCGCCACGGAAATAGATTCGGATATTTCTCAAAGTCAAATCTTCAATATAATGACCAGGAATCCCCATCACCATTCCGGCCCCCAATTCGGGAGCCTTCGGGCGTCCACCCACATCATAAACATTTAAGTCGCTGATTGTAATGCGTCTGCACACACCAACCGGCGTTCCTTCAGGGCCACGCATTCGGGCATTTAGCCGGATAAAGAACGGTGTGTCTGTCACGTCACGCATCGTAATGTTGTTAATCAATACATCCTCAACCAGACCACCATCTGCTGTCTCAATACAGATTCCCCGCGAACGTTCGAAAACACAATTAGAGACTGTAATATTCTTAAAGCCCCCGTTTGATTCCGTTCCCATCTTCAAACGTCCAGTAATACAGTGACCTGCTTCGGGATCCTCATCTATAAATTCAGTTTTGAACGTTCCGTCCATTAACGACCCATGATCATAACCAAACACCTGGCAATTGGTAATGGTTACATTTTCAGTAGCCCGTGCATAGCCTAAGGCGAAAGATGATTTCAAACATAGTCCGTCGTCAGTGGGCGAATTGATGATACAATTTGAAACAAGAACATTTTTGCAGCAGTCAATATCAAAGGCATCGCGGTCAGCATCAGCACGCACATTATCAATCGTCAAATTGTCAACACCCGTGGCTAATATGCAGAAGTGACCACCATGAAGGATGGAGATGTCTCGAATCGTCACATTTAAGCAATTTTTTAAACTGATCGCCTTATTTCCCGATCCTTTTATATCGGGCTTATCGTGTGTGTATAAACCTTTACCCCAGATCATCCCGTACCCGGTAATCGCAATATCGCGCAGGCTGTCGCCGTAAATCAGGCTGTTTTTCCAATAGCTGTGCCCAAAGTCCTGAAACTTTTTATACCAAGCATCTTCTTCAGGCAAGTCATATCCAACCCCATCCACTTCTTTATCCCCGATCAACCTTGCCCCTTGATCCAGGTGAAGGGTGATCTTACTCTGCATTCGAATCGTATAGGAAAGAAAATCGCCCGCAGGAAAATAAACCGTTCCTCCTCCATTCTTTGCAGCAGCATCAATAGCCGCGTTAATTGCCCCGGTATTATTGGTTTTGCCATCTCCCCTGGCTCCGTAGTCGCGCACATTGTAAAACATCTCCTGAGCAGACACGGATACTACCAGCAATAATATCAAAAATATTGTTATCTTTCTCAATTATTTCTCCTTAAATCGAAATTTTAGTACTGGCATGTTTTATTAGTAATTTAAAACAGTTATCTCTTTGAAAAAACACCTATGAGAAATCTTGTGGAAAAGCAAGTTTCATTTAAAAATCATTTTATACTTTTATCTGGATTTGAAATAAGAAGTGATTCGGATTATGGCTTCCCACCCCAGTTTGGAATCTCCTTCTTTCCTCGCGGAGAAAGCATGTACACACCACGTGACGCTCTGTCAAACCAGCCATACACGTCACGGTATAAGATATCCCTGGCTTTCGGCTCGCCTAGAGTTTGGGCTACATCTGAGGCTTTTGTCGGTCCGTGCTCCCTTAGAAACCAGCCTATGGCAATAGACCTTTGCCGGTAGGCGGTCATGATGCCCTTTCTCTTCTCTGTCCCACCAAGGTTCGGATCCCCTACCCGTCTCATGAACTCACTAAGCAAACGCTCCTGGCGGTGCTTTGACTCTCTGGGCTTATACGCACCTGGATCGATTAGCACGTCTACGCTCCCGGTCTTCAGTTTCGGATCTATCACGATCAAACCCAAACCAAGCATCCGGAGTAGTTTAATGACCTGTCTCCGTCGTCGCTTCAAAATTGCACATTGCCTGGGAATGCCGATATACACTTTTGGTGTCAGGGAAATCCGTTCAACAGCCTGAAGAATCACGTTTAAATTGAAAGAGAGTTTGAGTTCAACGACCAAGGGAGATTCATCCCCGCGCACGGCCAGAACATCACAGTCCTGTACCTCACCCTTCACCTCATAATTCTGAGATTCCAGGAACCGTTTAAGAGGAAGATAAAGATCAGATTCCTTCATACTTATTCTTCATATGCCGAACAGATGGCGGTTAACCAACAATACCACAAACATCGTGAACTAATAAGCTGCCCGCATGACAATTGCACGTGCTTGGCGTCTGTTTGAACCGCGTGTTATGGTTTTTTTAAAACTAGCTCGATTATTTGTAAAGTTCAAAAAAATTTTCTGGATATGATCATCCTTCTAAAAAAAACATAACGATCAGGCATAGGTGGCCGCCCACAATTGTGACCAGCTTCTGAATTCTTCGGATTGTCACGGTAGAAGCTCAGTCACCTGCGGAGAATATCTCGTCGCCACAAGAATGCGACAGCGCGCTTACCCAAGATGTAATCATCAAATATCACTTGAGCCTGACTATCCCCCATACCAAGACACACGTGCAGTGGCAACAAATGCTCCTCACGGGGGTGACAGTATCTTGCAGAAGGTGCTTTTTCCCAATCGATCAAGTGTTTTTCACGCTCAGACTGGGGCAAAGTGCCAGTGCATATCTCGATCAGCCAATTTTGAAAAGCATCATTGTCTGGATCAGGTGCGTTATTTTCTTTCCAAGAGAATGCTTTCATATTGTGGAACGAAAATCCAGATCCGACTACTAAGATATTTTCATGCATTAATTCGCGCAGCGCTTTTCCAAGAGCAATATGCACGGCTGGTTTAAGACCGTGTAATAGCGATAGTTGAAGCGCGGGAATATCGGCACGGGGGTACATCAGTTTCAGTGGGATAAAAAAGCCATGGTCAAATCCCCGCTTAGGATCGATATGAGCCTGTATATTGTTTATATTCAATATTTCTGCAATCCTTTTCAGCAAGATCTGGGTTTCCAGGGGCCGGATATGTAATTTCATAGGCTTCATCGGGAAAACCATAGTAATCATATAAGATGGGAGGGGTGGGTGAGCCTAAGAGCGTTGCTACACTTTCCTCCCAATGTGCGCTGATGACAAGTATAACATCTGGCGTTCTCAATTGAGATGGAATCTGTAGCATGAAATCCACCATTGCCTCATGGCTTGCGTCTCCGAGAATTGGCAATGGGCCTCCACCATGGGATAAATAGACAATTTGGCCCTGATTATTATTGCTGTTTTTTTTCATCACCGATTAATGTTCCAGTTCAATCTTTCCAAACACCTCCGCTTCCGCAGTTACAATATCTTTACCGCCTAACGTGAAGTTCAGCGGCGGTTTTTACCGTCCGCTGTAACGTCTTCTTGGGATCCAGCTTCTCCTGAACCGAACCCCAAGCGGCCACAGATTCGGGCATTGTTCTGTATTTTACGGCTCGTTTCAATGGGAAATGATGCGGTTGTTATCAACACACTTTCATAGAAAACTAAAAAAACTTCGCCGATAATTTGGCGAAGTTTTTTAATTTTCAGTAGCGTTCACCCTCGACCTTAAAATTCTGAGAAAAAGCGTCTAACTCTGCTTTCTCCTTTTTACTCAAAATAATTACCTGAGTCGCCCAATTTAAATTCAAATATTTCGAGCGGCGTGTCCCAGGTATCGTAGCGATATCATCACCTTTTGCAAGCACCCATGCCAATGCCACTTGTGAAGGTGTAACATCTTTTTCAGTCGCGATTTCTTTGACTTTTTCGACAAGTTTTTGGTTATTTGCAATAGCTTCTTCACTAAAACGGGGGTTGCTTAATCGCCAGTCACTTTGTTCAAGATCATCGCGCTGTTTAATTGCGCCAGTTAAAAATCCGCGGCCAAGCGGGCTGTAGGCGACAAAGCCAATTCCAAGTTCACGCGCTTTTGGCAAAATACTTTCTTCAACGTCTCGCGACCAGAGTGAAAGCTCAGTTTGTAGCGCGGAAATGGGGTGGGTATGGTGTGCTTTTTCCAGGTCTTCGGCACTGTATTCTGATAGACCGATGTAGCCAATTTTACCTGCTTGGACCAGTTCGGCCATCGTGCCGATTGTTTCTTCGATGGGGACTTCCGGGTCCGGTCGATGTTGGTAGTAAAGGTCGATATAATCGGTGTTCAGGCGCTTCAGCGAAGCGTCGCAGCAGACTTTAATGTATTCTGGTGAGCCGCTAATACCAAGCCAGGCACCATCTTGTCCGCGTTTTATGCCAAACTTTGTGGCCAGAATGACTTTTTCACGGCGATTCGCCAGCGCTTTTCCAAGTAATTTTTCGTTGGTAAATGGGCCGTACATGTCAGCGGTATCCCAAAAATTACAGCCGATTTCTAAGGCTTCATCGAGTAGTTTTAGGCTTTTAGCATCATCGGATCGACCATAAAATTCCGACATACCCATACAGCCAAGTCCAACGGCAGGAACCTTTAGACCTTGTTGACCAAGTTTAACAATTTTCATTTTTCCTCCAAAAAATTTTAACTTGAAGTCTTAAACGAATTTATAAATTAACTTTTGTCCATTGTCTTCTTTGCTGCTCTAACGGTCACGCTTAAGGGGTGCGCCACTGACTAGGGAAAGGCACGATGTATTCGAATTCATGCTACATGTTTTCACGTCCGCTTCAAGCCATGGTTAGAATTGCTTTAAAATTACCGGTAGACATCACGACGATGGCCTACCTTTATTATTATGACAATCAATTTATCATCTTCAATTGTGTAAATAATTCGGTAAGAACCCTGACGTATTCGATAAGCATTTTGTGCGGTTAATTTTTCACATCCTGTAGGACGTGGATCTTTGGAGAGAGTCTGAATTCTGTCTGTAATCTTAAGAAGTTCCTTCTTCGGAATTTTATTTAATTCCTTAATTGCAGACGGCTTAATTAGAACTTTATAGCTTGCCACTATGTTTTAAATCTTTCAGTATATCCTTAAAATCAACATTTGGTTCATTTTGCCGCTCTTCAATTGCCAGAAGATCTTCATAATCCTCAGCGAGACTAAAACGAACAGCATCATTAATTAGTTCTGACATGGTTCGTTCAATCTGAGCAGATTTAATTTTTAATGCTCTGTGTAATTTGGGATCAAGATAAACTGTGGCTCTTTTATTTTTTGCTTCCATGTTTTAAATATACAAAATGACATCAAGATGTCAAGACGTTTTAATGTAAAAAAAGCAATTCTAACTATTGATTGAGCATATAAGACTTACCCACCGGATAAGGAAGAACATAGGGAGATGTATTTTTATTCGGGAAAACAATTTCATCACATCGGTAGTTACAACCGCAGTGAAGGGTAAGCATACAGAGTATGTTGATAACAATAATATTATTTATAGTCATTTTCATTTTTATATAACTTTTATAGCAATTCAACCTGGACCGGTTACTTTTCAAATACAGTAAAGAACAGTCATCTATCTCATGGCTATCAGGCCAATTTAATCAATAACGATCAAAGAACAATGATCACTCCAATATCTCATATCTCGCATTTCGAATTCCATATCTCCGATCAGGTTTCCTTCGTAACAGTTATCACATCCCCCTAACCCCCTTCAAAGGGGGAACAGATCGTTCTTTCCCATATCTCATATCCGGTATCTCAAATCCCCAATTCCGAATGCCAAATCTAAATTTTTCTTGCCGCTGCGCTCGCTGCGTCTTTGCGTGAAAAAAAACTACCGCAGCTCAATCGACTCTACTACGAATCCATTATCTGAAAGCGGTTGCAGATTAGGTCCGTGAATTACATGGGTACGCGTCTCGAAGAGGAGATGTGTGAGTCGCAACGGATATTCAGGAATGATATCGTTTTTTTCCCGCTGCCATGGCCTATAGCCGTGATATCCGGACTGGCTGCCGGACGGAGCCTTGGGCAGCTTCGTTTCCAGATAGATTTCTCCGTCTACATCCACAGGCGTCTGAGAACGGGCAGATATCCATCGGTCACCGTTTTGATCCTCTAACACGTAGACCACCCGCCCCCAGGATCGATTTCCCCGGGCGCGCACACCAATACCCCTGGCAGATTCCGGTATTTGGAGCGGTTCGCCCCTATATTCTAACATCATACAAATGGTTTCAAGAGAATGGGTCTTACCCACTTTCGGCGGGCGTATTTTCAGATGGTTATTCTCAATGGACAAATCAAGTTGCCCCCAGGCAATGGGGGTAGCCGGATTGATAGATTCATATCCTTCCAGGGGCTCCGACAGTACAGCCCAATCATCTAACGATTCAAATTGTATCAGAATTTGGTTGTTTTCAGGTCCGGGGATAGCATCTGAATCCACCAAGCTTAGAACTTTAATTTTTTCCGGTCCGACCAGGTATTGCGGCGATTCGGTGAGTTGAAAAGACAGCGTGCCATTTTCTACCCGTACGTCATCGCTGATGACTCTACCATCGCGATTGTAAACCGTCATTAATTGATCGCCAATTGGCTGCAGATTGAGACGCCTGGAACCATTAACCGTCCAGAAAGCATGTATAAATGTGTCGTCATTTTTTCGAAAGCGCAGGCCATACACATGGGGTGAAGGGAGATCTACCATTTGATCAAAACGGGCATTGTCGAGAATCCCAGTCATAGCAGCATAAGCAGGGTACGCCTGGCGTGGGTTCATCTCCGGGGTGGCATGGCAGAGTCCCACCGGACCATAATGGCCATAATGATACCAACCGTCCGGATCAATCGGCTCTGCGCACATTCCGAACCGCTCCACCCCCATGGCCAGGGCCAGCAAGTGTGAACGCACGTAATAGTCTGCCTGCTCCCTTTCTGTGATCCATATGGGCGAAGTGGGGCAATAAATCGCTTCGGTTAACCAGATGGGTTTGGTTTCGCAATCGTACAATTTGCGCAATTCACGTAGATAAAAAATACCGGAAAAGGGCGCGTACCACATGGAGGGTTGATCCTCCGGAGCTGCCGTATACATATCGAAATCGAGACCAAGACCGTCAATATAGTCATGAGGAAATCCGGAACGGAGCATCACACTTGTAAATAAGGGGAATCCGTTTCCAAAAGAAATACGCTTCTCCGGCGCTTCTTGACGGGCACGGGCGGCCCAGATTTTGCCAAAATCCATATAAGTATCGATTTCTTTCTGACCTTCTATCTCCCACATATGTGCTTCTTGTCCACGTATTTCGGGTGGGCAGGTAGTGGTTGAATGTCCCTTGATTGAGGTTTCCCAAAACAGATTATAATAAGCCACCTGGGGATGTGCTTTAATCCAGGCAAACATTTTATCCGGATCGCCGGGACCTTGCAAGCCCGAACGGGCAACACCGGCCAGATGGCCCCAATTTGGTTTGATACCGTATTCGTTAAGGATCTTTGTACGGTGGGCATTCTCTTGCCATTTTTCCGGCCGCGTATCTAAGACAAAATTAGCCAGCGTTCCTTTTACCCCTGCCTTCTGCAACACCTCACAGGTAGTTCGGAAATCGGCACCATGATGGCCTTCAAAAAAGGACCACATCCCAAAAGGTGAATCCGGGTCTGTTCTAGGTAAATTTTGGCAGAATGGCAAAGGAGGTATGTCTTTCCATAACATGTTCTCGGCCCGAGACATTAATGACCGATAAGTGAACGCTAAAAGTACTTTTTCCTACAGGAACGTCATTCAGATCGACCGGGATTATTTTTTCGCCATAAGGCGGCAAACGAAACTTTAGATCTTCCCTGCGGATTTGGCCATCGGGCTTTGTAATGCTGATCTTAATGGACCCTGTTTGTTCTTCTTTCGCGTTTGATTTAAGTTGAACTTTCATTATGGCAGTATCTCTGGTATCAAAAAGATGTCCGGCCACATCAGACATGACAACCATGTTAACCGGTGCTTCTTCCAGGGCCAAAGCAAGGATATGCAGGCTGCTGGGAGGACCGTCCGGGCGGATAAAACTATTGTTATCCATAACCAGAGGCCGGGTTAACTCAAATTCTAGATATTCATTTGGCGGTTGGGTGAGGAATTCCTGCCATGCCGAGGGATTGAGATCCACGGCGAGATGTACCACCTCATTTTCTCCAATTTTAAATATTTCCAGGATATGTGCATTTTCTTCAGATACCAGACCAAATTCCCGGTCAACAAAACGGGCCCGCTCTGGTTTTATAAATCTAAATGCTGCCCGTGGAACTTCGCCCTCATCATTATCACTATAACAGAGTAGATGCAGGCGATCATAAAATCGCAGGGGTAGGCGAAATATGGCCCGTTTCGGATCTGAGGAAAAGGCATCACAATTAATATAGGGGAGACTTAACCGCTGAAACGGCCCTGGTTTCAGGTGTTCTTCCCTGTAAACGAGTTGTCCCAGGTCGAGATTCTGAGCCGTTCCTGCATATGATGCAAATAGGAACTTTGCCATACCATCTAATTCAATGGTTGCATCAGGTTGTAAGATTTTTTTTCCCTCATCGTTGAAATAATGTTCAAGTGGGATTATCTGTATATGATTTTGGTGCTCACCCTGTATCGAGACATCCCATTCTAAATTCCCATTTAGTACAATGCGGGGTACACCTTTTTCATTTACCTGCCATTCCCTTAGTAAACGATCGTCCAGCCAGAGCTGCCGAGAGGTCTGATGGCTAGTCACACGCAGATGGAGCAGGTGTTCCTTCCAACCAGGTATATCCTTAAACTCTCTGCTGTAAATCGCCTGCCCTTCTTTTAATAGTTGCCATTTTGAAATGTCCGGCCAATAACGGTAGATCAGGGATTCTTCGCGCCCTGAAATTGAAATCCGGATTTGGCCCGGATCGGCCGAATCACCAATAAAGGTAAAGGTGCAGCCATCCACATCAAGGACAACTTTCTCTGCCGCTGCAGAAACTTTCGCAGACCAAGAGTGTAAATCTGGGCGGATTTCGGCTAAAGGTTTTTCAGTTGATTCACCTATTGTATTAATAGGTAGACTTATCATCAGAATTGATAGGTAGGAAAACAGGGATTTAATTTTATTCATAGTCATTAGTTTTTGTTTCGAATACCGATAAATGAATAGTTATTTAATTTAATCTTTTGTCTTTTTTCTTTTTTCGTGTCTATATTCTTTGTGTCTTTGCGACTTTGCGAGAAGAGAAATATCCATGTTAATAAGCTTGTTTGCGTTCTCTGCGAACTCTACGTTCTATAAAATCTACCCCCAAAATCAGGGTTCACGAAGTTTGCATTTTCCCGAGGCAAATACCTCCAGGTGTTCGGCACATTGATTCCGAACTTTCTGATGACGCTCATCGGACCCATCAACAGGTGTGCGGTAAGCACTTACGATTGTGTTCGCCCTCTCCCTGCTTAACAGCAAACTTAAATTCAACACCCCCTCATGATCCAGCTCATATACCCAGCCCATTAATCCAAACTCAGCCATGGATGCCTGATCATGAAGAGGAAAACTATCCCAGACAATCAATTCGGGTTGCCCATCGCTATCCTGATCTCCAATCCATGGCAGAGGTAATTCACTAAATGAGCGAAGGGTTCGCCAGCCAACCGTACTTGCCAGCAGGCAAAACCCGCGTTGCGGCCCGTTCTCTCCCGACGCGGCAATTCCAACGGTCACAGTCCAGAAACGACCACTCCCCCAGGGTCCATCTGCCGCTACAAATAATGTATGGGATTTCCCTGTCTGGACATCCCAAACGCTATCAGTCGCGGTAAGACAGGAATCAACCGCCAGATCTTCATCAATCCACTGAAAGCCCCCGATGGGAAATTCTAATCTATGGTATGGAGGCTCTAACAGACAGAGGGTCTGCTCCTGACTAATGGAAGAACCAACAAAACACAAAACAAAAATTAAAACCAACACGTGTTGTTTTTTCAGAGGTCTATCCTTTATTAAACCCCGGTGAGACATCATTCCGTCTTCTAGTTATCCAGAGGTTGGCCATGGGTAAAGGTTAAAAATGGTGCAGAATGTCCTGCTGTTGCTGGTCGAAACTTATTTAATAGTGCTACAGCATCTTCATTTGGCCAGTGGGCGTTTAAAATTTCAAAATAGCTGATATAAGTTCTACCGGTCAATTTATTGGGATCACCCTCCCAATATGGAAATTCTTCCGGCCGGCGTGTCCAGCCGGCAATCGTTTTAAAGGCTTGCTTCAATGTATGCCCCCCGGGCGATACGAAATGGTATAAATCCTCCCCATTGACTCTGAGGATCTCAGCGGCAACTGTCTGAGGCATAAGTGAAAAATGCGTATACCAGATGCCCCTCATCCCGCCTGACCTATTGACTTCATGGGGCATATGTCCATCGTCAGCAATCTGGTTTTCAATAAAATACTGCCAGCGGTCTATACAGGTATTAAAGAGTTCGGCATCTTTTAAATAGACGGCACAGGCAGCAGATAAAACCAGCCCCCAATTCCCCCAATTATTTTCTCTATCCATACAACTCATAGGTGATGCCTTATCACGCAGAAAACCAGCAAACATGTTTTCCTGATCCTTTGGCCAGATATCATCGTTCCTTAATAAGTCTGCGGCAAAAACGAATGCCGGAAAATGATAACTAAATGAAAGTGTCGAGTCGTCTTTCCGGCTCATTTGTTTTACCGTTTTCACCCATCCATTAATCAGGCGAATGGCCGACCGGGCATATTTCTTTTGCGTCGTAATGCGATAGCATAATGCCTGGGCATAGGCGATATTGGCATCATCGCGCAATCCATTTTTAGCAGTCCTATGACCTTCCGCATCATCGTAATATCCCGGAACATACCATTCTTTTTTTGCCGTCGGCCTACGATTAAGGCCCTGATCAGCAACCTTACGCATCGCCTCAAAGGCAGAGAAAGTTGGTTCTTTCTGCTCATTCACCGCGATTTTAAGATTATTTATCTTTTGATCTGAAATAAAAACAGATGAAAAAGGCTGAACCGTCTGTGCATACAATCCTGAAATCATCAGCAGGAAACTGATACATAGATATAACTTAAATTTAATCATCACGATTTACCCTTATAAATATATAATCCGCATTGTTTACAAATAAAATATAAATACAAAGTACACAAAGTAAGATAAGAAATAAGACAAAAGAAAAAAGAAAAAGGATCAAATAGTTTCCTAAACAATTCTACCTGGCATAAATTTTTTTGAATAATCAATAAGCAAACTACGAACTGATCTATTGATCACTTTTCGTTATTTTTGTCTTTTGTCCTTTTTCTTTTATACTCTCTGCGTCTCCGCGTCTCTGCGAGAAAGAGATATTACATTCATTATAAATAAAGGTATCTACTTTAATGGTAAAACATAAAAGTAAATAGATATAAAATGACAAAAGCTACCGAGCAAAACACATATATGGAAAATGGCGTGATTGAAGGGAATTTTTTTTATACCATATATAATAGCACCACTGGTATAAGCCACGCCACCTGCAAAAAGCCAAAGCAACCCATCTGAAGACAAATTATTTATTAAAGGTTTTATGGCAAAAACGATAACCCACCCCATGAAGATATACATCAAGATGGAAATAATTTGAAATCTTCCCGTAAAAAACAACTTCAAGATTATCCCTATCAGGGCCAGACTCCAGACAACGCCAAAGATCACCCACCCTGTCCTGCCACCTAAAACAAGAATCGTAAAGGGTGTATAAGTACCGGCAATAAGAATATAAATAAAAGCATGATCAAAAATTCTCAATCGAGTTCTTAATTCCGCTGCCTTGGCATTATGGTAAAGAGTGGAAGCGGCATATAAAACTATCAAACTTATTCCAAAAATGCCAACACTTAGCAGATACCGAATATCCCCCTGCAAGTTGGCCCGCCCTACCAATAGCACCAGAGCGATAACACTCAGAATCAAACCACTAGCGTGAGAAATTATATTAACTTTCTCCTCGCGTGGCGGGTAATATTTTACATTGTTTACATCATTCATAAAATTAATAGCGTTTACAGATCCATGCCCCCACATAGGCTTCAAGTAAACTCAATGGCGCCACAATCCATAACATGCCTGCAGGTAACATATTCACATTCCCTAACACAACCCACAACATCACAAATACAACAGACCATGAGAAAATGGTCGTCTGTAAAAGTGTAAATTTCCGGGAAAGAATAAATATCGTCGTGGCAAACATAAATCCCCAGATCATCCATATGACACCTCTGACCGGTCCGGTGGGAAAAACAATTCCCAATTGTTGATAGTGTTCAATCCAATAAGATTCCGCCAGAAATATCCATCGTAGGGTCTCTGAAAAATTGATCCAGATCCCTGTAAAAAGAATGGGTAGAATTATTTTTTTAAGAGTATTCATGATACACCCCTTCTGATATCATGGTTTGTGTAAAAGATAACCACAAAGAACACAAAGCAGGCACAAAGTTCACAAAGATATATTAGAATTATTACTCTCGCAGAGACGCAAAAAAATATTTTATAATTGTTTATCGTACTCAGCATTAATTATTTCATTTGAGCAAAATATATTGTTACCAAAAAAAATAAAAAAAATCAAAATAAACTTTGTGTTCTTTGTGTCTTCTTTGTGTCCTTTGTGGTAAAAAAAAATTTTGCTTAAATAATTGCCAATCCGATATTCCCTATTAATATTACCTGAGCTGTCTATTCATGTTATAAAAATCAAGATACAATGATTTTTTATTATGGGTGATAGTAACTGTTTCTGGTTTTCTTTTCGCTTTGCAGTACTTTGAATCATAGCGAGGATAATTAACATCTACATTAATCCCGTTCAGCCTAAAATCAGCACCATATTTCAGTTCATAGGATTTGCGCTTTGATACATAGATTAAAACTAATGTATTTGGATCAAAAAGGACTTCATTTTGCATTATTCTTTGACAGAATCTATTAAACGATTGATCCTCAGATTCTGACCCTGCTTCAGTTATCCAAAACACCTGCTTACCCTGTTGGATCAGATCATCGGTTGCATTCTCCCGGTAGGATAGCCGGTTTCTGCCAATAAGCGCGCAATAGGTTTTTCCTCTTTTCCCAAAGGCATAATTGTCCCGTACAAGAACTGAATCAAATTTTTCACTGGGAAAATAGGCATGGGTATAGGGCAGCAGATCCGCTTCCATCAATCCCTTATTAGCAGGAATATCATAAATGGCCAGAGAGACATTGCTATCTTGCACCGCATGGGGCAGATGTCCATAGCCAACCCAATAGTTGGGTGATTGTCTTTTTTTATCTTTTTCAATCGCCGGGTGATTATGAAAAATGCTGAAGGAATTACTAATATTCATACCGCTCACATGCTGTTGATCACCATAGGTCCCTGGATGATAGGCCTGCGTTGTATATAACGTATAATCCGCCGTTTTGTAGGTGTAGACATTTCCCCTTTGCATGGCCACCCCGTTGCTTTGCGGATCGATAAGACGGGTTAATAGGGGCTCCAAATGCAAAAGCCTGAACAAGGTAAAATCCAGTATTTGAAAATCGGTTAAAAACTCATTGGAGAACATCCGGTTTTTTCTTACAAACGCTAAAGAATTGCGTACAATATCCGGATTTGAAAAAGCACCCAGGCATAACTGCATCATCATTGATCTCTCATCCTCACCGTAATAGCCCTCGGTCCATAATTCCGGGATATCAAGACCATGGCTCTGCCTGATGACAACCCTGCTGGTATCCTTCCCGATATCTTTCAGCACATCAGGGAGAATGTATTTTTTCGTTGTCATCATTCCGTACATCATCTGTGCTTTAATTTTTTTGCCGTTACCCCAGTAATAATTAGTCACTCCCCCTAAATTTAAGCCAGAACCACCCACCCGGTTTCCATAATAAGCGCGGTTACTGGCAGAGACAAACATCGTCTTGATATTCTGCACGGCCACATCATAAAAAAGAAGATCCATAATAATCATAGATTTTTTGACTAATTTCTCATCTTCCGCCAGATCAATCAGATTGATCAAAGCAGCCACATCCTCTTTGTAATAAACCCCGGAATTAAATTCAGAAAATCCAAATTTCCAACGCATTTCCAGCCAATCCAGCGCTCGTTTTCTGGCCCTATCCCGATGTTGCCCACCTGTGAGACCGCTATTATGAAATACCACATCCGGATATTTTTGGCCGATCAGATATTCAGCTGAGGCAAAGAGGATTTGATGGTTTTCCGTCCAGTAGCACATGGAATTTTCACCCGGATCACCCCACCAATAACGGAAATCAAAAAGCACCTTTTCTATTTTGGCCATCGCGCTATCCGGGATATGATCTTCAAACTCATAAATAATCCGAATCAGGTTGACCAGACGAAAGTCGGAACAATCGTATTCTGATCTTATATAAGATAATGTTCCATTCAGGCGATTCCAGTCAATATTCTGGCTTCCATTGATTAATTCGTGATAGATGTTATCCTGCTGAAGATCAATCTGACTGTCCGGCCGGCGGGGAAAGGAATGATAAGAGGCGATCCTAATAAAATCGATGATTACCGTACTGATAATGATCAGAATAAATAATGCTACGATGTATTTAATTTTTAACATTTTTATAATTGACTCCGGAATTCGTCTATTAAGCCAAGTATAACCATTATTGGTACTGTTGTGATTTAATATAATTTTACGGAATAGATTATCTGCTTGGGTTCAAGCAAAATCTAATTCCCCCTTTGAAGGGGGGTAGTCCCGTAGAACGGGATTAATCCCCCTTTCAAAGGGGGAGACCGGTCCTTGCTTCACTAAAGATTGTGCAATTTAACAGATACTGCAACAGCCCCAGGAAAGTGGGAGACAGATTTTGCCAATATGATAAATCGTAATACTAAATCAATCCATCACAACACCTATTTCTGGATTTTCTATTTGTATTATTATTTCCCAGTCATAGTTAATTCACCACCACCGTCTGATTCAGCCCAGGAGCAGTGGCCGGCCAGACTAATTTCTTTCCCTCGGCCATCTTAGCCTCAATATAGTACTCAATATCCCCACCAGTTGCAGGGGGGAGTGTCGCTGAATAAACGGCCCGGGCCTGATGATCCAGATTTATCATGTAAAAATCGCTTTTTCCCATTTCTCGCCAAAATAAAACCGCTGACTGCGGCGCCTGACTATCCAGAATGATGACCGGGATTTTCAGGGATTCTTTGGCACCTATCCTTGAGCGTCGTGTCAGTACAATCAGACGCCCGCCTCCCAGATAATCTTTAGTGGGGTGGATTTCTGCGGGTAACGGCTGCCCCAGAATCTCTTCCAACCTTTTATCATGAAGATCTAAGAAGTGTTCTTTGTTTGAATTTCGCCGCACATGCTGCTCGCAATTGGCTACCGTACCCAACTCCCCTGGTGTTTGCACGGTCTGTAAAAGCAGGGTCATCATCGTTTCCCATTGACGGGCCATGGTTATCCTGATCTTTACCGCCTCTGTGGCAAGATTGCTGGTTTTTGAAGCCTCTTTGTTTTCTTTCATTTCTTCCATTATCTTATCCAAACGACCACGCGTGCACCCAATTTCCCCTACGGCACGCAAAAATTGAAACGTATTCAGCCAATAATCAAAACGGGAAAGATTTCCGGCACCTTCCACCTCCTCTCGCAGCATGGCCATTTCATCCACAAATTTGTATTTATCTTTTTCCTTATCCCAGGGAGTTTTATTAACCTTAATCCCACCCGGTCCGCCTATCCAATCAGATGGCCTTGGTAAATTGGTTTCCTTTTTCAGTGGACTGTACGCCCCTCCATCAAGTCTGATAAACATCTCTCCCAGGGGCCCAGCCACTGCTTTGCCGAATTCGGCCCTGGCCCAATCCTGGTAAAAATCCACTACAGGAAGATCTCTTGCTTTCTGAACTTTTTTTTGTAGAAGCCCGGGACCTTTCTCGTAATCCCTATAGTTTTGCCCTCCACAATTAATCTTTTTGACTACAGCTGATGTTTTCGAATCCGTAATCACAATACCGGCTATACTTGGGTTGTCTTGCTTTCTCTCAAATTTAATATGGAGTCTGCCATTAACTACTTTGATATTTTTAACTTTTTTATCGAGAGCCGTCGAAAATCCGGCCATTGCGTAAATATCAAGATCCTTAATAGCGGGTTTGTTCTGAATCTTAACATCGAACACCCTCTTCCCATCTTCATGAAAATAAAGTTCACAAAATTTTAATTGCACGGTATATAGCCCATTTGGCAGATCAAGGTAATAATCATTCATAGCATAGGCCATGGTTTTATAAATATCCTCTTCTGTCGTATTATTGATTTTTACGTCTGGAAAATCGGCATACAGCGCCTCTGCGCCCCCTTCAATTGAGGGTGGCTCTTCTTTTACCCAGGGTTTGCCAAAGTTCGTATTCCAGGTTTTTTGTTCCCAGGCTGCCCTTGCAAGCGCGGCCACATTGGGTGCCAAAACGGCCGTCCGCCAGTGGATACCCATCAGACCGGTACAGCCATAGGTCAACGCATCGGCAGCATCTTTGCGCATGCGCCCCACCCAGAGTTGGGGAATAATCATTGCCGGGTCATCTTCCATCCAGGGAATGGCCCATTTCGGACGACCGGAGATATCCGCGAAGCCCTCTTCCACCCAATCAAAACCTACATAGCGGTTGATGCAGCTGAGGGGCACATCTTTGGGTAAAGTTTTATCAAATAAGGTCCGATCCTGGGGAGGACCAAGAACCCATCCACTTGTGGCAAAACCGAAGGGTTTACCGATTTTTTCCAAGGCAGTCATAGCCAGATCCATATCCCTCATCGCAGCCTTAACTTCTTCATCTTTTGTCCCCGACCAGGTCCAGCCCTCCGGTGTCCATAACCAGTAATAATCTATCGGGTAAGATTTTGCAATCCGTTTAAACATTCCTTCATAAAGTTTTTGCACGGTCTTCGGGTCTTTTGGATTTTTTCCTTTTTTACGCAGATATTTTTCTAAGGCAGATGGAATCGTGAGCGGCGTCTCTGTTCCAATGACCACTTTTAAACCCATATCACGCCCATACGAAAAAACGTCATTTAAAAAATCGCCAGCACGATTAAAAACCGCATTGTTGTCCTCCAGGTTTTTAGGCACGGGACGATAACCATCGGTCACAGGCGAGCCAAAATCATCATCCGGGAAGAGCAATCCCGCTCCGGCAGCAAATTCACTGGTAGGGGTTTTTGCATAGCCCCACGATCCACCTGTACTGCTGGCCCATCGGCTGGGATAACTGTATTTGACTGTTCCATCATCATTTACATCATCAGCTAATCCTATCCAGACCAGGGGTTCCGGGCCCACACCTCCTTCGGGATAACAGTGAAAGCCGATCCAGTTCATCCTCATTTTTACTATTTGAGACATGTAGGTCTTATAATCATCGGCAGTCCACCAGTCCGGTCCCTCCGTAAAATCATGAAAAGGTTGAATGCCCCGGTCCGCAAAGAGCGGAGAATGGCGTTCATCTATGTCCGGGAGTGATAAACTCATCTTCTCATCGGGTATCACATCGCCATGTAGATAAAAGCGCACACCCAAATGTTCTGCAAATCGGTAGGAAGCATAGAGGGTACCAATTTCACTTCCACCATTTAGGAGAAGTACTTTCTTTCCATTTAAACTGATGGTTTTCAGAATGAATTCTTCTTCATTTAAGTCTAAATTTACCTCGGCCATCACCTCTTTAAGAAGTGTCCTGTCACTCCTGGCAACGACGATAAGATCTTTCTCATTATTTTCAAGAGTATTTGACTGCTTCAATGGTAGTAACTTCCCGGTACGTTGATAAACATAGCGGCGCACTTCTTTTGCTGCCAGGGATTCATTTTTTGAGGCATTTTGTGGATATACGATTACCACTTCTCTCTCACCCAACTCACATGACGTATTCAAAATAAGCATCGCTATACCAAAATATAATATAATGTTTTTTTTCATCATATCTCCTTTGTCTCCTCATAGAATGGAATGATGGAGTTTATAATATTATTGCCCTATATCAGCCATTTTTATTCTCCAATTATCCGCAGGAATTACCTGAATTTCACGTGGTGATGCGTTTAAAAAATCAATCTTATAGGGTCCCTGAGAGTTTAATATTAGATTATTTTTTACAATTACATTTGCGCAGGAGGTAAAGGACAACAACGGCTGATCTGTGTTAACGAGCTCAACGCGGTTTCCCTGAAAAAGGATTCCTTTAGACCCCAGGGCCCTGAGCAGGGGCACTTCCGTTTCTTTCTGTATAAACATGTTATTTACTATCTTTATATTTTTATATACTGGTTTTTTATAATCCAACTCATTTGCTTGAGGATTCAAGGCTATCACTGCCTGCTCGGCCAATTCCCCACATTCATAAAAAACATTATTACCGATAGTCAGATCTTCCACATTTCCCTGCAAATTATAGGGAGGGTCCGGGGTTTTAATCAGGATAGCCGGCATGGGGGCGCGATGGAAAATATTATTTTCGATGACCGATTTTCTACTGCTGTACATCAGAATTGATCGCGTCGGAACCCGCCCCAAATAATTATTACGAATTTCAACCAGATCGGGTATTTTTGTTCTGTTCTCCAGAATCATCCCTTCGACTTCACCTTCTATCTCCTTTTCCAATGTTATCAGGAAATGCATTTTCTCAGCCCATTCCGTTTTAACCACACGATTATAAATAACAGGTAGCAATGTCAGGGGATCATTGAGGGTAATTTCATCTCCCTCAGCAAACATATCAATATCACATTGTTGCTCTTTGCTGCTAAATGAAGCGCGAATGGTTCGCGGTTCTTCTTTGGCTTCTATCATCATCTGATTGCCATACATATTCATATGGTCATCCTGCAAACCTACCAACCGGCAACTTTCTACCAGGATATTACCACTCGATCCGCAGAGATGAAAGCCATCCGCAAAGGAAGCACAGGTGCGTCCTGATGCGGGATCAGGTTCCATCTTAACCCGTCGAAAGGTAAGATCTTTGGAAAATTGACTCAGGAATCCCAACCCAGGGCTGAAGCGTACAGTCACATCCCGCCATTCTACCCGGATTGATTTATATATTAAAGCGCCCTGGTTCTTGCGGATCGCAAATCGGGTTTGATAAATAAGTCCTATTCGCGTTTCAGGTTTATGACTAAAATAAAACTTTACATTTCCATTTGATGTTTCTTCACTCCTGGTAGCTGCCTTCGAGGGATCCCAGGTGCGGCGGGTGATATCTTTCTGTGGATCAAACCATTGGGCTGTACCGGCTTTATAAGTTTCGCCATCGGCATTAATCCACCAGAATCCTCCCTGTTCATCAATATGATACTTGGAATCCGGGTGAATTTGCACATCCATCCAGTTTTCACCAACATCCACAACCTGAAACTCGGAGACATTAGGTCGGATATGGTCAACAATAATATCTTTAATCAGAACATTTTCACTGTTTACAATAGCGATGGGGGTCATCTCCCCATGAATGAGGAATGTGGAGCTGTCACCCGATAAGGTAATATTTTTCTGATCTTTGAGATGGATGGCTATGGTGAAATCCCAGCATTGATGGATCCCGGAGACCATGTACCGGGTTGTATCCGCTGTCTGTTTATAAAAATCATAACGGCCCTTGGGGAAATGTAGGATAACAGCCCCTTCCAGGCTCCTGGCCTTTTCCAAGGCAGTTCTTACTGCAAGACAGGCATCTTTCCCTGAATTCGGAAGGATACCATAATCAGTAATATTAAGGGTATCCGTCTCTCCCTGGGAGGCAATAATTCGCATGGGAATCATAAAAAACATTACCAAGCAGAGGCCGGTAAATAAATGTGTGGAGGTCATCTTACGTTTCTCAACTCACTCCTCCAACAATTCCTGTAGAAGCGGTTCAATCTGCTCAGCCCAGGTTTCATAGCCTGCCGGTCGCAAATGCAGACAATCATCAGCCATTAATGATTTGTTTGATCTGCCATCAGGATGTAAGAAGGCCTTTCCGATATCAATGAAGAACACCGCTTTTTGGTCATCATTTCTTTGGATGGCGGTATTTATGTTTGCTATCTTTTGGCGGTAAGGATCATCTGGCTTCTCTCCCCGAGGCAGAATACCCATCAGAATTATTTTTGTATTGGGAAGTTTGCGCCGCAGATTAAGAACAACCCGATCAATACCGGCACTAATTTCAGCGGGTGTGTTATCATTCAGATTATTTGTTCCGATCAGAAGAACAACCACTTTAGGTGAGATTGAATCAAAATTTCCGTTAGCAATTCGCCATAAAAGATGCTGTGTGCGATCACCTGAGATTCCGAATCCCGCAGCATTCCTATCCTGGTAATAGTTCTGCCAGGCCTTTCCTCCTACAGATCCGACATACCTTCCTTCACCGCCGCCCCATGACTGGGTGATGGAATTGCCTAAAAAGACAAGATCAACATCCCTCGATTCACCGATTTTATTTATATCTTTATGTTGATCCATCCAGGTACCACCCCGAAGCCACCCGGCTGCCCTTGCCCGGTCTTCCTGACTCGGTACGGGTATAACCGCCGAATTTGTCTTTTCCTGAAGGTTAATCTTACAGACATAGCTAACGGTTCGTTTACCTCCAAAAACATTCCATCCCGAGGGCGCATAAAAATAGGCCGGTTCTCCATCAATAGTTAATATTTTCGGTCTCTCAAATTTTGGATCGCCACCGTATATTATTGTAACATCCTCTTCTTTATAATCCGTATAATATGTTGGGATAAGATCGAAGCCTATTTTTATTGTTCTAGGATTAAGCGCATAGATATCATCAACGGACCAGAGAATCCCCCCGCCTTTTATACCTGTATATTCACCAAAATTATCATCTGCGATCATGTAAAGTTTTTCTTGCCATTTAAATGTATTCGGATCCTCAAAAAAGAAATCCGCATCGGTTACTGGTTTATTCTGAATCAGGTACGGTCCTTCCAGATGATCTGCAAGGGCTAAACCATATTTTGTTTTCCGATCGGCTGTGCGGGTCTTAAAATAAATGCCAAATTTCCCTTTCCTTTCAAAGAAGGTTGGATTGGCCACCCCATTGGTGGATCCATAGGTCCAATGTTTCGGATTGTTTGACTTTTCAATGATCATACCATCCTTACCGACTTTCTTCCAGGGTCCATAAAGGGACTTTGAGATAACCATGCCGATCCGTTGATTTTCCGGATGGGGTGGTTGACGATAATCCGTATTAGCAATATAGACAAGAACATAATGATCCCCCACTTGTTTAATCTCCGGATTGTGCGGGCCATATTTATCCCAGCCATCCGCACCGCTTCCTTTTACAACCACACCTTCAAATTGGAACGGCCCCTCAGCATGAGTAGCCACATAATGAGCAATCTCACTGGATTTTCGCCAACCCGGTGTAACATTCATCTCCGGCCAACGGGCAACAAAAAGATGAACCTCTCCACTTCTATCCATGATGGGCGAACTCCCCCATATTGAATAATTTTCTTCGGCAACCGCCACACCCTTCCATTCCAGGTTTTTGGCAATATCAGACAAAGGCAATTTTGCCTCAGACTGCCCAGAGCAGGTGCCCATGACCAGGATTAGCAGCCCCATCAGGCAAATAAACAAAGGTTGATTACTCAATTTCTATCTTTCTCCTAATTTGATCTTTCGTAGTGTCAAAAATAATATAATTGTTTAATATTATAGTCTTCTTTAACGCTGAGAGCATGGACCTGATGCGCACCCTCCGGGTGGGTGTCCCGTTTTACGGGATCAAAAATCGTTTGAACCACGAAGTACACGAAGAGCACGAAGAAAAAATACTAAAATAGACTTCGTGGTCTTCGTGGTAAATAAAAAAGTGTATGAATCATCCCTATTCCACTAAAAGTTCATCGACAAACAGCCAGGCTTTACGCCCAGAACCGGGATGCCATTCCGGGCAGACAGATAAATTATTTACCTGAATTCGCAGATACTGTGTTATCACCGGATCAAAAGTGATGGGAATATCCCTAAGAGAATCCGTATCATGCCGCGTGGCTGACTCGATCATCACCTCCCCTATGGATTTATATGATTTACCATCTTCCGATGAAAAGACCTCCACTTTTTGGGGGAGAAAAATAAAATGGTCCTGATTCTCCATGGTACCAACAGTCACACGTGAAATGGTAGTCTGCTCGCCCATATCAATAGTTCCAATAAGATCATCACCTTCAAATCCCATCCATTTTGTATCCGCATAAGCCAGGGACCCACGCAGGCAATCCGTTAATACCCCTTCATTAGCAGGGGGATATCTATCATTCCAGGAAAATTTGAGGGTGATAGGTAGACCTGCGGCCAGATGGACCTTTAATTCTCGCTGTGTGACCTTATTTAGCAGGGTATTATTTCTGAATGAACCCGCTTTAATTAAGGTGGTATTTGATACACGTACAGGCTGTATATATTTTGGAGAATCAGCTGTTGGCTCTCCGCTATCCAGAGTATAATGGATCGGGACCTGACCATGTTCGGTACTCAGCACCAGATCAAATTCCGAGGTACCCGCTTGGGGTAGCACCTCAACCGAAACATTATACATGCTACGCGCATAGCCTACACCTAAATAATCAAGCCTTTTAAGGTTATGTTCCAGACGGCGCACAAAATCATCCCATTGACGTTTTTCCGCTGGTGTCCAGGTTACCTCCGCGATGGCTAAAAGTCTGGGAAAAAGCATGTAGTTGTAGTGGTCTTCATTTTGAATCGACTCCCCCCATAAATTTCCCTGCGAACCAAGGATATGCCTGGCCTGGTCTGGGGACAATTCTGAAGGGACAGGGTCATAACCATAGGCTGCACTCAACCAACATTGACTATATCCTAATTCGGGCTCTAATTGTGGATCACCTTGTTTAAGATCTAAATAGCAATATGCAGTAGGTGTCATAACCACATCGTGACCCTGCTTTGCTGCAAAGATACCTCCTTTTTCTCCCCGCCAGGACATCACCGTTGCATTGGGCGCCAGCCCTCCTTCCAAAATCTCATCCCAGCCGATTAATTTCTTTCCCCGCGCATTTACCAATGTCTCAACGCGTCGAATAAAATAGCTCTGTAATTCATGTTCATTCTTTAATCCCTCATCGACTATCCGTTTTTGACAATCAGGACAGACTTTCCACGCATCTTTATTACATTCATCCCCCCCAACATGAAAATATGCATCGGGAAATAATTCAAATACCTCTTCCAGCAAATTGTCGATAAACTCAAACGTTACTTCCTTACCGGGGCAATAGGTATTTCCAGAAGCTACCCCACCCGTGGCAACATAATAGGGGCCACCATCGCAGGATATTTCCGGATAGGCGGCAATAGCAGCCTGGGAATGTCCAGGCATGTCGATTTCCGGAACGATCGTAATAAATCTCTCCTCAGCATATTTTACAATTTCCTTTATCTCTTTCTGGCTGTAATAACCGCCATAAGTGGCTTCTTCATCCTCTTTCGCTGGCTCGCGGCCCCACCAGGCTTCTTCATTCCGGTCTACCCGCCAGGCGCCAACCTCTGTTAGTTTGGGGTATTTCTTGATCTCCAGGCGCCAACCCTGATCATCGGTCAAATGCCAGTGAAAAACATTCATCTTATAACGGGCCATATAATCGATATTCTTCCGCACGAGATCAAGCGGCAGAAAATGCCGGCTAACATCCAGCATCTCACCTCGCCAGAGGAAACGGGGTTTATCGCTAATCTCGATACATGGAATCTGCCAGGAGTCAGATTGGACAGTACTGTCCTCTAATTGGACGGGAAACAACTGGCGCAAGGATTGCAAGCCATAAAAAAGACCGGCAGGAGTATTTGCATTTATCTTTATAACAGCGGATTTGACCTTTAGATGATATCCTTCCTGACCTAATTCTGCTGAAGAATCGCTTAAGGAGAAAATTATCTCCCCTGCTCCCTGACTTCCGCCGACTGTTTTTAATTGGAAACTGGATGCAAAACTGATTATCTGGTTAAAATACGATGCTAACCAGAGTAATTCCGGATTGGTTTCATCGACGACAATCTTTGTGTACCCATCAAGCAGAAAATACCCTTCTCCACTTTCTGCCATTTCAGGCTTTGGAATAATATTCATCATTTCACTCTTTTTCCCTGTTGTTTGCGTACCGCATGAAATTAATAGGCCTATAAGGAATAATAATAAAGATGTTTTAAATCCTGACATGTTTATGTTTTTAATGTTTATTCGCTTTTTACACTTTGTATGATATCGATACATACCACTCCTTATTGGAACTAAAATGTCATTCTGTCCAAAGGACTCCGTGGGAGAACTTGTTTCAGAATCTAAGAGAGGATATTCAACCCCTTCAGGGTTGTTTCCATTATTGCGTTATCATTTCCCAGGGCGCTGCCCTGGGCTGATCTCTTTTTCCCTTTCAGGGAATTGGTAAATGGAGAGAATTATCACTCTTCAAAAAATACCCTCAACCCTCTACTCTCTACTGTTTTTCACTCCTCTCTTTTCCATCGGTTTTGTGCCTGATGATCAATCGACGCACGACTGTGCGTCGCTACTCCCTCTACGCTTCACGGTTTTAACACCAGTGAGACCGGTGCATAGGCAGGCATCTCCACCTTGAGGATCCCCTTCTCAATCGGTACCGATTTATTCGTTAATTCTCCTCTTAAATTACAATATTGTGCTGATTTAAACTGTGACTTTTGAGGCAGGGTAATCTTACATGTCCCACTGTTCCCAGCGTTTTCCCACAATCGGAGCAAGGTTCCTTCCCCATGTGGATTCTCATAAAAAGCGGTAGCAAAAACGCCTTTCATTGACAGGGTTATACCAGAAGAACTTGGAGGCAGCCTGCCAGCCTCTGTGTTGACCATAGCCGTTCTCAGAGGAACCCGTGCTTCCTCCGAAGGCCTGACTAAGGCACTTTCATTATCATAGGATTCAATTGCCCATAAATAAAAACGCGTCGACCAGGAACCTTCTATCCATTCTGTAAAATTTGTACTCCACTGATTGTTGTAGAGATTAAAAAACACAACAGGCTTTTTCGGAATTCTATATCCGCTATACTGCCACAACCCGGGTTTTTCAAGGCTGATGGCAGGGACATCCGGTGAACAGATCCCCACTCCTCTTCCCTGATCATCGACGATCGCCATCCCCGAGTTTAGAAAGCAATAATCGAAATTAGAACCCCTGATAAAATCTTTTGTTGGATCAACAATTCCACCCAGCCGTCCGAGTTTGAATTCCGGATCATCCAGATTCAGTGGGAAACACATCCACCCGGCCTCTGGCCAGGGTTCTGCGGGTTTGTTCTCAATATGCCATATAATTTCAACATATGGTAAACCAGCATATAAGGTTATTGTCAGAGAATAATCATGGCAATTTTCACCCTTGTGGGTAAAAATCATGACCATACGTTCCGAGAGTAAATCTCTTGTAAAAAGTATTTTAGGATTTGAATTTGTAAGAGCCTTATAGGGCTCGTCGGAGAGACCGGGACGCCCCATTTCATTTAATGCCCAGTTCCAGCCACCCTTTACATAGGCTGTGGTATAAGCAACTGTATTTTCTTTACTAAATCTTTCATAGAGATACTGTCCAAACTGATATTGAGCTTCTTTCTCCACCAACTCCTGTCCGGTTTTTTTATTAATCAGAGAGGAAATTGCACCTGAGACAGGATCAATTCGGATCTTAAAAAATTCATTCTCCAATGAATTAGAAGAGGCGGATGGTTGGAGATCTTCTTCAATAGGAGTAGCAGGTATATAGGATTTGTAACCCATTGGGGGAACATCATGGGCTACAAATTTAATGACGTTATTTTTATTGATTACATTGAGAGATTTTCCGGAATCGAGATCTTGTATGGCTTTTATTGGATTCCATTTTGAAGAAATCTGCAAGGTTACCAATCCATCTCTTGTCCAGGGTAAGGGATTGTAGACAACAATCCTCCGGCCCTTTACATTAATGGCTTTTCCGAGTTCATGAAGCTGGCGATTAAATGTGGGGGAGATTATTTTCTCCGCCTGGTAAATACGATCAGCCTTTTCCTTCCAGGAATCTTCGATCGGCTTATAGACGCCCTTCGCTCTGTTTACCTTAAAATCATCACCATAACTCCAATATCCGGAATGGCCGTGCTCCATAGCCAAACCAAAAGTATGCTCATCAAAGAGTAAACAATTTTCAGCTGCCCTCGAAATACTCTCACTTATATCCCTATTCTCTCCAGACCATATATTCAGTAAAGTATTTAATGATTCCAGAGTAACGATATCTTTTTTGATATGTCGTCCCTTTTTAACTTCCTGTGGCATGGACATAAAACCATGAATCCAGGTGTCAGGCATATCTCCCCTGATAACCTCCAAATCAGGCTCTTCCGCCATCAGGGCATCATAAAAATCAGAAATTCGTCCTATTCGGATTTTCGCATTGGGTGCTAATTTACGCGTCTTTTCTAAAATCTCCTTCACCTGCGAAGGTGGCGGTGGTCCCTGATTATCATTTGTATGAATAATTGCTAACCAGGTTTTATAGGGCCACCCATCCGGGGGGATTAAACTTGTTCCATAACTTCCTGCCCAATACATGGTCATCAAGCGGGACCCATCAGGACCTTCCCACCAGAACAGAAGTGGTATCTCTGGCGAACTAGAAGCAAGATTACATCCAATATGAAGTAGTTTCACCCCGGCATGATTTAAGAGGGTCGGTATAAACCAGGAATGACTGGGGACATCGGTTAACTTGGCGTCGCGGGGGAGATCAATATTATATCTTCTTGATATATTTGTAGAAAAGTCTAAACCTCTTACCAACATTTCCGGATCACAGGCCTCCGTTTCAACTGTAAATGGAAGGGCATGAATGACAAACCAACCTTGTCGTATGGCGTCTTCGATTTTGGGTTTGAGGTGTGGTTCAGAACGATTTAAAATTTGCTCCATAGGCCAGGCAGGTAAGGTCCAGACAAAATGTTTCTCCTTTGGCAGATCCTTTGTTTCCTCCAGGACATCCAAGGCACTACTTATCATTGAAGAACTGTATTTTTGTAACACCGCTTCGGCAAGATCCGTATAACCGATATCAAAGTGGGTCTTAAATACGAAGATGACTTCTTCAACATCCTCATTTATCTCTTCCTGAGCATGCAAAGATGACAATAAGCCAATACAGATTAACACGAAAAAGATATAGCGCATAGAGCACCTTCTATTTATTATATTACTATAATAATACGAACAAACGCCGAGGGAGCTGTCCTATTCTTCCTTTCAAAGAAGAACTCATTTTACTTTTATCAATTGTAATTAAATTTGTATTTCCAAAAAATTGTTTCTGCTAAAAAACTATATATTCAACCCTTTCAGGGTTCTCTTAGTTCTTTAAATATCTTTTCCCAGGGCGTTGCCCTGGGCTTGAATCTTTTTCCCTTACAGGGAATAATTAATTAAATACTTTCGTCTTATTTTTAGCTGCCGTGTTGCTAACCTGCCTCAGGATGTGTATCCATCTATGAGAAATTCCTGTAATTCGACCCAATTCGTGAAATTCGTGGATATCTTTTTATCTCGATGCTCTCTTCACTCTTCTCTCTTCTCTTGTCATTGGATTCGTGACTGCCGATCAATCAACGCACGGCCGTGCGTCGCTACTTCCTCTACTCTCTGCGCTCCACAACCATCTCTATTCCACAATAATCTCGTCTACAAATAACCAGGCTTTGCCACCCGCACCGGGATGCCAGTCGGGACAAACGGCCGGGTTTTTTGCCACGACCCTCACAAATCTTACGGGCTGGTTAATTTGCTTAGACCTGTACAGATTTATAAAGGCAATACCCCCTTCTGCCCGTTCCCTCATCGATTCTGATGGCAGCAAGGTATAGGTGTTCCCATCCTGTGATACAAAGATATCCACCTTTTCAGGTGGAAAAATCCAGCTATCCAATTTTTCAAGAAAACGCACCGTAATTGTATTAATTCGCGTTGTTTTCTTTAGATCAATGGTGGCATGTACATCATCAACCTCAAATCCCAGCCATTTATCATAATAAAAAGCCCAACGGGGACTGACATTATTGATAATACCATCAGTCAGAGGATAGTTACTTTCCGCGGTATATTTAGGCGAATTCTTATATTTTAATGTCATAGGTGCGCTAACACCAAGATGTGTAATAGAGCGCGTTGGATTTTTAGGTCCCCTAATCTCGTTTGTCTCCTGATAAATTTCCCGTAATTGATCTAATTCGCCTTTTAATTGTTTGGTAAGATTTGCATAAGCAGGATGGGCAGAAACGTTATAGTATTCACGGGGATCATTTTGCAGATCAAAAAGCTCATAATAGGGTTCCTCTTTGTATCCGGGAAAATGGATCAGTTTATAATTTTCGGTTCGGACCCCATATTGTTCAGGTATGTCATACCCGGTATAATAATGATAATAGATTTTATCCCTCCAGTTTTCAACTTTTTTCCCCTCTATAATGGACCGAAAGGACTTTCCTTGAATATCACCCGGTACAGGAACACCTGCATAGTCCAAAAATGTAGGGGCAAAATCAATATTCTGCACCATTTCTTTTGAGACAGATCCGGACTTGACATACTCCGGATAACGGATAATAAATGGAATCTTCAACGCCTCTTCATACATCCACATTTTATTATAATAACCATGATCTCCAAGAAAGAAACCATTATCAGAGGTGTAGATTACAATTGTGTTATCTCTCAACCCGTTTTTATCAATATAATCTAATAGCCTGCCAATATTTTCATCCAGAGAAGCGACTAACCGCAAATAGCCCTTCATAAAGGTCTGATACATGATCCTGGTCCGCTCTTGTCGTTGAGGATGTTTTTTCACCAGTTCTTCATATTGGGGATAATTACAATCGGCTATTTTGGAATAACCTCCTGCCATTTCGCTGGCTGGAATTCGGGACAGCCATTCGTCATACAGGGTCTCAGTTTCGGGTAAATCCTTATTATTATAAAGATCCGCATACTTAGGATGTGGATCATGGGGGCCATGAGGAGCCTTATGATGTACCATTAAAAAAAAGGGTTTATCCGGATTTCTTTTATCCAGCCATTTCTCAGCCTGGTCCGTAATCACATCGGTAAGATACCCTTCGATCTCTTCTCCACCGGCAACACCATCCCGCCACATTTTTCCCGTTTTCTTAAACCGGCAGTTAAAATAGCGTCCATGTCCGGGAATAACATTATAATAATCGAAACCGGTAGGCTCTGACTTTAAATGCCATTTTCCAACGATGGCCGTCTGGTAGCCTGCTTTCTGCAGAAGTTTGGGAAAAGTCTGTTGACTGCCGTCGAAACTATATCCATTTTGCAGAAATCCGTTTTTATGATTAAACTTTCCGGTGAGAATTGTTGCCCGGGAAGGGGCACAGATGGCATTTGTGGTCATCATTTTCTCAAAACGCATTCCCTCTTGTGCCAGGCGGTCTATATGAAGTGTTTGATTGATTTGACTTCCATAGCAACTGATAGCATGAGAAGCATGATCATCACTCATGATAAATATAATATTGGGTTGTTTATCTTTATTGCAGGCCAGAAGAAACCCAGAGACTAAGACCACAAACAGCCGGATGAGATATCTACTCTTAAGCATTGTGTATTTATCCTCATATATCTAATATGAATCAAATGATCTTCTTTTCGACAGGATCACCGGATTAACAGGATTATATATTAATGTCTTTTGTATAAAGATTCCGAATTCCCAATCCTGATATTCCTGTGATCCTGTCTATTATTTATTTCCTAAATACTGTAATAGTAGAATTTTAGAGTCGGCATCTAACATATCAAAAATTCCATTCGTTCACAGGTGAGGGCGTTCTGTTGGCCATCAAAGTGATGAGTTCCTTAACAATATCTGGATATGAATCAGCAATATTCTGGTTTTCCCCAGGATCTTTTACCAGGTCATATAACTCGGCAGGTTTGGGTTTGTTTGTTTTCACATCATAAATAACCAGTTTCCACGGACCTTTTCTAATTGCCCGCCGCCCACCTCTTTCGTGAAATTCCCAGTACAAATAGTCATGTTTTGGTTGCTCATTTCCCATTAATGTGGGTAAAAAGGATATACCGTCAATATTTTTTGGTGTTTCTGCACCGCATATATCAGTAAGGGTGGGCAAGACATCCCAGAAGGCAGAGATATGATCACTCGTCGTCCCGGCTGTTATTTTACCCGGCCATTTCGCGATCATAGGGACACGGATACCCCCTTCATAAAGATCGCGTTTATAGCCCCGATATATACCATTACTATCAAAATAATCTGGATCTGCACCGCCTTCGTGATGCGGACCATTATCAGAGGAAAAGATAATAAGTGTATTCTTTTCCAAACCCATCTCTTTAACTTTAGCAACAATTTCACCGACCTGTTCATCCAACAAGTCTACCATGCCTGCAAAGGCAGCATGTGATTCAGATTGTGAACCATAACCACCAATTTTATAGCCCTTGCATCCGGGATCACATCCTTTATAGACCTTCTCCGGCTCCATTCGGCCACGGTATTTTGCTATATTCCTATCTGGCGCTTTTAATTCAGCATGGGGTATGATACTTGGGACATATAAAAAGAAGGGTTTATCTTTATTATTTTCAATAAAGGAGATGATTTGCTCTTGTATCAAAAGTGGTGCATAGATACCCTCACGTTCCCCATCATTTTCCTTCAGCATAACTTTTTCCGAATTATTCCATAAATAATGGGGATAATAAATATGTGCCAGACGCTGGCAATTATATCCATAAAAACGATCAAAGCCCTGA
Organism: Calditrichia bacterium; assembly: GCA_963796965.1. GTDB lineage: Bacteria > Calditrichota > Calditrichia > JAJRVZ01 > JAJRVZ01 > CAWCNS01. The sequence continues at coordinate 751,012 of CAWCNS010000005.1, forward strand.
TTTACGGGGTCACCTTCTGAACCCGGAGGTCCAAGTCCCCATTTACCAAAAGCACCGGTCTTATAACCGGCTTCTTTTAATATCTCCGCCAGCGTGACAATCTCGTTAGAAAGGGGATATTGCCCTTCCGGGCCTGCATCTTTGTTCCCCCTTACTAATGTATTTCCCGTATGCATCCCTGTCATTAATACACTTCTGGAAGGCGCACAGACGGTAGAACCTGAATAATGTTGTGTGAATCGCATACCATCTGCTGCTAGGGCATCTATATTCGGTGTTTTAATTTTTTTTTGACCAAAACATCCAAGATCGCCATAACCTAGATCATCAGCAAGAATATAGATAATATTCGGTTTGTTAGAACCAATTGATTGTATCTCTTCTGCATTTGCATGCGTAACCACCAGTAAGATAACAATTAGACCGGAGAACAAATTTTTGAGTATATTCATAATTCACGTACCTCATATTATCTGGGTTTGAGAAACCCGGGAATGTCATTCCGAATTTATTTCGGAATCTTTATCCTCAATTAAATCAATGGAATTTATCGGAACAGGAGGACATAGATCAGATCGGACAAAGCCGTTTTAGTTAATATTTATTCTTTTTGCTTAATTTGGATAGATTTTAGATTCGATTCAAGAGATGGAAGAGAGATTTATTTTTGGTATATAATTGTTTAAACACCCTGAATTTCTCATCGTAAAGCACCCGATACGCATCTCTGGGATGATACGAATGTTCTAGTGGTACATAGTTTTTAATTTCTTTATATGATTTAATCACCCCCAGACCTACAGCCGCTATCATGGCTGCACCAATCGCTCCCACGTCCTGAGGGCGGGAGATCGTCTCAATGGTTCGCCCGGTGACATCGGCCATAATTTGACTCCAGGTCTCTGACTTCGCACCCCCACCGACAAAGCGGATCGTTTTTTGATAGGGTATCTTCTTTTCTATAGCCTCTAACATCCAGCGCTTATGGAGAGCTACCCCCTCAAGGACAGCCCGAATAAGATCGCGTTTTCCCGTATTCAAACCAATATTAAAAAACATGGCCCGGCTGTAGGGATCCTGTGCGGGAGCCCGGTTTCCATGTAGCCAGGGTGTAAAAATCACTCCCCCGGCACCAGGTGGTGTTTCATCAACCGTTTTATTAAGCAAATCATATAAATGATCATATTTTTCCTGAGGATCATCACTCTCACGATTAGCCAGATAAACACCGATCTCATCAAGAGCCAGGTGATCACGTACCCATTTCAGACAGATACCAGAGGTTTCCTGTTCAGCAATATAATGATAAAGGTCAGGTATCGCCCCCAAAATAGAGGCCATAAAATGGGTCACATCCACCTTACGTTTATCATGGTTTGATATTACCCATCCTGAAGTACCGACATAGATATGGGTGTCGTATAAATCGCTACATCCCGAGCCCAGCGAAATACAGGAGGTATCCCCGCCCCCACCATATACCGGAGTACCCGCCATCAAACCCAATTCAGATGAAGCCTTTTCGGTTAGACCTCCTACCACATCCGTTGCCTGAATCACCTCGGGAAGATGATTTTTATCCACATCAAACAAGCGACATAAACTAGCACTCCATTCACCCCGCCCGGGTCTGGTATTGTATAAAAAAGTGATATTCGCAGAGTCCGGGGTCATGGCTAAGCGACCGGTGCAACGTAGCGTCAAATATTCTTTTACATCCAGCCATTTATATAAATTTTGAAACAGGTGGGGTTCATTTTCACGCATCCACTGGTATTTCCACAAGGGATCTTTGGCTGTTCCGGCAATACCACCGGTAATATAAAGCGACTTAACTAGTTTTCGGACATTGATAGATTCAATACGCAAGAGTCCGCGGTTAAGGGATTTTTCGATTTGATCAGTGGCACGCCCATCCAGATAGATCATCGGATTACGCAGGGACTTTCCGTTTTTATCAACCGGTACAAATCCTTGCATCTGACAGCAAAATGTAATGGCAGAAATTTCGTCTGCCCTTATTCTGGAGGATATTAAAATATCCTTTGTTGTTTTACAAACAGCCTGCCACCAGTCCTCTGCCACTTGTTCGGCACCCCCATCTTCTGTCATGTATAAGGGGTACTCACAAATTTGGGAGTCAATAAATTCCAATTGATCACCCAGGCGGTATAGACAGGTTTTGTTCCCCGTTGTTCCGATATCATAGGCTAAGATATAAACAGCTCTGTACATAAATTCCGATCTATCTTTAGGGTTTCTTGGGGGGCTCTAATATTCAAGTTCTTCACGCACGATTTCAATAAGCGTACGTAATTTTACGGCATTAGGCAATTTTCCTTCAATTTTCAATGAACCGGACATATAGGCTGCTGTGGCATCTTTATCCCCGATAAATATTTGAGCCGCATTATCAGCATTTGTTTTAAGGATATTATCAGGATTATCCATACTGCCGGTAGCATATTCAAATTTACCCTCAGATATTTTGAGCCAGAAATTTTCGAGACCGTCGATCTCGGTCTGATAGGTACAGGACCAATCTTCAACCTCTTCCTGTACATCCTCGCTCTCGTTACATATCTGACAAAAAAGTTCCATATATTCCAGTAAATTTTCACTTTCGAATTCACCATCTTCAATTTTTTGATTCATACGCTCTTTTAATTCTTCATTGATCATCTGTTCTTCCTTTATCTATTAATTTGAGCCCATTCAATAAAAACTATATACAAAATTACACGTATATCATTTAAACTTAGTAATACTTAAGGATATATATACGTAACGACACGAATAAGACAGTGTGAATATTTATAAGTTTCATAGTGTTTTTAACGTTTATAAAATCTGTAATTGTAAGAATAAGTGGTCACGCCTGTCATGCTGAACTTGTTTCAGCATCTAATATATCTGATTGCTTAGATCCCGAAATCCCGAACAAGGTTCGGGAGGATGACAATTTTGTTTAGCCGTCGAATTAATATAAATCCGCGTTATCTAATGTGGTAATCCCCTTCTCATACAATCTCTTAATCGCACAGATACAAGGACAATTGCTTATCCTCCCTACTTAAAGTCCCTCACGCTTCTCATGAGTGGGATTTAGGACGGGTTCTTTTAATCTATGTGTGCAAACACCCTGTCAAAAGCCGCCAACGCCTCCGCGATCACATTATCATCATCAGCCATACTGGTATACAAACGACTTCCGGCTAAGGTAATCAGACCCTCCGCCATAAAAGCAGCCCCCATTTCTTCCATCATGTGCTTACGTGGTTTTGCCTGAGCCAATGCATCTGAATCCATAATATCCAGGAGCATCACGGCAGAGGTTTCCACGTGGACAATCGATCCCTGGTTGTAAACGACAAACGGTAAATTTCTATTATCCATTATTTGCTTTAAACCCTGACAAAGTTTATCACCGGCTTGTCCTGCTTTAATATGAGCCTGTTGTTTTTCAATTTCCAATATTGAATAGTAACCGGCAGCGCAACTAAGAGGATTAGCTGAGAGGGTTCCGCCTATATATGCACGTTGTTTACCACTTTGTAAACCAGCTGCAAAACAGGACATAACATCTTTCCTCCCACCAACCCCTCCTGCAGCGGGATAACCACCGGCAACACATTTCCCAAAAACGGTTAGATCCGGACTGACATCAAAGTATCCTTGTGCCCCACCCAGCCCCACACGAAATCCGGTAACGACTTCATCAAATATTAATAACGCTCCAAACTCATCACATAATGCCCGCACTTCTCTATTAAAATCAGGGGTCACAGGTCGGGTACCACTTTCCGGTCCAAGTGGTTCAAGAATGACAGCGGCCGTTCCTCCCTTGCGTTCATTCTTTTCCAGGAGTGACCGTAATCCCTCTAAATCATTGGGAAAAAACTCCTGAGTTTCCTTTAAACATCCCCGGGGGATGCCAAAGGCTTCCATAGCCGCGGTACCTGGAACATGTAATCCATACACCATCTGATCACTCCATCCGTGATAAGCGCCGCCAACTTTTATAACCTTTGTTTTTTCAGTAAACGTTCGTGCAGCACGGATTGCAGCCATAACACCCTCTGTGCCGCTCCCCAGCATTCGAAACATTTCCACAGATGGCATATGTTTGCATATTAACTCGGCCAATTTATATTCATACGCGTGAAACAAACCGGTAACCGGCCCGCAGGTGACAATTAATTCTATTATTTTTTCCTGAACAGGCTTGTAATTATTACCGAGTAGTATCGGTCCTCCAGCTTGTAAAAAATCGATATAGCGGTTGCCGTCCACATCCCATAAATAGGCTCCCTCTGCGCGTTCAATCGCAATGGGAAAAGGATAGTTAAAAGCCAGATTATGCTGGACTCCCCCAGGGATGATATCCTGAGCCTGATCGGTGAGTTCTTTTGAACCTATACATTTTGTATCAAAATACGCCAGGTATTCGTTCATTTTTGACCGTTTAATCGGCCGCATCTCAGATTTAACCAGATCATCTAACCGCTTAAGAATCTTGTTACTGTCTGGCCAGCTGGAAATTGCATACTGTTCTGAATTCATTGATAGCATATACTCCTTATAAAAAATATTATCCAGGTAAGAGGGTAAAGGGTAAAAAGGAAAATGGCAAAAGGCAAAAGGTAACTGCTTTGTACCACCTGATACCTTGGACCTTGTTCCTTGAACCTGAATCCTCTTAGCCTTTGGCCTTTTCCCTCTAACCCTTTATCACAGAAAAAAATCAATTACCTCAAAGCAATTTTTCCTTTTCCCGGCGTAACTTTTTCTTACGGCGCATTTCTTTTCGTTGATTGCTTTGCAGCATACTAAAAATTGTCTCTTCAATCTCAGGGGTCAAACCAATGACTTCTTTACCGCTCAACAAAGCATTATAGTAGACCTGTGCTGTCTTTTCAAGTAGAGTAACATTACGCGAAACTGTTATTATATCTAATCCTAAAACCAGGACACCGTGATTTTGCAGTATATAAGCATTACATTGATTTTCTAAAGCCATTGTAATATTGCTTAATAACTCATTGCTGCCACTTAAACCATAAGGGACAACAGCCACTTCGCGTCCCAAATTAGCCACCTGCTCATCAAACAAGGCAGGAATAACTTGTTGAATCAATGAAAAGATGCTGGCATAAGGCTGATGGGTGTGAATCACAGCATTTACATCCGGACGATTTTGATAAACCGAAATATGCATGCCCGTTTCCACCGAAGGCATGAGTTCACCCTCAACCAACTCCCGCTGAAAATCAACCAGACAGATCTGATCCAGACGCAACTCATTGTAGTCGATTCCAGAAGGTGTAACAGCCAATAAATCTTCTCCCTCTACTTTTCTGGATACATTCCCCCCGGTTCCAAGAAGAAGACCTTTTTCTGCTAATTGGATTGTTGTATCATATACCTCTTTTTTAAATACATCACACTGTGCCATTACTACCTCATAACTTTATATGTTACCTAAAGAAAGTATATATGCATAAATTATCGGATGTTACTATTTAGAACAGATCAACCAGTTCTAAAGCATGTCAAAGATCCCGCTGCATCGGGATGGGCGTATCTATGACTTCTCTTAAAATAAAAGAAAAAGAATACCTTTACATATTCAACAATGTTCTCCCTCCTTTTAGGAGAGGGCCGGGGTGAGGTCCTTCGAGCAAAAAAAACATTATGCTTCTATCTTCATTTAATTAAAATCAACTTTAAGCTGTCGCTGCATATTGCTACCACATGGTCCAACCTCTATTACGATATTTGCAGAGTTTTCCTGTACAGGTTTTATGCTAAATTGACTCTTTTCCGGAGACAGTATTATCTGACTTTCCGAGAGTTGCCTTCCATTGGGTACATATAGGCGACTTGGACTTTTAATACTAGCATCCTCCTGCCAGATGCATTCGAATATATTACTCTCATTATCAAAATAATAGGAGAGTAAACTCCCCGAAATATTCTGCGGATAGGGTCGCTGGAGGGCAGGAAAATAATGACGCTCATCCATATCTTTGTCATGATCCCAGAATGTGTCACTGCATAATAATCGTTCGAATTGTTTAACCACTACCCGGGCTGCATTCAGGGCTTTTGAATGACCATAGGCGCCCCACTCCCCGACTAACATGGGCATATCCAGCTCATCTCTTTTCTGGCCGTGACGCCCGAAAATAAATTCAATACGTTTTTCATTGGCCTGGTCTACCTGGGGCATGTCCGTAACCAAATCATAACCATGTGGGGCATAGGCCTGACGTTCATCACGGGAACCATCTGCAGTTACGAGAGGATAAATGCCACTATATACCCCCGTATTCGATCCCATCGAAGCTTCCAGAAACAGAATATGATTTTTATCAACCCGACGAATATGATCAGCCACCCGCTGGTACATGGGCATCAATTTCGATTTTTCGAAATCAGCATAGACTGGGCGGGCCGCATCAACAACACGGGAATAATATTTGACGTCAGATAAAATTTGCAATAATTTGAACCGGCTATTCACATCCATCCATTGACCAATTAATTGCTCTATTGGCATAGGGGGGCTATTTTCAAGTTCTGCTAATACCTTAGCCCCCTCAGAAAACAGTAATAACTGGGCCTGTATGGCATCCTTTCCCGGAAACGGCTCATTCATTATATCATAGCCGATTATGTCTGGTTCATTTGCATATCGTTCAGCTACATGGGCCCATGCCCGGGCATAATGGTCCTGGATACCCACCCCATCAGGTGCTGGAGAATTATTCCAGAAATTATCCAGGGCCGCCTGGACTGCGGGACTTGTAAAATAAGCATCGCTCCACAGGGGGCCATCAGCAATATGTGGCTGATCGTCTGTCAGAGTTGCCCATTCTGGCGCGCCATCAGAAAATTTTCTGCTGTACAAATCCTGATGCATATCGAGCAGGATATACAGATTGTATTTTTTGGCAGAATGGATAAGGCCATCAATCTTTTTAAGATAGGCTTCATCATAGACACCTGGTTGAGGCTCCAATCCATCCCAGATGATGCCAAGACGAATACAATTAAATCCCCAGTCTTGTAACCGGGCGAAATCGAGATCTTCATAATCACCAATGTAATTGGCCTCAGGATTTTTGTTTACCAGATTTACACCATGGAAGAGGATCTGTTGTCCCTGGCTATCTATGAATTTTGAACCATTTGTCGAGACAAATTTGTATGAACTATTATTATCACATGAAAGTAATAAGGAGATTAAAGATAAAATTATCAGGTAGGATGTTATTTTATTTTTTCTCATAAATCGTATCACCCTCCAATGACGATAATATAAATATAGGTGTTTTTTGAAGTTCCGGCATCTGATCCAGGGATAGTGCCGTATCTAAAGTTGCATCCTTACACCTTGGTTTTTGAGGTTTTCGGAACATGGCAACTAACCCCATGTCAAAAAGCAAGAGGTTTCTGATCCCGCAGATATTTGTATATGTAGATTAAAGAGCCGGCCTCACATTATAGCAACACATCATGACATGATGTGCAAGGCATGTACAAGAACTCACATTATTTGCTGGACTTTTATTTTTGGGATTAAAAGCTGAAAATAAACTGAAAAACGATTTATATCCTCAAAATAATTTGCCTTTGTATAGGCATAATCGACAGACAATCTTATATCGGAGATCGCATAGGAAACGCCAATCCCCAGGCTAAGTGTTTCCACATCATGGTTAAACTTATATCCGCCGCGCAGGGCAACATAATCCTGAAATACAAGTTCCGTTCCCAGATGCACTTGCTCCGTATAGTCCACAGGATGGACAGCATCCACGGCAATATTCCACTTGAGATATGGATGATCCGGGTTAATCAGTTCAAGCAGATCCATATACATACCGATCTTTAATTCAGTTGGCATTTGAAATTCATCGTAATAATATTTCATATCACTTGATAAATTCTGAAGTGTCATACCCACAGCCAGGCTTTTCCAGCCGACCTCATAGATTGTGCCAAAATCGAATCCCCAATCAGACATTTTCCATTCTTTGTTTTCCATTTCATGGATAATATCTCCGGTAGATTCATCCGTATATTCATTTACGGCATAAGCTGCATTTCCAAGATTTTCATGGGCATATTTAATTTTCATCCCAAGGGTAAACTTATCACTCACTCGCCGGGCATAGGCAAAACCAATGGCATAATCTTTTACACCGATATCACCAGTTAAAACAAAACCACGTGGATCCACAGAGCGATCCACAACAGCCGTACCCTGAATCTTCCCCCAGTCCATATAAGTCAAATCAAGCCCCACCACACCCCAGCTCCCCAATGAGAGGGCCATCCCTATCCCGGAGAGGCGCGTGTCAACCAGCCAGTTAACCTGGTTCATGGTCACCTGTAAGAAGCTGATGTCAGATAAGGCGGCCGGATTGTGCCATAAACCGTTAATACCATTAGAAATGGCTGTTCCAGCATCACCCATGGCATTTTCCCGCGCACACATACCAATGGCAAGATAGGTCATACCACTCTGACCAGTTTTTTTCTTGACCGCCCATGAATTCTGATAACCGATCATTAGCAGTATAACAATCAACAAAGATTTGAAAGAGGTATTATTTTTATTCATACGGATTTTCCGTTATCATAAGTTTGTATCATTTGACTAAATATCTCTTTATTTGGACAGGATTAGCAGGATATAATTTCCCATTAAATATTATAAGATACTGAAACAAGTTCAGCATGACACAGAGAGTCATTCTGAACTTGTTTCGGAATCTAAAAAACAATTAGATATCATTAATCCTATTATCCTTTCAATTAAAACGGCTCACCTAATGGCATGAAAAACTATCGAATTATGATAAATTTCCCTTTAGTTGTACCCACATGATTACCATTTCTATCCCAGCCCTCAACATGATAAAAATAAACCCCACTTTTAATTGTCTGGAAACTATCTGAAATTTGGAACCAGGCCTCATCTGCTGATTCAGGAACCGAAGAGCGACTTTCCGGATTGGGGTGATAAAGTGTCTTAACCAGGTTGCCATGGCCAGAAAATATCCGGATTATCGCTTTGGCAGGTAATCCAACAAACGTAATTTGATCCTCGTTACGGGCACCTATATTCGGATTGAAATTATAGCCGCTACTCATTGAGCCGCCATAGGCAAGACCCTGATAATGAAAGGGATTTGGCACCACATAAACCGAATCAAGTGTGGGTTGTGCCCCCTGATAAGGCACGGCAGCAAATTGTGAATTTCGGTTACTATAATGGCTGGATTCCACCTCCAGTCCCGGATATAATTCGCTTGTATTTTGGCTGCCATCGTCGAAGGCTGTTACATAATAGAAATAGTTTTTTCCCCGGTTCACATTTCGATCGACATATTTGTTTGTAACCGGAATCCCTGAATTACCACCACATTCAAATATGACCCGATATGGATTTATATATGCATCTTCAGTTCTATAGAGTCGGTATCCTGAGAAATCATACACATCGGTATCAACATCCGGTTTGGGAGGAATAGTGTCATGTGCACCATAAGTGCCGTAATACCATTCAAGTTCAACTTTTGCGGGGCCGGCATTTATCCTTAAATTCGGGGATTCAGGGCCATCGGGTACGGATTGCAAACCATTTTCCCATGCCCATTCAGCTGCCTTCACAACTTTATACAGGGAGTCTTGCCCGGTAGCTATTAAAGCATTTTTAGCCTCATCCCCACTTAATCCGTTCCATTCTAAATTACCCCGGTACCATTTTAAGCCATAATCGATCGCTAATTCACGGTCAATCGATCCCACGGCTTCATAAATAACAATACGAATTTCCTCACCAAATGGAATATCATAGGGTCCAAAAGAAATCAAAAGTTGTGGGTTTTGAATTTGAGGATCCCAGGCATTGGTATATTGTCCATCATCAGATCCAGTACTTTGGATACCACTGCTTAGATCGGCATACAGAATATTATCGGGATCACCTTTTACATGAGAATGAACCTGTGAAGCTGGCCAAAAATTGACCGTAGCCGGTTGGTTTAAATCATCACTTTCATCATCATAACTATTGTCAGCATGCAAAACACCGAACCCGGCGTACTGTGTGGCCAAAAATTCACCATTGGTTTCCGAAGGATCACCAATATCATCAAAGGGCTTACGCTGGTTATCACCATCATAGGCATACCAAAAACCACGTAAACTATCACCGGGCTGATTACCATAATAATGACACCAGGTGTCGTGCTCGCCCCCCATTGCCTCATGTCCTGTATCCATCGACGGATTGATTACCCGCCAAAACCCAAAGTAGACACCCGTTAAATTTTGCCCATCAAGTTCAATATCACTGTCAGCATTTGTATTACCTGTATTTTTGAAAATGAATTCCTGAACGATATAACCATCGTGTCTTCGGTTGGCAAAGGCATAGGAGTTCCTCGTAACTTCAATTCCTGCATCCGTGGCCCAGATATGTCTGATATGCTCATCCGCATCCAGACTCGTCCTACGTATGCTACTCCCACGGTTATCCAGAATACGTTCTTCCTGGGCATTACTTACCGCGACCAGAGGCAAACGCTGACGCACGTATTTTCCACCAGAGATAGGTTCTAATATATCGGGAGCCTCAAAATTCAAATAACCACCTTCTGAAACATAATTGGGCTTGGGTGTCCCAAATTTATCAATCCAATCTTTAAGACCGATCCATAGCCCAACGGATTGCAGATTTTTTTGCTTGCCGACAAAAAAGTCGCCTCCGGGATATGACATGGACGTATACAGGGGTGAGTAGGCGGGTAAACTTCCGACCGGAAACATCGTTTGCCACAAACGCCCTATTTGATGTGTTTTCAGCTGGCTATAGCTCGTTGCTGAAAGAGTAAATATCATGACCATGGTTAGCAAGTGCTTATTATTTTTGAACGACATATTCTTGTTTCTCCAAGAATTTCTTAGATATTTATACGTACACCGAAGATAAATCGCTGTACCTTACCCCAGTAAACATCATCATTTTCTGTACGAAGAATCTTAGGATCAGTCAGTTCATCTGTACCGACCTCATTTATTCGACCTGATTTCCAAAGATCATCGTAATAGTCTTCTCCACTGGCCCCGCCCGGGGGATAACGATAGGAAGAGTGAAAAAGGTTACTCACATCCAGGTAGACTTCAAAATTAACCATGTCAAGATCAAACCGATGAGCCAAACGAATATTAGCCCAGTAACGGTCAATCTGCCTAAACCACACGTCGGGATGAGCATCGTTAAAACTGGCCCGGGGATGTTTGACCCGGTCACCGCCCTGATAAAAAGAGCTGAAAATTAAGGTTTGTATTGGCTAGAAAGGGATAACCAAAAAATTCTGGTCCCCAACCAGGGGGCGCGCCAAGGGTAATAACACCACGTGCATTGGGTACGACATTTATAATATCCGATTGTGGTACTCCCCATATTACGCCATTAATACCAATACTAGGATTATCCGTAATGATCGGATTCTCACTCAGACCTGGGATCTTTAAATTTGATTTACTTTTCTTGATATAATTATAATTCAGGTAGCCCGTGACAAAACGACCTACAGATTTACGTAATTCAACCTCAATGCCTCGTACTTCCGAATATGCTTCATTATCATAGTAATCTACAACCAGGCTCTGATCGGTATGAGCAAAGGTCATCACATAGGCAACATCCGAATAATTTTTATAAAAGGCACCGATATGTAGCTGAAACATATTGGCAATACCGATATCGGTACCAAGTTCATAAGCAATTGTTTTTTCCAACAATAAGGAAGGATTTCCGATTCTCTGCATGCTAGGAGCTGCACCATTGACAATATTTGAATACATTTGATAACTGGGTGGGGTTTGTACAAAATGACCATAATTGAAATATATTTTGCTGTATTCGGATAGTGGATGAGAGATTCCTAACCGCGGACTGACATAATATTGGGGTTCTGCCTGAATCATCGGGAAATCTCCGGCGATAAAGGTTTCATAAATCTCACGATTGCTAGCAAAATCTAACGTATGACTAATATCCGGCAAGTTCGTATTATTATTAAAATAATCAAGACGCACACCCAGGTTTGCTACCATCCCCTCAAACTCAACTTTGTCCTGGAGATACATGCCCACCTCGATGGGTTCTGCCTTATATTGACGGATATACTCCTGTGAGGGATCTTCATCTATCCACATCGTGCGGTCTTCAAATAAAATATCATAATTAAGATTAATACCAGCCTTTAACTCATGGGCCCTGTGGAATTGACTGGTTAAGGCAGCATTTAATACCATTCTTTCGTTGTATGAATTTTCCCATGTAATCGCTCCGCCATACATGCGGAAACCAGAAGCCAGATCATCTGCTCCGTATACCTTAGGAATAAAGCCAGATTGAGGATCATAGTAGAATTGTCCATTATAACTCCGCCCCTCGGCGACGCCCGAATCTTCCGGTGGATCTACATGCCATTTGACATTGAAATAGTTAAAATTCAGTTCGTAAAAGAGTCTGGGGGACAAGGTATGAACAAGACTCATACCAAGAAGACTGGTATTCCGGCTGATCAATGGCCTGTAAAATGCATAATAATCATTAAAACTGTCGCCATTGTAAGCGACGGATTCTGATTTGGACCAGGTTGAGGTTGATGTACCCAGCGTTACAGAGTTCACTTCAGAATGCATGCCCTGAAGCGTTAATCGAATTGACGGGCTTACCTGATTAATTAATTTTAAGGAAACAATTTTTTCTTGATACTCGGAAACGGATTGGGGATAGGCGAAGGGATTGTTTTCATATTTACCGCCAACTAAAAAATTAGTTTTTCCGGGCAGAAGAGGCAGCGGGCCCGAAATAGAAAGGTCTATATTATGGCCTATCAGGTTCCCATATTCCACCGGACGATGTCGCCATTTCCATAAATCATGTGCCTGTTGCGGACTTAGATCATTATTCGGATCGCCATCGGATACCAGTTCTTCAGAATGTTTAATCCATCCTTTCCAAGTATACATGCGATCGTACCGGCCATCCGGGACATAGAGAGTATCACCTTCATAAACTGCAGGGCCATCGAGTAACCGCCATTCCCATCTATAATTGGGATCATATTTATCTCGGCCATAATGACTTTTCTGGGCAGGCGTATACTGATAATCAAGGTTTACACGGATGCGATCATCTGGATTTTTAGTAATAACATTTATAATTCCAGAGCGTGACTGCCCATATTCCGCATTAAATCCATTGCGCATGATTTTAATTTCTTCAACCATCCCCGGTTGAACTGAAAATACCGGCCGGTTATTCTTTTTATCAACCATGGACATACCATCAAGGAGCATGCCTACTTCACGTGTTTCACCGGCCCGGATAGAGATCTGATCCTCCTGTATATTACCACCTATCCCAGCCTGCATACCGATCACATCTTCAATTCGATTGGCAAAGGGTGTCTGCTGATATTCTTCAGAGGAGATATAAGATTCAGTGGCTGAAACATCTAGTTGAATTTGATCACGACTCGCTACCACCACAACCGCTTCCGTTTCTAGCATTGCTTCATTCAGGACAAAGTCTATAATCGTTGTACGGTCAGCGCTAACATGAACTTTTTGTCGGGCGGAGGTCGTGTAACCAATCATAGATGCTTCGACAGTATACATCCCCGGAGCAACTTGTAAAATAATAAATCCACCTTCCGGATCACAAGCAGCGCCCAGATTTTCATCGAATGATTGTTCTTCGCCATTTATCCACACTTTTGTGATAATGACATTTGCCCCGGCAAGCATCTCCTTTGTCTGAGCGTCTGATACTTTACCGCGTATTTTCCCTGTAATGCCTGCATATAAAATTCCCTGTATGCCAAGCAATAAAATTATAATACAGAATACACCGGATATACATTTTTTCATGTACGCCTCTAAGTGCTTGAATAACATATTTTAATTAAGCGTTTGGTCCCACCAGATGGATTTTTTAACTAAAACAGGATAATTTGATCCCGTTGGGAGTACATCTACAAAAAGACTAAATCGCCAATCCAACAACCTCAAACTAACTCTATCATAAATAGTTTCAATGCATTTGCTTATAGATACCGGTCCTTATCATAGTAACAAATAAATCACATTATTTCTATTTAAAACTAAATTTTAACAAATAATTTTCAACACCTTGACATTTATCATCATATCGAGGACAGTTTCTATGAAACAAAAAAAAGTGGCCGTTTGGTTCACTAAAATTTCATATTGTGCACTCAAAACGGCCATTAAGTCTATTGTCAGATTATTACTGATCCGAAAATTATTCGGATTTGGTTTCTTTTTTCAACTCAAACACAAACACACCCCATGTTGCATCGAATGATGAAGGAACACCACCATAACCAGGCTCATTGGCAGCTAAAATCAATTTTCCATCTTCGAACTTATAAATGGCAGTCGTTTCCATATTGATCACCGTAGGATCTGACCCATCTTTAAAAATGGCTTTCATTTGCAGATGTTCTTTCTTTTCCAGCATTTTTGTTTGAAGTTTAAAATACTCACCAGGATTTGGTCCGTAAACAACCAAGCTACTATCTGAAAAGATAAAGGTCCAGTTCCCGGGCTCTCCCTGAACCTGATGGCCTTTCCAGGTGCCATCGAGATCACCCGCAAAACTCAGTGAAGTTAATAAAAATACACTTAAAATTAAGGAAATAAAAAAATGCTTAGACATTCTCATTTGAAAACCTCCGGATTGTACATAATTAAATTTTTTAATTTGTTAGAACTCTCCTATGTTTTGAAAGTTCCAATACTAACAAAATGGCAATATCATTCAACACACTGACAGATATTTAAACTGATAGTGTAATTGGTTTTACTAAACATATGATAAATAAATATAACAGCGGTGCAAGTAAAAAACAATTCCAACTCCCGACGGGATGACATTTTCCTTTCCAGATATCACTTGAATCTACTTCACGTATAATAACTTTCCTCTAAATACATTAGACGAAGTTGTAAGAACATAAAAACAACTACCTGTTGAATGTTTGGAGGCACCCCGCTAAATAACCGACAATTTTAAATTCCCTCTCCTCTACAAAAAGTAGCAAAGGGAGAAGTAAAAAGATGCCAAACCAAAGTATGTATATAGGATGATTTATATTTCTTTTCATATGTTTAAAATTTTCTTTGCTCCTTAGCGTCTTTGCGAGAGAAATATTTATGATTGTCGAACAAAGGCTAATCAGATAAGTATGCAAGTATATTAAACAACAACCTTGCCGCCACCGGATCCTTCTCCGCCTGGTTTAATTCCATCTCAGATGCGATAATTTTTCCTTTTCCTTCTTCAAATTCAACCAGAGGATACCCGGTCATTTCATATAATTGATAGGTTGGATTTCCCAGATAGACATGCGGTCGTAGAAATGTCACCAATTTGCTGATATTCTTTTCGCTTCGAAATCTATAGGATCTCCGGCAGGCCCTGGGTTTCTCACGACCATTCATCTGCCACCAGGCCAATTCATTACTTTCTAATCCTGAAAAGACCGGGTGTTCTGGAATTCTCATATTAGTAATTCGCCCCTTCCGCTCATAAATGGATTCAACCTCATAATAATAGAGCCACTTAAGATGCTTGCCAGGGTGAATAAGTAAGGTATTCAATCCATTTCCGGCCATACGTCGGACATCCTCCCAACTATAGGGCACCTCATTGTCCGAGTCCAGATTAGCGACAACGAGAACATCCATTTCTCTTGTTCTAATCTCAGTTAAATCCTTTAAAGTAAAAAAGGAGACACCAAATAAATCGAATATCCGTTTTGTCTCGCCAGTTAGATCAAACAAGCCAATTTTCTTTTCCTTTAATAAGGCAATGTCCTTCGTCCATTCATTACTACTCACTAATATGTCATAAACATTTGTGCTAATCTGTTCATCATTTTCGTACAGCGTTAACTCGAGGGCACAATTTACTTTTGAAACAGGAAGTTTATCAGGCAGATCAATTCTAATTTTCTTTCCCTTTGAAGCGTAATAGGGTGTGTTCTCAAACTCATCTTCACCCTTACTAAGCACCTTGTCTGCCAAGGTGATTTTCCAGGATAATTTAAGATTAGTCAGGTCACCACGAGTTAGATCATGATGAACAATATATACCAGCGGTTCGATTGTGGAACCTGTCCAGAAATGACGCCCAAATAATTCTGCACTTACCAGGACCGGTTTGAAGGCATTTTCTACGGCTGCATAAACCGGGTAAGGTTCAATCTTATCGGTGTTCCATACATTGCGGAACCAACAGGTGTTGGCAAACAACAGGAATCCTGCCGTTTCGGGTGCTGTACGGCGAATTACTTCCGCTAATTCCTTTGTCATAAATGCATGCCGTTCTAATCCATAGGCCGGATCATGGTCTTCCCATGCCCAGTCACCAACAAATGCCTGGGGCACATGATGTTTCTCTATATATTTTCTCGTAAAATGCCCTTCATCATTATTGGGGTAGCCGGTTGATACTTCCTGTGAAAAAAAAGGACGATCAGGATTGGCTCCGGGCGTCCAATAGATCCGCCGGGTCCATTCACCCTCATAGATTTGAAAAAAGTCCCGGTTGTACCAGTTAAAATAGATATGGCGGTCATCCAAATCGCCATCATCAATGCCATGTGGTTTGAGGTTCTGCTCATAATCTTCTGGCAAACGGTCATATCCCGAATCGGCACTAATGGGAAGACCGGGAATAATTTTCCGTACCTCCTTTATAACATCTGAAAGATATTGCCATTTCTTGAGTCGCACATCTTTGGGATCATTATGATAAAACATGGTGAAATACATTTCGTTATTCATCGTCCATACCAGAAGAGAGGGATGGTTTCGGTATTTTCGCGCCAGGGCGATGGTTTCTTCTTTCCAGACATCCAGCAATTCCTGGGAGGGCATATTGTTGATCATCAACCAGGGCCATGTACCCTCAAAACTAACGCCCACACCCTGCCTGTCAGCTGCCTTCATCCATGGTGTGGTAAAACTCCCATGCGTGCGGGTAACCATTTGATTCCCATCATGCATGAGTTTCATCAGATGATTGGCCAGATTGGCATCATTTATGGCAATCGCACTTGGCAAATGATTGGCGCCACGCATAAAATAAGGTTTGCCGTTCAGATGAACTTTATTACCGACAACTTCAATCTTGCGGAATCCAAAAGTAAGTTTTTGTTGATCACATATCTTTCCATTTATAGATGCCTTTACCTGCAGATTATAAAGATTTGGTGTTTCTGGTGACCATAGTTTGGGATCCAGGTTATCCACTTTAAAGATGATTTTGTTTTCATCGCCGGGTGCTAATTCAACTTTATTTGGCTTTTCAGATTTATAAAAAAGTTTCTCTTTGTCTCCCCTTATCTCCATTTCTGCTGTAATTTCTTTGGGTTGATAACCCTGATTTTTCAAAGAGATCTCAAATTCTCCCCCATCCATTCTGGTATTCACATATATATTCTGGATAAATACGGGATTGGTAACAACAGAGCTTTGCCGGTTGCCAGATCCCTCCTTCGGTACCTTGGAACATCCCATGGGGTAAGGAATTAAGCATGTCATTGGTAATATCTACCGTAACTGCCCGGGCAACGGTTTGGTTCGCGTCACTATCCGCTTCAAATTTTCTTACCTTAACATTAACCGCAATAAGGTTTTTTCCGGGTTTCACAAAAGAAGTAATATCAAGATCAAAATCAGCAAACATGCCCACATGTCCCCCTGCATAATGTCCATTCACATAGACTTCTGCAACTTTTGAGACGGCATCAAAATGCAGTTTAAAGATTTTTCCTTTTAAATCATCCGGTAGGATAATCCACTGACGATACCAGGCCGCATGGGTGTTTTTCCAATCGAACGTATAAGCATTGCATCGCTCTAATTCCTTCTCACCATAATTATCGGAGACACCACTCGTGGGTGAATCTAACCCTTTTTCCCAGCCGTACATCCAGTTACTAACCGGATTCCAGAACTGAGGCACCGGCATCAGATGCCACATTTCATCCTCTTTATCCGGATTATAGGCCTCATTATAATTCACCCCAGATTCAGGCATAAACAACCATGGCCCATTTAATTCTACTTCTGTTCTACCAACTGAAAGTTGTTTAACCCAAACGGATTTATAGGTAAGACGATTTTCTTTCCTGGCCGCCTCCCTTTTCACGCTTCGCTTTTCTCTTTTCTCTCCTCTCTCTTTGGCTATCTCCATTTTTTCAAAGGTGTCAACATCATCATCAGAGAGATGTTTTACCTGAAGATTTCTATATTCTGTCCTGATCCACCCCCCGCCAATATACGCAGAACCTTCAACCAGAGGATCATCGTCGATGGCTACGATTCTTGGGAGAGATTCGTCGCCAATAAAAATCAGAATTTTTTCCTTTAGTTTGACCATCCGCATCTTGTACCAGTCATTGATTTGAGGTTGGAAATTCAAGGGATGAAGTGCGAGCAATTTCTCCTTCCCCAATGTTTTTCTCCGCCGTAGAAACAGATCGTCATTATTTCCACCACGCAAACCGAGCATATAACGGTTGTCCCTGTTTACCATTCCAATTCCAGACCAGATCTGCACCTGATTCTCATCAGGTAAGGCCCGGGCTTCAAAAGAAAATTCAAATGCGCCCCGGATTGTATCTTTGCTTCGGAGGATACAATCCTTGATGATCACAGATTCCGAATACCATAACACCTCACCTCTTCCAATAATTGTAAAATCCGCAGGATCGATACCTGGTCCCCCTGCAATTGACATAGATGAGATAATGATTTGAACCCAAATAATTGTGATTTTGGCAAGTTTTTTCAATATTCAACATCCTAATCTAAAAAATGAGTCCACGAATCACATAAATTAGCACGAATTCCTATAGCCATTAAAGGTAAGTTTTTCTTTTATATAATTAGTGGAAATTCGTGAAATTCGAGGATATTATTTTACTTATCTTTCATGAGTTCAGCATCTAATAATTTTTGTAATCTTGTTAAAACATCTGGTTGATCAGAAGCCAGGTCGGTTTTTTCGTAGGGATCCTCAGCAAGATTATATAATTCGACCGCTATCCCCTTGTCCGGTATGACCATTTTCCAATCTCCCTCACGCAAAGCAATTCTACCAGGATCTTCTTTATCCCCTCCCCAATGCCAATAAAACAATCGGGGGTTCTCATATCTATTTTGAGCACCTGTGATTAGAGGCCAGATATCCCGGCCGTCCCAGTTTAATTCCTCCGACGATTTATAGCCGACGAGATTACTGAGTGTTGATATCCAATCAATAGCATGAACCGGAGAGGAGACCCTGTATTGATTTAATGTTTCTTTCCAATAAACAAATGCCGGTACACGCATGCCGCCTTCATAGACGGTTACTTTGCCCCCACGCAAAGGCAGGTTTGAACTAAATCCTTTTTTTAATGCCGGGTCGGGTTCGGGGTAATTTCCTCCACCATAAGTCATATGGATACCGCCATTATCTGAGAAAAAGATGAATAAAGTATTTTCTATCTGACCGCTTTTTTTAACAGCTTCTATAATCCTACCCACCGAATAGTCCAGATGTGATAATGCGGCCGCCATTAAACGCCGGTCTTGGTCTTGTATATGATCATTGAGATTGAGCCATTTTTCTGATTCAACCAGGGGCGTATGCACTGTATGAAAAGGAACATATATAAAATAAGGATTTTGCAATTTATCGATCCACTTCACGACCTGATCGGTACATAGATCGGTGGCATGCCCTTCCTCTTCCATATAGACATCGTTATAATGCCAGGTTCGGGAATATTTAGGA
The DNA here is from genome assembly GCA_963796965.1 of Calditrichia bacterium. GTDB lineage: Bacteria > Calditrichota > Calditrichia > JAJRVZ01 > JAJRVZ01 > CAWCNS01. Next base: position 770,921 of record CAWCNS010000005.1, read on the forward strand.
CTGCTCAGTCGATAGCGGTGATCATACATCCCTACCGCCCCGGCGAAAGAGCCATGCGAATGATTGAATCCATATTTTAATGGCCCCCACTCCGGCAAAGAACCCAGGTGCCATTTTCCACTGATGGCTGTTTCATAACCTACTTCACTTAAAACATTAGCTAATGTCACCGTGCCAAATGGAAATGCCTGGTCATTTGAATGCGGTTGTGCAATGACGGCCAAAGCGGTTTGGATAGCGGCCTGTCATCAGGGCTACCCGCGTGGGCGTGCATTGCGGCTGTACATAATAACGGTCTAGTTCTACACCCTCTTCTGCCAGACGGTCCAGGTTAGGCGTTTTTATTTCCGGATTATGATAGCCAATATCGTTCCAACCCATGTCATCGGCAACCAGGAGAATAATATTTGGTTTGGCCGGTTTATCACAAGCGACTATCTGCAAAAGGAAGAGGATAATGAATAATGCCACCAAAGAATTAAGATTTCGCATAAATTCTCCTAATGATAATATTTTTTTCTCACGCAAAGTCGCGAAGACGCAAAGAAAAATCCATCCACGAATTACACTAATTAGAACGGATTTCACGAATTAAAATATTTTTTTAATATTAGAGAAAAGAATTAGTGAAATTCGTATAAATTCGTGTAATTAGTGGAAAAAATCCCTTCACGCCTTTGCGTGAAAATTGAAACTTGGTTTACTAAAGCCCTACTTCTCAAATAGATTGACAATATCCTGTTCCCTGGATTTGGGTGAAACAATAAGATCCTGAAGTTTTCCATTTTGCACGCTGCCCTGGATAACCGTTTTATAGGGCGCATAGACTTTGAATTCACAATTCCAATCTTTTGGCCAGGCTGGTAGCAGATAGATCTTTTTTGAATAAGGATCAGCCTGAATCAACATGGACTGAAAAGCCTTCATCTGAACACCTCCATGATCCTGGTCGGGCACCCAATCGTAATTTGGTCCCCAGAAAGCCGGAAACCGCGAATCCTCATGATAGGTCTTTGAGCGATCTACCAGGAATTGTTTCGCCTCTTCTGTCATACCCATATAGGCCATAAAAATGTCATCCTGGCGCCAGCCAAATGATCCTTTATCCCAACGATGTTCCAACGCGTTTTTCCCCCATTCAAGATTTGGTTGCCCCAAACCTACTAACCTGAAGGGAAAAACAGCATATAAAGACGGATTTTCCACGTTTCGTTTATTTTCATATCTATCTGCTGGAGCCAGGGCTTTTCCTGAAGGTGTATCCCGTAAGGGTAAGTCTGGCAGTGTTTCCAGAAATGCGGTCCAGTAATCTCTCTCATTTTCAGATGTAAGATTATCCGCAAGGAGTAATAACCGTCTGGTGATGGCTTGTAGACCAGCTATTTCTGGCAATGAATTGGTACAGTCCCACCAGGTTTCCAAGGATTGTGATGGATACATAACCAATTTACCTTTTTCATTGGTCTTATAGTACTGATCAAAAAAACCAATCACCGCATTAGCCACAGGAAGCACTTTTTCATTTAGAAAAGAGTTATCCAGCGTATAATCATAATAATCCAGCATCATAAAGACAAGTTCCGGGCCAGCCACCCACTCCCACTTATGCCAGCCACCTACCTGTAACTTGTCCGCACGCTCCTCGTAGGGTTCCCAGCCATAGGTGGAAGTGAATACAGAGCCCCAGAAATACATACATTCCGGAAAATAGGCTCCGTCAATGTCAAAATACTTTTTTGTACGGTACTTACTGGTTTTGAAGATCTCTCCTGTATAGAGATCAAAGAAAGGCTGAATCAGATCATGATCGCCAGCGGTGCACATACTCAGATAAGGCAGGCGGGTGTTCTGCCACCAGTACCCAGGCCCCCATCTTCTATAATCAGCATTGCCCGGTTTGTCCGGATAAGGAACTGTAAATAACGATCCATTAAATTTAATCGGATAACGGCCCCGACCCACACAGGCTTCCACAAAACGTTGGAGTACATATGCACGTGAAACAATAAAAGCATCACTTTGAATATCTATTCCTTCGCTTCCTACCTGGCTGGCCTGGATCCAGCTCCTCTGCCAGAATTCCTGCCACCAGGCTTCATGTTCTGCCAATCGATCCTCTATAGAAGTGGGCTCTGTTTTCTCAATGATCGTTGAAATTTCCGCCTGCCATTCTTTTGCTGTGGAAGGATGTTTTGTATGAATATAAACATTAAGGTGACCAGTCTTTGCCTTGCCCGTTACCAAAGTCGTATCATTAATCCTCTTTGAATCAGAACCGGAAATAATCGCACCAAATGTGCGATGCAGAATGGGATCTTCCTTTAAATACTCGGACAACCCTTGCAATTTATTGGTTAAATCAAATCCGATGGATTTAGCATTGTGATGATACCACCCTATCTGATTTTCTAAATTATCAAGAACCATATCCGGCTCAACAATAACCGGTTGATGCAGGGAACCTGGTTTTGATCGGTCTTCCAAAAGGTCACTAACACCCAATTCAGGCAATGCGTCAGGTTTTTTTCGCCATAATTCGATAGTCGCTTTCATCTGGCGCGGCTCTGAGCTTTCCTGGTTAATAGTGACCACAGAATTATACGCATCCACCCAGACTAAAAATTTTGACTCTTTGTCTTTACTTTTGGTGCTAATTCGTATTGAACCTGTCTCCAGATCCAACTCTTGTCTGAAAGATGAGCCAGGCTGAACTAAAGGCGGGTCACAGGTTACCCGTACTTTTCCAACCTTCAACAGACGCCCATTATCCCCCCAGGAATCTGTTCGACCAATATAAAAACAAAGATCCCCATTTTCCTCAACCCAAACATTAAGACCAGTACTCCCATTCCCAATGGGCATGGAGCCATGATGATCTTTGCTGGGAGAGTCCCAGACAATGTTATATAGGTTCGTTTGGCTTCTTGACTCGGCACCACATCCGATCATCAGGGCGATTGCAAAGATCAATCCTATTGTTTTTATCATGTTTTCTCCCAGGTAATTTTTTTCTCGCAAAGACGCAAAGGGATTTTTTTCCACTAATTACTCGAATTTAAACGAATTTCACTAATTATATTTTCTTGTATTTAAAAAAATATTTTAATTCGTGAAATCTGTTCTAATTAGTGTAATTCATGGATAGTTTTTAGACCGTCTTTGCGTTCTCTGCGAACTCGGTGTTTATAAAATCTTCGATATCATCTATCAATAAACGTTGAATTGGCCTTTACCGGTATCTGCAGACTATTTTCCGACTCTGCTCTTTTTCTTTTTTTATCGATCATTACTTTAGTCTCACCAGGATTTATATACCACTCACTTTCTTTATGTGCCTCAATAAAAATGTTATGAACTTGCTGGACAATTTTAGGATAATTATTAGCAACGTCTGTCTCACAACTTACGTCAGAAGAAGTATCATACAATTCGACTGGCTTTTCAGGATGGGATCTGAATGCGAACCACTTGTTTAACCGAGATGCTTGCGCATGGGAATTGAATGTACCGTTCTCCCAATATAAATATATATGTTTTTGCTGTTCTGAAGGATTATTGAGAAGTTCAGGTAAAAGACTGATTCCATCGGTTTGATATTTGCCTGCTATTCCAGCAAGGTCTGCTGCAGTTTCGAAAAAATCATATAATGCACATAGATGATTAGATTTTCGTGGATGGATGTATTTCGTGGAGTAGACAAAAAAGGGGACCCTTACCCCTCCATCTGCACAAATAAACTTCCCTTTATCCCAGGGCCCTTTATTGTGAAAAAGCGGATCATCTTCCCAGGCTTTCCTTCCAAAATATCCCCATTGGCTATAACCATTATCCCCGGCGAAAAAGATAACCGTATTCTCAAGGATGCGTAAATCTTCCAGCAGTTTCAAAATCTCGCCCACATGATCATCCAGATGTTTCATCATGGCCGCCCACTCTTTATGCTTCAAATCCCAGTTTTTCTTTTCATACACCCCCAACTCTGGTGTAATGAGTGGCCCATGGGGCAATTGTGTCGCATAATATAAAAAGAAAGGACCGTTTGAATTCTCCTGTATAAATTGTAAGGAAGCATGATGAATCAAATTTTGTGAATTTTTCACCCTGCCCGGATCATCAACCCCCTCAGCCACCAATTTACCATGCTCATTATAACTGTTTTTTACATCTTCAATATTATCCACAGGGCGGCTACCATATTGATAGACCTTATTCATGTTAAATCCATGGTTTTCAGGAATAATAATATGCTTATTATTCTCCATCAGAAAATCAGGATAATATCCATGTGCCCTTAATTGATCATAAAATCCATAGGAATAATCAAAACCCTGATTATCAGGTATTCCCTCTGTTGCCGGTAAACCAATTCCCCATTTTCCAGCAAATCCTGTTCTATAACCGGCTTCTTTTAGCACTTCTGCAACTGTAACATCTTCACTTAAAAGATGATCCTGACCCCGCACTGATCGATTTGCCCGGATCCGGCAATGCCCCATATGCATCCCCGTCATCAGGCTTGCCCGGGCAGGCGCACATTCCGGCGAACCGGAATAGGCGTTCATAAACATGATCCCACCGGTTGCCAGGCGATCGATATTTGGTGTTTTAAACATTTTCTGCCCGGTCACGCTAAAATCCCGGTACGAGACATCATCAGAAAAGATAAAAATGATATTTGGTTTTTCCGGAAGTGATGGACTTTTCCAGCATGCCATTAAACAAGAAACCGCTACACTGAAAACTATTATTCTAAAGATATTATTTATATTAAATATTGGCATTCTGATACCGTTATTGAAAATCAAGGAAGTTTTTTATGTACCTTATTTGAGATTTGGCTCAATCCAATCAGGAATTCCGCTTGCTTCTTTCTGTTTGTTATATTGAATATGATAGGGTTTTTCTTTCTCCAATGTTTCATTTTCATTGATCATGTAGGGACGTATTTCATTCCACCATTTCTCATAGGCTTTTTGCATTTCTGCCGCAACTTGTGGATAGGTATCTATTACATTTATTGCATTGGTATGATTCTGCTCCAGGTCATACAATTCGGTACCATGGACCAGGCGGAACCGCTGGTTGCGAACAGCATAGTTCCTATATTTATATTTATCGGGATTAGATTCTTCTTTGTTCTGAGTAAAAAAGCCACTATTACTTGGAGGTGTCTTAAGATATTTTTTCCATCTGCCCGCGTGAAAAAACAGAAAGCGGTCTATCCAAACAGTATCTGATTTCTCAATTAGTGGAAAAAGACTTCTGCCGTCCAGACCATTTAATTGAGAAATATCTGCGCCTGCCATTTCTGCAAGAGTAGGTAAAATATCAATATGTGCTGCCAGCCTATCAACATCTCTACCTGCCACACTCTTTCCTGGTAATCGGATAAAAAAGGGAACCCGGGTACCTCCCTCATCTACAGAACCTTTCATTCCCTTCATTCCGGCATTATAAGTTGGACCATGAATAGTGTTTCTTCCACCGGTGGTTTTCCCATTATCCGACATAAAGATCAACACTGTATTCTCAAGTAATCCCCAGTCATTCAGATTATCTAATAATATTTCTATATTATCATCAATATTTTCGATCATGGCATAAAATCCCTGGGCATTTTCAGGATAGCCCTGATCTATAAATTTCTTCTTATATTTTTCAGGTGCTAGCCAGGGGCCATGGGGCGCATTGAGCGTCAGATAGGCAAAAAATGGTTTATCTGAATCTCCAGATTCTTTCATCCACGATTGAGCCTGTTTAAAAAAGATATCCGTACAAAATCCTTTTGTTTTTACAAATTCCCCATTGTGTCTGATCACTGGGTCAAAATAGGTGTTATTTGGGACATCGGCACAGGATCCCGGATAGGCCTGCCCAATGCCACCGGCACCGTGAATAAATACTTCATCAAATCCCCGTTGCCCCGGCTGGTAATCATGTTCATCACCCAGATGCCACTTCCCAAATATACCCGTCGTATACCCGGCGGTCTTCAAAACCTCCGCCAGGGTCGTTGTAGAAAGTGCCATACGTTCCCGTTCCAAAATAGTATGCGTAATACCATTTTTAAAGGGGTATTTTCCAGACATTACAGCAGAACGGGTCGGTGCACAGGTGGGGCTTACATGAAAATTTGTAAACCGTATGCTCTGGTTGCCAAGTTCGTCCAGATTCGGTGTACTTACATCTGGACTTCCATGGCATGAGAGATCGCCATAACCCTGATCATCGGTAATCACCAAAAGAATATTGGGTTTATTTTGTGATGACCCGGTACAGGCAACTAAACCAAGTATCCCAAGCATTGCAATTGCCACGACTTAATCTTAATATGAAGTCATGCTGAATCAATTTATTCATTTATGTTTCCTTTTAACTCCCAAATAGCTCACTTATCCTGATTAAATCAATGTAAATTAATTTTTGCTAATTGAACGCCAAATACAAAAACAGGCTTCCAACTTTCTTCGTTTGTCGGACTAAGCGTCATCTGATAGACACCCGGTTTTTCAAAAGTAAACTGACCCAAATCATAATATCGGGCCTCAAGCCAACTATCGGTTGGGGTTATGGTAGCAGAACTCTTTTCTTTGCCAAAAGTTGTGGTAAGATTCGTCTCTCCGGAAGCGGTACTGAGTTTACCACGTATTCTATAGGTACCGGATTCTTTAATTCTGACCAACCAGTGAATGCGATCCTTTGGAATATTCCAGGCCCCAATATTTAGCAAATCACCATCGCCCAGAAGTCTTTGATTTCCTTCTATGGTAGCAAACTCCGGGGAAAGATGGATTGCCTGGGGTGAATGAAAAAGGGCCTCCGGATTAGCCTCAATCTCAAATCCGGTTAGCTTAAAAACATAGGCATGTTTTGATGAAACCTTATCTCCCTGAATAGTTCCGCAGTCAATCTTTAATTGCTTCCCCTCATTTATTGTAAAAGGTATATTTTCATTATAGCCGAGAAGGGATATTTTACCCTTCTCTGGATTACGGACGAGCATCGATTCCACGATAAAATCCTTTTCAGGCCAACCAAGTATGATGGCATAAATGATTTTACCATCTTTTGAACGGGTGAATCGAATATCCTGGGCAGTATAGGTGATCCGTCCCACAAAATGTCCGCTTTTCCCCATTCCTGTAGGACCTTCACCATATAGAAACCAGGGACGTGTATCGTATATGGCTTCGCCATTCACGGTCAGCCATTCTCCAATCTCCAGTAGGGCCTTCTGTTGTTCTTCCGGTATTGTGCCGTCATACTTTGGCGATATATTAAGAAGTAAGACCCCATTTTTACTGACGATATCAACTAATGTATGCACAATTGTTGCAGTGGATTTAATTTTCAAGCCATCCGTATAACACCAACTTCCCCAACTGATGGTATCATCTGTTAACCAGGGATAATCAGTTAAGTGGTCTAAACGCCCCTTTTCAAAATCCTCAACCGCCACTTCCCGTGGGAGATCATCACCCTTATAGGTTACAACAACTTCTTTATCTATTTCTTGTGCCTTATTAAAATAATAGGAAAGAAAATCCATTCGCTCTTTCTCAGGAATATCTCCTAATACAAAATCAAACCAGATTAAGTCAGGTTGGTACCCATCAATTACCTCGAACAACTTTGATTTCCAAATCTGCAAAAATTCTTCCCTGGGCATATTGCCATACATAATTCTTAACTCCGGACCGTCAGAAGCAGTTGGCCAACCCTCGACATGGGGATAGTATCCGGTAGGATATCCTTTGATCGGATATTGATTGTTAAAAGCATGATGAAAGGAGGTTACAAATTTCATCCCCTGAGCGCGTGTGGCCCGGGCCATTTCACCAACGATATCTCTTTTTGGACCACGGTCTTTGGCATTCCAGGGGTTCACTTCACTGGCCCACATAGAAAAGCCATCATGATGTTCTGCCACGGGACCGGCAAATTTTGCTCCTGCTTTTTTGAATAATTCAACCCATTTATCAGCATTAAAATGCTCAGCTGTGAACTTAGGAATAAAATCATGATAGCCGAATTCTGAAGGCTCTCCGTAGGTTGCCACATGATGTTTATATTCACCTGCATCCTTGCGGTGCATATTTCGCGGATACCATTCACTGCCAAAGGCAGGAACAGAATAGACCCCCCAGTGAAAATAGATACCAAACTTAGCATCAAGAAACCATTCCGGTGCAGCAGTGTGCTTTGATAAGGAATTCCAGTTAGGCTGAAATGATTCAATTTTCTGTGCCATTACTAATTGTGTACCTATCAGAAAAAGTAAGGGTATTTTAAACTTCACTATATTCCTTTCAAATTAACATTTAATAATCTTAAAAAATATTCTATTATAATTTTTGAAATACAATTTCGCTGAGAGAATTAGTCTTTTTAAAAAGCAGTTTTGCCTGCAGCAGGCCCTGCTTTTTGTAAGACAAAAAGTAGGCAAAAAACTTGGCGATTTTAAACTCGCGGAACGATTTTAGCCAACCGTTTTACCTCGTGGCTCAAACAAGAAAAATCGCCGAAAAAATACTTCGTATTTTTAATAGGGTCTAAATTATTAACTTTCAGATTTTATTGTTCTTTCAAAAAAATTCGTGAAATTCGTGGATATCTTTTTATGGCATTCATTCAACAATAATCTCATCCACAAACAACCAGGCTTTACCTCCTGCACCCGCATGCCAATCAGGACATTGTTTTATATTCTTCACTTTAATCTGAAGATAGCGGGTATCTATATTTTTAAAGTTATATTCAAAATTTTTGATTTCTAATGTTTCACTTTCTTCGATAGTGTATTGCTCCACATCAATAATTTTAAAATTTTCCTTATCCTCGGAAATGGACAATTGGATTTCCTGAGGATAAAATATCCATGATTTTTGCTGTTGCAGGAAACCAATTGATACTTTTTTAACCTGCTTTTTATCCATCAGATCGAGAACCACTTCTAAATCTTCTCCTTCAAAACCCAACCAATCCTTATAGAAATTGGTCATTCCCCTTTTTTTATCAATAAGTGTTTCCGGACCATTTGCATTAAATTTTTTACTGGGTGGGTTGATCAAAGTTATCGTCTTATAGTCTTGTGGTAGAATAAAGTGAATCGGATTTTGCGACTTAATATCAGATGAATTTCCATCCAGTTTTAATACAATGATGGTATTTAGGTTATTTCTTTTATTTTCAGTCAGGGATAGCTTCACCCCTCCATCCTGGGAAAAGATGGCATCTGCTTTTTCTCCACCAAGTACACTATGATCAATGATTTTATGCACCAGCGGTGGAATAATCAGCGTATCGCCTACCCAGTCCAAGACATGCAGATATATTTTATTATTTTTATGTGTTGAAGTGATGTATTCACTAGGTTTGAACGGTCCACCTCTTGTAGAGTAAATACTTTCCCCATATTTTTCCAGCCAGCGTCCAATTTCCTTCAGTCGTTTCTGCTGAAATAACTCCATTCTTCCGTCTGGCATTGGCCCGATATTGAGCAGTAAATTTCCCCCACCCCCCACAGTCTGGACCAGAATATTAATGCATTCCTTCAAACTTTTTAGCTGGCCATGGGGACGCCAAAACCAACCCTCTGAAACCGTAATACAGGATTCCCAGGGATTGTCCACATTAAAGGTACCAATCTCCTGTTCCGGGGTTCCAAAATCACCGGCATATTTCCAGGGATTGATTTTACCTTCTTTGTCAGCCCGCATCCGGTCAACACGGTTATTAATTAGAAGATCATTTTTTTTATCGCGTAGGTATTTGTATAGATCCATTCCCCGTTCATGGGTCCAGGGTCCTTCCCAATAACCGTCAAACCATAAAATATTCGTTTGGTATTTTTCGATAAGCTCGTCCAATTGGTTTCTTAAAAATACCATAAACTTTTCCATATCCGAACTTTCAACCGGTCGTGGATCTCCCCCATACCGGCCGGGATAATCCGGATGATGCCAGTCACAGATTGAATAGTAGGTCCCAAAAAGGATACCCTGACGTTTACATTCATCGGAAAGTTCTTTTAATACGTCCTTGCCATAGGGGGTAGACATGATATCATAATCCGTGTATTTTGAATCCCAGTTACAAAACCCATCATGGTGCTTAGTAACCATGATAAAATATTTCATTCCTGCATCTTTGGCCGTTTGGATCCAATCTTTGGCATTAAATAAAACCGGATTGAATTGTACATAGAGGCTATCGTATTCATTTATGGGAATTCGCGGTGCAAAATCATAAGGATGATTGCCCCGGGCCCAGCTCGAGGTACCCTTTATGGCAGAGGGTCCCCAGTGAACAAACATACCAAATTTGATATCCTGAAATTGTTCTAGTTTCTCCTGGTTGGGTTTCAGGTCTGGATATTTTTCGCCACCCCCCCATTGACTAAAGAGGTTTAAGGGAAGAGATAGAATGAGTGACAACAAGAAATTTTTAATCATGTTTTAACTTTAGTTTAATTTTAATCAGTCATAGTTTTACAGAGATTATTTTATCACGCAGCGACGCAGAGCCGCACGCGGAACAAAACAGACCCTGCATTAATCTGTATGAAATATCTCTTCCATCTCCACCCAGAACTGATCTTCTCCAGAGAGAGGTTCCATCAATGCTATCATGTCTTCATAAAGATTTTTTACTTCTCGTATTTTCAAGAGTTGAACCATATCCGCATCGAAATCTTTACCCACGTATTCAATATAGAGATATATACGGTCGTCATGAGTATATAAAGTGAGATTCTGAAAGTTATAATTTAGGACCGATTCAACCATCGATTTATTTAAATCTTTGAGTATGCTTTTCAAGCGGTCTGTGTGTTTTTCATTTATATCGCCAACAAGCGCTATTCTTTGGGCATTTTTATAATTAACCGTACTTGTATCCATTTGATACAATAAATTTATGGATGCCCACCACTCTCCTTCTTTGCGGTTCTCCAACGGTTCCTGCATAGGATCGGTTAATTTCCACCAATCTTTGGTGATGGGATCTCCCATTTGAGCCATGTCCTCATCGAAATTTTTTCCGACATACTCAAAATGTGAAAACAAGAGACCTTCGTTTATAAATATGGAGTAGTTTCGAATGTTAGATTTGCGAATACGATCGAGCACACCCGGGAATGTGTTTCTGTGAAGAATGATATACCGCTCTTCAAATTCTTTTTTAACTTTTATAAGACTACCATAGCGGGTGATATTTGTTCTTCCCCGTTCAGGGAGAGTTTTAGATACTTCACATCCTGAAATCAGAGAACAGAAAAGACCAATGACTATGAATAAAAAGATAGATTTTAGCATATTATACCAATGTTTTTAAATGGTGAAAATATATTTTTCTCTCGCAAAGACGCCAAGGGATTTTTTCCACTAATTACTCGAATTTATACGAATTTCACTAATTATATTTTCTAATATTTAAAAAAAAATAAATTCGTGAAATCTGTCCTAATTAGTGTAATTCGTGGATGGTTTTTTTAGCGTCATTACGTCTCTGCGAGAGAAATCCTTTACCTGCTACCGACCATTAAACTCCTCTACTGCCTCGAACATAGCCACGATATTTTCCGACGGTACTTCCGGTAAAATATTATGTATCGTATTAAAAACAAACCCGCCACCGGGAGAAAATATTTTCAGTCTCTCAAGCACATGTAATTTTACCTCACCCGGTGTAGCCCGGTTTAAGACATGGCGTGTATCTGCACCACCCCCCCAGAACGTAACATCTCTACCGAATTCACGCTTTAATCGCTCCGGTTCCATATCTGCACAATTGGTCTGTACGGGATTTAACACCTCAAATCCGGCATCGATCAGATCAGGGATTAATTTATATATGGACCCGCAACTGTGCAGGTAGGTGCGCATCTGGCTGTTCTTTTTCACATAGTCACAAAGGAGGCGGTGGCGTGGTTTAAATAATTTCTGATAGATAGATGGATCCATAAAAGGTCCGCTATCCATACCCAGGTCATCACCAAACCGCAAAATATCTACGATATCACCCACTGAAGTGCAGACTTTTTCCAAGGTTGATAGATGAATCTCCATTAATTTATCCAACAGGGCTTCTACATTTTTTTGATCAAGGAAAAGATCCATGAGAAACTGGTCAATACGACGCAGGAAAGTGCCCCATTCAAACAAATTGCAGCCGCAAACAACCATCAGAGCCCGATCACTCTGCTCACGTAATAAGAGGGTTCTCTCCCTTAATTGTTGCCAGAAATCGGGCTCACCCGCATGATCCCAGGGGCTATGAACCATGGCTGACCATAGCACCTTGTTCATTTCTACGGGTAAAGTTTTAAAGTCATCCGGATAACCATCAAGATAGGGAAAACAGGTCTGATCAAAAAAGGGTGCTCCCTGTGGCATTTTAGCAATAGTACTACCATCATCCATTTTTACGATCCAGGAGCCATCTTCCTGCTGAAGCGGATGGAACCAATTTGGGTAAAAGGCCTGTTGGCCATCTGACATGGTAATCGGGTACCAGTCCTGCTTATCCGCATTGAACATCCTGCCAATATCAAGTACATCGATATTAAACCTGTTTAGAATATCATCTTCCGGTTGGGCGAGTTGCTGGACTACATCATAGATGCGGGTCTCACCATCCATTATCCCCAAACTCTTTTTTAGATTTGTGTAGGCAATGGCTGAAATTCCCGAGCTGGGGTAGCACCCAGATCGATGGGCACACGATCCGGTTCTTTATGGTCGATGGCAGCTAATATTCGTTCTCTTGAGTTCATATCACTGTTTTCTCGTTTAAATTCCAAGTTCTAAAAATCTCTCGCAAAGGCGCAAAGCCGCAGAGAAAGCCATCCTCGGATTATCCGTCTTCGCCGGATCAGGCAAAGACGGACACTAATTATAACATAATAAATCTTATATATTTAAAAAATAATTAGTGAAATTCGTTTTAATTCGTGGAATTCGTGGAAAAGAAGTCACTGGGTGAAGCATATTATTTCACTATGACCTCATCAACGAATAACCAGGCCTTACCACCGGCGCCTTTATGCCACTTTGGGCAGATGCCGATATTTTTTGCTCTCAGCCGAAGATACCTCCCCTTTATGTTCTCCAGATTCGCAGAAAAGATTCTTCTCGATCGATCGAAACCATCAGCGGTTTTCTCGTTTTTGATTGTTTTAAGGATTTTAAAATTTTTGCCGTCATCCGAGATCTCCACCGTAACATAACTGGGATAAAATACCCAGAAATCTGTTGATTGCAAACAACTGACCCCTACTTCTCTCACCTTTCGATTTTTCAGGAGATCAATAATGACCGTCATATCATTTTCTTCGAATCCTTGCCAGAGACCGTCATGATAATTCATGGTTCCGCGCAGGCCATCCACAAGGGCGAAGGCACCCGAGGCAGGATATCTGGGGCTATGGGCAGAAATATAAACAGGTGCCGGATGAAGGCTTTTAGAAAATTTAGCCTGTGTTTCTATACTTATCACATGATCCCTTGAAATGGCAATCACCCGAATATGTGAATTCTCTGTAATCACAAAAGGATGCTCATATAGATTGGAGTCTTCGTTTGGCTTGCTGCCATCGGTGGTATAATAAAATAAACTATTGTCATCACCAGAAAGGGAAATTTCTTGCTTTGGATTAAAGATCCTTGTTTGTGGTAAAATAACGGGTGCGTCTACCTCTGCTTGTTCGAGCCAGGCGAGATTAAAGCGGGCAATGGCCAGATTCTCTCGTGAGTTCTTACTCCCCATCTTCGCCCGTTCATAGATGAGAAAAATCATACCCTCTTTTCCGATAGCAAGACCGGAATAGGCAGATGGGCCAGCGAAGATAAGTCTTTTTAGAGGCCATGTCTCCCCATTATCATAACTTCCCCTCACAGTCATGCGATGACGGGAACCGCCATCCCAACGCTTACGGGCACTCGTTGACGGATTGCTAAACAGAATAACATTTCCTACAGAAGGATCATTATAGCGCACCATTCCGGCATCACAGGTCGGTTCGATAAGTTCCGGATCATCCCCAAACTCTGTAAAAGTCTCCCCACCATCATAACTTATGGCATGATTGCGGATACCAAAGTTTGCGGCATGATTACGGCTATTTACATAGACCCGCCCATCCGACAATTCAACAACACAGGCCTCGCCAACATGAGACTGGGTTAAGCCACCTGCCCGCCAGGTATCTCCTTTATCATCACTGATTAAAACACCATTAAACATATTCGGCCAATCCAACCGTTTTCCCTTTGTAAACCGGGCAGGTAAAATTAGCCGGCCCTTATATTTCCCATATCGCAAAGTAATACCCACATCGTGTGGCCAATAGGGTAAATCAATGGACTGCATCCCTGTCCAGGTTTCACCTTCATCTTCGCTGCAGACAAAATAATGTCCAGCTCCCAAGGCTTCCATCTCCACCTGATTGGCGATATTCCATCGTTCCGTTATCATCTCCCCTTTAGCATTATGGCGCGGCGCCTTGTGACCAAAGACAAATATCTTTCCCGACTCCGGTTCAACGATGGCACTGGTCTGGCGGACTGTCCACTCAGGGATCTCAGCGATTACACGCGGCAGACTCCAGGTTAGACCATTGTCTGTGCTACGTATAACGACGGCTTTTTGCACATTCCCCCAATCATGATTATTACCATATCGCGCAGTGGCAAATGCGAGGATAGTGCCCTTTGGTGTCGCAACAATATTGGGAATCGCATAAGATCCAACCGAATCATTGCTTACCAGGATATCCTGATCTTCGAAGATGGCCTTGTTCCCACTATTCTGATTGCCACAGGATACGAATAAAATAAAGGTCAAAATCACAATCACACTGAATCCGTTTGGCATTGATATATTATATTTTTGCATGGTAATAGATCCGTACTATTCCGGCCTGCCCCGTTCTGCGGGGGTAAATCCGTGGTTAAATTTTATTCATTTGTAACGACCTAAACCGAGAGAGATGTAATCTATTGGCTAATTTTTAGCTGAGAATCCCAAATTGTACCCCCCCCCTTTTTTCCCCTCCTTAGTAAGGAGGGGGATTATGGGGGTGGTCATTATATATAAACTTAAAATCAATACAAGAATCAGGCTATTTCTTCGTTATCCTCGCAATCCACCCACCACCCGGTGCCAACTTTAAATGGTAGCGACTCGTTTTATCAACAGACTCCTTCTCCAACACATAATCGATGGCCCGAAACTCGGCATTGATACCATCTTTTATTAACTCAATGTTATATTCACCATCATCGAGAAAATCTAATGAAACGTCGAACTCCCGTGGATCCCAATCTGTTACCGCCGATAAAATCCAATCATCCCCATTTCTTCGGGCAATGATTACAAAGTCACCTAATTTGGCTTCCAGAACGATGGTCTCATCCCATTCTACCGGTATCTTTGAAATGAATTCCATACACTCCCGCTCCTTATAATAATCGGACGGAGAATCGGGCAACATCTGCATGGGACTCTCCAGGATCCCAAACAGGGCAATGGCATGGGCCCGGGTTCCCTGCCCCATAGGATGATCACCATTATTGCGAAAGTCATTCTTTTGGGCATTATTCATGGTTCCCGGGATATAATCCATAGGTCCAGCCACCATGCGGATAAAGGGAAGCAGATTGTGATGTTCCGGATTGGCATGATCTTTCCAGCCATTATATTCAAATTCAATCAGGGCCTCACGTGTAAGAACATTTGGATAAGCGCGCCGCAATCCGGCTGGCTTGTAAGCCCCATGGAAATTTACAACCATTTGTCGCTTTGCGGCTTCTTTGGCAATTTTATAATAATAGTTTACCATTTCCTGATCATCCCGGTTCATAAAATCAACCTTGATTCCCCGCACCCCCCATTTTTCTAGCATGTCAAATACGTCATCAGTCTGCTGGTCAAGATTTGACCAGATAAGCCACATCATCAGACCTACCTTTTTTTCCTTAGCATAGGCGGCAATTTCATCCATATTGAGATCGGGATTATAACTCAGAATATTATTATTGTCTGTCCAGCCATCATCGAAGAGAAAATACTCAAGTCCAAATTCAGCGGCAAAGTCAATAAAATATTTTGCCGTGGCTGTGTTTACCCCGGCTTTAAAATCCACCCCATATATATTTCTACGCGCCCACCAATCAAACGTCATAATACCCGGTTTAATCCAGGAAACATCATCCAGTTGTAGTGGTGGGGCAAGAAGATAGACAAGCTGGTTTGTAATCAGGTCTTTATCTTGCTCTGCTATCGCGAAGATCCGCCAGGGATAACTACGCTGTCCTTTTGTTTTGGCAATATAGTCGGCATGTTTTGTTACCCGCCCTTTCTGATAAGCATTTCCCTCATAGGATTTTTCAAGAGGATATCCGGCAAAGGTGGCCGTTATTTTTTCAGATTTTGATCCCTTTAGCCACATGCCCGGATAATCCACCAAGCTAGATTCAGTTATTAATATATTGACACCATCAGTGGTTTGTACCAGAGCAGGCAGGCAAATTAACCCCTCGCTATTGATCTCATTAACCAGCATATATTGATAGGGTGTCTCATAAGCAGAGGCAAATCCGCTTGAGGGTTGAAAATAAATGTGGTCCATTTTGTTAAAATCGAGCTGCATAGTTTCACTTTCGACCGTTAAATTCTTATCCATATCGGTAACAAAATGATAGGCAACTCCGGAGTTGTATGCCCTGAATACAAGTGAATAATCCTCATCAAAATCAAACCGGATCTCATTAAATGTATCTTCGATTTCACTGAATTTTTCTCGGATAGCAGGTTTTATTTTTCGATTAACCGATCGGGTCCTTACATCGTTAAGGTTGAATTTTTTACCTAAGACCACATCACCAAGTAATTCCATTGTAATATTGGATGCAGACAGTATCATTTTGTTCTGAAAAATAACCTGAAATTGAATTTCAGACTCGACATTAATTTCAACTTTGATCTTTTTTTCGGGAGATGTAATTTCATATTGATCTGCGATTACAGGCATAATTAACCAAAGTGTAATAAGATAGGTGAGAGCATTTTTCATGATAAATTCCAATCAATTTTAATATTTATTTTGTTGTAGAGACGTCCCCTCCCGTATAACGGGATCTTCGATGCGGGACGTCTCCAAATTAATATAATGTTTAATTCAATTTATAATCATAAGTGATGATTTTATATTCAATAATCCAATGCGATGGCAACGACAATTGGGAACTGATGCACGGAGACGTCCCCTCCCGTATTACGCGATCTTCGATGCGGGATGTCTCTACATTGAATTATTCAATAATTATCTCATCGACAAACAGCCAGGCTTTACCGCCGGAATTAAAATGTGGATGAGGACAAAGACCCATGTTTTTCGCTTCGATATTAATATACCGGGTAGAATTATTAATACTATCTAAAACATAATCTTTCACATAAACCTTTTGCTCAAAAGGTGAAATATTAAATTTAACATTTCCAATAGCATTAAAACTTTTCCCATCATTTGAAATAGAAAAAATAACGGAATCGGGCACAAAAACCGATTCGTATACATTTTTTAAAAATCCAACAGAAATTTTTTCAACCAGAATTACTTCACCCAAATCAACCGTTGCGTTCAGGTCATTTTGCGCAAATCCAAGCCACTCACCGTCGGTATGATCAAGTGAGCCACGATTAAGATTATTGAGTACGTCAACATCTGCATTGGAAAAGTAGGAGTTCCATTCACTGGCGAATTGAATATCATCCTGCCTGATGGTCTTGGTTATCTGATGGCTACTTACCCGGCTGTCGGCGAAACCGTCTTTAATAGCAATTGCTTTTACAGTAGTTGTTGTATCGATGGCAATGGGCTGATTATAAAGCGCAGACTGTTCATCCGGGGTTTTCCCATCAAGCGTATAATAGATCTTTGCATCAGGCGTGCTGCAATTTATTTCAAAATTATAGCGGTCAGTAAAAAGATATGATCCAGGGCCCTGTTGGTCCAGGCATCTGACCAGCGGTTCTTGTACAGTTTTAGCCGCTGAACCTTCAATTCGAAAAACAAATGCCTGTTGCGATGAATGCTGCCATTCATCTTTTAATTTTTCAGGTATTTGAATGGTAAGCAGCGGATTTTCAAATGTCCACTGCAATTCATCGTCTGTACCCAGCATGGTTATTTTTGAATCATTTTGGGGAATTACTTTTGTCAGTTCCAAAGAAGCCCCGGGCCACTGCAAACAATGAACATATACTGTTCCACTGTTTTTATTTTGTGTATAACGGATTTGATCGTTTTCTTTGAAATAGGGGAATTTTCTTGTTTTATAAATTCCTTCACCGTTTATTTTGAGCCAGTCTCCGATTTCTGCCAGATTTTTTACAGCCTCTGCAGGGAGTTCGCCACTTGCAGGGGGGCCGACATCCAATAGTAAATTGCCGCCCTTGGACACAACATCTATCAATATATGTATTATCTCTTTTGGTGATTTAAAAACATCGTCGACCCTATACGACCAACCATTGCCTAATGTCATGCATAATTCCCAGGGCCCTGGTAGCGGCCCATCAGGAAGATTATGATGTCCTTCCGGGGTTAAATAGTTCTCAAATTTCCCTTGACCCAGGCGATCTACAACAATCATTCCAGGTTGGCTCTTCCGCGCCATTTTCACAATCTGTTCCATATCGATATCCTGATTAAATACCGGCAGGACCTGCGCTCCGTCCAACCAAAGTATATCAACGGGTCCGTAGTTGGTAACCAGTTCCTGAATCTGATTATAAGTAAACTCCTTAAATTTCGCCCATTTTTCCGGATATTCTCTAGGGTCGTAATTTACACTATGATCCGGGTGTGGAAATTCGGGCGCCCAATAATAGGGGCTGTGCCAGTCGGGTTTTGAAAAATAAACGCCATTGCTAAATCCTCTTTCCCTGAAAGCATCAAATAAGACCTTGGTGACGTTCGCGTTTGGATTGGTATGAAATGGACAGTCAGGACCGGATACGCTAAAATCTGTTTCTTTTGTATCAAACATACAAAAACCATCATGATGTTTGGCCCCCATAATAAAATACTTCATTCCCGCTGCTTCCGCTGCCTCTGCCCACTTTTGAGGATCAAATTTATCCGGATTAAAAGATTTGTTTAAATTGTAATAGTCTCGAAAGTATCTCTGAAAGTCATAATCTCGCTCAGCAAAGGCAGGCCCAATATCGCGTGTGTCTTTATATTTCTCTATAAGCACCCAGGAAGCAACGGCACCCCATTTACTATATAATCCCCAGTGAACAAAAAATCCAAATTTATTATCCTGGAACTCTTCCAGTTTATCAAGTACTTTCGGATCGGTTTCCTTTTCCAGCCGGTCAAATTTCGATGAAGAATTATCACTAACGCAGCCTATTAAAATGGAAATTAGAACTGTAACTATCATTATTTCTTTCGGTCTTTTACTCATTGGTTATTCATTTCTTTTAAGAATTTTCACTATGGGTACCTCCGTTCCTTTTTCCCCTGCAACGCCAGTAACTTTTATTGATTTTTGAGTTTAGGAATTTTAATTACCCAGGCATGCTCACACGGTGGATTTTTCCTTATCGAATCAGGGATATTTACCACAATTCCATCCTCTGTTGTTTCCCAGGTTAATTTCTCTTTTACACCAAGCATAAAAATATCCGCATTATTTACGGGTTGCATATTGTTAATTTGTATCACTGCAGGCAAAGTTCGCTCGTTTTCGTCAGGCAAATAAACTGCATAGACTGTATCTTTATTCTTCTTTCTGGTGAAGCATACTTTACCCTTTTTATAAGGTGCTGCTGTGCGGGTTTCGTAAATGGCTTCGCTGTTCACTTTCATCCACTCTCCGATTTTTTCGAGCCGGTCGTAAGCATCTGCCGGCCAGGTTCCATCCGGAGCTGGTCCTATATTTAAAAGCAGATTACCACCTTTGGATACGACATTCACCAGAATATTTATTAATTGATGGGCAGATTTGAATTCCGCGTTTGGTGTATATGACCACCCCGGTGTGGAAGTAATGCACGATTCCCATGGATAAGGTATCATATTTTCAGGGATTCGGTTTTCAGGTGTCAGGTAATTTTCATATTCACTTTTGACCCATCGATCGACAATCAGCAATTCCGGCTGATAGTTACGAGCCATTTTAGCAATTCTGGCCATATCGATATCCTGATTCCAGTTTTTCTTTTGTGCCCATTCTTTATATTTCTCGGGCATATTGTCAATGGGCCTCACCCAGGCACCGTCAAGCCATAGAATATCGATATTTCCATAGTTTGACATCAATTCTTCAATTTGGTTGTACGTATAGTCCTTAAACTTTTGCCAACGCTTGGGATGTTTAGCCGGATCATAATTAACGTGTCTATCTGGTGTTGCATAATAAGGCCACCAATAGTATTCTGTACTCCAGTCGGGTTTGGAATAATAAATACCTGTCCAAAATCCTTCCTCCCGAAAAACAGCCAGAATTTCATCCACTACATTAGCACGAGGATTTTGACTAAACGGACAGCTGGGATCTGTAATGTTATACGTTGTCGTTTTTGTATCAAACATACAAAATCCATCATGATGTTTTGCCATCGCAACGATATATTTCATCCCCGCAGATTTTGCAGCTCTGACCCACTTTTCCGGTTCGAATTTTTCCGGATTAAATGTTTTTTGAAGATTGGTATAGTCAATTTTATATAAATCATAATTTTCATACCGTCCGTTTCTTCTCTGAATCCATTCTTCATTACAGATTGACCAACCCTCTACAACTCCCCACTGGCTGTAAGGTCCCCAGGTCATCATCAAACCAAATTTCAGGTCCTGCCATTGTTTAAGTTTTTGAACTATCTCAGGTTCAGTTGGCCCGATGTATTCTTCCTGACGCTCTTGATGCAGCGGATCAGCTTGTGCAAATAAGTCCATAGTAAATCCCAGCATTAAAATTAAAAGAATTATTTTTTTCACAATTTCCATTCCTGACTTTGTGCTGTTATTTTCACATCCCATATTTGAGGTGGATTCGGGTAATACTTTGGTTCACTGTCTTTTACCGGAAACAATTTTATAGTTTCCATTAATTTGTCGAAATTCTTTTTCCGTTCAAGAGTACGCAAACTGTCGATGATATTATTCTCCTCAAAAGTATCTATCAACAAATCAAAGAATTTTTCAGGTTCCCTATTTGAATCAATATATAACTTGTATTTCTTGTTTCGCAACACTCTGTTCCTGAAAATATATTGATTCTCAACTCCATTCTCAGTAAGACGGGCATTGTTGCCTCCTCCCATCCCTAAAATCCATTCGCGGTGTGATTCTTGAGAATTATTAAGTAATACTTCTTTTATGGATTTGCCATCAATTACATATTTTTTATTTCCTTTAACTAATTCTCCTTGAGGTGTTACACCGGCAATATCAAGACATGTGGGAAATAGGTCAGTAAAATCTATCAGTGCTTGCGATTCATGGTTCGATTCAACATGATTGGGCCAACTGACTATGAATGGTGCACATATTCCTGATTCTGTTATTCTGCTTTTTCCTCCTTTTAACCTCCTTCCTTTATAATTAGTCTTCTATCCTGCTGGTTGTACCATTATCAGTCGTCCAAATGACTATGGTATTGTCTCGTATTTTAGCATCTTCCAAAGCCTGAACTATTTCTCCTGTAATCTTATCGGTATATTTTACCATAGCTTTGTGTTTGCCTAAAACGGTATCAGAAGAATCATCAGGGGTATTGATAAAAGGGGTATGTGTTAATACCATTGGATAATAAATGAACATAGACGTATCTTTATATGTATGGATAAAGTTGATAATAAAGTCGCGGAAAATGTCAGGGCCAAATTCCCCCTCATAAGTTTTACTACCCTTTTTCGTAAAGATATATGGATTTTGATATCTATTTCCACTTGCAGCTACACCCGTTTCATAACCCGTCCACATACAATATTCATCAAACCCATTTTTAGTCAAAGCTTCCGGCTCTACACGGAAATCATCAATCTGCCATTTACCGGCAATACAGGTTTTATAACCTGCGTTTTTCATTTCTATTCCAAGGGAGGGATTCATTGTTTCATCAAAGTG
The DNA here is from genome assembly GCA_963796965.1 of Calditrichia bacterium. Lineage (GTDB taxonomy): Bacteria > Calditrichota > Calditrichia > JAJRVZ01 > JAJRVZ01 > CAWCNS01. The sequence continues at coordinate 793,062 of CAWCNS010000005.1, forward strand.
GGCACCTCCACCCCAACGTGGAACATCCCAGTGATTAACCCAACCATGCCTGAATGGATATTGACCGGTAAGTAAGGAAACTCTTGTAGGTGTGCATTGCGGCATTGAATAAACATTGTGGAACATAGTGCCACTTTTTGCCAGTGCATCTATGTTTGGCGTATTAATATCCTCTGCACCATAACAACTCACCCATTCTTTACTTAGATCATCAACCATTATAAAAATCACATTGGGTTTGGAGTTATTCGCCACTTCATATTTTTTCTCTTTACTCTGATTACAAGCAAACAACAATGAAATCCCTGCTAAAGCAGTTAATCCAAGTGTTATTTTTATAAACCAACTAGAATATGACATGTGTTTATATTCCGCTAAGATTAAACCTTTATTCTATAATAATCTCATCCACAAACAACCATGCTTTACCGCCCGCTCCGGGATGCCCTTCAGGACAACGGATCCGATTTTTTGCCTTTACACGCACATAGCGCACATTAGCAGCATCAAATGAGACCTTAATGTCATAGGGTCCCATCTCACCAAACAGCGATAAATCAGTAGCTCCAATAGCCTTGGCTATTTGCTCAGTATTGATAATTCCCGCTTGCTGAAAACTTTTTCCATCTTCTGATAGGGATACTTCAACCTGCACGGGCAGAAAGATCCAGCTGCGGATATCATTCAGACATCCAATGGTCACCTGGCTGATTGTTTTGCCTTCACCCATATCGATAACTGATTCTAAATCATTTTCCTCAAACCCCAACCAGCGGCCATCGTTAAAGTTCGTTCCTCCTCTTCGTCCATCTACCAAAGTAGAGGGACCATTACCGGGATATTTCGCACTTGCCGGTGTAGCGAGTTCTAACCCTTTAACCGCCGTAAATTTGAAAAACTTTGCCTTCGAGGAACGCAGGCTGCGTTTTCCATGAAGATATGATATGACTTTTAAGGTGGAAGTCTCAGTTATCTGGAGGGGTGATTCATAGCGTTGCGAAGATTGATCCGGTTCTGTTCCATCTAATGTGTAATGCAAACTGACGCGCTCGTTAAATCCATTCAGTCTGACAGCAATTGAATCACTAAATGATTTTTGTCTGATAACGTCACCTTTCTCATCTTGTATTGCAGGAGGCCGGGGGAAATCTGACAATGAAAAGCTCGTGAGTTTACCTAATCCCATTTTTATTGGAAATCGCCGTCTTACTATGGAAAGTTCCAGATCCTGATCAGGGGTAATCTGTTTCGATTCCGCCCAATCCATCCAGCCATGACCGGTTAGTTCAATCCTTTTTAGATCAATTGTTCCATTTAAAACTTTTAACCGTGTATTATAGGCATTATTCTTTTTATCGAAAGATATCGTTCCGTAGGCAGAACCGTTTGACCAGAAGAAATTACCTTCTACCGGTTTAAAGGTCATCTTTTCTTCTACGGCAGAATACTGAAATCCACTGATGGCTAAGACAGCAGCCCAACTGGCCATGGCGCGCGCGTAATGATGCCCACATTCCGCCTCATCAAAAGGACTACGTTTGCGTCCGTCATAGCGGTTCCTGATATTCCGGATACACCGCAAGCCTTCTTCTTCCTGGCCTTCATAAAGCATACCAATAGCAGCTGTGTATTCAAAACCGGTCATTACTTCATTAAAATAGGGAAAGGGATTTTTGGGTCTTTCATATGGATAGCTGGCCATCAATAAAGCCGCTTCCTCCCCTAAGGCATAAGAACGCATATTATTAAAGTGCGAACTCATAGAAGAACGATAATTATACTTGAGAATGGCCTGGAGGGTTTTTTTAATATTTTCAGGTTCCGCCAGGTAACCCAGGCCACAAATATGAGCCATATATTGACCGACGAGTTGATCGACAAGGCATCCTCTGGCTAGTTGGTAGGCAGGGTCCGTATAATCCGATGCTCCCATACCCGCTGTCAGACCAGGTGCAATAGCGGAAGGGTCTTCCGGTGGCATGACCTTGTGCTCATAATACTCACCATTAAATAAGTTCTCGTCCACCCAGGCGCTTCCGTGGTTGAATAAAGCGCGGCATATTTCAGAAAATTCAATATCGCCCAGATAAATGGCCATTTCCTCAGCGGCACGCAGGGCTCCCAGGTACCAGAATTGCATTTGCGGGTTGGGGCCATAATATTCCACATCCATCGTATTATGCTGGCATCCTTCCATCACCCCATCTATATCGCCATCCCATCCACCTTCAATCCAGCAGAATTCAAGAGCCTTCTTTACATTTGGCCAAAGTCTTTTTAGCAATTCATCATCACCGGAGAGTTGCCATTCACGGTACATTTTCATAATTGTACCCAGTTGCCCATCTGCAGCAGCCACACCTGAAGCCTGGGCGCTGCTTAGTGGCAATCCTACCCGAAAACTCATTAAACCCTTTGGGTTGGTGGAATAATCAAACTCTATAATTCGCATTTTTTGGGCCAGGTCACCAAAAGTAAAAGCAGTGGCCTGTTCATAATTCCAGACATGGGTGCAGGAACCCATGCAGCATCCGGAATTATCGTTACAGCCTTCCCAACCAAAAAAGAAACCATCGGCAGTTCGAAAACAGGTTTGCGTACGCAAGGTACTTAGATTAAAAAGAGCCGCCTCTTTTACTTCTGCCGGATAGTCACTTTGACAAAAAGCCTGGACAAAATCGATGGTTTTATTTTCCAATTCATTTAATTTTGGTAACGCCTTTTCAACAACATCCCAGGCGTCTTTAAATTGTGTTGTATAATAATTTCCAACAGATTCCGGTGACCAGGCAAAACGGTTTGGAAAATGCCAGGTGATAAAAAAGGTAATTGATTTTTTCTGGTTTGGTTCAAGTTCGATGGCGGAAGCCAGAGAGGCACGGGGTGTATTTCCACCTGTGAATGGTTTTTCTGTTAATATTCCGTCTGCACTAAAATCGTCCCAAAATTCAAGTATATCATTGCCCCAGCCTCCTCGCTCTAGGGAGGTACGGTAGGTGATATCCGGTCCGCTTAGAGTTGTCAGAGCCATAGTACCCCATTGTTCAGATTCAGGCTTAATTCCATTAGAAGACATGAAGATCCCCTGAAAATCATCCGATTTTCTAAAATCATTTCTGTTTGATACGGCACCCTGGGGAATAAAAGTACCCTTCCAACTCTGGTCAAACTTACTGCCATCACTTCCAATAAAATTTTCAAAGGAACCGCAAATGGAAACTTTTACATTCTCATCAGTCTTATTCCTGAGCACATATCTTAAGACAGCAATCGGAATCCCACTGGCATCCGCATCACCAGGAATGAGGGGATTAAAGGCCTGTAATGTAACATCAACCGGCAAATCCTGATCAGCAAAATGTATCTGACCAAAGGGATAGGCCGCATCAAAACTAATTTCACGAAAACGTGGCAAGCCGTGGTTATCCGCACCGGTGCCATCCGAACTTTCATATTCTGACAGATCCATTGGGCCCATCAACGCCCGGCTTACCGGAGCATGACCTGCTTGTTCAGTAAAAATCGCAAAAAATGGCGCACGGTTACCGACAGGTGTACCATGAAATCCCTTTGCCGGTCGGTTTACAATCTCCCAGTGACGCAGGGCACCATTCCCCATTAAAGAAATGGTTCCGGTACCGATGCCACCAATGGGCAAAGCCAGGCGTAGTAAATGGTCCTGATCATAATGTTTTAATACCGGCCAGACCTTATTATTAGCCTCCTCAGGAGTCTGTGCACCAACCACCATCAAATCTGATAATAATATAATGGTCATTATAAAAGTCCAATATATTATTTTCTTTTGCTTAAAGATCATATCTAAAAAACCTCCTATAACCGTTTCAAATTATATCACAAAATTCAGATACATAGAGACAATCAAATACCAATTTCTATTATGTCATCCTGAAAGGATCTTCCCATTTAAATGAGATCCCGAAACAAGTTCGGGATGACCTAACCACAGTTATCTGAACTACCTATGATGTTCAATTCAAATAAATATTTACGATTATTATTTTTAACTAAACGTTTTTTCCGTGTCCTCCGTGGTTTAAAAAAAATCTTGCATCACGCAAAGACGCAGAGAAATATATTAGGGTTTTAGATCTTGCTAATAATAAATCATTCATCTAAAACCAATAAACTTCACTACCCGATTACAAAAAATCGAAATAGTCTTTTCTTTGTGTGCTTTGTGTTTAAGCTTTTTTCTCGCAAAGATGAGATTCTCTGATGATCAATCAAGCGATTCTTGATCTATGAGCCATTCATGTTCCATACTTATTTTCCCTCCCGGAGGAACCTCCTGTTCTTGGGTGTGAACCTCCATTTTGGCCATATTTAATTTCTCTGAATCTGAGTATTGACACGAGACGACCTGATTCCTATCAAAACGGTGTTCGAGAGTCAAATCATCAACGATATATTCCAGACGCCAGACACCGGCTGGTTTATTTGAGCCATAATATCTTCCCGCTTTTTCAGGATCTGATGAAACCGGTATTTTAAAGGAACCATCCTTGGCACGGGCCTTTAACACAGTTTTATAAGGATCCGCATTAACAATCATGCGGCACACAAGTTTATAGGTCTTCGCAACTTTGTTTTCATTTAAAATGCTTGATGAAATATGAATCCGTGACCCAACTTCCGGTACGGTTATTTTACGAATGAAGCGAAGACCGGTATCATAATGTGAGACAAATGCCTCTGGTTTCTTCTGTATGAGGGTTAGGGTTTTTCCATCTATTTTAGCCTCATATGAATTGGCAAATCCCGTCCCCCCCCATTTCCATGCTGTCACTTCATCATAACCACCACATACCGGATAAAAGTTTTCCGTTGGATCCTGGAGATTAATAAGATTTGTGCCTGATTTCTTGTAAACCATGCTAATGATTCGACCACCCAGATCCGGAACTACATCCAGCCGAACATCCTTATTTTCTATTGTTACAATTCTATGTTTTTTAAGCCGCTGTCCTATCATGTGCAGGAGTTTAGCATCACGGCTTTCTTCACGTAACTCCCGGACATCAAACCGTTTGAGATCCTCTACAAATCGATCATAATCTTCGAGGCTTATCGTATTCCCGATGGGAACATATTCATCATTCCATATTTCAAGACGGCCAGAATTTAAGACTAATCTGAGATAGGTAACCGCCAACCTACTTTTATTTATATAATAAGTTGCCGTTTCATCGCCTTGCGCTAAATCGAGTGCCTGATCATGAAGTTTCTCCATTTGGGAGAGAACAGTCTTGGGCCACATTTCTTCTGTAACTTTATCAAAGACATGGAGATGCCGATCCGGTGCAGATACCTGAGCATGCATCAGATCATAGTAGGCACGCATTGGTTGGAAGGCTTTACCATAAACGCCCTGTAAATATTCATTCACGAGATCATCAGCATTCTGGTAGGGATTCCAAAGAAGTCGGGCCATTACCCAGGCACGCAAATCAGCATCCGCACTGCCGGGTCCATGACCACCTGAACCCTGAAAAAAGATGCCTCTGACACCCTTTTGGTGATAGGTTTTAATATCCTCAGTAAATTCCATGAAATCAGGAAAAGGCATGAGCAAATGTCGAAAGTCCGTAACATAATGCCATACGGACATTCGATCTGTTAATCCAGACCATCCATCGAATCGTTCCCTGAACGTTACAGACGCCGGATCTGTACAGGTTGTAAAAGGATGAGAAACACAAATATCAATGGGAGCGAGTTGAATAAACACATTTTGTCTGGGCTTTACAAATTTAGGAGGTTTTTCCGTAAAGGCATAGGCAAATGTTACGATAGACTTGTCCGGATGTTTTCTCTCCACAATCTCTGCCACTTTATTTACATACTGAATGTAAAGCCCTGCTGGCGAGCCCTCCTCCTCCATTATTTTACTGCAGTTTGGGCACAAACAATAGTTTTCATAATCATTTTGACCGAGGGCAAAGTATTTTTTCTGTGGCTCATCATCCATCCATTTTATCATATTTCTCGCAGTTAACGCAACGATTCCAGGTGCGGTAAGACATCTCTGAACATAACCTGTCACGCGTTTACCGCCGATAAGTGGAAAATATTCCGGATGCTGTTTAAATAGCGATGGCGGAATAAGTCTTTCAAATGTATGATGTGCCTGCATACTAACGCTGCCGCCACGTGTCTCATCAAGGCGACTGTTAATGCGGTTGCGGGCACCCCAATCAAGATCAAAAGCTTCAAAGATATAGGGATAACGATAGATAAAAGCGGGGATCTCCGTCTCATTAAGAGTCGGCACACGCAGAATATCTTCTTCCTTATACCAGGTCTTGCGATTTGTATACCAACGGAAGCCAAGATGTTCGAGAAAGGTATAGACACCATACATCGTACCTCTTTGTCTCCCTCCGGCAATCACAATATCTGGTGTATCAGCCTTATTCGCACTAGTTTTGATGATAAATCCCTCATCCCCCAGTTTTTGCCATTCAACTTGTTCAAACTTCTCGTCCGCCGAAAACGCACTTTTCAAGAGATCCCCGGTACCAACAAAAATTCGAGGTCCTTTCAGAGTGGAACTTTCATTTTCATCAAGTATGGGTAACCTGGCTCTGGTAGCCATATGGATAAAATGTTGCAGCTCTCTGGCCGCATGTTTTTCTGATAAGGAAGCTTCTTTTGAAAGGACAATTTTATAAGAACTTTCACCATTGCTGGCAAGAATAAAATCTTCCTTTTCTCCACAAGCATTCATGAAACAAACGATAATGAATAATGAAGAAAGAATAAGGAATTTTGGGAGAATATTTTGTTTTTGCATAGGAGTCTCTATTTATTTAAGAGGTTGCGTATAAAATTGCCACAGAGAACACAGAGTAAATATTTAATAATTATTGACTTAAATGAATTATTTTATTCTCCCTCTCTGTGACCCCTAATTTATATTTCATTATGTATCCCGATTTCATGAATTCAATAATATGATTTAATACGATTCTAACTTACTGAGCCTCTAACAAGAGATAAATCTACAGGTGGATATTATAAGCACCCTTGAAATTATATTTATAAAACAATTAAATCATCTTTCTATCACTTCTTCTACTTGTATATTATTATAAATAACTCAGAGTATTTCTCTGAGGATCTGTCTGTCCCGTTAAGACTGGTAGAGCCAGGCTGGCGGGATGGTTTATTCTTTTAATCCTATTTTTCATTTTTTTATATCCCGATATAATCGGGATGGCACTACTTAGATACCTTTATTCCCGATATAGTTACCATAGGAGAGAAGCAACACCGATCCGGCCAAGACAAGAAGGCTAATACCAATGGCAACCTGGGTACGTCGGCGACACCCCTTCCATTCCTTAAATAAAATCCCTACGGCGTTACTAATCAATACAAGTATGATCATGTGAAGTCCCCAACTAGTAAATTCATACTGGCCCATACGTACATGCCCAAGATTGTAAAAGAAAAATTGACCATACCACAGCGTTCCGGTAAGTATCGCCAGCGTATAGTTTAAAGCCAGGCGTTTATGATTTCTATCATCTGGGATATGCACCAATTCACGAAGGGATTTATTCTTTTTAGCCAGATACAGACTATACACCAGGGCAGTTAAAAAAGCGCCCGGATTCGAGAAAAGATAAGCGATATTGCCCTTCCAATGCCCGGCGCCATATTTCTCGGCCACCTCCACTATCGGCACCGCCGCTTCAAGTGAGAAACCATATACGGCAGATAGCACACCAGCAAGCAACGACAGCAACAAACCCTTCATCAAAAAGAACTCACCCGTACCACCCTTTTTTGCCTGAAGATCAATTTCCTTTAACCGGCCGGAGACACCACATAAACCTATCCCAAGAGCGCCGACAGCCACCCCCATTATAATATATTCAGAACCAGGTTTGGCAAGGATTGCGCCGAGTTGGCCACGAACCAAGGGGGGAATGATGGTGCCGAGAACGCTTGACAACCCAACAGCGATGGCATAGGTAAGTGAAAATCCGATATAGCGTATGGAGATATTAAAAGCGGTGCCCCCAACACCATAGGCTATACCCATTAAAAATGAGAGAAGCATGGGTACTTTTGGAGATTCATTAAGAACCTGAGCAAAATTAGGAATCGTTATAATAACACCAAGTATCGGCCAGATCAACCAGCACCAGGATGCCTGGACCAGCCAGAATATCTCCCAGGACCAGCGTTTTATAAATTTCTGAGGTGTATAACAATTGGCTGCAAACGCAGCACCCACAGAATGCAACGAAACGCCTAATAAGGGATTAACAGGTACAGTAATCATAGGTTATCCGATTCAACTTTGTGACATTACCAAGGTAGTATATTTCCAAAACTTTCTAATCCTATTGTAAGACCCTGAAACAAGTTCAGGGTGACAATGCTGTCATCCCGAACTTGTTTCGGAATCTCTATTGAATTTATAATTGTAATCTCCTTAATTGCTTTTTATCTTCTTGTGCTTCGTGAACTTGGTGGTAAAAAGCGTTTCAAGTATCCTGAATTTGAATGTCAAGAGACCATTACTTTCCTGAAGGGTGAACGGCTCTTTGAAAACTCAGCGTTTTAAAAAATATTTATTCACTTTCAATCCACATGAAAAACTTCTTCCATGGAGGCCCACCACTCGCCTTCTTCCCGGTCAGGAATTGGTGTCTGGCAGGGTTTACAGACATCCCACCATTTTTGAGTCATGGGATCAGCGGCCATTTTAGCCATATCCCCATCAAAGTCGTCCCCTTTATATTCAAAATAGCTGAATAAGTAGTACGTGTCCGGTGGCAATTTTCTCAGGTAAATTGAATAATTGTGAATATGACATTGTTTGATCATATCCAGAACCTCCGGCCAAACAGCCGCATGCAACTTTACATATTCATCAAGTTTATCTTTTTTTACTTCAAGCACACTTCCAAATCTTTTCATATGAAGATCCTTCTCATATTTGAGGTGAATAAATAGATGGTTATTGTATATCTGATTTTTAACCACAAAGCACACAAAGAAGGCACAAAGTACTCAAAGGAAATTTTCTTATTAAAACTTTGTGATCTTAGTGCCTTTGAAATCTTGTCCCAAAGGGATTCCTTCGGAAGAGGATTCCATCCCGATAAGTCTACCTGATGTAGACATATATATCGGGGCTTGGTGTACTTTGTGGTAAGTCTTTTATTTTTTCCGTTTATAGACTTTAGCACGACTAAATCAGTCATTAGATTTCTTCATTGCTAAATCAAATTCACCTAACTGAAGTGGATATTTTCCATATTCACGAACGAGTTTAACGATATAATCATAGGTATGTCCGGAAACGCTGCTACTCACAGAGTGGTCTGATTGGAATATAAATCCGCCGCCTTTTGCAGCGTTTAGTTTCCGCAACACTTCTTTACGGATTAATTCCTGGTCACCTGTTTCCCATGTTTGAATATCACCATTCCCACAAAAACCCATTTGATGACCGTAATCATTTCTCAATTCAACTGCATCCAGACCGGCCTTTGTTTCCAGCGGATTATAAGCATCGATGCCAATATCAATAAAATCCTGAAATATGGCATTTACATTGCCGCAGCCATGATAAATGACGGGAAGATTTTTCTCATGACAATAGGCGGTCATAGCCTGAACCCAGGGCTTGAAATAAGCGCGCCAATAATCCGGAGAAAAGAACAGGTTTCTCCGATGGGCAACATCCCCCCAGATGACCATGCCATCTAATAGCCCTTCGCCTGCTTCTATTTCCGCTTTCAGACAATCCAAATAAAATTGCCCAATACGGTTAATCGCCTTTCCCATTCGTTCCGGATAAAGCCCCATCCAGAGCATTGAATTTTCTATACCTACAAGCCGTGTTAAACATTCGGCACACTCAATCATACTGCCAAATACAGGAAAATCCTCATGCAGATTATTTACCGTTTCTATCCAGGGGGGTGAATTGCGCTCGAAACCGTCACCAACACCGGCAATCTGATTATCACCCGAACTAAAATAGCGCCTTTTATCATGGGGATCATCGAATGCAAAAGCCTCTAACCTCTCAATGGTATCGACCTCCCATCCAATAAATTCAGGCATTGGAAAATCATATTTTTTTCTAACCGTTCCCCCAAAACCGGTTTTGACGACAACTTCGGTTTCATCTTCCCGAATTGTTTCAAAAGACATGATGCGCGGATCCATATTCGGCGTTGTTACAATCCAATCGAGATCATAATGATAATAGGGGCTCGCATCCCTGGCCAGATCCAGATCGGATCTCCACCGCTCAACAAAACTTCCCCAGAAAAAATCACTGATTGGCACCTGATCAGGTTCTTCGTGCCGTAAGGCTTTCCGCATTCTATCCAACTTTTGCAGCGTACTCTTCTTCCGCATACTATCTCCTGCCCATTGAAAGATGTATTTTCACGCAGCGCCGCAGAGAAACTTATCCACGAATTTCACGAATTAGTACAAATTTCACGAATTTTTTGAAAGATTAATAAAATTTTAATTATTCTTTGTGAACTTTGTGCATGCTTGGGGTGCTTTGTGTTTATCTTTTTTCTCACTCAACGACACGACAATACGATAATTTTTCTTTTTGTATTTTGTATTTTTTATTTTGCATTAATAAATGCCCATGTATCCCCAGCTTTGGTCTGAATGGTAACCACGCCCCTTTTATCTGGTTTCACTGACGAATAATTTTGATCATTCCTACCTGCCTCAATTTTGGGCCATGGACTCAACAAACGTAATTGACCTCCATAGAGCGAGGTGATTTGCAGTCCCGATACATTTTCCACGGATCCCTCAGCTGAAACCAGAAATCCTCCCTGGGCACGCAAATCAGTAAAACTGGCTTTCGTTCCCGGGATTAATGCTGGAAATATTCTAATAATATCATCGACACTTTGCATGAGCAACTCGGAGATAGCCATGCCAACACCAAATTGCTCCGTATAATGGCCAAAATCATTAAATCTTTGATGCGGTACTAACCTATTCAATGCAAGTGTTGCATTGGAACGTGTTCGCGCTTTAATTTCTGTCTCCAGCCATTCCTGGCTGCCCGGCATGCTCAACCGTGCCCGAGCCACGGCAAGCATAACCGTCGCATTATTGCCATTCCATTTTAAACCTTCTATCGTACGTTTAAAAAGATTTTTTTCCACATCGGGTGACCACCAGGAGACAACATCGCCCGGAAAAACAGGAGTTGAGGGAACCGAAATATTATACTCAATGGGAGGTGCATCCTGGACATCGACAACAATTGGTTCATCTTCCCCATAAAGTGGATAATCCGGAAGACGCTGCAGCGCTTTCTCAAAACGCCTGACCAGTACTTCATCCTCTTTCAAAGTTTGGGCCGCTTCGATTGCTGCATTCAGCGTATAACGGATCAAAGCAATATCGAAGGTACAGTTGTAATTTCGATCAAGATTTTTCGTCCAACCCCAATGTTCCGGAGAAACCGACGGCCCAAGACGAATCGCATCGCCACCTTCACATTGTTCGATGAATTCTGCATAGAAAGTGGCGACTTCACGGATTACCGGATAAACGATATTTTTAAGCCTCTCCGGGTCAGGATCATATTTATAGCGCCACCACATGGGCTGGACACTGAATCCGTTAACACCAATCGTCATCCCCCACACGTGGTGGATGTATTGTCTTCCAAGCCGGCTTTTACATACGGCCGGATCTTCCGGCTCATAGGCATACATCACATGCGGATAATAAGCACCATCCATAGAGAACACCTTGTTTGAAAGCCATTTGGCTCGGGTAAGATACTCAAACATTAAACGGTCATAGGGTTCTGCCAGGTCTGGGTGATTGGACTGGTAGGCGGTCCAGTAGGTCTGTTGAATATTATAGTTGGTATGATAATCACCATGCCAGGCGGGAATATCATTAATAAGCCCGGCAAATAAACCCACTGATTGTACGCCAGGCTTACTGACACATCTCAGAAAATAAAGCGAGCGATACCAGGTGGATTGGAGGAATGGATTACCTAATTCCATCCCACTCTGTGACCAAAACTGTGCCCATTCCGATTCATGATTTTTAACAAGACTTTCTAATTCAGCGTCAACGGTTTCTATTGCCAATTTACTGGCAGCACCAACTACATCATTCGATTCAATGGAACTAACGATGGCGATTGCCTTCAGATTTTCTGTTGAGGCAATAGCAACAGCAAAGGACATTCCTGGCCAATCCAAATCGCCGGGGATCTCTTGTTTAAGCCAAGAAACATTGTTCGTCTTTCCTGTCTTAGCCTCAGAAAGCCCGTCCGATATAACCGGCTTAAGTAAAATCTGAGCAGCTGTTTCGACGAGAAAAACATTCTGGTTTGCCAGGGCACGAATTTCAACCGGCTTCATTTCCGATCCCCGGATGATAGCCACCCCCCGTCGTAAATCGAGCTCGCCTTTCAATTCATTCGCGTCATCCGCCAGCGAAATGATAATCCGGGCACATTGCCGGGGACAGGGATAGGCCGCTGAGTGATAACTATCTTTTTTATCCCAGGTCATACCCTCCGGTAATACATAGGAACTGTTATTATTTCTTAAGGGGAAAGCGGATTCTGAGGCACCAAGTTGCTTAATCAAATCAAGGGTTGGAAGGGGTGGATCATTCACGGTTTCGACCCGGGCATCCCAAACATCATTTTTGGTCAGGTTTAATCTAAGGGAACTACTATCCGAATAAATGAGGGCGTTGATATCCCCGTTACCGACGATCAGAGCACCATCAAGGATATCATTTAAATTATCTACTTTTATAGAAGCATCATCCAGGGCTTTTGGAAATGGAATCTTTTTCTCCACCCCTGAGACAGGAGACAATGTTATAAAGATAAGAAGAATGGTGGTAAACGTAGCGACGCGATTAATCGCGCCGTTACATTTACGTGATATGAAAAATAGTTTATTATTAAGATATTTTTGATCTTGCATAGGGTTACTCCTTGATGATGCTTATTTATTTAACGTTTTCGTCAATATGGGCAGAATCAGTTCAGCCATTTTTTCATGGCCTTTTGGATTAGGATGCACCCCATCGGTTAACCATTCATCTAAATTTTGACCAGATTTTTGACGCGTTGACCAAAATTGAAAATGATCGACAAACGCAATTTCATCATCCTCAGCCATCTGGCCACAGATAGCCACATATTTCCGAAGCATAAAATTCATATCATTACTTTTATAGGGTTCATTATCTTTCGCTTTTGCACTATTGGTCATACGTGGTTCGGTCATTAATACAGGTTTAATACCTGCATCTCTTAACTTTTTAATTAATTCGTGAAGATTTGCTTCATATTTTTCGAGTGTCAGACGTGATTTATTTTTTCCATAGTCGATATGAGAATCATTGGTTCCATACATTAAAAGTACCATATCCGGATTTCGACCAATAACCTCCTCTTCTATTCTACCCAATGCCTGATCGGTTCGCTCCCCTCCTTTTCCAATATTTATTACCCACGCATTGAGGCCATTCTCTCTCAGATTTATTTCAAGCAATGAACAAAAAGTTTCATCAAGTCTAACTCCCAGACGATAGCCTTTAGTTATGGAATCACCAAAGCCAATAAGAATGATCCGGTTCTTATTCATTAGTGTACTGATATCATCTGCAGAGAGAGAGAATCTGAAAGGTTCTGCCGGCAGATTGTCCTTATTCATGAGATTGCAATTTGGATAGGGAGCCCATCCATAGCAGACACCGGCTGGATCTTTTATTTTGGGATGGTATAGTACAACTTCATTACCTTCTATTATAGCGCTTGCGGGCAGCCGAATACCGGACTTGCTGATCAATTCAAATCCAAGCAGATCTTTTTCCTCTCCGGTATTTAAACTATTCCCTGTGTTTGTATAGAGAATCTTAAGCGTTTGACCTTTCCGGGTTACCGACTTGATTACCGGTCCCGAATCGATAATATCCTGTTTATAAGTCTTCTTCAAGGCTATTCGAGCCAGCCTGTTACCAACATCACGTTTATTTTTAGGATGTATATCAACAGGATTTCCAATATCAATGGTAACCGCCATTCCAGTGTTTGGTTCGCTTAATACCCGGGCCTGACCTTCACGGAATTCCGGCCATAAGTCTGCCGGATATCCGTTGATCGTACTCATTCCAGGTCACTGTACATAAAGAAATGAAAAATCTCCTAATTGCCATTCATTTCGCCAATCCCGGATTAAAGTTCTGAACAACTTTTCATGGAGTGCCGGGTTGTGAGCATTGGATTCACCCTGGTACCAGATGACGCCTTTAATATTAAAGGAGATTAAAGGTTTTATTCCTGCATCAAATAAAAATGTTGGCTGGTAAGGATGTCTTAAATCCCGATGTTCTTCATCTTTATCGGGAGACAATCCACTCAAATTTTTTAGCCCCCGTCCCCGGCACCAGGAATGGACCATCTCATTCGATTGCCAATCATCCAATATCTTTCTTAATGTTGTATCACTTTCAAGACTTTTCCGACTGATCCAGGACTCGGTGGGGGAACCACCAATGGCATTATGAATCAGCCCGATTGGTACATTCAATTTTTGTGACAACATTTTTCCAAAGAAATAAGCCACAGCAGAAAAATCTGCCGCGTTCATTGGGGTGCATTCCTGCCATGATGTTTTGTCATAATATTTCTGGGGCCGGCATCGGTTTAAATCTCCTTCCTGGAATACACGATTATCAGGATAGGGATTGCCCTGCATATTAAACAAACGAAGGTTTGGCTGGAGAGATTTTGGAAGCTCTTCAGAGGCATTTGAGGCATGTTTTAGCATAAAACGCATATTTGATTGGCCGGAGCATAACCAGACTTCACCAATCAATACATTTTTTATAATTGTATCATTAATAAAGATTGTATAGGGCCCACCGGCTTTTGGTGTTTTAAGTTTAATGATCCATTGGCCTTCTGTATTTGTAATGGAAGAATATTTCTCTGTATCCCAATTTGTTTGGACATGAATTGGTAAACCTGCATCTGCCCTGCCCCATATGGCTGACTCGGATTCCTGTTGCAGTACCATATTATCAGAGAATATATCGGGTAATTCAATTTGGGCGAATACAAGATTTGTATAAAGGAGAAAAAACTGAAAGCAGGGTAACTTCATTTTAGAAATTATAGACATTAGAATCCCTAATCATTTACACTTCGCTAAATGGTGATCATCGAACAAAATAAATTTGGAAGATAAATAACTCTATTCAAATAAAAATAACAGCTACTCTGGTCTCAACATGTATATTTATATTCATGTACCGCATCACGCATGGCGTAAATATTTTCAATAGGAATTAACTGATGCAGATCATGACTGGAGGCAACAATATAACCGCCCCCCTCGGCTAATTTCTCAATATGATCATGGACATCTGATTTAACATCCTCAGGTTTACCATTAAGTAGAACCCCGTCAATATTAATATTTCCGTGAAGCGTTAATTGTTTGCCATATTTTTTCTTTAAATAGTAAATGTCCTGGTCTTCGGCAGAGGGATCGATCGGATTCAAAATATCCATCCCCATTTCCAGAAATTTTGGGATCCAGGATGTGACATCTCCATCAATATGAAAAATAGTTTTAATTCCCTGGGAGTTAACCAGTTTGCATTGTTCCCGTATAAATTTAAATTCATATTTTGTCAGCATATCAGGGGATATCATTGATCCATTACTGGTAATCAGCCCGGAAGAAATCTTCACCGCATCAACCGGATACCGCATATACATTTCCAATTCTTTCATACTGTAGTCATGAACATACTTTTGGAAGTCATCAATAAATTGAGGATTGGTCAGGGTTCCCAAACAAAAGTCCTGATAACCAATGGCCGTCGGCACGGTAAATCCTGCCGTCTGGGCCGCGCAAACCAAACCAAAACCCGAATTTTGAATAAGATTACACGTTGCTTCTAACTTTTCTTCAAGCAGATCCAAATCCGGGAAGAAGATATCTTTAAGCGATCCCCGGGTTTTCATATAGCCGTCAATATAATGAATACGCCCTTCCCTATCCTTTTTCTCCCTGCGTCCCAGATGCCAGACATGACCAAAATATACCATATCATTGCCCATTTCGTGGTTCCAGGCAATCACATCCTCAGGTGGCAATTCAAATGAATGCAACCCCAGATCATAGCGTTTTCCCATCATCTTATTTACAATGGCCATATCCGCTTCTATTTCGAATAATGGGATTTCAGACTGCTGCTTATGGTTTACGGCATTTAAAAAACGGGTTTTATTGGGATTACGCATTGTTTCACCTGAATTATTGTATTATGTGCCCTTCGACCCTTTAAGTACATGGGCAAAAAAGAAAGAAGTCCACGAATTACTCCCGTATAACGGGACAGGTTGAATTTTGACGACTTAAATATGATTTTATAAAATTTTTTGCTCTGCGCCGCCCACCTATATTTGACGGGGGAAGGCTTCTATGTTATTATTTACCTTTCTAATATTTTATCGCCCGTTGCCCTGAAGGGGCATGAGCACTAACACAGGGTAACGCCCTGTGAATCTGGAATAATAAAAATCCAAGCCCTGAAGGGGCGAAAGCCTAATCCCCTACAAATACCACCCAATATTCATATAGTGATTTTTCAATTCTATCACCAATGAGGTTTTGTCGGTTTTTGGTACTAAATATTATATGTACATAAACTTTTGATAATGACTGTGGAATAATATTTCTTTTGCTTTCGCCCTTTCAGGGCTAATATATAATATGGATTTTATTCATAGGGCGTTGCCCTATGCTTTTGCTATTGCCCCCTTGGGGCATTTAAATAATTATCATATCCTGTTTTATCCCGGGATGTAAAAACAGTTAAACCCTCTATATCAGGTTTTGGACCACCACCTATCAGACTGATAAGGTATCCGGAAATAAAACAGGTAGAAACGCCGACGAAGGCATATAAATATACATGCGTATCTGTATAGGCTTGAACGAGGTACAGCACAATGGCACCGATGATTGCCCCCATGACCGCTCCTCTGCCCGTCGCTTTTTTTGTAAACATACCCAGCAAGAATAATCCGCCCAAGGAACCCCCAAACAAACCGATAAAAGCAAAAAACTGATCAAGTAAGGATTTTATATCGGCAGATGCCAGGAGAAGGGCGAAACTTGTCCCTAAAACACCAATTAAAAAAGTAAACAGCCGGCCTAATTGTAAAAGTTTTTTTTCGGAACAACCGGGAGAATAGGGTTTTACAAAGTCGGTTACCGCTGCTGTTGCTGTGCTGTTCATACTGGTTGAGATGGTTGATTGGGCAGCAGCAAAAATACCAGCGACAATCAAACCAGCAACCCCGACCGGCAACTCCTGGATGATAAACAAAGGCATGATGGCATCGTTCTTTATCAGCGGGTCCAGATGAGCGGGATGTGTTTTATAAAAGACATACAAACCCGTACCCAATCCAAAAAACAACAACCCGGAAAACAGAGCGAGGATGCCATTGGACCAGATGGAACGGGCAGCCAGTTTTTCGTTGGATGTGGTCATATAGCGCTGAACCACGGCCTGATCAGATGTGTAGGAAATCAGATTCTGAGCTAACGAACCCAAAATTAACACCCAGAAGGCAGGTGCGGCATAACTGCTCAAATCCCAGTCCCAGTTGATCATATGGAATTTATTATCGGCCCATGCTGTACTAAAGAAGGCCGCGACACCACCATCGATGCTAAAGATGGTTATCAGCAGGATCAGGGTAGCACCCCCCAAGAGGACAAAAGTCTGAACGGTATCAGTCCAGATAACCGCTTCCACCCCGCCCATAGTGCTGTAAATAACACTTAATACACCCATCACCAGAATGGCCTGTATTTCTGTAAAGGGGGTGATGGCGGCAAGAGCCAACGCCGAAAGGAACATGACAATGGCCATTCGTCCAATCTGGAAGAAAATGAACAGAGCACTACCAATCAATCGTGTTGCCCTGTTGAATCGTTTTTCCAGATATTCATAAGCAGAAGTGGCATCAATGCGGCGAAAGAAGGGCAAAACGAGGTAAATAACAAAAGCCGCCATGACAAAGATGGCCGGATAGCCTAGTAAGTATTCCCAGTTTGCAGCAAAGGCTTTCGCCGGAACAGACATATAGGTAATGGAGCTCAGCATGGTGGCAAAAATACTGCAGCCAGCCGCCCACCAGGGTATCCGCTGGCCGCCCCGAAAATAATCATTTGTATCCTTATTCCGACGGGCAAAGTAGAAGCCTATGCCCAGCATTGATAGAAGGTAGACGCTGAGGACCGTAAAATTGAGCCAGCCAAATGACCGCGGAATAATCGGCAGGTTTACCCTCCAAATCCGATCCGTGCGGACACGTGGTTTTATCTCTCCACTGGGAATGATGAGTCCATCCTTATGGGGGATAGCCAGGGTCGTTACATGATTGAGAGGAGATTCTCCGGCATTTATCCAGGTATCGGTAATGGTATGATAGGCCCAGGATGTTTTTGGAAATCCAGGGTGATTTTCTTTTAAGACTTATCGGTCTGATGGACAAGTGATCCGTCCGCGCCACCCAGGATGAAAAGATGGCTTTGCCCCATCGCCCCCCCCGGTCCGGCCATCACACATACTGGTACATCGGCCCGCCGGCGCCAGGGTTGGGAACCGTTTTCAAATAGTGAGGGATTAAATTCATAGACATCCGTTAAAAAGTCATAGCTATCCGGATTGGACAAATCACTGAGTTTGCGGCCACTAAGAACATAGATACAATTATCTATCCCATTATGTTGAGCAACGGTGATATTAAAAGCACGTGCAGGACCCGGCCAGGGGGGTAATTCCTGCCATTGGAAAGAGCCCCAATATTTTTTTCTGATCTTGCGCACCAATTGGATCTTCGTCAGATCATTATTATATGTTATCTTTAATTCCGAGGCAATCTTCGTCAAAAGGGATCGATCCATATCCGGTAAAAAAGACATTAATGAATCACTTTTCTGCAATGCAGTTATTAGGGAAGATCGGTTAGCGCCGGCGTTTATTGATATTCCTCTCCGGGAAATCATTGCTTTTAAATAATCGATGGTCAATGATTCATAGACTGGAAGCTGGTCCAGATTTAACATCCAGAAATTAGTCTGGGCAGTTTCAAGTCCGGCAGCAGATTGCCCACCGGCAAGATAGACTTTATTGTTCAGGATAGTAGCATATCCATGGGCACAGGATTGTGGTAAAGGAGGTAAGTGCTGTTTTCTGATTTGACGATTTTCCTGATCCCACTTGAGAAGAAATACAGAATCATAGAACTGATTGGCATCCCTTCCTCCCATGCAAAGTACACCGAATTCCGTATTGACAGCAGCGCCATAGGCAAAATACCGGTCCAACGTAAAATCCTGGATCCAGGATCGGGTATCGGGAGAACTGAGATTTTCTAATACATATATCCGATCATGATATTCTTTATTGGTGTTCCAGACAGGCTTTGGAAAATTAGCACCCCCGGCAACAATCAGGGCATCGTTATGAATGCCGGCAAAGGGCCCGGCCACACCCAATTGGCTATCCTCTCCTACCAGCGGGGATAAGGCAGGTAGGGATTCCCACTGTAAATGGGGTTTTTCACCCCCAAACAGAGGGATAGCAATGAAAGAGAAACAGAAGTACTATGATACATCTTTGATTTATTATCATTTAATCTGTTATTTCATATTTTTTTTGTCCACGAATTCTCTAACGTTAATTTTCACTGATTAAAAATATTATATCTGATTATTTATATATTTTAATGCCAAATTCGTGTTAATTCGTGAAATTCGTGGACATATTTTTTTATCAGACAAGTCAGGTTTACCTGGCCCAGTCAAAAAAGCCTATATCCTCAAGATCTTTCTGCAATGCACTTATTTCCTGTTCGGATAGATTATCATGGGGCAGGCGGTTCGGACCGCATTCCGCGCCAATCATCTTCATCACCGCCTTAAATGCCGGCTGGGCACCGTATTTGACCATGGTGCGGATCATTTTAATGGCGCGGGCCTGAAATTCTCGCGCTTTTTTTATATCGTTAGTATCAAAGGCGTCAATTATTTTATTATACAAAGGTGCCGCAAAATTAAAGGTACTCCCTACTGCTGCCTTGGCTCCGGCGATTAAACCATAAAGAAGCTGCTCATCACAGCCATAAAAGATCTCGTATTTCCCCTCCTGATATTCCACACATTCCTGCAGTCCAAAAACAGTCATCGCCGTATACTTAATACCTCTGATCGTGGGAATCTGTGTAGAAGCGTGGATCAAGAATTCATACATATCTAAATCAACATGTGTCAATTTGGGAATATGATAATAGTAAAAGGGAAGATTGGGCGCACTGTCGGCAATCCGGGCCATACAATCGACAAGCACCTCCACCGAGCCAATGTCAAAATAATTGGGCGGTATGGCAGCAACAGCATCAGCGCCGGCTGACTGGGCATGGTCAGCCAGATCCGCCGCGTCATGTAAGGCCTGATGCCCCACCTGAACAATAATGGGAATCCGGCCATTAACAGTCTTAATAAATTCTTCCGTTACTAATTTGCGTTCTTCGGTAGTAAGCATCGGCCCCTCTCCCGTGCTGCCACAGACATAAAAAGCACAGGCCTTTTCTTTGATCAATTGTTCAGTAAGTCGTGCGATTTTATCCAACGCCAAGGATTGATCGTCATTCATAGGGGTAAAAACAGCAGGAATAAGTCCTTTTAAACGCTCCATTCTTATCCTTCAATTTTAAGGGTTATAAAGACTCAGCACAGGAATCTTTTATCAATATTTTTTCTGGATTATGTTTCGAAGAGTTTTGCTAATACACCATTTTCTTACAAGCAAATAAAGAAATAAATTTATTGCATCGCAATTTGCTTGCCGTGTCCGCCTATTCTCACCTTGAATACGCGCCTACCTGAGGAATGGTGTACCTGTAAAAAAAATGTAGAGACGTCGTCCCTCGAAAACCAGGTTTTCAACCGGTGGGACGTCTCCTTATTAATTTATAGATAATGATCATAAATTTACATTATTTACCTAAAAGATTAAACAAATTTTTGGGATAGTTCTTGCGTATAATGTCTGTACTACCAAACTACCAGAATTTTTGCTGATTCAACACAAATAAGGGTATATAGTAAATAAGGTTCCCTATTACTACGCAAAAGGCGTTTGTATCACTATAATAATATTCTTCAAACCGTATACTCCGTTTGCTGTAAATCGAACTTCGGTACCGGTATGTGGAAGATGATGTGTTTGTATATATTGTTTCAAATAATGGTGATGTGTCTGCTATTGATCAAAGTGGCATTATTTTAAGAACTATTTTTAAATAAATAAATTCTTTAAAACTGACGATCCCCTCTGAAAGCATCGTGGAATTTTGCCAGTTTTATTTCGACACTAATGTCAAAACAGAATTCCATTTAATTACCTCTCCTCTCACCTTTTCCTACTCAAACAACCCACTTACATGAACAATATAACCGACAATTTGCAATTTATATTTGACTTTATGCAATATATATATTACTATTATGCCATGGAAAACATGAAATTAAAAATTGCCCGTGTTGAGAATGGTCTTTCTCAACAAGATCTTGCTGATCAGGTTGGTGCCACCCGGCAAACCATTGGATTGATTGAAAAAGGTAAATACAATCCAACGCTTAATTTATGCACAAAGATTGCAAAAACTTTAAACAAAACATTGGATGATCTTTTTTGGGAGGAAAGATGACTAATAAAAAACCGATTTTCAATATGGATGAACGAAATAAACAGATCGCCTATCAGGTCATTGCTGTTATGTATTTTCTGACGATTATTGCCATGCAGGCAGTTGTCATCTATCGACAATTTGCCCTGGGACAGGCGCTTAGTGATTTTGAGGATTTTGCTATCATTATGACAGTTAATTCTTTGTTTTTAATTTGCGCCCTCCTTTATTTTGGTGCAATCCCCATTCAAAAGATAAAGATTAAAAGTATTTTATTCGGGTATGGTGCAATAATCGTATTAGGAAGCGTATTCACTTACACCAAATATAATATATTTCAAAGTCCAGGCTTATCCTTTTCGCAATTGCTTGATAAACTCATCATCATTTTCTCAGTAAGCGGGATTATTGTACTATTTTTCGTACTCTTTTCATTTCTAGGAAAAAGAAAATTAGATAAAGAATTGGAAGATCGGTCGCAATCTGATGGATTTGAATAATTGTGTGGTTTATTTGTATTTAGATATAATGAATCTAATATTTTATTAAGCGTTTTTCTTTTTCCAGAAAACAAATGAAAGGGTTCTAATATGTCTCTCTACTTATATGAGCAGATCATGCTCCTGGCGCTGCGAGATAAAGAAGGTACGGTAAATCCAATGTCTCACTATCAGTTTGCCCTGGCTGGTGCAATCTTAGCAGATCTTTTATTGCATAAATTTGTACATATTGACAGAAGTAAGAGAAGGAAAATAGTTGAATTGGATAATTTCCAAATCTGTGGAGATAATATAATTGATGAGTGTCTAAGTAAACTTAAGAATGCCAATAGACGAGCATCGATTGAGACCTGGATCCGTCGGTTTAGCTCTTTGAGGGACCTAAAACACCGTGTTGCCAGACAATTATGTGCGAAAGGAATTTTAAGAGCCGACGAGGATACGATTCTATTAATATTCAGAAGGCGTATATACCCTGAACTTAATCCCGAACCAGAAAATAAAATTATCGATAAGATTCGTATGGCTATTATTGCTACTGACGAACATATAGATACAGAGGCAATAATTGTATTATCAATTGCAAAAAGCACAAATTTGATGAGTTCTATCCTCACTAGATCTGAGCAAAAGGAATATAAAGCAAGAATTAAGCATTTAATTAATGGTGAAATAACTGGCCAGGCGACAAAGGAGGCCGTCGAAGCCATGCAGGCAGCCGTGATAGTAGCCAGTATTATGCCTGCCATTATCGCCTCGACAACCACCAGCACATAATATTATAAATAAGTGTTAAATTCTTATTATTAGGAAAAGTTTTGACACCTCAGTTAACTATCAAAGACAACTACATTCTCATAAAATACAATGGAACTATCACCTTAGATCATATTCTCTTTGTCATTACTGAGGTTGAGAAAATTGAGAACCAACTTGATTACAAGATTCACAGGCTTCATGATATGCGTGATAGCAATAATGCAGATATTAACTATGATAAAATGAGCGTTATCGTCAATAAGCGCAAACAGAACCTAGAAAAAATTCAGGGAACACGTGCAGCATTTGTCGTTACAGGACAATTACATTTTGGACTTTCAAGAATGTATCAAACAATGATGTCCGACATCGATCATGGTGTAGGGTTATTCTTTTCCAAAGAGGAGGCTACAAAGTGGCTTGCCTTATGATATGATTTAATACTGGAATTATTAAACTAAAATGTACATTTTACGTTAAAGACTATATCTAAACAGAGACGTAAATCACTTTAAAGATATAAAAGTGGATAGCATATGACCAGATCAATAAATGCATATATAATTTTATCATTTTTAATTTTTTTCAATAATTCTTGTGTGGAGGATCCAGGTCAATCCAATGGCGTCATTACTTTTATCTCTTCTCAGTCTTATGGATGTATCCAGGAAATACCCTTTGATCAGATTTCAGATGAAGGAGTTCTCACCTGGCAGTGGGAACGGGGAACTCTTGGTCTTTTTGTACACGTGGATACGCATTGTGAGACAAATATGATCGATAGCGTAAATGTCAAAGAAGACCTCATCACAATAATGCTTGAAGATACAGCCTCAGTGGAATCTAATTGCGCCTGCAAATTCAGAGAAACTTATTACTTTCGGGTTGACGCGTTTAATGAAGTTAAGGTTAAATGTCTTTTTAAATCCATAAGATCTGAATCATTTCTTCTGGTCATAGACCGTACCTTAATCTTGGAAGTAGAAAATACCGGTTTTTAATTTACTTTTTAAATACGGACCTGTACAGAAAAGATATTCCCAATTAGAAAGATATCTACCCATGAGTTTGTTGATCTCCGGTTGGAATTTTTTGATAAATTAAAATTACTAACTATTGTAAATTTGAACTATCGACTTTTGTCAGGACTAGTTGTTTATTAAGTAGTGATACTTTTTTGCATTATATAAGAATTATATTTTATATTTTCCCACCATATATGTTAATACCCTATATA
Organism: Calditrichia bacterium; assembly: GCA_963796965.1. Classification (GTDB taxonomy): domain Bacteria; phylum Calditrichota; class Calditrichia; order JAJRVZ01; family JAJRVZ01; genus CAWCNS01. Next base: position 817,357 of record CAWCNS010000005.1, read on the forward strand.
ATTAATTATTCACATCACATCGTTTTAATAAAGGAGAAAAGATGAAAACTATTTTCTTAATTGCTGCAATTTTGTCTCTGAGTTTACTTATCTCTTGCTCAAGCCAACCAAAGCTTATGCAAGCTGTAATCGAACCTGAATTAGCATCACCCGGTGCTTCAGCCAATGTACAAGTTGAATTTTCAGGCAATAAGAGTGAAATGAAAAATGTATATTTAACGGTACGTGAATACCCTTATGATTATCCAATGATTGAGTTACTTCCAAATGACAAAAGTGACTCAAATTCATGGTCATTAGACATGCCGATCCCCTACGAGGCCTATCCAGGTGAATATCACTTAGATATAAATGCATTCCTGCAGGATGGCAAAGAGATTATCACAGAAGGATTTGAAGATAATAGTACCGGAAAAGCGGGTACCATTCTGCTGAAGGTAAAATAGACCATCTTAATGAAAAATACGCAACCAGTCGTTCTCATATTTATATTTATAATTTCATTTCTTAGTTGCACGTCCACCAAAGTAATTCCTGTCTTTAAAGATACAGTGGACCGTCCCCAGGTTGAGCGCGAATTTCGCGCTGCCTGGGTTGCAAGTGTGGCAAATATCAACTGGCCCAGTGAACCCGGATTAAGTACAGAAGAGCAGCAACAAGAAGCCCTATTTCTGCTTGATTTACTAAAATATCATAACTTCAATGCCGTCATTCTTCAGGTTCGTCCCCAATGTGATGCTTTATATCAAAGCAAGTTGGAGCCCTGGTCCTATTACTTAAGTGGTAAACAGGGTGAACCTCCAAATCCATTCTATGATCCACTCGAATTTTGGGTATATGAAGCACATAAGCGGGGGTTAGAGTTACATGCTTGGTTAAACCCTTACCGTGCCCACCATAAAGCAGGCGGAGCGATATCAGACGTTTCTATCGTCAAGACCCGGCCGGATTTGGTTCTTGCCTTAAAATCCGGATATTGGTGGTTAGATCCCTCCAACCCGGGCACCCAGGATCATTCCCTGAATGTTGCTTTAGATATTGTAAAGCGGTATGACATAGACGGGCTCCATTTTGATGACTACTTTTATCCCTACCCTTCTTATCATGATGGTGAAGATTTCCCAGATGAAGAAAGTTGGCAAAAATATCAGAATGAGGGGGGTACACTATCCCGCAATAATTGGCGCAGAGAAAGCGTAAATAAATTTATCAAACACTTATATCAAGCAATAAAAGATATTAAACCTCATGTTAAGTTTGGCTTAAGCCCTTTTGGTATCTGGCGACCCTACCACCCCCCAACCATACGCGGATTCGACCAATATGATCAATTATATGCCGACGCACGTTTATGGCTAAACCAGGGATGGGTAGACTATTGGACACCACAACTCTACTGGCCGATTAGTCAGATTCCACAAAGTTTTCCGGTTTTACTCGGTTGGTGGATAGATGAAAATAAAATGGAGCGCCATATCTGGCCAGGAATAAACATCGGCAGGCCAAAGGGCCAGGAAGGAATCCTCGAAACATTCAATCAGATCATGATTACCAGGGGTATGCTATCCGAGGCTCCTGGTTCCATACACTGGAGCATCGGACCACTTGTTTCTGATAGTGGCCTGGTTGAATCTCTTGTACAAGGCCCATACAAGGAACAAGCCAGAATCCCCTTTTCCCCCTGGTTAGATAACCAAAAACCAATTCCACCCACCGTTTTAACATCTATTCTAAATGATTCTTTGCATTTAACTTGGGAGACTAATGAGGTAGCATCAACCTCAAATTGGATACTCTATTACAGGTATGGTGAAAACTGGAATTATAAAATTTTGAGTAAGTATGCCCAGAATTTTTCTTTGCCAATTTTGATAGAAGAGAAAAACCGTGCGCCCAAAAAAAATGAGAATGTAACAAAAAGTGGTGAATCCACCGCAACTTTCTTAAATGAAGTTGTTGTTACAAATGTGAATCGGTTTGGGAATGAGAGCAGTTGGGTCTCAAGTTGGCAATACCAAAATGAATAATACATGACCTTACCCTTATTATTGGAATTTATTTGATATTTTATAAGATCTCATCGTAAACTTCTAATGATTCACAATATATAAAAATTTAATTCTCACAGTAAGATACTGATTTTCCATTTTTTTAAAAGAATTATTTATGGCAACAGAGTATTCTGCGTTGGGATTAGTTCTCATTTGTATCCTTTCAATTTTCTCCATTTTAAGTTGTCAAACAGACAATAACTTAGAAGAGCTTTCACATTTAATGACAGGATCCTTTAGTAGTCAGGCGCAGGCCGCGCTGGATTCAAATTATTATAACATTCGTCTGGAGATGGTTCCAATCTGGAGAGATAGAGACAATGGCAAATGGCTTTATGTTGAGCAAGCTGCCTCTTGGAGTCTGGACAAACCTTATCGTCAAAGAGTCTATCAATTGATCGAGGGTGATGGTGGCATCATCCTTAGTGTGGTTTATTCAATTCCACAACCTCTTCGTTTTGCCGGCGCCTGGAAAAACAAAAATCCACTAAAGGAACTGACTCCGGATTCTCTTGAGGTACGTGAAGGTTGTGTCGTCATACTTAGAAAAACAGCATCATTTGAATATACAGGTAATACAAATAAAAATGATTGTCAGAGCTACGCTTAGAGGTGCCTCCTATGCAACCACAGAGGTGATTATAGATAAAGATAAAATAGTTAGCTGGGATCGTGGTTTCAATTCCGCAGATACTCAGGTTTGGGGTGCAACCAAAGGTGGATATGTATTTAAGAGGATATCGAAAATGTAATATCTTGAGTCTTATAAAATATTTCCTTTGCGACTTTAAGCCTTTGCATGAGAATATATATACTATTTAGGCAATCAAAACTAATTAGAATATCGCATTAGCCAAATCAATCTTAATCGGGAGAAAACTATGTCTCGGTTACAAAAAAGACGTGTTGTATTTAGCCTATACCCTATTTTCTTTTTAATTTTTGCACTTTCTATTTCACTGCCAGGCCAAGAGATGCCTCCTTCTCTCGAGGAATCAGCCTCTGAACCAATTAAGTATGTCGGTAAGCAACAAACGGATGCGCGATATCACCACGGTGGACTCCGGCATGTGGTTGGTGTTCATCGTTATCAAGCCTTTCGTGCTAATCGTGAACAACCTCCTGAAATTAATAGCCGAACAGGTTGGACTTATAACCATCAGCCCTATCTCTGTTATTGGAATAATCAGTTCTATCTACAATATCTGAGTAATCAGTTTACAGAACACCTTACTCCCGGGCGGACGATGTTGATGACATCAACCGATGGCCGTGACTGGCTTAATCCGGAAATATTGTTTCCTGAGTACTCCCTACCAGCGATTGATTATACACATCCAGAATCTGGTAAAACCTATCATCTGCCAGAAGGAACCAAAGCTGTAATGCACCAAAGAATGGGATTCTACATCACCAAAGACAAGCGGCTATTTACTCTGGGTTTTTATAGTTACTGTCCGGTCTCACGAATAGGGCCCAATAATGGGCATGGCTTAGGACGGGTGGTCAGGGAAATTTACAAGGACGGATCATATGGCCCGATCTATTTTATCCGCTTTAACAGACATGCCGGTTGGAATGAAAAGAATACAAATTACCCATTTTATAAAGCCAGCACTGATAAGGATTTTGTAAAGGGTTGCGAAGAACTTTTGGCGAATAAACTGGTCACCCTGCAATGGTGGGAGGAGGACCGGGCTGAAGATGGATTTTTTACAATAGAACCCAGTGAATTTGAACCGAAAGCATTTCAGTTATTTTCGTCGGCCAGACGGTGTAATTGTAGGCGCCTGGAAAATCCAGATTTCAGCGCTCAGTCCAGACAATGGCAAAAGCTGGACGGATTTAACCCTTTCGAAATCACTTATGACCTGTGGCGCAAAAACCTGGATACAACAAACTGAAGATGATAAATACGCTTTGGTCTATAATCATTCTGCCACCAGGCGTAATCGCTGGCCCTTGGCAGTCATGACGAGTACCGACGGACATGAATTTGATAATTTGCTCTGCCTTCATGGTGAAGTCCCCCCTATGCGGTATCATGGATGGGCCAAGAATCAGGGCCCACAGTATATTCGGGGAATATTTGAAGGAAACGGCAACCCTCCCGAAAATCATATGTGGAATACTTATAGTATGAGCAAAGAAGATATGTGGGTGAGCAGAACGCGACTCCCAATTTCAGGAACGGTCGACAAAAATGTTAATCAAACCTTTGACCAGCTCAAAAGTGAAGCGGATTTAGAATTTTGGAATTTATATGTTCCAAAGTGGGCACCTATAGATGTTGTATCATTTCCGGGTACGAATAATCGTGTTTTACGGTTAATAGATGAAGAACCCTATGACTATGCCTGTGCGGAAAGACATTTTCCACCAAGCAGTCGAGCAACAGTAGAATTTGATGTCTTTATAAAAGATCAGGGTAAGGATAATCTGGAATTTGAAATTCATGACCAGAAGGATCAGCGTGCGTTGCGTCTGCGATTCGATTTAAATCTCGAAGGATTAAATTTTGATCTGGGAGGTGTGGAGCCCTGGCCGGTACCGATCAGTGAGAACCAATGGTATCGTATAAAGATTGCTTTTGATTGTACAACCGATAGATATGATGTTTGGTTAAACAAACAAATGGTAAGGGAAGAAATTGATCTGGATATAGATGCAGAGACTTTAGAACGGATGGTATTCCGCACAGGTAGTTGGCGATCTGATGTAAGAATGTTTCTGTTAAAGGGTCAACCAAATGGTCCGGGATTAGATAGTGAGGACCTGGCTGGAGCAGGACAGAAAGTTGCAAAAAGTACTTTCTGGATCGACAATGTCAAAACGTCACAACCATAATTCTCCCAATCTTTAAACATTCATTCTGTTACTACAGGGAGCCAACCATACGTCTGAAAGATGGATCCGAACGATGATTCTCATTTTTCTCTTCCCTCTTCTGTTTTCTGGTATAATCCAGGCAAAGCCACAATCAAAACACTTTACAGTTGAAGAAATCGACCAAGGAATCTGGGCTGTAATTCATAAATTTGGCGGATATGCGATCTGCAATGCCGGAAGTATAGATTTGAGGGATGAGACTTTGATTTTCGATTTATTTATCTCTCCGGAAGCAGCACGGGATCTAAAGCGTGTCGCCGAGGAACTCACAGCTAAACCAATAAAATATGTCATAAATAATTATTATCCAATTTATCCTTGCATTAGTCCATAGAATATAATTAATTTGAATTATCTAATTATTTTCTCTCAAAGACGCTAAATCACAAAAAATTATAGGCATAGCACGTAGCGCGCGGTGTGTCAAACCCCTATACCCCGCTATAGGCTCTTCTCGTTATGCAATTTCAATCTTGCGTCTTTGGGTGATTAACTAAATTCAGCTATTCCAGTTGACCAGATTGCATTGATAATTCCTACATTAAATAAACTAAAAACGTATATCAGATTGTTGAGTCAGAAAAAAATTCTAATTGCATCCAGTATTGTTGGCGCAGAGATAAAACCCTATCAATTTACAGTTAGTGCACGACAGATATCCAATTATGCTGCAGCTATTTCCGATACGAACGACATCTACTATAACAGCAAAAAAAAGGACGATTTTTATGCACATCCTCTTTTTCCGGTTAGGATATCCTGGGAGATAATAAGAAATCTTCCTGACTATTTAGGGGTTGAAACACCCTTCACGTTAAAAAGTCAATTAGTACATCATTCAGAATATTTAAGATATAATCGGTTACCTAAACCTGGTGATGTGCTCAGTTTAAGGGGAGAAATTGCAGCCATCCTACCCCATCAAAGAGGGGCAAAGGTTATACTCAAGTTTGATTACCTCGATCAACAGGGACAGTTAATCTGCACGGAATATATTGGTGCAATTATATTCGGATTTAAATGTACAGATTCTGGTAGGGGCAGAGAATCTATTCCACAGATTGATCGAATTGCAGAATCTGAAGCCATTTGGACTGAAAATATAGCCATTAGCAGAGTTTCACCCTATATTTATGACGGTTGTACAGATATAATCTATCCCGTACATACTGACAGAATATTCGCTAGATCAATGGGTCTACCAGACATAATTCTTCAAGGTTCGGCAACCCTGGCGATGAGTGTTTCAAAAATTATAGAAAAAGAGTTAGGAGAAGATCCAAAATCAATTGCAGTTGTTGCCGGCAAGTTTACGGATATAGTAATACCACCAAATAGTTTATCGGTACAATTGCTTAAAAGATCCGGCGATGAATTGTATTTTGATGTGAGAGAAGAATCTGGAAAATATGTTATCAGGGGTGGTTACATCAAGACAAAAAAGAAGCAATAATATCCTAATTCGTCCGTTGAAGCGAATTAAATTCAACTCTGCCATATTATAATGAGGAGAAATGTATGCGGGATCCCAAAAAAGACGAACGGTGTTTAGAACTCAACAAAGAATTAACAGATTATCCACGGATGTTTGACTGGGTTGATCGATGGGCCAAAGAGAAACCCAATGAGCTTGCTTTGATTGAGTATAACACCGGAGATGAAATCACATGGAAGGATTTTGCAACCAAATCAAAAGCTTTTGCGGCAAAGCTTCTCAGCATGGGCATTAAAAAGGGAGATATCATTGCCACAATGTTGGTTTTATTAAAGGAGCATGTCTATCTCATGTATGCCTGCTACAGAATCGGCGCTATTTTGGCTCCCCTCGATCCACGACTAAAAAGCCAGGAAGTTGACCAATGTTTTCAGAAAATGTTACCCAAGGCATTTTTCTGCCTGGGTAATACTCCTGTTAGTGACTTCCGGCCGATCATCACTGAGATGATCAATAAACATGGTAAAGCAAATGGTGGAAGTTGCGATCATTTTATTCAATTCCAGAAGGAAGAGAACGAAATAGTCGAAGGTGCTATTGGGATTGTGCCTTTTGCCAGCGATATTAAAAAGATCTTCATCAAATCCTTAATAACCGGAAAAGTCAAAAAAGCACAAAAACTTGTCACGAAAAAGGATCCCATTCTGATTATCTTTACCACTGGTTCCACGGGATATCCCAAACCGGCACTTCTGTCTTCAGAAAATATACTTGTTCAGAATATTGGTTTAGGCGTTGCTTTTGATATTGTGGCCGAGGACAGAATGCTCGTCAATCTTCCCCCCAGTCATGTAGGCTGTACGACGGAACAGTTAGCAACAACAATTTTTTGTGGAGGAACGAGTGTTCTTCTGCATGTATTTAAACCTGATGAATCTCTTGATGCCATTCAAAAATACAAGGTAACAGCATTTGGGCAGATTCCGGCTTTGTTTGCCATGGAATGGCGTTTACCAAACTACAAGGATTACGATATCTCCACATTAAAATTTGCACTCTATGGTGGTCAAGCAGTTACACGACAATTCCTTGAACAGCTCTCAACCATGGCACCGAAATTCGGCACGGGTCTTGGTCTTACTGAGATTGGCGGTTTTTGCACTTATTCACCTCTGGACGGAACAGTGGATGATATATTAGCGAGCATTGGTTTCGATATGCCCCTCTGTCCTCTCACTATTCGGGAGGACATGAACGATGATGGTTCAGCAGGAGCGGAGAAACTTCCTGGGGAAGTTGGTGAGATTTGTTTCTCAGGCCCCCAGGTATTTCTTGGATATTTAAATGACGAAGAAAATACAAAAAAAACGATCTCTATAGATGGTCTATTATACACGGGTGATTTAGGATCTTACGATGAGAAAGGATTACATTTTGCCGGACGTTCAAAATTAATGATAAAGCCTAAGGGTAATAATGTCTTTCCAACAGAAGTAGAAGAATTTATTTCTTCTAGTTTGAAATCAAAAGTGGCAAGTGTTGCTGTGGTTGGCGCTGAACATGAAATTTTCACAGAAGGGATTATTGCCTTTATTGAAATGAAGCCCAATATAGAACTTAAAGGTGATGAAGTTAATGAAATATGTAAAGAAATTGCTTCTTATAAACGTCCCTCACATGTGGAGATTCTAGCACCCGAAGGTATGCCACTTAATCGGGTGGCTAAAACAGATTATATGGAATTAAAACGCCGGGGGGCTGATATTGTTAATAAACTCCGCCAAGAGGGAGGCTGGGACAAAACCTTATAAAACAAAATTTTTACCATTATCCGGAGATATATAGGATGCAAAAAACATTTATCATTTCAGTATTACAGGATAATTTTGCCGTTTGTCGGTTAAGTGCATTTGATCCTTTACCAGACTGGGTACTGAAGGACCCACTCTCCTCTATTACACGGACACCCGAGGAGTATTCGGTTGTTTGTCCACATGAAAGTATACCTGAGAAGGATAAATTTTCTTGCGAGAGCGAATGGAAATGTCTGAAGATCCATGGGCCTCTTGATTTTAGTGAAGTTGGTATCATCTCAAATTTAACATCAATATCTCAGCTGCTGCTGAGATCAGTGTTTTTGTCTTATCAACCTATGAGACCGACTATATTCTGGTAAAAAAAATGAATATTGATAAGGCTGCTCAGGTCCTAACGGAATCCGGAAATGAGGTTTATTTCGATTAAGATGAAGGCATTTTATAATGATTGAAATTCCATTTATCAGAACCGATAGAACCACTTTAACTATTCTCAAACCTGAACGTGCCGGACTTATCTTCGCTTATTATCAGGAAAATAAAACGCATTTGGCACCCTGGGAGCCTGAGAGAAAAGACGCCTTTTATACCCTCAGGGCCTGCCAGGATAGAGCTGCCAACTCTTATTCCGGATTCTTTCAGAAACACTGCGTGAATTTTTGTATACTGGATAACCAGGAATCCGAACTTATCGGCTTATGCAATTTTACAAACATCATCAGAGGGCCATTTCAAGCTTGTCATATGGGATATTCCATAGCAAGCAAATTAGAGAATCAGGGATACATGTCTGAAGCGGCAAAATCGGCGATTTCATATATGTTTACCGAAATAGGTTTGCATCGGATTATGGCCAACTATATGCCACATAATGAGAGGTCTGCCAAACTACTTACAAAACTTGGATTTGAGAAAGAAGGATATGCCAAGTCCTATTTGAAAATAGGTGAAAAATGGCAAGACCATGTCTTAACCTCATTAATAAATGATCAATGAGAGTAGCACATTATAGAAATGTTATTTATGCCAAATTTTTGGCAGCTAAATATTAGATTATTTTGGAAAATATTTTTTATTATATTTATGATATTCTCCCCCATACAGGCTCAAAACGAGGTAAAGGTACAATTCTCGAGCAGCAACAACCATCGCCTAAAGTCAATTGATCACGATGATGATCTATCAGAGAATTATGTGTCGGATGAAAGTAGATTGTACGCAAAAATGGAATCAAATTTTGAAGTAAATTCTAAACTACCCGCTGAATTCGACATAATGTGGAGAAAAACAGAACAATTCTATAAGCAGGGAATTAGAGAAAACAATATAATAGGAAGTCAGCTTATTTTTTATTCATTCTGGGAAAGTTGCTGCCAAATCTTATTATGGTTTTGCGGATTTAGAAACAAAGCGGAAAATCGATGCACAAACCATTTATCACTGGGCTTCTATTACAAAAACTTTCACGGGCATCGCTATTATGCAACTTCGTGACAGGGGTTTCTTAAATCTCAGCGACCCGATCGTCAATTATTTACCGGGACTAAATCAGGTTTACAATCCTTACGGGCCCATGAAAGACATTACGATCAAACAGTTTATGAGCCATACTGCAGGCTTCAGGGCTTCTTCCTGGCCATGGGGAGGAGATGAGGACTGGCATCCCTATGAACCTTTACAGTGGCAACAATTAGAAGCTATGTTTCCCTACACTAAAATTTTATTTAAACCAGGATCACAATATAGTTACTCAAATCCGGCTGTCATATTTCTTGGAAGAATTATTGAACAGATAAGTGGTGATGATTATGAAGTTTATATTGATAAAAACATTTTAAAGCCACTCGAGATGTACCATACTTATTTCGACCATACCCCCTACCATCTCATAAAATACCGCTCAAATAGTTATTACACAAAAGATAGTGTTATTAAAGCTAATGGGTTTGATTTCGACACAGGTATTACAGTTTCTAACGGCGGTCTTAATGCACCTTTAACAGACATGATAAAATATCTCATCTGGCTGGCAGAAAATTCAGTCGCGGATAGCAAAATACTTAGTCGTCGTTCATTAAATGAAATGTGGACACCCCAGATTAGTATTGAGAGAACCTCTCAGTTGAAAAAGTCTATGGGATTATCTTTTTTTATTTATGATTACAATAATTTTAGCCTGATCGGGCATACAGGTGAACAGAGGGGATTTATTTCGTTCATCCTGGTTCACCCATCTACAGGAACGGCAGCCATTGCTGTATTTAATACGACTGATATTGTAACAAAAGGCCAATCCAATACCAAGCGTTTTTCTACTGAGGTTCAGAATTCTCTCATCAAGAACATTTGGCCACTCTTTACTAATAAGTAGCCATTATAACTATAGGTATATCAATCGCTTATGAAAGCAAACACTTCATCACTTCCCCTATTACTGTTATTTTTAACATTTGTTTTATCCTGCAATCCTGGCACTGTCCCAAACAAAAAACCATCAGCTAATAGTTCGGCTACAGAGGAAAATATGGGTCTCATTGAACAGATTGGAAATTCAACTTATACAGGATTTAAAATGGTTGAGGAAGCCATCAAATTAGAAAACGGATCCTGGGAGGGTTCTCCATACGTAGAAGATGGTTCTTCAAAAGCGCACATTTACATTTTAGATAATTTTCTTCTTGAGGGTGATCTGGATGGGGATAACATGGATGAGGTCGTTACTTTTCTTGGAGAAAGTGGTGGTGGCTCAGGAGAATATATATATCTGGCTCTTCTGAAAAAAAGTGAGAATGGTCTTGTAAATCTCCAGACCAAATTCCTCGGTGACAGAATCCAAATAAAAGAAGCGATAATAAAGGATAAACACCTGCATCTTGATTTACTTCGATGTGGTCCGAATGATGCAACCTGTTGTCCAGGGGAATTAATAAGGGAGATCTGGCAGCTCAAATCAGGAGATTTCATTATCTCAACAGATAAGGAAGGACCCAGACGACTTTCATTGTCTGATATCGGCGCCACTGAGTGGATCCTAAAATATTGGAATGCGAAGGAAGAGGCTCCGTCTGAACCAAAAATATCATTACTTTTTAAAGATGGAAAATTTGCAGGGAATTCAGGATGCAACCGTTATTTTACGCCGGTCACTCCCGGAGACAATCCCGGTATGATTTCCACCGGCATGGCTGGCTCAACAATGATGGCCTGCCCTGATTCAATCATGAAAATTGAACAACGATTTTTATCACTACTCGCAGGCATTAATAAGTTTGGATTTATTAATACCAAATTAACGCTATCATACCATAACGAGAATAATGATGATATTTTAATATTTGAACGACCAAAAAAATAATCACCGCCGAGTGTAATGAGAATTTTATTTGTAAAAAGTCAAAAGATAAATAAACAATAATCTGAATGGCCAGAGGCCATAAAATCAAACCTAAAATGTTGGAGAAACCATGAAAATTAAAACTGCCATTCGAAATCTGTCACTTTTAACCCTCATTATAATTCTCTTACCGCTGTCATGTCAGGACAAAAATCAGGTTACGATTTATCGGGATAACTGGGGCGTTCCGCACATCTATGCCCCATCGGAGACAGCATTGGCTTTTGCCTTCGGGTACACACAGGCGGAAGATCGTCTTATTCAGATATTATCCTCCTATCGCTATGCAGTTGGCACAATGGCTGAAGCATTCGGGGAAAAATATGTCAATTCCGATTATAATCAACGGGTATGGCAACATGCCAAAATTTCCAAGGAAAAATTTTCCCAGATTTCTCCTGAACTTCAGCAGATCGCCCGCTATTTTGTCGCCGGCATACAGCATTATATGGAGACACATCAGGATAAGGTTCCGGATTGGGCACCCGAAGTTGAACCCTGGCATGTACTAGGCATTAGGTCGCTCATTTATATGGGGATGGCCACAGGGGCAGGCAAGAGGAGATATGCGCCGGGGTAAAATGAAAATTGAACGTCCCCATCACTCCAACCAATGGCTGGTTAGTCCACAACGAACTTCAGAGAATGTTGCGATTGCCCTCATTGACCCGCATCTTAATTTTCATACATCAGGAAAGTGGTTAGAGGCGGCCTTACATTCAGAGGATATAGATCTGAGAGGTATGGTTGTACCCGGAACTCCTTTTATTGCCCTGGGCCATAATCAGTATATTTCATGGGCAGCAACAACAGGTGGACCTGATTGTGCGGATGTGTATGAATTAGAAATAAATCCGGATAACCCCTTACAGTATAAATACGATGATAATTGGCGGGATATTAAAACAGAAACTACCACAATTCGTGTTAAAACCAAAGATGGTATTAAAGAAGTTAAAAAATCAATCGAGCGTAGTCATTATGGTCCGATACAGGAGAGAATCGGAGGTAAAGCTTATGCCTTCAAACTAGCCTATGCTGAAGAAGTGTTATTGGTTGAACAAATGCATAAAACAAACAGAGCTTAAAAATTTAAAGGAGTTTATAGAGGCCATTTCTATGTGTCAAATGATGCCCCAGAATATGATGTGTGCAACCATCGAAGGAGATATATATTATGCCCGTACGGGTATGGTTCCTATTCGTCCGGAAGGTTATGACTGGGATTATCCAGTGCCCGGCAATACAAAAGACACAGAATGGCAGGGAATTCACCCCCATGAGGATTTAATACAAATCACAAATCCTGAGCAAGGCTTTATGCAGAATTGTAACATTTCTCCTGGTACGATGATGCCAAACAGCCCATTTACGACTGATAAATATGCAAAATATATTTATAATGATGATCAAGATCGCAGCAATCCGCGCGGCAGATCTGCATTACGGTTGTTAGGTGAGACCGATAAAATGACAGAAGCTCAGGCAAAAAAAATCGCCTTAGATACAAAGGCAGATGGATTTGAAATATGGCAGTCAGCATTAAAAACAGCTTATAAAGGTCAGTTAAATTCGTTTAAAGATCTTGAAGAGGCAGTAAATCTTATCACCGATTGGAATGGCTATCTCAATGCTGATGAAGAAGCCCCTGCCCTCTACAGGATGTGGCGGAGAGAATGCAGCAAACTTTCAAATGCAGCAACGATTCAAAATTCTAAAAAATTGTCTTCAAAAGATGAGAAAGATTTGCTCAAGGCTCTGAGAAGGGCAAAAAAGTATGCATCCGAAAAATTTGGAACCTTTCGTGTACCCTGGGGTAAGGCCGTCAGATTAAAAAGAGGAGAAAAATCCTGGCCAATTAATGGTGGTTCATTTGAGAATGGGGTTTATTGCTTACGAGCAGCAGGTGGTCGTTTTGACAAAGAAACGGGAGAGACGACTATCGATCGCGGGCAATCCTGTACAATGGTCGTCATATTGAGCAACCCCATTCGTTCATTTAGTATCTTACCTTTTGGGCAAAGTGATGATCCTGAATCAGCACATCATACAGATCAGGCAGAATCTCTGTTCTCAAAATCTGTTTTTAAATCAACGTATTTTGAGAAAGATGAACTTATGCAAAACCTGGAATCCACGACAGAGTTGTTGCTTCCAGATGAGATAAACTGATTTTAATTAATAGATTTAAATTTTATTTCACGCATCGACGCAAAGATTGTATCCACAAATTACTCGAATTTTAACGAATTACACGAATTTTTAGCCAGATATAAAATATATAAAATTACAGTACAAATAGTAAAATTGTTGGCTTCAGAGCACCTGGTCATTTTCGAGCGAAGCGATAAATCTAAAATTCATGAGGAAACAAAGATATCTCATCCGCCCGGAGAGAATTTTAATCACATTCTCCTGCTTTCATTTTTATTCTTTGAACTTAAATATTAATTTGTGAAATTTGTTTAAATTCGTGCAATTAGTGGAAAAACGCCGCGTCGTTGCGTCGCTGCGAGAGTAGACAATAAAAGGCTCAGCGAAACAGGAGTTTTGATGGGAATTCTGAAAGGTCTGTTTATAATACTCCTCTGTCTTACATTATGGAACTGTGAAGAGGAGCCAATAGGGCCCCATTATCCCTCCAATCCAGCCCCTCTTATTAAATCAAATTTTCTTCAGTTGCCATTAGGCTCAATCCAAGCCAAAGGATGGCTAAAAGATCAGCTTGTCTCACAGATGAATGGACTGACCGGCCACATTGAAGACTTCTGGCCGGATCTGATAAACTCTGCCTGGAAGGGCGGCCAGGGAGAAGCTGGGAACGCGGTCCTTATTATCTTGATGGTCTCATCCCCCTTGCCTATATCCTTGATGATGAACATCTTAAAAAGAAAGTAGAAAATTGGATTGAATATATACTTGCGAGTCAACGGGATGATGGATGGTTTGGACCCTCGGAAAATGCTGATCGCTGGCCATTAGCGCTTACCCTTAAAGCAGTTTCCCAATATCATGAAGCCACAGATGATCCGAGAGCATTAAAACTCATTGAAAAATATTTCGATTATTTACATCGGTTTCCTCCAGATTGGCCTGACAGCACCTGGCGTGGTGTCCGGGCCATGGAACACGCTGTTACTGGTTACTGGCTTTTTCGCCGGACACATAATCCAAAAATTTTGGAGACAATTAAATCAATTGCAGATAACAGTGACGACTGGAGCAATTATTTTTACACCTTTCCCTGGGATTCAACAGCAGTTGCAGAAAAGCGAATCCCTCATAATTGGGGCCGCGATGGTTTAACTGCCCACGTTGTAAATAATGCCATGGCAATAAAGTATCCCGGTTTATGGTATCAGCAATCGGGTGATGATTGGCATCGAAGTGCTGTTTATAAAGCAATTGAAAATTTTGACCGGAATCATGGACAAGTTGGTGGGCGCTTCTCCGGAGATGAACATCTTTCTGGTAAACGACCAACCCAGGGTACTGAATTGTGTGCGATAATTGAGTATATGTACTCTCTTGAAAAACTGATTCAAATCTTTGGGGATGTTTCTTTTGCAGACCGGTTAGAGTTACTTACATACAATGCCCTTCCGGGTACAATGACACCGGATTGCTGGGCACACCAATATGATCAGCAAGCAAATCAAGTACTCGTTAATTATGCAAAGAGGAACTGGAGTACAAATGGGCCGGCAGCAAATATATATGGATTAATGCCTCATTACCCCTGTTGTTTGGCTAACATGCATCAGGGATGGCCAAAATTCGTTTCTCATATGTGGATGGCAACACATGATGGAGGACTTGCTCTCACTTCCTATGGGCCCACAAAAGTATCTGCAACCGTTGGAATTGGCCAACACATAATTATTACAGAAAAGACCAATTATCCCTTTGAAAATAGTATTGAACTTAAATTGGAAATGAGTAAGCCGACTGAGTTTCCTCTTTACCTGCGTATTCCTGGTTGGGCAAAGGGATGTATCATCCGCTATAAGGGTATCACCCTGGCACCAGAAACCGGCCAGTTTGAAACATTACGGCAAATATGGAATAATAATGATACCATTATTATTGTTTTTCCGATGTCTATAACACTTAGAATCACGATATAATCAGACCACATCAATTCGAAGGGGCCCTCTTTATTATTCATTGAGAGTGGGGAAAAAGTATAAATCTGTAAAATTAAAAACAGGACTTTTTTACAGCATACCATACAAAGGGTCAAGGGATTGGGAAATATATCCTACGACAAAATGGAATTATGCCCTTCTTTTGGATAAAAAGGATCCTACCCGACTGATCGAAGTTCATCATAATTCAATTCAGTCTTATCCATTTTCAGATATTGGAGATCTGGTTTATAACATGGCGAAAAACGATTTTCAGCCCTGGGAATATGAAGCGCCAATTGTTCTCTCTTTACAAGGTTTTGAGATTCCTGGTTGGAGAATGTATAAGAACTCTGCAGCCGATCCGCCATCTGGAATGTTTAAAACCAAGGAGAATCCGGAACAAATATTTCTGGTGCCTTATGGCTGCACCAGGCTGCGTATCTCAGAATTCCCTGTTGTAACAGATAATTAATTTCTCACGCAGCGCCCGCAACGTCGCCGCACTCTCATTCTCATCAAGGTACAGTCATTAATACGTAATTTGAAATTATCGCATATATGTCATAACTTTCCCGATATTTAGTAGATAGGCCTTATTCTTATTTATTTGTTTTTATTTATCTTATAGCCAGGTTATTCTTATGGGTAGAATTGTATATCTATTAATATTAAAGCCGCTTTCGTGGTTCCCTTTGGAAATGTTATATTATTTATCCAATTTCATTTATTTCCTGGTTTATCATGTGGTGGGTTATAGAAAAAAAGTTGTATTGGAAAATTTACACAATTCATTTCCGGAAAAGAATGAAGATGAAATTAACAAAATTTGTAATCATTTCTACCAACATTTAACTGATCTAATCGTTGAAAGCATTAAGTTATTTAGTATTTCCAAAGACGAGATAATCAAACGATACAAATTCACAAATCCAGAAGTACTGGATAATTATTATGATGATGGTAAAAGTGTTCTTATCGTCGGAGGACATTATAATAACTGGGAAATGGCGGCGGTGGGTACAAATCCCCAAATGAAACATCAGGCCGCAGGAATATACACCCCAATGACCAACGCCTATTTTGAAAAAGTCTTTAGAAAATCCAGAGGGAAATACGGTATCCTGCTTATAAAAAAAGATGAGGTAAAAGAATATTTTGCAGAATATAAAGATCAATTGACGGCGACTATTTTTGGAGCTGACCAGTCCCCTTCTCTTCACAGCAAGAAAGTATACTGGACGAATTTTTTAAATCAGGAGACAGCCGTCATGTTTGGGACTGAAAAATTCGCCAAGGAATTTAATTATCCTGTCGTTTTTGTTCAGGTAAATAAAATTAAACGTGGCTATTATGAGTCTGATATTCACCACAATTGCAGAAGATCCATCCACCTTTGAATATGGTCAAATAACAGAATTACATACGCGGTATCTTGAAAATATAATTCGTGAAAAACCCGAGTACTGGCTCTGGACGCATAAGAGATGGAAACGTAAGCGTAGTGACTATGCGTGATATGGGAGGCGCAATTGGTGAGAGAGAATGAATTTAGAAATAAACCTAAAACAAAATAAATGAAACTATTAAAAAATAAAATTGCTGCTATATTTGATCTGGATGGAACTCTTGTAAATAATGAGCCAGTAAAAGGTGAGGCTCTTGCAGAAACCTGTAGACGTCATGGTGGCAGGAGCGAGGGAGAAATTTATAAAGAGGTAGTAGGTAACAGATATGAAGTGGTACGTAATTATTTCTGTGAAAATGCCCAGATATCAATAGATGATGATGCTTTTGATAATACATTAAAAGAAGTGTATTTAGATCTTCTCAAGACAGAAGTTGATTTGACGGATGGGGCTGGTGAATTTTTAGATTCATTAAAAATCAATCATCTCAAGACTGGCTTAGTCAGTTCTGCCCAAAGATGGATGGTCAATTCCGTATTAAAAAGATTCTCAATGGATTCAGTTTTCGATCTTAAAATAGTAAGAGAGGATGTGCAGAACCATAAACCTTCTCCGGAAGCATATTTGCTTGCGCTAGAAAAGTTGAAATTAGAGAAGAATAGTGTAATTGTATTTGAAGATTCGTCATCTGGATTAGTTGCGGCCCAGGAAGCAGGTTGCGAGGTTATTGCCATTCGGCATGCCTACAATCAACATCAGGTTTTTAGTTCGGCCCTCATGGAAATAGAATCATTTAAAGAAATTATGTAATCTTGATACTTGATTCTCGATACTGAATATTTATTTTTGATCTTCCTACTCTGTGAATTATTTAGTGTCAAATAGGTTCGTCCTCCTTCTCATTTGAAGGATATGTACCCTCAGGAAGATCTTACCATTAAATATAGATGTTTCTTTTACCAGCCGGAAAACTTGCTGCACGCAAACTAATCATAAACACTCGAAATAAATATATTAGTAGGTAATAGAAAGATGGAATATACAACAATTATTTTGTGGATTCTTGCTGTAATCTTCACTATCTCCGGTCTCATTGGAATGATTCTTCCCGCCCTTCCGGGTAGCCTCCTTCTTCTAACGGGGATCATCTTTGCAGGTTGGGCCGAAGATTTTAATTATATAAGTACCGGAACAATCATTATTCTCGTTGTTTTAACAATTCTCTCCTATATCATGGATTTTCTGGCCACTGCCTTAGGAGCAAAAAAATTTGGTGCTAGCCCAAGAGCCTCTATTGGCGCTGCCATTGGGGCAATAATTGGTATGTTTTTTGGATTGATCGGAATTATCATTGGACCCTTTCTAGGCGCGTTTATTGCAGAACTTTCAGTAAATAGCAAAATAAGACAGGCCAGCGAAGCAGGTGTGGGAGCCTGGCTAGGCATGGTTCTGGGCACGGCTGCGAAAATAGCCATTGGTTTCACGATGATCGGTATTTATTTATTTGCACGATTTATATAGAATGTAAATTAATCCTTATTATAATTTCACGAAAAATACAGATGACGATTAAAAGTAATATTTTTGGTATCCTTGCTTATTCCTTCCCTCTTTTTACACATCAAGGTCTTAGATAGTATTTAAAATTATTTTTTTCTACTTGCTTAATAAGATTAATTCCTATATAATAATGCTATGCAAGAAGAGTCACAAAACGATCAAATTAAATATTTCACCAACCTATGTAAAATAAATCACTTACGTGTTACACCCCAGCGTATTGCAATTTATAAGGAAATAATAAAATCGAAAAAACACCCTACGGCTAATATGGTTTATACAAATATACGCCGGGGCTATCCCCATATTTCATTTGATACAGTGAACCGTACATTAAATACTTTCTCTAATGTTGGCATTATTGACACCGTTGAATCCTATAGTGGATCTAAACGATTCGATCCCAAACGTCTCAGTCACCATCACATCCATTGTATCACATGTGGCGATATCATCGACTTTGAAAACAATACGTACGATGCTTTAGAAGTTACGGATGAAATAAAACATGCCTATAAAGTAGTAAGTAGACGTGTCGTTATAAATGTAATCTGTAATAAATGTCGTGATGATTAAACAAGTATAAACTACTGATTAGAAATAACGAAAATAGCCACTGACTTATACAGAATTTGACCATAAAATTGAATCCTATACACTGCAATAAATCTATCTGGAATTTCGGGATTTAATAATTCCGTGAAATCAGTGGCCAATACAAAAAAACAGGAGATTGAAATGAGCAAAACAATTGAAAATTTAAAAGCAGCCTTTGCAGGAGAATCACAAGCAAGAAACAAATATACCTTTTATGCAGCCGTGGCCAGGAAAGAGGGTTATCATTATATTGCTAAAATCTTTGAAGAAACTGCTGAAAATGAAATGCGTCATGCAAAAGATGAATTTAAACTTCTTGATCAATTAGGTGATACAATAGTCAATCTCAAGGCTGCGATGGAAGGTGAAGACTATGAAGTTATCGATATGTACCCAACATTTGCTAAAGAAGCTGAGGAAGAAGGAAATACTGCCGCAGCAATTCTGTTTAAGCAAATCGCTAAAGTAGAAGCACACCACAGGGATCGCTATAAAAAATTATTGGAAATGGTTGAGAATGGTACCGTATTCAAACGAGATGAACCTATTAAATGGAAATGTGGAAAATGTGGGTTCGTGTATACCGGAACTGAAGCCCCTCCTAAATGTCCCTGCTGTAAACATGGACGGGAACATTTTGAACCTGCCAACATGGATGTATAAGGGGAAATTATGGCCAAATACATATGTCAGGTTTGTGAATATATATATGACGAAGACAAAGAGGGGACCAGGTGGGATGATCTTCCTGATGACTGGGTGTGCCCCATTTGTGATTCTGACAAATCACTTTTTACACGGATGGAAGATGAAAAAGATGAAGCAATTCCCTCCCCTCCCACAGAATCTATGTCGATTAATGATTTAATAAGAAAAGCTGATGACACTGAAAACTATATGGCTGACATTCATAAGATGGCGGATACCGGCAATTCAATCATTGAACCGATGAAGACAAAGAATCCGGTCATCTCCTGGGATGAGATCCTAATTAAAGGTGCCCAATTATCCAAAATTCCTCTCAACCATGAAGATCCTGTAAAGTCAGAGACGATTATAGGACCTAAGGCCAAGAAACCCCTGCTTATTGATTCACCGATATATGTAAGTCATATGTCCTTTGGGGCACTTTCCAGAGAGGCAAAGTTAGCCTTGGCGAAAGGAAGTGCTCTTGCGAAAACAGCCATGTGTTCCGGTGAAGGCGGCATTTTACCGGAATCAATGGAGAGCGCTTATAAATATATCTTTGAATATGTCCCCAATAAATACAGTGTGACAGATGAAAATTTAAAGAATGCCGATGCTATTGAAATTAAAATCGGACAATCAGCCAAACCCGGTATGGGCGGACATCTCCCCGGTCACAAGGTAACAAAAGAGATCGCTTCTGTACGAGGATTTAAAGTAGGCGAGGATATCATCAGCCCTGCCCATTTTATGGATATAAAAAGTGGCGAGGATTTAAGAACAAAAGTTTCCTGGTTGCGGGACCTATCTGAAGGGAGGCCAATCGGGATAAAAATAGCTGCTGGTCATATTGAGGATGATCTCAAAGTTGCCCTGGATGCGCAACCGGACTTTATCACCCTGGACGGAAGAGCTGGGGCAACCGGCGCAGCACCAAAATTTGTTAAAGCCGCAACATCTGTACCGACTATCTTTGCTTTATACCGGGCAAGAAAATATTTCGATGATCAAGGAATAACAGATGTCTCTCTATTGATCACCGGGGGTCTGCGCATATCTCCGGATTTTGCCAAGGCCCTGGCCTTGGGTGCAGATGCCATTGCAATAGCCAGTTCTGCTATGATGGCGATTGGATGCCAGCAATATCGAATATGTGATTCAGATAAATGCCCTATGGGTATTGCCACCCAGAATCCTGAGTTACGGGCAAGATTGAATATTGATCAATCTGCCCGACAATTGGAAAATTTCCTAAATGTATCGAAAAATGAGATAATGAATTTTGCCAGATTAACCGGTAACGATGATGTTCATGGATTATCTATAGATGATTTATGTACCTGTAGTTCAGAAATCTCTGACCATACGAATATCGATCATGTTTAATTGAACTTATGTCTCAAAAAATGGCATTCAGAGGTAAGTTCATTTAAAATGTTTGGAAATTAAAGAATTTTTAGTTTTCTCTGATTATTTTTTTTAATAAAGGTGGATCTTTAATATCGCAATTCATTATTTGTTCCTGTGCAGAGATATCATTAGATAAACGAGGTTTTCGTTTGATGAGACGCCTCTGCAATTTTCATCGAAAGATTCCTTTCTATTAGACATGCGACCTCATTTATATACGACAATGTTATATTCAAGGTAAGAAATTAGATAAAGCATCAATAAAAAAGATTTAGGAGAATGAAGAAAGTTGATATTAAAGCATTATTTGTCGCAATTTTTGCATCCGCGATTGGTTTTATTATTATTGATTTTTAGTAGAAATTCTCTTATTTCGAGCATTTGGTATCTCAGAGGAACATCTCTACACATATTTTAACATATCACCATCGGGGGTGATTTTTCAGGCAATAAATCTTTTTATCTTTTTTCTGAATGTCACTCTGATAATGTCTGTTTATGTTTGGATTCGTCCAAGATTTTCTTCGGATCTAAGTGCTGCAATGACTACAAGTGGAATTTTCGCATCACTTATGGCGCTATATCTTCTAAATCTAACTAATTTGGGAATTTACCCATTGACAATAAGTTTAACATCTATTATTTTTACTATCATAGAGTTGCCTTTTGCTGTGATGATTGGAGCCGTTACTTATACCTCAAGAACAGAAAAGAAATAAAACACCCATTATACTTTAAAAATAATTTATTTTGCAGATTTTTTTCGATGTTTTAATGTGTTTTATTAGCGCTATCATTTTGTTTCCCTATAATATTGCTATAAAAGACACAAAGAACTATCCACGATTTTCAATTAATTTCGCAAATATTTTTTATATAATTTTATAAGATTTTTTATATCTTTGCGGCTTAGCACCTTTGCGAGAGAATTATTAATTAATCGGAAAAAAGTTATTTATCATCTCCCTGGTTGCATTTCCAAAAAATGACATATTATTAATTCAGGATGAAAAAGATTGGAATTCTATTTAATCATTGCCGGGATTTTAACATTTATTATCGGCCTGGCCCATTCCTACCTTGGTGAGCGCTATATTCTTATAAGACTATTACAGTATTCGGAATTACCAAAATTATTTGGTGATGACTCTTTTACCAGGCAAACTCTAAGATTTGCCTGGCATCTCACAACACTCGCATGGTGGGGATTGGCTGTGATTCTATTTGTGACTTCGGGGCTATTTTTTTCACTTAAGGCCGGTGAATCAATACTTATCATAATTGCCCTAATTTTCTTTTTTAGTGCGTTACTCTCGTTAATCATTACCAAGGGCCGACATCTTTCATGGATAATTTATTTGGTAATTATGTTTTTAATCTTACTTGCTGTCTCCTGATATAATCCAACAAGAGAATGGCAATTTTTGATATATTAATCATAAAAACAATAATTTTATCCATTCTACACTCATCGGTTCATTCTATTTAATTTTACAATTTATTTATTGTAAGATTTTCTATGCGCCTTTGCGACCTTGTGGGAGATTTTTTAACTGATCAATTATATTAAATTATCATTTATCCAAAATTCGTAAGGGATGATTATTCTTAGGACTCAGAAATGGAGATTTCAATTCAACAAGGAAGCATTGAGGATTTAAGACGGTTAACTGAAATTTATAATCATTATATTACCCATTCACATGTTACATTTGATACCGATGTATTTTCATTAATAAAACGTGAGTCGTGGTTTAAAAATTTTTCAGATCAAAGAGCATACAAACTTTTCGTAGCAAAAAAAGATGATTTTGTTATCGGGTATGCCACCAGTAGCCAATTTCGACCCAAACAGGCATATTTTACTTCTGTGGAGACAACTGTCTATGTAGATCCCTTATATTTGGGCCAGGGAATCGGATTCAAACTTTACTATACATTAATTCATGCTCTCGAAAGAGAACCTTTAGTCCATAAAGCCTTTGCCGGAATAGCACTTCCTAACGAAGACTCGGCCATCCTACATGGCCGGCTGGGTTTTCAACTAATCGGCATTTTTCACGAAGTGGGATATAAATTTGGTCGCTATTGGGATGTGGCCTGGTATGAACGTGACTTATCTATCGAGACACTTTCAACAAATGTCTTATAATAGATTGGATAAGTGGCAAATACTTTAATTTCGTAAATGTTTATCCCTCTGTTTCAGCTTAGGTGGGACATTTGGCAAAATTGAACATACTTTTTAATATTCTCAAATTGGAATATAGAAAAGCAAATGACATTGAATTTATTTAGAGCCAAAAGAGTCTCATGGACCTGCTTTATTGATTTAAAAAGTGATATAAAAAAAGTCTTTCTACTCTTTACACCAAATGGAGAAAAAAAATGGGTAAAGGACTGGGATTTTGAGCCGGTCTTTCCCTATCCTTTTTACCTGGAAGAAAAGTGTGTATTTAAAACAGGTACTCATGATTACAAAAGTGAAGAGGCAATTTGGATAATCAACAAGTATCAGCCTGAACAATATCGCATTGAATATATTCGTCTCGAATCCGCAGCGAAAATGGGACATATACAAATCGCTTGTAAAAGCAAAAATAGAAACAGAACTGAAGTCGGTGTTACCTATACCTATACGGGCCTGACTGATGAAGGAAATATATTCATAGAAAACTTCACAAAAGAGAAATACATAAAATACATTAAGGATTGGGAGCGGGCGCTCACTCACTATCTTCAAACGGGAACTATATTAGAATAACATCTCACCGACTAAATGCATGAAGCATATTGATGCAGAACCATTTTTAATAAAAGGACCATCCTGGATTTAACAGGTGGTAGAAGAATTCAAAAAGACATGAGTATAATTAATCCATTGAAATTAGACGATATCGGTTATGATAGTGTTTTCAAAGAGAATTTTAATTCCTCTTTTTCAGATGAATTTTCACCAGCACGGATTACAGCTGTCAATAAGAACAATTTTCTCTTACTGAGTGAGTTTGGCGAGACCTATGCTGAACTAGCCGGAAAATTTATGTTTGACTTAGACTCTGCCCTGGATTTACCAACCGTTGGTGATTGGGTGGCAGCCAGTTATTTTGATGACAACTCTCTGGCAATTATTCACGATATTCTTCCTCGAAGATCTCTCTTAAAAAGACGAGATCCTGGAAAAAAACTTGATTATCAGTTGATAGCATCAAACATTGACACAGCATTTATTATCCAGGCTCTTGATACCAATTTCAATCTAAACCGGTTGGAACGCTATCTTGTTATGGTAAATGAGAGTAATATTGAACCTATAATCTTACTTAGTAAATCTGATCTCCTCTCTGAAATAGAATCAAACAAAATCAAAACAGAAATTGGCCGGATTAGAAATAAATTTAAATGGCTCATGTTTAGTAATAAATCCGGCCACGGCATCTCAGATATTGAGAAGCATCTCTTATCTCAAAAAACATATTGTCTACTCGGCTCATCAGGTGTTGGTAAAACAACCTTATTAAATACACTTATTGGTGAGCAGATATTTGAAGTCAGAGAAGTACGTGAAAAAGATGATAAAGGAAGACATACAACTTCGAATCGTCAATTAATTGTATTAAAGAATGGCAGCCTTATTATTGATACACCGGGCATGAAAGAATTAGGCAATATTGCTATAGAAACTGGTATTTCAGAAACCTTTGATGATATTGAAACTTTGAGGCGCCATTGTCGATTCTCCGACTGCAGCCACACGAATGAGGAAGGATGCGCCATTCTGGGGGGAATTGAAAATGGGACAATCAATCAAAAAAGGTATGATAATTATATCAAATTAAAAAAAGAAACTGATTTTTACCAAATGTCCTATCAGGAGAAACGTAAAAAAGACAAATCATTTGGAAAAATGATTAAACAAGTTATGAAGAATAATAGGAAAAAATGAGATTATTGTAATTGGGAATTTTGAATTTGGTATCTGGAACTGTATCCTGTTTAGATATTATTGAGATAATACGCAGAGAGATGTTATAATAAGATCCCCCGTTCTCCTTCCCGTCTTTCAATAGAGGGGTGATTATATGAGATTATTCAAAATTAGTATATCTTTTGTCATCCTGTCTCTGGGGAGGGAGACTGCCTGCATGCAGTTTCCAAAATTTCTTGCTGGAAGATTCTTTCGGAGTGACTAATAGAGGCCAATTAATTCATAGATAAGAAATCTTATATTTTTTGACATGATCGGACCCAAAAATGACAGAAAAAGCAATCGGCATATTACAACGTCTACCCAAAGGGAGCGGATTTTTGAGAGATCCTTCCCTGTCTTATCAACCTGGATCAGAGGATGTTTGGGTCTCTCCTAAATATTTCTCTGAACACAGACTCGTGGAGGGTGTGGAGGTTCAAGGTAAGGCAGAAAGGGGTAAAAAAGGATTTCAACTCATTAGTGTAGATAAGATTGGCGGATTATCACCAAAAGAATATAAAAATCGAACACCTTTTGACCGGCTCCTTGCTGTTAATCCCAGTGACCGATTTCACCTGGGAGAAGGAGGTGATAAAGCCATGCGTATTATTGATTTAATTGCCCCTATCGGCAAAGGAACCAGGGGCATGATCGTCTCACCGCCAAAAGCCGGAAAGACAACCATCCTGGAAAATATTGCCCACGCCATTAATGACATCGAACCGGATACCAGAGTGATCGTATTGTTAATAGATGAGAGGCCGGAAGAAGTTACCCACTTCAGACGTAATGTTCAGGCAGAAGTTTTGGCCAGTTCAAGTGATCATAGTATCGAGACACATGTAAAACTTGCTGAATTAACGCTATCTCATGTGCGCTGTGAGTTAGAATGTGGCAGGGATATCGTTGTTCTTGTTGACAGTCTCACACGGCTTGCACGTGCTTTTAATTTACATAATCCAGGCTCTAACAGAACGATGTCAGGGGGGTTGGATGCCCGGGCAATGGAAATTCCCCGCCGGTTCTTTGGGATGGCCCGTAATATAGAGGACGGTGGTTCAGTTACAGTCATTGCCACAGCGCAGGTTGACACGGGTTCACGAATGGATGATTTTATCTTTGAGGAGTTTAAAGGTACTGGTAATAGCGAAATCGTTCTGGATCGATCTATTGCTGAGGCAAGAATCTTTCCCGCCATCAACATCTTAGCCAGTGGAACAAGAAGAGAGGAACTTCTTTTTAATGAAGATGAGATAGACAAAATTGCGCTTTTACGTAGAGGTTTGGCGGGTATGGATCCGAGAGAAGCAATGAAAGGCATGCTTAAGCTGATAAACAAAACATCAAACAACACAGAATTACTTCAAAATTTTACTTATTAGTACATTTTTTTTTCAAATTTTAAAGGCAGTTCTTCTTCAAAACACCATCCCCAATATTCATTTTTTTCAAATGACTGCATCAGGGTATGACCTGTTTTCTTATAATGGTCTGAAGCATGCTTGTTTTTAGAAGATTCACAGCAACCCACATGACCACATTCCATACAAATGCGCAAGTGTCCCAATCTTACTAATTAGTAAAATTTTCCGACGACCAAATTTATCTGACCATCTTCCTAAAACAGGTGCACCTATGAGTTGAAACACAGAATAGGTAGCCCCCATAATTCCATAAATAAAAGCATTACCCCCAAATCGCGTCACTAGAAAAATTAAAAATGGTAATACAATGCTAAAACCTAACGTTCCGACAAAATTTATGGAGAGGATCGGATATAATGAGATTGGAGTTGATGTAGTTCTATTTGTGATATCAATTTTTCCTGGTTTAATACTGATTTATAATAAAAACGCATTTGAAGTTAGGGTATTCCCTTCCAATGGCTGAAATAGTTTTCTTTTTTTCGCGTAAATAGGTGGGTGTAAAAAGTTAAAAATAGAAATTAGCCTCTAAAGATCATGATTCTTGCATTCCGGTAGGATTTCAGGAGGAAAACAATCTTTCGGGATTATCCCGTTTACTTTTAATAAGCCGTCATTTTTTTTAAATGAATAAAATAAATGCCTATATTAGTACAAAGAAAATACAATATTTGATTGGGAGGACATATGGGGGAAAAAGGCGCGCGTTTAACCGATCAGGCGAACAAGTCATGGATGCACATAGTGCAATCATTATCTGATTTGGAAAACATATCCAGCAGAAAAATGTTTGGCGGTTTTGGTATATTCAAAGATAAAACGATGTTTGGATTAGTGAATTCTAATGGAGTTTTATTTTTTAAAGCTGATAATTCTACAATACCAAAATTTGAGAAAGAGGGATCTTCGAAGCACGGAAGAATGCCATATTATGAGGTTCCTGATAAAATTTCACAAGATAAAAATAAACTTCTGGAGTGGGCCAGCGAAGCCATCTCAATAGCTGAAGCCGGCAAGAAATAGTCTATTCTGTTCTCATTATATATATGTATCAGGAAAATTGAAAGGTAAAAAATTATTTGTGTCATCCCGAAGGGATCTTTCAGCATGAAGACATCCAAGTTCGTGTTAGAAGACTCTTTCAGAGTGACAGAAGTAATTTAATAGGATTATTAATAAACTTGAATTAGTCACCACCAAATTTCTCTTGTATTGAAAAAGTTAAATTATATTCTACTACTTGGAATAGTTCTTATATTTCCCTTGTATGGACAAATCCTCCCTCCCGAACTCTCCTGGGATGGAAAAAGTCAACGATTTATACGTCCAAAATCTGATCAATGGGTAACACCCGCCGAGCGAAGTGATTTTAAATTAAGTCCGGAATATAATAGCACAATCAGCTGGTTAAAGATGCTGGTCAATCACTCACCTTATCTGACCATGCATAAAATCGGTAAGACATATCAGAATCGGGACCTGTGGATGGTTATTGCTTCAAAGGAGAGTGTCAATTCCTCATCGGCCTTAAAGAAAAACAACAGGCCTACCCTCCTTTTTCATGCTGGGATTCACTCAGGAGAGATAGACGGCAAAGATGCCGGTATGATGTTTTTACGGGATGTTGTGCAGGGGAGATCAGGCCTGCTGGATAGTATCAATATTCTCTTTATCCCCGTTCTTAATCCTGATGGCCATGAGCGTTCTTCTGTTTACAACAGGGTCAATCAACGCGGGCCCCAAGAAATGGGATGGCGAACAAATGCCAGAAACCTAAATCTGAACAGAGATTTTACAAAAGCAGAAACACCTGAAATGAGGGCTCTGATACAAGTCTTTAAAGAATGGCCCGTCGACCTTTATCTTGATATTCATGTCACAGATGGAATTGACTATCAATACGATATAACATTTGGCTTCAATTACTGGAATAGTTATTCTCCGAATATCAGCCAATGGATGCAAAAAGTATTACGTCCTTTCGTGAATAGAGAATTATCCAAAGAAGGTCATATTCCCGGCCCTCTCATTTTTGCCAAAAATAATAAAAATCCAAAAGAAGGGATTGTTGCCTGGTCAGCCTCCCCCCGCTATTCTAATGGCTATGGAGACGCACGACATTTACCAACTATTCTCGTTGAAAACCATTCACTTAAAAACTTCAGGCAAAGAGTATTAGGAACCTATGTATTTCTGGATGCAGTCAGCAGACTACTTGCCCATAAAGGAAAAGAGTTACAGGCGCAAACCACCAAAGATTTAATGCTCCGCCCCAATAAAATAGCCATTGGAACGGATTGGAAAGTCAGTAAATTATCTCCAGACTCTATCACCTTTCTCGGGATTGATTATCAAGAATATCAATCATCTATTACCGGGACAAATGAAATAGAATGGCTGGGGAGAACCAGCAAATATAGATTACCAGTTTATATTATCTTTCCAAAGTATCAAATTAAATCCCCGACAGCTTACTGGATCCCGTCTTCGAGAAATGATATAATTGAAAAGCTTGATCTTCATGGTATTGAAATGACAATTATTGAGGAATCCATAGATATAGAAGTCGAACTCCAAAAAATTGTTGGCCATACATTAGCTAAAGAAACGTATGAAGGAAGGGTTCAGATTACTATCGATTCGTTGGTGAACGAGATACATGTGCAGCAATATCCTTCCGGCTCTGCTCGCGTTTCGACAGATCAACCTCTGGGGATCCTTGCCATGTTATTGTTAGAACCCTACAGCAACGATTCATTTCTTCAATGGGGTTATTTTCATGAGATCTTTCAGCGTACGGAATATGTAGAAAGTTATGCTTTGGTACCTCTAGCGGAGCAAATGTTAAACCAAAATCCCCCCCTTCGCAAGGAATTTAATATAGCCTTAAGGGATACTTCCTTCGCCAATGATCCAGTTGCACGAATACAATGGTTTTATCAACGCAGTCCTTATTACGACAAGGAATATTTAATCTATCCCGTCGGACGGGAGAATTAATTTGAATAATTCGAGGAATCAACCCAGTAAAGATTGCTATGCTGTAATATTTTCATCCCAACGAACGAGGGATAAAAGCGGATATGAAGAGATTTCTGAGAGAATGGCGGATTTAGCAGCAAAACAGCCAGGATTTATAGACTTCGAATCTGTGCGTGACGATATTGGTTCAGGCATTACAATTTCCTACTGAGAGGATAAAAAATCGATTGAATCATGGAAAACCAACGTTGAGCACCTCGCTGCACAAAAGACCGGTAGAGAAAAATGGTATCTTAATTATAAGGTCCGCATCTCAAAAATTGAACGATCATATGAGTTTAAATAAAGATGCTAATTGAATATAAGGAAGCATTATGCAATTAAAACTTATTTCTGTTTCGATCCTTTGTTCCTCATTTATCCTGCTGTTATCAACGTCAGTGAAGGCAGGTGATGAACGAAACTTAAAAGTAGGTGATCCCGCCCCGTCTTTTATTGCCAATGACCAGAATGGTGATTTATGGAAATCCAGCGACCATTTAGGTAAGAGTAAATTAATAGTCTATTTTTATCCCATCGCAATGACTGGCGGTTGAACTAAACAAGCCTGTTCCTACAGGGACCGTCAGCAAGTTCTGCTGGAAGAAAATGCGACTATAATTGCCATTAGTGGTGATGCCGTTTCAACACTTAAAATCTTCGAAGAAACCAATAAGTTAAATTTCACCCTACTGTCTGATATCACATCCGAAATTGCACAAAAGTTTGGTGTACCAATAAAAGCTGGTGGATCAATAACAAAAGAGATTAATGGAAAAAAAGTCATCCTCCATCGCGCATACACACCAACACGATGGACCTTTATCATAGATGAAGATGGTATCATTACCAGAATCGATACAGAAGCCAAGGCCAGTGAAGATGGGCAGAATGTTTTAAACTTTTTACAGAATCAATAACAAATGGAGATACGGGATGATAGATGTAGGATTGGGAACATTGAATATTGTAACTGGGAATTTACTAAATCATGAATGATTTAGTCCCGATTAGTCGATTTTCGAAGACCACGTTCTACAGGGGAGGACGAAATCTTTTGTCGGGAAATTGTCATTTGGATTTAGACATTTGTCATTTTGGGGAGGCTCTATGTACAAAACTAAAAATTTAAATCTGTTAGCCTATCTTTCCATATTAGGTATGTCAGTCTGTATAATCTCTTGTCATGAAAGTCAAAAAAATCTACACCCGAACATTCTTTTCATCATGGCGGATGACATGGGTGTTGAAGTATTAGGGAGCTATGGTGGTAAATCCTACACCACACCAAATTTAGACAAGTTGGCAGAAACGGGTACGCGATTTACCAATTGCCATAGTACACCTGCCTGCTCACCTACGAGAGTAAAACTCTTAACCGGTCGCTATGGATTCCGCACAACGCAAGTATGGGGATATATTCCAGAAAATGAAGTTACATTTGGGCATATTTTATCTGATGCCGGATACAAGGTTGCCATTGCCGGCAAATGGCAAATGGCCCTACTCAAAGATGATCCAAACCATATTGCCAAAATGGGTTTTCCGGAGAGTGCAGTATTCGGCTGGCATGAAGGACCCCGGTATTATAAACCTCTCATTTATCAAAATGGTCAAATAAAAAAAGATGTTGCCGCGCAATATGGACCGGATGTATATAGCGATTTTTTGATCGATTTTATCAAGACAAATAAAAATTCACCTTTTTTTGCCTACTACTCCATGGCACTTGCTCATGATGTCAGCGACGATTTCACACCTCCACCACCTTTTGGACCCCACGGTCGATATGACACGTATAAAGAACAAGTTGAATATTTGGACAAAATGGTCGGCAAAATGGTTAAAGCACTAGAAGATTTAGGATTACGGGAGAATACCCTTATTTTATTTACTGCGGATAATGGTACCCCCTATCGCTTTATTACCAATTATGAGAATGGTAAATTTATAAGAGAAAATATATTTTCAGAAATCGCTGACACCTTGATTCAGGGAGGAAAAACGTCAACCACTGATGGGGGTACACACGTTCCTTTAATCACTAATTGGCCAGGTAAAGTCGCAGAAAGAGAAACGAATAACGATTTGATTGATTTCTCTGATTTTTTTCCTACATTTGCAGAACTAACGGGCGCGGTACTTCCCAAAGATGTAATTATTGACGGCATCAGTTTTGCCCCTCAAGTATTTGGTAAAAAAGGAAAACCCAGGGAATGGTTGTATACCCTCTTTAAAGATCAGGACTGGGTAAGAACCAAAGAGTGGAAACTCTATCGTGATGGCCGGATGTATGATCTAAATGCCGATCCATATGAATTACATCCGATCGAGATCAAGAATGCATCCGAATCTACACAAGAAATAGGACAATTTCTTGCCAAGATCATGGCAGATCTAAGATAGAATCCTCTCATGAAATCGCTGAGAGTCCACGAATTCTCGAAAATTTCTACAAATTTTGCGAATTATTTTTAGAGATTTATGACAGGACACTTGTAATTGGTAATTAATTTATAATTCTAAACTAACCATTCATAATTGCTTTTAAGACTATGGACGAAAATTACAATATTCGAAATGTTAACAAGAATGATGCAGCAGGTATTTTAGAGATTGCATTAGAATTAGGCTATCCGGCTTCCAACAAAACCGTCAATGATCTTGTTAAACTTGTTATTGAGAACAATGATCATCAAATAATCTTAGCAGAGGAAGATGTTAAGTTATTGGGATATATTCATTTACATTCGGTAAAAACTGAGAGCAATCAAAAAACCGAGGTTTCCGGCATACTTATTCCTGATTCACATCGAAAAAAAGGATTAGGAAGTAGATTCCTAAAAGAAGCTGAAAAGTGGACCAGGAGCAGAGATCACCAGGTTATCAGCATTCGGACGAATCTAATCCGTCCTGAAGCAATTCCCTTTTTTAAACATCACGGTTTTCGACTTGACGTCACACAAGATGCGTTCGTAAAGCAATTGGCATAAAAAACAGAGGTTGGTACATTTTTTTCCGCGATGTTCACCAATTAATCCTCCAAAATGGCAATCCTTTGAAGGGCTCTATCGAATTTTCATATATGAACAAATCTATTCTAATTATTTAAATATTAAAATTCGTGTAATTCGTGGATATTTTTTAAGAATATCCCTCATACGATACAATAACAATCAGGGAAGATATGAACAGTAGAGAAAGAATTCAAAAAATCATCAATGGCGAAAAAGCGGATCGCTGTGGCCTTTGGTTGGGCAACCCACACCCGGACACCTGGCCAATTCTTCATGAATATTTTAATACAAATAGTGAAGAAGACCTAAAAATAAAGTTGCACGACGATATCCGCTGGATTATGGGTGGCAGGTATATACATCCACAAGGAAAACCCATATTCGAATTTCAGCGGCAGAATTCCTCACATGGGGCAGCCGGTTATTTTGCAGAATGTGTAGATATACAGCAAGTTGAAGAATATGACTGGCCAAATCCTGATTATCTTGATTTTAGCGACACCTTGAGCCAATTAGAAAACACGGGTGATTTTTATCGGGCCAGTGGATTCTGGTCCCCTTTCTTTCATGAAATGATGGATTTCTTTGGAATGGATAACTATTTTATAAAAATGTATACCAATCCTGAAGTCATTCATTCTGTTACCCAACATATTGTTGATTTTTATCTTGAAGCTAATCGTAGATTTTTTGAAGCAGCGGGATCACTTATCGATGGTTTCTTTTTTGGTAATGACTTTGGGACACAGCTCAATCTTTTTGTTGAGCCGGAATTGTTTCACGATTTTATTTTCCCCTATTTTCGTCAGCTTACTGACCTTGGCCACCAATTTAGTTACCAGGTAATTTTACATTCTTGTGGTGCTATCCATAAAGTCATTCCAGATTTGATAGATCTTGGTGTTGAAGCGCTTCACCCGCTTCAAGCAAAGGCATCAGATATGAATGCGGAGAAATTGGCTCAAGATTTTAAGGGAAAAATCGCTTTTATCGGTGGAATTGACACACAGGAGTTGTTGGTTAACGGCACACCGGAAGAAATTAAAAAAGATGTCAGAAGGGTTATCAATTTACTTGGTCCAAACCTGATTGTCAGTCCGAGCCATGAAGCAATTTTACCCAATATCCCTGCCCGGAATATTGAGGCAATGGCTCAAGAAGCACTTCGTATTTAAGTTCAATTAATCTGTACAAATCCTCGAGGCTCTGCCTCGCGGTTTCCTATTTTTCCCTCTCCTTTAGGAAGGTGTTGGGGAGAGGTAAATAAATGAAATTCTGTTATTCGACATTTGTGTCGAAATAAAACTGGTAAAATACCACGATAGGCATCGGGGGTAGTCACTTTTATAGAATTTCTTTATTTCGACAAATTTTTGGTAAAGGCAATGTTACTTTGTCTTATATAGAGCGGCATCGAGGATTGACCATAAATGAATAATCCAACCTAACAGAAAAAACCATAGTATACCTGCTAAAACAAAATGTATAATCGCCATTATTAATCTGCCTTGTAACAACTGACCCAATCCCGGAATAAAAAAGCTTGCCAGAGCGGCAATTACATTCCCAGTACTACCTTGTCCAGACATAATGCCTCACGGTTATTGACCTTAGACCAAGAATCATTAAATTAGTGACCATAAATATATAACAGTATTTAATTATTTTCCAGAGAGTTTTTATGATTAAATCAACTTATATCCAAATAGCAGGCTCTTTTTTTAATTCTTATATTTCTTGCTTTTTCAAATACATTTGCCCAGAGCCAGATTCAATTAAAAGATTCTGAGGATTCAAAGCTTGGCCACGAATGCAAATCAAAGTGTTGCGTGTCTTAAATACTGACAAGTGAACATTATTATAGAGCGTATTTACGCACATACTGGATTACCTTAAAATAGCTTGAACCCAAAGCACCAGACAGGTAACTTATTCTTATTAAATAGAATCAATATGAGAAAACTGTCCTGGTCAATGGGCAGGAATTAAAAAAAGGAGATGGTAACATATGACGGTTATAAATAATAAGGTAGTTGAAATTCATTATGTTCTAAAGGATAAGGATGGAGAATTATTAGATAGTTCTGAGGGCCAGAAACCATTAGCCTATATCCATGGAATTGGTAATATCATTCCCGGGTTGGAGCAAAAACTTGAAGGAAAAAAAATAGGAGATAAGGTCAATGCCATCATTGCACCAGCCGATGGGTATGGCATACGTGAGGAAAAATTAGTCCATAAGATTCCAATGTCAAATTTCAAGGACAAAAGCCAGGTTAAATTAGATGCCCAATTCCGTGTTGAGATGGAAGACGGGCCACGCATTGCAACAATTACCCAGATAGAGGAAGAAGAAGTAACTGTAGACATGAACCATCCCCTGGCTGGGGAAGAACTCCACTTTGATGTTGAGGTCATGACTATTCGTGATGCAACGGAAGAAGAGATCTCCCATGGTCATGTGCATAATGGAGATCACCATCACTAATAATTTATTTCAATCTCTTTGTTATTGCCGCCAAAGATTTAAAGATATATATTCATAAGACTAATACATATATGAGTTAATCTGAATTTAAATAGTATAATAATAATTAGAAAAGATTGATAATGTGTTGTAAATAGGAGATATGGGAATGAAGATAATGATCATTGGGGTAATGATGATAGGTCTACTTTTAAGTTGTGAAAAACCTGCCCCTGAGGCAAAAAAGGAAGAAAATAAATTGCCGACACCCGATGAAATTAAAAAAATGAGAGAGGCTGTTCCGCGCAGAGCAACCGTTCAGCCTATCCAGCCAAGAAAACTTCTGGTATTTTCAATCTCGTGGGGTTACAAACACAGTGCTATACCCTGGGGGGTAGAGGCCATCAAAATTATGGCCGAGAGATCCGAATTTGCCGAAGTAATTGTGAGCAATGATATTGCCATGTTTGAAGTAGAAAATCTGGAACAATTTGATGCTGTGGTTTTTAATAATACCAATAATGAAATATTTTTACCTGAAAATTATAAGGATCTTTCATCTAAAGAACAAGAGGCAGCTTCAGAGGTAGATAGTAGACTTAGAGAAAATTTTGCAAATTTCTTAAAGTCTGGTAAGGGATTAGCTGTTATTCATGCCGGTTTAGCCAGTTTCAGGGATTGGCCGGAATTTGGAGAAATTATAGGCGGCCGGTTTGATAATCATCCCTGGAATTCTGGCACAACCATTAGCGTAAAGGTGGACGATCCGGATCATCCACTTAACAAAGCATTTTCAACCCCCTATTTTAAGGTTACCGATGAAATCTATCAGATAAAAGAGAACTATTCCCGTGACAACCTGCGCGTTTTACTGAGTATTGATACAGAACGCACAGATATGTCCAAAGAAACAATTCACCGCACAGATGGTGATTTTGCCTTAAGTTGGATTAAAAGTTATGGAAAGGGACGTGTCTTTTATTTCGCTTTTGGTCATGACCATCACATATTCTGGGAGCCAGCACTCCTCCAGCATTTGCAGGATGGTTTACAGTTTGTTATTGGAGATCTGAAAGGAGACATAACACCCTCATCAATGATCAAATAACAATTATCAATGATCAATTATAAACGGACCCTTCCCTTTTGTAAGTTGAATGCACATCCAAAATATACTTGGACTGCGATGGGCACAGAGGTCACAAAGTTACTAATACATATTTAATTATATAACTTACCGGTTTTTTTAAGGGTATTTAGGTTTATACCAGCACATTATATAATTCACTGATTACTCTTTTTTCTTTTGTCTTCTTAATCGCCGCAGCGTTACGGCGCTGCAGGAGTCAACAAATTCATTTTAGGAGGAAAGTCATGCCCCGTATATCCCGTCGAAATTTTATCAAAAAAACAGCCCTTACAGGGGCAGCATTAGCAGTACCCACAATCATTCCATCTACTGTATTCGGACGGAATGGCCATATTCCACCAAGCGATCGTGTTACCATTGGCTTGATATCGTGCGGAAATCGCTCCGGCGCCTCTCTCGATTATAGGGACCTTCCTACTGCACAAGTGCTCGCTGTATGTGATCCGGTAAGAGAACGTCGTTTAAAAAGAAAAATGGAATTTGGAGATTGTGACGATTATAACGATTTTCGTGAACTGCTCGCTCGTGATGATATCGATGCTGTTCATGTATCCACAGCCGATCATTGGCATGTTCCAATTTCCCTGGCAGCGGCACGTGCCGGCAAAGATATGTATACGGAGAAACCACTAGGCATCAGTATTGAAGAAGATCTCGCCGCCCGGCAGATCACAGACAAATATAAACGCGTATTTCAATACGGTACGCAAAACCGATCTCTTGTACAGGTACGTATGGGAACGGAACTGGTTCTGAACGGTCATATTGGTGACATAAAAGAGGTATATGTTTGGTGTCCTCAGGGTGAGTCAGGCGGTTCGGCTACACCTGTACTGCCGGTACCCGATGGATTTGATTATGATCTCTGGCTTGGCCCGGCACCGGAAAAGCCCTTTAGTAAAGATCGTTGTCAAAATCAGACCGGGCGTAATGGTATTTTTCATATTTATGATTATGCCATAGGTTTTATTGCTGGTTGGGGTGCACATCCTCTCGATCAATTACAATGGTGGGCAGATCAGGCTGGAATGGGAATTCCAGTTACCTATGAAGGAACGGGAACCATTCCTACTACCGGATTATTTGATACTGTTACCCATTGGGATATGAAATGCACCTATAAAAATGGTTTACCACTAAGATTTGTAGATAACCAGACAGCGCGAAAGAATAAAATAGTACCACATATCGATGAAATGCCCGGATTTCATCATGGCACTATGTATGTTGGAACTGAGGGATGGGTTACGGTTACCCGATCAGGCTGGAAAGTATCTCCAGAGTCCTTGTATAAAAAAGGGAAAAATCCAGGTAATAAACGTTTGATCGAAAGTATGAATCACCGCGAGAACTTTGTAAATGCTGTTTTAGGCAAACAAAAACCGATTAGTGATCTTAATGGTGCGATTTTATCAGATCTGATGAGTCAATTGTCTGACATATCTATCAGGACGGGAAGAAAAATTGCATGGGATCCTGAAAAGAATTCTATCATTGGTGATGATGAAGCAATCAAGATGATGTCTCGGCCAATGCGCTCACCCTGGACACTATAGAATCATTGATATCTTGAAGGTTATTAGCACGCTTTGTTTCCAAATAATGTAAAGAATTATTTCTCTGCGTCTTTGCGTCTCTGCGTGATTATAGGCCTTTCATTAACCAGGCTCTATGAAGAAATTTGCTAAACTTTCCGCAGAGACTTTTAATTACGCCTTGAACTGGCTGGCAAAAACGGACCCAGACCTTGGATTGGTTATTAAAACCAATGGTCCTCCTCCAATGTGGTCACGTGATCCCGGATTTGCCACTCTTATTCATATCATTCTAGAGCAACAGGTTTCTTTAGCCTCGGCCAAAGCAGCCTTTGATCGACTTAGAAAGGCATTACCACAATTTACAGCAAAGAATTTCCTAAAAATTGATGATATCACACTAAAAGAAATTGGGTTTAGCCGACAAAAATCAAAATATGGTAGAAACGTTGCCCTTGCTATCCAAAATGGTAACTTAAAATTAAGTGAACTCTCCAAATATTCCGATGAAATAGTGAAAGAGGAACTCCAAAAAATTAGCGGAATTGGTCCCTGGACAGCAGATATTTACCTTCTTATGGCTTTAAACAGACCGGACATATGGCCTGTGGGTGATTTGGCATTGGTATCCGCTATACAAAAGGTCAAAAAACTAAATATTCGCCCTTCTTACGATGATTTTCAAAGGTTGGGTGAGCAATGGAAACCGTGGCGGGCAGTGGCGGCACGGGTTTTATGGCATCATTATTTATCTTGAATTATTTTGAATTGATAGAATTAATTGAAATAATAGTCATACTTATTGCTAACACTGCGTTATAGAAGACCTAAGAAGAAAGAATATTTCTTTATGAAACAATCAATACTCAAGGGCTCTTCATTTGAATAGAATTATATAATAAAAGGAAATATTATGAAAAAAAATAATTATATTATACAAACGATAAAGCATACATTTCTTATAATCTTATTAGCAATTATCATGACCAGTTTCAATTATTGTAGTGAAAACTCGAAAATAAAAATCGTAGTTATTACAGGTGGTCACGATTTTGAGCGGGAATCCTTTTTTGATATGTTCAATAGCTTTACTGACGTTGAATATGAGGAAGTTAAACATCCGGAGGCCAACAGGATTTATTCATCTTCTATGATGGAATCCGTGGACGTGTTGGTGTTTTATGATATGGTACAGGAAATCTCAACACAACAAAAGAAGGACCTGATTTCTCTGTTGAATAAAGGTAAAGGTCTCCTCTTTCTGCATCATTCCCTGGCCTCCTATCAGGAATGGGATGAATTTCAAGATATCCTGGGGGGGCGCTATTTTATGAAAAAAGAGGAAAGTGAGACATCCCAAGATCCGGAATCAACCTACAAACATGATGTTCAGGTTCCAGTGAATATTGTCGATAAGAGCAATAGCATCACTAATGGTCTGGAAAATTTTGTCATTCAGGATGAAACCTATGACGGTTTTTTGGTTTTACCAAAAGTTCTCCCTCTTCTAACAACAACAGAAGAGACGAGTGGGGACATTATTGGATGGATAAATCACTATAAAAAATCAATGATTGTGTATTTACAGCTCGGGCACGATCATTATGCTTATGAGAATCCGAACTATCGTCGGTTAGTTCAACAATCTATTCAATGGCTGGCCAATCCCAAAGAATAGCAAAAAGATCCAAAGCACTATTGCTCGAATTATTATAAACCCTGAAATATTGATTATCACCTGAATTATTGTTCATGGAGACAACTCAACTGTTTAGAGATGAAGAAAAAATCTGCAGAAGGGCCTTAAATTAACCATAGTACGAAAACTTAGTCTTTCAGTGAAACCAAAATGGAATTAAAAACAAAAAATTTAATTTTACACCCGCTCTCTGAAAAAGATGCCGCCTCGCTTTTTGCTTACCGCTCAGATCCCTCTGTTTACAGATTTCACAACTGGAAACCCATGTCAGTAGAAGATGCTGTTAAATTTATAGAGAATTCCAGTTTTACCGAATCAATGCGAAGGGGCCGTTGGAATCAATTAGGCATTTATCAGAAAGAATCCGGTCAAATGACCGGGGATATAGGTATCCATCCGTTTGAGGAGAAGCAAACGGAGATTGGATTTACCATTTCTCCTCAATTCCAACAAAAGGGATTTGGCGTCGAAGCTGTTGAGCGTATTCTAAAATACCTTTTTAAGGACAACCACTTCTATCGCATCATCGCCAGAACACACCCTCAAAATATTGGATCAATTAATCTCTTAAAGAGACTAGGATTCAGACAGGAAGGTCATTTTTCAAAAAGCACTTTTATTGATGGCGTTTGGCAGGATGATCTGTTCTTTGCCATATTAAACCATGAATATGAGAAAAAATAGGGATCCTCTATTGACCCAGTTTATGACTTTTAAGTTTGAAGTTTGAGACCAGGCCTGAAAGATGAATATAGCCCCAAAAAGTGTTTATTGTTTTCTGATCATTAATGCTCTCATATTTCTGGGATGCACTGAGCAGCGAAAACCTAATTTTATATTTATTCTCGTTGATGATCTGGGATGGAAAGACCTCGGTTGTTATGGTAGTGCGTTTTATGAATCCCCGAATATTGATCGGTTGGCTAACCAGGGAATGAGATTTACAAATGCCTATGCAGCCTCACCCGTTTGTAGCCCCACACGTGCAAGTATCCAGACAGGAAAACATCCGGTGCGCACCGGCATCACAGATTGGATTCCAGGAAGAAATCCAAAAGATACAAAACTTCTTCAACCTGAGGATGTTCACCAGTTACCTTTGGAAGAAATAACAATCGCCGAAGTCATGCGCACTAACGGGTATCGTACATTTTTTGCTGGAAAGTGGCATCTTGGCAACACAGGTTATTTACCAGAGGATCAGGGATTTGAGATTAATAAAGGCGGGCATCACAAGGGGTCTCCTCCCGGTGGTTATTATGCCCCGTACAATAATCCCCGGCTAACAGACGGTCCTGAGGGCGAATATTTACCAGATAGATTAACAAATGAATCGATCCAGTTTTTAAAACAATCACACCAGGTACCGTTTTTCCTTTTTTTATCCTTTTATAGCGTTCACACACCCATCCAGGCAAGTAAACGCCATGTACACTCATTTCAAAAAAAAGGCCGAAAGTCTTGTTTCAAATTCAGAACAACCATTATTTTTAAAGGAGCGTAGTGGTTGGACAAAACAGCGACAGGATGATCCTGCTTATGCCTCAATGGTTTATGCCTTAGATGAAAATGTGGGGAGGCTTATTAATGCTGTCGAAGAACTTGATCTTGATAAAAATACAATTATTATATTTATGTCAGACAATGGTGGATTATCCACACTTGGGCGGGAATGGGCCCCGACTTCCAACCTCCCTCTTCGCGCCGGTAAAGGTTGGTGCTATGAAGGTGGTATCCGCGAGCCAATGATCATCAAAGCTCCTGGCATTGCACAGGCTGGTAGCATCTCTAATGAACCTGTTATAAGTCATGATTTTTACCCAACAATCTTACAATTGGCCGGACTACCCTCTAATCCAAAACAACATGTCGATGGGCTAAGTCTTGTTCCATTATTACAGGGGAACGACCATCTCGAAAGAGATGCCCTCTTTTGGCATTATCCTCATTATCATGGGAGCAAATGGACACCCGGATCAGCAGTCAGAAGTTCAGAGTGGAAATTAATTGAATTCTTTGAAGAAAATAAGATTGAACTTTATAATTTGAATGAGGATATTGGGGAATCAAATGATTTAGCCCTGGAATATCCAGCAAAAGCAAAAGAATTAAAAAAGATTCTGGATGATTGGCGAACTGAACTTGGTGCAAAAATACCAATTCCAAATCCAGAACTTTAATTAAAAATTAGGTCAGCAACTTATACAATTATTTTTTTATTATTAATCCTGTAATAGTTAATAAATAAATTATTATTTAAGTATGAAATATACCCGACGAAATTTTTTATTCGCCCTTCCCTCACTGATGGTCATCGCACCTTCAGCGTTGCATGCTAATTCCATTCCTTTGGATGGAATAGATATTTCTAATAAGGTGAGCGGAGCAAAAATCAAAATCAGTCTCAATGCATATTCCTTTAACAAACAATTACGTTCGGGATATATAAATCTTGATGAATTACTTGAATATTGTGCTGAATTAAATTTTGATGCAGTAGACATTACAGGCTTATTACTTTCCCGGTTATCCCCTCCCACCTTCCGATGAATATCTTTATCACATAAAACGAAAAGCCTTCTTGTTAGGACTAGATATCAGCGGTACGGGAATAAAAAATGACTTTACTGAACCTGATATCGCGAAGAGGAAGAAAGACATCCTTCTTACAAGACAATGGATTGATTCTGCGGCAAAACTTGGTGCACCGGTAATCCGGATCTTCGCCGGGAAACAAACTCCTGATAAATATACATGGGATGAGATTGCGAATTGGATGATTGATGATTTCAAAGAATGTGCCGCCTACGGAAAAGAAAAGGGTGTCATGGTTGCTATTCAAAATCATAATGACTTCATTAAAACAGCAGAGCAAACACTGACGATTTTAGAGAGGGTGGATTCGGAGTGGTTTGGATTGGTTCTTGATATCGGAAGTCTTAGAACCTCCGATCCCTATGAGGAAATCGCCCGCCTCGCGCCCTATGCTGTGAACTGGCAATTAAAAGAATTTGTTTATCGAAATGGTAAGCAGGAAAAAACCGATGTTAAAAAAATTGTCCAAATTTTAAAGGACACCGGTTATCGTGGATATATTCCGTTGGAAACACTTGGTCCAGGTGAGCCAAAAGAAAAGGTTCGACATTTTTTAGATGAAGTCAGAAATGCTCTCTAATACAAAAATTGTCAATTCCCAATTGATAATTGACAATTAATAAATGGAAAATTAATCAATACTATTTCAAGAGGAGATAAAACATGCTTCTTAATCAAAAAAATTATTCCCGACGTGACTTTCTTGTCCGCGGATCACAAGCAGCTGCCGGAATAATGTTACTTAATCAGTTTTCTTCCTGTTCAAAGCCAGGATCGCAAATGCGGCTTGGTCTTGTAACTTACCTATGGGGCCAAGATTGGGATTTGGAAACATTGATAACAAATTGTGAAACTGCAAAATTACTGGGCGTCGAATTGCGCACAACACATGGTCACGGCGTCGAGCGGGAATTAAATGCACAACAGCGGAAAGATATAAAGAAACGATTTGCGGATAGTCCTGTAGAAAATGTGGGTATTGGTTCCAATGAAAATTATGACAGTCCTGATCCGGATAAACTTAAAATGTCTATTGAAGCCACTAAAGAGTTTATTAAACTAAGTCATGATGTTGGTGGAAGTGGTGTTAAGGTCAAACCAAATAGCTTTTCATGATGGCGTTGACCATAACGTTACGATTGAGCAAATCGGGAAATCACTAAATATCGTCGGTCAATATGCGGCAGAATTTAATCAACAAATCAGGTTGGAAGTTCATGGCCAATGTTCAAAACTTCCTATTATGAAATCGATTATGGATATCGCCAATCATCCAAATGTAGCGGTGTGCTGGAATTCTAATGATGTGGATCTCGATGGAGAAGGCCTGGAGTATAATTTTAATTTGGTAAAAGAACGATTTGGCGATACCGCTCATATACGTGAGCTGAATATAGGGGATTATCCTTACCAGGATTTAATGAATTTATTTGTAAAAATGGATTATAGGGGCTGGGTATTACTCGAGGCCCGCACCGCCCCTGTCGACCGGGTAGTAGCAATGAAAGAACAACTGGAAATATTTAACACAATGATTAAAAAAGGACAAAGCAATATTTAATTGCAGGAATCTGAAGAGACGGTTCGGTGAAACATCTCTATTTTAATCAAATTACTCACTATTACGATACATGAATATTTGGTATATATTTACAGGGGATTGTGGATGAAAGAAATTGACCCAGTAGAAATAATGACACAGCCGATTGATCTGTGGATGAATCAGTGGTTTCTACTGACATCAGGAACACTTGATAACTATAATATGATGACAGTATCATGGGGAAGTATCGGTTGTCTTTGGAACAAACCAATCGTCCAGATATTTGTTCGCCCTCAAAGATATACCTATGGATTTATCGAAGA
The DNA here is from genome assembly GCA_963796965.1 of Calditrichia bacterium. GTDB lineage: Bacteria > Calditrichota > Calditrichia > JAJRVZ01 > JAJRVZ01 > CAWCNS01. The sequence goes on from CAWCNS010000005.1 coordinate 861,477, forward strand.
GAATGAATCATTCACGCTCTGCTCCTTTCCCGATCATTACCGAAAGGCCCTTAACATTCTTGGTTCAATTTCAGGCAGGGATGGGGATAAATTGTCAAAAACAAACTTGACCATCAAACCATCGACTAAAATTTCTGCACCCTCCTATGAGGAAGCATCATTAATCCTCGAATGTCGAAAGATTTATAGGCAGAAAATGGATCCAGTGGGTTTTCTGGATGATTCCATAAAGGATCACTATCCTGTAAATGATTATCATGTAATATATTTTGGTGAAATCCTTGCCGCTTTTCATTAGGATTAAATTGTTTATTAGCAGCAGAATAATCTTAACCCGTGGTTTTGTGATCTCAAAAATTGGATCCGTCATATATTTTTAATAATATAGTGTTATCTATTGATGACATTTTGGTAGCAATGCGATTAATCGTGTCGTTACACTAATACCATAGATAATACAGGCTCTCACTAACGGCCAAAGCACGATATAAATCTCTATTTATTCTGTAATAGTTAGGATAAAGAAAATGAAAACAATAAAAAAGAGTACAACAACCACAACACGCCGTAATTTCATTAGAAATAGTGCGTTAGCAGCATCTTCAGCTCTTATTGCACCCTCACTCTGGTCATCAAGATTAGGTGCCAATACCAATGCTATGGATAAGATTAATGTTGGATGTATCGGCGTAGGTCGGATGGGAAGAGGCGATTTAATGGACATTCTCCCTTTCGAAGAGATACAAGTTGTTGCTGTGTGTGATATTGACTCCTGGCGGCTCAACAATGCAAAAAAACACGTAGAGAAACATTATGCTACACATATGAAAAGTGGTCAGTATTCCGGTTGTGCAACCTATACTGATTATCGTGATCTCCTTGCACGAAATGATATCGATGCCGTGCTTGTTGTAACCCCGGATCACTGGCATGCCCTTCCTTCTATTGATGCTGCTAAGGCTGGTAAAGATATATTTCTACAAAAACCGCTAACGTTAACAATCCCCGAGGGTCGACTTTTGAGTGATACTGTTCGAGAATACGGTCGAATACTACAGGTGGGGAGTCAACAACGTTCTGACTCAAGATTCCAATTCGCTGTTGAATTGGTGCGAAATGGCTACATTGGAAAACTGGAGACCGTAAAAGTAGCTTTTGGAAAAGATCCCTTTACTGGAATTCGCCCTGTCACGCCTGTCCCTGAAGAACTTGACTATGAAACCTGGTTGGGCCCAGCCCCATATGTACCTTATATCGAAGAAAGGGTTCATCCTCAGAAAAGTTATGGAAGGCCAGGATGGTTACGTACATCAGATTATTGTTGTGGGATGATTACAGGCTGGGGCTCCCATCATATGGATATCGCCCACTGGGGTATGGATACAGAATTATCCGGACCTGCCGAATTAGACAGTTGGGCTGAATACTCAAAACAAGGTATTTGGGATGTTCATGGTGCTTTCCGTATAAAATATAAGTATGCAAATAATGTCACACTCTATTGTACGGATAGTTCACAAAATAAGCAGGGTGTTTTATTTAAAGGTACTGATGGATGGGTATATGTCCGCCGGGGTCATATCGAAACCTTTCCAAAATCATTAATGAGTGTGGAAATTGGACCCAATGAAATAAAAATAGCTGATACCGGTCATCATAAAGGTAATTTTATTAAATGCATCCGTTCCAGGGAAACACCTGTTGCACCGGTAGAAATTGGTCACCGTTCAGCCAGCGCCTGTATACTGGGATATATTGGTATGCTTTTGCAGCGTCCCCTTTTCTGGGACCCTGAAAGAGAGCAATTTATCAATGATGAGGCTGCTAATAGAATGTTAGACAGGGCTTATCGTTCACCTTGGTATTTATAAAAAGGAGGGGAGAGAGATGTCCTATTCCAGACGATCTTTTATAAAACATATGTCACTTGGCTTATCCTCTACCCTTTTCCTCAATAATTATCACCTCCATGCACAATCAGATGATATTTACATAACTGAGATTGATGTATTTCCTGTTGTATATCCTATGATGGGACGGTTTAAATTTTTTGAAGATCCGAAAGGTGAAATGCAGGGCCGTGCTGCAGCAATTATAAAAATCACTGCAAGTGATGGCACATATGGATGGGGAGAAAGTATTCCGATTCCCAGATGGAGTTATGAAACACTAGAATCTGTCACTACAACGATCCGAAATTATCTCAAGCCAGTATTGATTGGACATAATATTTTTGACCTTTTGGGTGCACATGAAATCATGAATCGCACAATCGCTGCTTCATTCTCTCCCGGTCAGCCAATAGCAAAGGCCGGTATCGATATTGCATTGCACGATTTGATAGGTAAAATAAAAAAATTATCTTTATCGCAAATGTGGGGAAGGAAATCTGTTCAGAGAATTAAATTAAGCTGGACTTTGAATCCAAAAAACCTGGGTGATGTTGATGAATTAATCGATGAGGGATGGCGAAACGGCTTTCGTAATTTTAATGTAAAGGTAGCACCCAATATTGACTATGATCTTGAACTCTGCAGGCATGTTAAAGAGAGGGTACCGGATGGTTTTCTTTGGGCAGATGCCAATGGTGGATATCTTGTAAAGGATGCGCTGTCCATTGCCCCTAAGTTAGCCGATATTGGTGTAGACATTCTGGAGCAACCGCTTCAAGCAAATCAGATTTCGGGTTATCAGGCTTTAAAAAAGCAGGGAGCATTACCTATTTTGATGGATGAAGGGATTGTATCCCCCACAACATTATTGGAGTTTATAAAATTAGATATGCTTGATGGTGTAGCTATGAAACCTGCCAGATGCGGTGGTTTAGTATCCGCAAAAGAACAGATTGAAATATTGCGTGACAAAGGTCTGATTTTTTTGGCCAGCGGTTTAACAGATCCGGATATTTCATTCACTGCAACTCTTACTCTTTATGCAGCCTATGGGTATGAACTACCTGCCGCTCTAAATGGCCCACAATTTATCACGAAAAGTGTCTTAACAGAGCCTTTTATTTCTGAAAAGGGCTATTTATCCGTACCAACAGGTAATGGTCTTGGTATAGAGGTTGATGAGGATAAGATTAGAGAAATCCAGATCGATATTGGCTAAATTGATTCAGAAAGGTGAATAACTTTTCCCGCAGAGACACAAAGAGAAGACACCTTTTGTCTCGGTGGTTGATGGAAATATTCTTATTTATTTATCACGGCGGCTTGGCGTCTTTGCGAGAACCCTGATGCCATTTGATTACAAAAGCAGCTAATAGGAATTGATAATTGAAAAGTGAGCAGTATAAAAAAGTATTTGAGGGAAAAGCCGTAGAGGCAGATCTTGTAAAAAATATTTTAGAAGAGAATGGTATTTCGACGATTGTAAAAGAAGATATGATGAGTCAGGTTTTCCCTCTTTATGTTGCTACCGGTGAACTAAAACCAGTAAAAGTATATATTGATCGGTCATCCTTTGAAGAAGGAAGTAAATTAGTTGCTATCTATACCAAACAAATAAATCAGGATGAGGTAAACGGAAAGGATTAATCAATCACCTCCGTAATACTGCTTTCGAAAAACGATAATCAGGGATATCAACATCAAATGTTATCTCTTCAACAACAAATTCAGTCCCTTTTCCTTCCTTTAGCATGTCTTTAAACAAAATTCGCATGGGGTACCAGCGATTTTCAATTGCAACGACATCAGATAATTCCATACGCTTTAGCAATTTTCCACTTTTTGCATATAATTCCTGTCTCAGAGGAATATATTTCTTCTGATCCACCCATATTTTTCGCATTTCATAGGCAATCTCTTTAGTCTTAGCCTGAAGTTCTAATAACCAGCAGAGTTGGTTATCGATCGTATCTTTTCCAACGACAACAGCGTCATAGTGATCCTGTAATTTCTTATCATCCATCATATCTTCATAGGAAAGATCAGAACCCATTACCGATTGCCGCAGCATATGCCCGGAGATCTGAATTGTTCGATCAGTTGAGGGGGCATACATCCATAACTGATCTTCCAGTTTAAGCATCTTTGTATCTTTCTCTCTGGGCGGGGCCAGGTATTCTGTAAATGATTTCTCATCACCCACGACCCATGATTTGGACTCAACAGTTCTGCTGCCACGCCGTCCATGAATAATCATCTTCGACGTCAGCAACCGGCTATCGGAAGACATATTCTGATCAATTTTGTCTAATATTTCTTTTCCATCGGGCATCTGCGTCTGAGCTGTTGTCAGGGACATTAAGATAAGTAATGCTAGTACAACCTTCATGATTTCTCCCTAATATATTTGCTTCGGTGATTTTTTTTATGATCTCGCAGAAACGCAAAGGCGCAAAGTTTTAGAATAATATTTAAAAAACTCTGTTAACTCTGTGCTTCTTTGTGCACTTTGTGATTATCTTTTTCCATTTATAATTGATTCATCTATACCTCAAGCTCCTTAAACAATCTGGCTGTATTTCTTTTGTAGATACCAATTCCGGCCAGAGCCGTACCCAGAACAGTGGAGAATAAACCGGGTATAAATCCAATATAATAGGCTTGTGGCGTGACATGTGCCCGAAATACAGATGGTATCATCATGGTTACATTTTTCATCATATCGCTAATATCGAAGCCCACTTTCTGAAGGTAGAAAGAGATACTCAGACCAATGGCTGTGCCAAGCACCGAGCCAAGCAACCCGATTAAAAATGACTCCAAGATCATTGAATAATACACATGACTCTTATTTTCTCCAATAGCTAATCGAAGCCCCACTTCTCCATATCGCCTTAAACCTCCAATTAGGCCGGCATTCCAGAGAACAATGGACATGGCAAATACAAAAATGGCAATAAAGGTACCTATCATACTGGACATATAATCAAGCATGCTGTCCAGGCCATTTTGTTCTGCTAATCGTAACATTACAGGAGCAAATTCATTCTCATCCTTCTCAAATCCTGCATTAAACGCTTCTACCAAGGTTTTCAGCTTTTTGATCAGAATAAACATTATCTTCAAAATACCCGAGAATTTCGCCTGATGCATCCTGCATATCAAGAACCATCTGTGCATCAGAAATATCCATAATCATCGCAGCCCGATCCATTGCTACCACGCCGAAACTAACGGTACCTGCAATGATATAATTTTGCATGGCCATACTACCATACATAGTAGAAGACATAAGTGTTACCCTATCTCCCGGAGCCACATCCAGTTTTAAGGCAAAAACATCACTAATAAGAATTTCTCCTGTTTTTTCAGGCAAAACTCCTCTGGTTAACGATTTTTTCATATTAAGTCTTTCAATTTCCCCACTGGCTTTTGAAAAAAGTTCTACTGCAATTCCCATCACAGGTCCCTGAGATTTGGTCATTCCCATTTCATCTGGGGCATCCAAAAGGCCGCCAAATTGAATCCTTTTTACCCAGGTCAGATCCGGATATTTCTGATCCAATTCACCAATAAGAGATCCCACCTCAATCATGGCAAGATCATTAGGATTCTGACCTACATTGTCAGCATAAGCCCGGGACATAATTTTCACGTGCCCTGTGGCAAAGGCGGCACTGGTATTAATCATCTCACCCAATACACCCGAAATCCAGCACTGTATCAATACTGTCAGCATCACGCCGATGGATACAATTAAAATCGGAAAAAGACTGCGGTGGCGGTCCCGCAATATACCTTTTAATAAGAATTTTATCATAATTACCTCGGTGGTAATAATTATTAATTGATTTTCCCGCGTATTGCATCCGTTGGCTTCATACGGGATATTTTTCGGGCCGGGATAAAACTGACAATCGTTGCTGTGACAAAAATGACAATAGTTGTAGTTACAATTAGCCCAATACTATAAACTGGAAAAATTTTTTCAGCGATAGCCATACCATAATCATCTGTATTTTCCGGCATCGCGATACCGTATTTAGCTTGCAAAGTCAGAAGGGGTATGCCATAAATAGCAGCAACCATGGCAGCAAGAATGGAGTGCATAGAGCCTTCGAGGGTAAACAATCGGATGACTTGTCCCCTTGTCATCCCCAGCGCTATCTGAGTGCCAATTTCCTTTTGACGGCGGAATATTGAAAGGACCTGGGTATCAAAAATAGCCAACATCGCTAAAAGGAGCAATACAATATATATTATTGAGCCACCTATTTGTTTTTGTTCGATCGTTTGATCGATATCAAACAAAAGAGCGTCCTGATCATTAAACTTCCATCCACTAATGTCGGATAAATTTTCTGATCCCGATGCCGCTACCGCAATTGTTGCTTCACCTGGCATTTGCATCATCTCCTGCAATCTTTCCAAGGGAAGCCAGAGTTGTCCGTTGTCTATTTTTGGTACATTAGTCCTGAAAAGACCAACAACTTTAGCCTCTGCAGCATCGAAAGTCTCATTAGCATCGCGCCATCGTATCGTGAAAACATCACCAATATTTAACTTTGTTGCTTCCGCCATTCGTGTACCCATTAGAATGGGAATCTCATCTGAGCGCTCTGCAAGAAGTATGGTTGGCAACTGAACAATTGATTGATCAGGTTCAATGCCTTTAAGCAATACAGATTGCATACGACCCTTTGGGTAAATGGTAGATTGTGAGATTAAAATAGTGGTTAGTGATTTTGATTCTAACTGTTTTTGTAATTCTCCCGGCAATTTGCTATGGCTATCCACCAGAGTAAAAGGATCATAAGGGTCATATTTTTCCTGCCAGAATTGCCCTCCCCCGATCTCCCACTCAATTGTATCAAGCCGCGCTTGTTCATGCCAACCATCCAGCATTCCTCTATGCCAGATGATAACAACGAAGGAAATTGAAAGAACAATGACATTAAGCCAGGTACGCAACCCGGCACCGATGATATTACGCCAGGCTAGTTTTAGAGAAAGCATGCTTACTCTCCTCAATATTTTTCGGAGACTGGAATCCGCAATCAGGAAACCGGAACTCTTTAATTGAGATAAAATTTTCAGTTTTCATTGGACACATTCTGTACATAAAAATTTCCATTGATTTCAGTTTGTATTTTTTTCTGTCTTCGGTCTCCGGCTTCCAGCCTCCGGTCTTTTATGAGATATAATCTCATCAGTTATAACGCGACCATCTTCGAGTGAAATTTTGCGTCGAAGATAATGGATCACTTTTTCATCATGGGTTGCAAAAATAAAAGTCGTATTAAGATCTTTATTCAATTTTTCCATGGTTTGTAAAATATGATGGGAATTTGCTGCATCCAGATTAGCCGTAGGCTCATCGGCCAATACGACCTGTGGCTTTTTAACCATCGCTCTGGCTATGGCCACACGCTGACTTTCACCACCGGAGAGCTGTGACGGACGCGATTTTAGTTTATCTGTCAATCCTACCCACTCAACGGCTTCCAAAACAGACTTTTTTCGTTCCTCTGGAGTTGTGTTGAGCAAAAGCAGGGGAAATTCTACATTTTCAAAAACGGTATATACAGGAAGTAAATTGTAGGTTTGAAAAATAAAACCCAGGTATTTATTGCGTAATGTAGCAGCCTCTCTATGGGATAAATCGCCAATTGACTGATCGAGCACCAGCGCTCTTCCCTCAGACGGGGTGTCTAGTGATCCCAGTATGTTTAAGAGTGTTGTTTTACCGGATCCGCTGGGGCCAACAAGACCAGCAAATTCCCCTGCACCAAAAACAAGATTAATATCATTGAGGGCAGTAAAGTCACCTCCTCCCACAGGAAAACGTTTAATAAGATTTTCAGTTTTGATTATAATCGAATTTTTCATCTTCAATCTCCTGCTATCATCAAGTTTTTTTTCTATCACTAAGTCCACGAAGTAGAAACGAAGACCACTGAGAAATATCAATGATTTACAATTTAAAATTCAACATTTATAATTAATTATCTCAGTGTGGAACCCTCTAGGAATATGTGAGCCACCGGATAATATATTAGCAAATATCAAGATCCCTCTCTATTGGGCCTAGGTAAAATACCGTAGAATAAGAAATTATTCACTTCCATCACGAAATCATGATAGTTCGGATATGAGTTAATCAGATCATTTTCTTTTATCATCAATTTTATGTAATTGATGACCGCCAGCAAAAATTCCGGTTTCATTTCAGCGCGTACTTCGCCTCTTTTCTGAGCATCCTTGATAAAACTCAAAAAGTGTAATACACTCTCCCTGGCCAAGGTATCAAAAAATTCTTTTAGTTCTGATGATGAATAAAAATAATCCAGGGCAAATTCATGGCTTATCTTTGCCGTCGATTCATCCTTCATTTCCAAAATTTTCTGTAACTTCTTTTCAAATGGTATCTCCATCGCCCGGATTTCATCAAATTTTTCTAATCCCTGCTCAAAACCTTTTTTCCACATAAAGCGAACTAATTCATTTTTATTTTTAAAGTATTTATAGAAGGTCATTTTACTGACGCTTGAAGTTTTACAGATTTCCTCAATTGGAATACGCTTTATTCCGAATTGCTGAAAGAGATTCAGAGCCGTGTCAATGATCTTCAATTGTTTCGCAGGAAGATTTAATTGTGAGAGATCTAACATGTTTACGATATTCCACTATTTATACGTTTTGATTATACTAAGACTATTATCGTATTAATATTACTAATTTGTATACGATAAGTCAATAAAAATGTTGCCGTTTTATTTATCTCGTCCAATACGTCGAACATTCGACCAAAAGGAAGAATTTAAGTGTAATAAAAATAATAACTTGATATATAGTTTTTAAATGTTAATATTGGTCCAAATGTGCAAAGTATCACAATTATGATATATCTGGGCTGGTATATTTTTTTATGAATAGCACTATCTACCAAAGATCAGATCACTCCCTATTTACTATCATATTAATCATTTTCTGTTTATCAATACTTGCCAGATCCGAACCATCCGGGGAATTATTTCAACACAATTATAAGATTGCCTGGATCGCTGAATACAGTTCAAACGAAACGTTTACTACAAATGAAAATTTAATCTCCCGATTTTTTAATTTTATTACAGGAGAAGATGTATTTCATTTACAAAGACCGATGTCTGTCATTGCCTCCAGGTCTGGCCAGATAACGGTTCTGGATCAGGAAGCAAGATCAATCGTTTGCATTGATCCTTTGAATAAAAAAATGGATTTAATATCCGCAACCTCCGCTACCCCCTTCCCTTCCCTTCTTGCACTTTGTTTAAATAATAATAATGAGATCTACCTTACAGACTCGCATGACAATCAAATATATTTTTTAACATCACCAGATGAAGACCCTGTCATTCTCAATAAATCACTTCAACTGAGGCGACCCACAGGTATTGCCTATCACCAACAGAACAAGGAAATTTGGGTAGTAGAAACCGCAGCACATCGAATTTCCATCATCGATCAACTGGGTAACCACATTCGATATATAGGAAAGCGTGGCCTGAAGGAAGGTGAATTTAATTTCCCAAGTTTTATCTGGATTGATAGAATGGGAACCGCCTATGTCATAGATACCATGAATTTTCGCATACAAATCCTTGATGGGGAAGGAAATACGATTTCTGTTTTTGGAGAAGCGGGAGACGGCAGTGGATATTTTGCCCGACCAAAAGGTATAGCCACTGATTCTGAGGGAAACATCTATATCGTTGATGCTCTGTTTCATGCCGTTCAGATTTTCGACATCAACGGTAATTTTCTCTTCAGTTTTGGTAAACAGGGTCAGGGAAAAAGCGAGTTCTGGATGCCCTCGGGTATATACATAGATGAGATGGATAAAATTTATATTGCTGATAGCTATAACAGCAGAATTCAGATTTTTCAGTTATTAAAAAAGGGCTCAGGTGAGAATTAGTTTTTATAACTATATTATTTATCTTTGTTTGCTCCCGGCTATTCTTACCGGACAATCTGTAGTAAATACAGTGCATAATCTGTCTGTAAGTGGAACCGGGACCGTGCGGGCCAGCGAAGAATCAGAAGTATGTATTTTTTGTCATACCCCACACAATAGCAGTCCGCGAAAACCATTATGGAATCGGCAGGACCCAGGTTTAACCTATACCCTCTATCATAGCTCTACAATCCAGGCCGAACCAGGTCAGCCGGATGGCAGTTCCATTTTATGTCTCTCTTGCCATGATGGCACCATTGCCTTAGGAAATGTTCTTAACCGGACCAATCCAATTGATTTAAACACCGGCATTACCCATATGCCGGCAAGAGCAAACCTTTCTAAAGATCTCTCCGACGATCATCCCATCTCGTTTATTTATAGTTCCACTCTCTCGGCGACTGATGGTGAATTAGCTGATCCGGCGACCCTCATGGGACCTGTGCATTTGGAAAATAATAAAATGCAATGTACCTCCTGCCATGACGCCCATAAAGATATATATCCCTATTTTTTAGTAGCGAGTCGCCAATACTCAGACCTTTGCCAGTATTGTCACAAGAAGACCAACTGGGAACTGAGCAGCCACAACTACTCCAATGCCACCTGGAATGGTTCCGGAAATGATCCCTGGTTCCACACACCCTTCAATACCGTTGCAGAAAATGGTTGTGAAAACTGTCATAATCCCCATAACGCTGGTGGACCGGCAAGGTTAACTAACTATTATGCTGAAGAGAATAACTGCCTTGATTGTCATCGTGGGAGTGTTGCTTCAAAAAATATATTAGCGGATCTGGGTAAACCATACAGGCATGATGTTTATTTATATTCACAGGTTCACGATCCTCAGGAATCGCCACTTGTACAGGAGCGGCATGTGGAATGTGTGGATTGTCACAATCCCCATCTCACTAGACCAGATGCAGCGATACCGCCTGCGGCCGGAGGATTTATTTTAGGTGTACCGGGAGTGAATTCTGAGGGCACTGCTATTTCTGCTATCCGTTATGAATTCGAACTCTGTTACCGTTGCCATGCCGATAGCCCCGACAAACCCGGAAGCAGCACCTCAAGAGAGATTGAGCAGGATAATACAAGATTCGAATTTGATGTATCCGGTCCATCATTCCATCCCATAGAAGGCCAGGGAAGAAACAACAATGTACCTAGTTTGATATCTCCTTTGAGTGAATCGAGCCTCATCTACTGTTCTGATTGTCATGCCAGCAACGATAGTCAAGCAGGCGGACCGCATGGCTCAATCTATCCCCATATTCTAAAATATAATTATACAACAACAGATTATACACAAGAATCATACCAGGCCTATGAACTCTGCTTTCAATGCCATGACTATAATCAAATTGTCCATGATGAAAGCAATGAATTCTCCAGTAAAGTACATAAAAAGCATATCGTTGATGAAGATACACCTTGTAATATCTGTCATGACCCTCATGGTATTAGTTCTGGACAGGGAAACACATCCAATCATTCTCACCTGATCAACTTCGATCTATCAGTGGTGAGCGCTAGCACGGGGGCCATGGGGCGTCTTGAGTTCAACGATAACGGCAGTTATGCTGGCAACTGCTATCTTAACTGTCATGAAAAAAATCACAATCCAAGAAGCTATAATTAAAACAGACTATTTATACTAATAATAAACCTGCAGGAGGAGGAATTATGAAAACTATTCTAACATTAGCTGACGATCCTTGCCATCACGTTACTAAATTCACTTGTTCTGGCTCAAACAATTAAAGGATCGGCACATGATTTTTCTGATGGCACCTGGAACACAACCGGGCAGATCTGCCTGGTATGCCATACGCCACACAATGCCGACGTCACGGTCACCAACGCCCCTCTCTGGAATCATGAGACCACGATGTCAACTTTCACAACATACCAGAGTGCCAGCATGGATGCCACAACCGGACAACCAGATGCATCTTCAAAACTCTGCTTGAGTTGCCATGATGGTACCGTAGCAGTAGATAATTTTGGTACACAAACCGGCGGTTCTCATTTTCTGAGTGGTAATTCCCGTATCGGCACCGATCTGAGCGATGATCATCCAATATCATTTACCTACGATGCTGCTCTCGCTGCAATTGATCAGGGTCTGTATGATCCGACAACAACCAATTCCGGCCTCGGTAGTTCTATTAGCAATGACATGCTTATTGGAAACCAGGTACAATGTGCCTCATGTCATGATGTTCATAATGGCAGTGGTGAAAATAAGTTATTACGCAAATCAAATCAGGCAAGTGGCCTCTGCCTCACTTGCCATAATAAATAGGATTCAGATTGAAACCATTGATGCCTACAAATAAAATTGAAATGTCGTTGAAACTAACGATCAGCTTGGTCACCAGCTTATGGATTATCGCCTGTTCTGGCCGAATTGGCAACGTGGATCCTACCGATAGCCTGGTTATATATCCCCCACCGCCAGATACAACCCGAATTCAGTATCTGACAAGTTTTAGCAACTCAATTGATATTTCCGGCCAAAAATCTTCGTTTATGCGCTATGTATTGGGAGAAGATCAGAAGAAACCAATTCACAAACCCTATGGGCTATGTCTGAGTGATGGTAAGCTCTATATCTGTGACTCAATGTTGCCGGGTATCGAGATCATTGATTTTGCTAAACAAGATTTCAGGTATTTTGCACCTGGTGGTCGGGGTCAGTTAAAAAAACCGATTAATTGTGCTATTAACGAACATGGCCACTTATTTGTGGCAGATGCAGCACGAAGGCAAATCATCATATTTAATAAAGATGGTACTTATATAGCGGAGATTGGGGATGGAAAACAGGGAAAACCTACAGATGTTCTCTTTTACGAGAACAAACTCCTGGTTTGTGACCTTGACGCTCATCAGGTTAAAGTCTATAATTCCTCCACTTATGACCTGATTTCTGCCTTTCCGGATACAAACCAGAATAATGTTCAATACCTGTTCTCTCCAACCAATATTTCGGCTTACAATGGCAAAATTTATGTTACCGATACCGGAGATGCGCGGATAAAGATATTTGACGAAAATGGAATTTATCTTGGATTCACAGGAAGTTTTGGAAAACGTCCCGGTCAATTTGTTCGTCCAAAGGGTGTTGCTGTAGATATGCAGGGACGAATTTATGTGGCAGATGCTGCATTTGAAAATGTACAGATTTTCAACCAGGCTTCGGAATTACTCATGTATTTTGGTGGGACCTATAGGAAACCAGGTGATATGTGGCTACCTGCCGGCATCATTATTGATTACACGAGCCTATCTTACTTTGAAGATTATGTTTATAAGGGATTCGATCTACAGTATCTGATTTTTGTCGCGAATCAATATGGACCAGACAAGGTAAGTGTCTATGGGTTTGTTGAACCGACTGAATAATAATCAGAATTATATACATTTATAATGCAACAATCTCAACGCCCTCATTAGATGGAGTGACATTAAAATTCAACCAAGGTATTACAATAATATGATAATAATTATAAAAAAAATCATTCTCCCTGTTTCATTGGTTCTATTTATGATCTTATCTTGTAGTAACAGATCACTCTCTCTCTTCTTTGATGGAGTCCCAAATGCTGACAGTACCAAATCAACAGATAGCCAACCCCTATTCACGCCTCTTTCTGATTCTTCTTCCCAAAAATTGACCAAAGAAACAGTTATTATCAATGGTGCAGGTGTCTATCATCCTGATTACAGGCAGAAAAAATGCGAGAAGTGTCATCAACTCGAACACGGCTATCGTCTTAATCAGCGCCAACCCGAACTTTGTTACCAATGCCATAAAAACATAAATGATCAATATAAAAAGATCCATGGCCCTGTAGCAGCAGGATTTTGCTCAACCTGTCACCAACCTCATAAATCCCAATTTTCCGCATTGCTGAAGATGTCTGTTCGCGATGTCTGCCGGCATTGTCATGAGCCCGGGGATATCGTTAAAAATAATGCACATCAGAGAAGCAGTAAAACAGAATGCCTTGAATGCCATAATCCTCATGGTGGGGATACGGCCAATTTATTAAGAATAAAAAAAGATGGATAAATGAAAAGTAGAATTACCATCTCTTGTATATTACTTTTTCTTCTCCTCAGACCATTGGCCGCTCAACAGCCCTTGTTTGAGATTGGATTATGGAAACAACAATCTCTGAATGGCGCAATCACCTTAGAAGGTCTTTATCGTTCTCAGGAAACAATTTTCCGATCCGGTCAAAGAGAGACCCCCGTAAATCAAAAACTACTCGGTCAATTTGAGATTGTTTCAAGAAGTTATATCTGGCATCCCAATCTCTTAAAAATAAATATTGATCTTAAACTGAATCCAGGTATTCAAAATGAGAGATTTTTAGTCATTCCCAATCGCTCCGAGAGACGCACAGCAGAACAACTAAGAATACAGACCGTTATTTTTGATCAGCGTTCCTTATCTGCCAATGCATTTTATAACATCAACCACCATTTTATAAACAGAGAATATGCTACAAATGTAGAAGCTGTCAATAATGATTATGGCGGAGGCATCTCCTTCCGAAATCCTTTTCTGCCAGTCACCCTTTCGTATATAAAATCAGACTGGACGCAGGATGAGATTCAAACAGGCAGGCAATTTTTAAATAAAAGAGAAAATATTTCGGTTGTATTCAACAAATCATTGGGACAATCAGATCGTCATCTTTTGAGTTATGCTTATGACGATTATATCAGAAAATATGGATTTGGCAGCTGGATTGGAAATAAAGCGGTAAATATCCGACTGGAAAATCATGTCTCCCTTGATTCGAGCCGGTATAGCAACTGGCATTCCCTGGTATATTATCGCCGACAAAAGGGCAGTCAAAATTACGAGCGGCTGCAAATAAATGAGAATATAACCTATGCCCTACCTGCTTCATTAAAATTTACCGGTCTGTACCGCTACAATGACTATAATCAATTTCTTCTACGTTCCCGCCAAAATAATATAGTGGCAAGGATGGAGCACAAACTCTATTCAAGCTTACGCAGCTATATTTATTATGAATACATTGATCTCAATCAAACATTTTTTGACGAACTCACCAACCAAATTGGAATTGGATTTGAATATACAAAAAAAATACCCACGGGTACTTTCCAATTATCCTATGAACATCGAGAGAGAAATGATGATCGTAAAAGCGAAAGCCAATATATAGATATTGTGAGGGAAGAGTATATTTTAAAGGATAATGAGATAATTCTTTTAAATCAGCCTGACATTGACCCTGCTACTGTAATTGTTCGAGACGAAAGCGGTTCAATCATCTATCAGGAGAATATTGACTATTTGATAATCAGCCGGGCCCCATTTCTTGAGATCCAGCGGCTACCCGGTGGTCAGATTTCTGAAGGACAGACAATTTATATTGATTATACATCGCGACATTCGTTTTCGTTTAACTATGATACAAACTATAATATTTTCAGATTGAATCTGACCATTTTTAATCGTCTCTTAAATTTCTATTTCCGATATTTTGATCAAAGGCATGATAATATTTTTAAAGCAGAAAATAAAATTCTTAAATCTATATCACAACGTGTTTATGGATTACGGCTTTCAAGAGGGATCCTTTCCGCCGGTCTGGAATTTGATAACTATGAGAGCAATATTGTGCCTTACCATGCAAAACGATATTATCTTACGGTGGCCTCGAATTTCTTATCCGTTCTCAACTTATCATTGAGTAGTAATTACAGGGACTACAAGCTCCTGGCTTCATTTGAGACCCAACAATTTGCAGATATTTCCGGACGTTTGATCTATTTCATCAACACTTTCTCAAAGGTTTCTTTGGATGGAGGTTATCGTTTTCAGGAAGGAAGGGGAATTGATCTCGATCTGAGCAATTTGCGGGCAGAATTTACTACACGATACCGCTCTGTTTATCTTACCTTTGGCTTAGAAATGTACCGACGAAACTTTTCACAAGAGATAACAAATTATAATGGGGGATATATAAAAATTGAACGTAAATTTTAAGAGAGAATGATCATGAAAAAACAAAATTACCTGCTGGTTTACTTGCTAGGTCTCTTGTATTAGTTCACCCTTATTCGCTATCAATCAACAAAATTTTTCAAATTGTTCTGCAGAAGGCTGTCATGTAAAACAAACAAAATTTGATATGGTTCATCCTCCGGTGGAAGAAAATTGTATGAACTGTCATAAAACAGATTCTGACGAACATCCCATTAAAGGCGAGAAGGAATTCTCATTAACCACCACTGTCCCTGCATTATGCTATGGTTGTCATGAGCCTAACAATCAGATGAAATTTGTTCACCAGCCTGTAAAGGATGGGAGTCTGTCTTAACTGCCATAATCCACATAGCACGGAGAATGAGAAACTATTAATTTCAGAGAGTAGCGTCCCGTGTCTGGAATGTCATAGCATGGACAAAAATGATGTGGCCACCCATGGCCCCGTCTCAGCAGATATGTGTAATGCGTGTCACAATCCACATCAGTCAGAATTAACACATTTGTTATTGCGTGATGGATTGGACTTATGTGTTTTTTGTCATACAAACAAGAAGGATGTTCAAACGATGCCGAGTGTTCACGAACCTTTTCTCGCCGGCTGTCTGCAATGCCACAGTGCGCATCATTCACCATATAAATTTATGGTTAATAAAGATGTGCCGGGACTGTGTTTTGATTGTCATGCAGCCGTTGAGGTCCAGGTTGGAAAGGAGTCCGAGGTACACGGTCCCTTTCAAAAAGGCGGTAAATGCTATCTCTGTCACAATGCGCATGTGTCTGAGCATGCAAATCTTCTTCAGGACAAACAGGAAAAATTATGTTTTACCTGTCATAACAATAAAATCAAAGGGAAAACCCATACGGTAAAAGATATTGAAAAACGGGTATCAAAATCCAAGTACGTTCATGGTCCGATTCTTGAGGATGGTTGTTCCGCTTGTCATGCTGCACATACGCCGGATAATTATTTTCTTCTTTCTGCTGCATTTCCAAAAGGCAGTTATGGCACTGGCAGCACGGAGTCATTTGCGCACTGTTTTGATTGTCACGATTCAGGTTTGATGGAAGAAAAATCAACTACTACGGCCACGGAATTCAGAGATGGATCTGTTAATTTACATTATTTGCATGTGAACCGCGAGAAAGCGCGTAGACTGTATTACGTGTCATGACGTCCATGGATCAAAATTCCCCCATCTTGTGGCCGATAAGGTGCCCTTTGGAAAATGGGAAATGCCAATGAAGTTTAAGGAGAGTGAAAATGGGGGTTCTTGTGTCACCGGTTGTCATAAAGAATTAGATTACAAGCGGGATTCCGGAATTAAATCAGGAGAATAACAACAAGACCCTTTGAGAACCAGGTAAATATTAAGTTTTCTAAAAGGAGAACTTTACCCTGGCGAAGTACTGGGTAGGAAACCCTCCATATTCTGTTCCATTATCACCACCGGTTGGAAAGATGAGCAAATATGTTTCCCAATTAGTTGCCACCGAATATTGGAGAGATGGTGCGGCAATCCACGATTTATCATTGGGATTATAAATTACAAAGAAATCCGCCCTGAGCAATGGTGTAAGTTGATAAGCAAATTCCTGATAAATTGAGTTTCGCCCGGGAGATAATTCACCCGTATAAATAATATCAAATCTTCTCGATCCAGCATTATCAGTTGTACCTAATCCATTATATAAATATTCTGTGTGGAGATAAAAGTTGTTCTGAAAAGTATAATCATATGAGAGAGAAAATGTTAGATATGGATCTGTTACTTCAACAGTTTCCCATGTCAGTGATTCAAAATTGATCATCGTATAGGTTATATTAGGATCTGTATAAAGCAACTCTCCCCGAAAGCCTCCATCCCAAATCTCACCAGACCAATTCGCTGCAAGACGCGGACTATTCCGTTGCCAACCAGCAATGAGTCCAAAGTCGTAATTCCATTTATTTGTTGTATACCGCCCGGCATAAATTACCTCATACTTTGTACGTCCTGGTGTTACCGCAAGGTTAAATTGTGAAAGTGACCCTGTATAATATTGTACATGTACGGCATCCGTGCCCGGACGTTCTTCATAATCAAAATCAAGAATATCAAAGGGATTAAATAAGTCGGTAGGATTCCAAACCAGGCAGGTACCCCAGGCAATCCGTTGCCGGCCCAAGATCACTTCCCAGTCATCTTTGATCCAGTCTAAGTAGAAGCGATCAATCTCACTAAAACCATATATATCGTCATCCTCTAACCATTCCCATTTGAGATCAAAATAATAACTATTTGTTGTAAATAGATTCTGAAATTCGCGGTAAAGATTCATGTTCTTTTGGTAGGTTAGCAGATTCCGTGCCTGTATGGATACCGAAAGATCATCAGTAGGATACCAAAAACCATTCAATCGTAATTGAAGGGTATTCTGCCATTGCCCTGTCTCAAAAGGAAAATCATCTAAAGTCCCGTCATCATAGGTGACCAGTTCTTTTGCATAGCCACCAAAGTTCCAATCCGATAATTGAGCATATAAAGGAGAAAATAAGACGGATAAGAGGAGAATAGTTAATCCTGAATATTTCACTGAATTTCGTTCTAACCCGGCAAATCGATAATTATTCCTGCTGATCATATTTACATCATTATTCATCAAATGAACCTGATTTATCACTTACCACGCCACCATCCTGCAACGTTATAATTCTCCGCGCCCGACGCATAACCCGGGCATCATGTGTTGAAAAAATAAAAGTCATTTCATGTTTATCATTTAAATCTTCCATCAGATCAAGTAATGATTCCGCAGATTCGCTATCCAGATTAGCGGTAGGTTCATCCGCCAGGACAAAAGCCGGTCGTGAGGCCAAAGCCCGGGCAACGGCTACCCGTTGTTGTTCACCCCCTGATAACTGGGCAGGACGGGTGTTAATTCGATCTGTAAGTCCCACCTGTTTCAACAATTCGACTGCCCTTTCCTCCCTTTCATCCTTTTCTGCCCCCTGGAGAAGCATGATAAATTCCACATTTTCCCTCGCAGTAAATACAGGTATCAGATTATATGCCTGGAAGACAAAGCCAATATTCCTTAATCTGTATTCTACTAATTTGCTTTGAGAGAGGATTGCCAGATCGATTCCATCAATTTGGACTTTTCCATTTGTCGGTTGGTCTAATCCACCGACGATGTTTAGTAAGGTCGTTTTTCCGGAGCCTGAGGGACCAACAATAGCCAGAAACTCTTTTTTATTTATTTTTAACGATACGTTCCTGACCGCATGAACCGGCACCGCTGTTGTATTATAGATTTTATTCAGATCGCTAATTTCAATCAGAGCCATTTTATATTCCTTCCGTATCGTTTTTATGGATACACTAAATAAAAAGTACAAGTATAGAAAGTAAAAAAGACTAGGGGAAAAGAATTTCCAAATTACAAATTACTAAGTATTCATTCTTACTCTTCTATTATTTAATAACTCCGTATTGCCTCAGATGGCACCAGATGTGTGGCTTTCCATGCCGGTAACAATGCTGCAATATTAGCAGCCACTACAATCATAACTGTTAAGATCAGATACATTAAAGCCGGTAAAAATGGGTAAAGGATTGCCGTCATTCCAAAACTTTCCAGACTTACTGAAATTGCTGTAAGGTCTATTCCGGTTGATCCAAAATAGGATATCGTAAGTAGACCCACACCCATACCACAAATTCCACCTGTGAGCGATAAGAATATCGCTTCTAATATAATCATGATAAATATTTTTCCCTTTTTCATACCAATGGCAATCAGAACACCCAACTCACGTATTCGATCCACCACAGACATGAGCATGGTATTGGTAATGCCAAAAAGTAAGGCAAATAGAATAATACCAACAAATATGTACATATAGACACCCGTATTTTGAGACAAATATGCCAATTCCGGCGCAAGGTCAGACCAACTCTCTACCTGCAATTCGGGGAACGATAATTGTAAGTTTTCTTTAACAGGATCGATATTATCCAGCTCGGTCACACGCATAGCAATTTCATGGATAACAGGATCTGTGCTCAGACTTTTAAAAAGATCATGTTGCCTGACGAAAACATTCATTTCATCAAACTGAGAAGAGTTCGTTTTAAACAGACCAACAATTCGACAAGCCAGATAGGTGATGTTTCCCTCGAGATCCTGGAAACTTAAAATAATCTTTGATTTGAGTTTAAGATTCAGACGGTTTGCAAGTTTAGTTCCGATAACAATTTGATTTTTTCGTTCAGATTCAAAATAACTACCCTCCACAATTTGCTGGTGAATATCTGTAATCTTTTTTGAATCATCGGGCACAATCCCGATAATTTGTACACCATATGAAGAAGTTGGTGAAGCAGCCATTCCAACTACCAACGCTCTTGCCTCGGCCGCTTCTAATTCAGGATTTTCTCTAATCTTCTTAAGTACTTTTACTCCATTGGGAATAAAATTGCGGATATCCTTATCCGTTTCATATGCTTCTTTATGAACCTGAATATGCGAAAGGTTACGACTTATGGCTGTCTCAACCATTGATTCCATCATTCCAACCATTATAGCACTCGAAAACAGGCCACCCCATAGACCAAAAGTTATGGCCGCCACAATGATCAGACTTCTCTTTTTATTTCGCCATATATTTTTCCAGGCGAGTGATATTAACATAAATCTCTCCTTCTATATTTTCACGCTGCGACGCAACGCCGCCACGATATTTTTCCATGAATTATGTAACTTGTGTCATTCTGAAAGAATCCTCCTGCATGAAGGCCAGATAACTAAAAGTAGGAAGATCCCTATCCCGAGACGCGATCCCGTTCGGGGACGGGATGACAAAAAATTGACTGATTCCGAACCACACTATGCTTGGTAATTCTGCATGAGTCACCCGATTTACCCTCGAATTGTTTTTGCCGGGTCGAGGTGGCGAATAAACAGCAATGGGTATGAGATAGTGACTACCGCTATTAAAAAAACAACAACCGCCTGTGAAATAAAAACAACCGGTTCGGCACTAAAGGTAAGTATAGGTTCTATACTTAATTTCTCATATAACTCGGCCATTTCCCCGACTAAGCTAATTGGATTATTAACAAGATATAAAATGATTGGAATACTTCCGACAATTCCTATAAAAACACCCACGAATGAAACCATAAAAGTTTCAAGGCAAAGTACCAAAATCAGCCATCTTCTTTTCATGCCAATTGAAATTAAGATAGCAAATTCTTTCGCCCGTTCCGAAACCATCATCATAACCGTTCCAAAAACGCCAAATGCAATTACAATATATAGAATGGCCAGCATGATAATACCGCTCACATTATCAACTTCAATATTTTGTTCAAGATCGGGCATCATTTCATTCCACAACATAATTTTTTGCTCATCGCTCAGTTCTGCCCGAACAGCCTCCTCAACTTCTTCCAGATGATGAATATTATCGATTAGAATTGGCAGAGAGGTGATACGATTCTCGCAGGAAAACACCTCCTGAGCAAGGTTTAAAGGTAATAAAACCATGGCATTATCCATTGCTTTAAAGGGTAATTTAACGATACCTGTAATGGGAACGATCGCCGCAGCAATTTGTCCATGATAGCCCTGTCCATAAAGAATCAGACTATCTCCGACGGTAGATTTTAATAATTTTGATAAGCCTGAACCTATGAGCAATCCCTTTGTTTCCGGAGTCAAATAATTCCCTTCCACCAATTTTTCTTTAACCCCGGTTATTTCAGTTTCAAGATTCGGATCGATACCAATAACCTGTGTAACTTTTGTGCTGGTCCGGTATGAAATGAGGGCAAAAGCCTCCAAACGAGGGGTGAGATGAGAGATATTGGATATATTTTGAATTCTTTCGAATGTATCTTCCTCCAGGACAATGCTTTCATCTAGCGATCTCTTTTCCCAATAATCATTTCCCTGTATCTGAAGATGCCCGGTGAATAATTTCGCAGAAGAATCAATCATATCACTATAGGATCCCAACTGTGCCGAACGCATCACCGCCGAAAGAATTACCGCAAAGAAGACGGATGATGCGACAATGATGGTTCTTTTTTTATTACGCCAAATATTACGCCAACTTAATGATAAGTACATTATATCAGCCTCTTCTTGGTTGTACTTTTAATAGATGAGATTTCATCATTGTGCCAGGAGCATGGCGTTCTCTTTCGATTTACTATGCGATGCTCTTTGCACTATGCGCTCTGTATCTTTTATATTATCTATTTACCTAACCCGTTTCATATTTTGCTGAGAGAAAAAAGATTCATCGATATTAATATTAAACTTGATCTCATTATACTCCATCACTGTTTTTTGTCCGGGTTTATCATGGGGGATCATTTCCCAATGAGAAGGGATGGTCCTGCCACCCATTTTTTTTATTTGTGACCCTATCATGGATTTTATAAGGATCTGGTCCTCATCATAATGATCGGCTTGCAATTGAAGAAATCCTTCTTTGGAAATCCAGGTCGTAATTTTACCCCAGACAACACCAGCATCTGGTTTTGGTATCATATCTATTTTATAGCAGTCATATCCATCTTTTTTTTCCTCACCAACGATTGAATGGTTATAATCAATAACAATTGACGACTGGCGAACCAAGTCATCATTTGTAAAGTCTGATCCCATCCAGTCCTGCATCATCATAGAAGGTGGAATCTTTATCGCCCGATGGACAGAAGGGATCCAGTTCCAAACTTCTCGCTTTCTTTTAAGGGTGACAGTTCCCTTATCCTTTGCCGGCGCCTCAATGAAAACCAATGCATAATCTGGTTCAAGAGCCCAGATTTTCATGGTCATTTCCCGTGACCAGCTTGGTTTAACAATCTTCATTGTCATTTCCGTGTAGGAACTCTTAGCACGGATCAATTCATCAGCCTTTTTGACAATTCCCGTTGCATCCTGCCCGACTGCCAGAGTGCTGGACAACAATAGTAATGCGATTATTTTATTCACCTTTTAATTCTCCTGTATTTTTATTTATCTCGCAAAGACGCAAAGCCGCAAAGAAAACATTATAGAATATAATATATAATGATTCTCTTATAAAGCAAAAGACAGATACAAAATTGATATTCATATAAACTCGTCCATTTCATATTTTAAACTTTGCGTCTTGGCGCCTTAGCGAGAATATAATTCCGATATATGCATGAATCATTTATCCCCAAGTTCCTAATTCCTAATTACATATTACACTTTTATCCCATTAACAAAACCATCCAACAGAAAATCGACAATTTTATCTAAATTTATCGCCTTACGATCCATAATCCACTGTAGCATGACACCATCAAAAGCACCAATAAAAACAGACGCGGCAGTTGTGGGATCAATAGATCGAAAGACACCTTGCTCAATACCATTTTCGAGTATTTTTGTGACCAGAGCTCTATATTCTGTATAAACACCTTTGAGATTAATCTTCTTTAAAAGCTCCTCATCCTTATTTCTTACCCCTTCTGCCCAGAATTCCATCATAATATCGGCATAATCTGCATTTCCATGTAAGACAGATTTAAGCGATAGTTCCGCTAAAATCCTTAATTGCTTTATTGGATTCGGTTCTGATGAAATTGCCTGTGTCACATTTGCTTCCAACGACTCAAAAAAATATGCAAAGGAAGTCGTAAAAATATCTTCTTTGCTTTGGAAATACTCATAGATCGTTCCTTTGCCAATTCCCGCCTCAGTTGCAATATCAATCATCTTGGTTTTGACCACACCTTTGCGCGCAAAAACGCGCATGGCAACATGTAAGATATCCATCTTTTTTGCTTCTTTGTCAACAATTCGTGGCATTGATACTCCAAAACAATATTTATTATGACCGACCGGTCAGTATTATAATAATCAATTCAAGCACATTTGTCAATACTTTTTTCAACAAAAAGTAGTTAACCTCCAATAAAATTTATTTATTAGCTGTTCTCCTTGCTATTGGTGGTCGAAAATAATTTCAGAAGTAGATATTTCCTCCATTTCTGATTATATTGACATACGTTAATCCCTCCATATATTAGAGAGAGTGTCCTATGATTTGTCCTGAATGTAAATCTGAATATGTGGCAAACATATATCAGTGCCCTGATTGTGATGTTGCGTTAGTTTATGAACTACCCCCCGAGATTGAAAATCATTCTGAAGTCGCGTATGATGAAAATTTTATTTCTATCTATTCACCGGCAAACTCACAAGAAACGGCCCTCATAAAAATGATACTGGACCGCGAAGAGATAGCCTATTTTCTTAAAAATGAAAACAAACATGGTCTGGGAGGATCTCCAGCCTCACCCTTCATTTCAAATGCACGGATTGAATTATATGTACCACCGGACATGGCTGAACAAGCATTAGAAGTCCTAAAATCTGAACTTAGTTTAAAGTAATATTACTAAATACCCATTTACCATAAGTTTGATCACATCCCCAAACAATCATGTATTATAAATTGAACCGCTGGGAAAACCAGATATTTTGGATTCTAATCATCATTCACCTTCTCCCTCTCTGGTCTGTAAACTACTTTCCAACGCAAGACGGACCTGTTCATCTTGAAAACGCCATTATCTTAAATGAATATACTAACCCAGAAGCCAAAATCTTACATGACTATTACGAAATAAATAAGCAAGATCCTTCGAACTGGTTAATTCAACTCATATTGAGCGGCTTGACACTTATTTCTCCCTTATTCATAGCTGAAAAATTACTCATTAGCATCTATGTTATATTCTTCCCACTCTCTTTTCGTTATTGCCTTAAATCAGTAAATCCGCAATCAACATTTTTTTCATTTTTAATTTTTCCCTTTATATATAATTATTCACTTCATATGGGATTTTATGGATTTTCATATAGCCTTATTTTGTTTTTTGGATTATTTGGCTTCTGGGTGAAGCACCGCGATAAGTTCACCCCCTTTAAACTCATCACTCTGATTGGATTGACTCTTATCACCTATTTATTCCATATCATATCCCTGGTAATGGTTTACACGGCAATTTCTTGTCTCATATTATTATTCTATATACATGATATAAAAGTTGAAAAGAGAAAGATACGTTTCAACAGATTTAAGCATCAGGTTTTGGTTGTATTTCTAGCTGTTCTACCAACTCTATTACTTATAATTTTATTTTTGTCAGAACAAGGGATTAACCCGGTGTATTCCACTCTTTTACAGACCGCCTGATCCAATTGGGAGCCCTTACATCCCTGTATTCTTATTTAAGAGCAGAATTATGGTTTGCGATAGTGATAGTTCTTCTATTATTTTTTCTATCGATTTATTTAGTTAGTAATAAAATTCGCAGCAGAAGGATTAATGTTTATGACCATTTTTTAATCATCTATGCCATTTTTCTTGGAATCTATTTCTTAGCTCCGGATAAAATCGCCAACGGCGAAATTATAAATGCCAGATTGATGCTCTATTGCTATTTCATTCTCCTCATCTGGATAGGTGTACAAACCTACAATGAAAAATTCAAACAATACATGGTAATAATACCCATTGTTATTTCCCTGTTTATTTTGAGTTTAAATGCGTCAACCTATGCTGAAATTAATAAAAATTTAGAAGCATTTATTCACCCCTCAAAATTAATTCAGGAGAACACTACTCTATTGGCCCTAAGCTATTATGAAACAAATTCCAAGAATAATCAATCACTTCCCTCTTATCGGGTAAATCCTTTTATGCATGCCGCCTCACTCATCTCAGCAAAGAAAAGAATCGTAAATTTAGGAAATTACCAGGCATGGAAGGGGTATTTTCCTATCCAGTATCGGCATCAACGTAATCCCCTGCGCCATCTTGCCATAAATTCCCAAATAGAAACGGTTCCACCTGCCATAAATATCCCCTCCTACATCAATAATACTGGCGGTCATGTAGATTATGTCTTAATTTGGTCTTTGGGAAATAAATATCGGGATCATCCCAATACAAAGTCTATTATGCGCCAGTTGGATCAAGGGTATACAAAGATATATGAATCTTCCGGACCTGAAAATTTGAGCTTATATATATCGATTGATTTTAATTCCTATAATCGCACCAATAATAATTTTGCTGGAAAGAAAGAGTAGAAATCTATGGAGAGAATTGAAAAAGCCGTTCAACTATTTGATGAGGGATCTAATTGTTCCCAGTCAATATTGGTTTCATTTGCAGATTATGTCGGATTTGATCAGGAATTAGCTTTTAGGCTGGGATCTGGTTTAGGCGGTGGTTTAGGCCGTAAACAATATATTTGCGGTGCTGTAAATGCCGGCGCTCTCATCTTGAGCATGAAATACGGAAACAAGCATCCAGATGAAAAAGAAAAGAAAGAAGAATCTTATAAACAAGTTGAGACATTTATCTCTAAAATGGAGAATGAATTAGGTGATGTAAATTGCTCAAGTTTGTTAAATATTGATATCTCTTCTGAGGAAGGCAAAAACGAAGCAAAAGAATTGGGCTTATTCAAAAATGTATGCCCGGCTTGTATACACGCTGTTGCCCTCTACCTTCAATCAGATTTGGATCATTCACTGTGAAATTTTAAGACCTATGATTAACCATAAAAATAGACGTCTAAGGCATGAGGAAAGTTAAACAATGCTAAACATTGGCAAAATGAATACCTTAAAGATTAATAAAAGTGTAGAAT
The DNA here is from genome assembly GCA_963796965.1 of Calditrichia bacterium. Classification (GTDB taxonomy): domain Bacteria; phylum Calditrichota; class Calditrichia; order JAJRVZ01; family JAJRVZ01; genus CAWCNS01. The sequence goes on from CAWCNS010000005.1 coordinate 888,105, forward strand.
TCGGTGTGTACCTGGATGGTCAGGAATATGATGAAATATTATTACCGGGAAGGTATGTGCCCAAAAATGCCGCCATCGGCTCCGATATTACTGTTTTTGTATATTTTGATTCTGAAGACCGTCTTATTGCAACGACGGAAACACCGATAGCAATGGTCGGAGAATTTAGTATGCTGAAAACTGTTATGGTCACTCAGGTTGGTGCTTTTTTGGATTGGGGGCTACCCAAAGATCTTCTCGTTCCCTTTCGTGAACAAAAACAGAGAATGGTTAAGGGCAGGAGCTACCTCGTTTATATTTACATCGACGAAGCCACAGATCGAATTGTTGCATCATCAAAGCTCGATAAATTCTTATTGCCCCCTCCCTCCACTCTGAGAGTCGGAGAGGTTATTGACATTTTAATCGCTGAAAAAACTGATCTTGGATATAAAGTTATTATTAACAATAAATATCCGGGAATTTTGTATAAAAACGAAATATTTCAAGATGTTAAAATAGCCCAAACACTTCCAGCCTATATTAAAAAAATAAGAGAAGATAATAAGATTGATGTTAGCCTTAACCAACCAGGTTTTCAAAAAGTAACCAACATCACAGATGATATTCTTACTGCTCTTCGAGACAAAGGTGGTTTTATTCCACTCAATGACAAATCAAATCCCACTCAAATATATTCGATGTTCGGCGTAAGTAAAAAAACTTTTAAAAAAGCAATAGGTGTCCTGTATCGGGAAGAACATATTTCGATTACAGATGATGGTATAAAGTTAGTTTGAACAAGTACGATGGAAAGGAAGTCTCTTTGGAAAAACAGCAAAAAAGACCTGATCTTGGGGCATTCAACCATGTTGCCATCGAAGTAAAAGATTTACAATCTGCCTTGCAGTTCTACCAGGATATTTTGGGTCTTTCCGTTTTACCCATGCCAGAGGGTGTAAAGGAAAAATCTATCGCCTGGCTTGATCTCAGCGATAAACTTGCCTTGCACATTGTTCAAAAGGAAGATGCAGCACCGGGAAAGACGTCCCATTTTGCCTTCAATGTGGACGATGTTGACCAGTGGCGCAAATATTTACTCTCTAAAAATATTGAAATCTTTCAACCTCAGATCGACATATATTCTGCTCAGCGCATATTCGTGAAAGATCCATCCGGCAATCGACTTGAATTCGTAAAGTGGCAGCATCCATAGATAAATGAATACATTGTGATTGCCATATTGTTGCCTTCTATTTTCTCTATTCTCAAACCTAACCCCCTACCTTTTTTCACATTAAGAAATAATTCTATCACCGATCTGGTTTTTAGAATATACTATTCATACTAAAATTAATAGAGATCATTGTCGCCATTCAGGAGGTTTTCTTCAATGCACTATTCATGTGAGGTTTTAATCAATCTTCCCCGGGAGAAGGTAATCAAATTATTTGATGATGCTGGAAATCTGAAGAAATGGATGGAAGGATTGGAAAGTTTTGAGCACCTTAGTGGAGAGCCTGGGCAACCCGGTGCAGAGTCACAATTGACATTTGATCATAAGGGACACCGTCTTGAGATGATTGAGACAATTAGAGAAAGAAATCTACCTGAACTATACGCAGGTACCTACACAACCAGAGGTGTAATAAATGAGGTTATAAATCATTTTTACGAAGATGGGACAGATAGAACGCGGTGGGTGTCCGAAAATGAATTTCAATTTAATGGATTAATGAAATTAATGGTTTTTTTTATGCGTAATGCCTTCCCAAAACAGACAAAATTCCACATGGAGAATTTTAAAAAATTTGCTGAAAAGGCCTGAATCACTTCATTTTTTCTCTTCACTTTTTACTGAATATCCTGTATTTTTAAATTATAGTATATCATATGATCCTGATTTATTCAAAACCGGATTTACCTAATACTATAATACCCGAATCGGGATATGAGATTTGCGATCTGTGATACTTTCAAATCATGGATTAATAGACTATAATAGTGAATTGAGTGGAGGAGTGATGAATTTACAGCAGAACAATATTTTCAGATTCACCTGTATTTTTTATCTTATGATCCTGATCCTATGCCTTCTCGGATCCTTGTACTCAAGCACTCACCCTCAGGGCCAACAGGACTCAATCCGCAAGCGAAGCCGAGAGTTAGGTATTGAGATTGGTTTAATGAGGCCAGGAGAATTAAATGCTATAACCGATGTACAGGGCGTCAAAGTTGGACACAAGACTTTAATCACAGATAATCAGATATGCACAGGTGTAACCGCCGTAATACCTCATAGTGACAATGTCTTTCAAACCAAAGTTCCGGCGGCAATTTATTGCTACAACGCTTTTGGCAAACTTGCAGGAACTACTCAGGTTGATGAGCTAGGTAATCTTGAGACACCTATAATTTTGACGAATACCCTCAGCGTGGGAACGGCTGTTTCTGCTGTTGTTCAATATACACGTGATCAACCGGGGAACGAAAACGTTAGGTCTGTGAATGCTGTTGTCGGTGAGACCAATGATGGTTATCTCAACGATATCCGGGGACAACATATCACCAAAAGCCATGTTATTGAGGCAATTTTGAATTCTTCTACAGGTTTGCCAGCAGAAGGTACTGTGGGAGCAGGAACTGGAACATCAGCCTTTGGTTTTAAAGGGGGAATTGGTACATCTTCCAGGTTGACCCCAAAAATTAGCGGGATTCAGTATACCGTTGGCGTGCTGGTTCAATCCAACTTCGGCTGGGAGCTGACAATTAACGGTGTTCCCTTTTCCCGGGAAATAAAACAAAACACTTCCCGTGCTGAAGATGGCTCATGCATGATCGTTATTGCAACGGATGCACCGCTTTCCCCCCGAAATCTGAAACGTATTGCCAAACGGGCTTTTGCCGGTATGGCTCGTACCCGGGCTTTTATGTCCAATGGATCCGGAGATTATGCCATAGCCTTTTCAACGGCCTATCGTATTCCATACAATTCAGTCAATGATTTAGTAAAAATACCACCACTCGTCCATAATAACCATATGAATGATCTTTTCCGCGCCACTGAAGAAGCGGTACAAGAAGCGATTTATAACTCCTTATTTATGGCTACCTCAATTACAGGATATCAGGGACATAAGAAAGAAGCGTATCTCTCTCGATCTCGTTATTGATATCATGAAAAAATATAATATGATTAATTTGCATGACAGATTAAATTGGTCACCTTATATATATAATGATTGATTGACCTAAACATCTGGAGAAATACAGAAATTATATTTCAAAAATCGAAATGGATTAATCCCGTTCTATTCTTTTAATTATGTGTATCCTTCGGTTTAATTCGGTGGTTATATATTTATTAATTTTCAGGTGAGCAGATGAATGAATATTTAGAAGCACTCTTTAGACTATATGAAGGATTAGAGCGGCAAGGACCGGGAAGCACACAGAGTACCCTTAAGGCCCTTAACCTGATTAGAAATGATCTGCCTCTTAATCCTCAAATTATTGACATGGGATGTGGTTGCGGTGCACAGACATTCGTATTAGCAAAAGAATTAGAGGGAAAAATTACGGCAATCGATATTTACCAACCATACCTAAATCAAATCGCAGAATATTCGAGAAATAAGGCGTATAAATCAATGATCAGCTGCCTGAATCAGGATATGGTGGCATTATCATTAGATTCCCTCAGTTTTGATTTAATATGGTCAGAGGGTGCTATTTATATCATGGGATTCGAGAATGGTCTGCGGACCTGGCAGTCATTTCTTAGACCCGGAGGATTTATGGTTATCTCAGAATTAAGTTGGTTTAGAAATGATCCACCAAAGGAAGCATTAGATTATTGGCAGCAGGGATACCCTGGAATAAAATCTATCCCGGATAATTTGTCTGTCGCAAAAGGAACAAATTTAGAGATTGTAGGCCATTTTTCTCTTCCGGATGAAGATTGGTGGATTAGTTATTACAATCCATTACAAATAAAAATCGACGAATTAATAGATAGGGAAAAGCCCAACCCGGGAATGAAATCTGTCATTCGGGATACCATAGAAGAAATGGAAATTATGAAGAAATATTCATATTTTTGCGGATATGAATTTTACATACTCAAGAAACCTAAAAATTAATTTAAACGATACTTTCTAAATGATATATAAATGGATAATATTTGACGCAGACGGCACTTTATTTGATTATGATGCAGCTGAATTCTACGCACTTAAAAATTCATTCGCCTCTTTTAACCTGCCCTTCTCTGCTGAATACCTTGATTTCTATCGACAATTCAATAAAGTTTTGTGGGATGAATTTGAACGTGGTGAGATCACCATACCTCTGCTCAAAACAAAGAGGTTTGATTTATTATTAAAAAAATTAGAGATCGGATTTAATCCACAAGTATTTGGTTCTACCTATCTGGATCACCTCTCGCAGCGCCACGATTTGATTGACGGTGCAGTTAAAATACTACAAGACCTGTCAGCAAGATTCTCTCTGGTTCTTATGACCAATGGTATCAAAGAAGTCCAACGGTCACGTCTAAATTTATCTCCAATAAAGGATTTTTTCTCAGACATCATCATTTCCGATGAGGTGGGTGTTGCCAAACCTGATAAGCGAATCTTCGAAATTTCTCACGAGAGAATGTCTTCTCCTTCAAAAAACAGTTTATTGATGGTGGGTGACAACCTAAGTTCTGACATCAAAGGTGGAAATGATTTTGGCATTGATACCTGTTGGTACAACCCTGATTCACTTAACTCAAATCCCGCAATCATACCAACTTATGAGATCAGAAATCTTGATGAACTCAGGAATATAGTAGAATGAAAAAAATATAACCACGGAATTACCCCCGTGAAAAGGGCAGGCCAGAAGAACATAGAAGATTCATATTAGAATACCAAAAGGAAAACATCCAGGAGATTCACACATGTCGATTTGGTTTATAAAACCTACGCTTGAAGATTTAAATAATCTTTCAAAAAATACAATGGTTGAGCATCTGGAGATCATATACACTGATATTGGTGATGATTATATCGCTGCCACGATGCCTGTAGATTATCGCACACATCAACCTGATGGTTTACTTCACGGCGGCGCATCTGTATCTCTGGCTGAAACATTAGGGAGTGTTGCTGCCAACTTATGTATTGATCGCTCTAAAAAGATGAGTGTTGGTTTAGAGATAAATGCGAATCATATCCGATCTGTAAGAGAGGGCTTTGTCAAGGGGGTTACCCGTCCGATTCATATTGGGAATTCAACTCAGATTTGGGATATTAGGATATCGGACAACAAAAATCATCTGGTCTCCGTTATCCGTCTTACAATGGCGGTCCTTGACCGGAAAAAAGAATAATTTATCTCTAAACTAATGGGTTTTATTGTTCCGAATCAATCATTATTGTATAGGAATGTGCTTGCATTATATATGATTTTTAGGAATATTTAGGAGATTCTATTTTGAGGATCATAAATACACTATTGGATATATCGTAATGCAATTAATGAGGGTGTATAAAACAATTTTTTACCAGGAAAATATACGGAGACTCACAGGACAAAGACAAAATATTTATATATTTTCAAACATTATTATTAATAATCTAACAAAATGCTATAATTTTTGTTTAAGTCCTTGTGAATCCGTGGTTTATTTTTAGTTTTCACCCATCCTTTTAGCCACATCTTTACTTGAGTACATTTTTTTTATTCATTTGATAGAGGAGTATAATTTTCCCATTTCAATTTTAATTATTCATTTAATATTTGAAAAAGGAGTTGAGCATGGCACACACATTTGAGGAATTAAGGCATAAAAAAGTTGCCGAGTTGAGAGAAATTGCCGCAGAATTGGGAGAGGATGTAATTCAGGGTGCTAAACAGCTAAACAAAGAGCATCTTTTAGAAGCTTTATGCAAAGCACTAGATATTGACATGCATGTCCATCATGAGGTCGTTGGCGTTGATAAGGCTTCCATTAAAGCACAGATTAAGCAGTCAAAAAAGATGCGCGATGAAGCCATTGAATCGAAAAACCCAAAAGAAATTATAAAAGCCCGCAATAAAATTAGAAGGCTCAAAAAACAATTACGCAAAGCAATGGTTTAAAGATCAAAAGCTTTGCTTACCAGAAATCCGAGTTCCTTTTTCGGGAATATATATGTCATCGAAGCGATGGAAGAAATTAGCGGCACTCTATCCCCTGCTTAGGGCAAATCCTATTTCTGCATTCATTTTAAGACAAGAAATTGAAGTCCAGAAAGCCACTTTCAGCCCTATTTACAATGAATCTTTTGCTATAGTTGGTGATGTCGGTGTTGGCAGAGGCCACAGTTTGTATCTTCAACCGGAAGGCGCCACACTGAAAATCGCAATAGATAATTGTACAAAAATGATTCTCCTCGACAGCACTCGGTATAAAGATACATGCTTTCTTGCCGGAGATGCACTCAATTTACCGTTTCAGCCAGAATCATTTGATCTTTTACTCTGTGTTGGTCTCAGCGAGTACATCTCAAACATTGAGCACCTGCTGTCTCAATTGCATTTGATGTTAAAACCTGGTAGATATTTATTTCTTACAAGTTCGCCACAAAATGCCCTTACCTTTTTAAGAAAATTTATGGGTCCTAAACTATATCCCAGAACAGCTGATGAATTTAAATCAATTATAAAAAACAATGATTTTAAAATCATCCATCAGGGCTCAACATTCTCTCAACATCAATATCTTTTAAAAAAATATTGAATAAGTATATGATAATTCTAAAAGATTTAAAATTTATATGTCATGTCTTGACCAGGTGTTTAGAGATTCTTGACTTCAAATCTGGAGAGAAAAAGATGCGAGTCAGGGTCATCCTGAACCCTGGCCTGTCGCTAGGACAGGCTTGTTTCTCCAAAGGAGTCCTACGGACAGGATCTAAGTGTTTAATTTTTATAAGAACCCGAAATCCCGAATTACATTCGGGAGAATGACGAATTCTGCCTACTCCAAAATTAATAATGATTATCATTTTGTAAACACCTGGTTAAGACAATACAATTTATAATTGATTAATGGTATCCACTCTCTGAGATTTATGATAAAACTTGTATAAATACCTCAAGATACTTGCGCCTCATAGATTCAATTATTATTATTTAAAAATTTTTCATGTTAATTGTTGTATAATTAATCGTAGTCGGCTTTAATTGATGAAAGAGGCCCCCATTGAAACCTGATTTGACTGATGCCCTGATTCTCGTAGATGTACAATACGACTTTTTACCTGGAGGAGCATTAGCCGTACCAGATGGAGACGGAGTAATTTCGGAACTTAATAAGTATATTCGTTTATTTCAGGGATTACATCGCCCGGTGATTGCCACCCGCGATTGGCATCCAAAAAACCATTGTTCTTTTAACGATTTCGGCGGCATTTGGCCGGTACATTGTGTAGCCGGAACAAAGGGTGCACAAATCTCAAATGAAATCATACTTCCTGCAAATACACTAATTATATCCAAAGCAACCACACGTGAAGAGGAAGCTTATTCCGGTCTAGATGGTACAGATCTGGAAGATAGATTACACGATTTGGGAGTTAAAAGAGTCTGGGTCGGCGGATTAGCTACTGATTATTGCGTTTTGGAAACAGTAAAAGATTTCCTTGCCAAAGATTTTGAAGTTATATTACTCATGGATGCTATCCGGGCAGTAAATGTGAAGCCCAATGATGGTGCACTCGCAGAACAGAAAATGCTCAATGCTGGCGCTCAACCTATTACAATAAAAGATGTTCAATGAAAATTTTCTCCCACCCCTCTTCTCTCTTAACTGATCTTTATCAACTTACAATGTTGCAGAGTTATCTTGATCATGATCTTTCGGCAAATGCAGAATTTGAATTTTTTGTACGGGACATACCGACATCACGAAACTTCCTTATAGCTGCAGGACTTGAGCAGGTCATAGAATATGTAGAAAATCTGGAATTTACACACAAGGAACTGGATTGGTTGTCCACCCAGCCTTTTTTTAATGATATGTTTCTCACTTATCTGGAGAATTTCAAGTTTGAAGGAACTATCGAAGCAATGCCTGAAGGGACTATTTTTTTTCCTGGTGAGCCAATATTACGTGTCTTCGCTCCAATTGCCCAGGCTCAATTAGTAGAGACACGTATTATCAATATACTTCACTATCAAACCATGATCGCCTCAAAAGCGGTCAGATCAGTGCTTGCGTCGCAAAACAAATTGCTCATTGATTTTGGTCTACGTCGCGCTCACGGTGCTGAAGCCGGACTATATGCAGCCCGAGCGAGCTATTTGGCCGGATTTTCAGGAACGTCAACGGTATTGGCAGGCAAGCTCTACAATATACCTATTTATGGCACCATGGCCCACTCCTATATTCTGGCACATGATGATGAAAACATTGCTTTTCAAAACTTTATGACATCACATCCTGATAATGTCGTTTTATTGATTGATACATACGATATAGTTAAAGCGATCAATATAGTTATCGATCTTGCGAAGGATAAACGATTTAGTCATGCACCTATCTCAGCGGTGCGACTGGATAGCGGAGATTTGATCAGAAATTCTTTTCAGATTCGTAAAATTCTTGATGATGAGGGTCTTCAAAGTATTAAAATTTTTGTAAGTAGTAATTTAGATGAAAATTCTTTGCACAAGTTTGCAGAATCAAAGGCTCCCATTGATGGGTTTGGCGTTGGTACTTTGATGGTCACTTCGGCTGATGCGCCCTACCTGGAATGTGGTTATAAATTGGTATCCTACAACCATAAACCCCGCTTTAAAAAATCACCCCGTAAAGCAACTTATCCTTGTGCGAAGCAGGTCTACCGTTATTATAATGAGGATGGTACTTTCCACTTCGACGAAGTAACAAGTAAAAATGAAGACAGAGCGGCAGAGGGATTGCTAATAAAAGTTATGGAGAATGGTAACAAAATTCATAATCAGGTATCCGTACTAGAGGCACGTCAACATTTATCAAGCCAGATCGATAAACTCCCATCAGAAATGCGCTCACTGCGCAAATGCGAACCGTATCCGGTAAAGATCAGCAAAAACCTCACCCGGATGACAGGGGAGTAAATACTAAGCCCAATGGTTCTCAAACTAAAGAATTGCGAAATTCGAACATTAACTGAAGCGGATGCTTCCTCTCTCTCCCGCCATGCGAATAACCGTAAGATTTGGATCAATTTGCGGGATGCCTTTCCCCATCCCTACACCTACCAAGATGCCGAGATCTTTATAAAAAATTCAGCATCAATGAAACCTGAATCAAACTTTGCCATATCCGTAGATGATACGGCCGTTGGTTGTATCGGTATTGGTTTACATAAAGATATTGAACGCCTTTCAGCTGAAATCGGCTACTGGCTTGGAGAGCCATTTTGGAATAAGGGAATAATGACGGAGGTTGTTAGCGCTTTAACATCCTATGCAATTGATCAACATCAATTAACAAGAATTTTCGCTGTTCCCTTTGAGTGGAATGTTGGTTCTATGCGGGTTCTCACTAAAACCGGATATATACAAGAGGCTATAATGAAAAAAAGTGCTATAAAAGATGGTAAAATTATTGATCAAATGCTCTATGCTTATACGGTCTAAGTTGGACATTATCAATCCAGATTTTGGGTTCACAATACTATGATAAACATAAAATCAGGTCTAATAGTTTTAATGATACTTACTGTTTTCAGTATGGACCTCCAGGCACAAAAACCCTATGAATTGTCCTCCCCTCAGGATGTTGTGCTGCTGGGTGCAGGCTTCCCCATACTTTATTTTGGATATCGGATTGATCAAGCCATTCCCCCTCTTGATCCTAAAGATATTATGGAATTGAAACAGGAAGATGTTAATAGTTTTGACCGAATAGCAACCTATCATTATTCAGAAAAAGCCGCAGATTTAAGTGATATTCTTGTCTATACCTGTCTCGCTTCTCCACTTGCACTCTTATTCTCAAATGAAGTTCGTCGAGATGCGGGAGTCGTATATACGATGTATGGCGAATCTTTGATTTATGGGGTATCATTTCCTCTCTATTCAAAAGAGGCCTCTCATCGATTCAGACCCTATGTTTATAATCCTGAGGTTCCCGACGAAATAAAATTAACCAGAGAGTCCCGGAAATCTTTTTTTTCTGGTCACACCAGTGTAGCTTTTACTTCTATGATATTTTTTGCCTCTGTATTCAATGGATACTATCCCGAATCACAATGGAGACCCTATATCTGGACTGGATCTGTTTTGCTCGCATCTTCTGTCGGTTATCTTAGAGTCACTGCCGGAAAGCATTATCCTACCGATGTTTTGGTGGGTGCTCTTGTTGGAACACTTATTGGTTATATTATTCCCAAGATTCATGAGACCAACACCAATGGAGACTCCTACCCACTTTCAAATCCGAGTTATAAAAAAACTTTTTTAAACGTCAATTTTGTTTTTTAATTTCTCTATTAAATATCCGGCAGTTAACTACAATAATATTAAACGCAGAGGCCGCTGAGATCGCTGAGAAAATATATAATAGTTGTGTTAATACTTTAAAAGAAAATTGCCTATTACAAACATTAAAAAGACAGGATATCTGATGAATATGATAAAACATATAGTGTATTTTTGCCTGCTGTTGGTACTTATTTCTTTTAATTCTTGCAAAGTAGAAAAAAAGGTAACTTCTGAGGACCACACCCTAATTGCCATTGTAAACCCTCATGTCGGCTCACTCGTTAAATTTAAATCGCTTATCGACAATGGCATATTAGACATTCCCAATGCGCAATATCTGGCTGTATGCTATGATCAGGTTGAGCGCAATATTGTAGCTGTTGAAAATTTCATCAATGAACAGAGTAACGATCTTTTTCGCCTGGAAATATTATCTGGTGCCTTACCTCACACCGACCTCTTTATGGAAAACAGTTTGAGTAAACAATTCTTGAAAATATTTCAAAAAACAGAGGGTATCTTTTTCCTGGGTGGCGCTGATATTCCCCCAACCATATATGATCAAAAAACAAATTTGCTCTCTTCTATCACTACGCCGAAAAGGCATCTCTTCGAGCTCTCCTTTTTATTTCATCTTCTTGGTGGTTCACAAGACACATCATTTAATGCATTATTAGAAATGAATAAGACGTATAAAGTGGTTGGGTTTTGCTTAGGTATGCAGACCATGAATGTGGCCACGGGTGGTACAATGCACCAGGATATTCCCTCAAACATCTATAATTTAAATTATGTTGAAGATGTCCTGGCAATGGATAATAATCAGAGACATTTGAATTACTGGCAAAGACTGGCACCAGAGGACGATATGATTTGGTCAAATTTTCATCAGATTAAATCAATTAAATCACATCATTTTTTTAATGAAGATCTTTGGTCGGGCAATAGCAATCCCTTTGTTTATAGTTCCCACCATCAAGCCGTACAATCAGTGGGAAATAATCTGGATATTATTGCAACCTCAATGGATGGAAAGGTTGTAGAAATAATAATCCATAATAAATATGAGAATGTATTTGGTGTTCAGTTTCATCCCGAGGTTTCATCTCTGTATTTATCTGATCAAAAACAATATAAATGGACCCCTGATGATTTGGTGCCAAAGAGTTACTATGAATTCCTCGTCAAATCAAATAGTTTATCATTCCATAAAAAGTTCTGGCAGAAGGTAAGCAGCCTTTATCAGCACTAGTTTGATTGAGACAATGGTTTGATAAATATATACGGATTTGGTAAAATGAATTTTGATAAACTATCTGATTACATTTCAGTCATTCTTTATGAAATGTCCATCTCTAAAGATTGCTAGACTTCAGTATGTATACAAAAAAAATACAGAGGAACTTTCTCAGGAACCTGATAATTACTCTTATACTTATTACAGGACTCCTACTTATTTTTCAGCAAACATATGACAATTTTGTTCGTGAAAGCATTTCCAAAAGCTATATTTCTGAACTGGCCGCCCAGGCAGAGAAGGAGTTCAATCTATATAATCAACCTGTATTAAATAACTTACTTCTGGCCCAAAAATGGGGTCAATCAGGTTTATTAAGACTTAAAAATCCTGAGTTACTCAACGCTACTTTCATACCCATCCTCGATCAAACACCACAAATCTATGCCGTAAAACTAGTTGATTCACTGGGTAATTATTATTCCCTGACCCGAAAACGTGACACATGGGAAACCATAATTTCCAATTCTGAAAAAAAAACAAACAAATCTCTTTATCAGGAATTGTCAGCGAAAGGAAAATTGATTAGTAAAAGATGGGACAAAAATGACTATCCACCTTTAAAAAGGCCCTGGTATATTGGTGCCAGAGACAGTGTTAGCGGGAATAAAGCATTCTGGACCCAGGCCCGACACATTATTTCTGCTCAAAGCCCAGGGATTACAGCATCAATATCATGGAGAAACAGAGAAAATAGCATTTTTGTTTTAGCTTTTGATGTGCTTTTAAAAAGCATCTATAATACATTAACCGATTTAGTAATTAGTGAGAATAGCCAGGTTTTTCTCTTTCGAAATGATGGTTCTATATTTAACGTTGCTTCTCTCGATGCATCACCCAATGATGATGAGAATAACATTCAGTTTTTTATCGATCATTCAGAAGTGGGGAAACCATTAATTTCAACTTCTTTAAAAATGTGGCATAATGCAGAATTTGAGAGTAATGAGCCGCTCAAATTTAAATACAAAAACATTAACTACTGGTGCGGTTTTCGACCAATCCAAACTGAGCGCCTCCCTCTTTGGATTGGATTCGTTTTACCCGAGAAGGATCTTTTTGGGCCTCTGCAGGAGGAACAGGAATTACTTATCATAGCCTTTATAATAATTATCATATTAGGTATAATAATTATTGTATGGCTAGTGAGAGGATATCGAAACCAAATGGCCCGGGGTCCTGATTCTTTAATCGATGATCCCAATATTGAAAAAAGAATCAAAGATTTGATTAACAAGGGAGAAAGCATCAAATCTGAATTTAAGTCTACCATGAGAATGAATTTAAAGACAGGACAATCAGGCCGAGAAATCGAAATGGCATGGTTAAAAACAGTTTGTGCTTTTATGAACTCTAACGGAGGCGTTCTGCTTTTTGGTATTCAGGACGATGGTCAGATTGTCGGAATTGAAGCAGATAATTTTGAAAATGAAGATCGTATCCGGTTACATTTTAAGAATCTTATTAACCAGCATGTTGGTGCTGAATTTTCTTCATCATTAAGGTTTCATGTCTTAACGCTCTCCGAAATGACAGTGGCTGTCCTTGAATGTGAGCCCTCGTCAAAACCTGTTTTCCTAAAAAATAAGAGCGAGGAGTTTTTCTACATACGCACTGGTCCTTCAAGTATAAAATTATCGGCCAGCAAAACTCTTAAATATCTCGAAAACCGCAAATCACGTGTCTCTAAGCAAAGCGATGAATTTTAAAACGGATGGTTCCGGTCTAACCCTAAGAGCTGTTTTTATTGCTCTTTCGCTTTCTGTTTTTCTTCTTTTAAGTACATTTTATATTGCAATAAAATTAGGTGCTGCCCCGTGGCCAATAATATTTTCTGTAATTGTTTCTTCCTCTGTCATAAAGATCCTCAATAGAGGAAAAAAGACAAATCTCCATGAAATCAATGTTGCTCAGGCAGGAGGAAGCATTGGTGGCTTGGTTGCTGCAGGTGTGGCATTCACTTTACCCGGCATTATTTATCTAAACCAAACACGGGGTACAGCAATCGATTTACCAGATCCGCTAATATTAGGATTACTGATCGCCGCAGCCGGTTTATTAGGCTTATTATTGTCTGTTCCCCTCAAACAGACCTTTATTGACGAAGAAAATTTACCCTATCCTGCCGGAACTGCTGGTGCAGAATTATTAAAACTATCTGACTCGCACGGCAAAAGCTTCATTTGGTTCTGATTATTGGATCTTTGATTGGAATATTTACCCTGGTTAGGGATATCAGTTTCCCAACTGGATTTGTGCTCATTTCAATCACTTCATTAGGTATCCTGGTGCCTCTTTTACCCCTGCCCATTGCCCTTGGTGCAGGTTATATTCTGGGTCCGCGGGCCAGTTTTTCCTGGTTGGCAGGAGCTATTTTTGGTTGGTTTATTCTTACTCCTATTTTAGTAACATCAGGAATAACCCCAGACCTCACTTCATCATATATGAAAAATCTTGGCATGGGAATGGTCATGGGATCGGGAATCAGTTTTTTAATCAGTTATATACTGCCACGATTTCGGCAAATCTTTTTACCCTTTATCACTGCTGAATCCAAATATAGAATCTTGTTGATTGGTGCGCTCTCCGTTGGCCTTATCAGTTTAATAATTAATGATGTTCCAGTTCTGGCCTCGGTCCTTACACTTCTGGGAATTTGGGCAATGGTTGCTGTTGCAGCACGAATGACCGGTGAAACAAATATTGATCCTCTTGAACAATTTGGGATATTCATTGCCCTCCTCATCGCTGGAATTTATGCATTATTTTTGCTTCCCCTCCCCTTTCATGTCTTATTAATAATCGCCATGACTGTCAGCATTGCATGTGCTATTGCCGGTGATGCAGGACATGACTATAAATCAGCAGCAATTCTCCATACAAAATTTTCAGACATTATTAAGATTGATATAATTACTGTGGTGGTAACCGGCTTCGCTGCCCCATTTGTCTTCGATATTTTTATTCGCGCTTTTTCATCTGATCTTTTTACCCCCGTGATGCCTGCACCGCAGGCACAACTTGTAGCAGATAGTTTAAAAGGATTTGAACATCCCACAGTATTCTTATGCGGATTTGGACTTGCCTTCACCGGCGAAATAATTGATCGGTTTCTTCCCGATAAATTCCAAAAGCGCTTATTATGGATGCCCTTTGGGATTGGTCTGTTTCTTGGGCCTGGCCTTGCTATTCCTATTGCCCTCGGTGCAGTCATACATGTATGGATTAATAAAAAAAATAAAGAACATTACCACACAGGGATTCTAATTGCGGCGGGAATAATGGGTGCTGAAGGTATCGCAGGCTTTTCCACCGGCGCATTGACCATTTTTGGGATTGATTTGGGCTTTTCTGCTTTGATTCTGGGGTTGATATTTGCATTAGTGATGGTTACTGGGGTATGGATATATCGACAATCTAATGCGCATTTACCCTAAATGCTTGTAGAGACGTCCCGGTGGGACGTCTCATGATAAATATATGTGAACATAATATTATCACAATCAAATACTACATGATTTATTTATTCTATTTACAAATTATTTCCAATTCCTGATAGGCAAACATCGCACAGGAACCTCTCCTTATAACATATATTGAAATTGATATTATCCTCTTCAAATACCACATGAATCCCATATGTCAGGTGCATATTATTTCTATTACCTGATAGAGAGACATCCCACCAGGACGTTTCTACGATATAATTCCTATGTTATTCTCCCTTTCTACGTTTATCTTCCCAATATTTAGGGTTATTTTTGATATAATTCCGAATTCGGTAATATTCCTTTTCATTCCTTATGACATGATCGTAGAATCGTGTTTGCCATTTAAACTCAAAATAGCCTTTCAATCTGACTTTTTTTGTACATATAGATTTAAACTGACCAATTATTGAACCTAAAGAATTTGCCGTTAATAATTTCCCTTTTACTTTTATTATTTCAGAGACGTCCCGCCGGGACGTCTCTACATTAACCTTGTAATTTATTATAACAATACCATGGATGTGGTTTGGCATAATTGTCCATTCACCAATATGGATATTCTTTCTAATCCTGGCCGTATTCTTCCATTCATAATCTACAATTTTACCCACTTCCGATAATTTGATATTGCCTTTTATAATTTTCCCAAACCAATCATATCCTCCCTCAGTACAAATTGTAACAAAATAATGTCCAGGGTTTGTATAATCCCAACCCTGTAATCTGGATGATGAAATTCGGAATCTTTCATTAAATTTATCTTTATATTCACACATATGTTCTATTTCACATTGAACAATATTACAATTTAAGGCTGTAGAGACGTCCCGGTGGGACGTCTCTATTTCTGATTTATATAATACAATTATTATGCCATTTGGGGTTATAATATCGGAATGAGCTCAATATATTTAAGATTGGATTTTTCTGGTTTTGGTTTTGGAGAAGTCCCAACGGGACGTCTCTATTGCTGATTTATATAATACAATTATTATGCCATTTGGGATATAATATCGGAATGAGCTCAATATATTTAAGATTGGATTTTTCTGGTTTTGGTTTTGGAGAAGTCCCAACGGGACGTCTCTATTGCTGATTTATATAATACAATTATTATGCCATTTGGGATATAATATCGGAATGAGCTCAATATATTTAAGATTGGATTTTTCTGGTTTTGGTTTTGGAGACGTCCCAACGGGACGTCTCTACAGGCAGATGTGTTTTACAACGATTATACCGAAGGAGAAAAGAATTAATCAATCAATTCAATCACATCCTCATCATTTGGGACTATGCATAAGAATTGAAATGCCGTGTCACCGATTGTCCAATAATTGTGGGGAATACCGGCAGGAATAAACACGACATCACCCTCTTTTACATCATATACCTCATCCCCAATTTTCACCGAAGCCTTGCCACGCAGTACAAATTGTTCGTGTTCAACCGTATTGGTATGCATCGGCATGAATCCACCTGGTTCAATGATAAAACGACGCATGGCAAAATTTGGACCTTTCTCAGATCCGATTAATACCTGCCGCGACACATTTTTTCCTGCACCAACAGGTTCAATCTCTATATCACTCGAATGAATCACATACATAGAATTCCTTTCTATTTATTTTCCTTACACAGAGATCCTCAGGCTTACTCTATCAGTGAGCGACAACTTCTGGTCATTCTTATTACACCAGGTTATAGGTAAAAGAATCTAACCACAGGAAGACATAAAAAAACACAGAATCATAAATTAATTTGTTTATTAGTATACAAAACAGATCCGTGCATTTTTCCGGCCTGCCGACTATTACCGGTGTAACTCCGTGGTTCATATTATAAATATAATAAAATGATTTTATTATATTTATTTTATTTGAATTGTATCATCTAAACAATTATTTTTTCTGATATTATATTCCCAAATATCATCCAAATAATCATTATTATCTTAAGGGAGAACAAACCATGAGGTGGATCTCAATTGCCCTAATTTTACTATTTCTCAACCTCTCTTGTGTGGAAAACGGTACTGTTAATCAGGATTATTCTGCAGATGTAATTATTTATGGTGGTACTTCTGCGGCTATTATTGCCGCTGTTCAGGTTGCCAGGATGAATAAATCGGTCATTGTCGTCTCACCTGATGAACATCTTGGTGGGCTATCATCGGGAGGTTTAGGATGGACCGATACCGGAAATAAAGAAGTAATTGGTGGACTTGCCCGAGAGTTTTATCATCGTGTATGGCGCCACTATCAAACACCGAAGGCCTGGACGTGGCAAGAACGAGCTGCATACGGTAACGCCGGTCAGGGTACCCCTGCCATAGACGGTGACAGGCGCACCATGTGGATATTTGAACCCCATGTGGCTGAACAGGTCTTTGAAGACTTTATAAAAGAACATAATATTACAATTTATCGCGATGAATGGCTTAACCGGGATAAGCCTATAGAAAAGCATAATGGGAATATACAATTCTTCACGACACTAAGTGGCAAAGTTTTCTTGGGGAAAGCCTTTATTGATGCCACCTATGAGGGTGATCTGATGGCATCAGCGGGTGTTAGTTATCATGTGGGCAGGGAAGCAAATAATGTGTATCAAGAAAACTGGAACGGGGTACAAGCAAACGTTTTCCATCATGGACATTATTTCAAAAGTCAAATTGATCCCTACATCATACCGGGCGATCCTTCAAGTGGATTGTTACCAAAAATTTCGAGCGATCCCCCAGGTGAAATAGGATCAGGGGATAACCGGGTACAAGCCTATTGTTTCCGCATGTGTCTGACTGATGCTGCCGAAAACCGCGTACCCTTCCAAAAACCTCCTAATTATAATCCAAATAATTATGAATTATTACTCCGCGTGTTTGATACCGGCCGACGTGATTATTTTGAAAAATTTGACCCCATTCCAAACCATAAAACCGATACCAACAATCATGGACCATTCAGTACCGACAATATCGGGATGAATTATGATTATCCAGAAGCTTCCTATGAACGTCGGGCTGAAATAATTCAGGAACACGAAAACTATCAAAAGGGTCTGATGTATTTCATCGCCAGTGATCCCAAAATACCAAAAGACATTCAAGATAAAATGAAGAATTTTGGTCTTGCCAAGGATGAGTTTGTTGATAATGGGAATTGGCCACATCAGCTCTACATCCGCGAAGCACGACGGATGATTGGGGAGTATGTGATGACCGAACATGAGGCTTTAGGCAAACGTTCTGTACCCAAATCAATTGGAATGGGTTCCTATACCATGGATTCCCATAACACCCAACGCTATGTCACGTCAGATGGATTTGTACAGAATGAGGGCGATATCGGTGTACATCCAGAACATCCTTACCGTATTTCCTATGGATCTCTTACACCTAAAAGAAGTGAATGTAAGAATCTCTTAGTACCGGTTTGTATTTCCAGTTCCCATATTGCCTTTGGATCAATTAGAATGGAGCCAGTTTTTATGATCCTGGGACAAAGTGCCGCAACCGCCGCCGTTCTGGCCATAGATGCAAAATGTCCTGTGCAGGATATTGATTATCGGGAATTGAAAAAAACTTTATTAAATGATGATCAAGTATTATAAGTTTAATTGAATTGTTTTAAATACTTATTCACAAAATTATAATTATTATTCATTATATTTCAATCTATATTTGTCATTCTCCCGAATGTAATTCGGGATTTCGGAATCTTGCAACTACATAGGTTTAGATCCTGAATCAAGTTCAGGATGACTTTCACAGTTCCGTTTACATGCTTATAATAGTTAATTAATATAAATTTTAAGTGTAGACACAAAGCCAAGACATAACATTTTACTTGTATTAACAACTTCACTATTCTACCATAAAAATATTTGAAGGAAAAATATATGAAAATGATAGCGATCTGCGTTAAATCCGGATTAGTCTTGCTCATTGGTATGTTTTTTTTGCAATGTTCGGAAAAGCCCCTGGAGCAAAAACCGAATATCGTCTTAATTCTTGCAGATGATTTGGGCTGGAATCAAATTGGCTGTTATGGGAGTGATTTTTATGAAACGCCTAACATTGATAAATTGGCTACAACGGGAATGCGATTTACCGATGCTTATGCTGCAGCTCCGGTCTGCTCGCCCACACGTGCGAGTATTATGACCGGTAAATACCCGGCCAGATTACATCTGACAGATTATATCAGAGGTACCCGTCAGCCAGAGAACAGTGTATTAGTACTTCCGGATTGGACCCCCTATCTGAAACTTGAAGAGACCACAATCGCAGAGGCATTAAAGGAGGAGGGGTATATGACGGCCTCGTTTGGTAAATGGCATCTAAGCAAAGAGAAACTGCCTCCCAAATCTCAGTCCCACAATCCGGATAAACAGGGATTCGATGAGTCCTTCGTTACTTTTAAACCAGAAAAAGGATTAGCCCAACCCTGGCAAACGCCAGAAAATGATGGCCACAACGTGCAAATTATAACAGAGAAGTCTCTAAATTTCATTGAAAAACATAAAGACAAACCCTTCTTTCTCTACATAAGCCATAACACCATCCATAGGCCATTAATGGAAAAAGAGTCCTTAATAAATAAATATAAAACAAAAAGTAATTCTGATTTACCAGAGAACAATTCTACAATTGCTGCCATGATCGAGACCTTAGATCTTAATGTAGGCAAAATCATAGATAAACTGGAAGAATTAGAACTGACTGAAAATACGCTTGTTATCTTTTTTTCTGATAACGGTGGTTTAGAAAATATGGCCGACCAGACACCCCTGCGTGCCGGGAAAGGTGCAATTTATGAAGGAGGGATCAGAGAACCTTTGATTGCCAAATGGCCGGGTCGTATTCCTGCCGGATCTATTGACAATACGCCGGTTAGCAGTGTGGACTTTTTCCCAACTCTTTTAAGCATAGCAAAAAGTGAAAAGAAATATAGGGATATTGATGGGACGAGTCTTCTTCCCTTACTTACTAAAAGTGGTAAATTGGATAGGGAAGCGATATTTTTTCACTACCCACATTATCATAAAAATGGCGTTGCACCATCTGGGGCGATCCGCATGGGTGACTATAAATTAATTGAGTGGTTTGAAAAAAGCGTCAGCGGTGCTGATGGGGAAGGTGCTCTGCAATTATTTAATCTGAGAAACGATATAGGTGAACAAAATAATCTGGTAAATGAAAAAAAAGAGCTGACTTTGGAATTATACCATAAACTCAAAGCATGGCGGCAAAAAGTTGGCGCTCAAGACATGCCACGAAGATAATAAGCAATTGAAAAATATGGAGGCAAGATAAATGCGAATAAATAATTTAATACGAAATCTATTCCCTGTACTTTTTGTATTGGTTATAGGTTGTCAAAACTCACCGCCAGATATTTTTTTAGGGATGGGTTTGAAAACCGGTGAAATAGCTGAGACATCAGCAATCGTTCATGTACGCCTTACAGAAATTCCTGCCCAGAATGAAGAGAAGTTGGTTCCGGGTAAAGAGGGACAAGCAAGATTAATTGTAAGTTCATCCAAGGATCTTAAGAATGCAACCATAACAGGGTGGTTGAATGCGCAGGCTGAGGATGATTATTCAATGCAGTTTAAATTAGAGGATTTAGTGGCGGGAACCAGATATTATCTTGGTGTTGAAATGCGCGTAGATGAGAATTCCGGGATTCATTCAACACAAGATTTTTCTTTCAAGACTGCGCCTCCAGCGGACAAAAAAGCAACTGTCAAATTCCAGATTACAACCGGGCAGGATGTTCTTGGCATAGATACCTATTATAAAATGGCTGCACAGAAGCCGGATTTCCTCATTTCCACAGGTGATAATGTTTATTATGACAAAGAATGTGATGGCAGAACAGTGGATTTGGCCTATCAATGTTATCAAATTATGTATGGATCAAAACCCATCGTTGATTATTTCCGTCATATCGGAGGCTATTTTGAGAAGGATGATCATGACTACCGGTTCAATGATGCGGATACGTTGATGCGCGGAAAGTGGGTACGTCAAAGTCTTATTAGTCCGGGCTTATCCAGAATCACCAAAGAAAAAGAAGATCGTTTTTTTGATGAAGCCTGGCTTTCACATGAAGATGGTATCAGGGTATTTAAAAAAGTATTTCCGATGAGTGAAAAAACGTACCGCACTTTTCGTTGGGGAAAGGGGATTCAGATCTGGCTGGTTGAAGGAAGAGATTTCCGTTCACCAAATAATATGCCGGATGGTCCGGAAAAATCCATCTGGGGAAAAGAACAGAAAGCCTGGTTAAAATCATCACTACTCAAGAGTGATGCAGAATATAAAGTCATTATATCGCCCACACCGATTATTGGCCCTGACCGTCAGAGTAAAACCGATAACCACGCCAATAGAAATGGATTTTGGACTGAGGGCCGTCAGTTTTTAAACTGGATCAAAGAGAAGAAGATGGATAATGTTATACTGGCCTGTGGTGACCGGCATTGGCAGTATCATTCTGTCCACTCCGGATTCACCCATGAATTTAGTTGTGGTCCAACCTGTGATGAACATTCTGTCAAAGATAAACCTGGCCAGCATCCACCTTCTCCATCTGAATTTGAAAAAATTGAACAACCCTATGTAAATTTATGCGGCGGATTTCTGACAGTACTCTACCAACCGGACCAGGGTATATTTCTAAACTTCTATGACATTGATGGTAAGGAATTATACTCTTACAAGTATACCAACTGACTGATACGAAGGTAAATAGTATGAACCGGGTGAAGAATATCTGTTTTCAATTTAAATTTATCTGATACTTTTAGAGAATCTGATTTATAATTCAATTCTCTTGGAATTTTATAAAAGGAGTCAGCTGATATGGCCATTAATCCTATGAAAAAAAATGTTTTTCTTTTTGTCTTAATACTATTAACACAATCTATCTTCATCACTCAAAGCTGCCAGGGAAGCGACACATCAAAACCAAAACCGAATATTATAATAATTTTTTGCGACGATCTCGGTTACGGTGACCTGGGTGTATTTGGCCACCCTACGATCAAGACACCGAATTTGGATCAAATGGCGAATGAGGGTCAGAAATGGACCAATTTTTATGCGGCTGCAAGTGTTTGCACACCCAGTAGAGCTGGTTTAATGACAGGCCGGTTACCGGTACGAAATGGCATGATGAGTAATAAGCGAAGAGTGTTGTTTCCGGATTCGAATGGCGGGCTACCAGATGCAGAGATAACCATCGCTGAAATCCTAAAAAAACAGAATTATGCAACAGCCTGTGTTGGTAAATGGCACCTCGGCCATTTACCGCCCTACTTACCCACTAAACATGGTTTTGACTATTATTACGGAATTCCTTACAGCAATGATATGGATCAAACCATGAAAATTGAATGGGAGAATTGGTTAAATCCCAAGCCCGAATATTATAATGTCCCACTTCTACGGAATTCAGATATCATCGAACGCCCGGTTGATCAAACAACCATATCAAAAAGGTATACTGAAGAAACAATCGCACTCATAAAAAAAAATAAATCGGCCCCATTTTTTATCTATCTGGCCCATAGCATGCCTCATATACCCCTGTTCGCTTCAGAGCAATTTATCGGATCCAGTTTAAGGGGATTATACGGTGATGTGATTGAAGAAATTGACTGGAGTGTGGGAGAAATTCTTCAGACTCTGCGCGATGAGAATCTTGATTCCAGTACATTAGTTATCTTTACCTCGGACAATGGCCCCTGGCTGAGTTTTAAGGAGATGGGTGGTTCAGCCGGATTACTCAAAGAAGGAAAAGGAATGACCTGGGAGGGTGGCATGCGTGAGCCGACTATTTTTTGGTGGCCCGGTCAGATTAAACCGGCAGTCATTTCCGGAATGGGTTCCACCCTTGACTTACTTCCCACAATTGCTTCCATATCCGGATCAGAGGCACCAAAAGATAGAATTATTGATGGATATGATTTAATGTCTGTACTGAAGGAATCCGGAAGCAGTCCAAGAAATACAATGTTTTATTATCGGGGAAGTGAACTATATGCCGTACGTCTGGGTGCATATAAAGCACATTATATTACTGAATTATCCTATCACAAGGATAATCAGCGAACACTGCACGATCCTCCCCTCCTGTACAATTTAGAACATGATCCCTCTGAAAAATATAATATCGCAACAGATCATCCGGATGTTATTGATCAAATTCAAAAAGTTATAAGTGAGCATAAATTAAAGATGGTCATGGGGAAGGATCAACTTGCCGGAAGGATAGAGAAAAATTAGATCTACATAGAAATATCATAAAAATCTCCAATTACGAACATATAAGTCATCCTGAACTTGTTTCAGGATCTCACGAGGATAGAAAAGGAATGACGTCAGAAAATATTTGTTATGTGATTTATTGTTTTTAGATTATTACTACATGCTATCTTTATTAAAATTAGATTTATTTTTCTTTTATTATTTAAAAGAACAAAATGTGCAATGAATAAACATTTTCATTATGAATCGTAAAGCATATTAAATAGATCCTGAAATAAATTCAGGATGACTCAGACTTCAATAGTAGCACAAATTAAGACTTTTTAATTTTATAAATAACTAAGGTAGAATTTCATATGGAAAAATCGTTAGATAAAAAATTAGAGCGTATTAAATCCGATCCATCCTGCAAGGATTTCATTTTGGCCGATGCAAAAGATGCTGATATGGCTTATGGTATCGCTGCTCCCGGACAAAGTCCGGAATATCATGCCATTGAAGGAAAATTTCGCTCACTTGCTGAATATCGCGAATTGATTCGTGAGGTAATTAAACAGGAAAAAGTGGATATCGTCTTAATGTCCGCCAGTACAAATGAAATAATAAATATTGAAGAACGATTGTTTGACGGGAGTCCGGTAACACCGGCTGCCAGAGCAAATGATACCACTGATGTGCATGTCATTACCGGATCACAATATGTAAACCAACCGTCCATACCCTTCAGCAGTGCAACAATCGATCAGATTCAATGTGGTAAATACAAATGTGCCCCAAAGGAACGCCAAATAGGCGCAAATTTGGGTTTATATTCTGTTACCTATAATAATGACAGGGATCTGGATATTCAGACATTGGAAGCTTTTAAAAAATTTCGTCTGGAGGCAGAAGAGAAAGGATTCAGGTATTTTTTGGAAGTATTCAATCCTAATATGGCCAATGTGGTTGCCCCTGATAAGCTGGGTCAGTTTATCAATGATAGAATTGTCCGTGATCTTGCAGGAGTTCCCAAGGCAGGCAGACCCATTTTCCTCAAGATTGTTTATCAGGGCCCTGCGTTTATGGAACAGTTGGCACAATATGATCCGGATCTCGTTCCCGGAATATTAGGCGGAAGTTCCGGGACCACCTATGATGCTTTTAAAATGCTTGCCGAGGCCAAGAAATACGGGGCGAAGGTTGCTTTATATGGCCGGAAAATTAATAATTCGGAAAATCAGTTAGCCTTTATTAGTTTTTTACGTTTAATTGTTGATGATGAAATCACTCCGGAAGAAGCTGTTAAGGGATATCACACCGTTTTAGAAAAATTGGGAATTAAACCCTATCGATCATTAAAAGAAGACATGCAATTGACCCACCCGGCCGTCTCATATGGTGGCTCTTCATCAAAGATTTCAGTCCCGCAGACATATAAAAATATTAACAGAAAAATTCAGAGCACAAATTCAGAGACGCCGGAATTTCAGAAAATGAGCTCTGAAGAAAAACTCTCTTACTTTATGTCACGTTTAAAAAACAAAGAGGAATAATTGCTTAGGATTGCTTTATCGCCGTATCTTAAATTTGTTTTTTAGTGATTTAAACCGCCCCTAATTCCTACTGCCACAACCATTAGTTTCATTAAAAGAGGATAAGAATGAGAAGAAGAAAATTCATCAAAGACTCGGGTATGGGAGTTCTACTTGGCACCATGATGCCGGGTGTCACATCACTCTTAAGGCATTCCTCCGGGGTCTATGGTGCTAATGAACGGGTTAATTTAGCCTTAATGGGTTGCGGCGATCGTGGCGAATATGTGGCTCGTGGATTTATAGCAGACGGTAACACAATACAATATGTATGTGATCCCGACTCTGAACGAATGGAAAAATATGCCAATTTATTCTCCGATTTGCAGGGGAAAAAACCAAAGATGATTAAAGACATTAACGTGGCCCTCGACGATCAAGACATTGATGCTATAATCATTGCAACACCCCATCATTGGCATGCGTTACCAACAATCCAGTCGGTTCAGGCAGGAAAAGATGTGTACCTCGAGAAACCACAATCTCATTCGATCTGGGAAGGTCGAAAGATGATCGAAGCGGCAAGTAAATATGGCCGTATTGTTCAAATCGGAGCACAAAATCGTAGCGCACCCTATATACACGCTGCCCGTGAATATATCAAAAGCGGAAAGTTAGGAGACATCCACCTCGTCAAAGTATATAATTTAAAATCTAATGCCCCATTTCATGAACGGGGGGAACCTTTTCTCTTGGGAGATCAACAAAAACCGCCGAAAACCTTAGATTGGGATCTTTGGCTTGGTGGCGCACCCACCCGCCCCTATTATCCAACCATTTTTAATAATAATGGTTGGGAGGCTTTTTGGGATTTTTCAGTTGGAGATATGGACGATGCCCTGCACCAGATTGATATTGCCATGTATTTGATGGGTGAGCCTGTTCCAAAAGCAGTTAGCAGTTCAGGTGGTCGTTTCCATTATAAAACAGATGATGCACAGACACCGGATATTATGGTAAATTCGATTGAATTTGATAATTTTATTATGACATTAGAGATGTCTGCCTACCCTATGTACATGCAGAAGACTACCACCACCATTCGTCGAAATGACGAATTTCCCTATTGGACACAAAACGCTACCCGAATTGAACTATATGGATCAAAAGAGTTAATGATTTTGGGACGAATGGGTGGCGGATGGATTACAATGATTTCCGGGGGAAAAATCGTAGACAAGATGTATGGGAGATATCCTGACGATGTACATAGACAGGATTTTATCAAAAGCCTTAAATCCCGCAATCGCCCAAATGGTGACATTAAGATTGTAAATAACAGTATGAACGTGGCTCATATAAGCAATATATCCCATAGGATTGGGAATCAAAAATTATTTTATGATTCCCATGCTGAGCGATTTATAAATAATGAAGAGGCCAATCAATTACTCAGAAACACCTACAGAGACAAATATAAAATACCGGAAAGCATTTAATTAATATTTTCGTCATTCGGGCATCGAATATCTCGAATCACGTATCACACATCACGTATCGCCTATCACGTATCCCGAATCACATATCACATATCCCACATCTCATATTCGGTATCTGTTATCTAAAATGCAAGTCTGCCTTCAATCACTTCTTCCATCGTTTTTTTATCAAATCCTTTAAGACGAAGGCTGAATTTATAAGATTTATCCATAAGCCTGAACTCCGGATGTGGCGCTGCGTTGCGACTCCAACTATCGTCGCCCCCTACCCCGCATTGCTCCAGATCAAGGTTTAGAAAAATTTCCTTATGCTTAGGAACCATATATAAATGCCGGGCGCCTTCCATTTCAGAACTTCGGTAATGTTTAGCTGTAAAATTCAACACTGGCATACCCACAGCCAATAGGCCAATACCATCTTTATTTATAAGACTCACCCAGCGCACATCGGTTTTATTTCCGTTCTCCTGCGGACGGGAATACGCAACAAACTGGTCATCAACACTTCCCTGATGGGTATCGACACGAGCACCATGTTTACGGTCCCATTGGGATTCATGTGGGCCACGTCCATACCATTTCAATTGGTCGAAACCAGCAGGCATTGTGAGTTTCAGACCAAATCGGGGCATTACCGGTTGATTTTCCCGGTCTGAACTATAATTAGCCTCTATCTGTATATCCCCGGAAGTGTGTATTGTATATGTGAGGCTGTAGGCAGCATAGAGGTCGGGTAATTTCCCTTGAAATTCAATCCCTATTTCGTGATCAGATTTTTTCTTAATATCAATATGTGTGATCAGCCAGGTCTTGGCGGCTTCTTTCCAGGCTAAAGCGTGATTATAAATTTTCCAACCC
This sequence comes from Calditrichia bacterium, assembly GCA_963796965.1. Lineage (GTDB taxonomy): Bacteria > Calditrichota > Calditrichia > JAJRVZ01 > JAJRVZ01 > CAWCNS01. The sequence continues at coordinate 915,524 of CAWCNS010000005.1, forward strand.
TTTCGATCATTATCCGTAGGAACACGCCAGAATTCCGGCTCTATGCCCTCTTTAATCAGTTCAATCTGGCGAATATTTAAATGAAGTAAGTGAGCCATTGATTTTGGACAATATCACATTGAATTGTTCGTTACCGATATTTATATCATTTTCCGTCTCCAATAGATTCAAATCCGCAGACTTATCAACTGATATCTTAATTTTAGATTTATCAATTGGTAATTTGAACTGCTCCCAGGCAATCTCATGATCAGCTTTAGCCCAAGGACTATCTTCTTTTAAACAGAAAGAGAATGTGCACCAATATTCTGCACCCGGGGTTGGATCCGGATATTTTCTTGATATCTTATATGTCATTGATTGTTCAGGTAGGAGATTCTTAAGATCAAATTTCTCCTCAAACGCCAGTTCACCATCCTTTTGGATTTTCACCTTCCCATACAGGTGATCACAATTAATAAAAGAATATTCATTTTGAATATTAAATTCTCCTTTATTTAAATCGATGGCGGTTACCTGGATCGGTTGCTGCAATTTTTTTGCTTCAAATATCCCGGGATGTGGTGTCCGGTCAGCAGCGACCAGACCGTTCATGCAAAAGTTATCATCACTGGGTACATTGGCTGGTCCAAAATCACCACCATAGGCAAAAAACGAATCGCCTTTTGGCGTCTTCTTAATCAATCCCTGATCAACCCAATCCCAAATTGCCCCACCTTGGAGACTTCTGTATTTTCTGAATGCATCCCAATATTTGAAGAGGGAGCCATTGCTATTTCCCATGGCATGTGCATATTCGCAAAGAATTAAGGGTCGATCCGGATCAGTCTTTGCGTACGCTATAATTCCATCAACTGTCGTATACATCGGTGTCACAAGATCTACATGATCACCTTCTCCCGCCCTCTCGTAATGAACCGGTCTTGATCGATCTCTTTCTTTGATCCACTCTGATGCCGCTTCAAAATTAATCCCATCCCCAGCCTCATTCCCCATGGACCAGATAATTACCGAGGGGTGATTTTTATCACGTTCAACCATTGCCCTGATCCGTTCCAAATGCGCCTGTTGCCAGTTCGGACGATTACCCAAAGTCGCCTCAGGTGCATATCCATATCCATGTGATTCAATATTGGCCTCATCAATGAGATAAATGCCATATTCATCACAAAGACTATACCAAAGCGGATCATCAGGATAATGGCTGGTACGCACCGTATTAAAATTGTGTTGTTTCATTAAAACAATATCACGGATCATAGACTCACGGCTAACTACATGGCCTGTAATTGGATCATGTTCATGACGATTTACACCTTTGATGAGAATCGCCTTCCCATTCACGAGCATTTGTCCGTCTTTTATTTCTACAGTTCTAAAGCCTATCTTTTTAGGAATAACCTGAAGTATTTCACCCGAATCATTTTTCAGGATTAATCTTAGTGCATAGAGGGCAGGCATTTCTGCAGACCATGGTTGTATATTTGGGAAAGAAGCTGAAAAACTAATATCACCCGATTCATTTGCACTTAAATTTGTCGATTCAGAGCTGGTGTAGAGAACTTTTTTGTTTTGATCTTCCACCCTTACATCAATCGTATAATTATCAATCGCTTTTCCAAGGATATTTTTAACTTCAATATCAAGATTGAGGTCACCCTCTTTATCTTCTGCATCATAACCAGCATGTACAAAAAAGTCCTGAATATAAACTTTCGGCGTTGCCAGTAAATAGACATCACGTTCAATACCGCTAAGCCGCCAGAAATCCTGATCTTCAAGATAACTACCATCACACCAGCGAAAAACAGAAACAGCTAAATCATTGTTTCCAGGTTTAATGTATTTAGTGATATTAAATTCTGCTGCTGTTTTACTATCTTCATGATACCCCACCTCTTGTCCATTGATCCAAAGATAAAAGGCGCTATTGACGCCGGCGAAATGGATAAAAACTTCATGATTATCCCATTCAGGAGAAATCATAAAAGAATGTTTATAGGACCCCACAGGGTTAAAATCATGTGGTACATAGGGTTGATTTTTTTCAAAGGGGTATCTGACGTTAACATATATGGGATAATCATACCCATACATCTGCCAGTCTCCGGGAACGGGAAGATCATCCCAATCACTTATATCATAATCAGGATTATGAAATCCCTCCGGGCGTTCATCTGGATTTTTGGCCCAAAAAAATTTCCAGTTTCCATTAAGTAGTTGATAAAACCTGGACATCTCAGGTCGGTCACTGGCAGCAGATTCCTGATCCTGGTAGGGATAGAACGAAGCCCGTGGTGCTTCTGTGTTTATTTGGTTTACAGCAGGATTTTCCCAATCATTTTGCTGGGCATCCAATTGGCTAAAAACAGATGAAATTAAAAATAACATGATACACATCCTCTTCATCACTGTCTCCTGTATATTATACCTGGTTTCACCTGTATAGCAGGGATTGCTAAGTAGCTGTTATTGGTTGTTTCATGCAAATTATTTTTGCTGTCAATTTACATTGAAACAGAATTTATAGATAGATTGAAATTTTGAAGGCCCCCGCTTCCTATTTCTTCAAGGATTTAAAAATAGGATATGGTTTTGTCGATCATCCTAACCTACTTTTAAGAAATCTATTATTAGGTCTTGTCCTTGGTGCAACCTAACGATTGGGGATAAATGCGCGGCGTAATATCCTACCTAATTACATAAACATTTTGAAAGAGAATGACCCATTATCCAATCGTGTGATACCCAGATTATATGGCGATTTTATTTTATAAGTACCATTGACTTTGTTTCTGAATAATCTCCAGATTTAATTTCATAGTAATATACGCCACTTGCATAATTCTTACCACTAAATGTTATTTTATAGTTTCCAATATCTTGAAATCCTTCATCGACCATATTAATAATTTCACCTAAAACGTTATATATGGCAATAGATGTTTTACCAGGTTTGGAAATATAATATTCGATTGTAGTTTGAGGATTAAACGGATTTGGATAATTTTGTTTTAAATCAAGAAATGAAATATTTCTATCTACAACAATTAAACCATGAAAATTAGATTCACCACTCATTGTTAGTTCTTCTATTTTATAAGTATAGGAATGAAAATTTTTTATGTTGTAGTCAATAAATGAATATTCATTTTCTGCTGATGAATTTCTATGACCAAAAATCAAGTCAGAATCGGCGGTGATTCTTGAAAAATTGGAATCGTTTTCCGATTTTCTCCATATATGAAAACCAAAGCATCCAATTTCACTAGCAGTACACCATTGGATAGTAATACTATTCTTGTTTCGTACTCCACCAAAACGACTCATTTCAACAGGTAAAGACGTATCATCATATCCCGCTAACTTGGCAAACAGATACCATGCGGCATAAGCTTTTCGATTTGCATTTAAGGGTTGGGTATGAGCAGCATCACAATCATACCAATTTAGTCCTTCTGTATGTGAATTCTGCCAATCAATTGCCCAGTTGCGGTCTCCATTCAACGGAACATCTGGATCACCCTCCCAAGATGTAACGCCATCGCCATTATAATCATAGCAACATCCGTCTGTTACATAAAGATCCCCAAAATAGTTACCATCTGGATCATAGCATTCGATATCATAAAAATCATATAATACTTTATTATTGTTTATACAATAATTTCTAATTTGTTGATTTCGAATATGAGGGCCACCCTCTTCTCCTGATCCAGTTGCATGTCCTGTCATATAAACAAAGGATACATTGGGGTAATCAGACTCTAATTGAGACATAGGAGAAAGATATTCGTTTATCATTTCTTGTTCCGAATAAACGCCAACTTGCCCACACCAGGACCATATAATTACATTTACATCAGGATTTGTGGTACCACGTCCTGTTGACAAATCCGGCGGGCCTAAATATAATCGTGTATAATCTACCCATTCCGGATAATGACCAACATCACCCTCCATTGCCTGGTCATGCAAATCTAGAGCGCCATTCAATCCCCCATCATTCCATTCAAAAATATCTTGAGGATGCGAAAGCCCTAGACCACCATTATTAGCAAAAGCAACTAACCCTGTCATACCAGTAGTTAATTGACTTCCATGAGATGTATGGCCAAAACCTATATGTAGCGTGGCTCTTGCTTGATTTATGGCAGATTCAGGAATCCTGGTAATATCAGTACAGGTATGATCAATAATTATTCCTTGAGAAAAAACTTGTGTTCGCCATCCTGACAGGAGGGATAGAAGGATTATTATCAAACTAACTTGTAGTTTATGAGTCTCAAGGTAATTCATTTGTTACTACTTTGATATTTTTCACTTTTATACTGATTTATCTAAAGTATAACGATCAAACATAACCGGTGTGCCATAGACTGGGTAAGGCATGATTTATAGGAATTCATGCCATATATTTTCGCGTCCGCTTGTCGAGGATCCCGGCACAGTTGGGGATGCGATGGTTAAACCAATATTAATTTAATTCAATTTTAACTGAATTGTTTATACAGTAGATTTCATCAAATATTCTATATTGTTCTATTGAGTCAGTCCGTGTTGTATTAAGATATAATGTAATGTATCTCGGCCTTCGCGGGGGATATGGAATTTCTATTTCAATATCCTCATTTGATGTGTAAGGAATGAATACATCTTCAATAAGAATCGGATTTTTGTGATCTAATAAAGATTCATCAAAACTATATTGAATATAAAGATTATTATTCCAACCTTTAGTGACTCTATTGTAAATAGAGATATGAAACTTTGTGGCATATGGTTGCCTCATTCTTGCACTCCTTGGTACTTCTAGATTCAATTCAGGTTGTGGATGTCTTAAATATTCAAATGAGATATTGCCAAATTTTAAGTCAGGTTGAAATTCAATTTGAGTGCCGCCACTTAAGGTATGACTTGGCATTCCATATAGATAGAATGCCAATATAATGAGCGAAAAACAGAATATTGATTTATCATAAAACATTTTTAACTATATATAGGCCTAATATGATAAACTTGACTCAGTATCTATATTACTCGTAAAAATATTTATCCATATCTTACTCTGAATCATAAACTTACTACTGAATTCGAAGTATGAAATAAATCATATTATGTAGAATATTTTCATATAATATAGCATAAAAATAATAATTAAATATAATTATTTAGACAAAATATATATCATGAGAATTTGGTGCCAGCCGATTAAGAATGCAGGTATGTAAATATATTATTCGGAATCTATTTATACTAATCTTAATGAATCAAACCTCTACGCTTTATATTCAATTGGTTGATTTAATATCCTGGATACAATAAGTTAATACCAACGACCAGACCTTTCAACATTGGAGGATGAGACATATGTATAAAATGATAGTATTGGGTTTACTCCTCATCTTAATGAGGATATCCGTTGCCAACCCCATCTTAAATCTCACTTCACCTGATAAAAGAATAAGTGTCCGTATTAACATCAAGGAGAAGTTAGAACCCTATCCTCACGGGGAGCGTGTTTATTACTCTCTTACATTTAACAAAAAACTTCTATTGGCTGATTCACCCATTGGATTTGAGTTTAAAAACCAACCACCCTTTGGCAGGAAACTGCAAATCACCAGTAATCAAACAAACAGCCAGAATCAAACCTGGCAGCGTGTTTGGGGAAAACGAAAAGATGTAAGAGTCCAATACAATGAGCTGAAATTGGAAGTGGAAGAGTCAGATAATCATAAACGAAAATTAAATCTCATATTCCGGGCTTATAATGATGGTGTAGCGATCCGCTATAATATACCTGACCAAAAGTATCTTAAGGAAATTCAATTAACCTCAGAGCGGATTTGGTTTAACCTCAATAGAAATGATACCCTATGGGCCGCTGACTATGGTGGCTATATTTCCCACCAGGAATCGGAATTTACTAAGCAGGCCATGGCAGATCTAAGCGCCTCAGAAGTATATGGCTGCCCGGTTCTTATCGATGCCGGTAGTGCCTGGATGGCTATCACAGAGGCCGATTTAACCGATTGGGCGGGAATGTACCTCACCAAGGCACCAAATGGTTCGAATGCTCTTGTAACCAGCCTTTCACCCCGTTTGGACATGCAGGAGGCTCTGGTCATTTCCGGGACACCACGTTCATCGCCCTGGCGTGTGATCATGATTGGAGAATCGCCTGGCAACCTGATTGAATCAGATATTATTGCAAATCTTAATGATCCATGTGAGATTGAGGATACCTCCTGGATTATACCCGGAAAATCGGCCTGGGACTGGTGGTGGAGTGCACGCTATGCTCCGGATGTGGATTTTGAAGTAGGCTCTAACACCGAAACAATGAAATATTTTATTGATTTTGCCTCGGAGATGGGTTGGGAATACCAATTGATTGACTGGCATTGGTATGGCAAACCCTTTATTACCTGGGATCCTGTTCCTACTCCAGATCCCAAGGGCAACATCACCACTCAGAATCCCAATATCGATATTCCGGAATTAGTTGAATATGCCAGAAAAAAAAACGTCCGCCTTTTATTGTGGTTAGAATGGACACATGCCGAGAAGCAAATGGACGTTGCTTTTCCACTATTTGAAAAATGGGGAATTGCCGGGGTGAAAGTGGATTTTATGCAACGGGACGATCAGGCAATGGTCAACTATTATCACAAGCTTATCAAGAAAGCAGCTGAACATCATTTACTTGTAGATTTTCATGGTGCCTATAAGCCAACCGGATTCAGCCGAACATATCCAAATGCCATAACCCGGGAGGGTGTGTTAGGAAATGAATATACGAAATGGAGTAAACGCATCACTCCAGAGCATAATGTAACACTTCCCTTCACCCGCGGCCTCCTGGGTGAAATGGATTTTACCCCCGGTGCTTTTGTTCACGCGACGCAAGAAAATTTTCTAACAGAAGAAGATGGATCCAGTCCTACCCCGATGGTCATGGGTACGCGATGTCATCAACTGGCGATGATGGTAGTTTTTGAGAGTGCCTTGCAGGTTATGTGTGACTCCCCATATAACTACCGTCAAAAACCAGCCGGACTCGATTTTCTGAAAATTATCCCCACCACCTGGCATGAGACGAAAGTAATCAATGCCTCAGTTGGTAATTTTATCACAACAGCCCGGCAGGCCGAAAACGGAGATTGGTTTATCGGAAGTATGACGGATTGGAGCCCCAGATTATTATCTATAAATTTAGATTTTCTTGGAGAGGGTAGTGACTTAGCCACAATCTGGGAAGATGCTGCAGATGCAGATAAATTTCCAGATCGGTTAAACAAGAGAGAAGTTGAGGTAGATAAAACAACGATTATTGAAGCCGATCTTGCTCCGGGTGGCGGGCACGTGATGCATATAAGGAAAAAACGGTAACCACGAATTACACGAATAAAAGATCTGATTTCACGAATTTTTTTACAAAATATTTTTGTCGTTCAGTCCCGGAACGGGATCCCCTTGGAAAGGAATCTTCCATCTTGTCGAGATGTCACTTACAAGAAGGAAGATCCTTTCAGGATGACAGAATGGGAATCATTCAATAATTCTAAATTCAAAGATAGTGTTACTTGAAATGAAAGTGGCCGTTCGCGAACGGCCACTACTATCATTTTCAATCAATAAATATAAATTCGTGAAATTCGTAGAAAAATTCCTGACCTATTTCGTCAACGCATCTAACTTCCCTCATATTCCATAACAACAACTGACGCATTTTCATCCAGGCCTTTTTTCGGAAGAGAAATGGTAATCCTTTTTGCCCACTTTGGGTTTTTAATGCTGCTTTAGATTTATCTGACAATAAATATACATTTTTAACCGGTTTTTTAATTTGTTCAATAACCAATTTGCCTTTTTTTGGAGGATCAAAGACAAAGGCATAAAGGGTACCTGGTTTCTGAGTATATCTTCCCCATGCTGGCTGCTCAAAAGGACTGGCCTGGGTGGCATAAATGGCTTCACCATTTCCCTTCATCCATTGCCCAATTTCTTTTAATCTTTCAACACTGGCTTCAGGAATTAATCCCTCTGCTGTCGGACCAACATTTAACAGATAATTACCTCCTTTTGAAGCAATATCTACCAAATTCTGGATTAATGTTGTTGTCGATTTCCAGTTATCATCAAAATATTTATAACCCCAGGTATCATTCATGGTCATACAGCTTTCCCAATCCACACCCGGTAATCCCGTATCCGGGATTTCCTGCTCCGGTGTTCCATAATCTCCGGCAAAGCCACCATCTTTAGTCAAACCTTCCATCCCCTGACGTCCTTTATCCACGCGGTTATTGATGATGATATCAGGTTGCAGGGTACGAACATAGTTATAAAGATCCTTACCACGTGGTGGCGTCCAGTCACCAATCCACTCGCCATCGAACCAAAGGATTCCCAATTTCCCATAATTATCAACCAATTCTTTCAATTGAGGCTTCATGTAACTATCAACATAATTCTGGAACTTAGGATTAGTGCGCTCTCTATCATTATACTTTGGATAAAAAGGGGCCTGTGCATCCGGATGATGCCAATCCATAATCGAATGATAAAAACATAACTTAATGCCCTGTTTATCACAGGCCTCTTTAAGCGCTTTTAAGATGTCTTTTTTATAGGGTGAGGCATCCATAATATCATAATCTGTTACTTTCGAATCCCATAAACAAAAGCCATCATGATGTTTGGAGGTGATGACGATATATTTCATCCCGGCATTTTTAGCAAGGCTTACCCATTCATCGGCATCGTATTTTACCGGATTGAACTGGGCAGCATATTTTTCATACTCTTCAACTGGAATATCGGCTTTCTCCATGGATCCACTCACCAATACCTTTAACTTTCTCTCCATTATATTCACCAGCCGGTATAGCATATAGCCCCCAGTGGATGAACATCCCAAAGCGTGCCTCACGGAACCATTCCATACGGGCATCTTTTTCTACCTGCGATTCATTTAGATAATTTTTTGGCGGTTCTTGTTTTTCACAGGCAAAAACTCCAAACAAGAAAACAACTACCAATAATGCTAATATAACCCTCATTTTACCCTCCCAAGTTAATTAATTATACCACCGCTTAGATAAAATTTTTGTCATTCCGTCCCAGAACGGGATCGCGTCTCGGGAAAGGAATCTTTCTAGGTATCGAGTTATCATTTACAAGGAGGAAGATCCTTTTGACGAAGGCATCCCGTTGGGACAGGATGACAGAACAGCAATCATTCAGCAATTATAAATTCAAAGATCAGTGGTAATTGAAATTAAAGTGGCTGTTAGCAAACGGCCACTACAATTCGAATACCACTTCTTTTTCTTAATTGTACTGCGCCTCTGCGAGAAAAAAATAAATAAAAACTTTGCGCACTTTGCGCCTTCATTGCGTCCTTGCGGTTAAAACGGCCTCATTTTATTCCGACAGTAACCCCTGGCCAGTCATCCGTCCGGAATGGCGAAGCCGGAAAACCTTCTTTATTATATAAATTCACATCATCCGGATTATCGGCCCAGCCATAACGTACAGCAACAGGTTTTTTTACCACATCATTAACAACAACAACATCATTTCCCTCGATATACGCTTTTGCCCAAACAAACTTTTTATCGTTACCGGCAATTGAGAAACCCTGTAAATAACCATAACGGTCTTTTATCACGAGGCCGGAACCAGTATTGCTAAAACGAATACGAATTTTATTTCCTTCGACTTTCATCGATTTATATAGTGGACCGGTATGGACAATATTCTCACCGTAGGCAATTTTTCTGGCATTTTGCGCGAGACGGTAACCCACATCCTGTTTATTAAGCGGATGAATATTCTTGGCTTCACCAATATCGATAGTCACTGCCATCCCTGTATTAGGTAACTTCAGGGCCAAGGTTTGCGCCTCTCTCAATTCGGCCCAATCACTATCTCGTGGCTGCTTTGGGGCCTGTTTAAAATTGGCCAACTGGACAAAGAGAAAAGGGAAATCGCCCTGATTCCAATGCGTCCGCCAGTCTGTGATCATGGCTGGAAACAGATCTCTATACTGATAGGCACGAAGAGCATTAGATTCACCTTGATACCAGATGGCCCCTTTGATTGTAAATGGCGTGAGAGGATTTATCATTCCATTGTAAAGTAAAGTTGGATATAAATTAGGTCCACCTTTTAGAATTTCAGGTATCTTATTCAGACCAATTTGATAGGACCATTCACCAGCCAGACTTATTTTTTTATTGTCATTCAGCTGTATAGTATATCCCATCTTTATCTCCCCAAATACCTCCCCCACCACCATAATCGGTAACCCGAACTGAAATAATATTTTTTCCGGTTTTTAAGATCTCCGGTGCTACCTTATATTTACGCAACTTATCCGGTATTATCTCCGTTGAGCCAACCTGGATACCATTAACATAGGTATGATCTGTATTGTCAACAGCACCAAGATGAAGCAGTATACCGCTTTTTGCTTCCTCTTCCGTAAGTGTAATTTCCTTCATAAACCAGACAATCCCGTCGAGACCTGCCAGGCCAGCCCCCTCCCATCGTTGGGGGAGAGTCATTTTGGGCCAGTCTGCAGGAACAGACGTAAACTGATACCAATTTTCCTTCATTCCAAGATCGTCTTTTCCTTCCTTTAAGCCCTTAACGGCAGAATTATATAATTTTTCCACATCAATTTTTTCGAGTTCGGCCAATTTATCAGAGAATTCGGGAAAATCCTGGATGGCATCACCACTGGTCCAGGTTTCCGATACCGTCCCACCCCAACTCGAGTTGATTATTCCGATTGGGACGTTAAGAGATTTATACAATTCCCTTCCAAAGAAATAAGCCGACAGCTGAGAATTCACCAACTGTACGCGGATTACAAATCTGCCATTCTCTTTCTGATAGATCCTTTTTTGGTAGGGAACTCAAGGCGCGTTTGACTGTAAACAGACGGATTTCCGGATAATCTGCGCTTGCAATTTCCTGATCAGAATTATTTGAATTTAGCACCGTCCATTCCATATTTGATTGACCGGAAGAAATCCAAACCTCTCCAATCAGGATATTTTTTAATTCTATTTTATTGGTCGCATGCACAGTTAGGTTAAATGGTCCGCCGGCTAACATAGACTTTAATTTTACTTCCCACTTTCCATCTTTATCAGCTGTACTTTTATATGTCTCACCATTTAAGGTAATCGTTACTTTTTCACCTTCATCTGCCCAACCCCATATTCTCACCGGTTTATCCCGTTGTAAAATCATATTGTCCGAGAATAGTTGAGGAAGAGAAACCTCAGCCAGGACATTTGGTGTGCTTACTGACACAGTAAGAATCATAATTAGGACAAATAACGTATAGTACATTTTAGATGTGAATACCCTCATATAGTTCCTATTCAAAAAATATGCTAATTTTTTTACGACCTTAGTTTACTGAAACCGCGAAGACGCAAGGAAGGCGCTAAGCACGCAAGGATGAAAGATATAAAGTTAAAAAAACTTTGCGTTCTTTGCGCCTTCCTTGCGTCTTTGCGGTAAAAAAGACAATTTATTTTTTTCCCATTGTTATCCCCGGCCAATCATCCGTACGAAATGGTGATGCCGGAAACCCCTCTTTATTATAGAGATTAACATCATCCGGATTATCAGCCCAGCCATATCTTACTGCAACAGGTTTATCTACCGATTTACATTGGACAACCACCTCGTCACCCTCAATACGAGCTTTGGCCCAAACAAATTTTTTATCTGCACCGGCAATAGAAAACCCTTTAAGATAGCCATAGCGGTCTCTGATCATCAAACCGGAACCAGTATTAGTAAAACTTATGCGGATTTTATTTCCCTCAACCTTCATTGAATTGTATAGTGGACCTGTATAGACGACATTTTGGCCATAGGCAGTTTTTCTGGCATTCTGTGCAAGACGATATCCTACATCCTGTTTATTTCGGGGATGGATGTCATCGGCCTCACCGATATCAATTATCACCGCCATACCCGTACGTGGTAATTTTAATGTCATTATCTGGGCTTCTCTTAGTTCTGCCCACTCACTCTCATCCGGTAATTCTTTTGCCTTCATAAAATTCGCCAATTGAACAAATAAAAAAGGAAAGTCCCCCTGTCCCCAATGCTTACGCCAGTCCGTGATCATGGCTGGAAAAATATCCCGGTACTGATAAGCGCGTCCGGCATTGGATTCACCCTGATACCAAATCGCTCCCTTGATCGCAAAAGGGATTAGTGGATATATCATTGCATTGTATAACAAGGTCGGATAGGAATTGGGTCCGACTAAAACAAGTTTAGGAATCTCATTTCGACCTATTTTGTAGGACCACTCACCGGCCAGGGTCACTTTTTTATTTTCACCCGATATATAATAGACTTCATCCGGCTTTCCCCAGATTCCGCCCTCTCCACCAAAATCCGTAACCCGGACAGTAATAATGTTTGTACCGGTTTTTAGCAATTCCGGCGCCACTTTATATTCTCGATCTTTTTTAGGTCTGTGCTCGATTGAACCGACCTGGATACCATTGACATAGGTATTGTCAGAATTATCTACCGGTCCAATATGAAGTAGTAAACTTTTTTTTGTTTCGTCCGCCGTGAGTGTTATCTCTTTCATAAACCAGACAATCCCGTCCAGATCCTCCAAACCGGCATTCTCCCAATTCTGTGGGATTGTCATCTTCTTCCAATCTGCAGGAACAGATGAATTCATGTACCATTTTTGGTTTAAACCAAGATCTCCAGCATCCAGGTCATTTTCCCATTTTTTGCGACGTTCATCCCGCTCGTTATACAGCTCTTCCACGTCTATTTTATCGAGTTCGTCTAATTTATCGGAAAATTCAGGAAATACTTTAATCGCCGCCCGGCTTGTCCATGTTTCCGAGACTGTCCCGCCCCAGTTACTACTAATTAGTCCTATCGGTACGTTAAGATCTTTCTGCAACTGACGTCCAAAAAAGTAACCAACAGCGGAAAATTGTTCAATTGTGGTAGGGCTGCATACCTGCCACTCCCCTTCGGTCAGATCTTCTTTTGGTGTCTGGGCTAGGATTCTTTTAACTGTGAACAAACGGATCTGAGGATGATTGGCATTAGCGATCTCTTCCTCAGGATTCATTGATCTGGCAACTGTCCATTGCATATTGGATTGGCCGGAACATATCCACAATTCCCCAACCAGAATATTTTTATAAATTATTTTATTCTTACCCTCCACAGACAATTCATAGGGCCCGCCAGCTGAGATTGGATCCAAAGCCACCCGCCATTTACCATCTTCTCCTGCCGCTGTTTTTTCTACCTGATTGTTAAATGTGATTGTAACAGACTCACCAGCATCCGCCCAACCCCAGATCTTTATTTCAGCATCCCGCTGAAGGACCATATTATCAGAAAAGATCTTAGGAAGCGATACGTCGGCTAAGACATTCTGGATACTGACAGATAAACATAAAACAATAATAAGAAATACAATTAAATTGGAAAGATAAGATCTCGATCCCATTTTCGGATCCTCCCTCAGATGTATAGTATGGGTTTAGCGACACGATTAATCGCATCGTTACAATTTCACGATAATTATATAAATAAAAGATATGTATTAGATGGATTCTTGATAATATAATTATCTTTGCAGAAAAATGCACTCAATTGGAATAAATGTTTGTCCACGAATTACACGAATTGGCACGAATTTATTACGATTTCCAAAATATAAAATTTAATTATTTTGATATGATATTATTAATTTGTGGAAATTTGTGTAATTCGTGGACAGATTTTTTTATTATACTCTGCCTACAAACTCACATCATGGGCAGGAGGTTAATAGAGGGAAATTAATCTCTCCAACTCATTTTGGAGAATCTCAGGAACTTCTCCCTGATAGTTTTCATTTAGATATACTCTCAATGCCTTGGCAAAAGCCACCGATTTCTCCATCTTAATTGTTTCTCTTTGGTCTATTTTCTCAGCACGCATGAGATCCTCGTACATCAGATTCATCATTTGATTCCGGATAGCGACTATCTGCTTGGATTCCGGGAAGCGAAAGCTAAGATCCTCATACAAAATAAAAGTAAGAGGCCAAAGATCAAAAAATTGACGCCATTGATCGATTGTTTCCTCAGAAAGAAGTTTTGCAATATACTGATTAGAATTACGCTTCGGATGTCTGCGCACATAGTCGGAATATTCTTCATTTTGTTTAACAATCTGCTGGATAGCCTCTTCCCTTTCACTTCCAGTCGCCAGAAGGGCATCATTTAAATGTGCGCTATTGCGATTAATATAATCTTCAATCTGAAAGTCTTTTCCTGAATCATTCAGGTCATATCTGATTTTATAAGAAAGCCATACACCAATCGCCTTATTATTTTTTGTTGCCGGCGTATATTTCATTTGTAAAATATAAGCCTTTGCCGCTTCATCGAGAAACTCATATTTTGATGAATTGTGAATTTTTACATTTGTCACATTACCATTTCTATCGATAAAACCATACAAGCCGACTTCGCCTTCTATCCCTCTATTCTGTGCTTTTTCCGGATATAAAAAATCAGGTTTTTTGACTAAAACGGGGGGTATCATTTTCACATCACCTGGGGAAGGAGAATAATCAGAGGTACCTGCACACCCGGCGAGGAGGATAAAGAATGTTAGGATCACTATGCCATAATTAATCATTTCGAACCTTGCTCTGACTTATTTCAGGTAACAGACCCATCACTTGCATCACAAATAGTTGACGGTTAAATCCCCATTATTTACAAATCGGATCAATAATAAATTATAGTTTATTCAGGGTCGGCTATCAACTATTTTTGATGCTATCTTTATATATGTTTATACAATACGACAGAGGAAAATGTTTTGCAACTATTTATTCTATTTTATTATTCAGCATAGTATTCATTTTTTTCTACTCAGGTATTTCATACTATTATAAAGTTCATTATAATACATACAGATTTTATTTTTAGACTGTTACTAAGCACTGGGGTATGAGCAGTAATGAATCATGTTGAAAGATTCCGTGCCGTGATGAATTATCAAGAGGTTGATCGCCTGCCAATATGGGAATGGGCTATGTGGTGGGATAAAACGATTGAACGTTGGCATAAAGAGGGTCTTCCTGCTGGTATGACAGACATTTTTGAGATACATGAGTACTTGGGTCTGGATCCTTATAAACAGTTCTGGTTCAGCACAACGGATTCTACTATTGAGGCCGAGCAACATCATGTAGAAGGTATAATCTCGAACATGGATGACTATATAAATCACCGCCCCAACCTGTTTCCGGACCACAGGAAAGCGATAGAGGGAATGAAACCTTGGCTAGATAGACAGAAGAAAGGTGAGGTGGTCGTATGGATAACCCTGGAGGGTTATTTCTGGTTTCCCCGCACATTAATGGGATTTACAAAATTAATGTTGGCCTTTTATGATCAGCCGGAACTTCTTCATCAAATTAACCATGATCTGCTTGACTTCAATCTGAGTCTGTTAGAACATGTGGAAAAGATAGGAAATCCGACATTCATGACGGTAGGCGAAGATATGTCCTACAATCGAGGGCCGATGATATCACGAGATTTGATGGACACGTTCTTGACGCCCTATTACGAAAGGATGATTGCGCGGGCAAAAGAGATGGGAATGCTTACCATCGTGGATACGGATGGTGATGTTACACGTCTTGTTCCATGGATGTTGGACAATGGAATAGAAGGTGTTCTTCCCCTGGAACGACAAGCTGGCGTTGACGGTATGGCTCTGCGCGAAAAGTTTCCAAAGCTGAGAATGATTGGGCATTACAACAAAATGATTATGAATAAAGGTGAAACAGCTATACGAAGGGAGTTTGAGCGTCTGCTCCCGCTGATGAAAACAGGTGGATTCATTCCAAGCGTGGACCATCAAACGACACCATCCGTTTCACTCAGAGAATATCGTACCTACCTGAATCTCCTCTCTGAATATGTATAGGCGTGTATGAACCAATCATGCATTTGATCAGCAAAACCTGATTATAATTTATTTTACAAAAGGATGAACAATAACGATGAAAACAATTACTCTTATTATACTACTCACTATCTTTGCTATCCCTATTTTTGCACAGGATAATTTTTCCTGGCCTAATAATACCAAAGCAGCCGTCTGTCTTACTTATGATGATGGGTTGGATTGTCATTTAGACACTGCACGCGTGGACCTTAATCAGTATAATTTAAAAGGTAGTTTTTATTGTCCCGGAAAGTCGGAATCCCTTTTCCGGCGCATGGATGATTGGAGAGAATTGGTGGCACAGGGACATGAATTAGGGAACCATTCTTTATTCCATCCTTGTGAAAAGGCAAAAGAAGGAAGAGGAATTTTTGATTGGGTCAAGCCCGAATACGATCTGGCTGGATATACAGTAGAACAAATCGTTGCCGAGTTAACTGTGGCTAATACTTTGTTAAAGGCTGTTGATGGAAAAGAAAAAAGAACCTATGCCTATACATGTGGCGATTATGAAGTGGGTGGAGAAAATTTTAGTGATAAGATCAGCCATCTTTTTAGCGGCGCCAGAGCCGCTGGTTCCATTCCCGAAACCATGGAGGAAGTGAATGTCTATGAGGTACCCTCCTGGTGCGTAAATGAAAATACAGGTCAGGATATGATCGCTTTCGTTGAACGGGCCGCCCAAAAAGGAACACTTGCTGTCATTATGTTTCACGGCATTGGTGCAAATAACCTCAGGGTATCACGAAAAGCACATAATGAATTATTGGCCTATCTCGCGCAACATTCCGATCGTTTTTGGGTCGCCACCTTTAGTGATATAGTGGATTATATCAAAACCAAAAGAGGGTATTAAATATCCTTCTATGATTTATCTTGAGAAAAGGACTAAACACAAAGAACACAAAGAAGGCTCAAAGTGCACAAAGAAAAGATTATTTTAATTTTTTGACTTCGGTTTACATAGATCTTTGGTTCTAAATATTAAAATAAAATAAGCGGGATCTAAAACTCTAGGATTTTCTTTGCAAACTTAGCGTCTTAGCGCCTTTGCGTGAGAAAAAGATTAAACACAAAGAACACAAAGTTCACTCGAAGATACACGAAGTTTTTTCATATTGACCCTTACGAATTTTAATTTTGTTGTGTGAAGACTATCTGTCCCCTCACGGAACCAGAACTATTTGGTTCAATTTGAGGAAACAAGGGCGCTGCATGGATACATCCGTGGTCCTCTTCCCAATTATTAAAGAAGTAGGCCACAGGGCCATCTACAATCGTTTCTAAAAGCCACTTTCCATCTTTGGAAATTACTTTTACCCGATCACCCGATAAATATTCAGGACTGGTTACTTCCCATCTCGTATTCAACCTATACTGCTCCAGGTTAATCCCCCCAATTGCCGGGTAAAACTGCATAGTCCTTTTGCCCACACCCTGGGTTTTAGCAATGTCCTTAAGTAGTACCTCTTTACCAGACGCATCTCTAACCCAGGTGCGCTCCATGGCCAAGTCTTTAAATAAAGGCGCCCAGTTTAAAAGGACACAGTTAAATGCAGACAGATTATTTAAGTTTGTATCTGAATTATTTGCAAACTCATACTCCCAATAAAGTTCTACTTTTTGCTCAGACTCTTTTAATTTGATAGTTACAGTCGATGAATAGGAGTCACCCGCCCAGGATCCGATGGCCATGTAAGGTTTGAGATCCCATTGGAATTTCGTAACAGAATTAAATTGATCAGAAGTAAACCACTCTGGAAAGAACAACATGAAATCCTGATCGGGAAAGGTAGGCAACTTGAAAGATATCGGATTAAAATCTTTAAACCTTGAGGCTCAATCCATTTAAAACCTTCAAACGACCTGATTTTTTCGGATTTTTGCCCGCAACCAAGCATACTAAATGCTAAAATAACATAAATAAAAGATTTCACGTCTCCTCCTCTGAATGATGATCACATCCGATCTGTGAAATTATCAGAATAATGTAAAAAGAGCAAGCAAACTATTGACAAGACACCTTCTTATTGATTCTCCCTTACTTATATTGGGTGGTGTCATCCTGTCCCAACGGGATGCCTTCGGCAAAAGGATCTTCCTTTCTTGTAGATTCTACTCCCTCATGCAGAAAGATTCCTATCCAAAGGGATCCCGTTCCGGGACGGAATGACACAAGCATAATCGTCAATATTCATGTAAGTCACAGCCTGCCTGCCCGGCTATGACGGGATCCGGCGAAGACGGATAATTCGTGATATCTTTTCTTTGCGTCTCTGCGTCTTTGCGAGAAATAAAAAAGAATGATTAATTCATCATATAATGATTTACAAAGTTAATAATGACTCATAAGCCACATCGATAAGTTTCGGATCACCCCCTCCTAAACCATGTTCACCACCCGGGATGGTAATGAACTCATACTCAACACTATTTTGTTCGAATAGTTTGGCCATTATCACAGATTGTTCATAAGGAACATCCGTGTCATCCGTACCATGGATCAGCATGGTCGGAGGATAACTTTTCGTGACATTGTAGGTAGGCATAAAAGGATAAAATTTATGTGCTTCACTATGTGGATCCCAGCCGGACACAGCTTCCGGCCAATAACCATTCTGCCGGCAATACTGATAGAAGTGACCTCCCTTTCCTTTCCGTTGCCTTGAATCAGAGATCGGTGGACCGTTTACTTCTTGAAGCGCCTGTTCTTTTGTTATTTTTATTTCGTTGTGGCGGGCATGGGGGCTGGGCGTGCTATACCAGTCACCGATGAGATCACCATAACCAAAGAAAGATACCAAAACGGTCGGTCGGGGTTTGCAGCGAAAACCAGATGTAAGAGTAAGGTAACCGCCGGCAGAACCACCTATAACTGCAATCCTGCTGGTGTCAGCATGAAAAAGACCCGGACCCTTCTCCCGAATCCAGATAAACGCATCTTCAAGATCTTCAATAATCGCCGGAAGTTTCGATTCAGGTGCCAGACGATAGTCAATTGATATAATCATGTATCCTTCATCGAGCATCATTTTTTTTACCCGGCCTTTAACACTCTCCCGATGGCCGTCAATAAGGGCACCCCCATGGATCCAGACAACAGGCTTACGGAATTTTGTATCATTGGCCCGATGCACATCCAGTTTAATCTCAAGATCACCAACTTTTTTATAGGTATAGGTTTTCACTGTGATTTTAGATTTATCCTCCGTTACCTGGCAGCCGTACAAAAATAAAATAGCAAGGAGAGCCAACTGTTTATAAAGATGATTTAGTATGAAGTTAGTAAACATTTAAATAACCCTCTGATTTATGATTGCCGTTAAAATACAAAAGGGAAGACCATTGGCCTTCCCTTTATTAAAGATTCAGAACTAAATCCAGGCGTTATTTGAGTAATAACATCTTTTTTGTTTGTGTATTATCGTCCGCCTGTAATTTATACAAATAAACACCACTGGCAACCATATTGCCGACATTATCGCGGCCATTCCATTGCACCTGATGACTTCCCGCATCCTGTTTATCGTTATTTACCAGAACATTGACAACCTGCCCCAAAGCATTGTAAATAGTCAGATTAACTTGAGACACTTTACCAAGCTGATAGTTAATCGTTGTTGTAGGATTGAAGGGATTTGGATAATTGTTACCAAGGTTAAAAACCTCAGGTGCAGTAGCTAAACCCTGATCATCAATACTAAGTGCATCGGGAAACCAATTCAGGTCGCCCAGAGGTAAGCCTTGTGTGGATCCCATATAAGATGCAGCACCAGAAGGATAGGCGAAATCAAAGGGGCAAATGCCATAACCCGGATCGCCAAAATCTCCCGGGCTACCGTTATCCATCGGTGGGGCTGTAGCGCGATCTTCATATTCGCCCAGCATAGAACTTGTCGGAACATCCGGCCCATCTGTAAATATAATACTTTCGTTTAACATCGTATTCGCTGTACCTGCTTCATCCACGAACGCCTGAGCAGTTTCATTAAATATAGCACCAGCTATAACTGAATCCGGATAAGCTGCAACAATGGATGGATCCAGGTAGAAATTATTATTGGAGATCATGACTGTTTGCGTATACCCATCAGCAATCAAAGTTGAATCTTTCAGGGAATCTACACTTACCCAGGCACGTGGATCATCATCAGTCTCAACATTACCATAGAATTGGGCATTAACAACCATATTATTTGTAAACATCGCCTCAACTGTTTCTTCAAAGGAGATGCAAAACTGGGCAACATTTACAATGGTATTCTGACTATAATTTGCATACATAATCAAACCACCACCGGGCCTCAAAACACGGCTGGTAATATTATATATCGTAGAGTTTGTGACTGAGATGGAATCAATATCGTTACCACGGGTATCAATGAGACGTCCATTATCAGGAGACGTTGTTGCACCTACATTGGCAATAATTGAGTTGGTAATAAATACACTAATATCATCGGAATCTAAGCGAAAAATGGATTGACTGTCATAATCCAGGAAACAGTCATCGATTACAATTTTTGCTCCTCCGGCACTGACACGGAACTGATTCTTTAACAATCCACCTAATTGATCGACACTGGTCACATATAAACCTTCCAAGGATAAATCAGCACGTGGTCGGAAAGGTCGATCTGATTCTCCACCTGTAACTACACCCGGTACCAATTTAGGTCTGTCACCCTCACCACGGGAAATGATATTTAATGGATATCGATTCTCGATGGCACCATCAAGCAGATAGTACTTGTCTATCACCACGTTCTAATACATAAACCGTATTGCTATCAATCCTGGCACCTGTTTCGGTTGTATCTCCGTCGATTACCTTATTGAGAATACCAAATTCGGTGGGAGCGACAAGCACTTCACGCTGAGCCATCAGGTTTGAACTAAAACCAATAGCCAGAATAACTAACGAAATTAATAAAATACTGTAACGATTCATCGATAAACCTCCTAAATTTAATTTAGATTGATTACATTAACTATTGAAGATACTAGAACTCCTCCCTTCTTTGCTTTATTAATGATATTATTTAATTAAATGATTATTTAATCTTAATTTATCTTTTTAAAATTAATAAAATAATGACTTAAAATTCGTATACAAAATACCTTCTCATTGATTCTCCCTTATTTAATTTGGGTAGTGTCATCCTGAAAGGATCTTCCTTCTTGTAGATTCTATCTCCTCAAGTAGAAAGATTCCTATCCCGAAACGCGATCCCGTTCCGGGACGGAATGACAAAAACACAATCATCAAAATTCGTGTAAATTCTCCATGGGACTCACTATGGGAGTGCACAATATATTCTTTGATTGTCATAAAAGAACAATGATTGATGAGCATTAAAACGAATACCTCACACCAAGATCAGCTGCCCAGCCAAAGAGTTCTGCCCTGGTTGAAAAATATTTGAGCCCTAAGATAGGACTCCTCTGATGTATTGGTTAAATTATATAAATTACCAAAAATTCTGAAACCCTTGCCCAGCTTCTGTTGTAGGGCCAGGTCCCAGCGGGTATAACTATCGGAGAACCCGTCTAATTCACTACGCGTGCCAACAAAGGTCAAACTTTCGCCCTGATAAAATACGGACAATCGACCGGTAAAACCACCTTTCTCATACCCAAGCGTTAAGTTAGCCAGATGATCGGCCTGACCCGGCATTTTGCCCTTTCTAACCGTGTCAATGATGATCGCCTCAAAAAAGGGTGGTCCTCCACGTTCGATAATCAAGAAGGGATATTGAGTCTCCGAGTCAATATAGGAATAATTTGCATAGATTACCAAACCATCAAAAGGGCTCGGTAACAAACGGAGATTGGTCTGAATCTCAATTTCAAAACCTTTAACTTTTGATTCATACTCAGAATTAACCGGACCGGCAATCATATCGTATCTGGGATCATCACCATCAACCACCCGACTCGTACGGATATAATCAATATCAGTTAGATTCTTCAAGAATCCCCCAATTGTGAATAACCCATATTTATTATAAAAAGAGAGATAGGCATCGTAATTCCAGGCTGTTGTTGGTTTAAGATCGGGATTGCCGTATTCGAGGACGCGATCTTCCGAAATTCTTTCCCAGGGCACCAGATTAAAATAATTTGGGCGGGAAAGTGTTTGGGTTGCCGCCAGGCGTATATCGAACCAATCAACCGGTTTCACCCGGAGATGAATCATGGGAAGGAAATTATCATAGACCCGATATCCGGTCGTATCCTTTACACCGGTGACACTCTGCTCATCATCGCCAATCTGAGGCGTCCCGAAGATGCTCTCATAATCATTGGTTGTTTGTTCATATCGAAATCCCGGTAGGAGCATAATATTATTGCCCCAATTTAATTCAGCCATAATATATCCTGCTAATATCTCCTCTCCGGCCTTATAATCCCCAAGATCCGCAGTTGGATCAGTAACATATAAGTCATCACCAGCATAAGGACTACTCTCGGAAAATTTATAATTTCGGTATGTCTTCAGAAAATTGTTCAGGGCATCCACATCAAGACCAATCCAAACTCATATCTGCCATCCATAAAGTTATCGACCTGGAAGTTCGGATCAATAAAATTTGATACTCTCACTTTTTGGCCGGACGTCAAATCCCACCCACCGGGATTCTCATCTGCACCCAGGTAATTTATTCCAAAATGACTACTCCATAAAGTCGATTTATCAACTTCCCGGGTTTTGGAACGATATTTTCCACCAAATTTAAAATAGCCGGTAAATGAGGTTCCTAAAACATAGGGCACCTTAAAATCCAACTGCCCGGTGAGATCCCTATCATCCACCGATTCAGCATCTAAAACACTGTGTTTAAAAAAGGTATTGTCAAGATCATTATAAGCACCTTCCGGGATATATTCAGGGCCCTGATCTTCAACCAAACCAGGTTCGAAAGCGTCCAGTTCATAAAAACGTGCATAATGGGAAAACGGTACATCCCGATCTGATTTTGAATAGGAAGCCCGCCAGAATATTTCATTATCTTTCCAGCGGTGATCACCACTCAAAGAATTGGTCCAGAGTAGGATATCGACTTCTCTGTCTCGCAAGGTATATTCAGATCGCCAGGCCTCAACATTATATCTGCGACGACGTCTTAATTCATCTCGCGCGGTTTTACCAAAAAAACTATTAAGCAAAATATTTCCTGATCCGATATTATAGTCTAATGTCAGACTTGCGCCATAACGGTCGCGGGTTTCTTCCCGGTTTGCCAGATTAAGTTGATCAACTGATATAAGCGCATATTCTTCGCCTTCTCTCTCTTCTCTTTTAAAGGCATAAGCGCCATCAATATAATCCGAACTGCGGTCTGTACGTTCGAGACTACCTGTCACGATTACACCTAAATCATTATCTAAATAGCGGTCACTCAAACTACCCATAATTTTATAGTTTCTTAACTCAGATACCTGGGAGCTATATCCCCCTCTGATCCGAAAATCACCTTTTAATCCTGAAGGTGCCTTTTTAACAACAAAATTGACTGTTCCACCAATCGCATCGGCATCTTTGTCCGGCGTAAGGGATTTGAACACCTCTATTCCTTCAAGCATATCTGAAGAGATCATACTAAGATCGACGGATCTATCTTCAGAATCAGTTGAAGGAATCCGTTCGCCATTAACTGTAATGGAATTAAATTTTGGTGCCAAGCCACGTACGATAACCTTTTGACCCTCACCGGCATCACGCTGGACAGAAATCCCAGGTAATCGTCCCAAAGATTCAGCCGCATTTTGATCGGGTAGTTCCTGAATTTTATCTTTGGATACAACATTTACAATCGTATTGGCGGTTAACTGCTGATTGATTGCCCGCGCCTGGCCTTCCATCATGGCCGTAACCTCAACCGTCTCTCCTTCAAAAACGATCATCTGCATCTTGGTATTTTGTTGCAAAGTTTCATCGGCTTTTATTGTTACCTTAATTTTCACTTCTGCATATCCAATATAAGAAAAGGTAAGATCATAACTACCCTCAGGCACATTGGAGATAATAAACAATCCGTCAATATCAGTGGCCGCTCCAAAAGCCGTTCCATCTATGTAGACATTCGCCCCTACCAGCGGTTCTCCTGTATCAGCATCCTCAATCAGGCCGGCAATACGACCAGATTCTGCTGAAAACACCATAGAAACCATCATCATACATAGTAATACAGGCAATAACCAATGATATATTTTCATATTCAGGCCTTTATTATTATTATCTGCAACATTGTATATTTCTGAGTTATTGAGCGAGTTAAGTTGAAATGGGTTTAATTTATACTAAACTCCCACAGAACTTAATATATTTAAAAATAATAGTGGTGACATTTGTCATAATCAGGCTTTTGTATCAAGATTCTCTCAAAAAGTCACATCTCTTCTAAAGTTATCTGGGATCTATTTGCACCCCTACATCGATACCTGTGAATTCCTGCCTATTATTAATTAACGGAGGAGAGACTTTTATAACTGTATTCTGGCTGACAGTATTGCAATTCAGCAATTTCAGGGTTGGATTTATCCGCACTTGTGACTGCAGCTGTTTTTAATTCGCATAGGATATAAAATGCGTACTCATTAATTGATAATGAGCCTTTGGTTTTCTGAAATCAATCACCATAGCCCTCTTCCGATAGTGTGGATGTAAATTACTAGAACATATCCTCGAAATGCCAAATATACTCGATAATACAAAGCTTCAAATTAATTTGCAATAAAATTATTATTAATTATAAGTCAAAAGGCTGGACCGCTTTTACACAAATAGGACATTTTTTGTGATCGATGATTTAAAACAAGAATTGCAGTAGACAATGCCAACTTTATCAGTTGCACTCGCAAAATTTCGATGCACCGGTTCAGAAATCGGTTGGCACAAAACCAATTGTAAGACTTCTGCCGGATCAGTTAGTTTTTGTATAAATTTCAGAGATACAAATTGTATTTCATTTGCATCTTTAATATCGACAATAACTCCAGTCTTTCCATGCGCAATCCAGGTTTTCATGCCAATATACCGCTTAATTATGCAACTTAAGTTAAGAATAACTAAAATGTTATCTCACTTAAATTGTTTTACATACTCTAAAAAATCTTTTGCTGTTTTATCTAAATTTTCAATAGAACCGCCACCCTTTAGAACTTCACACATCTCATAAGATATATACCCCTGATAACCGATTTCTTTTAAAGTGTTTGATAAACATTTCATAGTCAATAATTCCCTCTTCCATGGGAACAGCGCGGAGGACATCCTCTTCACGGATATAATTGGTTAAATTATGATCATATCTGTAACGCGGCAAGCGAACATATTGTGCTGCAATGGTATTGACGATAAATGGCTTCATCATTAGAATGGATTCCCGGATTTGCTCCGAGGTTAAACCTTCAAGAGTCGGTGACCAGGCATCCCATCCGGCCTTCACATTTGGCAGATTCACTTCTGAGAGAAGCCAGTACATCGCTTCATGATGAAGGGCGATATCATGATGATTTTGTACCGCCAGGGTTACACCATATTTTGCTGCTTCTTTGCCAGCCATTTTCAATCCTTCAACCACCATGGCATATTGTTTGTCAAAGGGAATCCCCGGTCTTTCGTATCCGGTAAAAATCCGTACCATATTTGTCCCAAGATCACGTGCTAATTTCGCTACTTCTCCCACATATAAGGCCTGAATTTCAAGATGCGGTATGCCCGGTTTGTCAATTCCGGCTGTAAAGTCCGTATATCCGGCCAGATACACGAGATCAAGTTTCAAATCAGCAATTTTTTTCTTTAATCGTTTGCGGTCTTCTTCATTGTAATCATAAGGAGAGACATGCGGGCGCTTGGCCACAAGAGCAACACCGTCAAAGCCCAGTTCTTTTGCTTTTTCCAAGAAATCATCAACCGATAATCTTGAATGCCCCCGCCAAATACCGGCATAACTGACCGAATGAAGACAGGTTTTTAATTCAAAATCTTCACTTTTTCCGGTGGGAATCTCTTGTGCAAAAAGTGATGTCACAAAAACACTAAACATCATAAACAGGGATAAGGAATAGACTTTTTTCGACATTATTGCCTCCATTAAATATTGCGCATATCAATTGTATAATAGTTATTACTATACTAAAAATCAAAATATCTGTTGAAGCCTTACGACTTACATGAACCAAATCGTTACCACCCAGTCGATCAATTCGTTTAACCCGTAACCAGGGAATCGTGTAATTCGTAACAACCTCATCATTACGTCCGTAATGCGCTATCCCTTACGGTCGTATGAATCTAATTGTTACGACCTAGTCGATCTAATCGTTTAACCCGTAACAAGGTAGTCGAGTAAGTCGTAACAGTCTCATCATTACGTCCGTAACGTGCTACCCCTTACGGTCGTATGAGTTTAACCATTACACCCGTAAGGATTCTCCAGACATTAACTAAATGATTTGCTCTGTTTTAGAATATCAAATACTACTTTATTACCCCGCTGTTTATTTTTTCCTAACCAGTTGCAGGATTAGATTATTTTTTTTGTTAATCTCTACGGATCCGGGAATTTTACATCAAATACCCTCGTTGTTTATTAATCATATAAGTCAATAAAAAACCTAAGGTAAAACCACATAGATTTATGAATATTTATACATTAATTATGCAATCTTTATTGAAACCTTTTTATAGTATTCATTTCTTTTTAAAAAAAATCATTTATAATTCTCATAACCCATAAGGAGCGTGCAAAATGAACAACTCATTCAGCGTCGTTTTTCTCTTATTATTTATTTTTGGACTTCAACTAACCTCCTCTGCCAAGGATGAACCAGACAAAATAAAAAAACTTTCCAAAGGGGCAGATGTTATCTTAACGGGCAAAGTATCCCATAAAAAGTCCAACTGGAACAAGGATAAAACACGTATATATACCAATACAACAGTTGAGGTTGATGAATATCTTAAGGGTAAAAACAATCGTAAATCCGTTGAGATCACCACCCCGGGGGGCGAGGTTGGTGATATTGGCGAGGTTTATACCCATATGCCAAAGTTTGAAGTGAATGAAGAGGTTTTGGTATTCCTAAAAAAGGATCAGAACGATGAGACTTATCAGGTGTTTAGTGGTGAGGAAGGTAAATTAAAAGTGCATAAAGATACAATTACAAAGGAAAAAGTGACTAATACGGATATACGCTTTAAAGATCTCAAATCGCAGATTAAGAGTTATCTGAGGGAAGAATAAATATTTTTTTACCACAGAGGACTCAGAGAAAAGTAAAAAGGTAAAAAAAAATAACGGAGATTTTTTTCTTTTGACTTTTGACTTTTGACGTTTGACTTTTCACTTTATTCGGATTCTTTACACTCTATCATCAAATATTTTAAACGATTCGTACCAACAGGGGGAAAAAATGATAAACATTGTACATAAATATTTTCAATCCGTATTTCTTATTTTACTTCTCACCTTCAGCACCACATCTTTTGCACAATCAAATAATAACGCTTTTGTTTTCAACGGTGAGGACCAGCCAGATCTATATAAAAGATGGTAGCAAGGCAAATACTGATGCCGACCAGACCGGGTTTCAATTTTTTAATAGCAATGGAGGAAATAATCAAATATCGGTCCAGGCCTGGATCTATCTCTTGGGCGATACACCTGCTGGTGTTGAAACACCGATTATTTACCGCTCAGTTGAAGGAGGCACAACATTTTCCCTTTATGTAAAGAACAATAAGGGATATTTTTCTGTAGGAGATTCAGAGCCAGTCGTAACACCTGAATTTAATGCTTTCGGATGGGTGGCACTTACTGGTACTTACGATGGAAATAATCTAAAGATTTATTTGGGTGGTGATTTAGTTGAATCTCAATCCTCCGTATCAACCACTACTGGCTATACAACAGTACCAAATGAGAGTGGATTGTTTATAGGTAAATCAAATACAGGTGCGATTAAGGGATTGATTGATGAGATCAGAATTTTTGATATTGCCTTAGGCGCAAACAACATTAACGGTTCGGGAGGAAATGGCAATCCCGCTGAGAATTTTCCCTCTTCCA
This sequence comes from Calditrichia bacterium, assembly GCA_963796965.1. GTDB lineage: Bacteria > Calditrichota > Calditrichia > JAJRVZ01 > JAJRVZ01 > CAWCNS01. Next base: position 943,642 of record CAWCNS010000005.1, read on the forward strand.
TTTCACAATACATACGCGGTCAATGGTCATTTTATGAAATTAGTTCTGGCGACGTACTGTCAGATTTATCTACCCTATAAAAACAATTTGATTGTAGATAATATAGATCAAATATTTCCAAGTAAAGAATTACCTTTTATAGTCGTCACTTCAACTTCGGATGAGCAAGATGCCTCACCGGGTGATGGTACTGCGGCTTCTACAAATGGCAAGGTCACCCTAAGATCTGCCATTGAAGAAACAAATGCTCTGGAAGGGAGCAAATAATTTATTTTTATATCACCGAAAGTGTCGACCAGTTATTCAACCCGCGACAGCATTACCATCCATCACTGAATCTGTAATAATAGATGGCACATTTCAAAAAGGATATATCGACTCGCCCTTAGTCCAGGTGACCGGTGATTACGCCAGTATGACTCTAAGTGGTGGTGGGGCATTAAAAACCCTAAGTATCTTTAAATAGTTCATTGGGATTTTCTCTTACTCTTTCTTTGGTGGGTGGAAATACAATAGAATTGAATCAGATATACAGGACTATCCATAGGCTCCCCAGGTAATAATATTAATGGTAATACGTTCTACAAATTCTGGAGTGATGGTATTGCATTACAAGTGGGGCTGAAAACAATTTGATCGGTGATTACTTTAGCCAATCAGATATTTGCAAACACCGGATTATGGGATATCCATCACTAATGTCAATGGAAATCAAATTGCAAACAATGTGATCAACCAGAATGGTTTAGGTGGTTTCTCAATTTCAAATAGTACTGGTATACTTAACGGCAATACAATATCTGCAAATACGGGTTTAGGGCTCACCGTGAATTCAAGTATGGGATTTGATGTAAGTAATAATATTATTGACTCAAATACATGGGTGGTAATAATCATTATCCAACAACATGACAAATCTTACAGAAAACACATTAGAGAAAATTACTTTTCGGTATATCTTTAAATTTGCAAATGGTAATACCATAACTGAGAATATTATTGTTAATAATACAGGTAATGGAATTTTAGTAAACGGCAATGGGAACCAATTTATTAATAAGCAGTTTCCAGCAACACAGGCCTGGGAATAATGTCTCAGCCGGAATAGGAAATCAGGTTAAGCAATACATTTTCCTCAAACTTTTTAGGTGGCATATTAATTTCAAATAGCACCGCAAGTATAAATCGGAAATTCAATTACAGGAAAATCCAAAATTTGGTATCTCTCTAAATACTGCAAATGAAAATAATATTTCCGAAAATACCATATCCGGGAACCCAAACGAAGGGATGATTATCAATGGCAATAACAATATCGTGGATGATAATACAGTTAATGAAAATATGGGGGTAGGATTATCTGTAACTGGCGGAATAGGAAATCAAATTACAGCCAACACGTTCTCAACAAACAATTTGGGTGGTATATCACTATCAAATAGTACTGGTATTATTTCCGGTAATACTGTTACCGGAAATATGAGTTTTGGAATATCTTTGATGCAGCAAACAACAATACACTTTAAGGACAATGAAGTTTCAGGGAATTCAAGCCATGGATTAATCATCAATGGCAGTGGTAATGATATCAACAACAATTCGATTTACAATAATGGTGTTTCCGGTACAGGAGTAGGCGTATTTGTTGAGTCGGGAAACTACAATTCCATCCTTACTAATTGAATTTATGGATAATGCTTATCTGGGAATCCAAGTTAGCCCCTTCAGCAAATGATGGACAGGTCTTCCCTACCCTCAACACCTTTTATTCCTGGCAGGACGAATCAGCCTTACCTGAAATCAAAGGCGGATTTTTTATTGAGGGTGTTCTTAACACTTCTCCAGGTGAAACTTATAAAATTCAATTTTTTGCCAATGCTGATGCCAATCAGCGTGAAGGTAAACGCTATCTCGGTGAAATCGAGATTGGTTCTTCTGAATATACTGAAACCGATTTTTATGCCAACCTTAAAGATGTTGTGGTCTTTGAAGGAGAAGTTGTAAGTGCGACAGCAACCAGATTAAATGCGGAGAGTAATCCTTTAAGCACTTCTGAATTTTCTGCAGCGGTTGATTTGAATGAAGATGACGGCCTTCATTATATTGTCAATACTACCCTTGCAGGTATTCCCCTGCACTGGAAAGATGGTGAAGGCGATTACCAGATTGCACCATCAGTTAACGGTCGAGGTTACGATGATGAAATTGAGAGAGGATTTGACACCTGGAGTGGTTTACAACAGTTGGATTATACCCGTAAAAACTATTCTGATACAGAAGCATGGGGTGGAAATGCAGACGGTGTCAATAATATTGTATGGATATCACAGTCGACTGACTGGGTAGATCAAATTGGTGCACCGACCAATGTAGCCGCGGTGACGCGTGTAAGATATAATGCCTTAAATGGTGAATTGATTGATGTCGACATCGCCTTTAACGGGGATCCGGTTTCCCTTACCGGTCAGGGAGATTATGAATGGGCGGCTGATGGATCTGTGGATAAACTTGATGTTGAAAACACCGCCACCCATGAAATAGGACATTATTGTGGTCTTGGCGATCTCTATAATCCCGGCGATGAAAATTATACAAAGGATATGAAAAATAATAACCATCCCGCCACCATGTATGGCCGCATCGATGTCGGGGAAGATTATAAACAAATCCTGCATCCTGGTTCATATTCCGATCAAATGGATGTAGAAGAATTTGACATAGGGGGTATCAACTATATCTATGAGAATATTGGTGAAGTCTATTACGACATCGCCCTGGTATTTGATGGTTCTACCAACTTTACCTCAGAGGATGTTCTTAATGGTTTTATACCTTCAAAAAATACAGCCGTTGAGTTAATAACCAAATTAAGAATTGGTGACCGGATTGGATGGGTAAACGGCTCAATCACAGAACCTGTCAATGAAAATTTTCAGTCCAAACTGAATACTATCGACCTGATAGAACCAGATCCAGTGGGAGACCTGGCCGAGCGGATCCAGGATGCTTATGAATTGTTGTCCGCTGCTTCATCCAGCGATAATAAAAAGGTCATACTTTTATTCAGCGCCGGAGAGATTGCACCTGTTTCCTTAATAACTGAAATGGAAACAGATCCGGAGGTTAGAATTTTTACATTGGGATTTGAAGGATTGAATACTGCGCAGGATCTGATGAGTTGGTTGGCCAATGAAACCAGAGGCGAGTATTATGAGATTGCGAGCTCGACAGAAATCTCCGCAGCAACAAATATAATCTGGCTGCGTTTGCTTGGCTTGCAGATTTCCTATCTCTCAGAAGAGATCAGTAGTGATTTGTTTCAAGATGGGCTGGCCTGGCAAGGTGGTTTAGCCTGGCAGGGTGGCCTGGCCTGGCAGGGTGGCTTAGCCTGGCAAGGTGGCCTGGCCTGGCAAGGTGGTCTGGCCTGGCAAGGTGGCTTGGCTTGGCAAGGTGGCTTAGCCTGGCAAGGTGGTTTGGCCTGGCAAGGTGGAACGCTTGAGATGGGTCTGGCCTGGCAAGGAAGTGAATATTCCTTAGTATTGCTACCACCGGGGATAGAGGTGACAAATCCACCAAATCTACCGGCAGAAGCCATTACGGAATTCAACTACAATTCTCCTGCAAATGCGGCCTATGAGATTGAAATTATAAATGGCTTTGATGCTTACGGCTATCCCTATAAATTTTTTAAGGTAAACAATCCAGGGTTAGGTGCATGGACCTATGCTGTATTAGAAGATGAAGGGCCTCCGGCTGGTCAAACAGAGCCCATACGTGTCTATATGGCAAATGAGTCAGACCTTGTTTTGGAGTTTAGATCCGATCAGGAACGCTATACTTTACAAGAAGATCAAAATGGCGATCCAATTCCGGTGCTGGTTAATATGGAAGCGAATTTATTTCAGGGTGGTGAAACAAGTGGGCTCGAGAACCATACGAAAACCGTTGGTGAACCGGTTAATGATGCCATAATCAGTCTTCAGATAACTGCACCAGATGGCCAGCAGAGTATTGGCTTCCTGAATAATATAGGAGATGGTATTTATACTATAAGCCTCGAAACGCCGCTAATTGGAAATTATGATATAGAGGTCATCGCTTCAGATAATGTTCCCGATGCGCAGAGCGGGTATAATAATAGCCAGTATGTGATAACCACCGAACATTCTTTCTATATTTCCCCATATGTTAAACCAAAAGATTTTACAAACAAAGTATATATTGAAAATGCATTGGCAGAACTAACACAGATTATGGAGGATTATTGCCCCTCAAAACAGGCTTGTGAGTTAGATAATAAAACCAAAAGGAACCTAAACGGTGCTATTTCATTAATTACAAGTGCATTAGGATATTTTGAGAGCAATGGCAATGAGTCTCAAATCCAAAAAAGGATTAAACTTTTATGCCAATATTACTTCGGCCGTAAATGACATTTATGCCTATTTGGATGATCCTGAATTTGGAGGAAATATTGATGAGGCATTAGGTAATCTAATTGAAGGCACCTACAAAATAACCGTTTTAGCCAGGGACAATGCTGAGAATGGCGATTGCCAGGAATCAAATTGTGACGAGTTACTGAAAAATGCAAATGCAGAACTTGGCAAAGCGATAGATGATTCAAAACAGAACAACTATGTTTATATTTTCAATCATCTGACCAATGCCTGGAAATTCTCGCTGAATATCCTCGGCGCAAATTTAAAGAAAGAGGCCATATTAAGTGATGGTGATAATTCTGTGATACCAACAGAGTATAATTTATCTCAGAACTATCCGAATCCTTTTAATCCCACTACCAGAATAGATTTTCAGTTGCCTGAGAAGCGATATGTTTCCTTAAAGATCTATGATATTCAGGGAAATCTGGTTACCACACTGGTCTCAAAAGAAATGGAAGCAGGATATCATAGTACTACCTGGGATGCGAATGGTTTTGCCAGTGGTGTTTACTTCTACAGATTTACCAGTGGTTCATTTGTGGCCACAAAAAGATTATTGTTGTTGAAATAATTTTATCATCGATGTAGTCCATCTTCAAGATGGACTACATCTGTATAGAATATTTGACAGGATCACAGGATTAACAGGATTATATATTAATGTCTTTTGTATAAAGATTCCGAATTCCCGATCTCTGATCGGGAGAATGACAATCAGGTCATCCTGAATCCTGTAAATCCTGTGATCCTGTCTAAATAAATAATAAAATGACATGACAGAAAACCATGAAAAGAAAAATACTATTTTTAACCTCAGTTTACCTGCTACTCTTATCAAATCTTTTCGCCCAGCAGAATATTTCTTTTAATCACCTAACCATTGAAGACGGTTTATCACAAAGTTCCGTCACCTGTATCTTTCAGGACCAGAAGGGTTTTATGTGGTTTGGTACACAAGACGGACTCAACCGCTTCGATGGCTATACTTTCAAAATATTTAAAAACAATCCCTCTGATCCAACGAGTTTAAGCGAAAACTTTATCTTCTCGATATATGAACAACCCTCCGGTGCTCTCTATATTGAGACTCAAAGCAGTATATTCCACCAATATAACCCAAGGGAAGAATCATTTCAGGTAGTTCAAAAAGACAGTACAAAATTTCTTAAAGCACGGATCAGTACGGTTGGTGCTCTGCTCCAGGAATCAACGGGTGTCATTTGGACTGGAGGACTCGGAAAAGGTATAGGCTTAGTACGAACGGATACAAAAACCGGCCAAATAACAACCTTTAATCATGATCCTAAAGATCCTACAAGTTTAAGCGATGATAAAGTCTACTCTGTATTCAGGGACAAGTCCGGCAATCTTTGGGTAGGTACTTTTAATGGTCTTGACAAACTTGATGAGTCGGACAGGCAAATTCTATCACTATCGAAATGATCCTAAAAACCCAAATAGCCTGCCAGATAATTGGGTATGGTCTATTAATGAAGATTCCCGTGGATATTTGTGGATTGGGACGAAAAAAGGTGGTTTATCCAGGTTTGACCCAAAATCTGAAAGTTTTGTTACTTATAAAAACGATCCCAATGATCCATCGAGCATCAATAATAATTTTATTTTTTCGATTTATGAAGACCGCAGCTCCATGCTATGGGTGGGTACAAATTTAGGTGGGATAAATTATTTCCATCCCTCGGCAAATGTCTTTGAACATTACACCCATAATGATCCGAAAACAAAAACAGTCTTACTGATGATCTTGTAGCTTCCATGCTCGTTGATAGGAATGGTACCTATTGGATAGGAACAAATAACGGCGGCCTAAATAAATTTGATCATCGAAAGAACACATTCACTCCTTATCTTCATAAACCTAAAAACAAAAACAGTCTGACCAGTAACTCAATCCAATCATTATTGGAGGACAGGTCAGGTATACTATGGATCGGAACGTATAGTGATGGCCTTAATGCCTTCGATCGCAAAACGGGAAAATTTACACATTTCACACATAATCCTTCTGATCCCACATCTCTGTCGGATAACCGGATATATGCATTGGAGGAAGATAATACCGGTGATATTTGGATTGGAACATATGGTGGCGGTCTGAATAGGTTTGATAAAAAATCCGGTAAATTTATTCATTACCAAACATAATGAACAAGATCCCACATCATTGAGTTCCAACGCAACCTGGTCTCTTGCATCAGGACGGATCAGGAACATTATGGATAGGTACATTTGGTGGCGGGATAAATGTTTTTGATGAGGAGAGTCAATTCTTTCGCCATTATAAAAATAATCCTGATGATTCAACCAGTATCATTTCAACAATATCATCAGAGTATTTAAAGACAGCAAAGATAATATGTGGTTTGGTTCAGTCGAAGGGTTTAAGCAGGTATGTAAAGGAATACGGATAGTTTTATAAATTACGTTGAGAGTGACGGCCTGGCGAATAGTTTTGTTTATGGTATCGTTGAAGATAAACTGGGCAATCTTTGGTTAAGCACCAATAACGGATTATCAAAATTTAATCCCGAAAAAGAGAACTTTCAAGAATTATTATGATAAAGATGGTCTGCAGGGGAATGAGTTTAATCAAAATGCCTATGCAAAAGACGAAAAAACAGGTAATATCCTTTTTGGTGGTCCAAATGGATTTAATGTATTTAATCCGGATGATCTGAAGAGAGAATACCTATATACCTCCTATCGAATTTAGCGGATATCTGAGGTATAACACGGATGATGAAGAGGGTAAGCCAATTATTGAAAAAGGAATCTCTGAAAGAGATAGTATTAGACTTACTTATAAGGATAATATTATTACACTCAATTTTGCAGCGCTCAGTTATTACAATAATCTTGAGAACCAGTACAGGTATAAACTTGAAGGATTCAACGAGAATTGGATTCAGTTAGGAAACAATCATTCCGTTACATTTACAAACTTATCTTCAGGTGAATATGATTTGCAGGTAATGGGTTCGAACAATGATGGTCTATGGAATGAAGAAGGAACATCCCTTGCTATTCTTGTTTCACCTCCCTGGTGGAAAACGAAGTTAGCCTACTTTCTATATTTTATTGCCTTCTTTACCTTATTATACAGTGTAAGACGTGTTGAGATTAAAAGACGTGAACAAAAAGCACAGATCAGAGAATCGGCCTTACGGATTAAAGCAACTGAAGCCGAAAAACACGCCCTGGAAGTAGAAAATGAAAGAAAAACAAAAGAACTAGAAGAAGCACGGCAACTGCAGCTTTCCATGCTTCCAAAGGAGTTACCGGATCTTCCCGACCTGGAAATCGCCGCCTTTATGCGCACGGCAACAGAAGTCGGTGGTGATTATTATGACTTTATTGTTCAGGAAGATGGTGTATTAAATGTTGCCTTCGGGGATGCTACCGGTCATGGCCTGCAAGCAGGAACGATGGTAACATTGATGAAAGGATTTTTCACCTCTGATTCAACCAAATTCGGACTTCAGGATTTTATGAGCCATTGTACAAAAGTGATTAAAGAAATTAAACTTGGTAGAATATTAATGTCTTTTAGTTATTTAAAAATTGCCGACAAGGATCTTCAAATCACCAGTTGTGGCATGCCTCCGGTTTATTATCACCACAAAGAGTCAAATGAGTTGGAAGAAATCACTATCCAGGGAACACCCCTGGGTGCCATGCAAAATGCCAAATATAAAACGGAGGAACGGAAATTAAAAAGTGGTGATACCTTATTATTACTCACAGACGGATTGCCGGAACAGATGAATAATAGGGATGAAATGTTCGATTATCCACGTGTAACAGAACACTTCACAAAAATAATCAATTATTCACCGGATGAAATAATAAAAAAACTTGTTGAAGCTGGTGATAAATGGATGAACGGCAGGGTTCAGGATGATGATATAACTTTTGTAGTTATTCGGGTAAAAGGATAACCACGGATTTCACGAATTGAATCGAATTACACTAATTAAAATATTATTCATTAATCTGTGGCCGTTCGCGAACGGCCACTACTAAACAATTACCTCCCCCATAATCCCCCTCCTTAGTAAGGAGGGGGAAATAGGGGGAGGTTATTAAATTTATTTTTGGATTCGATGGTTAGTTCCCCGACAGATCCACCACAATTTCCCCGGAATCATTTTCAAATGCCGATGGCGCTATTCTAACCTCAATCCGCTTTAGATTTTCAATCTTTTTATCGTAGGATAACGGTGGAGGATCCAGTGAGACTACTTTAATCTCATACTTTTCGGGTGAAAGAACCTGAAGAAAAAGTTGTTGTTCATCCTTCGTTAAAATCGCTCCATTCAGATTAGTTTCAACATCTGCAGTGGTTATCATTGCCCAAACAATGATTTAGTTGTAGAATTCGTTTGTATCCGATCGATTATCTGCAAGTATAGCGTCATTTATTTTTACAAAGGATCTTTCGGCTCTATTTACACTTCCGAAGAACAGATCAGTGAGATCAAAAGAAACACTTGGTGAATTGACGTCACAGAATGAACTGGTAACAGGTACCGAACCGTTGACGAAATGCATCTGGTCATTAACCGATAAGGTACTGTGGCCGAAGTTATTTTTTGTCAATAAAGTCCAGCGCGGAGACTCCTGACCTCTTTGCCATAACCCGCTTCCAAGGATTTGCTCCAATCCATGATATCCCTGATTACCCGGATCGATAGACCAGCGTATGCCATTGAGTTCAAATATAAAAGAACCGGCATCCATATTCCCATGATTTAAGGTAGCCCTACCCCCTTTAGCTGCCAGATAAAAACCAGATTTACTCTCTTCTGTAGCACGCATGATGGCCAGAGGATTTAGCCCCCTACCGACCCAGCATTCCGGCAAGGTTTTATTAGTGGTCGATTTCTTATTCTGAGATAACCATATTAATGTAATCGGAGAAAACCGGTCATATCCACCATTTTCTTTTTGAAGCTTTTTAACAGCTGCCAGATACAGTTCCTGACTATAATAAGTATAGGTAGGATCTTTCTGATCAAACCAATTCATTATACCCTGATGGGTCAAACCCATGGCGCCGGCAGATCCTGAATCAAAATAATTGTAAAACAAACCACTTGGAGCGATTGTCAAAAGACTATAGCGGGCACTCTCCAACAGCCCGGGAGCTGAAGGAATATTAAAATCTGTATTTAAGGCACTTTCAAACATAGAACTTAAGATAGTTGTATAGTAAGTTGCATAAAACCAATAGCTTGCGCCCTCAAGAAAGGCTCCATCAGGCGCATAGGCTTCGAGAGCATAATGTAAATTATTGAGTGTTCGTGAAAGTGTTTTTACAGCGAGTTCTGGTTCATCATCCGCTAATACCAGAGCCGCGGCCGATAAGCCACCGTGGCAGACCTGATTCCAGTTATGAGGTGCGGTGATCCATCCAAAAGGCGGTTCTTTGAAACTGACCAGGAGGGCTTTTTCTTTTAAAGCTTTTTTGGCCTTCTTTACAGTCTCATCCTCAAAACTTTCACCACACCAGTCAAGCCCCAATGATACAGCAAATGCCATTTCCGCCACATCTAAAAAGTGAGAAGGATTCCAATCTGTAAAATCGCAAACATTATTTACTTCCGCTTCCAACCGTTCCAGGTATTTTAAATCATTTTCCATGCGATACAGAAGAGCCAATGTACTAACTCTGGCGATAGCTTCTCTTGAAACAGATAAGAGACGTTTGCCAATTTTTTTTCGCTCTAATCCTGGTACACCCAGATAATAATTTCCACGTTTTTTTATAAGTTTATAATTTTCTTTGACGACTTCATCCGATTTGATTTTTTGTACAAGGATTTTCTCTACCTCTTCGGTAAAAATTAATCGGGGGGCCTTTGTCTTCAGATTTTTCTCCAACCACTGCACAGAGATAGGATTTTCTGGTCTGAAGGTATATTTTTCATCCCCATGGAGCTGGTTTAAAAATATACTTAGCAGTAGAAATGGTATGTATTTGAGTAAGAATAAATTACGCATATAGAGAATATCCTTTATATCGGATTTAGAGAATACCGCAGATAAAACCCGGAATATTGTTTATTGTAGAGACGTCCTGTTGGGACGTCTCTGTAATTAAACGGAATGACATTATTAATAAATTTGATTTATGTTTACGATTCCTAATTTCCCAAAATCTATCAATGTTTACTGAATATTATATCAATTGTTTATATTTTTTTGATCCGGACAGGATTATGAGACGTCCCAACGGGACGTCTCTACGAAGGTATTTAAATGCACTGTACCATAGGAACGTATGTTTAAAATTAACACACTTCCCTTTCCAAAAACAGATTCAATCAAACGGACATAATCCCTGACAGCATCAGTGGGTAAAAAGACCTGAATTGTGCCGGCAAACCCGCCTCCATGAACCCGGCAGGCGCCTTCCCCCAACAGATTGATATAATTTTCAGAAAATGCAAGTGCTAACGATACGCCTTGTTCATTCACGCGTTTATTTGTATAAATATTCTGCAACCATTTATATGATGAATCCCCCGATGCCTGTACTTTGGCTAAAAATTCTTTAAAATCCCCTGATTTCAAAGAATTAACCTGATCAGGTACACGTTCATTGTCACCCAGAAAATGCATTGCCCGTAACAGGGCCCGGTCACCAACCTTTTCCCTTAGAACTTTAGCCTCTTCAAGAACCTCCTTCAAAGTGATATTCCTACAGACATCCTGTCCAAAGTGTTGTGCTACCGATTGCATCTCAATTGGAATGGAAGCATACTCGTCAGTTAAATCGGCATGGCTTCCACCGGTATCCACCACGAGCACATTATAGTTCTGAGCCCCGAAATCAAATTTTATTTTTTCTACAAGAGGATCTTCTGGTTCCTTAAAATCAATAGTAATGATACTCCCCACCGCACAGGTCATCTGATCCATTAATCCACTGGGTTTGCCAAAATACTTGTTTTCTGCATATTGCCCTACTAAGGCAAGTGTCTCATCCTTAATTTCATTTTGATTAAAAAGTGCATTGAAGATAGTTCCTAACAGTACCTCTATCGAAGCTGAAGAACTCAAACCAGAACCGGGCAGGACCTTACTGGAAATACAGGCATTAAATCCGCCAATTTCATATCCCATTTCCTTCAACCTGGCGGCAATACCCCGAATTAAACTTAGTGTCGTTTCTTTTTCTAAATCAACTATATTGAGGTCTTGTAGATTCACCTGGAATGCAGTGGGGTAACCTTCTGAATAAATCATCACCAGATCTGAATTATTTACTGATGCAACTGCTATAGAATCCAGATCCACTGCTGCGGCCAATACCCGTCCATGATTATGATCGGTGTGGTTGCCACCAATCTCTGTCCGGCCTGGTGTACTGAATAAATGGAGGTCTTCTTCCTGGAAATGATTTTGATAGGTTTGAATTAACTTTTTATAACGCGCTATCTGAGATTTTATTACTTTTTCATCATCGCCATAGAGTTTTTTAAACGTAGCTATATATTTCTCAAAATTAATCATAATAATCCTATATTTTTAAACACAAAGATCACAAAGCATGCACAAAGAACACAGAGTTTTTTTTAAATTAAATAAAATTAATTGGTGAAATTTTTAGTAATTCGTGTAATTAGTGGACAAAAGTTGTCTCACTACCAAAAGATGATGTACAATAAAATAGTCAACGCCACCACGCCAAAACCATAACGCTTTGCACTTTGGGATACCGTTATATCCATTTTCTCATTAACCGGCAGTTCAACCGGTTTTGGTAATGGCTTTATCAATGTTATGGCAGTAAGAACGGCCACAACAATAAAAAAGCAAACGGCCATCCGGTCAAGAAAAGAGAGGGAAGATAAACTTACCAAAAATCCGATTCCCGTTGCACCGCCCCATTTAAGAAGACCATAAAGAACCGGATTCAAGATCAATCCAACCGTCCCTGCAAAACGTGGTGTTCGGTGTACAAGAAGACCAAATATAAAAATAGCGAGCACACCGGGTGAAATAAATCCCTGGAATTCCTGGATAAAGGTAAAAATTCCACCAAACTTGGGACTATCAAGTTGAGGGGCAATAAACATCGCAATCAAAACAAACACAATGGTGAAGATCCTCCCTGCTGAGACCAATTCAAACTGGGAGGCGGATTTCCTGGTTTTATGATAGATGTCCATGGTTGCAATAGTAGAAGCCGAGTTTAACATGGATGCTAATGAACTAACCACTGCACCAAAAATAGCCGCAAGAACAAATCCTAAAATCCCAAAGCCAACGGGTAAAAGACCCTTTAATAACGTTGGAAAAGCGGCATCATAGTCGTATCCGACCAATTTATCGGACATAGGTATATCTGGAGACTGGGAGGAGGCATTTTGCTGGTTCGCCAACCTTACGAGCCTGGAATTTGCTTCATAAATGAGAGCCGCATTACCCAAGGCAGTAGAATCAAGGGGTTGATTAAGTAAATCTGAATTTGAGATAAACATGGCCTGGGCTTTTTCTGTACTTAACTCAGCAAATGAATCTGTAAAAATATAGAGTTGCTTCTGGCCCTCTTCATATCTTTGAAGGATATGCTCGTTTTTGACATTGGCATGGGTATGAAGATCATCACTAAACAGATTATAAGCCAATATTCCGGGAATAACAACGATAAAGGGAATCAAAAGTTTTAAAAAGGCAGCAAAGACGACACCTTTCTGGCCTTCATCCAGAGATTTAGATCCCAAAGTACGCTGGGTGATATATTGATTAAGGCCCCAATAGAAAAAGTTTGGGATCCATAAACCAACAACAAGAGCTGTCCATGGTACTTCCGGGTCGCTGGCTGGTTTTACCATATGCATCTTGCCAACTGCCCAATCGCCGGCATTTAAGGCTTTTAATCGGGCTAATTGCCCCCATATCTTTTAACTGATCCGGATCAATCGCCGTAGTTGCTGTAGCCGCTAATTTTTCAACATCAGCCATACCCAGAGCGCGCATGGCAAAATAAGCAATAATCAGACCACCCAAAATCAGAGCAGCACCCTGAATAAGATCAGCCCAGGCACAGGCTTTCAATCCACCGGCAAAAACATAGATGGCTGCAAGTGTTCCAATTATCCAGCATCCAACTGTGATATTCCCCAGATCAAGACCGAGCATTGTTTTTCCATGAAAGAATACACCAATTACCTTCGCACCGGAATAGATCACTGAGGCTGTTGGGACACCAACTAGTATGATCATCGTTACGATAGCCATAACAGTTCTGGCAAAGGTATTATATCGATATTCCAGAAATTCGGGAATGGTGTAAATACCACTTTTCAGAAAAGTCGGTAAAAAAACAAAGGCAACAACAACCAAGGTAATGGCGGCCATCCATTCGTAACTGGCAATGGCCATACCCAGCCAGTCCGCTGCTTTCCCTGACATACCAACAAATTGTTCGGTAGATATATTTGCAGCAATTAACGAAAATCCAATCAGCCACCAGGTCAGTCCCCTGCCGGCTAAAAAATAATCCTGTGCGCCAGTTTCGCCGTGTAATTCTTCACCCTTGCTCTTCCAAAGCCCAATAGCAATAACAGAAGCAACAAAAACAAGGAAAACAATGATATCTACAACACCAATAATTTCCATATTCAAATCCTTTGGTTATACATTGATATTTTATCTCTCGCAGAGGCGCTGCATATGATAAAAAATACAAAATACAAAAAATCTGTTCACTGTTTTCTGCTTACAGCTTTTCTGCTTTCTTTAATACTAATTCGTGTAATCCGTGGACCAATTCGTGGATTAAAACGACATTGCCGCCACATAGGCATCCATAAAATCTGGATGGGTGGATAATTCAATATACTGTGTTTTCTTTTTAATTCGCTCAATTTCCTGTTCAAATAAGGTAGACTTTAAAGAGGCGATGGCGCCGGTCCCTGCTGCATTACCGATCGAAACCACTTTATCTTCCAGTTCTTCCGGCAGTAAACCAATTCTGACAGCACTGTCAATTCTGATATAGTTCCCAAAACCACCAGCCAGATAAACAGTTCCGATCTGATTGCTGGTGATTCCCGCCTCTTTAATTAAAATAGCGATACCCGCATAGATGGCCGACTTTGCCAGCTGAACTTCCCGGATATCTTTCTGTGACAGAATAATATCATGTTCAACTGCGGCATTCTTTTTTGTTTCTACAATAAAATCATTGTTCATTCGACCAGTGGGATCAATAATTTCTTGATCTAATAAATAAGCTACAATATCTACTAATCCCGAACCACAAATTCCAATGGGCGGTTTTCCATTAATGGTTATATAGCCATCCTCATCATAGGTTGAAATTGCACCGGAGATTCCCCCAACACCACACTGGATTCTTGCACCTTCAAAAGCAGGACCTGCTGCTGTTGCACAACAATATACCTGATCCTTTTTACCAAGAACGATCTCACCGTTGGTTCCGATATCAAGATAAAGAACATATGTATCACTAATCGTAAGATCAGTGGAGGCCACACCGGCAAGGATGTCCGCACCTACATAACCGGAAACAGACGGCAGCACCTTTATCACACTTTTATCATGCATTTTCAATTTAAGATCACTACCTTTTAAGTTTTTTTGTTCTGTAAATACCGGGGTATAAGGTGCAACGGAAATAGATGACGGATCAATACCAAGTAGTAAATGTAACATAATCGTATTGCCAACCATTGACCCCAAATAAATATTTAAAGGATTAACCCCATTTCCACTACAGAGTGAATCAACAGCCTGATTAATACGATGAATCAAAATGGATCCCAATTGTTCAACGCCATTCTTGTTATTCATACCGTATTCCACCCTGGAGATAACATCTGCACCATAAGAAGATTGCGGATTGAGGAAAGAAAAACTGTCTATTTGCATATAATGGATAATATCTATTAGATAAACGACGACGGTTGTTGTTCCAATATCTACGGCAATTCCATAGGCTGTGGTTTCCTTGTCATTACCCCAGTCCTCGTCTATTAGTTGATTGCCCCGAAAATAAACCAGTCTTCTTCCTTCCTTATTTTCAATCCGAAGCCCCGAATTATTATCCATGATCCTGGCAGCAGGATTTAACTCATCAAGGATGATATAAGATTCTAAGTTAGGAAGGTGTATTTCTAAGTCCGTAGAAATTTTATATTGACATGCCAGAATCGTATCAAGATGATTCATCTTTACTTGACATTTTCCACATGTCCCTTTTCCCGCACAGGAAGCCTGTACCAATATACCATTGTGCTGGAGCAGTTCCAGCAAGTTTTCCCCATCATTTGCACGAAAGGTGTGTTCTTTTTGGCCATCAAAGACCGATATTTTATATTTTGACAAGTTGTCCTTTCCTATCTTAATGATTTATTTCTTTGCTGCAGAGTCGCGAGACTCTCCAAGTCCCTAATAGAGGAGATTTAAACTGTATATTGTAATCTAATTTAGAAACTTTATTATTATAGTCAATGTTCTTACCGATGATCCATCCTGAAATTACTTTTTCAATATTTAAGATCTAAGTAAAACTTTAAAGAATAATTTGTCATTAGTCTTTTAATACAGATTGCTGCAGAATGAACTAGTTCTCGGTCAATTAAAAATTGATCGATATAATTCTGCTTGAGATTCCAGGTCAGGTCCCATCAGAATAAGTTCCGAAGGGCCTTCATAATTTTCGATCGTCTATCAATTCTACATTTCCAAAGCTAGCTTGCACCGCTAAAACATCGTCGTTATCTAATCGGATATAACCTTTTATCCGATAGAGTTTCTCTGCTAGTCTAGAGATAATATCCGAGATGTCAGCCTCTTTTGCCTGTCTGGTCGTGCGGATTACTTTTGCACCCAATTCTGGCCTGCCACCCGGTTCCAAATGAGCCCCTTCTGAAAAAATCTCATTCGCCATTGGTTTTGCAAGATCAGTGGTTAACAACTCAGTTATTGGTACATCACAATAACTAGTTTTCCTGAAGAATAGCAAAGGGATTTAGGGTTTTTACTCTATTTCTAAGTGATTTTTTATCAATATCCTTGAAATCAGATTTATTCAAAATAACTACATCAGCAATCCGAACTTGATGGCGGATGCGGGTCATAGATTCTTCCATCTTTATAAAATTAACACTGTCAACAACACACCATACCTGTGCCAGGTATAAGCGATCCTTCAATTCGCTTGCCTGGAACAACTCGCCGATGGCTATTGGATCGGCCAGCCCGGTCGCTTCCAGGATAACCATATCCGGCTGAATCTCATCAATAAAATCAGCCAATGACTTTCGAAAATCAGATAAGAGACAAACACAGAATACAGAGCCTTTATTAACCTCCAATAACTCAAATGAATGACCTGTTCGTCGCAGTTCTTTTCCGTCCACCTGCCCCGGCGCAAACTCATTCTGAATAACCCCAATCCGTTGTTTACCGGAGAAATTATCCAGAAATCTTTTAAGAAAAGTTGTTTTGCCGCTGCCCAAGAATCCGGTGACCAGGTAAAAGGGTATGGGATGATTATTTTTTTTATTCACTGTTTTTGGTCCATAAACATCAAAACCTCCACCACAATCCCCCTCCTTACTAAGGAGGAGGAAAAAGGGGGTGGTAATTCTCATTTTCTAACCACGAATGACACTAATTTTAACGGATTTCACGAATTATTATTTTTATCATCCCCCAGGAATCTTCATGCATACAGCCAAATAGTCAACGAGAAGGAAGATCCTTACAGGATGACGGCAGAAATTACTATTCGGGAATAAAATGTACACAACGGATTAAAGTGGCCGTTCGTGAACGGCCACTACAATGAAACGCTGCAAAGTAATAAAAAATATATTCTTTGCGTTCTCTGCGCCTCCTTTGCGTCTTTGCGTTAAAAAATCTTGAAGAACCTTAAAGAATATCCTTAATCCACTCCTTTATAATCGGCACACTCGGCTCCACACCCTCTGATTTTGTCTTATAATTGGCAACAATAATGGAAGGTGTTTTGATCACACCATAGGACAGACGTTCTTTCTCGTCGATAATACATTGAATTGAAATATCTGCCCCCAATTCACGTGTGGCCTGCTCGACTAACGGTTTGAGTTTGGCACATTCTGCCTCATCTTTACCCAGGATTAAAAGGGCACCCTTTCTTGATCGGATCCGGTAATGGATTTTTTCAAGTATACGTTTTTGAATCGCTTTAATTAATTCTTCTTTTGGTGGGATCCGCGATACGAAAGTTATTTTGCCATCGATACAGATCGTCGGAATATTTTTCACCATCAGAGAGGTCATAAACATCACTGAATCGGCATGTTTAATTTTATGCTCCCGCCATTCCACCACGCCCTCGAATTCCGGGGTGATGCTTTTTACCGCTTCAACCATATATTGACAAGGTGCACAGGATTCTGAATCTAACGTAATCACATCAACGATCACTTTGTCTGTTCGGCCATAATCACTCATATCAAGAATATCTGTCTCATCTGCAGATTGATCCAATGTTTGGATGACATCACGTTGATAGGGGTCCAATACAATTTTAGAAACCGCCTTCAGATTGGCCGGCGGGGTGTCATAGGGCAAATCACATCCGGGGGCCAAAATAAATCCTTTTTCCCCACCGAGTTCAATACAGGAAAGTGCATCCCGCTGAGAATCAACTTCTGTGCCGAGGAGCAGGACAACCGTTAACTTCATATTACCACCAAAACTAATTCCGTGTTGCTGGCAAATATCGCGAACAAAATCGAGGGGGATATTTTCATCGATAGATACATTATCCGGCTTGCATTGGCACATGACATCAATGTTTTGCTGAGCCTGTCCACAGACGAAAAAGGAACTATAGACATTTTTCTCGCGGATATGTGAAAAAACTTTTGAGGCAGGCCCCAGGACAAATTGTTTAAATTGGTCCGGTCCTATCTGGCTGGTCATCGGGTCGACTACAGCAATGATATCGCAACCGGCCTCCATATAAAAGTCAGCCATCCGTATCGTAACATCCCGACAGAATTCTAACAATTCCTGAACATAGGTATCATTTTCAAACATTTTCATAAACAGATCTGTACCTTGTAAATGTAAAGCAAGGGTGAACGGACCGGTAATCAAACCATACCAGGCAATATCTGGATGCATTTCACGTAACCGGGTCGCTGCACGCATGGTCAGGCCAATTCTTCCTTGTTCTATTTCCGGCAGGCTAAGATCCGCCAGATTTTTACCTGCTATCAAAGGATGGGAGACAACAGCCGGTGGATTCTGCTCTGCCCACAATAGTTCACACCCGAGAGATTCTGCCTCAATTTGCAGGTCGAAGGTTACGGGCAGGCCATCCGGTTGATATTGTTTAATCGCTTCGGTAGCAGCATTGACCAGGTGATCTTCTGATTGATGGTAATCTTTTGCACTCACGCCAATCAGGGAGGCACCATGGCAGCCAACAAAGGGCACCCAGGGAATTCGGTCAACCGGTTCAGAGCGTATAGCCTTTAATATTCTTTCTCTTGGATTCATTATTTCCCCATTATCTCTAAAAAAAAGATTTTACCACAAAGTTCACAGAGAAGGCACTAAGATCACAAAGTTTTTATAAAGAAATTTCTCTGTGTCTCTCTGTGGTTTATTTAAAGATAGTATCTTGAAAAGACGCATTCAATTTACAAAATCTTTCAATTATTTTTGGCCATTATAATATTTATTTTTATGCCGCGTGGCATATTGTTGTAACCTGGTAGCCACTTGTGGATATTTGTCGATCACATTTACTTTCTCATAGGGATCATTTTTCATGTCAAATAACGACAATTCTATATGATCCTGTTTATATTTTCCAGCCTGTCCATCCATCCCTGGCTCCACTAATGTCCTGTATTGATGGGGTACATGTAGTTTCCAATTGCCATCACCAGTAATGACGCCTTCGAAATTTTTTCCCGTGGAAAAAGGATAGTATTCATGTGGATTTTCTGCACCCGGTTTATCGGAAATAATCTCCCAAACATTTTTACCATCAATTTCGTTTGCAGGGAGACGCGCTCCTGCCAAATAGCTAAAAGTGGGCAGGAGATCAATTGAGCAGAATGCTTTTTCTGAAATCGAGTTCACTTCAATTTTTTTAGGATATTTGATAATACAGGCAGAACGAATCCCACCATCAAACCCGGTGGATTTTGCTTCCCGATAGGGTGTTTTACCAGCATGATTACCATAACTGATCCAGGGGCCATTATCAGATGTGAAGATCACTAATGTATTTTCATCTAAACCATTAGATTTTAGAGCATCCATAATCTTACCTACGGACCAATCGATTTCCATCATCACATCTGCATATAATCCCTTTCCTGATTTACCCAAAAATTTATCACTACAAAATAGGGGTACATGAGGCATTGAATGGGGTACATATAAGAAAAAAGGATTATCTTTATTTCTCTTGATAAAATCAACGGCATGTTCCGTATACCAGGTCGTAAGCTGTGTTTGTTCTTTTGGCGTAACCCGCTCGATTGATATTCTGTCATTTTCCCAAAACTGCAAAGGCCATTGTTTCCAAAATTCTGGCTTTTCCGGATGAAACTCCCACATATCATTCGAGTACATAAGCCCGCAACATTCATCAAATCCCCTGGCAAGCGGACGTGTTTCAGGTTGATCACCCACATGCCATTTTCCGAATACCGCCGTATGATATCCCTGCGTTTTTAATACTTCGCCTATTGTACTGAATTTTGGATCAAGTCCTTTGACTCTCGGCCTATGGGCGCCAAACATTTTCGTACGACCTGGATAACATCCGGTTAAAAGTGCGGCTCGTGAAGCAGAACATACGGCCTGTGGAACATAAAAATTATTAAAACGGCACCCTTCCCTGGCCAGGCGCTCCACATTGGGCGTTGGATATTCAGGATTACCAAAAGGTTTGAAATCTGCCCATCCCGAATCATCGAGAAATATTATCACAAAATTTGGTTGTTTTGTATTAGTTGAGTTAGTAGTACAGGAAAATCCAAGAACGAGTAGGGAAAGAAAAATTCCTATCAATGAATTCTGTTTTAATACCATAGGATGATTTCCTCCATTCAGATTTTATTGAAGTAAGATATCGATATTAGATTTATCGATCCATATCAGACACCTTGTGCTTTATTATATTATCTGGTAAGTTTTTGCGGGATACAATAAAAGTTAGCAGTCTGTTTCCTTACAAGCAAAAAATTCAACAACCCTATAAATCGTTCAGGTATAAATGGGATAAAGGAAGTTAATAACATGAAAATCAATCATAAAGTTAACCTGTTACATGTCTTATTTGTATCCATATTAATATACATGAGTATCCTTGTTCAAAGTGGATGTTCTGAAAAAAAAACAGCATCCACAATCCATCATTCTTTTCAGATTAGCAATGGATATTTTAGTGGAACCCTTCATGACAATATTTCTAACAAACAGCGGCACGGTTCAGGCTTTACGCCACTATCTCACCATCTCTACCCCAATCGAAACATATATCATGATGATGCTGTTGGTTTAAATTTTGAACATATTATGAATGGCACAGCAGCCGATTTCTCCATATCCCATCTTACCCCACGCAAAGATTCATGCTTAATAAATCGTCTTTCTGATTCTTCTGCTAGTGTCATACATCCGGCAGAATATTCTTCCTGGTACATCGATAGCAAAATGACCTATACATTGAAAGGCAAGAATTATATCGATTTGGAATTTGTTGCAACTCCAAGAAAAGATAAATTTCCTTTGGGCTATGTGGGTTTTATGTGGGCCAGTTATATGAACCGGACCATTGACCGTCGGATATTTTTTAGGGGACTGAACAAAAACCAGGGGGATTGGGTAGCCTTTGGGGAAGATATAACAGATAGTTTTGAGACTGGGACGATTGCCTATTACAAATCAAAACCCCTGCCCTATGAAAAAGACGCAAAAACACTCAATATCATCGAACATCCTCACAAGAAGTTTATTTTACCCTTCTACTACGGGCTGGTACACGGATCTGGTAATGTGGAGTCAAAAAACGATACAATGGTCTATATAATGATGTTTGATCAAAAAGAGACCATTCGATTCGCTATGTGGAATTTTATAAGAAATTCAGAGGGTGAAGCCGATACGCATAGCCCGGCCTGGGACTGGCAGTATGTCATTCAAAATCCGGAATTAAATAAAGAATATCGTTACAGGGCAAGGATTGTTTACAAACCGTATGCCGGACGTGCAGATATTATTAAGGAATATAAGAATTGGGTAGGATTAGAGCATTGAAATTAGGAATTTGGATGTGGGATTCGGGATACGAGATACCGGATGTGGATAATTGAAGATTGAATATTTGAATAGGATGTAATCTAGGATATAGATGTTTCAATATATCGTGAATAATTAATCCTCTACGAGGATTTTTTATTAGTGGTGTTGGACGTTTTCTACAATACTTAAACCTCTACAAGGTTTAATACGGGGAGGGATTTAACTTTTAATAAATCTCATGTATAACACTATTAAGTCCTCGTAGAGGAAAAATTATTGTAAAACTAAGCGATACTAAAAATATCATCCTTGTAGAGGATGCATCAAAACTGATCATTCCCCCTAACCAGCCCCAATATCCCATATCTTATTTCTCATATCTCATATCGCGTATCCCGTATCCCACATCCAATCCTCAATTTTCCCGATCAATGATGTTGTCCTCATTAAAAAATCTACTCAAATACAATCCGATATGTATCCTTTAATTTTTCAGATTTTCTGAACAAATTTATCCGGTACAAGGCTTCACCCCATAATTTTCTGAGATTTTCATCTTCCAAGGCAATCTTTTCGATCTCAACGTCAAAATACCCTGAAGGATAGTAGACGTGTAGTGACGGGCTATCCACTGAGCTAAATTCTAACCTTCCTTCTTCTTCAAGCGTGGGTTTACAGAGGGACATGAGATGTAATTGCGGTATTGGTTAATTTGCATAATTCTTGATGTAGCAAGAGGATGTTTTTTCCATATAACTTAAGTAAAAACATCCCCCTAACCCCCTTCAAAGGGGGAATAGATTTTGCCCATTCAAAATTTATAAATCTTTCATGACTTTGATGACAACTTTACGAATTTCACCATCGCTAACCATCGGTGCATGGGCATCATCAGGTGTAAATATTGTAAAATATCCTGGTCCTACTTTAGTCCAGGTTTGGGGTTCGTCGTTAAAAAATCCAATATCCTCACTCTCATTATAGGGCGTCTCAACAGATTTACAGTCAGAGGTTGGCCGCCAGCCCATTTCATCAGTACCACTAATAACATATTGAATATCAATATATTTACGATGGGATTCTAGCTTGGCTTCAGCCTTACTTTGCCCCATACCTTTTTGAATCATAGCAAAAATTCGATCACCATCGATCTCATATTTTCCATCTGGTATGTCAGCCAATGATTCCTGTTTTAAATAATTAAAGGCCTTTTCAAAGTTGGGATGCATTTCATAATATTTGTTGGCATTTTTAAGCGTATCATAAATCATCTTTCTCTCCTTCATGGGCGATTCGGAACAATTGATAAAATTTGCCATAACAAAAATAAATAATAAAAAAACTCTAATAATTTGTTTGGTTATACCATAATGTTTCATTTCATTCTCCTAATATAAATTATAAATCAGCATTACCTGTTATTTGAAGACGGTATTATATTCTCCCAAAACATCATCCATAGGGACATTAATAATAGTTATAATTATTGATCATGTCCAGACCTATTTAATTTACTACTCAATAGATTTACAGAGGAGAAATTCCAAATGATTAAAAACAATCTCCTTCGTCTTATATGACAGGAGAGGCAATTTCATCTAAGTAATTATTTCAGTAAACATAGTCAGAAGCCATACCGAACAGAAGCCCAGAAACTACGACCATATCCATCTACACCTGATCCATGAAGACGATAGGTCTCATCTAATAGATTTATAAACCCCAGGCTGCACATCAAGGTTTGTATAGAATAGCCGATACGAAAGTTTAAAACACTCCAGCCAGGAGTTCCACCAGGAGGGATACGGTGGTCATCTACGTCGCCCCCTGACAAACGATCTTGTATTGTTGCGAATTGCCATTCAATTTCGCTCCAAAACCCGATTTGTGCTTTGTATCGGAGGCCAAGTTGGCCATACAAAGGCGGAATCCTTCTCATGGGTTCATTCTTAGTTTCGTTTTGCCCGTAGGTATAAACCAGATGACCAAAGGCGGCAGTTTCATGGGGTAACCCGATCTCGAAATCACCCTCAAAGCCATATAAGTAGGCCTTAGCTGAGTTTTCCTTTTTATAGACACGTTCTCCCTCAAAAGTGGGACTACCAAGATAGGTGGATGGGGTCCGGTCAATAAGGTTAAAAAGTTGTGAACGGTACAGGACCAATGCGCTTGCAAAACGATCCATGCGGACTTTATAACCAAGCTCGAGGGTAAATGAATTTTCCGGTGCAAGGTTCGCACTAGGAACTTCAATTCCAAAATCAAAAGAACCAAATGAACTCATATCATTGATATTAGGAGAACGAAAACCCGTATTCATAGAAAATGTGATATGGTGTTGGTCGTGAACCCGGTAAAGAACAGAAGCATTACTTACAAGAGTCTGTCGGATTAACATTTAATTCGCCAAATAATTCATCTTTTGCAGACACATGGAAAGCATTAAAACGAATCCCCAAGTTCAATAGCCAACGATCGAATTTGAGTGAATGAGAGGAGTATAGCGCCAGACTATTTGCCGAAGATCCATCAGGATATAGACCACGTCGTTGGGTTTCCTCACCGGTAGTGGTTTCCGTGTCTCTGGCCCAACTGCCTACCATATCATGGTACCATTCAAGGCCTGATATGGCCTTCCAAATGGAACTTAAATCTGAATGGATCTCAATTGTTGCCCCCCACGTATCCACTTCATCTCCCTCATTCCGAACCACTGTCTGATCTTGCTTTTGCTTGATCCGCTCTTCAAGACTGCGATGATAGGATAAGGTGAGTTGAACCTGCTGAAACCAGTTATTATCAAAAAATGATTGAGAGCGTAAATAGCCGAATTGACGAATCTGTGGGTCAAAACTGTATCGTGCATAACCGCGTTGGGCTACCTGATCAAATCGGGGCACATCTTCCTGATGAACCTGCTGATAAGCAACAGTTAGCAGATGGGTTGAAGAAAGCAAAAACAATCCCTTAAAGTCTCCCGAGATCTCATCATAACCCGAAGGTGTTTGGGTTCCTAAATCACCCCCAGCCACGATATCTCCGAATCTACGTATATCAAAACCGCCATAAACTGACCATTTTGGTGCATTGGCCTGTATTTCAGCACGGATACTGCGATCCATATCTCGGTTCATGAAACGGAGCCCAACATTTCCGGAGATGTTCATACCTTCATTCGAGAATCTGGGTTTTTTTGTGAGGATATTAATGACACCGCCGAGTGCATCACTTCCATAAAGTACCGAGCCCGCCCCGCGAATAACTTCAGCACGTTCAATGGCATTGGGAGCGATGGTATTGAGGTATTGGTTTGGACCATAGCGGAAAGTAGCATTATTCAGCCGGATTCCATCTATCATAATTAGAACCTGATTACCAGTTAATCCTCGAATAAAAGGGGATCCACCGCCGTGGTTGGTTTTTTGCATCCAGACACCATTCACCCCCATGAGTGCTTCTGGTGTAGAGCGCAAAGATTTTCGACTGAGTTCGATACGCTCCACCGTCGAGACAGCTACCGGAACATCGAATGGTCTGCTCTCATAGCGTTGTGCCGTCACCACAATCGCTTCCGTCGTCAGGAGAATTGTCGGCTGCAGGACGATTGTAATCTCGCTGGCTGATTCCCGGGAGACAACAATATCACGCTCCATCACCTCATATCCCGGAGAGGAAGCACGCAACCGATAGGTACCAGGTTCAAGTGGTGTGATAGAAAATGTCCCCTTATCGGAACTGGTACCCCGGAATGGTGTTCCGGCAATATCTATAGCAACTGCGGGTATGGGTTGACCTGTCGTTTCGTCATTGACAATGCCTACAATCGAATTGGACAGAACAATCGTGGGAACAAATAAACTTACAACAACAAAGGTGATAAAGCGATGCATCCTGAATCCTTATATTGGGCGATACACATGATATACAAATATTATAGATTAATCAATTTACGAATATCAAGAAACTCCATTTTGGTTTCATCTGTACAAGATTAAAAATTGATAGAAGTAAAAGATAACCACAAGACATCAATTTTATTATCTAATTTTAATTATTTCTCTTTTCCATTTTTAATAGCCGTAGCACTGGTAAATCATCCTCGATAAAAGCCCGATGGAAACACGTAATTCTACCGTCTTCACCTCCAAGAAAAAGATCCAACCTTCCATCTCCGTCAAAATCAATCACCTCCGGTGAGGTGCTATGCTCGCTCGTTCGGGGAATGTCCTTTTTTATAATTTCACCCCGCCAGGTAAATTTTGGATTCGCTTCGAGCCCAATATTTTCAAACCATCCCCCATGCTTTGTCTTTTTTAGAAAAGACTTGGTTTCTCCAAAAAGTCCATGTGCATTATGAATTATATCCAGATCACCATCCCGATCCCAATCAGCCATCGCAATCCGCGCACGACCAGATTTCCTTCCCGCCAATTCAGAAATTCGTATGGGATCCCCATCTTGATTTAAAAAGCAACGTAGACCTTTTTTTAACCACTTTTCACCATTTTTCAGAAGCGACTGATAAAATGCCAGGAAGCCCTCATGGTCAAGTGCAACATAATCCACTAATCCATCCCTGTTCCAATCAATGACTGCCGGACGGCATCGGGGGAAAGTAACTAACTGTGTTGATTCCGGCTGCCACCAATTAAATTCTGGTTTCGGTGGCTTCTCAGTCCAGGCAACTTTTAATAGTTCTGCTTGTGCTAAAACGGGTTGATTTTTAGTTCCGGTATTTTTAAAAAAATGATGCTCTCCTTTAATATCAGATAAAAGTAAATCGAGGTCACCATCTTCATCCCAATCAGCAACTGTAGGCATTGTGTAACCGTATTTGGCTTCATCGGGTCCCTGAATTGATCCACTATTATAAGCAAGGATTCTTATTTCCTGGCCCCCTGCTTTCAATTTTTGACCTTTTGCATAAATAAATTTTATTGATGATGAACTTATATTTTCATGATATTCGACAAACCCGGATGAATTTCCGGAAAGTAAATCATAATCACCATCACTATCCCAATCACAGACTACCGGAACAGAAAGACATCCAAAATCTATATCCGGATCCTGTTGAAGTATAAATCTCTCAATGTCAAACTTTCCATTTCCAAGATTTTTTATCCATGTGGGACGGCCATCTTCGTTGCCCAATAAAATATCAACTTTCCTATCGCCATCCCAATCAACCAGTTTTGGTCGGACATAAATCCCAAAAGGATCCTGGTTGTTATTCGTTTTTATTAATCGACCTTTCTCAAACCCAGGTGGAGAACTAGTACCCACATTTTGAAAATAAATGAGCTGAAAAGAATTTCCAGCCAGTAGATCTTGATCACCATCGCCATCCACATCTCCTGCAGAGATGGCAAGAGAGCCATATATTTCAATTGGCATGCCACCGGCTTCTACCGGTAGGGGTTTATCGTAATCCGGCCTTATATTTGAACCGATGTTTTTATAAAAGACAATCGCGTTTCTCTCATTGCTTCCCATCCACACACCCAAGGGTGAATAAGGCGGCTGGGTTGGATCCCAAACGGCATGAGACGGAAATAGATTGGGAGAAATTCTCTGGCTTGTAATCAAATCATCAACAGCATCACCATCCCAATCAAGAAATATGGCTTTTGCTGTAGCAGGGTGCGGCAATTCATCCAATCTGGAAAGTATGTAATTGCCCGGAGACTTATTCAGTTTAAATAGTTCCTTATCTAACAAAATTTCTAAGTGACCATCCTTATCCCAGTCAATGAGCTGGAACTCTTTTTTTATATCATATATTCTCTTTCCGGAATTTAACAGAGGGCTATGAGCTGAACCGATATTTTCATAATAATAGATTCCCTGTTTATCAGGTACGCCGCTAAAACCGACAAATAAGTCAACATCACCATCCTTATCAAGGTCCGTCGCATCAATAATTTCGTTGTATCCACCACTAATAGGCGCCTGCACATTATGCTGACCATACGACAAAAAATCGCCATCACCAATTATAGGGATTTCAGCCATCGATTTCTGCGGGCCAAAACCTTTTTTTGAAAAGTAGAGTGCAAAAGTTTTAGCCTGTTTTAGGTGAGTACGCCAACTGATTTTAATTTTATTGGAGGAATGATCCACTTTTGAACGGGAGGGGATGTAATATTCTTCCTCTGATCTGGCCATTCTGTGTTTAATTGGTCTTTGGTTCTTATCATATTGAACTACCCGGATACTGGCTAAATTTATCTCATCCAAATTTATTTTATATCGATCTTTAATGTCATCTTGATCGAGATCAAAGGAAAAAGGAAGGGTTGCATATTTCGGGTTCGATTTCCCGGCTGTTAGAATTATACGATATTGATTATCACCAACCCAGGTAATTTCAGAAGCCAAAGTATTCGAAATAATTACAAAGATCAAAAAAAGGATCAGTATCAATCCAAATTTAGGAATAGGTTTTATTGTGTTATTCATCGGTCACTATCCACGAGTTTGATTGAGATACTAATGAGGTAGAAAGGCTGATTATTAAAAGAAAGATAAGAACCGATTTGAATTCTCCTATTTTAATCAATAATTAAAATTTATATTTTCGAAGCGAAGGCATAACTACCTGATCCAATTTCAAATACGGCACAGCCTTTATCCATACGAATATATTTTACGCCAACAACTTCAATGGCTGGATGCCCCCCTTCTGATACATCAGTGAGTTTTTTGGCTGGAACATATACTGTTGCAGTTGTATTAGTTGGGACTTCAATGTCCATGCTGAATACACTTTCCTCCATTTCCCAATTACAGACAACACGACCATACATGGAATTATGATAGCAATTAACCCAAGTCAAATCACCGACGATCTCCGGTTTAATTATGATTTTCTTAAACGCCGGGACTGCAGGATCAAGACGAATACCGCCTAATCCCTGGTAGAACCAGCTGCCCGGACTTGCAAAACAAGAATGAATCTGGGACCAGTATCCATTCCATTGTTCCCAGAATGTGGTCGCCCCCCGGGAAATCATGTAACCCCAGCTGGGATATGTCTTCTGGCTGTATATCCCGTAAAGGAGATCACTTCGGCCGGCTTCATGCAAATATTGTATCAGAAAGTAAGTACCCAGCATACCGGTGTCGAGGTGTCCGCTGTTTTTTACCAGGATTAAATCTTCTAACTTTGTTTGTACAGTTTCACGCAATGATTCCGGCACAATACCAGTCATGAGCGGCATGACCTGGTAAACTTGTTCATCGAGGCCGTACTGATTATTCTTCACATTATAAAAAGTCTCATGAATAGCAGGCCTGATACTATCGAGCAATGCAGCATATTGATCAGCATCGGATATTTTTCCCAGGGCTCGAGCCGCACCTTCCATTATCTGCCACAAATACAGCCGGTACCCGTTGTTAAATATCTCACATGCGAGAGTTTCCGGCCAGTTCCCGCTGTCCATTCCCCGACGGGGCGGTACCCAGTCTCCGAGAAACTGTTCTCTGCCCAATGTTTCCTGTCTGAGGATATTATCCGTACTCTTACTTTCAAGAAATTGAGCGTATTTCAGCATAAAATCATATGCCTGCTCGAGCAGACGGGTATCACCGTAATAAAGATACATCTTCCATGGCAAAACACTTCCGAGACCTCCCCAACCCGGACCTCCCCAGGATTCCACAAAATGTGGAGATGTATGGGGAAACTGACCGGTTTTAGAGTCCTGGTCAACCATCCAATCATTAGCCCACTTAGTGTAGAACGAGGCAGCATTCCGGTTCATAATCTGTGTTTCAATTGAAGTCTGGCCATCTCCATACCCCATCCTCTCCCGATGGGGACAATCAGCCATTTGTCCTCCCAGGTTAAGGCAGCGAATCGTCCAGGTGTTTACTTCGTGTATACGGTTAAAAAGTTCCTTAGAGCAGGCAAAAGAACCAGCAGGCTCCAGATCAGTTTCAATAAGAAGCGCTTCTGCATCGTTTGTTCCCGGGGCACTCGCCAAGCCTTGGACAATGACGTAGCGAAATCCATGATAATTAAATTTTGAACAGAACTGCTCATTAGTTTTTCCTGCAGAAATAAATTCATCGATTTGCTTGTATGTCTGGTAAGTAACCTGTCCATTGGGAGTATCAACAGTCCATTGTGAATTCGGCTTAATAAAACCGGCAGGTGTATTTTCACCGTTAGGATCATCAAACCGTCTATCTGAATAACGCAAGGTAACTTTTTGTCCGGAAACCAAGGCTGCCAGATTCAATCGTACCCAGCCAGTAAGATTCATCCCAAAATCCAATTCCCAGGTATCCGAACCCAGATCTGTCACCGCCTTCAGCGGAATCACCTCACCGATACGGTTGGCTGGACAAGACTGTGCGACTACCTTTCCTGAAGGTGTAGAAACTTCTACTACCGGCAGAAACAATTCCTCAGGACCGTCTACTTCGCTCCACTTATCTATAGCACGTCTGGCATCGATGCACTCTCCCCCCATATTATTCCAGCTCCAGGTTCCAAGGCGGCTGTGAGAGCTGGGGGCACAGGTCCAATTACTGTCTGTGCCGATCAGTAGATTCTGACCACCGGCAGATACTTCAAACTGTGCGCGGACGAGAGGGATGGTGTTCTCCCAAGATTGGCTTCGGGTCCACCCTTGACCAAGCCAGATTCCGACACAATTGTTTCCAGACTCTATAAATGAACTAATGTCGTAAGTCCTGTAGAACAAATGTTTATCAATACCAGTGACAGCTGGAGTAAGCACATCATCTCCTACTTTCTTTCCATTCACATAGAGCTCGTAGTAACCCCGCACGTTCACATAAGCCACAGTCTGACTCAGGCGAGGCTTTCAATGTAAAGGTGCGACGAATATAAACTGCATCAGTGGAATCGGGAATGGGTACACTGGAACCTGGCAGCTGGACTACTTCGGTACTGATCCACTTTGCCTGCCAATCCGAAACATTAAGGAGGCCCATTGTCCACAGGGCCGTTTCACTCCATGCAGAAGCTACACCGTCTTTATCCCAAACCATGACTTTCCAGTAACACCGCGATCGGGATTGAAGTGTTTTACCTTGATAAACTACATGAATGGACTGATCTGATTCTATCTTGTCTGTGTCCCAAAGATCACCAATGTCTTTTGCAAGATTTTCACGAGAACTAGCAACGAGCACGCGATAAGCGGTTTGTATCTGACCGCGCTGCTTAGATTCAAGTTGCCAGCTCAAACGCGGCAAGTCAATATCAATACCCATTGGGTTTATCAGGTACTCACATCGCAAATCAGAAACCTTTATCTCCAAACCCGCAGATAAGCTACCATACAGGCACCCAAGGGCCACTATAATCATGATTGATAATAACTTCATGGTTACCTCAATTAGGTTATACAACCAAATTCAAATTTCCTGATTGACATAACTTTGTATCGTTTGACTATATATCTATTCTTTTTTTTAAACAAGAAAATCCCGACAAAACCGGGATCCAAAAGACGGACAGGATTTACAGGATTTCATCATTAATAGGTCTCATTTTATAGATCGTTATCTTGTAAAATTCTCCCTTTTATAATGATAGGACTCCCCCCAAGTCATCAAAATCAGAGGCGTATCGTAACCAACATTGAGACTTCCCCCAAATCTGTCTGATCCGATTTTCCTCTGATAGGTCAGCCAGTAGGGTTCACGATGATCAATCGTATGTCCCATCTCATTCTCATGTCCAGTAATAATTAATGCCGGATTAAAGCCTTTTGCAACCCTGACGATATCTCTTGTCCAACAATTGGGCATAAGCACATCCACAACATGATGATTACCGACCTCATCGATCCATTCAAAGTCCTCGTTATTATATTGATCACCCATTTGTGAGAATGAAAGCCCCCCGGGAGTGATAACAAGTACAACATTATTCTCAATCTCTTCCCCCTGATGACCCGGATATACGATTACTTTTAAATCCTGTTGCCCGCCTTGAATAGAAAGTGTCTGTTCGGTATGCGGCTCTCTTTTCAAGTGTGTAATATGTGCATAAATAGACTTATCTTTCCATACCTCGGGAGGAGCGACAACCGGCTTGCCCTGATCAATAAATGATTGCGCGACCCATTCTTCTGCATGATCACCATGCCTATGGCTAATAAAAAGGACATCACATTGATCAATAAGCCTGCGCATCTCATCATTTCCCATGGAAAATTCCTCAACACGTACCGATTTTCCGCTTACCAGATCAAATCCTATTGTCACAGATTTGGTTCGAATTAAGAATCCATGATTATATAATTTCCATATACGGGCACCATATATTATTTTTGTCTTCTCAATTTCATCAATAGCCTTCTTTATAAGCGTTTTAAAAAAATTTTGCACAGGAGGTCTTTGTGGCGCATATACATCATGCAAGACACCATCCAAGAGTAAAAGTGCACTCCGTCTGGCTGCTGGTTCCGGCCAGCCGGGAGGGTAATCAGAAAATACTTATTTGTCTGATAAAGCAGCGCTTCCGCCTGATTATTGAGGAATATGTTCTGTGTTTCGTTAAGTGCCGGATCGATCAGATCGGGTTAGCGATTGGTTTTGCTGCGCATACCCAACTGTCATTAATAACAGAGAACAAACTATAACTAAATTTTTTTTCATTGATAGACCACCTTGAATTCTAATAATCAATAAATTTCCATCCAACCTATGATAAAATCAATTTTAATCCCCAATGGTAATATTATAAGGCATTTCGTCTTTATCTATACAGCCCATGGCTTGAATTACAGCATTCTTATTTAAAATAGTGAAGGGCTGTTTTGAAGCATAGTTTCTCATTCTGCTCCCAAAAATGCTTATCGTCAGCCTTTTATCTCCTCTCACTGTCATGAAATCCCACGATTCTCCCAGATTGGAAATAGCACCGTTATCTCCGGAGAACGACTCGACATTCGTAAGTGAAGTATGTCCCTGCCCTTCAATTACAATCGGATGAATATCCTCCAGTTTTTCTCCAGTGTTAGCAATAATAGATCCCTGGGAAATCATCCAGTTTCTGTTTTTGGTATTATTTCCTGATTTGTATATGCCAATGGTTACACAATCGAGATTGAAATTAGTCAATTGCCCATAAGATTCCGGTCCAAGAAAAATTCCGCCGTAGGTTCCGAAAGTAAAAATATCAATCATCTGAGCATTGTCCGTATGATTAATACGATAGGCAAAACTTTTCTTTGCCACCACCGCATCCACAACTTCTTTTTTAAATTGACCTTTTATTTGTCTTTGAACTGCAGGATTTACATGGCAATTCAGAATTCTTGGAATATCATAGCAATAATCTATTCGTATAAACTCACCACTTAGTGGATATCCATAACAATGCTGGATGAGAATCAATTCACAGGCATTTTGTCTTGTCCCATTAAAATCCATTGCCAAATATTCACCATAAAAAGTCAAATTCATTAAGGTGACACCTTCTGTTTTATGTGTTTTTGATACCTGGATAGTCGGCGGATAGGCAATGATTTTCTGCGGATCATTAATAGTCTGATCAGGATACCAAAATTGTATACCCTTGATCTGGGTGCTGCTCTCAACGCTAATGAATACATTTTCTTTGTCAGTTATGGAGAACACACTTCCTACCGGGTGGTTAGATTTTGGATGTTTGGTACCTCTGGGAACCGGACCATGAACACCGATCAATGATACATTTTTCTTTAAGACGAGACCTCCTGCAATTTGATAGGGCTTTTCAGTAGGCTCCACGAAGAGGGCTGCCCCGGATGAAGCCGCCCAGTCGATGGCTTTTTGAAGATTTATCTTATTCGTTTGTGGATCGTTCTCGGACAATACATCAAATTTCTGGATACTTGTTCCCGCATATTGGGAGAAGGAATGGGAGCAGGTCAGTAATAGAACAACAAGGATTTTTAGAAATTTCATATTATAAAACCTTTATTTACTAATATACTTACAAAATTTATGGTCAAAAGGCTTCCTCAATGCCGAAATAAACTCCACTCGTCCCAGGACCAAGACCTAAATACATGCGCAGATTTATTTTTGTTCTTCGTTGAACAAGAACCGGAGACCGGCCCCATAACTGGTTTTCCGGTACCTGAGTGGGGAGACCGGAAAAAATCTCTAACTTACGTCCCATCGCTTCCGCTCTCTCTATAATTTCCTGCTGAATCGGAATTACGATAGGAAAGTCATTTTTAGCAGATTTCATATCAAGCCAGACTAACTCGATTGTCGTCTCTTCTAAAAGATATTCCAGGGCCTCACGAAGGGAAGGTATTTTCTCTCCATTGAATTAGGGTAAGTTTCTTTTAAATCAAGGTAAATCGCCTGATTCAATTTTTCTCTATTTATCTTCTTTAAAATAATGATCCACTCAGGATCCTCAATACAATTTACACATTTTTAGATTGACATATAGTTAAAAGTCCCTTAGATTCACTGAAAAACGGGCAATAAAATTAATGAATCAACCCATCTTAAAAAACACCCTCACTGATAGTTACAAGCATCTTTTTGAGTGTTGGATTTATTGAACCTCACTCCTCTCTTTGTTTAATCCCTAATTGATACCAAAAACCACCACGCCAGTAGGCGGGTAAGCAGAAACCTCATAGAAAGACTCTGTAATTTTAAAGATTGATTACCTTTTAAAGTTATTTGACTTTTAAACTGAAATGTGTCTTAATGAGATCAAATAATGAGATTACTAATACAAATACAATCAGAGGATAAATAATAAATTCTATTAACTTTTTGGTAATAATCAATTTCTCCAAAATCTTCGAATCAAAATATGTATCTGTTATGTAAATTTTGTATACCTTTTGGACTACCTAGTATTGTCAATCTATCTAGTTCTTCAAGTACAGTTCGTCCTTCTGGTATAAGTATTTCCCCATTTCGATGAATCAGAGCAATTAAACTTCCTTCCGGTAAGTCTAAATCTTTTACCTCGTGTCCAATAAGTGATGTGGTTTTAGAATTTGATTCCAGGAATATTGATAAATATCGGTCTTCCCGCAACAGTAGCTCTTTTATCTCCTGCTCATTTTTTGCTGAACGCCAGTTTCCAATAAAATTTTCATCATCCACATTGCTGGCTATATGAGCTAATGTACGCAGGTGTTGTCCGGGATTTATCACCGGGCTAGCTAAGAAGAAAAAAGCAAATATTTCATCATTCGTAATTCGCTTACCTGTTAATTCGCTTTTTGGATCAAGGTATACACCGGTACTACAACGGACCATAACCAATTCTGGGTGTCTTATATCAGGCAAACGCAGATGTGGTAATGCCGCACCATGAGCAACCGGAGTTGCTCCCACCACAGTTCCTTCCATAAAAGTTTTTTCTAAGATACTTCTCTCTAAGGATAATTTTTTTGATAAATAATCCGATGCTCTTCTCAGGATCTCATCATATGAAGCATCTTTATGTATATCAATAAATCCAGCCCTGGCGACAACTGCATCAAATGGATCTTGATCATGCAATCCTCTCTCTTTTAGGTGGCTTCTTAGTTCCGTATCCAGACCACTATAACGACGTCGGCCAAGTCTGGCAAAAATGTGATAGATAGCCCCATCTCTGACTACTTTATTACGCGCATAATAAAAATACCAGAATATTCCCAATCCAATCATCGCCAGTGTAAATATAACGGAGAACCAACCCATTTCTATGATCAACCAGCAAGGTGCTAACATACCAAACACTTGCATCCAGGGATAGAGTGGAGAACGATATCCGGGATCATAAGATTTTATACGGCTTTCTCTCAATATTATTACCGCCAAAGATACGAGTGAAAAAAGAAGTAACTGGAAAGCACCTGCAAGCTTCGCTATCTTTGTAGGATCGAAAAGAACTAAGACCAGAAGAATTAGAGTGACGGTTAATACAATGGAGTATTTTGGTGTTTTGTTTTTACTAAAAGACTGTAAAAACTTAGGTAAAAGATGATCCCGACTCATTGCAAGAGGATACCGTGAACTACTTAAAATCCCAGCATTGGCCACAGAGAAAAATGCAAAAATAGCGGCGATTGTCATCAAAATTGCCCCAAATCTCCCTATCATTAGATCAGCAGTCATTGCTACAGGTGTAAGACTGTTTTGTAGTTTTTCTGCTGGTACAACGCCTATCATAACCAATGTTCCAATCGTATAGACCACCATAACCGTGCCGAATGCAAGGAACATTGCACGTGGAATATTCTTTTCCGGTTTTATAACTTCTTCAGATACACTGGCAATTTTTGTAAGTCCTATATAACTTACATATACGAGACCAGCAGTAGAAAATATTGACTTTAATTCTCCATCAAATAGTCTTGAGTAATTATGTCTTTCTATATAAAATAATCCTGTTCCTGAGAACCAGACTAACAGTAACAGAAGCCCAACAACTAAAATACCCTGAAATGCACCAGATTTTTTCGCTCCAAGGAGGTTTAAAATTCCAAATAAAATAGCAAAACCCGCAGCAAAAGGTATAATTTGAATTTCAGGTAGAAATAAACTCGCATACGCTCCAATACCAACAAGAGCAAAAGCTGTTTTTAATATAAGAGCCAGCCAGGTTCCTAATCCTCCAATGGTTCCCAGTAAAGGTCCCATGCTGCGATCTAAAAAGAAATATACACCTCCGGCACGCGGCATGGCTGTTGAGAGCTCAGCCATGCTGAATAAAGCGGGAATAACAGGAATTGCTGCAATAATATAACTAAAAACCATTGCTTGCCCTGCCTGACCAAACGCAAGCCCTGGTAAAAGAAAAAAGCCCGAAGCAATTGTAGCCCCAGTGGCTATTGTATAAACATTAAAAAGTGATAATTCTTTTTTCATGCGCTTCGAATTATCTAGAAGTGCCATTCAAACCTCGGTTATTATCGTTATCACCAGTTTAATTGAATTATTGTTGGTTTTTTTGGTGTATACTCTTCCATATATTCTCTATAATCATCAAACCAATAGGCTGAAGGATTGCAGTCAAAAACCATAAACTTGGCTTTTTCCTCCAGATTGGCAGCACGATGATAACGCATGTAAATTTGTTTTTCTGTTTTCCCAACAACTTCTATTTTTCCCGTAGAATGAGACATTACAAAACGTGCCCGTTTACCAAGACCAGAGCAGCGCATTCGTGCTTGTTCAAATATTTCATAAGCCTTTTCTAAGGGCACAGTGAAAGTATTGTTGCCAAGAGTGGGTCGACATTGAAAAACATAATAAGGTGGAACGCCAATGAAAGACAACTTCCTAAAAAGTTCTGATAAAATCTCTGGAGTATCGTTGACACCTCTGATCAATGGGGTCTGATTAGCAACTATTCCCCCTGCTTTTTGAATTAAGTGCATACACTCAACAGCATAATCCGTTAGTTCGCGAGGATGATTAAAATGGGTCATAACATATATTTTTTGCCTGGATGTGCTATAGTTATCAATCATTGAAAGGAGTGCAGGATCATTCAAAATTCGAATTGGGTTAAAAGCGGGTATTTTTGTTCCGATACGAATCATTTGTACATGATCGATTTCAAACAGATCCCTGATTATACTTTCAAGTATCCGGGTTGAAAGAACTAGAGGATCACCGCCGGTGAGCAATACATTTGTTATTTCTTTATGTTTTTGAATATATTTAATTCTTTCGCTCACATCTTGTGTTACACTGTCAGTATCATCCATAAATAGCCGTTTACGGAAACAAAAACGACAATAGGCTCCACAGACATAACTAACCAGAAGAACTGCCGTAAATTCATATTTGTGTTCCAAACCAGGAAGTACCGTATAATTTTCCTCATCAGAAGCGTCAATCTCACCCCATTCATGCAATTCGTTAATATTCGGTATCACAATACGACGAATCGGATCATCCAGATCGCTCCATTTGATAAGCGATTGGTAATATTCATTTGTGCGAAAGTCAAATTTGTCAACTACGGGTTGAAGTACTTTCACCTCTTTATTACTCAATTGTGGTATCTGATCAAGCCTTCTATAGTATTTTGGATTTTCCACTTGTTCTTTCCGGAGATTTGAAAATTAAAGTCCTGGTTTTATTAATATTATTGACTTAAATATAGTACTATTACAGAAAAAGCCATCCAAATATGATTGCACTGACGAACAAGACTACAAAAAGAAGTAGCACCCAAATGCCATTGGTCTCCTTTGGTTCCTTACCAGTTATTATTTCATTTTGGTTCATATTGATTTCCTTTATGTTGTATTTTCATTCACAGACAATTCACATATGAAATAAATGTTTTCAGCTACCTTTTTCTATTACAATTCTGCAAGTATTAAAAGTGATATCCAGAAGATTCCTAAAGACCGTACCTATCCTCAGGACTCTATCTTTCAGTTTTTGGTAACTCTTGTTTATTTGGAAATTCTTCTATAAGGCTTTTAAGGATTTCTTCAATATTGTTTTTGTAATTTCCACATTTTCCTTTTCTAACCTGAATCAACGCATGATCCAGAATAAAAAGATATTGAAGGATTTTAGCCTTTAAATGAATATCATTTTCATTATAGCTGGACTCCTTTTCTCCATTTAGACAATGAGAGTTATCTCCATGTTCGCCGTCCTCATTCGGATCCCCGTTAATTTTATTTGAAAACCAATATGTAAAATTATATGTTTCTAAAATCTGCTTACGTTTTTGAATGATTAACTTTTTATAATATTCCAAATCATCACTCTTCATACTGAAATCCCTATAGATTTACTTAGAATTATATTATCACTTTGTATCATACAATTCATTAATTCCTGTTTGACAACAGATGCAGTTTTTATAATTATTGATTTTGGCCTTAATTCTATAAATATCATAAAACACTACCATAATATTTTTCAAATTTCATTCAATTCTTGCATGACGTACAGTGCTGTGTATGCGGAACAACTTTCAGTCTTTCTCTCGATATTTCTTGACGGCAAATTATACATATTCCGTAATCACCTTCTTTGATTCGAGATAAGGCCTTGTCTAAATGACGTAAGAATTTCAACCTTCGCGCCACAAAATAATTGTCCAGTTCATACTGTATAGCATCACTACCCTGATCTGCTATATGCGTTCTATACTGCGAAAACTCGCCACCATTTGGGTGAGTTCTTTTCCCTAGATTAATCGAGTCAGTGGCACTTATAGATCTGAGCACATCCTGTTGCATCTCAAGAATAATTTTTTCAAAATATTCCAATTCATTTTTATTCATTGGTCAACTCCTTATTCTTATGTTTATTTTCAAATCTTTTAAGAAAGGTAACTACAATTATCCGGGAATTATCTTTACATAAAAATGATTCTACATTAAGAATTTTACATTCTGAAAGATTTTCTAACTCACTTTTAAGAATATTTTTCACTTCTTCAAATTGTCGAGATTTAAATTCATGAAATGTTGTTAAATCTTGAATTCTTCTATTAAGACGCTGTTCAGCTGGCCAAAGAGAGCTGAGAAATATGTATTACTAAAAGTTCACTACTAATATTGATCCTCATGGAGGCAGAATTTTCAACCAATTGTTCAGTTACAAATTTTTTTGCAGATTTATTTATTTTTGTGATTATTTCAGTCTTAAATTTATCCATATCTTACCTTAAATCTCAGAGGCAAAAAAAAAGCCGGTACTCACCTCGATTTTGAGGCATTGAGTACCGGCTTACGTTATAGCTAACCTACTCTACTTAGAGTTTGTTTTCTATCATGTCTACCGAAAATTTATTTTATTTATATTGCTAAAAAATTTATAATATTTAAACGCTTTTACCTACTTTAATATTGGTACTATAAAAGTTTAACAAAATTAATAAAATTTGTTCCAAAAAAAATAATTATTACATAAAATCCTTCTCAATATTTCTATCCATTACAAATATGATTACTCTTTCGCCAGTATGTGTACTAATGTCAGTATGCAGGGATCTGACTTTGGCATTAGCATTTTCAACAATAATATTTCTCTATAACTTTTCGGGAGCTCTCGATAAGTCTTCTTCTTATCTGCTTCACAAGTTGTATTCCATCATTTTCTTTTGCTAGTTTCTCTTCTGCCGGCGATAGGATTCCTTGAAGCCTTACCAGGATTATATCCTGAATAATAAAAGTTTTTACCTCTTTAGGACCTCTTCCCAGGTGTTCTTTTTCAAATTTTGTTAATTGGGCGCTAATATCTGCTTCTAATTGTCCTTTTGTTTTATTCATTATATTTAATCCGTCCAATTTTGCAAATGATAGCAAAATTTATCATAGAGAATCAAATCTTTTATAAATTCTGTTTTTATTGATGTTATTTCGCCAAATAAAAAAATTAACTGACAAATATATGAGTAAATTTAATAAAGTTTACACAATTTTACAATTTAGAAATGCTTGATGACTGATTACTGAATGCGAATCTTCATAACACTTTGTCGTACCGAGGACCGAATCGTGGAACGAGATCTTTTGTACTCACAAATCGCGACCTTCGGTCGGCACGAGCAATATATTTTTTTTATTCATTAACCCAAAGAACCCGCAAAATGCTAATGTTATAAAGAATACTTGAAAATCAATTTTTTTAGATTTTGAGGAGGTTGGATGTAATTTCTCCCCCCTACGGGGGATTAATCGATCTGGTTTCTATCCTGCATAGTAAGATTACTTATAAACAAAAATAGCCCGGATTACCGGGCTATTTAAAGAAAACTAAAGTTATGCATACATAAGTTTTCCTCTTGGCTTAGGTACCTCTCTTCCTAAGTCAATAGCGGTTTCAATCCACTCATTAATTATTATTTCAGCATTTGATAATGCTTCCTGATAACTATTACCGTCAGCCAGGCAACCGGGTAATTCAGGTACCTCTGCAATATATGCACCGTCCTCATCACTCCAATATATGATTATTTCATATTTACTCATTTTATTAGATCCCCAAGTTTGTATTTCAATATCAATTGTCGAATTTGTTTGACTTGATAAGGTTTTGAACTTTTTCCCTTTGGTTGAAGATTTATAATTTCTAAAATTTTTTCCTTTACAAATATGTGATGACTCCCCTTTACACGTTCTTCAAAACCTAGAGACTTCAAGAGGACTACTAAATCCTTAAACAGGATATTTGCGTCCGATGTTCCCTGCAGAACCTTAGACAATATCTTTTGTTGATTCGACATATTGTAGAATAATCTAAAGATTGCTGTTCTGTATTACAAGAATTTTTTACTATTCTATTTTAAATTGACTGTAGCAAAACGTATCCTCATAAATTTGTCGGGCAGCCTGTTATCCATCTTCCTTATTACTTTAAATAAATATGGTTATATTATTTCTGTGAGTAAATCGTCTTCGAGGAAATTAAGATATATGATTTTTTTCATATAATATTTCAGATTTTTTTTAAGGAGACTTAATGCTATCACTGCTATCACTGCTATCACTTTTATTGAATGTTATCTTTAATCTGTTGAGATCAAAGAATTCCAAAGAAATATAAACCTCATTTCAACGGAAAAGTGCAGAAACTCCCTATTCTTTGCGGTTTACACCATCACTATTTTAGGAGGGCAGCATGATGGATGTAATTTATCCCCCACGGAATAGTAGTCATTTTATAACTATTAGAGAGCAGACTAAATTTGGGATTTGTGATGAGTTAATTGAGAATACATCTTGTTAATTCCTTATTTCATCATTCGTTTAATTTTAGACAATCGACTATACAGACCATGACTCTCCATAGAACAATAAACCACCATATTTTGATAATTCGTTGAACATTACGAAATTCCAGCGTAATGGAAATTTGACGGATAGAAAAAAATAGTCATTTTTCGTAACCCAGGAAGGACTCGTAACTCTTCGACAATTACGAGTCTTACTTTTGGTCCAGAATAATTAACTCATCATAATTGAGCTAAGTTCAATAAAAACAACAAATCAATTAAATCGAGAAGCCAAAACGTTATCTCTTGTTTTTTTTTAACTTATCCAATATTGTCCAATATAATACGCACAATCATTTGCCAAATATTTGACAAATTGTTCTCCACTTAAAATACCAAATGACAGACTATCCATAGATTATGATCCTTATAATACCCACACCGGGTTTAATCAATAGTAACCGGTAGCCCAAATA
Source organism: Calditrichia bacterium (assembly GCA_963796965.1). Taxonomy (GTDB): domain Bacteria; phylum Calditrichota; class Calditrichia; order JAJRVZ01; family JAJRVZ01; genus CAWCNS01. The sequence goes on from CAWCNS010000005.1 coordinate 985,572, forward strand.
GAAGATCTATAATTACTTCCAATCCGGTGACCATACCCATGAATTATATTTATCGTTATTGATGGGAATATTATATTATCGAACAATAACTTTTATTTTACATGACATTTCAAATTTTGTGGGGAGAATAAATGCTTTCAATTCTTTCATTTTTGTTAAGTGTTATCTTCAATCTGCTAAAAACAAAAAAAAGTTTACTGCTACAAATTTGTTTGTACAAGAAGGTAGTCTGAAATATTAAAAAGGCAAAACCAGAAGAAACGATTATATATTAAGTATTCTGACCGAGTCATCTTTTCAGTTCTGAATAAAATAGATGATATTAGAAATATTCTAAGTATTGTAAAACCCGAGACTATTCTTCTGTGGCAGAAAAAAATAATTAAAAGATTCTGGACATTCAAAGTAAAAAACCGGGCGGGAAGGCCGCCCGTAAAAGAAGAGATCAATCAAACAGTGCTGAACATGAAAAATGATAACTTAAACTGGGGCTATAAAAAAATTCAGGGCGAATTAATAAAAATAGGGATTAATCTCGATCAGAAGACCATTCGGAATATACTAAATGACTTTCGCCGAAAAGGAAAAGTCAAATAATCTTTAATCTGGAAGAAGTTTTTAAAATTGCAGATTCATTCAATTTATTTGCCATGGATTTTTTTATCATAGACACCATTCTAAACCAGAGACTATACGTCTTATTTATCCTCAGTCATAAAAGCAGAGAAATTCTGCAATATGCCATCACAACCAATCCGACAAGAGAATTTGTAAGACAACAGCTGATTGAATTTGAGCAAAAGGTTAATCAAGTTGTTTACATGATTCACGATCATGCTGCCCAATTCAATATTAATTATATTGATTACGGGATAAAAAGCATAACAACCTATGTTGAAGCACCCAATATGAATGCCATTGTTGAACGATTCGTAGGCTCAGAAGACGGTAGGTTTTAGATTTCTATAATTAATAATATGAGAAAAATTTCAGAGATATTAGATGATTATATCAACTATTATAATTCTAAAAGACCAGACCAGGGAATAGATCAAATAATTCCAAAGAAATATAAACCTCATCTCAATGGAAAAGTGCAGAAACTCCCTATTCTTGGCGGTTTACATCATCACTATTTTAGGAGTGCGGCATGATGTATGTAATTTATCCCCCCCACGTGGTGGACGGTTCCAGAGTGAGTGTGTTCGTTCTTTAATTTTATTGTGGGTTTTTGATGTTTCCAGCGGCGGTGGGACCATAACCATATTTGCGGTTGTTCCTGTATATCTTGCTCAAGCCTTCTGGTATGGGCTTCAGATATTTGCCCTGTCTTCGTCAATTTTGGATCGTGAATGAGCTCCTCCATATAGAATCTGTAAAAGCCTCTTTTTGGTCTTTTAATGCCAAGATATACAACGGGAAAGTCTAGCCGCTTGGCCAATATTTCCGTTCCACGATAGACAGGCGTATCCTGATTTAAAAAAGTGGTCCAATACGCATTATCCGGCTGAGGAGTCTGGTCGGCAAGAAAGACGGCTGCATTACCTCTATTTTCCAACCTTTTCATCTGCTTGTATGTATCATCAAGGGGAATCAGTTTTGTACCCCATTTTGATCGTAACTGGATAATTAATCGATCAAAATACTTATTCGAGAAGGGTCTGTAGATAGCGTAAAGTTGGTTGGAACAATGTAGATTGAAGGCATGATTTGCCAGCTCCCAATTGCCCAAATGTCCCATTACAATAATAAAATTTTTTTTAGAATCATACAGGTCGTTCATCAGTTTTATTGCGTCGGGTTCCATGGAACATCTTCTGACAACCTCCTCTTTTGACAGGGAGAGTAGTTTTACTATTTCAATAATTAAATCACAAAAATACTTATAGAATTCCTTACAGATGTGATGATTTTCTTCTTCAGATTTATCCGGGAATGAATTTGTCAGATTTTGAAGAACAACTGACCTGCGATACTTCAAAACATGGTATACCATCAAATACAAGAAATCCGATACTCTATAAAGAATAGAGAATGGTAAAAGGCTAATCACATAAAACACAAAATAAATACCGTAATAAATAAAATGTTTCATTCTTCTAACCTGAATTAGCATTTACCGCAAAGACGCAAAGCTTTAATTTTTTTCTAAATACCTTTGCGGCTTAGCGCCTTTGCGTGAAATATTTTTTTACAGCCGCTCAACTACTTTTTTCCGGAGATATATAGTTCCTTCCGGGCAATTTTGATGAGTTGCCCCGCTTCCAGTTTTGCATCTTCCGGAATATTATTGACCATCGCCGTATAGGCGGGTGACCAGACATTGTCTGTTCGTTGAGTGAGTTCGGCAAGCGTCTCATCAGCTTCTGCAACAGCGATACGTAGGCGAATACCGGTAATAGAAGAGCGTTCTTGTTCTGTTAATGGCCGGAGACTTAATACTGTCTTTTTCAGCTCTTCCTTATAACGATCCGGCCCGGCACCGATCAGCTGATAGGTCAGATCTCCAATCGTCACCCACAAATATTTGATGTGCGCGCTCTGGCCGGCAGAAGCATCATCAATGGTTACCAAATAACCCGGCCAGTCATGAACCTTTACTGCTTCAGCTGATTCCGGTCGGGTGTTATGTTTCTTCATAAGATTATCAACAAAAGCTTTACCCAGTTTTTCAGGATCTGTTTTATTCCCAATATCATTGATAAAAATCATCGCTTCTTTGTTTTCTTTAAAGGCACCGACCAAACTTGGTGTATTTGTTGTTTTCCAGCCTTTGGGAAAGGTGATAGTAAAATTCAGATCGGGATGAAGGAACTTTTGATCGTGAAAAACGCCCTGTGCCGGGTTATGTGTATAGTAAAGACCATCCAGGTTATGCAGAAGATCAGCTCTGTTCTTGGCAAGATCAGGTTTTTTCTGCCATGTAATTTTTTTTGCTTGATACTGAATATCATCTATCCGTTGCGGTGTCATCGGATGGCTATCAAAAAAACTAAACTCACGCTTTCTTTCAGTCAGCATTTCCACATCTTTTTCCAGCTGCTGTAGGCTTGATGCCAGTAAAAGTGGGTCGTAACCAGATTTCGCGGATAATCTCATACCTAATCGATCCGCTTCACTCTCCTGTTTACGGCTATAGCTGGCCAGAGAAACCTGACCGATCATATCAATTGGGGTATTAATCAAATTACCCAGATCCTCGTTGACAACCGTACCAACGATGGCGCCAGGAAGTGACAACAGACCGGGTATAATACTACGTTCCTGTTGACTGGCAGAATGTCGTTCGGTAACATGGCTGATCTCATGTCCCATCACACCGGCCAATTCACCTTCTTCATTGGCCAGAATCAACAATCCCCGTGAGATATAGACATACCCACCGGGTACGGCAAAGGCATTGGGTTCCCACTGATCGGCAATTTGAAATTGAAAATCAAACTCACTTTTTCCCAAATTGGCTACCAAGACGCTCGCCAATCGCCCTCACATAATCCGTCGTAACCGCTGCCTGGTATATACCAATTTGTTCTTCAACCTGTTTTGCCACTTTTGCACCGGTTTCTTTATCCGATTTCGCCGAGCTAAAAATCTGCGCATGCAAATTAAACGTAGATGATATAACGACTAAAAATATGGTAAAAACACATACAAATGATCGGTTTAAAAAAGCAAACGACTTCATAAGTCTCTCCCAATGTTTATATTATCACTACTAGGTATCAACTAATAATTCCCAATTACTAATTACTAATTACAAGTTACCAATTACTATTTACGAACTCTCACCTTTCACATACACTTCCCAGGCTGATTTTACGGCAATGGTCATAGGAATTGCCAGAATTGTTCCAATAAGACCGAGAATAAATGCCCATAAGACAGGATAATCAACACCGAGGATCAGAAGTAATATGAGGTTGCCGGCTGCTGTGAGTAATCCCGTTGAAGCAGCAATCGATACATATTTACGAATGGCTGTAGCCAGCTCGGCTAGGATTTAGGAGGAAATCCGTCAATCAGTTTATCAAGTGCTTTGCGGATATTTTTCTCCATCGTTTCTTCAGTCGGTTCATCCTCGGTTTCCTTGGTTGCCAACCCCCGCCAGATCAGATCAAACGTCTGGGCGTCGATGATATCCATATACACTGCTCCTTCCGGGTGGACTTCTATCTCAACCTTCAGTTTACCTTTACCATAATTTTCGCCGCCTTTATCGGTTGTAGTTACCTGCTCCTTAAGCCCCAAATAGACCACAATCAGAAATTGTGGAACACCCCGCTCCAAAACAAAACCCTTTTTCTGAAGTCCTGCATTGACATGAGCGATTATTTCATCTCCGGGTAATTGGAGATACATTAAACCATCTTCTATATCAAGCAAAACATTATTGGTCAGCCAGGAGTAGGTTTTATATCTTGCAAAGTCCCTGCCCTGATCATAATCGTAGGTAACATCAATAGATGAACAACCGATAAATAAACTCATGATACATGCAAATACAATAGTCCCTTTTTTTAATAACATAGATCCCTCCCTTTCTGATTTTTAATATGTGCGTTCCACCGCAGGAGCGATGGAACGAGGTAACTATCTGGTTACGACGCTCCTGCCTCGCAACCAATAATCAGCCTATTTTAATTTTTTATATTTTACCTGAAGAACAGAATCCATAACAGACCCGATGGTTGTAAATTTCCAGCCAAAAAGTTGTAAAAAAGTTGTAGATGAACCGGTTCGTATTCAGGGTTCAAGCTTGCATCATCCTCGTTATCTGCTATTTTTCCTGTAAAGCAACCATTGCATCATCCTGTGTACCGAGCATGATTGCAATCCATTTTGTTTGCGGATTATTTTCCAGAATAATTTTTATGGTCATCATCAGTGGTACAGAAAGAAACATGCCCACTGTGCTCAGGACAAATCCCCAAAAAATGAGCGATAGGAAAATTATAAAAGTGGAAAGTCCCAGACCTTTGCCCATCAATTTTGGTTCAAGGACATTACCAACCCCCATATTAATAGCAACAAAAATGACTATTGTCCATAATGCGCCGCCAAAGCCCAACTGTACTAAGGCGAATGCGACAGCAGGAATGGCGGCTATGATTGATCCGATATTTGGTATATAATTTAGCAGGAATGCAACCAATCCCCATAAAATGGGATAGTCCACACCGACAATGGCCAGACAGACGGCAATCAGAACACCGGTTATCAAACTGGTAAGGGTTTTTATGGATAAATAATGACGTATGCTATCGCCAATTTTTTCGAGGTAGACTTAACGAGACGCTGGTACTTTTTGAGATTACCTTCAGTTTTATTGGTATAGATTCAATTTCAGTTAATAGAAAAATAGTCAGGAAAAGAAAAGTTATTTCGCGGCTCATTATCTCACTTAGTTGCCCAAAAACCTGTGCCGTGTATTGCATAATTTTTGCCGGATCCATGACGGACGCACCACCAAGAAGGGAAATATTTATTCCCCTTTCATTAAAAAACTGGCGAGCTGAACTTGTCAATTCCTTCAGATTTTGCTCGTACTTTGGTGCATCTTGCATAAATAGCGATATTGATTTACTGACCAATTCGAAGAATCCAACATAAACGGCGAAAATCCCAATGATGACAATTAGAACTGCCAGACCACTGGGTATTTTCTTCTTTTTTAACCATTGGATAGGTTGGGCACAGATGATGCTCATGAAGAAAGCCATTAATAATGGATTAATAATACTTTCCGCATACATCATTCCAGTAATAATAATAATAAATGCGGCAATCACCAGGGATGTTTGTTTCCTGTTTTCTGCGTTTGTAATATCCATTTTATCTCTCCCTTATTAAATTTCCGGATGGTCAATGTGATTCACAGAATTGAGCAATTATGTAAATTTTGTACTACTACTTAAATATATATGGTGTAGAAATATTGCGATAGCCCCAAAAGTAGTATTAAATCCATATTAAAGTTGTAATAAAGTTGTAGATGGGCCGTTCAGGGTTCAAAGTTCAGGGTTCTCCCGATAAAGACGATCTTGTCCTAAGATCTAATCGGGATGAAATCCTCCAAGATTTCAAAGGTTCAAGGTTGGAGTGGTGGAGTGATGCGAAAACATGTAATTAGTAATTAGGAATTCGGGATTGGGAATTTGCTAAATCCTGGCCAAATCATGGATGATTTGGTCCCGATTTGTTATCCGGAGGATAACGTTTCTTTCGGGAATGATTTGGTCCCGATTTGTTATCCGGAGGATAACGTTTTTCGGGAATGATTTGGTCCCGATTTGTTATCCGGAGGATAACGTTTCTTCGGGAATGATTTGGTCCCGATTTGTTATCCGGAGGATAACGTTTTCGGGAAAGATTTTTTCCCAATCAGATATTAGGATATAATCGTTTTTATTGGGAGAATCCTAAACACCAATCTTTTAAAAATCATAATAAAACAAAGCCGATATGCGGCTTGCCTGACCGGTTTCGCCATTTTTATTCCAGCGTTGTCCATAGGCAAATTCAAGCCCCAGACGCGCGCCTTCTGTTATAGTCCAAAAACTATCCAAAGCTAAACTTATACTGTTTCGGTAGCTATCATCGGGCTGATAATCTTTGGTGAATAATTGGGCATAACCAAATGACAGGTTTATAGAAACATTTTGTATCCAGTCTAACCCATAGGACAAAAAACCACCAAAGGAGTATAGACTTTCAAATTCCTGCGATTCAGGATTAAAAACAGCATCATTGCCGGTGCCGCTAAAGGTGGAAAAAAAGTGGGATATGGATTTGCCGTAGGCAATCTGATAAAGCAACTCATGTTTACCGGGTATGTTTACCGTTCCTGAAAGCGAAGCACCAAGTCCGAAGGTATTGGAAATATTATAATTTACATCTCTTTTTGAGATTGTATTAAATACAGCTGATAATTGTACGATCCCCAACACACCCTCCCATACGAAGCGACCGGTTACATCAGGTATCACCTGAACTGTAGATACACCTGACGTATCAAAATCCTGAATGCTCAAATCCGGTGTTGAATATTCAAGGGCTGCCGCCCAACGAATCCCCTTTTTACTCGTTCCACTATACCTGATTTGCGGCGTACGCAGAGAGATACTACCGGTAAGACCATCACCATCAACCATAGCAGGTAAAGATGACACGTTGCTAAAAAGCGACCAGGTTTGTCCAACCAGGAACTGATCCACCTGGCCGTAAGCATGACGAATTCTATATTGCCCGGAACCTCCGTTAAAATCAGATTCAAGCCTGATAAAGACCTCAGTTGTTTCCAATTTACGCGTAATTTCAAATCCAATTCGCGACTGATTCACGCTATTGCTGAAATTGAGAATATTTACATTATCTTCACCCGTAGGAATATAATAGGTATTAAATGATTTTTTTACGGGCAAATTAACCATGTCATAGAGTACTGAATATCTGACGGAGCCAAGAATCCTTAATTGCATTTTTCCATCGGATGTGACAATGTATAAACCTCTGTCTTTGCCAATGTCCAGCGGGCTGAGTTCACGCTTTACAAGCGTATCCGCCTTGAATTGTTCTGACGGCCCAGTAGAGGATATCATCGTCTTTGATGTATCCGGATCCTGCGCAAAGACTAAACCAGCGATTAAAGTTAAGAGAATTGTAATAATTAATGTTTTTTTCATCCCCACTCTCCTGTTATCGGCTACAGAATGATCAGACCGTGACAGATGAGATCCTGAGACAAGCTCAGGATGACCCAATCGTCATCCCGAACTTGGTTCGGGATCTAAAATGTGCATTCCCGGGAATAACCCGGGAGCGAGAATTCAATAATTTTGAATCATATATTTGAGCACTATATCAGAATACGATATAAATAAGAATTTCAACAGACCAGAAGGTTGTATTTTTTTCTAAAAAGAGTTGTAAAAAAGTTGTAGGAAATCCGTTCAGGGTTAAAAGTTAAGGGCGACTTATGGGTTCAATCCCGAACAGTGATTCGGGATCTATCTGGAGTAATGGAGTATTGGCGTGATGGAGTTATATGATTGTAGTTATTGTTCTGATTTAAGAAGGTATCCAGGTCTTACAGCATACTAGATGAAACTGTGATATTAATTTTTCCACAATGTGAGATGTAAAGAAAGTGTTTAGAAAAATTCATTGGATGAAATATGTCTGTAGACATAAACATTACCGTGAATATTTAATATTCAATTTTAATATTTCACGGTTAATACAATTCATTAATCCTAAAATATCAATATTTATGATTATTTCCCCCTAAATAGATGAGCGATTGGAACAATTTTTACATCGTTGATTGAAAAATACTCATCCCCTGGGTAAAAAAGGTACATTCTTACCTTCTTTTTCATACTTTTTGAAAATTCATATAGATTTCTGACATCTCTATTCGATGGTCGCCGGGTATTCTTTATCTCAATTGCATAGATATCACCACCACTCTCATATATCAGGTCTATTTCTCTGCCAGCGGCACTTTTATAGTAATAAAATCGATCACAGTTTATAAATCCAATTTTTCTTCTTTTTTCAAATTCAGATATCACAAAATTTTCTAATAGTTGACCCTCATTCAGCGGAATATTTAGACTTGTAAGTATACCATTGTCTGAAAAATATGTTTTCGCGGCCTTAATAAATCTTTTCGCGGGTCCAAATTGATACCCATATAAACGAAATGTAAGCTCCGAATAGTGCATATTGTTCAAATATTTTTTAGTCGTTGGATAGCTCAGACCGGCTTCTCGTGCGAAGTTAGAAACTTCCAGGTGAGACCCGATACTTCTTGCCAAATGATGAAATATGGCTAAAAGGCCTTCCATATTCTCCATGTTAGATATCTGCATTAAGTCTCTGGTAAAATATGTATCCCGGTAATTCCGCAGCAATTCCACTTTATCTTCCGGTCTTTTTTGCGTTATTACTTCAGGGAACAATCCATATTTAAGAACATCTGGAAGCAACCGTTGTCCTTGTTTTAATAGAACCTGGTTTGTATTTAATTCAAATACTTTATTTGAGGGAGTCCCCATATTTTCTCCCCAGCAAGCCGTTGGGAGTGAATATATCTGAATTCTGCCGGCCAGGGTATCCGTCATGGTCCCAAGCAGTCCAATTGAACTTGAACCTGTCATGAGTACATGGGCATTTTGGTTATCTATCGCATATTTTACAGCAATTGTCAGCGCCGGCTTGCGCTGAATTTCATCTATGATTGTTTGCGGACCAAGATGATCGATTAGTCCTTTTGGATCCCTACTTGCCCAGTCCAAATAATCAAGATTATCCAGAGTAATATAATTATAGTTCGGAAATCGCATTTTTAAGAGTGTTGTCTTGCCACTTCTCCGTGGGCCAATAATGAGACCACTCTTTTTCTTGTTTATTTCAATCCAACGTTCAAACATAGTTTAAATATAACATGGATATTTTTAAAGTCAAGTATTAATATATCCATGCTATTTATAATATTAGAATTAACTCCTGAATAGTTAATACATTTAATGACAACATCTAAAGTATAGATCACCGGATTGTAAGGTTTTGATGAGAAAAGAATAAATTGAATGATGGAGCATGTTATAACCATCAACCTTGAACCTTTGAAATCTTGGCTAAATCTTGGATGATTTAGCAAATTACCAATTACAAATTACTAATTACGATTTTGCCTCAATACTCCACCACTCCAATACTCCAACTTTGAACCTTAAAAAAAATCGGCTCCGGTATTGGTGATCATCAGCGACCGGAGGTCCATGGTTTTCTGCCCGGAAGGAAGTCCTCCCACCTCCCCTTCCCGCACAGGTGGGATGCAAAATGACAGGAGCCGTATAACGGGGTTGTGGTAGTTCTGCCAGCCCCGGAGGGGCGACATATTTATAGCAAGCGGTCACTCCTAAATTTACACCAGCTCCAGAGGAGCGTAATATCAAAATGATTTCGCCTCGTTAATCACAGATTAATCATAAATAAAAAGGCGGGCACAGAGCACCCGCCTTTTATAACAATTTCCTTTAATCTATTGAAGCATTTTACACATTTTGCAAATTATGATCACTGGCATTTCATTTATTTTGCTTTTTGAATGTCTGGTAAAATCCATGTTTTATCTAAAAATGGCTTAGCGGGTGAGTAAAAGCGGAAATATGGGAACCAACCTTTTCCGGCTACCGTTTCAATCCAATTCTTAGCCTTGTCTCCTTCAGGTTTTGTAGGACCCAAATAAAGTGTCACTGAGCCGTCAGAATTTTCCAGTAAATCCATTCGTGAAGAGCGGTCAGCTTGCTTCGTATTATTTACGGTAATACATCGTGTATCAACATCATATATGGTCATCGACCAAAATGCTTTGGCGGGTGCATTGGCGGGTACATTTAACACATAATCAACGCCGGTGTCTAACCAGTCGCCATCGCCATCCTGATAGGCAGCCATATACACCTGTCCTACACCGGTTTCTTGTCCATGCATCATCGGGTCGTTGGTAACAGCTTCATAAAACCAGGCTGCCCGTTCATCTAAATCGTCATGATTTTCATGGCGTTGAGAAGGCGAACAAACTGAGGCATACTCCCAATTTGACCCTTCAACGTAGTGGGAATTTAGAAAGCGAGGATTGAAAAAATCGAGTGCTTTGGTCATTGCTTCGCCAACCAGTACCCCTTGTTTAAGAATTTCGGTTAAGCGTTCGTCCGGATTGAAGGGTTTACCCTTTTCAATACCAATTGATTTGAGCATGGCCATGTAAAAACGGTCGCGCTCAGCAACCGGTTCTCTATTGATGATTTCATGCAATCTTTTCCAATATTCCATTCCTCTGGGCTGCCATTGCGACCAGCTTTTACCATCTGGTGTAATGTATCCTCGTGGTCGAGGGGCATCTTTTTCTGAATAGGGATAGATTTTAATCTCCTTCAGAGCTGCCATGCGCACTTCACGGTCTTTCGACATTAATCTAATGCCCGCCATAAAATTCATAGTCGTCATTTGAATGACATTAAAGCCTGCTTTTTCTGCACCCCCGGGTACTTCCTGGCCCGGCCCGACAAACAAGTATTTCCCCGGCTTGGTCATCTGAGCAACACCAATTTGCCAAAAATCGTTGGCAGCTCCACGGACTTCTGCTTCGGGCATTTCAATAACCCATGGGCCTTCATTTAAGTCGATAAATGGAACAGCATATGGTGTAGTGGTATTAAAAGTCAATCCACCCAATTTGTCTTCATAACTTTCCATAAAAACAATTTGTCCATTTTCTGCGCCCAACATTTCATTGTGGGCATATTGCCATTGCGCGAAAGATACAATAGGTGTCGCCCAAATATAGACCTGACAGGCGCGTTGAAAATCAAGTTCATCGAACAATTTTTGCTGGGTTTCATTGCTTGGATAGCCTTTTGTAAACTCATGGGTGAAGTTGAGCGTACCTATTTGCGTCTCGACGCTCGATCCTGGTTTGTTTGCAGTTGTTCCGTTTCTGATCGTTCACCACAACCGGTAATTGCAGTGATAATAACCACGATCAAAACAATTTTGAATAAATCTTTCATTTTCATTTTTCGTTCTCTCTTTCTTATAGGTAATTTAAATACGTTGTAGTCCATCTTAAAGAGGGACTACAACATTGATGGATCACTATTTCACCAAATTTAGTTCACTGGGTCTCCATGTTTGGTCTATCCAAGGTTGCAGTGGACCATATAAACGGAAGATTATAAACCAGCTCTTACCTGGTATGGTTTGAATCCAGTTGTTTTCCCATCCTTTCGGCGCTTCCGAAGCGAAGTAGATGTCGATGGATCCGTCTTTATTTTTCTTAGGGCCTTTGCCATAGCCGTCAATGCTGGCAAACTGCTGGTCGGTCTGTAGCATGGAACGGGTTTGTGTGTCATAAATAGTAACTGACCAGTTATCTTTTACCGGAACATTTGGAGGCAAATGTAATCTGTAAGTTTTTGAACCATCCAAAGGATTGTGATCGCCATCCATATCGGCAATACCATAATCAGAACCCAAACCTGTTTGGTAACTGCCATAGAAGGCGTTACACAAATGGCATTGTAATGCAACCATAAACGGGAATCGTAACGACGTGCTCCATCCTTGTTAAAATAAGTGTCCTTATCGGCATAGCCCATCACCCATTCGCTGTCGGTGTCTTTGTAAATGTAAGCCCCCGGGTCACGAGGCCAAGTTGTGTTCGCACGTGAATATGCATTCCCAAGTTTTACGGCCTCGGTAAGAATACGACGCATACGTTGATCGGGGTTAAACACTTTCCCTTTTACAATACCTATGGAAGCAATTAAACCACGCGTTTCAACATCAATAAAGTCAAGTGGTTCTTCTTGAATAATTTGGTCTAAAATCTTCATAAAAACTGAAATCATTTGGAGGAAGAGTGTTATATCCTTCTACACCTGACATGTTTCTGAAATCCATTTTTGGTGGATTGTCTTTCATCGCCAAAGGATACACCTTTAGATTATTCTTAATATTTTCAAAAGTACCTTTTACACTTGTTCTTACATAACCTCGCATAAAATTCCATACGGTATAGGTTTTTGAATGATATACATGATAACCTTCAGGAATATCTCCATCATACCCAGGAGGTAGCAAAAGGTATTTTCCGCCTTTTCCTTTATCAGGTCCGGCCATACCTATATCACCAACCCAACGCATATACATATCATCCCACATGCCCAGTACGTCGGCCGGCACCTCGATCACAGTCGGGCCGTCCTTCTTCAGGTCGAAGAAGCCAAGCGTATAAAGCGCAGTGCCATTAGGCGTTAACCAACGGGTTTTTGAGTCCATTAATTCTTCCCATATGAGAATTTGATTCGATGTTTCTGCTCCAAATTCGTGTTGCGCCCTACGTAAGTTAAACATCGAAACAGCTGGAATCATATTCACATAAACCTGCACTGCACGGGCCTGATCCATATAATCGAATATTTTCTCTTTGGTATCACCAATGGGTACACCATCAAAAAACTCTAGCGTTCCTATGGTCGTTTCAACCTTATCAGGCGTTGTTACTTGATTTGGTGTGGAAGTGGTCATTTTATAATCTTTCAACTGAGCCACAGCAGGTGAAACCATACTGATGGCAAGAGCTGCCACTAATACTGAATTGATAAATGTTTTTCTTTTCATTACTCTTCCTTTAATCGCTTTAGTATTCATTTTTTATTCTCCTGATTTTTTAATTTATTGCGTTATTATTGGAATAAAAGGTATATCTTCTTCTCTTTTTCTCAGACCTCCTTTCTGAAATCAAAATTTTTGTTATTTAGAATTTCTCCTCCATAATCTTCCCTCCCTTTCAACTTTTGAATTCCTATTGATTAAATTATCATTCATTATTATTAGATGACTGCGTTCCCCGCTTGTACCTGCGAACGTAGATTATTTTTATGATCTACAACATTTCTACACTTATCACGGTCAGATAGGAAAGTCTGTTACAAGGCATACAGAATACCGGCCAATGCCGCCTGGTCACTGACCTTGCCTTTGAGTACTGAAACCGGTTTTTCTCCTTCCACTTGCAGTATGGTAATTTCCATTCCCCTTAAACAATCAGCCCAATCCGGGGATAGATCGCCCAGAACCTTAATACGGTAGAATGCCGGGGTGCTAAAGCCGATTTTTTTGTCTATTGTTTGATTCATTTTAAAAAACTCATTTTTCAGAGAAGATGAGAGTTAATACAACTTAATTTGATAGTATCCTCAAATATTTTAATGAGACCCTGTTATTATGCCGAACCTGGTTCGGGATTTGTCCTGAGAAGCCATAAATAATTTGATATTAATTTAGGCTAAAGAAATTGGTATGATCAATAAACGAAAGTTGATTATGGTTGATTATGAGGTGGGATTTAGCATGAAGGCATGAAACGGGTTCAGGGTGTTATCCCAGACTTATTTCCGGATCTGTTTTGCAGGGGCGGTTTATGAACCGCTCTAATTATAAAGTATTTGTAAAACCAAATTTTCTGGCAGCATTAAGCAAGCCAATGCGATTCGTCACATTCATTTTTTGGCAAATATTATGAATATGCCTTTTTATGGTACCTTCGGCGACAAATAGTTTATCGGCAATTTCTTTGTTTCTTAATCCGGAAGACATCAGCCCGATGATTTCCCTTTCACGTAATGAAATTTTCTCACCAACCTTTACCATGTCGGCGTCCTGAGCGGATTTGTGTATCTCCTCCTTCTGTACCAATAAGTCTTCATTGGTTATCATAGTGCATGTTTTTGAATTTTTTACGCACCCTCTCTAGAAAAGATGATCGGGATTCGCTCTCAGGTAAATGATTTAACAGATCAGCCATTTCAGGCCCGGCTTCAATAAATGGACGAATCCAGTTGCCTGACCCGGCTAAAAAGACCACCTCATTCATGATTTTTAGCGCCTCTTTCATGTCTCCCTGTTTTTTAAGCAGCAGCGCTTGCAGGACCAGGCCTTCGATGGTTTGATTAACGAACCGGCATTTTTTACTCATCGACAGAAATTCATTTAACAGGGAGGCCGCTTTGCTTAAACTCTCAGGTATGCCATGCGCTATTAATACTCTTACTTGTGTGATGATCGGAATTTCCAGCCAGGCAAACATTTCTGAAGGCGCTGGTGCTTCGCTAACCGTCTTCTCCCATTTCAAAGCCTATGTCACATCTCCACGCAGCAGGGCCAGGCGTGCACGGCAGGATGCACCGATTATTTCAAACTGAGGCTCATTCAGATCAGTGATATAAAACTATCTAAAAAGTCCAATGACTTATCCGCATCTGCTGTTTTCTGCATCAATTGCTCTGTAATCACCTGTCCGGCCAATCCATCGATCGCCGTTCGTTTATGCATGATGTATCGTTTTTGAGCGGCCATTGAAAATCTATGGAAGGCCTCCTCCAGTCCATATTCATGGAAGTAGGAGCCGGCTTCCAGGCAGATCCCCATGGCATTGGTATACCTAAGATCGTGTCTTTGGCGCAAGATCCTGCAGAATACCTGGCATTCCTTTCGAAAAAGCATCAAGTCTCCGGAAAACAGGTGGATGTACAGGAAGCCACCAACCAACCGGGAATGATACAATCCACTTCCTTTGCCCTCAACCTGTAATTTGGTCAGCTCGTTCAGGGCCAGTTCTTTTTGCCCCGTCATATAACGCGCCCAGCTGAAGCGCAGAGTCAATAAATCCACCTATAAGTTTACGATGATCCGGTAGAAGTGCCCGCGCTTTCTACAAATTATTCTGGCTTTTCTCTCCTTCACCACCCCAATAATCAAGCACCCCGTGAAACAGATACATTTCTCCCGCTAAAGCCTGATCTTCTTCCTGTTTATCTATAATTAATTTCACCTGTTCTAAAATGGCAGGGATTCTATCCAGTTCAAAATGCTCTCATATTCAATCCAGGCCTGGGAGAGTAAAAGGTGGGGACGTTGTTGACGTAGTTCTTCCGGAAGCATCTCCAGCCATAGTTGCACCACATACCATCTGTCATCATTCAGTGAACCATCCATACGATGACGTTCCACGATATTGCATGCTTCTACCGCATTGCCACTTGCCAGCATATGCCGGATAGCCTCTTTAATTAAATTTAACTGTTCAAAACAATTGCTGGCATGAGCATGTATGCGGGATATCTCAATATCCGTTTTCTGCTCTTTTAGTTTTGCTTGTAATAATTCCTAAAATAAATGATGATAGCGAAACCACTTTCGCTCATCATCAAGTTCAACGATAAAAAGGTTCGATTTGAGCAACCATTCTACGAATTCAGCACCTGTAAACGACTGCTTTATATCCTTTTCGCCCAAATCAATTGCATCAATCAGTTCCGCAGAAAATCGATCCAATATGGCGGTTTTCAATAATAAATCCTGTATCCGCTCAGATTGTTGTGAAAAAACTTCCTCAATGAGGTAGCGTGATAAGGAATAACTATCCCCTTGCAGATTAGCAATGATCTACCTGCATCCTCTATTTCCCTTATCGCTAATAATACAATTCTGAGACCAACGATCCAGCCTTCGGTTTTGTTATAAAGTGCTGCAACTGTTTCTTTTTTTAACGTGCGATGATGTAATTTCAGAAATAATTCTGCAATTTCCGCGTCATTAAAAGCCAATTCATTCATCCGCAATTCCGTCATTCGCCCGTTTGCGGATAACACATTAAGTTTCAGGGGAGCATCAATTCTGGAGAGAATGGAGAGATGAAGGTTTCCGGCGGAAAGTGACAGAGTTCATTGACCAGATAGTGAATTTTATCGTTTTGTATGTGTTGATAGTCATCAAGCACAAGAATAAAATCCTCATTAATCCGGTCCAAATCATTGATCACAGAATAGGTAATCACCTTTATTGGTGGTAATTTAACGGATTGAAACAGATTTCGTGTTTCTTTAAAAGCACCGGGAAACAATTTTTCAAACAGGCTGCCTGCAGGTAGAGGAAAAAAATTCGCAGATTATTATGTTCCTCATCGAGTGATAACCAGGTGTGAGGAAACTCACACTCTTCCAGCCATCGACTAACCAGAATACTTTTTCCATATCCTGCCGGGGCACAAACAAGGCTGACCGGTTTGTCGCGACCCTTTTGAAGCAACTCTAATAAATGAGGACGGGCAATCAAATCTTCACCAATCGCCGGACGATGCAGTTTGGTTCTTAATATTATATTGTCATTTCTGTGCATAAATGCTCATCCACAAGAAATTTATTTCCTGTAAATTTTGTCAAAAATATTCTATTCAAATATTATTAGATACGATATTATAAAAGCCATGATAGTTGATTATTTTCAAATAAGTGAATATAAAATGGATTAATTGAATGTATGGCAGGTAAAACAGTCACAACAGACCTGATAGTTGTAAGTTTTGCGAAAAAAGTTGTAAAAAAGTTGTAGGACGGGCCCGTTGAGGGTTAAAAGTTAAGGGCAACATATGAGTCATCCCGACCAGGCCTGGTCTCTGCTGCGCTTTCAGGACAGGCTTGATTCGGGGATCTATCTGGAGGAATGGAGTGTTGGAGGAATGGAGTGATGGAGTAGTGATTGGAGAAATTGTTTGTTGGAGTGTTGGAGTAATGGAATAGTGGAAATAATGAAACATATTAATAGATGAACTATGTTTACACCACTCCAACACTCCAATACTCCAACTTAGAACTTAGAACCCTGAACTCTGAACCTTTAAAAAAACGGTCCCGGAAATCGGTGATCATCTATTACCGGATATTTTTCGCCATTGGGTTGGGAGGAAGGTTAACCCGGTAAGTACCCAAAACATCCAATAATTAATACACCAAATCCGGAACCGTCTAAGCCTCTTTTTTGGACAAATTCAGTTTTAATAATTAGCCACAGACTGACACTGACTTTTATAAAAATAATAACTATTGTATAATTTAATGATCAGATTATAAGGCAAAACTCATAAAATGTTTCCCTCCCCCGTAAAACGGGGTCTTCGACAGTCGACAGTATTCCGGTTGGCACATCTTCGACCGGGTAAAATCGTCCATCCCGACTTTCGCCAGAAAGTCGCAGAGAAATAAATATTTATGAACCTTTGCGCCTCTGCGTCTTTGCGAGAGATGAATTATCTGGCCTATATAATAAATATGAAATTGGCCATCCAGTAATTGGTTTTGAAACGCTGGGCATTGCCAAAATCAAAAGCATACTTACCGGCCAGATAAAGACGGTTCGGAAACGGCCAGTAGCCAAGGGAAAAGCCTACGATGCTTTTACGGTCGTGATAGCTGGGATCCCAAAACACATCATTACCGCTGTCGTCTGTAACCTGCCAGTTAAAACCACCCTGAACAGCTACTTCCAGCCGTTCACTCAAATACTGGCTGACACCCCACTCAAGGGTGAACCTGTTCCCGGGATTCACTTGCGCATCTTTAATCTCCGTAGTCACTTCATAAGTCAGGCCCAGCATAACCGCCGTGGACTGATCCGGGAACGGGATAGTAGTAGCCAAAAGTCTGGAACTGGTGTGTCCAGAATCCCATGCCGGTATTATCATCCGCCCCGGTCTCATATTTTCCTACAGGGGCATAAAAACCGTAAAAGAAACTAAGGTCAAAACCATCAAATGACCACGCCAGGCCAAGGGGTGAAACATACAGATCACTCCAACCGCCGACGCTGCCCGATTCCGAAATGGTCGTATCCAAAGTGCCGCTGGCGTCAAGTTGTAAAGCGCCGCTGGCATTAAAATAACTGGGGGAGATGCCGGCCAGATAAGAAGCACCACCGAGAAAATTGGTTTCCGTGGCAAAGAAAAATGCTGGAACAGTGGCAAAGCCGCTGATATCCAAATTAAGATCGGCACCGCCAAGACTGGTCACTTCATTGCCTTCCCTGTCATAATAGGTATCGCTGTTGAACCACAGGTTATACCAGATGAGAAAAAAGCCGGGAGGCGGCGCGCCCATATCACGGACATTGATCACCCCGGGCGCATAGTGTCCGCTCTGCATAGGTGAGACCACCTGCGCGGATACAGGCATCGGATTAACAAATAATGCGGCAAGCAAAATCATAAAAACGAACAGCTGCCATTTCAGTTGTGTTGAAAAAAATCGAGACATTCGGTGCTCCTTTCTTTATTAACGCAGAGATGCTGAGAACGCAGAGTTCCGCAGTAGTATATGTTTTCATTCTAATAGATTATTATCAAACCTGTATATTTATCATTGCACATCAATGAAAATTCCATGTCATTGCGAGGAACGTAGTGACGAAGCAATCTCCTATTATATATAGATAATAATTTTCTTTGCGTTCTCTGCAATCTCTGCGTTTTAGAAACATACTATAGGTTATTTTACTAATTCAAGATCATTTAATACCCAGGTTTTGTCGATATATCCCTCCAGAGGTCCATAAAAACGGAATACTAGGAAGAACCCTTTTTCAGCATTGGTAGGCACCCAATTCTTTTCTTTTCCTTTTGGTGCTTTGGCGCTGAAGTATACATCCACTGATCCATCGGCATTGGCTACCGGGTTTTCACGACTGCCTACCGACTTGTTTACATTGCCACCAACATCCAGCAGACTACGTGTTGTTGGATCGTAAGCGGTAACCGCCCAAAAGTTCTTAACCGGTGGATTTGCTCCCACGCGCAATTTGTAGGTTTTGCTCCCATCAAGATATTGCCCTTTATTATCCCGGAAAGTGGTTAAATAAGCAGTACCTGCACCTGGTTTAGTTGCAATAAGAGCTGGAGAAACCACAATGGCAGGATAGTGCCAGAGTGTGCGTGCATCAATATCAGCTACGCCGTCACGTTCAAAAGTAGTATTGTATAAAAACATCTTTTCCCAATGACGACCTTCCCAATACTCAATATCCTTTTCGCGTGAGGCAAAAACAATGGCTCTGCACATGGCGGCACCTAATTTTGCTCCCTGGTCTAATATCTTTTGCATGCGCGCATCAGGATTAAAGGGTTCCCCTTTCTTAATTCCTAAAGTGGCTAATTTTCCTAATTGTTCCGCACTAAACAATGCAGTCGGTTCGTATTGTATAACCTCATTTAACATTTCAAATACAGAACCATCTTCAGCGGGAAGCGAATTTAAACCAAGACCATTGGTATTTACTACTTTAAATTCACGTGGTCCGGTAGCCAAAGGATATATTTTTAGATTCTGTCTAAAATAGTCTAATGCTTTTTCGCCCGAACCAATATCACCCCAACCTCGCATCATGGTCCAAATACGATAACTGGGTGATTTAATTACGAAATATCCTTCAGGAATAGTTTTCGTATAGCCAGGAGGAACAAATAAATACTTACCACCCTTGCCTTTATCGGGACCCACAAAACCAATGTCGGTTAAAAATTTAAAGGCTGCATCATCGGCCGTGCCATACATACCAGCAGGGATTTCAACAACTGTAGCTCCATCCACTTTTAAATCGAGGGTGGCAACGGCATACACGGTAGAATTATTTCCTGTAAGATATAATTCACTTGGAGTTAAACCCGGCCCGGGCATTACACCCACATCAGAAGCTGTTTTAAAACCAAAATCGCGAATTTGTCCTTTTAAAATACCATTCACCGAGAGTGTCGGGAAAAAATCAAGATAGGCTTGAGTGGCACGTTGTAAATCCATTTCATCATAGATTTTCTGAACGGATGCTTCGTCTGGAAAGGCCTCAAGTTCAAAGTTTAAGGTGCCGAAATTGGTTTGTATTTTATCCGGGGCCGGCTTGAAATCCTTATTGGTTTGTTTCTTACCGGCAGTTTCAAACAGGTTTCTGTTTTCACCGGTTTCCTGTGCCTGCATTGGAATAATCATTCCAATGATAAACAGGCCCGTTAATAGAATACTTAGTAATTTTTGTGTTTTCATTTTGTAACCTTTCATTTATTAAACAAGATTTAGATCTTATGATTGAAAGCTTCTAATCAATAAAATTCAATTTGGCAGCAAACTGAATGCGTTGAGCAAAGCCTTCTGTGTTATTTACAATTCTTTGTTTACCTGCCATGTATTCAACTCCTACGGAAAATCTTTTGAAAACGCCCCACCTGAGGTTGGCATGCACGGTGGCGCCTAATTCCTGATTGTTGGGTGTTCGGTTAGCGGGACTTTGTAATTCGGCCCAGTTTAAAGAAAGTGTAGAAGCTCAGATTTGACAACCAATAATGTTCAACACCCGCGGTGATATTGAGTACGGGAAAAGTATTAATAGAGCCATCCATATTGATTACTGCATCAGCACCCGGGCCAGCTACAGCAGCGATATTTTGTCCCCAACCATTGCCATATGCAATTCCCCATACAAACTTGTCATATTTGGCAAAATTTAGTCTCCCTGAAAAATGGAAACCATACCCCATGCCAGTTGATGTTCCTAAACTATCACTCACCCATCTATGTTGTAAACCCTGGGCAGCAAGTTGTATATGTCCCAGGCGATGATTCCAGATAATACGTCCGGTTATACTTGGCATGTATAGCATAGCCTGACCATCTATTCCATACGGGTTATCAAGTGAGCTGGCCGGGCTTTCGATGGCAGCTGCCCATTTAAAGTGTTTGCCGGCTGATTCCTCATAGCGGATTTGAACGGCACGCTTGAACACAAGTGCATCTCCAAATTCAAAATCAATGGTAGTTGGAAGCGCATTCAAGTCCATCAACGTGATCCAATTCTGGCCAATGGTTAGATTGCCTACGGTTATTGATGCAATTCTTAGATGTGGGGTATAATCAGATGGCTCCTCGTTTTCAAAGAAATCAAATTCTATGTAGGCTCGCATGGGTATGTTACTTTTGCTTTTCCCACGAAAATCAAAAATAAGCCGTGATTCTTTTGCATGAAACGTGGTTTGCCCCCCCAGCTTTCTTTCGGGCGAACCATCCAAGCCAATGGTTCCGGTAACAAATTCACTTCTGTCGCCCACGTAGTCCAGGTCAACAATAAAGTCAGTCTTAACATATCCTCCAATTGCTAATCGGATATTGGTACCCGGAATAGGAATTGAATTTGGAAATTCCTTATCGATATAGTCAGATAAGGAACTTCCACTAAGTGTTTGTGAATAATACAACTCAGCATTTGACTTTATAACTTGTTTAGTAGTATCTTAGAAATCGTATCGTTTTGGGCAAACAATACGAATGGAAATAATAGAAAAATGACCGTCTGAATTGCACTGAATAAAATATTATTTTTCATTTCTAAATTACCTTAAATAAATTATGATGTCTTTGTTGGTTTAATGATAGTATTTCCTATAAGTAAACCTGCAGCTAGTGTAATGGCAACAATAAACATCTGCATAAATTCTATCCCACCGGTATGCATGTCTCCAGTAGCAAAGGCTGCCAAACCCCTGAATCCAATTGAACCGCTTACGAGTAGAATAAATGCCGGCACCAATACTATAGAAGGTGGTCGTCCGGTTTTTCTTGCCCAAATATTTGTAAATAATACCAGCAGAATAGTCCCCATTAAATTTCCAAAATTTGAACCTGCCATATTACTTCCCAGCAGTATCCCTCCATAGGCTATACCCATAGCCAGGCATGTCCAAAAAAAGTCTCTATAAGGAGTCTGCATTGCTATTCCAAGACCAACTATTATCAATGGCATAAAAAACCAGAGCCATTGAGAATCAATAGGTATTGCTGCAATGGCAACGGGGAAAGACAAGAAAAGAGAAACGGCCTTTACACCAAGCCATGCACCAGCAAATTGTTTAAACAGATAGATCAGGCCACCTACCAGGTTGGAAAGGCCAGAGTTGATGTGTTTACTAACAATTTCCACCACACCCACACTTACTGAATATCCGGGAATCAAAATTAAAATGGCCGAAAGTGTTACTAATACTACATTAATTTCGGGAAAAAAGAAGCGTGAAATACCAGCCAATATGCCTGCCACAAAAGCGGTGGATATTGGAAGCCATTCTGCCGCAAGTGGCCCCTTGCTACCCGATTTCATAACCATGAAGAAAACCACAAGACTGAAAATGCCGGAGAGTATCAAATCCATCCACGATCCCCCCAAGAGCACCGGAAAGGCTACACCAACCAGTACATAACTCAGGGCCGTTGTAAAATTTCCCCAGGGATGTGCTAGTTTATCAATTTCATCCAATCGCTTACTTGCCTGGGCAATGGATAATTTACCATTTTCCATATCATTGATAAGTTCACCCACCTTTGCCAGGCGGTTTAACTCGGTACCTGTTCCGCTCATGGCAGATATATGTATCTTTTGCCATTCAGTCCCATCTTGTGAAAATGCAAAGCTTATCTGGTCAGGTGTAGAACGAAAAATACCTTGGTAACCAAAAAATTTTGTTATTCGGTTGAGGTACCATTCGAGCCTGGCTGCGTTTGGTCCATATCCATGAATCTTTTCGCCCAGTTTGATGACAAAGCGGCATGCTTCGTTAAAGTCAGGTTTTGAAGAGTTGTCCATATAATTATTCCCATTGTATTAAAAATATTATTGAATCCATTTCAAATAAATCAGCAGCAAAAGCTACTATTATGTTCCTTTACTATACATTCATTCCAATGCGTCTTCAACAGCCTTAAAATTGATTGTCCCTTTTTTGGCAATAAAAACCAGCTCTTGTTTCTTTCTTGTCATCAGCCCAATGACCTGTAACTGCTAAGAGTTGCCCGTCTGCCACCAGTTGAAGTAAAATTCGCTTATGTGGTTTTTCGGCAGCATAAATAAAACCCTTTACCCGATAAACAGATTTGGGAATATGTTTCAAAAATATCTGTAGGGCTTCGAGGCTTAAAGGCTCCTTAGATTCGAATGTCCAGGTTTCGAACTCAATACCATGAGCATGGTTATGTTCCCTATGTTTATCCAATGTCAATACATCACCATTTATAGGTCTTGACGCCAGATTGCCATTTATTCCGAGTAAAATTTCAAGTGGAATCTTACTGTGTGAAGTCTCCAGGATTTGCAGGCTGGAATTTATCTTGACTATCCAATCATGCACTTTTCTCATCGTTTCTTCGTTCACGAGGTCCGTTTTATTTAGGACTACAAGATTTGCCCCTTCAATCTGTTTCTTCGCCATCTTCAATGACTCCTCATCATCAATCAACAACAACTGTTCAGCATCAACTAAAGTGATAACCCCATCCAGCAAAATTGCACTTCTGATTTCGGGAGTCATAAGGGCATTCACCACACTTTCGGGATAGGCAATTCCACTCGATTCGATCAAGAATGTGGTCGAGTTCATTCTCTGTTTCAGCCAGTTTTAATACGGAGCTGATCAGGTCGTTACGGGTGACACAACAAATACAACCATTGGCCAGACTCACCATTCCTTCATTCACATCACTGATCAATTCAGCATCGATGTTGATGGATCCAAAATCATTCACAACCACCCCTATTCGTAAGCCGTGATCACTGTTGAGAACATGATTGATCAATGTGGTTTTACCAGACCCCAGGAACCCGGCCACTACTGTGACCGGGGTGGAGCTGTGTTCATATTGCTTTTTGAAGTCATGTATATCTACAATTCGTTTTTATAAACTTTCCCATCTTTTACAATGAGTTTCAGGTGCTCTTCATGCTTTTCCACAATCTCAACATCTTCAATTGGATTCTTGTCGTAAATCAGGACATCGGCCATGGCGCCTTCTTCAATCACGCCGAGTTTTCCGTATATATTTCGCTTGCCGCACAGTGCTACACAATCCGCGGCGTTTCCGGTGGCCTGGATCATGATTTCCGCAGAGGTGAACCAGGGCTTTCTTAGCGTGAGGTCCTTGAGCTGGTCCTTCCTTCCTTCGTAATCAAAGAGCAGGTCGGTGCCGTACACCATCTTGACCTTGTACTTCTTAGCCAGCTTGAACATATTGTCCATACCATCAAGGGCTTGCTTCAGTTTGCCGGCGCGGACTGGATCGGTATAGATGGGCTTCAGCATCGCCATCACATATACCTGAGGAGAGAGGATGGCCTCTTTTTCCGCCAGCAATTCCATGGCTTCTTCATCGATGAGGTGGCCATGTTCAATGGTCTTGACCCCTGCATTGAGTGCTCTTTTGATACCGACAGGATTAAACACATGGGTTGCCACATAGGTGCCGTAGTCTTCGGCTACCCTTACCGCGGCCCTGGTTTCTTCCTCGAAGAACTCATTCACATAAAGCGGATCGGTAAAGGATGAGACGCCCCCACCGTTGGCGATCTTAATAAAATCAGCGCCAAGGTAAAGATTATGACGTGCCGCAGCCATCACCTGGTCGACACCTGTGGCCAGAATACCGCAGTTCATTTCAGAACGCTCCACGGTACTAATGGGGCCACCCCATTCCTTGGGCATATCGTTAGGGTTACGAAAATCAACATGGCCCGAATACTGTGCAATCAAACTGCCCGATCCATAGATCCTGGGGCCGGGCAACATTCCAGTGTTGACTGCTTTTCTCAATCCAAAGATATTGCCTCCCACATCACGGCAGGTAGTAACCCCGCGCATGAGCATGTCTTCCGCCTCACGAACAGCCATACAGGTGACATACTGGAAGGGACCATTGAAAAACTCCGCCTGCGACACGCCCATCATTAAATGCAAATGATTGTCGATAATACCCGGTGAAAGGTATCCATGTTTGCCATCGATAACCTTTCCATACTCACCCTCATTACTGCTGCCAGCCGGGATGATCTTTTCAATTTTGTTATCGAGTAGAACTACATCTTTTCCTTTGATAAGATCTTCTGATCTTCCATCAAAGATGCTGATGTTTTTAATGAGTGTTAAGTGCTCATTCATAAGAGGCGCATGTGGCCCCTTGTTGTCGGAATGTGGATTTGGATGTCTGTTTCCCATTTTGTTTCTAAATTTAATGGTTAATAAAAAAAAAGTTTCTATTTTCTAATTGGTCCGCGAACGGCCTGACCAGGCATAGCTTCGGTATCCAGTTTTTCGTCTTTGATTAAAAAAGTACCATTTACTATCACGTGTTTCATGCCCACAGATAATTGGCAAGGCTCTGTAAATGTTCCTTTTTCTGTTATGGTTTCGGGATCGAAAACGACAATGTCAGCATCCATACCTTCCTGGAGGCGTCCTTTTTTCTTTAAGGCAGGTGCGCAGTCTCCAAAAATCAAACAAGCATTCAGTGAGGCAGCACGAATGGCATCCATCCAACTCAAGACTTTGCGTTCGCGAACCCATCGGCGCATAAAACGGCTATAGTTTCCTGCCGCCCGTGGATGACTTTGGAGTCCCTCAGGCAGTGGCCATTCTGAACCTTTGTAAAAGGCACCTTTGGCATCAACCCATGGAATAGCATCCGTACATATAGCCGTTCCCGGGAAAAGTACCGACATATCCAATAAGGAAGCATCATGCGCATTATTTTCTTCATCCAGAAAATGCACAACAACAGCGTCACCGGGATTTGCATCGCGGTCTGCCACAAATTCTTCTTTGCTTTTAAAAGTTTGATTATTCCTGAACCAGCGTGAAGTTTTCCCAATGAATCGACATTCGCTGTTCTACGTCTGATGGATTAAATTCAGCTGCACCAATGGCCGAGCTGCCTGCTCCATATACGTAAGCTTCAGTAGTCACTTTCAGGCCACTGTCCTGGGCTTTTTTAACGATATCCCGGATTTTAGGAATGTCGCGAAGACTGGTGCTGTTCCAGTGGCAAACATGGGTATGTGCCCCTGTTGCAGCCGCCAATCCCACCAGCTCAATCATGCTTCTTACGCCAGAGTTTGGATCAAGGGTTGAAAGGTTCTGAATATGCGTATAAGTGGGTACATTGTATTTTGCAGCCAACTCCCAGATGGCATATAATTCCTTCAGGCCGGCTCCCGGCGCATAACCCCAGAGCATACCGATACCGATACCACCTTCTTTGATACCCTGCTCGGTCATTTCAAGAATTTTTTCAAGTTGTTCCTCTGTAGAAACTTCCTCTGTCCATTCCTTAACACTGAATTTCGGGAATATATATTCAGTTTCAGGAACAGGTTTTCCGTTTACCGCGAGCTCCGGACTCATGGTAACACATCTGGCAAATCCCCAGCCCGATGACACACCATAATTAATTGGCCGTCCTTCTTTTTCGCAGTTATCGTAAAATTCTGCTACAGGCAAAACTCCTGCTTCCAATTCAAGGGCGGTGGTTAAACCATCGAAAGCCTGGATACGGTTGCTTGGAATGGACATCCCATGTGAATGGGTGTCGATAAAACCGGGTGATACAATCATGCCCGACACATCGAGTTCCTGTTTCCCCGAAAGTGGCTGGTCTGATACGGCTGCAATTTGCCCGCCATTGATCCCAACATTAAACGTTCCGTCGAGATAGGTTTCCGGATCGATAACCCGGCCACCGGAAAGTACTACATCGAATTGTTTTTTTTGATCTGTCATTAGTATTTTCCTTCTATTTTGACTAATAGATTAATTAATTATTTATAAAATGTTTCTAATTGATCCGCGAACAGCTTTCTGACTTTTTTAGCAAGCCCTATTTATGATTATGGTCAACAAAATCACAACGATTAAGCTGGCTTGTTCCACTGAAATCCACTGGCATAGTTGAAAACTGTTTAATCCAATTGTCTTTACTTAAGGTCAAAAAGCGACCTTTTTCTTCTACTGCAAAACGAATAGGCTGACCCGGATTTACACCTTTAATTGGCTCTGAATCTTTCATTACAATTACTCCATTTACAATAACATATGGAATACCTGTTGAAGGTAAAGTACCTTTGACATAAGTAGAATTATCAGTTACTGTTTCCGGGTTAAAAATGGTTATATCAGCAACCATTCCTACTTGCATACGACCGCGAACCTGCATGTCTTTTAATCCCATTTTACCAAGTGGTAATGCCGTATTATAACTGGTCATGGCAACAAGTTGCATTAAAGGTATATTATTTTCCCGGGCCATTCTTAGGGCTTTTGCATAAGAACCTGCTGTTCGAGGATGCGTATTGGGTAATTCTTCGTAAGGTGTATCCCACTTAAGGTCATCGTCTGGAAATAAAGGCATACCATCACTACCAATTGCAACGCCCGGAAATTTTAACCAATCAAGGATTGCAGATTTATCAATTTTATAGACTAGTACTTGTCGTGTGGGTTCCTTTTTTAACATTTCTGCGCGCGATTCAGGTGTGTAAAATTCACCTGTTTCTACATCCTGAATCGTTTTCTCATAAACATGCCCTAATTGATCTTGCCAAATCTCAGGATTAAGAAAAACAGCATTTAGCGCTGTTGATCCGGCAGCATAAGGATACAATTCACCCCAAACATTATAACCTTGTTCGCGCATTCGAACCATTAGCTCGTGTACCAAATTATAACCGGGGTTATTAAAATGACATGCTAAAGCAGGAGCTCTTAATGCTGCTGCATTTGCAAGCATCTCTTGTATGCCATTAGTTTCTCCAACATCAGAACCAGGTGTATATCTAAAATGCATTCCAATCTGACGACCGTAGAAACCACTTAGTTTTTGTAATTCAAAAATTTCACGAGCTGATACACCCTCTCGCATATATCCAACCGTGGAACCAATACCTATTCCACCCTGACGCAAGCCTTCATCAATTTGTGTGAGGATTTTGTTGCCTTGATCCAGAGTAGGTCGCGTAGCAGACCATCCCTTATTCTTTCGAGAACTTAATGCATCCGGAGTATTGATATATTTCCAGTCGTTAAAACCATCGATAACAGAAGCCCGGGCAAATTCATGCGCAACAGCAACACCATAGTTTATTGGCGTATTCCCTTCGTGTAATTTATACCAATCATCTAATTTTGGGCCATGAGCACCAATTTCAAGATCCATAATAGTGGTTCTTCCATCGCGCACCATTAAGCGATATATATATGGTTCTATGCAGTGTTGATGACTGTCGATAAACCCGGGTGCAACAACATGTCCCTTTGGCATCAATGGTTTCTTTTCCTTTAATTCCGTCTTTTGTTAATGATTACAATTTTTCCATCTTTAATGCCTACATTTCTGTACTGCATCAAACATAGTTTCCGGATCCATTACCCGGCCATTGAGTATAACCAGATCATAGGTCTGCGCCATCACCAAAGAACCGGTCATCATTATGATGGCCATAATGCTATAAAGTTTTCTGCTAAAAATAGTCATAAGATTAATCTCCTTTCTATAAAATGATTGTTAAACAAGCTCGTTAATAGAAAACTTGGTAATTTTTGTGTTTTCATTTTAATAATTTTATAACTATTCGGTATCATATTTTTAATTATCGAAAGGGAATATTTTCTTCCAATCATTTTTCATACTCACTACATGCCAGTTACCTTCTTGGGCAGCATTTAACGATTTGTTATCTTTTTCAGCATAGGCAAACTCACGTACATCATCGTCATGATTGACCAAAAACTGAAAATTGGGTAGTGTGTTTGTTTGGCTATAGGTCAGTTGTCCTATGTCACCTCCACTACGTACATTGCCTCCAACAAAGATTGGGATACGACCAATTCGCTGCTCAATTGTCGCAGGCTTAGTTCCCTTATCGTTCATAAAAAGGTTCTTTGTCCCCTTTACAATCTCCCATTTACCATCAACTTGTTCAAAAGTATTCATGGCAAAAGTACCGATTACGTTTTCGGGTACAATACCATAAACATCATCTGCAAAAACCCGCATAAAACTGTTGCCTCCACCGGAGCAGATATAGGTTTTAAATTCATTTTTGCGTAAATATTGTAACAATTCCAGCATAGGCTGATAAATAGTCTCCGTATACTTCTTTCCGTACTTTGGATGAGAAGAAGCATTTAGAAAAGCGTTAACATCTGCATTAAATTCTTTTAAGGTCATACCTGCATGCGTAACAGTAATGAGTTTCATTAACTCTTTGCCATGATTATTTAACAGATCATTCACCAGATATTCTTTATCACCTTCCAGAACCGATTTAAAGGGTTGCTTTTCATTCCACTCGGGATGGTCAACTGCCATTTGTTTAACTTGGTATGCCGCAAACTCTAGCTGTGGAACGGGTTGTTCACACCATAATGTGCCATCATTATCAAATGTTGCAATCCTTTCCTCAGGACTCACATATTGGGCACCCCCTTCTTTAATAACACTATTTACAAATTCAATAATAGCAGTTTTTGTAGGTCCTTCATTCCAAGAAGGTAGAGGGTTTGAAACTTCACTATCGTTCGTATTACATGAGATCAATAAAAGTGTGACACAAAAACTTAGAATGAATAAATATTTGTTTGTTTTCATTTTTTCATATCCCGATTCTATCTGGATGACATTACCGTGTTTAAAGTTCATAACGTATATATTGGAGTAATGGAGTATTGGAGTGTTGGAAAAAACGTTTGGTGATTATCTGTTGATCTTTTTGTATTCATTACTCCATTACTCCATCACTCCAATTTTCCAACCTTTAACCTTTGAAATCCTGGAAAGATTTCAGTCCCGAATATCGATCATCTAGGATAAGATCGTTTTTATCGGGAGAACTCTAAACCCTGAACGTTTAATATTATTTCACCAACTCAATTTCACCCGGTCTCCAGGTTTTATCAAACCAGGGTTCAAGCGGACCATAAATGCGCCACAGCATATGCCAGTTTTTATCGGGAACAGTTTGTATCCAGTTTACATCTCCTTTCGGTTTTTCATAACTGAAATAAACATCATAAGATCCATCCGCATTTTGCACAACATTTTTATCGGAACTGGTAACCCCAGGGAATGGATAATCAGTTTGAAGTAATGATCTTGTCTGTACATCGTAAATGGTTACATCCCAGAATTGTACAGCAGGGACATTGGCTGGTATGTGTAATTTGTATTGCTTATCTCCGGATAAATGATTGCCTTCAGAGTCGCGCATACCTTTCATGTATTGTGATCCTTTTCCAACCGGTGGAGTTACCATAGCAGGCGTGATTCCTGTCGCATAATAATGGAATCCTAATCTTTGATCGATTAAACGAACTCCATCTTTTTCAAACAAAGAGCTATTTCCAGGGAATCCTGTTTCCCAGGTCTTACTGCCAGGATAAGCTTTAAAACTCTTGTCCCGGTTTCTGTATTCATTAACACGTGAATAGGCATTCCCAACAAGGGCTGCTTCAGTTAGAATTTTTTTCATGCGTGCATCCGGTGCAAAAGTTTTCCCTTTTTCAATTCCGATGGATGCCAGGTAACCTAAAATTTCAGGGCTAAATGCTGAAGCAGGTTCTTCTTGTACGATTGCATTCACTTCTTCAAAAAACTCAAAATCGCTGGCGTGTACAGTGTTAAATGCTTTACCAGATACATTCACAAAATTTACAGATTTAGGCTGATCTCCTAATGGATACAATTTAAAATTCTCTTTCATATTTTTTACAACAGGTTTTGGATCGAAGTTCTCCATAAACCCACGCATCACCAACCAATTTCCATAGGTAGCTGATTTTGCTACAAAATATCCATCGGGTATTTCGCCTTCATACCCCGGGGGAATTAAGAGATATTTTCCTCCTTTTCCTTGGTCAGGTCCTGCGTTTCCATAATCGGTTACATATTGAAACCAAAAGTCATCGATCAATCCAAGGGTGTTTGGTGGTGTTTCCATTACCATGGGCCCATCTTTCAAATCAATCCACATAAAAGTGTATACAACTGTTGTATTGGGCGTAAGTAATATCACTTTAGAATCCATGCGGTCTTCCCAAATTATCATGGTTTCATTATCGGGGCCAAATTTTCGAAGGCTATTTCTAAAACCACTTAATGAAGCACCGCTTGTGGTTAAGGTAACACATTCAACTGCGCGTTGAAAATCGATTTGATCATAAAGTTTTTGAGCTGTTTCTTCTGTAGGAAAGCCGTCATCAAAAGTTAAAGTTCCGAAACGTGTTTCTACCTTATCCGGAATCAATACATTTGCCGGGATTTCGGTGGTCATCTTATACTTCTTCTGCGCTTTTGGTGTTGACGACTGCTCAACGCTGCAGCTCCAGACCCCCACCAGCACAAGCATAAATGCGGCAATCATGACGAATGCCAATTGTTTTTTCGAAGATCTTCTCTTCATTTTTAATTCCTCCTTTTGGTGTTTAAAGTTCATAACGTATATATTGGAGTAATGGAGTATTGGAGTGTTGGAAAAAACGTTTGGTGATTATCTGTTGATCTTTTTGTATTCATTACTCCATTACTCCATCACTCCAATTTTCCAACCTTTAACCTTTGAAATCCTGGAAGATTTCATCCCGATTCGATCTTAGGATAAGATCGTTTTTATCGGGAGAACTCTAAACCCTGAACGTTTAATATTATTTAACCAACTTCACATCATCCGGCTTCCAGGTCTTATTGTTGTAGGCATTCAGTCGGTCCATAGAATCGAACGACAGGAAACCAACCTTTACCTGGGATTGTTTGCAACCAAAACTTCTCTTTCCCTTTAGGTGGTTTTGGTCCAAAGTAAATATCAATCGAACCATCCGGATTTTTACCAGGCAACTCTTGGCTACCGATCATTGGAAATTGCTGATCTGTTTGTAGTTGGGAGCGCGTAGCAGGGTCGTAAATTGTAACTGACCAAAAGTCCTTTACCGGCACATTTGGGGGAATATGCAAAACATAATCTTTGCTTCCATCGAGGTATTGACCTTCTGCATCTTTATATCCAAACAAGTACTTTGAGCCAACACCTTCAGGCATTGGTGCAGCCATAGCAGGTGTAATTACAATCGCTCCATAATGAAACAAACTTCGTGCATCCAGATTTCTATACCCATTTTTCTCAAACTCGGAACTGCCACCTATAAACACAGTTTCCCATTGTCGGTCCGAATATTCTTTTACATCTGGATCTCTGCTGTCAAAAGTGTTGGTTCTGGCCATGGCTACAGCGAGTTTTGCTGCCTGCTCGAAAATATGCTGCATGCGGGCATCCGGATTAAAAGGCTTGCCTTTCTCAATCCCTAAGGAAGCCAATCTTCCCAATAGTTCTTTGTTTACAAAATCAACTGGTTCATAGCTGATAATTTCATGCAGCCATCTAAAGGCTTCCCCATCTTCGGGTGCAAGTGAATTGAGGGGTATGCCGCTGATATTTGTATACGTCCCTTTGCGCCCGGGATCTTTAAGTGGATATACTTTGAGTTTACTATAGTAATCCATCGCTTCTTGTCCTTCTCCCGGATTGGCTCTAAATAGCCCCCAAAGGCGATAAGACGACGATTTAGCAACAAAATAACCTTTAGGAATTTTACCTTCATAACCAGGAGGAAGCAGTAAGTATTTACCTCCTTTACCTTTGTCCTGACCTGTAGCGCCAAAATCAACCACAAATCTAAAATAGGCATCATCCAAAGGGCCCATTACCCCTGCAGGAACTTCAATCACAAGAGGACCATCTTTTTTCAAATCGAGGGTTAACATGGCATAAATGCTATTGGCATTTCCTGTCAGCCAAAGCGGTTCAGAATCCATTCTGTTGGCAAATACCAATACATCCGATGAGTTGGTGGCACCATAATCACGTACTTGCGCCTTCAAGATACCATGTATCGACAAGGCAGGAATGAAATCATAGTAAGCTTGTGTAGCTCGTTGCAGATCCATTTGATACTGCACTTTTTCAATTGTTTCTGGTGTTGGGTATCCACCACCTTTAAATTCCAATGTTCCAAAATCGGTGTAAATTCTGGATGGGGCAGGCACAAAATCTTCTGATGATTGCTTTGCTTTCCCTTTTTCCAGTTCATAGATTGTTTTATCCTCCTGTGCTTGCACAGTTACCATAAAGCTGGTTAGTAACAAACAGACCAAAATATTTCATTTTATTTCATTTTACTTTTCCTATAGTTAATATTCTATTTTTTAAACTTAGTCATGCTGAATGCTGGTGGATTGGGATATTTTTCCAGTGACTTCTGGTATTCGCCAACAATCTTCATATACGGTCCGAGCACAAAGGCAGAGACTGCAACCTGGTTCCATTGTTCCCGTGGATCACGGGCAATGTTGTAGATAGAAGGATACCCCATCCCCTCGGCACGATAGGCGCCCACGCCCATGAGGGACGGGTTGCCAGCAGATGCAACGAATTGCTTTGGATAAATCCGCCACTGCTTCCAGCGCACTGCAGCAACCTCGCCTTCCATGAACGTGATCAGGCTTTCGCGCGCTGACTGCTTGTTTTTGCCTAGGAAGAAATCACCCTGATCGACGCCATCAATGGCACGGTCAGTTGGTACTTTGGCCCCGATAATGTTGGCCAATGTAGGGTAGAAGTCGTGGATAGCTACCATCTCGTTGCTCTTTGCCGGTTTGATCTTTGCTGGCCATTTGATCATGCCCGGAACGCGCAGTGAACCCTCAAGTGCATCACCAACCTCTCCACGGAACGGTCCGGCTGAACTGCCTAAGAAATCGTTGTTGGACCCCTGGGTTGTAGCCGGCCCATTGTCGGAAAGCCATATGACGATAGTGTTGTCTTCAATGCCGGCCTCCTTTATGGCGTCAAGCACCTGTCCTGTACGGTAGTCAAGTTCCATCACTGCATCACCAAAAAGCCCGGCACTCGATTTCCCTTCAAAGTCGGGATGAGGCAAGGCCGGATAATGTACATGTGACCATCCCACATAAAGAAAGAATGGTTCCTTTTCTTTTGCCTGTTCTTTGATGTACTTCACGGAGGCTTCCGCTATGTCACCTTCGATATGCCGCCTGTATTCAAGATCGTAGGGACGGACCTTTTTCAACACATCCTTCCCGGGTTCTGATTCCCAGATAGCGGTTTGCGATTTGGCAATTGCTTCTTCCGAAAAACCGCTTCTACGCATACCATCCGGATACAATACACCGTCGGTGGTTTGTAAAATCCCAACATGCCATTCATCAAAGCCCTGGTTAATGGGCAGACTTTGCTTTTCTTCACCCAGATGCCATTTACCCGTCATGGCAGTGGCGTAGCCTTTTGATTTGAACAGTTCGGCCAGCGTCACCTCACTATCCTGAAGTGTGCTGGGTGTACCGGCAATAATAATACTTCCCAATCCTGCACGTTGAGAATATCTGCCTGTCAGCAAAGCCGCGCGGGTCGGTGTACAGCCCGGCTCCACGAAAAACTGAGTGAGCATCATCCCTTCGCTTGCCAGTTGATCAATGCGCGGCGTGGGCATACCACGAAGTTCACCACCGCTGCCATAGCATCCTAAATCACCGTAGCCCATGTTGTCTGACAGCATAAGCACCACATTGGGTTTACTACTTTGCTGTGCTTGCATTGGAATAGCGATTCCGATAATAAACAAGCAAACTAATCCTATACTTAATCTTTTTTGTGTTTTCATATTAATTTCTCTTTTTAGTGTTTAATATTCATAACTTATATATTGGAGTAATGGAGTATTGGAGTGTTGGGAAGAACATACGTTGCATCTCTGCAAATTTTATAGATATCTTCACCACATTACTCCACTACTCCAAAACGCCATTAAAACAATCACATAGACAGTTATTTAACCAACTCAATCTCACCGACTCGCCAGGTCTGGTCCAGCCAGGGCTGAAGCGGGCCGTACACACGCCAGGCAACGAACCAGGCCTTGCCCGGAATCGTCTGCAGCCAGTTGCTTTCTTGTCCTTTAGGTGGCTTGGGTGAGAAATAGACGTCGATCGAGCCATCGGCGTTCTTCTTCATGCCTTCCTTATAGCTGTCCAGGGTCGGGAACTGCTGATCAGTTTGCAACTGACAACGGGTCTGTGTGTCGTACATGGTCAATGCCCAGAAATCTTTCACAGGGATGTTCGGGGGCAAGTGCAATTTGTAGGTTTTTGAGCCGTCCAGCGGACGACCTTTAGAATCCACCATGCCCATGGAATAATCGGAACCTTTGCCGGCCGCCTTGCTCGACATAGCCGGAGATACGCAGATGTAACCAAAGTGGTAGAACACCCGTCCATCGAGAACGCGCGCGCCCTTGTCCATATAAATGGTGCTTCCACCAATAATGGGCTGGTACCATCCGCTGTTCTTGCCGTAGGTATAGAGGCCAGGGTGCCGTGGTGAGAAGCTGATGGCACGGGCTGCAGTGTTACCGATGGCAGCGGCGTCAACCAGAATATCGGTCATCCTTTTATCTGTCGGGAAGGGTTTGTCCTTCTCAATGCCAATGGAAGCCAACTGACCGCTGATCTCAGCACCAAGAAAGCCTGCCGGTTCTTCCTGAAGGATGGCGTGAACATTCTTAAAGAGGGAAAAATCATTCGGCAGAACAGTTTGGATCTCTTTACCCGTGCCATTGATGAATTCCATTTTCGGCTGATTATCCTTTTTGCAAAGGATACACTTTCAGATTGTTCCTGAATTTTTTCGAAGCCGCCTCGATACCTTTATCAAGATAGCCCCGCATGAAATAGCCAGGCACCATAAGTGTTTGACTGCACAACATAATACCCGGCTGGCACAGTACCTTTATAATCAGGTGGGAAACCAGGAAACTGGCCGCCTTTGCCCTTGTCCGGACCTGCCATACCTAGATCGGTCATATAGAGGAACGCCATATCGTCCAGAATACCCAGCATGCGAGGAGGAAGGTCAACGACTGATGGACCGTCTTTTTTAAGTCCAGCCAGCCCATCGCGTACATGGTTGATGTGTTTGCTGTTAGCCAGAGCGCTTTTGAATCCAAAGATTATCGTAGATCAATGATCTTATGTACTGCATCATACCCCGAATTCCCGGTTACCTTCCCGAATCCCGTACATCGACATGACCGGGATGCAGTTAAGGAAAGATTCAACTGCACGGGAGCGATCGAGATAATCATACACTTTATCGACCGAAGCTTCATCAGGCACGCCGTCAAAGAATTTCATAGTGCCAATAGAGGTTTTCAACTTGTCCGGGGCTTTGATAGATGCCGGAGTGTCGGTGGTCATTTTATACTTTTTCTGCGCATAAACACTTGTCATTAAACCCGTTAATAATATCAGGGAAATAACCAGTGTTAATATTTGTTTAACTTTCATTTTAATTTCTCCTTTTGGTGTTTAAAGTTCATAACTTATATATTGGAGTAATGGAGTATTGGCGTGTTGGGAAGAACATATGTTGCATCTCTGCA
The DNA here is from genome assembly GCA_963796965.1 of Calditrichia bacterium. Lineage (GTDB taxonomy): Bacteria > Calditrichota > Calditrichia > JAJRVZ01 > JAJRVZ01 > CAWCNS01. The sequence continues at coordinate 1,022,275 of CAWCNS010000005.1, forward strand.
AATTTTATAGATATCTTCACCACATTACTCCACTACTCCAAAACTCCATTAAAACAATCACATAGACTGTTAATTCACTTTAACAATCTCACCCTGTCTCCATCCTTTGTCGTACCAGACCTGGGTTGGGCTATAAACTCTCCAAAGTACATTCCAACCTTTATTAGGTATGGTTTGCACCCAGTTTACATTACCTTCTGGTTTTTCTGGGCCAAAATATACGTCCCATGTACCATCCGCATTAGTAACAAGGTTCTCCTGAATGCTGGTAACTCCAGGTAAGCGCTGATCGGTTTGCAACATGCAACGTGTTTGGTTATCGTATACGGTAATTTCCCAAAAGCGTTTAACAGGCGGGTTGGCAGGAACATGTAGTTTATACGTATTAGATCCATCTAAGATTTCGCCGTCAGAATCGCGTAAACCAATTACATACTGCGAACCTGCACCTACAGGTGGTTTTACCATTACAGGCGTAATACCGGTTGCATAATAATGGAAACGTGTACGCTCATTGATTAAACGAACACCATGGTTATCAAAGGCATGGCTACCACCGGCAAAACCAAGTTCCCAACTTTTACTTCCAGGCCAAATCACAACATTATCGTTACGATTGCGCCAGATTATGGAACGCTGAGTAGCGGTACCGACAACAGCTGCTTCGCTTAATATTTTAGTCATTCTGGCATCTGGCTTAAACTCTTTCCCTTTTTCGATGCCAATTGAAGCAAGCATTCCCAATACTTCAGGATCAAATGCTTCGTTATTTTCTTCTTGAACCACTTCATTCACTTCGTGGAAAAATGTAATATCTTGTGCATGTAAAGTATTGAGGTATTTGTTCGATACATCATAATACTTAACAGGCTTTGGATTTGCTTTTTCAGCTAAAGGATATACCTTAAGATTATCTTTTATGTTTTTAACAACAGCTGCGTTGTCATCGCCTTTAGGGAAGCCTCTTAGCGCAAACCAGTTACCATAGGTATTTGATTTTCTAACCAAATAGCCTTCAGGAATTTCGCCTTCATAGTTTGGAGGAAGTATCAGGTATTTACCACCTTTTCCACGGTCTTCGCCAGCATTTCCTATATCAGTTACATAGTGAAACCAGAAGTCATCCAGAATGGCTAATACATTTGATGGGTTCTCCAACACAACAGGACCATTTTTGGTATCAATCCACATGAATAGGTAAATCACGGTTGTATTACCTGTTAATAAGAGTCCCTTGGAATCCAGGCGGGATTCCCAAATAATGGCTGTTTCATTATCAGGGCCAAACTCCCTTATCCCTCTACGAAATCCAGCCAAAGAGGCTGCAGGAGTGGTCATGATCATACATTCCACAGCTCGCGAAAAATCCTGATTATCCCAGATTAGCTGGGAGGTTTTAGCAGTGGGCACACCATCAAAAAATTCTAGAGTTCCCAAACGTGTTTCTACCTTATCCGGAATTAAAACATTTTCCGGAATCTGGGTAGTCATTTTGTACTTTTTTACCGGTTTCTGCGATTGCGAATTATCACAACCGATAACCAGCAGCAACATTGCTGTCATTAAGGTGATGGTTAATAAAGTTTTCATTTTTGTTTCTCCTTGTTTATAATTCTATAGTTCTAAATTCAATAGAGTTCAGAGTTCAAAGTTAGTCCTGAAAGTTTTGAAGTGTATTGGTAATGAACTTGTTAGATCTATCCTTGAACTTTTGACAATTCATTGGACTCCATTACTGAATTCATTCCGATTCAATCTTAGGATAAGATCGTTTTGAACCGGCGAACCCTGAACCCTTTAGTTATTTCGGCAGCAGGATCTGTACCTGCACCCGTGTGGACCAATCCGGACCCATCTCCGGTTTAACCACATTGTAAAACGCCCCGGCCTGAATATTGATCGGCAATCCCTTGCTTCCAACCCGGAGAAGTTTGCCGACCGTACCACCCAATGGAACGATCCACTTATTTCCACTGGTCGCTATCCAGTTTGCAGTAATGATCGGTGAAAAACTCAGATACCATCCGGTTTTGCCGAAATTATAATTAATAAAAGGTTGGAATAGCATCTTATTAACTTCCTGACGGTTCTCTTTTCCGGCAAAGCCCCATATGTTATTAAATAGAAAACCGGTCACCCATTGGCCGGGCATGACCAGGACGATCACTGATGGTCCAATGCCCCATCTCTGACTGCCGCGGGTTTCACCGCCCGTCGGAAAAAGTATAACCGGTCCAACACCCCAGGTAACACCATCAGTTTCCGGCGCATAAAAGGCAGTAAACGTAATATCACCCAGACCGGTACTCGTCTCATCTTCGGTCGTGATATCCGGCTGCCAGACAATGGGAATAATGGTCCGGGTGATAAGCCGTCCATCATAAAATGGCAGCACAGGCTGGATATTCAGAACATTCTGGGTGCGGTCAAACTGACCAAGATTATATACGGTATTGTTCTGAAAGGGAAAACTCATCATATTGGCAATCGGATTCTGTGACGCCTTGGCCAGTTCGGCAGTGGATTTCTCCTGTGCCTGCAGTAATGCCCCCGGCACCAGCGCCAGAGCAATGATGAGGATTAAAAATGTTCTCATGGTAAATTCCTCCATATTTTAAGTTTAGTTAGTTGTTTTGTCATGATATAAACCCTCCCTTTTGTTTGTTAATTTTAATACTGGAGTACTGGAGTAAGTTGGAGTAATGTGAGAAATAATAGTCTTGGTCAGCATGATTATCTGTTCAATACTCCATACTTCAATATCCAGTTCATAACTCCATCACTCCAATACTCCATTATTTATCTTCCTCACTCTTCACCATATCAAGTGAAAGGATGGTAAAATGCATATCATAGAGTGTATTCAATAGACCGGATAGCGCTGCCTGGTCCGGCAAAAAACCGGTCAGTGTAGAAACATATTTACTATCTCCCAGATGCTTAACTTCTACTGACATATCATAAAAGCGGTCTACCCATGATTGATCCAATTTTCCCTGAATTTTAATTCGGTAACATACACGCTGGTCAAAACCAGGAATTTTTTTAGTGGTTGTATTATTCATTTTTATGCATCTGGAAGAATTTATAGTTTTGAGATAAATGATCTGGTTACAACTTACGGTATACAATCAAGTGGGAAACACCCAAAAGTAGTAGAAAGAGTTGTAAAAAAGTTGTAGTTTAGCTGTTTAAGGTTGGAGTGATGCGAAAACATGTAATTAGTAATTAGGAATTAGGGATTGGGAATTGGTTTGGCATTTGGCATTGAATTAACATTTCTGTCATTCCGATGGAATCTTCCTACTTGCCGGCAATCAGGAATATTCCTATCCCGAACGGGATCGAGGATCCGGTATCTGTCTCACATCCCCCTTACCCCCTTTCAAAGGGGGAATAAATCGTGCCAAAAACTTCAATGCTACCAGCTCCAATTCCAAATCCCTAATCCCTAATCCTAATTATTCCCCGCTCCCGCGCTTTTACAACAACACTCACCCGCGAGTGTACATCCCATTTTTGGTAGATATTGTAGATATGTTTTTTTATGGTGGTGGGAGAAAGAGACAATTTACCGGCGATCTCTTTGTTTTTTAATCCTTCGGCAAGAAAACTGACAATTTCAATCTCGCGCTGTGTCAGATATTCATGTTCCGGAGTCTGGGCAAAAACCTCGTTCTTAATGATTTTTGCCTGCTGATGCTCAGATGCATGGCTTTCTTCCCCAGATGACTTCCTTTTAAATGCATCAAGCAATTTTTCCAGGTGATATCCGCCACTACCGCGGGATGCCAGGCGTTCCAGCAATTCTACCATCGCAGGTCCGGATTCTATAAATGGAAAAATGAAGCCGCCAGGCTGCGCCAGGCTTACAGCCTGTTCGATAATTTTGAGTGCCTCTTCTCTCTTACCCTGCCTCTCACAGGCCATGGCCAGAAGGGGCATAATTTGAATTAACTGGTAGATATTATGATGATCCTCGTTCATTGCTGCATATTCGCGTAGACATTCTTCCGCTTCAACCAGGATAGTCGGTCGATCCCTCGGCGATCAGGGCCCGGCAGCGGGTGACATACGACACCTCTAACCAAAAGATCGCCACCTCGGGCGTAGGGGGTGTGCTTGTCTCAAGCCAGTGTATAGCGGATTCCGATCGTCCCTGCAGAAGAGCCAGTCTTGCCTCTGCGGATTCGGCCAGGGCAAAGTATGCCGGATTATCCAGCGAGACAACAAACTCCTGAAGTTGTTGCAGTGTGCACTGAGCCTCGTCCCGGTGTTCTGTTATCTCATAGGCCAGCATCAGCCCGATGAATGAGTCCACGGCTGCCCTGGGATGATGTACGAATCTCTGCTCAATTGAATTTCTCATTAATTCTTCGACTTCTTCCAGCTCATTCCGATAAAGATGGATAAGCCCCTGAAGATATGGTGCCCACGCTACCACATGTAAATACCTGCTGTTCGAAACATTATCTCTAAACCGCCGGTTTGATTTCTCAGCTGCTGTCAGATCACCGGAAATGATATGCACGAACACATACACGGCCAGAAGACGTGCCTTTCTTAGGCTGTGCGGCGAGTGAATACGAACGACCTGCTCGTCCAGATGGTGAATGGCCTTCTCCTTCTGTCCTTCCATTTGATTCGCCAGCGCAAACATCGTCTCGGCCTCACAACGCGGCTCGTGGTAGGAAACGGGAAGGTGCTCTAGTGCCTCCCTTAGGCGTTTCCGGCTGCGGGTACCATCACCCTGAAAGAATGCGACAAACCCTTGAAAGACAGCCACCTCTCCACGCAGAGGTTGATGGACTGAGTTATCATCAAGTAGCGATTCAACCTGATCCAGGATTGACAGTATGCCTTCGAACTGGAGTCGGCGCAGGAAAACCCAGGCTCGTGCTAAAAGGAGATCAACATGCTGCTGCACGACCAAATCAGGCAAGCGCGACAACCACTTCTCGAGAACATACCATTGGTCAGCGCTGAGAGCATTCTGTCTGTGCCGCTCGACCAGTTGTGCCGCCCGCTCAATATCATCCGCAGCAAGGGCGTGTTCAATCGCTTCCTCAATTAATCCGTTTTTTTCAAACCAATCTGAAGCATTAATATGATCGGTATTATTTTCTTCATTTGTCTGGAGTTGTTTTAAACGGTTTTGCAGAAGTTCCTGAAAGAGATGGTGATAGCGGAACCAGCGATATTCCAGGTCCAGTGGTATCACGAACATGCCCGCTTTCTCCAGCCAGTTCAGGAAGGTCGCGCCATCGTTTATCTCTGCAGGATTTCGGACATCAGTTACAAATAATTCATCTAATAATTCGGCACAGAAGCGGTTTAAAACAGATGTTTTAAGCAGATTTTTTTGAATGACTGCCGGTTGTTTAGACAAGACCTCTTCAATCAAAAATTCAGATACCGAACGCAGGGAATCACTATCCATACTTTCCAATAAATCCTGCATATCCTCTTTGCGGTTTATGGAAAGTGCGGCCAGGCGCAATCCGGTAATCCAGCCTTCCGTTTTTTCTAATAGCGTTTCAGACTCCTGATCAATAAGCGTAAAACCATGCTGTTTTTTGAAGAGCAAAATAATTTCTTCAGATGTAAATGACAATTCCTTCATGCGCAGTTCGACAACCTGGCTATGTGCCCGCAGGTCATGTAAGGGCAAGGGTGGGTCTCTTCTGGAAAGAATAACCAACTTCATATTCTGCGGTGGATAGCGCAGGATGGTTTCAATTAATTCATGTATCCGATTTTCTTCTATACGATGGTAATCATCCAATACGAGGATAAAGTCATCCTTGATATCGTCTAATTCATTAATTAAAGTTTGAGAGAGTATCGCCAGCGGTGGTAATTCAACAGCTTGCAGTACATCGCCACTTTTTTTAAGCGATTCGGGGAAGTGACGTTTAACTGCAGCAACCACATAAGAGAGAAAAACACGCAGGTCGTTATCCTTACCATCCAGGGAAACCCAGGCAGCTGGAGATTCGCATCTCTCGATCCATGAACTGATTAGAATGCTCTTTCCGTAACCTGCAGGTGCACAGACCAATATGAGGGGATGGTGAGGATTATTCTCCAGATTTTTGAGCAATTCGATTCGCGGAACAAAGTCAACCGGCAAAGGAGGTCTGTGCAGTTTTGTCGTTAAAACCGGCGTTTGAATAGGATGATCCATTCCCTCGGCCTGATCTCCGTTTGCTTTATATGTCGTTTTTTGTTTCATATTTGTAGAGGTTCAAGGTTCAGAGTTCAGTCGAGTTGCAGTGAGATTCGGAATGACATAGAGTTAATTCAAGTCCCAATGTCCAAGTCCAATGTCATCAATGCCCGATTCCAATTCCCCGATCATTTCCTTTCAGTCAATGATACGGGATCTCCGATTCGCTCCGACCAGCATCGAGGATCGAGGATCCAGTATCCATTTCACATCCCCCTAACCCCCTTTTAAGGGGAATTAAATCGTGCCAAAAACTTCAATGCTAAACCAATTCCCAATTCCTAATTACCAATGCCAATCACACAGTTAGTTTCTCCGTGGCCTTTGTGGTTTCTTTTACTTTTTCATATTCCTTCTTGACCGGGATTGGTTTTTCTTTTCGGGGTACGGTATTTAGAAAAGTGCCGTAATTTTTCAATTCCTCTAAGCGGCATGACCAGACCAATTTATCTTCATGAACGGTAATATCGGGACAGCCGTCACACATACTTTGCCGGCCATCCTGCATAAAATCTACCGGCTGAATAAACATGATACTTTGCATATAGAGCGGTTTAAATATGCGAAAAGGATTTTTTAACAGCGCTATCAGATACCGTCCGGTAATTTTTCGCAGGCCTTTATCAAATGGCCATAAAAGAAAAGCAGCAGACCGGCCTGTCTTGAGTATTTGTGGAGAGGCATAGGATAAATATTTATCTTTGGCAAAATGATAGACCGACATCATCAACTCAAGAAATTTTCCACCCACATAGCCGTATATTTTATCCTTAGTGCCGATCCTTTCGGTCAGCAGCCATTTATAGGCTTCCGGATCTTCCGTACCATTAAGAAATGCAGCCGGTTCAAAATCCGGAAAATGGTCTTTGGCGATCTTGACCAGATCGGTTGATTTGATATCCACTTTACGATCTTCATCGGAATGGTACATGATTGTATCCCATTCCACCTTTTCACCCCCGGCATACCAGTCATAGGGTAATTGGGGAATGATATGGCGGAAACATATAAATACCATGGTATGTACGATATCGATATGTTTCTGTGCCCAGGCAATCATCTCGGGCACATAATGAATATTTTCCTGGTAAACCGTTGAATTAAACGAACAGGCTATATTTTTATGCACAGCGAGCATTTCGGCATAATGAAGCCGAAGGTCGTTGAGTTCTAATTCAGTTTTTCCGGCCCATTCACCGGGTCTTCCCTGGTTACTATCAATATGAAAGGTAAATCCAAAGACACCTGCTGTATGTAAGTCTTTGAGTAATTCCTTTGTAAGGGCCAGACCATTGGTATTAATGATCGGCTTTAGCCCTCTCCTTTTAATTTCAGCAACTAAGGGGATGATTTCCGGATATAATAGCGGATCTCCACCGGCGATGGAAATACAATCTGATTTTCGAAGTTTCTGAAAAACATCCAATTCGTGTAATACGTCTTCATAACTTTTATGTGAACTTTTTTCATTTTCACGATAACAACCATCACAGGCCAGATTACATTCTGCCGTTGGCTCTAACCAGGAGATGCCATTATCCGGCAATGTCCAGGGTAGACGATATAACTGATTGTGATCAACAACTTTGGTACTCATTTTAAAACTCTCCTTTTAATTATTTTGTCATCCTGTCCCGATTTATCGGGATCCGCTTGTTCAAATCCCAATGTCCAAGCCCAAATGCCAAATCAATGCCCAATTCCCAATTCCGAATTCCCAATCCCATATCGCACCTCGAGGATCGAGGACCGAGTTTCAATATCCTCCATTTAACATCGACTCGATTTCGCCCTTTCAGGGCGTTTAGAAATGAGCAACATTAACGACTTGTTACTTGGAAATTCCTTGTTGGATATTGGATCTTCATCTTCCATGCCAGATACCGAATCCCAGACTCGGGATATGCAACCTATTTTTCGTTCGATGGGCGATCCACCGGATCGCCCCTACAGCGGGAAAACCTTGCTTAAAACGCCTCCTCGATACCGAAATAGATCCCGCTGGTATCTTTACCCAAGCCAAGATCAACACGCAGATTTATTTTCTCTTCCTCATTAAACAAAAACCGTAATCCGAGTCCATAAGACGGCTTGAAATACTTGGATTGAAATTTTGTAATGTCCGAAGCTACATCGCCAAGACCGGCAAAAACGGCAAATCCAAATCGCCACCAAAAATACTGGCGGTATTCCAACTGAGCAGCCAGGTAGGCTCTGTCCCGGTATCTCCCTTCAAAATAACCACGCATGATTTCGCCCCCACCCAGAGCCGGTAATTTGTAAAAGGGCGTTTCTCCCCAGGTGTTCATAAAATACCCCTGAAAACCGAGCACATGGTCCGGGGCAAAGGACCAGAAATGGCGGGTGTCAACCGAATAGGTAGTAAATGTATAGTCACTACCGATATCCTTACTGTAGACAATCATTTCCGCCTCCGTATATCCACCCTCATTGGGGAAAAATACATTGTCGCGGTTATCCCAGATCCAGACCATGCCCAGACCCGAAACCGGTCCTCCTTCTTTTCCGGGGAAGGGAATATCTGAATTCAGGTAGGGATTTTCTTTCGTCTCTACAATAGTATAGTCCCTGTATTCAAAGACAAGCCCGGTACGCGTGGCAATGAATATGGTCGGCGGCATCTGAAAATTCAGTTTCCGCCAAAATTATCAATAAAATAAGACTCATTGTCCGAGATCCGGTGTATTGTTACCAACACCAAAAAACTTATCAAATTCGTGAACGAATCTTAATTCAATATCCGAAGCAATCGTGTTCTTACTGAAATATAGTGAAGATTTTATCAGCATCTGATAGGCTTTAACCGTCGAATACCATCCTGAAAATGTTACTTTAGAAGGATTCAGAATGGGATCTTTATCTGTATAAAACGTCATCACACCACCGCCACCAAAAGCAAATTCTGTTTCCGGTGAATAAAAGGCAAAGGGGTAACCGTTAAAGTGAAGACCATAATCTTTCTTCGTACTATCGGCACTCTCCTGGGCAAAGGCCTGCGCCGCAAGAAGTGCTATAATCAGAATAAAAAAATAAATCCTGGTGTATATTGAAAATTTTTTCATTTTTTTTTCCCTCCCTTTGTGTATAATTTTTGTTTATTCAAATCATTCATTTTTATTTCATCCAGCATCTACCTTACAATCTTCCTACCCCCTTTTGAGACTGTCAGTCTCGACAAGCAGGAAGATTCCTATCCCGAGACGGGATCCCGTTATCCGGGATGCTCTGTCAAATCTTGCAATCAAATCCCGCCAAAAACATGTCACCAATGACAAACTATATATCTTTTTATCCGAAATGCAACTGCCCAATTTCATGCAATTCCAAATTCCATCCCACATCTGGTATCTCGTATCACAGTATCCGAATTCGCATCTCACATCTCGTATCCCGTATCACGGTATCTCACATCTCATATCTACAGCTCGATTTACAAATGCCAGTTAAGCGCAACACCATATTCCATGCCGGTGATATTGTAGGGCAGGCTCGGTTCCAGCACATGGCTGTTATATTTTGCCTGGCCTTCAATTTCCAGCTGACTGAATAATAATATACCAAGCCCTATTCCAACCTGAAAATGAAATTGTGTTCGATGTTTCATCAACGTCTCCTCATCCTTTCGTATAGTTCTGGCTGATACAATATTAATGCCACTCATGGCCAGTAAAAAGGGACGAAAACGATCGGCAACGATATAATAGCGACCGCCAACAGCAAGCGGTACAATCGATAAATTTAGGGTCATCCCCCAATTCCATCCTCTTCGTTATGTTGAAAACTTATATAACCGGTCTCAAATACCAGGGCCCATTGATTGGAATAGAGCGTTGCATAACCTGCATAGATTCCGGATCCTTTATCCCATGATTCTTTAAATTCACCGATACTGTTGATCGAGGCTCCCTGCAGAGTGATAAAAGCCTGGTTTGTTAAATCCGTACTTACCATATCTGTTGTCACCTGGGCCGGTACTGATGTCACGACCATCAAACAAAACATGCATATTGAAATGATTTTCATTTTATATTCCTCCGAGATTATAATTTTTGGAGTAATGGAGTATTGGAGTATTGGAAAAACATTTGTTGCTTATCCTTAGATTTTTTCACTTTCATTACGCCATTACTCCATTACTCCAGTTCTCTCAACTTTGAACTTTAAACTTTGAACTTTGAAACTTTAAACCTTATCAAACTCGCCTTAAACCTTTGTTAAGGGGGAACAGATTTTTTAACGGGGAACCTTAACCTAAAACGCATACCCAAGAAACAACCGCGATTCATTATTCCGGTAGTCACGGTCGGGAAACTCATCATATTTGCCAACACGATGATAGAGCAAATATTCGAGTCCGACAAACAGCTTTTTGTACAAGCGAATTCGCAGTTTTGGATTCCACATGCCGATCAATTCATCGCCGGGAGCGCCATCCCAGGTATGGATCCACCAGAAACTATAGCCCAGGTAAAGTGATCCGAAAGGAAAGCGCAGAAAGGCTTCCATTTTAGCATGGGCCCCAGGCCCCATGTTATAGGTCCTTGCTGAATCAAGAAAAGAGACTTTATATTCACTCGAATAATCGGAATTGGCCCCACCCATGAGCAACAAGGCGCCATGTAGCAGACCGATAAACTGAACGCTTTTCTGGTGCGGGGTGCGATAGCCAATCCCAGGGCCGACACTGGTTCCCCCGACCTGATAGACGTTGTTCTCCAGGTAATCGAAATGATTAAAAATACCCCAGAGAAATTTTGAATTTTCACCGACTGTAGAATTTTTACCATATAACATCGCATAAATTCGGAACTGGCCGATGGGTGGCTGCTCACCGGCAAAATTCACTAACATGTTAAAACGGAAGAAATCGAATGGTTTAAATTTTCTCATCTCGAACAAACGACCATAACCAAAATCCATGGTAAAGATGCCGTTTTGTTTCCCATTCTTCATATCGGTCACCCTCGCCCACATTACTGGCGCCAAGTCCCAATTCCCCGAAGAAGACCCGTTTTTCATATACTTTTTCCGTCGTCCGGCGTGCCGTCCGGCCATAGACCAACCTGTTGAACAGACGTCCGGGATTAAAAATACCGGCGCCAAGTTCATTCCAGAAACGCGGCCAACCGTAAAGACTTTCATCGAGGATCAAATTTGATAAGCGGTAAAACGTTTCACCCAACATCGATCCGCCCACCGAAGTCATGATCCAGTCATTTAAGGCCGGCGGTTCATTTTCCATAAAAAACTCCCATTGCCAGCTACCTAACGCAGCAATGCCCATGGAAGTCCAATAATTATACCCGCTGGTTCGGGCGAAATTATAATACATCGCACCATGAAAGGGATGGGCCCACATATTGGTAAGTAAACCATCGGCATCGGTCGACCAGCCCCGCTCTAAATTATGCTCGACAGTCTTAAAACTGATCTTGGCGAATTCTGATCCACCCACATAGGTATTAAAAGCGCCCAGGGCTAAATTGAGGCCTATGGCCTCCAGGGCGGGAAGCCAGAGTGGTTTCTGCGGATTCAGGCGGTTAACCAGCGCTTCATCCGGTATATAATCCCGGCTTGTAACAAGCGCTGTGTCATAGCCGGTTGAATAAAGTGTTTGCGCATTGCTGAGGGGAGCCAGACACACGATCAGCAGCGTCATGATGATAATTTTTTTCATTTTTTTTCTCCTTTATTATAGTTCGTAGTGTCAAAAGTTTTTAACTTTTTAATGATTTAACTCTCTTATTTTTATATATTTATGCATAAATGATTTTGTCTCCCCCTATAATGGGTTGATTTTTATCGTTATTTCACCAGAGGAAAATGCTTATGACAAAAGTTCAACGTTTTGTTATTTGGATCTGTAAGCACTTTAATCGCGAGCAAATACTCAATATTGTTGATGAACTTATCCAAGTGCTTAATGATAAAAACCCTGATCTTAAACCCAAAGATGATTTCAAAGATCAACATCCTAATTACCGTAAATTTAGTTCTGATCCTTTAGCGCCCCTTGACGCTGCTGATATTGTAAAGCCAAAAAAAACTTAAATTACAAAATTCTTATTGATGACTATGAGTCCAGGCATGGCAAACCTCTTAAACCTGTAAATGTAAGAACTTCTAATAATCGAGTACCCAGAAGAACAAAATGTCCTCATTGTTCTGCTCCACATCAGTACATCTATTTCAATGATGGAAAAAAACGTTCACAACTCAAATGCAAAGTATGTTTAGATGTCTTTCAACTTGATATCCGATTCCGCAAGCCCGTTAAATACTTTTGCCCTTATTGCATGAAGGCTCTATTCACCTGGAAAGAATACGATGAAGTCACTATTTATAAATGCCATAACCATAATTGCTCACACCGCATAGAAAAATTAAGCACACTTAATAACGATGAGAAAAAACTCAGAAAAAAGCGATCGTCTCAGTTTAAAATAAATTATCAGTATCGTGATTATCATTATTCACCGGGTGATTTAAAAGTTACCGGGCCGGCTAAACCCAAAGTCGATTTAAATCGTATTCATAATGATAAAAATATCTTTGCACTCATTCTCACCTTACATATCTCATATGCCATTACTGCCCGTAAAACAGCACATATGTTACGTAACATATGGAATATTTCGATTTCTCATCAGACTGTTTTGAACTATGTTCAGACTGCTGCTTATTACTGCCATATATTCAATCTTAAAAACAAAGGTGAAATAGACGATATCAATGCCGGTGATGAAACCTATGTTAAGGTTAAAGGAGCATGGCATTACGCATGGCTTTTTATCGGCTCGGTTTCCAGAAAAATTTGCGCCTATCACTTCTCTGACAATCGTGGGGCTAAAGCCGCCATCATCACCATGCTGGAAACAGTCCGTACGGCAAAAGAAAAACAGGATATTACTTTAGTTACCGATGGCAATCCATCATATCATGGCCGGAATCCATTTCATCAATAAACTAAAAGATGAACTCAAACTCACGCTTAAAAAGGTCATCGGTTTACAAAACATGGATGAACGAATCCGAAGAGTACAGACCTTACAAACAAATGATAGAACGCCTTAACCGAACCTACAAATATCATATGCAGGCACAAAATGGTTTTGCAAATGTAAATGGCGCTGTTGCTAAACTGGTCCTTTTCGTTACACATTACAATTTTTTAAGACCACATATCGCTCTTGAATTATAAAACACCCATACAAATACCTGAACTACGCAAGATTGATTCTCTGCCTGGTAAATGGGTGAAAATAATTTCTCTGGCCGCCTAAAACTATATTATTTCAAAGATCGTGTTTCTATTTATATTTTTTATCTTCTGTGTAAAACTATAGCCTTTTTGTCGTAATCAAGAAGAAATATGATCTCCAAGTTCGTGGATGCCGGTACAACTTCTTATCAACGACAATTAAATTTCCCGATCTTCATCTACAATTAGATCAAATTTTAGTTTTTCATTTTTTCATAGAACTTTTGACACTACCTTAAAGGATGTTGTTACTCGTCGCTCGGTACTCGGTGCTCGGTACTTGGCTCTCGGCTCTCGATTCTCGGTGAAGGTTATCAATCATCAGGAACGAGTTACATGAAACGAGAAACCAGAACGTGCCGAGCACCCAGATTATTTTTACTACTACGGTATCGGCGCTATCTTTTTGGCTGCGCTGAGCATCATACCAAGAAGATCGATTTGAGCCGGATCGGTTACCCCTTTACCCAGGGCATTATGTGCCCTGGACCATAAGAGAACGGAATTTCTGGCATCCCGAAGGGCTTTGTTGTAGGCGGTATGTACGGCTTGTAACTCCTCAATACCCATATAATACGATTCTATATCCGCCTTAAATTGTTTTCTCATTTCACCAACCGTACCAAGTTTATAAATAAGGCGTGATTCTAATTCCATTATATCTGCAGAAGTCGCTTTTTTGCCCGGAACTACAACTTCCCTCAATTGGGGGTCAATAATAAAGACAGAATCTATGGCCATACTTTGACCGGTTCTGTATTGTTTCAGGTGATAAAGAGCCTGAATCGATCGTATCTGTGATTCCTGCATTTCATTATCTGCCCAGAGTACCGGCTGATATTCATTCTGCCATTGTTGACTGACCTCAGCGTTAGCGGCATCCAGGTACATCTTTGCCTCATCAGCCAGATCGCCCATTTCAGATGCAACTTCATCAATAACCGGCTGGGCAGCAGAGAGAGCATCCAGTAAATTTTTTTGTTTTCGTACATTGTTAATAATCTGGTCCATTTGTTTCTGGGTCAGATTCAATATCGGCTCCGGCGTGTCGAGTACCGGGCGTGTGATACCCTGCAAATAATCCGCTAATCCGGCCGCTTTATCCTTGTCGGAAATATTGGATTCGCCTAAGGTAACAATCTGGATAGAATAGGAGATGGTACTTCTGATGATATTTCGAATTTTATTCTTGCGAATCTTAAACGCTTCTGTGGCCGGTCCGGGTTTAAGAAACGTCTTCAGACGTGAGGCCTGGTGTTGCAGCAGGCTGTACTGGATGTCGCCGGCGACGGATATCATGCTGTTGGCAAAGGGGCTCAGATCCAGCCGCTTGGATGCCATGAACATACTACAACCAAATACCATTGTGCTGAATGCCACAACTAAAAAAAGTTTAATAATTTTGTTTATCATATTACCTCCCATGGTTTATTCTCGGTTCTCGGTACTCGGTATCGGTCTTGGTACTCGGTTCTCGCCGAAAGTTATCAATACTTATGAACGAGTTACGAGAAACCAGAACCGAGAAACGAGTACCGAGCCCCTTTTCCTCATTTTTCTGGTATATAAGAATATTGGGGTAAAAACCACCCTTCCACTGTTTCAACATCTCTTACATACGTCATTGTTTCGGCCCACAAGGCGGCTCCTTCATCACCAAGCAATTTGGTTGCCTCGGCCAGGTCGTTCTGAAAATCAAGGGGATCTTCAGCCCAGGTGGTAAAGATGTATAAGGGATGCTCAACCCCGACCACGCCGGAAAAAATTCTAAAGCCAGACGTGACCTTTTTTTCTGCATATAATGTTTTCCAGGCCTTTAGCAGTTTCTCCATATTTTTCTCGAATCCAGGTGCCAGGAAAAAATAATTCCAGCGACGATAGGGTGTTTTTTCACCCCAGTAAATATTATCCGGATCATATGAAAGATCAGAGCGATATTGCAGGACATAATTCCGGGAGGCAGCCAGGGTTGCGGTCAGATCTGCCCAGACCAGGTTAAATTCATCCATATTAACTTTGCCGCTAAGAAGTTTAATCATACCTTTTTCAATATCTTTCAGACTATTCAGGGGTGTAATATGGACAAAATGATAATTGTCCTGGAGGTGCGTATAATAACTAAAATCGCCAACCTTACCATCTGTTAATACAACTTTTAAATCAGATAAGCTCGCCTCATACGCAGCTGTCAGAGAAGGCTTGACAATATCTTCTCGTACATAGATATAATCCCATTCTGAGGCATTACTTTGTGCCATTAACAGGGTGGCATTTGACAGAAATGCCACAAAAACAAGCAGCATAAATATTATTTTTCTCATCGTTTTATCCTTTATCATTATTTTCTATTTATATGCGTTCCTGCGTCGTAACAAACACATTTATTTTCTAACGCTGAGTTCGCGGAGTTCCGCAGAGTTATAAATATTTATTTATTCAGATATTTTATTTTTATGCATAATCAATAATACTTTTCTTCGCGTTCTCAGCGGTCTCAGCGTTTACTAAAGACACTAAATTTCACTTCAATTATAGTTATTTACTCACAGTATAATCTTTGCCCTCAAGGCATACTTCAAATGCTTTTTTAAAACCATCCACCATCTCCTGGTTTTGAGTTCGGCATTTTCCTGAGCAGCTTCTTTTTCATAGGCATCATTCATTTTTTTGTGACGACGTCCCCGAATGGCTCCGGCTGCGGCACCTATTGCGGCCCCTTTTCCGGCATCTCCGGCAATAGCACCGATCGCAACACCGGCTGCGGCACCGCGGGCTGCACCGCGTACAGCCGATCCATCATTTGACGTATCAACCTGTTTAGCTTCGACTTTTGTCGGGTTAATAGGATCGTATCCGGACTGTTCCACTGCCCACTTATAACATTCATATTCATCCTGGCTCTGCTGCTCCGCCGATTGTTTTTTCGCGGGAAAAACATAAATACCAAGACTTTTAGCTATAGAAGTACCCTCTGTTTTAGCCGCATCCTGTGCCATTAGCTGCGGTGATAAAAAACTCATAGATCAAAAGAATTCCGAAGACCAGTTTACTCAACACGTTAAATTTTACTCTCATGTATCTCTCTCCTTGTATGACTAAAAAATTCCAAATTCCCAATTCCTAATTCCATATTTTCATTTATATTTAATACTATTTCGCCCCTTCAGGGCTTATTAAATTTGGTGTGCATTCCTTTTCCAGGGGCGTTGCCCCTGGCTATTACATTACGCCCTTTCAGGGCTCAATTCCCAATTCCATCTTTTATCCAGCATCCAAGGATCTCAGCATACCAGTTCTCAATTCCCAGCTATTCCATCATTCCATACTTCGTAATCCTACATTTTCCCTTTATTTATGTCGGAATTACATTACTTAAAAATGAAACGCCAACCCAAGCGTTGGACCGAATAAATTTACTTTTAAATCAACGTCACGTGAATTATCTCCACTCTCCTCCATATGCATGAGTGCCAATCCCAGATTAACCGAAAAGAGATCCCAGGGACGATAATTCAGAGTTGTTTGAGCAAATATGGTCAGTTTTTTAGTGGCGAGGAATCCACCGATATCTCCGGATACCAACAGATGCCAGCGTTTGGCAATCTTTACAGATAGTTCGGTCCCAACTAAAAATGTAAACCAGTTGCTACTGCCTTCTTTCTTCTCTGAATTTTCCCCCAACGTGACTTCAAGATTTAAGAAATACAGTCGTCCCCCCATATAGACCTGCCAGTGATTAATGGGACCAAGCGGAGACTGATGCAAAAGATCATAACTGGCATAAATCCGGGGCATTATCATCTCAATCTTCGCGCCAAGAACAGATTTGTCATTCACTATAAACTTTGCCGACTTACCGATCGAACCGCCAAAGACATCGGCATGAAATCTCCATCGCTCCAAACGATAATTCACTAACCCGACAAAATAAAAATCCAGGCCATATTCCGATGAGAAAATTTGATCAAAAATATTGTCGTCTTCAGGCTCTCCCTCTACTTCAATGCCGCCAACAGCAAATTTACCCGTAAATCCCGGTATCCAGAGTGGCAGTCCCAATGTCCATGGTCGATTGTTGTCTTTATTCAGCGCTGCCACAGTCGAATCGCTTTTTGCCGGAGTACCGGCAAATAAAGTTGTAGCGCCGGTTATAATGATTAAGATAAACCACCGTGATCGTTTTCTCAAAACGTTTATTGACTCTCATGATGCCTCTTGGTCCGTTTCAGTTTTTACATACTCCACTGATAAAACCGGCAGATGCAGATCATAGAGCGTATTTAATACACCTGATAAAGCTGCTTGATCTGTTAAAAGCCCTTCCAGGGTAGTTACTGGTTTTTCATCCTCATGCAATTTGACGGTTATGATCATACCGGCCAATCGTTCAGACCAGCTATCCTCCAATTGCCCCTGGACGCGAATTCGATAAACAGCCGGTTTTTTACTGCTAAAGTTTTTAAAGGAATTTTTTTCAATGGCCATTTTTATCTCTCATAATTAATTATGTAAAGACTCTTATTGACTTTATTTGTTCATCTTCATTATAATGCATTTCTAACTGCTTAAATAGACCCGTTAGTTGTACTTTTTATAAATAAAGTTGTAATAAAGTTGTAGACTCTCCGTTCAGGGTTCAAAGTTCAGGGTTCTCCCGATAAAAGCGATCTTATCCTAAGATCTAATCGGGATGAAATCTATCGAACGATGTTATACCGGTATCAATGTCGAATGCTAAATCATGCCAAGATTTATGCCAAGATTTCAAAGGTTCACAGTTCGTTGATCCTGAATCTCATTTCGCTCCTCCGGAGCTTAACATTCATTTTGGAATCATCTTGCTATAAATATGCCGCCTCTCCGAGGCTGGTTTTTTCATCTGACAGTTAAAATTTTGAAATAGGCCGCAAGCGTTAAACGATAGCAATAATTAAGAATCAAAAAGCGCCGGAGGCGCGATATATTTATAGCAACACGGTCTCCCTGCAATGGTCATACCTCCAGAGGAGCGGCATATAAACAATTCTAAATCCCTAATTACCAGTTACCAATTACCAATTACCAATTACTAATTCCAATATTGTCCCAAACTCCATTACATCACGCCTCATTTCTGATCTCCCCAGCTTTTAAACAGCCGGTATCGAAAATAAATATTGGAGACACTTTGATCGGAAGCAAAAATTAAAGATTCCAATTGCCAGGTTAATTCAAATCTCATGTGCAGATCACGCTTAAGACTACGATCGATACCTAAAGTTATCCGCATCTGTTCCTGGAATTGGCCCTGGTCTCCGGAGAGGTCCAAAAAGGCTTCCCCACCGGCTGTTACCTGCCAGAACCGATCCGCCTGAAGCCTTGCTGCCCAGCGATAGGAGAAATTCAATTTATAGCGAAACCGGATTGAGGCTTTTGCCTCCCAGGTTGATGTGTTGAAGTCAAAGCGTTCTTCAAACGGAAATAATGGGAAATCGGAATTTTCCAGTTGGGCCATTTAAATTGAACGCCCTGAAACGGTCGGAACTCATACCGGTCTTGAACATCTTCATTGAAGGTAACAAAATTACCTATTCCGGAAGTATAGTAGAATATATCTACCCAGCCAGATCGCAATGATGGCCTGACAACCAGCCGCCACCAACCGTAATTGTCAAATTCTCTGCGAATCCCGATGTCGCCATATAATTTCAGATCGGGATTGATATAATAAGCGGGATTAACATCAATCCATAACTGTTTTTTTGCACCTGCATCCGATTGAGCATGAGATACATCATGCCAGGCAAAAACGAATAAAATAGCAGGAAAAAAATGACGAGTTTTAACGTGATCATAATTTCAACCGTGCAAATAAAGTTCAAAGTTCTGGGTTCAGAGTTCTCCCGATAAAAACGATCTTATCCTAAGATCGAATCGGGATGAAATCTTTCCCGAAAAAAGCGTTATCCTCCGGATAACAATTCGGGACTAAATCATCCAAGATTTAGCCAGGATTTCAAAGGTTCAAAGTTGGAGTAATGGAGTAATGGAGTGTTGGTATAATGGAGTACTGGAGTGTTGGAGTATTGGAAAAACATTCGTTGCTTGTCCTTAGATTTTTGTACTTTCATTACTCCATTACTCCATAACCCCAATACATCACTCCAGTACTCCAGTTTATAACTCCAATACTCCAAAATTCACATACCTAAATACAGCGCTAGTTAACCAACTCCAACTCACCCGGCCGCCAGGTTTTGTCGATCCATGGTGCTAATGGACCATAAGCGCGAAGAATAATGAACCAACTCTTACCTGGAATAGATTGCACCCAATTGCCTTCATTAACTCCTTTAGGTAAAGTAGGGGCAAAAACAACATCAATAGATCCATCCTTATTTTCTTTTACTTTTCCGCTTAAGCTGTTGATGCCGGCAAATTTCTGATCAGTCTGCAGCATACATCTTGTTTGAGGATCGTAAATAGTCACTGACCAATTGTCTTTAACCGGGAAGTTTGGAGGCAAATGCATTTTGTAAGTTTTAGCTCCATCCAAAGGTCTATGTTCTGAGTCCATACCTGCAATGCCATATTGCGAACCCGCGCCTGGTTTGGTTAATGCCATAGCCGGAGTTACACATACCGCATTAAAATGCATCCATAAACGTGAATCCATCCGACGGGCACCATCTTTCAAAAAGTAGGTATCGTTATCGGCAAAAGCCATAACCCATTCGCTTTTTGTACCCGGATAATAATAGTGACCAGGATCGCGAGGTTCAATGGTATTCGCACGTGCATAGGCATTTCCAATATCAACCGCTTCTGTTAATAATTTCTTCATGCGTGCATCCGGGTTGAAAGGCTGACCTTTTACTATACCCAAGGTTCTTAGTATCCCTAAGTTTTCTGCATCATAGAAACCTTCAGGTTCTTCCTGAATGATCTGGTTCAGGTCTTCGAAGAAAGTATAGTCATTGGGAGCAACGGTGTTATAGTATACACCGGACATATTTTTAAATTCCATTTTGGGTGGATTGTCTTTTTGGGATAAGGGATATACTTTCAGGTTTTCCTTAATCCGTTTTGCAGCCGCTTCCACGCCGGTTTTGGTATATCCGCGCATAAAATTCCAAACATTATAGGTGTTTGATTTATAGACATAATAACCATCAGGCACTTCACCTTCATACCCCGGAGGCAGTACCAGATATTTTCCGCCTTTTCCCTTATCAGGACCGGCAGCGCCCATATCGGTAATATATCTAAAGGCAGCATCATCTAAAATGCCGAGTACACCAGGAGGTATTTCGATAACGGTAGGCCCGTCTTTTTTAAGATCAAGAAATCCCCAGGTATATAACGAGGTGTTGTTGTAGGTAAGTGCCAGTGACTTGGAATCGCCCAATTGCTCCCATATTAATATTTGATTGCTTTTACCCATCCCCATATCACGATTTCCTTTGCGCAGATTGTATAAAGAAACGGCCGGTGTCATATTGATAAAAGCCTGCACAGCGCGTGCCCGATCTACATATTCATATACATTATCAATGGTTTTTCGATTAGGTACTCCATCGAAAAATTCCAGCGTTCCGATGGGTGATCCTATTAAATCCGGAGTCGTAATATTCTCCGGAATCGGTGTGGTCATTTTCATCACCGGTTTCTGGGTGACCATCTTGGTTTTGGACGCTTGTGCCCATGTCTGTGTCATAAAACCGGTCATGATCAAAACGACCAGCAACATTGTGAATAGATGTTTTGTCTTCATTTTACTTCCTCCTAATAGGTTATTATAAATGGTGAATTAATGTTTTCTTATTTTTACTTCCTCCAAGTTCTGCTCGATTAATGATAACTGTTTTATTCTGATGAGTAATGGAGTGTTGGAGTATTGGAAAAACATTCGCTGCTTGTCCTCAGATTTTTGTACTTTTTACTCCATTACTCCAATACTCCTTAAGACTCTAAAATCCCAATACCGATTACAGTACTCCAACACTTAGACTCCAATACATGACTCCAATACTCCATTTCTTCAGTCAAACCACCCACCCTTTCGAAAAAACAGAAACATCCCCGTACCGATCAGGGCCATCAGACCCAGGGCCAATGGATAGCCAAAAGATAGACCCAACTCGGGCATGATCTCAAAATTCATACCCCAGATTCCGGCCAGAAGCGTGATTGGGAAAAGATGGCGGACAAGACTGTGAGAATATTCAGCCGGCGGTTTGTTTTGTCCTGGGCATGCATTTGAAAACCGAGAGCGCAAATAGCGATATGTTCCGTCTACCGGCCCAGGGACCCAAATGCGCGCCTGCAGATTTACCAATGCACAGTTCATATATTCCTGAGCATCTTTGAGTTTAAAAAAAGGTTTATCGGTTCCGCTAAGGGCCTTTACCGAGCGGAAGCTGATCACCGACCACTGTTCCTAATGCCATCGACCTCCGATCGTGTATCCAGTATCTCATCCGCTTCGACCGAGTCCGGATCGCGATCCATACGCTCCTGCAGAGCAATAATTTTATTCTCAACTGCAGTAGGTGTGCTGCAGACAAGCCTGAGCCAGATCAATCAGAATGGCTGAGAGCAATCCGGCAATACTACGATCAGGAAGCCACTCATCTGCCCCTTCGAATATGTCAGTTTGCTGCAGGTGCGAAACAGGCCTGTGGTGTACAGAAAGCAGCAGATTTTCCCGGCAAATAAAAGCCAGGTATTCCAAATCCAGCGGGGCTTTAGTACCGACCAGAACAGGAATCACCATCAAAATTTCCTTTTTTAGCGGATAAAAACCAACCCGGTCACGTGCCTCAATACACAACTGACGGGACAAGCCGCTGATTTTCAACTTCTCCAGCCATTCTTCGAGTTCCTCCGGCGTGAAGTCCTGTAAATCCACCCATACACGTGCATCCCCGTCTTGAAGCACTTCCGTTATTTCTTGTGGATCAAGCATGGTCAGTTGTAAATTTTCATTAATTGTAAGGCTTTGGACTTTCATCTTGCATGTACCTTTTTTCTACTAAGGTTAAGAAGTATAGTGTAATGGAGTAATGAGAAGCTGTACTGGCAGTATATGGAGACCGAGAGTTGGAGTGAGTGGCGAATCATATTTTGATATCTATTGGTTTCATTACCATTACTCCATAACCCCAATACATCACTCCAGTACTCCAACACTCCATTCTCCATTACTCCAATTCATCGCTATTTGACTACAACTCCACATCATTTGGTATCCAATAAAGCCTGAATGTCCAGGCTTTAGAAGCAATCAGGTTATCCTCTTCCCGTGGATCGTTCTCTATATTGTAAATCGAAGGCATACTTGTCATCTCTGACGATGCCTGGCTCATTCCGCACTGCCTGGGTCATTTCTATTTTTGCGGCACGTATGGATCAGGCGTTCCCGGCTTGATGGGTGGTTCTTCGGCCAGCGACTTCTTATGCTCTACCAGAATCGGCCCAAGCCCCCAACGTAGCCACAATTTACCTCCCAGTGCTTTGGTTACGGGATATTCTTCTTTAGGGTCAAGATAGAGGTCGTAAAAGTGAGGCATCGGGAACACGTTCAGTTTCCCAGTACCCAGCTCTCCTTCAAACTCCATGAACATCATCTTATAGTTATGCCACTTTACGCCGTGAATATCGTTACCGACATAGACTACAAAGCCGTCTCGACCGGACTCCTCTTGTTTCCCCAGGAAGAAATCCGTCATGTCCTTACTGTCGATGATACGATCTGTCGGCACCTTACCACCGGCAATGTTTGCCAATGTAGCGAACAGATCAAACTGGTGAACGATCTCGTTGGAGACCTTGCCTGCCGGAACTTTACCAGGCCAGCGGACAATAAACGGCACCCGTAAGGACCCTTCCTTACCCGTGAAATAGGAACCACTCCATGGGCCGTTCCATCCCTGGTAATCGGGGGTCATCTCGCCGCCGTTATCCGAGGTGAAAATAAAGACGGTGTTATCGGCAATACCCAACTCATCCACCTTATCCAGTAATTCACCGGTATAGGCATCGATCTGCATTAGCACATCGCCCCAGTGGCCATTGCCACTCTTGCCTTGAAACTCCTTACTCGGCAACACCGGCATATGCGTCTGGGTGTAGGGCAGATACAGGAAGAACGGTTTACCGGCTTTGGCCTGGCGTGTCATGAAGTCTTTGGCATGGTCGGTGACTTCACGGTCAATCTCTCGCCTTGCCGGCAGATCGTAGACCTTCACCACCTTTGCCGGTGAGCCTTTTCTGGCCGAATAAATGTGCTCTTCCTTGATCATCGGATTTTTGCCGGTCTCCTCCGCCAGTTTCCGATACTTCTGGAAAATTTCCTGCGATGGCCAAAGGCTCTCGTCGGTCGAATTGGGGATGCCATACCACTCATCGAAACCCTGATCGGTGGGATAGCGTCCTTCCGCCTGCCCCAAATGCCACTTGCCGAACATGGCGGTGGCATAACCCACATCGCCCAGCATCTCCGGCATGGTGTATTCCCACTGGGTCAAACCATAATCGGCGGTTTCGAGCGGCACAGAACCGTTCCCCGTGCGTATGGCATAGCGCCCTGTCAGTCAGCGCCGCGCGACTGGGCGTGCACTGCGCCTCGACATTGTAATTCAACAGCCGCATCCCTTCACTGGCCAGCTTGTCGATGCGCGGCGTGGCGCCACCCCGGAGAATACCCCCGCCGTAACAACCCAGCTCGCCGTAGCCGAAGTTGTCCATGTTGATCAGCACGATGTTGGGTTTATTGTTTTCTTGAGCTTGCATTGGAATAGCAATTCCGATAATAAACAAGCAGGTTATTGCTGTACTTAGCAATTTTTTTATTTTCATTTTTCTATTCCTTTTTTTGTTAAGATATTTTTTTGTAAAGGGCGGTATTTAAACAACCGCCCAATACTTTTCTTTACTAATTCACTAATTCCACATCATTCGGAATCCAAGTTTTATTATGAAATGGCGCCGTTGGCCCATAATAGCGGATGTAAACAAAGAAGCCTTGATTTGGCAAGGTTTGAACCCAATTTTGTTCCGCAACACCGTCCGGTAGTTCATTTGAAAAATAGATATCTACTGAGCCATCGTCGTTTGCAACCGGTGCAGGCACTTTTTGGCTGCTCATACTTGGGTAAGGCTGCGTTGTTTTAATCATGCAACGTGAATACGGATCGTAAACGAGAACCGACCAGAACATGGCTGCGGGCACATTTGGTAACATTCTCATCTTATAGGTCTTGTTACCATCCAGGAATTCACCGTTCTTGTCCTTATAAGTTGTTTGATAACGCGACCCTAAACCATCGGGCATTCTTGCTGCCATTGCAGGGGTAATTCCATCAGCAGTAAAATGGAAAACGGTACGTGCTTCTACATCGATATAATCGCCTTCGTAGAAAGTTGAGTTGTTGGTAATGTATGGGCTCTCCCATTCTCTATCTTTGTAAACTTTACCATTTACATCGCGGTTATTAAACGCAATTACACGTGACATCGCTACTGCCTCCAATGCAGCCTGATTCATAATATTCACCATACGTGCATCGGGATTAAAGTCTTTACCTTTTACAATACCAAGAGAAGCCAATTTACCTAACAACTCTTTACCAAAAGCCTCAGCAGGTTCGTAGTTAATAATTTCGTGCATCCATGTAAATGCCATTGCATCTTCAGGAACCAATGAGTTCATATCTACACCCGAAACATTCTTGTATTTGTTTTCTCTGGGGCCAGTTTCAAGAGGATAGACTTTGCAATTCTCACGAACAAATTTCATGGCTTTTTCACCTTCACCAACAATTGCCGTATTCGCTCTTAGGAATGAAAAGTTGTTGTAGGTTTTTGAATGCACAACAAAGTAGCCATCAGGAATATCGCCTTCATAACCAGGAGGGATTATTAAGTATTTTCCACCTTTACCTTTATCCATCCCTGTTGGGCCTACATCCGCCACAAAAAGGAAATTATGATCATTCAGGGGACCCATGACACCTTTCGGCACTTCAAATACAGTAGGACCATCCTTTTTTAAATCTAAAATCACAAAGAGATAAATACTTTCGGTATTGCCTGTCAAATACATACCCTTAGAATCCAAACGATTGGCTGTTGCATTAATGTCAGAACTGCTGGTAACGCCATAATCACGAACGTTTCCTTTTAACATACCGTGCATGGATAGCGCCGGGGTCATATCCAGATACAGTTGTGTGGCACGTTGCATATCCAATTCATCATACACTTTTTGAATGGTTGCTTCGGTAGGATATCCACCTGGAAATTCCAACTTCCCATAACGAGTGTTGATGTCATCCGGTGCATGTTTGTAATTTACATTAGAAGCAGGTTCGCTTCCTGCCAGCGCATAAATGTCTTTGCTGGCATTTTGAGCTGTAGAGCTAATATCCATTGTTTTGGAAACATCAGGCAATTGATAAGTGGTTTGAGCCTCCTTTTCTGCACAACCAAATGGAACCATCATCATGAATGTGATGATCAATACGGCTAAAATGCCCGACTTAAGACATTTTTAAAAAATTAAAGTGGTTTCATAAATCTTCCTCCCTTTATTTGGGTTAAAGGTTTGGTTTAAAGTATTAAAAACAAGAGTTCACATCCAGTACTCCAATACTCCAACAGTTCAAAACCTGAACCCTGAACTCTAAACTCTGAACTTTTTTAGAATCACATCCCCCCCCACCGGTATTGCCAGGCAACGACAAAGGTGTCGAAATCAGCGCCGGCGCGGGTGGTCACCCCGGAGGTATACACCGCTTTTAAGGCATGCGCAGCGGTGATCGGAATAGCTGAATGTAGCACCCATCCGGTTGTTGGTCTGGGCATTATCGCTGGCAACACCGTTGAATTTGGTCTCTCCGCCATAACTCTGGCCGAAGGACACGGCCCCCCAGAAACCACGCCGAAACTGGTAAATAGCATGTATTTGCAGTGTAACCATGGGATCCTGTTCCAATGTGTTTCCGCCATAGAAATCATTGTTGGTAGAAAAAAACCAGGCCGTGGCATAACCCTCAAATACAAAACGCCCAATCGTACGGGAAATGCCCAAGCGTGGGCTGATCTGCCAGCGGCCTGTACTGAGGTTGAAGAATTTGCTCTTGTCATACTGGCCAATTGGTAGCCGAACTTTCAGACTGAATCCCACAATCGTGCTTGTCTTGTATCCGGCAAATTTTGCCAAATCCAATGCCGGTGAACCAATAAAATTGACACTGAGGGCAATCACGGGATCGCCAAAACCGGTGCGAACCGTACTTGTATCGACGCCATCCAGATTCGCCCGCCACGTACAAGTGGCCATGGGAAGCACAGCGGTAATCCGCCCGGCAAGCCCAAACACATCGATTGACCGGGCATAGGCAGGGGTTATGGCATGCATGGTTGCCTCAGTGCCCTCAATCGGCAGCGATTGATCCAGTACAACATTTCCCAGCGAATAAGCATAACTGAGAACGCCAAAGTTCATCCCCACCGGCGCCGGTGAAAGAAAACGTGGTTCCAGATCCTGGGCATGCAGGGAATTGACAAACAATATGATAAAAAGCACCAACAGAGCGGTGAACCTTTTTAACGACATAATCGCAACCGAGTGTCTATTCATAATTTTGGGTTTTTAATTCGAAATGATAAGTAATTATAACTGGGTTAAAGATAGCAATTGAGGAGAGATGTAAATAGACCCGAAAGTTGTAAAGAAAGTTGTATAAAAGTTGTAGTTTGGTCGTTTAGGGTTCAAAGTTCAGAGTTTCGAGAGAAACGATCATCCTAGAGATTGGAATCGGGATGAAATCATCCAGATTTAAAGGTTCGGGAGTGAAGGTTTAAGTTGCGTGGAGTGATGGTTTAATAATTTGTAGTATTGGAGTGTTGGAGTAATGGAGTGATGTATTGGAGTAATGGAGTAATGGATAGAATGAAAATAACCTATAAGCCCGAACGTTTTCCCAACACTCCACTACTCCACTACTCCAACACCCCCATACTTAGTACTCCAACTTTAACATAGAGAGTAATAATAGACTTGTAAATAGATTTGCCTGCTATTGATTTACTCATTTCCATATACGGCATTGCTTTCTTTTACAATCAGATGGTCAATCCAATCACCTTTATCACGTTTTCGTTCCAAACTTTCTACTAGCTTTAGCAGGCCATTTTCAAGTTTGTAAGCAAGAGAATCCAATTTTTCAAATTGTTCTGAAGATAATTGTCGTGCTTTTAAATAACTATGAAGCCCTGATACTGATTCTCCCAGTGAAGCAAGGGCAATATTCAAAAAATTTAAATATTCTTTAATTGAACGACGGCAATACCCTTCTGCAATATTACGATGTACAGAGTCAGAAGACTGCAATCTGCTGAGAAACTATACGCTTCAATTCATAGGGAAAAGGTAAGAAAGTTTTACATGTTGCATGATAATATTCGATTGCATCTTGCCATACAATGAGTTTCTGATATCCCCGATTGCGATTTTTCCTCATCACCCCACTACTCCATCATTCCATTACTCCATTACTCCATTACTCCAATACTCCAACTCTACCCCCTACTACTCAATCAACCCCATCTCCCGTGCTACAGAGATCGCCTGCATCCGGCTGCTGACATTAAACTTTTGAAAAACATTGTACAGATGTCGTTTGATGGTTTCAGAAGATAAGAACAATTCAGCGGCAATTTCTTTATTACGAAAGCCTTTAGCAAGAAGGGTGAGGACTTCCATTTCGCGGGTGGTAAGACGATCGTTTTCCCCGGTTGGTGCTACAGCTGATCTCAGGAGTGGTTCCGCATCTGCAGAAACCTGAATCTCGTTCACTGATACGGTTTTTTGCTTCTCAATTGCGTTAATCAATATTTCGATGTAATCCCGGGTGATATCCTTCGCCTCCAACCGTTTCAGCATATCCGCCATTATCGATCCCAACTCAACAAACGGGCGTATCCATCCACCAGGTCTGGCCAGGTCCACAACTTCTCCCAGTACTTTTAGCGCCTCATCGCCACGTTCCAGCTTCTCCAATGCAGCCGACTTCAGAACCAGAATTTCTATCGTTTGATAGGTGTTATGTAAGTCATTAACCTGCTTTCCCAGGGAATCAAGAAGATCCAACGCTCTGGCCCCATCATCCTTTGTCCCGGCAACAATGAATATCCTGGCCTGAGTAATGGCTGGATTTTCCACCCAAAAATTCATGCTGGGTACATGGACTTCTACATCAAATGAACGGGCCCATTCAATTGTCTTTTTTAGTTCACCCTGAAGAAGTAAAAGTCGGTATTTGCATGATTCAGCGACAGCAATGTGAGCAGATTCACCTATATTTTCGGTAAAATCTACAAGGCGCTCCATGATTTTCATCGCCTGATCGGTCTGTCCCAGAAGTTGGAAGGTCAGACTCAGACCGGCCATGATATCCACAGCAATTTTTGCATTGACGATGTCTTTTTTTTCAACCGCTAGAGAAAAACTTTTTAACGCCTGTTCCAGGTCAAGAGAATTTAACCTGACATTCGCCATTGCATAGTTAGAAAATGCCTCGACATAAGCAAGGTTCCCCGTTTACCCAGGATCGCCAATCTTCTGGCAGCGCTATAGGCCGGCTCAAGATTTCCGAGGTGCAGATGCAGGAAGACCAACCCGCTTAATAATCGGGAGTAAAAGATATCGCTGCTCGAATTCTCCGCACGAATTTTCTTTTCAAGTGACCTTATTGCCAAATCTCCTTCACCGATCATCTGACGGGCCATAGCCAGAGACAATTCGATTTCCCCTCTTATCATTTGATAGGATTCCGGAATTTGCTTTTTTGCCTCTTGAAGTTTTTTCAGCGCACCTTTCCCATCACCATTTAGGTAGATCGATATGTATCCGCGATAAAAATTTACCTCGCCTTTCAGAGCTGGTTCAACATTTTCTGTTAGTAACTTTGCTTCTATCTGCTCAAGAATTGGAATCATATCCAATAAACGAAATTGTTCAAAAAGTGAAAATCCCTGAGCTAACATAAGTGCAATTCGCTGCCGCTTTATCTCCTCCGGCAACATATTCAACCAATGTGTAATGACATACCACCTATCCTGGTTCAATTCAGTATGCCGATTCTGTTCAATTATTTCAGCGGCTTTAACAGAATTATCAGCAGCCAGCGCATGGCGGATTGCATTCTCGATAAATCCCTGCTGATCCAACCACTCACTGGCCCGGGAATGCAATTCAGCAATCTCCTTGCTGCTTCGGTGATCTTTTAATCGCCTGAAGAGCAATTCCTGAAATAGATGATGATAACGAAACCACACATCCTGATCATCTAAAGGCATTATAAACAGGTTTAATTTTACTAACCATTTAATAAAGTCACTACCCGATATGTTCTCTTTCTGATCAGTTTTAGTGGGAATATTGATCGCGTCGACTAGTTCAGCCCGAAAACGGTTGAGGATTGAGGTGTTCAGTAGATAATCCTGGATATGTACCGGTTGTTTTAACAAAACTTCTTCGACTAAAAAATCTGACATCAATCGCGAATCGCCCTTTATCGTAGTTAAAAGCCGTTCCACATCATCAATACTGCTCGTCAAGAGGGCAGCCAGGCGTAATCCGGTAATCCATCCTTCGGTTTTGTCCAGCACCAATTCGGTGATCTGATCATCTAAGGATATACCATAAAGATTTTGGAAGAGTGTATTTATTTCCTGCTGATTAAAACAAAGTTTATCGATACGAATTTCGTTGATCCGCCCGTGCGCCCGTAAATTACTTAAACGCAACGGCGGATCCCGCCGGGTGATCAATACGAGATTCATGTTCTCAGGCGGAAAGCGTAGCACTTCATCCAGCAAATAATGGATCTGTTCCTGTTCGATCCGGTGGTAATCATCTAAAACCACAATAAACTCCTGGTCAATGGCATCCAGCTCATTGATCAGGGTTTGTGATATAACCGATAAAGACGGTAACTCAGCTGACTGTAATATCGACCGGGTTTCTTTTAACCCAGCCGGAGCAACTTTTTCTACAGCGGCAATAAGGTATGCTAAAAATATTCGCAGATCATTATGCTCCTCGTCCAGGGATAGCCAGGTATGTTGGTGCGCTGTCTCCTCCAACCACTGGCTCACCGTGATGCTTTTTCCATAACCGGCTCCCGCCGAGACAAGGGTCAATGGTCTGGAATGGTTTTCCTCAAACTGGCGGATAATATCCGTTCTGATTACCTGGTCTTCAGAGATGGGCGGACGATGTAATTTCGTACGTAAAATACTGGCATCTGCCTTATCCATCTCCCCGGCATCAGTACTATCCCGATCCAGGGCAATACTGGTTACGGCGGAACTGAGATACATTTCCCCTTTGGCAACTTTATTCAGGGCCTGCATCAGTTCTTCCGGGGCGCTGTCTTTTACCAAATAACCAACGGCTCCGGCATCGAGCATTTCCTTCACATAGCGTTTACCGGCGTGAATGGACATGGCAAGTATTTTAATATTTTTATGTTCGTCGAGAATTTTCCGGGTTGTTTCAATCCCATCCATTTGCGGCATACTAATATCCATGATGATAATATCCGGAACTTTTTCCTGAACTTTTTCGATTGCCTCGAGGCCATCATGCGCTTCGCCTACGATGGTAATGTCCGTTTCCTCTTCTAAAAGAGCCCGAATTCCGGCAATAAATAGGGGATGGTCATCAACGATGAGTACTTTCATATATTTCTCTTTATTTTTAAAATTTCTTTTTCTCCTGAGACGAGCGGACATCTCACATAAAAGAATTGATTGAATTCAATAATTTAATTTAATTAAATCCATAATCCACAACATATATTTCTATTATTTCTATAGATGTGTAATTTTTCCCAGGGGCGTTGCCCCTGGCCATTGTATTACGCCCCTTCAGGGCTAAATCCTCCAGGATTTCAAAGGTTTAGAGTTAAGAGTTCAGTTTATGTACATGTCATCCCGAACCCTGGCCTGTTGTTAGGACAGGCTTGATTCGGGATCTATCTGGCGCCACGTTGAGTTCCTATATGTCGCTCCTCCGGAGCTTAAACAATTATATTGTGGCCATGTTGCTAAAATATATCGCCTCTCCGAGGCTTAATACCGCTATAAACTTATGTTGTAAGGGCGGTTCGCGAACCGCCACTACTCTCATTTTTTTAATGAACGGGTCGTATTACGACAATCCAATAGCGCCGGAGGCGCGACATATTTATAGCAAACGGTCACACCGAGATTTATTCCAGCTCCAGAGGAGCGGTATATAAACGCTAAATATACATTTATTTATCGCCCCTTAGGGCTTATTAAATTTTATGTGTGATCTTCCACCAGGGGCATTGCCCCTGGCTATTGCATTACCCCCTTTGGGCTATCCCCATTCCCATTCTCCCGTGAAACATCCCCCTAACCCCCTTCAAAGGGGGAATTAAATCGTGCCAAAAACTTCACTCCCAAATTACAATCTGTCTCCATTATTCCAACTCAGAATCCTTTACCCTCTTTATCC
Organism: Calditrichia bacterium; assembly: GCA_963796965.1. Classification (GTDB taxonomy): domain Bacteria; phylum Calditrichota; class Calditrichia; order JAJRVZ01; family JAJRVZ01; genus CAWCNS01. The sequence goes on from CAWCNS010000005.1 coordinate 1,054,321, forward strand.
CCTTCGTGGCTCAATTCCTAATTCAATTCCTAATTACCAATCCCATTCTACGTTCTTCTCAAAGGAGCGGTAAACGTAACTTCCGTTCCTTTGGATTTAGATGATTTGACGACCATATCCCCACCGAGATCGGTCATGCGTTCGCGAATGCTGAACAGACCCATGGTGTTTTTATTTTTAGGTATGCCTTTAGGGACGATAGTCAAATCCAACACCATTGTCCTGTACAGTTATATTCAGTAAATCATTTTCGACCTCAATTATTACATCAACCTGACTTGCCCTGGCATGTTTGATCACATTGGTTAATAATTCACGCACACTGCGGTAAAGCATAATACCTACATTTTCCTCCAGGTCAATTTGCTTCGCTGTTAAAGCTGAAGCGATGTTTTTATATCGAAGCGGTTTTGTATATTTTCCTCGAGCCATTCAGAAATGGCCGGTACCAACCCGAGTTCCTCCAGCATCGGTGAACTCAAATCAGCAATAATATGGCGTGTATCATCAACGGCCTGACGTAAATTTCCGGAAACATTTTGAAGTTTTTCAGATAAAGCCGGATCATCTGATTTATTGATCATTGCTGCCAGTTGAAAACGGGAAGAAGCCAATAACTGGCCGATCTGGTCATGCAGATCGGTGGCAATACGACGTCGTTCTTTTTCCTCAGCCAGCGTCAATTGTGCTGCCAATGACTGTAAACGACCCTGGTATTTTTTCAATTCCCGCTCTGCCCGCTTGCGTTCCGTAATATCGCGGACAATGACCAGGTTGGCCGGTTTACCCTCATAAATAATGACCGCAGCACTAAACTCTACCTCTAACCGCAAACCATCTTTTGATTTTAAGGCAGATTCATAGACCGTTGGAGCAGGTTTACCAGCCATACGCAATTGATATATCTCTTTCACTTTGTCCATCTCATCAGGGAAGATATAATCTGTGAATGGTGTACCAACGATTTCCGATTGGGTATAGCCCTGAAATTTTGCCAGATAGGGATTTACAAAAAGGATCTTACCATCCCGTACAATCGTGATACCGTCCTGGGCCTGCTCCACCAGAACGCGATACTTTTGTTCGGCATATATTCGCTCGGTAATGTCTTCCTCCACCTCCACTACCTTCACCACGTCACCTTGAGTATTTTTCAATGGATATAACCGGGGAAGGATCCAGCGTTTGTTTCCGCCCTTCCTGGACATCCCGATATCCGAAATGGTACTGGCCGCATCATATTCAACAAGCGGAAGCGTGACAAAATCTCCCTTGAATGCCCGTCTAATCGCCTTACTGATACCCAGCCTTTTCGCCTCCTCATCTTCGAGGACATTATATTTTTCCAGAAGCTCGGGGAGCATATCCTCTGTAACACCCCAAAGTTTCATAAACGCCTCATTGACCTGATTGAGATAGCCATCGGTATTGAAAATTTGTATGGCAAAGGGAGACTGTTCCACAAGATATCTAAACTTCTCCTCACTTTCTATTACCGCTTCCTCTGCTAATTTGCGATCAGTGATGTCTTCGCTCATAAAAACAGCATTGATAATTTTACCGTCTTTATTTTTAACCGCATAACCATGGGTTTGTATCCAGACTTTTCTTGAAACCGGATTTTTGAAATCAAGTGTTTTTAATGTATCGACACCATCATATATATAATCAGTGAATATAGCATCTTCTCCGGCAAACACCTTTTCAATATATGGCATGATGCCAAGATTCCTGGCCTGTTGGTCTTCCAGGACATTATACTTTTCATAAAGTTCTTCTAAAATCTGTTCATTAAGCGCATATAGTCTGGCATAGGCAGCATTTGATTGTAATAGTCGGCCGTCAGGGGTGTGGATCTGTATTGATATGGGGGATTGTTCCATTAAACTCCGGAATTTTTCTTCGCTTTCCCTGAGCGCTTCCTTCGATTCGGCCAATTCCAGTTCAGCCTGCCTGCGCTCAGTAATATCAATGCCGAATGAGGTGATTCCGGTAATTTCACTTTCCTGTTTAATTTCGCTATTAGCCCAGGAGATATAACGTTCTTCACCGGATTTTGTCAGGATAGGATTCTCAAAAGTTTTGGGCAGACCACCTTTCATTATGCGATCAAACTCTTTGTGTACCTCCGGGTATCGATCAAGTGGAGCAATGAGTTCAAACCAATTTTTTCCTTGTGATATCTGCGAGCGTGTATCCTGTGATTTTTTCTGCCGCAGGATTAAAATGCAGAACCTGACCCTCCATATCGAGGCCGACAATCATCACATTGGCCGTCTCGATAAGATGATCGGTATAGGCGCGCATCTGTTTCAGATTGTCTTCCGCCTGCTTACGCTTGGTAATATCTTCTGCTATACTTATTATATTTTTTATATTTCCTTCTTCATCTTTTACCGGATAAAGCTGCCCTTTTAGCCAAATTGATTTAGCCTTTTCATTAGAAAGCCCCATTGTTTCCATGGCACCGACACTTTCATATTCTACTTCGGGAAGCATAATAGTTTCCCCTTTAAAAGCTCTTTCTATAAGCGGAAGCATACCTAGCTTTGCAGCCCCTGCATCGTGCAGTAAGTTGTAATTTTCCTTAACAGCAGGTAAATCTTCTTGAGTAAGATTCCAAAGACTCAACCAGGCCTTATTAACGTCTACTGTCCTGCCTTCCTTATCGCAAATGAGTAAGGGTAAAGGCGCTTGCTCCATGAGACTTCGGAACCTTTCTTCGCTTTCCTTGACTCTATTCTCAGCTTCTATTTTAGCTGTTATTTCTTCGATTACAGCTATAAAATAATCAGGTTCACCAGCTGATGTTCGCAGAAGTGATGCTGTTAGATTTATCCAGACAATACTCCCGTTTTTATGGAAGTATCTTTTTTCCATCGAATAGGTTTCTAATTCACCGTCTAAGAGTTTATTCACTTTTTCAAGATCCAATTCTAAATCATCAGGGTGGGTAATGTCTTGAAATGTCACTTCAAGCATTTCCTTCTGTGAATACCCAACAATATCACAAAACTTCTGGTTTATACGAACAAAACTACCTTCAGGCGAAACATGTGCTATGCCTACCGCCGCCTGCTCGAAAGTAGAACGAAAGCGCTCTTCGCTCTCCTCCAGAAGTGCCTTCCTTTCCCTTTGCTCTGTGATGTCTTCCACAAAAAAAACGGCGTTGATAACCTGGCCATTAGTATTTTTCAAAGGGAATCCGCGCACTTGCGCCCAAAGTTCGTGAGGAACGGTTTCATGACCTACACTTTTAGTGGCCTCATCGGTTGAATATTTATAGGGCGGAAAAATGACATCTTCGCCTGCATATACCCCCTCAATATAGGGCTTTAACCCGAGTGCTTCCGCCTGTTCGTCTGTGCGAACATTATAGTGTGTTAGCACCTGGTTCAGCGCCTCCCCCTCCAGATTATGCATGGTTGCAAAGGCCGGATTTGCTTGGACGATTTTTCCTTCCAAATCATGAATTTCAATGCCCATCGGAGTCTGTTCCACCAGGCGACGGAAACGGGATTCCTTTTCAATAATTTCAGCTGTACGTTCAGCAACCTTACGTTTCAGACTTCTATTCCAGAAAATAATAAGAAAGAATATTAATAGTATGCTGCTACCAAAGATAAGCACCCATTTCAGCACATCTTCTTTATGAATGCCATGATCGTATTGCACGGATAAATACTTGCCCTGCATGGCTGATCGCTCCTCCACGGTGATGCCATCCAATACCTTGTTGATTATTCCTGTAAGTTCTGGCCAGTCCTTGCGAACGCCAAAGGCCATTTCGTGCTCTGGCATCGGACTGGGAGCAGCTACCCGCACATTGGTGAGTCCATGCTTTTGAATCAGGTAGGATGTCACGGTAAGATTACCGACAAATGCGTCTGCTGTGCCCTCGGCCAGCATGTGTAACCCCTGCTCCGCACTGCGACAGTAAACGAGATTAACCGCTGGATACTCCCGAGCAAGAGCTTGCTCTATTACAGTTCCCTTATTAACGATAACACGCTTCCCAATCAGATCGGAAATCGTCGTAATAAAAGCCGCATCCATTCGCGTATAAAAAACGACGGGAGAAACTTGGTATGGATTGCTGAATAAAACATTCCGTTCTTCAGGAGAAAACATCATGCTGGGAATAACATCCGGCCCCTCAAGGTTCTGGAGTCCGCGAAGGGCCTCGGCATAACTTGATGATGTGGACTCCAGCTTAAATTTTACTCCGGTTTGCTCAGTAATACGTTTTAGATAGTCAGGTACAATGCCGGTGGGCTTTCCCTGTCCAAGAATAGTGTACGGAGGAAAATTAACTATTCGAACCCGAATGGTATGCTTCTGAGCAATCCATTCCTTTTCATCTTGGTTAAGTTCTGTAGACTCCACCTGCTTTGGTAAATAACTCCATTTAGAAATGATGGCATGAATTTCTGGTTCTGATATTAAAGCAATACCCTTGTTTAATATTGAAACTAGTTCAGGATAATCGTCCCTTACTCCAATTCCAAACGATTCCGGTTTATTCGTAAATACATGTGCAGGCACAACACCAAGCAGTTGGTATTTAGGAATAAAAAAAGAATTGGTAGAGAGTCCGAAGAAATAATCAACGTCTCCTTTTTGAACTTTTTGAAGTCCTTCAAGCGCATTATCTACTTCTATTATATTTATCTTATGTTTTAAACTTTCGATATATTTTTGGGTGATATACACTCCTTTGATTACAGCCACACGTTTGCCCGAAAAATTTTCGATGTTATTAAAAGAAACTCCTTTACGTGCATAAACTGCGAGATAGCCTGGCCAGTATGCATTTGTAGATGTCAGGCCCAGACTGTCGCAATATTCAGGATGTATATTTAAAACACCATCGATGTTCTTCTTTTGCGCGTTGTCAAGGACTTCTGGTATTGGGTTAATACTTAAATTTATGTTGGTTCCAAGTTTTTGGTTTAGTAAGCTCAGAAAATCAACAAGCATTCCCGAATAAGCTTCCATCTGCCTTTACAATAATTTCCGGTTCAAGGTCAGCCGTATATCCAAGGGTAATCTCCGGGTGCTCTTCCAGCCAGGCCCGCTCCTCGGGAGTAAGGTTGACGGTTACTTCCTGATCAGTTGCCGGGAAACTCTCCTGAGCTCGAAGAATTCCTGAATTTGCAAAGATGAGTAGTAGAAATAATAACGATGTTTTTGATACAATTTTCACATTGACACCCATTTGATGATTTCTCAACATAAATCAATACTTTCTCATCACCATCAGATTTTTTGTGATTGATTTTTGAATATAGGTGAAATATATCAATAATATAAATTTAGATAAAGCAAATATAAAGGTTCAGGGTTCAGAGTTAAAAGTTCAAGGTTTGGGATTGGAGTAATGGAGTGTTGGAGTAATGGAGTAATGTAGAATAATCGTTATTAGTAATTAGTAATTTGTAATTTGTAATTACAATTTTTCTCCATTACTCCAGTACTCCAGTTCATAATTCCACCACTCCTATACTCCAACTTTGAACCCTGAACTTTGAACCTTTAACGGCCAAACTACAACTTATTTACAACTTTCGGGTCTGTTAATATTTGGCATAATATATTATTTTTTACTCATTCTATCATACCCGGAGGTCAAATGTTTTTTAATCAAAAAAAAACAATATCAAATAAAAAGGTAGACAGCCGCCTTATAAAATACATATTTCATCAGAAAACAATCAGATTGATTTCTGGATTATTTTTTTTCTTTATGATCATGTTTCTAATCAACGGTTGCGCAGGAAGCAGCGGATATCAAGAACTGAAATTTAAAGATGAAAACTATAAAGATATCAAAATCCATGGTATGCTTGATAAAGATTTTGCCAGTAAAAATTTTGGTGGTTTTAGATTTGTTTTTGAAAATGCACGCGACCAATGGTCGACAATTGAAAATATCCAATTGTCATTTACTGAAGACAGTGCAAAAAAATATATTAAAGCCCTAGATCAACGGGGATTAAAATTATGGGGAAAAGCCATTCTGCAGCAAGAACACATTAAGGGATCAGATTTCAATCAGCTACAATCTGCCTTGATCAAAGCCGGTTCAAGTTTTACCGGTATCGTCATTGATGAAGGAGGGCTTACTGACATGGCTGCCGGTGAAGGAAAAAAAAGGTATCCGGATGATCATCTTTATGCCGAAGAGTTTATTCTTCCGCCCAATTTTGCTGTTGAAAAGTGGATTCTCTTCGAATCCTCACATCATAAAAATATTCCCTATGTTACCGATCTTCAATTGGAATTTGACATTGAGAACCAACATGAACAGGCGGAATTACAATTTCGTAATAAATCATCACGATATAAAAATTTTATATGGTTTGATCCAACCCGTAAAAGATCTCTTAATTTTTATCTGGGTATTAGTGTGGGCTCCGCTTTTCCAATGGGTGAGTTTAGCGACAGGGCAAACAAACAAGACTATATTTTAAATAGTTTCGGGATAAATAGCTGATTTAACATTATTAACAAATCTCGGACTAAATATTGCTCTGGATTATCAAACATTCCAATCCCGGGCTAAACTACCAGCCGGTGCAGATTCGCTTTTTTTGTTAAATATGGACTTTGAATTTAGCAGTTGGCAAAATATATCCTTCTTAATCAGTCCCAGATTTGTTATCCCTCTAAATTTAAAACTTGACCTGTTCGCAGAATTGGCAGTTGGTGTGGTCATGAGTACATCGCCGACGATAATTACAAGACGGGCCGGATTAGAGGTTGATGAACTTGAAGGTCAAAGCAGTCTGTCACTGGCGGGAGGGTTTGCTCTTGGCTCCAGATTTTATTTATCAAATAAAATGAGTCTTGATATAAAAGGGGAATTTATCCCTTTTCTCGAGCCCACATTTACTTACGATTTTGCTGATAATGGAGAAACAAAGATAAAGCAGGACATGAGTCAGTTTAAAATTAAGGCCAGTTTGAATTGGGATCTGTGATGAGGTAAATGAATGCATTTAATAGTTAAAACTTGGGATTTAGCTCGTAACTTAGAATCCCTTACGGTTGTAACGGGCAGATCCTTACGGGTATAGCGATTAGAACGTTACGACTTACTCAATGTCATCGTTATAGCTTACTTTGTGCTATTGTTATAGCTTACTCAGTGTTATCGTACTAGCTTAGTTGGTGTCATTGTTATAGATTACTTGGCTTCAGCGTTACGACCTAGTCGACTTCATCGTCACGACTTACTTGCCTTCATTATTACGGTAATAACGACTTCCCCCTTACGGTCGTAACGACGAGCTAGTTTATAATCGTAAGAATTTTAGATTTGAAATTTATTTCGAATTTCGGATTTAGTGCTTAGAATTTAAAAATCCCGCTGGAAGCGGGATTTTCTTGTGAGCCAGGAAGGATTCGAACCTTCGACAAACGGCTTAAAAGGCCGCTGCTCTACCAACTGAGCTACTGGCCCACTATTTCAAATAGACCTATAATTTAACTACAATTTATTTTTATGTCAAATGTGCTTTTGGGTTCTATGAAAATATTTACATTTATATATTAAATCAACGGGCTTGTCGCCGGCAAGCCCCTACGCTATACTCTCAACGCTCTACGCTTTTCGGAGAATCATTCCCCTGACCGATTTTCATCCATAATCCGACAGGCTTCCATGATCACATTCATGGTTCCGGTTTTTATATTATGAGGAAAGTCTTCATCGGAGACTTCAAAATTAAAGGTGCCATCTTCAAAGGTTACCATCTCATAGATAGCATCTTCACCTTCTTTATCATCAATCTTGGATCCGATCAAATTCCCACCCTGTAGATAAATCTCTCCGCTGCCGCGGCCTTCAATCTTCAAAACGCCGGATTTCTTATTCAGGTTTAACATCTGAACTAACTCAACGATACTTAAATCCTTTAATTCACCAGCAAAAGATTTCTTCGATTCTGTTTTATCCTCAATCGTTTTTAATTTTTGTGTCCTGTCCAAAAGTTCAGAGACACGTTCCAATAATTCTTTCCGATCGATCGGTTTATTCAAATATTCATCAGCGCCAGCTCGAAAACCACGAATCTCCATTTCAGAATCGTCAAAGGAGGTTAAAAATATAAATGGAACCAGAGGCACTTTAGAATTTTCACGAATCATCCAGCACAATTCAATACCATCCATCTGTGGCATCATGATATCTGATATTATCAAATCAGGGATCTCTTTATTGGCAACCTCAAAGGCGACTTCCCCATTTTCAGCTTCAACGATATCATAACCCGCTTTGGACAAACTAATATTAAGCAGTTTTAAAACATTCGGGTTATCATCAACAATTAATATCTTGTTCCCCATCAATTACTCCCCAGAGAAAAAAAATTTGGTTAAATATACAAATTCAGGATGAAGTTTGGAAATTTAATCCACGGATTCCACGAATTTTTAAATTAAATTATACTTGACTCTTTTAAAGTTATCCTGAATCACACCAGCAGACGGATATTCCTGCCATCTAACTTGTATTCAGATTTTTAATACTTAATGAATCCTTTGGTAAATTCTCTCAACTGATTTTAAAATATTATAGTCTTAAATTCGTGAAATTCGAAATAATCCGGCCTGGCTCGTTCTACGAGCGCAATTCGTGGATAATTTTTTGTCTTTTTTCTTTATCTTTTTTCTTATTCTTTTTTCTGATACCAATTAATATCCAGATTTCGGGCTGCTGCAACTTCATCTAACCTTCTGACAGGCGTAGTATAAGGAGCCTGGTGTAATTTTTCCGGATTCTCAGTAATCTCATCGTCAATTTTAATTAAGGCATCAGCAAAATAATCGAGCATTTCTTTGCTCTCGGTCTCTGTCGGTTCAATCATCATTGCCTCTTTGACAATTATCGGAAAATATACAGTTGGGGGATGGATACCAAAATCAAGAAGCCGTTTGGCGATGTCCATTGCCTTACCACCTCTTTGTTTCTGTTTTTCGGCAGAAAGCACAAATTCATGCATGGTCTTCGAGGGATATCCAAGATCATATTTATCTTTTAGTCTAGCGTATAAATAATTGGCATTAATAATCGCATGTTCGGCAATTTTACGAAATCCTGCTGCGCCTACCATACGAATATAAACATAGGCCCTTAACAAAAGTGCAAAATTACCATAATAGCTATGAACCCGACCCATGGATTTTTCATTGATACCATCGAATTGGTATGAACCTCCATCAAATCTTACAAGCGGTCCGGGAAGATAATCGACCAGTTTGCTATTGACAAGCACAGGACCAGTACCGGGTCCGCCCCCACCATGGGGCGTGGAGAAACTTTTATGCAAATTCAAATGCATGACGTCAAATCCCATATCTCCAGGTCTCACAATACCAAACAGGGCATTCATATTTGCCCCATCCATGTAAAACAGAGCATCTACAGACTCAAGTATCGCCTTTATTTCTTTCACCTGGTGATCAAATATACCAAGGGTATTAGGATTTGTGAGCATCAAACCAGCAACATCAGGTGAGATTTTCTCCCGGAGATCATCAAGGTCAACGACACCTGCATCATTGGATTTAATTGTACAAATATCAAACCCTGCAATCGCCGCACTAGCCGGATTTGTACCATGGGCTGAGTCCGGAATGAGAATAATATTACGCTCTTCATTTTTTGACTTGTGATATTGCTGCATTAAAAGGAGACCTACGAGTTCACCTTGTGAACCCGCTGCGGGTTGTAAGGTAACACCCTGCATGCCTGTAATTTCCTTAAGGTATTCCTGTAGTTCAAAAAGGATTTGTAAGGCGCCCTGCACATCTTCCGGATCCTGATCTGGATGTAGGTTTGCAAATTCTGGCATTGAAGCAATTTTTTCATTGATCTTGGGATTATATTTCATTGTACAACTGCCCAGGGGGTAAAATGCTTTATCCACATGATGATTCATACACTGAAAGTGCCGTAAAATGACGAACAACCTCATTTTCAGCAACCTCCGGTAAATCTGCATCCTTATTTCTTAAATATTTTGAGTCGATCAAATCGGAAAGGGATTTTTCCGGTACATCACATGTCGGCAGAACATGCCCTCTTCTTCCCTCCCTACTCAAATCGAACAACAACTTCCTATACATATTTACTCCTGGTTTAAAGCAATTCTGCAGCTGAGATTGTTTTATTTTTCCCAATCGTCTTGGCTCTATTCAATGCTCTTTGGGTCAACTCTATGAGATCATTTTCGTTGTTCATTTTTCCTGCAGCAGGAAACGCAGCAACACCCAAGCAAGCCGTTATCTCTGTTTCATCGCGTTTATTACGCTTCAATTTATCATTTTTTTCTAGTAACGAATTATCAATGTATTCTGTTTGATTAATAGCCACACGTAGTCGCTCTGCTTCAAACACACCGCTTTGTAAATTTGTTCTAGGTAAAATAACAGAAAAGTCTGCACCATCTAATTTGCACACTGTATCTGAAAAACGGGTGTGAAGTTGAAGGACATTGGCAATTTTCATTAAAATAAAATCACCCACATCATGCCCATAATTATCATTGAACCGACCAAATGAATCAATATCAATAAAGATCAGGGATAGTGGGCTCTCGTATCTTAAAGCCCGATGGAACTCTTCCCGCAACTTGACCTCAAAATGTGAACGATTACAGATACCTGTTAACTTATCAATTAAAGCCGTTTCTTCCAGATTTCTGTTAATTTGATTTAATTTATCAATCTCGGTTAATAGTTTGCTGCGAATTTCCGTTCCATTCTGCTGATCCGCAGAGATCTTTAGTGACATATGTGCTTTTTTAATCATTCGATGAGAATGAGCCACCAGTTCCCGGATATTTAGCGGCTTTAGTAAGCAATCATCTCCTCCCGCATTCAGGAAGTCTTCTCTGATATCCTTATCTTTTTTTTCTGTGGCCAGAAAAAGAATCGGGATATTCTTGGTTTTTCTTTTCTTTTTTAAAGTTTTTCCTGTCAAAAGTGAATCGATCGATAAGTGATCGGCATCAAAGATAATGAGATCGGGTAAAGCTCTTTCTGCTGTTGATAAGAGATCCTGCACCTCACTACAAATAATCATCTCCGACTGATATGAGGCGAAGAGACTTTCGAGTGATGAGGCAATATCCTTTTTTTCACCAAAATAGATAATTTTTGACATAAACTACCGATTAAAGAAGATATGAGTATTTGGCATTTATATATAATGCAAATCCTAATCTCTAATATCTAAATCCTAAACAATTCCTAATTCCACAATCCAAAATCAATAATCTTGTGGCGAGTTCCTAATCCCAAATAATTAATTACAAATTACTAATTCCCAATCACTTCCTTCATTACCTTAACGTAAGTATCCAGCTCTTCTTTTGTTCTTTTTTCGGTAACGGCAATGAGTAGGTGATCGGGAAAACCTGCTTGCTGTAAATCAGATCCTCCCTGTATTCCCTTCTCTGCCATTTCTTTAAGTATTGCAGTTGCATTTATAGGTAATTTAATAACAAACTCCTTAAAAAATGGCGCCTTTCCACAGAGATTAACGCCATCAATTTTTGATAGATTCTCAGCAAGATAATGAGATTTTTGGAGACAGAGATTCGCGACTTCTTTTATTCCAGATTTACCAACAGCAGCAAGATATATGGTTGCTGCCAGGGCCAGGAGACCCGAGTTAGTGCAGATATTCGACGTTGCTTTCTCGCGACGAATATGCTGTTCACGGGTCTGAAGAGTTAGAACAAATCCGGGTTTTTGTTCAAGATCAGTCGTCTGACCTACAATTCGGCCGGGGATTTTCCTTAAAAGTTCCTTTTTTGTGGAGAAAAGTCCGACAAAAGGACCACCAAAATTTTGATGATTACCTAACACTTGTCCTTCGGCCACAGCAATATCTGAATGATACTCCCCCGGCGGTGCGATAAGCCCGAGAGATATGGGATCATAAAAAGTAATCAGAAGCGTCTTCCGCTCATCCAGGAGTTTTCCAATACGCCTGGTATCATCTAAATATCCAAAATAATTTGGTTGTTGAATAATTACAGCAGCGTAATCATCATCCAATTGTTTTTCCAATGCTTCCACGTTGAGGGAAAAATCATGAATGGGCAGGTTTTCAATTATTATATCATTGTGATTAATATAGGTTTGAAGCAAGGCCAAATAGCGGGGATTCAAGGACCCGGCAACAAGCACTTTTTGCTTTCTTGTATGTGTACACGCCAATAACATTGCCTCTGCCAGAGCAGAGCCACCCTCATACATAGAAGCATTGGTAACATCCATTCCAGACAATTCACTTATCATTGACTGAAACTCATAAATGGATTGTAATGTACCCTGACTCACCTCGGGCTGGTAAGGCGTATAAGCCGTATAGAACTCTGAACGACCGATGAGAGCATCAACAATAGCCGGGACATAATGATCATAAACACCGCCACCCATAAAAGATATACCCTGTTTATTTTTGTGGGCAAGTGATGTGATATAATTGGTAATCTCTGCTTCAGATATTGCTGAAGGAATGTTTAGTTCAGAATTAAAGCGCAAATTGTCAGGAATATTTGAAATCAATTCTTCAAAACTATCAACACCTATCACGGTGAGCATCTTCTGAATATCTTCATCTGAATTCGTCAAAAATGGCATCTTTTTTTGCTCTTTCGTTATTGTCCGATATGACTCTGATAGCTGGCCGCATCCATCAAGTTTTCATACTCTTTTTCTGATTCAATTTTCATTTTTACCATCCAACCCTTACCATAGGGATCAGAATTTATTGTTTCAGGTGCATCACTCAGCGTTTCATTAACCTCCACAATTTCTCCACTGAGGGGCAGATACAGGTCAGACGCAGCCTTAACCGCTTCAATACTTCCAAAGGCATCATTTTGACTAAATTTATCGCCCGCAGCCGGCAGGTCTAGATAAACGATGTCTCCTAATTCGCCCTGTGCATAGTCAGTAATTCCAACGACAACCAACTCACCCTCTTTTCGTGCCCACTCATGATCGTCCGTATACTTTAATTCTTCCGGGATACTCATTATTCCTCCATTATTCTAGTAAATTAATTCTTTCAAGAAATCCAGTATCAAAATCGCCTTTTATAAAATCCGTCTGATCGACTAATTTGCGATGAAATGGGATAGTGGTCTTGATACCTTCAATCACAAATTCATCCAATGCCCTTCTCAATCGTGTCAATGACTCTTCACGATCTGTTCCATATGCAATAAGTTTTGCCACGAGTGAATCATAATATGGGGGGATCGTATATCCGGAATATATATGTGTATCCACCCTGATTCCTGGTCCTCCGGGAATGTGAACATTTTCAATTTTTCCGGGATTCGGCATAAAATTTCGTTCCCAATCTTCTGCATTTATCCTGCATTCAATCGCATGACCTTGCAGCACAACATCCTCCTGATTATATCCTAATGGCTCACCGGCAGCGGCACGAATCTGATCCTTTAGAAGATCTCGATTATATACCATCTCGGTCACAGAATGCTCCACCTGAATACGTGTATTCATCTCCATAAAATAAAAGTCTTTACTCTCATCCAGGAGAAATTCTATTGTACCCGCACCCACATAATTAACTTCCCGACACCCCTTCACTGCAACTTCACCCATTTTCATTCGTAATTCATGATCCAGGGCAACCGAGGGTGCCTCTTCGAGCAATTTCTGATGTCGTCGCTGAATGGAACATTCGCGCTCACCAAAGTGGACGATATTTCCTTCAACATCTCCCATTACCTGTATTTCAATATGACGGGGATTAGCAATAAATTTCTCCATGTATAGATCTGCATTGCCAAAGGCACCTTCTGCTTCTGCACTGGCCATCATAAAATTCATTTCGAGACCATCCTCGGAAGTAACAATACGCATACCCCGCCCACCACCTCCAGCCACGGCCTTTAGCATCACCGGGTATTTCACTTCTTTTCCTAATTTTTTGGCATGATTAAGATCTTTGATGATACCTTCACTACCGGGAACGACTGGTACACCTGCCTTTTTCATTGTTTCTTTTGCATTAGCCTTATCACCCATACTGCGAATCATATCAGCCTTAGCCCCTATAAATTCTATATTGCACGATTCGCAGATCTCAGCAAATTCAGGATTTTCGGCAAGGAAACCATATCCCGGATGTATAGCATCAGCACCGGTTACTTCAGCAGCGGATATAATACGTACCATGTTGAGATAGCTGTCTGTACCCGGGGGTGGGCCAATACATACAACTTCATCGGCAAAACGAACATGTAGGGAGTCTACATCTGCTTCAGAATATACAGCAACAGTCTTCACTCCAAGTTCCTGACAGGCGCGAATTATTCTTAAGGCAATTTCACCCCGATTAGCAATCAAGATTTTATTAAACAATGTATGGTCCTTTCATCTTTCAATCGCTCGTTGTAATTCGTTTAATGTCTGATTAAGTCTTGCATTTTCTATCTGCAATGTTTTTATTTCTGCTTTTAACTGGTTTATTATAGCCGGGTCGGCATTTTCTTTTACTCTAATTATTACAGGATCGATAGGGGCAGGTGTAATACTTTTTAAAAGATTCAACCAGTTTTTGCAGGCCATAATATAGCGACTATTTGGATAAGTTTCGATAAAATTTTCAAAAAATACGACTGCTTTCTTATAGTCAAAATAAGGATTTCTTTCATCTGCAATAATATGCAGATAAGCTAAGCGATAAGCAGCGTCGTCAACAAAAGGATGTGTAGAAAATTTCTCAATAAATTGTTCGTATATTATGTGAGCTTTGTCAAAATCACCTTTTTCAAGGTAAATATTTCCTCTCTCGATAATTTCAAATTCGATGCTTTTATCCTTTTGAGTGGAAGATTGGTTACAGGCAATATCCACAATACATACTATTAATAGTAATACCAGAACGAATATCGAACTATTATTCTGTGCGCTTATCAAAGACAATACAGCTTCCATCCTTTTGTTTAGCAAACTTTTTTAGTTCAGTTATAATTTTAATAATTTCTCCAATATTTGTAAATGACTGGTGACGATTATTCACAACTGCAATAGATATTGAAACAAAGGGAAATTGTTGTGCAACCCCCTTGCGATCTTTAGTAGAAATATAACCTCTTATTTGATCCTCATTACTATAAAATTGTCTTATACCACTATCTACCAGTTCAATAATTTTGTTACCAATATCCGGCATTCGATCCGGTGAAGCAAGGATTACAAAATCATCTCCTCCAATATGCCCTATAAAATCATTTGGCTCACCAAAATTTGTTACTGCTGTTTTAATAACATCAGCTGTAAATAGTATCACCTCATCACCCTGGTCAAATCCATATTTATCATTAAATGCTTTAAAATTATCAAGATCTGTATAAGCAACTGCAAATTGGTTACCACTCTGCATACGATTTTGGATTATTTCCTGAATTTTAGTATTACCAGGTAATCGTGTAAGTGGATTGCTATCCAGGTTCTGAAGATTTCGGCGAAGCACAGCTTTAATCCTGGCTACTCTTTCTTTTGGATCAATCGATTTGGTAATATAGTCATCAGCCCCCCCATCAAGGCGTTTGAGCTTATCATTAAGATCGTCGCTGGTGGTCAGCACAATAACGGGCGTATTACATAACTCCTCATCTTCCCTGATCTTATCACAGACTTCATGTCCATCCGGATCAGGCATATTTAAATCCAATAATACAAGGTCCGGCTTAATAGAGCGCATCATTTCCAGTCCTTCCACACCATTCAATGCCTCACTTACCGTAAATCCTTCATTCTCCAGATCTAACCTGGTGAGGTATCTAAACTCAGATTCATCATCGATGAGGAGAAGATGATATTTTTCTTCCATGGAAAGCACCTATCCTGAAATGTTATAAATTTTCTCGCAAAGACGCAAAGTCGCCAAGAAACACAATACTTACATTATCCTACCTAACTTGCCTGCCCAGAGTTCGTTTAAGGGTTTCAGCATCAATTTATTAGAAATAATTAACAAATTAAATTCTACCAATGATACCTGCACTTTTATCCTCCCTATCATTAAGAATGAGGAATATGTGGCTGGTAATTCTTGTGTTTCTTGGCGACTTTGCGTCTTTGCGTGAATACAAACTTTGACACAGAAAGGCTCTATCGCTAGTCGCTCACGTCTTTCATTTCTAATACTTCTACCGGTGTTGATTGAATGGGTAACAAAACCGTAAACTCTGTTCCTGTCCCTATTTTACTTTTAACTTTAATTTTTCCGCCGTGGGCTTTGACAATCTGAGATGTAATATAAAGCCCTAGCCCGGTTCCCTTTACCGATATTTTCGTTGAGTTACTTGCCCGGTACATTTTTTCAAATATATATGGTATCTCTTTAGCAGGAATACCTATACCCTGATCTCTGATTTGTACATGCACGAAAGAATCATTTTCAAATATCGATACTTGCATTTTAGATCCGTTTGGAGAAAATTTTATTGCATTAGATAGCAGATTTGTAAATACTTCTTCTAAACGATCTTTATCCAAATTAATATCAATTTTTTCGCTTGAGAAATTAAGGTCGACTTTCATTTCTTTTTTCTTAACCGTCGGCGCTAACTTCATAATTGTGTTTGTAAATAATTTAACCAGATTCTCATTTTTAAGATCGAGTCTCATGGTTTCACCATCATAGGAAGCACTATGCAAAATATTGGTAATTAGATTTGAAAGCGTTTCATTATTCCCATTTATGATAGCGAGCAGACGTCTTTGATTATCTGTTGGTACATTTCCCAAACTATGTTCAAGCAAACTCATGGCCTGATAGATGGCTGCTAGAGGGCTTTTCATTTCATGCGTAAACTGATTGAGCATTTCAGACTTAAATTTATCATTCTCATTTAAGCGAAGAGCCATTTGCTCAAAGGCAGAGGCAAGTTCACCAATCTCGTCATTTGATTTTCGGGGTACCTTAACATCAAAATTCTGGATTGCTACTTGATCAATACCATTTTTCAAGTCTTCCAAGGGCCGGGAAAATAATCTTGCTACAAAAAATGCAACAAACAAACTTATAAAAACCATTGCAAACAGAACATAAAGAACAACCAGATTGATCATTTCTGATACTTGCTTAAGTTCTTCCCCACTTTGATGTGCCTGCGCACCAATTAATTCACTGAGAGAACCAAGTTCTTTACGCAAATTCGCAATAGTCGATTTTACTCCTGGATCGACATATTCTGTTTTAGTTGCGAATTCAGCTAGTTTATTCCTTGAGCGCGTCCATAAAGATTCACATTGTCTCTCCAATTCCGCTTTTTCTTTTAAGCGGTCTTTATCCACTTTTTTTTCGCCAAGATAATTAAGAAAATGGCCTAATACTGGCGACACAGATAAGGAATCAGAAGTTTGTCTTCTGGATTTAAATAATTGCCAGTTTGATTGGTACGCGTGTATGCCGTCTCTAAGATTTGCCTGATAACGGTTTTGTGAGGGGCCGGAAAGCCGTGTTAGGATAAATTGGGCATAGACATCTTCGAGGATTTGCTGCTGGTGAGAAAGATCAATTACCTCCTGCACATCTTGTTCTATTCGCAATCGAACAAATCGATCGATTGCTTTTGTCTGCAAAATGAGAAGAAAGAGGGCAATTGAAAAAAAACAGATGAGTAAAAGGTAACTTATAAATAATTTATATTTTAACTTCATTCATTATTTTTCAATGAGAAAAAGAACCTGGTTGTATTCAACCGGTTGGGCGTTTTCTACTAAAATTTTTGCTATTTTGCCGGCGTAATCAGATTCAATCTCATTCATTAATTTCATAGCCTCTATAATGCACAATGTGTGGCCAACTTCAACTTGCTGACCTACCTCAACGTAAGCATCAGCATCGGGGGCCGGAGAACGATAAAAAGTACCAACCATCGGTGAGCGCAATTCATAATAATCTCCAGCGGTTGATTCTGCCACCGCTTGTGATGGGTCTGCCTGTGGTATACCAGTATCTACAGCAGCAGACATAGCCTGACCGGGCATTGGCACAGGCTGCTGGTATGAAAGTACCTGGGCGGGATTCATTATGACTGCATCAGCAGATTGTTTATTATTTTTTGTGATTCGGATCTCTTTTCCTTCTTCCTTAATCTCAATCTCGCTAATATCAGCGTTTTCGACTAGTTTGATGAGTTGGCGGATCTCTCTGATCTCCATCAAGCCTCCTTTAACCCTATTTTTAGATAAGACGAACCTTCTCCAAAAGCTGTTTCACATCGCTATGAAACTTATTTTTAAAGACGGTCGCACTTATGTTATGTTTATTGATTTTGTTGAAATTTATGTCTTTAACATCTTCGTCGCAATAAATAATTATCGGTATATCCTTTTCTGTGCGTGGTTTTGGCCACAACATATTCATTATATTCTCTGCATCCTCATAATTGACAATAATTAGTCTGAGGTGCAAAGTTCGCCATGAATCGAACTGTCATTTCTTTAGGGCCTGTTACCTTACATTCAAACCCCATCTTTTTGACTACCCTGCTTGCCATAATTCTCGCAATTCTGTTATCATCAATTACCAGGACCCTCTTTTCATCAGATCCGGCCCCCTCCTGCTTCTTGATTTCGTCGTTAAGTTTTGCTGCTTCCATCAAAAGATTCGTAATACTTTCATTAATATTCGTATTTGGGATTTCATCTGTATCCTCGAATACAAATCTCAACTCTTCATTACACGCCAATTGCAAAAAGGCATCTTCTTTGATGAGAGAACCATAGGCAGCCGAAACAACACGCCCACCTTTGACCATGATATTCCCAATTTCAGTGTTATTGATATCATAGAATCTAAATATTCCCGTTCGCCTCCCCTGGTCTTTTTCCTGAGCTTCGTTCCAAAAAAATTCATTTGCGGTAAAGTGGTGTTGTAATTTTGATTCACTCATCCGAAGATTAATTCTTGCTAAAACTTCTGAGAATTCAAAAGGTTGGCGGATGGCGTCAACCGCACCAAATTCAAAAAACTCTTTAACCTGATTCTTTTTCTCCCCATAAATTAGAGCAATAATCGGGATATACTTAATTTGTTCGACTTTTTTTAAGGCTGCCATGAGATCGGGAACACTTTTCTCCTTAAAATTGTTCGCCACCAGCAATAAGTCGGGCGCCTCTTTATCTGCGCGCTTCTTACACTCAAAGACATTATCAAAAGTAGATATTTCAAGTCCGTTTGTTTTTAATTGACTCTGGAGAGCTGACACTTCCTGGTCAGGTGCGCTCAATATAAATAACATATAATCTATCTCCTCAAACCTCGAAAATCATATATAGACCCTAAAATCTTTATTGATGTATTTAGAAATGATCATTATTTAAACTGATGTGAAACCTTATAGTAATTGATGCCCCCTATTATTGTATATGTCTCAACACCCATAAAAAATCATTTAGGTATCCGCTAGTCGGAGGACAATTAAAATTAATATTCTTTCGCCGCGCGCGCAATTCGTTGAAGTTCTTCACATACAATATCCAAACGCTCGTCGCTCAAATAGGTATTGTGAACCCGGGCATGTTTCAGTCTTAAGTTCATCGATCTCAGTAACTAATAAGTGTTCCTCAAAATATGGTGCTTTAGCAATCACCTTCCCATGGGGATCGACAACCTCGGATCCTCCCCAGAACATCAATCCATCTTCTGAGCCAACGCGGTTGCAGAATACCAAATAACTTGTAAAGAGATGCGCTGTGGTTTTATTCAGATCTTCCCAAATTTGAATATTTTCAGGTTTATCTTTTTGATGAACACCACGGAGAATTCCAGCTGAATTTACAAAGAGAATAAGCGCCCCGTCTAATGCAAGAATGCTACTGGAAGAAGGATGCCACATATCCTCACATATCATCATGCCAAATCGCCCATGGGTTGAATCGAATGCTCTAAATCTATTTCCCGGTGTAAAATAACGTCTCTCTTCATAGACGCCATAGGTCGGCAGATACACTTTACGATGTCGAGCAACCAACTTTCCTTTTTCCAAAAATAAGTTGGTATTCTTTGCTTCATAATTGTCAGTTAATTCAACCATGCCAAAGCAAATCGAAATTTTCTCACTCGCTTTATATAATGGTTCTAATTTTTTATCATTGGCCGTCAGGGCCACATCAAAAACAGCATCTTTTACAGAATATCCTGTCAATGAGAGTTCCGGAAAAAGGATAATATCCGAATTTCCTTCAATAGCTTCTCTATATAGTGAAGGTGTTTCTCCAGATTATCGTCAATATTCGTCAGTACTGAACTAATTTGCGCAAGTGCGATCTTTAACACATTCTTCTCTCTTCAGTTCCAGAAATACAGATTATTAGATCCCCAGGCTAAATACTCCCTTTAACAAATAATTATCAGGAGTTTATATATTATCCTGGGAATTAAGCCCCAGCCCATACCTAACCCATTATTTGTAGAAAAATCCTTCAGGCCTACGATAGCCTCCCTAAGTATACTGATAATTCAAGGAAATGCCTGCAAGGAGGTAGATTATTATTGAAAATTTAATTTACAGTCTCTGGTTTAAAAAAACAAACCTTGGCATTGGAAAAAGCAAAGGTGGCGTTTGAGTTTTTGCGCATTTGGCAGGATATATTTTGGAGGTTATTTCTCACAATTGATTGTATTAATTGGGACACAATCATGAGGTTGAATAAAAATACAATTATACCACGGAAGCACCCGGAGGTTCAGAACAATTAATCAAAATGCAGATCTATAGAGTTTTAATTCTCTTATCATATTGAGTACAGCCTCCGAAACTTTATTTTCATCATATATTCCAGACATAATCTCTTCTCTTATTTCCGTAGCAGAAATATCGATAATTGGAGAATCCAGGAAAAGAACATTTTTTTTAAGGTCATCCGGAATATCTTCTTTTTTGCCTCCTTCCCGCTGAATTACCACAACGGTCGCCAACTCTTTAATTACAGCAGGATCTTTCCAGCGATGAAAATCATAGAGATTATCAATTCCGATAATATAGTAGAGATCTGCCTCAGGCAAATTTTCATACTCCAAAAACTCGCGAAGAGTGTCCACGGTAAAAGAAATCCCTTTTCGGGCAAGTTCAATCCCGCTTACTTTAAACTGTGGATCCATTTCTGTTGCCATTTGGACCATACGATATCTGATTTCTGCAGGTGTGACCTCAGAATTATTTTTTAAGGCATGAAGAGCAGCAGGAATAAAATAGACATATTCTAAATCTAATTTGTCTCTAACCCATCGTGCTAATTTGATATGTGCTTTATGAGGTGGGTCAAAGGTCCCACCATACAATCCTATTCGCATTATTTGTAAGTCTCTCTACGCTCTATAGCACTTAATTTTCGCATATCTAAATGCTTCAAGTATTTCTAACTTTGCACCCCTTCTATTCCTCTTCAGGATCACTCTCATCCGGATCTTCATATACTTCAATTTTTCGTAGAGATTTTGTAATACTGTATTCTAAATCTGTGTTAGGAAATTTATCTCTCATTTCGACTAATATTTTTTTAGACTTCATCAAAAGCCTCCATATCAATCAATGTATTCGCTTTGCCCAGCATAGCATCATCTGCCCATGAAGTGTCATAATATCTCTCAAGTACAATATCATAGTAAATAACACTTGAATTGATCCACAACATTGCTCGATATAGTTCAGCATTTAAATAATATTTTTCTGCCATTTTCTCACGTAACTCCAATAACCGCCGTTCCACCTCTTCCCGCTTTTCATGACCGGGAAAATCTTCAATAAATAATTGGAAGGCCCTTAATGCTTTTTCAGTGTATTCCTGGTCTAAGGCAGGTCGTGGAGACATCTGATAATAACTCATTCCCAGCATATACGTGGCGTCCGGAACGAGTGGACTCCGGGACATATTATTCATCAACTTAGAAAATTCTGCGGCAGAGATGATATATTCTTCTAAATCATAATGCGACATTGCCAAATAAAATTGTGCACTGTCAGCTACCGAACTACCCGGATATCTTAAAATAACAACTGTAAATTCATTAGTTGCTTCAAAATAATCTTCGTCATCATAGAGTTCTTTTGCATATTCATAATATTCTTCTGCTGTCCATGTACTTTCAGGGCTTCTTCCTGAACATCCAATCCAAATTAAAGCCAATACAACTACAATTATAGATTTTATCACATGCTCTCCCAATACTTTACTCAATTTCTTTGTGTGAAAAATAAATATACAATAATCGCCACCGCACCAATTGTAATTACCGGTTCATATATTTTTTCCCAAAAAGAGAACTCTTCCCTTTTCCCAATGGTAAATCCATAAGATGATTCATCTGCCTCTGATATATCATCATAGGGGATATCATCCTCAACTAAATAATTACTTTCAATCGCTTGCTCGACTCTCTGACCACTTCCGTCATAAATCTGTCCTTTAATATGAAAGTGTATCTGGCGATGGACGAAATTCCTTCCAAGAAAAGATTTTTCAAACGGTTTTGAATATTTCACACCAATATTAAATTTATCAATCTCAACTATCAAACCTTGAAACGACGAAACCTCATTATAGTTTCGAAAGACCCGAAAAGATTTTTGCGAAAAAAGGTTGCCAATAAAAACTCTTAAATAGTTTCCTTCTTCTCGATCAAGTTTTTCAACCTGTATCAAGATAGAATCTTTACCATTATGCACCAAATGATCCTGGTAGGCTGAAAATACATCAAAAGTCAAGTCTATCAATAACATCTCTATTCGTTCTCAATTCTGATGATATCGCCTGATTAACAATGATCATCAATAGATATATTAAAAAAGATGGAATTTTCATTTCTACAGAATCAATCAAAGAGTTTACTAACCTGAATTAATTGCTACAGACTGCCTAGAATGCTTTTTATCAAATACGAACGGTCAAAGATGATGACTCTATTGAAGGGGAGAGTCCTCATTATTATGTAGATAAAGAAGACTTCCGGTGACCTTTCCATCCTGAACCTAAAGCTGAGTAAAGTTAAACAAGAAATTAACAATATACCACTAAATATACCCAGCCAATCACCATGGTTGGAATAAAAGGTTTTCTCAGTGCGAAGAGGTATAATTTTTTGGGCCAATACCCGCTCAAAAAGACCCGACTCTAGATATCGTCTCCCATAGGGATCAATAAAGGAAGATATTCCCGTATTTGCGCATCTAATAACAGATATTCGTTGCTCAATTGCTCTAAAGATCGCCGCTTGTAAATGCTGAAATGGTTGAGATGTGTAACCGAACCAGCCATCATTGGTTATAATAATCAATAATCGGGAATCTTTATCAATGAATTGCCGGATAAGATTCGGAAAGATCGACTCATAGCAAATAATGGCAGACAGACTTAAACGGCGTTACATCATCATCGTGAGAGACAACCCTCCAATCATTCTCCTTAAAGTCTAATTGATAAAGATTGCTCTTGGCCTCAAAGGTGACAACGTTAGTTCCCTCCGTCATGTCATACATCCTATTCCCAATCAACCATTCAGGTAAAATCTCTTTGTATGGAAATTTCTCTTCTTCCGGAACTAATTGAAGTTTATGATAAACACCCAGGGTAGAATCATTGGGATTGAGGAAATAGGCAGCGTTGAACTTCTGCTTTAAATGATTTTTATATTCATAATCCAGGGTACCGGCAAGTAGATGATATTTATGGGTTTGTATGTGGCTACTAAGCACAGCAAAATCTTTGGGCCGATCTTTTAAATAATAAGGGATGCTCGTTTCCGGCCATACAACCAGATCAGGCCTTGTTAGCAAAAGGCTGTCTGTCAACGAGGTGAGCGTGGAAAGATTTTCGTGAAGAAAATCAGTGGACCATTTTAAATCCTGATCTATATTGGGTTGTATATAGCCGACAGAAACACCAGGAGCCTTTAAATTTTGTCCCAACTTATACAGTCCAAATCCGAGAGGTATAAGAAATAATAATAATACAACTACACTGTATTGTAAGAATAGCCTCGGCTTTTTATAGGCTTTTATGGCCAGGTAAATCGTTACATTTACAAGGCATATCCAATAAACGACTCCCAGATATCCTGTATATTCAACATATTGAATGATATATAAAAAATACGATTGTGTGTGCGCGATATTGAGCCATGTAAAGGCAAGATCTCCAAATTGTCTGATATATTCAAGAAAAGTCCATAAAAATGGAAAAACGAATAGAGCTAGCTGCGCATTTTTGTTAAAAATGAATGAAAGTAAGGCGGTAAGCAGACCAAACTGAAGGGCATTTCCGATGGCAATAATTGAAAAGCCTGTACCAGAGTAGAAGAACAACCAGTATAAAGTAACAGCATTAACCATTAGACCAATGAGATAGCCATAAACAAAAGACCGGCCAGGCGTATTTCTTTTACATATGTAAAATTGAGGGATAAAAGCTATATATATAAAAAATCCGAATGGACTTGGAGCATAGGCAACAATAAAGAAAACAGTAGAAAGTAATGTATCCCGAACATCTTTGCTAGTTATATTAGCTGAGGTCAATTTGCTTTCCGGTGGATGCCGACTTATAAATTGCATCGAGAATTTGCATAATATAAACCCCATCCTCGACAGGGGTTACGGGAGCTTCTTCATCTTTAATAACATTAATAAAATTGCGCATTTCATTTTCGAAGGAACGCTTGAAAATATCAACATTAGAGGCAAAATCAATGGGTGTCATGTTGACTAACTTTCCATGCAATTCTTTAAATAATCTGAGAGGATTCATAAATGCCCCCCCAGCCCGGCCAAATACATTTGTATAATTCATATCTTTCTCAAGATGCATTCTCCAGGAGACTTCTACCGTAATAACTGTCCCATTTTCGGTCTCAATGGTAGCTAAAGCTGAATCTTCAACATCCCCTTCCATAAAAATGTTATAAGTGTAACCACGAACATTTTTAACCTTTGGCTTGTCAATCAGCCAAAGTCCAAGATCAAGTAATTGAATACCCATATCCATCATTACCCCACCGCCAGAAATACGCAGTTCAGTCAACCAGTTCTGCAATTGGGGTCTGCTCCAATGTCTTAGCCACCCAGTCTTAATATAATAAGGCTCACCAATTTCATTCTTTTCCATAAAATCTTTTAGCACCATTGCATCATCACGGAAACGATAATTCATTCCTACAACTAGCTTTGTATTGGTCTTCTGTGATTCTTCTGCCAAGCGTTTCGACTGTTCCAGATTTAATGCGACAGGTTTCTCGACAAGAGTGGGAATATTTTTCTCCATTGAGGCTAGCGCCATAGGATAGTGAAAATTGTTTGGCGTACAAATAAAGATTCCATCTAGTTCTTCTCTCGCCAGTAAATTTTGATAATCAAAATAGGCCCGTGGGATATCATATTTATCTGCGATAAAACTAACTTTAGCTTCATCAATATCGCAAATGGCGACGAGCTCAATATCTTCCATTTTTTTTAGAGTTGGTATGCGAACGATTTGGGAAATCCCACCAACTCCCGCAAGTGCAATTTTAATTTTACTCATGATAAATTTCCTGCGTTTCTTGTACTTTATTTAACAACTATATATTTACGAACGGTTTTTTTAATTTATATAACCTCAAAGAGACAGCCGAATTGAGATTTAGTCACAAAAGTAGTAAGCAATTAATAATTAAGATTTTGGCTTTCTTAAATGGTAGAATTAATAATATACTTTTAAATAAATAACTATATAAATTGATGTCCATCCTCGGTGGATCAATTTCAACTAATATTATATA
The DNA here is from genome assembly GCA_963796965.1 of Calditrichia bacterium. Taxonomy (GTDB): domain Bacteria; phylum Calditrichota; class Calditrichia; order JAJRVZ01; family JAJRVZ01; genus CAWCNS01. Next base: position 1,080,140 of record CAWCNS010000005.1, read on the forward strand.
AGAAATTTAGAAATTTAAGGGTTTTAAATCAATCGTATTAATATTATAATCAAGATATAAGTCTAACATATTGTTAGAGTATTAATGAAGGAATATCGTCGTGAGCAGGTATAAAAGATTCGGGGTATTATCACTCCTCTTCTGGTAGAGGCACCTTCAGGACATCCTTTAAAAGTTTGCCTGCTTTAAAATGAGTTTTGCGTCTTGCGGGAACATAAATAATTTCACCTGACCTTGGGTTACGTGCTTTTGGTTTGGGTTTAGTTTTCTTAACCTCGAAAACACCAAAATCTCTGATCTCGATTCTGATCTCAGGATTTGCTTCAGAAAGAATTTCACGTAAAACAGTAAAGATGGCATCGACAAACTTTTCTGTCGTATATATTTTCTCATTCAATACTTTTGCTGTACGCTTCGCCACATCTTTCTTCGTAACTGTTCTCATCGAAAACTCCTATTAATGTCAGGCAAAAAAAAGGCTTAAGATGTTAATTAATTTAAATCTAATGCATAAAGAAAATCAATGCAAGAAAAAAATAGCATTTATCTTCAATATCTATTGAAGTTACATATTGTTGATTGTGACTTCTATACTCGGACCAGGCCTCCCAAATCTTTAGAATATTTATAATGAAATTAGATAGAAAGCATCTTTTTTAGTTCATTTAGTTTGATTAGGGCCTCCAGGGGGGTCATTTTATCCGGTTCAATATTCTTTAATTCCTTCTCAACGGGGGAAGGACCCACATTTGCAAACAAGGTAAGTTGTTCCTTGTCCACATCTCGTCCGGCATGACGTTGTGCCAATTTTGGTGTACTATTTGGAGATAGTTCATTAGCCTCAAGATTCACCAGAATCTCCCGGGCTCTCTCAATTACATTACGGGGCAGACCAGCCATCTGAGTCACATGGATTCCATAAGAATTATCTGTTCCCCCGGGTATAATTTTCCGTAAAAAAATTATTTTATTTTCCCACTCCTCAACTGTCACATTGTAGTTCTTTATTCTTGGATACATAAGAGCTAATTCTGTTAATTCGTGATAATGTGTGGCAAAAAGTGTTTTGGCTTGAACAGAATCTTCATTATGAAGATATTCTGACACTGCCCAGGCAATGGAAAGACCATCAAACGTACTGGTTCCGCGACCGATTTCATCCAGCAAAACAAGACTTTTCTTACTGGCATTATTGAGAATATTCGCTGTTTCATTCATTTCAACCAGAAAAGTACTCTCACCTTTTGCAAGATTATCAGAGGCGCCAACACGGGTAAAGATACGGTCAACCAGCCCAACTTCGACCTCTTCCGCCGGCACATAACACCCTATCTGTGCCATAAAAACAATCAAGCCTACCTGGCGCAGAAAGGTTGACTTACCAGCCATATTAGGCCCAGTGATAATCCAGATTTGATCGTCCACAGGATTTAGATAGACATCATTGGGTACAAACTCTTCTCCTGGACGCATGTATTTTTCAACTACAGGATGTCGCCCTTTTTTTAAGGTTAGTACAGTGTCGTCACGCAATTTTGGTCTTGTATAGTGGTTATCGATACTGATACTGGCAAAACTAGCAAATGCAATCCAGCAAACCAATTTCAAGACTATTCGCCTGAATTTTTTCCGTCTCAAGAGATATTTCTTCCCGGACTGTCTGAAACAACTCATATTCCAGACTATTCATCTTTTCTTCTGCGCCTAATATTTTTTCTTCAATTTCCTTCAAATCAGGTGTAATAAATCGTTCTGCATTGACGAGAGTTTGCTTTCGGATATAATCTTCCGGTACCTTATCCAGATTAACTTTTGTTACCTCAATATAATAACCGAAAACTCTGTTGTAGTTAATTTTCAAGGTAGAGATTCCGGTTCTTTCTCGTTCTTTTTCTTGTTGAGAAATCAACCATTCTTTTCCATGATGGGCAATCTCGTAAAGTTCATCCAGTTCTTTTGAATATTCCCTTTTAAATATACCACCATCAGACAAATTAATTGGTGGGTCATCAACAATCGCCTTCTCAATTAATGCCACTATCTCTTTTAGGGCATTTAATTTAGAGGAAATTGTATTCATTTTTGCCAGATTACTTTCCTCTAAAAGTATTTTAATCTCTGGTATTACACGTAATGCGTTTTTAAGATTTACTAAATCTCTGCCATTAGCCCTTCCGGTAGCAATCTTTCCAATCAAACGCTCCATATCCGGACAATTCGCTAATAGTTTTTTTAAATCTGATAAAACTTTTTCATTAAGAAAAAGTTCTTCAACCAGATCCAACCGTTCCGTAATCTTATCCCTAACCTGAAGGGGATGGTTTATCCATTTACGGAGCATTCTGCCACCCATAGGAGTCTGGGTTTCATCAATAACCTCTAATAGCGTTTTCCCATCTGTATTCTCCTGGATAGGATCTTTGATCTCTAAGTTTCTTCTTGTGGACTCATCAAGAATCATGTAATCTGAAAGATTTATTACCTGGATTTTACGAATATGGTCAAGACTTGATTTATAATTTTCCTGCAAATAATTAATAATTGATGCCGCTGAGCTGATAGCCGAGGTCATTCTTTCAAGACCAAAACCCTTTAAGGAATGGGCTTGAAAATGATTCGTTAAGAGTTCATAGGCATAATCGGTATTAAACATCCAGTCATCTCTGCGCGTCAAAATAACATCCAGGTGAGGTGATAGAAAATCTGATATTTCTTCAAACTGTCCTGCCGGTACCAGAACTTCTTTGGGATGAAATGCAAGTAATTGCTCGATTAGCTGGTCTGTTTGTATTTCCGCTGCATAAAATTCTCCTGTGGAAATATCAGAGAGAGCCAGACCAATTGCTTGATTTGAGAAAAATAGAGCTGCAAGAAAATTATTAATTTTATGGTCAAGTAATTTATCAGATAAGGTTGCCCCGGGTGTAATAACCTCGATTACTTCCCTTTTTACAATACCTTTTGCCTGCCTGGGATCTTCAACTTGTTCGCAAATAGCTACCCGGTGACCAGCTTTTACAAGTTTATGTAGATAGGTGTCCAAAGCATGGTAGGGAAACCCTGCCAGGGGAACATCCGCACTCTTACCATGTGCACGTTTGGTTAAAGCTATTCCCAAAACCTTTGAAATAATTTGAGCATCTTCAAAAAATGTTTCATAAAAATCACCCATTCGATAGAGAAGAATTTTATCCCGATGCTCAGTTTTTATTTTGAGGTACTGCTCCATAAGAGGAGTAGAATTAGGTTTTAATTTTTTTTTGGACATAGTTTAGTTATGGCTATTTATATTGTTTCGCACCACCGATATGATACCAAAATTAATTAGAGAAATATACAAAAGTTTGAAAAAATTTGGAGAATTTTCAAACATTGGGGAAACGCGGTAAGATAAATGTGACCGACATAATTATATCAGAAAATCTTTACTATAGTTTTAATGCCTGAATAGGAAGCGAGAATCCGAATGTGCTTCCCTGATGCAATTCACTTTTCACCCAAACATCACCACTATGTAACTCCACGATTTCCCGACAGATGGCCAGACCAAGCCCGGTACCTTTGAGAGAGGCATCCTTCCCTGCTTCAGTCTGTTCATATTTGTTAAAAACTTTATTAAGTTCATCATCAGGAATCCCCACCCCAGTGTCTGTGACAGAAATATCAGCGTGCATCTGCATATCTTTGGAGATATCACCTTTTGCTTTTTTTAGCTGCGTGCTGATTGTAATACTGCCTTCCGGTGGGGTAAATTTCAAAGCATTACTGAGAAAGTTTCGTACAACCTGTTCGATCCTAAACTTATCGAAACTAAAAAGGGGTAAATTTTCATCAAGATCTTTAATCAACTTTATTTTTTTCTCATTCGCAAGTACCTGGTAATGATCCCAGAGGGTATCTATTAGGCCATTCATCGAATTAATAGATGGGTCGATTTGAAAATGCCCGGCCTCTAGTTTGGAGGCAGTTAAGAAATTATCAATCAGTTTCAAAACTTTAAATACATTCTCTTTTGCGATCGTCAACAATTCGGCCTGTTCTTCTGTAATTGTTCCCACGACTTCCGTTCTGACAATATCCACATAACCCTGGATAATATTAAGTGGTGAACGAAGATCGTGTACAATCATCGAATTGAAATCGGATTTAAGTCTCTCGATTTTTTTCTGATTACGTAAATCTGCCAACACGCTAAAAAATCCGACTTTCTTACCATGTTGATAGAATGGAGACATATAAACCATAAATGGAATTTCTTCACCATCTTCAGCCAGCAATTCTAATTCTACCCCTTCTGTATTATCACTTCCATCGTCTGCTGCCTTATCTTCCTTAAGAATATCATGAACAGCTTTGATGAGTTTGGGTCGTGAATTGGCCTCAGTAAAATCATGAAGTTTTTTTCCTATCATCAGATCTGGTGACTCATACTTGAGAAGCGTGGCAAGACTTTGATTGGTATATATAATCTTGCGATCTGGCTCACAGGTAACCAACCCCATCGTCATGGTTTCAGCAAGCAGACGGTATTTAAGTTCCGAAGATTTTACACCTTCGATAAGATCATAATTTTCAATGATCACAGCTGCCTGATTTGCAAAATATTCCACAGAATTGATCCGCTCTAATGTTGGACGTTTTCGTTCCACAGGATCATTTAGTGAAAGAACACCGAGTAATTTGCCACGACTTTTGATCGGTACATAGATCCAGTCCTGATCATTCCACTCGCTTCCAATTTGTTCTTCAAAATTCTTTTTCTTATCAGATTCTTCATTTGAATATTTTTGTTTATGATCAAAGAAGAAACTATTGCCAAAGGGGAAAGATATATCAAGCTTTTTTGTAAAAGGAGGATATCCTTCTAAATCCAACAATTTCTTATATTCTTTATCATTGATTCCCAGGATCTGCATGTTGGTAAAAGCTTCCTCATACTGATCTTTTAGATCCAGGATCACGACGTTCCAACCCAATGTTCGACGAATAGCCACACAGACTTTTTCTAAAAGTTTATCCAGGGTAAGATCTAAGGTTAACTCCGATCCAAGAGAGAAAATCCTGTTTAGTCTGTTTTACAGTCAGTTTTGCATTACGAAGGATCTGGTCTTCTTCAAGTGCTCCGGCACCTTGTTTGATTAATTTTTCACTTTCCTGAATTTCCCGATTACTGAACTTCTCTAGGAAGCTAACGCGTCCGATGACAAAAAACCCCTGGATAGTTTGAGCACCCATCAGGGGCATTATGATGACATTATTGATATCAAGACTGTCTAACCCCGGTAATTTTTTTAACTGTTGGCCTGAAACACTTCTCTTAATATCCGTTAGCAATGTTTTCTTATTTTGGAGGACAGTATCGAAGACCTGAAAATCCTTTAACAATAAAACAGGCGGCTTCTCCTTTTCAAAAAGATTTTTTCTATCATCACCCTTGTAGCAATATTTTGGATATAAAAACTTAAACCCTTCATGGTAATTAATATACAGTGTAATATCCGGTTGTAATTGGTTAATTAACAATTTTCCGAGGAGAGCGAGAATCTCATCTTCTGAAGGTTTTTCAAAGTAACTTTTGATTTCCGGCACTTTTTTTGTACCATCTCGCTGGAGACTGTAGATTCTTTTTACCTCTGTTAATCTTTGTGAGGCAGACTGAAACAAAGCTGTGAGTAAGGCATCTTCCTCTGCATCAATTTCGATACCATCCGGCAACGCAAAGAGCATCACCCCTACGGCTTTACCTCTCATGGTCAAGATTAATTGATAGGCGCGGCTAAATTCCAGCCCCCATGTTTTGAATGTATTTACAATTTGTATATCATTAATAGGGCCATCTTTCAGATTCTCTGCATCTAAATATTTTTCCTGCCATATGGGATCCGTTCTTACCTTATCAGCATTGATAGGTTTCCGGTTAGAACTAGATAAATTAAAATAATCATAATCACCATGTTCAGACGTCCTGACAGCAAGAATATGAAAATTTAAAGGATAGGCTTTGACAAAGAAATCATTTAGGATTTCGCATACATTTGTAATGCCACGGCTGAGCATTAAACTGAGTGTCGATTTGCTGAGACTTCTGAAACGTTTAACCTTATCACTATTTGATCTTATCTGAGTGATATAGCGTTGGTGAAAATGAATGCGGGATTGAATTTGTGTGACATCCTTCATATCAGGGATAAAATCGTCAATACCGTAATGTTGTGCTTCAACACGGTCGTAAAGATTTATATCACTCCCATTTCCTACAGCCAGGATAGATAAATTTTCTCCGACATCTGTATCTTTCAAACTACGTAAAGATTTTTTCGCCTTTAGTGATAGTTCATCACCCCAAATTAGAAAGTGTGGTTTTTCTTGCTTAGCAAGTTCCAATGTATACTCTATATTTGAGGAAGAAATCACTGAAAATCCAAGACTACTCAGTGATTGAGATAATCCTTTTAAAACGGATGCATCCTGGTGAAAAACTAATATTTTTTCTGCTGCCATTTAATTACCATTTGTGGAAAGATTACGTTTGTAGAGAAGATATATACCCTCTAAAATTAAATTTTCGTCAACGATATCAATTGCTTGAGTTCTCTTTGCAATTGTGTGAGCAAGCCCCCCGGTAGCAACTACCTTTGGGCTTCCCCCAAGTTCAGATTTGATTTTTTTAATCATACCCTGAATCAATTCAACTGATCCATACATTATACCACTTTGCATGCTCTCTTCTGTATTACTTCCGATAACATTTGGTGGAAAGACCAGCTCAATCTTGGGAAGTTTTGCTGCCTTATGATGCAAAATTGAGGCGGCACTTTCGATACCAGGACAGATAACGCCTCCAAGATAATCACCATTATCGTTAATACAATCAAATGTTGTTGCCGTCCCAAAGTCGAGCACAATCAGGGGAACACCGTATTTCTTTTTACCGGCGACGGCATTGCAGATTCGATCTGCACCCACAGCATATGGATCCTGATAAAGAATATCAAGACCCAAATTTAATTCCGGGCTTATATGCATTGGTTTGCATGAGAGATATTTTTCAACCATTTTACGGTAAATTCGTGTTTCTTCAGGCACAACAGAAGAAATGCAAACCCCATTAATCATTTCAGAATTCATATTATTTAATTTGAGGAATGAATCGACAACAACCCATATCTCATCCTCTGTTCTTGAGTATCGGCTTGAAATCCGCCAATGCTTCTTTAATGCGTCATTTTCATACAATCCTAAAACTGTATGTGTATTACCAATATCAATCATTAAATCCATTTAATGCCTAAATATATTTTATAGAACCCGATACCAGTTCCTTTTCAACGCCATTTTCAGAGCGGTAAATTAAGGCACCATTATCATTAATATCAAGATATTGCCCTCTCTCAATGCCAGCATGGGTTTCAATTTCAATTTCCCTTCCCTCACAGGTACAGCGCTTTTTCCACTTTTCAATAACCCCGGAATAATCAGTTCTTTCTATGTTGAAATATTTTTTTTCAAATTCATGAATAATCTCAGCGATTATAGATTCTCGCTCGAAATATTCATTCACCTCATGAAGAAGTGATGTGGCAATCCCTCTTGTGTCCGTGCTTAATTCAGATAGATCCTGATTAATATTTAATCCGATCCCAACAATAACAAATACAACCTCTTTTTCTCTAAGGCTACTTTCAGTCAGGACACCGCCAATTTTTTTACCGTTTGCTAATATATCATTTGGCCATTTCACGGTAAATACGGGCTTAGTATAGGATGTCCTATCTAAAACCTTTTCCAGACTTGATATCAAAATATCCGCCGTAGCCAGGGTAATTTTTAATACCTTATCAATTCGGAGGCGTGGCCTCAAAATCAAACTCATTAAAATATTTGATTCTCTTGTGGACTCCCAAATATGGTTTTGTCTGCCCTTTCCTTCAGTCTGAAAATCAGCAAGAACAACAGTCCCCTCTGGCGCACCTCCCTGAGCCAGACCTTGTGCATAAGAATTTGTCGAATCAATTTCAGGCAGATGATAAATATATTTACCAAATATGGATGTTTTTTGTTGTTTTTTTATTCTAGCAATATCAATCATGGCGAACGCCGGATAAGAATTATTGTCAATTTACTATTTTTTTCATAAAAAACAACGTTTTATGTACTATTCAGCGAACTCAAATTCAATTCATCCGACAATCAAAAATATAGTTAAACGCAACATTCAATTTTTCTACCATAAGGACATCAAACCAGAAACAATTAACGAATTAAAATGAGGCCAAATGAATCTTTGGGTTTGCTATATATAGATTTAATAAACGTCATTCTTATTTCTTAGTTACGCAAGGTTTGGTAGTTTAAATACTATTCAGGATGATAACTATAGAATCTATTCTTTCCAAAATGTAGGTGTTAAAAATATTATAACCGGATATATTTCCAATCTTCCCACGAGCATTAAAAAGGACAAAGCCCATTTACCTAACTGTGGAATATGTGCATAGTTATCCGTTGGCCCAACAGAGCCAAGCCCGGGACCTATATTTCCAATAGAGGCGGCAACCGCACCAAATGAACTTATAAAATCAATCCCAAGCAGCGTCATAAATAAGACACCGCCAATAAATATACCCAGATAAATTAAGAAAAAGCCAGCAATATTTCCAACAACTTCTCTGGGAATAGTTCTACCGCCTACACGGATTGGTAAAACTGCATTGGGGTGAATAAGTTTTTTAATCTCATTTAATGCAAACTTTACCATTACCATAGAGCGCATAATTTTCATACCCCCTCCTGTTGATCCGGCACAGCCACCCAAAAACATAAACAGAAATAAAATTACTTGTGAGTTACTGTTCCATAATTCATAATCATCCGTTCCATATCCGGTAGTGGTGATAATTGAGGAGACCTGGAACAAACCCTTTTGAAGGCTTTTAAGGAAGGCATAATTTTGAGAGAAGTATAAATCAGCCATAACGATTAACGTACCGCTTCCAATGATAAAAAAGAAAAACTTTGTCTCCGGATCATGCCAATAAGAAAAAAGCCGGCCGCGGAGGGCTTTGTAATGGAGTGAAAAATTTACGCCGGCAATAAGCATGAAGATGATAATAATATAATCAATTGTAGCATTCTGATAATGACCAATACTTGCATTTTTTGTTGAAAAGCCACCCGTGGCCATGGTACCAAAAGTATGACAGATTGAATCAAACAAGTCCATCCCAGCCAAATAGAGCAAAATCATTTGGACCGCTGTAATAAGCATATATACTTCCCAGAGAAGTTTTGCAGTGTCTTTTATTCTTGGTTTTAATTTATCATGCTCGGGGCCGGGTACCTCAGCTTTATAGAGCTGCATCCCCCCCACACCCAATAAGGGCAGGATCGCCAATGATAACAAAATAATACCCATGCCACCAATCCAATGGGTGAAGGATCGCCAGAACAGCAGACCATGAGGAAGCATTTCAACATCTGTGAGAATGCTTGCACCTGTTGTTGTAAATCCAGACATGGTCTCAAAAAAAGCATCCGCATAGGAAGGTATATAACCCGATAAATAGAACGGTAATGCTCCAAAAAAGGCGAACGCCAGCCAGGTAAATGAAACAAGAGCAAAACTCTCCCTTAAACGAAGATCATGCTGGGTTCTAAAGGAGAAAAACAGAAGTGTACCGGTCACACCAGTAATACCGGCAGAAATAAGTAGGGGATAGAGGTCATCTTCTGCGTAGATAAGAGAAACGATAAGAGGTAACAACATGGTCAGACAAAGAAAAATCAGCAACACACCAATAATCGATAATATCGCGCGAATATTTATATTTGCTAATTTGATAGTGAAACCATCCTATGAAGATATATTTTAATCGAAATAAGATTTAATTAAACAGCTTTTCCAATTCTTTTATTGCCGTCGGCATGGCAAATACCACGACTTTGTCTCCATTTTCAAGTTGGGAGCTGCCCACTGGTATAAAGAACTCATCTTTCCGCACGACAGCACCAAGTAAGGCTCCTTTGGGAAATTGAATATCTTTTAATTGCTTTCTCGTAATTCTGGCATTCTCAGCAATCACATATTCCAGAACCTCAGCAGATACGCCTGGGATAGAAGCGACGCTTAGTATTGATCCACGGCGGATAAATTTGAGAATTTGATCAACCGTTACTATTTGTTTTGAGACATAGGCATCAATACCAATTGTTGGAATAATTGGTGAGTAAGCAGTTTTGTTGATTAAGGCAATAATTCGTGGTACCTGGAGATGTTTGGCGACCAGGCAGGAGATGATATTGGTTTCGTCATCACCTGTAACAGAGATAAAAGCATCCATATCAATGATACCCTCCAATGCGAGCAGGTTGATATCTCTTCCATCTCCTTTTATCACTAAGGATTTATTAAGACGATCAGCCAAAACCTCTGTTTTATCGGCATCGGACTCAATCACTTTTACATTGATATGATCTTCTAAATGTGAGGCAATTTCGATTCCCGTCTGCCCACCACCAAGGATCATGACATTTTCCATTTTGACGTTTTCTCTGCCGGCCATTTTCAGAACATCGGGGACATTCTCACGCTGCGTCATCACATATACCCGATCATTATTCATAAACACATCTGCACCACGTGGAATTATTGTACGATCTCTTCTTTGAATTGCCACCGTACGAAACGTGGTTTGCTCCAATAGCCCTGCGACTTCAGCCAAGGATTTCCCCAAAACTTCACAGTTTTTATCCAATTGAACACCGATGAGGAGGATCTTCCCATCTGCAAATTCGAGGATATCGGTCGCAGCCGATAATTTTAGCAAATTAACAACCGCTTTTGCGACTTCCGATTCGGGATGAATGATCAGATCTATTCCCAGGAATTTTGCATTGAGTGCGCAATCATCTCTGGTGAACTCACGATTTTTAACCCGGGCAATTTTTGTCTTTACATTATATTTTCCTGCAATCAAACAGGCGAGGAGATTCACTTCATCATTATTGCTAACGGCGACAACCATATCAGCTTTTTCAACACCGGCTTTACGTAACGCCTCCGGGCTGCTTCCCGTACCTTCAAAAACCTGTACATCCAAATTTTCTCTCGCGCGTTTGACACGGTCCATATTAGGCTCAATGATAACAATGTCATGCCTCTCATAAGAGAGTAATTTAGCAAGATTATAACCGACTTCTCCTGCGCCGAGAATTATAATATACAAGAGAATTCCTATTTATAAATATGGGTTAGGGTGTCCACACAAAATTCGATATCATCGCTAGTAATATTCAAATGTGTAACAAATCTTATTTTATGGGGGCCAAAAGGGACGGCAAGTATTCCACTCTTCTTCATATGATTAACGATCTCAAGAGCAGAGGTTCTCTCAAGAATTGTATCAGCGATAACTATATTTGTTTCAACTAGTTTTGTATTGACATCAAAGGTATCAATTTGATTAAGACCCTCTGCGAGGAGCTTGGCATTGTGATGATCATCTGCCAACCTCTCAAAATGATTTTCAACAGCAAAGATGCATGCGGCGGCCAGAATACCGACCTGTCGCATACCACCGCCAAGGGCTTTGCGATAATAATGTGCCCGCTCAATAAATTTTTCGGAACCGGCAACAATAGAACCAACAGGAGCTCCCAATCCCTTGGAGAAACACAAAGAAACCGAGTCAAAATGCCGGGCATAATCTTTTAAATTAATCCCTGTTTCAATTGCGGCATTCCATAACCTTGCTCCATCGAGATGAAGTCTCAGGTTATTTTTTCTGGCAAATTTTCGTATTTCCTGAATCCGGTCAATTGGGAAGATCGTTCCCCCACCCCGGTTATGTGTATTTTCGAGGCAGATTAATTGCGAATGGGGGTAATGATCGTCAGGGGGACGAACGGCTGATGCAATTTGATCAACAGTAGGATGACCATTTTCGCCGGTGATAGGGTGAAGCTGAACACCAGACAACATAGCCGGTGCACCAGATTCATAATTAAAAATATGAGCATTATAATCACAAATAACTTCATCACCAGGTTGTGTATGTGCATTGATGCAAATTTGGTTCGCCTGTGTACCACTTGGTACAAATAAAGAGGCCTCTTTACCCAGCATTTCTGCAATCATATCCTGGAGATCGTTTACTGTTGGATCTTCAGCATAAACATCATCGCCCACTGATGCCTGGGACATGAATTCACGCATATCTGGTGTAGGAACTGTAACTGTATCACTTCTCAGGTCTATTGTACGCATTTATATTGATACCTCTCATATATATACACGATTAAATTAATCAAAATAATAACTTAGCGCAAGAAAACAGTAACCAGGAAATATTTATATCTAGATTCCCATCATCTGACTAAAAGGTTCATAAATTGCTTTGCTTTGCGGGATAACCTATATTTAAAAAATTAAATTTATTGCACCTCTTATGTTTAAAAAAATCCTAATTGCAAACCGGGGTGAAATTGCCCTACGTATCGCCAGAACCTGCCACGAGATGGGTATAAAGACCGTTGCTGTCTTCTCCGACCCTGATATCAAATCACCATTTGTTCATTTTTGTGATGAAGCTTTTCCGCTTCACGGCATCAAGTCATTAGATACTTACCTGAACATCGACAAACTTATTGAGATCTGTAAAAAATCCAAAGTTGATGCCATACATCCCGGATATGGTTTTCTTGCCGAGAATGCCGACTTCGCTGAAAGAGTTAAAAAAGAGGGATTGGTTTTTATTGGTCCAACCTCCCAGGCCATAGAGTTGATGGGGAATAAGACGGCAGCACGGACTAAAATGATCGAGGCGGGTGTAGCGGTTGTGCCAGGTACAGAAACAGCAATCAAATCAATAAAAGAGGCCTTATCTAAAGCAGAGGAAGCCGGTTATCCGGTGTTGGTAAAAGCTGCCGCCGGTGGGGGCGGAAAAGGTATGCGTCTGGTAGAATCTTCCGAAGATCTTCCTGCTGCCATTGAAGCTGCTGGGAGAGAAGCTTCTGCAGCTTTTGGTAATGGAGATGTTTATCTTGAGAAGTACGTGGATGAACCCCGCCATATTGAATTTCAGATACTTGCAGATTCCCATGGCAAGTGTATCCACCTGGGAGAACGGGAATGCTCTATCCAACGACGACATCAGAAGGTTATCGAAGAAGCACCTTCAATCTTGCTGGATATAGAATTACGAACAAAAATGGGAGCAGCAGCTATTAAAGCAGCTGAAAGCATGTAACTACCAAAATGCAGGAACTATTGAATTTTTGGTAGATAAAAACCGCGATTTTTATTTTCTTGAGATGAATACCCGTTTGCAGGTTGAGCATCCTGTTACAGAAATGGTGACCGGCCTGGATATTGTAAAAGAACAAATACAAATCGCAGCCGGACATAAAATGAGTCTTGACAAGAGTGTTGACTGCTTTTGGGGACATGCCATAGAATGCCGGATCTATGCTGAAAATCCGCTGAATAATTTTGCACCTTCACCGGGTCTTATTCAGCATATTGCCCCCCCCGGAGGGCCGGGAATCCGCGAAGATAGTGGCGTAACAAACGGGAATGAAATATCTCTTTACTATGATCCGATGATCTCAAAATTAATTGCCTGGGCACCCACAAGAACAGAAGCAATTCACCGAATGGTAAGAGCATTAAGAGAGTATGAATTACAGGGTATTCATAGCACGATCCCCTTCCTGATAAATGTGCTAAAACACAAGCGTTTTATTTCAGGAAATTTTACTACGAATTTTATCGCTGAGGAACCTTCCCTCTTCGATCTAAATAAAGATCGTGGTAAAATTGCTGCCATCGCTGCTGCTGTTTTTCACTTAAAGGAAAAAGGGAAAAAGAAATTCCAGAATACAAAAACTGGGAATGAATCCAATTGGAAAAATTTAAAAAGAAAGAAAATTCTGGCAGACAAATGAAGATTTTTGCCGATATAGGCGACCTGGCCTGGACATTTAAACAATCTGAAAGTAAAGATACATCCCTGCGCGATGAAAAGGACAATCGAATCGCGTATTCCTTTACGCCATTGGGAAATAACCGCTTTACTTTTATTCTGGATGGGACATCGCATTTGATCCATATTATAAAAGAGAATGGTATATACCATGTACACCTGGAGGGTGAATATTTTCCGGTAAATGTTGAAGATGAAAGATTCCGTGAACTTAAAAAATTAGTTGAATTATCAGCAGAGGGTCAGGGTGAGGAATGCATTCTCGCTCCAATCCCTGGTCTTATTGCAAAAATACTCATAAATGAAGGCGATGATGTCAAAAAAGGTGACGGATTAATTATCCTTGAAGCAATGAAAATGGAAAACGAGATAAAGGCTGATAATGATGGTGTTATACAAAAAATATTGATTCATGAAGGTGATTCTGTGGAGAAGGACCAGGACCTTTTGATAATTGGATGAGATAAATTCAATTACCTGACAGTCTGATTGAACATTTATCAGCTAACTTGATCCATTTAAAAATAGCTCTCGTAAAAGCAGTAAGACCCAATAATTTGTTATATATCTTAAAGATGGACTACAACTAAAAAGGGTTAGTTTCAATATTATCATTTCTATATTTGTCTGTGTGAATCCATGGTTAATAGTATTTTTAATATAAGATTTTGATTTCATCTTTAATGTGGAAAGGATATCAATATAAAAAAGCAAAAATACAATACTGAAGACCAGGAGAAAAAGTTTAAGACGGATTCTGATATTCCAATCAATTCTGTCTACTATCCCAATCATAATTTTGATTATGACGATTCCCTCGGCAAGCCTGGAGACTATCCTTTTACACGCGGAATCTATCCTTCAATGTATAGAAACCGCCTCTGGACCATGCGCCAATATGCCGGATTTGGTGCTGCGGAAGACACAAACAGACGATTCAAATATTTAATCAAAAGAGGAAGCACCGGATTGTCTGTGGCCTTTGATTTACCAACCCAAATGGGTTACGACTCGGATCATCCCCTTGCCTCAGGAGAGGTTGGAAGAGTAGGAGTCCCTGTCTCGTCTCTTGAGGATATGGAGATCCTGTTTAAAGATATCCCGCTGGAAAATATCAGCAGTTCTATGACGATTAATTCAACGGCATCTATTCTATTGGCCTTTTATATTGTTCTGGCAAAAAAGCATGGATATGATTTAAAAAATCTTTCGGGAACGATACAGAACGATTTGTTAAAAGAGTATATCGCGCGCGGTACTTATATTTACCCCCCCGATGCATCCATGCGTATTATTACTGACATTTTTAAATACTGTCATGAATACCTGCCAAAATGGAATACCATAAGTATTTCCGGGTATCACATTCGCGAGGCCGGATCTGATGCCGTCCAGGAATTGGCCTTCACCCTGGCCAATGGAAAAGCCTATGTCCAGGCCGCCAAAAAAGCAGGACTTGATGTGGACGATTTCGCCTCACGATTATCCTTTTTCTTTAACGCACACAATAATCTATTTGAAGAAGTGGCGAAATTCAGAGCAGCCAGAAGAATGTGGGCAAAAATTATGCGGGATCATTTTCATGCCAAATATAAAAAATCTATGCTTTTGCGCTTTCATACCCAGACCGGAGGCAGCACGCTTACTGCACATCAACCAGAAAATAACATTGTTCGTGTAACCATCCAGGCCCTTGCCGCAATACTTGGCGGAACCCAGTCTTTGCACACAAATTCTTTTGATGAAGCCCTAGCACTCTACCTACCGAAGAATCCGTAAAAACAGCCCTACGCACCCAACAAATCATTGCAAATGAAAGTGGGATCACAAACAGCGGCGACCCTCTCGGTGGATCTTTTTTCCTCGAATCTCTTACCGATGAGATAGAAAAAAGAGCTTTGACTACATAAAAACCATCGATGGTTTGGGTGGCTCGGTGGAAGCCATAAAAAAGGGTTTTTTTCAGGATGAGATATCAAAGAAGGCCTATACCTATCAAAAGGAAATAGAAGAGGGAGACAAAGTCGTTGTCGGTGTCAACAAATTTACAGAGGGAGAAGAAAAGATACCGAAAATTTTAAAAATTGATCAGAAAATGATCGACCGGCAAACAAAACGCATCAAGAAATACAAACAAATTCGAAATGCAGAGAATGTCTCTTCTGCCCGCCAAAAATTAGTATCTGCAGCAAAAGGCAACGAGAATCTGATGCCTTTTATCATCAATTGTGTCGAAGAAAATGTAACTTTGGGAGAAATTGCCGACAGTCTTCGCTCTGTCTTTGGGAGTTATCAGGAGAACAGTTAAAAATTTAATAGTGAACATTGAATATTGAATATTAATTTTATCTGACTTTCCCATACCAACTTTTTAATTTTTCATACCATTCTGGGTTCAGATAGAAAACACCAATAGCAAGCAAGGCAAAGCCTGGTATTACTGGTAGTACAAATCCCAGAATTCCCAATAGAATGAATCCCACAGCCATTTTCTTTTTATTTTTAGAAAATTTTAGTATATCTTCCCATAAAGGGTTTGATTGGTTCATTTAACGCACACAAGTATATATTTGTAGTTTAAAATTTTGGGTTAATTGATAATGATGAAAAAATAGGCATCGTCCCACTTTTCTCAGATTTTTACAAATAAGGCTCTCAAATCAATATTTATTCAACTATTTAGTAATAATGTAAAATCAAAGGCTGGAGCCGAATGGGTTAATACTCCTATAGATATAAAATCAACGCCTGTTTCAGCAATTGCTCGAATAGTATCCCTTGTAACACCTCCGGATGCTTCAATTTCCATACCACCATCAATAATTCCCACAGCTTCCTTCATCATCTCAAGTGACATATTGTCCAACATAATCCGGTCGACGTTTTTTTCAACAGCTTCACGCACTTCATCCAATGTTGTTGTTTCTACCTCTATTTTTAAATCAAGACGTGATTGGCGAAGATACGCCCTCGCCTTCTCTACTGCCTGACTAATTCCACCGGCTGCTTCAACATGGTTCTCCTTGATTAATATCATATCGTAAAGTCCCATTCGATGATTCACACCACCTCCTGCTTTCACAGCCTGTTTTTCCAATAATCGCCAACCTGGTGTTGTTTTTCTTGTATCTGTGATCTGTACGTTCAGGTCTTTCACCAAGTCCACGAATTGAGATGTGAGTGTGGCAATTCCTGAAAGATGGCCTAAAAAATTTAATGCTGTTCTTTCTGCGCTAAGAATAGATTGTATTTTACCTTCGACAATCATTACAGTATCACCAGCAACAAGCCGAGCCCCTTCAGTTTTTAATTTGTGGTTGGACAAATTTTTGTCCTGCAGAGTAAATACCTCGCCTGCTGTTTTCATGCCAGATAGAACACCATTCTGCTTCGCTATTATTTTCGCCTCTCCATTTTTATCCGGATCTATTGTTGCTCTGCTGGTAATATCTCCAATTCCCAAATCCTCAGACAGGCTATCTCTCAATTGATTTTCTATATTCTTATGGTCTGACATATTGCAATTTAACTCTTTTTTTTTATATATTTAGTTTATCCAGCATTAACTGAAAACATTCTCAATGTCCATAGATTAACTTTGACTCTAATTTAAAAAATAGTACAGCAAAATAATAGACTAATCTATTATATAAACTCAGCGGGATTATAACACAACAAACAGTTTGTTCACAGGTATTGCATGAATGCGAAAATAAAAAATAAAGAAATTAGCTGGTTGTCTTTTAATGAGCGCGTATTGCAGGAGGCAGATAGCAGAGATGTACCCCTAATCGAAAGAATAAAGTTTTTAGGGATTTGCTCCTCAAACCTGGATGAATTTTACCGGGTCCGTGTAGCCACTTTAAATCGTCTTACTTATATTGGAAAAAAAGCAAAAAAAGTTGTCGGAGAAGATCCAAATAAAATACTCAAGGAAATCACAAAAATTGCCTTGCACCAGCATGATGAATTCGATCGCATATTTAAAAATCTCACCAACGCCCTGGCCAGACAAAAAATATTTATCATTACAGAAAAAGAACTCACAATAGAACAAGGTGAATTTGTGTCGTCTTATTTTCATAATGAGGTGAGACCCAAATTAATTCCTATTATGATCGACCAGGTTAAAGATTCTCTGGAATTAAGGGACAGAACTGTCTATCTGGCCGTATGTCTGCATAAAAAAGAATTGCCCGATGACAAACAGTATGCTTTGATTGAAATCCCTTCCGATGTGCTCCCCCGCTTTCTCATCCTGCCTTCAATTCAGGGCAAAAAATACCTGATGCTTTTAGATGATGTTATTCGGCATAATTTAGCGGATATATTTTCCATTTTTTCATATGAAGAGTTCCATGCTTATACAATAAAAATTACCCGTGATGCTGAACTTGATATCGATGCTGATATCTCCGAAAGTTATATCGAAAAGATGAACAAAAGTTTAAAGCAACGCAAAGCAGGGATTCCCGTGCGTTTTATCCACGATTCAAATCTCCCAGAAGATTTATTAAATATTCTGAAGGTTAAACTAAATCTAAGTAAAAATGATACGGTAATCGCTGGTTCAAAATATCATAACAACCGTGATTTAATGAATTTTCCTTCAATCGGGAGAAGCATACTCAGATATTCAAAGATTAAACGTCTTGAGCATAAAGACATTGATTCCAACAAGAGTTTACTCAAAAGCATGCGCAAAAAAGATATCCTCCTGCACTATCCCTACCATTCTTTTGACTATGTAATTGATCTTTTAAGAGAGGCATCGATAGATCCAAAAGTTACGTCTATTCAAATGACTATTTACCGGGCTGCAAAAAATTCCAGTGTTCTCAATGCCCTTATAAATGCCAAAAAAAATGGAAAATCGGTAACAGTTGTTTTGGAATTACAGGCCCGTTTTGATGAAGAAGCAAATATTTATTGGGCTAACAGACTTGAAGAGGAAGGGGTAAAGGTCATTTTTGGGGTGCCTGGTCTGAAGGTTCATTCAAAATTGTGTCTGATCACCCGAACAGAAAAGGACCGGCCCGCACACTATGCTATTATTGGTACCGGAAATTTTAATGAAGATACAGCGAGAATTTATACCGACCATGCCCTTTTTACTGCGAATCGGGCTTTAACAAAAGAAGTTGAAAAGATTTTTGAATTTTTTGGCAAAACTTATCAGAATCCATCGTTTAAACATCTGATTGTTTCACCCAATTTTATGCGTAAGCGTATGAATTCACTTATTAATAAAGAGATTAAAAATGCCACTACAGGGAAAGAGGCATACATCATTCTAAAAATGAATAATCTGACTGATCTCGCCTTGATTACAAAATTATATGAAGCCAGTGAAGCGGGAGTGAAAGTAAAATTGATCATAAGGGGCATGTTTTCATTGATTCCTGGGATAGAGAATATGAGCAGTAATATAGAAG
The DNA here is from genome assembly GCA_963796965.1 of Calditrichia bacterium. Classification (GTDB taxonomy): domain Bacteria; phylum Calditrichota; class Calditrichia; order JAJRVZ01; family JAJRVZ01; genus CAWCNS01. The sequence continues at coordinate 1,099,557 of CAWCNS010000005.1, forward strand.
CCATAAGTATTGTAGATAAATTTCTCGAACATACACGAATTTTTGTTTTTTGCAATGGGGGTGACGAGAAATATTTCATATCATCTGCAGATTGGATGCCCAGAAATATCGATCGAAGAATTGAAGTGACCTGCCCTGTCTATAGCGAGGAGTTAAAGGAAGAACTGAAAAAATACCTGGAGATACAGTGGAATGATAATGTTCGTGTTAGGATTTTAGATGAGGATCTTCAGAATAAGTTTAAAAAAGGTGAAAAGGGCAAGAAAAGTAGAACCCAGTGGAGTATCTACGATTATCTAAAAAGATATCACGCCACCAAGGATCCGGAATAAATCAAAGATAGGTTATCTGGTGGTCATATATATTGGGATCAAGATTTTTATATAGATAGTTTATGAAATCTGGTCCGAACTTGTTCAGAAAGTAAACAATACCCAAATATCTTTCCTGCGGAATATCATCCGGAAAAACAGCGGTATGTATTTGATCCAAATGATCAGTTTTTAATTGTTCTTTGTCTTTTCGGGCTTTGAGTACCCTGTTTTCAAAATTTGATAATGTCTGTGCCATCCGCTCAATCGTTTTTTTACCGCCATCAATTAATGTCGGATCTAACGATTTAAGATAATCAGTTATATGGCTCTCCTCTTCCCCCAAAATTTTCTGAAGGTTTGTCTAGAGGGTCTTCCTCTGTCTCACTAAAGTTTTTATAATACTGGTCAATAAAGTCTCCTTTTTTGGGAAGAAGATTTTCCGGTGAAATGGCATATTTCATTAAATATCTTTTAATTTTAGGTTCAACTATCGTTGCAGAAATTCTTGGATAGAGGTAGGGCATATCTAGTTTGAAATGATCGAATAATGAGCCCAGTTGTGCCCAATAAGCTATTTCACCTGGTCCTGCGACATAAGCAGCAACAGGCAATAGCCAACTTTGTAGCAAAGGACGACTGATAACAGTTGTAGAAATGGTTAGCGGATTTTCTTGTAACTTTTTGATCGTTTCATTTAATGAATAGTGTACCCCCTCATCTTTAAAACCAAATAATTCATCCTGGCGATAAAGGTGCATACGTTGTAATGAATCGTTTTCTATATGTATATAGGTTTGGCCGGGTATTACCTTAACCTGATTATGGTAGCCAGATGCCTGCAATTTCTCTGAAGTCTTATTAAATAATGCAAAGACTTTATCATTATCCTCAATTAACTGATTAAAAAATGGTATTGAAGAATGTTTTATTTTTTCGTCACCAGGTTCGAAAAATAACAGTCCATAAGGTTCAAATAATTCTCTTAAAAAAGATCTTGCTGCTGCAGACCAACCGGTGCCCGGTTGAAAATGACTCCGTAAATTATTATACAAATCATTCGAAAATTCTGTTTCGATCAAACGATCCTTCAAGTTATCAATAAGATCTTCTATAGTTTTTTCAAGTTGGTAATGTCTGATGGACACCTTATCTCTATCCTGTCCCTCATACCTGATTTGCTCCGGCCTAAAATTTTTATTGAATATACCTGAGTGGTTAATTTCTTGAAAATCATGGTCTTCTGTCTCGAGCCAGAAGACAGGAATAAATTTGTGATTACTCTTTTGGGAATTGAGCAACTCGGCAAGTTTGATGGTTGTAATAAGTTTATATATCGTGTAAAGTGGCGAAGCAAAAAGACCCAATTGCTGGCCGGTAATAATAATACGTGAATCCGGATCCTCCAGATATCGCAAATAATCCTTTGCTTGAGCAGAACTCTGGTCTTTATTTTGCTCTGATAAAATTGCTTTAATTTTCTGAAAATGTTGTGGATCAGAATCAAATTTTGGATCAATTTCAGTCAGAGGTCTTTGGGATAACGATGGTATAAAAGGATGGGTGGCCGGGAGATCGCTGATATAATCATGATAGAATTTATTATATAATTTTGTTTTGAGTGTTTCCATTTTTCTGCATAAAACCTATTCTGGTATTAATTTTAAATTATATGTCAAATTGAAATTTATTCTAACTCGACTTTCTGCACCTTTTAACTTACAAACGAAGGATTTAATTCCATGTGTAGAATAGAGTACAATTCATTCGCTAAAGAAAATAAAATCATATTCTTAGGGTCTTTGTCCTATTAATATAACCCGCGGTGAGGAGAATGATAATTCTGATCCAAAATAATCGCCAAAGGTATATAGAATGTCTAATTCAGCATTCCTCATCATTGATTGCAGTTGGTCAGGATCATACATTTTAACCGATTCATAAAATATCGACTGCTCACCCTCGCGGTTTAGTTTAATGATTTTTTGAACCCGTGAACCTTCTATGAAACGTTCTTGTTCAATCAACAGACCCTTAATTCTCTCTTTATGATAAGGAATTAGATTTTTTTCGATATAGGCTGTGTTAAAATAGTCAAACACAAAAATCCCTTCAGGCTTAAGTGCTTGATTAAATTGATGGAAGACGGATTCGTTTTCTTCATCGGACTCAAAATATCCAAAGGAAGTAAATAAATTTAATAGAAGATCAAAGGATTGAGATGTTGGCAGATGCCTCATATCCGCCTGTATAAAAAACGCGGACTTTCCTTTATTCTCATTATTTTTGGCAACCTCTAATAAAGTACGGGATAAATCGATACCATAGACTTTGTAGCCTAATTGTGCAAGCTGCGATACATGTCTGCCCTGACCACAGCAAAGGTCGAGTATCTTATGGGTAGGATTTAAATCAATATGCTTCTGTATTAATTTTACTAAATGGCGGGCTTCTTCTTCATCACGATGTGCATAAACAGTTAGATATTCATTTCCGAACCAGTTTTTATACCAGCTCTTTTTTTCTAAAGCCATTTTTGTTCTTTATACCAAATTAATGTTTCCCGGATTCCATTCTCAAGACCAATTTCGCATTCAAAGCCTAACTCCTTTTTCGCTTTGTCCGGCGCACAGGTCCAGAAGTCCTGTTCCATATCTATAACTTTTTGTTTGTTTACAAGGGCTGGTTTTTTTGTAATGAAGAGAGGCCTTCACTGAAATAGGCGATACCTTTCATAAGCCCGACAGGGATGGGGACATTTATTCCTTTTTTTTGAAGAATTTTCAAGGTGATTTTTGATATCTCGTCCCAGGCATAGGGTTCCGGACTTGTAAGAAAATAAACTTTACCAATAGATTTTTCATTTTCTGCGGCCATCATTATACCACGCACAAGATCCTTAACATGGATGAGACTCAGATATTTATCTGCACCGCCAAGTTTTGGAATAATACCAAACTTGACCGTTCTGAAAAACTCAAGGATATCGGTATCTCGGGGCCCGTAGACCGCAGGGGGCCGTAAAATTGTCAGGTTTATCTTATCCATCATCGCGATAGCATATTCTTCAGCGGCCCACTTACTTTTTCCATAATCCGTGAGTGGGTTTGCCGGATGATTCTCATCAATAGGAATCAGGGTCGGGCTAGGGCCCACTGCTGTTTGTGAACTGACCAATACAAACCGTTTAATCGTTTTTTTGTGTTTAACTGCTGCATCAATAAGATTTTTAGTTCCCTCAAAATTACCCTGAAAATATTCGTCTTTTGTTCTGGCTTTGGTAACACCTGCAAGATGGTATACCATATCGGCACCTTCCAAACCACGAATCAGCGAATTTTTATCGATCAGACTGCCATAAAAACATTCAATATCAAGATCAGCAATCCAGCGTAAATTACTTTGTTTTCTTACCAAACAGGTCACTTGATGACCAGCCTGGATTAAGGCTTCAGCCAGAAAACTTCCAATAAATCCTGTTGCCCCTGTAATAAATACTTTCATGGGATCCTATTTTCCTATTTTTATTAATAACAACAACTAAACACAGATAAAAAATAATGGCATATTTTACTTAACTTTCCTATATTTCGCAAATCAAATATAATTCTAAACTTATGACGATTTTAATATGAATTTCACTAAATATCGGATAGGAGGATCATTGGACTTATTTCAAAAGGCATATGATTTTACACGAGCAGATGAAATAAAAGCAGCTGGATTTTATCCCTATTTCAGACCGATTGAAGAAAATGAAGGTCCTGTAGTCAGAATTGAAGGCAGAGAAATTGTTATGGCTGGATCAAACAACTATCTCGGATTAACGGCTCATCCAAAAGTAAAAGAAGCGGCAATCAAAGCCATTGAAAAGTATGGTACAGGTTGTTCCGGATCACGATATTTAACCGGAACTATTGATTTCCATGTTGAACTTGAAGAAAAACTGGCAAAATTCTTAAACAAAGAGGCTGTGCTGTTATTTAGCACAGGTTATCAAACTGCCCAGGGAATCATCCCAACCTTTGTCCAGCGTGGTGAATATGTTATTTCTGACAGGGATAATCATGCCTGTATTGTTGCAGGGAATTTGATGGCTAAGAGCATTACTGCAAATGTGCTTCGTTACCGTCATATGGAAATGGATGATTTGGAAAGAGTTATTAAAAGAGTACCGCTGGAAAGTGGAAAATTAATCGTAAGTGATGGTGTATTTAGTACGGGTGGCGAGATAGTTGATCTTCCCAGAATGAATGAACTCGCAAAGAAATATAATGCCAGGTTACTCATTGATGATGCCCATTCCGTAGGTGTAATCGGCGAAGGTGGCCGGGGTACGCCAAGCGAATTTGGATTAGAAAACGAAGTGGACATTTCCATGGGGACTTTCAGCAAAACATTTGGGTCCCTCGGGGGATTTGTTGCTTCGGAAGCAAAAGTGATTGATTATATTAAACATCATGCTGCCGCACTAATTTTTAGTGCATCACCGACTCCTTCGTCCGTAGCTGCAGCAATGGCGGCTCTGGAAATATTGATCGAGGAACCTGAGCGGGTTGATCAATTAATCAAAAATGCACAATAACATGCGTACGGAATTGATAGATGCCGGTTTTAATGTTCTCGATGGAAGAACCGGAATAGTTCCAGTAATTATTGGTGATGATATGATTGCCTTTAAAATGTGGCGTATGCTTTATGATTTCGGTGTATTTGTCAATGTATTTATTTCTCCCGGGGTTCCTCAGGGCAGACAAATGATGCGTACCAGTTATATGGCTACACATGAAGAAGAACATCTTAATATTATAATTGATGCCTTTAAGAAAAGTGGTAAAGAACTAGGATTGATCTGAAGAATCAAGATTATAAAATTAACAATTGCTGGTAATTGGTAATAACGTAGTTAGATTCTGTAGGTGAGTAGTATTGACAGAACATGTTATAAAATTGCATTAATTTAATTATTCTTAAGGCTAATAACCATTCATTCTAAAGAAGGTATATATGAGTGATATAGAAATTCGCACCGTTTCATCGAAAAAAGAGTTGATGCAATTTATAAAATTGCCGTGGAAAATATATAAAGATGATCCACATTGGGTACCACCTCTCATCATGGATCGAAAAAATATTCTGGATAAAAAGAAAAATCCATTTTTTCAACATGCTGAGATGGAACTATTTCTGGCCTTTAAAAATGGTGAACTTGTTGGGCGTATTGCTGCCATTACCAATGAAAATCATAATAAATTTCATGAAGATAATATTGGTTTTTTCGGATTTTTTGAATCTATTGATGATGCAGGTCAGTCAAAGCTTTATTTGATAAGGTGACCAGTGGTTAAAAGAAAAGGGTAAAGATGGCGTACTCGGTCCATTGAATCCTTCCACCAATGATGAAGTGGGATTGTTAATTGATGGTTTTGATACCCCACCCTATGTAATGATGTGTCATAATCCAGCGTATTACATCCAGTCTGGTTGAAAATCATGGATATGAAAAGCCAAGGATATGTATGCCTGGTTTCTCGATATTCGTGGCATGAAAATTCCGGAAAAATCATGCGTGTGGCAGAGCAAGTCGTGAAAAAATATGGATTGACGATCAGAAATATTAAAATGAAAAATATGGAAAAGGAGATTCAAAATATTCGCGATGTATATAATGATGCCTGGAGTCGAAATTGGGGATTTGTACCATTTACAGATGCAGAAATTGAACATCTTGCTACTGACTTGAAACAATTGCCATGAAGAATTTGTTGTTCTTGCCTTTAAAGGATGATCGCCCCATAGGTTTTTCACTCACTCTTCCAAATATCAATGAAATTCTAATCAACAACAAAAGTGGCCGTTTATTTCCGACTGGTCTGTTTAAACTGATGACGGAATGAAAAAAATTCAAAACGGTTCGTACAATCACACTGGGCATCGTAAAGGATTTTCAACATATAGGTTTAGGAACAGTATTGTATACTGAATCTCATTGAGCGGGCTCAACGAAGAGGACTTATTGGTGGCGAAATGTCATGGGTATTGGAAGATAATGATGCGATGAATCGTCCGATTGAACTAATGGGTTCAAAAAAGTATAAAATTTATCGAGTTTATCAGAAGAAATTATGAAACTTTTATCCTCTGTTAAAAAATAAGCTAAAAAAAAAACCGGGCCAGGCCCGGTTTTTTTTAATCTAAATGAGATTAATATTCATCCTCATGATATAAATCTGAATCTGCTGTAAAAGCAGTCGAATTGAATTTTTTCTCTTTCTGACAAAAATCGAAAAATTCACAATCATGACATTCATAATCATCACAATTTTCCATATCTTCACAAGTACCGTTTAAATCAAGGACTATACTTTCACGATAGCATAAATTGTCATGATTATAATGACAATCTGTGCAACCACAAGTTAGATTTTCAAAATAGGCCATTAGGAGCCTCCCTATGCTGAAGATAGTATTTCTAATGATATTCACCTTCATCATGTTCCCGTAGATATTTAGATCCTTCTTCGAGTAATTCTTTTTCCTCATCAGTAAGATTTAAATATCCAACTCTGTTAATTTTATCTAAAAGTTCATCTATTTTTTTTCGATAATACTCACTTTTTCATCACCGCTTTTTGTTAAGGTTTTTGTCTGCGTGAATTTCTTAGGCGGTTGTTGAAACATTGATTTCAATTTGTAGAACTGGTGCCAATATTTTAAATACACAAATCCGACTACCATTCCACCTAAATGTGCAGCATGGGCAATACCATCACCTTGTGCGTTCCAGGTACTCATAAAGGAAACAATGGCCAGAAAACCAACCATATATTTTACTTTGACCGGAAAGAGAAAATATATATATACATGGCGATCTGGATACCGAATGGCATAAGCAACCATAATCCCATAAACGGCACCGGAGGCTCCCACAGTACCGGGGTAGCTTGGATCACTGGAAGTTAATAGTATATTGATCAAACCGGCACCAATACCGCAAATAAAATAATATTTTAAAAATTGTTTACTCCCCCATTCCATCTCCAGTTCAGTTCCAAACATCCAGAAGACAAACATATTAAAAAAGATATGCCAAAAATCGCCGTGAAGAAACATATAAGTAAATAATTGCCATATCTTGAACTGATACAGGACATCGTAGGCATGTAAGGCAAAGGTACTTGATATAATAGTATCCCAGTTGTCGATTGAGTACCGACATCAAGAAAATAATTCCATTTGCAAATAGAATATTTTTGACAGCCGGGGTCAGCTGACCGCCAATTCCAAATCCTCTTTTTTGATAATTCATAGTGCCTTTATATAAATAACTTTTAGTAACAATGCAATAGTAATTTTGCTCAATTTTAATTTGAATATATTTTTAATATGATCAAATTCTTAGCCATAGAGGACACAGAGATAAAACTATAATTATATTGGAATTATCGATTACCAAATCATGTCTATTTCAAATATCTCTACAAACTTATCCAAATACTTAATATTATTAATGTTGGATTCACTCTGTGCTCTCTGTGTTAAAAGAACTAACACAAATACCATCAATAAGCTCTGGCAAATATCACCCGGTTTTTGGATTCCATTCCACAAATCATACATTTTCCGTTTTCTTTTTCCTGATCAAAGGGAATGACCCTGATTGTTGCTTTGGTTTCGTCTTTTACTTTTAGTTCACAATCAGCCGATCCACACCAATGCATATAAAAAATCCAGCCTGTTCATCTATTTGTTTTTTAAAATCTTCATAATCATCCAGAATTATACGTATTTTCTTCCCTTGAATTTCCTTGACTTTTCTAACAGTTCACTCTGAATGGTAACTAAAAGAGAATTTATTTTGTTCCTGATTTCATCCCTCAGGAACAAATCATTTTTTCCTTTGTATCCCTGCGGACCACTAACAACATGTTTATTCTCCACATCACGTGGTCCAATTTCAATACGTAATTGGAATGCCTGAAGTTCCCATTCGGCAAATTTATATCCGGGTTTAAACTGTTCACGATCATCAAGAAGAACGTTGACTTCATCTTTATAGTCCGATCATAATATTGTCAGCAAATTCAAGGACATTTGATTTCTCTTCATCAGATTTCCATATAGGAATAATTACCACCTGATTTGTTGCCATTTTCGGCGGTAGAACCAATCCATTATCATCACTATGAGCCATGATCAGCGCGCCGATCAATCGTGTACTGACACCCCAGGAAGTCGCCCAGACAGTTTCAGTTGTCCATCTTTATCCTGAAATTTAACATCAAATGCTTTGGCAAAATTCTGACCAAGATTATGTGAAGTTCCAGCCTGGAGCGCTTTCTTATCTTGCATCATGGCTTCAATACAATACGTATGTATTGCACCGGCAAATTTTTCTGCTTCTGACTTTTTCCCCACGAGAACCGAAATAGCCAGATATTCTTCAGCAAAACGACGATAAAATCTAAGATCATTCGTGTTTCCTCTTCTGCCTCCTCATAAGTAGCATGAGCCGTATGGCCTTCCTGCCATAAGAATTCAGTCGTTCTTAAAAAAAGACGTGTACGCATTTCCCAGCGCACGACATTGGCCCATTGATTGATCAAAATCGGAAAATCCCGATAACTCATAATCCACTTTTTATACATACTCCAGATAATTGTCTCAGAAGTTGGACGAACATATAGTTTTTCTTCAAGTTCTACCCCACCACCATGCGTAACTACCGCACATTCCGGAGAAAATCCTTCAACATGTTCTGCTTCTTTTTCCATAAAACTTTCCGGAATAAAAAGGGGAAAATACGCATTAACATGGCCGGTATCTTTAAACATTTTATCAAGATAACTCTGAATTTTCTCCCAAATGGCATATCCATTTGGTCTGATAACCATACATCCTTTTACAGGTGAATAATCAGCCAATTTACCCTGAATGATGATATCCGTATACCAGCGTGAATAATCATCTTCTCTTTTTGTAATTCGTTGAGCCACAGTTTTTTCCCGTATCGTTCACTTCTTTTAATTAAAAAAAATTCGAATTTCGATCATCGAATCTCGAATTCTTTTACTCAAAGAGTACGCCTGGAGGGAATCGAACCCCCAACCTTTGGAACCGGAATCCAACGCTCTATCCAATTGAGCTACAGGCGCAACCCTAAAAATTTATTCAAATATTGCAGATTAATTACTATACATCCCCAATGAGCGGCAAATATATTTAACGCCCCGTTGAATGTCAAGTAAAAAAGAATTCTTTTTTGGTCTAATCTTAGTTATTTATTTCTTCTCTTTATGCCCCTATTAGGAAGGTAAAAATATGATACGGTGGAATTTTAATATGAGGATAAGAATTTATAGATTTTTTATACTTATAAATAAATATTCTAATTCGTGAAAATTGCTGTCAGTCCTTGCCTGATCCGGCGGAGACGGATAATTCGTGGACTTTTTTTTTGATTGTCCCCATGAATCGGGATACTGCAGTACGAATAGATCAGTCTAAAAATTATTAATAATCCCGAAATGGATTTTACCAGTAGAGAAGGTATCACCCCGGCCGATCCCGAAATCGACACCCATGATGCCCAGAGGAGAATCAAAACGTATGCCGACACCATACCCTGGGATGACATCATTTACCTTTATGAACCCATCTCTGAATTCATAATAACCCCAATCATTAAAGATGAATATTCTTGAATTGCGGCCCACAATAAAACGATACTCCAGATTTACCCATGAAACAGATGTCCCATGGAATTGATCTTCACGATAACCACGCACCGTACCAAATCCACCAAACCAGAAATGATCTGATAATTGCAATTGATTCTTATCTCCCTGGATATGTGCACCATGCAATTCAAGGGCAAAGACCTGATTGGACCATAGCGGTTGGTAATAACCAAGGTCGACCTGAAGGGTCTTTAGATTCTCAAGTAAGGCGAGACTATCCTCTTCGATGACATATGCAGGGCCTGTATTCTTTTTTAATCCATACTTAAATAAGGCGCTGTAATTAACACCACTTCTGGGATTTATCGGGTAATCGCGCGTATCGTAGGCCACCCCCATTTCCCCATTTGAGATTGTATTTCTGGTCATCCGTAGATTACGACTTGCTGTAGAGTCCGGAAATACTTCCTCATGGCTAAACCGGAAATAGGCTTTAAACTCTGAGGAGAGCATGATGACAGAGTTCAGAAAATATTTTTGTTCTATATAGGTAGTATCCCGGACCAGTCTCTCCAGCCCCACACCAAGATTTAATGGCATATCGAATACCCAGGGTTCCTCATAAAAGATCCGAAACTGTTCTGAAAAGGGATCTGGTTTTCGCCAGTGAACTTCAAATTTTCTACCCGTGCCAAAAAGATTTTTAAAATTTAAATTCAGCAGACCGGTAAAATATCCCTCGTTAAGATTTTGGTTCGATTCCGCGGGGATATAACCAACAACACCATCAAATGTTGTGGTGTTGCCCTCTTCGACCTCGATGAGCAAATCTGCTCTGTTCCCTTTTAGGTTTACAATTTTAACACCCGCAACATTATTAAAATATCCAAGTCGGTTCAATTTTCCTGGAATGGCATCAATTCTCTCTTGATCATAAGGATCATTTGATTGCACATCAATTTCACGCAATATTACCTCAGGCTTGGTAACGTCATTACCTGTTATCCGAATCTGATTAATAAAGATCTGAGGACCGGGATCGACAAAAATAGAGATATCTAGAAATCTTTCTGAATCATCTGACCTCAAGTTTGTATTAGCTACGTTTATAATAGCCAGTGGATAACCATTATCAGCAAAAAACCTGGAGACAGTTTTTAATTCTGCCTCAACCTCTTCAATGCGATAAATATCCCCAATGGAGAGATCCAGACGATTATATAGTTCCTCTTTATCCAGAGAATCAATCTGTATCGTCACTTTTCCAAGCCTGACAATCTGACCCTCATTTAAATACCAGGTTAGATCCAATCTGTTGTCTTCTTCGGTTTCTGCAAAAACAACAGAATCTATCCGGGCATATAAATATCCTTCAGCCTGATAAGCATCGATAACTTTTTTATTGATTGCTTCGACCACGAGAGGGTTAATCATGTTTTCAACAAGTACTTCCCCCCATTCAGCTAATTGGCCATCACTAAAACGTTTATTACCTTCAAAATTATAACGATCCAATATCTGCTGCCCTATTCCCTGGGTAACAAAGGATAAAAGAAAGATGGTTAAACATGTCAACGCATGCTGTTTCATAAAATTACCGTATCGTTCCATTTCTATAATAGATGACTATATTCCATTTCGTTGATATCCCGTCCCGGAACGAGATCCCGTCTCGGGGCAGGAACCCTCCTTCATAATAATTATTATTAGTTTTGAAGGCGTTTAAATTCTTCTCCGGGATTTAAAAATAAGCCCTTATCTCTGCCTGACCGCTATGAATAATCTTTTCAAATTGTGCATCGTCACGACCTAAATAATAAAGTGATATTACCACATTCTGTGCAATTGTGTATTCACCACGTATCTGCCAGTTTTTACTGATCCCCTCTTTCTTGCCACGGGCCATCTCGAACGGAACACTGGCACCGGTTGGATTGCGATTAATATTTACCAATTGATAATCAAAGGACGTACTAATTTTTCCCTTACCAAGAAGGGCATAATTTGCGCGAAGCAATGAGCGCAGATAACTAATTTCCAGATCCTTTTGATTTGCATCATCAGTTTCCAAACCATATTCAGTTTCTATACCAAATTCCCAATTGAGATCGGGACGATATGAGAAATTTTGCAAAAAAATCAGTGAATTTATATCCCTATCCCTTACAATATTGGCTCTATTTTCTCTGAATGTCAGGATGTTTTTTACTTCAGATTGTGCTTTTAATTTTTCGAGAATGCGATAATTGGCAAACAAACTACGTTCAATGTTGAGCCTTTTTTCATTATCGTTTGGATCCAGGTATTGATTGAAGAGATCATCGCGGTATCTATACCTGAAGCGAAACGAGTGATTGCGGTTACGGCGCATAAAATGTAAGTCCTGATTAAATACAAAACTTCCACGCACGGTATTAGGCCCCTGAAAAGTAGACAACTTTAAAAAGTACAGATTTGAAAGTGTCGTATCTTTAGATACTTCTTCAATTCTAAAATAGGAATCACTATTTAATTGAGAAATAAATTTTGAAAGTATCGATACTGGCTTACTAAGAATCCGGCGTGGGTCGATAACCAATCGCAGCGACGTCCCAAGATCCGCCATTGGTTCAAAACTCCCTGTGGGGACAATGAAAAGGATATATTGACCATTTGGATCCGGTACATATTCACCGAGGCTTTCGTCATATCTAAAATTACCCCGCCCTTCACCCACATCGATATATACTTTTTCTTTCAAGGCGACCTGTCCCACCGATAAGCGATATTGCCATTGTAAATCAAGCGCCCGGTTCCACTGATAATTTTTCAACATCATTTCGATAAGATTGGTTTTACGGTCCTGCCAAACCGTATCCTGAAGTGCAAATTGCAGATAATTGAGTTTGACAGAGTCTACGGCTTCATTTTCAAAGAAAGGGGTATAATCTTTCTCACGAATCACCACCTGAGCATAGCCGCTCGTATGGTTCCATTCGGCTAAATTTAAACGAAAACGACCGGTTTTACTGGTGGCTTGTGGAATTTTGGCACCACTTCTGTCGGGATCATAGACTTCATCTTTTCTCTCATTGTACTGCAATTCGCCAGATAAAATTGAATGATTAATCAATTTAATACGACCACCAAGATCTCTGAATGAAAAACCATTGGTAACCCCTGACTCTTTAATTTTTCTATCTTCTGCATGATATAACAATCCTGGTTGAAAGATGCCTATATCTTTATTCACGTCGCCCTTCTGTTTATACCAGTCGATATTGGTATTATCCTGTTTACTATTAAGTAGTTCCAGAGTCACAAATCCTCTTAGCCAGTTTTGCTTATCCCATTTTGCATTTCCATGATAACGCAACGAGTTAAAATCATTTCTTCTGAACTTACCAACCTCTCCGGATAATGTAATCCATTCCCATGGGAGATAGGAGGATTTGAATTCAACACTCTCCTCTTCATTTACCTGCCCCGTCTCCGGCAAGAGATTCCAGTACGTCACCAGATCTGGTTGGTTGATACGATCAATAGGTTGAAATTTTTTATCCACATTTTTTCCATCAAGGTTAAAGGAAAAATTTCCAAATTCCTTGCCACCCAGAGTTAAGGTTACCGGATCAAGCCTTGCGGATAATTTGTAAGCATGACCTTGATTATTTTTATCACCATAGGGTGACAATTTATTTTTATCCAACATAGACACAGCTGCTTCTGCCTTTACCCTGAATACTTTACCAAATAAATATTCTAACTGTGCGTCTAAAAGCTGGTGTTCACTCGGCAATGGCAGAAGTTCAACGGGTAAATAGGCGCCCTTGTTTATACCTACCCAGCGATAGATTCCAAGACTCTCGCGGGTATAATCTCCATTTCCCTGGCCCACAGAAGAGAAGACAACATTATAATCACCATTAAATTGTCCAACATAATCATAATAGATATAATTTGAGTCGAGAATAGTCGTATCTACTTGAGAATAATATCCAAGACTGTCACCTACATAGGTAGCCCCATCCACATATGCTGCCAGGGGATCATCACCAGCTTCGCGAATCTTTTCCAGCTCTTCCTCGGAAAGATTACCCTCGGATTCGAGTATCTTTTGCGGATCGTCTCCCTCATTAAAATAGGATACCCTGAAATTCAGAGCCTTGTTAAAGAAACTGCCTGTCGATAATCCAGAATAGACATTTCGGTTATATTTTTGTGTTGCCGGAAAATATTCGAAATCAATTTCAATTCTGGATTCACTCGTGATCAACTGTTTATTGGTAAAGGTTATCTGACCGTTTCCATATTCAATAACATAATCATTGTTCTCACCCCTTATTAGTTTTATCCCATCAATCCAGACCCTTTCAGTTCCCGCAAGTACAATAATATCCTTTTCACCATTTTTGCCAACAAGTTTATAAGGTCCCTGGTTACTTTCCTGACCTATGAGCGGATAGAAATGGTAAAAACCTCTGGTTGATGCCACACTGCCACCCAATTCAAAATCCTTATAATTCCCGGTGACACTAATTCCCTGGAGTTTTCTAGAATATGATCCAAATTGTGAGCGGCCATAATGAAGATTGAAATCTCCCAAGACGCCATTGACCCAGGGACTATTAAATTTTATGAACACCTGATCTATTTCGCGCAAAGTTTGTGTATTTCCCTCCGGTTGTATGGGTGTGGAGGCATCAGTTAAAGCGGCAACAATTTCAAGATCATCTGTTAATTTACCCGACAATTGCAGGTTAAGTCCTGAATTCAGGGTCATATCCTTGTTACTACCAACATTAACACCCCGAACAATACTACCACTGCGTTTTAATCCTCCACCTACACCGGCAAATGGATTTTCAAAAACCGGTGTAACAATGGCTATACTATCTGAACTATCGGCAACAGTGGCAAGGGTGTCTAATTGAAAATACATATATTGCTGACGTAGAAGAACCGGTAGAATCTGATACGCGATTTTTATCGTATCCAGTGGATTTATATCAATAAAAAAAGTGAGCGAGTTATCAGGCTTTTGATAGCGGTATTCAAGTAAAAATTCAAGTTGTCGTTTGTTTAGGAAAACCCGGATAGATTGATCTATAATTCTATGATTTTTGGGAAACTCAAAATTCTTGGTCTTCTCTTCGGCCACAAAGACAGTATCCACCTGCCAGGGATGATAGGCGTATTTATCCTGTGATAGACTCTGACTGATTAAAAGGAATAAGAGGATTAAAGGTAGAAATCGAAAGAACAACGCTTAACTACTCCTTTGGAGTGACCGCAACTCTTTCTGCAATAATAATTTCATCACCATCAATTATATAGAATCGCGTCTGTTTTCCTGTCTGGTGAATGGCCAAATCAACCGGATCTGCAAAGGGAACACCTGAAACATGATGGAATTGGTTTAAAATCTTTCCAGCAGGTGTAAATTCAAAGATACTTTTGCTTTCAGGATCTGCCACATATATCCGGTTATTTCTATCCAAAGCAAGCCCCTTTGGATATTTAAAATCGGGATGCTCAATCCGGAACAAAAAATTACCAAAATAATCATATACATTTAGTGCTTCTGCCTCAGCATCTGAAACTATTACTCGATGATCTGTTGAAAGTTCCAGTTGCTTCGGCCCGGTTAATTCACCCTGTCCGGAATCATAAAATCCAAACAATGCCTCACCCTGGTCCTGATTATTGTATTTGATAACTTTATTCTCGCCCGCATCTAAAAGAAACAGATCGCCTTGCGAAGAATAGGCAACACTAAGTACTTGCAAAAACTGAAAATCTTCCCGTCCACCGGAACTAGATTTTCTTTTCACCAATAAAGTTCATATCCTTATCAAATCTTTGTACCCGTTGATTATTATAATCGGCAATATAGATATTGATGGTTGAACGGGCCCAAATATCCATAGGCTGGTCAAACTTTTCTACAGCCCAGCCAAAACCACCCACATTTATCCGAAACCTTCCCATCAAATCATAAATCTGTATCCGCTGATTGCCGGTATCGCAAATAAAAACCCGGCCATCGCCAGATATATCGAGTGCAGAGGGATCAGAAAAATTCCCGGGCGCGTTTCCTGTGCCGCCAAACCTGCCCAATTCAACTAAATTCGGTTGCGCCCAACATAAAGACATAGCACAAATAAGAAAAGGTAATATTTTGATCATTAGTTTGCCCACTATTTATACTTGTTTCAAATTCTAATATCTAATCTCTAAATTCTAAACAAATTTAGAATCCGAACTCTCCCGATAAAAAGTATCGTCCTCCCCCGTTTAACGGGGTCTTCGACAACCAATTGATCGGGACTAAATCTTCCAAGATTTAGCAAATTCCAAAATTCTGTATCCGGAATCGGTTATCCCATATCTCAAATCCCATATCCCGTATCTCATATCCGGATACTGGGATCAATCATCAAACACTTTCTTCACATCCGCAATACTATCTATCACACGCCAGGGTCTAATATCTGCTTTATCCAAATCAGTATCTGAATATTTTCCGGTCTTGACCAGAACACCGCGAATACCCATCCGGTTTGCACCAATTATATCAGATTCGATGTCATCACCTATCATAACGACCTGATCGGCAGATAAGTTCAGATCATTTAGGGCAAGAGCAAAAAAGTGAGGTGATGGTTTTCCGACTATCTGACTTTTTTTTCCGGAGGCAAATTCAAGCATTGCAACGATTGCCCCAGCATCCATCGTATATCCCTTATCCGATATCCAATAGCGGTTTTTTTGCAGGGCAATCAACTCCGCGCCATCGAATAGCATTTGAAATGCCCGGTTCATTGATTCAAAATTGAGTTTATGGCCCAAATCACCCACGATAATAAAATCAGGATTCTCAGAATCAATGGTCAATCCATCAAATTCATTCTTGGCATCATCAGCCAGAAGCAAATGACATTTGTCCTTTCCTGATTTTTTCACATAAAGCACTGCCGCATATACAGCGCTAAAGATATGCATTGGATCGACATTTATATTAAACGAACTCAGTTTTGTTTTTAGGGTTTCACGACTTTTCATAGTTGTATTGGTAAGGAAACGAATAGGGATATCTTGCTTCTGTAGCCAGGTAACAGATTCTGCTGCACCTTCAATCGGGACAGAATCATTAAATATTACCCCATCCAGATCTATTAAAAGGCCTCTTATATCACTCATTATTGTCCCAACACTTATCCATTATAAATATTTCATTTGCCACCAATACACAAAGGCACAAAGTACAAAAAAAGCAAAGATATGCTATAATATTTAATATATATTTAAAATTAATAATTATTTTTAATGGCTTTATTGCTTTGTTGCGATGCTCTCCTGCTCTGATTCTAAATATCTGAAAAGATTATTTATATTTTTCCGCGTTGGAGAAAAATCATTTGGAAAACCGTCATATGTTTTTGCCTGCGCTACGGCATCACTTAAGCTAATTCCAATTTGTCTGGCTGAATAACACCAACCGTTATCCATAAAGTAGCGAGCGAGGTATTCCTGTTCAATCTGACCTGGCGTTGGGACAAATAACCCCTTTTTTCCTAATTCTACCATCTCCATCATAGTCGTATAGCCCGGTCTGGCGATGATAAATTTTGATGCGCTCATACAGGCGACTATCTCTTCTCTACTCAAATAAGAATAGAATATGGCACCACCAATGCGGATTTTATAATCTTTTTCTGGCGTTCCTAATGCGCCAATAATTCTGCCTTCCAGGTTAGCGATCTGTTCGAAAATAATTTGTTCAAAAATCGTTCTCTGCGGTTCAGGGCCACTGATAATGACAAAATAATCTAAAGGTTTTGATGGTCCTTTCTTCTGTAATGACAAATCTGTAATGATCCCGGTATAATTTAACTTCTTTTTCGGAATATACCTCAAATTATGTGACAGTTCTCCACTCAAAGATCCTGCTCCTTGTCTATCCGGAACAAGTATTCTGTGATAGTTTTTAAAAATCACATAATTAAAATATTCAGGCAGCCATTCCATCCTTCCTATCGGCCAGGGAAGTTTATAACGCAATTGATGGGATATCAGGAAACACGCTTCATTTTTTAAAGCCATACCAAAGCGATTATCACTAATAATAATAGAGAATTGATATTGGGCCTGAAGTTTTTTTAATACTCTTTTTTCCTTGACCATCGTCAGGAGCATCTGCGGAAATGTGATGAGCATGAAACGGGTGACAAAGAATCGGGATTTGGAATACTTTATGGGATATTCTGGAAAATCAATAAAAATGCAATCAGGAACTTCTTTTAGTAACAACTCCTTGGAACGCCCAACCGCACCAATATAAACAGTATAATCACGCTCTAAAAACATCCTGATAAGTGGTAATAACCGCGTTGCATGGCCCAATCCCCAATTGAGAGGTGCAATAAAGACTTTTTTTATTTTGATGTCTGATTCGTTCATAGAATATCGCATAAAATATTTTCTCACAAATTCGCAGACTTTTTAAGAGTTAAAACAAAAGAGAAAGAAATTTTATTCAATAACCTCCCCCTAATCCCCCTCCTTACTAAGGAGGGGGAAAGAGGGGGTGGTGATTTTACATTTCTCCTCTCCATGTCTTGGCGGCTTTGCGAGAGAAAGATTTAAAATATAGCAGTACAAATCAAAGTAGCAGCGATCAAGCCGGCTGCGTCTGCCATAAGACCTGCGGGTAGGGCATACCTCGTCTTTTGAATATTAACGGCTCCAAAATAAACCGCGACGACATAAAAGGTCGTTTCTGTGCTCCCAAACATCGTTGATGACATGAATCCTATAAGGGAATCAGCACCGTGCGTTTTTAATAACTCTGTCATCACACCAAGGGAACCACTTCCGGAGAGAGGACGCATTAATGCCATTGGCAATACTTCGCTGGGCATCCCAATTAGTTCGGTTATCGGCTTTAAAGCATAGGTGAGAAGATCGAGTGCCCCACTGGCACGGAACATAGCAATGGCAACAAGCATCGCGACCAGATAGGGTATAATCTTGATAGCAATACTAAATCCTTCTTTTGCTCCCTCTACAAATTGCTCATACACTTTTACTTTTTTATAATACCCCATTCCTAAAAATACAAGAAGGATTATGGGGATAACCGCGATTGATGCCCAGTCTAAAGTTAGTTTAAATAATTCCATTTCCATGTCCTCTTTTATTTTCTTTACCGCAAAGACGCAATGAAGGCGCAAGGCTCGCAAGGATACGAAAGCAAAGCGCTTATCGCATGGAGCATAGCGTGTAAGAATTATATGGACGCCATGCACTCTGCTCTCTGCTTATAGAAGCAACTCATTATTCAGTACTTTTTTTACGTTTCCGATTAAACGCCTGGATTAACTTTACAGTTGTCAGCCCGACAATAGTCGCACAGGTTGCTGCCAGAACAGAAGGGATTATGATCATCTGTGGATTTGATGACCCGAGAGAAGCCCGGATAGCAATCGCTGTGGCCGGAATTAATGTGATGGCACTGGTATTGATGACCAGGAAAGTACACATATCATCAGTAGCTTCTCCCTTATTAGGATTAAGTTTATCCAATTCCTCCATCGCCTTCAGACCAAGTGGTGTGGCAGCATTGCTTAATCCCAGCATATTTGCGGCGATGTTCATGATCATCGCTCCAATCGCAGGATGATCTTCCGGTATCTTTGGAAATAACCAACGCGTAATCGGTCGGACCATACGGGCAATAACTTTTGTCAGACCCGCTTCTTCTGCGACCTTCATTACCCCCAACCACAGGGCCATAATGCCAATCAGCCCAAGGGCAATCTCAACAGCAGTAGTAGCACCTTCAAGAGCGGCGGTCGTCACCCGTCCAAGTTTAGTTTCTTCATTCAAATTTCGTTCTTGTGAAGTTGCAGGGGATGCCGGTGCAAATAGTTCATCATAGATATCATTTCCAGCGGCAATAATAATGGCTAGCGCAATCATCGCAAACCAGATGTGGTTAAGCATACATCCTCCTTAGTTAGAGATATTCCGGGTATTTTTTTCTATCTGCGCGAGGTGTTTTTTTAAACGCAAAGCACGCAGAGAACAGACTTTTTTTATTTATTTAATCCCAATACGTATAGATCTATTGTTTAAAAGTTATATTCAGTATATGCGAGATCTAATACCTTTAAATATTCTTCGTGAACTTTGTGTTTTCTTTGTGTGCTTTGTGTTTATCTTTTTCTCTCGCAGCGACGCAGCGATATTTTAAGATTAAAAATAAAAGATTAAAGATGCATCAATAAATTATGACTATCAGTATAATCCCTGACTCTGAAAAAGCCAAAAGAAAAACTTTGTGATCTTAGTGCCTACTTTGTGAACTTTGTGGTAGTCTTTTTAAATTTGACCCCGTAAAACGGGGCGCTCGTTACGTCGCCGCGAGAGATAGATAATTATAATTAAAAAGCAAAATATAATCCAAAGTGAAACGCATCGCGCTGACGGTCAGAAGAATCTGGATTTAGTTTAATGCCATAGTCAAATCGGATAGGACCGACGGGGGTTAAAATAGCAACCCCCAATCCGGTTGTTGCTTTAATCTCCTTCACCTGAAAATCCCCAACCTCCTGCCAAACGTTTCCCATATCAAAGAAGATTTCACCTACAAACAACCAGAACAGGGGAACACGCAACTCGGCATTAGCAAGAAGCAGCAATTTACCACCCGTGGCCTGTTCTTTATAGCCCTTATCATCAAGAATAGCCGGGCCTAATAACTGTTCAGCATAACCTCGTACGGTGGTAGCACCCCCGGCAAAAAACAGATCAGAAATGGGAATTTCTTTTGTCGGTCCTAATTCAATTATCGTACCACCTCGGAGACGTGTTGCCAAGGTGATTGGATCCCTTCTTTTAAAAATATTCCAGCGCAACGGCTGAAATCGTCTCCATCCGGAAATTAAGGTAATATAGGTTTTATAATCTTTTTGATCATTTTCATCTTTACCAATAGAGTATGAAAAAGCGACACTCAAATCAGTAAATGCACCATCTGTAGGACTAAAAAAATTATTTCGGGTATCCCTCTTTCCATAGATTGTAGCAGAATAGACCTGATCCCGGCTTGCATCCTCAAGAAGGGTGGAATCTATCGCACCTTCCTCTAAAGTTGTTACGAGTTTTGCCTCTAACGATCCGCGAAGATCCAGAATATCGCTTATCTCTCTGCTCACACCAAAATTAAAACGAAGTAAATTAAAATCCGCACTGTTCTGAGGGCGGTAAAGATGATAGGATGCCATAAATACACCAGGGGTTCTGGTGTATCCTATCCATGGTTCAACAAAAACAAAGGTGATATGATTATCCGGATTGATAATCGACTTGGAATTAACATCATAGGCAATCGAAGGGACAACATAAAGACTGATACTCCTCCCCGTACCCCATAAATTACGATGTCCGCCCTCCAGAGAGAGTTCAAGTTTATTGCCATAAGATTCTTCATTTTCAGAAGTAAATCCAATACTGGCTCCCAACCACCAGACATCCTTCTCCTGGATCTGTATCTGTAAGATTGCTTCAGAGGAATCTTCCGCTGTTGGTTTAAGTTCAAATCTAATATACTCAAACAGACCAGTGCGATAGAGATTTCTTTGTGACTTGGTAATCTTTTCCCGGTCATAAACCTCACCTTTTTTGATCTCCAATTCTCGCCGGACAATAAACTCCTGAACACCCTTCAGACCAAGATACGCCATTTCTTTAATGGTAACTGTTTGATTTTCTTCGATGTCGCATGTGATCACCACCATGGAATCCTGTTCAAATTGGTAGTCGAGAGCTATGGACACAAAGGGTTTACCGTTGTTATAGTAAGCATTTTCTATCGCCACACGTGCATCTTTCACGGCCCCTTCATTAAAGGGCATCCCCCTTTGTAACTCGCTGAACATATTCAGTAGTTTTGATTTATTAAAGATATTATTTCCGGTTAGATCAACCCTCTCAAAATAATAGCGTTGTCCTTCAATAATTTCGTAAAGGATTATAACATTGCGGGATTTGTTATCGATAGTAAGGCTGTCAAAGACCAGAACAGTAAGAAATCCATTTTGACGATAATAATTAGTTAACAGAATTTTATCCAATTTTACCAGGCGTGCATCAAATTCGTCACCTTCTTCAGAATGAATCAGATCGATTAATTCATCTTCAGGTATGCCTGAGCCACCCATGAATTTAATTTCTGTCGTTTCATAATTTTGACCAAAGAGATTATTCGCAGCCAACAATAAGATAGTCAGCAACAATAAGAGTTGGATTAATGGTTTGTATTCTAAATTTGTTATCATATCTTACGATTACGGTAAAAATTATTTGTCCATGAATTACACTAATAAACTCGAATTTCTAAAAATTAATTTTTATACTGATAACCAAATTTTCTAATTCTTGAAAATTCGTGTAATTCTTGGCCAAAGTCTTTTCTATTTGCCGCCATGAGTGGTGCTACTTATTTAAAAAGACGTTTTCCAGCCAAGAGCTATCCGATATATACTGTTGCCTCTCTGGGTATGAAGATAATTACTACCGACTGACCAGTTTTTGTTAATCCGATATTCCACCCCGATCTGATTTCCAGGACGCCAGGAAAGAGATGGTGTTGGCACGGTGCTACTCCCAAACATGCCCGTATACTCAACATATAAATTGCTGGTTAAATATTTTCCCAACGAAACCGATGCACTCTCGATACCGTTATTGAGTTTCATTGACTGAAGATCAACCAGACTTCCACTTGTTCCGATCTCTACTTTATCTAATCCCGTTAATGCCTCTGCACCCCTGCCAATAGCAGATTCAACAGATGTACTAATTACCTGCTCACCCGCCCCGGCAAGATCCATTTGCCGCTGGCCAACACTGATCAGACTTAACACCTCCTGATCGCTCAGATTTGTGAGGTAGGTTCCATCTTTGTTTTTCACCTGTACTTCCCGGTTGAGTTTCTCCATTGTGCCGCTCAAAACGATCTCTACAATGTATTCACCGGTCATTTTCTCGGCACGGATATTGATATCAGGATTAATTACTTTGGGATCTGTAAAAGCAATGTTGCCATGGGAAATAATAAAATTTTGACCCCAGGAGCCATATCTTCCAGAGATTATTTCCATGTGACCGGTAAGGTCCATGGTTGGGTCATTTACCTCCTGAATAGATCTGAAATTGCCCATTATTTCAAAATTAAAATTATTCCCCAGATCCATTTTTGAACTGCTAATAATAAAATTTCCGGGAATGATGAGATCCAAATTCCATGTAATTGGCTTGGCATCGATGGGCGTGGTACTGGATAAATATATATTTTTCTGCAACTTAGACACATCGACCAGATATTCACCCTCATCAATGGTAATTTCACCAGAAACATTTATTGTATCCCTACCCTCGACCTTCAAATCGTTTGTACTTATAACAAAATTTGTATTTTCAATAAAATAGTCCAGATAGATCTTATACGCATCAATAGAAAGGTTTATTTTCGGATGGGTGATATCATCTAAGGAAACATATCCTTCACCATGGAGGCTCCCCTCTTTTATGGTTTCTCCTGTAAAAAGCCGAAAAAATCTTTTCACCACCCCATAGGCATCTTCCCAAAAGTCAGTATCTTTTCCCGCATAACCTGAGATGGAATGGATCTCCATCATCGAATTTTCGATGGTAGCATCAATTTGTAGTTCAGTGATAGGATTTCTTATTCGGGATAGAACGAGTTGACCATCCTGTAACCTAAAATATCCATCCGTGAGTGCTGGTTTGTCGGGGGTACCTGATAGTGTAAAAGCTGCTTCATAGGGCCCTTCGATCTTTTCAACCTGGTCAAGAAAATTCCCCAGAAATGAGATTTGATTATCCCTGCTACTGACATGCAGCTGAAAAGGTAAACCGCTAAAGATTGAATCCGCATTGGTTAGATCAAAATTGATTAATTGCCAGCCATTTGCCTCAAAATTGGTTTTGTTTAGATCAAAAGCCAAATGATCGATAGATAAAGAATCTTTGTTCAGGTGGCCAGAAAGATAAAGGCTATCGCTGTAAAATTTATCATAAGATAAATCTTTGGCCGTGAGAAGAAGTTTGCCTTCTGGATTAATAAGTGATCCTGCCAAAATTAGTTCTCCACTTAAGCCACCCTTTAGGGGGCGTGGTAAGCCAAACAAGGGCGCATAATTTTGCAAATATAGATCATTCCAGTAAATCTTCACATCAGCCAAACTTTGATCGAGCAAATTATCTCCTATGCTGGAAGTGCTATCGCCCCATTCAATGGATAAATCACCATCAACTTCGAGCCAAGAGGGCCCATTTGACATTCTAAATTCGTCTATATAAAGTTTTTGCTTCTCATATTGAAAGATACATTCCACATCACCCACTGGTATCGCATTAACTACCAGTTCCTGTCCTTTAAGCTGCATATCCAATTCCAGATCATTAAAAGGATTTGCCATAATGAAATCTGCATCCAACTTACCATCAATTTGAAGGTCGTCCTTTAAGAACTGTCTAAAAGGGGCAAAACTAAAATCCTCAATGTAGAGTCCGAATTGCATATCATCATTTATCAGATCCCAATACCCTCTTATTTCAATAATGCCATCATTGGAGCCGAGAAAGCGCATATCTTCGATGCTATATTCCTGAGGGGTTATCCGAAAGAGTAACTGCTTCTGGTTTTCAAGCCAGGTATTTTCATAATTAAGTCGAAAAAAATCAAAAGCGATATCTAGTGTATCAAAGTTTACTCAATATAACCGGTGCTGGAAACATAATTTAGTTCATTGGCAAAGAGAAGGGTATCTATCTCAACCCGGTTACTATCAAACACAAAATTTGCCATGGTTTCAGTAATTTCCAGGCTGTCATAATACCAATGAGGTGAAAATAGCGATCCCGTACCCTGTCTTCTACTGGCCAGGCGATCGATATCGATCTGCATAAACATAGAGTCTAATGAAAAGTCATCTTTTTCAAGATGAGGAATCCATAAATATACTTCCAGGTTTGGATCGGAGAGTTGTCCGGTAAGAAAGAAATTACCATCAAACTGGCCATAAATAGTGGGTAAACCGGCAGAAGCTGTCAAAGTTTGCAAACTATTGTTTTCCGTAGACAATTTAAAATCTACTTGCTCATCAGCAGACAATGTTCCTTCAACCTTAAATCGGGACCCACTACCCAGGCGCAAAAATGATGGTTCACGAATAGTAATATTATGGTTTTTGGCATCTACAGCAAATTTAAGGGTATCAAATGTCATGGTATCCACGGACGAATTATACAAATTGATACGTCCCTTACCATCTGCCAGAATATCTCTAAGTCTTTTTGTTTCGAGATAAAGTGAACCGGATAGATCGGTTTTAATGAGTGCCGTATCGATAATTGCTAGATTCAGATGTGAGAAACGGACATCCAGATCATTTCGGTCTATTTCGATGTGCCCTTTGAGAGCTACTGTACTGGTATCGCGGACCAGCAGACTTTTACGAAGATTGATAGCACCAGCGTAATAATCGCCATCAAAATTGAGTGAATCGAGACGGTAGTTGTTAAAATAACCTGAAGAATTCCACTGAGTTGAAAAACGGTTTGGTTGGCCAACCAGAACCATGGAGAGATAAATCTCACCCGAATCAGCCATATTTTCTTTACTAAAAACATTTATATCAGCAGCGGTTATATGACTTTCATCGATGCCCAGAATGATCCACAGGCTATCACCAAGGGTAACTTCTGCATGGGAGTAGAGCTGGGATTCGTTTGTCTGCACTTCCAGTCGATTCAACGTAATCCGTTCTTCTGTACCAATAATCTGAACCCGTAGATATTTTAAATTGAAATCCCTGTTTTTTTCAACAGCCTGCAATTTATTAATTTCAATCCTCAAGGACTGATCCTTATGGTAAGCATTCATATCAAGGACAATTTCATTAAAATCTGTTTCAATTGAACCTAAATATAATCTACCATGATCGATTCTAAAATCATCAACAGCCAACTCCGGCAAACTCTCAATAAAGTTTCTTAGCGGAATCGATGACGCCAAGCGATTCAGGGCCTCTACCAACGACTCTCCACTCTCTTCACTCTTCCCTCTTCGATTGAAATCATGGATGATTTCATCCCGATTTGTCGATAGGATATCGACGTCTTTATCGGGACCACCCTCTACCCTCAACCCTTCACTCTCTACAATATCCTTATCAACAGATGCAACCGGAATGGCAACCAACAACGAATCAAATTCGACCATACCAAACACATATCGCCCGGCCAGGACATCGGTTACATTATAGTTTAATTTTAAGTGATTGGTATGAATATGCGTACCATTTTCGAGAGTAATATCCAGGTCACGGATAATGATGTTCTTGAATAGATCACCGGAAAGTGATTCGTATTCAAATTCGGCCACATCACCCAATTTATCTTTGAGAATTCTTAAGGTAAGATCGGAGACCACATTGGTCTGCCAGTGCAATACCACAAAAGTGGCTATTGCCAGCAGAATGATGAGGGGTAATATGATAAGGATCTTTTTTAACATGATAGTTCTGTCTCTCGCAGAGTCGCAGATACGCAGCGTTTAAGATTAAATATTAAGGATTATAGATTACAGATAAAAAAAAGGAAAATGTAAAAAGGTAAAAGGAAAAAGGAAATTACCAATTACTAATTACTAATTTTTTTTAATCTTTATACTGCATTCTGCTTTTTTCTATGTATCGCCAGAATTTGAAATAACCTAAATCTATAAGTCATAATTAATTATATGCTTTACAAATATAAAGAGTTTCGGAAAGAGATATTAAATAAAAGATCAACTTTCTTATTGAACTTTCATTTTAAATATGCGTATAATAAAATTATTATGACAAGGAAAAATGCCCTATATATTTTACCGGCCTCCTGATACATCATGGTGTTTTTTTTAATTTTGTTGTGATATAGGACCTTGTTGTTTATATTGAATTATCAGCCCTAATATAAAACGGAACATCTTGTTAATACTGTCTTTTACCCGTTCGAATACGACACTTCCATACTAAGCACCTACTGTAAGAATTATACTTTATAACTTATTTTTGATCATATTGCTTTATCCAATATATCTTAGATTTTCCGCGCCGCCTGCCTTTGGCGGGGAAAGGTCTTTACGTGAGTTTAAAAAACATATATTTGATACATAACTATTTCTCCAATAAGAGACCTGGATGATTAGTAAAACTGTCCTGCATTACAACATTCTCGAAGTTCTCGGTGAAGGTGGCATGGGTATCGTTTACAAGGCCCGGGATCTAAATCTTGACCGCCTCGTCGCATTAAAATTCCTACCTATTTCTTTAACCTACGATGAAAAGATAACCCAACAATTTATTCATGAAGCACGTGCCGCTGCTCTGTTAGATCATCCCAATATCTGCACCATTCATGAGTTTGAAAAAACGGATGACAATCAATTTGTTATTGTTATGGCGTTATTGCCAGGGCGAAACACTTATACAATTGCTTTCCCAAAATGGGCAATTGCCTGTCGAACAATTTCTTGACATAAATACCCAAATTGCCCGTGGTATAAGTCAGGCTCATAAGGCAGGCATTATTCACCGTGATCTAAAGCCGTCAAATATTATTGTAAACCATGATGGTACTGTCAAAATCCTTGATTTCGGTCTGGCCGGATTAAAAGAAGATATCAATCGAAAGGAAAGATTGACCTCATCCGGAACCACTGCTTATATGTCTCCAGAACAGGCCATCGGCAATGGCATTGACGAGCGTTCGGACATCTGGTCATTAGGCGTACTGATGTATGAAATGTTGTCCGGACAGAAGCCTTTTATTGGTGTGCATGAACAAAGTCAGATCTATTCAATTTTAAAAGAAGAACCTCCCACACTTTCTACACTCAGAGATGAACTTCCCGGAGGACTAGATGGAATTGTCTATAAATCTCTGCAAAAAGAACCCGATCAGCGCTATCAAAAGGTTGAAGAGGTGGTTGCCGAGTTGGAAAAGATCCGCGAGCGTGAATATCTGCATCACAAACTAACCAGGAAAAAATTAAATATACCCGTCTGGCAGATTGCTGGCATCGCTATTCTTTTCCTTTTTCTCGTAAGCACATACCTGTTCTTTCCATTCAGTGATCCCGCGGATTTGAAAATCAAGATCGCCATTCGTCCTTCTGAGATGAGGAATTCAAATCAGGACAGGTACCTTAATGATCTGGTCATGCGGGAAATTAGATCCAAGCTTACAAAAATTAATAAGTTTTTTATAATTGATAACAGCGTGTGGAATGATTCTTCACTTTCAAAGGCCCGTTTAACCGATCTCGGGAAATGGTTAAATATTGATTTTATTGTCGGGGTATCCACTGATAAATATAACTCTCATCTCAGTATTGCAGTTGATCTGGCTGATACCCAAACGGAGGCCCAGATCTGGGGCAACACATATTACCCGGACACCACTGAAATTTTTTCAACCTTGGGAGCGATCGCCGGAAAGATTGCCTCTGAATTGCATATAAAACTAACATCTTCTGAACAGATTCTTATTACTGAAAATGTAACCGAGAATGATTTAGCCTATAAGTATTATCTAAAGGGACATGAAAATTATATAGCAAACAAACTTCTCAACAATGAGGCCGCCATCCGCCAGTATAAAGAAGCAATAAAACTCGATCCTGATTATGCACTTCCTTACGTGGGCTTGGCCTATTCCTACTTCTTTCGTGTTATGGGATACGGCCAACCCCTTACCTGGTATGATTCTGCTTTTGTTATGGTGGAGAAAGCCCTAAATATAGACCCGGCTTGTTCAGATGCCTACGTGGCCAGAGGTTATTTAAACCACCAGGATCTGTATAGGGGACCCGATTCCCTTCCCGCAGCCTTTGCAGATTTTCAGCAGGCGATTGAATTTAATCCAGACAATTATATTGCCTATAGACGTATGGGTTGGCTAAAACGGGAAGTTGGGGAACTTAAGAAAGCCGAATCTTATCTCACCTATGCCTTGAAACTGAATCCTCTGGCAGATGATGTACATGGAGCGCTGGCCTGGACATATTATTTATTGGGAGATAAACAGAAGGCGGTTGCCCATTACGAAGAAGCCAGAAAGCTTGCACCCGGGAATTTTTACGACCAAATAGGTATCTATGTTCAGGAAGAAAAATATGAAAAAGCTATCTCACTTTATGAAAAACGACTGCAGATGAAACCTGACCGGCAATGGTTTATGCATGATCTCGCCGTTATTTTAAAAAACGACGGTCACTACAGGCGATCTGTTAATCTATTTAATAAAATTATCAGCCTTTATCCCCGATCCATTTGGCATTATATCGGCCTGGCAAATGCTTTTGCAGAAAAGGATCTCCTTGACAGCGCCAGCACTGTCTATAACAGGTATGAGACCGTGCTCGATACCTGCTCATCCTGTGCACCCTCTATCATGTTAAGTTTTAATTATTCTCTCATATT
This sequence comes from Calditrichia bacterium, assembly GCA_963796965.1. GTDB lineage: Bacteria > Calditrichota > Calditrichia > JAJRVZ01 > JAJRVZ01 > CAWCNS01. Next base: position 1,129,086 of record CAWCNS010000005.1, read on the forward strand.
AAGTAAAAGAAATGAGACCAGCCGGGCAAGAAAAGTCCTCCACGAAACGATTAACAACCCGCGGACGAAATTCTATGCCTTTCATAATTCAATGCTGCAGATCATTGATTTTTACGAGGGTAATATTGAAGCGGATTCGGTTGAACAAGTGATGACGAACGCATCAAAAAAATTGCAGCGGCAAAGCTATTTCATTTCCCACTATTATTATTTAGGTATGGCCTATTTGTATAATTTAAAACCAACTTATCAGCTCACGCCGGGTTACAGAGAAAGGGCCATCAACCATTTAAAGCGATATGAACAAGAGGCAGATAAAGATGATGTGGAATTCTCTCTGGCCCGGGTTGAATTGAAGCGATTAGGTGTCAAATTATAGCTGTCCTGAGTGGAAGGATGGGGATTACAAGGGGCAAGTTTGAAGTAATAAAGTAGATGTATCTGGTAATTCGTAATTAGGAATTTGTCTGCGAATCACACAGGTTTTAACGAAAATCACAAATTTAATACATCTGATTCAAAATATAATTATTTCGTAAATAATTCGTGTCAAACTAGATAATTCGTGGACTGTTTTCTATTTTTCATTCTTATTAAAATTCTCTGCGTCTCCGCGCCTCTGCGTGAGAATAAAATGAAACGCTAAGCATAAAACAATGAATCTTAACAACCAACTACAGGTCGCCAAAGCGGCCAACCGTATTGCCCACTTACTCAGCAAATCCTATGCTCTGGATTCTGCTATCGAAAATATTATGAAAGTGTTTGTTGAACTTGTTCAGGCAGATGAAGGGGCCATCCAGCTTTTAAAGCCAACCAGTGAAAGCACACGTTGCACCCTCGTTCGGCAGGAAAACCATAGTTCCCATCTACTTGACAAACAGTTAGATAGTTTTCTCACCGGCTGTGTGCTAAAAAAGAATCGCCCGTTTCTGACTAATGATCTTAAAGGTTTACTTGAATTAAAAAAAAATCCTCAGCATTACACAACCATTCGCTCCGTGATCTCAGCCCCTGTTTCATCAAACCATAAGATAATTGGCGTGGTTAATCTGATCAGAAGCGGACAAAGCGAATTTTTTAATCAGAATGAATTAGATATTATTACTAATCTGGCTGATCAGATCGGTGATTTTTTTGATGCAGCAGAGTTACGTGAAAATCTGTTCAACCAAAACCTGCGCCTGCAAAAAAATCTGGAAGATCACTATTCCGTTCATGGCATCATTGGCAATAGTCCAAATTTTAAAGAGGTTTACCATGTATTAGAACAAGTGATTCCGACCAACGCCAGAGTGGTGATCCTTGGTGAAAGCGGAACGGGAAAAGAACTGATCGCCCGCTGTATCCATTACGCCGGTCCGCGTAAGGATCAGGCTTTTGTGGCCGTGGATTGTGGTGCCCTCCCCTCCAATTTACTGGAAAGTGAATTGTTCGGCTATGTACGGGGTGCTTTTACAGGCGCCATACGTGATCGGCGCGGATTGATTGAAGAAGCCCATAATGGAACGCTTTTTCTGGATGAAATTACCAATATGAGTCCGGAAACTCAGGCAAAACTTCTCCGCTTTATACAGGAAGAAGAGATCCGGCCCATCGGTTCCAATCAACTCAAAAAAGTTGATGTTAGGATAATTGTCGCCGCTTCAGCAAATTTGAATGAGGAAATCTCGCCTGAGAAGATTCGCACCGATCTCTATTACCGCCTCAATGTCATATCCATTAAGATACCACCTCTCCGTGAACGGGTTGAAGACATTCCGCCCTTAGCCAATACTTTTCTAAATCGATTTGCAAAAAAACATCAGAAGGGTTTGAGCCGCATTGGACCTGAGGCCATACAATGTTTGGAAAATTACGCCTGGCCGGGGAATATCCGTGAGTTGGAAAACTTGATTGAACGGGCAGTTGTAATGGCTGATTATAAAGATAAAGTACTTAAAACGGAGCACCTCGCCTCAGAACTCAATGGCAGATATCCAGCCCGAGAAGTAGATCATCCTAATAACGACGGTGAATTAACCCATATGATCACGGAATTTGAGCGCAAAATATTGCTCGATACCCTTGTTGACCACAATTGGAACCAAACCGCTGCTGCTAATGCCTTAAAGATATCCGAGGCGGTCATGCGATACAAAATAAAAAGGCTCAACATTAATAAACCCACCTATTAAAATTCTAAATCCTAATCTCTAAATTCTAAATAATCCCCAATCTCAAAGTTCAAATATCAAAACAGTATTTTAAACTAAGAAAATTCTAACGCAAAGGCGCCAAGCCGCAAAGAAATCTTTTATATTTTAATATGGACTCAACACCACAGATATATTCTATTAAACTCATCTCTTCTCAAACGGAGTTTTTCTACTTTTTAAATCTAATGCTTCTATGTAGAAAGATTCTTACAGAATGACAAGTGAAGAATGAAATATTTGTGAAATTCGTATAAATTCGTGGAATTAGTGGATTAATACGCGAAAAAAACTTCGTAATCTCCCGAAATAATCTTCGAATTTTCCTCCTCTCTCCTCTCTCTACTCCCTTCAGGAGAGTTCTCATAAGATATTGATATCTATAGATTTACAGATTAACCAACAGAACATCCCAAGTCTGGCACATGGATTGAATAAGAGCCTGTGTGGGCAGCAATGATGATCTGAAGCCGGACCCGAGCCAGAACGATAGATATAATCTGAATTGTATCTGATCCTCCTCCTCGATTTTGCCCTTGAAAATTTACAGGAACCTAAACAAGGAGGAAATCATGGACAGGCAATTCTTCTCTCATTTATTAATCACTACACTATTTTTTTTATGCCTTCAGATTGTCTATTCACAACCGGTTAGCCAAGATAAAGCAGCTGATATTGCTACTCAATTTATTGAATCAATACAATCTGTTGAGGCGCCCCTTTTAAGAAAAAGTGCCGAATACCAGGTATCAACGATATTTCCACTTTTAGATCCTGAAAATGGAACGCAACTTGGCTATCTTGTTCATTTGCAGCCCAAGGGCTTTATGATACTTTCTGCCTGGACTGATGGTGATCCCTTCGTCAGCTATTCATTGAATGATAACTGGCAGGAGAATTCGGCCGGGGAATCCGTCTACACACAATTAATATATTCTGATCTGCGATCCCGGCAACAGCAGTTTACAGATGATTCATTGGAAGAAGACAAGAAAATGATATCCGTCCTAACCAAAGAAGAAGCTTTTTATCAATGGCCTGAACCGGGCACTTCAAATACCGGCGGTTGGGTGGTAACCAAATGGCGGCAAGGCTATCCCTATAATCAGTTTTGCCCGCTAGATACTCAGGTTTATCCCCCCAGACATAGCGCCGTTGGTTGTATTGCCATCGCCATGGCCCAAGTGATTAATTTTCATCATTATATTGGCGGATTACAGTTTGATTTCACTGATAGATACACTTATAAGTATTTACAAATCAATTTTGATTCCGACAGTGCTAGATATAATTTCCCGGGATTTGGAGAACTAAATCGCTACCTGCGGAGTATTGACAATAAGTATAAAAATGCTATCACCCTCAACGATATGGAAAGGGCAGCTTTGTGTTTTGCCACAGGCATCGTTGTAAAAATGGGTTATACAAGTACCAGTTCAACCATCATAAGCGGAGATTGCAGAAATACGGCTCCGCCTCTAATAAATAAATTTAACTACAATAATGCGGATTATTCTCTGGCAAATAAAACAAGTTTTGAAGATGATCTAATAGACAATCTCATGAATGGCTTACCTGCTGTGATCTATTTGTACGATCATGCCGTTGTAGCTGATGGATATAACACAAAAGGGCTTTTTCATCTGAATTTTGGATTAAACGAGGGTAATCCCAAATCAATTTCTGAGGTCTGGTTTAAACCGGATGGTTCAAGCCTCCCTGATAGGCCTACCGAATTTAAAAGCGGCATTATCAACATCAAACCGTTTCCGGATGCCTATGATCTGAACCTAATCGCCAGCTCAAACCATATACAAATCCCCTGTACAAAAATTGGTCAGATCTCCTCTGATCAAACCCTTCTGATAACAAATGAAGGGGCTGTTCCATTCTTTGTTGAAGATATACTTATTTCTGAAAATTTTAAAGTATCATTTTGCACCGACCAATATAATTTTAAGGATCGCCTAATTTTGCTGAAACCACAAGAAACCCTTGAATTAAAAATTCATTTCAGACCTGACAAGGTGGGTAAATTTACCGGACTAATGCAGATATTAGTTTATCATGAAAAACAATGGGGGCATCTCAACATTGATCTCTGTGGGTATGGAGTTGAGGAGACTGGAACCACTATCACAGATTCTGAAATATCCGGTTTTATTTCTTCACAGGGATCACCTTATTATATCTGTAATAATATTAGGGTGTTGGATGGAAAACGATTAGAGATTGAACCGGGAACTTCCTTTCTGTTTACCGGTCCTTATTCATTTACGGTCGGAAGTAATTCCCGTTTAATCGCCAGAGGAACTGAGGAAGATTCGATTTATTTTTCCACTCTTTATGATCAGAGTAGATGGAATGGAATACAAATTAAAAATTCCGGTTACGACGATACCCTCTCCTATTGTGTAGTGGAAAATGTCTCTTCCAAATTAACATTGCAGGGAGGCCAGGCACCTATCTACCTTTATAGGTCAAGCCCCAATATTTCCCATTCGGTTATCCAGCACAATCAATCCCAATTCCGTGCTGCGGTTTATTTATATAAATCTTCAGCAGAAATAAGTCAATGTGTTTTGAGAGACAATACCTGCACAACCCCTGATGGAGGAGGAGCCCTCTATGTGAATGATTCATCTCCCAATCTCGATAATCTTCTTATCATTAGAAATCATGCCGTGAAGGGTGGTGCCATCTATAGTTATAAATCATCGCTTATTTTAAATAATCTGACAATCACAGAGAACACGGCTCAAAAAGATGGTGGTGCGATCTTTCTTGCCGCCGGCAATTATTTGGAAATATATAACACGATTATCTGGCATAATCGGGCCTATCTCCTCCCAACAGAAGTATTGAATAAAAAGTCATCAGCGGATACTATATACATTCAATATTCGGATATTGATACCTTGTTCTGGGATTGGATTGGCGGCACCTCTATTCAAGACGCGCAATACGCTTTTGAGAATGGTGAAGGTAATTCCAGTGATGACCCCTTATTTAACAATCCATTACAAAATGATTATTCTCTCCAAAAAGAGTCTCCCTGTATCGATAAAGGTCGCCCCTTTGACGACTATAATTTAGAGCCACAGCCCAATGGAGATCGGATTAACATGGGGGCATACGGGGGTACTGGTAAAGCAACCAGCAGGGGAATTGTTTCCATTATCGAAAAGATAACTCCTAATGCCATCCACTTAGATCAAAATTATCCTAATCCATTCAATCCCATTACAACGATCAGATATCAATTACCAATATCCAGTGATGTGGATCTAAGTATCTTTAACATTCTTGGGCAAAAAGTAGTTACTCTCGTTAAGGAAAGACAAGCGGCAGGAAAATACGATATTGATTGGAATGCCTCGGAATTTAGTAGCGGCACATATTTTTATCTATTAGTAGTGGGTAAGTATCGGGAAGTGAAAAAAATGGTCCTAATTCGATAGTATCAAACGACTTGGGAAATTTAAAAATTTGACTGGATTAACAGGATAACACGATAAAAAACTTAGGCATAAAAGATGATTTTAGTATCACTCCCCAGAGGACTCATTTCGAGGAAGGGGCCCTAAACAGACATGGAGGACTACAAAAATTTTTACCCTAAAATCTTATAAGACGAAGAGCAGATTTTTATTGTATTTAAACTGTGATTGCGTATATTATTACACTTACAATACTGAAAATCACTTGCTCGAAGTATTTTATTGACCTCATTATAGAGACGACTTAAACACACCTTCCATTTTTAATGTGACATTATTTTTAAAGAGAATTTCTTAGTACTTAGCCTCAATATCGTATACGACATTTTATCATATTTATAAGCGGGGCAACTGAAGCCGTCTTGTTCATACATTTTAGTGATTCTTTGATCTTTCTTGATCACTCCATATATCCACTCTTCAACAGAAGGATTCAAAATGAAAACACCCTGATAATTATTTTTATCTCTTCTACATTATATGCCAAAATAATCAATGTACCGGGAGATGTGTCTTCTATTCAAGCAGGCATAAATAATTCGTGAAATTTGACTTGATTGGTGTAATTAGTGGAAAAAATTAGTTCACATTGACTCAATTATAAAATCATCTGAAATCTGGCCTCATACGCATCTGAATAGTTTATATGACACTCCTTTTCCTTTTGTGATGACTACGATAGTGATACATAAGATTAATGTTATCAATATTATCTTGTACATCTGATATACTAATCAACAAAGGGAGGTAGAAATGAGTTCTAAAATGACGGCTTTGTTTTTTTCAATGGTCTTCCTGTTCGGATTAATTATGGGAACTTCAGACTCAGACGGTCTGGACTAAAAATGCTGGTAATCCGATTTTCGATTATGGATCAATGGGTACCTGGGATGCAAGGTATGTGTATGACCCGGTAGTGGAATTTGACGGTGAAACTTACCATATGTGGTACTCGGGGGTAGGAACAAATTTCACGCAGATTGGATACGCCACCTCTTCTGATGGATTATCATGGGATAGATATGAAGGAAATCCAGTCCTGACACCCGGTACGGGCTTAACATGGGATTCTCTGGGAGTAGGTATTGGTGATATTTTAATCGAAGATGGCGTGTTTAAGATGTGGTACTGGGCCTGGGACGGCAGCCTGATCCGTATAGGTTATGCGACCTCAGCAGATGGAATGAGTTGGACCAAACAGGGCACCAAACCAGTTCTTGATGTGGGTGAATCCGGAAGCTGGGATCAGGATCAAATTTGGCCGGCAACAGTTATCAAGGATGGTGAAAAATATAAAATGTGGTATGGTGGATATAATAGCCTGACAGATAAAAGTGCCATTGGCCTTGCTACTTCAGATGATGGGATCATCTGGCAGAAACATGAAGCGAATCCTGTAATGGAAGCTGGTGATGAGGGTGAATGGGACGGAGATAATATTGATTATCCGAATGTACTTAAGACGGAGAATGGATACCAAATGTGGTATACGGGATTATCCTATCCGCAATCAAATATTGGCTACGCCACATCTTCCGATGGTGTGATCTGGACAAAATGTACCTATAATCCTGTATTAAAAGCTGGCGCAGGAAATGCCTGGGACAGTTATCAGTTATTTGGTGGAACGATTATGGTTGAGGAGGGAAAGTATAAGTTCTGGTATACAGGGTTATCCCTGGGAGCTTACCGGATTGGTTATGCAACAGCACCTACAACGATACATGTTCCTCAGGATCAGAGAACCATCCAGGCCGGAATAAATGCGGCGAATGATGGTGAAATTGTTCTTGTGGATGAAGGTACCTACTACGAGAATATCAATTTTAAAGGCAAAAAAATAACTGTGACCAGTCTGTATCTTACCGACAAAGACACCTCGCATATTTCCAAGACAATTATAGACGGTAGCCAGCATCAGAATCCCGATAGCGGCTCAGTCGTGTTAATGGTTTCTGGAGAGGACACAAACTCTGTTCTTTGCGGATTTACTATTACCGGAGGTACCGGTACAAAAACGAATTTGGAAGAGAGGGAGATTAGAATTGGTGGCGGAATAGGAATATGGAATTCTGGCGCACGAATCGAAAATAATTATATCGTATATAACCATATCAACTTTATTAAAGAAGAAGTAACCTGTCATGGTGCCGGTGTAGAAGTGGTGGGTTTAAAAGACCAGACTGTAATCATCAGGAATAACACTATTAGCTATAATACAATTAATTCCTGGTGGGGCGGTGGTGCAGGTATTAATATGGGCACAGGAGGAATAATTTTATTCGAAAAAAATCTCGTAGCAAATAATATATATACTTCTCAAAATGCAGCAGGTGGTGGTGGATTTTATTTGTGGGGGGACAATGAATATGATGGTTCAATTATTTTAGATCAGAACCATATTCAGGGAAATAAATCTGTGGGTAGTTTACAATATACTTCTGGTTGGGGCGGAGGTTTATACATTGAGGATTGTGATCCACTATTAACCAATAATATCATTACTGGTAATACCTCCGGCGCAGGAGCCGGGGTGTATCTCTATAGATTAAGTGGAAGCCATGTAATGAGGCCTGTTCTCATAAATAATACGATCTCAGAAAATGTGGCCAACTATGGCGGTGGAATCTATAACCGATCGGCAAATTCTATCATTATCAATACTATCTTGGCTAATAATACAGCAACAAGTCATGTTCTCGGACATGACATTTTTGATAATGCAACTAATATTATTTTGAGGAATTGTCTGGTGGAAGGTGGTTGGGAGGGAAATGAAGAAAACACTATCAATATGGATCCGCTTTTTGTCGATCCTGAAAATGGGGATTTTCAATTGACTGAATTCTCTCCTTGTGTGGGTCGTGGAATTGACACCCTGGATATTAATGGCGTCTTTTTTGCTGCTCCTTCAACCGATTGCGATGGTCTTAAACGACCCTGTGTTTACCCAGGAGATAACCTGATCGATATTGGGGCCTATGAATCAAATTATGCTTACACCTCAATTCAATCTCAATATGCAAATTTACCCATATCATTTAAACTAAGCCAAAACTATCCAAATCCTTTCAACCCATCGACAATGATCAGTTATCAGTTACCAGTAATCAGCGAGGTTGAATTAAGTATTTTTAATCTGCTTGGACAAAAAGTTGTGACTTTGGTGTCTGAAAAACAGGCTGCAGGCGTTTATCAGGTTGAATGGAATGCTAAGGCTTATGCCAGTGGTGTGTATTACTATCGGTTATCCACGGATAAGTTTGTAGAAACAAAAAAGCTTATTCTATTGCGATAGTTTTTTTTAACCGCAAAGACGCAAAGAAGGCGCAAAGTTCGCAAGAAAACATATAAATAACTTTTATAATTCTAATCGTGCATAGATTTTTCATTTATCTTTTTGCACAATTATTGTAATAAATCCTTGCGTCCTTGCGGTTATAATTTATTTACAACTCTTTTAAAGCCATTTTTCAACAAGGCAACGTTAAAATTGATAAGAAGTCCCAATTTGCATTAAGACAATTTTAAATATGTCAATAATTGGGCTATATGTATATTTGATATCTCCTCAACCGCTTTTATTTCAACTATGACTATATGATTTATCATTACATCAACCCTATACCCCGCATCCATTTTGATGTTTTTATAAATCAATGATATAGGTTTCTGGTTACTAACAGACAAGTCAAATCCATTAAGCTCATAGATAAGACACTCTTCATAGGCAGACTCTAACAATCCCGGACCAAGTATTTTATGTACTCTTAATGCACATTCAAAAACAATCTTAGAAATTTCATTCTCATCCATTATCATCTCCAAATTTTTCAATCCAAAAATTATTATTTTCTTTGCGCTCCTTGCGACTTCTTTGCGTCTTTGCGGTAAAAAGACTTTTATTAAAACCTCAATATAACCACAATTGTCGATCAAGTGTGCGATATTGAATTGCCTCAGACACATGTTCAGGCAATATTTGAGTGTTTCCAGCAAGGTCTGCAATAGTTCTGGATACCTTTAATATCCGGTCATAAGCACGAGCTGAGAGCCCTAATTTTGTGATGGCATTTTTTAACAATTCTTGTCCGGCATCATCAACGCGACAAAATTTTCTGATATCCCGTGATTGCATATGGGCATTGCAATAGATATATCCAACTTTCTCATAACGGTTTTGCTGTATTTTTCTCGCCGTCTGGACTCTCTTTCTTAATTCTTCCGATGACTCCCCGCAATGGTCAGATGAGAGTTGCTTATAATTCACAGCCGGTACCTCCACATGAATATCAATCCGGTCCAGAAGCGGACCCGAGATCCGTGACATATACTTTTGGATCTGGGCACCATTACAGGAGCATTCATGTTTTGGATCAGAATAATAACCACAGGGGCAGGGATTCATCGCCGCAGCTAATAAAAAATTTGCCGGATAGGTTAAGGTTTGACTGGCCCGTGAAATGGTTACATAGGTGTCCTCCATAGGTTGGCGCAGCACCTCCAGAACATTCTTTTTGAACTCGGGTAACTCATCCAAAAACAACACGCCATGATGTGCCAGGCTGACCTCACCAGGTCTTGGGAATTTACCCCCTCCAACAAGAGCCGCATCGCTCACGGTATGGTGGGGCGAGCGAAAAGGTCTTGTCGCGACCAGGGCCCTACCGGGAGGAAGTAGCCCGGCCACCGAGTGGATTTTGGTGGTCTCCAATGATTCCTCTAAGGTTAGATCAGGTAGAATGGTCGGGAAGCGCTTAGCCAGCATTGTTTTACCAGACCCAGGCGGTCCTATCATGATAATATTATGACCACCGGCTGCAGCAACCTCCAAAGCGCGTTTTACATGTTCTTGTCCTTTAACATCCCTAAAATCTAAGTCATATTGCCTCTGATTTCTAAATATGCGCGTAACATCCACCTTAAACGGCTCTATCGGGATTACATTATTGAGAAAGTTAATTGCATCTACCAAGGTCTGTACCGGATACACATTTAATCCCTCAGCAACCACAGCGGCTTCCTGAGCATTGGCGAGGGGTATTAATAACCCTTTTTTACCTTTCTTTTTCGATTCAAGTGCAATAGATAATACACCACGTACAGGCCTTAAAACGCCATCCAGGGCTAATTCACCAAGAATGACCGTATCGTCTAACTTCTCTTCACTGATCTCTCCCCTGGCTGACAGGATACCGATGGCAATCGGCAAATCGTAAGCCGATCCGCCTTTTTTTAAATTGGCTGGTGCCAGATTGATTGTAATACGTTTATTATAGGTAAAATCAAAACCCGAATTTTTTATGGCCGATATTACCCGTTCCCGGCTTTCACGTACAGCATTATCGGGCAAACCGACAATCCCGAATGAAGGTAGATTGCCTTCCATATGAGTTTCGACTTCCACAGGATGGGCATCTATCCCCTGCACAGCACTACTCTGAACTTTCGACAACATAATGCTTTTCCTTTTTAGTCTCACGCAGCGACGCAACGACGCAACGAATTGTTTCCTATAAATTATTTACGATTCTTATAATACCATCTTTCAATAATCTTGAATTGAAGTTTATTAATAAACCAAGCTTTAATTTTGAAATTTTAAGGTAAGTTAATAACTGCTTTGAATGAACGGGTAATATAGTTTCAATTGATTTGATCTCGACAATCACTTTCTTTTCAACTATCAGATCTGCCCTAAAACCAGTCTTAAGTGTGATATCACCATAAGTGAGCGCAATTGCCTTTTGCTTATCAACCACCAATTTCTGTAGACAAATCTCATAAGTGAGAATTTGCTCGTAGACAGATTCGAGCAAGCCAGGACCAAGATTCCTGTGGATCCTAAAGCAACAGTCGAGAATTATCTCTGACACTTCATTTTCATGCATGCTAAATACCTTTCAATGCGCTGCGTCGTAGCGCCGCTGCGTGAGAACATTAATTATAGATTAGATTACAAAAAGTATGCCGGGAATAAGTATGCAATAAAAAAGGCTCTTGATGGGAAGTCAACAAGAGCCTTGAGGAAAATAAGGAAGGGAAATATTACCAGAAATATGAGATTTCCGTTTCAAATATCAAAAAGCGGGAACTCTCTCCCGTTGTCCAGAATTGTAAATATACACCATGTCCCATATATCTCTCATCATATTCATAACTGACTGTTGTCCAATTCTTTGTCCTATTGCCTAATTCATAGGAGAAGGGCTGACCCTCACCTTTTTCATTGAATAATCCATAATGACAATCCTGGAAGCCCTCAATATGTATAATTTTATAAAAAGTATAGACTAATTTTTCAGCATCAACAGGTATATCAATTAACTTTAACATCTTCAAAAATCCACCTGCTCCACTTAAAGAATAGGCATCCGATATAACCTCGGCATCCACTCTTTGCCAATCCAGATAGTTCTCAGTGCCAACCTCTTTATAAGCTTCTCTCCTTATCTTTATACGTGAACTATGTTCTTGACCGGTATCCTTTATTTCCAATTGGAATGAATCCGGAAGGCTCTCATAAATGCTGCTTTCATTTGCTACATAGAATTCCCTGCTGCCTGGGGGGATGTGGGATAAAAGATATGAACCATCCCGTGCTGATACAGCCGATATTAAGGATAGGGATCGGTCAGGATTCAAAAGCCAAATTTTCATTCCACTTAATTTAATCTCATCAATGGTGTGTATCGTTCCGGATAAGACACCTGTTAGTTCTTCACTATTTAATTCAATATTGAAAATGGTGTTCATCTCACTAATCGTTACTTTCTTATTATACTCATCAAAGCCTTCCTTGAATGCCTGCAGTTCGTAGTTCCCTTCCGCGGGTATGTAATCGATCTGATAAAAACCGTTTTCATCAGTAGACGCAGAGAGGTTATTAACTGAAACCTTTACATCGGGAATTGGAATTTTAGTATCACGATAATAGACATGACCCGAGATACTGATACCGGCAATAATGGTAATCGTGCCAGAAGTTGAAACGGAATCGTTACCATCGCTCACCGTTAGAGACACTTCCGGCATTTGACCCACTTGTGCTGTCAAAGGAAATTGCCAGAGTGTTGCAGAACTATCTGCTGAGACTAATTCCCCGGCATCAGAGGACCACTTGAAGAGAAGATTATCGCCATCATCATCAGATGCTGTGGCTGACAATTGTACAAAGCCACCTGGTGTAACTTCCCGTGCAGATATATTAAAAGAGGTGATAACAGGAATATTATTTATTATTTCGATAATTTCGACAGATCTGCTTACCGACACTGAATCCAATCCATCGCTTACCAAAAGGGTTATACCCGGTTTCGAACCAACAAGGGCATCCTCTGGAATAATCCAACTGGTTTTAATTAAATTTGGAGAAAGAATAATGCCCTGCTCAGTTGACCATTTTATAAGAAGAGAGTCGCTGTTTGGATCAGAGACCTGAGCAGTAACCAAAATGGTATCACCACTAAAGACTTGAATTGACGAGAAAGAAATGGATTCAATGACAGGAGGATCATTTGCAGCCCGGGCGATTACTACAGTTACAGAGTCGGATACTGAAATTTTGCCATCTGATACAGTGACAATCGCCTTATGATTAGATCCTTGTTCAGCTGATAGAGGTAAGGTCCAATTCGTATTAGCTTGATCAGGGTTTGAAATGATACCTGAACCGGTCGTCCACTGGTAGGACAACAAATCACCATCTGCATCGGTTGCTGAAACATTAATTCTGACACTTTCACCCGCAAATACTTCGGATGAAGATACATTTAGAGAATCAATCATAGGAGGGGTATTGTCCCGGGCAATAATATCGATTGTCTTAAATGCTGAGACAGAATCGATACCATCGGTTACAGTCAATGTGAGACGTGGTTGTGAACCTATGGCAATTGATGATGATAATATCCATAGACTTGTAGAATCTGTGGGTGACTCAAGGTTTCCACTTTCTGCCGACCACATATAAAACAAAGAATCGCCGTCGCTATCCGTCGCTGAAGCCTTAACATAAAGGGAATCACCAGGTGATACCTGATTCATTGAAAGTAAGATAGATTGAATTACAGGCTTAGAATTTTCCGAATCCCGAGGGCCATCGCCAATTTCGGGTTCGATGGGTGTTCTTGAACAAGCCAATAGGATGAATAACAATATAAAAATATATAGATGAAGCCTCATAATGAATCTCCAGAGGTATCTTTTATAAATTCAATATTATCAGTTAAACAAAGATCGCTTTATAAATATTTCAGATCTAAACAATTTTGACAGAGGATATCAGTAATGAATTCGCGTGATAGAATAGAGCTATTTTCAATAGGAACAACTAATTATAACAAAAACGTTGCTGTTAAGCAACGTAAAATTTAGGAAAGGAAGATATATATTGAAGAGGGGTAATGGATTTTCATAAGCAGAGAATTCCAAGTTCCCAATTCAAAATCACAGATTTGAATTTTTATGCAATATTCTGTGGGATATAATATTCACTTCTTCATGGCAATATCTTTCAGGCTTGACTCGGATAGCATTGTATAAAAATTATAGATCTCTTCATAGCTATACGCCATCAACCAATCAAGATCACGTTCCTTTTTCAAATACTGATTAACCAAAACGGCCATCATAGTGATTTGATCAGATTTATGTTCCATAATTAACGTGTCTAACCGGGCTGAGATTTTGCTATAGTCCTCTTCCGGATATAAATAGTATAAACGCGTTAGATGAATAAGTGTAGAAGTAACAGTACCATTATTCTCCGTTTTCAAACATATCTCATATTTACAACAGGCATGCTCAACTTCTGTCATTTCCACCTGAGCAAGTGCCATTCCTGCACTAAATATCAGCACAAGACTCAGAATTAGTAAATGATAGCTTCTCATGACACCCCTCCCTTTTTATGGTTTGTCAAATGATCATCATTTGCTTTATTAGACGCAAATTGAGAGAAAATGTTAACAAGAATTTTAAAAAAAGTGTATTTTTTTTCTTAAGGTTAGAAGTATGGAAGTTAATTAATTGGAGGTATGAATTCTCTATATGATGAAAGGGGATAAAATTTCTTAAGTATTATCGTTTATATTTGATCTGGGTCGATACAATGTTTTGATAGGATAACAGGATTTCGAGGATAAATCACTATATATAATATCCTGTAAATCCTGTTATCCAATCAACAAAACTCATTTTATATTAAATGGTTCTATTTTATAAGCAACATTTTACGAACATAGTTATAACTTCCAGCCTCAATTTTGTAGAAATACGTACCGCTGGGCATATCTACAGCATTGAATTCCACTTCATGCACACCTGCATTACGGCTTTCATCAAGAATCGTACGCACTTGTTGTCCGAGACTATTAAATATTGATAGTTTTACATGTTGAGATTCTGGCAGACTAAAAGAAATTTTTGTCGTTGGATTAAATGGGTTTGGATAATTTTGGTCAAGCTGGTACTGCGCAGGAGAAGTAATCGTATGTGAAAGATCTATAGCATTTGCTCCTGAGTTGGATTTCAGTCGAGACATTCCTGCGGCGTTTGTAAAATTAGGATCGGTCTCATCGTCCTGACTTTCAATAGAAACAAGCAGTGTATTTTCTTTACCCAACCACAGATAATTGATGCTGGAAGCTCCCCCAATTACAATTTCTTGATCCAAAAAAACGGTCTTTACCGTATCAGAACGTTCTTCCCGGATACGAAGACAATCATATTCACCAGCCGGGATTTTTACTTTTCCCCAACCATCCACCTTATTGTGCGTCACTGATTTGACGATATTCAATATACCCTCCCCGAAACTAGTCGTATCGCTTTTTGTCACTGTCCATTCATTTTCATAGTTCAAAGGGAGGGGCGTAGCACTACCTCCACCCAGATCTTGAAATGTTGTTTCAGGTGATGTAACAAATACACCCCCTCCCAACTCAATTAATTGAGAAGGTGTTACAGATAAATACATATACATGGTTGAATGCGTCTGACCAACAGTCATAGAGGTTATCTGGGTCATATTAGCCTCAGGATATTCCGCGAATAGTGGTGTTCCCTCAGGTACAACATATTCAAAATTATAATCAGTTCCCTCAAGTATATTTGAAGTAAAATCCCATACCTGATTGGCGCCGGATGAACCTAAATCCACAGTCACACTTCCGGTAGTATCTAATTCCACAACGCTCGATGTACCAATAATGCCTAAGACATCTTCTGAAGAAACAGATATTTGAGCAAATAATGAATTTCCGATTGATATAATCAGTATTGAAAACACAGCAAAAAATGTTATGTTTGAATTTGCCTTCACTAGAACCTCCTTTTTAATGGCGAAAAATAGAAAAATCCACTTCTATATTTATTTAGGATAATTTAAACCTCATGCTTTTGAAAATTGGATAGATGCTTTATTGGTATTAATTCATCACCATGAGTAGATATAATATACTTTTAAGGATAGTATGAACTGAATTATTCCCAGACTTTCTCTTTTTTCGCACAATATGTTTATTTTTACAAAAAAACCAGAAAAGAGGTATGAGGTATATTGTATAGTCTGCTTTTAGGTTAGAACTGCTTGATGCTGAAGTTTATCTACAAAACTCGGGGGCATAATTTTATGATAAGGTATGCCCACAATATCAATATTAGCTCCTTGAGCGAGGGCTAATAACTGAAAATAATACAATACAGGAACCTCGAATTTTTTATTAAATTTTCTGGAGATCCGCAGTTGTCCAACATCGAATGAATCAAAACAAGTCGGGCAAATTAATCCAAGACAATCGGCGCCTGAAGCTTCAACTGATTCAAAAACAGTGCGGCTCATATTTAATCCCAGGTCAACCTCTTTACAAGCCTTTCCACAGCACATAAGATACTCACTGTGGTCCACGGGAATTGCCCCCGTAGCCCTAATCAACTCAGAAAGGATAGTTGGTGTCAGCGGATCTTCCACATGCATTATAGCACTGGGTTTAAGCAGATGGCATCCGTAATGGATGGCAACTTTTATATCTTCCATAGGATTAGTAATCGAGTTTTGGATTTTTGATATTCCAACGTCATCGCGTAACACAGTTACAAGATGACGAATATTCACTGATCCTTTGAATTCTCTGTTGACTGATTTTAAATTGTTATTAATTTCTTCTTTCAATTTGGGATCATTTTTCAGATGGTGATTGACTTCGCTCAAAGTTGCCGTGCACCCGCTGCACATGGTGACCAGATCTAATCCTTTTTCTTCGGCAATCGTAATATTTCTGGCAGCTAAGGTCATCCATTTTTTTTTATCAGCAGCTTTAAAATAGATTGGATCGGGACAACAGCCCAAACGACTGTCATCAATCAACTCAATACCAAGTTTTTCCATTGAGTACCTGATGGCACTTTCCATTTGCGGGTATTTTAAAGGGATCATACATCCCCAGAATGGCATAATTTTCATTTTATTACTTTCTTCATCTCTTGTTATAACTACTTCGTTAATTGTGAATAATGAATAGGTAATTATGAACTATGGCGGATCATTTCACGTCTCTAATAATTTGCGGACTTCTTCCTCGCTATCCACTTTAAATTCTGGAAGGCCTAAATCCTTTCTGCGATTTCGAATCATCTCAGTTGATAAAACAGTAACACCTTTCTGTTTAACCCTCTCCACTATATTATCCAAATCCGGAGTGGGGGTACCCATTTCCCTACTCAGATTTTTGAGAGCGATGATGACTTCAATAGGATGAACGTCCTGGGGACATCTCTCATAGCAATTATAACAATTTGTACAATTCCATATTAAAGATTCCGGACCGGTCAATTCTTCCTCGAAGCCATAAATACATTTCAATATTATTTCGCGTGGATTAAATTCCGGTAAAAATCGATGGGCCGGGCAATCACCCACACATGCGCCACATTGGTAGCAATAATTATGGGCAAACCCACCTAAAACCTTATTCAATTTATCGCGGAATTCATAATTTATTGTTTTCATACGCAATTACTTTCCGATCCGGATAAAATATTTTGTGCAGTAAATTCATAAAAAGAACCAAATTTGTTTCGAAATTGGTGTTTCTGTCCCACAGATATGCTGGCTTACTCCTATGATGTTTTTATGACACTATGCGGAGACGGCACGCCGTGTCCCTACTTGAACATTGAATATTCCGTGTTGAATATTGAATATTTTTATCCAATGGACAATACACGGATCGCCCTTACTCTCTGCGCTTTACTCTAAACCTTCTTCTCCTCAGTGCGTCGTACACTATTACTCCCACACTCGGACAGCTGCGCTCCTGTGTAACTTTTGGTGTATATTTATCTTCATAATTATGTCCACAACGCAAACACTTAAACTTCCCCGTCTCTGTCATTTACTGAATTCTCCTTTACGATTCTAAAAACACCTGTGCCATCACGGTTGTAAATGGATTGAATCACCTCTATCTCATTTCTCTCATGCTTCGATATATCTGAAATAAGATTCAATATCTCAGACTCAATCTTTTTTAATTTCTCGCTTTTTACTTCTTTATTCTTTTTTAGACTGCTCAAAATTTTGTCGACTTTTCGTAAAATTTGTTTATGTTCTGACTTTATTATTTTCCCATAGATTGTACCTTTAGAAGTAGACACAAAATGATCAAATACACCACTATCTTCTTCAAAGTCAAAATGCTTGAATAGGGAATGCATAAACTCTCTCATCTGCCAAACAAATTCAATTTTCCATATTAATAAATCATCAGATTCAATCCATGACTTTAGTGCAATTTTAATATTTTCAAGATCATGATTAAGTGACTCATGTTCCGCTTCAATCTTATTAATAAAATTCGGTTTCTTTTTCAAAATATTCTGTCACCTCCCCTAAATTCTTGCCCCTCACGACCATTTAATATATATACGAATCTCCTTTTCTTTTTGTTTAATTATAATATTTTTATCGTAAAACTTCTGATTTATTCACAATTAAAATTCTTGATTATGGGATATTCTCCGTTGGTTATTGGAGAATTTATCCGACGATATTTTTAATTCGGGCGGCTCACCCCATAGAACGTGTCGACTCAGGATCGCCCCTGCATTTTCAACCTAGACCATCTCAACCACCGCGGGTTCTACTGCTGCAGTTCGTTTAACCCGCCGTGCCTGCTCTTTTTCCTCCTCCTTTTGTAATATTTCAATGGTTTCTTTCACTTCTTTTTCTGTAACTTTTTCCCGCATTTCTTCAATTTCTCGCATTACCCTTCCAAATTTTTGTCCTTCGGCCGCAGATATCCATTCCAGTTGCAATCTTCCGGTCTAATACCCAGACGTTCTAACTTGTTCCATAATTTTTCAATCCGTCGTTGAGTCCAGGTAACGGCATCGATATAATGGCAATCGGCAAAGTGACAACCTGAAACCAGAACCAGTGGTGCACCATTTTCAAAAGCATGAATAACAAATTTTTCATCAACCCCCACTGCACATAGTTCGAATCAATTGAATATTTGTAGGATATTGGATTCTTGATGTACCGGCCAAATCTCCACCGGCATAGGAACACCAGTTACAGGCAAAAGCAACAACTTTATCCATAGTATCACGTTTCAAGTATCGAGTCAATTTGAGCAATAATTTGTGCATCGGTAAAATGACGCATGGTGATTGCATCCATCGTACATTCAGCCCCACAGGTTCCACATCCGGCGCAGGCAGCCTGAATAATATTCGGATAAATTCCGAGTTTTTTATTTGATGGTTCGATGGCATGATAGGGACAAACCCGTGCACAAACACCACAAAAATTACAAATATCCTTATCTAAATCGGCTGTAATCGCTTCGATTTTCACTTTGCCGGCATTTAAAATAATGCTGGCCTCGAGGCGGCAGCAGCACTGGCTTGTGTCACACTATCTTTAACATCTTTTGGTGATTCCACACAACCGGCATAAAAATTCCACGTGTTGGTGAATCAACAGGTTTTAATTTTGGATGTGATTCGAGAAGAAATCCATCGGCACTGTTTGATAAGTGTTAATAATTGCTGCAATGGTTTCAAATCTTTGCGGGGTTCAACTCCGACACTGAAAGACAACCATATCCGCTTCATGCACTTGAACTTTTCCATTGGTTGTATCTTCCACACTGAAATGTAGACCATTTGTCTCCGGATCTTCCCAGACATCACCCGGAATACCCCGAATATATTGAACGCCTGATTCTTTACTTCGCATATAAAGTTCTTCAAATCCTTTTCCAAAGGCGCGAATATCAATATAAAACACTTGACTCTCAACTTCCGGATAATGATCTGCCAGAAGCAATGTATCCTTTGATCGTATTCATACAGCAAATATTACTGCAATAATTTTTACCCTGTTTTTTCTGATCGTGAACCAACACATTGAATAAAGGCAATCTTTTTTGGCAATTTATGATCTGTTGGTCTTACAAAATGTCCTTCGGTAGGCCCTCCGGCACAAATCAGACGTTCAAATTCCATACTGGTAATAACATTTTCAAAAGAGCGATATCCAAACTCATCCATTTCGGTTGGATCATAAACATCCATTCCTGTTGCAACGATAATCGTTCCCACTTCCAAGATCGATGATCTCATCCTGCATATCAAAATCGATACAATCTTTTTCACAGGCTATCCAGACATTTTCCACAGGCAATCGGATTATTACCCAGACAATTTTCCATATCGATCAGATAGGCAGATGGAACAGCCTGTGGTAATTGAATATATATGGCTTTCCGTGATGATAATCCCTGTTGGTATTCATCGGGATACATGACCGGACAATCTTTCACACAATCGCCACAGGCAGTGCAGTCATTCTCATCTACATACCGGGCTTTTTTACGAACTTTTACATTAAAATTGCCAATAAATCCGGAGACATGTTCAACTTCGCTATAGGCTAAAAGTTTAATTCTGGGATGTCGACCGACATCCATCATTTTCGGACCAAGAATTCATATAGAGCAGTCCATGGTTGGATAGGTTTTATCCAGCGCGGCCATGATTCCTCCAATACTGGGATCTTTTTCCACCAGATAAACCTGATGCCCGGCATCTGCAAGATCAAGTGCAGACTGAATACCGGCCACCCCACCACCAATGACCAATGCAGCTCTGGTCACCGGTACTTCGGCTTCCAGTCTGTGGCTCCAGGTTCCGGGCTTGGGCAACGGCATTTCGAACCAAATCCTTCGCCTTTTCAGTTGCCTTTTCTTTCTCATCCTGATGTACCCAACTGCAATGTTCGCGGATATTTGCCATTTCATACAGATAAGGATTCAATCCTGCCTCAGCCACACATTGCCTGAAATGTAGGCTCATGAATCTTTGGTGTACAGGAAGCGACAACAACACGGTTTAATTGATGTTCGCCAATCGCTTTCTTGATTTCATTTTGTCCCGGATCAGCACAGGTATACTTATTTCGGATAACAGCAACAACATCATCGAGCGTTTCAGAATATTTCGAAACAGACTCTGTATCCACAGTCCCGGCAATATTTAAACCGCAATCGCAGACAAACACACCAATGCGAAGTATCTTCTTCACTCATTTTTCCCCTCCTTAAAGGGATAGTTGTTTCAGTCACAATTCTCAATCCACAATTAAATTCCTTGAAAATTGAATATTCCTTGTTGATTATTGAATATTCAATTGGGCGGACACATAGGTTCGCCCCTACTGCAAACTGTCAGCCACAATCTCTGTCAAATCTTTTATTTGAATCGGAACCTCCTGGAATAAATTTTCATCTTTCAAGGCACATTTAAAATGTATCTGGCATTTGGCACAACCTGTTACCAAAACATCTGCTCCGCTTGCTTTTGCCTCATTTAGACGTGTTACCTGAATTTGTTTTGAGACCTGTGAACAATTCATCCACCCCGATACTCCACAGCAAATAGATCGCTTATGATGATGATCCATTTCAAACACTTCTACACCTGATATAGCGTCTAGAGCAACACGTGGTGCTTCATAAACATCAAGATGTCGCCCAAGCCGGCAAGGATCCTGAAATGTCACGTTTATAGACTCATGTTTTAAATTGGATTTTTTATGAGATAATACCACTTAGAAATTCACTGATATGTGTTACTTCATAATTCTGGCTTCCAAAGTACTTGGGATAATCAACTTTAAGTGTTCGGTAACATTCCGGGCAGGAGGTGATGATTTTTCGTGCATTGGATTTTTTTATCTGCTCCAGATTAGTCAGGGCAAGTGATTCAAACGTCTTTTTATCGCCATTCCAGAATGCATCATGTCCACAACATTTTTCATCTGCTAAAAGTTGAGGCTTGATTCCAAAATAATTTAGAATCTTTAATGTATTCCGGGCTATGCCCAATGCATTTACATCCAGATCAGAAAAAATTACCTCAAAATAAGGTAAACATCCCATAAAATAGAGATAGTCACTATCGGCGGTAGTCTGAAAATCGCCATTTATTTCGCTAAGTCTGTTCTGTTTTAGATCCGCGGATGTCATTATTTTTGCGATGGATTCAAGAATCCCGCCGTGAGAACATGTTCCTTCTCTATTTTCAATCCCTTTAATTTCCCGTAAGAATTGAATTAAATCAGTATAACGGATATCAGAAGGACATACTTCATCACAGCGCATACAGGTAAGACAGGACCATAAGTCTGACATACTATAAGCATCCGGATGTGTATTATGTAAAGAGCTGGTTAAAATTTGTCTTGGTGAAAATGTATTTGAATACCGTGAAACAGGACATGTACCTGTACATTTACCACATTCCAGACAACTGAAAGCATTTGTTTCCTGGATTTTTCTTGTATCAATTTGCATGGTTATTTTAACCTGCTATTAATATTAATTTTCTTGAGCATTTTAATATCAATTATTTTAAATCCAGTCCAAATCCCTAATCGGGAATCCCCTATCACATATAGCAAATCTCGTATCATATATCAAAATAACGAATCGTTTTCTTACGATGGTGCGGCAACTTCACTAATCAAATCTGATTCCAACTTTTCTTTTTTAAATAATCCCCCACCGGCCAATGGGCTTGGACCCAGTTTTTTTACCTGTGCAACCATCTCTTTCATGACCCGGGCAAATTTTGGAAACTCGGCCGCAGAGATAAATTCCTGTCTGATACGTCCATCTTCAATTCCGAGCAGGTTGACAATCTTCTTTAATTTTTCATATTGCTCAGCCGCTTTTCTGGCTCCAAAACTGTAATGGCAATCCTCAAAGTGGCAACCGGATACCAGTACACCATCAGCCCCCATGGCAAGTGCTTTGAGTACAAATCCCGGATCAACCCGGCCCATACACATGGTACGAATAATTCTCACATTTGCAGGGTACTGTAGTCGGTTTATTCCAGCCGCATCAGCTGCCGGATAACTGCACCAGTTACAGGCGAAGACGACTATTTTGGGTTCGAATTGTTTCGTTTTGGGCATTCTTATTTCACTTTCTCCCATAGATAAGGAGTAGAGTGTTGAGAGTAGAGAGTGTACAAATGATAGATTGTTTCAGTCATTTCGATTTTAGTTTCCAAACATTTGCATTTGTCATCATTATAGAAAGCATTTTACAAATATTATTATAATTACCGTATAAATCATGGCTAATCTCACCTCATTAATATACCCACAGTTTATGGCAAAATGTAGCCAGACTTCAGTTTCTGCAGCCTCTGCATCAGCATCACTCAATTTACTTATAAAATGTGGTGGGATATCTTCTTTTGCGCCAGGCTTCGGCAATATTTCCGCAAACTGACCTTGATGGATCGTCTGATCTGATCTATCAAGGAATATTTTTCTTCTCTCGGCCAAAGTTTAGATTTTTGATAAATTTGCATTGCCGATATCAAAGGCTAATTGGTATACCTTCAAATCAGTATAGTTTCGAGCGAGTTTTACACTTTAGTGCGATCTTGCATGATACGTTCTTTCTACTGTCCATATTCTCTGTTACTTTATTCTCATAAATCTGCACCATCCTATGCCAAACTTAGTTACGTATTATGCATATAACGTTCACTAATTCTCTCATGTCTCAACTTACGAATATCAATCAAATACCCTCAACCCCCTACTCTCCACGCTTTACGCTCTACACTCTTCGCTCTTCTCTTCGTCAGTATTACGCCTGCAACAAAAAAGCCTCCAACATCGATTCAATCTGTTGATCCTTAAAGTGTCGGATATCTATGGCACCGGTTGGGCAGTAGGTCGCGCATGTGCCACATCCCTCACAAAGTGCCTCGTTTACTTCAGCAATCAGAAGACCTGCATGATCTGATAATTTTAGAGCGCCATATTCGCAGACATCTATACAGGTTCCACAACCACGGCAGAGTTCTTTCTGGACATAAGATGTGATCGGCTCCATCCATATGGTAGACCGGGCTAATAAAGCATCAACTTTAGCAGCTACTGCATTTGCCTGAGATATCGAATCAGCAATATCCTTGGGACCCTGAGCACAACCAGCAATAAAAACGCCCTGAATATTGGTTTCCACTGGTCCGAATTTTGGATGCTTTTCCATTAGAAATCCATCCATTCCCACAGGAATCTTTATATATTTTAATATGTTATCTACCGATGCTCCTGCAGGTCTCATACCCACAGACAAGACAAGCAAGTCGACAGGAATTGCTATAACCGTATTTAATACAGGATCTTTAAAGTGAATTGATTCTACCTGCCCATCGCCTGTGAGTTGAGGCAAGTTGTCCGGCGTATATCTGACAAATGTCACTCCTGCTTCGCGCGCTGCCCGATACATGGTTTCTGCCTCATGATGATAGACACGAATATCACGGTGAAAAATCGTAACATGGATATCCATCTTACGCAAAGCAAGTGCTTGCTTTATAGCAGCCTGACAACAATATCTGGAACATTCCGGTAAACCCTCTTCCCCACGAGAACCAACACATTGGACGTAAGCGACATGTGAAATTGGCTTTCCTTCAAAATGTGGTTTGCTGGTAGATGGAAACCACTTTTCCATCTCCATATTCGTGATAACATTGGGATATTCTAAGAATCCGAATTCGCCTTCATCTGGATGATACAATTGAAATCCTGTAGCCAACACTATCGCTCCAACCTCGAGTGGGGGTGGGGCGATTTGTCCATTCACCGGTTTCAATCTGACCTTGAAATTACCAACATAGCCGCTAATATGATCGATACTACTTTCTGTGAATATTTTAACATCACGTTCGTAGACTTCTTTAATTTTCTTTTTTATTAACTTCTCTCCCGAATCACCACTCGGGTAGAGCGAGTGAAGTTGTGTGGTTACCCCACCCAGGTGTTCGTTTTTTTCAACGAGAAAAACGCCATATTCACGCCCCGCTAACTGGACCGCAGTCTCAATACCTGCAATTCCACCTCCTATTACTAATACATTATGTCCTATCTCCATCTCTTTTGGTTCGAGGGGTTCCAATTTTTTTACACGGGCCACAGCCATACGGATCAGATCCTTCGCTTTTTCAAACGCAGCCCCGGGATCCTGTTGATGCACCCAGGAGCAGTGATCACGAATATTCGCCATTTCAAGGAGATAGGGATTAAGACCAATCTTTCGTAACGATTCACGGAAAATAGGCTCATGGGTGCGGGGTGTGCAGGCAGCGATCACGACCCTGTTAAGTTTATGCTCAATAATTCTTTCCTGGATATTTCGTTGGGTACTCTCTGAGCAGGCAAACAATAAATTATCGGCAAAGACAACCTCAGGTAATATTGCTGCATATTCTTTCAAATCGGCGACATCAAGAACACCGGCAATATTTGATCCACAATGACAGACAAAAACACCAATTCGTGGTGATCCGGAGTAGTCATAATCCGGCATTTCCTCTTTTATATCCGGAAGTTTGTAGGGCGAAAGAAACTGTGCTGCCCGCATTGCAGCACCTGAGGCTTCGGCAATTGAATCTGTAATATCCTTAGGGCCGGTAGAACATCCACAAAGAAAGATACCCTCGCGTGTAGAACTGATCGGTTCACCACAAGTATCAGCAGGAGAAAAGAAACCACGATTATCTGTATTGATTCCCAATATACTCGCTAAGTTATGAGAGCCCGATGCCGGGACTAATGCTTCGGATAGAACTACCATCTCAGATCTGATATGCTCGGTCTTCCCATTTTCAACATTCTCAACAAGTATAATTAAATCTCCTGTATTTTCATCCTCTTCAATTTTCGATGGTTTTCCTTTAATAAAATTCACCCCCGCTTCATGCAAAGTCCGGTAATAAAATTGCTCAAATCCTTTCCCAAAAGCACGTATGTCAATATAAAAGATATTGATTTCCGCTGTTGGGTTTGATTCTCTGACAAGTAAAGCACTTTTCATGGCATTCATGCAACAGATCCTGCTGCAGTAAGGGATATCCTGATGGATACAGCGTGATCCAACACATTGGATAAATGAAATATGATGAGGCTCTTTTTTGTCAGTAAATCGGAGAAGTTTACCGGCAGATGGACCACCGGGGCTGAGTAACCTTTCCAGTTCAATGCTATTAACCACATTCTGAAATCGCGTATATCCATATTCACTCGCTTCGCGGGGATCGAAATAATCTATACCAGTGGCACATA
Source organism: Calditrichia bacterium (assembly GCA_963796965.1). Taxonomy (GTDB): domain Bacteria; phylum Calditrichota; class Calditrichia; order JAJRVZ01; family JAJRVZ01; genus CAWCNS01. The sequence goes on from CAWCNS010000005.1 coordinate 1,155,443, forward strand.
CAACCGCGCCGACTTCGATTTCAAATATTTTGTCTCCCATATCCAGATCAATACAGTTTTTTTGACACACCTCCATACATTTTCCACAAGCAATGGGATTTGTTCCTAGACAATCCTGGGATGATCTTATATAACCAGCTGGAACAGCCTGGGCAAAGGGAGAATAAATGGCCCGCCTCAGGGCTAGACCTTCATCAAATTCATTAGGGTACTAAAACCGGACAAACATTGCTGCACTCCCCACAGGCAGTGCATTCATTCTCATCCACAAATCGGGCGTTCTGCCTGATTTTAGCCTTGAATTTACCTGGTTTTCCCTTAACCGCCAGCACTTCGCTATGGGTGAGTAATTCAATATTGGGATGTCGACCGACATCCATCATCTTAGGACCCAAAATTCATATAGCGCAGTCCATACTGGGAAAGGTTTTATCCAATTTAGCCATGGTACCGCCAATGCTGGGTTGTCGCTCAACCAGGTATACCTGAAACTGAGCGTCTGCCAGATCCAAGGCCGCCTGGATACCGGCGATACCCCCCCCAATAATGAGGGCACCTTTTGGCCTCTCCATTACTTCCTTCATAAAGAATCCCATCTTTAATTAAAAGATACCGGATGCTCGATACTCAATGCAGGATAACAAAACCTATAGTTATAAAATCCTAAGTTCTAATATCTAAATTCTAAATAAATCCAAATTCCCAATTCCTAATTTCCAAATCTCACATCGCATATCTCAATTCGCCCATCGCTTCATTCTACCACCGCTTTAGAGGTTTTCTCAACCAGTTGCTTCCCATATTCGTAGCCCGTTTCGAAAGCCTTTAGATTTATTTCCTCCGTACCCGGGGGCACAGATGATTCAACGGCTTCTCGTGAGGCTTCGTGAGAGGTAATACCTGTCGTGGCTGCAAAAAATCCAACAGTAATAATATTCATTACGATTTTTCGACCCATTTCTTCAGCCAGACGTGTTGCCGGAATAGCAAACAGCTTCACTCCTTTTGGGACCTTGTCAGGCTGAACCAGATCTTTTTCAACCAGCATCGTTCCACCAGGTTTAAGTTCACCTCCAAATCGCTCAAAAGCATCCCGTGAAAGAATAATTGAAATATTAGGTTGTACCAGATAAGGATAGAGAATTTGCGATTCAGAAATCAATAATTGTGCAGAGCAGGAACTTCCTCTGGCTTCCGGTCCAAAACTTTGAATTAATGTTGAAAATTTATTGTCAAAAATTGCTGCCGCTTTACCAATGATATAGCCGGCCAGAATAATACCCTGTCCGCCAAATCCAGCGATCCGAATTTCAATATTATTCTTCATCTTCCACTCCATACGGTTTAAATTTATCTCCTAATTTTGCTTTTAAATATTCATTATAATCTGTCCAGGTAATCTGGTTTTATCAATATCAACAAATTTGCCAACCTTTATTTTACTCTGAAATTGAATATCCACATCCTTGGGATCTGCCCCATTGACTGATCACTGAATTATCATGATAAAATTTCATCAGATCTAATCCACAGCCCAGTTTGTTTTTCCTGGCATAAAGTGTTGTACAGGGACAAATAACCTCAACAAAAGAAAATCCCTTTTTCTCAATGCTTCAGTCATTGAATTGGTCAGTCGGCGTACATGAAGGGCTGTCCAGCGGGCAACATATACTGCACCACAGGATGCAACCAGTGCAGGAAGATTAAATGGATTTTCATAACTTCCATATGGTGCAGTTGTGGCAATAGCGGTAGGTGGTGTTGTTGGCGCTACTTGCCCACCGGTCATGGCATAAATAAAATTATTTACACATATAATCGTAATATCAATATTTCGTCGGGCGGTATGAATAAGATGATTACCACCAATCGAACTGAAAATCTCCATCTCCACTTATAACAACGACTTTTAGATTGGATTGGCCAATTTTAAACCAACTGCAAAGGGAATTGCCCGGCCATGGGTCGTATGAAAAGAATCCTGTTTAATATATCCGGCAACACGTCCACTGCATCCAATTCCGGACACAACACAAACATCATCACGATCAAATTCTGTCTTTTTTAACGCTTCAACAAAACAGGTAACACTGTTCCAATTCCACAGGTTGAACACCAGATATGCGGAATCCGATCCATCCGCAGCCAGGATTCCAGAGGATGTTCCATTGACATCACTCGTTCTTTTTCTCTTTTTTGATTGGTTTATTCACTTTCTTCGGTTTTTCTATCGTGTCTACTTTCATTTATATGCCTCCTGAATGGCCTTAAATATGTCTTCCGGTTGATGTACAGTTCCCCCACCATGTGGGACAAGTATAGTTTTACATTGACCGGCAGCACATCGTTCAACTTCTAACACAATTTGTCCATAATTCATTTCCGGTACGACAAAAGCCTTTACTTTTCTTGCCAATTCTCGTGATTCTTTTTTCCGGAAATGGCCAGATAGTTAATAAGCCGCAGACGACCCAAATTTTTCAATCCACTTTCCTCTGCCATTTGAATCGCCCGCAAAGCAACCCGGGAGGTAATTCCATAGGAAATGACAATTACTTCAGCCTTTTCTATATTTTCCTCTTCAATGATGATGATATCATCAGCATTCTTTTTGATTTTATCCATCAGTCGTCGGACACATTTTTCCTGTGTCTTCCAGTCCATGACAGGATATCCTTTTTCATCATGTGTTAATCCGGTTACATGAAACTGATACCCGTCACCGGCTTTAACCATATCCGGCACCAGATTGTCACCATATTCAAAAGGCAAATAGTCGTCAGGTTTTTTATTGGTACATTTACGTTCATCAATTAAGATTTTATCAGCGGAAGGAATGACAACTTTTTCCGTCATATGTCCGACACATTCATCCATCATAAAAAAAACAGGTACCCGGTATTTTTCGGATAGATTGAAAGCAGTAATCACTAAATCAAAACATTCCTGTGGTGAATTGGGACAGAGTGCAATAATTTCATAATCCCCATGAGATCCCCATCGGGCTTGCATCATATCCGCTTGACCAGGTAAGGTTGGTAATCCGGTCGAAGGACCTCCTCTCTGAACATTAACAACCACACATGGTGTTTCCAGCATGACACCAAAGCCAATATTTTCCATCATTAAAGAAAAACCCGGTCCGGAGGTAACCGTCATGGATTTTACACCAGCCCAGGCAGCACCTAGAATTGCCGCCATGGAGGCAATTTCATCTTCCATCTGTATAAAAAAACCACCAACAAGCGGAAATCTTTCAGAGACTCTTTCAGCCACTTCCGTTGAAGGTGTGATCGGATACCCGGCAAAAAACCGGCAACCCGCGGCAATAGCACCTTCAGCACAGGCTTTATCTCCATCCAGATAATGATCACCGGTTAAAACACCATTAGGCTCAGCTTTCATAACGTTGCTCCTTTTCGTCTTTAAAACAACATAAATCGCAAATTCAGGGCATAACATTTCACATAATTGACAGTGAACACAGTTTTCCGGTTCCATAACAATAGGAGGATGGTACCCTTTCTCATTAAATTCAGAAGAAAGTTCGAGAATATCCTTAGGGCAGTACTCAACACAGAAACTGCATCCTTTACATCTTTCATTAATAATGTGCACCTCACCGGACGGTATCCGGACGCGGTTTACATCCAAGGGTGTTCGCCAATATTTCATGGATCCCCCAATGGTTTGTAAAGATATGTGTGACTTATCCACCTGCGTAAAGATTGGATCAAATGAATTGTTCGAAAATTGGAAATTTAAAAATTAACAAATCCAAGTACCGGGTTAGTACTGAAGTGTGATAGATTTAGAAGGAAGAGGCGTATGAGAAGTAAGGGATCTTTTCAGGTTGATCATCGTGATCAATGATTTCAATTGAACCAAAGTCCAATGGTTCATTACCAGTCCCAATAGGAGTATGTGTCTCAGACAAACCGTTAACCCATAACGAGTTAGATCAGATTCCAGACGCGTATACGGCTTTAATATAGGACAAATTGCCATAATTGTCAATCAGTTTGTAAAGGGTAAAAATAATCATGGTATAAGATTCTGCTGAAAATTGAATATTGAATATTTTTATGGATTTCAGCAAGCACAGAATGTATATTAGTTCAAATCTGACATATTTTTTAACTCAAATTCCTGCTCTTACGATTTCTACCTTGCTCTGCGACCCTAGATCCGGACTAATACTCAAACGTTATTCCACTACCTTTATCTCTGAATGAGAACCTGAACCTGTTTTTATTATCTTATTTACAGGTATACCAAATTCAAATAAATCAGGAGCTTTTATGGAAAACTATCCAAAAGAAGTTACCTTAAAAAATGATAGCCCTGCCATTCTACGTCTGCTAAAAGAAGATGATATCGAGGAATTGATCACGTTTTTTTGTGCCCTTCCTCTTGAAGACCGCATGTATTTGAGGGCAGACGTCACGATACGTGAGAATATACTCAGAAGGTTTGGCAAGTTGAACTACGATTTAATCTATCCGATTATTGCCTTGGATGAAGACAGAATTGTAGCGATAGCCACCCTATACAGGGCCGAATTTGGCTGGATGAGAAATTTAGGAGAGATAAGAGTTGTGGTATCGCCTGAATTCCAGAGGAAAGGCCTATGTACGCTGCTAACCAGAGAAATTTTCTTTCATGGTCTGACAACAGATTTGTATAAAATTCAAGCGGAAATGACGGAGGATCAGGTAGCTGCGGTAAATGCATTTGAACGCCTCGGATTTAAAAAGGAGACGGTTTTACGAAAACATGTGACTGATATTAATGGAAACCGCAGTAATCTGATTATTATGAGCCTTGATATCCAGGATATGTGGTATTTAATGGAAGATTTTATAAAAGGCCAGTTTTATGTGACTTAAGGTATACTGATTGTTCACAAAATAAATTAGCCTGGTTTGTTCATAAATTTCTCACGCAAAGCCGCTAAGTCGCAAAGGTATAACTACTTATATGTTCTAAATATGAGAGAATTTTATTTAAATAAAGTCCAAAGAATTTAACATAACTCAAATATAAATAAACCTTTGCGTCTCTGCGTCTTTGCGAGAGTTGAAGTTTCCAGGTTAACTGTATTATTCATGAATAATTTGGATGTATTATTTTAGCTCATGATGACGAAATTTCTAAACAAGAAGGAGTAATAAAGTGTCAGAGTAAAGATAAATAAAATTTCAATATCCAATACTCATTACTCCCTTAATAGAGCCATACATACTCAAAGGATTCATTTCATGTATGAAGAAATCCGCAAACCAAGAATGCTACAAGATGTGCCAATATCGATCATCAGACCTCTTCCGGTTCTTTATTATACCAATAAATTTGTTACCGGCCGTATCAGACGTAGAGTTCGGGAACTATATCAGTCAAATCTAATCTACCTGGGTGATGCGCTGAATGAGATTTCATATATTATTAATAATAATGAATTTAGGGATTTATCACTATCTGTCCGCTCACTCAGCAAGACGATTTCAGCTGAAAAATTTCAATAATATTCAATTAATTAGTATTGAATTGTCCCGCTTATGCACCCAAGTTAAATCTGAGTTAAGGAAAAACAGTCTAGAAATAAAAACACAAACAATGAGTCTTTATACCATGCAGGTTGATCCCTTAAGAGTATTGCTGATTTCAATGGACCAAAATACGGACACTATTCAAAAGGTAATGGGGATATTAAAAGGCTTTTGTCAATACAGCACAGACTGTTCTGGTTATAACAGTTCCGATCTGAGTCATAAAATAGTAAATGCAGAATACATTCTCTTTTCCTCAACATCTTCACCTGATATTCACCAGCAGGTAAAAAAATTAAAAACATATCAAATTCCTGGTCTTGCTCTGGTCCCGATCGATAAAAAAGGATTAAATCTTGAAAAAGCCATACGACATGGCTCACAATTATTAAAAATCGGATTCCCGGTTCTTTTCAGGGTATTTACACCACTTCGCCTGTTTACTACGATTGAGAAAACCTACCTGGCCTACCATTTATCATAAGTCCCCCCCCACTACTATCCTCTGCTTGGATTATAAAATTAAACTTTATATAATTCACTTCGTTAAATAATTGCCCGAACAATGATAGATAAAATCATTTTATAGAGACAAGAGAATTAAGAAGTGATCTTCTTAATCTTGGATGATAGTGAGGAAATTCAAGGTGCTCCCTAACCCAGGTGTCAGAAAAACTGCAAAACTTGTTTTGCATAGAAAATATGCATTGATTAAATTGATAGGAATTAACAAATACAATTATGATACTTACTAAATCATGATTTTGTCTTGCTTGAATCAGGGGGATAAATGAACCAAAAAGCTCGTGTGATTATCAATGAGATCTGGTGTAAAGGCTGCGAAATATGTGTCGACATCTGTCCCCGCAAAGTGCTAGTGATGCAGGATTTTGTTGCCAAGGTAGATGACATCGATCAGTGTACGGGATGTATGATGTGCGAACTACTCTGTCCCGATTTTGCTATTGTCGTCCACCCTCCCGAGAAGAAAAAAAAATCCATTAAGGAATAAGGAGCCAACTCATTTGAATTCTCGAACTGTAATGATGCAGGGAAATATTGCTGTAGCCGAAGGGGCTATAGATGCAGGATGCCGTTTTTATGCTGGATATCCGATCACACCATCTTCAGAAGTAGCCGAGCACCTGAGTAAGAGATTACCAGAACTCGGTGGAAGATTTATTCAGATGGAAGATGAAATTGCAGCCATGGGCGCCGTAATAGGAGCTTCTCTCGCGGGTGCTAAATCCTTAACGGCCACAAGTGGTCCTGGATTTTCACTTAAACAAGAGAATATTGGATATGCGGCCATCACAGAAGTACCTGTTGTTATTGTAAATGTAATGCGGGGTGGTCCGAGCACAGGTTTACCGACACTTCCTGCCCAGGGCGATGTGATGCAGGCGCGCTGGGGAACCCATGGGGATCATCCTATTATAGTGCTTGTGCCAGCAAGTGTGAGGGAAAGTTATGACATGACGATTCAGGCATTTAACATGTCTGAAAAATACCGTATACCAGTCATTGTATTACTAGATGAAATTATCGGTCATGTTCATGAGAAGGTAACACTTCCGGACCCACTCGAGTTAGAAATTATAAATCGTAAAAAACCCGATATGCCTCCTGAAGAGTATTTGCCTTATATCAATGATGAATCGATGATACCCCCCATGGCGAGTTTTGGAGATGGATATCGCTATCATGTGACGGGTCTTGTTCATGATGAGACAGGATTTCCAACCAACGATACAAATAAAATTGAGGCGATGCTGACCCGACTCAATAGTAAAATAGATAAGTACCTGGATGAAATTATTCAGTATGAAGAAACCGATACAGATGACGCAAAAATCGGTATTGTTACCTATGGCTCAAGTGCCAGATCTTCACGTCATGCCCAGCGTATTGCCCGTGAGCAAGGTATTCCGGTGGGTATGCTTCGCATCCAGACACTTTGGCCTTTTCCGACAGAAGCCATATTTCAATTGAGTAAAAATGTCTCCCACATTATTGTACCAGAACTCAACCTGGGACAAATTGCCCATGAGGTTGAACATGCTGTACAAGGGAATACCGAAGTCCTGCGGGTAAATAAAATTACCGGCGAACCGATCAACCCTGAGGAAATTGTACAAAAAATCAAGGAGTGTATCTAACTTATGGATTATATATCCTATTTGAGAAAAGATAAATTGCCCCATATCTGGTGTGAAGGTTGTGGTGATGGTATCGCCTTAAAGGCCATATTAAGGGCAATTCAAAATATTGGACTGGAGAAAGACAACATCGCCATGGTATCCGGCATCGGATGTTCAAGCCGGACACCCGGATATGTGGATTTCAATACCTTACATACAACACATGGAAGGGCGATTACATTTGCATCTGGTATAAAGTTAGCCAAACCAGAATTAACTGTAATCGTGGTCACCGGTGACGGAGACGCAACGGCCATTGGTGGTAACCACCTTATTCATGCCGCACGCAGAAATATAAATCTAACCGTTCTGCTGTATAACAATCATATATATGGTATGACCGGAGGACAGGTATCGCCAACGACACCTATGGGAGATTTCGCAACAACAGCACCATACGGGGGAATGGAAAACAATTTTGACATTGCTGGTCTTACAATAGCAGCAGGTGCCTCCTATGTGGCAAGGTCAACGGTCTATCATGCAAAAGCCTTGGAAAGAATGATTGAAGGGGCAATCAGAAAAAAGGGATTTTCACTCGTCGAAATCATGGCTCCCTGTCCGACTGCCTATGGTAAAATTAATAAAAAAGGTCTGCCAAAGGATCTGGTTCTTGATCAAAAATCACAAGCCGTTAATATAGAAAAGTCAAAATCAATGTCTCCTGAAGATCTCAGGGGAAGAATAGTAACCGGTGTGCTTGCCGACAGAGAAATTCCGGAATATATCAGCACATACGATAAAATTATGTCATCAGCTCAAAGAAGATAAAAGGAATAAATTAATGAGCTTACGCTATGAAATTCGCCTTAGTGGTGCCGGTGGGCAGGGATTGATTTTAATTGGAAAAATTCTTGCCGAAGCTGCCGCAATCTATGATGAAAAAAATGCCACTCAAAGTCAATCTTACGGACCTGAAGCCAGGGGAGGTGCCAGCCGTTCTGAGGTTATTATTAGTGACGGAGATATCGATTACCCCAAGGCCACAAATATTGATCTGCTCTTAGCCATGACCCAGGAAGCTGTTGACAAATACTCCGATGAAGTAAAAAAAGGCGGGATTATTATTACGGACTCGAGCTATGTCAGAAATGAGCCAGAAGGTAATTTTAAAGTTTATTCTTTTCCCATTACCCAGATTGCTGAAGAAAAAATTGGCCGCAAAATTGTGGCAAACATTATTGCCCTTGGCGCTATCGAACAATTATCTAAGGTCGTCTCTCCGGAGGCCATCATTCATGCCATACGCGCCCGCGTTCCTAAAGGAACTGAAGAGACAAATATATCGGCGTTCAGATACGGTCAGGATCTTATTAAAAAAGAATCTGAGGTAGCACAGTAGACTGATCTCTACGCATTAAAAATTACAGTTCAGTGCGACCTCGTGTAGAAATTTTATATTGATCCCCTTTATTTCACTATCAGTTTAGTTAATTCTATGCTACATATACGCATCGAAAAAGGTGGATTATTATTTAGCATGGAACAACCCTGTTCTACACATTAATTTATTCACGAAAAAACAAGCAGAAATCGAGGATAAAAGTAATATTAATGGTGAATCGTGAATTGCTTTTTTCTTTTTTCTATTTTCTTAAAATCTTTTGCTTCTCTGCGACAGATAAATTTAACAACAAACAGCTAAAATATGGATCCCTTCGAATCACTCGAAAAACGCGTATCAATCCTCGGTAATCATCACCAGAAATATATACATACCATATATCGGTTTAAGGACTCACTGATTCACACTCTTGAATCATCTGGCAATTTAATGCAGGTTCATTTATGGCGTTCAAGTTTCTCTCCTTCAGAAGAAATGGCCATCATTGCCAGCCTTTCTGATGATCCCCGGACAAAAATTCAACATATCAGTTGTTATTATGCTCTACAATTTCTACATATGAATTTCCGTAACCTGGATATTCTGGAATTAGGAATTGCCTCCGGACTACCATTACCCGAAGATTACCATAATTTTATGATACAAGTTGGCCGGGATTTTCGTGAGCTTACCCGCCTTTATCTTTCAAATCTTGTGGACATTTATCTTCCGCCAGAATCACGCCCAAAATTTTGTATTTGCAGTGTCGGTACGCGGGCAGATCAAGATGATCTGGATATTGGTGTCATTGCCGAGGAAAATTCCGATATCAAACTTCTTGACAATGCCTTTAGAAGAATTGCCCAGGATATGCTCGTCTTTGCCACCCCACTTCACATGTATCTTTCTGAAAACATCAGTAAACAATACTACACGACGACAATTTCCCAATACAAGCATTTATTAACAAAACAGATTCAGGATATTGTCATCCTGTCTGAATTGTTAAACGCCAAACTTATCTTAGGGGATAGAAAATTATTCAGGAGATTCCAAAAAGAGGTAATTTTTAAATACTTCTACCACAGACGTCGTGATATTCGCTATCATGAGGGATATTTGCGTGGTATCCTGGGTGAAGCACGCGCTTTACTCATCAAACCGTTGAATACTGAAGCCATCTCCCCAAAAGATGATGCCCTTCGCATTCTTAAATCAATAATTCATGCTAAAAAATCTATTTTTAGAATTGAAGAAGTAAATGCCTGGGATATTATTGATAAGTTAAGAGAAATTGAACCAAACTATGTTTCTCACTATGAATTGCTCTTCAAAGCCGCGTCTTTTCTGGAAACATTTAAATTTCTGCTTCAATTATTCGTAGTCCAGGAAGATACTTTTAGATTGGATGAAATAGATTCCGGACAGCTTCTCTTATTTCAGATAGGATGGGTTATGAAGCGGTAGGTACCGTTCAGGCCTGGGATCAATTGATTATAGACTATTATCGATATGTCCGCGAGGTGAGAAAGGTTTCTGATCAAATCATAGATAGTATCTCCGATCACCTGCGAAAGGTATCTCTCTTTGTGAAGCTGCTTACAAAGAGTCGGTGGGATTCTAAAGGACAATATAAGGGTTCTATGCCGAAAGATTTTATTCATGTGGCACGTTTTTTTGAAGGGACAAAATATTGGGATGATCTTTTACATCTACTGAAAGACGAAAAAAGAATTTTAGATGCATTTATAAAAGGCTTTGGAGATCTTGACGAAGCACAACGGGCTAAAGTTATCAGACGATACATTGAATGGGCAAACTTCTCACCACTCACTATCATTCGTCTTATTACCATTCTTTTTAAAAAACAACAGACAATGATTGGTGTTAGAATTGCCGATGAAATGAATTTGGCTTTTTTGCAACATTTTAGCGATTTGCCCCTTATTACGGAAAGGTTTGTTCTCATCTACAGTTACTATCCCCAGTATGTGCATGATTATCTGCAGTATTTCCCTGAAACTCATTTTAACTTACTTGATGTTATCCTCTCCAAAGCTGTCCATGATGAAAAAATCCGGGAATTTCAGGACCAGCTCAAAGAAGCTGTGTAAAATACACAAATGGTCAAGTCAATACTTTCACCGATTCTTCTATCGCGTCATCTTTAATCACCCTGAATATCTTAAATCATTGACGAATCGTGGACAACTGTTTAAAATATCTACCGGCTTACTCGCTATGGTGGACCGTTACCCGGATACAATCCAGAAGAAGAAATTTCTTGCAGATTATTATGATCTGGATTTTCTGCGTGTTGGAATCGGTACCATGCATGGTGTGGATTTAAATGAAACCAACCATGAATTCACAGAATTTTGTGATAATTACATGAAAAAACTCTTTGATATTTGTGCAGAAGAAGTTGAGAGGGAAAGTAAAACAATTGCACCAAGCACTGATACATTAGCGATCCTTGCTGCCGGGGGTCACGGCCGTGGAAAAGCGTACGATGATGATTATGATCTTATTGCCGTGGTTGACACTGATGATGAGGAAGTAATCCGATATGCAACCCGAATTGTCTCGAAGATGAACAGAGAGATACTCAAACGTGGCGTATTGCCACATTACCGTCTGGGGGAGATTTTGGAGGGCTTTGTCTCACCCATCTCCAGGATATGTACCTATCTCGAATCTTATGAAGATGAAGCCTTTATTGATTTATCCCAATTATTGGGGGCCCGAATAATAATTGGTAGTGATGTGATGCGCTCCGTCATATATCAAAAAATTTTAAATCGCTTTATTTTCAGTGATAAAACGCGTTATATAAAACGAATGATTAACGAGATTCGAAACCGTCAACAAACGATTGACACCTGTAGTAAGAATACCTGTAATATTAAAGAAACAACAGGTGGGCTGCGGGATATTGAGGCTATTGCTCTTATTCTTAAGGCCTATCTTGGGATTATGGACCCGATATTAAAAGACTTTTTCAAAGAGATTAAAATCTATTTGCCAGATCTCTCGAAGGAAATAGATTCACTAAACCACTCCATCTACGTTTTACGAACTTTCAGGGATCTATATCGCATTACGGTTGCAGCAGAGGACACCTTCAATTCTGATTATTTCTCCAGACTGGCCATTATTTTCAAGCAATATAATCACCCGGAATGGGGAGATACGGATTCCATCCGCAAAGAAATCCAGAGGACACTTCAAAAGTCCACAAAAGCATGTAATTCAGTTATTGAATATTTGAATGAGAGAATAAATTAGACTTATAATCTTATCCAGAAAAGTCATTCAGAATTTATTTCAGATTTTTGCCAAATATAATCGAATTTTATCATTCTGGATAAGATTCGGTATTGGGAATTAGTAACTCGGAAATTGCTTTATCGGAAATTGCTTTTAAGGAGTTGCAGCCCCTTGTCAGAATTTTCTCCAAGATCTATTGTCATCACTCCCCTACCAGCATCAAGAAGGGCCTGCCGATCCCCCAGGCATTGTGCCCTTTTTAGTACGCGAAAGCTTATATTTGATTCTTCGGAGAGGGGATTGGCAGGTATAGAACAATCTTCCCCCTCTTCTGCTATCAACTGGATATACAGCCCATTTCCCCCATCCCCTTTATGAAGCTGGCCGGTGGAATGAAGAAATCTCGGTCCATATCCAACAGTTGTGGCCACATTAAATCGCTTCCGCAAAGAGATCCTCAAATCCTGCAAGAATGATGTTGTATCCTCAGCGGGTTTCATATAAGCCTGAATCGACACATAAGGTAAGTTTTCTTCAAATTCAGACAATTTTAATAAGGGTGAAAAAAATGACTTGAGCAGATCATTCAGATTATCTGATTTTTGTTCGGACATAATTTTCAAACTATTGCTTTTAAATGTTACCGGGGGTTCTTTTAATTCCCCATCGTTCTTATAATCGTCCATCATTTGCCTGGCCCGGACTTTTGCTGATTCAACGTCAGGTTGATCAAAGGGATTAATCCCCATAGTTGCAGCTGCCAGGGCTGTCGCTATTTCCCATCTAAAAAAATCTCCGCCAAGAGAATAGAGATCTTCCATAATTAGATAGACCACTGGAAAACCTGCCTTTTCAAGCCCCTTCACCTTGCTATCCATCTCACTATTCTCGCCCTTAAGCTTCAAATAAACAAAAACCCGGTCCTTAAGGTATTCGTCGGGTGGTCCAATCTCTTCCAAATCGACAGGTAAAATTCCCTGACCATTTTTACCGCTGCTTTCTGCAATTAATTGCTCAATCCAGGCCCCCATATATTTAAGGGAAGGCGAAGAAAATAAGGTAAGTTTATCTACCCCTATCTTTGCTAATCCACCTAAAATTCCACCTAACCAGGCAGCACTATTTTGCCCTGCTTCCGGAAGAGTCGATTCATGACATTTCAGTACCATTTCCCTGCTATTTTTTATCAGACGGTCAATATCTATTCCCATGAGAGCTGCAGGTAGAAGTCCAAAATAGGAAAGTGCAGAATACCGCCCTCCGATATTAGGATCATTTAAAAAGATCCTTCTAAACTTCAATTCTTTGGCCATTGATTCTAATCCACTATCCGGATCAGTTATAGCAATAAAATGATCTCCTACTTTTTCCATGCCTAAATTGCGAGAACAAGCATTATAAAAATATTTCAGGAAAGAGATCGTCTCAATGGTACCTCCGGATTTTGTGGAGACTATAAAAAGAGTTTCGTCAAATTTTAGATTTTTGGCTGCTTCGAGAACAGCTGCCGGATCCGTACTATCGAGCACGAACAAATCCACGAATCCGGCTGTTACACCAAAGGTATATTTGAACACCTCCGGAGCCAGACTCGAACCACCCATTCCCAATAATAAGGCTTTCGTAAAGCCGGCGTCTTTAATATCCTTGGCAAAATCTGAAAGATCTTTAATCTCATCTGATCCGATTCCCGGACTGTCTAGCCAGCCCAGGCGATTGCTGATTTCATCGGGCTTCTCATCCCAGATAGTGTGATCTTTTTGCCACAAACGATCTATGGTTGATTTCTGATCCAGTTTCAAAACCTCTTCTACTATTTGCATCGTATAAGATCCAAGATTGGCATAAAAATCATCGATCTTACTGAATATTTGTTTTCCATCCGTCATTTGATTCTCCATAGTTTCAAAGCAAATCACAGCCACAAAGAGCATGGCAAAAAAAGTATTGGTCAGTACATTTATAGTTTTGGTGATTTGGAAAAAATTATGCTCTAAAGAACACATTTAAACATATGTGGAAATAAATAATTCTCAAGGGATGAACACAAGAATTGGTTTGGAATTCATTATCGAATCATTTATTTTTGTGCATTCTTTTATTTCGAGCATATCTATTTTAAATTAGATCACCGATAAGATAAGTTATACCTAGCATTTATCATATCAGGTGTGTGATTCTTTTATCTATAAAATTTATTCTCTGCCCTCCGTCAATTGATCAGGAGACTCAGGATAGTATTTTATTAACGATTAATCTTCTATTCGAAAGGTATTAGGATGGAACAGAACAAAAGATGGATCACAGATGATCTGGAACGTAAAGCTTTTGAGGAGATCATTCGCCAGACGTTTAACCATTACAAGGACAACCTCATGTGTTCTCAGGATACGATGGATCAAATCGTTACTGATGTAACCAAAGAAATCAGAATGCAATTACAAGGTATATCAAGAAATTATTTAACAAAATAACCTTCTATTTACAATAGACTTAGCGCCCTTTATCAATGGTTTTTATCAAAGTATTTGCCAGTATTTGATCATCTAAGTTCATCCCATTTAGAAGTGCGACCTTGTCCATATCCTCATCTGACACACCATATTTCTTTAATATTTGTTTTAAACTTCCCTTTCCGCTCACTTTTTGAATTTTTAATCGATCAGGTTTAACATTTAATATTTTTCGATCTGTTAGCTCTTTAAAACCACTCCCAGTTGTTGTAAAGGTTGATTGAAAACTATCAAACAAAGAGCTATTTTGTGAAACCATGGAAGACAAAAACCTGGTTTTTTCTCTCAATGAAATGCGATTGTATTCTTAAAATATTCTTACCATCGGCAATTTGCGAATAAACCTGGACAGCTTTAAAGCCATTAACATTAACATTCTTTCTCTGGGCTACTTTTGCCTGTGTTTCCTTTACATAATTATCCGCTGCTGATGCTGCCGTGGTGGTAGCTGCAAGTGTGAAAATAATAATCGCCTTCTCATCAGAAGAGACCATTTGTACCTGCGATGGTAGATTATTTACATTCCAACCAGAAGGTACGGGAAATCGAAATTTCATATCAGGATGATAAAAAATACCATTTTCCACAAATCCTTCACGGGGATTTTCACCAACTATCAGACCACTAACCTTTTTCAAATATGCGTCACGATTGACGGTTAATCCGCTTAGTTTTTTTTCTTTTTGTACTTTCTCAGCTTCTTTTCGTACATCAACAACCCTGTCAGCCGGATTTGGATGAGTGGAGAACCAATCAGGGACACTACCTTGTTCGCTCTGTCCCTGCATCTTGTCTAATGTATAGAAAAAATTTGACATTTCCCGTGCATCATAACCCACTTTGGTGGAATAAGCCACCCCTAGCTCATCCGATTGTCTTTCATCATCCCGGCTGAATTTTAAAAATAATAGCCCTATCCCTTGCGCAGCTAAACCGGAGAACATCGCAAAGTCCTCTGATATCATAGAACCCACACCGAGCCCCATTTGTGCCAGACTAATTTCAGAATACTTTTGTGCCGAATGCCGGGCGGTGACATGTCCAATTTCATGCCCGATAACGCCGGCTAATTCTGCTTCATTATTAAGATAGGCTAGTATGCCGCGGGTTAGATATATATATCCTCCCGGTACGGCAAAGGCATTGATAACAGGACTATTCATGACTTTAAATTCATATTTCAGATTTGGGCGGTGTGAAATCTTAGCCATCTTCTGGCCAATTCCATCAACATAATCCAAGATGGCCTGATCTTCATAAAGACCATACATTTGTACAACGTCCTTGTCAGCGGCTGCCCCCATTTTGATCTCATCATTTTCGGAAAGTAACATAAATTCATTCTTGCCTGTAACCGGATTCCGTGCGCAGGAAGAAAGATTTATAACCAAGACAACCAAACTAAAGAGTATAACAAAACTGGTAAATTTTTTAGTTACTATCATTGCTTTTATCCTTAATTAAATATTCATTTAAATTAAAAATGTGAACACCCTATATAGGCTAACAGCAGACGTTATGTGCAATCATCTTTAAAATTAATAAAAACAAGAGATTTTCAGGTCATTTTATTCCCTGGAAAGTTAAAAAAGGTCTGAGATTTTAAAGAAATTAGAATTTAACAAAAAAGCAAGTGAATTTCCGTATTATAATATGAGAAAATCAAAATATTTAGATAAAATCAAATAGAATATAAGGAATCATTAATACACTTTATAATGAGAGTTAGTAACAAACGAGGTGCATCTCCTGGCAAATTATTATGATCAATATTTCTATTTATCTCCCTATTCTTTAAATTGATGACATGTCTGTTTTTACTACCGCCTGCCCTAGAAATTGTTACAGCACCTGCAGCATGCAGGTTTCTGTTCACAACGGCCGCTTGAAAATGATCGAGCCACATCCTGAGAATCTTGCAACGCCGGAAGGTGTTTGTCTGAAGGGATTGAGTTATGTTGAACGTGTCTATTCTCCCGATCGTATCCTTCACCCTCTCCTAAAAAAAAGATCAGACGATTTTGAACAGATTTCCTGGAAATCTGCCTTGGACATTTTAACCACAAAACTTAAGCATTTTAAAGAGTCTTTCGGGCCACAAAGCATCTTGTTTTATAGCGGAAGTGGTACTAAAGGTCTTTTAAATTCAGTTAGCTTGAATTTTTGGCATTTATTTGGTGGCTGCACCACAACCTATGGTGATCTTTGCTGGCCGGCTGGTCTGGAAGCAACACGTTTGACCCTCGGAGAGAATAAACATAGTGACCCTTGGGATATTGCCCATGCAAAATTGATTATAATGTGGGGTAAAAATCCTGCAGAAACCAATATTCATCAGATGTTGTACATTGAAAAAGCCCTCCAGAAAGGGGCCAAACTAGTGGTTATTGATCCTAGACGAACCGAATCATCACGAATGGCCCACTTGCATATCCAACCCCGTCCAGGAACTGATGGCGCCCTGGCCCTCGCCCTGGCCAATTGGTTGGTTGGTCAGAATATGATCGATCATGATTTCATTCAAAAGAATGTTCACGGATTCGCAGAATTCAAATCTACAGCTAAATCCATGACCATTGAAAAGGCCGCAGCAATAACTGATTTACCGGAAGAAATAATTTTAAACCTGGCTCGTTTAATAGCAGAAAACCAGCCTCTTACAATTAATGCCGGTTTTGGTATGCAGCGTTATACCAATAGTGGACAAACAATCAGGTCAATCATTGCCTTATTGGCCTTAACCGGAAATATTGGAAAGCCTGGTGCGGGTTGGATTTATGCCAATCTTCAGAGTGCCATATTTGATACGCTAAAAGATCCCCTGGCATTTTATCCACCCAAAAATCCAGATGGGAAAACACGCGTATCAATCTCAACCGCTCTACTGGGTGAAGAAATTTTATCTACAGACAATCCACCAATCAAAATGATATGGGTGGAAAGAGGAAATCCTGTTACCCAGAATCCCGACACAAACAAAGTTCTTGAAGCCTTTAGAGCACTCGATTTTCGTGTGGTCATTGATCAATTTATGACAGACACCGCCCGGGAAGCAGATTTAATCCTCCCTTCTAAAACCATGTTTGAGCAATCGGATGTTATTGGCGCCTATTGGCATCCCTATATACAATTAAAACAAAAAATTATTGATCCTCCCGGTGAGGTCAAACCAGAATCGGAGATTTATTTTCTTCTTGCACAAGAATTAGGCATGGGCAGAGAGGATATAAAAGGGAAGATCCCAGATCCTTCAGATAAGGCTATTGAAGCATTTCTGGAAGAGAAATTAAATCCCTTTCCCGATTTGACATTAAAACGGTTAAAAGATGGACCTGTAATCGCACCCGGTAATCAGGGCGTAGCTTTCTCCGATCTGTTATTTGCAACACCAAGCGGCAAGATTGAGATTTCGTCCTCGGAAGCAAACAGACGCTGGGACGTAACCCTCACCGCGGAATACTCAGAACCTGAAGAGACAGTTCATCAAAAAAACAAGGCAGATATCCCCTATCCCCTCTACTTCATGACTCCGAACACAAAAAATCGTATACACTCACAATTTAACAATCTTAACCTGATTAAACAGTTTAGCCCTAAACCTCTATTGTATATGCATCCACAGGATGCTCATCAAAGAAATATTACAAAAAATGATAAGATCCGCATATTCAATAATCGCGGAGAGTTGTTTGCCAATATTTCTATTGATTTTGGATTAAAACCGGGATGTGTTGCCATGACAAATGGATGGTGGATTAGTGATGGGGGAACTGTAAATTTTCTTTCAAAGGGTAGAGAAACAGACATGGGACATGGTGCCGCCTTTCATGAAAATTTGGTTGAAGTAGAACGGGTAGATTAATGCAAAAAGGCTTTCTATTTGACCTAAATAAATGTACAGGCTGCGGGGCCTGTCAGATCGCCTGCTCATTAGAGAATGAAGTTCCACTACCGCAAAAGTGGCGACAGGTAGAAACATTTAATTCAATTCAGTGGCCAGATTTACCATTTCATCACCTCTCCATATCTTGTAATCATTGTGTCGAAGCGCCCTGTATGAAATATTGCCCAGCATTGGCTATTTCTAAAAACGAAATGACAGGGGCGGTATTGATCGATGACAAAAAGTGCATTGGCTGTGGATATTGCTCCTGGGTATGCCCATACGATGCGCCAGAGTATAATCAATCGACCGGGATAATGAAAAAATGTACATTTTGCCAACATCGGTTAGAGGAGAATCTCTCTCCCGCCTGCGTTACACTTTGCCCTACCACGGCCCTACAAATTGAAAATTTTGAATATGAAGATCAGGCACTAAAGGTGAACGGTTTCACTTCCACAGATATCAAACCAGCCCTTAGATTGATCGAACTAAAGCAGAGAGGACCGCTGCAAGATCAATCCGATTTACCCTTTGAAAAAGAAATTATTGAATTGTATCGAACCAATAACACTTCCAGACGAGAAAAATCAAAGATAAGTCTTTTAGGCGAATGGCCTCTGATAGTTTTTACTCTGCTGGCGCCCTTAATAGCTGGATTATTTACGGCAGGTCTATTATCTGTTAATTCAAATTATGATTTTTCGGTCATAATTCTTGGATTTGCCGGGATTATGATAAGCGGCACCCATCTGGGCAAACAATTTCGCGCTATAAGAGCCATATTAAACTGGCGCCAATCCTGGTTAAGCCGGGAAGTGATCACCTATGCTTTATTTTTATTGATGTTGATGATCCATTTCCTCGTTTTTCCGAATTCTAATTTACCCGGCTGGTTGGGAGTAGGATTTATTTATTTATCCCTCTATTCAATGGATCAGGTATACACCCTATTACCAATTCGGAAACCTAAAAAATATCATAGCGCCCAGGCCTTTCTTAATGGGATGTTCTGGGCATGTTTTTTCACGTCATATATGCCAGGTATTGTTCTTTTTGGTATAGTCAAATTATATCTTTATATAAAGAGAAAATTTAATAACACTAACAGTCTGAAATTCTATATACTATCATTGACGAGAGTTTTCATTGGATTCATTGCACCAGCCACATTTTGGATTTTATCAGGTCCGATGAATTTACATTTAATTCTGCCATTTCTGCTCATTGGTGAAATTATCGATCGCTGTGAATTTTATACCGAAATGGAGATCATAACACCCGCCATACAGATGAGGATAGACCTGGATCGGTCGATGAGTGAGTCACGTAGAGAGTAGAGCGTAGAGCGAGGAGCGAAGAATGACAAAAGAAAAGAGAGGAGAGAGGAGAAATGTAGGGGCGATTCGTTGAATCGCCTATTGATCACAAACCACGATAATTGTGGGTGCCGATTCATTTAAATATTCAATAATCAACACGGAATAATCAATGTTCAGGTAGGGGCAGACCCATGCTGAAACGAAGTGAAAGTGCGCCCTCTGGCGTATGTCTGCCCTGGGTGTTGCGGCACATTGGAATACACCGATGATAAAATGTTAGGATGCGGTCACAGTGCCCAAATAAATATTCAATAGTCAACACGGAATATCAACCGCCAGGTCGAAGATGCGCCGACTGGCGTGTTGATCCGCTTACTGGCGTGATTCAATTTTCAATTAATTCTAAATAATATAAAATTGAGAATAGACCATATAATTCGTGAAATTCGTATAAATTAGTGAAATTCGTGGTCCTCAAATTACAAATTACGAATTACTAATTACTAATAACCAATTAACCAATATCATCCATGCTCAGAATTTACCTGATCCTCTTCACCGGTGTGGTAATCGTCTCCAGCAGTTCGGTCATCATCCGCTGGACCGGGGATGTACCTCCAACAGTAATCGCTTTCTACAGAGTATTTATAAGTTTTTGTTTATTATCTATTTATAGATTGTCTATTAAAAGAGATGTTCATGTTTTAATACGTAATTGGCATTGGCATTATCTCCTGGCGGGTTTATTTCTTGCTGCTCATTTTATTTGTTGGATAGGATCTTTACAGTTGACAACCATCGCTAATGCCATCTTTTTAGAGAGTATTCATCCGCTGTTTGGAATGATCGTATCTATCATATTTCTAAAAGAATATCCCCAGAGAAATATTTTCGTAATTGCCCTATTGGCACTCTTTGGTATGGCAGTTATTATGTATAATGATATCGGACATATTGGGACACATTTAACGGGGGATATTTTAGCGCTTTTTTCGGCCTTATTCTTTTCATTATATATTTTGATTGCACGACTCCACCGGGAAGAAGAAGATTTTATTAAATATTTAATTTATGTCTATGGAACCGCTGCAGTGGCCTGTGCCGGATATATTATCCTATCCACAGATTCTTTTAGCGGGTATTCGAATAACAGCTGGCTATTTATGGTTATTCTGGCCCTGGGGCCCAATCTTTTGGGGCATTCTATTTTAAACTGGAGTTCGAGACACCTTAAAATTTTTAAAGTAAATCTGGTTATTCTGTTTGAACCCATTTTAGCTACTTTAAGCGGAATAATCTTTCTGGCGGAATATCCACCAGCAAACTTCTATCCGGGTGCAATTATGATTCTTGCTGCTCTGGCATTTTTAATCTGGAATGAGCAACGGATTATTGGGAGAGAGAAGAGAGAGTAGATTGCCACCATCCCAGTGGATATTTAAAACCTTATTCATGTCAGGATGAAGTCAAAAGAAAACCCCTATTTGGCTGAATATTCATTTGCTAATTTTAAAAATAGTTATACATTTATATCTGTATCCCTAATATGAAAATAATTTTGTTGATAGGATCAAATATCTTGAGATCAGAAAATCTCTGCATAAGCGATGCGGATTTCACGTGACATGCCGTCGGTATATTTTCGGTTTTTAAGAATGTCCTTTAATACAAAAGTGATTTCTAATTTTCCTGCAAATATCCATTTTAACGCTGCATTTAGATAGCCTTTACCCTCACCTACTGAGTTTGGGCCATCATCATTAAACGCAAAATCATATTCGGCTGAGAGGGTTAATTCTGGATTCAAACTTTTTTCAATCCCGGCAAATAGATTAAAATCTTTATCGCCATCATCCTGTTCAAAACTATAATTTATGCCTCCGCTAACGGCAAGGGTTCCCAAAAATATAAAACTTTTGGTACCTGCTGCATATATTCCCATCGATTTTGTCATATAACGATCTGTACTATCAATATAAGATCCAAATCCCTGGGATGTATAACCGACTAAAATGGCAGGCATAATATAATCTTCCTCCCAAATCCTGTAACGCAGTGCTGCTCCGGGCAGTTTATTCCACTCAATCTTCCCTGTACCGACAATATTCGTACCGCCATAGGATATTCCAAACATAAAACGATCCGTAATCCCGGCACCGATGCCAGCAAGGAGGCCACCATCAGGATAGACATCAATTCCCGATCTAAAACTACCCCGCATCAATGTGCCCGCTGTCGGTGTATCCACAATTCTCAAAGGTTCCAGCAGACTTAAATCCTGAGAAAAAAGAAGTGAGGGGATGAAAGAGACAAGAAATATCCAACGCATAAAGACCTTCAAGTTTATGTTTTATTTAAATTTACCGGCCACCTGGCATAATGTCAAGAATAAAAATCCGCTAAGTAATCTGAGTTGTCTTCCGATTATAAGTTATAAATGTTTTTGGAATGAAAGGACCACATTCTTCGTTGCACAAGTTAAACTTGAATTGGGAAGTCTGGGTGAGTAAATTTTTCTGACGGCTCAATGCAGCGTCTGAACAAAATTATGAGTTAGGACGTATAATAGATTTAGATGAGAAATAAATTTAAAGATACAGAACTGATCACCATAATTACAATTGAAATAGAATGGGGTCAGAGAGCGAACCATCAACTTTTTCAGAATAGGATAGATTAATATGAGAAATAATTTTACAAGTCGTGTTCAAAAGGTTATTCGCTATTCCAAAGAGGAAGCGATGCGCTTAGGACATGACTATATAGGTACCGAACATCTGCTTCTTGGCGTTCTGAAAGAAGGTGAAGGAATTGCGTATTAAAATATTGCAAAATATGAACTGTGATCTGGTCAAATTAAAAAAGACAATTGAGGATTCCACTGCTCCTTCTGGTGGAACCATGACAATTGGTAATTTGCCTCTTTCCAAGCGTGCTGAAAAAGCATTAAAAATGACATATATTGAAGCAAAAAATTTTAAAAATGATGTCATCGGCACTGAACATTTGCTTCTTTCTATTTTGAAAGAAAAAGATAGCCTGGCAGCACAGATTCTATTAACCTTTAATGTTGATTATACAACCTGTTATTCTGAATTGGAAAATATTTTATCTGGTAAACCCACAATACCAAAACCAAAGCAACAACAAGCAAAAAAAACCAAGACACCAGCACTGGATCATTTCGGACGTGATCTCACTTCATTAGCTTCTGAAGGAAAATTGGATCCAATCATTGGACGGGATGACGAGATTCAGCGTGTCGCACAGGTTCTGAGTCGGCGTAAGAAAAATAATCCCGTATTGATTGGTGAGCCGGGTGTTGGTAAAACTGCCATTGCCGAGGGCTTAGCGTTACGAATCGTTCAAAAAAAGGTTTCCCGCGTTTTACATAATAAACGTGTTGTTGCCCTGGATATGGGTTCCATCGTTGCCGGAACAAAATATCGAGGTCAGTTTGAAGAACGAATGAAAGCAATTATGACAGAACTTGAAAAAGCTGAGGAGATTATTCTTTTTATCGATGAGTTACATACAATCGTTGGTGCCGGAGGTGCTTCTGGTTCATTAGATGCATCGAATATGTTTAAACCTGCCCTGGCACGCGGCGAATTGCAATGTATCGGCGCGACAACCCTGGATGAGTATCGCATGCATATCGAAAAAGATGGCGCTTTGGAAAGACGTTTTCAGAAAGTGATGGTTGAACCGACATCAATTGATCAGACGTTAGAAATATTTCGTTCAGTCAGCCATAAATATGAAGAACATCACCATGTGGTTTTTCCCGATGAAACTTTAGTGGCAGCCGTACAGTTAAGTGAACGGTATATTACCGATAAAAATTTTCCTGATAAAGCGATTGATGTAATGGATGAAACAGGATCACGCGTTCACATTGCCAATATTATCGTCCCGCAGGAAATTCTTGATCTTGAAGGTGAAATAGAACAGATAAAAGTTGAAAAAGAATCTTTGGCAAAACTGCAGGATTTCGAAAAAGCTGCGAAATTACGAGATATGGAACGCAACCTGACGGAAAAACTCGATATTGCCCGAGAAAAATGGGAAGCAGAGGAAGAAGCGCGAACGGCAGTTGTAAAGGTGGATGATATTGCCGAGGTAGTTGCAATGATGACCGGAATTCCTACCAGACGTATCGCAGAAACAGAATCTAAGAAACTTCTTAAGATGGATAGTATTTTAAAAAAAAGTGTCGTTGGCCAGGATGAAGCAATAAAAGTTATTACCAAGGCTATCAGACGAACACGTGCCGGTTTGAAAGATCCCAACCGTCCCATTGGCTCATTCATCTTTTTGGGACCGACAGGTGTTGGCAAAACACATCTGGCTAAAAGTCTGGCTGATTATTTATTTGAATCCGATACGGCATTAATTCGCATCGATATGAGTGAGTATATGGAGAAGTTTAATGTTTCCCGATTAGTTGGTTCCCCTCCCGGATATGTTGGGTATGAAGAGGGAGGTTTGTTAACAGAAAAAGTAAGAAGAAGACCCTACGCAGTCATTTTGCTAGATGAAATTGAAAAAGCACATCCTGATGTCTTTAATATTTTGCTTCAGGTTTTGGATGAAGGGCATTTGACAGATAGTCTTGGACGGAGGGTTGATTTCAAAAATACAATCCTGATTATGACCTCCAATGTTGGTACCCGGGAGATCAAAAAGAACCTAAACTATGGATTTACCTCTGACGACCATAGTGGTGATCATGAAAAAATTAAAGGTCGTATTGGAGACGAATTAAAAAAATTGTTTAACCCGGAGTTTTTGAATAGGATCGATGATGTGGTCTTTTTCCATCAGTTGGAGTTTGAAGATACATTAAAAATTGTTGATATCGTTCTGGAAGAGATGTCACAGAAGGTGTCCGACCGTAATATAAAATTTGTTCTGACTGCCGGAGCAAAAAAATATATTGCAGAGAATGGCTTTGATCCGGTAAACGGTGCCCGGCCATTGAAGCGTGCCATACAAAAATATATCGAGGATCCTATTTCCGATGAAATATTAAAGGGAAATTTCGGTGACGGCAGCATCATTCAGATAAAAATGGTATCAAAAACTGAATTAGGTTTTTTTGAGATAGGTAAAAAGGAAGATAAAAAGACGGATGTAAAGATCGATTAATACAACTTTGCACCCCTTGTAACTATATTTTTGACTTATACCAGAGACGTCCCACCGGGACGTCTCTGGTATTTGGTACTTTATTGTGAGACCGAAATCCTTTCATAATAAAATTGTTCTCTCTGCACTATTTGCGATATCTATGGCCTACCTGGAATCATCAATTGTTGTTTATCTTCGTGAGTTATATTATCCCCAAGGATTTAGTTTTCCACTAAAGGAAATACCCCCTCATATCCTCTTTATAGAAATTGGACGGGAAGCAGCGACAATTCTTATGCTTTTCGCTTTTGCAAAAGCTATAGGTCGAAACCGGCAGCAGGTTTTCGCCTATTTTGCCTTAAATTTTGGCATCTGGGATATAGGGTATTACCTCTGGTTAAAAGTGTTGATTAACTGGCCTTTATCAATTTTGGATTGGGATGTTCTGTTTCTGATTCCCCTACCCTGGTTCGGTCCAGTATTAGCTCCTGTAACTGTCTCAATAGGACTTATTTTAGCGGGATATATTATTCTCCGGAGAGAATATAAAAATAAACCTGTCTTGTTAAAAAAATCAGACTGGTATTTGGAAGTTATTGCTGGTCTGATAATAATTGGGTCGTTTTTACACTGAATTCCAATCGTTCGGAGCAGATTTCGAACCAACATATTACCCTTGGTGGCTATTCTTTTGTGGATTTTTACCCGGAATTGGTCTCTTTATTTACCGGGTGTTTAAATAATTTATAATTTTAAAACAATTCTGGATGACCATTGTGGCTACATTCCTATTAAAGTGTGAGCTCTGCGATAAGATCAATGAAATCGTTGATCTTTTTACGATATACTTAGCTCTACAGGTTCCTCTTCGACAAGACTCTTAACTAATCCAGCATATTTCCTTTCAATTTTAAATCCAAACCGGTAAAAATATTCTGGTCTAAAAAAACCGGTAGTAACATAGAAATAATGATCGTTTTTCATACGTTTAAAATATTCGTTGAGCAATCCATCACTAATCCCCTTTTTCCGGTAGTAATCATCAACAACAATTTTTTCGATATGTGTCGTATCATCGGATATTTTTTTATAAAACATTCCACCGATTAATTGACTTCTC
The DNA here is from genome assembly GCA_963796965.1 of Calditrichia bacterium. Lineage (GTDB taxonomy): Bacteria > Calditrichota > Calditrichia > JAJRVZ01 > JAJRVZ01 > CAWCNS01. The sequence goes on from CAWCNS010000005.1 coordinate 1,181,758, forward strand.
TCGTTTAATGCTATCAGGTAGAGATGATCCGGTCTGAATTGTACATATAGGTGGTTTTGAATGAATAGCTGGTGCAGCCGGGCAATTTCTTTTGGATTAACAGGTGTACGAATAAAGAAACTACCGCCATCATAATCCTTTGATCTGACAACCAGATCTGTATGGGCGATCCCTTCTTTTTCAAGCGAGATCAAGTCAGCACTATCCGTTGGCTGCAGATGCGGATAACTTAATCGGGCCAGAAAAAAAAGTTCTTCTTCATTCAAATTTAATGCTTTTTGAATTGTGGAAACATGTTGTGTGAATTTTTCTTCTGATATCTGTTTGTTTTGCTGCTCCAGAATAAGCCCCTTCAAATCATCTCTTAACTGCATTTGAGCATGTGCAAAGACTGTTTCTCTAAAAAATCGAGTCCTGGTTTCCGGATACTCTATCTCCAGTTTATTCAATTGGTAGGTCTCATATAATTCAGTTAAGGTTGATGCCCGCGCCTGGCTCGTGGCCGATTGGTTCAATTCACGCCAACGATGATAACGCTTGATCGCAAAATACAGGCGTTTGGGGATATATCCATTTTCTTTTACTGACTCCAGATATTCTTGTAGTTCATTTAAGAGTATTTTATTCTTTTTGTTCTGTGATTCGGCTTTTAAAAAATTTAGACATTCATCTAAAAATGAGATGCCCAGATCATGTCCAAGAGATTCAATAATACCAGAAAACACGTATTTTGTTTTTCCTATTCCTTTTAAGACATCAAATTGATCCTCACTTTTATTCATATAGTTTATAATTAAATTCTTTAACATATCCAGAACATTGATGTGTGGCCTTCTTGCAGAAATGGAAACAATACGAGATCCTTCTTGATAATCATGTTTTGGAATAATGATATTAGTCGGCGTCGGATCTTCAAGTTCAAGTCGATTTTTAGTCCTTTTCCAGAATTGAGCATAGGCACTTACGCCACTCCAAATAAAATAGGGCCAGATTTGACGAAGCCGATCATTCATCGCCTCTTCATGTTGTCGGATTGTTCGGATAATAAATTTGCCTGCTGTTTCACCTTGAATAAATTCTTCGCTCCATAAATCGAATTCCTTCCAGTATCCACCAAAATCCTCTACCAATTTTACATCTCCAGCACTGGTTCCAGATCTGATCAGCCATTTAATCTCTTCCAAAATATCTTCAAAGGCGATATCATGATTTACATTTATTGCAATATCAAAACTTCCCTGATATCTTGTTTGAATCGTAATGCGATATACCGCCTTACCATGTTCCTTGCCAAGCAAGCTGACCCATAGTCCACCCGGAGGAATATCATTTAGTCTTACCAGAACACCCCCAGAGAAAAGAAAAACCGCCTCACGGATTAAAGTGGTATATTTAATAGCAGAAATAAGACGATCCCTGTCCGTTTTCTCAATAGATTCTTCAAAAATTATAACATCTTCCCAATGGTATTCTTTATTAGTTTCTAAATCGACCGCTACTTCCTGGGTTGTTCCTAGCCATTTCCGAAAACCCTCCCGGGATTCTAATCGGGCGATACGTGCAGCTCTCCGGATACTTGATTCGTAATTTTCCAGCTGACAACTAACCAGAAACTGCCTTATAATCTTATATCGTGTCGGATGTATTGCCCCATAACCGCTTAGGAGGCGGAATAGTTTGACACATCGCTTATTGTTTTCCTCACAATACTCCCGGGTAATCTCAAAAAGAATGGAAAGTTTTTTATCTTTTACACCCGTTGAACAAACCTCTTCAATAACCTTCTTATTTATAAAATTAACAGATAAATCAAGAAAGGCGCGGTTGGTTGCTGCAGATTCTGGTTTTGTAGGGGCATTAAGGAGGATTATAAAGGCCTTACGTTGCGCCTCAATCGAGTGGGAATAAAGCGTACGTTTTAGAATCTCTTTACCTAATCTGATATATACAGATTCCTTATCTTGAAGAGCACTTTGTATGTAATCAAACACTTCGGAAGAGTGGTAGATTTCAGCACGCTGCAAAATAAGCGCTGCCGTATGTAATCCCCAAAGTGAAATATTTGATTCTTGTTTGAATCGACGCCAGACTTTATCAATATTTAAATCTGTTCGCAGAGGAGAGGCGGGTCTTTTAAAACGTATTTTTATATTTGAATCATCATGTCTTGTCCAGTTAAATATTTTCTCATTAGACAATTCAACCAGAGCCGAATTGCCCAACCACAATTGAGGATCGGTAAATATAATCCCCATATCGATCTTCTTGCCAGATACTTCATATACAAAATCTCCGATTTGGACGTTATCATCATCAAATTTTAAAGTCAGGCTATTAGGGGAATCATTTATAAATAATTGATCGTTTTCAATTCGTATTTCTTGTGAGGTTAGCCCTTTTTCTCTTAAAAACCAATTCGGGAATTGAATTTCATAACCAGCTAAAAGGATTTGATGATAACTACGATCATACATCGGTTGTATAAAGTTTTCAAAATTTGTTTCCACAACTTTTCTACGGTAAGTCCCTTTGGGAGTCAATTCATTTTTATCCGGATCAAAATCACGATCAATAATGACGAAATCAACTATCTTCTCAAAAGGTGCCAAAAATCTGTTAACAGAAACGATTACCGAGCTGAAATACGTACGCAGATCACCTTCACTCATTATACGAAAATTTACTTCTTTAAAATTATAATTCGGGTATATAAGCAGCGTATTAAAAGGTCGGTGATCCCCAACCAAAAACACATGTTGGATGAAATCAAAATCCCGGAAAAAATTTTCAATTTTCTGAGGGGCGATCGTCTCCCCTTTTATATTTTTATAGATCTCCTTTTTCCGGTCAATAATTTTTATAAATCCATTCTCATCCATCTGCATGATATCACCGGTAGGAAGCCATCCATCTTGAATATTTGAGTCAGATTCTTCAGGATTTACATAGCCAGGCATCACATAAGGACCCTTAATGAGCAATTCACCATCATCAGCCATTTTTAACGCGATTCCAGGCAATGCCTTGCCTAGAGATCCAGGTTTGTATTTGCCGGGAGGCGTCATTGTTATTCCCCCGGTGGCTTCGGTCATACCAAACCCACTCATTAGTTCGACTCCGTTATGCTGAAAAAATTCAAATATTTCCGAATCAAGATGGCCGGCGGCAGAAAGGCCCCACTTTAAATTACCTCCGGTTAATTTTGCAACAGTCTGTTGTATTTCTTCATTACTACTTTTAACTATATTCGTCTCCGCATCAATAAATTCATACAATTGATACCATTTTTTAGGAATACTTATAAACACACTAGGTTTTACCCTCTGCATATTTTCAATCATTGTCTCAGGTGCAGGATTTTCCATAAACACATAGTTTGCCGCCCAAAACACACAACCTGTCATCTCCAGCCAACGTCCAAAAGTATGAAATAGAGGTAAATAGGCCAAAAACACATCATTTTCACCGATCTCAGGCAATGCCATAGCACGGGCAAATCTCTTAAAAACAAGATTCTGGTGAGTAAATTGAATACCCTTCGGATTCCCTGTGGTCCCGGAAGTGAACATAACAGAGGCAAGGTCCTCTAATTTAATTTGTCCCCTGAAATCCTCAAGTACAGAAACGGCCAAGGTAGTCCCCAGATTCAACACATCCTCTGTTGAAAAGATATCTTTTTGTTTCGTACTATTTTTTTCAAAAAGAACGATCGCTTTAAGGAATTCCATCCTAGTGGTCATTGCATCAATCTTATCCAGAAGTGTTCTATCCGAGACGATTAGGATGGATGGTTCCGTCTTATTAAGAATATAGTCTATATGTGAAGGTACTGAATTAGCCGGGATCATTACATTAACAATACCAGTTGTTAGACAAGCAAGATCATATAAAACCATATCCAAGGAATTTTTTGTAAGGAATGCAATTTTCTGGTTGGAAGGATTTTCTCCTAGCATTTTAACTAGACCTGCTGATATATTCAAAACCATTGATGATATCTCAGACCAGCTATATTCCAGGCTTTTCTTTTTATTAAGAACAGTAAAAAGTATTTTATTTGGATATTTTTCTACACGGTGGAAAAACATCCTTCCATAAGTATAGTTTGTCGCTTGAAGTAGATTTAATATAAGTTCCGGCCAATCCTCATCATCATAGATACGCGTGAGAAAGGCCGATGATCGTATAATATCCAAATACTCGTCAATCAGATCGGAATCTTTTATATGTGCCAGTTCTCTACCACATTTTTTAATACCATCCGTCGAGATGAGGGCCGCAATATGGTGCACCAGTAATGGATTAGACAGTGAACTTATGAGTGCACTAAATCCTTGTAAAAGTTCGCCCGTCCACTTATGACGAAAGGATTGAATGAGAAATTCCACCTCATCCTGTACTGCCCGGAATCCCTTTTCTGAGGTTGTTGTGGAAAGTTTCTTATTTAGCTTTTGTATGATGATCTTAAAGTCTTTCTCTGACATACAAACTTCTCCTAAAAATCTTAAGTGGTTTCCGGTGATTAGGTGAGATCTTTTTAAGATTTAAAAAAATGAAGATCGGGTATAAACTCTGTATGGCCATAAAAAAAAGCGTAATTAAAAAACTCCAGTAAACCATCTTCTTCTCGCCCGGAGAGGATATAATTAAAATCGTTCGATAAAAATTTAAAATAAAATGACCAGTCTTCCTGATGGTTTAACGCAAATTCTTTGGCTATTTGTTGTAGATTATTTTTCCCAAGGTTATAAGAGGATTGAATAAAGTTCACATCCTGGGAGGAAATGGTAAGTTCTCTTCCCACCCACATTGCATAAACAAAGGGCAAACCGGTAAGATCCAGCCATTCCTCATTCAGATCCAAACGGGCAGAATATTTAGGGTAATAAGATAATGTCTCATTCCCAATAATAAGCGCAGCTTCCGTCCTCTCAAACATTTTATCTAAATCTGCGGGCATATATATGTAGTCCGGAGATTGTTCATATTTTTCCCTCATTATAATTTTTAACAGAATGTCCTCTCCAGATGCTCTCTCATCAACTGCAATTGTCTGAATGCTTTTCAAATCCTTTTTAAAAAAGAGTTGTACATGTTTCATTTTACCCAAAGAAGTCAGACAAAGTCCTGGTATAATATGCCATGTCTCCTTATTTAAGGCATATTCAAATGGGGATATTAACGCCAATTCTATTTCACCTTCACGCAGCCTTTTTGCGTTTTCTTTCAGACTTTGCGAGATAATTTGAATATATTCAGGAAGTGGTTGCGTGTTTAAACCATATACAAGTGGAGTTAGAGGCAGAATATCTGTAAGACCAATAATTTTCTTTTCAGTATTTTTAAATTCATCTTTTGAACTGTTTTTATTAAATAGATTTTCTGTATCCATAGTGATCCTGGTTATTTTTCCTCTGCTAAATACATTACCGCCCCAATAACAAAACGAAATCCGGCCAAGGGAATATCCTCCTCGAATACATCACTTATATTTCCGTATTGGAGTGACAATTCTGAAAAGAAATTATAATGTTCGCTTAATATCCATTTTAGTCCTAAATCCAACTCGGGGACAAAGGTTGTTTCCGTATAATCAAAGAAATCCCGGTTTGCTCTGGCTGAAACAAGACTTGCCCCGAGTCCTGTATACAAAGCGAAATTATTGAACTCATAAAAATCGACTAAAAAGTTTAGTGTTAGATATTTAAAAGTAAACCAGGTATCCAGAATATATGGCAATTCAATTTCATTTATATATTGACGGTAGGACCAACGTGCCTTAATCTGAAGCGTATCCGCTATTTTTATAACATTATGTGTAATAAAAAGCTCATATCCCCAGCCTGTTCTAAACTGGCTTTCGCTAGATTCAGATTTCATTAATCCCCGGATTTAATACCCCCCCTGCTACACCAATACCAAATTGTGCCTTCGCGGAGCAAACAATAAACATTATAAATACTATTATAGCCAGTTTCTTATTCATTAGTCACCTATGGTTATGTTATAATTTTAATTTAAAAGCAGGTTAAATTAAATGCAACCAAGTCCATTTTGTATGTAAAAGGCTTATTTGGACAAATAGGTATCCGGTTTTTAATAAATTATATTTTTTATAGTCTGGTACATTTAATAAATTTGATCCATGGATATTACAAAAATCATAAAGTATTCCATCATTGTGCCTTCATTCAACCGTGCTGATGAGATAGAGGAATTGATTGGTTCAATCACTCGTCTAAAGTTTGACCGGGAGCGTTTTGAACTCGTCATTGTTGATGATGGCTCAACGGACCATACCCTCAATCTTTTGGAAAAATACAAAAATGAGATTGGAGATAATCTGGTTTATTTTACGCAAAAGAATCAGGGACCAGGAGCGGCGCGAAATACGGGTATGTCCAAAGCAAAGGGTGATTTTTTTATCTTTGTTGATTCTGATTGCACCGTACCAGAGAATTGGTTAACAGAAATAGATAATTCAGTTCAGGCAAACCGGGCTGATGCCTTTGGGGGTGCCGATACTTATTCTGATGATTTCTCTCCCCTTCTTAAAGCCATTAACTATAGTATGACATCATTTATTACTACGGGTGGATTACGTGGGAAAAAAGGGAAAAAATTAGCAAAATTTTATCCCCGCTCATTTAATATGGGTTTGACCAGACGATCTATGGGAAAAAATTGGTGGATTTGGATCTCTCAGACATGGACAAGACATTGAATTTAGTAACAGAATATTGAAGAGTGGTGCGGTGGTTGTGTTTGTGGAAAAGGCATCTGTATTTCATAAACGGCGCACAAATATCAGACGATTTTACAAACAAGTATTCAACTGGGGTGTGGCAAGAATAAATCTCTATAAAATTGACAGTACCATGCTTGAACCCTTACATGCACTCCCTGCATTAATCACACTTACTTACAATTCTTACTAGTTATACTCTCATTGGTATTTAGTCCCTTGCGTATTCTTGTTTATGCCGGACTTATACTCGCCCTGCTTATATTAGTTGTATCGATGCTTGATGCCATTACGGATGTATGAACAGTTAAAACCGGCTCTGTTACTACCTTTAATTATGCCAGCTCAGATATTCGGCTATGGTTTGGGATTTATTTATAATTATACCCGACGGATAATTTTTAATAAGAAAGAAAAGATCGGTTTTAAGAAATCATATTACAAATAAGAGGAAAATATGGCAAAATCAAGAAAGCGAATTGGGAAAGATATCAGATCGGTAAAAGAATCATCGGAATTATACCTTCACTAACTCATAAACAACAGGATTTAATTTTTCCTTGCCCTACTCAGTATGCTATCTGCTAATCCTATTAAAACCGCTGGCGATTGATGATTTATCTCCTCAAGGTGTTGATGTTGTGGGCGCAATTGGCCAGGCCCATCAGATACTCGACTATCAAAAGGAAACCGGGGAGACAGCCCTTTGGAATCCTTATATTTTTTGCGGTATGCCCCAATATCATCGCCGGGGTCCGGTGACATTTTCCATTGATTCACTTTTACATATGCATATCAAAATTATTGGGTTCTGTTTTTGTATTTTATCTGTTTGCTGCCTTCGGTTGCTATGGTCTTTTTCGCTATCTTAAGATGTCCCCATCATAAGTTTTCTTTGCTACAATTATGTTTATCTTATTACCCCATTACAAGTCATTTTATATAGAAGGCCATATGTCCAAATTCCGGGCATTAATGTTCTCTGCCCTGGATATTACTGTCTTTTTATATTTTCTTGACAAAAGAAATTTATTATCTGCAGCCCTATTTGCGATCATGTTTGGTGCACAGATACGAACACAGCATTATCAGATCGTTTTCTATACAGCCTTATTGATATTTGCTGTCGGGGTCTATCCGATACTAAAGGATCTTCTGGATAAAAACTATAAAACCTTCGCCAAATCAACGGGCCTATTGCTCATTGCTGCCATTACCCTTGGCATAACCATGTCTTCACAGCCACTCTTTTTGGCTAAAGAATATCTTCCCTATTCCAAGAGAGGAAAGACGACGATATCGCTCAGAGACAAGAACAAACAAAAAGAAGTAAGTTCCGCTTCCGATGGCGTGCAGATAGAATACGCAACGCAATGGTCTACTCATCCTTCGGAATTATTTACCTGGTTTATGCCTCGGTTTTATGGAGGGATGTCCGGTGAGAAATATACGCGGTAAAAAAGTTTCACAAGTTAAGAACCGGGTCATTCCCGGGATATTTTGGTTACATGCCATTTACTCAGAGTTATGAATATATTGGTGTTTTTTCACTTCTCCTGGCTTTTATGGGAATTTATGCTTTCAGAAAAGATAAATTCATCCGTAGTTTACTGATATTAGTCTGTATTTTTGATTTTATTATCATTTGGCAGACATTTCCTTTCATTTTATGGATTATTTTATGACTATTTACCCTTTTTTAACAAATTTCGTGCCCCGGTAATGAGTGTAACCATTACTTCTTTTATTGTGGCAATTTTGGCCGCATATGGATTACGCTATATATCCGAATTACCTGTCGCGCGCACAATTAAAGAGAATAAACCAATATAATAATTGCTGGTTCTTTCTTTGCACTCGGGCATTGTGATTCTCATTGCCGGACAGAGTTTTGATTTTTCCACAGCCCGCGATAATTATGATCCCAAGGTTTTAGAGATAATAAAAACCGCCCGTCAGGATATGTTCACCCAGGATCTTATCCGATATTTTATTATTGGTTATACTTGCCGGAGCGGCCTGTTGGTTACCTGTATAAAAAGATATCTTTTAGTTTAATGATTCATGGCACTTAACATTTTGGGTGCTTATGATCTTATTGATATTCAATCACGTTATCATAAAAAATATATAGATGTGGACCGCCTTGAGAGAGCAATATTTTCAGAAATCAGACACCGATAATTTTTTGTTAGAAGACAAGGAAACATTTCGAATTTTTCCTGTCGGGAGTTTATTCGCAAACAATCGCTGGGCCTATTACCATCAAACAATGGTGGATATTCTGCAATTAAAATGTATACGGTCGAAGAAATAATAACAAACAATATTTATAAGGGATGGGATAAGCAGATCCCCATCAATTTAAATATCATCAAAATGTTTAATGTCAAATATGTAGTTGACTGAGCAAAAATTCAGCCATGAAAACCTGAGACTCGTTTCCGAAGAATACTCAGGGAAAACTTTATACTTATCTCTATAAAGATCATCTGAACCGCGGTTTTTTTGTTGGTAAATATAATGTAATAAAAGATGAATTCGATCGGTTGGAAATGCTCAATAAACAGAACTTTGATCCTGCTCAGACTGCCCTCTTGGAAGAAGATCCTGAAGTTGCATTGGATATTCCAAATAAGACCTGGGTGAGAGTTGAATCATTTACACCCAATAAAATCTCATTTAATGCTTATTCTGACCGACAAGCACTCTTTGTCATTTCCGAGATGTATTATCCACCTGGATGGAAAGCGTTTATCGATGACAAACCAGTAAATAAAATTTATAAGACCAATCATGCGATTCAATCGATAGTATTTCCCCCTGGTGAACATATGGTATCCTTACGTTTTGAGCCCGATTCTTATTATGATAATATCAGAATATCATATGCCTCAGCAGGGATTTTATATTTAACGATCCTTTTGTCTCTTGTTTATACATACAAAGATAAATTGTCAGATTTGCTGAACAGGGGTAAGGCCAAGTAATAAATGCCTATGAAAAAAGTATTAATTATAACTTACTACTGGCCGCCAGCTGGTGGACCGGGTGTGCAACGCATTCTGAAATTTGCCAAATACTTGCCGCAATTTGACTGGCAACCCCTTATCCTTACAGTAACCGATGGTGAATACCCCGCTCTTGACCCTAGTCTGAAGGCTGAAATACCAGAAGAGGCAAGAATCTTTAAGACCCGTTCACTCGAACCCAATCACTTCTATAAAAAGTTTGTAGGTTTAAAGAAAGATTCTTCAGTACCGACTGCGGTATTGGCAGAGGAGAATTCTTCAGCAAAAAAATCCCTGGCCCATTGGATAAGATTGAATTTATTTATTCCGGATGCAAAGATCGGTTGGTTGCCTTATGCGCATGCCAAAGGGAAAAAAATAATTGATGAATATAAACCCGATGTAATCTTTTCCTCATCCCCCCCACCAACGGTCCATCTCATTGCCAGGAGGTTAAAATTTTATCGTAATCTGAAATGGGTTGCTGATTTTAGAGACCCCTGGACGGATATACATTATTATGAGAATAAAAATCGTCTTGGTATAACAAAAAATATTGATCAAAACCTCGAGAATAAGGTCCTTGCTGATGCAGATAAGATTATTTGTATTAGCCAGCTCGATATTGAGCATGATTTTTCGAATAAAATAAATGTGGATAAATGTATCAATATTCCAAACGGATTTGACGAGGAGGACTTTAAAGCTACAACGGCAAAGTCAGATTCGGGGAAAAAATTTACACTCCTCCATCTGGGCGCCGTTGGGATTGAAAGAAACCCCGTCCAACTGTTTAATACTGTTCACAGCCTTCATGAAAAGAAAACAATCAATCCCGAGTCCTTCTTACTACGATTTATTGGTAGTGTTGAACAGGAAATTGTAAATACAGTGGATCGATTAGGGATCAATAACTATGTTGAATTTATTGAATATATGCCCCATGCTCAGGCGGTTGAACAATCTACGCAGGCATCCGCTATGCTTTTATTGGTAACACAATCAAAAAAGAATTTTCGGATTCTGCCAGGCAAGACATTTGAATACTTAAGAACCGGAAAGCCCATTCTTGCCCTCGGCCCTCAACATGGTGAAGTTGACAGGATACTCTCTGAGGTTCAGGGAGGAAAGTTAATTGACTACGCGGATAAGGAAAAGATAGAATCTTATTTGGTTTCATTAATTGTTGCATGGAAAAACGACCGGTTGAGTCATGCCTCATTAGAATCAATTCAAAAATATGAGCGTAAAAATCTAACAGCAGATCTTGTAGAGGTATTTGAGAATGTAATAGAGAATTCTTAAACTTAGCAGCCTGCCTCACTCGACTTAAATTATTTTTACTGAGTATAGAATACTTTCACGCAAAGTTTATATAAGATATTAGAACAGAAAAAAGAAATAAATTACTTAGATCTTGTTATAAGTGTATAAATCTGGTTAAATAAAACAGATGATTCATCAATTCCTTGCATTCTTTCTTTGCGTCTTTGCGTCTTTGCGTGAAAGATCTAAATATCAAAGGAGAAAATCTGAATTTAATTAAAAATAAATATCTGTTTTTTCTGCTTCGCGTATGGAGAGATATTACAAATCCTACCCAGTGGCCATTATCCGAAGATTTGCATTCGCGGCAATTAGGTGAATTCTATTTTCTTTTTTCTGAAGAAACTGTAAAGAACCAGAAAGGTGGTCAAAAAAGCATTGTCTTTGATGATGAAGGAATTCCGATGAATCCCACCTATATCGATGTGAAGGACAAGGATTTTGTTTATTACCCCATAACAATAGGACAGGTTGGCCTGGCGGTTTATCATACCTGGCTTAAATCAAATTCAGATAGTGATAAAAACCGGTTTATGAGATTTGTGAATTGGTTTATGAAAAATGTAGAGGAGGATCCAACTCTGGGTGCATACTGGGAAACAGATGTCCCTCTTCCCCAATATAAAAATCCCGGTCCCTGGAAATCAGCCTTTGCCCAGGCCCGGGCCATATCGATCCTCTTGCGTGGGTATCAAATGACTGGTGATAATCGATATGCAGAGCTTGCCCGGAAAGCACTTAAGTCATTTACAATCCCCTTTGACCAGGGGGGTGTGATGGCAATGACGGAACACGGTCCTTTTTATGAAGAATATACGGCCGAAATACCGACCCTTGTTCTTAATGGAATGATTTTTACACTTTGTGGTATTTACGATTTCGTACGGGTTTTTCCTGAAGATCAAACAGCAAAAACTTTATTTGATGATGGAATCCGAACATTAAGAAGTCTCTTACCTGATTATGATCTTGGTTACTGGTCCCGCTATAATCTATGTAAATCTGATTGGTACCCAGAGACTGATCCTTCAACAATCACCTATCAACACTTTCATGCATTTCAACTAGAACTTTTATCGCAAATAACAGGTGATGAAGTTTTTAAATTATATAGTCGAAAATTCAGAAAACAGATTAATATAATTAATATTTTGCGTATGTATTATCAAAAATATAAAGCACTTAAGAAATTAAATCGATTATAAACCCGTTTTTGAGCAATATATTTAAGAGTTAGGTAGTGTCATGAAAGATTCTGTGATAAAGTGAAAAACTAAATTCATAGGACCATTTAAAAGATGAAGCATCGAACTAATTCCCCCTTTGAAAGGGGGTCAGGGGGATAGATAAATAAAGAACTTAGAGAAAATAACATCCCCCATAGTCCCCCTTCCAAGGGGGAAACAAGGCCTTTATTCTATTAAAATTTGAAGTAAATATCCGAATCTGCAAAAGCTTATCTCGAAGGGAGAATGCGTGTAATACATCTAATATAGTAAGTGAAATTGGAATAATGAGTGGGAATGAGAAAGGATAGCAGATGAATAGACCTGAAGTAAAGTCTGTCAGTATACGTGATGTCCAGTTTGGGAAAAATGTTCTGGTGATCGATCCTGTAAATCTATATGAATGTACTATTGGAGATAATTGTTTTATTGGGCCATTCGTCGAAATTCAAAAAGGGGCAATAATTGGGCAAAATACTCGTATTCAGTCTCATGTATTCATTTGCGAACTCGTCACAATAGGCAAAGATTGTTTCATTTCCCACGGAGTCATGTTTATAAACGACCTGTTTACAGAAGGTAAACCCGCTGCTGATAGTAAAGATTGGAAGACAACGTATATCGGTAACAATGTTTCCATTGGTACAAATGCTACCATTTTGCCGGTTAAAATTACTGATAATGTTGTAGTTGGTGCGGGTAGTGTGGTAACAAAAGATATTCTTGAACCTGGGATATATGCAGGTAACCCGGCCAAAATGATCAGATCGATCGGGAGGAAATAAAATGGCGGGTACTCTTCTTCTTCTCCCCAAAAACCCGGATAAACAAAATCTACTTCATGAAAAAGCACAACAGATAGAACAATTTATAAATCAGTATTATAGACGCTATTTTAAAAAAATAACTTTTAATAATACTGCCGATAAAGCTTTTCTAATTGAATTCCGCCAAAATGAAAGATCGAAATTCTATACCGATGAGGCAGGTAACTGGTTGGCTTTTGAGGGGACTGTATTTGCCCTCAACGAGACCAAATCTTTTAATGCCCAAGAATTACTTAAATTGTATCTTCAGAATCCCACAAAATTTCAAGATGACCTTGATGGCCACTTTGTAATAAAAGTATATGATGCAAGCCGAAATCTGTACCTGATTGTTAATGACATTCTAAAAAACAAAATTAATTACATTACTGAAAATGATCAATTCATTCTACTTACCCCATTGGTGGTTCTCTCAGGAATTCTCCATAAGCCTGAACTTGATCTTCACGCTTTTAATGAATTTATGTGGCGTTATTATATGCTCTCCGAAAGATCTATTTTCAAGAACGTTAGTAAATTAAAAGGGGCCTCCATTTATGAGATAAAGAATGGTGTTACGAATCGAACTAAATATTGGGACTGGCCGGATAAATTTATCGATATCCCTTTTCAAAGCACCGTCGATCGGATGGCCGATTCGATGAAGGAATCAGCACGATTAATTTACCAGACCTTTGGCACTTCATGCGTCGATTTTACGATGGGACAGGATTCTCGCCAGGTTGTTGCCGCCTTTACCAATCAGAATATACCTCTAACAACTACCATATTTGGTAAAAAGGACTTTTATGAGGTCAAAGCTACTGATGAAATGGCAAAACGTCACAAGATAGAACACCATAGCGTACAGTTAGAAGATGATTACCTCAAGGATCCCTGGTTCCATTTTGAAAAGTCTCTTTTGCTTGGCAATGGAGAAATGCCTGCTCATATATTGGCTCGGATTATGTACATGCGCGAGAAACAAAAACAATGGGGCCATGCTATTCTTAACGGGCATTGTGGTCACTTCTATAAGAACGGTCTATGGGATGAGATGTATACATTAAATTTATACCGGGAACCCAAGGAATTTAATATAAATATGTTCCTAAAACTCCGCGCTTTAAGTGCTAATTATTTTGATGATATTTTCAAATCTGATTTTATCGCTATTAAAGAAAAATCTGCTGCATATATGCGATCAATGATTAAAGAATCTATAAAAGACTATTTACATAGCCCTGTTTCCATGCAGGTTGATCGTTTTAACATATATAGTTGGCTAAATTTTACCCATGTTTCCAATAATGCGTTAAATCTTATTTTTGATTCTTTGTCTCCCCTATATTTTAGGCGAAATCTTGAATTAGCAATACAAATCCCTGTTAAATGGAAGTTTAATTTAGCAAAGTTCCAACGTGCACTTGTTTATCAACTAGATCCGAAATTAGCGGCAGAAAAAACAGATTTCGGCGGCGTAGATATGATACCAAAGAACTTATTCACCACAATTCCCTTTCATTTACGCTATTACTTCTTTCAATCCTCACGGATGCGTAACAAGATAAAAACAAAATTAGGAATGAAAGTTATTACCCATATACAGGAAGCCTGGGATTATCAGCCGGTTTTTCAAAACTTTTATAACACACCCCAAATCCAGATGCTACTTGATTATGGAACGATGAATCTATCTACAATCATCGATCAGGATGAGTGGCGTCAATTATTAATAAAATATGATGATCAATCCTATCAATCAATAAATAACCTTGATTATATCTTAAAAATTGCCGGGATTGAATACCTGATTAATATGGCTAAAAGACTATCCTGATAAGAAAATCAAAGTTGGTGCGAAATATATATTTTGGATTTAGAATTGGGAATTTGGAATTCCTCCAACGGGGTCCTTGGGACAGAAAGGGCAATCCATAATCTAAAATCTTTTATCGCGTATCCCGCATCACGTATCTCCTTGAATCGTCTCCTGATTCCATCTCATAAGGTACATCTTGATTTCCGCAGATTTTTGAAATGCTACTTGATTTCGCACAACATTTAAGTTACATTTACGAGTAACTTTTTTACTCGTAATATGCTAAAATCAATTATCACATCAGAGACACGGATCAAACTATTACTGAAATTCTTCTTAAATCCGAAGAATTCGGGATACCTGCGTCAACTAGCTACGGAATTTGGCGAATCTACTAATAGTATTCGTCTTGAACTAAACAAATTGAGCGAAGCAAAGATCTTGTCTGAGAAATTTGAAGGTCGAAACCGGATATTTAAAGCGAACTTATCCCATCCTCTTTTTGAAGAGATTCGTAGTATTGTTTTAAAATCCACGGGCATCGACAAGGTCGTATCGGACATACTCAACAAATTGGGATCACTGCAATTGGCCTTTATCAGGGGTGACTATGCTATTGGTATTGATAGTGGATTAATCGATCTTGTCATCGTTGGCCTGGATATAAATATGGCCGAATTAGAACGCGTAAAGACAAAAACAGAAAAACTTATTGATCGTAAAATTTCAATTCTTATACTCGATCCGGATGAATTCAGGATTTTGAAAAAGAATCTATTGAGTAAATCATTTTTTATACTAATGGATAGCGGAAAAATTTAACAACCCGGATATAAAATCAACCTCAAAGTTGATTTGTATGGGCTCAAAGTAATGAAAATGTTCAGAAATATTGCCAGTTTTATCGGACATTATGGATTAGTAAATTTCCTGATTATATCAACAAGGAAAATAATAAGAGCCATCTCATTATTAAAGTTTTCTTATTTAATAAAAAGCGGAAAAATTAATTCTCCTGTTTATATATCCAATGATCTAAATGAGATCAGATCACATATCTTAAAAAAATATTCACTCGGTTTTGAAAATAACATCCGCACTATTAAACAAAAAAATCTTTATCCGGAGCAAGTCAGACAAATCCTATTTGAGGCAGACCATTTTTGCAATAACACTTTTAATATTTTAAACAGTGGGTGGATAAAGTGGGAATACCAGGGCAATATTGACTGGCATTCGGATAAAAAATCAGATCATCGGTATGAATCCCGCACATTTTACAGATCACTTTCAAGCAAAATTAGAACTCAAATCAGATCCGGAAAAAAAATTAAAGCGGATCTGAAAGTTCCCCGCGAATTAAGCCGCTTTCACTTTTTATTTGGTTTATACTTTGCCTACATCTATTCTGGAAAGATCCACTATCTGGATAAGATAAAAGACTCAATCCTTAACTGGATCGACACAAATCCCCCCTATAAGGGTATCAATTGGTCAAATGCCATGGAAGTGGCAATCCGCATTAGTAATTGGACCCTAATCGTCTTTGAACTAAAAGACAAATTACTTCAAGATCAATCTTTTGAAGAAAAGTTTTATACATCACTCTACCAGCATAATCTTTATATTCATTTTAACAAGGAAAATCTGATATTACTAAACAACCATTATATGGCAGATATATCAGGACTTTTTGTCTCAAATCTATTTTTTCCAGTATTCAAATATAGCGAAAAATGGCTCCAAAACGCATCAGGAAGAATTAAACAGGAAATGATGCGACAGATACATCCTGATGGTGGAGATTTTGAGAGTTCTACACCCTATCAAAGATTGGTTACAGAATTATTATTTCTACCTTTATACCTAAATAAACAATTCAAAACACATTATTTTGGTTCTGAGCATGAATTCATTTTAAAGAAGATGTTTGCTTTCATTCTGAATACACTTAAACCCAGTCGTAAAATTATACAATTTGGTGATAATGATGATGGTAGATACTTCAAATTATATGATCGCCCTTCGTTAGATCATAGCTATCTACCTGCCCTCTCTTTTGGTATTTTTAACGATCAGTATTTCTGCCTTAAAGAGATTCCCTTTGATATTTTGGCTTTCATATTCTATGGGGAGGAAGTATTCTTATCGTATTTAGAGAATCAGAAATCTATTTATTCCCTGCCTCCCATCCAATTCAAAGACTCCGGTGTTTATATTCTAAGAAATAATCAAGTTTACCTGGCAGTCTCTTGCATGCCCAATGGTATGAATGGTTATGGTGTACACACGCATAATGATAAACTATCATTTGAATTAACCTTCAGAGACATTGACATTATTGTTGATCCGGGAACCTATCTATATTCTTCAGACCCTGTAAATAGAAACCTCTATCGCTCAACACTTTTTCATAATACGGTAGTGGAAAATAGGCAAGAGCAGAATGATTTTGGAGAAGATGTCTTCAGATTAAAAAATGATACAAACATTCAGGTACTCAAATCAGAGCCTGACTATTTACATTGTCAGCACAATGGATTTCTGAAAAAAGGTGGGAGCCTTCATCAACGACAATTTCGACTCGAGAGTAATCGTGTTTTAATTACTGACATTCTTGAGAAAGATCTCCCTTCGCAATCATTTCTTCATTTCGCTGAACATTTGGAACTCCACCAGGAGAATAAGGAAATTCATGTTGTAAAAGATGGTAAAACAATTTGCGGTCTGATAATAAAAAATGCAGACGACATACAAATTATTGAGTACCAGTACTCGCCAGCATATGCTTTACAAGTACCCTGTTATAAATTAAAGCTGGAATTTAAGAAAGAACTCAACATCGAACTCATAAACCTAAACTAAGAGAATATAATATGTTACAAGCAATAGTAAAAAAAGGCAAGGTAATAAAGGAAGAGGTACCAGCCCCGGTTATATCAGAAAATACAATCCTTATCAAAGTCATCAACAGTTGTATTTCTGTTGGGACTGAGATGGGCAAAGTTGAACGGAGTGGCAAATCCCTCCTAAAAACAGCCCTGGAGCAGCCCGATAATGTTAAACAGGTAATTGATATGGCCAAGTCACGGGGAATATCTAAAACCATTGCCAAAGTTAAGGGTGCCGTTGAAACAGGTAAACTTACGGGTTATTCAGTTTCAGGCATTGTAATAGAAGTAGGCGCTGGCATAACCAAATTTAAAAAAGGTGATGCCGTAGCTGCTTCCGGTGCCGATATTGCTAATCATGCTGAATATGTGGCTGTTCCGGAAAATTTGGTTATGAAAATGCCCCTCGATCTGGATTTTGAATCTGCTTCCACTGTTACCCTCGGAGGAATAGCGATGCAGGGTGTGCGAAGGGCTGATCTGCGTCTGGGAGAATTTGCAGTGGTCCTCGGTGTTGGCCTCCTGGGATTATTAAGCATTCAAATGCTATGTGCCTCGGGGGTCCATGTAGCTGCGGTGGATCTGGATGGAAATAGATTAAAAACAGCTAAAGAACATGGCGCTGAATTGACAATTAAATCCGATAATGAAAATATGGTCTCCCAGATTGAGAACTGGTCAAATGGTTATGGTGCAGATGCTGTAATTTTCACCGCTGCAACTAAAAGTAACGTCCCGTTATCCCAGGCTTTTAAGGCGTGTAAGAAAAAAGGGCGGGTGGTACTTGTCGGTGTTTCGGGCATGGAGATCAACCGCGGTGATATCTATCCGAAAGAATTAGACTTCCTCATCTCAACTTCCTATGGTCCGGGACGCTATGATAACCAATATGAAGAAAAAGGAATCGATTATCCTTATGCTTATGTCCGCTGGACAGAAAATCGAAATATGACAGAGTATTTAAACCTCCTTTCTAAAGATGTCATTAATATAAAATCGATAATCGACAAGGTATATCCTATCGATGAACTCGAAGAAGCATTTGAATATTTAAATTCCCCTGATAAACCAATTCTTGTATTACTCGAATATGCAGCATTTAAAGAGGAGGATGTTGAACAGTATGTAAAGCATGACAGACGGTTATATATCAGTTCCAAACAAGTAAATAAAAAGATAATAAATATAGGTTTGATCGGCGCAGGAAATTTTGCAGCAGGAACCCATCTTCCTAATATTATGAAGTTAAAGGATAAATTTAATCTATATGGTGTGGCAAACCGATCCGGATATAAAGCCAAAGCCGTAGGTGAACAATTTGGGGCGACCTTAATTACCTCTGAGGTAAATGATATTATCTCTGACGAAAACATAGATCTCGTTTTAATCGCAACCCGGCATGACAGCCACGCCGGACTCACGTTGAAAGCCCTGCAAAACAATAAACATGTATTTGTTGAAAAGCCTTTAGCAACAAATAATGAAGATTTAAAATTAATTGAAGATTTTTATAATCTTCCCGGTGATGCCAAACCCCTTCTGATGGTTGGCTTTAACCGTCGATTCAGCCCATGTGCCCAGGAGATCAAAAAACATGTACAAAATAGACTTAATCCCTTATTTATACATTACCGCATGAATGCCGGTTATATTCCCGCAGATCATTGGGCTCAGGAAGAAGGTGGTAGAATTATTGGAGAGGGCTGCCATATTATCGATATGATGACCTTTTTGACCGGCGCACGAATTGAATCGATTTCATATGAACAACTTTCGCCAGCAGGTGAAAAATTTCTTTCTTCTGATAATGTCTCCATGATATTGAAATATGAAGATGGATCTGTAGCAACAATAGAATACTTTGCCTGTGGAAATAAAAAATTTCCAAAGGAATATATGGAAGTTCACTTTGATGAAAGAAGCATCACCATGGACGATTATAAATTACTGAATGGATATGGCTTGAAGATAAAACCCGTTAAATCCCATATAAGTGAAAAGGGACAATTTGAAGAATTTAATTTTCTTTATGATTCTCTCTCAGGGAAAAACAAGGAGTGGCCAATTCCTTTCTGGGATCTGATCCAAACAACCAAAATATCCTTTGTTATATCATGAGGATCGTTATTGTAAGTATATATCCTCCCCCCATCGGAGGTGTTTCTGCCCATTCATCCAGGTTATTGGATTTTCTTATAGAAAAGAAGAGAAAGGTAACATTTCTCGATGTATCAAAACCAATATCGGATCATAAGCAAGTAAAAAACATGTCTGAGTTATCCATGTTTTTTTATTTACTATTAAGGGAAAAGAAAGCAATTGTTCATTTTCATATATTCTCAATTAAGTTATTAATACTTTTTTATTTCCTCTCTTTTAAGCATTTAACTGTGATAACTTTTCACAATGAAAGATTCCCTCAGGTTATCAACGCAAAAGGTGGACTCTCTGGAGTAGTGATAAAACACATGTTGAACAAAATAAATAAAATATTAGTATTAAATGAACCCTGTGAGAAAAATGCAGTTAAATTCATCAAAGATCCGAAAAATCTCGTTGTTGTTGATAACTATATCCCTCCACTTCAAATACCGGATATGAATCACGAAACAATACGGAATTTGAGAAAAAAGCATCAATTTCTCATCTCCTCAAATGCCTGGCGGCTCAAATTCCATCAAGGTGAAGATCTTTATGGGCTTGATCTTCTTGTTGATATGATGACATCCCTTATTAAAAGTTTTGATGTTGCATTGGTTTTTCTTTTACCCACCGTTGGAGACTCAGAATATTTAAATAAAATTCGTAATAAAATTAAATTCTCTGGGTTAAATGAACGATTTCTTATCGTTACCGAACAAGTAAACGGACCGGCGATGTGGGCTATCTCCGACTTATTCATAAGAGCAACTAATACCGATGGCCATTCCGTAAGTGTCGTTGAGGCTCTGCAGACAGGAACCCCGGTTTTGGCAAGCGATTGTGTACAAAGGCCTGCAAATGTGAGTCTCTTCAAAACGCGCAATGGCATCAATTTACTGGAAAAAACAACCGGAATTCTTTCGAATCTTAACTCTTATAAAGATGCCCTTTCTTCTGTATCAATTGAAAATTCGGCGGAAGAAATACTAAAGATCTATGATGGCTTGAACGAATAGGATAGAATCAATAAAAAATACAAAATAATTTCTCCTCTCAGAATTTTGGTAGGGATGGTATTGAATTCTATAATATATAATTTCTATAAAATCTCACATGCGCTTCCACCTAGCGTGAGATAATTGAACAGATCTCAGAAAAAAGGAATTTAAAAACATGGCCTATAACAAATTAGATTTTAAAAAACCGGTAATCGGCAGCTGGATCAACTCTGCCAGTCCCGTGGTTGCTGAAATCATGAGCGCCTCAGGATTCGATTTTCTTGTGCTTGATGCAGAGCATTCGGCCATTGATGTCCCACAAGCACAGACTCTGTTTCAGGCTATCAAGGCAGGAAATCCTGATTGTTTCCCAATGGTCAGATTAGCAGGCAACGATTATGCGGAGACAAAACGTTACCTTGATGCCGGGGCCATGGGCATCATCGCCCCTCTGATCAATTCCGCTGAAGAGGCTAAAGAATTGGTTCGATCGGTAAAATATCCTCCCTTGGGGGAACGGGGTGTTGGATATGGGAGAAGTCATGGTTACGGGTTTGAATTTGATTCATATATGGAAATTGCCAATGAAAATACCGTGGTCTGTGTACAAATCGAACATATAAAAGCGGTCGAGAAAATCGATGAAATATTTTCTGTTCCCGGTGTAGATGCCGCCTTTATTGGGCCCTATGATCTATCAGCTTCCATGGGAATTACCGCTCAGTTTGATCATCCCAACTACATTAAAACATGGGAAAAGATATTAGATAAATGTCAGCAACATGATATAGTCCCGGGCATTCATGTAGTTCAACCTGATTATGAGGAAACTATTAAAAAAATCAACAAAGGATTCAAGATGATTGCCTATAGCTTGGATATTACAATCATCGGAACCCAATGCCGGTCAGCCTTAAAATCGATCAGAGAGGAATTAATAAAATGATACATAATCGTAAAGTCACCGCCTTAATTCCAATAAAGGAACATAGTGAAAGAGTTAAAAATAAAAATTTCCGTGAATTTAATGGAAAACCGCTCTATCATCACATTCTGGAGTCGTTAGAAAGAACCTATGCCGTAGATGAAGTGATCATTAATACGGATAGTTATATAGTTATCAACGAAGCGCCAAAGTTATTTTCAAAGGTTAGGATTCATGAAAGACCAAAAGAATTACACGGGGACTTTGTTAGTGTAAATAAAATCATTGAATATGATCTGGACAATTCTGAGAGTGATATCTATGTGCAAACGCATGCTACCAATCCTTTGTTAAAAGCAGAATCATTGGGGAAGGCACTTAAAAAATTTATCGAAGCGGAAGATAAATATGATTCCCTTTTTTCAGTAAATCGATTTCAGAGCAGATTCTACTCGGTTGAAGGAAAAGCCATCAATCATAATCCTGAAGAATTATTGCGGACGCAGGATCTTCCCCCACTTTTTGAAGAGAATTCCAACTTCTACGTTTTCACCAAGGAATCGTTTAGCAAGCATGAACGCAGGATTGGACAGACACCCTTAATGTTTGAGATGTCACGAATTGAGGCCATTGATATTGACGATGAATTTAGTTTTAAATTAGCGGAGATCCTTTCCCTCTATGCCGGTGATAATATTTAAACATTTCTGAAGGAACAGGAGAAAAAAGAATGCCAGACAGATTTCGTATATTTATTGCCACCTTTCCCTTTGGGCAGAGTGGTCACAAGCCCATTGATATATTGGAAAAGACCGGATGGGAGTTAATATATAACCCTCTGGGACGAAGATTAAAGGAAAGCGAGATTGGTAATTATATAAAGGATGTGGATGCTGTCATTGCGGGCACCGAGCCCTATCCGGAATCTATTCTTCAAGATTCAAATCTGAAGGTAATCAGCCGTGTAGGGATTGGATTGGATAATGTACCCCTCGCTTATTGTAATAAGAAGGGAATTACTGTAACCTATACCCCGGATGCCCCATCTCAGGCGGTAGCCGAGTTGACATTGGCAAACATTATTAACTTATCAAGAGATATTCTTGGCTCCGATCATTCCGTACGTGAGGGGGCATGGAACCGATATATGGGATTTCTTTTGGAGGAACTAACCATAGGAATTATCGGTATCGGACGGATAGGCAAGCGTGTATGTAAACTCTTAGAGCCATTTAATACACGCATATTAGCATGTGACCTCGAGCCTGATCAGGATTTTGGCAACACGTATCATTTGGAATGGGTTGACAAGAAGACTCTCCTTAAAAATTCGGACCTGGTCAGTTTACATATACCCTATAGTAATCAAAATCATCATTTTATTGACCGTACCGCTCTGGGATTAATGAAAACAGAGAGTAAATTGATTAATACATCCAGAGGTGCTGTTGTTGATGAAGCGGCTCTTTTGGACGCGCTTCTGCAGCACCATATCTCCGGCGCTGCCCTCGATGTCTTTGAGCAGGAACCCTATGAAGGGTCCTTTACCCATTTTGATAATGTCATATTGACCGCTCACATGGGTGCATCAGCGAGGAAATCTCGCTTTTTGATGGAACTTGGCGCGGCAGAAGATTGCATCAGGGTATTGCTCGGAGAAAAACCAGAATGCAATGCCATAAACACCTTGAAAGATAAGCAATAATCAGAGGATTAAAATTGATTAAAAATATAACTAAAGCAATTGAAGAATCTGAAAATCTTGGTTTGCACAATGATACGGCAAAAGACATTTTAGATGGGTTTTCGGGAGAAAAACTGGTCGGTCTAATGCAACGGTTACCCGGACTATTCGCGCATGATGAAAATGCCTGTTATCTCGAGGTAGGGGTATTTCAGGGACTAACACTCTTATCCATTGCTGCAGCAAATCCCAATTTCAAATGCTATGGAATTGATAATTTTGCCTTTTTTGACCCGGATGGCCAAAACAAAGGTATAATAGAAAAGAGAATTGCAAAGCTAAATTTATCCAACGCCTTTTTAATTGAAAAAGATTATGAGGATGCGCTTGAGTCATTATCAATTGAGTTGGGACAAACGAAAATCGGTGTATATTTTATTGATGGACCGCACGATTACAGAAGTCAATTAATGTGCCTTGAACTGGCTCTACCCTATTTAACCGATCACGCCGTAATCGTTATTGATGATAGCAACTATAAACATGTACGACAAGCCAATAGAGATTTTTTAAAAATCCATCCATCATATAAACTTATTTTTGAAGCCTATACGCATATGTCATCCAATTAATATGACATCAGAAGAAAAGAAAAATGCCCAGCAAGGCTGGTGGAATGGTGTCAATGTAATTGTCCATGATCCCCAATCAGAATTAGAGCCCATGTTTCCACCTACTGAAAGGAGCAGATCATTATTCGAAAATGATCATTTAATTCATGCCCATGCATTAGCCGAATTTGGTATAAATGGAATTTCGGTTCTTGAGTCTTTTTCAAATTTCAAACTTTTCAAAGCCATGAAATCTCTATTGAGTAATATGTACAAAATTCGCAGGTCAGAAATAAAATACTTAAAGCGATTTGTGCGGGGCAATACCCATAGTGAGAATTTATCCGGTTTCAATATAAATCGATCTGTCAAAAATCACAATTAAACCGTGCGTTAAATCAACTATTTTTTTATCCTTCAAAGGTGGTCTATATTTAAATGGCTGTAAAATCCCTAAATAAATACACGGCTTATATTCGGCAAAGAACCTGGGACTCTCCTACAGTGACAACATGGGGAAGTTTTGTTGCCCGAATACTTAGTTTGTTACTTGTATTACCACTTGTATTAAACAAATTTGATACTGCTGAGATTGCCCTGTGGTATCTTTTTACAACAATTATAACCCTGCAACCACTTGCTGATATGGGATTCGGTGTCACATTTGTCCGTGTAATCGCATTTGCCATGGGGGGAGCAGAAAAATTAGACGACCTGCGTTTAATAAAGAACGAAAATGGTATCAAAAAGGAAGCAAACTGGACGGTAATAGAAAAAATTGTCAGCACAATGTACACTATTTACGCTTACCTAACCCCTATAGTATTCCTTGTTCTGGCAGTTGGTGGTTCATTGGCATTAATCAAACCAATATCCTATATAGAAGATGCTCAATCTGGCTGGATCAGTTGGATTGTTATATTGATAACAACAACCCTGATTTTCCGCGGTACAATTTACACCAACTATTTGCAGGGAATTAATAAAATTGCACTCTTACGAAGATGGCAGGCAATCTTTGCACTCGGTGCAATTCTTACCAGTTTTATTGTTTTAATTCTCGATGGAAACATCCTGGCCTTGGTAATTGCCAATCAATCCTGGTCATTAATCAACGTAATTCGTAACTATTATTTTAGCCGCAACGTTGAGTCAGGAAAATTCCGGGAATTTAAGAAGAAAGGGCGGGACAAGGAGATATATGATGCAGTCTGGCCAAGTGCCTGGCGGAGTGGGATTGGCTTGATTTTATACTCTCTGGTCGTCCAGGCCAGTGGACTAATTTATGCCCAGGTCGGTAGTGTTACTAATATTGCATCCTATTTGCTCGGACTTAAAGTTCTTAACAGTATTCGCAGTTTTTCACAGGCACCATTTTATAGTAAGATACCCCTGTTATCGCGATTACGTGCAGAAGGTAACCTTGAGAAACAAATAAGTCTGGCTCAAAGGGGAATGGGATTATCCTATTGGATATTTGTTCTATGTTTCATTTCTGTTGGCATACTTGCCAAACCCTTATTAGCCATGATTGGATCCAACGCGGAATTTGTTAATCCACTTTTATGGACCTTTATGGGCTTAGGTTATTTTTTCGAAAGATATGGCGCCATGCACCTTCAGTTATATAGCACAACGAACCATATTATCTGGCATATCGCCAACGGTGTTTCAGGTATTATTTATCTGGTTTCAAGTCTTATACTTTTGAATTATATTGATGTATATGCCTTCCCTATTGGAATAATACTTGCTCAATTGGGATTTTACACGTGGTATTCAGCAAAACATTCATATCGAACCTTTAATTTGAATTTCTGGGATTTTGAGAAAAAGTCTGTGATAATTCCCCTGGTTCTTATTCTGATATTTACCATATCAGCCATTGTATTGAGTGATTTTCAATTAATTAAATAAGAGAATAACAAAAATGAGCATCAAACGCAGCGCAGCGATAATTAGAAAAATACTCAAAAAATCCGAGCATCTGAAATGGTCCCTTACAGCAGAAGGAAGAGAAAATTATCAACGTCTGGCATCATTTCGTGAAAAATATTCGGGAAAACGATGTTTTATAATGGGTAACGGTCCCAGTCTGGTGAAGAGTGATCTAACAAAATTAAAAAATGAGATTACCATTGGTAGCAACGGCATATTTTTGATATTTGATAAAATGGGGTTTAAACCCACTTTTCTGACTGTTGAAGACGGTCTCGTCGCCGAAGACAGGGCCGGTGAATTAAATAATCTCTCCGGCCCCCAAAAAGTATTTCCATGGGATCTGTCACAATGGTTAAAACAAGATGATCATACTACTTACTTAAACTTTATCAGGGGTTTTAAGAACAAACCAAAATTTACCCCCAATCTCGCAAAAAAAGCATACTGGGGTGGTACAGTCAGTTATCTTAATTTGCAATTAGCCTATTACATTGGATGTGCTGAAATTTATCTAATTGGATTTGATCATAACTATAAAGTAAAAGATAAGATTGAAAACAATGTAATTGTATCGCAACGCTCGGATGAAAATCATTTTCATCCTAATTATTTCGGCCCCGGATATCGCTGGCATGATCCAATGGTATGGCGGATGGAATTAGCCTACACTGTTGCACGAAATTTTCTCCAGGAAAAGGAAGTAAAAATATATAATGCAACGGTTGGCGGAAATTTGGAGGTGTTCGAAAGACGCAATTTTGAATCGCTATTTAAGTAATTAGCCGGTTAACTTTGTGAATTTCTGAGGCAGAGAGGCAATGGATTATAAGAAAAACATCCCTTTAACCCCCTTTCTAAGGGGGAATTAAATTTTGCTTTACAATAAATAAGGGTTTTTAAGGTCAATTATTTAACATTAATGATCGAACTATATGTCCCTATTTTATCGGGATATGAAAAAATGAAAAATAGGATTAAAAGATAAACCACAGAGACCACTGAGGGGAGATGATAAGAAATAGCATTAACATAAATAATATTAATAATCCACTCTGTGTCCTCTGCCTGCCCCGTAAAGTCTGACGGAGTCAGATTAGTACGGGGTGGTTATTTTTTACACAACCCAGATGAACTAAAGGAGTAAATAATGAAATGAAGGATAATATGAAAAAAATTGGAATTATAGGATGTGGCACGGTCGTACAAAAAAATTATATCCGCCTATTTCCAAAATTAAGCGGCATTGACATCCAATTTGTGAATGATGTGAATGAAAAGAATGCGAAAATTGTGGCAAACCTCTTAAATGCCAGGGTTGGTTCGGTTAGTGAGGTGTTGGAGAACTCTGATTATGTTTTAATTGCCACGCCACCCCGGTTTCACGCTGAGTTTGTTGAACAGGCCATCAGTTACGGCGTGGATATAATATGCGAAAAACCATTTGTAACAAAAAAAACTGATGCAGAAGAATTGGTAAAAAAGGCAGAGAAAAAAAATGTAAACCTATATGTCGCTCATTTCAGACGCGGCTACCCTTCTGCACAATTAGCACGGCACTTGATTAGTACTGGGATCATTGGCCGAGTAACCGAGCTCTTAATCGTAGAAGGCGGACGATTTAATTGGCAAACAAAATCTGATTATGTGCGTCAGGATGCCTATGGTGGCGTTCTTTTCGACACCGGTTCCCATACCATTGATTTAGCATTATATTCCAGTGGACTCGATCTGGATGATTTCCAGGTTCAGATTTCCGGTGTTTCTAAAGACAATCCTGAACCTTCGCATGAAGTTAAAGCACATTTTTCCTTAGAAAATGAAACTGAAAGGATTAACGGTCAATTATTTCTTAGTCGTCGTCAGATCCTGGCCAATAAAATCACCATATCCGGGGATAAAGGAAAGATTGAACTGTCTGCTGCTTATCAGACGAAAGTGCGTCTTAGCGGGGAAAATGGTTCGACTCTGATATATGCTGAAAAGGAATACAGGGACGGCGCAGATTGTATGGCTATGCTCTATCACCAAATCTTTAATAATGGAGACGACGATATCTATAAAGCTAACAGAGCAATCACACTCACCTCAATAATGGAAGAAGTACAAAAAAAATAGGATAAAAGTATAATGGCACGAATTTTAATAATCGGTGCAGCAGGCTATGTGGGACAGGAGATATTAAAGAGTCTCCTGGAAGAGAATCACCATATTTCAGCTATTACCAATGCAAATGGTCAAATTCTTCTGGATAAATATGAAATAGATCTTTATGATTCCGGGAATTTCCGTGAAATAAAAGATATAGATATCATCATAAATTTGGCCTATCCCAAAGGTGTATCCCCAAAGATTGAGATGAAAAAAAACAATGAACTTTTCGAAATGATATCTCATACCATTGGCGATAATACAAGGATCATTCATGTCAGCACACAGGCCGTGTTTGGATATGAGCTGGAGGTCTCACCCCAACCAGCCCTTGTTAAATCACGGCTAGATCACGGCTATGTAACCTCAAAAATATATTTGGAAAATAAATTGATTGATGCTCTAAAGAAGAAGGAATTACATATCGTACGTCTTGGCAATGTTTGGGGCCCTGCTTCGCCCCTGTGGACGTTTAACTTAGTAAATAGAGTACTTCTTGGAGATGTGGTTGGCGTGAAAGGAATAGATGGCTATTGCAATTTGACAGATGTGGCCAATGTCGCTTCTTATATTCGTTACCTGATCAGCTATGATACTTCTAAGAAACTTA
The DNA here is from genome assembly GCA_963796965.1 of Calditrichia bacterium. Lineage (GTDB taxonomy): Bacteria > Calditrichota > Calditrichia > JAJRVZ01 > JAJRVZ01 > CAWCNS01. The sequence continues at coordinate 1,210,644 of CAWCNS010000005.1, forward strand.
CTTTTCATCATTTGGCCGAGTTTAGCGATATAAAATGGTCACACTGGTTGGAATTGATTGGTAATAAATTACAATTGGATCCATTTTACATTGACTATGCACCTCCTCCAAGCAAATCAATTGGGAAAGAAGTCCTGTCAGCCATATCGGCCGCTTCACCAATGGCTATCGGAAAAACACTCGTCAGGAGCCACTATTCAGGATCATTTATCAGAGGCGTATTAGCTCGCTCACCTGGCGGATTGGTTGACTATCTGGAAAAAATGAGTATCAAAATGAATTTTTTCCCAAATTATTACAATGTCGGCTTGATTGATACATTTCTAAAGTTGATGAGTTGTACAAAGCAGTTTGAATCTGTCACGGTAGGTAATTGGGTGCCGGAAATAGATAAAGATTTATCCTGGTCACGTGTAGAAAAATGGATCGATCATGCCGGATATATGGGGGTAAAATTATAAGAATTTTACTTCTCTATTATTTTTTTCTTTCTATGGAATAAATACAATCCTGCAATAAGTCCCCGGGAGCGGGTTACAGATTGCATATTGATAAGTGCTTCTAAAATCAAACCAATACAGGAAAGAAAATGCGGTAATGGTTTAAATCCATAAGCCTCCTTATGTTTTCGATAGAGATAGCGATGATTAAACGAGCGAATGCGTCCCCTTTTGTATATGGAGAGTCTTGTCCCGGGTGCCGTTGCACGGTTATGAAAGGCTTTTGCTGCAGTAGAATAGAGAATTCTATATTTGCGTCGTAGCTGTAAGGAAAAATCTTCATCTTCTAATGAGGCATATCCCTCCAGATATTGAAAATTCGTATCGAACTTGTAATCCTTGAATATATCACGATGATAGAGAGAGGAACAGCCAATCGCCACACCAACTTCCACGGGACCCGTTAAACTGGGATGATTTACATTATAATCTCCCGACTTTTTAAATCCGGCAATACACGACTCCGACAAATAAAACAACCTCTGAAATAAGACCAATAACGGATTGACTTTTACCTTTCGACCATGATTAATAATTCCGCCTGTAAAAACGTGATAGCCTTTATTTTCTTCTAGCACCTTAAATGCCGTCTCAATATAATCCGGTTCTAAAACTACATCATCATCTAAAAACAGGATCCACTCAGATTTACTATACTCCAGGCCCAGGTTTCTTTGATAGGGAAGGCCCTTTTCGGAAGGAATATACTTGATATTAATACCTAAATCTTTTTCCTGTAGAATAACCTCGAGATCATTCGTCTCGCTGGCATCGACAATAATAATCATATTGGGTTTAATTGTCTGCTTCGCAATACTGTAAAGGCAATCGAGGATACCTTCCACCCTGTTTATCGTGGGAATTAATATATCGAGTGTATTATTCATTTTTCTCTTTAGTTATAAATATGAAAAGATTAAACTCCATCAGAAAAGTCTCATTTCTCAATAGGTGAATCACCGTGTTTATAAGCAGGATGGGAATAGTCAGACAAATCAATTGGGAGAATTGGAACTTCCATTTTTAAATTATTTAAATCATTCATTGCTTTTTTATCAGAACTCGTAAAAAAGACCCTTTTGTTAGGGAATAAATCATTATACTTACGATCAGGTTTGACACTTCCCGGACATATCATCTCAAAAGTAATTAGATTTAACCCAAATTTATCTAAAATATGAGATAAGGATCGTTCGGACCAATAGGCGACATGATTTCTCAGGCTCATATACCCGATAGTTTGACCATCTTCAATACGACCACCTGGGAATAAGTTCGTCGTGCCACAAAATATCCCATTGGTACCCAAACTATTCACTATGTCCTTAATAGACTCCATGGGACGATTAAAATGTTCAATCACCTCACAAGCAACAATAACATCATATTTTTTATTTGTTTCCATAAGTTTATGAACGTGAAAAAAACGCTCCTTGCCATATTCTTTCTGTCTATATTCTATTACAGATTCCGACACATCACAACCATACACATCAAAACCTTCTGAAAGTAAGACTGGAAAAGCGAGAGTACTTCCAACACCATACAAAAGGAAAGATTCTTTGTGCAACTCTCTATATAAAAAACGAACCAAATAGTCTTCTCGCTCTCCTCCAGAATCCGCTGATCCCCATGAGCCACTCATGCCGGCTCCTATATTAGCAACAAACGCTGGAAAATCACCCGTATAAATAAAACCACATGAACCACACTCTACAAAGTGTCTCTTATATGCAATTCTTTTTTTAACCTCCCCTAAACAAATACGACATTTTGGCTTTACTATTGAGGTACGATACTCCCACATCCACTTTTGTAAACGCATTAAAACACTTTTTATAATTTTAGTTAAATAATTCATAGACAGATAAGGAATTCGTTTAGAAATAGTTTTAGTTAACAGGTTATTCTGAGCGCCTCTCATAATTTTCAACAGCCTCATCCAGCATGGCTTTGCTCATCCCTGGCATAGCTGTATTTGAATAGAGATAAAATGAGTATTGCCCGGCAAAGAAGCTTAACCGAACCCATAGTTTAAATATTATATAAATTTGGGTCCAAATAAAAAATATAAGAACCATAAAACCACTGGATACATTAAAAGCACTCTCAATCACCCAATAGGTTGCCAAAATTAATATGGCTGTAAATAAATATAATGTATATAAACTTACTGTTTTTATGAGGCTCATCATGATAAACATCATCGCCACCTTCACCGTCTCCATCATTTTATGGTAATCATTTGCCACCGTCATGATCTTCGCATAATCAAATAACATACTAATAAAGGCAAGCATTACCATGAGTATTAGAATCCTTACTATAAATAATATTAGACTTAGATGCTCGGTAGCAGCGCCTTCAGTAAAATACCCGAATAATTTCGAAAGTGACATAAATATCAGGGCTGCGGTGATTAGAAATACAATAGAGATTAGAAATAATTTTATAAATCTTTTAAAGTACAAGACACAATCTGACAAAAATTCAGATAATTTAAATTCTTGATTTTTTATAAATGCCGCTAAAATACCACCTGATAAAAATACATTTAGAATCAAATAGAACAGACCCATCGTGATCAAAACACGACTTAAACTAAATCCCTTTCCAAATCCGTCCATTATAGAGGTATAGAGAGCATAATCGAAAGATTCCAACATTTTATCTGCTGCTGTGGTTTTAGCAAGTGCATTAGATAACATCATCGAAACAGGCAGAGCAAGAATATAGGAAAAAATAAAATTAATCCCATAGACCAGGAACAGCATTTTCTTATCTTTCCAAACCAGGGCTATACCATTTTTATATGCTGTAAAAATGCTTATCATTTTGCCTCCACTCAGTATTCTATTATCTAAGATCAACAAAAGAAATCTGTATTATAATATATATTATTCCTTTATCTTTTTAAATCCAATACAATCATCCTTATATGTAAATTGGAAATAGATCTAATTATCGAAGTGCTAGAAACTACTCTGCGTCTCTGCGAGAGATAATTATTTTCATAAAATCAACTAAATATTGCAACAAATTGCAGAAAGTTCTGCATCCAAAATAACCAGCGTGTAGAATATTTAAGTGAAGCAGACCGATTAGAGCGGATAGTTTTACCGTTGTTTAAAAAATTAACATCCAGCCAAACTTTTCTCTCCGGGTCCACTTCAGCGGATACTACCGGGCTATTTTTATTATACTTGTAGACAATATATCTTTCATTCCCATTCCACTTCTCGAGGATCTCTTCACCATTCTTAAACTTTATTAAAATTTCTACCGGAAAAACGACCTCACCTTCTCTTGCGACGATAATCTTATTTTCATATACGTCTGTTTCGTCATCTGATTGCTTTTCAATTGTAGAATCAGAGGGTGAAGGGTCTCCCCTCTCATCAGTATTTGAACTTTCAAGAGGATTTCCAAAAATACCTTTATTGCCATCATTTAATTTCTTATAAGATATTTTATCAATTTTATAATCAAGTACATTGGTACCATACAAAACCTGATCAAAATACCAATTATAATTTTCACCGGTTATATCATTGACTGTTTTTATAAAATCGCGAGATGTGGGATGTTTAAATTTAAAGCGATTATAATATTCGCGCATCACGCTTTTCATCTTTTCCGTACCAATATATCCCTGCAAAGTCATCAGCATTAATGCAGGTTTATCATAGGAAAAAGAACCATACCCCCCTCGATAATACTCCCATGAATTCTTATAAATGGCATCATGTTTCGCCACCCGGCGATAGCCAGACCACTGAAAATGTGAATCGTCAATATTAAGCCCCAGAAAACTAATGGCAGAACCTCCGTTTTGACCATAATATTGATCCATGATTTTAATTTCCGAATAGGTGGTTATGCCCTCATCAAGCCAGGCCTCTTCAAATTCATTACTACCTAGAATTCCGTACCAGTAATTATGGCCAAACTCATGAATAGTAACCAATTCCGGAAGGCGGATACCATCAGGCAACATCCAAAATGAACCGCTGGTAATTAATGTTGGATATTCCATCCCCCCTGCCCCAAACGCCCTGTAGCGTGGATCAACGATCGTTAATGTAGGATAGGGATATGGTCCATACCAGTCATCAAAAAATTCGAGGGCAATCTTGGCCGCACCAATATGCCTTTCAACCTGCGTATGACGACCCGAATGAGCGAGAAATTTAATATTCACATGCCGCCACTGATCCTCAATGACAATATAATTTGGATCAGCAGTCCAGGCAAAATCATGGACATCTTCACAATAATAGGTGAGACTTTTTGTATTATCCGGATTCCTCTTCTCGTCAAGTAATGTGCCCGTCGCCCCGACGACATAATTATCAGGCAAGGTGATACTCACTTCATAAACACCGTAATCTGCAAAAAATTCACTATTCAGGTGAAATTGGTGGCAATTCCACTGGCCTTCCACAGCATAACGGTCACCCGTGCCCTCATAAACACCAATCTTTGGAAACCATTGTCCAACCATAAAAAAATCACCTTTATATCCGGTTCGTGCAAATACTTCCGGTAAACGGGCGGTAAACTCAATATTTAGACATATCTCCTCGCCCGGTTTTACCGGATCATCCAGAAGAATCCGCAAGACGGTTTGGTCATCGGGATTTCCATCATCTGGTTGGATATATTCCATATTGCCTGTTAAATCAACCTCATCATTTAGAATCATCTCGGTAACTTCAATCCACCCCCAACCATCCACTTCATCCAAAGACTGACCGCGATGGCTACCCCCAGATTCCTTCATAAAAGTAGATAATTCATTTTTAAACGCATTGAGGTAGAGATGAAATTGAAGATCCTGAATATAATCTTTGGAGGTATTTCGCCAACGTAATACTTCTGATCCCTGTAATTTTTTGCCCTCTGGATCAAGAGAGACATTAATTTGATAATTGGCTATTCTCGGGCTGAGCGGTTCTGCGAACATGGGTTTTTGTGTATACCCGGATTGCGCTATAAACATGAGGATACTTAGAGCGATTGTAGTTTTCATAATAATTCCATCTCATAATTAATTTTGACAGGCATGGATATCGACATCCATTGTTTAATTTAAGCAGCAGGAGAAATTATTACAACCATTGCTCTGGTAACATTATTAATCTAATATTCAGGGAAGATCCAAGGAGGTGGGACAAAATCGTGGCAAAAACAATAGAGACATCCCGTCGGTTGAAAATCCCTTTTTCGGGAGACGTCTCAGCAATAATTAATAAATTTTTATAAAAACAAAGGGGAGCTGCAGCTCCCCTTTGTTCGTTTACTTATTTTTTATTGTCTTTTTCATCGACAACTTCAAAATCTGCATCCTGAGCATCCTCTTTCTTCTCTCCACCGGGATCTGCTCCGGGCGCTTCCTGACCAGGTGCCCCTTGCGCTTGCGGATCACCTTCTTCAGGTCCGGCCTGGGCATACATTTTTGTTGCCGCTTCATTCCATTCTTTATTCACCTGCTCCAGGGCAGATTTCATTTCATCAAGATTACTGCCTTTTTGTGCTTCTTTCAGGCGTCCTAATGATGTTTCAAGTTTTGCTTTTGTATCAGCATCAATTTTATCGCCCATCTCAGACATTTGCTTCTCCGTCTGATAGATCGTTGTATCTACCTGGTTACGGACATCAACTTCTTCTTTGCGTTTCGCATCTTCTGCCGAATGAGACTGGGCATCTTTACGCATTTTTTCGACTTCTTCTTCACTCAATCCACTGGATGCTTCAATCCTGATACTTTGTTCTTTGCTTGTCGCTTTATCTTTTGCACCTACATTGAGAATACCGTTCGCATCAATATCAAAAGTAACTTCTACCTGAGGAATACCTCGCGGTGCCGGCGGGATTCCATCGAGAATAAACCTTCCCAATGTTCTGTTATCACCGGCCATTGCCCGCTCCCCTTGAAGAATATGAATTTCAACAGAGGTCTGGTTATCGGCAGCAGTGGAAAATATTTCTGATTTTTTTGTTGGAATCGTCGTATTTGCATCAATAAGTTTTGTTGATACCTGGCCGAGTGTCTCAATTCCTAGAGACAGCGGTATAACATCCAGCAGTAATACATCTTTAACTTCACCCGTTAGAACGGCCCCCTGAATTGCTGCACCCATGGCAACAACTTCATCAGGATTAACACCCTTATGAGGCTCCTTCTTAAAAAATTCTTTCACAAGAGATTGAACTATTGGAATACGTGTTGATCCACCCACTAAAACGACTTCATCAATGTCTGCCTGGGACAAGTTAGCATCTTTTAATGCCTGGCGACATGGTTCGATGGTACTCTGAGCCAGATCATCGATTAACTGTTCAAACTTAGCCCTGGATAAAGGATAGTTGAGGTGCTGGGGACCTGCCTCTGTGGCGGTAATAAAGGGTAAATTGATATCAGTCTGAGTAGAACTTGATAATTCAATTTTAGCTTTTTCTGCTGCTTCTTTTATGCGTTGCAATGCCATTGGATCTTTCTTTAGATCAACACCCTGATCTTTTTTGAATTCTTCAACGACCCAATCAATAATACGTTGATCGAAATCATCACCACCCAAATGGGTATTGCCATTGGTAGATTTTACCTCAACCACGCCATCACCAATATCAAGAATGGAGATATCGAAGGTACCACCACCCAAATCATATACGGCTATTTTTTCTTCTTTTTGTCTTATCTAATCCATAGGCCAAAGCGGCTGCCGTAGGTTCATTGATAATTCTTTTGACATCCAGGCCGGCAATGGTGCCAGCATCTTTGGTAGCCTGTCGCTGCGCATCATTAAAATATGCTGGGACCGTGACAACAGCCTCATTTATTTTCTCCCCAAATATTCTTCGGCGGTTTGTTTCATTTTCTGTAATATCATCGCAGATAATTCCGGTGGTGTGTAATCTTTATCTACCGGCTGATACAACAACAACATCATTATTTCCTGCTTTTACTTTATAGGGAACTTCTTTGATTTCCTGACTAACTTCTTTATAAAACCGTCCCATAAATCGTTTTATTGAAAATACAGTATTTTCAGGATTGGTAACAGCCTGGCGTTTTGCCGACGCACCGACCAATCTTTCATCCTTTTTTGTGAATGCAACAACTGATGGCGTTGTGCGTTGTCCTTCTGCGTTTGGGATTACAACAGGCTCTCCACCTTCCATAACGGAAACGACAGAATTAGTTGTCCCCAAATCGATACCAATTATTTTACTCATTTTATAAAACCTCCTAATATCTATATTTTTGGATTAATTTCATTTTTATCTCAACACTTTTATTACAATGTTCGTGCCAAACAAAACAACACGACCTAAGTACATGTTAATTATATACTTAGAACTTATTCCTATCAATATATAGATACGACATGTTGTCATACTTATGAATCTTTGGCATAAAAAAACCCGGTCAGAGACCGGGTTTTTGAACAAATTTTATGACTAAGGCAATTTTAGAAAAACCAGACGATCTGAGGTGCTTCCATTGGAAAATCTGGTTCTGGTCTGGATTTTTAATATTGAACCGGAATCCCTATCCTCTACGTAACTGTTAAAATCAGATACAGATGATATCTCTTTGCCATCAACCTCGTAGATCACATCGCCTCTTCGTAGTCCTTCCCTTGCAGCCGGGCTGTTTCCGTCCACAGCCTGAATCAGAATACCATTATTGAGATCAAATTGATTAAGATCCTCAGAAGATAGATCCCGTACTCTTATACCAAGCGATTGCAGTTTTTCTTCTTTCGGTTCTTCCTGACTATCACCACCTGAAGCAATCTGATCATCACGGGCTTCGAGTACTATTTCATAGTTAACTTCCCGGCCATCTCGCCATAGCGTTATAGCTATTTCATCACCTGGATTAAAAGAACCTACCTTTGCCTGCAATTGATTAGGCTGATTTACGTCCTGACCCTCGACACGTAATATAACATCTCCTGCTTTAATACCTGCCTTATCAGCTGCTTTTCCTTGCAGAACACTGCTAATAAATACACCGCGCGGTTTGTCAAGCCCAACACCTTCGGCCCGAACTGGTGTCATTGGTTCAATTTGTACACCAATATAACCACGTCTGACTTCGCCAAATTTGATAAAATCATCCATTACGGTTTTAGCGATATTGATTGGAACCGCAAATCCATAGCCAATATAGGTACCCGTTTCTGTTTTTATAGCCGTATTAATGCCAATTACTTCCCCCTGGGCATCAACCAAAGCACCACCACTATTTCCCGGATTTATGGCAGCGTCTGTCTGGATAAAATTTTCAATAGCATAGCCGCCTCTACCAATTATATTTATATTCCTACTCAGAGCACTAACGATACCAGCAGTGACACTAAAATTAAGTTCCAAGGGACTGCCAATGGCCAGCACCCATTCACCCACTTCTATCTGATCAGAATTACCTAATATAGCCCGGGTTAAACCCTTTTTATCTATTTTAATCAATGCCACTTCAGTTTCCGGGTCCGTACCGATGACCTCTGCCGGATATTCCTGTGAATCAAACATCAATACACGTAATTCATCCACATCTTTAATCACATGATGATTTGTTAATATATAGCCATCCTCACTGACGATGATCCCAGAGCCCAAACCGGTCTGAGGAACTTCTCTTTCTCCTCCCTCAGGAACATCTTCATATCCGAAACCACGAAAAAACCTATGCCAGGGATTCGCCGGTACTTTTACGTTTTTAGTAGTATATATGGTAACAATGGCCGGACGCACTTTTTTAACGACCTCTACAAATCCCTTTTGAGGGTTAAATGTGGTCGTAGCTGATAGTTGCCCGTCCTCTTTGCCTTCTTCATAAATACGCTCTTCACTTTTCTGATCGGCTAGTGATTTAGAGTCCAGATTGAATCCGGTTGTTAATACAACACCAAAGATAACTCCAATAGTAATAAAGCCCAATATTACCGGTAGAGAATTTTTAAAATTTGCCATAATTATAATCTCCCTAATTTAATCATTTCCTCGAATAAGAATTAATCGAATTAATTGCAATAATGCCATAGCTGTAGCCGCAACATAGGTAAGTGCAGCAGCATTTAAAACTTTTTTCGCCCCCCTAACTTCTTCATCTACCAGCATACCGTTTCCTCTTAATTGCCCAAGAGCACGATGGCTGGCATTAAATTCTACTGGCAGAGTAACAAAATGGAATACAACAACCGCAGCGAATAAAATTATTCCCAGATCCATCAAAAAAGGTGTATTCATAAACATACCAATGAGAAACAAAGGAAATGCTGCCCATGATCCAATATTGGTTGCCGGTAATATTGTATGACGTATTTTTAATGGGATATATCCCGTATTATCTTGAATCGCATGACCGACCTCATGGGCGGCGACAGCAATAGCAGAAAGCGAGCGCCCCTTAAAATTATCTGTAGATAGACGCACAGTCCTGGAACGAGGATCGTAATGATCACTCAATTTTCCCTCAACAGATTCAACACCGACACCAATGACACCATTCTGATCAAGGATTGATTTGGCCGCCTGGGCACCGCTGATACCACTAGCCGCCGGTATCTTGGCGTATTTTTTATAAGTAGAAGAAACGCGCATTTGAGCCCAAATCGCGAGAATAATAGCCGGAATTAAGAGGATCATCGTTGGATCCCACCAAACAAATGGCATCAGGGACTCCTTTCAATATATTATCTAATAATACGCTTTTAATTTAATATTGTTCACATGACAATTATTAGCAATTTCCATGCCGCATCATTTCACCTTATATCGAACATCTTAATAGGCTGTTTTATAGGCATTTATATAGTATTTCACTTTTATTGAGATTAATGTCATTTTGACATATTGTCCGTTACTTTGTCAGGTTGATATGGTATATTTTCCGGAATCCGCCAAAATAGTATACGACCTCACGCTGTTTCATTAGGAATATTTACGTGAATTTGAGGTAAAAGTTTAAAGCAGGTTAGATAAAAAAAACGAATATTTAGTACTAAAGGTCAAATCTCAGGCATGCAGGCATTAATGTAAATATTGACCAAGATGATTTTCAGGCAAGTTATATAAATGCAAAAAAGGGGCAATTTAATAAAAATTGTCCCTTTGCTATGGTGCTGGAGGCGGGATTTGTCCGTCATAGCCGGATCCCGATATCCTTATATAATTTTGATAATTGAGATCGGGAAACCCGCACACCCACCAGAATAAACTCTAAGCACGAAATTCTAAATTCTAAAAAATATCAAATTACCAAATCCAAAACGATCTGGAGATTGATTATAGAGAATTGGGATTTATTTAATAATTGGGATTTGGAATTTAATTAGGATTTAGAACTTAGAATTTCGAATTTACAAAAAATCCGCCAACCGGCGGATTTTTTGTTGTGGGCACTACCCGCTTAAAACTAAGCGTAAATAAAAAATTAAGGACGCATATCCTATTGTATTTTAAGTCTTTATGTGCTTTAAATTTGCGACCCATTTCTAAGCCCATGTATCCATGAATGTGAACCATTTTTGCAAAATATCAAGTTTAATTAGTAATATGTTAAACGAAATAATTTCAACATTTTATTAGTTCCGTGGAAAAATATCTGATCTGACTCTTATTCCTGGCCTGTTAGCCGCTGATTACTTTAACCAATTCCGAAAACAACTCAGCCAGTGAATATTTAGTAAAGATCAGGGGGAAAAAAGGGATCAGGAGCATCAGCATGCTTATAAGCAGTGCGTTACGGTTGATAGGAATTACTGTCATCGCCTTGACTGCCTGTTGATAGCTGCCGTTGATATCGGCCATGGACGAATTATCAAGACTGGGCAGGAGATTATCATCTTCTGGCATATTCCCCTCCATCCACTTTTCCCGGTATAAATTATTGTGATACTGGATCAAACTGCCAAACCTGTAAATGCCGTTGACTTTTGTCCTGATCAGCAACGGGATAAAGGACAGTAGCGGCAAATGGACAATCAATGGAATGGCAATGGCAAAAGCGATGATCTGAAGAACGAAGTCGTCAAGGATCTTACCATGGTAGATGATATATTCACCAATGGTTGCCGCAAATATCGCTGACAGGGCCAGACTTACGATACAAAAGGCCGCCGGAACCACGTTCAGATACTCCAGCCCGGCCGACTGGTCGGCATGGCTTGCTTCAATCCGTAAATTCATTCTTGAAATTCTGTATACTGTTATCGCCCAGATGATCCAGCGCCAGAACCAGCGGGCCAGCAGGAGCTGGTAAACCGGCATGGAAACGATAATGTAATAAATAGCCGAGAGATTAATATCAGAGGCACTGTCGGTTATTGAAATTCGCGCATTATTCACCGTTATATTTCCCCAATTGAAGAGGAGCACACCATAGATCAAGAGCAGGAAGAAAATTTCCGGGATCCATGAATCGGACATTTTTTCTGTCTGTGTTTCGATTTTTCGGAAAGTAGCCTCCTCTTTGGGTGGGATCAACCTTCGGGTTGAGTTCATATAGCCATTAAATGCCGGATCAATCATTTTCTCCACCCAGATCAGAAAAGGCACCACCACAAGCAGCCGGATGTGCAGTAGAAAATCCTGGGCAACCCCCAGCTGCCCGTCTTCACCGAGAAAGGTGCCATCAGTGAAGGATAGTATGATCAGTGGCAGCCAGCCTAATAGAGAAAAAACGATCGACCGTAGTAATAATCGCTGCTTACCATGTTTTAGGATACCCAGTTTTAATAGCAGTGAATAGATCAGACCACCACTCACCAGAGAATATGTTTTATCCTCATTCCAGCTGATAAATTTTTCTTCCTGCATTTTACAACACTCCTCAAAATCAGATGTATTTCATTATATCTTCTTTCCGGCAAAGCCGGGATCAAGGACTACTCATTTTCTGAATATTCCTTCAAGTGCATCAGATACTCATAAACGAGGTCATCGATCTGCTTAATAATGATATAAATTCTTTCGATAAATATGCCGATAAAAAACAGATAAACAGCATCACTAATCCAGATAACATCTATCGCCTTAAAAACCCTGGCAGCGGCAAAATATCTGACAAAAATCGTAATCAATATCATAACAAACGCCGAAATACCCAAATGAAATTCTATCATTTGCTCACTTTTATTGAAGCGGATCCTGTTGGTAAACTGATATACTTTTCCTGCCACTGCACCGGCAAGTGTAAATAAGATATAGTAAAATGGGAGATCTTGTGTAAAAGAATCATAGATTACCATGACGAAGAGTAAGCCCACCATAAACGAACTTATAAATTTGGAACGAATAATTTTACTGCTGACATAGCGATGATAAAATCTGTTTTTTGGCTTGATCTTGTGGCTCATCATTCCCCACGGCAATTATTTTGACCTAAATTACATTTGTCTTCGGGTTCGATACATACATTATGCTTTTTTCCAGACTCTGCTCACTTATCCCTTAAAAGACAAGACTTGCCCCCAGATTAATCGTTTCCAGTCGGAGCGGTGTATCGGTTTGGAACGGCCAGTTCATATCTTTCTTTCGCAGGGAATAATAACCATACAGATATGCAGATTTGAGTACAAAATTTATAATTGGCCCGAGAACAGGCTGACTGTTGACAAAATCATCGGCAAGGTAGCCGATCAGCCCGTAGCCGACCTCGGCCAGTACAAAACTGCCAGTCCATTTCCAGAACTGATGCCGGGGATAAATTACCGCCGTCTCATAGTAGGCATTCAGCTGGACCAGGGAAGATATCTCCACCTTGATACCATAAAGGGCCCGGTCCCCGAAGCGAAATTTTCCCGGATATTGGGCCAGTATAGTAGAATCATTCCGTGCATTCTCCCCGCTACCCGCATCAAAATCAGTCAGCCTCGTCCAGACAAAAGCCTGACCCACGTATGGTGATATGGAAAAATCATGGCCCGCCGTATAACCGATACCATCATTGGTGCCAACTCCAAAGCGGTACGACTTTGTAGTGATCTCATCTCCTGCCGCCTCTGCCGGATGGATAGCGTTGTTCAAAAAAGATATAAACAGATACCGGTTATTGAGCTCCACATTCGCATCCGAAAATTTGTCAATCTCGCTGCGCCCTACTTTAAATTCAAGATTACCAACCGGGGCAAAGGAATTTCCGACATCCGCATGAATTGGTGCACCGACGCCGTAATTGAGATCATACATCTGGCGTGATTTAAACCAGAAATCTTTTACATGCTCGTCAAATATATCCTTGTATACCGGAAACTGGTCCAGTTCGAGGAATGGCCGTTTACCCTGTTCGAGATCCAGCTCCATGCCTTCCGTATAACGCAGCTGCTGCAATCCCATCTTATAATAGGGCACATCAAGTAATATATAGTCAGGAAATATCTCATTTTCACGAAGAAAATTGATTCGCCAATCCTTGGCAAATGTCCAGTAACATAATTTGTAATCAAGTGCCTCACTGAGTGAATCAACCATGTTCATTTTGGACTTCGCTTTATCCTCTGAGTCAAGCGCCAACAGCCAGTTGGCACCAAAGGAAACAGTATTATGGGATTTTCGTGGTTCACCCACGGCTTCCGGAAAAAAATCGGTCCAGTGCCCCGGCTGCGCCGGTTCTGTACCGATAGATCCTTCGATGGCGATATCAGAGCCGGGAACCAGTTTCCTCAGTCCCCGGGCAACCCCTTCGGTTCGGGTCAGAAATAATATTTTTTTTTGCTGTTCTTCGGTCAGTCCGGTAAAATCAAGGGACGCTGCACTGAGAATATCCTCCTCTTTATCCGGCTTCACATCAACGACAATCGTATGGAGCCGGTCGTCATCGAGAAATTCATCCAATATTTCTTTCAGCGACGACATGGGTGCGGCGATAAAGGCCGGTCTGGCAGAGGATCTCTTCTCCGGGATCGGCGCACTCTGAACCACCAGAATATCTTTAAAATCTTCCAGATTTTTTTCAGCCACAGATCCACGCACCGTAGTGGCCACTCTGAGATCTTCATCATGGCTGACGATAAAACGTTTATCTTTGGTCAACCGCACATCCAGTTCAAATCCCTCATAACCGGCACGCAGTGCATTCTCGAAGCCCGGTATGGTATTGGCCGGATAAATGCCCTCATAATTTGACGGCGGCTGGTAACACAAACCACGGTGGGCGATGGTGATCGTTTTAACCTGTGGTTTCCAGATATATGGTGCATAATATTGCAGCTGGACATGTTCTGTTTTCCCGACCGGTGTCATCAATCTTAGATTTATCTTATCATGGTCGATAGATTCAATGACCATCGCGCCGGAATTTTCTTCATTTTCTGCCTGGTACCAGTAGTGGGAAACCCGGCCATTCACCTGCTTACTGGTGATATAAAAATCTGGCAGGAAGGAACCTTTGATTCCGGTAAAAAAGGATCCTTCAATAAAAAACTGGTCCTTATATAGGTAAAGCATGTTTCCCAAAAATGGATTTCCCGGTGAGGGATTTATTTCGCCATTGGCCAGACTATAGATGGTATAAAAACCGGTGTTAAGCGCCGGTGTTTCATCCTGCAAGGGTGGTGCCTGCAGCAGTACATTATGGCCGCTGCAGCTGCTGAAAAAAATTATTACCGTTAAGGATGATATCAGAATTCCAATCCACTTAATATTTTCTTTTAATTTATGTATTAACATAACGTAATTGTTCATTGTTAACCTCTTGTCAACTCGCGCGATTGTCTTCATGACCGGTTTTCCTGTCTAACTGGCGGCGGGTGAGACCCTGAGCAACTTTGCTCACAATTCCCACAAATATTCCGATCCCACCGATGGCGAAAATAATTGTAAATATTTTTGATATATCTTTTTGAGGGGTAATATCACCATATCCGATAGTGGAAATGGTCATAATACAAAAATAAATCGAGTCAACTACACGCCAGTTTTCAACCAGGCTGTAAAAAGCGGTTCCGGTCAGCAGAAGGACAAAAAGAATATAGAACAGGGCGCGAAACTCCTCATCCTTTTTCCAAAGTTTTTTTATAATCAAGATTATACTTATCATGATATGAATTTTATTTTTGTCATTATTTGAGCTGTTCTTTGCGGTTCAACAAATGGTTAGTCTGATTTTCCCATTAAGATACCGGTGATAAAATTGTTTTTTATGTTTAGTGTCGATTTCATTTCTAGCGACCATAGCCCTTAGGTAATATCTGCCTCAGCTGCATGAATCACCGTTTTTTCAGCAATTGCCGAATCTATAGAGGACCGTTTACGTGATACCATTAAATGTTGTATCAGCGTTAATTCAATTTCAGGTGATTTATCGATTTTACAATAGTCAATTATTATATCTGTGTCTTCGGCATATACCCGAAAATAGTTCAGACAGAAAACAGGGACATAGATCGATGGAAGTATGCCAAAACGCGGTGGTGTACGTTCGAATCGTTTTAACCAGGTACCCGTATTTATTACCAGGCGGTCATCTATTTGTTGCAAGGACGGTTTATGTGTATGGCCGTAAATAAAGGCAACGATGTCCTGATTTTCGGTGAACACTTTTCCGGCGGCATGAATATATGAATCCTCTTTTTCACCTGTTAATTGTGCCGGATCCAGCTCGATTCCAAATCGTATCAAAGTCCTTTTTAAATCCCTTAGAATAAAACCAAGCGGTAATGATAAAGCGAGTGCCATCAGTAATACAACGGCATTTATCATCAGTATAATTTGAAAAAGACTTCCTACCATTCCCAGAGAATTAAAAAAACTGTTATCAAGAAAAATATTCGTGCCGGTTATGTTGAAATATTCAAGAAAAGCCCCGGCCAGTACAAACAGGGTCAGACCGGAAAGTAATAAAAAGGGCATTGCCAACCAGCGTAAGAGCGGACTCATTTCGTGGTAAAAGTAGTTGGACATTATCCAATCGGGAATCATCTCTGTCGGATAGACGGATTGAATATCTTTAAGCCAATTATGACGCCCGCGACCGGAGAGCCGCCCGGCCTTTCCAACCATGTTACTTGTGATAAAGTAACCCACAGGCAGAGCATAAGGATCACCAAAACTGGGCGAGCAGTTAGCTTCATCATATTGACTGCCGTGTTCTATCCACAAGCGTCTATTGGCAATACTGCGCGTTATCGCTGGCGCCTGTTCAAGCCGAATGT
The DNA here is from genome assembly GCA_963796965.1 of Calditrichia bacterium. Lineage (GTDB taxonomy): Bacteria > Calditrichota > Calditrichia > JAJRVZ01 > JAJRVZ01 > CAWCNS01. The sequence continues at coordinate 1,227,310 of CAWCNS010000005.1, forward strand.
TGTATTTTTTTAACGCTTTAACAAAATCAGGATAGCAGGCAAGTTCATAGTCATGATTACCCGGCAAAAGGGTTATTTTAATTTTTTCGCCGGCTCTGTAAAAAGCGTTGAAGATGTTTGGAAATTGGTTGATGATTGCATTGAATTTATCGATACCATGAATATTTGTTAGCTCCCACAAACCAAAGGCATCGCCGATAATAATCAGTTCTATATCCTTTTTCTTATTTGCAATCTCATCCAGAAAGCGGATCAGTTCAGCTTCAAAATCACAAACACCGAGCGCCTCATCGCCGCCAATGTGCAGATCACTTATGAAATAATATGTTATAGACATGCTTTTCCCAACTTGACATTATGAGTTTACAAGATTAGTGATCCAATTGCTGAATGTATAATTAGTTATATACGCTACCTGTGGATTTGGTCCAACAATATCATTATGGTACGACGGTTTTTACCACGTTACCCGCCAGATTGCCGGCGATGCCGGCAACATCTATCATTGGCGGAACCGGGATCCCGGCCCCGAGATTTTTGTGCGCTCTGGCCCAGATGGTAAGGGATGTCCGGGCCACCAGAATTTTGCTATCTATCTCATTGCGCCAGGCAACCACCTCATCCTGCTTGACAATATATTCCACTTTGATATCATCCAATTGCTGAAGCAGTAACTCAACTTCTTTTACCTGTCCCAGTAGAAAATTTTCTGCTTGTACCAGATTATCATGATTCGCTTTATCCGCTGAAGGTATAAAGTAGCGTAGCGAAGCATTCTCCTCAAGCAGTTTTTTCAGTTCCGATTGATCACCGATCCGGGCATTATACAGCCTGGTAACGGACAACATCAGCTCTTCCTGGAGTTTATGGAGCCGTTTATAATTTTCCCTGACGGCTTTATAGTCGTCTTCAATCCCCTTGTCAAATCCGGCAATAATTAATGGGATCAGATTCTGGAATTCATCGATCCGCTCCAGCACCTCCGTAACCACACTGTTTACGATCGGTTCCGCGGCCGACAGGCCATCAAGATAGGTTTTTGCGTTTTTGATATTTTCCAGAATAGTTTTGGCTGTGCTTATATCCACACGCAGGCTGTCCGATCTTTTTTCTGCTAAAGTCTTTTCAATTTGTTCATTCAGATAACTGACCAGCATCCGGTTCTTATCTTTTTCCGATAATCTGGCATTATTTATTGCCACCAGCTGATTGGAATAGTAGATAATCCCTTTCAGGGATTTGAGGATCGGCGCGGCTATCATTCGTGCCTTTTGTAATTCCGGCATCGTCGTATATGTTTGCAGATTTTTGTACTGAAACGGCCTTTCAATTTTGATCGCTTCGGCAAAAAGCGTACGGGTATTTTCGGCAAACGGAGACATGTCCATTTTGCGTGAGCCTTGAAAAACAGAACAGCTCGTAAGCATTACAGAAAACAATACCACCAGACTGAGTAATTTCATCGTTTATCCCCTTATCCTTTTTTGGGTAGTGTAAAAAATAACCACCCCGTGCTAATCTGACTCCGTCAGACTTTACGGGGCAGGCAAACTGCACAAATGTGTTAACACATGGTCAAGACAACGCAAATATATCAGCATTAATAGATCAGACGAAAATTATTGACGATCAAAGTGCTGTTTACACCACCCTCATAATATATTCCATTGGCGCTGGAGGCAAAGACGACAGATATATGGGTGATCTTATCATCTACATCGCCATATAAGTTGTTTACCGGTTTCTGGTAATCCGGTGTCTCTGCCGGCAACTGACCATAAATAATATTCACATTGATGGTCTCAAAGTCGCTTTTATCAGCAAAACGGTACCATCCGGTACCAACCCGTTTTACTGCATTTTCATCTTCCCTGTTTTCAAGCAGCACATAAACATCAGCGGAATCTGTTTTATCCAGTGTTGTTCCGCGATTATCTTTATAGGGAGATCCAGCGGTATATTTCAAATCAACCGAAAAACCTTTTGGCTTGGCAGTAAAGGATACACCAAACCGGGCCGATGATGGCGGATCAAGAATATTCAAGACAAATGCACCCGTGAACAGTGTTGCCGAACCCATGCGCTGTCCGATCGCCAGGATCCCCAGATCCTTGGTTACCAGTTGGGCGGCATAATCTGAACTGCTGATCAACAACGGGGTTGTATTGTAATTATCCTCATTAAGTACGGTTACACCATTATTTGCGGTCGCCCAGATACTGTTTTCATCCAAACCCGGTTCCTGAAAATTCTTACCTGCAGGGGTGTACCAATCATCAAATCCCGAGTTTTCCAGCTGTGGTTCAGCCCCTTCCTGTTTGACAGCTACAGCATAAACCGCTTTTTCCCCGTTCTCAGCGGTAACCGTATATTCCTGCGGATCGCTGAAGTCGCGGGCAATATCAGCGGCGGGTGTAAGTGTGGCGAATGTTGACAGAACAACGGAATCCGGTCTTAAGGAAGTAATATCACTGGCCTGGGAAACGGTAAGGTAGATTTTCAGACTGTCCTGCCTGATGACCGTATTTCCAGTTTGGCCTTCCATAGAAAAGTATAAGATTTTCCTGAATTCGGATTTGCCGAAAAAAATCTCATCGACACATGAATTCAAAAACAAAACGGAAAACAGTGCTATAAAGATAAGGATGATTTGAAACTTATTTTTCATCATTTTTCTGTCTCTTAGTAATAATAGTAAAATCCTACGCCTAGCTTTAAAATATTTATATTGAAATCAGCAGAGACTAAAGACTCAGATGCACCAGCGACGCCGTTCACCTCGGTATCGGTCCATTGGATTATGATTCCGGCAATTTCCAATCCAACCTCGATGGCAAAACCCTTTTCGATCTGAACCATCAATCCCGGATAAAACAGCAGTTCGATCGATCTCCGTTGCGTATAGGCGCGTTCAAGAATATCGCTGGTCACTTTTTCGGTAAGCGAATTTTCGACTACACCGCCGAGTTTGATCATATTAAATACATTAAAACGCTGTGAGGTATCAAGTGAAAAATAATTCCGCATCGTTGCATACACAGACCATCCGATGGTTCTGCTTTGAATATCGGAAAGGATATTCTGCGTACTGAGTTCTGTCCCTTTTCTGCTATCCGAAGAATAATTTATCAGGGCGCCCAGCGAAAAATGATCTTTTATAAAATAACCCTGGTCAAGATTGATGTTGATGTTGTCTTTATGCTGATCATAAATTTTATAGACCACTACATCTTTATTATCCGTGTTTTTTACGGAAAAGTTAAAGGAAAGCCCGCTAAAGAAATTTCCCTTTTCCAGTAAAGATCTTTCTGCATTCTGGCATATAACGGTCGCCGGAATGCTGAGTAGCCATAAAATGAGAATTATTTTTTTCATCATTTTTTCTAAATAGTTTAATTACTATAGTTGTAGAAAATTATTGACCTGAGGCGTTCAGCATGGAATTGAACAGAAAAATACACCAGCTATATGCTGTATCTTATCCGTACCCGATAACCACACAGAGGTACGCAGGTCATGGCATTTTCGATTTTACAGAAGCAGCATTCGTACGATATTTCTTTGCCGAATGGGTTCTCTTATTCCTCCGGAGCATGAGTCCCGGCTTTTACAGCACTGCGCATCCGGATAGCGAAAAGCAACAATATGATCCCGCCAATCAGGGCAAAAATGCCTGCCATGGACAATAGTACAAAAGATGAGAACAACGGATTGAAAACCAGAAGCAGGCCGAATAGAAGGGACATCAGGCCGCCAATGATCATCGACCATTCACCGCTTGCCTTGTGCAGCCGGAATCCACTGACCAGTGAAGATATACCGGAGACGATCGCCAAAAAACCAACCAGATAGGCAAAAAAGGTTGTGGTTAGCAGCGCACTTAGTACAGGTTGTGAGAGCACGGTCAGGCCGGCCAGTATGCTGATGATCCCTGTAAAAATAGCCCATCCCCAATGTTCCAGATTCTTGCGACCTCTAAGCGAGGCGATGACCGTAAAAATACCATCGATCAGCCAGTAAACCCCGATATAGATCATGATTACCATCAATAAAGCACCAGGATTGGCAAACAACAGAATGCCGAGTAGTATGGCGGCAATCGCCCGCAAAAGAACCAGCCACCAGATATCCGAAAGCATCTGATTAAGTACGTTCTTGGTTTCATTAGCCATGATTAATTCTCCCTTTTTAAATGAAGTTATTCTATGTATTATTTTTCTGTTTCCGGTATGAAATAATGCATCTTTAGTATTCCATCATCCCCGTTAATTCCCAATCTTCAGGAACGGCGGGGTGAAGATGATCACACCGATCTCAAACCGGGAACTTTTTGATCCGTCAAAAGCAGCGCCATAGGTAAAAGCAGGAATCACTGTATTATTAGGTTCCCAGCGAATGCCGACTTTATATTCCGGTTTGGAATACAGATCACCTGCGGTGCCGAATATTTCAGCGACAATCGCTGATTCCGGGATGATATTATAAACCCCCAGCCGGGTCGAATAGGTAAATCCCCAGACGGCTTTTTTATCATCCCCATAATTAAAGTCGATCATTGCACCCGGCATGATATCCCAGGACAGCATATTGTCAAAAAAGGAAAGGGTGACCGGGACGGCAGTCCACATATTGGTGTGCCGGTCGACAAACTTCTCCTGATCATAGTAGCCGGGTGCCTTGCCAGATCCGAGAAAGACTGCACCGCCGCCGGTTTTGGCTTCATTCTCGTAGTACATATACTTCACATAGACTGAAGTCGTGAAGTTATGCGGAAGTTTGAGTTCTTTATTTTCCCAGAAGAACCAGCCCTGTATAAAGAATTCCCAGTTAGGGATAAGTGCAAATGAATTCGCAAAGGATGCATTTCTCTGACCTTCGGTAAGCACAAACGTTCCGGTGCCATGGGGCATAGCCAGGTAATTATCGCTGTTGAATTGCTGTGCCCTGCACGGCTTACTGAATCCAATCGCAATAACGACTAGAAACATCATAAAATTTAGAAACGTTCTCATCTTGACCCCTCTTGTAGCCCACTGCCCTTTACCCTTTTGCCTTTTGCCTTTAACCTTCGGCCTCTAATCAAAATTCAAATTTAACCATAAACTGAACTCTGCTTCCTTTTCCCAAAGCATCATTTGTAGTCTTCTGCGTACCCCACATTTATAGATTGCCCTGATTGTTTAGTACAGCATTTGCATGACTACCTACAAAAGCCATAATGTTTTCACCTGATCCTCTACCAAAAGATATGTTCCAAGTTAAGAAGTCTTCTTTCCCGATGTATTGTCGTCCACCAAAAACCATAGATGCCTGTAATGCTGTGGCATCAGGTCCGATACCCCCACCATCCCATCGTAATTGAGCAGTTCGCCCACCATACAATGCATCACCAGCAGCAAAGTGGTACAATATTTTGATCCCGTAGATCTTGCTTTGGAACTTGCTCAAGTCCTTTTGTTGTGCTATCCGGGGCAAATTTCGGTGAAAGATTTTGTTGAACTGCAACACTGTCCCCCTCAAGTTCTGCTAATCGCAATTCCAACTCATCCATTTTATTAAGTTTTTGCTTAAGAAGGTTGATTTCATTTTTTAATGAATCTATTTCCTGAGCGTGGACATTTGTTGCTAATAAGCATGCCATCACGAAGCAAAACAGATGTAATGGTTTATGTTTCATTTGATCTTCTATATTCATTTAAGGTAGTGTAAAAAATAACCACCCCGTGCTAATCTGACTCCGTCAGACTTTACGGCGCAGCAGGCTGGTACGGGATGGTTTCATCTTTTAATCCTGTTTTTCATTTTTTCATAGAACTTTTGACACTACCTCATTTAATGTTATACTTTCTGGATATTTTAAGTTTTACTATTACATCTAATTTATCTACTATAGATAACTTTTCAAATCAGATTTAAATATTCTACCATGGTAATGGAACAACAGGAGATATTGTAAAACGTATTTGATGTTGTGGACCAAAAGCATCCGGTGATGCCACATAATACCAATATTGCAGATTAAACTTTACAGGCATTTTACCTAAAATTATCACTTTAGTCGCACCAGTACCAATAGGTAGTGTTAATCTATTTCCTTTTTCCGCTTTGTGGTTATAGGAATATGTTGGCGAACTTTGAATCTGCCAGCCATTTCCTAAATGAACAACATAAAAATATTGCCCAGCAGTAATACTTGCAGATTCGCCTCCCGCAGCTGTAGCCCACATGTCGTCAGCAAGAATTGTAAAACTATTCGGATCTGCATCAAGGCTATTAACACTCCATGCGTGATTTACCATTATTCCAGCTGCACCCCATTTAAATATTTGAGCAACCATCAACTCTGGACCTAATAAGGTATAATTTGATTTTAAGGCATCATTGGTTGCCGTACGAAAACTACCAAATACACCAATTATTCCAATTGTTTTTGATGGAAATGTTTTTCCTACCGCAACATCGGCGCTGATATTTCCCAGATTGAATCCCTGATTTTCAAATCCATTCGCCCCATATGTTGGTTGCGTAAAATAAAGGGGGATATTGGGTCTTACGAAAAGATTCACCGTCTTACTTAATGGTACCGGAAGGATAGGTTGAAAACCCATGGTAAAGCTATTTTGGCTTCCCGCATCAGGCAAATCTCCCTGATAATTTATATAATCGAAATTGAAGTTCATAGTACCTAAGATAGTGTTTGGATTCGCTAATTCTGCCGCTATTTCTGATGCCGACTTTTCATCGCCCTTAGTTTGATCATCATCTTGAGCTGACACATTCATACTGAACATAATCATTAAAGAAAATGCTGCTAAGACTAATTTTGATAGATTTTTCATTTTAATTTATCCTTTGAATCTTTTTTAATTATTTTTAAAACGATTCTAATTAAACAATAATTTATTATTTCCCAGCTAACAATTTTGCCGAAGTTCTCATAAAGCCTGGTGCATAATCTGTTCCCGATGTATTGGCAGCAACGCCAAACCCAATAGCACAGAAATCACGCTTTGGATCTACATAAATCCCTTGACCATTGCTTCCGTGCTTAAACATGGCACCATCTTCAGTTGTAACTTAGGGCGCTTTGGCTAAATGCTTAATGGCTGTGTCTCCATTACCTTTTGTAAAAGCCTTATCTGCTCTTTGAAATTGACGGAAGGCTCTTGACATGTCAACGTCTTAAAGGTTAATAATTGTTGGCCGAATATACGTTACAACTCTAAGTCAGGACGCTACAATTAAAACAAATACTTCATCATAAATTGCAATCTTCTGCCAGTGCCTTGTGTGTCATTCACGTTTGTGCGCTTGACATCATAAATTCTATTCCCGTATTTATGTTCTTTATTGGAGACCAAATCAAATTCACATGACCCGCTTGGCCTGCTTTCATTTTATATCCTTCTTTATACTGTGAAGGATCAATAGAATAACCGTGATAGCTCAAATTAGCCACGAGTGTGTTTGACAGGCGGAATGCAAATCCACCGCCTAAATTCCATGCAGGCATTGTTTCTAAGGTGCCTTGTGGCGTAACAATGGCAGAACTTTGTGTGCCAACTGTAGCTACAATTTGGCTGCCCCAACCTTGGCCATAGCTGGCCATCCAACGGAAATAATGTTTTTTTTCTCCAAAATATTCACGTCCGCTAAAGCTAAAGCCCCAGCCGATTGCCGTTGTATTCGGCATAGCGCCCAAACCATCCCAACGGAGTTGAAATACCGAAGCACCTACCATCAATCGTCCACCCGCTTTCGTTTTCTTTGTGATTCTACCAGCCAAAAGAGGAAGTTGTTGGCTAGCTTGACCCAACAGTATCCCTCCATCTATGCCCGGAAACTCAAGCATTTCAAGAGCCAATAGCATACATAAACTTGCTTCCAAGCTTATCTTCCCAGCGCGCTTGCGCTCTTCGTGTTCCCGTCAATGCATCGCCTGTTGCGAAATCAAGTGTAGTTGGAACGGAAAACATATCTGATTGCGTACCCCACGTTCTACCAACGAGCAGTCGACCCATTACCCCATAGGCATGACGCAATCTTGGCGCCTGATTAAAGGGCCCCCGATCAAGGTTGTAAAAGTCCAACTCAATAAATATCTGGTAGGGAGTCCCGGCATCTGAGATGCTTCTAATGTCAAAGTTGAAGCGCGTTTCACGGGCATGGATGTTCATATAGCCACTTTGATCGGGGCGGTCGTCTCCGGCTACGGGTACATTCTGTATTTCATATTGAAAGCGATCGTATCCGCCATCAAAATCCTGGATGTAATCCAATTTTACATAGCCACCGATAGCCATACGGGCTTTGGAGCCAAATAAGGGCCATGAGTTCGGGAAAGCAGCATCTACCAAATCTTGTCCCGTATAATTAATAATATTATCTCTAAAATCGCTATTCTGATTGAATCATTTTTAGCCGTATTCAGGGTGTCTCCTGCTTGCCAAACTTGGCCAAGAGCGGGTACTACTGCGAAGGTGCCCAGCACTGCGAAAAAGAAGGTAATATTTTTCATTATCATTTTCATTTTTTTATTGAGTTTTAGTTTTATTTACCGGCAAGCATTTTGGCCGCGTTGCGCAGGTAACCAGGCGAGTGATCGATCCCCGAGATTTCGTCAGGGTTGGGCGCGAGACCGAAGTACATGCCACAGAAATCACGGGCCGGGTCGACATAGATACCCTGTCCCATGTTCCCGTGCTTGAACATGGCGCCATCGCTGAAGACATGGTCCCACTGGGCCGAGTTGTAGGCAGGGACTTCGCCGAACCAGTCGGTGCCGTATTGCTCTTCGGTCGAGCCCTTGTAGGCCTCGGGATTGCCCATGGTCTGGATGCTTTTCAGCAGCCTGTCCGAGATGATCTGCTCATCCGACACGACATTCCAACTGGGCGTGTAAATCATCGTGTAGCGCAACAGGTCCTCGGGCGTAGTGTTGTGCAAACCGGCGGCCAGAACGGTTCCATCCTGCGCGAGCCCGCTAACGAACGGGTTCTTCGCCCCGATCTTCGACCAGACCCGCTCGTTCCAAAGGTCCTGCCACCGCATTCCGGACACATATTGCGTCGCCAGCACCAGCGTCTGGGTATTCGCGCCGGAATAGCGGAATTTTTCGCCTGCGGATTCACCCGGCAATGGCTTGGCATTCTTGGACATCTCGCGGAAATCGCCCTTGTTCGGCTCGAAACCGGCCGTGAACCAGTTTGCGATCCACGATTTAGGGTTCAGTAGGTTCTCGATGGTTTCCTCAATATCGAGGCCGGAGGACATGTTCATCACGTTCCTGACCGTCGCCTGCTCCCAGGCCGACCCTCTGATCTCGGGCACGTAGGTCGGGACCGGCTTATCCAGATCGATCTTGCCCTCATCAGCAAGCATCGCGACAAGCAGGCCAACCGTCGGTTTGGATGCCGACATCCAGATGTGGATATCGGTGGGATTCATGCCCGGATAGACCTCGAAAACGACTTTGCCCTTGTGGGCCATCATCATCGCCTGAACCTGACGCTTGCCGACCAGATATTCCTTCAGCGGCGGCGTGGGTGTGCCGTCAACAGCCGTATAGGTCAGATCCAGAAGAGACGGATCGATCGCCCGCTCAAGCTTGGAAAACTCCTTCGGCGGAGCGACGTAGGAGCAGTGGAAGAACTCGGGGATATTGAGGTTGTAGTAGATGGAATCTTCGTTGCCCGACTGCCAGTTGGGAAAACTGTAGTTCTTGGTCGCCTTTGCGATGAATTCCGGGGACTGGGGCTTTTTCCACCTGGCCATCGGGCTGTCGACTTCAAGCGGCTCGAAACCCGATGCGCCAACTCGGACTGGCCCGCTCGTTTGTGCCGCGGCAGGCCGGATGGGCAGCCCGAGCCCGGCGGCACTCGCCGCCACTCCGACAGCAACTCCGCGCGCCATAAAGCTGCGCCGTGAAATACCCTTCGGAGCGTCGTAATCTTTGTCGTGTTTAGTGTTTTTTTTATCGTTCTTTCCTTATAATTGCTAATATTTGTGTTTATATATTTTGAGTATATTACTTATTTTTTTTATCATATTTCCCATTTCACTTTGTAAAACTTACAGAGTTAGAAACATTACAAACCAGTTACCTATTTAATAGTGTTTTTGTAGATTTTGCCATTCTTCATGATGAGGTCGAAGTTGGTCTCGGCATTCTAACTCAGCCGAAGCTTTTTCGCAATGGCGCGAACCATCGTTTCTTCTTTTCCATTACCATCGCCAGTGCTGAACCAGTTAATCACTAGATCTCGTGCTTATAATGACACGACCACGTTTATAACGCCTTGGTTGCAGCGTCGGCGCGAAAGGCCGGCCGCTGCAACCAATTGTATGGCATGACAAAGGTTATTTGTCTTATTACTTTAAATAATAAAAGTCGTATAAAGCTCTGGCAACTTCCGCAATAGCCCGATCCCTGTCCGCAGAGGGCGTCTCACTACTGTTGGTGAACACGGCGATAGCAAATCGTCGACCGTCAGGGAGCGTGATATAGCCGACGTCGTTGGCAACTCCGCCTACGGTTCCGGTCTTGTGCGCTACGGGCGTTCCCTTCGGTAGCAATCCCTTGAGTCGGCCAGCGCCGGTGCGTGTACGCGACATGACGCCCAGCAGGAACTCGCGGCTTTCTGCGCTCATCGCCGTGCCACCGTCGATGGCAAGCAGGAGTTTCAGATACGCATTGGGCGTTGTGTGGTCGCGGGGATCCGCCTCGAAGTCCGGATTGGGATCAACCTGGGCCGCCACCAGTGCCGGGTTGTTGCTGATGGCCTCAGCGACAGCTTCTGGGGTGACCGATGGCACGCCGTAGAAATCCATGAGAATCTCGCGGACAGTCCGATCGACCCTGAAGTCGGTGATCCCGAGCCTGCGCAGGTTCTTGGTCACCGCCTCTGGTCCACCTACCAGCCCCAAACAGACGTCGGTCGCCGTGTTGTCACTCTCTGTGATCATCGGATATATCAAGTTCGCTAACGAGAACTGGACCCCGGGGTAAGGGAATCTCTCGGCAATCGCAACCATGCCGGCGACATACATGTCATGCGGGACGTCGACCATTTGGTCGAGACTGAGTTCTCCTTTGTCCACGAGATCCATCACTTTTGCGGCGATCGCAACCTTGTAGGTGCTGGCCATGGCGAAGGTCTCATCACCATTGAGCGCGATGACCTCGTCGCCGCCAATTTCCTGAGCAGCTACACCAATGCGGCCAACCAGGCCCTCCGTAAGTTTCTCAATCTTCTGAGAAACATCATTAACATTTTGTTCCTGAGCCAGTGCCGGTTGAACTGCAACAAATAACGAGATTATTGCAATAAAAAATAGTGCTGTGTTTTGTTTCATCGTTCTTCTCCTTTAAATATTAATTAATCGTTTTTCTCGGTGGAGCGACGGAAGATCCGGTGCTGCATGCTTAGGAACGCCGGCTTTCCAGATTTGTCACGCAGCAACTCACCAACCGTTCCTTGAAAGGCACCATCTGTCATGATAACCATGTCTTTACCCGCGCTACTCATCGAAATCGGTGGAGGGTTCTTATAAATTTGGACTCCTCCTAGTGGTTTGTACAAGCGCTCAGCCATGAGCTGGTCGTTGTCAAAATAGATTTTGTAGTCTTCATTATCCCCTAACCAAAGACCTACGAAAGGTTCAAGGGAACTACGATCTGCAGTGATTGCAACCAAGGGTGTTCTCTCAATATCCAAATACTTTTTGAGAGCCAGTGCGATTACCGCATCGTACACTTCAATACCGCGGTCGCTGTTCGTAAGAACAACGATCCCAAATTTCTTGTCCGGTGCAAACAGCATCTTGGCGGTAGCCCCTGCCGACCGACCGGCATGAAAAACGGTTCGCACACCGCCGATATCCTCAACGAACCAAGTAACACCGCTGTTTTCACTCAGCTCGCCTTCGACCAAGGGACTGTGCGCCATGTCCAGCAACTTTGGAGACAACAGTTGACTGCCGTCCTTGTCCTTACCGTCAAACTGAAATTTCATATACTTCATCATATCACTAACATTACTGAGTATGCCTCCGGCCGGATAGACGCTGCGCGGAAAAGGCGCAAAGCTGACCTGAGGTTCGGACGTCCCGTCATATACTCCGGCATGGCCAACAGCAAAGCGTTCTGCCATTAGTTCCGCCATGAAGAAGGAGCTGTGTGTCATGCCCAGGGGCAGAAACAACTCGTCCTTAACTTTTTGTTCATAAGATTTTGCACGGCTTACGACTTGAATGAGGCGTCCTGCAATGATGAAGTTGTTATTGTTGTAGGCCCAAACCTCGCCATAAGGTGTGCGTTGCGGTAGGAATCGAAAAGCCCGCACGGCCTTCTCCAAGGCATCTTCCCCCGAACTGGGATCCTCAAAGTAGTCGCCTTGCCAGCCAGTCCGGTGCTGGAAAAGGTCGATGACCTTCGCCTTTTCTGAAGCTTCTCTATCCAGGACTGAAAACTCCGGGAGATACTTCCGAACCGGGGCTTTGAGATCGAGCTCTCCGCGTTCTGACATTTTAAGAACTACGGTGGTCGTAAAAGTCTTCGATATGGAGCCGATATAAAACACGGTGGCTTCAGTGACAGCCTGAGGATCGTCAACATTGGTAATGCCGAGGCCGGCCATTTGAACCTTGCCATCGTGCATGATCCCAATGGCTATACCTGGGACTTTGATCTCGTCCATAAGTCGCTGAGCTTCGCTCTTAATTTCCTCAAACCGCGTGTCCATGTTTTCCTGAGCAAATGTCGGTTGAATTGCAAAAAATAACGAGATTATTACAATAAATAATAGTGCTGTATTTTGTTTCATCGTTCTTCTCTTTAAATATTAATAATTGAGTTCATCTATTTTGAGTACATTACTAGATTTTTCATCATATTTCCCTTTTCCCTTTGTAAAACTTACAGAGTTCGAAACATTACGAACCAGTTACCTATTTAATAGTGTTTTTGTAGATCATGCCGTCTTTCATAATGATAACGAAGTTTTTATGCGGATCGGCAATTAGGTTAATGTCCTCCAGGGGATTTCCGTCAACCAAAAGCAGGTCGGCTAAAGCACCTTCTTTAATCACACCGTTCTCGCCGGGATAGGGATCGCGAGGCCCGGAACGCTTCATAATCTGATAGTTCTGGCTGGTCGCAATCTTTAGCACTTCCCATGGCTCGAAATAGCGGACGAGCTTCGCCAACTGAGCCCCCTGACGCTCTGCGAGTGCCGGATTACCCTGTGTATCTGTCCCAAACCCGAAGAGCAAGTCATATTTCTTTGCTAACGCAAAGGCATTATCGGTTCCTGAGATCAGTTGCTGGTATTTTTTTGCCGCAAATGAACCTGGAGGCAGTGGGATGGCATCCTCATCGTTATAGAAGGGCTGCAGGCAAACTGAAGTATTCGTCTCCTGCATAAGTTTTGCTGTTTCCTCATCAATCATCTGGCCGTGCTCTACATTGCGGACACCACCGCGGATTGCGTTCTGGATCGCCTTCGCGGAATAGGAGTGAACAGTCACATAGGTACCCCAGTTCTCCGCGACTTCAACCGCTGCAGCGATTTCATCGATGGTGTATTGCGATACGTCTAATGGATCCGAAGGTGAAGCGACTCCTCCGCCGGCCATGAGCTTAATAAAGGCTGCACCTTGCATCAAGTTCTCGCGCACGCGCTGCATGACTTGCGCCCTGCCGTCTGCAATCGCGACCGAACCCATCCTTTCTGACGGAGTAAGATCCCGTGAATAGCTTCGAGGGATATCAACCGTGCTACGGAAATCGCCATGTCCACCTGTTTGGGAGATCATCGAACCCGCAGCGTAGATCCGGGGGCCAACGAACAGACCCTCGTCGATTGCCGCCTTTAAATCAAATACAGGGCCGCCCATGTCTCTCACTGTGGTGAAGCCCCGCATAAGCGTCTTTTCTGACCCATGGGCCGCCACGAGATTTAGTTTGCCCGCACCAGCCGCAAACGGGTCCAAAGTCATATAGGCCGCCATGCTGTGCCAATGACAATCTGTAAGGCCAGGCATCAGCGTGCGCCCACCTCCGTCGATCATGGTCACATTATCGGTTTGAATGACCATCAAGGGCTCTTTAGAAATTTGCTTAATGAGGTTTCCTTCAACCAGCACATGCATGTCCTTATGGAGTGTTTCGGTTTTTCCGTCGAAGATATTCACGTTGCTGATGAGCACGAGCGACGGCGACTGTTGCTGTGCCTGAGCAAATGCCGGTTGAACTGCAATAAATAACGAGATTATTACAATAAAAAATAGTGCTATGTTTTTTTTCATCGTCATTCCTAATTTAAATATTAATAATTGAGTTTATTAAAATTCATCACCAATCTGTAACAGAATCATGGAATGAACTTGTTTTTCATAACTTTACTATTCTAATTCATTTTTTTATAGACCCGTTTCCCTTCTTTAATTGTTTCTACCACTTTTATGGTATGAATCTTCATGGGATCAATTTTTAAAGGGTTTTGGTCTAAAATCACAAAATCAGCCAATTTGCCAACAGTGAGCGTTCCCTTGTGGTCTTCTTCAAAATACTGATAAGCGGCCCAACGAGTTTGTGTAAGCAAAGCTTCATAAGGAGTCGTTCTTTGTTCTGGACCAAGGATCAATCCACTTCGGGTTACTCGGTTTGTGGTAGCATCGATTATTCTTAATGAATTGGGTGGTATAACCGGGCAGTCTGAATGACTGGTTAAATTAATTCCAGCATCTATAAGGTCTCTAGTTGGCGAAATGTATTCTGCCCGTGGTGAACCTAGAACAGAGTTTAAATGCCAGTCTCCCCAATAGAAAGTATGTACAGCGTACTCCGAAGCGAGCACGTTTAAATCAGCGATTTGTTGGATCTGATCTTTCCTAATCACCTGACCATGTACTATAACAGAACGATGATCATCGTAGCCATGATTTTTTAAGGCTTCATTGATGTAAAAAAGAAATTGATCTACTGCAGCATCTCCATTGGTGTGCGCCAATAATTGCCATTGATTTTGAAACGCCTGATTAATAAACTTTTCCGCATCTTCTTTTGTAGAACTTAGGGTACCCATGATAATGATGGTCTTTCCCTGAAGGTGGTTTTAAATAGGGCTCGCTAAGCCAGGCTGTTTTGCCCTGTGGTGACCCATCCAAAACTAATTTTACGCCACCTACACGATAGTGATTCAAATAACTATGATCTTTTGTATAATACTTACTGGTCATGGCTTCTAAGCCCATATCCATGACCGTGTAGTTTACCAAATCGATATACAGTTCTCCCTTATTTGCCGCTTTTTCCAAAGAGTTATTAAAACCTGTATTGCCGCCACCTTCCTGTGCAGTGGTGTACCCAAATTGGGCATACATTTTTTGTCCGTTTTCAACAATTTTAGCATCTGTTTCATCATCTATTTTGGGCAACATTTGCAATTGTAAGGGTTGAAATGCGGTTTCTTCAAGAATCCCATTTGGGTTGCCATTGGCATCTTTTCTGATGTGGCCTCCTACGGGATCTTCACTGGCTTTGGTGATATTGAAAAATTCCAATGCCTTATGGTTCATCGCCCCCAAATGACCTGATTGATGTATAATGATTACAGGAACTTCCGTGCTTACTTTGTCCAGGTCATCTGCTGTGGGATGGTCTTTTTCGGTCAATTGAGAATCGTCATACCCAAAGCCGACCAACCATCCAAATTTGTTCAGGAAGAACTTACCCTTATCTGTTTTTTTCCAGGTATTCATTTCATCTACCACGCCTTGAATGCTATTGCAATTTCCATCAGGTGGAGGCAATAGATTGGCCATCATATTGTAAAAACCTGTTAGATAAAGGTGTCCATGCCCATCTATAAATCCAGGTAAAAGTGTTTTGCCTTGCAAATCATTTTTACTGGCCTTTGGAAATTGTTTTTCTGCAGCTGTTAAAGTACCTACAAAAGCAATTTTACCATCTTGTTGAACCACTGCTTCAGCATATTGTACTTCATCTCCTTCCATAGTGATAATATCACCACCATAATAAAGGGTTGTTTCTGAAGTAGCTAAAGGCGTTTCCTTAGTATCTTTGTTGTTCTCTTTACAAGAAGACAGCAACACTATGATTCCTAAAAGTGTAAATAGTATTTTTTTCATTTTGATTTTATTTTATAATTTAAACAGCAACTTAAAATGGTTTTCTATTCTTGAATTGTAGCTCGAATCGGCTGGCCTGGAAAAACCCCCTTCAATACTTTAGAATCCTTAACCACCACTGTACCATTTACAATAACGTAAGGAATACCAGTAGATGGCAAAGTACCCATTGCAGGTGTTGCATTGTCTTTGACAGTAGCTGGATCAAAAATTGTAAAGTCTGCATCTTTTCCCAACTGTATGCGTCCCTTGTTCGCCATTTGAGTAACGCCGTTTTCCTGAAGAAATTTAGCTGGCATGAAACTCATCTTAGAAACTGCCAACATTAAGGGCATTAAATTATCTTCTCGTACCAACTTTAAAATTCGCGCGTGTGTACCAGCACCTCTAGGGTGCGCATTTATAGATTCATAAGGTGTATCCCAATCTATAGGTAACGATCCGTCCGACTTAGAAACACCTGGAAACGCATCGCTTCCAATCATAGAATTTGGGTACGAAAGCGCCCAATACAAGTCTTCCTTAGTGGCATTTTCAAACGTTACGTTGGTTAATGGAGCTTCTTTCATCAATTGCTCGTAAGTTTCCTTTGTTAAAGGCTGCATGTTCGAAATGTTGGTAATATCTTTATAATCATGCCCCATATTATTTTGGTAATTATCTGGTTGAAGATAATCTGCAGCAACAATTGTAGAACCATAGGTATAAGCGTAGATTTCAGACATTACAGGAATGCCTTTTTTAGCTGCAGCATCAATAAGCGCCTGTGCTTGTTTTGTTTGACTCAAAGTTTGTGCTGTCATATGAGCAATCACCAAACCTCCACCATATGCCTCAGCAGCACCAAGCTGTTGTAACGTACCTGTTAGACCATCATTTGGTGGGAGTTGTCCCGAAAAACGACCGTGTAAATAAACAAAACGCCCATACTTTCCTGCTAACTTTTGAGCACCAATGCCTTCCTCAGACCTTGCTCCTTTTACCATATAACCAGGTGTATATCCAACACCAAGACCTCCTTGCTTTAATCCCTGATCAACTAAATCAAGAATCTGTCCAATTTGTTCGTTGGAAGCAATACCTTTTGACCACGCCATGGTTAAATGTGTCTCGTCCTGTATACCGCTATCGTTGATAAGTGCTCCATCTTTGGTTTTATATTTTGGGTTAAGTACCATCTCACGAGCAGCTTCTAGACTGGCAGTCACTCCATAATTGGTTTGTGATTTACCCTGCATCCCATCATACCAAAAATCAATTGGGAGTACTCCTAATTCTAATTCTAACGCAGTTGTAACACCATCTCGTAAGGCTAACTTTTGTCCAAATGGCGTTGGTACATTGTGAGTGTGTGGATCAATAAAACCAGGCGCAACTACATGTCTAGCGGCATCAATCGTTTCTTTACCTTTAATGTCACTTTCGGTAATAACAGCTATTTTCCCATCTTTTACACCAACATTGGCAACATCATTGAACATGGTTTCAGGGTCCATAACCCGGCCATTTAATATGACCAAGTCATAGGTTACATTTGTAGTTGATTTTTCTTGCGCGTTTGAGAACGATACTAAGAAAATCAATAGGATAATTAGATAATTTTTCATGATTTAAATTTTAATTGTATTCCTATTTTAGCTATAATTAAGTGTTAATTAAACAATGCACCGATTATAGGATTAATCGGTGCACTGTTTATTTACTTTTAATGCTGATGTCCTTCCTCATTGGCAAAATCGCAGCACTTAAAGCTTGCTCCACCAAAGTCCTCTGGAACAACATAAAATTCATTTTGCCAAGTGTCAACATTCAACGGCACAAGTTTACTCTCTGCTACAGGTTCAAAACGGATAGCTTGACCCGGGTTAACATCGTCGGGCATGCATTTAGAATCTTTTACAACAATAACTCCATTAACAATAACATAAGGAATCCCAGTCGATGGTAGAGTTCCCTTCTCATAAGTTGCATTATCTTTTACATTTTCAGGACTGAAGATGGTTATATCAGCCACCATACCTTCCTGCATACGTCCACGTACCTGCATGGCTTTTAAACCCATTTCACCCAAAGGTTTGGCATAATTGTAAGAGGTCATAGAAACCAATTGCATTAATGGAATATTATTTTCCAAGCCTAAGCGCAATGTTTTAGCAAATGCACCTGAAGAACGAGGATGGGAATTCGGCAGGTCTTCATAAGGTGTATTTCTGGTCAGACCCGTATCAGGAATTAATGGCATACCATCGCTACCAATGGCCACGCCTGGTAATTTTAACCAGTCAACAACGGCTTCCACAGGCATTTTGAAAACTATAACAGCTCTGGTGGGTTCTTTTTTTAACATTTCCTCCCGACTTTTCTGTGTATACCATTCTCCTGTAGCTACGTCTTGTATCGTTTCTTCGTATTTATAGCCTAAGCTTTTTACCCAAACCTCAGGTTCAAGAAAAACGGCATTTAAAGCGGTTGAACCGGCAGCATAAGGATAAATTTCTCCCCATACATTGTAGCCTTGTTCACGCATTTTAACCAATAATTCGTGCACCAAATTATAGCCTGGGTTGTTAAAATGACAGGCAATGGCAGGCACGCCCAAGGCAGCCGCATTGGCCAACATTTCCTGTATGCCATTTACTTCGCCCACATCGTTGCCGGGGGTGCCTCTAAAGTGCATGCCCAATTGACGGCCATAAAAGCCCGCCAATTTTTGTATTTCATAAACTTCACGTGTTGACACACCCTCGCGCATATAACCAAGCGTAGAACCAATGCCTATACCTCCCTTACGCAAACCTTCATCTATTTGTGCTAAAATCTCGTTTCCCTGCTCCAGATTAGGTCTTGTTTTCGACCAGCCCTGTTTTACCCGTGATTTTATTGCATCAGGTGTATATAAATATTCAAATTCATTGAAACCATCAAGTACAGCTGCACGTGAAAACTCATGTGAAACGGTTATTCCAAAATTTAAAGGAGCCTTACCTTCACGGTTTTTATACCACTGATCTATGGTAGGTCCGTAGGCTCCAAATTCCAAATCCATAATGGTAGTTCGACCATCACGAACCATTAATCGATAAATATATTGCTCATGACAGTGTTGGTGTCCGTCGATAAAGCCTGGAGCAACCACCAAACCTTTGGCATCAATTGTTTCTTTACCTTTAATAGTTGTTTCGGTTATGATGGCAATTTTACCATCTTTAACACCTACATTTCGAATCCCGTCAAAATTGGTTTCAGGGTCCATTACACGACCGTTAAGAATTACAACATCATATGTTGTATCAGACTCACAGGCCGGAAGAACAAAGAGTATTAACATTACAAAAAGAACAGCTAGAAACTTCATAGTATTTCTCCTTTTAGTGTTTGAGGTAGTGTAAAAAATAACCACAGAGTACACAGAGTAAATCATTAATATTATTTATGTTAATGCTATTTCTAATCATCTCCCCTCTGTGATCTCTTATAAGATAACTCTCCTTATTCCTTCTTTTAGTTTGTCAACATTAAAGTAGATCAACAATCCGACTTTTAGATTTCCTGCTCTCAGAGTTTTCCTCTGAGGATTCTGCCTGTCCCGTAAAGACTGGCGCAGCCAGGCTGGTACGGGATGGTTTCATCTTATATCCTGTTTTTCATTTTTTCATAGAACTTTTGACACTACCGTGTTTGAAATAATTGTTTAATTAAAAATAGTATTTTTCATTTTTTTAGTTATGTTTTAATAATCTGATTTAATTATTACCTTTATTATTAAGCAATGCCCCTGCCCCAGAGTCATCATGACATGAATTTTTGAAAGACCTGGATTAACTCCAATAGTATGCTTAATCCTCCAATCATCTTTATCAATCGGTGTAAATCTTCCTTTGGCTTCTACTGGGAAACGAATTTGCTTTCCTGCTTTTACAGGCAATACTTCATTGTCTTTTACTACTATAACACCATTTACAATAACATAAGGAATACCGGTGGTAGGGGTACCATTTTCCCCTATTTTAAAAGTGGAATTGATCGGTGATGGTTTCAGGGTTAAAAATGGTAATGTCTGCAACTTTTCCTACTTGAATTCTTCCTCTTTGCTTCATAGACTCAAGCCCGGAATCACCCAGGTGTAAAGCTGCCCAATAACTTGATTGTGCAATCGTAAACATTAAAGGAACACCTTGTTCACGAGCCATACGAAAAGACTGTACCACGCGTTCCAGCCGTTCTAGGATGGCCTCTATAATCCTTCCAATCCGCTTCCCATGGTAATGATTCTCCATCAGGACCAACACCAACCATGGCATCAGCTGCTATAGTCATATGAGGTATTGTTAAAAAATCTTTCAACCAAGGCTTCCGGTATGGAAATACGACTACAACCGATCTTCCTGGTTCTTTTTTCATCAATGCTGCATAGGTTTCGTTGGTAAGGTATGCATTATCAATAGGGTCGAAGATGGTTTCTTCGTATTTGAAACCACGCTTTTCTACCCATTCAGAAGGTTTCAAGAAATCTGCAGTAACTGCTGTTGCTCCAGCAGCGTAAGGATAGTACTCTGACCACATATTCAAACCTTTTGCTCTGGCCAATTGCAATTTTTCTTCGATTTCCCACCAGCCATAATCATTATTATGGCAAATTAAAAATGGAGCGCCTAACAACATGGCATTGGTAAACATCTCATCAAAAGCTATTGGCGCTTCCGTAGGTGTATCGCTTAATAAATGATATCTGGTATGAGAAGCTGTCATACGGTTATAATTAGCAGCTGCTTTTTGAGCCATAAAAACTTCATAACTACTTGTTCCCATAGTTATATAAGCAACAGGAGCTGCCATACCGATTGCACCTTGTCTTAGATCTTCATCTAATATTTGCATTATTTTATTCATTTCGTCCAACGTTGATTTTGTTGTAGCCCAACCTTGAACGCCATCTTCTGCAGATTTGGCAACGTATGGTCTTGCACCAGCATAATCCATTGGGCCAACCATTTTAGTTTCAGGGTCATGAATAGCCATTCTTGTCCACAATAAACTTGCAGTAGTACCATAGTTTACTTGCCAGCCCGTTTTTTCTTTTTCATCATACCATCCTTTAACATTGAATGATCCGGCTTCAAGGTCCATCCCGGAAGTTACACCGTCTCGAAGTGCCATTTTAGTACTAAAAACATCCATTGAATGGTAGTGTGTGTCAATAAACCCAGGAGCCACCACATGCCCTTTAGCATCAATGGTCTCTTTACCTTTAATTGGAGATTTTGTTATTGCAACGATTTTACCGTCTGTGACCCCCACATTGGCGACAGCGTCGAACATGGTTTCAGGATCCATAACCCGGCCATTTAAGATAACCACATCGTAAGTTTGCTGCGCATATGAGAATGCGAAACAACTCAGCATAATTAATAATGTTAATGAAATTATTGAATTGATTTTTTTCATTTATTATTTCCTCCAATTTATTTGTTGTGTGTAAAGTCTATATTAGGATAAACTTTAACTATTAATACAGCCTATTGACCTTTTTATATAATATTTTTTCGATATTGTATTCTTATAAATTTTTCCACCTTTCATTTTTTGGACAAAGTTTTTATCTGCATCAGCAACTAAATCGTTATTCTGGCCATGTGCATGAATGTCAATAAATCCCGGTGCGACCAAATGGCCTGTGGCATCGATGGTTTGCCTACCCTTGATTTGTTTCTGATATTTTCTATTCGATCTGCTCTACCAACAATATCGGACAGTGATAATCATGAAGTATATTAAGTATTCCTGCCAGGGCAGCCTGATCTTTTATACCACCGGTTAAGAAAGTAATGTTTACCCCTTTTTTGCCTTTTTCTGTTACTATTTTCAATCCCGAAAAACATGGATAAAAATTTTCCGGCAGGCTTCCCTGCACGACAATCTTATAGGTCGCAGGCGCGTCAAATTTAATGGGTCTGTTTATTATCATAATCTCAGGGCTAGAATGAGCATTTAAATGTAAGCCATAAGGTAACGACTAATAAATGGGACAGTCAACCTGGTTAAGTGGACAAATAGTGGACAAAAAGTGGACAATATGGTAAAGAGGGAACGGAGGTTGGGGAAGGTGCGGGTTCTTTCATAGCGAGGATCCCGGTGTTCCGGGAGACGAAGCCATCGCTTATCCTCCTGTCGGCGGATTGTTTTGGAAGAAATTGCCTAGTAATTACAAATCCCACATCATAAAACGACTGGGCCATTTATAAAAAAAATCATCTAACCCTTTTCACCAGACGGTTTAACTAAATCCATTTTTAACGCTTTGGAAATGGCATTGGTACGGTTATTAACATTCAGTTTTTTGTAGAGGCGATAGAGGGATTTTTTAATGCTATCCGGGGCAACATGGAACTTTTCGGCGATTTCTTTATTTTGATACCCTTCCTCGACCAGTTGCAGCAGATGTATTTCCCGTTTTGTAATTTTTTCAATTTCAGTTGCCGGAAATATCGGTAAAGTTACACTTCTTTGCCCGGACATTTTGGAAAAATTTACCTGTTCTTCTTTAAAGGCTTTCTCGATCTTAGCCAGGTACGTATCATCCGGCCTTTTTCGATAAAACGTTTCGATCATTTCCTGCATCGGTGCACCCAAATCCAAAAAACTGCGGATATGGCCGGTTGGTTTTGCAAGCGTCAGTGCTTCGTCAAGTGTTTTCAAAGCGTCTTTTTCATTACCCGTTTTTTCATAAAAAAGTGCCTGCAACGGTAAAGCCTGGATCAGCAGATTTTTTCTATACGTTGAACGCCCGAATTCTATTAATTGATTTAGACGTGTTCTCGCATCAGCTAATTTTTCTGGTTTACCCGAGGACATTAATAATCGAATTTGCGTCAACTGAGGAAAATAAAAGTAGAAAATTGGTGGATAAATTTCAAAATCGGCATCCTTACTCAATTGCCGAACCTCTGCCGGATTATTTTGTCGAAGCGCAAGTTCAATTTTAAACGCATTTACAAACTTCTGAAATTTTTGATTATCATAATCATCCACAAAGGTATCAAGTTTTTGCAAAAGTATTTCAAGTTCGGACGTCTTTCCCTGAGCAAGTAACGTAAATCCGCTAATAAACAAACAGTTTAATATCCAAAAGGGGCGTCCTGCATAATAATAATCCTGTATTTCATCTATAACCTCCGCTACTTTATCAAGCTCGTTTCTCAGGTAATAAACAGCACCGATATAGTAAATTGCATAAGTGAATGAAACATATAATTTATTTACCAAACTGATTTGCCGATATTGGAGTGCTGAGTCCAGGATCATCGAAAGATTTCCTTCGAATGCATAAACCAATGATTTTATAAGCAGAATTGGCCGTCGGATAGAGGAAGCCGATGACATTTCATTAAAACTCGTTTCCAACATTTTACTTACTTTTTTTACCTGTCCGCTGTTCTGCAACGCTAAAGATCTGTATGCCAGAACAAATGCGCGCAGATAAGTTGAGCGGTGAGGAAGTAAATTTAACGCCTCTTTCGAATTGTTCAATGCCTCTTTCGTGTTCCCTGTGATGTAAGACAGACAAGAACGAATCGCATAGTATTCTCCCCATATATGGCCGGACGTATCGGTGTCCGCAGGCAAGCCGGGCAAAATTGACTCCGCAAGAGCTAAATCATTCTTCATTGCCTGATAATCGGCTGTCGTATCGTATAAAAACGCGCGTGTAAGTAAAATTTGCGGTTGCGTGTCTATATATACTTCGGGCACCAATTCTAGCCAATTTTTGAGACGGGTAAATTCGTCTTTATCCAGCAATTTGTGTTTATGTCGGTCAAAAATCTGTACAATCCGATTTACATCATCTGATTTAACTGCATACCGAATTGCCTGGTCAAAGAGTTGATTTTCTTCAAAGAAGAGACTCGCTTTTTTGTGATAGGCCAAAATCTGTTCTTTGGTAAACTCTATTTCAAAATGTTTTGATAAAAAATCATGAAAAGAATGATGGAACCGGTACCAATGGCCTTCTTCATCCAACGGTATAATAAACAATGTGGAAGATATTAGCTGATCAAATAAAGCATTATCAGGATAAAGTGCATTTTCATCTTCACTTTCTAAAACAGCTTCTAAAAATTCCCTGCTGAAGCGGTCTGATATGGATGCGACTAACAATAATTTACGCATAGACTCCGGCTCTCGCAGCAGAACTTCCTCTGCCAGATACTGGTGTAAATTTTGCTGGTCTATTTTTAGTTCCTCAATCGTTTCCTCAACATTTTCACTCTTTGCAATGCGCATCAGCGTCATGCGCAAGCCGACAATCCAGCCTTCGGTTTTCTGCTCTAGGATAGAAGCCTGGTCTCTGTTGATTTCAATGCTCAGATATTTTTTAGCTAAAGTCACTATTTCATCTGTGCTGAATCTCAACCTGGACATGCGTAGATCGAACAGGTTACCATAGGACCGGATCTTTGTGATGTTTATCGGTGGATCACGTCTGGAAATAACCACCATATGTACATCGCCGGGTGGATTATTTAGAATTGTATCTATTGTCTTATAAATCGTGGAATTATTTATACGATGATAATCATCCAATACAATGATAAATTCTTCTGGTAATTCATTCAAATCATTGATCAGATATCTGATGAGTATTTTAAGCGGCGGCGTTTCGGTTCCATGAACAAGAGTATGCAGTTCGGTAAGAGATTCAGGAAAAACAGTGCGGATCGCATGGACCAGATAGAAAAAGAAGGTAAGGACATCATTAAATTCATCGTCCAGAGATAGCCAACAGGAGCGGACTTTCGTTTTATTCAGCCATTGGCTGACCGTCACACTTTTACCAAAGCCAGCTGCCGCCACAACTAATGTCAGGGGATTTTGCCGATTCTCCTCCAACGAGTCAATAATATCTTCCCGGATCACATAGTGATCCTTGACCAGGGGTTTATATAGTTTGGTGCGAAGAATGGGAAGAGGATTTTTTTTTTGATTTTGTTCCATATTAATTAAAATAGTACTGAATCACGATCAGTACCCTGCTAAAAATAAAATGAATTGTTTGTTTAAAATATCGTAGATAAAATTACTGAATTACAGTTGTGCAAGATATAACTATTCTAATTATACAATTATTTCA
>CAWCNS010000006.1:0-545178 GCA_963796965.1 Calditrichia bacterium
ATATTGATGTAAAGATTTGAGCAATTTCCTATACACTTAATTTGGAGGCAAATATGAAGTATTTAATAAAAATTTTGATCATTATATTTATTTCTATTTTACCATTGGAAATTATTGCTCAAGGATCTGTAACAAATATTACCTTTTACAGTAATGCACTTGCCATGAATCGCAATGTGCAAATCTATTTGCCAGAAGACTATAATTCACAAGATTCGACTCGATATCCTGTGCTGTATTTTTTACATGGAGCAAATGGTGACCATACATCTTATTCTGGATCAATCACGATCTTAAATAATTTGATTGGAGATTCGACAATATCACCCTTAATAGTTGTTAAACCCGATGGAAGTATAGGACCCTGGGCAGGAAGTATGTATACAAATTCTGATTTATATGGAAATTTTGAAGACTATATTGTGTACGATCTTGTTGAATTTATCGATTCTACTATAAAACTATTTCTGCCAGAGGTAATAGAGTGATCATGGGACACTCGATGGGAGGTTATGGCTCAATGAGGCTGGCATTAATGCATCCTGATATCTATTGTGGAGTTGCAGCACATAGCGGACCATTGGATTTTAATCAGTTAAATCTTTGGATTAGTCAGATTTTGATAGAGAATGGAGGCGCTCCAGTCCAGGTTTATAATCCGACTGCTGGTGGATTTTCAAACTTATTTTACACAGCCGCTGGCGCCTTTTCACCAAATTTAAATAATACTCCATATCAGGTAGATATCCCCCTTAATAGCATGGGCGTATTTATCGATTCAATCTATAATAGATGGTTAGTACATGATCCAGCGCGGTTGGCTACAAATATTACCCCAAATTCAGAATTGGCAATTTACTTTGACTGTGGAATGCAGGATGAACTTCTTTTTTACCCATTTAATACAAGTTTTGCAGATAGTCTAAATACTTATGGCTTAAATTATATTTTTCAATCATATATAGGAAATCATTCTAATCAACTTGGAAGTAGATTCCCAATTTCTTTAAGTTTTCTTGATTCAGTATTGAACACTACTACCAATATTGCAGATGAAAATAATACTTCTTTTCATACTTTTTTACTATCTCAGAATTACCCAAATCCTTTTAATCCAAACACAACAATTGAGTTCACTTTACAAAAAAAAGAGAATGTAAAGATAGAAATCTTCAATATGCTAGGTCAGAAAGTAGAAACACTTTTAAATAAACAAATGCCATCTGGTTCTCAGACAGTTGAATTTAATGCTCAAAATTTACCGAGTGGTGTTTATTTGTACAGGATTGAAGCAGGTAGATTTCAGGAAGTGAAAAAGATGGTACTTCTAAGATAAATTTCAATAAATATCCAATATCTCATGAAACCGAGTCCATTTCGACTCGGTTTTTTTATTTCCCAAAAAACTCTCACAGAAATTGTAGTAAGGATTGTAGTAAATCCCCTCAGAAAGGGGTGATTCTGAGGGTTTTGTAGTAACATTAAATTCAATCACAGATTTTTGTAACACTTCGATTTGTCATTTCGTACATTGGTTCACTCATACGACTCTACTATCCATACTTGAATTTCATACAAACCTCATCCTAAAACGACAAACGGTTTATCCTACCAATTTTTAAGTAGTACTATATTTTTAAGAGAATTTTTTAACATCTTTTTTATTATAAGTCATCATGTCATATGGAAAAAATGAGATAGAGCGATGAAAACTCATCCATTGAACTTAGTGATTATTACTCTTTTGAGAGCATTACAATGTAATAGGTAACTATTTAAAGGGAGGTAATAGAACAATGAAGACTGAAGAGCAACAAAAGGTTTTATCATATTTAATATACTGTAATGCTGTATTGATAGGTCTCATAATTATTATAGTGGTTGCTCGGAAGAACAGAGCAATCCCATCATCGCTTCTGATCCGACAGTACCCGAGGTTACAACAGCTGATGTTTCAGAAATTTCATATTTAGAGATAAGGTGTGGAGGCATAATCACATCTGATGGAGGATCTCCTATAAATCAGAAGGGAATATGTTGGAGCACAACAAATCCCCGACGATATCTGATTGTGCGATGCCAGCGAGCTCGAAAGTTAATAATTTCATTTGTGTTATTTCTGGATTAAATCATAACACTACATATTTCCTTAGAGCCTATGCAACAAATGATATCGGTACCGGGTATGGGGAGACTATCTCCTTTTCAACGCTTCAGATGATGGTGCCAGTAGTAGTGACCAACGAAGCAAGTGCCATTGCTTATAAAAATGCGATATCAGGCGGTGGGATTTCATCCAAGGGAGCACCGACGATTTTATCGAAAGGAGTATGTTGGAGCACTGATCAAAACCCAACAGTTTCAGACAATGTGTTAATTAGTGAGGTGGCAAGTGATGGATTTACAAGTATGATTGACGGTTTGTCTGATAATACGACTTATAATTTACGGGCCTTTGCCACAAATGCTATTGGTACTGGTTATGGATCTACAATGTCATTTACAACTAAAAAATATGAAGGAACTGTAACAGATATAGATGGGAATGTATACAATATAATCAAAATCGGCACGCAGGAATGGATGGAAGAGAATCTAAAGGTTACCCACTATAGGAATGGAGATGCAATTCCCTACGCATCCTATCTTGATTTAGCTGATAGTTTAATTTCATCAGGAGCATTCTGTAACTATGATAACGATGAAAATAATGATTCCATATATGGACGCTTATATAACTGGTTTGCTGTGAATGATACGCGATATATCGCTCCAGCTGGTTGGCATGTGCCGACAGAGGAAGAATGGGTAATATTGGATAACTATTTGGGAGGTGGGAGTACTGCAACAAAAAAAATATTGCCATTTGGTAATAGTTATTGGGAAGAAGAAAACGATGCCACTAATGAAAGTGGTTTTAGTACCTTGCCTGCAGGTCTATATAGATGGCAATGCTTTTGGGCCTATTGTCAATGGCAGTATTATGGTTTGGGCCGCACTGCAAATTTTTGGAGTTCCGATGATCAAGGCAATGCTGCTCCCATTTTTTTCCTTAGTGTACCTCCTAATCTTTCGGCTAATAATTTTGACTCGTCTATAAAAAGTCGGTGTTTATCCGTTCGTTGTATCAAAGATTAATTGATATTTTTAACGCTTGTAGGTTGTAAATATCCTTATGACATAGAGTACCAATATCCCAAACTCAATTTGAATAGTAGTTATGGGAAACAAATATTCGGCATTAGAATAGGGATTTCAATTGGCATCAGCCGGTAGGTTGATCCACCCGTCGACATGATTTGACTTTGGACATTGGGCATTCAAAAGATGGAGGCTTTGCATGAAGCCTACCCCAACCCTTTCAACCCATCAACTACTATAGAATTCACCCTACCAAAATCTGAAGTTTACAACATTAAAAGTTTTCAATATTCTCGGGGAAGAAGTGTCAACTCTTGTATCAAATAAACTTAATCAAGGAAACCATACATTCCAGTTTAATGGGAGTGGTTTAGCAAGTGGTATCTACTACTACCAATTAGTCGCGGGTGATTACAGAGACGTTAAGAAAATGATTCTTCTCAAATAAGGAAAATTTTCCTAAACGTAAATAAATCTCAATCCAAAATTTTACTTAAATAGAAACCGGGTCCATTTCGACTCGGTTTTTTTATCTTTAAAAATCGTAGTAACTTTTCGTAGTAAATCCATCAATTCTGGTACATCTGAACCTATTCTGGAGACAATTTTCACCATAAAAAAAGGGATTACAATTTCTTGTATCCCTTTATACCGTTTGTGGCAAAATTTTGTGGCAGTCCATAGAGTAGACATATTAGATTTCCCATGTTAAATTTACCAGTGCTACCCGCACATAATGAATAAACAGAGGTAAATAAAATGAAACCACAATCAATTTTTTACAAATCTGTTGTATTCCTATTATTAATTTTCACATTTACTTACAGTCAGCCATCAAATCCATTAGATATTACTATTGATCGTGATGGAATCCAACTTAAAGGTAAGTTCTATATTCCAGAAGGAACAGGAGTTTTTCCTACTGTCATTTTACTCCATGGCTTTCCCGGTGGTGAAATGGATGTTCTCGGCATTGGTAAGAAACTATCTGAAGTTGGTATAATGCATTGACTTTTAATTATAGCGGTACCCATCAAAGCGAAGGAGAATTAAATTTCGATAATTCTCAAAAAGACATTGAAGCCGTATTTGAATTCATTCACCAATCAGAGAATATTCAGAAATATAAAATAGACACAACTCGCATTATCTTGGGTGGATATAGTTATGGTGGTGGGATGGCTTTGACCTACGCGGCGAATCATCCAGAAATAAAAGAAGTGTTTTCTATTGCTGGAAATGACCACGGTGCATTTATGAAAGAGTATAATCGTAATCCAGAAATGCAAAAAGATATAGATCAAATGTTTGATGAATTAAAAACACAGAAAGAAGTTGTAAGATTTGGGCCAGGTGGAACTGTAAAAGAAATTGCTGAAATGAAAATTATCGAATCAAATCCAACTTATGATTTAAGATATTGTGTACCACTACTGGTTCAAAAAAGAATTCTACTTATTGCTGGATGGGATGATCATAGTGTTTCAATTGAAAATATTGTTTTACCTTTATACCGTGAGTTGAAAAAGGAAAAAGCAGAAAATATTAATATTGTAGGTTTTCAGGATGACCATTCATTTAAGAATTCCAGGGATGAAATTGCACAAATAGTGATAAACTGGTTAAGAATTGTTCCGAAGCATTCTTATGTAATCGAAGACAAAAAGACGATAGTTAGACAATTTTTTAGAGAAGTTGTCGGTCAGGGCAATATAAATGTTGTCAATGCACTGCTCGCCCCTAACTGCAGATACTTCGATGCAGGTAGAGTCAAAACAACAAATATTCCAGACTTTATCGATTATTTGAAAAATGCCCGCCTGCCGTTTGACAGTATTGATGTGAAATTCGATAACATCATCGCTGAAGGAAATTGGGTTGCGGTTCGTTACACATACCATTCAGTGCTTTCTGGCGAACTCATTGTTATACCGGCAATGGCTGATTTTCTGATAGAAGATGGGAAGATTATCGAAATGTGGCGCTATATTCCAGCAAGGAGCAAGAAGAAATAGACATAGGTCAAAGATTTAAAGAGTCCCGAGTTGAATTGGCACAGAAAATAATTGAATGGATTAAAGAAAAATCAACTCGATAATTATAAGAAAAGGAGATAAAAATTATGGAATCTTTAACATTTAAGATAAAGATTTCAATTCTCTGGATATCATTTGCAATATCCACTTCTGCTGCGATGATATTATGGTTTGTAGAACCAGGTATCATTAAGCAAATAATGACAACAGGTGAGATGATTACTGAGAAACTTAGTGAAGGAAATTTAATATTTTTTGCACTCTATTGGCTTATTCCCTTAAGTATGGCTTTCCTGACACAGATTCTAAAATACTCTTTAAATCGCTGGTTAAATTTCGTCCTGGGTTTAGTCTTTGCAATATTCACTATATATTATTTCATAAGTCATCTTATACAAGGATGGTTTACGGTTGCAAATTTCTTAATATTGATTTTTTCGTTTGTTATTACAGTCCTAATTGCATGGTATTCATGGAAACTACCAAAAGAGTGAATATTAATATTCAGTAAAATACCAAAAATCGTAGTAACTTTTCGTAGTAAATCCCCAAAATTCAACCCAATCTGGTCAATCTGAACCCATTCTGAAGTTATTTTTACCCATAAAAAAAGGGATCACAAATTATTGTAATCTCTAAATATCGTTTGTGACACTATTGATCACCTTTTGTATAGAATGAAATTTACTTTTTATTATAAATAACTTAACCACCATTTTGATTTATTATTAAGTTTATACTTATTATACATTCTGCAAAATGGATATAATGCTACAACTACAACAATCCAAACCAAATAAACTATATAAAGATCATATCCATAAGATATAAGTGATTTTGTCATAAATGATTTTGCTGTAAGAACCATATCCGCCCAAGATTCGACCTGAAATGATTATCCCAATTATGCCTAATAGATGAATTACATAAATGTGAATAACATAATAGAACAAAGGAACCCGTCCGATTACTATTAATGATTTCGATAGTTTGTTCTTAATATTTTCAGCGAAGTAAAGAAAAATTAAAGAAGGGCCGATCGTCATCAAAATGAATAATAAAGATGGTGGATATTTAGTAGTATTTAAAAATGAGAGTAAAGAATAAACAAATGTGTCCTGCACTTCCCAGGGACTCATATCTCCATACAAATTTAATGCACGAAGTATAATAAATAATATTATAGAAATACATCCCAAGAATAATAAGTATTTTTTCCTTTTTTCTGTTTCAAATCCTTTCTTGTATAATACCCCAAAAACATATCCCAAAAACATCAAACCAATCCATGGTAAAACAGGATAAGCCGAAATGTATAAGGCGAGTATTGCTTAGAAGAATAGAACCTTTCTGATGGACAGCATACCAGAAAAAATTATTCGATACCTACACCTTCTACCATTATTGAATCAAGCAGGTTATGTCCAAAGACTATAATTATTCCAATTGAAAATATTAGTTGTATCGGTAAATATACTGCTGCTGAAAGGAATACCATACTTATCCCAATCGCCCAAATAACTTGCAGTAAATGAAAACTTAGTGTTATATCAAATGTCCAACCAAAATTGACAATAGTTAGTTCTAAAAATATTAAAAATACACCACGGCTAAATAAAAACCATGCGACATCTTTTGATTTTTTTCTTTTTTACTTCCATAAAGATACGCTGATGTACCAGCCAGAAAAACAAATACTGGTGCACAAAAATGGGTTATCCAACGTGTAAAAAATATGGCAGGTGTTGTTGTCGCTAAATCTGTAGGATCGATAAAGAATGAACCATAATGGAAATATTTTCTAACATGATCGAGTGCCATAATAACCATAACAACACCCCTGAGAAGGTCAATAGATTCGATCCTGTATTTTGTCGAATTTTCCATGTCCAGTCTCCAATTCATTTATGTGAATGATTGGATTGGTTGCACGATAGAATTTCTACAATTTCTGCAATGAGATCAAGAGTCAGGTTATATTAATATGGATACCAAAATCGTAGTAACTTTTCGTAGTAAATCCCCTAAAATCAACCAAATCTGGTCCATCTGAACCCATTCTGGAGTCAATTTTTACCACAAAAAAAGGGACTACAATTTCTTGCAGTCCCTTTATTCGTTGGTGGCGCCTCCCAGAATCGAACTGGGGACACACGGATTTTCAGTCCGTTGCTCTACCGGCTGAGCTAAAGCGCCACGTATTTCAGAATGCTAAATTTATGAAACCAATATTGTCTTGTCAACTCCATAACCAGGATTACCAGGATTATATAGTTTATTCTTAATCTTTTAATCCGGATAAGTCGGGCTGCATTCGATCCGTATCTTTTAACAACTGATACCAATATACCTGCTCCCCCCTATAAGCCGCTGTACGACCCAATAGGCTGACCAGGTTACTCTCTACACTGGGCTCTAATGTCTGATTAGCATAAGTACCTGTTGTAATCGAATTATAGAATGTTTTAATATTCATTTCTGCCCCCTCCCGGTAGATCTCGTTTGTGCGGCCACCGCGATAGAAATTTTCACCGCGGATGATAACAGTTCCGCCATATTCGGTTTCCAATACACCTTTCGATCCGAACATGCGGTTTTTGATCCCACCGGGACTATCCCATCCTTTAAACTGTCTTGAGGAAAAAGTGATACCCACATTCTGAGGATATTGATAAAGACAGTTAAAATGGTCCCAGCAATCACCCACATCCGGACATACTTTTCGGCCACCAGTCCCCACAGCATAGACCGGTGGTGAATTCATGATCCAATTAGCTACATCCAGGGTATGGATGTTTTGCTCTGTTATAGCATCACCGGATAAGGCTCGGACCAGGCCCCAGGCTTTTAGCTGAACTTCCGGATTATCCGACTCTTTATGCATTAGATCATACCACTGTTTCCATGGGCTACCGGCATGATAGGTAGATTCTCCAAAGGCATACGTTCCAATTCCCCCCTCATGCACCCTTTTAAGCGCTTCCTTAAAAAACGCATTTGCTCGTGTCTGGAAATCAACCAGAAAACATAAGTTGTTTGCTCTCGCTTTTTCTCCACTTTTTTGGATGCTAAGGCAACCGGGAACATCCACCGCAACCGGTTTTGCCAAATAGACATGTAGACCGGCATCAACCCCAGCTGCCGCCTGTTGGGGATGAAAATAGGGTGGACTTACAATAGCAATCGCTTCCACACCGCTCTCGATTAGTCTTTTATAGGCAGAAAGACCCGTAAAACGATGGGAAGGATCCACATTAAACTTATTACCTGCCGTGTCAACCCGCTCCTGAAAATAATCGGCTAGAGCGGTGAGCTGATACCCGCCATGTTTTAGAAAAAGATCTGCTATCCAGGTTCCCCGCCCGCCACAGCCAATCAGACCTAATTTTATTTTTGAATTGGTATTGGTGCCCCAAATAAGTGATGGTTTGGTTAAAATGAGGGTCGAAAGGGCAGCCGTGCCAATGTTTCTTACAAATTGGCGGCGGTTTTGGGCCGTCTTGTTTTTCTCTATCATATTTATACCTCTCCAAGATTTAAGATATCCACTATAAAATTCTAAATACTAATTTTTAAATCCTAAACAATATCAAAGCACCAATACTAAAATTTAAAACAATTGTGCGGATAAATAACTTAAAAAATAATTTAAATCAAATTATATATGGAACAAATTTTTGGTATGGTATTTGTATATAAAATAAAGCATGATTTCAAAAGTAAAATATGATTTAGAAGAGCGAACTTTTATTTTTGCACAGGTAGTGACTAAATATATCAAACTTCTTCCAAAGAATCTGATAAATATTGAGATTGGGAAGCAATTAATTCGTTCTGCTGGATCAGTAGGGGCGAATTATATCGAGGCCAATGAGGCTCTTAGTAAAAAAGACTTTTTGATGCGTATAAAAATTTGCCGGAAAGAGGCAAAGGAGAGCCATTATTGGTTAAGATTGAGTCGTGAACTTCCAGGTCATACTAAAATGAAAACAGCATTGATACAAGAATCTTTTGAGCTCACAAAAATTTTTGGTGCTATCGTTACCAAATCCACATCAAAATTTTGAAAATTAATAACTTTGAATTTTGATATTGTTCAGGATTTAGAGATTTGATATTAGGATTTTACTGGTAAGAACCAGGTAACGATTATAACTACACGTCACCCACAACATCACGCACATCATATTTCCGGCCTGTAGGCACATCCTGGCAATACATGGTGATACCTTTATCTAAAAGCCAGTGTATCTGTTTTACTTCTTCGTCATTCAAATACACGTAAGGCAGATACTTTTTACGATGATCATTAAAATGAAGACCGCCTAAGTTAATCGACCCTGGTACATACCCTTTATTTACGATATCCATTACCGCTTTCGGATCTTTGACAAGGAGGATTGTTTTATCACGTAAATTATCTCCCCGTGATAAAAATGAAGCTGTTTCTGCAACCGTATATATCATGGTCTGTAATCCCACGGGAACACAGGTAGAATACAACTCTTTCTCCCATTCGTTTTCGCTAACCTCATCATCGCAAAGCAGTATTCGCTCACTTTTTAATGGTTTGGCCCAGCCCAGTACTACTTGTCCATGGATCAATCGATCATCGATCCTAAATAATTGAACATCCATTATGATGCTCCCCCGATATGAATTATCCCCCTGCTCCCGTCATTAACTATCTTAGTAATTAACGCATCAAACGGTAATTCGTTCATATTTGAAAAATAGGAAACGAGCATAGGCACATTCACACCGGATATAATCGTAACATTTTTGTGTTGCTTACCAATCATATGGGCCAGACTCCAGCAACTTCCTCCAGCCAGATCTACAAAACAAACAATATGGTCCGGTTTTATATCTTTTATATTATCATTTATTTTTTGTGCCAAAACGGGAAGAGCATCAACTGAATTTGTATAGGGAAACAGATTCTCTTGTTTTCCGATGATCTTTTCAACTACCCCTTGTAAACATAGGGCCATTTGTTCATGGGTTAGAATAAAAGTGATAAGAGCATTCTTCATTCTACATCACGTCGTAAATGTACTTCTTTTGGTATTGATCTCTCAGCCCTTTTAGCACGCATGTGTTCTTTAAGTCTGCGGTTAAACTCTTTTGCCGTATGGTAACCCTGAATTTTGAGTAGCTCATTCATGGCAATTGTTTCGCATATAACTGTCATATTTTTTCCAGGATTGATAGGTAAATTAACCAAAGGAATTTCCACATCAAGTACTTTGGTTTTCACCTCATCCAATCCCGTCCGATCCCAATGCTCTTTATCATCCCACTTATGAAGACGAATTTCAACTTCTATTCGCTTCTGAAGTCTGACACCACGGATTCCGAAGACCTTCTTTACATCAACCAGACCAACCCCCCGCACTTCAAGATGGTGTTCGGATAATTCACGGCCTTTACCAATCAGGATATCTTCTGCTGTTCTGGTGATTAACACAACATCGTCAGCCACCAGGCGATGTCCTCTCTCAACCAGATCAAGAGCAACCTCACTTTTACCGATCCCACTTTTGCCGGTGACCAACAAACCAACGCCATAGACATCAACCAATGAACCATGGACCGATACTTTCGGAGCAAACTTCAGATCCAGATAATCACTCATTAGATGAATTAAAGTGGTTGTGGTTAATGGTGTGCTAAAGACAGAAATACTTCTGCGTGTAGCTACCTGTAGAAGATGTTTGGGAATTTTATTATCATTGGTGACAAGAATCAGTGGAATCTCAAACTCTATTAGTCGATCAATTGACTCATTTTGGTTTATTTCTGTTAGGCTCTTCAGATATCTCATTTCTGTATTGCCTAACACTTGTACTCGATCATAAGTAAACAGATCTACAAATCCAGCTAAAGCCAGGCCAGGACGGTGCGCATCACTTACTGTAATCTTTCGATTAAAACCGTTCTCTGAGCTTTTTAAACTAAGCTTCAATCGTTCTTTGTTTTCTTTAAAAAACGTGTTAATTGTAATATGTTCGACAGGTGATTTCATAGATAAGATTGTAATATATCAATTTCAACAGATAAAGTCTACGTATAAATGAGATTATTGGATTGGGGATTGGGGATTGGGGATTGGGGATTGGGGATTGGGGATATGGGGATTGGGGATTGGGGATTGGGGATTGGGGATTTAAAAAAGGTGTCACTCAATTAATTACTTGTCAAATATTATTTACTCTTTATTTCAATCACATATCCGGTATCTGATATCCCGGATCGCGTATCTCATATCACACATCTCATATCTCATATCCCGAAACTCGTATTTCATATCAGATATAGCCCCCCCTACTCAAACCAACTCTTTTCCTCACATGATTTTTTCATTCCCTCTGCGCGATTTATACAAAAAAAAGGGTGCCCTGTATGGGGACACCCTTTTTATTAAAACTATAATTAAATCTATACCGCAATTTTATCGGCTATTTTTTCATTGCCATGTTCGCGCATTCTTTCTTTAATCTTTTTAATCTGTCTTTCACAATTATCCAGGGCCATATCGATCGATTTGTAAATATCATCTGAGCGTTCTTTTACAAATAGCGTTTTGTTATGTACCTTCAATTTCAACTCGGCAACCTGGGTTTGCTTCTCATAAGAAAGAATGACTTCCGTTTCAATAACACCTTCATAAACACGTTGTTTACGGGCAATACGATCGGTTAAATATTTTTTCATTCGATCAGATGCCTTGCCGCCTCTTGCGGTGATAGAGATGTTCATTCATACCTCCTTTTTTATATATGTAAAGCAGTCTGCCGGTTATAACAACCAGATCCTGCGGAAAAAAACGAATAGCAATAATTACTGATTATGACTTTAAAAGTGAGAATGGCTAAAAAAAGAATTTTCATATATACTAGAACATTTTAGGGGTCAGGATGTATTCCCTAACCCGAAGATTTTGATAGTATGTTACTACTTATATAATATATATTTTCAATAAAATCAAATTGTCGTTTAAATCACACTTTTATTGAAAAAGTTTTATGCAATATTGAGCAACAAATATTTTCACAACAGATTGCTTCTTTCTCACGCAAAGACGCAGAGACAGCAAAGGGCGCAAAAAAGATATTTATAGATTTTAACCACCTCCCCCTCGATCTCTCTCCTTTGTAAGGAGGGGGATGCAAGGGGGAGGTTTTTCAAAGATCATATTTTTATCCGTGTTCTCTGTGGTTTCTTTGAGTTCTTTGTGTTTAATTTTTTATTCGTGCAGCGGCACAGCGAGCGCATCCCTACTCTTCTCTCTTCTCTTTTCTCTCTTCTTTTTCACCAGATGCGCTGGGGTGGGCGCGGGAATAAACAGATTTTAACCTTTCAATCGACGTATGTGTATAAATTTGTGTCGTTGACAAATTTGCATGTCCTAACAAATCTTTAACGGCCCTGATATCAGCACCCTGGTTCATCAGATGCGTAGCAAAGGTATGCCGTAAAACATGAGGGCTCTTCTTTTTAATATCGGATATTTTTCCTAAATATTTACTAATAATTCTATGAACTAACATTGGGTACATCTTTTTCCCATTTTTAAGTACAAATACATGCGGTCCTTCTATCCCTAATTGCTTGTCACGCATCTTCAAATATTTTTCCAGCATTTCGCTGGCATAACCGCCAATGGGGAGTATTCGCTCTTTCTCTCCTTTTCCGATCACCCGGATTAATCCCTGAGCGAGCATCAAATCGGATTGTTTTAAGTCAATCAACTCCGCTCGTCTAATCCCTGCCGCATAAAACAATTCTAACATAGATCTGTCGCGTACGCCTTCAAAAGTTTTTTCATCCGGCATTTCCATTAAAGATTCAATGTGCTCTATAGAGAGAAATTCCGGCAGGCGTTTTTCTATTCTGGGTGTGCGGGTGGTGAGGGTTGGATTCAGAGATAAATAGTTATTTCGTGTAAGAAATTTAAAAAAGGACTTTATTGAAGTGCTAACTTTCGCGCAATACTGATCTTTCGCAGATTTTGTGTACTGAGCCAGCCTAAATAACCTCTTATAATGCGCTTATCAACAAGAGACCAATTAATTGTGTCGGTATGGAAAATATTCTTTTAAAAAGGATTCGAATTGCTGTAAATCATTCTGATAGGCTTCTACTGTATTCTCAGAGTACCGGCGTTCCAATTTTATATATTTTATAAATTCACGCTGATAACGATGCATTAAACAGCTGTCTCCTCCGTCGATGGGGTTACTACATTCTTACATTCCGGACATTGTAAAAAGTTCCCTTTTGCTTTGGTATATTTTTCAAGCAAATAATTATTTCCACATTCAGGGCAGGGTGTATTTGCAGGTTTATTCCAGCTTACAAAATCACATTCCGGATATTTAGAGCAACCATAGAACACCTTTCCTCTTCTACTACGTCTTTCAATAACATCCCCCTCACACTTTTCATGGGGACATTTTATACCCAAAGGAATAGGTTTGGTGTTTTTACATGTAGGATAATCAGAACAGGCCAGAAAGCGGCCAAACCGACCGACTTTATAAACCATTTGTTTTCCACATTTTGTACAAATCTCATCGCTTGTCTGAGGTTCACTTTCTTCTTCTAATGGCTTTGGTATTTTTACAGTCCGGGTACCCACTACAAGCAATAAAGCGACCATTTCGGCCCCAACGAATAACCATCGGTTTGCCACAGGCATCACAGGACATACCGGCTTCTTCCTGTAAATCGGACTTTATTTCTTCTTTTTTTGAATCGACTGAATCCATTGCTTTTTTAAAAGGTTTGTAGAAATCATTCATAACCTTTTCGTAATCACAATCATGGCTGGCAATGCAATCAAGTTCACCTTCCATTTCAGCAGTAAATTTCACATCAAAAATATCGGGAAAATTTTTGATCAAAATAGTGTTTACCGTTTCACCCAATTCCGTTGCCAGCTAATTTATTTTCGCTTTTTTCAGCATATTTTCTTTTAAGAATAGTCGTGATAATCTGTGCATAGGTACTCGGCCGGCCGATACCAAGTTTATCTAATTCTTTTACCAGGGTACTCTCTGTATAACGAGCCGGCGGTTTGGTAAAATTCTGTTTGGGATCAATTTTTTGAAGGTTAATTGCTTCATTTTCTTTCAATCCGGAGGGTATATCGCCCTCACTCATTTTCACCATTCGTTTCATCATTTTCAAGGTTTTGACCATATACCTTCAGGTAACCATCAAAAACAAGAACCTCGCCTTCGGCTTTAAATAAATAGTTGCCGCCCCCTACCTCAACAATTGTTTTATCAAATATAGCCGGTTTCATCTGTGAGGCAATAAACCGCTTCCAGATGAGGTCATATAATTTATACTGATCACGACTCAGGTGGCTTTGCAAGGTCCGCGGTTCGAATTCTGAATTGAGATAGGTTGGGCGGATTGCTTCATGGGCATCCTGCGCTGATTTTTTACTTTTAAATACACGC
This sequence comes from Calditrichia bacterium, assembly GCA_963796965.1. Taxonomy (GTDB): domain Bacteria; phylum Calditrichota; class Calditrichia; order JAJRVZ01; family JAJRVZ01; genus CAWCNS01. Next base: position 14,651 of record CAWCNS010000006.1, read on the forward strand.
TCTTTTTCGTGTAAATAATTTTCACCATAGGACGATTTGACAAAACTACGCGCACCCTCTAGCGCTTCTTTACTAATCCTGAATGAATCAGTCCGCATATATGTAATTAGCCCAATACTTCCTTTTCCTGGAATCTCAACTCCTTCATAAAGCTGCTGTGCAATAGTCATAATTCTACTGGTCGAGTAATTAAAGAGACGTGCAGCAGCCTGTTGTAACGTACTGGTTATGAAGGGGGGAACAGGTTGCTTATTCACCTTTTTCCGGGTTAAAGTAGTAATGGATAGAGGGGTTTTATTTATCTCCTCCACATGAAACCCGGCATCCTTTTCCGTTTTAATATCCACCTTCTGAAATTTACCTGATTTCGCATCTTTTATTTTTATCAATTTTGCCCAGAAGGGTGATTGCGGGCTTCCTTTAACGAGGGCTTGAATCGTCCAGAACTCTTCTTCCACAAAATCCCGTATAACCTTTTCCCGTTCACAAACAAGCCTGAGAGCCACAGATTGTACACGGCCGGCGCTAAGACCGCGGTAAATTGTTTTCCAGAGAATAGGACTGACTTCATATCCTACAATGCGGTCAAGAACCCGCCGGGCTTGTTGTGAATAGACTTTGCCCATATCGAGGGGACGGGGAGATTGAATGGCATTATTAACCGCATTTTTTGTTATCTCATTGAATTCGATCCGATGAACCTGCTTATCCTCTTTATCAAGTATTGAGGCGATATGCCAGGCAATTGCTTCACCTTCACGGTCAGGGTCAGTTGCGAGGTAAACGGTTGATACTTTTTGGGCATGGGTTTTTAGTTGTTTGATGATCTTTTCTTTTCCGCGAATTTTTATATATTGCGGTTTAAAGCCATCTTCAACATTTACCCCAAATTTACTCTTGGGTAGATCAATCACATGACCGACTGAGGCCTCAACCTCAAAACCAGGTCCAAGATATTTTTTAATTGTTTTAGCTTTGCTTGGAGATTCTACAATTACCAGCGATTTTTCTTTCGAACTCATGAAATCCCTTTTCGGTTTCCTACAATTTATAATTACAGATGCAATTTACGTTCCAATAACAAAAAATATTACCTGGAATGTTCCTTGTTGGCAAAAAAAATTTTAATTAGCGGGGCCAAAAAATGAAGAATAGAGAAATAACATTAAAAATTAATGCATATCAGTTATTACTGAATGGGGATATCCCCCTGATAAAAAGGATGACCATTAAATGAAGAGCGACTATCCATACCAAATAATATCGTTGCTACAATCGATTTCAAGTCATCGACCGAAATATCATCCTTTCCATATGCCACAGCCCGTTCAATAAACATCTCAATATCGCTTTCCTTTATAACCCCCAATTGAATTAATTGTAATAGGAAACCATAGGCATCGGGTGATATAACGAGCTTTTCAAATTCGGGATAATCTTCCAATTGATCATTATACTCAATATCCATATTACCACGATCCTGATGTGGATTTTTCAGGTAATTAAAGATCCAGGAAAAAGCAAGATTAACTTCTCCATCGGTATAACCTTTCAACAACAGGTCTCGGGTCAGATCGATTTTATCTTTACCCTTACGATCCTGCTGCAGTTCATTGAGTAGATAAACAATTATTTCGAGAATTCGCTCTTGCATCAGATCTTCTTTAAATCAAAGTACATAAAACCGTTTATAAAATCAAGAATTGTGGAATTGCCCCTTATTTCTCTCAATATATGACCCTTTTGGTAATAACAATTGTGATAATTGTCAAATATTATCTGCCAAAAAAGAGTTTTCTAATTTTAAAGGGCAGACAGGTGACGGGTAATTAGAATTGGAATTTGGAATTTATACCATTATGCGTCTTCGCACAGTTGCCTTATAAATTCATACGTATAAATACCTGTATCGTGCCCATCACTCCATTCAAGAGCAATGGCATAATTCCCTACATATCGCCACTTTTGCAATTCAATGTGTTTCTGCTCTGAACTAATCACTTTTAAGGGATCTTTATTCTCCCTTTCTTCCTGACAGGAAGCACAGGGACAATGCTGTCTTAAAATTTTTGTAAAGCAAATCGTCTTTTCACCATTCTCCCATTGAATACTCAAAACAGTTTCACTAATCTGATCAATTCTTTCAGGTTTCAACTGGATACTCCTGATCAGTTATGGTTTACTTTTCTCAGCCCATATTTGACTTAAATGTACAATAGTTTCTACCGCCTTTTCCATATTTTGTACCGAAACCCATTCTTTTTTACTATGAAAGTTATGCCCACCTGTAAAAACATTTGGCGTAGGTAGATCCATAAAACATAACCTTGCCCCATCTGTACCACCACGTATTAGATTTTTAATTGGTGTTAATCCCGTACGACTGACCGCTTCCATAGCATATTCAAGTACCTGAGGATGTTTATCTAGAACCAGTTTCATATTGCGATAAGATTCTTTTATTTCAACTGAAATTGAAGATTTTGGATATTTTGCCTGTGCTTTAGTGCAAAGATCTTCCAGATATTTCTCTTTATCGTGAAGCCCTTCAACGTCAAAATCACGGACAAGAAAGGTGATTTCTGTTTGCTCAACGCCCCCTTTAATTGCGTGAGCATGCAGGTAACCTTCTCTTTTTTCTGTTGTCTCTGGTGATATCCGATCATCTGGCAATTGATCAACAAGATAAGCACCGACTTTTATAGCACTCACCAATTTATCTTTGGCATAGCCGGGATGCACGTTTACACCCTTTATTGTAACAATGGCGGTATCAGCGCAGAAGGTTTCGTCCTCAATCTCACCAGCTGTCTCTCCGTCAATAGTATAAGCATAGTCTGCTGCGAATTGCTCAACATCAAAATATTGTGTGCCGGTACCGACTTCCTCATCGACCGTAAATGCAACACGAATTTTACCATGCCCGATATTCGGATTTTCAATTAAATATTTTAAGGCACCCATAATTTCTGCAATTCCTGCTTTATTGTCTGCACCCAGGAGCGTTGTACCATCGGTTGTAATGATATCATGCCCAAAACATTTCTTCAATGCAGGATTCATATCAAATTCAATTATTTGGTTGGGATCATTTTTTAAAATAATATCACCACCCTGATAGTTTTTCACTATCTGGGGATTAACATCCTTACCACTAACATCGGGGGATGTATCTACATGGGCAATATAACCAATCGTCGGGACAGCATAATCCACCGTTCCGGGCAAGGTTCCGAAAACATATCCATGTTCAGTGATTTCAACCTCTTCAAGACCCAATTCTTTTAACTCTAATAATAGAATTTTTGAGAGCTCCAGTTGTTTCAGAGTACTTGGATAAGTTTCTGAGTCATCGCTGGATTGGGTATCTATTTTCACATAGGCTAAAAATTTATCCAAAAATAAATCAGCAGAGATTGGTTTCATTCTGAATCCTTAATATTTAAAAAATAGTATCGATAATCACAATTTATTAGTTCTTATACTTAAATATAGCAAATTTTTTTCAATTATATTCATTCATTTTTTAGGCAACTTTCCTTTGATTAATTCGGTATACCAATTATTCCAAAAATTATTTAGTGGTTAGCATCGGATTTTCATTTACATATCTACTCAACCGGTCTTTTTTATTTCAAATTGAGTTTTGATTCCAAATACCCGTAGAACCAGGCAATCCTGATCTGTTCCCGTCAAACAGGAAGGACCTGTCACTCTAAACTATTCTTATATTGAGTACCATTTGAGAAACAAAATTGTTTGAACAATCCCTTTTATTTAAAACTGGAGGCTGTAATGAAAAGATTATCCTGGTTCATAATTTTATTCCTTCTTCCCCTGGGTAGTTTTGCCAACCCACAAACAGATGCTGATACAGATCGATTAATTACATTTCATATTTTCAACGGCGAGCGACCAATTGCGGATTCGCTGCTGGATATACAAATTGATCGTCTTCCCGAAATCCCAAATATTACCTGCTAAAGTGTCAAAATTATTTCTACTCCCGATATTTTAATCCCGGCAATTTCAGCGGGGATTCTCTGATTCAGCTTATGTATCAATCAGCACAAAAGGCGATTGAGATCGGTGAAAAAAGAGAAATGACACTTGATAATAAATATTATGTGGGATCTGCCTATGGATATCTCGCCCGCTATCTAGGCCGTAGGGGAGAATATTGGAATGCCTATAAGGCAGCCAATACCGCCCGCACCTATCTCTACGATGTGCTGGAGAGCGATCCTTCTTATACTGATGCCAAACAGGAACTCGCAATTCAGACCTATTTCGCCGGTACAAGAGGCATGTATATTCAATTCCTGGCCTGGCTCGCTGATATTGGCAGTGACCGGACACTGGCCCTTGAGCAGTTCCATGAAGTTGCTGAAAACGGAAGATTGAGTAAAGCAGAAGCCCGGTTTGTAACTTTTGCACTGTATCGTTTTATCGAAAATGATCTGCAACAAGCAGAAGTATCGGGGACATCATTCCTTAATTCCTATCCCAATAATCTTTTTGTAGCGACCCAATTAGCACAAATAAAATTTTTAGCTCTGGTAGAATCCAAAGGTGTTGACTTTCTTGAGGCCGAATTTGATAGTCTAAGAAGTAAATACGGTGTTACAAATCCTAATGTGTTAAATTTATTGGGTTATAATTTTATGAATCAGGGACGCATTGAGGATGCGATTAAAGTGCATAAGGCAAATATTCGCCTCTATCCCGATCTGGCCAATGGGTATGATAGCATTTCAGAGGCCTACCAATTGGCTGGAAATGCCGAGATGGCGATAAAGAATGCAAAAATATGTTTGGAGAAATTGCCAAATGATTCTACCATTACAGAAAATTTCAGGGAGATTGTCCGGGAAGCCAGCAAAGCCCGGATTGATACCCTGGGAGGTGATGTTGGAGAGGTAAATATCTGATAACCATTTAAACAGTTCTGGTCACATCGATTCTGTTATTTTTACGTATAAATCTTTTGGGACGTCCCCCGTCAAGAGCACACTCCCACCGGGACGTCTCTACATAGGATCAATCCGTTCATTCTGCAAAATATAACATACCGTCATATTTTCTCAACCTGGAATTCCTGAGAGAATATCCCCAATCTTTTTTCATTCTGATCTTCCAGTCTTAAATACAAGGTATATTTTCCGGTAGGAAGATTGAGAACAATCGTTTCTTTAACAAGATACTCCTCACCTGGAATTTTGCCAATATTACGGATTACTTCGTTTCTGGCTACATCGCGGAGATCTTCATCCACGATACAATAGACTTCTTTATATCGAATATTGTGACCTTCCGCTGAGGATAGTAATTTAAATTCACCGGCTTGTATTTGATAGTGATAGCGTAGATTTCCTTGTTGTGCAGCTGATGCAGATTCAAGATTAAGTTGAATGTTTTTTATCGGTGTGGCCTTATAATCATATTTAAAACGCATTTCATTATTATATATGAAATTTGCCTGAATATTGGCATCTACTGATCTCATGTTATCTAAAAATCCGGAGTAGTTGGCTCCAGCGGGAGATTGACTATATAAATTTAACCGACGCGACGCCAATTCACCTGCATGAATGGCTTTGCCATAAATATTAGTCATATGAACATTAACCACAAAATCTACACCATACCGATAATAGGTCCATACTTCTTTTTTCCAGCTATGCTCTGAACGGGCCGACGGCTCACCATATTTAATATAAAGTTCCCCTCTGGCATCCCATGGGGCATGTAATCCATCGGGACGCAAGAATTGATCGGGCATATATTTAAAATCGGAATAATCCCATAATGCAGAGAATTTTGCCCTGGCAAATTGAACACGTCGTATAAACTCTTCCTTTGTTTCATTTTCTAATGATGTGGGGGTTGGATCTTTTCTTTTCCAGTATTTTCGCTGCCATTCTTTCTTGTCATACTCATTTTCAAGTGAACGGAATTCTTCAAACTTTTCTGTCGAAAGAATATGCCAGAGACCAAAATCCATTAATTCCTGCTCCGACCAATTGGATTCTATTTTGAGCATAGACCGATATTGATCATAGCGTGCCGTACTAAACCACATAAAATTCTCATCTGAGTTTTCCTCTGACTCAGGAATGATTGGTTTATAGATAAATTCAATCTGTTCGGATTTCTGGGTCGAAGAACTATCATTAACAGACATACGTGTAATCTGTAAAATAGCAGCAAGATCCCTTGCCAGGGGGCCATAATCTTCATCGGCCTCCATCTTTCTTAATACAGGTAACGCTCGTGGATCTCCTATTCTTCCAAGAGCGATCGCGGCACGAAATTGGATATCGTTTAAATCTTCTTTTAATTCCTTATATAAAAACGTTCGGTAATTCTCATTGCCTTCCATAACAAAATTTTCAGCCAACTCAATTTGATGTATCGTCGCGTCATCAACCCAGGTGCTCTTAGGATATTTCTCAATTAATCTCGCAAATGCCATAAATGATTCGTTCTTCTTATCCGGCATCATTTCCAGGCTGTAGGCAATCCAGAATAAAGCATCATCTTCATATTTACTTTCAGGGTAAGTTTCAAGAAGCTCTTCAAAGAGAGAAACAGCAGATGCCCATTCATGTGTATAACATTTTTTCTTCGCTTCCTGATAAAGTTCACGTACGTCTTTATACTGGGCCTGTAGCGCTGATAAAATGAGAAACACCATTAATAATGTCAGGTTACAAAACCTGAAAAATCGAATCATTATATTATCCTCCAAAGATAATAACCAAATTATTCTCTCACGTGCCTCGTTTTGGCGGAGGTGTGATAATAGCTTTTTTAAGAATCCTTACCTCTTCTATCAAGCCAGCATCTTTGATTACCGTCTTAATCGTACCAAGAAAATCACTTAATTCATCCCGCTCAATATTGGCAATTTGGTGTAATAACATCTGCATCTGACCAATAAGATCGAGTAGTTTAACATTATTTAGTTTAAGAGCTATGTCACGTACTCTTAATGTTTTATGTAATAAAGACTGTGCAAGTTCCCCATCAAGATAAAAATCTGGATCATCTATATTATTTTCTATTTCCAAAAGCAATATTTCTGAGGCCAGGAGATAGTAATAAACATAATCAACATCCTCCTTACCCACTGGTCTCGTTGATGGCGAAGGATAGCTGCTTTGATAAATAACTTGAGGCTCCGGGGAAGAAAAAAGTATCCAACCTACAATAATACCCGTGGCTATAAGCATTACCAGTTGAGCAACACGAAAGAGAGGCGAACGAGAACTTGTCAGGCGATAAATTAATAGAATGAACTTATGAGATATAGATTCTCTTCCGTAGCTAAGATTTACCTGTTGGTGATAGTTCGCCAACAATTCACTTGATGGGGTGGGACGATTATATTTATTCAGGATTGAATGTACCGAGTAGAAATCATTTATTTTTTTTGTACAGATTGGGCAGGTTAGCAAATGTTTTTGGAGGGCAAGTTCCTCCGCCGGAGAAAGTTCCCCACTATAATATCCTTCAAAATAATTTTCGAATTCACAATTAGATTTCATAATCGTTTAGCTGACTCTTTTCAAATCCTTCTGTAACTTTTGAATGGCACGATGCAAATGTATACGAACGGTACTTTCAGCACAATCCAATACTTCGGCAATTTCATGAATTGATTTTTGGTGAAAATATCTAAGTATAATTGCCGTATGCTGATTTTCAGATAGTTTATTTATGGCATAGATCATTTCATCATCTAATAAATCTTGAGCATTTTGTGGCGTTCCATTTTCTCTTTCATCGTCCGCTGCTTCAAGAGGCCGTCTTTTTTTACGTGCCCTACTTTTAAGTGCATCAATTGAAGCATTGACCGCGATGCGATATAACCATGATGAGAACAAAGATTTTTCCTCAAAATCACGAATATTCCGGAACGCCCTCATAAACACATCCTGAGCCACGTCTTTGGCCTGATCATAATCCCGCAGATAATCATAGACAAGATTTAGCAAAGGATCACGATACTTCCGGACAAGCTTTCCAAAAGCAGCCTTGTTTCCATGTTTGGCAAACCGGACTAATCTTTTATCAGGATCTACCATTCATACTCCTTAAAGCTATAAATGGATTCCTGATTTTATTTTTTATTCTATTAGACGACATAGGGACTTGGAATATTTACACTCTTTTTTGAATAGTACAAATTTGTGTTAAATCTATCAACATAATATATGGAGGAAAGATTCCTTTTTAGGCAGGATGCATTATATATAAAAACCACAGAAAGCCCAGATATTTCTCGGTGAAATCTGTGGTTTAATATAATTTTGATATGTGCCACTACTCCAAAAATGTCATTATTGTGGCAGAATTTTTTATCACGAAGGACTCACAAAATGCCAGGAAGATATTTCTATTATCATATATTTATTTTGAGATGATAGCAATTTCTCGTAATAAAGGTTTTCATTCTATGATCTCTATTAAATATCTTCGTGTCTTTTCGTGGTACTAAACTAATTTGTTTACCGTAAAATACTGAAGCATTAATTCTATAAATTAGTCTAAGAAGCGAATTGTAAAAGGATAACGATACTTTACACCCTCATTCGCTTTAATTGAAGCTATCACAATCACAATTAACTCGAATAAACCTAACAATATTAACATCGGTATACCGATGACGATGACTATCAAAATGATTGAGGCTATGATATATATTGTCATGCTAATCTGAAAATTTATGGCCTCTTTTCCCTGATCATCGACCAGAGGAAATTCTTCCTTTTTTAATACCCAGATAATTAATGGCGCTATGATATTGCCAAAAGGAATAATAAAGCCTGCTAATGCACTAAGATGACAAAACATCGCCCACATTTTTTCATCGCTACTCAGCACAGGTTGATCTACCGGTTGATCTACCGGTTGATCTTTCTTCTCATTAACATCAGTCATTAAATAGTCTCCTCTATTAAAATGAATCATTAAACTAAATTAATCTATTATCACCAATAATTCGTCTTAAAACAATAAAACACTCAATGGTGACATCTTCGTCTCATCATATCCAATAATTATTATTAAAAATAAATTTGATTTTATTCAAACTCTGATAGATTTTTTTCAAAAGACGAAATATCGCCTGATTGGCGTTCCTTTACTGAAACATACAAAATAAAATACTATGAGGGGAAATATCTGCAAAAATAAATATAATTATTTCACTCGGCAACCTGAGAAATAGTTCTACGTACTAAAATTATTATCATAAAACACAATTTTTTGAAACATTTACCTATTTTTGTTAGTTTTAGATTACAGAGTGCTAAATTATAACTAATAATTAGTACATTACTGATCGGATGATTATGATAACTTTTGAGAAATATATTGCACCTTTGGGAAGCAAAGACCCTCATATGTCACCTTTTGGTTTAAGAGCCACTTAAATTTAATTCAGTAGGTTATTCATTCACCCATCATTTTTTTTTATTATTAATAAAAGGTAGTATCAAATGAAACCACTCCGCATTTTTCTTTTTCTGTTTTTAGCCATAAGTATATTTGCTGCAGATTCTACTAAGATTGTATTTGATCGCCTCAGTCCGGAACCGCAACATAAAAAAGTTGCGCCCCTGATCGTCAAATATCTGGATAATTTTCACTATCAAAAGAAAGCAATCGATGATTCGATGTCAGCTGAAACATTCGACCGTTTCTTTAAAAAGCTAGATCCTGCCCGAATGTATTTTCTTGATTCGGATATCAGCTTATTTGATAAATATCGCTATGTTCTTGATGATTATATCCGAATTGGTTTTGTAGATCCCGCTTATGAGATATTTCATGTATATGAGCAACGTATTGCCAACCGGCTGGAATATGTATATAAAAGATTAGAAAAACCTTTCGAATTTTCTACGGATGAATATTTAGATCTAAACCGTGATGAACAACCCCGGGCAAAAACGCTAGCCCAGTTGGATGATTTGTGGCGTAAACGTCTGAAAAGCGAAGCATTAAATCTTAAACTCAGTGGCAAGGAATGGGATGAAACGGTTGAAATCCTTACAAAACGCTACAAACGATTTCAAAAAAATGTGTCACAATTTCAAAGTGAAGATATATTTCAAATTTTGATGAATAGTTTTTCTGAATCATTTGATCCCCATACCAGTTATTTTCCTCCAAAACTTTTTGATGACTTTAAGATCCAAATGAGTCAAGCCTATAGCGGTATTGGTGCCCGACTCCAAACCGAAGACGACTATACGGTAGTTCGTGAGGTTATTCCCGGGGGACCAGCTGATAAAAGTAAGTTGTTAAATGCCGATGATAAAATAGTTGGGGTAGGACAAGAAACCGGGGGAGAAGTAATTGATGTGGTGGGTTGGCGCATCGACGATGTTGTGCAGCTTATCCGGGGAGAGAAGGAGACAACTGTCCGTCTGCAAATCCTGCCTGCCGGTAGTTCTCCCGGTGCTCCCACTGATACGATCGCTCTGATTCGCGATAAAATTAAACTCGAGGATCAATCAGCCGAAGGACGAATTATAAAAATCACTTCTGAAGAGAGGGATTTTTATTTTGGTGTTATTGATATTCCCCAGTTTTATTCCGATTTCGATGGCATGCAGTCGGGAGAGAAAAACTACAAAGGCACCACCAATGATGTAAAGAAGATTTTAGCTGAGCTAGAGGCAGATACTCTTGATGGTATTATTATTGATCTGCGTCGAAACGGTGGTGGATTTTTAAATGAAGCCATTGATTTAACCGGATTGTTTATTGAAAAAGGACCTGTTGTTCAGGTGAGAAATACATCAGGCAAGGTAGCTGTGGAGTGGGATGATAAAGGCGAGCAAGTGTATAGTGGGCCCCTGGCTGTTTTAGTCGATCGCATCAGTGCATCTGCATCAGAAATTTTTGCTGCCGCCATACAAGATTATAATCGTGGTCTTGTTATCGGATCTCAGACTTTTGGAAAAGGTACTGTTCAAAATGCGGTTGGCCTTAATCGCTTTTTACCCAATACAAAAACAAAATTAGGACAGTTGAAAATTACAGTAGCAAAGTTTTACAGAATTAATGGAGGGTCGACCCAACATATTGGTGTAATTCCTGATATATCCTTTCCATCACGTTTTGAGTTAATGGATATCGGTGAGAGTAACGAGCAAAACGCCTTGTTATGGGATCAAATTGATCCTGTACAATATAGAAACTATTCAAATTTAGAGGATGTAGTTCCAAAATTGGAGATGCGCCACAACCTTAGAATCAGTGCAAGTCCCGAATATGCCACACTCCTTGAAAGCATGGAGGAAATTGAGCGGAATAGAAATAACACCAGAGTCTCTTTGAATTATGATATCCGGAAAAAAGAACGCGAAGAAGCCGATGAAAAAAAGAAACTGGAAAGTGAAAAGGACAAAGAAAGCGAAGAAGACAAAAAAGAAGATCTTCTTTTATTAGAAAGTGCCCAGGTGTTGAGTGACTATATTATGATATCAACAGATTAAATTAGTAATTAGTAACTGGGAATTAGGAATATTGGGTGTTCGGTGTTTTTCTATCTTAAAATTTAAAACTCCGAGCACCAAGTTCCCGGTTCCAATTCACCTCTCCTATCACCAACCTCCTTAGACATTAAACACTTCCACCAGCCACAGACTCAATTCAGGAATATAGGTGATTAATCCCAAAGCAATTAGCAAAATGATGAGAAAGGGAATCGTTGCCACATAGAGTTTTAATATCGGCTTCTCAAAACGGAAAGATGCTATGAATAAGTTCATTCCAACAGGGGGGGTTGAATATCCAATGCCCAAATTCGCGAGAAAAATAATCCCCAAATGGACGGGATCAACACCAAAATTGATAGCGATAGGTGTTATAAGTGGTACCACAACCAAAATAGCTGAGAAGATATCCATTAATGCACCAACCACGAGCAGAAAAACATTCAAGACCAATAAAAATGCAATTTTTGAGGAGATAAACGTTTTCATCCAATCCAATATCTGCATCGGGATTTCTGCATAAATCATATAATTTGCTAAGCCCATGGCAGCCGAAAGAATCACTAGAATTCCCCCAACCAGGATCATACTGTCTTTCATCACTTTAGGAAGATCTTTAGTCAGGCTAATGTCTTTATAGATAAAGACTTCTACAATTAAAACATAGAATGCGGTGACAGCTGCCGCCTCCGTAGCGGTGAAAAATCCACCGTAGATACCAACCAGGATGATAAAGGGAAGCGGGATCTCCCAGGCAGCATTTTTTGTAGCCTGCCAGGCTTTTTTTACGGAAAAGGGTTCGACTGTAGGGTTTACTTTTCGCATCCGTCCAACGCTGTATATGGACATCAAAACAACCATCAAGAGTCCGGGAATAATACCAGCAATAAACAGTTTATCGATACTTGTCTCTGACACAAGTCCATATAGAATAATTGGCAGGCTGGGGGGAAATAATAAACCTAAATTTCCTGAAGCCGTAAGAATACCCAGATTAAATTTCTCCGGATAATTCTCATTCTGCAACACCGGATACAACAGACCACCCAAAGCAATAATGGTCACACCTGAGGCCCCGGTAAAAGCAGTAAATATTGCACATGACACCAATGTAACAATACCAAGACCACCCGGCAACCAACCAAAGAATGCCCTGGAAAGGGCAACCAAACGTTGGGGTGTTTTACTTTCGGCCAGTAAGTAGCCAGCTAATGTAAAGAGCGGAATAGCGAATAATACAGGTTGACTTGCCAAACGGTATAGTTCAATGATGACTGCTGAAGAATCTATTTCAACAAAATAAAACGCCGCCAGGGCAATTGCTGCAATGATCACAAATAGGCTTGTTCCAAATAAAGCCAGAGCAATGAGCAGCAGTCCAAGAAGAAAGGTGGTCATGATTTCACCTCCTCCTTTTTGCTAAACCATCCAACCAGTTGTTCTATCGCTTGGACCAGGAAACGGAACGCCATTAACAAGAATCCTATGGGAATAATGACCTGGAAATACCATGCCGGCACATTATTAAATACCTCAGTTCCCATCATCTTTTCATCCTGAACAAAGGTCCAACTGGCATCTGTCAGCCACAGACAAATAAAGACAGAGAAAAGCCCTGTGATTAGATGACTAATAATTTTACCTTTTTCCGAAAGAAAACGTGTAAAAAGATCAATATTGATATGTTTGGATTCGCGTGCAGCCAGGGAAGCACCTAAAAAACCAACCCAGAGGACCAGATGACGCAGAAGAATATCACCCCACAGAATGCCTTCATCAAACAGGTTTCGAAGAACAACCTGAAGAAAAGAAAATATAACCATAACGGCGAGTACTGCTACCAACACCGCCGTCTCTGTTCGTTCAATCCAGTTATTCAGTTTTTCAAGAAATTTCATCTTAAATATCACTCATATTTTATCATGGAAATTTTAATTTTTGGGGCTAATACATTATAAGCCAGGTTGGAGATGTATCTATTTCCCGGCTTATAATTCTGAACTCAATTTTTTTTATCAATGGCAATTTTATAAATCTATTTTGCTTCCTTCGCTCTGATTTCTTCCACCAGGGATTCTACTTTTACCAAAAACTCATCATCATACATTTTTCCGATTAAATCACGTCGTGCTTTTTTACCGGAACTGTAAAATCCATCAATATTTTTTTGGTCAGAAATTTTTGTAAAAACAATCCCAGACTCCTTTAGTAGTTCTAGAGATTTTTGATTGTCCTCACGGCTGAGGCGTGTGAGCTCTCCAAAATATTTCCTGGATAAATCACGTAGAACTTTTTTTTGTGAATCGCTAAGTTTATTAAATTTCTTTTTAGAAAGAAGTACCGCGCCGTTTGAATCAGCGAGGGGTAAATCAAGCATATACTTTACTTTTGTATACCACTGAACCGCTACACATGCTAATGGAGACACATAAACCCCATTGATCAGATTTGTTTGTAATGATGTCATAACGTCTGTGATAGAGAGGGGAATTGGGCTAATGCCAAATGCCCTAAATGTCGCTTCAGCAACGGGATCACCTTCCCACATCCACATTTTTACACCGGACATATCATCCAAGGATTTAATTGGTTCATTTGTAAAAACGTATACAAAGCCTACTTCTGCCCAACCCAGCAGGATAAATCCTTTCTCCTCAAACTTTTGAGAAAAATAATCAAATAACCGTGAACTGACATAATCGACTTCTTTATGGGATTTAAACAGAAAAGGCGAATCCAATATTCTTACTTCGGGTACAATCTCACCGAGACCAACACCGGTAAAGCCACCACTATCCAGTTGCCCGATACGAATTTTTCTTAAAACGTCTTTCTCATCACCGGCGACCTGACCGGGATATATCTTAAACTTGATCTCGTTATTTGTAGCGTCCTCGACCGCTTTAGCATATTCCTTCATAACTTTCATCCAGGTCGAACCATCTGGGGCAACCGTAGCAAATCGTATCTTGGTCTGACCCATTACCAGGTTAACCGAGAAAATAAAAAAAACAAGAATTAAAACCTTACGCATAAAGACCTCGCTATTATTGATGAGAAGTAAAAGACAGATAGTTAATCAATAAATTCTCAATTCAAAATTTATAATTATTAATTGCTTCTTTAGAACCACTCTTCCTTGTATAATTTCAGATAGGATGCCTTTTTCTTCGCAATCATATTAAGTAATTGATATCCTGGAAGAACATCTGCCGGAGTTTCTTCAACTTTTGCAAGCAGTTCATCGAATAATTCTTCATTTAATGTTTTAGCCGCATAGAACCTTGCATAATATATATAGGTTAAGAGAAATTTACCTTCTGTCGTTTTGAGGTTATTTTCAAAATACTGACGGGCTTTTTCCGGATCTCCACCAAGCATTCTGGGTTTGGTTCCCCAGATACTGCCAAAGAACAGATCGGCTCCGCCATGAAAATAAGCTTTCATCTAAATCAAGAACACGTTGCATAAGAGCCTCAACTCTTGGTAATTCCATCAAAGCTTTAGGATTATCTAAACTGAGGTTGATCCAGCTACCCCAGGCAAAGGCTGTCCAAAAAATAGCTTCTAGATACTCATCATCCAACTGGTTGACCACCATAGTAAACTCATCCAATGTGGCAGCTTCATTTTGAGCAAACAAGTCATCCATCCTCAAGACTTTTAAGCCATATTCTTTTCCCCGCAAATAAAGACTTTTGGCCCGCTCCGGTTCTTCATCTTCCACAAATCCCATCGTATAGCCTGAAAATGCCTGAGATGTTAAAAGTAGCAAATCTTCATTTTCCGGATCTCCTTTAATCATGCCTTCTAATAATTTGATATTGGAAGCTAAGGCTTGTTCCGCTATAGTAAGATCGGTTTCTTCATACAATGCTGCAACACCATACTCTATAATGGTTCCTGTTTGTCGGATAACAAATTTATTCATACTACAAGATTGTACAAAAATAACCGGTATCAGAATAAACAATAGTTTTTTTATGATTACTTTGCTGGATCTTCGAGACATTTTAAACCTTATACCCTAATTTAAAACATAGTAATTTTGATCTTTGTGATAATCGGAGATTTTCATTTCTGACTTTTATTGGAATTTTCTGAGTAAACAAATACTCTTCTTTTGGCAAAAAAGATTTCCACATTGTTTAAGGATGGCATAACCATTAAATCAGTTTTAGACATCTACAGACAAATAATACGAACAGCATAATTAAAAATTATAATTATCTATTGATCGATATCTTCATGAAAATTTGGGATCTCTGTTTTCTCCCCATCCACCTCCACCGTAATTGAGCCCACAATAATTTCGATGGATCCCTTGAGCGGAACATATTGATCGTCAGGTGAAAACCATCCCCAGGCATCACCGTTCATTCCTGCTACACCTTTAAATTCAGCCCGGGCAAAGATTTTTGATGCTTCCACATTCTGGCCGGCAGATTCAATGGTTTCTTTTTCATTTAAAAATTTTACAATTCCGTATTTATATTCTTCATCAATGACAACGGTCGTGACACCACTACGTTTATTTGAAACAAGCCCACGAGCAAAGTACAGCATTGATGTACCATCCTGAACTTTTTGGGGCAAATCCTTTTGTATTAAATTGAAATGGCCGTCGTCATCAATTATATAGGCTGTGAAAATGTTTTCATCATAATTATAATAATATGTCTTTACCAAGCTATTATCTGCACCTGGCGTGAAAAGCCTCGTTTTATAAGCATTCATCGTAACCGGGTCAATATAGGATTCATAGATATGATGTAAGGAGAGAACAAATCCATATGATGGATTGGTATCAACATGAAAAATAACGGGATAGACTTCCTTGCCTCTGATAATTTCCGGTTTTTTGATTCTAACCTTCAACCATCCAAGGGTCATGGGGCCATAGGAAACTTTATAGTCGAGCTCTTCATTCTGATCTATGGAGTACTGATAACTTGGTTGAGTTGTATCAATTGGGATCTCGCTTACGTTATACTTTGTATGAAGTGTATCACGTACGTGTTGCCACTGTTGTGAATTGGGATATTCATTTACAATCTGGGTAAGCAGACGTTTACCTTCTTCCAACGCACCTTTTGCCTCAGCAATCTTTGCCTTCGCAAACAGTATCGGCGCTTCAGGATAAATATTTACATTCTCCTGAAGAATTCTATCGGCCTCCTGAAGATTGCCCTCCTGATAACTTATGGTTGCAAGGCCGGCAATAGCTCTTACATTATTCTCATGCTCATTAATAACATCTTGGTAAAATTCCTTTGCCTTATCTCTCTCATTCAGAGCAAGATTTATCTCAGCCATTTCCAGGAGCAGATCTATATTATCACTATCTTCATTAAGACCACGTTCAAGATGATCCTGGGCAGCATGTAAATTTCCTATTTTTTTATATATTCGTGATATCTGAAGATAGGAATAAGGAAAAGAGGCGTCTTTAATAACCGCTGTCTGCAAATACATTAACGCGTTTTTATAGTCTTCCTTTAACAAATAGAGGTAGCCGATATTATACATGTCCACTGCTTCAAGATTACCATCAGACTCACTTTGGAGTAAAATTTTGAGCGTCTTTTCATGATCCCCAGCAAGCCATGCTTCCTTAACCTCACTTAATCGCACTAATTTCAAATTACTCTGTGCAGAGAGCACAGAGATTGAAAGAAACAAAAAGAGTAAAAAGTATTTCATGGAGTTAACTACTCTTGACCTTTCTTAGACATGTTTTCAATAAATGGTGTGAATAAATCGATTGGCACTGGAAAAATAGTCGTTGAATTATTTTCAGATGAGACTTCTACCAATGTTTGTAAAAATCGCAATTGTATCGCTACGGGATATTTTTGAATAATACCTGCTGCTTGTGCCAATCTTTCCGATGCTTGAAATTCTCCTTCAGCATTAATTATTTTTGCCCGTCTTTCGCGTTCGGCTTCTGCCTGTTTAGCCATTGCCCGTTTCATTTCCATGGGCAAATCAATATGTTTAACTTCAACTAATGACACTTTAATTCCCCATGGATCGGATTGTTTATCAATTATTTTTTGCAGTTCATGGTTTATTTTTTCTCGTTCACCCAAGAGCTCATCCAACTCCACCTGACCAACGATACTCCGCAAAGTTGTTTGAGATAATTGTGAGGTTGCGAATGTATAATTTTCCACCTCCACTATTACTTTTTCAGGATTGATTACCCTGAAGTAAATAACAGCATTTACCTGGACCGAAACATTATCTTTGGTGATCACGTCCTGAGGGGGTACATCCATAACTACCGTTCGTAATGTTGTCTTGACCATTTTGTCGATAAATGGAATTAATAAAATTAAGCCAGGGCCTTTTGCTCCGACGAGACGTCCAAGGCGAAAAATAACACCCCGCTCATATTCCTTTAATATTCTGATAGCAGATGCTAACAATAACACGACCACTACTGCAATAACAACCATAATAGGCATATTATCCTCCGACTGATTAATTTAACATTGGATCGCTAATTATAGAAATTAAATTCTAAACTCTAAGTACTTAGTGACAACTAATCTCTAAATAAGTTCAAACGCAAAATCTCATTTCAAAATTTAGGTAAGTGGCTTCACTTTAAGTTTTAGATGTATTGGATCTACACTCTCAACAACCACCCGTTTTCCTTTTCTAATTTTCTCGGGACTTGTTGCTTGCCAAATCTCACCATGAATCTCTATTTGACCTTCCGGTTTAAGATCCTCCAGGGTTATACCTTCCTCTCCGACCAAGCCTTCTTTTCCGGTAGTTGGCTTCTTCCTAAAGGTCCTAAAGGCATAACCGATAGCAAATAGAAAAAATAATGCTATGCTTATGGTTGCGGCAACTATCAGTTCCCAACTGATCTGAAGAAAAGGAAGTGGACTGTCTACAAGCATTAGGGACCCCAAAACGAGTGAAATGACACCTCCGATAGATAATAACCCATAACTGGTAATTTTTATCTCTAATAAAAAGAGAATGGCTGAAAAAACAATCAATAACATACCGGCAATGTTGACAGGTATTGTTTGAACAGAATATAAAAATAGTATGATACAAATACCACCCACCACGCCTGGTAATATTGAACCCGGATTATATAATTCCAAGGAAATACCAGTAATTCCTATTAAAAAAAGGATATAAAGTATATTAGGATCGCTCAGCATATCCAGAGCACGTTGTCTCCAATTCATCTCAAAAGACTCAATTTTTGCATCTTTTGTATCAAGCGTCCGTGTTCCACTTAGAACAGTCACCTGTTTCCCATGTACCAATGAAAGCAAACTATCATCTGTTGCGACAATATAATCAATGACATTCAGATCCAACGCTTCCTGCTCCGTAATATTGGCACTTTCCCGGATAGCTTTTTCAGACCAATCGGGATTTCTTTCTCGTTTTTTTGAGACAGAGCGTATATGTGCCACAGCATCATTGACAATTTTTTCTTCCATTACCGCCGACGTATCCTGTGCCCCTCCCCCCATATTTACGGGATGGGCAGATCCAATATTCGTTCCCGGGGCCATGGCTGCAATATGTGCCGCTGCTGTTATAAAGACACCTGCCGATCCTGCTCTTGATCCTGATGGTGATACATAGACAGCAATTGGGACATCTGCGCCAAGTATATCTTTTACGATTTCATGCATGGAGACCATCAAACCACCCGGTGTATCCATTTCAATAATCAATAATTCAACCCTGCGCTTTTTCTGCCCGTTCGATTGCATCTTTTACATATTCAGCTGCCACCGGATTGATAACCCCATCCACAATAATCTTATGTACCGTCTGCGCATGAGATTGCACCAAAAACAGGAGAAAGATAATAAGTACTAATAATATGTTTTTCATAGAGTTACATCTCTAAATAATAGTATAATCTGAATCAAATTATCTTATATAATATCTAAAGTCAAGAAATTTTATCACACATTGTTCTACAGCGACTTCACCATGCTTCTTTACCCAAACCCTTACTTGCGGCAAAGATAACCGCTACTTTATTATTAATTCCATATTGCATAAATATCCCCATGGTAGATTTAGTCTCATTCATCCTGAGGCTAAAATCAGGATGGGATCTCTAATGAATAATAACTCAAATTTGTTTTATTTAAGCTGCTTGCGATAAACTGATGATTTTAAAATGTTTAATAAACATATAATGATTGTACCAACATTGACGATAAGTTATATATAATGTGGCTTGTTGACATAGTTTTTCGTTTTTAATACATTGAAAAGATATTACCATTTTCTAAAAAAAAATGCTAAAAATTTTATATGATATCAGCCGACATACTTTGTCCCGGGTTGTACTTGGAATTATTCTTTTTGCTCTGGCAGGGGCTTTTCTTGTCTTTATTTTCGAAAGTGATCAGAATACTGCTGAGTTCACCAGTTTTAGCGATGCTGTCTGGTGGATATTAGTTACGATTACCACTGTCGGATATGGTGACATGGCTCCCGTCACACCTGGTGGAAGATTCATCGCTATAATAATTATGTTTTTTGGTGTTGCTCTGTTATCTCTATTTACTGCAACAATCTCATCCGTCTTTATTACAAAAAAAATAAAAGAGGGGAAGGGTTTGGAAGACATTAAATTTAAAAATCATTTATTGATCTGTGGATGGAACTTTAGCGCAGAGCAGATTCTAATACTGCTCGAAAAAAAGAAAAAACAGGTTGGATCCATCGTCCTGATAAATCAATTAGGCGAAGAAGTTGTTGCGGAGATCCTTCAGCGTTTTTCAACCCTAAAGATTCGGTTCGTGCGGGGTGATTATTCAAAAGAAGCTGTCTTAAACAGGGCCAATATAAGTATGGCGCGCGAAGCAGTAATTTTACCAGACAGCAGCATTGGATTGACTTCCCATAGTGATGAAGTTACCATTTTGTCCACACTGACCATCAAATCAATAAATCCAAAAATTAGGGTATTTGCCTATATTATTGACCGGGAAAATTTATCCCATATTCGAAAAGCAAAAGCAGACGAGGTCTTAGTTAGTGATGCTTATGCCGGGTATCTCATGGCTGCCCACATCCTTTCTCCAGGTATTCCACAAACAGTCGATCAACTCTTTTCAGAAGATGGCGCCTATAACCTCACCCGACAAGATATTCCAGACACTTATGAGGGAAAATCCTATAATGAGTTGATATCTGATTTAAAATCAGACCCAAAGATACTCCCCCTTGGACTAGGTCGGGAGGACGAGGGTATGAATATCAGTAATTTACTCAGTGATGATTATTCCTATCTTGATCAATTTATCCGCAGAAAATTTGAAGAGGCTGGTCGGGGTCTTACAGAAGAAAACCGGATTAATGTTCGGTTGAATCCCGCTGCGGATACAATGATTGATTCGAAGGATTTTCTGATTGTAATAAGTAAAGGAGGGAACTCCGAACCATGATAAATCCAGATATTGCAGAATTTTTTTCATTTTTTAAACTTGTCCCCCTGTTTCAGGACCTGGATGAAACCCAAATAAAAAAGGTTATGGAAATCATGACCATTTCGGAAATCAGGAAAGGAGAAATGATCACCAAAGAGGGAGAACATGGCGACAGTATGTTTATATTGTTGAAAGGGCAGGTTGAAATCTCTAAAAGCCTTTTTTTGTCCCCTTTATCAAGTGAAGATTCACTTCAGGAAAAATCTTTGATCAGGTTGAATGAAGACCAGCACGCCTTTTTTGGTGAAATGGCATTATTTTTAGAAAATCCGGAAAGATCAGCATCCATAAAGGCTCTTCGACCATGCAAATTGGCCAGCATTCAAAAGCCGGATTTACTATCTGTCTTAGAAAAGGATCATTATATAGGTTCAATTTTCTATAAAAATATCGCGATCGAACTTACCAAGCGTCTTATTAAAGCGAATAGAGATGTCCTGAAATTGACAACTGCATTTAGCCTGGCTCTTGAGGGAGAATGATTTGATCGTAAAAGGCACGTTTACATTCCAGACGGAGACAGAGTATTTTAAAGTTGTTATGGAACGCTATTTCCGTCGCATTCCCCCGATTCCAACAAACCTCTATTTGAATCTACCGGAAGCTCAGAAAGAAGAAAATAGAATTAAAATAGCTACCATATGTCACTTTCCATCAATAATAAATACCCTGGCAAGAGATAAAAGTTATAAAGTTATAGAGGCAGCATTAAAGAATGATTTTTGGATCCTCGTTGGTGAACTCCAGGATGTGCTGGGCTTTGGAAAAAAAGAACGAAAGGAGTTTGCGCGCCAGGAAGTTTTTCGGATAATTCTGGTTCTTCTGATGTTCGAAGACGATTTAGATGTCATCGGAGAGGTATTACGTAATGCCTCTGTTTCCACTTTAATGCTCTCCACCTATATCAAGATACTTGAGAAGCGAGGAAGGGGTCAGAAAGATCAACAAATATTAAAGGAAGCAAAAAAGGTTCTTCAGGAAAAAAAACAACGTATTTTAAAAGCCTCTGAGTTATTAAAATCTAGAAAAAAAATGCTGGAGAAGCCTCACCAGTTCTCCTTGATTCAAAAACTTGCTGATAATGATAAGGTTATTAGAAAAGCAGTGCATAATATATTAGCTGATCTTGATCCGGCCTTACTTGTTGATTTAGTTGCGTTGGCAACCAAAAAAGATAATCGGGAAAATATTCTTGAACAATTCATAATTTTATCCGAACTACAAGATTTAATTAGCAGGAGGGATGATCTTCGGCATCTGACTATAACTAACCTTAATATTAATCGCCCACTGGACCCTGAATTTCAAAACAGTACATTAGCAGAATACTTCCTGGAAATTGTTAATCGTCAGCGATTATCCCTGTTGGACATATGCCAGGAGGATTTGACAAATTTTCAGCATGTCATGCTCCTTGCTAATTGTCATTGTGATAGTAATGAAGATATTCGTGATATTGCCAATAGTATTTTAAGTTTGGATGATATCTTTGCCCTTGTAACGGACAACTCAACCCCACAGAATCATTTCAAATCCATTCTTGATATCTTGAGTGAGCATCCTGAGGATGATGTTCAGCAACGGGTAGAAACAACCTATCATGATGAAAGTGAACGCTTATGGACAAGAATGAAAGAGATGGAACAAACTATTAATGCTTATTTTGACATAATCTTTCAATCACTGGGTTTCACCCAAATTAATGAATATAATATTTCGATCAAATCACTTGAACAAGCTGAGCGTACGATAGAAAATCTTGTACCGAAGCTAGATGACACAATAAATGAAAAAATTGATGATGCCTTACCGGTTTTTAATGCAATAAAAAAAGCAGTTGAAATGCGGATATATGACATCAATGCAAATACGACGCCTGCAGGCTTAAAGGACCTTTCCCATATTCAAGATATTATCGATCAGATTTTTGGATTAAAAAATATTGGAAAAGAAGGGTTGCGTCCAGGTGTAATCAAGGACATCGATCCTGAATTACTCGAAAAGGCTCGAAAGATCTGGCAAAGTGCCCTGGGCCAGTTTCTGGGTAGGATTAAACATCTGAATGAAATGATTAAGATCAAATTTTCTTTACTTGCAAGAGAAGTCGAGCAACACGATAATATCCAAAGCGACTTTGTTGAAATTATAGAAACCTTTGAAGAAAATCATAAGAAGAAAATAAACTGCGATTTACAAATTGCCTGTAATCAATGTCCCAAACGCGGTTGTGCCTCCGAACGCTTTTTAACCGAAACTCAATTTTTTATTGAAGAGCTCATGGACAACTTCATCGACGAACCACGCGTCTAGACCATCTACCCATATTTCTCCAAATACAAAAGAAATACTTTTATCACCTAAAAATTAAATTAGAAAAATACGCTTAATTATAGTAAATTAAAGGTTTATAATAATTTGCACTCTTGATAAATCTTTAAAAATATTTTAAAGATTGCAGATGATCAGTGACTATATGTCGGAGAATGAATGAGCCAACTACAGATCGACAAGATTTATGATCCAAAAAAAGTAGAAGATAAATGGTATGATTTCTGGCTGGAAAAGAATTATTTTGCCGCCAGCCCCAATAAAGAAAAAAAACCTTATACTATCGTAATACCTCCCCCTAATGTAACGGATATACTTCATGCCGGGCATGCATTTAACAATACGATTCAGGACATTTATATCCGTTACATGCGCAAAAAAGGTTATGAAACTCTCTGGCAACCAGGAACCGATCATGCTGGTATTGCAACCCAGAACGTTGTTGAAAGAAATCTTGCGAAAGAAAATATCTCCCGTCATGATCTGGGAAGAGAAAAATTTGTAGAGAAGGTATGGGAATGGCGTGAAAAATATGGTTCAACTATTATTCATCAACTAAAAAAACTAGGATGTTCCTGTGATTGGTCCCGTGAGCGGTTCACGATGGACGAAAATCTATCAAAAGCTGTAAAAGAAGTTTTTGTCAGATTATATGAAAAGGACTTGATATACAAAGGTAAATATATAATTAACTGGTGTCCCCGATGCTCGACAGCTCTTTCTGATGAAGAGGTTGAACATAAAGAATCTACGGGTCATCTTTGGTACTTTATGTATCCTTACAAAGATCGACAAGGGGCAATTGTTGTTGCCACGACCCGTCCTGAGACAATGCTGGGGGATACTGCTGTTGCTGTCAATCCAAATGATAAACGATATAAAAGTCTGATTGGTAAAATACTTGTCCTTCCTTTGATGAATCGTGATATACAAGTTGTAGCAGATGAGTTTGTCGATCCGGAATTCGGAACTGGTGCTGTAAAAGTTACCCCGGCTCATGATCCCAACGATTTTCAGATTGGTCTTCGCCATAATCTGGAACAAATTAATATATTGAATCCTGATGGTATCCTTAATGAAAATGCAGGACCGTTCGCCGGACTTGATAGATTTGTTGCCCGTAACCAGGTCATTGAGGAAATGAAAAAACTGGGCCTATTGGAAAAAGTGACCAACCATCACCATAGTGTTGGACATTGTCACCGCTGCAATACGCAGGTTGAACCCTATTTATCTGAGCAATGGTTTGTCAAAGTAGCGCCCCTTGCAGAACCTGCACTTCAAGTTGTGAAAGAGGGGAAAGTAAAATTACACCCCCATGATCGCTGGTACCGGACTTATGAGCATTGGATGGAAAATGTGAGGGATTGGTGTATTTCCCGTCAGCTATGGTGGGGACATCGTATACCTGTGTATTATTGTGATGACTGCCATGAGATGATGGTCATGCGTGAAGATCCACAAAAATGTACGAATTGCGGAAATAACCATATCCGGCAGGATGAAGATGTTTTGGATACCTGGTTTTCCTCCTGGCTCTGGCCATTTTCTACACAGGGCTGGCCGGATCAAAACGAAGATTTGGACTATTTCTATCCCACTGATCTCCTGGTCACCGGACCGGATATCATTTTCTTCTGGGTTGCAAGGATGATTATGGCCGGTTTAGAATTTATGGGTGAAGTTCCCTTTACCAATGTATTACTCAATGGTATAATCCGTGATGAGCATGGGAAAAAAATGAGTAAATCTCTTGGGAATGGAATTGATCCTTTAAAGATGATTGATCAGTTCAGTGCCGATGCTGTACGATTTACATTGATCATGCTAAGTTCAGAAGGACAGGATACTAATCTTTCCACAAAAAATTTCGAGATGGGTCGCAATTTTTCGAATAAAATTTGGAATGCCTACCGCTTTCTATCCATGCATCTGTCTGATACAGTTGATACGGACTTTGAAAAATATAAGGATCATTTTGAACTATCGGATCGCTGGATACTCAGCAGTTTTCAAAAAGCGATCGAACAAACCGAAGCAAATCTAAACCGTTTTCGGGTAAATGAATCATTAAACACCATTTATCAGTTTTTTTGGCATGATTACTGTGACTGGTATCTTGAACTCATAAAAAAGCGCCTTTATGACGAAGATAATTCAGAGAAAAGACAGACGGCCCTGAGCATTGCATCCTATATTATGAAAGAAACTATGGGTATATTTCACCCCTATATACCCTTTATAAGTGAAGAAGTCTGGCAGCGTTTTAGCGCCGTCAACGAAGAAAGTATTAGCATCTCATCCTGGCCCGAATCGAAAATAGAATTATTAGATGAGGCTTCCGAAGAAGAAATGACTTTGCTCCAGGAACTTATAGGAGCGATTAGAAATATTCGTGCAGAAATGAATGTCCCTCCGGGAAAAAGTGCAGCCTTGTATGTACGCACAGAGAAGGTAACCTTTCAAATGATTAAGCGAGACGAGGGATATTTTACAAGCCTTGCAAAAACCGAATCGATTAATGCCTATTCAGACCAACTGGAAGATACAGCCATGGCAACCGCTGTGGTTCAGGGGATTGAAATATTTATTCCTTTGGCAGATCTGATTGATGTTGAAAAAGAGAAAATGCGATTAGAAAAGGAAATTAACCGCCTCAGGGGTCTTGAAAAAAGCATTAGCAGCAAATTGAATAACGAAAATTTTGTTAACAAAGCACCTAAGACTGTAGTCAAGACGGAAAAAGAAAAACTTTTAAAAATACAAGAAAGTTTGTCAAAACTATCCGAGAACTATCAAAAATTAATTGAAGGATAATCTCGATGAGAAAATCTTTGATACATATCCTGTTTACGTTCCTACTATTTTCAATTGCGTCTGCCCAATCTGTCTCACTCAGTATAACAAACCAAGATTTAGCCCTTGTTGAAGAAACACGAGACATTACCGTAAATAAGACAGTAAGCACAATTGATTTGGTCGATTTACCCAGATTATTGGATCCAACTTCAGTTCATGCTGTATTTCAACCCTCTTCCATTGAACTATTAGAGCAAAATTTTATTTATGAACAAGCTAATATCCAAAACATATTGAAAAAAACTGTCGGGGAACCAATCCGTTTATTGCATCCAGAACTTGGTACCATTCAAGGGACTGTGCTTTCATTCCAAGACGGCACAATTGTTGTCCAGACGGCTGAAAATGAATTGCGAATTATTCCTCACTATTCCACATCCCATTTGGTTTTAGAAAAATCAGCCGGGAAATTCAAAGATCATTTTTCACAGCCAAAAATTTCCTGGCGTTTAAAATCAAAATCCCAAACTAAGGCAAAAGCGAAAATCTCTTATCTTACAGGTGGGCTTCATTGGAAAGCGGATTATACAGCAATAGTTGGAGAGGAAGAAGAAAATATTACTCTGGCATCTTTGGTTACAATAATTAACGAATCTGGAAAATCATATTATCAGGCTGATTTAACATTAATTGCAGGAGAATTACACAAGGCACATGCTCGACCACCTTTTCCATCAGCACGTAGCGGAAGGGTTATGGAAATGAGTGCAAAAATGGATAGCCCTTTTGAAGAAAGCAAATCTTTCGAATACCATACCTATCATTTGGATAGCAAATTCGATCTTCAGAACATAGAGACGAAACAAATACCCCTTTTCACTTCAACCGTAGCCAGAGCTAACAAATCTTATAACTATAATTATCAAAGAGATCCGGAAAATGTTTCCGTATTTTTTAGTATCGAGAACAGTAAAAAGAATAATTTAGGGATACCGCTTCCAGAGGGCCAAATCCGAATCTATAAACGAGATCATGGTCGATTGCTGATCCTCGGTGAGGATTTCATTTCTAACACACCCAAAGATGAGATTGTAAAGATTGAAGTTGGTAAGGCTTTTGATATAAAAGCCGAGCGCTCTGTTCTGGAACAGAGGCGAGAAGGTAAAAATACTGAAAAGCAAAAGATCGCTATTGAATTACGAAATCGTAAAGATGATGATGTAATAATTAACGTGGTTGAACCATTAATACGTCATCGCAATGCAAGAATATTGAATAGTAATTATAAAGTTCATCAACAAACTGCCGATAAAGTTGAATTCCTTATTCCCATAAAGTCGGGTCAAACTGAATCCTTAAATTTTGAATTAATTTATACCTGGTAATTATAGAACAAAATGACGCCAAACAAAGAACAACATCGATCACCAAAACCTGAAAATAATTCAAATTCCAATCCAGGACATAATCTCCCTTACTCTCTACGCTCCCATCTCTATAGTAAGATTGAGACTGAGTTATTTTCCCAACAGAAAGTATTTATACGCTGTTCAAATCATCTCCATCAAATCAAATACTTAACGTGGAGCGAGATCAATAAGCAGCATGAATTTTACCCCCATGAAGACAGTTTTTTAGAAAAGTTTTCTGCGCTCTTCAAAAGAAATATTCGCGTTCCAAATACGCCGGAAGTGAACGAATATATTTCATATTTACGTGAGACTATTTCTGATGAAATCGCTAAGCGCGTAAAAGAAGAAATGGATCTTAAAGAAAAATTGTCCAGACAACGTAAGCTAAAAACAAGTGAAGATCAGAGCATAGATCACGATGAAGCTTACTACCGTTCGCATCCAGAGTATAAACGATACAGAAATCATCTCGGTGAAACCCGGTGGATGACAAATAGAGAACGAGAAAGTCAAGATGAATTCACCGAGGAAGTCCAGTCTGCATTGCGGACAATTATTCAGGGTTTAAAATGGATAGTACCGATAATTTTAGTACTCTCTGCTCTGATTTACCTATTTAAGCCAGATCTCTTTAATCCACCTAAACGTGGATACCTTCTGGTTTTTGCTAATGAGCGACGTGGAAATCTTTACATAAACGAAAAATTGCGGCTTGGTACGTCTCTCAATACCCCCATCAAACTGTTGACCGGGAAATACCAGATCACGTATAACAAAGATGGTTTTGAATCAGCGCCCGCGTATGTCAACGTCGACATCAAAGACCAGGATACAACAAAAGTTGCTTTTGTTCTGCTTCGTGTGAAAAGAGATGAGAAGGCATTAGTCAGAATAAATGCCATTCATCAGGATGCAAAAGTTTTTGTAGAAAATAGTTTCTATGGCCGATTAAAAGACAACAAAAATTTGTATTTAGATCCCGGTAAACATCGAATTGCTCTAAAAAAGGATAAATATGTTGCGTCACCTCCCTATGTTGATCTTTCTCTAAATGCTGGTGATTCAGTTACCGTCAATTTTGACTTTGTCTCCCGATCAACTGCGCGAACAAGAAATACCACCGAGGACAATATTGGGATGGTAGAAATTATCTCTAACATTGCAGATGCTAAAATTATTGTAGATGGAGAAGATTCCGGCCATCGTACGGATTATATATTTCATAAGATTCCTTTTGGTGAACACATTGTTACAGTTCAAAAAGATGGATATATGGTCGATCCCTCACAAAAATTAGTTCGCCTAACAGAACTAAATCCTCATCACCGATTGCATTTTAAACTGCGTAAAGCGGACATTGCTGTATCAATAAGGACGGCACCTGTTAGAGGAAAAATATTTTTAGATGGAAGTCAGAAGGGAGAGGGGGAATGGAAAGGCAGCTTGGCTCCAGGAAAATATAAAGTTCGTCTTGGTCCAATTGATCTTTTTCAAACACCGGATTCTCGGACCATCGAAGTGGGAGATAATCTCAAATCCAATTTTACATTTACTTATACGCCCATTTTCAGTGTCGCTTTTAGTCCGGAGTGGATCAGGCCTAAAAATAAATCTGGAAGTATTCAAATAGGTTATTTGGATGAGGATAGAAATTTTAATTCTGATCCAAGCAATGCTCCAGAGATCCTTAAACCTGAGCCCTTTAATGAAAAGGTCTGGGTATTGGGTTATGCCTTTGCCTATCGTAACCCCCCCCTTAATGATGCGATTGTATTTACATTTGATGTTCCAGAGTCGATCAATTTGAAAAATAATATGTGGCTCAAAATGTGGGGTTACCGCACCGATGAAAAGTATCCCCTGCAGTTTACTAATGTGAGTGAAATTAATATATCAATCAACAACCGTATCATTCAGGAAGATTATACGCCCAAGTATTCTATCGAAGAAGCGGGTAAGAATAATTTTGAAAGATTCCGGGTAAACAACTTGCTCCACCGGGGGAAAAACCGCTTATTAATATCAACCAGTTCTGTTAACACCACATATTTTGCCCTTTGGAAGATCGCTATAGAATAGATGATGGAATAGTATAAGAATTTTATTCCCCCTCTCCTCCCGGCCCCTGTTTGATTCATTATGCTTTATCGAGTAAATTCAGATATTAATAATTATATAGATTCTTTAAAATTAGCATATAAAATTTAAAGACGCGCTTACTCCCATCGCTCAAAATATAAGCGTACAAGACTAAAATTACTCATCACCAACCCATGCAGAAAACAACTGATCTATTTATACATAATCACAGAGAAAAAGATATTACTCTCATTCCCCTTGCGGAAAGATGTCGTCCATCGAGTTTTGACGCGGTAATTGGACATGATAATTATTTTGGGAAGAATTCTCTACTTCGGCGCCAGATTGAATCCGGAAAATTCCCATCTCTGATCTTATGGGGTCCTCCTGGGGTAGGAAAAACAACATTAGCAAAAGTAATAGCCCGTGAATGTGACCTACCATTTTCAATGCTATCAGCCGTCACTTCTGGAAAAAAGGAATTAAAGGCGGTTATTGATAAATCGCAATTCGAAATCAATCATGAGCAAAAAAATCACCTTTTATTCATAGATGAAATTCATCGCTACAATAAAGCCCAACAAGATGGTCTGCTCCATGCTGTTGAAGATGGAACGATTAAACTTATTGGCGCAACAACCGAGAATCCTTCCTTTGAAGTGATTGCACCCTTGCTTTCAAGATGTCAGGTAATCAAGCTCGAACCTCTTACAGAAACATCATTAAAGGAAATAGTATTACAGGCCATTCAAAAAGATCCTATTCTCACGCAGCAGGAAATAGAAATCCCCGGTATGGAACTCTTAATTCACTATGGTTCCGGTGATGCCCGGCGAATGCTGAATTTATTAGAAAGCTGCATTGCCCAGGCTGGAGAGAATGATAGTCCGATTAAACTCGATGAACATCTAGTCAGAGAAGCAGCACAACACAACACGTTGTTGTATGATAAACAAGGTGATTACCACTATGATCTAATTTCTGCATTTATTAAAAGCGTTCGGGGTAGCGATCCGGATGCAACTGTTTATTATCTGGCACGTATGCTTGAAGCAGGAGAGGATCCTGTATTTATTGCAAGACGTTTGATCATTTTGGCTTCTGAGGATATCGGAAATGCCGAGCCTTATGCGTTATCGCTGGCAACGGCAGGATTACAGGCAGTGCATGCCATTGGGATGCCGGAAGCACGAATTGTATTATCACAAGTAGGAACCTATTTAGCATCCTGTCCTAAAAGTAATGCTGCTTATCTGGCTATAGACAAGGCAGGAGAAGATGTGAGAGCTAATCCTTCTCTTTCTGTTCCAATGCATCTCCGAAATGCACCGACAAAATTGATGAAGGAAATGAAATATGGGGAAAATTATCAATACCCTCATGATTTTCCCGAACATTTTGTGGTGGATACGTATTTACCCGAGAAACTCAAAAATCGTATCTATTATGATCCAACATCTTTGGGGAGGGAAAAGATCCTCAAAGAGCGTCTGGATAATTTTTGGCCAAAACGATCAGACAAGAAACAGGAAAAATAGTAAATGGAAATCAGATCACAAAATTTTATAAAAAACTATTTTTTAGAGAGATTACTCGATGCCCGTCTTTATTTTATGAAGGATAAAGGAAACGAGACGGACTTTCTTGAGGCTATTAGAAATATAAAGAAGATTTTAGTCATATTACCTATCAATCGATCAGATGAAATTAATTCCCGAAAGTTTATCAAGACGATTCAATCAGAACTTGGCAAAGTTAAAATATCTACACTTGATCTAACGACGTTACGAAAAAGTGATACCAATTGGCTCGGAGTGCCCAATCATCAGTATCTAACTAATATTCAGAGTGAGGATTTTGATCTTATGATGGATCTTAACAATTACCATGATCGGGTATGTGTTTATTTGGGCGCCCTAACCGATGCCCCCCTAAGAGTGCATGCCAGCCGCGGTAAATTTGATAAAATCTATAATCTGGAAATTCGGACTTCTGGCGATTCCAACCTGAATGAGAGATACCAGAGTATTTTAACCTATCTCTCCCAATTGCGTAGAAGAAAAGATTCCCTGGCTCAATCGAAATTTTAATGATGAGCCCGATTTTATCAATAATAACCCATAGAATCTGATATGAATCTTATCCTCAAATTTCATTTAATCCAAATCTACAATTTCTGGCGTCATCTTGGGTTAAGAATTCAAATTGAAATTATTATCCTTTTCGTCATCTTCTATTCTTTTTTTACAAGCAAACTAATTATTTTCTTTAATCAGATATTGGATCAACCCAATGTCACCGATTGGGGACTAAACGGTTTTGCTATTCATACCTTTCTCTTCATCGCCCTGTTTTCAACACCATTTATCTATTTTAAAATGATTCCAAAGCAAAAAGGCTTAAGAATTTTTTATACCCAGCCCCTATCGGCATCACAGACATTATATTCCATGATTCTTTATTATTTAAAGTATGAATTGATCTTCAGCTCTTCTATATACACCTGTTTTAAGCGCTCTTCTCATCTCATCCGGAATTTTTTCTGTCATTTACGGACTTGTTATTTTTATCTCCCTACCCATTTATTCGATCATCATTATTCATTTTTTGTCCACAAAATCAGATAAAAAATCCACAATTATCCTTAAGTATAATCTACTAAGTGTGGGATATTTTGCAGGATATTTTTATTTATACTGGAATACAGGCCTGGCTGTATACTATGATCTGTTGATTGTAGCAGCTCTCTCATTCATCCTTCGCCATATTTGGCGATTTCACTGGCATACCTGGGATCAGATAATTCAAAGGTTCAGCTCGCTGCTAGAACAGTCTGAAAAAGAATTAACGGGAATTCATTATTCAAACTTATCATTTATTAGACCAAAGGCCATTCGGCCACTTTATATCAAGGACTTCTTGTCACAATTTCGAAATAAACATTACATAAGACTCAAAATAGTAAGTTTATTGCTATTAATTTCTGCCCTCCTCATCGTCGAGATCTTTTTCGAAGAGAGTTTTCTCCCCGCCCTTTCCATCCTCTCACTTATATTGATTTGGGAGCATTATTCTCACCAATTTAACGAAAAATATTCTGGAAGGGAGCCGCGATATTTTTACAAAGTTTTACCGATCAGGTTTTATCAGGTTATTCTTGCAAAATTTATGAGTGAATTTTTATATATTTTGATAATCACTTTGATTCTCTTCGTTTTCCTAGCCATACATCAGATTTCGTTACTAAACATTTTTATATTTACCGGAATGGTGCTTATCATTTCGGCCTTTATTCTGTATCTGATGATCCTGGTTCGCACACTTTTTTATGACAATCCCCGTTTTGCCGGATATGCCTATCATTTGATGCTCATTTTTACAATTGTTATGATAATTAATTTTCATTTGGTGGGGCCTATTGTAACCATTGGTATATTGATTTATCTAAATATTAAGAGTTATCGTCAGTTTAATAATTGAGGAAAGCATGATAAAAGTTGACAATTTAACCATTCGTTATCCCAAGGTTCTGGCTGTCGACAATCTTACCTTGGAACTAAAACCGGGTATTGTCTACGGGCTTATTGGCCCAAACGGAGCGGGAAAAAGCTCCCTTTTAAAAAGTTTAGTGGGCTTAATTTCCGAATATGAAGGTGAAATATATTATGATGATCTTATATTAAGAAAAAACAGGCAGCAAATAAAATCTCTGATCGGGTATGCTCCGGAAGACCCTGATTTATTTCCTTATTTGACCGGTCGTGAATACTTAAAAATGATATCTGAGATCAGAAATTCAGATAACATACAGCTAATTAATGAGATAGCTAACGAATTATCGCTGGAATTTACAATTAATGAATTAATCAATCGCTATTCTCATGGGATGCGCCAAAAAATTTCATTTGCAGCGGCCTTGATCGCTAAACCACAAAATATAATTCTTGATGAAGCCTTGAACGGATTTGACCCTGTTTCTCTCTATAATGCAAAAAGCATCTTACAACATCTATCCCGGGAAGGAAAAACCATCTTGCTCTCTTCTCATGTTCTGGAATTGATGGAAAAATGGTGTGAGGAAATAATTATTATGAATAAAGGTAAAATTATAGACATTTATACAATAGAGAAAATTGCAGAAATAAAAAAACAAACGGGGAAGGGTTTCAACGAGCATTTTATATCTTTGATCCAGGATGATTCCTGAAAATATTTTATAATACCCTGTAATTGTAAGTTCTATCGTTTGCATAAATCCAAGATTTTACTAACCAATTTGGCCACCTGCAGGGATTATTTACCCCTGAAAAACGATGTCTCCACCAAGTACTGTCATTCCAACCTTTAACCCAGCCAGAGAATCCTCGTCTCCAGACTCCAATTCAATTGGCAGAGCAATAAAATCAGCCAGCTTTCCCGGGGATAACGTACCTTTTAATAATTCTTCATAAGAAGCATAAGCAGCATCGCGGGTATAGGCCCGTAAGGCCTTTACAATGGCTATTGATTGTTCCGGATGCCAGCTCGGTTCCTTTTTATCCAGAAGATACCGCCGGCCCACAGCTGCCCTGATTCCCTTTATTGGGTCTGGATCGGCTACTGGCATATCCGAGCCAAAAACCACCCGGCAGCCCGCCTTTATTAGACTTTTAACAGCATAGGTGCTTTTTGTGCGTTCATCCAGGAATTTGTCTGCAATTTTCACATCATCAGATATATGCATGGGTTGCATGGAAGCTGATAATATCTAATGATCCAAATCTTCCTATATCACTTTCTCGGAGAATCTGCGCATGTTCAATTCTATTACGAAGCCTTTTTTTGCTGGATATTTCTCTAACTTTTTCAAGTACATTAAGAGCTTTAAAATTTGCCTTATCACCAATAGCATGTATTGTTGCACTTAAACCCGCTAGGGTTGAACGTTCAAGTTTTTCATGTAATTCTGCTTCCGTCATTACTTCTATGCCGGCCTGATTTGAGCCTTTATAATTTTCATGCATTTCTGCTGTCTGTGAACCTAGAGATCCATCTATAAAATATTTTAGTCCTCCCAGACGAAGCCATTCATTTCCATATCCGGAACAAAGCCCAGAGCAAACAAACTCATCTATATGCTCTACGGGTGGATGCATACAAATACGGATATTCAAATCCCTTTTCTGTCCTAACTCCTGAAAAAGGCGCCAGATCTCCATACTTTCACAACTATGGGCAGAAGTGATTCCTAAGGCATACAATTCCGGAAGAAGTAATTCCATGCATTGTTTTAATAAGTCGCTTGTAACTGTCCCAACTCTCCTGTTTACCAAATCACAGGCTTTCTCATATACCAAACCGCTTAATTCGCCGGTACTATCACAAACCAATTTACCACCCGTTGGTGTATCCGAAATCGTATTAAAGCCACAAATCTCCATCGCCCGGGAATTCAACCACTGTCCATGTCCATCCTTATTAAATAAGGCGACAGGATTATCGGAAACTATATTATCCAGGTATTTCTTATGAGGTGATCCATCTTTCCAGAGGTTTGCATTCCATCCTCCCCCAAGTATCCAGGAGCCCGGTGGACGTTTTTCGGAAAATTCAGCAATCCTCTGGAGAGCTAATTTTAATGTATCACAATTGTCAAGCCGCAGATTCATTTTATCAAGCGCAACAGAGGCTATATGCGTATGGCAATCGATAAAACCAGGGTAAATATGTCTTCCTTGTAAATCAATTTTTTTAACTTGCTGATCAGATATATTTATACCGATTTCGGGGCCAGTATATATTATACGGTCATTGAGAATCAATAAACAATCCGTTATGGGGCGACTATCATCTAATGTATGAATAATACCATTGTGAAATAGACTTATACATCGGTCTTCCCTATGATAGTATTTTGAAAGATTAAAAATTAATGATTAAAAGTTAAAGAAAAAAATGACATGAAAGTTATGGAGGAACAGATTATAGTGGGACTAAATAATTCTTAGAGAATAGAATAGGACAAAAAAAAGCCCTCATTCAGAGGGCTCTTCATTAATTTTAATTTCATCATCTTTTATATATTTATATTTCAGCTTTCCATCTAGTAATTCAACTTGAGCAATCACGGTCGGGTTAATCTCCCTCTCGTGTTCAATTCCTTCCATGAACTCCCGGTCATATATATCGAGCTCCTGATCGTATCCTGATTCTTCCAGGACTTCCTTCTCTCTTCTTTCGGCAATCCGGCCGGTGTTTATTTCTCGTGCACGTTTAGCAATAACAAGACATGCTTCATAAACATTGTCAGAATTATCTTCCAGACTTAATAGATCCAATGTTTTTATGGCCATGAACTCCTCCAGGTTAATTCCAAGTTAAGCCCGTAAATTTAATATATAATAAGTCGCGTGTCAACTTATTTGCATGCTATTTCTAAAGGTGATATTAATGGAGGTGCTTTTTGATTTTGGTAAGTCCTTATACCTAGGGTACCCGCTGCCCTTCTCCGGTCTAAACTTTTAAGCACAAGAATAAATGCGGGGAGATGGGTTATTCAATCATACCTTTTATAAATTTATTCCAACCCAAACACATGAATAAAACAAGTAATACCATATTGACTTAATACTTTTCAGATAACTAACGGATCGAAAGATTTGGAAGATCTTCCCCCTCCAATCTTGCCACGACAACCGCTCCAACACTATCACTCAACACATTGATCGTGGTACGAAACATATCCAATACCCGGTCCACAGCAAGAATTATTGCAACACCTTCAAGGGGCAAGCCTACGGCTTTAAGAATAATGGACATCATTACCAAACCACTCATGGGTACACTAGCAGCACCTATTGAAGCAAGTAAGGCCGTAATCACAACGATCATTTGCGAACCCACAGATAATTCTATCCCATATACCTGGGCAATAAAAATTGTGGCCGCACATTCATATAGTGCTGTACCATCCATGTTAACGGTTGCTCCAATAGGTAAAGTAAAACTGGCAACTTTCTTGGATACCTGAGAGTTTCCGGTTACAGCATCCATAGTTAAGGGTAATGTTACCATCGATGAACAGGTGGAAAATGCCGTTAACAGCGCTGCAGGCATACCTTTATAATGCTTAATTGGTCTAACCATTGCTATGAATCTTAAAAGAGCGGGAAGACTAATGGCGGCGTGAATAAATAATCCTAAAAGGACAATTAGAAAATATAAACCTAATGAATTAAAAGCAGAGAAGCCGGTTTTCGCAACAATTCTGGCCATAATACCAAAGACACCCAATGGTGCTGCCCAAACCACAAAGTGCGTGACTTTCATCATTGTTTCGAAAGAGGCCTGAAAAAATGTAGATAATTCTCGTTTTGGTTTATCAGCTAATCGGGTAATAAAATAGCCAAAAAGTATACAAAAAAATATGACGGGAAGAACATCACCTGCAGCCATTGCTTTAAATGGATTTTCGGGAATAATATTTAAAAGTAAATCACTTAAGGACTGATCTGCGGCACTTACATGCTGCGGTTTTTCTTCAAGACCAATTACGGCCCCTACCCCTGGTTTAAAGATATTAACAAGTAATAATCCTGTCATTATAGCAAGAAAACTACTCAGAATGTAGTATCCAAATGTTTTAATACTTAAGCGACCCAACCCCGCGCCGTCTCCAACACTTACAACTCCCGAAATAATTGAGGTTATTATGAGTGGAATAATTGCCATACGCAGCAATCTTAGAAATATATTGGCAAAGAAATCAGCATAAGGGATTATTGGTAATCCAATAAACCAGCCTGATATGGCCCCCAAAAGCAAGCCAATAAATATATAGTGGGTCAGGTTTGGCTTTTTGAAAATCATGCGGAATTATAAATTTAAAATTATTCACAGCGATAAATTCAGATATAATTTAATTAATTGATACGGATCACAAGATGCGCGATAAATGGCATTGGGTTTAGACATCAGGGCAAAAAAGATTATTCTGGTCCACTGACCCTATAAGGATTCTCTATGCCATATTCTCTAACTATTTCATCATAATCATCAAACCAATAAGCATCGGGATTACTGGTAAATACCATAAACCTTGCTTTTTCCTGCGGATTAGCAGCGCGATGATAACGCATATAAATCCGGCCGCTGGTTCTTCCTACTACTTCTATTTTTCCCGTGCTATGGGACATGACCAGGCGGGCTCTTTTTGCTAATCCAGAACATTTCATGCGCGATTTTTCAAATATCTCAAAAGCTTGTTCAATCGGAATTGCATAGGTTTTATTTCCCAATGTTGGCCGACAAAGAAACAAATAGTAAGGAGGAATGCCTATATATGAGAGCTGGTTAAATAATTCTGCTAATACCTCAGGATTATCATTAACACCCTTAATCAAAGGTGTTTGATTCACAGTTTCACTCCTGCCTGACGAAGCAGATTCATTGCTTTAATCGATTCTACTGTTAGCTCTCTCGGATGATTAAAATGTGCCATGATATATATTTTTCTAGTAGCTGTACTATATGTTCTAAATAAATCTAGCAAAGAAGGATCGCTGAGGATTCTATAAGGATTAAATATGGGAATCTTTGTTCCTATGCGAATAATCTTGATATGATCCATCTCCCGTAACGGCTTAATCACATTTTCTAATTTGGCAGTTGACATAATAAGCGGATCCCCGCCTGTCAACAGCACATTGTTGATTTCTTGGTGATTTCGGATATACTCAAGAGCTTTACTGACGTCCCGAACAACTTCATCATTTTCATCCATAAATATTCGTTTACGAAAACAAAAGCGACAATAGGCCCCACAAACATCATTGACAAGGATGAGCGCTGTATACTCATATTTATGCTCCAGACCTGTTAATTTTGGTATAGCCATTCTCGCCAGAAGCATCCAATCGACCCCATGCAGATAATTCCGCCTTGTTTGGGATCACAATTCTGCGAATAGGATCATCCGGATCATCCCAATTAATTAATTTTTGATAGTAAGTATTTGAGCGAAACATAAATTTTTGAGTGACTTCTTTTAATTCATTTTGGGACGATTTAGATATTTCGGGTATTTGTTCGAGATTAGTTATATACTGAGGTTTCTC
Organism: Calditrichia bacterium; assembly: GCA_963796965.1. Lineage (GTDB taxonomy): Bacteria > Calditrichota > Calditrichia > JAJRVZ01 > JAJRVZ01 > CAWCNS01. The sequence goes on from CAWCNS010000006.1 coordinate 53,368, forward strand.
CATAAGTACTTCTATCCTTAAAAAGTTGGTAAAACATACCGATTTTAATATTTATTGAATTCCTGGGCCGCTTTGATTATGTTCATACATGTCCACGGTAAAGATGGGTGAGCATCTAATATATACGAGAAACTTTGTGTTTCCAAATATCACACATTTAATGTGATATAGAATATTAATATTCATAATCGACAAATATAACCATTAATTAAGCCTGTTTATCAGAAAGTAATCACATATCAGATAAAAATATATAATACAGTTTCTCCAGCAAATTCTCAGAAGAAATTACATATTGAACTTCTGTCAGCAAAACATATCCGCTATTTTAAGCATGACGATTCTCTTTTTAAATAATCTGAGCAATTATAGCAAATTTGATATTATATTATAAAGAATATATCTTTCGGGTTATCACAAATAATTATCCGGAGATGGGCTTGGCCAAAGTATACCTGATTTTATTGATTGTTTTTTTATCCTCAGCTTGTCAGAATGATTCTACAAGCCTTTTGCCCGCATTGAATTTTGATGAGAATGAAAGTAAAAGATTTATTTACACAAACAAGGGATCCGGTTATTTCGTAGGCAATTCACATCAACCCAATACAAGAAAATGGGAAGGATGGTATGTTGACAGTATGCGCTATCTTCTCGATTATGAAATATATTGGGGGTCACAACTTATTAGCCGTGATTCTGTTGAACAATTCACTTACCATCCCTATTCATTTCATCGAAAATATAGTTCCGGTTTAAATGAGACCGTTACCTTGCTTGATTCAATTAATGCAATTATATGGGAATTTGAATCTCGCTCCAATATCACAGACCTACAATTTAAACCTATTTTGGGTAATTCTAAGCATTATGAGCAGGAACTCTTGTCTATTCAATCACCACACCTTATCATTCCTTCAAAGAATGGAGAACAAGACACGTCCACAATTTCTGATAGTTGGTTGGGGATAAATTATTATAAAATAAATGAAAATAATGTCGTCGTTGTAGCCGTTTTAGAAGAAAATAAAAAGAAAGTGATAAATTTACTCAATCGAATAGTTGAAGAACATTCTGCCTTTATACAGGTAAGAATTAATCGCATGTCCCAATTTCTTCTCCAGAATCAAACCTATACCAATATTCCGGAAATTACAGATGCTATAAATTGGTCACAACTTTCATTAAATGCTCTTATAAGCGAAAATAATCAATCCGGCATTCTATCTGGCTTACCTGGAAAGCCGGAATTCCTTGGGCGCGACACATTTATATCTCTGACTGGTGCCCTACTGGTCAGTGGTCAATTCCCATTAGCAAAAAAGATCCTGACTTGTTTTAGTGAGTATCAATTACAAAACGAGGAGGACCCCTGGTACGGCCGGATTCCTTCCGAAATCACCTCAACAGAGGTAGATTATAATTCAGCTGATGTAACCTGGTGGTATATCAGAGCCCTGTATCAATACGTGCTCTTTAGCGGAGACAGAGAATTTGTGCGAGATATATTTTCGGTGGTGAAATATGCAATTGACGGTGCGATTCGTTTTCGAATCGATGAGAATTTCTATCTGGTTCACAAGGACAATGAAACCTGGATGAATCAATCTGATGGACAAATTTTATTATCGGCACGTGGTAATCGCGCGGTTGAAATTCAATCTTTATGGTATACGGCTTTAATGATAGGATCCAAATTAGCATCGTGGAACAATGATCCAAATTTGGAAGAATATTGGTATACAATCGCAAACAGTTTGAGAGAAAATTTTCAAACAGACTTCTGGAAACCATTTCGAAACCACATGTATGATTATCTGGATGCAAATGGTTCACCCAATAGATCAATTCGTCCAAATATTTTGTTTGCCGGATCATCCTCTCAGTTGCCTGAGATAGAACCCTTAATAAACGATGACATGAAATCCCAGGTGACAAACGTTGTGATGAAAAAACTAACTTTTCGATATGGAACAAGTACTTTATGGCAGGAAGACCGCAACTTTATTACTACAAATTTTGAACAGAGCACTGATCCTAAGCCTGGAAATCATCACAATGGTACTATATGGCATTGGCTTTCCGGGACATTAATTTCAAACCTTCTTTATTTTAACCTTGATGAGATCGCTTTTTATCTCTATTCATATGAATCAAATCAAATATTATATGAAGATGCTATCGGAAATTTTGCATCTTTTAGGGATCCGCATCCCATCCCACAAAAAGAATCTGCCATTTTAAAAAAAAATCTTTCTTCTTCCATGAGTCTGGCAGAATATGTGCGAAATTTTTACCAAGACTTTATAGGCTATCATCCAAATGCAATAAATCAACATATTGATCTGACACCAGTTTTTCCATCAGACTTAAAATATGTATCCACAAATTTACCTTATGCGAATGGTTGGATTCATTTTCAATTTTCCGAGGAAGAAAACCTATTCAAATTTGAAATTTCAAAAGAAGGTGATGGGGATGAGGTCAATATAGAATTCCAATATCCGGGATTTGATAGAAAACAAATATTACTCAACGAAGTGAAAACATCAATCAAATTTACCCTGGATCCAACCTCACGAAAATCATATTCACGCTATAACGAACTGGATTGGCATTTTGCCCAATGGGAATGATGAACCCAGGTTAATCCAACCACTTAATAAGTCGTGTTTCATGTAAATGAAAATGATCAGGATGTTTTGGAATCACCCGGCAGTTAAAACGATAGGATCCGTCAGCATCAGCGAGAACCTTCGCCCGATATTCAATCAGGTCTCCGGGTTTTTTTGCTACCATACCCATCGGAATAATTTTCATTGATTGATGGCCACGATACGCGTCCTGTCGTTCAAGAACAATTTCTACCCGAATATCTTTTGGCTCCAATCCGGCAGAACCAACTTCCAACTTTATTTCTCTTTGTTCGCCCGCAGAGAGAATTCGTCTATCTTCATCCATACTCGTGCCATTCAGTATACTTAAACTTACATTCGGCCATAGTCGTACAATGCGATTTTTCCATTTAGTAAATCCATATAACCCTTTATACTCCTCCTGTGAATATTTTTCTGATCTCTTCATAGCGGGGATGTAAAATTTCTGAAGATATTCCCACACCATGCGATGGGCGCTAAATTGGGTCACCGTTGCATTGAAAGATTGTTTAGACTTTTGGATCCAATCTATTGGTATACCCTCTTTGTTCTGTTTATAATAGAGGGGCACGATCTCATTTTCTAATGTATCATAGAGCGACTGTGCATCTTCATAATCCTGTTGATCTGCATTTTCATATTGTCTCGATTCACCAATTGCCCATCCACTTTGCCCGTCATAACCCTCAAGCCACCATCCATCAAGAATACTAAAATTAATCCCACCATTTATCGGTACTTTTTGACCGGAAGTTCCACTTGCTTCCAGAGGACGTCTCGGTGTATTAAGCCATAAATCAACTCCTGATACTAATGCACGGGCATTACTCATCGAATAATCTTCAACAAACACAACTTTGCCCTTTAATTCCTCATCCCGGGACAATTCATTAATCCTACGTATCAAATCTTTGCCAGCTTCATTTGCGGGATGTGCCTTTCCTGCAAAGAGGATTTGTACCGGTTTTTCTTTGTTATTCAGAATTTTTTTCACACGCTCTAAATCACTAAAAAAGAGCAATGAGCGTTTATAAGGTGCAAACCTACGTGCAAAACCTATGGTGAGAATATTGGGATCGAGTATTTCATCGGAAGAAGGATAGCCCCCATTCCCAGGACCATAACGTTCAATTCGCGTCTGGTATGTTCCCCTCAGATGATCTACCATTTTTATTTTCATTGTTTTCATCGCATTCCAAAAAACATCGTCCGGTATATCAAATATCTTATCCCAATAATGTTGGTTTCTTATTTGATTTTTCCAATCTGAGTCCAAATATTTATCTAAAATTCCCAGCATTTCCCGGTGAAACCAGGTAAAACTATGAACCCCATTAGTAACATGGCCAATGGGAACTTCCTCTGTTGGAATTCCCGGATAGACTTTTTGCCACATATTTCTGGACACCTCTCCATGGAGCATGCTAACACCGTTTGCCTGACTGGACAGATTGAGGGCCAGAACGGTCAACGAAAAATTTTCGTGTTGATGAATATTCGTGTTTCGTCCAAGATCAAAAAACTTTTCATGAGAGATCTCTAATTGGGGCCAAATATTTTTAAAATATTTTTCAATCATACCAAATTCAAACGCTTCATTACCAGCAGGAATTGGGGTGTGTGTCGTGAATAATGTTGTTGCACGAACAAATTCCAATGCGGTTTTGAAATCCATCCCACTATTCATCAATTCGTAAATTCTCTCCAGACCAAGAAAAGCAGAATGTCCTTCATTCATATGGAATACGCTCGGCTGAATTCCCATTTTTCGAATCGCTCGCATTCCTCCAATACCCAAAATTATTTCTTGCTGAATTCGTGTATCACGGCTACCACCATAAAGCGTATGAATGATATTTCTATCTTCGGGACTATTCTGATCAACAGTGGAATCCAAAAGATATACAGAAACCCGACCAACCTTTACCTTCCAAACTTTCAGGTAAACTTCATGATCGAGCATGGGGACACTTACCATTAGTGGTGTTTCACCTTTTTCCATAACCAGTTGGATCGGTAATTTTTCAAGATCCAGCTCCTCATAAATTTCTACCTGATTACCCCCCATGTCAATCTGTTGATGGAAATAGGCATGTTTATACATCAGCCCGACAGCGACGAAGGGCAGTCCAAGATCACTGGCAGATTTTGTATGATCACCGGCCAAAACACCCAGACCACCTGCGTAGTTTGGTAATGACTCATGAATACCATATTCCGCCGAAAAGTAAGCAATCGAATGATCAGCCATTTTGGGATAGTTCTTATAAAACGCCGTCTCCTTTAATTCTATATAGGCATTTAGTCTCTCCCAGATCGCATTTACCTTATCGATAAATACCTTATCATTTGCTATTTGATTTAGTTTGTCCTTTTCCACCATTTTTATAAAATTGACGGGGTTTCGCCCGCACTTCCGCCAAACCTCCAGATCAATCTCCTTAAACAAATCGCGTACATCCGGATTCCAGCCAAACCAAAGATTATAAGCAAGCAGTTCCAGATTTTTTAGTGGATCAGGTATTTCATATTTATCAGACATTATTAAAGTACCTCAGCAATAGTGATTGTTACATTCCGTCTTAAGAACGGGAATATTAGTAAAAGTTTGTTTGAAAATCAAAAATCATCATCAATTAGATATTATTTATACCAGACTTCGACCGCCATCTACAGAAATAACTGTACCAGTGATATAATCACCATCCTCTAGAAGAAACCTTACGGTATTGGCAATATCTTCTGCCTTTCCTTCCCGTTTCAACAAGGTATGAAAGATTGCCTTTTGCCTCTGCTCAATTGAGAAATCAGGTGGTAAGTGAACCGGCCCTGGATTAATACCATTAACCTGTACTATTGGTGCCAGAACTTTCGCAAGACCTTTTGTCATACTTATTACGCCACTTTTTGTAAGGGAGTAAGGAAGATACGATGGCCATGGACTTAATCCACTGGTATCAGCAATATTGATTATTTTTCCACTTCCCTTTTTGAGCATGATTTTACCGGCTTCCTGAGCCAAAAAAAATCCTGCTTTTAAATTTAAATTAAAATGTTTGTCCCAATCATCCTCGGTGATACTCCCAAATGGTGTTTTAATAAAAATAGCAGCGTTATTTACAAGTATATCAATTCTGCCAACTTCATCAATGATTTGATTTATCAATTTCTTGCCGGTATGGTGATCCCTAAGATCTCCTTTGAGCAGATGTACATTAGGAAACTCAGTTTTTAGTTCATGTGCCCGTTTTTCACTATGGTAATAATGACAAAAAAGTTGAGCCCCATTATTGAGCAACATCTCTGAGATGGCACGACCCACTCTGACAGCCCCACCTGTTACTAACGCAATCTTACCCTTAATTTTCATTAAAATTCCATAGTATAATGTTATTTAAATTTTAGGAATATATTGAGCCCGGTTTTTAAATCCGAAAAGTAAATTGATTATTAAGTTCAAATCCTTTGAAGAGAACAAAAATTGCTCATAATGCGCGGATATTTTATTCATGGAGAAAAGGATTATGTTGACGCTCTCTACCAATGGTTGTGGGCGGACCGTGGCCTGGGTAAACTATAGTAGCATCATCCAACGATAAAAGTCTGGTGCGAATTGAATTTATAAGCTGCTCATAATCCCCACCCGGAAGATCTGTTCTTCCAATTGAATCTAAAAAAAGACAGTCCCCGACAAAAACATCTGAATCAATTTTAATTGATATTCCCCCGGGAGAATGTCCCGGTGTATGAATGATCGTACACTTCCTATCCCCAATCAACAAATGGTTCCCGTCCTCTACAAATTTAATAGATTGAGGTATTTCTCCCACTGATATACCAAAAAAGGAGCCTTGTTCTTTGAGAGACTTTAAGAGACCTATATCTCCTTCATGCATATGGAAAGGAAGATTAAAATGATTCATCACCTTGTCAACTTCAGCGGTATGATCAATATGACAATGGGTATTTATGATATATTTTAAATTCAGGTTTTCTTTTTCAACCTCATCTATTAATCGCTCCGCTTCTGCGCCCGGGTCAATAAAGATAGCCTCCCGACTATCCTCATCACATACCAGATAACAATTCATGGCAAAACTACCCACAGTAAGAGTCTTTATCTTCATTATCCATTCTCATACATTTGGGTTAGCATCCTACCACGCCATCAATAATTAAATAGGGGATAATTATATACAACGTAACATCACGTATCAGATAGAAGAGAAAAAAAGCAACTACTACTTTCCATCCTTTAATCTTAATAAATTCTTTAATGCCTTCTGTTTTTATTAATTCCCACCACTCGACTGCCCATTTGGGTTTAAGAAAATTCATACGCTTTATTTTATTTCCTATAACAATAATTCCAAAATAATCTAATTATATCCACCTAATTTTAAATATAATACCGTAATCGCATCGCAAAGATTACAACCTAAAATGAAGGTGTAAGATCATTAACGAAAATTTTTACGAAAACCATCTCATCAAAATGAGATAGTTCCCTCCATAAACAATTTAGCTTCACCACCAATGATTACACGGTCCTTTTTATATTCGCATTTAAGTTTTCCCCCACGTCCAGAGACCTGGAGTGCCGTCATATGGTCTTTATTTAATTTTTCTGCCCAATAAGGAATAAGTGTACAGTGTGCTGATCCCGTGACCGGATCTTCAGGGATACCTACTGCCGGTGCAAAAAACCGTGAAACGAAATCTACTTCGTTCCCCGGTGCTGAAACGATCACACCGATACGATCAAGTTCCTTAAGTGCCTTCATATATGGTCTTAGATTTCTCACTGTTTCTTCAGACTCAAAGATTGCTAAATAATAATTTGATCCCAATACTTCTATAGGCTCAATACCAAGACCCTTTATAAGATTCTCAGGCTTATCACATTTTACAGGCTTATGTACCGGAAAGTCCATTAAGTATAAATCTTCTTCTCGCCAAACTTTTAATTCACCGCTATGGCTACCAAAAACAACTTCTTTTCGCTCTTTTTCAATCTTATTCATGAGAACCCAGGCAGTAGCCAGGGTTGCATGACCACATAACTCAATTTCTGTCTGGGGTGTAAACCATCGTATCTGATAATAGTCCCCCCTGTTTACAATAAAGGCCGTTTCAGAAAGATTATTCTCCAAAGCAATATTTTGCATTACCTCATCTTCAAGCCAGAACTCTAAAGGACATACTGCTGCAGGATTGCCTGAAAATGCTTGATTGGTAAATGCATCGACCTGAAAGATAGGTAATTTCATGATTCCTCTCTCACGATTTTACATTGGTCTACAAAATACGAAAAAAAAGAAATCTTTGCATTATTCAATAATTATTGCCAAAAAGCTAAAAAAAAATGCACCCGATTAATGAATTTACTAAACTTGGCTTGTTGAACATAATTGATCAGATCATAAAACATATGTTACATCAAAATCTTCGACCAATGAGATGATATATTGATAACTGAGATAAAGGTATCTGATGTCTAAAAAAACTGAAGAAGGCAATTTAGCTTTATATTTGAGAATTCTTTCATTTTTCAAGCCCTATATAAAGATTATAATTCTTGTTTTATTCTTTAATTTCATGTTCGTTATCTTCAGCACCGTTTCAATCTGGATGGTAGCCCCCCTCATTACGACTATCTTTGACTCCCAGGAACAAGTTTCTGAGGAAAAAGCACCTTCACCAGTTGAGACAGGCAGCAGTATACTCAATCTAAACCAATGGATGAAGGAAAAACTCAATCACTATATCATAAAAGATTCAAAATCTGAAACTTTGAAGTTTCTTTGTATTCTTATTTTTCTATTATTTTTGTTCAAAAACTTTTTTGGATTTTTGAAATCCTGGTGGATTGCCTATGTTGAACAGCGATTCATCAAGGACATCAGAGATAAAATATATAATCATCTGCTTTTCCAACCGCTCAGTTTCTTTTCGCGTTATCAGACGGGAAACCTGATGTCCAGGGTAACCAATGATGTGAATGTTCTGAATGAATCAATGGAACATAATTTCACAAAAGTCATTAGCGATCCGCTTATGATTGTTATTTTTGTTACCCTTCTTATTAGTATCAGTTGGCAATTAAGTCTGGTTGCCTCCATTGTATTTCCTCTCACTGGTATCATTATCGGAAAAATAGGTCAGAGCCTAAAAAGGAAAAGTCATCGCGTCCAGGAGCGTATTGCCGATGTAACAACTGTTTTACAGGAGACCATTACCGGAATTAAGGTTGTAAAAGCATTTTCTATGGAAGGATATGAGTCCAAAAAATTTCAATCTAAAACTTTTGAGCATTTTAAAACCTTTGTCAGGAGAACAAGACTACATCGTCTTACCGGTCCTTTGTCAGAAGTAACAGGTATTGGTATTATGGTGTGCGTTTTGTGGTACGGTGGACAGATGGTTCTTTCTGGAGATTTACTTAGTTCAGAGGATTTTATCCGTTTTATTGCCATCCTTTTTTCATTGATGGATCCGATAAAAAAACTCGGTCAGTTTAACAATGATGTTCAGATTTCTTTGGCAGCAGGAGGACGAATTTTTGATATTCTTGATACCCAATCATCAATTACAGATCGCCCGGGTGCTCAGGTTAAACCGGATTTTTTGGAGAAGGTATCCTATGAAGATGTATCCTTTCAATATACTCCGGAGGATAAACCTGTATTAAATAAAATAAACCTTAATGTCACCAAAAACAGAAAAGTTGCAATTGTTGGTGGCAGTGGCGCTGGTAAAACAACTCTTGTAAACCTTTTACCACGATTTTATGAAGTCAGCACAGGTATTGTCTCCATTGATGGCAGCGACATTCGTAATCTTACCATGAGTAGTCTCCGTCGTCTTATGGGTATTGTAACTCAGGATGTCATTCTTTTTAATGATACAGTTGCAAACAATATCGCTTATGGAATGCCAGACTATTCCAAAGATGATATCATGCATGTTGCAAAACTGGCCAATGCCCATGAGTTTATTGAGGATCTACCGGAAGGATATGATACTATGATCGGAGAACGGGGCACACGATTATCGGGTGGGCAAAGACAGCGCATTTCTATTGCCCGCGCAATATTGAAAAATCCCCCCATACTCATATTCGATGAAGCGACATCTTCTCTTGATTCAGAAACGGAGCGACTTATTCAGCAGGCCATCGAAAATTTGATGAAGGATCGTACCGTATTAATTATTGCACACCGGTTGTCGACAATTATGAATTCAGATAAGATTGTTGTGCTTGAAGAAGGCAATATAATTGATGAGGGAACTCATGCAGAACTGCTCGAAAGATGTGATCGATATCGCTATTTGTATGAGTTACAATTTAAAGGATAGTAATTTTTTATATGTCGATTTCGATTCCCAGCGGACAGTGATCAGACCCCTTAACTTCTGGTAGGATAAACGCATTTTTTAAACTTGGTAAAAATTCTTTGTTGATAAAAAAATAGTCGATCCGCCATCCAACGTTTTTATCCCGTGCACTAAATCGATAACTCCACCACGTATACTTTTCAGATTCTTTATCAAACTCTCTGAAAGTATCGATATAACCATGTTCAATAAATTTGTCAATCCACGCTCTTTCTTCTGGAAGAAACCCCGTTGTTTTCTGATTTGCTTTCGGATTTTTGAGATCGATTTCTTTATGGGCCGTATTATAGTCCCCACAAATTATCAGGTTTTTCCCTTCTGCCTTCAAAGTTTCACAACGGTCAAGTACCAGGTCACAGAATTCCAATTTATAATCTACACGACTTAGATCGCGCCGTCCATTTGGAAAATAGATATTGAAAAGAGTAAAGTTTTCATATTCGGACTCTATGACACGTCCCTCATCATCGAATTTATCATTCCCGATTCCATTTTTAACTGAAAGGGGGCTTTTTTTTGAAAAAGTTACCACACCACTATAACCTTTTTTCTGAGCAGGATTCCAATGACTAAGATAACTATCAGGATTTAGCAGACTATCATCCAATTGCTCTGGTTGTGCTTTTATTTCTTGCAAACATAAAATATCTGCATCTGAATCACGAAACCATTCAATGAATCCCTTTTGAGACGCCGCCCGGATACCATTTACATTCCAACTATATATTTTCAATTTCCTCTCCTTACTTTCCATTATCAAACACCAATGGATTTAATCTTATTCCGAGACTTTATTTATATCACTTTTTGACATGGAGGGTTCAGAAAATCCTCAATAATTTTTCATTTTTTTAAACTCTGAGTTCTCTTTTACTAACTGCCAAAACTAAATTATTATTTTTCTGCAACTAATTCTCGATATGATTGTGAGAGTAGATGTTCTTTGTTAATATCCAGGATATCCAACAGATAATTCACTTTCTTCGTTTCTTTCCCCCTGTCATTGAATTTTTCATCCATAACAGCTTCTAATTCCATAAATTCACCCAAACCGGAAACCTGATCTAAGTGAACACGTACATTCTCATATAAAAATATATCTCTTTCTTTTTCAACAATAACCTGCAACCCAAGCATTTGGGATAATAAGCTTTTTACTTCATCTGAGTTTTTTACTGGAACTATTTGATAGGTTGAACTTTTTGGACCGCAAATATCATCACGAAAATATAAAACCATATACGAACCGGATAGTTTAGATTCCCTCAATTTCATACGCCCTGATTTTGTGTTAAAGTAGGTGTCTACCTGGTGATCTAGTCCAATATATTTATGATCCATTTTTAGTATCTTTTCACGAATAGTGTGTAAATCAGAAACCCTTGCCTTTATTTCAATATTTTCCACCTACATCTCCTTTACACTGGGACTGGGTACGGGTACTGGGTACTGGGTACTGGGTACTGTAAGTTTTGTTCTTCACCAGGGCTTGTCAATGCAAATCTAATTTAATTCAGCAGAGTCTGCGTATAAAAGGCCCGGCGACTGGAATTTACTTCACCAGCGTTATCTTCCTCGTTTCTACATTTTCAGATGTCTTGATAGTACAGTAATAGTTTCCACTGGCAAAGGTCTCTCCATGCCACTCAACCTGATAAATACCAAGAATCTTGCTCTCATCCACTAATTTTTTAACCAATTGTCCTAACACATCAAAAATTAGGATTTCAATATGTTCCTTTTTACTAACCTGATATACGATGGTAATTTTATTCTGAAAAGGATTAGGATAAATATTCAGGAATCCCGATATCTGCGGAATATTATACAGAGGGCCGTTATTAGTATTTAAAATTTTATTCAAAGGATCAATGTCAACCTCTGTTACTGTATCGGCGAAATATATCTTTTGTTTGGTAATCCTTTCAGAAACAGGAATAATTATTAATGTGTCCGCGGAAGTTCCTTTGACCAAGACTTCCAGATTAAAATGATAAATCGGGTCTTGTTGAAACTGTTCCAGCATAATTGTTGTTATATTTTCTTCTTGCTGCCAGTCTCCTATAATAACGGGCATCCCACCATAGTTTAGCCATTGATCAAAAAACTTCAACCAGGATTCTCCTGTTACCACTTCTGTGATACGTCTAAGATTTTCGGTGGTGATAGTGCCATACTTATAGTCTTCATAATAATCACGAATGATTTTTTTAAAGACTGACTCACCTGCTTCAAACCTGAGCATATGCAAGATCCAAGCCCCCTTCATATACACCGCATTACCAAACATATACCTTTCTGGGGGATCATAAATGGGATAAGGTAAAGATCCATCTGAATTCATCTTGTTTTTATAGAGATCCATCTGCTGCTGGTAGGCTTCTTCACCATACTTATATTCAGTAAAGAGGGCATCAAAGTATGAAGCAAAACCTTCATTCAGCCAAATATCGACAAAGGTTTTAGGGGTTAATGCGTCGCCCCACCATTGATGGGCAAGTTCGTGGGCAATAACCCCAACATTATCCATAACAAAATCGCCCATCGTTGTTGCTGTTTGATTTTCCATGGCGGCTGCCTCACGAAAGGGCACTTCGACCATGTCATATTTTTCAAGCAGGAAGGGATAGTCACCTATAAATTCACTAAAAAAAACAAGCATCTCTTTAGTCCATAAAAGTGCTTGAGCCCCTCTATCCAGATCCGGAGAATATACCCAGTAGGCTAGAGGAATTACTTTAGATTCCCAGACAAATTCATCAGCAGCTATTTTGTAGGGTCCTGCCGCAATTGAAATAAGATAAGTGGCTATTGGATAATTTTCATACCAAGCAAATATTGTAGATCCAGGACCTGCATTGCTTTGCCCCATCAGGGTACCATTGCTCAAAGCAATCATTGGTGTGGGGACATTTACTGTCACAGAAGAGGTTGCTTTGTCTGCGGGTTGATCCTTACACGGAAACCAATAATGGGCATCATAGGGTTCGTTATGCGAATAAACAATCATTTCACCATAAGCATTTGGTCTAAAATATAATCCTTTTAGGGGTTTTCCCTGATAACAAAAAGACACCTGTTGTGTATCGCCAGCAACAATTGTTGCGGATGGATATACAGTTAATAATTCATTTTCTCTACTAAAGGAGGCCTTATTGGGACCAATAAAAACTGAATCCAATTGCAATCCGGCAAAATCAAACAATAGGTTTGTCTCAATATTAACAACAGGTAACAACACTATTTCTACAAAACCGATAATTTCATTGTCATTAGGATCAATGGAGAGATTAATCTGGTAGTGTATGACATCATAGTTGGCCAAGGATTGGCGCAGAGGATTTAATTTAAATCTATTTTGTTCTTTGGTCGCCTGGTATGACTTATTAGGGGGAGTTGTATCAATCGTTTCAATTTGCGCATAAGCGATCCCCAGGGATGCCAGAAATAAAGCGGGGATAAAAAACTTTTTGGTGAGCCCAGTCATATATAAGACCTTGAGTTTAAGAACGCATTTTTTTGCTTGCAAAACATCAGTAAATGATCGACCTTTGAATAGAGAGGAAACGATTCAACAAATACTGTCCCTTTAAAATGTTACTCTTGATGCGAATATACAGATTTAACAAAAAAAAGGGGAATATTTTGAATACGGATAAAAATAATAAATTGTATTTAAGAATAAATTAATTTACTTTTCATGTATGTTAATAATTTCTGCGGAGGAATATTATGGCAGGCAGCGGCGATAGTTTTTTTAAGGGATTTGTATTTGGCAGTATTCTCGGAGGAATCATTGGTGTTTTACTTGCTCCAAAAAGCGGGAAAGATATGCGCGAAGAATTAGGAGAAGAGGCAGGAAAAATATTTGACCATGGCAAGTCAGATTTTGAGAATGCCCGTAAAGCAGCGATGAAGTCATTCGAACAAGGACGTGACAAGATCATTGAGAAGATGACAAAAGATGAAGTCGAAGAAGACTCCCCGGTTATCGAAGAAGAAAAACCGAAGAGAAAGCCTCGTAAGCCTAAATCGAAAACTGAATAATCAAATACTATAACAAGTTGAAAACTATTTATTGTCTTGAGCGGCAACTAGTTTAAGGAGTAAAATATGGCCTGGGAAGTTGCACTTGTGGTTCTATTGCTTGTGCTTACCGTATTAGTAATATTACTAATTCCTACAGTCGTTAGTTTTTACAGAGCCCTGGGTAAGCTATCGAAAACCCTGGATGAATTAAATCGTGAATTACCTCAAATTTTGCACAATGTCGGGGATATAACAAATCAGACGTCCCAGGCATCACGGACTCTTAATGGTGTTGTAGACAATATTGCTGAGTTTGAACAACAAGTTTCCAATGAGATTAAGCAGCCTGCTTTGGAAGTTGTGGCAACACTAGGCGGTTTATTCAGAGGGCTTCAAACATTTATGACTTATTTTATACGAAAAGAAAGTAAATATTTTTGTTATATTCATAGCCAACCCTTATAAATTATATTTATTCACTTTATTTCTCATCGTTCTGATGCTAAACCCCAAACGTTTAGCTGCATGTGTTTTATTACCCTTTGATTTATCTAAAGCCTTCTTTATAATCAACTTTTCTGCATATTCTAATTGATCTTTGTATCTCATACCATCCATTTGACCAAAATCAGGTAAATTGGAATTGCTTTTACTTGATTTAATATAAAATGGTAAGTCCTCTGGAGAAATACATTTCTTCTCTGTTAAGACAATAGCATTTTCAAGTGCATTTTCAAGTTCTCTCACATTTCCCGGCCAGGAGTATTTCATACAGATATCTAATGCTTCAGAATCTATCCCTTCAATTTCTTTATTATTTTTTTGAGCAAAAATCTGAATAAAATGCTCAATTAATGGACCGATATCTTCTGGCCTGTCACGTAAAGCCGGAATATTTATCGGTATAACATTTAATCGATAATAAAGATCTTCACGAAATTTCCCACCCCTCATTTTCTCTTCAAGATCTGCATTTGTTGCCGCCAAAAGACGTACATCAACAGAGATAGACCCTGTACCCCCAACCCTATTAAATTTTTTTTCCTGCAGAAAACGCAATAGTTTTACTTGTACATTTAAAGAGAGATCACCAATCTCATCCAGAAATATTGTTCCACTATCAGCACTTTCAAATTTACCTTTCATTGTTTTATGTGCACCGGTAAAAGCGCCCTTTTCATGTCCAAATAATTCACTTTCGAGTAAGGTCTCGGGAATGGAGGAGCAGTTAAGTTCCATCAACTTATTATTTTTCCGCGGACTGTTAAAATGTATTGCCCGGGCTATTAGTTCTTTACCTGTTCCACTTTCTCCTCTTATCAAAATTGTAGCATCGGATTCTGATATCTTACTTACCTTTCGAAAGACTTCCTGCATTTTTCCACTGCTACCTATGATATTCTCATATTGATATTTTTTTTCAATTTTATCTTTTAGTGAATTGTACTCGGCATGTAATTTGTATTGATTAATCGCCTTTTTAAGCACTATCAATAATTCATCAATATCGATGGGTTTTGTTAGATAGTCGTATATGCCCTTTTTCATTGCACTTACAGCATGTTTAACAGAGCCAAAGGCCGTCATCATAACTACCAGTAAATCTTTTTGTTCCCTCCAAACCTGATTAGCCAATTCAAGTCCATCGAAATCAGGAAGAACCAAATCAGTAAGCATAACGGTAAACATGCCGTTCTTGACTTCCCGTAAAGCACTTTTACCGTCAATAGCTTTAATTACTTCGTAATTCTCCATACTGAGAATTTCAGCTAATCCTTCCAGAGTATTACGATCATCTTCAACTATTAAAATCCGATCCATCATTCAGACTCCGTCCGAATTTTCTTATTGGAGGGTATCTCCCGCTTTTTTTCAATGCTCGGTATATTAACGATAATGTTTGTTCCCTCTCCCATTTTGCTTTCTACCTGAATGTTGCCGAAATGAGCTTCAATTATCTGTCTTGCTATGGCCAACCCTAGACCCGTCCCGGTTTTTTTCATTGTGTAATACATTTCAAAGATATCTGAGATCTTTTCAGTCGGGATACCCATACCAGTGTCTTTAAATTCAATACGAAGCATGGTGGTAGATTTTCCGGTATTACTTTTTATTCTTTTTATACTCGTTTTAATCGTAAGTTCACCGCCACCAGGCATTGCTTGGAGGGCATTGATAATGATATTATGATAAACCTGCATCATCTGATCACGATCCACATTTGCTAAATATTTCTTTTTATAGAACTGTCTTTTAATCTCTACCTTCTGTTGTTCTGCATTGGCTCTATGCATAAGGATAGCGGCATCTAAAATATTATGGATATCATTGGGAAGGAAATCGAATCTGGGAGGTCGAGATATCATCAAAAAGTTTTTGATCAAATTATCCATCCGGTTAATTTCTGACACAATGATATCAAAATATTTTTGTTTTTTTTCTGCATTTCCCAGGGGATTTTCCATCTCCCTTTTTAATATTTGCATATTGATGTTCATACTATTTAAGGGATTCCGGATCTCATGGCTAACTAAAGTGGCAAACTTGCTCATGGCAGCAAGTCTTTCAATTCGTCGTAATTTTCGCTGGTTTTCTGACAAGGTGGCCGCCATCGAATTAAATTCTTGTGCTAAAACACCAATTTCTTCATATTTCTCGATAGTTATTCTAAAATCCAGATTCCCCTCAGCATATCTTTTTACACCACGGATAAGGGTCGTGATCGGGTGCAGTAATTCTCTTTTCCAGAGAAATAAGCCAATAAATTTGCTACTATAATTACCAGCGCAACAAAGGCAAAAACCTGGTATAGCATGGTACTGGCCACTTCAAAAGCTTCATCAATAGGCTGCTGGATAACGATAACCCAATCGAACTCCTCGATATAGGCAAATGTGCCCAGCATGGCTACACCTTCCGGTGAAAGAAATACTCTCGAGCTTGCTGTCGCCTGTTTCATATCATTAATGAAGTCAAGATCGAAAACCTTTATTTTATCCGGATGGGCAATCAATTCCCCGATTCCGGATACAACAAATGCATTACCCGACTCTCCAACTTCAATTTCGTCAACCAGTTCCCAAATACTTTTTAAATTAATTTCAGCTACTAAAACACCTTTGATCTGGCCAAATTGCTTAATCGGATGCGATATCACAATGAAGGGTTCCTGATCTTTGTTAAATTTTACTGAAGAGGAGGAGTCTATGCCCTGAACTGTCTGGATAAAGAAATCCTCATGAGCATAAGCTGTTTCATGCGGTCCAAAGTCAGATGTACTAATTTCACGTCCTAAGGTGTCAATTGTAAAGATACGATCAAATATGGGTTGATATATAGTTATAACTTTATTTAGAATTAAACTTTGGGTGAAGGAATTCATGTCCTGAATATCCTTCGTCTCCAGAAGTGTTTTTAAAAGTTTGTTGGGGATTTCAAGGAATAACTTTATTTCATTTCCAGCCCGGCGAGCAATCAGGCTATGTTGGTTTTTTGTATATTCAGAAATGGATTCCTGTGTGATAGAACGCATAAAGAGACCAACGATGATAAGAGGTAATGCAGAGAGCATCGTTAGTGTAAATAACAATCGTGTACTCAATCTTTTGAAAAACGGGGGTTTGATGGAGCGTTTAAAAATTCTTAATCGGGCCCTAGTTCTTCTGTTTTTGTTTTGGGATGTACCACTCATTTTTGGGATTTATTTTTTCCACATATACCAATTTTTGATAGATCCTATTTGTTACATTTTCAAACCGGTCATTTATGGCATAAGAGATTAGATTCTCATAAAATAGATATATGCAGGGTGATAATTGGTTTATTTGTACCTGCATTTGTTGCATGATGGTTCCGACTTGCTCGATATTTGTTGCTCTTTCAATCTGGTTAACAGCTGTGTTCATAACCCGGTCATTAAAATTTTGAAAGTTATTCTCTGTCTTCAATTCATTAAGATAAAACTCTCTCAATGCATGGACTGGCAATTTTGGATTATAGACAAATGAACGAAGAGCGGCCTGGTAATTACCTTGATTTACCAATGCTTCAAGATCGGCAGGACTTTTAGGCTTTGGGATTATATTTATACCCAACTCAGCCAGGTTAATTGAGACCATTCTGGCTATTGATTCTTCAAAGGAAGATCCTTCAGAATAATAAAAATCAAATTTGAGTTCACGATTATTCTGAAATAATTTTCCATTCGATTGCTTGCGATAACCGCCAGACTTTAGGATATCCAAACTTTGTAAAGGATCATACCTGTAAACACGTGTCCCTGGAAAGAAAAAATCAGAACTCTCATCAAATAGATTATAAGCAACTTGCCCATCTTTACCTAACATCCTATCAACCAACTGCTTTTTATATACCCCATAGTTAAAAGCCCGGCGGATGCTCATATCATTGAATGGACTTGTTCTGGTGTTTAGTAAGATAAAGTAAAGTTTAACCTCGTCTCTTCGGATCGATTTGATTTTAGTCGATGGCGTAAGCCGTTTTATTTTTCTTACAGAAGATGCGTTCTGAACTGCCATGACATCGATTTGTCCTCTGATAAATGCATCAACCATTTTTTCATATGTAGAATAAAATAGAATAGTGATGCCATCCAGGTTAGAACGGCCTTTGTAATGGTTCATATGAGTGCTTAGTTCAATCTGTGATCCAATATTTCTATCCAGGACATAATGTCCATTACCAATTGGGGGAGAGATGTCGGGAAGACTTGAGAGTAAATTAAAATTAAGCCATTTTTCATAATGCTTCTTTGGGAGTATTGGAAGTATTCCTATCGTTTCCCGAAAGTTTGAGTATTTTTCTTTGAGTATTATACTCAGAGTTTTATCATCTATAATATTCACAGCATTAACCAAACGCATATCAAATAAAAGAGGCGATTGAAGAGAAAATTTTTTATAAAGATCATAAGTAAACTTCACATCTTCAGTCTGTAATCGGAGAGTCGTCATGAAAATAAACGTTTGATTTTAAACTTATGCGATATGTTTTTGACTGTTCACGAATATTTGTGGAAGCGACTAATCCCTGAACAATTCTTCCTTCCTTCGCTTTGCGAAACAGACCATCACCAAAGATTAACTTATTAATTTCTCGCTCGTAATCGGTTCGGGCAATCATCGGATTAAATTGAGGAGATTGAACCAAGACATAACCCAACCTCAAACGGCCACCTGTAGCTGGTTGTATATTCTGCTGGGAATATAAATCCTCACCATCAAGAACTATTAAGCAAAACATTATTAAAAGTACTCTATACAACCTTAGGATTCTCCGACTGATTAACTGCTGAATAAAGATGATAATAAAATTTTAGAATAGAGGCAATAAAATTAGTCTAAATATCTATATTAAGATCGGTAACGAATAATCCGGGATATTCAAAAAACCTTGATTATCATCTTCTACTTTTTTAAACTTTTTGTCTAGGTTAATATTTTTACCTAATTAGATCATTATACAACCTTTGGGTAGATTTAACGTCGCTAATCATATAAAGTTTAATTTTTCAGGAGAAGAAATGGGAACACCTTTAGGAAAATACATATGGCATAATGGCAGTTACATCGAATGGGACAATGCGAATATCCACGTTATGTCTCATGTTATTCATTATGGGTCATCTGTGTTTGAAGGTATTCGTGCCTATGAAACCCATTTAGGCCCTGCCGGATACAGACTAGAAGATCATATAAAAAGACTTTTTGATTCCGCGAAGATCTACCGGATGGATTTACCCTTTACTCCTGAAGACATTGTTCAGGCCTGTGTCGATACGGTTAAAAAAAATGGGTTTGGGGCATGCTACATCCGCCCGGTTGCTTTTAGAGGTTACGGAGCCTTTGGCGTTAATCCTTTGGATAACCCCATTGAGACCTATATTGCCACCTGGGAATGGGGTGCCTATCTTGGTAGTGACGCTCTTGAGAAGGGCGTTGATGTTTGTTTCTCAAGTTGGGGAAGATTTGCTCCCAACACCTTACCTGCATTAGCCAAATGTGGGGCTAATTATATGAACTCACAATTGATTAAAATGGAAGCAATCCAAAATGGTTATACGGAAGGGATTGCCCTTGATAATCAAGGATATATTTCTGAAGGAAGTGGTGAAAATATATTCCTAATTAGAAATGGAGTCATCTTTACTCCTCCCCTCAGTGCATCTATTTTACCTGGCCTTACCAGAGGAACAGTGATTGAAATCGTAAAAGATCTGGGATATGAACTTCGGGAGGAAATGCTCCCTAGAGAATCAATTTTTATTGCCGATGAAGCATTCTTCACAGGAACAGCTGCCGAGATAACACCCATACGCAGTGTTGATAAGATAATTATTGGAGAAGGAAAACGAGGACGTATTACAGAAAAAATTCAAGAAGAATTTTTTAAAATATTCAATGGCAAAAGAGAAGTCCCTGAAAATTGGCTTACACCAATTAAATAGTTACGACTTCATTTGACGATTTTGATATTTTTAATAACAGAATCTTTTATCATTCTTATGCTCATGGGACTGTAAGGACACTAATTTAAGCTGATGTGAAAATTTTAGAATCAACCACGGAGTTATATAGACTTTCACAATCTCTATGTCACGTCTTTCCAGTTATAATAATAGTATGCATCTTCATTCCCTTATTATACTAATCATAATTTAAACTCATGGTAGAATTGAGTCGTGTTGAGATTGAAGAGAAATTCACCTCACTTCAGAGATCTATAAATTCCCCTCATGTATTTTTAGAAACACGCAAAGTCGACGCGAACAATAAACACTCTTTTTATTTCACCAATCCCAAAGATATTATTACATTATATAAGCAGGATGACCCTTCAGAGTTTTTTAAAAAGTTAGAATTGGCTCAAAGTGAGGGATATTGGTTAGCGGGATATTTTTGCTATGAAGCAGGCTATTTTTTTGAACCTTACCTGAATAAATATCGGGATAATCTTAAAATCAACCGTCCTCTGGCCTGGTTTGGCGTCTTTCAACCTCCTTTGATGATAGATCAAACCCGGGTAGATTTAGAGCCAACATTAAAAGAACATCCCTTTCTGAGAACCAGAACAAATCCCTGTGAGATTAATAATCTGAAGATCAATATGAACCCCGACGAATACCATAATGCAATTTCAAAAATCAAATCATATTTAAAGGAGGGAGATACTTATCAAGTTAATTTTACCTTAAAATATAAGTTCTTATCTAAAGAGAACCCTTTTGATCTGTTCAGGTTTCTTCAGAGTAAACAAAACATAGCCTATAGCGCTTTTGTTAATAATGGACATCAGTATTTTCTCTCACTCTCGCCCGAATTGTTTTTTAAAAAAGAAGGTGCGAGAATGACCTCTAAACCGATGAAGGGAACTGCTAAAAGAGGACGATTTAACCTAGAGGATGTTGAATATGCCCAATGGTTGACTAATGACCCAAAGAATTTGGCTGAAAACACAATGATCGTTGATCTTATTAGAAATGATCTTGGGAAAAAATCTTTAATTGGCAGTGTATATGTTTCTGATCCTTATCAAGTGGAAAAATTTTCGACACTTCATCAAATGACCTCAACGATCAATTCTACCCTTCAGCCTGGCACGACTATTGAGGACCTGTTTCTCGCCATGTTTCCCTTCGGGTCAATTACCGGAGCTCCAAAGATAAGAACGATGGAAATTATCAATGAACTTGAAAAGGAGCCACGGGGGATATATACCGGGGCCATTGGTTATTTTTCTCCGGATGGAAACGCCCAATTTAATGTGGCGATCAGAACTCCGGCAATTGACAAGTACGGAAATGGAGAGATGGGTATAGGGGGAGGGATTGTTGCAGAATCCTTGGCTAAAGATGAATTTGAGGAATGTCTGCTAAAAGGACATTTTTTAACAAAAAGGATAAATTCCTTTTCGTTAATCGAGACAATGCGTATGGAAAATGGTGAGATATACCTTCTTGATCTTCATATGGAGAGATTAATAGACTCATCTAAATATTTTGATCTGATCTGCCCGTTAAAACATATTAAAACGGATCTCAAAATGCTCAACAGAAAACGGGAAACGGGTCTTTTCAAAATCAGATTAGTACTTGATCAGCAAGGAAACTACAAGATTCAGATAAATCCAATAAAAGGATCACCAAAAAAACCTGTGCTTCTTTTAAAAATATCAGAAAAAAGAATGAACTCCGCAGACTTATGGCTATATCACAAAACAACAAACAGAACCTTATATGATACGGAACTAAACCTGGCAATTAAGCAGGGATACGACGAAGTACTCTTTATAAACGAGAGAGGAGAGATCTCGGAAGGATCCATATCAAACATTTTTATTCAACAATCCGGCCAATTAGTAACACCCCATCAAAAAGCAGGTTTACTAAAAGGGACCTTGAGACAATCTCTCCTGGATAACAAAGAATGTTATGAGACGATCCTAAAAGAGCAAGATATCCTGAATGCCGAGAAGATCTTTATAGGCAATTCCGTGATGGGATTAGTTGAAGCTGAACTGGTCACCTCAGACTCAAAATTCACCACGAACACCTAGACCCGGCCTATCATTTAACACCAATTTTCCCTTCTCAACTGCAACACCATCAAATGGATCCTCACGGAGGAGAAGATTCCCATCCAAATCAGCCCAGTCTATAAGGGGGGATAAATGGGCACCGGCGGATATGGCAATTGAACTTTCTATCATACAACCAAGCATTATCTTCATATTATAGGCTCTAGCCAAATGGATCATGCGTATAGCTTCCTGAAGACCGCCTGCTTTCATTAATTTAATATTGATTCCATCATAGGCCTCAGATAATTTTGGGATATCGGCAACAGTTTTAACAGCCTCATCGGCCACAATCGGGATATCAATGCGATCCCGTAACCAGCGGGTTTCTTTAATCATGTCTGAAGGCATTGGCTGCTCAATAAATTCAATACCCTCCTTTTGTAACCACTTGATTTTTTCCAGGGCAACTTCTTTGGTTTTCCAACCTTCGTTTGCATCAACCCTGATCGGCTTATCTGTTATACTTCGAACAGCATTTATAATCTCTTCATCATTATCTTTACCGACTTTAATCTTTAGAATTGCATATTTTTCTGCTGCTTTCACTTTTCTCTTAATCACTTCAATCGTATCAATACCAATTGAATAGGAAGTGAGGGGCGTTTTGGACTTATCTAATCCCCACATTTTGTATAAGGGTACATTAAGGCTTTTACCGACCCAATCCATTACTGCAATATCCAATGCACAGCGGGCACAATTCTGATCTGTAATTCCTGCAAAAATCTTATCTTTCAAATCAACATAATGCCAGGGATCCATTTCTTCGAGTATTGGCTTCATTTGATTAATGCGATCCGTTGTTTTCTCAGCATTTTCTCCATACCGAACATTAGGCCCTGCTTCACCCAACCCGACAATGCCATCCTTCTCAATTTTTACAAACACATTGTCTTTATAATCACTGGAATTTCTTGATATGGTCCATGTATCTTGTAAAAAGAGGCGTTTGGTTTTTACCTCGATCATAACTCCTCCGCTATTTTTGCTGGTTGTTTTTCCATTTTGTATACATGCGCTTAGTGGTAACTGGCTCAGGAGTGATGCTCCGATCAATGATTTTCCTGAGATTTCTAAAAAATCTTTTCGTTTCATCCACAGCCTCAATCTTTTATAATTCGTTTAATTTTACGCAAAGTTTTTTTTCGATATGCATTAAACAATTCGTCATTTTCATCCAAACTATTTATATGAACATCTCCACTTTCATGGATAAAATAGGATCCCCCAAGACAAATTCCAACATGCGTAATACGTTCGGGCGGTCCAAAGAATATTAGATCACCGGGAAGAATATTGGAATAATCTGTATTAGGGATTATTTCTTCACCTAACTTCACTTGCATGTTGGCATCTCTTGGCAAATCATAACCCTCCGCTCTGAAGACCGTACCAGTGAATCCAGAACAATCCATTGCTTTGGTAGAATGCCCGCCCCATAAATAGGGTATACCCATCATTTTCTTCGCCGTTTGAATAATCGCATTACGTTTAGGTAGAACAGAATTGTCCGGTGTAACATAAGGTTTAACATGTTCTCTTGGCAGGTAACCCCTCCGACCGTCCGATAATTCAATCTCCATCCACCGGCCAACAATAGACTTTTTTAAAAAAATCGATCCTAAAACCAGATCGGTTACTACCTGGCTTTTATCTGAAGATTCACTAAAGACCTGGTTAAAGTTAACAGTTAGACTCTGCTTGTCTGAATTATTCCACTCTTTTATGTCATTATCTGATTTTCTGGAAAGGCTACCACGTGTAATCCACCCAATATAATCATAAGGCGTCTGAACCAGATACCAGTAGCTCTCTTTTTTTAATAGTCTAACTTCTGTACCCATGATTACCTGGTCTACCATCTCTGCAGCGTGTTTCGGATATCTTCTCAAATTTCCCACACTGACCTTAACAAGAGCATGGGTCGTATCTGCAAATGACAAAAGTGGTAAAGACTGAAAGGACCAGACTAAACTTTCATCCGGAAATGTTTTCTTCGCCAATTTTTTAACTGCTTTGTAGGCACTTGGGACAGAAGTCTCACCCTCAATATGCCATTGACCATCAAGATACTTGGCATTTGCTGAGTATACAGTAGTACGTTTATCCGGGGCAAATTCAGATTTAATATCCTCAATTCCAACTACAAAAGCCTCCGGGGGTTCCTTTTCAAACGAACATCCGGCTATGAACACAATTAATACGATCAAGATGAATGTAATATTTTTCTGCATCTCTATTTTCCCTTAATAATCAGAAGAACCAATGGCTTTGAAAAAGATACCAGCAGGTGTTAGTATCTCTATATAAACTCAGTTGATTTTTTTTTGAATAAGACTCCCTGGAAGAAAACGAAATTTAATTAAACCGTCTATACATAACAATATAAATTCACTCTGATTTTGCAAAAGAAAGTTAGGGATTTGTGAGTACCCTTAGATTTTGGTTTAAATTGACTCAATGGTTGATTAAAAAATTTATCCAATCCTTATATATCAGCTGATTTTGTATTTTGTATTTTGTATTTTGTATTCTAAAAAAATCTCTCATTATACCAAACAATTTTATGGGCATTGATTTTATAGCGATTTTTTTAATTGGTTTTCTCGGCGGATTTGGTCACTGCATTGGTATGTGTGGCGGAATTGTATTAACCTACACATTGAAAGTTGACGAAAACGACCCTCCTCTTCGTCCCACCAAATGGCAGACTCTTAAACCACAATTACTCTATAATTTAGGACGTGTGTTGACCTATACATTTTTGGGACAGATTTTTGGTTTAATTGGAAGCACCATTGGAATTGTCTTTGCCATAAGGGATTTTCAGGGTGTATTGCAGATATTTGCCGGCACTATTATGATACTCATGGGAATTGAACTCGCCGGATTTATTCCTTCTATGTCACCCGATACCTTTCCGGGAGTCAATAAATTTAAAAAGATGGTCACCAGCCTATTTAATCAGGTCAATAGGAGCAATACAATTATTCTGGGTCTCGTTTTGGGATTTTTGCCTTGTGGTTTAGTATATGCTGCCGGTGCAAAAGCAGCAGCAACACAAAGTGTGTTTGGCGGTATGATCACGATGCTCCTTTTTGGCCTTGGCACTTTTCCTGCTATGGTGATTACAGGATTGACCGCTCATCTTATTTCAAACAAACTGCGTCGCCAATTTTACCGTCTTGCGGCAATCATGGTTATTATACTTGGGATTTTAGCCCTGCTTCGGGGAGTTGATGCGCTAGGCTGGTATCGATTCCATTGGCTTTTCTAAGGTGTTTTTTTTAAATTTTTTTTAACTTTCTATAACCAGAATACTTCAGATCGCTTTTTTAGTAATATTTAGAAATAGCTATATATATCATATGAGTCGTATACAAAAAATTAATACCGATCCAACTATCAATTGTTACCATTGTGGAGATTTATGTCCAAATTCTGAAGTAATGATTGGGGAAAAATATTTTTGTTGCAATGGTTGTAAACTTGTTTATCAATTGTTAGAAGACAAAGATCTTTGTGCCTATTATTCTCTTACCCAAACCCCAGGCACTTCCCCTCCGGAGGCAGGTCTCCAATCCAAATACAGTTATCTTGAAGATGAGACAGTAAGACAGCAGATTTTAAATTACCGCGATGATAATCTCAGTAAAGTATCATTTAAAATCCCCTCGATACATTGTAGTTCTTGTATCTGGTTGCTTGAAAATTTATACCGCGTAGATCCGGGTGTGATAGAGTCCAAAGTGAATTTTCTCCGCAAAGAGCTAACTATATCTTTTTCGGAAAAGAAAACAAGTTTAAGAAAATTAGTAGAGACACTTGTCTCCATAGGTTATGAACCAGAAATCAATCTGGCTAGTTTACAAAAACAAGTTCAGAAAAATACCGATAAAGAACTTTATCTGCAGATTGGCGTCGCTGGATTTGCTTTCGGGAATATTATGTTACTGAGTTTTCCTGAATATCTGGCAATAGATGAAAAAATCGGCCAGGAATTTTTATCCTTCTTTGGCTACATAAGCATATTTTTGGCCTTACCGGTTTTACTATATAGCGCAATGGGCTATTTTAAATCGGCTTTTAATAGCCTGATTCAATTTTCAATAAATATGGATGTTCCCATTTCTCTGGGCATCATCACTCTCTTCCTTCGTAGTTTCTATCATGTGGTGGCAGGAGAAGGTACCGGTTATATGGACTCGTTTACGGCGCTCGTTTTTCTATTATTGATTGGCAAACTATTTCAAAAGAAAACCTATGACGCTCTCTCATTTGACAGGGATTATCGCTCCTACTTTCCCTTATCTGTAACCCGGAGAGAGAATAATGAAGAAGTCGGCATTCCTCTTGAGATGATAGCGCTGCGTGACCGGATATTATTGAGCAACAATGAATTAATTCCGGCGGATGCTGTCTTAATTAAAGGTCCGGCATTGATAGATTATAGTTTTGTTACAGGCGAATCTGCACCGGTAAAAAAAATATCAGGGGATATGCTTTATGCGGGTGGAAAACACATTGGACCTCAGATTGAAATAGAGATAATTAAAGAGGTCTCTCAGAGTTACCTGACGCAATTATGGAATGATGATGCATTTAGTAAGCCAAATGAGGAAGGGAACTTCACTTCTTTAGCTAATACAGTAAGTAAATATTTTACCTTCACGGTACTGTTAGTGGCTACCTTGTCAGCCTTTTATTGGCTTCCGGGAAATATTACATTGGCCATGAATGCTTTTACTGCTGTGCTGATAGTTGCCTGTCCTTGTGCACTTGCCTTATCAACACCCTTTACTCTGGGAAATACGCTTCGAATCTTTGGAAAAAACAATTTCTACTTAAAAAATGTATCTGTAATTGAATCCCTGGCTAAAATCAGCACAATTATTTTTGATAAAACAGGAACATTGACCCGCTCTACAGGAAAATTGACAAAATTTATTCCCGCGCAGGAATTCAATAACCAGTTGGATGAAGAAGAGATTCTTTCACTCCGTTCCCTGGTAAAACAATCAAATCACCCCCTCAGCCGGCGGATATACTCTGAGTTAAAAACCGGCACTACCATCGCTATACATAATTTTCGTGAGTATGCCGGAAAAGGACTATCGGGGAAAATTCAGAATAAAATAATCAAAATTGGTTCTTCTGATTACATAAAAACAGCCGAAATAATTAATTCTGAGCAAACTGCTTCAAAGGTGCTTTTAGAGATAAATGGAAAATATCGTGGTCATTTTTTACTTCCAAATCAGTATCGCAAAGGGATATGGAAAATGATTGCAGATCTCTCCCATCATTATAAAACCTATCTTCTATCAGGCGACAATGAAGGGGAAAAAGATAACCTTGCTCCCATCTTTAATGATAAACAAAAACTCCTTTTTAACCAATCACCACATGATAAACTAAACTTCATAAAAGAATTACAGAATAGTTCTGAAAAGATAATGATGATCGGGGATGGCTTAAATGATGCGGGAGCCCTAAAACAAAGTGATGTGGGTGTGTCTGTTTCCGAAAACATTAACGCGTTTACACCGGCTTCAGATGGAATTATAAATGCAGATCAACTAAAAATTTTACCGAAATTTTTGAAATTTTCTAAAGTCAGTATTAGGATTATAATTCTAAGTTTTTTAATTTCTTTTTTATATAATATTATTGGATTATTTTTCGCTGTTCAAGGAACCCTTTCACCCCTCATCGCAGCCATATTAATGCCGGCAAGTTCTCTAACTGTAGTGCTTTTTACCATAGGCACCACGACCTTGTGGGGGAAAAGAATGGGTTTTCGCTCCTAATCAGCCAGCAAAAACGGGGGGATCTTTAAATGAGTGCCATGTTTTTCTTGGTTTTGGCCAGTTTACTTGTGGCTGTTGGCTTCCTTCTTGCTTTTCTTTGGGCTGTAAAAAGCGGACAATTTGAGGACAAATACACTCCAAAAATTAGAATTCTGTTTGATGACAACAAAAATTCTACTCAGAATGAACTAAATCTCAGTAAAGACAAGGAGAATTAGTAAATGGCTACAGTTGATATATTTAATTATGATAACAAAATCGTTCGGAATTTTGCATTCGCCACTTCTCTGTGGAGTCTTGTTGGAATCCTTGTAGGTGTCATTATCGCTTTCCAAATGTTTTTGCCCAGTTTAAATTTTGGGATACCCTATATAACATTTAGCAGACTACGTCCGCTTCATACGAATGCGGTTATATTTGCTTTTGTTGGTAATGGCATATTTATGGGTGTTTATTACTCTCTACAACGTCTCTGCAAAGCCCGCATGTTTAGTGATCTATTAAGTAACATTCATTTCTGGGGATGGCAGTTAATAATTGTTTCAGCTGCACTTACCATTCCAACTGGCTTTACTACTGGTAAGGAATATGCCGAATTGGAATGGCCGATTGATCTGGCCATTGCTGTGGTTTGGGTGACGTTTGGTATCAACATGATTGGTACTATCATGAAACGTCGCGAAAGACATATGTATGTTGCTATTTGGTTTTATCTGGCTACTTTTTTTACAGTAACAATCCTGCATGTAGTAAATTCTATTGAGATTCCGGTAAGTTTTCTTAAAAGCTACCCAATATATGCCGGTGTACAAGATGCATTGGTTCAATGGTGGTATGGCCATAATGCTGTCGCCTTCTTTTTAACAACTCCATACTTGGGACTGATGTATTACTTTTTACCGAAGGCTGCCAATCGTCCCATTTATTCTTATCGCTTATCAATCGTACACTTCTGGGCTCTGATTTTTATCTATATATGGGCAGGACCCCATCACCTCCTTTACACCGCCCTGCCTGATTGGGCTCAATCTTTGGGTACCGTGTTTTCAATTATGCTCATTGCTCCTTCCTGGGGTGGCATGCTAAATGGATTGCTCACATTGCGAGGTGCGTGGGATCGTGTACGGGAAGATCCTATTCTTAAATTTATGGTCGTCGCAGTCACAGCCTATGGCATGGCGACATTTGAAGGTCCACTACTCTCTATCAAAAGTATAAATGCCCTCTCACATTATACTGATTGGACCATTGCCCATGTTCATATCGGTGCGCTCGGATGGAACGGCTTATTAACTTTTGGCATTCTGTACTGGCTTATTCCAAAACTCTATAACACAAAGTTATTTTCGGTCAAACTTGCCAATCTTCATTTCTGGATCGCTACTCTTGGTATGATTTTTTATGCAATCCCGCTATATTGGGCTGGTATTACACAAGGATTGATGTGGAAAGAATTTACTGCTGAAGGATATCTGCAATATCCTCTGTTTCTTGAAACCGTGCTACAAATTGTACCCATGTATATCATCAGGGCATTAGGAGGAACTCTTTATCTTTCTGGTATAATTTTTATGTTCTACAATTTAACAAAAACTGTCAAAAGTGGATCATTGGTTGCCAATGAAGAAGCCCAGGCCTTGCCTTTAAATGCTCAAGCGGAACATGTAGAAGGTAAAACTTATTTTCATCGTTGGATTGAAAGACGCCCGGTTCAATTTATCATTGCCACAGTTGTTGCTGTTTTGATAGGTGGATTAGTTGAAATTATTCCAACTTTTCTGATCAAATCAAATATACCGACTATTTCCAGTGTAAAACCCTATACCCCATTAGAACTGGAAGGGCGGGATATTTATGTTCGTGAAGGCTGCTATACATGCCACTCCCAAATGATACGACCCTTTCGATCAGAAACAGAACGATACGGCGAATACTCTAAAGCCGGAGAATTTGTTTATGATCATCCATTTCAATGGGGTTCTAAACGGACCGGGCCGGATTTACATCGAATAGGAGGAAAATATCCAGATGCCTGGCATTATAATCACATGCTCGAGCCGGCATCTATGTCACCCGGATCCCTAATGCCTCCTTACCCTTGGTTAATCGAGGATCGTTTAAATACATCAGATACAGAGGACAAAATTAGGGTTATGCAAACACTTGGTGTGCCCTACCCAGATGGCTATGATAAATATGCACTTGAAGATTTGCAACAGCAGGCCAGTGAAATTACAGTCCGCTTAAAAGAATCTGGAATCGAAACAAGCCCCGATAAGGAGATTATTGCCCTAATCGCCTACTTACAACGATTGGGTATTGATATTAAGGGCGAGAGCGCGTCTGGTATGTAAGACAGTTGAGTCAGAATGTGAGAGAATTAAATGTTTAAAGAATTACTCAGATCAATTGCCGGAATAGAATTTTTTGGCCTTGTTGCGATGCTAATCTTTTTATTTATTTTTATCCTGGTCATTTTTTGGACTTCAAAAATAGACAAGAGTTACAGAAACAAAATGAAAAATTTGCCACTGGACTGATCCAATTTGAACGGAGATATTAATCATGGCTAAAACCAAAGAAAAAGATGTTTTATTGGACCATAATTATGATGGTATCCAGGAGCTTGATAACGATCTACCCCCATGGTGGCTTTGGATGTTTTATATTTCCATCATATGGGGTGTCCTTTATATGATCCATTATCATGTCATTGGTACAGGTGATCTATCAGCTGTAGAATATGAGAAAGAAATAAATCCTCAATGGGTAGTGACAACATCAGGCAGTGATTTTTCTATTGGCTACAAATCACCTTTTTATAAAACAGGAGAAGACCTTACACCACTCGCACGTGTACAGATAGCGTTGGCCCAGGAGAAAGAATCAGCACTTCTTGCCGCCCAAAATATGGACGCAGCAGGGGCCATTAATTTAGAGGACATAGGTTTTAATGATATTATTCTGGCAGCAATGCGTGTAGCAGGTCCAGCGGAACTGGAAAAACTGCAAAATGCTTTCCCTGATATTTATGCTACTCATATAGCAGGCAGCTCTGGTACATCTGCAGCAGCTTCTGCAGAGCAGGTTGAAGCAATTGAACCATTAACCGATGCAGCCAGTTTGTCTGCCGGGGAAGCCGCATTTATTACAAATTGTGCAACTTGTCATGGAAAACTAGGCGAAGGGGGTATTGGGCCGAATATGACAGATGACTATTTTATTCATGGACCAAGCATGAATGATATGATCAAGGTAATAAATACAGGTGTACCGGCAAAAGGTATGATCTCATGGCGTGGGATTCTAAATGAGGACCAGATTAAACAAGTTGCCAGCTATCTCATAACTTTAAAGGGTACGAATCCTCCCAATGCCAAAGCCCCTCAGGGCAATAAAGCAGAATAATCGTTAGGATTATTTATTATAATATTGCGCTGTTTGTCTAAATTTTTACTAATAAATAGATTGTTTTTCTCGCAGAGAGACATGAGTTGTCAAGCATCTCAATTTTTTTATTCACCCGGCCCCGTCTACATAATTAGTATTGAATAGATGAGGACAGATAAGACTAAAAATGAATCAGATACAAAAAGACACCGAAGCTTACCGGGATAAAGTTGCTACAGTAGATGAATCTGGAAAGCGGATTTGGATCTACCCCAAAAAACCAAAAGGCAGGCTTACGCGGGCACGTGAAATTGTTGCTGCTTTTCTTCTCCTTTTTTTATTTTTAGCCCCTTTCATAAAAATTAATGGTCAACAGACTCCTTCTATTTGATATTATCAATAGAAAGTTTATCATATTTGGATTGGTATTCTGGCCTCAGGATTTTCATTTATTCGTTCTTGCCACAATTTCCATGGTTGTATTTATCGTGCTTTTTACTGTTTCCTTAGGCCGCTTATGGTGTGGATGGGCCTGTCCACAGACGATTTTCATGGAGATGGTCTTCCGCAAAATTGAGTTCTGGATTGAAGGTGATGCACGCAAACAAATTGCATTAAAGAAGGCTCCCTGGACGGGACAAAAAATTTTCAAAAAGACACTAAAACATTTTATATTCTATGGTATCTCTTTTCTTATTGGAAATACTTTCCTTGCCTATATCATTGGTGCTGACGCGCTATTTAAAATTATGACTGATCCACCTGCGGAGCATTTAGCGGGTCTTTTGGCTATGATAATTTTTAGTACAGTCTTTTATGGCGTTTTCGCCTTCTTTAGAGAACAAGTTTGTACCATGGTTTGCCCCTATGGTCGACTGCAGGGCGTTTTACTCGATCCAAATTCAATTGTGGTAGCCTATGACTTTAAGCGTGGTGAACCGCGCGGTCGATTTAAGAAACAGCAAAAAAGAACGGAAAATGGGGATTGTGTCGATTGTCACCAATGCGTCGAGGTATGCCCAACAGGTATTGATATAAGAAATGGGACACAGTTGGAATGCATCAATTGTACGGCATGTATAGACGCCTGTAACACCGTAATGTCAAAATTGAATTGGCCAAGCGGTCTTATCCGTTATGCCTCCTTCAATGGGATTGATCAAGGAACCAAACTTAGAATAACGCCACGTATCGTGGGATATTCAACCATATTGCTAATTCTTATATTCGTCACCGGATTTTTTCTCTTAAGCCGTACGGATGTGGAAACTACTATTTTGCGTACACCCGGACTTATGTATCAGGAGACTGAAAATGGAAAAATTTCCAATCTGTATAATTTAAAAATCATCAACAAAACCCATGAGTCCAAGTCAATTGAATTACGTCTTAAGTCTCCAAAAGGAGAGATAAAGATTGTTGGTGGTCCATTATTGGTTCCGGATAGTGGTATGTTTGAATCGGCTTTTTTTGTGGAAATACCAACGAATAATATTAAATTTTCTCCTATTCCACTCTATATTGAAATTTTTTCCGGTAATGAATTGTTAGATGAGGTTAGATCTTCATTCATTGGACCGATAGGGAAATAAGCCGGGTATTGAGTACCAAGAACCGGGAATCAAAACAATGAGCAATATCATGGATAGAAAGAGTCATTGGCCAATCGTCATCTCCATTATTTATATATCATTTATGTCCGTATTTATTGGAATTGTTATATTCTCAACCTTTAATAAAGTTGATCTTGTTACAGAAGATTATTATGAGCAAGAAATAAAATACCAGCAACAGATAGACAGGATTAGCCGGACAAATTCACTATCTGTCCCAGTAAATTGGTATTATGATAAAAACAAAAGACAAATAAAAATCCAGTTCCCTGAAGAAATAAATTTTAAGGATGTTGAGGGAAATATACTCTTTTTTAGACCCTCTGATGCTAAACAAGATAAGGTTATAGCCCTGCGCTTATCTTCAGAAAATAGTCAAACCATCAGTACCCAACATCTTGTTCCAGGTCTTTGGAAACTAAAAATCTTCTGGCAGGTAATGCAAACTGAATTTTATACGGAAGGGACTTTGATAATTTAATGAATACACCTATCGCGCCTGATCCTTTTAAACAGTGTTCCTATTGTAATATAGTCTGGTCAACCAGAGATGAGTTTCTGAGTGATAGTGCTATCCGATTAATTGGATATCAACCACATTATAAAAATATGGAAGAGGGATTGTTTTTATTTAATCATCTTGATTGTAATTCAACATTGTCAATTATAAGTCAGAAATTTAGAGATTTGTATACAGGACCGCTATACACAAGCAGCAAACTCGATGATGAACAATTGAATTATGATGATTGTCCTGATTTTTGTCTTTTTAAAAACAAAATGAAAGGATGTCTGCAACAATGTGAACGTGCGTTTGTCAGTGAAATTATCCAGGTCCTCTCCATGTGGGGAAAAGAAAAGAAAGTGGAGGGTGAAGAGTAGCGGTTAACGGGATTCGGGATTCGGGATTCGGGATTCGGGATTCGGGATTCGGGATTCGGGATTCGGGATTAAAAAAAATTTTTGCGTTTATAGCTTCTTGTCAAATGTTTATTTTTATCTCGTATCGCGCATCTCATATCTCGAATTAAATATCTTTAAACAAATCCTCTAATATAGCTCTTCCTTTTTCTTCATCTTTTTTCATCACATAAATATCTGCCAAACCTTTTTGCCCTATAAATAATCCGTCATATGCCGTATCGTAATTACTTCTAATTTGTACTTCAATTCCCGCATTTTTGAAGGTCTCTTCAAGAAGAGGCATTAGAGTCTCATCTTTTTTGTCCAGAGTGAATATTTTAACGGTATCTTCCAATTTTCCTCCTTCGCATAGGCCTGATCATCATCGACTAAATATTACCACCAAATGTTCTGCATCGCAACTCCTAATGTAAAATATAAAGATTAACTACTATGGATAATTTTTATTTCATGATTCATGGAATAATCTTATTTTACCCTTGTCTAACTGTTTGAATGTCAAAAAAAGCGAAATTATGGAAGATGCGCAGATTCTGCAGGATATAAAATCCGGAAACACCGATCTGTATAAACAGCTGAATTTTAAAATATGAATCTTTAGTTGCTGGTACAGTAATCGGAATGATCGGAAATTGCTCTGAGGCAGAGGATATAGGCCAGGAAGTATTTATCCGTTTCTACAAAGCAATAAATAACTTCCGTGGCGATTCTTCTGTTGGAACATATCTAACGCGCATTGCAATAAATTTATCAATCAACGAGATCAAACGACGCAAGCGGAAAAATCTATTTTTCAAGCCCAATAATGAACAAATTCTGGATATCGTTGATACTGAGAGTAAAAGTGACTACGATGATTCCAGAGAGATGGTACAAAAAGCGATTCAAAAATTAGAACCAAAATTCCGTTCCGTTATTGTTTTGCGTCTGATAGATGGCTATTCAACGGATGAAACGGCAAAAACATTGAATATTCCTCTGGGTACAGTCCTTTCCAGGCTTTCCCGGGGACAACAAAAACTTAAAGAATTACTTTCACCATTAATGGAGATAAACAATGGATGAAAAGATTAAAGAATTGTTATACCGTTCTTTTGACGAAACATTAAAACCTGAGGATAGCGAGAAACTTGAGCAAGCTTTGGCAAGTTCTGATGAGCTCCTAAAGGAAAAACAAGAAATCGCCAATCTCAGGGGTCAGTTATATGAAACCAAGTCAACACAATTTAAGCCATTCTTTGCAGAGCGTGTCCTAACCAAGATACACGCATCTATCAATAGCAAAGAAGAGGACACATTCTTTGATTCCCTATTTGTTCTATTTAGACCGGTAGCAATTGCAGCTGCTGTTTTAATAATTATCTTTGCCGGATATAATGTTACCGCTTCCGGGCAAATCTCTCTGGAAGGAGCATTAGCTATACCTGAGGTAACCCTGGATGACGCTTATGATACCTCATTAGCAGTGGTGATGGAGGAGGAATGATGAACACAAAAACAAAATCAACAGTTGTTCTTATTGGTGTACTTTTTATTGGAATTATCATCGGAGCACTGGGTAGTTCCGCGCTGAGGCGAAATATGTGGGAAGATAGAATCGCAAAATTCCGTTCGCCTCAGGGGTTTACAGAAAGATTTATAAAAATAATTGAGCCAGATCCACAGCAGGAAGAAGCGATTCAAGAGATTTTACTCAAACATCATGATAAAATGTTTACGATGACCGAGAGATCACGCCAGAGGATGAAAAGTCATGCCGACTCCTTACTCATCGAACTAGAACCATTTCTAACTACGGAACAGATGGAACGCGCCAAAAAAATATTGCGGAGAGGCCCCAGACCTTTTAGCCCAAGACACGATCGCCGGAAAGAGAGAGAGGAAGAATAGAGACCAATAATCAATATTCAAGTATTAGAAGATTTTTATGTTCGAATTTACTATTGTTGTTCGGTTGGATATTCGCTGTTGAATATTCGATATTTTTATCTTGATGACAGGTTAAAATATCCAATAATCATCAGAGAATTTCGAATGATCAAATACACTATTACTCATTTATGACTTTTAAGATGTTTCCTCGCTGTCTCTATAGAACAATATATTATAGATATTAATTCTTCATTTTCAGATAGAATTGGTAGGAGTTTTGATTTCGGTGTAATCAATTCTGTTCTAATTATTATAATCAGCCAAACTTTGGTTTCCCTCAATTCCTTCAGAGACTATTTTAAGTTTGTGAATAAAATCAGATATTGACTCTGCTCCCTGCGCTTCACCATGATTTGGAGCAGGAGAAGTGCCACTTCTTAATATTTGATTCTGAATTTGCTTACCAGTTTTTGAATTCGGTAATGATTCTGCAACTTTTATAATTCTATCCTGGAGATCAAATTTCTGCAAACTCACCTTTATTCCTCTCTTAATAAATACAGAACTTTTTCTGTTGGATATTCAGCGGTGGATATTGGATATTTAATTCTTAACCCTATACTCAAATATCCAAGTTCAACAGTAAATATCCAAGTATCAAGTATCTACTTACTGGAATATTCATGGCAATTCTCATGCCAGGGAATAAAATTTTGCCTTCCTTGTCTAACGCGATAAAGACAGGAGAAAACATGGCCAATACATCAAATCAGAATAATAATCATATCACAACCGATGATCTTGCTTTTTCAGCCTATCTGAAAATGCAAGGTTATCCACTCATCAAATCAAATAATATGCAATCAAAAAAGATTTTTGTGTTTAATATTGAAAAAAGTAAAGCGGACGCGCTGAAACTTGAATTCATAAACAGTGAATTTCTGAATTTTTATAATGAGTTAAGAAACATCAAGAAGATTTTGTGATTAAGGAGATTGAAATGAAAGTAACTATAAGAATATTTATGGTAGTTTTAGACTGCATTTTTATTTACAGTATTAATAAACCTCGACGGATTATATGCGGATGGTCCCAGGAATGGTCAACAACCATTTAAATTTATGGAGCAATTAAATGATGACCAAAAAGAAGAGGTCAAAACTATGATCTCTGAATTGAAAGAGGATGGTGCAACCAGGATGGAAATTCGAGATGCCGTTAGAGAAAAAATGCAAGAATATGGAATTGAATTGCCCGAAAGAAGTGAAAGAGGGCGAAGAGGTCCCAATGGCCCTGGTTTGGACATGATATCTGATCAACTTACTGAAGAACAGAGAACTGCGATAAAAGATAAAATCGAATCCATGCGGGAAGAGGGAGCCGATAGGAAAGAAATCCAAAAAGAAGTTCACGCCATGCTGGAAAGCTACGGTGTTGAAGTTCCGGAGCATGCTTTTAGAGGACCTCGGGGTGGCAGGCAGCCTGGCTGGAAATTCCTGGCAAAAGATCTTTCCGATGAGCAAAAAACTGCTATAAAAGATAAAGTAGAGTCAATGAAAGAAGAAGGTGCTGATCGGAAAGAAATACATGAGGAAGTTCGCAAGATGTTAGAAGGCTTCGGTGTAGAAGTACCCGATCACTTTGGGGACAGACCGCCTCGTGGTATGCGACATGGCTGGAAATTCTTTGGCGCTGATCTTTCCAATGAGCAAAAACAGGCTATCAAAGAAGAAGTAAAATCCATGCGGGAAAGCGATGCCAGCAGAGAAGAGATCCATGAAGCTGTTACTCAAATGCTAAAAGATTATGGGATTGAAATACCAAAGGATCTTGAGAAACACAGGACGATGATGAAAAATCTCAACGAAGACCAGAGGAAAGAAGTACGGAAAACTGTCCAGACGATGAGGAAGGATGGGGCATCACGAGACGAAATTCATGATGCAGTGCAGCAACTTCTCAAAGAGTATGGTATTGATCCCAACAATCTTGAAGAAGATTCTAATCCAGATGTAAATAATTCTGAGAATGGCCTGAGCATTCAAAATTTTCCCAATCCATTCAATCCTGAGACCAATATTCAATACAATTTGCATTCAGATAGTGAAGTGAATATTCAAATCTTTGATGTTCAGGGTAAACGGGTGCGATCGCTGGTAAATGAACATCAATCAGCCGGCAGCCATACCTTACGCTGGGATGGATTAAGTGATAACGGCAACCACGTACCCTCAGGTGTGTACTTTTTAAGATTATCCACAGGCAGTGAAACGGTAAGTACACGAATTGTAATGACCAAATAATTAGTCAATTGTAGGGGCAGACCCACGTGTCTGCCCTTTTTTCTAAATAATCAATATTCAACACCCAATATTCAATAATCAAGTACTTCTTCGGTTGGGTGTTCCTTGTTGTCCGAAGGACTCCTCTGGAGGATATTGGATATTTAAATCCTGTAAATATTCATTGCCGTACATTTTGCTAACGTGTTTTTGTTTTTGGAAGGGAAAAGCGAATGAGAATTTTTAAGCCATATGGGTATATTTTAATTTTAATGCTGTCTACCTTTTGGGGATGTGGTGAAACAATAGAGAGCACCTGGAAAGACCAACCAATCCTCGTTGATGGCAAAGGGGATGAATGGAGTAATTATCCTCTTCAATATAATGAAGACCTAAATATTGTCTATGGTATTGTAAACAATGATAGCGCCTTGTATTGCATGATTCGTTTCAATGACCAGCAATTAGCCAGAATGATGGCCGTACGTGGGTTTACTTTATGGGTAAATGAATCAGATGACGAAAAAAAATTATTGGGCATCCACTATCGGGATGAGAACCTGCGTGAAGACCTCGTTAAAATGTTTCGATCTGGCAGTCAGCGACAGCAAAGAGAACAGAAAGATCCCTCTCAGCAAGTGATCTACCCAAAAGGCCGATTTATACTCGCCTATAATGACTCAATATCCGATATCGATTTAAATAATATTTATGGAATGAACGCCTCGGCTGGCCTTGATGGGGGTTTATATTGCTACGAATTCAATATTTCTATAAAGGAAAGTCCAAAAATTGCGCATTATCTTGACGTAACTACCGGAGAATCAATCAAAATTGGAATGGAAATCGCCGCTGTCAGCGAGGAAGATCAGGAAAAACTCAAAAAAGAAATGGAAAAGAACCGTGAATCCATGGGTAGCGGACGTGGTGGCGGCAGAGGCGGTGGTATGCGTAGTGGTGGTGGAAAAGCTGGTGGCCGTGGTGGTGGCGGCATGCGGGGAGGCGGTCAGCAAATGCCTGATATGGATGGAGAAGAAATGTGGGTTACGGTAAAGCTGGCCCAGGATTAAATATTCAATTTTCAAGTATTTGAAAATTGTACATTCGCTGTTGGATATTGGATATTGATTATTGAATATTCTTCCTTCCCAATGCATCTCCCTGCAAAAAATTTCGTATATTTACCCTGCATATTATTACCAGGTAAACCATATCGAATAGAACGGAGCTTATTTTTTGTTTAAGTATATACATCTTGTATTAATATTGCTTTTACAATTCACATCCCTGATAGCTCAAAATGCCACTATCAGCGGATTTGTTTTTGACGCTTCAAACGGTGAATCACTTATTGGTGCAAACTTGTATTTTGAAAAGATAATCAATGGTGCCGTTACCAACCATTCTGGCTATTATGTGATATCAGATCTCCCTCCGGGAGATTATATACTTATTTGTCAGCTACGTGGGTTTTAGAGATCATAAAGAAAAAATTTCGATTGATGAAAACGAATCTCTTAAGATTTCTATTATGTTGGATCCCTCTCTGCTTGAAACTGAAACAGTTCAGGTTTTTGCCGATTCTGAGAGGACCGCTATTCAATTATTTAGAAAAGGTGTATCGCAAATTGATCTCTCCCCAATGGAAATCACCTATCTCCCGGCGGTTGTAGAAACTGATCTTATGCGTTCACTGCAAAGTTTGCCCGGGGTATTACCAATATCAGATTATTCTTCAGAAATTTATGTACGTGGCGGTACTTCTGATCAAAATCTCTTTTTAGTTGATGGCGCGGATGTATACAATCCTGAACATGCTTTTGGACTTTTTTCCACGTTTAACACAGATGCGATAAAGGATATTGAAATCTCCAAAGGAGGATTCAGTGCTGATTACGGTGGTCGGCTTTCGTCCGTACTCGATGTAACCAATCTTGATGGTAACCGAAATAATTTTGAAGGTACTGCAGAGGTCAGTCTCTTATCAGCGAAAGCAACAGTTCAACTTCCTATGTGGAAATTCGGCTCTATTTCTGCCTCCTATAGGCGCACCTATATTGGTGAAACTGCTAAACTATTTGTAGAAGATATTCCTGATTATTATTTCTATGACGGGCATGTTAAAGCATTTTTTGATATTGACGCTGACAATAAACTAACTTTTAGTGTTTATAATGGCCGGGATGATTTAAATTACAATTTTAACTCTGAAGAGAAAGATGCCCCCACGCTTCATTACGATTGGGGCAATACAACCGGCAGTCTGCGCTGGACCCACGTTTTTAATCCCTACTTTTTTTCAAATTTCTGGATCACCGCCAGCCATTTTTCATCCATATTTGAAGTAACAGAAGCAAATGTCGAGGAGAAGAATGATCTTTCCGATGTCAGTTTTAAGGGACAATTTGAATATTATCTATCACAAAACTTAAGTACAAAATTCGGGTTTGAATTTAAAGACCTTGATACCATATTAGAGCAGGATTCGCCCGGCGGTATTATTGATGTAAAACGAAACCGCCGTTTTTATATGGGATACGCTTCACTCCTCTGGAGTCCAACTATTCGATGGAATCTTGAAACAGGCCTGCGATATAATTTTTTTAAAGCTGACCGGGATTTAAATGATTGGGCCCCTAGAATTGCCGCTAAATATCGACTGACGGAGACAATCAATTTGAAAGCAGCATTTGGCACTTATTATCAGTATCTGCATAAAATTCAACGACCTTTTATTGCTGATATCTGGACCACATCTGATCAATATTATGACCGTTCAAAATCTCTCCATTATATTCTTGGTTTTCAGAAAGAGTTAGCAGCTAACTTTAGCTTGGAAATTGAAGGGTATTACAAAAGACTATCAAAATCTCTATAAACTTAAACATTATTTTCTTGATTTTGCACCCACAGGATATGATAGCCGGGGACGTCCGATTTATACAGAAACCAATGGATTATTTGACCGGGGTGATGGAAAATCATTGGGGCTCGAATTTTTACTCCGGAAAAGATTTGGTTCAGTGAATGGCTGGATTGCTTATTCTTTCGCACAAACAGAATATGTTTTTGATGATATAAACCAGGAAAATGGTTTTCCCCCTCGTCATGATCGTACCCATGTTATTAATGCGATCATGAATATTGATATCAAAAATGCCTTACGTGAGTGGCGTGGACAACCCATTCAATCGGATGAAAAAAAATGGCTTTTTGGGATGAATTTTGTTTATACATCCGGTCAACCAATCACCTTAACCAGTTCAACCTATTCATCCACAAATATTCCAGACCAGGATTATACACAATTATTTCTATACCCAGCAGCAACAAACAGTTTTCGTCTTCCATATTATAGCCGCCTGGATTTAAGTCTGACTTATAAAATAATGTATGACGGTTGGTCAATGGCGCCGTTCTTACAAATCTATAATATAGGAAATCGTGAGAATGTCTGGTTCATTGAATATGACAGCGAAGAGAAGGAAAATGTTATAAATCAAACTGTTGAGACAACAGATATGTTTCCAATACTACCTACAATTGGAATAAAATTTGAATTTTAACTGATGGTGTTACTATAGATGAAAATTATACTTAAGATTTATATAAGAATACTTCTCTTAATTATACTTGTAACGGGTGGATTTCTTCTGTTTTCTTGTGGAAAAACTACCATTACAATTGATGAGAGTACTTATGAACCAAAGATCGTAATTATCGGCTATATTTATCCCCATACACCGGTAACAAACATCAAAATAACCCGTAATTTTGCAATCGGAACGATCATTGAAAAAGATGAGGTTCCTCTTCGCGATGCCAATGTCCAAATCAAAGACTTCGTAAAGGATACGATCTATACATTAGTATACAATGATTTGAAATCTTGCTTTGAGTACCCGGGAGATGATCTTTATATCGATTATGGCAACAGTTATGAAATACGAGTAAATGCGTCTATTGATGGCCAGAATCTGGCTGCCAGTTCAGTAACAACCATACCGGAACAGGGGTTATTAATCAACCGTGAAGAATCTATTTACGGTGACTTATTTTACCGTCAGAAGGATGAGTCCGGAACGGCTATAGCGCCCCGTGTGGCATACGA
This sequence comes from Calditrichia bacterium, assembly GCA_963796965.1. Taxonomy (GTDB): domain Bacteria; phylum Calditrichota; class Calditrichia; order JAJRVZ01; family JAJRVZ01; genus CAWCNS01. Next base: position 96,052 of record CAWCNS010000006.1, read on the forward strand.
ACAATCTCCGGATGCAGCATTTTATCTGCTTTCCATTAGCTCAACAGAGGCCAGTCAAGAAACTTTTGTCTACGAAAATCCTTTTGGATTTGATATCCAGGATGCTTTGGATGGTGGGGCTAAGATTGAAGATTTTCAATATCGGGCCAGATGGACGCGACCGGAAAATACAGGTGATGGGTATTCTGTGATTGAAATCAACTGGTTTCAAATATGGTTTTATGGTCCCTACCGTCTACTCCTCTACGCAGGCGATGAGAATTTTTATCATTTCTACAACACCCATCGTAATGTACAGGATATCGATGGTAATTTGCATGAACCCGTTTTTGATATTGATGGTGACGGAATAGGCGTTTTTGGATCTGCTGTTGTCGATACTCTTTATCTAAATGTATTACAAAATTAAACTTTTGACAGAATTCTCTTTTCCGGAATATAATCGGGAAAACGTTGTCTAATTATCTATCAGGACTTTTTTATTAGCCACAGAGCGCATAAAGTTAATCCTGTGGTTTTAAATTTGGTATTATAAAAATTATACACTTTTTTTGAAAAGAAGTATCGTTATATATAATAGAAGAATTATACTCTATGTCTTCTGTTCTAAACGATACATTCATTATTCAATACTGAATTATAACTATCTGAAAGGAAAGAATAATGCGTAGAAATACCATTTTTAATTTACTACTTTTTGTTTTCTGTCTGTCATTATTTAGTTGTTCTGATGATGATAACAGACGTCGTCAACGCCGATCACCGGCAGAACAAGCCAAAGCACTTCAGGAAGAATTAGATCTTACAGAAGATCAGACCCAGAAAATACAACAAATCTTTACCGAAAATAGTGAAGAGATGAAGAAAGTACGGGAAAACTTTGATGGCGATCGCAGCCAGATGCGCCAGACTTTTATGGAATATCGGGAAAAAGTAAATCAACAAATTGAAGAGATCCTTAATGATAAGCAAAGAGAAAAATTTCAAGAATATCAGGAAGAACAGCAGGAAAGAAGGCGTGAGCGGATGAGAGATAGATAGAATAAAAGAGTCTACTCAATGAACATTCAAATTAATAACCTTTCCAAGGTATATTCGGGTCAAAAGCATGCTCTAAATAATATTAGTCTTGATATTGGCAGCGGCTTATTTGGTTTGCTTGGACCAAACGGTGCCGGTAAAACAACCCTGATGAGGATCTTAGTGACACTATTGAAACCTTCTCAGGGTAAAGTTTTTGTCAATGGCCTGGACCTTCAAAAAGATCGCAAACAAATTCGTAAAATGCTTGGTTATCTTCCCCAGGAATTCAGTACTTTTCCAAAAATAAAAACATGGGAATTTCTGGATTATAATGCCCGATTGGCTGGGTTAAAGGGATCCAAAGAAAGAGGCATCGCTGTCGATAATATGTTGGAAAAAGTAGCCCTCGATGATGTACGTGACCGGTTGGCTAATAAACTTTCAGGAGGAATGAAACGCCGGCTTGGTATTGCTCAAGCCTTGATTGGTGATCCAAAGATTCTCATTGTCGATGAACCAACTACCGGCCTTGATCCTGAGGAACGTATTCGTTTTAGAAATATTCTTGCCGATTTAGGACAGGAAGAGCGTATAATTATTCTCTCCACCCATATTGTTGGCGACATATCAAGTACCTGTAGTAATATGGCATTGCTTCTGGATGGAGAAGTTGCCTTTAACGGTGCACCGGAATCGCTTGTCAACCAGGCCACAAATCATGTGTTTCAAATTGATGTTCAGGACAATGATCTGGAGAGCCTTAAAGAAGACTATTCAATTATTTCCACAATCCCGTCAGAATTCGGCTGGAGAGTTCAGATTGTAGCTGATCATTTTGATAAATATAATGCCATCAAAATCGAACCGAACCTGGAACATGCCTATGTTTATTTTGTTGAGATTCAGGAAGGTAAAGAAATAGAGGAAGCTGATGCATTACATAATAATCTTTTGGATTAGGAATAATGTTCGATATACTCCAATTGGATAAAATTTGGGCAAACGCCCGTTATGAGATGATGACTTTAAGACGGGGTTGGTTTTTCCGTATTTTTGCCGGTCTTGCAATTGCGATCTTAACATTGGTTAACGTCATATTCTTCAGCCGCGCGACCAATGTTCCCCGGATGTTTTATGCCCTCTCTGCTTCTTCCCCCTATTTCAACATGTTAATGTTAAATCTCGCTCAAATTGTTGCTATTGCCCTGCTTACTTCCGACCTGTTCAAACGAGATAAAAGGATTAATACTACTGATGTCTATTATATTCGGCCAATGACCAATGCAGCCTATATCACTGGCAAATTAATTGGCATCCTGATTGTATTCGGTTTACTGAATCTTTTCACCCTGGTAGTTGCCGCAGTAATTCAATATGCTTTTGGTGACACCAATTTTAATATAATACCTTATTTGTGGTATGGTATTCTGATCCCCTTACCTGCATTCATCTTTGTAACCGGCCTTTCTTTTTTATTGATCCGAATCGTTAAGAATCAGGCAATTGTCGTATTGCTTGTTCTTGGGTATTTCGCAGCAGTTATTTTTTTTCTAAGTGATCAATGGTATTTTGTTTTTGACTTCCCCGCCATACAACTCCCCATGATCTATTCAGATTTTTTTGGTATCCCAAATTTAAATGCAATTTTACTACAAAGAGGATTGTATTTAATACTTGGTTTAATTTTCATACTTTTAGCTATTTTATTCTTTACACGCCTACCTCAATCAGTGACGTTAAAAAGAATTATCAAGATAACGATCATACTGCTCTTTTTCTCCTCTCTACTAATGGGTTACCAGTATTTGCACATTCATTTCGAGAAAGAAACACTTCGTAAACATATGATATTGCTCAACGACGTGTATAGAGAGAAACCAAATATCAGCATTGATAAGTGCCGGATTGAGATGGAACATCTTGGTCACGAGATTGAAGTTAATTCTCATTTAGCAATTAGCAACCAATATTCCCAAAAATTAAGCACAGTCTTTTTCACGCTCAATCCCCTATTAATCGTCTCCTCCGTGAGAATGAATAATCAGGAATTGAATTTTAAACAGAACATCCATCTTTTGGAAATTGATCTGACTCATCCGATTTTCCCTGGCCAAAGAGATTCGATTCGAATTGACTACAAAGGAAAAATCGATGATGCTGTTTGCTATCTGGATATAAACGATGAGCAGTATAAAAGTACTTATAATATTTGGGCTCTTCAGATAGCTAAGAAATATGCCATTCTGGAACCGGAATATGTATTGTTATCACCGGAGTCCATGTGGTACCCAAAAACTAATATCCCCTATCAGGCCGGCGAACTCAAACAAAACGAAGGGATGTTTACCGAATATCAATTAACCATAAAATGCCTAGAGGATTTGACCACTATTACACAGGGGGCATCAACAATAATTTCATCTGGCCATATTTCATATATACCTGAACAGCCACTCCTTGGGATTTCGCTTATTATAGGCCAGTATGAAAAACGAACTATTGATGTGGACAGTATTGCGTATAGCCTTTATATCCATCCCGATCATAATTATTTTGATGAATACTTTGTAAATATAGGTGATACATTAAGTACTGTTTTAAAAGAAACCCAGGAAATATACGAAGTAAAGCTAAATCTCACGTATCCGTTTCGGCGAATGAGTCTTGTCGAGGTGCCTATCCCCTTTTATACCTATTCCCGGGTAAAAACGATTGCACGTGAACTTATTCAGCCCGAACAGATTTGGCTGCCTGAGAATGCTGCCTTCTTGAGATCTGCCGATTTTCGTTCTATCAATTCTTACATGGAAAGAAGATTGGACAGATCAAATCAGACCCTCACAAATATAGAATCAGAGACCTCCCTATTGAACCAATTTATACATTCTACATTTTTGGGGGAGTTTTCCTTTTTCGGAAGAATGGGTGGCCCCGATCTTGTTTATCAGCCAGATTTTAATCCTTTCCCAAATTTTTATACATACTCAAATTATGTTTACTCGAAACGATGGCCAATGTTGAATACAGCTCTCGAGGCTTATTTATATAATCGGGTACAAAACTCTGATTCAGATCCTCGGACATCAATGTTTACTGACGGGCTAACTGAGACAGAAGAAGTGAGTCAAAAATTAACAAAGAATAGCCTGGTCGAACTCTTTAACTCCGATGAAGAAAACACCTTACTTTCAGCAATTGTGAAAGCAAAGGGCTCCTATCTGTTTAAAGCATTGCAACGAGACCTTAAAATCCCTGATTTTGATCAGAACCTAAAAACAGCCATTGAATCCAATCGCTTTAAGTTCATATCTGATAAAGAATTATTATCAAATATGAAGAGTGAATCTCTCACCGGGATAGATTCCCTCCTTGAGGAATGGTATTATGCCAAACAGCTTCCGGGATTTATTGTGAACGATGTACGTCTATTTAAGGTTATTGATAACAACCGGATGCGTTATCAGATATTATTCAAAATAATAAATGCAGAAGATGTTCAGGGATTGATCGAAGTACAATTTCAATTTGGAAGATTTGGCAGAGGTATGATGGGTGATCCATCTACAACAGAAGAACCAACACGTCTTTTCGAGATAGGTGCAGGAGAATCAAAGGAGATTGGAATTGTATTAGATACTGAGCCAAGATCACTAAATATAAATTTTCAAATCGCCTGGAATATTCCAATCATATACTCGAAGCAATTTGAAAAAGCGGAGTTAGTTGAACGATATTCTCCTTTTGATGGAGAACGTATCAATGATCATGTATTAGACCTCGGGATATCAAATGAAATTGTTATAGATAATGAGGATGAAGGATTTATCGTATACAATCCTCCTTTTCAAAGTTTTTTAAAAAGGTTGATCCATGGGGATGAAATTATCCAGGAAAATACCTTTCAAAGATTTACTTCGTGGAACCCAGCCAGCCAATGGGCTCTGGTAAAGAATGGCTCTTTTTATGGCAAATATATTCATTCAGCCTATTATATAAGATCCGGGGATGGAGAAAAATTTGTCTCTTGGCAAACCAATTTACCTGCTGAGGGACTTTATGATGTTTATGCCTATATGTTTGACAAGCGGGCATTTTGGCGGAGAAGAAGAGGCCGTTCGGGTGGGAATTCAACTTTTGGAGATTTTACCTACATTATTCATCATGATAATGGTGATGACTTGGTAACATTTGATGCACAAAATGCTGCCGATGGCTGGCATTTCTTAGGTACTTACTTTTTCTCAAAAGGTAATGCTAAAATCGAATTAACAAATCAATCAAATGGTAGGGTTGTTGTAGCAGACGCAGTTAAATTGGTAGCGAACTAAAGTAATCAGTTTATGATTGTCCGGGATTGAACTCCTCCGACAATTATCTGATATAAATAGAAGGTTTTATTTAATCACAGGATATACAATAATGAAAAAATTGAGACTTAATTTTCTTCTCTTCACCTCGATTATTCTGATAAATTTCACATTTCCTCACTTGACCCTGGCCCAGATACAGGCGTATAATTTTGAAGATGCCTTCGAAATTGCGAAGGAAAACAGTCCGGATATTCAACAAGCCCGTTTATCATTGGATCGTAGTCAGGAATTGCTCGATGCTGAACGAGCCTCATTAAAATCTCAATTTAGTCTGAATATCGAACCCTTTGGCTATTACCATAACCGTGAGTTTAATCCATTTTTTAACACATGGAATACGACCGAATTAAAAAACTCTTCAATTCTGTTTCAGATAGCACAACCGATACTATTCACTGATGGTACTCTCGCCTTACGCAACAGATCAGCCTGGCAGGATGCCTACAGTGAGTTTCAGGGCGGGGGGAATACCGAATCTTTTAGTAACAATCTTTATCTCGCATATGATCAACCAATATTTACCTATAACCGACTAAAGCTTGCATTAGATGAGGTAAAACTCGACAACGAAAACGCATTATTAAATTACCGAATTCGTGAACTTCTGCTTGAGCGTCTTGTTGCTCAGAGTTTTTATCTTGCTTACCAAAACACAATGAGTCTGATGATCGCTCGGGAAGATTTTAAAAACAGAGAACAAAGTTATCTTATTATAAAGAATAAAGTGGATGCCGGACTTGTAGCCAAAGAGGAGCTTCTGCAAGCAGAATTGGATATGACAAGCAGCAAATCCGAGGTTCAAAATCAGCAGGTATCACTAGATAATTCACTTGATGAGCTCAAAAATCTAATTGGTGTGTCTTTATTTGATGATATTAATGTGGTTGCAGATATTACCATGGACTCGGTCACCGTAGATTTACAACAGGCCCTGGAGCATGGGATAACTTATCGCTATGAATTAAGGGAAAGAAACATCGACATTGAATTAGCACATAATAATTTGGTTCGGTCATCAGCAATTAATGAATTCCGTGGTAACCTTTCGCTATCCTATGGTATAATTGGAACCAATACCAAACTTCCTAATATTTATGATTCTCCAACTCAGAACCAGGAGGTAAGGCTGTCATTTGATATTCCACTTTGGGATTGGGGTGAGAGAAATTCGAGAATTAAGGCCTCACAGGTCACCATTGATAAATCTAAAGTATCCTATGAACAACAGAAAAACAGTATAATTATTAGCATTCGTCAGGCTTACCGTAGTCTTCAGAATCAGGTTATTCAGGTAGAACTACAACGCCAAAACGTAAGAACGGCCCAATTAACTTATGAAATCAATCTGGAACGCTATAGAAATGGGGATTTAACAAGTATGGATTTAAATCTTGTCCAGAACCAGTTATCCCAGAGTCAAATGGGTTTGATAAATGCCATGATAAGTTATAAGATGGCCTTGATTGATTTAAAAATAGAATCATTATGGGATTTTGAAAAGAATGAACCCGTTGTCATATTCGATGCTGAAGAAGATAACTAGGTATTTATCCCGTTATTACATTATGATTTTAAAAACAAAGGAGTTCGATTGTGAAACAAGCATTTTTTCTGATACTACTAACACTTTTGTTAGTCTCCTGTCAGAGTGGTGATCAGAGCCGTGACCTGGAAATTAGCATTCCTGTTAGTATTACAGATATAAAACCCGGCTCAATTGAGGAATTTATTGCCACCACGGCTAGTATTAATGCCACCAAAAATGTAATTCTTAGATCAGAGATAGAAGGTATCTATCGTTTGGCAAAGAATCCGAAAACCGGTAAGCCATATGCACCGGGAGATTTTGTGCGACCAGGAAACGTGATCATTCATCTGGATAATCCTGAGTTTGAAAATAATATTGGCCTAGAATCGCAACAATTGAACCTGGATATCTCAAAACGTGAATTTGAGAAACAGGAATCTCTGTATGAAAAAGGTGGTGTCACATTACGCGAACTAAAAAATTCAGAAAAAGCTTATATGGACGCAGGGAATGTTCATGAAAATGCTATAATTCAATTAAAAAAGTTAAGCATTTCCGCCCCATTTGGGGGTACTATTGTTGATCTCCCTTACTACACGACTGGAACAAAGGTACCCACAAATCAGAATATGGTTCAGTTAATGGATTATTCAAAACTTTATGCTGAAGTAAATTATCCGTCCAAAGAGCTTAACCGGATCAGAGTAAGCCAGAAAATTCGTATTACCCATCATAGTGCAACAAAAGATACTCTAGAAGGATATGTTGCACAGGTATCACCCGCGTTGAATCCGGAGACACGCTCATTCGAAGCTACCCTTCATATTGATAATTCCAAACATATTCTGCGCCCTGGGATGTTCGTAAAAGTTGAAACAATCGTCGCAAGACACGATAGTATCATCGTTATACCAAAAGAAATCATTTTATCAAAACGTCGTGGTAAAACAGTATTTGTTGTTGATAAAGGTGCTGCTTTTGAACGAGTTATTAGCATTGGTTTAGAAAATGAATATGAGGTGGAAGTCATTGAGGGTTTAAAACAAGGCGATAAATTAGTAACCAAGGGATTTGAAACGTTAAGAAATCGTTCCCGGGTCAAGATTGTACGCTAAAGAAAGATCATTAGAGCAATGAAAAAACTAAGCAAATTTTCGGTGAATTATCCCATTACAGTTTTAATGATGGTTTTGGCAATAATTCTATTGGGATATATTTCATTCAATGAACTGGGTATCGATCTTTTGCCTGATTTAAATAATCCACAAATTTTTATTGAAATTAAGGCAGGTGAAAGACCTCCTGAGGAGATGGAGAATCTGTTTGTTGAAACAATTGAGGCCGTGGCTATAAGACAGAAAGGTGTTATACAGGTCTCGTCTGTCTCGAAAGTCGGGAATGCTCAGATTTCTGTTGAATACAGCTGGAACACTGATATGGATGAGGCATTTCTCGATCTTCAAAAAAACCTTACCAATTTTGGGCAGAACTCACAGCTAGATGAACTCACCATGAGTCAACATGATCCGAACAGTGCTCCGGTGATGATCCTTGGACTTTCACATTCTGAAATTGAGGATATGGATGAATTGCGTCGCGTCGCTTTTAATTATCTGAGCAATGAACTAACGCGATTAGAAGGAATAGCTGCAGTTGAAATTATTGGTGGAGAAGAAAAAGAAATTGTTATCAGTACAACACCTTATAAACTAAAAGCTCATGGACTTACTCCCCAACAAGTCGCAGAAAGAATTCAAAGCTCAAATCGCACAATCTCGGGCGGCTCAATAGAAGAATCTGGTCTGAAGTATATTATAAAAGGGTTGGGAGAATTTCAATCTTTAGAAGATATTGGAAATGTCATTGTTGCCCAAAACCAAAAAGAAGACATTGTATTAGAGGAATCCCAGCAAACAGTTCCCGTTTATTTAAAAAATATTGCTGATATTTATCACCAAAATAAAGACCCAGAAAACATTGTTCGTATCAACCAAAAACGATGTATCGCCCTAGCTATTTACAAAGAAACAAAATTCAACACAGTCCGTGCTGTCGAGACATTAATCGAGAACCTAAACAACCTTCAACAAGCCTTACCCGGATATGAATTGATTATTATCCAGAACCAGGCAGAATTTATCACCACTGCAATTAATGAAGTTCAGGCGACAGCTTTATATGGCATACTTTTGGCGGTCATAATTTTATTTATCTTCCTGAGACGCATCGGTACAACTCTAATTATTAGCATTGCCATTCCCATATCAGTCGTTGCCACTTTTAATCTGATGTATTTTAACGATCTAACTTTAAATATTATGACCCTTGGCGGCCTGGCCTTAGGGGCTGGTATGCTGGTAGATAACGCCATTGTCGTTATGGAGAATATATTCAGAAATCTGGAAAAAGGTCTATCATTGAAGGAGGCATCTATTGTGGGGACCGCTGAGGTTTCTGGAGCTATCACAGCCTCGACGATAACAACCATTGTTGTCTTCCTGCCTATCGTCTATTTACATGGTGCTGCTGGTGAACTTTTTAAAGATCAAGCCTGGACTGTTGCCTTTTCTCTTCTTTCCTCCTTACTTGTTGCTCTTCTCGTAATTCCAATGCTAAGTAATAAATTTTTGAAAGCAGTGCCATCTCGTGCACAAAAGACTGCAATTCGCTTCACATGGTATACGGATCTCTTAGAACAGATATTGGAAAGACGGAAGATTATTATCATCATGGCGATGGGCCTGGTTGTTATTTCACTCATTCTGGTTCCAGTCATCGGCAGTGAATTTATACCCAGAACAGATGTAAATTCGTTTGAGATTAATATTGTGCTTGATAAGGGTTCTTCTCTTGATCATACCAATCGGGTTACCTCTCAGATTGAAGATATTATTATGAATACATCAGGATCAGAAGTGAAGATTTTGTATACCCGCGTGGGGCCAGCAACTGAATCTCTGAATAGTCAATCTCAATCTTTTTTTGAAGATGAAAATACGGCTTTGATTCATGTGTTTCTTAAAGAGGATAGAGAGCTATCGACTGACGAAATAATATCTTCTCTAAATAGCATATTTCAATCGCTTACAGATTATGAGATTCATTTTTCAAAAGAATTATCGTCATTACAATCCATTCTTGGTACAGACCAGGATCCGGTTATTGTTGAAATAAAGGGTGACAATCTTGCACTGATCCGTTCGTTAGCAGATCTGGTAAAGATGCAAATGGATTCTTTAAATGAAATATTTAATGTCGAATCCTCTTTTGACGATGGCAGACCTGAGGTAAACATTATCATTGACAGAATCAGATCCGGTGTACACAATTTGGATCTTGGATCAATTGGTACACAGTTAAAAGATTATTTGCAGGGGAGAGAGGCCGGAAATTGGGAATCCGAAGGAGAAATTCGTGATATTACCCTGACATTACCTGAGGCAAGCATTAAAGCTCTTAGCGAAGTTTATATCAATAATGGGGAAAATGATATTCGATTGGATGAGATTGCAACATTCGAAGAAACCACTTCTCAAAATGAGATTAGCCGTCGAAATCAGTCTCGGATAGGAAAAGTTACAGCACAGATTAGAGTGGACATACCTCTGGATCATGTGACAGCATTAATCAGAGAAAGAGTAGAAAAGATTCCTTTTCCTGATGGCTATCAGTATGCCATTACTGGTGAAGAAGAAATGCGGGCAAAGTCATTTGCAAATCTTAAATTTGCTTTGCTATTATCAATCATTCTCATTTATATGGTGATGGCTTCACAGTTTGAGTCGCTAATTCATCCCTTAACAATATTATTAACGATTCCACTTGCTGCAGTTGGTGCAATTACGATCTTCTTCATCCTTGGGATCCCGTTCAACGTTATGGCTTATATTGGAATTATTATGTTGATGGGTATCGCCGTGAATGACTCAATAATTCTGGTCGATGCCATCAACCAGTTAAAACGGCAAGGCTTGGAATTAAAAGAAGCCATATTGGAAGCGGGTGAGAGAAGAATTCGTCCAATTATCATGACCAGTTTAACGACCATATTAGCTCTGCTTCCCTTGACCATTGGTTTTGGTGAAAGCGCTGCGCTTCGTGCACCAATGGCCCTTGCTGTTATCGGCGGCCTAGTTTCGTCTACTTTTTTAACCCTGGCAGTCATTCCATGTGTGTATTATGTGTTTGATAGTTTCAGGCTAAAGAAGGGGAATTAGAGTTATTAGGGATTGGGAATTAGGAATTTTTAAGATTAGATCTTCTTATCATGTCTAAAATGAATATAGTACAGATAATTGAAATTGACATTAATGCTTCAAATCAAAACGAATAAATAATGCTAGAATTTGTCATTAAACGCCGGGTTTTTATAAGTATGTTATTCACAGCATTGACCTTGCTGGGATATATATCTTACAAAAATCTATCCGTGGAATTGCTTCCAAATGTTGAACTTCCATTTTTATTTGTTTCCGTTAATAGTATTCGCGAAGTCGACCCCCAGTATATGGAGAAAGAGGGGGTAATTCCTCTCGAAGGCGTTATTGGCACATTAGAGGGGATAGAAAAAATAGAATCATTTGTCAGCAGAAGAAATGCTCGTATCATTATTTATTATGAACCGGATGTAAACCTTAAATATGCTTATCTAAAATTAGTGGAGAAAATAGAGGCAGCAAAATCTACACTGCCCGAAGAATTTTTTGTACAAGTTGTAAAAGTTGATACAGAACAGCTAACAAATATGTTTATGAATCTGCAAATCAGGGGGGGAGGAGGAAGTGATCGGATTCGGCATATATTTGATAAAGAAATACGTACGCGCTTCGAATCGATTGATGGTATTGCAAACGTGGAGGTTTTTGGAGGACAGGAAAAGTCGGTTGAAATACTGATCAATGAACAAGCCGCGAAGGCATACAATATTACACCCGCTCAGATTCGATCTTTAATTCTTAACAATAACCAGAGTAAGATCTTTCTCGGATCATCGGAAGAACATCAAAAAAAAATCTTTATAAATTTTCTTGCAGAATATGCAGACATTCAAGATCTGGAAAATATTATTGTAGTACCCAATGTCCCGGTCTTTCTGAAAGATATTGCAGATATAAATTTCAATGTAAAAGAACAGACTTCTCTAAGTCGTGTAAATGGAAAAGAAGCTGTAACAGTACAGTTAATTCATGACGGTCGTGCTAATATAATTGACCTGGCTCATGCCACTTATGAGATTATTGACAATATCAACGGCCAGCTGAAAGCCCAGGATATCGAAGTAGTTATTCAACAAAACAGTGCTGAGTATCTTGAAGATAATATTGATTTAATAACAAATCTGGCTCTAACCGGTGGTATTATTGCAGTATTAATCCTATGGTTTTTTCTGCGAAATTTGAAATTGGTTATTGTAATCGCTCTGGCTTTACCCGTCTCTATTTTTACCTCTTTCAATCTTTTTTATGCTTTTGATATTACCTTAAATAGCCTCACGCTCGTTGGTATGGCCCTAGCTGTTGGAATGTTACTTGACAATAGTATCGTCGTGTTAGAGAATATTTATCGTCTTATTCAAAACAATAAACCAGTAGATTTTGCCGTGGTTGAAGGCACAAGAGAAGTATGGCGCTCAATTTTTGCTGCTACGCTTACTACAACTACCGTATTTTTGCCTTTCATTTTTGCATCAAATTTTATGATCAGAACTTTGGGATATCACATCAGTGTCTCGATAATTTCAACCCTGCTGGTCTCATTAATCGTTGCCCTGCTTCTGATTCCCATGATTGCTTATAATTTTTTTAACAGGGAGCAATTAAATAATCTTCAGTTAAGTACTCTATCAAGTCAGAGTCGGGTTGTACAGATTTACACCGTTCTGCTAAAATCTACAATACGATTTCCACTAAGAACCATAATCTGGACAATTGTTATCTTTTTTACCAGCGTGATTTTGACCCTCGCTATCAGTCTAACGGGGCAGGAGGAGACCGACTCCAATGATTTTAATCTATACGTTACTATGCCAGGTGGGTCTACTCTGGAAACTACTGATCTTGCGGTAAACGATCTTGAATCGCGTCTGGAAGATTTTGATGAGATTGAGGATGTCATCAGCCAAATTTATGAAGAAGAAGCGATCCTCACCTTAAAATTAAAAGAGGACTTCGAATCACTTAATGATCTTAGTATAATAGAAGTTAAAGAGAACATAGAAGACCGGGTTGATGATTTTAGAGCAGCTGAAGTTAGTTTTGAACAACCCCAATCCAGTTCTCGTTATCAGGGTGGCAATCAAGGGCAGATGACAGGTTCATTTGAAAGATTATTAGGGGTTGGTTCACAAACTGAATCAATAATTATTAAGGGCCGAGATTTTGAAATAATGCGACGTGTGGCCGACGATATTCAATACCAATTAGAAGAGCTTTCATCTGTTGAGCGTGTAAGAAGTAATGTAGGTAGAAATCGGCCTGAAATACATCTATTATTCAATAAGGATATCTTGAATAGCTGATAATGTATCACTAATGGGAATTGCTTCTGAATTGTCAAATTTCGAGAAAGAAGTATCCGTTGGGGTGCGCTTTAAGCAAAATGATGAAGAATATGATATTTTAATACAAAACGAAAATCTTGAAGAATCAACAATAGAGGATTTACGCGAGCTTCCAATTTCGTCTAGTACAGGAGGATATTATCCATTAGAGCAGGTAAGTCGAATTGTCTACGCAGAGGGTCAATCTAGTATTAACAGAGTCAATCAGGAAAAACAAATCGAAATATCTTACAATTTTACAAGTGAGGTTAGTGAATCGAATACATTTTTAAATTCTGCTAGACTTGAGATCAATCAGCTGATAAATAGTCTGGAGTTTCCTGCCAGCATTGCAATTGAAACGGTAGAGAGTGATGCAGATTTAAGTGAATTCTATTTTCTGATTGGGATCGCTGCTCTTCTTATATATATGATCCTCGCTGCAGTATTTGAATCTTTGATCAACCCCTTAGTAATCATGTTTACTATACCATTGGCGGCGATAGGGTCACTCTGGGCTATTATATTCACTGAGAATTCACTGTTAAACGCCAATACCTTAATTGGATTTCTAATTCTTTTAGGTATTGTTGTTAACAATGGTATAATATTAATAGATTTTACAAGAATTTTACGACAAAGAGGATTTCGCAGATCTCGCGCTCTTCTACTCTCCGGAAGAGCCCGCTTACGACCAATTTTAATTACTGCTATTACAACAATTGTTGCCATGATGCCGCTTGCCATGGGCAAAGTGGAATATGTTACAAGTATCGCTGCACCATTTGCCATAACTGTTATAGGAGGCCTTTCTCTAAGTACCATTTTTACCCTTCTGTTTATTCCCACTGTATATTCGGGTATCGAAAGCATGTTGGAATGGTTCCGCCGTCTTGACTGGCGCGTGCAAATTATACAAGGGATTCTTTTTCTCATCGGTTCTCTGATAATTTATTTTGAAATCTCAAGCGTCATCTGGCAATCTGCTAACTTATTTGTCCTTCTCCTCATTATTCCTGGTAGTACCTATTTCGTTCAGAGCAGTCTTCGGAGCGCCCGTACCACAGTAATTTCTACCCAACAGGAAATCACAATACATATCCGGAACCTTTTTAAAATCTACGATCAACCCGGCCGGTTCCGCCGAGAATGGCAAAAAGGAAAGAACATTGTTTCCAACCCTAAGGATAAATTTGATTCTTTAGGATGGGAATCATTATTGTCTTTGTCTTGGCACCCCCTGTTAATCAGTTTTTTGATATATTTCGTTTATTTTTATATCCAAAGCGATGGTTGGGTTTTTCTTCTCTGCCACTTGGTTTATTTTCATAGTCTCCATTTTCTAAAAAGAATAGAAGAGATACAAACCACCCTACTTAAAGAAAACAATATCGTCAAAAAAGTTTTAGGAAGAGTTTATATGCTGATTCTTTGGGGGGGACCTGCACTTAATCTGGTTGTTTTCTACACCAGATGGAAAGAGCCTGTCACAGTTTTACTTATTGCGTCAATGTGGTATTTTGCCCTGCTTGTTTATACGACCTCAAATCGTCTTTCACGCCAGCTCGTCAATGTCAACAAACTGAAAGGTCGCTTCTCCGGCATTAGAAAACGTTATTATAGACTAATTCAGGCAGTTCCAATCATCGGGAAAAAAACAAGACCGTTTAAAGCACTTAATGGTGTTTCCTTGGAGATTGGGAGCGGAATGTTTGGTCTCCTTGGACCCAATGGGGCCGGGAAGACCACCTTAATGCGTATTATTTGTGGTATTCTAGAACAGAGTTATGGCTCAGTATATTTTAATGATATTGATGCGAAAGAAAAGAGAGAAGAACTTCAGGGGTTAATCGGGTATCTTCCTCAGGATTTCGGGACTTATGAAAATATGACCGCTTTTGAATTTCTCAGTTATCAGGCCATACTGAAAAATATCCTTAAAAATAAAGAACGGGAAAAACGTGTGCTCTATGTTTTATCTGCTGTTCATATGACTGATCATAAAGATGAAAAAATCGGATCATTCTCAGGTGGTATGAAACAACGCATTGGTATTGCGCAGACATTATTGCATTTACCCAGAATACTTGTTGTTGATGAGCCTACGGCCGGGTTGGATCCAAGGGAAAGAATCCGATTTAGAAATTTACTCGTTGAACTTGGCCGGGAAAGAATAGTAGTTTTTTCAACCCATATTATTGAGGATATTGCCAGTTCATGCGATAAAGTAGCAGTTTTAGATAAAGGAAGTTTGAAATATTTTGGTGACCCTCCAGAAATGCTAAAAAAAGCAGAAGGACATGTTTGGCAATGTCTGGTTTATGCCGATGCATTTGAAAAATTGAGAACTAAACAAAATATCATCCATCATATAAAAATTGGAGATAAAATACGAATCCGGCTATTATCTGAGAAAAAACCTCTGGATGAAGCGATTTCAGTTACACCTACGTTGGAGGATTCATACTTATGGTTACTTTCGGGGAATGGGAAATAGAATTATAAATTAGGAATTGGACATTTGGAATTATGGCTTGAGGAAATCACAAGAATTATTGTGTTAAATTATGGTATCGACTCATTCACTATATTGGTAAGATTCTAATTCCAAATTACTAATCACAAATTCCAAAATTATTATAAAGGTTAACTGGTTCAGCTAATGAGAAATAGATTATTAAACTCAATATGGTTCATGACGCAACTAATCAGATATAATTTGAAAATTATTTTTGCCAATAAATTTATCTATTTTTTATTGGCCTCATTTGCGATTTTTATTTTAATTGCAACAATAAATCTATTTGATACCGACTGGTATCCCACTGAAAGCACCGTATATTATTTACTACTTTTTCCCGGTTTATTATTAATTTTTTATCCTAGCGCATTTGGAATTCAGAATGATATAGATTCGCGTATGATTGAAATGCTCTTTGGTATCCCAAATTATCGCTACAAAGTCTGGTTAGTTAGATTAGTGATTATTTATATAATGGTCATTTCCATGCTTATCTTTCTAAGTATTTTGAGCTCTCTGACTCTTGTACCGGTTTCGGTTCTTGAGATGTCCTTTCAATTAATGTTTCCCATATTTTTTCTGGGTGCTTTTGGGTTTATGTTTTCGACAATTATTCGCAATGGAAATGGGACTGCGGCTATACTGGTTATTTTAGGACTCATTGTATGGATATCCAGTGGAATTTTTGGTCAGAGTGAATGGAATGTATTTCTTAATCCATTTCTGCTTCCTGAATCACTCTCCCCAGTCGTTTGGCTGGAAATGATATTTTATAATCGTCTTTATCTAATGATAGGGTCTTTACTCGCAATCTTAACTGGTCTTTATAAATTGCAGATAAGAGAGAAGTTTATTTGAGTTGGAGAGAAAAGAGAGAAGAGGGTGGAAGTAATTAGATATTTATTTTCAAAAACCTAAGCTCTATTTAGGAAGAATGAAATTAATAAAGTATACCCTTAAACTAAAAAATCCCCTCAGCTATGGGGCTGAGGGGAACCGGTGGATTGGGGTGTGTTTCGGTAAGTGATATATATAACCCTATATATCAGTTCAAATATTCCCATATTTCAATTTTATTTTTATTTTTTTCTTATCGCATTCTTTTACCAAGGTTTTTCAC
This sequence comes from Calditrichia bacterium, assembly GCA_963796965.1. Classification (GTDB taxonomy): domain Bacteria; phylum Calditrichota; class Calditrichia; order JAJRVZ01; family JAJRVZ01; genus CAWCNS01. The sequence continues at coordinate 113,152 of CAWCNS010000006.1, forward strand.
GCGTATACCAGTCGGCACTTACATCCATCCAAAAAAACAAACCAGCCCACTTACCATAACTTTTATAGAATTTTTCTATTTTTTTGTCTTCACATTTTTTTCCCTTATTATGTTTATCTGCAAATTTTTGGCGGCTCCAGCTATCCGCACCCAGATAATCATATCTTCCCAATAATTTTAACAGATTGCTTACCGCATAATCACCAAATCCCTTGATACCTCTTAATTGTTTATATAAATCAGTGGTAGATATCTGATCACTTTCTAGGTCTGAGAGATTAATCTTACCTCTTACAATAGTTTGAGCAAAACTAAGCAAATAGGGAGCGCGATAGCCCATTTTTATTTTATTCCTTAAATACGTCTCATCTTTAGAAGCGACAGTATCAACTTTAGGAAAAGCTCTGAATTCTACCCCGTTTATCTCCGTCTTTTTGCCCAGTTCCTGAACCAGGTTTTCGGTCATAATTTGGGTCAAACGCCAGGTGCAATTGGTCGTGCAAAGCATTTTAACCATATCTTCCCACAAACTTGTACATCGAAGCATTCGGCCGGCCCGGTAATCGCACACCCAATTGAAATCCTTTGAGGTTTCTGCAATAGAATAAAAATCAGAATAGTCCTCATTCAATCGAAACATACGTTTTAGCCCAGATAAAATTTCTACTTCTTCCAGATCAGAAGGATCGTTCAACACATGGATTTCCAATATTCTGTCATTTGGAGATGAGATTTGAAGAGGAAATACGCACTCTGACTCAGTTTGTATAGTCAATATGATATGGAAAGGATTCTCACTTATACGAAAGGGTAATAGGTCTGCCCAGCCGTGACTGTAAATTGTGCTTTTAAAAGAAAATTTATCTGGTGTATTAAGAACTGGCTTGCCCATTACTTAAGAACCTCATTTCTTGGTTGCCTGTCTGAAAATAATAATACCGCGAATTATAATATTTTCCAATTGTTTCAATAGAAAATATATTGAAAACGAAAGAAAAAAAATATAGTGCTCATAATTACATTCCGTGAAGATCCGTTTTATCTGTTTCATCCGTATTCGGTTACCTGATTCTTCAAACCGAATTCACCTTGACATGATTTCCAGGGTTATGTAATTTAATTCAGATTAATTTAAACCGCAGGGAGACTTAGTATGTATAAAATATTAGTTGCCGATTCGCTACCCAAAGACATCCTCGAGAAATATAATAAATCTGATAATATAATCGTTGACAACAAATCCGGAATATCTAAAGAAGAACTGATGGATATTCTTCCGGAATATGATGGTCTAATTGTTCGCAGCCGGACAAAAGTTACTGCTGATGTGCTGGAAAAAGCTGATAAACTAAAAGTTATTGGCCGTGCCGGCGCCGGTGTTGATAATATTGACACAGAAGAATCTACCAACCGCGGAATCATTGTAATGAACACACCTGGTGGTAATACTATCGCCGCAACCGAACATACGGTGGCAATGATGTTGGCGCTGATGCGTAATATACCCAGGGCAAACATGTCTCTTCTCGATGAGAAATGGGATCGCAAAACTTATATCGGCCACGAATTATTTGAAAAAACTATTGGCGTAATAGGACTTGGAAAAATTGGATATGGCGTAGCAAAAAGATTAAAAGCTTTTGATGTCAGTTTACTCGTCTATGATCCGATAGTCAGCAAAGATCTGGTAGACCAGTTGGGTGCAAAACTTGTTGAGTTGGATGAACTTCTCGAAAGATCTGATATCATTACTGTCCATGCACCAAAAATGAAAGAGACCATTGATTTAATCAATAAAGACAAGCTGGAGAAATGCAAAGATGGTGTCATACTCGTAAATTGTGCCCGGGGCGGTATTGTTAATGAATCTGATCTTCTTGCCGCTCTAGAAACCGGCAAAGTTGCCGGAGCTGCGCTTGATGTATATTCTTCGGAACCCCCCACAGACTTCGCCTTGGCTAAACATGAAAAAGTTGTCGCAACACCTCATCTTGGAGCCTCCACCGAAGAGGCTCAGGTCAAAGTAGCAGATATGGTTCTTGATCAAATGATCGAATATTTCGAAAAGAATGTGGCCAGACATGCCGTAAATTTTATTTCTGTTGATGAAGATATTCAACCGAAAATTGCACCTTATTATGTATTAGCCGAAAGGTTGGGTAAAATATTTAGTCAGGCCAAACAAAGCCGGCTTAAAGAAGTTTCCATTCGTTTTTATGGGGACATAACCCAGTTACCGGTGGAACCTATAGCAGCTCATTTGGTTGTTGGCGCTCTCAAAGGTGCAGAAACAGAAGTAGTAAATCCTGTTAATGCATTAGCAATTTGCCGGGATCGTGGAATTAGTATTGAAATAGCAAAAAAAGACCTGGCTTTAACAAGCCACACTAATTTGATTGCCTGTGATTTTACTACAGAAGAAGGATTTTACCACTTTGCCGGTACAGTATTTGCAAAAGATCAGCTCCATCTTACAGAATGTGGTGAATTTAGCTGCGACGGCAACCTGGAAGGTCACATGCTATTTGTTGAAAATGATGATATACCTGGTGTTGTTGGTCAGCTTGGTGCAGTACTGGCCAATTTCGATGTGAACATTGGTCATCTTTCCCTTGGACGAATTAAAGATAAAAACATTGCCCTCAATGTTTTTAATCTGGATGCAGCCATTGGGGAGGGTGTGATAAAAGAGTTACTTGAAGTTAAGGGTGTAAGCCAGATATATATGGCAAACCTCTAAGATTCCTCCAACAACTCGTGATGGTGAAAAGCAAAAGATTTTGCCCTTCATCATCTTTTATTTTTTTATCCAATAATCTAGTGTACCTGCTGGTTTCCCAAAAGTAAGTTCTTTTATCTATTAATCTGGGTTTGTTATGATATCAAAAACATTTTTGTGGTGCTATTTGATTTTATTGACAACTTTTTCTCTATCCTATGGTGCTTCCGCTGAAACCGTATTGATAAGAAGCCAGAAAATGGACACCTCTTTACGAGCTATTATTATGTTCACGGATAATTACGGCGAGGGTGATATGCCTGTAGTTTATCTGCCGCATGTATGGAGTTGTAGTTATCGGGATTGGTACGACAAAACCGAAATTAATCCAGTTTCCAGTGGATTTTCTCAACTAATTGAATCTCCTCAGGAACTACTTCTGCCCTATAAGCTATAATTTCTACCCCCTTCTTATAAACTTCTTTCAAACTTTTAGCATAGAGCTGCATCGATATGAGCCGCAGGCTTAAAATGATTTCCATCATTTCGTTGTATCACATAAAACATCACTGCCCTATGCCCCTCCTTTACCATATCAGCCAATTCATACAGATGTTTCTGACCTCTCACAGTGACTGAATCAGGGAAGTAGTAATCCCCATCTTCCTCAACAAGAGTTACATTTTTCACTTCTACATAGCAAGTTTTATTTTGGTCTTGGAGCAACAGATCAATTCGACTGTTTTTGCCATATTTAACTTCACGTTTTATTTCATTATAGCCACTAAGTTCCGAAATTATTCCTTCCCGGATTGCCTCCTCAGCTATTCTGTTTGGTATGCCTGTGTTAATTCCTATCCAACACTTACCATTATGCACCATCTCCCAGGTATGAACATATTTTCTTTTGGGATTATCATGATAACTCAGACGAACTTCCCATCCCTCCCCAACACAGGTCTTCATACTACCTGAATTTGGGCAATGAGCAGTGATAATCTCACCACTCTCCAGCTCAAAATCAGCCAAAAAACGTTTATAGCGTTTTATTAGTTTTCCGGGAATTAATGATGGTTTAAATATCATAGTTTTTTACCACAATTTCACAAAGACAAAATAAGTAATTATATCTTTGTACTCTTTGTGCCTTCCTAGTGACCTTTGTGGTTAAATTTCTTTTTCATTAATTTCAAATTTAATATTTCGTTTTTCTAGTTCATCCAGAAAAAGATCGGGGGGAATTGAAATCTCCTGCCGAAGTACACCACGATCTTTGATACGTCCTTCAACCAACATTTCTAATGCGATAATTGCAGGATATGCCGTTGTTCTCATCATAGCTGTCAAATTATTTTTCTTGTCCCCATATTCTATCGCCTGATAAACATAAGTTATAGGCATTCCTTCTTTTTTGCCTTTAGCAGATACACGGATCAAGGCGACATCTTCACCTTCAAGACTAAGAGTTTCTTCAAGCAAACGTTCGAATATTTCTCTTCTTGAAATTTTCTGTTTCTGAATTATCATTTTAGTTGGTTCAACAAATCCTAAATCAATCATCGCTTTAAGTAAATGACAATGCCCTGGATAACGGATGGTTTTATAATCTAGATTCTTTATCTTACCTTCATAGGTATAGGGTAAAGTTGAGGCCCCCCCCGAAGTATAGAAAGCTTCTAAAGATCCGTACGGCGCCGGAAACTCGAGTGACTCAATACCCGTCATCGATTCTGTGGATTTAATTGCTCCATTCTGTAAAATAATTGCGTCTTCAATATATTCATTTATTAAACCTTTAACTGAAAAAATGAGCATATACTTTAGAGGTGTTTTAGGTTCAACAGGAAGACCTCCGACACGAATGGAAAGGTCCTCCACTTCATCCAACTGTTTAATGGCATGAGCAGCCACAACAGACACCATTCCAGGAGCTAATCCACAATCGGGAATTACGCCAACTCCTGCCTCACGTGCCTTCTGATTAAGTTTAAACTGCCGTTCTACCACCAGATAATTTCCGCCCAGATCAACGAAATGGCATCCTGTTTCAATAGCCCATTGGGTCAGATCATAATTATATTCATATGAAGCAGCACCTAATATGCCATCTACTTTGTTCATTAGTGAAATCATTTGCTCACGATTTTTTGCATCTGCTTTATGTAATATAAGCCGGTCATCATTAAATTTATTTTTCATCTCAATGAGCGCCTGATCAGCTTGATCAGAGATGTGAATTTCTGATATGGAGTTAAGATTGAGTAGGTCATTTACAGCCCCCATGGCCATACGTCCAGAACCGATAATAAGATATTTCATAAATTCTTTCCTCAATTAATTTTCTATAAATCGTGAATCATTACGTGAGTTGTGGCTCATGGGGAAATGATATATATATTTTCAATATAAACCATGGGTATCAATGTGATTATATACCGGTTCTCAACGTCCTAACTTGTTTTAGATATATCTTCGTTGTCGGACAACTTCAAAAAGTACAACGGCAGATGAAACGGAGGCATTTAGTGAATCCAGTTTCCCGAATCCGGGTATTGAGATCACTTTATTAGATAGAGTAAGGAGGTTTTTCCGAACACCTCCCCCTTCACTGCCAATAATTAAGGCCAAGGGTAGATTAAAGTCAGTATTGAAAATTTCATTTTCCCCGTTAGGCGCCATTGCCATTACCTGGATATTCTGGTCTTGAATTTTTTGAATAAAGATTATCAAATCAGAGGTGCGGCAAATATGACAATGAAAGATTGCCCCAGCAGAGGTTTTTGCAACCGTGTTTGTAATTACTGCGCTCCCCTTCTCGGGTAAAATAATTGCTGTTACACCTGCCACTTCAGCTGTACGGATAATAGCACCGAGATTGTGTGGATCTTGTATTTGATCCAAAATTAGAATAAAAGGTTTTTTTTCCTTTTTTATCTCAGCAAGTATATCAGCCTCAGAGAGATAGGTATAACTTTCAAGATAGGCCACAATTCCTTGATGCAATACAGGCCCACAATGGCGTTGCATATTTGATTTTTTTTCATAAGAAAAAATAATCTTTTTTTGCTGACATAAATTCAATATCGCCTGGGATTCCTTCCGTTCCAATTCCTTTGCCAAAATAATTTTATTGATCCTTTGATTAGAGCGCAACGCTTCTAATACCGGTTGTTTTCCATAAATAATAAATTCATTTTTGTCGAGATTATCCATTTGAAATTTCCTTAATACCGAATTAGTTCTTCAGTTCTCTCAGGAAGAAAAAGAGGAACATCAATTCCCAATATTTTTGAACATTAAATTTATCGGTTGGATAAATCAAAATCCATTATTGAATTATTTTGAAATTTACTACTTCAAAACAGATAACACTAATAGGGATAAAATGGTAATAATGTAACAGCGAGCATATTTTCCTTGTATTTACTTTTAAAATTTGTATATTGAATGAGTACTCATTCATTTTTGAAATATGGCACGAACTAATAATAAAAAAGAATTAATCATCAATGCTGCAATAAAAGTATTTGCAAGAAAAGGCTTTTATAATGCAAATGTTGCCGACGTTGCAAAAATGGCTGGCGTAGCCGATGGTACTATTTATTTATATTTTAAAAATAAAGATGACTTACTCATCTCCCTTTTCGAGACTAAAATGGAAGAGGTGCTGCAACAATTCTCGGCTAGTCTGAATACCGAATCTTCACCGGAAAACAAATTATGCAAATTCATTCACCTTTATTTTCGAATGATTGAAGAAGATCCGGATCTTGCTGAAGTTTTTCAGGTTGAATTACGGCAATCAAGTAAATTTCTTAAGGATTATCACAATCAAAAATTTATTGATTTTCTAAATTTGATTGGTAATATCATTTATGAAGGTCAGGAAAAGGGACAATTCAGACAGGATATCAATATTCATAATATGAAAATTGTCATTTTTGGTGCTTTAGATGAACTTGCCAGACAGTGGATCCTGACTCAAGACACAAAACATGATTTGAAAAAAACAGCTGATGAAACATCTGAGACTTTCATTAAAGGTCTGTCCAACTAATGGATATTCTTAGTATTCTTTTTATCGGGATACTAATGATGTGGTATATAAATTATCAACCCGGCTGAATCAAAGATTAAACTCCTCGATTCAGATTGGTTTAGAGAAATAAATTCGGAGGAATTATATGAAGAATGTTGTAATTGTTGATGGATTGCGAACACCCTTTGTCAAGGCCTGGACCGACTTTATGAAAATAGCCGCCCATGATTTAGGTTCGCTGGTTACAAGAGAACTTCTGGAAAGAAATAATATACCCGTGAATGAAATAAATGAAGTTATCTTTGGTAATATCGCGCAACCACCAGAGGCTGCAAATGTCGCCCGAATTATTGCCTTGCAAGCAGGCATTCCCCAAAGCATTCCTTCTTTTACCGTACAAAGAAACTGTGCCAGTGGGATGGAAGCCATAGCTAACGCCTATTATCGTATTCAAGCCGGAGAAGGTGATATGTATTTATCCGGGGGTACAGAATCCATGAGCCAAATCCCTCTTCTCTTTAATGAAGCAGCTACTAAATGGTTTGGTCAATTATCACGAGCAAAATCTGTCGGGCAACGTATGGGTACTTTTCTAAAATTTAAATTTGGATTTTTAAACCCGATCATTGGGCTAAAACTTGGATTAACGGACGGATTTTGTGGTCTTAATATGGGTGAAACAGCTGAAATATTGGCCAAGGAATTCAATATTAGCCGTGAGGCGCAAGATGAATTTGCCATGATCAGCCATAACAGGGCTGAAAAGGCAACCAAAGAGGGAATATTCAGGGAAGAGATCGTTCCGGTCCCCGTGCCACCGAAATTTGAACAGATGCTGGATGAGGACAATGGTATCCGAGAAGGGCAGAATATGGAAGCTCTTGCAAAATTAAAGACCGTTTTCGACAGACAAAACGGAACCGTTACAGCAGGAAATGCAAGTCAAATTACTGATGGGGCAGCTGCTGTTTTGGTAATGACGGAAGAAAAAGCAAAGGAATTGGATCTACAACCTCTTGGTCGTATTCGTTCGTTCGCCTTTGCCGGATTGGATCCTTCGCGTATGGGATTAGGTCCCGCTTTCGCAACGCCCATTGCTCTGGACAGAGGCAGTGTAACGATGAATGATATTCAGTTAGTTGAAATAAATGAAGCTTTTGCAGCCCAGGTAATAGCTAATCTCAAGATATTTGAATCTGATGCATTATCAAAGAAGTATCTTAATCGGGAAAAAGCGGCTGGTTCAATAAATCAAGAGATATTAAATGTAAATGGAGGTGCCATAGCTTTAGGCCATCCTGTGGGTGCCTCCGCCACAAGATTAATCATCACTCTACTAAAAGAAATGAACAGAAGAGATCTTAATCTGGGTTTGGCCACACTCTGCGTCGGAGGAGGTCAGGGAGCAGCCTTTGTTCTGGAACGTAATTAAATAAATAGAAAATTAAAATCTAGATTCAATTGATCTATATGGGATCAAAAAATCAACAGATTTTTTAACGTAGAGACATCTCGACGGGACGTCTCCACAGATGCAAAAAATTATAATTATTCGCTGCGTCTCCGCGAGAGAGAACTATAATGTTAAGTAACATTTCTGAGAGGAATGATTGACATGGACAAAGCTTTCCAGCTGGAAATAACAGATGATAATATCGGAATTCTCACTTTTGATCTGCCAGGCGAAAAAGTAAATAAATTTAGTACGCCGGTTGTCCAGGAATTTGAAGCGATATTGGATGATCTTCAAAAGAATACTGAATTAAAATGTTTGCTAATCATGTCCGGGAAAAAGCGAATTTTCATTGCCGGTGCTGATATCAAAGAAATTGTTAATGTTACTGATCCTGACGTGGGATATGAAGTTTCAAAAAAAGGACATGAGGTTTTTGGTAAAATTGCTTCTCTTCCTTTTCCTACTATTTCGGTCATTAATGGCGCTTGCATGGGAGGTGGTACAGAAATGTCCCTCGCGTGCACCTATCGGTTGGCCAGTGATAGCCCAAACACAAAAATCGCCTTGCCCGAAGTCAATATTGGTATTTTTCCAGGTTGGGGTGGGTCTCAACGATTACCTCGTTTAATTGGACTTCAACGAAGTCTGGATGTCATTCTTACAGGTCGAAACCTCGATGGACGTCGTGCCTATCGTTATGGAATTGCTGACAAAATAATACCAAAGGAATTAGTCAAAGATGCTGCAATTAAATTCGCCCATGATGTTATAAATGGTGTAGATGTTCTGGCTAAATCACGCTCCCGCCGGAAACAAAAGGGTCTATTTACTTTCATTCTGGAAAAGAATCCCGTGGGTCGTGCTCTGCTATTTAAGCAAGCAAAAAAATCTGTACTAAAGAAAACAAAGGGACAGTATCCAGCGCCCTTGGAGGCTTTAAAGGCTGTCAGGAAAGGTTATGGTAAATCACTCACGCGCGGCCTTGAAATTGAGGCCAGAATTTTTGGTAATATTATTGGGTCCCCAATATCCAAAAATTTGATTAAAATATTTTTCTGGACGGAGGCTGTTAAAAGGGAAAACGGAACCACAAAACCTGATGTGCAGATAGTGCCAGTAAATAAAGCGGCCAGTCTTGGTGCCGGGGTGATGGGAGGTGGAGTGGCCCAGCTTTTCGCCAGTAGGAATATCCCCATTCGGGTAAAAGATATAAATTATGATGCTGTATCTAAAGCATATCAACAAGCAGCGGGCGTGTTAAATGGCAAGTTAAAGAGAAGACGAATAACTAAACTGGAATTTCAACATATTCTGGGCATGATTACAAGCACCATAAATTACTCAGGTTTTGCTTCTGTTGATTTTATTGTTGAAGCGATTATTGAAGATTTAGACCTCAAAAAAAAGGTCTTTTCCGAATTGGAGAATCATATCTCAGAAGAGACCATTGTGGTATCAAACACATCCTCTCTGAGAATCGATGATATGGCAGATGCCTTCAAACACCCACAACGATTTGCTGGTATGCATTTCTTTAATCCGGTACATCGCATGCCCTTAGTAGAAGTAATACGCGGCAAAAGTACCAGTGATGAAACAATTGCCACAACCTTCCAGTTAGCAAAAAAACTTGGTAAAACACCCATTGTTGTTGGTGATGGTCCCGGCTTTTTAGTAAACCGTCTTCTAATGCCCTACATGGTTGAAGCTGTATCACTTCTTGAGGAAGGATTTTCCTTGGAAGTAATTGATCATACTATGGAAAATTTTGGAATGCCGATGGGACCCTTCGAATTGTTTGATGAAGTGGGAATCGATGTTGCAAATAAAGTATCTCATATTCTGGCGGAGACCATGGGTGATCGGATGGCTGAATCTGATCTGATTGAAAACATGGTTAAGGATGGCCGGTTAGGTAAGAAAAATGGTAAAGGATTTTATAGATATGCGGGCAAAAAGAAAATTAATGATCCCACTGTGTCATCGTATGTTACACCAAAGGAAAAAACAGAATTATCTTCCGAGGAATTAGTCGAACGAATGATTTATCCGATGATCAATGAAGCCAGCAGATGTTTAGAAGAAAAAATTGCAAGCCGTCCTCAGGATGTTGATTTAGGTATGATTTTCGGAACAGGCTTTGCACCTTTCCGTGGCGGGTTGCTGAGTTATGCAGATACAGAATCTATCTCAAAGGTATATGATAAATTATCATCATTTGCTGAGTTGTATGGAGATAGATTTAAACCATCTGTACCTCTCAATACAATAAATAAGTCCGGTAAAGGTATTTATGATTTTTACCAACGCGATAAGTAATTGACATTAACCCAATATATTATTTCGCACAAAAATGCGAAGGCGCAAAGAATATTACAAAATTGATAATAAAAATTACAGAATATAAGCAAGGAGTCTTTTTCATAATATACTGTATTTTTTATTGATTCTCTTTGCGGTCGCTGCAGCGCTCTTTGAAACGACCTTATAAATCAATTAAAATATTTCAATAACAGTAATTTTAGATTTTTCCATATTTATTATATCCGCCAGAGGAGAAAATCATGGCAGAAGAAATAGGTGATCCAAGTTTTGTAAAATCACTTTTTAGTGGTTTTATATTAGATGAACTCGTGTTTCCTTATCCGCAAATGGATAAAGACGAAGCTGAAAGTTTAGATCTAATCCTGGATTCCTTAAGAAAATTTGCAGAAAATTATGTGGATTCCCAGGAATTTGATCGCCAGGAAAAATTTCCTGAGGATGTGATTAATGGTATAAAGGAACTTGGTCTTTTCGGATTGGTCATCCCTGAAGAGTATGGTGGATTTGGGCTCAGTACAACAGCTTATGTTAGAATACTAGAGGAAATTGCACGATACGATGGCAGTATGGCATTAATAGTAGGCGCCCACCAATCCATAGGGTTAAAAGGACTTCTTTTATATGGTACGGAAGAACAAAAACAAAAGTATTTGCCCAAATTAGCAACTGGTGAATTAATTGCGGCCTTTGGTTTAACCGAACCTGGGGCCGGATCAGATGCGGCCGGTATAAAAACCCGGGCAGTGCGTGACGACAAAAAAGGCGTTTATATTTTAAATGGTAGCAAAATGTGGATTACAAATGGTGGTATTGCGGATTTTTTTACCATTTTTGCAAAAGAAGAAATCGACATTCCCGGAGAAGGCAAAAAAGATAAAATTACGGCCTTTATGATCACCCGCGATATGGGAGTTCGTTCTGGTAAAAAAGAAGAAAAATTGGGCATCAGAGGTACCTCCACAACAGAAATCATTATGGAAAATGTTGAAGTACCTATTGAAAATGTTATTGGAGAACCCGGGCGTGGTTTTAAAGTGGCAATGGAGATTCTTAATACCGGCCGGATTGGTCTGGCTGGCGGAAACGTCGGTGGTGCTAAAACTGCATTGAAATATGTTCTGAAACATGTCCAGGAACGAGAGCAATTTGGACGTCCTCTAATCTCTTTTGAACTTATCAGAGAAAAAATTGCCCAAAGCGCCCTGCGTATCTTTGTTGCTGAGTCTATCGTATATCTGACAACACAAATGATCGATCACGGAAAGATTGATTTTTCATTAGAATCTGCTATTGGCAAAACTATGGCCACTGATTATCTCTGGATTAATGTCAACGAGAGTTTACAAATGGCTGGAGGAATTGGTTACAGCCGAGAATACCCCTATGAACAATGGGTCAGAGATGCACGCATTAATTTAATATTTGAGGGTACAAACGAAATTATGCGGATCTTTATTGCGCTTTCCGGAATTCAGGAACGTGGAGAATACTTGAAGAGAATGGGTAAAGCCCTTAATGATCCCATCAAAGGTTTTGGCCTTTTAACGGATTTCGCTGTTCATTATATGAAAGAGAGATTAACTACAGAACGCCTGCCCGATGTTCACCCAAAACTAGCAAATTCAAAAGCGGAATTTGAAGAATGGGCAAAAAATCTTCATATCACCACCGAACGCATCCTAATGAAATACGGGAAAGGTATTATTAAGAAACAAATTATTCAACGCAGGCTGGCTGATGCGGCCATTGATCTGTTTGGCATGGTTGCAACAATCTCACGTGTAGATTATTGTATCAACACAAAAGGTGAAGAGAATTGCGCAAAACTTATTTTATTTTGCAATACCTATTGTGAAGAAGCCTGGCGTCGGATTCGTCGCAATATTTTGATGGTCGATAAAAATGATGATAATAATATACTAAAAATTGCTGACCTCATAAATGAAGATGGTGAATATAATATATAATTAAACAATCTATTGGTAGAGAAAAAATTATTCTGTCGCCAAAAACTGAAACAAATAATTTTACAATAGTTTATAGAATTGTACGATATTAAAATTAGGAGGGATTATTGTGAATATAGCTGTTTGTGTTAAACAGGTCCCAGATACTGAGACAAAGGTACGAATTAATCCAGATAAAAAGGGAATAGATGAAAGTGATATAAATTTTATTCTTAACCCCTATGATGAATTTGCAGTAGAGGAAGCATTAAAGGTCAAAGAAAATAAAGGTGGTGAAGTTACTATCATTTCTCTCGGCCCGGATCGCGTTACCTCAACTATTCGCAGTGCTTTGGCCATGGGAGCTGATAAGGCTATACATATTAAAACTGAAAATATTCCAATTGACCCGATGGTAACAGCCACAGCACTCACTAAGATTCTTGAAGAAGGTAATTTTGATCTTATTTTCTTAGGGAAACAAGCCATTGATGACGACCATCAGCAGATTGGTCCAATTATTGCAGAAATGATGGGAATATCTTCAGCAAATGTTGTTACAAAACTTACCATTGAGAATAATAAAGTTCTTGCTGATCGTCAGATAGAAGGTGGGTTTGAGAAGATTGAATGTGAATTACCAACCCTTATTACGACACAGAGAGGATTAAACGAACCCCGATACGCCTCCTTAAAAGGAATAATGGCTGCCAAAAAAATTCCAATTGAAGAAAAATTACTTGATCTTCCTGCCGAAAAATTTGAGATTCTAGAAATAAATTATCCACCTGAAAAGCCACCTGGGAAAATTGTGGGTGAAGGGGCAGATGCAGCAACGGAGTTGATCCGCCTATTAAAAGAAGAGGCAAAAGTGATTTCTTAAGTGTTTAGATGAAATCAATGATTTATTCGGCAAATTTAAGAATTCAAGAGGAGACTAATAGATGAATAAAATTCTCGTATTTACTGAACAAAGAGATGGCGAGGTAAAGAAAATCACCTATGAAAATTTAACACTAGCTAATAAACTTAGTGCTGAAACGGGAGATCAGGTCGTCTGTGTGGTCATTGGAGATAATATTAGTAAGTTAACCGATGACCTTGCGAGATATGGGGCTTCAAAAATTATAACCTGCCAGGATGAATCCCTTTCTCTTTACCAGTCGGAAGGATATACAAAAGTTTTAACGGATATCGTGAAGGAAGAAAATGCCTCAATTATATTGATGGGTGCTACATTTATGGGTAAAGATTTAGCACCACGCCTGGCAGCAAGAATCAATGGCGCATTAGCCACAGATTGTATCTCTGTTGAGGTATCTGGTGATGATTTGATGATTGTAAGACCTATGTATGCTGGTAAAGTGAGAGCAACCATTCGATTAAAATCTGAGATAAAAGTATTGACGATTCGGCCAAACGTTTACCTTGCGGAAGAATCGGTAGTATCCGCAGAAGTGAAGGATAGGCCTGCTGTTCCGGGAGACATGAAATCAAAGGTAACTGAAATATCAACCGGATCTGGCGATAAACTTGATGTAACTGAGGCTGATATTATTGTATCAGGAGGCAGAGGGTTAAAGGGTCCGGAAAATTTTCACCTAATAACCGATCTGACTAAAATACTTGGCGCTGCCCAGGGAGCATCACGAGCTGTTATTGATGCCGGATGGCGGCCATACGAAGAGCAGGTGGGGCAAACAGGAAAAACCGTATCTCCTTCCCTATATATAGCCGTGGGAATATCTGGAGCAATACAACATCTGGCAGGGATGTCATCATCTAAATTTATTGTTGCAATTAATAAAGATGCTGATGCGCCGATCTTTAAGGTGGCTGATTATGGTATTGTCGGTGATTTATTTGAAGTCGTACCTAAAATGCTGGAAATATTGAAATAGAATCAGATAGGAATAGTGTAGAAAAATTTATAAATAGACTGGCATAATTTTCTTTGATAAATTGTAAAGACCTTTCTATGAAACATTTTTACACCTGAACAAATAGCAATCTTTTGAACAGGCGAGCTATTTTTTTGATTTATTATTTTTCAACTTCTGGAGAATCATATCTGCCGGAGTTAAATATTTTTTTTCGTTATTACAATTCTTACAGCAGGGTACAATATTCCCTTTTGTACTTTTCCCACCTCTGGAAAGTGGTACAAGATGATCCATCGTTAACTCTTTAGATGGAAAGGATTTACCACAATAATGACACGTTCCTTTGGCAATAAGGTTTTTCCACCATTGGGAAGTTTTCATTTCCCGGGCTTTAACTTTTTCGCGGTTAATATGTTGTTTATCTGACTTTATTTCTATCCAATCATTCATCTTTATCCGTCCGAGATTATTTTCCAAGAATTTTCAAACGTTCTGACTTTTTTAGCCCTTTTACTACTAATTCATATGAATGATTAACCATTTCCATGATTTGATTATCATTCAATTCTCCATCCAGATAAATCATATTCCAATGCCTTTTATTCATATGATATGCCGGTTTTATAGAGGTATAGGAAGAACGAAGGGCATCTGCTCTATCCGGATCGCATTTCACAGAGATATAAAGTGGATTCTCCTCCCAGGCGATAAGGGCAAACATTTTACTCATGACCTTAAAAACAAGTGCCTGAGGGCCAAAAGGCAATTCTTCAGTGACAAAATCCTTTGAGTTAAGATACATACGAATTCTCTCCAGATTCATAAAAAATCTCACTCAAACCGACTGGCATCAGCGTAATACGTACCAAGCAGAGTCACACTATCACAAAAAAAACTAAGTTCTTCTAAAGCGAGTTTTATAAGACGTTCCTGGGGATGGCCTTCAAAGGTTACAAAAAATTTTGCCAATTCTCTGGTTCTACCAGGAATGTAACTTTCTAATTTTAACATATTTATTTTATTTGTGGCAAATCCACCCAAAGATTTATATAGGGCAGCTGGAATGTTCCTGGCTACAAAAACCAGTGAAGTAAGCACCCGGCCTTTAGATGGATCCGGATTAACAGGTTGTTTCGATATTGTCAGGAAAAGGGTTGTATTATCATCTTTATCTTCAAAATTTCTGGCTATAATTTCTAATCCATATTGTTCAGCCGCCAATTCTGATGCGAGGGCTGCTTTAGTTATATCATTGCCTTCTGCAATATCCATTGCTGCCAGAGCTGTATCTGCATAGGGGTGAGGTTTAAGATTTACCTTATGTAAGTTTTTTCGGCATTGTAATAACGCCTGGGGATGCGAGTATACAACTTTTAAAGATTTAATATCCGCCCCTTTGGGTGCTAATAAATAATGATGGACGCGGTGAAAATATTCCTGTACAATAAATAGATTCATTTCTGGTAATAAGTTGTGAATTTCTGCCACCCGTCCAGCCTGGGAATTTTCAATTGGAATTAGACCAAGGGACACCTCTCCTGATTTAACCGCCTCGAAAACCTCCTCAAAGGATGGATAGGGCATAGACTTCATATCCGGATGTATATGGTGGCAGGCAACATCAGAATGAGCCCCCGGTACACCTTGAAAAGCAATGAGATTATTCATAAGAATGTTTATCGTTTTGTGATTAGATTGTTTAACTGCAATAATTATTTGTCTATTATAGAAAGAGACATTTTAATCTGCTTTTTCATTGATTTAAATATTACGATTAATACAATTCCGTTTCAAATTATATTAACAGTAAAAACTCCCATCTAATTACAAAATTTTTCTGTAAAAAGTGAATTTCATATCGATGATCAAACTCTTTATATACAATAATATTTATTATTGACATTCTTTTGATACTTTGGTAAGATTAATCAAAGGAAAAAGTTCTAATGACAACTATTAATACACGCTGGTATTTTTATTATTTTATGGTTTTTGCTCTCAAAGGGGCGCTCAAAAGTGTGTATTGATTTAAAATACTATTTATGCACTTCTAAGCCCCGGACTTAATCGGGGCTTTTTTTTTGTCAAAATTTCGAATATTATTTTTATAAGGCAGAGGTCTAAAATGAACATTAAAATGAGGGAGCGGGATTCGAAAACCCTTGATCAGTGGAAAACACTAAAGGATAAACCACTAATTATCGCAGGGCCATGTAGTGCTGAAAGTGAAGAGCAAATCATGAGCACAGCCTATCAACTTTCTCGTATATCGGATGTAGCGATTTTTCGAGCTGGTATTTGGAAACCTCGTACCCGTCCCAATGGATTTGAAGGTATAGGCAAAGAGGGTTTGCATTGGCTTCAGCGGGTTAAAAAAGAAACGGGTCTCCCAACGGCAATAGAAGTTGCAAATGCAAATCATGTATATGAAGCACTCAAGTTTGGGATCGATGTATTATGGATTGGAGCGAGAACCTCTGTTAATCCGTTTTCAGTACAAGAAATTGCTAATGCCTTACAAGGTGTCGATATACCTGTACTTGTAAAAAATCCTGTCAATCCCGATCTTAATTCCTGGATCGGTGCCTTGGAGAGAGTTGCACAATCAGGTATCAAACGTCTCGGTGCAATCCATAGAGGATTTTCAACTATTGAAAAATCCCCTTTTAGAAATGCTCCAAAATGGGAAATACCGGTTGAATTAAAGAGGTTGATGCCAGAGATTCCAATTATCTGCGATCCTAGCCACATTGCTGGAAATCGAGATGCGATTGCAGAATTATCTCAAAATGCCCTTGATCTGGCAATGGAAGGATTAATGATCGAGAGTCATGTTGATCCAGATAATGCTGTTAGCGATGCACGGCAGCAAATCACACCCGAGGCATTAGAAGCCATTCTCAGCACATTGACAGTGCGCCGACCAGAAGGTG
The DNA here is from genome assembly GCA_963796965.1 of Calditrichia bacterium. GTDB lineage: Bacteria > Calditrichota > Calditrichia > JAJRVZ01 > JAJRVZ01 > CAWCNS01. The sequence goes on from CAWCNS010000006.1 coordinate 130,453, forward strand.
ATGGCAAAAGTGGTGCTGAAATTTTAGATTTGCTTCGGCGGGAAATTGATGAAGTGGATTGGGCGCTATTAGAACTTTTACAACGGAGATCTGAAATTGCGACAAAAATGGGACATTTTAAGAAAAATCATAACATGACTATTTTACAGGTAAATCGTTGGCAGGAGCTATTAGAAAATCGTCTGCAAAAAGCTAGAAACCTGGGGATCGACGAGAAGATGGTTAAAGATATATATCAATTACTACACAAACAGTCTTTTAGGATTCAGAGTGAATTATTGAATAAGAGATAAGGATACGCAATACATGACCATGCTATGCAAATTATGAACAAAGGCCTGAAACAAAGTTTCTGGCTTTCCGATCAATAATTAATAACCTGTTTTTCAGGTTTGTGCATTTTTTGGATTTTATAATTCAAACTATCATTGAGAGCTTGCAAACTGGCTTCAATAATATCATGAGATACACCTACTGTTGACCACATATTATTTCCATCACCAGATTCGACAAGCACGCGCACCTTTGCTGCTGTACCATTTCGTTCATTAAGTACTCTTACCTTATAATCAATTAAATGAGTATCTTTTATTTCCGGATAGAATCTTTTCAAAGCCTTTCTTAATGCTTTATCAAGAGCATTGACCGGTCCATTTCCGTCAGCAGCAGTATGTTCTTCCTCATCTCCAACTTTTACCTTTAGAACAGCCTCAGCGTATTTGTGCCCCTCCGGACTAAAAAGGACATTAATTTTAGTGTAAATGACCTCAAAGAACGGTTCGAACTCATTCAATTCAGCTAATAAAAGCAACTCAAAAGAGGCTTCTGCCCCATCAAATTGAAAGCCTTCATACTCAAGTGATTTAATCTGGTTAACAAATTTTTTACTAAATTCTTTGTCTTCTGGAAGATTTATCCCAAACTCATGCGCTTTGTATCGAATATTACTCCCACCCGAAAGATCAGAAATAATTACATGTTGACGATTTCCAATATTTGTAGGATCTATATGTTCATACATTCTGCTATCTTTCAGGATAGAGCTAACGTGTATACCCCCTTTATGCGTAAAGGCATATTTCCCCACAAATGCCGCTCTATTATTAGGAACCTGATTCATAAGTTCATCGACATAATGAGAAAGTGACGTTAATTTATCAAGATTTTCAACCTGGTTAGTTTTAACCCCCAGTTTTAGATTAAGATTAGGTATTACACTACAAAGATTCGCATTTCCACATCTTTCACCAAACCCATTAATAGTACCTTGAACATGAACAGCTCCAGATCTTACTGCTTGAATTGTATTTGCCACAGCAACATCCCCATCATTGTGAGCATGAATTCCCAGAGGGCTCGTTATTGATTTTTTTACCACCTCAAATATATCAGACACCTCATTGGGTAATGTTCCCCCATTCGTATCACAAAGCACTACCACATCTGCCCCACCCGTTTCTGCAGCCTGAAGCATTTTAATAGCAAATTCCTGATCATCCTTGTAGCCATCAAAAAAATGCTCAGCATCAAAAACGACTTCTCTGCCACTCTCTTTTAAGAATTGAACAGATTTGAAAATTAATTCTTCATTTTCTTCATCAGATAATCCTAAACTTTTATCAGAATGCAGGCGCCAGGTTTTTCCAAATATAGAGATGGCTGGTGTTTCCGATTTAAGCAACTTTTGTAGATTAATATCTGTTTTTACACTTTTGGGATTTCGAGCGGTTGATCCAAAAGCACAGATCTTTGCATACTTTAGAGACAGTTTCTTTACTTCTTCAAAGTACTCTTCATCTCTGGGGTTGCTTCCTGGCCAACCTCCTTCAATGTATTCAACACCAAATTCATCCAATTTTTGGGTGATCAGCAATTTATCCTGAATTGATACACTTATCGAAGCTGATTGGGTACCATCCCTCAGCGTTGTATCAAATATGTTTACAAAAACATTATCTTTCATAATAGGCCTCTTTTTCTGAGAGTCTTCTTATATCATCCCCTCATCCCTGGCATAGTTAAATACGCCACCAGCCTCTATAATAGGCAGCACCGCGCCAGGTGATTTAAGATGAAATGTTTTTCCGGATGTTTTATTTTCCAAAATATTTTTTTCAAAGTTTATTTCTAAATCGTCACCGGTTTCAATTTCAGAGACAAGGTTGATTTCGCTTTCCAGAGGAATCAAGAATCCACCATCTACCGCATTTCTGTAAAATATTCGGGCATAAGATTCTGCAATAATTGCTTTTACCCCAGCTTTATTGAGGGCAAAAGGAGCATGTTCCCGAGAGGAACCACAACCAAAATTTGATCCACCAATTATAATATGATACTCAGACAAATGCTTATCCCCATCAATAAAAGGTGTTTGCCCAGCTGGAAGCCCGGCTTGTTCTATTGGAACACCTGATAAAGCAAAGCGACCATATTTTTTTGATTCTTCCGGATCGGAGAGACTATAAACCAAATGTTCCGCGGGTATAATTTGATCGGTATCAATATTCACACCTAACACATAGGCTTTTCCAGTAATTTGCTTTTCCATATAAATTCCCAGATATATTCTCAGACTATAATTTGTTTTTAATATCACTATTAGTTTGAATTATATTCAAATATAAAATCTCTCTTTGTTCAAAGATCTAATTATATAAACAGAACATCGAATTTAGAGGTGATAAATATTTCAATTCTTTTTAATAAAAATGTTGTTCTAAATTAAAAACTCGCGCGGATCGGTTATTTCTCCTTTAATAGCAGATGCAGCAACCGTCAATGGTGATGCCAGGTACACTTCCGATTGTTTGCTCCCCATTCGTCCCGGAAAATTCCGGTTAGTTGTTGAAATCACAATATCACGATCTATGGCTCGTCCAATTGTGTCATCAGGACCTCCCAAACAAGCGGCACAGGAAGATTGGGCGATTACACAGCCTGCTTTTTCAAGAATTTCTTTTATAGATACACCATTATAAGTTTCTATTTCTAATCGTTTTGCTGTATCGGTACTGGCTGGTACAACAAATGTGGTTACCTTAACTTCGTGTCCCATTAGAATCTTTGCTGCAGCGATAAAATCATTGATTTTACCTCCTGTGCAGGATCCGATATAACATTTGGTTAGTTTTTCCCCTTGCACATTTCTTACAGTATCTTTGTTGTCCGGACTGTGAGGCTTAGCTACTAATGGCTCAATTTTTTCAGTATCATAATTAAATTTTTTAAAATATGAAGCATCGTTGTCACTTCTGAATTTTTCAAAGCTGATTTTTGACACTTTCTTAAGATATTCTTCAGTCGTTTCATCAGCAGCAATTATACCATTCATAACTCCAGCTTCAATCGCCATATTACACAATGTCATCCTCTCATACATATCTAAGGATGTAACAGATGATCCATCAAACTCAAGAGCACGGTATGTACCCCCATCCGTCGTAATGTCACCAAGAACTTGTAAGATTAAATCCTTTGCTGTCAGATATGAAGGCATTTCACCGTTAAAGGTAAATTTCATTGATTCGGGTACTTTTTCCCAGATCTTTCCTGTACCCAAAATAAAGGCCGCGTCTGTATTTCCCACACCCGTAGCAAACATACCAAAAGCCCCTGATGTGCAGGTGTGTGAATCAGTACCAATCAGAACAGTTCCTGGAATATTATACCCCTCTTCTGCCAGAGCAATATGACAAACACCCTTGTATCGTTCTGTACCTACATCATAATAATTAGGTAAGTCATATTCTTTTGCAAAATCACGTAGAATTTGTACGTTTCTATTCGCATGCACATTTGCAGTAAAGATATAATGATCAGGAAAAATAACGAGTTTATTTTTATCCCATATTTTAGCCTTTTCACCAAATTCGTTTTTCCAGATTTGGATTGTGGGCGGGCCACAGACATCATGGGTCATTAAAGTATCAACATTCAGCCAGACATTCTCACCGGGAACAACCTTATCTTTGCCTGATGATTTTGCCATTATTTTTTCTGTTATCGTCATGCCCATAACTAGAAGCACCTTTCTATATAACTACTTTTTGCTTTTTATGTTTGTATCTTTTTCCAATAGGTTTATGGCATTTAAATAGGCTTTTGCGCTGGCCTCAATAATATCCGTTGAAACACCACGGCCTAAATAGCTTTTTTCACCATTTCTGATCCTAACCAAGGCTTCACCCATAGCCTGACGACCTTCAGTTACAGATCGTACCTGGTATGATTCAACGCGGTACTTGCATCCTAAAGCACGGTCAATGGAATTGAACACCGCATCTACCGGTCCATCGCCCGTAGCAGAATCGCTAATCAATTTTCCATCAACCATCAATTTTAAACTTGCAGTAGGAATAGCATGCGACCCTGAATGAACCTGGATCTGTTCAAGATGAAAATGAGAAGCATCAAGATAAAGTTCATCCCCCATCAACACACGTAAATCATCATCATAAACTTCTTTTTTCTTATCGGCCAGATTAGTAAAAAGAGAATAAAGACGATCTAAATCCTCATCAGACACCTTGTATCCAAGCTCATTGAGTCTGACTTTTAATCCATGTCTGCCGGAATGTCTGCCAAGAACAATTTTTGTTTTTGGCACTCCTACTCTGTCAGGAGTCATAATTTCATAAGTATTTCTATTTTTTAGCATTCCATCCTGATGAATGCCAGACTCATGGGCAAAAGCATTTCTACCGACGATCGCTTTATTTGGTTGGACAACGAGACCGGTGAATGCTGAGACCATGTGACTGGAATTATAAATTTCCTTCGTATCCACGCCCGTCTTGTAAGAAAGCAGATCCTGTCGCACATCTAAGGCCATAACAATTTCTTCAAGAGATGCATTACCAGCCCGTTCTCCGATTCCGTTCACCGTGCACTCAACCTGACGTGCTCCTTCTGCAATAGCCGCTAATGAATTCGCAACAGCAAGTCCCAAATCATCATGGCAATGTACACTAATTATTGCCTGATCAATATTTTTAACTTTTTGTTTTATTGTGCGAATTTTTTCGGCAAATTCTGTGGGTAATGTATATCCCGTTGTATCAGGGATATTAACTGTATTTGCCCCAACTTCAATAGCAGCTTCAATTACGTCACATAAATATTCAAGATCTGTCCGACCGGCATCCTCTGCAGAAAATTCGACATCATCACAAAAAGTTTTTGCATACTGTACAGCATCCCGGGACATTTTTATAATAGTCTCTCTTTTCTCTGCAAGAGTTTGACCATATCGCTTGTGAGCAAATTTCCCTAATATGTGCTGATCTGAAGTGCTGTTAAATGTATGAATTCTTTTTCTTGGGGCATCACTAATCGCCTCCGCCGCCTTTTTAATATCTATTTCTTTGGAACGTGCCAGAGCGGCAATAATAAGATTTACTTCACCTGATATTCGCTTTACTGCTTCAAATTGTGCTGGCGATGATACAGGAAATCCTGCTTCAATCACATCTACTTTTAATTTTTCCAGTTGACGAGCAATTTCAAGTTTTTCAAAAATATTTAAGGATGCACCAGGAGACTGTTCTCCATCTCTTAAAGTTGTATCGAATACAAGAATCTGATTTTTCATTTTGGATCTCCAAGATAAATATTACTTAAAACCGCCCTTTCACTCATGCCTATTCAATTTTATGTGAAAACCAAATCACTTTAGATCGAGGAGTGAGATAAAATAGGAACCGTGTAATATCACCTTTTTCCAATCTTTTTTATTATTATTCATGAGGGTCGTATTCTTACGTATCCCTCTGAGAACATTTTCTGCATATATTTAGAGGGTAAATACCCCAATGGCATGATTATTAAATATTTCTTCTACATTCTTTAGTATTGTCTCTGACATCTCTGTTGTGGAGACCAATGTCATCCCCTCTGAGTGGATATCATTAGTTCGATGCCCCTGTTCAAGGGTTTGTTCTATGGCCTCTTCAATAATTTGCGCAGCCTGGGTCATTTGAAACGTGTGATTGAACATCATCGCTACCGATGATAGCATAGCAATTGGATTGGCCATATTCTTACCAGCAATATCAGGTGCACTTCCATGAACAGGTTCATATAGGGCATATTTATCACCTATACTGGCCGAGGGCAACATACCAAGACTGCCTGTAATCATCCCGGCTATATCACTCAGGATATCTCCAAAAAGATTTGATGTCACCAGTATGTCGAACTGTAATGGATCACGAACAATTTGCATTGCTGCATTATCAACATACATATTCTGTAATTCAATATCCGGAAATTCTTTCTTAATCTCCTGCACACGTGAGCGCCAGAACTGAGAGACTTCTAATACATTAGCCTTATCAACAGATAGGACCCTTTTGCTTCTATCCTTAGCCATGACAAATGCCATTCGAACAATGCGGTCAACTTCTTCCTGCAAATAAACCATTGTATTCCAGCCTTTTTTATCATCATAACCGCGGGGCTCTCCGAAATAAATCCCACCGGTGAGCTCTCTTAGGACTATGAAATCAGTTCCTTTAAGTACATCGGCTCGGAGAGAAGAAGCATCCAGAAATGCCGGATAAACTTTTGCCGGCCTTATATTTGCGTATAAGGACAGAGACTTTCTTAACTTTAACAGCCCCGCTTCCGGCTTAATGTGATGCTCCAAATCTTCCCACTGCGTACCACCTACCGCACCCAGAAGTACAGCATCAGCACTATAGCAAGCCTCAATTGTATCATCAGTAAGCGGAATACCAAATTTATCAATTGAAGCCCCACCAACTAACTTATTAATAAAACTCACATTAATATTATACCGGTCAGCCACAAGATTTACCAGCCTTACGGCAGATTCCATGATTTCCGGGCCAATACCATCACCTGGCAAAAGTGTTATTTTAATATTCATGATTTCGTTCTACTTTCATTAACTATTTTTAACCCAGGACATCATACCACGTAATTTTGCCCCGACCTTTTCTATCCTATGTTCTTTGGTTTCTTCTCTCAGTCTCTTCATATTAGGCTGGCCTGCAGCATACTCATCCAGCCATTCCTGAGCAAATTTACCATTTTGAACTTCTCCCAACATTTGTTTCATCGCTTTTTTTGTATCATCGGTTATAATCTTTGGTCCTCTGCTCATACCGCCATATTCGGCAGTATCACTAACCGAATAATTCATACGACTCAATCCACCCTCGTAGAAGAGATCTACAATAAGTTTCAGCTCATGCATACATTCAAAATAAGCTAATTCTTCAGGATATCCGCCTTCAACCAATGTATCAAATCCGGCCTTAATTAATTCAGCCGATCCGCCACAGAGGACAGCTTGTTCTCCAAATAAATCAGTTTCGGTTTCATCTTTAAAATTAGTCTCAATTACACCGGCGCGAGTCCCACCGATTCCTTTAGCCCAGGCAAGAGCTAAATCTTTTGTATTTCCTGAGGGATCCTGATAAATAGCGATCAGGCAGGGAACCCCACTTCCTTCTGTAAATGTTCGTCTTACCAGGTGTCCAGGACTTTTTGGAGCAACCATCATAACGTTAACATTTGCAGGGGGAATAATTTGTTTATAATGAATGTTAAAACCATGAGCAAAAACCAGTGTATCACCCTCTTTTAAATTTGGTGCAATGGCATCATCATAGACCATCTTCTGTATTTGATCCGGTAAAAGAACCATAATTACTGTGGCAATTTTTACAGCGTCCGATGCCTCCATAACCTCAAATCCAGCCTCCTTAGCCTTTGTCCAGGCCTCTCCTCCTTTAACTTCAGCTATTATTACATCCATACCACTTTCTTTTAGATTTAAAGCATGGGCATGTCCCTGACTTCCGTATCCTAGTATCGCAATTTTCTTTGATTTTAGACTATCTAAATTCGCATCGGAATCATAATAGATATTCATTATATATACTCCTATAATTTTGTAAGATCTAATTCTTTTTTTGCATTTATCACTTGGTCACCACGCCTAAGAGCAACCGTTCCAGATCTTGCCATTTCTTTTATCCCAAAAGGTAATAAGACGTTCACCGCTGCATTAACTTTAGCCGGTGGGCCAGTAACCTCTAACGTGATACTTTTGTTATTAATATCAACAACTTTACCACGAAAAATATCATTGATATTTTTTAATTCCTCGAGCCCGCCTTTCGGATAATTAACAGTTATAAGGGCTAATTCGCGTTCGGTGCGATCATTTTGTGTTAGGTCAAGAACTTTGATTGTATCAACCAAACGATTGAGTTGTTTGACAACCTGACCGATCATCTGGTCATTTCCTGAGGTAACAATGGTCATCCGTGAAATCTCGCGGATTTCAGTTTCACCTATAGAGATACTATGTAAATTAAAGCCTTTGGCACTAAACATGGTTGCAACCCTATCAAAGGCACCAAAACTATTTTCAACCAATAGCGAAATTGTACGTTTCATAATTAAACCATCCTTTTAGGGTTAAGTCTTTCCAGGATCATATCTGATATGGATCCCCCCGAAGGAACCATAGGGAATACCATTTCTTCTTTTAAAACTTTGAACTCAATAAGACTGGGACCATCATTAATGGCTAACGATTTTTTAATGAGTCCATCAACCTCTTCCATTTTATCTGTTGACCATGATGGAATTTTGAGCGCTTCACCAAGTTTTACAAAATCCGGATTGCTTGCTCCCAGATCTGTGAAACTGTACTTTTCCGCATGAAATAATTCCTGCCATTGTCGAACCATACCCAGAAAACTATTGTTGATGATCATAAATTTGATGGGCAGTTTATAGGCAACAGCCGTAATCAACTCCTGCATATTCATCTGAAAACCACCATCTCCGCTAACTGATATAATTTGTTTATCAGGACAACCGAAGGCGGCACCGATCGCTGCAGGCACTGAAAATCCCATCGTACCCAGACCGCCGCTGGTCAGCAATGAACGGGGATGGGTAAACTTATAGTACTGTGCTGCAATCATTTGATGCTGACCTACGTCTGTGACAACAATAGCATTTCCTTTTGTCAATTCGGAGATTCTATCAAGTACAAATTGTGGCCGCATTTTTCCATCATCTGTTTTATATGCCAGAGGACATTCCTTCTCCCATGCTCTTATTTCCTCCCACCAGGGTTTTATTTGTGGTTTGTTTGGCATTTCATTCATCAGTTGTGGAATGATGGTTTTTGCATCACCTACGATGGGTAAGTCTACCAGTACATTTTTATCAATCGCTGTTGGATCAATATCCACATGTATTTTAAATGCATCCGTCGCAAAAGTGTCCACTTTGCCAGTTACACGGTCATCAAAACGTGCACCAAGGGAAACCAGAACGTCACAATTATTTACAGCCTGATTTGCCCAGTAGGTGCCATGCATACCAAGCATGCCTAATGACTGCTTATCTCTACCGGGATATGCACCTAATCCTAATAAGGTCATTGTTACAGGCAGATTGAACTTTTTAGCAAATGCTGTGAGCTCAGGGCCAGCATTAGCCATTATGACACCGCCACCTACATAAAGAAGAGGTTTTTTCGCAGCTGCAATAATGCGCGCGGCTTTTTTTATCTGATTGAGGTGACCACCATAAGTTGGTTTATATCCTCTGATTGATGCTTTAGCAGGATAGATAAATTCCGCTTCCGTGGCAATCATGTTTTTAGGTAAATCAACAAGAACTGGACCAGGTCTGCCTGAAGAAGCAATATAAAATGCTTTTTGTATTGTTGATGCAAGGTCCTTAACATCTCGTACCAGAAAGCTATGTTTGGTGATCGGTCTTGTGATTCCAATTATATCGGCTTCCTGGAAAGCATCATTTCCAATTAAATGAGTGGGCACCTGTCCGGTAAATACGACAATCGGTACTGAATCCAAATAAGCATCCGCAATACCCGTTACCGTATTTGTTGCACCAGGACCTGAAGTAACCAGAACGACACCAACCTTCCCAGTTGCCTTGGCATATCCTTCTGCCATGTGGGTAGCGCCTTGCTCGTGTCTAACCAGAATATGTTTTAGAAAATCGATATCATAAAGACGCTCATAAATCTTTAATGTGGAGCCCCCAGGATATCCAAAAATATATTCTACTTTTTCCTTCTTCAAGGACTCAAAAAATATATCTGCACCCGACATCTTTGTCTTTTTCGTCATGATTTATCCTCTTGAATCATTTAGTTCCCGGAACCTGTAACACGGCACCTGTGTTTGCTGATGACACCATATGTGCATAACGTGCCAGATATCCTTTTTTTATTTTCAGCTCAAATTTTGGTTTGTCTTTCAACCGGCTTTTTATTTCTTCATCTGTAAGTTGTACATTTAATGTATTTTCAGGTATATTAATCGAAATGATATCGCCATCCTCAAGCGCAGCAATCGGACCATTGTCTGCAGCCTCAGGTGATATATGCCCAATACATGCTCCCCTGGTACCGCCCGAGAATCGCCCGTCTGTTAGAAGGGCCACCTTGTCTCCCAGCCTCATTCCCATAATAGCACTTGTTGGTGTCAACATCTCTGGCATACCGGGACCCCCTCTTGGGCCCTCATAACGGATAACTACAACCATCCCTGCTTTTATTTCACCTCCCAGGATTCCTTTAACAGCATCTTCCTGAGATTCATATATTTTTGCCGGTCCGGAATGTACCAGCATTTCCGGTTCAACGGCAGCGGTTTTTACGATCGAACCATCAGGGGCAATATTGCCAAACAAAATAGCCAATCCTCCTGTAACTGAAAAGGGATTTTCTAGTTCCCTGATAACTTGTGTGTTCTGATTTACAGCCTCCGCAATGTTCTGCCCTAAAGATTCTCCAGTAACCGTTGGTTGCGAAGTATCGATAAGTCCTTCACGTTTTGACAATTCTTTCAATATGGCAGATATACCTCCTGCATTTTCCACATCTTCCATATGAACATCACGTGTAGCCGGACTCACTTTACAGATATAAGGTACCTTTTTGGACAACTCATTCAGATCAGCCAAATCAATTTTTAGTCCCAGTTCAGTGGCGATTGCGAGAGAATGAAGAATCGTATTTGTGCTGCCGCCCATTGCCATATCCAAAGCAAAAGCATTGTTAAATGCGGCCCGAGTCATTATTTTTGATGGTTTTAAATCTTCTTCGACCATCCCGATAATCCGGCGACCTGCTTTTTTTGCTAATTCATGTCGTCTCTCATCCACTGCCAGGATGGAACCATTCCCGGGTAAAGCGACCCCCAGGGCTTCCATCAAACAATTCATAGAATTCGCCGTAAACATTCCCGAACAAGAACCACATGTAGGGCATGCAAATGATTCCAGTTCTTTTAATTGCTCCTCATTTATCTCTCCGGTCTGATAACTTCCGACTCCTTCAAAAACAGAGATTAGATCAATTTTTTCTCCCGCTTTCGTCCGTCCCGCTTTCATCGGACCACCAGAGATAAAAATTACCGGAATATCCATACGGGCTGCTGCCATCAGCATTCCAGGTACGATCTTATCACAATTGGGTATACAAACTAATCCGTCCAGACGGTGTGCTTCTGTGACCGTTTCAACTGAATCCGCAATAAGCTCACGGCTGGCTAAAGAGTACCGCATACCTAAATGCCCCATGGCAATTCCATCATCAACCCCGATAGTGTTAAATTCAAAGGGCACACCACCAGCTTCACGAACAGCCTCCTTCACTATCTTTCCAAATTCCTGAAGATGCACATGACCCGGGATGAGATCAATATATGAATTACAAACCCCTATAAATGGTTTATCGAAATCACTATCATCTCTGATAACACCAGTAGCTCGGAGAAGACTTCTGTGAGGAGCCTTTTCGAATCCTTTTTTAATTAAATCAGATCTCATATAGACCTCTGCATATTTCAATTAATTTTGATAATACATACCTCTGCGAGGTCAACCCCAAATTTGAATTTTAATATTAACGGAAACTCAATGTGAGTGGGATTGACCGATTCTTAACCGATCAGTAGAATCAGGCTAATAATCAGAATCCCAATAAGAAGGATCAGAGGGAGTAAAGATAATACGATCACACGGCCACTTACAGGAAGAGAGGCGCTTAAATCATTTAACAAAAATATATTTTCTGCCGCGTTTTGCATAATTATTCGCTATTATTAATAAAATTGCTTGCTAAATTAAAGAAATAAAACTGATATATCAACTATTAAAGGGATATTTTTGCTCTTTATTCAATCAATTCTTTACCTATGAACGATTTTTTTCCATCCACTGATACAAAGTTGGCAATACGAGTAATGTCAACATCGTTGCAGTAATTAGGCCTCCAATCACAACAGTTGCGAGCGGCCGTTGTACTTCTGAGCCCGGGCCGGTGTTAAAAGCCATAGGAATAAACCCCAAACTGGCAACTAACGCCGTCATTAAAACAGGACGAAGACGATTTGTTGCACCTTCTAAAACAGCTTCACGTAAGGTGATACCTTTTTCCCTCAATTCGTTTAGGTGCGCTACAAGAACAATACCATTTAAAACTGCGACACCAAATAAGGCAACAAAACCAATACTGGCAGAAACTGAAAGATATAATCCCCGAATATAAAGAAGAAAAATACCTCCTGATAAAGCAAAAGGAAGATTTACAAAGATTAAAATAGCGTACCTGATTTGTCCAAACATTAGGTACAATAATCCCATTATGATGAGCAAGGTAAGGGGTACTACAATCATTAGATGTTCCATGGCTCTTTGCTGATTCTCAAATGCTCCTCCAAATTCAAGAAAATAGCCCCCTGGTATATTCGCCTTTTTATCAATTGCTCTCTGCAAATTAGTAACATAAGTTCCAATATCAATATCACGAAGATTTATTCCTACAATAACACGGCGCCATCCATTCTCACGAGCAATTTCCCGGGGTCCTTCCTGGGCACGAATATCCGCGAGCCTTTTCAGAGGTATAAATCCGCCTGTTGGTAAGAAAACCGGCGTTTCCGTAATCTTTTCAAAATTATTACGAATATCTTCTGGCAATCGTACAACAATATCGAATCGCCGCTGTCCTTCAAATACTTCACTTGCCGTTGCCCCTCCAATGCCAACCTCAATAACACGTTGAACATCATTAACATTTATTCCATGAGAAGCAACAGCAGCCCGATCAATATTAATAGTCAAATAGGGTTGTCCTATGGTTTGCTCAATATAGACATTATCAGTACCAGGTAATTCTTTTGATATTTGAAGAATATCTTCCCCTATCTTATTTAATATCTCTAACTCTTCACCAAATATTTTCACCGCAACATCTGATTTCACACCACTGGTTAATTCATCCACACGCATTGCAATGGGTTGAGTAAAGTTATATGACAAACCAGGCTCGGTAGTTAATAAGGGGGCTATTTCCTCAATTATTTTATCCTTTGTTACACCACTACGCCACTCATCAGGATCCTTCAATAAGACCCACACATCCGTCTGATGAACCCCCATCCAATCATTCGCCAAATCTGATCGTCCTGTTTTTGGAACAACAGTTTCAACCTCGGGAATTCGTTGTTTTATTATTCCAGCCAACCAGTTTGCATTTTCAACTGATTCTTTAAGGGTTACACTGGGCATTCGAACCTGTTCTACCAGAATTGAACCTTCCTCAAGTTCAGGAAGGAATTCTGTCCCCAAAAAAGGCATTAAAATCAGGGAGAAAGCAAAAACTACAACCGCAATTGTTATAATTGTTCCTTTATTATCGAGGTTTTTTTCTAAAAATTGCCTATAGCGAGGCCGAAGCCAATCCATCAGGTAATTTTTGCGAATTTTTACCCCTTTCCGAAAAACAAAAGCAGAAAGTGCCGGCACATAAACCAATGCCAAGATCAATGAACCGAAAACAGCCGCGGCCACTGTTATTGCCATCGGCCGATATAAAATTCCTTCCATACCACTAAATGTCATAATAGGGACATAAACCATAAGAATAATCATCACACCAAAAAATATAGGTCTGGAAACCTCGGAGGCAGCGTCACGAATGATTTCAATTTTACTCTTCTGTTCATCAGTTTGTAACCTGTGAACTATGTTTTCAACCATAACCACCGATCCATCAACCACCATTCCAAAGTCAATAGCCCCAAGACTCATCAAATTAGCAGCAAGGCCAAATTCGCGCATACCTATAAAAGCAAATAACATGGAGAAGGGTATCACTGAAGCAACAATCAATGCACCTTTTATTTCACCTAAAAGTAATAGCAAGACCACAATGACGAAGAATCCACCCTCAATTAAGTTGGTGGTTACTGTTCCCGTTGTCCGATCAACCAAATCTGATTGATCATAAAATTTTTCAATCATCACTCCCTGAGGAAGACTTTTATTAATTTGATCTACCCGTTCGTGAATGGCATGAATAACGTTACGACTATTACCCCCACGTATCATCATCACGATGCCTGTTACAACCTCACCTTTACCATCCTGCGTAACGGCTCCCTGCCTTAATTGCTTTCCAATCGTTACTCTTGCTATATCCCTAATAAAAACGGCTCTCTGATCTAATTCAGTCACTATAATATTTTCGATATCCTGCCTATCCCGGATTTGCCCGAAGCCCCTTATAATATATTGTTCGCGGTTATGTTCAAGGTAATTTCCTCCAGAGACACTATTATTATTTGAAATTGCATCCATAATATCTTTTAGCCCAATACCAAATGTTCTTAACTTTCCCGGTATAATAATTACTTCATATTGTTTTACAAATCCCCCAAAGGCTGTTATTTCTGTTACCCCCTTGATGGTTTTTAACTGTGGTGCAATCAACCAGTCCTGAATTGTCCTCAGTTCAGTTAGTGAATATCCAGGTCCACGTACAACATACTGATAAATCTCTCCAAGAGCTGTAGAAATTGGACCTAATTGCGGAGATGAGACGCCCTCCGGAAGATCATCCACAATACTTTGCAATCGCTGCGAAACCATCTGGCGAGCAAAATAAATATCTGTTTGTTCATCAAATTCCACTGTGACAGCAGAGAGACCAAACTGGGATATTGATCGAACCTCCTTGACCGACGGCAAACCATTCATCGATGTCTCTATTGGATAACTCACTAATTTCTCAACATCATAGGGTGAATAGCGACCTGCCTTGGTAATAACCAATACCTGTACCGGAGTTACATCAGGAAGTGAGTTTATTGGAATACTGGTGAGTGCCTGGAATCCGGCGAATGCCATTAATCCAACGAGTGATAATGCAACCACTTTCTGTTTCAGGCTAAAATCTATTATGTTATTTAGAATATTCATTTAATTTCCGATCAAATAACTAAAATTCAATTGCTCTTACTATTCACCAAATTCTTCAAATTTACTGAGAGCTTTGAGACTAAAAACCTGGCTGATTGCCAGGACTTCATTTCCCTTTAATCCTGATTCAACGATCGCCGCTTTACCTGTAAGTCTTTGTACTTTGATATATCTTTTTTCATAGTTATTTGGATCCAATTGTACAAATACAGTGGGCAGATCCCCTTCATATTCGACGGCAGACAGGGGTACAGAAATAACTGGCTCTGGTGTTGTTACTTTAATATTGAGACGTACATTTTGACCAGGTCTAGGCCATTGTTTAAGCGATTTTGTAATGACATTGATTGTGACTGATTTATTGATTGGATCAAGTACGGGATTGATTGTTGTTATCTCTGACAAGAGCTTCTGTTCTTTAAAATCCTTTTGTGTTATTTCAACCGGATCACCAGGTTTAACAAGACTACCATCCTCGGGTGATGCATAGCCTTTAATTAATACTTTTTTTAGATCAATAATTGTCATCATTTTTTCATAATTACTAACCGCTTGTCCATGATCAATGAGGTGTTCCGTGATTATTCCATTTATTGGAGCATAAACTTTTAAAAAAGGTTGATCTGTTCTTCCTGTATCCCATATATCGATTTGAGCCTGTTTTACACCAATAGAGAGCAATCGTGTATGTGCAGCTTGTGCAGCAGCGCTTGCACGGGCATAATCAGCTTCTACTTTTTCAAGACTACGTTCAGGACTTATTTTTTTATTCACGAGCAAATTTATTCGCTCTAACTGGTTTGCTTGATAGAGTTTTTCTGCTCTCGTTTGGAGATAATCCGAAACAAAATTGGCAAATTCCAGACTCTCTAATTCCAATAATAATTGTCCTTTCTTTACTGTTTCACCTTCATGAGCATACAAACCAACAATCCTTCCTTGAATTGGGGCACTTACTAATGAAATATTATCAGGAGCTGGAAGGGATATCCCAGGGATTGTCAAAATATAGGAGAAATTATCTGTAACAAGTTGTTGCGTCTCTATGTTCAGAGAATTGCGTTGTTTATCAGTTAATTCGATTTTCTGGTTTTCTACTACTGCTTCTGATTGCAACGAAGGAGGTAGATCATTTGTTTGCTTTTCTTGTTCATTCAGAGCTATCACTACTACAAGAGATAAACACCAATAGAGATAGTATCACCAATAAGCTTTTCATATCAACTATAATTCTCATTATAACCTCAACATTTATGAGTCTAATTGCCACAATTGATTGGATCGTTAGAAAATACAAGATCTTTTTGCAAATATTTTTCCAATTCAATCAATCGAAGATAATAGGTTTTTAAAATATCAAAATAATTTTTTTCAGAATTCAAATAGGTCCTTTGCGCTTCAAGAAGAGTAAGTTGGTCAATCTCACCAATTAGATATCCTTCCATCGTTAAATCACGCAACCGAGCAGACTTTTGTCTGACCTGATTATGATATCTTACAATCCCTGCCTTCGCTACTTCATAGCTATGCCAGGATATTTCCAATTTTCTTTTTAATTCAAGACTTACTTCCGTTTTTTGCCACTCCCAATACCTTTCCTGTGCCTTGGCCATTTGAATTTTTCCCCGCTGATTGAAAGGGAACCATAATGGTATAGAGAAACCTACCTGATAACCATAATAATCAAATCCCTGGCCATAATTTTGTTGGTAATAACTTAAATCGAGTTTCGGGAGAAAACTTGACCAGGCTTCATTAACACCATAACCTGTCGAGAGATACTTTTTATTGGTACTTTCGTATTCTGGTTGATTCTTCAATGACGCCATCGCTTCTGCCTGATCAACAGTGACTTCAACATAGACCAGGGTGTCCGGAAAACTAATTTGGTAATGTTGATCTTCTGGATCCAGACCGATAGTTTTAAACAATGTATATCGCGCTTCATGAAAAGCACGTCTGGCTTCATCAACCTCATTCTCTGATTGCGCATATAAAATATCCGCTTTCATTAAATCCAGATCTGATGATTCGCCCACTTCGAGCCTTGTTATAGCAGCAAATCGCAGTTTTTCGGCTATATTCAACTGCTCTTCCCTCAAATGTAGTAATTCAAGGGCATAGGCCAGTTCTGTATAATGGCTTTTAATTATCAATTTCAATCGTAAACATGCTGCCAGCAATTGTTCTTTCAATGTTTCTTCTTCAAGAGATACCTTTTGTAATCGATAGAAACTGGTTAGCGGAAAATCCAGGGACTGTTCAATGGTCCATCTTCTCTCAGTAAAGCCGCCGTTACTTTGCCGATCAATACCTTCATCAAAGTAAATGATTTTAGGATCTTCTATACCGAAAGAAGACCACCATTCAGCACTTTTCTCTTCAATTCTTTGACGTAATTGATTGATCTGTGGATTTTTTTGCCGTGCTATTTCCAGAGCCTTACTTACAGTTAATTCATTCTCTGATGCTATCGACAAGCTAATAAAGAGCAAAATATAAAATAATATTTTGGTAATATTTTTCATGTTTAATATGTAATCCTTAGATTAATTTTGATTCAAACTACCCGAATCTTTCAAGAATAACCGACTTTATTAAGCTATTCTTTTTTATCCAAAATTATATTTACAATATCAATTGGTAATAAATCATTGTTACCAGCAACAGATCGTATCGTATCATCAGAGTCAGCTTTTATCCCAGCTGCAGACAAACGCTTTCGGGCGATTATTACAGTTATATTTTCTTCCTGGGCAATCTGTCTAATGGTTTTTCTGCCATATCCTTTACCTTGATGAGATTTGGTTCCAGTAAATTGTCCCCGGGGCGCTATTTTTCTAAACAATTCATTTGGTGAGAAATCATATTCCTCTGCCAGATCTTTAATTATTGCATTGGGGGACGCATTAATTCCCTGTTCTTTCAGTAATTGTATTAACTGATCGGGTTCAATTTTTAGGGTACCTGCCAGCTGCTCTACTGTCAATTCTTCGGCATGGGGAATTGGTGGCTCATCTGATTCAGTAGACCATGTATTTTTCATTGATTCACCAAATTCTATCACGTTTTTAAATGGTGGGATATCCCATAGTACCAATATAAACAACCCGATTGTGAGTACCGAGGCATAAAATAATTCCTGTTTGAGACGATACCTTTTACTTAATTTATCTTTGAGATAAGAAATGAAAGGTGACCAATTGAAATATAGATGAAATGCGCTTGCAACAATAAATGAAAACGTAAAGATAATATGCAATGCTTGCCACTGATGCTTTTCAAATCCAATAATAGGAATATATGCCCATTTTGCAATCCGTCCAGGAGGAGCAATATACAATACGAGACCAGAGACAATAATAACCAGGAAAGATATGGTTATATATAAACTGGTAAAACTCCGCCATTTAAATTTATTTATCTCAATATCTGTCATCATAATTCCTTATAAATATGATCTCTGGATACAAAAGTTTAATACATTTATGTATCGTGAAAATAATTTCATTTACTAATTTCTGAATTATTGAATTTTAAATCAACATATCATTTAAACTGGAATATATTAATTAATTGAATTATAATTCCTCAAACAATTCTATAATTTTTTAACCTGGTGAAATTCCTAAAGTATAATAATTCCTCACAATATATGATGGTATAATATTGCAAAAGATACAAATACTATTTAAAGTTGTCTGATCATACAGCATAATCAATATTGCCGGAAAGATCTGAGAATAAACAAACTTTTGGATATTAAATAAGTTGTATATGATCTGGCTATTATTATCTAACACTTTACAATTCACAAAGCCGGCAATTTCATAAAACAATAACCACTTAAATGACACAAAAAATACCACTTAGTATGGATGAGATCGAAAAAAAACTTTCATCGTTTCAATTTCCGGAAGTAGATATTGTTATTGGAATAGCCTCAGGAGGTGTTTATCCGGCTAAAATTATCTCCCAATTACTCAAAAAGCCCAAAAGTATCATCGAGATTAAATTTCGATCTCTTGATAATTCCCCCCTTTATAAAGAACCAAAATTAATAAGAAAGGATGTGATATCTGACAATGTAAATCGCATTTTACTGGTGGATGATGTTAGTGTTAGTGGAAAAACAATAAATCTTGCGAAGAATCTTCTTAAGGGTTATACCATATTTACTTTAGTATTTAAGGGCCACGCAGATTATGTTTTATTTCCTGATATCAACACATGTGTTTCCTGGCCATGGCATATTCAAGATAAATAAAATTACCGGCGTCTTGTTTTTTTTTGAATTAATGATCGTTTATTGCTATCGTATTACAATTGAATAAATCTTATAGCTAATTTAATTTGGAGGATATTAATATGGATTTAACCAGTTTGATTACATTTCTGCTCATCGGTGCGATTGCTGGTTGGTTGGCTGGCAAGATTATGAAAGGTGGTGGTTTTGGGCTTATTGGAAATATTGTTATTGGAATAATTGGCGCCCTGATTGGTGGGTTTTTATTTGGATTACTGGGAATCACGGCCGGTGGAATCTTAAGTTCTATTGTTATGGCAACAGTCGGTGCTATTGTTCTGCTTTACATTGTAAAATTGATAAAAAAAATATAACCGGATTAGGGTGCCTGCAATATCTGTTTTCTGACACACCATCCTTATTATCTTTACCCCAAATCATTATATCTTTTCCATTCATAGCGCAATCATATCAATTAAATTAAATATATTTCTTTGTTTTACTGGGATTTTTAAAAAACCTGTCGATAAAATAGACATATAAGTATTTTAGTTTACTCGGTTTATCTTGATTTCACCGCTAATTATATAGAGTTAGATTTTAGAATTAACAAACTATTTTGATATGTTTGCATTTATGATTAATAAAAATAAATATAAAAGTTTTCTAACCAGGAAACAGGAAAATAAAAGCCTTGAGATTAACAGAGATGACATTAAACTGTTAAAAAGCCAATTGCTGTATGCGGAGTCGCGGCTTAAAGAGAGCGAAAATAGATATTTATCACTTTTTGAATCATCTCCAGATCCAATTATTATCTATTCAAATGGCAAAATTGTTGAATTGAATAAAGCTGCTCTTGATTTTGCTGAAATCGATAATCCCAGCGATCTGCTTGGTCGCTCTGTGATGGATTTTGTGCATCCAGATTATAAAGATCTTGCCGCAAATCGACTGAAAATTGTACTTGAAAGTAATAAGGCAACCGGAATGGTCGAAGAGAAATTCATCTCTGATATGGGAAACGTAAAAGATGTTGAAATTGTTTCTCTTCCTTTTACTTACAATGGGGAAAAAGCTGTACAGGTTGTATTCCGCGACATAACCGAACGGAAAGAAACTGAGAGCGCTTTAAAAAACAGCGAGCAAAGATTTCGTACACTTGTAGAAAGCACCAGTGATTTTATCTGGGAGGTAGATAAAAATGGTACTTATACATATGTAAGTCCACAAATCCAGTCGATCTTGGGCTATTCCCCATCAGAAATTATTGGCAAAACCCCTTTTGATCTCATGACGACTAGTGAGGCTAAACGTTTAAAAAAGGTTTTCACTGAACATCTAAAAAGTCGGTCTACACTAAGAAATCTTCAAAATACAAATCTTCATAAAAACGGTAAAAAAATCGTCTTAGAAACTCATGGCGCTCCCATAATTTCTGATGACGGGAAATTGCTAGGGTATCGGGGAATCGACAGAGATATTAGCGAGAGAAAAGAAACTGAAAAAGCTTTAATGCAATCTGAAGATAATTTTAAACGATTAGTTGACAATTCTCTTAGCGGCATTTATATCACTCAAAATCATGTCATGAAATATTGTAATCATAAAATGGCAGAAATTTTTGGATATAATAATCCAGAAGATTTGAATGGTGTACACATTAAAACAATGGTTGCACCAGAAAGCTGGGAGTTGGTCGACAAGGAAGTTAATTTCCGTATCTCAGGCAAAAAAGAGACATCTCGGTATGAATTTCTTGGGCAAAAGAAAGATGGATCTTATTTTCACGTTGAGATATTAGGAAGCAGAATTATGCTAAATGGAAGCCCTGCCATGCAGGGGACATTGCTTGATATATCCGAGCGTAAAGAGGCAGAGGAAGAATTAAGAAAAAGTGAGGAGCGCTATCATCAGTTATTTGATTTTCTTCCATATGGTGGTGAAGTATTAGATACCAAGGGATATATTATCGATTGTAGCCCTAGCTCAACTCATATTTTAGGATATTCACGTGATGAACTTATAGGCAAGCATGTCACTGAGTTATTTCACGAAGATTCAATTCCAATTTACAAGGAAAAATTTCCCCAGATTAAAAGCGGTGAATTAATAAGTTCTGAACTTAAGGTAATACGAAAAGACGGAAAGATCCTGGATATATTACGTGCTGGACAGCCAATTTTTGACAAGAAGAAAGAAAAGGTTACCGGTATTCTTGCCCTTAATATTGATATTACAGAATGGAAACAGGCGATAAGAGAAACCAAACGGTTGGCAACCGTTGTTGAACAGGCCTCTGAAGTTATTGTCATTACAGATATAGAAGGTACTATCAACTATGTAAATCCCGCTTTTGAGAAATCAACTGGATATAGGTCTGAAGAAGTTATAGGTCAAAATCCCCGAGTATTAAAAAGTGGTGTTCAGGATAATTTGTTTTACAAAAATCTATGGGATACGATTCGAAGAGGAGAAATGTGGCAGGGCGTCTTCACAAATAAGCGCAAAAATGGTGAAGTATATTATGAAGAAGCTGCTATTTTTCCAATCCGTGATGAAAATGATAAAATTGCTAATTTTGCTGCCATTAAACGAGATATTACTCTTGAAAGAGAATTAGAACAACAATTAAAGCAGATGCAAAAAATGGAAGCATTAGGTACCCTATCAGGTGGTGTGGCTCATGATTTTAATAATCTTCTGACAATCATAAATGGTCACGCTGAAATTGCTCTGTTACATACTTCCAAAGATGCTCGCGTCTATACCGATCTGGCAGCAATTATGAATGCTGGTAAACGTGCTGAAAATCTTATCAGTCAGCTCCTCGCCTTTAGCCGAAAACAGTTACATGAGCCAAAAGTTATTGATATTAACCTCCTCATTACCGATCTAAAGAAAATGCTGCTTCGATTAATCCCAGAGGATATTTCTATTAAAGATATACTGAACCGGGATCTTCCTTATATCAAAGCAGATCACAGTCAAATTGAGCAAATATTAATTAATCTTGTGGTAAATGCCCGCGACGCTATTAAAGAGAAGAATGATCCCGGCCCGGATAAACATATAACAATTCAAACTTCATTTATTGAACTCAATAATTTATTTGTTGAATCACATCCTGGCAGTCAACCAGGTTCCCATTTGCTAATGTCGGTAAGTGATACAGGCATTGGTATGGAGGAAAGTGTAAAAAACAGGATATTTGAGCCATTTTTTACCACAAAAGAAATCGACAAGGGGACAGGATTAGGTTTAGCAACTGTTTATGGGATTGTTAAACAAAATGGCGGCTTCATTGAAGTCGATAGCGAAAAGGGAATGGGTACAACCTGTAATATCTACTGGCCTACCACCAAAGATAAACCCTCTCCGGAATTAGCACAGATGCTCAAACACAAGGCATTATCCGGATCGGAGACTGTTTTGTTGGTCGAGGATGATGAAGGCGTTCGTGACTTTACTGCTACTACCCTTGAGAATTTTGGGTACAATATCATTCAGGCAGTGAATGGACAGAAGGCTATTGACATTTTAGAAAAAGATAGACCAAATATCGAACTATTAATAACCGATATAATCATGCCGGAAATGAACGGTCAGGAATTAGCTAAAAGACTGGAAAATACTATACCTTTGAATCGTGTGCTTTTTGTATCCGGCTATACTTTTGACCATTTGAGGCGAGACGGTGCACTTGAAGAAGGAATTAATTTTCTGCAAAAACCATATTCAATTCATGATATTTTAAGCAAGGTTAGAAACATACTCGATTCCAAAAATTAAAATCCCAATAGGTCCTCCAGAAGATCCATAGGTTAGAAAATGATTGATGTTAGGAATTTCTATATTATCTATATAAAATGAGTTTTCAACAGGACTGCCTCCACGAACTATTAATCCATTACTTTGATCGTTAACTTTAGCAACACTTGGCCGGCTCATCACTATCCGATCTACATCGCCCGCAGAACTAAATGCCCACCTAATTTCTTCATGGGAGAAATTTACGACACTTTATGGTTGTTCATCCTTTTTTACGAAGTACCCACCCCTTATTGATATAGATTCTGTTTCTAGTAAATGGGGTTATAATTGACCTTTTACATGTCCAAACCACAGGCCTGGACCAAAATACCTAAATATCTTATATTATCATTTAGAAAAAAACTTGTAATTTTATTTTTCCATGTTTACCTTTTATTGCGTTTAAAGAAAGATTCTCATGAAAAAGTCATTGCTCTCTTCATTCAATCATTGGTTTTGGTGGTGCCCGGTAAAGTACGGCAGATGGGATGGTATGAACTAAAGAAATCTTCAAACAAATAAACAACCTAAACCCGCTGCCTTCAAAGGACAGCGGGTTTTTTTTAACCAATTCTGGAGGTACACATGGACAAAAAGATTTTATTAAAAGAGGCGGATATTCCGCAAAATTACTATAATGTTGCGGCCGATTTGCCCTTCCCACTTGATCCCCCCCTACACCCGGCTACAAAAGAACCTGTTACGCCTGACGATATGTCCCCTATTTTTCCAATGGCTTTAATTGAGCAAGAAATGAGTCCTGTGCGGGATATCCCCATTCCGGACGAAGTGAGGGAGGCTTATGCTATTTATCGTCCCACGCCTCTTATTCGTGCCACTGGTTTAGAAAAGGCCTTGAACACACCTGCCAAGATTTATTATAAATATGAAGGAGCATCACCGGCAGGAAGTCACAAACCGAACACTGCCATTGCACAAGCTTATTATAACAAAAAAGAAGGTACCAAAAAGTTGTTCACAGAAACTGGTGCAGGCCAATGGGGAAGTGCTCTAGCCTGGGCATGCTCAATTTTTGGATTAGATTGTACGGTATATATGGTACGAATTAGTTATGATCAAAAGCCTTATCGAAAAACTATGATAAATATGTATGGAGCCGAGATTTTTCCGTCTCCTTCTGATCGAACTGAAACCGGAAAAAAGATCCTCAGTGAACATCCGGACAGCCCTGGTAGTTTGGGAATAGCCATCTCTGAAGCTATGGAAGAAACGTTAAAAGATGATAGCGCCAAATATTCCCTCGGAAGTGTTCTTAATCATGTTATGCTCCACCAAACCGTAATTGGAATTGAAGCAAAAAAACAGATGGAAATTGCTGGAGCCTACCCAGATGTCATTATTGGTTGCCATGGTGGAGGAAGCAATTTTGCCGGCATAGCATTTCCGTTTATACCTGATAAAATTAGTGGTAAAGATATAAACTTTATTGCCGTTGAACCTGAATCATGCCCGACTCTCACCAAGGGGAAAATGGAATATGATTTTGGAGATAACGCTGGCTTTACACCTCTCCTAAATATGTATACACTTGGTCATAATTTTATTCCACCGGCTATGCACGCTGGAGGTTTGCGCTATCATGGAGCATCCCCTCTAGTAAGTGCTTTATTAAAGAACGATTTAATTTCTGCGCAGTCAATATCTATAGAAAAAGCATTTGGCGGGGCACGTTTGTTTACAAAAACAGAGGGAATTATTCCGGCTCCTGAATCTTCGCATGCGGTTCAAATGGCTATTATGGAGGCTGAGAAGGCCAGAGAAGAAGGAAAGGAAAAGAATATTTTATTCAATCTTTCCGGACATGGTTTGTTAGATATGGCTGCCTACGCAGAGTAATCTGTCTGTAAGATTAAAAAAGAATACGCTTTTTAGTTTTCTAACTACTTAAAGTGTCGCCTGTTTTTGAAAAGGGCGGCATTTTTTTTAATCTGAGAATAAAATAAATTTGAATATTGATCAATTTAATGGTATTCCAAGGAATAGATCTATTTATATCTGCAGATAATATTTGTATTTGAATCTTTTCTGTTATTATCTTTCACCCGTTATTCGAAAAATTCGAAAGGAGAGATTTGATTGAAAAACAATGCTTATTTTCATAATCCCCGTTGTCGAAAAAGCCGGGAGGGTATTGATCTGCTCAAGAAGATGGATTTGGATTTTGAGATAATAGAATATTTACAGTCTCCCCCATCTGAGGAGGAATTGACAAATATATTAAATCACCTGGAAATGAAACCTCTTACACTAATGCGAACGCAGGAGAAGGTATTTAAAGAATTAAATCTTTCAAAAAATGACGTAAGAGATGATGAGGAATGGATTCGCATTATGGTTGAGAATCCAATTCTTATTGAACGACCGATCTTAGTCTACAATGGCAAGGTTGCATTGGGAAGACCACCTGAAAATTTATTAACTATAATTTTATAACAGGAACAAAATTGAAACTTTAAAATTTTCACCAGTTGTGTAGACTTGTCATCGATATATTATTTGAGTTGTTTTTTGCCATAAATTGCCTTATTATTTCATGTGCCATTCATGATATAGAGATCAATGAAGTGCAATACTTTTTATATGTAAATATGCAAAGTCTTTTAATTAAATAGTTTTGCTTTATTCAGGAGGAAATTGATGTTAACTATTACTACCCTCGCCGTAACAAAGATCAAAGAAGCCATTGACAACTATAGTAAACCGGTAGTAGGGATTCGCGCAATTGCACAGGCCAGGTCTCCTTTTCAAATATCATATGGACTTGCCTTTGTTGACGATGAGACAATAAATAAAAATGATAAAATCACTGATGTCGGAGATATAAAGGTATACATTGAATCAGATCAGGAGCACTACTTTGAAGAGGTTACTCTTGATTATGAGGACGGATTATCCGGTACTGGATTTAAATTCACCAATCTTCCTCGAGTACCCAAAAAATATCTTGGTACTCTGGCTGAAAAGGTTGTTAAAGTAATTGACGAGGAAATAAATCCAGGTATTGCCAGTCATGGAGGGTTTGTCTCGCTCGTTGATATCAAAGATAATGATGTTGTCATTCAGATGGGTGGTGGCTGTCAGGGTTGCGGAATGGCTAATGTTACATTGAAAGATGGAATCGAGGTAGCTTTGAAAAATGCTATCCCCGAAATTGGTGCTATATACGATGTTACTGATCATGCTGATGGGAAAAACCCTTATTATAAAGGCAGTTAAAGAAAGCAGCTTTTGCTTTCCAGATTACTTTGGTAAACCAATGTCCCAGGCAGAATATAAAGTTGCAAAATGGTGGCGAAAAGAAGAAAACGGTAAAATCCGATGCACCCTTTGTCCCCGATATTGCAGAATTGGAACAGGACAAAGTGGATTCTGCTTCATCCGACAGAATATAGATGGCAAACTTATAACCACAGGTTATGGTCATCCCACTGGTTTTGCTATAGACCCGATTGAAAAAAAACCTCTATCTCATTTTTTCCCAGGCTCGACTGTTCTGAGTTTTGGTACTGCCGGATGTAATTTGGGATGCCGCTTTTGCCAAAACTGGTCCATAAGCAAAGCCCGTTCAGAAAATCTCCACTCTCTTTCTGCGACCCCTGAGCAAGTGATCCAATTAGCCCAAAAACACCAGGCTCCTTCCATTGCTTATACTTACAATGATCCAACTATATTTGGCGAATACGTTATTGACATTTCCAAATTGGCACATGAAGAGAATATTCGTTCAGTCATGGTCACTGCAGGGTATATTGATAAAGAAGCACGAAAGGACGTCTTTAAATATATTGATGCTGCTAATGTTGATTTAAAAGCCTTTACTGACCAATTTTATTATGAACTCACTTTCTCTCATCTTAAGAATGTATTGGATACTCTCATTTGGATTAAACACGAAACCGACATCTGGCTCGAAATTACAACGCTACTAATTCCTGGTGAAAATGATTCAAATGAAGAAATAGCAAAAATGTGTGAATGGATTCTTCAAAACCTGGGTGATTCTGTTCCCTTACATTTTACCGCATTTCATCCTGATTTTAAAATGGTTGATAAACCTCGTACCCCTGAATCAACGTTAAAAGTGGCACGACGTATAGCATTGGATTCAGGAATTTTATATTGCTATGTGGGTAATGTATATGATCGGGATGGCCAGACAACTTATTGTCCTGAGTGTGGAAAGTCTGTAATCATCAGAGATTGGCATAGTATTATTAAGAATTCTCTCAATAAGAATATATGCCCATCTTGTGGTTATAAGATAGCAGGGATTTTTGATTAACAATTATGGATTTGAATAAATCATAATGATCAGATTATTTTAGCTGATCTGTTCAACCTCCAGTATTCTAAACGCTTCACTAAATTTATACTTATTTGATTCTTTTGAGACTGTATTTTTAATATAATCTTCGATTTTGGAGAAATCTGGAAATTGCGATTTATGACAAGCCAGAAGATCTAATTTTAGTTCAATTTGATCAGTAATATCCTCGAAGTGATTTGGATTGTTGGATCCAAAGAAATAAATCTTTTTAACCTGGTGTCGATCTCCTGGATACATATGTAAGTTTTTTGCCGCAAAACAGGCATCATATACTGCTTCTGAGATAATTCTATGATCACGATGTAATAGATTCAAATTATTAAAATCTCGATTCGCAGGATCGAAACTAAAGACTATTTCTGGTTTGTATATTTTTATTATTTCAACCAGCTGCTGGCGCAACTCTTCTGTATAAGTAAGAAAACCATCAATATAATCTAAAAACACCACCTTTTTGACACCAAGCTTTTGTGCTACCTGTAATTGCTCGCCGACCCTAATGGCAACTCTTTCCTTTGGTGGGATTTGTCCACCGAACTTAAAGCCATTTTCACCATTTGTAACTACAATATAAATAATTTCATATCCTCGACCTATCAGTTTTGAAAGTGTACCTGTACTAGTAAATTCAAGATCATCAGGATGTGCGGCAAAAGCTATAATTGTTTTATTCAATTAACATTTCCTTTTCAATTCAATTTTAATTTATTCCCACAGTTAAGAACTGATTAATTTGAGAACAGAAAAATAATATAATTATTTGGTTAATAGACTTAAACAATAAATTGAAAGTTTTATTCCTATTTAAAATATCTTCTACGTGACTAAAAATCTGATATTTTATTAAAATAAAAAAAGCGTATCTCTAATTGAAATACGCTTTTCGGTTCACTATATAATAGATTGTTAAGCCATAGCCTTCATGAACTCTCTTCGCATTCTGGCAATGGATGTAATCGATATCTCTTTTGGACAGACCGCTTCACATTCACCATGGTTCGAACATGCACCAAATAATTCCTCATCCATTTGGGCTACCATTCTTTCTGCACGGCGTTTAGCTTCTGGATGTCCTTGAGGTAAGAGAGCAAAATGTGAGATTTTTGCTCCTACAAAAAGAGCGGCTGAGGCATTTGGACATGCAGCTACACAAGCCCCACACCCAATACAGGCAGCCATATCCATAGCCTCATCTGCATTTTCTTTTTTTACGAGAATGCTTCTTGCCTCAGGAGCACCGCCAGTTCGAACGGTTATGAATCCCCCTTTAGCTGTAATTCGATCCAGAGCAGTTCGATCAACAACTAGGTCTTTAAGCACAGGAAAAGCCTTTGCCCTCCAGGGTTCAACAACAATCGTATCATTATCTTCAAATTCCCGCATTCTCAATTCACAAGTCGTCGTACCACTTCTTGGACCATGCGCAGTACCGTTAATGACAAGACCACACATGCCGCAGATTCCTTCGCGACAATCATTGTCAAATTCAACCGGATCGCCATCATTATTAATAATATCCTCATTCATAATATCCAACATTTCCAAAAAAGACATATCCGGATTAACATCATTAACAGTGTATGACTCAAAACGGCCTTTTGCTTGTTCATTCTCTTGACGCCAAATTTTGAGATGTATTGTTAAATTTTTATTCTCCATTGACCATCTCCTTACTTATAGCTGCGTTGCGTAGGTGTTACATTTTCGAAGACCAGAGGTTCCTTATGTAGGTCCCAGTCCCTATCTAGCCCTTTAAATTCCCAGGCAGATGAATAGGAAAAATTTTCATCATCACGTAATGCTTCCCCTTCATCAGTCTGACTTTCATCTCTGAAATGTCCACCACATGATTCTTTTCTATTTAAAGCATCGACAGCCATCAATTCGGCTAATTCCATATAATCTGCTACACGGCCTGCAAATTCAAGATTCTTATTCATTGAATCAGCAGATCCGGCAACCTTTACATTTTGCCAAAATTCATCTCGGATTTTGGGAATTTCTTTTATGGCATGTTTAAGACCTTCTTCATTTCTACTCATTCCTACATAGTCCCATAAAACACTTCCGATTTCCCGGTGAAATTCCTTAACAGTTTTATTCCCTTTAATCGATAATAATTTTTGATCTTTTTCTCCAACCTCAGAAAGTGCTTCCTTAAAAGCCTCGTCTTCAGTAGAAGATTTTTTTAGTTCAGTGCCAGCAAGATAGTCACCTATTGTATACGGAATGACAAAATACCCATCCGAAAGTCCCTGCATTAAGGCGCTGGCTCCTAACCGATTTGCTCCATGATCAGAAAAATTGGCTTCTCCAAGGACAAATAACCCAGGAACAGTACTCATTAGATTATAATCTACCCATAGACCGCCCATCGTATAATGTACAGCAGGATATATGCGCATTGGTACTTGATAGGCATCCTCATCCGTAATAAGTTTATACATTTCGAATAAGTTTCCATAACGTTCTTCAATCGTTTTACTTCCCAATCTCTCAATGGCATAAGCAAAATCAAGATAGACCGCGAGTCCAGTATCACCAATACCCCGGTCTTCATCACAGACTGCTTTAGCATTTCGGGAAGCTACATCTCGTGGAACCATATTTCCAAAGGTTGGATACCGTCTCTCAAGATAATAATCACGGTCCTCGTTTGGAATTTCACCAGGTGCACGTTTATCATCCTCATTTTTCGGAACCCAAACACGCCCATCATTTCTTAAACTTTCACTCATCAATGTTAGTTTAGATTGATAATCACCCGATCGGGGGATACAGGTTGGATGGATTTGGACATAACAAGGATTTCCAAAATAAGCTCCCTTTTTGTGAGCACGCCAAATGGCACTGGCATTTGAATTCACTGCAAGGGTGCTAAGATAATAGGCTGTTCCATAACCACCTGTCGCCAGAATAACCGCATCTGCTAAGTGTGATTCATACTCCCCAGTAACAATATTGCGTGTTATAATTCCACGCGCTTTTCCATCAACAAGAACCAGGTCAACCATCTCATGTCGGGAATAAATTTGGACGGTACCCTCTCCAACCTGGCGCATTAATGCACTATATGCACCAAGGAGTAATTGTTGACCGGTTTGTCCTCGGGCATAAAATGTTCTTGAGACAAGAGCCCCACCAAATGATCGGTTTGCAAATAAACCACCATATTCTCGCGCAAATGGAACTCCCTGGGCAACACATTGATCAATGATTTCATTACTTACCTGTGCAAGACGATAGACATTTGCTTCCCTTGCTCGATAATCCCCACCTTTAATAGTATCATAAAACAAGCGCCAGATGCTGTCCCCATCATTTTGATAATTTTTTGCTGCATTTATTCCACCCTGAGCTCCAATACTATGAGCCCGGCGAGGTGAATCCTGAATACAAAAGTTCTTAACATTATAACCCAACTCACCCAAAGAGGCAGCCGCTGAAGCCCCACCTAATCCTGTTCCAACAACAATAATATTGAATTTTCTTTTATTTGCAGGATTCACAACACGCATCTCAAATTGATGTTTATCCCATTTTTGAGCAAGAGGTCCTGTTGGTATTTTTGAATCTAGTTTCATAGTGCCCCTCCGGTTACAAAATAAATCCATAATGGTAAAAAGATAAATCCAATTGCCATAATTACTGCAAAAACGCTTCCCGCAGTGAAGATAATGGGTGTAAAGCGTATGCCATTAAGGCCCAATGATTGGAAGGCACTCCAAAATCCGTGACTTAGATGAAATCCAAGCAAAATCATAACGACTATATATAGGATAACATTAATTATATTTCCATAAAATTGATATACCAAGACATATAAATCTCTTACAACCTTACCATCAGATGTTGTATATATAATAATTTCACCAAATTTAAAATGCATCAAGTGCCAAATAAGAAATACTATTATTACAATTCCGGTATAGATCATTGTTGTAGATGCCAATGATTTTTTACTTGTGTGATTTGCATTTTTTACAACGGCATATCCCTGGGGTCGGGCTCTCCAATTATTAATTGTTACTATAATTGCATAAGTCATATGAATAATAAATACCGAGGCCAGCATTAATTCTGCCAGATAAATTACTGTTCCCAGCTCCTGCGTTAAAAAATGGGAATACTTATTAAAAGGATCTTTATCTGGAATGAGAAGAGTTATATTGCCGATCAGATGGATGACAATGAAGCCGCAGAGCATAAGACCGGTCAACCCCATAAAGATTTTCTTGCCGAGGGAGGAAAATGTAGACATAGAAAATCGCATCATTTCTTCGCTCCGATGATTAAGTGGTTGGTTGGATGGATAAAATAGTTAGTCAGAATAATATATAAATTCTTTGTTTTAAATCCGTAGACCTCCAATTTTTAAATAACTGATTGAGCATTTAATTTTGGGAATGAAATAAAGATCAGAAATGTTGTGAATTTTTTTTCAATCCTCATGAAAAACTTAAAGGCGGGCGTCAATAAATGCAAACATTTTTTATTCTGGATTACATCATATTGACCAATTAGAAGAAAAATGCAAAATAATATTATTTACATGTTAAAACTAGTACAACAGAAAAATACTTTTTTTTAATAAAATTTTATTTAAGTGTTTCAAGTAATAGAATTTTCACAGCTTCCCAAGACCTCTTATCGGCATTATAATTATATGCTTCGCCGCTCGATGGCTCAAAACCCAATTCATAATATGTAAATCCATGAACAGCTCCTCCATAAGCATTAATTTGCCAGTCATTATTCTCACTGTTCATTTCAACCTTAAAAGATTCTAATTCTTCCCTGGGTATTTTCGGATCATCAGATCCCATTAAAATTAGAATTGGACATTTAATTTTCTGGTTAGTTTCAGTCTTCAGAGGGGTAAGTTTTCCGAAATAGTTTACTGTAGCAGATAAATTGGCGCCACTTCTTGCAAGTTCCATAGCAACCATACCCCCAAAGCCATATCCAATGACTGCTATTCGTGAGGCATCTACTTTTGAATGATCAGTTAAATTGCCTAAACCTAATTGTGCTCTTTGTGGTATCAATGTTTGATCTTCACCGAAAAAAGGTTCTAATAGTTTATCCATATCGGTCATATCATTAATAATAATATCTTTACCAAATAGATCCAATGCAAATGCAATATAACCGAGTTTGGCCAACTCCTCCGCTCTTTTTTTTGTAAAATCATTCAGCCCATATTTGTCATGTATAATCAGAACACCGCCTCGCTTTGATTTAAGCAACTTATCATAGGCGAGAAATCCTTCAAGTTCTACATCTCCATCCTGATATAAAATGAGTTCGGTCTTGACCTGTGCCTGGATAATTGAGGTAAGAACGAAAAATGAAATCATGATAATGAAAGTCTTCATGCTCAGCCCCTTTTTTTTTACACCTCCTACATTTTATGCCCTATATAAGCATATTTAGAGATATCTATTATAAGTTTAATAAATGCTCTTATCACATAAAATTGATAGATATGTACTGAAATATGAAACCCATGTCTTAACTAAAATTATTCTCCCTAAATCTAAATTCGTCATATTTTTAAAAATCTTAGATAAAAATTTGTAATATTTTTATTCTGCGGGTAATTTCCAACGAATTTTAACCTTATTGAGGAATAGATGTCCAGATTACTAAAAAAACTGATTATTATATTTTCAATTATCGTTTTCATTCTATTTTTATCTCTTTTAGTAGCAGCATGGTCACTGGGAGCATTTGCCCCTGTTACATTGAGTTTAAAAGAGCAGGGTCCCTATTATTTTCTTACTTCAAAAACAATGATCTATTATAAAGATATTCCTCAACAACTGGAAAATATTAATAGGTTTTCTGGTCAAGGAAATCATAATTTTGGACGTTCTGGTGCTTTAATTTATTCAGATCTAACAAAGATTCCTCTTGATGAAATAGTAGTTCAAGCCGGATATATTGTCTTTGATTCGCTTGAGGTTGATACAAATTTAATAATAATAGAGATTGATAAAAGAAAAGTGTTAGTAGTTACTATCGAGACAAATCCATCAATTGCCGTCTTTAAAATTTATCCATCTCTTATGAATTGGTTGGAAAGAAACAGAAAATCTTATCATTTCAACTTTCCTGCTCTTGAATTATATAAAGACATGAATTTTACTTTGGAAATCCCCCTAATATCTAATAAAAAATAAAAAATCATATTATATTTCATGATTTTATAATCCCAAGTAATTTTAGCATTCTTATTCTATATTTCCTAAGAACCAGAAAATAAATTGAAAGAATAGAAAAATATATGAGAATAAAGACTACTAATTTAACGAATACTAAAAAAGAGCGATGTTTACTTATCGGCGTATCGACACCAAATGAAACCAAACATAATGTTAAGCATAATCTTTCCGAGCTTTCTGATTTAGTCCTTACCGCTGAGGGATTTGTTGTTGACAAGATAATACAAGAGCGTAAGAGATATGATTCTGCCTATTATATTGGTAAGGGGAAAGCCAACCAAATTGCACAGAGAATTCAGATAGAATCGATAGACATGGTTATATTTGATAATGAACTGAGCCCGGCCCAAATTAGAAATTGGGAAAAACTTACTGAGATTAAAGTTATAGACCGTTCTGCCTTAATATTGGATATTTTCGCTTCCCATGCCCGCAGTCGGGAAGCCCGTACGCAGGTAGAACTTGCCCAATTAACCTATCTCTTACCACGTTTAACACGTCAATGGAGTCATCTTTCTCGTCAAGTTGGGGGTATTGGCACAAAAGGCCCTGGTGAAACACAGCTTGAGACTGACAGACGCTTGGTGCGAACACGTATTTCTCATCTAAAAAAAGATTTCGACTCGTATTGAACGTCAAAGAAATACACAGCGAAAAAGAGCCGGTAATTTCATTCGCGTTTCACTTATTGGATATACAAATGCGGGGAAGTCGACTTTACTCAATATTTTAACTGGGGCAGATGTCCTGGTTGAAAATAAATTATTTGCTACACTTGATACAACAACTCGACGGTTAAGAATAAATAGAGATAAAACTATATTGATTTCTGATACAGTTGGATTTATAAATAAATTACCCCATCATTTAATTGCCTCATTTCAATCGACCTTAGCCCAGACAAATGAGGCGGACTTGTTATTACACGTTGTAGATATAAGCGATCCTGCTTATTCAGAACACATAGAAGTCGTGAGGAAACTAATGGGAAAGATGAATATCGAAGAAAAGCCTACATTTATTATATTTAATAAGGTTGACAAAGTAGAGGGATATTCTACACTACAGTTTGCTCAAGAAAAATATCCAGATGCTTTATTAATTTCCGCAAAAAAAAATATACGGGTTGAGAAAATAAAAGAAAAATTGGCTCGTTTGAGTCTATCCAATGCGAACTATTAAATATATATTTATTGAAACTAATCGAAATAAGATAATATTTTCAACATTCATTTATCAAATCCCATGTATAGTTTATCAGTTAAATTGACTATAAACACACGATAATGGGCCCTTGCCAACAGTATTATAAATCTACACTAAAATTATTGTTTTAAAATCCTATAAAAGGAGAATTATGCCTCCTTATAACTTTTGAGATATCCAATATCTATTTTTCAGATTTTTCGGCAAGATTTATTACAACATTCATTGAAGGCGGTAACGGTAATGATGTTGAAGCATAAGTTTTTGTTCCAATAAGACTCTTAATTGTTGAATTAATCTGTGGGGACGCGGAGCCAACAATTGACAATATGAAAGCAGTAATTACTATTGATCCCAATATTTTTTTCATCCTAATACTCCTTAGACAGTTTAATATAGTTTGTCAAAAAATTTTATTCTTTTGGTGGAACTTTTGGCGGCTTAGCTGGAACGATTGATGAATATTCAGTCCCACTACTCAACTCTTGATCCAATCCTTTATCATTTATGGGAAGAGATAATAAATACATCAACAACAGAGACGCTGCTATGAGCGTAAATAATAATTTCTTCATTTTAATTTTCTCCTATAATAAATAATGACTATTCAACTTCTTTTGGTGGAACTTTTGGTGGTTTCGCTGGAACGATTGATGAATATTCAGTCCCACTACTCAACTCTTGATCCAATCCTTTATCATTTATGGGAAGAGATAATAAATACATCAACAATAGAGACGCTGCTATGAGTGTAAATAATAATTTCTTCATTTTAATTTTCTCCTATAATAAATAATGACTATTCAACTTCTTTTGGTGGAACTTTTGGTGGTTTCGCTGGAACGATTGATGAATATTGATCTCCACTACTGAAATTCTCATTAACGGTAAGTGTCATGGTTGGAAACATAAATAAGAAGGATAAGAGTGCTAATCCCAGTAGAATCGTGATTATTATCTTTTTCATTTGAAATTCTCCATTTACAATTATTTTCTATTTATTTGATCACATTATTAATTATATTATCCATATTTTAAGTATAGATCATAAAAATTAGCTGTATTAAACAATATATAAATACGACAAATTGATTTTTGATACTAAAATCATATTTATCATTCTTGATATCTTGTTACAGTCTAACACTAGATGTAAGCTTGATAATATGCTATACTAAAATAATGAAAATTATAGGGGATTATAAAAAGTGAGTAGTAATAAATAAATAATATAAACTTTAATGTGCAAAGTCATTTGTCTACTACTATAAATCTATTCCCCAAGCCCATTTATTGCAATGGCAATAAATCCAAATAGAATATATAATAATTGATATGAAAATGCAATATAATAATAAAAATTAATCTTTATTAAGATTGTGGTAGGAATACAATAATTTCAAAATTGTATTTATGATAGGACGATTGATGAATTTATCGTCAAATGGTAGACCAATTTAAGTAAGTGCTCCTCTAATCTTTTCTGTCATGTGCTCTAAACGATAAGGTTTTTCCAAATACGCAACAATACCCATTTTTTCCAATTCTCTTTTCTTTTCAATCTCCCCCATTCCAGAGGCAATAATTACTTTTATATTCGGATTCAATTGTTTCAAATTTTCAAAACATACCTTTCCATTCATCTCAGGCATTAAAAGATCAAGTATAACCAGACTGACTTCGTCAGTATACTTTTTATAAATATCTAACCCCTCAATCCCTGAAGCAGCCAATAATACTTTAAAACCTAGAATATTTAGCATATCACGAGCCATTTCACGGATCATTTTTTCATCATCGATCACTAAAATTGATTGCCCGTTTCCAATGGGCTTCATAATGAATTCTGTAGCATCTTTTTCAATAGATTTTTCAGCAGCGGGTAAATATAAGGTAAAGGTTGTCCCGGAGCCAGGTATACTATTTACCTCAATTTTCCCCCCTGCGTTTTTAACAATACCATATACCATTGATAAACCCAAACCCGTCCCTTTACCTGGACCCTTGGTAGTATAAAAGGGATCAAAAATATGTTCAAGCTTTTGCGCTTCAATACCTTCCCCAGTATCTGCTATTTGAAAACATACGTAATGACCTGGAAAAAGACCTTTTTTTTCAACTCCTGAACTGTGATCCACAAAATAATTTCTTGCAGCAAATATAATTTTCCCTTCACCTTCCATTGCGTCTTTAGAATTTATTGATAGGTTCATTAGGATTTGTTGTAAACTAGTCGCATCAATTTTAGCAAAGTTTAAATTGTTGGGAAAATCCACTTTAATTTCAATACTTTTATCAAAAAGTTTTCTAATAATATCAATTGTTTCCTTGGCAGCCTTGGTAAAATTTATAATTTGACCCTTTTTTTCTTTATCATTTCGGGCAAAATTTAATAGTTTTCTTACAATTTCTGCTGCCCTATAGGCTGATTTTTGGATTGCTTCTGCTCGTGCAAAATTATTTGGATCATTCTCACTTGTCATTTTGATTAGCTCAGCATTTGGGATTATTCCCGTTAATATATTGTTAAATTCGTGGGCAACGCCACTCGCCAACATCCCAATACTTTCCATTTTTTGTGCTTGCAAGAGTTGTTGTTGCATCTTTTTAATATATGTCATATCCTTAATCAGCACTGACATTCCAATAACCTGATTTGTAGGATCATTAATATTATTAATTGTTAACAATGCCGGGAATCGTTTGTCAGTAGATGAATACAAATCAATCTCAAAATCTTTAATAA
Organism: Calditrichia bacterium; assembly: GCA_963796965.1. GTDB lineage: Bacteria > Calditrichota > Calditrichia > JAJRVZ01 > JAJRVZ01 > CAWCNS01. Next base: position 168,327 of record CAWCNS010000006.1, read on the forward strand.
AACCTTCGTCATCAAGAAGTGTTTTTATATTATTTATATACAATTGTTCTCTGACTATTTCATCAAAAAAATTTACATCTATCACTGATTCTTTATAAGATAACATTTCCATAGCTGAAAGATTGAGGTAAATGAAATTTCCAGATTTATTTATCGTACAAAAACCGTCTTTTAATTCTTCAACGATAGTGACTAATCTAGGAACCCCATAATCACTTTTTTTTAACAACATTTATTTTCCGGATTTATTAATGTTTTGCTTTTTAAAAAAGAATCCCATAGCATCATACCATCTTTTATGCCAGGTAATAATAGCTAAGAACAGCCGATATGAGTAATGCTAATATTAATATAAGTATGTTCATTTTTATAAATATTTGAAAATTATCAAAAGTGAATAAATAAATTCCAAGAAAAACCATAACTATAATTCCTGTAAATACTAGAGATCTGTTCATGCTTGAATAAAATGATATTAACATTCCTTTCCTCGGCTTTTCTACAAAACCTTGAAGCATATAATAGTTTTCAATGTACTTCTCATTTTTTTGTGATTCTGGATGAATAAGATAAATTATTCTGACTATCCAAAGAACGCTAAGAATAAGATATAAAACGAAATTAAAATACTGAACAAACAAAAAGAAGATGGCATTGTTTGGCATACTAAATGTGTGTAGTATTTCAATACCAATAATCACTGTATATACAGAAATAATATTTGAGAGATATTCTGAAAAAAGCAATTTAGTTCGGGTATATTGATGCCAAAATACTGCAAGTAGTGAAAAATTAATTAAATTTATGTAGTAAGAATGGGTAAATAATGGCTCTAAACCATCTAGGAATTCACTATATAAAAAAATTGGGCCATATATTATCAATGATATTATTAAAGTAAAGCTAACTGACCATAGTACAATTTTGTTCTTTCCTCTTGCGGGAGATAGAGACAAAAAAAAGAGATAAAAAGTAATGAACAATTGAAAGACAACAATGTATATATAAGTTACATGGTAAATTATATATACAGTTAATGTAGAGAATATATTGTTTGTAAAGATATAAAATAAGACAAGAACAACATATGGAGTGTACCAAATACTTAATATTAGAACCAAAGTTTTATTCACTTTGCTCTGTCTGAAATTTATCCATGATATACACGCAATTATATAATGAAAATTTAAATTAACATAATAAATCAGGTCCTGACCATCATGTATAATACTTACTTGTAATAAACGCAAAATTATTAGAAATAGTAATTCACAAACCAAAAGTTTATATAAAATGTTTAATCTTGAATTATTCATCAATAATAGTTTTTTTAAACACATGTATAAAGTACGAAAATTCTATTAATTAGATTTATTTCTCTCATCAAATATAAAATGACTAATTACTTAAGATTTACCTTCTCCTGCTTCATTGAATCTCTCTCACGAATTGTAACACTCCCATCACTCAATGTATCGGAATCTATCGTTACACAGTAAGGAGTACCAGCTTCATCCATCCTGCGATAACGACGACCGATTGAACCACTCTCATCATAAAAAATCCGGAATTTCCCCTTTAGGTCATTAAATAACTTGCGCGCTATTTCTGGCATTCCATCCTTTTTGACTAATGGAAATATGGCAACTTTAATAGGAGCCACAGAAGGTGATAATCGAAGAACAACCCGATCTTCTTCCTCTTCATAGGCATCAATTAAAGTTGTTAATAATGTTCGATCACACCCTACTGACGTTTCAATAATATAAGGTAAATACCTTTCCTTCTGCTGGTCGTCAAAAAAACGCATATCCTTTCCCGAAAATTCTTGATGGCGCTTTAGATCAAAATCTGTGCGATTATGAATACCTTCAATCTCGTGCCAACCAAAAGGAAACTCATATTCAATGTCAAAGGCACTCTTTGCATAATGCGCCAGTTCAGTATCAGCATGACTATGAAATCGTAACTTCTCCTTTCGTATTCCAAGACGTTGGTACCAGATCATTCTTTGTTCTTTCCAATATTCGAACCACTTCTCATCTTCATCAGGGTGGACAAAATACTGCATCTCCATCTGTTCAAATTCCCGTGTCCTGAAAATAAAATTTCCCGGTGTTACTTCATTCCGAAAAGCTTTTCCGATTTGTGCAATACCAAATGGAATCTTTTTTCGAGAACTTTCCCTGACATTATGAAAGTTTACATAGATTCCCTGCGCTGTTTCGGGCCTAAGGAACACTTGGTTCGCGGCATCCTCTATGGGACCCATAAAGGTTTTAAACATCAGGTTAAATGATCTTTGATCAGTAAAGTTTTCTCTGCACTCGTCATTTATAGGTTTTTTTCTATTCGGACAAATGGCTTCGTCAAGTTGGTCTGCCCGAAACCTCGCTTTACACTTTTTACAATCTACTAAAGGATCTGTAAATCCGTCAATATGACCAGAAGCTTCCCAAACTTTCGGGTGCATCAAAATGCTCGCATCAAGCCCCTCAATATCCTCCCGCTCATATATCATCGAATTCCACCATAAATCCTTGATGTTTTTTTTCATTTCGATCCCTAGCGGGCCATAATCATAACAACTATTAATACCACCATAAATTTCACTGCTTTGAAAAATAAAACCTCGCCGCTTGGCAAGCGATACTAGTTTATCCATTACCGTACTCGTTTTACTACTGCTCACAGACGTCTCCTTAATTAATAGGGGATAATATGGTGTTTTAGTATTATCGACCATTATCCTTTAATTGTTTACTTTTTTTATAAAATCATTTTAATATTTTTAATGAATTTAATTCCAACTTTTCATCAGAGTGATATCTTAGATATGAAAGTAAAAATTCTGTATAGGGAAATTCTTCTTCTACCTTTAATGATTGTACGGATATAGTTTTATAATTAGTGCTTTGTAGTTTACTCAGGAATGTTTGAACATTTGTAGTTACCCGCCATACACCAATATTTGTACCGCTACAATTTTTACAGACCAATCCACCCCTTTGAAATGAGAAATAAAATTCAGGCACATCTAAATAACGTGAGCAGAGTGTACATGAATCCAGATTTGGTCGAAATCCCATGTACGAACTAATTTTTAATATAAAGAACCAAAAAATAATTTTAGGTTCTTTTATTTCTTCCATCTCTTCCAGTAAGGTTTTGATAAAATCAAAAAATATACCATCTGCGGAACCTATCGGGACTAATATAGAAATAAGTTCAAGGATAGCATAGGCATAACTTGTCCTTTCTATATCTTTTTTAATTTGAGGGAAACTATTTTCGAGAGATACAGACCCTAAGATTTGTACCTGTCTCTTCGAAGAATAATATATGATAACTTCTATCAAATTGATTGACTCTAATACACCTCCATAAGAGGACTTTAATTTACGTACGCCTTTTGCAACAACAGATATTTTACCCGTTTCGCGTGTATATAATGTGATAATTTTGGAAGTATCTTTCCATTTTATTGACTTTAGTACAATTGCTGATGTCTTTATTGGGGACATCTTATAGGAAGAGAGGTGTTGATGATGAAATGATTAACAGATATATGAGGAGACCAAAAATATCATTTACTGTTGTTATAAAAGGGCCCGAAGCAAGGGCAGGATCAATATTAGCCCTTTTTAGAATAAATGGTATTAATCCACCAAATAAAGTTGCTTGTAAAATAACAAGATTTAATGCTAAACCGATTGCCAATCCCATACCAATATTTTGCCATAACCCAACAACAATGGCAATAGTCACACCAAAGATAAATCCGATTAAAAGCGAAACCCGAAATTCGCGAAAAAATCTTCGCCAGGTACTATCAATTGAAATCTCCCCTGTGGCTAATCCCCTAATTACGATAATCGATGATTGGATTCCGCTATTCCCACCCATTGCCATAATTAAAGGCATGAAAAATGTAAGTGCGATAATCTGTGTAATAGTAGTTTCAAAACTTTGAATTATAAATGCGGCTATCAATTGCCCTACAAATGCAATCATCAACCAAGGTAAGCGTACCCAGGATATTTTTAAAAATGAGTCCTCCTGTATTTCCTCATCACTTGCTCCAGCAAAAAGAGAAATATCTTCAGAAGCTTCTTCTTCAACAACATCAATAATATCATCAATTGTTATTTGTCCAACCAATTGATGAGAGGAATTCACTACCGGAAGCGCCACCAAATCATATTTTCTAAACAATATTGCGACTTCCTCCTGATCAATATCCGTATAGACAAATTTAATATCTTTGTTAATTAGTTTTGAGATCAGTGTCTTTCCCTTAGCCAGGACAAGATCTGTAAGAGATACGCTTCCTGTTAAAGTATCATTATTGTCTACAATCCAGATATTATGGATAACACTAATTTTTTTTCTTGCTTTCCGAATTTCTTTAATGGTATCGTTGACTGAGAATTTTTGATTAATCGATACAAACTCTAACGCCATGATACCGCCGGCGGTATCTTCGTCATAGGTAAGAAGTTCTTTTACATCTTCTGATACTTCTTCGGGAATTTGCTCAAGTACACTTTCTGCAACTTCCCGAGGTAAATCGGAAATGATATCAGCAGCGTCATCAGAGTCCATTTTATCAACGAGGGATGAAATCCGCTTTTCAGATACATCCTCCAATATCTGATCAACAATAGGAGGATCCAATTCCGTCAATACCGCACTTGCTTTATCAGTAGGTAGAAGTGGAAATAGGTATTTCCTTTCATCCTTTTTAAGTTCGGTGAGAAGATCTGCAATATCAGCAGGATGAAGATCAATTAATAGGTTTAATAATGCTCCCTGATTTTTTTTCTCAATCAGATCACGAATACTATTCAAAACTTCTGTAAAATCTGTTTCTAAGATATATTTCATAATTTTTACCGGTATTTAATTTTTACGAAATGTTGAAATTTCATTGGATAGATTTATATATTGTTGAATAAATAATTCTTCTGGACGTAAAGTAAGACTTATCGATTTGATAGTTTCTATATTCTTTTCCTTCAATAGTTTTTTTAGGCTATTTCTTAACATTTTTCTTCTTTGCTGAAATGCAGTGATTACAATTTGTCGAAACAATTGATAATCTTGCAAATCTGATGTGTGATTTTTGGGCTCTATACTTACAACGGTAGAATCTACATTTGGTATTGGATAAAAGTTCTCTCTGTTTACTTCGAGTACCCTTTGAACATTATTATGATATTGTGCCATAATAGTTAAATAACTATACGCCTTTGTTCGGGGTTCGGCTAACAAACGGTCCGCAACCTCTCTTTGTATCATCAAAACGGCTTGTGAAATATTTATGCCTGTTTCAAATATTTTAAATAAAATTTGTGATGTAAGATAATATGGGATATTACCAATTATCCGAATACTTTTATTTGAATCAAATTTCTTAAATGAAACATCTAAAACACTTTCTTGTATTATTCTTATTTTTGTACCAAATTTTGTTTTAAGCAACTCTGAGAGTCTTGGATCTATCTCAATTGCTATAATTTTGTTATTTTTTTGTTTTATTAGATGTTGTGTAAGTACACCTTTTCCTGGACCTATTTCTATGATAATGTCATCTGTTTGACATTGCAAAGTATTCACGATCTTTTCGGCATATTTCTCATTAATTAAAAAATTTTGACCGAATTTTTTTAAAGGTTTAACTTGATTTGCCATTGATCTTTTAAGTGAAATAAATTCTCGGTATTATCAGTCGTAATCTGTGCTAATTTGTCGATTGAGACACCCTTGACTTGAGATATTTTTTCTGCAATATAATTTAAATGCGCTGGCTCATTTCTCTTCCCCCTAAAAGGAACAGGGGCAAGGAATGGACTATCAGTTTCCAAAAGAAGTTGTTCCAAGGGGACACAATCGATTAATTTATTATAGTTCGCATTTTTAAAAGTTATCGGACCAGTAAATGATATATAGTAATTTTCACCTAATACGATCTCTAAAAATTTAATATCTCCAGTAAATGAGTGGAACACGCCACCAATTTTTTCTGCTTTTTCATCCTGAAGTATTGGCAAAATATCCCTATGTGCATCCCGGTTATGAAGGATCAAGGGTAAACCCAATTCATGGCCAATACGGATCTGAGCTCGCAGTGATTCTTCTTGTTTACTTCTGGTCGTATAATCTCTATAATAGTCAAGTCCAATTTCACCAATAGCTATTACTTTATTTTTATTTGCCAGATGTTTTATTTTATCAAATTCCTTTTTATCTACATTCATTGAATCATTGGGATGAATCCCGACCGCGGCAAAAACAACCGCAAACCGAGCAGCAATTTCAACAACTTGTGCAGAGGACGCAACATCAGTTCCAATTGTAATAATAGCATCAATATTATTTTTTATCGCTCGCTGAATTACCACTTCACGATCTTCATCAAAGCTATCGAATTGCAAATGCGTATGAGTATCAATAAACATATCATTCTCAGATTAGTAAATGAGCAGGAACCATATATAATTTATAAAAGTTGCAACCCTGGGTTTGTTATTATCAGGCCTTATATTTAGTAATTGTATACTTTCAGCAATAAACTGGATTAAGATTGTTGATTGTGTTTTCTGATTCTCTTAGTATAATAAATCAACTGATACTTACACCATTCTTAGTTTTTTCAGATGGAGATATAATCGATAACTTGGTTCCATCATTTGCTGCTAACAACATACCATTTGACATTTCACCGCGAATTGATGCCGGTTCAAGATTTACTACAATGACGACCTGTTTCCCAATTAAATCGTCTAAACTATAACTTTCAGCAATCCCTGCAATAATTTGTCTTTCTTCATTCTCAAGTCGCACCTGTAGTTTGAGTAATTTATTTGTTTTGGGAATTTTTTCTGCTTTTATTATTTCTGCTACCTTTAGATCAATCTTTTTAAAATCTTCAATAGATATGTTTTCAACTTTTTGCTTCTGACTTTCCGCTTTATGACCGTCACTCTTTAATTTTGCAACTTGTCGATCAATCACATCATCTTCTATCTTGTTAAATAATATTTGAGGGGGATTTATCCGGTGCCCTGCTTTAAAAATGAGCACACCTGCTTGCATCCAATATAATCCTTGACTATCATTCTGCATATTTAACATCTCTCTAATCTTTTCTGTTGTAAAAGGTATGAATGGATCAAGGACAATGGAAAGTGTTTTAATAGTCTCGAGGCAAAGAGCTAAAGTTGTCGAACATTTCTCGATATCTGATTTTATGGTCTTCCATGGCATCTGATCATTGAAATATTTATTTGCGAACCGGGCCAGATCCATCGCTTCACGAAGACCCTGTCTAATTTGATAATTACCAATAAAATCTCCTACTTTATCAGCAGTAGAGGAAAGCATTGAAATCAATTGTTGGTCATCTTCCTGTATTTGACCTATTTTAGGAACCTTGCCGTCAAAATTTTTATATACAAAGGTTAATGTGCGATTAATAAAATTTCCCACTATATCAGCCAACTCATTATTGTATCTGGATTGAAAATCTTTCCAAGAAAAATCTGTATCTCTTGTTTCTGGTAAGATACTTGCCAGACAAAAACGTAATGGATCTGGATCAAACTCTTTTAAATAATCATCTAACCAAACAGCATAATTTCTACTCGTCGATAATTTATCTCCCTCTAGGTTTAAAAATTCATTCGCGGGAACATTTTCAGGTAAAATATAATCACCATGTGCCATCAACATGGCTGGAAAAATTAAACAATGAAAGACAATATTATCTTTGCCGATAAAATGAACCAATTTGCTATTCGGATTCTGCCAATATTCTTTCCATCTCTCCGGATCTCCCTTCTCAATAGCCCATTCTTTTGTAGCTGAGATATACCCGATTGGTGCATCAAACCATACATATAAAACTTTTCCTAATGCATCAACACCTTCGTCTTCTGCAATATCTTTAGGAACCGGCACTCCCCACGTTAAATCCCTGGTTACAGCACGATCTTTTAATCCTTCCGAAAACCAGCTCCGTATTTGCCCTAAGACATTTGTTTTCCACTCCGGATGACTTATCGATCCATTTTTCCAAATCTTTTTGTGATTTTGCTAATGGTAGATACCAATGGGTTGATTCTTTTTTTATTGGTATTGCGTTAGTGATTGCACTTTTTGGATCAATAAGGTCTGAAGGACTTAAAGATATACCACATTTTTCACATTGATCGCCATAGGCTTCTTCATAATTACAACTGGGACAAGTTCCACGTACAAATCGGTCTGCCAGAAACATTTTTGCTTGCGGATCATATAGTTGATCATCTGATTTAAGAACAAACACTCCCTTTTTCGAGATAACTCTGAACATATCCTGGCTGGTTTGGCGATGAATTGATGAAGATGTTCTTCCATAATAATCAAAACTTATTCCAAAGCTTTCAAAACTTGCTTTATTTTTATAATGATAAAAATCCACAATTTCCTGCGGGGATTTATTGTTCAGATCTTGCCCTGAGTATAATCGGTACCCCATGCTCATCAGATCCACAAATATAAATTATATCACTCCCTTTGAGTCTGTGATAGCGTACAAAAATATCTGCTGGGAGATATGCTCCAGCCAGATGACCCAAATGAATTGGACCATTGGCATAGGGCAGTGCACTCGTTACTATAAATTTTTCGGCTTTTATCATTATACCCCTTTACATTGAATTATTTATACGGGCGAAAAATATACTGAATCGTGCATTCCTGTACAAGAAATGTTTAAGATAGGGTTTTTAGAGGAGAATATAGGAAGTGAGGGTTCTCTGCTACTTTAAGTGTTCATTTACCTCATTAAGTGAAAATTCTTCAAACTCTTCACCGTCAAATCTAAGATATACTTTATCATTAAAGATATCCACTTTATCAACATAACCTACACCTCTTTCCATTTGTACAGGTGAGTCGAGAGCAGGAAATCTTTTAAGTGAGGAGTTGTAAAATCCTTTTTCGAAAAGGATACAGCATTTCAAACGACTGCAGATACCCGATAATTTAGAAGGATTCATTGGAAGATTTTGATCCTTCGCATCAGTGGTAGAAATTTGTGAAAAATTTTGCATAAATGACGTACAGCATAGTTGTTTTCCACAAATTCCAATGCCTCCTAATTTTTTTGCTTCTTCCCTAACACTTATTTGTCGTAATTCAATACGTGTTCTATATTTACTTGCTAGATCTTTCACAAGCTCCCGAAAGTCAACTCGTTGACAGGAGGTAAAATAAAAGGTGAGTTTATTCTTGATCAAACTGGTATTCTACATCAACAAGTTTCATATTTAAATTTCTTCTTTCAATGTATTCTCTTCCGATATAAAATGCAGAGGACTCATTTCTCCTGTTATCATTCAAGTTTTTCAATATTCAGATTCTTCGCTTTTCGGAGTATATTCCCCGGTTCTTGTTTAATATCTTTAAGCATAACAAGGCGACCGGTTTGGGTGATTTGACCAAGATCTTCACCTTTATCAACTTCAACAACAGCAGAATCACCAGTTTTTAGATCTATATCATTTGAATTAAAATAATAATTTTTTCTATTTCTCTTAAAGGTTACTTCAACAACTTCAGGTGACATTACTATTACTCCCGACTAATCGATCTGTTCTATGCAAATGTTTATTAATTTGAATTCCCATTACTGTCAAAAGCAATGGGATATGAACATTTGATTCTGACATTTGAAATTGCATTATCAATTTCTATAACGAATTTGATTCAAAGTCTGAATATGTATAACTTTTTGCAAATCGCGTAATTTCATCTTTAAAATCAATATTAATTAAATGTCAATTTCTCTGGTGAAGAAATAAGGTGAATGGTATCTTTAAACCACAAAATAAGTAAATTTAAAATGTCCAGCAAGAAATTTTTATCCCTTTACGTTGGCAATGGAATCAATGATTCTTGTATATTTCACGGTTACTCCCCCTCGCTGATAGCCTTTAAAAATTCATAGACAATTTTTCGCTTATCATCATTCTCCTGGTCGATAACCTCAAATATTTTCTTTAAATTGCCCTGTGAAATTTGGATAATTCCTTGTCCTTTTCCGAGACAGATCTGAAACTTACCTGAGATTTGATGAGGCTTCATCAATTGATAAAGGGTGGAAAATATACAATTTGACATCTCGATTTAATTGTATCTAAAACAGCATTCAAGGAAGAGGCAATAAGAATTATCAGTAAATTATCCGGAGGTTCTTCCAGTATTTTTAAAAATGAATTAGCACTCTCACGATTCATTTTTTCAACTTCTGTGAGAATAAATACTTTTCTTCTGTGCTTCATAAGGTGTAATTTTGCTTCGTTTTTTAAGCTCACGAATCTTGTCGATAGAAATACTTGTTGGACCAGTATGATTCTATTTTAGAATATGGATTTTCTGCTTTTAATGATATTTTTTTTGAAGATCCTGAGGTCCAGATTTTGCTTCCGGAAATAATAAATTTTATATCTGGATGTTTCAGTTGACTTAATTTTTACGACAGGTTGCGCACATTCATTACAGGGTTTTGTTCAGATTCATTCAGACAATTCAATGATTTAGCAATTTCGAGAGCAAATGATTCTTTTCCACCACCTTCAGGACCATAAAACAAATAAGCATGAGCAAAACGGTTGTTCAAGAAATTCTTTTTGATTCTATCTTTAACCACAGGTTGGTCAATAATATCTTTAAAATATTCCATTGAGTTTTTAAGTTTTCTTTATCTCTTGATATATAAGTAAATTAAAATTGAAAATATTGCCAGTTTTAGTCATTATAACATGGTAACTTTTAGTCCGTTCTCAACGCTATAAAAATTGAAAACAACAGTTATCTAATCACCGATGTCAATGTATATGGATCCCTTTATCCCATAGGAACCTCAGATCCTGATGGAAATGGTTTGCTGTTGAGATTACAATTTTATAAATGCCCTGTTTACGTAATCGATCCATTATCTTAATTATAATCCCATGGGAAACTTCCTCATCTGCATTTAAACACAACACTTTTATCCGTTTGTGCAGAAATTAAAGATTCCACTGATTCAGCAAGATTTTCTAATGTTACAGGATCATCATTTAAAAATAAATTTTCATCATTATCCACATAAACAATAACCTTTTGCGCTGTATGAGATTGGCTGCTCTCTAGCTTCCGGTAATTTTAATTCAATACCTGGTTGTTCCAAAAAAGTTGACGAGACAGTAAAAAAGATAATCAAGTATAAACAAAACATCAATCAGAGGTGTAAGATTTATACCAATTTTCTTGGTGGTTTTTCAGATAATTTCATTATTTCACCAAATCTTTTTTATCCATACTTAAATTTCTGTCTTTATCCTTTTGCGTTTGTTAATCTTGCCAATTTTTTGTATTAGAAAAATTGAATATTTTTCAATATCCAGCACAAAATTTTCAGCCTTTCTGGCAAAATAATTAAAAAAAATGAGGACAGGAATTCCTACAAAAAGGCCGGTAACCGTTGTTATCAGGGCTTCCGAAATACCTCCTGAAAGAGCTGCCGCCTGACCAATTCCTTGTTCTTTGATGACACCAAACACCTGAATCATGCCCAAAACGGTTCCCAAAAGACCCATCAGGGGAGATATTACAGCGATTGTCTCTAGAATTGTTAAACCTCTTTCCAGATGCCGAACTTCCTGGCGTCCCTGATCTTCTATTAATTCTTTTATATCAGCACGATCTAAATCGGTATTATCTAAACCAATCTTAATCAAATTTGATAAGGGGCCACTGTATTTTGCACAAATGTTTTTTGCCAAATCCATATCTTGGAATGAACTGAATTGTTCTACTACATTAATTATGTCAGGAATAATTATCTTATTCTTGCGTAGTGAAAAAAAACGTTCAATAATAATTGCTACTGCTAAAACAGAAGCAAGAACGAGGGGGTACATCATGATACCCCCTCTTTCTAAAATCTCAATCATATCAGTTACTCCTTCTCAGATTCGGATAGATTAATCGGGCTGTAATGGTTAGCATCTCATCTGGAAAATTATTAGGTAGTGGTTTAAAGGGAAAACTTGCATTAATAGCATTTACACTTGAGACCTCCAAAGATTCATGACCATTATGCTCATGTACTTTAGATCTGATCAAATTTCCGTCCTTGGATATACTAAATTCAATAACAGTATATCCATGAATTAATCCCAGACGATGATAGGCCGGCAGGCGTAAACCAAACTGAATATAATTTTTGTTTTAATGCGTTAATATATGGGGCCCATTCCCAGGCATAAGTACTTAATGATATATCACCGACCTGATCAGACGAAAATTGTTTTTGATCATAGATATTATTTGTTGTACTCTGACTAGCTTGCGCCTGTTGTTGGCTTTGATCTTTTTGATTTCTCATTATATCACTCTTGCTTGCTTTCCGATCAATGCATCTTTTGTAAATTTTTTTGTTTGATATTGGTTTTTGAAAATGTTTTGTATATTGGGTTTTGTGAGATTCGGATAAGGATATTCCCTTCATTCATAGGTTGATTCCGAATATTTTCCAGTAATTGTCTGCTTCTTGCCATAGAATTAAAATCCGATAGAAGATCAGAATTTTCAGGTATTTCTCTGTTTTCATTGATATTTTCAACGATTGTTTTAGGTTTATTTTCCGGAAAAACAACTGTAACCTCTTCTGGAAGATCTTTTTCTTCTGGGGATAGATCAATAACAAACATATCCTGAGTGAAAAAAACAAGAAACAAAACATGTATGATTAAGGACAAGAGAATAGTCCAGAAATATATTCTTTTTTCTCTATCCAGATTTTGATATTTATCTATAAAAACATGCATATTTTCTGAAGTAATATTCATAACGAATGCTGAAAATCATATAAGGGATCCTATTATCTAATAGACCAGACAAATATAATATTTATTCCGAATCAAATTACTCTTGAGTAATTATCCAGCCCCCTTTTATCTAATACGAAACATTTCTTGCAGAGCCTGACGGATGCTTTGTTAATTTAAGATCTTGCAATATATCCGCTTTCACATTTATTCGGAATGAATAATAGTCTACACTGGGCTGCCAATTGAATGACATTTCCCAGCAATGTAAGTCCCGATAAATTGATATACTCTGATAAACAAGATCCTTTTTTATTGCATCATAAGTCCCGGTCCAATTAATTTTCCAATTTTTAGTTATTGATACACTTGCCCTGGCTTTAATATTAAACCGTTCAATTTTATTAATAGTACTACGATTTAAATTATAATTAAAATTAAAATTTACACGCCAGGGGATATTGACGCGTTTGGCTGCAAATTCATCAGAGATATCTTCTTCCGAATAATACAGATCTTCATTCCTAAGATCATCTTCTTCTTCCTCGAGCACTTCCTCCATACCTTCCTCTGCCGCGACTTCTGCTTTTTTATCGCCCTTCCCTTTAAAAATTGATTGATCGAGTGAAAAACCCATATTAGCATTTAAATTGAGAAGTCTGGGAATTGTATATTCATTGATTGCTCCACTACCCTGTGAATTTCTCTTGTAGAAACTATGTTGACTTGAGACAGTAATATTTACCCCTTTTACAGGCGAAGCAGAAAAATTTGATGATAAGTTCTGCCATTTAAGACTATCAGCTAAAAAATTAATCCCCGTATTAAAATTCCATGTAAACAAATCTACTTTAGTTTCTTCATCTCCATCAACCATTTTTGCCTGAAAGAAATTTCTCAATCCAATTTGCATCGATTGAGCTTTTCCTCTTGGCGTACCACCAAACGCTGTATTTCCAAACCGATCTACAGGAGTTATATTTCCAGAGCTATCCACAACTTCTACATAGTAACCATATGAGGGATCTGAAAAATCTGGAGAGAAGCGAAAAGAAACACTTGGATCCAATTTGTGACGTATAAACTTTAGATTACCGATATTAGGTTCGAAAAGTCCAAACATGGTGGTATTTAATGAAATTGCCCCGCTATAGGTCTGACGTATGGCAAAACCCGATACCTCATTCTTTGCAACACCATCAATCAATGAATCATATTCGGCTGCTGTTGTTTCATTTACCCAAATGGAGTTGTAAGATATTGACGGTGATATATTGAAATATTTAAAGATCTTTTGTGGTGAGTTCAGACTTATATCATGTTTAATACCATATTTCTCATCACTTTCAAAAGTATCATCCTCTAATTTTATTGAACCTCCCTTCCCAAGAAGCTTGACCGGTGTATGAAAAATTGACTTGTTGATACCATGCACGTTCCCCACGAGGCATTTCTCCGGTAATCGTTTCATAAATGGAAGACTGAGATCTTGAAAAACGTAAATTTGGCGCTGTATAGGTGGTTGTTCCTGTTTGCAAATTTTCTGTCCGGCTCAAACTAAACTGCATACTATTTTTTGTTCCTGTCCATTTTTTGCTTAAAGTCAGATTTGAGGTTAAAATTTGATCAACGCGCCGGTTGTAATCTGATGCATAATCTTTTGCCAGCTCACCATCGCTTTGAAATTTTCCACTGGCTGCTAAACGAAGTGTAGGATCAATGGTTTGTGTATGTGAGAACTGGAGTGCCCAACGATTTCTTAATTCTGGTCGGTTTGGATCAGTGGGAAGATAAAATCCGGAAACTCGTCCATTCAGTATGTAACGTATGATATAGTTAAAATTTGCGCTATAGGTAAAACCTAATTTATCATAATAATCCGCGGCAAAAGTAGCATCAATATAATCATTCGGTGCCCAATAATATCCCATATTCTTCAGAAATCTCCCACCATATGCGCTTTCTCCATAACTCGGAATCACGATACCGGAATGACGGCCCTTTTTGTTTGGAAATACGCCAAATGGGATTACCATCAGGGGTACATCTGCAATATAGAGATAGACCGGTCTGGCAACTACCTTTTCACCAACCTCTACCCGCATCTTGGGACTGCGGAAATAAAAATGGGGATGATCGATATATTCGCATGAAGTAAAATATCCATCTTCAACTAATAGCGTTTTATCCGTTATCTTATAAATTTGTTCACCTTTATAATATCCTGGGGGCATTTTAGTTTTACCATTTCCAATTTTTCCCCTTTTGGTATTAAAGTCGTAATAAAGTGTTGTTCCTTGGATGGGCTCCTCTCCTCTTTCGGAAAAAACTGGAGTACCAGAATATATTGGATTACCTTCACTATCCACAGTGTCCAAAACTCCCTCTGCAAACATCGTTTTATCATCTTGATCAATCATTATTTTCTCGGCATCGAGTTTCAAATTCTGATAAACAACCTTTGCATCTCCTTGAAGATATATCTTATTTCCTGTACGGCTAACACTTACAATCGATGCAGAATATATAATAGGTCCATCTAATTGCATACCTTGCTTCTTATCATCCTTAGTTGAATCTATCTGCACTGAATCCGATACTAATGAATCGCTATTTGCATTCTGGATTAAGGTATCTGATGATAGGGTATCTTCTAAAACAGGTAGGTTATACGAGAAAACTCCCGATGCAAAAATAAGCAAAAACCAGGTGATCTTAGTTATTAATTTTGCAGGACCATTAGTCATCAGAAATATCTATATTTAGTAATAAATTTGGCAAAGACATATTATTGTACGAAATTATAACAAATCGTTTCCATCAGCGTTAATTTCATTGCATTTTCTTATCCCAAAAAAGATAAACAATACGAAGTACCATCTCAGGGTATCAGGGCAAAATCAACTTTACCATCTTCCATACTAACTTTGTCTACTCTAATCTTTACTTCATCTCCCAACCTTAACTTAAATCCTGTATCCCGACCAACTAAAGTATATGTCTTTTCATCATAAATATAATAATCGTCATCGAGATTTCGAATATGAACCAGTCCCTCAACCAGGGTATCAATTAATTCAATAAAAATTCCAAATGACATCACACCAGAAATTACACCCTTAAATTCTTCTCCTATTTTTTGACTGATATATTCCACTTGTTTAAGTCTGATTGATTCACGTTCCGCCTCCATCGCCGTGCGTTCGGTAATATTTGATTGGTCACAGATCTTTTGGAGTGATTGAACTTTCTATGGTTCTGTTCTCTTGGGCTTCCTTTAATGTATTGTTTTAACAACCGGTGAACCATTAAATCCGGATACCTTCGAATAGGAGAAGTAAAATGTGTATAGTCATTAAAACCCAGACCAAAGTGCCCGATGTTTTTTGTGGCATATACTGCTTTCATCATTGACCGCAGAGCAACCTCTTCAATTACAATCTCCTCTTTTCTGCCTTTTATACTGTTTAATAATCCTTGAAAGTATTGAGAGGTTACATTTTTTGCTGGCTGAAATTTTATTTTTAGAGCATCGAAGAAACTCAAAAAACTTATTCATTTTATCCTTGTCAGGTTTTTCATGAATACGGTAAATAAAAGGCGGACTTTCCTTGCCAGATCCCATATTTTGAATGTGTTGAGCAACGGTTTTATTGGCCAAAAGCATAAATTCTTCTATCAGACGATGGGAATCTAGTCTTTCCTTTCGGGTGATGCTCGTAGGAAATCCTCGTTCATCAAGATCAAATACAATTTCTGGTGTTTCGAAATCGATTCCACCCTCATCTAATCGTTTTTTTGTTAAAATTTTGCTTAAACGCATCATGCTCTTTAGCGTGTCAGTATGATCACTTTCTTTTTTATCATCTACTACTTTTTGTGCCTCTTCGTAAGTAAATCTATATTTACTATTAATAATAGAAGGTTTTATTGAATGGGAAATAACTTCTCCTTGCGGGTTGATCTCCATAATACAGGAAAAAGTAAGTTTATCCTCATTGGGGCGCAAACTGCATAAATTATTAGATAAATATTCTGGCAACATTGGAATTACCCGGTCTACTAAATAAGTACTCGTTCCTCTGTTAAAAGCTTCCTTTCTCAATCTGAGCGTTTTCATTGACATAGTGGCTAACATCGGCAATGTGAACACCTAGTGAATAATTTCCATTTTTTAAAACCTCGAGAGATACTGCATCATCAAAATCTTTTGCGTCGAAAGGATCAATTGTAAAAATTTCTTGTTTGCGCAAATCAATCCGTATGGTTAATTTCTTTTTCTTCTATTTCAGATTTAATCTGCGAGGCCTCTTTCGCAGGCGCATCCGGAAAAGTTGTAGAAATACCAAAAGAATAGGCAACAGCAGCGACATCCACACCAGGGTCCCCCGGATAGCCAAGAATTTCTAATACTTTTCCTTCTGGATTTAAATGGTCCGTATCCCATTTTTCTAATTTGACCAGAATTTTCTGACCCTCTTTTGCCTCTTTTTGTTTTTCTTTTGGGATAAAAAAGTCTCTGTATATCTTAGGATCATCTGGTACCATAAAACCATAATAACTTGTCTTATGAAAAGTTCCAACAAATTGACTCCTTTTACGTTCAATTATTTTTGTAACAAATCCCTCGAGATTTTTACCGCGATGTCGTGCATAGAGTTTTACTTCAACAACATCTTTGTCTAATGCTGTATTTAAGTGATCCCTGCTTATATATACATCTGTTTCATTATCCTCCTGAATAACAAATCCAAAACCACCCCTGGTAAGTCTTAATTCTCCAAAAATCTTTTTAGTTTTAGCGGCAAGCGAATAACCACCACTCTTTTTGTCTTTATTTAACCTACCAGACTGTATTAACGAATCCATCGCCTTTTCAAACAATCGTATATTCTTATTACTTATACCAAGATCATTTTTAATTTCCTCAATTTTTGTAACGGAATTTCTTCTTTTTACAAAAGAGATAATATTTTTCTGCTGTTTATTAATCTTTTTTTTGTCCATAATTTATATAACCTCAATTTGAAGAATTCTGGGAATATCATTTAAATCATTAAAAATCTGTATTTCTTTTACTTTTAGTTTCTCTGCCCGATCAATAATTATCTCAGACTGGGTACCGCTGAGTTCTAATACGAAGAATTTACTCTTAAGCCCCTTCTCAATCAACGAGAAGATTTTATCATAAAAGGTGAATCCATCCTTCTCATCTGTTAATGCCACATGCGGTTCGTATGATTTAACTTCTTCTTCAAGACCTGTCATCTCACTCTTGCCAATATAAGGGGGATTAGATACTATAATATTAGGGTGTAATGAGGCCGGAAGCTCCTCTTCCAAAAAATTGTGATGAATTAACTGAACTTCTTTTTCCATACGATTTAGTTTAATGTTAGAATCCGCAATTTGAAGCGCATCAGTGGAGACATCACTCCCAACAACTCTACTTTCAGGCCAGAGTAGGGCTATGCTGATGGCAATGCATCCACTTCCGGTTCCGATATCCCAAATAGTCGGAATATTCTCTTTAAATTTTTCTTTTAGAAGTAAGACTTTCTCTACTAATAACTCTGTTTCAGGACGTGGTATTAATACGGAAGGAGATACATTAAATTTAAATCCCATAAATTCTGTTTCACCTATAATATATTGCAGGGGTTCATGCTCTGCTCTTCTTTTGATTAAATCACGATAGGTATTTAATTCGGAAGTAGTAAGAATGCGATCGTACTGAAGATATAGTTGAATTCGATCAATTTCTAACACATGAGATAGAAGCCACTCAGCACTTAATCTGAAATGATAAATTTCCTTTTTTTTAAAATAGTCGCTGGTGCGATTTATCGCTTCTACAATGGTTAGGGGATTTTTTTGAATTGACATGAATACTGTCAGTTTAAAGGAAGAATGATATGTAATTTATATTCGTGAAATATAAGTAAGTTTCAACTACTGTGCGCAAATTAAGTCTAAGTTATTACAAATATATCTATTTAATAAAGATCGCCAATAAGTATATATTCTAAACCATCTCTTCCTGAAGACGTTGATTTCTATCAGTAATATGTAATCGATCCACAAATTCATCCAGCTCGCCTTCAAGTACTTTATCTAATTTATATAGTGTAAGGTTTATTCTATGATCCGTCACCCGTCCTTGAGGATAATTATATGTTCTAATTTTGGCACTTCGATCACCCCCAGCAACCATATTTCTTCTCTGCGAGGTAATAGATTCATTCCGCTCGGATTGTGCTTTATCAAATAGTCTTGCCTTGAGGACTTTCATCGCTTTATTTTTATTTTTTAATTGTGATTTTTCATCTTGGCAGGTAACCACAATTCCAGTCGGTATATGAGTAATTCTTACTGCGGAATCAGTAGTATTCACACTTTGTCCCCCCGGGCCGGAAGAACGATAGACATCAACCCTCAAATCATTAGGGTTAATATCAATCTCAACATCTTCTACCTCAGGTAATATGACGACAGAAGAGGCAGAAGTATGAATACGGCCTTGTGTTTCTGTATCTGGAACACGCTGAACACGATGAACTCCACTCTCAAACTTTAATGTGCCGTAGCCATTATCTCCGCTCACGATAAAAATAATTTCTTTAAACCCGCCTCTTTCTGAAATATTTGTGCTCAATTGCTCAATTTTTAATTTTTTCCGTTCACAAAATTTTGAATACATGCGATAGAGATCACCAGCAAATATAGCGGCCTCATCTCCGCCGGTTCCAGCCCGGATTTCCACAATAGCATTCTTTGAATCATTGGGATCTTTGGGAATAAGAAGATGTTTTAATTGCTCTTCCATTTCCTCCCGCTTGGAACTAAGCCCGGATATTTCTTCTTTTGCAATTTCAATCAATTCTTCATCATCTCCAGCATCGATAATTTCTTGATCCTCATCAATTTGAAGGATCAGCTCATAAAGTTGGTCATACTGACTGATTACCTGTTGCAATTCATTCTGTTCTCTGGCCAGTTTTCTGAATTTCACTTGATCTGATAAAACTTCAGGTCGGGATAATTCCTGTGCTAATTCATCATTTCTTGATCGTATTTTCTCAATTTTCTCTTCAAGCATATTTTCCCCTCAAATCGCAGCCTTCTCTGATGGAACAGATTCTTCAGGAACCAACTCATCTTTATAGTCGTCGCCCAAGGCCGCACGCAGGGCAGCTGATTGCAACTTCAACCTGACTATTATCTGGTTGACTTGTTGTGATTCTCTGCAATCCCAGACCCGGTGTAATAAGCCATCGGACTATTTTAGAATCAGCATGTTTAGCGGATGCTTTCAATGCTTCATATGAAAGACCGCCGACAAATGGAATGAGAGGGATATGTGTAACTAAACGTGTTATTAAGATTAATACTTCCTGTAAATGAGATGATAAGTGAATCCAAAAATGCGAAGAAAATTAGGGATATCAACATTACAATTACAATAAAACTCGTTCCACACCGCGGATGAAATGTTGAATATTCCTGCACATTTAGGAGCAGAAAGAAATACCTTATCTTCAAAAGCAAAAATTGATTTGTGTTCAGCACCATGATATTGGAAAAGACGTTTAACATCTTTCATAAATGAAATTCCCCAAACATATAGCAGGAAGAAAACGATTCGGATAAGACCAGAGACAAAGTTAAAAAGCAAGGCTTCTTTTTCAATATTAAAAATTTCAGTGGTTAGATAGAGAGGTAAAATAAAAAACATACCTATACCTATACTCAATGCAATGGCAACAGTAAATATAGCACTCGCTGTTGACATTCCTTGTTTTTTCTTTTTTTTGGGTTTTTTGCCCTTCTTTATCTCTTCCTCTTCTACATCTTCCATCGCTTTATCAGCCGACCATTGTAATGTCTTAATACCGAGAATCATTACTTCAATCAAGGTTACGGCGCCACGAATAATTGGCATATTAAATATTTTCTTTCGCTGTATTAAAGATGTATATTCATCCGTTTTAACTTCAATCGTCACCACTGGCTCTTCTTATTGCCGTAGCCAACCGTTTAGGTGAACGCATCATGACACCTTCAATAACAGCTTGCCCTCCCACCGGCATTATTTTTTCTTCAACTTCTTGTTTCTTCATATATATATCCTATTAATAGATAATAATAATTTTATAACTATGGTAGTAGACTTAAACAAAAAAACGGAACATGCGCTTTCAATTCAGTCATGTTCCGTTTTATAATATATCTTACCACCCAGGAGGTGGTTACTTTTTATTATATTTCTTTAGGAATTTCTCAACCCGTCCTGCAGAGTCAACAAGTTTCTGTTTACCTGTAAAAAACGGATGACAGGCTGAACAAATTTCTACTTTCATATCTCCAACAGTAGAATAGGTTTGAAATGAATTTCCACATGCACAATTTACTTGTGTCATTTTATATTCTGGATGTATACCCTTTTTCATTATAAATACTCCTGATATCATTGATAATATTAAGCCTATTAATTTAATAACAAGATCTTGCATGTGCAAGTGTATCTTTCCGAAATAGACTATAGCAGGTTTACCGACCTAACAATTTTTTAATTTACTAACAATGGTCATTACGTATTCATGGATCTTAAAAAGTCTTTATTATCTTTTGTCTCTCTCATTCTTTCAAGTAGAAACTCCATGCCTTCAATAATATTCATTTCATTTAATAATTTTCGCAAAATCCAAACACGTGACAATTCTTCTCTGGTCAATAATAATTCTTCTTTACGGGTACCTGATTTATTTAATTCAATCGACGGGAATATTCTTCGATCGGTAAGACGGCGATCCAGAACGAGTTCCATATTACCTGTGCCTTTAAACTCCTCAAAAATGACCTCATCCATCCGGGAACCTGTATCAATAAGTGCAGTAGCCATAATTGTGAGACTTCCCCCTTCTTCAATATTTCTTGCTGCTCCAAAAAATCTTTTTGGTTTGTGAAGAGCATTTGAATCCACACCACCGGAGAGAATTTTACCGCTATGTGGCACGACCGTATTATGGGCCCTTGCCAGACGGGTAATACTATCAAGCAAAATAACAACATCTTTTTTGTATTCAACTAATCGTTTCGCTTTTTCCAAAACCATATCAGCAACTTGCACATGGCGCTCAGCTGGTTCATCAAAAGTTGAACTTATGACTTCAGCATCCACCGAACGTTCCATATCGGTCACTTCTTCAGGACGTTCATCAATTAACAAAACAATCATTTCGACTTCCGGATGATTGGTTGTAATCGAATTTGCAATTTTCTGCAATAATATAGTTTTACCGGTACGTGGTTGGGCAACAATCATCCCCCTTTGGCCTTTTCCGAGAGGTGTTAGCAAGTTCATAATTCTCATCGAAAAATCACGCGGTTTTGTTTCCAGATTTATACGTTCTTCGGGATAAAGTGGAGTAAGATTATCAAATAGTAACCTATCCCTTGCCTTTTCTGGAGATTCAAAGTTTACCGCTTCTACGCGTAAAAGGGCAAAAAATCTTTCGTTATCCTTTGGAGGACGTATTTGTCCGGTAACCGTATCACCTGTTCTAAGGTTAAATCTTTTTATCTGCGATGGTGAGATATAAATGTCATCGGGACCGGGTAGGTAATTATAATTTGGTGAACGTAGAAAACCATAGCCATCTGGTAATATTTCCAGCACACCTTTTGAAAACAACAAACCCTCCTGGGCTGTCTGTTCCTCTAAGATCCTGAAAATTAACTCCGCTTTCTTAAGCCCACTATAACCAGAAATATTCATTTCCTGGGCAATTTTGTTCAATTCAGAGATCTTTTTTTCTTTTAGTTCTTCGATATCCAGCATCGGATAAAACCTTTCTTCAATTTAGACTCACATTGATTCCTTCTGAAAACCTATGCTATATGGCATATTTGTATGAAATTGTCAGGTATTGAGCCAGAAACACATACCGAACATTATAAATTCTGAATAATATATTTGTAATAGACGGCCTGGTCTTAAGGCAATTCAGAGACAATTTACCTATAGGGGATATGCTTCTAATTTAACGATGATAATTTCAATAAGGATGTTAACAATAAGTCTTTATAATAATTAATTTAATATATTGTGTTTATTTTATTGGTATAATTTAGTGCTCAGCATGAATTCCTATTTTATGATACGAGCATGATTGAATCCACCTTAGGCGAGAAAACTTAAATGGAGCTTTTCGCAGATGGTTAAATTTAAGCCGTTAATATTATTGTGTCAAGTGTTTTTGCCTGAAAACGCAAGTAATTCACCAATGATATAATGACTTCCCATAACAAATAAAACATCATTTTTAGCCATATTTTGAATTGTTTTGGCATATGCCTCTGTGATTGATTTACAAATAATTGCCTCCATTCCGTATTTTTTAAATTCCTTTAATATGAGTTGCGCGGACAAAGCACGGTCGTGTGCTGGTTCAGTAATAATTACATTGCGAAATGATTCATGTATCATCCTAATGATGGGTTTATAGGCTTTGTCTTCTAATAATCCAAAAAGCAAATACTTCTCACCACTACAGGACAATTTATCGACAAATTCCAGGGTGTGTTTAAAACCAGCATAATTATGACTGACATCAAAATAAACTAACGGAGATTGAGAAACTATCTGAAGACGACCTGGCCATGTTATCTCACCTAAAGCTTTTTTAATAAGTTTCTCAGAAAATACCATACTCGAGTTTTCCAAGAACCATCGGGAACATAAATAAGCCAGACCAGCATTTCCCGCTTGATAATATCCGGCAAGATTTACTCTAATATGTTCAATCGTCTTCTTCCTTAACCGATCAAAAAGTCTAAAAGTGAGATCGTCCTGACCGGAACAGATTTCATCTATTCTTATGGTATCTGTAAAATAATAACATGTCTTAGCACGTGAAGATGCATGTATTAATACATCTCTAACATTCTTCTTCTGTTTTGCAACAAATACCGTTGATCCATTCTTGATAATAGATGCTTTTTCCAAGGCAATAGATTTTAAACGAGAGCCCAGCTGTTTTGTATGATCAATTTCAATAGGAGTTATAACAACTGATAGGGGTTTTACGATATTCGTTGAATCGAGGCGTCCTCCTAAGCCAGTCTCAATAATCGCCACATCGATATTATTTTTTCTGAAATACATAAACGCTAGAGCAGTCGTCGTATCAAAAAAGGTAGCTCTTAGTTTATTAACCAATGATGAAATCTTTTGCCAGTATTCAACAACGAAATCTTTGTCAATTTGTTCTTCATTGACAGTAATTCTTTCTCTAAAATCCACCAAGTGGGGGGAGGTATACAATCCAACCTTTAGTCCATGTAAAGATAAAATGGACTGAATCATACGCGAAGTAGAACCTTTCCCGTTGGTTCCAGCCACATGAATAACCGGATATGAATTCTGAGGATTATCTAAAAAATCGCAGATTTTTGTGATGTTATCCAAACCCATTTTGATGGAAAATTGCTGTAATTTATATAATTCTGAAATTGTATTGGAATAAGTATTCATATTATAATTGAGACTTGATGTTTTTTGCGTTGAACAATCAGGAGTTTTGTGTTAATGAAAAATAAATGAATGTAAGCATAAATGCGGTTTAAATATCAAATGTACATCTGAAATTTATATCAATTTACCCAAAATATAACCAATAACTATTCCAATCAATAAAACCACTGTTAAGACCCGATAGTTCAGTACATCTCTAGAGTATCCCTTTTTGATTGCCACCACTGAAACAAAATAACCTAATGCGTTTATTATCCAAAAAATGGGCAAGGCAAGTAATTTTGCTACTATTGGACCTATCAGGGGAACAAGTGCAATAATACTGATCAAGCCAACGAACGCCTGCGTAATTAAACCGAAAACAACAACAATTGCGCCAATAAGCGTTTTATCGACCTCATAATGAAGAGCCAAGGTAACAAAAATGCCAATAATCATCCATACGACGATTGTTTTCCAGAAAGCAAGAAAAAAATCTTTAATTGTAATATGAAGTTTAGTTGAAGTTACCTTGTTTTCGGGGGAGTTTTCATTCATTAAGATTCTTGCAACGAGGTTTTAGAATACAATTGTTCGGTAACCATACCAAATCTGCGCTCTCGCTTCAAAAAGTTATTGATCGCTTCATGCAAATCTGGTGTCCTGAAATCAGGCCACAATGTATTTGTCACATATATTTCTGCATAGGCAATTTGCCAGAGCATAAAATTGCTTATTCTAAACTCACCACTTGTTCTTATGACCAGATCTGGATCTGGAAGTCCTGATGTTTGCAAATATTCACTAATTAATGACTCATCTATCTGGTCCGGTGCAATCTTCCCAGAAACCACATCCTCGACGATACCGGCGACCGCATTCTTAATTTCTTTTCGGCTTCCATAACTTAAAGCTAAATTTAATGTTAAACCTGTGTTATCTTTGGTCATCTCAATGGCATCCATCATGCTATAACTAGTATCCCCAGGCAGATCATCTAAATTACCTATGCAAGTAATCCGCACGTTTTTATCCATTAATTCTCTAATTTCGCGATTTAAAGTCCTCACCAGGAGTTTCATGAGAGCAGAAACTTCATTCAATGGTCTTTTCCAATTTTCCTGAGAAAAAGTAAAGAGCGTAAGCACCTCTATACCCATCTCTCCACAAGCTTCTACAACTTCGCGAACAGAATCTATACCGGCGTTATGACCAGCGATCCGCGGTAACATTCGTTTTTTTGCCCAGCGGCCATTGCCATCCATAATAATCCCAATATGTCTTGGTAAATTGGGGTGTTCTGCTAACCAGGATTTTAAATTTTGCTTTTTAGGATTTGCATTCACTATATAATATCTCTTTTAAATTAAATAATTTACCTTCATTATATTGAAAGTCAAGAAAAATATGTTACCAAATTCTCAATAATTGTGAGCAATATTTATGATTATCGGAATAAAAACTCGGATATTTATTTTTAAAAATTGTATTTACTCAATCAGGACAAAAATACACTAAAATTATAGTCAACAATATAAAAATGAATTTTCTATAGAAACTAACAAATCTATCTCAAAGTGCCAAAGAAAATTTAGACTGTATGAAGAACAGTTAATTTAATTGCGCTGATCGAGGTTCTTGTTTAAATTTTTAGTTTATATGAATTCTAACCGGCATAATGTATGTATATAAATAAAATAAGAAATTTTTGTATTATTGCTCATATTGATCATGGAAAATCTACTCTTGCAGATAGAATGCTTGAGGTTACAAGTACAATTTCCAAACGAGATCTCGTCGAGCAGGTTCTTGATGATATGGATTTGGAGAGGGAGCGGGGGATTACAATAAAATCGCATGCTATTCAAATGCAATACACTGCTCCAAATAATGAGACATATACTTTTAATTTAATAGATACACCAGGCCATGTGGACTTTTCTTTCGAGGTCTTCCGAAGTCTGGCCGCCTGCGAGGGGGCGTTATTAGTTGTTGATGCTGCCCAGGGTATCGAAGCACAAACATTAAGTAATCTTTACCTGGCTATAGAGAATGACCTTCATATTATTCCAGTTATAAATAAAATAGATTTACCCAGCGCCCAGGTTGAATCAGTAAAAAATCAAATTATTCAGGTCATTGGTTGTTCAGAGGATGAAATTTTTCTAGTGAGTGCAAAATCAGGCAAGGGTGTTGATCTCGTTTTGGAGGAAATAGTTGAAAAAATTCCTCCCCCATCAGGCTCGGTAGAAAATCCTGCTCAAGCACTTGTTTTTGATTCTGTTTTTGATTCGTACCGTGGTGTGATTACCTACATAAGAGTTTTTGAGGGGATGTTTTCAAAAAACGAAGCTATAAAGTTCTTTCAATCATCAAAGCATTTTGAAGTCGGGGAAATTGGTATTTTGAAAATGACCCGAAAACCTATTGATTATTTGAGAGCAGGAGAAGTGGGCTATCTCATCTCAGGTGCAAAAGATGTCCATGAAACCAAAGTGGGTGACACCATTACCACAGTCAAATCAGCGGCTCAAGATCCTCTGATTACATACAAAGAGATCCATCCTATGGTATACAGTGGTATTTATCCTGTCGATAGTGATGACTTTGAGCAATTACGTGAATCCCTTGCAAAACTATATATTAATGACAGTTCGCTGGTTTTTGAACCTGAGACATCAAAAGCTCTGGGTTTTGGATTTCGCTGTGGTTTTCTTAGGACTCTTACATATGGAAATTATCCAGGAACGTTTAGAACGTGAATACAAAATTAGCATCATCAATACCGTTCCAAATGTTGTTTACCATGTCTATAAGAATAATGGCGAAAAAATTGAAATTGACAATCCAACCTTATTGCCCCCTCCGGGAAATATTGATCATATTGAGGAGCCTTTTATAGAAGCTCAAATTATAACCCCCTCAGAATATATTGGAAATATTATGAAGTTGACTCGTGATCGCCGGGGTATTTTTGTAAATACTCTTTACCTTGATACTTCCCGTGTTGACATGACGTTTAAGTTACCATTAGCAGAAGTAATATTCGATTTTTTTGATAAGCTAAAATCGCTTTCCCGTGGATATGCCTCATTTGACTATGAGATCGATAGTTATCAACAATCTGATCTGGTTAAAATAGATATTTTGATCAACGGAGAGATCGTTGATGCTTTATCAATGATTGCACATAGGGATAAAGCGTATGAATGGGGAAGCCGGTTATGCCGAAAATTAAAAGACCTCATCCCCAGACAAATGTTTGAAGTTGCTATTCAAGCTGCAATCGGAAGTAAAGTTATTGCCCGAACGTACTGTGAAGGCACTTAGAAAAAATGTGACCGCCAAATGTTATGGTGGTGATATTTCCAGAAAAAGAAAACTGCTGGAGAAACAAAAAGAGGGTAAAAAACGAATGAAAAAACTGGGAAGTGTGGAAATTCCCCAGGAGGCCTTTCTTGCAGTACTTGTCAATGGATGACGATAAATCCTGAAACTTTTAATCATTCAGTGACGTTATCTTTAACAAGAGTAATATAGAGGAGATATTTTTGAACAAAAGAAAAATTGAAGATGATAAACGCTCCCGGGATTTTTTTGAAGGATTATTCGTTGCCCTGATTGCAGCTCTTATCATAAGACAATTTATAGTTCAGGCTTATCGGATTCCAACATCTTCCATGGAGGATACATTACTTATCGGGGATTTTTTACTCGTAAATAAATTTAATTATGGTATGCGTACCCCTGATTGGATTGGGATTCCTTATACAGATCTTGGAATCGATATCCCCTGGGTGAGAATTCCAGGATTTAAAACTCCTAAACAGAATGATGTTGTTATCTTCCGCTATCCCCTCGATCCAAGTCTTGATTACATTAAACGATGTATTGCAACTGGAGGGCAACAATAGAGATTGTTGACAAAGAAGTTTATGTGGATGGTGTTCAATTTCCACGCCCACCAGATATGAAATTTATGGACAGAAATACTCTAATGAGAAAAATGAAGGGCGGTACACTTTTCCAACCTTTGAGAATAATAAATATGGAAGCCGTGATAATTTCGGACCTCTGAAAATCCCGGAAAATAATTATTTTATGATGGGTGATAACCGAGATCGAAGTTCTGATAGCCGCGCCTGGGGTTTTGTACATTCGATAATATAGTTGGCGAAGCGCTTAATAATATATCTTTCCTGGGAGGGTGATTTTAAATTTTCCGATATTTTTATCTTCTTCAAGAAAGTTAGATTTGAAAGAATTGCCAATATAATTCGATAAAAAGAATGAATATTTCTTCCAAACCTGGACTATACCTGCATATTCCCTTTTGTCAATCCAAATGTGGATATTGTGATTTTTATTCTGTAGAAGATATTTCGTTGATTAAACCATTTATCAAGGCAATAATTGAGGAAATTAATACTTACCGCAGACCACATTCGAAACAAATGGGGTGTTTGATACCATTTATCTGGAGGGGGTACTCCATCTCTTTTAAATATTCAAGACTTTGAATTAATTCTGAACACATTATCAACCCGGTTTATTATTGATAAGAACTGTGAAATTACTGTTGAAATAAATCCCGGTACAGTACAATTGACTGATCTAATAAAGATGAAAGCATTGGGTATTAATCGAATTAGTATCGGGGTCCAGAGTTTTTTAGACAATGAGTTAGTGACTGCTGAGAGAATCCATACAGCAAAGGAGACTGTTAAAGTCAATTCAGAATTGTCGGAAAGCCGGATTCAACAATATTAATATTGATTTGATCTTTGCCTTGCCGGGTCAATCTATTGAAAATTGGAATCATTCTCTTGAAAAAGTTATTTCGTTCAATCCAGAACACCTTTCTGTTTATAATCTAAGCTTATGAAGAGGGAACACCTTTTTTACAAAAATTGAAAATGGGCAGAATTTTACAACATGAGTGAAGAGAAGGAAATAAAATTCTTCAATATGGGACACCATATTCTTGATAGAGAATGGCTACATACATTACGAAGTTTCGAATTATGCAAAATCAGAAGAACACCATTTCAAGGCATAATTATAAATATTGGAATCATACACCGTATTTGGGATTTGGTCCTTCTGCTCATTCATATTGTGGGAGAATCCACGATGGTCAAATGTCAGATCCGTATCAGAATATATGGCTTGCTTGGCAAAAAAAGAAATGCCCCAAGATTTTAAGGAAGATCTTACCAGAGAAGATTTGATGTTTGAGCATATCTTTCTGGCCCTGCGAACCTATCGTGGTATTTGTTTGGAGGAATTTAGAAATAAATTTGCGCTCCCATTTGAAAATATGTATAAATCTGAAATTCATATTCTGAAACAAGAAAAGTTGGCCAAAATCAGACAATGGTTATTTTAAACTTACAGAAAAAGGAATGCTCATTTGTGATGATATTTTGCTCCGATTTTCAAAAATATAAACCTGGTATATTGCTCCATTTTACCATTCTTGTTATAATATGTTTGCCTGTCCAATCGACCTGGGCACAATCTTTCAATAACCAACTAAAAATAGCCAATTCCCTGGAGAGAAGTCATAATTACGCTGATGCCCTTAAAATTTATCAGGAAATTTTCAAAAGGACCCTCGTAATATGGCTGCTATTGCAGGGATAAAAAATTGCTACATTGGTTTACAGCAATATACTGAGTTAATTCAATTTTTAGAAAAGGTAGTGAAATCACAAGGCGCTCAGCGTAATTGGCAGGTAGAACTTGCCGAAGCCTATTTTCTAAACAATGAACGGGAAAAGGCCTTTTCTCTGTGGAAAAGCTTCTTAGAGGTGTCTAAAAAATGATCCTGCTGCTTATAGACTTGTGGCCGGAACAATGATCAGACAACGTCTTTTTGATGATGCAATTTCGGTGTATACAGAGGCCATCAATAATTTAAAAAGACAAGAACTATTACATTTAGATATTGCCAACCTTTATCGGGCACAATTGAATTATGAAAAAGCAAGTGAGCATTATCTTCAATACTATATGTATTACCCAAAACAATTTGCTTTTGTTCAAAACCAATTGTTGAGTACTTTCAACGAAAATTTCTGATAGCAGTCCGGTAACAAATGCTATTATTAGTTTTTTTAAAACAAAATCCCGATCAGGCTCAAATAAAAGAGGTTCTTGCCGGTATATATTTAAAGGATCAAAATTTTGACGCGGCCTTTATTGTTTACAAAAATCTGGAAACTGATAAAAGCGCCGGCAAATTTCTCTATAGATATGCTATCGAAGCCTATGCCAATGATGCATTTAAACATGCCATTGAAGGATTTGAATATTTAATGCAGAAATATCCATCATCACCATTGATTCCACAGATCAAATTATGATCTTGGACGTTCCTATGCTGCATTAGCATATGCCATTAGAACACAATGAAGAATCTGCGGAAATTATGCAGACAGGCCGAAAAGAATCTTTGAAAAAGAAAGTTCCAATGAGTAAACAACCAGATATATGCCCTTAACAGTATCATCAGTCTCGGTGATATTTATTTTAACTATTATTTTGATCTGGATAAGGCGATTATTAAGTACTACAAACGATATTTGAAACATGGTGTCCAATGGTAAATCAAGAGATCGCGTTTTCATTCAGCTTGGAGATACGTATATCTGACAAAAAACCAGCTGACCAGGCCCTGGAAGCATATAAACTTGTTTCACCATAAAAATCTGAAAGTCGTGCCGGATATAAAATTGCAGAGATTCATTTTTATAATCATGAGTTTAGTATTGCTTACAAACATTCTAACAAATATTATCGGACAAATACCTCTCAGATGATCCTTTGATGAATGATATTTTAAGTCAGAAGTTTACTCCTAAAATCTTTTTCCCAGGACTCTTTGATTTTATCAAAATATGCTGATGCCGAATTTACTAAAATTTCAGAAAAAATATACCGAAGCTGCTGAAGAATTTTATAAAATATGTGAGGATAAAAATAATTTACAGTCACTATCAGGAAGAGAAGCTGGAAAATTATATCTAAAACTTAAAAATATGACAGCTCAAAAAAAGTATTAACTTTACTGAGAACTGAAGTTCCAAATGATAAAGATTTTGATGAAATTCTATTTTTATTAGCTGAAAGTGAAGAAGCGTTTAACAATTTTCAGGAAGCAATTGATATTTTATCATGAATTGATGGTAACCCTTACCCCAACAGTCATGTATATTCATCAATCGCGAGAAAAAGCCCGGGCTTTAAATGAAAAAATGACCCAGGACAAATTTAATACCATGTGGATTCGAATCATTACCATATTGTTTATCTTTTACAAGTTTTTTACAAGCTCAGATTATTTAATAATTCCAATGGATCTAAATCAAACAGATCATCTTAAAGCCTATGGAATTGCATATTGGATTCTGGAAAAGAATACCAATGTAGAATGGTTACTAAATTATCGAGGAGGATCATTTCTTGTTCCTCAAATATCAGTATTTGAAAATGAATGCCGTTTACGGGGTGTATTACTATGAAACAATTTCCGCAGTTCAGGTAAATGAGATTTATGGCACTATTGAAGAAAACAATATGGATAAAATATTGCTGGAAAAAGCACCAAAAATAGCAGTTTACACACCTCCGAACTCTCAACCCTGGGATGATGCTGTTACATTGGCACTCAACTATTCTGAAATTGAATATGACAAAATATATGATACAGAGGTCTTGGCGGGACTATTTATCCAAATATGACTGGTTGCATTTGCATCATGAAGATTTTACAGGGCAATATGGAAAATTTTGGGCAAGTTTTAAAAATGAGCCCTGGTATATTGAACAACAGATTGAAAGTGAAAAACTGGCTAGAAATCTAGGATATTCAGAAAGTAAGTCAACTAAAGGGAGCCGTTGCTCAGGAAATAAAACACTATGTTGAGTCAGGTGGTTTTTTATTTGCAATGTGTTCTGCAACGGATGCATTGGACATCGCACTTATCAGCGGAAAATGTAGATATTTGCGATGTCCCTTTCGATCATGATCCAGCTGATCTAAATTATCTGGAAAAACTTGATTATACCAAAACACTCGCATTTCAAAATTTAAACTATTACATAAATCCGAGTATTTATGAATTTAGCGATATTGATACCCCTCCCAGCCATCATGCCACGTCTTCGAGATGCTGACACTGATTATTTTACATTATTTGAATTTTCTGCAAAATATGATCCCGTACCAACCATGCTTAACCCAAAATCATGTGAATGTGGTCAAGGGATTTATGGGACAAACAACCATGTTCCGGGAAGAAAACATAAAACCATCCATTGGTAATTATGGGAAAAATTGAAGGAAGCAATGAAGTAAAATATATTCATGGAAACATGGGTAAGGGAACTTTTACTTTTTATGGAGGTCATGATCCAGAAGATTATACCCATCAGGTAGGAGATCCACCAACGGATTTATCTTTGCATAAAAATTCTCCAGGATACCGTCTGATTTTAAATAATATTCTTTTTCCTGCTGCAAAAAAGAAAAAATTGAAAACATAGAGGAGGAGATATATGGAAAAGTTTATTGTTAAATCAAGCCAGCAGAGTCAAATCATTGATATTACAGCCAATTACAGTCCATAGTTAGCAGTAGTAGAATTGAGGAGGGTGTTTGTCACGTATTTATTCCTCATACAACAGCTGGCGTTACCATCAATGAGAATGCTGATCCTGATGTCAAAGGCTGATATACTTGATGGAAATTAATAAAATCATTCCGTTTCAGGACAACTATAGACATATGGAAGGTAATTCAGCAGCCCATATAAAAGCATCATTATTTGGCAACTCACAAACTGTATTAATTGAGAATGGCCGGATCCAATTGGGTACCTGGCAAGGTATATTTTTCTGTGAATTTGATGGCCCCAGATCCAGAAAGGTTTGGGTTAATCTAACAAAGTCTTAATTTTAATTTGTAAATAGAAGTGAAGAATTTTAAATTCGGCGCTACTATTGATTGAAGGGGAGATATATAATGCTTGAAAATTTAGTTGATGTTTTAATAAAAAAAGTCCGAGATGAGGTTGTTTCTGATCCCAATATGCATGACATCCCACTCGCTTATATCCAAACCCGCCAAATCCCAGATTCTGTGAAGCACTTTCTTGATCAGGAAGTTGAATTATGGATAAGAGACGAGGAAGAAAAATTCAATTCCAGTGATCGCTTCGACTATGACACACCAGAAGTTAGGATATTGATTGATCAGATATTTGATAATTTAAAACAAAATGCCCGTTTTCATATCAATAAATTCAATCAACTTATTGAACGTGCCATCAAATTGGAAATGAATTACTTGATTGAGCCCCATAGAACACTAAGCCAATTCATATTTAAAGACCAGCAAATTGTTTCCACTATCGATATATACAATATGCTAAAATATTTCTTTAAGTATGAATATTATAAAGATGCTATTTCCGATTATTTTAATACCAAGTATTTGCGGGAAATCTCAGGCGAGCAATTTAATCAATTAATCAGCCAAATCGATGAAAATGCTTATAAAGAAAATCGACTGGAGACAACATTACAAACGATAAAAACGTTAACTGGATTTATGCAGGAGGCGACTGGCGAAGAAGTTGAAGCTCTTGAGATTGATCTCTTGTTTCATGTTTTTAAAGATCGCAATCTGGAAAGTTATACCCAACTAATTGAAGAATTAAAATCAAGTGATCAAACAGAAATTTCACTCTCTGATTTAGAGGCTATACTTACCGCTGAAAGCCTTGATCCCATAAAGGCACCTCCAGAAGAAGTTGAAGTTAGCGATGAAACACTTACAATTGAGGCCGTGAAAGATATTGAAGATAGTAAACCCATTGTAGAAGTTGATGCGATCGAACTTGATGAAATAAAGCATGAAGAAATTGCTGTAGAGGAAGAAGAGGAAGAGGAAGAAGAAGAGGAAGAAGAAGAAATTATCGCAGCAGCCCCTGTAGGAAAAACCAATGTTGCCGATGATATGGCTAATTTTGTTGCCAGCCAAATTCAATCTGATAAACCATTAGAAGATTTAAATGGTATGATAGTCGGACGAACCAGAAAGAAAATCATTAAAAAACTATTCAATAAGAGTGAAAACGAATTTCTTTCCTTTGTCAATCTGGTAAACAATGAAGCAGCCTGGAAAGAAGCTTCTGTTACAATAGACAATGAATTTTATGAGCGTGGAATTAATCCCTACTCAAAAGAAGCAATTATGTTTTCCGATATTATCTATTTAAGGTTTTTTCCTAAAGATCGCTATGTTGGAGAACAGTGATAAGTTTTCAATAAATAATATTAGATCTAAAAGAGAACAATTGATAAATTGTTCTCTTTTTTTTTCGATCAATTTAATCCGGAATTCTATATGATTGATTATCATATTCATACAAGACTCTGTAAACATGCCGAAGGAGAAATACACTCATATGTTGAGCAGGCAATTAAATTAGGATTAAAGGAAATAGCCTTCACAGATCATATTCCACTTCCGGATAATTTTGATATTGCTCATCGCATGTCCTATGAGGAAATAGACACCTATGCTGGTTGGGTAATCAAAATGCAGTCCCTATATCCGGAAATTACGATTCGTTTTGGAATTGAGGCGGATTACTATAAGGGTATGGAAGATTTTGTTGAGAATATACTCAATTCTTACGATTTTGATGTCGTCATAATGTCTGTTCATTTTTTACATCACTGGCCGCAGGGAAATTGGGTTTTTAACTTTAATTTTCCGGATAAAACAACAAAGGAAATATATAAAGATTATTTAGCAACCATTATTCAGGGCATCAGTACAGGATTATTTGATGTGGTTGGACATATTGATATTCTAAAAGTACCAGGTCATTCTTTTACCCAATTAATTCCCAATCAGGTGGATGATCTTCTAAAATCAATTTTAAACAACAAGATGGCAATGGAGATCAACACATCCGGATTTCGCAAATCAGCAAATGAGCCTTATCCTGGATATGATTGGTTAAAAATGATTAAAAAAAATCAAATTCCGCTAACCACCGGTTCAGACGCACATGCCCCGGGCCAGGTTGGACTGAATTTCCCAAATTTATATCGACGTCTTAATTTCGAAGGGATCCAAACTTTATCTTGTTACAAGAAGAGGAAACGAACCAGTATAAGTATCAAGACACTTGGTAAATTCGAATAGATTAATAAAATATATCTTCAGTATTTCAAATAGATTTCAGCATCGTGAAGTCACAAAAGGGGTATTAATATGAGAGGATCCGAAATAAATACGAGCATTTCTTCAATTTTAAAAAGATATCAAAATATTGCCATAGTAGGATTATCCGCATCACCAATGAGGCCAAGTTTTGGTGTAGCAAACTACTTAATCAACGCCGGCTATAATATTTTTCCCGTTAATCCCAAATATGATGTAATCTTAAATCAGAAATGCTATCCTTCTTTGGATTCTATTCAACAACCGATTGAGATTGTTGATATCTTTCGTAAACCTGAGCATATATTATCTGTGGTCCAGGAGTCAATCCGCAATAAAGGAAAAGTAATATGGATGCAATCGGGAATTATAAATATGGAGGCCGCTGAACTTGCACTAAAATCGGGATTAGAAGTAGTGATGGATCGGTGTATGAAAATTGAACATATGATTAATCAAGGATGATAGAAATTGATTATTGTTGGATTTAATTTCTATTTCTTTAAGGGTGTATGAAAAGCCACCGCAATTTCCCCACCATCAAGGTTGATAATATTTCCAGTATTCCAGATTTCGTCCGATGTTGCCTGACTTAAAATATATTTGGCAATATCGCTCGGCTGGGTCAGTCTTTTAAAGGGAATTTGGCTGAGAGCCAGGTCAATCATGGTTTCATGCCCTGGAATTTTCCGAAGGGCTGGGGTAAAGGTTACACCGGCTCGAAGCGCGTTTGCGGTCATCCCATAGGGTGCCAACTCTAAGGCTAACTGTCTGATGTGCGATTCTAATGCCGCCTTTGCCGCCGAAACTGCACCATAAAAGGGAGTCACACGGGAAGACCCGGAACTGGTCATAGCATATATTTTGGATCCTTGACTAAACAAATCTGCTAATAAGAGGTCTCTTGTCCAGTAAACGAGACTGTGAGCCATAACATTTAATGTCATATCCATTTGTTTTGAGGACAGCCTTTCTTTGGGGTCGTTGTGTATATAAGGAGCTAATGAACCAAAAGCCAGGGAATGAAGAAAAATCTTTATTTTACCATTTATGCCTTTAATCTTAAAATGATCTGTGATCCGTTGAAGAACCTGTTCCCTGTTTTTATCTGAAGCCGCGTTTACATTAAAGAACAAGGCTTCCACTCCATGATCCATAATCTGACGTTTAATTTGTTCCACTTTAGTTAAGCCTGCTCCTCGATCCATATGGACCCCGACGATATTAAATCCCGCACCAGCTAATTCCAGAGCAACCGCTTCACCGAAACCACTTGAAGCACCTAGTATCAAAGCATAATCTTTATTTGAATCTGGCTTTTTATAACCCACCGATTTTCTCCTTATATATTTCCAGTTGTTGCATCACCCGGAGATTCTAAATTTAGAAAAACTACCCATTCGGGCTTTATAAATTAGGCCTTTACCCTTTTTTTAAAAAAAACCGGCATTAAACTTGTATGACCTAAATAGAATATAAACTTATGATAGAACTGTTTCGTATAAGAAATTATTTCTCGTATTGAAGATTTAGCAACAACATGAAAGGAGTGATTAGTAACCTATATTAAGAATTAGCACCGGTTTTCTAACAAGACATTATTAGAGATAAAAATATTAAAATTTGAAATCTATATTAGACTTTTCGATTTTGATTATCACCGGAAAATTAAATGTGGAATTATTGTAAAATCTCATCTGCATGTAATAAATCAGAAAACTGATCGTTTTTTATCGACTCCGAATTTTTTCGGGCGTTTGCTAAGGCAGTGGTTATATAACGATTTGCAATAAAAATCTTTCGACGGTTTATCTCCGCTTCATCCAAAACCAGATAGCCAACAAACAAATACGAATACAAATCAACTAATTCTTTTGCAGCTACATCCTGGAAACGGGGATCATTTTTATCAACAACATATTTACGGCAATCCAGAAAAATTTCTCTAATTTCTTTAAGGTGGTCGGCTAATTTTGTCATTGCCCCCTTATAAGATTTTTTCATTTTTTTATCAAAGTGTTCTTCTAAAATATCATTGATAACACCGCCAACAGCAGCCACTATCTGTAATTGAGAAGTTCCTTCATAAATATTTGTGATTCGGGCATCCCTGACTAATCTTTCAATCGAGAAATCTTTCATATAGCCCGCTCCGCCATGAATCTGAAGTGAGTCATAGGTGATTTTATTTGATCCCTCAGTTAAAATATACTTTGTGATCGGGGTAAGCAAATTGCATACTTTGATTGCTTCCTTCATCCGATCGGATTCTTCCTGAAAATTTTTACCCTCCGCCTTTAGCAGCTCTATATGCTCTTCAAGTTTATTTCTCGTATCTACCCATTTACAAGTAGCGTAAAAAAGTGAGCGGTTTGTTTCCAGCGCAACACGCATATCAATCAACATATTTGTTACGGGAGGAATATTGTAAATTGGTTGTCCAAACTGTTCTCTTGCCTTTGCATAGGATAACGCCTCTTCATAACCAGCCTGAGAAATACCAAGCGCTTGTGCTGATACACCCAGTCTGGCACTGTACATTAAATCTATAACATATTTAATCAATCCAAATTTACGCTTACCAATCAGGACAGCAGGTGTATCGTTAAATTGTAGTTCTGCTGTCGGAGAGCCGTGAATTCCCAATTTATTTTCAATACGACGAACCACAACCGTATCATCCCCATAGCAGGCAAACATAGACAGACCTCTTCCGTCTTTGGTTCCAGCTTCTGATCGTGCCAACACCAGTAATACTTCACCGCCACCATTTGTGATAAATCGTTTAACACCACGCAGGAACCACTGTCCATCCTCATTCTGATAAGCTTGTAATTTTACTGCCTGGAGATCAGATCCTGCATCAGGTTCGGTCAGGGCCATGGCTCCTGTATACTCGCCAGTAGAAAAAGGAGGCAAGTATTCTCTTTTTTGTTCTTCATCCCCAAATTTGGAAATGGTCATGGCGATGTCCTGCAGACCAAATATATTCATCAGCGAGGCATCTGCACGTGATACCGTTTCAACCATCATCATGTAAATTGTTTTGGGAAAATTCAGGCCCTCATATTTACGTGGAAACTCTACAGCCATTAAATCTGCTGCTGCTAATTGTTTAAGGTTTTCCTGTGTTCCTTTTGCATAGACAACTTTACCATTTTCTATAGTGTTTCCCTGCTCGTCAACCTCCCCGGCACGAGGGGCTACAAAATTGCCAGCAATATCGCCAACAATTTCCATAATTTTACGATAATTTTCTATGGCATCTGCGTAGTTCGTTGGGGCATAATTATATTCTTTTGCTTCTTCGTAGAAGTTTTCGGTCAGCTCTACAATTTCTTCTATATCAAGATTTTCAAATTGAAAAAGTATATCTGAGTTTTCAGTGAAAAAATTTGGCATCGAAATCCTCTATTTTAGTTTATGTTTATATACATCAATCAAATTTGGTATAACATCCGCAGCATCACCAACTATCCCGTAATGACAGACATCAAAGATCGGTGCTTCCGGATCTGTATTGATCGCAATAATTTTATTTGAATCTTCCATACCAGCGCGATGCTGAATTGCACCCGAGATACCACAGGCAATATATAATTTTGGTCTTACCGTAACCCCTGTCTGACCAACCTGACGTTCATGGGGAATAAATCCCGCATCCACGGCTGCCCTGCTCCCGGCCACTTCTCCACCAAGAACATGGGCCAAATCATGTAATAGTTGAAAATTCTTTTTAGAGCCCATCCCATAACCACCCGCTATAATGATGGGTGCTCCCTTAAGATTGATTGTACTTTCTTCGTGATGTCGGTCAATAATCTTGATTAATTTATCAATCTTATCCGGTGTATATGGAACCTCAACAATCTTACCAGCAACCGCTTTATCCAGGGGCAGATTCTCCATTACCCCTTCCCTGACAGTCGCCATCTGTATAGGAACATTCGGTGTTATGATCGTCGCGATAATATTTCCACCAAACGCCGGTCGTATTTGCAAAAGAAGATCTTTATACTCTTGACGCAGGTATTTTACATCTGAAATCTGGAGATCAGTACAATCTGCGGTTAATCCACTTCGGGTGTAAGATGCTACCCTTGGTGCAAGATCCCGGCCAATAAAACTAGCACCGTATAATACAACCCGTGGCTTTTTTGTAGAGACCAGCTCATTCATGATTCGACTATAGGGAACTGTTTTATAGTCCTTCAGTTCTGGATGATCTACCAAGAGACATTCTTTTGCGCCATATCGAAAGGTTTGTTCGGCCACCTCTCTCATTTCATGACCTATCACTATGGATTTAAGCGTTCCCTCAAGCACTTCGGCTAATTTTCGCCCCTTCGAAAGAAGTCTCAAAACTTACATCAGCTGGTTTGCCGGATCGCTGTTCTATAAATACCCATACCTCGTTTGCAAATTTTTCCATAAAAAACCTTTACCCCAATATATGATCGTCCATCAGTTTATCAACCAGAAGCCCTAAACCTTCTTTGTTGGGTTCAATTTTAACATGTTCACCACCACCGAGAACAACCGAATCAATTTTAAATACTTTAGTAGGTGATCCGTGTAAGCCACAGCGATCTGCATCCAATTTGAGCTCGTCCATAGTTAATGTTTCAATAAACAAGGACTTTGAAATATACTCATCTTTCAAATCATCAATATATAGGAGAGAATTACCCTCAACCATTTTTTCAAGTTCAACTAAAGACCTGGCATTTTTATAGCCCATTACACGTCTGGCTTTAAACGGTCTGGGAATTGCCGCGTCTTTAATAACCGTAATCAAGATAGGAAGAGGACTTTCAAGGATCTCATGACCACCGTCAATTTTGCGCCGGATCGTAATTTTATTTTTCTCCAAATTCTCGATTTTTTCTGTATAGGTAACTTGAGGCAATTCAAGTTTCTCAGCCGTTTGTGGACCAACCTGGGCAGTATCACCGTCGATAGCTTGTCGACCAGCAAAAATCATATCGAAATTTCCTAATTTTTTGATTGCTTCAGAAAGCACATAGGAAGTGGCTAATGTATCAGCACCGGCAAACTTTCTGTCGCTGATCAGTACAGCATGATCAGCACCCATGTAAAGACATTCCCGTAACAATTCAGATGCCTTTGGCGGACCCATTGTTAGTACCGTAACCTCACCGCCATATTTATCACGGGTTTGAAGCGCTAATTCCAAAGCAACCTTATCTTCAGGATTAAATACTGCTGGCAGCATTGCCCGGTTTACTGTGCCATCGGGTTTCATTACCTGGCCCGATATATTGGCTGTATCAGGTACCTGTTTCACCAATACTATTGATTGATAGCTCATAATTTCCTTTAAACTTATATTCCTATTTTTTAGATACTCGATAGAGAAATAATCTGATACCCCCATAAACTTGGATCATTTTATAAACCTGATCGATTGACGAGAGCGGTAATTTTATCAATGATGGACTGTCCTGACAGGATATCCGAATCATCAATTTTTATGAGGTTTATACAAATAAAGTTGATAAATCTACTCAAAAGGAGAGAAGAAAACAAGGTATAATCAGTTTTTAGTCGGTATGAATCACAGCAAACAAATGTTAGTTTAATATTGAGATCTAGTGATCAATAAACTGCTTGAGATGCATGCTTCGAGATTTATGTCTTAACCGGATTATTGCCCGCTCTTTGATTTGGCGGACCCTTTCTCTTGTAAGAAGGAATTTTTCCCCTATTTCCTCTAACGTTGCCGGGCGCTCTCTGTCAAATCCAAAATACATACGAAGAATATCAGCTTCTTTTTTTGAAAGTGACTCAAATGCTTTTTCCACTTCCTCTTTTAATGATTCATCTGTGATCTGTTGATCAGGTAATAAGAGATTATCATCACCCGTGACCTCAAGCAAGGTCGTTTTCTCGTCAGAAGAGATTGTAGATTCAAGAGAAAGTTGTTTCCCTGATAATTGAGAAATAAAATTCACCTCACCCGATGTCATTTCAAGGCATTCTGCGATTTCATCTTGTGTCGGTTCTCGTTCAAAAACTTGTTCCAAAGAATCATGGGTTTTGCCAATTCGATTGATTGATGTAATTCTATTTAGGGGCAGGCGTACAGTACGGGTTTGTTCAGCCAATGACTGTAGTATACTCTGCCTTATCCACCAAACAGCATAAGAAATAAATTTAAAACCCTTTGTCTCATCAAATCGTTTGGCCGCTTTTATTAAACCCAGATTACCCTCATTAATAAGATCCTCTAATGGGAGACCTTGATTTTTGTATTCCAATGCTACGCGCACAACAAATCTCAAGTTTGCTTGAATAAGTTGAGTCAAAGCTCTTCTATCTCCCTCACGTATTTGGGATGCTAAGAGAACCTCTTCCTCTGCGGTTAGGAGGGGAATATTACTTATCTCCCCAAAATACTTTGCCAAAGACTCATTGCTCTCAAAATTACTTCTTGTATTTGATTTGTTCATTATTCCTCCCATTTCGGGTCTTTATTACCCTGCAGTGGATAATGAAATAGATTTTAGTGCGATCTAAATCATACATCCTATCCTATACTCTATCATCGCTCTGTTTACTAGAATTCTTTAAGAGAAATTTTAATTTTTAATGTTTTCACTTAACTTATTTTTAAGAAGATCTCATCCCCAATGTCTATAAGAAATCGGACTAAACCCATCAACCTTATCTGTGTTTTCCTAGCAATTTGTATTGATAAAAATATACTTATTTACTATTTTGCCTCGAACCCTAATAATCATAAAGAGATACATGAAAATTTTATATCACAACAACGATGGCCATCTCTGCTTTGAAAAGATTAATCTCAGCAGCTTCGTCGCCAATGTACCTACTCCTTTTTATATTTACAGTCATAACGAGGTTGAAAAGAATTGTCGTGATATCTTGTCTCATGCCGGGTCTTTAAATTTTTTACCTTGTTATGCCCTTAAAGCAAATTACAATCCAACGCTTTTAAATATTATTAAAAAGATGGGATTTGGGGCTGATGTGGTTTCAGGAGGTGAATTATTTTTTGCAAAAAAGATCGGCATTCCTGCCCAAAAAATAGTTTTCGCGGGTGTGGGAAAGTCAGAACAAGAGATTGAAGCATCAATTAATAATGAAATTCATTCTCTAAATGTCGAATCTGAATCTGAATTAAAAACGGTTGCTAAAGTTGCCGAAAATTTGCAGAAAAAGATCGTCATATCAATACGTGTAAATCCAGATATCGATGCTGGTACCCATCCTTACATATCTACGGGCTTAGTATCGAGCAAATTTGGCGTTGATCGGGAGACGGCATTATCGCTATATAAACAAGCTGTTAAATACCCTTTTATCAAACCGTCAGGCATTCATGTCCATATTGGCTCTCAA
Organism: Calditrichia bacterium; assembly: GCA_963796965.1. Classification (GTDB taxonomy): domain Bacteria; phylum Calditrichota; class Calditrichia; order JAJRVZ01; family JAJRVZ01; genus CAWCNS01. The sequence goes on from CAWCNS010000006.1 coordinate 211,330, forward strand.
ATTTCCACGGCGGAACCTTATTTGGAAACAATTCTTTTTCTCAATCATCTTATCGAGGATCTGGCTAATTTAGATATCCATATTCAATATCTTGATCTTGGTGGAGGAATCGGAATTGATTACAAAAACCAACTAAATCCGGAGGGTATCCCCAGAACCTATATTAATGAAATTTTACCTAAACTTTTAGCACCACTTCGAAATCGCAATTTAAAAGTTCTTATTGAACTGGGTAGATCAGTTATAGGAACCGCCGGATTACTTATTTCTAAAATTCTCTATGTTAAGAGGACTCCACAAAAAAAGTTTTATATCATTGATGCTGCCATGAATAATCTGATTCGACCAAGTCTTTACAATGCCCACCACCAGATAATTCCTTTAAAACATATTGAAGGTGATTTAGAACCGGTGGATATTGTCGGTCCCGTCTGTGAGTCAACTGATTTTCTTGCAAAGGACAGACCTCTTCCTGATTTGAAGGAAGGAGATTATCTTGCCATATCAGGTGTTGGTGCCTACGGACAAGCTCTTGCTTCAAATTATAATCTACGCGTTCGAATTGCAGAATATCTGGTCAATGGAGGCTCTGTAGAATCTATTTTCAAGGCAGAAACACTTGACGAAATAGCAAATAGGTTTAACTTTTAGCAGACTTATGGGCCCTACAATCGCATATATTTCACACAAAAATTTACTGTATAATATTGATCTTATCCGTAGAGCAATAGGATCACGCAAAATAATGGCCGTTGTGAAAGCATTTGCTTATGGCCATGGAGATATAGAGGTTGCCACAACTGCATTAAAGGCCGGCTGCGAATATCTTGGTGTTGCCTTCGTTGAAGAGGGTATTCGCCTTCGTAAAGCAGGTATTACAGCGCCTGTCTTGGTTTTTGGCGCACAATTACCAGACTATCTTCAATCTGCAATAGAATACAATCTAGATCTAACCATAACCTCACGAAATCAATTATTATTTTTAGAAACTATCACAAAAGAAAAATCATTAAATGTTCCAATACATCTTAAGTTTGATACGGGAATGAACCGTGTAGGATTTCCCATTAATGAGTTGGAAGATGTCATTAAAAATGTTAAAAATAATAAGCGGTTGGATATCAAAGGGATCTACTCACATTTGTCTACCTCCGATGAGAATGATAAGAGTTATACCAATCTACAAATTCAGCGCTTCGATGAAATTCAGAAATACGTAAATAATGTAATGCCTGAAGATATAATTTTTCATCTGGCAAATTCCGCTGCTATTATGAGATTTTCAGACTCATATTTTGATTTGGTCCGTCCCGGTATTATGTTATATGGTCAATCACCGTCTCCGGATTTTACTTTGAACTGGGATTTAAAAGAAGTACTTTCTCTACGCTCCAGGATTGGATTGATAAAACGTATAAAAAAAAATGAACCTGTAAGCTATGGTCGGCGTTTTTATACTAAAGAGACTACACATATTGGTGTAATTCCCGCAGGATACGCTGATGGTATAAATCGCGGGTTAACTAACAATGCCCATGTCATTATAAGGGATATCATTTATCCCATTATTGGAACCGTATGTATGGATATGGTAATGGTCGATTTAGGTGCTGATCTGAAATGTAATACAGGTGATGAAGTCATTTTTTATGGACAGGCAAATAGTAAAAGCATTTCCATAAATGAGATTGCCAAAAATTTAAAGACGATCGCATATGAGGTTACATGCAATGTTTCTGCACGTGTTCCGCGGAAACATTTATATTCCTAAACAGGAGGGTTTCATGAAAACTCTTATTAGTTTATTACTCTTTGTGCTTCTCGTAAATAGTTCAAGCGCTCAGGTATTAAAAGCAACTGTTACCGCTGATTTTGGTTATCTACCATCTGAAGAGGTAAATAATCTGACAGAATTAACAAGCAATATAGAAGACTATATCAATAATTTTGCCTGGACAGATGATGAATATGAAACTGATATTGACGTAAGTATATTTATTATGGTCGAGACTGTTTTTAATAAGGGCCATGAAAAAATGTTTCGGGCCCAGTTCCAAATAAAAAGCGTTTCCGGAGAAAGCTTTTATGACAAAGAATGGGAATTTGCCTATCAACCCGGATATTTATTCGATCATGCTAAGGTCTCCTTTGACCCTCTTACACATTTTATCGATTATTATTGTTTCTTAGTACTTGGTGGCGAAATGGATGGCTATGATCAGAATTTGGGGTCGCCTTTTTACATCGAGGCTACTAATCTGGGAAATATTGGTTCGCGTTCCAAATATCCAAAAGGATGGTCTAAACGTGTATCCGAATTACAAAAAATAACAGATGTGCGGATCCGCCCATTACGCTATGCCAAGCCTGATTTTTTTGAGGCAAAATATCTACTAGAAGAGGGTAATCTGGCCGAAGCAAAACTATATTGCAGCAAGGTGCTTGATGCGATTGGCCAGGTTGTTGAAGATCAACCAAATAATAAATACCTCAAAAACTTTTTTGATGCGCACCATTTGGTTTTTGCCAAAATCTTTGAAGATGATCCCGAGAGTTTAAAACGATTAATTAACTATGATAATTATCATCGGGAGATATATCGTGAAGCAATGCAATAGAGTGTCTTAATAATCTAATCACTAATACTTTGCCCAAAGCAAGTTATTTCTTGGACTTGACCTTGGCGAATTTCCTTTTTCCAACTTTCAATATAATCTCCTTTTCAACAGATATCGATTGAAAAGGATCTTTAATCTTTTCACCATCTACCGAAACACCGCCCTGTTGAATTAGCCGACGTGCCTCATTCTTTGAACCCGCTGTCTTGGTTTTAATCAGTAAATCATCAACCCGGCAATTCGTTTCATCGATTAATACTAGCTCAATCTGATCCGGCGTCTTTTTTTGCACAAATATGCGTTCAAATTCAGATTCTGCTTCTTTTGAAGCTTTTTCTCCCTGGTACATTTTAACCACTGTCCGGGCCAAATATTTTTTTACATCACGCGGATTGGTTTCAGATTTATCAAGGGTTGCCTTTATTTCGGATAGTTCGGACAAAGCAACATCACTGATTAACTCAAAATAAGGATAAATCAATTTATCTGGAATGGACATAACCTTTCCATATATCTCTTTCGGCGATTCATCTATACCAATATAGTTTCCAAGTGACTTACTCATTCGCTGAGTACCATCCAAACCCTCTAAAACCGGTAATGTCAGAACAATCTGCTGCTCAACATTATATTCTTTTTGAATCTGACGGGCAATAACAAGATTAAATTTTTGCTCCGTTGCACCTAACTCTACATCCGCCTTTATCATAACGGAATCAAATCCTTGCATAAGCGGGTAAAAAAATTCATGTATACTTATAGGTAATTGATTGCCATATCTTTTAGAGAAATCATCTCTTTCCAGCATGCGTGCTACTGTAAATTTTGATGCTAGACTCATTATCTCATCAAAGGTCATCTTGCTAAACCACTCACCATTAAATCGCGTTTGGGTTTTATTTTTATCCAGAATCTTAAAAAACTGATCCTGGTAAGTTTTGGCATTCTTCATGACATCGTCATGGGTTAATCTGGGACGTGTGCTGCTTTTTTCGGAGGGATCACCCACCATGGCGGTGTAGTCACCAATGATGACAACAACTTGGTGACCAAGATCCTGAAACTGCCTGAGTTTTCTAATTCCCACGGTATGTCCCAAATGAATATCTGGAGCTGTTGGATCAAATCCCTGCTTTATTATCAGGGGTTTATTTATTTTAATTGAATTTTCAATTTTTTTTACAATTTCGTCTTCCGGCAACAAATCAACGGTTCCACGTTTTATAACATCCATCTGCTCATTCAAACTAGGAAAAGACATTCAAAACTCTCCTGTACTCTGTTTATCCAGTTAAACAAAATCTGTTTATCCCGGCATGTACGTCATATTTCACACTTGACGTCTATATTTTAAATTTAAATTTTTTTTGTTCTCTTTCCATCTCTCTCTTTGCATCTCGTTGGGCAATAGTGACTTTCTTATCATACTGTCGCTTTCCCCTTGCAACTCCAAGTTCCACTTTAGCTTTGTTATTCTTGAAATATATTTTTAAAGGAATTAGCGTAAATCCCTTCTCTTCTATTTTTCTTGTCAACTTTTTTATTTCATTACGATGTAATAACAGTCTTGCGTTCTCGTAATGGATCATGATTTTGAATTGACGCCTCCTTGTAGGGAGAAACATGCATACCAATGACCCATATTTCTCCTTTTATTACCCGGGCGTAAGAGTCGGATAAATTAACGCGGCCGATACGGAGCGATTTGACCTCACTCCCGACTAAGACAAGACCAGCTTCTATGCTATCAGTGATTTCATATTCGTGTCTGGCTTTTCTATTTGTTACAACAACCTTCTCGCTCATGTCAACTCATCTTTCTATCTACAATATTTTACCCTTAACCAACCTACACTGCATGAGAAACGCCAAACATATAAAAAATATCTTCTGCGAGCAAGTAAGCCAGCCAAAAGATTGCTTTTAGTTTTACGTCTGACTAAATTTATAATTCATATGCGAAAGTGGCGGAATTGGTAGACGCGCTAGGTTCAGGGTCTAGTGGGCGCAAGCCCGTGGGGGTTCAAGTCCCCCCTTTCGCACTCAGATTTTTTCTAATATACCTACCTGATGTCATTTCCGAATGCAATACTATTATGTTTAAACTAATCTATCAAATTTAATAAGGATCCTGCATGTTGATCAAATTTATTACCCTAACAATCATATATTTATTAGGCAGTTTCTCATCTCCTGGTAAGAATCCCTACGATCATCTTGATAAATTAGCAAGATCTATTCCTCAAAACCCGAATTTAATTCATGGTCTATGGAGTCTATATGTACTCGACACACAATCTAACCAGGTTATTGTCGAAATCAACAGTCTTAAAACCCTTGCCCCAGCCTCCAACTTAAAAATATTAGTTTCGGCAGTGGCGCTTGATTTATTGGGTGAAAATAAAACATTTAATACCTACCTGGAATACAACGGTAAAATTAATCCGACGGGTGTTCTTCAGGGCGACTTGTTTATCAGGGGTGAGGGAGATCCTACGCTGGGTTCATCTGAAATAAGTAGTGTACTCTCACTTGACTCTTTATTGGATCAATGGGTAGATGTAATAATTTCCAAAGGGATTACAAAAATTAATGGCAATATAATCGCTGATGACTCGTATCTTGACTATATGCCCTTATCCAGCAGTTGGTATTGGAGCGATATCGGTAATTATTATGCCGCCAACACCAGTGGGTTATGTATCAATGAAAATCTCTATCATCTTTATTTCAAACCCGGTAAATGGGTTGGCAGTCAGGCATCTGTTGTACGTACCATACCAGTGGTTCCGGGACTCAGCTTTTTTCAACCATATGAAAACCGGACCGGCAGGTTCTGGTGATAATGGTTTTATATATGCAGCACCTTGGCAATATCTTCACCAATTAGAAGGGACAATTCCAGCTGGTGTAAAGGAATTCAAAATAAAAGGTGCTTTGCCCGACCCGCCCAAGTTTGCGGCACAATCCCTACATCAAAAATTGATTGAAAACAAAATTCAAATAAGTGGTATACCAACCACTATCAGGGAGACGAATACTAATACCACAGAACGAAATCTTATATATTCCTCCCCATCACCATTATTAAAAGACATTATTTACCGTCTTAATAAAAAAAGTGTGAATCTATATTCTGATCAGCTTATAAAAATTATTGGAAAAGAAATAGGCGGTGTCGGCTCTTTCGAAAAAGGTATTTCTGTCATTGAAGATTGGTTAGAAGAAAAAGATATATATTCCAAGGGATTGAGTCTACATGACGGATCTGGACTATCCCGGGCCAATACAACTTCTACCAGACTTTTTGCTGAAATGCTTCAACGAATTTGTAACGAGCCTTATTTTGATAAGCTTTTATAACTCACTCGGTATTGCCGGAGATCCGGACGATATTGGCTATATGAAAAATATGGGGAGAGGCACCCGGGCAGCAAAAAATCTGAGAGCAAAAACAGGTTCTATTACAAATGTTCGTGCACATTCGGGATATGTATCAACAAAATCAGGAAAATTTTTAAGTTTTTCTATGATTGCAAATAATTATACTGGCTCTCGACGAAGTGTTGATAAATTACACGAAAAGATTATGGTTGCATTAGCTCAATCTTCCCTGACATTCAAAATATTTGACTAGAATTGGACTATAGAGACGCAATGAATCGTGTCTTTGCAATGAGACCACTGAATTTATAGACGATTAGACAGGCTCTCAATAACTGTCTTTATGAATCTTCTTCACAGATCTTCCGGATGGATCAATCACTTCACTCAAAGATTTTTCCCAAGCCAACGCTTCTGGAGTACTGCAGGCAACTGATGGACCACCAGGAACACATTCAGCGGCAACATCACTTGGAAAATGCTCTGCAAATATTTGACGATAATAGTATCCTTCTTTCGATGTGGGGGTATTAATAGGAAATCTAAAGTTTGCCGATGCCATCTGCTGATCGGATATTTCTTCCTCTGTCATGTCTTTTAAGGTATCAATCCAGGAATAACCAACCCCGTCTGAAAATTGTTCTTTTTGGCGCCACAATATTGATTCGGGTATGTAATCCGTAAATAATTCTCTGAGAATTTGCTTCTCCATACGGCCTTCACCAGCCATTTTATTTTGCGGGTTAATGGTCATGGCGACTTCCAAAAATTCCCGATCAAGAAATGGGACTCGTGCCTCAACCCCCCAGGCAGCCATTGACTTATTGGCCCGGAGACAGTCAAATTGATGCAGGCGACTTATTTTTCTGACAGTTTCTACATGAAATTGCTCGGCATTTGGCGCTTTGTGAAAATAGAGATATCCCCCGAATATTTCATCTGCCCCTTCACCAGATAATACCATTTTTACACCCATCGCTCTGATTTTTCGGGCCATCAGATACATGGGGGTGGAGGCCCGAACGGTGGTCACATCATAGGTTTCAAGATGATAAATTACTTCCTGTAATGCATCCAATCCCTCCTGTATTGTGTAATGGAACTCATGATGTACTGATCCTATAAATGAAGCAACTTCTGCTGCCGCGATTAGATCAGGAGACTCTTGCAGCCCTATTGCAAATGTATGAAGTCTGAGGCCACCAGGCATCAGCCAAATCGTTTGTTTCGATCCGTCGGGCCGCATATTTTTTAGCGATAGCGGCGATCAGGGATGAATCCAATCCACCAGATAGTAAAATGCCATATGGAACATCAGACATTAGTTGTCTATGCACGGCTTCTTCTAAAGCATGTTTTAACTCTTTTTTATTTGTCTGATTGTCTTTTACGTTTTTATAGTCAACCCATGGACGATCATAGTATTTTGTTACTCTGCTATCTTTGCTCGACAAATAATGCCCCGGCGGGAATTCTTCAATAGACTTACAATAATCCGTCAAGGCCTTCATCTCAGAAGCTACATAAAAATTTCCATGCTCATCATGGCCCGTATAAAGGGGAACAATTCCAATATGATCCCTGGCTATAAAATAATTACCCGTCTTAATATCATACAGAACAAAGGCAAAAATTCCATTTAGTTCATTTAAAAAATCGACCCCTTTTTCTCTGTACAAGGCCAGGATGACTTCACAATCTGACTTTGTTAAAAATTCATAGTCGGTTTCTAAAGATGATTCTAATTCTTTATGGTTATAAATCTCTCCATTAACGGAAAGTACTAATTGTCCATCTTTGCTGTATAGAGGTTGAGATCCGTTTTCTACATCAACAATGGCCAGACGTTCATGGGTGATGATAGCGCTATCATTGACAAAAATTCCTGACCAGTCCGGGCCCCTATGTCTTAATTTCCTGGACATGTCCAAGGCTTGTTTACGGAGTTCTGCTTGGTTTGATTTTATATTGAATATTCCTAATATTGAACACATATTCTAATCTTTCTATTTATATCTCAACTTTTCCTGTTGTATTTCTTGGCTCCTCAACCTGGATATTAAAATTGAAGAAACGTTAATTTACAGATATTTATCTTTCAAGTCTATATAGATGAGCCATTGAGATCAAATGGTTCTGTAAATTCCCCACTCTATTTTTTGTTTCAACCTTTAATCTTTATCAAATGACGGATTCCAGAAAGACCACTACCAGTGGTAACTGACTTCTTTCAGAGGACCATAAATATAAGTGTCTTCAATTGTGGGATTGATTCTATATAAGAAACATAATTGTTTTATTTCATTTAGATAGAGAAATAATTAAACTCCATCTTTATAAGAAAAATGTGATCCTGTTAATAAATATTTCATATAACCTGATTCTTTTATATATTTTTAATAATCAACGAGGAAAATTCGAATGAGTTTTTTACAAATCGATCCTGAATTGGTTAACAGAATACTAAAAGAGTTTCTTTGGACCGAAACTACTAAGGCCGGATTTAAGCAAGTAATATTGGGATTATCTGGGGGTATTGATTCCGCAGTTGTGGCATACCTATGTGCTCAGACATTTGCCCCGGAGAATGTGACTGCCTTAATAATGCCTTACCGGACCAGCAATCCTGAAAATATGGACCACGCAAAAATGATCGCCAAAGATCTTAAAATTAATAGTGAGGTTCTAGATATTTCTCCAATGATTGATGCTTTTTTTAAATCTGACCCTGATGCTGATATGCTCCGGCAAGGAAATCGGATGGCCAGAGAACGTATGTGCTTTCTTTACGATTACTCATCTAAACATCGTTCCCTGGTTATGGGCACAAGTAATAAAACGGAACTTCTTTTAGGATATGGTACGATTTTTGGTGATCTGGCCAGTGCTATAAATCCAATTGGTGATTTATATAAAACACAAATCTGGCAATTGGCAGAGTATCTCAAGGTTCCAAAAGATGTCATCGAAAAGCCCCCATCTGCTGATCTTTGGGCCGGGCAAACAGATGAGGATGAAATCGGCTACACCTATGACAAAATCGATACACTTCTACATTATTTGGTAGATCTTCGTTATTCCCGGGAGATGTTGATTGAACAGGGGTTTCCACAAGAGATGATTGATGATATTCAAAAGCGTCTTCAAATATTTCAATTCAAACGTCGCCCACCAATAATTGCCAAATTATCAAATCGAACAATAAACCAGGATTTTCGATACTGCAGGGACTGGGGAGTTTAGTGCGTGGAACTTATCGAATCGGGTACACTCTACTTAGTAAGCACCCCTATTGGCAATTTAGCTGATATCACTTATAGGGCTGTCCATATTCTAAGCTCCGTTGACATTATCGCAGCAGAAGATACCCGCGTTACATCAGTATTGCTTCGACATTATGATATTAAAAAAAAGGCCGTCGCTTACCATAGTTATAACCAACGTCAGCAAACTGAGCGTCTTATCCAACTTTTGAAAGAGGATAAATCCATAGCATTGGTGTCCGATGCCGGGACACCGGGTATTTCTGATCCTGCATATACCCTGGTTCGTGGTGCTATAAGCAATAATATCCGCATTGTACCCATTCCGGGTGCATCTGCTCTGCTCCCTGCCTTGATCGTATCCGGATTAACTTGTAACAGCTTTGTTTTTGAGGGATTTTTACCTCTGAAAAAAGGACGAAAAAAAAAGATTGAACTATTAGCCAAAGAAACCCGAACAATCATATTATATGAATCTCCACATCGTATTCTTCGTACAGTAAAAGAAATACACGCATCTTGGGGCGAACGCCAATGTGTTATGGGTCGTGAGATTACAAAAAAATTTGAAGAATTTTTCAGAGGATCCTTTACTGACCTGATAAATAGGTTAGAAGATAAAAAAGCTAAAGGTGAAATAGTTTTAGTTATTGATGGGTCCAATGCAAATGCTGGAAAATTGTAAATTTTTTACCCGAAATCTCCGTTAATACAGATTCTTACACAAACTTTATCCAAGAAGCAATTTCACCTTCTTCTTTCCTAAAACAATATGTCAGGACTTTCATCAAAAAGAAAAATACTGTTTACCATTCTTAAAACATATCTTTACCCGCTGCAGCTGATATGTCTTCACAGACTATAACATAGGTCATCGAAGCTATCTTTATCGGAAACCTATCTACAGCAGCATTGGCTGGCTTAGGAATTGCCCAACAGATAATTTTACTAACCTTTAGTACATTGTTGTATTGGCCACCCATCAGGTGTTTATCAGAATTCAGGGCGTCATAACAATGATTTTTTGGGGATTTGGTATTGGATCGATGACACTTGTGGGAAAGAGTCTCGGGGCTGAAGAACTAGGACAGGCGCAAAGAACAGGTATGATCAATGGTGTGGTTGGTTTTGGTCTTGCATTGGTAATGGCCACAATATTGTTAAATTTTTCAGATAGAATTGTATCTGTTTTTACCATTGATGAGGCGGTGATCTCCCTTGGCGAGTCATTAATTTTTATCTTCGCCTTGATCCAACTTCCAAAAGGGGTTAATATTGTTTTCTCTGGAAATTTGAGAGGGAATGCAGAATTAACTTGGTTAATGTGGTTGGCGGTTTCTACTCTTACTGTAACATGAAATTTTTGGCTCTTGGTTTCTTGCTATCCCTTTGGGTTTTGGCTTATCAGGATTCTGGGTTATTCAGGGAGTCGATGAATTGACACGCTTTATATTAAACCTATGGCGATTTAATCGAGGAAAATGGAAAGAAATACCACTCTGATTAGCAATCTATCACATAAATTCGAACTAATGCAATTTTTGTACTCAACTAGGCAAAAAATAAGATTGACATGACTAATAATCAAAGATTTATATCATTTGAAGGAATTGATTTTTCTGGAAAAACAACTCAGATTGAGCTTCTCCGTAAAAAACTCGAGTCTGAAGGTGCTAGTGTTACTGTTATTCGGGAACCAGGTGGAACCCATATCTCAGAACAAATTCGTGATATTTTATTAGATAAAAATCATCAGGAGATGACCGATATTTGTGAAGTCTTGCTCTATAGTGCAGCCCGGAATCAATTAGTTACCGAGAAAATCATTCCCGAACTTCAGGCAGGGAACTTTATTATTGCAGATAGGTATGTTGACTCTACAACCGCGTATCAGGGATTTGGTCGCCGATTACCTCTATATCTTATAAAAAACATTAATCAGGCAGCAACCGGTAATTTATTACCGGGATTGACTTTTTTCCTTGACCTTGACCTCTCGGAAGTCAGCAAACGCAAACAACAGAGACGTTTGGAAGCCGATCGTTTAGAAGCTTCCGGAGATAAGTTTTATGATCGTGTTTATAAAGGATATCACAAAATTGCCGAATTAGAACCTGAGAGGATAAAAATTATACAAGCTGGGAACCCAATTAATGAAATTTTTAAGGAGATTTGGGAATTTGTGTCCTTAAAATTAGATTTAAATAGTATAGAACTTAAATAGGTAGAAAGTATGAATCGAAAAAATGTAATAATTACCCTTTTTAGCATCTTCGTTCTGATAACGCCATTGGTTTATCAGTCAACCTACCTGCAAGCAGAAGAAAATGACTATTATTCAAAAATCCGTAAAGGCTTAAAATATTTTCAAAAAGTCTATGACCGGGTTCAATCACATTATGTTGAAGAGATTGATCCATACGAATTTGTAAAGGCAGGAATTGAAGGAATGCTTGAAACCCTTGACCCCTATACCGTCTTTATTGAGGAAGATGGTGAGGCACGTCTAAGGATTATCACGACTGGTAAATATGGTGGACTCGGGATGGAAATTGGCACACGTAATGATCGTGTAACTATTATCAGCCCAATGGACAATTCGCCCGCAAAAAAAGCTGGAATACAAGCGGGTGACATGATTGAGAAAATTAATGATGTTAATGTTAGCAAATTTTCTTTGGAGAAAATATCTCGCAAATTGCGTGGCCCGATCGGAAGCGAAGTAGAATTAACACTTAAACGACCGGGATATAAGGGTGAAATAATCATGCGCATCAACCGAGCTGAAATTGTCATTGAAGATGTTAATTATTCCGGATTTATTGAACCCGGAGTGGCCTATGTACGCCTAACCGGTTTCACCGACAAAGCAGGAACTGAATTGCGAAAAGCTATCAATGATCTCCGGGAAAATGGTACTATAAATGCCTTTATTTTGGATTTGCGTGGGAATTCAGGGGGTCTGTTAGAAGCTGCTGTTGAAGTTCTGGGTGTATTTTTGCCCAAAGGAACAACTGTTGTTAAAACCAAGGGATTTCGTGATGGTGAGCATTCCTTCGAAACACATACAACACCGATGCTCTTGAACACACCTCTCGCCCTAATGGTAGACAGAGGGAGCGCCAGTGCATCAGAAATTGTTGCCGGAGCCCTACAGGATCTTGATAGAGCCATTATTGTCGGTACCAGAACATTTGGCAAGGGATTGGTTCAAAAGGTGTATAATATAGATAAAAACAGCAACACAAAAATCAAAATTACGACAGCAAAATACTATATTCCTAGTGGACGTTGCGTACAAAAGCAAAACTATACCAATAACAAAGCTGTGTTTTATAACACATCAGAGGATACAATCGGAGCGACAATTGACAATCAAACATTTTATACAATCAATAAAAGGATTGTATATGAGGACGGTGGGGTAACACCTGACAGGATTGTTGCTAATGAAGAAATACCTGCCGTTGTAACCGAATTGTGGCGACAAAGTTTATTATTCAATTTTACCGTTGACTATCATCAGGAACATGCTAATTGGGAGAGTGATCTGGACATCTCCGATAAAATTTTTAATGAATTCGTATCCTTTGTTAAAAGGAAAGAGTTTGAGTACCAGATTGAGGGTGAAAGTGAACTGCTTACATTCCTTGACACCGCCAGGGAGAATGATTTTCCAACAGATATCATCAATACCTCTGAAGATCTTCTTGAGCGTTTAAATAGTATAAAAGGTACTGATTTGGTTGTCCACAAACAGGCTATTAAGGATATTCTTCTACCGGAACTTGTAGAAAAATATTTAGGTGACCACGAACGTATTCGCTTTAGTCTCAAAAATGATGAACAGGTCTACGAAGCAATAGACGTGGTGTTAAATAAAAGTGAGTATAAAAAGATTCTTGCAATAAAATAAGTTTTAAATTAAAATAAGTTTATATCTTAAAAGGATTGAATTACTCAATCCTTTTTTTATTGCCCAAAAGCGACTTTTCATGAAATCTAAGATAAAGAAAAACACTAAAAGAGTATTTGAGGAATTAGCTGCCCTTGCTGATGAACTCGGTCTGGAAATTCACGTTGTCGGCGGATATGTCAGAGATTTATTACGTGGACACGATGGATTAGATATGGATTTTGTTATTGTCGGTGATGCGATCAGATTTGGTTTAGAATTCAAAAAGCGAAAGAAGGCTGGTTCTTTTGTCACGTATCCGCGATTTGGTACCTGCATGTTAAAATATAAAAACCACCAGCTTGAATTTGTTTCTGCCCGTAGCGAATCCTATGAGGAGAATTCCCGCAAGCCAGAAGTAAAAATGGCCGACTTGCTTTCTGATCTGAGCCGCAGAGATTTTACTATTAATGCCATGGCCATGAATATTCAACCCGATCATTGGGGAGAAATAGTTGATCCTTATGATGGTCAAAAGGACCTGAAGATCGGTTTAATCAAAACACCATTGGATCCAGAGCGTACTTTCTCGGATGATCCTCTGAGGATGATGCGTGCTATACGATTTGCCACACAATTTTCCTACCAAATCGATCCCACCACCTTAGACGCGATAAAAGCAACATCAAACAGAATTGGGATAATTTCACAGGAAAGGATAACAGCTGAATTTAATAAAATACTTCTTACTAACAAACCGTCCGCTGGCTTAAACCTCCTGGAGCAAACAGGTTTATTGGATAGGTTTTTTCCAGAGATGACTTCAACGCGAGGCATAGAGCAAAGAGAAAAGTACCATCACAAGGACGTCTTTTATCATACACTTCAGGTTGTTGACCAGATAGCAGAAGTATCGGATAATTTGGCTCTCCGACTTTCCGGTGTTTTTCATGATATCGCTAAACCAAATACAAAGCGATTTAATAAGAAAAGTGGATGGACTTTTTATGGTCATGAAGTTGTTGGCGAAAGAATGTCGGCATCAATTTTGCATAGATTAAAATATTCTAGGGAGGTTATAAGCTATGTGAAAAAGATGGTGCGGCTTCATCTCCGACCCATGGCACTTGTCAGTGATGAGGTTACTGATTCTGCCATCCGGCGTTTGTTATTCCTGGCAGGTAATTCTTTTGATGATTTAATGGTTTTATGTAAGGCTGATATTACATCAAAGAATCCCGAAAAGGTAAAACGTTATCTGAAGAATTATGAAATAGTGATGGAGAAAGCACAAGAAGTAGAAGAAAAGGATCAATTGCGTGCTTTTAAGAGTCCAGTAGATGGAAATGAAATCATGACCATCTTTAATCTCAAACCCGGTCCTCTCATTGGTGTTATTAAAAAATATATCGAAGAAGGTATCCTTACCGGGGCGATTGAAAATGATCATGATGCCGCTTTAGACTATCTGCATACTACCAGAGACGAGTTATTATCAAAGATTGATTCTGAATCGAATTAAAAAGCCACAAGCTTATATCCAATATACATTGATCCCATGCTCAACCCTTATTCATCAAATCTAAAGGATATCATAATGAAACAGTTAAATGTTTTAATTCTTGATGATGAACGAAAAATTGCAGATAAGGTAGCTAAATTTCTTATCAGACGTGGGTACGCAGCAAAGACCGCCTATCATCCAGACCAGGCTTTTAAAATAATCAATAAAGAGCCCACGGATATACTCATTTCAGACGTAATGATGCCAGGAATAATCGGGCTTGAGTTTCTCAAAAAGGTAAAATCCTCCTTTCCTCATATTGAAGTTATTATGATTAGTGCTCATGGGGATATGGATATGGTTATCGAAGCAATGCATAATGGTGCTGTGGACTTTATAAAGAAACCATTTGGTTTTCTGGATATTCAAATGGCCATAGAAAGAACAGGAAAATATTTACATTTACAAACTCTCCTGGAGTTAGCCGAAGACCACAATTCATTGATATCTATGGAGTTAGAGAAACGTATCGATAGAAATTTTATCGGTACCAGTCAAAAGATAAAGTCCGTCCTACGCATACGCTTTAAAAGCAGGAAAAGACAGGGATGCCAGCATTCTAATTACCGGTGAAAATGGAACAGGTAAAGAAATTATTGCCCGTATCATTCACCATGCCAGCGATCGACATGAACCTACCTATTGCTCCGTAAATTGTTCTGCCGTTCCTGAGACATTAATAGAAAGTGAATTTTTTGGACATGTCAAAGGATCATTTACAGATGCCAAAACAGATAAAAAAGGATTATTTGAACTGGCACATAGCGGTTCTCTCTTTCTTGATGAGATTGCTGACATGCCTGTCAATTTACAATCTAAATTATTGCGCGCCTTAGAAGAAAAAAAAATAAAACGTGTTGGAGGAATTAAAGAGATCAATGTGGATGTCAGAGTAATCTCTGCCACTAACCAAAATATCGAAGAATTAGTGGAAGACAATAAATTCAGGATTGACCTCTTGCATCGCATTAACACCATTACAATTAACATACCCCCGTTAAGAGAGCGACCTAGTGATATAAAGCCACTTCTTTTCTACTTTATTGAATATTTTTCCCTGAGAAAAAATATTCCGATACCTGCCGTTGCCCCAGGAGTGCTTGAAAAACTTGAAGCATATTCATTTCCCGGAAATGTGAGAGAACTTCAAAATATGGTAGAACGTGCCCTGATTCTTTCAGATAATAATGCGCTTACGACCTCAGATTTTCCAGTCAAGGATCACACAAAAGCATTGAAGCGACATCTGAATCTTTTGGATAATGAGCTTTACCTTATAAAAAAAGCCATGAAGGAAACAAATTATAATCAAAAAAGGGCTGCCATGTTATTGGGTCTTTCCAGAGATGCATTGATCAGACGGATGAATAAGTTCGGTCTGAAAATTGACAAAAACTTTAATTAAATCTTATATAGAAGAGTGCTAAATCGCACAAGTGTGCGAATACACGTAAATAAGCTGGTGTGCTCACTTAAGATATAGACATTTTTTACATATTTTTATTCGGGAATAGTGGTATTATGTATTGGCATGATTCTGGTATGATAAAACTTTAAATCAACCAGAAACTGAGGAGGAATGGCAATGTACTAAATCTCATCCGCTACCTGTTTTCATTTATTCAATTTTCTAACTTGTTTTTCGTTTAATATTTAGTATTTTTGACTTATGATGAATTTTAATTAATGACAAATATTTGGAGGTAAAAATGTCGAAGGGAACAGTGAATAAAGCAATTTTGGTAGGTCGGCTAGGTCGTGATCCTGAAATGCGATACACATCATCCGGAACTGCCGTAGTTAATTTCAGTATTGCAACCAATCATTATGTAAAAGATCAAAGTGGTAATAATAATGATCAGACTGAATGGCATAATATTGTTGCATTTGGCAAGACCGCTGAAATCGCAAGCGAGTATTTAACTAAAGGACGTTTGGTTTTTATTGAAGGACGGCTTCAAACCAGATCCTGGGATGATCAAAATGGACAAAAAAAATATAAAACAGAAGTTGTCTGCTCAAACATGCAGCTCTTAGGAGGACGTGGAGATTCATCGGAACCAATGGCTGAATCTGCTCCTACCGACGAAGAATCCGTTGATCAGTCTAAAGTGGGAAATGAAAAAGAAGCAGCACCGGCTGAGGAAGAAGACGATCTACCCTTCTAAGCTTCCATTCAAGCGGGAAGTTCTTAACCTGGATTGTTCCAGATTATAACTTCCCGTTTTCTTTCCACCCGCAAATTTCAACTAAATACCATATTTCACGAGTAAGTGAGGGGCTCACACCCCTCGACTTCTCACACCACCGGACGTACGGTTCACGTATCACGGCGGTTCTTAAGTTAACTAATTCTGAGCATATAGAGTTTATCGAGCATACACACCAGTCCATGATTATCAAAGAATTTCTTTCTGAATGCATCGTTCATATGTGATGCACCTGAATTCCACCACGGGCCTCGTCCATTAGCAGAAGACGTTTTCGCTCTTTCTTTAGACAATCCAGCCGTCAGTAATTTCCTGAATCTTGTCTTACCTCGTTTCAATTGGCGCCATAAAATTAAGCGTAAACGTCTACGAATCCAACTATCTAAATCTTCTGCGAAACCTTTAACTTCTGCTTTGCCAAAGTAGTTTATCCAGCCTTGTATTACTGGATTTAGGTCTTCACGAATAAATTTACCCAAATTTCTACCTCGTCCTTGGCGAAGTAATTGTTTGCACTTGAATTTAAATCGTTGGATCGTCTCTTTCGGTACTCTTAGTCTTGGTTCTTTATGGAATGTGAATGAATATCCTAAAAACGTTCTCTTCCACGGTCTGTCAACGGCACTTTTCTCTTTGTTTACTTTCAGGCGTAGTTTCTTCTCAACAAACTTCGTTATTGAGTCTAAAACTCGTTCACCTGATCGGCGACTACTCACATAAATATTGCAGTCGTCAGCATAACGACAGAAACTGTGACCTCTGCGTTCCAATTCCTTATCCAGTTCATCTAACATGATATTGGATAACAGAGGTGACAAGGGGCTACCTTGTGGTGTCCCTTTATCCCGTTGATTAACCATTCCGTCAATCATTATGCCCGATCTTAGATAACTGCGAATCAAGCGAAGTACTCGTTTATCTTCTATGCTCTTAGCTATCTTCGACATCAATACATCATGATTGACTTCGTCAAAGAACTTGGCCAAATCCATATCCACAACCCACCGTTTACCTGATTTCTGGTATACTTGCGCCTGCTTTAAGGCCTGATGAGCATTCTTGCCTTTCCTGAATCCATAACTGTATTCTGAAAAGGTCGGATCGAATATTGGATTTAGTACCTGGTGGATGGCTTGTTGAATCAGTCGATCCATAACCGTGGGAATACCTAATTGACGTTGGCCACCCTTTGGTTTTGGAATGAATACTACCCTGACTGCCTGGGGTTTATATTCCCCTCTCAACAAAGATTCTTTGATCTCAGCCCAATGTTCTGCAAGGTAAGGCTTTAGTTGATCTACCGACATTTTATCAATACCAGCTGATCCCTTATTCCTTACTACTTGTTTATAGGCTGAATATCATGTTCCCGCGTTCGACCATACGCTCCATTAATCCCATAGTCTCAGGGGATGGTTTCTTATCTACCGATGCAGGGTTTGTCATACTCATAGAGTTACTCCCATTTTCCGAACGGTACACCCTCTATGAACTTTGAGTATCTCAACTCGCTTTTCTATGACTACTTCCTCACGCACAGTAATAAGTCTTCTCCCGTTAATTTAAGTTCGGTCCTTTGGTTCTTAGTCGATGAACCTAATATGACCTCTGCTGACTTCTCTGATCCCATCTCATCACCTCTCGATGATGATAGCACTAAGGGCAAAATCAGAGATCTCCCCGGGTAATGCGCTGATACCTTCACACTTATACCTGCCACATATACAATTATACTTTCCGGGTAAGTATCGGACTTTTGAGATTTATGCCTCATCATCCGATATAACTGCCTCGTATGTGGTTTCTGTTCGTCAGGCCAGTGTTTTGCCTTCGGCTTCCTTCAGATTCCACCTCACGGTGGACACCCTTGCCGTCCGCTAATGATTCCCCTTACCGGGCTCATAGGAGACTTTCACTCCCAAGTGTCAGCGCCCTGCCGGGCGCACATAAAAAAAGGCTGCAACAAACGTTGCAACCTTTATTCAGGGTTCCCATCCCACAAGCATTTATACTTGAAATTCTTAAATCTTAATGAACAACAATAATATAGGAACCATATTTAAAAATTTCAAGTATTACTTTAAAAAATTGCTGTTTTTACATTTTTCTCTATTCACCTTCATGTTTTGAATTTTTAACAAAATCATAATGGTTAGGGAATGGGGTTGTTTTTGAAAGAAAAAATATTATATTTGAATTTACTTAATTATGGACACCAGGTTAAAAATCAATAGAGTGAAGAAATCATCCGTTTTCAATACCGAAATACATGTAAAATGATTTACCCCAATACTCGTTCTTCTTCTGATCGGTTTCATATTTTTTTCAATAGAAAATTATCACAAAATTAAAGTATTAGATACTTTTTTCTCGTAATTTACGAGCCAGACAAAAAATCGATTTAACCAGCATATATCTATGTCAAAAGAAAATCAATTATCAGATTTAATCCAATCAGCCAGGAATGCAAGAAGTTATTCGCAAGCCAAGTATTCAAATTTCAAGGTAGGTGCAGCTTTAGAGACTGCTGAGGGTGAAATCATTACAGGATGTAACATTGAGAGCAGTTCATACGGACTAACAATTTGTGCCGAACGCGTAGCTCTTGCCAAAGCCCTTTCCGAGGGAAAACTTAACTTTAATCGAATTGCAATCATTGGACCGGATGACGACTTTTGTCCACCTTGTGGCGCCTGCCGACAATTGTTATATGATTATTCAAGTGATCTGACAATAATCCTAACAAATGGTAAAGACATTAAAACAATCCCCTTGGAGGACTTACTCCCACATGCTTTTGGTGAAACAAAATTGAGATTGAAATGAAAAATGGAATTTTAATTGGCATCTCAGGTGCCTCCGGATCTGGGAAAACTCTGGTTGCTGAGACTATCTATAAAAATCTTGGATCAGAAAATGTTGTCATAATCGAAGAAGACTCATATTATAAGGATCTTTCTGCAATTCCTTTTAATGAAAGAACCGGACGTAACTTTGATCATCCGGATGCATTTGACCATGATTTGCTGGCCGAACATATCAGGGGATTATTGAATGGAAAAGCTATTGCCCATCCTATTTATGATTATAGTACCCATAGCCGGAAAGATGAAACCCAAACCGTAGGACCTCATCTCATAATTGTGCTTGAGGGTATTCTTATTTTAAACGAACCTGTCCTAAGGGATTTAATGGATATTAAAGTTTTTATTGATACAGCTCTGGATATTTGTTTCATCCGTCGATTAAAGAGGGATATTGAAGAACGGGGTCGAGATGTAAGTTCGGTTATAAACCAGTATATAGAAACTGTTCGTCCTATGTACTCACAGTTTATCGAGCCGTCTAAGAGATATGCAGACATTATCATCCCACAGGGTGGTAAAAATAAAGTAGCAATTGATATATTAACAACTAAAGTAAGATCATTATTAAGGGAGATGGGGGAAGATTAATTGGATGCGATAGTACAAAGGCATACTGGTTGGATTGAAGTAATTTGTGGCAGTATGTTTTCCGGCAAAACTGAGGAGCTTATTCGGCGGGTCCGTCGGGCACAAATAGCACGCCAAAGAGTGGAATTGTTTAAACCTTCCATTGACACAAGGTATTCAGATGACGAAATAGTCTCCCATGATGCCCAAAAATTACCTTCCCGGGTCGTAAAAGATGCCAATAAGATTATCCCACTATCCCTGGAAGCGCAAGTGGTTGCAATTGACGAGGCCCAATTTTATAATAAGAATCTTGTAGCTGTCTGTAAAACCCTCGCAAATATGGGTAAACGGGTTATAGTTGCAGGTCTAGACACTGATTATCGTGGAGAACCCTTTGATCCTATACCTCAATTATTAGCTATAGCAGAATATATTACAAAAACCCATGCCATTTGTGTCACTTGCGGAAATCCTGCAAATTTTACCTACCGCAAGACAAAATCCGAAAACCAGGTACTTATCGGCACCTCAGATATTTATGAGGCAAGGTGTCGCAACTGTTTTGAAGCCCCTGTAGAAAGTAAAGAAACAAAGGAGAGTAAAAAGAAATGATTAGTATTCTGTTCGGAATTCTTGGAATTGCCATTTTATTAAGTATTGCCTTCTTGTTTTCAGAAAGCCGGAAAAGTATTAACTGGCGTATAGTACTTACTGGGTTAGGGCTTCAATTGATTTTTGCAATATTTGTAATTCTCACACCATGGGGTTCTCTTGTATTTGATGCAATCGGTAGTTTTTTTGTTAAAATAATCAATTTCACATATAGCGGTGCTACGTTCGTGTTTGGTGCTCTGGCTAATCAAAGTGTTTTTGAACAAGCCTTTTCTGAGGAACTTCGGCTTGAAGGGGTCGGCTTTATATTTGCCTTCCAGGTTTTGCCTACCATCATATTCTTTTCTTCTCTTATGTCAGTTCTGTATCATCTTGGATTGATGCAAAAGATTGTGCAGGGTATGGCCTGGGTAATGGCAAAAACAATGCATGTCAGCGGTGCGGAATCAATCTCTGTAGCTGCCAACGTCTTTATCGGTCAGACCGAAGCACCTCTCGTGGTAAGACCCTATATTTCCCCCATGACTAAATCTGAATTATTAACTCTTATGATTGGTGGAATGGCAACAATCGCCGGTGGCGTACTTGCTGCCTATGTGAGTCTTTTAGGGGGTACTGATCCGGCACAACAATTATATTACGCCAAACATCTTTTATCCGCCAGTATAATGGCCGCTCCGGCAACAATTGTTATTGCAAAAATTCTTGTTCCCGAGAGAGAAACATCACAAACAATGGGCAAAGTAAAAGTAATGGTCGAAAAAACTTCAGCCAATTTAATCGATGCTGCAGCGACTGGTGCTTCCGACGGTCTTAAGTTGGCAGCAAATGTTGGCGGAATGCTTCTTGCCTTTATCGCCCTCATATACATGTTGAATTGGATTCTCTCAGGAATACTAACTGATCTGTTGGGGTTTTATATTAATGACGATCCAATAACGATAGAAATATTACTGGGCTATTTGCTAAGCCCTCTCGCCTGGGTAATTGGAGTTCCGTGGCAAGATGCTGTTACTGTTGGATCATTAATTGGGCAAAAAGTAGTTCTTAATGAATTTATTGCTTATCTAAACTTATCCCTCATCATTCCAACAGGTGTTCTGAGTGAAAAGGCAGTAATTATCTCGACATATGCTTTGTGTGGTTTTGCAAATTTCTCATCTATAGCGATTCAGTTGGGCGGCATTGGTGGGATTGCCCCGGACCGAAGAGCAGATCTTGCCAAGTTTGGATTAAAAGCTGTCTTGGGTGGCTCATTGGCAACTTTTATGACAGACTACAATAGCCGGTGTATTAACATCCTTGTAAGGTATTATAATGAAACGATTCTTAAAATGGCTGGCCATCTTATCAGCAATATTCTTTGTCTTTCTTTTTATAGCTTATTTATTTGTCGATGCATTACTCGATACAGAACCCCATGTTAGCAACAATAGTTATCTGGAGATCAATCTTGGTGGCCCCCTGCCGGAATATGAACCCTCTGATGCTCTTAGAGAGTATTTGAGTGGGAGCACCCTTGATTTAAAAAAAATCCGTCAAGGATTTAAAATGGCTGCTGTTGATGGACGTATTAAAGGCATCGTACTTCGAGTTGGATTTATGATGACCGGTTATGCAAAGATTGAGGAATTACAACAACTGATCTCTGAATTCCAGCTTTCGGGAAAAAAGGTTTTGGCCCATCTCGACTATGGACTCACCCGTGATTACTTTCTTGCCGCAGCTTGTGACTCGATCTATATGTCACCTGGGGGAAATTTATTTTTAACGGGACTTTTAGCAGAAATTAGTTTTTACAAAGGAGTGTTGAATAAAATTGGCGTAGAAGCAGACTTTGAACATATTGGTAAATACAAAAATGCTCCTGATGTCTATACCCGACAATCCATGTCAGAACCCCAAAGAGAGGTCATAAATGCAATCTTTGATGTCCGATATGAATCCCTCATTAAATCAATTGCAAAAAACAGGGGATTAACTATTGATCACGTCTATAATTTGATTGAGAATATCAGTGGTTTTGGTCCCGATGAAGCATATGAACAGGGTCTCGTAGATGGTATCAAATATGCGTCTCAGGTTAGCGAGATGCTAAATACAGAAGACAGACAATTATCAAAAATTTCTGCAACAGAATATTCATTTATTGACCCAGGCACCGTTGGAATTGAGGGTGATGAACGGATTGCAGTGATTTATTGTGTTGGTACAATGACAGGCGGAGAAGATGGATCTGATCCCTATTTTGGCACTACTATGGGGGCCAATCGGGTAATTAGGGATATTAACCGTGCGGCAGAATCAAAATCCATTAGAGCAATAATTTTACGAATTAACAGCCCCGGTGGATCAAGTCTGGCTGCGGATAAGATCTGGCATGCCTTGGATGAAGCAGCAAAGAAAAAACCTATAGTTGCCTCAATTTCAGATGTGGGCGCTTCTGGGGGGTATTATATTGCCATTCCAGCAGACACTATTATTGCCCAAAAACTGAGCGTAGTTGGATCGATCGGCGTATTTGCAGGTAAATTTAGTCTTAAAAAATTATATGAAAAAATTGATTTGAAAACTGAAGTGATCAAACGGGGAGAAAATGCCGGCCTTTTTTCTCTTAGCAGTAAATTTTCTACTTCCGAGAGAAAAATAATAAAAAACATGATTGCTGATTTTTATAGGGATTTTGTCACCAAGGTTGCCACTGCCCGTAAGAAATCGTACGATGACATTGATAAAATCGCTCGTGGGAGGGTTTGGGTTGGTGAGGATTTGCTACAAAGAGATTTAATTGATTTGATCGGGGGGCTTGATGAGGCAATAGTGGCTGCAAAAAATTTAGCTGACATTGATCCTTCTGTAGCCATTCGGTTGATATATTACCCCAGAAGTCGCTCATTATTGAATCAATATTTGGGAAGTTTTGTCAGACTTAAAAATTCTATTGAGAACCCTGTCTTACAGTTAGAAAATTATATAAGAGAATATAATATGCGGCCTTTAGCTCTTATGCCTTTTATGCTTGATTTGAATTAATATGAAAATGGATGATTTTCTGCATGGATAAAAATCAATTATTCACACTCTCTAATTTTATGAGTTTCCTCCGCATATTCCTTGCGGGTCCTATCTTTTATTATATATCTATACATGAAAATTACATTGCAATCGGATTCATTTTTCTGGCCATAATTACAGATTGGTTAGACGGATATTTTGCCCGGAAATGGAATCAGATCACAACTGTCGGCAAAGTCCTGGATCCTTTGGCCGATAAGGTATGCACCACTGCCGGATTTCTTTCTCTGACCCTTTACCAGGATTTGCCTGTATGGATATCTGCCGCTATCATTGGTCGTGATGTTATAATTCTGCTCGCCTCACTTGTCGTGATCGGTAGAAAAAACATTGTACTTTCTTCAAATATTCCAGGGAAATTGGCTGTATTAGTTATTTCTCTACTGGGTGTGGTTTACTTACTAAATATTGAAATCTTAAAATATCCCTTTATTGTGTTATCTGCCATATTGGTTTTAATATCAATAACCAATTATGCCATCGTATTTTTTAGGAATTTTTCGACCCATCATGAATAATAAATTAAAGCAATCAATATCATATATAAATAATCTTACGAGTGAAAGCCCACGATTAGCTATTATTCTGGGGTCCGGATTAGGTTCCTTTGCCGACCTTCTCACCGAACCAATAAAGATTCCAACAAAAGACATACCTTATTTTCCTGCCTCAACAGTAAAGGGCCACCAGGGATACCTCGTCTTTGGTAATTGGCAAGGAATGAAATTACTGGCTCTCCAGGGTCGAACCCATTACTATGAGGGATACCCCGTTGATAAAGTAACGTACGTAATCAGAATATTTAAAGCATTAGGAGTTAAAACCCTGATTATTACCAATGCCGCCGGTGGTATAAACAAAGATTTTATTCCGGGCGATCTCATGCTAATTACTGATCAAATCAATAACATGTTCCAGAACCCGCTCCGCGGACCACTTATATATGGCGGAGAGCGCTTTCCTGATATGTCCGATTCATATTCTCAAAAATATTTTAAACTTGTTCATGATGTCGCCGAACATAATCATATAAAATTAAAAACAGGTACTTTATATGTTTCTTCCGGACCATCCTATGAAACAGCTGCAGAAGTCCGGATGATAAGAAAAATTGGAGGTGATGCCGCCAGCATGTCGACCGTTCCAGAGATTATCGTCGCAAACCAATGTGGTATTGAGACTATCGGTATTAGTTGTATTACAAACTATGCCACAGGTTTAGCTGATCAACCTCTTAACCATGATGAAGTTACAGAAACGGCCAGGTTGGTTCAGGAAAAATTTTTAAAATTAATATCGGGAATAATTCTACGAATCGGACAGTATTAATATTCACTGGTAATTCTAAATTGTCTGTTTTATTTTCTAATCAAAAAACCATGCCGGATTTATTCAATACTTGTTTTCGATGATTATTTAATCCGATTTTTTGTTGGATTATTATGATTTTACAGTTATTTCAAATATTTTCTTATCACAAACTTCATAAATTTATTGTGATCAAAATCATCGACCGTAATCCCTAAAGCGCGTACATTTTTGCTAGATTAACCCAAGGGAGGTATCTTATGTATAGACTAAGGAAGAGAAAGTTACCATTCTTTATATTCATTTTTCTTTTTGCAACACTTTGCACCCTTTCGTTTGGGCAGTCGACGGGTCCTCAATTAGACCTTCAACTTGCACCTACACTTGAGCTAGCCCAGGTGGTATACACCTCAGATTTTGATTTTTATCAACAGGGGGCCACCACTTTCCTGTTTCAAATCACACTGATTGGAGGTAATAGCCCGGTTGATGGTCTTTTGGTAGTTGAGATCCTGCAGGGTGACATGATTCTTGCCCGAGCCCAAACCACCTCATTTAGATTATTGGCCGGTGAACCTATTAGCGCATCCAATATTGAGCTCAGTAATGGTATAATAACGCAAAGTGGTGATGAAATTCGACTTGATGAAGGCCAGACCTCTGCCCCCACAGACAATTTTGAAAATGAAGTCTTAAGCGGAGGAAAGCTCCCAGGGGTACCTATCAGTTTATTGCCTACTTCAGCTATAATAATGGTCAACAGGCATTTGCTCAACCTCTCCGACTTGATATTCTCAATCCGACATTCATCCGGCCAATCAATCCTGGATTCCGGGCTGGAAGTGGATCCTTTGATATTGTCTATTCTCAATTTCCTACATTCCAGTTTGAAAGTGATTTTGACCCCACAGTTGCCGTGGAACCCCCTTTTCACGTCCAAATATTTAAAAAACTGGACCAACACCATTCTGTAGATGAAATATTAACCTCTACGCCGCATTATGATGAATGGATGTATGAGACAGTATTCGCCTATCCTCCCGGAGGTGTGGTCCCTCTTGATCCTGGCGTTTATGCATGGCGGATTCAGCTAAGATATCTAACTACCAGTGGATCAGAAACTATTGATTCTCCCGTATATGCCTTTCGAGTAGAAGATCCAACCAATATGAGTATGTATGGTGATGAAAGTCTTAAAGAAGATATTATGCGCTTTTTTCTGGATCTTTCCGAAGATAAGGATAAGGGAAGGGAAGTAGCCGAAATGTTAAGCGACTATAATCTCGTGGCCATCAGATTAAATGGACAGGAGATAACTAAACAACGTTTTTATAAAATTCTGGATGAATATGACGTCGAGTTCAGAACCTTAACCGAACTAATGTTAACGCCTACTCAATGAGAGGGTAAGCCATGAAATCAAAACTAAAGATATTTATTATATTTATAATTCTGACCTTCGTTTTTACTATTCAGTTAGGGATGAGTGCAAGTCCTATCGCTGTAGTAGTAAAAGTGAAAGGTAAGGTATACGTTCTGAAAGACGGTGATAAAGCCAAGGCGACGACACCAAAACGTGGTTTCAGACTTGAAAATGGCGATAAGATTATAACCGATAAAAAAAGTTATGCGGCCCTTCGTTTTATTGATGATAATAGTTCAGTGCGGATCCGTGCCAATTCGACCTGCTTTATAAGAGGGAAGAAGGAAAAAAATGAAATTTTTAAAAACATCCAGCTGGAAGTTGGTACGATCCTCGCTCGGGTAACCAAACAAAAAGGTAAATTCGAAGTTTCTACCCCTACTTCAGTTGCAAGTGTCAAAGGAACGGGATTTATAGCAGATCATCGACCGGAGTTAAAAAAGGGTAGCTATTTTTATGGTTTAGAAGGAACTGTCGAGATCAAGAGTGATGGCGGCACCGGCCTGCTCCATGCAAATGAAACCGGACATGTGGCTTCCAAGTCAAGCCCGCCAATAATCAGAAAAACGACTAAAGGTGAAGTGCCATTATTTGAAGAAGATGATGATGATGATGATCTTTTTGAATTCGAATTTCAAAATGATGGCGGTCAAAAACAGATCCTGAAGTTTAAGGTCGAAAAGGTAGAAAAATAATATCCTCAGGTTGCTCTTTTAGAGAACAATGGAAAGACAAAAAACATAGGGTTGGATAAGAAATAACAATAATCCAACCCTAAAACAGGGCCAAGATTTTTATAAATCCTTTTGTCTTTACCGGCTGTTTAAAAATGTCTTAGTTAAACATAGATTTTTTCATTATAATACGTTCAAGAACTTATCTAATCATATACTATTTTATAAAGGGGTCTGGCATGAGAACTCTAATTACTTTCTTATGTGCTCTGTTTGTTGTTTCATCAGCATTCGCCTCATCAGAAAATCTAATGTTTTTTCATACAACACCAGCAGGGGTCATCCGAGGAGAAGAGGCAAAAATTGAAATAATGCTGCCCGGCATTGGCTCTGAAATATATGACTTTTATCTGTTTTACCGGGAACTTGGTGAAACGGATTATAAGTCTATTCCCATGACCAGCCAGGGATTATTGTTTTATGCGAATGTGAAAACATCACAATTTACCACAAACCAGATGCAATATTATATTGCCTTTGAAGGCAGTCTTGGGGAGATTGGCACTTTGCCGGAAGAGATGGCTGAATTTAATCCATATATTATGGAAATATCGCCCGCACCCGTTCTTCAGGATGGTGGCCCTATAGAAATAGTTGTATTGAGCCCACTGCCGGATGAAGTTGTTTCAGAACAAGATTTTCTGGTAGCCGTTTCCATGTATTCCGAGAAAGAAAAAATTGAATATGGAAATACAAAACTCATATTTGATGGCGTTAATATTAGAAATAACATCGATTTTAGTGATGGTGTTGTAACGTTTGCCCCGCCTCCCGGTTATAGTATGCGAGGTGGATTTCATAATGTTGAAGTGCAGGTCTTCAATGCGTCCGGTGTAATGGTAGGAAAGAAAGAATGGTCTTTTCAATCCACTCAAAGTATTCAATCTTCTGGCACATCGTTTTTTCGGGGGTCAGCATTTCTCGAGGACCGCTATCAAAATATAGCAAAACAATCAGATAATTTCTTTAGAGGTGGTGCCGAAGTTTCTGGTACACAAAATGATTTAGATTACCGTGCCCGTTTGGTTTTTTCCTCCGAAGAAGATCCATCCCGTCAGCCTGTTAACCGTTATGGGGCTAAAATTCAATATAATTTTTCAGAGGATAATAATATCTATCTTTATGGGGGAGATTTTAATCCCTATTATAATCCACTTGTCCTAATGGACAAACGGGTACGCGGACTACAAGTTGGATTAGCCTTCGGCTTTTTTACTTTTGACTATATTCTCGGAGAATTAACCCGCGGTATCAATGGAAGAGTGGATACACTTTCTTCCGGGGGTATTGACCAGCTAATTCCTGTTGGGGGTGTCTATAAAAAAAGTATGTGGGCAATTCGTCCCGGGTTTCGGTTCGGAGATAATGTTTGGTGGACACTTCATCTTATAAATGCCAAAGACGATTCTACTTCTATCGATATTGGAAGTAATGTTAGACAGTCGGTATCATTTGGAACCGACCTGAATATGAAATTTGACAATAGAAGAATTCTTTTGGATGCCAGTTTCAATTCAAGCATAAATAATACCAATGCTGACATGCAGACAATTAGTTGGGATACCCTGGCAGAATATGATGAAAGTCTTAGACAAAACGATGGTGCTAAACAGGCCTGGGATTTCCTGGAGAGCACAGGCTGGCTTTCAATGACCCAGGGGCTAAACCCTTTACCCAGTTATGCCATGCAGATTTGACGCTGTTTTTCGTTATTTTAACAATAATTTGAAAGTCCAGTATTACCTCATTGACAGAAATTTTGCCAATCCGGGTAATCCATATTTGCTGAAGGATGTTTCCGGATTTCATATCAGCGACAATATTCGCCTTGTTGACAATCAGGTCTTCCTAACCCTATTTTATAAAAATTATACGACCGATAAATCATTGGATGACGAATCGACCAGCAACAATGAATTAGGTGCTGCGATCTCTTATTATCCTTTTACATCTTTACCTTCACTTACCATTAGCTATTCAAATTTAAGTCGATCTAACTCGGTATCAGAGTCTGATACATTGTTTTACCAAATCGATAATTCAACCCAGCGACTTTCTTTTAATACGAGCTATAAAATGCGGCTTTCTGGTACTGATAATACCTTTATGTTAAACTACACCAATTATGGCCGCGATGATCAGATATATCCCACCTCGCAAAGTGATTTTAGTCTTTATGGTATAGGCGTAAGAACAACTTTTAGTATCCCATTAACAACCAGGATAAATTACTCAAATTCTGAAAATGATATCGGAAGAGACTCTGCTGTTAATCAGACCACAACAACTGTCAGCACACTACGGGCAGGTCTTGATTATGTAATGTCCGGTTTTATGTCCAATGACTTCTTTAAACCATTTTTTGATTACAGATGGCAAAATGTGACAACAGAGCGCAATACGGCTGGAACTCCCTCCAATTTTGAAACAGCACGTAATAATTATACAATTGGATTAGCTTACCAGAGCAGTGTACTTGGGATTCTGTCTCTACGCTATGATCATATTAGCTACGGTAGTGAAGAAATTGATTTTGATGATTCGATTTTGAATTTCCGATATACCTATAGTTTCTAATAATACAAAATCATAAAATGAGGATATATCCCATCGATGAATGATCGGTGGGGTATTTAAAATTATGGCCGGAAAAAAGCAAAAACACAAAGAAAATCTGCTCGTTTCAATTTCAGTTGCTATTGTAGCAATTTTATTTGCAGTCTTTATTGCTCAAACGACTACTTTTCTATCTCTTGAACATGATTTACTGGATTATCGGTTTAAATTAAGAGGTGCTTTGGATATTTCTGATTCACCAATTGTAATTCTGGCCATCGATGATCAATCTGACGAATCTACACCCGCCCGTTGGCCATGGCCGAGAGAATACTTTGCCCATGTAATTGATAACTTAAATGATGCAGGAGTTAAAGGCAATCGGAATAGATGTAATCTTTGAACAGGCAGATTATAATGTCGGTGGAACTGCTTCTGATCAGGCTTTTGCAGATATGTTACAAAAATACGATAATGTTGTCTTAGCCGGCAAGTTAGTTGTACCACAAGGAAGAGCAGATATAGTTACATTAGTTCCTCCTTATGAAACATTTTTAGAGACAGGTACAGATTGGGGATTGGTTTCCTTTGATCTTGATGAGGACGGTTTTTACAGACGATATCTCGTCGGTCAATCTTTTAACGATAGTGTTTATGCTTCTTTTGCTGCATCTCTTGTAAAAATATATAAAGATCTCGATCCCAACCTGGAAATAGAGGATCTTGAAGATGAATTTGAAATCGGCCCTTATTCAATTCCAAAGTATAACACCTATTCTTCAATCATTAACTATGTAGGCCCGTCCGGAACTTTCAACGGTATTCATTTGATGCCGTTCTTGATGATATCGATTTTGATCTGATCGAAGATTATGATCTTGATAGTTTCGACGACCCCGGAGATGAAGAATTGGGACTCCCTCCTGGCTTTACTACATTCTGGCATATTAAAAGATAAGATTGTTCTGATCGGATCAACTGTTCAGGAGCAACATGATGATTTTCCAACACCCTTTCTTGAAGTACGAGATGAAGAAGATCGATTAGTACAGGTTTTAACTTATGGGGTAGAAATTCATGCCAATATGCTTCAAATGATCTTAGATGAGAATTATCTCTATAAAATACCTGTTATATGGGAATTTTTCATTTTGTTAGTTATCGTCTTTTGGTATTTTTTGATTGCACGGTTTTTTCGAACCTTTTGGGGTCTTTTTGCTGTACTTGTGTTGGCCCTTGGATTTTTTGTTTTCTCATTTTTGATGTTTAGCAACTGGCAAAATATCCTTGAAATAAGTACCCCCATTCTTGTAATAATGTTCTCATTTGCTGGACATACTATTTACCACTATATAATATCCCAACGTGAAAAAAGAATGATCACTGGTGCATTTAAACACTATGTCCCACAGAAAGTTGTAGACCAAATCATTGAAAATCCGGATAAATTAACGCTTGGAGGCGAGGAGCGGGTCGTTACGGTTATGTTTACTGATGTTGCCGGATTTACTTCTATTTCTGAAAAATTATCACCTGCCCAACTGGTCCAATTGCTAAATGAATATTTAACTGAAATGACTGATACTGTGCTTAGAGAATGAGGGTATCATTGATAAATATGAAGGTGATGCGATCATGGCTGAATTTGGTGTACCGGTACATTATGACAATCATGCCTATATGGCCTGTAAGACAGCTCTCGAGATGCAAAAGAAATTAAAAATTCTTAGGAAAAATGGAAAACAGAGGATCGTCCCCAATTAAAAGCACGGATTGGAATCAATACAGGTGAGGTTATTATTGGCAATATGGGATCCCGAGATGTGTTTGATTATACAGTAATGGGTGATCATGTGAATCTAGGTTCACGGCTTGAAGGTGCAAATAAATTTTATGGCACATATATTATGATTAGTGAGTTTACTTATCAACATGTTAAAGATGACTTTTATACCCGTGAACTTGATCTTATTCGAGTCAAGGGTAAAGAACAACCTATCCGCGTGTTCGAACTTCTTTCCTTGTAAAAGACAAAGTAAGTGATGAATTTCTGAAAATGTTAGACATCTACAAAACGGGCATTGCGCATTACAAAGCACAGGAATGGAATGAAGCCATAAATTGCTTTGAAGCATGTTTGGAACTATTTCCGGAAGATCCTCCATCTACAGAATATCGATCACGATGCATAGAATACAAATTCAATAGTCCCGGGCCCGGAGTGGGATGGTGTTACGGTAATGAAAGAAAAATAACCGATCCAAAACTTTGGTTTATTTGACAAGTAACCATTTTAGTCCATTGTATTTATCAGATCTCAAGCCCTGTATCTATCATGCCTTTTGCTGGGATTTTTGACAATCTTGTCAACCTGTCATAATTAGGGCACCTATCCTTACCTCAATAATTCCTTTCAACAAATGAGATCCTGATTTTTGCCTTTTATTAATATTTGACATATCTTTAATTTTTTCTTAGTTTATTCGATTTTTGGAGACTTATAAATGCAGAAAAAACAAATACTCTGGGCAGATGATGAAATTGATTTACTTCAGCCCCACATCATGTTTCTTCAGTCAAAGGGCTATGATGTTGACACGGTGACCAATGGTGATGATGCTCTTGCAAAAGTAGCTGAAAAACATTACCATATTGTTTTCTTGATGAAATGATGAGTGGGAAGGATGGTTTAGCAACACTTCAGAAAATCAAATCTTCAAGTCCTCAAACACCTGTAATAATGATAACAAAGAGTGAAGAAGAAAGTTTGATGGAAGATGCAATTGGACAGAAGATAGATGATTATTTGACAAAACCTGTAAATCCAAGCCAGATATTAATGGCCTGCAAAAAAATTCTTGATAGCAAAGAAATTGCCAGTGAAAAACGAAGCGTTCAATATGCCCAGGAATTTCAGCAAATATCAACCAATTACTAAATCCTCTTTCAGAAAAAGAATGGATTGAACTCAATATAAAATTATGTAATCTGGATGTTGAACTGGACTACCTTGGCTGAACCGGCTTTTCGAGAAATATTGTATGATCAGCGACGTGAATGTAATGTTGAATTTGGAAAGTTTATTGAAAAAAAATATGCGAACTGGGTTCAGGGATAGAGAGAATTCTCCCGAAATTATCTGTAGATATTGTTAAAAGATCATGTGATCCCTGAACTTAAAAAAGGGAACAAAGATTGTATTTCTAGTCATAGATTGTATGCGATCTGGACCAATGGTTAACCTTGAAACTTACTTCTATCCCTATTTTAATCTTGAAAGAGATTATTATTATTCAATTTTGCCAACAGCAACACCTTTTTCCCGAAATGCTATATTTAGTGGCTTTTTCCTGAAGAAATAGAAAAAAAATATCCGGAATTATGGACAACAGATGATGAGGATGAAAGTAGTTTAAATAAATATGAGAAAGAGTTGCTCGAGCAGAATTTTATCAGAAATGGATTTCAGTCAAATCAATGAAATTCGATATGTCAAAATTATGAATAATGAAGATGCTCATAATCTTGAAAAAAATATAAAATCATTCCTGGATGTTGAAGTCGTAGCAATTGTATTAAATTTTGTTGATATACTTGCCCATAGCCGTTCTGATTTACCAATTCTTAAAGGAGATTGCACCAGATGAATCTGCCTATCGTTCATTGACAAAAAGTTGGTTTGAACATTCTCCGATGTATAATGTTATTAAGGAAATTTCGAAATCTGATCATCTTTTATTTATTACAACCGATCATGGAAGTGTAAGGGGTATGAGAGGAACAAAAGTTCTCGGTGATCGTGAAACTTCAACAAATTTGCGATATAAATATGGCCGAAGTCTAAAGGTGGATAAAAAAAATGCAATATTATATAAAAAATCCTGACAGAATATAAGTTGCCCCGAAGAGGTATAAATACAACATATATCATTGCAAAAGAAGATTATTATTTTATTTATCCAACAAATTATTATAAATTTCTAAATTATTATAAAGATAGTTTTCAGCATGGCGGAGCATCACTGGAGGAAATGATACTTCCATTTATCCGCCTTGATCCTAAATAAGAAATGCAAAAAAAACTACTGATAGAACGAAGAAGCTCATCATTGCAGGGATACGATCAAATTTGCAGAAGAGGCTGTAGATATTTTAATGAAGGTGATACTATATTATTTTATGGTAATCTTGGGAAGCGGAAAAACATTTTTAACACGCGAATTTGTCGCGGTTACTTGGATCTGAGAAGAAGTTTCAAGCCCCTCTTTCTCATTAATAAATCGATATGAAGGAAAGACTATTATAAATCATATTGATTTATACAGAATTACATGATGAAACTGAACTTAATGAATCTTGGCCTGGAAGATATTTTTTTTTCAGACGAAATAAATTTTATCGAATGGCCAGAGAATTATAGAAGCTAAAAATTCACTGGGCACATTTTCAGATTGAAATAAAAACAAAACCAAAAAATATGTAACTGGAGAAAGTTTAGGCTGTTTGAGATTTATGAATGATCATGTCGTTCTTGGCATTGAAACATCGGGTATACTTATGTAGCGTCGCCTGGTGGCAGGATAATGAGATATTGCTGGAATATAATTTTGAAAGAAAAAATGCCCACGGTACTTTATTGGCAAATCTGGTAGAAGATGGATTAAAGAAATTGAAATTATCCCCAAGTCATAGGTCATGTTGCTGTCGGTGCTGGTCCGGGTTCATTTACAGGTCTTCGTATCGGTATGTCCTATGCGAAAGGGTTTTGTCTTGGAATAGATATTCCTCTCATCCCAGTAACAAATTTTGATGTTCTTGCTTATTCTGGGAAGAGTCACAATGGTCTTCTTCTTGTTCTTATTGAGGCTAGAAAAGGATATTATTATGTGGCAAAATATTTACTGACGGATCATCAGTACCAAATGTGCAATATCTTGCCGAAGCCAGTAAAATCGTGGAGAGTCTTGATTCAGATAACAAGTTAGTTGTACATGAAGAAATCACCAAGGGATATTTAAACAATTTGACACCTGATTTTATTATTTTAGATCAGGGTGAATACAGTGCTGCCACTATTTGTGCCATCGGGCATTTGAATTACAATCAGAATAATGTACTGCATATTGATGATATAGAACCACTCTATCTTCAACCCTTTGCTGGTGTATATGAGCCGTATTTTTAGGCCAATGACTGAAAATGATATTGTAGATGTATTTAAAATAGAGTGTGATCTTTTTCCTGATCCCTGGCCGGCAAAAGCCTTTTTATCAGAAATTGAACAAGGAAATATTTCTTTTCCGTTTATAGTTGAAGAAAACAATGAAATAATCGGTTATATTGTTTGCTGGTATTATCATACTGAATTACATATCGGCAATATCGCTGTTGTTGCGTCAAAACAAGGTAAAGGTATTGGGAGATATTTACTTAGATACAATTTTTGAATATTTTAAAGATTGTAAAACAGCATTTCTGGAAGTTAAGGAAACTAATAATAGGGCTATAAATCTTTACAAGACGTATGGTTTTCATATTGCCTATACGCGAATACGTTATTATCCCAATGGGGATAATGCATTAGTGATGATTAAAACAATAGAGTAAAACAATTCAAGGATAAATAATGGATTGGTTTAAAAGAAAAAAAGAAACTCTTCAACCCGTTGACAGAAAAGAAATGCCTGATGGATTATGGGTTAAATGCGATGAATGTGGTGAAATTATCTATAAAAAAGAATTGGAAAAAAAACTATATGTTTGCGCTAAATGTGATCACCATTTTAGAATAGGACATAAAGTTTATATAAAAATTATTAGTAGATAAAGGGACCTTTAAGGAATTTAATCAAACAATAACTTCTGCTGATCCATTAAAATTTAAAGATAGTAAAAAATATGTGGATCGTTATAAAGCGGCTGTAGATAAAACTGGTATAAATGAGGCGGTTATCACTGGAAAAGGCAAAATAGAGGGCATATGCTGTTGTTCTTAGTGATTATGGATTTTTCCTTTCTTGGCGGGAGTATGGGATCTGTTGTTGGTGAAAAGATATCGCGTGCTGCAGATATCGCCCTGAAAGAAAAAAAGCCATTTATAATCCTTTCCTCATCCGGAGGTGCACGAATGCAGGAAGGGGTACTTAGTTTGATGCAAATGGCAAAAACAAGCGCAAAATTGGCACTCCTAGCCGAAGCAAAAATTCCATATATCTCAATTCTTACCCACCCTACCACCGGAGGTACTACCGCCAGTTATGCGATGTTAGGGGATGTTCATATTGCTGAACCTGGGGCTTTGATCGGATTCGCCGGCCCAAGGGTTATAAAACAAACCATTGGGCAGGACCTTCCGCCTGGTTTTCAGAAATCGGAGTTTTTATTAGAACATGGATTTGTTGATACAATTGTCCATCGACACGATTTAAAAAATAAATTAGCTGGAATTCTTCGTTTCTTCCAGCACGAAAAGAAAAATTCTTCTTAGACCTATCCTGTCTTGAATCACACTTTTCATCTCGAGGCATTTATTGAATATACTTATTACAAACGATGATGGTATCCATGCACCGGGTATTTTTGCTTTAAAAAACCATTTGAGTAAGATTGCCAACGTTCTGGTTGTTGCACCCGACACCGAAAGGAGTGCCGTTGGTCATGCTATTACTTTGTCCGATCCGCTCCGAGTATCCGAGATCGAGAAGGACGGTAAGTTTTTTGGATATGCAGTTAATGGTACACCTGCTGATTGTGTAAAATTGGGACTTAGATGTTTGGCCGAGGAACCTGTTGATCTTGTAGCTTCGGGTATTAACATGGGACCTAACACGGCCACCAATGTTATTTATTCCGGTACTGTTTCTGCGGCTGCCGAAGCTGTCATAATGGGAGTTCCAGGTTTGGCGATCTCTTTACCTCTTTTGATACACCAGAATTTGAATATGCCGGAATTTTGACCCAACAATTAGCTTTAAAAATTTCTCAATTCGGATTACCAGAAGGAACTCTGCTTAATGTAAATGTACCACCTCTAAAGCCTCATGAAATTAAGGGAATTGTAATTACACGCCAGGGCAAAGGAAGATTTGAAGAGTTTTTTGATAAAAGAGTGGACCCCAATAACCGAACTTATTATTGGCTGGCCGGAAAACGTATGAATATTGATCATGAAGAGGATGTTGATGAAGTTGTAATCCGGCAGGATAAAGTATCTATAACACCAATACGCTATGATTTAACTGACCTATCAATGTTGGATGAACTTACCCGGTGGAATATTACATTATGAGTGCACACGAAGGACATGAAACAATCCTAATTTTGGATTTTGGTTCGCAATATACCCAATTAATTGCCAGAAAAATCAGGGAAATTGGGTGTTTATTCTGAAATTATTCCCTATAATGCAGACTCTTTCTGATTTGAACCATAGCAATATTAAGGGCTTAATTCTTTCCGGCGGACCGTCCTCTGTCTATGCCGATAATGCACCACATATTTCTAAAGAACTACTTGATGGAAATATTCCGGTCTTAGGAATTTGTTATGGTCTTCAACTGATTATGTATCTTTGGGGTGGTGAAGTTATCCCGGCCGAAGAAAGGGAATACGGCAAAGCAA
Organism: Calditrichia bacterium; assembly: GCA_963796965.1. Taxonomy (GTDB): domain Bacteria; phylum Calditrichota; class Calditrichia; order JAJRVZ01; family JAJRVZ01; genus CAWCNS01. Next base: position 249,029 of record CAWCNS010000006.1, read on the forward strand.
ATATTACCTTTTCAGAGCCTTCATCATTAATTGAGGACATGTCTAATCAATCAACGGTATGGATGAGTCACGGCGATAAAGTTACAAAAATTGCTCCAGGTTTTAAGGCAATTGCCAGAACTGATAACAGTCCATACGCTATTGTTCAACATGAAACTAAATCTTTGTTTGGCCTGCAGTTTCACCCCGAGGTTAATCATACGGTCGAAGGACGAATATTATTGCAAAACTTTTGTTTTAAAATATGTCAGTGTAAGGGAGATTGGTCAACAGGATCTTATATCGAAGAGTCATTGGAAGTTATTCGCCAGGAGGTGGGTGACAGCAATGTTATTTGTGGCCTAAGCGGCGGAGTTGATAGTAGTGTCGTTGCTGTTTTGCTGGATAGAGCCATCGGTAAACAGCTTCAATGTGTTTTTGTTGATACCGGTTTACTTCGTCTTGATGAGGCGAGGAATGTAGAATCCGTTTTCAGTAAACATTTTAACATCAATTTGCTCTCTGTAAATAACTCAACTCTATTTTTAGATAAACTGAAGGGTGTCACAAATCCTGAGGAAAAAAGGAAAATTATTGGTGGATTATTCATTGATGTTTTCGAGAGCGAAGCAAAAAAACTAGGGAAGTTTGACTATCTGGCTCAGGGTACACTTTATCCGGATATTATTGAAAGTATTTCTGTCCGCGGTCCATCTGCTACAATAAAATCGCATCATAATGTAGGTGGATTGCCGGAAAAAATGAATTTTAAATTAATTGAACCCCTTAAAGAATTGTTCAAAGATGAAGTGCGCAATGTGGGCCGTGAATTGGGAATTCAGGAAGAAATTATTGGCCGCCACCCTTTTCCCGGACCCGGGCTTGCAGTACGGATTCCAGGAGAAATAACCGAAAAAAAAATCAAGATTTTACAGCTCGCGGATGATATCTACATCACAGAATTGAAAAAGAATAATTTGTATAATGACATATGGCAGGCTTTCGCTGTCTTATTGCCTGTTCAATCTGTTGGTGTAATGGGAGATGAACGAACTTATGATTTCACATTGGTGTTGCGGGCGGTAACCAGCACAGATGGAATGACAGCGAATTGGTATCCTATGCCTCATCATATTTTAGCGATGATATCTAATCGTATAATCAACGAGGTTGAAGGTATTAACCGCGTTGTTTACGATATCAGCTCCAAACCGCCAGCAACTATCGAATGGGAATAAAATTTTGAGGGGAGAATTATGTGTGGAATAGTTGGATATATAGGACATCGAAAAGTCGTACCGATTCTTTTAGCCGGACTCAAACGTCTTGAATATCGCGGATATGATTCTGCTGGCATTGCCTTACTTGAAAATGACCAACTAACGGTCACCAAGGAGGCGGGGAAGATCACCAAATTGGAAGAGAAAATCCATCAAATGGAGTTTGAGGGTACAATCGGAATTGGACATACCCGATGGGCCACGCATGGAGAACCTACTGCATCCAATGCACATCCACATATGGACGGATCTGAGAATATTGCCATTATTCACAATGGTATAATTGAAAATTATACCATTTTAAAAACCATGTTGGAAAAGAAGGGTCATGTATTCCGATCTGAAACCGATACTGAAATCGTTGCTCACCTTATAGAAGAATATTATCAGGGAGATTTTGAAGAAGCTTTTCGACATGCGCTTACGGAATTAAGTGGGGCCTATGGATTTGCGGTTATTTCTAAACATGATCCGGATAAAATTTACGTGGCCCGCCAAGGCAGTCCCCTCGTCGTTGGTGTGGGTGATGGAGAATACTTTCTGGCATCAGATGTTTCCGCCATTGTTTCACATACACGTAGTGTTTTCTACTTGAATGATGGTGAAATGGCAATATTAAGCCGGGATGGAATAAAAACCAAGACACGTAGTAATGAAGAAATTGATAAACAGGTCGAGAATATTACTTTCGACGTAGGAAGAATTGAGAAAAGTGGTTATCCCCATTATATGTTGAAGGAGATTTGCGAGCAACCTCAAACAATCACTGATGCTTTTAGAGGTCGGATTTTAGTTAATGAGGGAAAAGTAAAACTCGGTGGTTTAACTGACATTGAGGAGAAATTAACCGAATCTAACCGTATTATTATTCTCGCTTGTGGAACCAGTTGGCATGCAGCCTTAATTGGCGAGTATCTGATTGAAGAATATTGCAGGATCCCTGTTGAAGTAGAATATGCTTCCGAGTTCAGGTACCGGAATCCGATTCTTAGTAAAAATGATTTCGTCATCGTGATCTCCCAATCTGGAGAAACCGCAGATACACTTGCAGCACTAAAGGAAGGAAAAGAGAAGGGTGCCCAGGCAATGGGTATCGTAAACAGCGTAGGGAGCTCAATTGCACGAGAAACTGAGGCGGGTGTCTACATTCACGCCGGACCAGAAATTGGTGTTGCCAGTACAAAAGCATTTACATCACAGGTATGTGTATTATTTCTAATTATGTTGCTTATTGCCAGAAAACGAACCATGTCTGTTGTTTCCGGACAACATCTTATCGAGGAATTGGCAGAGATTCCGGAAAAAGTGAGAACGATTATTGCACAAAGCCATATAATTGAAGAAATTGCCGAGAAATATAAGGACAAGCGAAATTTTCTATATTTGGGAAGGGGTATAAACTTTCCCGTTGCTTTGGAAGGTGCCCTTAAACTAAAAGAAATTTCCTATATCCATGCAGAAGGTTATCCCGCAGCGGAAATGAAACATGGTCCAATAGCTTTGATTGATGAAGATATGCCTGTTGTTTTTATTGCGACAAAAGATCAAATCTATGATAAAGTTATCAGCAATCTTGAAGAAGTTAGGGCGAGAAAAGGTAAGATAATTGTCGTAGCAAATTATGGCGATGAAAAAATTGCAGAAATAGCAGATCATGTTATTTACATTCCTGAGACAAATCAGGCTCTCGTCCCATTGTTAGCGGTTATCCCACTTCAATTACTTGCTTATTACATAGCCGTTAAACGCGGATGCGATGTGGACCAACCTAGAAACTTAGCAAAAAGTGTAACAGTAGAATAAAACCGGGTAATTCAAACGTGATAATTCAAAACAATGTACTTAGTAAAACGATCTTTTTTCTGACTTTAACTTCAATCTTAGTTGGACAAAATTCTTCACAAAGAGAAAAATCTATCTTTAATTCCAATGTTGAGCTCTATAGCCAGGGAGAATACGAAAAAGCCGAGCAAAATTTTGCCCTGGTGATCTCAAAATTGCCAAATAGTGCTTATTTAACGACAAATTATTTAATGTTGGTTAAAAGCCAGTACAAGAGGGGAGATTATTTATCTTCTATAGAACACGGGAAAAAATTTCTTCGGGCTTTTCCGGAAAGCAGATATCGGGATGATATCTTATACGTTATGGGAAATTCCTATTATCAATTAAATAGATATCGTACTGCCACGAAAACATGGATAACCTCGGTTGATGAAAATACTGATCCGAGATTAGATAAAAAGTTAGAGGATTTAATCATTGGAGTTGTCAGATATAAATTGAACGAAGAGGATATTAGGAATTTATCAAATGATCGATCTATCTCAGATGATGGCCAGGTACTTATGAGAATAGGTTGGGCAGAGAAGTCCTACCAGACCGGAGCAAATGTTTCTGCTAATAGTATACTTACCGCTGCGCTTGATAATTACCCGGGCAGTAAATATACGGACAGAGCGAGGAGTCTTTTGAGGAGTGGCGGAAACCAAAGCTCTTCTGATGAATCTTTTGCCCTCCTTCTGCCTCTGAGCGGCTATAATAAAGAAATTGGTAGTGCCCTTCTTGAGGGAGCCCAATTAGCACTCAATGAATTTAATAAGCAAAACAATTTAGATATAAAAGTCTCTGTAAGAGACTACGGACAGGAAATATCTTCAGCCATAAAAAATTATCAGGAACTCGCCGGAAATAAAAATATACTTGCCGTTATGGGTCCCCTTGAAAATGATATCGCAGCTGCTTGTGCTGCAATATCAAAATATGAAGCAACACCACTTTTAAGTCCAACTGCAACGGCAAACGATCTTACTGAATTTAGTCCCTACTTTTTTCAACTCGGTTCCAATATTAATACAGTCGCTGAAGCTATGGCCTTATATGCATTAGATAGTCTGAAAATCATGCGCTTTGCTACGTTTGCACCTATAGATGATCATTTCATAAAAATGGTGGATAAATTTAGCAAAACTGTTTCGAAATCCGGTGCAGAGGTTGTTGCTCAAGAATGGTACTATCCAGGCGATCAGGATGTTTATAAACAATTTATGAGTATCAAACGCAAAGGTTTAAAACTGGCCTTTACTGACTCCATTCTCACGGTTAATCCCGAGGCCACGGAACCACAATTGGATAGTTTATATATAGAATTTTTGAAAGTTGAAAAAAAGAAACTTGATGAATCGAATTCAACAGCAAAAATCGATTCCGCAGATATACCCGTTTCCAGTATTGATGGTATCTTTATCCCCATATTTAAAGAAGATCTTCCCTTTATTGCGCCACAAATTGCCTATAGTAATATACAGGCCCAATATTTGGGAAATAAAGATTGGTACGATCTGGAAGATTTAAAGAAAAACAAAAATTATATAAATGGTATAATTTTCGGATCAGATGGTTATTTAAACGAGGAAGACTGGGATTATCGACGATTTCGAAACGATTTTCGCCAAACATTTAAAAAAACACCAAGCATTTATTCCGTAATTGGTTATGACTCGTTCAAGTACATTTTACAAGCATATGATACAAAGTCTGATAATGTTTCACGTAATATGTTTTTTCAAAAACTCCAGAAACTCAATCAGTATAATGGTATATACCGCACCTTTAATATAAATTACCAGAGAAATAATCAATATATTCAATTACTCAAATATAACTTCGGACAGGTAATTCCTCTTCATTGACCTTATTTAAATCACTATATTATATATCTATTATTTGATAAACATTTTGTGTAAGCGATGGCAAACGATTCTTATATAACATTTGACATCTTTAAACCATTTGAGGAGATCACGTGTGCTTTTTCCACCCGCAAAAATGGATTTAGTACCGGGCCATTTTCCAGTCTGAACCTGGGCAATATAAATCAAGACAATCCTGAAGTGGTTAAAAACAACAGATTAAGTTATTATAAAAGCCTAAACATCGAGCCTACAAATGTCATTTTACCAGACCAAATTCACTCAACAAATGTAAGGATTGTTAACACCCCCGGATCTATCGCTATGACAGATGCCCTGATCTCAAATAAGACCAATTTATTTATTGGCATTCAAACAGCAGATTGTTTCCCTATCTTTTTATACGAACCTAATCGCCAAACAATTGGAATTATCCACGCAGGTTGGAGGGGAGCAATAGCAGGGATTATCCGTAAAACAATCGATCTGATGATTACTGAATTTGATATCAATATCCTTCATGTATTGGCTGGTGTCGGTCCAGGATTACAAAAAGAATGCTTTGAGGTCCGTGAAGATGTCTACCAACAATTCTCAGAAGTTTACCTGAGTAAACATCCTGACCAATCAAAAAGATATTTAAATTTACAAACATATATAAGAGATTGCCTTTGGGAAACAGGCATTCAAAAACAAAATATTGAGTTTAATGCTGCTTGTACCAAGTGTTGCAAGTCATTATTTTACTCCTATCGACGGGATGGAGAAAAAAGTGGTCGAATGATGGGTATTATTGGGAATACATGGCTAAATTTAATCGTTAATTATTCAGTTGACATAAGTTGTATTAATTGATTTTAATTGTTGGATTTATTAAGCTTAGGTATATAATAATTCAACTTTTTAAATTCATAGAATAAATATATTATCATATTATTTTTTCATCTAAATTCACTGATTTATAAACCAATTGGAGGTACTTATGAAGAAGATTGTTGTTCTTTTAGTGATTGCGTTTGTTTTATCCCTAACGTTGCCGACTTCAGCTGCAGATATGGGTCTTAAAAGATTGAATGGGCAGGTAGGACTTTTATTTCCATCAACTGATGGTATTGATTATGGTACCAGTTTTCTACTCGGTGCGGGTGCTGATCTTGGAGAGATTACCGACAATCTCCACCTGGTCCCTTCACTTACTTACTGGATTATGAGTGCAGATCCGGAGGGTGGCTCGGGTAGTGGCATAGATGTTTCCGCCTCTAATTTTCAAATTGTTGCTGATGTTCAATATTATCTTAAAGATGTAAAGGGTTTATATTTTGGTGGTGGTTTATCCATAAATTTTAAATCCGTCACTATAGATTTTCCACCGGAATATGTTCAATATTTTGGTGAAAGCAGTTCTACTGGTTCGGAAACCGATATTGGAATAGGTCTATTGGGTGGCTATGAAATGCCTCTGGGTAAAACGACGACCGGATTTGCCCATGCAAAATATAATATTATATCAGATTTAAACACTTTCGCTATCGTTTTGGGCGTTTGGTTTGATATGAAATAATTATTTTCTTTTATGATTTAAAAGCGGCATTTATGCCGCTTTTTTTATATCTCCCCTAAAAAGATTGATTATATCAATCAAATAAAACCCTTTAATTCATTAATTGATAGTAGAATTTGGCCGAGAATCATATAAGGTGAGTTATGGTTTTAGAACCTAAACACATTCTTGTTTTCATCTTTTGACAGGACTTATTGGGGAGATCTTATGAATAAATTTAAATTTTTCATCACTCTAATTTTAGTAAGTTTTGCTTTTCATCCAAACTTTGCTGTAAGCAAAGTTGTAAATTCCGTTGGCTTAGGAATTGGTGTTTGTCTACCCCAGGGTGGTTGGGATCCCGGATATACCATTATAGCTCAGGCTGATTTTGGTGAGGCAATTAAATATGTCTATATTTCCCCTTATCTTAGCTATTCCAATGCAATAAAATCAGAAGAGATTAACCAAAATGCTGAAGAGATGTCTATTCAATACTTAGGTATTGGCGCAAAACTGGTTGGATATTTAAACTCAAAACCTAAGGGATTTTATTTAGGTGGAGCAATAAGTTACAATATCATTTCATATGACACCATTAAATGGACAGAGATTCCTGAAAACACCTACATACTCAATGAAAGTACCAACCGCATTGGATTTACAGGATTGGCTGGATATCTTTTTCTGTTAAAAAAGATATCAATATTTGTAGAGATTGATTATATGTTAACCACCGGCGGGCTAAATAATCTGACGGCCACAACAGGTGTGAATATAAATCTGTAACTTCAAATTAGGAAATATTATTAAAAGTTAAGGGATAAGAGTTGGATATATTAAAAGTAATTATTTTGGGAATTGTACAAGGATTAACTGAATTTCTTCCTGTTTCCAGTTCAGGCCATCTCGTATTAGCTGCAGAATTTTTAAATTTTCATGAAGAGGGTGTTGCCTTTGAAGTATTTGTACATCTGGGCACACTTCTTTCTGTATTGATTGCATTTCGCGCGGATGTTTTTAAGATGATTCTTGCCCCTTTTCAATTAATATTCAAAAAGGGCAATAGTATTGAAGCAAAAAAATACTTAATGTGGGATTTATATATTATCATCGGTACAATCCCTGCAGCCATTATTGGCTTATTATTTAAGTCAAAAATTGAAGAGGCTTTTTCTAACATTCTTCTGGTTATCATCATGTTAGCGATAACTGGTACGATTCTCTTAATATCAAGATATGAACCGCGAAAGAGTGAAGATCTATCACCACTTAAAAGTATACTTATAGGAACTGCACAGGCATTTGCTATATTGCCCGGTATTTCCCGCAGTGGATCTACTATTGTAACAGGACTGTTCCTGGGGTTAGACCGAGAAACATCTGCCAAATTTTCATTTCTATTAGCAATTCCTGCCATCCTTGGTGCCAGTGTGATTAAATTAAACGACCTTCTTTCTGTCGGAGGAAGTCAGATTCCTATAAGTTACTTAGTTATTGGTGCTCTTGCGGCATTTGCTTCCGGATATATGGCTATATTCTGGCTACTCAATATTGTAAAACGTGGAAAACTTGAGTGGTTTGCTTTTTATTGTTTTTTTGTCGTTATTATTTCTTCAGTCTGGTACATCTGGTTCAATTAAAATCCGTTTCAATCCTATTTTTAATCATTGTTTTATCAAAATCCCTTAATAAACTTTTTAATGGGTGTTGTGTAATTATACTTTTATGGCTCTCTGGAACCCCAAATATTAATGATAAATCAATCTCAAAGGTCCTTTAATGAATCAGAAACAAGATTTCTTTTCTTCGAGATGGACATTCCTATTAGCAGCCTTAGGGATGGCCATTGGGGCTGGTAATATATGGCGTTTTCCCCGTCTTGCCGGTCAGTATGGTGGTTCTTTTCTCATCCCTTGGATGATTTTTTTGTTTATATGGTCAATTCCTTTAATTGTTATTGAATTCTCTTTAGGAAAAAAATTTCGATTAGGCGTTATCGGTGTATTTAGTCGGGGACTTGGAAGGTCCTATACCTGGATGGGATGGTTTGTTGCCCTCTGTACGACATTTATTATGTTTTACTATTCGGTTGTTTGTGGTTGGAGTTTAAAATATTTTATGCTCAGTATAAGTGGAGGGCTCTCTGATCTTAAGCATGTAGAATTTTGGAATACATATACGACATCAGGTTATGAACCCGTTATCTATCATATTCTTGCAATTTTAATTGGCTCAGGCATTATTTTTTGGGGTATTAAACATGGCATCGAGATAGCCGTAAAAATATTAGTTCCACTTTTATTCGTTTTGATCACAATTGCAGCAATTGGTGCCATTTCACTGCCTGGATCAGGTAAGGGACTCTCCTATTTATTTCGGATCCGGATCGATGATTTATTAAATTATAAAGTATGGCTAGAAGCCCTTTCACAATCAGCCTGGTCGACAGGTGCCGGATGGGGATTAATTCTAACCTATTCAAACTATGTTAAAAAGAAAGAAAAATCTACGTATAATGCCATTATCACTGGAATCGGAAACAATCTCGCCTCAATGTTATGTGCATTAGCGATTATTCCAACCGTTTTTGCTTTGACTTCTACAGTTGAAGAAGCGAATCTTGTACTTCAGGCCGGTAACCAGGGATTAACATTCATTTTTCTCCCCCAACTATTTACAAAAATACCTGGTGGCTATTTTATAACGCCTCTTTTCTTTTTTGCATTGTTTATTGCCGCAATTTCGAGTCTGATCTCGATGCTTGAACTCGCCGTGCGTATCATAATGGACTATGGTTGGACCAGATCTCAGTCTGTAATTCTTATTGGAACTATAGCGATTATTGCCGGTATTCCATCGGCTATATCGCTTAAAATCTTCAATAATCAGGACTGGGTATGGGGCCTGGGATTAATTTTGTCAGGTTTTTTCTTTATCTTTTTTGCAATAAAGACAAAAGTTGAAAATTATGTGATGCTATATCTGGGTTCAGAATTTAATAATTTACTTAAAAATATCTGGCTATTAAGAATACTCATACTTACAATGCTCATCGAGTTTTTACTGATGATGATTTGGTGGTTTTTCCAATCCATGGTCTGGAATCCAACAACATGGTGGAATCCATTTTATGAGTACACCATTGGTACTTGTTTGTTTCAATGGATTATAGTAATCTTGGCAGGCCTGATATTCAATCGTAAAATATCCAATCTAAAGAACTCATAGTATAGAAAGCGGTTTTGAAAGAAAGTGTGTTATGAGTGAACATTCTGTGGTATCGTTTAAAAAATATCTTGAAAAGCCCTTAAGTGAAAATCTTATTGTGATTTATGGCGAAGAGCGTTTTTTTTACGATCAAATTCTTGATGCCATAGAGAAGGCTGCCTTTACAAATAAGGCGGATAAAGAATTAAACTTTCACTTATTTTATGGTACAGAGATAACATTATCAGAACTATTAAATACGTGTTTATCTTATCCCATGTTGTCTGATAGGAAATTAGTAATTGTCAAGGAGTTTGACAAATTACAAATCACGGATCAGGAAAGTTTTCTTAAATACCTTGCAAACCCACAGACTACGACAACACTTGTTCTTGTCGCTGAGCGATTAAATCGCGCCAAGGTTTATACAGAAATTCTCCGCAAGGCTATAGTCTGTAAAATGCAAAAAATTGAACGAGACAGATATTTTTCAGTGGACAGTGGCCAAGTTGAAAGAATCAAATTTACAAGCCGATAAAGAAAGTATTACATTTTTAGTTGAAAATATAGGTACTAATTTATTACGTTTAAATCTTGAAATTGAAAAAGTGAAAAGTTTCTTAAAAAGCGGACAGTCTCTGACATTAGAGCTGGTTTCGCAAATTACCGGTTTTACAAGAGAAGTGAATATTTTTAATTTCCAGAAGGTTCTTGCTGGAAAAGATCTAAAAGCCAGTTTAAAAATTGGATCTCACTTATTGGAACAAGGGGAGGTGTTAGCTGGTATGCTTCCCGCAATATTTACTTTTTTTAGAAGGATGTGGGCTGTCAGTGAACTTCAGCAAAAAAATTATACCCAGAGTCAAATTCTGGAGATGCTTCAGGGTCATCCCTATGCCTACAAAGAGATCTTTGCCCATGTTAATAAATTTGATAAACTGCATATTGAATTAATATTCAGTAAATTGCTTGAGGCAGAGATACAATTAAAAACCTCACAGAAATCTCCGGAATCAATTTTAACAATTTTATGTTATTATATATGTAATTATCAAAAAAATTAGTTTTTTTAGGAACAAAAGAAACTTTAATCTGTTTAAAAAAACGTTGGAAAGATGACAACTTTGAAGAATGATGATGTTTCAAGTCGCGCACAATCAACGAATCAACCTACTGACGAAGAACTTATTGCCCGGTTTCAGAATGGAGATGCTTACGCCTTTGATTTGCTCGTAAAAAGATACAAGGATCCTTTGTTAAACTTTATTTATCGCTTTATTGGTGATTTGGTAGAGGCTGAGGATATCGTTCAGGAAACATTTTATCGCGTTTATAAAAATAAACATTATTATAAGGAAGTTGCAAAATTTTCAACATGGATTTATACTATTGCTGGAAATTTAGCCAAAACTGAACTACGAAGAAGAAAAAGGCGAAAAGTTTTTTCTATTCATAAGGAAACAGCAATTGATAAAGAACTTGAACTTCCTGATTTAAAAAGTGATCCTGAAAAGGAAGCAAATACAATCGTTACTGAAAAATTAATTCAAAAGGCGATTGGGAGTTTGCCTCAAAAATTTAGACAAGTGATTGTTTTAAGAGATATTCAAGGTTTCTCTTACGAAGAAATTAGCACAATTATAAAGGTTCCGCTTGGAACTGTTAAATCGAGAGTAAATCGCGCACGTTTAAAATTGCAGGAAGATCTGGATTTCTTACTTGATGATCTGGAGCACCTGTCCGCATAAGAGGAGTTTGCCTATGGGCGAATGTGACCGTTTTAAAAATTACATATCTGATTATCTGGACAATACACTTGATCCTACGACACATAATGAATTTGAAAAAGCATTAAAAAGTTCAGCAGATTTACAGAGAATGACGAACAAGGTATCCAGTTTGAGATCAAGTCTTAAGAATCTCTCCTATCAAACCTGTTCTGATGATTTTTCATTAAAACTACGCGAACGAATTCATACCGAACCTGAACCGATAGTCTCCCGGAAAAATATGGTTCGATTGTCATTCGCTTTTTCTTTTGTAATAATAATTGCTTTCGCGACATTTAGCCTGACTAATCTTTTAAATTCTACCGGTAGTGAGACACCTGTTCAGAAGACTTCTGATTATCAGGATCAGTCAACTCCCAGTCCTGCTTCAAGCACAAAGAATCCAGTTATTAAAGATGGTGAGGTGGAAATTAATACTAAGAATTCACAGGAAGCTTTGCTGGATTCAAGTAGAACAAAACCAACTAGAAACCCGGATTCGCGAAGGCAACAAGTAGATCAAGAGAAATAAAAAGTTTGGCTAATTCATCATACTGATACCTTGATTGAATTGAAGAAATTTATTCTTTAAATTGCATAAATATTTTTTCTGGTTTATAATTCTCCAAAACAATCTTACCTTTTCCGGAAAAATACATGCAAAGAATAATCATCATTGTGTTGCTCTGCCTGCTTGGAATTTTTGTCCATCCCTTCGATCCCGGTCTAATGGATTTTTTTTACCGCTTTATTGTCTACTCAATCATCGTTTATTTGGTCTACATTACATTTCAACGACAGCAAAAGGATGAGGATCTAGATGAACAGCCTATTCAAGAGGTTCATTTGCATGATCGGGATCCGTTGGAATTGTCAGGCGACTGGGAGTTAGAAACCTTAATTAAAGGGGATGGCAGAACCAAGGATTTCTTAAAGGACCAATTTGATATTATGGTCAATCTTGTATTTCCGGACAATGGCTGGGTTTTTCATAAAGAAAACAATGAAATATCATTAATTCACTTTAAAAACCTCACAGATCTTCAATTCGACACTATTAACTCCAGATATCCAATCTCCGGGTTAATTCAAATCCTGGATGAGAAAAATGATCTTGTTATTGAAAACAATCTGGACAAGTCTGAAAACCTTTTAGCGTATTACATAGATAGTGAATATACCGCAGGATCCTTTATGGGACTTCCGGTTATCTTGCCAAATAATGAAAAACTTTTTATTGTATTCGATTCTGTCCACCCAAATCATTTTAATATCGATGATTCATCAATGTTTAATAGAATTTCCCGTAATACCAGCATCTGGCTTCAAAACCGGATTAAAGCCTATACGTTACTATCCGAAATTCAATTAAATAAAAAAATGCTTGAGTTCACCCGGAAATTGAATGCCAGCAACACAATCTCAGCTGCTATCGAACAAATGGCATTTTTGATTAGTGATGAATTTGAGGCAAGTCGGCTCTGTATTTCGCTTAAAAAGAAAGAAATGGACCAAGCAAGCATAAAAAAAGTCGTAGGGCAGTTAGATGAATTTGTAGAAGACACTGTTTTTCCACTTGATGAAGGAATAACAGGTTGGGTTATTAGCAAAAACAAACCCTATCTCATCGATGATATGGAGAAGGGAGAATATTTCATTCCACGATATAACAAAAATGAAAAATCAAATCATGGTCTGCGATCTTTTCTTGGAATTCCAATTGAGGCTGGTGAACAGGTTATGGGGGCTGTGACTTTAGAACATCGTTCAGCGAGCAAATACGGAGAACCAGAGAAGAAAAAATTGTATCAATTTGTGAACCTTCTTGCAACAACTTTTTTACGTTCGACCAGCAGAAATTAATCTTTTATCTGGTTTACTCCCCAAGTTATAACTTATCTTTAATTTCGATAAAATCCGGATTTAGATCTTTATCAGTAAGATCTAAAATGGCAACTGTCCCATATTTTCTACCCCTAGGTTTAACAGCACTTCCAGGATTGATATATTTTATATCTCTGAAAAATTCATGGGAAGTGACATGGGTATGTCCGGAAATAACAATATCAACCTCAATGTTCTTTTTAAATAGTTGAAAACTAAAATATTTTGGTTTTATAATATCATGGATAAGGCAAATACGTTGTCCGTCTAATTCTGTAACGAGCATATCCTTATAATTCACGACTATTGGCCAGGTATCAACATTTCCGTAGACCGCTTGTACTGGGGCTATGATTTCCAAACCTTGTATAACATCCTGATTCCCTATATCACCAGCATGAAATATTTGATCAACACCTTTGAAGATATCAAAGATCGATCCGGGTAAAGTGCCATGTGTATCTGAAATTATTCCTATTTTCATATGCGAAATTACAAATGTCTTCTTTTTAAATAAAGAGAAAAGGGCCCATCGCGCAGATTAAATTTGTCAAGGACTAAGGGGCTTGGGGATAACCCTGATCAAATCTCTTATTTACGCTCTGAGCCCTCAGGAGAGTAGAAGGTAGGCTTCTTTATGTTATGTCATCTTTTAACTGCGCTCCTTTATAGATAAGAATAAATATACCTAAACTTACTTGCAGCATTATAACGACATATATAATATCTATTAGATTCATTGCTTTACGTGTAAGCTCCTGAATAAAGTCCAACGGTCAATAAAATGTCTCAAATGTTTTATCTTATAAGGTTCTTGCATTAACTCTATTAATGCATCACCAGAGAAATTATTTATACTCAGAGAATCATTATTTTCATCAGAGATATAAATAACAGGTGTCTTTGCTCCAACAGGATTTGTTCTCAACTGGTTCAACATTATATCACCGGGTTTCTTGGTGAAATTTTTATTCATAACGATAACTGCCGGTTTATATGTCTGGACTTTCTTTACAAAATTAACACTGTCTGTTAATGTAATAACTTTAAATTTATATACATTTAGCAAATCTTCGATAACTTTTGCTTTATCAGGATTCTCTTCGCAAATCATTACTTTCATCGATTCTCCTTCTATATAATTAAGAATAAACAACGTCCTTATGAATAACTCTGGCTCTAACAGCAGAGACCACTATCTGAGGAAGGTCCTCCAATAATTCATCCATAGATTTCCGGTAAACAGTGAGAGCATCACCATCCGAAAAAGTCACTTTTAGGTTGAAATAGGTACCACCAGACTCATCTGAAACGGAATTAATATCCAATTGACTATTTAATATGCTCTCCACGTCCATAGATCCTTCCAATTAAAAGTTTAATTAATAGATTGGCAAAGACCGCGCCAAAACCATAACTTTAATAATATCAATGGGTTGTGGTTTGTTTTTCGTAAGGCGTTGATTTTAAACGGCTTGCGGGTTTTGGAAGATTGATGGATTGTATTTTATACAATCGCCATGTTTTATGATTGTATTATTTACAATTGCAGGGAAGTTAATTTTCAGAGTTTATTTTGCAGAGTTCGGTAATTTATATTGAGGAATTGGCAGGCTTCTTTTTTGTTTCCATTAAAATAGTCCAGAATCATCTGGGCATAGCGTCTTGAGATATCATCAAGGGTTAAATGCTGGTCTAAAGCTTCTTGTAAAAAGGAGTTGTTGCTTTTATTTAGTTCATTTGGCAAATCGGCCAGAGTTAAGGAACGACTATTGAGCACCAACATTCTTTTAAGTGTATTATCCAGTTGGCGGATATTGCCCTCCCAATTACTTCGTGACAAGTGCGTGATTAGGGCGCCATCAATCCTGGGAATAGGTAAATGGTTTTCCTGGCAATATTTATGTGTAAAAAAATCAATCAAGGCTGGAATATCATCAGGACGCTCCCGAAGAGGTGGTATATGAATCGGTATTACATTTAAACGATAATACAGATCCTCCCGGAAACTTTTACCGAGAACCTCATTTACCAAGTCCTTATTTGTTGCAGCGATTAACCGGAAGTTAACTTTAATTTCCTTAGCCCCACCTAACCGATATAATTTCTTTTCTTGTAAAATTCGTAATAATTTTGCCTGTAAGGATACAGGAATATCTCCGATTTCATCAAGAAACAAGGTTCCGCTTGAGGCAAGTTCAATCTTTCCCAACTTCAAGTCCGTTGCTCCTGTAAAGGCTCCTTTTTCATGACCAAACAATTCATTTTCAAGTAAATTTTCAGGCATTGCGGCACAATTTATTGCAATAAATGGTCCTTTCTGCCGTTTACTTCGCTCATGCAGATGTTGGGCAATGACTTCTTTTCCAACACCGGATTCTCCAGTAATCAAAACCGACTCCATACTACCTTTTATCTTTTCAACCAGAGCCAATATATTATGCATTGGCTTACTTACTGCAATAATGTTATCAAAATTAAAAACCCGGTCAAGTTTCTGTCGCAACTTCCGGTTTTCTCTCTGAAGACCTCGCATTTTTAAAGCGCGCTTCACCAAAAAAGGTAATTCATCCTTGATATTTTCACCTTTAAAGAAATAGGAAATCGCCCCTCTCTCTTGTGCTTCTAATGCATGTTTATGATCTTTTGATGAGGTTATAACAATAACCATGACATCAGCACTCTTCATCATGAAGTTGTCCAATAATTCAAGTCCCTGATCAATTTCAGGCAACCCCAAATCGAGAATGACAAGATCAGGTAAATGCGAGTCAAATGTTATAGCTGCATTGACCGCATCTGCAGAATCAACATAATCATAAGTCTCACCCAGCCATTTTTTGTATTTTTCCCGCCAGACCAGGCTGTCTTCTACTATTAATATTTTATTTTTATATCTTGGCATCATATAGTGGTAAATAAAATGAAGTAACTGTTCCTTTTCCTGGTTCACTTTTAATCGAGAGCGAACCACCATGGTTTTGAATAATTTTATCCGCCATCGACAACCCGATACCAATATGTCCAAGATCCTTCCAGGTTGTAAAAAATGGCTTTTTTACTTCTGATATATATTCATTAGGAATCCCTGGCCCATTATCTTTAATAGATACAGAAAGCCAATCATGATCGATAAAAATAGATTTGTTCTGCTCCCGGCTTAACGTCACATCTATATCGTTTCCCTCAATTTTACAAGCAGTGACAGCATTATCAAGGAGCGCAACAAGAGCTCGTTCAATCAACTCCAAATCAACATTAACATAATTTAAATTATCTTCAAAATTTAATCTATATTTTATTCCTGAGGCATCTTCATTTTCTGCTATGATCTCTTCAAATAATTCACGTACAAGATACCACGAACATTGTAACGAAAAATCTCTAAGATATACCATAATCTCTTCAGATAATTTTTGAGAATAACAAATTCGCTCCGCAATAGTAACGTTTCCACTCTCGCGGTCAGGGATCAAGGCTGCCAATGAATTCAGGTCATGGGCCATCCTACTAACAATATGGACGGTTTTGTCCCAAACCCGTTCTTGACTTCCTTCTTCATTGGCTATTGCCAGTTTATATAGTGTATTGATTTCACTCCAGATATGCGGGGGAATATTACGAAACTGGTTTTGCTCTCCTGCAATAACCAGCACATGACAAACCTTTTCTTTATGGTTTGTTAAGGGAAAAAAGTGCAAATCACCAAATTTTATAATTGATGATCCTGGCGTAATATAATTTTTGTCCACTTCAATTAGGGCTTTACGGTGCTGCTTTTCAATTGCTGTTGAACCTATCGGTTCATAACAATCCGGGGCATTCTGATGCTTGAAAATGGTGATATTTGAGAAACCATAATTTATATTAAGATAGGATACGATAAGATCAACCAGTTGTTGGCCCGTGCCCAGATGATCCTGCAGAAAATTCAAAAAAGAATATTTATTTTGTGTCATTTTTTTCTTCTTTATTTTTTGCTTGATCCCAGAATTTGTCTAGGATTTCCAATCCGGCCTGTCTCATTTTATCATAATCTCCATCAAAGGCCTTTTCTACATATTCAAAACGTTGAACAAATTTTTTATTACTCAGTCGAAGGGCATCCTCGGCAGAAACATTTAAAAATCGGGATAAATTCACCAATGTGAAAAATAAATCACCTAATTCTTCTTCGGTATTGGCCTTATCTCTCTGCTCAAGAGCATTTTTTAATTCCTCAACTTCCTCATCCAATTTATCCAGGACATCCCGGGTTTTTTCCCAATCAAAAGAGACACGGCTTGCTTTCTCTTGCAATCTCTGGGCCCGTAATAACGCTGGTGCTGATTCTGGTATTCCAGAAAGTAAAGATTTTCGATTTTCTTTTTTTATTTTAATCTTCTCCCAATTAACTTCAACATCCTTGGCAGAGGAAACTTTCTTATCTCCAAATACATGCGGATGTCTTGAAATTAATTTATTGATAAGATTATCAAGAACAGAGTCTATAGAAAATTTATTCTCTTCCTGAGCAATAACGGATTGAAATATAATTTGAAGGAGGAGGTCACCTAATTCATCCTTAAGTTTTAGCCAATCTTTTTGATCAATTGTGTCAACTGTTTCATAAGCTTCTTCTAAAATATACTTTCGCAATGACTCCGGAGTCTGTTGCTGGTCCCATGGACATTCTTTTCTTAATTGTTGCATTATTTCAACCAAATGTGAAAATTTCACGTCAATTGAGGAATTCATTACAGTTTTTCCATTAATCCTGTTTACATTTTCGGTTGTATATTATAATTTCTGAAGAATTATCTCTCAAAAATTTGTCATAGAAGAGTAATCTTTACCAATAATTCATTTAATAAGGATT
Source organism: Calditrichia bacterium (assembly GCA_963796965.1). Classification (GTDB taxonomy): domain Bacteria; phylum Calditrichota; class Calditrichia; order JAJRVZ01; family JAJRVZ01; genus CAWCNS01. Next base: position 267,241 of record CAWCNS010000006.1, read on the forward strand.
CAATATAAAACAAATGGTGCAAAATAGAAAAGAAATAATATCTGTGATTATTCCTGTCTTTAATGAAGAAGGATCTATTGGGAAAGTTCTCAATGATATCCCGCAAGATTTAGTGAATAATGTTATTGTCGTTGATAACGGATCAACAGATCGAAGTGTTGAAATTGCCAAAAATAATGGTGCTATTGTCCTCTCCGAAAAAGAACGCGGATATGGTGCAGCATGTCTGAAAGGTATTGATTATCTAAAGAGGAATAATATACCAGATATTCTCATCTTTTTGGATGGTGATTACAGTGATTTTCCAGAGGATATGATAGATCTAATTGACAAGATAGATTCCGGCTATGACTTTGTTTTGGGTTCAAGAGTAATGGGGGTTCAGGCCAATCGGGCAAAATTATCCTCACATTCTATTCTTGGAAATAAATTAGCCGCGTTTTTCCTTAAGTGGCTTTTTAAAGGCAATTATACCGATCTAGGGCCTTTCCGCGCAATCCGGTTTGATAAATTGCTCTCACTAAATATGCAAGATCGGAACTTTGGATGGACAATGGAGATGCAGATAAAAGCTGTAAGGAAGGGCTTATCAACTTGCGAAGTTCCCGTACAATATCGTGAACGCTATGCGGGTGAATCAAAAGTGACCGGAACGATTAAAGGAAGTGTTAAAGCATTTGCAAAAATAACCTATATTGTGATTCTATATTTCTTAAGAATAAAACAATAAAAAGAAACACCTTGATTTTGTCCATGCATCTAGGAAACGATAAATTCCACTAATCCAACTTCAGATATTTCTGCATGCAATTTATCCCCGGATTTTATTTCACCAACACCAGCCGGTGTACCCGTTAAAATTATATCCCCTTTTTCGAGTGTAAAAATTCTCGAGATATAGGAGAGCAATTCTCCGACAGAATGGATCATATCTTGTGTATTTCCATTCTGCCGCAACTCATCATTGAGATACATTTTAAGAGAGAGTGATTGAATATCCTCTATCTCGCCTATTGGCGTAAACGAGGAAATTGGACAAGAACCATCAAATCCTTTCGCCACCGCCCAGGGATGTCCTTTTTCTTTAGCTTTTTCGCTGCCAGTCGCGCAGAGTTAGATCCAAAGCAATACCAGCGCCGAGAATATATTCTCTCCACTCTGAAGGGACAATATTTTTTGCCTTTTTCCCTATCAGCAAAGCCAGTTCTGTTTCATAATGAATTTCATTACTATATTCGGGCAGATAAATCATGTCTCCCTCAGACAGTAAAGCTGTAGAAGGTTTCAAAAAAAGTAAAGGTTCTTTACTCGTCTTTGATTTCATTTCTTCAATGTGTAGACGATAATTCTGACCAACACAAACAATTTTGCCGACGTTAAATAGTTGATCTGGTTTTAATCTAATTTTCGACATTTTATGTTTCTCCAATAATTCGAATAACTGTGGTTTCACCTCTAATTATTCTCGATTTTTTTATTTGAGACAAAGCTGACAAAATATCTTTTTCTTTTGATCTTTCAACAAATATGTGAACTGAAGCTGTGGGTTCTCGTTTCTGCTCCCATTTGGAGGCATGGGCTGACTCAATGTTGATGTTATTCTGCCCTAACAAAGTTGCTATTCTGCCCATCACCCCAGGAACATCAAGACACGAAAATCTTAAGTAATATCCGGAATAGATCTCACTTATAGGTAAAATAGGACGATCATTCCATAGGGGATAATCATGTATAAAAGGCGTTGCGCCATTGAGTGAAGTTGCAACCGAAACCAAATCACGAATGATCATATTTGCGGCAGGTAATACACCAGCACCCTTTCCATAAAGCATAAATTCTCCAACAAGATCTGTCTGAATATATACAGCATTATAATCATCCTGTACAGAATTCAAGGGGTGTTTTCTTGGTACTAATGTTGGATGTACCCTTAGTTCTAACCCATCTTCACGATCTCTCAGAACAGTTAAAAGCTTTATTTGATAACCAAATTCTTCAGCATATTTTATATCCAGTTTATTCAGGCTTGAAATACCTTCTGCATGTACATTTAAGTAGTCAACTTCAACGCCAAAAGCCATGGCCGCCAACAATGCCAATTTTTGCGCGGAGTCCGATCCCTCATAATCAACCAACATATGGCTTTCAGAGATTTCTTTCAGATGCGGCATTTTTAATACTTCTTTTAGTGACTTTTTACTTCGATGCATCTCCGATAAAATAAAATTTGATGTGCCGCTGGCAATACCCCAAAGTCCGATTATTCGAGAACCGATTAAATCACGCTTCAGTAAACGGACAATGGGAATTCCTCCACCCAGGGCAGCATCAAACTGCAGCTGAACCTTTCTTGATCTGGCCAGATCAAATAGCTCTTTCATTTTACTAGCAAGCAAAGCACGATTAGCAGAAACTACATGACGGCCACTATTAAGAAATTGTTTAATTATACCATAAGTAGGTTCTATCCCTCCCACAGCATCAATGGCAATCTGAACAGATTGATCATTTATAATTTTATCCAAATCGTCGGTTAATATATCTTGGGGAATATTTTTATCTCTTTGATAATCCAAATGCTTCACAAATATATATTTTATGTTAAGGTTGAATCCCGTCTGCTCCTGAATTTTCTTTCTTATTTCCAACAAAAAATTATAAAGCCCTTGTCCAAGTTTGCCACAACCCAAAAGGGCGATATTTACTTCAATTGATTTTGGCATAGTGTATACCTTTTATTACAAAAATTAGAACAGCCATAGAAAATAAATTATTTACACGTTATATATCATGGAATTTACAAAAAAATTCAATAAGAAGAATTTTGAACCTCCATGGAAAGAATAGAGAAATCTTTGGTATGATTCTCATTATAGTACCTATTGTAAATTAAAGACAATTATTATTATATTAAATATAATCGGAAAAGCCAAGATATGTATAGCAGAGGAGACCATCTTTATGGGTTCAAGGAAACAATTAATCGTTGTTGGTGATCGGGTTCTAATTAATCCGGATGATTCGAAAGAAAAAACTAATTTTGGCTTGTACCTACCACAGGGAATTGAAGAGAAAGAGAAGGTCCAAAGCGGATTTGTCGTTAAAACCGGTCCGGGCTACCCCCTTCCGGATCCAATGGATAATGGTGATGAATCATGGGGGGGATCAAGAAGAGATGCCAAATATTTACCACTTCAGGTTGAAGAGGGTGATTATGTCATTTTTCTGAGAAAATCCACTATAGAAATAGAGTTCGAAAAAAACAAGTACTTGATTCTTCCTCAATCGGCTATTCTATTAATCGTTCGGGAAGATATTCTCGGAAAAATTAATTCTGATAGCCAATAAGACATATGTCTGCTACTTTTCTAATCTATATTCTTTATTTATATATCAGGATCTTTTAAATATATTTTTTAAAATAGAAGTAGCAATATTGGGGTTTTCTTTGAGTCGTCGCATGGAATAAGCGTGCCAATGCTCACCAAATGGTACATATATCCTCATACGGTGCCCATCCTCAACCAATTTATCTCGTAAATTTTCAGTAACACCTAGTAGCATTTGAAATTCATATTCCTCCCTTTTCATTTTCAACCGGTCAATCAAAGAAAGAGCATGCCAGATAAGTTTTTCATCATGGGTGGCAATTCCAACATAACACCCATTTTCCAAAAGTTTTTCCAATGCATAATTAAAATTCAAATTTACAATCTCCGGATTTTTGTACGCAATAGCTTTTGGTTCAATGTAAATTCCCTTACAAAGTCTGAGATTTGCCTGAATTTCAATTAACCTGTTGATATCATTAATAGTCCGACGTAAATAGGATTGAATAACCACACCTACATTGTCATATTGTTCTCTCAGCTTTAGAAATATATCGATTGTATCAGAGGTGCAGGTATGGTCTTCCATATCAATTCTGACAAAGTTATCATACTTTTTTGCTTGCTCAACTATGATTCGGATATTTTCAAGGCAAAATGATTTATCTATCTTGAGACCCAGGTGAGTTGGTTTGATTGAAACGTTTGAGTCCAGCTGATTCTCATCAATAGCGGACAGAACGACTAGATATTCTTCAACGACTTTTAGTGTATCATCTTTTTTTTCGATTTCTTCTCCTAAGATATCCACCGTTGCCATGATTCCCCGTGCATTAAATTTTCGAATAGCATTGATAGCATCCTGAAGAGTAGAACCAGCAATATATTTTTTTGAGAATATCCCAACGATAAATTTTGGTACTAATGGAAGAAACCAGACAAGCAGTTTATTAAAAATCAATTCCATTACTCCTTCATATTTTATTAATTTCCATTGCTATTCGAAAATCCTTCTCCGTAAGTCCCCCAACATCATGTGTAAAAAAACGCAAAGACACCCGGTTGTAAACGTTAAATATTTCAGGATGATGGTTATGTGATTCGCAGATCACCGCAACCATATTTATAAAATCCATTGCCTCAGAGAAATCCTGAAAATCCCAGTTTCGCTTAATCGTATTTCCGTCAAGGTCCCAATACTCAGCCTCTATAAGATTGGCTTTTATTTCTTCATTTGATAGCAGCTTCATTAGCTTCTCCCGTTTTTGCATGCTAAATACTACGACACTAAAGCCGATGAATATTTGAGTGATAATTTAACTAAACAGGGTTTGGTATATCAACAAATGATACTTCCAAACCAAACTCCTTTGAAAGTAGAGCGCCAAGGGCAAGAACACCAAATTTTTCAGTAGCATAATGACCAGCTGAAACAAAATGAATTCCTTCCTCCTTGGCATAATGCATTATATGCTCGCTCGCTTCGCCGGTTAAATATAGATCCAACTTTGCATTTACTGCTTGTATAACATCTTTCTGGGCTCCCCCACTCATGATGCCAACCGATTTAACTAATTTTGGCCCAAAATCAAATATTACTGGTTTTTGCCCAACGACATTTGTGATTTTTTCAAACACAACTTTTTTTTCTATAGATTCCAAGCCACCCATCATACCTATTATTTGCCCACCATGCTCTCCGAATGGTCTTATATGTTTAAGATTTAACAATTTGCCTAATTGGGCATTATTTCCGATTTCTTCATGAGCATCCAACGGAAGATGAAATCCAAATAAATTGATGTTCTGATCGAGTAATAAGCGGACACGTTCTCGGTATCCACCCCTATATAGGGGTCTTTCAAATGACCAGATTATGCCATGATGGACAATAATTGCATCTGCAGACATTTCAATTGCTCTGTTAAAAAGATCTACACAGGCTGTCACTCCAGTCACAATCCTTTGTATCTCCGGCCGCCCCTCCACCTGAAGACCATTGGGGCAAATGTCTTTGAACTCAGCTGTATTTAGATAATCGGCAAGAAATTTATTCAGATCATCTCTTTTCATTTAAAACTCCTAAACGATGAAATTCCTTATGGATTTAAACCGATTTCTTCCGCGACCCCTCTCAGAGACTTGTACAACAAAGATCACATGATCTTCAAATTCTACCCCTAATTCCTCGGCTCCTTGACGAATCTCGTCACGATTTACTTTAGCTGCGAATCTCTTATCTTTCATTTTCTTTTTTACAGATTTAACCGAAACTTCACCCACGGATTTATTTGGCCGAACCAAGGTAACAGCAACAATAAATCCACATAATTCATCAACAGCAAAAAGAGTTTTGGCCACCAGAGAATCCCTAGCCACACCACTAAAATCTGCATGCCCGAGAATTGCCTTACGTATCTCTTCCGATACTCCCATCTCAGCAAGAATCTCTCCACCTTTCATTGGATGTTCATCTGGATACTTTTCATAATCAAAATCATGTATAAGTCCAATGGCCCCCCAAATCTCACGATCTTCCCCATATTTTTCAGCATAAGCACGCATAGCTGCCTCGACTGAATAGGCATGTTTACGCAAGCTTTCTGTTTTAGTATATTCAAAAAGAATCTTTAATGCTTCTTCTCGTGTCATTCTTGCCCCTCTCCTATTTTTTTTCTATAAATGTCTTCTCTATGAGAAGCCGTTGCAACTTCTCAATGTTCAATAATGGATATAGTTTTATCATTGACAGACTACCCGCAAAGTACACTACCCGAATTTACATTCAGAATCTCTCCGGTGATGGCATTGGCCCAATCTGATGCTAAAAATACAACGGGTCCTGCTATATCTTCCGCCAGAGGTATCTTTCTAAGTGGAATATTCTCTAAAAGTCCCTCACCAGCCAGGCTAATTGCTTCCCGGGACATATCCGTATCGACCCAACCCGGCGCGACACAATTTACATATATCCCATCTGGTCCCAATTCAGTTGCAAGCGATTTTGTAAAACTAATGATTGCCCCTTTACTGGCGGCATAATGGGAATGAAATGCCTCCCCCCTTTGACCTGCAGTTGAAGCAATGTAAATAATTCGTCCGTGAATTTTTCTTTCCTTCATATGTGAGACAATTTCCTGAGTGAAGTAGAATATGCTATCCAGATTAATTTCCATTGTTCTGCGCCAACTTTTTTCTGTCATGGTATCTATAGCACCGTATTCCCATATCCCTGCATTATTTACAAATATATCAATTTGGGTGAATTTCTCAATTGTTGTACTCACTAATTTTTTTACATCATCATGGTTGGATACATCACATTGGTCGTAGAAATAATTGGTGCTATGCGATTGCAACTCATTCTCTAATTTTTCCGCACTAGTTCTATCCGTATTGTAATTAAAGGAAACATTAGCACCTAGTTTTGCAAAAAGTTTTACGGTAGCAGCTCCAATTCCACGGCTGCCACCTGTTATAAGAACTGTTTTACCCTTGAATGAATGCATTTTGAACTACCCTTTATAAATCGTAAGGTCGGAAATTTTACAGATTAAGAATATTTTATGCCTTCCAAGACCAGGCTATTCTCCGTTATCTTTCTCTTTTTCCCTAAGGTGAACCCTACTTCTTGTAAAATTGAATTAAGTTGACTGGGCATATAACATTTGCCGCCTTCAGTTGAAAGTAACATATGCAAGGAAAATATGGCACTGAATTCTGGTCCGGCTCCCCTATCGTTAAGATAAAAATCTTTTATGAGAATCCTGCCTCCCCGATTTAGAGCCGAATAACACTTCTTAAAAATCAGTTTTGTGTCAAAGATATCAAAAATGTGAATAACATTGGATATGAATATAACATCATAAGATTTCCCATACTCTGACTCGAATAAATCTCCGCTGATAAATGACATTCTATTATATGCTTTATGTTCAGCCAGATGGGTTTTTGCAAATTTTATTGTTTCCGGTAGATCCAATAATGTTATTTTTATATTTGGATATTTTTCACAGAATGACATCATATAAATTCCTGGACCACCAGCCAAATCCAGGATATGCTCATCCCCACGAAGTTTAATTTTTTCAAGAACAACAGGGGCTGATTTTCGGCCAACATTTGACATTGCAGCAATAAAACGCTTTGTATCTTGTAGTTTTCTCACCTTCCCGGTCTTTTTCACTGGTTTACCAGACTTAATACTCTCAGTCAGACGCAACCATCTATGTTGCAAATGAATCTCATGCTTTATTAATCCTCCGATGTTATTATCTGTGTTGGGAGTAAAGAGAGGTTTATATTCAGCAGATAATTGATAGAATTCCATCTGCCTCTTTATTATACCAAATGACATGAGAGCAGAAAGGATTCTTTCAACTCCCGTATTGGAAAGATTTAAATTAGTGGCAATCTCACTTATTGATGAGTTGTTTTCGCTTAAGTATTCTAGAATGCCTGTTTCAAAAGCAGAAAATAAAATGTTTGTTTTTCTATGGGCCCGCATAATTTGATCTATATCATCATATGCAGACAAGGATTTATCTCTATTTATTTTAAACATCTGTAAGAATTATAATGTTTCCTCACTGTGAAAAATTGTGATAGATTTATAGTTGTTGTGTTGCCAAAGCAGCTCCAATAATTCCTGCTTCATTTAATAATTGGGCTGGTTTCAGTTCGACATTTGAACTCAAATAATGAAAAAATTTCTCTTGCTTTTTACTGGCCCCACCCCCGATGATGATTAAATCTGGCCAGAATAATTGCTCGATCTCGTAGAGATATTTATTGAATCGTTTACTCCATTTTTTCCAAGATAAATTTTCATTTTTCCGTACGGCATCTGAGGCATAATGTTCAGCTATTACGTCATCCATAACCAAATGGCCAAGTTCCATGTTCGGGAAGAGATGACCTTTACTAAAAGCAGCTGTCCCCAGACCCGTCCCAATAGTAATGACGAACACAACTCCCTCGTTATTTTTGCCGGCCCCAAATTTCATTTCTGCCAAACCAGCAGCATCAGCATCATTGAGAACAACAGTCGGACAACCAGATGCCTCACTAAAAAGCGCAGAAGCTACCGTTCCGATCCACTTCTCATCAATATTTGAAGCCGTTCGGACTCTCCCCTTGCTTATTGCAGCAGGGAAGCCACAACCAACTGGTCCGGACCATTTAAAATGATTGATAAGTTTAACGACAGTTTCGGTTACTGATTTCGGGGTTGCTGGCATTGGGGTTGGAATCCTATGTCGTGCTGCTGTTAATTCTCCGGTTTTAATATTTACCAGAGCCCCTTTTATTCCCGAACCACCAATATCCACTCCAAGTATTTCCATATTATTCCCTATTTCCAGTTTTAGGATATATTGTGTTTAGTATATACAGTACTAAGAATTTTCAATTATTTCAAGCAGAGGTATGTTAAATTTTAATATATCAGACCTACGAGAAACAGTGATCTTTCTTCTGTTTCTTATCAGAGAGAGATTAAATATGAAGTTCGATCAGGAACGATGGATAATTTCTGGCAAAGATTCTAAACCAGACACCCAATAATGACGGGTTATAATGTGACCAATCCGGTCACGAGTGAACAAAAGTTGAAACTTATAATTCTTTAAATAATAGGAAAAACGTGCTTAAAAAATTAGGCGATTTTTATTACAACGACGGTCATGTCATCATGTTGGGGCATATCCTTACTAAAATTCTGGACTGCAGTCACCAGGATATTTATAAGATCCTGAGCCTTTTTATTGCGATTTTCAGAAATCAGTTTGATAAATCGCTCCTCACCAAATTCATTCCTTTGTGGATTCATAGCTTCAGTAAAACCATCAGTATAGAAGACCAAAGTATCGCCAGAAGCCAGATGAATGGTATGTTCTTTTAATGTTTGATTAAAAACGGCTCCTTCTTCAAGACCTAAAGCGATTCCATCGGTATTTAATTCCTGATTACTTCCATCTTTTTGATTTATCATTATCCCTGGATTATGCCCAGCCCGGGCAAATGTTAGGGTTTTTTCATTAATATCCAAAACAGCATAGAACATCGATACAAATGAATTTTTTTCGATATTCCTATAAAGCAATTTATTTACCTTATTTAGTACAAGACGGGGTGAAATTGTATCATCCGCATGGCTTTGTAAAAGACCCTTCGTTAATGTCATATAGATTGCCGCAGGAACACCTTTTCCTGATACATCACCTATTGCGATTCCAAGTTTTTTGGGCCCTAACGTTACAAAATCAAAGTAATCACCACCAACTTCTTCGGCTGGTAAACAGGCTCCACTTATATCAAATCCAGTAAGAACAGGGTTTTGTTTGGGTAATAAACCCATTTGTACATTGCGGGCAATCTCTAGTTCTTTTTTCATCCTCTCCCGTTCGCTTATTCTCCTAATATGGGTCGGTAATCCTTCATAACTATATTTAAATTGGTCCTTTTTAAAGGAGCTGAGGATTATTTGGAAAACAGGTACGGCAAAAAACAAAATTAGTAGATATAAAGAGATTTTATGCCAGTCATTATCCGTCGAAATAAGCGGCATGGAATGAAGAACTAAATTAGCGGCTGCCGTTGCGGCAATTAGAGTAAGTAAATCAAATTTAAAGTAGAGCCATGCAAAAACAAGTCCCATCATAAAAGCAATAGCTAAATTTAGTGGAATTGATGAAAACAGTAAATAGTCAGAAAATATAGTATAACCAATTGGCCAGAGAATTGCTGAAACTAGTATCGCTAACCATTTTTTTGAAAATCGATAATATACAACATTAATAACAAAAAACCTGAAGACAATCTCACAGATTAAAGCCGTCATGATAGATATGATAACCATAGAAACAACAGGGATGAAGTATTGAAAAGTACCGGAAAAAGGAACGGATATTTGGACAATGTCCTTACCCTGTCCTGTGACATACGCATTAATACCAAGGAAAAACGTAGCAACTGCGAAGCCTATTGCCCCCCCTCTCAGAAGAGATATCCCGGTAGAAGTCGTAAACCATCTATTATTTAAAACACTATCAATCGAATTCATCTTTTCTGGCCAGTGACTTCTGGCATACGCCTCTCCAACTGCCCAACTTGTTAACAACAGAATACCAATGAATACATTTTTAAGTAAAACTTCATAGACGAAAATGATGATTTGTACATTGATGGCACTCAAATTTCCGATATGAACAGTATTTCCAGCTACCGGAAATTCATTAATACTTCGTAGAAGTCCTATTACAAATACGACAATAAACAGGTTACGGCCTAGATTTATAGAAACTTCACCCTCATGATATTTCTTTAAAAAAAGAATCATTGTAAAGATAAAAATCAATACCAGTCCAATAAATTGAACCATAAAGAGGAATGTGCCTTGCGTCGTTTCTTCGCTTAAAATTCTTTGTTCAGACTCAGGTAAATGAAAGAGATATTCGAAACCACCAATTACATTACCCTGAACAAATACCCTGATTACGAAATCCCCCGGTGCAAAATTAGCCGGTTTTTCCCAAATGAAAGTATAGTCTATACGGTTTGAACGTTTAAATTGCTGAGATCGCCTGAGAATATAATTGTTCAATGGCGTGTCTATGCGATCCGTTAGATAAATCTGTGCAAGTCGGGAGGCTTGGTCCTCTGATAATGATTCAATAGTCAATGTATCTGGTAAGATTCGTTGATATCCAACAATTTTACCCTGGGGAGAAATGGATACGTAATATTGTGTTTGTGGTTGATCCCTGGGAATATTTTTTATAAATCTTACTTGCCAACGAATATTGGGTAAAATATCTCCACGGACAAGTTCATTATATTCAGCTATATCCATTTCACTTTTTAGATATGATAACAGATAGTTAGCAGGATTTCTTGTTGTGGTTGAAAAATAGTCATCAACATTAAACCCGGTTTCCTTGAGAAATGATGTTGCTTTTTCTTTAGCCTCAACGCGATCTAAAGACTCCGTGACATTTACTCCAATATTTTGTGGGATCCAATATATAATAAGTACTGAGGCCACTAGGATGACCACCCACCACTTTAAGTGCTTAAGCATGAATACTCCTGCATTTCCACCATATAATTTCTTTTAGAATAGACATAAATATACCTTTTAAATTCAATTTCTTGCTACTTTTATTTCAATTTGAGTAACATAACTATACTTTAGCCTATTTCAATTATTTTATAAACGAGAATATTAAGAAAAGGTTGTCTAGAAAAGATATACATCCAGGGATATCTCACCTCTTCTGATATATGTTGGTCTTTGAGATATTTTATAATCTAAAAATCACAGAAAGCGACACGCCCAAAATATAAGGTATTTATAATTGCATTTTAGAGCGGTCCAGCTTACCCACCTATGATATATTATATAACAAAAATTAGTTAAATGAATCTTTTGAATTAAATAGCCAAAAAGGATACATTGCTCTATATAAGTTCGTTAAATTCATCTAAATCTCGTGAAAGTTCGTGGAAAAATGGGAGGGTAATATGCATCTGTTTCTTAATATATCATTAATAATGATTTTTTCATTTTCAGGTAATTTAATAGCCAGCAACTCAATCTCATTCGAAGATTTTTTTACCGTAGACCGTTTGGGATCTCCAGTTGTTTCAACAGATGGAAAACACATTGCTTTTACTGTAAAAAGAGCTAACATCTCCGAAAACAGCTATTCAACTCAGATCTGGCTGATGGACAGCAATGGTTCTAATATTAGACAATTTACTTCTCAGACTTTCTCAAGCACTAATCCTGTCTTTTCAAACGACAACCAATCTGTTTATTTTCTGACGAATCGCTCTGGAAACACACAGATATGGAAGAAATCTCTTTCGGGTGGAGAGGCGATACAAGTAACAGACATATATGGTGATCTTGGTGGATTTACTTTTGCTCCATCAAATGATCAAATGGTAGTTGTTCGTAAAGTTCCACCGGATTGTGTAACGGAAGACTGTATTAAGGATGCCAGTGAGGCAAAGGAGAAAAGTAACGTTAGGGCCCGGGTTATTGATCATCTCATGTATCGCCATTGGAATGAATGGCTTGAAGGAAAATATTCTCATTTGTTTTTGGTCTCAGCTGAATAATAAAACAATAAAAGATCTTACACCGGGTGAATTTCATACTCCAACCATTGCCCTGGGTAGTAGCCATGATTATTGTTTCTCTCCCGACGGCAAAGAAATTGCCTATGTTACAAATAAAAAAATCAATTTAGCAACCGGTACAAACAATGATATTTATTTACAGAAAACAATTGGCGGAGAGCCCATTAAGATAAGTCTCAGCCTTGGGAATGACAATAACATTCAATATTCCCCCGACGGTAAATATATTGCTTATTTGTCAATGGAGAGAGCTGGATTTGAAGCAGATCGGCAGCGGATAATGATCTATGACCACAATACAAAAAAAACAAATGAATTAACTGCCGGATTTACTCTCTCGGTCACGGATCTTCGCTGGACACCGGGAGGCCAGGAAATATATTTTACAACAGAAGAGGCCGGATATAACTCAATATACAAGGTGTCACTGTCTTCAAAAAGAATCGAATCCATATTGATCGGCCATGATATTAAAGGAATTCAATTCATTAATGAAAATCAACTGGTATTTATCAAACAAACCGTGCAAATGCCTTATGAAATTTATTTGTACTCTATAAATAATGGAAAGTTAACCCCATTAACCCATTTTAATGATAAAATATTAGCAAAATTTGATTTACCTCCTGCACAAGAATTTTGGTTCATCGGCGCAAATGGTGACAGTGTACAGGGATTTATCATGAAACCACCTAATTATCAGAAAGGAAATAAATACCCCGCTGTACATATGATCCATGGCGGTCCTCAGGGTATGTGGAGTGATGAATGGCATTTTCGCTGGAATTACCAGATGTTTGCTGCACCCGGATACGCTGTATTCTTTATTAATTTCCATGGCAGCCGCGGATATGGACAAAAATTTACGGATAGCATTTCTCAACATTGGGGGGATTTGCCATATGAGGATTTGGTTAAAGGAACCGACTATGTTTTAAAAAACTATGATTTTGTTGATCCGGATCGTCTTGCTGCAGCGGGAGCTTCCTACGGGGGATTCATGGTTAACTGGATTGCCGGGCATGACAATCCCTACAAATGTCTGGTATCCCATGATGGCAGTTACGACCAGAAAAGCATGTGGGGGGAGACTGAGGAGTTATGGTTTCCTGAGTGGGAGATGGGTGGCTTACCCTGGGATAAAGGTACAACTTATGATAAGTGGTCACCGGCCCGTCTGGCCGCAAATTTTAAAACACCCATGTTAGTTATCCATGGCGAACACGATTATCGATTGGCCTATACACAAAGTTTACAATTATTCACCGCTCTCCAACGCCAAGGCGTACCTTCGCGCTTATTATTCTTCCCTGATGAAGATCATTTCGTTCGAAAGCCCTTAAACGCAGAACTTTGGTGGAAAACTGTACATGGCTGGTTGGAAAAATATTTGAAGAATTAAACCGTTTAATCAGGGTTTGTCATCAGCAAACCCTGATTAAATATTTCCCATACTTTACACGTAACTCGCTTTTTCTCCTTGTTCCTTTAGAGCGCCACAAACTTTTGCTTTTAATTCTAGACATTCCTTCTTGTCATTAATACTTAATGAAAGTTTTGTATCATATTAATGTAATTTGTATAATAAATTATTAATTACAAATGGTCTTGAATATATCAACACCCGGAGGATCAGCATATGAAAAAGTTTACCCGACGCGATTTTATTAAAACTTCCGTCGCAGGTACCCTCGCTGCTGGAACTGGTTTAATGTGTGAGCCTGCTAAAAAAAATAAACTGGGATTGATAAAACTTGGTAATTCAGGTGTTTCCGTTTCACGAATCGCATTTGGTACGGGTACACGTGGTTGGGAGAAAGTATCCGATCAAACCAAATTGGGTATGAAGAAATTTCTTGAACTCGCCGAATATGTTTATGATAAGGGTATTATCTTTTTTGATGTCGCCGATATTTACGGATCTCACACTTATTTGCGTGAGGTATTAAAAATAATTCCCCGGGACAAAGTGGTTATTATGTCCAAGATCTGGACTCAGAAATTAGAGTGGATGGAAATTGAGAGTGTACCTAAGGCTTTGGATAGATTTCGAAATGAAATAGGAACAGACTATCTTGATATAGCTCTCCTTCATTGCAGGGTCTCGCCCAACTGGTTGGAAGAAGATAAAGAGTGGCGTGATGATCTTTCTGAGGCCAAGCAAAAGGGCATAATCAAAACCCATGGTGTATCCTGCCATAATCTCGAAGCCCTAAGGGCTTCTGCAGCTAGCAATTGGGTTGAAGTATTGTTGGCCCGCATTAATAATAACGGGGAACGAATGGATGGCTCTCCAGAAGAGGTTATGCCCGTGTTAAAACAGGCACACGACCGTGGTGCCGGTGTTATTGGTATGAAAATATTTGGATGTGGGAAATTGGTCCAAGATAACGAGCGACAAAAATCATTAGAATATGTTTGGGGGAGTGGCAATGTTGATTCAATGACCATCGGTATTGAAAATAAGACTCAGGTTGATGACAATCTTGCCCGAATTGCTAAAATCCTGCAGGTTTAGCAAACGTCGGATTTCATCGAAGACGGGATACAGGATTGACAGTATTAATAGAATTTTAAAAATAACTTCATTCTTTTCAAAATAGGTTTTTCCCTTTTTAATATTTATCATATTTTTTCGATTCAAGCAGATACAAATATTATACCAAATAAAAAAGCCAGCTCATAAAAAGCTGGCTTTTAAGTGGCGCTCCCAAGGGGACTCGAACCCCTGTTGCCGGCGTGAAAGGCCGGAGTCCTAGGCCACTAGACGATGGGAGCTTTTATAAGAAAAAAGAACTCTCTGTCTTGAATTAAGTTGCGTACTAGATTTTTGTCCTCACTCTGTTTTCCTTTGTCTTTTGTCTTATATCTTAGACTGGGGTGAGTGATGGGAATTGAACCCACGACCTCCTGGGCCACAACCAGGCGCTCTAACCAACTGAGCTACACCCACCATATACTCATTCTGTACGCCCTGGAGGATTCGAACCTCCGACCTACTGCTTAGAAGGCAGTTGCTCTATCCAGCTGAGCTAAGGGCGCAACTATGTCGGGGCGAGAGGATTTGAACCTCCGACCCCCTGCTCCCAAGGCAGGTGCGCTAACCAGACTGCGCTACGCCCCGCACCCTTAAATTCGATATAAAATTATCGAGCCTCTAAATTTAAAACCATAAATAGACACTGTCAAGAGCTTTTCAAGATGATTGTATCTAATTTTTTCTTTAACTGAGCCAAAGCTTGGACCGATGGCTTATTTTATTCTTTTCTTTTGCGGGTAATTCTGCGAAAGTTTTGTCCTTTGGCGGGTACAAAAACAGAGGATCATAGCCAAAACCTTTTTCACCACGTGATTGTCTGAGAATCATACCATCTACTTTACCCTCTGCCGACACCAGATCCTTGCCGTCATAGTATACGACGACACAAATAAAGTAAGCATAGCGGTCCTTGCCTTCCAAATCTGCCATGTTTCTTAGTAGCAGGGAATTGTTTTCTTGATAGTTTGCTTCCTCTCCGGCGTACCGGGATGAATAAATACCGGGGTCATTATTCAAGGCCGGAACAACCAAGCCTGAGTCATCAGCCACTGCAGGAATATTGAGATGCTCATAGTAATGCCTGGCCTTAATTATTGCATTTTCCAGAAAAGTTGAACCTGTTTCAACTGCCTCTGGTAAACCTTTATGATTTGTCAGAGAGGAAAAAGTGCAATTCTTGTAGGTAAAAATCTTTTCGATTTCCTCCGTTTTATGTTTATTTGTCGTTGCTATTAATATTTCCAAAAGGGTACCTTTGTTCATTAAGTAGTAATATTATGAAACATTTACCTCATTTTTATGGTTATATTTGATTAAACGAAATAAATTAAAAGTACTTGATTTAAAACACATTATCAATTCTGGACATTGGCCATATTATTTATGAGAGCCGGTTAATAATGATATTTATACGTTGATTGGTATACTTCGTAACTAATGTGATTTTAAATTAATAAAGAGTAAAATCATAAAAAAGACAAATGGATTTAATATGACTTTTAGAAAATCACCTTTACTCATATGGCTTCTTGCTTTATTTGTTCTTGTCCTAATCTTCCAGGAGATCCGCTTTTCTTGGGATAAAAAATATCAGGAGGCAATACAGACTAAAATCCTGGGTGAAGTTGATCAGCTAGAGGAGCAAATAATTTATCTGGAAAGTGCTCTCGATCAAAGTTTCGTTAATGCTCAAAAAATACCCCATCCATTAACATTTTGCGGTGATACGATAGATCTGGACAACCGATTTATTCGTGAGCGTGTTGAACGGGAATTTTACAGTTTGTTAGGTAATCAGGGCCAGCTGCAGCTATACATGAAAAGAACAAAAAGATACCTTCCATTATTCGAGAAACATCTTAAAGAAGCTGGAATGCCAGATGATCTGAAATATTTGGCTGTCCATGAAAGTGCTCTTATACCAAAAATCAGATCCCGGTCCAGAGCTGTCGGATTATGGCAATTTATGTATGCTACCGGGCGACTGTACAAACTAAAAATCGATCGTTACATTGATGAGCGCCAAGATCCGGAAAAAGCAACAAAGGCTGCGATTCGCTTTTTAAGGGATTTATATAAAAAATTTGGAAGCTGGCCTCTCGTATTAGCAGGATATAATGGAGGACAGGGTCGTATTCATCGCAGTGTAAGAGATCAGAAATCTAAAAATCTGATAGATCTTTCTCTTCCGGAAGAAACTGAACGTTATTTTTTTAAAGTTTTAGCCACAAAAATTATTTTATCTCAGCCAGAATCTTTTGGATTTAAGTTTGAAGATGATGATTATTTTGATCCTCTTTCGACCATTAAGATAGATTTCAGAGTCACAAAAAGCAAAATCTCACTTGAAGAACTTTCCAAATTATTTGAGATGCGTATCGTTGCATTAAAGGAATATAATCCACACATAAGAAATACTTACTTGCCAACAGGTTTATACACATTTAATCTACCCCAAGAAAATTATGCCATTTATATGGAGAAAAAAGAGTCAAAGAAAATAAATCCGGTAACCGAAAAAGAAAATGCACCAAGTTTTGAAGGTGCTACAACAGAGGTGATTATACCTGCATTAAAATAAAGGGGAGTAAATCTAGGTGGGAGGATTTCCACAATCCTAAGTTAATCTTTCCTTCAATACCTTATTGAGCATTTCACGTGCTCTGAAGATGCGTGCTTTTACCGTACCTAAAGGTAGATCAAGAATTTCAGCGATTTCCTCATATGATTTTTCATCATTATGTCTAAGAACAATAGCAGTATAATATTTCTCAGGCAGGGTTTGTATCGCTTCCTGTATCATATTGCTGCGTTCTCTTGCAAGGATTGATTTTTCAGGATTTAAGTCTGGATCAGGAATTTCATGTTGAATTTCAGAATCTTTATACTGAATAGGCTTGTCAAGTGAGTAGGTTTGTAATTTTCGCTTTCTAAAAAAATCTATACAATTATTAGTGGCTATTTTGTACAACCAGGTAGAAAATGCATATTCTTCATTAAAAGAAGCTAGAGAATTAAAGGCTTTGATAAAAGCTTCCTGTGTCAAATCCTCCGCTTCCTGAACGTCACGTACCATTCGGTAAACAAGATTATATACGGAGTTTTTATATTTCTTTAATAAACCCTCGTAAGCCTTGGCATCACCAGTTTTTGCTTTATTGATTAATTCGGAATCGTTTTCTTTCACAATATATCACAAACATGTTTTGATTTGTGTACTTGAATCATGATTTATGATTTCGTATAATTTTAATATTAAGTAATTATTTGTTAAATATTAAGTTAAATATTTTCAATTACTTTTGTCAAGAGCAAATTCTTTAATGTTCTTTCTTAGCAAGATGTCATAAATACTAAAATATCTTAAATCATAAACCAATTTAAATTATCTCACACTGAGACGCAAAGACATGTATAAAATATGACTAAAGAAAAAGGGTTGGGTATACGGTAATTATAAACGCCAGTTATGCTCAATAGAATTTGAATTTATATGGCTGTAATTTCTATAGGTGTTGATATATGTGATGTAAACCGAATTCGGAATCTCGAAGAAAAACATCATATGAGATTTTTGAAAAAGGTGTTTACGACCACCGAGATTGAATATTGTCTTGGTAAAGTAACCAAATACACCTCATTTGCTGCACGGTTTGCTGCAAAAGAAGCATTCCTCAAAGCACTCGGCACCGGTTTGAGAACCGGATTGCAATGGAAAGAAATTGAAGTTGAAAATGATGATCTTGGTAAACCGCATTTGAATCTTTATGGTCAAACGGCTACAAATATTGGTAATCGTAATGTACAATTATCCTTGTCTCATACAGATGACAATGCAATTGCCTTCGTCATTATTGAAGGAGATCCTTTTTAGTTATGATTAAAGTATTATCCAATGACCAGATGCGTCATATGGATGCTTACGCTATCCAAAATCTAAATGTCCCGGGTCTCATATTAATGGAGAATGCCGGGCGACATGCCTATGAATATATCTGTGGATTTATTGACAATCATAATTTAAATGGTTTGATCCAGGTATACTGTGGCAAAGGTAATAATGGTGGTGATGGATATGTGATAGCCCGACATTTATTTAATAACGGATACGACGTTAACATTATTACTATTGGTGATCCGACGAAATTAAAGGGAGATGCAAAAACCAATTATGAAATCTGCAAGAATTATAATATTCAATTTTCCATTATCACCTCTATTGACCAGGTTACAAAAAATGCAACTCCCATTTTGATTATAGATGCCTTATTGGGCACGGGTTTAAAGGGAAAGATTACAGGCTTAGTTGAGGAGGTTGTTAATTATATCAATCAGCTGCCCACTCCCGTCATTTCGATTGATATTCCCAGTGGACTTAATGGTGATTCACCTGTTATTGCCGGTTCCTGCATTGATGCAGATTTAACCATAACAATGGCCTTACCCAAAAGAGCTCATATGTTTTATCCGGCAAAAAGAAGAGTGGGCACATTAGAAGTCGCCGACATTGGCATGCCTTCCTACCTTAAAAATGATCCTGGGCTAAATCTGAATCTTGTCGAACATTCCGATTTATCCTTTCCAGAAATTCTTGAAGATGACCATAAATATTCTGCCGGCAAATTATTTGTTCTAGCGGGTTCAACCGGGATGACAGGGGCAGCTTCATTAGTTGCCAATGCCGCTCTTCGAACAGGAGTCGGGTTAGTGAATATAGGAATCCCCAAGAGCCTCAATCCTATCATAGAGGTCAAAGTTACTGAGGGATTAACCATACCTCTGCCTGAAACAGATAGGGGAGGGGTTTCTGAAAGTGCAATTCCTCAGATTGAGGAGAGAATTCAATGGGCCGATGCTGTCATTTTGGGACCGGGCTGTGGAAGAGAAAATGAAACCCAGACTGTACTGAACAATAGTATTGCGCTTTGTATCAGGTATAATAAACCGGTATTGATTGACGCCGATGCTCTTTTTTCTCTTGCCTCAGATTCCTCACTCCTCCAGAAATTAAACAAATATACTCTTTTAACACCTCATCATGGTGAATTTTTACGACTTACTTCCATTCAAAAAGATATTCTTTTGAACCAACCTTGGCAATGTTTAGAAGAATTTTTAACTGACAAGAATTTTTTTGTAAATTTAAAAGGGGCTCCTTCGATTGTCGGTGCTCCAAAAGATGGAATTTTCATAAATCCAACAGGGAATCCCGGTTTAGCTAAGGGGGGGAGCGGAGATGTTTTAGCGGGTATTATTGGGGGACTAATGGCAAAAGGACTTGACCCATTATCTGCAGCTATTACTGGAAACTATCTTCACGGTGAAGCTGCAGACATATTAGTCACAATATATGGAGTAACCTCTCTCTTACCTTCTGATCTTATCGATATCTTACCAGAATTATTTGATCGACCATAGAAGACTGGCTAGCTAGCCTAAACATTGAAGCGTACAGAGATGATATCCCCATTCTGGACAATATATTCTTTACCTTCTAATCTTAATAATCCTTTATCTTTACAGGCATTAAGACTACCCTCTTCAATCAAAGTATCATAACCAACCACCTCAGCCCTGATAAATCCCTTATCCATATCTGAATGAATAGTCCCGGCAGCCTTTTGGGCATTTGTTTGTATTCGAATTGTCCAGGCTCGGCATTCATCCTCCCCGACAGTAAAAAAGGATATAAGTCCGAGTAAATCATACGACTCTTTAATTAATTTTTGGGTGGCCGGTTCTGCAATATTTAAATCAGAAAGAAATGCCTCTGCATCCTCTTCATCAAGTTGGGAGATTTCTTTTTCAATTTCCGCACTTAATTCAGTGATAGCACATTTGGCATCAATAATATCATTTAATTCCTCTATTAAAGAGTTTTCAATTGCGATCTCGTTTTCTCCAATATTTAATACAAAGAGGATCGGTTTAGCACTTAAAAATTGAAATCCTTTGATGATTAACTGTTCCGCATCTGAAAGGTCTAAATCTCGGATCGGTCGTTCTTCTTCTAGTATTTCCTGGCATTTTTTTAATACCACAAGTTCTTTCTTATCTTTATCATTTTGTGTTTTCATTACCAATTTTTCAAGCTTTCCTATTCTGCTTTCAATAATCGATAGATCATTTAGCATGAATTCACTATTGATGAAGTTAATATCCCGTTTAGGATTTACGCTTCCCATTGGATGGGGATATATATCATTTTCAAAAGCACGAATCATAACCAGTATAAGGTCTACCGTTTTTGTGTTTGATAGAAATTGATTGGGTAAGCCCGATCCCTGATGTCCGTCTTTATCCAAACCAGGTACTTTGATATATTCAATCGTTGCCGGGACTTCTTTTTGAGGTTGAAACATTTCTGTAAGTTTGTTCAGCCTGCTGTCTGGTACTTGAACAACACCACGTTCTGCATCATTTTTAAATTTTCCGGTGGATTCATGGGATTTATGTGCTAGTAATGTCTCAAATAGTGTTGATTTTCCGGAAAAGGGTAAGCCAACTATTCCGATTTGCATATTACCTCCAATAAAAAAAGCGGGATTAAGTCTCCCGCCTTTTCAATATACAATCTTTTTTATCAAAAATTATTAATGATATTTTACAAAAAATATCACATTCACTCAAATATTGTTTTCCATTAATGGATTTACAATATTCTTCAGATAGTCCACTGAAGGATTTATATACGTTTTACCTTCTATTTCCAAAGTCGGAACAATTTTTTTTCCTCCACAGATCTCTTTTAGTTTTTCAATTGCCAATGGATCAGTGTCAACATGAATGACTTTGTAGGCAACGTTTTTTCTTCAAAAAACGATAGTATAGCTTTACAATCATGGCACCAATCTGTGGAATACATTTTTACAAAAGGTGTTGAATTCTCCATGTTTCCCCCTCTTAACTTTTGTTAAGTCTTTCACGCGTTACACGAGCAACAACACCGGCTAAGAACAATAGACCAACCAGGTTTGGAAAAGCCATTAATGCATTGCCTATATTGCCTATATGCCAAACAATATTCAGATAATCAAAACTTTGTCCAGCAATTGGTGTCAGGATTGCACCCATAAATAAAAACAATATGAATATATAACGATATGGCATAATAACTTTATTTCCACCAAAGTATTCTATACATTTTTCTCCATAATAAGACCAACCAATTAATGTCGTGTATCCAAAAACAAACGATGCAACGGCAATAATCGTTCCCCCTAATCCGAATGGTATAACCGAATTAAAGGCTTTTTGGGTAACTAAAATACTGGTAATATTATCAGCCGCTCCTAAACCTTGCCAAGCCTGTGTTTGCATATAAGCACCCGTTAGGACTATTGTAAGGGTCGTCATAGAATTGACCAATATTGTATCTATAAAAACTCCCGTCATTGCTATCAATCCATTTTTGGTTGGTTCTTCAGACGTGGATGCTCCCTGAGCAATAGCAGCAGACCCCAAACCGGCTTCATTTGAAAGTAAACCCCGGCTAACCCCATTCTGTATAGCAAGCCCAACAGAAGCGCCTAATAATGGTTGAAAACCAAAAGCTGATTTAAATATAACAGCAAATGCCTCTGGAATTTTTGTGATGTTTGCTATAATCACAATCGATGCAAAAATAATATAGAAGATAATCATTGAGGGTACCAACTTTTCAGAGACATGTCCAATTTTTTTAATTCCACCAATAATCACCATCCCAACCAATATTGCTATCAACAATCCAATAACGAAGTAATAGATGGCAGGGGCTTGTTCTCCGGCAACACCACCATGAAAGGCACGGTTAAATGTGTTTGCAAGTGAAGCTGTCATCGAATTCGATTGGGCCATATTTCCTGTACCGATAAGACAAGCAATTGCTCCAAATAGCGCAAATGCGCCACCAAGCCATTTCCCAATTTTTTTGTTTTTTAATCCATTCTTAACATAGTACATTGGCCCGCCTGCCATCGTACCATTTGGAGCCACTTCACGATATTCTACACCTAAAAAACCTTCTGCATATTTAGTTGCCATCCCAAATATACCGGCAATCCACATATACACGGGTGCGCCAGGGCCCCCTATTGCTATTGCAGTAGCGACACCGGCAATATTTCCGTTTCCTACTGTAGCCGCCAATGCAGTCATCAATGCTGCAAAGGGTGAAATATCGCCATGTCCTTTTTTTGAATGTGCCTCTTTTGAAAATATAAGTTTTATCGATACCCAGAAATGGGTGAATTGAAGTCCCCGCGTGCGTATAGTTAGAAATATTCCGGTTAGCAACAGGAGGGCGATCATTGGCAAACCCCAAAAGATCAGGTCTAATTCTCTAGTCCAGTACAGTACATGGTCAAAAAAGCCCATACGAATTATTCCTTTATTCGGTCAATATGATTGGTTCAGTATCTCAGTCGAATAGTCCAAATAGATTTAGTAATATCAAAAAGACAACCACAGGTATAAAATATCTTATCATAAATATCCATATCCCTCTGGTCTTTTGAAAAAATGACGAATTAACTTCAAGTTCATCTGCTGCCTTCCCGGCACCCCAAACCCAACCGACAAATATTGAAAGAAGTAAAGCACCAAATGCGAGTGAAAAATCTCCCCATATAAAACTCATTTGGCTCAAAAAATCGGGCGAGGTTAGTCTTGCTGGTAACAAACCAAAATCTGTAAAAAATTCTGAGGAGCCTTGTGAAAGAGCAGAAGGTAAACCCACTATAAAGGTAAACGCAGACTACGGCCCAAACTATTTTTTTACGATCCACTTTTTTCTCATCAACCAGATATGCTACAGGCACCTCAAGAAGAGAAATAGTTGAAGTAAGTGCGGCTACTGTCAACAAAATAAAGAAAAATGTTCCAACGACCAATCCTCCCGGCATCTGAATAAAAAGTTTCGGGAGGACAACGAAGACGAGTGAAGGTCCGGCGGACGGGCTTTCACCCATCGCAAAAAGGGCTGGAAAAATAATTAACCCCGCCATTATGGCGATCATTGTGTCAAACAGACCAATATAAAAAGCGGAACTTATTATATTGTCCCTTTTTGATACATAACTGCCATAAGTAATCATAAGACCCATTCCTAAACTTAAGGAGAAAAAAGCTTGTCCCAGGGCAGCCAGCATTGTCTTACCTGTTATTTTTGATATATCCGGTTGCAGATAAAAAGCTAACCCACGCCCCGCCCCATCAAGAGTAACCGAGTAAATTATTAATCCAATAAGCAATATAAATAGAATGGGCATCAATATTTTTGACCATCGTTCTATCCCAGCCTCAACACCTCCATAGACAATAGACGTTGTCAGCAGCATAAAAAGCGCGAATAGGAATAATACCATAAGGGGATTTGATACAAATTCTGAAAAATCGCTAACATTCCCTGTCGCCATTTTAAAGATATAACCAAAGGTCCAACCAGCAATCACACCATAAAAAGAAAGGATTCCAACACCAGTTAGTACACCCAGCACGCCAACCCATTTCCATGGTGACCCGGGTTTTATAGCTTCAATGGCACCTACCGGATTCTTCTGAGACAGCCTTCCCAGAGCCAATTCTGCAAACATATAGGGTAGTCCAATTATCACAACAAAAATTATATAAAGCAATACAAAAGCAGCACCACCATTTTCGCCTACCACATATGGGAATCGCCAGATATTGCCTAGCCCAATTGCTGACCCAGCTGCAGCAAAAATAAACCCGATTTTTGAACTCCACTGTCCGCGTTGTGCATCCATCAATTATTCTCCTGAGATCTCTTTAAACCGAAAAACTAATACTTATATAAGTTAATCGGGGCAATTTAATAAAAATATGTATAAATGTTTAATAAAAAACTATGTTATCCAAGTAATCGCTTTTTTCAAGATTATATATATATAAATGAATTCTATTTTGATTACTATTATATTTGATAATCCTATTGATATTATTAACTTTGTTGGAATTTTTTATCAACTCTCACGATTGAATGTCTTATGAATACCATTTATCTGGACCATGCATCAACAACACCTATCGATCCTGATGTCAATGATTTAATGCATCAAACTGCTCTGCAGGTTTATGCAAACCCTTCAAGCGTTCACTCATTTGGTCAGCAAAGTAAAGTACTTTTAGAAAAGGCCCGCAAAATTTTAGCCGATTCTGTTGGTGGTAAGTCTGGTGACGTTTTTTTTACCGCAGGAGGTACCGAAGCTAATAATCTTGCCATTCTTGGTTGTGTAAGAGCCAACAATCATCATGGCAAGCACCTCATCACTTCAAAAATCGAACATCCATCTGTACTTAATGTTTTTCATCATCTTGAAACTCTTGGCTATTCGGTGTCTTATATTGATGTGGATGAAATGGGACAACCAGATATAAACCAATTTAAATCCTTGTTAAGAAATGATACCATTCTGGTTTCCCTTATGTTAGCAAATAATGAGACAGGATCTGTGTTCCCGATTCGGGAAATTGGAGAACTTCTTAATAGGCATACTTCTTTTTTTCATTGTGATGCCGTACAGGCATACAGTAAAATTCAAATCTCCTTATCTGACTTCATGATTGACTTATTAACCATATCAGGGCACAAGATCTATGGCCCTAAAGGTGCTGGCGCTTTGCTCACCCGTCAGTCGGTACCAATCCAATCCATATTGTTTGGAGGATCCCAGGAAACCAATGTTCGCCCAGGAACAGAGAATCTACCGGCTATTGCAGGCCTGGCTATAGCTGCAGAAAAAATAGCAATTAATATGGATATAGCTAAAAATATTTCTACCATAAGAAATTTATTTGAGCAGAAATTAAAACAAACGATTCCAGGTATTATCATTCATGGAGAGAAATCTCAACGTGTTTGTAGTCATTCAAATGTTTATTTTCCGTTTATTTCAGGTGATGCCATGCTGATTAACCTCGATCAGGAGGGAATAGCCGTCTCTACCGGTTCTGCTTGTAGTCGGGCTCGAGCAAACCTTCCTATGTGCTTAAATCTATGGGCTTTGATAGTAAACATATACGTAACTCCATAAGATTTTCCTTTGGTAAAACAAATAGGATAGAAGAAATTCAGAGGGTTATTGATGTTATATACCGTATTTATAGACGCTTTGATTCGGGAAATAAATATTTAAACTAATCAAACCTGATACTCAGTAAGCAGATTGATTTGTACCAATTATGAAAAGTATTTGCTATGCATGAAGATGAAATTACAGGAAAAGCGTATGATTCAAAATTGATGAAGCGCTTACTTGCTTATACCGCCCCCTATAAAAAATTAATCTTTATAGGTGTTCTGCTAACTCTTTTCGCCTCATTGTTACAATTAGCCGGACCATACCTCACAAAATTGGCCATTGATAAGTACATTGCAAATAAGGAACTGTCCGGACTATATCTAATTCTATTAGTTTATTTCATTGTTCTTATTTTTATATTTCTAACACAATATGCGCAAATCTATGTAACCCAATATTTCGGCCAAAGATTGATGTTCGATATTCGGTCAAAAGTATTCCAATACATACACAAACTTTCCCTTTCATTTTTTGATAAAAATCCCGTTGGTCGTTTAATGACCCGGGTGACCTCAGATGTCGAAGCGCTTAATCAAATGTTTACCCAGGGTATTGTTTCAATTTTTGGTGATATATTTCTTCTTTTAGGTATAATGATTGCTTTATTCTATATGGATCCCCGCCTTGCCTTTTGGGTGCTTTCTGTTGTGCCTGTATTGTTTATTATATCAATTATTTTTCGTATCCGTGTTCGTAATTCTTTCAGACGTATTCGGAAGTGGGTTGCGCAGATCAATACCTATGTGCAGGAAAATATTACAGGTATGCAAATTGTTCAGGTATTTAACCGGGTTGACAAAAATTATCAAAACGTTTTCCGAGATCAATTATGGAACATACCCAGGCCCACATTAAAACTGTTTTTTACTTTGCTCTTTTTTATCCTGCCATTGAATTAGTCGGTGCATTTGCAATATGCCCTCGTAATTTGGCGAGGTGGTATTTTCAAGTTGAGGGGCTAACAACATTTGGTGCATTGGTTGCTTTTATACAGTATGCACAAATGTTTTTCCGTCCAATTAGTGATTTATCTGAAAAATATAATATTCTTCAACAAGCCATGGCATCATCTGAGCGAATTTTTAAATTACTTGACACACCCATTTCTAATTAGAATCTGATCCATACTCCTCAAAAGATTGAAAATATTAGAGGCAAAATTAAATTTCAATCGTGTTAATTTTGCTTACAATGAACCTGAATTATATCTTGAAGGATGTCAGCTTTGAACTGAATCCCGGGGAAAGTATTGCCATCGTTGGCCATACTGGCGCCGGAAAAACCAGTTTAATTAATATACTTGCCCGACAGTATGATTTTCAGAATGGTGATATATTTGTAGATGATATATCAATACGAAAGTGGGATTTGAATTCCCTTCGCAGTCAGATTGCTGTTGTTTTGCAGGATGTTTTCCTTTTTTCCGGAACGTGTGGCTGATAATATTCGTCTTGGAAATAAGCATATTTCTATTGACACGATTAAATGGGCTGCTAAGCAAGTCAATGCTCACGAGTTTCATTGAAAAATTCCCCAAAAATATGACACGCCAGTAAAGGAACGTGGAACAACTTTATCGATGGGTCAGAAACAACTGATTTCATTTGCAAGGGCATTCGTTGTAAATCCACGAATTTTAGTATTAGATGAGGCGACTTCTAGTGTGGATACAGAAACTGAAATGCTTATTCAGGGGGCTTTGGAAACATCTAATGACAACAACCGAACATCATTAATCATTGCCCACCGATTATCCACAATCAAAGCACGTGAATAAAATTATTGTAATGCATAAGGGAACAATCCGGGAAATGGGAACACATGAGGAATTGCTTGAGAAAAGAGGACTTTACTATCAACTTTATCTTATTGCAGTATAAATCTCAGGAGAAATTATCTATAGAATAGATCTGTGATTCGTATTAAAAAAAAGGCGTTCCGTAAATGAAAACGCCTTTTTTTAATGAAAAATATTTTACTTAATTCCGGCAATTTCTTCAAGCATATCAATGTTAGTGATTTTGGTCTTTCAATTGACTGACCCAAAGCCCGATCCCAAACAATATTTGGTAAAACGCCAAATGCACGACCAACACCAAATTGACGGTATAAAAATCATATTCCTGAACACCATAATGCCATTGAATAACACCAGAATGGGCATCAACATTTGGCCATGGATTTTTTGCTTTACCCTGTTCCTCCAAAACCGGAGGGACAACATCATAGAGCAGACTTACAACTTTAAAAATCTGCATCATCAGGTAGATGCTTTAGAGCAAATTCACGTTGAGAGGTATAACGCGGATCCGTTTTTCTTAATACCGCATGTCCATATCCCGGAACAACTTGACCAGAATTCAAAGTATCCCAAACAAATTTATGCATTTCCTCTTTTGTTGGGTTATCTCCAACTTTTTTCATCATTTCCTGAATCCAACGCAAAACTTCCTGATTGGCCAATCCATGCAATGGCCCTGCTAATCCATTTAACCCTGCTGATAAAGAATAGTAAGCATCAGAGAGAGTGGAAGCAACCAGATGGGTCGTATGTGCACTTACATTGCCACTTTCATGATCACTATGAAGAATAAAATAGAGACGTGATAATTCATCATATGGTGAACCAATTCCCATCATATGGGCATAGTTTTTTCCATAATCAAGTGAGAAATCAGGTTCAATAGGAGAATCATTTTTATATTTATAGCGATATATATAGGCAGCAATTGTGTTTAATTTGGCCAATAAATTCATGGCATCTTCATACATCGGATCCCAGTAATCAAATTTACTCATACCTTCATTATATTTTTTTACAAATACAGAGTCTTTTTGAAGAGCCATAATCGCAATGGAAAACATCGTCATCGGATGCGTATCTTTTGGCAGAGCCCGTAGTGTATCCCATACATAATTGGGCACTTCTCCTCTTGCCTGAAATCTTTAATAACTTCCTGAACTTGATCCTCTGTTGGAATTTCTCCTGTTAACAGTAAATACAGATGACCCTCAACATAAGGCATTTCTGCCCCAGGTGCTTTAGGTAATTTTTCTAAGGTCTCTGGAATGGTATAACCCCTAAAACGAATTCCTTCAAATGGATCGAGATATGAGATGTCTGTTGTTAGGCATTTAATACCTCTCATTCCTCCGTAAAACTGACTGATTTTTACCGTGTTAACTTCCGTATCTCCATGTTCTTTCACCAATTTTGTAACTCTTTCACGCCATTGGGGTAGGATAGAGGCGATTTTGTCCTTCATTTGAGTCATAATGAACTCCTTTCTTAAATTATATGGGGTGAGATTTATCCAAGCAGATGTATCGGGATATAACTACAATATAGTGCAATCATTCACAAAGAGAAAGAAAAAAATGTTTATTTTTTAGTTTTTTTAGGAAACTTTACTTTTAGATTCTTCACCTAAACCGGATTTTTTTTCTTTTTTAGGAGATGGTGTATTCGTGCGTGTGTTTTTATTTTTATAATCAGTAATGTAAAAACCTGATCCTTTAAAAATTAATCCTGTCCCGCCTGATATTTTTCTTTGTACATTTTTTTCTTTGCATTTTGGACATACTTGTATGGGCTCAGATGCAATACTCTGAAATTCCTCAAATTCAAGTCCACAGGATTTGCAAAGATATTCATAGGTCGGCATTAATTAACTCCAAATCAATTTTTAGAAAGAAAATTTACAGAATTTTCTATAAACATTCCAACTAAATTGATATGTGTACGACCTAAGACATTAGTGCGCATATGCAGGATACATTGATAACATCTTCCACACTACACCCCCGAGACAAATCATTAAAGGGATGCTTTAACCCCTGTATAATAGGTCCAATGGCCTCTGCTTCGCCTAACCTTTGTGCAATTTTATAACCTATGTTTCCTGAGTTTAAATCAGGAAAAATTAAAACATTGGCATTTCCCGCTACAGGGCTTCCCGGAGCCTTTTTTTTACCGACAGACTCTAAAAAGGCCGCATCGAATTGTAATTCTCCATCTACGATTAAAGTAGGATCTTTTTCAGAAACGAGAGAAGTGGCACCAATGACCTTATCAACATTAGGATGTTTTGCACTTCCTTTTGTAGAAAATGAGAGCATGGCTATACGCGGTTCTTCGTCAACCAACCGACTATGTGTTTTTGCACTGCTAATGGCAATACTGGCCAACTGATCCTCATCTGGATCGGGAATGACCGCACAGTCCGCAAAAGTTAATATCTTTTCTTGTTTTAAGGACATTATAAAGGAGCTTGAGACAACGGAAACATTATCCGCGAGGCCAATTACCTGGATCCCAGCACGCAGAACATTGCCCGTTGTATTGATTGATCCTGCGACAGCGCCATCCGCTTTTCCTGTACGAACCATAAAAGCGCCAAAAAATAAAGGGTCCAGAAGTGCACTACGGGCTTCATCCCTTGTTATATTTTTATGTTTACGGAGGTTAAAAAAATCGTCTGTCCAGGGATCTAGCATGGGGGATTTTTGAGGATCTTCAATCTTCACATTTGAAATATTAATACCCAATGCATCAGATTGTGACTTTATTTTGGATTCGTCTCCAAGAAGAATTGGTTTCACTAATTCATGTTCAGCTAAATAGCCTGCCGCTTTTATTATCCTTTCTTCTCCGCCCTCGGGTAGTACAATTGTCCTATTTTTGTGTTTTGCCGATATTCTGAATTTTTCAATGATTGACATTTAATTCCTCTTTCACATTATTATATAGTCTCTTATAATTTTAGATATTAAATCTATATTTAAAAACTAATTTTGTAAATCATAACACAAGATCGGTTATAGAGAGTTATCCTTAAATTATAACTATATTTTCTATTTACTTCGTTTCATATTTTTCATGAAGTTTCTGAGCGACTAGTGGTGTAACTAATTTATCAACATTTCCACCAAATTCAGCAACTTCACGTATGATAGTGGAATTCAAATAGGTATACTTTTCATTTGGCATTAAAAAAACGGTTGTTACCTCACCATTAAGACGGTGGTTCATAAGAGCCATTTGGAATTCAAATTCAAAATCCGAAATCGCACGAAGTCCACGTATTATAACAACAGCTTGTTCTTTATCAGCAAAGTCAACAAGTAATCCCTCAAAACTTCCAGCAGTAACATTTGGCAAATGATTTGTTGCATCATTTATAAACAATATGCGCTCATCAAGGGAGAAAAGTGGCTCTTTTTTCGTGTTATTGGCAATGGTTACAATCACTTTATCAAATATTTTTGCAGCACGTTCCGTAATATCAAGATGGCCATTTGTAATGGGGTCAAATGTGCCTGGATAAATTGCTGTTTTTTCAGACATTATCCCTCCTCCACAATAAATGACAAAATGCTTCTTCCTATTTTCTTTTGTTTTATAACCTGATATATATCTGTCTGCAAATTTATTGGATTGTCAATCTCATGGTGTAACATTAATACCCCTTCCCGACTAAGAATTTTGTAGTGAAATATTTCGTCTACTAATATCTGCATTTCAGGATATTTAAATGGTGGGTCGGCAAAAATTAATTGAAATGCTGCCTCCCCGCGCCTAATATAATCGAGAACATCTGTTCTAATTATTTTAATCTTGTCCGCACTAACAGACAATTCATTAATATTGAATTTAAGCACCTCCACAGATGTGGTTGCTTTTTCTACAAAACTTACACCAGTAGCACCCCGGCTAATTGCTTCAAGACCGAGGCCACCACTACCGCTAAACAGATCCAGAATCCACCTGTCTTTACAGAAATCTCCTAATATTGAAAAGATGATTTCTTTGTTTCTATTGGTTATCGGCCGAATGGATAAATCCCGACCCGCAGAGAGGTGTTTGCCCTTAAATTGACCTGTTAATATACGCATCAATAAATCATTTGATCATTCAAATTATAAATAAAAATCAATTATCAATTTGAGCATATAAGAAGAAGGGGACATGTTTCGTTGATCCGTTGGCAGTAGAGTAAGTTTATGAATGGCGATATTCGTATTAGTGGTTGCCAACTGATTAATTAAAGATAGGCTATTTTTAATTGAACCCCTTAGATCATATTCTATTCGACTTACACGGAATAAATTTTCCTGTCGGTCTGATATCGATCGTTTTGAATTAACAGTCATCCCTGACTTGGACACGATAGCATTAGACCAGGTGTCCGGTGTTATTTTTACTGGATTGGAAGATCCCTGCGAAGAAGAGCCCGCACTTTTCTTTAGGGTGATTCCATATAATGCAAAAAACCCCCCATTACTTCCACGTCGTTGATCAACAGTTTCAATATTATACTTTTCAATATTGCGGTCTTCTTTTACCTTTAAATTATACTTTGCCAGAACTTCACGATCTGGAACAAAAACCTCTAAATTTAAAGAATTTTCATATAACAGAATACTGGAATATTTTACTTTGGGTTGATCCAAACTGGCCAGCTGAAAAATACTTTGAAGATTTTGACTCATATTTCTATTGATGTCGGAAAGAAAACTCTGTTTTCTCACATCCTGTTCCCGTAGTAATTTTTCTTGAGCTGATTCAACGACTTGTTCCGGGACTTCTTCTTTGCTTTCTCCAAAGAAAAGACTAGATACAATAAAATATATAGCAGTAATGGCTATAATAATACCCCCACCTATAACGATAGGTTTATAATTAAGTCCCTCCTGCTTATCATCTTCTTCGTACTCGAATAGAGGTTGACTCTCCGTTCTCTTTTCTGCTAAAGGAAATTCACTTTCAGCGGTTTCATCGTATACAATAGGCGCTTGGTCATCGATTATCGGCTCAGTCATAAAATCTTGATCATTCACCTCTACAGGCATATCCGAAGGGACCAACTCTTCTTCCTTCTTCTCGAAGACGTTTTCCGTTTCTGAATCCGGGGAAACTGGAAACAACTCGTCAGAAAAATAGTCCTCTCCCGGGGTTTGCTTTAGTTCACTTACCGGAGTGGATACGGGTGAGGAATCGAACAATGGTTCTTCTTTGGCCACTGCACCATCCAGTGGCTGTTCGGTCTTTGCTGGCTCCCGATTTGAAGACTGGTTTTCATCATCTCGAAGAATATTATATTTCGACATTTTCCCCTCCAAATATCTTTGTTCTATTGGTCAAGAACCACACCAATAGATTCAACATATTTTGTTGCTTCTTCCAGCGAAGGCAATGCACTATTCATTTTTTCCGATTTTTCAATATTTTGTAATGGGTTTAATCTTAAAGGAACTACATTCAGGTTTTTTTGAATTAATGATAAAAACCCATCATTGACATTGTCCCCATAAATAAATACACGGCTAACCCTTACCTCTTCTTGTTTATATTGTTCAAAAAGGGTTTCCATCTGTTTAATTTTTAATCGGATATTTTTTAATAGGACTTCTGAATACTCTTCTACCTGGTAATTTTTAATCAGGCGTTCATAGTCATATGAAAAAAAACTACCGTTCCAAAGATAAGTACTTTCCAATTTGTTTGGCGCGGTTTTAAATAAAAGAACAAGGCCTTTTGCCTGCTCCTGAAGGAAGTTTTGCAAAGTAATTTCTGATACTAGCTGGTTTATAGAAATATCGACAAGATTTAAACCAACCTCTTTGCTAAGTTTTTTAAAGAATTGAATGATCTTTTTCTTTATCGCAATCGTCAGAAAGTCTTTTCGGTTATAGGTTTCAAACACATTATCTGTTTTATAAAAAATATAATCCTCTATGGGATCTAACAAACTTTGTGATAAATCCCAGATAATATGTTCATTCTCTTCCGACTTGGAAAAACTATCAGGTAAGCTGAATTCTTTTTAATGCAGCTAGATTAGATTCAATCGATACAGAAAGATTGGTGCCAGAATCTCCTTCAGTCAATAAATTTGACTTGATCTGGTTTGCCAGTGGAGTGAGGGAATCCTCATTAAATAAATCTGGTTCATCATACCGGAATGGATACGAAAGAGTTCCTAAACGATCCAAGGCAAGAGATTGATCGAATGGTACAAAACCGGCATAATAAATTTTATCAATACAAAAGGCCAGACCGATATGTGCACTCATATAGAACCAGTTATAAAAGAGATAGTCTATTATTCCCTAGATTAGATATATTTATTCTTCCCAACTCGCAATACCCGTGGCGCCAGAGATCTTACCATGGTTAACTATTCGCTTCTTAAATACACCATACACCGTCATTTCTTCTCCTTCTGATGCATAAAGATAGAGAGACTTCATATGTTCATCGATCTGCTGTAGACTCAGGTAACACGGATTCTTTTGGGACAGATTTAATTTGGGCGAGGGCCGTTTTTAGACTTTCAACAAAAGGTTCAAATGAAAAAGTATTCCGCCGTATCTTTGACAACATCTCGTCATAAGAATTTAGCTCATCTATTAATTCAATATGAACAGAATCAAGATTTCCAAAGAAATTGTCTGCATATACCTGTTTAAATGACCCCATACTTATTAATGATGCCTCCACCTGATTTTTAATCTCTGAATATGAATCACTTTCAGGTATAGTCTTAATAAAATTCTTTTCCTTTAGATACGCATCATAAACTGCGCTGTTGGGAAGTTTATCAAGAACCGCCTCTATTTCTTTTGTTTTAATCATAATGTCAATATTGCGACGGTACTTTGTTTTTATTTGCGGATAATACTCTTTTAATTCTTCAATTTTACTCAGATAATTATCAAAAGCAGGCATAAATGGTAATTGACTGATACGGTCGGCCTCTTTGACGGCCAAAGATTTTAACTCTTCCAGAAGTGTGGGATCCTCAACCCGCAGCCCACTTGAATCGCTATAATTTACCACGTAGCGCTTTTTATCAGAAGGTGTATAAAAACTGGCCTCACTTATATTTATCAATAATGAATCACTTTCAGATAAGTTGTATTGTGTATATTGTTCAGTAATAAGAAAATCTGTAAGGAATTCCATATATACACTTGCAAGATCTTCTGATGCAGCCGTAGCTGCACTTAGATCCGCAGAAGTATTAGAATTAATGAAATATGAAAAGCCGTTTGTTGCATCGCGTTGAAAATCAGCGACACGATCAGAAACACTTGTCAGGTTTTTCAATTCTGTGCTATTTACCTCAGCCATTAAATTGGTGACTCTTTCTGATAGGGGCATCCAACTTTTATTCATGGCCTTGAAATCTACATTAGGCAAATTAGTGGTGATATCCTTTGAGAATGAATTAGCTAACCGGGCTGCGGATTGCAATGAATAATCAGTCATATCCCTACGTAATTGTTTAAGACTATCTAGATCAACAGCCGCTATATTGTAATTAACAAACTCCATCCCGGATCTCAAAATAGAAATCTGTTGCTTTAATTGCTCTGCTTCTTGATCTATTGCATCGAATTTCCTAAAAAATCTCTTGTTTGCTTCCAGGTCATCTTCAATATTTTTCAGGTTAAATGAAATATCATATAATTTTTTTATTGCATTAGAATTTAAGTACGTTTCCAGAGCATTTTTCAGACGGTTTGTGTGGTTAACAACCATTTGCTTTTTTATTAATGCTGAATCATTTTGAATAGTCGCAATAACTTCTTTTTCGTCATCTGTATAAAAACCTTTTAGACTGTGAAAATACTGATATGATTCATATAGTGTTGCCATATTTCCACGGCTAGTAGATTTAATCACTTCTTCTTCCTGCCAGATACGACCAGGTAAAATTATGACAATTATCAGAGCAACAACCAATAATACGATAAAAAACTTTAAAATGATTGAGCCTTTTCCCTCTTGACTAGCCATTATGCCTCCAACCTATTAAAAGTGTTATAAATTATTCTTATTTCTATTGATGACACTAAGATTTTAACTTAATCAAATCTTAATTTAATGTCAAACACTTTTTCTCCCTTAGACGATCCATAACTACTACATTTTTAATGACTTCCGTCAAATGAAATTGTTCATTTAAACCTGATTTAAGAATTATAATTGCAACAATCGAACATTTTTTCTATAATTTGTATCCTGCATGGGGAAAAATAAACAAATAAGGATCCATATTGAAAATTATTAGCGGTATTTTATTGCCACTGATTTTGATTTCATCTTGTCTTCAGAAAGATGAAAATGAAGTAATTAAAGAGATACGGCTGATTGAGTACCAGAGACCTGCAGATCCTGATATATTTAACAAGTTTCTGGAAAGTGATGACGAAACAATCAGAATCGCCGCTATCGACGGTATTGCCAAAGTTGGAAATCCCGTTTTTCTCCCAACTTTATTGCAATTACTTCAAGAAAACAATCCGGCTATCCAAAAAAAGGTGCTATTTGCCCTCGGGCAAATAGGAGGACAAGACTCATTATTATTATCCTTTCTGGATACGAGCTCTTATAAAGATCATTATAAACATATCTTACTTGCTATAGGCCAATCAAAAGACGAAAAAATAATTCCAAACCTAATATCCAGGCTCACATCTCTCCATGATTCCTTAAAAACAGAAGCCATTAAAAGCATTACTTTTATTGCACCTCCGAAGTATAAGAATAGAAATACTATCAGAGTCCTGGTAGAGTATCTAACGTATAACAACAAAAATGTAAGAGATGCTGCAATCTATTTTTTTTCCCGGCATCCCCAGATATCTTCTATTCATTCCCTAATTCGTTTGCAAAATATTTCTAATTCACTATACAGTAAATACAGATTCAAAGCTTATCAGCCGGGCTTTAGACGACTATTATATTCAACATCGTGATAGCGCATTATTCGACACATTAAAACATAATATCGTGTCGAACTTAAAAAGTGAATCTTCAAAATGGCAGCAAAAGATTTATACAATTGCTATCTTTTCGCATTTGGGAGATTCCACTGCCCTGGAGGTGGTTGAGAAGTTTCTATGGTCTGATAATCCACATCTTCGGATCTCGGCCCTTGGAATGTATTCAAAGAGTGATATACTTCAAGCAAAACAAATCCTATTAAAAGTTTATCAGGACGCTTCCTGGGCAGATAAAGGCCGCATCATTCTGGCTCTATCAAAAAAAGATCCGGATATGATCTATTCCCTCATACAGCAGAACCTTGATAAGGGAAATATATTTTTTAAACAATTATTACTTCGAAGTCTTGCAAATATAAAAAACAGAATGGCGCGTAATCAATTACGCCAATTTTTACAGGTACCCAATCCAAGACTAAATTATACGGCCTTTGAGGAACTATGGAATCTTCGGTATATCGGCTATAAACAAGCAAAACCGCTTTTACTTTCTGCTGACCAGGCGCTGACTTCCATTGCAACCGACTGGATTATTGAGCATCCCGAATGGCTAAGTTTTGAAGACTTGAGTACGGCATATACAAAATTTAAGGAACCAAAAGACGTTGAGGTCATGGCTATACTTCTAAGGGCAATCGCGGCACTTGAAACGCCACAGGCCATTGATTTTATGACAAATATTTATCATACAACCAAATCCTATGTAATAGCCCATCAGCTCAAAAATAATTTGGCTGATCTTAATAAATCTGTTACAACCCGACCCGATTTGCACACGAACCTTTTTGTTCCAGAAACGCTCGTTATTCAACCGACGCCGATTGATGCAATAATTGAGACTGAAAAGGGTACTATTACACTTCAATTATTACCTGATATAGCCCCACTAACCGTTTCTAACTTTATAGGATTGGCTAAAAATGGTTTTTATAATAATCTCACTTTTCATAGGGTTGTTAGTGATTTTGTTGTTCAAGGTGGAGATCCAAGAGGCGATGGATGGGGAGGACCTGCCTATGCTCTACCCTGCGAATATAATGAGAAACCATTTAAACGAGGGACAATTGGTATGGCCACAGCCGGTAAAGATACCGGTAGCAGCCAGTTTTTTATCTGTCATTCTGAACAACCGCATTTAAACCGACGATATACAGTTTTTGGACAAGTCGTAAATGGAATGGACGTTGTAGATAAAATAGAGATTGATGATAAAATTTTAGAAATAATAATTAAGAAATGAGAGGACACCATGAAAAAAATATTTGTTATATGTATTCTTTGCTTCCTGGTTAGTGTCACTGTATTGATTGCCGATCAAATTAGCGATAATCTGGCCAAAGGTGATAGCTTGTTCAAGATATATGACAATAAAGGTGCTCTAAAAGCCTATTCTGATGTTTTAGCCATTGATTCACTGAATTATGATGCCAACTGGAAGGGTTGTCGGGCATATCTTGATGTTGGGGAAACCATTGAAGATGATGATGAACGTGCTGAATATTATCAGAAAGGGGCTGAACTTGCCCGCAGGGCAACCCGTATCGAGCCAGAAGGAGGAAAGGGACATCTGTATTTAAGTATTGCTCTTGGACGAGTCGCCCTTGATGCCGGTGCCAAAGAGCGTATAAAACTATCCAAAGATATTAAATCTGAAGTTGACCTTGCTATTAAATATGACCCGACAGATGATATCGCTTATCATGTATTGGGACGCTGGAATCGCAAATTAGCTAATTTAAGTTGGATAGAGAAGGGTTTTGCAGATATGTTTCTAGGCGGTGTACCTGAAGATGCCAGCGATGAAAATGCCGTTGCAGCCTTTAAGAAAGCAGTGGAAATAAACCCTACCCATATCAATCACCACCTGGAACTCGGTATAACATATGAAACAATGGATCTTGAAGAAGAAGCCAGGGCTCAATATCAAAAATGTCTGGACCTGCCCAAATCTGATAGTGATGATGATAAGTATAAAAAAGATGCCATGGAAAGACTAGAAGATCTCTAACTAGATGCAATACGGAATATCATTCGATTTTTGGAATACACTTTATGCCAATGGCGATGAGGAAAAACGTCATCGGTTACGGATTCAATATTTTCATACGCTCCTTTCAGAGTATAGACAGATTAGCAATGAGCTTGTACAGAAGGCTTTTCAGGCGTCTACACAAATGTTTATGGATGAATGGATAAACAAACAACGTACGCCCAGACCAGGTGAGCGTATCTTATATATGTGCGAAGTAATCGGCATAAGTCTTCCTGATGATATCATTAAAAAATTTGCTGATTATTTCGGGAGAATAATTGATACGGTTCCCCCCCTTAGAATTCCTTATATTGATGCCATTGTCCCACAACTTGCAGACAACTTTCCCCTGGCAATAATTTCTGACACCGGATATATTGATGGTAAATACATCCGGTCATTTTTGGAAAAGGAAAAAATCCTCTCCTGTTTTCAATCCAATATCTTTTCTGATGAGCAGGAACATTGCAAACCACATGCTTCAGTTTTCCAAATGACTTGCCAAAATCTTAAAGTGAATTGTAACAGATTGATCCATATTGGAGATTTGGAACATACAGATGTGAGGGGCATCAAAGACATTGGTGGAATAAGTATTAAATTTACTGGTTGTAATGATGCATCAATAACCGATACCCAAGCAGATTATGTGGTCAATAATTATACAGAGTCTACTTCCTCTGATAAATAAGATTACAGGTACTAACTTATAAAAATGTAAACACATTACTTTTGGCAGTCGCCACAGTACAGAATAAAAATGACACCAAAGATAAATATCAGGACTTTGAGTCCGATAATGATAGTATAAATTTGCATAGAATGATTCAGGATTTGAGGCCTTCATGAAAAACAAATTACTTTCCTTCGCTTTACTTCTGGTGTTAATATCTGTCCATGGGCTATTTGGGCAGGACAGTAAGATCAATATTGCTGTACTGGATCTTGATCCGACAGGTATTGCCAAACCTGATGCAGAATTTTTGTCACATCGCTTACGTACAGAACTTTTTGAGACGGGGCAGTTCCAGGTTATCGAGCGAGAAAAAATGAATGAAATATTGACTGAACAGGGTTTTCAGCAATCAGGTTGTACTTCTGTGGAATGTGCCGTCGAAATTGGTCAACTGCTTAATGTTGCTGTGATGACAGCTGGTAATATTGGTAAAATCGAAGACTTGTATTCTATCAGTGTCCGGATGATAGATGTAAAAACCGGTGCAATAATCAAAACGGCCACCCAGGATTTTGAGGGGAAATTAAGTGAAGTTCTAACGGATGTAATCCCTGAGATTGCATCAGAACTGGCTTCCTATGAAGTTAATAAAGGTTTAGTATCCCAACAAACTCATGATAATGAGCAAAAACAAGAATCCTCGACCGCCCAAGAGACCGGATCTTTCAGGCGATTTGGTGTCGTCTTGTTGGGTGGCTTTTCTACTCTTACCTATACAACTAAACTCAATGAAGAGATTCAGGAGGTAAATGCCTATATCGCCCCTGATATAGATGAGTTTTCTGGACATTATTTGTTAGGAGTTGAGTTGCGCTATACCTTTAGCCAACGATGGCAATTGAAGCTTGGATTTGTTGGCGAAAATATGCTATCACACTGGCAGGCATCAACGACAATCAGCTCATTGCCCGGTGGTGCTGTTGAACGAAAAAACAGATTTGTAAATTCTTATCTGGGTCTCAATTATGCAATTTGGAATTCCCCGGGAAATCATGATATATATATAGGAGCCGACCTAGGA
Source organism: Calditrichia bacterium (assembly GCA_963796965.1). Taxonomy (GTDB): domain Bacteria; phylum Calditrichota; class Calditrichia; order JAJRVZ01; family JAJRVZ01; genus CAWCNS01. Next base: position 307,923 of record CAWCNS010000006.1, read on the forward strand.
AGTACATCCTACAGTTCTGATCTAATCTATTCATATACATCGCTTGATGGTACCAATTTTGAAGATAGTAAAACATATGAATATACATCATTTACATTTAAGTTTGCTGTGGGGGGAACCTATTTTGTGAGCAAGGTGGTTTCTTTAGGAGTAAGCATCATTTTTAAAAGCGTACAACCCTATGATACATCTGATCAATCATTCTCGACTGATTTTGATTTTCCGGAAGAATTAATTCCATTTCTCCTACCAGAAGAAATAAATGCTTCTGGTATTCAATTTACCTTTTATCTTGGTTTTCATTTTTAATTAATAGCCCATAGATAAAATAATGATAATGGCTAGCCAAAATCTAGTCTGTCTTACGATAGGTCTCGAAAAGATCAAATAGAAATTCGGGATTTAGACTAGTAATTACATGGCCATCATTTGCCCATATTTTATAGCTGACAGTGACTCCCAGGGAATCTAATTCATGAGCGGTCTGTTCTGTACCGTTTACCCACTCCGATGCATCGTTTTCACCAACGTACATAGTTATAGACATATCAACCAATCTATCCAGATGTTTTTGATCGCTCTCCAATGGCAAACCAGGAAATACTGTCAAAGACTGAAATCTCTCGGGATATACAGTAGCAAGACGAAACCCGCTAATTCCACCACTGCTTATTCCTGCCAAATGAAATTTATCCCCTTCAATCTTTAAAGATTTTTCCACTTCATCCAAAAGAATTGGGATGTACACCTCAGATCCTTCATGAAATAGTTTGTCTTCTGGGGCAATCGGATTTATAACAATCCAGTTTTGCTGTATCGACTGGCGGATATAGTATAAATTTATTGCCCACTCCACTTCATTGATGGATTGACTGCCGGGCGGAAGCGCAAGAAGTGCCGGATAGGATAGCGTCGAATCATAACTCTCCGGAAAGAGTATCACATAATTTAGTCTCTCTGAGCTACTTAATTCTAAGGTTTGACGTTTTACATAGGGATTCCCATCTTCAGGGGGTGTAATCTCTGCTTCGCATCCTATTAATGTCATAATATAAATAATGACCAATAAATAAGTTGCAATGTATAAAACTATATTTTTTTTCATCTTGATTTTTGCCTGTTTAGATCGGTAAATGGAAAGATGCGCCAAACATGATTGTCCAGCCACTTAAAGGCAGGGTTACATCATATTCTATTTCAGCCGGAACATTGATGATGAAGTCCTGGATGCTAAAGTACCCTGCTTTTATCGATGCAGACACCTGTTTTAAAAAGAAAAGTCTGGCACCAATCAACAGACGGAATCCAATATTAGGTGACAATCCACTCAAATCCAGTTCACGATAGCTATAGGTGTAAATTTTCCCACTTAGATTCACCATTCCAGCATCACCTCCGATTGAAAAGTTTACACCCGGTAAAAAATCAAACGTGTGAAAATAATCCACCCCTAAGTGATAATATCCAAAATTCACCTCACTTTGCAAATCATTTTCAGCTGTATTACTATATTGATTGACCATATAACCGCCATATATGGCGATATTTCTTACAAGAGTAAATCCTATCTGCCCCTGAGAAAATATTCCCAACAATGAATTGGCGGTAATAAAATCTTTCTGCCAGGTCTTTCCATCTGGATAAATCGCTCCTCCGGCAAGACTAAAAAATATCGTTTTATCCATCCTTGTATCCATAGAAGAGAGACTTTTTTCATTATTAAAAACATCTCCTGTCTGCGGCAATGATGTGATGATGAGACTATCATTCTCATTATAAAAATACCGCTTCAAATCCATTATTTTTATTGTTCTTGGACCATTCTCAGCAACAATATTTAGTTCCGTGACTGATCTTGTCAGGACTTTGCATTTAATTGTTTCGCCATTTAACAAATATACCATGTCAGCATAGCGGAATGTGATAGTCCTTACAAGTGAATGGGGAATCCTTGAAAAAATGGTATCTGATACTTGCAAATAAACCTGTTTATCGTCAGATTTTAGAATAGCCCCTTTATATTTTGTCCCATCCTTAACAATTACACAATCTGCAAAAGATAATAAGGGTAACAAAAGCAATAGAAAGATGACTACCGATCGATTTTTCATTAAGTCCTTCCGGGATAGACCCTTAGGCCTTCATCTAAAATATGCATTGCTTTTTTTATATCCTCTACATTTAAGACATAGGCAATCCGTACCTCATCTTGCCCTAAACCCGGAGATGAATAAAAGCCATTTGCAGGCGCTACCATCACTGTTTCTTCGTTAATTTGGAAATCTGTTAACAGCCATTGTGCAAATTTATCAGCATCATCAACCGGGAGTTTGGCAACAAGATAGAACGCCCCTTTAGGATTAGGTGCCACAACGCCGGGCATATTATTTAAAGCGGCCACCATCACATTCCGGCGTTCCGTGTATTCATCCATTACTTCCTGAAAATATGAATCCGGTGTATTTATCCCCGCCTCTGCCCCTAATTGCTCGAGAGTGGGGGGACATAACCTGGCCATACCGAACTTTAATGCCGTATTGGTGATATCATGGTTTTTAGAGATCACACATCCGATCCTGGCTCCACAAGCAGAATATCGTTTTGAAATACTGTCCAGCAATATGGCCCGATCATCGATGCCTTGTAAATGCATAACACTGGTATGATCCAAACCATCGTAACAGAATTCCCTGTAAACCTCATCAGCCAAAAGAAACAAATCATATTCGAGGACGATTTCGCGCAAGGCTTCCAACTCCTCACGTGAATAGACATATCCCGTTGGATTGTTCGGATTACAGATAAGAATCGCCCGTGTTTTTTTGTTAATCTTACTTCGAAGAGAATCAATGGGGGGTAGTTGAAAATCATCTTCGATAGTAGACGTGATTGGGACTATTTTTGCAGCAGCCTCCATAGCAAAACCATTATAATTTGTATAGAAAGGTTCCGGAACAATTACCTCATCCCCGGGATCTGTGATGGCCATTAAAGCAAAAATTATCGCTTCACTTCCTCCTGTAGTAACGATAATATCATCTAAGTCCAGTGAAATATCAAATCGCTTGTAATAATCTATCAATTTTTTTCTGTAGGATGTTATTCCTGCCGAGGGGCCATATTCCAGCACGGTTCGCCCATGTTTTTCGATAGCATTCCAGTATGTATCTGGTGTATGGATATCTGGTTGGCCTATATTAAGATGATAAACATGACGTCCTTTTTCTTTTGCCTGATCTGCAAAAGGAACTAACTTTCGAATGGGAGAGGAGGGCATTGCATTACCACGTGTCGATAATTTGGGCATTTATTTACCTTTTCTTTATTACTTGATTAAATATGTACTGTTTATAATACAAAAAATGAATAGAAATATCCAATATCCACCAGAGGAATTCCCAACCGATGAATTGGTTCAAGGTGGATATATTCACAATTTGGCGTTTTCCTCCAATACCAAATTACTCATTACACTTTTCTTTTCTATAGTATTCACAAAATGCGTATAGAAAACAGTCTTCGCATAAAGGATTCCGCGCCCGGCATATTTTGCGGCCATGCCAAATTAACCAATGGTGTGCATCTGACCAATTTTTTTGAGGAATATTGCTCATTAAATCTTTTTCTGTCTGCAGGACATCTTTGGCGTTAGCTAATCCAATACGGTTTGAAACACGGAACACGTGGGTATCAACCGCAATAGCCTGAAAGTCAGTGGCAATGCTCAGAACAACATTGGCTGTTTTTCTACCCACTCCCGGTAATTCCATAAGATCTTCCCGGGTTTCCGGGACTACTCCATCATACTTATCTACCAATAGTCTGCAAGTCGCCAGTACATTTTTTGCTTTTGACTTATACAAACCAACTGTCTTGATCTTCTCCTCCATTTCCTCCAGGGAAAGAGAAAGAAAGCTTTTAGCATCCGGATAATCGGGAAAAATATCTTTTGTTACAATATTAACCCGCTTATCTGTACTCTGGGCCGCTAACATGGTGGATATGAGAAGCTGGAAAGGTGTACCAAAATTTAGAGCCGTTGTAGTATCGGAATAATTGGATTTTAATAGTTCTAGTACTTTTGATATTGATGATTTTTTGAGCATATGTGTTTTTATTTATTAGGAATTTTCCACATCGTTTGTTTAATTCAATTCTGGCGCTGTGGCTAATTACGATTGTGTGAAGGAAAAAATGAATCAATCTCTGATATATCGACGCGATTAAAAATCCATCGTTATATTCTCTCTTGGACATTCTCTGCTGGATATTGGACACTTTGATATAGCACCTATCATTAAATGCACAATATCCAACAGCTAAGTCTCAATATTCAAGTATTTAAAAAAATAATAAAGCCCTCATCGGAGGGCTTTATAAGTTACCATTCTGATCATTATCAGTAAGTAAATGATAAACCGAAATTACTGAATGCTGGTAATCCGAAAAAGACTTCGGCATCATCAGCATCATGATCATAATCCCAGGCATTATATTGACTATTATCTGTTGCATCCTGGATCCATACTGTATTAAATACATTAAAGAAATGAGCAAAGAATTGTACATTAATTCCATTCCATGATCCCGGAAGATTATAAGCCATATGCAGATCGAAGATATTTGCAGAAGGAATTAGCCAGCTTTGCGTCCTGTCGCCTTTAACATTTCTTGTAAATGCATCAAAATTCGCATAATGATCATTATAATTTTTGTAAATCAGAGTAGCGCTTAAACCAGTAATGGGAAAAATCGTTGTTCCCAGTGAAAATTGTGTTTGCGGTGCGTCACCGACTTTAAGATCTTTAATATAAAAGTTGTAGTTTACATCATCTGTCGTAACCGATAACACGTGTAAAACCACTTACATCTTTTGTATATTTCCAGTCACCGGCAGAAAAAGCATAATTAAAGCGAAAAATTCGGATGGTTGCCAATATCCTTCAAATTCAATACCCATATGTCTGGCATCAACCCCCTTCATATAAACCAGAACTTCTTCACCCTCTAAATCATATTCATCATCTTTAAATGTTCTGTTGTACCAGCTGGTATGATATCCATTTATATTTAAACCAAATGTACGATCTTTGGAAATATAACCCAATCCGAGCTCAATGCCAACGAATTCCTCATTTTCGAGCATCATCATTTACAATACCAGAAACATCATCAATAACATCATCAAAAATTGGTACTTTCGATACATATCCAAGATTTCCATACATGTTGACATTATCTGAAAAACGATAACTGGCACCACCTTTAATTTGGTAACCGTTAAACCATTCAGTCTCAGTGGAAAGCTCACCACTGCTAAGATCTGGTCTTCCATCAGCGAGGGAATCAGCAGCTCTGAAATGGTTCGTATAGTTATACTTAATCGTAGACCAACCCACCATTCCAAAAGCAGTTACTGGACCTTCCGTATATTCAGCCTGACCATAAAAGCCAAGCCAATCAACAGTATTTGTGAAGTTATAAGCAACTTTGTCGCCTAGTTTCCTTTTCATTTGAGATTCTGACCAGAAATCACTGGTATCTTCTTCAACAGCTCGTGGATCAAAATAGGTGCCGCCAAGCAAGATCCCTAACTTCTCGAAAATGTTCAATTTTTGCTGTTCTTCCGTCTATACCAAATGAAGTTTGAAGATTGTCCGTGGTTTTCCAGAAGGTTTTTGCAATTACACCATATGTATTCTGGTCATTACCGGCTATTGCGAAGAATGCCGAGAGATTGGCCTTTTTCTTTAGTGTAGTATCTTTTATCAATCCAGGCATTTGTTGAATCACGATTAATGGCTATTGTAGCATCCCAGTCCCATGTCCAGGGGGAACCAAAATAATAGTACTTTCCGGTCTTCCTGATCATATGGCCCTTCACAGGATTGATGAACCAAATCCCCAAGTTCACCACTTCCACCACCCTGACCACCAGACCAGTAAGCAATCGTATAGAGGCTGATTTTGTCAGATAATTGTGAAAACCAGTTCAAATTAACCAACGGTTTATGGTAGTAATTCTCTCTATGCATAATAGAATGAGGGATCATACCGATCGTCTGTCTGCTCGTTCCAATACTGTTTATCCGTATAGGAAGGATCGACAGGAGCCCAGTTCTGATTGAAATTTCTTCCAACCATATTAAATTTTTCTAATGCTTCTCTGTCATAGCCACCCTGACTTAAAGCAAAGTTTGTACTGTAAACGCCAATATTTTGCATATAAAGATTTTGTCCATGACGTTGAGGCGCACCAAGGGCAAAAAGCTGTAACGTGTTGTTATCATTAATGTTATAAGATGCACCAAGATAATAAGCCCAGGCATCGGTCCAGGTTTTATCGACAATACCTCTTCCCGTTTTTCGGATAATCGAACCACTGACCGCGAATTTATCATTGATTAATCCTGAATGGCCAGTAGAAAGTCGTCTTTTGAAATCCCGCTGATCCATACTCCTGCTTGAAAAGTAATCCCGCATCATGTGCTGCAGGATCAGTAACAATATTCATTGTACCGCCAATTGAGGGCGTTGCCAGGTTTACAGCGCTAAGACCACGTTGAACCTGGATCGAAGAAGTCGCATCTGCGACACCATCCCAGTTTGACCAATAGAGCCAACCGTTTTCCATGTCGTTAACCGGCATACCGTTGATCATAATAGCCACATTGCGTTGGTTAAAACCGCGAATATTCATACGTGCATCACCAGCACCACCTCCTGCCACAGTTGCATAAACACTAGGTGTCGTATTTAAAACCATTGGAATATCCTGTGATCCCAGCGTGAGCTGCATACGCTCTTTTGTGACATTAGAAAAGGCAACCGGCGTCTCACGCTCTTTTGCCCGGTCAGCAACAACATTAATAGTTTTGGCAAATAAATATTCAACTAACTCAAAGTCATAAGTCACGGTTCCGGAAACTGTTATGCTCGTTGCTTGTTCTGCAAATCCGACATACTCACATTTTAATACATAAACACCATCTTTTACATCAAATGAATAAACACCACCTTCATCGGTGGCTGCACCAATTGGCCATCCTTGCAAATACACATTTGCACCAGCTAAAGGATCTCCTGTTGCCTTACTTGTTACCTTACCAGAGATGGTCCCGGCAAAAGAAGCAGAAACAAGCAATAAACTTAATAAAATTAGTAAAATGGGTCTCAAAACAATTCCTCCTTCTATAATAGGTTTTGTGAATAGACGTATGTAAAAATCACGTAAATTTATAATTCATTAGTTAATAAAAAATTTAATCTGTTTGTGGATTATATTAGATGGCGAGGTGTTTTTCATCCAATCCCCTTGTGCTGTTATGCCCCCCAAAAGGCATGCGACAAATGTCACTTTAACGTTCAAATCTAATAGTATTCCCTTTGATTGTCAACAGCCCAAAGAGGGCAAAATTTAGAGTAATTTTGAGATTTTTCTATGAAAATGATGCTAAGTTTATTAGGAACTGAAACTTAAAAATCTTGATCAAATCAAAAAAAAATATACTTTTTTTTTCTCCTGAAAATTTGTCTGTTTTAAATTGCGAAAACCAAAAAAATATCTAAATTTGACACGTCCTATTAAACCCGTATTTTATCACTATTGGGAAGAAGAGATAAAGATATGGGATCCGGTGTATACATTTGAAATTTAGGATTTGGTTATTGGCAATTATTTAGAGTTTAGAAATTAGGATATAATATATGATGTCAGAAGAACAGTTATTTGAAATTATTGCAAAGGAATTGCAACTGAACCTTATACAGGTTCGGAATACAATAGAGATGCTGGATGATGATAATACCGTTCCCTTTATTTCGCGCTATAGGAAAGAAAGAACCGGTAGTTTGGATGAAGATCAGATAAGAGATATTGAGGACAGAATTAAATATTTACGTGCCCTTGTATCACGGAAAGATACGATTCTCCGTTCCATTGAAGAACAGGGTAAGTTGACCCCGGAACTACAAAAGAAAATTGAATCAACGATGAAGTTGCCGGAACTGGAGGACCTGTATCTACCCTATCGACCGAAGAAAAAAACGCGGGCGACAGTTGCCAAAGAAAAAGGACTTGAGCCGATGGCACAAATAATTCTCGCCCAGGAAATAGTTGAGGGCGATCCGCTTGAAATATGCAAGGAATATCTAAATCCGGACAAGGATCTTTCCAAACCTGAAGAAGTGCTGGATGGTGCTAAAGATATTGTAGCTGAAATCATGTCCGAAAATGCGGATCTTCGCAAAAAAATTCGAGAATTCATGAATAAAAGTGGTATGGTTTGCACATCAGCAAAGACTAAAAGTGAAAATCGCGATTATGAAATGTATGCCGACTATAGTGAACCGGTTACCCAGATCCCCCCACATCGAATTTTGGCAATAAACCGCGGGGAAAAAGAAAAGGCTCTTTCTGTAACCATTGACATCGATTTGGATAAGATAATGGCACCCTTACAGAATTATTATATTAATAATAATAAATCGATATTCTATGATATATTATTAGACATCGTCAAAGATGCCTATACCCGATTAATTGCCCCGGCTGTACAGAGGGAAATCAGAGCCGATTTAACAGAAAAATCTGAAAAACATGCCATTGGAGTTTTTGCAATAAACTTGAAAAATTTACTCCTTCAACCCCCTCTAAAAAATCAAAAGATTATGGGTATAGATCCCGGTTTCCGAACGGGCTGCAAAGTGGCAATTATTGATGAGACAGGAAAATATCTGGTTGGTGAAACAATTTATCCTCATCCCCCACAAAAAAAATACTTTGAAGCGAAATCACTTCTGCGGGAATTAATCGATAAATATAAAATTGATATCATCGCTATCGGAAATGGTACAGCAAGCCGAGAAACAGAATCAATGGTAGCCGATCTTATAAAAGAGATCAAAGAGGAGCGTGAGGTCTTCTATGTAATCGTAAGCGAGGCAGGTGCTTCGGTCTATTCTGCTTCCAAAATTGCTAAAGAGGAATTCCCTGATCTGGAAGCAAGTTTACGCGGAAACATATCCATCGCCCGACGCCTGCAGGATCCACTTGCCGAATTGGTTAAAATTGACCCAAAAAGCATAGGTGTCGGACTTTATCAACATGATGTTAATCAGAAGCAGTTGGCAGAAAAATTAGACGAGGTCATAGAATCATGTGTCAACTTGGTTGGTGTTGATCTTAACACCGCTTCAAAAGCATTACTTGTTCATATTTCAGGTTTGAATAAAAAAACGGCTGAAAGAATAGTTACCTACCGCGAAAAATCGGGTCGGTTTAAAAACCGGGAAGAATTAAAGAAAATTGAGGGGATTGGTGACGCCGCTTTTGAACAATCTTCCGGATTCTTACGCATCACCGATGGAGACAACCCACTTGATGCCACATCCATACATCCGGAGTCATATGAAGCAACAAAAAGGCTGATGCATAAATTTTCAATTTCTGATCCCATATCCGAAGGACGTCAGTTAAAGACACAGTTAAAGAGTGACGATCTTTCCTTACAAACTATTGCAGAAGAGATTGGTGTCGGTTTGCCGACCCTTGAAGATATTCTTGATGATCTTGAAAAGCCAGGCCAAGATCCCCGTGATGAGATGACCAAACCAGTGTTTCGAAGCGACGTTCTTAAAATGGAAGATCTGAAGGAGGAGATGATCTTAAAAGGAACGGTACGGAATGTTGTTGACTTTGGAGCCTTCGTCGATATTGGAGTAAAACAAGATGGGCTTGTCCATGTGAGTCAAATGAATAAAGGATATGTCAAATCACCCTATGAAATTTTACAGGTAGGGGATGTCATTGAAGTAAGGGTTATCTCAATAGATATTGAGCGGGGTCGTGTTGCCTTGTCTATGAAATTGTAGGAGGTCTTGTGGAGATTAGCTATATCGATGCATCTATAATTCTATTTTATTTAATTGTTGTTGCCTTGATTGGATCTTTGTCCGGGGGAAAGCAAAAAACAACAAAAGATTATTTTATGGGGGGAAAAGATGTTCCCTGGTGGGCAGTCTCCTTTTCAATTGTTGCAGCGGAGACAAGCAGCCTTACCTTTATAAGTATTCCCGGGCTGGCCTATTTAACCAATCTAAATTTTCTTCAACTTACATTAGGGTATTTATTTGCCCGTATACTTGTTGCTGTTTTTTTTCTACCTTCTTACCGCAAGGGAGAATTGGCTACCGCCTATACCTTTCTGGAAAATCGATTTGGATATAAGACCAGACGCTATGCTTCCTCAATCTTTCTTTTTACCCGTGTAGCTGCTGATGGTGTGCGTTTATTCTCTACGGCGATCCCTTTGGCTTTAATCTTTAAATCGACCGCCTACTTCAGTCAATGGAGCAATTTTGAAATATATGTCGTTTCTATTATTATTATCACAGTAGTTAGCCTCGTCTATACCTATACTGGTGGTGTTAAAGGTGTTATCTGGGCCGATGTACTTCAGATGTTTATCTATATTGGCGGAGCAACATTAGCATTAATCATATTACTAGATCATTTACCATCCTCATTTAGCTGGTCAACCCTGGGAACAAAAACTCAAATATTTAATTTCGATTTTGGGTCCAGTTTTGGTGACTTTTTTAACAAACCATACACATTGATTGGAAGTCTGATTGGTGGAACATTTTTATCAATGGCCTCACATGGAACGGACCAATTGATTGTTCAGAGGTTATTAACAACCCGGACATTAAAAGATAGTCAGAAAGCAATCATTGGGAGTGGTGTAATGGTTATTTTTCAGTTTGCACTATTTATGGTTGTTGGACTTTTACTCTATGTTTTCTTTAAAGGTGTTCCATTGACCGATCCATCTGCACCTTTTCATAAAGCTGATGAAATTTTTCCCCTTTTTATTATCCACTATCTTCCGGTCGGAATCAAAGGATTGATTATCGCCGGACTTTTTGCCGCTGCCATGTCTACACTCGCCGGATCTATTAGTTCGCTATCTTCTTCTGCGATGCTTGACCTTTATAAACCCTATTTTGCAAAAGAAGATAATCCTCTACGCGATTTAAAGATCTCTCGACTTCTTACAATTATATGGGCGATAATATTGACCTTCGTCGCTTTTCTTTTTATCCAGGTTCAGCAATCAGTTGTTGAAATTGCTTTGGGAATAGCATCTATTACATATGGCGGTTTGCTGGGGACCTTCTTGTTAGGCCGATTCTTCAAGAGTACCGAGGAACCCGGAGCCATTGCTGGTTTTACTTCCGCCATTGCCGTAATGCTGATGATCATTCTCATTCCAAAACTGCTTGGAACCTCCCCTATTGTTCACTGGACGTGGTTTGTCGCTATCGGCTCAACAGTATGTATCATAGTGGGAACCCTGTGGCCCGCAAAAAAGGGTCAGTAATGAAAAGTTATCAAGCCACCAATGAGATGTAATTAAAATAATCTAAAATTCGTGAAATTCGTGAAATTCGTTTTAATTTGTGGATAGATTTATTGAGGGTTTTAGCGAAAGTCATTCTCGGAGAAAATTTCAGCGGAGAAAATTTTGATCTTGGTTGACGGATCTTTCCAGGCAGAGGAGGGCAGCCCTGCTTTTTTACAGGTTTGTTCAAGAAACGTAAATCTATCCCATTTATATTCAACCGCGACCTGAGGGAGCAACAACCCCCGTCTCATATATTGTTCAATGATCAAACCATGTTTACCTACTTCGATTTCATTTATATCTTTTATAGAAGATAATGGGGAAAGGACTGATATTTCGATCTGTAAATTATCAACTTCCGTTTTATCGACGGCTGGAAAACGAGGATCATCAAATGCCGCGGCGACCGCCATTTCTTCTACCTCCTGTTGAAGTGGTCCCATCCCTTCTACATACCCAATACAACCACGCAATTGACCGTTCTCATGGAGCGTAACAAAGACTCCCAGAGATTGTTCAAGAGATTTTGAAAAAGCTCTCTGTTTATCCAAATCTCTATTATTTGCTTTAGAGGATATTATCAATCTGGCATGATTGAGAAGAAATTTTTTTTCTTTTTGGGTTAGCGAGAATTTACTCATGATTGATAAAAGATAGCAGATAAATAACCGACAACTTCTTTACGGTCTCCTGTGATATCTCCTGAATTTCTGTAGAGTAATACTTTGGACTGATCTGCACCCAATAGACTGGCAGCCTTCATTGCAGCAATTGCAGGCCCCCCACCACACATTTCGCACCGTCCGTTTTGTAAATCCTTAAAAAGTCCATCACCATCAAAATTTTCAAGATGCTTTACAACAACTTGGTCTAACGTGTTGGCCTTTTCATCATCATAAAAATGAGAAAGATCTGTGGATGCCACTATCAATGCTTTTTCATTTTGCAAAACTGACTTTAAGGCATTTGCTAATACCTGAATATTATCCAGCGTATGTTCTCCCATAACAATAGGAACAAACCTGAACTGTGGCAGAACTTTTTGCAGAAAAGGTAATTGAACTTCTAGGGAATGTTCATCAAAACGATGGCCTTTGTCAGACAGAATGATCTGAGGGCTCGTATCAGCAATTTTATGAGCTAATTCCTGATCAACTTCCACACTTCCCAGGGGCGTTCTGTAGGCAAATCCATCGTAGATTGAGATTTCAGTAAAATATTCACAGTGACTCGGTGATATGACAACCGCCACATCAACATCACGTTCAAATATCTGACGATATGCCCGCGCAGCCACACCACCAGAATACATATAACCAGCATGGGGGACGATTATCGCTTTAATTTCCCCCTTCAAATCTAACTCTCTGGATTCTTCCAGAATATAGGCGAGCTCCTGATCCAGTATCTGTTTCTTGTCTGGATAGAACATTCCTGCAACAGCAGGCTCGCGTATTTTTAAATTGTGCATCTTTAGACTTTTTGCTCCATTTTTTAACCACAAAGTTCTCAAAGAAAAAATAATATAATCCTTTGGGTTCTTAGTGTCTTCTTGGTGTCCTTTGTGGTAAAAAGATACTATGGTATTGCAGCAAATGCCAGCATTAATATAAAATACGATGAGGATTCATTCAATCTTGAAATAAACAGCCTCTCGGGAGACATTACCGGCACGATCCCGAACGGACACGGTAAATACATGATTGCCTTTTGAAAGATCCCTTTGAACAGAGCCGGTCAGAAGATCTTCTTCAGGATCCCATTCTTGTAAAACATAATTGCCATCCATTAAAAGATTTATGTCGTCTTCATTCCCAACACCGGAAATTGTATCGCGAATATCGAGCCTAATCTTCGGTGTCTTTTTGTACACAACACCATTCCTGGGGCTTTTTATTAATATTTCTGGGGAGACCGTATCAGATGCGATAACAAACTTACCCAGAGAGGATGATTTTACATGAAATTCCATCTTGTCCATATCGATTTTCGATGATAAATACGATAATCGGTCAATACCATTCGTCTTATATACTCCCCAGTTTCCCCAATCCGGTAGGGAATCTGCTCTTATACGTATAGAAAGTGCCTTGAAAATAGGGAAATTATGAGGCAAGACTTTAAAGATATTACTTGCGATGGGAAATTCACTCAACACCGTATCAGATTCTAATAATTCAGCTGTAATAAGGTTTGTGTCTAAAACCGATCCGGCATATGAGGTTATAACCAGGGAGGAATCAAACCAAACGCTTGTCTTCATCGTTTCTGGTAATAATGATTGATAATCAAGATCTTTGCTCCAGAATTTGCCTGAACTCCCAATTATCATTAATGCTGATGGCTTTCCAGTAATATCTTCTGCTGGAATTAGAACCTCGGTTCCGCCTCCCGGAGGTAGGGATCTTTTAAGTTTTACATTTTCAGGAAAAAGACTGATACTATTTTCAGAAATTATTTCCGGGGATTCAACAACAAGATATTTTCCCTGGGAATGAATATTATAATCAATATCTTCAGAAATATTATTTGAACCAACTGTTAGGATCTCATCAATATTTGTATTAACGGTTATTTTCAACTGGGATACTAAACTATCGTCAAGACTAATCCGTGCCTTAATAATATTTCCAGGTAGGCTAATTTGTCCTTCTAATATTTCGAAATAATCTGCCGATTTCCACTTTGTTTTATTGTTGCGAGTAGAGAATTTCAAGTCATTTATTCTGGGTGCTGTGAAATCAAGATAAATCCACTTTCCCTCTTTTCTAACTTCATTAATATTTATTGACTTCATCTTAGCAGGGATAATTTCGCCCCGAATGATGCTACGGTTATTTTTAAAATCGATAATGGAAATTGTAAAGGGGATGATTTCCTGTTTAATTTCAATAGATCCATCACTGTTTAAAGACCGATCATAAAAGAGTAAGGGATTATAGGGTTCAAGGTACAGTTTATTATATCGTTCTCTTTTGCTGACAAGCCATGGATAGTATAATTCTGTGTTTATATGTGCTGTTGTATTATAATCTAACTCATCATAGGTGATCTGAAAAGATTTTACACTGTTAATTTCAAGTGTGGATTGGTAGAATCCATATTTATTATGAACATCATCAGCCTGGTCATACCCTTTAATGGCTAATCCGACTTTTCCCTCCACATAAAGTGGTTTCTTTATAACATATACATCATCCTTAATATAATTTACAGGGATACTAAGTGGTAAATAACTTCCATTGATCTTTGTCTCTTTTGATAAAGGTATAACGGCTAATGCTATCAATCTGGGTGGTATATGATCTTTGATCTGGGAATAATATTTTTGTGGATTAACCGGATTATCATCTTTATTTCTGATCTCAAAATGTAAATGCGGCACTCCAATGCCCGTTCTGCCACTGTAGGCAATAATTTCACCTTTCTTAACCTTCATATTTTCGGGCCACCAATTCAACCTATATTTTTCATTTTTAAACTGTATTGCCCTTACTTGTTTATCAATTTTATCTGTAAACTTTTGCAGATGTGCATAAATGGCTGTATTGCCGTCTTTTAATTGAATATAGATGACTTTACCATAACCAAAGGGTGAAACGCGAATCCGTTTTACATATCCGTCCTCAACCGCATAACAGGGATAGCCTTCAGTATTCCAGGTCTTGATGTCGATAGCGGCATGATAATGCCCCGGCCGGTATTCACAAAAACTGGACGAGAGGTATTCACTGGCATTCGTCGGCCATAGATAGTCCTGAGATAATATTAATTTCGGGAGCAACACGAGCAAAACGATTGATAAAAGATTACCAATCATCCCAGTATTTTTTCTCTCGCAGAGTCGCAGAGACGCAGTATTTTTTGCCTTTTGCCTTTTGCCTTTTGCCTTATGTTTCGGATTCTTTGTCATATATATTATATCAGTTATCATAATTTGAATTCACCTGAAGATTAAACGTATATGGTACATCTGCTATCAACGATTATAAGTTCTTTGTCTTTTTCTGACCAAATTATTGGGTTCAGATCCATCTCAACTATTCCCGGATTCTCATATATCATTTTGGAGAATTGAAAGATTGTATTTACAATTATTTCAGAATCAATAGCAGGATAATGTCTGAAACCATCTATTATTTTTCGCCCTTGTAATTCTTCGATCATCTGGGTTGCATCAATTTTGTCAATCGGTAAAACCCTGAAAGCCACATCCTTATATAATTCAACAAATATGCCCCCCAGGCCAAACATGATAATCTTGCCAAACTGTGGATCTGATTTCGCCCCTAAAATAAATTCTAAACCCTTATCAATCATTTCTTGTACAACTACCGTTGGTCTTGTTCCTTCCGGTAATATTTTCTTCGATCTTTCTATTATAGTATCAAATGCTTCTGCGACTTCTGACGCTGACGATAGATCCATTTTTACAAGACCCAAATCTGATTTATGAATGATGCCTTCATTGGCAATTTTTAATACAACCCGGCCTGTTTGTTCTTGAAAACAAAGAATCTTTTCTATTTCTTCTGACATGATATTGTGACAAATTTTTAGCCGATACTCTGAAAGCAGTTTAAATATTTCATCTAACCCAGCTTGTTTCGTGGTTAAATTCTGTAATTTCGGGCCCTGGACCTCTGCTAAAAACTTAGACGAAAACCCATCAAATCGTTTTCGGATTTTTGCATATCGATATAGATTACCAAGGGATCTTGAAGCAGATTCCGGCGAAGAATAGACAGGTGTTTTTGATTGACTGAATACATCTATACCAGAATTTTCATCTTTAGCTGCCATTAATACACAAACAATTGGTTTGGTACTAGATGATAACACAGGATATAATTCTTCAGCAATTGCTCTTGGGTTTTTCATAACCGGGGGTTTGACAATTATAACCATTATCGCATCAACCATTGGATCTTTGACGACACGATTGCAGACATCCCGATACGTTTCATGATTTGCGCTTGCAATCATATCTACCGGATTCTGAACAGAGGCTTCTGCCGGTAACATACTTTTTAACGCTTGAGTTGTATCATCTGAAAATTCTGCTAATTGTAATCTGTTTTTAACAAGTGCATCTGCTGCCAGAATTCCTGGACCGCCCGCATTGGTAACAACCGCTATACGGTTTTTCGTTAAGCCTTTTTCTGATTCAAAAATTAGAGCTGTTTCTATTAATTCATCTAAAGAATCACAGCGTATTATTCCACATTGATTTAAAAAAGCGTCAGTGACCAAATCATCAGAAACAAGAGCACTCCAGTATGAGATGACGCTGCTTTTAGCCCACTACTGGTTCGCCCCGATTTAAGGGTCAGAATTGGTTTCTTTCCTACAATTTCTGTACAGACTTTTCTGAATTCAGCTGGCTTATCAATGCTTTCCTGATATAAGATAATACTTTTCGTATTTTCATCCATAGCCAGATAATTTAAACAATCAGCATCTCCCATATCCGCTTTGTTTCCGGTACTTACAAAACAGGAAAATCCCAGATTAAAATCTTTTGAAAGTTCTAAAACGGCTACTCCTAGGGCCCCACTTTGGGAAATAAATCCGACATGTCCTGGTTTTGGCAATGTGGGCGAGAAAGTTGCATTTAGTAAAACCGCCGGATCAGTATTAAATATGCCCATGCTATTAGGACCAATCATACGCATATCATGTTTATTTACAATTTTAATTAACTCCTGCTCGCGCAGATCACCTTCGATTCCCATTTCTTTGAATCCAGCACTAATTACAATAATATTCTTGATACCTTTAGAGGCAACTTCTTCGACTGCTTTAGATACACTTTCTTTTGGAAGTAATATGATAGCCAGATCAGGGATAATTGGTAGTCCCAGAACATTTGCATAGCATTTTAATTCATTAATAGACTCTGCTTTGGGATTAATCGGATAAACACTTCCTTTGTAATTCATCATCTGTATTGCATCCAGAAACATTTTCCCCAATGTACCCTCACGGCGGGAGGCCCCTATCACAGTGATGGATTTGGGGGAGAAAAGAGACTTTAAATCGTCCACTATGAACTCCAAATTAAGTAAATTTTAATTTATACTGTAAATATAAATGATTCAACCATCAACCTCTATTGCAAAACATTTCCAGAAGTGACAGATTTCATTATTGCATATGCACATAAGCACAATGTTTGACACAAAAATAAACATGAAAAAATTTGACCAAAGGATTATCTGGTTCTACCTTTTCGTATAATGAATTAACCAGAAGAAATTATGAACCAAAATATTCCTAAAATATATGATGGAAAGAGGTATAACTCTTTTAACACTTATTTGAAGCGTCTCTATGGTCAGCGGGTGCAAAAAGTAACGGTTGATGCCGGATTTACCTGTCCAAATCGTGATGGTTCTGTGGCCTTTGGCGGTTGCACGTATTGCAATAATGACAGTTTTAATCCCGGCTATAATGATGTCTCAAAAAGTATAACCGAGCAAATTGGAGAAGGTACGGAATTTCTGATCCGCAGATATAAGGTTGATAAATTTATTGTTTATTTCCAACCTTATAGTAATACCTATGCCCCTCTTGATAAACTTAAACGACTGTATGAAGAAGCTTTGTCGGTTCCAGGTGTGATTGGACTTACTATTGGTACACGTCCTGATTGTGTCGACGAAGAGAAAATAAAATATCTGGCTTCATTGGCTAATGATTTTGATATCACCATTGAGTACGGCCTTGAATCAATCTATGATGATTCCTTAGAAAAAATAAACAGAGGCCATAATTACCATAGTTATCTGCAAGCATTGGAAATGACCCGCAACCGGGGCATCAAAATCTGCACTCACATAATTTTAGGATTCCCTTGGGAGGGCGACGAGCAATGGATGCATGAGGCGGATGTTTTATCTTCTCTACCCTTTAATTTTCTCAAAATTCATCAACTTCATATTGTTGATAAAACTGTCATGGCCCACCAGTATATCAAAAATCCTTTCAAATTACTCACTCTTTCAGAGTATGTAGAAACTGTTGTCTCCTTTTTAGAACGGTTAAATCCAGACAAAATCATTCAGCGTTTAGCCGGAGAAGCCCCGCCCCATATTCTTATCGCTCCAAAATGGGGAAAAAGAATTCCAGAACTTTTAAAATATATCGATGGAGAATTCGAAAAAAGAGATTCCTGGCAAGGAAAATATTTCCAATAATTATAGTATGATAGTTGTCATCCCGAAGGGATCTTCCTCTGTGGATAATCAGTCGCAACAAGATGGAAGATTCTTAACAGAATGACAAATAAAATGATCTGCATTGGCAAAGGCCTCCCGTTTGGAGCGGATATGCGGGAAAATGGATTCTCTCTTTTAAGTATTAGAAATAATTTCCTGATAGAACTCAGCCTCAGGAGATTCTTGCTGGTACAAGTCTTTAAGCTGAGAGAGGGTTTGTGTTAACCAATTATCATTAACTTCTGGCGGGGTAAAAAAAATAGCTGAAAACATTTGTAGTATCGACCTGTAGACAAGTCCGTTTGGAATCCGCCGTCGGATTCCCAAATATTCCTGAATCATCTCGCAATATTAACTTTCCTTCAGCATGGATCAGATCCTTTGATATTCCCTCATAAGCTTCACTTTCCTTTCCAACATCCAGGTTTATTACCCCTTTAATCTTATCCTGATCATACAATCCCATTGGTAAATGGAAGCGGGTTGATATAACATTTCCGAGATCCACAAAATTGTTTATTCGATACAATCCTTTGGTTTTCAAAAATCGTCTTATCATCGCCTCCGAAGATGGTCTGTATTGGGTAGGTTCCCAACCGATTTTTCGATACATTCTACGTACTGCTGAGACAACAGGATCTGAGGAAGGTGGATTGTCCGAAAATTTCGTGCAGATAAATGTTTCAAGATCTTCAAACGCTGGTTCAACAAGATCTGACTTTTTATTAATCAATACCTCAAATGCCGATAATAGTCCTAATTTCAAACCTGGAAGTTTATCGCGAATAATTGGTGAGAATTGAATAGTGGGTTTTTTTACCATTGTTATTGTATTTACAACTCCTTTAATCCCACTAGGTTGGGTATTACAAAATAAAAAAAATCAGGTCTTCAGCTTTCGACCAAGTTTCTTTTCCAGACTATCAATTTTGGATTCCATACGACTTTCAGATCCATCCCGATAATCGATTTTTATATGGACCCCTATTCTCGAACAGTCTTTATTCAGTTCTTTAAAACAATCACCGACAACTTCCATTACCTCATCCCACTCACCCTCCATAATGGTTCCCATTGGTGTCAGGCGATAAGTTAATCCGCTTTCATCAATAACTTTTAGGACCCTGGAAACATAAGGACTTAAGCTTTCGCCCTTTCCTGTTGGACTCATTGTCATTTCAAGCAAAACCATATCATTTATTTCCTTTTACAAGATCAGATTGAATTGTATGCATATTGCTTACAGCCTTAAAAAGTACGATAAAATAGGCAAGCATAACGACGAAAAACAATGCCCAGCGTATGTTCACATGAAGTATTTGATACCAGTGTAAAAAAGCCACAGCAATAATAAAAAGATAGATAAAAGAAAGCAGGCCGACCTTTTTTTGCAGGACTCTAAGTTCTGGTAAATCACCATATTTTTCCTTAAGCATCGCAGAGGATACACCAAATATGGTTAAAGAAATAAATACAGAGATAACAAGATTCGTTGCCTTACTTAGGCCAAAAGCTTCAAAGAGAAAGGTAAAAACAATAAACATTGTCACCGGCAAAAAGTTCTTCATTTTTTGACTGTTTTCTGCAATATCATTTGAATTTTTCATGACACCCCTAAATCAGATTAAACTTGCGGATACCCTCATATAATTCACTTGAGGTCACCTTTAGTATTCCTGCTGCAGGGACGGCCAGCAACATACCCAGGACACCAAAAAACTGACCACCGATCAAAACAGCAAAAACGATAATGAGAGGGTGAAGATTTACACTTTTAGACAATACCAGGGGCTGCAGGAAGATATTATCAATTAGCTGAACCATAGAAAAAGCAATTGCAATATATAAGATACTAATCGGTGAGCCACCATTAACTATTGTTACAATTATTGCCGGAATGGCCCCGGCAACAGGTCCGATATAGGGAATTAGATTGGCCAAACCGGCAAAGATTCCAATGATGATAAAGTATTGGACATCCAATAACCAGAGGGCAATTACTGAAAGCAACCCCACTACAAAAGCTTCAGTAAATTGGCCTCGCAGATACCAACCTAGTTGTTGATCGATTTTATGTATAACATTCAGGATCATTTCAAAATATCGATTTGGTATATAATGAATAAAGGCCTTTTTCATTTTCCGGCCATCTTTGAGTAGAAAGAAAACAACAAAGGGAATAATTACCACATAAGTGACAACGGATAAAACGTTGGCAAGAATGGCTAATAACTGATCTGTCAGAAGAGAGATTGCGTTCTTTACCTTATCCTCAATGTCCATGTTCTCTACATTAATGAAACTTAAATTCTTTTCAATAAAGTCTTTTATGGTCTGGCTGATACTTTCTGTGTCCTCCAGATTCAAACTGTTTTGCAAACTAAACAGACTCTCTAAAAAAGCCGGGAAGGAGGGCCCATCCGATTATACCAAGAGTTGAAAAGAAAGCCAGAAAAATAATAATTGTCGCATTACCTCTGGAAAGACCTTTTGCCTCAAGATAACTGGCAATCGGGTCCAGTATGTAAGCCAATAATGCGGACACAATAACGATCGTAAGTATTGAACTGAGGCTATAGAGGAGCCAGCCAACCAGGCCAATAAGAATAATAGCAACTAAAAATCGCAGAAATCTACCAATCGTCAACTCCATCAGGATACTCTCTTCCGTGAAGTCTTTTCTTCAAGCTCGGCAATTTTTTGCTTCAATTGTTGATTTTCCAGATTTGAAAATCTAAGCCGGTCACCTATCATCTGAGCCAAACGATGTAATATTTTATTTCCCATCCGAGGATTTGTTTCTAGTAGGCCAAACAAATCAGATTGGAAAAATCCAAAAATTGTGCATGTACTTTTTGCTGTTGCAGTAGCAGTTCTGGGGGTTTCTGACAACAAAGCAATCTCTCCAAAAAATTCACCATTTGATAAAACGGCTAATAGCTTTTTATCAGATCCAATAGTAATATTGATCCTTCCTTCTTCAATGATATACATACCGACTCCCGGATCTCCTTCATTAAAAATTACTTCATCAGTTTTATAAGCTCTTTTATGTAGAATTCTCTCTACAGAACGAATTTCTTTTTTTGATAGATCTTTAAAAATTGGAATCTTTGACATAACCGTGTAAATGTTTTGTTCTGTCTTTTCTTCTTTTCGGAATATATTTCCCCATAATGTATCATCTTGCATGATGATATCTCCCGGTATAAATATTGTGTTTTAATTTCAGTATTAATAAGTGCAAGCCGCAATTTAAAATTTTGCAACTGATCAGGCAAGCAGATTATTGGAAAATTATTTTTAATAAAAGGTAAAAAAAATTATAGAAACTCTAAAGACTCTGCGCATCTTAATTCTACATTTTTTTCTGAAATTATCATAAAAAATATATCATATTTTGGGGTTCCTTCTTGCGTTATATATTTCAATTTACTAACCTAACAACCATCCTAAAGGAACCATATTATGCAAATTGGATTACTTGATTTACTTATCATACTGCTCTATTTCCTGTTTGTTCTTGTTATAGGTATTGTTTATTCCGGACGAGCCGGGAAAAGCATTGAAGAATTCTTTGTATCCGGTCGGAACCTTCCCTGGTGGTTGGCTGGAACCTCAATGGTTGCAACCACCTTTGCTGCTGATACTCCTTTAGCTGTGACCGGTCTGGTGGCAGAGCACGGGATTGCAGGAAACTGGCTGTGGTGGAACATGGTGATGAGCGGTCTCTTGACCGTTTTTTTCTATGCCCGGTTGTGGAGAAGATCCGGCGTTCTGACAGATGTTGAGTTTACAGAGATCAGATATGGTGGCAAACCTGCTGCTTTTCTGCGGGGCTTTCGTGCCCTTTATCTGGCTATTCCAATAAATTCGATCATAATGGGATGGGTGACTCTGGCCATGGCTAAGATTATTGCCACATCTACTGGTCTTGATAAATGGACGGCCGTTTTAATTTGCGTGAGTGTTACCCTCGTTTATTCGATGTTATCGGGACTGTGGGGGGTGGTTGTTACCGATTTTTTCCAGTTTTTTATCGCCATTTCTGGAGCGGTGATACTTGCTGTCTTTGCCCTCGATTACGCCGGTGGCCTTGATGCCTTGCTTTTGAAACTGGATACATTAGAGGGCGGTAAGGATCAGGTGCTCTCCTTTATTCCAGAGATTGGCTCGGCATGGATGCCTCTCTCTGCAGTTATGATTTATTTAGCGGTGAACTGGTGGGCCACCTGGTATCCAGGCGCAGAACCTGGGGGAGGAGGGTATATTGCCCAGAGGATTTTTTCTGCAAAAGATGAAAAGCATGGTATTTTTGCCACGCTTTGGTTTAATATTGCTCATTATGCGATTCGACCCTGGCCATGGATCATCGTTGCCCTGGTAACCTTAATCGCTTATCCTGATCTGACAGATAAAGAATCCGGTTATGTATTAATGATCGTGGATACCTTACCTCCTGGTTTAAAAGGATTATTGCTCGCTTCCTTTGCCGCAGCCTTTATGTCAACAATTAGTACGCAGTTGAATTGGGGCTCTTCTTATCTTGTCAATGATTTTTACAAAAGATTTATTAAAAAAGATGCCAGTGAGCGTCACTATGTGCTTATATCCCGGCTATCGACAGTGGTCATTTTGATAATGGGCGCCTTGACAACAATGACGATGGATACCATATCAGGGGCTTGGAAATTTCTTATGGCTATAGGTGCTGGAACAGGTCTTGTATTTATATTACGCTGGTATTGGTGGCGCATTAATGCCTGGTCTGAAATTTCTGCTATGATTGCTTCTTTTACAATTTCTCTTTTTTTACAATTTGGCTTTGGACTTTCATCAGAAGATCCCGAACAATTTAGTTTTCTTATGCTTGTCACTGTAATCGGTTCGACAATAATTTGGGTGACCGTAACATTTGTAACCTCTCCTGAGAGTGAGGCAACATTGGTGAGTTTTTATAACAAAGTAAAACCCGCAGGAAAATTATGGGAAAAAGTGTACAAAAAACACCATCTTGAACCATCAGGGGATTCCCTTGGCTTATCCCTGAGAGCTTGGATTATCGGTATTGTATTTATTTATAGTTTTCTCTTTGCTGTCGGTAATATGATGTTTGGAGAATTTTTTGTCGGAATAATACTCTTCGCCATCAGCATCTGCACAGCAATATTACTTTGGATGGATTTGAGAAAGTTTTGATTATATGAAGATAGAGCCCAGTGGAAGGGTACTAAAATTAATTGAAAATGGCATTTTTTTAAATATATTAAGGTTTCAAAAGACTCCGATTTATTTAAATCTCCGTGTGATCAGAAGCGTATAATCGTCGGTAAGGGGCATATCGCCGGTATGTGCACTAATTGCTTTTCGAATCTTATCCTTAAGCTGAAGACTGGATAGCGTAAGATTTTCTATGATTACTTTTTTCAAGTCCAGACATTTCAAATTCTACTTCTTCACTGTCCATGGCTTCTACTAACCCATCCGTATACATGACCAAGTTTATCATCTTTATTAAATGGACCGTCTTCGCTTTCATATTCCCAGGGCATAAAACCAATAAAAATACCCCCCGTTTTTAATTCCTGCATTCCCCCTTTTTATTAACCAATAGTGGCGGATTATGTCCGGCATTTATATAAGTTAAGACTTGATTTATGATGATCATATAATCCGATAAAAAAAGTAATATACCTGTCGGCTGTTGTCTGACGAATAATTGCCTCGTTCAGTCTTGAAACAACAGGAAGAAGATCATCACTATATTCAAGAAAAGCTCTAACGTAGCCTGCATATTGGAAACGACGAGAGCGCCTGGAATTCCTTTTCCGGAAACATCAGCAACGAACAAAATATAAACGATTTTTATCCAGTTTAATGATATCATAAAAATCTCCCCCAACTTCTTTACAGGGGATATACTCTGCGGCAATTTCCAGATAGATTCGATTCGGAATTGATTGAGGAATTAATAAATTTTGTATTTCTGCGGCAACCTGAAGTTCCTTGTCCAAGCGTTCTTTCTCTATTGCAGCAAATAGTAAACGGGCATTTTCAATTGATAGTGCGGCCTGAGACGCAAAAATGGTGAAAAGTATCTGATCATTTTCATTAAACGGCTTTCCATCCATTTTATTAATCAGGGTCATCACCCCGACAACCTTTGATTTATGAATCATCGGTACACAGAGCATCGAATCGGTTTTGAACCCACTTCTTTTATCAAAAGAAGGATCGAAACGGGGATCAGAATAAGCATCCGGAATAAGTACAGCTTCCCCTGACTGAGCAACCCAACCGGAAATTCCTTTTCCAATTGGTAAACGGAATGGTTTTACTTCCTTGGCCTTTGGGCCAAGGGTAACCTTAAATTCCAGTTCATTTGTTTCCTCAATGACAAGCATCAAGGAGGCTGCTTCTGCCGGCATCACATTCTGACTTTTTTGCATGATATATTCAAGCAGGGAATCGAGATTGTCCGAAGACTCCAGAGCATGTGTAATTTCATGCAGGGTAACCATTTCCTTGAGCATCTTTTGCATCCGCCTTAATGATCCTTCAAGATCCTGTACTAAATTTTCATTATTGATTAAATTTCCGATATAACTGCAGGAGAAGGAGGCCATTTCAATCTGCCGATCGGTAAACACCGGAACCGGAGAATTTATTGCCACGAAAGCCACACATTTATCTTTTAGAAAAATCGGTGCCAGGGCGTGCACGTTAAAATATTCGCAAAGACTCGTTAATTCAGAATTATCCCCTAAACTGTTTTTAAGTATAATTTCCTCGGGTCTAAAACCTTTATCTGATTTTAGTTTAAATGATTTTTTATCTAGTTTCTCGGTATCAAGAATCGGCTCACATGTACCGTCTTTTGAAAGACTTATTATAGAAATTTTTGTATAATGGAATAGATCCTTTTGTATTCCCAAAATCTCTAATACTGTTTTTTGCAAATCTTCATGTAATATCAAACAATTTTCCATAAAAGTTATTCTGTTTTAATAATGAGGTCTATCGTTGAATACCTGGTTTATTAATATATGGTTATAATAAGAAATATTTTTTTAATATTTCCATTTTTTTTCAATTTGCCGAAAACTTTGTTATTAAGACAAAACTTTTTACTGTCAATGGGACGATATGAATAGTTTCTTATAATTAGCTTTTTATTTTAACTATGTTTCAAATATTTAACACCAGGAAAAGTTATAAGTCGCTATTATTGCATGCCTCTGACTATTTCATTCATTTGAATGCTTGTTTAAAAGTTATTAACTTCCGTAAATTTTTGGGGAATACTCCGTCTTGTATTAATGATCCGGTTAACCAACCTGGAGGGAAAATGAATAATTATTTTTTATTAATACTGACTCTCTTTTCGTTCTCCCTTCTTTATGCTCAAACCCAATCAATGACTGAACAGCAGGCATACTCGTTTTTGCGTGGTGATGGAAAAAACTTTCCGCCAACTTTCTGGAATAAACCTATCGGATTGAGCAAAGTCGATATAACCAGCTCGAGTAATAGGGTTTCATCCATGAACAATTTTATTTGTGATGCCATGCTTGAAAGAACTGAGACAGACTTTGCTTTTATCAATTATGGGGACATTGCAACAAACCTTTTTCAGGGAGAAATTACCGAGTTAGATTTAGTTGCTATTTGTCCCTATAAAAGAACACTTGTTGTGCTTGAAGTAGATGGAGCATTTTTAAAAGATTTACTTGAATCAAAAATCAGCGGTTTTCGCCCCGGTCTCGCTATTGCCGGAGGAAAAGTAGAATACGACATACAACGCCCCAGTGAAAACAGGTTAACTTTTTTTCAGGTCGGTGAACATCCTGTCTATCCAAAGAAAGATTACCGGATTGTAACAACTGATTATTTAGCAAAGGGCAATGCCGGTTTTGAATTCTTAACCACTGTTGATTCGGTAAATGTTTTCAATACGGAAATACTCTTGCGAGAAGCTGTTCAGGACTACATTATACGTCATACACCTCTTGGGCCGAATAACGTACGGTTAGACGAGAGGTGGTTAAAAAAAGAAAACTAAACAAAATCAGCAGCATGTTTCTGATTAAAACGACCAATTGAATCCTCAATTTTGACACAAATATTTTGTTGAGAGGATTCTGAAGCTACACGGATGGCATTTGCAATTGCCTTTGCATTCGATCGCCCATGCGCTTTAATCGCTAACTTTTTGAAGCCCAGAATAGGTGCACCCCCATATTCACTATAATCAGTTCTTCTCCCTAATTTTTTTATCCCAGGAGCCAGAAGTGCCATAGCAATTTTCCAGCTAATTTTTTTCTTAAAAGCGTATTTACCCGTTTCTTTAACTACGTCTGCAACACCTTCAAGCATTTTTAAAACAACATTACCCATAAAACCTTCGGTCACAACAACATCTGCAATACCCTTGGGGATATCTTTTCCTTCAATATTACCAATAAAATTTAACTCGTCTGCCTTTTGAAGCATTGCATAGGTTTCTTTTAATACATCTCCCCCTTTGGTTTTTTCTTCACCAATATTTAATAAACCAATTCGGGGTGCGGGGATTGTGAGTACTTCGGATAAATAAAAACTACCCATAAAGGCAAAATGTACCAATTGTTTGGCTGAACATTTGAGTGTGGCACCCACATCCAGCATGAGGGCAAATCCGCTTTTATTTTTTTCGAACTTGGCTGTCGGGTAAACTGTTGCAAGGGCCGTTCGTTCAATTCCTTCAATAACCGGTATATGTCTTGCCGCAGCGAGTATGGTGGCTCCTGTATTTCCAGCGCTAACTATTGCATCTGTAAGATTTTCATTGACTAACTTCGCAGCAATGTTGATACTGGCATTATCTTTACTTTTTACTGCTGTTTTTGGATCTTCATCCATCATGATCCATTCATCAGTATGTATTATCTCGAAGGACCTCTGGGTTCCTGATTTTTTTAATTCGCTTTCAATCGTTGACTGTTCACCTATTAAAGTAATTTCCAAATTCGGAAATTTCTCCGCAGCAATCACCGCACCGCGTATTATTTCACCAGGAGCATGGTCACCCCCCATCGCATCCAACGCAATTCTCGTCGCCATTTGATTCCTCACACGTTAATCTGAAGTAGAATCAAAAATAACAAAAACTTATCGCTATGTGCAAGTTAATATAAAAAAAGTGGGTTGTAACGATTTTAAAGTTAAAAGCGTCAATACTTTCTTTGGGGAAAGACATCATGCTCCTTACTAGATACTGGATATATTCATAGCATAATACTAACGATATGAACTATTGAGGATTGGGAAAATTGCCACAGAAACACGCAGAAAATAAAAAGTAAGTTGGAAGCCCTGTGCTTTTTATGTCTCTGTGGCAAAATCACTTTATTGTCTAGACATTTTGATTAGCTTCCTTCAGGTTATCCTTGCCTGAATATAAGGTATACAGAACCGGTACTACGATCAGGGTCAGGAATGTGGACATTAAAAGCCCGCCAATGATCGTCCAGCCCATGGGCGCCCAAAGCGTACCACCCCCTAGAGTGAGCGGAAGCAATCCGCCAACTGTTGTTGCTGTGGTTAATATAATAGGGATAAATCTGACTTCTCCTGCTGTCTTTATTGCCTCAATAATTTCCATACCATCCCGGCGAAGATGGTTGATATAATCCACCAATATGATGGAATTATTTACCACAATACCTACCAAACTGGCCAGGCCAATTCCGGCCGTAAATGAAAACGAATTGCCTGTAATCAGAAGGGCAAAGAGTGATCCTATGATAGCCAAAGGCATGGCCGAAAATACAATTAGCGGTTGTGAATAGGAACGGAATTGCAGGACCAGAACAGCGAAAATGCCAATCACCGCTACAATAACCGCCTGCAACAATCCTCCAAAAGATTCCTCTCTTTTTTCCAGTTCACCTCCGATGCTGTAACGATAACCTTTGGGCCATTCTAACTCATCCAATTGTTCAATGATTGCCTGTGTTACATCATCAACCGAAATATCACCAATAACATCAGCTGGTAACGGTGACATTTCGTTCAAGATTATAGTGATTAATTTTCATCGGTGAGGCTACAAACTCAAATGTAGCAACCTGACGAAGTGGAATCTGGGCGCCGGAAACAGAAGATACATAAATCTTATCAAGATCTTCATAATCTAATTTTCCGGAAAAGGGTAGACGAACAACAATATCATACTCTTTTCCTTCTTTGTCTCTGAATGTTGAAACAGGCAGACCGGCAACACTTGCCCGTACAGTTTTATCAATATCTACCAAAGGGATTCCATAAAATCCGGCTTTATCCCGATTAATGTTTACGCGAATATCCGTTTTTGTTGTTCCCAGTGGATTATTGATATTTATCGTTCCTTTTGCACCATTAATGATTTTCTCAACATCAAAAGCAATGGTTTTTAGAATGCTTAAATTATCACCCAGGATTCGAATGGCAATTGGCGCCTCCACAGGTGGGCCTTGTTCAAATTCTTTCACTTCAATTTTTACACCCGCCAATTGGCTCAGTTCTAATCTTAAATTTTTTAAGAGATTATTATAATCATTCAGATCAACTTCATTTAGGGTTACAAAAAATTGAGCGTGGGTGTTTGCACCTTGTCTTGGAATAACATTGTAATATATGCGTGGGTTGCCATGCCCGATATTTATTGCATAATGCTTGATTGCTGGTATTTCGAGCAGAAGTGAGTCAATTTTATTGGCAAATTCTGTGGTTCTGTCCAGATTGGTACCTTGAGGTGTATCTACATTGATAATAAATTGGGGCTTCTCCGCCTTAGGGAAAAAACTTACACCCACTAAAGGAAAGAGAGCCAGACTAGAAAGAAAAAATATAATCGTCAGAACGACAGTAAATACAGGTTTTTTTAGGGCAAAATTCAGGGTTGTGCGATAACGGTTTTCTATTTCATGGTTTAGCATATTTCTTACCATTCTCGTTTTCTGAACATCTCCGATATTCAAAAACTTGCTTGAGAGATAGGGCGTGAGTATCAATGAAATAAGAAGTGAAGCTGAAAGCGTATAAACAACTGTGACCGGCATACTACGGATAAAATCTCCGGTAATATTTTGCATCATCATTATTGGTACAAAGGCTAATACCGTGGTGGTGGTTGAACTTATAACTGCCCAGGCAATCTGGCTTGTTCCTTTTATTGCCGCTTCTTTATTTGATAAACCCTTTCGTAAATAACGTGAGATATTTTCAATAACTACAATCGCATTATCTACTAACAAACCCAGAGCAATTACCAGCCCGGCGATAGACATCTGCTCTAATCCAAATCCACTAAGATCTACGAACCCTATTCCAATCATAATCGAGACCGGAATTGCCAGAATTACAATGGTGGAGGCCCTGAATCCAACAGCAAATAAAACAACTAGCCCAACAAGAAATAAACCTTGAAGCAAGTTTAGAAAAAAACCGTTGAGACGTCTTGCCACACTGGAAGATTGATCAAAAACAATATCTAGTATAATATCTGATTTTAATCCCACCTTAAATTCTGATATCTTTTGCTCTAATTCTTCCCTTATCGTAAAAATATTGGTTCCTACTTTTTGACTTGCAGTAATATAAACAGCCGTTTTTCCCTTAAAGCGCGCATAATATTTATTGTCTTCATAATCATTTGAAATATCTGCAATATCCGAAAGGTAGAGAATATTATTTTCTGCACTATTAACAATTGTTTTTTTAATATCGTCAATGGTTTCATAAGAACCACTGGTTTTTACATTAAATCTTTTTGCACCAATATCAACATAACCACCCGGGATATTTTGATTGGCAGCTTGTATGGAACCCATAACCCGGTTAAGACTAATTTTGTTTTGTGCCATGCGTTGAAGATCTACAGAGATTCGGATTTCCTGTTCCGGATAGGCCCAAATTTTGATTTTCTTAATACCCCCTACTTTTTCTAAACCCTTTTTTAATCTTTCTGCCTCATGTTCCAGCTGCCTGTATCCGGAAGAATCTGACATTAAAGCTAATTGCAGAATCTGCACATCTGAAACTGACCATTTTTGAATTTCTAAACTGAGAATATTATCTGGTAAATCATTTCTTATGCTATTTACTTTTTGCACAACATCTGAATATTTATCATCGGGATCACTACCTGAGACAAACTGTATATTTATGGCACTAACACCATCACCGGAATATGATTTTATATGTTTAATATCTTCAAGTTCATTGAGGACTTCTTCAATTGGGTCCGCTACCAATTCCTCCATATCCTCGGGTGTGGCCCCTGGATATATAATAAACACAGTACTTGCTGCCGGAGAAACCTGAGGATCTTCTGAACGGGGCATTGTGAGAAAGGAGACCAGCCCAAAAAGTATGAGCAAAAGAACAAGCATGATTGCAAACTGGTGATTTTCTATGGCTAATCGGGGTAAACGCATTGTATTTCTCCTGGAACGATTTGAATCATTACTTCATCTGTTGAAAATTCGCTGTTGGCTATTGGAAATTTTCACCTTCTATAAATTATATAAATTTCCAATAATCAACAGACGAAGTCCCACGTTCGAAATGGGACTCAATTAACAATTTCAATCATACTATTTTCACTTAAATAGGATACACCTTCAGTAATAACTTTATCCACATTTGCCAGGCCTGATCTTACCAATAATTTATCTCCTACTATATCTGCAATTTCAATTTCTTGTTTACTAACCATTTTGCCTTCTGTGTGTGGTATATAAACAAATCCTCTACGTTTTTCACCTTCAACCATTGATTCAATGGGAATAATGGCATACGATTCTTCTTGTTGGGGCATTATTTTTACTTTTCCAATAAATCCGGAATAAAGTATCTTTTTTCCTGAATGAATTTTTAATTCAACTTCGAAGGTACCGGTATAGGGATTTGCAACAGCTTCAATTTCTGTTATATGGGCTGTAAATTCTTCATTAGGATAAGCATCAAACCAAACTTTTGCTTTGTCCCCAATTTTAAGCCTGATTATCTGCCGATCTGTTACACCAGCACGGATTACCCAACCATCTTTGTCAGCCCCAAATAGAAATATCGGAACGCCAGAGTTCGTTAATTCACCTTCTTCAGCAAATCGTTTCAATACTTTCCCATCTTCCGGAGCGACAATTTCTGAATGATGAAGATTAAACCTGGCTACTTTTAGATCCGAATCTGCAATATCCAGCGCTGTGTGTGTGTTTTGTAACTGTTCAAGGGTGGCTACACTGTCCGAATAAAGCCTTTTTACCCTGGCCAAATCTCTTTCTGCTTTTGCGAAGGCACTTTCAGCCTGTTTAACCCGGGCATTCATTTCTACAAGATTTAATATGGCCAATCGTGCATTTTTTTTTACATATTCCCCCTCGCGGACAAAAATATTATCTATAATGCCAGGGATTTTAAAGGAAAGTTTTGATTCTGTCGACGTATAGACCCTTCCGCTGGTCTGGATCGGTAATGATAAAGACTTCATAATTACCATCGATGTTTTCACGATTATCTTGTCTGTGTTTTTTGGTGGTTCTTCTTTGGTTGAACAAGAATAAAAGGTTGTCACGATCAGGATAAAGATAATAACTAGAATTTTGACTATGGTTAATTGCATTTTATCCTCCCAAATGTATATTACTTTTCATTTCTTTTAAATTCATATGTTTGTCATTCCGAATTTATTTCGGAATCTATATCACGGGATTTAAAGATTCTGATATAAACCAGTCCCGATGACGATCGGGATTCAGAATGACGATATTTACTATTCTTCGCTTATCTACAACTACTTTAATTCTATTCTTCGTCCAATTTATACGCCGCAACAATCCGTTCATATTCAGCATAAGTGATATAATAATCATAACGGGTGATCACTTCATTTATGGCCGAATTTGTAAGGGTTGTCTGGGCATCGAGATATTCTATTTGTGAAGCGATTCCTTCTTCAAATTTTTTACGTACAATTCTAAAGGAAGCTTTAGAACTTTCAAATTGTTGTTTAACAACTAAAATTGTTTTACGGGCAACATTCAGATTATCGAAAATTCGTTCAACTTCTAATTCAATCATATTTTTAATTTCATCCTCTTTGGTGAGCATTTTCTTTGTTTCCAGATGCGCCTGTTGTATTCTTGCCTTGTCCTGAAAACCTCTAAAAAGATTCCACTGCATGACTAGTGATGCCATCCAGTAATCATCTTTGTCAGAAAAGCTGTATTCTTCTCCCTGAAAACCATAATCAAGCACTGCATTAATTCCTGGAAAGTATTGACTTTTAGCGATCGAAGCCGATTGGTCTGCCGCAGAAATGGCCTTTTTTATCTGTTTTAGCTCCTCTCTTCTCTGAAAAGCCTGTTCTCTTGAACTATCATAATCTGAGATTAAAGGAATTATTAGATTATTTTGGCCCGTGGTATCTATAGGGCTATCCAGGGGTCGATTGATAATAAAGTTGAAATAGGAAGCACCTTGTCGTTGCAGATTCTCAACGTACATTTTTTCCCGTTCGGTTATGCTCAGTTCGGCCTCCGCGCGAAAAACTATATTTTGCGTTGCAGATCCTGCCTGGAAAAGTTTTTCGCTTACCCGCAAATTCTCTTTTTGCAGGTTTTCTATTTTTGAATACAATTCCACAACCATTGTCGCTTTCATAAAATTATAATAAGCCTTTTTAATTTCATTAATTAGGCGACGCTTATACATATTGGTTTTTAATTTTTCAATATCCGTTAAGTCAGATTTTAATCCATAGTTGCTCCAAATTGCGGGTTGAAAGATAGGCTGGACAAGGCGGGCGCGGGTTTCATGTTCTCGTTCACGTAGAAACGGCGTGGTCTGGTTCGGGATATCTTCTGGAAAGGCGGGATCTATCCCCTGTGCTTCTAATAAAGCATTAAGTGTTTTATAAATTGGATTAACCAGATCCCCAATCGGTATAACTATTTCTCTCCCCCCCCCGGCTCTTGTATATCTAGCACCGATATCTATTGAGGGAAAATATTTCCCTTTGGCTTCTTTTAAAGCCTCCATGCTTTGGGCCAACGAGAACTTTTGTTGCTTAAGAGCAAGATTGTTGTTAAGGCCTATTTCGACGTATTTCTCCAAAGGATCATCTTGGGCATACAGGCTCGTCAAACAGAGAATGCCTGCGAAAAATATTGCTAAACGTTGCATAATTAAGCTCCGCGACTATATTACAATTAATGACTATCGGTCATTTCGTTAGTAAAAAATTTTAATTTGTTAGGGCATGCGCAATAAGTTCAAAGTTATAATCAATTACCTCTTCAGCTGTGAGGGAGAAATTTGGCAACAAAACTATTTTTTCTCTTAATGTTGAAATTTGTATAACCCCTGTCGTTTGACCCCATAAATTCAGCGCAGTTTTTAAGGGATCCAAATCTGATCGTATGGATCCGTCTTTCATCCCAATCTCCAGAGATTTTATTAGCAATTCCAGGGTCGTTTTACCCTCCATCAGACATTCGGTTGCCACTGAGTCCTGATCTTTGAAGTCTATTTCTCTTGATTCATAATAAATAAGGGCATTAAAATAATCTGGGTAGGTTTTATAAAATTCTACATAGGCACGGCCAATTGCTTTAGTTTTTTCAAGCCCGGTTTTATTTTGATCAAAAGCTTTTTCAAACATGGCACGTAATATTTTATTTCCGCGCAAATGAATAGCCAGATACAAGTCTTCTTTATTCTTAAAATATAAATACAAGGTACCTTTACTTAACTCCGCCTCCGTTGCCACATCATCCATGGTGGCATTTTCATGTCCCTTAGTAAAGAAAATGCGTTCAGCTGCATTAATTATATCCTTTTTTCGCTGCTCTTTTTCCCTCTCTTTTCGTTCTGCAATCCCCACAAACACATCCTTTTCTATAAGTATATTTAATCAATGAATAATTTATGACCCACGGTCATTGTTTTGGCTACAATATAATATCTGGCATTTATAAAAGCAACTTTAATAAGAAATCTGGATCCAGGAAACTTTATGAAGATTTCGCAAAAAGCTCAAAGTTTCTCTAAAACAAATAGGTAGGTGTTTTCAAATTAAACTATTTTACTACGTCTCGACAGAATTATAGAATCTATATAAATATTTACTTATGATAAATTTCGTGTTCATCGTGTTTCCTTTGCGCTTCTTCGTGAGACTCTTTTAGTATTACAAAGTGTCGCAAAAACTCAAAAAGTATGAAGCATCCAGTATTATCTCTCAAAATACTTTTGTATTTCTTCTCTCGTATAGGAGTTTAAAACATCTTCCTTCCGGAACCATCCCTTTTGCGCAATTCCAATACCATATCGATAATCCTTTAATCCTTCAATAGAGTGAGCGTCAGGATTGAGAGCCGTTTTAATCCCTTTCTTTTGCGCTAATTTTCCCCACCGCCAATCAAGATCTAAACGGTAAGGACTTGAGTTGATTTCAATTGCTCTTCCTTCTTCCCCGGCTACTTTTATTATTTCCTCCATATCCAGGGCATACCCCTCTCTGGCTAGCAACAATCTTCCTGTAGGATGACCAAGCATCGTAACATATGGATTTCTTATTGCACGACAAATACGCCGGGTTTGTGCTTCTACAGACAGTTTAAAATTACTATGAACAGAAGCAATCACAAAATCGAAGCTGGCCAGAACATCATCTGTGTAGTCAAGGC
Organism: Calditrichia bacterium; assembly: GCA_963796965.1. Taxonomy (GTDB): domain Bacteria; phylum Calditrichota; class Calditrichia; order JAJRVZ01; family JAJRVZ01; genus CAWCNS01. The sequence goes on from CAWCNS010000006.1 coordinate 343,263, forward strand.
TGCCATCTTGTAAAATGTCTACTTCAATACCTTTAAAAATAAAAATGTCTGTATCTTTTTCGTTTAGTAAATCAATTTCTCTATGCTGCTTCACAACCCGTTCTTCCGTTAATCCGTTAGCATAAAAAGCCGATTTGCTATGATCACAAATTCCTACATAGGAAAGTTTCATTTCTTTGCAGGCCTTAACAATCTGATCAATTGAATTCGCACCATCACTAAACGTACTATGAATGTGAAATAAACCATGTAAAGGATCTCCATTATACAGATCCGGCAACTTTTTTTCCCTTGCGGCTTCAATTTCCCCCAGGTTCTCACGGAGTTCAGGTGGAATATACATTAATCCTAAGTTTTCATAAATTTCATTTTCGTTTTGACAGTTTTGTGGTTCATCATCCTTGAACAAACCATATTCATTAAGCTTTAGACCGGCATTTTTTGCTAAGCTGCGTAAATGTGTATTATGTTCTTTGCTGCCAGTATTATATTGCAATAAAAATGGAAATTCATCACGCGCTACCAATCGGATTTCAGCCGTGAGGCCGGACTCTAAAATAATCGCAGATTTTGTATTTCCCTGGCTTACAATTTTAATGGCGTCATCATATTTAACAAAATATTCCATAATGCTACCACGGTCCTTCTCATCACAACTGCCTATAATATCTATATCTTTTACCGTTTCCATTTTCCTGCGCAAACTACCGGCAATTTGCAACTCTTGTAATCCCTGATTTTCTTTTAAATAAATCAACAATGATTCAGCAGTCGCTTCCGCCAAAGGATACAAGAATCTTTCACTATATTTTTTTTGCATCTTTATATTATCAAGAATCTTATCCTGGCTTTTTTGACCAAAGCCAGGTAAATCGCGCAATCGGTTTTCCCGACAGGCGTATTCCAATTCGCCAATAGAAGTAATACCCAGTTCATCATAAACTGCTTTCACTTTCTTAGCGCCCATACCAGGAATTTTCAGAATTTTAAGCAAACCTTCCGGGATCGATGATTTTAGCTCCTCATAGTATGGCAGAGATCCGTTTCTCACCAATGTGCTGATTTTATCTGAGAGAGCCTGCCCAATGCCCTTTATTTTTGATATTTCGCCGCTTTCTACCAGGGCTTCCAAATCATCCTCAAGAGTTTCAATGATACGGGCGCCGGATATATAGGCGCGCGATTTAAAAGGATTCTCACCCTTTAACTCAAGAATTACCCCTATTTCCTGCAAAACTTTAGCTACTTCTTTTTTATTCATCCGCTTACCTAATTTTGATGGTTAATTATTTTAAAAATGTAATTTATATTATTCTAAATTTCACTTTTTAATCGTATATTTTTAACCTTATTTTAAAAATAATAGTTGACAAATTATAAATATTCTATAAAAGCTTAGAGCCTAAAGATGAAGTTTGGTGGTTAGAGGCTTGAACTTTACTCTCTGGCTTAGATATTATTACAGTATTGAAAGGAGTCTTTATGGATTTTTTAAAACATTTGGGTATTGAAGAAAAAAATTTTGGATCCTGCACCGGTTTAAAATGGAATAAAACAACTGATCAGGGCGAACTAAAAATTCATTCTCCAGCTACCGGAGAATATATTGCCTCTGTTTATTTATCTTCCGAGGCTGATTATGAAAATATTATTCTCACTGCTGAAAAGGCCTTTGAATATTGGCGACAAGTTCCGGCTCCAAAGACGAGGTGAAATTGTACGGCAGATTGGATTAAAATTACGTGAATATAAAGAACCATTAGGTACATTAGTATCATTTGAAATGGGTAAATCTTTGCAGGAGGGATTGGGTGAAGTACAGGAGATGATTGATATTTGTGATTTTTCGGTTGGCCTCTCCCGGCAATTATATGGATTCACCATGCAATCCGAACGTCCAAATCATCGTATGTATGATCAGTATCATCCGCTGGGAATTGTGACCACAATTTCAGCCTTTAATTTTCCAGTCGCCGTTTGGTCCTGGAATGCAATGATTGCAGCCGTTTGTGGTGATGTAAATCTCTGGAAACCAGCCTCAAAAGTACCCTTAACAGCTGTTGCTGTTCAAAATATATTAAAGGATGTTCTAACAGAAAATGATATTCCTGAAGGTATATTTTCACTCATCGTTGGCTCCGGTCGTACAATCGGCGAAAAAATGCTAAATGATAAGCGTATTCCACTAATTTCTCTGACTGGCTCTACGGAAGTTGGCCGTCATGCCGGGCAGGTAATTGCGAAACGATTGGGAAAATATATTCTTGAACTTGGTGGTAATAATGCTATTATCATGACCCCCAACACCAATTTAAAAATGGCCTTGCCGGCTGTAGTTTTTGGCGCGGTTGGAACAGCCGGACAACGCTGTACATCAACCCGGCGTTTGATTATTCATGAATCCATTTATGACAAAGTCAAAGAGCTTGTACTAAATGCATATAAAAGCCTGAAAATCGGCAATCCGCTTGATGCCACAAAATCATATGGGACCATTGATTGATAAATCTGCAGTGGAAACCATGATGGCTGCTCTCGAGAAACTTAAAGAGGAGGGTGGCAAAATTCTTTATGGCGGTCAAAAACTTGAAGGTAGTGGTTATGCCTCCGGATGCTATGTTACACCGGCTTTGGCAGAGGCTGAAAATCATTATGAAATCGTTCAGGAAGAAACTTTTGCCCCAATTTTATATTTGATTAAATATAAAGGTGATGTAAAGGATGCGATCAAATTCATAATGGGGTCGTTCAGGGATTATCCTCTTCAATATTTACAAGTAATATGCACGAAGCAGAAGAATTTCTTTCTGCCCGCGGCTCGGATTGTGGGATTGCCAATGTAAATATCGGTACCTCTGGTGCTGAAATCGGGGGTGCTTTTGGTGGTGAAAAAGAAACCGGTGGTGGTCGTGAATCAGGATCAGATGCATGGAAAGCCTATATGCGCCGACAAACAAATACTATAAACTTTGGACATGATCTACCATTGGCCCAGGGAATAAAATTCGACATATAGAGCTCTATAAAATTTTGCCACAGACTGACACTGACTTTAGTAAAAAGGCTTAATCTGATCCATTATATTTTCAGGAAAGTTATAACAAGTTTACAAAAGCCTGTGAAAGGTTGTGGTTAAAATTAAATTCACAATTCTCTTCATATGGATTAGAAAGATTTTCAGGGTCGCAAAGACCTTATCCATTTCGAAGAGGAGGGAAAAGAGACAGACTTCAGACATGAATCCTTCAAAGCAAAAAGCATCCATCCTTCAACAGTATCGAAATCTCATTCTGATTTTTATCTCCTTGGCTTCATTAATGATTGCCAGTGCCTTATTTGAGCTTTTCCAGAGCAAAAAAGAATTATTCAAACTTATGGAGGAGCAATCTCACTCACTTCTTGAATCATTGATGATCGCCTCCAAAAACACCTTGATGACCAATGAATATCTGGAAGAAATCTCTGAAATGCGCTTGCTTAATAATGGCAACCTTATAAAGAAACTTTACGATATAGGAGAAATAAGCAATCACATTCTGAAAGATATTAGCAAAGAAAATGATATTTTCAGAATAAATATTTTTAATAGAAATGGTCAAAAAATCTTTTCCAGTCACACACAAACACATTTTGATTTACCGCCTAAATACGACCCCCGGGATTATTTATATCCAATTTTTTCCGGAGAGGCGGACACCCTGGTTATAGGAATTAAACCGGCCCGTTTTGAGGATGGATACCGTTATGCTGTGGCACTTTCGACAAAAGACAATGGTGCTATCGTTTTAAATATTGACGCAGAACAAATTCTCCGATTTAAAAATAGCATCGGGTTTGGCGCTCTTCTTCGAAGTGTCGCTGCTGATAATCAGGGAATTATTTATGCTGCTTTGCAGGATACTTCTAATATTTTGGCTGCCTCTGGTAATGTCCATGTTCTTGAAGGTATCTCTCAGTCACTCTTCTTAAAATCATCGCTAGACGATTCTCTTTTTCTCACCAGAACAATAGAATTTGATTCCATTGAGGTCTTTGAAGCAGTCCATCCCTTTTCTTCAGCCCACGAAGTAATCGGATTATTGCGTATTGGAATTTCAATGGAACCAATTCAGGATATTAACAATAGAATTTACAGACGCTTGATAATTATCACGATAATTCTGATTATCATTGGCTCGATAATGATAACGTTTATATTTACCCGCCAGCGCTATAATTTGCTCCAAAAGCAATATGAAATTGTTGAAACCTATTCAGGAAATATAATTGATAATGTAAGCGACGCAATCATAGTTTTTGATCAGGAAGAAGGTATTAAGGTTTTTAATGTTGCGGCTGAAAATGTTTTCCAGATTCAAAGAGAAAAGGCAATAAAAGCAATTCCTGGTGAAATTTTTGGAGAAACAGATTGTAAAAAGATATTAGACTCGCCGTCCCAGCTCCAACAGGTTAACTGTCTTATCGCAGGTTCTTTTAAGTATTTGCTTATATCAAAAAGTCAGTTTTTTGACCGGGATGACAATAAAAATGTTATTTGGGTCATCAAGGACCTTACGGAACAGAAAAAAATTGAAGAACAGATGGAACGCAAACAACGCCTAACTGCTATGGGCGAGTTGGCTTCCGGCGTTGCCCATGAAATCAGGAATCCCTTAAACTCCATTGGAACAATTATCCAGCAATTAAATAAGGATTTTGAACCTGAAAGTAATAAAGATGAATATCATCAATTGGCTGAATTGGTTTCTTCCGAGGTCAAAAGAATAAATGACACGGTACAGGATTTTCTGCGTTTTGCCCGTCCTGAACCCATTCAGCCCAACGAGTTCCAGGTAAAGAACCTGTTTGATCAATTAGTCAAGCAATATAAATATGTTACATCTGAAAAAATGATTGACTTATTAATAAAATTGGATTGGCAGGGGCTTGTATTTTGGGATGAACGCCAGATTAAACAGGTCTTAATAAATATTATTCAGAATGCTATTGAAGCGATTGACAGAGATGGAAAAATTTATCTTACCCTCAAATCGATTCATGGGGAAATGCTTGAAATACGTATATCAGATGATGGACCAGGCATGCCTGATGATATTCGTTCCAATATATTCAACTTATATTTTACCACTAAAGCCAGGGGAACAGGTATAGGGCTGAGCATCGTACAAAGGATCATTTATGAGCATGGTGGTGTTATTGCTGTAGAGAGCAACGTTGGCCAGGGAACCTCATTTATCATTCAAATTCCGACTAGATATCATAAAGCTTAAAATATATGCAGGAAAGATTTTACTAGATTTAAATAAAATTATATCGCCCCATGGGTAGAGATTTTCGTCCTTTTCGTCGTATCCTCTATATTAGCCCCTCAAAGTTGACTTCTTTTATCTTCTTCATAATCAATGTGTTACGATGTATTAAAATTTTTGGCACGAGGTTTGATGTATTCCTTCATGAATTTATAACTAACACCAATCGAAGGAGGACAACATGAAACATCTTATTTCTTTTGTAGTAATTTTCGTTTTTTTACTAAGCACTGTCGTTGTTTTTGCACAAGACTCCAATGAAGATCAGGAGAAAGTACAAAATCAGTATAAGTATCAGACAAAGACTAAAGAACAGAGCAAAGAGAAAAATGAAGGCGAAGACAAAGAGCAGAACAAGGTTATGGTTCAGACAAAAACCCAGACCAAAACAAAATCACAATCTAAAGTGCAGCATGGTACAGGATTTGTAGATGAGAATGGGGACGGTTATAATGACAATGCACCTGATCACGATGGCGACGGTATTCCTAATGGAGCAGATCCTGATTATGACGGCCCCAAGGAGCGCAAAGGTAACGCACGTGGATTTGTAGATGCTGATGGTGATGGCTTGAATGACAATGCCCGCGATGCTGATGGCGATGGTATTCCAAATGGCCAGGACGAAGATTTTGTGCCACCAAAAGATGGTACAGGCGCCGGACATGGCTATATGTATAAGAATGGAGAGGTTAAGGGCAAGAATATGCATAAGCAAGGCAAAGGTTCCGGAACTGGTCCCTGTGATGGTGAAGGATTGGGCACTGGTGAAGGTGGTGAGATGGGTCAGAAGGGCCAGAAAAATGGCGGTGGAAAAAAATAGATCCCCCTCATCACAACTTAAAAATTTTCTTAAAAGCCGGGTCACTGACCCGGCTTTTTTGATTGCTCTTCAAAATGAATTTACCTATGAATCTGCCATCATAAGTCTTTACTACAAAAAAATACCAATCCCATTTTTTAAGCCTAAGATCAAAGACTACACAATAACTATCAAAATTGTTTTGATTTCTTGAAAATATTATATAGATTTTCACCGAGGCGGGCGACCGATCGGTCGCCCGCCTCGTCCGTCGGGTCGAATTCGGGGTTTTGGGGGTGTTTTGTTTTTTTTCTATCCGTATATTTTACAGTAGTTTACAGTTTTAATTTACTTTGGCATTGTTTTTGTAATATATAAATTATGTTGAATATGAAAATAAATATGATGCGATATAAAGTCGTTTTACTTTTTGTGTTGTTAAACACACAAGTTGTTTTTCCGCAATTTTCAAAGAACATTGAGATTTCTTCTTACTTCGACGATAATCTTTACCGATCGCCTTATCCGATATCAGATCTGTTTACCAATCTCAATTTGGATTTGAATTTTCGTCCTGTCAATTCCCAATTAAATTTTTCTTACAACGGAAGTTTTTTTCTTTACCAGGAAGCAAAGGAGCGTAATTTTTCTATTCATGAAGTCGGTATATCTTTTTCGAACTTTTTTGGTTCTGAGGAGGAACATACTTATTACTTTGGTTTGGATGGTTCATTGCGTCATGATAATGAAGCATACAATTATTACGATTATCGCCAAACATACATCTACGCTAATGTAAGATTTGACTTGAACTATTTGTTCTTAAAAGCAGGTTACAATTTTCGTTATCGCGACTATGTCAATCTTTCTTATTTAACAAACCAGAGACATTATGGTTATATTCAAATGAACAAGCCCTTTGAAACCGGCACGACAATAATTCTGGAATCTGATTTAGGACAGAAGTCCTTTGCCGGACAGGAACTATATACAATAACAGAATCCGGAGAGCAGGGGCAGGGACAAGGGGGTATGAATAATTTATCAAACACAACATCAATTACTTCCTATATACCGAGTCTAAGTCATATAATTTTGCTTGCCAGGCTTGCGCAATCATTGCATGATAATTTGGGCATCTATCTACAAATTAGAAAGCAGATTAACCTGGGGGATCAAGTCGGTCTTAGCAATTCTGAAGGATATTACCAGGACGAAGAATTATATGATGATCCCTTTAGTTATGAAAGCACAGGATTCTCTTCTCAACTCACCTGGATGTTACCATGGGCAATGCGTTTACAACTTGGCGGGACATTAATTTCCAAAGACTATATTAGTGAGCAGGCTTACACATCCTCCGAAGATTCCTTAGGTTTGGGTGGATTGCGTGTTGATGATCAAAATTACTATTTTTTAAATTTTAGCAAAAGTTTTTATCTGAATAAGAGCTGGCTAAATATTCTTAAGATAAACGTGTATTATAATTATATTGAAAACAACTCGAACAGTTTTTGGTACAACTATAAAAATCAGGTGTGGGGCGGAGGTATTCAGTGGAGCTTTTAGCTATTTACTCTCCAGCTGATTTCAAGACACCCTTTAAAGCATAGAGGAATCTTATATGAAAGATTTTTCAATTCTGGTAATCGATGACGAACCGGCACAAATCATATCAATTAAATCTTACTTGTCCCGGCGAGACTACAATGTGCTGACCGCAAGTTCAGGTGAAGAGGGGCTTTCTTTTCTTAATAATGGATATATAGACCTTGTTTTAACAGATTATCGTATGCCTGGAATTAGTGGATTAGAGGTCGTGCGCAAAGTAAAGCATTTTAATCCCGAACTTCCCGTTGTAGTCATCACCGCCTTTAGTGATACAGAGGATGCCGTCAGAGTAATGAAAGAGGGCGCATTCGATTATCTGTCCAAGCCGATTGATCTGGATGAATTAGACATCATTGTGAAAAAAGTTGTTGATCACAAAAATTTAATCTCTGAGAACAAACTTCTCAAAGAACAATTAAAAACGAGGTATAAATTTGATTCCATTATTTCTCAAAGCGGAGAGTTAGAAGAAGTTCTTAATACAGCTGCCCGGGTAGCTAATAGCAAGGCACCTGTTCTAATTCGAGGTGAAAGTGGTACGGGCAAAGAACTTATCGCCAAAGCAATACATTTTACCAGCACCAGGAAAGAAAAACCACTTGTTACCGTTAATTGTGCTGCCCTTCCTGACAACTTGCTTGAGAGTGAACTTTTTGGGCATGAAAAGGGCGCATTTACAGGGGCTATTGGACAAAGAATCGGGCGCTTCGAAAGGGCTGATGGTGGAACCCTGTTTATAGATGAAATCGGCGATCTTCCTCCACAAACGCAGGTTAAATTGCTAAGAGCCCTGCAGTTTGGTGAATTTGAACGTGTTGGTGGATCTGAAACAATAAAGACGAATGTGCGTGTCTTAACAGCAACAAATCAAAATCTGGAGGAGTTGATCAAGGGCAAACTCTTTCGGGAAGATTTATTTTATAGAATCAATGTGGTAACGATTAATGTGCCGCCCCTACGGGAGAGAAAGACCGACATTCCTGTTTTAGTCAGGTTCTTCATGGATAAATATTCCCGGGAAAATCATAAAGAGATTAGTGGTATTAGTAAAGAAGCTCAGGATTATCTAATGCGATATCAGCTTCCCAGGTAATGTCCGTGAACTGGAAAATATTATTGAACGCTCTGTGGTACTAAGCAGGGGTGAAATAATAACAACCAGCGACCTTCCTTCCGGCCTGTCTACCTCTACCGAACGGGCGGTTCTGGATCCCCTGGATTTCTCTGATACCTATACTGATAAGATTGCTGCATTCGAAACGACAATGATCGACAAAGCACTTGAGATCAAAACGGGGAACCAAAGCCAGGCAGCAAAAATACTAGGCATATCCGAACGTCATTTACGTTCCCGAATGCAAAAACTTGACATTATTAACACAAAGCGAAATTAGGTAAAATCATGCGTAATAAAATATTTTTACTTTTTCTTCCGATTATAATATTTGTGTTCCCGTTATCAACACTCTTTGCTCAGGACAGTACAAAAACCAAATCCTCAGACACACAACAGGGACAACATTTTATTGACGAAGATGGTGATGGTTATAATGATAATGCCCCAGACCATGATAATGATGGAATTCCCAATGGATTGGACCCTGATTGGCAGAAAGAAAAAGGACAAACCGGAAACAAGAAACGTTGGCGTTATATCGATCTAGACGGTGATGGTATTAATGATAATCTTCAGGGAGACCAGAAACCCCTAATGCCCGAAAGCCAAAAAGGTCTTCAACAACAGAAGGGAACTTCTATCGAAGGACAGGAAAATAGAAGAAACGGCCAGCAAAAGAAAAAGAAAGGTTCGAACAAATAGCCCCACTCATAAATGAGCATATCCAGAATTACTTAATTTCACTATTCATTTTAAATGTTTCCGGTGTGACTATGCCCCCAGATACAATCCATTTCATTGCTTCCTCAACAGAAATATTAATATGCACGACATTATCTTGAGGAACAAGGATAAAAAATCCGGAGGTGGGATTAATGGCAGCTAAAATAAGAACATTATATAACTTTTGATCTTTATCCGGATGCGTAATCTCTCCATTAACCAATCCAATGGACCAAATATTTTTTTTCGGGTATTCAACCAAAATCACTTTTTTACCGGGTTCTTCTGTTTTAAATGAAAACGTCTCCATTATTTGCTTAACAGAACCATAGATGGATTTTGCCACTGGTATGTTTAGAACAATTTTTTCACCTAGAGATACAAATTTTCGTCCGATAAAATTAGTTACGAGAATACCAACAAAATAAATCCCTAATAAAGTTATAATAATGCCAATACCCGGTACCCAGTAACCCAGTTGTGGCATAAGATAAGGAAGAAGCAATTCATCCAGGAAGGTAAAGATCGCTTTGACCACTAAAATGGTTATAACGATAGGAACGACAACGAGAATACCTGATAAAAAATAATTTTTTGATCGTTTTTTAAAACTTTGAAATAGATTCATATAATATCAGTAGGTATGTTAGAGAAATATTACGGTAGAGACGTCCCGCTGGGACGTCTCTACAAACAAAACATTATTCAGTAGACAAATATAAATTGCATTAAGGTTGTTGCGGCGCAGGAGGCTCTGGTTTTGAATTTACAGTGACACTACCTGTCGTTTCCGCATTAGCTTTTCCATCGGACACTTTAACCGTGAAAGAAAAAGTACCTGTTTGATCATCTCCGGGAGTCCAGGAAAAATCTCCACTTGAAGGATTGAGATCTGCTCCAGCAGGCAAATCATTTGATTCAAATTTTAGATTGTCTCCATCTGGATCGGATGCTGAAAAACTTAGTGACGCAGATTCTCCTGCTGTCACCGTAACCGATCCACCGCCACTTATTTCCGGCGTACGATTTATATCATTAACTGTAACAGATACAGTTGTAGTGCTCTCTGCGGTGCCATCGGAAACCTTGGCATTCAAAGAATAAGTGTCACTCTGATCATAACCGGGTGTCCAGCTAAAATTTCCCGAGCTACCATTCAATGTTGCCCCATCCGGTAGATTGTCAATAGTATAAGTAAGGCTATTATCTGTATCTTCGTCGTTCGCAGCTAATGCAAAGGAAAGAGATGAACCCTCATCGATAGTTTTTGGTGAAACAGGTTGCAGTTGAGGCGCTCTGTTGACGTCACTAACCGTTACAGATAGAGTTGTTTCGGCAGACAATCCCCCGGCATCTGCTACTTTTACATTTATTTGATAGGTACCCGCTTGTGTAAAATTGGGGGTCCAGTTTAGTGTTCCAGTTGCAGCATCCAGCATTGCTCCAGTTGGTAAATTATCTGATGAATATTGCAATTTTCCCTGATCTTCCTGGTCGGGATCTGAGCCTTGAACCGGGACAGACATCGCCGAATTTTCAGCTACGGTCTGGTTTCCTATCGCCGCAACTTCTGGCGGACGGTTTATGTTCGTGACAGTTACATTAAATGTATTTTCTGCTGTCAACCCCGCGATATCTTTAACAGTAAATTGAATATTTGCATAGGTACCTGCCTGGTCATAGGTTGGCGTCCAGGAAAGTTCTTTTTTCGCTGCATCAAAAGTCATACCAGCAGGAAGATTTGAGGCTGTTACCTGCAACTTTCCTTCATCTTCCTGGTCTGGATCTGTTGCATTGATAGCAAGGGTAAAAGCGCTATTCTCGTCAATGGTTTGATCCGCAATCGCTTCAGTTGTTGGGGGGCGATTTACATGATTTACTGTTATTGACATTGTTTGAGTAACTGTAAACTCACCATCGGTCATTGAAACAGGTATTTCATAAATCCCGGATTGATCATATCCAGGTGTCCATGTCACTGTACGGGTCGCCGGATCAAAGCTCGCTCCTTCCGGTAAATTCTGAGCTGAATAAACTATCTTTTGTAAATCCTCTGCATCTGGATCTTCTCCCGCCTCAATTACGACATTTAATGGTACGTTTTCTTCACCCGTTTGTGCCTGAATTGGATTCAGAACTGGTGTTCGGTTTACATGATTAACTGTAACCTGTACCTCCTGGTTAATCATTTGGCCTTGTGGATCAGTATTGGTTACAGTAACCGAATAGTTTCCTGCCTGGTCAAATGAGGGTGTCCAGCTAAAAGTTGCGGTTTCTGCATTAAATGTTGCCCCCTGCGGCAGTTGACCAGTAGAAAGCACCCATTTGCCGGCATCTTCAGTATCCGGGTCATTTGCCGTTACTTTAAACTCCAATGGTTGGTTTTCAGCTACTGTTTTCGTTTCAATGGTTTCAATTGTGGGTGGCCTATTTACATGATTAACGGTAATCGTCATTGATTTGGATTCTGATAATTTTCCATCACCTAGTGTAAATTCCAACGTATATTGGCCAGATTGATCATAACCAGGTGTCCAGGCGAAATTTGAACCATCCAGAGTGGCCCCCTCAGGTAACTGTTTTGCACTATAAACCAGGCTCGTTTGATCTTCCTGGTCCGGATCACTACCAGTCAAAACAAAAGTTAATGCCACATTTTCATCAACTGTTTTGGCTTCGATATCATTAATTGTTGGAGGCCGGTTGATATGGTTTACAGTAACATTCATTGATTGACTATGTTGTAGACCATTTGGATCGGTAATCGTGAAAGTTACTCCCTCAAAATTACCAGATTGTTCATAAGTAGGCACCCAGGTAAATGTAAGTGAGTCAGGATTAAAGTTTGCCCCCTGAGGTAAATTCATAGCTGAAAATTTTAGATTTCCCGAGTCTTCGGTATCAGGGTCCGTTCCGCTGATTGTAAATGTTAGTTTACTGTTTTCATCGACCGTTTTGTTCGCCACAGCATCCAGATTAGGCGTTCTGTTTATATGAACCACAGTAATATTCATTGAAGTTGTATCAGCAAGATTTCCCGCCTTCATAACCAACAGTAAATTTTCATATATACCTGATTGATCATAGGTGGGGGTCCAGGTAAATTTTTGTGATGCCGGATCAAATATTGCACCTTCAGGCAAGCCAATTACCTGGAAAGAGATCGCATTCTGATCTTCCTCATCAGGGTCATTTCCTTCAATCATAAATGATATTTCTTCATTCTCGTTTATCGTCTTGTCTGCAACTTCTGCTACCAATGGTTTACGGTCAACATGATGAATGGTGATTGTGCTTCCATCACGATCTAACCCGCCGGCCTGATCAGATAAAACAAAATCAACCATATATGTCCCAGATTGTTTGTAGGTCGGTTTCCAGGTAAACACCCGTGAGACGGGATCAAAGGAAGCCCCTTCGGGCAGGTTTTCAACGGAGTAAACTAATTTTCCCTTGTCCTCCTTATCTTCGTCCTTACCTTCCATTACGGTTATGGTAAGCACTTCATCCTCTTTTAAAGTATAATCTTCAACTTCAGGAAGCGTGGGCGGGCGATTAACATGATTAACCGTAATCGCAAATCCCTTTTCATCTGTAAGTCGACTATCTGTAAATTCTATAACCCTAATCACGATGTCAGAATAAATTCCCGATTGTTCATAATGGGGGGTCCAGGATAATGTACCACTAAGCGTATCAAATTTTGCTCCTTCGGGCATATTATCGATTTCAAAAAATAATATATCCCCATCTGGATCGAAAGCTTCAACGGTGAGTGTTATCATTTGTTGCTCATTTAATACCGTGTCGGCAATAGCAGTTAGCGTTGGCGGACTATTATACCGTAATATTAATGATTTTGTATTTGCGGCAATAAACAGATAAACATCCTCTTTCCATAATCCATAAATTTTATCCTCAGCCTGATAACTTCCCCCGGGAATCATTTCCGGCAAATTTGAGACATCGACAATATCCACACGTTTTTTTGTTTCATTGGCCATAAATAGATTTTTACCAGATTTAAAAACATCTGCGATATATCCATCTACAACCAATTTATTTACAAGCGCGGGGAATTTGGGATTACTGATGTCTACAACATTTACACTTTCAGCACCATCAGCCAGAAAAAGATAATTTTCCTCCAGGGACATGGAGCGCAAATTTTTCAATCCGGTATATTCACCTAATCTTTTCAGATTATTATTATCAGAAACGTCCAGTATTTGCAAGCCGCCTGTTTTATCTGAGACATAAAGGGTTGTACCATTAAGAATTAACTCCCATGCCCAACCTGGTGTATCAAAATTTCCTATAGGAACAGGACTTGTTGGATTGGAGATATCATAGACACTAACGCCGGTTTCTTCCTCTGCCACATACACATAGGGGTAATTAGCAGTAACCCAAAAAGCATTGCCTTTTGTTACAATTTTACCCATTTTTGTGATAGCGGCCGGATTGGACATGTCCAGAATATGAACACCTTCCAATTCGTCTGAGAGATAGCCATAATGATCATCTATAAAAAGATTGTGGGCGCGGTGCTCATTTTGGTAGGTACCGATTTCTTTAGGATTTTCACGACTGGTAACATCAATGACCTGTATTCCAGACCAAACATTTACAACATAAAGGATGTTGTTTTTGTAGGTGAGATTTTGAATACCGTCTTTTACATCCTGGCCTGATTCTAAGCGTGTAGGTCCCATTGAGGAAATAAATTCTGCACTTGCTCTTTGAGCGTAAATCACCGATGTGTTTAAATAGACCATCGCCACAATAATGACTAATATAATTGTAAAGAAATGGTCAAACTTTTTCATGTTTTACTCCAGTATAAATTGGTAGGCAATTGATGCAAATAATTGATAATATATAGAGTTAAAAGGAATTCAATTTAAATCCTCTCCCTAATAAAATCAAGGGTAAACTCTAAACCCGATGACCGGAAGAAATCGATTAACAGCAAATGTATAAGGTATAATTGTTTCCATATTTCTTCAGATAAGCCCTCGGGGACTATAAATAATATAAGCATATATTATTATCACGCTATTTACTAGAAAAGTTGAGTTTTTTTTTATTTTTTTTATCTTATTCTCAGATTGAAAAAAATTGAATAAATCTCCCCAAAAATAAGTTAAGCCCCTTTAGAGATGTAAATAATGTAACAAATTCTAGGAAAGGAAAATTTCGAATGTTAGATCAAGACGTTAAAGCTCCTGAATTTCTCTTACCGGATCAAAACGGTAAAGATCATAGGCTAAGTGATTATCGAGGCCAATGGATTATACTCTATTTCTATCCCAAGGATATGACTCCCGGATGTACAACAGAAGCCTGTACATTTCGAGATGAATTTCCCAGCTTTAAAAAAATAGATGCTGTCGTTTTTGGTGTTAGCAAGGATAGTGTTAAGCGTCATGCTAAATTTATTGAAAAATATCAATTGCCCTTTGACCTTTTAAGTGATGAATCGGGCAAGATATGTGAAATGTACGATGTCTGGAAGGAAAAATCTTTATATGGTAAATCTTTTATGGGAATTGTGCGATCAACCTATCTTATTGATCCTCGCGGAATTATTGCCAAGGTTTACCCTAAAGTGAAGGTGAAGGAACACGCAGCCCAGATATTGCAAGATCTTTCTGATTTATCCTAAAATTTGTTGCCCTTTTTAATCTATTTTTGTAATGTATTCCCTAAGCGATGTGTATTTATTAGGGCACTCATTCATTACGAGGGTAAAACAATGAAAAAGACTCCTTTAATTATTGCAGGTGCGGTCATTGCTGTTGTTCTTGTACTAATCATTGTTTGGCAGGTAAAAACAATATCCGGGACAAGTGCAATAGAAGAGAAAACAGATATATCCACAGAAATCTCTACTCTATATAAAACAAACTGTGCGCGATGTCATGGGGATCGCGGTCAGGGATATGCAGATAAACCTTCCATACAAGGTGCAGGATATACCTCTGCAGAAATTAAAGAAATCATTAAAGGGGGACTTGATGAAATGCCTTCTTTTCCAAATATCAGCGAACCTTCCCTGAGTGGATTGTCTGATTATGTAAGTAAACTTTAGTAGCGGGTTTTATCGTTTATAAGATCAATATAGTAAATAAAGATCACTTTCTATCTATCTATTATATTTTCATGAATTTTCAATTCCAACTAGGTCAATCCTACCGCTATTTCTTATATAAGTCGATACTAACAATATTTTTGCTAAAAGAATATCTTTTAACTATGGAGTGGTTTCACTAAAATGATACATAAAAACATTTCCATCTTTAACAACACGTCTGAAACGATCCGTGCTGATATGTACTATCGTGAAGGCGCAAAAAATGAACCATGTATTATTATATGTCATGGATTTAAAGGTTTTAAAAACTGGGCCTTTTTTCCGTTGCTTGCCGAATCATTGGCTTATGCCGGTTACATTGCAATCACATTTAACTTTTCCCGCAATGGTATCGGCGCTAATTTGCATAATTTTACTGAACTTGAACTGTTTAAGACAAACACTTACTCTCATGAATTAGGAGATCTTAAAGCAATGGTTGATGCCGTATCATCAGATCAGATTGGTAAAAGCCTTATAGATCATGAGAAAATTGGTCTGATTGGTCATAGTAGAGGCGGCGCCATCGCCCTGCTTTATGCAGCATCTGACCCCCGAATCAGGTCTCTTGTAACCTGGTCATCAATTTCAACGGTAGATCGTTATTCTGATCAGGTGAAAGAGCAATGGAAAAAAAGCGGCTACATTGAAATAGAAAATAAAAGAACCATGCAAATAATGCAAGTTGGGGTGGATCTTCTAAATGATATCGAAGAAAACAAAGCACAGTTAGATATTTTGGGGTTGACCCAAGATTTGGATATTCCAACTCTTATAATTCATGGAGAGTCCGATGAAACAGTTTCAGCAGACGAAGCCCGTTTAATATATGATCATCTCGGATCAACGGAAAAAGAATTAATTATGATTGAAGAGGGTAATCACACTTTTGGAGCTCAACACCCTATGACCTCTCCAAAAGAACAACTTCAGGGTGTGTTTGATCTTACAGAAAACTGGTTCGATCGTTTTTTAAGATAGCATCAGACATCGTAATCTTTTTTCACTACCTATAAGATTAATTTTTTTATAATGGAAGTAATTTGAAACTAGGGAAATATGAAATACTACCTATTGAATCCGGACAATTTGCTCTCGATGGTGGCGCAATGTTTGGTGTTGTACCAAAAAGTTTGTGGGAAAAATCCAATCCGTCGGACGAGAAAAATCGTATTTCTCTTGCCCTCCGCTCACTTTTGATAAAATCTACAGAGCGAATAATTTTAATCGATACGGGTATTGGGACTAATTTCGATCAAAAATTTTCTAGCATTTATAAAATTGAAACAAATGATTGGAATGTTAACCACCAATTACAGAGCTATAATATTAAACCTGAAGATATTACCGATGTGATATTAACCCATTTGCATTTTGACCATACCGGGGGTACTACCTATCGCAAAAATGGACAATTGGTACTTGCTTTTCAAAACGCCATTCATCATGTACAGGAAGAACATTGGGATTGGGCTCTGAAACCCTCCGAAAAGGACCAGGCCAGTTTTTTACAGGAGAACTTTATTTTACTGGAAAAGGAAAGGATGCTTAATAAATTATCCGGCCCTTGTGAATTATTTCCAGGATTGGAAGTAATGGTGACGTATGGTCATACTCCGGGAATGCAAATAGTTAAAATCTCTGATTCTGATAAAACATTACTCTATTGTGCCGATCTCATTCCCACAACTTCACATATTCCCGTTCCTTGGGTTATGGCGTATGATAATAATCCAATGACTACGATGAATGAAAAAAATCGACTTTTACCTCAGGCCGTTGAAGAAAATTGGATCCTTGTTTTTGAACATGATCCAGAGCTGAATGCTGGCACTATAACCCGGACAGAAAAAGGATTTAAGCTTGATAAAGGCATTTCCCTCCTTGATTAAATTCCGGCTCAGATAAATTTATTGCACTAAAATTTTTCCGAAAACAAATAGGTTTTTGAAACTTAATCTTTTGCTATTGATATAAACAAAGGAAACAACTCTTTTTGAAAAAATATTACCCAGTACTTCAATTAGTGATATTATTTCCGGTAAAGGGCTGAAGATTAAAATAAAAAAAAACAGTATTGCCCTATTCATACACAAAGGTAAACTATACGCGGTGCAAAATAAATGTCCACATCAGAATGCAGATCTTTCAGATGGCTATATAATGAACAACAAACTCTATTGTTCTCTTCATCATTGGGCTTTCGATCTTGTAGATGGTACCTATGCTTTTAATCATGATATGCGTTTAAAAACTTATGAAACAAAAATTGAAAATAATATGATTTTTATTTGTCTTGATGAGTAATCTATTTATTATTATTATGGATGGTTTTAAAGTGAGATTATAGTACAAATATTATAAATATATTAGTGTATGGAAAATAATGTCTAAACAAGCTTATAAACGTAAAGGAAATTTTAAGGGTTTTCTTTTTGTCGTCGGGCTTCTCCTTATTGGAGCGATTTTGGTATATACCCAACATATCGTAAATGTACTTCAAGAAAAATCGCGAGAATCCATAAATTTCAGGGTCCGGGTCTTGGAAGAAAATATAAATAATCCTAACCTAAATGTCGATTTTGGATTTTTGTTGGAAGAAGTCATACAGGGTATTGATTTTCCTGTCATTTACACTGATTCAGATATGACGCCACAATTCTGTGTCAATGTTTCTAATGCTTATGACTCACTTCGGGTACTATCTCCCGAAATAACTGAGATTTTAAAAACTTCTCTGGAAGATTTAGATTCAGAAAATCCCCCTATTTCAATTTCCTATCAGGGAATTGCCCTTGGCTATTTTCATTATGGTGTTTCACCTATCATCAGGAAACTTAGATGGCTTCCTTATATTGAAATAACTGCTGCTATTTTATTTATACTGATTGGGTATATTGGTTTTTCTCAGATAAAGAAAAGTGAACAACGGTATATTTGGGTTGGCATGGCAAAAGAAACAGCTCATCAATTAGGAACCCCCCTTTCCTCTATTCAAGGGTGGTTAGAGCTTTTAAAAGAGGATGCTACCCAACTGGATAAAGCTATAAATGAAATGAATCTGGATGTTAAAAGATTGGCTAAGGTTGCTTTACGGTTTTCTCAGATTGGTTCTATTCCGGCACTGAAATCAGAAAATATTTCGGATATCTTAACGGGTGTTGCTAAATATTTTAGAAAACGTTTACCTCAGGTAAAGAAAAAAATTTCAATAACAGAAGATTATCAATTTTCACCCGTTGTCAATATTAACAAGGAGTTATTTGAATGGGTCATCGAAAATCTTTTAAAAAATGCCATTGATGCCATCGATGATGATGAGGGAAACATAAACATACAAATACTTGAAGAAGATAGAAATTCTATTTCTATTGAAATATCTGATACGGGTAAAGGTATAAACAGCCGTGATAAAACAGAAATTTTCAAACCCGGTTATAGCACGAAAAGAAGAGGTTGGGGGCTTGGACTAAGTTTGGCAAAAAGAATTGTAGAAGATTATCATGGTGGGAAACTTTATGTTAGTGAAACCCGCATTGGTAAAGGTTCGACTTTTAAAGTGCTTTTAAACAGTTCCTCGTGAAATTTATTTTTATCTTGACAAAAAAGAAGAGATTATTTAACATTTGTGATTATGCTCAATTGGAAATGAATCGGTTCTATTAATCTGCTCAATGATATATTTTTATAATTGAACAAAAAAGGAGTACATTTGCCAACGGCAAGACAATTAGAATTTGAATCATTAGTAGCGCCTCATTTAAGCTCGTTATATAGTACAGCGCTCAGAATGACACATAACCAGCATGACGCAGAAGATTTAGTCCAGGATACATTATTCAAAGCTTTTCGTGCTTTCGACCAATATCAGAAAAACACAAATTTCAGAGCATGGGCGTTTCGTATTCTGGTAAATACCTATATCACAGCATACCGCAAGGCAATAAGACAGCCCCAGAAGGTTAGCTATGATGATTTAGAAGAATTTTACCTCTATAAAAAAATTGATGAGTCAATTAGCCTGCAAGAGACTGCAAAGGAGGATTTTCTCGAGAATTTCTTTGAAGACGATGTAAAGGATGCTCTAGAAAATTTACCATATCAGTTTCGCTTGGTCGTTCTCTTGTGTGATGTAGAGGGATTTTCCTATAATGAAATCGCAACTATTATTGACTCACCTCTGGGAACGGTTATGTCAAGATTATATCGGGGGAGAAAATTGCTTCAGAGATATCTCTGGAGTTATGCAAAAAAGAGGGGTTATATTTTAAATGAAAAAGAATGATCAAGATAAATTCAACTGTAAAGATGTTGAAAAAAATGTACAGGCTTACCTGGACGATAAATTGTCGGAGAATGAAGTATTACTTCTAGAGGACCATTTGAGTTATTGTTTGCCCTGTGACAAAAAGATAGAGTTTGAAAAGAAGCTTAAGGAATTAATAAAAATTAAGGCCTCTGAGAAATCCTACCCAAATAAACTTGAATCAGAATTAAAAAAAATAATTCGTGGAGAATGAAGCACCTTATTTCTTAAATTGTAGTTCTCGATTCAAAACGACGTTCTTGAATATATATGTTCTCATATATCGTATGTCTTCGGTATCTTTTGTTTGTAGTTGCAAGTTTAATCTCTCTGGTATCCAATAATTTTCCATTTTTCTAGATCTTAACTTTACCACAAATCCACTTTCGACAACACTATTTTTTAGTGTTTGTACCGTCCAACCTGCACATAACCACTTTTCACCCACTAATCTAAATCCAGGATATGTATTAATAATTTCATTTTTGTCTGGAAACGCCACTGATATCTTCAGACATATACCATTGAAACCAAAGGTCATTTTAACCTTTATTGGTTTTCCATTTTCATAATTCTCATATTGAATAAATGCCGTATCCTCTATTGATGTTATCAAATACGTCTCGGGTAGGTCATCTAATACATTACCTCCGCAAAAACGCTGCCAGTCGATTAACAAGCCTTTTAACGCCTGAATCATATTCATCTGCATTTCTAGTGTTTTACTGTTTTGTTCTGCACCAGGGGGCTGAGGTAGTGCTCTCTTTATATAAAACAGCATATTGGGATTCTTCCATATTAACTCCAGGGGATAGAGTTCATCCTTATAAACCTCTTTTGTTTCTTCTAAAAATAGATCTGTGGTTACCCAGCTGGTAAAATTATCTAATCCTTGTAGTCTTAGGGAATGATATATTGTTTTAGCACGATAGAGGAATTCATCCTGATTAAATTGAGAAAATAAAGAACTTGAAAAAAAGACTATGAATAGGATGACTAAATTTGAATTAATTCGCATTGGCTGTTTCCTGAAGTTTTTCTAGTTGTTCACGTTCTCCTATTACAATCAAATTATCCTGTGATTTTAGTGTAATATCAGGACGGGGATTATATATTAAGTCACTATCTAGTCTATAGATACCAACAATAATAGCATTAAAGTCTGCTTCTAATTTTAGATTCTCCAATTGTTTTTCCTATAAGTTCCGATCCATCCATTATTTTAACTTCTTCAATCTCAAGGCCAATATCAGAACGGGAGAAAACCTCATCTATATAGTCAACAACCGTTGGTTTTAGCAAAGCTTGCATTATACGAAAACCACCTATTTCGTAAGGTAAAATAACCCTGTTTGCACCAGCTTTGATTAATTTTTCTTTTGAGCTTCTTCCTCGGCCCGGGCAATTATTTTTAAGTCGGGATTAAGGCCTCGCGCACTAAGTGTAGTAAATGTATTTTCAATATCTGTACTTAAAACCGTTACCAGTCCTATTGCCCTTTTTATTCCGGCCTTTAATAGATCAGCATCTTCCGTTGCGTCGCCATGTAAAAATCTGATTTCAGTGTTCGGATCAGACAATTCGGTCTCTTTTTCAATTACAACAAAGGGTTTATTTCTTTTGTGGAGTTCCTGAACAATCTTCTTGCCCATCCGACCATACCCACAAATAATATAGTGGTCATGTAATTGATTTAGTTTTTTTTGCATTTTTCTTTCCCAAAAGAATTTTCCTTCAAAGATTAACAAATTTAGTTGTCTTAATGCATAAAATAGTACTGAAATTCCCAGGACGATCAGAACCATCGTCAATACACGTCCCAAAGGAGAAAGGGGATAAACTTCCTTGTAGCCTGTAGTAGATAGCGTTATCACCGTCATGTAGAACGAATCTAAAAATGACCAGCCTTCTATAAGGTAATATCCGAAACTTCCACCTACAAAAAGTATCAAAATTACAATCAAAATCTGCCAAAATTGTTTTGTCATAAAAAAATTTACTGATTATTAAACCTACTCACAATCTCTTTTTATACTCCCGGTTTATATTCGAAACGCTATATTTACTTGCTATTTAAATCACATGTTTTTAGCTTTTAGAATATTAAGGTATTTCCATGCAAACACCAGCAATTACATTTGAAAATAACGAACTCAAAATAATAGACCAGACTCTTCTCCCACGAAGACTCGCTTATGTTCCTATTAATTCAATACAGGATTGCGTTGAGGCTATTAAGGAATTAAAAGTTCGCGGTGCTCCGGCCATAGGTATTTGCGCTGCCTATGGATTATATATCGTTGCCCACTCTTTTAGAGATAAGGGAAATGATCACTTTCGGCAACTAATGGATGATGCCTGCCAGCAATTAATTGATTCCAGGCCAACCGCTGTTAATCTCAGCTGGGCGGTGAACAGAATGAAAGCGATATATTCGTCCCATGTAAATGTTACCAGGGATGAGACTATCAAATTATTAAAAACTGAGGCAGAGGCCATTCATACCGAGGATAAAGAGGCCTGTCATAAGATGGCTTATCATGGTCTGAAAATTGTCCCCAATCCTGTGAATATATTGACTCATTGTAATACAGGAAGCCTGGCCACCGGTGGATGGGGAACTGCCCTTGGAATTGTGTACGCAGCAAAAAAGGAAAACTTTGATGTACATGTTTATGTCGATGAAACCCGTCCGCTGGGTCAGGGTGCTCGTCTGACTTATTGGGAACTAATGCAGAATCAGGTACCATGTACCCTTATTACTGATAGCATGGCAGGCTCTTTAATGAAGGATAAAAAAGTTGATCTTGTATTGTTCGGAGCAGATAGGATCGCCCGAAATGGTGATGTGGCAAATAAAATAGGGTCGTATTCACTTGCTGCGTTGGCTCGTTTGCACAATATCCCCTGTTATGCCGTAGCTCCGAGTTCTACTTTTGATCTTTCTTTGGATTGTGGCGTAGAAATTGAAATTGAATTAAGAAAATCTCAAGAAATTTTGCATATATACGGTTATAATGATAACTTATTGAATGTTGCGAATGTTTATAACCCTGCCTTTGATGTTACTCCGGCAGAGTTTTTAAGCGGTATTATAACTGAAAAGGGTATAATAAAAAATTTAAATACTAATCAAATAACTGAATTCTTTAAATAATTATTGAGGAGAAAAAATGAGAAGATACACAGCGATTTTCGCTCTGCTCCTGTTTACGTTGTCAGTTCTGTTAAACGCTTGCCGTCCCCCGGAACTTGAACAGGCTGTAATTGATTATAATGCGGGTCGCTTTGACAACGCATACGAAGAAGCAAAAGAAGCGTCTGAGAAGTATCCAGATAATGAAGAAGCGTGGTATTATCTTGGTGAAATTGAAGGTAGAAAAGGAAATATCAAGGCAATGATAGACGCCTTCGATAAATCAATTTCATTAAAAAACACCTTTCAGCAACAAATTGAACTTTCTAAAAAGAATTATTACGGAAAAGCCTATAATGACGGTGTTTCCGCCTATAATTCAATGATTAAGATTGAGGATAAAGAAAGCCCAGAAGCAAAAAAGGCCATGGAGACGGTTATAAAGAATTTTAAAGATGTATTATTGATAAAAGATGACTACATGGCAAACCGTCTAATTGCAATCGGATATCAGTATATGGGTGAGGAAAAGGAAACACTCGAATATTATCAACTGGCTGCTCAAGCGAATCCTGATACAGTTTCTGCCTGGCTCGATCTCGGATACTATTACCAAAGAAAAAAAGATTTCAAAAACGCAGCCGATCAGTTCAAAAAGGGATTAGAGGTCTCACCGAATGACGACGAATGTTTGATTCGATATGCCGAAAGTCTTGATTTTTCTGATCAGAAAGAAGCTGCAATAACAGCTTACAAAGATGCCTTTGAAAAGACACCCAACGAAAAAGCAATTCCATTCAATCTGGGACTTTTATTGTTCAAACAATCTACAATTCCCGATATTGATGAAGCACAAAAGACTAAGTTGATGGAAGAATCAGCCTTTTATTTTCAGAAAGCTCATGCTATAGATCCTGAAATAAAAGAATTATATGATCTATTGGGAACTCTTTTATTACAACTTGGTAAGTTTGATGAAGCGCGTACTATACTCGAGCAGGGTGTTGAAATATTTCCTGACTCTTCATCTGTATGGCAAAATTTGAGTTTTCTCTATGCTAAAACTGGAGATAAAAAGAAAGCAGAAGAAGCCTTTAAGAGATCAAAACAATTAAAAGAAGAATAATATGCTTCTTTATTGATATTGATAGGCAGAACTGTATAACAGTTCTGCCTATTTTATTTTCTGCGATTTGTTAAAAAATAGGACAGGGCTTCTAATTCAATCGACATATTTTCGTTCTTTATCATAACCCCATCCGGAACTTTTAAACTGAGGGGAGCAAAATTTAATATTGCCTTTACACCTGAATCTGTTAAACTATTCACAACCCCTTGTGCAACATTAGCCGGAACTGCTATAATTGCTATTTGTATTTTTTCTTCTTCCAAATATTCTGCTACCTGTGCGAAGGATTTTACTTCCATACCTCCAATAACTGTACCAATTTTACTCTCATCATTATCTAATATCAATCTGATTTCAAAGCCTTGCTTTTTAAATTCCTGATAATCAACAAGAGCCCGGCCAATATTTCCAGCACCAATCAATGCCACATTCCACTTTTTATGTAAACCTAGAATCATACCAATATTATGTTGCAGGTCAGATGTATTGTATCCCAAACCTCTCTTGCCAAACGTTCCAAAAAAGGATAGATCTTTACGTACTTGAGCAGAAGTTACACCATCAATTTCGGCAATCTCCTCTGAAGAAACAGTTTTCACTTTTTGGTCGATTAAACGACCCAATGTCCGATAGTATTTTGACAGACGGCTGATGGTTGAATCTGATATTTTCTTCATCCTGGCCCTCCAAAACAATGATTAGTAGTTTGCATCTCTCTTTTTATTCACTCTGGCTTTCACCCAATTCATCGTCACCATTTCCAAGAACGATTTTTGCCACATCACCAATTCGGTCCTTTTCATCAAGTCGGAGTAATCTGACCCCCTGGGTATTTCTTCCTATTACAGAAATTTTACCAATATGTTGCCTGATTACGACACCATTTGATGTTATGATGATTATATCTTCATTATCAACAACTTCGAGTACGGCAACCAATGGGCCTGTTTTTTCATTTACCTTCATGGCAATTATACCCTTACCACCCCGGCTTTGGGTCCTGTAGTCACTAACATTGCTTCTTTTTCCAAGACCATTTTCACATATCGTAAGCAAAGTATCTTCTCTTTTGACTATAACCATGCCGATAACCTCATCATTACTTCTAAGGGTAATGCCCTTTACTCCAGCGGCTGATCGGCCCATATCTCTTACTTCGCGTTCATTAAATCTAATGGAAAAACCATTCTTAGTGACCAAAATTACATCATTTTCACCGGTCGTCAGGTTAGCGCTTAATAACTCATCACCCTCTTTAACAGTAGCAGCAACAATCCCACCTCTTCTTGGTCGGCTATAGGCATTTAATTCGGTTTTTTTAATGATTCCTGATTTGGTTGCTAATATAATAAAACCACCATCATCAAAATTTTTAACAGGAACAAATCCTCTGATATTTTCCTCTTTCTGTATATCAATCAGATTTACAATTGGCCGGCCCCTGGAAGCTTTACCAGCTTGGGGAACTTCATGTACTTTTAACCAGTAACATCTTCCCTTATCGGTGAAGAAGAGAATGTAATGGTGGGTGCTGGCAATGAACATATGTTCCAGAAAATCCTCATCCCGTGTGGTTGCTCCGGTTGAACCACGCCCCCCTCTATTCTGTCTTCTATACCCGCTTACAGGAAACCTTTTTATATTACCACGATGGGATATCGTAATGACCATATCTTCTTCAGCAATCATATCTTCAATAGTCATTTCTTCATAACTAGCAATGATCTCTGTTCTGCGGTCATCACCATAAATTTTATTTATTTCTCCCAGTTCATCTTTAATAATTTGCATACGAAGAGCACGATTATCAAGAATCGCCCTTAATTTTTCGATTAACTTGAGAATCTCTTTGTATTCTTCTTCTATCTTCTTTCTTTCCAAACCGGTCAGGCGTTGTAAACGCATATCAAGAATCGCTTTGGCTTGAATTTCACTTAGTTTAAAACGACTCATTAAGTTGGATTTTGCCGTCTCCGGATCGCGGGATTTTTTTATCAGCGCGATAATCTCATCGATATTATCGATGGCTATTTTAAGACCTTCGAGAATATGGGCACGCTTCTCGGCTTCTTCAAGTTCATATTTTGTCCTTCTAACAACAATCACGTGCCGGTGGTCGATAAAATGCTTGAGTGTATCTTTCAATGTTAAGATCTTTGGTTCGCCATTTACGAGGGCTAATATTATCACACCAAATGTTGTTTGCATTTGGCTATGTTTATAAAGTGTATTCAGAATTGATATGGCGTTGCCATCTCTTTTTATTTCAATTACCACCCGCAAACCATCCCGGTCGGATTCATCTCGTATATCAGAAATACCTTCTACTTTTTTAGTCTGTACTAATTCAACAATTTTCTCGATTAGATTGGTTTTGTTAACCTGATAAGGAATCTCAGAAATAATGATTCTTTCACGATCATTTCTGGTGACTTCTATATTGGCTCTTGCTCGTACCAATACTTTTCCACGTCCTGTAAGATAAGCATCCTTAATACCCTGGTATCCTAAAATAATACCCGAGGTAGGAAAGTCCGGACCTTTGATATGTTTCAGTAGTTCCTCTCCCTCAATTTCCGGGTTATCTATCATGGCTAAAACGCCTGAAATAACCTCCGAAATATTGTGGGGTGGGATATTTGTTGCCATTCCGACCGCAATACCAGAAGCCCCATTTATTAAAAGGGTTGGTATAACGGCAGGAAGAAGGGTCGGTTCTTCCAGCGAATCATCAAAATTGGCTGCAAAATCAACTGTATTTTTATCAATATCTCGTAAAACTTCTTCTGCAATCCGGGACATGCGCGCTTCTGTATAACGCATTGCTGCAGGAGAATCGCCATCAATTGAGCCAAAATTTCCTTGACCATCAATTAGCGGATAACGCAAAGAAAAATCTTGTGTCATACGAACCATTGTATCATAAACGGCTGTATCACCGTGAGGATGATATTTACCAAGTACTTCTCCAACAATCCTGGCACTTTTTTTATAGGATCGATTATAACTTAGTCCTAAACCACGCATTCCATATAAAATTCTACGATGAACAGGTTTTAATCCATCACGTACATCCGGTAATGCCCTGGAAACGATCACGGACATCGAATAATCGAGATAGGATGAACGCATTTCATCTTCTATTAATATTGGTATTATTTTTTCACCAGCAGCCATATAATTCCTTATCTATATATCAAGATTTTTAACATATTTAGCATTTGCTTCAATAAAATCACGGCGTGGTTCCACATCTCCACCCATTAAAGTTGAGAAAATATGATCAGCTTCAGCAGCATTTTCAAGAGAGATTTGCAAAATTGTCCTTTTTTCCGGATCCATGGTTGTTGACCATAGTTGATCGGGATTCATTTCGCCCAAACCCTTGTATCGTTGTAGATCTATATTTCCAGCTCCATTAACTTTTTTCAAAATCTGCTCTTTTTCATCTTCATCGAAAGCATACTGAATATTCTTTTTATTTTTTATGCGATATAGTGGTGGTTGAGCAATATATATTTTTCCAAAATCAAAAAGTTCTTTCATATAGCGATAGAAAAAGGTAAGAAGAAGTGTTCTAATATGTGATCCATCTACATCCGCATCAGTCATGATTATAACTTTTCCATAGCGCAATTTTTCAACATCGAAATCATCATCACCAATACCTGTACCTAAGGCCGTCACAATGGTTTTAATTTCATCGTTTGAAAGAATTTTATCGAACCGTGCTTTTTCGACATTTAGTATTTTTCCCTTTAGAGGTAAAATCGCCTGAAATCGCCTGTCCCTACCCTGTTTGGCAGAACCGCCGGCAGAATCACCCTCAACCAGATAAATTTCACAATGTTCCGGGTCATTAATAGAACAATCAGCTAATTTTCCCGGAAGTGAACCACTTTCCAAGGCTGATTTTCTACGGGTCAGATCTCTTGCTCTTCGGGCTGCCTCTCTTCCGCGGGCAGCACTTTTACATTTTTCAATGATTACTTTTCCCGTTGGTGGATTTTCATCTAAATATTCAAAGAGTTTCTCATTGACGATCGATTCAACAATTCCTCTAATTTCCGAATTACCTAATTTTGTTTTGGTTTGTCCTTCAAACTGAGGTTCTGGTACTTTTACACTGATGATTGCGGTAAGACCTTCCCGAACATCTTCACCCTGAAAAGTAATTTTATCGTTTGGTTTAATCAAATTATTTTTAAGGGCATAATTATTCATCGTTCTTGTCAGAGCAGATTTAAACCCTGATAAATGTGTACCCCCTTCGATAGTATTGACATTATTACAGTAGGTTAGAATATTTTCTGTAAAAGTAGAATTGTACTGAAGTGCAATTTCTACCGGAATTTCGCCATCACTCTTTTCAATATAGATGGGTTTTCGATGAACAGGGCTTCGGGCAGAATCAAGGTAATCTACAAATTCAACCAATCCACCTTTATAGTGAAACTCTTCCTCTTTATCTTCGCGTTCATCTTTTAAAGAAATATTCAAATTTTTATTTAAAAAAGCTAACTCCCGCAGCCTTTGTGCAAGTGTATCATAACTGTAAACAATTTTTTTAAATATTTGCTCATCGGCATAAAATTGTATTTTTGTACCTGTTTTTTTGTGTTTTCCAATTTCTTTCAACGGTTTATCAACCACTCCCCGTTTATAACTCTGAAAGTAAACTTTTCCGTCCCGATATATTTCTACTGTACACCATTCAGATAGGGCATTTACAACCGAGGCGCCCACACCATGCAAACCGCCGGAAACCTTATAAGAACTTTTATCAAATTTTCCCCCAGCATGAAGCATGGTCATGATAACTTCTACGGCTGGAATTTTTTCCTGTGGATGAATGTCAACAGGTATACCCCGTCCATTGTCCTCTACGGTAATGATTTCATCTTTGCCAATGATCACCTTAATGGATGTTGCATAGCCAGCCAATGCTTCATCAACACTGTTGTCTACAATTTCATAAACAAGATGATGCAACCCTCGGGCAGTAATATCACCAATGTACATCGCCGGTCGTTTTCTTACGGCTTCTAACCCCTTAAGGATTTGTATATTTTCTGCTGTGTACTCAGCATTATTGTTAAGCGCATCCGCCATTAATAATTCCTTTAAATAATTTTTATTTTTTTCACAAGTGACATACCAATTTGCCTATCCAGCAAATTTACCAAATCATATTGCCTTCGTGCAAGTTCCTCTTTCCATATTATATTTTTAGCCTTAATTGTCAACTCACCATTTTCGAGTTTTATTGGCATGCATTTATCAGATAGTTTATCTCCTACAATTTTATTCCAGTTATCTATAACATCTTCTTTTGCTAAAGTATCTGATAAATTATAATCTTTTAACACCGTCTTTAAAACAGATTTTAGATCTCTATATTGTTTTTTAGGCGTCATATAACTGTTTATCTCTTAAAATATATTTTTTACTGGTTAAGTGATCCTCAAATTTATTTTGCATGGTTGTTGTAATATATGCCTGTCCTATTCTTTCAAGAAAATTTAACAGACCATGCATTCTATTTTCATCTAATTCCCCAAATATATCATCAAGAAGCAAAACAGGAGTTACTTTTCGTTCTTGTGAAATGTATTCCCATTCCAAAAACTTTAAAGCAATTACCAGCGTTTTATTTTCACCCTGAGAACAATAATTTTTAAAAACTTTATCATTCTTGTTAAAGGTGATATCATCACGGTGTGGTCCTATGATCGATACTCTTCTTTCGAATTCATAGTTAAAAATATTACCAAGTTTTTTTTCAAAAACTCTTTTTATCTGACTTTCATCTTTTTCATCAATTGCATCATTAACTGTTGATTTGTAAAACACACGAATCTGGTCATTGGATCCGGAAATATTATTATAATATGCTGATAAATGACTATTTAAAAAGTCTACAAAATTTGAGACGATGTGATATAATTTTTGTTCCATGTTTAACTAATTGTTCATTCCAAATAGGAATCTCTGTTGCTACCTTGGATTTATCATCCCCAGATAATAAGGCATTACGCTGTTGAAGCGTGCGTTTATAAATTTTAAGATATTCCAAATAAACCGGACTAGTCTGGGATATTAAAATATCTAAAAATCGCCGCCGCTCTTGCGGTCCCCCCATAGTCAATTTCATATCATCCAATGTTAATATCACAGATGGAATTGACCCAATATATTCAGAAAACTTTTCAATCTCCTTTTTATTAACAAAAAGATGTTTTCCTTCCTTTCCCGAATAATAAAGTCTAATAGATTTAGATATTTTATCATCCGAGTGGACCGTACTAATTATATTGAAATTGTCCTTATTATAAGCGACTACATGATTATCATTAGAGGTGCGAAAACTTTTGGTGAGCGCAAGGTAGTATATAGATTCCAAAATACTTGTTTTACCCTGTCCATTCATCCCCGAAATTATATTAATTCCAGTACCGAAGTTAATTTTTAAATGTGAAAAATTTCGGAAATTTTCAATTTCCAAATCTTTTAGAACCATTCACTATCCGCTTAATCTAACAGGCATGATAAGCATCAGTAGTTCCTCATTATCTCTTTGGTCCTGTGGAAAGACAAGGCCGGGTCCATCTGAAGATTCAAGAGACATCCGGATTTCTTCTGTTCCAACATGTCGTAAGGTATCTAATAAATAATTTGCATTGTAGGCAATTTCTAATTCAGAAGAAGCAAAAGAGCATTCTAAACTCTCATGTGCTTCCCCTCCAAAATCTATATCCTGGGCAAAAATATCAATTTTATTATCCCCAATTCTTAGTTTTACCTGATAACTTATCGGGTTTGAAAATAAGGAAACTCGTTTAACTGATGCAATCAACAAATCTCGTTTTACTGTTAGTTCTTTTGTATTATTCTGTGGAATTACACGCTCATAATCGGGATAAGGTTCATTGATAATCCGTGAAAACAATAAAGTGTCACCGAATTTAAATAAAACATGATTTTTACCCAATATAATTTCCTGCTCACCCTGATCGGAAATATTACGCGCTACCAAATTTAATGCTCTTGTTGGAACGATAAATTCTCTTTGAATATTTGGTGATGTAAAATCTGAATTTGAAATTTTAACTAACCTATGGCCATCTGTGGAAACCATCCGTATTTGATCATTGTATATTTGACAAAATACCCCAGTAAGTGCAGGTCTTAGATTATCAGTAGAACAAGCATACAAGGTTTTCTCTATCATCCGCTTAAGATATTCATTTTTTATTTTGATTGTATCTTCTGTTTCAAGGGAAGGAATATTTGGATAATCATTTATATTTTGACCGGATATTTTGTATTGTCCAAACTGTGAACTCAAACTTATTTTAAAATTATTATCAATTTTAAAAGTTAAATCAGTATTAGGCATTTCACGCAATATATCCATTAAGAGTTTACCTGGAAGTACTATTGAACCTCCTTCTTCTACCTGACAATCACACCAGGAAATCTGAGTTATTTCCAGATCCGTTGCAACAATCTTTAATTTACTATCTTCAGTATTGAGAAGTATGTTATAAAGAATATCAATCGTTGTTTTACTCGGAATAACATTTATCACTTTTTGAAGTGCTTTAAATAGACTGTCTCTCGAAACGGTAAAATTCATAGTTCCTCCATCTGGAATTTTGTATACCAAAAATACTTAAATTTTAAATTTATATCAAGATGATTTTATTCTCTTAAATATATGTAATCTTATATAGTTGTATATATTATCCCTGTGAATATGTGAATAACTCTAAAGAAGCCTCAAATATAAGAAATTAGATACTTACTTTATTATAAAATAATGTTAATATCCGTTAATATTGTCTAATAAGTAGCGATAAAAAAATAAAAATATTTATTATTTGTATAAAAACAACCAGATTTGAACAGGTTATTAACAGCTATTGTGAATAAATATTTTAATATATTCTAATTGTTAAATATAGGAATAATAATATATAATATCTCGGGTAGATTGCATAAAAAGTAGATTTATTTTATTTGAATAGTTGCCTGCAAACAGCAAGTATTTTATTTGTAGATGGTAATACTTTTTTTTCCATTTCATGTGAATAAGGGATAGTTTTTTCTGTACATATACGAGAATAAGTAACGTTGGATAATCCTGATTCCAAAATTACAGCGGCTATTTCTCCAGAGAGACCAAATTCCTTATAATCTTCATCTACTACAACAAGTTTTTTAGATATCTTAACTGATTCATAAATAGTATTTTTATCAAGAGGTGAGACTGATCTGAGATCAACGATTGTAGAATTAATCCCGTCTTTTTTTAAAATAGATGCAGCATCTACACAATGATGTACACCTACTCCTACGCTGATAAAAGTTAAATCATTACCATCACCAATTATACGAGCTTTACCAAGAGGAATAGGTTTCCAAACATCAGGTACAGGGCCTTTAAAACCTTCTGTAGGAATCTCAAATTTAACTGTATTTCTTCCTCCAATACCCATATAATCAAGCCAATAATCGGCTAACAATTTGTGTTCTAAAAATATTACCGGAGTATCATTCAAAATTGAGGACATAAAAAGACCTCCAGCATCAGCGGGTGTAGATGGTACCACGACACTAAGTCCTGGAATATGAGATAACCATCCCCATAGAGATTGTTGATGTTGACCACCATCTCCATAACCTCCACCACAAGCAGCACGAACAACCAATGGAACGTTCCATTTTCCTCCGGAAAAAGTTTCTATTTTTGCTGCATGATTAATTAATGGATCCATAGCCACCGTAATAAAATCTACCAGCATTACTTCTACTATTGGACGTAATCCGGACATAGCAGCAGAAACAGCAGCGCCCACAAAAGCACTTTCACTAATTGGAGTTGATCTCACTCGCTCACGCCCAAAACGCGTGAATAAATTTAATCGGATTGAATGTACATCTTCTCCGAGTATGATAATTCTTTCATCATCAGCCATCATTAAAGCAAGCACATCTTCGATGGCTTCAGCAAAGGTCATTTTTTTCATATTCTTTTAATATTCTGCTTTTATGGAATTCTCGACAATAACTTCTATTTCATTTTTAATACTCTTTTCCAATTTAAAAAGTTTGTCTTGATTATCTAATAATCTTTTACGCATGATAACAAGCGGATCCTTTTTCTGTGATAATTCTTCTTTAAGTGTTGTGCCAATGACAGAGTAAATCTCTTCAAGACTCTTTGCTCTTTCCCTTACAGTCGTTCCTATTCTTTTAGTCAAAGATTTTACAAGTGGGAAGACCCGGCCTAAATTTTCTTTTATGGGATGTCGAAATTGTCTTAAAATCGGATCACCCAAAAAATGTCCCTCAAAATGAACACAATGGGCATGCAAAAAATAAGGGCCTTCTCCATTCCGTAATTTATCAAGTATTGTTTTTACATGTTCCCATATGAGTTCTACATCTGTACCATCAATTTCTTCAGAAGGCATGCCAAAACTGGCAGCACGCGATGAAATATTACCACCCGTTACATGTGTAGATTTTGTAGTAATTGCCATATCATTATCTTTACAAATGAACAATATAGGTAGTTTCCAGATGACGGCGAGATTTAAGGCTTCCATAAACATACCCTGATTCACAGCACCTTCACCAAAAAAACAGAGAACAATGGAGTTTGATTTTTTCTGAAGTATTGAGAGAGCAAAACCAATAGCTGTAGGTCCTGAAGCTCCTACTATTCCGGATGAAGCTGCCAATAGATCTTGTGAGAAAAGATGCATATGTCCACCCATTCCTCTGCAAAGACCACCTGAATATCCTAAAAATTCTTTCATTAATTCAATTGGATCACAACCCCGAATTAGTAGTGGAGAAGTTCCCCGATGATCCAATGAGAGTGCATCTCCATCCCTGAGTTGAGACACAATGCCGGCAGAAATTGCTTCTTCACCTATTCCCAGGTGCATTTCACCATATATTTTACCGTCGTTCCAAAATTGCATCACCGCTTCTTCATATAAACGGCTAAAGTACATGAGACGGTAAAGTTGCCATTTATCTACTATCATGGATTATCTTCTTTCCGGTTTCGTGGCTATTATTTGAACGACCGATCCTTCTTCTACATGTAACAGGTCCTCATATATATCCCTTACTGTTTCAACAGCATGGGTGAAAATTAATCCACATAGTTCCTTTGTCAAAGATTTCAGGTCATATAGCAAATCCGGATCTTTGGGTCCACCGGTATTATATTTTAGTTGAAGGGGAGTATAAGCTTCTAAAAGAAAAGTTCCGCCAGGTTTAAGACCCCTTACAACTTTTTGATGAAGTTGATATCGAATATCCCCTGGTAAATGACATAAGATACTGATAATTGTATCCCATTCCTCGCTTTTTATGTCAAACACGGCGAGGACTTTATGACCCAGGGAAGCCAGATAGGTAGCATTCCATCCTTCCTCTTCTGCTAAACAGAGTACTTTTCCAGGCGAGAAACTATCCACATTTTCTAAAAGAAAATCATTTGGTTTTTTTCCATAAACATATTCTTTATTACTATATCTCTGATTCCACATTTCTGCATTATTCATTTGTGTTCCATAGTATCTATTTTTATAATTTGTATTGCTTTAACCATATGTTTTCAAAACTATAATTATTGTTAATGTATAAACATAAGGATATGACAAATAATTATATAATTAAAACAGTAATAATTTAGAAAATAATTCCGGATAGCCATATGTCCTTATTCTTCAATTGAATATATTTAAAAGAGTTGTGTATAATTGAATAACTAAATTTATAGAGTTTAATATAGTAGAGTTAGATAAAAAGGAATAGTAATAATAATATAAAAAGTGCCTTGATTCTTGCCCACCAATGTTGTAAAATTATAAGTTTCGCTTAGAATAATTATAAATACTTAGTAAGGAAATAGAAAAATGAAAAGAACATATCAGCCAAGTAACCGCAAAAGAAAAAATAAACATGGCTTCCGTGAAAGAATGAGTTCTCAGAGTGGAAGGGCTGTTTTGGCAAGAAGAAGAGCAAAAGGTAGAAAAAAACTGACCGTGAGTGATGAATACATCCGTTCTGCCTAAAATTGTATCTATAAAAAAAAATGCTGAAATAAAAGATCTCTTTGCAAAATCAAAAAAAATCCATACACGCTATGGATTATTTTTTCTTAGCAAAGAACATCTTTCTGATCAGATTGGTTTTGCCGTTCTAATAAAGAAAAGTGTCGGTAACGCCGTCAGGCGTAATTATTATAAACGAATTGTCAGATCTTATTTTCGTAATAATCTAAAATTATTTGTCAATTACGGCAAAGTTTTATTTTTATTCAATTATGAGGGAAAAATTAACTTTCAAGATCTGAAAGAGGAATTTGATAACCAATTAAATATAATATGAAAACAATATTATTATTGTTGATAAAACTGTACAAAAGCCTGATATCTCCTTTATTCCCCCCTCATTGCCGGTTTTATCCCACTTGCTCAGAATATAGTTATCAATCTATTCAGCACCATGGTGTGTTTAAAGGAATGTGGTACAGTCTGGTGCGTATAAGCAAATGTCATCCTTTACATGAAGGTGGCTTTGATCCGGTAAAAAAATAAATTTCAATACAGGAATAGTAAATTAATTATGGATAAAAAATCCCTATTAGCAATCGGTATAATAACTGTGGTTATTCTTTTATTACCATCGTATTATGATCTTATTTACGATGAACCAGCCACAGAAAGAATCGTCCAACCCCAGATGCCAGTAACGGATCAACCAGTACAGAAAACCACACCGGCTATAAAAGAAAAACCAATCCCTCTTCCGGTTGAAACAAAGACGGAAGAAATCTCTATCACAGAATCTTCATTACCAAAATCAGATTTAATTATTGAAGCGCAGGATGTGATTATAACGGAAATTATAACACCCCTGGTTTCTACAAAGATATCCAACCAGGGAGGGGGAACCTTTGAGTACTGGTATCTGAATGAATATGATACCTGGATGGATACACCAGCAAGAATTGTTGACCCATCATTCAAGAATGGCCCCATGATGAGCTTTATAACAAAGAGTGGAGAACGGGTAGATTTAAATGATTATCGTTTTGAAATTGTAGGAACTGTTCCAGGTGAGATTCAATTGGGTGCAGAAGAATCCTTCACGATTCATTATGAATTAAAAGCAGCAAACACGACAGTAAAAAAGGATATAACTTTTTATGGTAATACTTACCATATTGACTTAAAACTTGATATCGTTAATGCGCGAGATCTTCTTCTTAATGATGATTATGAAATCGGCTGGCAGAATGGTTTGCCCTCTAACGAGAAAAATGTGTCTGAGGATTATACATACAGTGAAACATATGCCAGTATGGGGGGAGAACTTGAAGGGTTTGAAATAGATTCCGAAGAACGTGTTCGTCCGGTGCCAATGAATGGAACGACCGAATGGATTGCCACGCGAACAAAATATTTCCTGGCAGCCATTATTCCTGAACAGGCAAAAACAATTGGTGCTATTTTTGGTGGAGAAGGTGTAAAGGCTGGTGAAATAATTGAAAGACGTTATGATACATCTTTGATAAGTGCTGTAAGCAATAATAGCATTGAAGATTCATATAAAATATATATGGGCCCGATGGAATACTCAATTTTATCTGAGTATAATAATGGTCTTGATGATTTGATTATGAATCATGGTTGGTATGAAACCACCTTCAGGCCGATAAGTTTACTTATACTCAGAGTTTTTAAATTTTTTCAACTATTTATTCCCAATTACGGCGTCGTGATAATTATTTTTTCGGTATTGGTAAAAATTCTTGTTTATCCACTAACCAAGAAAAGCTATAAATCAATGAAGGAGATGAGCCGTGTTCAGCCGTTGTTGGCGGAAATAAAAGAAAAGTATAAAAGTGATCCACAGCGCATGAACAAGGAAACAATGAAGACTTTATAAAGAGCATGGTATCAATCCTATGGGTGGATGCATGCCGATGCTTCTGCAGTTGCCTTTATTGGGTGCAT
This sequence comes from Calditrichia bacterium, assembly GCA_963796965.1. Lineage (GTDB taxonomy): Bacteria > Calditrichota > Calditrichia > JAJRVZ01 > JAJRVZ01 > CAWCNS01. The sequence goes on from CAWCNS010000006.1 coordinate 380,578, forward strand.
TATTTATTGTTTTCCGCTCAACTATTCAACTAAGAGGGGCATCTTTTATTCCTGGATGGATTGACGACCTTTCCAGCGCAGATACCATTTTTACTTTACCGTTTTCGTTGCCTATGTATGGGGACACATTCAACATATTGCCAATCTTGATGGCTGGAACAATGATTTTTCAATCCAAAATGACTATGCAAGATCCAAAACAAAAGGCAATGGTTTACCTTATGCCCATCTTTATGCTATTAATATTCAACCAATTTCCCTCCGGATTAAATCTATACTATACGATGTTTAATCTTTTAACAATTTTACAACAGAAATTTATCGACACGGACAAAAAAGCTGTAGTACAAAAAAAATAAATGTGTCGGGCATCGTAAAATAGATCTATGGGCTCCCCACGGGAGCTTTTATATGAAGAAGACAACTGATTTTTCGAGAACCATTATTGCTTTAGCCACGTCCCTGGGATCAGGCAGTATAGCTGTCATCCGAGTTAGCGGACCCGAAGCTATCTCCATCACAAACCGTATATTTATAGGTAAAAATTTAAAAGAAACTCAGGCTAATACTATCCAATTTGGAAAGATATCCAGTGCTGAAAAGGAAATTGATCAGGTTTTGGTTTCAGTCTTTCACGCACCACATTCTTATACCGGTGAAAACTATCTTGAAATTTCCTGCCATGGCAACCCTTTTATAGTAGATGATATAATGGGGGCTTTACTTAGCGCCGGGGCAAGCTCGGCAGGTCCGGGTGAATTTACATTGAGATCTTTCTTAAATGGTAAAATAGATCTTTCTCAGGCAGAAGCTGTTTCAGCAATTATTCAAGCCAAGTCCCGTGCAGGAATAAAAAACTCTCTGGAACAACTCAACGGAAAACTTGCAAAAGAGATAATAAACCAAAAAGAATTATTAATTGATATTATAGGTCTTCTGGAAATTGATTTGGATTTTTCTGAGGATGATATAGACGTGATCAGTCGAAATGATATTATTCTCCGTCTGAACCAGGTCGATGAACAATTAATCCACTTTGCCTCCAGTTATAATTATGCGAAGTTTTTAAATGATGGAATTGGATTAACTATTATTGGAGAACCTAATGTCGGGAAATCGACATTATTAAATCAAATCTTGGGCGAGAATAGAGCAATAACAAGCCATATCCCAGGTACAACACGTGATACGATTCAGGAAACTATTGTTATTCGGGATATACTTTTCAGGCTTACTGATACCGCTGGGTTGCGTGATACAAAAAATTCAATTGAGAACGAAGGTATTAAAAGAACAAAAAAGCAAGTAAAACAATCAGATCTAATTTTATTAACTGTTGATGCTAGCAAAGAAATATCCATGATTTCACAAACTCTTATCCGAGAGACTATTGATTTTATTAAAAGCCAAATTATTATTGTTGCCAATAAATCTGATATGGGAATCAAAAATAAATCTACAGATTTTTTAAGGTCTCTTGGCCTACCGATTATAGCCCTGTCAGCTAAGAACGGTAATGGTATGCCAAATCTGATCGATGAAGTAATTAACCAGGTTTCCGGGGGATATGAAAAATATTCTGATGAGTTGATTATTACCACTCGGCGGCAAAAAGAAATATTAGAAAAGTCATCTAATCATATTAAACAAGCGGTGACCTTATTAGAAAGCAATGGCGGTTTTGAATTTGCTTCTGTAGATTTAAGACAGGCTTTGGATGAGTTGAGTGAGATAACTGGCGAGACAGCATCAGAAGATATTTTGAATAATATCTTTGCTAATTTCTGTATTGGTAAATGATATTTCTTTCGCGCAACATTTTATTAGATAAAGAGTTTATGGTGCAAATCGTTCTTAATAAAAAATCTACTGATATAGTCAAACTTTAATCAGGTATTTGCAATGCAACTTTTAGATTATTATAAAAAAGTCAGAGATGATTCTATGGCTATGGTTAAGCCGCTTAAGGTTGAAGATTTTGTTCCACAGCCCTCATTTTTTGCGAGCCCTCCCAAATGGAACCTTGCGCATACCTCGTGGTTCTTTGAAGAACTTTTACTCAGCAGATTTAATACCCATTATAAAATCTATCATCCAAAATATAGTTATTTGTTTAATAGTTATTACAATTCTTTGGGGGAGCGGGTTCAGAGGCACAGCAGGGGAGACCTAAGCCGTCCAACGGTAAAGGAAATATTTGAGTATAGGAACTATGTTGATAAATATATGGAAGAATTTATTTCCACAAATGGTTTCTCGCAGGAGATAAAGGATCTTATTATATTAGGCCTTAACCATGAGCAGCAACACCAGGAATTATTTTTTACAGATCTGAAATATGCATTTAGTGTAAATCCATTGTTTCCTGCATATGCGGATCGGGCCTTTTGTGAGGAGACTGATTTTGGCGATGACAGTTACCTTTCGATCGAGGAAGGTTTATATACCATTGGGCACGGGGGCGATGGCTTTTATTTTGACAATGAAAAAAACAGGCATAAGGTTTTTCTACAACCTTATAAAATAAGAAATAGCCTTGTTCGAAATGCAGAATTTCTGGACTTTATAGAAAACAATGGATATGAGCGTTTTGAGTTCTGGCATGATGAAGCTCTAGCCTGGAAAGAAGAAAACAACATCAAACATCCAATGTATTGGAAGAAGGATAATGGCACATGGTTTCAATATACATTAGCCGGCCTTCGAGAAATTAATCCTGATCATATTCTCACACATGTAACTTTTTACGAGGCTGCCGCGTTTGCACAATGGAAAAAATTGCGTTTACCAACGGAATTTGAATGGGAAATCAGCTTCTGATAAAATCAAGTGGGGAAAAAGGTGGGAGTGGACTGAAAGCGCCTATTTGCCCTATCCGGGTTATCAAAAGGCCGACGGTGCCGTGGGTGAATATAATGGAAAGTTTATGATTAATCAGAAAGTGCTCAGAGGAGCTTCGGTTGTTACACCAGATGGCCATAGCAGGAAAACGTATCGTAACTTCTTTCATCCATCGGTCGGATATCAATTTAATGGTGTCCGCCTGGCTAAATCTGAATAACCAGGGAGTTAATTCTTTTGTCTTCTAGTCTTGCAGATGACACACTTAGGGGTCTGTCTTCGAATCCAAAATATTTGTTACCAAAGTATTTTTATGACGATAGAGGAAGCCAGATATTTCAAGACATTATGAAAATGCCTGAGTATTATCTGACCAATTGTGAATTAGAAATATTTATAAATCAAAAAGATAAAATTGCTTGCGCCATATCAGAGCGCAATGCTGTTGTGGATATTATTGAGTTTGGATGTGGAGATGGATATAAAACAAAAATTATATTAGAACATCTTTCCCAAAAGGAGATGCAATTTATTTTTATGCCCATCGATATAAGTGCCCATGCCTTAGATGTCCTGGTGGAAAACCTCCTACAGGTTGTGCCGGAAATGGCAATTGAGCCCAAGAAGGGGGATTATTTTCACATGATGGAGGAAATAAGCAGGTCTTCATCCAACCGCAAAGTCGTGCTTTTTCTGGGGGCCAATATCGGTAATTATTCACCAGAAGGAGCGGAAGATTTTCTACAGAAGATCGAAGATCTCACTGAAAAAGGAGATAAATTACTTATTGGATTTGATCTTATAAAATCACCGGAACTTATTTATAACGCTTATAGTGATCCCCATGGTTATACCCGGGATTTTAATTTAAACCATTTGGAGCGGTTAAACCGTGAGCTGTTGGCCAACTTTGATATAGATAGTTTTGAACACCACACGGAATATAATCCGTTAACAGGATCAGTAAAAAGCTTATCTGGTTAGTTCAAAAGCACAAACAGTCAATCTTGGATCATTAAATATAGATATTGAATTTTCAATGTGGGAACCCATATTTATGGAACTTTCCCAAAAATATAATCCCCAGATGATTGAATTACTAGCTGGAAGACATGGATTTGAAGTCGTGCAAAACTATATGGATGAAAAAAGATACTTTGTTGATTCTCTATGGTTAAAAATAAAATAGCCGATCCGTGTTAGAAAACCACGTTACAGACAGAAAAAAAAGAAGAGCCATACTTTTATTTTTCAGACCCCTGCCTGAAAAAGCGATAAAAATTGGCGAATCCCCCAATATACATTCTTAGAACAACTTCAAATAAGAGCAAGCAACGTAAAACCATATAAAACAATAGTTTGGGCCTCCGTCAATGTGGCTGGATAGCGGTTTTTTAAATTATCTACACAGATGAGATTTTTTAAATATTATACGAATAAATACAGCGATATTATGAAAAGTCTAATCCAGCATAAAGAAAGGTCATTCGATCTGAATGATTGTACCAATCTAGGATTTTTAATTAGGTTTGAAAAAGCCTTTAATTATCCTCAAATTTACCTCGCTCTTGACTGCATGCAGGAACGTCAAAACATTTCAATGTATTATGTTCCCATGATGCACGTAGAGATGAAGATGCATAATATAAAATATTAATGGTTTGCAAAGCATAGAAAAATGTTTCACGTGAAACATGAGGAAGAATGAACGATTTTGATATTATAGTTGTTGGGGGTGGCCATGCCGGCATAGAGGCGGCATCGGCATCAGCCCGCATGGGGTTTAATGTGGCACTTGTGACCATGGATAAATACAAGATAGGGCTCATGTCTTGTAACCCGGCTATTGGGGGATTGGCAAAGGGGCAATTGGTGCGGGAGATTGATGCCCTTGGTGGAGAAATGGCCAGAATCATAGACCGGGCCGGTATTCACTTTAAAATGCTAAATAAATCAAAGGGACCCGCTGTATGGTCACCAAGGGCACAGGCGGACCGGGCACTCTATGCATCTGTTGCGCTTGAGCGTCTCAGCAATATCGATGGATTAAAAATTATTGAAGATAGTGTTAATGGTGTAATTGTTGGGGGAGAAAATATTAAGGGGGTACGAACCGCCGGGGGCGCGCTTCTGCATGCAAAATCTGTTGTGCTTACGACGGGTACTTTTTTAAATGGCGTCATTCATATTGGTCTAAAAAACTTGAGATCCGGAAGAGCGGGCGACAGCTCAGCCGTGGGAATTACCGAGGATTTAGTCGATCTTGGTCTCGAGTCCGGGCGATTGAAAACAGGTACGCCCCCCAGGCTCTCAAAGCACTCGATAGATTTTTCTGTCTTTCAGGAACAGGCTCCCGATAACCCACCGGTTCCATTTTCCTTTAGTACAGAAAAAATTGAGCAGCGCCAGATATCCTGTTTTATTGCCCATACAAACGAGAACACGCATGCTGCCCTAAGAGAGGGATTCGATGAATCTCCTATGTTCCTTGGACGGATAAAATCGGTAGGGCCCAGGTATTGTCCTTCTATTGAAGATAAAATAAATCGATTTGCACATAAGGACAAGCATCAATTGTTTCTTGAGCCTGAGGGATATGACGACCCGGAAATATATCTAAATGGGTTTTCCACAAGCTTGCCCGAGCATGTGCAAAAAAAAGCGATTGCCACAATTCCGGGATTGGAAAAAGCTGAAATCTTGAGATTGGGCTATGCGGTTGAATATGATTATTTTCCACCACATCAATTGAAGTTTTCTCTGGAAACTAAAAAAATTAAAGGGCTCTATTTGGCGGGACAAATAAATGGTACCTCCGGTTATGAAGAGGCTGCGGCTCAGGGTTTGATAGCCGGCATAAATGCTGCTTTGGGGGTCGGTAATAAAAGCCCGTTACAGTTGTCCCGTTCAGAAGCATATATTGGTGTCCTGGTTGATGATTTGATTAATAAGAGTACTTTGGAACCTTATCGCATGTTTACTTCAAGGGCCGAGTTTCGCCTACTGCTTCGTCAGGATAATGCGGATCTTCGCCTTGCGAAATATGGCTTCGAGCTTGGCCTTTTGGGAAAAGATGATCGGATGCTTTTGGAAAATAAGGAAAAACAGATCGAAGAGTTGAACGCATTAGTGGTAAAAACGAATGTCGACCCTTTAAAATTTAACCAAGTTTTCGGGCATATAAGTACTGATCTAAGGCAGGCAGAAAAAATTAGCCGCCTAATAAAAAGACCGGAAATTGGACTTGCTGAGATTCTAGATATGGCTAAGGTTAGTGGGTATGACGATTCTGCGATTCAAGAAGTGGCCTTTAATATTAAATATGAGGGATACGTTAAGCGGAACCAAGCCTTGTTGAAGCGGTTTGAGCAACATGAAAACCGTAAGATTTCAGTGGACTTTGAGTATGCTTCCATTGAGGCGCTTTCCGCAGAAGCCCGTGAAAAGTTGGGCCGAATCAGGCCCCAAAGTTTTGGTCAGGCATCGCGTATATCTGGTGTGTCGCCAGCAGATCTTTCGGTTCTTTTAATCTATCTGGAGAGAGAGAGGCATCAAAGAAAGGTTTCACGTGAAACATCGTAATGATCTGCAGAATCTGTTTCGCTTTTTGTCTTCACAAGAGATTGCTCTTAATGACCGCCAGAGAAAACAGTTTGCGCTTTATCTTGAATTATTAGAAAAATGGTCTCATAGGCAAAACCTTGTCTCGCGGAAAGATGTGGCCCATCTGGTTGAGAGGCATTTCTTGCCGTCCATACTTTTAAACAATTGTCTCCCTGGAGAAATCGCGGGTTCTTTGATGGATCTTGGAAGTGGGGCGGGTTTTCCCGGAGTGATAATAAAAATACTTCGTCCTCAGGTTCGTGTGACACTTCTGGATTCATCAAGAAAGAAAACGCTTTTTTTAGAAGAGGTATGTGAAAGATTGGTTTTAGATGCAGTGGTGGTTTGTGAGCGTTGTGAAAATTATGGAAAAAGTAGACAATGGAAGTATGAAATTGTTGTTGCCAGAGCTGTTGCCCGCCTTCGGACATTATTAGAATTGGCTTCACCGGTGCTCGTAAATGGAGGTCGGTTGTTTACAATTAAGGGATCTGACTATAAAGAGGAAATAGATGAGGTTGGCGATAAGGGGCTTGGGCTTATGGTTTATAAACCGAATGCCGATTGGTTAAAGTACGCTAATTATTTAAAAGATAAATATGTGATTGATGTGGAGAAATGAATGTCAGAAAATGTGGTGTTTAAAGAATTATCTTTGTTGGTTACAGAAAGCCGAAACCCGGATAGTTATGATGTCGATATTATGAATACTGAAGATATTGTAAGATTGATAAATAAAGAAGATTATAAAGTGCCCGAGGCTATAGAGAAAGAAATCCCTTATATCGTTCAGGCGGCTGATATTATTGCGGAAGCATTTAGAAAAGGGGGTCGATTAATCTATGTGGGAGCGGGCACATCTGGCCGTCTTGGGGTGCTTGATGCTTCTGAATGCCCGCCGACCTTTGGTTCGGATCCAGAGATGGTGCAGGGTATTATTGCCGGGGGATATGAAGCCTTACATAAGGCACAAGAAGGCAGCGAGGATAAAAAAGAGCAGGGTGCCCTGGATTTAAAAGAGAAAAATATTTGCTCTAAAGATGTTGTCTGTGGAATTGCTGCAAGCCAGCGAACACCTTATGTGCTTGGAGCATTAGAGGAGGCAAAAAAATCAGGGGCAAAAACCATTTTTGTCATTTGTAATCCGCGGGAGTTTGTACAGATAGAAGTAGATGTGGCAATATGCCCTGTTCCCGGACCGGAAGTTGTGATGGGGTCTACCCGAATGAAGGCCGGTAGTGCGCAGAAAATGGTATTGAATCTTTTAACGACAACGGCGATGATAAAACAGGGAAAAGTCTTTGAAAATATGATGATCGATCTTCAACAGAATTCGGTGAAATTAGTAGAAAGATCAAAAAAAATAATAATGACGGCTACGGGCAAAAATTATAAGGATGCAACCAAATATCTAAGCGCCTCAAAAGGACATGTGAAATCGGCGATTCTAATGGCCTTGACCGATTTAGATCATGACACAGCCATAGTACTTTTAAATAATCATGATGGATTTATAAAAAGAGCATTACTCGAATTTCGGGAAAAGCAATAAGATAAAAGTGGGCAAATTCAATGGTCCTGGTCTTCTAATATAAGACACCTATTGTGTGCTTCTGAAATAAACCCCTTGCAGGATAAATGTTTATAGAGATGTCTCCAACCTACCGGTGAATATCATTCCCTTTATCAAGGTTGGAAGGAATGGATGACTTATGGGGCATATTATAATATAAGTTTAAAATAAACAATACCTTGCGGCGCTTTTTCAGTTATAAAAGAAGTTTTTTAAAATTCATTTACATTGTTCATAGTCATGGTGATTCTATAGATTTGAATTAAGATTTTTAGGGTAGAGAGCAGGAATTTTGTTAAATTATATAAATTTGTCTGTGAGGCAGACAAATTCCACCCTGCTTTTGTATAAGATGTTGTTTGAAAAAACACTTACAATAAGGTGAAACCCTTTAAAAAGATATTGTATTAATCAATGAAAGACATCAAAGAGAAAATAATACCTGGATGCGAACCTCTGTTTTTAGAAGGAGGCTCAACAGCATGTCTGTTATTGCATGGTTTTACTAATTCGCCTTTTGAACTGAAATTGTTGGGTGAATATTTAAACCAACGTGGATTAACAGTATCTATTCCTCTCCTTCCTGGCCATGGTACCTCACCCCGGGATCTGAAAAAAAGAAGGTGGACAGAATGGTATGATAAATCGAAAGAAGAATTGTTTGAATTACGAAAGAAATATAAAAAAATATATGTCATGGGCTTTTCTATGGGGGGATCATTAGCCCTCCATCTTGCTGCACATTACGAAGTTAGTGGAATTGTAGCCATGGCGCCAGTTTTGTATCTTAAAAACAAATTCTCATTTCTAAGCCATTTTATTCATTTCTTCTTCCCATACACCAGAAAGTTTACCGGTCCAGATTTGAAAGCAGATGTTCAAACCGTCTCATATGATAAGATTCCAATTAAATCTTTATCAGAACTGCTGAAGTTTTCCAAACATTTACAAAATGATCTTTGTGACATTTATTCTCCCTTGATGATTGTCTACACCAAGCGTGACCATGTGGTAAACAATAAGAGTGCCATTGATATATATAATAAGGTGTCTTCGAAAAATAAGAGAATTCTTGAATTGGAAAAATCTTATCATATTATGACTCTAGATGTGGAAAAAGAAAAAGTATTCAGGGAAACATCTAATTTTTTGGATTCTATAGAATAATACTTACATAAAGTATACCATGACCCATACCTACCTGATCGGATTGTTTGTTTTCAGTTTTCTTGTCGCTTGTACTTCTCAAAGTCAATTGGAATCGGATGAATCTATCTATTGGCAATCCAGCCAAGAAAATGCAGAAATTGCAAATGAGGCTTTTAAGAGATGTCTCCTATTTGTAAACGGCTGGTTGCAGCATGCAGACCCTGAGACAGGATTAATTCCTCGAAATCTTACCAAGAACCGTGATATCTGGAATGCCCGTGATTCTGCCGCCGACAATTATCCCTTTATGGTATTGACAACAGCCATGACTGATCGTATTAAGTTTAAAGGCATAATGTTGGATATATTAAAAACCGAAACCATTTTAACCTCCCGGGTTGACCGGCTTCCTGATACATATTCTTTTAAAAAGAAAAATTTCCAAGATGAATCTATAAAAATGGATCAATTGATTTTTGGTGGTTCAGAATATGTAAAAGATGGGTTACTGCCCCTAACAGAATGGCTTGGGCCATCGCCGTGGTTTGAACGGATGAGAGGAATTGTAGACGATATATGGAAACATGCCTCCTACCAGACCAATTCTGGCTTACTTCCTTCAAAAAGCAATGAAGTTAATGGTGAGATGTTGCAGGTTTTATCACGAATGTATTGGTGGACCGGGGATAAGAAGTATATGGATTGGGCTAACCGGTTAGCAAACTATTACCTGATAGAAAGACCTCTTGTAAACCAAGATAAAAAGATTCGTTTACGGGATCATGGTTGTGAGATTGTTGCCGGTTTATCGGAAATATATTTACTAAACCACTACAAGGCACCAGATGCCGCAAAAACATACTATCAACCCATACACCAACTATATGACCGCATACTGGAGATGGGAAGAAATGAACATGGCATGCTCTACAATTGGTTTAATCCGATTAATGGTGAACATGATGATAATATATGCGATACCTGGGGATACAATTATAATGGTTTTTATACGCTTTATCTATTGGATGGTAAAGAAGAATACCGCCAGGCTATATTGAAAGTGATGTCCAACCTGAACACATATTATAAGAGGCTATCAATGGGAAGGTAATAGTGCCGATGGATATGCTGATGCAATTGAAGGGGCAATAAACTTGTATAACCGGGAACCAAATCCATCAGCTTCAGACTGGATTGATAGCCAGATGAAAATAATGTGGTCTATTCAAAAACCAGATGGAATTATCGAGGGATGGCATGGCGATGGCAATTTTGCCAGAACATCACTCATGTATGCATTATGGAAAACCCAGGGATTATGGTTGGATCCCTGGCGAGAGGATATACAAATTGGGGCCGTCGAGGTTGATAATATACTTTATTTCTCTATTAATAGTACCAGGCCATGGAAAGGCAAGATAAAGTTTGATCCGGCCCGGCATCTCGAATATTTAAACGCACCTATTGACTATCCCCGTATTAATCAGTTTGCTGAATGGTTTACAGTAAAAAGTGAACAAGATTATGTTATTTCTGAAAATGCAAAATCTAAGTCAATTGTTATAATTGGAAAAGACCTGATTGATGGTTTGACCGTCAATTTGGACAAAAACGAGACAAAGAAATTTGTGGTAAAATTGAATCAACAAAATTAAAAATGTAAAAAAAAATCTGGACGATTTTATAAACTTTGTGAAAAAAATATTTTATAGATCACTGCAGATACAGTCTTTACACCTTTGCGGCTCTGCGTGAAAAAGTATTAATATTCTATAAAGGAGAAAACTCATGTTCAACCCAAACATCAAGTTAATAACCTTATTCTTAAATTTTTGTTTATGGTTTGTGCTGGTATTCAATTCTCTACATGCACAGGATAATAAAAGTTGGCAGATCATATTAACAAAAGAAGTGGCAAACGATGAAGCAATAAAAGTAGCCGTTAATGATATTAAAGTAACAGGAGAGTCCTATGGAATCAATGTAAAGGTCATCAATTCTGTAGCAGACTTAAAGGGTAATAGTATTATCGTAGGATCTCCGGATAAAAACGCGTTAACGAAAAAAATTGTACAAAATAATTCACTTAAACTTAAAGTATTAGATGATCCTCAGGGATATGAAATACGAACAGTAAAGTCGAAAAATTACAACACAATCATCGTTTCGGGGGGCTCAGTTGTTGGTAATGTAAATGGCCTTTTCTGGATATTAGATCGTTTGAAAGTTTTTAAGAAGATTCCGGAAATTAATGATCTACGTATTCCAGCAATGAAAATTCGGTTTACAGGCAGGGGGGGCGATGAAGAGGGTCTTCGTAATGCCTTGCGTGGTGGGTCAACCTGGGTAAGTGGAAACTTTTCTGTAAACAATCTTGTCCCCTGGAATTCAGAACCAGAGAGATCGAATAATGCAAAAAACCGAGAAAAAGTCCGCAAACTGATTGCCTATGCCCATAGTCTGCATTTAAAATATATCATTTATGAAGATGAGTTCTCCTATCATCCAACGTTGTTGAAAGAATTTGGTGCTACACTGAATCCTGAAGATCCGGCATTTTGGGATGCTGTTCAGGCAAAATATCGCCGGCTTTTGAAGGCATTGCCGGAAATAGACGGTGTCCGGATTCGTACCGGGGAGCTAACCCGTGTAGGGGGTACCTATAAACCATTTGATGTAATGCATGATGGCGAAGGATGTGATTGGAGTCTTGCCAAGAGATACAGAACCTATGTTAAAAAAATGTATAATGTTGTTGTGGGCGAATTTGACAAAATTTATTTCCATAGAACTTGGGTTACCAGTGCCCATGAACAACATTCCATGGCTAAGGTATATAAAGATATCTTCACAGATGATATACCGGTAAGAAATCTTTATATGTCACCATATCTCAGTACAACAGATCGCTATTTTCATCAACCCTATAATCCTACTTTTAATCAGACCCCTCATAATATGATTTTATTGTTAGCTACTTTGGATTACCATAGCCATTCTGGGGTAAAAACTTTTCCAACATTTCCAGGACAGTATTATCAGGGAGGGATAGAAACGATCTTATCGGCAGATCCATCAAATATGAAGGGATTTGATTTCGGAGATTATGGTATTCCCTCCAGTGAAAATTGGAATACGGGGGGTGTAACCACCTATACCATAACCAGATTAGCCTGGAATCCCTATGAAGATATGACACAAATCGTCAAAGATTTTGCGTCGATCTGTTTTGGACCAAAAGCTGCGGAGGCAATGGCTGAAATTTATTTACTTTCTCCCAATGCTTATAAATATGGCATTTATATCGAGCCGGTTTCGCATGGTGACTTTAGGTCTCTTCCACATCTTAGACTAACAACCTTTCCGGCAAAAGGCCTGCCGCGACTTGATGGTGGTAGAAAACATGTTGATTTTCTGCGTACGATTTATTTACGCTGCCGGCCGTGGAAAGAAGAAACACTTCTGTATCTCGACCATGGATTAGATATTGCCCAAACAATGGTCGATAAATACAAGGTAGCAAAAAAATTGATAGAGGACCCTAAACTGGCCCAAGAGGTCGAAAATGCTGTCAACCTCACCTACTGGCTGATTAAAACAAATAATCTATATGTTCGGACTATTTTTGATTATTTTGGGTATAGGGAAAAGCCAACGGACCAGAACAAGCAAAAACTGACTGGAAGAGTAAAGGACCTAAGTTCAGCAATGGAAACATTTTCCCAAAAACCAGGATGTATTTATAGATTGGATGGCATGGAGCAACTGGTTGTAAATGTCAATCAGGTCTTGAGTAATTTGGAAAAAGCTGAACAGGCTTTAGCCACTGCGCCTGATGATGCCGGTATAGAGAAGACTAATTTCGGACCAACAGTATAAATATGTAAAAATATTAGAAGATAATAAAAAAGAGGCGGTTAAAATTTGTTACTGGCAGGCGCGGGTAGATGGCCGTGATCTTATGAAAGTGAAGGATGATCAATTAGAGATAGAACATCTTCGTTATGATCATATTGCAGAGATGACCTATACCTTTGAAAATTCTTTACCTGAAGAAGAAGTAACTGTCGTTCCAATGGATCTTCAATCTAGATCTTATGGCCCCTTTGTACTTGAGCAACCAACAAAAAAGAATAACTATACAGTAACGCTGTATTTGTCTGACTTTCCTCGTCATGGATATAGTTGGTGGAAAATGGAACTATACTATATTCCTAAATCGCCAAAAGAGTTAGGTATAGAAACACCGTGGTAAAATTAAGAGAGGGTATATATTGTTTCATTTCTAAAGCATGGCAGACTATGTTTTGAGGTGGTGTCAAAAGTTCTATGTAATAATTAATTTGTAGTAAAGTCACTAATATTTTATAAACGCAGAGTTCGCAAAGAGCGCAAAGAAAATTATATACTACTATTTAAAAAATTGAAAAAACCTCTGCGGAACAAAGCGTTCTCGGCGTTAAAGAAAACCTATATTATTAAGCAACCTTATTATCTTTGACAATACCGAAAATAAGGTTAGGAGAATATCATGAAAAAGATCTGCATGATCATCATCTTATTAATTGGATTATCAAATGCAGGGGAATGGGAAACATTTACTTTACGGGATAATGGTTCAATTCCGGTTTGGACTGTCGCGGGCTCATTCCCAAATGGAATGCCAGGATTTCATGATCATGGTTGTTTTGGATATTTTAAGGATTATCTAATATCCTTAGGTGGTGAAGCAAAAGCGATCCCAGTAGAGAATACCATCACTAAATTAGAAAATGGAACAGAGATAGAATGGAAAACGGCATTTAGTAAACCATCCGGATTGCTTGATTTTATAGATATCCTAAAAGTCGAAACAAAAGCTCCCGGGGTTGCCTACGCTTTTTGCAAATTAATCGCTGCAAAAGATCAAACCGTTATAATTAATATCCGAAGCAATGATGGGGTGAAGGCCTGGCTAAATGGAGAATCAATTCATGATCATCATGTTGGAAGAACAATTGATGCAGAAGAAGATCGGGTAAAAGTTGAAATTAAAAAAGGAGAGAATCCTATTCTTTTTAAAATTGATCAGGGTGGTGGGAAATGGGGATTGTCAGTTTCCCTTGTTAATGAAGATGGTAAAGCGGTAAAGGACATAAAATGCTCAATTAACAATTCTACACGGATATCAAATAAAATTTATAAGGCAGATGTCAGCACAACACAACTTATAAAAAAGACCATTCAGGGAGAAAAGCAAATAATTAATGTAAATGTTTTTTCAGGGGGCATGCAAAATGTAAAAATTAGTATACATAAAAATGAATGGGAAGAACCGCAGACAAAAGTCATTGATTTGTTACCGATTGGAAATCAGATTATTCCACTTGAAGTTCCTGTAATTAAGACAACGGAATCAGCGGAAATACAGATTGCATCTTCATCAGATAAATTAGTATTGAGTGATGTTGTATTGCCAAAAGTTAATAAATGGAGGTTGTATTTTGTGCAACATGTTCATACGGATATAGGATATACCAGACCGCAGACAGAAATTTTACCGGAACATTTGAGATTTATTGATTATGCTCTGGATTTTTGCGATTTGACGGATGATTATCCGGATGATGCAAAATTCCGCTGGACTTGTGAGGTTACCTGGCCGGTAAGAGAATATCTAAAAAGACGTCCATCAGAACAAATCGAAAGATTACTTCAACGTGTCAGAGAAGGGCGTATTGAAATCGCCGGCATGTTTCTTAATATGTCTGAACTTGCAACGGAGACCTCTCTTGCCGCCTCATTGCAGCCTATCCGTGAAATAAAAAAATATGGTATCCCAGTAAAAACGGTACTGCAGAATGATGTAAACGGCATTGGATGGTGTCTGGTCGACTATTTCCATGATATTGGTATAAAATATGTAAATATGGGTATCAATAAGACACGGTCTGTTCTGCCCTTTGACAAACCGACTTCCTTTTGGTGGGAATCCCCATCAGGCAAACGCGTGTTGGCCTACCGTGCCGATCACTACCACGTCGGCAATTATTGGAAAATACATGATGGAAATACTACCGCCTTTGAGCAGGGTATTTTGGAATATCTGAGTTCATTAGAGGAAATAGAATATCCATATAATCAAATATCTGTGCAATATTCGGGCTACAATACAGATAATTCACCGCCTTCAACTTCGGCTTGTGATCTGGTAAAAAACTGGAATGAGAAATATTCGTGGCCAAAGTTGCGAATTGCCACGGCGCATGAATTTTTTGAGGAAATTGAAAAACGTTATTCCGATCAGCTACCCGTTTATCGGGTCGCCTGGCCAGATTGGTGGACAGATGGATTTGGATCAGCGGCAAGAGAAACTGCAGAAGCACGCAAAACACAAAACAACCTCCAGGTTAGTCAAGGATTACTTTCAATGGCCTCATTGCTTGGTGCTGATATAGGACCGGAGACGAATCAACGTGCAAGTACCATACAAGATGCCTTGTTATTTTACCAGGAGCATACTTTCGGTTCCTCGGAAAGTATTACGGATCCTGAATCAGAAAACAGTATGATTCAGTGGGGAGAAAAATCGTCCTATGTGTGGGAAGCTGTAAAGTATGAAGGTCTTTTACGTGAAGAAGCGATGGGATTACTTCAACCCTTTGTTAAAAGAGGAAAAACCCCAACAATTGTTGTTGTTAATACATTAAACTGGTTACGATCAGGTCTGGTTAATTTATTTATTGATCATGAAATTTTACCCCTTAAGAGTGGATATCACATTATCGATACTATCACGGGTGATGAGGTACCGATGCAGCCTGAAAAAACACGAAGTGAGGGAACTTACTGGTCTATATGGATTGATGACGTTCCATCCATGGGGTTTCGTACCCTATCGATCGTCCCGGAAAAGAAAGAGCAAATAAGTCAACACTGGTTGATTCACCTAAGAAACATGAAATGGAAAATAGCTGGTACAAATTAATTGCTGATCCTGTTACAGGTGGATTGAAAAGTCTTTATGACAAACAATTGAAAACAGAACTTTGTGACCAGGATACGTCACTAAAGATAGGGCAATATATTTATGAGAGAATTCCCGGGAGCCGGGATTTTTTCCCTGGAAATTTTGTACGCACAGGTCTGCGAGAAGTAAAGATTGAACCCGTCACAGAGGGCCCCATATGGTCCTCATTAAAAATTTTCGCTAAAGCCGATGGATTCGATGAGAAAAAGGGAATGCATATTGAATACAGGCTCTATAAAACAAAAAAAATGCTTGAAATTAGATTTAAGGGTTATAAAAGCCGGGAAGAAAGAGCGGAAGCATGTTATATTGTATTTCCCTTTAATTTAAAAGATGCTCAGATCGCTTATGAAGGACAGGGTGGTATGATAATTCCTGGTAAAACACAATTGCCGGGATCATCATCCGACTGGCATACGGTTCAGAATTATGCAGCCATTCAAAATGACAAAGGGCAGGTAATCCTTTGTAGCCCCCAGATTCCCCTGGTTCAATTCGGAGATATAAATCTTTCAAAATGGCAGTATGAGGCAGAGATAAAAAAGCCTCATATTTATTCATGGGTTATGAACAATTACTGGTTTACAAATTTCAGGGCATATCAGGAAGGCGGATTTCACTGGCAATATTACTTAACATCAACGAACGAGTCTGGTAGTGATGTAGCAACACGTACAGGATGGAATTCTTCTCTGCCCATGCAAGCGCGAGTCTTAACAGCCAGCAATATAAGTTCTGGCATGCAGACCACCTCAGCACTTCAAATTAAAAACATGAACCTTCTTTTGGTGTCAGCACAACCGGTAGATAGAGGAATCCTACTTAATGTCCGTGAAACATCAGGACGAGAGACTTCCCTTAAGCCAGAAGATTTAGGAAATAATCGGATAACTTCTATGGATGAAGTTTCCGTGTTAGGAGATAAATTAAAAGAAAACATCTCTTTACTCAGGTTTAAACCCTTTGAATCAAAATTTATAAAGTTAAATCTGAATCTGAATTGATATGCTAAAAATCAACCACAGTTTGAAATGTGGTAGGGATGTTATTCAATACTATCGAATTTCCCCTATGTGCATGATAAAATAATGAGGTTGCTATATGAAAAAAGGTTTTATACAGTTGTTGATAATACTTTCAATTTTTTTCTTTACAGGTTCTTGGGGAAACCAGATTTTTGCCCAGTCAAACGAGGCGATGCAAACCCTGAATCTTCTTGCTTTTGGTGGGCTTGTGGAGCTAAAGTATAAAATGGGGGGAGAGGAAGGTGGAGAAGCTGTTGATCTGGATGATACCAATTGGCAAGTAACATCTCCAGGATTTAAGTGGCCGCAGGCAAATACCAATGTATGGTTTCGAAGCGAGGTGACAATTCCAGAGAAAATAGGAGGTTTTTCTCTGGTGGAAAGACAAATGACCCTCTTTCTTTATATTGATAATGGGGGAGAAGTTTATGTAAATGGTAAGTTTCAGGGCGGTTTTGACTGGGGAACGGCAGAGTTTGTCATTTCAAATAACCTAAAACCAGGCGATAGATTTGTAATCGCCGTACGTGGTATTAATAGACCCGGATGGGGGAAAGTAAGTGAATATCGTATAGAATATAGCGGAATGGTTGAATTCCAGAAAAAATTGCAAGATAAAGTATGGGGATTATTTATAGCCAAACATGTAGCTGAACAGTTAAGTGAAGATCCGGATCTATGGCTATCCCGTATAAATTCCGTTGCTGAAGCAATCGTTGAATCACAGGCATTTTTAAATGGTGACGAAGAAAAACTCTTAAATGAGTTTGATGAAAAAGGAAAGATATTATTAGCGCTAAAAGAGGAAATACAAAATAAATACGAGCTATTCTGTGCGGGGTATTCACATATTGATTTAGCATGGAAATGGCCCTGGGTAGAAACCGTGGAGGTTGTAAAAAATACGACCCAATCCGTATTTAATATTATGGAAAGGTTTCCCGAGTTTAAATACAGTATGGGCCAAGCACATGCCTATGAATGGTTGGAGACCTACGAACCCAAGTTATTTGAAAAAGTAAGGGAGAAGGTTAAAGAGGGTAAGTGGGAAATTGTTGGTGGACAATGGTCGGAACCCGATGGCAATCTTCCCTCAGGAGAAAGTTTTGTTAGGCATTCGTTATATGCCCAACGTTACTTTAGGCAAAAATTTGGAATACAGGCAAAAATTTGTTGGTTACCCGATAGTTTTGGTTTTAACTGGAATCTACCCCAAATACTCTCTCGCTCCGGATTAGATGCATTTATTACCACACGAGTGGATGTTAATGATACGCGAAACTTCCCCCATCGGTCATTTTGGTGGCAAGGTCCTGATGGTAGTAAAATTATGGTTTATATTCCCCGTGACGGCTATATGCATGACTTGAATGGTGAGCAGATGGTTGATTTTCTGACAGCCGAAAAAGAGGAACATAATAGTGGTAAAGAACTGATTCTTTATGGTGTTGGCAATCATGGTGGAGGACCCACGATGAAAATGCTTGAGAGAGGTTTACGTGCACAGAACGTTCCAGCCTACCCCAAGATAGAGCTGAGCACGTCACAGGATTACTTCAATGCCTTGTCTGCAGAAGAAAAATCAAAACTACCAACCTGGAACAGCGAACTTTACCTGGAACGTTTTCGGGGTTGTTTCACCTCTCAGGCAAAAACAAAAAAACATAACCGTGAATGCCAAGTGCAGATAAAAAATGCAGAAAAACTAGCCGCTTTGGCATCATTATATGGATATATATATCCCCAAAAAAAAATATTTGATGTTTGGCGATCCATATTGTTCAATCAATTTCACGATGTACTGCCAGGTACATCGATTAATGCTGTATACCATGATACGGAGCAGGATTATGCGGAAGCGAAAAAAGTGATAGCTGTTATTAGGAAAAGGTCTTTAGCGTTTTTGATGGAAAGGATTGATACACAGGGCAGTGGAGAAGCATTGATTGTATTTAATCCACTTTCTTGGCCACGCACCAGCCCTGTTAGTATTGATCTGGACGATTTGGAAATGAAAAAGGAATGGTCCGTTATGGACGAAAAAGGGGTGAATATTCCTGTTCAAAAAATAGAAAGTTCTTCTGTAAATGCAAAACTCCTATTTATGGCAAAGGATATCCCACCTTACGGATATGCTGTATACCGGTTAATTGACCAAAGATCAACTTCTCAATCAGAAAACCTTAAATCTGACCCAGGAAATCTGGAAAACAAATTTCTTCGTGTTGGGATTGATGAAAAGTCAGGTTTAATGAATGAGATATATGACAAAATAGAAAACAAAGATGTTCTCATCAATGCGCAAGGAAATATGCTCCAGATTTTAGAGGACAAGGCACAGGATGCATGGAATATGAGATTTGGCCTGGAACCTCCTTTTGCTCTCGATAAAGCAAAAGAAGTTTCATTAGTGGAATCTGGTCCTGTCCGGGCAACCATAAAGGTCGTACATGCATATGCCGGGGAGAAAAAGCAAAAACCAACCGAAGATTTTCCAAGTTCGTTCTTTACACAATACATTTCCCTTTATGAAGAGCTCCCTTATGTCGAGGTAAGGAACGAGGTTCGTTGGTGGGAAGAGCACAAGGTTTTAAAGGTTGCCTTCCCTGTAAATATTATTTCTCAAAATGCGCGTTATGAAATTCCTTATGGAAGCATAGAACGATCAACGGGATTTGAGACAGCCTTTGAAAAAGCACGTTATGAGGTCCCGGCGCAGCGTTGGGCTGACTTATCTGATGGACAAAATGGGGTCGCGATTATAAATGATTCAAAACATGGATATGATATTAAAAAGAATATGATGCGGTTAACCCTTTTAAGAGCACCGACAAATCCGGATCCCCTTGCAGATAAAGGTTATCACAAATTTAAATATGCCGTGTACCCACATACAGGTAATTATGAAAAGGGCCGTGTTTTTCAAAGAGGGTTAGAGTTTAATGAACCTTTGATTGTTATGAGAGGGAGGCCGCACCAGGGCGTATTAGAAAAACAGCATTCTTTTATAAATATCTCTCCTCAAACTGTAATTCTCAATGCCTTAAAAAAGGCAGAGGATGATGAGGACTTGGTTGTAAGGATATTTGAAACTGCTGGTCGGGAAGATGATGTTCATCTTTCATTTGACCGGTTAGTAAAGTCTGTTCAGGAAATTAATTTGATTGAAGACAAAATTGTAGATTTGAATTATGACAAAAACAATTTTAATTTTAAAATCTATCCCTATGAAATACGCTCATTCAAAATCAGTTTATAATGTGATTATACCACACCTTGTGGGGAGAAGAGGTGATTCTTAAAAGTTGGGTCTGTTTTTCAGTTAAAATGTGCCCCTTGTATTTCGCTTGATTGATACCGTAAAATTAATTAAATTATAATGTTATCCAATTATATGGTTTTCAGGTCATAAATGAATTTTCCTGACAACCGGATATGTCATGTAGCCTGAAATCAAAGATAACCGGGTATTTATCAGAAAAAAATGATCGTAACTTATCATTTAGATATTTTCTTAAATCTCTCCATGGGAGAGTTTTTTAAGATTAAACGAAAAATTTCTTCCATGGCATTTCCTAACCGGATTCTTCAATCTATATAATTCCCCCCAAGGTGCATTGAGTAAATACATGATTAAAATGATCATTTATACAAATTTATTATCTGGGTTTAATGTAGATAGATTTTTCCCGCAATGGGCTACCACGAGTATTTTGGGCAGACCAGTAAAATTTTTGGAGAGAATATGAATCAGCATAAAGTTTGGTATCTTTCATCGGAAGTATCTCCCTTTGCAAAGACAGGTGGATTGGGAGATGTCGCGGGGGCTTTTCCAAAAGCTCTGAAGATGCAAAATCAGGAAATCCGCGTCATTATGCCCAAATACAAATCAATTAATGAAAGAAAATATATTCTGCGTGAAGTTATAAGATTGAAAGATATACCAGTAACAATAAATAATGTAACCAGAACAATTAATGTTAAATCAGCCTTTCTTCCGGACAGTAAGGTTCAAATATACTTTGTAGAAATTCCTGAACTCTTTTCCCGCTCAGGTATATACAGTGATACAAGTTCCGGTAAGGATTTTCCAGACAATGCAGAAAGATTTGCCTATTTTTGCAAGGGAGCCCTGGAAACTCTTAAAATTTTATCCTGGCGACCAGATGTTATTCACTGCAATGATTGGCAAACAGCATTAGTTCCATATTATTTAAACTCAATCTACAAAGAAGATGAGTTTCTTCAGGGAATCAAAACTGTTTTTACCATACATAATTTTTCATACCAGGGTGTATTTAAAAAGAATACGGCACCATTGATTGAAGTGGATCAAAAAGAAGTAGAAGAAGGCGGAAGCTTTGAGCACAATGGCCAATTAAATCTTATAAAAGGTGCAATTAAATATTCAGACTGGATAACGACAGTTTCTAAAAGTTATGCCGCTGAAATAAGTGGTAAGAGTGAATTTGGCTATGGCCTTGAAAAAGATTTAAAATCCCGCTCAGAAGTTTTCACGGGGGTATTGAATGGTGTGGATTATAGTGTATGGTCACCAGAGAGTGACAAATTATTGCCATTTAAGTATTCAGAGGAAGATATTTCCGGAAAGGAACAAAACAAACAGGCTCTCCTGGCCAGAGTAAATTTGAAATATGAAGAAGGGCGCCCCGTAATTGGTATGATTTCACGCATTGTTGAACAAAAAGGGTATGCCTTACTGCTTGATGCGATGCAACAATTAACGGATCTTAATATTCAGATAATAATTCTGGGGACCGGAGACAAAAAAATAGAAAAACAGATTCTGGCCTTTCAGAAAAAAAATCCAGATAAAATAAGTCTCAATCAGGCATTTGATGAAACATTGGCCCATATGATTGAAGCGGGATCAGATTTTTTCCTTATGCCCTCTGTTTATGAACCCTGCGGCATGAATCAAATGTATAGTTTAAAATATGGTACTCTTCCAATTGTTTTTAATGTTGGTGGTTTAGCTGAAACAATTTCAGAATATAATGCTGAAGACATGTCCGGGAACGGTTTCATCTTTGACAAATATAATGTAAAAGATCTGATTAAGACCGTAAAAAGGGCTTTAAAGGTTTTCAAAAAGAAGGATCAATGGCAAGCCCTACAATTAATGGCCATGAAGGAGGACTTCTCCTGGAATAAATCTGCAGAGGAATATTTAAATATTTACAATACGATACTGGATGAATAATCGCCATTTTTAAGACAATTCCTCAAAAGTTCAACCACAATTTTAAGCCTGTTGTTTGTCAACATTTATCTTGACTTACCTCTGTTTCCAGTCTATTAAGTGAACAAATCAATCAAATTCCAGTAAAATTATATATGATGAGCTGATATGAATAGAGGCGTCGCATTTTTAGACAGGGATGGTACGATCAATGAAGAAAGAGAATATATAAATCAGCGGTTGTTTATACCAGACATCTTAGGTGAAAATCTTTTGGACATAGCAACCCAGATAGAAATAAGATCAATTACGGGAACCTGATGTGAAAGAGGATTCATTTTTGCATGCAGTGATAAGAATTAAGTCGGGAGAAAAATGAATTAAACTATTGTTTTCACGGGAACTGTCTTGCGTTTAATGCGTTGACATAGAAAATATATTTAATTAAATTCGAAGTCCTTTTGTCCATTTTTGAAGGTGAAATTTTGAGAAAAACCATCGTTTTGTTGATTATAGGAATCATTACATCCTGGTCATGTGTTGAAGGTGATCCTTTGCACGATATTACCGGCGAACGCTTACAAAGTGGTAATATCTATCGCGACACACTTTATGCCGTAAGCAATACCTCTGTCATTGAAGGAAAAGTGTCCACGGCTTTATCAACAAAGTTATTGCTAGGTACTTATAAAGATTTTGAGACTCGAACCTTGATTCAGTTTGGTTCAATCCCGGATGACTCCATTCAGGTAGATTCACTTCGCTTGGTCTTAACGGCAGTTGATAACCAGGGAGAAGTACTTGGAACCCTTCAGGGTTCTGCTCACATGGTAACTAACTACTGGCCAGAGTCTGTCAATGAGGATGAAAATTGGGATTGGCAGAGTAATATCTCTTATGATCCTGAATATACATCTCAGTTTGAAGTTGGAGAAGAAACATCCACTTATCAGGTGCTTGATCTTCCTCCGGAATGATGGGCGTTTGGCAGGATACCGTAGGGGGAAACAAAAACTTTGGCTTTTTGCTTAACTATAGCAATGCCAGCTATATCAAACAATATAATTCTGTTGATGTGCTTTTTAGTGGACAGAGACCCAAACTGGTATATGTATGGTATGACGAAACGGCCGATTCGACCCATCACGATACACTTTATGTCACAAAGGATGCCTCACTTATAGATTTTAACGGAACTTTTGATCCTGAAAAATTGTATGTGGCGTCCGGTTATTCCGTTCGTTCTTTTTTTGAATTCGATCTTTCCGGTATTCGGGAAACAGCCGCTATGGCTTCGATGAACTTTGTCGCGAAGCGTGATACACTAAACTCTGTAAAAAATAATCTGAGTCAGGAAACGATGTATTATCGCACGGTAACAACACCCTTTGAGGATCTTCCTTCATATACCGTAGACTCGACGTTTGTTATAAATCTCTACTATAATGTGAATGTGGTTGAAGGTTCCGAGAATATACGGGGAATTCAAACACTTGAACAGGGAACCAGTGCACAGAATTTTTTACAAAGCATTTTAAGTGGTGATATTGAGTATGGTTCATTTTTGCTTCATTATAAATATGAAGGAGAAGATATTTCTGTATATTCAATATACGATAACAAAAGTCCGGTAATTGAGAATCGTCCTATTCTTATTGTAGAATACTATGATGTACCCCCAACAAGAATGTAGAGAATAAAGAATGAAATACTTAAAAAAAATATTCTTATTGATCATAATATTGCTGCCATCCCTAAGTCAGGCAGAAACCTCGGTCTTTGCCCTTGTCCCTAATTCCATTGGTGAGCATTATTATCCTTATTCGGTTGCAGCATTAGGAAGAGGTGGCTTTTCCATGGCTTTTGTGGATTCTATTAATTTGAACCAGATGAACTATGCTTTGTGGACACATATGCCACGAACCACATTTAGTTTGAATTTTGGTTACCAGGGTCTGCAGTCAGAATCCGCAACCAATAAAATAAGTTCTGTTGACGGCAATTTTTTTGGTGGATTTCTTGCAATACCTTTAATTCCAAAAGTGGCAGCGATGGGATTTGGCATTCTTCCCAAAAGCATTAACAACCAGGGTTTTATTATTCGTGATGTGGGGATAGGTGCTCCGGCAGATCAAACGATAAAAGTAAAAGGGACATTAAGTGAGGTACAACTTGTTGGCTCTTTTGCATTTGGTCAAAATTTATCGATAGGTTTGTTTTTATATTATATTCTGGGTAAAATAAATGATCAGACGAGAGTTGATTATTCTGATCCTGCTTACCAGGATGTTGATGTTGAAAATCAGTATCAATTCTATGGTAAAGGACCCAGTGGAGGTATTAGCGCCTTTTTGCGTCTAACCCCGAGACTTTCAGTTGGTGCCCGGGTAAAATTCCCATCAGTTATGACGATGTATACACAGCAGTTTTCGCGTTCAGCTGAGCAGAAGATTGAGCAATATCAGGATATTACTTTTCCCATAAACGCAACTATTGGGGCCAGTTGGGCGCCGCTGGAACGCTGGGTAATAGGGGCTGATGTAGATTATATTAATTGGGAAGATGGCTATAAATTCAACGATATCCCAGTAAGAAGTATGAATAACAATTTTCGTATCGGTGCAGGTATCGAACACACGCCCTCAAAAAGGCGAATGGCTGCCTACGGAAATAAAATGAATTACAGGGCTGGTGTGTTTTATGGACAGTTGAATTTTTTGGCAAATGAAAATCCTGTAAATGAGTATGGTATATCTTTAGGATTAGGTTTACCAATAAAATCAGGAAGTAGTCGTATAGATGTTGCTGTACAGGTAGGAGAGCGGGGAGATATTGCTATAAATGGCTTGAGTGAAAAGTTTTTTCGACTTAACTTTTCAGTTTCTGCAAATGAGTTATGGTTCAGACCCGATGACAGGTAACAACTTTGGGAGGAGGGATTACAATGAAAAAAGTGAATATTATGCATTTTATGGCTCTTATTGGTGTACTTCTTTTTAGTGTAAATATAGTTTTTGCGCAATTTGAAGATGATGATGTTTTTGGAGAGGAACAAACGGAAGTTGTCTGTGTACCAGAATCAATGTTAACCGCCTATGACAATATTGAATATGGCGAGGTTTCCCTGGATGATATCAGACAATCCTATAGTTTTGGCAGTGAATATTATAAAAACAAAAACTACAAGTCTGCTTTGCCTTATCTATGGAAAGTTTTTATTAATGATTCCACAAAATATGCCCGAAATGCTATCCGAAAAATAGCAGATTCCTACTTTAAACTTCAACAAGCGGACAGCACGTTTATTGCCTGTTACCGCGGACTGGAAAAATATCCGGACCATATTATTCTTCATTATTTTGCAGGATTTTTACAGGATAATCTTGGACACCCTGAATGCGCACTTGTGCATTATGAAGCATTGGTAGCAGATAATCCGGAAAAAACCGAATACCTGGAAAAGCTTGCCTTTTTGTATTATAAAGAAGAAGATGAAAAAGCAATTGAGATTCAGGAAAAACTGACAAAAATAGATCCTAAAAACAGTAAATATGCCAATACATTGGCTCAGTATATGGATCATTTTTATGGGCAGGGCGGGGGACTGGCGGCATATAAACAAGCCTGGGAAAATGATCCGGAAAATATGGAGTTTGCATATAAATATGGAAAAGCAGCCTATGATGCCGGTGAATATAAGGCGACTTTGGTTCCTTTGAAACAGGTCGTAGAAAAAGATCCTAAAAATAATGATGCACATAAATTTATTGCTATGGCTGATGAAAGTTTAGAGAACTATAGCCATGCGATTATAGAATACAAAAAGATTCTGGAAACAGACCAAGAAAATGCGGATATTATGGTTGCGATTGCCATTGATTATAGATATCTCAATCAATTCCAAAATGCGATGTATTGGGTAAACAAAGCGTTATCCGCTAAATCTGGATATGGACTTGCCTATATCGCCAAGGCTGAAATATATGAAGCAGCGGTCCCATACTGTCAGGATAAGGGAAATCGTAAAAGAAAATATGATGATGGTCTGGTTTATGAAATGGCCCAACAGCAATATAAAAAGGCTATGAAAGACCCTAATTATAAGGCAGAGGCCAGACGTCGAATGAACAATTTAAAACCCTATCTTCCAACTGATGAAGAAAAGTTTATGAATCAGAATCGGAAAAAACTTAAAGGATTCTTGTTATACCAGCTGGATTAAATAGGGAATTAAACATTGAAAATAGCCTTAGCATCTGACCATGCCGGGTTTCAATTAAAAGATTCCCTAAAAAGGTTTTTAGATAGTAAAGATTTATCCTACACAGATTTTGGCGTCTTCAATATGGATGAAGACGATTATCCTCAATATGCCTATAAAGCCTGTAATGCTATAATACAAGATCAATATGATCGTGGTGTTCTAATATGTGGCACAGGTATTGGTATGTGTATTACTGCAAATAAAGTTAAAGGTATTCGTGCAACACTTGGTTATGATATTGAATTGGCACAGCTAAGTCGTTTGCATAATGATGCCAATGTTATCTGTTTTGGGGGGCGGTATATTAAAGAGTCCCTTGCAATGGATATTCTTGATGTTTGGCTTAATACTTCTTTTGAAGGTGGTCGACATCAACGACGTGTTAAATTGATTAGTAATTTAACCGGTTTATAAAGAGGTAGAAATGTTAGGGGAAGTAAAATTAAAAGATCCTGAAGTATATAAGGCAATTTGTGGAGAAATTGATCGCCAAGAAAACAAACTCGAACTTATTGCATCGGAGAATTTTGTAAGTAAAACTGTATTGGAAGCTGCTGGTTCTGTGCTTACAAATAAATATGCTGAAGGCTATCCGGCTAAGAGATATTATGGTGGTTGTGAATTTGTTGATATTGCAGAAGATCTTGCCCGTGACCGATTGAAAAAACTTTTTGATTGTGAATATGTAAATGTACAGCCTCATTCCGGTAGTCAAGCCAATATGGCGGTGTATTTTACTTATTTGAAACCTGGTGATACGATTCTTGGAATGAATCTGGCCCATGGTGGTCATTTAACTCATGGGTCACATGTAAATTTTTCCGGAAAGATGTATAAGGTTATTCCATATGGTGTTCGACAGGATACCGGTAGAATTGATATGGACGAAGTGGCCAAACTGGCCGCAGAGCATAAGCCTAAAATGATTGTTGTTGGAGCCAGTGCTTATTCCAGATTCTATGAATTTGACAAATTTCGAGAGATTGCCTCTAAACATGAAAGCATTTTATTTGCCGATGTTGCACATCCGGCTGGATTGATTGCCGCTGGCTTGCACCCTAGCCCAATCCCCTATT
Source organism: Calditrichia bacterium (assembly GCA_963796965.1). Lineage (GTDB taxonomy): Bacteria > Calditrichota > Calditrichia > JAJRVZ01 > JAJRVZ01 > CAWCNS01. The sequence goes on from CAWCNS010000006.1 coordinate 408,321, forward strand.
GTGATATTGTTACTTCGACAACACATAAAACATTACGTGGTCCGCGTGGTGGCATTATAATGATTGGTAAAGATACCGAAAATAAAATGGGTATTGTGGCACCCAAATCGGGTCGCGTAAAGATGATGTCTGAAGTTGTTGATAGTAATGTTATGCCTGGTATACAGGGTGGTCCACTAATGCATATTATTGCTGCAAAAGCGGTTGCTTTTGGCGAAGCTTTAAAGCCCTCATTTAAAGAATATGCGCAACAAATCATTAATAATGCACAAACTCTTAGTAAAGAACTGCTAAATTATGGTTATGATATTGTATCCGGAGGTACCGATAATCATGTGTTTCTTGTTGATTTGACCAATAAAGAAATTACCGGTAAAGATGCAGAAAATGCTTTACACCGCGCGGGAATGACGGTTAATAAAAACATGGTACCATTTGATACAAAAAGTCCATTGGTTACAAGTGGTATACGTCTGGGAACAGCAGCACTTACGACCAAAGGTATGAAAGAAAATGAGATGAAGACAATCGCCGTCTTTATTGATCGCATACTGAAAAAAATTGATTCTGAAGATGAGTCACTATCTGTATTGAAAGAAGTAAAAGAATTAGCGGGCCAATTTCCGCTTTATGATTTTTAAAATCTTAAAAGTATATCCAGAATATGACACGAGAAGAGTTAAATGAAAAAGAAATGCCATTTTTAGATCATTTAGAAGAATTAAGATGGCGATTACTTAAATCTGTAATTTGCGTTTTTGTGATGATGCTTCTATGCTTTTTAGTATCGGATCAAATCCTTGATTTTCTACTTTATCCTGGTCAAAACATTGAACCACCGGTACCTTTACAGGTACTAAAAGTCCAGACAGTTTTTATTATTAAACTGGAAATTGCTTTGTTTGCCGGTATTATTCTTAGTTTGCCGGTAATATTTTATCAATTCTGGCAGTTTTTGTCTCCGGGACTTCATCTTAAAGAACGGAAAATACTTCCGGCTGTCGTTTTTGCTTCCGTTGTATGTTTTTTGATAGGCGGGATGTTTGCCTATTTTATCATCATACCCTATGCATTACAGTTTTTTCTGGGTCTCGCACCAACAAATATTGAAAATAATATTGCTCTAGATTTTTATATTGGCTTTCTCTTACGCTTAATAATAGTTTTTGGTGTCGTTTTTGAACTACCAATGCTCAGTTTTATCCTTACAAAGTTTGGTATTCTTACACCGACCTTCATGAGAAAATACCGGAGATATGCTATTGTTGGCGCTTTTATTCTCGGAGCAATTTTGACACCTCCGGATCCAACCACACAGGTAATGCTTGCCCTGCCAATTGTATTATTATATGAACTTAGTATTTACATATCCTTTGTATTTGCACCAAAGCCTGAACTGTCGGAGTGAAATAAGTTAATCAACTTGCTTGGTATTCAGCAGTTATCTAAATTTTTTAATCCTTAAAATTTTTATCTCAACATAATTTATATTGGAAATTAATCCGGAAAGATTCTCCTGAAACATATGAGTAAAAAATTAGCAGATATAAAATCTTTTTTAAAAAAAGACATGGAAATTTATAATAAAACATTGATGGAAGTATTATCTTCCAATGTATTTCTGATAGACAATATTTCAAAATATATTGTCAAACATAAAGGAAAGGGGTTGCGTCCCTTACTTGTGCTCCTTAGTGCACGATTATTGGGTGAGCCCAATAAAAACACGTATGCAGTGGCCAGCATTGTTGAGTTGCTTCACACAGCCACATTGATCCATGATGATGTTGTTGACAACGCGGAGGAAAGAAGAAATTTTCCTTCAATTAATGCCGTATGGAAAAACAAAATAAGTGTATTAATGGGAGATTATTTATTGGCCAAATCGTTGATAAGCGCGACAGATACGGGCGAATTGGATATAATGTATGTATTGGCCGATACATCAAAGCGATTGAGCAAAGGTGAGTTACTTCAAATTGAAAAAAGCCGGAAGTTAGATATTACAGAAGAAGATTATTTGCAGATAATATCTGATAAGACGGCTGCATTATTGAGTGCTTGTTGTTTGCTCGGTGCAATGACGATTACTTCTGAGGAAAAAGAAAAACAACGTTTGCAGCAGTTTGGTGAAAATCTTGGAATTGCTTTCCAAATAAAAGATGATCTCTTGGACTTTCAAGGAGATCGAGCCATTCTTGGAAAAGCTGTTGGGGCAGATTTGAAAGAAAAAAAGATCACCCTACCATTGATTTTAGCCTTTCAAAAAGCGCCACTTAGAGAAAAGAAGAAAATTTTAAGTCTGATAAAAAAAGGTGTAACGGATAAAGAAATTAAAACCGTGAATAGTTTTGCCCATAATTATAGAGGCTTGGAAGCCGCCCATGAATACGTAAATATTTATGCAGAAAAGGCCCGTACAAATATTTCTGATATTGAGGATAGTCTGGCAAAAACAAATGCTCTGAATTTTGTTGACTACATCATCAGCAGAAAAAGATAAGTTTGTAAAGCGATGGCTGATTTTCCTCTCAAAATTCTAATAATACGTCTTAGTTCCATTGGTGATATCCTTCTGGCAACACCTTTTATCCGACAAACTAAAAAGAAATTCCCACAGGCACGCATTGATTTTATTATTAAAAATGAATTTAAAGATTTGCTGGACTTTAATCCCCATATTGAAAATCTCTATACACTAGATCTGAAAAATGATAGTGCAGCGCTAAAAGAGATGAAAAATATTTTACGTGCAAATTCGTATGATGTCATTTTTGATCTTCATAATAATCTTCGCAGTAATTTTTTAAGAAGAGGATGTGGTGCAAAAAAAAGCAGAAAGATCTATAAGAGTAAACTAATTCAAATATTACTGGTATATTTAAAAATTAATATATATAAAGATATTATCCCCATTCCCATTAGATATTTGGAAGTTGGAGCCGATTTTAATATAAAAGATGATGAAAAAGGTTTAGAAATCTTTTGGGATCAGGATACAATAAATTCTGTTGATAAAAAAAGTGAATTTGAAAAAAAAGATTCATTTATATGTTTGGCCCCTGGTGCAGCTCATTTCACTAAGCGATGGCCCAAAGAACATTTTAAGGAGCTGTGTGAAATAGTAGAAAAAAAGACGAATTTTAAAATAGTTTTGCTAGGAGGAGATGCAGATAAGGAACTTGGGAATTATTTGTCACAGGATAATCATGTTTATGACTATACTGGAAAATTAAGTTTGTTAGAATCCGCAAACCTTATGTCCCGGGCTAAAGCGTTGGTAACAAATGATACCGGTTTAATGCATATGGGTACAGCTGTGGATATTCCTGTTCTTGCACTTTTTGGCTCAACAGTTCAGGCCTTTGGGTTTTTCCCATTCAGAGGGAAATCGAAAGTATTAGAAAAAAATGATCTTTCATGTCGACCCTGCACACATATCGGACGGTCTACATGTCCTAAGGATCATTTTAGATGTATGTATGAGTTATATCCTGAACAGGTTTTTAGAAATCTTGATATTTTACTTTATAATGCATAGAACCAAAAGATATGGAAAAGTGTAAATATTCCAGTTAGTGGGCACTTGATTCTCATCATTTCAAGGGAAAAAGTGAGTGCCTTAAAATCAAGGGACGAATACCAAGCACCAGATAATCATAATCATGAAAAAAATTTGGCAATACCTCTACTATATTATTGTTACGCCTTTTTTTATTTTCGGGATTCATATGGCAGCCATATTCTCAGCTAAAATTCGCAGCGGCCTTTTACCACGATATGTAACGATCAAAAGATTAAAAGAATGGCTCCACCAAAATAATCCCCAGGGTAAACGCATCTTGTTTCACACAGCCTCCTTGGGTGAATATGAGCATATCCGTCCGCTTCTTGAAATGATGAAAGAGGAATATGGAACAGTAAATATTGTTACTTTTTTTTCTCCTTCAGGATATAAAAATGTTGGTAAAGATCCCTCTTTGGATTTTTATTTCTATACACCTTTTGACCGAAAAAAAAATTGGTCAGATGTTTATAATTTAGTTAACCCCACTCTTATTATTATAGCAAAATGGGATATCTGGCCCGGACAAATCTGGACAGCTAAGAAGATGAATATTCCCATATATTTAGTCAATGCATCTTTACGTGGAGACTCCCGTCGTACAAAGACGGGGGTAAAACGATTTTTAAAACATGTATTTCGGGACTTCTCGGTTATTTTTGCGGTTTCTGATGTGGATGGAGAACGAATTATTAAGCATTTTCCCGGTTGCCCGGTTGAAGTTGTTGGAGATACAAAATATGATCAGGTTGTCCTGCGTAAAAAACATGCACTCTCGCAAGATCTGATTCCGGAGAGCTGGACAAAAAACAGCTGGATATTTATAGCCGGTAGTATATGGCCGGAAGATGAAGAGCATTTATTTCCGGCATTGAAAAAGTTTATTGAAGGAAAGAAAGATGTCCGTATTATCCTTGTCCCTCATCAACCGGAGCAAAAGGCAATTGAAAAAATAGTAAACAATTTTAAAGAATGGGGAGTACAAAAATTTAGCAATCGAGAACAACTTCTCGATGAACGTATATTAGTCATTGACGCCATCGGTTACCTGGCAGGATTATATCATTATGCTCAATTAGCGTATGTAGGGGGGAGTTTTCGGCAAGGTATTCACAATGTGATGGAGCCTGCAATTTTTGGTATACCTGTTTTATATGGACCAGTTCATGAGAATTCACATGAGGCTGTTGAGTTCTCAAAAGGAAATGGTGGATTTGTGGTAAAAATTTGGAAAGATATTTATAATCACACATCCAACTTCTATGAGAATAATAATGAAAGATTATTGTTTGGAGATAAAGCAGAGAAATTTGCTCTAAGAAATACGGGGGCGACAAAAGAATTACTTGGAAATTGGCAAGATTTACTAAACGCAACCTAAACCTGCCGACTTTTTAATTGAATAAATTGATGGTATTATGGCATCATTAAATAGACAAAGAGTATTATTTAATAAATCCTTCGAAAAAATCAGGGAAAACACCTACTTTGTTTTGGTTGAACCGGAGGTTGAGGGTAATGTTGGCGCATCTGCCCGGGCCCTAAAAACAAGTGGTTTTAAAAATCTAATAATAGTCAATCCAAATTATGACAAGAATCACAAAGAGATTGAATGGATGGCACACCGCTCGGAAGATATTATTGAAAAGGCTAAGGTCGTTTCAAATTTTGGGGATGCAATATCAGACAAACGGCTAGTCGTGGCAACAACTCAAAGAAAGCGACATTTTAAATTTCCATTATATTCTCCAGAGGATATTGCAACCAAGATTGAAGAAGTTGCCACTGAACATCCTGTGGCCATTGTTTTCGGTCGTGAACGAACAGGATTGACAAATCAGGAATTGCTCAGATGTCACATTCACTCAACCATTCAAACAGCAACACAAAATCCCTCTCTGAATCTGGCGCAATCTGTTATGCTCTATGCCCATACCTTTTTTAAGTCTCAAAATGTAAAACATCCAATATTAACATACGATCTTGCTTCTCAATATGAATTAGAAAAATTTTATGACCACTTAGAAAAAAGCATAAGAGATGTTGGTTTTGTCCCCAGAGACAGCTTTGACGATTTTGTCACGAGGTTTAAGCGTCTACTAGGCCGATCCCTTGCTGAAAAACGGGATGTGCGATTGCTGCATAAACTCCTCCAGATCTATGAATCAAAAATATCCCACCTTGAAGAGCAGGTTGGAGATAAGAAAATCAACAAAAAGATATATTGAAAGAACCATGGTTATAATATTTGCCTTTATATTCTATGGATATTTGTTTAAATTTTTAAATATTCTTTTGATTGATCTGTTTGAAAATAAAAGTAAGAGGTCATGATGGATACGAAAGAGATGGAAGAAGTTCTACAAAAGTCGCTGGCCCTGGAAGAAGAGGGATATAAGTGGTATTCAGAGGGTGCGGAAAAGATAACGAACTCGTTGGGTCGGAGAATGTTGGAACGATTGGCCAATGATGAGCTAAATCATATGAAAAGAATCAAAGATATTTACGCATCACTTACAAGCAATAAGATGGATGAAGTTATAATTGATCCGCCCAAATTAGTCCTGTTCGATGAAATTTTTAAGCGTATGAAGGACCAAATAGATGAAGCGGTAGATGATTTGACAGAAGTTGGAGTAGATGATGAAGAAATTATCAATGTTGCTCTGGAACTAGAAGCCCATGCTCGGTTTTTCTATGAAGAAGCTGCACAGAAAACCACAAATATTAAAGTTAAAGAGTTTTATGAACTACTGGCAAAAGAGGAAAAATTTCACCAGGAACTTCTTCAGAAAACAAACCAATATCTTGAAAACCCCTCATTATTTTTCGGGATGGACGGCCGATAATAAAATCTTTGCGGTGAAAATTTATTGTTTCCAGAAGGTTCATGAAAAATAGTGAGAATTCCATGTTAAAGACGCTGCTATCGAGCTGGGTTTTTTATTTTTAGGAGTTATTTGCAAGTAAAGAACTATATCGAAAAAAACTTTACATTTATTGGTTTCCTTCCTTGACCGTAAACCTGGATCACTTACAAACCGGATTAAGCAATTTTCATGATCATCAAATAATAATCTCTTTGATAACGAATTAATAGATATTATTTACTCTTGTTTGTGAATATATTATCTTTGGGTTGTTAGGTTCTGATTTATTGTGCTATTATAAGTGAATATAAACCTTATTATCAGAAAGGAAGATGTAATGAAGAAGGATTTTCAGGTATGCATTTCTCATCCAACGAATTATCTTTGGATGATTGCGTTATTATCCATCTTTTTAATAAGTACGGCAATTGCAAAAGACTCTTTGACACCGGCGGATGTGCTTAAAACCCAAAGCTGTAGTTCTCCACAGATCAGCCCGGATGGTGTGTGGATAGCCTATACACAGAGCATCCCACGGAAACTGACAGATCCGGCCGGTAGGGCTTATAGCGAATTGCACATAATTTCGGTAAAGACTGGTGAAGTGAAAGCGTTTCTTACAGGAAAAGTGAATGTAAGTTCTCCCCGGTGGAGTATTGATGGTAATAAAATTGGATTTTTAATGAAGAGGGGAGAAAAAGCAAAAACACAAATCTGGGCTATTTCACTAAATGGAGGGGAGGCCGTCCAGATAAGTAATGCGAAGTCCAGCATTTCAAGTTTTGAATGGCATCCGGATGGCAAGAATATACTATATCTGGCCACCACACCAAAATCCAAGAAAGAGCTTGAACTGGATAAAAAGGGCTATGGATTTATCTATTACCAGGAAAATTTGAAAAATAGGAATCTTTACCAATTAAATTTGACAGAAGAGGATCCGCAAAAGAAAATCATTCAATTAACAAAAGATGTAACGATATGGGACTTTCGTATTAGCCGAGATGGCAAAAAGATAGCGGCCTCTGTGTCAACTAAGAATTTAATCGATCATCGCTACATGTTTCGAAAAATAAATATACTCGATCTGGCCAGCAGACAGCTTAAACAATTAACCGATAATCCCGGAAAGCTAGGTAACTATGCCTTTAGCCCGGATGGATCAAAATTAGTCTATAATTCATCCCTTACCAGAGCAGATCATCAGGTCAGTCAGGTATTTGTGATCGATACGAGGGGGGGGCAGGCTAAGAATCTTACGATCAAGGATTTTCGCGGTCATGTTAATTGGGTTGGATGGTATGATAATGAAACGGTTTTATACCAATCCGGTGAAGGTGTCTGGTCCACATTAAGTTCTGTGTCTGCCGACGGTGGCGAAAGGGATGTTTTATTAGATTCGAAGGAAAGCGGTATAATATTTAGCAGAATCACATTTAACCGGACACATCAATTTGCAATGATAGGTTCTTCTTCAAAAATACCGGGGGACATTTATTATTGGGAACCGGATGATAAGATGATAAGATTGACAAAGATTAACCCCTGGTTAGAAGAAAAGAATCTTGGCAGACAAGAAGTCCTTCATTATAATGCCCGCGACGGATTGGAGATTGAAGGTTTGCTCATTTATCCTGTTGGATATGAAAAGGGTAAAAGGTACCCCTTAATCGTTTATGTCCATGGTGGACCGGAGCATCATCAATCTAATAATTGGTTTACCCGGTATTCAACCCCAGCTCAGGTAATGGCTGGAAAGGGATATGCCATATTTTATCCCAACTACCGTGCGAGCACTGGATATGGTGTCAAATTTAGTATGGAAGGATTTGGAGATCCTGCCGGCAAGGAATTTGATGATATTGCTGATGGTATTGATTATCTGGTTGCAGAAGGAATCGCGGATAAAGAAAAAGTGGGATTAGCTGGCGGTTCTTATGGCGGCTATGCTTCTGGTTGGTTTGCTACTTATTATACAAAGTATGTTAAAGCAGTCTGTATGTTTGTAGGCTTGAGCGATGTAATCAGCAGAATGGGAACGACTGATATCCCATATGAAGAGTTGTATGTGCATTCTGGTAAAAAGTTGGAAGATATGTGGCAATTGGCGTTAGAGCGGAGTCCAATATATTGGGCACACCAGAGCAAAACGGCAACATTGATCTACGGAGGAGCTGCTGATACAAGGGTACATCCTTCACAAAGCATGGAATTGTATTGGCGGATGAGAATGAATGATCATACAGCGGTAAGGTTAGTTCAATATCCTGGTGAAAGACACGGCAATTCCAAGCAACCTGGTCGGGCAGATGTTCTCTACCGTCAAATCCAATGGTTCGACTGGTATGTAAAAGATGCCAAACCTCTGGATGGACCTATGCCACCTTTAGACATAAGCGATCAATTTGGATTAGATATTCATGAATGTAAATGCAACGAATGATTTATTCAAATAGATAAATAAGTATTTAAAAAGCAGAGGTGGTAGGCTGTGCCTCTGCTTTTTTATTAACTTTAAACATTTGTTCCTTCAAAACAGGATCCCTTGAAAAGCAGATAATCACATTACTTCCAATAAAAAGACGCATCTTTATTTAGTCTCTTTCGTATGTCATACTAAGGTAATCGAGACCATTTAACAAAGTTGGGGATGGGAAAGATGGAATTATTAACGGTTTTATTTATTGTACTTCTAACACTTGTAATCTTAAAACTTCTATCTATAATATTTCATACCGGATTATTTCTACTTGTATTACCATTAAAGATTTTAGCGGCAATAATTTCAACCATTGTCGTATTGGTGCTGTTAGTACCGCTTGGTGTTGTTGGCGCTGTAGCCGGGCTCCTGGTAGCCCCAATTGCTTTGTTAGTTATCTTATTACCAGTTGCTTTAATTGGTTTGGGTCTTTACTTAATCGTCAATAAATAAAAAATTAAAACCAATCCAAGTCATTTAGATCTTTAATTTCGTCTTTCATTGTAAAATGAAGATCTTCAAAATCTTCAGCTGTTTCTTCAAGATCATCAGCCATTTCTTCGAGCTTTTCTGAGCGTTCCTCAAGTTCTAATTTTACTTCTTCCATGTCCTCTTCGATGTCATCACTGTCATAGTCTGAAACCATCATTTTGAGTGCACCAGCAGCAGCAATGATCCCAATTTTCGCTCCTTTGACACCAATAATGGCACCTTCTTTGCCGATTTCCTTCGCTTGCTCTATGATGTCCATAAAATTATCATAATAATCGGCGACTAATCTACGTTGATATCTGTCAAGGCTTACACGATTCCCATTTATAAAGAGATTGTAGTCGGGTGTTATTTCTACCCATTGTTCATCATCATATTTACAAGTGAGGACAATTATATCATTTTCGATATCAATATGCGCTTCGTCAAGACAGACTTGGTTGGTGATCAGAGTGGCGATATTTTTTCTCTGCTTTTTCGGCAAAAATAGCAGATATCATAATAAAAGGTAAAACCAGGTAAAGGACTTTCATTGATAACTCCTGATATAAGATTGATTTTATTTTGTTTACGGGAAGATCCGGTTGATGTTTCGAAATTCGTGATGCGGGATTAATAATTAACAATTCAGACTATATTTCCATATATTTAGCGCTTTGGATCAGTAAGAGCAGAAGAAGATTTATAAATTGGAAAACAGATGAATAAAAATATAATTAGAGAAGATATCATGTTTCGTTACCTGGCCGTTTTGACAATCGCCTCTGTGGCCGGTCATCAAACATGGCGGACATTGTTTAATAATTTCGCAGTGGAAATTGCCCATTTAGATGGTTTTCATATTGGTGTAATACAATCTGCCCGTGAGATACCTGGATTCCTTGCTCTCTTGGCAATCGCATTGATCCTTATAATTAAGGAGCATCGGCTGGCAGCTATTTCGATTATTATAATGGGATTGGGTATTTCCTTAACAGGATTTTTTCCATCCTATATCGGATTAATATTTACTACAATCCTGATGAGTTTTGGATTTCACTATTTTGAGACAACGAATCAATCTCTCACCTTACAATATTTTGATAAAAATATATCCCCCTGGATTTTTGGAAAACTTCGAAGTTATGCAGCCATGACAAATATTGGAATTGGTTTGGCTATTTTCCTCTGTACAATAATGTTATCCTATCTGCAGATATATATCTTATTAGGTATTGCGGTGGTACTTGTTGGTACCTGGGCATTGTTTCAACAACCAACACGTCAGGATTTAGTACCGCAACGGAAAAAGATGATATTACGAAAAAAGTATTGGCTCTATTATTTTCTGACCTTTATGGCAGGTGCGCGCCGGCAAATCTTCACCGCATTTGCGGTATTTTTACTTGTTAAGGTCTTTGAATTTTCCGTGCAAGAAATCACCCTGCTCTTTGTTATAAATAATACAATAAACTATTTTGTAGCACCACTTATTGGTAAAGCAATTATCCACTTTGGCGAAAGAAAAGTGCTATCGGTAGAATACGCAACTTTAATTATAGTCTTTATTGCTTATGCTTATGTTGATCACAAATGGATTGTAGTTTTTCTTTATATCATTGATCATATTGTATTCAACTTCTCTATTGCTATTCGAACATATTTTCAAAAAGTTGGGGATCCAAGGGATATTGCACCCAGTATGGCGGTTGGTTTTACCATAAATCATATTGCGGCAGTGGTTATTCCAACTATAGGGGGAATTGTTTGGATGATTGACTATAAGATACCGTTTTTAATCGGTGCGGTAATGAGTCTGATTTCACTTGCAGCAGTGCAGCTGAATACGAACCAATGATGTTGGAAATAAGGTATAAGGGTATATGGACTAAAACAGTGATCTGAAAATTGTAGTAGGAATGCCTCATGTCAATTGAGATATTAATGTGAAATTGTAGTGGCCGTTCGCGAACGGCCACTACATCACACATGTGTATCTAACGTCCAGATGGTCGTTTTAAATACTTATAAAAATCAGTTTCACTGGATAAGATCAGCCAATCATCAGAATCAAAAGTTGACTCATAAGTTTCCATTGTTTTTAGGAAGGAGTAGAAATCCCTTGATTCGGCGCTACGGTTATAAGCATTTGCATAAATCTTAGTCGCTTCTGCATCTGCCCGACCCTTGATTTCCTGAGAAGTTTTAAAAGCTTCGGAGGTGATTCGCTTTAATTCTCTTTCTTTTTCCCCAAGAATACGTGATGCTTCTCCCTGACCTTGTGAGCGAAATTTGTCTGCAATACGTTTACGTTCCGTAATCATTCGGTCATAAACTTTTTCTCGCACTTCTTTAACATAATTGATTCGTTTAAAACGCACATCATGGACCTCTATTCCAAGATCATCCGTACGTTTGGAGGCAGCATCAAAAATTTCCTTTCTTATTTTTTCACGTCCAAATTTAATGGTTGCTAGTATACCTGTTTCTTCATCCTTAGCAGCTCCCTCTACTTCAACAACAACCCGGTTGGATGTCCGTACGAGTTCAACCAGATCATGGTTCGCAATTGCATTACGGGTTTCACCATCAAGAATATCATCTAAACGAGACTGTGCGCCACGTTCATCGCGCAAACGCTGAAAGAAAAGAAGCGGATCAGTTATACGCCAGCGCGCATAGGTGTTGACCCAGATAAACCTTTTATCCTTTGTGGGGACCTGATTTGGATCACCATCCCACTCCAGAAATCTTTTTTCAAAGAAATTAGCATCCTGAATGATTGGTATTTTAAAATTAATCCCAGGTGTTGTAATCGGTTCGCCAACCGGTTTCCCAAATTGGGTGATAATAACTTGTTCGGTTTCTTTAACGATGAATGTTGATGAAAAGATGATAATTAACCCTAGAAAACTTAAAATGCCTATAATAATCATATTCTTATTTTGCATTGGTCACCTCCTTCTTTAAATCAAGCAACGGGATGAGACCTTTGATATTTTCATCAACGATTAGTTTTTTTCCAACTTTGGGTAATATTTTATTCATGGTTTCCAGATACATACGTTGTGTCGTAACTTCCTTGGCAAGCCGATATTGGTTAAACAACAAATTAAACCTTGTTGCTTCTCCTTTGGCGTGATTGACACGCTCCAAGGCATAACCTTCGGCCTCTTCAATCATCTGCTGTGCTTCACCGGTTGCTCTGGGAACCACTTTGTTGTATTCTGCCAGAGCCTGGTTGATTAACTTCTCTCTTTCCTGTTGCGCCTCATTAACTTCATTAAACGAAGGTTTTACCCGGTCAGGAGGATTCACATCCTGCAGAACAACTTGTTCTACTTTAATACCGGTTTCATACTGATCACAAAGCTCCTGCAATTTGACTTGTACGGCGACACTAATTTCTTGCCTTCCAACAGTTAAAACCTCATTAACAGTACGATCACCAATGATCTCGCGCATCACGGCTTCTGTCATAGCCCGGAATGTCATACCAATATCTCTTACCTTAAACAAATACTTATAAGGATCTGCAACTCTGTATTGCACAATCCATTCCACCTCCCCGACATTCAAATCTCCGGTAAGCATGAGCGACTCATCCAGAAAACTTGCCTCTGAATATCGCGTTCGCACACCAACAGATTCCGATCTAAATCCGAATTCCTCCTTCAGTTGTCTCTGAACAGGAACTTTTTCCAACTGATCAATGCCAAGAGGCAGTTTAAAATTAAGTCCAGGCTCAGCAATATGAGAAAATTTCCCAAAGCGTAAAATGACCCCGACTTCTTCAGGATCAATGGTGAAGAAAGAAGAAAAAATAAAGATCAGTGCAAATACACCGATCACACCATATTTAACCAGATTAGGTGATAATTTAGGTACCTTCATCTGATTAAAATCAAAAACGTCATTTTCTGCCATTTAACTATACCCTCCTTTTATGATTGTTCTTACTCAAAAATTTTATGTAATGATAATATGTAATTTAAAAAAGTACTACAGACACATTACTTCGATACTGGGTTCTGGGTGCTCGGTACTGGTCAAATCTATTAATCCTAATACCAGTTAGATACGAGTGCCCAGTGCCTAGAACCCAGCACTTTTTGATGCTTTAAAATATACACGGACTTTATCTAAATATTCAAATTGTCCGGCAGCCAGAGATATTTTTCCAGATCAATTTTCCCTGTTGAACTGAAAACGAACACCTTCATTTTCGAGTAGTTTCTTCTGTAGAGAATCATGTTCATTGCGGGAAGTAGAATATGAAATCTTTCCTTTACTATTAATTACCCGATGCCAGGGAATGTCATAACCATCGGGCAGCCCGTGTAACGCAAAGCCGACAATTCTGGCGGGCATGCCATAGCCTACTAAAGCTGCAATCTGTCCATAGGTGGCAACTTTGCCCGAAGGTATAACGTTGACAATATTATATATTCTTTTAAATGTATCTGTAGATTTTTGCTGGGACATTATTTAAATGTGATCTAAAGTCAGACAAAAAGATAAATCCCGATAAGTAAACGGGGCTTATCTTTGGAGAATATTGTGTGTATTTATCCGTGGTTTCGTTCAAATTCCTGCATAAAATCTGTCAATGCTCTGACAGCTTCAATGGGAACAGCATTATAGATGCTCGCCCGAATACCACCAACAGAACGATGTCCCTTTAACCCAATCATACCCTCAGCGGTAGCTTTTTCTATAAAAACCTTTTCCAGATCTTCGGAAGGAAGACGATAGGTAACATTCATAATTGAACGGCTGTCTGTTTCTACGGTGCCTTTGTAAAAATCGCTGGAATCGAGGATATTATAAATTAGATCAGCTTTTTCCTGGTTAACTTTCCCTATCTTGTCCAATCCGCCACTCTCTTTAATCCATTTTAACACCAGCATATTGATATATATTCCAAAAGTAGGAGGTGTGTTATAGAGAGAATCTTTGCCACCGATTGTTTTATAGCTGATCAGAGTCGGGATATTAGATGGACTTTTTTCCATCAGGCCCTCACGGATTATAACAATTGTTACGCCTGAAGGGCCCATGTTTTTCTGTGCTCCCGCATAGATCAGCCCAAATTTATTTATATCAATAGGACGGCAGCCGATGTCAGAAGACATATCACTTATCAGGGGTATCTTACCTGATTCTGGATAATCTGACCATTGGGTTCCAAATATAGTATTATTTGAAGTAATATGTATATATTTTGCTTCCGAATTAATAGTATATGTTTTGGGAATATAGTTAAAATTTTGATCTTCCGAACTGGCGATTACATTAATATTTTTACCTAATTTCTCAGCTTCTTGTATCGCCTTTTTTGACCAGGAACCCGTGTTAATATAGTCGGCAGTTTCCTGATCACCAAGAAGGTTTAAGGGGACAGCAGCAAATTGAAGTGAGGCACCACCCTGCATATAGATAACCTTATAGCCACCCGGTATACCAAATACATCCTTTGCTAATTGTTCAGCCTCTTTAATAATTGAATCAAATGTTTTGGAGCGATGACTCATTTCCATAACAGAAAGTCCTTCACCCTTATAGCTGAGAAGATCTTCCCTGACCTCTTTTAAGACGGAGACGGGTAAGGCGGCAGGACCAGCATTAAAATTATATACACGATTTTCCATGTCTACCTCATCAATTGCTGATTTTATGTGCTTAAATTAATTTATTTGGTCCTATAAATATACGCATCAGTCACATAGATTAAAAGAATTTGTTTACATAATCATGCAATTCGCAAACATGATTTCCTTGCGACGAGGATCGCGGTTTTTTATATTGCTCTACGGTTAATATTTACACCACCTTTATCATAAATAGGAGGTTTCCAATGAAAATGTCGGATATGGTTATTGGGGTAGGATTGGTAATTTTGGGAATATTATTTCTCTCAGAAAATTTTGGATACCTCTCTTTTGATTTTGAGAATGTATGGCCGGTTTTTGTGCTTCTGGCGGGTGTTGGATTTTGGATTGGATTCTACCAGGATCGAAAAAACTATGGCCTGTTAATGCCCGGTTCCATTCTAATTATATATGGAATACTTTTTCTCTATTGTTCAGTAGAGGGATGGTACTTAATGAGTTATTGGTGGCCGGTCTTTCCTCTAGGTCCGGGAATAGGTTTCTTTATGATGTATATTTTTGGGGAAAAAGAAAAAGGAATGCTGATCCCAGCATCCATTTTAAGTGGTATCTCGATCCTTTTTCTTATTGGTTATAGTGGAATCTGGCGATACTGGCCTGTGGTACTGATCATAATAGGACTTGTGTTGATCTTCAGATATCGGATGGATAAAAAAGTGAAGAGTGAACAGGGAAAAGAGACCTAGAATACCGACGGTGCGAAAGTATTAGGTATAAGGAATTGGTATATCTATCAGAAAGGTCTTAAATTTTTTACCTTTTACCTTTTACCTTTTACCTTTTACCTTTTACCTTTATTTCTAAAACTCCTCTAAGATACTATGCCTTCCTATAGGGCAGAGGTTTAGGATCAAGTATATCTCTCAGTTTGTCCATTACAGCATAAGCGCAGAAAAAATTTCCCCTCGGGTTATAATGACCGATGTAATACTGATCAATGTAGTCTTTCATTTCCAGATTATATTTTTTGAAATCCTGAGCATGAAATTCCATCAAATCGATAGAGGGCACATTTTTAGTTTTTAAATAGTTGATAAAACTTTGATCAAAACGTGTTTGTTTCTCAATAAAACGGGCAATCGTTCTTCCAGGATAGGAAAGGATGTACACTACTTTTTTATTGTTTTCCCTCGCATAATCTTCGATATTGTCAACAATCTTTTGCGTTGAAAACAGGGCCGCTTCCATGTGAATTTTCTCTGCTTCCTCAGCCAGGTTTTCATTTTCATCAATTTTGGTTTTAATTCCGTGTGTTTTGATTAATGCCATTAATTCATCATATCCATCTGCCGTATTCCTTGCTTTAGCATTTTCATGGGCGACCATTATCTTTAAAACAAAATCATCTTTAAATAACTCATAGGTTTTATCCAAGTCACATAGATGATAGTAGGATTCAGGAGTGGGGCAGGGGTTTGGACATTCTTGTATTGTCTGATTTTCCAAGTTCACTTTCAGATAGGGTAAGGTTGCCTCTATATGTTGAGGATGTTTGTTTACCCTTATATTGCGCCAGGAATCCAGATTCCTTTTATGATCATCTTCATATATATTTATAATGATATAATCCGCAGGCTTTCTTGCTTCTTCTTTCAACATCCGCAGATAGGCCTGGTAAACGGACCACCCACCAATACCATAATTACGAATGGGTTCCTGAAGATGGGCTGCCATCACCTCCTGCCAGGTTTCATGATCACTAACCTGATGGCATTGGGTAAAGCTGTTACCATAGGTATTAATTCGACAGGGTTCTGCCTTGTAGTTACCCATAATTCTCTCACCATCATTATCAACATAGGTATAAGTGGAAAATGAATCATTTATCCCATCTTGAAATCTGGCATTTGGAAGTAACCATCCCAATGTGCTATTAAATTTTGAAAAAGGAAAAGCCTTCCCTGCAAACCAATCATCAACTTCCTTTTTGGTATACAGAATCTGGCTAAGATAGGTACGTTTGTTCATGATCTCCTTATCCTTTGATTGAATTTTGTTGGTAATGAGTGGTTGAGCGGATAAGTTTGATATGCCGAGGGTTCCTAATCCTAAACCTACAACCGAGGTTTTTTGAAGGAATTCTCTTCTTTTAATTTTCATATATTCTTTCCTGTTTTGTAATGATTTACAGAATTGTTTATCCGCTTTTTAACCACTAAGTACACCAAGAAGGCACAAAGTACTCAAAGAAAAAATCATAATAAAAACTTTGTGATCTTAGTGCTTTCTTGGTGTACTTTGTGGTAAATTTTTTATTTTTAATATAAAGTAAAAAACAGACTAATATATTTGAATAGTCTTTTTAAAGGGTGTGAATCCGGTAATATATACAGACATGGCGTCAAGTTTTGGTCGTGCGCCACGTAGTTGGGTCCAGGTATGGTTTGCCTGCCCCGTTCCAAACCAAATGGTTTTTCCCTTAAAGGTATATTTTCCCATTCCGCTTTCAAGGATATAGACTTGGGGAATCTCTTCAATTTCCCGAACACCGCTAAGTGTTCCACCTTTACGAAAACCAAATTCAATGGCTAGCGGGACATTGTCTGTACCCTTAATTTCAATAGTGATCTCAAATTTACCATCTTTCTCTTTTATAAAGACAGTTGCTTCCTGCAGTTGAATCTCACTATGGGGACGTTGGGCTCTGTTCATTTTATGCCAATCGCCATCATCAGGCAGTAAATCACGGGGAAAGGGTTGATAATAAGGACCCTTTAGATCTTGATGGAGGAGGTACCCAGCGTCCTTTTTCTCAAGTTCTTTTCCTTGAAATTGTCCTTTCCCAAAGAAGGCCGTAGCAAACCGCAAACCCTCCAGAGCGGCCACTCCTTTATGAAAACTAAAAAATGAAGTATTTTGGGCAAGAATTGTAGCACTTATCTCCTGCCGTCTAATACGTACCAGTTGGGAATATGAAAATTCTTTAAAATAATTTACAGGTAAGGGTGAACTTGAGGGTAATTTTTTTTGCAGTGAGGGATCCTCAATATAATAGATCAAATTATTTACCAGATTATCTCCTGCCGTTTTTTGAATCCAATGTGTCATTTCTGCAAATTGTCCGTTGTTATCCAATAAGGACATATATCTGTATGGATAATAATATGGTGCCATCGAACCTTTTCTGTATTTATCCTGACGTCGTGAAGCTTCGGTTACAACCTCACCGTCAGGATGAACGTAATACATAGTAATTTCTAAATTTTTGCGCACAGGATCATATAAACCTGTTTTACCAGTAAGTCGGGCAATGGTGATAAGGCAGCGATCGGTAAGCGGGCTATAAATACTTGAACTTTTTTCGGTGAACTGTCCATCAGGATCAATATCAATCTTCTCGTCCAACCATTCATTAATTCGATCCATATATTTTTTCTTTGGGAAAAAGGAATTAATCCTTGCCAGTGCTCGGCAGACCACCCAGCGATGATTTGGTGTATGAATACCCCCTACAGATAGCGCATCGCCCCCCTTTTTTATGAAAATTTCCATGTTTTTTTGAAAGTCTGGTTTAGGGAAATCAGCGGCTTTTAAAAAAATACCATAGGTTGAACAAATATGCTCTAATACAAAGCCTGTATCGGGTGTAGAATGAAAGTTCGTGGTATGAAGGTCAATCGTTCCGTCTTCATATTGTGTTTCGACCATATAATGAGAAGCCAGAGACATGGGTTCAACTAAATCCGAAGATTGGTAATAAATTGATGTCGGATGAAGATAGGCACAAGCCAGAATTTCGATAAATCTTGCCGTTCCTCCAGCTGTATAAATACCAAAATGATCTGGAATTCCGCCGACTTCTATTGGAGGTGAATTTGCATTCTGACGTTTTAAGAGATCCGGAATCAGACTATCATTTGCTTTTACGAGAGAAAGAACAAACCGATCCTCCGTTTCTGGCAAAAATACAGCCGGAGTGGATTGAGGAAATAAAAAAGGGGAGATTGTGCTGATACCGGCAAGCTTCATAAAATTTCGACGCTTCATAGTATTTTCCTTAACCTGGATGATATTCTAATATATTAGGAAAGGCTTTAAGGGGCAAAAGAATTTGTAATTTGTAAATGGGAATTTGGAATTAGGAACTAATTTCTGGGTTGAGGGTTCTCGGCTGTTAACTTCATTTGCAGAAAAATTATATCAATTTGGCAAATCCCCTATGGTTTCGAAAAAACAATGGACACATTGGAAGAAAAAATACAATTTTAGTATCCCATATCACTTCGACAGATTCAATTTTTTTGCCTGCAAAAAATTGTCCGTTTTAATCCTGTAAAAATAAATACCTGAGGAAATTTCCCGACCAGCTTGATTGGTACCGTCCCAATTAGTGGCATGATATCCGGCTGACACGTCATTTTTCCATGTTTTCAATTGCTCTCCTAAAACACTAAAAATAGAAATCTCGACCCTTGTTGGTTGGGGAACAGCATAACGTATCGTTGTTCGATTATTAAATGCCGAATATCACAATTATTATTTCATTTAATGTTTAGATAATTTCAATAATTTAAGTCTTATGATCAGTAGGAAACTATAGTATAAATTTCATATATTTGCGACTGATTTGGCAAAAGCTGAAGTGTATTTCAATCTCTTATTTTTGTAAATATAATGATTACTGGATGAGCCTCTTTGGCACAATTGAAAATGAAGCGGGGGATTTGTGACGTTAAATAAGATGTATATTAGATTTAATGTAGTAACCACCTTCCTCTTAATAATATTCCATCTACTTCTTATTAATCCTTTAGAAACATTGGCTGGAGAAAATGACGAATCCACCCTTTTCCCACAAGTAAAGATAGGTGGACAATGGTTTTTATCTTATCTTACGGGTGAGATAGATGGAGAAAAAGTGAGTCTTTTTGCTGTCAAAAGAGGCTATATTAATGTAAAGGTGAAACTCAACGAGCGTTTTTCGGGGAGAATAACACCGGATGTTTCTATCGACAGGGAAGGCGATGGGGCCGGCGATCTCGAGCTTCGACTTAAATATGCCTATTTAAAGTATCTGGTACCAGATTTCGTTTTTCTGAAGAAAAGCTACGTGGAATTTGGGCTTGTCCACCGCCCATTGTTAAATTTTCAGCAAAACATTAATGGCTATCGATTACAGGGAGTTATGTATCTGCCTAGAAATGGCGTAATAAGTTCTGCGGATTATGGAATCACCTATTGGGCTTTTTTGGGGGGAGAGATGGATGAAGAATACCAAAAGGAAGTGAGTGATTCCTATCCTGGATTGTATGGAAGTGTCTCCTTTGGCTTTACAAATGGAGGGGGGTATCACGATTTTGAACAAAACCATAATAAACCTTTTGAATCAAGATTAAGCATCAGACCCCTTCCTTTTGTCATCCCGGGTTTTCAGATCAGTTATGCGGGTGCATATGGTAAGGGGAATACGGCAGCTTCGCCCGATTGGACCATGCATTACGCATATCTTTCCCTGGAAGACCAATATTTTACCTTGACAGGTAGTGACTATACGGGTGTTGGAAACTCTCTTGGAAAGGCGGTAGACTCATTAGGTAATTCCCTTGATCAGAGAGGTTTTTCCTTTTTTGGCGATTATAAAATACGGGCCTGGAACATTTCTATAATGGCCAGATATGATATTTTTCAACAGAACCAATATGGAACCTGGTATGAAAGTAAACGGTATATTACCGGAGTTGCTTACCATTTTTTAGGAGGGAATAAATTCCTTCTCGATTATGATTTTCAGGAAGGGGGAAGTTTTTTTGGTGATAAAACATCCCGGGTAGAATTTGTAGTCGAAGTTGTCTTCTAGCTTTTGATGGTGTCTTCGCCGTTCGTGAACGGCCACTACAATCAATAAAGTTTAATAGATCCTTTTCATTTACCATTCAACTAGTGACTTATTTATCCGTGTAGGATTTTAAAGTAGCTTTCATAACATAATTGTGTACTCTTGGACGAACACGGCGAATCTTTTGGTTTGCCCTTGTTGGATAGACACGATTTGTCAGCAATACAACAAAGACTTCATTTTCCGGATCGATCCAAATAGTAGTCCCGGTAAATCCGGAATGTCCAAAGGCCTGCATGGACATATAATCTCCGGACATACTATTTGTCTCTGACCGGGTATCCCAACCAATTGCCCGGGTACTTTTATCCACAATATTTTGCCGTGCTGTAAACATTTTGATAGTTTTGGGTTGTAAAATACGATTAAAATCATAAATTCCGCCATTCAAATACATTTGGCAGAAGATAGAAAGATCTTCAACAGTACTGAAAAGGCCAGCATGTCCGGAAACGCCTCCCATGACGAAAGTGTTCTCGTCATGGACAAATCCCCTTACCAACTTTTTATGGAACGCGCTTATTTCTGTGGGCACAATATCATTCAGCCACGAGGACTCCGGATTATAAAATGTGCGATCCATTGCCAAGGGGTCGGAGATATATTCCCTTACAAGTAAGTCTAAAGGTTTCTGACTAATTGTTTCCAGCACTTTTTGCATCAAAATCATCCCTAAATCACTATAGACGGTCTTCGATCCTGGCTGGTAGATCAATTCTGTAGAGCAAATCTCTTGAACAATAAGTTCCTTACCTTTTATTTTCAAATAAAACTGTTCCCAACCGGGTAATCCGGAAGTATGGGTAAGCAAATGTCGAATTGTAACCTGATCTTTTTCATTTCCCATAAAATCTGGTATAATATCAGAAACTTTCCACTCCAGATTTAGTTTTCCTTTCTCATACAATACCATCGCTACGGTCGTGGTTGAAACAACCTTGGTTACAGAAGCCAGATCAAAGATTGAATTTGTTTTGATTTGTTTTGATTTTGGATCGTAGGTATAATTGCCAAAACCTTCTTGAAGCACAAGCCGACCCTTTACACCGACAGAAATAGCAGCACCGGGAAAAGCACTGTCCTTAATGGCCTCATTGAGATACCATCTCAGTGAATCTATATAAATGGGATTGGGTAGAAAAGCCTGGTAGTCAACAGGTTTTAGTGGCATTTCCTTTTTGGGCAATTTTTCCCCACTTTTTCTCGGGGCAATACCAGGAAGAGTGACGGGCAATTGACCATCAATGGGAATGGCACCAACCAATGCTTGTGCAGCGGCTCTTTGACAATCCTGGATATCCGCGTATGCGAAAAGAATATTTCGGGGTTGTGGTATTTCCATACTGAGATAGGGTGAACCAAAAATAATATTTACAACGGGTTTCTCCAACTCTTGTAATGATTTGGTTATTGAAATTTGAGCCGGAGATAGTTTCTTGCCGGGCTGAAAATGAAATGTATTTATTATGATATCAGACCTGCGGGCTAAATTTAATATGGAGTCAAGACGAGAGATATTAAAAGTTTGAGAAATGGTTTTGACTTTCAATTCGGGATAGTAGATTCGTAAAGTCTTAGAGAAAACAGTCTGTGATATTTCCTGATGAGAATTACTTACAAACCCAGCAACAAAGACCTTTTGGTCCGGACGATTATTTATAGGCAAATCATCATTATTAATTAGAGTTATCGCTTTGCCTGCTATTTGTTTAGCTTTTTCCAGAGAAATGGGAGTGCGTAATTTGTTCAATAATAATTGTTCATCAATAGCTGGCATCTCTTGAAATCCAAGAATAGATTTCCAGTATAGAATTTTTCTCACCGAAGCATCAATCATCTGTATCGATAGTCGCTTATCCTGAACAGCTTTACGAATAGCCTGAAAAGCACCCTGAATATTACCAGGAAGTAATAACATGTTTACACCAGAGATCAAAGATTTTACAGCAATATTTCCCGGGTAATAATTATCGGTGATGCTTTGCTTTTTAAGTACATCACTTATGATCAATCCTTCAAAATGATATCTTTTACGAAGCAATTCTGTGAGGATATGTGGAGAAGCAGTTGCAGGGCGTGTAAAACCCTGATCATAATTTGGGAAAGCAACATGTGTGGTCATAATAGCTGCTACATTATTTTTTATTGCGTCAACAAATGGAATCAATCCTGATTGTTGCAATTCATCGAAAGTGATAAGGTTTATGGAAAAATTTTTATCATCCGGTGCTGCTGCCCCTCCTTGGCCGGGAAAATTTTTAGCTGTTGCCATTACCCCATTATCCTGTAAACCACGTATATAAGAAGAACTGAAGGAAGAAACTGTTTTAGGATCCGAACCATATGTATAGAGATCCTGGCCAGAGTTTGGATTATTATCAGTCAGATTGAGTGATGGTGAAAGCGTCAGATGATACCCAATCGCTCGGGCCTCAGTGGCTGTAATTCTACCAATATCAAAAGCATTTTTAAAATCACCTGTAGCAGAAACCCCCAGCGGAGGAATAAACTCCGTTCCACCCTGAAGATTTTTGCCCACTCCCTCTTCGAAGTTACCAATATAGAAAAAGGGGATTTTTGCAATGGTCTGAAGTTCGTTAATATAAGGAATCCGCTGGAAAACATCTCCGGCCTGAACAAAGACACCACCAATATGATAGCGTTGTACGTAATCTTTCAATCTTTGATATTCTGGATCAGAAGTATTATAGAAAGCAGCATCACCCGACACGATTATCAATTGACCAATTTTTTGATCCAGGCTCATTTTTTGAAGGGTTTCTTCAACCCAGCTTTGATTGGGATCTAAAAACTTATCAGGAATCTGTGCCGGTTTTTGAAATAAATAGCATGCGGACATAAATACAGATAATAAGAAAATATATATAGAAAACTTAAACATTTTTCCTCCTACCAAGGATCGCATACGAATAAATACTATCATAGTTATGAACCTTGGTTAAATAAAAATAATATTTGAATATTCATGTAGTTGAGATAAGATATTAGTTTAGCCAAAACGGGTACAGAAGTTAAAACTGACCGTCTGATTTATTCCAATGCCCCTGTTTGAAGTAAATATGCGCTTAGACCAATTGCTACTTCTTTGTAAAAACTTATATTACTTGTACGAAAGAGCTGATCACAGAATTGAGGGATCCAAATGATGAGATGGTTGTTATAAAATTCTGTTAACCGATTTTCTATTGGAGATTCATTGTCGTCTTCGCAAAGAACAGAAAAATATTCAAGATAATTTACAATTGAATCCATAGCATCTGCAGGATCCGTTGGGATATCACTGTCAATGAGGAGATCAATAAAATTATCTGATTCATATTTTATACCAAAAGCATCCGCAAAATCACTGGCCAGAAGGGAACAAACGGTATGTCCACTCTCCCATTGGCTAAATAAGCCAACATAATTGTCCCGTAAGTCCTTTAGATCTTCTCCCTGATAGTGATTAATTACATTGAGCAATTGCTCCAGATAGGGATGATCATCAATGCTGATTTCGCCACGCTCAATCTGACGAAAAATATGTTGTAACTCATAACCCATCTCGTCGTATGGATAAATAAAGCATCTGGCATAAAAACGTAAGAAAAGAGATGTTTGGGGATTGGTATTAAATAATTGCATGATTGAAATTTACATTTGGACGGGTAATGGTGCAATAATTCAAAAAAATATTGGCAATAAGTGGATGAATCACTAATTTCCAGTATTGTAACAGTTCTATTGGTAATTAATTTTCAAATTAATCGATTATCATATTGGAATATTAAATTAGAGGATAGATTAATTATGAGTCAATCAGGCAATAATAGCGGTTTTTTCTGGGGTTCAATCCTTGTTTTAATGGGGGTTCTGTTTTTACTGGACAATTTTTATATCATTGACTTTGGCGATGCTGTGTCGACCTTTTGGCCTTTGATTCTTATCGCCATTGGCATTAAAATTTTATTAGATAAGAAACGGGATAGTAATAGAAATTCTGTTGTTTTAGAAACAGACTTGCTAAATAGTGACAGGGTAGAGGGGAGTAACCTGGATAGAATCTCTGAGAGTAATGTTTTTGGCGATATTCACTTGAAAATTGATTCTGAATCTTTCCACGGAGGATCTATCAATAATGTGTTCGGCGATATAAAATTGGATTTGTCAGGTGTAAAGTTGACACAAGATGTTACTAAAATATCTGTAAGTGGTGTCTTTGGCGATGTGACAGTAAATACACCAGAAGGCATTGCCCTCGATGCCCGTAGTAATTGTGTTGCTGGAGATATAAGTATACGCGGGAGCAGAAAAGATGGATTGTTTCCGAATCTGACCTACCAGGATGAGGCATATGCGAAGGCAAAGCAAAAGATAGATCTTCAATGTTCTATTGTTTTTGGATCGATTAACGTCTATTGATCAAATAATTGATTCAAAATGTTTGAGATCTTCCCACCTCTTTTTGAATAATAAATAGGATCTCCAGGCAGAGTAGAAGTCGGACAATTTTAATCCGAGATTGTGTGTAAAATATTTTTTTTGATTGGTGCGAAGATTATCCAGGCTAAGCCAAAGATGATCAGTATGTTCGTCGGATAGAATCACTTCATCCTGGTCGGTTAGACATAAATAATCTAGGGATAAAAGAGTTGATCGGTTAAATTCTCCAAACCAGGTAACAACCGGATTAAGAATTCTAATCTCCAATCCGGTTTCCTCCCGGACCTCCCTTTTGAGCCCATGGTACGGATCCTCATCTGGAAAAAGACGCCCACCTGATGGACCCCATATTATTGGTTTCCGGGATCTTTTAAGGAGAAGAAAACGATCGTGATTTAAAAGAAAGGCATTTACTGCAACCCGATGTGTCAGTGGTTTTTGCATTATTATATGTCTGTAATCCTTTTTATAAAGACCTAAATCAGAGTTAGACGACATTTAAAAAAATATTTTGGTGAAATTAATATCATTACGAAACAACCAAAAATTTAATAAATATTAATGTAACATTTATCAATAATCAATTTAGCTGATCATAGAATATGCCACAAAATGTATTAATAGCCGGAGCTCCGGGCATCGGTAAAACAAAATTAGTTAACCATCTCTATCGTGATTTGAGCCCTTTACTTGTTCGCGGCTTTCACAAAGAAGCAATAAGAGAAAGCGATGTTTTGAAGGGTTTTCGTCTTAGCACTTTTAATTTTAAAGAATTAATTCTTGCCCATGTTCATATTGAAGGGCCAGATCGATATCAAGAGTTCGGCCTTAATCTGGATGGATTTGAAGAAATCATTTCAGGTCAGTTCGATACGTCAGGACATGTAGAGCTCTTTCTGATCGATGAGGTTGGTCCAATGGAATGCATTTCCAAACTATTTCGACATAAGTTTATAGAAATTCTTGATTCTGATATTCCTGTTATTGCAACCTTGGCCTCAATCGATATTCTAGGTATTTTAGGCATTAAAAAACGCAAAGATATATCATTGTTAAAAATGACCCATAGTAACAGAGATTCCATGTGGAAAAATGTTCTGGTAGAAATTTCAAAAGTCTGATTTAGAATTACTAAATCCGGTTTTTATTTAAAATTACCCTGGTAATTAACGACCCCACCAAACAAAATACAGGCATAAGAAGTAAATTCCGAAGCAAAATAGAGCCCCATAAAAATCCCGATTTTAGCTGCTCTTCAAGTTCATAAAATATTTCATCTAAAACAGGAGGTACTTCATCCATATTATCAATTAACTGTTGCATAAATTCAATCTCCCAATGACCATAGTTTATATAAATAAACCAGTCTATAAAAAGAGAAATGAAGGCACCAAATAAACCGCTGGTAATTCCAAGTGTAACGGCCATAGCAGGATTGATATATTCTTTAGTCTGAAAGGATCTATCATGATAAATAAGCGCAATGGCACCACCGAGCATGATACCTAGACAACAGAAGCAATTAATAAAGTTTAGGAATGGAATGGAATTTAAAATCGCGGCAACAAATCCCCCAATAAACCCTGCTGTGAGTAGTCGCTGATTATCCATAGAATAGACTCTCTTTCCTTTTACACGTTAATTTCATGTTTTTCTTCTCGACCCGAAGTATTTTATATCTTTATTGATTTCGATTCCGGGCTGTCCTGGAGAGAAGCTGTGGACAAAATGAGTAACTGAAAGATAACAATACCCAACAATAGACCTGTCCCAAATCGAATCAGCCCAATGTTTGAATAAAAGTGCATTTTTTCGAATGTAAAATCCATCAATGCCGGTATCAGAAAAAGAAGATATTTACGCATTGGCCAAAAGGTTATCGTATTAAATCTCAAATATAAAATTGAAACGAGCCAACCACCCAAATATACAGCAAAGCAGCGGATGCAAACAGCCATAGGGATTTGATCGACTAATAATGATCGCTCGGCAAGCTGATGGCAGACAGGCTGATAGAAAAAATACATAAATGAAGACAGAGTTGACAATAGTCTGATATTGGATGAAGCGAGGATGGGCGTAATGATAATACCTGAGAGCCAAATAAAAAGGCTTATACTTATAAGAGATAAATATTTCTTATTTATAGTTGCTGTCATAATAATTTTTATGCCATTCCTGATTATAAAACATGGTGGCAGCGTTTACCCTTCCACTCAATATTTATACAGGTGTCGTTATTCCCGGATTCGGGAGAATCAATATTTAATGTACACAAATTATAATTTGCGATCCCTTTTAAACATACAACAGAACGGGATGGCCCATTGTGAGAATTAATCAAATCAACCAGAACGCCATGTTCACAACGAAGACATTTCTCGGGTTGATTTTCCTGAATTGTAAAAGTTTTTGCTGCAACAAGCACATCTGCTTTTCTTAATGGTATATCATGTCCCCGATCAAAGAACTGAATACGTCCAGGCTTCATAAATTTAAAGCGACCACGATCAATCGACAAATTGGCCTCAAATTCAAGGGAATCACCTTTTCGGAATAACATTTTATTTTGTGTTAGAGCAGATATAGAAAGATAATAATTATCGGAGAATAAACTATTATCAATATAACCCTCGTCAAAACGAATCAAGAAACCATTTGTATCTAATCTATAATGAGATCCCGCTAGTCGCAAGGAAAGAGCTGGGACCACATGAGCAATAATACCTTCGACAGAGACCCTTCTCTTTTTCAAATCTTCTACCCAGACCTCAAATTCTTCAAAACGTTCATTAAAAGAATGGTATTCTTCTCCTGATCCTAAAAACTCAGGAAAATGGTGCTGCTTATCTTCATAGAAGTAGCGGCAATTAAAACATTTTCGTCCGACATAGGAGAACCCACGAAAACAAGTTTTTTGTTTGGCCAAGAGACGACATTTCCAATTAAAATATACACAGCCATCAGGGTAGCAATTTTTTTCTCTTAATATATAAAAGGGCGATAACTCGGATTTAAAGTGCCGATGAACGTCATGGGTACACCGAAACACACCAGATATTTTATATAAGTTTTGTTTTGCTTCTATCATTCTATGTGATTTATCCTTCCCCCGTTTATTCATTATAGGATTTTTCAGTTTTCTTTTCAAGATAAAAGTTACCGCTGCCTATTCTTATTCTGGTAAAATAACACACATGTGCCATTATTAGATGTTTTTTGGAAATTAAAACTCATATTCTGAAAAGAATTATCAAGGAGTCATGGTTACTTATGTGTTTATATTTATTGGAGTTATAAGAATATCACAAAAAATGTGTAGAAACGATATTGGATAAATGATTAAGAAAATTTTAATTGGCACGATTGTGGCAATTTAGGAAACCATACTATTTAAGAATCGATAAAAATGAAAACAATTATAAAAAAATTATTTCCCAAATTACGATATCCATTAATACGTCAGTATGAGCAAAGTGATTGTGGGCCAGCGGCATTACTCAGTCTTTTAACTTACTTTGGTGGGAAAGATACGCTTGAACATGTGCGAGAATTGAGTAATACCAATTCCGAGGGAACATCTTTATTTGATTTAATTCAAGCTGCCGGCCATTTAGGCTTCGAGGCAAAAGGTGTCAAGGGGGATTATAATACTCTAATAGAAGAAAATATGCCCTGTATCGCTCATGTGGTTTTAGAGAATCGCTTAAATCATTTCATTGTTATATATGAGATTAGTAAGACCGGAGTTTTAGTTGGAGATCCGGCAAGGGGGTTGATTAAAATTAAACGAAATGACTTTGAATCTATATGGAAGTCAAATATTGTAATCCTTTTTAAAAGAGGAGATAATGTCCTAAACAGAGAAATTATAACTGCTATCTCCTGGATAATAACATATTTAAAATCTGAAAATATCTGGATATATCATTCGGTATTTCTTGGGTTAATATATACGGGTTTGGGTTTATTGACAGCTTTTTTTATTCAGCGGCTTATTGATGAATTTATACCAACGGCGAATCTCCGCAAAATTCTGTTTACCGGTGGATTTCTTCTATTTATTTTATCAATTAAAGCCATAACCGGTTATTTGCGTGAATATTTTCTGGTTATTTTGAATAGACGGCTAAGTATATCAATTAATACCGACTTTATCGGCCATCTTTTCAATCTCCCTAAGGGATTTTTTGATTCACGACGTAAGGGTGATATTACTGCACGAATACACGATTCGATAAAAATTCAACAATCAGTCGTTCGAATTAGTGGTTCTACTATTATTGATATTATGGTGATACTCGGATCTCTGACATCTGTTTTTTATTTTTCTAACTTCCTGGGATGGTTCGTTTTAATCTGTTTGCCGCTTTATACAATTTTATTGTTAACACATAGCACAGCAATAAGGACCAAACAACAAGAGGTAATGAAAGATTTTGCAAAAGTAGAATCTGTGTATATCGATAGTTTAAATGGGATTGCTGATATTCTTAGATTTAGAGTCGCTGAATCATTTTCAAACATCAATAGAGTCATTTTTGGTTTGTTTCAAAATAATATTGCCAATTTAGGAAATATTCGTAATCGCCTGGTTTTATTCTCGGAGTTATCGGGGACGATTATCATAATCTTTGTTTTGATAGGTGGTGCCTTGCAAGTGGGAAAGGAAACATTACAACTTGGCGAACTAATTGCAGCCTACTCACTTCTTTCCTATATCCTTCCGGCAATCCATAGGTCTGTAGATGTTACTTTTTCCTTGCAGGGCGCCTATATCGCCCTGCGAAGATTAATGGAGCTCATCCTTATGGAAAAAGAACAGGATCGGGGAGAATTGCCTTTCCGTATGGAGAGGTCGTTAACAATAAAGAAGTTAAAATTTTCCTGGGGTGGGGATAAGCCACTTTTTAATGGTATTGACCTTCAGATTCCAAAAGCAGGTCTTATATCGGTATGGGGACCAAGCGGCGTTGGCAAAAGCACATTGATGTCTCTTCTTCAGCGAATGTATAAACCGCAATCCGGAAATATTTTTGTAGATAACACGCCGGTGAATAATATTGATCTGAACGACTATAGAAAAAATGTAACTATTGTTCCTCAGGATATAAAAATATTCAATGGAACGATTGCTGAAAATATATTGCTCGGGCGTCCCATAAATTCCTTTAACGATTTAACATTAATAATGGAGCGGTACGGTTTTGCAGAATTTCTGAACAGATTTGGAAATGGTATTTATTCGTTGATTGGAGAAGAAAGCCGCCAACTTTCTGGTGGTGAAAAACAGATATTGGGACTTGCCCGGGCTTTGTTTAGTAATCCTTCTATCCTGATAATTGATGAAGGTCTGAATGCTCTTGATCTTGATATAGAAGATCTTGTGTTATCCATAATTTCAATGTATGCAGTAAAACATGCCATTCTTATCAGCACCCATAATCTACGGATAATGAAGAAAACAAGTTTTTTGTATGTATTAAATGATGGTAAGATTGTACAGAAGGGCATACCATCCGCATTGTTACATGATCCAGGTTATTTCAGATCAGTGTATGGCACTTGCATAGATGATTCCCGCCGGGATCGTATTAGGAATAAAGATCGGAGGTCTGATTTTCAACAGAACGCCCCCGTCTCGGTTTCCCTTTCTTAAACAATAATTCAGAATTTACCATTGAGGGTGAGATTTTGTTTAAAAAAACTCAATCAAAGGAATTAACACTTGAGGATCTGTATGCACCAAACTGGCAAATTTTCTCCTTTTTGGCAGTGCTAAATGTTTTGATCAGTTTCTGGGCCCATCGTCTCATTTATACTAGAGAAATTTACTATTCACTTCTCGCAGATCAAATGGAAATAGTTCGTATCGATGAATTTGTGGAGGTCTTAGACCGCTTTTCTCATCTAAGTATGCTGGTAATCCCAGTCGTTATGTTATTAAAGCTTATTGTTAATACGTTAATACTTCAAATACCCCTGTTAATAAAAGATATTGAAATCCCTTTTAAAAAAATGTTTCGGATTGTCATGCTTGCATCCATTATGCTCACTCTGGGCCAACTTGTTCATTATATCTGGATATTTCTAACTCCTGTTGAAAACATAACGAGAGATTTGCTTACTGCAAATCCTTTATCTTTGGTAATGCTGGTCGGGGTTGAAGGTTATCCGGCCTCCTCTGTATATGTCTTTGCACAGTGTAATGTATTCGAAGTTCTTTGGGGTATGGGTATATATTTTGGTTTGTTAAGTACCAACAAGATAATAAAAAGTGATATTGCCATGTTGGTCCTAGGTACATGGACGGTCTTGTTATTTCTTCAATATGCCATATTTTTCTTTATGGGAGAACTCCAGTGAACAGTCCTTCTTTAAGAGTACTTTTTATCGGGATTTTTTTGTTCTCAGCGGTTGTTAAGACGATGGATTTTGAGAAAACTACTTTATTGTTGTCATCCATCACCAAGTTTAAAATTGCAGAGACAAGAATCTTATTATCTACACTCATTTTTCTTGAGCTTTGTATTGCGGGATTATCGTTTTTTAAGGCAGACAGAAAAAAATATGTTTATTGGATGATAATGGGAATTCTTAACTTCTTCCTTGGTTTTTCAGTGGTGATGTGGATTTGGGGAGAAAGTAATTGTGGTTGTATGGGAACGGTATTTGTGACCACACCTCTCGTCAGTATCATTAAAAACTTAATATTGATCATCTTATTATATTTGATGAGAATGAATATAATAAGGAAGCAGAGAGAGAGAGTTCTATCGTTATGATTAAAATGGTTAGTTATTATATCGTGCTTCTTATAGTAGGGTTTATAATTGCATTGGTTATATCTTCGAAAAAAACGGAAAGACTTAACGAGGGATCCACCATGCCTGTTTTATGTTATCAAAAAAATAAGGGTGAGAAAGTAATTGAGAGAGATCCAACAAAGATGACAGTAATAATATGGTTTCATCCTAATTGTAAACATTGTTTATATCAATTGGATTTGCTTAATGAGAATCTTTCGTCTTTCTATCACGCCCAATTTTTTTTCTTTACTGACGACTTAATTTTTCCCGAAGATAGATGTCTGGGGAAATGGCCGAACCTAACTTCAGCGGATAATGTTCGATTTGGTATTATAGATAAACCTACGTTTGAAGATCATTTTGGCTCAGTTGTAATGCCCTCGGTGTTTATTTTTGACAGAAGTGGAAAATTAACAAACAAAACTTTTGGTGAAGTAAAAATAGAAAAACTGCTTGAGCTGATAAATACAACGATTGTTCCGGAACATGAAAAAGCGGTTTTAAATAATACCTCCAACCGCGGGTGAAATTATGTACTATATTTTGTTGAGGTGAACTATGAAAGAAATAACAATTGAAGAAAAGAGAATTTTTATAGGAGGAGCAACATATATTGAATGCTTCTTTGCTGGTGCAATCTTTGGTGCTGCAATTGCAACCGGGCAGATATTAGCCGCAGCGGGATCAGGATTTTATCTGGCTTCTAATTGTATGAATTAACCTATAATAAGTATAAACAGAAGAGAATTATTATGGAAAGATCAATCAATAGAAATATGCAGGACCTTGACGAGAATCAATTAAAATGTTTTAAAGGTGGTAACCAAAACATTTGTGCGGCCCTTGCAGGAGCGACCCTTTCTTCAGCGGTTCTCCTAAACGGAGCAGGCTTTTTATTTTTCGGTGCCGGATACTTGATTTTTTGTGTTGAGGGACATGGTTAAAATTGATATCTTCCCGGTTATTACAACGGGAAGATACCCTTATTAAATGGTGGTTTATATGGAGCAATTAAAGCTTTTAATAAATCTAATTTATCGTACCTTCTTAAATAAATGGCGTAGTAAAAATGGCGTTTACCTTTTTTTTACCTGTCTTATATCCATTTATTTTGCTTCACAATTATTATCGACCAGTGGAATGTTGGGCTTTTTTCTTAAAGACATATCAGAATCAAATCTATTTAGCTATTTAACCTATTTTTTTCATTTAATTTTTGTTCTATGGATCATCGCCCCTTTATTCTTTGGTATTAAACTATCCGCTATGAGGGAATTTTCTCAATTTCAATATTTACCAATTGGAAAAAGTAATTTTGTTTTTTTGAATAATATTATGGGACTTATTGGGGTTGGACCAATAGTTACGTTATTTATTGTTTACTCAACTTTATTTCAAAGATTTGATATGAATCCTGGTTTATTTTTCCCAATTTTATTTTTAGTACTATTATTTATAAATATTTCCGGGACAACAA
Source organism: Calditrichia bacterium (assembly GCA_963796965.1). GTDB lineage: Bacteria > Calditrichota > Calditrichia > JAJRVZ01 > JAJRVZ01 > CAWCNS01. The sequence goes on from CAWCNS010000006.1 coordinate 441,943, forward strand.
GTTTTCTTATAAACCATTATATTTTTAACCAACAATATTTCAGATCTACAATTAATAAACTTATATTTGGGTCGATAATATCGACCTGCTTTCTGTTTCTTGTTTATTTTAAAGAAGTTGATTTATTCGAGTACTTATACATGTTCTTGCCATCAAATCTTCTCGTTTCTGGGATAAGAGGATTGATTGAAGGCAATCCTTATCCATTTACTATCGGATTATCCAGTTTGGGCCTGCTTTTTATCCTTTCTACCCATCTTTATTCTAACGCTCTTAGTCATGGGACTCCGACTTATCAACTAAAGAAATTACAAAAGAGAAAATATAGTTTTCTCCGATCATATTTTTATTATATAACAAAGATGTTACATATGATCGCAATAAAAACTGAACTAAAAATGTTGGTTGCGAAGGATATCATTTATTTTACAAAAAACACCAGATTAATCGTTTGGAATATATTGCAGATCTTTGCTGCTTATGTATTTTTTATGGTATTGGTAAAAAACTTTCCGAATCCTTTTGACAGTACTATTATAATGGTTAGTTTTTTAGGCATGTTCAATCTGAGTTTATATATGAATTTGTTCGCTTTCGACTCAAGTGGATTCCAAAGACTATTTTATTTATCCCACCTCATTTAGAAATGTATATATATCTAAAAATATAGCAAACCTGTTAATAAACAGCATTATCATGCTGCTAAGTGGCCTGATTGTTTGGTTTACCTTTGATTTAAACATTTCTGGCTTTCAGTTGCTGATATTGGTTTATTTTTATTTGTATTCAAATCTGATATCACAGAGTTTTGGAAACATATTCTCGATTTATTTTGTAATGAATGTTCCCTTTAATCAATCAATGGGTATGTTCAATCCCCTTGCCTCAATAATTATCTCGGTTTGTATTGTATTCATTACCTTAATCCCCTCTATTTTAATTGTCTTTTTAAATGTAGTGGATGAAATCAAATTTTTTATATCTCTTTTTTCCTTCCTATTAAGTTTCTGTATTTATATTGTTTGTCTAAAATATGCATCAAAAAAACTTCTTGACAGAAGAATGATAATCTTAAATGAATTAATTTAAAAATGGAAAACATATGAATATGAGCATCAGGGTAGAAAATTTGGTGAAAGGTTTTAATAATATCTTTGCGGTGGAAAATCTATCATTTAATTTGTGTCGTGGAGAAATTCTGGGGGTGGTTGGCCCGAATGGTGCTGGTAAAACCACACTAATAAATTTATTAGCAGGTATCTATAAACAAGATTCCGGTCATATATTTTATGATGACACCCCGTTTGTACAAAACGACATAAGTTTGAAGAGGCGGTTAGGAATTTTGCCGGAAAGATTGGGGATGTTTGAACAGCTAAGAGGGGAGGAGTACTTATACTTTATATCCCGTTTTTATGGGCTTTCAGAAACACACACCCCCAAATATATGGATGAGCTATTTCATTTTATGGATATGGAAGAGGATAAAATGAAGTTTATCCATCAATACTCTTCAGGAATGAAGAAAAAAATTGCAATATCAGCTGTTTTAATTCACTCTCCAAAGATTGTAATAATGGATGAGCCATTTGAGAACATCGATCCAATATCAATTAAAAATATCAATGATGTATTAAAAAAGTTAGCGCAAGACGGATCAACCATTATTATCACATCTCAAAGATTACAGAGTGTAGAAAAAATTTGTTCAGATATTCTTATTTTAGAGCAGGGAAAAAACATTTTGTTTGACAAGATGGCAAATATTCAGTCCTATATGAAGGAAAGCATCAAAAAAGGACAAAATTCCTCCCTGGAGCAATTATTTTTTGATATTATGAAAACAAGAGATCAGGAAAAATCCCTTTCCTGGATTTAGTAGAAATATATATTAGCAGGCAAAAATAAGATCAACGCTAAAGTCTTATAAGATAAGCAAATTTGAAGAATAGCCCTTGAGAAAACCGATCATACTTCTGCTTAGAGTTTTGTCTGAAATAATCATTATATCCTAAAAAGATTACAGTTCCGGGTGAGGGTTGCCAGCCGGCAAGGGCATTAATCTCAATATTTTTATAATAATTATCACGTTGAATTATTAACCGAATATATATATCACGGGTAAATTGATATACACTGCGCACACGAAGAATATCCTGAACAATACGGAGAAGAGAACCTTGCTCATCGCCTTCAAAAAGATAATTGCTTCCACTCACCAGGGTTTGCCAGTTTTTTATTGGCCTAAATTCAACCCCCCAATTGATGGTATGGGTCTTACCGAGAAAGGGATCAGTTGAATAATAGATGCCGTCTCCCCAAAAATAGGAAAAATTAGCAAAAAGCCAGGGTAACGTTTTACTGGATAGACTAAACAGATACTGATCTTTATCAAAGCCGATCCCCAGGAATTCTTCAAATTGTTTATAATAAGCGATGTTTAAGGTGTTTTGTCCGCGTCCTGATAGGGTTAGTGAGGGTACAAAATAGCTCTCAAGTTTAGTGCTCGTATGTTCATCGTTTGGATGATCATACATTTGACTGACAAAAACCATCGGTTGGATCACTTGCAAGAATGAGTCATCTGACCGAAAATCGTACCAAACCTGGAGCCCTCCTTCACGGTAATCCGGTTCACGCTCCATAAATCCATTAGCGACACGAAAATCAGGAAAAACATCGTTATAAAAAACCTGAAAATTAAAAGTACGACTTCCACGAAATAAATTGAGATAAAAAGCAGGATCACTTTTAACTTCCGTTTCAAGAAAATCTTTTGTATCAGAATTGAGTGCTTGAAAGGTAAATGCATAATCATTGGCAATTAGAAAATTGCCGTCAATGCCATAGGTTCTGCTATATACATCTTTGAGATGCAGATCTGTAAAAAGGAGTCCCATATTAGAATAATCCAAAATATCTTTACGCAATCTCAGAATTGTGTGGTATGATTGTTTATTTTTGTATTTATCTACGAATGCGGTACTATCAACGGGGTTATTTGGAGAATTGGGATTGTTGTTATATTCATTTGTAAGATATTCGGTGGAGCCGTAATATTCATCAGCACTTCCGAGGATGCCAATTTCATATCCTCCCAGGTTACCGGTCAACTTAAGGCCAAAAAGAGGATCAACAATACGACGCGTATAAACCGCATCAATCGGGGTTTTAAATATGTTTGTTCCTTCCAAAAAAAAGGGGCGTTTTTCTGGGTAGTAGAGAGGGAAACGGCGATTAACGTCAATCCTGTCCGCATCAGCTTCAACCTGGCTAAAATCTGGATTGTAAGTTGCATCTAAGGTAAGGTTTGATAAAAACCCGACTTTTAGGTTTAGACCTAATGCATATGTCGGGGGATCATTAATATATTCATCCCCCTCAGTATCCGTATAGGAGCTTTTGATTGCTGTCGCTTCGGGGAGAATTTCAATATTATTTCCCGGCCTGATGTTCTCAAGACCATGGAGTTTTCCGAATTGTGGAACAAAACTCGAAGAATTTCTTGAGATGGCTGGCCATATAATATCTTTATCCAGGTGTTTAATGGTTCGGGCAATGGCTATTCCCCAAACCATATCATCAGTATCGGGAAAACGAAGGCTTTTAAAGGGAATTTCGGCTTCAACGATATAGCCCTTTTTAAATTTTCTACCTTCAGAGTAAAATATATAATCAGGATTATAATCCTCAGAAATCATATCAATATATATTCCATCAGCCTGGATACCATCTGGATTAAAAGAAAAATGATAGGTTTCTTTGCCAGCATTAAAAGTGTCGAGATAAAGGACAATGACATCATCTTCCTGGATATCATCGCGTTTTGAAATAGAGGATCGAATTAAGTTTGGAAAAGGATCAAAACAAATAAAAGCAACATAGAGGGAGGATTCGTCATATCCCAGAAGAACTGCTGTTTGTTCAGTAGCTGGTTGACCGTCAACGGGACGATAGGTATAAAAATCTTTTATTATAGCAGCATCTTTCCAAACAGGTTCAGTTAAATAGCCATCGATGGTTATAGATTCGTTAAATCTGGGGATGGTCACACTGCTTAGAGAGTCCTCACTGGCATATACTGCAGACAACAGCAGAAGGAATACTACACAAGCGTTAAGCAGCCCCTTAATGCTTAACTGAAGATTCGGTATCATGCTCATTAATTAAGTTTATTAAAATATAAGAGATATATAACTTTTTTCCAAGGCAAGACAAATGAGGACCGCCCCCTTTTTCAAATTTATGGTTAAGGTTAACCTATATATTATCGGTAAATTTTGACAAAATCTGAAAATATTTAGAAGATATTAAAAGGAAATTGAATTTTTTGTCTAATGATCTGTATATTTAGTAGTTTAGATCGCAACTTTTTAGGCAAAACATACGTCTTAATCGATACCCAGCCGTATTGGATCTAAACATAGTTTAAACGTGAAATTTGATTCAGATGTAAACCGGTTATTATCAAATATTGAAATTATTCGTATAATGGAATGTCCAATTAAATATAATTGAAATTGATACCCCTTTCAGCAGAGGAGAAATATTTATGAAGGTTTTCATAATTAGCTTATTGATGGTCTTACTCTTTAACGTTTCTGTCTTTTCACAGGCAGATGCGTTATCACTTTCAGATTGTATTGAAATCGCCTTACAACACAACCCAACAATTGTCAGAACAATGAACACAGATGAAGCAGCTGATGAAGATGTCTTGGCCTCTTATTCTGGAATTCTACCACAAATAAATATGTCTGCTACCTCTGGGCGCGTAGATGCTGGGGTAAGAGAGACAGAAGGTGATGTTCCAGTTGGCGTCGACTCGCTCGGAAACTATATTTATCAACGTCGAACGATATCTCAACCTGGATATTTAACAGATTTTAATAGATTTGGAGTGGATGTCTATCAAAATCTATTCGATGGAGGTGAATGGTGGGAGATGATTGGGTATGCGAAGTCACAAAAAAGGGCCTCTGCCTATAATCTGGTATCAACAGTAAATGCGACTGTTTATTCAACGCAAGAGGCATTTTTCAACGTCCTGAAGAACTTTCGATTATTGCAGGTTAATCAGAGTGCGGTTGAAAGAAGTCAGGATCAACTAAATAAGACAGAAAAGATGTTTGAATTGGGTGCTGTGGCAAAGGTTGATGTATATCGCAGCCGTGTTAATTTGGGTAATGATAAAATTCAGATGTTGTTACAAAAGAATGCCTTACTAACATCAAAACAAAATCTCAATCTGGTTATGGGAAGAGATCCTCAAACACCTCTTGAAATCAAGCCGGAATTTGATTTACCCTCTGGCTTCCCAGATCCGGAAGAGTTATATCAACACGCGCTTGCTAAAAATCCGGATCTGATGAGAGAAGGAGAAAATGTCAATAGCGCAGATATCGTTGTTTCTCGCTCTTATGCGGTCCTCTGGCCATCTTTAAGTGCATTTTTTAGCTATAGCCGTTCTCATGAAGGATTAGAGAAAGTATATGGATCGTGGGATAAAAACTGGAGCATGAACTGGGGACTATCTCTTCGATGGAACCTGTTCAACGGATTTAATGATAAAGTAAGAATCCAGAAAAATAAGCTGGCTCATCGTAGCTCTATGGTTACACAGGAAGAAATGAAACGAAATATTAAATCCAATATTGTTAATCAGGTGGATAATTTCACTTCCTATCTGGAAATCATTGAAATAAATGAAGGTAATCTTGAAGCAGCACAAGAAGAATTTCGTCTTGCTGAAGAAAGATACGAATTGGATCGGGTACGGCTTTGGAAGTTCGTGAGGCGCAGGTAAATTTGAACAGGGCAGAGCAAACATTGGTTGCGGCAAAGTATAGTGCCAGGATGACACAGGCAAGTCTTGAGCAAACTCTTGGTATTATATATAAGAAGAACGGGGAGAAACCGGAATGAAAAAAATAATTATTATCTCTGTTGTAGTCGTTGCCGTAATTGCGCTTGGTTGTCGCGAATCTTATGAAAAAGGAAAAAGGAATTACGGTTGATATAGAGACAATTGAACGGGGAACAATAATGCAAAAGGTAACGGGATCCGGGCAGATCAGGCCTGAAGTTCAGGTGAAGGTAAGTGCCCGGGTTGCCGGAAAGATTCTGAAGTTACATGCAGAAGAAGGTGACCGGGTAAAAAAAGGAAAGTTACTGGTTGAACTGGACCAGGAACAATACCTCGCTTCTCTTGAACGAACAGAATCCACCTTGTTATCAATGAAAGCAAACGAGAAAAAATTGAAGAGTGAATTGATTCGTTCAAAAGATCTCAGGGACAAGGGTTTAATGTCAGATGCCGAATTTGAAGCAGTGGAAGCATCATATGAAGCTGCGATTAGCAATACGCGGCAGGCCCAGGCTTCTGTTAAAGAAGCAAAAGATGCCCTGGCGAAGACACGTCTGCATGCTGATATGGATGGTATCGTAACGTTGCTAAATAAGGAGGAAGGTGAAATTGCCCTCGGCGCTCAGTTTCAGGAAGATGTAATAATGATTGTTGCCGATCTGAAACGAATGGAAGCAGCAATAGAAGTTGATGAAAATGACGTTATTAATGTTTCCTTAGGGGATACTTCAGAAGTTGAGATAGATGCATTTGTAGATACGACCTTTAAGGGTATTGTAACACAAATAGCCAATAGTGCAACAGTAAGGGGATTGGGTACACAGGAGCAGGTTACTAATTTTGAGGTAACAGTTGCTCTATTGGATTATAATGAACGCTTTAGGCCCGGAATGAGCACAACTGTTGATATTATAACAGAAACCCAGGCGGATGTACTTAAGGTGCCTATACAAGCAATTACGGTTCGGCCCAAAGAAAAGCTTGATAAAAAACCAGGTGTAGAGGAGCATGAATCTGATGAGGTTGTGGAAAAAAAGGATCAAAAAAAGCCTGAAATGATAGAAGTAGCTTTTTGTGTTGAAGATAATAAATCTGTTAAGAAACCAGTTAAACTTGGCATTTCAGATGATACCCATTACGTGGTCCTATCAGGTCTTGAGGAAGGGGAAAGCGTAATTACGGGTCCTTTTAGAGTTTTAAGCCGTACACTTAAAGATGATGATCTTATTGAGTTTGAAGAAAAACAAAAGGAAAATAAAGATGCTAATTGATGTACAAGATTTGAAGAAAACTTATCAGTTGGGTGATATTGAAGTGCCGGCTGTAAGAGGCATCAATATGTCGATTGAAAAAAATGAATATCTTGCAATCATGGGGCCATCGGGTTCAGGAAAATCAACATTAATGAATATAATCGGTTGCCTTGATGTTCCATCTGAGGGAAGTTATATCCTGGATTCTAAAGATGTGAGTAAGATGAATGATGACGAGCTGGCTGAAATACGCAATCGCAAGATTGGGTTTGTTTTTCAAACCTTTAACTTGTTACCCCGTGCAGATGCTCTTCATAATGTGGAATTGCCTCTTATATACAGTGGTACACCCCGCACAAGTCGGCGGCAGTTGGCTGAGCAGGCTCTTGAAAAAGTTGGTCTCTCTGACCGGATGCATCATAAACCAAGTGAACTTTCTGGTGGGCAACGACAAAGGGTAGCCATCGCCAGAGCATTGGTAAATGATCCAGCCATCATTCTTGCTGATGAACCGACAGGAAATCTTGATTCCAAGACGGGCGAAGAAATCATGGAGATTTTTGAACAATTACATAGTGGTGGAAATACCATAATTCTGATAACCCATGAAGAGTACATTGCAAAACATAGCAATCGCGTTGTACGTCTTTTGGATGGGTTGATTCAGTCAGATGACAAAAAACCCAATGAGACAAGAAAAAATGAACTATAAGTTTTCGCTAATATCAGAATACTTCATCATGGCATGGACGGCCCTAAAGGCCAATAAGTTGCGCTCTGTTTTAACAACCCTGGGTATTCTAATCGGTGTCACCACTATTATTACCATTTTTACAACTATTCAGGGATTAAATGAATATGTTATTGGGCAGTTATCCAATATTGGTTCTTCAACCGTATATGTTGAAAAATGGCCCTGGGTTATAAGGGGAGATTTCTGGAAATATCGAAATCGAAAAAATGTTACTCATAAAGAGTTTGAAGCATTAGAAAAATATTCAAAACAGGCAGATTTTATTGCTCCAGCTATTATGACTTTTAAAACTGTGAAATATAAAAGTGAGGTATATGAAAGAGTTCCTGTTGTTGGTACAAATGATCAGTATAATGAAACAGATAATGTTTTACCTGTCACCGGCCGGTTTCTTACATCCATGGATGTGCACCGAAACCACAAGGTATGCGTTTTAGGTGATGATGTTGCAACCAATTTGTTTAAAGATGAGTCTCCCATTGGCAAAAGGATAAAAGTAGGACCTGATAAATATCGGGTTATAGGGGTAAATGAAAAAAGGGGTAAAGTCTTTGGGCAAAGCATGGATAATTATGTGATTGTCCCGTATGGAACATTCCAGGGTGCCTTTAGCCGACATCGAGGGATGCGCATTTCTATGACGGTTAAAGATGTAAGCAAGTTGGAAGAAATGAAAGACGAGATCCGTGGAATCATGCGTAAAACCCGTAAAATTCCTCCGGACGGAGATGACGATTTCGCAATAAATCAACAGGATCAATTGACCCAACTTTATAAAGATATTACCGGTACATTATTTGCGATTATATTTGTTATTGGTGGGACTTCTTTGCTTGTTGGTGGAATAGGCATTACAAATATCATGCTCGTAAGTGTTACCGAGCGAACTCGTGAAATAGGTATACGAAAAGCGATAGGAGCGAAACGAAAGAACATATTGTCTCAGTTTATTCTAGAATCAGTTGCCATTGCCTCAATTGGAGGGGTTATTGGTATAATTCTAGGATACTTTGGAGGGAGTATGGTATTATCCCAAATGGAATTGGTCACGGGGGTAAGTATCGCCTCAATTCTCGTTGGTTTTGGATTTTCAGCTTTTACAGGTATTGCTGCTGGTTTTTATCCAGCCTGGAAAGCAGCAAAAATGAATCCCATTGATGCTTTACATTATGAATGATTTAATTACTCATGAACATTAATCTATTAGAAAATCTACAGGTTGCCTGGATACAATTAAAATCCAGTAAACTAAGATCGGTCCTTACAACCTTAGGGATTACCATTGGTATTGCTACGGTTATCTTTATTGTCGCAATTCTTGAGGGATACAATCTTAGTATCACGGAGGATATGCAAGGACTTGGTGCTAATGTTTTCCAGGTAGAAAAATACGATCGTGGTGGTGGTTTTGATCATCGACGGCGGGATGTAAGAAAAGATTTGAAAAAAGAATATGCTGAAATTCTCAGGGAACAATGTTCGGCGGTAAAGTTTATTGGGGCCGAGGTTTGGAATTATGGCATTTCCTTTCGCTATAAAGATAAAAAAACAAACCCAACCTATCGTTTAGGTGGAGGAGAGCCAGAATACTTTTATAATAATGCTGAGCCGGTAGACAGGGGGCGGATTATATCTCGCTCTGATGTGTTATCCAACGCCAAGGTTACGGTGATTGCCACAGACATTGTTGAAGATTTATTTCCATTTGAGGATCCCATAGGAAAGGAAATTAAAATTGCGGGTATAAAGTTCCGGGTTATTGGTACCTTTGAAGATCTGGGATCCAAAACCTTTGGTCAGAGTGCAAATAACAGAGCGATTATCCCCATAACAACTTTTGAAGACCTTTTTGGGAAATACCGATCCGTTTATCTTACTATACAAGCGGTAGACGCTGCCAGTATTGATGATGCGAAGAATCAAGTCATTGGCGTTCTGCGAAAAATACGAAAAATTCCGCCAGGAGAACCAAATGATTTTGAAATATGGAGTAATGACTCATTAGTCGAATCATTTCAAAATACAGCAGGGATGATTCAACTGGTTGCTGTTTTGATAGGAATGATTTCACTTTTGGTGGGTAGTATCGGTGTTATGAATATTATGCTTGTGACCGTAACCGAACGGACCAGGGAAATAGGAATCCGTAAAGCAGTGGGAGCAAAAAGACAGGCCATTTTAGTTCAATTTCTCAATGAATCTGTCTTTTTGAGCCTTATTGGTGGTTTTTTTGGTGTTTTGATTGGTTTTCTTTTAGCATTTTTCATATCGTCAGCTTTTAGCATCCCATTTGCTGTTCCCATGTGGGCGGTTTTTTCAGCTTTAATCGTTACATCGGTTGTCGGGCTTATTGCTGGTATATATCCGGCTGCCAAAGCTTCCAAATTAGATCCCATTGTTGCCCTTCGCTATGAGTAGACGTCCCACCGGGACGTCTCTACATGCAAATCATTCAATAACTGCCCTCGCAACCTTTTTATATTTTGTCATGAATTTTTCTCCTCCTTTTATCTATAATACATTTTTTTTAAATTGGGCCTTCATCCGGAGGTCTCATGAAGCGTCTCAATGATTGGCTTTGGTTGCCGGCAGTTATTTTTTTGGTATTAGCATTAATATATGGGATCCGGCAACCGGAAAACACATCACAAGTACATTATGGCATTTATTCGCTCTTCCCGGCGATTGTAACTCTTTTCTTATGTTTTTATACAAAAAATGTTATTCTGGCTTTATTTACAGGGATTGTCGTTGGTGGTTTGATTACTGCAGAATATAATATCCTCAATGCATTCCTTTTCCCAAGTTTAGGAAGTGAAAAATATGCCAAAATTTTATTGGTTTATTTGTGGGCCTTGGGAGGTCTTATAGGTATCTGGAATAAAAACGGAGGTGCTTTATATTTTGCTAATTGGGTGGGGGAAAATTTTGTACATAATCGAAAAACAGCCAAATTATTTGCATGGTTTATGGGGATTGTCTTCCATCAGGGCGGAACGGTTAGTACTGTTTTAACCGGTACGACTGTCAAACCGATAACAGACAGGGAAAATGTCTCACATGAAGAGCTCTCCTATATTGTTGATTCAACAGCCTCACCTATCGCTACACTCATACCACTAAATGCTTGGCCGGCTTATATCGGAGGTCTGGTGGCTATTGCCTCAATTCAAAGCCATATTCCCAATGAAGAAGCAGGCATCTCATATTTTTTAAAGGCCATTCCCTTTAATTTTTACGCCATTTTTGCAGTTTTATTTACATTCCTCATCTCTATTGACAAATTACCTTTTATGGGTAAACAGATGCGGGCAGCAATAAATCGTGTAAAATCAACAGGAGAACTTGATCGGCCTGGTGCCAAGCCAATGCTAAGTAAGGAAATTGAAACAACATCTGTTCCGGATTATTATAAACCGGCGCTAGTTGATTTTGTGGTTCCTATAGGAACATTAATAAGCGTTGCAATTATCCCATGGATGATTACTGGTACGATTTATATTTTCGAGGCTTTTGGACTTTCAGTTGTTGCTGGAATTTTAATGAGTTTGTTTCGGGGGATGAGGCTGGACGATGTTTTTGAAGGGCTTGTTGATGGCATTAAAGGCGTAACAGTAGGGGCGATTATACTTGGTCTTGCTGTGACTCTCGGAAATGTTTCTGAGCGTCTTGGAACATCATATTATATTATAGAAATGACCAGAGATTTTATCATTCTTGTTCCCTATATCTTGCCGCCAATTTTATTATTTATATGTATGTTCATTTCCTTTTCTATCGGAAGTTCATGGGGTACTTATGCTGTTGTATTTCCCATTGCCATACCGTTAGCTGATATCAATAAGTCCGGATCCATTTTACATTACCCTGAATTTTGCATCAATAATGGGAGGTTCTGTATTTGGAGACCAGTGCTCCCCAATTTCAGATACGACCATATTGTCAGCAATGGTATCTGGCGCAGATCTGATGGACCATGTTAATACGCAGCTCCCTCTTGCCTTAATTGCGGCCAGTTTTGCGGCTGCTCTTTATTTGGTAATCAGTTACAGTATCTTTTGACTTCTTTAAGTTTGCCTGTCTCGAGAAATAAAGTATATCTTGTTTTATATGATATACCATAAGTATCTGGTTAAAATTCAGATATGGATAAATAAACACCGGAATATAAATTTATTTTGTAAGTTCCCTCTGTTGGGATTTAAATTAAAGGACTTACCCTTGCCAAAGGCATTCCTTCGGGAAAGACCCTTTCTTGAAGAACAGATAGACTGTGGTGTGGCCTTTCTCATCCTTATGAGGAGGGGTTTGGGGAGGAGTTTTTAGTTCTTACGTTTAGTGCTAAATATAAAACAGATAGGCATGCTGATATACTATTTATAATTGACAAATTCAATGGTGAGAGGCGATCAATCGCGTTTCGAGAGGTAAATAAATTTAAGCGAAATTAAATATGAGAGAATCATTAAAAAATAATCTGGAGAAATTATACCTGGACTGGTCGGGTGAAAAAGTGCAGGTAATAGAATCTTTGCCAGCGCACGGGTCTTCTCGTGAATATTATAGGATTAAGAGTAATTCCCAAAAAGCAATTGGTGTCTATAACGAGGATAAGGCTGAAAATATAGCATTTTTGGAATTTTCGAAACATTTTTATCGTGCTAGCCTCCCGGTTCCGCAAATATTTTCTGAAGATCTTTCAAAGGATATCTATTTGGAAGAGGATCTTGGTGATGAGACGTTGTATTCTTATCTAATTAAAATGAGGGAAAAAGAAGACTTTTCAGAGAAGATAATTGCTGTTTATGAAAATGTTGTTACAATATTGCCAAAGTTTCAAATAATTGGGGCCAAAGACTTAGATTATAAAGTCTGTTATCCAAGGCATAGTTTTGATAAACAATCTATGATGTGGGATCTTAATTATTTCAAGTATTATTTCCTGAAGTTGGCTAAAATTCCATTTGATGAACAAAAGTTGGAAGACGATTTCGAAAAATTCACAAACTTTCTTCTCTCAGCTGAAAGAGAATTTTTTCTATACCGTGATTTCCAATCAAGAAATGTTATGCTTGTTGACGGTATGCCCTATTTCATAGATTATCAGGGTGGTCGGAAGGGCGCTTTGCATTATGATCTGGCCTCTCTTCTCTATGATGCTAAAGCAAATATTCCTCAAGAAGTTCGAAACCATTTGCTTGATAAATATATTGAATCATTAAAACAATATATTTCTGTAGATAAGGATTCATTTATTGAATACTACAATGGCTATGTCTATATACGAATAATGCAAGCGTTAGGAGCTTATGGTTTTAGAGGTTTTTATGAGCGAAAGTCACATTTTTTAAAAAGTGTTCCCTATGCAATCCGAAATTTGGAAGTATTACTTCAAACAGTACGTTTACCAATTGAACTCCCGGCATTAGTTGATGCCTGGGGAAGACTCGTCCGCTCTACATTCCTCAGACAACTAGGAGACGTTGAGTTGCGCCTAACAGCCCGGATTCAAAGTTTTTCATATAAACGAGGTATTCCCTGGGACGATAGAGGCCATGGGGGAGGATTTGTCTTTGATTGCAGGGCTTTACCAAATCCGGGTCGATACCCTGAATATGCACAATCTACAGGAAACGATCAGGTTGTAATCGATTTCTTTTCAAAGGAAAAGGATGTAGATATATTTTTGAATAATATTTTCAATATTTTGGATCAATCGGTTAGTAATTATAAGAATAGAAATTTTACGGATTTAATGATTGCTTTTGGTTGTACAGGGGGACAACATAGATCGGTCTACTGTGCCAATCGGATAAGCGAATATCTGAAAGAAAAACACGATATTAGCATTGATTTAAGACACCGTGAACAGGAAATGCAAAGGCCCTAGTTGATGAAAGCGATGATACTCGCCGCCGGTTTAGGCACAAGACTCTGGCCTTTCACGGAAAAAATGCCGAAAGCCCTTCTTCCTCTTAATGACAAACCTTTACTGTTCCATATAATTCAAAAGCTCAAGCAAATAGGTGTGAGGGATATAATTATAAATGTATTTCATCATGCCGATCAAATTATTAACTATCTCAAGGAAAATAATAATTTTGGCATCACAATTAAAATTGCCTGGGAAGAAGAACTTCTTGACACAGGTGGTGGGCTAAAAAACGTATCATATTTTTTTGATGATAACCAACCCTTCCTTTTACATAATGTTGATGTAATTTCTTCCATTGATCTAACGGCGATGCTTAATCATCATATTGACCAGCAAAACCTGGTAACATTGGCGGTAAAAAAAAGGAAAACTTCCCGTTATCTTTTGTTTGATTCCCAAGAGGAACTCGTTGGATGGAAATCTGTCGCAACGAAGGAGACTCAATTATCGCGAAAATTTCAAGGAATTCCGGAAGAATTGTCATTCCTAGGGATTCATATCCTTTCGCCTGAAATTTTTGATTATTTTTCTGAAACCGGGGCCTTCTCAATAATCAAAGCTTATTTAAGATTAAGTGCAGATCAAAAACAAATTGGTGCTTTTCGCTGTGATAGCAAAGAATGGTTTGATTTAGGACGCAAGGAAAATATTGAACCTGCAACGGATTATCTTCTGGATATAAGCAATAAATAATTTGTAAAATACAAAATTTAGTATGTGACATCTCAAGATGCATAAAGGTCTATAGAAAAAGATATCTGAGGGCCTGGTTAACAACTGAGTTTATTGGTAAAGAGAAGGCAGTTATTATGGATAAATTATTCAAAGTAGGTCATTTTACAGATAAGAAAAACATTACGGGATGTACTGTTATATTGTGCCCTCCCGAAACGGTTGCGTCAGTTCACATTTGTGGATCAGCGCCGGGCTCCCGGGAAACAGCGTTATTGTCTCCTGAAAAAAAAACAAATGAAATTCATGCCCTTCTGTTAACCGGGGGTAGCGCATTTGGTCTTGGTGCAGCGCAGGGAATTATGAATTATCTGGAGGAAAGAAATATAGGATATCAAACCGGATTTGGCGTAGTGCCCCTAGTTCCAGCTGCGGTAATTTATGATTTGAATATAGGAAATCCGAAAGCACGACCGGAGATTGACAATGCTTATCAGGCTTGTATAGATGCAAAAAATGATTTTCAAGAAGAGGGATCCGTGGGGGCCGGGACCGGCGCTACAGTAGGTAAGTGGGCCGGGATTTCAGCAGGCATGAAGGGTGGACTAGGTCTTGCAACCTCCGAACTACAGGGGGCTTGGGTCACAGCACTTGCTGTTGTAAATGCTGTTGGGGACATTTTGAAGGAAAATGGGGAAATAATAGCCGGTGCTCTCGATAATGATGGAAAGTTTGTGGCAGAAAAACATAAAAATAGCCGCTGGAACAAACCAGAAATAGGTTTTTCGGAGAATACCGTTATATGTGCGTTGTTAACGAATGTCGTAATGACAAAGCTAGAGTGTAATATCCTTGCTCGTAGGGCGCAAAGTGGATTAGCAAGGGCTGTAATCCCGGCTTCAACCAGTTATGATGGTGATGCCATTTTTACTCTGTCCACATGTACTACAAAATCAGAACTTGAAGTTATTTATGAAATGGCTACAGAAACCCTGCGTCGTTCAATTGTGTCTGCTGTAGAAAAGGCGGAAAGTTTGGGAGGATATCTGGCGGTAAAAGATATAATATAAAGGTCTTCATGCAATCATTTTTAGCTGTTTTTTATAGTATTAATCTTCAGATATTCTTTATTTCTGCTTTATTATTTTTTATCGGATATGCTTTAGCTCCAACGGTGTATTATAAAAAGATCAAATGGCTTACCGCATATCCTTTTTATATCATTAAGTTAATGGATACTTTCTTTAAACGGAAACATCATCCCATTAAGATCTTTATCATAATATTTACTTTAAATACAGTCTCTCTGTTGATAAATCTACTTTCGGCCTGGGCGGTTATTTTACCATTCTTGCTTGTAATATATTTAGGGGTAAATATAGGGGTAGTAATGTACCATAGTTTAGAAGGGAGATTTTACTATCTCGGTTTGCTAAATCCGGTCGCAATGCTTGAACTTCCGGCAGCATGGCTTAGTATCGCCATGTCCATTCAGTTTAGTCTGACACACTTTTTTAATAACTCAGAGTTAGCCGTATTAGAGTTTTCAACCTATCTGCTTCACTTCCTCTATACAATAATTCCAATATTATTTTTAGCCGGGATTATTGAAACAATATTAATATCAAAAACAAAAAAAAATCAGGATCTGGGTGATTAACTAGAACGCAAGAGCAATATGATTTCCTTTAGTGTTAGTTTTTTACCATACATTAATATTCCCATTCTAAATATTTTTGCGGCAAAAAATACCATACCCACAATCGAAACCACTAAAATAATACTGGTAACGTATATATCTCTTGCGATAGGGATACCATATTGTGCAATTTTTAGTATCATAAAATAGGGTGTAAGAAGGGGAATATAGCTAAGAATGGTAATAACAGAAGACTCTGGTTCACGAAGAAAAAGAAATACAAGCAATACGGGTATAATGGCAATTGTTCGTAAAATAATATTGACCTGCTGAGCCTCCTGCTCCGAAGAGAAAATCGCGCCAATAGCGACAAAGATTGCAGCATATAGCAAATAACCCAAAGAGAAATAATGTAAAAAGAAGAATGCATTCTCCAGGTTAAGATAAGCAATTTGTCCAGCTTGAAATAAATTGAAAAACACAAAAATAGCTGTAATAACCAGCCAGATTAACACTTGCATAAGTCCTAATAATCCTAAACCAAAAATCTTACCAGCCATGATTTGAAGACTACTGGCATAGCTTAATAGAATTTCGATGACACGATTTGTTTTCTCCGATAAAACACTACTGAATAAAAATCCACCCGAAGTAAATATGGCCATAAATAAAAGGACAACCCCAATAACCGCCCCATAAAACTCAACATAAAAATCCCATTCAGCCGGTCCCTGAGAGCGAAGTTGATATTTTCTTAAACGTAGAGGTTTTAACCATTGAGATATCTGTTTATGCTCAAAGTCTGCCTCTCTCAGACGGGATTGTATGACAACCTCATTTATTATCTTCTGTATGCGTTCAGAATCAATTAACTCACCCGGATTTAGTGAATGATATTCAAAAAATCCAAGTCTGTCCACATTTTGCGGAATTACAAGATAAGCATTGAGAATTTTTTTAAATAATAATGAGTCTGCCGCCAGGCGGGCTTGGGTGTTGAAAACAGAATCTAACTTTACTTTATAGTATTGGTAATCAAGTTCAGTCAATTCTTTTATTTCACGGGTTCTGATCAAGTCTTCATATGATTTCTGAAGAACATATTGTTTGTTCTGGATAGTTCGGCTCTGATAATAGCGTTCTCGTCGACTTTTTAGATCAGCATATGTGGCTGTTAAGGAATCAAGTTGGTTTGAAACTTCCTGAAATTCATCGAATGCTATCTTATAGGCAGGAGAATTATCAACAGATACCGGTAAAACGATGTATTCAGGAGATCCGGTTTCAAGTTGGTAATATTTATTTAAGTGGTTTTGTAGTTTGTCAATAAAATCGTCCTTATCAAGATTGACAATGCCGATTAACTTTGTTGAAACGGATTCTTCATAGGTTATCAGATAGACAGGAAATGTTATTAGTAGTGAAAAAAATACGGGAAGAATAAACGTAGAAAACAAAAAGGATCGCGTCTTAAACCGTGTGAGAAATTCCCATCTGGCAATGTAAAAGATAGTTTTCATAGACATGCTATTTCTTTAGAGTACCGTTTTGAATTAACTTTATAAAGATATCATTCAGAGAAGGTTCTACCTGAATAAATTTAGTTATTGATACGACATCAAAAAGAGCCTGAACAATTTTTTTTCTACTATTAGCATTACCCTCAATGGCGATCTTACAACTCTGATTATGTTCTTCTAATATCTTGATATCCTTTATCTCTTTCAGTGAATCCAATTTATCATCAGTCTCAATATAGAAGGCGTTCTCTTTAAATCTGGATTTTATATTTGCCAAAGAATCATCTAGTATCATCTTTCCCTGGTTAAGCAAATAGACATGATCTGCAATTTTTTCAACTTCCGCCATTTGATGGGTCGATAAAATAATAATCTTATTTTCTTTTTTACTTTGAGCAATTATTTCATGTAAAACCATCTGATTGACAGGATCTAATCCGGCAAACGGTTCATCGAGAATTATTATGTCAGGGTTGTGAAGGAGGGCGATTATAAATTGTATTTTCTGTTGCATTCCTTTTGAGAGTTCGTGTATTGTCTTTTGGGTATAATCAATTAGTCCCAGTTTGTCCAGATATCGAATAGCTTCAACCTCAGCACGATGTCTGGACATGCGGTTTAAAATGCCAATATAGACAAGTAAATCAAGTACCCTGGAACGTTGATACAACCCCCGCTCTTCAGGTAGGTATCCAAAGAGATTTCGCTTTAGTTTTTCTCGTGGCTCTCCACGGTATAATATTTCACCCTGGTCCGGCTTAATTATTTGCATTAATAATCGAAGTGTTGTTGTCTTTCCTGCACCATTTGGCCCAAGAAGTGCAAAAACTTCACCTGGATTAACTTTAAAGGATATCCCCTCAAGAGCCAGGGTAGAATCAAAGGATTTTGTTAAGTCATTTACTTCAAGCATTTTATTCGCTTATGTTTTAGAATCTGAGAAAAATGACAGATATTCCGAGAATAAGTTTAAAACCAAATTGAATTTAAATAAAATAGTATTGAAAACAGGAAATTAAGTAACATAAAATCAATGGTTTAATCCCCTAGCAAAAGAGAATCTTCCCTTGAGATAGGAAGAGCCTCCTTTTTAAGGGAAACCATATTGTTGTTCTTTGATAAATCCAAAAGCTATGAATTAACAAGGTTTTTTTAATAATGTCAAAATATAATTTAGCTTAATGCAGCAAATTGTAGTGATTAATTTAAAGAATTTCAATCTTCATCAATAATCTTTATTCCACGCCCCAGGAAGGCGGCAAGATCATCTTTAAAAAATTCAAACTTTGATATTGGAATTTGAAGGCAATAGGATATAGTATCGGTATATTCGGTTTTTCCAATTATACCCATATATTTTTTTACAGAGTCAAGTAATTTACTCAAGGTATCATATCCGGTTTCAACAGTGATTGTCCTGTATCTCACTTTTATTTCAACTTTAGTCGTGGCCAATGCCTGCTGGGCACAAACGGAATAGGCACGGCTAAGGCCACCTGTCCCAAGTTTAGTTCCACCAAAATACCGGGTTACAATAATGATCGTTTGAACAAGATCTTTGTTTTCGAGAACCTGATATATGGGTATTCCTGCGGTGCCGTTTGGTTCACCATCATCAGAATAACGGAATTCATTATGTGATATTCTGTAGGCATAGCAATTATGGGTTGCATCATGATGTTTTCTACAGATGTTTGAATAGACGGACTCTGCCTGGGTACGATTTAAAACATGGAAAATGTGACCCAAGAACTTAGATCCCTTCACCTTTGTTTCAATCGTTATGGGATGATTCGCTACTGTGAGATATTCATCCTCATGAGAAACTTTCATCAAACCTCAATTTTTTTATATGAAGCAAAGAGCAAAGAGCATAGCGTTAAATTACAAATTGCTAAGTGCCATGCACTATGCGATATGTTTGCAGAATATAAAAATCACTTTATTTTATATTCGTCAGAAAGAAGCTAATTTTGAATAAATTTGGTAGAAATATATTGTACGAACTTCGGGGTGTTGTTTAAGGGAATTAAAACAGGCGCAATGACACGTTGTGGAAAGTGGGTTTTCATTACAACCATGTCAGATTTTAGAGGTTCCAGGCTATCGAATACAGCCATATCGATGGAAATATTATAATTACTGGTCAGGTTTAGTAAATATTCATCGAGCCGGGCACCTAATTTGAATGTTCCTTCCATTGTGGCACTTGTGTCTGATAGTGATCCAAAATCTTTTAATACATTCTGAAAAACGAGATAATCAGTCCACATACGCGATTGAGATTGTACAAAAACAGATTTTTCTAGATCTGCTTTACGCGCCAGGGAAACAAGAACCTGATCATCTAAAAGCATCTTTGTGGCCGCTATCATGCTAGAGCGAAACTTTCCCGGAGAAGTGAAAATTAATGGGTAAGGTGACACCTGAAGCCGATCCAATAATGTCCGGACCGTCCATGGTGTATCTCTGTCAAAATCAACAACAGGTGACTCGAGAAAAGGACCGAGTTGTTCCGTTGTTTCATCAAGAATATAATTCATTGTTCCGGGGTTTTCAGAATGATTATCAACAGTTTTAACGTTTATCAATTCTTCCAATCTTTGAACAAGTCTTTTAAAAGTTTGTTTGTTCAAATTGTAGGGAGGACTATTGAATTTACTTTTAATATAATTTTGGAAATATGTTTTTTGTTTCCGGTTTCGTATAATTTTCTCGATTCGTTTATATTCCTTATTAAAATCATCAGCAGATGTAAAAATGTCTACATTGTCATCCAGATGTTTGATAATAAAAAAGTATTGCCCAATTTTTAGGGGATTGCCTATTTCATTTATACCTAATTGAAAGACAAAGGATTCGAGCGTGTTCAAATCGCTGCCAAATGAAACAGAATCTTCAGGTATCAATCGTGGCTCGATTCCATTTATTTGGGCAACATCAGAAAAACTCATACCATTTTTTAAATGCTGATAGGCACGTTCTGCCAATTGCTTATCAGGGAAGATCAAGTACTTAAAAAGTCGTGTTCGTTTTGATTTTAAATAGGCCTCATAAACTTCTTGCTCGGAGACTGTGATGTTGTTTTTTATCTCAACTTGCCAGAGATTTTCAATCATGGCCTCTCTTTTAAACTGTTTACTCAAGGCTCTAATTTGAGATTTATCATCATAGTTCTTGTTGTAACCCTCCTGGGCAATCATTTTTACTGCAATCAACGTTTGGAGGTGTATCAATTTGGCCTCTTCGGTATTCTGTATACGCGAAAGGTAGGGATTGTATTGATAGGTTAAATTAAATTCTTCCACATTAATGGCGATATCACCCACGTGTGCGACAATATCGGTTTCTAGTTCCTTTGAGCAAGAAGATATACATGACAATAAGAGTAGAATAATTAATGAGAGAAGGATATACCTGAAGAGATGGAAGTGAGTATATATATTTGATAGAAGTATCATTGAAGATTATCTACAATTAAAATCTGGAGAGAAATAACCGAATTAATAAATTGTAAAGATTTTAAAAAAAGAGACGTCATATCGGAAAATGAAGACGTCCCGCCGGTTGAAAAGCCCGTTTTACGGGGGACGTCTCTACAATTAAAACCGCAGAAATAGAGTAAACCGTTGGGCATTATCAAAACGGCCAAAATCAGCATAAGCATAATCTGCTTTTAACACCACTGTACCACCAAGCCGAATGTTAGCCCCAACGCCAGCAGTCAAACCCTCTTCAGTATCAGCCAGAAAAAGAGATTTATAACCACCACGGATAAAAATTAAATTGCCCCAGCCATATTCAAATCCTGTATTCACAGATTCAAAATTGTCATTTGGATGAAGGGCATCTATGGCCAGGGTTAAGCGGTTGTTTTCAGTCGCAATAACATCTTTAGCCAGCCCAACCTGGAAAAGCAGGGGAAGGGGGTATGATTTCATCTCGTAATCTGCGTTGACAACATTAACATTTCCAATATTATTCGGATCGGGATCATAGGCGAATTTTATATCCCTGCCTTCAAGTTTCATTGAGGTTCCAAAATTTGATATGGCCCCACCCAATCGTATGCCCCAAAAAGGTGTTACAAAAAGAACACCAGCATCAAGAGCAATAGACGAGGCACTCATATGCCAAATACGTTCCATTATGTATTTAACATTAAAACCGATAGAGAAATTGTCCGTCAGACTTCGTGCATAGGAGAGACCAGCGGTTAAACTACTAACATCAAAATTTTCCCCGGTTCCATCAGGGGCATACGTTGTACGGACGGGCATCTCGCCCGAAGAGAAAGTAGCGAGCATCACGCCAATGGTTCCACTTTGACCCAGATCCATGGCAAATGCGCCATAGTCAAGTTTTGTATCCACAAGCCAGTTGGTATGGGTAAACATAACTTCATACGCATTAATTTCGGCCAGACCGGCTGGATTCGTATACATGGTGCTGACATCATTGGCAACGGCGACAAAGGCACCTCCCATACCAATTGTGCGGGCGCTGATCCCCAATTTTAGAAACTGTGCGACAGAGGTTCCTACCTTTGATATGGTCGCGGATGAGAGATCGTCATCCTGGGAATAGAGATTTGAGTTGATTAGCAGAATACCCAAAAGAAGACAGGTGTATAATCTGAATTTCATGTATTTAACCTCCGGAACAACAAAAATTTTAAATGTTTGGTTGTGATCAATTCTATCTTATAACAGCAAATTTACCTGTTGTTTCACCTATTCCAGGTGCATCAACATGGAAGAAGTACAAGCCATAGGCGACTTCCATATTGTCTCTTGTTAGTAAATCCCAGAATTCCTTACCATCATCAATAGCACTGTCATGCTCAATCGTCTGTACCAATTCGCCAGCCAGGGTAAAAACCCTGATCGTACATTTTTGTGGCAAGTGATCGAAATAGACACGTCTGTATCCTCTGGAGGATCGATCCAGTGGATTCATAGGCTCTATCACATTGGTGGCCACATAAGGATTGGGCACAACACATATATCACCAAGTTGGGATTTGGCATTTTCCTGACTGATAAAAGCACCCTCTGTCTGGAAGGAAAAAACATCACCGGGGGCGAAGGGCTTGTCTGTGGCCAGATAATAGCGATCGTTATCTGTTGGTGGTATATAACCTCCGGATTTTGGTTTATCAAACCAGATTTCCCATACAATATTAGCTGGTGTGATGCCTCCCCGTAATATAAATATGACATCTCCGGGGTCCCAGGTGCCATTTATGGTTTTTTCTGTAATAGCAAATTTCATTTTTTCATTATTAATGACATCTAAAATGGTAAAGGGAACCAGGACATTATTTACAGCTGTATCGATAATTGACGAAGAAAAAGTGAACTCATAATCATAGGGATCATATACTCTTGGATCTAGTAAATCTGCTTTAAGTGTTGTTGTACTGGAAACACTCCAGTCACTTAAATCTTCATTTACACCAAAAGTCGATTGCTTAATGACGAGCTTTTAAACCATCAAACGGTGTGTTTGTTAATTCTGAATCAATTTTTGTGCTATTCCAGACGGGGTAATAGTTATATTGCGTCTGATATTCTGTAGCATCCTCCATGGTTGCCCCTGGATGGGTCTGGGGATTAAGCACTTTTATCGCCCCACCAATGGCATCAAGCTCGTAATCTCTTCCTGCCATATAGGTTATTTGACCATCGAGAGATTTAATGCTCGTTGTGGAATCATTAAGATGTTTATATAATAAGGGGACAAAATTATCGTAGAATGAGATAAATGTTTGCTCTATCGGATCTGTATCCTCAACATTATAGACCGTTTTTGTATTAATTTTATCAAACTCGATCAGATATTTATTCTCATTTTTTACGGCAACTTCGTCGATGATATCAACCGAAATTATACCGGTAGAAAATCCTTCTTCCCTTACGATTCCATTATTTACATCCTTGTTTACAATATTTGATGGTGTATAACCGGCGGCTTTTCTGCGGGGAATAACCTGGGCTGTATTTACATCAAAGGTGAATTCATCTGTAGTGGCATTAAATGTAATAATTTTTGAACATTCAGTAGGAGGAATTCCCAGAGAATCACTACCATGATCATAAGATACCACAGCATAATAATAAGTCTGTCCGTTGATTACATTATTTGAATCCACATAGACATTGCGAATTCCTAAATTCTCACCGAGATAATAAGATACGCCACGACCAGTATAGGGTATAGTACTAATACCGGAATAGTCATTCTCAAGATCAAATTTGGCCGAAACACCATTAATGGATTTTAGTGGTTCAAATAAGAATTTATTACCATAAATATCGGTAATATTTTGCTGATCAAGAAAATCATAACCGACACTTCTATAGATAACATATCCTTCAAAGTCATTTTCTTTGGTAATAGGATCAATGGAGGCCTCGGCAATATTATCCCAGTATAGCATGACCTGGCGATCACCAGGAACAGCGGTTAAATTAGGTTTGGCTGGCGGTTTAGCGAATTGATAACCAGAATTGTATATTCGCTGTACAGTTTTGGCATTCAATTCAAGATCGTTTCTGTCTTCGCCAACAATTAGGGCGATAGAAAATCGCTTAATTGCTTCACTTATTTGTTCATACGGAACATTGTTAACTGCTTTTAGAGGGAAAATGCCGGATGAATACATAAAGACATTATCTCCACCCTCAATATTTGTAGAATCCCAAGTATCAGGCTGCAGATATTCATTCCACATTAACTCATCGTTACTAATGCGTAATCCGCTGAATTGAGGCTGGCGAAAACTGGTCAATCCGATCATGTCAGATTCATCGATATCGGTAAATTCATAGTTAGGCTCTCCGGGTTTTCTTATATCAAAGGGATCACCAGCTGTGGGAACGCCGTCCTTTTCTCCCTCATCACCGGTGTTGGGGACACCGTCGACACCAACATCATCATTTTCGGCTCTCCAATCATCATCATTATCCTCGCCATCGGTCCAGCTTTCATCGATCATTCCGTCATTATCATTATCAATGTTGTCATTGGCAAGACCCGGGCTTTCCAGAAATTTATAACCCAGATATCCTGGAATAATATTAGGGTTATCAATGCTATAGTCATCATCGTCCCAGGCAAAAACCATTTCCAAGCTTTTATCAAAACTGGCCCAATCATCTGCATAATCTTTGGGACCACCGATGTGTGGATCACCCCACATACCAAAAATTACTTTTGTTAAGTTCTTATTGGATTTGTTTTGAATTTTGTAGATAAGAAAAATGGCATCTTCAGCTTCGACATTAGACCATTGATAGATCCGTGATTCAACTTCAAGTCCTAGACCCTTACGCAAGGTATCTTCTTCATAGGGATAATATTCAAACTCAACATTATCGCGGTCATCAAACACGAAGAAAGCCTCTTTATCCGCATTGGTTGCCCCTTGCCCAAGGGCACCTGGCCAGACGTAGTCGCGTAAATTTTCATTATACCAACCCTCGGGCCAACTATCCGGTCTCCCATCCCCATCCCGGTCTTTATCATCACTGGTAGGAAGGTGATCCTGATCTATATTTGCATACTCTACTAGTCCATCATCGCTCAGGACCAAGGGCTGCCATCCCCAGCGGTAATTACCATCAGGTGATACTTCACCGCCACCAGAAATCAATCCATCTGAGATTATATGAGCGATATAAGTGGTATCTCTTCCCTTAATAACCTGAATAATATCCGGATGGGGATCAGTTGGCAGAACTTCTACTTCAGCGGCAACAAATGGTGCGAATTCATAACCGTAGCCTAGTCCTTCCCAGACAATATCATTTATTACTTCTAAGGGTTTGGAAATAGATCCATAATTCCAGATAAGCGTCGTGATTTTATTACCGTTCATGATTGCATCCTGACGGACCGATCCATCCTGACTGGGTTTTAGAAATCTCTGCTCTGACCATTCCAGATATTGCTGGGATAGCGATGCTGACCAGTGTTTTTGATGGCCGAGCATAAATAAACTATCCAGATTTTCCTGTGCCAGGGCAGAACCAGAAAACAAAAGAACAATTAATAAAAACAAACTAATTATTTTGATACTCATTTTTTTCTCCTGAATGCGACTTTGGCGCAACATGTTTCTCTGTCTCACCTAACGGTGAGCAACGCTAAGAAAAATTTACGTTTTTAATATAGATTTACGTTCTTTATTTTCTATTAATCTACTTAACTGTTTATCTGTTTTTTAACCATAAAGTTCACATAGAAGGTACTAAGATCACTAAGTTATTATTAAGATTTTTTCTTTGAGTACTTTGTGCCTTCTTAGTGTACTTAGTGGTTAATCTTTTATCTTTATTCACATCTAAGCGACCTATTGCCGTCTGTAACCCGAAGAGCGGGGCTCTGGGATCTGTGTAACTTAAAAATCAAGGCTTAAACCCAGGAGCAATGTCCGGGGTGAACTATAATAATTGGGCCTGATATTGTATTCATCATAGGTATGAACACCTGGCTCTCCATAATGGTTTTTAAAAGACTGTGGCTCGCCTGTTACCCGGTTATAAAAAGTATAAGTCGCTCGTCCTGTATCGTCAAAAACATAACGTTCATTTAGTGTGTCGAAAAGGTTGTAGACTTTTAAGAATATATTATACGTCACGTTTTTGGTAGGTATACGATAAGAAGCCAATAAATCGACCGTCCGCTGTAAGGGTTTCGAGTCTGAATTAGGTTCTGAGTCATAGAGTGAAAAAGCCAGTTGAGGAGAATAAGGATATCCCGTTGATAAACGGCCAATTAAACCAATATTTAAGGCATCCCAAACATCAATGGTTACAGATCCATATAAACTGTGGGTTTGATCCCAGTCCAGAGGAACAATTCGTTTAATTGCCTCATAGCCGGAAAGAGAATTAAAATAAAAAGCACTGGAAGAATTATCATTTCCTTCTGCTACCTGAAAGGTATAGTCAATTTTTGCTGCAACCGGATCGCCGGGTGCCATCCGTTTGGTCAAACTGATCATAAATCCTTTAACGTTCCCATAGTCCTGATTGAGACGCATTCTATAAGTACGTGTATCTCCGGCCTCTGAGCGGAATTGAATGGTCTGCCAGGCCAGAAGATCCCTTATATCTTTATAAAATCCGGTTATATCCAGAGCCATACGATCACCAAATTGCTGCTGAAGACCCAGTTCGTAGGTAACTGTTTTTTCCGGGCTCAGGTTAGCATTGCCAAATAATGTGGTGCCTGAAACGGGTAAAATAAAATCCGGATTGGAATACAATGAACCAAATGAAGGCATTTGATAAAAATGACCATAAGAAAGATGAATAATGCCTCTTGATGTTATGGGAAAAGAAATTCCCAAACGGGGTGCAAGCATATATTTAGGATCAGCTTTTTTCGTTTCGCCATCGGGCTGCAGAACGTCAACAGCATAGCGGCCATCGGAATAGAAGTAATCAAAACGGAGGCCAGCATTAATGATAACATCCGAATACTCCAATTTATCCTGAATATAGGCAGAAATTTCCTGCGGATAGGTATTATAAGCCTGATGGGCATAGGAATCTTTGCTTGGTACGGTGGGGGTTTGGTAGACATTTCGATCATATAGGACAGTGTAACTGTCATAATCCAGAATGTGTAGTCTGGCTTCAAAGCCTGCCTTTAGCAAATTCCGGGTGTCTAACTGGCTGGTAAAGTCTCCTTTTCCGATAAGCGTACGCGATTTCTGATAGGTGTGACCATTCGATGTACCACCGAATAAAAAAGTTGTTCCGGTAGGACTACCTTTTATTTTATTACTGGGAACATAACGCGAATCGGT
The DNA here is from genome assembly GCA_963796965.1 of Calditrichia bacterium. Taxonomy (GTDB): domain Bacteria; phylum Calditrichota; class Calditrichia; order JAJRVZ01; family JAJRVZ01; genus CAWCNS01. Next base: position 469,402 of record CAWCNS010000006.1, read on the forward strand.
TGGATCTTCGTATAAATATGATTGATTATAGCGGTAGTTGAAGGCACCACGTAATTCATAAAAAGTAGATGGTGATAAAGTATGGGTAAATTGCATATTGCTGGAAACAGAAGTTGTATATCTGTTGGGGATAGCATCAGGAACATATTTATACGCATGAGAATATCCTTTGGACCAGGCATCATTGTAAACGGCCTGGGCCCGTAATACAGCCGAGGATCCCAATTGAAATTTTAATTTTCCGAGAACATTGACAACCTCAGAGGGATTCATGGGAACATAGGCATTGTCACCGTTTAACTCGATATACCATTCATCCTTAGGAACACGGATGGTAACTAATTTGTTATCGTCATCCTTAAATTCGATGATATCATACTTTGTCTCAAAATTTGATGAATCGCTGGGTAAATGTTCACGGATTCCATAATAATGCCCCTCTGATTTATTATACCGGCCAGATAAGAAAAATGTAGTCCCATTGCCTAAAAAATTAAGAGGTCCGGAAAAATTACCCTCGGCCACTTTGTTGGAGAGGGGATTAAAATCATCGATATTGGTAAAGATATCATTATGGCTGCTTAATTTGTCACCGGAATAAAAACTTAGGAACGTATTGAATTTTGGAGATCCGTCTTTGGTTGTAAAATTCACCACACCACTCATGGCATTACCGTATTCCGCATTAAAGGCACCGCTAACTACTGTCATCTCCTGTATGGCATTTGTCGCAACGCTCGTTGCAAGACCATTGGTTACATAGGGATTGGCGGCAGAGATACCGTCAATTAAATAGGCAATTTCATTACTACGACCACCGCGGATATGCAGAGCACCATCGGCTCCTTGGGTCACACCGGCCTGTGTTAGCATAACGCCGGCATAAGTTTCAACCGGCATGGCTTGTATTTCTTCAGCATTGGTAACGGTTTTTGATGAGGTGAGATCCTTCTGGACTAAAGGACGATTGGCAATTACGACGATATCTTCACCTAGCTCCATGGTTTCTTCTTCAATTTTAAACTCTAACGTAGTTGTCTGATCAGATTGGACCGCCACACCCTGCATGGTAATCGTACGGTAACCGATATAGGAACATTCCACATCGTATTTACCAGGAGGAATATTAAGTATGATAAACTCCCCATTTAAATCACTTGAGGCACCCATGGAGGTCTCTTTAATAAACACATTAACCCCTGGTAAAGGCTCACCTGAGTTTTTATCAGTGACAACACCATAGATTTTACCGGTGTTACCGGCCTGTGTGATTTGTATGGTAGCTAGTGTGAGTAATAAGGTTAAAATGAAGCGTTTCATTACGTTTTACCTCCAGCGGGAAGTTGAATAAAGATCAAATGTAAAAAATCGGTTTTCTAATATATTACATGGTAACGCTTGCTTGTGTGACAATTGTCATTATTTCCTCCAAAAAATCAATTGATGAGCAGATAAAATCCTCATAAGGAAATTTGTGAAAGAATTTGGAAGGGAATATAACAATTTCAGAACAAGAATTAAACTATAATTAATATGAATTTATAGTCAGAAGGCATTTATAGCATATGGCTGACCCGGATTCAGCAGATTGCCGCGGATTGTTTATCTTTGTGAGCTTCGTGCCTTCCTAGTGTCCTTTGCGTTTATCTTTTCTTTTCATTTTCTAAAACACCGCAACGAGCGGATTTTTAAGTTGGCTTAAGGAGACCCTGAAACAAGTTCAGGGTGACAAATGCTTCGTGCTTTTCATGGAGTTTTAGTTCTAATTTACATGTTCTCCGGTGTCATCCTGAAAGGATCTTCCTTCTTGCTGCTACAATAATTACACGCAGGAAGATTTCTTTCCCGAAGCGCGATCCCGTTCCGGGATGGAATGACAAGAACAATACTATTTTATTAATTCGAGAAAATTAGTGTCAGTTTCCGCCTGATCGGGTTTCAACGGATAATTCGTGGACCAGGGTTAAAAAAACTTGATATTTGTCACAACTTTGAAATAAAAAGGCATTATATTATGTTAAAACTTAAATTCCGCTTGATTTTATTGAATCTAAAGTATATTTTAGCCGGAAATCCCACTAAACTTGTATTATCTAATGTAAGGAGGAATCTTATGATTCGCAATGTTTCGTTACTGTTGTTTGTTTTTCTGTTTGCCTTGGTTTGTTCATCTTCTGCACAAACCAGTGTAAATATGGCTGTTGGGTATAACTGGGACACCTCAGATACCCTTTGGTCTGGATTTGGAAGTATTCGTGCTACGGCCTATGATGCTGATCTTTTAGGTGATGGTGTCTCTGCTATTGCTGCAACAGACTATAGTAATAATGGCACGGTTCACGTCTTTAAAACGATTGGTGACAATGCCATTGAAGCTGTTTGGACAACCACATCACCTGATTCAGGTGGTACCTATGCTGGTCCTCGCCACGTGGTTTTTGGGGACATGGATGGTGATGGTCGTAAAGAAGTCATTTATCACAGTTCCTACAATGGTATTTTTATCTGGGAATGGGATGGCGTAGCAGGAAGCTATAATTTTGGTACAAAACCATCTCAGCAGATCACTGTACCTATTATCAAACATGGTTACAGTGGTACTGAATACTGTGAGTATTTAGAAGTTCAGGATCTGGATAATGACGGCAAAGAAGAATTGATTATTGCCTACAACTCAGCCCCCAGTGCAAATGATAACTACTATGTTATTAGTGCAATAGGTACTTGGGATACGGAGAGTCCTGGTTTTTCAACTTTTAATGTCGAATGGACAATTGCCCGTACAGCTGAAGGTGATTACGGTCTTGGCGGCAGTCCAATTGCTATGATTGGTGCTGATCTTGATGGTGATGATGATAAGGATGTTATCATTCATAACTGGAATTATCAGAATGTGATACCTTTGACAACTGTAAAGGCAGATTCTTTTGTAATCGCCGATACAACGAACGGCAAAGCCCATTTTTATCCAACCTATCCAAGTGATAAAGTTGCTCTGATGGGTGGTATGGCTGCCGATGTTGATAATGACGGACGAGAAGAAGTCTATATGCCCGTTTACAGCAGTAGTCAGGTGGCTGGGGTGGTAAAGTAAATATGATTCATTATGAAGACGGTGAAAGCACCATGGAAATTGACTCTGCCAATGTCTTCTTGATGGATCTCACACCGGTTGGTGCTGCGGTTTCGACCTTTGGTCATGGCCAGGGTGATATTGACCAGGATGGCAAAACAAATCTTTATTTTGGACAATCCTATCCTACAAATGTCGTTTCAGCTGAATTTCAGGGTGGCGATAAAACGGATCCGGCCAACTGGGTTGTAGAAGTGATTTATCCTGGTGATTCTACCATTTTTAGTTCAGTAGATATCTTTCGCGATTCGACTGCTGTTGCTGACGAACTCGCCGGTGATTCTACCTGGAATGTAAATACGGCTTTTGTGTCCAACATGTCAGCCAATTTCACTGATTTTGATAAAGATGGTTTTGAAGATATTATTCTTCCTTTTCAGGCTATAGAAGATAGTATCACATTAACCACTGAAACCTGGACGGATTCGGTTTTTATCTCTGCTATCGATTCAACATTAGATTCTCTGGTCATTGATTCAACAGATGTTCCCTGGGATTCTACCTATTATTACTCATACGATACAACCTACACCCGTTACTATGAAGAATCAGAGGAAATGGTTCTCAATGAAAAAAGATGGTCATTACGGATTATTGAAGGTACAGTTCTTAACAGTATCGAAGCTAAAGATGTAACAGTTATTACACCACAAGACTATGTCTTAAAGCAAAATTATCCAAATCCATTTAACCCGGAAACGACGATCGAATTTATCCTACCGGTCAGAAAGCGTATTTCTCTGACAGTCTATAACGCTTTGGGTCAGAAGATTAAGACCCTTTACGATAACAAGGTTATGACAGCGGGTAGTCATGAAATCGTTTGGGATGGCAGAAATGAAGCCGGCAACCGTGTTGCTACCGGTATGTATATCTATACATTGAAATTCGGTAACTATGCTAAGAATATGAAGATGATGCTGGTGAAATAAGAGCCAAGATCAGATTTAAAATTAAAGGGGTGTCCATTCGGATACCCCTTTTTTTGTTACCCCCGAATAAACTTTCCACGAATCACACAAATTTTTTCTAATTTCACGAATTATATTTAATATTTGTTTACATCCTAGATATCAGAGATTTTTATGTCTAATCAGAAGACATCAAAATTTAAAAAAATAATAATAAAAAATTCGTGAAATTCGTTTTTTTATTCGTGAAATTCTTGGAAAGTCTTTTAAAAATTCTGACAATTAGATTCTTCACATGATTAAAAATATGAAAAACTTTGAGAATGCTGTAAAGGATGTTGGATTAAACCTGAAAAAAAATCAATCCCTGGCCAGGTATACCACTATAAAAGTTGGAGGTATGGTTGATTTCTTCGTGATAAGTGAGAATAGTGATCAATTAAAAGAAACAGTCTTTCTGGCTAAACAACATGATATTCCTTTTTTTATACTTGGTAAGGGAAGTAATGTTATAATTTCCGATGAGGGATATCGAGGTATTGTTATTATCAATACTTCAAAGAAATGGGAAATAATTGGAAAAGTAGCATCAAGAAAGTCAAAAGTAAAAGCCCAGCCGCGTTTTAAATCTGACTATTCAGGTTTTGAGTATAAAACTACTGGTTCAGAATTGAACAATATTAGCGATATTAGTGTCAGGACAGACTCCGGTGTGGGGGTTAACTATCTTATGCATGAACTATATAAAAAGGGCGTCACTGGTCTGCAGTGGTATGCCGGCATTCCGGCAACAATAGGTGGGGCGATCTATATGAATATGCATGGGGGAGAATATTTTTTTGGTGACCTTGTCTTGAGTGCGACTCTAATAGATGGTACAGAGGTTAAAAAAGTCAGTAATGATTATTTTAAATTTGATTATGACTGGAGTATTCTTCATCAGACAAAGGAAATTATTCTTGAAGCGGATCTTTGTTTAAAAGATGGTGATCTTGAGTCAGCGATAAAAATATCAAATGAATGGGCACGATATAAAGCTCAGCAACCAAGACGATCTGCCGGTTGTATATTCAGGAATTTGTCAACGGAAGAAGTGCAGATACTTGGCTTGCCAACAACCTCGGTAGGTTATCTTATAGATAAAATATTAGGACTAAAGGGTAAAAGAATTGGGGATGCGGTTATAGCCGAGCAACATGCAGCTTTTATTGAAAACCTTGGTCAGGCAACGGCCAGTGATATTTATGATTTGGTCCAATTTATAAAACAGAAAGCAAAAACAGATCTGGGTACTGAACTACACGAAGAAGTTCAATTTATCGGTAAATTTTAAAGATCGGAGTTTTCAAATGGGAAAATTTATCATTGAGGGAAAACATCCTCTTAGCGGTGATATATATGTATCCGGAAATAAAAATGCTGCTTTACCGATTATTGCCGCGACAGTTTTGACTGATGATACATGTGTTCTGGAAAATATACCGGAGATAAGAGATGTTAAAGCCATGTTTGCCCTTCTAAAGGATCTGGGAAAAGAGGTTAAGAGGATAAAATCTAATGTTTATCAGGTTAGTGGCGCGATCAGAAAAAACAAGTTGAATGATGAAATTACAGGTAATTTGAGAGCCTCTATCTTGTTTTTAGGGGCATTGTTGGCCCGAAGTGGAGAGGTTGAGATGACCCCTCCCGGTGGGTGTGTATTAGGCAGGAGAAATGTTGACAGCCATTTTTTTGTGCTGCAAACGTTGGGGGCTGACCTTAAAATTGAAGATAAAAAGTATCAGGCCTCTTTATCAAAACCAAGAGCGGCAGATATTTTTCTAAAAGAAGCTTCTGTAACGGCAACGGGTAATGCCTTATTACTTGCTGCCGGAATTGAAGGAGAAACAATCATAAGAAACGCGGCAGCGGAACCCCATATTGTTGATCTGGCTAATGTGTTAAGAAAAATGGGTGCTAACATTGAAGGAGATGGTTCAAACCGGATTAAAATATCAGGTAGTAAAAAATTGAACGGGTTTGAGCACCGTATCATGCCCGACCATATTGAGGCCGGTACTTTGGCTATCGCGGCAGCCTGTACAAATGGAAATATTACGATCCATGATGCTTATGAAGAGCATTTTAATATTATCGGGTTCTACCTGGAACAATTAAACGTTGATCTTACTTTCCTTGATACAAAGACCTTGCAAGTCAAACCATCCAAACTCGTCTCAAAAACAGACAAAATTCAGGTTGGACTCTGGCCGGGATTTGCGACAGATCTAATGAGTCCAATAATCGTATTGGCCACCCAGGCAGAGGGTGTTACCTTGTGTCATGATTGGATGTATGAATCGCGGATGTTTTTTGTAGACAAATTAATTGCTATGGGAGCCCAAATAACCCAATGTGATCCGCACCGGGTTCTGGTGGCAGGTCCAACGCAGTTGCGGGGACAGGAATTGAGCAGTCCGGATATACGTGCCGGAATTGCTCTCGTTATCGCTGCCATGACAGCCTCAGGTACAAGTACTATTGATAAAGTGGAGTTGATAGATCGCGGATATGAGGATATTGTAACTCAGGTTGAATCAAATCGGTGCAAACATCAAAAGGATCGACTAAACAAAGACGTTTCTCTCGCAGAGCCATAGAAAATCTTGTCCACAAAATTGTCCACGAATTCCTTCTAATTTCACGAATTAAATATAAGAAAGCAGAAGCTGTAAGCAGAAAGCAGTTTAAATAATATTTTTATAATTTTTTGTTTGTCGTACGTTTAAAAATTTAATTGTATTTGTGTCTTGATTGTCTTTCTCTGCGGCTTTTGAAATCTTGGATGATTTTTATCCCGTCTTTGTTGACTGGATGGAGACATTTTTATCGGGAGCGTCTCTGCGTGAGAAATACAAGTAAACAAATGGTAAGAAACATGATACAAATTGGGTTATTAGGAATTGCTATTATTTTTTATTCAAGTATTGAATCTTTAGATCTTTTCCGTCAAAAACAGCATACGAAAAATGATAAAGCCAATCACCAAGGTTAATATATTTATTACCATCTTCGTTATGTTCAAAGGGCGAATGGCGATGGCCCATCAAAACATAATCAAAGCCTTCTGCAAAACGCTCCCGGGCAAAGTCCACATAATCTCCCTGATCATTTAAATCAACCCGGTTGGTATATTGCCTGCTTGAACCGGAAACAAAACGGGCAAAAGGAATACCCCAATCCGGGTGGAGTAGACGGAATAATCTGATACTTAGCCGGTTTCTCAATACTTTTTTTAGAAAACGGTAGCCGTAGTCTTTCTTTGCGACACCATCACCATGATAGAGATAAAAGTTTTTTCCTTCAAGTGTACCTGTCCATTCATTTTCAACGGTTTTGATTCCTAATTCACGATCGAAAAAGGACCCCAACCAAAAATCATGATTTCCAGCGAGATAGGTTATATTAATCTCTTTTTCGCGCATACGTGCCAATTGACGGATAACCGAAAAGTGTTTTTTGGGAATTACATATTTATATTCAAACCAAAAATCGAATAAATCTCCGATAAAAAATACATCGGTCGCATCTTTTTCTAGCTTCTGAAGAAACAGAATAAAATCTTTTACCCGTTCTTTTTCAACATGGGCGGGTTGTTCACCAAGGTGTACATCGGAGATGAAATATATTTTACTCATAAAACTTGTCGTTACCTTACTGTTAGGTTCTTTTTTCACGCAGAGACGCTCCCGATAAAAATGCCCCCATCCAGTCGACATATACGGGATAAAATCATCCATCCCGACTTTAGTCGGGAAAAGACGCAGAGAAAATAAATGACTTTTAATAAAAAAATACTGAAGATTTAATAAGCTATTAATTATCACCCCAAAATGCAAACGGGCTAACACGCAACCCATTTTAAATTGGAATTATCATTAGCGATGTTACGTTATTATCATAGAAAAGGTAATTCCGCACAAAGACGATTGGGTGCAGAGAAAAGACTTCTTTAACAGTCATCCTGAATTTATTTCAGGATCTCTTATGTAATAGGAATTTTAAGATGCCGAAATAAATTCGGCATAACGAACATATTTGTTTTTGTTTAAACTCTTTTGCAATTTTCTAAGTCGCGATATCTCTGTATCTTTAGCCAATGGCATCACCTAAGGAGTATCTCTGCGAGGGAGAAATCGATTGACCAAGTTTTAAAATCTTAAGAAGACTGCAAAACCGTACCAAAGGTATATGAGCATGGATAGATATTCACACTATACAAAATACTTTAGGCAAGCCAGAAAAGACAGGAATGCGTCTGAGCAGTTGATGAATCTTTTTAGAAATCTATTGCTTCAGACAAATGGAGATGTTAATGAGGCCATTCACTGGATGACAACATTAAATAACCGCTATAATTTTACAGATGATCTTGGTGGTTTTATTGAAAAGTTAAAGGAAGAAGGGTTGATTTCTGAACAAAATGATGTCTATATCCTGACCGGCAAGGGCAATCAAACGATTCGAAAAACAGCATTTCAGGAGATTTTTTCAAATCTTCAAAAAAAAGGTTTGGGACAGCATAATATTCCACGGACGGGCAAAGGTCTGGAAAAACTTCCCGAAACACGATCCTACAATTTCGGTGATTCTATTGAAAATATTGAAACAACCCAGAGTTTAAGCAATGCTATCAGAAGAGATGGAATTGATAATTTTAACCTGCAGGAAGATGATCTGGAGGTTTATGAAACAGAGCACCTGGCCACCTGTGCAACCGTATTGTTGATAGATATTAGTCATAGTATGGTTCTTTATGGAGAGGATCGAATTACGCCTGCAAAAAATGTGGCCTTGGCTCTCTCCGAATTTATCATGCAACAATACTCGAAAGATAGTTTTCACATAGTCTCTTTTGGAGATGATGCTGATGAGATAAAAGTAGTCGATTTACCCTATTTATCGGTTGGACCCTATCATACAAATACGAAAGCAGCTCTCCAAAGAGCACGGCAAATTCTTAATAAGAAAAAGCATGAGAATAAACAAATATTTATGATAACCGATGGTAAACCATCCTGTATCTGGGAAGGATTGAATCTATACAAGAATCCCTTTGGGTTAGATCGAAAAATTGTTAATCAGACTTTAAAAGAAGCGGTTCTATGTCGAAGAGAAAAAATTGAAATTACCACTTTTATGGTTTCTGCTGATCCCTATTTGCAAGGATTTGTAAAAGATCTGACCGAGGCCAATCGCGGAAAGGCTTATTTTACTGATTTAAAAAATCTGGGGGAATATATATTTGTTGATTTTGTAAAAAATAGAAGAAAAAACATTTAACCTGTAAGGAATATTTGTGGATATACAAAAAATAAAGAACATCAGGGACTTGCGAAAGACTAACTACAAAGTGCGAAATGTGAGAGCGGAGTTAAGTGAAAATCTGATCCGGAAGATTGAATCAAGTGAAGAGATATTTCCGGGAATTATTGGATATGATGACACAATTATTCCGGATTTACAAAATGCGATTTTATCCAAACATGATTTTATTTTACTCGGCTTAAGAGGTCAGGCAAAATCCAGAATTTTGAGAAGTCTGGTAAACCTGCTAGATGATTATATCCCAATAATTGAGGGTAGTGAAATCAATGATCATCCCTTTGAACCCATATCTAAATATGGTCGCGAACTTGTCCAAAAACATGGTGATGATACACCAATTCAATGGATTACCAGAGATCAGCGCTACAGTGAAAAATTGGCGACGCCTGATGTTTCTATTGCCGATTTGATTGGTGATATAGATCCGATTAAAGCAGCAACAAAGCGTCTAAATTATGCCCATGAGGGTGCTATTCATTTTGGTATTATTCCACGAACAAACAGGGGAATTTTTGTAATCAATGAATTACCTGATTTACAGCCGCGAATACAGGTGGGGTTATTAAATATTCTGGAAGAAAATGATTTGCAAATCCGGGGATATCCCATGCGCATACCGCTGGATATTGTAATTGCTTTTTCTGCAAATCCGGAAGATTATACCAATAGGGGCAATATTATTACACCATTGAAGGATCGAATAGATTCGCAGATTATAACCCATTATCCCCTCCAGGTTGAATCAGGCATTGAAATTACCAATCAGGAGGCCTGGCAAAAACGTGAGAGGGTGGATTCTGAAGAGCAGTATCCCCATTATTTTCGAGAAATAATCGAATATATCGCCGTAGAAGCGCGGGAAAATGAACTGATCGATCAAAAATCAGGTGTTTCTGCACGTTTACCAATTTCTTGCATGGAATTATTGCTTAGTAATGCGGAGAGAAGGGCAAATTTAAATAAGGAACTCCACACCACCATTCGTATTTCTGATATAAATGCTGTTATTCCGGCCATTACCGGTAAAATAGAGCTAGTCTATGAAGGAGAACAGGAAGGAATAATAAATGTTGCAAAGATTCTTATTGGAAAAGCGATAAAAAGGGTCTTTGAAAAATATTTCCCAATTCCTGAAGGAAATAGAAAAGATAAAATGCCGATTAAAGGACGTGAATCTGGAGAAAATATTAAGTTGGTTTGCCGGGGACAATATGATTACAGTGGATGGAATGAGTACTGATAAAAAGTATATCGAATCTGTCACCGCTGTAGATGGTTTGGAATTATTTGTAAAAAAGCAGTTTGCAGTAGCGGATTCGGATAAAGAAATAAATCTTGCTGTAGCCAAAGAATTTGTACTTGAAGCTTTATTTCAAAGTTCCTATCTGAGTAAGTTCGAGTCTAATGATCAGATTACCTATAAAGATCTGGTAGGAACGATATTTAATTCGTTGCCGGAAGATGATGATGAGAGAGATCTCAATTATTTTGCGTAATTCGGAAGCAGGCCAATGGCTAAAGGCTAAAGGGAAAAGATTCAGAGAAGCGAAGAGCGAGGAGCGTAAAGCATAGAAAGAAATGCACCTACCTTGTCATTCCGAACTTGCCTGCCCTGAATGTGATTCAGGTTTTCGGAATCTAACTATTGGTAATCAAGACCCTGAAACAAGTTCAGGGTGACGGATTTCTATTAATAAATAATAAATCAGATCTGTATCTTTCTGTATCGAGTATAATGAATGGTTAAACATAGGAAATGAAATGAAGAAAGTATTAGTATTTTTGGCATCTGGATTTGAAGAGATTGAAGCGGTTACTATCATTGATCTTTTAAGGAGGGCAGATGTTGCTGTCACGGTTGCTGGATTAGAAAAAGGGATAATAACCGGATCTCACGGGATATCGATGGGCTGCGATGTATTTATTGAAGATATAGATTCGACTCAATTTGATATGTTGGTTCTTCCTGGCGGACAACCGGGGACGAACAATCTTAAAGCCAGTGAAAATGTTTTGGCCATGGTTCGGCAGTTTAACAAAGATAATAAAATGATTGCGGCAATTTGTGCAGCCCCAACAGTATTGGCAGAGGCAGGGGTATTGGAAAATAAAAGAGTTACCAGTTATCCGTCAGAAAAATCCGTATTTAATTTTTTTGAATATATGGAATCTGATGTTGTTCGGGATGGTAATATTATTACCAGCCGCGGTGTTGGCACAGCCATAAGTTTTGCCTTAGAGCTGGTAGAAATCCTGAAAGGTGCCGAAGTCAAAAAAGAGCTTGCTGAAAAAATCTTATGGAAATTTTAATTTATTCTATTCATAAATTTTCTCGCAGAGACGCAGAGAACAAATTAGAATTTTAATCATGCAAATGTTAAGCCTTAGTCTATACTCTCAGATCATTACTAAATATAACAGATAAATTTCAATTTGGTTTTAAAAGATCTTTAGGTTACAGTTTTGTTATTAACTAAACGAGATTTAAAATCCTGATATCTTTTACTGCGTACTCTGCGTCTCTGCGAGAAATGAACTGCAGAGGTCTATAAATTCAGTCAGTTTTAACCAATAAAAAAATCCGACCAATAACCCCTCTTGATCGGATTAAATTCATAATTTATAATTCTACATTCTTAATTGCTTCTACGAGCATCCCATCGAATTACCACAGTTAAGACAACGATAACAGGTACCATTTCGAACAGTAATATGTCCGCAGGCATCACAGGGTGGTGCATCGCCATCCAAATTTGAAAGGAAGGTATCTACTTGGGTATGGTCTTTTGATTGAATCCTGTCGATCACTGTTTTTTCTTCAATATCTTTGGCTACATCATAAGATGTATCATCAACTTCTGTAGGGGGGACCTGGATCAAATCTTTTCGATCAAGATAGTCTGATGCTAATATCCGGAATATAAAATCCAAAGGAGAAGTAGCATTTCGAACATTTGGATGATCTGTGAAACCAGAAGGATCAAAACGGGTATAAATGAATTTCTCTACAAATTTTTCTAATGGTACACCGTATTGAAGACCAAGACTGACAGCTACCGCAAAACAATTTAAGAGACTCTTATAAGAAGCTCCAGCTTTAAACATATCAATAAAGATCTCGCCAATCTGTCCGTTTTCATATTCACCTGTCCTGAAAAATATTCGCTGTCCACCTATTGTTGCAGCATAGTTATATCCAGTTCGCTTCGGAGGCAATCTTAATTTGTCTCCGCGGTGAACGATATCCTTTAATGCCTCCTTTAGGAGTGCTTCTGTTTTATCTTTGAGAGAATCTTCTTCAGTATCATCGCTATTACTGCTTCCGCTGCTCAAAGGTTGTGATCCTTTCGAGCCATCGCGGTAAATGGCGATCGCTTTGAGACCAAGTTTCCAGGCCTGGGTGTATATTTCACGAATATCATCTACGGTTGCCTCACCAGGCATGTTCACAGTTTTTGAGATAGCCCCTGAAAGGAAAGGTTGTACCGCAGACATCATTTTTACATGTCCAATAGGCTCAATAAAGCGTTGGCCGGTACCACATTTGTTTGCTGTATCAAAAACCGGATAATGCTCCTCTTTTAAATGTGGTGCACCTTCTATTGATTCAGTACCATTAATATAGAGAATGGTTTCCTGAATCTGGATCCTACTCAAACCTCTTTCCATTAACTCTTTAGGATTGACATGCTTGGTAAATTCATTGAGCATCTTCATTTGTTCAACATCAGAACGGGCCTCTTCTATTTCCTTTTCACTGTATCCCAAATTAGAAAGTGCTTCGGGATTAATATGGGGTGCATTATCTAAAGAATCATGTCCTAGGACATAGGATACGATGTCAAGAATATCGTCACTGGAGTAGCCAAGTGTTTTTAAGGCTCGTGGAAGAGATTGATTAATTATTTTAAAATATCCACCACCGGCGAGTTTTTTCCATTTTACCAGCGAAAAATCAGGTTCTACGCCCGTTGTGTCACAATCCATTAGCAGTCCAATGGTTCCGGTTGGAGCTAATACAGTTGCTTGTGCGTTGCGATATCCATATTCTTTACCCAACTCAATTGCCCGGTCCCAATCCTCGCGGGCTGATTGTAGTAAATAGTCAGGACAGTCATTTGCACTTATGCCTTCCACAGCTTTACGGTGCATCTGCATGACATTGAGCATTGGCTCACGATTTGTAGAAAAACCATTAAAAGCTCCTTTTAACCTTTGCTATCTGTGCAGAAACAGAATAAGCATGACCCGTCATTATCGCGGTAATAGCGCCGGCTTGCGCTAATGCTTCAGGACTGTCATAAGGAATGCCCTGAACCATAAGTAAGGTGCCAAGATTTGCATATCCAAGACCCAGGGGGCGGAAATCATGGCTTTTTTGAGCAATTCCGTCCGTCGGGTAAGATGAAAGATCCACGAGTATTTCCTGAGCGATAAAAAGCATCTCACAGGTATGTCGATAACCCTCAACATCAAACTCGCCATCCTCATTTAAAAATTTTATAAGGTTTACAGAAGCAAGGTTGCAGGCAGAATTATCTAGAAACATATATTCAGAACATGGATTTGAAGCATTAATCGGGCCGGTGTTTGGACAGGTATGCCAGCGATTGATGGTATCATGAAATTGTAAGCCAGGATCGGCTGTTGCCCAGGCAGCTTTGGATATTTCCTCCATAATATGTTCAGCTTTAAAGGTCTTTGCTACTTCTCCGGATAATCTGAACTTGGTATTCCAGGATTCCTTACTCTCGACAGCACGCATAAAATCATCAACAACCCGAACCGAATTATTAGAGTTTTGTCCGGAGACAGTGCGATAGGCTTCACCATTAAAATCTGAAGGGTATCCGTTATCGATTAACGATTTGGCTTTACTTTCTTCTCTCACCTTCCATTGAATAAAATCAATAATTTCGGGATGATCCACGTCAAGAATCACCATCTTTGCAGCACGTCTGGTCGTTCCACCTGATTTCGTTGCTGCCGCACCTTTATCCAGTACCTCAAGAAAGGAGAGCAGACCTGAAGAAGTTCCACCACCGCTTAATTTCTCATCTTTACTTCGCAAAATAGAAAAATTTGTACCTGTACCGGAACCAAACTTAAAAAGTTTAGCCTCTGTTTTTACGAGGTCAAATATTGACATTAAGTCGTCATTAACAGCATTAATAAAACAGGCGGATCCCTGAGGATGAGAAAATGAATCGGTTGTTTCTTTGATTGTATTTGATTCAGGGTCCCAGTAGTAATTACCACCATTACCCTCGATTTTATATTTATGATAAAGACCGACATTAAACCAAACCGGTGAATTAAAAGCACCGTGTTGATTGATTAATATATGGGAAAGCTCAGCCTCAAAACTATCGGCATCTTCTTTTGTGGCAAAGTAATTCTGGTCTTCACCAAACCAGCGGATGGTGCTTGAGATACGATTGACAACCATTTTAGCAGATGTTTCGTATCCACTTTCCGGTACTCCAGCTCTCCTGCAATATTTTGAAGCAAGAATATCCGTAGCGAATTGTGACCATGTTTTTGGAACTTCCAGGTTTTTAAGCTCAAAAACTACTTCGCCATTTGGCTCTGTTATTTTGGAACTTCGCCTCTCGTAAATGACTTCATCAAGCGGATCAGAATCTTTTTTTGTAAAGAGTCTATCAACACGTAAACCGCTCTGACTACCAGGGATAGTGTCCTCATGCGGGTTTTCGCTCTGGGTTTCGGTTACAATTACAGAATCGTTGGACTTTTCGGAGAATAAATCCGAGACTAATGGCTTAGAGGACATACATTACCCCATTTAGAGAAGTTAGATAAATCTATTATTTATATTTATTTAAGCGGTTGAATTATATATAGGTCGAATTTTCAACACTCAAGAATTTTAAAACCAATCTGAGGATAGATTTTATTCCGACGAACACAAATAAGTTGACCGACGTAGTTCAAATATACGAAAAATATTTTAGCTGAAAAGTTTTTTTTGGGGCTTGATTTTCAGAAAAAAAAGTCAATTTTTATATTTACAAGAGCTTAGGAAGACAAATTTTTTTTTATTTTTTTTTTATCTTCTAAAACGGGGAAATTTTTACAGAAAGAGGATGTGTTTTTAAGTAAATATTTACAGGATAAAACAAACAATTTATTAATTATTGGCTTGACCATATTTATTCTGGAGAATTCTTAATCGATCCAGACTTTTTATGGGATTATAGCCAGGGCCATTTCCAAAAGCAGAAAATTGTGCGCCTATCAAACATTCACTTTCAAGGGAATCATTGTTAATCCATTTGACTCTGCCGTAAAGACGTAATTCTTCTTCACCTGGAATATGAATTTCAACAGATACAGGCTCTCCCCTACCGACTTTTTTCTCGGAAGCGAAACATATTCCACTTTTGGTAAGATTAAAGAAGCTGCATGGGTTTGGAATAGCGCTCCAGAAACCCAAGTTTATTTCGACGACGAAAAATAACGGAAGCGCCTGGAATCTTCATTCTATCAAAAGCACGTTTATCGCTCTTTGTTGTCACCCTCACCTCATAAATCAATATTATGCACCGATTATCCTCAATCAGTAAACTGCAAAAATATAACCTAAAAAACTGTGATAATCATCACGAAATAAAAAAAACATCATATTTTTTTTGAAATTGCCACATTGGAATGGTTCTCTGTCGGAATCGATGTTGAATTTTTTTTTTTATTGTTTAAATAACTCATATTAAAAACCTACCAATAGATTGGAGATGTCATGACTATGAGATCCGGTCCGGAACCATCAAAGCTTTATAGATGGCTTGTTCTTGTATTTGTCAGTTTGGCTATGTTTGGCAATTATTATATTTATGATAGTATCGCACCGATTGCAGATATTTTGAAATCTGATCTGGGATTTACAGATGAGAATATTGGACAAATGTATTCCGTTTATAGCATAGCGGCTATTCTAATCTTATTGATTGGCGGCGTTATTATTGATAGATATGGTACAAAAATTACAATTCTGGTATTCTCGATTGTAAGTGCTGTCACTGCTGTTGTTACATGGACTTCCCCTGATCTTAATGTAATGTTAATTGGTCGCGTAATACTAGGCTTGGGGTCTGAACCACTAATTGTTGCGATTACTACGGCCCTGGCAAAATGGTTTAAGGGAAAGGAATTAAGTTTTGCCTTCGGATTAAATTTAACCATTGCCCGACTAGGGTCCGTCGCTGCTGATAATTCCCCGAGTTGGGGTGGATCGTTTTATAATAACTGGCAAGACCCTTTGTTTTTAGCCGTTATTGTATCTATAAGTTGTGTGGTTGGTGGGATCGGCTACTGGTTGTTGGAGAGTAATGCAGAGCGGAAGTACTATTTAGGTGAGGCTGGGGAGACGGATAAATTTGTATTCAAAGACCTCTTTGGTTTTAATAAATCTTTTTGGTTGATTGTGGCTTTATGTGTAACCTTTTATTCTGCTATTTTTCCCTTTAGAAGTTTTGCAATAAAATTATTTATGGAAGTTCATCAGGTAAGCAGGGAATCTGCGGGTTTTATTAATAGTATTCTCCCAATGTCAGCAATGGTTGCTACACCACTTTTTGGATTATTGGCGGATAAGATTGGAAAAAGAGCCTTATTAATGGCGGCAGCATCAGTTCTATTTCTACCTGTTTATCTCTTGATGGTATATACCGATATTAGTCTCTATGTACCAATTATTTTGATGGGAATCGCCTTCTCTCTGATACCAGCGGTAATGTGGCCTTCGGTGGCTTACATTGTCGAAGAACGTAAACTGGGTACCGCTTATGCTGTAATGACATTAATACAGCAAATTGGTGTCGCATTATTTAATTGGATGATTGGTCTGGCAAATGATTATGCCGGGGCGAGCCCGGAGAATCCGGATGGATATATCCCGGGAATGTGGATATTTTCCATTTTGGGTTTTTTAGGACTTACATTTGCCTATCTACTTCGTAAACAGGAAACAGGTCCTGAGGGTCATGGATTGGAATTAAGTATGGCAGATCGGAAGCAACAAATGAACAAAAATTCCTGAATGATTAGTAAAATGTATTTTATTAAACATGTGTGAAAAGCATGTTAATGAATAAATGCACCTTTAAAAAAGTATTGAAACTACACTTCTTGATCCTATAATCATTTTATCCTGTCATTCTGTAAGAATCTTACTTGGCTAATTTCGGATCCCGACACCGTAGAAGATCCTTACAGGATGACAATTCAGAATTCCAATTAGGTGAATAGATTAAATTTATATTAACCGCCAATCAATCCAATCGGCATTAAACACGTTTGTGTCTCGTTGTTTTTTATTGAAGCGATTTGAAGCAAAAACGAGTTTTTTTCCATTTGAACTAAACATTGGAAATCCATCGAATTTATCAAAGAAGGTAATTTGTTCTAAACCACTACCATCCATATTCATGGAATAAATATCCAGATCACCATTTCGCTGTGAAGTAAAGACAATCTTATCGCTAATAGGAGAAACCGTCGCTTCTGTATCATAACTAGCATGAGGAACGAGGACGACTGGATTGCTGCCGTCTGTGTTTGAAATATACAGATCAAAAGTGTTGTAAACTTTCCAGACATAACCTTGTGAAAAATCTGGTGGAGGCGGGCAATTTTTATTGGCACCATGTGTACTTGCATAAATTATTCTATGCTGATCTGGTAAAAAGTAGGAACATGTCGTTCTCCCTTCACCCGTACTTACATGTGTTTTCTTAGATCCATTGATATCCATCGTAAAAATCTGATCACATTCTAAATTTCCGTGATGACTCTGAAAGATGAGGTTCTGTTCATCCGGACTGAAATAGGCCTTGGCATTCTCACCCTCATCAGTCAACATTTTAATGTTTGAGAGATGATTCTCATTGCTGAATTTATATGAATCGACAGATTTGTCATTTTGTTTTTGGCCACATCCCCCAATGAGGGTGACAACCATAATTAATAAATGAAGGACTATTCGCATCGATAATCCTCAATTTATTCCACAAAAAAAGTCATTTCCCACATGTAATATGTGGCCGTTCACGAACGGCCACTACTATACATTCCTAAACTAGAGGACCGGCGGCCTTTACGGCATCAGAAACATGTTCCCCATATTCCTTGAAGTTTTCCTTAAATAAGTCAGCTGAATTTTGCCGCTTGCTGATCATAAGCCTTTTTATCCTGCCAGGTATTCCGGGGATTTAGTATCTCGGATGGTACGCCTGCACATGATAACGGTGTTGCTAATCCGAATACAGGATCTTTCTCATAATCCACGTCATTGAGTTTGCCTTCAAGAGCAGCTGTTAATAAGGCACGTGTGTGTTTGATCGACATTCTTTCACCTACACCATAAGCCCCTCCGGTCCATCCGGTATTAACTAACCAGGCGTTAACCTTATGTTTTTCAATTTTCTCTCCCAATATTTCAGCATAACATGGATGGATTTAATGGCATAAATGGTGCCCCAAAACAAGTACTGAATGTTGCCTGGGGTTCTGTTATACCACGTTCTGTTCCTGCTACCTTGGCTGTATATCCTGAGAGAAAATGATACATGGCCTGTTCCGGAGAAAGTTTCGATATTGGAGGCAAGACACCAAAGGCATCAGCGGTCAGGAAAATAATGTTTTTCGGATGTCCCCCCATCCCTTCTGGTACAATATTTCTAATATGGCTAATTGGGTAGGCTGCCCGTGTGTTTTCTGTAAAGGTATCATCATCAAAATCCGGTATGCGCCAATGCGTATCAAAAACAACGTTTTCTAATATTGTCCCGAATTTTCTGGTGGCTTCATAAATTTCGGGTTCAGCTTCTGGCGAAAGTCGAATCGCTTTGGCATAACAACCACCTTCAAAATTAAATATTCCGTTATCGCTCCATCCGTGCTCATCATCACCAATCAATGCACGATCCGGATCAGCGGATAAGGTTGTCTTGCCTGTCCCAGATAAGCCAAAGAAGAGGGCCGAATCTCCATCTTTCCCCATATTCGCTGAGCAATGCATGGATAGGACTTTTTTATGAGGGAGTATATAATTCAAGATAGAGAAAACAGATTTTTTTGATTCACCGGCATAACTCGTGCCACCGATCAAAACCAGTTTCTTGGCATAATTCACAAGAACAAAAGCTTCTGAATTAGTCGCATCCATCTCTGGTACCGCGTGAAATTTCGGTAAGTTGATTATGGTAAACTCGGGTCTAAATGTTTCATATTCTTTTGGATCCTCAATGCGAATAAACATATTTCGGGCAAAAAGGTTGTGCCATGCATATTCAGTAATTACCCGGATTGGTGTTCTGTAGTCCGGATCTGCACCAGCGTAGCAATCCTGAATAAATATATCGTTTCCTTGCAAATAGGCGAGGAGACGGGAATAAATTTTATTAAAATTTTCCTCACTAAAGGGAACATTAACTTTTCCCCAGGAAATATGCTTCTCTGAACTGGGCTCTTTTACAATGAACTTGTCGTTAGGGGATCGACCTGTGAAAGCACCGGTTCTTACTATAACCGGACCTAGCTGGGAGATAACACCTTCCCGGCGGCGTATGATCTGTTCATACAAAGCGGGGCGCGATAAATTCCAATATACATTGTTAATATTTCGGATTCCAAGGTACTCTAGTCCAAAACCACTACGGGCATGTCCGACATCTCTTGCTGCTAATGGTTCATCTGCCATTTTTCCTCCAATTATTTTTTGATAATAATAATAAAATTAAACCAAATATTTTCTCTAAATCTTTATCCAAGGAGTTGATCCGGTAAGGCAAGAAGCCCTGCTTTCACCGGTTTTTAAACATATGTGGAATTAATCGAACGCAAATTGTACACAATTATTCCTCTGTTGATTTAGACTGGTTCGGTACGATCTGTGGTGGATTGAAATTTTGACATTTTGTATATTGAAAGTACTGTATTTTTTCTTCAGATCTAAATAAATACAAACAGAAGTAGGAAATTAAACCTTTTTACCGGATTGGTCAACATATTTAGGACGGACTTGTGAAATTTTCAATCCAATTATCTTCCTCATGGATAATACGTATTACTAGCATGTTGCTGCTGACTAGCTGTGCTGTATTTGTAACTGAAAAGCCACATTATGAATATGATAAAATGGATGGCACGACAGAACGAATACATAGAAAGATAGAAGATTTTCTCGAATCATGCATCGTCAATGGTTCTCCGGTTAAACTTTCAAAACATACCCGGATTGATTCTATTGTGGTCGATGAGAATCGTGAACATATAGATATTTACCTGAACCGCTTTTTCTCTTTTATACCTTTTAGAGAAAAAAATTTAAGAGCATATAAATATGGCTGTGGAGGAGGAATTAGGTTGGTGGGATAATAACTATTCTTTCACCATTTATACAACGAATAGTACGATAGATGAATTAATACCTAATTATTATCGCTCAGACCCGGTTGATTTTAATCAGAATCGTCTGGCGAAAAAAAGATTTGTTCAACCTCCTATTGTACATAATACGAGCAAGCCCATAAGAATAGATAAGGGTTTATATGGAAAACATATTGCCCTTTGGCATAGTCATGGGTGGTATTATGAGAAGAGATATGACCGCTGGGAATGGCAAAGAGCTCGTTTATTTCAAAGTGTGGAAGATCTTGGCCCTTTAGCTTATACACTTCCCTACATTGTACCGATGTTAGAGAATGCAGGGGCAAATGTGTTTCTACCCAGAGAGCGGGATACTCAGATAAATGAAGTTGTTGTCGACAATGATTCTTTTGAGGGAAACAGTACGCAATATATCGAATCTGTAGAGGGTTCAAATTCATCCTGGAGAAGAGGACAAACATCCGGTTTTGCAATCGGATATCCACCCTATGGGGATTGGATTAACCCTTTCAGACAAGGTTCATTTCGCTTTATCAAATCTGAAGTAATTAAAACGGCTGAAATTAGTTGGATCCCTGATATTCCTGAGAGTGGAAAATATGCGGTTTCTATTGCCTATGCCCATTCAGATTCAAATGTTAATGATGCCTCTTATACGGTTTATCATACGGGTGGTACGACAAATTTTAAAGTAAATCAGCAAATGGGCGGACATACCTGGATATATCTTGGTGAATTCCTTTTTAAAGTAGGTGTAAACCCTGAGATTGGAAAAGTGGTCTTAAGCAATAAAAGCAGAGAATCTGGTAGAGTTGTATCGGCTGATGCTGTTCGGTTTGGTGGGGGGATGGGTAATATCATCAGAGGAAATCAGGTCAGTGGTCGTCCACGATATATGGAGGGTGCCCGTTATTATTTACAATATGCAGGCATGCCTGATACCTTGGTATATACGCTCTCAGGATATAAGAATGACTATACAGATGATTACCGCAGCCGTGGTGAATGGGTTAACTATTTGTTAGGAGCTCCAAAAGGACCCAATAAAAACAGGATGGTTCAAGGCCTTGGAGTACCAATAGATGCTTCGCTGGCCTTTCATACCGATGCGGGTACTACAAAGAACGATACCGTTATCGGCACGTTATCGATCTATAGTACATATGACGCAGACTCTGCCCTGGTGTTTCCCGATAATGTTTCCCGTTTTGCCAACCGTGATTTTGCTGATATTTTGCAGACCCAAATTGTCGAAGATATACGTCTGAAATATGATCCAGCCTGGAGAAGGCGAGGATTGTGGGACCGGGGCTATAGTGAAGTATTCCGACCCAACATTCCTGCCGTTTTACTGGAACTTTTGTCCCATCAGAATTTTCTTGACATGAAATTTTTTCATGACCCCCGTTTTCGTTTTGATGTAAGTCGCTCCATCTATAAAGCAATTTTGAAATTTGTGACAACACAGAACCAGGAAACTTTTGTTGTTCAACCACTTCCTGTCAGCCATTTTCAGGCGGTTCTTGACGAGCAAAAAGAGGTTTTACTTAAATGGGAGCCCCAAAAAGATCTTTTAGAGCCATCGGCCAAGGCAAATAAATATATAGTATACAGGAGAGAAGGGGATAAAAACTTTGATAATGGTCATCTGGTTGATAAAAATTATATGAGATTTAATGACCTCTCCCCAGGCATTATTTATAGTTTTAAAATTACGGCAATCAATGCTGGTGGAGAAAGTTTTCCTTCTGAAATCTTGTCGGTATGCCTAAATGATGGCCAGAAAGATCCTGTGTTGATTATTAATGGTTTTGATCGGGTTGCTGCCCCGGCAACTGTGAATACAGAAGAAATGCAGGGATTTGCCAACTTTTTTGATGCAGGGGTTCCGGACAAATATGAACTGGACTATACTGGAGAACAATTTAATTTTTTCCCAGGTTCACCTTGGAAAGATGATGATGCCCCAGGATTTGGTTCAAGTTATGCTTATATGGAAAAAATGATTATACCGGGTAATACATTTGACTTTACTTATCTGCATGGCAAGGCTATTAAGGAAGCAGGTTATTCCTTTGTCTCAGCGAGCGATGAGGCGGTTATGGATAATACCTTTGATATAGAGAATTATAAGTATCTGGATCTTATTTTAGGCGAAGAGAAAAAAACCAGGCTACCCAAAGGAGGAGATAGTGTTGAGTTCATGACGATCCCCGATTCATTACAAAAAAGGATAAGCACCTTTTGTGAAAATGGAGGTAACCTGTTTATATCCGGAGCTCATATTGGAACGGATCTATTTTACCTAACACCTAAAGACACTTTCGATACAAATTTCGCACGAAACACATTAAAATTCTTTTGGCGTACAAATTATGCTTCAAAAAGGGGCACAGTTTCGGTTACAGATTCCCTCTTCCATGCAGTGATAGATACCATTGTTTTCAATACTAATTATAACCCGAAAATGTATAGTGTGGAAGCACCAGATGGTATCGAACCAGCAGATAAAAAGGCTAAGGTGATAATGCGTTATACAGAAAATAATATCAGTGCCGGAATTGCTTATAAAGGAGACTATCGGGTTGTAATATTCGGTTTTCCCTTTGAGACTATCTTGTCCGAGAAATCTAGAACCAGAGTAATGAAATCAATCTTTGGATATTTTAACCGCTACTAGATAATTGCCAATGCTAATCATTTTTACTGAGCACAGATTTTATCATTAATTTTACCAACACCAGAGTTCATCTTTACTGGACTATTTTCAGATGGAAGCCTATTTAAGATTATACCGATGAAATTAAGAGATTACGTGAAAATGGAGAACGTATCACGGATTGATATGGAAATCATATTATTATATTTATTATGAATAATAGTGTTTATAATTTTTTTATTGTTTGCTCTTATTCAGTGGATTTCCGTGTGTATCCGTGGTAAAAATTGAATTTTATACAACCTTTTAAATGTGTTCCCACAATTAAAGCAAATTATGTATAATACCTACAACTCCTACCTTCAAAAAAAAGTTTCAAGCTCAGAGATCGCTGTTCCAACCCTTAGATGGTTCTCCTCTTTGAGAAATTTGGAAATGCGGATAAGGAGTAAAATGAAGGAAGATCTTCCGTTTTCATTGGGTAGAGTGATAATTTTATTTACTTTTTTATTTATAATTTATCCAGAATCCAATTTACTTTTTGCCTCTGAAACCTCGCTTCCCTTTTCCAAAATTGCACTAAGATTTAATGGTGCTCATAATTCAAATCAGAACATATTTCACGAATTCTGGGAACCGGAATTTGGTGCAGAATTTATTGTTGAAATGCCTTTTTATTTGGCTGAGATCCAGGGAGGAATCCACCTTTATCCCTATAGCGGACGGTCTGAATATCAACCAGATTTTTTGAGTGTTTTTATATTTATCGGATGGGGAGCTGATATTGACCTTTATAGAAAACTAAGTTGGTATAATGGCATACAGATTGGCAGTTATCAAATGTCATTTGATGACAGTGATATACATGAATCACAGGCATTGGAAAGTGAATTGGGGGTAGGATTTAATACCCGATTTGAATTTAGATGGTCAAAGTCATGGTCAGTTCAGACGGGGGCTGCCTATATGTATATCTATACAAAAAAACCGATTGAACTCTTTATGATTACTGCCGGATTGTCATATACCTTTGATACACCGATTTGGTTAACGGAATTTTTAAAATGAGAGGAATAATCACTGCGATAATTATTTTTCTGTTTTTGTTGCCAGCTTACGCGCTTTCAGCAGGTGAACAAAACGGTCAATTAAAACATACTCTTTATCGAAATCAGTTAAATCATGCTGGTTTGGTTCGGCTTTCAGATATTCTGTCTTTGATTGATGAGTTTGATTATTTTTCGATTGATGGGTTCACCTGGCAAGCAACTCTTAAAGATTTTGATCTGTATCAGCAGCAAAACTGGATTTTAATGGTAAATGATCAAACCATTCAAACTAAATTGTTTGATACAATCGAACTGAATCTTCTACCCTTTAGTACTGATCATATTGATTCTATAGATGTATTTATTTTCCCTCAACTAATTAATTCTGAGTTCTCTGATAAAGGTATCATACATATACATACAAAAAAAATTGAGCAGGGCGTTACATTACAAGGCCAGCTTACAGCGGGAAATAGAACAGGGGATCCCGGTCCCTGGCGCTATACAGAATATTGGAGTGAAAACATTGATCGTATAGCTGCTGATGAATCTTATTGGTTAGCTTATGCGGACTCAAATGTTAACGTAGGCTTTGGACATTATGTTCAAGTCTATTATCCTACAGATCCGCGAATGACTGATAGGTTAAGAGATATTTATACTGAACACAATCCTTATATAAGTAGTAAATCCTATATGTTTAAAGCCGGTTTATCAAAGGCATTTAGCCGCCCACAATTTGAAGTTTTTCAAACAACAATGGAAGATCTTTATTTTTTTAAACCGGCGGGCCGCGAAATACCTACAAATCAAGATTTTACATTTATGGGATTATCAGGAGGAGAAGAACTATCAGGAGGATTTAATTTTAGATATAGACTGTTCTATCAGAAACACAAACTTGAAAAACGTCCAAATAAATATAACTATGATTTTGATTGGGGAGTAGAGGAATTTGGAGGGGATATACAATCAGGGTTTTATAATAAATATGGCAGGTCTCAACTAGGTGTTGGAGTTAAGCAAATTCAGGCAAATACAGGATATGATTTATCACAAAGGTATCTCTCCAGTGGAAAAGTCTATGGATCCTATCAATATTTTGGTTTTACGGGTCATTCACCGGGTATATCAGGGATGTATGAGTTCGGTGATGCAGGAAGAGTGATCAACTTGTCTATCAAAGATAAATTCCAGACATCAGATTTTTGGGCCTTAACCGGTGTATTTTCATTCTCAGAAACAAGTATCCTGGAAGAAAATACACTTTGGTATTGGTCTGAAAGCGGCTACGATATTGTATCGGATCTTGGTGGTTCATACGAGATTGAGGGAACATTATTGCCGGCAAAACAATGGACGTTTGATCTGTTATTAACGAGGACAGGAGAAAAATGGCAGGCTTTTGAGGGAGGGGTTTCATTCCGCCGCTTTATATCTAAAAATTGGGAAGTACAACCACTAATATATGATCCTGAACATAAAACCACTTCTGGTAAAGTAATGATCAAAACAGTTCAGTCTAACAGTCGGGGACGGCTCTTTTTGAAGTTGAATTACCGCGGTCCTGATCCTATTAGTCATCATTTGTACTACCATTATTCAACGACATTAGAGACAACCTCACAAATGCAGGATCTATGGAAATCTGTACCTGAACATCGTGCCATCTACCGGATCACTTACAATCCTGTTGAAAGTTTTTCAATTTGGTCTATGTTTAAATATCAATCATCGGTTTTTTGGTATGATTATCATAATGTGGAAGAACAGAGTCTGGGCAAATATTCAGCCCAATTATCGGATATTATTACCTTTGACCTTGCTATAAATAAATGGCTATGGGATAAGAGAATTAAAATCGATGTTATCTTTAGAAATATATTTAACCGGGAAAGCATTTATTTCCCTATAGGGGCATCTTTAGATTTACGTTTTTATGCCCAGGCAGAATTCTACTTTAATTTTCTGTAAATTTCTGTCATTAGTCATCATAATTAAAAAATTTACCACAGAATTACACGGACCAATTAAAATCCTAATTTATTTATCAAGGTGCGTGTCTATCTATGGTTCAGCAATTTTATTTGGAGAAGTAAATGGGTGTTCATGCAAGGGCCGGAAAACCGGCGATTCAGGAAAATCTGACCAATATACCACAACTGGTAGCGGCTTACTATACCAATAAGCCAGATGCTGGAGAGCGATCACAAAAAATCACATTTGGCACATCGGGCCATCGCGGTTCATCATTAAAAACCACATTTAATGAAGATCACATTCTGGCTATTTGTCAGTCAGTCAGCGAAGTCAGGCGCGCTAATGGTATCACAGGACCTTTATTCATTGGTAAAGATACCCATGCACTTTCAGAGCCGGCCTTCCTGACAGCTATTGAAGTCTTTGCTGCAAATGAGATTCCCCTGATGATTGATGAGAAGATGGGTTATACCCCAACACCAGTCATTTCCCATGCGATATTAACCTATAATGCTAAACAGAGCGATTCATTTGCTGATGGGGTCGTGATTACGCCCTCACATAATCCACCTGAAGATGGCGGATTTAAATATAATCCTCCCAATGGGGGCCCGGCAGAATCGGGTATTACTAAAATGATCGAAGAGCGGGCCAATGATATTATCAAAGGTGGTCTCAGGGATGTGCGGCGTGTTTCAGTTGAAAAAGGCTTGGCAAAGCTCACGACCAAACGTTATGACTTTATTACACCCTATATAAAGGATCTTGAAAATGTTGTAGATATGGACGTAATTGCTTCCGCAAAAGTAAAAATTGGAGTTGATCCCATGGGCGGGGCTGGTATTGCTTATTGGGAACCCCTTTCAGACTTCTATCATCTTGATATCGAAGTGGTTAACAATAAAATTGACCCGACATTTGCATTTATGACGTTAGATAGAGATGGTAAGATCAGAATGGATTGTTCCTCTCCTTATGCAATGCGTAGCTTAATTAATCTTAAAGATAAATTTGATATAGCTTTTGGCAATGATCCCGATTATGATCGTCACGGAATTGTTACAAAAAATGGAGGGCTTCTTAATCCAAATCATTATCTCAGTGTGGCAATAAATTATCTGTTTACAAATCGTAGAAAGTGGTCTTCAAACGCTGCCATAGGAAAAACGCTTGTTTCAAGTGCCATGATTGATAAGGTGGGATACGATCTTAAGAAGAGGGTTGTTGAGGTACCGGTGGGGTTCAAATGGTTTGTAGACGGATTGGCAACCGGTGAATTTGGATTTGGCGGAGAGGAAAGTGCCGGTGCATCATTCCTAAGAATGAATGGAGATGTTTGGACAACAGATAAGGACGGAATTATTATGGATCTATTGGCGGCAGAGATCACAGCTAAAACAGAGATGGATCCTGCCATACATTATCAAGATCTCCAGAAAAAATTCGGGGAACCTGTCTATGAAAGAATAGATGCTCCTGCAGGACAGGATGAAAAAAAAGTGCTTGCAAACCTAAAGCCAGAACTCATTAAAGCAGATAACCTTGCCGGAGAAAAGATAATTACAAAATTAACCCATGCCCCGGGCAATAAGGCACCCATTGGTGGGTTAAAAGTTACAACTGAGAATGGGTGGTTTGCCGCGAGACCTTCAGGTACGGAAGATATATATAAAATCTATGCGGAAAGTTTTATAGGAAAAGACCATCTTGCTCAAATTCAGGAGGAAGCACAAGAAATTGTAAACACTGCTCTTCGAGCATTTGGTTAGTTAAATGAATGAATAATATTTCCAGAAAGAATAATTGCTATAAATAAGATTCAAGAGTACTATTTTCGAAAGACCTGGCCAGCTGTTGTTCAGCATCAACAATTTTCATTTTATGAAACAGACATCCGTTTTTTAAACAACCCTCAATGATTCCACCCTTCGGTAGATGAAATACGAACATCGGTGATGAACATAACTGACATGTTTCAGAGGGATCAGTCAGACTTACCCCACACTCGGTACAAAAAAATTCTGCCAGACCACCCTTGGGCATTGCAATTCCTTCGAAAATATTGTCATAACTGCCATAGATCGGATCTAAATATAAAAGCCCTTCTTTATCTTTATATTTAACCTTCACTTTAATTGCCGGATGATCGTGAATTTTTACAGAATCATCACAACATAAAAGGTGGCCGTTGGGACACGTGGCGTGTTTAACATTCAGCTGATGTGAAGACACCTCTACCTCAATCTGAACTTTTTCCTTATTGGGCATCTTAAACTCCCTGATTTTTGAATAATATATTAAATCTTTTACTCTGTTGCTACAATTTAATATACACAGAATGATTCAAAATGTTTCTTATGAATAATTAATTCAGACAAATTAATTTTCAATCGATTATAATTTCCAAAGATAGGTTATTGATAAAACCGTTAAAATTTTACAAATTCGTAATTCGGGTATAATATTAACATTATAATTGGTGTTAGGGAGTTAAAAGAAAATTTTATGAAATCATATAAAAAATTAGCACCGCTATTTGTTGTCCTGGGAGCCAGCCTCTGGGGTGTTGATGGAATTGTACTCAGGCCGACACTTTTTACTCTTCCCGTCTCGTTGGTCGTTTTTTTAGAAAGTGCGATTGTTGCTGTATTGTTGACACCGCTATTTGTCAAACGATTTTCGTCATTTCGGAATCTGGAAGTGGGTGATTGGCTGGCTTTAGCAGGGGTTGCCATATTTGGTGGTGCTTTGGGTACTATGGCCATAACCCGGGCGTTGTTTTTTGTTAATTATGTGAATTTGTCAATTGTCATCCTGATCCAAAAACTCCAACCGGCCTTTGCCATTATATTTGCTATGCTACTTTTACGTGAAAAACCGGCCAAAATATTCTATCTATGGTCTGGCCTGGCTGTTTTTGGGGCTTATTTTCTTACCTTTGGTATGAAACTACCTGTGATAGATTCCGGTGATAAAACTGCTATTGCCGCTTTATTTGCCCTTATCGCCGCCATCAGTTTTGCTGCTTCCACGGTTTTAAGCAAAAGAGCATTACGCAATATTGACTATCGGAACGGAACTTACCTGCGGTTTTTAATCACCGCCATACTGATGTTAATCATTGTAACCTTTCAAAAAGATATTTCATCTGTAACAGAGGTAACTCAGAATCAGTGGATAATATTTTTTGTCATTGCTTTTACGTCAGGTGGCACCGCCATTTTTTTCTATTATTACGGACTGAAAGAAATATCTGCCTCCGTTGCCACCATCTGCGAATTGGCTTTTCCACTAACAGCTGTAGTTTTAGAATATATATTACGAGGGAATGTATTAGATTGGTTCCAGTGGTTTGGGGCGATTTTGCTTGTAATTAGTATTATGCAGGTTTCAAGATTGAATAGTGAGGAAAAGTGAAAAAAAACAGAAAAAAAATCGATTGGACAAATCATAATATAATATCAGATTTTAAATTAAAGCATGAAATTATCGGCTATTATCAGACTTTGATCGACAAGAACATGAAAGAAGATGTATACAATAATTATATCGACGATTATGCAGTACCTTATGTTTATGAAAATCTTGATTTCCTGAATCAAAAGTTGATTAATAAAAAAGTATTGAGGGAGAAAAAATTTCATAACCTGATTCTTGGTTATTATGCCCTTCTGGTTCAAAATCTGGAAACGTATAAGACTATCTATGAGAAGGCGGGTGTGTTAAAGGACCGTATTTCATCTTTTAATTGAAGGACTTTGTACTCCCCATATATGGTACATTTCGGGTCCATTCTCATTTTTCCTCAAAGTCGTATATTTTCCCCCCAACAATTGTAGAAACAACTTTTGTCTTTAAAATTTCATTCTCGGGTATTGTCATGATGTCTTTATCAAGAATGACCATATCTGCTAGCTTGCCTGGCGTAAGAGAGCCTTTAATTTCTTCTTCAAAGGCAGCAAATGCGCCATTAATTGTATAGGATCGCAAGGCTTCCTGGCGGGTCATACATTGATCAGGATAAAATTGGGATCCATCCGGGAGTTTTCGGGTGATTGCGGCATAGAAATTTGCCATCGTATTTATGTCTTCAACGGGTGCATCGGTCCCGTTACAAATATATGCACCAGCCTCCGTTAACTTCTTCCATACATAGGCACCTTCTTTACTCCGCTTTTCTCCCAGTCTTTTAGGGACCCAGGGTCCATCCGATGTACAATGTACAGATTGCATAGCGGCAATTACACCCAGCTCCTTAAATCTTGGAATATCAGTTATAGCAAGATGTTGGGCATGTTCAATTCGCCAACGTAAATCCTTTTTTTCCGGATCGATTTTAGAAATCTCTTCATATATATTCAACGTTTCCTGATTTCCACGATCGCCAATGGCATGGGTGCAAAGTTGAAAACCATTCTCGTAAGCAATTTTTGCAGCCTCCTGCATTTCGCTTATAGCAGTGGTTGGTAAGCCATTGCTTGATGGCAAATCAGAGTATGGTTTAAGCAACCATGCCCCGCGTGCACCGAGGGCTCCATCCATATATCGTTTGATCGCCCGGACAGTTAATTGATTATTGCCATAGCCAAGAATTTTATAATTAGAAATATCCTTTTTCAAATTGTCATTATCTTCACCCAACATTACCCAAAGACGAATGGCCAGTTGCCCCTGGTCACTCATTTTTTTGTAGAAATCCACTCGTTTAAATGTAGCGCCTGCATCGTGAAAACTGGTTATACCATTTGTTAGGCAAGCTGTCATAGCAGCCTCAAGAGCTTGACGGTCATAGCTTTCGATCTCTTCGGCACTTCTGTTTTTTTGAGATTCTGCTAATTGCTTGTAAATAAGTTCTTCTGCCGTTTCCAGGAAGACACCTGTGGGATTGCCCTTGTTATCCCGAATAATACGGCCACCTGGAGGATCAGGGGTGGTTTTATCCACGCCACAAAGTTCGAGTGTCATTTGATTTGTCATCATCGCGTGTCCACTGGCATGAGTTAAATAGACTGGATTATTTGGTGAAACAGAACTTAAATCTTTATGGATAGGATACCCTTCAATCAGGGGCTGAACAGGCTCATCCCATTTTTCCTGGTGCCATCCTCTTCCTATAATCCATTCTCCCGGTTGAAGTTTTGAGGCGGCCTCCTTTACCATTAAAAGTAATTCATTCCAATTTTTTGCATGAGTAAGTTGAAGCCTCAGTTTTGAATAACCCAGGCTCATCAGATGGGCATGAGATTCAATGAATCCAGGGATAACGGTTTTACCTTCTATATTGACCACGGTAGTGTTATCCGCTATAAAGTCTTCGATCTCGGGGTTGGTGCCAACCGCTAAAATGTGATCATCTTTTATAGCAATGGACTGAAAAACGTTGTTATCTTTATCCACAGTGTAGATTTTACCATTTGTCAAAACCAGGTTAGCTTTTTCTGTCCCGTCTTGACAACCCAATAGAATTAGAATACTAACCAGAATTACAGATAAATTTGAAAAAAGATTTTTCATTTTAAAATCCTTATAATTGTTTTATAATAAAGATATAAATATTTTAATATAATCGTAACTTTTTTAAGATAATAAATTAACTTATCTGAGAATAAGAATCATGATTTCTTAAGGGGATGTTTATGCGATTTTACATGGCAGTAGTTATTGCTCTTCTAATCTCTTTTTGGGGATGTAAGGACCAAGCCAAGGTATCAAAATTCTCTGAAGGAGTGATGATACTGGAGTGGTCGAAAAATGGAACGGGCAACCATGCTAAGCTTATTGAGGTAGAGGTCAAAATTGAGATGTTGGAAGAGCAAATTATGACAGAGATATCAGGAGTTATTGAAAAAGTTTTTGTTCAGATAGGAGACACGGTTCATGCCAATGAACCATTAGCAAAATATGATGATCAACACCTCAAATCGGATATGAATCGTATAAATGAAATGTTAACTAAATTAAAGGACAATCAAATTAAAAGCAGTGAATTATATGCAAAAAAATTAATAAGTAGGGATGAATTTAATAAACAAAATATAAAATATAACCAGTTGCGAACATCATTCAAGGAGAGTAAGGAAAAACTGGAAAAATCAATTATTTATGCATCTACAGATGGTGTTGTTAAGACAACAGTGGTTGGTGCTAATATACCTGTTAAAGAGAATAGCCCCGCTTTCATTTTAATACGATTGGATTCAGCGGATGTAAATTTTGTTTTGAATGCTACAATGGAAGAGAAATTTACTGTAGGAGATACATTGATACTCAAAGAAGTTGCTGACGATAAAAACACCTTTGATGGCAGATTAATTTCAATAACATCATCAAACCAAAATAAATTAAAGGTGAATAATTTGGTCATTCGTGTAAAAAGATGAACAAGATAAATGAAGGCAGGCTCCATCTAACTGTAGAAGAAAACGAGTCAGATCAAAATAAGCTATCGGGAACTTAACAAAGTGAGGGATTTCGAATTATTAATCAATACGACCTTTTCGACGCCAGCGAAAAGAAGTTATACCCATTTCGGTACTTATCCAGATATGCTTTCCATCTACCTCAAGATGGTACGTATCATTATCAATTAAACCATCATCTTTGGTAAACAATCGCCAGTAGTCCTGTTTCCGATCGTATTTTAACAATCCGATATCAGTGGCAAACCAGATCGTGTTTTTTGTTTTTGCAATATCTCTGATCTCTGCACCAAGAATAAGTCCTGGAAAACTATGCCATTCATCAGATTTTCTATCCCAATAGGCAATACCGCTTCTATTGGCTATCCATATTTCTTTACCAATAACTTCTACTGCTGTAAGGTTATAATCAGGAAGCACTGCCCGTGAGCCATGAAAAATAATTTCTTCTGTAATAGGATCTATCTGATAAAGACCAAACTTTGTTGCTGCCCATATGGAACTATCATCATGAGACTAACTGATTTACCTGCACATTATCTAGTGTTGTTTCATGGGATTCATGTGGTTCGAAGGAGGGGAGATTCAGCCAATTAAGTCCATATAGTGTAGCAATATACACTTTGTCCTGGAAAGATAATACATCATAAACCCAGTCACCCTCTAATCCATCTCTCGAATCGACTGTTTTCCATTTCATTTTTCTTTTATCCAGAATTGCCAGGCCATGAATTGTTGCAAAAAAAATGTATTTTTCATTTCCATCAATGGCAAAGACGTCATCTTTGTATAGTTCTGAAATTGAAAAGGCTTCAAAGTATTCCCATAAATCTTCATATTGATCCCAGTGAGCAATGCCAGCAGGAGCGTCACTTTTTCTGAGCCCTCCTATCCAGATATCATCACCGTCGATATAAAGATCACGGGGTGAAATATCTGGAATTGATTGTGGCATGGCCTTGAGAAAGGTATGATCAAGGTCTGCCATTAATGGTCCATAGCCATCAGAACCAATCCATAACCTTCGCCAGGAATCAGTAATTCTATCAGTAAACTGATATTGACGGTTATAGCGGTCATAAAAAATTCCTCCCAGGTGATACATAATGGATACGCGGGTAAAAAAATCAGGCAATTCACTATTTGAAGGGCGATAAAGAGGAGGGAAGCGAAATCTATCATTATTGTTATTGGAGAAACCTGACAAATCTAGTTTAGATGGCATTCTTGAAGGGGGCATGCGAAAATCTGTAGCAGGGCGCCAAAATTTTTCTGCTGGTCTGTAAACGTCTATTCCCTCGGGTGTTTGCGCGTAAAGGGAGCCATCAGTTTGGTTATACACCACTTTGAAAATGGTATTACTACGAAGGCCGCTACTGGTAGTGAAGGGAGGTTTCCATTTTTCAGAATATTTATCAAATCGTAAAATTCCTCCGGAACGGCTGCCGAAATAAATGAAATTTTCATCAATATCAACAGACGTTATATGTAAAGCTGGTGCATAAGACACCCAGTCGTTAATAGTATACTGTGTGAATCGATCTGCCGACAATTGGTGGATTATCTGTGCCGGGAGGAAGTTAACAAGTAAAAACAGCAAGAATAATAACTTTGACATCACCGTTTCCCCTGATATGGAGATATGGGCAATGCCCCTGATACCAGGTACATTGCTCTTATGAGTTGTTTGTCGTTGGTTTAAAGGGAAGATGCAAAAATCCCATCTTTTATTTATTAAAAAAGACTGGCTATGGTATTAACTACATACATTTTCTGGTCGGAATTTAACTCTGGGTAAATTGGAATGGCCAAAACTTCTTCAGCCGCTTTTTCTGCAATTGGAAAATCACCTTTTTGGTAATTAAGAAAAGAGAAACATTCTTGTTCATTTAAGGTAACAGGATAATAAATTTCACATCCAATATTATGCTTACGCAAATGCGCAATAAGATCATCCCGCTTAGAAGATCGGAGAACAAATTGGTTAAAAATATGACGATAGCCCTTGCGAATGATAGGTAATCCTAAATCGCTATCGAGATTTTTTCCCTTAAGCATTGCACAATATTCATTGGCATTGGCCTGTCTACCTTCTGTCCATTGATCAAGATATTCGAGTTTGATCGATAGTACAGCAGCCTGGAGGGCATCGATGCGAAAGTTTCCTCCAACAATTTGGTGATAATATTTCGGTTCAGATCCATGTACGCGTAATTTGACCAGTTTTTCCGCCAGGTTATTATCATTGGTAACAACCATTCCGGCATCACCGAATCCACCCAGGTTTTTGCTTGGGAAAAAGGAAAAACAACCCATATGGCCGATTGAACCAGCTCGTTTTCCATCCTTATATTCGGATCCGATTGCCTGGGCGGCATCTTCAATAACAAAAAGTTTATGCTTTCCGGCGATTGACATTATTGGGTCCATATCCGCTAACTGGCCAAATAAATGGACTGGGATAATTGCTTTGGTTTTATTTGTAATAGCGGCTTCAATTTTTGCGGGATCAATGTTATAGGTATCAGGTTCAATATCGACAAAAACAGGTGTAGCATTTAATCTTGAAATCACACCAGCAGTTGCAAAAAAACTGAATGGGCTTGTAATAATCTCATCACCGGGGCCCGCATCAATTGCCATTAAGGCAATCAATAATGCATCTGTTCCGGATGAAACACCTATCCCATGTTTGCATTGTGAATATTCAGAAATCTTTTCTTCCAATGCTTTGACTTGTGGCCCGAGAATAAAATATTGTGAGTCAAACACTTCCTTCATAACGGGCTCAACTCTTTCTCTGATGGTGGCATATTGTGCCTTTAAGTCCAGAAGTGGCACTGAATTGACCGCCCTGTTTTCCTTCTCTTGAATCTCTTTTTCATTAACCATCAAATATTCCTTTCCACAAGCCGTACATTTAGTTTCTTTTAAATTGTTGAATTGGAGACGGATCCCGCAGTTACACATCCAACCTATTATCTTGCCTGGGTTACCAACAACGAGAGCAAAATCAGGAACGTCTTTTGTTACAACCGCGCCGGCACCGATAAAAGAAAATCGCCCAATATCATTTCCGCAAACAATGACAGCATTGGCACCAATGGACGCCCCCTGCTTAACAAGTGTTCTTTGATATTCATCACGTCTGATAACATGACTTCGGGGATTAACAACATTGGTAAATACCATCGATGGACCCAGGAAGACATCGTCCTCACAAATCACGCCCGTGTAGACCGATACATTATTTTGGATTTTTACATTATTTCCTAACTCAACATCGGGAGAGATGACAACATTTTGACCAATATTACATTTGTTACCAATTTTGGCCTTTTGCATTATATGCGAAAAATGCCAAATCTTTGTCCCTTCTCCAATCTCACAAGGTTGGTCAACATGACTCGATTCATGGACAAAATAATTCAACTCACTCATAAAAATTCCTTGTTACAATCAAATGATTTTTTCTTTAATGGAATAAGATCCTTCCTCACCCTTCAAATTAGTTATCATTTCTCCGATTAATCCAATCGAAAAAGACTGCATACCTACAATCATTAATAGGACACCTAAAAAAAGCAGCGGTCGATTACCGATTCCGTGTCCCATAAACCAAAGTACACTCAAATAAAAGGAAATAATAAATCCAAGTGTAAGTGAACCAAGACCAAAAAATCCGAAGAGATGCAGTGGTTTTTGACGGTAGCGGGTTAAAAAGAGAACGGTGAATAAATCAAAAAAACCATCAAAAAATCGCCGCAGACCATATTTTGTCTCTCCATATTTTCGGGGATGGTGCTGAACAACAACCTCCCCGACTTTAAAGCCCTTCCAATGAGCCAAAACAGGCAAATAGCGGTGAAGACTTCCATATACAGGAATTTCTTTAATGACCTCCTGCCGGTATCCTTTTAGTCCACAATTAAAATCATTTATCTTAATTCCCGTCAGACGAGAAGTAATAAAGTTGAAAAGTTTAGACGGAATGGTTTTTCCAAGGGGATCAAATCTTTTCTTTTTCCAGCCGGAGACAAGATCATATCCACTTTTTATTTTATCAATAATATTTGGTATTTCAGCAGGATCATCCTGAAGATCAGCATCCATGGTGATGATAATATCACCCTCAGCTAATTTAAAGCCTTCAGATAATGCGGCACTTTTACCGTAATTTTTTCTGAAGCTGAGAATTTTAATGTCTGGGTATTTTAAATGCAATTCTTTTAATTTATCGAGTGATTTATCTGTGCTACCATCATCGATAAAACATATTTCAAAAGTTTGCTTTAGGTTTGAAAAAGACTCATTAATTTGTGCTATTAATTCCTGTAAAGATTCTTCTTCATTATAAAGGGGTATAACAATGGAAACATCCATCTTATCTTCCAATCATTGAGTTTAGTTTCGTTGATTTGCTATATTAAAACGTAAATAATTCATTTCTCACAAAGACACAATGAGTTGCTTTAAAAGATTTATGTGAGAAAACTGAATTTGACTCATAGTTTTTAATTAAATGTTTCTTTGTGGTTTAATGTCATCGCGTGTCCCGCATGGGCGGGAGTGAATAGATCTGTATAAGATAGTTTTTTTCCAGCCGAGCAAAATATCCTGAAAAATTTTTCAAATAATCGATGGTTATAAATTTACGCAGTTCTAATTAAGATTATCAACTCTTTAGGGAAGATAATTCATCTGTTCAGCGTGATCAGAAATCTTAAGAATAAATTTTTCGGGTTCAATCACTTCATTTAGAGTGATCCGGGTATAAAATACAGAAACCGCTTGTTTTTTTACCGGGCGAATCATATTGATTTTTCTAGGAAAATAAAGGTCATTTGAGTGAAAAAAATTTCCATACTCACGTGTGGTTGTTGATTTGCTATCTCTCACGTTTGTTATTTTTGTTATTCGACCAATAGAATTATCTATCCAGATTGTATATTTGTTCTCATGGTTTTCGGCCTCAATAAGATATAAGTCATCTTCTATTGTATAGTCAGCAATCTTCATCGATGGCAAATTCTCTTTTGCAGCAAAAATATGGACGAGCTCAGTCAATTTTAAAGGAAATTGAAAAAAATTCTGATCCTCGAAATCGTTTATTGATCCATTATAAAATTTATTGGTCAATTGATTGTAAAAAATGAAACGATCTTTTCCAATAAACAAAGTGCCGGCCTGAATACCAAATGGACCACTGACTGATAAGAGCAACGAATCATTATGTGTATAATAAACAGATGCAAAGAAATTCCCACTAAATTCTTCTGAATCAACAGAAATTCGACAACTTGCCTGTAAAGTGGTGATTTTATTCTGCTCAGCATCGATGAAATCTAACAATTCATTAATGGTGACTTTTTTGGTGTCGAGAGCAATTTTGGGGCTTGTACAGGAAGAAATTAATAAAATAATAATGGGAAGTAGTCTACATATCATGCCTGATATTTTCAATTTTCTCTATTAACCTTTCGTTATCCTCATCTATTTCAAGGGCGCGTTTCCAGAGATTACGCGCTTCATCAATTTCACCAAGTTTAAGATAGACATCCCCAAGATGTTCCACGACGACGGCACTTTCTTCTTGCTGCTCGACAGAGCGTTTGATATGAACAAGAGCAAGGTTATATCGTCCTAACTTATAGTAAATCCAACCAATGGTGTCCTGATAAGCACTATTATCTGGTTCGGCTTCAACCGCTTTCCTGGACATTTCTAACGCATATTCTAACCTTTCAGATCTTTCGGCAAGAGTATAAGCATAATTATTTAAAAAAAGCGGATTATTGGGGTAAACTTTGAGAGCTTTTTCATAAAGACTATCACATTTATCATATATGCGGAGCTCATCATACAGCATACCAAGTGTGCTGATTGCATTATAATTTTCCGGGTCAATTTGTAATGCCCTC
Source organism: Calditrichia bacterium (assembly GCA_963796965.1). Classification (GTDB taxonomy): domain Bacteria; phylum Calditrichota; class Calditrichia; order JAJRVZ01; family JAJRVZ01; genus CAWCNS01. The sequence continues at coordinate 508,250 of CAWCNS010000006.1, forward strand.
TCCAGGGTACTTACAGCCTCATTTTTTCGCTCCAACCTGTTTAATGAAAATCCATAAGAGACCAATGTGTTCGTGTTTGTAGAATCAATCCTCACGGATTTTTCAAATTGAAGTATGGCTTCCTTGTCCCGGTCCAATCTCTGCAGAGCAATACCATGAAAAGTTAAGAGAAACGGGTCATTGGGAAGATATTTCAAAGCATGCTGATAATGAATTTCAGCTTTTTCAAGGCTATCAGCATCGGAGAGCACAAAACCCTTAAAGATCCAACCGATCCTGTTTTTAGGATCAAGATCAATTATTTTTTGAAAGTTAATGGCAGCTTCATTATAGTTTTTCATTCCCCATTTTACTCGACCTAGTAGGTCATATGTCTGCCAGGGAGTGTCTTTTTCCTGTGCTAGCGGGAGAAGTATGGATTCAGATCTTTGAAGATCACGATCTTCCTTGGAAAGGTAGGCATCTGCAATTGCCAACCTGTAGATCGTTGCATAAGAGGTATCTGCATAGGGTGAAAACAATTCAATTAATTCTGTCCATCTTTCTTCTTTACGGCAAATATGATAGATTCTTTCAGCGGCTTCGGGCACCTGGGGTGCAATATAGAGTGCCTGACTATATGCGTCTAATGCAGGATCTATATTGTCTTTCAGCTCATGGGCCATACCGATACTATACCACATACTGGCATTTGCGGAATCAGCATGAACATACAGCTCGAATAAAGCCAATGCTTCGTCCACTTTTCCATTTTTAAGATATATCGTTGCGGCTTTGCGCACCCAATCTTCATCCTCACCATATATATTGATCATTTCTTCATATTGTTGGGCAAGACCAATATCATTATTATTCTTTCGATATAATAGAAGCAGACGGCTACGTGCATTCTCATCGAGAGGATTAATCTCAAGTACTTTTTTAAGATTATCAATTGCTCTTTTATCATCCTTTAGTCGATAGTGAGAATCTGCAATTAGTCGAATAGTCTCTGGTTCATCAGGACTAAGACGCAGTGATTTTTGCAGATAGCGCAGGGCGCTCTCATATCGTCCTAAAGCAATATGATTTTCAGCAATGCGATTATAAATTGTCGAGGAAGAAGAGTCGTATAACAAAGCCTGATAATATTCAATCAATGCATTTTCATGCTTATTTTCCAGCTCATAAAACATACCACTGGAAAAGTGATCGCGAGCCTTCATTTCGTGTCTGTGATCACTCTCGGTTTGATGATATATCTGCTGTTTGGAGCAACTCAAAAATGAGAAAATAATCAGCAATAATATGTATAGATATTTTTTCATGGGCGCATAATTTAATTGCACATCATAGTAATAACAAGTTTATATTCCAAATCAACCAAATCGGCTTGATTTGCCCTCTTTTAATCCTTATTTTCGGGCCGAAATGTATTAAAGGACATGTTTAAACGGGTCATTTTGTGTATCTGTAAATTATTCGAACTTTTCACTCATTGGTTGTAAATCAGGATTACTCGTTCTTGTTAATTTATCTCTTAGTATTTTTATTTTATAGCTGTAAATTATACCAGTTTTAATATAATTAATTATAGTATAGATCATATGAAATAGTTCCATTTGTTATGAAAAGAAGAAGAAGAACCAACGCAACATCCACAAAGATTAAACCAGTAACCCAGGAAACACCGGTATCGACTAATTTTCAGCCTTCAAAACCAGTGTCTAAAACGAAGCTCACTCTGGTGTGGTTTCTCCTAATAGTTATTATCGGAGGCGGATCAGTATATCTTTACTATTTAAGTCAAGATCTGCCATCCCTTACAAAACTTGAAAACATTGATCCTGCTTTAGCTACAAAAGTATATTCTGAGGATGGGGAATTAATTGAGAGTTTCCATCTCAAGAATAGAACCATTACACCATTTAATAAATTTCCTGAAGAATTGATCGTATGCTTGCTCGCAACGGAAGATCGTCGTTTTTATAAGCATTGGGGTGTTAATGTTCTAAGTGGCTTCCGCTCCCTTTATGTTAACCTCACACATTTTGCGATAGTAGAGGGCAGTAGCACGCTAACAATGCAATTATCTAAAAATTTGTATTTTGGGTTGGAGCGGATCTGGTCTAGAAAGATTAAAGAAGTATTAACAACAATCCAGATTGAGCGTACGTATTCCAAGAATGAAATTTTGGAAATGTATCTTAATATTATGTTTTTTGGAAGTAATTCTTTTGGGGTTCAGGCAGCTGCTAAACGCTTCTTTTCAAAGGATGTTGAAGAACTTAAGATCGAGGAATGTGCTGTACTTATAGGTGTTCTAAAAGCCCAAACCCTCTATAACCCATTGAATAATCCGGAGAGATCGATAAAAAGACGCAATATAGTTTTAAAAAATCTTGTCGAAGTCAATTATCTAACCCCGTCTCAATATGATAGTATCTCGGCAATACCTCTTAACCTAAATCCATCATCTAATGATGGAAGTATCTCCCCATATTTTTCAGAATACGTTCGGCAACAATTAAACCGTTTACAAGATTCTCTAGATGTAAATGTATATGAAGATGGTTTGCGTGTATACACAACCTTAAACACAAAGATACAAACTTTAATGAATGAAGCAATTGCAACAGAAATGCCCAGGTTGCAAGATCGTGTCAGACGAAAATCTGATATGTTGAAATTGAAAAAGACGCTTACTGATTCTCTTAAGTCAGATTCTCTTTTTAAAGAAATGACAACCGTTCAAATAGCATTTATTTGTCTTGATCCCTCCAACGGGCATATTTTAGGAATGGTGGGTGGTCGGGATTTTAAGAAATACAAGTTTAATCGTGCCACCCAAGCACCGCGACAACCAGGCTCTGCGTTTAAACCATTTGTATATATGGCAGCCCTTGATAATGGATATAGCCCGGCAGATGAATTTCTTAATCAGCCATTTGTTGAGATAAATGATGACGGAACGCGTTGGACGCCTCATAATTATGATAATACCGTTTCGGGATATATGTCTCTTCGTGAGGCACTCAGACGTTCTAAAAATTTAGTTTCAATCAGACTCATTCGGGAGATAACCCCTAAATTAGTTGCCGGTTATGCCACTAGGATGGGTATAACATCACCGATTCGTCCTGTGTCTTCGCTTGCATTGGGGACCTCAGAAGTTCGTCCAATCGAGTTAGTATCTGCATACGGGGTCTTCAGTAATAATGGGGTTCATGTGAAGCCCATTGCAATTACAAAGATCGAAGACAAAACGGGAAATATTATCTATGTCAATCGAACAATTGGAAGAGAAGTCTTAAGTCCAGAAACAACTCAGATTATAAATAATATGTTGCAAGACGTTATGAATAAAGGGACCGGGTACGGGGCCCGCCGTGATTATAAGTTTTTTGAAGCGGCTGGTGGTAAAACTGGTACGACAAATGATTATACAGATGCCTGGTTTGTTGGCTTTACCGCTCATTTGGCTACAGGGGTGTGGGTTGGTTTTGACGATCCAAGTCTTTCGCTTGGATCAGGAGAAACCGGAGCGCGAGCCGCGCTACCTTTATGGGCTAATTTTATGGCGGCAGTATATGACTCGTTGGATTTCCCACCAAAAAAGTTTGCTGAATCACCAAATGTTATGACGGCTGTAATCTGCAAAGATACAAGGAAGTTAGCAACCTCTTATTGCCCTGAAACAATTGAGGAACTTTTCAACCTAAAATTTATTCCAACGGAAAAATGCGATCAACATGAGGGTCCGACTTCGGTTAAAAGGGAAAGAAAGAAGCGTTTTTAAATTCTTTAATAGTTTAGCGTAGCCATGTTTGCGGATTGACATTTTTTTGATTTGCAAAAACGGCAAAATGTAGTTTTGAACCTTCCAATGATCCGGAATCACCAACCAAACCGATTACTTTTCCGGTTAAAACCAGTTCATCTAAATCAACAAAAAACTCATCGAGATGAGAATAGACGGTATAATAACCTTCTCCATGATCAAGAATTATTGTGTTCCCATAGCCTGAAAGATAAGTGATCATACTGACGATACCTGTAAAGACAGCTCGCACATCCTCTCCGGTCTGAGCCTTGATATCGATTCCGGTGTAATTAATTGTGGTTTTCAGTCTGTTGTTTCGTTGTTTACCAAACTTATGAATAATTTTTCCGTTTACGGGCCACGGCAGGTTGCCTTTATTTTTTCTAAAATCTTTTAGAGTAAGGGCATAATTAATTTTAGAATCCCCACTATCCTCACGATTTTTTCTTTTTCTTTCCAGGGTAACAATTAATTGGTATAACTTTTGATACTCGACTTCCGCACTTTGGAGTTGCTGATTTAAACTTTTATTACTTTTGTTAAGTTTCGAAACCAGTGATTTCTTATCTTTTTTTCTGCTCTGATACTTTCTCTCTTGTTGCTCTTTTAATTTGAGAGATGATCGTTGGTTTTGATAATCCTGACTAAGCTGGCGTTCTAAAATTTGGATTTCTTCTAAACGGGCATATATTTTTTTTATGACTAATTTTTCCTGATCATTAAAATACTTTAAATACCGATAACGGATAAAAGCATGATTTATAGATTCGGATTCAATAAGTAGTTCAAGGTTCTGTATTTTACCATATTTATAGAGGTGGACAACTCTTTTAGCATATTGATCTTTTAAAGCCTTTAGTTTTCTTCTACTGATCTCCAACTGTTCACGAATTGTTGTGATGCGACCCGAGAGTAATTTAGTTTCACTCCCCAACAAACGTTTCGACTTGTTTAACAGGGATATTTCACGATCGATAACTTTTATTTGTTCAAGAGTCGAACTTGCTTTAATATTTGTCTTTGTTATCTGGTTACGAAGTTGATTAATTTCAACTTTTATTTTATCCAGTTGTTGTTGACTGCCACGGAGCTGTATATCAACATCGCTTTTTGCAAAGATGGGTTGGATAAGAAATAGCAAAATGATAGATATATTCAGTTTCATAAAATTACCCTAATTGTAAAAATATGCGATGCCCCCAGAAAGGGGTGAAGCTTTAAAGCATAGTCAAAAACGATCCAATTTGTGTTTATACCAAGCCCAAAGTTATAAGTGTTTATTTGATCCTCTATACCTGCCCGTATTGACAGATTTGGTAAGGTTTGAAAAGAAAATCCAAATCTATAATCCTGAGAAAAGTGAATGTCCCGAATAAGTGCAAAGCAAACAGACAAAGCGCTAATTGGCTCATAGTTTAACCCCATGCTCATTGTTTGTGGCAAAAATTCTGCTTTTTGGGAAATCCGCGGCTTGTTAATGTTTGTTACCAGGGCTCCCAAATAGAGATTGGGTAAAATATTATAATAAAGGGCCAGATTTATACCCCATGTGCTTTGCTGCCCATAATGATGTATTAATAGTTGATAGTATTGTATGCTTCCGCCAATAGCGCACACAGGTGTGATATTGTACTTACTGCCCATGCAAACTTGAATTTCCCTATAGCGTCCGTTACCAAACTGGTTCAGGGCTATTGAAAAAGGTCTTTTGGCGATCGAAAAATTTATTATTATATCTGCTTGTGAAAGATCCTTTATTTCATATAGAATCTGATAGGACAATATAATATCAATTTTTATGCTATCTGACAATACAGCTGGATTATAATAGATCGCATAAGGTGAACCTATCAGAGCAACAATTGCATTTCCCATTGAATTTGGCAATGCACCGGCTTCCATTTTCTCAAATGCGCTTATAGCGTTCGTGTTAAAACATACCAGAAATCCCATTAACAGAAAGTAAAACGTCCAGGATTTCTTTAAATCATATAAAAATTTACAAAAATTCATTGGCAGTTGTAAAACTTTTAAATTATTAGATTACATTTCTGACACATTGAATGAGAAAGCAACAATTATTCCAATTTTCCTGGATATCAGTACACAGGTAAAAATTTTACTTTACATGAAATATTAGTTAGTTTGTAGGCGTTTCTTAAAAATAGTTAGACTAATCTAATATTAGGCATATGGAAATTTCACGGACCCAGCAAGATTATATTAAGACCATTTGGACTCTGGAGCAAGATCATAGACGGGCAAAAATGACTAGGGTTGCAGAGATACTTAGCCTGAAACCTCCTACGGTCCTGGCGATGTTTCGACAGTTGTCACGTCTAGCTCTTATCTACTATGATAAGCGCAACGGGGCTATATTAACAAAAACGGGTCGTATCGAAGCAGAACGTTTGATTCGTAAGCATCGGCTGATAGAGACTTTTTTGAACCAGGTCCTGAACATTGAAGAGCCGCTTTTGCATGACGAGGCTGAAAAATTAGAGCATGTTATTTCAGATCAATTAATAATGATAATTGATGAATACCTGGAATATCCACGAACGGATCCTCATGGATCCATTATTCCTCTCTCCGGCACAGATGAAATTCTGTATGCGCTGAATGATATTGAAGAAGGCATTCTTTTTAAGGTTGTCCAAATTCCAATGACCGGAAAAGAAAAATCTTATTGCTCTGACAATGATTTTTTACCGGGAAGCAGGTGGGAGATTAAACGTACCGGTCCTGATGGAGATTCATTTTTAATTACAAACGGTGAAAACTATTTAGCATTTTCAAATCAGTTTGCACGAAAAATAAAAGTTACTGTATTGAAAGATTAAAAAATTTTACACCAACTAATTACTATATAGAAGGATATATAATGGTCAATCCAGGTTTGGCTCTATTAGTGGCTTTATTGATCACTCTTTCTGCTGTTTTTTTCTTTTGGCCTCAAAAAGGGCTCGTTGCAAGGCGGAAAAAGAGAAAAGATTCTGGAAAAAGGGTCTTAATGGAGGATGCCCTGAAATTTATTTACGATATGGAATCCCGAAATATCAGCTGTAATATTAATTCCTTATCCAAAAGTCTACAAAGCACTCATCAGGAGTCCGATGCAATAATCTCACGTTTAAGATCATTAGGATTATTGCAGGATGGTGAAAAATTCAAGCTTTCTCCAGAGGGAAAAGACTACGCTCTGCGTGTTCTTCGAATACACCGTCTATGGGAGAGATATCTGGCAGAAGAAACAGGTGTGCCGGAAACAGAATGGCATCGTAATGCAGAGATCCAGGAACATAAAATGACGGTGGAAGAGGCAAATGAATTAAGTCGTCATCTTGGGTATCCGCGCTATGATCCCCATGGTGACCCAATCCCAACCAGAACTGGTGATCTTCCGCCGGACCGGGGCCGTTCGTTGGATGATTTCTCTCAGGGTGATACGGTACGCGTTGTACACATAGAAGATGAACCTCCTGAATTATATGAAGAAATCGTTAGCAAGGGGATTTATCTTGAAAATCATATTGAAATATTAAAAAAGCTAGAAAACAATCTGCATATTTTGACAAATGGTCAATCACAAACACTTTCAAAGAGAGTTGCGCAAAATATTACGGCTGTTCAATCCCAGGAAAATCCTGAGGTTGATGTTACATTTCCATCTCTTTCTTCTTTTAGGCCAGGTGAAAAGATTGAAGTTGTCAGAATATCAAAAGCCTGTCGGGGAACCCAACGACGACGTCTAATGGATTTGGGTATTGTACCGGGAACCGTTATTACTGTTGAAATGGTTAGCGCTGGTGGTGATCCAACAGCCTATAAAATTAGAGAGGCGGTTATAGCGCTCAGAAAAGATCAGGCTCAACTTGTAAATGTTAAGCCCATAACAGAGGGGATCAAAAATGTCAGATAATTTGTCTTCCGGATGTGAGACCTGTCCGGTCCATCATTCAGGATATTTAAAAAAACTTGGTGTGAATATGGAAAGCTGGGATTATGTTATTGCCCTTGCGGGAAATCCTAATACCGGAAAAAGCACCGTATTTAATTCTTTAACAGGTTTAAGACAACATACGGGCAACTGGCCCGGAAAAACAGTCACCCGAGCGGAGGGTGGCTTTGTCTATGAAGATAAACGCTATAAGATCGTCGACCTGCCGGGCACTTATTCGTTACTTTCTACAAGTACGGATGAAGAAGTTGCCCGGGACTTTTTACTCTTCGGTAAGCCAGATGTCACGGTCGTTGTTCTTGACGCAACTAGAATTGAACGTAATCTAAATTTAGCGCTCCAGGTGTTAGAAATAACTGACCGCATTGTAATATGCCTGAACCTGATGGATGAAGCAAAAAGGCATCAACTTGAAATAGATGTACGAAGATTATCTAAAGAGCTGGGTGTACCGGTAATTCCAACAAGTGTCAGACGGGGTGAGGGTGTGAAGGATCTTTTAAGAGCAATTCACGAAGTAGCAAATGGTCTTTATACCTGCAAACCCCATCGGATAGTAAGTGGATCAAAACCGTTAAAAAATGCAGTAAATAATCTGGTTGAAAAAATAGAAAACCGCTTTCCGGGCATTTCAAACGCCCGATGGGTTGCTTTGCGCTTATTAGAAGGAGATCCGCGCATGGTTGAAGCGGTAAAAGATGGTGAGTTAGAAAATCTTGTTCAACCAATGTCAGCTTCAGGATCATAGTAATTTCAATAAACGGGAATAAAAGATGGAAACGAAAATTAATTCTTCTGAAAATATACTACAAACTGCAAATGATTTGCGCTGGGAACTCGGTGAAAACCTTCATGATACCCTAACAGAATCAATTTATCAGGATGCGGCGTTAATATCCCAGAAGGTCGTTAACAAAAGTAATGAGAAACCCAGATTCGATTGGGACAGAACCCTAGACCGTTTATTAACCAGCCGGATAACAGGATTTCCCATTATGTTATTTATGCTGGCAGTTGTTTTTTGGCTTACCATATCTGGAGCGAATATACCCTCGGCCATGCTGGCCAGCCTGCTACTGGAAGGTGTTTATCCAATTTTAAAAGATTTAGCCAGTATGATTGGAATGCCTTGGTGGTTGGACGGATTGCTTCTCGATGGTATGTATATGGCCATGGCCTGGGTGATTAGCGTGATGTTACCACCAATGGCCATTTTCTTTCCAATGTTCACCTTACTGGAAGACTTTGGATATTTACCCCGCGTTGCTTTCAATCTTGATAATATATTTAAACGGGCTGGTGCTCATGGGAAGCAGGCTTTAACGATGGCAATGGGTTTTGGCTGTAATGCCGCGGGCGTTATTGCCACACGGGTGATCGATAGTCCCAGAGAGAGATTAATTGCAATTATAACAAATAATTTTGCCCTATGTAACGGTCGCTGGCCAACCCAAATTCTAATCGCATCATTGTTTATCGGCTCTCTGGCACCACCTGCTCTGGCGGGTTTGGTTTCTGCCTCAGCGGTAGTGGGGATTGCTCTTTTGGGCATTTTACTAACCTTTGTGACCTCATGGGCGCTTTCACGGACGATTTTAAAAGGGGAGCTTCGACATTTAGCCTGGAACTACCACCCTTTCGTCCTCCCAGAATTCTTCAGACATTATATACCTCTCTGATCGATAGAACATTATTCGTTCTTTGGAGGGCGATTGTATTTGCAGTTCCGGCAGGTGCTGTGATCTGGTTAAGTGCCAATATACAAATTGGAGAAGCGAGCATTGCCGAACATATTATAAATTTCTCAGATCCCTTTGGATTATTAATTGGTCTCAATGGTGTGATTATTTTGGCGTATATCATTGCAATACCGGCAAATGAAATTGTAATCCCCACCATATTGATGTTAACGGTGCTGAGCTTGAATGTTGTGGGCATAGGGGAGGGGACAGGTGTAATGTTTGAACTGGATGATTATAACACTTATAGTGAGTTATTTGCAGCTGGTGGATGGACTCTTTTAACAGCAATTAATCTTATGCTGTTTAGCTTGCTACACAATCCATGTTCAACGACTATCTATACTATTTATAAAGAAACCAAGAGCGCTAAATGGGCAGTCATATCTACTCTATTACCGGTGGTAATGGGAGTTGTACTTTGCTTTCTGGTTGCTCAATTGTGGCGTTTATTTGGCGGAATAGGATAGGTATATATATTTCTACAAAAAATTTCTTATATTTCCTCCTTTTTGGATTAATTCTTATCCTTTTTTGATTCTAATAATCTGTGGGTTAATAGTTAATCCAATTTTTATTCACAGAATGCTGGTTCTTAATAAGAGACTTTATGGCAATTACATCTGATCTCAATATAATAGTACGTCTATGTGACCTTGAAAAAGGGGCAGTGGCAATTATATGTGATTTTGAAAAAAATGGATCAGATTTTGGCCGGCTTCGTGATATGGGTCTTCATATTGGTACCAAATTCAGAATAATAAAATTTGCCCCTGGTGGTGATCCGATTGAAATAAAAGCCCGTGGATATTATATGTCGCTTCGCAGATCAGCTGCCAAATATATTTTTGTTAAAAGAAAATAGTTCAAAAATTATGGAATTATCACCACAAACAACCATAAATAGAAATATATCAATAAATGACGATAGAAGTTATCGTGTTGTCATTATGGGAAATCCAAACTCGGGTAAAACAGACTTTATTTAATCGTTTAACGGGTATGCATCAAAAAATCAGTAATTTTCCCGGTGTAACGGTCGAAAAAAAAAGCGGTTGGATTCGGGGTGAAAACATATTAGTTGAGGATTATCCGGGAACCTATAGTTTACAAGCCAGAAGCCCCGATGAACAAATTGTCAGCGATCAGATCCAAAGTTGGAGAAACACTAACAAACGCCCGGATGCGGTTATTATTGTTGTGGATGCTACGAACTTATCCCGAAACATCTATTTTGCTCTTCAAATATTAGATATGGGCCTACCGACGGTACTGGTTCTGAACATGTATGATGAGGTTCAACGCAAAAAGATATCCGTTGATTGTGGAAAATTAGAAAAACTTCTTCAAACAACGGTGATAGCAGCTTCAGCGAAATATGGTGAGGGTATCGAAGATATTATTTCAGGTCTGAAAAAGGTTGTAAGGAAAAAGCCCGGACAGCAAAAAAGCCCGGTTCTAATGAAAGTTGATGACCAGCTTATACCCTTACAACCGCTCATTGATTATTTGGCTGAACTGTCTTCCGACCAGCAAGTGTTACCCTTAAGTGATAGTTTTCATCTTGTTGCAGATGATAAATTCATACACCATCTGCAACCATTTCTGGCCCCCGCACAGAAAACTACAATTACTAAACTTGTACATCAATCACGGGAAACGTTTCGTGCTCATAGTATTGATTATCGATCCCTCGAATCAAGGGCGCGTTATGCTTTTATCGATGAAGATTTATTACCGGCTTTTGGCATTCCTGAGATTTCAACAAAAAGTTCTAGTGAGAAAGCAGACCATGTTATTACACATCCGGTTTTTGGATCAATTCTTTTTCTATTTCTGCTTGGTTTTATTTTCAATGCGATCTTTTCATGGGCACAGTATCCGATGGATTTTATAGAGGGTGGTATAATCTGGTTAGGGGACGCAACAAAGACCCTTTTAGAACCTTCTGACCTTAGAAGTCTAATCATTGAAGGATTGATTGGTGGTGTTGGAAATATTATAGTGTTTTTGCCCCAGATAATTCTTTTAGTCTTTTTTATTGGTCTGTTGGAAGATTCGGGGTATATGGCACGCCTATCATTCATGCTGGATGGATTATTAAGCCGGTTTGGATTGAGTGGAAAAGCAGTCTTACCCTTGTTAAGTGGCTTTGCCTGTGCAATTCCAGCGATTATGGCAGCCCGAACAATGGAAAACCGCCGGGATCGATTTTTAATTATCCTTCTAATTCCTTTAATCAGCTGCAGTGCTCGTCTACCCGTTTATACCCTCCTGATTTCGGCCCTAATTCCCCAAAAAACAATTTTTGGGTTTATACAACTACAGGGCCTTGTTCTTTTAGGTATGTATTCACTTGGATTTATTACGGCTTTAATGATATCCTTGATAATTAAGAATGTCTCTGGAAAAAAACGATCCTTCCAGTATTGGATCGAATTACCACCGTATCGTATACCCATGATCCGCTCACTATGGTGGCGTGTTCTTGATGCAGGTAAGAAATTTCTGTTTAATGCCGGTAGCATCATTCTGGCAATGTCGGTTATTTTATGGTTTTTGGCTTCCTATCCAAAACCTGAACCTGAAACAGAGTTGTCATCTCGTCAAGCAGTTTCACAAAGTTTTGCAGGGCAATTGGGAAAATTGCTGGAACCAGTCATTGAACCATTAGGCTTTGATTGGAAGATAGGGGTTGGCCTGATATCTTCGTTTGCTGCAAGGGAAGTTATTATCAGTACTTTCTCGACTATTTACAATATGGAATCTGCAGATGAAGAGGATACAGTTTCTTTACGTGAGGCATTGAAAAAAGATCGTTATCCAGATGGAAGAGCTGTATTTACCCCATTGGTCACCTTATCACTCCTGGTGTTTTTTGTTTATGCGGCTCAATGTATGTCAACCTTTGCGATCATCAAGAAAGAAACCAATTCCTGGTTATGGCCTTTTGTGATGTTAGTATATATGAATGTATTGGCTTATTTGGCGGCATTAGTTGTGTATCAGGGGGGATTATGGATGGGGGTTGGATAGTGGTCGAAAAAATACTACTTTTAATATTATTAGGCTTGGCAGTGGTCTATGTATATAGACATATGAAAAACAAGCTTATTATTGGTGAAAAAGAAGAAAAATGTCATGGATGTCCGGTTGAAAAAATTGTTTCTCACCAGAATCATACAAAATAGCCTTCTTTATTCAATAAGATTCATAGTACTCATCTTGTTTTCCATCCGTAATTGCTTCTTCATATAAATGTGTAAATAAAACCTGAGAATAGTAAAAGTAAGATTAACCGTTATGGGGATAAAGAAAGTCATTTTCTTTAAAATAGAATATTCTTGCGAAGTTTCATAGCAAAAAGCAGATTCGTACACATGTGACTGAATTCGAATCCACTTGCAACTCTAAGTATTTCTCTGTGGTTTATCTTTTAATTCCCCGTTTTAATTTTATCGGAACGACTATACTGATTTTTCAAAAATTGTCAAGAGATTTAAAAAGAGCTCCTAAGATGATATTGACAGATCAAAACTATATGTGTAAATTTTGTTAAACATACCTAACAAATGTTATACGGATATAATAATGAAAGATGTCTGGAAAAAGTATGATGATATTGCTCTCAGTCATAGTAGTATTCATCATCTTTTAGCCATTAATAATTTGATCAAAGATAATGGATATTCACGTTCTGTGGATATTGCCAATTATTTGAATATTAGTCGGGCAAGCGTCTCGATTACGATTACAAAACTTAAAGATAAAGGATTTGTTAAAGAAGATAAAAATCGATTTTTACGTTTGTCACTAAAAGGAAATGAATTGGTAAATTCTGTTTTATCAAAGCGGCGGATTGTTGAGAAATTTTTTATAGAGGTCCTTGATCTCTCTGAGGTTGACGCGGAAGTTGAAGCCTGCAAAGTTGAACATCTTTTGAGTGAGCCGACTGGTAAAAAGTTGATTAATTTTATGGGATATTACCTTTCCAGTCAGCCTGAAGTCCAGAAATTTAGAGAGGGTTTAAAAGATTTTGCTTTTAAATGCTCTTCAACCCAGGACTGTGAAGTGTGTGAATTGGATTGCTTTTTTAAACCCAATGACCATTAATATCTGATGTTTGGCCGGGTTCATTTTTTTAATCACAAATCCAGGTCGCGACTGCAGGAATAAAATAATAGGTATTGAGAATAGGATTTAAGTAATGGAATTGAAGAATTTGACACAGGTTTCAAAAGGAAAAAACCTAGAAGTTGTTAAAATAGAAGGCGGGAAGATTTTTCGGGAAAAAGTGGAATCATTAGGATTACGTGTGGGAGTAAACGTAAAAAAACTTTCGACCCAGGTAATGAGCGGACCTATTACAATCCAAGTTGGAAGCAGTAAAGTAGCTCTTGGGCGGGGTATGGCCCAAAAAATTATTGTTAGTGACGGTGAGAAGTGAGCAAAATATTTCTAATTGGTAATCCTAATGTTGGAAAGAGTGCGATTTTCTCCCGATTGACAGGTGTACATGTCATTGCTTCAAACTATCCAGGTACAACAGTTGAATATAGCAAAGGATATTTACATGTTAAGGGTCATAAAACAGAAGTAATTGATATCCCTGGTACCTATTCTCTAAGCCCAACTTCAAAAGCTGAAGAAGTGGCAACAGAAATGCTGGAAAAAGGATTGAATGAGGGGGATACAATTTTCATCAATGTTCTGGATGCGACAAATTTAGAGCGAAATTTAAATCTGACCCTCCAGTTGCTGGAAAAAAATATTCCGATGGTTGTCGTGCTCAATTTCTGGGATGAAACCCGACATAAGGGCATCACTATTGACCTGGTAAAGTTGACGGAGCTATTAGGTGCTCCTGTATTAGCGACAAGTGCTATTAGTGGGGAAGGTATAAAGGAGCTTGTCACCGGATTAGAGAACGTTCCAAAGAGTAGATTTAACTACGAAGGGACGGATCGCTGGGCAGCTATCGGTTCAATTGTATCTCAATCTCAGAAATTGACACATCGACATCATACATTTTTTGATCGGATTGAGGATATCTCTATACATCCTTTTGCAGGTATTCCGGTTGCTATTTTGGTTCTGCTTGCTTCATTCTCACTCATTCGATTTGTTGGTGAAACTTTGATTGCTTATCTTTTTGAACCACTATTTGAAAATCTCTGGGCACCGCTTATAATGCCGCTTTCTGATTTATTAGGTAACTCAGGCTTCCTTCATAATTTACTTATCGGTAAACTTGTTAATGGCCAGATTGATTTTGTAGAATCATTAGGTCTGTTGACAACAGGTCTTTTTGTGCCTATTGGTATGGTATTACCTTATGTGGTCTCTTTTTACCTGGTTCTTAGTTTTCTGGAAGATTCTGGCTACCTTCCACGTCTCGGGGTATTGGTTGACAACCTAATGCATAAACTTGGCATACATGGTTTGGCGATTATTCCAATGCTGTTAGGAATAGGATGCAATGTACCGGGAGCAATGGCTACACGTATGCTCGAAACACGTCGTGAAAAGTTTATTGCGGCAACTTTGATGGCCATTGCAGTACCCTGCATGGCCCAAACGGCGATGATATTTGGACTGGTTGGTCCCTATGGTGCTAAAGCGATGGCGGCTGTTTTTGGGACCTTATTTCTTGTATGGGTTGCATTGGGGCTTATTTTAAATCAAACTATTAAGGGCGAAAGCCCTGAGATTTTTGTTGAAATCCCACCCTACAGACTTCCTTATTTCAATGCTCTGTTCAAAAAGTTATGGATGCGCACGCGCTGGTTTTTAAAAGAAGCGGTTCCCTTTGTCTTGGTTGGCGTACTAATCGTCAATATCTTATATACGCTTGGTATTATAGATTTTATCGGTCGTCTAACTGCCCCATTAATAACCGGACTAATGGGATTGCCTGCGGAGGCGGTTGGAGCCATGATTGTTGGTTTCTTGCGCAAGGATGTGGCCGTAGGTATGCTTGTACCTTTAGATTTGACTATGAAGCAAATGATTATTGCCTCAGTTGTTCTAACTATGTACTTTCCCTGTATTGCAACCTTTACAGTATTAATAAAAGAATTGGATATGGCTGACATGGCCAAAGCAACTGTAATAATGATGGTATCTACCATTACAGTGGGCGCAAGCTTAAATTTTTTGCTTTAAGTGATCCGTGTTCGATTATCCAAAATTTATAATGTAGCTTATTCGTAAACCTTATCATAATATATTACTACTTCATTCTGGACGATACTCCATTTAAATATTTCCGACTGATTTATATCTTCCCTAAAAATGCGATGTTAGAAAAGTTTATAAACGATTTATTATTTTGAAAAAACAGACGACTATTATCATTAACACTTTTTTAGAAACTATAAACTACAATTGGGGTATTATCGGTTTAAATGGCTCCAATTAAGTTGTTCTGTCAAATATAATTAAGACAATAATGACAAATTATGGGGAAGATATGAAGTATCTGCAAAACATTTTGCTTTCTTTTTTATGTCTATTCACCATCTATTGCGGAACGGACTATGCCGAAAAAGGTAAAATGGCCTTTGAGAATAAGGATTATTCAGAAGCTATAAAGAATCTCACTCTGGCACTCAAAGATGATTCAACCAATCACTTATATGATGAAATGATTTGCATATCTTATCTGCAAAGAGGGAAAGAATTGTTTTCGAAAACCAGAAACTTAAAAGCTTTAAATGGTAATCTTAGAGAAGCTCAAAAATACCTCCCAACAAGTCAATCAAATGAACTGAAATCAATTTATGCTGAAACTTACGTCTACCTGGCAAAGGCATACATTACAGCCCGCGCTTCTTCAAACGATGAAAAGGAACAAAATTTTGAGAATGCCTTAAATGCTGTAAAAGGAGCTCTTTCAATAGACAGCACCAATGTCACCGCAGACAGTCTTATGATCTCATTAAAAGAAAGTCATTTTCAAGGACTAATTGACAAAGGACGTGATCTGTATAATAAGGCAAGACGTACACGAAATCCCGATTTATATTTTACCTCAGAATATTATCTAAAAGAGGCACAAACGTTTGAAGCAGAAAATCCACAAATCATCAGTTTGTTACAAAAAATAACAAAACAAGTCTTACCGGTTTTAAATTATCGTGAAGGTGTTTCGCTTGCCGTATCAGGGGTCACAAGGGAAAGAAAGGCAATTCTAATGAATCTTTCCATAAAAAATTACACAGCAAAAAGGATAAATCTGGTTCTTAATAATTTTACATTGGTTGATAATCAAGGACAGATTTATCCGGTGAATGAGCATGAAATGAGAAAAAGAGAACTGTTTGGTGAAAAATGTCTGGCAGATACGGTTCTAAATAGTGCAAATCCGTTAGCTTCAGGCATCATTGCATTTGATGCTCCGCCAGAGATTGTAATTTCCTATGTCAATTATAAGATTGATAAAAATAAAGTATCAAGAAAATTCTTTCGTTAATAATTTTATTCAGTCTCGTATTACATTGTTTGGACCAGTATTTTTCTACACACTAAAGCCTTTAATTTGAATGATAGAAGTGTTCGTTCTCATTAAGGGCTTTGTAATAATGAAAACCTCAAATTCTCCTTGCATTATTAATTCCGTATTCTATTTTTATACTAATCATCAAGAAAATTCATAAATTATTCCATATCGCCAGAACAATAATTTAAGAAGGATAGTACAATGTTAAATTTGCACAAAACTTATATATTAAATTTTATTCTTATTTCACTGGTATTCAGCCAGATTAGTATTCCGGAATCTCATCATAATCTGGGTATTGATAATAATTCCAAAATCTATATCAACTATAAAGGAGAAAAGGTATATGAAAATCCTGCTCCCACCAAGTACACCCTAGAAAATAGCATTGGAAATCCAATAGGAACAAAAGATGGCCTTTCATTTAATTTTAATGATTCTACATTAAACGGAACCCTCTATTATGGTTTTATTCCATATGGGGATTCAAAACACCCCATGCCTGTATTCTTTAAAAGTCCGGCAAAAATTAAAAATGGACGTTCAGAAATTAATATAAAAAAAATGGGTGGTCGTTATGATATGATTAGATGGGAGGAAAAGGGGAAAGGTACTATTGGATACCGTGTTGTCAATGCCGCAGGTATGATGATCTATAACGGTATCATCTCTTTTAGGGGAAAAGGACCATTTCAAACGAGTGCAACGATCATCGAAGGTCCGATAATTAGTTGTCCTACAAATACGGGTGTCATCTTATCGTTCGTTACGAACATACCTATTGCATGTAAAATTCTCGTTAGTGGAAGAGAATTTAAGGATAATAGTCCGGTGACAAACCATGAAATTAAAGTAAATGGACTAATGGCTGGAACAGTATATAATTACCGGGTGATATGTGATGTTTTCGAGCACATCTATTCCTTTAAAACCAGTCCCCAGCCAGGTTCACGAAAGCCATTTGTTTTCTCATATGCCAGCGATTCCAGATCTGGTCAGGGTGGAGGAGAGCGCAATGTTTATGGGACAAATTATTATATCATGCGCAAAATCATGGCTCTAAGTATGCAAAAACAAGTTGCCTTCATGCAATTTACGGGAGATATGATTAACGGTTATCTTAACGATGCAGGAGAAATGGATTTACACTATGCTAACTGGAAAAGCGCTATTACTCCCTATTCGAATTATTTGCCTGTTTATGTTGCTATGGGTAATCATGAATCCTTTATGCGAAGTTTTGGTGATTCTTATTATGCTGCAGATAATGCCTTTCGTCTAGATGGATTCCCCTATGAGACATTCTCTTCGGAGGCATTATTTGCAAAAAATTTTGTAAATCATCAAAACGGTCCTAATAGTGAGGACAATACGGTTTATGATCCCAATCCAAAAACAATAGATTTTCCATCCTACAAGGAAAATGTCTATTTCTATACTTATAATAATGTGGCTGTGATCGTTATGAATACAGACTACTGGTATACGCCGAGTACATCAAAAATCCCCATAACCAGTGGCGGGGTTCATGGATATATAATGGATGCCCAATTGGCCTGGATAGAAAAAATAATTGCCACATTAGAGTCAGATCAGAATATTGATCATATTTTTATTACCGGACATACGCCTTTCTTCCCAAATGGGGGGCATATTACGGATGACATGTGGTATAGTGGAAACAATGAGGTTCGACCCTATGTGACGGGAAAACCTGTTAAAAGAGGGATCATCGAGCGACGAGATGATTTATTGAATATTTTTGTCAACAAAAGTAAAAAGGTCGTGGCCATTTTGACCGGGGATGAACATAATTATAATAAACTGGAAATAGGTAAAGATACGGAGATATATCTTCCCGATTACACAGGAGAAAAAGTAAATATCTCGAGAACGATATATCAAATAAATAATGGTGCTGCGGGCGCCCCTTATTATGCCCAGGAAAAGACGCCTTGGACTTCGAAGGTAAGTGGCTTTACAACTCAGAATGCTCTGGTATTCTTTTATATTAATGGAAAACAGGTGCGTATGGAAGTGATTAATCCTGAGACACTAGAACAGATCGATCACTTACAATTGAGATAGAATCACGGAGGATTGTGGCCAATTCTAAACTTAGTTACCCTGGAGGATAAGTTTAATCTCAAAAATTTTTGGCCAATATTTTCCAGTTACAAAAAACCGATTATCTTCCGGATCATAAGCAATGCCATTTAATACATCAATGGCATAATCAATTTTTTCCCCGCCAAGAATTCCGGTTAAGTCAATCCAGCTTGTCACTTTTCCACTCTGGGGATTTATCCTGGCTATTTTATTACTGTATAGAATGTTGGAGTATATCTCACCATTGATGTATTCAAGTTCGTTCAATTTATCCACGGGTCCCTTGTCGTCTGTAACCGGAATTTGCTTCAAAACCTCAAAAGTTATAGGATCTAAAAAATAAAGAGTGGATGATCCATCGCTTACGATTAGATGCTGATTATTGTGGGTAATTCCCCAACCCTCCGTATTATAAAAAAATTCTTCCATCAATAAAAAGGTTTCTTTATCATAGACGAATCCGGTATAGGCCTGCCAGGTTAACTGATAAATTTTATTATCGTAGATGGTTATGCCTTCCCCAAAAAGGTTGTCAGATAATTTATGAATATTTATAATTGCGCCATCCTTTGGATCTACTTTTCTTAAGGTGGAATATCCACGCTGTCCTGTTCCTTCATATAAATAGCCATTATCAAAGACCAAACCTTGTGTGTAGGCCCGATAATCATGGGGGATCTTGTTGACAATAAAGTAAGTGTATGTGGGTATCTCTGTATTGTTATCCGGATCAGGTGTTCCTGCCAATATAGGAGAAAACATCAAAATCAAAAGAATAAGGGAAGTAATAAATTTATGTAAAAGAACTCTATTCATTTCTCTTGTCCAGTACCAATTAGTGTTTTATTATCCATGTTAGGTCCTAAAATTAAAGGCTTAATTACTTATATGCAAAAACAACTATTCGGTTGCATATAAACCATAATCAAATAGATTGTAGAGAGTTCCAGGTAGAAGTAATAGGCAAAAAATGCAGCAGATTTTAGGGTTTTTAAATATTTCGGAGAGAAAACTGAAAATAACACATTGGTAGTTGCATAGCCACAAATTATTATATAAATTAAAAAGCTCAAATAGATGGTTTCGCAATTGTATTATTGAAAAGGATTTTATTATGGCGAAGGTACAGACATTCGCGGATAAAGTTAAGAAAAAAGCGGCAGCCGAGGCAGCAAAGATTATAAAACTTGTTTATTCTTATCAATCACCGGATACAGGTGCCTGGCGATTTGCCGAGAAGTACATAAGAGTAATGCCGAATGAAAATGAAAATCAGGTGATTGAATCTGAAATTAAGAACGGAAAAGCTCAACTGGAAAAAAATTAGATTCCGTTCGAAAAGATCCGAGGTAGAAAGGGTAGATAATATGTCAAGAGTTTGCAAAGTAAGCGGTAAAAGACCTCTGGTGGGAAATAATGTTTCCCATGCCCACAATAAAACCAAACGCAGGCAATATCCTAATTTGCAGTCTAAGCGGATATATGTAGAAGAGCTAGGGAAATTTGTACGTGTGCGTTTATCGGCCAGAGCTTTAAAATCTGTTACACGCGTAGGACTTTTACCCTATCTAAAGAAACAGGGTTTATCCCTTAGTGATGTCGCGTAAGAAGTAAGGAGTATAAATTATGGCAAAACCAGGCGCACGTGCTACAATAAAGCTGAGAAGCACAGAGAGTCAGCACTTTTATTCAACAAAAAAGAATAAACGCAATACAACTGATCGGATTCAGCTAAAAAAATACGATCCGGTTGTGAAGAAACATGTGCTGTACAAGGAAGAGAAATAAGCGTTTATAAAAAAGTCTTAGTTATTGCAACGATATAAAAAAGGTCACGCTATTAATATATGGCGTGACCTTTTTTTGTATAAACTATCTGGATTTTCTTTTCTCGGCTCTGGGTGCTGGATGCTCGATTCTCGTGGACAAAGCAGTAAATTATTATTTACAAAAAGCGAATCTAAAAATTGACAATTCTATGGAAAAAGCCAAATTTTCCCGTATCCTATCCGTATCCCGTATCCCGCCTAAAATTTCTCATCATATTTTGTCCAGAGCAGATCACCTAGTTCCCAAGCTCTTTTTGACCACCTTATTCCCCCAATAGACAGAATATCCGGTTAATTTTTTTACTGCTTCCTGGGAATCTCTCTTATAAATATCTAAAGTTTTATCTTCAAAAGCTTTTTGTTTTTGGAAGAGTTCTTCCTGCATGGGTGCCCAAATAGTCGTAACATCATGACGCATGTCACCCCAACGTTGAGCGGCAAGAGTACCTAAACGATTAAAAGCCCACCAGGCGGATTCACGATTAAAACCCTTGGGACGACCCGGAGTTTTATAAGATGGAGCAACATCAGTTATACCACAATAGAGAGGAACATATATTGACGTGGCAACGTTATCAAAAGCAAGCCAAACGACACCTCCTATTTCATTGGGTAGCCAGTCCCGGGATTGGGTAATCGTTGCATACATTGTATACCAGCGGGCAATTGTTCTCTCGCCCATCCAACCCCAGCCACCATTAATTTTAAACAGCTTGTTCATGTCATAGGGCATAAAGGGATTGGCGAGGGGGGATATTTCAGTCTTTCCATCGTCGTTTACCCAGGTGAGATTTTTTATAAAATTATAGGGAGTGTGTTCATAATAATCCTGAAAAAAACCAACCATTTTTCCCATTGTTACAAGGGTATCTGGTTTTACCGAAAAGGGATAGTTCTCAGCATTGGCATCAAGTTTAAGGAAGGCGCTGCCAGGGATAACACGCGCCATTCTCGCCGACGGGCTGCAAAAGAGGTACGTCCTTCCGGAGCATATGCATAACAGAATTCAAAGGGTCCCAGAGAAGGATCCCACCATCCACTATCCTGGGCAACCGTATAAATATTCTTAGAGGCCAAAAAGTAAGTTCCATTTTCCGGATCGATTTTTCTGATACGGCTGGCATTTGCATTGACCGATATATGATTATCTGGTACTCTTTGAGCAACCCAAATAGATCCTACCTTATCTTTTCCTGGCCCGACAATTTCAAAATGCCAGACTTCTTTTGTATCTGCTATTGTCAAACATTCTCCGGCATCATTATAACCATATTTTCCCGTTAATTCACCGGCCATTTTTATAGCCTCTCTTGCGGTGCTGCATCGCTCGAGCATCAGGCGTACCAACTGTTGACAATCGATCAGACCCTTGTCAGATTGCAAAGATTTTCTACCCCCAAAAGTAGATTCACCGATGGCTAATTGTTGGTCATTCATACAGGGATAGGCCGTATTGATAAAACCATGGGTCTTTTCAACTTGTGGTATTTCACCCGTTGCAATATATTTATAGGTTGGCATGGCTAAAGAATCAGATGTTGTTCGTTTTACCATGGTTACATTTGATCCGGGTGTATGTGACATCTCTGATGTAATGGTAAGCCATCCGCGGGTGCGATGACTATCACAGGTATGAGAAGTCATAACCGATCCATCAGCAGTGCCAGTTTTCCCAACGGTTATAGTGGTACATCCATCAGGAAACCCCCTTGCCAATCCGGAGGATCTATTATTTTATCTTGAGAAAAGGCAATAGGATATATTAAATAATACACCAAGGCAAAATGCAACATACAATAAATGATAATATGAGATTTCTTCACGACATCTCCTTCCAATCAGATTATAATGAATAGCAACTGATTTGGCCAATAAATTCAATTTTATTGGTCTACCATTATTTTCGTAAACCAGTTTATTACTAGTTTTTAGAATTTGATTGGAGGAAATGTAATAAAAATAGTTGGTGTTATGAAAATTTGAAGGGTGGAAGTGAAAGGTTTAAAGGTTAAAGTGGATATAGAATAGACAGGGGCGCGAATAATCGCGACCCCGTCGATGGATTGTTCAGCTGGTGCTACTGGAAAGTTGTTTTAAACGCCAGCGAAATATAAACCAAATTATTGCTGAAATAATAAATAATTGTCAAACCTGTTAGAATGGTAATTAGAGACAGAGAATAACCAAAAGCAACAATCGCCGGAGAAATATCATTCGCTCTGTAAATCGCTTGCATGGCATAATAAACCCTAAATAATGGGCAAAAAATCCCAGTATTGCGGAAATTGATCCCCAGAATATGATCGCATTTGTGCCACTTTCGAGGATAGCTTGGGATAAGTCCTTGACCGCTAAACAATTGAATGGCCTTTTTTATAGTCAGATAAATAATTAATAGGGCAATGATTAAAAAGAGCCACATCAATTGACCACCGCTTAGAAAAAAATCAACCATGATTTTGTCCTCCGATTTACTAAAAGTTTTTATTCAGCTAAGAGAATCTCAGCCTCAGCCGTTTCAATTTTTGATATTTTACTCATAATAATAAACCACATAAAAGCAATAATGATTGTTATAAGCATGCTTACAATTATAAAAGCAGAACTCGTGATCATCCAATCAATCATATCTATTGAAGATTTGAGGAAATTCAGGATCAGTTGTGACTAACAGGTAAATCATTTTTGTTTCAAGGATATGACCATGATTCTTTAAAACTAAACAATTCCCAATAGTAGCCAATACACACATAGAAAGAGGGAAGAACCTGATAAAAAAAGTAATGATGAAACACCTTTCTTGATATTTTAAGTGTATGATCTTTTTTGATGTAAATCTGATATATTTTTAAAATGAAAATGGCAGATGAGCATAAGAGAATGAAAAAATATAACCCAAATAAATGAACCGGCTTGTAAAACAATTGTGGATTCCAATGCTGTATAGATTCCGGTAATTAATACAATAATCATAACGAGGAGAAATACAATACGTTCTAAATACTTTGTCCCCTTTCGCTAAGTTGATCAAACCACTTTCTAAACGAAGTTTGGTGGATTGAAATAAGATCATTTAGATTCTTTTTGTCGAGATTAAAAGTGTTTGTCGCTTTTTTAGTTGCTTCTGAATCCGTTAATCCCTGATTCTTATATAGGTTAAAAGCATCATTAAGATCCGCTGCAACTTCGAGGATGATTCGCGATTTGGTTGGTTGGGGTAAATCCAGCTGTCCATTAATTTTTTTTAGAATAGGTTTAAAGTTATCCATCGTTAAATCTTTCCAATAATTTTAACAAATGTCTTATAGAATATATCCCATTGATCACGTTGGGCATTTAGGTGTTTTTTACCTTTGGCGGTAATTGTATAATACTTCCGTTTTCTTTTCGGTCCCTCCTGTTTCCAGCTTCCTTTGATCAGATTATCCTTTTCAAGTTTATGAAGAATCGGATAAAGGGTACCATGATTGAATTTGAAAAGGGCATTGCTTGTCTCTTCTAATTCTAAAGCCAATTGGTAGCCATGTTTTTTTTCAGATGCCAACGTAGCTAAGATTAATGATTCATTACAGTTTTTGCTTAGATTTTGAATCTCTAACACAGGACTCCTCTTGGTATTTGCGAATCTATGCTATGTAGAATGTCTATATATAGAGATTCTATATATAGACACTCAATATATAATAAATTTTTTTATATATGTCAAGTCATTTTTTAAAAGTCCGTATTTGTCTTATATTCATTATATCCTATCACAGATAATAAATCAGGTATGAATTATGATCAGCAAAAGGAATAAACCTGGCTGTTTATCTATAAAACAATCAAACGAATAGAAATTGACTTCTATGGTTATCAGAACAGAGAATCTCTCTAAATACTATGGAAAAGTTTGCGGGATTGAAGAGCTGGACTTGCAAATTGACCAGGGGGAAATTTTTGGTTTTCTTGGTCCGAATGGAGCGGGAAAATCAACAACGATCCGGCTATTGTTAAACCTTCTCATACCAACTTTTGGAAAGGTTTATATATTTGAGAATGAAGTAAATAGAAATTATTCGAAGATTTTTGAAAGAGTCGGAAATGTGCCTGGCGAGCTAAAATTATATGAAGAACTGACAGGAGAATATTTTTTAGAGTATATGGGTAGTTTTTATGCAAGGCCCTGTTTATTGCGAAATGAATTGGTGGATGCCTTTCAACTAAAAGAAGATGATCTCAAAAAAAGAATTAAACATTATTCAAGGGGAATGAAACAAAAGTTGGGCATTATACAGGCCTTGCAATCGGAACCGGAATTGCTGATAATGGATGAGCCTTCAGAAGGACTTGATCCTTTAAATAAGAATATTTTATATCGCTATTTAAAAAGATTCAAAACGAAAGGGGCAACCATTTTTTTCTCTTCCCATAATTTAGCTGAGATTGAAAAAATTTGCGATCGTGTAGGATTGGTAAAGGGAGGTAAATTAATAGCCCATGAAACATTAGACTCTCTGAAAGAAAAAATGATTCGTGTGATGCAAGTTGAGTTTCAAAAGGAAATAGATCTCAATATATTTAATCTACCAAGTATTAAGGATCTAAAAAAAAACGGACAAAAATTTGTTTTGACTCTCCGTGGGGATATTAATCCAATTTTGCAGATTCTGGCAAATCATCCGGTAAAAAGCATGATTTTTCCCGAACCGTCATTAGAAGATATGTTTATGACATTTTATAAAAAGGAAAGGAATAGAAAAAGATAGTTATGATGAATATCATTTCTTATTTAAAAAAGATCTGGCATGATCAGAAATATATGGTGCTTGGATTAACTATTTTCTCTGCAGTGTTCGAATTTGCTTTTGGCTGGCTGTTATTTGAAGCAAAATTTAATGAAATTTTTGAGACAGTTGCCACTATGTTACCATCATCTCTTATGAATTTTATTGGTGTAACAACAGGCGGCAATTTTTATGGATCTCAATTATTATCATTCGGATTCTCGCACCCTTTAATTCTTATTAGTTTATCTCTACTTCCAATAAATATACCCGCACGATATATTTCAGGTGAGATTGAAAGTAAAACGATGGATTTATTTTTAACCAAGCCAATTAAACGAAATGTTATTCCAACCTCATTATTTATTTTTCTGGCAGTAGCTATGCTGCTACAAACTATCGCTTTGTATTTTGGCACCTATTTGGGTTATAGGCTCTTTTCGCTGGACATAGATATTCATTTGTATTTTAAGATTTCTGTTACCATATATCTCTTCTTTCTTAGTATGGGTATGGTATCTATGATGATTGCCATTAGTCAGAATGAGCGAGGCAAGGCTATAGCAAAATCTGTAAGTCTTTTTATTGTTCTTTTCTTTTTTGATACAATTATTCGACTAAATAAATCTTTAGAAAATTTAACCTCATATAGCTATTTTAATCTTTATCAACCAGGGAAATTAATACGAGGTGAAGGAGATTTTTGGGGAACGGTTATGGTGCTCCTTATCCTCATAATTGTTTTTTGGGTTTTATCAATAATATTGTTCAAAAAAAGAGATTTGTAAAATCTGAATTCTGAGAAAACACCATTCCTATACAATAGAGATACTACTATTGTGAGTTGAAGCAATCAACTAATAGTGATATTCAATCTGAAAATGCAGATCTTGCCGCGAATTACCCTCTATTGTTGACAAGCCACTTCCCAAATGATCAACGCCATCAAAATTTATTTGACGGTATTTTATCCAAATCTTTAACCGTTTTATGGGCTTAACTGTTAATAAAACATACCATTTGTTTCCAGATCCAAAAAGTGGGAAATTCGAAAATACACCTGGTAAATCACTTTCGTATTCATAAATGCGGGAATCATAATCTATGGTGTTAAAAGAACTAAATTGCATTTTTATTCTCAGGTTTTCGTTGTGATTAAAATATATACTTTGATAAAAATTTGTACCACTCTTACGAGGAAAAACATCTGAATAATTAATAAAATTATTTTCAAAACGGCTACAAATGCGCACTTGTGTGCTGATATCTTTCTCTATCTGAAAACGATAACGATGTGCTACTCTTTGAACAGAAGAAGTCATTTCCCCTGGATTCTCAGATGCTGAAGTATATTGATAACGGAGTGTAAATTGAATGGTTTGGAAAGGACTATATTGGGTTTGGAAATAAGTGGTTTTTTTAACCTGTGGTAATGGTTGGAAATAGCTTCGCCAGAGTTCTCTCTCAAAGTACCAAAAGCCTGTTAACTTAATAGTACCATTAATCTTGCCAAAGGAACCCAAATAAAATTGTTGCAGAGCATTCGGAAAAGGATTTGAATTGGAAAAACTCCTTCCAAATGGTGACTGAAAATTCAAAGGAAAACGTGACCATCTGAGTGAAAACCCCCAGTCATTCAAAAGAAATTCCAATGAATGTTTATGGACTAAATTTTTTAAAGTAATAGGCACTATTTCTCCGTGCAATAAGAGATGTCCAAATTGGCTGGCGTAGAACAAAGAATAGTTATTTATGAGAGATCCCTGAAAACGAAAGAAATCCCGTCTACGATATTCAGGTTGAATTTTTTGAAAACCAGGTTCATAAGTTGTTTTTACATAGGAAAAGCCAATTTGTGAAAAAATAAAAAAAGGGAAATGCCCAATGACGCCAGCGGAGTTCTCTATGACAGAATTCTGATGAGATAACTCCGAAATCGTACGATGATAACCACTCCGATCTAAACGAAGTATCGATAATGAACTATCTCCTTTGATAGCATCACGGTAATCTTTTGAATAAAATGCGACAAATTTAAAACCATTATCTAACCCAAATCTGACAGCTGCTCCCCAAAATCCATCATATTCATTGCTGCTAAGGTTTGTTCTCAGAGATAGGGGTTTATGAATACGGGGTGGTCTTACCATCGCAGTTTTTGGTAAAGAATACGTATTTGATAACACTAAACCCTCTGCACAACGAATAGAATAATTACCTACTACTAAATGAACCGGGAGTTTATAAGATTGCCAGGAAACAAAACTTGAAAAATGATCAGTATAATAAATCTCACCAGGGTCTTTTTGAATCAAAAATCCTGCCGAAAAATTTCGACTTAATTTAAGATGGATTCGCGATAGACTTTCAGGAGCAGTCCCGAGATAGATTTTCTCTGAAAAGCCCTTGTTCTGATTAAGTGAATAACGAAGTCGATGTGATAACATAATTTGAGGAAAGTGAACCATCTTCTTTAAAATAATAAACGGGCGAATGTGTTTATATACATCGTAACTAAGCAGGGATCGTATCTGTGATTTGGATTTAAAAGGTCGGTAATGGAGAATTGAATCAATATGGGTTTTGGTGAGAAAAGGAATTTCCATAAGAATGTCTGCACTTTCGTTGTTAATATCGATTGGATTAGCCTCCAATTCTGCGATCCATTCATTAAGTTCACTTTGCTCATTTTCACTATCACTTAGTAGTTCAGGGAGCGGTTCGGATTGCCCAAATGCTGAGGCAGTGAAAGTAGATACGAAAAGAAGGATCAAAAGTCGTATAGACTTTTGTATCGATGAAAAGCACATAATAATTTGTCCCAAACCAGAATATTTAATTTGATAATCTGGATGAGAACAATGATTGTGCCAAAATATTTTAAGGGATATTATAATTTCTGAAAGAGCATCAGAAATCGGCTAAAAAGTAAAGATTGACAGGACAATCGACCTGATCTCATAGGCATAATTGTCCTGTCATTAAGAGAAATATAAAAAAACGAAATATAAAATTTAGGTGTGAAACAAATCCGTCAACTCGTTAACGTCTTGTAAATTTTCGAGATTTTGAATAATTTCAATGATTTTATCCCGCTTGTCTTTTCCGGTTTGTGGTAAGATCATTGAATCAAATTTTGCGTATAATGTATCATCATCCATTGGTTCGCGATAATCTCCCAAAGGATAATCAATTTCAAGATCAAAAGAACGTCCGTCCTTAATTATTATCTCGACGCCGGCCTTTTTCAAAGCCGGGAATGTCTTTTCATAAGCTGGATTTGCAATAACTTTTATTTTATTCAAATAAGATCTAAGTTCAGGATTCATTATTTTTTCATCGCTAAAAGACTTAGGGGTTACTGTGCCATCGACAATGCAGGCGGCCACACAATAGGGCAAACTATGATCAGCCGTTTCCCTGGTTCTGGGATCATATTTACTAGGATCTGATAAAATATCGGCTGCCCGGGCCACAGTATTAATTTTGACTTCCTTCACATCTTTTTTATCGATATTATTTTGACGCATTAATTTTATTACCGCAGACATGGGTGAATGAGTCAATGCTTCTGTTGGAAAAGCTTTCATTGAACATCTGGTGATTCGAAAACTTTCCCCCAATCCATCGGTCAGAATATTTAAATCAAAACGATTGTCAGCCAAGGTATCAATGAGCCCCTCTTTCCCATCAAGCACATGTTCAGGTCCTTCATATCCACGCTGGGCTAACAGAGCAGCCAGAATACCAGCCTGAGTAGCCATCGGATCTACGGTGTTTTTCATCATGGTTAATTTCCCTGCAGTTACGGCACCCAAGGTTAGATTATGACTGGCGGAAATACCAGTGGCGTGAACCATCTGTTCCTCACTTAGCCCAAGAATTTTACCTGCCACAAGGGGAGAAGCAATTTGAGTAAGTGTGGCGTGATGCCATTTGGTTTCCCGAATCCCGGGAAATGCAAATTCACATAAACGTTGTTCCCATTCATAGGCTAATACTATGGCTACAATCAGGTCTTTGCCACTTTTATGAAGAAATTCAGCCGGTGCCAGAGCGGCAGGTATTAAATCACTGGGATGGGATGGATCTTGTTCCCAATAGATATCGTTATAGTCCAATGCACGGATCATTAATGAATTGATAAGTCCAGCATTGATCATAGGTAATTTCTGGTTCGAATTAAAAACAGAGGCGTCCGCTTTCCCGCCCATCTCATTGAAAAAAGTCATCATGATCTTTACATCTTCCGTCTGGCTGCCGCCAAAAGCACATCCAATGGAATCAATCATAAACCGTTTGGTTAAATCAATGGCCTCCTGAGATAAATCATCATACTTTAAATCTATAGAAAATTTTGCCAATATACGTGTCAAATTCGACATCACATTCTCCTGAAAAAAATAAGTCAACTATTCGTAAAATTCCTCACTTTAAAATTTCCTGACAACTTCTTCGGCGACTTCTATGGAAGTATTATTGCCACCCATATCGTAGGTTTTGACTTTTTCTTCTTTAATCACAGTTGAAATAGACTCTTCAAGTTTTTGTGCTAATTCTTTTTCGTCCAACCAGTCCAGCATCAATCTTGTGGTAAGGAACATAGCCATTGGGTTTACTTTATATTGGCCCTCATACTTAGGAGCCGAACCGTGTGTAGGTTCAAATACAGCGTAATTGTCCCCAATATTTCCGGAGGATGCAAAACCTAATCCACCGACTAATTGAGCAGCCAGATCGGAAAGTATGTCACCAAACATGTTTTCGGCAACCATGACGCCATAATCATGCGGGTTTTTTAAAAGCCACATGGCCTGAGCATCAATATTGGTTTCCCATAATTCGATATCGGGATATTTTTTTGCCACTTGTCGGGCGGTACGGATCATAAGTCCACCGGTTTCTCGTAATACATTGGGTTTATCAACAATGGTAACGGTTTTGTAGCCATGTTTTTTAGCATATTCGAATCCCTGTGTAACAATATTGTCACATTTTTGCCGGGACATGAGGCGCGTAGACATGGCCAAATTATCTAATCCGTATTGTTTGAATTTACTCATTTTTGGGTGATATTTATCAAGGACATTGAAGACATCTTCAGGAATGGGATGAAACTCAACCCCTCCATACATACCCTCTGTGTTTTCTCTGAAAATTACCAAATCAATACCTTCTTTATAGTTAAGTGGATTACCCGGATACGCTTTGCAGGGACGCAAGTTAGTATGCAGATTAAATTCTTGACGTAAGCGTACGATGGGGGAGAAATAGATATAACCTTTATCCTTTAAATTATCATCCAATTCCTCTGCTGCCTCCTCTTTTGGTTTTGAGGTGATAGCACCGAACAGGGCACAATCTGTATCTTTCATCATCTCCACAGTACGTTTTGGTAATGGCTCACCTTCATGCCTCCAGAATTCCCAGCCGATATCCCCGTGGATATATTCGGCATCAAAGTTTAACGCATCCAGAACGATTCTTGTTGCTTCCATAACATCGTTACCCACCCCATCACCAGGTAACCAGGCGATTTTGTATTTTGGCATGAATATGCTCCTTTCAATAAAATGATTTTTTGCCACAGAGTCATAGAGGTCTCGGAGAGTATTATACAATCATCCTTTTAATTCCATCTTTGACTAAGCGTTTGTTAAAATTTATTAATAATCCTGGCCCCAATCCTTTATGAACTTCTATAGCACAACCAATAACCTTCTCTGTAATCATATCTAATTCCAACTCATTGTCTCTGTGGCTTATTTAACCAGATCAAAATCGATAAAATCCACATGGTGGAAAATGATGGCTTCCGGGGATCGCTTTTCACCACCACCCTCTTTTGAATGGACAGCGATTACATGCAAGACCTCTGAGGGGACATTATGTTTAAATGCCAATCCAACGCCGCTAAAAGGGTGGCGGATATGTTTTCCATAGTCACTTTTGAATACAGTCCCATCAGATTTTTTATCAAATTCAAGCAATTTACCGACATCTGCCAGTAGACTTCCCGCGATCAGATGATCTCGATTTACAGGTGTTCTCCTTGATCCATAGGCATTTTCTAAAACATGATCCACAGCAATAGCCATTTTGGTACACGTTCTTACATGCTCAATAAACATTATATTTACATTTTCAGCAAGAAGGGTAAAGGGAATGCTTCGCAATTCTTCCACTTGCCAGTTTCTGTATGCCATCGCTTCAGCCCAGCAGGCCATAACCTTTTTACGCAGGTCACTGTTCTTTATTTCTCCTATTTCAGGGAGTAATTCTAAAACCTGATTTTCCATTGAAATTTCCTTTACTTTTAATTTTATTGTGCAAAGTGAATAAGGAATAGGGGAATAAGGTATCGAGACAATTTAAGGGTACTATGGATGGGAAATTTCTTTAAAAACTATAGTAGTGCAAATTCTTTGATAAATTGCACTTAAAACGACTTGTAAATTGTGAATTTTACCCACCAATATTAAGTACCTTATTGCTTATACCTCATACCTCCTTACCCTCTGGTCCATCATATTCAACGTCCGTGGGATGAATTTTACGCATTGGTTTATATCGCGTTTTTTCCTCATAGATATGTGCAACCAAACCCGGGACGCGGGCAATCATAAAAAAAGCATTGGCAAAAATAACATCGAATTCCATTTCACATAAAAGGGCAGCAATCGCACCATCCACGTTGATCGGAAGTTTTTTACCTAAAACGTCTTCCAGGGCCTGCTCAAAGGCTTTTACTAGGCCAACATATTCTCCGGCAATTTTTAGATCATCGGCTAATTGAAATAATTTTTTTGTTCTGGGATCATCTGTGTGTAAGCGGTGACCAAATCCTGACAAACGTTTTTTATTATTGCGGTAGTCCGTGATTATCGTATTGGCAGCGTCAAGATCATTAGTCTTATGGTTGTTTTTATATGCCATGTGCCCCCATTAATATCCGCATGCATTCCTCTATGGCACCACCGTGGAATTGAGAAATTGCTAATATGCCAGCAGCAACAGAGGCGTTGAGTGGTGCCCCGGTTGAAGCAACGGTGATGGCGCTTAAAGCTGAAGGTGGTGTTGTGCCGTGATCTACAGAGGATACCAAAATGGCTTCAATCATCTTACCCACATTCTCAGGGGGTAATTCGCCTTTAAATAACAAATATACCATCTGTGGAAAACTCACGCTACCCATGAGGTCAGCCAATGCGTATCCCCGTATGCTTATATTATTTGGTTCAATTTTGGTGATTGCTGTCTTCCACTGCAAATCTGACATTTTATGCTCCTCTTTCATTTCGTATAAGATAGGCTGTAATTAGGAATTTGGAATTGGGTATTTCCAAATTCCGAGTTCCTAATTCCCATTCTCAATGTTTAATGACTTTCAAAAATCTCTAAGGCATCGTCGCCGAATTTTTTTGCCATTCGAATGGTATAGATATCGTGAATGATATAATCCCGGGTTAAAAGAATGACGCCTTTATTATTTGTCCAGAAGGCATCGCTTCCGCCTTTTTCTAAAAAGTGGGCCAGAATCACCTTTTCTCCATCTACCTCCAAGGCAATTCTTCGTGCACCCCGTTGCTGCCGAATCTGGTGTTCACGTCCATGCCGGTATTCCTCGCCAATACCAAGATGCATTTTTCCGAAGTGAACGATAGACAGTTTAACATCCCTCTCATGCGCATCCTTCAGAACTGCTTTAATTTCATCAATTTCTTCATCCCAAACAGAAAGATAAAGGGATTTATGTGCGTTCCCAATGAACTCAATAATCCGGCGCATGATTTCAGGGCGACCGCTGAGGTTCCAGATATAATTATCATCTACTGATTCATTTTGGTAGATCTCGTTCAGGCTCGAACTCAAAGCATCAAATGTACGTTTATAATTTCCCTGAAAGCGTGAAATAATATCATTGGGAGGAATAGGGGTATAGCGAACAGGCTCCGAATCAAGGGCTAGAATTACTTCCTTTTCTAAAAGTTTGTTTAATACGGCATAGATTTTTGAAGCAGGAATCCCTGAATTCTTGGCTAATTCATAACCGGTTACTTGTCCCTGTTTCAATAAGGGCCAAATACGCCTTAGACTCATATTGAGAAAAATCCAGGTTCTGGAGATGGTTTAATATCTTTTTCATATTGCAATTATTATGACCAGTTTTGTATATTACCTACCATGGTAGTGAACAATTTAAGCAGATAATTTCAATTTTCAAATATCGAGGTTAACTTTCTCTGAAAAAATTCTAATTTATGAAATGATTTTTTCAACCACAGAATGACACGGAGTAAACATATGGAATTATTGAATGCGGAGTGAGAAGGTTTTCTATACTTCATTTTTAGAATTTTCACTAATAAACGACGAACTCTTTTATTAAATTCTGTGTTCCTCTGTGTATTTTCGTGGTTAATTATATTTAATTTTTTTTGTTGTGAGGTCTGAAGAATGAGAATGATAACAAATGCAATTGGGCGGAAAATACCGGAAACTACGAATGGTCGTAAGAATCTGCTATTCAAAGGGATCGGACAATACCAACCAGATAGAAGCAAAGTGGGTCCGCCAATTCCATCGGGGAGCCACTATCAACAAAAATTAGCAAAAAATCTTGATGATGCCCTGGATAAGTTGAATTTGTTTGATGGTATGGTTATTTCTTTTCATCATCATTTGCGTAACGGCGATTTTCTGACAAATAAAGTTTTGGAAAAATTGGATACGCGGGGCTTAAAAGATTTGGTTCTCGCCCCATCAGCGTTGTTTCCTGTACATGAACCCATTGTTGATTTGATTAAAAAAGGTACCATTTCTCATATTTTAGGTTCGATGAACGGACCGATTGGCCGTTTGTGCAGCACAGGCGGAATGAAGAAGACGGCTATTTTAAGGTCTCATGGTGGACGGTACCGGGCTATTCAGGATGGTGATCTAAAAATTGATGCGGCATTTATTGCAGCACCAACAGCTGATGGTCATGGAAATGCAAATGGTGTACACGGACCCTCTGCCTGTGGACCACTAGGGTTTGCTCTTGCCGATTCCCTCTATTCAGATCAGGTTGTTGTTGTTACGGATAACCTGGTTCCCTTTCCTGCCTGGCCCTGGTCGATCGAAGGGGGGAATGTGGATCTAATTGCCCCCATTGCGCAGTTAGGTGATCCTGAAAAAATAATATCGGGTACAACCAAGATTACAACGGATCCGGACAGGTTAAAAATCGCCTCAATGGCTGCTCAGGTTGTAAGCGACTCCGGAATTATTGATGAGCCTGAGTTTTCATTTCAGGCAGGTGCAGGCGGAATGTCGCTTGCTTTTATTCAATATGTTGCAGATTATATGAAGGAAAAAAAGGTTGTCGCTGACTTTGTCCGCGGGGGGTCTACCCAAATCCTTGTGGATATGCTTGAGTCTGGTCAAACGAAATTCATTTTAGATGGGCAATCCTTTGATCTTGCTGGTGTAAAATCTCTTCGGGAAAATTGGAATCATATTGAAACAAATCCATTTGTCTCTTATAATTATCACACCAAAGGCTGTTTTGCCCCACGCGTTAAAGCATCCGTGCTAGGTGCAACGGAAATTGATCTTGAATTTAATGTAAATGTGAACACACATTCCGATGGTTGGCTATTACATGGTATTGGGGGATTCCAGGATGCTGCCGATGCCTATATGACCATTATTACGGCGCCCTTACATCGTAAGAAGAACCCTATTGTTGTTGAGCGTGTACATACAGTTACTGCTCCGGGAGAAACCATAGATGTCCTTGTAACCGATCATGGTATAGCCGTTAATCCTAAACGGGCAGATTTAATTGACCGTTTAAAGAAATCAGAGCTTCCAATTGTATCTATAGAGGAATTACATAAAAATGCGATTGAATTTACCGGGAAACCTGAGCCGGCCAAAACCAAAGATAATATCGTTGCATTAATCGAATGGCGCGATGGAACAGTGATTGATGCCGTTAGGGAGATAGAGTCAAATCGATAGAAAAAATACACACATAGTTCACAAAGATTGCAAAAAATTACTCAAAGTAAACTTATATATATAAAAACTTCGTGTTCTTTGTGATTGCTTTGTGTACTTTGTGTTTAAAGGCATTGACAATTATTGAGAAAATTATGAAGAAAAATACCCCCATTGATTATGACGTTGTAACAGAAAAAATCAAAGAATCTCATTTATCTAGTGTCAGTAAAGCCTCTATCAGGGAGATCAAGAAACTTGTGGATATGATAGAGAGGGATACGGGAGAGAAATATATCCGTATGGAAATGGGAATTCCCGGATTACCTTCGGCTCAGGTTGGTGTAGACGCTGAAATCATTGCTCTTAACAAAGGGGTGGCGGCGATATATCCTGATATACATGGCATTCTCCCACTAAAAAAAGAAATCAGTCGATTTGTAAAAAACTTTATCGATATTGATGTTAAAGAAGATGGATGTATTCCAACGGTGGGATCAACGCAGGGCAGTTTTGCTGTATTTACTACAGCCAATCGAATGTTTCCTGAAAAAGATACTACTCTATTCCTGGATCCGGGATTTCCGGTTCATAAGCAACAACTTAATGTTCTTGGCCAGAAATGGGAGTCATTTGATGTTTATGATTACCGGGGCGATAAACTCTATGCCAAATTAGAATCATATCTTAAAAAAGGACATATCTCCTGTTTGCTCTATTCGAATCCTAATAATCCATCTTGGATTTGTTTCACTGAGAAGGAGTTAAGGATCATTGGAGAACTGGCAAGCAAATATGATGTTATTGTTATAGAAGATCTTGCTTATATCCTGATGGATTTTAGAAAGGACCTATCAGAGCCAGGTGTTCCACCCTACCAGGCTTCAGTGGCCCGCTATACGGATAATTATATTTTGTTAATTTCCAGTTCAAAAGCTTTTAGCTGATGCCGGACAAAGAATTGGAATGATGGTAATCTCAGATGCTCTTTTTAAAAGGCATGCACAGGGGCTTAGACGCTACTATAAAAGCGACCAGTTTGGTTATGCAATGATTTTTGGAACGATATATGCCTTAAGTGCCGGAATATCACATTCTTCGCAATATGGGCTAACTGCAATTTTGAAAGCGGCTAATGACGGTACGTTTAACTTTGTAAATGATGTAAAAGAGTATGGTGAAAAAGCAAAAGTAATGAAAGGGCTTTTTACAGAAAATGGCTTTAATATTGTCTA
>CAWCNS010000007.1:0-974597 GCA_963796965.1 Calditrichia bacterium
AATGTTGCTATATTAAATAATTACACAAATGTTTCTTACTAGATGCTAAACACAATACACTGTTCTCATGGTGCCTTTAACAAAGCCACTCAAGACATTATGTTAAAAAGTCATTAAAATATCACGCTCCTTTCTTACCTTTTTACAATTCATTTTATAAAGAAAGGAGGATTCGATGGACTCTTCAAATAAATCATTAAGCTTTATCGGACATACATTTTACATAGGCATTGATGTGCATCAGCGGAAGTGGACCGCACAACGCGTAGCATGAATTCCCAGAATATTGTAGTTATTCAATTCTGTGCGCGGCCCACTTAGCACTCACCGTTAGGCATCCTGGTATGGTAATCCGCATTATTTTTTGAATTAAAGGAAAGTTATTGTGAATGAATAATGCTTTGAAAGAAAGTAAGCGTTTAGCCAGTATGTTAGGAATCCTCCAATTATTCATAGGCCTTGGTGCTGTTGGAGGAGGTATGGGCCTCGTTTTGGAAAACAAGTCGTAGAAACTAGGGATGCCTCTCGAAATGCTCAATCATTCCCCCATTTATCAGATTTTTTGATTCCTGGAATCATTCCTTATTGTTAATGGCTTAGGAAGTATTACTGGTAGTCTTTTAAGTTTCAAACTCTTTCAATACGCTGCAGAGATTGCTTTGTTTTTGGGAACTTCTTGGTTGTTTGGATCTTAATTCAGGCATATTGGATTCATGCATTTCATTGGCTGCGTGCATTCTATCTCGGTTTAGGAATAATTGAGTTGGCTTTTGGCTGGCTACTTCGAAATGCTTTACGTGCCTCCTAATGATTAAATTAACACTATGTTGAAATTCGCTGATTCATTATCTTTAGATGGTCTATTATTGATTTGTGAACAAACAGAGACATAGTTAACATTTTATTCTAAGGACATGGCTTATAGCCTGTAGCATGAATTTTAAATTGTGTTAAAATTCGCGCCTGTTATCAGTGGCCGTTAGGCTCCAAGGCATATGCTATCAGTAGCCTTATACATGGAGGACTGAAATGTATAGTCAACAGACTGTAACATTCCGTTTGCTGAAGGTTCCCATTCGAATCTCCGCATTAATTGCAATCGCTCTCTTAGCGAGCATGTGGGCCTGTGCCTCTCCGCAGAGCGCCAAGATTGGCGCTCCGGAACTTTTACCGGGGACGCCAATCTATGAACGCCCTTGGACAACCGATCCGCAGAAATTCACCTTTGCGATCATCGGCGACAAGACTGGCGGTGGTATGGAACTGGCCCATCTTCGACCATACGGTGGAGGAGATCAACCGCTTACGCCCCGACTTTGCAATCATGGTGGGAGATCTGATTCAGGGCTACACCGAGGACTCAACACAGGTCGCCGGACAGTGGGAGGAATTCCGTCAGCATGCAACGCGGCTCGAAGTGCCGTTTTTCTACCTACCGGGCAACCACGATGTCAAGTTCCCTCAGGGAATGCACTGGTGGAAGAAACACATCGGCCGCACGTACTACGATTTCACGTACCAGAGTTGTCACTTCCTAGTGCTAAACACCGACGAGATCTGGCAGGACATGTATGAGAAGATCCGTCCGACGGCCAGAGGCTGTTTGGCGTTGAACAGGTCCGCTTCGCCGTAAAGGCCTTGGACACACACACCGATGTGAGGCACACCTTCGTCTTTATGCACAAGCCTGTGTGGTTGGAGGACTCGGAGGAATGGCAACAGATCGAAGATGCCCTTGCCGGCCGGTCCTGCTCGGTATTCGCCGGTCACCAGCACAATCTCAAATACGAACTACGTAACGGTGGGCGGTACATCGTCCACGGAGCCACGGGCGGTAGTCTGGATCCCAGCGATGTAAAGGAGCTCGGGCAGTTCCACCACTACACTCTCGTAACTGTGGACGGTAATTCAGTATACTTGTGGATCGAGGAGCCGGGACACGCCTGGCCGGAAGATATTGCACCGATAGGGTTCTCTTATCGCGCCAGGCTTATAGACTCGACGGAGTATAAAATACGAACGCTTGATGATGGACGTGTTGCGGTGGATTTGGGATTCGGCCTGTATAACGCTCTGCCGAAACCGGTTGACTTTGTCATTCGTCCGGTTATCCCACCGGAATGCGCGTGGCATGCCTCGGTCGATTCTGTTGGCGTACATCTTGCCCCCGAAAGCCGTGAATGGGTGCGTGTCACCTTCACCTGTCCGGCAGATGATCGGGCTCCTGTGCCGGCTTACACTTACTTTTCGATGTACGATGGCAAGGAGATGTATAGCCGCGGACCGATTCTGGTCAGTCCGTTTCCCGATACACTCATGCGCATCGTGTCGGATTGGCAAGTTGTCGGGCCGTTCGACATTCCACCAGTTGCCACGGAACACCTTCCAGAAGATCCTCGACGTGGAGTTCCCGGTATGTTCGAGCCACGTGGGCCGGACGAAGGCTGGTCGGCCGGGGAAACGTACGAGGAAGCCGGAAAAACATACCGCTGGCAGACGGCGTCTGCCGATAAGCTTCGGCAAACTTAATTTCGATACGATTTTGGGTATGCGCGACAATCTTCTCGGTTATGCGGCGTGTGCTGTCTGGAGCCCGACCGAACAGCGTGTGGCAGCACGGATCCGTGCGGATAATTTTATGCGTATGTTCGTCAATCGTGAGCTCATCGGCGAGTTGTTCGCTTCGCCGTACGAATATAACTACTTTCCGGTGCGTCTAAAGACCGGGTGGAATAGCCTCATGGTGAAACTCGCCAATAACCACGGGAACTGGTATTTACAATTCCATCTTTTTGATGGGCAGAGAAACCTGCGGTTTGCATCGCATCGACCGTGATTCCAGGCGATCATAGAAGAAGGAAGCGTATTGACGTCGTTCTACACGATGGCCAGAGTTGCCGGTTCTAATGACCCAAACGCATTTGAGCAGGCGAGGCGTGGAAATCGAGCAAATCATGTCAGAGTTCCAGATACACGGGTTGCTGGCAATCTTGGCCCGTTTGAGAGAGATGAGTGGAAATGTACTGTACTTGGGGTGTAAGCGCAAAACGCCTAACCATTCGCTGGAGCCGACCTCACTAATCGAGCGGTTGCGATGCATTTGAGCCTGCTGGCGAA
Source organism: Calditrichia bacterium (assembly GCA_963796965.1). Classification (GTDB taxonomy): domain Bacteria; phylum Calditrichota; class Calditrichia; order JAJRVZ01; family JAJRVZ01; genus CAWCNS01. Next base: position 3,118 of record CAWCNS010000007.1, read on the forward strand.
CTGGTAAGGAGCCTGTGCCGCCAAGCGGCTCAGCTCGGACCGTTAGTAAAACTTTACATATAGCATTTGCTATGCCCTAATTTATAGCTTATATTGGTAAATGTAAACTATGAGGAGCAAAGATATGAGAGCTATTGCAAAAGATCTTAGATTTCGTTCGAAGGAAATCCTGAATCTGTAATGCAAGGTGAAGAAGTAATTATCACTTATAGAGGAAAGCCTTCAGCAAAATTGTTCCTATGAAAAAGGAAACTTTCCGTGGTTAAGCAACACAAATTATTTGGCATCTGGTCGGATCATGGCAATGTTGAGGATGTAAATAGTTATCTTAGGACTCAGAGAAGGTAGAAGACATGATAATTGATACAGATGTTCTAATTTGGTATATGCGTGGGAATAAAAGGGCCTACAATGTTATAGAACGAGAACACGGTTTTTTCTTTTCAGTAATAAAGTATATTGAATTAGTTCAAGGAATGAGAAATCAAACTGAACTTACTGAACTTAGACGGGCATTTCGTGAATGGAACACAAAGATACTTTATATTAACGAAGAGATTTCATCGAAAGCCCATGTTTTATATCGAACGTCACTATTTGAGTCATTCTCTCCAACTTGCAGATGCTTTAATTGCCTCAACAGCATTGGTTAACGGCCTCCCAATTCTCACTGGAAATGACAAACACTATAAAATGATCAAAGAATTAGAACTCATCAAGTTCAAACCTTGATTCATATATAAAGTAAAGTTTTTCAAACAATGTGCTCAAGTGGACCGCACAACGCGTGGCATGAATTCCCAGAATTCTGTAACTATTGGAAAATTGTGCGCGGCCACTTAGCACTGCCGTTATATGGCAGAGATAGGGAATAAGAATGAGTCAAGAAGATAAAGTATCTGTATACGAAGAATTGGCAAGTAATTATGACAATCAGGTCAGAGAATATGATACCCTACGGTCACGATGTGCTTTTCGGAATGAGTTTTGAGTTTGTTAAAGCGGATGAAAAGCTCCTTGATATCGGCATTGGAACCGGTCTGGCATCAATAAAATTTTCCCGACTTGGATTAAAAGTGTTTGGTTTCGATTCATCCCAGGAAATGTTAAATGCATGCCAATCAAAATCATTTGCCCGATTTTTTTAAACTTATATGATATAATTAGTGAACAGATACCATACGAAGATCATTATTTTAACCACGTTATCTGTTGTGGGGCTATACATTTTGTAGGAGAATTAGAGGACCTGTTTAATGAAGTTAAGCGTGTGATGAATCCAGGGGGGATATTTTCCTTTACCATTGCTCCGCAAAATACAGAAGTATATTACATTAAGGAAGAGACAGCGTGGGGTGTACCAATATTCAAACATTCTATGACATATATTAAGGAGTTGCTTGGTGAGAATGGTTTTAATTTGCAGAAAGAGCAGAGGTTGTTAATCAAAGGTGCAGATCAGGTTAACTATGATATGTTGTTTTCTGCTTTAGTAGCCAAGTATAAGTAAGTGCTGGGAGAAAGAAAGAAGCCATATAACAACGGTTTCAACTCTGACGCGAGCACGCGTCGCTTTTTTCGGATTAGGCAAGTTTGTTAAAGTGCTCGCGCCTGTTAGCAGTGACCGTTATGTGTTTTAAGTAAAAAATATGTAATAACCAGAATAAAAAAAACGATATCAAATGAATATCATAGAAACTAAAAATTTAACAAAAAATTTTGGGAACACAATTGCAGTTGACAATGTTTCCATTCATGTAAAAAAAAGAGAGATTTATGGATTTCTGGGACTAAACGGAGCAGGAAAAACGACTACAATCAGATTATTACTTGGAATGATAAAACCTAAAAAGGGCTCATGTCTGTTGTTTGGAGAAAAACCCAAGCAAGCCACCGAAATTTGGAATAATATTGGATATTTAGTCGAAACACCTTATTCATATCCGAATCTTACAATTGTCGAAAATCTTGAGGTCATTTACAGAATTAGAGGGCTTAAAGACAGAAACTTAATAAATCAGATTATCGATAAATTACAACTCACCCATTATAAAAATAAAAAAGAACAATATCTATCCTTAGGGAACAAACAAAGGTTAGGCTTAGCGAAAGCGTTACTTCACAGACCAAAACTGTTAATTCTTGATGAGCCAATAAATGGATTAGATCCGGCTGGGATTGTGGAGATTAGAGAATTTCTGAAAGACATTGCAGAGAACAACAATACAACCATCTTTTTATCAAGCCATATTCTTTCTGAAATTGCAAAGATTGCAACACGCATGGGAATTATTCATAATGGAAAATTGGTGAAAGAGATAAATACTTCCGAATTAGAAAAACAACTAATAAAGAAACTTTGTATAAATACAATTAATAATCGTAATGCCTTAAAACTAATACAAAACAAGGGATTTGATGCAAAAATAAATAAGGACTTTATTATCGAAGTATCAGATTGGGAAGCTATTAGGCATCCTGAAAATATAGCGACATTTTTAGTAAATTCTCAGCTTCCGCCCAAACTCCTGAATGTCTATGAAGAAGATTTGGAATCATATTTTTTAAGAATAATCAGGGACCAGTAATGAGCCAACAATACCAGGCAATTCTTGCCGAAATTATCAAGAATAAACATTCCAGAATACGATGGGTTTCTTTTATTGCATTTGCCCTGGCACCTTTATTCGGCGGCGTATTTATGCTCTTAATGAAAGGTAGTGGATATGAGGGACTTTCAGGAACCTTTAAATCAAAAGCAGTAATGATGTCCTTTGAGGCAAATTGGGATTCATTTTTAGGGCTGCTGTCGCAGGCGGTAGGTGTAGGAGGTGTATTAATATTTGGTTTTGTAGCAAGTTGGCTCTTTGGCAGGGAATACTCAGACGGAACGGCTAAGGACTTATTGGCTTTACCAATATCACGCACTAAAATATTAAATGCAAAATTTATATATTACATCGTTTGGTGTTTTGCACTAGTAATTTCAAATCTTTTGCTTGGATTGTTGTTTGGGGCTTTACTTCAGCTGGATGGATGGAGTTTTATTGGCTTTTTAGCAAATCTCAAAGTTTATTTTGTAACGACAATGTTAATTATTTTATTAAATACCCCTATTGCATTTTTTGGGCTTTTAGGGAGAGGCTATTTAATGCCATTAGGTATTGTAGCAGTTTTGCTTGTATTGGCGCAAATAATAGGAGCAATGGGATTCGGTAATTATTTTCCCTGGTCGGTGCCTGGCATTTATAGTGGAGGAAGAGGTGAAGATTTAAAAATGCAATTAAACAGTATAAGTTATATCATTTTGATTATTACCAGTATTGTTGGATACTTGAGCACAATATTTTGGTGGAAATATTCAGACCAGAAATAGTTAATTGAGAATACCATATTCAACACATAACACGCAAATGTAGTTGACGGCCACACACGCTTACCTTTCGTAACCGTTTATCTCTGGTCGTGTGTCCGCAACTAATCTGTGACCGTTAGCCCGAACATTCATGAATTATGAATCAAATAACTTATAAACCAATCGGTGTTGTTCAATCGCCATTTAGACAAATCGAAGGCATGCCTATTCAATCTTCAGCTGCCAAAGGTATTAAGGGGCAGATTGTTTTAAATGAAGAATATATTGAGGGATTATGCGATCTTGATGGTTTCTCTCACATCTATCTTCTATATCATCTCCATCTATCAAAATCATATAATTTAAAGGTCATACCTTTTTTAGATGATCAACAACGCGGTGTTTTTTCGACACGTGCACCAAAGCGACCTAATCCTATTGGGCTATCTGTGGTAAAACTGATCAAGATCGACATGAATATCCTTGAAATTGAAAATGTCGATATAATTAATGGTACTCCTCTCCTTGATATTAAACCATATGTTCAGGAAATGGATGGAGTGAATCAATATAAAATTGGATGGTTGTCTAAATATAAAAATGGAATGAAATTAAAAAATTCTGATAAAAGGTTTAAATAATGTTTGATCTAACACATATTAAAGGTCTAAAGTCCCGCACACAGTAAAGGATCTAATGTCAAGCACAAAAAGTCCTCCTGATCGATTTCTTTCACAAAAATCGACAATTTAAGTTTAATGGATGTATCTACATCAACTGATAACGATTTTACTTAATCGGATGAACTAAACTATCAGCTGACTTTCATTCTATTGAAATGGGCTAGGTGGACTAAACCACCTGCACTAAACACATATATTGGATCTGTTGTTCTTTGAAAATTTTGAACATGCCGTAATTTCATACGACGCCAGAATTACATTACATACCCTGATGCTGTTCTACTCAAGAGCAAAATGGCTTCCCTGATTTTTATTAAATCGGGATCCGGTTAGGGATTGGCTACAGCAAGGGGCAGCCGGTTCATACGATCAATCGATCGTTATATTTTAAGGGGCAAGGGCTGTTTCCCCAATCAAGCGCTACGGTTTGGGTAATTGTCCGGACTTCCCATCCAGTTAGGCACCGGGTTTGACAGCCCTGCCCAGATTTAATTCATATTAGTTTGAACAAAACGATTTTCATCGAACACCTCTTTGTTCTTTAACATATAATAAATGGCAATGCCGAATTTATGGCTGATGATACTCTTGGCTTTTCGTTTTCCAAAGCGAGACTGCAATTTCTGGTAATAGTCGCCGATCAGTTGTGATTTATGGGAAGCATGAATGATAATATCAGCAATGGCCCATTTGAGATAGGGATTACCGATTTTCTGGTTTCCGCCTCTGGTATGTTTCCCGGCAGAAGATCGTTCACACTTCACCAGACGAGCATAAGAGCAAAATGTTGATGAGACTCAAACCGGCTAATATCATGGACTTCATAGAGAATAATCAATGAAAAGATATCACCGATACCTGGTACAGATTGAAGGATATTAAGAGATGCGCGGTCATGGCATTTGGCCTGGGCACGAATCTGTTGTTCTAATTGTTTGATAACCGGATCTAAGAAGTCAATCATATCTAGATCGGTTTGTGCATTAGGGTATATATCCTGATCCAAATTAGATTTAACAAGTTCGCGGCGTGATTTCAAATTCTTAACATCTTTTGGATTGACAGATAACCCCTGTTGATGAAACAGGAATTGAATATGGCGGTAGCATTCAGCGCGCAAGCGGGAAAGTCGGTGCCTCCGCCTGAGTAAATCTCTGGTACCGCGCATTTCTTTGGGATAGGCATAGGCCAGCGGATAATAGTTGGTGCGCATCAGATCAGCGATTTTGCGGCAATCAAGACGATCTGTCTTGGTTTTACCGCCATGAATGGTTTTCATATAAAAGGCATGGCCAAGATAAAACGGAATACCTTCATCTTTACATGCGTCTGCCAGCCAGTAATACATATAGGTGGATTCAACTCCAACGGATAGATCAGGTAGAAAAGGCTTCATCTTTTTCTTGAATTGGTTAAAGTCTGTACGCATATTACGATGGAAAAGGATTTCACCTTTCTCATTCATGACACAGGCATACATCTCCCGAGCATGGAGATCGATGCCACACACATATTTGGAATTAATTTGAGCATAACGCATAGTGAGGTCCTCCTTCAATGAAGTTGATGTTTAGGGTTAAACAATTATACAAATTTTTAGGAGGACCTTTTAGGTAATATCAACCGGTTGCAGCGGACGGCGATTCGCGCCGCCGCTGAACCGGAGCGTTAACCAATTATTCTTGTTTGTATTTTAAATTAAGAGTATCTATATAAATTGTAATGGAGGTTTGAATGAAGCACGGGATATTAATACTGTTAATTTTAATACTCACCAGTTTTACATCATGCCAAAAGACACATACAAGTGGCATGAAAATCATGACCTTTAATATCCGATACGGTACAGCAACGGATGGTGAAAATTCATGGAAACACAGAAAACCTTTACTAATCGATTGTCTGAAAAAATATCAGCCAGACATCCTCGGTGTACAGGAAGCACATGATTATCAGGTCAATTTTATTAAATCTGCTTTCCCCAACTTTAAGGCATTTGGTGTGGGCCGGTATCACAGTGTTGAAGAGCCCGATCGCCCTCAAGAGAGTATGAAAGGAGAATCATGCACCATTTTCTATGATACAACAAAATTCATACAAATAAAGCAGGGTACATTCTGGCACAGTGACACACCGGATGAGCCAGCCAGCATAACGTGGGGTAATAAATATCCGAGAATTACCACGTGGGGCATACTGGAACAACGAAAAAACGCTAAACGATTCTTTGTTATGAATACGCATTTCAGCGGTGAAGAACCCTATGTAAGCAATACCGCAAACCTGAATATGCTTAAAAAGCGTGACCTTGCCGGATCACTGCCCAGCATTTTTATTGGTGATTTTAACCTGGCGCCGGAATCCGATGCCCACAAATTGTTCTGCGGCAAAACAGGCCCACCGGATATCCGCGGTAATTTTATTGACTGTTGGCAGGCGTGTGAAAAACCAGAGCAAAATGCGGGTACGGGCCATAGTTTTACTGGGACGAAATCTAATACGCGGATCGATTGGATCCTGGTGACGCCGGATTTTATTGTTGACAATGTAGAAATTATTTATGATAATGAAAACGGACGTTATCCCAGTGACCATTACCCGGTTTTAGCAGAATTAAAATTAAAATAAGGAATTTGTATGAGTATTATATTGCCCAAAGATAAAAAAATCCGGTTAATCGAATCGATCAAACATTATTTTGAAGAAAATATGGAGAGTGAGATTGGAGACTTAAAAGCGTCACTCCTTCTCGATTACTTCACTAAAGAAATTGGGCCTAGTATTTATAATCAAGCAATACTTGATGCCCAAACATTTATGTCAGACAAAGTAAATGATTTGGATAGTTCATGTTACCAGCCGGAATTCATGTATTGGCAAAAATAGGACAATGATAAGTCTTGAAGGTAACCAGTAAGAAACAGACAAGCGCCGCGGATCCGGCACCTTTGAGCAGCTTGAACAGACTATGATAAAAATTCATGAATTGTCTGTTTTCTTTGGTTTGTCATTAACCCTTGTGAGAAATAATTATGCAACTATTACGGCAGACGACTTTATCGGCAAATGTGCAAAATTGGGCTGCAAATTTTTTCTTTTTCTCGAATAACCGCCAACCCAAGAAGGCACGGAAAATTTGGTACTTACCGAGAAACAAAGATCTCAGGTTAGAGGTATGATGAAAGCAGTTATTTTTAAAAAATATGGACCTCCCGAGGTTCTCCAACTCCGGGATATGGAAAAACCGGTTCCAAAGGAAAAGGAAGTATTAGTTAAAATTCATGCAACTACCGTAACGATAGGGGATGTTATTATTCGAAGCGGTAAACATCCGGATTCTACATTCTATTCGATCATGCTACATTTAGCGTTTGGTTTATTTAAACCAAGAAAACGAATACTAGGTATGGAGATCGCCGGGGAAATTGAAGCGTTAGGTAAGGATGCAACATTATTTAAAGAAAAAGATCAGGTATTCGGTTCTACTTTCGGTATCAAGTTCGGCGGTTATGCTGAATACAAATGTTTTCCTGAAAATGGTGTCCTGGCAATCAAACCAGCAAATCTTAGCTACGAGGAAGCAGTCTACTGTTCCAGGTGGCGGATTGACGGCCTTGCAGTGTCTTAAAAAGGGAAAGATCAGCAAGGGAGATAAGGTCCTTATTAATGGAGCTTCCGGAGCGGTAGGTACCAATGCGGTGCAGTTGGCCAAGCATTTTGGGGCCATCGTTACTGGTGTCTGTAGCCATGGGAACATAGAATTGGTAAAATCTCTTGGAGCCGACTCGGTTATTGATTATACAAAGGAAGATTTCACGCAAGGCGGTAAGATGTATGATATTGTATTTGATGCCGTAGTAAGGTACCTGCCTCTCAGGCTAAAAGGGCTCTTAAAAAAGAGGGCACTTATATAAATGTTTTATCCCATTCAGATGGTGGTGAAACCCTGGATAACCTTAACTTCCTAAAGCAACTTATTGAGGATGAAAAACTAAAGCCCATCATTGACAGATCTTACTCTATGGAACAGATCGTAGAGGCACATCACTATGTGCAAAAAGGGCATAAAAAGGGCAATGTGGTTGTATCGTTGTCCTTGTGATTGTGTTCTTCTATGGCTATAAAAATTAGCCCGTTAAATGGAAGTTTTATAAGAAACTGGTTAAAAAACTGATAAAAAATTAAGTAGATCATTAACAACTTATAACAGAGGGGTAACTCGTGAATGTTGGTATCATCTCACAAATCACCCTGATTCGGTAATGCCTGAGAAAGAAAAGGGGAGTGGTGTACTTTAGAATGTAGCAGGTCATTTATTCTATCTTTGGTTTATTGTGATATTTCAATTACTCTCTTATATTTATCGCTTTTGTTCTAATTCTTAAACCGGCGACGGGTGTAGGATAATTTTTTTAAAAGATCTAAAAAAGTTGTATACCTGACCATTATATGTGATATTATAACTTTATAGAAAAAAGAGGTCACTATGGCGTCTGATCTAAATTATGTTGAATTTGTAGTTGATCAAATGGAAAATGCAGGTGAAATTAGATATAGAAAAATGTTCGGAGAATTTACCGTTTATTGTAACGAAAAAGTTGTGGCGCTTATTTGTGATAATCAGTTGTTTGTAAAACCCACAGAAGAAGGCAAGTCTTTTATTGGCTCTGTTGTTGAGTCACCTCCTTACCCGGGCGCTAAACCCTTTTTTCTGATTGAGGATCAGGTTGAAGACAAAGAATGGATTAGCAGATTAATACACTTAACGGAAAATGAGCTACCGAGGCCTAAGCCAAAGAAAAAACGGGTTGCAAAAAAAAGATAGTTATATCCTTCTGCGAATCTTCATTAGGCATGCCATCATATCCCCTTCTGATATTTTTTCTGAACGGAATAATTACGCTGGTCAATAGGTTAATGGTTGTGTTATATACCGCTCATGCGGTGGATTGACCACAACAATTGCTGGCAACGGTTCATCGTTCCCGGGCATTGTGTTTAAAAGGCTATTTTTTAAAAAGATAAAAATTGGAGAATAATGCAATTTAAAGATTTGGAAATTATTGAACCTGTCTTAAGGGCCCTGAAAGACAATAATTATACCGAGCCCACGTCAATACAAAAAAAAGCTATTCCACTCATTTTAAGAAGAAATGATGTGTTGGGTAGCGCTCAAACCGGAACAGGTAAAACCGCTGCTTTTGCCATTCCTATTTTGCAGCATCTCTTTCTTGACCGTCAGTTAAAAAACCGTCCACGTAAAATTAAGTCACTCATTATCACACCTACCCGTGAATTGGCGATTCAGATTGGCGTCAGTTTTACCGTTTATGGCAAATTTACAGGAATTAAAAATACGGTTATATTCGGTGGTGTGAAGCAAGGTACACAAACAGAGGCCCTTCAAAAAGGTGTAGATATTCTTGTCGCCACACCCGGAAGACTTCTGGATTTAATGAATCAGGGTTTTGTTAACTTAAAGGATGTTGAATACTTCGTTTTGGACGAAGCCGACCGGATGCTTGATATGGGTTTTATTAACGACATTCGAAAGATCATCGCTAAACTACCGGTAAAACGGCAGTCTCTGTTTTTTTCAGCCACAATGCCGGATAATATTGTAGAACTATCGAGAAAAATTCTAAAAAATCCTAAGAAAGTTGACGTTAGTCCGGTTTCTTCAACAGCGGAAACCATACAACAGTATCTTTATTATACCAATAAATCACAAAAAAAAGATCTGTTGAACCATATACTTCAGGATCAAAAGATTGATCAGGCCTTGTTGTTTTCCAGAACAAAACATGGTGCTGACAGGATAGCCCGTGATCTGAAAAAACAAAAGATCAAATCGGCCGCGATACATGGCGACAAAGCACAAAATAAAAGACAAAAAGTCCTGGCGCAATTTAAATCCGGAGAAATCAGGGTGTTAGTAGCCACGGATATTGCCGCAAGAGGTATTGATATCGACAAACTTAAATATGTCATCAATTATGATATCCCAAATGTTGCCGAAACATACGTTCATCGGATTGGGAGATCAGGTAGAGCAGGGGAAGAGGGTAATGCCATATCCCTTTGCGAACCTGAAGAAAATGTTTTTGTTAAAGATATTGAAAAATTGATCAACCAGAGAATTGAACGTGTTAAAGAAAATCCCTTTCCGCAGACAGATAAACCAATGACATCATCGGAAAAAAAGGATTGGGAAAAAGAGAAACAACAAAGAAAACAAGACTATTTTGCTACTAAAAAACAAAAGCCTGCCAGAGCAAAAACTTTTAAACGTTCCGGGTAAAAGAAAATGATATGATGAATTTTAAAACTATTGCGGAATAAATATCCGGAGAGGTCTCAGAGTACCGCAATAAAGAACCTTAGTTTTTCATATATTATCTTTTGATATTGTTACAGTTTTTATATATTTCATTAACTCCAAACCGATTAGATGTTCAATTGGGTAAATTTCTATTATCTAATATGTGAAATAAAATAGTAATATAAATTTTACATTATGGGTACCTGGCGGACAAAATAAGAATATGTACGAACCACCAGGTGCAGATATTAATTATTGAATGGTTTCTGTTTAATAAATAATGGATCTGTAATGGAAAGATATCTAGTCATATTCTGCTTATTATCATTATTTAGCCTATCCAATGCGCAACCACCTAAAATTGATATTTCATTCCGCGAAAATATGATCGTTCGTAAAGCAAAACAGTATCAGCAGATGATGTTGAGCGAGAGACAGAAGACTGCTAATCAGGGTGATTATGATGTTACATATTATTCACTTGATTTGACTCCTGACCCTCTGACCTCCATCCTCAATGGTATCGTTGAAATTGTAGCTAAAGTAACGGCACCGACGCTGGATCGTGTCGAATTGAACTTCTGGGAAGGCATGTCCATAACGAGTATCCATCATTCCGGTGACCCGGCTGTCGGTCTCAGTTCTGATATGAGTAATGATATTCTCACAATAGATCTGGGTAGAGTATATATACAGGGTGAACAAATAAGACTAACGGTAATCTATAAGGGCCGTCCGCAGGATTCTGAATATCAGTCTTTCCATTTTGATACCTATAATAATAAACCAATGATTTGGACGCTGAGTTCATCCGGTGGGGCACGTTCATGGTGGCCTTGTAAAGACGTTCTCTCGGATAAGCCTGATTCTGTAGACATTCGGGTGACCGTTCCCAGCGAATTAATTGTCGCCTCCAATGGTTCATTACGGCAAACGAACAGAGACGGAAACAAAACGACGTACTGGTGGCATGAAAAATATCCGATTGCCACCTATCTGGTCTCTTTGGCTATTCACCCCTATGAAATGCATTATGATCAATATTTGTATAACAACGACCTCGATACCATGGCTATTCATTTTTATTCAGTTTTCCGGGTAACTATGAGGCAAATAATCGGATAAATAATTTGGTAAAAGATATGATCGGTTGTTTTTCTGAATTGTTCGGAGAGTATCCATTTGTAGATGAAAAGTATGGTCAGGCAGATTTTTTATGGAGTGGTGGCATGGAGCACCAGACCTGCACAAGTTATGGCACTTGGAATGAAGGGCTTATTTGCCCATGAGATTGCGCATCAATGGTGGGGGGATATGATTACCTGTGAAACGTTATCATCATATCTGGTTGAATGAAGGATTTGCTTCCTACAGTGAGGCACTCTGGTTTGAATATGCTTATCCGCCTTTTACGGCAAGTGAATATCAGATGATGTATCAATTATATTTGGGTCCGGGTACCGTATATGTGGAACATCCAGAATATGAAAATATTTTTGACAGTGGGCTTAGCTTATGTAAAAGGATCCTGGGTCCTGCATATGTTGCGTCATATCGTGGGTGATAATGTCTTTTTTAACATCATAAAAACCTATTATACATCGCCTGAACACAAATTCGGAACTGCAACGACTGAGGAATTTCAAACTATCTGTGAACAGGTTTCGGGGATGGACCTGGATAAATTCTTTCACCAGTGGATCTATGAGGAGTACTTTCCTCGCTATTCCTATTCATGGGATTGGGTTCACAATGAATCAGGCTACGACATTAATTTGGAAATACAACAGGAACAGACAAATTATCTCTTTTGGATGCCAATAGACATTACAGTCACAACCACTGAGGGCGAAACACGATTTATTGTTTGGGATAGTCTGGCTTCACAATCCTTCCAATTGACGGTTTCTTCGGAGCCGGAAAATTTAGAACTCGATAAGAATAATTGGATATTAAAACTCATGCCGGAAGATTTTCATGATCCAACCTTTGATCGGGGTATCTTATTGGTAAATGGTGTTTCCTTTGATACGTATGGCGATGAAATTCGGAATAGTTACGAAAACCAGGCATTTTGGGGTGATTTCCCAATCACGTTTTGGGATTGTTTTAATCCGCCTCAAGATGGTTATCCTTCAACCCTGCCAACGCCAATAGGTCACGGCAAAGTACCTGCGGAAGTACTCGGCCAATTTTCAACTGTTATCTGGATCGGCAATGATTATGCAGGTGATCTTGGTTCCTGGCAGCAAACATCAATTTTACCCTACCTGGAAGCAGGTGGCAATCTATTGCTCTTGAGCCGTAAGGGACAGGTTTACCTCGATGTCGATTTGCAGGAATATCTTGGTATAACATGGGCTGAAGATCCACTATCGACAACCAACAATTGTAATGCTACATTTTTTGGCCTGAGAGATATGTCTTTAACCGGTGATCAGTCCTCAAATTCCTTGTTTGAAACAGGATTAAACAAAGATGGAAGTACACTTCTTTTCCAAGAGAATGCTTCTTTTAATCTGCCAAGGGGGCTTGGTGTCTGGCACAATCCGCCAACGGGAGGATCCTACCGCCCTGAAGGGGGCCAATTTGTCTTCATCAGCGGAAGACCGTATCGTTATAATGCCGGGCACTTACGTGCTAATGTGGCATTCATTCTGAACTACCTGATGCATGAACCTACATTGCAGGGTGATGGATATCCAATCAGATTTAACCTTGAACAGAATTATCCCAATCCTTTTAATACAACCACAACCATTAGATATTTTTTATACGATCCCACAGATATCACACTCAATATTTACAACATACAAGGAGAATTGGTTGGTTCATTATTAGAAAAAGAATCCAATTTGGCAGGTTTTCACACTATTGTCTGGGATGGGAAAAATGACAAAGGAACACGGGTAAGCTCAGGAATATATTTCTATCAGCTGAATACAAAGGAGTCAGGTATGACAAAGAAAATGCTATTGTTGAAATAGTATCATATGCTACTCGAGAAAATAAAAATTGACAGGATAACCCCGAAGGGACAGGCAGGATATATAGGATTTCATTTTAGTATTTTTGATTTTGGATTGTGGATTTTGGAGCAACCAAACATCCTAAAATCCAAATTCCAAATTCCGAATTCCGAATTCCAAAATATACTATCTTCTAAATCCTGTCCCTTCGGGGCGATCCTGTCTGAAAATATTTTTTGCAGTATCATATGATACCAAAAATAATAGTATTAAATAAAATCAATCATTGGAAGCAATAAGAAAAAAGGGAATTTTACTTTTAAATCCATAATGGGTAACAAAGGCAATTTGCCCCTCAAGGGTAAGGGTTTTTTCCCTTACTGTTTCAGGTAACTGAACCACCAGGTCTTGCACAGATTCTGGTACCATATCAGATAATGTGATTGGTTCTAACTGGATACCCGAAACTGCAAATGTGATTTCGATCTGGCGTAAAGTAAAGCGGCGCTTATTCCTCACCTGAACTATCACTTCTCTCTCTTCTCTCGTCTCTTTTCTGATAGAAACCTCCGCATCAGCCAATACATCAATAATCGCCTCATTGTAAATCTTATGCGTGTTATAACCGTCATCAAATATCCCCGGATGTGAGGTGGAATTACCCTTCATGTACTGAAAACCGCCGCACATTCCTTGTTCTAATCCCCAATCATACATGTCATACATGGCTTCTACACCGGTCGAATGGATGGCTCCGGCATATGAGTTGAATTCATTGTACATGACAGGAATATTGTTTTTACGGGCAATATCGATGCTGCGCTGGATGATGGGTTGTTTATCCGCAGCGGTCTGTCCGGCACCAAAATAATAGTTTATGCCCATGATATCCTGTCCAATAGCAAGGTCTTGTCCAAAGAGGTTAGAATAATGAACCGGTCTTTGATAGGGATCATGGACTTTAAAAACTGGTTTGAGCGATAGAATAAAGTCCTCTTTTTCTCCCCCGATCTCATTGCATGAATTCCATAACAATACACCGGCTGTGTTTTTGTATCTTTCTACTAATAACCGACTGAGCTCACGCGCTGTTGTCAGGGGTGGGCCGGACTGCCGGGCAAAGATCTCTTCTGTAGGTGTACAGCTAAAGGGTCCCAGAACAGTATAGAACGAATTTAGTTCATAGGCTAAATCCATTTGCCAGAGGGGAGGGTAGTCACCACGCCAGGCATTAAATCCTAATTCACGCATGATACGCATCATCGAAGCCGTTCTTTCCGGACTTCTGCCATCAAGACCATGAACATTGACACCTTTTATCAGGAAAGGTTCACCGTTTACAAGGATATCCATTCCATCGACCTCTACCACTGTAGCAATAAGCCGTTCTGAATACGTGTATTCATCCATTTTGACAAGGATATCATAATAGCCGAACCACGGTTCTGCATTTACCGTTAGAGAATTTGATCCGGATGCTTTGCCCACCAGGCGGTTGCCGGCAAAAACCGAGACCTCGGCCTGGTCATAAATACCCGCTATATGGACGGGTGTATAAAACTTTCCCTCCTGTCGGACAACCATGTTTGCTTTAGACAGGGTGATATTCTCTTTATTGGGCAGATCTATCTTGATATTTCTTTTTACTTCTGTTACAGTTGTATTCTTTTTTAATACCTGTAGTTCAAGGCCAATTTCTCCTGCCCATTTGGATGTCCAGTCGAAATCGACAGACATCAACTCTCTGGGCTTTAAGGATATTTGCTTAATATCCTGATAGACAATTTTATTTAATGCGGTCCTGACCCGAAATAAAATCCCTATATTCTGACTAATTGAATCCACATTGGCAATGGAAACGGACTCGTGTCGCAAATCACCGGCTGCACCATCATCCGTAGATAAATCTCTAATCTCAAGCGGTGAGGATGAGACATAGTATTCTCCTGCGCAAAAACTTTGTCCGACACGTTCCGGCTGGGGACCGGGGGCATTACCCAGAATCAACCGTCCACCTGTATCCGGATCTATGACACTTATTAAAAGATAATGATATTCATCGAGAACGGCTGGCTGGGCTGGTGGTTTTTTACCCATCTCCGGATCTTCAGGTGAAATGGTTAGTTTTATTTGCTGCACATATGTTTTCCCCGGCTCCCATTTACTTGTTGGCGTCTCCGGACCCAAGGTGGATTTAGCCACAACCCTGTTCCCCAAAGGGCTAACAAGCCGAATCTTAAACTTATAATCTTTATCAGGAACACCTCCTTCGACGTGCCAGGGTATGGTCAGATTATACGTTTGCCCCATAATCAGACTCTGGGCGGAACATTCCGCTTCTCCAAATGAAAGCTGATAGTCCATGTTATGGGCGTCTGAAACACCATGCTCCGGCTTGGTACCAACACCCCGGTTATCATTTTTATCCCACATTACCATGGAAAGATCAATATCTGACTTTAATTCGTTGAAAAATGTTTTCTTGTATCCCTTTAGTTCCCCCAGGGCTTCATCAACAAATCGAAAGGACATATCGGATCCTTCGATATTTCCCTCTTCAAAAAGAGCAATAGCATGGTCGAGATGTGCCTTTGCGGCATCATGAATCACTTTTATGGTTTTATAGGTCTTTGATCTTTTATCGATATCCGTCAGAGAATTGGAAAGCGTCTGAAGCATTTTATCCCGCTTGGTAAATCTTTCACGCATGCGTTTAACCGGAAGTACCATGACGGTTCTTTCGGATATAATAGTGCCTATTTGATCGGATACAATCACCTTAAGAGTGCCTTCTCCAGGCACATCGGCAAGGTGAACTTTAATATCGGATTCCCCACTATTGTCTGGATCAGTGGAAAGAGAAAGACTAAATTCGTTGCTACCCTCCGGGATTTTAATTTTTGCCTGTGATTCGCCCATTAATTATTATTGCTTAAAACCTTGGTATTCAGATTTTCCTCTATCATCTCAGAGCGATTTGTAAACAAAGTAAAGGCTATCTCGCGGGACTGGGTTATAGATATTAATGGGGCATGTAAGATAGTAGGGAGGCGTTTCAATCGTTATATCTTCCTTTTTGACGGCATAATAGGCGAGATTTATATTTCCGGAATTTATTCTAAATCCAAATCTTTCACCTGATGCGTTATATTCGCCTCCAGATGCCATTCTTCAGGTTCTCCCTTATGAGCCGGCCAGGTTTTGGCGCGAATAACATTTCCCTGGATATTGATTTTTTGCCAAATCCAGTTTGTCCGGTTCCAGGGATCGGTAACGACACCATCGCCACACCGTTCAACGATGTTGGTCTCTTTACCATCTGCATCAAAAATCCGGAGTTGAATTCCGCAATCATTATCCTGTTCCAGCCAGACATGCGCCCGTTCTTCTTTAATATTATGCGCTCTGGAGATATCGGCATCATAATCCGATTTTACCATAATGATCCCATCAGCGTCCTGATCACGGGGTTCATTTTCCCGATAAAGGGCAACAAACGTCCCTTCAGATATTGTTTGTTCCTTGATCATTCCAAGAACAAGTGTACCTTCTATATGCAAAACTTCAGGACCGTATCCAGGCGGACAAGTTGGATCTGTTGTTGGGTAAATCTTTGCATCACCACGCCAGTCAAGGATGTCCCATTGTTCAAGGGTATTGCCATAATTTTTGGGATTTTGTGCAAAACAGATTGTTACTGAAAACAGCAAAATTAAGGACAAAAGAGAGGAGAAATTTAAAGATATATTCCATTTGAATATGGATTTACGTTTAGGATTGTCATCAGATGTATAGTGGCTTTTCATGTTTATTACCTTTTTTTTATATCTGGCGTCAATTATAAAAGGGGTGTTTAATAATGTAAGTCTTCTGTAACGCTGAGAATGCTGTGCCTGCAAAGGAATATAATAATAAATAAATAATACAAAAGACAAAATAACAGTTTAAATATATAATTACTGGTCAAGACAATACAAATTACTTATAAATATTTTGTATTTTGTATTTGCATTTTGTAATTTTTATTATTTGGTTCTGTGAGATGAAAATAGTTAGGTCACTAAGAAATATGAGTAAAATAGTTATTCGGGTACCTCTGGTGTAAGCCGGTAATGGATATTATAAATTTGGCTTTCATCCAGGTGGATTTCTCTACTCAGAGGCAGGTAGCCATCTTTGGTAATTTTGATGGTATGTACGCCACTTTTTAGACGCAAGCGATTTAGGGGTGTTTTGCCCAGTAATTGATCATCAAAGTAGACGTCAGCAGCGCTGGGTGTAGAACTGGTTTTTAGCGTGACAACTGTATTACGATGGGGGATAGTCGCCTTAATTTTTATATCTTTACCCGCTTTAAAAATCAGGTTTTCCTGATGTATACCCTTATCTCCCTCACCATGAATCTCGACACTATGATCACCGGCCGATATATTAGGAAAAACATGTGTACCCTCTTTTAAGTCCCCGATAAATTTGCCGTCCAGGTATACGGAAGCCTTCTGGGCATCGGCGGAAACCTCCAGATTTACGAAGCGCTCATTTTTCAGAAAACGATTTAATTGGAACGCTGCAAGAATAAACAAGATACCAACCATCGCTGCCGTATACCAAAACTTTTTTGAATTAGTAATATACATACGGGGGGGTCTAAAGGTGTCTTCGGAAGATTTTACGGTATCAGTTTCATATTTGCGCAAAAATTGGGAGATGATAACCTTTTTGTTTGCTTTTTCCTTCCATGGAATAAACTGATCGAGATCTCTGATTAATTCAGAAGCATTACGATAACGTTTATCTGTATCCCTTCGCATAGATTTCTTTACTATCTTGACTAGCCGCCATGGGATTTCACGGTTATATTTCTTAGGGGTAGGGAATTTGCCTTTTACAATTTTCATCAATACTTCGGTGTTGGTATCACCTAAAAATGGTTTAACCCCTGTAAGCATTTCATAAAGAAGTACACCCAGCGAATAGACATCACTTTGTGGACTTATTGGATCGCCATTGGCTTGCTCGGGTGACATATAAGAGGGTGTCCCAACGATCATCCCGGTTATGGTCAATTTGCTGGGTGTCTCGTCCTTGGCAACACCAAAGTCAATGAGTTTTACCTCACCATGATGTGAGATAAGTATATTGCTCGGTTTTATATCTCGGTGAATGACGCTTTTGTTATGTGTATATTCAATACCTGTGGCGATCTCTCGTATAATGAGGGCCGCAACGTAAGAAGGTAAGGGGGATGAAAAATCAATGATATCACGCAGGTCATGCCCATCTACAAATTCCATTACAAGATAATAGGTACGTCCAGCATAAATAAAATCATATATGGCAAGAACATTTTCCTGGGAAAAAGAAGCGGAAACAAAAGCCTCTTTTTTAAATCTTTCGATGATCTCGCGGTTGGGATCTTTTAGTTTTTTTATGACAACTGTACGCTTAAGTGCTGGCTGGATCGCTTTATATATGATAGCCATGCCACCCTCACCGATCTTCTCAATGATCTTAAAGCTTCCAACCTTATCACTTTCCAACCCAGCATTCATAAATTTAAACCTGTTTTAATTATTAAATAAAACGAGAAATGCTATAATCTGATCAAAAAAACCTAACTATAATTTAATAGGCGTAATAAAATTATTTGCATCCTTGCGTTTGCGATAGATACGTTTATATCAGAAAATAAATTAATAGGAATCGGGCCCTGGCATATCTAATGAAAATCCGCTTTAGTCGATTTCGAAAAAATAATTTTCTTCCTCATGGATTAATTCGAAAGCAGCCTGATCATTTTCACAAGATAAAAGCTGTTGTCTGAGTTCTTCGTTACTCATAAGGCGGGAAATTCGACTGAGAAGTTTGATATGGAGTCCCGGATTGTTTACCGGACCAACAAGCAAAAAAATGATCTTCACGGGATTTTGATCGATAGACTGAAAATCTACACCTTTGGGTTGGATACCCAGACAGACGGCAAATTCCGGACTATCCGCATGTTTACAATGGGGTATTGCAATTCCATTTCCAACACCTGTGGTCATGATCTTTTCTCTCTCCAGTACAGCGTTAAAGATCGAATTTTCCTTCGAAATTGCCTTGGTTTCAAGTAGTTTCTCTATTAATTCTTTAATGCAAGCATCACGGGTGGTGCTTTTTAAGGAAATGTTGATTAAATTTTCTTTTAAGACGTCAGTCAGGCGCATTGCATTCTCCCACAAGGTTTTGATTAAATTAGCCAAAAAATTTAATAAAAGAAAAAGTTTTTTTAGTACTGAATATGGAATGTGTTGAGATTAGTCTTCGAGCAATATGGACCTGTCGAACAAGTTAAAAGATAAGGGGCAAAAGGCCAAAAGCTAAAGGCTAAGGCTGATAATATTTTGCATGCCTACATTTTTTTTACATGGTTTTTTCCCTTTTTCTTTTCTTTTTCCTTCTCCCTTTTGACTTTGACCCTTGACCTTTATTAGGATAAATAGATTGACATCAAATTTGAAGCTTCTTATATTCGATTTTAACCCATGGAGTATTATATGAAATTAAGTGATTTACTTCCTGTTACTCATATTTACAATGGCTTACAGGGAGAGACAAAAATTGAGATTATTGAGGAACTCCTTACCCTCATGAAAAAGAACGATTTGATACAGGAATATGAGGAGGCCTTAAACGATGTACTTGATCGGGAAGGATATCTCAGTACGGGTCTGGAAAATGGATTGGCGATACCACATGCCAAAACAGACAGTATCAAGAATCTCGCCATTGTTTTTGGCGTGAAAAAGGATGGGGTGACTTTTGAAAGTCTTGATGGTAAGCCGTCTGATCTTATTTTTTTAGTCTTATCACCAAAAGATACTTCTGGTCCTCATATACAGGCATTAGCCCTTATCACCCGTAATCTTAAAGATGCAGGCGTGCGGGAACATATAAAAAATTGTTCTTCAGAACAAGAGATCGCAGATATCATTTATAATTTCGATTGATCTATGAATATGCACGACCGTCTAAATACCTACCGTCAAATAATTGAAGATGATTTAAAAGCGATTCCCCAGGTCGAAAAGATTCCTCTTTTCTATGCACCTATCCGTTATATGAATGATTTACCGGGAAAGAGGATCCGGCCCCTTTTAACGATTGTTTCCGGGTTATCTGTTGGTGGAAAATTAAGCAACCTTCGCGCGCCAGCCTCAGCGGTTGAACTCCTGCACAATTTCAGTTTAGTACATGATGATATCATGGATGATGATGATCTGCGACGTGGGGAACCCACTGTTCATGTAAAATGGGATTTGGGAACGGCCATTCTCACTGGGGATGGTCTTTTAGGCCTTGCTTTCAGAAAATTATTGGAAACACCTGAGATTAATGACCTGCAGATGGCTCGTCTTTTTACAGATGCGATGATCGAAATTTGTGAAGGCCAGGCTCTGGATAAAACTTTTGAAAATAAGTCCATTGTGTCTGAGGTTGACTATCTGGAAATGATTGAGAAAAAAACAGTGACTTTAATACGATTGTCATGTCAGCTCGGTGGGATTGCAGCGGGAGCGGAAGAAAAACATATCTCCTGGTTGACAAAATTTGGATATAATATGGGGATGGGATTTCAAATTCAGGATGACATGCTTGATATCTATGCCGATGAAGATACACTGGGTAAACCTGTGGGAAGTGATCTGGCGATGGATAAAAAGACAATAATTACTGTGCGTCTTAAAGAAAAAACAGGTCAGAGTGACTACCAATCTGTTTCGGTTGAGCAATTTAAACAATTGTTAGCAGAAAATGATATCCTTCGGGAAATAAAAACGATGGTAAATACCTATTTTGATGATGCCATAAGTGCTGTAAATCATCTTCCTGAGAACGAGTTTACACAACTTTTAAAGGACATAGGTACCTATGTTCAGAACAGGGAAAAATGAGAGAATTATCTGTTCTTATTCTCCCACTGCTGCTTCTGGCAATATCCTGCAAACCCTCAGCCCGCTTTCGTTCGAACCAAGACGCACCGGCATATAAATCAAATCTGAAGGAATCATCACATCTAAATGACTATGTTTCCCAGTGGCTAAATAGTCCCTATAAGTATAGCGGTATGAGCAAGAGCGGGGTTGATTGTTCGGGATTTTCAACGCGGGTGATGCAGGATGTATATGGTATTAAACTCCCCAGAACGGCGGAAATGCAATATGAAAATGGGCAGAAGTTAAGTGATGGTAAAAGAAAGGCTGGAGATTTAGTCTTCTTTAGAAATGTCCGGGGAAGGGGAAGAGGTATTGATCATGTGGGGGTTTTTCTGGGGGACAACAAATTTGCCCATGCCAGTGCAAGTGCAGGAGTGGTCATATCTGATCTGGATGAGGATTATTACCAGGAGCGTTATGTCGGAGCCTGTAGATATTTCAAGTAATTTTTTTAAACACAAAGTCCACAAAGTAAGCACAAAGAGCACTAAGTATTTTATTAATAAAAAAAAACTTTGTGAACTTGGTGTATTCTTAGAGTACTTTGTGTTTAGTTTTTTTTAAATATTAATGAGGATTAATATGAGAAAGATGATACTCGTTTTTACTGGTCTATTTTTGTTATCTGGCTGTCAATCCAACACTAAAGTAGATCCACTAATTTTCTCGGTAATGGGGGATGTGCCGCGAAGTGTAAGCGAAGACACTCTGCTGCAGAGGCAGATCACGGCTCACAATAAATATAGCGCCTCTGAATTTATGCTCCATGTGGGAGATATAAAATCTGGCGGTGCTCCTTGTGATGAAGAAGTTTATCAGCGGGTCAGTGGTTTTTTAAAGCAACTTTCGGTGCCCACTTTTATCGTTCCTGGTGATAATGAATGGAATGATTGTCCAGATCCTCTGGCGGCTTGGTCCCTCTGGACTGAGTATTTTATGAATTTTGATAAAAATTGGGCCTATGATCCTAAGGTTGAACGACAGGAAGGTGCGAAAGAAAATATTGCCTGGGTTACTCAAGATGTGTTAATGATTGGTATTAATCTGGTTGGAGGCAGGGTGCATAATCAAATTGAGTGGGACAGGATGATGAGCAAGGCTGCTGACTGGATTGATGTTCAATTAAAGAATAAAAAAGAATCGGTGAAAGCCGCGGTTATATTTGCTCAGGCAAATCCAAAAAAGAAGCACCAACCATTCATGAATAAATTTCTGCAATCGGTTAAGGCATTCCAGAAACCAATACTTTTTCTTCATGGTGATGGGCACCGTTGGTTATATGATAGTCCCTGGCAAGTACCGAACCTGGTACGTGTCCAAATAGATCAGGGTAGGATTGCTTTACCGTTAGAAATAACTGTCAATTCTAATGCAGATAGCACGTTCCAATTTAAGCGTACGCCATTCCCTTTTGCCTTTGAATTAAAATAGAACACTTTTTTATGTCTCCATCAATCTAATGAAAGAATGTCGGATGAATTCTTAAAATTAAAGAATGGATAACTTCCTCGATAAATTTTTTATACTCTTCCATAGTTTATTTGCCTTATTCAACGTTTTTGGATGGATCTGGAAGAAGACAAGAAAAATTAATCTGATACTCCTCCTACTTACAGCCTTCTCCTGGTTTATCCTGGGATTATGGTATGGCTTAGGCTATTGTCCCTTAACTGAATGGCATTGGCAGGTGCGCTGGCGATTGGGTTATCATGATATGCCATCTTCATACATAAAATTCTTGCTTGATACATTAACCGGATTGGATTTCAATTCTCTACTTGTGGATGTTGTAACCGGGATAGACTTTTGGATTTGCTCTCATTGTTTCTTTGAGTCTTAATTTAAGAAATCAACATCAGAAAAACTCTTAGACCTCACCCCTAAATGCCTTTTAGGAGAGGTCCCCTCGCCTTTTAGGAGAGGGGCCGGGGGTGAGGTCCTGGAATATGTATTTTTATATTGAAATTTCACTCAGCCGGGCATATTTTCTTAACCATCAAGAAACAACGATAAATTGCGTAAAACCTTATCTATGTTATTCTCAATCTCCTCATTTTTAATTCGAACCACATCAAGTCCAAGATTATTTAATATATCTGTTCGATTAGCATCTTGTTTGGCTGTTTTTAGGTGAATCTTACCATCAATTTCTATAACTATTCTTTTATCAAGACAGAAGAAATCGGCTATAAAGAAGGATTCATAATGGATTGTTTCATATAAACATGAGAAGTTAAATAATAATGTTATTGGCAAATGCTGTTCCAAAGACGATTATTACCATTATGTTTAGAATAAGGTAATTTAAAGGACCTCACCCCTAAATCCCCTCGCCTTTTAAGAGGCCGGTCCTTGATATTATTTTTATATTGAAATTCACTCGCCGGGCATATTTTCTTAACCATCAAGAAACAACGATAAATTGCGTAAAACCTTATCTATGTTATTCTCAATCTCTTCATTTTTAATTCGAATCACATCAAGTCCAAGATTATTTAATATATCTGTTCGATTAGCATCTTGTTTGGCTGTTTTTAGGTGAATCTTACCATCAATTTCTATAACTATTCTTTTATCAAGACAGAAGAAATCGGCTATAAAGAAGGATTCATAATGGATAGTTTCATATAAACATCTAATTGCGAGAAGTTAAATAATAATGTTATTGGCAAATGCTGTTCCAAATACCGACGATTATTACCATTATGTTTAGAATAAGGTAATTTAAAGGACCTCACCCCTAAATCCCCTCTCCTGAGAGGCGAGGGGACTTGGTCAGTGGTTTGGCACAGTCGTGTGATAATTTCAGTTATGGAAATTCTGATTTTATGTAATTGAAACTAAATGAAGTAGTCAAATATCTCCCCTCGCCTTTTAGGAGAGGGGCCGGGGGTGAGGTCCTGTGATATGTATTTTTATATTGAAATTTCACTCAGCCGGGCATATTTTCTTAACCATCAAGAAACAACGATAAATTGCGTAAAACCTTATCTATGTTATTCTCAATCTCCTCATTTTTAATTCGAATCACATCAAGTCCAAGATTATTTAATATATCTGTTCGATTAGCATCTTGTTTGGCTGTTTTTAGGTGAATCTTACCCTCAATTTCTATAACTATTCTTTTATCAAGACAGAAGAAATCGGCTATAAAGAAGGATTCATAATGGATTGTTTCATATAAACATCTAATTGCGAGAAGTTAAATAATAATGTTATTGGAAAATGCTGTTCCAAATACCGACGATTATTACCATTATGTTTAGAATAAGGTAATTTAAAGGACCTCACCCCTAAATCCCCTCTCCTGAGAGGCGAGGGGACTTGGTCAGTGGTTTGGCACATCTGTGTGATAATTTCAGTTATGGAAATTCTGATTTTATGTAATTGAAACTAAATGAAGTAGTCAAATTTCTCCCCTCGCCTTTTAGGAGAGGGGCCGGGGGTGAGGTCCTGTGATAGACAATGAGATCCGGTTATCCTATTTAATTCAGAATAAAATCGAACATCTGTGACAATGATAAAATAGATTCCCAAAGAAATTCATTTTGAATACAATCCCTGATTTCATAAATTTAATATTATCAACTCATTCGGGAGAATTTTTTGAAAGAAAAAATCCGACAAATAGAGATGATCTTATTTGATGTGGATGGGGTTCTCTGCAGCGGTGATATCAGTTATCTGGACAGCGGGGAAGAGATAAAAACCTTTAATGTTCAGGATGGCCTTGGTATTACACTGGCACAAATGGCTGGTTTCAAGACGGGAATTATCACCGGGAGGGAATCTCCGGCTCTTGAAAGGCGTGCAAAGGAATTAAAAATTGATGTATTATCCCAGGGCCATTTTAATAAAATTGAACCCTATATCACTATTCTAAATCAGTTTGGTTTGAATGATAATCAAATCTGTTATATGGGTGATGATGTGTTGGATATCCCCCTCCTGAACCGTGTCGGATTCAGCGTTGCTGTTGCCAATGCCCGGGAGGATGTTAAAGCGGTCAGTGATTATGTAACCGTAGCACAAGGCGGACGCGGTGCCGTAAGAGAGGTCATCGATCTCATTCTCAAACGTCAGAATAAATATGATGGTCTTATTGAATCATTAGCCGATCGAAAGCATCCATGAGAAGATATATTAAATATGCTATAATGTTCATCATTTTTACTGCCGTACAATTAAAGGCACAAATTACGATCGCCATTGGAGATTTTGAAAACATTAGTGATACGTTTTACCTGGATGGCTGGGAAAAATCGATACCGGAATTTCTTAAAAGTGAATTAAGTCGTTCCGAAAATTTGATTATTGTGGAACGAAGGGCCCTGGAATCCGTACTAAAGGAACAGGCATTGAGCATGACTGGACTTGTCGACAGCGCAACAGCTCAAAAAGTCGGTTCTCTTCTAGGTGCTGCCTACATCATCAGCGGTACTATCACTAAGTCTGAGGAGAACGTACGAATTGATGCTAAAATTATTCAATCATCAACGGGTCAGGTAAGAAGTGAGAAAGTACAAGCACCGAATGATCAATATCTGACTGAAATGGTGGGGGTATTGGGAAACAATATATCATTTATTCTTTTGGGTGAGGGCGCCTATCTGCAAACGAAAACACTAAAAAAATACCCCACTGCGTATTTTCTCCTGGCTTCAGCCGGACTTGCCACAGCAACGGTTCTGGTCAACAATGCCTACTGGGAAAAAGTAGACCAGTATCGCAATGCGAATGAATTATCTGATATTGAAGATAATTACAACGCTGCCAATACATTAAATAATACAAGGATTGTTCTGGCTTCTCTGGCGGGTGTGGCCATAGTTGGAACCATCTACTGCTGGATTAATGATATGTCAGCAGATGAAATTATAGCTCAGGATCAGGTACTTCTCCCAACTTTTTATATGGATGGGAATGGTGGTGTTTATGCCTCAATTAAAATTCTATTCTAAATACCTAAGGGCTGATGATTCTTCTCGCCTTTTGCAGTTCTGGCTGTAAAGATATCCCGCGTGATAATGTCCTGGATCCGAAGAATCCATCAAGTTATCGTAATTGGATCATTGCCATTGAAGCGTTTGTAAACACAGAGAATGATAAACTATACAATGAATATCTGATTACAGCACTCAATACAATATCCAGGCGATATCCGAACAATGTTACCATTGCACACTATCATCGAAATGTTGCAACTTTTACTGATAGTCTGAGTATTCCTGAGAATGAGTATATTTATGAGGAGTATATAGAAAGGTTCGATTCAAATAAAGGAGTTCCAGATGTTTTTATAAATGGTTCTCTTGACAGAGTTAAGGGATCATCCACGATAGAAAGTGCTATTGAAAGACTTGAACGTGCGATTTTACCCCTTATGAAAGAAAATAGTTATTATACGGTTGAACCAGAAGTGCTCATAAAGGGTGGTAAATTAGAGGTAAATATAAAATTGGCGCGGTTAGGTTCTACATCGGCAGAAAAAGTTTTTATCAGATTAATCGTAGTTGAGGAGATCGATAGCGGGAATTTGAGCCATGTGGTGCGAAGCATGAAATCTTCAAATCTAATCCCGGCACTTGAACCGGGAGAAGTGAAAGAAATCAATTTTGATGAGATAGAATTCAATCCGGAAGGCAATCAGAGCCTGATATTAAATGTACTCTCAAATGATGATCTTATTGTAAGACAAAGTGTTGAGGTAGAAATTCCTTGAAAGCAAAGTCTGGTTAAAACATTCCTGACCATAGGGTTCTTGTCAATCACTGCTTGCGATGCTGACTTGTTTAAAACAAAGGATGAGGCTCAGGAGCCGAATGTCAGTGATATTGAGTCGACGGCGCCAGATTTTACCCTTAGTGTTGGCGATACGGCAAGGTTCTGGATCACTGCCTCCGATCCGGATGGAAGAGCGATAACCTATAAATGGGAAAAGACAGGCGGTGAGTTTGTTACAACATTTGATGGCCCTGAAGTCACCTGGCGAGCACCTCTCAAAGGGGGGGATTACTCAATAAGTATTCGGGTTGCAAATGATGAGAAACAAGTTACGAGAAGTAAGATTGTCCGGATCATTTCTTCAGAAAAACCGGTTGTGAGAATTTTAAAACCTGTAAAAAATGAATATCTTGTTCAATATGAGACATATGATATTCAAGTTGAGGTCTTTCATGATAATGGGATTTCTGTAGCGAAATTATATGTCAATGATAGGTTTATTGGAAATCTTAATGAAAAATCAGAAAATATATTTGAATATCAGTGGCAAGTTGATGCTTCTTCAGGTATTGCCCAACTTATGGTTTTAGCCGAGGCGCGCTCTGTGGGAACTTTGAATGAAGACAGTACATCCATAAATATAGAGGGCGTTATACCCGGAAAGAAATAATGAAAAACATAATTATATTACTTTTAGCAACTTTTCTCTGTCATTGTTCAAATTCAATGTACTGAATTTGAAACGGAGAACCAAGAAGTCTCCACGGAGGAATTACCCGACCAGGAGAGCTGGGACAACAATATATTCTTCACCCGAGATAGTGCAAGAAGAGTCTGTTCTTACTGCTGGTTATATAGCAAAATACAGTAAAAAGAAACACACACTTCTCAAAGAAGGTGTGAAGGTGGATTTTTACGATGAACTGGGTGATTTAAAATCTGTACTTACATCTGAAGAAGGCAAAGTTCTGGACGAAAAGCAAGATATGTATGCCTATAAAAATGTGGTTGTACGTGGAGAAAATGGCACTACCCTATACACAGAGGAGTTGCTTTGGGATAATAAATCTGAAAAGATCATATCCAAAGTTCCCGTAAAGATTACAACTCCGACAGATACATTGTTTGGGGATACGTTTCGCTCTGATCCCGATCTTGTGGAATATGAGATAACCAATGCGCATGGTACATCGGATAAAACCGTTCAGGTGCGGGATTGACCTTGGGCGGACCGCGTGAAGGGTGAAGCGAAGAGCGAAGAGAGAGAAGACAGGAGTAGCGCAACATTGCAATGTGGCGAATCTAAAGCAATTGAAGAATAGATGAGGGTAGCGACGCGATTAATCGCGTCGAATTATAAAGTGTAAAGGGTAGAGCGAAGAGAGCAGAGCCAGGGCAGAGTTGTTTCTTCCTCAGGGGAAAAGGAGTCCTTCGGACAGGATCTTTTGAAAAGGATTTTGAAATAAATTCAGAAGGACAAAATGAAAGATAAATATATTCTAATATGAAATTTAGTACAGTTTTTCTATCTAGTATCCTTGTAGTGGTATCCCTTACCACTGTTTATACACAGGATGGCCGATTTAATCTTGTACATGCCGATAGGTCCTATGGCCGATTGATCGATGGTGAAAAGGTACGTTACGCAACAGGAAATGTACAGGCCTATCAGGATACCATACAGATGTTTTGTGACGAGGTTGTTTTTTACGAGGAACGGAATATCGCCGAATTCTATGGAGAGGTTTTAATCGATGATTCTCATCACCGTCTCTGGGCTGACAAGATTATATATTACGCTGATCCACGCACGGCACATTGTATTGGAAATGTAAGAATTAGTGGCGTGAATGATTCTCTATATGCTGAGAATTTTATATATGAGTTTCGTGGAGGTGATGCTGAGGCGAAGGAGAATCTTTTTATATGGGATAAGGAAAGCAATGCCAGAATTTGGGGAGATGTGGGACGATATAATGCTGAGAGAAGAGAGTCTCATATTATCGGAAATGCCCGTTTGCATCACAATGAGTCAACACAGAGCGATACCTTAATAATTACATCACGCTTGATGTCCTATTATGGTGAGGACCCAAAGCGAGCATTAGCTCTCGATAGTGTAAGGATTTTTAAAGGCGGCGTAAGTGCCTCCTGTGACTCCGCCACCTATTTTGTTACCGATGAGATGGTTACCCTGCGGTTAAAGCCTGTCGCCTGGCAGGGCGCAAGTGAAATGATTGGGAAAGAAATTGATTTTACGATGGATAGCCTAAAGATAGACCAAATTTTTCTTTATACAAAGGCGCAAATCAGTACCCTGGCGGACACAGTGGAAAATAAATATAATGTCTTGAGAGGTAAATCAATCCAGGTCTCCCTCGGAGAAGGTGTCCCCGAAAGAATTATTGCGCGTAGAAATGCCATTAGTATCTACCGAATCGAAGAAAATAAAATAAAGCAGGGAACAAATTCTGCAAGTTCAGACAGCATTATTGTTCACTTTAAAGAAGGTGAACTTGATAGTATTTCAATCATTGGCGGAACTGAGGGTACCTTTTATCCGGCAGATTGGAAAGGAGAAATAAAGAGTGAGTATTAATCCAAATAAAGAGGTTCCTGTACTACGATCGGAAAATTTAAA
Source organism: Calditrichia bacterium (assembly GCA_963796965.1). Classification (GTDB taxonomy): domain Bacteria; phylum Calditrichota; class Calditrichia; order JAJRVZ01; family JAJRVZ01; genus CAWCNS01. Next base: position 32,791 of record CAWCNS010000007.1, read on the forward strand.
AAAAATATATGGCAAAAGAACGGTGGTAAAAGATGCTTCGGTTTATGTTGCTCAGGGGGAGATTGTAGGGCTTCTTGGACCCAATGGCGCTGGTAAAACGACCACTTTTTATATGATTACGGGCATGATAAAGCCTAATGCTGGTAAAATATATATTGATAATAAGGACATTACCAAAGTTGCCATGTACCGGCGTGCCCGACGAGGGGTATCGTATTTACCGCAGGAGGCATCTATCTTCAGAAAATTATCCGTAGAGGATAATTTGTTAGCGATTATGCAGTTAATTGGCATTCCACGAAAAGATAGAAAGAATAAATGTGAGCAGTTACTCAATGAACTAAATATTACTCATATTGCAAAAAGTAAAGGGTATAATTTGTCCGGTGGAGAGAGGCGGAGAACAGAAATTGCCCGTACACTTGTTACCAATCCCCGTTTTATCTTGCTTGATGAACCATTTGCAGGAGTCGATCCCATAGCCGTTGAAGATATTCAGAATATCGTATTTGGGTTAAAGGAAAGGGGAATCGGTGTATTAATTACGGATCACAATGTTCATGAGACTCTCTCTATTACCGACCGCGCTTACTTACTCTTTGAAGGTCGCATTCTCAAAGAGGGGAATGCTGCTTTTCTGGCCAATGATCCGGAAGCAAAGAAACTCTATTTAGGGGAGAAGTTTAGGTTAGAGCGGTAAGTTTAGGAATTGGGAATTAGGGATTAGGAATTGGGAATTTATTTGGCATTTGGATTTGGAAATTAAGCATTGATTTGAGATGTGTGATAGGCGATACCCGATATAAAAAATCTCCAGGTAATTTGTTAAACATGAAAAAGATGAATTTCTAATTATCTAAAATAGAAATAGTGAAAAACTTTGCATCTTTACGTCTCTGCGAGAAAAAAATATCTTTAATCTACTATTAAATTAGTTTGATCCGTTGATAAGATTTAAAAATAACCGTAAATTTTACAGATAATATGTCGATAATTGGCAGTATTAAGTTCTGGATGGATAAGAATAGAAAATTCCTAGCCTCAATATAAGCATTCAGGAGTTCACGAATTTATGAAGCGAATTCTATTTCTTTGCACAGATAATTCCACCTTGAGTCAGATGGCTGAGGTGTTTATGAAAAGAATTACTTTTAACCGGGTTGAAGCATTTAGCGCTGGGATAAAACCAGCAACCGTGCATCCCATGACCATTCGGGTTATGAAGGAGGTGGGAATCGATATCTCAAAAAGCCGGTCAAAATCCGTAAATGAATACTATCATTCCCGTTTTGACTATGTCATTACCATTCAAGACGAGGCAAGGCTGAATAGCCCTACCTTTCAGGGAAGCCATACCAAAATCCACAAAAGTTTGGATGATCCGGCCCTGGTCAAGGGAAGCGAAGCTGAGAAGGCAGAGGCTTTTAGAAATACCCGGGATCAGATAAAAGAATGGCTTGCAGATTTTGTTGAACGATATCAGCTATCATAAACACCCATATCTTTTCTGTATTTTACCCAAATAAATTAGATTAAATATATGCACCCGGAGTATTTTTAGATGCGTTAGGATAATTTAAAATTACCTGGTTTAAAGAGAATATAATTATTTGTATATCCGATTTTTAAAAACTAAGAACACCAAGAAAACGCAAAGTTCACTAAGAATATATTATTAATAAAAACTTTGTGATCTTTATGCCTTCTTCGCGAACTTTGTGTTTAATCTTTTTTCTTTTTTACATCTGAATGGCCAGAGGCTGTCGATCACAACAATGGTGAGCCTTTGGTAATCCATGTTTTTAACACTACTTTAAGGACTGGCAGGAGAATGTAAATGAAGGACCGTAAATCAATAATTTTATTAATATTTTTTAGTATTCTTATATTATCACCATTAGCAGGTTCAACTGATCTTCTCTTAGCAAGTGGAGATGCAGCCGGATCTGATTTGGGAAGTGAGTTGCCTTTATGGACGGCAATTCCATTTGCCGGAATTCTCCTTTCAATTGCTATCTTCCCTCTATTTGCGCCACATTTTTGGCACCACCATTTTCCAAAAATTGCTGCAGCCTGGGCGCTTATATTCGCCATTCCATTTTTAATTGTCTATAAAGGACAGGCTGTCCACGAAATATTACATATCTATTTTATTGATTATATCCCCTTTATTATTCTATTATGGGGTCTTTTTACGATCTCTGGTGGTATTTATATCAGAGGATCACTTAAGGGTACACCTATTCTTAATACATTTTTGATTCTCATTGGTACGCTTCTCGCTTCCTGGGTTGGTACAACGGGCGCGGCAATGATTATGATCCGTCCTCTTCTGAGAGCTAATGAGAATCGAAAACATAAAATCCATCTGATCGTGATTTTTATTTTCCTCGTCGCAAATATTGGTGGGACTTTAACACCACTTGGAGATCCTCCCTTGTTCCTGGGGTTTTTACATGGGGTTGATTTCTTTTGGACCTTGGGATTGCTGCCTGAACTTATTGTCACTGCTGTCATTTTACTTGTTGTTCTTTTTATATGGGATACTATTCTTTATAAAAAAGAGGATCTTTCGGGTACTGAGAATATAGAGAAAGTACCTATTAGGGTTGAGGGAGCGTTTAACTTTATATTTCTCCTCGGTGTGGTCGGTGGTGTTTTATTCAGCGGTGTTGCTCAGATTGGTGATGTAAATGTCCTCGGCGTTCATATGCAAATTCAGGGTATTATGAGAGATGTGTGGATCATTGGAATGGGATTGCTATCCCTAAAGTTAACCTCGAAAGCGATACGAGAAGAAAATGAATTTTCCTGGTTCCCAATTCAGGAGGTGGCCTATCTCTTTGCAGGAATATTTATGACCATTATACCTGCTCTGGCTATTCTCAAAGCGGGGGAACATGGTGCCATGGCGGCCCTGATTCAGGCTGTGGAAACCCCTCAACATTTTTTCTGGGTTACAGGATCTCTTTCCAGTTTTCTGGACAACGCGCCAACCTATCTGACCTTTTTTAACACAGCGTTGGGTAAATTGGGTTTGACCGAACCCATGGTCAGAGAAGCTTTTGCGGCAGGAACAATCAGTACTTCTTTTCCGGAATTTGAGAAATTATTAATAGGCATCTCCCTTGGGGCAGTCTTTATGGGCGCAAATACTTATATTGGCAATGCACCCAATTTTATGGTCAAATCGATCGCTGAAGAAGCAGGAATTAAAATGCCCAGTTTCTTTGGCTATATGTTTAAATACTCCATTCCCATTCTGATCCCAGTTTTTATTATTGTAACACTCATCTTTCTATAAAAAAGATTATAATAATACTCATAACCCCCGGCAGTAGAGCTTGCCGGGGGTTTTTTTGTAAGATATATTATATAATTTAATTTTTTCAAACACAAAGAACTCAAAGAATTCACAAAGGTCACAAAGTTTTATTAAAGGAATAGATAAAAATAAGAGTCCGTATATAATTCGTGAAATTAGTATTAATTAGTGAAATTCGTGGATAAATTCGTTTTGGCTTAGTGGCGCTGCGTGAGAAATTTTGAGGTAGAGATTCAACTGTTATTTAAAATGAGAATTATGTAAATTACGGCTTATGGAAGCAATTGCGCAGACACAAAATAAAATTAAAATCCTTCCGGTCAGTCTCTCCAATAAAATTGCCGCTGGTGAGGTCGTTGAACGCCCGGCTTCGGTGGTTAAAGGAGTTCATTGAAAATGCCATTGATGCAGGGGCCGATAAAATAGCATTAATTCTTAAGAAGAGTGGAAAAGAGTTAATTCAAATCGTGGATAGTGGGCAGGGAATGGGAGTAGAAGACCTTAAACTTGCCTTCAAACGCCATGCTACCAGTAAGATATCTAAAGATGAAGATCTAGAGCAGATCGAGACATTGGGTTTTCGTGGCGAGGCCTTACCAAGCATTGCCTCTGTCTCACAAGTTGAGGTGGTTAGCCGGGAAAATGGAGCGAATATCGCTGAGCGGTTGTTTCTTGAGGGTGGGACTGTAGTCAAAGAGGACAAGACGGCTGCACCGGTTGGGACGAATATAAAAATAAAACAGCTGTTTTTTAATACCCCCGCACGTAGAAACTTTCTCCGCGCTGACAGTACAGAATTACACCAGATAATTACGACTATAAAACGATTTTTTATTTCCTATCCGGATATCGAATTTGAGGTTCACCATGATGATTCCGAACTCTTCCACCTTAAAAGAGGGTCTATTGAGGAACGTTTAAAAGATGTTTTTGGAGAAGATCATTTTTCAGCGTTGATTTCTTTCAACGAACAACTTGGCGGTATTGATCTCCAGGGTTTTGTATCCAGACCGGATAAGGTAAGACGGGTCCGTGGAAATCAATTCCTGTTTTTAAATGGACGTCCCATCCAAAATAAGTCTTTGAATCATGCCATAATGCAGGGATATGGAAACCTGATTCAACCCGGTGAATTTCCCCTCTATTGTATCTTCCTTGAACTTGATCCACGGCTGGTAGATGTAAATGTCCACCCAAGTAAAATGGAAGTACGATTCTCAAATGATCGCAGTTTATATCACTTTTTCCTCTCAACTATTCGTAAAGCATTTCACGATCATAATGTTATCCCTAAAATGGGCATGGCAAATTCGGATGCGTTTTTGGCAAAATTTAACGATGATAAGAGTAGTGGAGATGTTCTGGCAGAATTGAAAAACCGGAACCGGTTTATGGGGCGCGACAATGAACAACAATTAAGTCTGGTCTACTTTGAACATGACAATGAGGAAACACCTGCTGAGATAGAAACAGAGACAGAGGTGTCAACACATGTTGAAAATGTTGATGTTCAGTTCTGGCAGATACATAACCGCTATATATTATCACAGATTAAAAGTGGTATTGTGATCATCGATCAACATATTGCCCATGAAAGAATTTTATTTGAACGAATATTAAGAATATTGCGTAAGGGAGAGCAGTCTGTTGGTCAACAACTTCTTTTTCCACAAACTATAACATTGTCAGTAGATGATTTTGTAAAATTCAAAGATATCGTCCATCTGCTTAATAAAATTGGATTTGTGTTGCGCATATTTAGTGGTACAACCATCGTTATTGATGCTATTCCTGTGGATGTAAAGATTGGCCGCGAGGCACAGATACTTCTTGATATTATTGATTATTACAAGGAAAATCCTGATCGTGAATTTGATCCAATGCAGCGAATTGCCGCGGCATTTTCCTGTAAAAATGCCATCAAATCAGGTGAATCACTGACTACGGCTCAAATGCATGCCATGATGGATCAATTGTTTGCCTGCGAATCCCCATATTTTTGCCCCCACGGAAGACCGGTTATCATCACCATGGATCTGGAAGAGTTTGACCGCAAATTTAAACGCATTACCTGAGATGGATGCCGTCCCCATTCTTGTTGGTCCCACGGCTGTTGGAAAAACGGCTGTTTCACTCCAAATTGCCAAAGAACTGCCCATCGAAATCATATCCGCTGATTCGAGACAAATTTATAAATATCTTGATATTGGAACGGCCAAACCTGAATCTGATATATTAGAGAAAATCCCCCATCATTTTATCAATACGCTCAATCCTGAAGAATATTTTAGTGCTGGCATGTTTGGGGAACAGGCGCGAGAATTGATAAATGAAATTCAGGCGAAAAATAAAATCCCTTTTATTGTCGGTGGATCTGGATTTTATATCCAGGCCCTTGTAGAGGGATTGTCTGAAATCGAAGGCGTCGATGAATCTGTTCGTAATGAAGTGACAAAGAGATGGGATAGTGAAGGTGCTGAAAATCTTTATAATGAACTTAAACAGGTTGATCGTCCTCTGGCAGAAAAGTTAAAACCTAAAGACAAACAAAGAATTCTGAGAGGATTGGAAGTCTATTATGTGAGTGGTCAAAAGCTTTCCGATTTACAGAAACGTACGCCTCAACCTGCTTCGTTCACAACTCGTATGGCGGGGATCATGGCGGAACGGAATTTATTATATGAGAAAATAAATCAGCGTGTTGATGAAATGATCAAACGAGGTCTGATAGAGGAAGTCAAGGGATTAATCCAATTGGGGTATAAGAAAGATCTAAATGCTCTGAACACGGTAGGTTATAAAGAGGTCTTCGATTACCTTGATGGCAAACTTAGTCATGAAGAGATGGTGGAAGAGATAAAAAAGTACAGCCGCCGGTATGCCAAGAGACAATTAACCTGGTTCCGGAGAGATGAACGGATAAAATGGTTCAATATTAATGATTACGACACACTACAGCACTTAGCAGAAAACATTCTGAATTTTTATCAAAATCATTGATAATCTAATGGTGTCTCTTCCTAAAACCGTATCACCATACTGTTGGATAAATCTTTTAGAAGACTGGTTCGCTCAAACCCGTAAGCATATGAGACTCAGATCATAAATACATAGGCATGAGAAAGCATTATTGTAATCAAAAGGTTTTTTATACTACTATCAATTTCTTTAAACCGAACTTCGTATCAGTTTTCCCCTCCCTAATCAGATTAGGGAGGGGGATTGAAAGGATTTAGTTAGTAAATATACATTTGTAATTGTTGGTTTCTTTTTATAGAATTGAGATACAAAATAGTTAGGTAAAGGTAGTGTCATCCCGATAGAATCGGGATATGAAAAAATGAAAAAAAGGATTAAAAGATGAAACCATCCCGTACAAGCCTGGCTTTACCAAGCCTACGGGACAGGCAGAGGCCACAGAGAAATACTCAGAGAACTCCTAAAGAATATTATCTTAAAGATATTACTAAAATAATCACCTGTGGTTTGATTTATCAGAAAAGTTCATTCTTCTCTTAGACCAGATCTATATGATATATCTGAAAGCAGAAAAGCTACAAGTTGGACTATTGATCAATTTTAATGTTGACAAATTAAAAGAGGGAATAAGGAGAGTCTTATTATAAGATATCACAAAGGGGAGATAATGAGAAAAAATATTAACATAAATAATATTAATAAGTTACTCTGTGTGCTCTGCCTGCCCCGTAAAGTCTGACGGAGTCAGATTTGTACGGGGTGGTTATTTTTTACACTACCTGTAAATTAGTAGGAGTAATAAATGAACAGTAAACCGATGATTAAATATTTAATAACACTAGTTATCTCAACTATTTTTATTCATACTGTATCAGCCCAGGATACCCATTACTGGAATCTTCAGTATGGCACGCGGTCCAATCTGTTGGGGGGGGCTGTTATCGGTAGTGTAAACGATATGGCTGCTACTTATTATAATCCGGCGGCTCTGGCGCTATTTCCGACACCGGAAATATTACTCAGTGGAAAAGTGTATCAGTATAGTTCTCTAAGCCTGAATAACGGCGCCGGGCCCGGGAAGGATTTGACCTCCAGTACTATCGAGGCTGCTCCTACTCTTTTTGCCGGTTCCTTTACCTTTGATTGGCTTGGTGATCATACGTTGTCTTATTCAATACTCACCCGACAGCGTATGAATTTTGGTATTGAAGGACGCCGCGGTGGTGTTCGTGATACAGAGTCAGGTGACGAATTAGTAGCCGGTGAGTTAATCGCCAATCAGGAGTTGTCTGATTTATGGGTTGGCTTGACCTGGGCTTTGAAGCTCAGCCCCCAAATAGCCATCGGTGTTACGCCCTATCTTTCGGTACGGGACCAAAAAACACGTAAACACGCCTACACCGAAATTTTAGATCCGCTGGGAGATGTCTCGGCCGCCATTATAACACAGCAATTTGAATATAAAAATTATCGTCTGTTAGCTAAAGCCGGAATTGGTGCAAATTTTGATCCATTGACCTTGGGTGTATCTCTTACAACACCTAGCCTCTCCTTGAGTGGAAGCGGATCATCATTGGTCAACCTGATCAATACAGGTGATGCCTCAAGTGATGAAACCATTTTTCTAGCGAATTATCAACAAGAGGTTACGGCCCGTCATCATCTGCCGCTTTCCATAGGCTTCGGGGCCGGTTACCGCCTTGGAAAACATCGTATACATTTCAGTACAGAATGGTATGATAAAGTCGACAGATATGATAACCTGGATACAGAGGATTTTATAGGTCAAAGCAGCGGTGAGACATTTTCTAACCGGGTGGATAGCGAATTGAAAAGCGTACTCAATTATGGATTTGGCTTTGAATTCTATATTAGTGAACAGTTAAATCTTTATCTCAGCTATATTACGGATTTCTCAGCAGCTGTTCTGGATACCAAAACAAACCTGACTGTTTCGACCTGGGATATATACCACATCTCCACAGGCGCGTCTTTTGCCATTGGCCGGTCGGAATTTACCCTGGGCGTCAACTACGCCTTTGGCTCGGATAAGATAAAGGGTCCGGTAAATCTTCCTGAAGGTGATATAAAAAATACCCTGGGCGATCTTCTTCAAAATTCAACTGTTGATTATACACGTTTAAAATTTTTGATTGGATTTTCTTTCGAGATTTAGTGACGGAAAGATTTGGGTTGAAACAGCAAATATTATGCTGGTACACAGCAGTCAATAGGATGTAGTCGATATCATTGCCCTGGCAAAGGCCACTTATTGAAAGATGGTTCAAAATCTTGTGTGGATTATAATACCTTCGCAACTCCTTTGGCTGCCAGGAAACTTTCTGCAAACATCGTTAATTTAAATCCGGCTATGAGAGGCTTATTTATGCCATTTAGTAGAGTGATCCTAAGAAAAACATCCGGATTTTGAAAGTACATGAATTAAGTCTTTATTAAATCATAATCGAGTTACAAATGATATTTCATGAATCAATATTCTGAACGAGCTTTTTAAACATTAACCCATAGAACATTTCTAGATAACGCCTGGTTTCGTCTCTTTCGAGGTTGGTGACATATTTCCAAAAGCCATAAATTCGGGAGAGGGTCATTAAGCGCGAAGCATATAATTTCCAGGTATATTTTTCTTGTACCCGTTTTATACCGCCTTTAGATATTTCTTCCCAGTAATTTGGGTTTTCTTTACATTTTAAGAAAAAATTAGTTATGGTTTTTGAAGCTTCTTCTCCATGATCAGGATCGATATGAAAACCGGAGGTACCGTGATTAATAATCTCCAGCGGGCCACCATTTTGAGTCGCAAAAGTGGGAAGTCCGGATACCATCGCTTCAATAACCGTTAAACCAAAAGCTTCAAAAAGTGCAGGCTGAACAAAAATACCTTTTTTATCAGCTGATATAGCGGTATAATTCGCCATTAAAATTTTTATAAGATTGTTTTTCAACCCAGCGAACTTTACCCTCAAGATTATACTCCCTGATCAATTTGTAGACTTGTTTAATTTGCAGGACTTCTTCTTCGTCCTTTGAGAGGGATTCATCAATAAAACCGGCAACTAAAAACAGATTTGCCAATTCTTGTAATTGCTCATTTTGGCCGTACCATTGGACAAGACCACTAATATTTTTCACATGATCGAGACGAGACATGGCAAAAATAATCGGTTTTTCCTTATCTTCATATATTCCGGTTGCATAAGACAAGCCATCTTTATAAATCAAAGTTTCAATATCGGGATGAAGATCTTTGAGCCGTCGGTCCTCCTCATAATATGGAAAATATACCTCTGCATCCGCACCGGGAGAGACAATATTAAATTTTGGATCAAAAACATTAACACCGTTAACCACTCTGTAGAGTTCTGGCATTGTAAATGCAGAATAGCTTTCATACTGTCCTATCACTTCATTATTTCCGGCTATTTCCTGATAGGTACTCGTGATTATAAAATCTGCTGTATTCATAGCAATCAGATCCGCTGTAAATTGAGTCGGAAAATGATATTGCTCCTCATATTCTTTCCATTTAAGTGCTGAGTAAACATATTTAGTTTTCTCGAGTGCATGTGCGATATTACACTGGGTTACTCCCATTCGTTGTGACAATAATGAGGCAACCAGGTTACCATCAGAATAGTTACCTATAATTAAATCAGGACGACCTTGTAATTCAGTTAAGATTTCACGTTCAGCATCTATTGTGAATTGTTCCAGATAAGGCCAGATTTTAAATCGTGAAATCCATTGAGGAACGATATCACCATTCTTATTACGAAATGGAATGCGCATTATTTTCGCATTTTTTGTTCCGATTATTTCCTCAACCGGAATATTACAGGTCGTATCGCCAGCCTCCGGAATTAATCTGGTGACGACAATAATTTCTGGTTCAATATCCAAGCCCAGATGATAAAAACGTTCCTGCATTTCCTGTTCAAGCGCACGAACCTGATCCAGTATATATACAATTTGCCCACCGGTATCCGGTAAGCCTAATACATTGGATTGACCAAAATAACCGTGGGGTGAAAGAATGATCACATTGAAAATGATCGGGAGATCACCGAGAAATTTCAACAGATCTTCAGAGGAAGGCGCTTCAAGAATGTCTGAAAGTTGATATAAGCGATCAAGCATGATTTTGACAGTCCGACCCCAACCGGGTTCAAATCCCAGCTCCTGTAAATCTGCACTAATCTCAGAAGTTTCATTCGTGCTGTCCTGCTTTTCCAGCAATTTTTGTGCTTGCCGGAGACTTTTTCGCAGTGTATTCACATCCGTAATCATTGCATTGAGCATCAATTGTTGCCCTTTATATTGATGCATGTGCAGAAAATCAAACAAGCGCTGATCACCAGTATCCATCTTGGAAAATAAGTGATTGGAGAGATAGCGATTTAAAAATTCCACACCTCTGCCAATAGATTTGGTCTCTTTCATTCGGGGAAAACCACGATTAAATGGGGTTAAATCAATCTCTAGCGTCCAGGGATCGGGATCACGATGACTATTGGCCAATCGTTCTTCAAACTGAAGATATTCCGAAACGGACACCTCACTTAAAGAAACTTCATCTAGATGAAATTTATAATATTTAGTATGTGCAATTCCATCTCTTACTGAAAAATATACCCAGGGAGATTCAAAGGCTGCTACCTGAGTGTTAAAAACAAATTTTTCGATAGTTGTGTCTTTGAGCGCTTTGCCTGATTCCGTATTTACAAATTGCATATATTCATACCAGATATCAGAGTGCAACATTAGAGTTTTATTTAGCTTTACAAAATGTCTGAACAGGGAAAATATTAAAGCGCGATTATTGCCAATAAATTCATTCATTGTCTTCATCAAAATCAACCTCATCATTAATATTAATATCTCCTAAGAACTGATAATGCTCGATTCCTTCGGTAATACCATTTGCATATGAATTTTTAGCAAAATATATCCGGGGTTTATCCCGTAATTTTGCCAGCTCTTTGCTGTAATTTCCTACAACGACGCCTAATACATCTCCACTTAGCATTTCTTCATCATTCCCTGAATCGCCGGCAACCAAAACAAGTTCCGAAGGTAAACCCCATTTAATGGCCAGATAGCGAACCGCTAATCCTTTTGAGGCACGGATTGGTAAAATATCTAAATACTTATTGTGTGAATGAATAACTTTAACCCTGATATTTTTATTTCTTAAATGTCTTACAATCTGACGTTTTGTATGTGGTTTATTCCCAACCAGATTATAACTGATTTTATATAGTCTTTGTTCGCTTTTCTCCTGAAGTACAAGCCCATCTAACTCCGAAAGAGCCTTCATTGCCCGCTCAGGCTCCCAAAAGTAATTAAGATGATGCTTCCAGGTACGGTCTTCTATAAAGGCATCACCATAGTTAATTTCACTGCCGACGGATGTGATGAATATATCCGGCATCGGTACTTTTGATTTTTTTAAAATTGCGACAGCACTATCCAACCTCCGACCCGTCGCGATTCCAAATCCTACATTTTCATGAGATTTTTTTAAAATGTTTATGAATGATCTTAATCCCGGCGCATCTCCGATGAGGGTATTATCGATATCGCTGATAATCAATCTGTCCACCATTGGCAGGCGGTTTCTGGTTTTTATAAGTAAATTTCTTTTATAATATTTTTTTTCGGTTTCTTTTTTAAGGGTCGCCAAATATTTTCTTACATGGCTATGCCATGAATAGAATTTTCGTACATTACGGGTGCCGTTTTTTGAATAGCTTGCCCAAATTGATTTATCTTTTATAATATTTTCGATAAGTTTTCCCATTTTTTTGGAATCCAGAGGATCGACCAGTCTACCATTCTGACAACTGCCAATAATATCTACTGGCCCGCCATCAGCTGTCGCAATAAGTGGCAAGCCACTCGCCGATGCCTCTAAAAGGGTCAAGCCAAACGGTTCTGTTAAAGCAGGATTTACAAAAACACCTTTTGTCTTGGCAGCAATTCTATAAAGTTCAGGGACATCGTCAGCCAGATGTTTCTTAGGATATGCACACTTACCATAAAGATTATATTTATCAACTAACATTAAGATATTTGATAAAACACGACGTGCACCAGCGGGCATTTGCTGAATATCATCACGGTTACCTGCAACGATGACTAAATTCGTGTTTTGTCTCAGATACGTGTTCTCACCATATGTACGGATAAGTGTCTCGATGTTTTTTCTTTCATCCGCGCGGGACATGGCAAATATAATTGGCTTTCGTGGATTTTTTAAGAACCGGTTAATCTCTTTGATAATTGGAGCCCGTGATGAACTTCGTTTCGGTGGAAAAAATACATCCATGTCAATACCGGGTGGTATCACAAGCATGCGTTTCGGATCATAATGATCGTAGATCTGGTACTGCTCATTGATTTCCTGATTGGTACTGGCAATTACCCTGATGGCAGTATCAAGCGCAAATTCTTCAGCTTCAATTCGCCGGGTTATATTATATCGCTTTTCAATGTCTGATTTCTTCATGCCATTTTCCAAGAGACGTTTTCGTTTTACGCGACCGAGTGAATGTCCTGTGAAGACAAACGGGACACCTAGTAAACGTGAAATTTGAGCACCAACGTAGCCGGCATCCGCATAATGTCCATGGATAATATCGGGTATTCTACCTCTGTTACGAATATGTTGTACGGCCTGATCAGAAAAGCTATCTAGGTATGGCCATAGAACTTCCTTTCTCAAATAGCGTTTGGGTCCACAAGGGATACGAATAATCGAGGTGATTTTATTTAACTGCTCCTCTTTCTCACCATAAATTGAATCTACTTTTGGATCAATGATCATCCGAGTCAGTAAATCCACCTGGCCGATACGTGGATCCGAGGACAATTTTTTTATAAACTCAAGGACGTATTTTACCTGGCCACCTGTGTCCGCATCTCTGCCTAACTCCAGGTTGTCGCCACGAATTAAACCATGGATACTTAAAACTAATATATATAATCCATCCGGATTGTATTTTATTGACATTTTTTCTTTCTTACCTTAAAAGTTTTTTAAATTTTAAATTCTAAATTCTAAATTCTAAATTATAAAATCAAATTTTATAAATCTTTCTTCTTGCCAAACTCCGGATCAATATAAATAAACTTTATAATCAGGAATGAGGGGATTGTTGCAATCATCACCCAGATAAAGAAATTTTGGTAACCAATTAGCTCCTGAATATAACCGCTGATCATTCCCGGAATCATCATCCCCAATGCCATAAATCCTGTCGTAATTGCAAAATGGGCTGTTTTATGCTCTCCGTCTGAAACATAGATCATGTAGAGCATATAGGCCGTAAAGCCAAAACCATATCCAAATTGTTCAATGGCTACACAAATATTGATGATCACAAAACTATCCGGAACTGCATAGGATAAATAGACATAAACAATATCGGGTAGATTGATGGCAATTACCATGGGCCATATCCAGAATCTAAGACCGTGCTTTGCCGCTAAAAAACCACCTAATAATCCACCGATCGTAAGAGCCAAAATTCCAATAGTGCCGTAAACCAGACCAACCTCACCGGTTGTGAGGGCCAGACCACCTGCCTCCTGAGAATCAAGTAGAAAGGGAGAGGCTAATTTTATGATTTGAGATTCTGCTAGTCTGAATAGCAAAAGAAATCCTAATACTGAGAGGATCCGCTCTTTTTTAAAGAAAAGGATAAAGGTGTCAATAAATTCCCTTAAGGGATTCTTTGATTTATCTGATAATGCCGGCTGATCTGTTGTCGGGTAGGGCAAGATGAATTTATGATAGATAAAGAATAATACGAATAAAACCGCGAGGGCAAAAAAAGTAATAGACCATGCCAGGGAAATATTCCCGGCCTGACCTGAAAAACTTGCCTCCGTAACACCCTTGAGTTTTGGATCTAGTTCGATAAGGGCCAGGGCTGGTTTGTTCCAGTTGTTTTGGTCAAATAAAAGCCTCGTACCAGCAGCAGGATCTCTACTTAGCGATATACTCTTATCGCCCATGCTTCGGCCAAAGTTAAGAATAATTTGTTCGTTATCATCCGGTTTTTGGGAGAGTTGGAAATAGAGTAAACCGGCGTTTCCAGCCAAATTTTTACTTTCAACTACTTTTTGCTCTCCAAAGGTCTCGCGAATATATTTTTCAAATTTATTCACGATCTCACGGGTCCACCAGGAATCCTCTTTCAATTTTTGCTGTTCTGATTTTGTTTGGATCTCCGCCTGGACATGTCCATTATCCCTATTCCAATCTTTGACAAACTGCAATAGAGAATCTTTTGTGGATCTGGCAATTGGTATAGTTGATAACTGAAGTGCTCCAGGATAGGTAATGATTTTTAACGTATTTTCATTAAAATCAATCTGCAAAGAATCAGGGTGGAGCCACTGGGCGGTCTCTTTATGATTATTTGTTTGCACAACAATGTCGCCCGATTCTAATCCGCTGCTGCTTTCAATAAATCCGGCCAGGATAACCAATAAGCCCTGTCCGGTAATCATGGCAAAACGGTAAAAAGTGCTGCGCACACCCACAAACCAAGCCTGGTCGTACTGAGATAATCCAAGCATATAAAAGCCATCAGCAGCAATATCATGGGTGGCTGAGCTGAAGGCGAGAAGCCAGAAAAAGAGCAGGGTATAGCGAAAAAAATCCGGTACGGGGATAGTCAAGGCGACGCCTCCCAACCCAGCACCGATAAAGAGTTGCATGGTGATTATCCAGAACCGTTTTGTGCGGAACATGTCAACAACCGGGCTCCAAAAGGGTTTAATTACCCATGGTAAGTAGAGCCAACTGGTATACAGTGCAATATCAGTATTGGATATTCCCATCCGTTTGTACATGATTACTGAAACGGTCATTACAACGATATAAGGGATTCCTTCAGCATAATAAAGACTTGGTATCCACCACCAGCCGTTACGCTTTTCCTTTGACATGGATTCTCCGGATTGAATGTTCTATGAAATAACAGATTTTATTTCACGCAGCGACGCAGAGCCGCAGCGGGTATAAAAATTAAGACAAAAAACAAAAGAAAAAATATCATCCACGAATTCTACTAATTTATACGAATTTCTCGAATTATTGCATTTTAATTGTGTTTGTCATTCTGGAAGAATCTTCCTTCGTGTAGAGTCATATTCATCAAGAAGGAAGATCCCTCTCCCAAGACGCAATCCCGTTCCGGGACGGGATGACATACAGTTGAAATATATTTATACCTTTTACCTTTTTCCTTTTGCCTTATTCCCCGAATCCCCAATTCCAAATTACTAATTACCAGTTACAAATTACCAACCCCCAACCCCTAATAAATCTTTCTCAACTCACTTCCTGGATAATAATGGACCAATATCTCTTCCGTGCTATAACCGGCCAGAGACATCCCAAGAGCACCAATCTGACAATAGCCGGCACCATGCCCCCAGCCAGCGCCCTTAATAGTAAATCTTTTGGGGAGAAAATTGTCATCCCCTGAAAATGCGTCAACATAGAAACAGGAACTATATAAAAAGCCCTTGTGCATGGCTGCGCGTATCGTATATTCTCCCTTAATCAAATAATGCACTTCGCTGCCATTGTCAGTGAGATATATGATATTCAGTTCTGTTAAACGCCCAGATCCGCCTCGTTTAAGCGGGATAAATCTCAGAATACCAGTTGTATTAAGATCCAGTTTTGAATTTAAAAGTGCTGTTATCTCATTCTGGGTATAAGAAACTTGCCAGCGAAAATAGGTGCCTTCCTCATCGACACTCCCCAAATACATTTTTAAGGATGATTCTGGTACATAGGCCGGGCTGCAGAAAGTTTTTGGTACTGAATCTATCCAATTTATTACCTCGTTTTCATCTTCAAGTGCCAAAGCAGGGTGGTCGAATCCTGTCTCCGCATCCGGTATAGATCTAAGATAGGGCAGGTCGGGACCTGACCAGATATTCGTAAATGATTCCATCTTTCCACCACAACTTTTTGAATAACGGGCATCACAGATCTTACCCTCGTAGAGTAAGACCTTCCCATTTGTATTAATGGCTCCCTCGATGGATTGATGGGTGAGATTTGCATTACCCTGGTATCGCTGACAGCAATCATCATTACATACGTCCATTCCCAATAAAATATGCTTCTGTTCTATATTAGCCAGCATCCAGGATCTTGCTGCTATTGTCTGAGACTCGATAAGGGCTGGTGGGCAGGCAGCACCCATCTCTGAGGTGGCTACACACATCAGGTATTCTTCTAACGGGAGTTCGTTAATAAGAATCAGATGATTTTCGTATGCTTTAATCTCTATTGAACCGGAGACAATAATGTCAATTGGTTTTTGCCAGTGAAAACCCCTTCCGGCCGTAATATCCTTGATTTTTAAACCGGAATGGGGTTGAATAGGGAGATTCTGAACAGGCCGGATTGTCCAGGTAGGTGCATGATATTCCTTGTATTTTATGCTCTCGCCGGTAAGCATAAAATCCAGGGTCATTTCCTGCTCTGAAAATTCTGATATGGCATCGGAAGTAACCTCATAAGATAAATCTGCCGGCATGATAATGGTTACGGATTTTTTTGAATCCTCCGGGAGAATAATCCCAACTCTTAGAAGCGGTTCTTTATCAGGGATCTTATTTGCTATTAGCATTTTAACATTCTATATAATAATAACATCGTTTTAAAAGAATAAACCGCAAAGACGCTACGAATCACAAGGAACGCAAAGAATAAATTCATCAGGAAATTTGAGTAATTATAGTCCCTTTATTTCTAATATTGAACTGGTATTATATAAAAATCTTCAAAAATTTTGGCATAAAATAATTACTTCGTCATTACGAACTTGTTTCGGAATCTCGTTCAAAAGAATAATATTCTTCCTGGCGTACTTTGCGTCTTCCTTGCATCTCTGCGGTAAGATCTTTTAATTAAGTCTGCAATAGGTCAGATGGGCATCAATCCCGGCACCCAAGGCAGGTGCTTCAAGTAATTTAGAAAATTTGAGTTTTCCGGTTCTAAATGTTTGTCCATCGCAGTACTGGGTTTTTACATTCTCTGTCAGGCAATCGGAATTAATGATTAGTGAAGAGAGCTGGCTAAGAAAAGGTAGAGTTAATACCTTGTGGCCCTCATTGCTGTTCATTAATTCTCCCAAACGTTGTCCAATCACGATGTGATCAAAATATTTATTCTTATAGGGGTGATCGGGAATAAGATTGTCTCTGTTGGGATTCACAAAACCAAAGTGATTTCTGGATCCACAGAACAAGGTTGTGATGCGTTCATAAATCAACAGGGCTAGATATTTTGCTATGTCTTTATAGGTTGAAACAGACTGCTTTATTGCCCTGTACAGCCAGGGATGCAATTTCAGCCGGAAATATTTTTTTCGCATTTAATTGTTCTGTTGATATCTTGCTATGAAGTGAGTAGAGATATTGTAATCCGGAAGCAGAAGCGTATCGTTCAAGGGATAAATCCTGATCATTTTTCATCTCCCAGGTTTTGGCCATCCAGGATTTTATATGGTCAAAAGGTACTAACTGACCATCAAGAACTAAGGCATCAGCCGCGCCCGTGCCACCACCAAGATAATAGGCATTATCAACATCTTTAAATGTACCATCCTTAGCATATAATTCACCAATCCCGCAATAATCCGCATCACTTCCAAGCCTTGCTATTGGCGCAGCCAATTGAATATTCATCTTCGCCAGCTCAGATTCTATCACATCACAATAGGATAACATGCGGGGGCCATTTGCAATGACATTGATCCCTCTCATGTCATCGGTTTTTAATCCGGGCATTCCGATGCCAATAACCAGAGGCACATTACCTACTGCTGATGCCAGAGATGCAATAGTGTCTATGGTGGATTTGATATAAGTGATACCTTGTGATTCTTCCTTTTCGGTGATACGGATTTGATTACTGTCCCGCTCCGCTATTTGTTCTGGAACAGGCACAGGCGTAAAGTTGGGAAGGTATCCATCCTGTGAAGAATAATGTACCGTAGATTGAAAAGAAGATTGTGAATAACTTTTATTGTCATCAGAGACCTCAATAATCCCGCTGCTAACTTTTGTGGCCCCACCGTCGATTCCGATCAAAGCAAATTCTTTAGCGTTCATAGTAACCCGTATTTAGAGGTTTATTTTACAGCACTTAATTTTCGTCTTCTTTCTAAGGCTTGCAGCCGCATATAGTCCTTGGCCTCATCATTCCGATCGATGGTTGCATTATCAATACTGTGATCGGTTCCGCCTTTATGTCTGACCACTTCATAGATGGGGTCCCAGATGCGACCAACTTTATATCTTTCACTAATCTTGAGTACCATTTCATAATCTTCACCATAATTTCTGGCAAATGGCTCATCATTTATACCAAAATATCCCATTTGTTTTATCATATTTATAGGTATCGACCGCGGTGCCCCGGCCCCATTTATTCGCAGAAGATTGTTACGTCCATTCTCTTCGGTCCATTCATCGTGGGTAACAACCGGAATGCTGTCAACGCGTGATAAATCACCTGTTTTATTATCTTTCTCCCATACTTCATATGAACCGATGACAATACCGATCCGGGCATCTGATTCGAATAGATTGAGGATTTTTTCAACGGCATCCTTTTTAAGTCGATCATCAGAATCCAATTGGATATAATATTTACCACGGGCATTCCTGGCGCCAAGGTTGAGACAAAATCCAATATTATTAATATCCACGGTAATTAATCTGACATCGGGATTGCCAGGGATATGATTTTTTCCGCCAGGCATATACGTCTTTACGGCATCATTGGTTGGATCATCATCTCCCCCGTTTACAACAACAATTATTTCTATCTCTTGTACAGATTGCCTCAGGACACTTTCTATCGCCGTTGTGATAAAATTGGGACGGTTGTTGACTGGAATTATTATAGTGGCTTTAAGTTTGGATTCGATGTCCTCCTCCAACCTGTCGGAATAATATCTTGATGGAGCAAGGTAGCAATTAATTTTTTTTAGATGGTTAGTAAGGACATCTTCAGCTTCCTTCTGGCTTTCTTTACTGGCTAATAAGTAGTCAAAGACATTATGTCCCTTATTCTGGGCGATCGTATGATAAAGTTCGCCTGCGTATCGGTTAGATATGTGAACTGGGCTACTCTCCTCCATAAGTTTTAAACGGATATCATAGAGTGTGTTAAATTCTAATGATTCATCAAATCCACCACATGTCACTAATGAACTCTGCCTGAAAAATAGCACCGCACCATAATCCTGATTATCTCTTAAACGGCCATGGTGTGGTTTGAGGAGATGAATTTCGTTGGTTTTTCTACCTTTTTTTACAGCATAGTCAGAATAGATTAAACCTGCTTCAGGATTTCTTTCAGCTGACAGAAGGAAAAGTGAAGAGGCAGCGGAACGCAAATATACCTCTGCTGCGCGGTTATCTATATAGAGCAGAAAATCGCTGGTCGCTCGTGCTCTGGCAGCATTGAGCCAGGCGCCTAATGTAGAAAATTGCTCGTTTATAAATATTAAAGGATACCCATTTATATTCATAGAGGAGATTTCATTGGTAACATTTTCATTCAACTGTTGATCGAGGATGATCAGTTCCGGAATGATCTCCCTTTGTTGAAAAATGCCTGAGATGATATCATAAAAATTTTTAAGTGAATAAGGCAAATTATTTGGAAGGTGAACTATTATACTTAGAATAGGTTGAGATCGTTCATCAGGCATGAATCACTCCTTATTATTTATAAATTAAATATTTCTTACGTATTTGCAGAAAATTATCAATTTGTGTTTTCCAGATGTCTTTTAATTGATCAACCGGAACTCCCTTTTCTAATGCCAATCTAATTTTATCCGTTCCTACAACTTTGTCAAACATTTTTACCCGCCCTGCTTTTGCAAACAGGTCGTTTTCAGGATATAGTTTCATATGGGTCTGCATGATATGTAGACCTGTGGTGTAAGGCTCAAATGATTGAGGATCGCTGATATGTAGTTGTGCTCCCTGGCAGACCTCACCTTCATAATGCAGGTAATAAGGACGGAAATATAGAGGTCTGAAGAAAACCCCCGGAAGTTTTAAGTCATTTAATCTGGATGCAAAAATGTCGCCATCAATCCATGGTGCACCAACGAGTTCAAACGGCGAGGTATATCCAACACCTTCGGATAAGATACCCAATTCACCAAAAGTTCCTGTAGCACCCATAAACAAAATGGTTTGCCAGTGGGGAACATGGGGTGACGTAGGGATCCATTGAAGTTTGGTGTCCTCCCAAAGCATTGATCTTTTCCATTCTTGCATAGGAATAACTTTCAATGAACATGCGATTCCAAACTCAGAGTTAAATAATAGGGCCAATTCCCCAATCGTCATACCATGTCGATAGGGCAGAGGATACAGACCAACGAAGGATGAGAATTCCGGGTCAAGAATATTTCCAGCCACGCTTTCTCCACCAATCGGATTTGGACGGTCTAATACCATGACCTCTTTGTTGTTTGCAGCAGCCGCTTCCATCACCATCGCCATGGTATAAATATATGTATAAGCGCGCAGACCAATATCCTGAATATCAATCAGGATAATATCAACATTTTGAAGAGATTCCGATGAGGGTTTGCGTTGTTTTCCATATAAACTATAGATGGGCAAAGAGGTGTTAGGATCCTTTGAATCCAGAACATGCTCTCCAGCATGAATAGCCCCTCTGATACCATGTTCTGGTCCGTAAAGAGTTGTCAGATTAATCCTGGGGTGATGATGGAGAAGGTCCGAAGTAGGGATTAGTTTTGCATTTACACCGCTTGGATTTGTCAATAAACCTACCCGTTTGTTGTTAACAAGATCCAGATGATTCAATAAAAAATTATCAATACCCAGTAAAAATTCTTTATGCTCTTGAATGTTGGAATCTTTGGGAATAGTGACCTGAGGTTGGCAGGATAAAAACATATATATCAGAGCAATTAGAATTAAATACTGTGATTTCTTCATTGATTTTTAGTTGGTTTAGTTGGTAAACAAACGAAAATGAAAAGTAACCAAAACAAAAGTTAATATCAATTCGAAATTATTACGAATTTAGAGCAGATTTTGGCTAATGATCTAAAAAATGAGAGGTTAATTTATATTACCAGCTGTTTGCAATTATTATCACTTTTACTTAATATTTAGCCATTGCTTATCTAATTTTTTTACCTGATCTAATCGTAGTGAAAGATATCCAGATCTTAGCGACAGCTCTGACTGTTCAAATTCGAAGGATGATAATTTATTTACCATGAAATTCACTCCCGAAGGGACTCCTTCGGAGGAAGAGCAGAAGAAAAAATTATAAATTATACTTTGTGTGTTTCGTGGTTTGAAACCAGATATATATTTGACGAGAATGCCCTTATTCTTTGATATACTAAAAGCTTATATATAGGAGAAAAACCGTGATAAAAAGGATATTGTTGCCTCTGGACCCATCCCCTTATTCAAAATCTGCTCTTGATCTGGCCTGTATTATAGCAAAAATATATGATGCAGAAATTACCGGTATGGTTATTCTGGATATACCAGGCATTATGGATTCTATAGGTCCTGTTCCTATTGGTGGGATTCATAGGGCTGAAAAGCTTGAAAATGAAAAAAAGGAAGAGGCAATGGAAAGGATATCTTCACTCCTGCAATCGTTTAGAGATAAATGTACATTAGAAGGGATTCGCTATAATGAGGCCAAAAGGCAAGGCAGCCCCAGTGAGAAAATAATTGAGGAGTCTATCTATCATGATGTTGTCTTTGCTGGGTTGCGTACCTATTTTAATTTTGAAACTTCAGATAAACATGGAAATTCCTTAGATAAAATTTTAAAAGAAGCCATCACTCCTGTATATGGTGTCCCCAAAAAAATTCCATTTACCTCTGAACCGGATCGTAAAGTTAAAATTCTCATAGCTTTTGATGGAAGTCCGCTCTCAGCACGGGCACTTCAGCGTTTTGGGCAGTTGATAATCCGCGAACTTTACGAAATAACTCTCCTGAACGTCTCCGATGAGAGAGAAGAAGGAGAAGAAATGCTTGCGCGGGCTGCTGAATATCTTAGTGCACATAATATTACCGATGTGAAAAAAGATTGGGTTGATGGTGATATAATTGATATCATCGAATCAAAGTATTATGATTCTATGGATGGCTTTGTAGTTGGCGCCCATTCTCGTGAGGGTGTATTTGATTTTCTTGTTGGGAGTCTGACGAAGTTCTTGGTAAGAAAGGCTGAAAAACTAGTGTTTATCGGGCAGTAATCAGATGTCTCAAAAATCTGATCGAGGTAAAATGTTAGGGATTAATCAGGAGATGCCCCAAATCCTCATCAGAAACACCAGGACAATAATATTTCTCTTAGGAATTATCTGTGCCATTCTTGCAGGTTATATCCTGATAGAGATGAAAACGGTTATTGTTCCATTTGCGTTAGCACTTATCATCAGTTTTATCTTAAATCCCATCATAGTCTTTTTTGAGAAAAAGCACATTCCAGAGGGCATTTCTATTTTGGTCGTGCTGGTTTTAACCTTTGCTATATTATTTTTAGTGGGGCAGCTGATCAATATCAATGTTAAATCATTTTTGGCTGATGTTAATCAATATGAGGCCAAGTATCATAGTTTTAAACAGAACTTTCTTGAAATTATCAGTATTGCAGAGGGAGACTATACCGACTCTCTGAAAAGCAGAGAATACCCGGCAATAAGTGCTATCATTCAAAATACCTCGATTAAATCTCTTGTTACGGCAATTCTGGGTTCAGTGAGTTCGATATTATCTGATACATTTTTAGTTTTACTTTACCTCCTGTTTCTTCTGCTTAGCCGCAATCGTCTTGTTCATAAACTTGATATTGCCTTCAAATCAGATACCTCATCAACTCTGAAAGAAATTGTCAAAACGATCACCACTCAAATCAACAAGTATGTGATCACAAAAACCTGGATTAGTTTGCTAACTGCATCTATGGTAACATTAGTCCTGTGGTTATTTGGTGTTGAATTTGCCTTCATCTGGGGATTGCTGACCTTCTTATTGAACTTTATACCAAATATTGGTTCAATCTTTGCAACTTTATTCCCGGCAGTTTTTGCATTCGTCCAATTTGATACTCTAATGCCTGTTATTTGGGTTACGCTATGTCTGTTTCTGATACAATTTCTGGTCGGAAATGTTATCGAACCAAAAATTATTGGTAAAAGTATGGGGATAAGTCCGATTGTTGTTCTCTTTTCTCTGATGTTTTGGGGATATGCCTGGGGGATCATCGGTATGATTCTGGCTGTACCATTTGCAGTTTTAATAAAAATAATTATGGATAATATATCCGGATTAAAGCCGATTGGCGTTTTGATTAGTGACTATAAATGAGGGTAAGCAAGAAATATAATGAATATCGAATAAGGATTAATTCCGAAGCAATTTCGGGACAAGCAGATTTTCAAACAGTTCGCAAATCGTTAATCGATATTCCTTGCCTGTCCCGTTACGAAGTGTATCGGGATTCTTAAATAATTTTTGCTATTATATCAGGGGAGATATTAAAAAGATGAGCGATCACAATGACGAAAGAAGAAAGCATCAACGGGTGTTATTTACCGTTGAAGATGGTATTGTTGGCGTGTTCAACCCACCTGGGAATGGTGGCGAACCTTTAGAAGCATCCGTTATGGATATGAGTAAAGGAGGAGTAAAATTACTTTTTAAACCGATTCTTGATAATAGAATTATGGAAGGAGATAAGTTAATACTTAGTGAGATCCGTGGTTCAGGTTCCTCCCAGGTTGTTGTCAATATTGATACTGAAGTTAAATGGATATCTGAAGATGAGTTGAGTGAAACCATAGGCGTGGGTGTTGAATTTTTAAATGTAGTTGAAAGTGAACAAGATCAGATTGACGAAATGGCAGATTTTTGGTATTTGCAAAAGCTTGAGAGGCATTAGATGAAAACAATTTCCGAGATTTATATACTTTTGGAAGATCGACCAGGAACAATCGGCGATCTGGCCAGGGTGTTGAAGAAAAAGAAGGTGTCAATTTATGCGATTGGTCTATGGGTTGATACAGCCAGGTTATATGTCTCTGATCCTGAACTGGCTCTAAAAGCAGTTCAGGAACAAGGGTACCAGGTGGAATTACGTGAAGTGTTGCATTTTGATGTTCCCAACAAACCAGGTGTTCTAATGGAGTTAACCCAAAAACTTGGAAATGCGGGTATAAATATTAATAATCTATATGGTGCCCTTGGTGAAAAGCAAGAGCGGGGAATATTGATCGTAGAAGTTGATAATATGCAATTGGCATTGGATATATTCGAAAATCATGATTTTGACTGATTTATTCATACCGCAAAGATGCTGCAATCTAAGATAAGAGGTACACAAACTACTTAACCGCAACGACGCAGAGGATACGCAAAGCACGCAAAGTATTTATTAATTTATTTAAAGAAAATATATTTTGTCATTACGAACCTTACGCCTTCTTTGTGTCTTAGCGGTAAATAAAATCTTGAACACCTTATATAAAATTGTGCTTAAATAATAAAATATTTGAATATACGTTAGTCGTCCCAATTTATTGGGATGAAACTATCTTCAAAAACCCTTAAGGAAATAAATGATAAAAAAGATAATAATTGTAATTTTTACCTTAATTCTCCTGGTTGTACTTGCAATCTATCTAATTACGGGAAGTGTAAACCATACACCTTACTTCAAAGAGGGTTATTATGATATCACAAGGGCACGCCTGGATTCTACCCTGCAGATTTTATCCCCTTCCCATGGTCAGCTAAAAGCCGGTTTCTCTAAGATCAATATTACACCAATTATTGGTGCAGCGGAAGACAATCCCGATGAGGGGGCGTTCAAAGTTATGCCTCTTGCCGGATATGGGGGGCGTGAAGGAAGGCCGGCGCTAGGCATTCATGACAGCCTTTATGTAAGAGTTACAGCCCTAAAGGTTGAAGATAAGATGATTGTTTTTGTTGGAAGTGATCTGTTGATAATGCCTCCTGAAGTCACCGATAGCCTCACCTCACAATTAGAGAAATTCCATGATATAAAAAGAGAACAGTTATTTCTTTCAGCAACCCATACGCATTCATCTGTTGGTGCATGGGCATCTGGTTGGGTCGGAAGTGAGTTCGCCGGAGAGGAAAATCTTGCTGTGCGACAATGGCTTACGATGAGAATTAAGACCGGCATACTTGCTGCAATTGAAGATCTGCAACTTGCGAGAATAGCAACGACCAATTTCACGGCACCAGAATTTGTAAGAAACAGACTAGTCGGGGAGAAGGGTAGGGTCAATCCTGAATTTACTTTTATTGTCCTCCAACAACAGAGTGGGAAAAATTGTGTGCTCGGTGCCTATTCAGCCCATGCCACAACAATTGGAGCATCAAATATGCTATTCAGTGCCGGATATCCTGGTTATTGGCAATCTAAACTTGAGAGTGAATTTGCCCATACCGCCATTTTTTTTGCCGGCACTGTGGGTAGTCATGGACCGGTAGGAAAAGGCAAAAATTTTGAAAAGGCTCGATACATCGGTGAATCATTGGCTGATAGCGTGATCAAGCATTCATCTGATCTTGCTTATTATGACGCGGTCCCCCTTAAATACCTATCCTGTAAGGTTCGTCTCCCCGAGTTTCATGTTCGCGTAAGTATGGATAGACATTTATGTACAGCTCTGAGCAATCAATTATTACCTTTACATGATGATGTTTGGATCCAGGCTGTAAAGATATCTGACCTGGTTTGGGTGACTTCTCCCTGTGATTTTAGTGGAGAGTTTGCCTTGGAGATAAAAAACAGTCTTAAACAAAAGGGCTATAAATCTATAATTTCCAGTTTTAATGGTGGGTATGTTGGATATGTGATCCCCAGAAAATACTACTATTTAGATAAATATGAGTCATTTACCATGGCCTGGTTTGGTCCAAATCTGGGTGATTATTTTGTGGATATAATTTATCGGTTGAGTGAAGCCGTCCTTTAAGTGCCTGATACTAGGTTTTGGATACCCGATTATTGATACTGGATGATCAGCAAATTGCCTTGTTTGACAACCATTATTTGGAATTTCAACTCACTTCAAATTTCAAACAAAGACGTGACAGCAAATAGCAATGAGCACAACTTTTATATCTTGTATCCCGTATCCCGTATCCTGTATCGGGTACCATCCCCTCAAATGCATATGTGAAAGGTTAACTTAGAATGTCCTGGAAAAAAATTACCTTATTGATAATTGCGGTACTTGTCGGCCTGTTAATTATTACTTTTCTTGTGATAACCGGTCCTTCCTTATGGCGTCATTTTATAACTTATCCCGCTCTGGATGCTGAATTAGAAGAACTTGAACTTAAAAGACAGGAAACGCCCAACATTGTAAATCTCAAAACATATCGTGGTATTCTTCACTCACACTGTTACTGGTCCCACGATAGCCGGGGAGTTCTGCAAGAGTTTCTTCCAGCGGCAAAAAAAGCCAATATTGAATTTATTTTTTTTACTGATCACCCCCGGGCAAAATTGGATACCTTTCCCAGGGCTTATCAAGGTATGTATGACGGTATCTTGATTGAACCCGGAAGCGAAACCCGCGGCATGCTTATTTGGCCTCTCGACACCATGATTGTGGACTGGCGCATAAATAATGCAGACATGTTTAAAGAGGTTATTGATCAAGGCGGATTGGTCTTCTATGGTCATAGTGAAGAACCCCATGAATGGGGCAATCCGGATTATCAGGGGATGGAAATTTATAATATCCATACGGATTCGAAGGATGATGATATGGTTGCTCATGCACCAAATCTCACTATTAATGGACCGAGCTACCGGCGCTGGGCTTATTGGGAAGTAGTCGATGAACAAACAGAAATTCTGGCACTCTGGGACTCTTTAAACCAGGGGCGCAGGATTGTTGGCATATCTGCTGCTGATGCACATGATAATCAAAATATTCGTGCCCGTTATTTTGAGGACGGACGGGTGGAATGGGTGGGTCCCAATGCAGATGCTATCGATACTACTGAAACGGGATTACTTGAGTGGTTACTGCTCTCAGAGCCAGACGAAAATGGTTGGGCATTTAAATGGCAGATAGATACTTATTATATGTCCTTTAGTCTATGTACCAATTATCTTTTTGCGGATACATTAACAATTGAATCAATTGCTGATCATCTTCTGAAGGGACATCTATATACGGGCTTTCAAAGCATTGCTGATGCGGATGGATTCATCTTTTATGGAAACAATGACGCCGGGGACTTGACATCTATTATGGGAGACTCGGTAAGTTCTGCTAATATAGCATCGCTTAACGCTGTATCACCTTTGCCGGGCCAATTCAGGTTAATCAGAAATGGAAAACTAATCGATACGGTTTCTGACGCCTATGAATATCATTACGAACAACCCATTTTTCCGGGTGTTTATCGACTGGAGGTATTTTTAGAATTTGATTCGAAGTGGAATCCTTGGATCTATTCAAATCCGATATATGTTTATTGATGTCTGATTTATCGTCTTAACGCAGCGTTAAGAAAAAGGTGTCGCCAGGCATAAATTAATTAAATAAAAGATAGAAAATGAGGTCAATCATTAAACAAATTTGTCATCCCGTTCCGGGACAGGATGATAAATAGAGGGCAAATCAATGAAAGAAAATTTTAGATATCAGCAAAAATATAACGGCTATTTTAGTACAATATTTAGTGTATTAGCATCCTTAATTGTCTTTAGTTCCTGTGCCCATACTCAACAAAAGAAAGATATACCCATGCACTCTTCAATTGTAAAGCAAGAATTTATTTATTCATTGGCAAATGCGCCAACGCCTCAATGTCATGCTTCAACCATTGCAGCAACAGATGGGAAATTAGTCGCGGCCTGGTTTGGGGGAACCCGTGAAAAAAACAAGGATGTTGGGATTTGGGTGTCGGTGAAATCTGATGATCAGTGGTCCAAACCCGAGGAGGTTGTCAATGGTGTACAGGCCGATGGCTCCCGGTACCCGTGCTGGAATCCCGTGCTGTTTCAGCCACGAAACGGACCTTTGATGCTGTTTTACAAGGTTGGTCCAAATCCAGAAGAATGGTGGGGCTTGCTTGTCACATCTGAAGATGGGGGAATTACATGGTCCAAACCTATCCGGTTGCCGGACGGTATATGGGGGCCTATAAAAAACAAACCGGTACAATTGACAGATGGGACAATTCTAAGTCCTTCCAGCCGTGAAGATGTGGGATGGCAGATACATGTTGAGATCTCTGACGAAAAGGCAAAGACCTGGAAGAGTACCGGAGGATTGAATGATACGTCAAAATTCGGAGCCATTCAGCCAACAATCCTGATCTATCCCGGAAATAAATTACAAATGCTCTCTCGCACAGAAAATGAGGTAATCTCAGAATGCTGGTCCGAAGACAACGGGCGAACCTGGAGCGAAATGTCGGCAACATCTTTACCGAATCCTAATTCGGGTATTGATGGTGTTACCTTGAAAGATGGGCGTCAATTGCTTGTCTACAATCCCACGGATAAAAACTGGGGAGATAGGGTTCCTTTAAGCATCGCACTATCAAATGATGGGAAAAAATGGACGAAAATGCTCGATCTCGAGCCTGTTACAAATCCTGATACGACAGAGGATGAGGAATATTCTTATCCGGGGGTAATTCAAACAGCAGATGGATTGGTTCATGTGGTGTATACGTATAATCGAGAGACCGTAAAACATGTGGTGGTTGATCCGGCAAAAATTAATTAATTTATCTTTAATAGGTGATATAGAGATCGACAAGCTTTCTTCCACTAATTCCACTAATTCGCACGAATTAATTTTATAAATAATAATATTCGTGAAATTTGTGAAATCCGTGGATAAAATTCTTTTAAAGTTGTTCAAATTGGAGAAGAAAGTGTTATCGATAAATAAAATCTGGTATATATTCCGGGTTCGACATTCAGATGGTATTCGTCTTGTTATACTGATGGCGAATTTGGTTTTTTTACTATTCTCATTTGCCTGCCAAAATGATTCAAATGCTAATAATGATGATATCAGTTCAGCATGGGAACAAGTACCTGAAATCCTGGATAAAATTACTGTCCCGTTATTCCCTCAAAGAGAGTACCTGATCACGGAATTTGGGGCTGTTGGTGATGGTGAAACCGACTGTTATTCCTCATTTAAAATCGCGGTGAATAAATGTAATGCCGAAGGTGGAGGAAAAATTGTTGTTCCGAAGGGGATCTTTCTTACAAATGGCCCAATTCATCTGAAAAGTAATGTTAATTTGCATCTGCAGAAAGGGGCTGTAATAAAGTTTGGTTCCAACCCCGATGATTATTTGCCTGTTGTACTTACGCGATGGGAAGGAACAGAACTTTTTAATTACTCCCCATTGGTATATGCCTATATGGCAACCAATGTGGCCATCACCGGAGAGGGAATTCTTAATGGCAATGCGGGTGCGGAATTTGCAAAATGGAAGCCGCGACAGAAACCAGCTCAGAAAAAACTACGTCAGATGGGCAATGATGGGATTCCTGTTTATAAGAGGGTCTTTGGTAAAGGATCTTTTTTACGTCCGGGTATGGTTCAGTTCTTTGGGTGTAAAAATGTACTTGTTGAAAAAATCACCATCAAAGACGCTCCCTTTTGGTGTTTGCATCCGGTCTTTTGTGTAAATGTGACGATACGAGGAATAACTGTAGATAGTCGTAACCAGAACAATGATGGTTGTAATCCTGATGCTTCTGTGAATGTATTAATAGAGAATTGCGAATTCCATACAGGTGATGATGGTGTCGCAATTAAATCAGGCAGGGATCAGGATGGCTGGCGCATTGGTCAGGCTACCGAGAATGTTATTATTCGCAACTGTGTTGTTAACTCTAAAATAAATGGTCTTTGTATTGGTAGCGAAATGTCCGGAAGTGTAAGGAATATATTTATTGAAAACTGTAAAATTGCAGAGGCGACATCTGTTCTTTATTGCAAGTCCAATTTTGATCGTGGTGGCCGGGTTGAAAATGTATATATGAGGAATATCGATGTAGATCGGGCAAAAGATGCCTTAATACGTCTGGATACAAACTACAAGGGGCATCGTGGGAATCATCATCCACCTCTTTTTCAAAATTTTTATATTGAAAATATCCAGTGTAAAAAAGCTGAAAATTATGCTGTTTATGCAAAAAATGCGCCTGGTGGAACTATAGACAATATTGTTTTGAAAAATGTTACGGTAGATACGGCGAGAATTATCCGTTATTATAAAGATGTTAACAATATTGTATTTGATAATGTTCTGATTAATGGTAAAATTCAAGAGAGTAAATATGATCCTTCGAAAGAAGGTGATGAAGATACAAATATTGGTTGGTAGATTTTTTAAGAAAAAATGATAATTTGAAATAATTCCCATATTTAATGCAAAGCGTATTGTGAAAATTACCTCCCCCTTTTTCCCCCTCCTTAGTAAGGAGAGGGATTATGGGGGAGGTGATTTGTCAATGCCTAATAAAATTACATTAAATTCAAAATTAAATGAGGTTCAAATATGAACTCCCAGTTATTTAAATATCTATTGAGTATAATAATTTTCATATGTTTAACGAGCTGTAATTCTAAGAAGGAAGACAATATGATAATGAAAGAAAATCCAGGTGGCACATTTGGTGAAGATCTCACATTTTTGAAGAATTATGGAGACGTCGTAGTTTTAAAAAATGAAAGCGAAAAGGCTCAAGTCCTTGTGTCCCCCAAATTGCAGGGGAAGGTTATGACGAGTACAGCAGGAGGCCTAAAGGGAAAGAGTTTTGGTTGGATTAATTACGATCTTATCTCTTCAGGTAAAGTGGCAGAACATATAAATGCCTATGGAGGAGAAGATAGACTTTGGTTTGGTCCGGAAGGCGGGCAGTTTTCTGTATTCTTCCCCCCAGGTGCAGAAATGACCCTTGAAAATTGGTTTACCCCTAAGGGTATAGATACTGAACCTTTCGATCTGATTAATAAAACTGAGTCAGAAGTTGTTATGAAAGCATCTATGCATTTAACGAATTATTCGAAGACCGAATTTGATCTTGAACTTACTCGGAAGGTTAAACTTCTGGATGAAAAGGCGATCTCTAAACGATTGAATTTTAATCCTGAGGGGATCCGATCCGTGGCTTATGAATCAATTAATTCTGTGATTAACACAGGGAAAAATGCCTGGACGAAAGAAAGCGGAACATTGTGCATCTGGATCTTAGGGATGTTCAATCCCTCCGAGAGGGCAACCGTTGTGATTCCATTTAATCCAGGAGCAGATGAGAAATATGGGCCGATTGTTACCAGTGATTATTTTGGTGAAATACCCCCTGATCGCCTGCAAATAAAAGATAATTGTATTTATTTTAAGGCTGATGGAGGGTTCCGCAGCAAACTGGGTGTCTCAGCTAAACGCTCAAAGGATGTAGCCGGAAGCTATGACCCCGATAATAATGTGTTAACGATCATCCAATACACAAAACCAGAAGGTGATCCTGCCTATATTAATCAATTATGGGAAGTACAGGAAGAGCCTTTTAAGGGTGATGTTCTTAATTCATATAACGATGGCCCGCTTCCCGATGGCAGTCAAATGGGACCATTTTATGAGTTAGAGAGTTCTTCCCCGGCAGCTTTTCTGGATCCCGGTGAGCAGATTGAACATCAACACTCAACCTATCATTTTGTAGGATCGAAGGATGAACTAAATCCCATATCAAAAAAGGTTCTGGGTGTTGATTTGGATGCGATGTCAACGGTTTTTAAGTAACATTATTGTAATAATTCAGAATTTTATTTCATGCAAAGACGCAAAGGGTTTTTTTCCACTAATTACTCGAATTTATACGAATTTCACTAATTATATTTTCTAATATTTAAAAAAAATATTTTAATTCGTGAAATCTGTTCTAATTAGTGTAATTCGTGGATAGTTTTTATAGCGTCTTTGCGAGAGAAAAAATTATAAATTAAGGAGGGAACATGAAAAAAATATTAGTATTATTAGGAGTAATTATTATGAGGTAAACCAAGGTATAGGCCAGTCGGGCGGTATGGAGAATTTATACAAGGTTTCGGATGCAAAATCGCGGTCAATAAGCCCGGAAAATTTTACGGGTGAAAAGGGGAAGGGTGGAATGGCAACCCTGGAAGAAGGAAGTGCTGCCCGGGCAGCAAGAGAATTGGGGCAAGGTTGGAAAGTTAGCCCTTATGTCCGTATTAAACCGGGTGAGACTTTTGTGATGGGCGAGATTAAAGATAGTGGTGTGATTAATCATATCTGGATGACCCCTGCTGGTGTTTACCGTCATTCTATATTTCGCATCTATTGGGATGGTGAAGAGCAGGCTTCCGTAGAATCACCGGTAGGTGATTTTTTTGCCGCCGGTTGGGGCAATGGAACAGAGCCCGATATTAATTCTTTGGCTATCTGTGTTAATCCTCGCAGCGGGTTGAACTCTTACTGGCAGATGCCTTTTCGTAAGGGATGCAAAGTAACCATGGAGAATATTGGCGACAAAGAATTGGTATTATATTATCAGATCGATTATACCCTTACCGATGTGCCCGATGATGCGGCCTATTTTCATGCACAATTCCGGCGGGTAAATCCCTTACCTTATAAAGAAGATTATACCATTGTCGATGGGATAAAAGGAAAAGGGCATTATGTGGGAACCTATCTCGGCCATGGCGCCAATAGCCCCGGATGGTGGGGCGAAGGAGAAATCAAGTTCTTTATGGATGGTGATAAGAAATTTCCGACCATTTGTGGTACAGGAGAAGAGGATTATTTTTGCGGATCCTATGGCTATGAAGAGAGAAAACAGGAAGATGGCTCATATACATATTCCGATTTCAGCAGCCCCTATACGGGATTTTACCATGTGCAGGATCCGAAGTATAAAGGTGAACAACGCCGTTTCGGGCAATATCGCTGGCATATCTATGATCCTATCAGGTTTGAAAATGATTTGCGGGTAACCATTCAGAGTATAGGTTGGCAAAGTGAAGGCCGGTATTTGCCTCTAGAGGATGATCAGGCATCAGTCGCTTATTGGTACCAGATTGAACCACATAATCCATTCCCGGCATTACCGACCAAAGAAAAATTGATTATTGAACGGGAATAAATAGAGAGGAGAGAAGAGCGTAGAGCGTGGAGCGTTAAGAGAAAAGAGAAAACAGATTACAGAAAATTGAAAGCGGTTGAGAGTGGCGGCGCGATTCATCGCGCCCATCGATCACCAAACACGATAATTGTAGGGGCGGACTGTGTCTAAGACCCCGTACTACGGGGTGTGTCCGCCCTGGAAAAATGTTGAATAATCAATAGTCAACACGGAATATGCAATGTTCAAGGATGTGAAGCGTGAAATGTCAAATGTGAAACGCGTTAAACATAAGCGGGCAATTCTAGGGACGTCAATATCCGCCCTGTCCTTGTTCTGTAAGCAATAGATTCTTAACAAATTAAATAATTCCTGCAGTCATCCTGTCAGGATCTTCCTTCGTGTCGATTCGATTTCTGCAGTAGAAAGATTCCTCTGGAATGACGAAAAGATAATATATAATATGTTTCTTAATCCATAGCATATTATATGTCATCCTGGAGAGATCTTTCTGGTTATAGATATCTGTTTACCACAAAGAAAGATTCTTTTCCCGAGACGCGATCCCATTCCGGGACAGAATGACAGGCTCTTATAATTGTTATTCGTGAAATTCGTCCGAAGGGCCCGTTTTACGGGCATAATTAGTGTAATCCGTAAAAAAATTATTTATAATTCAAAATTTAAAATTGTATAGGTGAAATTATGTCAGAAAAACTCAGAATTATCGGAGTTATACCGGGGAGATACGGCTCGTCCCGTTTTCCGGGAAAGATTGTTGCTAAAATAGCTGGCAAACCGATGGTGCAACGTGTCTATGAACGTTCTGCTCAATCTAAATTGCTCGATGAATTAGTTGTCGCCGTCGATGATCAACGCGTATTTGATATCGTTGAAACATTCGGTGGTAAAGCGGTTATGACAGGAAGCCATCATCAATCAGGTACCGACCGTCTTGCCGAGATTGCTGCTCATTTTGAAGGTGATATTTATGTCAATATTCAGGGCGACCAGCCTTTAATTGATCCGGCTATGATTGATGAGGCTGTGGAACCCATGATTCATAATTCTGAAATTCAGATGTCTACACTCAAAATAAAGATAGAAGAGGAGAACTATCACGACCCGGGTGTCGTAAAGGTTGTAACCGATAAAGAGGGATGGGCACTCTACTTCTCGCGTTCATTAATTCCTTATAACCGGGATGGTATGGATGTTGATATCTTTGAGCATGTGGGGCTTTATGTTTATCGCAAGGATTTCCTTCAAACCTATACCCAGTTGGCCGATACGCCTCTTGGAGAATCTGAGGTTTTGGAGCAACTAAAAGTTCTTGAACATGGCCATCGCATATTTGTAGCTGAAACCAAGTGCGACCGCAGTACCGGATATAATGTTGATACACCGGAAGATTTAGTTAAAGTGGAACAAGTAATACTTGGAAAATAATGCGGATTTATGTCTATACAGTGGGAAATAGGAAAGATGAGATAGTTTCTTTGGAATTAGGGATTTGTTGAATGTCATCCCGTCCCGGAACGGGATCGCGTCTCGGGAGAGGGATCTTCCTACTTGTCGATTACCTATGTTGGTGTAGTAGGGATCTTATCCCAAAACTGGATCCAATCCCGGGACTGAATGACAATACTAATTCTAAAAAAATTAAATTCATAAAATTCATAAAATTAGTAATAATTAGTGAAATAAGTGGAAAGAGATTAAAATGAAAGTTAACAGAGAACTAATCAAAAACCTCTATAAAAGTCTCCCCGACCAAAGCAAGGAGATGTTGGAGAAGGGTATTGCAGATATTGTTTCTGCAAAAAAGAATAAGGGTAAAGTTGTTGTGGTGACCGGCAGCGGCCCAAACCTGCATGAAGGTGTAACCACATTGATCGCAGAAATGATTGAAAAAGGGCTTATAGACGGTGTGACAACAAGCTCTGCCGTTATTGCTCATGAGATGGCGGGTTCGTTGGACAAGGTAAAACGGGTTGATGGTAAAAAACTTGGTTTCCCCGAAGACAAACTTCCCCGCGGTGACATTTTTGAAGCAACAATTTTAAACGAGACCTTTCTTAGAATTCTGAGAAAGGAAATGATCCTTGATGAGAACCTCATTAATAAAGTGATAGCCAGCGACGGTGATACCATTATCAAGGCTGCAGGAAATATGGCCTATCCCATGGGTTTACGTACGGAAAATCTGGCCAAAGAAATAATGATTATTGCACGTAGCCGGGGTGTGCCATTTGAAGTGATTGCTGGAGCAGGAGCTGATGTGAAAACCATGTTAGGGGCTGGTTATCAGAAAAACATCCCTGTATTGGTTACAATCCCTCAGTTGGTTGGGGGGGGGATGGTTGGGTTGGCAATTGGTGACTCTATTTCTATTACAGAAAGAGCAACCAGGATAGCATCCATGATGAATTCTGCCGATGTCATTATTGAATCTGCTGTCGCCTTAACACAGGAAATTCACGACGGACCTTTTGAAACGTATACAGGGCATGGTATCTGGGCTGACTGGGATGGATACCCGACTTATAGTTTGGAAGGTAAGACCCTGATCCGGATTGATACCGATCCTAATTTGCAGAAAGCATGGGAATTTGAAAAACAATCGAGCCAGGTCCAGGAGGCGATTGATAAGGGTTTGCCAAAAACCAAGTTAATGGAAATCCCATTCCGTATGGAGATGTCCGGATTTGCGCGTTTGGAAAAGAGTATTCCTGTTATCGGGGATATTGGTGTTATTTGGCCGGCAATGGCCATGCGTCTGGAAGAAGAACTGAATATCTCTCTGGATTTCATTTCTTATCCTCAGGATTTAGAAGAGGGAAGAGAGATGAGAGAATGGATTGTGGAAAATGTCCAGCCGCTGGATAAGAAGAAACTGCATACGATCAAACGTTAGGTTTTATTAGAAAATATACGTCATCTACTTTGATTTTTTGATTAAATTTTTCCTTATTTTTTATAATAATTAATCCTCTACAAGGATTAATTGTTCATGGGTTATAATATCTTCTACAATAATATAACCTCTACGAGGTTGTTAATCATGATATAGACAGTATCTAATCATTAGATCATATAAAAAAAACAGATTATTTGTCTGAATATTTTTTGACTCTTCCATTTGTTTTATTGTTTTAAATCCTATACAAGGATTTTATAATAGTACGACCTCTACGAGGTTGTTAATCTGATATAACAGTATCTAATATTAGATCATATAAAAAAAACAGATTATTTGTCTGAATATTTTTTGACTCTTCCATTTGTTTTATTGTTTTAAATCCTATACAAGGAATTTATAATATTACAACCTCTACGAGGTTTTATTAAACTGCAATTGTAATACGTGTGATCCTAATGTATTTGAGGATGAATTTCTAACGCTAAATGTTACACATATCAAATAAATCCATAAAAATTTATAATTCTGTCAAATATTTAACATCATAAATGTTCATTTTTATAAAGATGTACCTATTAATAAATCTATCCTTGTAGAGGATGCATTATTGAGAAAATTTTCCATTAGAAATCTATCACGGACGCCATTATGACAGAAAAGAATTATACTCAAAATAGATTAACCCACTTTTTTTTGATCACTTTCATATACTCATGGACTATTTGGGGACTTGGTGTCATTCTTTCCTATACCATAGAAGGAGAATTACCCTTCCGGCTGGTTCTTCCCATTATTATTATTGGGGCTTTTGGCCCCTCGGTTGCTGCCGTGTGGTTAACCTACAGGGATGAAGGAAATCCCGGCGTTATTGCCCTTCTCAAAAGAGGATTACAGGTTAAGGGTATTCCAACCTGGATCTGGGTTGCCATGTTCCTGATACCGGTGTCGGCCTTGTTGATTGCTATATTTTTTGTTTGGTTAGAGTTTGGAGTGGGTGCTGTAAGTACTAAAGGACTTTTACTCTTTCCACTCTATATATTGATTATGTATTTGGGAGGTTCCGTTCAGGAAGAATTTGGTTGGAGAGGATATGCTTTAGACCGCCTGCAGTTAAAATGGAATGCTTTTAATTCGAGTATTATTTTGGGTATTATTTGGACGACCTGGCACTTGCCACTATTTTTTATTGAGGGAGCTCACCAACAAAATATGACGTTATGGCTTTATTATATTAGTGTAATATGTCTGGCTATTATTATGACCTGGCTTCACAATAACTCAAAGGCCAACATTTTTGTGGCAATGACCTATCACGCTATTGGTAATTCTGTTATTATTCTGGCCGATACAGAAGGGGCGGGACCAGAGGCTCTGAGTGCGGGTGAGATCTACAATGTGGCCGGAACATTAATATTTGCCATAATCATAGTTGTGTTCTGGGGCCCTAAAACCCTGACCAAATCATAATTCCTAATTACCAATTACGAATTCCCATAAGCATATTCCCACCAAAATTTCACGTTGCAACTAATGTGACAAATGATTAAAATTTTGTTTCCCTACTCAACCAGGAGATTATAAATATGGATGTAAATTTCGGCAACCTCGCAAAAAAAATCCAAACGATCAAAGACAATATTTATTCAGAAATTACCCCGTTCGAATTAATCAAATTTAAGCAGGGGGACCTTCCGGATGCTAAATCAGTCAAATATGATGATTCAAAATGGCGGAAATTTTCTGTTGGCCAATCCTGGGGAGGACGGGATATTACCTGTTGGTTTAGAATCCCTCTGGTAGTTCCCAAAGTTGCGTCAGGAAAAAAATATGCTGTTATCTTTCAACCCGGCAAACGCTATTTTTTCGATGCCAGTCAAGGGGGTGATTATCGGGAATATGAACTTCTGGTTCATCTTGATGGCCAACCTTTGCAGAGTGTTGATATTCGCCGTAATGAGATAATGCTCTGGGACAAATTAAAACCGGGTAAAAGACATATTCTGGCTATTGAGGCATTTAGCGGTCTGGAAACACATCAACATCGTCTTGAACAGGCAGATCTTGTATGTATCGATGCTGAAACAGAGGATTTTTACTATAATACAAAGATCGCTTTTGAAACCATCCAGAGCACTGATAAAAATAATCCAAAAAACGTCCATATGTTGTCTACCCTGGAAGCATCCCTTTTAATGGTAGATTTTTTGCAAATTGGTAGTGATTCGTTTTATGATTCCATAAAGAAGGCAAATGCTTTTATAAAAAAAGAACTCTATAAGGATAATACACCGAAGAAAGACCATGCCACTGTAATGAGTCTGGGTAACTCACATTTGGATCTGGCCTGGATGTGGCAGACAAAGCATAGCCGCAAAAAAGCAGCAAGGACCTTTTCGAATACCCTCCGTCTTATGGAAATATATCCTGAATATCATTTTATTCAGAGTCAGGCACAATTATATACTTTTATTAAAGAATCCTATCCGGATATCTATAAACGCATAAAAGAGCAAATCAAGTCAGGTCGAATTGAAGCCACAGGCGGTATGTGGGCTGAATCAGATTGCAATATCCCCTGGGGTGAGTCTTTGGTCCGACAGTTTTTATATGGAAAGCGTTTTTTTGAAAAGGAGTTTGGAAAAGAAAGTAAGGTCGTTTGGCTGCCCGATGCTTTTGGATTTTGTTACACGATGCCACAGATTATGAAAAAATGTGGTCTTAAATTTTTTATGACAACAAAGATGAGCTGGTCGCAGTTTGTGAGAATTGACTATGATACTTTTTACTGGCAGGGGTTAGATGGAAGCAAAGTGATGGCTTATTTTATTACAACACCTGATCCCCGTGGATGGGATGATTATAGTGCCGATCTGAATCCAAAACTCCTTAAGGGATGTTGGGATGAGTATCAACACAAAGAAAAAAATAATGAAGTCCTCTTCGTCTATGGTTGGGGAGATGGTGGTTGCGGGCCTACACGGGATATGCTGGAAAATTCAACGCGGCTCTCTTATATGAACGAACTACTGCCCAATCACCGCCAGGGGCTGGTAGAAGAATTTTTTGAGGGTTTGGAGAGTAGAGTTGATGAACTTCCTGTCTGGAATGATGAATTATATTTACAATTCCATCGTGGATGTTATACATCCCAAGCCTGGATAAAGAAGGCAAATCGAAAAAGTGAGATATTATACCATGATACGGAACTCTTCTGTGCTATTGACTCAATAAATAAGGGACCTTATCCCCATGAAGAAATTAATAAAGGTTGGGAGATTGATCCTACTGAATCAATTCCATGATATTTTACCCGGATCATCAATCCCGGAAGTATATGAGGACTGTCGTGCGGAATACAAACAAGTTACTGAGAATGGTGAAAAACATTTGAATAATGCCCTGGTTAATTTGGGCAAAGGTAAGAAAGGTGCAAAATCGGACAATAAAATAGCCATATTTAATTCTCTTGTCATGGGATAGATCAGATCTGATTACACTTCCCATGTCAAAAGGTAATAAAGAATTAGTCTTACTGATAGCGATGGAGAAGTCGTTCCGGTCCAGATGCTATCTGATAAAAAAGGAGCCCTTGCCTATATTGATAATCTTCCTTCCTTGGGATATAACATTTTACAATTATAAAATGGAAAATCAGGTAATAAGGTAATCCAGTATTAAAACCTCGAAAAGCAAATTAGAAAATAAATTTTTTGTCTATCACTTTTGACAAAAAAGGATTGATTACCAGGGATCTATGATAAAAAATATCAATCGGGAAGTGATTGAAAAGGGTAAGAAGGCTAATGTTTTGCAGGCTTTTGAGGATCGCCCCCTTCGTAACAATGCCTGGGATATTGATATTTTTTATCAGGACAAATGTATTGAATCTGGATGATTTGAGTCATGTGGAAGTGTGCCGAAAATGGTCCGCTTCGTGGAACCTTAGTTCAGAAGCGAAGATTTTTAGATTCGGAAATCATTCAGACTATTCATATATATGAGCATATTCCGCGAATAGATTTTGTAACGGAAATTGACTGGCAGCAGCATGAAACATTACTCAAAGTTGCTTTTCCCGTTAATATTCATGCCAATGAAGCAACCTATGAAATCCCGTATGGCAACATCCAGCGTCCAACACACTGGAACACGTTATGGGATAAAGGGCGGTTTGAAGTCCCGGCGCAAAAATGGGCGGATCTTTCTGAAGGAGATTATGGTGTTAGTTTGTTAAATGATTGCAAATATGGATATGATATCAAGGATAATGTCATGAGGCTGACCTTAATCAAATCCCCAATTCATCCGGATCCAAATGCTGATATCGGTGAGCATCAATTTACCTATTCACTTTATCCCCATGCGGGGGATTGGCGAAGCGGTGGAACTATACAGGAAGCATACAGATTGAATTATCAACCACATCTTCGGGTTGTTTCGTCCGAAGATGAGATAGTGATAACCAGGTACCATTTTCATTTGCTCGAACAAACCGTGATAATGTGATTATCGAATCGGTGAAGAAGGCAGAAGAGAGCAGTGAGATCGTCTTCCGTCTCTATGAAACCTCCAATCAACGTGGCAATGTGGAACTAACCTTTGCCCAACCTATAAAGGGTATTTGGGAAACCAATATGCTGGAAAAAGAAAAACAACCATTAAAACACAAAAAAAATATGGTTACCTTTGATATTAAACCACATGAAATAAAAACGTTTATGGTGAAATTCTAAATCAATATTCAATATTCAACACGGAATGATTCAATGTTCAATGATTAAAGAAGTAGAGACACGGCGTGCCGTGTCCGCCATAAAAATATTTTTGTCCACGAATTTCACGAATTCAAACTAATGGTATTATACTTTGATTCTAATAATAAATAAGTAATAAAATTTGTGAAATTCGTATAAATTTGTGTAATTCGTGGAGAAAAATCCGCGGAAATCCGCGTGATCCACGTCATCCGTGTTCTATAATCCACCCTCCAAAGGAGATACCAATAAGATGAGAAATTATTTACTTTTCATACTGATCATAACTTTCCTATCCACACCATTATGGTCCCAGCCGGTTCATGAAGAACAACTGATTTTTCCCATGCAGGGAAAGCATGTACATGGAAGCAGTATCATTGAATTGCCCAATGGGGATTTTCTGGCCTGCTGGTTTCATGGATCAGGTGAACGTCGTGCTAAGGATGTGTTAATTCAGGGCGCCAGGTTAAAGAAAGGCGAAAAGTCCTGGAGCAAGGTTTTCCTTATGGCGGATACACCCAATTTACCGGACTGTAATCCTGTTCTGTTTCTCGATAACGATGAGCGACTGTGGATGTTTTGGATTGTTGTCCAGGCTGAGCGATGGGAACGTTCCTTGTTGAAATACAAAAGGTCGATTGATTACAATTCCGAAGGTGCACCCAATTGGGAATGGCAGGATTTTATACTTTTCCAACCGGGAGATGAATTTGTAGAAGCGATGAAAAAGGCGTCAAGACGATTAAGTTCCCATGAACCCATGTGGTCTGAATATGCGCAACCCTATGGACGAATGCTTGTTGAAGCGGCACATGATCCTGTGAAGCGTCAGGCCGGCTGGATGACCCGGATCCATCCGCTTGTCTTACCATCAGGGAGAATATTACTACCATTATATTCGGATGGATATAAT
Source organism: Calditrichia bacterium (assembly GCA_963796965.1). GTDB lineage: Bacteria > Calditrichota > Calditrichia > JAJRVZ01 > JAJRVZ01 > CAWCNS01. The sequence goes on from CAWCNS010000007.1 coordinate 74,950, forward strand.
GTATCCCTGGCTGCGATTAGTGACGATAATGGTGAAAACTGGCGTGCCAGTTTGCCGATTATAGGATTCGGACCCATTCAACCCACATTTGTTCGGAAAAAGAGTGGTACAATCGTCTCCTATATGCGTGATTCCGGAACGCTCCCTCAAAGGGTTATGATGAGCGTTTCTGAAGATGATGGAGAATCCTGGTCATTTGCAAAGGATACCGATATCCCAAATCCCGGCTCAAGTCTGGAAGCAATCGCTTTGAAAAACGGATTATGGTTAATGGTATACAATGATACGGAAGATGGGCGGCATAGCCTTGCTTTATCTCTTTCTGACGATGAAGGTAGAAGCTGGAAATGGACACGGCATGTGGAAAAAGTGGACAAAGGTAAGGGTTCTTTTGCCTATCCTTCTATTATCCAGGCGGATAACGGGGATATCCATCTCACTTATTCTCATGAACTGGGTAAAAGAAAAGCCATAAAGCATGTTCGGTTTAATGTGGATTGGATTAAAGAGAAATAATGCCCAATGTCAAAATCCAAATGACAAATCAATAATCAATATGGAATTTTCAATTGTATGAAATGTGAAATGAAAACTTGTACTATTGAAAAATGTCATCCCGTCCCGGAACGGGATCGCGCTTCGGGATAGGGATCTTCCTGCTTGTAAGCAATTATCTCGCATGTCTGGAAGGCCTTCATTGCAATACGGACCCGTGTGTCCGCTTTAATAAAAGGGCGTGAAATACTTAATATCCCATATTAAAATCCAAAGGAAAAATGAACTCCCAATTCCCAATTCCAAATTCCCAAACTGAATATTTAACATTAGGATTTGGAGATTTATTGGAGTTTTGGATTTAGAGATTGGGATTTCCGGGGTGAGAGAAAGCTCAATTTTTCAGATAATTAAAATTGAATAGACTCACCCCGGGGTTTGCCTTCTATATAAAAATTTCTTATTATACAGAAAACGTGATCATAAATGAAGTTTCGATCACTGCTTACCCGGAGACAACTATTGGTTACACTGAGGTAATCTTTTAAAAATTTCCATCCTTTCATTTCAATACATAATGCTACACATGGGAGATCAACGTATGAAAAAATGCGTAAATGTTCCGTCCTTTGTCACTTCAATCCTGATTTTTATAATAACCTCTAGCGCCGTCTTTGGTGGTACCACAGGAAAAATTCGTGGTACGGTAACCGATGCCAGGACAAAAGAACCCTTACCCGGTGTCAATGTAATTATTCAGGGTACGCAGATGGGTGCGGCAGCTGATATTAACGGTGAATATATCATATTATTGGCACCACCGGGTACGCACACGCTTGAAGCACACATGGTAGGATATAAAACTGAAATAGTTCGTGGTGTTCGTGTGAGCGTTGATAGAACCATTGAAGTAAATATTGATCTGGAAGAATCAATACTTGAGAGCGAGACTGTCGTTGTGACGGCAGAGCGTGATCTGATTAAGTTGGATGTCTCCACTTCAGAATCAGCTTATACAAAAGATGCCATGGAAAGCACACCCTTTTACAGCCGTACGGAAGATATGGTCGCCATGTCTGCGGGGGTTACAGGGAATCTCTTACAGGGTGAATTAAACATTCGTCAGGGAGAAACGCATGAATCGGGTATGATGGTCGATGGCTACAATACATCCGATGCAAAATTTAACCGGCCGGTTTTTACGGTATCTCCAGGTGCGGTGCAGGAAATACAAGTAATTCGTGGGGGATACAACGCGGAATATGGTGATGCACAATCAGGAATGGTTAATATTGTTACCTCAGATCCTGCAGATGAATTTCATGTCTCTGTTGATTATCAGATGTTGCTACCCAGTCAGCGCCATGGCGGGACCAATAAGTATGATCCTAAGAGCATGTGGATGTACGACCTCTATGATGGTCCAAATTCTATGGACTCAACTTTTATGGTCCGGTATGAAGGAATAACGCCCGATACGGCGAAATGGGAAGGATGGAATTCATATGCTGAAAACAAATTAGATTCTACATGGACGCCGGACGAGGCGCGTGAATTATGGCGCTGGCGCCACCGCCCGGTAGAATATGGAACAGAAGTAGGACATAATCTCGATCTGACCTTGAGTGGAGGGCTGGGTTTTATGCCCTGGCAATCTAATCTTATGGTGAGTTTTAAATACGAGAACCGCCCCTTTAATTTTCCGGGAACTAGTAGATAATTATCTTGAAGGAGATGTTTCCGTAAAATGGGTAAATAATTTTAATCCAAATCTCAGATTAACATTAACCGGTCTATATTCAGATATAGAAACTGTCACAGAAGGGAGTTCATCCAGTTCCTGGTCCACCGAGGATAGACTCTCATATAGTGGTGGTGGTTTTGATTATTCATGGGCTTTTTATCCATTTAGAAGACCACTTAATTCGCGCATTGCCAGCCTCATAGGGGCAAGGTTGCTATATATTTTTGATGCAAAGCGTTTTATCGAAACAGATATCAGTTATTTTGGTACCCGGTGGGATGTCCGCAGGGGACCGGAAGCCACAGTAGATCAGGGACGATATTTTAATAACCAACTCTTCCTCGATCCGCAATCCGGTTGGATGCCTAAGGCATTGGGTGCACCTGATAATGTTTCCCGTTTCAATATGTATGGCGGAGGGACAACATCTGACAACTCCCATGGATACCGATATTCGTTTAAAGTTAATTATGTCGATCAGTTCCATCCCGCCCATGAGTTCAAAACAGGGATTGATTTCAGATATAATGATCTTCTGGAAGACCGAATGAAATTTCAGGATGATGATTTAGCCAAACCATTTTCCTATTATTTCCATGTGTATCCGATCCAATTCAGTGCTTATCTTCAGGATAAGATTGAATTTGAGGGCATGATTGCCACGATTGGTTTACGTTGGGATTATTATAATGTCAATACGACGCGCGCCGATATCGATTCTGTATTAATCTACCCTACCAACTCTGCTGCCGTAGATGCTTACCTTAACGGAGAATTCCCAACTGTACGGTCACCGGCAATAAATTATCTAAGTCCGCGCATTGGTGTTTCTTTTCCACTGACAGAAACCAGTAAAGTCTATTTCAACTTTGGCCATTTTGTACAGCCTCCCAATAATGAAGCCTTATATTCAACACAATTGAACCTTACACCGGGAACCGAAAGACGTATCCAATTCCTGGGAAATACTAAAATGAGATTTATGAAATCAATCAACTATGAAATTGGGTATGATCAGAACCTGTTTGGTTTCTGCCAACTCCATGTCGGAGCATTTTACAAAGATTATTCTGATGGCCAGAATGGTATGGTCTGGGCTCATATAGATCAGAGTTTGGTTACGGAATGGGCGTCAAACCGCCAATACAAAGAGATCAGCGGAATAGATATTGAGTTAAGAAGATCAGCAGGAAAATATTTTATGGGATTTCTCAATTTCAATCTAACTAAAAAGAGCATCAGTGATTTGCAAATACCAGGATTGAGCGATATCCCTATCATTACTGATACACCCAGTTTAGGGGTAAATGGTGAACTTAAAGGGGTACCGCGTCCTTTGACAGATGAAATCACCCCTTATGCAAGGGGCGTTTTGACCTTTATGGGCCCGGAAGGTTGGGGGCCAAGGATAGCCGATTATCCCATTTTGCAAAAAACCAGGTTAAGCCTGAGCCTATTTTACTTTGGAGCGGAATTAAGAGAACATCCCGATGGCTCCTTCAGGGAGAATAATCCTGATGTAAAATTTTATTCAATTCCCTACTTTACTTCGAACTTCAGAATATCCCGTAACTTCGATATTATGGGAGATGCCCAGTTTGAACTATATCTGGATGTAAGTAATTTGTTTGTCTCTAAATATCGAAATATTGGTGGAAGCGATTATTACAATGATCTATATAATAATGGAAATACGGATAAAGTTGGTTCGGAAGATGCTGTGACAGATAAACGTATCCTCCGAACGCAATCCGATGATATCTATCGTGGCAATTATAGTCTGTTTATATTGGGTATGCGTTTTCTGTTGTAATTATGGCAATAAAGCAGTGTTAGATAAAGATCTCTATTTTGGAGGAAAATGATGCAAAATAGATTCAAATATGTTATAACGATAGCATTTCCTATTCTCTTGTTTCTTCTGAGCGGGATCATGGTTGCCCAGGATCAATCGACAGGAACAAGGAGTCATGAAATTGGCATGCTTTGGGAAACGATGTTTGAGACGGGTTCTCTCCCTACATACGCTCCTCTGCAGGATCAGATGACCTATCCCGGTGGAGATTTTGACAATATGACCCGAAAAAATATGGCCGGACGTGGGTTGTGGATTGGTGTCTCGAACTGGACAAACAAAGACAATACACCCTACCCGACCTATGTATCTGCCGGCGGTTTTGAAAACAATGCTGCTTCCGGCTTTACATTTAAGATTTCCAACAAAAAGAGGGTGCGCAATCGCCTGCCGATTGTGATTGTTAATGATGTAGCGGAGGTTCGTCTTTTGGACGGACGTGGTTTAAGTACGAAGTCATCTTCTATCCCCGCAGATGAAAGGATTGAAACAATCTGGTCAACTAATGTAGGTATAAGGGTGCGGATGCGCAGTCATGCCTATGCCAATCATAATCATAATAGTTATATCATCAAGGAGTATTTGTTTACGAATGATGGCAATGCTGATGGTGATGATACGACCATCGAACTACCAGGTCAAAATCTGACCGGTGTTTATTTTGGCTTTCAATATTATTTTATTCCCAGTGGAGACAGGGGGTATGTAGAAGTTAATCAGCATGATGACTGGGCAGCTTATTATGGTAATTCGCCGGGAGACACCTTACGCGGGCTTTTTTATCTTTATGATGGCAATTCTAATGTGCGTAGTTCGTCAGATGATGTAGGTGATCCGGAAGAAATTAGTGGTGAGTTTCTTTCACCTCAGTACCCCGGTTTTGGCGTTCTGCATGCAGATGTGTCAACAGTCGATCAAAGTGATGATCCCAATCAACCTTCTACCGTTACGATAAAGCCTCGCAGCACTTTTGCACAACCCTTAGCGCCTCCAATTGGTAATGATGATATGTATACGGAACTAAGATTAGGACAACAATTTAAGGGGAGTACAGAGGATAGGGCTGCACATCCCTATGATAGTAATGTTATTGAGCCGGTAGGTTTATTATCATTTGGACCCTACGATATACCTTTTGGCGAGTCCATTAATATCGTTGTATATGATGTGGTAGGCGCCCTGTCCGTCAGAGAATGTATCAATGCAGGCAGGGACTGGAAAAACGGTAATCTTGAATGGAATGGGCTCAGCGGTGATGCAGGCTAAGAACGCCCTGGTGGGCAACGGGTAAGGATTCTCTTTTTAAACATGCGAAGGCAGCGGAATATGCCTGGAGTATAGGCATGGAAGATATCCCCGATCCACCTCCAACACCGGATAATTTTAATTTAATTACGGGTCCGGGTCGAATCGAACTTTCCTGGGATTCCGTCGAAGATGCAAAAGATCCTGATACCGGTGAACTTGATTTTGCCGGTTACCGTGTGTATCGTGCAGAAGGTAAGATAACAAATCTTTACTCAAAAATTTGGGAATGTGGGGGTAATAGCGGCATTGACGTGCAAAATTTTTATCATGATGAAGCGGTAGAAAGGGGAAAATTCTATTTTTATGCTGTCACAGCCTTTGATGATGGTACGCAGAATACAACAGGATTATATCCAGGGCAACCGCTAGAGTCCAGTGTTTATTATAATCGGAACTATCAATATGCTGCCGAATCAATTGTGGGAGCGTTCCCGACCCTCGACTCTATTTATGTTGTTCCAAATCCCTACCATATTAGAGGTCTTGCATTTGGTGGAGGGGGAAATTTAAATCCCACGTATTATCCTATGCCGGAGATTATAGATAAAATATCTTTCTTTGGATTACCTTATAAAGCGACATCAGAATTTTTACCATGAGTGGGAATTTGGTGCAAACAATCCATCATCCTAATCCTGAAAATTCCAACTCTGTCCCGGGCGCAGCCGATGAAGCCTGGTTTAATATCAGTCAGAGTCTATCAAATTATAAAAAGTGGTGTTTATATTTACCATGTTGAAGGATGGGATAAAAACGGCAAGGCACTCGGCTCAGCCACAGGAAAATTTGTTATTATACGCTGAATTACTTTAAATACAAAGGACACAAAGATCACACAGTTTTTTCAAGTAAAAAGTTAAAAGGAAAAAGTAAAAAACCGCCTGCAAATTATAAAATACTTTTGCCCTTAGGCCATTAGTTTTTCCTTAAATTTTCAGTGAACTTTGTGGTTCATAAAAATATTTGATCATAAGTTTCAATTTTGTGGAGATTGAAATGAAGAATACCTTATTCAGGTTCGGTTTAATATTACTCATCATCATGGCATTTACCTCCGTGTCTAATGCGCAAATGAAGAAGGTGGGGCAAGCGGGGATGACCTATCTTAGCATTTCCTTGGGTGCCAGAGAAAGTGCAATGGGTGATGCCAGCGTGGCAAGTGTGCGTGGTATACAGGGGATGTTTTACAATCAAGCCACTCTAACACAAATCGAGCAATTTGCGGTTATTGTAAATTCCGTGAACTGGCTGGCTGATACCAAGATTTACGGAGTTGCGGCTGCTTATAGTTTTGGACAATATGGTACTATAGGCCTGGATTTGGTATACATGGACTATGGGGATATCATCGGAACACAGCGGGTTGACGCATCTGTTGATTCGCGTGGTTTTATCACAACGGGCAATGTGAATGTCGAAGATTATGCTGTTGGAATTGCTTATGCTTATCCGGTAAGCGCAAAATTCTCTTTTGGTGGAAAAATTAAAATTGTCCATGAAAATTTAGGTGACGTTCCAATTGCTGTTGGCTGGGTGGATATAGCGGCAGATATACCTAAGTATGAAGATAGGAATTGGGGTATGAATAGTGGGGTTTTGATGTAGGCGCCTACTATGATATAGGATATAAAACGATGAAATTTGCTGCAGCCATGCAAAACTATTCCGGTGATATGACCTATTGGTCAGAAGCTTTTGCCATGCCCATGTCCATACGATTTGGATTAGCTATGGATATTGCTGAAATCTGGAATCCGGACAATGAGGATCTAAATGTGAATGTCGCTATAGATGGTATAAATCCGGTTGACTATACAGGTAGGGTGAATGTTGGTGCGGAGGTAGAATATTTACAGGTATTTGCTGTAAGAGGAGGTTTTCAATCTAACCAGGATGTTTTCGACTTTAGCCTGGGTTTTGGAATTAAATATGATATCGGGGGATATGCCGGTGCGCTCGATTATGCCTATAGTAACACGAAATATTTTAATGCTGTTAACCGTTTTAGTCTCAATTTTTCCTTTTAGTGGCAAATGTCACAACTCTTAGGTTAAGCATGTACTAAATTGGTGTTCGATACTCATTAATATTTTGGATTTTAGAATTTGGATTTTAGATTTCTTTCTTAATCCAAAATGCGCAATCCGAAATCCAAAATTTAATTACATGTATCCAGTCCGTTTGCATAAATTATATATTATTCTTATACTTATGGTTAAACAATTAAACTGATTTGGAGGAAACAATTATGAAGTTAAGTTACAAAGTTTTTATGGTCTTTTTTAGTATGCTGTTTCTGGTTTCTTTATCCATGGGCCAGGAAATAGGTGAGGTCATGTGGCAGGATCTTTTTGACGATGCCGAGAATGATTTTTTGCTCAATAATGTAGGCTGGTTATATTTTGGTGAAGAAGATGATTTGATTGGCCAGGAGGTTGGCCAGACGGAAGATGGAAAAGGCTGGTTCAAAAACGGTATCTTCAACACAATTATTGGAGGATCAATTATAGAATCAAACGGTGTTGATTATATTGATCCGGAAGATTTTGATGGGTCAATCGACCGGGTAAAAGTACAAAATAATAATATTAGTCCTAATCAGGACATCACCTTCCAGGTTAATTTTAAAAAATATACTGTAGTAGAAGGTGGGACCTATCCCATGGGTACTTTTTTTCTCTGTGGTACGCGGATGTTCAATCCGGATACCAGTAGAGGCTATGGTGATCCCATTGCGGATTCCACCTATATACTCTATATAAGTCCACTTACCGACCAGGTCAATGTGGCCAAATTATCAGGAGATTTAGTTATTTTAAATCCTGCACTATGGACTTATTGGGCAGAAGCGGCAACCTTTGATTTTGATCTGGATGTCTGGTACTGGGTTGAATTTTATCTGTTTGAAGGTGAATTAAAAGTGAAAATATGGGAGGGTGATTTCGCTGATGGGGCTGAAGAAGATTGGCTGCTCGAAGTAACCGATCCGGAACCCTGGGTACGTGGAACTTTTACTGAGTTCGGTATGTTAGGAGATCCTCTGGAAAACGGGGATGAGACATTACTTGATGATGTGGTAGTTCGCGAGGTAACAGGCGGTGCCAGTGCTATTGATGATGGTGGCATAGACGTTGTTCCTACCGAGTTCGCTTTAGGTGCAAATTATCCTAATCCTTTTAATCCGGAAACGACTATCGAATTTAGCCTGGATAAAACGGATGACGTCACTTTAAAAGTGTATTCAATTACGGGGCAATTGGTTAGAACTTTGGCTAATAGTGCTTTTGAAGCCGGAAGCCATCAGCTCAGATTCAATGGACGCGATGATTTAGGCAACCTGCTCTCCAGCGGTGTTTATTTTTATCAGTTACAAAGTGCCGGTCAAATCGCTACTAATAAAATGATCCTGATGAAATAATCTCGATCATAGGTAAGTTTCTTTAAAGCAGGATTTGCAGTATAAAGAGTTAAAATAAATCCTGTTATGGATTCAAAAAATAAGTAAATTAATGGCATCGGATTTTATGATCTGATGCCATTTTTATTTAAATTAAATACATTACTTTAACCGCAATGACGCTAATCCCGATAAATAAATCTCCATCCTAGGGAAATATCGGGATGAAATCGTCCATGATTTCAGAAACGCAAAGATCGCAAGGAAATAATTGATTAATTCTTTCCTTTGCGTGCTTTGCGAAAACTTTGCGTCTCTGCGTTTAAATACTATTTTCCGAGGAGAGAAAATGCTTCAAAAATTATTTCTAATACTTGTCCTTTTAGTAGTTGTCTCTTGCAGTACATCCACCGATCAAAAACAAGAAATTAAAAATGGTTATGTGGAGAAGATTGGAAGCGGTGAAGATGAGATTACAGTAGTTGTTGTAAAAGGCACGCCTTTTGAGATGGGGCAGGCTTTAGGGATGCTATTAAAAGAAGATATCAACCGAACTTTGACAGCATTTCTAAATTTAGCACAGACCGGAGATCCCGATCGTTTTAACAATGAAAATCTTGATGCTGCCTGGATTGCTGTTTCGCCCTATACCCATCCCCGTTTCAAAGAGGAGTTAGAGGGGATGGCCAATGGTTCCGGTTTGTCACTTGAAACACTCCGCCGTGCTCACATGGTTCCTGTATTGGGGGATTATGCTTGCAGCGGTGTAATTGTCTGGGGCGATGCAAGTGCCAATGGACATCTTTATCAGATAAGAAATCTTGATTTTACCATGAATGGTCATTTACAGGATGCTCCTACTATCGTTATTTATTTGCCAAAAGAAGGTATTGCCCATGCTGTTCCTACATTTGCCGGTTATATCGGTGCCCATGCAGGAATGAATGCAAAGGGAATTGCTCTTAGTGAAAAAGGCGCTTCACCAGGTAAAGATTATCCTTTCGATATGGATGGCACGCACTTTTCTACTCTTTTTAGAGATATTCTCTATGAGGCAAATAACCTTGATGAAGCTTTGGGAATGGTTCAGTCTACAAAATTAATCAAAAGATATCGTTTCTGGATAGGAGACGGAAAAGAAGAAACAATGGGTGGCGCCAAAATTCTTGTTTCATCACCAGATGAAGTTAAACTTACGATCTGGAAAAATAATGATCCCTCAGATGAAGTGGCACCTAACCTGGTGAAGAATACTATCTATTATACAATGAAAAATGAAATCGCCTATAACCATTTAAAGCAAAACCGAGGCAGTTATAATGCAGATAAAATGATTGCCTTATCGCGTGCTGTTGCCGATGATGACGGAAATCTGATAAATGTTGTTTATGATGCAACAAGCCTGGAAATGTGGGTAGCATTTGCAGAAGATTTGCAGATAGCCAGCCAGCGTCCGTATGTCCATCTGGACCTGAAAGAGTATTTAAAGTAGAGTGGGATAAGGTAAAGGGAAAAAGGAAAAGGGCAAAAAGATACCACTGAAAATATTTTTTATTGCTTTCCTCTGCGTCGTCGCGTCGCTGCGAGAGATATGAAACTATAAAGGAGTTAAAATGATTCAAAAGGTTGTTGTGTGATATTTAGTTTTGTAATGTTTCTTTATTTATCCCCTGTGGCCTGTAACGCCAATGGAAAAGACGGGAATTTTTACAAGAAGTACGCACATTTTATTCAACAGAAGATGGATTGCCATCCGACCAGGTAAACGCACTCGCTATTGATGACAGGGGAGAGTTTATGCAGGAACCGATGCAGGTCTGGCAATGTTTGATAGACAAAAATTGGAAATACTGTTGCATGTCCCGGATCAGCCTGTTCATTTCTTGGCTCGTCAGGGAACGCACTATTGCCATCTATACTTCTGATACTTCTGCAGATGTAGTGCATGGAGGAAAAATAATACTGATAGAGGATGGGAATAAAAAGAGTTCTGTCCAGATTGATAAGTCCATTCAATCAACAAATCCTCACAGGGACTTAGCATTTGCCGGCTAATGATCTGCTCATCACATCAGATGATGGTCTTATATTCCTTTAATTATAAGAAGGAACTAGAACCGCAAATTCTTGGATTGAAAGGAAGTGATATCCGCCAGGTGGCTGTTGATAGCGAAGGAAAATATGTACGTTGCGGCAAATACGGGTCTCTATACCTATGACACATCATCCGAAAATTTTAAACCTCTGTATCCACGGGCTGGGTTCTATAGTTGGGCTCCCTATGATGTCAATGGTGTTGTTTATGATAACAAAGGAACGGCTTTGGTTTGCCAGTCAGCAGGGAGTTGGCTGTCTTGACGATGGCAAGTGGCAATTGTATACAGGAAAAGAAGGTTTGCCTTTTAACGATTTTACCAGGGCTGCGGCAGGAAAGGCCGGTGTTGTATGGTTCGGTACGACAATGGGTGCCATACGATATCGATGGTAGCCACTGGGCTTACAGACAGGGCAAACGTTGGCTACCGCAGGATAAAATTAAGGATATAGCATTACAAATAATGGAAATGCCTGGATCGCCACTGAAGAAGGAATCAGTTTTATTGAATTTAAACCGATGAGTTTTAGTGAAAAAGCGAAATGGTATGAGGACGAGATAGACCGTTATCATCGCCGGACACCCTACGAATATGTTCTGGAGGTTAATTTACCCGCTGCCGGTGATAAAACGAATGTAAAAAAACATGATTCAGATAACGATGGATTATGGACCAGCATGTATGGGGCTGGTGAATGTTTTGCCTATGCTGCTACAAAAGATCCCAAGGCAAAAGCGCGGGCAAAAAAGGCATTAGAGGCGATGATGTTCCTGGGAGAGGTTACTCAGGGTGGCAGTCATCCTGCGCCACCTGGGTTCATTGCCAGAACTATTTTGCCAACCAGTGGCCATAATCCTAATGATGGGCGGGTAGAAAGAGATAGAAAGGAAAGAGAGACTGGGGACAAATATTGGAAAGTAATAGACCCACGATGGCCGGTTAGTGCAGATGGTAAATGGTATTGGAAAACGGACACCAGTTCCGATGAATTAGATGGCCATTACTTCTTATACCCTTTATACTATGATCTCGTTGCTGAAACGGAAGAAGAAAAAGAACGTATCAGAGAGCATGTAAAAGCATTGACAGATCATTTAGTCGACAATGGATTTAATCTGGTTGATCATGATGGAAAACCTACCCGCTGGGCACGATTTAGCCCCGAAGAGATGAACTTTGATCCGAACTGGTTTATCGAGCGGGGAATCAATTCATTGAGCATGCTATCTTATCTCACAGTTGCTGAACATATTACAGGAGATTCCTATTACGGTGAGATAAAAAATGAACTTATTGAGAAACATTCCTATATGCAAAATATGCTGAAACAGAAGTTTCAGCATGGCATCGGTACCGGCAATCAATCGGATGATGAGATGGCCTTTATGGCTTATTATAATCTGATCAAGTACGAGAAAGATCCCAGACGAAAAGCAATTTACTCTGTTTCTCTTTATGATAGCTGGAAAATCTTATCACCTGAAATGAATCCACTCTTTAACTATATTATTGCTGCTGTAAGTATGGATATGGAATTTACAGATGTGTTTGGTACGACTTCTACTTCACCGACCGGCGATTGGAAGGAAGATGCCCTTGAGACATTGCACCGATTTCCCTTAGACCGCGTAGATTGGCGGCATACCAACAGTCATCGCTTAGATATTGTAAAGATTCATCCTGCTAATCAGGGCTTTGATGAAAGAAGTTTTAAGAATAAGGGTTATCGTGTAAATGGCAAGGTCATACCGGTTGATGAATGCTATTTTAATCACTGGAACCGAAATCCCTGGCAACTGGATACCGGTGGCAGGGGACATGGGCTTGGTGATGGTACGGTGTTTCTATTACCGTACTATATGGGATTATATCATGGTTTTATTGAATAAGAGTTATTGTCTCGCGCAGCGCCGCGACGACGCAGCGAAACTATATACATTTAATAATCTTCCAAAAATATAATAAGGTCTGTTTTAATAAAAAGATACATACAAGGCATAAAGAAAGTAGGATTTTTTTTAAATTAAATAAAAGAATTCGTGAAATTAGAAATAATTTATGTAATTAGTGGACGAAATCCGCTGCGGCGTTGCGTCGCAGCGTGAAAGAATACATTTAAATTGAGGAAACAGTATGGCAAAAAAGAGATTAGGAGTAGGATTTATTGGGGGTGGTTTTATCGGACAATTTCATATCAGATCCTGGTTAGGTGTTCGGGATGCTGATATTCTTGGAATTGTTGACAAATCAGCCAAAAATGCTCAAGATTCTGCGGAATTAGCAAAAAAATTAAATGTTGGTGATGCAAAAGTATATTCTTCTGTCACAGATATGGTCTGCGACCCGGATATTGATGCCGTATGGATATGTGCACCCAACTTTACCAGGCTTGAGGTCATGGAGGAGATTGCCGATGCTGTTATTTCCGGTAAGGGTGAATTGATCGGTGTCGCCTGTGAAAAGCCTCTGGGAAGAAATGTAGCGGAAGCGCGTAAAATGTTGGAATTGGCCCAAAAGGCAAATTTACTTGATGGTTACCTGGAAGATCAGTTGTTTTCACCTGGTATGATTCGGGGTAGAAATATTGTATGGGCTCGAGGCGCTGCTTTAACGGGTCGGCCATATCTGGCACGTGCTGCTGAGGAGCATTCCGGCCCTCATATGCCCTGGTTTTGGGAGGGCAGTTTGCAAGGCGGGGGTGTTTTAAATGATATGATGTGCCATTCTGTTGAAGTGGGCCGATACCTGCTCACCGAGCCAGGCGCTGAACGCGATTCTATCCGGGCGACTAAAGTAACAGCACAAATGAATGTATTAAAATGGCAGCGACCCGAATATGTACAAATATTGAAAGATATGAGCGACGGTAAATTGGATTATGCAAACCGCCCATCTGAGGATTTTGCCCGTTCCCTTATTGAATACAAAGATAAAGCAGATAATACCTTGATAGTCGAGACTACTACTTCCTGGTCTTTCGTAGGCGCGGGATTACGATTAAGTACAGAACTGCTCGGACCAGAGTACTCCATGTCTATGAATTCTCTTGATGCTGGATTAAAAGTGTTTTTCAGCCGTAAAGTGCAGGGGGATGTGGGAGAAGACCTGGTAGAAAAACAAAATGCTGAGATGGGGCTGATGCCGGTTGTCAGCCATGAAGAAAGTGAGTATGGCTACGAGGGCGAAAACCGTTATATGGTACAGTGTTTCCTGGCTGGAAAACGTCCGGAAGAAAATTTTAGTGACGGGTTGAATGTTACCCAATTGCTCATGGCCGCTTATATGAGTGCTGAGCAGGAGAAAACAATTCCCTTTAAACCGGAATTGTTTGAAGATTATATTCCAGCTGTCGCCCGCGGCGAATGGAACCCGAAGAAATAATTAGTTATCTCTCGCAGCGACGCAGAGTCGCAGCGTTATTTATTTTTTGTCATGCCGAATCCTGACCTGTCGTCAGGACAGGTTTATTTCGGCATCTTTATCTTTCTATAAAAACAGAAGATCCTGAAACAAGTTCAGGATGACAATTTGGGAAATTATTAAAATAACAAAATTTAAAACAATATAAGTGTAAATTCGTTGCGGCGCGGCGTCGCTGCGTGAAATAGAAAATTACCCTACTTAAAAATGGAGTGAAAATGATGACGAACAAAATTCTTATTATTTTTTTATTTATTATGGCATTTTCGATCTTAATCGCTAATGCATCAAAACCTGATGGTAATACAAATGAACAACAGGAACAAGTAGTTAATTATAATGAAGTTAGAATCAAAAATATTCCCATCGCAATGCAATGCTGGACATTTCGGAAATTTACCTTTTTAGAAACATTGCAGCGGGTTAATAAAATGGGGATAAAATATTTGCAGGCATACCCTGGACAACAGTTAAGTGCGGAACTCAGTGATGAAAAGTTTGATCATAATATGACAGATGATCAAATCAAAATGGTCAAGGAATGGTTAAAAAAATATGACCTCGAAGTAGTCAGTTATGGAGTAGTGGGATTTGATAACACCGAAGAGAGTATGGGTAAAGTTTTTCAGTTTGCCAGAAAAATAGGTATACGTACTATCGTTATCGAGCCCAAATTTGATGATTTCTCTCTCATTGAACAGATGGTAATAAGATTTAATAAGCAGGTAGCCATACATAATCATCCCACACCATCTAAATATGCACGGCCTCAGACTGTGTTTGGTTATATTCAAGGTCTGGATGAACGCATTGGTGTATGCGCTGATATCGGTCATTGGACACGTACCGGCGTAAATCCAGTAGATGGATTAAAACTCTTAAAGGGCCGTATTAAAGATGTTCATATCAAAGATCTTGATCAATTTGGCGTTAAAGAGGCGCAAGATGTGGCGTATGGATATGGAAAATCCAATATCCATGATGTTTTGGCTGAACTGACTTTGCAGAATTATCGCGGATTTTTGGCAACAGAGTATGAAAATAGCGAAAAAGTGATGACACCGGAGCCGGATATTCTCAAAGGCATTGAATATATTAAAAGCATAACCTATTATTCGGGATATACAGAATTATCTCAATCAAAACATGGCTGGAATCATTATGGCCCAGGTCACTTCTCCCTGGATGAAAAATCAGGCGTTCTTACATCCAGCGGAGGTATGGGGCTTTTCTGGTTCAGCGCAAAAAAATATAAAGATTTTGTTTTGGAATTAGATTATAAATGTTCAAAACCAACCACCAATTCAGGTGTGTTTTACAGAATCCCAGATTTTCTAACCAGCAACGACTATATCCACAAATCATTTGAAATCCAGATTGCTGATAATGTAAAAGGCAAACATGGAACTGGTGGCGTCTATGATGCAGAGGCACCAAAAGTTTTTGCCGGAAAACCAGCAGGTGAATGGAATCATTATAAAATAACCTGTGTCGGCGGTAATATAAAAGTTGAACTAAATGGTCAACTGGTTACAGACTGGAATATGGAGCCCAGGGGTAAAATAAGGGAATGGTCTAAAGAAGGATATTTTGGACTCCAGAATCATGATAGCCATTCTCCTGTGTACTTTAAAAATGTTCATATAAAGGAACTATAGTTTTTGAAAATCTCTCGCAGAGGCGCAAAGCCGCAGAGATATTTCACAAAAAGTACAGAATAACTTATAAATTAAATTAGCATTCTACAAAGATAAAGGATTTATATTTCGTGTTTTTTATTATTAATTCGTGTTTAGTCTTAGCGTCTTAGCGGCTCTGCGAGAGGATATGAATAATATATAAGGATATCTCATATGATTAATCAAATGCGAAACAGCGTCGGATGGACTATTGCTTTATTGGTACTTCTCATATTAATATCCTGTGATTATGATCCCGTATTTTCACAAGATGCCTCAATGCGGGTAATGACTTTTAATATCCGTTATGATAATCCCAAGGACGGGATAAATGCCTGGCCAAACCGCAAGGATAATGTTGCTGACTTAATAAAATTTTATGAGATAGATCTGCTTGGTGTTCAAGAAGCAGTACATGGACAGATGATTGATCTTCAGGAGCGTTTACCCAAGTATCAATGGGTCGGTGTGGCAAGGGATGATGGTGCAAAGAAAGGTGAATATTCAGCCATATTCTTTCTAAAAGAAAGGTTCAATTTAGAAGATCATGGAACCTTTTGGTTATCCGAAACACCAGAGGAGAAGGGAAGCATGGGTTGGGATGCCGCTTGTGCTCGTATCGTTACCTGGGCTCGTCTTACAGATAAGCAATCCAATAAGACTTTTTTTATGCTTAATACTCATTTTGATCATCGGGGAGTAATTGCCAGAGAAGAAAGTGCTAAATTGTTGCGCTCAAATACTTCAACTATCGCTGGAGATTTACCAGCGGTAGTGACCGGCGATTTTAATAGTACTGACACATCAGCCATCTATAAAACGCTTACACACAAAGGGAACGACTCAAATCTAAAGTTTTACTTGAGGGATGCTTTTGATATAAGTGAAGTGCCACCCTATGGACCTGAGGCTACATTTAATGGGTTTGGGAGAATAACGAATGGTCACCGGATCGATTATATATTTGTGACTGAGAATCTTCGGGTACTTAAACACGCTATAATAACAGACACCTGGAGTGGATTGTATCCTTCAGATCATATGCCGGTCCTGGCGGAAATAATAATACAAAATACAAAATAAAAAATACAAAATTGGTCCACGGATTACGCCCGTAAAACGGACCAGGCCGAATTAACACGAATTTCATTTAACTTTACGTCTCTGTGTGAAAAGAACTAAACACAAAGCCCACAAAGAAGGCACAAAGTACACAAAGAAAAAATAATTCTATTTTTTCAACTGTGGTTAATATAGATCGTTGGTATTGACTATAAATTGACAATCAGCGAAATCAAAATCCTAATATTATTTTTAGTCTTCTTTGCGGCTCTGCGTCTTTGCGTGAGAAAAACAAAAAAAACAGAGCAAAAAAATCTTTTTATTAATACTTTGTGGTAGTCTTTTTTATTTTAACACCGTAAAAACTATGATTATGACAGGAGAATAAAATGAAAGACAGTAAAGATAACCTGATGAACCGGCGGGAATTTGTTGGTACGGTTGGCGCTGCATCCGCGGCGATGGCATTCTCACCCCTATCTGTGTTAGGTCAGCAGAATAAGGGAAAAAAGATGCGATTAGCTATAGTAGGGACGGGTGTCCGCGGCAATAGTATGTGGGGACGTTCTGTTGTCCAGCAATATGGAGATATTACCGAGTTTGTAGGTTTATGTGATATCAATGAGGGAAGACTTAATCTGGCCAAAAATTATTTACAAGTTGACTGTCCTTTATTCACCAATTTTGAAGAAATGATGAAGACCGTCAAGCCCGATTGGTTGATTGTAACCACTGTCGATGCAACACATGATGAGTTTATCGTAAAAGGCATGGAAATGGGTGCCAATATCATTACAGAAAAACCCATGACTACCGATGAGATGAAGTGTCAGAGAATTCTGGATACGGAGCGCAAAACAGGTAAAAAAGTTATTGTTACCTTTAATTACCGATACAGTCCCTATATGACAAAGATAAAAGAATTACTTGCAAGTGACAGAATCGGGAAAATAGTTTCAGTGGATTTTCATTGGTATTTGAACGTTTACCATGGTGCTTCCTATTTCAGACGCTGGCATGGATTAAGGGAAAAGGGAGGCACACTGCTTGTTCACAAGGCGACCCATCATTTTGATCTGCTAAACTGGTGGCTGGATTCGGATCCGGCACTTGTTTACGCATGGGGAGATCTTGGAGTTTTATGGAAAAAATAATGATTTCCGGTCTGAAAAATGCCGGGGATGTGAGCATAAGAAGACAATGCCAGTTCTTCTGGGACATCACCAAAGATGAAAGAATGATGAAACTCTACGCAGAAAATGAAAAATTTGATGGTTATATACGTGATGCCTGCTTGTGGCGGAAAGAAATAGACATTTATGACAAGATGGCCGCCCAAATCAAATATGCGAATAATGCCTTTGTGAGTTATTCATTAACGACCTACTCTCCCTATGAGGGTTGGCGGATTGCTTTTAATGGAACGAAGGGGCGAATTGATGCCTGGGAGGATATACCGTGGATAGATGATGCCCAGGATCAGGCCGCATTACATGCCAAAGAAATGGAGCAGAATTCGAAAGAAAAGCAGGAAGCCTATCGCGAGATAATGGTAATGGATAATTTTAAAAATTATGAAAGCATTAAAGTACCCAAAAGTTCCGGTGGCCACGGTGGAGGCGATACACGATTAAAGGATAAAATATTTAAAGATCCGAATATGGCTGATCCATATAAGCATGCTGCTGGAACACGGGATGGTGCTATGTCGATATTGGTGGGAATTGCTGCCAGAAACAGTATTGAACAAAAGAAACAAATTCGGGTTGAGGATCTGACTGATTTAAAGCCGATGGCTAAACGGCCGGTTTGATTTGCCTAAGAATTTAATTCAATAATTCTCGCAAAGACGCGGAGACGCGAAGAAATTTATCCACGAATTACTCCCGTAGAACGGGACAAGTCAAATTAATCCGAATTTCATGGATGCTCAAGATGAAAACAGGAAAACCGTAATAAAAAGTAATAAATGTATACTATAATTTATTTTTTTCTTTTCTCTGCGTCTTAGCGACTTTGCGAGAGAGTTTTCTGTTTTGATAAGTGTTTAGATAAGGCAGTACATATAAAAAGATTATAAGTTTACCTTTAGGTATCAATATAATGAAAAATAAATATTTTCTTTTACTCCTCGTCATTGCAATAATCATTTCCGGTTGTGTCGGTGAGGAAAATATCTCTGTCTATCATTATTATGATTATGACCAGGAATTTCCTCTTCAGGATTCTGTCCGATTAGAATCTGAGACAGAACAATACCGTATGTTTTATGTGACCTATAAAAGTTTTCATGATGCAACAGTTACAGGTCTATTAACCCTGCCTAAAAATGTAGAGCCCCCATTTCCTATAATTTTATTTCTGCATGGAATTAAGGACCATAAGTCTTATGATTATATGGAGTTAGGACATCAGTTCTTAGTTGACAGTGGATATGCCATACTACGTATTGATGGGGCCAATCATGGGGATCGTAAAATTCATGATTTTAAATATAATTTTGTCGAAGGGTATAAATTCTGGACACGTGATTTAATCGCTCAAACGGTTTTTGATCTGCGTCGGGGGATTGACTTTCTCGAAAAGAGAAAAGAAATTGATAAAGAACGCATCGGTTTTCTTGGAATCAGTTTGGGTGGTGTTATCGGAACCATATTCTGTGGCGTGGATACGCGGATTAAAGTGCCTGTCATTGCTTTGGCTGGAGGCGGCCTACAATTTATATTTAAGTATGATGCCTTTACATCAGAAGCAAAAAATTATGTTAGTATCATTGATCCAATTAATTTTGTTGGTGGCATTTCTCCCCGCCCGTTATTAATGATCAATGCCGAAAATGATGAGGTTGTCCCGCCGATGACATCTAAATTACTCTTTGAAAAGGCTGATGAGCCAAAAAAAATAATTTGGTATCCCACCAAACATCGGGAAATTCCGCAGAACGAAGTCTATCCTCAGGCTATAAGGTGGTTTAAGGAGCATCTGTAAAAAATTGGTTCATGAAGTTCCACGAGGGAATCACGAAGCGTTATTGAATTCTCTTATAAAGATAATCTTCTTCCGGAAATTATCATGATTTTTATTTATATATAGTTTTTGTCTGTTTTCTAATGATCTACTTAATTGTTAATCTGACTTTTAAACACAAAGTACACCAAGAATACACAAAGTACACAAAGAAAAAATATTTCTATTTTTTCAACTGTGGTTAATATAGATCATTGGTATCGACTATAAATTGACAATCAGCGAGATCAAAATCCAAATATTATTTTTTGCATTCTTTGCGTCTCTGCGTCTTTGCGTGAGAAAAACAAAAAACATGGCACAAAAAAACTTTTTATAAATACTTTGTGATCTTAATGCCTTTGAAATCTTGGAGGATTTCATCCCGAGATATCTACATGATGTAGATATTTATATGGGGACTTGGTGAACTTTGTGATAGTCTTTTTAAATTTGCCCCTATAAAACGGGGCTGACTCGGAAGGCATAATTATGATTTATTTAGAAACTTGGATATTAACGAATAAATGGTAGACAATATTGTCGGAGATAAATAAAAATGACTAATACAAAAAAACGCATCTTCCAGGGTCTTGCTGCTCTTATAATCATACTGATCGTTGTTAATTGGGGGCGACTTGGCGGGGCTTACCGGGTTTACAGAGTTGTTGATCAGTTGAGCACGCAAATACAAGAGGGAAATGACAGCCTATTGTTTAGAATTGATGCTGATTGGGGTATTGGGGATCGCCATAAATCTGTTCTCGCTGTCGTCGATTATAAAAAAAATGTACATTTTCTCGCTGATGTGCTTTATGATAATACCCGGATTAAAATTACTAGGCAATGATCTCCAAACAAATGTCGATTTAGTAAAATCAGGCTTGAGAATATCAGGGGAAGGAGCAGAGAGAAGAAATTTTGATCTGCTACTATTGCTAGGTGAAATCCTGAATAACCATCCCGCTTTTGCGAAAGCCGTCTCTCTTGATCTGATTGATAAATCTGGTATCGCGGCCTGGGCATTCTATAATTGCGAATTTGATGATGATGGTACTTATAAAATTGTCCGCTTTCCAAAGGAATCAACCGGTCTTGATGTAGAATTTAAGATAGATGGAGAGTCCTGGCAAGATATCAAACTAGCCATTGTAGATGAAAATAATCCGGTAATGATTCAATTGAAACTTGATGATTTTGATTTACTTGATAATCTATCCTCAGGTGAGATTGAAAAGGAGTTAACGGTGGACAGGGTTGAATTAGACCGTGCTATTCATCATGGTGTCCGTCGGGCAGCTGGTATTTTACTAGAAAATGCTCGTCCTCCGCAGTTGGATACAACCGAACAAAGATTCGGAAATGCTATATTAACCTTTAAGAATAATAATCGCATGTTGATCGCAAAGGGATCTCATCGTGAAATCGGAACTGCACATGGTACTTTGTTAAAACCCGAAATTCGTAAAATGATTGACGCGACTTTGTATACGGTGGGTTGGGTTTATACAGCTGAAAGAAAAAGATGGTTTATCGATGATATGCGGGCTGCCTACAAAAGACTTGAACCATTTATTCCTAAAAAATATATAGATGAAATGAATTCAATGTCAGAGGCAACCGGATATTCTATAGAAGAGATAAAATTGACTAATGTCTTCCCGGCTCTTTTTCATTGCTCTGGGTTTGCCTTGTTTGGTGAATCGACTCAAAATGGTAGACTTTATCATGGAAGAGTTTTGGATTATATGACTGGAATAGGTCTTCAGCATCATGCGGTGGTATTTGCTCTAAAACCTGAAGGAAGTAATGGCTTTGTAAATATTGGCTATGCAGGATTTGTTGGATCAGTTTCTGGAATGAATGACAAACAAGTGGCTTTTGGTGAGATGGGTGGACGGGGAGAAGGTGATTGGGATGGTATGCCAATGGCATTTCTGATGCGTGATGGTCTTGAAAGAACAAAAAGCCTTGAGGAGGCTATATCCCTGTTTCGTGATACACCGAGAACCTGTGAGTACTTTTATGTGATTTCGGATGGGAAAATTCCCGATGCCCGTGGCTTATCTACGACGCCAAGCCGATTTGAAATTGTAGAACCCGGTAAGTTCCATGAGCAGCTTCAACATCCTGTCCGGGACGCTGTCCTGATGTCAGCCGGTGATCGTTATGAAAAATTAGCGGAGCGCGTACAAGAAAATTTTGCAAAAATAGGATCTGAGGAAGCCATTCACTTAATGGATAGACCAGTAGCGATGAAGAGTAATCTGCATAATGTCTTATTTGCGCCTCAAACTTTAGAATTCTGGGTCGCAAATGCCGGTTCTAATACCCCCGCGGCAAACGAGCCCTACACACATTATTCCTTAGCAGAATTGCTTGGGATGATTAATTAAAGTCCTTAATAAAATGTTTGTTTAACCACAAAGTTCACAAAGAAGGCACAAAGATCTCAAAGATATTATATATTATTTCTCTGTGAACTTTGTGCCTACTTGGAGTTCTTTGTGTTTAAAGAGAATGAACGACAGGTAAAATTTAGAAAATGAAATCAAATTTTCTTAATAGAATTCCACTTTGGCTCAGAATTATTCTGGCCAGCCTGCTATTCCTATTCATTTTAATCTATTTCTACCTGCTGCTTCCTTTTTGGGGGGTGCCCTTTAACGCCCAACGTCATGGAAATCCACCGCTTACACCTGCCTGGGCATTGGAATGCTGGTTATGGGAAGATGATGTGAATACGGCGGAATATGTGGATGAACTCCTTGCCGGATACAGAAAACATGATATCCCTGTCCGCACAATACTTCTTGATAGCCCATGGAGTTTGCGTTATAATGATTTTATCGTTGATGAAAGTCGTTATCCGGATCCGGCAAATTGGTTTAAAAGTCTGCAAAATCAGGATTATAGAGTTGTCCTTTGGATGACAAGTATGGTTAATTCCAAAAACAAAGATACGGCCATTATCGATGATCCTGATTGGGTTAATTCAGCAAAAAGTAGGGGTTTTCTCACTGGAAAAGGGGCAGAGATAAAATGGTGGAAAGGGAGAGGGGGCTTTATTGATTATACAAATCCCGAAGCAATGGCATGGTGGCGGAAAATACAACAAAAAGTCTTTGATTATGGCATCGATGGATGGAAGTTAGATGGCACAGCAACATTGCCCTGGAGTACGTTGGGCTCATTACCCTGGTTTTACCACAGCACCTTTAGCGGATGTATGACGACAAGAACCTATATGGATCATTATTACAGGGACGAATATCATCATGGACTTAAACAAAATCCAGAATTCGTGACACTTGTTCGATCAATTGATCGACCTTATATACATCCGGAAGGTTTTGCTCCCATTGATGCCGCTCCGGTAACCTGGGTTGGCGATCAGCGTCATTCCTGGAAATCATCTGGTAATTTGCGATCCTCGTCCGAAGATGATGTGGATCTGGTTATGGATGGCATTGAGGGAATTGAGATGGCCATAGAGAATATATTAGCTGCTGCTCAGTTGGGTTATAATGTCATTGGTTCAGATGTGGCCGGATTCTCTGGCCGGATAATCCCACCGCGCTTATATATACGCTGGGCGCAATTTTCTGCATTTTGTGGACTCTTTCTAAATGGTGGACATGGGGAGAGAGCTTTATGGAAACGAAGTAGGCAAGAGTTAAAAATAATCCGTAAATTTGCCTGGCTTCATACTGAACTAATCCCCTATATGTATAGTTATATAGTGGAAGGACATAGGGGGGGTAATGTATTACAGCGTCCGGTTGATGGGAAGTATCACTACCTCTTTGGTGAATATCTATTAATTGCACCTATTTACGAGGATTCGCAGACACGAATTGTGGATCTTCCTGAGGGGGAATGGCGTTATCTATTTAACGATCATGAATTAATTGAGGGATCATCAACCATTGAACGTGCGTTTCCGCTTGATGAATATCCAGTCTATGTGCGTGAAGGGGCGATTATTCCGTTAAAGGTAACCAGACCCTATACAGGTTTTGGAGATTCGACATCAGCTGGATATTTGACGATTCTGCTTTATCCCGGTAAGGATTCATCTTTCCTGTATTATCAACCAGATGGCAAGAGATTGACTACTATCTCTGTTAGAAAAGAGAAAGATAATCTTGAGATAAGTCTGGCTGGCGATAAGATTCCACATCTGTTGAGAATTTATAGGGAGAGTGAACCTCAGGAAGTGATACTTGATGGTGGGGTTTTGGAGAAGGGTAAGAGCTGGCAATTTGTCTCTGATGATAACCGCCTGATTATGAAAACAGATGCGTACGGGCAGGGTAATTATGTTATTCGCTGATTGGGTATGGATAGTCACAGATTTCGTTGTTTTACAGTATAAGTGTGTTGTCGTGTAACCTTAATAGGGGCTGTTGCAGATTCGGATATTTACCTCAAACCGCAAGGGAGCAAAGGCCTGTTTCCCCTTTGGAAAGGGGGAACAAATTTTGCTTATTCGATAAAAAAGTCAGTTCTGGCTAATTACAGCCTATACTCCAAACTTCGGAAACTTAGATGTTGTTATTTGATAACTTTTAAATTCATAAATTAACCAGGTTTAATTGGTTTAACTGTATAGGAAAAATAAAAGAAAGGATTCTTATATGTTAGTTCGTGTTTTTAGTTTATTTATGATGGTTTTATTCTTAATGAATTCAAACCTCAATGCAGATGGGAAACTATTGCGGGGCGAGGTTTGGAAAAAGTTCAGCTATGAAGGAAAAAAAGCGGATTTTTATGTATCTATAAAGGGAAATGATGATTGGTCCGGTACCTTAGCTGAACCAAATTCTAAAAAAACAGATGGCCCTTTTGCAACGATTGAGCGTGCTATGTCGGCTGTTCGGGAATTGAAACAGAAAGTCTATAAACCAAAAGTTGAGCCGGTAGAGAAAAGATATATTGGATCAGACCATCAGCTTGGTGAAGGAAAAGATATCCTTGTATATATTCGTGAAGGTTATTATCCATTGGAGAATCCTCTCGAATTTACACCGGATGATGGGGGCGAGCGTGTACAAACAAATCTCCCAACGGGTGCTTTTGAATATCATAAACTTAAGGATCAATATGTAACCTATGCTGCTTATCCTGGTGAGAAACCAGTTATCCTGGGTGGGAAGTTAATTACATCCTGGAAGAAAAAGAATGATCATTGGGTAAGCAAACCTGATATGAAGGAAGTAAAATCATTGGTAGCTGATGGTGTGATGCAGCCCCTGGCCCGCATACCAAATTCTGGGTTTTTTAAACCTGCCGAACTCCCCAAGACGAAGCAATCTTTCAAATACCGGAAAGGAGATATAGAAAACTGGCCGGACATGGAGGATAACAGGATTATTATGCTGCTCCGCTGGCATACCGGTCATAATTCAATTGCACGTATTGATGAAACCAACCAAACAATCCATTTAAGCGAGCCTCAAAAAGGTATTGTGGTTGTCCCACCCCGCTATTATATAGAAAATGTTAAATCTCTTCTGGATGGTCCTGGCGAGTGGTTTTTTGACAAGAATTCAGGAGAATTATCATTTATCCCTCCAATCGGGATCCAGGATCCTAAAGAACTTTTCTGCATCGCTCCGGCGCTGGACCAAATTCTGGTCGTTAGCGGTAACCGTGAAAAGCCGGTCCGGAATCTTCGATTTTATGGATTAAGTTTTGAAGGAGTTAATGCCGGTAAAGCGGCAATCAATTTTGAGTATGCTCATAATTGTGAACTTGTTGACTCAAAATTAACAGCCATGTCCGGAAAAGGTGTTGCCTTAGGGCTTGGAAGTTATCAGAATAAAATTCTCTATAATACTATTACAGATATCGGCAGCAGTGCTATTTCGGTCGAAGGTGCGCCTCATCCGGAATACTGGATGGATATCATCCGTGAAACTGTAATTTCCTATAATTATGTTGAAAATGCCGGTGGTAGCAGCATCTCTGACCATAATACACTCAACTCAATTATTTCACACAATGAAGTAACCAATAACCATGGGCGGACCGGGATTTCCGTTGGAGGATGGAGAAATCTGGAAGAAGCCATCACAGGTGGTTACCGCGTAGAATATAATCATGTTCACCATGTACAATCGCGTGCCGATGATTCCGGTGCCATCACGACTTCCGGGATGACGTATGATTCATGGGTGCGAAATAATCTGATACATCACGTAAAAGCCGGTTATTTTAATAATAATGTGGCAATATGGTTTGATAATATGTCCTCGGGATGGCGCGCAGAAGATAATATCCTTTATAATCTTGAGCAGGATGATATGAAACTGTGTGCCGCTAATCTGGTGGATAATCTCTATCTCTTAAATTTCCCCATCGAACCACCGATAAATGAACCGGAAGGGATTATTAACGGCAAACCTGATTTTGTCATAGATGATCTCCAGGTGGTGAGTGCTGTTACAGCTTCAGGAAAGGAATTGGTTACAGGAGACTATATTCAGGTAAATGCGAGGGTAACCAACAAGGGTGCGACAGGAATTGAAACAATTGATCTCTACGTGGATGGCAAAAAGGAGCAAGCTGAAAAAAATTCCGGTAATCCACAATAATTCACGCACCATTTCATTTCAGACAAGATTTGTGGAGCCAGGCGAGCATAAGGTTGCCATTGGTACGACACCATACAAAATTATAAATCTTGAGGGCGACAGACCTCCGGCTTTATTTGACTCTCTTATGTTATCCGGGTATTTCTTACCTGCAGGTGATGAGGTTTTGATCTCCGGTGTTGTTGAGAATGTCCAGAAAAGCAAATCTTCTGTTATAGCAGAGTTGAAAATCAACAACAAAGTTGTCGAATCGACAGAAGTGTCCATAGAGCCCGGTATAACCAAACAAATTAGATTCAGGCAGAATCTGGACCCGGGGCAATACATGATAAGTATTGGAAATACACCACCGGTTCGTCTGGAGGTTTACCCGCATAATAAGATCAACATAGCCACAGTGAAAATGAAACAATACTGTTCAGGCACGGCTGATCCTTGTTCTTTTGATGTAGATCAGAAAGCGAATAAATTCAAGTTGGAAACAGCTGGAACTGATTTTATGCATGGAGAGGATTCATACGGAACTGCCTATTTGGAAAAGCCTATCAAAGGTAATTTCGTAGCAACAGTAAAGGTGAAGAAATTTCCAAACCGAACACATCAGTGGTTCCGGGCGGGTCTTTTTGTTCGAAATGATATGGAAAAGAGTTTTGACACGGGTGAAGCGAGTCTCGGCTCTGTCTTATGGTTTGTAACTCCAGGCCGGGTGGGTATGAACTGGGATAGGTATGGAAATGGTGCGATGCATTGGGCGAGCAGTGAGAACCATAAAACGATAGATCCCGATATGATGTGGTTGAAGCTTGTTCGTCATGGTAATAAATTTTCTGGTTTCGTAAGTTATGACGGTGAAAATTGGACTGTCTCACGTCAAACAGAGGAAATCCCGGGAGTTGCAGATGCTGTCCATCTCGGCCTAGCGGCAGGTGGCTGTGATGAAAAGATTTATACCGTTGAATTTGAGGATTTCCAGGTCGAAGTTGAAGAGGATGGCTGGAAACTGCGATGAAGTGATTGTCTCGCGCAGCGACGCAACGCCGCAGAGAAAAGCAATAAAAAATAAATAATACAAAATAAAAAAAGCATTAATTTCATGGTTGTCGAATAGTTCTTTATTAAAATTTTGTGTAATTCGTGGATAAAAAACACTGCGTCGCTGCGGCGCTGCGTGAGATAATATATATCGAAGAAAGAGAAAAATGACATCAAAAGAACGTGTTTATAATGCCTTAAATAAAAAGCCTGTGGATCGTGTGCCAATCTACATGTGGTATCATCCCGGCACTAGCAGGCGTTTGGCTAAACTTCTTGAGATACCTGAAAAATACGTGTCTCTGGCCCTTGGTGATGATATTAAACAGACCTGGACACATAATAATTATGCCATGGAAAATGTACCTCTTAAAGAAGGAGAAATGTATAAAGATGAATGGGGTCTGGTATGGACAAGGCAGGGTGATTTTAATCAAATCCATGAATACCCTCTTGCTCAGTCATCGGATGAAGAAATTTTAAATTACCAATTTCCTTATGATCGGGTCGAAAGATTAAATGATTTTATGATACCGGTGATAGAAAACCGTGGTGATTACTTTATTGGTTGTGATATCTCTCCCTGTGTATTTGAGATGTTCTGGCGATTGCGTGGTCTTGAAAATACTATGTTTGATTTGATTGGACAAAGTGAGGCGACTCTGAAATTGTTGCAAGACTGTGCAGATTTCTCAATTGCCCTCGCCGAGGCAGCAATGAATAAATATAACCTCGATTGGGTCTGGACAGGTGATGATGCCGGTTCTCAGGATAACATGCTTATGAGTCCGGAGATGTGGCGGGCATTAATCAAGCCTGGCTTAAAAAATATATTCGACACGATCAAAACAGGTAATAAAATTGTTGCTTTCCACTCTTGTGGCGCCATTCGCCCCATAATCGATGATCTGATTGAGATAGGCATCGAAGTGCTTAATCCCATTCAACCGAACTGTCCGGGTATGAATCCCCTTGATCTCAAAAAAGAATATGGTGCAGATATTGCGTTTATGGGTGGTGTGGATACACAGGGCGTTGTTCCCAATGGCAGTGTTGATGATGTTTATAAGACTACTAAGGAACTGGTTGAGGGCATGACGGCTGATGGTGGCGGTTACATCCTTGCTGCAGCCCATACGGTACCACCGGAAACCCCCGATGATAATATTTTTGCCATGTATGATGCCGCAGGTGTTTCTAAAGAATCAATTTTTGATATGGCGGCGGATATACGGCAGCGTGTGTCAATATTGTAGCGACGCACGGCTGTGCGTCTGATTGGTGAGAGAAGAGGGTAGAGAGTAATTTGTAGAGAGTTGAGGGTCGAGAGTACAGGAAGCGGAAAGCGAAGAAAGTAGCGACGCACGGCCGTGCGTCTGATCGCAAAGCGAAAATAAAAAAGGAAACTAATCGTGAAATTTGTTCTACTGATAATTATGATTTTTATTGGTGTGATTCTGTCGTCTTGTAACGATTCTGATAGTGATGTTGTCTTTTATGATAATTTTGACCGACAATTACGCGGTCCACTGAGCACACATCTTGGAGCTCATACGGAGTATCATTACTTGCCAGTCGCAGCGCCAAAAGGGGATTGGGCAGTCTCTAATTACAGGGGCTGGTGGAGTCTGCGGAAAACAAACGATGAGGCTTATCTTCACCAGAGTAAAATTGACAAAGCGATGTATACACATCCTATGGTTGTTGCCGGTGATGCTTTATGGGAGAATTATAATGTTTCAGTTACCTTTGTCCCTGAGTCAAATGAGTTTCAAAGTGGCGTTGTCTTGAGGTACCAAAATGACAGATGTTATTACTTCTTCGGGATTCATGGTGATAAAGTGGTCTTAAAAGTGGTAAATCATGCCATCGGATTTCATGAACCTGATGAGAAAATACTGGCGCAGGCTGACTATACCTGGCAAACGGAAAGTATATTGAAGGCCAATGTAAAATTAGAGGGTGATGATATACATGCTGAGCTGGAGAATATTGCGGTTCTGGAGGCAACAGACGCCACCTTTAAAAGGGGAAAGGTGGCACTAACTGCCGATGTTCCGGCAAGATTCACGGAAATATCCGTGTCAATGTCTAAAGAAAATAAAAGAAGGTTTACGGAAGCCAGAAAATCTTTCGATGAACTGGAAAGGGACCTGCAGGCGAAAAATCCAAAACCGGTTCTTTGGAAAAAAATTGAGACAAAAGGATTTGGTGTCGGTAGGAATCTTCGATTTGGCGACCTCAATAATGATGGTGAAATTGATGTCTTGATTGGTCAGGTGCTTCATCATGGACCTAAAGATCGTAACAGCGAATTAGGCTGTCTTACGGCTATGACCTTTGATGGTGAAAAATTATGGCAGATAGGGAAACCCGATCCGTGGAAGGATTTCCTGACAAATGATGTGGGGTTTCAAATTCATGATATTGACCAGGATGGGCGAAATGAGGTTATTTACAGTAAAGATCTTGAATTAATTGTCGCGGATGGTGCAACAGGTAAAACCAGGTATAAATCTCCCACACCCAAAACTCCCGGTGGTAAACCCTATAAAAATGAATATAATATATATTCACGAATTCTTGGAGACTGTATTTATTTCTGTGATCTGCGGGGGACCGGTTATGATAGTGATATCATAATTAAAGACCGTTATCGTAATCTCTGGGCTTATACGGATAAATTAAAACTGCTATGGAAGGCTGAATGTAATACGGGGCATTATCCCTATGCCTATGATGTGGATAATGATGGGAAAGATGAATTATTGATTGGTTATACGCTGTTTGATGATAATGGTAAAAAATTATGGACGCTTGATGATAAGATTAAGGATCATGCTGATGGGGTAGCCGTTGTCCAATTTAATAACGGAGAGGAATTGAAAATTCTCTGTGCCGCCAGCGATGAAGGTATGATATTTATCGACATAGAAGGGAAAATTTTAAAGCATCATTATCTTGGCCATGTCCAAAATCCGGCTGTGGCTAATTTTCGGGATGATTTGCCCGGGTTAGAAACAGTCTCGATCAATTTTTGGAAAAATCAGGGAATAATTAATTATTTCGATTCCAAGGGAGATGTTTATCATAGTTTTGAGCCCAATCAGTTTGGAAGTATGTGTTTACCAATCAACTGGACTGGCCGCTCTGAAGAATTTTTTGTTCATAATCCCAATGTGGACGAGGGTGGGATGTTTGATGGTTGGGGAAGAAGAGTGGTTAATTTTCCTGACGATGGTCATCCGGATATGTGCAACGCTGTTATGGATATTACCGGGGACTGCCGTGATGAGGTGGTGGTTTGGGATCCTTATGCAATATGGGTTTATACACAGGAAGATAATCCTGTAAAAGGTAAGTTATATAAACCGGAGAGAAATCCTTTATATAACTATTCAAACTACCAGGCGACCGTATCATTGCCTGGGTATGTCGGAGTAATTTGCAGTCTAAATAAGAGAATTTAATGTTATTTATTCCCTGTTCACTTGAGCGAATTTCATTATTTCGTAATTTGATAGAATATAGCAAAGCGTCAACCTGAACTTGTTTCAGGTTCTATGTTACATAGATTCCGAAATAAATTCGGAATGACTTTTTTTGATAATTTAAAAATGAGAAAACCTATAATATTTGCTTCACATTAAAACTAAAGAAAAAACATATGACTGAGAATAAACAATCACATAGAGTATTAAAAAATCTAATTGCTCTGCTCCTGTATTGCCTCTTGACGCTATCATCTCTGGCCCAAACACCGGCTTTTCCGGGAGCAGAAGGATTTGCTGCTTATACAACCGGAGGGCGTGGTGGCGATGTTTATCATGTAACTACCCTCACCGATTCCGGGGAGGGATCCTTGCGATTATGGTATAGAGTCGGCTGTTGGACCCAGAACAATCGTTTTCGATACATCAGGAACAATCATTTTAAAATCGATTCTTTGGATAAAAAAACCAAATATTACTATAGCCGGACAATCAGCCCCCGGAGAGGGGATTTGTATCCGCGATTATAGTGTCAATATCAAAAAGACCCATGATATTATTATCCGTTATGTTCGGATCCGTTTGGGCGATATTCAAACTTTGGCCAATGGTGATCCGACAAGTTCAACTGGCCTTGATGTGGTTTCCATCGATGATTCCAAAAATATAATTTTTGATCATGTTTCCCTTTCCTGGAGTTGTGATGAGGTGTTTGGGATCGTGCAGAACGAGAATGTGACAATCCAGTGGTGCATAATTTCAGAACCTCTGGGGGATCCCTTGCTGCATCCTTATGGAACCAGTCACGCCTATGGATTAAATAACAGTGCGAATACCTTAAGTGTTCATCACTGCCTGGTATCAAATTATGTAATGCGTGGTCCCGAGTTTGAACCCAATGATGCGGTTTCTGATCAGGGCTATCCTGTTTATATGGAATCTGTAAATAATGTGCTCTATGACTATAAAAAATCAGGCTCACGTTATAAAACAGGTATTGAAGATTATCCTGAGCAGGCGGTGGGGATTGACTTCCGCTTTCATTTCCTAAATAATTATTATCTGCGGAAACCCGGTTCGAGTGCTCCTGAAATTCATGCCGTTATCAAGCATGGGGTTACCGATCAGTTAAAAGTGCATGTTGATGGAAACATCGGACCGAACAGGAGCAATGACACCCTTAATCCATGGCTTTCGGTTTATGTTGAAAACGGACCGAATATTTTGCAGGCCCCTGACAGCATCAAATCACAGATGTCCGATCTGCCCCTATTTTCTTCTCCGGTTCCTGTGACCATGCAGAGTGCAGAAGAAGCCTATACCTCGGTAATACAATCTTCCGGCTGTAGCCTCTGGCGTGATAGTGTTGATACGCGGATTGTGGATGATGTCCTCAACCGGAAATTCAATGATTATCTTCATTCTCAGGAAGAAGTGGGTGGCTGGCCAATCATAAAATCTGCCTCAGCGTCTCCGGATACGGACCGCGATGGTATGCCCGATTGGTGGGAAGATGATCAGGGACTCAATAAAAATAATCCTGATGATAGAAATGATATTCGTGATCCTGATGGATACACAAATCTGGAAAACTATCTTAATGGTAATCATCTGATATCAGGTATGGGTGGGGTTGTCCAGCCGGAGTCCTATGATCTTGACTTGCGTAATTTTCCCAATCCTTTCAACGCGGATACGCAGGTTCTATATCATATTCCTTACAAGACAACTGTTCTGATTAGCTTATATAATATGACTGGCCAACATTTGATGGATTTGGTTAATCAGGTACAGCAGGCGGGTTCCCACCAGGTGGCGCTATCCGGCTCTCACCTGGCCAGCGGCACCTATATTATCAAGATGACAACAAAAGATCAGAGCATATCCAGAAAAATATCTATTCTGAAGTAGTCGTACGAAAAATACCCGGCAAAGTAATTTTGAATTTGTGATATTGATCTCATCTTCCAATCCTCGGGATATTTAAATTATACCAACATAATTTATTCCCTTAAATCTATAGAAGATATTCTTCTGAGTTGTTAGAAGGATTCGATGACAAAAATGAAGAAACATAATCGTTTTCTTTATTTGATCCTTACATCAAGTATCATATTGCTCAATTCCTGTGAAAAACTTGAAGCACCCCAACAATTTGTGGAAGATATTCAACTTATTTTCCCCAAAAATAACCTAACCAATGCTGATACCAGCCTTTGGCTGCATTGGAAGGGTGATAATTCCAAACTCTACAATGTCTATTTAGATACGATCAATCCTCCTTCCCAAGAGGCAAAGGTGAGTCTTGTAGCAGATTCCACCTACCTGATAGAATTATCATATTCAACGACATATTACTGGCAGGTTAAATCATTTTATGGAACTGTCAACTCAGGCAAAAGTGATGTGTGGTCCTTCACAACATCTCCTTCACAGGAGAATTTACCCATACCTCATACGCCATCACCAAAAAATGGTGAGATAATACATGAATATGGGCAGATCCTTGAATGGAAGTTTGACGAAGAAGTGAGGTATGATGTATATTTTGATACGCAATATCCACCTTTAAATTTAATTGGAGAAAATATTGGGGATAAATGGAGGCACCTGAATGGTCTTCGGCAAAATACTACCTATTATTGGCAGGTGGTTGTCAAATTTCCGGATGGAAGACAAAAGGCATCAGATGTCTGGAGTTTTACAAATAGTGAATATGAGCCGCCTGTTGCACTGTATGGTATGTATCCCGCTAATAATGCTGTAGAGCAGCCATTAGATTTAACAGTTAGTTGGCGATGTTCGGTTAGAACTGAGAATGGTCAGCGAACAAGGCATACTTTGTATATTGGGAATAGTAATCCACCGGATCAGGAGTTACAATCTGTCCAATCAGGAGATAAAGATCTTAATTATATTACTCTTTTAGACTTGGATCTGAACCAAAAATATTATTGGAGGATCATTACCAGGTATCCTAATGGCGAAATTTATGAGGGTCCTGTTTTCAG
This sequence comes from Calditrichia bacterium, assembly GCA_963796965.1. Lineage (GTDB taxonomy): Bacteria > Calditrichota > Calditrichia > JAJRVZ01 > JAJRVZ01 > CAWCNS01. The sequence goes on from CAWCNS010000007.1 coordinate 109,145, forward strand.
TTTCACCACAATAAATTCTCCAGAAGATGTTTTTATAAAAATGCCGGATGCCATGGTACGTGTAAAACAGGTGTACCAATACTATGAGGATTTATGGAGTAAAACGGTAATCGATACGCTTAATGAATTGGTTGCGTATCAGATTAATCCCTCGGAATTGGATCCTACTCAAAAAAACTTTTCTCTCCATAACGATACATTATATTTTAGTGTAGAAAAAGATAAGGAGGCAGCTACAGGATGGTTGTTGTTACATCAGCAGAGTAAAACGTTAGATATGGGCTATCACTATGATCACTCTATCAATTCGAGTGGAATGGATTACTTCTACACGCTAAATAAAAGGTTCTCTCTCTTATTTGAGAATTTACCCTATAATGAAATATCGGACGATGTATTCGAAGTTGAGATCGGATACGATGAACTACCCAATTATCTTAAGGAGTATGATTATAATTACTACTCTTACAGTCGATCCGGATATCAATCTGCAACGACCCGCAAAACAGATCTTGATCTGATAGAGTTTCAAAACAGATATCTCAAATTAGTCGTCAACAAAACTGCATTCAACTAGACTATGCTTACCATACGTCGATGAATCTATCAAATGCAGGGTTGCTCTGGTCAAGATTGCATAGATTTATTCATAAGTATTTTATTTAATATTATACCACATACTATCATCCATACTTAAATAATGCTTCTTGGATTTAAACAGCACCTGTCAATGATAAATCTAGGGTTGTAATTACTCTATCATTTCAGCAAATTAAACCATTCGAACTTAAAGCTTACTAAAATTAATATAATCCCATTAATCTCTTATGGTTGTAAAAGAGCATCCTATTTACTTTGCATCCTTGTGTTATAATATTAAATACTATTAACAGGACAATCACTCTATGAAAAAAGTATTAAAATGGCTGTTTTACTTAGTTGGGATACCCTTAATAGTTATCGGTCTTATTATATTCACCCTTTGGTTTAAGTATTATCTGGTGGTAAGTGTAGAACCTGGTCAACTGGAGGTTTCTGCAAAACCGGGAGAACTGGGACAATGGGTAAATCCCTTTATTGGAACGGGAGGGATTCCCTGGGTTTGTGCCCATAATTTTCCAGGGGCGACGATGCCGTTCGGGATGGTGCGTTTGAGCCCTGAGACCGTCTCAATGATTACTGATGAAAAAGCCCTGAATACCTCAGGATATTATTATCCCGATGGCCGGATGACGGGATTCAGTCATACCCGTTTGGCCGGAACAGGGGCCACCGACGGAGGGCATTTTCTTGTGACACCGGTTAATGATGATATTGAGGATGGTGACGAATATGAGGAGGAATTTCTGTCATACTCGCATTCGGATGAAGTTGCATTCCCGGGATATTACGCCGTTCATCTCCCGGGGCCTGATGTTCTGGTTGAACTAACAGCTACGGAAAGGGTGGGAATCCATCGTTATACGTTCACAGAACCTGAAAATCCTACTATCCTGATAAATATCACCAATGCGCTGGGAGGTAAAAGAAGCGATAAGGGTGTTGTCCGTCTTGATCCGAAGAGACAAGAATTAGAAGGTAGTGTGCGTACTTTTGGCTCATTTGGGGGACGCTATGGTGGGGCAAATGTATATTTTGCAGCGCGGTTTGATCAACCATTGCAGGGATATGGCACCTGGAATGGGGGGCGGTTTAAATCAAATGCCCGGCAAACACGTGGGGATGAGGTGGGCGCTTATCTGACATTTGCAGGTTCGAAGGAGTCTAGAGTTGTTCAGTTATACCTGGCTATCTCCTATGTCAGTATTGAAAATGCTCGGAAAAATCTTGAGATTGAAACAGCTAATGCCGGTTTTGAGGAAGCCCTTGAGCTGGCGAAATCAGCCTGGGAAGAAAAACTATCACTTGTCACTATTGAAGAGGCCAATAAAAATTTGAAAACGATATATTATTCTGCTCTGTATCATGTTTTCCAGATGCCGACTATTTTTACCGATGTAAATGAGGAATATATTGGATTTGATAATCAAAAACATCAGGCGGAAGGTTTCCAGTACTATACAGATCTTTCCATATGGGATACCTTTAGAAATGTCCATCCGCTGTTTGTGTTACTCGATCCGGCTGCCCAGAGAGATATGCTGGTATCCCTGGTGGAAATGAGTAAACAGGGGGGGGATGGCTGCCGCGCTGGCCTTCCGGAAATGGCTATACCAACTCCATGCTGGGAACGCCTGCGGATATGGTCGTAGCCGGCTCTTATCTGAAAGGTATTCATGATTTTGATGTAGAGACAGCTTACCAATCCATGCGCAGGACGGCCCTGGAGCCAACAAAAAGAGGCGATCCCTATTCCGGAAGGGAAGGAGTTGAACATTATATAAAATATCACTATTGTCCGGCAGAATTGATGACAGAGGCCGTCTCCCGGACGTTGGAATTTGCCTATGCTGATTATTCAATCTCCTTATTAGCGGATGCTTTGGGACATGTTGAAGATGCCGAAATGTTTCTTAAACATTCAAAATTTTATAAGAATGTATGGAATCCTGAGACCCAATACTTTCATCCACGTGATACGTTAGGAAACTTTGTCGATAAATTTGATCCGCTAATGCTCACCTATCTCTACGGGAGTGAAGAGTATACGAACGATTATGTAGAAGGGAGCGCCTTGCAATGGCGTTGGGCGGTTCCTTTTGATCCGCAAGGGTTGATTTCTCTGTTTAAAAGCCGTGAATATTTTATCAGTGAATTAAATGATTTTTTCGCACTATCTGTTCCGGGCCGAGGGGAGTGGAATCCGGGTTCTTATTACTGGCATGGTAATGAACCGGATATCTATGCTCCCTACCTGTTTAATGATGCCGGGCGTCCCGATCTTACACAGAAATGGGTTAGGTGGATTTTAGAAAATAAATATGCCAATAGTTATGATGGTTTAGATGGGAATGATGATGCCGGAACCTTATCGGCCTGGTATGTTTTTAGCGCTTTGGGCTTTTATCCTGTGGCAGGTACCGATATTTATCAGGTTGGCTCACCTCTTTTTAAAACGGCTTCAATACGTTTAGGAGAAAATTCACTAAAAATTGTAGCAGAGAATTATGCTCCGGATAATATATATGTGAAGAAATTCTGGTTGAATGATTCTTTGCTGGATCGCCGCTGGTTTAAACATAGGGAAATCGCTAAAGGTGGTAATCTGAAATTTGAAATGACATCTCAACCGTTGGAATTAAATATGAAAGATTAATAAATTATTCAAAAAAAAGATAACCACAAAGTACACAAAGAAAGCTCAAAGATCGCAAGGTTTTTATTAAGAAATTTATCTTTGTGTACTTGGTGCATTCTTTGAGAACTTTGTGTTTAAAAAAAAGAGAGGAACTATGACTTTAAAAAAACGAATCTGGATTATCGTATCGGTTATTATCATGATTGCTGTACCTTCAATTTATGCGCAATCGTGGGATTGTGAAATTCTGCCTTCGGAACATAAATTTGAACAAGATGCAAAAAGCGGAGCAGAACTCATTTATATTACGACGAGTAAGGCCAAAGATAGTAATTTGTATTTTCATGATAGATGCTGGTTGTTAGATGGTAAGATGATGCTATTTTATTCAGACAGAAGTGGAAGGAATGAACTTTATGGCTATATCGCCGAGATGGGAAACTTGTAGGATTAACAGAAAAGAAGATGCAGCGGCGCATTCGGCAGTGGCATCCATAGAAGGGGATAAGGTGTATGTGGTTCGGGAAAACGGAATATATGAATGGCGAATCGATTATACCCGCGGCGAATGATCCGAAGGTATCTGTAACTGAAAGAAAAATTGGAGCCTACCCTGAAAACTCGAATCAGCTTTTCCGGATTAAGTGAAAACAGCGATGCAACTTTGGTTTGTTTTGGCTATGATATTGGTGAACACCATTATCTTGCCGTTGCGGATATAAAAACAGGAGAAACAAGGGTCGTGGCTGAGCCGGTTATTCCTCCGGGACATTTGCAATTTAGCTGGAATCGTCCGGATGTATTGTCATTTAACGGCAGATACGGCAGTGATACAGCGCCATTAGATCCAAATGAGCCAGCTCATTCCCGGATATGGTATGTAAATATAAATATTGGTATCCCTTTGCCTGCATTTTACCAAAAACCAGGTGAATTGGCTACCCATGAATGCTGGTGGGTCAATGATCAGATGACGTTTATCGGCGGTCACCGGCCAGAGGAGGCCCATGTAAAAGTTATTGATCTAAAGACAGGGGATATTCGCGTTATTGGTGCCGGTGCCTGGTGGGAAGGTGGAAATGAGAAAGAAGTCTCAAAAGTGAATTGGTGGCATTCTGCCGGCAGTCCTGATGGAAAATGGGTTGTAGCGGATAACTGGCATGGTGTTATCGCTCTGTTTAATGCTAAAACCACTGAAATGCATATTCTGACAGATGAACATCGTACCTATGGTGGTGGGGCCCATCCTCATGTGGGATGGGATTTATATGGGAAGAGTGTTGAATTTACGACCAATAAATTTGGAAATCCTGATGTGGTTATTGCTCAGATTCCGGAAGAGTGGTTTAAAAGATAAACACAAAGAACACGAAGAAGACACAGAGAACACAGAGAATAAATACTTTTATTTATTTAATCTCAATTATTAAAAGGTTATAGACTTTGAAAGTAAAATAGGTAATTTGCAAGACCTAAAACCATAAAGTTTCTTCTCTGCGGTCGCTGCGGCGCTGCGTGAGAAAAAAGGTGAAAATCATGAAAAAATTAATTTTATTTTTTTTATGTTCCATATTGATTTTTCCGGTTTTAGGACAAAGTTCTGAACCTGTGGAAATCAAGGCGAATGTAGCGAAGGTAAAACTAACACCACCGCTTGAGATGAAATTTGCCCTTGGAGGTTATGGGGCACGGATGGCTAAGCCGGCAGAAGGGATCCATGATGACATCTGGGTTAAAGCCCTGGTGGTGCGTGATGGTGAAAAAAAATATGCCCTTGTCACGATGGATATTCTGGCTTTACCTCCAAATGTGAAACCTGCTGTTATTGAGATATTAGCGAATCAGGGTTGGAAAATGGAAAATATGATGATTTTGCCCAGTCATAGCCATACCAGTCTTGACATGTCAGCATTAAATGATAAAAACACACTCAATAACCCCTATATTGGCATTTATCAACCCGAATTGTTGGAATTTGTTATCAAAAAGATCGTTACCGCTGTAAAATCAGCTGATCAAAACCTGCAGGCTGTTCGTATTGAAACGAAAAGGGAAAGATTTGAAGATTTAAATCGAAATCGTCGAAATGATAATGCGATAGATCGCGATCTGACTGTTACAAGAATTGATGGAAATGGTGGTGATCCTTTGGCTGTACTTGTTAACTGGACAGCCCATCCGACAATTATGAGTGATGAGGATATGTTCGTATCTGCCGGTTGGCCGGGATATATGCAAAGAGAGTTAGAGGCCTGGATAGGAGAGGAAATTGTCTGTATGTACTATAATGGTGCTCAAGGCGATCAATCTGTTATTGGGGAAAATGGGGGCAGTCATTATGAAAAGGCTGAAAAATACGGAAGAAAAATAGCCCGATATGCGTATGACATCTATAATGCCATAAGTCCATTGGAAAAAAGTGTGTTTCAGTATAACTCCTATGTGGCAGATCTTCCGGAGCCGAAAATGCATCCGATGTTTAGTGAAACAGGGGGAACTGAATATGGCATGGATGAAAAAACATCCGAACATATTCTCACATCTTTGTGTCCACGACAAAGTTTAATTAATGCCTTAAGAATTGGGGATTGGATGGTTGTGGGTGCTCCCGGTGAATTGACGGCTGTTGTCGGTGAAGAAATAAAAAAAGAACTTTATGCCAGGGGGATGAAAATACCTACAATAGGTGGGATGGCCAATGAATGGTTAAGTTATATCACCAGTCCTGAGCAATATGAAGCAGGCGGCTATGAAACGAGTGTAAGTTTTTATGGCCCCGATCTCGGCCCGGTCGTGAGCCAAGCAATGATTAAGACAAGTATGGCGCTAATCAAACAATAATTAAACACAAAGAGCACAAAGAAGTCTCAAAGATCACAAAAAAATAATAAGAACAAAGAAAAAAACAAAAGAGAAATTCCTTATGTCCTCTGTGCCCTTTGTGTCTTCTTTGTGCTCTTTGTGTTTATCTGTTCAAAAATTAAGAGGAAAAAATGAAAAAAAAGATTAAAAAAGCATTATGGATAATCCTGGCAGTTTTTGTTGTCGTCATATTAATATTTGTTAGTATGGGATTGTATCACATGCGCGACCGACATTCTGATTATAGCATTGATCTTATGCTGCCCGGTAAAGGTGCCATTGTGGACGATGGTCTGCTGAAGATTGGTGTGGCAAAAGTTACCATTACACCGGACGTTGTTGATACCTGGGTGGATGCGGATAGCAATGCCCGTTACGAACCAGATAAAGGTGATACCTTTATTGATAACAATGGTAATAAAGTTTTTGATGCCTACTGGTTGGCCGGATTTCAAAACCAACGTCCGGCAACTGGCGTACATGATGATATTTGGGCAAGAACGGTTGTATGGGACGATGGTCGCACAAGTGTTGCCCTGGTTGTACTTGATGCAATCGGCTTTTTTCATGATGATGTGATCGATGTAAGAAATATGGTAGTTGAGCAAAATCTTGCCGTCGACCATGTTATTGTGGCAACGACACATAACCATGAAGTGCCTGATCTGATGGGCTTGTGGGGTGGAGCGATGTTCGAGAGCGGGGTCAATGAAGCCTATATGCAATTTATAAAGGAGCAGGCTGTCAAGTCGATCAAACAGGCTGTGGATAATCGTAAACCATCAATCCTGAAGTTATCAAAGATAGATACTACGGCAGCGGATTTGGTAATGGATTCGCGACCGCCAGTGGTCCTGGATAATGCTATTCATATTATGCAGTTTTGTGATGCAGAAAACGGTGAGCCTTTTGGTATCTTTCTCAACTGGGGAAATCATCCGGAGACGGCTGGGAGTAAAAATCTTGAAATAACAGCCGATTTTGCTCATTACTGGTTGCAGGGGATTGAAGAAGGAATTGTCTACGATGAAGAAGTTAAGGTACCGGGTATAGGAGGTACGGCCATCTTTGCAAATGGAGCCATTGGTGGTTTGATGACTTCATTAAGAAGTGAAATCTATGATCCCTGGTTAAATGCTTCCTTTAAAAAAAGTGGTTTTGAAAAGGTACGAGCCCAGGGTAACCGTCTGGCAAAATTGGTATTAGATCAAATTAATAATGGGGAATGGGAGACAGTAGAGAATACCTCCATAAAATTGCGCGCTAAATCATTCCTTTTTGATTTGGATAATTTTATATTCAAAATTGGGGGTGCGTTAGGTGTCCTTGATCGTGGCTTCGTTGAATTTAATAAACTAAGGAGTGAAGTAAATCTTCTGGTAATTGGACCAGCCTGGATAGTAACGCTGCCCGGAGAGATCAATCCTGAACTGGTTAATGGTGGCATTGAGGTGCCTGAGGGTGCTGATTTTCCGGGAGAACCGGTAGAATTGCCTGTCATTCGTGAAATGATGAAGGGGAAATATAACTTTGTAATTGGGCTCGGTAATGATGAGGTAGGTTATATTATGCCTAAGACCCACTGGGATGTGGATGAGCCCTATACCTATGGTTTTAAGAAAAGACCCTATGGAGAGATAAATTCACTAGGTCCGGAATCGGGGCCAATCCTGCACCGTGAAGTAATGGGTATCATCAGAGATATGAATAAAATGAAGGATTGATAAAAATTATAAGCGAAATAAAAATCCCTGTCATTCCGAACTTGTTTCGGAATCTTATATAATTAAAATGAAAAATTATCCTAAAAAGTTATTTGTACAGGGGGATAATTGAGTCATTCTGAATTTATTTCAGAATCTCTATGTCTAAAAATCAAGATTCCGAAACAAGTTCGGAATGACTCTAAGGAATATTTTTTAGTTTTGTGAACTACTTATAAATATTTTAATATGATTTTGGAGATATATATATGCTTAAACAAAGATTGTCATTTGCGCTGTTTATTTCTGTTTTGACCATCGTATTCTTTCAATATTGTTATCTTAAATGTCAGGAGAGCGGGGAAGGTCCGCTTATGGTTCTTGAGGAGGAATCTTTTAATTTTGGAGAAGTAGAAGAAGGTGTTGTTCTAACCCATGTTTTTAATTTTAAAAATTGTGGTACGGATACCTTGCGGATAAAACGTGTAAGGGGCACCTGAGGCTGCACAGCCTCACTTCTGAGTTCAGAAGTAATCGCACCGGGAGAAGAGGGAGAGATAAACGTTTCATTCAAAACGAAGAACCGCAAAGGTAAAAATAGTAAAAAAATATATATATATTCCAATGATTCAGAAGTCAGAATTAGGAAAATAGCGATTTCCGCAGTCATAATGCCAAAGAAAGAATCCGAATCTTCCTAATCTACCCGCCTCTGTTCGGGAGAATAAATTATGGATATTTCCAGAAGAAAATTTATTAAAAACACAGCTGCTCTTTCCACTTATGGACTTCTCAACCAGGGTTTTTGTGCTTCTGGAATGATCTCCAAAAATCAAAAACATCCCAATCTTATCATTGTGTTTCCAGATCAGATGAGAGGGCAGGCCCTTGGTTTTCTTAATGAAGATCCAGTAATTACCCCACATTTGGACCGTTTTGCAGAAGAGAGCCTGGTCTTACCGCAAGTCTGTTTCCAATTATCCTATATGTAGCCCTTTTCGGGCCATGCTGATGACGGGCATGTATCCACATGCAAACCGGGTCATTGCAAACTGTATGAGCAAATCGGAACCTTTCAATTGTGAGTTGCAGGTGTCTGACCGGTGTTGGTCTGATGTTTTAAAGGATAATGGCTATGATCTGGCCTATATCGGCAAGTGGCATCTGGATTCTCCGCGCGAACCATATGTTGATTGTAAGAATAATAAGGGAGACATGAAGTGGAACGAATGGTGTGTGCCGGAAAGACGGCATGGTTTCGATTACTGGTACGCTTATGGAACCTACGATTATCATCTGAATCCAATGTATTGGCGAACCAATGCAAAACGAGATGAGTTTCACTTTGTAGATCAGTGGGGCCCAAAACATGAAGCCGATATGGCAATTGATTATATCAAAAACAAAGAGAATAAATATCGTGAAGAGGGCCAACCTTTTGCCCTTGTGGTTTCTATGAATCCGCCCCATACTTCCTACGACCAGTTCCCAAAAAAGTACCTGGATCCCTACCAGGGAAAATCATCTGACGATTTAATTGTGCGCCCGAATGTGGATAAAAGCGGGGAGACAAAAATGTCCAAACTGGCTCTGAGCCAGACGAAAAATTACTTTGCCAACATCACAGGTGTGGATGAACAATTTGGTCGTATTCTTCAGGCAATTGATGAAAGTGGAATAAGGGAAGACACAATAGTTCTGTTTATGTCCGATCATGGGAATTGTCTTGGCACGCATAATCTGGTTACAAAAAATAATCCTTTTGAAGAATCCATGCGTATACCATTTATCATACGCTGGCCTGAAAAGATCAAAGCACGTCATGATGACCTCCTTATTTCTGTGCCGGATATTTATCCAACAATTCTCGGGTTAATGGGTTTCAATAGCAGTGTTCCTGCTTCTGTTAAAGGTGTCAGTCATGCAGATTTATTCCTTAATGAGAAAGGGGCACGGCCATCTTCCCAGTTATACCTGAGAATACCTTATGATAATCCTGGTTATGGAGATCGCGGGGTAAGAACGCATAAATATAAGTTGATTGTGACGGCATTACCCGATCAAACAAAAAAGATCCTACTTTATGATTTGCAATCAGATCCTTACGAACTGGTAAATATTGCAGAGAGCAACCCTAACATTGTGGACCAGTTAGTTAAAAATGAGTTATATCCCTGGCTCGTAAAAACAAATGATCCCTGGATGGGAAACATAGAGAAGTTATAATTTTTTAAGCATGCTTTGGAATTCATCGACTAAGTCGACAGAGGGTTTGAAGTTGTTTTTAATAAAATTTAATATGCTCTTTTGTACCCCCTGTTTGGTTTTTTCAAACACAAAGTTCTCAAAGGAGACGCCAAGGGCACTAAGTATCGACTTTTTTTTAAATTTTGGAACGTTGGTTAATAGAGATCTATGATTTTAATCTAAAGTATAGGATAAGCAAGATCTACAACTCTATATTTTTTCTTTATGTCCTTTGTGCCTTTTCCCGACTTTAGTCGGGATGGAAGATTTCATCCCGATATATCTACGTGCTGTAGAAATTTATATCGGGGCTTAGCGTTTTTGCGGTTAAGAGCAGCTAAGCCGATAAGCGATACTCTTATAAATCAGCCACGATTTCGCAGAGCGTTTAACATTACCGGAACTATGACAGGCCGGGGGGATAATGGCGCATCATTTTTATCTCATGCACATCTGGAAGAAATCCGCACGTTTTTTGTCAAAATGGCATGTGGATCTTCAAAAATATCTTCTCCTTTTAATTATCTTATTTAATTTTACCTGTGGGAGCCATCCAACAGAGAAAATGGATTATGAGGACCTTTGGTCCTATTCCTCACCAGAAATACAGGATATGAATGCAAAGGTTCTGGATTCAGCTCTGGTGCAAGCACGAACTTTGGGATTTGTGGATGGAATGCTGGTTATTAGAAACGGGTATATAGTTGCCGAAGCGTATTTTAACGGGTATGATAAGAATCACGCCCATAATATTATGTCAGTGACAAAAAGTTTTTTATCTGCCATAACCGGAATAGCTGTAAACCAGGACTATATTGTATCTATAGAAAAAAAAGTGTTAGATTATTTTCCTGAGTATGTTCATCCGGGTATGGATGTAAGAAAACCAGACATTACAATCCGGCATTTGTTGACGATGCGGATGGGAATAGCGGGGGAAGCTGAAAATGATTATGGCGTATTTCAGCATATTTATAATTCCGATAACTGGTTACGTACAACGATAGAATATCCGCTATTAGATGATCCCGGTACAAAAATGCGCTACAATAGTTTTCAGACCCATCTTCTGGCTGCAATACTCACCAAAGCCACAAATATGAGCCTGTTGAACTTTGCGAACAGGTATTTATTTGATCCATTAAATATAGAGATTGACTATTGGGAACAGGATCCGCAGGGTTATTATTTTGGTGGGAGCAATATGTTTATGAGACCCCGTGAAATGGCCCTTTTGGGATATTTATATCTAAATAAAGGCCGGATTGGCGATGAGCAAATAATCCCTGAGGATTGGATCGACCTGACACTTACAGCCAGCACAGATTTTAAACATCCTAATCAATGGGGCGATTTTGAGAACTATAATTATGGCTATCTATGGTGGTTGGGTCAGATAGGCGGGCAGAATATGTTTATGGGATATGGCTATGGGGGCCAGTTTGTGGTGGTCTTTCCCGGTCTCAATCTCATTATCGTGTCAACCGCTAAAAATCAGGTTACTTCCGAGGTCTCAAACAATCAGGAATGGGCTATATTTAATCTCATATCCACTTATATTTTGCCTGCCGTAAGTAATTAGATATCATCTAAACCTTCCAATTTGTAAATTAAATCATGAATTCAGAGAGGAAATTCAATTGTTTATAATAATGAGAAACCTTTGTTTTTTATCGGTTTATATTCTATTCCAGGGATGTGCAGAAGAACCGGATAGGATAAAAATTACAGTCAATGCTTAAGAAGAATATCAAACCATCGATGGTTTCGGTGCTTCCGATGCCTGGCGATGTCAGTTTGTAGGCAAAAACTGGCCAGTTGAGAAACGAGAGCAGATAGCAGATCTTTTATTTAGGCAAGAGTTTGATGATGGGGGCAATCCTAAAGGCATGGGGTTGTCAATTTGGCGGTTTAATATTAGTGCCGGTACGGCAGAGAAGGGTGATGATTCAGGTATGGGAAATATCTGGCGCCGTGGGGGAGTCTTTTCAAAATGCTGATGGCAGCTATGACTGGACAAAGTTAGCCGGGCAACAATGGTTTTTAAATGCGGCCCGGGAACGTGGTGTAGGGCGCTTCCTTGCTTTTCCCAATGCCCCACCCGTTCATCTCAGCCGCAATGGGAAGGGCTATGCGGAAAAGGGAATTATCCGATTTAACCTGAAGCAAGGAAAAATGGATAAGTATGCCGGCTATATTGGAATGAGGACAAACGCGTGAGAGCGGTTGCAATAAAATCGTGGCTGTCATTCTAAAATTTCAGTGGAGCAGAATAATTTATAATTCTATATATTACTACAACTTTTTTTGAATTAATAACCAGGGTAAAACTATGACTTCATATGTATCCAAATGTTTTTTGATTTTATGTCTCTCTCTCATAATATTCAGTCCGGGTTTCGCTCAACAAAAACCTGCTATTGAGAACTATCCATACCCGGGATATGCTAATCTGTTAGAAAAGGCCGGCTGGTTGCAGGAAGACCTTCATAAAAACAACATGCAATATGGCATTGTTATGCCCAGGGTTTTGCTTCCACCCCAGGGAAATGCCGATCTCTCTTCTGCTCATCAGGAAGACGGTGGAAACCGTACCGGCCCGTATCTGGCAACTTTAAGTTTTCAGTATGCGGTAACTAAAGACAATAAGGTTAAAAAGTGGGCAAACGAATCGTTTGAGGCAATTGAAATACTTGAGAAAGTAACAGGCGTCGAGGGTAGTATTGCCCGAAGTTTTAATAAATCGACTGTGAAACAACGCCATGAAGACTGGTTCTTTTTTCCTATGGAGTGGCATCAGTCGACACGTATGCCAGGTTACCGCTGGATTGGTGATCCTAGCTCAGATACCTATGCCAATCTTATGTATGGGCTGGCAATGTACTATGACTTGGTGGCTGATGATTTGTACAAAAAAAGAGTGCAGGATTGGGTAAGAAAAGTTAGCGACCGAATGATTGAACACGATATGCGAATTGTAGATGTTGATGGAAAAATGACACTCTGGGGAAATTACAGCCCCTCGCTAGACAAGGAAAAATTGAACTTTCTGCTACCCCTGTTTCATCTTAAAACAGCTTACCACATTACAGGCGATGAAAAATATCAGGAAAAATATCTCGAACTTATTGATATACACGGGTATGCAGATGAAGCCATAATGGCTGCATCTTTTAAACCCCCTTACGTACCCTGGGATACGTATCATTTTATGAAAGGTGTATATCTGCTTTTGAAGTACGAATCAGACCACTCTTTACGGAATAAATATTTAGCAGCACTTGAGCGGTTTTGGCTGAAAGAATATCCATGTAAGAACATGACGCTGCAACTTGTTTACAACCACTATGTTCCGGATCAGGGAGGTTTTAATGAAGAGTCCGTAAAACAACTCATTGACTGGAATGGTGCAAGAAGATGGGAAGGCGATCAGATGTTGCGAAATGGTAATGTGGCAGAGCGTATAACAGGAATCTGGATTGAGCCGTCACATTTTTATCTTCTCGTATACTGGAAAGCTCGTTATCATGAATTGCTAAATGCCGATGGGAAAATTGATAGTGGCCATCCACCGGAATGGGCTTTGCCGAAACCTGACAAGTATGAAGGGATGGTTTATGTTCCGGCAGGAGAATTCACGATGGGCAGTAATAGCGGTGACAAAGATGAGTCGCCACAACGTAAAGTCTATGTGGGTGCGTTTTATATTGATCGTTTTGAAGTTACCCAGGGGCAATACGCAAAATTCAAAAAAGGCTACAAATACGATGAAAATATTGTGGATGAAACGGTTCATAAAGAGGAGTGGATGGACAGTAAAAAGCCGGTTGTAAATATAAACTGGTACGAGGCAGTTGAATATTGCAAATGGGCAGGAAAACGTCTCCCAACAGAAGCTGAATGGGAAAAGGCATCACGCGGTACCGATGCACGAAAATATCCGTGGGGCGAAATGCACGATATGAGTTTTGCCGAACCCGATGGTATTGCAAAAACAGCTGCATGGCGGGCCGGTAAAAGTCCGTACGGTGCCTATTGGATGGCCGGGGGAGCATGGGAATGGACAGCAGACTGGTATCAACCATATCCCGGAAATCCTGTTAAAAGCCCGGCTTATGGAGAAAAATATAAGGTAATCAGAGGGGCATCCCGCTTTGCCGATCCAAGTATGCAACGTTGTGCGCATCGCTATTACCTTGATCCAAATATGAAACAGAGTGGCTATCCCGTAGGATTTAGATGTGTGATTTCGGCAGATGAATAAGATGTCCAGCGTTAGGTCTTACCGGTTGCATCGTCCTAAAAAGTATGGCTGGAAAAAGAATATCAAGCCGACTCATTTAGGAACAATAAAGGCACATTCATACACGTAATCTAGCTGATGGTTTGCAAAAGTTTATCAAAATATCTATCTGAATGATAAATTATGGTGCAACCGCCTGCATAAGGATACCGCACAACCACGCCCCATAAGTGCCAACCGCATAACCAAGCACAGCCAGCAGAACGCCAACCGGTGCTAAAGAAGGATGAAAGGCTGCTGCCACTATTGGCGCAGATGCCGCTCCGCCGATATTTGCCTGACTGCCTACAGCAATAAAAAAGAATGGCGCTTTTATTAACTTGCCGACGACAAATAAAATGACAATGTGAATCAATATCCAAATCACGCCAACGACTAATAATCCCGGATTATCGAATATTGCCAGAATATTCATTTTTAATCCAATTACCGCGACTAATATATATAAAAATACGTTACCAATTTTTGACGCGCCGGCACCCTCTAAATCTCTGAATTTTGTGAATGATAATAACAAGCCACCTGTCGTAGAAATAACCACAATCCAAAAGAAACCTGATGTTACGCTGAATTTTTGTAGAATGGGAAAATTACTTTTTAAGAAAGGTGCTAAATTATCAGCTACTAAGTGGGCAATTGCAACAACGCCAAATGCCACAGCGATAATTTTGAATAAATCATTAAAAGACGGAATACGCATAATTTCGGACTGATATTTTTCCATTTTCTCTTTAACATGCTCGATGTCTGATGTATCCGCTTTTAAATACGTATCAATTCTTTCTGTTATTCCAGCGCCATATAAAAGAAAGGCCATCCAAAAACCATAAATCAGAACGCTGGTTGTAATCATTGCAGAAAATAAATCATCACTAACATTAAAAACTTCCTTCATGGCTACCTGGTTCGCGCCACCACCAATCCAATCACCGGCCAGGGTTGCTAATCCCCTCCAAACAGCGTCGGGACCGGTACCGCCTACCACTTCAGGTGCAAATTGAGACACGATCCACACAGCAGCCGGACCGCCAATAATTATTCCGCTTGTTGCAGTCAGCATCATAATATTAGCTTTTGTTCCGAGTCTTAAAAACACTTTTAGATCAATACTCAAGGTGAACAGGACAAGACTGGCCGGAAGCAAAAATCTGGAAGCTACAAAATATAATTTAATGCTATCACCATCCACAATCCCGAATGAATTTAAAAGCGATGGTACAAAATAGCATACCAATAAGACTGGAAAGACTTTATAAAATTTGATCCAGAATTGATTTTTACTTGATGATGTGTGGAAAATCAGGGAAAGTACTACCACTAAGATTCCCAAAATAACCGCATTATTTGTAATCATATGCCTCGCCAAAGAATGAGTAATAGAAAATTAATAATCAGTTTTCAGGATAAATCTAAAGAACTGGTCAAATTAAAGAAGCTATAATTCTTTTCAAAACCCGAAGTAGCAATTTATTGAGCAATTGATAAAGAATTTACCAATATGATAGTAAAGTTTGTGTTTTTTCCATAATTTAAATAGCATATAACACAACGTTGCAACGGAGCGCAAACGCATGCTGGTTTCCGCTTAATCAGGTAGTGTCATCCCGATAGAATCGGGATATGAAAAAATGGAAAATTGGATTAAAGGATGAAACCGCCCCGTGTCCGCTTGGCTCCGCCAGCCTTTACGGGACAGGCAGAAACCACAGAGAAATACTCTGAGAACTCCTAAAGAATATCCTCTCAAAGATATTACTGATAAAATAATCTCCTGTGTCCCGATTTATCGGGAAAATTCATTCTTTACTTGGACCAGGTTTATTGGAAAATTTATATTAAGAAACCATGGAGTATGAGTTAAAGTCACGGGGAATTGAGTATAAAAGACAGAAACAACTCGAGATTGAATATAAGGGCAATCCTATTGGTAATTTTCAATTAGATTATTTGATAGAAAACAAGGTGATTGTTGAGTTAAAATGTGTTGACAATTAAAAATATTCATATCGCTCAGGTGATGATATATCTGAAAGCAGAAAAGCTACGAGTTGGACTATTGATCAATTTTAATGTCGACAAATTAAAAAAGGGAATAAGGGAGCCATATTATAAGAGATCACAGAGGGGAGATAATGAGAAACGGTATTAACTCAAATAAAATTAATAAATTACTCCGTGTACTCTGTGGTTATTTTTTACACTTCCCTTAATCAATATTGGAGGAAAAATGAAAGTATCATTAATACATTCATTATTGATATCTATTTTTTTTGTTCTTCTATTCCAGCGTTCTCCAGCTGAAAATTTAGCAATAAAACATCAGGTTACCGGACCTGTTGATGCAAATTGCTATCTTGTTTATGGAGATGAGACGAAAGAAGCAGCGCGTATAGATATAGGGATTTTTCTATGAAACAGGTTTTAACGACTATAGAACTTTTAGACATGCATATGAATGAAAATACGGTTATTCTGGACTCCCGTCCATCTGCTGCATACAACGGATGGCCTCTTTCTGGTGAACAAAGAGGCGGGCATATTCCGGGCGCTATATCCTTTCCTGCGGACTGGTTTAATGAGCTTTCGGAACAGGAATTAAATGAACTGTTGAGAGAAAAAGGAATCGAAAAAAATAAAACAATAATCGTAACAGGTTATGAACCTGAGGCAATTGAATTAACAGCAAATAATTTAAAGCGTCTGGGATTTCCAGCAGTTTTAACGCACAACAATGGTATGTTGGATTGGATAACCGACTTTGAACGGCCATTGCATTTTTTACCGAATTTTAAGCATCTCATTCACTCTGACTGGCTAATGAAATTGCTTAACGGAAATGATCCTGAAGCGGGCGGAATTGGTGATTATGTTTTGGCACACGTCAACTTTGATAATTGGGGAGATTATGATGAAGGGCATATCCCAGGAGCCATTTGGCTCGATACGCTCGCATTGGAATCTGAAGAAACCTGGAATGCCCGCACGCCTGATGAAATGGAGGAAGAACTGCGGGAACATGGAATCACCAAAAATACAACTGTAATTTTGTATGGTAGAACAGCAAATCCCAATATGTCGCAGGCACATCCGGGCAAGCAGGCGGGGCAACTTGCCTCTATGCGGGCCGCATTGTTGCTTTTGTATGCCGGCATTCGAGATGTGCGCGTGTTGGATGGAGGTCTTGGCGCCTGGTTAAAAGCAGGCGGAGAAATTACCCGAGAGGAAACAATTCCAATACCAGTTAAAGAGACGGGATTAAACATTCCTGAGAATCCCGACCTGATCGTATCGACACCAAAAGCAAAAGAAATGATAAAAGGAGCAGATTCCGAACTTGTCAGTGTTCGTAGTTGGGAAGAATTTACTGGTGAGGTCAGCGGATACCATTATATCAAAGTCAAAGGACGTATTCCTGGAGCTGTCTTTGGAAATTGTGGTTCTGACGCCTATCACATGGAAAATTTTCGCAACCCAGACGATACGATGAAAAGTGCAGAAGAATTAAAAACCAAACTCGCCGAATCCGGGATTGTTCCGGAAAAACATATCGCTTTTTATTGCGGTACAGGATGGAGAGCGAGCGAGGCATTCTTTAGCGCCTGGTTGATGGGATGGCCCAAAGTCTCTATATATGATGGCGGTTGGTTTGAATGGAGTTCGGATCCCAATAATGTATTTGAAACAGGATTGCCTTAACATGGGGCTAAGTTCCTATTTTTACCTTAATTTTCCAATATTTGACTTGATCATATGCTGAATAAAAGTACAGCTATCGTAGCCGAAACCTCACGATCAGGCGTTCCAAAGTTGATGTTGTGCACTGATAATCTGCTCAAACTCATAAAATCATGTTAGCTGGAACCCTTACCTGTAAATAAAAGGATAAGAGATATGAATAGCCGCGAAAGATTTGAATATGCGATGACGCACCGGAAGCCGGATCGCGTACCCATCGATATCGGTGGAACATCACTTACCGGTATGAGACCACACTGTCAGGAAAGCCTGCGTCAACTTCTGGGATTCTCAGGGAATTTTGTTGATACATACAAGAAAGTTGATGAGAGAATTCTTGAATGGGCGGGCACAGATTTCCGCTCAGTCGGCACAAGGGTGGTTTTGCCAAGTGCACATACCCGTATAATATCCTCTCGGGCAAAGATTGACTGTTGGGGGATTCGTCGAGATTGGATCGATGGGGAATGGCAGATTACTCAAAGCCCATTACGAGGTGCTTCTCTTGACGATCTCAAATCCTACCAATGGCCAGAGGCGATTGTTGATGAAAAGCAGTTGGCAAGCTGGGAGAATCAGGCAAAGAAATTGAGAGAGCAAGATCGATATGTTGTTGTTGCAGAACATCCCGTGTATGGAATTCTTGAACTTGGTTGCTGGATGTGCGGATACGACGATTTTTTTCTGAAACTTGCGGTAGATACCGATTTTGTTCGATTTTTCTTTGACAAGTTTCTTGAAATTCAAATGGCTGTAATTGAACAGTATTATCCTGTATTGGCCCCATACATAGATCTTACCACCAGCGGAGATGACTTTGGCTCACAGAACGGACCGTTGCTTTCACCCACAATGTTTGAGTCTCTTGTTGTCCCGTACTTTTCTGCAAGAATTAGAAGGACGAAGGAACTCGGTCAGTGTTACTACTGGCATCATAGCTGTGGTTCCATAGTCAAACTGCTGGATCAGATCATAGACTGTGGCGTTGATATTCTCAATCCGATACAGACCTCCGCTGCTGAAATGGACCCTAAACTACTAAAAGACCGCTTCGGAGATCGGCTCGTATTTTGGGGAGGGGTAGATGTTCAGCAATTCCTTCCTGGAGCGACACGCGATGAGATCCCTGATCCATATTGATGAGTTGCTCCGCGTATTTGGTGAAAATGGTGGTTATGTGATGGCGCCCGCTCATGAGATCCAGGATGATGTTCCGGCAGAGAATATCGTAGCGTGGATAGACACCATAAACGGTTACAGCTAAAAAGCACATCCACTCTGACCGCTAATCCGCTACCCTCTATGATGGCAGGTGTGCTGAGCCAAGTCCTGAGGTCAGATATCTGTCAATACATGCATTAAAATAAGGGAGTACAATGTTTTGAAAAAATTGTTATTGCTTTTTTTGTCTGTAATTATTGTTTGTACCGGGTTTTCTCAGGATTATAAAGGAATAAAACCTCTGTTCCCGTTATAACACAAATAAAATTATATTAGATAATGCGAAAGGTACTACTGTGTCTATCCCAATGAGAAATATTTATCATTTAGTGATATGTCTATTATTGCTGGGATGTGGTGATGGGCCGGAAATTGTAAAAATATCACCCGATCCTGATCAGGTCTACCAGACCATAGATGGATTTGGTGCTTCAGATGCCTGGCGATGTCAGTTTGTGGGAAAAAACTGGCCGTTGGAGAAACGTGAACGCATCGCTGATTTATTATTCAGTAAAGAGTTTAATGATAATGGAAATCCTAAAGGCATAGGATTATCACTCTGGCGGTTTAATATAAGTGCCGGAACAACAGAGCAGGGCGAAGCGTCTGATATCGGAAATCCCTGGCGTCGTGGCGAATGCTTTCAGAATTCCGATGGCAGTTATGACTGGTCAAAGATGGTTGGGCAACGGTGGTTTTTGCAGGCTGCTAAAGAGCGGGGAGTGGAGAAATTCCTCGCTTTTCCCAATGCGCCCCCTGTTCACTACAGCCGTAATGGGAAGGGCTATGCGGAAAAGGGGGTTGTCCGTTTTAACCTGAAACCAGGAAAAATGGATGGGTATGCCGTCTTTCTGGTTGATGTGATCCAGCATTTTGAAAAAGAAGGCATCCATTTTGACTATTTAAGTCCCTTCAACGAGCCGCAGTGGAACTGGGATGGACCAGGCCAGGAGGGAACGCCGGCATTAAACACAGAACTGTATGCTTTTATTAAAATGCTATCAGATGAATTGGCCCAACGCCGACTTACCACTAGTTTGGTAATCGGAGAAGCCGCTACCATTGGTCATGTCGCCAAAATCATGAAAGATGATGGCAGGGATGACCAGGCCCAATTTTTCTTTAATCCCCAATCACCCTATTATATTGGAGATTTTCCAAATGTGGAAAAGACCATATCTGCCCATAGTTACCATTCCGTATGGCCCCTGGATGAACAGGTTGAATACCGATTAATGCTGCATGAAATGCTTAGAAAGGCCAATTCCGATTTGGGTTATTGGCAAAGTGAGTATTGTATCCTCCAAAATAATGATGAAATTATCAAGGGCGGAGGTCGGGATCTGGGAATGGCTACTGCCTTATATGTCGCCCGGATTATCCATAATGATTTAACGCTCTGCAAGGCTAAATCATGGCAATGGTGGACGGCAATTACGGAAGTAAATTATAAAGATGGTCTTGTTTATTTGGATGATGGGTCTGAGGACAATTCCGGGAAAATGGGCGCGAAGATCGAAAGTTTGTTTTACGATGGCGAGGTTCGTGAGAGTAAGTTGCTCTGGACCCTGGGTAACTATTCCCGGTTCATAAGACCGGGTATGGTACGAATTGCCTGTTCTGTAACGCCGGAACAATCTTATGAGGATGGATTATTGGTTTCAGCTTATAAAAGTACCGATGATGATCTTGTTTTAGTATGTGTCAATCTTTCCATCGATGATAAATTATGTGACCTCCCTTTTTCAGATATGGTTGATGTCTATACGACATCACGTGACATGAGTCTTTTCAAAAGAAACCGAAAAGCATCCGATCTGAAAATTCCTGCTCGTTCTGTAGCCACTATTTTACTTAAAAATGAGAAAGAATAGCAGATTAGTGAATTGTGGAGTGCAGTTTAAAAAGTGTTGTGTCGGTGCTTGAAAAAAATACTATCCTAAAAACAGCTTAAAAATCAGGTATAAGAAATACATTTATTGATTAATATTGGAAAAGATCTATTGATCTGCACGGAAAAGAACGATAGATCCATGAGAAAAAGAACTATAGTCCCAGGGGTACAAGATCTATAGAAAGGGGAGTAAAAGAACTATAGTTCCGGGAGTACAAGATCTATAGATCCGAGGGTAGAAGATTTAGAGTCTCATGGGTACAAGATCAATAGATCTTTTACCAAAAGAACTAGCAATCTATTCCTCAAAGTTCTATAGATCTTTTCCCGGGAGAGGGTTTACTTCTCATAATAATTTATATATTTTTGCTTGTGACATTTCCTCTTTTTCTTATATTACATAAGAATCCTTCTCCAATGCTCAAGTGAACACATAGATTTTCTAAGATTGTAGTATTTAGAGATTGATTCCCCATATTAAGATTTATATCCGTTTATATGTGTTATACAGAAGGAGTGGGGATAGGGGATTGATAATTTTCGTGCTGATTATATATCAGTTGGACAAATAAATCATATGTTTACTGGTTAGCTCTGTTTTGATTTAATTATTTGACAGATTTTTATTTGAATTGACAGTTTTTTTGCAACTTTTGATTCGGGTAGTCATTTACTAAAGAGACTGTATCTAAGGACATGGTTTTATATTGCGTTATTTCCGCCTAATACTGCATTTTTGCATTCTATATTTACAAGAAGAACCATAAATTACAGTTATAATTACACTTATTATGCCACAGCGATTCGTCCGCCGAATACGAGATAGCTGGAATTAAACACACAATATTTAGGTGTTAGAATACTCTGTGAAAGATGAGATTATCCGTATATACTCTTACTGAAACTCAATAAATGGAGTACTTAATATGGATAAAAATAATAGTTTCGGAATTAAAACAGGAATAGGTATGGCTTTAGGAGTCGGTGTCGGAACAGCGATTGGCGTAGTCTATTGGAAATATTGCTATTGGTACTGCTTTGGGAGCGGGAATAGGCCTCTTGGTTGGAATTATCTTAGATATATCCGGAAAAGAGAAATAGAGTTAACCAGTCGCTGGAGGTGACGCCACACGCAGGCGCTCGTAGCGCACCTCAGCTTAAACGTTATACCACCAACAAATTTTGAGTTAACCAGGCAATGAGTAAGACTTCCAGTTTTATATGACATAAATCTAATTTAATTGCAGTTGAAAAAATGCATGTGGTTTGCGAAGTCTGGTACTTTCCTTTATGTTTAATATAAATTTATAATGATAAGTATTGAAAATACCAATCTATTCCCATTTGTGCGAGGTTGAAGAAATCCAAAATAAATAAATTAAACAAATGGATATGCCAATGAGAGTAAAAGAGTTTGAGAAATCGGTAAAGAATAAGTTTAACGTTTACAACAGCTTATTCTTGAGCCTTCCTTTTCGAAAGATCAGTAATATCGGAATGCTTATTCCTTTGATGCATCATGTATGTAAAGAGGGACTTGAATCGGGAAGCGATCCACTGGAAATTCTTGATTCCTTTTTCAGCATTCACGCAAATATACATTCGGAAGAAGAGAAAATTGATTTTATGTTCAGAGTCATTCAGTACATTGAAAGACAAATTGTGCTTTATGACAGTGTTGAAGATGCCGCCTTTACTCATCTGATGGCGCTTGGTGATCATTTATCGCTTAAAGATTATATCCATTTTTCGGTCAATGAAAAAGGAGAGGCTCGCATATCAGAGAAACTATCCACATTCAGCGCAAGGATTGTGTTTACAGCTCATCCGACGCAGTTTTATTCTCCTTCGGTACTGGATATCATCGCTAAATTGAGAGGACTGATAAATGAAAACAATATTAATGAAATCGATCTCACCTTACAACAATTGGGATTAACATCCTTGATTAATTCCAAAAAACCAACGCCCTTTGATGAAGCAAAAAATGTTATCTACTTTCTGCGAAATGTGTATTATGATGCCGTAGGTGAGCTGTATTCCAATATCAAGAAGAATATCAAAAATGAAACTTTCGATAATTCGAATATCATTCAGCTTGGATTCTGGCCAGGCGGCGACCGGGACGGTAATCCCTTTGTTACTTCGGAAACAACGAATGCTGTCGCAGATGAACTGCGTATGACATTGATGAAATGCTATTACCAGGATATTAAAAATTTAACAGCAAAAACTAACCTTCAGAGAAGTAGAAGATATTGTTGCATAATCTGAGGGATAGGCTTTACATAACCATGTTTGATCCGGTAAAAACAATAGGATTTGAGGATATAATAAAGCCACTTTGTTCGGTCAAAGAATCTCTTGTAAAAAAATATAACAGTTTATATCTCGAGGAACTGAATAATCTTATTGATAAAGTCAGAATCTTCAAAACACATTTTGCTGCTCTGGATATCAGGCAGAACCACAGCGTTCACAAACAAACCGTTGAAGAAATCCTTAAAAAAGAAAATCTGATTACCGATAGCCTGGATGAGTTGGAAAAAGATGAATTAATTTCTATTCTTACCCACAGAAAAATCAATGTTTTGCCTGATCCGTTTAAAGAAGAGATTATAAAAGATACGATCCGGACAATAACTCAACTGAAAACCATACAAAGCAAAAATGGTCCGGAAGGCTGCAATCGATATATTATTAGTAATTCCGAAGATATTTTCGCTGTTTTATTTGTCTATGGCCTTTTCAGGTGGTGTGGCTGGGATAAAGGGGAGATGCCCTTTGATATCATTCCGTTGTTTGAGTCTATGGAAGGTATGAAAAATGCCGAATTAATCATGCAGGAGCTTTTTGATATTCCCGAATACAGAGCACACATAAAACAGCGCCATGAGAAGCAGACCATTATGCTCGGATTCTCCGATGGTACCAAAGATGGAGGCTATCTTCAGGCCAACTGGTCGATATTCAAAACAAAAGAGAAGCTATCCGCCGTTTGTGAACAATACAATATCAAGGCGATATTTTTTGATGGCCGCGGTGGGCCGCCTGCCCGTGGTGGCGGTAAAACACATCGTTTCTATGCCGCCCAAAGCCAAAAAATTGCTAATCATGCAATTCAATTAACCATTCAGGGCCAGACTATTACCAGTAAATATGGGACCAAAGATCATTTTATTCATAATTGCGAGCAACTGCTTACAGCCGGGTTATCCAATAGTTTATATGAAAAAGAACATACCATCCACGATGAATCGCGAAATCTTATTGAGGCGCTGGGCCGGATAAGCTTTGACAAATATAATGATCTTAAAAACCACAAAATGTTTGTGCCGTATCTAGAGAATAAGAGCACTTTAAAATATTATGGTAAAGCCAATATAGGAAGCCGTCCATCCAAAAGAGGGGATAAAGAAAATCTGGAATTTAAAGATTTACGGGCTATTCCTTTTGTAGGGTCATGGAGTCAATTAAGGCAAAATGTTCCCGGTTACTTTGGTATCGGTACCGCGATTAAAGCATTGGTAAATGAGGGCAAACTGGAACAACTAAAGAAATTATTTAAAGAGGTGCCTTTCTTTAAAGCACTGCTCCTTAATAGCATGATGTCATTATCAAAATGTTATTTTGAATTAACTGCCTATATTGCCAAAGATGAAGAATATGAAGACTTCTGGAATATATTATTTGAAGAATATAAACTTTCAAAAGAAATGGTGCTGCTCATTTCTGATTACAATATTTTGATGGAGGAAGAACCTGTTTCAAGAAATTCAATCGAGATCAGGGAGCGAATCGTTTTACCTTTATTGGTTATTCAGCAATATGCCTTGCAGAAAATTGAAAAAAATTCCGGCAAGAAAGATACTTATGAAAAAATAGTTAGACGATCATTATACGGAAATATCAATGCCAGCAGAAATTCTGCTTGAATTTAAAACTATCTGATTTAAGTAAAGTGAAAAAGGTTTTACAGATATGCAGAAAAAAAGTATAACAAGCGTTTCAACGTCGACCTAAAACACGTTGATTCAATTTTAAATTTTTCGATCCGGGCTGGTGTATTGGCAATTTCCAATCACTGGCCGCTTGGTTTTAGGCGGGTTAAATGCAGGCCGTTAGGTAGTAAAAATAGATTGAAAAAAGAGAAATAATGAAATCCCCAATATAGCTAGGTGATGGATATGAAAATAGAAGGTCGTACTATACTCATTACTGGCGCATCAAGCGGTATTGGTTTAGCAACAGCAAAAGCAATGGCAGAGAGAGGGGGATATATCATATTGCTAGCGCGGAATAAGAACGCATTGGATGAAGCGGTATCGGGAATAATTGCCCAAGGGGGGCGAGCTGTGTCTTATCCAGTAGATTTATCAATATCAAAAGCAGTTGATCAAGTAGCAGAGATAATCCATCGAAATGTAGGATTTGTTGATACTATAGTTAATAATGCTGGGGCAGGCCGATGGCAATTTGTTGAGGAAACCGATCCAGAAGATGCTGTCCAAATGATGGCGGTACCATATCTTGCCGCCTTTTACATAACCAGAGCATTTTTGCCAGCAATGTTGGAACGAGACGAAGGTCATATTGTCAATATTACTTCGTTGGCTGCTTATGCTCCTTGGGCGGGAGCAACAGGTTATACGGCAGCGCGCTGGGCAATGCGTGGTTTTAGCGAAGCATTAAGAGCAGATATATATGGAACAAACTTAAAGGTAACCCTTTTTACGCCTGGCGAAGTCAATTCTCCTTATTGGAAAAATAATTCCGTTAGTAGGGATAGAATTCCCAAAATAGGGAAACTTTTTCCGAAAATGACACCCGAGAAGGTCGCAAGATCTATTGTTAAATCTGTAGAAAACAATAAACGAGAGGTTATCGTGCCACTTTCCCTACGGATGACGGTAGGACTGCACCGTATTTTTCCGTTTATTACTGAATGGTTAATAAATCAGACAAGATGGAGACGTAAGTAAGATAACAGCTGCCAACCCCCGGTACCCGACCTAAAAAGCCGATGCTTTTTTGGAGTTTGGAGGTTTTTGGATCAAGGTTGTACAATTAAATAGATTTGTCTCCTGCTTTTTGGTCGGGTTAAACCTGAGCCGATAAGTAAGCAAAATACTTAAAATAGGAATATTATGACTGAAACATTACAACTACTCCCAATTTGGTACTTGGCATTTATTATTTCACTTACATTTCATGAGGCAGCACATGCATTTGTTGGACTAAAATTGGGAGATACTACAGCAGAGGAGGGTGGGCAGGTCACATTAAATCCATTCCCTCACATCAAACGAGAAATAGTCGGAACAATTGTTGTCCCCTTGTTCACATTTTTTTCAAGTGGTTGGATGATTGGATGGGCATCAGCACCGTATAATATAAAATGGGCAAAATCATATCCTAAAAATTTTGCCGTTATGAGTATTGCCGGACCCGTTGCCAATTTATTGTTAGTATTATTGGTGCTTCTTATAACCAATATCGGATATTACTTTGATATTTTCTATGCTCCGGAATCAGTAAGTTTTTCTTATGTTACCGATTCAGAATTGGGTGGGGTATATTCAAAATTAGGCACATTTTTAAGTATTCTGTTTTCACTAAATATTCTGCTCCTCGTGTTCAATCTGCTACCATTACCCATGCTAGATGGGAGTAAAATTCCCTTGTTTTTTATTGAGCAAGATAAAACGAGTAGATATATAGATTTTATTAATAATCCCAAATTAGTTTTTCCTACTCTCATGGTCGCCTGGTTTGGATTCGAGTATATTCATGACCCTATACGAAATATATTTCTAAATATGCTCTATTATGGTGTGAGCTATGGATAGAATTGTTTTTTGTTTTGAACAAACAGAGATATTGTTAACATTTTATTCTAAGGACATGGCTTACACTTTTTATTAGATTGAGCACCTGATGGCTATACGATCATTTTCAAATAGCCTGACGGAACAAAAATTACCTTCAATGCAAATCGTCAAGGAAAGATGGACATATATATAATGGATATTGATGGTGCAAATCAATACAATCTATCAAACAACAAATCGCGAGAAACACTACCAAGATTTAGACCAAATTGAAAAAAACATTCTACCCTCTGCTAAACCTCGTAGAACGAAGTTAGCAGTGATCGATAGCATTTATTATAAAAAACCATAAAACTTCTCAGTTTAAGAAATGTAAATTAATTATGAATATAAATAGAAGAATTAGCATAAAAAGCATCACTATAAGAATTTTAACAGCGATAATAATGCTCGGTGCAGTTATAGGTACGAAACTAGCAGGTCAAAATGCAAAAGGAGTAATACTCAAATCTGAAAGTAAGGAATACTATGACTGGAAGAAGAATATGACGATTGCTGACAGAAAACGCGATGCTGCAGGTATGTTGCTTCTGCTTCAGTCTTATGATGAGACAATCCGTCGCGGTATGTCGTTTTTGCTGGTGGATCATCTGAAATGGTTCAAGGGACCAAGCGAAAACCTCATCGATGAGAACGGACACACCCAGATGCCGTGGGTGTACTATTCGAACCTTCAACATAATGGTGAGCCGTTTCCAACTTCTGTAGACCGTTTTGTGTCTTATCCTGCATTTCATCACTCCCTTATGATTAGGACGTTTATTAAATATTTTCAATATTCAGGAGATGAACAGGCACTTGCGGAAGCCATTAAGCTGGCAGACTGGAATATCGCACACAGTACACCAGACGAATGGGTTTATGGGAACATGCCCTACAGCACGTTTGAGGAGAAGAAACCAGGAGGATTTCGGGATAAGACCGGTATCATGCCAGACAAAGCAGCTATTATGGCTTTGTCTTATATAGAATTGTATAAAGTCAGCCAAAAGACCAGATTTTTGGATGCAGCTGAAGCCATAAGTCAAACGTTAGCCATTAACCAGCGCCCTAATGGCACTTGGCCTTTCCGTGTTGACCCGAAAACAGAAGAGGTGATTGAAGATTATACAAGCAGCGTCATCTATGCCGTCATGTTATTCGAGAGCCTTGATGAATTAAACAAAAATAATCATTACGAAACTTATCGAGACCGAACGTGGAAGTGGTTGCTGACGGGTCCCATCAAGACCAAGGAATTTCGAGGCTTTTATGAAGATATTTCGGAAAGTACAGAGGGTCGTACCAATTACGATTGCCTCGACGTAATCCGTTACCTGTTGGCAAATCGTACAGAGATCAATGGCTACCTTGAGATCGCACAGGAACTCAATACCTGGATCGAAGATATCTTTATGGACAAGATTGTGGGCTTTGAGCCAGCTGAAGGAATTCGCGAGCAATTGCAGTGCAACGTGGTTATGGGCGTTCATAGCCTAAACTGGGCGTCTATGCTGCTGGACCTCTCAAAAGCCACCGGTGATGATAAGATGCGGGAGCGGGCTATCCAGACGGCCAATTACGTTACCTACTACCTTCAGCCTGATAACCGGATTGTGGTGGGTTTTAGTTACAATCAATGGTGGTACAGTTGCCACACAGGTGTGATCCTTTATTTATTCGATTTCCTCGAGAAAGAGTGATCTATGAAAACCAATTTTATATAAACGATTGGAAAATCGCGTATAACAAAAGCATTATAGGGAATTAGCACACGTCCGGTTTCTTTGATATTGTAAATGCTTTGAGCGTTCTAATCTCCTTATGCTAACCGATATCGGTATATTATTATGAAAGTTGCTTTGCTGATAATAAAGGAATGAAGTAAATGACAAATATTACAAAGGGCGCTTTGCTCTCCGGTCTCCTTTTGATCATAATGTATACCGTATGGACGGCTATGCTACAAAAACCGGAGCCCGGAAAGAAGATTAAAGTCTTTCTCCTTGCCGGACAGTCGAACATGGAGGGTCGGGCAGATGGTAATAAATTAAACCTCCAGGACCGGGAACGCCTTTCAAGAGCGCAGGAAAACGTCCAACTCGCTTTTAACAATAACCCCGTATGCCCGCTAAGGGTGGTCAAACCTTCAGGGGAAATTGCAGAGATATATAAACGAGAGCTCATCTTTGGTCCTGAATTGTTTTTTGGCATTGCGATATCCGAAGCCTGGCCGGTTGAGAATATACTGCTTATAAAACTTTCCGAAGGTGGTACTTCACTCCACGGGTGTTGGCATCCCGAATGGAGTGAAGACAAGGCTGCAGCCATGGGCGAAGAGCAGGAAACAAAACTGTATCCTGCGCTAATTGACTATGTCGATCAAACTCTTTCAGAATATAATAAGGACGTGTATGAGATATGCGCTATGTTATGGGTCCAGGGAGAGAAGGACGCTGGAAACAAAATCGCAGCAGCAGCGTATGGACGGAATCTTCAACAGTTCATTCGTCGTATCCGGCAAGATGTTGAGAACGACACGCTGCCATTTTTGCTTTTTCAGGTTGGCCATGGGAAAGTGGTTGAAGGAATGATACAGACTGCACAAATCGTCCCAAACGTCACGCTTATCCCACAAAGCCGGGAGCCGACGTCGGTAAACTTCTATCCGAGAATGGAAAATGGCCATTATAACTACCAGGGTATGAAAAAACTCGGACACCGTTTCGCACAAGTTTACCTTAACTCGATTAATGATGCTAAATAACCCAAAAAAACTATGGGGGCATAAATTTAGAACTCTTCTATATGCGGATCTTTGAGAAATAAACGCCCTTTCCCGATTGCCCTGGAACCTAATTCTTTCTATATCGTTTAATGATACTATATTCTCACCATCTTCTTCATGTTCTAAAAAGTTTCTCATGATCACTGTGAATACTTATTATATGTACGAACTACCACACGTTATTATAAATGTTTTGTGATAGTATTATCTATTTCAGATCTGACACTAACAAAAGTCTAATCATCGATCCTTTTTTACATAAACCATTCCTGAGGTTGATAAGTTGATTGATGCTGTCCAAAACATCCTGAGATTATGGGCATGGCATCAGGCAGTTTAACAGAGGAGGTACATTATGATATTCAATATCATCATTTTGTTATTTGTTCTTTCTGTTGGGGGCTTTTCAGATAATCAGGGTAAAATAATTGGAAGGGTGGTTGACTCTGAGGACCAAAGTCCATTGGATGGGGCGATTGTTGAGGTACTACATACAGATAAAAAAGTATTAACGGATGAGCAAGGTGAATTCGAGATAGGGGGAGTGCCGATAGGGGAGTATGATTTATTAATCAGGGCTGTCCGATACAGACCCCTGACATTAAAACGTGTTAGAGTGAATAGCGAAAGAGAAACATACCTGACGCTTAGGCCAGTAAAGTATGATCTTGAAAAGAGGCTAAAGGTCGAAGTGCCTAAATCACGTGATCTAACCATGAAATACCATATAAAAATTGTTAAACCCGGCGCGCTTAGAGACTGTAAGATATTGGTGGTTAAGCCGAATCCTGATATCGATTATAAAATATTAATTTCAGAACCGATGAAGAAGGGTAAGTAATTATTGGTTAAGATTTTATTCTAAGGACATCGCTTTTTTTATCCTTCTTTTCCTGGTGGTTAACGCCGATCAGGTAATAAATGGTGACATCACTATTGAGACCCTCCCTTAATCAACTCCTCTTTAACCTTTCCGGTTTTCTATCTTTATAAAATTTTAACTGCACTATTTAAAGAATTGAAGAAAAATAAAAAATAATTAAAAGTATTTTGAAAGTGTTCGAAAATATATTATATTATTTCGTAAGTATTCGTAAACCTTTTGAAGATATGTGAAAAAATGATAGAACGTCACAGTAAAATACTGGAATTACTATTGTCTGGTACATCGCTCTCTGTACAAGAACTGAGTGATAATCTTGAGGTCTCCCAGGTCACAATTCGCAGTGATCTGACACAATTAGAAAAAACGGGCCGTGTTATTCGCACACGGGGCGGGGCGATGTTGGCTGGTGAACGCGTACGTCAGGAATATTCGTTTTCAACCCGGCAGAAGATCAATGCTGGGGAGAAGTATAAGATCGGGCGATTAGCGGCTGGTCTTATCGGTACGTTTGATTCCATTTTGCTCGATTCCAGCACCACAGCTGTTGCAGTAGCGGCTGCTTTACGTGAGAGAGATGATCTGGAAGATGTAACAGTTGTGCCAACAGGATTGTGGACTGCAATTGAAGTACTTGCTTCACCGACTATCAATGTACTCCTTGCTGGGGGGTATGTCCGGCATACAACCGGGTCGATAACAGGAATGCCTGCCAATGAGTTTCTTAAATCATTTAATTTCCAGAAGGCCTTTTTGGGGGCGGGTGGATTGTCACCTGACCAGGGTGCTTCCGATTCCCATTTATTAGAAGCGGAACTAAAAAGGTGTATTGTTGAGTATGCTGAAGAAGTAATCGTCGTCGCTGATAGTAGTAAATTTGGCAGAAAAGCCCTGGCTTCATACGCAACTTTGGACCAAATAAATAAGATAATCACAGATGGTAATGCCCCGGCTGAAATGCTGGAGGTTTTTCGCAATCAGGGAATTGAGGTTCTGATTGCAGAATAAAAATTGAGGTATAATAGTCATCCTGAAACAAGTTCAGGATGACGTTAATATCGAAAATAGCAAGTAGAATTTGAGAATATCCATTAATCAAAATTAAATATGAGCAATACAAACATAGTTGATATCATTGTTGATGAAGTAAAAAAAACACTTCAGACATCCTCTTTACCAGGGGCCGTTAGTGGAAAATATCCTCCTATACCCCTGGGTGTTTCCAATCGCCATATCCATCTCACCCGGGAAACCTTTTCAAAGTTATTCGGACAAAATGCTGAGTTTAAAAGCTACCGTCCACTTTATCAGCCAGGCGAGTTCGCTTCAGAACACCTTCTGACCATTATCGGATCAAAAATGCGCTCTATCCAGAACGTGCGTATCCTGGGACCATTACGTGATTATGATCAGGTTGAGCTCACATTAACCGATTCAATTTTTCTCGGTATCGATGCGCCTGTACAAAATTCTGGAAATTTAAAAGGGGCAGCGCCATTAACACTTGTGGGACCAGCAGGATCAGTTTTCCTTCAGGAATGCGCCCTGGTGGCCAGTCGCCATATCCACATGACCAATGACCATGCCAGGCAATATGGTGTAAAAGAGGGTGATTATTGCAGGGTTCGCATTAGTGGCTCAAAAGGTACGGTATTTGAAAATGTGCTGATTCGTATCAATGATAACTGGAAATTGCAAATCCATCTGGATACGGATGATGCCAATGCTGCCAATGTGCGTAGTGATACTTTAGTTGAATTCATAAGTAAAATGTAGGGTGCTATGAAATTTGGAAAAGTTGTCGGTCAGGTCGTCTCGACCCGTAAAGAAGAAAATATGCAAGGCTTAAAATTGTCTGTGGTTCGGTATCTTGATTATGAACTCAAGGAAACCCCGCATTCCACCGTGTGCACGGACGCAGTAAAAGCAAAATCCGGCGATATCGTCCTGGTTTGCTCTTCCTCTTCAGCACGATTTACAAAAGTGACAAGAACAGCATGTACCGATAGCACTATTGTTGGTGTTGTTGATACGGTTTCCAAAGGAAAGAAAGATTGGTTTCGAAAATAGTAACTGGTAATTAGGAATTAGGAATTTGGATTACGATATAGCGCTTCATTTTTAGGAGTTGGGTATTAAATAGTGGAAATAAATATTGAAAAAATAATACAGCTCGTCACAAAGCAGGTGGTGGAAGAACTACGGAGCAGTGGCGTAAAAATTACCTATAACTCAGGATCGGGAGTCAACCATCAGGCGTTGCGTACAAAAACAGAGACCATTGACATGAGTAAGTATAAAACACCTGTCCTGACTGAGAACCATATCCGCCGTTTGCATGAATTGACCGGGGAAGTAATCGTGCCAGAGGGGACTGTTATTACGCCGAAAGCAAGAGAAATGATTAAAGATAAGAGAATAGAAATTCGTAATTCGTAATTCGAAATTGGTGATTTGGGATTCGGAACTCGGAATTTGTAATTGGGAATTAGGGATTGAATAACAAAAATAAAGAGACCAAACTTTTATACCTAAGGAAATAAAATAATATATACGCAGAATATCTAATGCACAGAAGAAGATATGAATTATAAAATTCTTTCCCTGCGGACTCTGCGTCTTTGCGTCTCTGCGTGAAAATAGAAGTCTGGTTTATTTGAAATAATACAGTAAAACTAAAAGTAAATAAAGGAGTGATCTAATGGCAAAACATGCATTAGGATTTGTAGAAACACGTGGTAATACCGGTAGCCTTCTGGCTATTGATGCCATGATTAAAACCGCTGGTGTTGAATTGGTGAAAAAAGTAGAGATCGGTGGTGGTTACGTAACTGCTATCGTACGTGGAGAAGTTGGCGCTGTCAAATCATCTATTGAGGCCGGTGCCGAATCTGCGGCAAGGGTAGGCGAGTTGGTTTGTACAAATGTCATTCCATCAGCACATGATGATGTTTTTGGTTTAATTGGAATAAAAAAGTAAGTGGAGGATAAATCAATGCAAGAAGCATTAGGAGTAATTGAAACATTGGGATTTTCAACAGCAATCGAAGCGGCCGATGCATGTGTAAAAGCAGCTAATGTCCGCCTTGGTGAGTGGCTCAAAGTGGGTGGCGGTAAAGTAAATATTATTTTGAGAGGTGATGTGGCAGCTGTAAAGGCAGCGGTGGAAGCCGGTGTGGCCTCTGCCAGCCAGGTAGGAGAAGTGAAGGGAGAGACTATTATTCCCAGACCGTCTCCAAAACTTTCACCTACATTTCCGATTGATATAAAAAAAGCAACCAAATAATAAACGATAGAGGTTAATGTGGATCTGTCAAATACTCAGATACAAGATATCGTAGAACGTGTGGTAAAAGACATCTTGTCTGATGATATACCTTCTGGTGTCACACCTGAAAAAAAGGGTAAAGGTAACTGGGGCGTTTTCAATTGTATGCATGAAGCCATTGCCGCAGCACACGATGCCTATTTAGAATATAGCGACAGATGTGATATCCAATGCCGCAAAAAGTTTACCGATGCCGTACGGCAAATGACGCTTGATCATAAAGAAGAGTTTTCCCGTATGACTGTTGAAGAGACAAAAATGGGCAGGGTAGAGCACAAAATTCTAAAACATATCAATACGGCTAAGAATAGTCCCGGTGTAGAATTTCTTAAACCGGAAGCCTGGTCAGGAAAAAACGGTTTGGCTTTGGATGAATGGTCACCTTATGGCGTTATTGGTAATATTTCACCCAGCACACATCCCGGTCCGACAATGATTAATAATATTATCATACAATTGGCAGCGGGAAATACGATAGCTTTCAATCCACATCCTTCGGCTAAAAAATTAAATGCCCATGTAATCCAGCTGGCAAACAAATATATGGTTGAAGCCGGTGCACCTGAAAATCTGGTTACCTGTGTGGCCGAGCCGACATTAGAGACGGCAGAAATATTGTTTTCTCATCCTGATGTGGAATTGCTATCAGTAACGGGCGGTCCGTTTATGGTAGATATGGCGATGAAATACCCAAAAAAGATCATTGCTGCCGGCCCTGGGAATCCCCCCGTATTGGTTGATGAAACAGCCGACCTAAAATTAGCTGCGGAGGAGATAACCCTAAGTTCAAGTTATGATAACAATATTTTATGCATTGCTGAAAAAGAGATTTTTGTCGTTGAGAGTGTTTTTGAAGATTTTATGAAAGCATTTGAGGCTGCGGGAAATGTCCGGCTATCCCCGCAGCAAATGAATCAGCTGACTGATAAGGCGTTAACTTTGGAGGGTAAGCATTATCTGATTCATCGCGATTATGTGGGTCGGAATGCAAATGTACTTGCAAAGGCAATTGGTTTGAACCTTTCTGAGAAGGTCCCTCTTCTTTTTGGAGAAACAGAAAGGAACCATCCCTGGGTTGTGGCGGAACAGATGACTTCATGTATTCCCGTTGTTAAAGTGAGAAACTTTGAAGATGGTTTGCTGGCAGCACAAAAAGCAGAGCATCGGTTTAAGCATACAGCAAGTATATTTACAAATGATATGAAGCGGGCTACAAAATACACGAAGGCGTTAGACTGTGATATTCATGTGATTAATGGCGGGACGCTACGTGGAGATGGCGGAGATTTAGGTGAAGGCTATTTTTCCCATACGGTTGCAACGCCAACCGGTGAGGGGATTTGCACCCCATTGGATTTTTGTCGTAAGCGCCGGATCATGATCTCGGGTTCCATGCGCTTCGCCTAAGTGGATGTATGTCTCGCGCAGCGGCGCTACGACGCAACTCTTAGAAAAAAAGACAAAATAAATAAGAAAATAATGAAATATGCAGTCCATGTATATAATAAGTCTTTTTAATTAATTTGTGAATTTCGTATAAATCTGTGTAATTAGTCAAAATAATCGTTGCGGCGTTGCGTCGCTGCGAGAACATGACTAATCAATTAAGAAAACTTTTAGGAGATAGAAATGGCTGAAGTGAAAGCAATAGGTATTTTAGAAACCAACGGTTTTGCCCCTCTGATTGAAGGAGCAGATGCTGCCGTTAAAGCAGCAAGTGTCGATGTCGTGGAGTGGCGCCAGGTGGGTAGTGGATATGTTTCCTTCGTGGTTGAAGGAGAAGTGTCCGCCGTGCGGTCTGCAATTGATGCGGCCAAAGAATCAGCGGCAAAAGTTGGCGAAGTTGTATCTGATCTTGTTATCCCCAGACCGGTTGATGAACTAAAAACGACTTTTAATAATTAATCTTAGAGGAAATTATGATATTCGCCAAAGTTGTTGGCACTGTCGTATCAAGCCAAAAAGATGAGAATCTGAGAGGGAAGAAGTTGCTTCTTTGTAAGGAAGTGGATTATTCCGGTAATCCCATTGGTTCGTATCATGTGGCTGTCGACGCAGTGAAGGCTGGAGAGGGGTCATTTGTCCTGCTGAGCTATGGATCTTCTGCACGTATGACCGAAGTAACACAAAAGGCGCCCATCGATGCGGTGGTAATGGCTATTGTCGATGATCTGCAGATTACCGAAAAGATTTAACGGGTAGGCTGGTTCGCCTATTAATGAAGAGGAAGTATGAAAACAGGTAAGATAATCGGAAATGTTTGGTCAGATAAAAAAGTCCCCCAGTTAAAAGGGTGCCGGTTACATATTGTTCACCCAGTAAACAGTTCCGGTGAGAAGGTCGACAGACCCCTTGTTGTTGCGGATCCTTGTAATTTGGCCGGTTCCGGTGATCTGGTTGTTTATGTGACAGGTACAGATGCCGCGCAAGCTTTTCCAGGAGGCAGAGCACCCGTCAATGCTTCTGTTGTCAAATTAGTAGATTCTATTGATTAAGGATTTGTTATGTTCTTAGCACGCGTAAAAAAGATTATCACCTCTACAGCCAAACACCCCGCATATAATAGCAAACGGGTCTTTGTTGTTCAGCGTGTATCCCCTGATGGGACGGAAAATGGTGCAGAAGAAGTAGCCATTGATTATGTGGGATCGGGAATTGATGATATTGTTGTCTGTGGAGGGGCCCCGGGTGTAGCGCAGGAAATCTTTGACTTGAAAGAGGCGCCTATCAGGACTTTGATAATGGCAATTGTGGATAAAATTGATTACAAGCACGATTAAAATATGTGTGGAAAATGATTTCTCGCAGAGACGCAGAGTAACACAATGCTTAGTACAAAATAGCTAATACAAAAGACAAAATATATGGACTACATCTTAGTATAGTTATAATAAAAATATTATTTATTTTGTATCTTGTATTTTTTATTTATTTCCCCTGCGTCTTGGCGTCTCTGCGAGAGATATTCGGTTGAAGTTTAGTGGAATTCTTAATATTTCAAAGTAAAGTGCAGAAAAAAAATTAAAGATATGACTATAAATGAAATTATAAATAATGGTATCGTCGGCGCAGGTGGGGCAGGATTTCCTGCTGCGGTAAAATTAGATTCTAGGCCAGATACCTTGATTATGAATGCAGCGGAATGCGAACCGCTTCTTCACAAGGATATGGAAATATTAAGACACCATAGTGATGATGTGCTTGCCGGATTCCGTGCTGCCATGGCAATAACCCAGGCCCGTCAGGGCATTATCGGTATTAAGAAAAAAAATACGGATGTAATCCAGTTATTAGAAAACAAGCAAAGTAAAGATATCCAAGTAGAATTAATGGGAGATTTTTATCCTGCCGGGGATGAAATTACACTTATCCATCAGGTAACAGGTAGGGTTGTTCAGCCCGGAGAATTACCCATCACAGTAGGTTGTGTGGTTCAAAATGTTGAGACTTTGCTAAATATAGGACTTGGAAAACCCGTTGTTGATAAATTTATTTCTGTTGCAGGAGCGATAAGCGAACCCGCCACTATAAAAGTTCCAATTGGTGTTACCTATCATGAAGTCCTTTCTCATTTTAATATAACCACAAATAATTATGTTGTTCGTTCCGGTGGGTTAATGATGGGCGAACTAATAAAAGACCTTGATAGGGTCGTAACAAAGACAACAGGTGCTTTAATTGTACTTCCCTCAGATCATCATTGTGTAACCATGTATGAGCGATATGCAACCGAGCACGATACAGACCGTATTGCTAAAGCAAGTTGTGATCAATGTAATTATTGTACGGAATTTTGTCCCCGATATCTCCTGGGACAACCTGTAAGGCCGGAAACAGCCATGCGCAACCGCATGTTTTCGAGAGAAGGAGAACCTTTTGTTGATCTGGGCAGTGCCTTCTGTTGTGAATGTAATCTATGTACGCTTTATGCCTGTCCGGAGGGTCTTGATCCCAAAGGGGCTACCGTTATTGAAAAAAGACTTTTAAAAGAGCAGAATTTACACTGGGAAGGCCTGCCGGTTAAACCGCATCCAATGATGGAATATCGAAAAGTCCCTACAAAAAAACTAATGCAGCGTCTGGATATAACTAAGTATAAAGATGCCGGTCCGATGAGGACAATTGATCTCAATCCTGCTTCTGTCCGAATTCCTCTCAACCAACATATTGGGGCAAAAGCAATACCCGTAATTAATATTAATGAGCAGGTTAAAAAATACGATTTGATTGCAAAAGCAGATGGCAAGATCTCATCTAATATTCATGCTTCAATAGATGGAAGAATTAGTCAGATCACAGAAAATAAAATAGAGATAAAGAGGACATAATGGACGATAAAAATTCGATAGGGATCATTGAATTAGCCAGTATTTTTAAAGGATTCGAAGTCCAGGATGCTGTCCTTAAATATGCCAATGTTGAAAAGATGATTGCCCGTACGATTTGCTCTGGTAAATACCTTATTCTTGTAAGGGGTGGCGTGTCAGATGTTGAAGCATGTCTTGAGATCGCTAATGAAAAGGGTGGATTCGCCATCGTGAGCGCGACAATAATTCCGCGAATTGATCCGCGTGTATTTCCTGCGATTACAGGACCAACAACAATTCAGATAGAGCGACCGGTTGATGGAATGCTGGTAATCGAAACTTTTTCTGTGGCTGCGGCCATCAAAGCAGCCGATTTTGCAGTCAAGGAGGCAGATCTCGAGATTAATCGTATTCATGTTGCCATGGCAATTGGTGGTAAAGGATATGTGGTGATCACTGGTAATATGGATGCACTTAAATCTGCTGTGGAACCCGCCATCGCCTATACGAAAGAAGAAGGCATGTTAGCAGGTTACACGCTTATAGATAATCCGCATGAGGATTTATTAAAAGAATTAATATAAGATTTTCTTAACGCTGAGCCCGTTGAGAACGCAGAGATATGTTGCAAATGGAGAATCGAGTCAACCTGAACTTGTTTCAGGTTCTCCTATTTTAAGATTCCGAAATAAATTCGGAATGACATTTTAGTGGATACTGTATTTTGGGAAATTTATATCTATTTTTTTGTATACCATGTAAGCAAAACGAACTTTTCAACAATGGAGAATTATAAATGAGTCAGTTTATGGGTGAGTTTGAATTAAAAAAGATGATTTGTGAGATTGGGAAACGGGTTTGGACCCGCGGTTATGTAGCCGCAAATGATGGAAATATATCCGTTAAGATGAATGACAAGGAAGTATTAACTACGCCCACTGGTGTGAGCAAGGGATTTATGACACCGGATATGATAATCAAAATAGATCTTAACGGAAAAGTTCTGTCAGGAAATTCGAAATTCCGTCCCTCCAGTGAAGCAAAGATGCATCTCGATGTTTATGATCAACGGCCGGATGTAAAATCGGTACTTCATGCACATCCACCTTATTGTACCAGTTTTGCAGTGGCCAACATTCCCCTAAACAAATGTGTATTGCCAGAAGCAATAATCGTAATCGGATCTGTTCCTATCGCCGAATATGGTCTGCCTTCCACAGATGAATTACCGGATGCCATACGCCCCCATCTCCAAAAATCAGAAGCGATTCTTATGCAAAATCATGGTGCTCTTACCCTGGGCCCCGATTTGCTTACCGCCTATCATCGTATGGAAACATTGGAACATACGGCTCATATCGTCCATCTGGCACGTCAATTAGGCAATGTTAATGTCCTGCCGCAGAAAGAGGCAGATCGATTGATGGATATACGTGACCGATTTAATATTCCCGGAAAAATCACGGCCTGCCAGGCTGCAGAGTCGGTTGGTAACTCAAAGTCAACCTCAGATGACACGGTAAAAGATATCACAAAGAGGGTGTTGGATAGGTTGCAAGGATCTTAATGCTTGATGCTGGATATGAGATTTGGGATCTGTGATGTGAGATATAGGCACCGGGTTTGAGATACCTGATATGAGTTTCGTGATGCATGATACGAGATACGGGATAAACAGAATTTAAGAATAGAATCCTGAGATACAATATGTACCAGAATTCCTCTGATGTGAGGAATTGATTATACACCGCAATATTTAGTATTTCAAATCCCAAATCCCAAATCTCAAATCGGGTATCTTGAAAGTTTTCTGAGCAATAGTATCCAGAATCCACCCCATTTGATATTTCCAAAAATTCTACCTATTTTTAATTAGAGATTTTAACACCACCTACCTGTAATATTTCAAGTTTAGGAGAAAATAAGATGAAGATTCTTATTGCCAATCCAGGAAGTACATCCTATAAGTGTAAATTATATGATATGGATACTATGGCAATACTTTTCCAGGCCAGTGTGGAGCGTATTGGTGATAAACAGGGTATTTATACCTATTGGGTAGAAGACGGTGAGGCTAAGCGAACGGAGCTTGCCATTGCTGACTATCCTTCGGCGGTTAACCTGACGCTTGAAAATATAAAAGAGGTAACGCCTCTCGAAAATTTGGCAGCTGTTGGCTTTAAGACCGTTCATGCTAAGGGTGTAAGTGGATGCGTGGAATTATCTTCGGAAGTCCTGAAAGCAATGCAAGAGTATATGCCCCTTGCGCCAGTCCATACACAGGTTTACTTAACTGCTATTTCCGTCTTTAAAAAATTATTAATCAGCACACCTCTTGTGGGGTTGTTTGAGACGGCTTTCCACAAACAAATACCTCCGGAAGCGTATCTTTATGGTATTCCCTATGATTATTACAAAAAACATGGGATTAGAAAATATGGTTTTCATGGTGCATCGCACCGCTATATTGGTGAACGCGTCAAGGAGTTATATTTTAAAGAACAAGAATCCTGGAAAGTAATATCCTGCCATCTCGGCGGAAGCTCATCTGTCTGTGCAATAAAGGACGGTATTTCGATTGATACCTCAATGGGAATGAGTCCCCAAAGCGGATTGCTAAATTCAAATAGGGTGGGTGATCTCGATTCCTATGCCTTATTATATTTGATGGAGAAAGAAAGTTGGTCTATAGAGCATGCAGGAAATGAGTTGATGACAAAAGGCGGCCTTTTAGGTATCTCAGGAATCAGTGGCGATTTTAGGGATGTAGAAGAAGCAATGGAAAAAGGTGACGAAAGATCTGTTTTAGCCTTCAAGACCTTCGCCTATTATGTAAAGCGGTATATCGGCGAATATATGGCAGTTTTGAATAAGGCCGATTGTATTGCTTTTACGGCAGGTGCCGGGCAAAATTCACCAAAACTGAGAACGGAGATTTTACGCAATATGGAGAACCTGGGAATTGTCCTGGATGAAGATAAAAACAATGCAAATCCTAAGGAGGGCTTGATCTCTGCAGAAAATTCAGATATCCGGATAGCTATAATTCCAACCAATGAAGAATTGGTTGTAGCGCGGGAAGTCCAGAACTATCTGAATTCAAAGTAAAAAGGGTTTAGGCATTTTATCCAGAGCCCCTTGGGCTCGCCCTCCGGGCCTGCTCCGTTTTGCGGGGTCAAATTTAGAAAGACTACCACAAAGTTCACAAAGGAGGCACTAAGATCACAAAGTAATTATAAAAAGTTTTTTATTGTGCCTAGTGTTTATAGTATTTTTTCACGCAAAGACACAACGACCGCAAAGTATCGCAAAGAATTTATTTGAATATTACCATATAATTAAGATAATTTTGGTATATATTATTATTAGTTAAAATTTATAATTGTATTTTTCTCTTTGTGCACTTTGTAGCCTTCTTGTGTACTTTGTGGTAAAAGTCAGATAAACAATTAAGTAATAATTTGATATTTAAGGAAAAAAATGTCAGACCAGAAAAAATTTATTGGATTTGATTTAGGTGCGGAAAGCGGCCGGTGTGTGGTAGGTGAATTAAAAGAGGGGAAATTAAAATTAACCGAAGTTCATCGTTTTCCTACACCTAATGTTTCCTATTCCGCAGGTATATTTTGGGATGTCCTTAAAATGTACCAGGAACTATTAAAAGGTCTCAGCCTTGCCCGGGCGAAATTTGGAAGCACTTATTCAGGAATTAGTATAGACACCTGGGGTGTAGACTATGTTTTGTTGGATGCTGACGATCGTG
This sequence comes from Calditrichia bacterium, assembly GCA_963796965.1. Classification (GTDB taxonomy): domain Bacteria; phylum Calditrichota; class Calditrichia; order JAJRVZ01; family JAJRVZ01; genus CAWCNS01. The sequence continues at coordinate 151,287 of CAWCNS010000007.1, forward strand.
TTCTTGGCTATCCTTACCACTACCGCGACAGTAGGAATGATGCGGCCATGGAAGCTTCCTTTGGAATTGTAAAAAAAGAAGATCTTTATAAAAAGACTGGTATTCAGTTCATGCCTTTTAATACAGTGTTTCAACTGTTTGCTGAAAAAAGAAGTAAAGGTAATTTGCTTCCAAATGCTTCAAAAATGCTTTTAATGCCAGATTTCTTATCTTTTATGTTATGCGGGCAGGCCAGGAGTGAATACACCATAGCTTCGACTTCCAGCCTGGTTAGCCCTTACAACAGAATGTGGGATGAGGAATTGATTAACAGTTATGGCCTACCCAGACATATTTTTCCCGACATCATTGAACCTGGAACTATTCTAGGAAATGTCCTGCCCGACATTGCAGAAAAAACCGGTATCAATAAAGATATACCCGTTATTGCCGGAGCAGGCCATGATACGGCTGCTGCTGTCGCCTCAGTGCCTGCAAAACCTGGAAATTGGGCTTATCTCAGTTCGGGCACATGGTCGCTTATGGGGCAGGAATTGAATGAACCATTGATCAACGAGAAAGCATTAAATTATAATTTTACAAATGAAGGCGGGGTGGAAGGAACGATCCGCTTTCATAAAAATATTCTCGGTTTATGGCCTGTCCAAGAATGCAGAAGATGCTGGCAGGAAAGCGGGACGGAATATTCCTATGCTGAACTTACCCAGATGGCAGAGGCATGCGGACCAGCAAATTCATGGATAGATCTTGATGATTGGCGATTTGCTAAGACAGGAAATATGCCTGAGATAATTATTAAATATTTGAAGGATAGTAATCAATCATATGAAGATAGGCCTGACTTTTTAGTACGTGTAATTTTGGAGAGTCTGGCTTTTACTTATAGGGAGAAAATTGCTGAGGTTGAAGAGGTTACAGGAAAGCCCGTGGATCGTCTCAATGCTGTTGGGGGAGGGATTCAGAATCAACTTTTAACACAATTTACTGCCGATGCCTTAGACCGGGAAGTTATTGCAGGACCAATTGAAGGGACTATCATCGGTAATATTGGTGTCCAAGCCATGGCCACTAAAAATGTATCAGATCTTTCAGCCTGGCGTTCTATTGTTGCCGACTCTTTTGATGTAAAGATTTATCAACCCAAGAATTCAGCCTATTTTATCGAGAATGAATCAAAATTTCATGGAATACAGATGAATAAAAAGGCAAAAGGAAAAGGGTAAAAGGTAAAAGTAAAAAGGAGTAAATAATCAGGGGGATAGATCAACAGGTCAATCAGGATTTTTTTACCCTTTACCTTTTTACTTTTTACTTATTGAAGATTAAGTAGAAACTGGAGGAGTAATGACCAGAGTGAACATCGAATCAGGACTCGATTGTCTTCGATATGAATTTGGAGAAGAAAGAGTTAAAAGGGCTGTAGATAAGAGTCAAACAATTTAACGTGGAGATACCTAGCTGGATATTCGGAGATTTTGGAGGTGGTCGCTTTGGTGAATTTACACCACCCGGATGTGCGCGAAACATATCCGAAAAGCTTGCTGATGCAGCGTGTGTAAATAAATTAACCGGGGCAACGGATCAAGTGGCCGTACATGTTCTGTGGGATTTTTCACCTGACGGCCTTACGGGATCAATTGAATGTTGCAGGCGAGGTTGCTAAAGAAGCTGCCAGTAGAGGTCTGAAGCTGGGATCGATTAATCCGACCTACTTTCTAAAAGGATCGCATCGGGGTAGTTTGTCTTCTCAGGAGTTAATGACCCAAAAAGCATATATTGATCAGACTTTGTTGGCGGGTGAAATCGCCCAAAAACTGGGTGTAGGCATTGTTGCTATTTGGTTACCGGACGGATCTAATTATCCAGGACAAATTGATTTACAGAAGTCCATCGCCACCACACGAAATTCCCTTAAACAGATTGCTGCCAACCTGAGCCCGGATATCAAAGTTCTTATTGAATATAAAGTGTTTGAACCCGGTACCTACAGCACTGAAATTGCAGATTGGGGCTCTGCTTATTTATTAGCCAAGGATTTTGGTCCTAACGCAGGTGTATTAGTAGATTTGGGACATCACTTCCATTCAGCAAATATAGCCCAGATAGTAGCACGTCTAATTGATGATGGGATCTATGGTGGATTCCATTTTAATACGCGCTATGCGGCCGATGATGATCATTCTGTTGAGCCAAATGCAGAGATGGCTCGCATTTTTTACCAACTGGTTCAGGGGGAGGTTGTTTGTAACCCTGATGAGAATAAAAACTGGGCTTATATGATTGACCAATGCAGCGGCCGCGAGAATCGCATGCATGCCCTTATTCACTCGGTGGACTCATTACAATATTCCCTTGCCAAATCTTTGCTGGTTGATTCAGAGAAACTCGGAGAGTATCAAGAAGCCGATGAAGTTATTTTGGCAAACCGTCTGTTTAATGATGCTCTGTTAAATGCCGATGTCAGACCAATCGTCATGCAGGCCCGTCTTGAAAAAGATTTGCCAGCCGATCCTATTGCAGCCTATATAGATAGTGGCTATCAAGCCAAAATTGAACAAGAGCGCGGCTAATATAGAAACAAGGGTATTACCTATAAGCAATCTCGCGCAACGCCGCTACGCCGCAGCGAATTAATTCAGGATTATTGAAATACTGAATGGATATTCTTTATGACGATAGACTACCTGAAGCAGCAAGAGTCCTCTCCCGAGACGGGTCTCGTTCTGGGACGGAATGACAAGCGTGTAGAGAGTTGATAGTTTAGAGTGTAATCTCAAATAACAAATTTCAAAGTACGAGATGCCTTATGCGTCGCTGCGTGAGGAAGATTCTCCCCCTAATTCACAAATTATAGGATGATGATTTATGGAACAGAAAAGTGTGATTAAACATCTTAATTCAGTAGAAGAATATGAACGAACACCGGTACCGAAAGGCAAATGGAAGGGCTGGGGAAGCTTCATTGGTATGTATGCAGGTGAACATACTGCTGGAACAGAATTTGTGATTGGACCTCTTTTTGTTGCCCACGGTGTTGCAGCCGGTGACCTGGTGCTGGGGTTATTGGTCGGGAATCTGCTTGCCGTGCTTAGCTGGGCGTTTTTATGTGCACCTGTCGCTACTAAAGAAAGGATCACATTATATTATTTATTAGAAAAAATATGTGGTTCCAAATTAACTCTTGTGTATAATCTGGTAAATGCCCTGATGTTTTGTTTTCTTGCAGGCTCAATGATTGCGGTTTCTGCGACTGCTGTGGGCATTCCCTTTGACTTGACGATGCCATCATTGAATGATTGGCTGCCAAATAGTATAGGTTGGATAATTGCTGTTCTGATTGTCGGGTCGGTTACGACTACGGTGGCGATGTTTGGATATAACCAGGTATCAAGAGTTGCCAACATTGCTGCCCCGTGGATGATACTCGTTTTTATTGCTGCTGCTGTTGCAGTACTACCAGAATTGGGTATTACATCCTTCTCGCAATTGTGGGATGAAGCGAGTACGAAAATTTGGACAGGTGTTCCTCTCGAAGGCCAAAGTCAGTTTACTTTCTGGCATGTCATGTTTTTTGCCTGGTTTTGTAATATGGCCATGCATATCGGTATGGCTGATATGTCAATTCTTCGTTATGCTAAAAAGTGGTATTATGGCTTTTCATCAGCGACGGGAATGTATGTTGGTCATTATATTGCCTGGTTAGCATCTGGTGTGTTGTATTCATTGTTTCTCATGGAATCCAATTTTAGTACCGAATTTGCACCCGGCCCGATTGCTTTCCGGGCTGCAGGAATTGCCGGTGCCATCTGTGTTATCATTGCCGGCTGGACAACGGCTAATCCTACCATATATCGAGCCGGGTTGGCCTTGCAGGCTATTCGTCCACACTGGAAAACCTGGAAAGTTACTATGGTCGTAGGGCTTATTACCACCGTGGCTGCTTTCTTTCCGGCGCTGGTTATGAAGTTACTAGAATTTGTTGCTTTGTATGGATTGATATTAATGCCCATGGGAGCAATTATTATAATGGATGTTTATATTATTCCTCGGTTAGGTCTCAAACAAAATTTCGCAGAGGTTTTTGATAAATCATTCAGTATCCCTGCAGCCCTGACCTGGGTCATTGCTCTGGTATTTAGTATGATTCTTAATCAGTATTATGGGGTAGAAGTATTTTTTCTCGGATTACCGGGTTGGTTTGTTGCCGCTTTCGTTTATGTGTTGAGCAGAAAAATGATGGCTTCGGATAAAGAAAGGAGTCTGGCATAATGAAAATATTATTCAAAATAATAGCGATACTTACCCTTTTTGGTACAATTGTTCCTGCTTTTGCTGTTTTTTATGGACATATGGATTTGGAAACATGTAAAATAATTATGGGGACTGCCGCCATAATTTGGCTTCTTACTGGCCCAATTCTTATGGTAGAGAGGTCAAAGGGTGATGAAGTAGGTTTAGAAAATGGACTTAAAGAGAATTAATATATAGTCAGAAGAACAACTGGTCTCATCTGAATTAATAAAATTTCATTATAAGCCGGTACCCTCAATGTAGCGTATGTAGAGTTCCTGAATGCCTTGTGGGTATCCTATAATTGTCAGCCTATCTGATTCCTGTAAAATTGTTTTTCCACGAGGTATAATAATTTCTTCTTGTCGGTGGATAATAGCCACGAGACAGCCTGTGGGTAATTTAAGATGCTCAATATCTTTGTCGATAAAGTATGACGTCTCACTATCTCTATCAATACTGAGAGAAAGATAATGGTCGTCGCGTAGAAGAATTTCCTTTATATCCTGTTCATTTTTACCCACCCGCCAACGCTCAATAAATGTGTCATCGTCAACATGTGAAGCAATCTGAGCTAAAATGCGCAGATGTTGACCAGGATTATCTTCAGGACTGGCCAGAAAAAAGAAAGCATAGATGTTTTCATGGGATGCTTCGTCCCCTAAAAATTCACTTTCCATCCCAATACAGGTCCCCACTTTACAACGAACAATTACTAATTCAGAATGATCAATTTCTGGAAGACGTAAATGCGGAAGGGCAGCCCCATGTGAAACAGGTGTAGCGCCAACCTGTGTGCCTTCTAAAAATGATTTTTTTAATTTATCAGGTTCCACTTTTACTCTTTGTGAGAGCGTATGGGCTGCCCGCTCCACAATTTTTTCAAAAGAGATGCTATGCTCAATATCAATGAAATTGGCAGCAAGCGACGACCGAGTCAAAAGGATCATGATCGCGTAATCCTTTTTCTTTTAAAATACTGCGTAATTCACTGTCCAATCCTTGATACTGTCTCTGTCCTAACCTGGCAAAAATATGATAGATGGCTCCTTCCCGTGCGACTTTTCCACTGCGCATAATACATATACCAAATCACGCCCAAAAGCACCAACGATAGAGAGAATAATGATGCAATCCAGCCCATTTCAAGAATTAACCAAAGTGGGGCATAATATCCAAAAATTTGCATCCAGGGATATAAGGGTGATCGAAACCCCGGGTCATATGATTCGATCTTACTCTCACGCATGACGATGACAGCTAAAGAAATGAGACTGAAAATTAAAAATTGAAACGCACCGGCGAGTTTGGCAATTTTAACCGGGTCAAACAATATCAGGATCAGGATGACTATTATTACTGATAAAATGATAGAATTTACTGGTATCTGTTGCTTGGTTAACTTACGCATAAATGAAGGTGCTAAATGATCACGTCCCATTGCTAATGGATATCGGGAAGAACTTAAAATACCTGCATTAGCAACGGATAAAAACGCAAGAATGGCAGCAACCGTCATGATTATAGCACCCCATTGTCCGGTTATGTATTGAGCGGTCGTAGCCACAGGTGTTAAATTGCCGCTCAATGCATCGGCAGGAACGCTACCGATCATGACAATAGTGCCTATAGCATATACTACTACTGCGGTTAACAATGCTAAAAACATTGCTAATGGAATGTTTTTTACGGGATTTTTCACTTCTTCAGATACACTGGCAATCTGTGATAATCCCACATAACTCACATATACCAAACCAGCAGTGGAAAATACGGCATTGAGTTCCTGATCAAAAACCCCTTTAATATTGTTTAAATTTAGAGATAAAACACCGGTCGCCATAAACCAACTGAGCAGCAGCAATAAACCGGTAACGAATGCGGTTTGAAAAAATCCAGACTTTTTTGCACCAAAAAGATTGATAATACCGAATATTACAGCAAACCCTATTGATATTGGTAAAAAATCAAATTCTGGGATAAACAAACTCATGTATGCGCCGATTCCGACCAGTGCGAAGGCGGTCTTTAAAATTAATGCTAACCAAATACCAATACCTCCGACCGTACCCATCAATGGGCCCATACTGCGGTCGAGGAAAAAATAGACGCCACCCGCGCGCGGCATGGCAGTGGAAAGTTCAGCTGTGCTAAATAGCGCAGGAATGACTGGAATTGCGGCAATTAAATAACTCAATACCATCAGCTGTGCCTGCCTGGGCAAAGGCTAAACCGGGTAATAGAAAAAAACCGGAAGCATTGTTGCGCCCGTACCTATTGTATAAATATTAAAAAAACTCAGTTCTTTTTTTAATTGCTTTGATGAGCTTAGTATTGCCATAATTTCCTATCAATTTGATCTGTAGTATTTGTGTCTGCTAATACTAAGGTAAATTTTGAAAAAATGTAATGCAAAGAAAAAATTAAAAATTCATATTTCTGCAATTTGGCCGGATAAAAACTTGAATTGGTTTATGCGGGTTTGCATATTACAACGATAAAAAGACAGAAAATGTTCTAAATTATCCATACTTTTGAGACTGATTTGTTATTGATTTTGAAATGAGAAGTTGGACATTTTGCCTACACTTTTAATATTGTGATGTCAATGGAGAATTAAAATGAGTGTTATACGAAAGTTTTTAGGTCCAAAATCCAAGTATGATAAAACCATACCTTATACGTATATGGCACGTGTTCCCGTGCTGGAGGGAGACAAAGACCTGTATAATTTCTATTTTGCTGATACCATCTGTGGTCTTATCGAATACCTTGATGATCACGATATTAGCCCAACAGAAGCAGAGATTTTAGGACTCTATAAAAAAGAAGAGATTCCTTTGGCTATTGAAAGTTGTATTTCTAAGGAAGGAAAGTGGCTCAGTCGGCCAGATATTTGTAGATCTCTCGAAAACCAATACCGAAACACACTTGAGGAAAAATATAAAGGGCATGTGGAGATTGGATCTTGTTCTTATGAGGATCGGGAGCGTGAGGGGAGCGGACCTTTCTAATTGTCAATGAACACTTATCAATGATCAATTGATCTACTTAATTGTTTATCTGATTTTTAAACACAAAGTACACCAAGAAGGCAAAATAATAGAGTAATATTATCAACTGTAGTTTAATATAAATTTAATTGGTATTGAATATAAGATTGACAATCATGTGAGATTAAAATCCTAATATAATTTTTTGCATTCTTTGCGGTCTTTGCGTCTTTGCGTGAAAAAAACTTTAAAAAAAAATAGTATCACGAAAGACACGAAGAAGTCGTGAAGCCCACGAAGATTTTTGATTAATAATTCTGATTACAAAAATCATTTTTAGAAAACTACAATTTAGGGAGGCACAATTTAAAGCCTAGTTATCTTTTTTAAATTTGCATCTCTGCGTGAGAAAAACAAAACACATAGAACACAATAGGGTAGCCCTAGGGCCTCTGTGGTAATAAATTTAACTAAAAGTAAAGATGAGGAATTTAAATGAAAATTATATGGATTTTTATCGCTGGAGTTTTATTTATGAATACAATTGGATGTGGTGAATCAAATACGGTTGTAGATGAAGGAAAACTGCGTCATGTGGTTTTGTTTAAGTTTAAAGATGATGCATCTGGGGCTCAGGTAAAAGCCATTGAGACTGCTTTTCGAAATCTACCGGGTAAAATACCTGAGATTATTGATTTTGAGTGGGGAACGAATATAAGTAAGGAAGGGAAAAGTCAGGGATTTACACATTGTTTTTTAGTGACTTTTGAAGATGAAGTAGGTCGCGGTGTATATCTGCCTCATCCGGAACATAAGGCTTTTGTGGAATTGCTCGGCCCCTCCCTCGATAAAGTCCTGGTCATCGATTACAATGCACAGAAAAATATTATCTCTGAGGAGTCATATGAAACTATTGGGAAACTACGCCACGTTGTCCTTTTTAAATGGAAAGATGATACTTCTCCTGAGCAAGTTTTAACAAACGAAAAGGCATTTGCTTCCTTGCCTCGACAAATCAATACCATTAAAGCCTTTGAGTGGGGAGATGATTGTAGCGTTGAAGGATTATCTGACGGTTTTTCTCACTGTTTCCTTTTAACCTTTGATGATAATGCTGGCATTGAAACATATCTTCCTCACCCAGCACACAAAGAATTTGGAAAGGTTATTCGTGCATCAAAGGAAAAGGTATTGGTTTTTGACTATGTTGCATCAAAATGAATCACGTGTGACTATTCACCCCTTAATCAGAGGAATAAATAATGTACCGACGAGATTTTATGAGGACAAGCGCTTTAGCATTGGGTCTTACACCAGCTCTCTGGGGATGTGGATCAAAACCGGTGAAAAATGATTCTGGATTAACATCTTACTCAAATCCTATTGCCCTGGCGACCTATTCATTCTGGCGTTTTAAAAAGGAACTTAAATACCCCATTGAAAAATGCATCGATCTGGCTGCAGAGATGGGATTTGATGGCGTTGATGTACTCCATATCCAGATGGATCGCGAAGATGATCAGTATTTGAGGGAATTAAAACGTCATGCATTAATTAATGGGATTGCTCTATGCGGTTTATCTATCCATCAGGGATTTGTAACACCGGATAAGGAGAAACGTCAGAAAAATATCGATCATACGATAAATATGATAGAAATGGCTTATAAACTTGGCATCCCGTGTATGCGTTTAAATACCGGTCGGTGGAGAACAACAAAAAGTTTTGATGAATTGATGAAAAACAGGGGGATTGAGCCACCCTTACCGGGATATAAAGAAGATGATGGGTATCCCTGGGTTGTTGAGAGTATCGAAAAATGTTTACCAACGGCAGAAAAATGCGGCGTAACGCTTGCCCTTGAAAACCATTGGGGTTTGGGACGTACACCAGAGGGACTTATACGTATTGTAAATGAAGTTAATTCTCCCTGGTTGCAGATTTTAATGGATACAGGAAATTTTCTTGAAGATCCTTATGATAAATTAAAAATGATCGCATCTAAGACAGTATTTGTACAGGCTAAAACGTATTATGGTGGGGGAACTTACTATACGCTTGATCTTGATTATAAACGGATCGCAAATATTTTAAAATCTGTCAATTATCGTGGATATATCTCTATTGAGTTTGAAGGTGAAGAGGATTACCGCACGGCAATTCCCAAAAGCCTGGCCTTGATGCGTAACGTTTTTAATGTAACCTGATTATAGTTGTTGGAATCGCGAATAAATTGTAATAGTCTGGATGTGGCAAGGACCTATTTCCCCCTTGGAAGGGGCTGTTGCAATATCGGGTTAAATTACACAATTCTTAGTGAAGTCCCGTCATACGGGACTAACCCCTTTCAAAGGGGGAATTAGATTTTGCTTATTCAAGCAGCTAAACACATTTTTCTGTCAGAATTATCTAATCGGCATACCTTGGAAAAAGGGGCAGGGGATTGTATCTATCGTATTCTTGTAAATAATTTTACTTCATACTTCTTCTAACTTTCGATTTAAATTAGTTATGATAAATTTTCTTCTTATTTTTCTCAGTTTTTATCAACTCACCATGTTGACGGATGCCGATCCAGTAGAATCTTTAACACTCAATAAAAAGGCTTCCGGGTACCGCGGTATCTGGTACATGAATCAGCCTTCAAATGACGAATACGTATATAAATACAGTGGCGGGTTGGGAACCTATTGTGCAAAGCATCAACCTTTCGCTATCTATAATACCAAAGCGAATAAAACATATTTTTGTTACGGGGGTACTACAAAAGAAAGTAACCGTCAGTTGTTGCACATGGTATCTTATTTTGATCATGAAACCAAAATGGTACCAAAACCAACGATATTATTAAATAAAAATACCGATGATGCCCATGATAATCCGGTTATCTCCATAGATGCTGAGGGTTATATCTGGATTTTTTCTACTTCGCATGGTACATCCCGCCCATCCTATATTCATCGAAGCAGGTATCCCTATGAAATTAATGAGTTTATATTAGTTGATGCGACCAGGGTCTCAAATGGTCAACAGATCAGGATTGATAATTTCTCCTATATGCAGGCTTGGCATTTAGAAAATCAGGGATTCTTTAATTTTTTTACTCGATATAATTATCCTACCAAACGCACGATTTGTGCCATGACGAGTATTGATGGCATCAACTGGAGCGAATGGCAACGTTTAGCTACTATTGGTGAAGGACATTATCAGATTAGTGCTATTGGCAATAAAAAAGCCGGCTCAGCCTTTAATTTTCATCCTTCAGGTAAGGGATTGAATTGGCGGACCAATCTATATTATTTGGAATCCAGGGATAACGGTAATTCCTGGCAAAGCGCAAATGGGAGCGATCTTAATCTTCCATTAACAGATAAGATTAATAATGCCCTTGTTAGAGAATATGAATCGGAAGGATTAAATGTCTATCTGAAAGATATATGTTACGACGATGCTGACCGGCCGATTATACTGTATTTGACCAGTAAAGGATATCAATCAGGGCCAAAAAATAATCCACGAACCTGGATGGTAGCCCGCTGGACAGGTAAGAAGTGGACTTTCAGCTCTGTAACGGTTTCTGATAATAATTATGATATGGGCTCACTCTGGATTAGGGAAGACAATTCGTGGCATATTGTAGCACCCACTGCAACGGGTCCACAGCCATATAACCCCGGGGGCGAAATTGTACATTTGCAAAGCAAAGATTTAGGCAATTCCTGGATTAAAGTTAAGCAATTAACCCAGGCAAGTATTAAAAATCACACCTATGTTCGCAGACCTCTAAATACGCACCCTGATTTTTTTGCGTTCTGGGCCGATGGCCATGGAAGGCAACCCTCCGCTTCTGATCTCTATTTCTCAGATATAAATGGAAATGTCTATCGTCTTCCCAGGGAAATGAAAAACAATTTTGAAATGCCCGTTCAAGTGGATTAATATCGTAGGTATCAATGATTTTTGTAGATCTGAAAGTAAGTGAAACTTCCCGTACATACATTCAGAATGTCAGATTTATCTCTTTAAAAGCCTATAGTTTGTTACAGTTATTCATAAGAAGGGAATATAATGTTGAATAAGAATGCTTTAATTATTGGTAACTCCGATGGTATTGGTTTAGGACTCACCAGAGAATTACTTAATCAGGGCTGGCAAGTAAAGGGAGTTTCAAGAAGTCTCTCTCCAATCAGGGATTCAGATTATAGTCATGTTGTTGCTCAGGTCCAGGATGTTGATTTTGATGATAACCTCCGCAGCACCTTGAAGGAAATGTCGTCTATTGATATTTGTGTTTATTGTGTGGGAATTGGAGAATTGCTAAACCTGGAAAATATGTCAGAGGAGATTAAAATAGTTGATGTGAATTTTCTTAGCATGATTAAATCTGCATCAATAATAATTCCTCACATGGTGAGGGCCGGAAAAGGGCATTTTATTGGCCTCTCCAGTGTTGCCGATGCTATGCTTTCGGAGGAAGCGCCCAGCTATCACGCATCAAAAGCAGGTTTCTCCAATTATCTTGAAAGTTTGGCTCTATCAACCAGATCGCATGGCGTATTTGTAAGCAATGTTCGATTTGGATTTGTCGATACAAAGATGGCCAAGGGTGATGTAAAGCCATTTATGATGACAGTCGATGATGCCGTCTTACATATTTTTAAATGTATGGAGACAAAACAGGTTCGTATGACACGACCAAGAATTGTAAGCCCCTTGATTGCGTTCAGGAACCGAATGTTAAGGTTAAAAAATTTTAGAATGGTTAATATGTAAAACTTAAAAAAAATATATTCTTATAATTCAAATTTATATAATCTTTTCTTGGGGCTTAGCGCCTCTGCGTGAAATTTCTTGCAGACGTGGACAAAAAATTGGATAACGATATGAGTAAAATAGATTACAAAAAAGAATTGAAACATCTGTATAAACCATCATCTAAAATGGTTGAAATGGTAGAAGTGCCGCGCATGAATTTTATAATGATTGACGGCGAAGGAGATCCGAATACCTCGCCGACATTTGGGCAGGCTATTGAAGTGCTCTACAGTCTTTCTTATACATTGAAGTTTATGGTTAAGAAAGGTGAAATTGGTATTGATTATGGTGTTTTGCCCCTGGAGGGGCTCTGGTGGGCAGATGATATGAGAAAATTTAGTGTTGAAGATAAATCCAACTGGAAGTGGACGCTGATGATTATGCAGCCTGAATATATTGACCGGCCTCTTTTTGCGGAGGCTGTTTCCGCTGTTGATAAAAAGAAAGATTTAAAACTTCTTACCAGAGCCAGGTTTGAATCTTTAAAGGAGGGAAGGGCAGCCCAGATCATGCATATTGGTCCATTCTCAGAAGAAGGACCAACAATAAAACGTTTGCATGATTTTATTGATGAAGGCGGTTTTATATTAACAGGTAAGCACCACGAGATATATTTGAGCGATATCAGAAAAGCAGCACCGGAAAAATGGAAAACGATTATCCGGCAGCCCTATAAGTGAAGCAATTATAAATTTAAAATTAAGAATTATAAATCGAGGGAAAATAATAAATAATTTATAAAATAATCTGAAATCGCTGCGTCGTTGCGGCGCTGCGTGAGAAAAGCCTACCAAAAAGGGGATTTGTATTTGAAAATAAGAAGACATGACATCGATTGGTTACGGGTACAGGTTTTTGGTTTATTAATTTTTTACCATGTGGGAATGGTTTTTGTACCATGGGAATATCACATTAAAAATAATGAAATAAGCGAGAGTCTTATATGGCCAATGTTATTTGTCAATCAATGGCGATTACCTATTCTGTTTGTAATTTCGGGGATGGGAACGCGGTTTGCACTTTCACATCGCTCAGGGAAACAATTTATACAGGAGCGTTTTGTTAGACTTGTCATTCCCCTTGTTTTTGGCATATTGTTTATTATTTCACCACAAATATATTATGAACGATTGGCCGATGGGCAATTTTCCGGTTCATTTATTTCCTTTTATCCCCATTTCTTTGATGGTATTTATCCAAGCGGAAACTTGAGCTGGAACCATTTATGGTTTTTGCCCTATCTCTTTATCTATTCTCTGATTTTAGCACCGCTATTCCTTTTAATTAGGAACAATCCAAATTTAAAATTTCTTAAGCTGATTGATAGTCTTGTTAACAAACCTTTAGGATTACTCGTCTTTGCAATACCCTTAATGATTGTACAATACACACTCGCACCTCTTTTCCCGGTAACCCGCAATTTATTTTATGACTGGTATGCTTTTTTTTATTACTTGTTATTATTTTTATATGGCTATCTTTTTATATCAGTTCAACAATCCTTTTGGCTTGCTTTGGACAAGACCAAATATATTGCCCTGATTGGTGGACTTATATTTTTTCCCCTAAACTTAATCTTTCACCGAACCTTGTTTGGCCCCATTCTGGATAATCTAAATTTAATCTGCTGGATTGTGGTCATTCTTGGTTTCTCTGCACGTTATTTAAATAAGCCTAGTCCTGCTTTGAAATATGCCAACCGCGCAGTCTATCCCTTTTATATTCTTCATCAGACGATAACCCTCGCAGTTGCATTCTACATACGTGACCTTGAATGGAGCATTGGTTTGAAGTTTATTGTTTTATCTGTGGCTACCTTCGGCGGATCATGGATTATCTATGAATTATTAATTCGACGAATAAAATTCCTCGGTTTCCTCTTTGGATTAAAAAACGAGTAATTCTGGTTGTATCTACTTACAACATCTTCAATTACAAATTACGAATTACGGTTAATACTAATTTATAATTAAAAATGTACAATTATGAATTAGACAGATTATCTCTTTGCGGCTTGGCGTCTTTGCGTGAGAAAAAAAATAGTGAGGTCCTATGATAGAAAATCAATATCCCATTGGAAAATTTAATTATACAGCCGCTCCTGATCAGAAAGAGAGAGAACGTTTAATTAATAATTTGGAGAGATTACCTTCAGATCTGGAATCAAGCGTTCAGGATTTGACTAATGAACAGCTGGACACACCATATCGGGTAGGAGGCTGGACCGTCAGACAGCTCGTTCATCATCTGGCAGATTCTCATCTCAATAGTGATGTTCGGTTTAAATGGACACTCACCGAAGATCAGCCAACCATCAAAGATTACAATCAGAATCGATGGGCTGAAACCCCAGATATACAAAAGGCACCCCCCAATATATCGCTGTCACTACTTGAATCAATCCATCAGCGGTGGACTTATCTGCTCAAGACACTATCTGATGAGGATTTTGAGAAAGCCTTCAATCATCCGGAATCAGGCGAAATGACTTTAAACAAATCTTTGGTGTTGTACGACTGGCATGGCCGGCATCACTTGGCTCAAATAAGGGGTTGAAAATGGGATGGTAGTGAGTGTTATTATACATTTTATTATTTTTTAAAGTTGCCGGTAATAAAGACGAATATTATACAAATATAAATAAATCTTTAAAAAAAGTTTCAATAACGAATCTCCCCTGAAATATATTTTGATTGTGAGAGAACGAATAGCAAACTTTTTTAACAAGGATAGTAACGAAGGGAGCATGTAATGATTAAATCAATTTTTATTCTTTTTATCGCTTTGATGGTATTCGGCACATTGCCGGCTTTTGGACAGGGAATTTATATCGGTGCAGGTATCGGAAACAGTTATCTTGATCTGGATCTTGAAGATGTTGGTGAAGAAGCTCAGGGGATATCTGAAAATTCCACAGCCTATAAGTTCTTTGGTGGATACCGCGGTGAGTCTATCATTGGAATCGAGGGTGGATACCGAAACTTTGGTAATATCGAATCATCTGTTTTGGATTATGGTGTTGAATCCAAAACAACCGGATGGGATGTGGAAGCTTTGGGACGCTTCGAGATTGCAATCGTGGATATTTTTGCCAAGGCAGGGGCGTTATTCTGGACAACAGAAAATACGGTTGCTCAAATCGACTATACAGATAAAGAAAGTGGCACTGCCTTTATGTGGGGTCTTGGTGTTGGTGTTCATCTGGGTGCCTTTGGTGTCCGCTTGGAATATGAAAAATTCCAGATAGAAGATATAAATAATCTTTCCATGTTGAGTCTTAGTGCAACCTTCGGATTTTAATCTGAATACCTCCATTAAAATAGATGCTTGTATTTATTAGTAAAAGCCCCGCCTGGCGGGGCTTTTTTTTTATCCCAGACACTCAATATCATTAAACATCTGATAAAGTATAAAAATATATTGATTTTCTTATTTAGAATAATTATAATTTAGGGTACTTCTATTATATCATTCCTAATATAGCAAATACCTAAATCAGGAGGATAAGAAATGAGGAAATATACGCCTTTATTAATCCTTATTGCTATACTTTTTAGCTCACACACTTCATTGGCATCTGACAAGACGAAGACAGCCTTACCACTTGGATTACCGCCAGTACCTTATCCGGAAAATAATCCACAAACACCTGAAAAGATAGCACTTGGGGAAAAACTTTTTGATGATGTGAGGTTTAGTTCAACGGGCCAGGTCAGTTGTGGGACCTGTCATGATGCAACAAAAGCCTTTACGGATAGTCCTCTCAAAGTCTCAGAAGGTATTGAGGGTTTAACTGGAACTCGAAATGCACCCACAGTAATCAATTCAGCCTATTTTGAAACAATGTTTTGGGATGGACGTTCTGCCGATCTTGAAGACCAGTCACAGCATCCCTTTATTAATCCTGTGGAAATGGGCCTTAAAGATCATGAACCGATTTTGAAAATTGTTAGAAGTGATCCTGACTATGTAAAAGCTTTTAAAAATGTGTTTGATAAGTCTGGTGAATCGATCACAATGACCGAAGTGAAACAAGCAATTGCTGCATTTGAAAGAACCAAGATATCCGGCAATTCCCCTTTTGATCGCTGGTATTATGGTGGTGAACCGGACGCACTGAACGAGTCACAAAAACGAGGCTTTGATATATTTATTAATCAGGGCCGCTGTGTTTCCTGTCATTTAATAGAACAAACCCAGGCATTATTTACGGATAATCGGTTCCACAATGTCGGAGTAGGGATTACCCTCATTCAGGAAGATATTCCAGATTTGGCCGGTGAGTATATTGTAGCCAACCTGACTGCAGATGAGGTGGACGTAAAAGTCCTCTCTGATGCCCGATCCTCAGAATTGGGTCGATTTGCCTTAACCACATTGTTTGATGATCTGGGATCATTTAAAACGCCAACTTTAAGGAATATTGCAGCGACCCCTCCCTATATGCACGACGGAAGCCTGGCAACATTGAGTGATGTGGTTATTCATTATAATAATGGTGGCGTCACGGTAGAAACGGATCCGGTTAACGATTTCCTTAGTGGTGGTATTCGACCCTTGAATCTTGAAGATGATCAAATAGATGATCTGGTTGCCTTTATGGAGGCACTTACCAGCCCTCAATTTGAAAAGGCGGCAAAAGCCGCGCAAAGCACAGGAGGCAAAAAATGAAACGATCCGGAATGAATCGTCGGCAGTTCTTGAAGCGAATGGGTGCCTTAACAGCGGCCAGTACATTACCTATCAGTCTTGTGGAGTTGTCCTTCGCTGATCCTTCAAAAAACTTTACTTTTGCTCACATCTCGGATTCACATATTCAGCATATTTCTGGTACCAAATTCGTGTATAATTGGGACAGAGGATTGATTCGTGCTGTTGCAGAGGCAAATCTTCTCCAACCAAAACCTGATTTTGTCATTTTTGGTGGTGATTTGGCTCAACTGGGCACAAAAGAAGAGTTGGATCATGGGGCGGAGATGCTGAGTAAATTGAATTATAAGTATCATTGTGTGATGGGTGAACATGATTATTATCTCGATCTGGGTGAATACTGGTCAAAACTATTTGGTCCTCAGTATTATAGTTGGGATCACAAAGGCATTCACTTTGTCACCTTAAATAGCATTCTTACTTATGATAAATGGACACATGAAAGATGGCCCAGTGCAGAGCAAAGAATGTTGGAGATGGCTGGACTCGATAATCCTAACGGGTCTCCCTTTATGGTGGGCAAGGACCAATTAAAATGGCTGAAAGAGGATCTGGCGAAGGTAGAAAAGGATACACCTGTTGTCCTGTTCTCTCATTCACCTATCCAGAAAATTTATAAAGGATGGAATTTTTGGACAGAAGATGCCGAGGATGTTCAGGCATTGTTAAAGCCCTTTAATGACGCAACCGTGGTTTATGGACATGTCCATCAAATACAGTATAATCAGATTGATAATATCAGTTTTTACGCTGTAATGGCAACAGCCTGGCCCTGGCCCTATCCATCTACTTATGCGCAGGCTGAGCCACACTTCCCAAAACTAACTGTCCCAATGAACCGGGCTGATCCCTTCTTTGAACGCGATGCCACTGGCTGGGAAATGATAAATTTGAATTCTGGTCGTGTCGATTTGAACTATAATTTGTACAATAATCAAAACCGCAAAGTCGCCTATAATCCAAAAACAAAGCGGCCTGAGGATACAGAATATCAGTCAGAAATGAATCGTATAATGCCGCAGGTACATTATTAAAGGAGACCATCATGTCTAAAAAAAATATAGGCTTATTTTTTGTTTTTAGTTTTGCTGTTATCCTGGCTGTTGCGGTTGCACTTGTCTATGCGGATGAGTTTTCAAAAAAAGACCTGGATCGCTGGCAGGCTGAATATATGAGTGTTGTGGAAAAGGGAAGGGAGTTATGGGTGAGTCCTGACCTTGGTACGAATGGAGTTGCCTGTGCGCAGTGTCATCCCAATGCGGCAAATACACACCCTGAAACATATCCAAAATTTCAACAACAACTTGGTCGTGTTGTAGCATTACGGGACATGGTCAATTGGTGTATCCAGAATCCTCTTGAAGGTCAACCGCTGGAGGCAAACGATCCGCAATTAGTAGCTATAGAAGCCTATGTTGCATGGGAACGACGCGGGGTTGAACTTGCACCGGGCAAGCATTAAATGCGAATAATGAATAATCTGGATACTCTATTTTAGAGTTTGGAATTCGGATTTTAGATTATTAATTCCAAAATCGGCAATCCCATATCCAAAATTTAGTATCCAGTACTTTATTTTTTTACTTTCTTCTTTTGCTGGCAGGAATCACAGGTCCCGCGATATTCCATGCGATAATCTTCGATAATAAATCCATATCTATTTTTTAAGGTCTGGGAGGAAACAGGCAGTTCAAGCATATAATCTGTGATATTCCCACAGACAGTACAGACCAGATTGATATGTGGTTTAAGATTGGTATCATATCTATTATCCGCATGTTCAAAATCTATCTCTTTGATTAACTCCATGTTAACAAGTGTATTTATTGTGTTATAGACCGTGGCCAGACTAATCCAGGCGTGGGTCGGTTGGAGAGCGCGAAAAATTTGTTGAGCGCTTGGATGGTCGGTGCGACCAGCAATATATTCGATTATGGCTTTACGTTGTCTGGTCATTCTAAAGCCTGCATCCTTTAGTGTATCCAGAAAATCCTCAGTATTATAGTGACTCATTTTCAAATTCTTTAAAATTTACTTAATTCAATATAAGAAATAATTAATTATTTTGTTGTTACTATAATAGAAAAAATCATAATATTAATCCTCAATAAGAAAAAATACATACATAATCATAATTGAAATAGATTTAATTATTTATATCCTAGTCCCAACTGGGTTAGACATGCTAAAAAATGCTTCCGACTTTATTTATATATAGACTTTGCCTATTTTCTAAAAGTCTACTTAATTGTATATCTGATTTTAAACACAAAGTTCGCCAAGAAGGCACAAAGTACACAAAGATATAAAGCAATAAAAAATTAAGAATTTAGAATTATGAATTTGAGTAGGAAATAATAAATATTAAAGTGGTTTCATTTGTCTTTTTACATTCTTAATTCATAATTATTAATTCTAAATTTCTAATAGTTCTTTGTACCTTTGAAATCTTGTCCCGAAGGGATTCCTTATTTTACACATATTTCAACATTTAATGGAGATGGTATGAACAAACTAATCCCGCAAAAGATGTTTTTTACGAAAGGTGTTGGCCATCACCGGAACCAATTGCAAAGTTTTGAAGTTGCTCTGCGGAATAGCGGAATTGAATGTTGCAATCTGGTTTATGTCTCAAGTATTTTTCCACCAGCGTGTAAAATTATATCGCGGCCGGCTGGTATTAAATTGATTAAACCAGGACAAATAACCTTCGTGGTGATGGCCAAGGCTGCAACTAATGAACCGAACAGGCTTGCAGCAGCCTCGATCGGTTTGGCACAACCCATAGATAGTAATCAATATGGATATATCAGTGAACATCATGCTTTTGGTGAGACAAAACAGAAAGCATCAGATTTTGCCGAAGACCTTGCCGCCACTATGTTAGCCTCCACATTAGGCATAGAATTGGATATTGATAAAGCCTGGAATGAGCGCAAACAGTTATATATTACCGATAAAAACCGCCAATTTAAGTCCAGAAGTATCGCTCAAACAGCTGAGGGTCATAAAGATGGTTTGTGGACCACCGTTCTGGCATGTGCTGTGATGCTGTTAGACTAAATAGTACTTGTCCATAAAGTAGGTATACACTAATTTAGGAATCTCGATACACTTCGTTACGGAATTCGATATTCAATATATTTCTATTATTCTGGCAAAATTAACAAACACAAAATAGAGGAGAAAAAACCCGAATGCTACATAAGTCATTATTCGAGGATGCTTCGGATATCATACCAGTTCCCCTGGTAAAGGGAATGACCATAGAACAACTTATCCGATACATGGGGCAGACATCTTTTGAAGCGCGAAATGTATATCGGGGAGCCAAATTATTTAAAAAAATGATAATGGAAAATGATGTTATCTGGTTGGGTATTGCAGGAGCCGGAATTGCTGGTGGTATGGGAGGAATGGTAATATCCCTGATTGAGTCAGGATATATTGATGTTATCTGTTCCACCGGTGCCCAGGTGTACCATGATCTTCATTTTGCGTTTGATTTACCGGTCAAAGCGATTAATCCAAATTGGGATGACAATCAACTTCGTGAACACGGTGATACCAGGATATATGATATTGGGATCAGAGAGAAAGAAACTCTAGAAGCACAGGATAAAATTATTCAAAGATTTATAAAGGAGGAATATAACTTTCTTTCAGAGTCAAATCTGGCCAGCTGGGAATTTAATTATCATCTTGGGAAATGGACAAAAGAAAATGCAAAATATCCGGAACGCAGCTTTGTGGTAAAGGCATTTGAATGTGGCGTTCCCATATTTTGGGATTCGCAATCAAATCATTCTATTGCCATGAATCTGACTCTAACAGATAGACTAGGATATCCGGTTGTCCTGTCTTCTCAGAAAGATATATTTGACTCTGCTGCATTATCATTCTCTTCCGGAGGCACCAGTTTTATTGAATTGGGTGGGGGGGGACCCAAAAACTTTATTCAACAGACCGGGCCGACAATCAGCCAAATCCTATCTATTAATTTTGAAGGAGCAGAGCGGGGATTACAAATTGGTACTGCTGTCGAAAGAGAAGGAAGCTTGTCCGGTTGTACGTTTGGGGAGGCTGTGACATGGGGGAAGTATCGGGAAGATGATCCAAATAAATTAGTACAGATTTGGGGCGAATACAGTCTTATTTTTCCTCTATTAACAGCTTATGTAATAGATGGGTGCACGCCACGTGTAAAAAAGAAATTATGTCAGCAGATTCCGCAGTTCAATCAAGAATTAGAAGAAGCCAGATGAAATTACATAAAACACAATTTTTAGGAATTAAACAGGAAGAGATAAATTACGATAATGCTGGAGTAGTTCTTGTCCCATTTGGCTATGAGGGGGGTGTCTCTTATGGAAAGGGTACGGCGATGGGGCCGGAGGCGATTTTTGATGCTTCACACCATCTGGAAATTTATGATGAAGAACTCGATACCGAACCGTGTGATATTGGAATTTGTACTGTTGAAGCAGTAAAGATGCCCTCAGACGGAACTGAAATGGTTCAGAAAATTTATCAAACCACAAAAAAAATGCTCTCAGATGACAAGTTTATTGTGTCAGTCGGCGGAGATCATTCGATTACGACGGGCTATAGTAAGGCATTAGTGGAGAAATACCCGATTCTATCCGTGATTCAAATAGATGCCCATGCGGATTTGCGCCATTCCTATGAGGGAAGTATCTATAGCCATGCTTCAACGATGGCCAGAATCCTGGAAATGACGCCGCACACCCTGCAATTGGGTATACGCAGCATGTCTAAACCGGAATCTCTTCGGGTAAAAAATGAGCAGCTCTCATTGTACACGATGGATATGATCAGGAGGGACGATTTTAGTCTGGAATCTGTCATTAAAAACTTACCAGATCCTGTTTTTATAACTTTTGATGTTGATGTTTTTGATTGGAGTGTGGTTAGAAGTACAGGTACGCCTGAGCCAGGTGGTCTTCTTTGGAGCGAGGCGATGAAGATGCTAAAGTCCATTTTTGCTAATAAGAATATTGTCGGTTTTGATGTGGTTGAACTTGCCTATAATGAAAACGATCCAAATTCCGCCTTTGCAGTTGCGAAGCTTATATATAAAATGATTGGCTATAAATATTATCTATAGATTACCATCTTATTTTATCGAAAAAGATATGAATTTTAAATTATATATTATCATTTTATCCTTGGTTCTTATTAATTCGGCCTGTAAGGATATTATATCCCAAGATGAACGTCCGAATATTGTTTGGATAACTTCTGAGGACAACTCAAAACACTATCTAAAATTATTCGATAAAAATGGCGTTGAGACTCCAAATATTGCATCACTTGCTAAGCAAGGTTTATTGTTTACCCGGGCCTTCTCAAATTCACCTGTATGCAGTGCTGCCCGTTCTACTTTGATATCTGGATGTTATGGTCCGCGCTTAGCTTCACACTATCATCGTAAAATAGAAAAAGTGGCGATGCCTGAGGGTCTTAAAATGTTTCCTGCGTATTTAAGACAGGCAGGCTATTATACAACAAACAATTATAAAGAAGACTACAATATCATTAAGACCAGTGATGTCTGGGACGAATCTTCAAAAACAGCGACATGGAAAAATCGAAAAGAGGGCCAACCCTTTTTTCATGTACAAAATATTCATACAACACATGAAAGTCGTCTGCATTTTACATTGGAAGATATGGAATCCTCCAAAACAAATACTAATCTAAACTCAATTACAGTTCAACCTAATCATCCTCAAACGCGTCTTTTTAAATACACCAATGCCTATTACCGGGATAAGATTGTTGAAATGGATCAACAGGTCGGTGAGGTGGTTGAAAATCTTAAACAAGATGGGCTCCTTAAGAATACATTTATTTTTTACTTTGCTGATCATGGAGGTGTTTTACCCGGAAGTAAGGGGTATTTATATGAAACAGGACTGCACATTCCATTAGTTGTCTACGTCCCTGAAAAGTTCAAACATCTAAATGATGCGGATCCTGGCGAGGTTGTAAATGGGTTTGTGAGCTTTGTGGATTTTGCTCCCACCGTTTTGAACCTGGCTGGAGTTGATATTCCCTCATCTCTGGATGGGAAGCCTTTCCTGGGAAAAAATGTTGATATGGAAGAGGTCATTAAACGGGATATTTCTTATAGTTACGCTGACAGGTTTGATGAAAAATACGATATGGTGAGAGCAGTCAGACGAGGTAAATACAAATATATTCGGAGTTATCAGCCTTTCAACTTTGATGGGATGAGAAACAACTACCGTTACAAACAACTGGCCTACCAGGAATGGCTGAGAATGTATCAGAAGGGTAAATTGAATAATATCCAGTCGGCTTTTTTTGAACCGCGCGCCCCAGAGTTACTCTTCGATATCGAATCAGATCCCTACGAAACAAAAAATCTTGCTTCCGGTCCCCAGTACCGGGAAATATTACAGATGATGCGTACCCTGTTAACGAACTGGGTTGAAGATATGCCGGACCTTTCTTTTTATCCTGAAAGCTATTTAGTGGAAAATGCATTTGATAATATTGAAAAATTTAGCAGGAAACATAGGCCGGAGATACTTAAATTGAGGAATATTGCGGATCTGTCTTGTAATGATTTTAGTAAGACAGGACCCATTCTGAAAACGATTTTGAATTCAGATCATGAGTTTGAAAGATACTGGGGATTAATCGTTTGCAGTAGTTATGGTGAGGACGCGCGAGGCTTTATTCCTGACGCAAAAATGATCTCACAAAAGGATCCTTCCCTACTTGTCAGAGTGCGTGCTGCAGAGTTTTTAGCGATTGTTGGCGCGGAGAATCCTAACCAGGTTATGTCTGAAGCCTTGTATCAAACCAGGGATGGGGTTGAAGCGCTTCTAATCTTAAATTCAATAATACGAGCACGGGATGGCCAACCAGGCTATGATTTTAATCTTCATGTAGATCGAATTGATCCTAAAGTGAAAGAAATGAATGAAGTAAAACGAAGATTGCACTATCTTAATTTACTATAGAACAGTATGTTTAAAATAGTTAATTCATTAAAGAGGGAATACTATGTATAGAAATCACATCCTTATCGCGATAATAATTGTTACTTTAACTCTGATAATATCTTCCTGTAGCCAGGAAAATAAAAAGCCAAATATTGTTTTCATTATGTCTGATGACCATGCTTATCAGGCGATTAGTGCATATACCGACAAATTGATCAATACGCCAAATATAGACAGGATTGCACAGGAAGGTATGTTGTTTAGCAATGCTTGTGTCACAAATTCAATTTGTGCCCCTTCCCGGGCAACGATTCTAACCGGAAAACATACACATATTAATGGAAAAATTGATAATCGCATGGCCATTTGACACCACCAATATTACTTTTCCTCAAATTTTGCATGATGCCGGCTATCAAACGGCGATGTTTGGAAAATTACATTTTGGAAATAATCCAAAGGGATTTGATGAGTTTAAGATTTTGCCCGGGCAGGGAAGATATTATAATCCTGATTTAATCACCAATACAGGTGATACGACAATTATTGGTTATACAACTGACATTATCACTGATTTAACTTTAGACTGGTTGGAAAACAGGAGAGTTGAAGGACAAACCATTTCTCTTAATGTATTTGCACAAGGCCCCACATCGTCCATGGTTACCGGCAGAACGACATTTAGAGAGTATATTAATAAGACATTTCCTGAACCTGAAACCTTGTTTGATACCTATGAAGGACGAGGAACAGCCGCCAAAACAGCAGAAATGAATTTACTCAAACACATGCATTTTGGACATGATTCAAAAATATATCCTCAAGTAATGGCTGAATTGGGTATCACACCCTGAAGCAGACGGGATACGGCCTCTGTGACAAATATGATGAATCGGTTTACCGAAGAACAACGAAGCCTGGAAATCGGTCTACGATCCCATGAATGAAGAATTCAGAAAGATCTATCCAAATATGTCAGATGAAGATATGATGAGATGGAAATATCAACGCTATATGCAGGATTATCTGGCTTGCATCGCCGCCGTTGATGAAAATGTTGGCAGATTGTTGGATTATCTTGACAAGAATGGTTTATCGAAGAATACTCTTATCGTTTATACCTCTGATCAGGGATTTTATTTAGGTGAGCATGGATGGTTCGATAAACGTTTCATCTATAATGAATCATTTAAAACACCCCTATTAATCAAATGGCCCAACGTTATAAAACCGGGTACAACAAATGATGAAATGGTTCAAAATCTCGATTTTGCTCAAACTTTTCTTGAGGCTGCCGGTGTTCAGGCTCCATACAGATATGCAAGGAGAGAGTCTAATGCCTCTGTTGAAGGGAGATACCGATCGCTGGGAACGTGATGCCGTTTACTATCAGTATTACGAATATCCAAGTGTCCATATGGTAAAGCGTCATTATGGAATCGTTACAAAAGAGTACAAACTAGCCCATTTTTATTATGATGTGGATGAGTGGGAATTGTATGACCGTCTGAAAGATCCATATGAGATAAAAAATGTCTATCATGAGCCTGCATATGCTGAAACTGTTGTCAAACTTAAAATGAAATTGAAAAATATTCGCAAAAAGTATAAGGATTCAGATGAATTAGATCAGAAGTTTATACAGATATATAGAGATCGGGGTTATATTAAAGATTAGTATGATGTAATTCCGGATAATCCATGGAAGAAATCTCTTGTGGGATTAAGAGGAATAAAAAGGTTTTTGAATAGGAATTTGGGATTCGGAATTTGTATAAATAGGTGTCCGATGATTGGGTTTTGCACTGGATTATAAATTATACGATTGGTGGGGAGATTCATATGAGTAGAAAGATTATTTTAGAAGTTATGGCCCTCTTTATGCTGTGTTTCTTTTTTATAAGTGCAAATCAGAGCAGAAAAAGAGAACAGGCCAAATATCCTTTTCATTATGACGGATCAGCAAAGTGCAACGATGCTTAGTTGTAGTGGTAATAAGTATCTTAAAACGCCAAATCTTGATAAACTTGCAAAGAGTGGGGTGCGATTTGAGAAAGCATATGCTGCCAATCCGGTCTGTGTTCCATCCAGATTTAGCATACAAACGGGACTCTATCCCTCAGCGATAGAAATGAGACATAATGGTAGTGATTTTAATAAAGCCCGCAATACAGCCATTATGAAAAACTCATTAGGAAATGTATTTAAAAATGCCGGATATGATACTTATTATGGCGGGAAAATTCATTTACCGGGAGGCTCTCAAGGGATAGAGGCATTTGGCTATGAATTGATAACCCTGGATGAAAGAGATTTGCTTGCTCGAAAAAATTGCGTCATTTTTGATCAACAGGAAAGAAAGCGATAAACCTTTCCTTTGTTTTACATCATTCATAAATCCACATGATATATGTTATGATGCAATCCGTTATTTCCAGCCTGAAAGTCAACTGGCCAAAAATACACCAAAACAGCTTGATAATGCTTCCATTGTTCCTCCAAATGTATCAGAAAAGGAATTTTACGAGGAATTTTGTCCTCCTTTGCCGATTAATTTTGAAATTACATCCAACGAACCTGATGCAATTGATAGTCTGCTGATAAGACGATCGTTTCGAAAAAATGCACGAGAAAAGTGGGACGATTTACAACTGGCGGATGCATCGCTGGAAATATCACCGGCTAACGGAATATGTGGATTCTCAGATTGGTATAGTATTAGATGCTTTAGAAAAATCGGTATATGGAAAAAATACAATCGTAATATTTACATCGGATCATGGAGATATGGATGCCGCACACCGTTTAGAGCATAAATCCTTTTTTTATGAGGAAGCATCGCGTATACCATTTATTATTTCTGGAAAAAAAATTGTTGAAGGTAAAGTTGATTATACAACTTTGGTGAATAATGGCGTTGACCTCTTACCCACATTGTGTGACCTGGCAGGTATAAAATCCCCGGTAGGATTGCCAGGCAAATCTATAGCACACTCGCTTATTGGTAAGAATATAGAAAATAATGCACAGCGTATCTATTTAGAGAATGAAATTGGCTATATGGTAACAGATGGACGATATAAATATGCAATCTATAACACCGGTAAAACAAATGAATTATTAATCGACCTTAAAACCGATCCGGGAGAGATGCACAACCTTGCTCTAAACAGTCGGTATATATCTATGAAAACAGAGCTAAGAGATATGCTCTTTGGGAATCTCAAGAACCGCTTAAGGATGTTGGTTACAACATATGGTGATGCACCTGAAGATTATCATGAAATGAATGAAATACTAAAACTCATTGAATTAAAAAGCAAAAATGAGTAGAAATATTTGAGATTAAAACGATGGATGATAAGATGGTCATATGATCTGAATAAGAAAGGATCAATAATTAGATATAGCGAGGTAAATTATGAAAACATATTTTAAAATGTATCATACTATAAGTCGGATTTTTCTTTTTACTATTTTACTCATACCCGGAATAATATTAGCTGAGGAGGACCTGGTGTTACAGAACTTAAAAGTCGAATACAAGATAAATCCTCTTGGTATTGATGTCATGAAACCGAGGCTGAGTTGGGAAATTCGATCTGATAAACAAAATACCATGCAAACAGCCTATGAGTTACGATGCTCTGCGTCAGAATCACAGATTCAGAAGGATGAGAATCTTATTTGGAAGGTTAAGGAATCTTCAGACCAGTCCATCCATGTGCCTTACGAGGGACCTGACTTACAATCAAGACAGCGGGTTTACTGGCAGGTAAGGATTTGGGATAATCACGGACGTGTGTCAGATTGGAGTAAAGCAAGCTTTCTGGGAAATGGGTTTATTGCATGTAAGTGATTGGCAGGCAGAATGGATTGAAGCAGAGATTGAAGAGGATATCACAATCCCTCAACCAGCCCAGTATTTAAGAAGGACTTTTAAGAAAAAAACAGAGATAAAATTAGCACGACTATATATTACAAGTCATGGACTTTATGAGACCTTTCTTAATGGAAAACGGATTGGTGATCAGGTATTTACGCCCGGATGGACAAGTTATAATAAACAGTTACAATATCAGGTATATGATGTATCGGAATTGCTTTCCGATGGTGAAAACGTCATGGGTGTAACTCTTGGTGATGGATGGTACAGAGGATACCTGGCCTGGAAAGACCGGAAAAATGTTTATGGAGAATCGTTAGGATTACTTGCCCAACTCGAAATAGTCTATGAGGATGGAGAAAAACAGGTTGTGGTCACAGATGAGAGATGGAAATCTACCAATAATGGCCCCATTATTATGTCTGATATTTATATGGGGGAAACCTACGATGCTCAAAAAGAAATGCCCGGGTGGGCCACAAATGATTTTAATGATGATTCATGGAAGAGATGTAATATCATAAGAAGTCTGAAAAATCACCTGGTGGCATCATTCGGCCCACCTGTGAAAAAAATTGAAGAAGTAAAACCAGTTAAAATCATCCCGAAAGATAACGGTAGATATATTATTGATATGGGTCAAAATATGGTTGGGTGGTTGCGGTTAAAAATTACAGCGGAAAAGGGATCGCAAGTAATCGTAAGGCATACTGAAGTTCTTGATAAATATGGAGAATTTTATACCGAGAATCTGCGCGCTGCAAAGCAAACCATCATCTATACCTGCAGAGGAGGGGGTGAAGAGATATTTGAACCTCATTTTTCTTTTCAGGGTTTTCGATTTGTTGAGTTATCCGGATTCCCTGGTAAGCCCGATCTCGAAAGTATTACTGGGATTGTGATACATTCAGACATGACACCGACGGGAAGTTTTATTTGCTCTGATGATCTAATCAACCAATTACAGCACAATATTCAATGGGGATTAAAAGGAAATTTTCTTGATGTTCCGACGGACTGTCCACAACGGGATGAACGCCTGGGTTGGACTGGTGATGCTCAGGTCTTTGCGCCGACGGCCTGTTTCAATGTTGATGCCGCCGCTTTTTATACAAAATGGATGAAAGATCTGGCCCTGGATCAGGGTGAGGATGGAAAAGTAAATGATGTCATTCCCGATGTATTAAATGGAGGTGGTGGACATACAGGCTGGGCGGATGCATCGATTGTTATGCCCTGGACAGTATACCTGAATTATGGTGATAAAAGAATTCTTGCAGAATCAATATGAAAGTATGAAAGCCTGGATTGGCTATATGGAGAATAAAGCCGGTGATATCTTATCTCTGGCAAAATGATCAACATTACGGTGATTGGCTTTCCTATGCTTCTACCAGCTCAGCCTATATGGGGGCTTATACAGAAACGGATCTCATCGCTTCAGCCTATTTTGCCTATTCATCCACTTTGATGAGCAAAATCGCTAGGATACTGGGCCGTTCGGAAGATGCCAGGCAATACCAGGAACTGGCTGACAAGATTAAGAAGGCATTTTTTAATGAATTTGTTACACCCAATGGCAGACTTGTATCCCATACGCAAACAGCTTACACCTTAGCGCTTGCAATGGATATCTTACCGGACTCATTTCGTAAAAAAGCGGCAGAATATCTTAACCAAAACGTTAAACGGTTTGAACATATCACCACCGGATTCCTCGGTACACCACTCATCTCTCAGACATTAACTGACTATGGATATCTTGATACAGCCTTATATGCTGCTCAATCGCAAAGAATATCCCTCCTGGTTATATCCGGTTACCATGGGGGCAACAACAATATGGGAAAGGTGGGATGGAATAAAACCGGATTCTACGTTTCAAAACCCTGGTATGAACTCCCTTAATCATTATGCTTATGGAGCAATTGGTAAGTGGCTGTACAGTACAGTGGCCGGAATTGATATTGATGAAGAATATCCCGGTTACAAGAATATCATAATCAAGCCACATCCTGGAGGTGGATT
The DNA here is from genome assembly GCA_963796965.1 of Calditrichia bacterium. Lineage (GTDB taxonomy): Bacteria > Calditrichota > Calditrichia > JAJRVZ01 > JAJRVZ01 > CAWCNS01. The sequence continues at coordinate 181,010 of CAWCNS010000007.1, forward strand.
AACCCATGCCAAAGCGGAGATTAATACCATGTATGGTGTTGCATCTTCTTCATGGGAGATGGAGGGTGATCAAATTTTATTAAATATAGTTATCCCTGTAAATTCGATTTCTAATATATATTTACCGGTTAATGATTTAGAAACAGTTGTCGTGGATGATAAATCTGTAACTGAAAATAGTGAAGTGAACATAGTGAGACCTAAAGATGGCAGGCCATATATAAAATCAGGATCCGGATCTTATAAAATGATTTTTAAACACAAAACTGTTGAAAAGAATAAGTAATGCCAATTCTGAAGGGATATTAAACGGCAATCTTTTTGAGTTTTGGTTCCTGATTGTCTGATAGGAGAGCAGCTCTCTGGTATTCCTGATCTAATTGGTTAAATAATTCCTTCACAGAGATAATCTCCCGGACACGATAAGCATTGGCTCCTGCAAAAGTGTAACCTTCTTCCACATTTCCTTTCTGGGCATTTGTCAATGCTTTGGCAATGCAGTAGGGTGCTTCACGAAAACTACAGGTTTTCAAGCATTTCCATGGACACTGAAATGGTTTCCTCTCTCCGGCAGATACTTCATCAAGAAATTTATTGCGAATTGCCCTGCCTGGTAAGCCAACAGGACTCTGAATGATGGCAAGATCTTCTTTTTTGCAATTAATATAGGCCTCTTTAAATGCCAGAGAAGCGTCGCATTCATGAGTCGCCACAAAACGGGTTCCCATTTGCACACCCTGTACACCCATTTCCATGATTTTGTATATATCTGCACCGCTGTAGATTCCCCCGGCAGCAATGACGGGTATACTTTTTTCAGATGTTAATTCAAAACGCTTGACAACCGATAATACTTCAGGAAGTAACTCTTCCAGAGCATAGTCAGAATTGAAAATCTGTTCTCTTTTAAATCCCAGATGGCCTCCTGCCTTAGGTCCCTCAACTACGACGAGATCAGGCACATGGTTGAATCTTTTTTGCCAGGATTGAAATATCAATTGGGCAGCTCGCCCAGATGAGACAATAACACCTACCTTGGTTATTCCTTTTTTTAGACGATCTATTGAGATGGATTCTGGAAGTTTCAAAGGCAACCCGGCCCCAAGAAAGATGATATCAACTTCTTCGTCAAATGCAATTTTGACCAACTCATCATAATCTGAAATAGCCACCATGATGTTTAGGCCTATAGGTCCATTGGTCAGAGTACGGGCGGCGCGAATTTCCCTAATAAGTCGTTTTTTATTACCTTCCCTATAACTTGTCTTGGGATCATCTTCCAGAAGACCTAGGGCAACGGATGAAATAACACCAATCCCGCCTTCATTTGTGACGGCTGAGGCCAGGCCTGACATGGAAATACCAACACCCATACCTCCCTGAATTACAGGTTTTTTGACCGTCAGATTATTAATGTTTAAAACTGGCATTTGTATGGCATTCATAGAATTATATCTTTCATTAGTAAATATTTTTACGACTATAGAAACATACTATGAGTATACACATTTAATGGGTCTGGTATGTAATACTAATGTAAAAGTAATGTAAAAGTTTAAAAGGGTAGGTATAGAACAATAAGGTTAAAGTTGGCTTTTATGTTCAATGAACCCAGAGAACGTGTCACATTGTCCATGTTCTTTCATTTTAGCACGGCGTTGGTTGCAGGGAGGAAGATCCTTTTCCCGAGATGCGATCCCGTTCCGGGACAAGCTAACAGCAAACGCAATCAATCCAAGTATCAGCACCTTGTCAGGATATCACAATTAAAAAATTTGTGTAAACATGTAGTCAAGACAGGGCATATTATTCATGCAATTCTTAAGTATCTGAATAAAAATAAAAAATGAGTTATCGTCTATATCAACATTTTAAGCAGATCCTTTAAATTCAGATACCCAATTGGTATGAAAACTTAATAAAGGCGATTTGATTTCTCTGAGTAATAGGAAGATCAATTGGTGAAAGTTTTTCTGTGGTATAAATAAAATAGAGGGCACCAAATGGGGGCTGAAATCGCCACCCAAATAGTCCATATAAATAAATTCTATCTAATCCGGCGTTGTTTTGGGCCAAAAGGCGTATCCATAAGTCCCTGGTGAAATTATAATCTGCTGTGACGATATTGATGGTGGTGGAATTCTGAGAAAAATCGGGAACATACCGTAGTTTGTTAAATTCATAAGTCAACGCCAAATTTGTAAATAAGCGCAAACGGATTCCTGAGCTAATCAAAGTAAAGTTACGATCAAAATTATCTCCCCATGTATACTCAACTTTTGCTGATGCCCATTCATCCGTATTATAGCCCAGCCCAACTTCGTATTTGTGGTTATAATACTGTTTCTCATACAATTTATACTCATTGTTATAGGAAATATCCAGACTAAAATCATTGTCAAGATAGAAACGGGCATATTCGGTTATATACCAGCTGCGCAGGGTTCCTTCATGATTCCAAAATACATTATTTTTGCTTTCTGCTAATATGTATTTGAAAAAACTTTTCTCAAACCACCATCGATAGGTAATATCGCTATCAAATTCCCGCATATCATCATCACGGATAAAACCGGTTTGATTAACATTATCGCGAAAGTTTTTGCCGGTATCGGAAAAACGAAGATGATAATGATAAATATTGCTTTCTCTGGCAAATCGAACAAAAAATGCACTGGATTGCCAAAATTTGCCGGGTGCGCTGGTAACAAATTGGCCGGTAAGTTTCCAGGCATTGCCCAAATTGAGTACATAATCGGCGCTGAATGAACGGCTGTCACCGCTTTGCCAGTCTTTACCGGCGTAAGTGAAACCAAGGGTTGAAGATTTAAAAATATCCTTTTTTAAGCGCAGTGTGGAGAACACAGCCCTGGGTTGCTTGAGCAATGTGTCTTCAGAACTTTGTGCAGCCATGGCCGAAATTGTATAATCCCCGATTTTTCCAACCACTTTGCCACCATAATCAATGTCGCCAATACGTCTTGAATAAAAAGTTTTAATTCTCGTGCTATATAATTCATTTCCCTCAAGAAAAAATAATCTTTTCTCAGGAAAACTTAGTTCCCATCGCGTAAGATTGATTTTTTCCTGATCACCTTCAACTGTGGCAAAGTCCGGATTATAGGTGAAGTTGGCAACTAAATTACTTGAAATATTATATCCCAGATCTGCGCCGAATTCAGCTTTAATTTCCTTATTATGAGAAGAAAGTTTGCTATCCTCATAACGCAGGGTAGAATAGGGGGTTAGGGTAAATGTTCGCTGTTGCCGGGGTAATTCCAGATTTGAAAGAATCCCTCCTTGGGAGATGCGAAAATCACTATTCATGATGCCGGACCAGTATGATGTTTCTGAATTGATCCTGATTATACGACCAAAATTAATACCCCATTCGCTGAGAGACTCGTTATAACTAATGTTTGAGAAAGGAATTGCAATTTCTGCTAACCATCCCCACTCAAATATTTTTGCCGCAGCCTGCCATCCTGCATCCCAATTGACGTCAATACTCCGCCCATCATCGGCAATACGTATATCTGTTTGTGTACCCTTGGGATTAACGAAAAAGCCATAACCACTTCTTTTGTCGGAATAGGTGTCAAGAATAATGAAAACAGCATCATCGCTTTTTTCAAAATAATCACGAATCTGCATATTGGCAACAATGCTTTCCGGTTGCCGGGTATAGGATTTGAATGCAATATAGAGGTGCTTATCATCATAGATCACCCGAACGATGGTTTCTTCTGTGGCTGAAGTACCTTTTTTAGGCTCCATCTGAATAAAACTTGTGGCAGAATCCGTCGCCATCCATTCATTTTTTTCAATGATGCCATCAATTGTGGGTGGTGTATTAGCCCGATTGGCAGTTAATCGTTTATCCGAAGCATTAATTAAGGAAACTAAAAGAAGTAAAAATAATATCACCCGCATATTTATACCGATCAACTTATCTTTAAATTATATATTAAGAAGCGCGTTCGAATAGTCTCTGATTCAATCAATAAAATAATTATCAAATTATATGGTACTAATGGGTACTTATCGCTTATTACATTATTTACAATATACATAATATTGGGGAAATTATTTTTCCTATTCTGACTTAGGAATGTGATATTTAGTGATACTTCATTTTTGAATTAGTGAAGGAAATGAAAATTATGCCTGAGTTTGGAGAAAATAATTACTCTGTACTTTTTCGAAGGTTTTGTTTCATCTTTTTGCGGGCTTCGGAGGTAAGGGCGGATCCCTTGGGAAGGCGGTTTTCCTCTTCTTCTTGCAGACGTTGTTCAAAGAGGGTGTGCATTGTTGCCAACTGCTGCTGGTAACGTCGACAAAATTTACAAAACATAACATGAAAGCGAATCTTTAGACGAATTTTTTGTGATATTTTATGGTCCAATGATTCTGAGATCTCTTGTGTAATTACATTGCAAGGTGAGGTTAGTTTATTGATACCCCACCTCATAAAAGTCATTAAATGTTTCAGGACAATATTCATTTTTTTACCTATCCTAATCTATTCATACCGCAGTAATACTGCAATCAAAAAAAATAACCACCGAGAAACCGTAATAATAATAATTTAAACACTCGGTGTATTTCGGTGCATTCGGTGGTTTAAAAATCTCTCCTGTCTTTGTGTCTTCGAGAGATTTAAAAATAACTGTAAGAAAATGAAATCTGCTGCGTCTAAGTGATTCAGAGTTGATTTGATTTTCCCTTCTCCATTATTTATTATATATTTAGTTTTATTATAAGAACCCTTTGCTTTTTACCTATATGCCTCTTAATATTTTATAAATTTCAAATATAAATAGTCCTGTTTATTCTGTTATCCTGTCTGAATTAAATTGTACCGTCTTAGACTATGTGTTTACACATATTTTAAATTGTGATACCTGACTATGCGTTAATACATTGATTGAATGCGTTTGTTGTCATCCTTAAAGGATCTTCCTCCATGTAACGCAGTACTAAAATGAAGGAAGATAGACAATGTGACATGTCCCCAGAATTCACTGAATATAATTAGCAACTTTAGTTCTATTCAATTTTTGTCAAAAAGTGTAAACACATGGTCAAGACAACACAAATAAATATATGATTAAACAAAAAGTGAGAAATATTATGAAAACATTTCAATCCTTAGTATTAGTTTTATTATGTCTATTCATTTTCAACACAATGGGTTGCTCTGATGGATGGATATCACTTTTTGATGGTCAGTCAATGAAGGGTTGGACAGACTGTTGAGAATGTCGATAGCTGGAAATTACAAGATGGTGCATTGGTCGCAAAAGGTCCCCGCTCACATTTATTTTATACCGGTGATGTGAATGGTGGTAAATTCAAGAATTTTGAATTTTCTGCAGAAGTTAAAACACTAACCGCATCAAATTCCGGTATATTCTTTCATACCGAACTACAGGAAACCGGATGGCCCAATAAAGGATACGAAGCACAAGTACTCAATTCTCATCCGAAAGTGGAACCGGGTAGATATTTTGAAAGAAAAATGACCGGCAGTATTTACGCTGTTCGGAATGCGTGGAAATCTCCTGTACCCGATAATGAATGGTTTCATTACCGTATTAAGGTTCAGGGCAAAACGATGCAAACTTTTATAAATGGTAGTTTGATAGTCGAATATACCGAGTCTGATGATCCCTCTGTTATTGAAATTCTTGGTGAGCAAATGCTCGGTAGCGGTACTTTTGCCTTGCAAGCCCATGACCCAAACAGCACTGTTTACTATAAAAATATAAAAGTCAAACCCCTGCCGGATAATCTCGAATCCTCCGGTAAACCAATTAAGAATGGAGAAGTTGATCGGAAACTCATTCTTGCCGGGAAGAAAAATATACCCTTAATGGATTTACATGTACATCTCAAAGGCGGTCTCACTGCTGACCAGGCTTTGGCCAATGCTCGTAAATATGGCCTAACCTACGGGATTGCAGTGAATTGTGGCTTAAAAATGGGCATAGAGACGGAAGAAGCTCTTCAGGCATTTATAGCAGCCTATCAAAAGCCGCCAAATACTTTTATGGCCATGCAAGCGGAAGGGCGGGAATGGCTTGATCTTTTTACCGAAGATACGAGATCAAAATTTGATTATGTATTTACCGATGCCATGACCTGGACAAACAAAAATGGGAAACGGATGCGTCTATGGATAAAGGAAGAGACCGAGGTCGGTGATCCGCAGGATTTTATGGATCAACTTGTAGATGCTATCGAAAAAATCCTGACTGAGCCTATTGATATCTATGTTAACCCCACTTATTTGCCTGATGAAATTGCCGATCAATATGATGAACTGTGGACAGTGGATCGTATGGATCGTGTTATTAAGGCTTTAATGGAAAATGAAGTGGCATTAGAAATAAATGATAGACGTGAAATACCAAGTGCAGCGTTTATAATTCGGGCTAAGGAGGCAGGCGTAAAATTTACTTTTGGTACCAATAATGGAGGCTCAAATGATTTGGGGCATTTGGCCTATGGTGTCAGGATGATTGAAGAATGTAATTTGAAACCGGATGATATGTGGCAACCGGGAATGAATTAATTTAAAATAAATAGCATGAGGTAATAAATAGGACAACATAACCTCGTTTATTTTATTAGAATTTGAGAAGACCAAAAACATTATTCATTTGGATTATAGTCGTATGGTAGTAAATCCGCTAAACGCTCCTTTGACCAAATGCCACGTTTAGTAATCGGGCCGTAGATATTACCTAAAGTATCGATATATGCATATCCCTGATCTAATCTTAACATACGAGTTTCAAGAGCACCACTATAATGAAAGTAGTCAAAACCTACGAAGTGACTAAATGAAATTCTTAATAAGGATGAGTTTGCTACTTCTCTACAATCCAGAATATCTCTTGTCACATGTATTTTGTCGCCTATGCCGCCTATAACAAATAATCTAAAAATTTGCGTGCATACATCATGAGTTAATAGATATAAGACATGTCTTAGTGAGCCTTGAAATGTTTTTTGTCGTTCCTCTATCCATTCAGATAATTGCTCCTTATCCTGCGGTATCATTATTTTAAATCTGGGATATATTTCATAAATGCAGATGTTTTTATAAAAGTCGTATTCAAATTGAACCAATTTGACATCTAGTTGATATCCCAAGGCATTGTTTCTTATTTTTACTGTACTATCGGAAGAACCGATCAAATTTTTTGTTAGCGAATCAATTTGAAATTCTAAGACTTCAGGATTTAAGATAGTACAGTCATTAGCATTTCTGCTCTGACCGATGAATTCTCTGGTAAATATTTCCAATTTTTCCAGCCACTGAACGGGTTTATCGGCAATGATTTGGATATTATCAGTACTATATATTAACGGAATTAACTCAATTGATTGAGAAAGCGACTGTGATTGAATAATTCTAACTTCAATAGAATGTGTTTCATATCCGACGCAATCGAATACGAGATGATATATTCCCTCGGGAACATTATATATTTTGAAGTTTCCTGTATTATCAGACGCAGCCCCAATTGCTGTATTTGCAAGGAAAATATTTACATTTGAGATGGGTGATTTAGTATTCTTATCAAGAATTCTACCTGAAATGTCACTGGTAGCCTGATTGTTGGCTAAAGAATTGTGACAAATAAAATGAACCACTACAATGAGGATGATTTTTGTTAGATTCTCGCTTTTCATAACTTTTTGAGTTGTACGACTCAATCTAAAAGTAGGGTAGATATATTAGAAATTGCTGAGATTGAATCTATAAGTAGTAACTTACAAATATAGTTCACGATTGCAATAAAAACTGTATAACGACAGTCCTTTTTCTATTGGTGATTGGAAAAGCAGATTTAGGATGTATGATAAAACTCGTCTGCTCGATAGTCAGCCAAACTATAGTTATCTCTATTTATAGGGCGGATATATGAATATTTGATCATAGTATCTAGTCATTGCGATAGACATTATAATCGTCATCTAATTTGTATAAAAGTTAATCATCATACTAGAATAAAATAGTTATTAGTGCCGTTCAGGAACGGCCACTCCAATTATACACATGAATGTATATTTTGGTATTAATTTTATGAAATTGTATAACATCCTTCGGGGAAACCTATTGGGAGAGAATTTATTTTTTTGAATTGTGACCTGATGAAGTTATGGTTGGAAACAGAGGATGGATTATGAGCAATCAGAACCGCGTAAGGCTTGTGCTTTACCCGTATTAAATTCTATATCATACCCAGGAATAGCTTTAATCTCATTGCCAAACACTGTCCTTAATTGGGGTACCACATCTCTTAGTTCAAAATAAATTTGACGGACTACAGGATCCCTGGGATCCAAACCTAATTCGGCTGTCCAGACAAGAAAATCTTCTGACTCGTCATAGGCTTCACATTCCTGCAGGATAAGGTGAAGTAAAACGGCGGGATGTTTTAAGTCGACGTCCTCATACTCATCCAGAACCGGGATTGAAATGGATTTTTCTTGAATTTTAACTACTATCCTGCGATAAAATATGGCGTCTAACTCTCTTGACCTATCATGGATCTCAAAGGCAGGATTATATTTTTTAACTGCAAAAACTAATCTTTCCACTTCGGGATATTTTGTTTCATTTATCATAACATTCAGATTAACAAATCAGTCGACTTCACGCAAGGAAATATTGCGTAAGTCCTCGGTGAATCTATTATTTATTTGTTTCAAAAATTTAAATCTTGGCATTGTATATATAATTCCATAATATTTCACTCATGGTCTGCTATTTGATATTTCAATTGTCCTTCAAATTGAAAACCATCCAGAGGCTTTACCCTGTGGTTTTCCATTTTTACATAAAGGGTTGAAGTAAAGTGAAATGTCCTAATTGTAATTTTGAAAGTCCGGATCAGTTCAAGTTTTGTGGTGAATGTGGAACGAAAATTGTGAATATTCTACCTGAACCGGTTATCTCTTCTGATAAACCAGATATATCATCCTTTGCCTCTGCGGAATTTCATCCTTCTGATGCAGAGCGTCGTCATATCACAGTGATGTTCTGTGATTTAGTGGGATCAACACAATTATCCGAGCAACTCGATCCTGAGGATTTTCGCCAAATATTGCATGTTTATCAGGATACCTGTGTATACGTGGTTAACCAATTTGAAGGACATATCGCTCAGTATCTTGGAGATGGTGTGCTGATCTACTTTGGCTATCCGGAAGCACATGAGGATGATGCTCAGCGTGCCATTCGTTGTGGATTGGAAATCTTAAGTGAGTTAGAGCGATTGAATGAGTTACAAACGCAATTTAAAGGAATTACGTTGGCTGTAAGGATTGGTATCCACACGGGCCTGGTTGTTGTTGGAGAAATGAGTAGGGATAAAACCCATGGACGCCTGGCTTTAGGCAATACACCAAATATTGCTGCCCGCCTGCAAGCCCTGGCCGATCCGAACACGATTGTAATCAGTCAAGAAACCTATCGTTTAGTTAACAACTTCTTTGATTGCCAACCCCTGGGTACTTATACGTTAAAGGGTGTCTCCCACAAGAAGAAAATTTTAAAGGTTATTAAGGAAATTGAAGCAGCATATAGCTTCAAAGACAATCAGCACAACTGGAATGACCTCTTTTGTCGGGAGAGAAAATGAGATCCAAAATTTGCTGGCCACCTGGGAAAATGTTAAAGAAAATAATGGTAATGTGGCTTTAATCACAGGTGAGCCTGGTATTGGAAAAACCCGGCTTCTCCGGTTTTTTGAAGAGAGGATAAAAGATGAACCACATACCTGGTTAGTATGTCGCTGTATTTCCTATTATAAAAATAGTGCTTTTTATCCAATCATAAACTTGATTAATTCTCAATTAAGATTTGGAAAAAATGAATCAATTGAGGATAAACTTAAAAAACTGGAGGAAGCACTCTCTAATTTCGATTTTGATTTAAAAGAGACATTACCGATTATAGCTTCGTTGCTATCAATTCCCATTACAAAGCCCGATCAGACATTACTTGTAACGCCAGAAAAGCAAAAAGAAAAAACGATCCAAGTCCTTTTGGAATGGTTAATAAAATCGGCAAAAAGGAATCCCTTGTTGTTTGTCATTGAAGATGTACATTGGGCCGATTCATCTACATTGGAACATCTTACCTTATTAATGGAAAAAATTGAAAAGGCACCGATTCTGATAATTCTCACTTCTCATCCACGGTTTAATCCACCCCTGAGCGAAAAATCCAGATTGACAGAGATCTCTCTTAATCGATTGACCAGGAAACAGATCGAACATATGGTGCAGGAAGTCACAGGTGGTAAAATTATGTCTCCTGAGGTATTAAATCTTCTAGTGATGAAGACGGATGGTGTTCCTCTTTTTGTTGAGGAATTGGTTAAAATGTTGGTTGAATCAAATCTTCTTGTTGAAAAAGAAAATCGATATGATTTTAAAGAAACACTTCTCAAGCCAGCAATTCCTGATACCTTGCAGGATACATTAATGGCTCGTCTCGATCAGTTGGGTGCGGAAAGAGAAGTTGTTCAATTAGCTGCTGTTGTCGGAAGAGAATTTTCATATGAATTAATTCGGTCTGTGACTTCCCTGGATGAGCCGATTCTTAAAAAAGAATTAAAGAGTCTGGTGGAAGCCGATATCCTGGAAATAAAAGAGGACGCCAGACATAAAATATATATATTCCGACAAGTTTTGATCCAGGATGCAGCATATAATTCGATATTAAATAGCATGCGGCGAGATCTGCATAAAAAAATAGCTTATGTTTTAGAGAGAGAGTTCAGAGAATTTGTAAAGACGCATCCACAGATTGTTGCCTACCATTATACTAGAGCAAAGAATTTCACCAGAGCAATAGATTATCTTCTTAAATCCGGAATATTATTAGTACAACAATCAGCTCATCGTGAGGCAATCAGCCAATTACAAAAAGGTTTGAACCTATTAGAACATATTGCGGATGAAAAAAAACGGAATAAACTGGAATTGGATCTTCAAATTACAATGGGCGTATCTCTCTTAGCCACGAAAGGTTATGGGGCTGAAGAAGTCGGCAAAGTCTATGAACGCGCCCGGAATTTGAGTCAAAAGGTCGGTGATATCACACAGTTGTTCCCAGCCCTGGTTGGCCAATATCGCTTCTATTTACTCCGTGGTGATCTTAAAAGAGCCCTTGATATTTCTGAATTACTTCTCAGTTGGGCACAAACATCTCAAGACTCTAATTTGTTATTAGAAGCAACCAGGTCCGTTGGTGTTTGCCTCTTCCATATGGGGGAGATTGCGACAGGTCTTGAGCAGTTGGAGAAAGGAATTGAATTGTATATTCCGGTGCAACATAGCAACCATGCTCATGTCTATGGCACTGATCCATTAGTAGCTTGCTTATCTTATGGTGCTTTATCACAATGTCTTCTTGGATATGAAGAAAAGGCACTTAAATATGGCAAAAAGGCTTTTCAGCATGCCAAAAATCTAAAACATCCCTTTAGTCTGGTTTTTGCCCTGAATCATCATTGTTGGCTTCATCAATTTTATAAAGAAACAGAACTTGTAGATAAATTTGCCAGTGAATTGGTCAGTATATCCAGTGATTATGGTTTTCCCTTTTGGCAAATTACGGGGATGTATTTTAAGGGATGGGTTTTGTCACAAACGAATAATACTAGTAATGGTATAGAACAAATGGAGCAGTGCATTAAAGGATTTCAAGGAACCGGCGCGGGATCGGTTCTGCCATATTTTATGACCGCCCTTGCAGAGGCATATCTCGAAAAAAATCAGCCAGAGGAAGCATTTAAGTGGCTAGAAAATGCAGAAGCGATAGCACAAAAAAATAGTGAGCATTTCTTCGATGCTGAAATCTACCGGGTAAGAGGTGAAGCACTATTTAAATCAGATCAAAAAAACAAAAAGAATGCAGAATCTTTATTGTGGAGAGCAATCGAAACAGCCCGTCGGCAAAAGGCAAAAGCATTAGAATTACGCGCAGTTACAAGTCTTGTCCGCATTGCAGGAGCAAAAAAAGAAACGCTGAAATTACTCAACGAGACTTACAAATGGTTTAAGGAAGGGTTGGATACCCAAGATTTGAGAAAAGCCAATAAATTGCTCCAATAATTCCCATAAATCCTACCAACTTTTAATATATGAATATTTTATAAAGCACCTGGAGATCTGAATGAGACAATCAAATCCCGGAAATTGTTATTGGTTAATCCTCTGCTTGTTCCCATTATTATTGCTGACTTCAACAAATTCTAATGCACAAAAAAGTTCTAAGATTGTCCACCGCGTTTATCTTACGGGTAATACAGCGGACATTTCTAAACATTCGACCTTCGGATTAGCCGTTAATAAACTTATTTCTTCATCCGCTGAATCATTTTCTTTCCTCATAAATGGCGATCTAATATCTGAAAGAATTTCCAGTGAGAATAAAGATAAAATCTCGGTTAATCTCCAAAAATTTTTACAGCCATTGAGCAAGTATGAAAATGGGAAAATTGTAATTATCCCAGGGGACAGGGATTGATAAGATCCATGATTCTTCCCGGGGAGCAAAAACCCTGATTTATGAAAAAAGTAAAAATGCTGATATAAAAATGGGAGACGAATCTATCAGAGAAAAGCCTTCTGATGAAACATTATATAACTATAATAGAACGGCCTTTGCCTACGATACCTATTTTCCACTTGCTTATATTGCCTACAATACTGATTTACAATTTATATTAGGTCTAAATCTGGAAATTACCATGCAAAAATATGGTGTTCCGGATTACCACATACGCCATTCAATTGGTGGCCGGGTTTCTACCGCGAGTACTTTTAATGTTGATTATAATGTCCGAGTCCATCATCTCATAGGAAAATGGGATCTGACTGCCGGCGGATTTTATGCTAATCCGAACGATTTTCTTTATTTTTATGGGATTGGTAATGAGACCGTAAAGAATGATTCCCTTGTTAACGAAGGCTTTTATAAATCACGCTTTAAATCTTTCCGGCTGCAGAGTGGATTCATACACGATTTTTGGAAGAAAAGTAACTTTAGTGGGATATTGCGCTATGACAATAATCAACCACAAATGGATACACCAAATACGATATTAGCAGACAGTGTTTACTATGGTACTGAAAAAGTAAATCTGGCTGAAATTACCTTTGGTCTGGATCTTGATTTCCGAGATGAGTCCAGTCTGCCAAAAGATGGCATGCGATTTTTTCTATCCCACAATAATGGCATTCTTTTATCAAATAATAACGGACATTATGGCAAAACACTGGCTTATTTGGAGTATTATGCTTCAATATTTCCATTTACCCTTGCATTTCGTACAGGGGGAGGCGGCAGTTGGGGTGATATTCCCTTCTATAACCAGTTCAGTCTGGGCCAAAATACCTTTTTAAGGGGTTATAGAAATAATCGTTTTACCGGTGCGGCAATGGCATTTCTGGATTCAGAATTGCGGTTACCACTATTTGATGTCAAAACAGTATTAGTCCCCATTGATGTTGGTGTAAAAGGATTCTTTGATATCGGTCGGATTTTTGAACCCGATGAAGATTCTAATACATGGCACCAGGGGTATGGATTTGGCATATATGCGGTTCCACTTAAATCAAGATATACTTTTATCATATCTGCAGGATTTTCTGATGAAGAATCGTGGCTCATAAATTTTGGTTTTGGAGCAGTTTTTAAATAGATATCTGGCTTGGCTACAATTGGATCAGCAATATTCAGTTATACGAGGATCGGAAACTATCGGTGGGATTGCTTTTCCCACAGATTATTTCATTTTAATAATATTTTAGACCTACCCACAGTAAAAAGAACAGCTATTTCAGCGTATGGAGAATGATATTGAAATCTACTCTAATCAGAAAATTTAAAATATTGGGTATGATCTGCCTCTTTACCATCATCACAAGTCTATTTTATCAAAAAATAGAAGAAGGAATTATAGATTTTACAGGTGTGATTGTTGGATTATTTTTGGGTTTAAATTTTGGGATTCTTGAACTTTTTTTGTTAAAAAAATTAAACATACATTTGAAAAAATATCCCTTTTATCTCGTTGCACTTATCAAGGTAGTACTTTATACCTCTATTAGCTTCCTGGCCTTTAATTCTTTAGGTTTTATTTTTGGATATTTTCAAGGAAAGACTTTAGAAGAATATTATGCTTCACTCCTTACTGTAGGAAGAATCACTCAAATCGGAACAGCAATAGTAATGTATACAATTATTATTCTATTCTTACAAATCAGCCGTTTGTTGGGCGATGGTGTATTGTTGAAATTTCTGTACGGTAAATATCATAACCCTGTTGAAGAAGAGAGAATCTTTATGTTTTTGGATGTCAAATCATCAACCACGATTGCCGAAAAGATTGGACATAAAAAATTCTATTCTTTTTTAAACTCATTTTTTCACGAAATTACGGAACCGGTCTTAATGACCAGAGCAGAGATTTATCAGTATGTCGGTGATGAAATTGTCTTTCATTGGACTACAGAAAATGGTGTTAAAGATGCCAATTGTCTGAGCATATATTTTTTAATCAAAAAAAAGATTGAAGAAAATAAACATCAGTATTTATCGGAATATGGGGTAGTCCCGGAATTTAAAGCGGGGGTGCACTTCGGAAAGGTAATTATTGGACAAATTGGAGATATTAAGAGAGAGATTGTTTTTAATGGGGATGTATTAAATACGACATCCAGAATACAGGATTTATGTAATACCTATCACCAGGATTTAATAATCTCAAGACGCCTACTTTCTATATTAAAGTTACCACATAATTATAATCAAGAGCATTTGGGAAAGATTAAGTTAAGGGGTAAAGAATTTGATATGCATTTATACGGAATAAATCTTAAAATGAATAAATAGATATTTATTGCAATTTTTTCCATGGAGAAGTATCTTGTTTATTATTCCTTCTTTATTGAAATAAATTTATCCGAATTATATCTTAATTTGGATCCTTTGTAGGCAGGATTGTTAAGATTATGATAGGAAAAACTGTCTCACATTATAGGATTATGGAAAAGTTAGGCAGCGGGGGAATGGGTGTTGTTTATAAGGCCCATGATCGTAAACTTGATCGTGATGTGGCGCTAAAATTCCTCCCTCAACATCTTACCTCCAGTGAAGAAGAAAAAAAACGTTTTATCCATGAAGCCCAAGCAGCCTCATCCCTTGAACACAATAACATCTGTGCTATTCATGAAATAGATGAAACGGATGATGGACAATTATTTATAAGTATGGGGTATTATGAAGGCGATACGCTTCAAACGAAGATTAAAGATGAACGATTAAAGATTAAAGATGCGATTAATTATACAATGCAAATTGTGCATGGATTGCAGAAGGCCCATGAGAAAAACATTGTTCACCGAGATATAAAACCTGCCAACATTATGCTTACTGACGACGACGTCGTCAAAATTCTTGATTTCGGTTTAGCAAAACTCGCCTCACAGACTAAATTAACAAAAGAGGGCACCACATTAGGAACCATCGCTTATATGTCCCCCGAACAAACCAGAGGAGAAAAGGTCGATCATAGGACAGATATCTGGTCTTTGGGCGTCATTTTATATGAAATGCTGACGGGAGAACTTCCCTTTAAGGGAGAATATGAACAGGCTGTCATGTATTCAATCATGAACGAAGAGCCTGAGTTTGTAAGTAAAATCCGCAATGATGTCCCGCTTGAGTTAGAGAAAATAATTAATAAAGCCCTGCATAAGAATCCTGATAAGCGCTTTCAAACGATGCAAGAACTATGTGAGGCTTTGGAGAATACCAGTACCAACATAGATGCAGGATTATCAAAAACCGTCTCTGTTTATCGGTTGGGAAGAAAACAGCGACGGCTTTTAATACGAATTTCGCCGGTCGTGGTCGTCCTTTTATCAATATTTGTATATTTCATTTTTATTAGGGAGGCGATGGCAACACCAGTATCCATTGTGCTATTACCTCTTGAAAACCTCACCAGAGACATAGAGCAGGAATGGTTTACAGATGGTATGACGGATGCACTCATCACTGATCTCGCGCGAATTAGCGGCTTACGTATTATCTCCAGATCGTCTGCGATGAAATACAAAAATGCAAATAAGTCCTCAGCCGAAATCGCTTCAGAACTTGGTGTCTCCTATGTGATTGAAGGTTCGGTACAAAAATTAAACAACCAGGTGAAAATAACAACCAGACTTATTGAAGCCAGCACTGATGAGTATTTATGGGCACAGGACTATGAAAGACCATTTACGGATATTTTAGCCTTACAAGGCGATGTCGCTACTGAGATTGCCAGACAGATACGGGTAAATTTAACCGATTTTGAAGAAAGCAGCCTTAGTAGCAAAGGACCGGTCAATCCTGAAGCATATGAGGCCTATCTTAAAGGAAATTTTTATCTATACAAACTGACACCGGAAGGATTAGAGACGGCTTTGCAATATTTCAAGTTAGCAGCGAAGTTGGATCCCGAATATGCCCTGGCCTACACCGGAATTGCCCTGGCTAACTGTGTACCCGCACAAAATGGTTATATTTCCATGGAGGAAGCATTTAATAATGCAAAGCCGGCGGTACAAAAAGCATTAGAGTTAGATGACTCATTGCCTGAAGTGCATTATATGAGGGGATTAATGGCCGGGTGGTATGAATGGGATTGGATTCTCTCAGTGTTTTCCCTGGAGAAAGCGATAAAAATAAACCCAAATATGGCAATAGCCCGGGCCTATTATTCACACATTCTTTTTATCCTAAACAAACCCAACGAAGGTTTGGAACAAATCACGCAGGCTCTGGAATTAGATCCCTTTCAATCCCTTATTCCATGCATTATATGCAATGGATTTGAATTATCTCCATCGATATGATGAGGCGATTGAAATGTTGACAAGAGACGTTGAGAAAAACCCCCGGTGATCCTATGTCCTTGTCAACATTGAGGACAACTTATCATCAGAAAAAAGATGTATACAGAAGCGATCGAGATTTGGCGTAATTCTTTTGAAGTCAGCGGTGAAGATATGCAATGTCTGGAAGCGCTTGACCAGGGTTATGAAGAAGGGGGATATCAGATGGCTTTACGACGTGTGGCTGAGTTGAAAGTCCATCAGTCAAAATCCAAATTTGTTACGCCCTGGCAGATTGGTACCTTATATACACGTGCAGGAATGGGAGATGAGGCTCTTGACTGGCTTGAAAAAGCACTTGAAGCCCATGACCCAAATATGCCTTACCTTAATGTTGATCCCATCTTTGATTATATAAGGGATGATCCACGATTTAAAGAGTGATTAAAAAGATAGGATTATCTGATTAAATCCTAATTTCTATTAAATTGTAACGGCGCGATGAAGAGGCTGTGTAGAAACACAGCCTCAATACTTTATTTTTAAGTAAATTTTCAGATTTTTAGTTGTTCTTTGACAATATTATTCCAAAAATGCCCGATTTAGGCAATGAAAAACAAAATGACTTAGATATCAAGCCATTTTCCAGTCATATCTCTGAATCATATCCATAATATCCTGATATGATTCAATAGATAATAATCGCCTAAAATTATAAACGGTCGTGAAGATATTTATTTCAGTTGTCACTTTTTTCTTACCTCGGAGAAGCAATGGAATTTTTCCCATCCAATATTTAATCGTACCAAAGGGATGCTCAACCATTTGCTTGCGAAGATGGATCATTTTCTTAGCGGTGATGCCTGACATACGACGACGATAAATATCACGCCAACTCTGATTATGATAACGTTGGATAAGACGTCCATATTTAGAAGTTGTACATTGGGTTCTCAACATGCATCGGTCACATTCAATACCTTGATAGACATCGTATCGTTGACCGTTATCAACTTTGTTTTTCTGTTTTCTTATTAATCGTTTACCTTCTGAGCAACGGTATTCATCTTGTTCTTCATCATAGTTAAAAGTGATAGGGCGATCATCATATCTGTGTTTTGGCCTTGGAACATAACAGGTCGTTTGATTTGTATTTTCGACGTTTTCTATCTGAGTCAGGTTATAGTATCCGCTATCGGTAACGGCAGCCTCAGGTATTAAATCTGTTTCCTGTTCTAATTCTTTGAGCATCGGTTCTATAAGATTGGTATCGTTTGAGGCATCAAAAACGTGGCTGTGGGCGATCATGTGATGGGCCTGATCAACAGCAATCTGGGTATTATAGGCTGAAATCATTCCATCGCGACTGCGCATTAAGTTAGCCTGTGGATCACTCTGGCTAATAGAGGTTCGTGATTGTGATAGTAAAATATCTTTTTGTTTTTGCAGATTTTCTACCTGTTTCTGAAGTTTGGAGATTTTATCAAGCAAGACCTGATTCGTACTCCGGGATCCTTGAAGTCATCATCGGAAGAAGATTCGTCAATTTCTTCTAAAAGATCTTCCCGGCGATCATTTATCAATAACTGTTCTAAATATTGATCAAGTTTTTTGTCCAAGTGGTCTAAACGATGTTCAATTTTCTTGATGGTTAGCATATCTTTGTTGGTATTGGCTTTCACCTTGCTGCCATCAATAGCAATCAATTTTCCCTGGATGTAACCCTTGTCTCTAAGAAAGTGGCGAAACTTTTTAGTAACATATTTAATTGCAGCAGCATTATCTTTGCGGTAGTCAGCAATACTTTTATGATCGGGTTTAAGGTTGCCTATAAGCCAAATAACTTCGATATTACGATGACATTCGCGTTCTAATTTGCGGCTGGTTTTGATGCTATTTAAATAACCATAAAGAAAAAGTTTTAACATCGTTACAGGGTTATAGGCGCGGCTCTAAAGTCTTTTGCCCTTATAGGCAAATTCTTCCGGTTACTGACACAATAGCGTCAATAAGAGCATCGATCAATCGAACGTAATGGTCATAGGGAACCAAGTCATCGAGCGATTGCATGAAAGTAACCTGGTTACGATCATCTGGAAAAATATAATGCATAGATATAGTCCGGTTAATTTTAAATAATTAACCTAATTTAATAAATAACAATATATTATGTTAGATTTCTTTAAAAATTTGAGGTTGTGTGGTTGTTTTCACACAACCTCTTAATCGCGCCGCTACCCATGGTTCAGCATAACGTTCTACTCTACTCTTGTTAGGATTTGATAAACATCCAGCCTGTTATCCCAAATCTCATATCCTGTATCCCATATCATTACCAAATCCACCTTCCAAAATCTAAAATCATTTTTTACGGTGTATACCAGATCGGTGAGGTATAAGCCCTCTCCTGGGTAATCATGGGAACTTCAGGGCCCATCTTAATACCAAAGCGTTTTGCCTCATAGGCTGTCCAGCGCGGGGTGGGGATCTCAATCACCCGGGCATAATAAACAGCGCTTAACTTCGGATCGAAATCAGGGTCTTTCCAAACCGCAATCATTTCTCGGGTAAAGCCGGATATACCTACCGCTTGTTCAGTCAGAATCTGATTGATTTCTCCACGTTCAAGAACGACAAAGTTTGTATTACTGCGAAGAGCAGTTGCCAGCATGGCCGAAACGGTCCGGCCAAATTCTACTTCTTTTGCCTGGGCATTGGCATCATAGAAGGGTAACACAGCAATATTTGGCTTTCCACGGAAAATATAATCTTCTTCCAGGAGAGAGTCAGAATCTGAAATCGAGATAATTTGCCCAAGGCAAGGAACAGTTAATATTAATAAAATGATTAAAATGAGTTCTGTTTTTACTATCATTGTAGTTCCTCCTGTATATTGTTTGTAGGATTTACTCTGATATAATTATAAATAATTGAGGAAGGGGATTGTCATAGAAATGTAAAAAGGATGTCAAAAAAAGAGTATAAGTTTTACAATAGTCGAGAGATTTTTAGTTTTTGAAATAATGAAGCCACAGGTTGCTATAGGCGTATAAAAAAAGTAAATTCATCCGGTTTTGGGAAATGAGCATGTGATAGTATATTCAGAGAAATCCCAACGGTTGATAATCCTGTTTTTCGGAGACCTCTCGACAATTACCTACTATGAATAAGAATAAATTAATAAATTACATCGCTCTTCTGTTTTTAAGTGTAGTACTATTAGCATACTCGACCGTGCTTCAGTTTACGATGCCCTCGATAGTTCTCTGTTTCGGGAATGATGGTCATATTGCCTTTGAACAATCAGATAAAAACTTTCAATGTATTGATATTGAGGGTGATGATGACCATGCAACCCATGAGCATGAAAACCTGGCTCACGACGAAGATCACTGTGAGGATATACCACTTAGTAATCTTTTTTCAGCATTATTTATGGGTGATGATGGAAAAATAAAGCATGTTAAAATTTCTTCTGTAAATACAAAAAATAGAACGCTAAAAACTGATATAGACCTTCATCAATATAATAGTACTATTGTCGTTACCCATGCTGCAATGAAAAGCCTCAAATCTTCAATTCTTCTTATTTGATTCACACTTTATCTTTTTTACAAAATTATATTTCGCTCATTAAGCAAAATAATTCTGCATTATTCCTGAATTTTGAGTGTAACATCAGAATTGGATATTTTTAAGAATTATAGGTCTTAATTTGTTCATAACCATGAAGACCGCTCCAAAAAGGCTCCGATAGAGGAAGTATACTTTATAATTTTTTCCTCGTGCTCTTCCTCCGAAGGAGTCCCTCCGGGAGTGAACTTCGTGGTGAATATTTATTCATTTAGTAACCAGAGTCTTAGGCTTTGTGGCAATATTTTCACAGTAACAACTTTACCAAAGGAGATAATAAATGAAAAGAGTCTTAATACTATTCATGGGTATCATAGCCCTGATATCCATGATGAGTTGCTCTTCTTCAAGAAAATCAGCAAATATACCCCAGACAAGACCATTGGCCGAAAAATATACAGATGCCAAACAATCTATTAGAGAGAAGTCAGAAGTTGATCATTCTTTCGTTCTAAACAAAGATACCTTATCAATGGCGGAGGCTATTCAGCTGGCTTTATTACATAATCCTGAACTTCAGTCGTATTCCTTTGAAATCAGGGCAAGGGAAGCGCGTACTTTGCAGGAATCCTTTGCTCCCAATCCTGAAATCGAATTTGAACTTGAGAATTTTGCAGGATCCGGAGAACTAAGCGATTTTAAAGGATCAGAATTCACGGTTTCCGTAGGACAATTCATTGAACTGGCAGGTAAAAGGGACAAAAGAACACAGGCTGCGGTCTTGCATAGTGATCTTTCTGCCTGGGATTATGAAGCAAAAAAACTTGACATATTACGCATACAGTTAAGCAATATCTGCAACTGATTGGCGACCAGAAACAGATTGCTTTGAATAAAGAATTAGTAAATGTATCAGAAAACCTTAATCACGCGGTAGTCAGACTCGTTAAGGCTGGGAGAACATCAGCTGCGGAAATATCGAGAACACAGATATTACTCTCAAAAGCACAACTGGATTTAAACAGATCCATGAGAAAATTTGAAACAGATCGTTTTCGACTATCTTCCCTGTGGGGTAAAACGTTTCCTGGTTTTAAATCTGTTAGAGGATCATTAGATAATGTTGCAGCAGATACCGCCTGTAGATAGTCTGAAAAAGTATTTATCAAAAAATCCTGATATTGTTCGCTGGGCAACAGAGATAGAGATGCGCCAGGCGATCGAATCATTGGAAGAGGCCAAAAAAATTCCTGATCCAACTATCCAGGCCGGATATAGACATATTACCGAACCAAATTTAAATGCCTTTAGTGGCAAATCTTTCCATTCCAATTCCCGTATTTAATACTAATAAAGGTGCTGTCCAGGAGGCCTATAATCGTCGCAAGAAAGCAGAAGAACAACGCCGGCAAATAGAAATTGCGATCAGCACAAACCTTAATAGAATTGTATCAAAATCTTTTGGTCACTATATTCCGAAATTGATAATTCAAATAAAATCATCATTCCGGAAGCAGAGAAAGCTTATCAAATTATAAATGAAGGATATCTTCTAGGTAAGTTTAGTTTTTTGGATGTGCTTGCAATCTCAGAGGACATTGTTTGAGGCACGAAAATATTTGATTACAGCGTTAATCGAATATAATATCCGTGTTGCTGAAATGGAAAGACTCATCGGGCGATCTCTATCGACGGTCAAATTTTAATAATAAGTATGTTAAGTTAGGCTGAAGTATAGAAATTTTTAGACAGGATAACAGGATTAACAGTATGTCATTTTCTTTTAAATATCATGAGATGCGAAACAAGTTCAGCATGACTTATCCAGGTATTCCGAACCCTGGCCTGTCGCCAGAAGAGGCTGTGTCTGAATCTATAAGATCTTTTGTATCCTGTAAATCCTGTTATCTTGTCAAAATATTTGTTATTTCTGGTTAGGTGGATTGTCCTGTTTATTGTGAAAAAAAAGGAATAATAAAAATGAAAATCAAAGATTTTTAATCATTGATATGTATTTGTTTTTTCGTGTTTGTCTTTTAATTGTAATGAAAAAAATGCGATAGTGGAGGATGAACATAATGAGGAACATGAAGAATGCGGGAATTCATCTTAAGTGAAGATGAAATAGCAGAATTTGATATCACAATTGGGGTAGCAGAACCGGGAAAACTGCAGGTGCATATTACTGTCCCCGGAGAAGTTGTGGTTCCACCGGATAATCTTGCCCATATTCATCCCAGGTTTCCCGGTATGGTTAAGGAAGTAAAAAAACATATCGGTGACAGTGTCCGTGAAGGGGAGATACTGGCAATTATTGAGAGTAATGAAAGTCTGACCGAATACCAGATCAAATCTTTAATCGACGGAACGATTATTGAAAAACATATTACCAGGGGTGAAATAGTTGAAGGTAATACTGATGTCATGGATTTGTCGTTGCGGATCTCAGTGAGGTCTGGGTTTGTCTGAATCTTTACCAGAAAGATTTGTCCTTCTGTAAAAAAAGGACAAAAAGTCACCATTTCGCTTGGACAAGGTCTAGAAGAGGTTAACGGGAGAATTAAGTATATCTCTCCCATTATAGATGAGACACCCGAACGGCAACTGCCCGGGTGGTTTTACCTAATCCTAAAGGCTTCTGGAAACCAGGTCTTTTTGTCAACGGCACAATTATTACAGAAGAATTTAGGGCTAAGATTGCGGTTCCTAAAACGGCAATAGAAACGATTGATAATAAACCTTGTGTGTTTGTAAAATCTGATAAGGGTTTTGAACCGACGATTTATTACCCTGGGGAGAAAGAATCAGACACTGGTTGAGGTTACAATGGTCTGGAGCAGGGTGAAAAATATATAACAAAAGGGGCCTTTACCCTAAAAGCCGAACTGCAAAAGGAAATGTTTGGTGATGGACATGGGCATTAAGTAATGAATATCACAATTGACACGAAGCTAACGCATTGCGCATAGGGCAAAGCAAAGCGCAAAGCAATGAAATGATTTTACGGTTTTAACATTGCTCTATGCGCCATGCTCTATGCCGAAGATTATATAGATTTCATTTAAACTAAGCGAATAACAAGGAGGTGAGAAGTGTTAAAAATTGCTCAATTTATTATTAAAAAACCGATTATTGATAATCATACTGGGGCTCCTGGTTCTGGTTACAGGATATTACAGCTATTTTCAATTACCCATCGATGCTTTTCCGGATGTATCACCTTCTTTGGTTCAGGTTTTCACCGAGACTGAAGGTCTGGCACCGGAAGAAATAGAGAAATATGTTACGTTTCCCGTTGAAGTGGCCATGAATGGTTTACCGAGCCTGGATCAAATTCGATCTGTATCAAATTTTGGGCTTTCCGTGGTTAATATCTATTTCAAGGATGGGACGGATATCTATTTTGCCCGCCAGTTGGTAAATGAGCGTTTACAGGAGGCAAGGGAGCAAATCCCTGAGGGATTTGGTGATCCGCAGATGGGTCCGATTTCCACCGGGATGGGATTGATATTGTTTTATAACCTGGAAGATACCAGCGGTCAGTATTCTCTGACTGAATTAAGGACGATACAGGACTGGCTGGTAAAATATCAATTACAAACTGTGCCCGGGGTTACGGAAGTGCTTGGTATCGGAGGTTGGGAAAAACAGTACCATGTGATATTGGACCCGAATAACTGTTGCGTTATGATGTGACCATTAATGAGATCATCACATAAGATAAAATCCAACAATTTAAATGTCGGTGCCCAGTTTATTGAAAAAAATGCAGAGGAATTTATAGTAAGATCGGTCGGTCTGGCTAGCAATATCGATGATTTGCAGAATATTGTCATAAAAGCGGAAGATGGTACACCGGTATATTTAAGCCAGATTGCTGATATCCAAATCGGTGGTGCGATCAGACGTGGCGTTCAGACAACGAATGGGACAAAAGAAGTCGTTGCCGGGCAGGTCGTAAAACTGTTTGGTACAAATTCTTCCACTGTGATTGAACGGGTTGAAGAAAAAATTGGAAGAGATTAATAAGATACTTCCGGAAGGTCTGCATATAGTACCCTATTATGAGCAGAAAACTCTGGTTGAAGCGGCGGTCAAAACAGTTTCCAATGCTCTTTTCCAGGGAATTGTTTTGGTTGCGCTTATATTGATTCTGTTTATGGGATCATTGCGTCCAAGTGTTGTTGTTGCTATTTCAATTCCATTTTCTATTTTATTTACCATCATCGGTATGCGAATATTTAATATTTCGGTTAACCTGATGTCTTTTGGTGGTCTGGCCATTGCAATTGGTATGATGGTAGACGGAACAATTGTGATGGTTGAAAATTTCGACCGCATGTTACGGGAATCTCCGCCAGGATGAACCACGTATCCAGGTTATCGCCGGGCATTTCGTGAGGTAGCACGTCCGATATTATTCGCCATTATCAATAATAATTGTGGTTTTTCTGCCTTTATTTACCCTTCAGGGAGTGGAAGGAAAAACTTTCAGACCCCTTGCTTATACTGTTGCCCTGGCCATGCTCGGATCGCTTATCTATGCCATATTTCTATCTCCGGTGCTTTCATCGTTGATCATGCGGCGTACCAAAAAAAAAAAATTAAAAAAAATCAGCAGATAATTTACTGGTGCGTACCTTACTCAAATTTTATCAACCCCTGATCAAATTTTTTGTACGACGACGTTTTGCTGCAGTATTCTTGGCGGTAGTTTTGATTTTCATCGGAATTATTATTTTTCCACAACTGGGCTCTGAGTTTACACCGACATTACAGGAAGGTACAATAGTATTGCGTTTAACCATGGCGCCTTCTATTTCCCTTAATGAAAGTATTCGAATTACCCAGATTGTGGAGCGTCGTGTAATGAAGGTGAGAGAAGTTAAGGAAGTGATAACCCGTATTGGCGGGGGGAGGTTGGAGCGCATACGGATCCAATAAACAGTGCCGAAATGTATATCATGTTAAAATCTAAAGAAGAATGGCGAGCCAGTCCCGACACAGGCTGATTTGGAAGAGGTGATTCGGGAGGAGGTAGGGAATATTCCCGGAGTATTAGTCCAATATTACCCAACCGATTCAGATGACGGTTGATGAACTTTTAGAAGGGGTCAGGGCGGAATTAGCGATAAAATTATTTGGCGATGATCTGGAGGTTTTAAAACAGAAAGCAGATGAAATAGCATTGGCGATTCGCAAAGTGATGGTGCAGCAGATGTCCAGCCAGATCAGGTGAGTGGTACCCCACAATTACTGATAAAAGTAGATCGTCTGGCAATTGCCCGTTATGGGATCAATGTTGAAGATGTTCAGGAGGTCATCCGGGCGGCCGTTGGTGGTGCAAAGGCCGGGCAGATGTTTGAAGGCGTACGCCGCTTTGATATCTTGGTTCGTTATGCGCCTGAATTACAGAGAAACTGCTGAGATGATAAGTCAGGTTTTAATAAAAGCACCAAATGGTGCAAATGTTCCACTTTCTCAACTGGCGACTGTAGAAGAAATTGTCGGGCCAAGACAGATTACGCGGGAAAATAGTCAGCGTTTTATTACCATACAGGCCAATGTGGTTGGTCGTGATATCGGCTCATTTGTGGTTGATGGAAGAGAGGCAATTGAAGGACAATGTGAACATGCCTCCCGGATATATTGTGATTTGGGGCGGGCAGTTTCGACTACAGCAACAGGCAAATAAACGCTTGGCGGTGGTTGTACCAATTACGTTGTTAATTACATCCTTGTTATTATTTTCCAGTTTCAATTCATTGAAAAATACGATGTTGATAATGCTCAATATTCCCCTGGCTTTGGTTGGTGGGATTGTGGGGCTATGGATGTTGGGTGAAAATTTATCCGTACCGGCCTCAGTCGGTTTTATCGCTCTTTTTGGTATTGCTCTGGAAAATGGTATGGTATTAGTTAACTGTCTCAAAACCATTGTTGAGGAGGGTGTCAATGGATGAGGCATCCGTAAAAGCCGCAATACTGCGTATGCGGCCGGTTTTAATGACAGCGTTAACAACTGCGTTAGGACTAATACCGTTATTATTAGCAACCGGTCTGGGAAGTGAAGTACAGCGTCCCCTGGCCATCGTTGTAATTGGTGGCTTGGTTACATCGACTGTGTTAACACTCCTGGTAATTCCCGCCATTTATAAATGGTTTGCCATTGAACGCGGATAAAAATATTCAAGAAATAATAACCTTACACGCTTTTATGCTCAAGATATCCTATTTATCCGTTTGGACCTTAAGTTCCTTTCGATATAAGTCCAGCATGCCCGCTTTGGAAATCAAGCCTTTAAATTTTCCTGCTTCGACAACAGGTAAACTCCAGGTGCTGGTGTCATCAAACTTTTTCTGAATTTCAGAAAGACTGTCTGAAAGGGATACGGTAATGAGGTCTGTATGCATCAATTCTTCCACAAGGATCGTACTTTGTAATGCCTGATCAAAAATTAATTCCTTGATATCGTTAAAATATATCATTCCCAAAAAGTTCTCATTATCCCGGTCAATTACAGGAAAATAGTTGCGCGGAGATTTTTTTATCACGGGTACAAGTTCTTTTAATGTATAATCCGGATAAATTGGAATTTGATCTTGTTCAAGAAGTTCAATTGGTTTAATATCAGCAAGTATGCGTCCATCGGTCCTGGGTCGGTGTAAAAGGCCCTTTTTGATCAGTTCATAATGATAAATAGAATGATGTTCAAAGAAGTGGACAATTGCCGGTGATAAAAACGATACAAGTAAGAGGGGCAAAATAGCATCATATCCATCTGTAATTTCAATAACTAGAAATATACCTGTTAATGGTGCATTTAATATACCACTGATCAGGCCTGACATCCCCATCAGAGCATACAGACTGGAGCCACTCAACATTATCTGTGGGCTAATAGATTTGACAATAGAATAGAATAAAAAACCAGTTGCGCTGCCAATGACTAATGCGGGTGCAAATACACCCCCAGCACCCCCAGCTCCGAGAGTAAAGGAAGTGGCAATTATCTTGAAAATAACCACCAGAAATATCAACATCATCCCCTCATCAAATCGCTCTGAGATAATGTTTTCAACAAATTCGTAACCTTCACCCCTAACTTCTGGAAGAAAATATACAATAAAAGCAACCGGAATAGCACCAAAAGCAGCCCTGGTTAAGGGATTTTTGAATACCGTAGAAAGCCTATTAGATGTACCACGTAAAAATTTTATAAAGATAACAGAAAAAAACGCACACATTATAGCAAGTCCCACAGCGGCATTAATATCGGTTATCGAGACATTAATTTCATGATGAGAAAAGGGAATCTGATTCCCACTTAATAGCCTGCTTACTTCTGTTCCGGTAACCGAAGCAACAACGACAGGTAATAAATAAACAGGAGTCCATTCTCCAATAATCACTTCCATTGTAAAAATTATTCCTGTTAAAGGGGCATTAAATATTGCCGCAATGGCCGCAGCAGCTCCCGATCCAGTAACAGCAATTCGAATGCGTTCATCGGTTTTAAAAAATCGTGCAAAATTAGAACCAATTGCTGATCCGCTAACAACTATAGGGGCTTCGGGACCGGCAGAACCTCCGCTTGATATGGTTATAAGGCTGCCAATTAATTTTGATATGGCTGATCGAAGCCTTATTTTGCCACCTTTGAGGCTGACACTATGAATGACTTCAGGCAATCCATGCCCACCAAAATCCTTAATAATGTATTTTAAGAAAAATACTGTAAGAACTATTCCGAGAACAGGCAGAATAAGCAGGAAATATTCGGATTTGTGTCCGTTTAAAAAACCAGACTATATATTTAAGACTAAAAGTCAAGGCAACAGCAGCTAATCCACTTGTCACACCGACAATAAATCCCATAACACCCAGTTTAAAGCGTGAATTCAGGTTAATTAGAAATTCCTGAATTGAAACCTTAATCCGAGAATATTTATTTATAAAAATTTTTCTCAAGATAATTTATTCGGTTTAAGAGATTTTTATCTTTATTCCGGTTATGTAATATATCTAATAGTCTTTTGTCTTTTAAGGCCTGACTTATCCGGGATAATATCATTAAATGATCTTTTGTGCTATTAGTAAAAATCATAAATAATATGGATACCGGATTGCCATCAATAGCATTGAAATCAATCTGTTTATTTAAAAAAATAACGGGTAGATAAATCTCATTTAAGCCAATCTGGAGTCTTTCCCTAGTATGCGGAATGGCAATACCATTACCAATGCCTGTAGAGGCCAGTTCTTCACGATTTAGTAACTCATGCAATATAATTGTACGGTCGACTGTTTTACCAAATGAGAGTTGATTTATTACATTTTCAAATACTTCGATAATATCTTCACCATGCACATTATAATAGATTCCACCCCTTTCTATAGCTGGGGCCAATATCTGATTATCATATTCTATATCTGCTTTTTTATCTGTCCTCACATTGAAATCATGTTCCTTGGCCCATTCAAGTATCTCTTTGCGATTAAAACATTTTTTATGTTTGATAAGTTTAGAAGGTATTTTACCCTGATGATCCCACCTCTGAACGGTCACAAGAGGTAAATCAAGCAGTTCTGCAACCTCTTCCGAGGATAAATTCTCTTTATTTTTCATGTAATGGTCTCAAATATATTTTATAATAAATATGAGCATAGGGGCAAAGATAATCTTTGTAACTATTGAATTTATCGAATATTTCTATCAATTCAAAAGGCATTCATATTGTGACTGACTATTGGATGTACATTTAATCGTTTTGGTTCTTAACTAATAAAAAAATGCACCATGGGATCAAAGGTATAACAATTGTACAGGATAAACGATTAATTCTACATATACCTGTAATTTGATGAAATATTTGTCATAAACAGTTGACTTACTTAAGGTTATGACCTTATATTACTAGGTGTTGAGATATAAGTAAGGAAAATTGGTAAGCTTCCGTGGAAACGATAAAAGCTTGTTCCGCAAATTTATGGATTCGGTGTGCCATTTCACCATAATTTATCTCTCGTCGGTTAGCATTTCATTTTTACTATCAGAATATAAAAATATTAGGGTAAAACCATGGAACTCATAGGAACGCCTAAACTGGAATTGAACACAGAAGCCAAACGCTTTATTAATCTATATAGCTCTCTCGGAGAGCGTGCTGAAAATTTCCTCCCGGATCATATATTTGAAAGTCTTAAAAACTTTGCCCGTATATGTTGTGAAGAACCCGATGATCCAAACCGGTTGATCGCTTGAGATCTCACAAACGTCTGCTTGGAACTTAAAGAGGCAATTCCCGGATATATTGATGTCTCATTAATGATTTTTCCTCATGAGAGTTCAAAAAATTATGAATATTCCAACCGTCGCCGCTTATTTACAAATCGTCTTAAACATTTAATGGATATCGAACTCATCGATGAACAGCAAAAAGTCCAGGTGAAAAATATATTAAATATGCATGATTATTCCCTCGGGTACACCACCGGTTACCAGACAAATGATAGAATTTCTATATCGGGTAATGGTTGGTGATGAAGTCCGGGAATTGCGTAAATTCCGCGATATTTTAGGTATTACCGGATATGCTGGAAGTCGCCCAGTGGAATTACTTGCTCGATGTTATCGATCAAATGGTCGTCCAGAGTACACATTATACAACCCAGACAGAACAGAAACGCCTTTTTAGTACGTACTGAATCTACTGTTAATTTTAAAGGACTAAATGGTTTTATCCGTACGGTTGTATCGGGAAGTACCGAAACAGTCAGTAAACTTTTCGTGAGGAGATTTTTGGTCCTGACGTGGTTAAAACCATAGAATTCCTCTCCCCGGAGCAGGTCTATAAAGAAGTAAGTCAGGATACGACCAGTATCTTTCTTATAAAGGCTCGACATCTTCGCTCAAATCCTTTAAAAGATATGAAATGGTTCCCTCATTTGAGCAGGATGATATTTGTTGATGATTCTATGGAAGCCCGTGCAACCAATACCACATTGGTTTTCGCATTTCATAA
Source organism: Calditrichia bacterium (assembly GCA_963796965.1). Classification (GTDB taxonomy): domain Bacteria; phylum Calditrichota; class Calditrichia; order JAJRVZ01; family JAJRVZ01; genus CAWCNS01. Next base: position 211,523 of record CAWCNS010000007.1, read on the forward strand.
TGAAATAATAAATACATTGAATAAAGTCCATACAAAGAAATTAGGGGCTGCTGCCAATACACAGTTAAATCTGCGTCTGATTCTGGAAAAAGTGAATGTTAAAAATATTAGTCGATTCCGGGAGGCTGCTGAGGCAAAAATCAAAGATTATGAAGAAGAACTTAAGCAGTTAAAGAATGAGCAACTTGCTGATCCGAAAAAACCTGAACAGGATATTATTTTATTCAAGTTTGATGAATTTGCCAGGCAGATATTAAAAGATAAATATATCATTTCCAAATTCGCCGGATTTCCTGACATTTATTGAATATATAATGGATGCTTCCAAACATAAATCTATAAACCGGGTATTGATGGATGAATTTGAATCGCGGATGAGAGATTATTTTTATGCCGGAAGCAGTGATGTTTATATTAAAACCATCGTTGAGGGTGGCGGCCGGAATCAGATTAAAACCTATGGTGAGTATCTGCTGCAGAAAAATCATAAAGATCTCAGTGCAGCAGGTAATTGAACGCTGCCGGGTTATTCTCGAAGTTTTACCGGATAATTATGAACGGACCCTGCATACCCATTTTCATCGCAATTTCGGTCTGAATCTGTTTCTTGAGAGATATAAAGAATATCTGACAAAAGTAGAAAATGAAGCAAACAATAAGGGCCGTTTCCGTAACCTGTTGATTGATTTGGGAATTGAAGCCAAATACAACCGGCTCAATAAGGAACAACAAAAAATTATAAAGGAATTTATTTCCAATCTGGGCAATCTGGAGAAGACTTCGATTTCAGATGATGTCCAGATGATTATCCGCGATATTGTCTTGAATGTTTTTACTGCCAAACCTTTTATTTTTCTTAACCAGCAGGCAGCCTGGGAATATAAAGATCTTTTCCCGATTGAGAAATTCGACGTCAATCCCTTTGATATCGAAATCGAGTTAGATGAACTTGGGCAGGATCGATTATGACCGCTTTTTAACAAAAATGGAACGTATTAAAAGTTCCTTCCAACTTTTTGATGAGTCCGGCAGTCTCTGGGATTTGTTCTGTTCAAATTCTACAATACTGGTCAATGATCCATCAAATCCGACCGGTTTTACAGATTTTAATAATCAGGCCCTTTTTGCGTTTCCTGAAATTTATGTCAACAACACAATTGACCCTATTTCTTGATGAAGCCTACAATGATGCTGTTAAAATTGAAGATCCGGAGGAACCGAAGTGGCGTACCATTTCAAGATATATCATAAATAATATTTCGGCTTTTTCCCGTATATCCATGGTTGCTTCGCTTTCAACAACAAAGAATCTGGGCGCGACCGGAGACCGTTTAGGTGCCCTGGCGGTAACCGAAGCAAGAAAGGATGCTCTTGAGTTCGCATCAGAACATTCTGACATTGATTGCACTAATTCCAATTCATTATTTCTTCTGGTAAATGTTCTTGAAGTTGCCCAGCAGGCTCGTAAAATAAAACAGGAAATCGATGAGAATTTACCAAAAGACGCTTCACGGCAAATTATTAAAAACAAACTTGAAAAATTTATTCAATTGCAATTGCAGGCGAATCAACCGCAAATGATCAATACTAGAGAAAGGTGCTCCCCGGCGGGAATCACTTTTCGAAGGTAGCCCCCTGCATCTTTTTCTTCTGGATGAATTAGTTTCCTTAGACAGACTCGAAGTACTTGAACTACCGGATGATTTTAAGTATAAGGGAGAGGCATTTTTTAGTTATTATAAATCCCACATTGTAAATGAATTAAACAGTTTTAGGATTAACCGCATATTTCCGGGCTGAATCGAATAAACGTCTAAAATTGGCCAAGGAAGTTGCCCTGGAGGCCATTGCCCAGGAAAAATGTGAAAATATCCGTGTGCTTGAATCGGATGGATCCTACCTGTTCAATCTTTCTTTGCAGAACTTTTATTCTTATCTGGATCTGGAAAAGTTCACTCAAGCCCTGGCAGAAGAACGCGGATTAGCAGCAATCCCCTTTCCAACCGGATTAGTTCGTTTCTCATTGGGTGGCTATGTTGAGGGAACAGAGCGGAGTTACCAAATCTTTCGAGCTGAAGTAAAAAATGCGGTTGAATTGTTCCTGCGATATTGGAAAAAATTTAGCACATTAAAAGAATCAGGTGATAAAAATTCTGAAACAGATTCTGTTTTAGGACAGATTTTCGCTGGGGAAACAGATACAGCATTTGTCAACAATGTCCTAAATGACTATTCACAAATCCGGGATCTGAAGAAAAATATACTAAACAGTCTGAGAATCAGTGAAATTAAAACTATTTATCATCCTTTTCCCGATGTCAGTGGCGTGACCATAAATTCAATCGGTGATTCAAAAAATGCTGTGATTGAATTCTATGAGAATATTGGCCAATGCCCTGATCTGCCTTCTTTTATTAACAGCAAGGCATTTTCAAAGGTATATGAGAATATATTGCCTCAGATTCATTATAAAATTCCGGCTTTGCGCAATTTGGATATCAATACCGTTCTGACAAAGTATGGAAAACCTACCCTTTTAAAGTATGTCACCGGTAAGTTGGAATTTCCAGCCTGATTCTCACTTGCTGGATGATCCGGATGAGCTTTTAATTATGTTGGAAATATTAATTGAACTTGAACGTATATTATTTTCAGATTCTAAATTCAAGGTTGTCGCTTTGCGTGCCAATGAAAAGGACCCGGCGGGTGATTTGGCCAAACTTGAAGGCTATAATGAAATTCTGAAGAAGTTCATCGGCGAACTTTTACTTCATTTCAATTTACCTTTCGAAAAGGAATTATCTGAACCTTCTCAGGAGCAACTTCTTCGAATCAGCTGGCGATGTATTCGAGAAAATCACTGGAAAGTCAATTAACGAGTTGAGTATTGCCCTTGGCTGGTGATGAATTGCTGCAAAAAGTTATGGAGGATAAGGATCTGAAATTGAACATCCCTATTCCCGACTTATATTGGATATTTTTCAGGGGATATTCAAAACAGAATTTTAAATCCAGAGACTGATATTCCGTAGAACAATTATTAAAAATCTATCAGCTTTTATCAGATGAAAATTTTACATCTGATATTATCCGATTCATTAGCAAAGATCAGTGCGGAATTACAAAATCATGATGAACCGGATACAAAATTATTTGCAGAACATTTATTGGCAACTAACCTTAAATATATTTATGATCGTATCGAACAAAAACGTCACTTTAAAATATCTGGCAAAGATCTGCCTATAGCCATCAGGGATGTTGTTCTGTTCTTAACGGGTTTGATGAACCGTTCAAAACAAACTGATTATTATAGCAGATACAACCATATTCTCATAAAAATGATTTATTTACAGTACCAGCAGCAAAATTCAAGTTATAATGAGATGATTCAGCATGGTATTACATTACATGAAGGTATTGCGGATTTTAAAAACCAGGAATTGGTCGAATATGAAAATGGATCCCTCAAATGGATAAATGAGGTCATGGGCAAATGTGGAATAATAGCAGCAGAGCAACCTGTACAACGTCATACCCGGATGAATACAGATGCAAAAAAACGGGAATATCCGTTTCATAAAGTTGATCGGATTGAAATAGAGGAACAAAAGACGGATGTGGATTCACCACGGGATTTTATCAAGAATATGCAAACCCGACCCTCAGGCCGATTCTTTAGTAATCGGGTGGCAAAATTCGTGGAAAATATGGATGCTGATGATTACCGTTGTCGAATTGTTAATGATGGCTTAATGAATGAATTGTATATTATTCAGAAGTCTTATATGAAATACCTGGCAGATAATTTGCGCTTGTTAAATCCTGGTGCTGTAAGTCTGAAAGAAATTAAAGAATTTGTACCGGATATTATTCTTTTTTATGGTGCCCCGGAAAAAGTTATTTCATACCCACATGTAGGTTATTTTGACCTCAATGGTCCGCAGGGTAATATAAAAACAATGATTACGCCGCTAGAAACCAAAGCCGATTATTTTGGCAATATCAAAAAACCCCGATTGACCCTTCTAAATGAGAAAGTAAAGGAAATGGGCGGTGTACCTATTCACGGCTCATTTGTTGTTATCGAAAGCGAGGATGGCAGTCTGTTTGGTGTGATGATTGCTGGAGATAGCGGTGTCGGCAAATCAGAAATGCTGGCAGCAATGATGCTTAAGTGGATCCAAAAAGATCTCAGTGGTATTCGTTCAATAAAAATGGTGGCCGGCGACATGCTGCACGTTTTTCCGGATAAAGAAGGTAATCTTTATGGTATAGGTACAGAAGTCGGCGATTTCTCCAGGGTAACTGACTTCGATCCGGAATTTATACGTATGTATAATTTGCTGTTTGAAAGCAGTGCGGATAGTAATGTGGAAGATTTGAATTCCCGTAGTACGTTTACAGGATTCTGTGATATAAATATGCCTTTCAAGATCGATATTATTCTTACTGCGCAAAATTACGGCCGGACAGAGGCAGGTATAATAAAATATTCAAATGTGGAGAATTTTATGCTTTACCGTGATTCCCATGGTGAACGTAAAGAGAAGGCAACAAGCTCTGATAATCCGCATTTTCAACGTACATTACTCAGATACACAGGTGATAAAAATATCGTTGAAGTTTTAGATTTTCATGGTAATTATCTTGATGATGTTCTGGATTGGGAAAGAGACACTTTTACGGGTAAACATTACCTTTCCTCTTCCTATAAAAGGATTGACCGGATTGATGTTGAGGAAATTGTAAGTAAGATATTTACTGGTAAAATTTTTGAAGACCAGGACATTGAATACACGATTAGAGATGTTAAGTTTGATATCATAAAAAACCGCTTTAATGCCAGGGCGGTTTCGAATCAGGAAGACAGTGCGGAAGAGATATTTACCATTGACCGGACTCTCTTTAGTCAGATTTTTAATTCCCTGGCCAGTACACCTGCAGGTAATCCCTTCATCAATGAACATGAAGAACGTGAGGTGCGCCGTCGTCTGATCCATGTGTTAAAGGGTGGTGACAACGGTGAAGGGAAGGGGCGAAAAATTCAATGTGCGATTTTGTCGACAGATCTGGGTAAAAAAGGTAAGGAGATTGCCGGACCGCAGAAAGCAGCACAGGAAGTTAAAAAACTTGTTCAGGAAGTCCGGACCAGCCGGCCGGATATTACCGCTGCCAGAAATCTGGTAAAAAAATCCATTGAGAAACATTATGGGGCTCTGTTCAGAGATCATAAGAAAAGTCTGGAAATTGAACGGTATAATTTTAATTTATATCAATTGGAATTAATGCGTAAGGCAAAATTCGTACGCATCGATGACATGGCCACACCAATTGACATTTCTCGTCTTAAAGGTTTTCAACCATTGCCGGCCAATCGCACGTTTAATCCGCTTCTGGTTACACCAAACATTAATATTGAACTTAATAATTTTAGTGAAACCTATGAACAATTGATGTGGATTCCAAACAATGAAGAATTCGCGGAGAAATTTTATAATGATTGTGAAAATCTGTTTATAGCTTCTGGTTATAGTGATTCAACAATCGTAAACAACATCATTGTCCAACTTCTGTTATTGAATGGTTATATTGCGGTAGAGGATTTATCGCGTGGAAAATTAACCGAAAAAGCTAACCGTGAAACCATCGCTGCCGCCAAATTTGCAGCTGTTAAAAAATACAGGGAGGCGGTTGATATAAAGCCTGATTAATTAGTATTGAGGAAAGATCGTGTCAAAAAAAAGAAATATTGTTAAAATTGTTGAAAATGCTATTGATACGGTTTATTTCTTTCTTTAAATTATATGATTCTACTCGAGATGGCGTAGTTAGATCCTGAGACGAGCTCAGGATGACAGTATGGTCGTTCCGAGCTTGTTTCGGAATCTGTTCTAAACCCGATTAAAATGTAAATGCCGGGGAGGTTGCGGAGCGGTCAAACGCAACAGACTGTAAATCTGTCGACTGAATGTCTTCGGAGGTTCGAATCCTCCCCTCCCCACAACCAATCCCTGCTTCTTAAGTGAAGTGGGGATTTTTTTGTTTATAAGCAAATAGCGCAAGTCGAAGAAAATTGCATCTATAATTAATTTTGGAAAATAGTATTGTTTTAAATTAAAAATATTACCATATTTTAATATAGGGATCATGTATAAACAGTCCAACCAGATCCCTTTTTACTCCTGCGGTGTGTAGTGCAATATATGCGGAATAATCTTTACTTTTTAAGGATTTTAACCGCCACCCAAAGTATTTTATTAAGGATAAGAGAACGACGATGATACAGCAAACTAAAAGATTACCCAAAAAATATTTTATATTAATTGCGTTGATAATCCTACTTATTCCTTTTGGATGCGCAGAAAAGGCTGGTCAGAACAGTAACGGAAATTTGCTCATTCCTGCCGTTGAGGCAGTTAAATCTCGTTATGGTGCGTTGCCACTTACAGAGCGATTCTCTGGATTGGTCAAAGCAGAAAATCAGGTTGGAATCTACCCGGAAACAAATGCTGCCATTATAACTGTTTATGTTGAAAACGGAGATTATGTGAAACGCGGACAAGCATTAGTGCAATTACGCGATAAAGAATTTCAGGAACGGTTAAAACAGGCCCGGGCCAGTTACCAGATTGCTGAAGCACAGTTGAAACAGGCCGAAGCACAGATGCTGGAAATAAAGGGAGATCTGCAACGTGTCCGCTCATTATCAGATCAGGGACTAGCCAGTACTGCTGAGCTGGAAAATATAAGGACTGAAGCCCTCTCTGCTGAAGCGAATGTAGCTCTGGCACAAGCAAGGGTTGTACAAGCACAGGCGGTCGTTGATGAAAGGCAGGAAATTCTCTCGCAGACAACGATTCGCGCTCCAATATCTGGCAGAGTTGGCAACCGCCGCGCAGAAGTGGGCATGTTGGTGAATAGTAATTCGCGTCTATTTACATTAGGCCAGATGGATAATCTACGTGTCCAGATTATCCTGACAGATTATATGATGGATTATATCAAGATAGGCCAACGTACAGAAATTGATCCCTCTGGTCGGTTGTCAGATATTTTATCTGCGCCACTTAAACGTCTTTCACCCTTTCTTCATCCCATAACTCATACGACCGAAGCTGAGATTGATCTTGACAATAAAGATGGAAAATTGATGCCGGGCATGTTTGTTACTGTAGATGTTTTTTATGGCGAAAGTGAACAGGCTACTTTAGTGCCGCTAAGTGCACTTTATGATAATCCGAGCAGTGGTGAAACAGGTGTTTATATACCTGAAGAACCATTGATACGTGAACCGACCAAATCAACCCCCGGGGCACATGGGGGCGCCCTGAGTGATCCTATTTCTTTCAAATTTGTTCCTATAGAAATAATCGCTAAAGGACGAATGGAAGCTGGTATAAGGGGTGTTGAGGCTAATAATTGGGTTGTAATTCTTGGCCAGGATCTTCTTGCCGGTAAGGCAACTAAAGCAAGGGTGAGAACAGTCGATTGGGGCTGGGTTGAGCAATTACAAAACCTCCAGCGTGAGGATCTATTAGAAGAGATCATGAAAAAACAGCAATCTTCTAGCCGTGATAGTGTCTCCCTTAACATGTCAAATTAAGGAGTGGAGTAGATCGACATGAATCTGACTAAACTGGCTGTCGAACGTCCGATTGCCACAACCATGGTGTTTTTAATAATCATTATCCTCGGTATCAGTGGTTTCCGTTTTCTGCCCGTCGATCTTCTACCACCTATTGAGTATCCAATCATAGGCATTAGAACTTATTATCCAAATGTAGGACCAGAAGAAATTGAAACCATTATCACTGATCGTATAGAAAATGCCATTGCTGGGGTACCCAATATTGAGGAAATTCGTTCAACATCAGAAGAAGGCCGCAGTAGTGTCACCATTGAATTTTCTCAGGGAACAAATCTTGATGAAGCAGCAAATGATGCGCGAGCTGCTCTTGACCGTATCCGAGATGATTTGCCACCGGAAATTGAATCACCCCGCCTTTGGAAATTTGACCCTGATAATTTCCCTATTATTATGATCGGTGCCCATTCAAACCGCAGCATGGATGAAATGACCAGAATCCTGGAGCGGGAGATCTCGCAACGTTTTGAACAGATTCCTGGTGTTGGGACCGTGGATATTTGGGGTGGGGTATATCGCGAAATACAGATACGTTTAAAACGAGATCGGCTCGCTTCCAGGCAATTGTCCGCCTCCGATGTCCGGCAGGCATTAATAAGAGAAAATTTAACCCTTCCTGGTGGTGATATGAGGGAGGGGCTCAACGATATGTACGTACGCACCCGCGGAGAGTACCAGTCGCTTAATGAAATCGCCAATACTATAATTACGATGGTAGACGGACAACCTATCCGTATCAAAGATATTGCTGAGGTTAAGGATGGTTTTAGTGATATTAGTCGCATTGTACAAATTGATAGACAAGCGATGGTGCGGATGGGGATACGCAAACAATCGGGATCCAATACGGTTACTGTTGCACGAAAAGCCAGAGAAGTAATGGCGCAGATCAACCGTGAACGGGATGATATTCACCTCCTGGTTGTCATTGATCAGAGTGAGTTTATCCAAAATTCTATTAATAATGTTCAAAAATCAGCTATTTGGGGTGGACTTCTAGCTATTTTTATTCTTTATATTTTTCTACGAAACGGTTCAACAACTTTTATTATTGCCCTCGCAATTCCAATCTCAATCATTGCAACCTTTGGACTGTTGTATTTTAATAATCTAACCTTGAATCAAATGAGCTTCGGTGGATTGGCATTAGGAATTGGACTCATTGTTGATAATGCGATTGTCGTGTTGGAAAATATTGTCAGACTACGCGAAAACCGTCACGAACTGGTGGAAAGTGCTTTAACTGGAACCAAGGAGGTTACGGGGGCAATTGTCGCCTCGACTTTAACTACTTTGGTCATTTTTCTGCCAGTTGTATTCATGCAGACTCTTTCTGCCATGCTGTTTAAGGAACTGGCCCTGGTTGTTGTCTTTGCTCTGCTATGTTCACTTTTCATTGCTCTCACGCTCGTACCAATGCTTAGCAGCCGCTTTCTAACCGTTCATGCGGGAGAAAAGACAACCGACAGCGAGAAATCACGGATTGGGCGCTGGTTCCTTCGACTGGAAAATAGATATTATCAATGGTTGCAGGAGGCCATAGAACATAAAAAAATTGTTTTCCTTGTCACAGCTGCTCTTTTAGTCATAACTATCTTGCTTTGGCCCCTGTTATCCGTAGAACTCGCTCCACAGACCGATGCTGATGAAATTGATGTCGATATACAAATGGCACAAGGAACTAATATTGCCGTTGTACACGAATATCTGATGGAACTTGAACAAATTGTACGTTCAGTCATACCGATGGACCAGATCCGTCACATGACGGCTGAAATCCGACCTGGAGATGCCGAAGTTGAACTTTCACTAAAAAATGCCAATGAGCGAACGATAAGTAGTTTTGATCTGGCTGATCAGATTCGTGCAAATGTGGCCGGACGTGTACCTGGGACGGATATACGCGTAACAGCCCAATCGGGATTGTGGATGCTGCGCAGATTATTTGGATCTTCGGGAGGGGAGGCTGTACAGATCGAACTACGAGGGTATGATCTCGATCTGGCTGATTATCTGGCAAAAAATATTGAGGAAGTTGTGATGCACCACCCCGAAATTGCCGATGTGCGCATTAGTCGGCGTCAAGGACGCCCCGAACAGAATATGATCGTTAACCGTGAAAAAATTGCCAATCTTGGTATATCAGTAAGTCAGGTTGCTGAGGTCATTCAGACGAATATTGGTGGTATGCAAGCTGGGGTCTTCCACGAAGATGGTGAAGAGTATCCTATAATTGTACGATTACAACCAAAAGACCGTCTCAATACCCAGGATTTAGGCAATGTTTCTGTACGTACTGCTTCCGGACAGATCCTACCGGTTTCTGCGATCGTTGATATACAACGCCGGCGCAGTCCGGTAGAAATTGACAGAATTAATGGTCAGCGTGTCACATATATTACAGCTAATTTACAAAGCGGGGCGGCTCTCGGTGATGTGGTAAGTAAATTACAGGATGATTTACAAGGATTGTCTCTTCCTGAAGGATTTTCCCTCGTTTTCAGTGGTGAATTCCAAGAGCAGCAAGAGGCACAGCAAGATTTCTTAATTTCGATTTTAATGGCCGTAGTACTTATTTACATGGTAATGGCAGCTCAGTTCGAACGTTTCTTAGATCCCCTTATTGTCATGGTTGCTGTTCCTCTGGCATTTATCGGTGTGGTACCTACGCTTTTAATAACGGGTACATCGCTAAATATCCAAAGTTTGATGGGAATTATCATGCTTATTGGTATTGTCGTAAATAATGCTATCGTGCTTGTAGATTATATTAATCTCCTGCGCCGTGATCAAAATATGCCTGTTAATCAGGCAGTAGTTCAGGCAGGCCGTTTACGCCTGCGACCAATCCTGATGACTACCTGTACAACTGTGCTTGGTATGTTACCGCTATCCTTTGGTACAGGTGCAGGTGGTGAAATTCAAGCCTCACTGGCCAGGGCGGTTATCGGTGGACTCACTGCTTCCACTTTAATTACCTTGATATTAATTCCGGTGACATACATTACAGTTCATGGCATTTTTGATCGCCAGACTGCAAGATAGTTCATAGAATTAGTAAAAATTATAAAGACATTTACAGAAGGGAAACTATTGCTGAAATGATACAGGACAAATTTATAAATATTTCAAAAAATCTTTGCTAGAAATCTACTATCCACCGTATCTTCTGATAAATTTACCAATTACCAATTACCAATTACCAATTACCAGTTCCTAATTCTTAATTACATATAATATGCCAGAACTAAATAAAACCCCACATCCAAATCTTTTTCTTCGTTTTGCTACAAAGAAGGATGCTTCGCTGATACTTGAATTTGTTAAAAAATTAGCAGATTATGAAAAACTAAGCCATGAGGTGACAGCCACGCCTGAAATCCTTGAGAAGTCACTTTTTGGTGATCGTCAGGTTGCCGAAGTAATCATTGCTTATTATAACGATGCGCCGGCTGGTTTCTCCCTTTTCTTTCATAATTTCTCAACTTTTCTGGGTAAACCAGGCATTTACATCGAGGATATCTTTGTCAATCCAGAATTAAGAGGAAAGGGCATTGGCCAGGCTTTACTTAAATTTGTTGCGAAACTTGCCGTCGAACGGTCGTGTGGACGTGTTGAATGGTCGGTTCTGGACTGGAATGAGCCTGCCATTAATTTTTATCGCAAATTGGGAGCAATCTCAATGGATGGCTGGACCACCTTCAGGTTAATGAACGAAACTTTAGAAGAATTCGCAAGGTAATAGTATTTGTCCTAGTATTTCCTGAACGAGGTAAAATACAAATTTCTAAATCCACAAAAATTCAAAAATACGATTAGAAGGTGGCAATAAAGCAGGAAAGTAATTTGTATGGATGCGCAGGAAATAAAATCACAATTCAAAGCTGTCTTTAATGAGATAGCGCCTCAATACGACTCCAACCAGTTTTTTTCTCACTCGGCAAAACTATTGGTTGATAGATATATTAACGAAAATTCTAAGACTATGCTCGATGTGGCCACAGGCACGGGAGCTATCGCTACATATGTAGCAAAAAAAAATCCTCATCTCAAAATAGTGGCCATTGATCATTCCCAGGAAATGTTAAATCAGGCAAAAAAAAAGGCAATTGCTCTAAAACTGCCTAATATCGAATTTGTTTGCCAGGATGCAGAAAATATATCGAATAGACCGGACTTCTATGATATTATAACTTGTGGTTATGGGTTATTTTTCTTTCCGGAGATGGAACAAACTTTTAAACACTTATATCATTTGCTCGGCCCTGACGGGAGGATGATTTTTTCTACCTTTTCTGAAAAGGCCTTCCAGCCGTTCACGGATTTATTCCTTGAAGCGTTAGAACGATATGAGGTAAAATTACCAAAATTATCCAGAGGTAGACTGAATACAGCTGAGAAGATAGACGATCTATGCAAATCTGCCGGGATCAGGAATGTGGAGACTGAATTCGTTGAGATGCGGTATCAAATACCCGTTGAAGGTTGGTGGAATTTGCTCAACAGTGCTGGATACAAGGGTTTGATAAAACTGATCGCTGACGATAAATTGGATCAATTTAAAGACGAACATCTGAGTAGGGTTGCACAACACGCTGTCGAATCAGAGATTCTTCTGGTTGCTGATACTTTGTACGGTGTTGTTAGAAATAAAAATTAAGGATTTATTAAAATCTCTCGCAGTGGCGCTAGGATGAAGCGTAAATGCTTCACTATTTCAGCAGGAAGCGGAAATTTGGTAGCCAGATCCATGGACTATACCGTGGGCATATATCATTAATGGTAGAAACCTATAAAGCACATATCTTTTGGAATAAATCGACTCTCACATGATTGAGATTAATAAAAAACAGAATACCAGACTACCCAGAATTATGCTCGGTTTATTTAGTGGGATTGGCATATTTATGGTATTGGCCGGAATTATCCAGTTGTTTATAGGTGAATTTGAAGCCTTTTTCGGATTAATATTTTCTGGTATAATCTTTTATGGATTAGGTTGGGCAGGTAGAAGGGTACTAGTGCCTCGGGAAAAAGATACACCACCCGATATTGGCAAAATCGCCGGAACGATTTTTGGGGGTGTCGGATTGATTATTGTATTTAGCAGTATTTTGTTTTTTTTTGATGGTGACCTTGAAAGTGGCTTTTTTATGTTTGCATTTGGGTCTGCTTTTACTGGGGCTGGTTATCTTGCATACAGATTGTTCCGGGTTCCGGTGGGGAAAAAGGCTGTATTGGTAAATGAGCGAGTTCAAAATCTGCATGGAATGATAGGGCAGACCGGTCAACGCACAAGCCAGCAATATGTTTATGTGGATGAAAATACGCATGATGATAAAATAGAGACAATAAGGGAAACCGTTTCTGACAAGCCCTGGACTCAAAGAAAGGACTGGGCTGAAGGAAAGATTATTCAAGTCGGAGCAAAAAATCTCATTTTCCTTGTTGCTTTTACAATCATGTGGAATCTGATTGCTGGTGGAATTGCTGCTTTTGCGATGGCTGATGAATGGGGCGGGGGGGATATACCCTGGCTAATACTGATATTTCCGGGCGTAGGCTTAATTTTGATCGTTGCAACAATTCGAACCTGGATACGACGAAAAAAATATGGCATTGGCATCCTAAAATTGGATGAGGTGCCCGCCTGGCTTGGTGAGCGTTTGAAGGGTGTTGTAGAAACGGGTGTTTCGGCAGATAAGCAACCAGAAGGTGGATTTAAATTGCGCTTGGTTTGTGTGGAACGAAATTCTTATCGTGATAGTGATGGAGATAAAAGCGTGAGAGAGAATGAACTGTGGCAGGAAGAACAACAAGTGTATGGATCTGTATCAAACAAGGATTTTACCTTTGCCCTTACGGTTTATTTTAATATTCCAGATCATCTGCCTCCTACCCGAATGATCCCGGCAGATGATCGCACCCTCTGGCGGGTTGAAGCATCTGCATCAACACCCGGTGTTAACTACGCAGCAAAGTTCGAGGTACCTGTGTTTGACAAATCCAATAATGTTGATTAATGTGCCAGATGTGCAACCCCTGCAGGCTTGATGTATATATGTGATATTGCTCATTCAAGATTTAATTTATCACCACGAAGAACACGAAGAACACGAAAAAATGAAATTTGATAAATTATCTAAAAAGGTTCTTGGGTGTGCAATAAAAGTTCATAGAGAATTGGGACCCGGGTTGATGGAGTCTACATATGAACACTGTCTGGCTCGAGAACTCTCAATATCGAATATCAAGTTTGAAACGCAGGTACCTCTTCCAGTTTGTTATAAAGGTATAAAATTGAGATGCGGCTACAAATTAGATTTATTAATCGATGAGCAAATAATAATTGAGATTAAATCGGTCGAAAGACTATTATCGATTCATGAGTCACAATTGCTTACCTATATGAAGTTATCAGGGATATCAATAGGATTATTAATAAATTTTAATAAAAAACTTCTGAAAAATGGAATTAGGAGATTTGTTTTATAAAATTCTCCGTGTGTTACGTGTGCTCTGTGGTAATTAAACAAACATTTCAATAAACTTTAGTTCTATGCTTTACAACCGAATAAATTAGAAATGATTTTATATTCTTTAAATATCTAATCTGCAAATTCAGACAAACCATGTGATTAATGATAAAATTAAAGTTTCACTCTAACTATGGGATGAACTAATGTATAAAAATAAGAATATCTTAGTAACAGGCGGGGCAGGTTATATCGGCAGCCATCTGGTCCAATTGCTTTGCGATAAAGGATATCCGGTGTATGTCTTTGATGATTTTTCGACCGGATTGCACGAAAACCTCGATGTCAGATTGAAAGGTGTTGTCGAGGGGAACATTTTGAGCAATGCTGACCTGGAAAAAGCATTTGACAATCAAATCCACACTGTTTTCCATTTTGCAGCGTTTAAGGCAGCCGGTGAGTCTATGACTGATCCGGGGAAATATGCCTGGAACAACATTGCCGGATCAATCAATCTTTTAAACGCTATGCTGAAATATGAGGCAAAAAACATTATTTTCTCATCTTCTGCTGCCGTTTATGGTAATCCTCATTATATGCCTGTAGATGAAAAACATCCGGTTGAACCCGCTAATTATTATGGATATACCAAGTTAAATATTGAACATAATTTAGCCTGGTATAGTCAATTACGGGGGATTAACTATGCTGCTTTGCGTTATTTTAATGCCACTGGTTATGATGTTAAAGGAAAATTGAAGGGTAAGGAAAAAAATCCGGCCAATTTATCGCCTGTTGTAATGGAAGTTGCGGCCGGTGAAAGAAAAGGCTTGCAGATCTTTGGTAATGATTACGAAACCATCGATGGTACAGGTGTGCGGGATTATATCCATGTCTCTGATTTGGCTGAGGCCCATGTTTTAGCTATGGATTATATCATGAATGAAAATAGTGATTTGCTTGTCAACTTGGGCACAGGACGCGGCTACTCTGTCTTAGAGGTGATTCAGGCGGCAGCAAAAGTTTCAGGCAAGGAAATTCCTTATGAAATCGTCGGGAGACGCGAAGGGGATCCTTCAGAATTAATCGCCAGTTCAAATCTGGCCAAAGAATTATTGGGCTGGACGGCCAAATATTCGGATATCGAGAATATATTCAGAACAATGGTGCCGGTTTACTTGGGGAATGAAGCTATAGGATAAAGGGAAAAAGTACAAGGGGAAAAGTGTTATACGTAATCCTGGTCTGTCGCCAGGGCAGGATTGTTTTAGCACCTCAGAAACAACGAAATTTTTATTGAAAATTATTTAGAACCCGAACCAAGTTCTCCGAAGGAGGCCTTTGGACAGTTTAACTGCTTTGGTCAATAATATTCTCTTTAAAATGTCATCCAGAAGGGATCTTCCTGATTACTTGATTGAATTTTATATGGAGGAAGATTCCTGCGGAATGACAAACCTGGCTTATTATTTTTATCCTATTATCACTTACTTTCTCATTGCTACTTATATTTTTCCAGTAAGCCTGATAGTCGTTTCACAATCTCCGGGTGCTGTGAAGCTAAGTTGGTTGATTCTCCCGGATCATCGATAATATTATACAATTCCAAACCCTTATCTGCTTCTTCTTTTAACTTTTTTCAGCTTTTCTGAGTAACGCACAGACAGGCCACCATAGCCTGAACCAATGATTAATTTCCATTCTCCATCGATGACAATGTTGCTCATAATGATCATTTCCGGTCTTTGAACATAAGTGTTTTTCTCACCAAGCATAAGTGGCAGGAGAGAATGGCTGTCCGGACTATTCTTTGCAGAAAGCGAATCATTTACCATATCAGCAAATGTTGCAAGCATATCAGTAAAACAGATCGCCTTATTAGTTGTACTACCGGATTTTATTTTTCCAGTCCAGCGGGTAATAAAAGGCATACGATGGGCGCCATCAAGCGCATCGCCCTTCATACCACGCAGAATACCAACAGATTCGTGGCCATATTTCTCTTCATCTGCAGGATACCAGACCGGGCCATTGTCACTGGTAAAGATAACCAAGGTGTTCTGATCAAGGCCGAGTTGGTTCAATTTGGTCATAATCTGGCCAAGCGAATGGTCAACCTGGTTAACAAAGTCGCCATAAATTCCCGCCTTGCTTGAATTTTTAAATCTCTTTGTTGGCAGCCAGGGCGTATGTGGGGCGGCCAAAGGCAAATATAGAAAAAAGGGTTGCCCACTTTTGTGTTGTTCGATAAAATCCAAAGCCTTGTTTGTAAAAACGGTCTGGACTTCTTCGTGCACAAATCCCGGTGCAATTTTTCCTGCCCGCCAAAAGGCCCCTTGAATTGGGGTCACACCTTCTGTAAAGCTGGCTTCAATGTCATCTGTCGGAGCAGCAACCACTTGGTTGTTTTTAATATAGTAATAGGGTGGTATATCTAAGGAGGCATGCATACCGAAAAACTCATTGAATCCGCGATCAAGTGGTCCGCCGGTAATCGGCTGGTAATAATCGATTTTATCGATATTATCAAATCCCAGATGCCATTTGCCGATACAGGCAGTGTAGTAACCATTTTTTTGAAGTAACGATCCGATGGTGATTTGATCGGCTTCGATTTGGCTGCCGCTGCGATGCTTGGCCAGATCTGTGCGAATGGCATAATTTCCTGTCATAAGTCCGTAACGCGTAGGCGTACACCAGGAGCCCGGGGAATGTGCATTGGTAAATTGTAACCCCTCTGCCGCCATACGATCTATATTTGGTGTAGGAATTTTAGATTGGGGATTATAACAAGCCGCATCACCATATCCCATGTCATCAGCCATAATAAAAATAATGTTCGGTTTTGTTAGTTTTTCGCTTATTTCTGTCTGACAGGCTACAAAGAGAGTTAAAATCGTGGCCACTATCAGAAAAGCTGGTATTTTCTTTACCATTTTATCACCCCTACATTGAATTGATATTAAAAAAGTATACAAGATTTAAGTGAATCTACCAACAGATATTTTTTATAATTCCATCTTTATATTGTAAGTTTAGATTTACTATCATGAGTGTCCGGTTTAAAAGAAGAATCAATATTTTAACAAAAATCCTCATTTAAAAATCCCTTCTCTTCTTCATGAGAAGGGGCTCCTTAAAGTCCCTCTCTTTTCATCCCGTCCCGGAACGGGATCGCGTCTCGGGAAAGGAATCTTCGGGAAGGGTGAGTTCATTAAATCAAGTCCCCATGTTGGGAAATCTATTAATCCATTGGATATCTCGTTGTTTATAATTACATATCTAAATCTTAACCGGACACTTATGATTTACTATAAAATAATAATATCTTGAAGATTTCAGTTTTGAAATATTTATTCGGATTAATTAAATTTTAATGTTATTGAGTATTATAATATATATTTCACGGATTTAAGTTATATAAACACAATTCTGGAATAAAAATTTACGGATTTTCATTTATATAATTTAAAATTGATAAGTTATATTAAATTTATATCAAAAAACATCACTATAAGGAGTTTAAAATGAGGTTTTTAACTATTCTTGTCGTTTCGATGATGGCATTTTTTCTGATTCAATGCTCATCGATTACAGTAAAATCAGATTATGATCCGGAGTATGATTTTGCCAAATTTAAAACCTATCGCTGGGCTTCTGCTAAAGAAATGAATCCTGACGATGTTTTGGCAAAGAGCCCCCTGATCCTGAAGCGCGTTGTCACTGCTGTAGATGCTGAATTATCGAAGAAAGGTTTTACATTGTCCGAGTCCGGCGATGCAGATGTAGTTGTTCTTGCCCATGCCGGGATTAAACAGAAAACACAGGTCTATCAAACAGGTGGCAGTTATTATCGGGGATGGTATGATCCTTATTGGGGACCTTATGGGGGGCAGACCTCAGTCAGTCAATATGAAGAGGGTACGCTCGTTATAGATATTATCGCCTGGGAGACCAAAGAATTAGCCTGGCGTGGCATGGGAACTCAAATCATCGATGATAATGTTGCTACTGAAAAAATTACGCCTATAATTGATCAATGGGTTGCAAAGATTTTAGTACAATTTCCTCCTAAAAAATAATTTCCTGCGAATACGTGAGTTTAATTACTTGGCAGGATGAGAACAAAGATATTATATCACCCATGTAATTGTGGGTTAATATCTGTTTAGTATTTACAATTTAGAACTCACAATTAAATAATAGCCTTCCGGATGTTAAATTAGCATCCTGGGAGGCTTTTTTATTAAAATTTATGTAAATTCTAACATGATTAATTCAAAGTTTAGCGAAATATCCATATTTTCACCTGCTTCTGTTGCAAATGTTGGCTGCGGCTTTGATATATTTGCTTTTGCACTAGAGGAGCCCGGTGACGAGATTCGCTTGAAGATTAAAAATGAACAAGGTGTTAAAATTACAAAAATTTCAGGAATTCCTTCTTTGCCACGTGATTCTCAGAAGAACACCGCCAGCGTATCTTTAATGGCAATGTTAGAGTATATTGATGCGGATTTTGGTATTGAAATGGAAATTCACAAAAAGATGCCAATAAAAAGTGGTCTGGGATCCAGTGCTGCCAGTGCTGTGGGAAGTGTTTTTGCTCTTAATGAATTGCTGGAATTAAAACTTGGTAATGAGATTTTAATAAAATTTGCCATGGAGGGTGAAAAAATTGCCAGTTATAATCAGGTTCATTTGGACAATATTTCCGCCTGTCTATATGGTGGTTTTATTTTGGCACGAAGTCAGGATCCTGTCGACATAATATCAATTCCGGTGCCCGAGAATTTATTTTATGTCATTCTACATTCTCATATCGATATTGATACATCAGAGGCCCGGCAAATATTGCCAAAACTAATTACACTTCCCGGGGCAGTTGAGCAGTGGGCTAATACGGCAGCGGTAACGACAGCGCTTTTTACGGAAGATTATGAACTCTTGAAAAGATCAATATCCGATACTATAATTGAACCGATCCGAGCGAGAGAGATTCCTTATTTTAAGGAGATGAAAAACACCTCCCTTAAAGCCGGTTCAGTCGGTTTTGGCGTCTCAGGTTCCGGTCCATCAGTTTTTGCCCTTGCTAAATCCGAAAACAGCGCGCAACATATTCAAAATGCCCTGGTTGGGATGTTCGAAAATAAAGATTTGCCCTTTGATACATACACAGGTAGAATTAACACTCGGGGACCAAGGGTATTATTCAAAAGATAGAGAAAACAATGAGGTCAATGCCGGTTACCAGCACATGATAAATAATGTTCATCTTAAATAAGTATTCAATAGCCAATAATCAATATTCAATTTTCAAGTTTAATGATGACAAATTCTAACATTGAGACTTTACATCAATATTAATTCCATTTATAATTCAAAAATTAAAATTTAAAATTATTATGTATTATTACAGCACGAATAACCACAAACATCAGGTATCTTTCCGTGAAGCCGTCTTGAGTGGTCTTGCTCCGGACGGAGGCCTCTATATGCCTTCGGAGATACCAGAGCTCGGACTATCATTTATAGATTCCCTTGAAAAATTAACTTTTCCTGAAATGTCTTTTGAAATTGCCAGAAAATTTGTTGACAGGATATCAAAAAATGACTTACAAACCCTTATAGATAGAACAATTACCTTTAATGCCCCCCTTGTGCCTCTATCGGAACAAGTTGCGATTCTTGAATTATTTCATGGTCCAACCCTGGCTTTTAAGGACTTTGGTGCCCGGTTTTTGGCAAATATGATAACCTATTTCAACCGCGATGAGAATCAAGAAATCGTTATTCTTGTTGCCACATCTGGCGATACGGGGAGTGCTGTGGCCCATGGCTTCTACAACTGTGAGGGAATTAAAGTAGGATTGCTCTATCCATCAGGAAAAGTCAGCAAGATACAGGAGCAGCAATTGACTACTCTAGGTAAAAATATTACTGCCTTTGAGGTCGAAGGCACGTTTGATGATTGCCAAAATTTGGTAAAAAAGGCATTTCTTGATCAGGATTTAAGAAATAAATATACACTTTCTTCAGCAAATTCAATCAATATCGCCCGGCTCATACCCCAAACATTCTATTACTTTAATGCTTTTGCCCAACAAAATAATAAAAATAATCCTATAATATTTTCTGTCCCCTGTGGAAATTTTGGCAATATAACTGCCGGTATTATTGCCTCTAAGATGGGATTGCCTGTCCACTTATTCTATTCTGCTCTAAACAGTAATAAAGTATTCGGAAATTATCTTAAATCTGGTGAGTATGTACCTGCAAAGGCAATCAGAACTCTTTCAAATGCTATGGACGTTGGAAATCCCAGTAACTTTTCCCGTATTTCAGACTTATTCGATCACCAGGTAGAAAAAGTAAGGGCTCGTTTAAAAAGTTATAGCGCGTCCGATGAAGAAACTCTGATGATCATAAAGGAGCTCTGGGAGAAATTTGGCTACATTATTGATCCACACGGCGCTGTTGGATATGCTGCATGGAAAAACCTTCATCGACCTGAATTGGGTGATTCAACGACTATTATTTTGGAGACAGCGCATCCTTCAAAATTTATTGATGTCATGCCCGACAAGATAGCGAGTAAGATTGTAACTCCAAAAAGGTTGCAGCAGGCCCTGGATAAAACAAAAAAATCCACCAAAATATCGGCTTCATTCGATCAGTTTAAATCTGAACTATTAAGTGGTTTATCTTGATCATTGATATAATCTCTCTTTCTGAAGAGACGATTTAAATAAAAGGATGAATAATATCTATAACAGGAGATTTAAAAATGGAATTTAATATGAATGAAACCAAACGGCGGGATTTTATTAAGTATCTCTCTGTTGGTGTTGGAGCAACCTTTGTACCTTCTTTTTTAAGGTCTCAATCTTCAGGGACATCCAAATCAGAGAATGATATGCGACTTGGAATTGCCTCCTACACCTTTCGTAAGTTTTCTCTAGAAGATACACTCACAATGACCAAACAGTTAGATATTGATTGGATAGCATTAAAAAGTTTTCATCTTCCTATGGAAAGTACCAAAAAGGAAATCAAAGAAGTTGCAAAAACAGTTAAAAGTGCTGGAATAAAATTGTATGGTGCCGGTGTAATTTATATGAAGGACGCAGCACAGGTAAACCAGGCATTTGAATACGCAAGAACTGCCGGTATGAGCATTATTATTGGTGTGCCAGATCATCATCTTCTGCCGTTAGTAGAAAAAAAAGTTGAAGAATACGATATAAAGGTTGCTATTCATAATCATGGCCCCGGCGATAAAAAATACCCCACACCTGAAAGCATAATGGACAAAATTGAAAAACTGGATTCAAGAATTGGAATTTGTATCGATATCGGTCATGTAAAAAGATATGGACTTGATCCGGTTGAAGAGATCAAAAAATATGGCGATAGAATTCATGATGTACATCTAAAAGATGTGGATTTTGCATCAAAAGATGGCGCGAGTATTGAGATGGGTAGGGGGATTATCGATATACCGGAAGTTCTAAGAACTCTAAAGAAAAAGAATTATAAAGGTGTTTTAGCTTTTGAATATGAGAAAGATGCTGAAAATCCCCTTCCGGGCTTAGCAGAAACTGTAGGGTATACCAGAGGAGTTCTTTCTGTAATTTAACTCAACCAGTAACTCAGAGTACATCACCTATTCCAACTTGAACATCCCCTGTTCATCATGCAGGTATAGTAGGAGAAAACCTGGATCAAATGACAAATATTATCCCAATCTCCTCCTTTTAATAGGAGGAGAATTGAGAATAGTTACTTTATTAGGTATTGCTGAATAATGATTATTGTGGCCGTTTGAACCTCCCATGATCTGAAATATTACTGTAAAATTTAACCGAAATATTTACATATGATGAGCAAATGAATTCATCACAACCTAAAAAGATTTTAAAAGTTTTTGGATGGATTCTCGGGATACCGTTAATTCTCCTTCTTATCCTCGAAATTATATTTATTATTTATCAAGATGATATAGAGCGTGAATTAATTACATTTGTAAACGAATCTCAGAACGGTGAGATTATAATCTCTTCTATAAGTTTTTCCCCTTTGTCTCACTTTCCCGACATCTCCTTACGATTAAATGATGTTCAATACTTTGAAACAAAAAGCAATCTGCGTAAGCCTGAAGAAAAGGCATTTTGCCATCTGAAGAAGTTTTATATTAGTCTGGACGTTATCGACTTATTAGGCGGGGATCTCGATGTATCAGAATTAACCCTCGAAGAGGGTACTTTATATATTGCCACCCAAGAGGATGGTAGCAACAATCTGACAAATCTATTCAGTATGCCCGATGATTCGAAAGAATATCACCAAAAGGACGAAAATGGAAAGACAGCTAATCTGCAATTAAATAAATTTACTCTGGAAGATATCCGACTCACCTATGAAAATAATATTTCTGAGTACAGGGCCGACATTTTTATCACCAATTTCGAAAATCATCTTACTTTTGTGGATAAACAGCTCGACATAAAATTACAGCCACAGATTGAAATTATAAGCATTGGTAAAAAACAAAGAACTTTTCTGGAAAACACAGAACTTCAAATGTTAATAAATTTCAAACTGGATCTCGACAGTTTAAGAGGCCATATTGATAAAAGTTGGATAAATATCGAAGGTGTAAATATAAACTTTGAGGGTCTGTTTAAAATTAAAGAGGAATATTATCTCGATCTCAATTTCACCTCTGCTATGAATGATCCATCGCTATTGTATTTCATCTTTGACGATGACATCATTGAACAAAATATTCAGAACATCAGTACAGGTAGAATTTATTTTGATGGTTCCATTAGGGGGAATATTGGCGAAAATATGCCATTCATAGAAATATCATTTGGTGTGAACAGTCTACATTTAAAGATTCCTGACACTGAGCGCGAACTTAAAAATTTTAATTTTGATGGGTTTCTTTCGACGGGATACAATCCGGATTTGAGCGATGCGAGCATTAAAATTAAAAATATACATAGCGAAGGGTCGGTAGTTATATCAACAGGTTTCATTGATATCCAGAATTTTAAGCAACCTGAAATTAAACTTGATTTGGATGTCAATATCGATTTAAGAGGAATTGAAAGAATTTTTAGGTTTGTTAATACCCCGATATATTCTGGTGTCGCAAAAGTAAAGGGTGATGTATATGCAGTTTATGACATGACTGAGAAGAAAATTATTCAACAAAGGGGTGATGTTGAGGTAGAATTTGAAAATTTATCATTTCTAATTGCCAATACAGGTCAGAAATGTGATAATTTGAAGGGCAAAATAAAATGGCGGGACAACAAGTTTCGGGTAGAAAACCTTGCCCTGAATGCCCCTCCTAGTGATTTTTTACTAAACGTCGAAATTACCAATCTTTTTAGTTATCTCCTCGGTTTTGATTCAGAAATTTCCACGAATATCAATCTTCAGGCAGAATCATTGGATTTTAATACGTTTTTTACAAATGAGGACGTTGGTCAGTGGATTTTAGATGAATTTTGCCGTGACGTTCATGTCGATATTGAATACATCACAGACAGCAAAAAATTAAGGCAAGATTCTGAACTTCCACCAGGCTTGGTGAATATTAGAAATTTAAAGATTGACCTGAAGAATGTTTCGAATGTGGCTATCCGCCAGGGAGCCGTGACAATTAAACCTGATTTACTGGAAATTCGTAATATTCGTGCGAAAATTGCAGATAATGATATCCTTTTTTCTTCAGAAATCGATAACTATAAGGATCTATTTCGAAATTACTTTTTGGATAGTTGCAAAATATCATTAAATCTGCGCAGTAATAAAATTAGATTAAAGGATTTCTCTACTTATAAAAATGAAAATTATTTACCGGAATTCTGGGAGGAAGCCTCTTATAAAGTCTTCAATCTGGATGCTTCTTTAGTCCTTCCACAGGAGCCGGACTCAGGTAGAACTTCTGAGTATGAATTTAATCTGGATGTTAGAAATCTAAGTGGGGTCAATCCAAGAAACGAAGCAATTATAAGGAATTTAAGTGCAAATGTTCAGGATACTGGATCAGATTTAATCTTCCATAATATCCTGGGTCAAATTGGCCAAACAAAAATAAAGAATACTAATCTGGATTTGATCAATCTCTTTCAAGACGATAGTGTTTTTTATATAAAGTTGGATCTCGACTGTAATTATCTGGACATAGAAGAATGGTTAGGCTATGTTCTGGATATTGATGCAGATAGTTCAGCCAGTACTGATCTACAAGATTCCCAAACTGATACGTATGATATCACGCATATCCCTGCCCTGGATATTAAAGCCTATGTCGATGATTTTCGTTATGGTGATATCAAAATTTTAAATCTGGAGACAAATATATTTACAGAAAAAGAAAATAAATTATATAGGGATACCAGAGATAGTACCTGGTGGATACCGGATCTAAGTCTATTAGCTCAAATCGATTCTGATGGATTTAAAACACCATATTTTAATATACCAAGTACAAAGAATAAGCTGATATCAAAAAATGGCGTTCTGGAAATACTTCCCAATTATCAGGGAATGTTTGGCGCTGAGGGAGCGGGCCATATTTGGTTGGATATGTCTAAAAAAAGACATAGTTATCGTCTCCAATACTCAATTAACAATTTTAAATTAGAGACTTTTCTAAGCCGCTTTGATCAGAAGCAGCGTATGAGCGGTATCGTACAGATGTCCATGGATCTGTTTTTAAAAGATGAAGATCTGACAAAATTTAATGGTGATTTGCTACTTCGCGGTAAAGATATAACCGTTCACAATATCGATATAGATGAAGTATTGACCAGGTTTCAAAGAACCCAAAGTTTCAATTTAGTGGATCTTAGTGCTTTCTTGCTGGCCGGACCAGCCGGGGCTCTTGTTACAAAAGCCTCAGATTATGCGATTTTGTTAAATGTAGATCCTACTAAACAGAGTACGATAAAGGAATTTATGTCAGCCTGGAAAGTAAATGGTGGCGTTGTGATGGCAGAAGATGTAGCTCTCACGACTAGCAAAAGCCGAATTGCACTCAAAGGTGGTGTAGATCTCTATAAGGAAGAATTCGTTGAATTTACTTTAGGAGTTGTAGATAAAAATGGTTGCCCCTTGATTAGCCAAACCATAACCGGTAGCCTGTCAGATCCTCAATTAGCACAAATTAATGCGGCGAGCACAATTTTGGCACCTGTAACAAATGTGTTTAAACTGATAGCGGGAGTTGACTGTAATCCTTTTTATACGGGCTCACTGTCCCATCCAACCAATTAGTGACAACTTTGATAAAGTTTGTGCTAGTGTATAGAAATGTAGAAACATTAACACAATTACGTTACAAAGGTGAGGAGAAAATAGAGGAGCCCTGATATGTCAGGTATTTCCCGGCGTAGGTTTGTCAATTACTCCACAATAGGGGTAGCGAATTTATCGTTTATAGTAAAAGGGTTAAGTAAGATGACTTTAAAAAAAAATATTCTCTTACGACTTGGAGGACCAATTTTTACAGAAGTCTCCCATGATCCGCCTCTATGGGTAAGAGTCCACCGAGATTGGGGGTATAGTGCTGCCTACTGTCCAGTGAAAGCTGATGCACCAATAGAGTTAATCAGATCCTTTGTAAATGAGGCGAAGAGGTCCAACTTAATTATTGCTGAGGTCGGTGCCTGGAGCAATCCGATTAACCCAGATGAAGAAGAGAGAAAAAAAGCCATTGCACATTGTGTTGAGCAGCTCGAACTTGCCGAACGTATCAATGCCAGATGTTGTGTTAATATTGCCGGTTCACGGAATAAGGAAAAATGGGACGGTGCTCATCCGGACAATTTAACTCAAGAGACGTTTGATTTGATTGTAGAAACAACACAAAAAATCATTGACGCTGTGAATCCTAAACGAACGTACTTTACTCTTGAAACTATGCCCTGGATATTTCCTAACTCCATCGATTCTTATGTAAATTTGATTCAAAAAATCAACCGGAAAAGATTTGCTGTTCATTTTGATCCGGTAAATCTTATGAACTCGCCGGAAAGATACTTCAATAATGGCGCAATTATAAAAGAAGCATTTAAAAAATTGGGTTCCTATATTAAAAGTTGTCATGGAAAAGACACAATTTTAGATCAACGATTAACCACTCATTTAAGTGAAACTGATCCTGGTCTGGGAAATCTCGATTATAGCATATATCTAAGAGAGTTGAGTAAATTACCTGATGTCCCTCTAATGCTCGAGCACATGAAAGAACCGGAGCAATACATAAATGCAGTAAAATATGTAAATGGCGTGGCATCTGACAATGGCTTAGATTTATTAAAAATTTGATGGTTTTGAAATAGTTGCAGTGAAATCAGGAGACGAAAAATTTGATCCTGACTTTGTTGGGATTATCATATTGAAAAATAAAATGTTTTGGGATCATATGATACAAACTCAAAATATATAGTCATTATCCCTTAAATTATGATCAATAATTGAAAGGTATGATTTGAAAAAACGATTTGCTGTGGCTGGTTTGGGTGAAATTCTATGGGATCTGTTACCAGCAGGTAAAATTTTAGGAGGTGCTCCCGCAAATTTTGCTTATCATGCTCAATCTTTGGGAGCAGAAAGCTTTGTTATCAGTGCGATCGGAGATGATAGTCTCGGAAAACAAATATCAGATAAATTAACTCAGATAAATTTATCCACTTCAAATATTTCGATTGATAAGGAATATCCTACCGGTACGGTTGAAGTCCATATAGACCCGGTGGGAGTGCCGGAATATGTTATACACACCAATGTTGCCTGGGATTTTATTCCTCGATCGAAAATTAATCTGAATTTGGCAAAAGAGCTGGATGCCATTTGTTTCGGTAGTCTGGCACAAAGATCTCCGGTATCACATGAATCAATCAAAAAGATTATCAGAGAAACACGACAAGACTGCCTGAAAATATTTGATATCAATATCCGTCAGTCATTTTATACTAAAGAAACAATTGAAACCAGTTTAAAAATCTCTAACTGTTTAAAACTTAATGAAAGTGAGTTGTCGCTATTAACTGACATGTTCTCTATCAAAGGCAATGAAACGAGTATAATTGATAGATTCATGAATAATTTTAATCTCGAGTTAATTGCCCTTACAAAGGGCAAAAATGGCAGTGTGCTCTATACACCCTCAACACATTCAAAGATGGCTTCACCAATTGTTCAGGTCGAAGACACTGTCGGAGCGGGCGATGCCTTTACATCTGCTTTATGTATAGGCTTATTAAACAATCATCCCTTAAGAATAATACATCAAGATGCCACGAACATAGCCGCTTTTGTTTGTACGCAAAAAGGGGCTACACCGGTGCTTCCAAATAATTTAGAAATGGAGAATAAATGAAATATTTTGATTATACCATCATTGCATTAAGTGCATGCCTATTGCTTGCTTTTATAGGGTGTAAAACAAAGCCATCCCATTGGAAACCTGCTTCAGGTCCATTATTTTCAAAATTTGCTAAAGATCTTGCACCAGATTCAGTTCTTCAGGAATATCCACGTCCGCAACTAGTTAGAAAAGATTGGTTAAATCTTAACGGCCTTTGGGAATATGCAATCGTCCGTTCAGGTGACGCCCAACCCGAAGAATATGACGGTAAAATTTTAGTTCCTTTCCCAATTGAGTCAGCTTTGTCAGGTGTTATGGAACGTGTTGGTGATAAAAATGAACTATGGTATAGGAAAACATTTAAGATTCTGGACCAATGGATGGATGACGATAATCGCGTCATACTAAATTTTGGCGCTGTTGATTGGGAAGCAACGGTCTGGTTGAATGGGAAATTAG
The DNA here is from genome assembly GCA_963796965.1 of Calditrichia bacterium. Lineage (GTDB taxonomy): Bacteria > Calditrichota > Calditrichia > JAJRVZ01 > JAJRVZ01 > CAWCNS01. The sequence goes on from CAWCNS010000007.1 coordinate 239,493, forward strand.
CCGGTAACCATAAGGGTGGGTATGATGCCTTTAGTTTTGATATAACGGATTATCTTTTACCAGCACAAGCACAGGAATTGGTGATAAAGGTTTGGGACCCGGTTGATAAAGGCACACAACCCAGGGGGAAACAAGTTAGTAATCCACATGGCATATGGTATACATCTGTAACCGGGATATGGCAGACTGTATGGATTGAGCCGGTTAACGAAACGCATATTGAATCTATCAAATTATCACCAAACATCGATCAAGCCAGATTAGAAATTGATCTATCCATATCGGGAGAAAAGCAGAGGAGATTTAATTGTATCAAGTATTTTTCTTGATGGCCGTGAGCTCTCCCAGGTACATACAAAACCTGGAAATTCAATTTATTTTGATATTGAAGATCAACAGTTATGGACACCCGATTCTCCGACACTTTATGATTTAGAAATTAAGTTGGTAAATACTGATGGAACTGTAATAGATAAGGTTCAGAGTTATGCGGGTATGCGCAAAATATCAATTGAAAAATATGGAAGTAAATCACCGCGAATGTTTTTAAATAATGAATTTGTTTTCCAGGTCGGGCCTCTGGACCAGGGTTGGTGGCCGGATGGACTGTATACGGCCCCAACGGATGAAGCTTTAAGATACGATATCGAGATTACAAAGAAACTGGGTTTTAACATGGCCCGAAAGCATGTAAAAGTAGAACCAGCCAGGTGGTATTATTGGTGTGATAAATTAGGACTCCTTGTCTGGCAGGATATGCCCAGCGGTGATGCGTATATTGGCCGGAATGATCCGGATATTAAACGTTCTCCCCAATCTGCGGCCCAATTTGAAATGGAATTAAAAAATGTGATCACACAATTCGGGAATCATCCGAGTATCGTGGTATGGGTACCCTTTAATGAAGGGTGGGGGCAATATGATACGGGAAGAATTGTAGATTACATTAAAACAATCGACCCCTCCAGATTAGTAATCAATACCAGTGGATGGTCTGACAGAGGAGTTGGCGATATTCATGATATCCATGCCTATCCGGGGCCTGCGATGCCCGATCCTGAAAAGAAGAGGGCGATTGTATTGGGTGAATTTGGTGGACTTGGCTTACCACTCGAAGGTCATACCTGGCAAAACTCCAATAATTGGGGATACAGGAGTTATAAAAATGCCGATGAACTTACTTTGGCCTATACCAATCTGTTCCGCGCTCTTCTGCCAATGGTTGGTAAGGGGCTCTCTGCTGCTGTATATACGCAGACAACTGACGTAGAAGTTGAGGTGAATGGTTTAATGACCTATGATCGTGCTGTCATAAAAATGGATTCGGAGAAGGTTAATCGCATTAATCAGGGATTTTTGCCACCCGTTATTAAATCTGATCACGATATTTTTATATCTTCTATGGCTATAACCTTTTCAAATGTAATTCAGGATGGCCAGATTCATTACACTCTTGATGGGTCAGAACCAACCAAGCAATCCCCGGTTTACACCAAGCCTGTCATTATAAAAAAGACACAAATGGTCCGTGCATTTACAGCCTTTAATGATGGTACCAGTAGCGATGTCGCAGAAAAGAAGTTGGAAAAAGTCAAATTGAATGATCCTGTATTGGTTGATGCCCCGAAACCTGGTTTGTCATGTGCCTATTATGAATATGAGGATCAAGGCTTGCTAAAACTGCCAATTTTCGAAAGTTTGGAGGTGAAAGCGGAACAAATTACAAAAAATATTGGAATTCATCTGGCCAAACGTGACGAATATTTTGCTTTACAGTTTAAAGGATTTCTTAATATTTTGAAGGATGGTGTCTATACATTTTATTCAAATTCTGATGATGGATCACAATTATTTATTCAGAATCAATTGGTCGTGGATAATGATGGTACCCATGGTATGATAGAAAAATCAGGGGCGATTGCTTTAAAAAAAGGCTTTCATGTTTTTCAGCTGAATTACTTTCAGGGGCGCGGAAAAGGGGAGAGTGGCAAGGGATTGCAGGTCCGTTTCAGCGGACCTGGTATTGCTAAGCAGGAAATTCCTTCTTCAGTACTTTTTAGGAGATAAATAGTTGCTTTTAAGAGAGTTCCCATTTTTACTAAAATAGTGCAAGATTTAAAAATATCATTATCGCCATTCTATAGAAGCCTTAAATTGCCGTGGATGCAAAAAGGGTATGAAGATGGTATGTGGGGATAATCGATGATGTTATTTAATTGAATTATTATTAGTTGCGAATTGTTATTCACGTAATGCTGTTAATTTAAACATTCTCGCTATATTTCTTATTTTTATCCATTTTTATATCAATCTTAGATTATTTATTATACTTCCACCTTGATTATTTAGGAATCAAACAGAAAAATCAATTGATTTTGGAATGGAAAGCAGTTAAATTTACTACTTATTTATTAATAGCTTAGGGGACGGTAGCTCAGTTTTGGTTAGAGCGCTACGTTGACATCGTAGAGGTCGTGAGTTCAAGTCTCGCTCGTCCCACCATGACCACGGGTAGAATCGTTGCCCGTGGTTTGTATTATTATTAAAGATTTAAAGCAGATTTAAAAAAATGTCCAGTTCGAATAACAGTATTGAGATTACTTTTCCTGATGGTGCTTCTAAGGAATATGCCTCTGGTGTGCATCCTCTCCAGATTGCGAACGGAATTAGTCCGGGATTAGCAAAAAGGGCAATCGCAGCCAAAATAAATGACAGGGTTGTCGGATTAGAAGAACCTGTTGATGAGTCTGGAGAAATACAAATTCTAACTTTTGATGATGATGAGGGTAAAGATGTTTTCTGGCATTCAAATGCACATTTAATGGCCCAGGCTGTTAAACGATTATTTCCGGAAGCAGAGTTGGGCATCGGGCCCCCTATAATGATGGTTTTTATTATGATATTGATTTAGATAAAATGCTGACGCCTGAGGATTTTGATGCTATAGAGGCCGAGATGGAAAAGATAGTAGATGAAGATTTGAGTGTCTCCCGGCAGAATTTGAACCGGGATCAGGCGATAAAATTTTTTAAAGAGCGCAATGAAAATCTGAAGATTGATCTGATTCAGGACATTGAAGAGGATCTAAGGCCTATACTCAGGGCGAGTTTACAGATTTATGTCGTGGCCCCCACATATCTTCTACCGGGAAATTAGGTAAAAATTTTAAACTACTCTCTGTTGCAGGTGCATATTGGCGTGGTGATGAAAACAATAAAATGCTCCAGCGTCTTTATGCGACGGCATATCCGGATAGAAAGCAATTAAAGCAGCATCTCTATCGAATTGAAGAAGCAAAGAAAAGAGATCACCGTAAATTGGGAAAAGAGCTGGATCTTTTTTCAATTCAGGATGAAATAGGTGGCGGATTTATCCTCTGGCATCCTAAAGGTGCTGTTATTAGAAATATTATAGAAAATTTTTGGAAAAATGAACATTTTAAAAATGGGTATGAGTTAGTGTACACCCCACATATAGCAAAATTGCAACTCTGGGATAGAAGCGGCCATACCAACTACTATAAAGAAAATATGTATGCGTCAGTTCCGGTTGAAAATGCTGAATATCAGTTAAAACCAATGAATTGTCCGTTTCATATGACCATATATAACTCAAAGATCCGTAGTTATCGAGATTTGCCTGTTCGATTTGCTGAATTGGGTACTGTATATCGTTATGAAAGATCTGGTGTCTTGCATGGATTGATGCGCGTCAGGGGATTTACTCAAGACGATGCTCACATATATTGCACCCCAGACCAGTTAACCGAGGAGATACAGCGCGTATTAAATTTTACTATGTTTATGCTTGGGACTTTTGGATTTGAAGAATATGATGTTTACTTGTCTACGAGACCGGAAAAATATGTCGGTTCTATCGATAAGTGGGACGAAGCCACCGAGGCTTTGCGAATGGCCCTGGAGAATAATGATATAAATTATAAAATTGATCCAGGTGAAGGTGTTTTTTATGGTCCTAAGATCGATATAAAAATTCATGATGTTCTGGGGCGATCCTGGCAATGTACTACCATCCAGGTCGATTTTAATTTACCGGAAAAATTTAATATCGAATATGTTGATTCAGATGGTGCATATAAACAGCCGATTACTATTCACCGTGCTTTACTGGGCTCTCTGGAGCGCTTTTTTGGGATATTAATCGAACATTATGCAGGAAATTTTCCTTTGTGGTTGACGCCGACACAGGTTAAAATATTACCAATTGCGGACCGGCATTTTGAAATGGCGAAAGAAATTGATAACTTTCTTAAAATGCATAATATTCGAGTGGAAACCGACATCAGAAATGAGAAAATTGGATTCAAAATTAGGGAAGCGGAAGTCGAGAAAATACCTTATATGATCATTATTGGAGATAAAGAAGTTGAGTCTGGTCAACCCTCTGTAAGAAGAAAGGGTAAAGGTGATTTGGGGGCAATGTCCCGTGAATATTTATTAGAAAAAATGCAGTTGGAAATTAATAATAAAGAAATTGTAAACTAGCTGAAGGAGCGTGACATTAAAAAAACAAAAACCAGAATTAATACGCAAATCACAGCACCCGAGATAAGATTGATAAGTTCTGATGGGCAGCAGGTGGGTCTCGTTCCATCAGAGGAAGGTATCAAGATGGCCGAGCAAGAAGGCCTTGATCTCGTCGAGATTTCGCCAGATGCAAAGCCGCCTGTATGTAAAGTGATGGATTATGGTAAATTCAGGTATGAAATAAGAAAAAAAGAAAAAGATAGTAAGAAAAAACAACATGTCATTATCGTAAAAGAGATTCGACTCAGACCCCGGACTGAAGATCACGATCTTGAATTTAAGATTAAGCATGCCCGAAAATTTCTTGAACAGAAAAATAAAGTAAAATTTACAGTTATGTTCAGGGGGCGTGAGATGGCCTATAAAGAATTTGGGGAAGAACTCTTAGATAGGGTGGTTGAGAATCTTGAAGATATTGCAAAAATAGAAGACTGGTAAAAAACTTGAAGGTCGTCGCTTGACGATGACTTTGATACTTAAGTAATAAGTTAGAAGGGATAGATATAATGCCAAAGATGAAATCAAACAGGGGAGCAGCAAAGAGGTTTAGGGTAACAAAAAGCGGTAAAATTAAACGCCATAGCTCCCATCACAGTCATATTTTAACAAAGAAGACACCTAAAAGAAAAAGAAATCTGAGAAAAGAAAGTCTTGTTGCAAAATCAGATGTAAAACGTGTACACAAAATGATTTTGCAATAATTTATAGATAGGAAGGAGTCGTGGTAGTATGCCAAGGGCAACCAATAACGTAGCAGCGAGACAGAGAAGGAAAAAGGTGCTGTCCGCAGCAAAAGGATATCGCCTCGGTAAAAGCCGTTTATATAAGACGGCAAAAGATCAGGTAGAGAAATCATTACTCTACGCATATCGGGACCGACGCACGAAGAAAAGAAACTTCAGGAAATTGTGGATCGCGCGAATTAATGCAGCATGCAGGCAATATGGCATGTCTTATTCCGTATTTATGCATAAATTATCTGAAAAAAATATTGAATTGGATCGCAAAGTTTTAGCCGATTTGGCCGTAAAAAGTCCACAGGCATTTGAAGATCTGGTGAAAGAAGTTAGTGCTTAATTGCACATATTCTAACTAAACAGAAAGGGAAGTGTGCATTTTGTCACTTCCTTTTTTTTAATCCCGCAGGATTGTAATGCTTGAAAGAATTAATGCAGTAAAAGATCAGTTTAAAGAAGATCTCAAGTCCTTGAAATCAACGGCGGATCTTGATGAGATAAGAATTAAGTATCTCAGCCGAAAAGGAATTGTTGCAGAACTTTTTCTGGATATGAAGAATGTTTTAGATTCAGAACGGCCAAAGATTGGTAAATTGCTCAATGAGATTAAAAGTGATATAACTAAGAATCTTGAGGATTTTCAATCTGGTTACACACAAAAAGACATTAATAAAGATGTTCTGGATCTTACGCTTCCTGGGAGAAAGCCATTTACAGGGAGAACCCATCCTCTGACTAAAACTCTTGAAGAAATAAAGACAATTTTTCTTAGTTTGGGATTTGGAGTTGAGGATGGGCCGGAGATTGAAACCGATTATTATAATTTTGAGGCATTGAATATTCCTAAAAATCATCCGGCTAGAGATATGCAGGACACTTTATATATTACGGACGATATCGTTCTCAGAACACACACCTCTCCGGTTCAGATCCGCGTGATGGAAAGATCTCAACCACCAATTAAAATTATTGCTCCAGGGCGTGTCTATAGAAGAGATACGCCTGATGCAAGCCACTCCCCATTTTTTCATCAGGTAGAGGGCCTTGCTGTCGATGAAGGAATAAGTTTTGGAGACCTCAAGGGTGTTATTACAGCCTTTGCCCATAAGATGTTTGGCTCCGATATTAAAGTACGTTTTCGTCCAAGTTTTTTCCCCTTTACCGAACCAAGCGCTGAATATGATTTTATTTGTGTATTTTGCCGAGGAAAAGGGTGCAGGGTTTGCAAGAATACAGGATGGGTTGAAATATCTGGTGCAGGGATGGTCGATCCAAATGTTTTCAAACATGTGAATTATGATACCGAAAAATATACCGGATATGCCTTCGGAATGGGGATTGATCGCATTGCTATGCTAAAATATGGCATCCATGACATCCGGTTGTTTTTTGAAAATGACATCAGATTTTTAGAACAGTTTTAGATTGCTATAAGTCTGGAGAACGTACTTCTCCAAAATTGAGATTCGAACAAATAAATATTGGTTTATCTACATCGTTACTTTAAATAATTTGTTTTTTATGTTAATATAGCCCAATTTCAACTATATCTAAACTTATGGTTAAGATTGTGTGGTGGGTTGATGCGATTTGATCTTTAAGGTTGTAATCTAAAAGTGAAGATACAATGAAAATTTCTTATAATTGGTTAAAAGACTATGTGGAGTTCGATCTTTCTCCGGAGGCATTGGCTGAAAAATTAACGATGTCAGGGCTTGAGGTGGAGGAGGTTAAGCCGGTTTTACCTGAATTTAGGGGGATAATAATTGCCCGAGTTCTTTCGGTTGAAAAGCATCCAAATGCAGATAAGTTGTCCGTATGTAGCGTTGATTCCGGCAATGAACATTTTCAGGTAGTATGCGGTGCGGCCAATGTCGCAGAGGGCCAGCTTGTACCATTCGCCCCTATAGGGACGGATTTGCCTGTCGGATTTTCAATAAAAAAAGCGAAAATAAGAGGAATAGAGTCATTTGGTATGATATGTTCGGAAGAAGAATTAGGTCTTGCCGATAAATCTGAAGGGATCTGGGAACTTCCCGCAGATTCAAAATTTGGCAAAGATCTCTATGATTCCCTCCGCCATACTCAAGATTACATGATTGATATTTTTATTACGCCAAATAGGCCGGATGCCATGAGTATGATTGGTATCGCAAGGGAAGTGGCAGCCATTATCGACACATCATATCAGGGACCGGAATTTAATAAAAAAGAACAATCTATCCTGGCTTCAGAAAATGTGTCCGTAGAGATTGAGGACATCGATGGCTGCCCGCGGTATGCAGCCAGGGTGATTAAAAACGTAAAAATTGGGCCAAGTCCAGCATGGATGGTGGATCGCCTAAAAACATGTGGCGTAAGACCAATAAATAACATTGTTGATATTACTAACTATGTGTTGCTTGAACTCGGGCAGCCACTCCATGCGTTTGATCTGGCTCAGGTATCCGGTTCTAAAATAATCGTCCGAAAATCCAAAGAGAATGAAATATTCACTACGCTGGATGAGAAAGAGCGAAAACTACCCGAAAACACCGTCATGATCTGTGATGCTGAGAAAGCTGTAGCCGTTGGTGGAATTATGGGAGGTTTAAATTCTGAGGTTTCGGAAGAAACAATAGACATCTTATTAGAAAGTGCTTATTTTAATCCAATAAGAATTGGAACCTCAGTCTAAGAAGTTGGGGTTATTTTCGGAAGCTTCCCAGCGATTTGAAAGAGGTGTCAATCCTAATTATATTCCTTTCGCCTGTGACAGAGCAGCTTTTCTTATGCAGGAATTGGCAGAGGGTGAGGTTCTTAAAGGGATAGTTGATGAATATCCAGAAAAGATTGTAGAAAAAGAAGTTTCTGTGCGCCCATCACGAATTAATCACCTCTTAGGTACGGACCTTAATGAGAAAGAAATTGGTGGTATATTCTCCCGATTAGGTATCAAATATGATCAGAATAGGGCAATTGTTCCTACTTTTCGTCCCGATATAGAAAGAGAAGTTGATCTCATCGAAGAAGTTGCTCGTCTGATTGGTTTCGATAGTATACCGGTAAAAAAACAGTCACTGATAGAGTATGATGCTAAATTGAATAAATCTGAAACCCTTTTTAATTTATTAAAGACAGAAATAAAGCAATTGGGTTTTTTTGAAGCCTTGACAAATAGTATGGTTTCCAAGCAGGAACTTGGATTCATTGGTGATGGTGAATATATAAAGATATTAAATCCAATCAGTGATGATATGAATATAATGCGCAGGTCATTGATTCCAGGTCTTTTAAAGGTGTTGTGCTACAATATCAACAGAAGTGCTTTTGATATGCGATTATTTGAGATGGGGCGGGTATTTAAAAATAGTGATAGTAATAGTCAGCCTTATTTCCTGTCTGGACTTATTCATGGCTCCCGAAAATATCCGGGCTGGTCCGAAACCGCACTACCTGTTGATTTTTATGACGTTAAGGGAGTTGTTGAGACATTTCTTTCCAAAATATTCCTTGACAAATATGAATTTATTTTATATGATAATACGTTGTATTTTGATCCGGAGCAGGCTCTCAAAGTAGCATGTGATGGAGAGTTGTTGGGCAGTTTGGAAAAATAAAAAAAGAGGTTGCCCACGGATTTGAAATAGACTCAGATGTATATGGCTTTGAATTTTCTGTTGATGCGATAAAGGATCATATTAATAAAAATCAGCTCTTTGAGATTTATTCAAGATTTCCTTTTATTGAAAAAGACCTTGCTCTGGTGGTTGATACCAAAGTAACGGCAAGTGAGATTGATTCACTTATTCGAAATAGCGGAAAACCTCTGGTTGAAGATGTTTCCGTTTTCGATTTGTATAAAGGAGATCAGCTCGAGGAATCAGAAAAGAGCCTCGCATTCCGCATACGCTTTCAGTCTTCTGAAAGAACTTTAAATGAAAAGGAGGTCAGCAAGATTTTTAGCAAGATAATTGTTGATGCTGAGCGTAAATTTGGTGCAAAATTACGTGACCAAAAATGAAATTAGATCAATTTGACCGACTGCAACAACTTGTTAAGGATACAGCTGATGTTGTAATAAAGCTGAAATTTGAAAACAAGGCATTAGCAGATAAAAATCTTAAGTTGCAGGAAGAACTGAATACGAAAACTGAAAAAACTGTTCAGAAATTGAAACGAGCGGAAGAAGAAAATAATTTTTTAAGACAACGACAGGAAAAAGTTACTTCAAGACTTATGCATTTGAGAAATAAATTAAGAAGTCTGACGACGGGTGTTGAGTCTTAAACTTAAAGTATAATGCCAACAAATCAATTACGAGTAAATATTTTTGGCGCTGAGTATGTTCTCAAAGCGACTGAAAACCAAGATGAAATAAAAGAAATCGCTGAGTATGTCGATCAAAAAATGAAAGAAATCGATCGATCCCAGGCTATTGGATCAAATCTCAAAATTGCGATTTTAGCAGCATTAAATATAGCTGAAGAATTATTTCAGAATCAAAAATATCAGGGACGTTTGGTTGAGCAGATAAATCACGAATCAAAAAAACTTAACCGATCTTTGCAAGACGTTTTAGATTTATAATTACTATAGGCATTTAGAACTGCCCTGTATTTATTCGTGGTGCATATTTAAGAACCAACACCTTTAAACAGGGAGCCCGGCTCTGGGCGGCAAGAGTATGCCCCTTTAGGGGAAACCCGACCCGTTTAGGAGGGTACCCATCATATTTGGCATTAGGTTCAAAAAATATCACTCACATGATGAATACAGGGCTTTTTTATTTCCTGGATTTATAATAGGGGGCAGGAGGAAGAATGTTTTTAACACTTCTGATAACATCTGTAATTGTAGCGACGGTTTTCTTCCTTGTTGGCTGGTTGCTTAATTCAACATTTGGAAAGAAATCCTTAAAAAATGCGCGTAACAAAGAAAAAGAAATTGTTGCAAATGCTGAAGTAGAATCTGAAAATATAAAGCGTGAGAGACGGATTGAAGCGGATGAAGAATACTATAATCTGAAACAAACATCTCGAAGAGGAGTTTCGTAATAAAAAACGATCGCTTCAAAAAGAAGAGCAGCGTCTGAATGAAAAAGATACAAATATTGATCGCAAATCAGACTATATCACCAAAAAAGAAAGCGAACTGAATCAACTTGAAAGAGATTTGAAATCAGAAGAAACACAATATCCTGCTTAAACAGGAACGATTAGATGGTATTATTCTGAACAAAACAACATGTTGGAAAAAATTGCCGGTTTGACTTCTGAGGATGCCAAAAAAATACTAATGGATAATCTGGTTGAAGAAGCGAAGCAAGGTGCGGCAAAGATTATTCAAAGTATAGCGGAAGAGGCAAGAGCAGAAGCGCAGTAATCAATCAAGAAATATTATAATTACTGCCATGCAGCAATCAGGTGATTGATATGGCAATTGAATCTACTGTCTCCACTGTTGTTATTGCCTTCCGATGATATGAAGGGGAGAATCATCGGCCGTGAAGGACGAAATATACGCGCCTTCGAAGTTGTGACCGGAGTGGATGTTATTGTTGATGATACGCCCGGTTCTATTATTTTAAGTGCTTTTGATCCCGCTGCAGACGTGAAATTGCACGTATTGTAATGGAAAAACTTGTTGCAGACGGTCGTATACATCCTGGTAGAATTGAGGATATGTATGAAAAGATTAAGACTGAAATGGATGAATATATGCGTGAAACGGGTGATCAGGTACTTTTGGAATGCGGTATTCATGGTGTGCATGCTGAACTGGCCTCTCTTTTAGGCAAATTACGATTTCGAACCAGTTTTGGTCAGAATGTACTCCAACATTCAAAAGAAGTCTCTGTTATTTCTGGTATTATTGCCGCTGAGTTGGAATTGGATGTCCATCTTGCAATAAGCGGCCGGATTATTGCATGATATCGGCCGTGCAACAGATAAAATCCACGGATAATAACCATGCAGAAACAGGTGCAGAAATTGCCAGAAAATTTAATGAAAATGAAATTGTTCAGAATGCAATTGCTGCCCATCATAGTAATGTAGAGCCAAATTCACCAATTAGTATCATTGTACAAATTGCTAATGAACTAAGTAAAAGCCGTCCTGGCGCCAGAAGAGAAGCGATTGAAGGTTTTATTAACCGGATGCGTCAGATTGAAGCTATTGCAGAATCGTTTGATGGTGTACAACGTTCATTTGCCATTCAGGCTGGAAAAGAAATTCGTGTGATTGTTTCCCATGAAAAAATTGATGACAATCAAATTCATCATCTCGCAAAGGATATTGCTATTAAAAATTGAAGAAGAAATTGAGTATCCGGGTCAAATCAAAGTTGTGGTCATCAGAGAATTCAGGGGTGTTGATTACGCTTGATCTTTAAAGCAAGGATCAATTTCTCCTTGTAGATACTATTTCTGTATGTAGTAAGATTCCGATCCCGAAGCGCGATCCCGTTCCGAGACAGAATGACATAATTAGAAGATTGTTAGGACACAGTCTAATCGGGCAAAGACGATTGATGAAACTTAGTGGTATATTTTTTTCTTAGCGAATTTTAGCGACTTTGCGAGAGAATATATTAAATTACAATAAACTTTAAAAATTTGAATTTACAGGACAGAAAATGGATCCGAAAATAATTGATGGGAAATTAGTCAGTAAAAATGTAAAAGAATCAATAAAAAACGAAACATTAACGTTACTTAAACAAGGTATTCACCCCGGACTTGTTGTCGTTCTGGTTGGAGAAGACCCTGCTTCAGCTATTTATGTTCGAAATAAGGGCCGCGCCTGTGAGAATGCCGGCATACTATCCGAAACCATCAAACTTGAAGAGTCAACCAGTGAAAGTGATTTATTAAATCTAATCGATAAATTGAATAATGATAAAAGATTTCATGGGATCCTGGTTCAACTTCCACTTCCAAAACATATTAATGAGACAAAGGTTTTAGAATCGATCAATCCTGAAAAAGATGTAGATTGTTTTCATCCAATTAATGTTGGTCGGTTAGTGAGTGGAAGACCTTATGTTTTGCCCTGTACACCTGCTGGAATAAGAGAAATGTTAAGTGCATATGATATTCCCACAGCTGGGAAACATGTTGTTGTGATTGGACGTAGCAATATAGTCGGCAAACCTATGGCAAATTTATTAATGCAGAAGTCAGATGATGGAAATGCTACGGTTACGATCGTGCACAGTAGGACCAAGGATATCCCACATTATACCAAACAGGCGGATATACTTGTTGCTGCAATGGGGTATGCTCATTTTGTCCGGAGCGATATGGTAAAAGACGATGTGGTTATTATTGATGTTGGTATGAATAGAATCGATGCGGACAATGAAAAGGGATACCGTCTCGTCGGCGATGTGGATTTCGATGATGTTTACTCAAAAGTATCTAAAATTACGCCAGTTCCCGGTGGTGTCGGACCGATGACGATTGCCATGTTATTAAAAAATACTTTAACAGCAGCAAAGTTTCAAAGCAATAAGTAAAATACACCCGAACATATGTGATATCTTTTTGAAATTAAAAGAAATCATAAAATAATTGTTTTATATCACCTCAAAATTATGAGCGATACACACCTTTATAAAAAATACCTAGATCCCGCCATCTTAAACAACATCCAGAATCTTGAACTCAGGGCAAGACTTGTGGTTGAAGGATTTATAACGGGGTTACATAAGAGCCCCTTTCATGGTTTTAGCGTAGAATTTTCACAACATCGCCCTTATAATTACGGGGATAACCTAAGATATATAGATTGGAAAGTCTATGGGCGTACAGATCGCTACTATATAAAGCAATTTGAAGAAGAAACAAATCTTAAGTCCTATATATTATTGGATATAAGCAAGTCAATGGAATTTAAATCAGCAACTATCTCAAAATTGGAATATGCAAAAAGCCTAACTGCTGCTTTATCATATCTTATGCTTTCTCAACGCGATGCTGTTGGATTAGGTTTGTTTGATTCCGAACTTAAAAAACTTATGCCCCCCAGATCGGCCGCATCTTATTTACAGAGCATTCTCCGTGAGTTGGACATTCATGCAGAAGGAGAGGATACAAAAATCAAACCCGTTTTACATGCGATGGCCGATCGTCTGAAAAGAAGAGGTCTGGTTATACTTATTTCAGATCTTTATGATGATCCTGAAGAAGTACTCTCAGGTTTAAGACATTTTAGATATAATCAACATGAGGTGCTTGTCTTTCATCTTCTGGATCCTCAGGAAATCAATTTTGAGTATGATGGAGATGTGGAATTTGAGGATTTGGAAACTGGGGAAAAAATAAGAACATATCCCTGGTACATAAAAGAGGAATATAGAAAATCTGTCAAATCGTTTGAAAAAACATACCGGAATTTATGTCGTGAATACTTGATAGATTACCAGATGATTAGCACGGATCAGAATTTGGATGTTGCATTGATGGAGTTCCTGATAAAAAGAAAAAAATTAGGATAACTATGACAAGCAAAAAATATAAATTGACATCATTAGCTTCCTGTGCAGGCTGAGCAAGCAAGTTAGATCCGGCGTTGCTGGGTGAGGCTCTTAAAAATATTTCATTTCCGACTTCTGACAATGTTCTTGTTGATAGTTCAAATGCCGATGATGCAGGTGTAATTAAAATCAATGATGACCTAGCGTTGGTTCAAACAACCGATTTTTTTACACCAGTTGTAGATGATCCCTATCTTTTTGGACAAATAGCTGCAGCGAATGCATTGAGTGATATTTATGCCATGGGTGCTAAACCCTTGTCTGCTTTGAATTTAATATGTTTTCCTGATAATCAGCTAGACATTGAAGCATTTCGACTGATTATTGAAGGTGGGGCTGAAAAGGTTCGTGAAGCAGATGCCGTAATTCTGGGAGGACATTCTGTCTCTGACAAGGAATTGAAATATGGCCTTGCTCTAAATGGAACGATTCATCCGAATGCCATAAGGGTAAACCATAACCTTCGAATTGGTGATCTTCTAATCCTAACAAAACCCATTGGCACTGGGATACTCACAACAGCATTAAAGAATGAGATCCTCGAAGAATCAGATATTAAGAATGTTATAGATAGTATGCTATTACTCAACAAAGAGCCGGCAAGAATTTTGGATGATTATATCACTTCAGCATGTACGGATGTTACAGGATATGGACTTATAGGGCATCTTTGGGAAATGCTCAATGGATTAGAATGTGGTGTAAATCTATATGTTGATAAAATTCCATTTTTTGAAAGGGCCATTCAATATGCCAGGGAATCAAATTACATCCCCGGCGGCACTTTGGCCAATATAAAATATAACATAGATCATGTCGAAATGGGGGCGTTTGAGAGCTGGTACCAAAATATACTGTTTGACCCGCAGACATCAGGTGGACTCTTGATTAGTATGCCCGAAGGGCAGGTTGACCAATTTTTAGAAAGATTTGTAGATTATCCGTTACCGGTAGCGGTCATTGGTGAAGTTGTAGATTCCGCGAATAAAATATTTCTAAGGGAGTAGTCTTTCTAAACAATTGCTATAGATCAAGGTGAATAGATACAAGGTACTCTGTTTATATATTATGTTGATATGGGATAGGCGATACGGGATTAGTTAATAAAAACACCGACAACTGATAAGATTACGAATCAGGTTTTTGTATTTGTTTTAAGATTATAAATTTGTTCTGATATAGGGATTGTATAAATTGCCCAAGCCTGTCATTAACCGGTTTAACCTCATCTCCGAATTTGGATGCCATCCTATCTGCAATTTGCTCAATAGATCTAACACCGTCTATATTCTTCCAAACAAAACTACCGATCTCATCAAGATTAATCTTAAATTCAGGCCTTTTTAAGTAGGGTAGAAGGTATTTAACCAGATATTTGTTTTTAAATTTTGGTTTCCTAAGTGTCACACAACCGGTCTCGTCACTTATTTCCCAGGCTAAGATCTGCTCGGGAACATAGCCTAAAAACTCTTCCATTTCTTTACTCAAAATTAATTCTTTCCTATTACAGCTATTTAATTGTAGTTGTAATTTGAGGGATTCTAAACAATTTCCATACAAAAAAAGTGTACAGAGATTTTAATAAAAACTCTGTACACTCCAGTTTTGATGCTGATTTATAAAAACGATTTTATTCTCGTGCCTTCTTCAAGGGCAGTTGAATTAAAAGATAAAAGAGCCCGATAAAGGCTAAGATACCCAAATAGGGTGTGGGTGAAAATAAGGACAAACTTGTAAGGCTAAAACTACCTTCACTGAGACTCACTCCGGCAACAATAAAGGCCAGAATTACAGCCGTTAAAGATTCGCCTGCAATAAGCCCTGAGGATATGAGAACGCCTGTGTTTGCGGCCTTTGTTTTGGCTTCATCTGAAGCATTTTCCTTATCCAATACTTTCTCAAGGGTCCATTTTATAATCCCACCAACAAAAATTGCAGCGGTGGAATGAAATGGAAGGTACATGCCTACGGCGACCAGCATAGGTGAGGGTGCTTTAACCAAAATCAGACCAAATGCCAAGAACATTCCTGCAATAACTAAAGGCCAGGCCATATCACCACCGACAATTCCTCTTGCCATTAAGGCCATCAATCCTGCCTGTGGAGCAGGCAAAGCTTCACTTCCTATTTCATAGACCTGGTCAAGTACGATCATTGCCCAGATCAGAACCAAAGCAGCAGCCGTTACGCCTATAATTTCGCCTACTTGCATTCGCCAGGGTGTACCACCTAATATATGTCCGACCTTAAGATCCTGCATCATATCACCGGCAATACCGGCCGCACAGCAGACTACTCCTGCTACCCCTAAAACAGCCATTATGCCCTGATTTCCTGTTACGCCTATACCAACCATGAGTAGGGCTGCGATGAGAAGTGAGGAGAGTGTCAGGCCACTGATTGGATTATTAGAACTACCAACCAGTCCGACAAGGTATCCTGCAACAGCTGCAAATAAAAATCCTAAAATGATCATGACGACCGTGAGTAAGATTGATCCTCCAATTGATCCGCTGAAATAATGATATAAAATAAAGAGGGGTATCGCAATGCCGGCTATTGCAAGCATAACTTTTTTAAAGTCCAGATCGATATCCAGTCTGCTCACAGATTTGTCACCGCCACTTTTCGCAGCAGCGATATCACCCAGGGCTTTCTTGATACCGGTAATAAGTGAATTACGTAAATTATAGAGGGTATAAAAAGCGGCAACAATCATCGTTCCTACGGCGAGAGGCCTCACCTGACGCATCCATACTTCTAAACTAACATCTATCCATGAACTGCCTGTGGCAACAAGCGCGCTTAATTCAGGATTTAGAAAAACAAAAGCCGGCACTAGAAAAAGCCAACCTGATACGGCGCCGGCAAAGAGAACTGCTGATACACGCATTCCTACAATAAAGCCCACACCAACTAAGGCCGGTGAAGCTGCTGGAGATTCGAAAAGAAAGCCGCCGCCATAATCAATATCTTTTCCAAGCATATTTATTTTTGATGAACTCATGGGGAAAAAATCACGGACATAATCTTTAACCATATATATGCCGTTTGAATTTTTAAATAATTCCCAGAGAGCTGCCAGGCCCATTGCACTAAATACATAAACGGCACCTGTCTGCCCACCTTGACCGGCTTTTACAATTTCCGCGGCTGCAACACTTTCAGGAAATGGTAAGATCGGCTTCTTCAACTAGAGATCGGCGTAAAATTATAACAAATAGCACACCAAGCACACCACCAATTAACATGATTGCGGTACTTTCCCAGTAGTGTAATTCATCCCAAACTCCACTAATAACAAAGGCGGGAATGGTAAATATGGCCCCGGCAATCAATGCTTCACCAACCGAAGCAGTGGTTCTTGCCAGATTTTCTTCTAAAACTGTGCCATTAAAGAGACGAAGTGCAGCCATGGCAACAACGGCAGCAGGAAAGGTTGCCGCTACAGTTAGCCCTGCCTTCATTCCAAGATATGCATTTGCAGCACCCAAAACGACAGCCATGATTATACCCAGAATAATAGCTTTTGAGGGATAATTCCTTCATGTCGGAATCAGCCGGAACAAAAGGTTTAAATTGACGATTTCTCCATCTGTGCTCCTGATATTTATTATTTAAATAAATGATGAGTTTTTGGCAGGAAAATTGCTTAGAAACTACTTTTTAACCTAAAAAAAGTCAAGTTTTATTTGGACTTGAGGAATTGTATCAAACCAGCAGAGAGGATCGCAGAGAATGTCAGCCCCTTAAAGAGTGGATCTCTAATCATTAATAAATACAATTGTTTACATCTATTAATCACCCTTGAATTCAATTTGCAATAAGTTTAAAGATTGATTAAGTTAAGTCTGATTTTTTAAAGGGCTTTACACAAAAAATGCGGTTTCGCCTTCAGGTAGAATATGACGGGTCAGCCTATTCTGGTTGGCAAGTACAAAATGGTCAGGTGACAATTCAAGGAGAAATTGAAAAAGCATTAACGACCATTTTTGGCATCAAATTGGAATTATTGGTGCGGGGCGAACTGATAGTGGTGTACATGCTCGCGGCCAGGTCGCCCATTTTGATTCTGAAAGTGATATTGAAACATCCGGAAAATCCTGCGTTCTCTGAACGGGATCTTGAATAAAGATATTCGAATAACTGATAATTCAATCTGTAGATCCCGAATTTTCATGCCCGCTATAATGCTAAAATTACGTGTCTATCGGTATTACATCTCTCAAAAACCGATTGCATTATTATAGAAATTATTCTTGGCAAGTTTATTGGGGACTAAATCTTTCATATATGAATGATGCCTGCCAAATGGATCGCCGGATGTCATGATTTTAAAAGTTTTTGTCGCGAATTATCTGAGGTAGAAAATCACTTTTGCACCGTCCGTCTTGCCCAATGGGAGATGCAAGATGACATGATTGTTTTTCAATTGAAGCAAACCGTTTTCTTCATGGTATGGTTCGGGCACTGGTAGGGACATGGTTGATATCGGCAGGGGCACCGTAAATCTGATGATATTATTAAAATTATTGAAGCAAAAAACCGCATCTTTGCAGGGCCTTCAGCACCCGCGAGGGTTTGGTGCTGGAAAAAGTACATTATTAAGCAATAGAATGGAAGGAGTCTTTAATGAAAATTTTTATTGATACAGCAAATATAGATGAAATAAAAGAGGCGGCAAGTCTTGGTGTTCTCGATGGCGTTACTACAAATCCGACCCTGATATCCAGGGAAGAAGGACATCCGATGAAATTCTCAAGGAAATCTGTCAGATCGTTGATGGTCCGATCAGTGCCGAAGTCGTTGCTCTCGATTCGCCGGGTATGATTAAAGAGGGGACAGTTCTAGCGAAAATTCATAACAATATAGTTGTCAAGATTCCGATGACAACAGAAGGAATGAAAGCGGTGTATGCATTAAACGCCGATGGAATTCGCACAAATGTTACCCTTGTTTTTACTGCTATGCAGGCATTGTTAGCTGCAAAAGCCGGGGCAAGTTTTGTCAGTCCTTTTGTGGGACGATTGGATGATATTTCTACAGAAGGAATGGAGTCTGTATCCCAGATAGTGCAGATTTTCGGTAATTATAGCATACAGACAGAAGTAATTGTTGCAAGTATTCGTAATCCCCTTCATGTTCTCGATGCTGCTTTGATGGGAGCAGATATCGCTACAATTCCCTTTAAAGTAATTGATCAATTATCAAAACATCCTCTTACCGATAAAGGAATCGAAGAATTTCTGCGGGATTGGGAAAAAGTTAAAGCAAGAATGTAGTACAGATATTGAACATGAAAAAATTATCCCTTAAATCTTTGTTTATATTTATTTTTGGTATTGTTGCTGGGTTTTTTATCTACCTGCATTTTAGTGCTGAATTTGGTCAGGATTCCGTTAGTCAGGATTCACTTTGGGTCGATCAATGCCAATGCTGATCTTCGAATGGGGAGATAACCGACGAATCTATATCAATCCCGCCAAAACAGCATTACAAAAGCGGTAGAGAGAGTTAAGTCCTACGGTTGTGGGAATTAACATTACTCCGTGAAAGAGAATTTGTCAGGCGAAGTCCTTTCTAGGAGCACGAAGATCCTATATTTAGGCAATTGTTTCCGGAACTTTTTAAAGATAAGCCGATATAAACATCAATCATTTTCCCTTGGTTCGGGTTTTATCATTTCTCCCGATGGTTATATTCTAACAAATGAGCATGTTGTGGAAAATGCTAAGGAGATTGAAGATAACGATGACGGATGGCACAAAAGCGAGGCAAGAATTATCGGAACTGATCCGACATCAGATGTGGCCTTACTTAAAATCGATTTGGAAAATATACCATTATGCAAAATTTGGAGATTCAGATAAGATTATATCGGGAGAATGGGCAATTGCCATAGGCAATCCTTTCGGATTGTTTGAGATTAACAGTCGGGCTACAGTAACAGTTGGTGTGATAAGCGCATTAAACAGAGATTTTGGTGAAATTGAAGGGCGGATGTATCAGGATATGATTCAAACTGATGCATCTATTAACCAGGGAAATAGTGGTGGCCCGCTATGCAATGCCGTTGGTGAAGTCATTGGCATGAATACTTTTATTTATATTGATAGAGGCAGAGGGTTCCGTTGGGATTGGATTTGCCATTCCGATAAACCGTATATCAAGACTCATCGAAGATTTAAAAGAAAACAAAACGATTGACCGTAGATTTTTGGATCGGGATCCGTGTTCAGGATCTGGATCGAGAGAATTGCTCAAGAATATGGGTATGACAACGGGAATGGCGTCATTATATCATATATCGACAGACGAAGTCCTGCAGAAAAAGCGGGTCTCGAACTTGGAGATATCATCATTAAAATTGGTAATCATCCTATCTTAAATGCAAAAGATGTTGTAGAGGCAATATTTGAAGAGGATTACCGGGTTGGGGATTCAATGCCTGTAGAAGTTTGGCGTGAAGGAAAAGTATTTAAAACTGAACTGGACCTAATAAAGATTAAATGATAAAAAGATGATTGAAAGATATACTTTACCTGAAATTGCTGAGATTTGGAGTGACAAAAATCGTTTTAAAATTTGGCTGGAAATTGAAATTCTTGCTGTAGAAGCCCTGGTTAAGCAAGGAATTGTCCCCGCGTCCGCATTTGAAAAAATTAAAGAAAAAGCAGATTTTGATGTAGCTCGAATTCTGGAGATCGAGGAAGAAGTAAAACATGATGTAATTGCATTTCTGACTAATGTTGCTGAATATGTCGGTGAAGAAGCCCGTTATATACATTATGGTATGACTTCATCAGATGTTCTTGACACAGCTCTTGCTGTTCAGATGGTTCAGGCCGCTGGGCTTATTAAGGATCAGCTAAAATGACCTCATTAAAATTGTTGGAAAAAGAGCCCTAGAAACAAAGGATATGTTGATGGTTGGGCGCTCCCACGGAGTACATGCAGAACCAATTACATTTGGACTGAAATTAGCCTCTCTGGTATGATGAACTAAAGCGACAACATAGTCACGACTTGATGAGGCAATCGAATCAGTGCGGGTGGGGCAAATATCGGGCGCTGTAGGTACCTTCGATCATCTTAGTCCGGAAGTTCAGGATTTTGTTTGCGAAAAATTAGGACTAAAATCTGCAAATATATCTTCACAAATTTTACAACGTGACCGCCATGCCCATTATGCCAGCACCCTGGCAATAATTGGTGGGACATCTGGAAAAAATTGCTGTTGAGATAAGGCATCTGCAGCGAACGGAGGTACTTGAGGCCACGGAACATTTTTCCAAAGGGCAAAAAGGTTCGTCTGCTATGCCGCATAAGAAAAATCCGATTATTAGCGAACGGATTAGTGGGATGGTTCGGCTATTGAGAGGAAATGCACTTGCCGCTATGGAAAACATGGCATTGTGGCATGAAAGAGATATTTCGCATTCTTCGGTTGAGCGGGTTATCCTTCCTGATTCCACTATTACTCTCTATTATATGCTAAAAAAAACATGCAATTTATACGGGATCTTGATTTGTATCCGGAGAATATGAAAAATAATATGGATATTAACCCATGGTTTAGTGTATTCTCAGGCTGTTTTTCTTGCTCTTACTCAAAAAGGGGTAAGTAGGGAAGATGCTTACCGGTTGGTCCAGCGCAATGCAATGAAGGTATGGGATGATCAGATTTCTTTTAAACATGCACTCAACCAGGATATAGAAATTGGAAAATCTCTGACAAAAGAGGAAATCGAGAGCCTTTTTAATATTGATAACAGATTAAAAAATCTTGATTCTATATTTAAAAAAGTCGGTTTAATTAATTAGTGGAGGTATCGTTGGCGAGTAGAAAAATACTATACGACACAGGTTTAAAAAAGGTGTATGACGGAGATTCTGAAGACCAGCTGATCGTTGGTTTTAGTGATAACCTCATGGGCATTGACGGAAAACCTAATGGAAAAGTAAAAGGTAAGGCATCGGGTAATAATGCTATTTCAGCCCAAATTTTTGAATATCTTAGCAGTTATAATATTTTAACACATTATATTTCAAAATTTAGCGATAAGGAAATGCAGGTCAAAAATCTGGACTTGATTCCAATAGATATAATTATTGCAAATGTTGCAGATAAAGTCACTCAGCAAGAGATATGGTTTTGAGGATGGATCTATTTTGAGCACTCCGGTTATTGAATGTTATTATAAGAATGAGAAATTTAAAAATCCAATGGTTAATGAGTCCCATCTCTCGGCTCTTGATTTAATAACTACAGAAGAGATCCATTTATTTAACCGCATAATTGCCAAGACTAATGCTGTTCTTAGATCATATTTTGAACGACGAAACCTTTTTTTAACTGAATTGCGTTTACAAATTGGTCGTTATAGAGGTAATTTGTATATCGGTGACGAAATATCGCCAGATACCTGTAAATTTTGGGGGATAGAGGGCGAACTCAAGTATGACAAGGACAGTTACATAGTTGAAAAGAGTAATCAATCTAATGCATATAAAAAAGTAATGGAAAAGCTAATAGGAAGCGCATAAAATGATTGCAACAGATGGAATAAAAATAATAATAATAACCGCTATGCTGTTATTTTCAGTCTCTTATTTTAACTTATTTTTTTCCAGTATGGGATTAAAAATATTATCAGTAATTCTTGCTATTGTTTTTCTATTTAATTTTTACTTTTTTCGCGATCCCGAGCGTGTTATCCCTTCTGGAGAAAATCTGATTCTCTCCCCGGCAGATGGAACTGTGGTATTAATTGAAGAGGTTGAAGAGCCTTATTATTTTAAAGAGAAAGTGTTGAGAGTAAGTATCTTCTTATCTGTATTCAATGTACATGTTAACCGAATTCCGGTGAAAGGCAAGGTGGAATTTGTTAAGTATATTAAGGGGAAATTTCTGGTTGCATTTGCAGATAAAGCTTCTGAAGAGAACGAGCAATCAATAATTGGTATCCGCCATGAAAAGGGAAAGATCTTATTTAAACAAATTGCAGGTATTATAGCCCGTCGAATTGTCTATAATGTTGAAGAGGGCGATTCAGTCTCTGCGGGAGATCGTTTTGGTTTAATTCGATATGGTTCACGGGTTGATGTATTTTTTCCAAAGAACACAAAACTAAATGTAAAACTTAAAGATAAAGTTGTTGGAGGTGAAAGTATCCTGGGAGAATTCGAATAAGATGAAAGTCTCTCGTTCGATTGTACCCAGTTTTTTTACTGTCGGAAATATGTTTTGTGGTTTTTATTCAATCATTGCTGCTTTTAATGGCCGTATAACTCTTGCTGCCTGGTTGATATTTGCCGGAGCTTTTCTTGATGCAATGGATGGCAAAGTTGCCAGGTTTACAAAATCCTCAAGCCGTTTCGGTGTGGAATATGATTCTTTTGCGGATATTATTACTTTTGGATTAGCGCCATCTATTTTAATCTACACTGTATTTATGCATGATATGAAATTTGTTGGTATTCTTCTTAGTTTTTTACCCTTATTATTTGGAGGGATTCGTCTGGCCCGATTTAACATTCAGTTGAAGGGTTTTGATAAAAATTATTTTTCTGGATTGCCAATTCCAGTGGCCGCACTTACCCTTTCTAGTTTTGTTATTTTTTCTAATTTTATTTATGGGAGTGTTGATAAATTTCCTAAAACGATGATTATTATGGTTTTTGTTGTATCCATATTGATGGTTAGTACAGTTCGATACGAGACTATGCCGACATTAAATTTCAAAGGATCAACGAAGGACAAGGTAAAAGTACTTCTGGTTATTTTAGGTTCAATTTTGTTAATTCTTTTTCCTCATATTATGTTATTTCCATTTATGATTATTATATATTATGTCTGGTTTGGTGGTTTGGATATTGCGAATAAATACGGATAATTCTATTGAGAAGGATATATAAATTGAAAGTCAAAGTTAAAGTATTATTAAAAGAAGGTATTTTTGATCCCCAGGGTAAAGCTGTTCATCATGCTATTCGGGACCTAAAATACAAGGGTGTTGAAGAGGTAAGAATTGGTAAATATATTGAACTCACCTTCGAAAACCTGGATAAGGCACTTGTCGAACAGGAAGCCAGAGAAATCTGTGATAAATTACTCGCAAATCCAGTAATGGAAAATTTTGATTTTGAAATTGAGGAGTAAATGTGAAGATAGCTGTAATAGTTTTTCCTGGTTCCAATTGCGATCACGATGCTTATTATGCATTGAAAAAGATTCTTGGTCAGCCAACTGACTTTGTTTGGCACAAGGAAACAAATCTATCAGATTATGACCTCATTGTTCTTCCAGGCGGCTTCTCATATGGTGATTATTTGCGCTGTGGCGCAATAGCCCGGTTTTCACCAGTGATGAAAGAGGTTGTAGCGAAGGCAAAAAATGGTGCGGGCGTCATCGGTATATGTAATGGATTTCAAATATTAACAGAATCCGGTCTTCTTCCTGGTGCTTTAATCCGCAACAACAATAGACAGTTTATTTGTAAAGATGTTAATTTAAGAGTTAAAAATAGCAAGACGAATTTCACGCATCTCTGCAACGAAGGAAGTGTGCTTACAGTTCCAATCGCTCATGGAGAAGGAAATTACTATTGCAGCAGGGAGGAATTGAAAGATCTTGAAATAAACAATCAGATTGTTTTTCAATATTGCACACCTGGTGGAAGTACAGGTCCGGAGGGTAATCCTAATGGATCTATTAATAATATCGCGGGTATAATTAACAAAGCAGGTAATGTTCTGGGAATGATGCCACATCCTGAACGTAATGCTGAAAGTATAATTGGGAATTCTGACGGTAAAAAGATTCTGGATTCTCTGGTAGAAGAGTTATACAAGGAATTAAAATATGCGTAAAAAAAGTACGGCTTTTATTATATTTATCATTATTCTCGGGGCTTTGATAGGAACAGCTTTGGGTGAAGTTATAGGTATACTTAGTACCAAATGGGGTTGTACAGGATTTTTTCCTTAAATCAGCCTCTGCAAGTGTAGGACCCGCCACTCTTGATATTATTCTTTTTACGATAACACTTGGCTTTTCATTTAAAATCAATGTCACCGGCATTATAGGAGTTTTAATAGCGGCATATGCCTTACGTTGGGTCGATTAAATTATAAGAAAGGATAGATACTATGTTTGGAATAGGAACAACAGAATTAGTTATTATCATGTTTATCATTCTCCTGATTTTCGGGGCAAAAAAACTGCCTGAACTCGCCCAGGGGTTGGGAAAGGGAATACGAGAGTTTAAAAAGGCCAGCAATGAAATTCAGGATGAATTAAATTTTGACAGCACTGATCAGATCAAACCAACAACAGATACAACAAAATCTGATCCTGAGCCAAAATCAAAAGATGAAGAACCAATAAAAACAAATGATTAATGTAAACGATTATTAAACATGCTTTCTCATTGTGTATCTTATATACAATATCAGGTAATAATTAAGCACCCGATTGGCTGAAAATTTAAACGAATACTATATAAATTTTGTATTTAGATAAAGTATTGGCTTAGATGTACTGTTATTTTCTTTCTTTTTATTCAGGAAATTCGTTATGTTGATTTACTAAAAGTATGATTCCTGATGGATAAAAATTTTAAATATATCAGTAAGATTTGTTTTTGTCAGATAACGTTACCATTAATTATTTTTGCTTCCTTTTGTGTCACTTATGGCCAAATCGGTTTAAAAGTGCAGGAGCCCCTGCCAGAAAATCAATATAGCGATACTTTAGGGGTGGTATTTCCCCATCCTGTTTTGCCATTGTGGAATTGGAGAATCTTAAATGACCAATATTTGCAGGTTGAGAAATCTTCAGATGGATTAAACGTATATGATTATATCTCTCCTGATTATATGCCTCGAAATCCATTTGAATTAGATCTGCGGGGAACTTCAAATTATGTCCCGAGAGAAGTACGGGACGAGTTAAATCTTATCATGAATCGCCCCAGAGACGCTGCATTTCTGCCCATACTCCCGGTCGCCTTCCTGGCTCTTCAGCTAGCCAGCCAATATCTGCTTATTAGTAAAAAGATAGAAATAACCGCAGATAATATTCAAAATAGCAGAAGTGCTCTTTCTGTTTTGGAAGTTCTTTGGGCTGAGAGTCCCCAGACAATGACACAGATGTATAAACATCCCATTATCTCAAATAGTCATACCATGAATCAAATGCAGGATCTTGTTTACCTGCTTATCGATAATAAACTGGTGAAATCAAGGAAAATTGATAATGCGGAAACAAAATATTTTTCAGCAATAGATAAGTTACATTATGAGAATATATTAAGCAGAGCAAGGGCGAAGAAAGAGGAGTTATCCCAACCGGAATCTGCTCTGTTTGGGTCTGAGCAAGGAGAAAAATAAATAGAAAAAAGAGGCATAAGATATTTTATCTCCCTGCCTCTTTTAATGTGTAGCAGATAATTATTTAAATTACTAAAAATTTACACCTTCCACATATTGGTATTTGATAACAGCCTCACCACCATTCTGACTTGCGAAGTTTTTTGCAACAAATTGAAGTTTCGCGTGATTTCCGGTTGCCGTCCGCATGATATAAACATTTGAATTGATCGTTAATTGGTGGGTCTGGATATTATAATCATACCAGGAATCGCCAATAGCATATTCTTTTACCTGTTTAGTTGTGTCATCGGTAACATATTTCCCTGCAGGGACAGTCATAATACTGTCAAAATCCATATTATCATATACATAGGCTGCACAATTAGCTGGCCCGCTACTACCGCCATTTGAATATATGGTTGTAAAATCGCTAAAGAAGTCCCAGTTTAATGAAGTGGATGGATCACTCAATTCCATTATTGCAGCATCTTTTAGACTAAAATAGGTTGGCGAACCTGCTATTAAAGGGAGTCTGGCCATTAAAACCCTGCCGATAACAGATTCTGTCTCTGCATTTGCCGGAGGGGTAACTTTCGCAACAACGATGGTTAGTTCTCCATCAGTCCTGGATGTGAAAACGGCATCGGATATCCAGAATTTATAATATTCTCCATCTATAGCCTTTATAACGTATGAGTCATCACCCGGATTAACCGTATGGGTATTGATATCATAAAAATACCAATTTTCACCTATATAGGGTCCGGATTGGTCATCGGTTTCAAAAATATCATCCGGGGCAGCTGTAATATCTTCAAATGGCATGCCGGGCATAATTTTAGCATATACCGAACCTGGAGCAGTTGCTCCGCCATTCATTTTAATGTTCGTTAGATTCTCAATTGAAATGTCCCAATCCGGTTCGAATAAGGGATCGCTAATGGCTACAGAAGACAATTCCTCAAATTTAAGATAATATATTTCCGAAGCGGTGACAGTGAGTTTGAGTGTTTGACCTTTGGGCTCACCACCGAGAGGATCATTCTCATTTGTGGAACAACTCATTAATCCTAAAAAAATAAAAAGTGATAATAAAAAAACTAAGTACTTCATTGAATTCTCCTTGGTTTATATTAAACTGTGAATTAGCCCAATTTTAACCATGATTAAGTTTAAAAGTTTAGGGCGTGTTTACATTAGAATAAACAAACTGTTATCTTTGCGACTTTGCGCTTTATACTATTCCCCTTAGTTTATTTGAATACCGACAAATATTAAACGCCCGGGAAGAGCGACAACCTCGCGATTCTGATAGTCAAAAATATTATTAATCTCAAGATAGACAGACAGGGGTTCATAAACCCTTTGTTGAACTCTGGTAAACCAAGTCGCATACCAGGGGGCTAAAATTTCTTCCCCCTGAAAGTTTATATACAATCTGTCTCCAATATATCTCCATCGAATATTTCCGGAAAAACCGAAATCTGTGATATCCCAGTCAAATTTAACTCTCGCTGAATGTTTCGGTCGATTAAAAAATGGTTTATCCCGTGCAATATCGAGCGTTTCCAGGTAGCTATAGCCTAGAGTAAAGCGAAAATAATCCCAGAATCTAAACATGCCATCAAATTCAAAACCCTGTGTTTTAGCTGCTGATAGATTTTCATAGGTATAATATTGGATTCCTTCATTGTCAGTATAAAGAAAAAGACTATTTATCATGTTTTTTAAATAATTGTGAAAAGCATTGAACTTGAAAATTGTCTGTGCTGACAAATGATACTCGATTCCCAAATTAAGACTCATTGAAGTTTCTGGTTGAAGGTTGGGGTTTCCATAAGCTATATATGGCTGTGACGTTAGTCCTGAGTGGTCAAGTTCAAGAAATAGTTCAATAAAGTTTGGTGCACGGAAACCGTTACTAAATGAACCGCGGATGCGGAAATCTTCACCCGGTTTAATTAAAAATCCTACCTTCGGTGAATAATTCCAGTTAAATTCAGAGTGATAATCTACCCGCAATCCAAGATTATATTCAATCCATCCATATATCACTTCATCCTGAACATAGAGAGAAGCATTCTGTACAGACTTAGACCCCCCATCGACCCTATTCGAAATTAATTTATTATTAGTCACCTCGCTACCGATAGTTAAGATATGGTTCGAAATAGTCCTGTTATAGATGAACTCACCTTTACTTAAATCTTCAATATTTTGGACCAGCATATCTTCGCGAGATATGTTCTTGGTATAAGATGTATGAAAGAGACGGAAAATAAATTTTGATGAATTCTTTAATTCCCAATTATTATTTGCTGAGGCATACCATGACTCAGTATCCGTAATGCGAAAACCTCCATCAAAGCCTTCCTGGCGTTGATTAAAATAATTACCACTTGCCTGAAGCGAATATGCATCCGAAACCTGGTGTTTTATTTTTCCAAAAAGAGTATAGTTGTTAAATGCATCGGCTGTCGTATTAGCGGTAGTGGGATCAAGGTCATATCCATCCGCCTTATGAAACTCTCCCGTAGTGAGGAAGCTGGTTTTATTTTGGGCAAAAGATAAGTCAAGTTTTGCATTACGCGCCTCATAGCTGCCTACATTTGCATTTCCAGCATAATTAAATAAATCTTCCGGGTCTTTCGTAATTATATTGATGACCCCTCCAACCGCTTCGCTGCCATATAAAGATGAAGCCGCTCCTTTAACGATTTCAATTCTTTCGATATTCTGAACTGATAAACGTGATAAGTCCAGTTGACCAGCAATCCTTCCAATTACTGGGGTTCCATCTACAAGAATCAAAGTATGTTCGTCATTTAATCCCTGTAATTGGGCACTCAGCAGCCCACCACGGACGCCATCCTGATTAATAATAATTCCTGCACGCTCCTCTAAAACTTGTCCAACATTTTGGGCGCCAAGGTTTTTTATTTCATCCGCATGGATAACCTCTGTGGTAACTGGACTATCTTTAACCAAACGCTTTGTTCTGGTGCCAGTAACAACGATATTAGAGGCATCATATATAGTCTCGGTCATACTTAAAATAAGGTCAGGGTTATCGCCGTCAACGACAATTATTGTGGGACCGGATTTAAGACGATAGCCAACAAAATCCACTTTCAATATGTACTCACCATCAGGAATATTTTTTATTGAAAACTTTCCATTTTTATCAGAGGCTGTACCAAATGGCGTACTTTCAATGTAGATATTTGCGCCGACTACTGGTAATCCGGAATCTTCAAAGACTATTCTTCCGGAGATTGAGGAAGCGATAGAGGAAGTAACCAAAAAAAGTAGGATATATATGACAACAATACGCATTAAATTCTCCAAATATAAATATTAGTAGTATGCAAATATCATACCAGAATGAAAACGTAAAAAGAAAGTGCATAAACGCCTTTATTTAAGTATATTATAAGAAAATATTAAAAATAAAATATTGAAAATTGTGCAAATCATTTCAATATGAAACATGCTTGTGTCAATATGAAACATGGAATTTGATATGTTGTTTACAGTTTTAAGGGTTCTTTCGCCGTTTTTTTATTTACTTTCAGCAATTTATTTTTTCAAATTCTTTAGCAATCGCAATTTGAAGGATCTTCAGAGGGGAAATACGCTAGATGTGTTGGCGATAGTGCTTCATTTTTTATTTTTGGTAAGCCTCACATTGGAAAGCGGGCATCCGCCGTTGGCGGGTGCTTTTCAGGCGATGTCTACATTTATGCTATTTTTCGCAATTTTGTCAAAAGTGATTGCCCCCGATTCAAAAGACTATAGCATCGGTTTTTTTAATACAAGCCTATTGTTTGTTCTGCAATTGATCTCCGTAGTTAATATTTCCCCTTCCACCGTTCTTCCCGACATTTTAAAGAATGTCTATTTTGAAGTTCATGTCATCTTAAATCTAATCGGCTATGCTTCTTTTTCATC
Source organism: Calditrichia bacterium (assembly GCA_963796965.1). Classification (GTDB taxonomy): domain Bacteria; phylum Calditrichota; class Calditrichia; order JAJRVZ01; family JAJRVZ01; genus CAWCNS01. The sequence continues at coordinate 269,623 of CAWCNS010000007.1, forward strand.
TGCATTCCTTTTGTCCTTTATGTATTTATTGTTGTTTTATGAAATTAAGGGCAATCAACTGGGTTACTTTTACGACCGCCTTCCTTCATTGGCATATCTGGAAAAATTAAATCGCCGGGCTATTATAGTGGGATTTGTTTTTAGTACCCTGGGAATTTTTTCGGGTGCATTTACGGGGATGTATGCCTGGGGTCAATTTTGGGCCTGGGATCCAAAACTGGTTTCCGCTACTCATTGCCTGGTTAGTCTATGGAGTAGCAATTATAGGCAGTTACAAATATGGGTGGCCAGGAAAGAAAATAGCTTATATCAGTTTTCTAAGTTTTTTGTGGATAATTTTCTCAATGTTGGTTATAACGCAGTATTTTTCAGGTATTCATTCTTTTGCTTAACGGAATAAAAATTTATGCATTTATATAGATTCAGACTTTCAGATAAATTTTATATAAAGCCCGCAGATAGTTCTTATTTACGTAGTATATACCGCAGGATTAAAGATACCAATCAAGAAGAATTATTAATTATCAGAAAAGATAGAAATTTAGAGATTTTTCTTGTTGGTCAGAAGCCTGAGCATGTACGAAACAAATTTCTAAAATTATTTCACTCGGAATTAAGTAATAATGGTTTAGAAGCGACTGAAGAATTAAGTGATAGAGATGCGCTACGCTATTTTTTAGAGCTTGTATTAGGATTGCATTCAGGTTTACCTGCAGATCCAGCACAATTTTTGCATATTAAAGAGGAATTTAATCTTGCGCTCGATGAAGGATCTGTGGGGATATTTATATCAAATATGTATAGGGAAGCCGAAAGATTAGGAAATATCCTCCAGGCAGATCCTGTGATAAAAAAAAATTGCATCTCTTATCCTGATGTCTTGCTGGACATTTCTACTAAAATATCCGGTGATATAGGGGGTTTTCAGTTCATCATTCTTGGCAATGATAAAAAAATTATAAATCAATTCATTTCTGTGATAGGGACGGATAAAGAAAAAAAAATATATTATTATCATGAAGATTTTAATGAAGCTTACCGGGAGGGGATTGCCCTCGGATGTATTCCAATCGATAACAAGCAATTGTTGAATATTCTTGATAAAAGTACTGTATTTATTGACTTTAGCAAATCAGACGGAAGCCTTCTTGACAATATTTTTAAACTAATTCAAGAACACCGTAATTTTCTGTATATCTATTTTAATTTTGTAAATAAAAAATTTGATGACCATGTTTTTAAGTTAAATAATCTATTTATACAAAATAGAAACCAAATAGCCGGTTTGATTGATTTACATACACGAAACAGGATTCAATATTTAAATGCCTTTGACAGCAATATAGAAGATTCAATTAAACGTTTCTATGATTGGCTTTACTCTGCAGATAGATTTGTTTTTGAAAACATGGTATCCGCTGACAAAAGAATGCAAAAGGTATTTGAACTTATGCGGCGGATTGCTCCGTCTGATGTAAGTGTATTGATATCTGGAGAAACAGGTACAGGGAAAGAATTGATCGCCAGAGGCTCTGCATAGCCGATCACCGCGGGCCGATAAACCCTTTGTGGCTGTAAACTGTAGTGCCATCCCGGATACACTATTAGAAAGTGAATTATTTGGATATGAAAAAGGTGCTTTTACCGGGGCTTATTCATCCAAGGTGGGGCTCGTGGAATTGGCGTCCGGTGGAACTCTCTTTCTGGATGAAATTGGAGATCTTCCGCCTATTATTCAGGTGAAACTACTTCGTGTTTTACAGGAACGGGAAATATTAAGACTGGGGAGTACAAAACAAATTAAAGTGGATATTAGGTTGGTAACTGCCACAAATCAAGATCTGGAAGAGATGGCCATAGAAGGCAGGTTCCGTTCAGATCTTTATTATCGTGTCAATACGGTTCAAATTAATTTACCTGCCTTAAGAGATCGGAAAGAAGACATTCCCTTACTTACTAATTACTTCGTAAATAGTTTGAATCGCAAATCAAATAAACATATAAGCAGAATTTCCCAAACGGTGGAACAAAAATTTGCAGATTATGATTGGCCGGGAAATATAAGAGAGTTAGAAAATATTATAGAAAGGGCCTTTGCGGTTTCTATTGGAGAGGAAATAACAGAATCTGATCTGCCAAATCGGCTACAGGAATTTGCTGGTGCTCAATTTGTGTTCTCAAGTAAGAAAGATATACAAGTGGAATCACTTAAAGAGACTTGAGGCCGCCCGGATTAAGGACCTCTTAATCAATAAAAATATAACACTTTCTGAATCAGCCAAGATCCTTGGTATAGGTCGAACGACTTTATGGCGAAAAATGAGGGAATACGGTATATACAAAAATGAATCTGAGGGAAAATTTGACATCCGGTAAAACTGATTCCAATATTGCTATTATTGTCCATGGTGGTGCCTGGGATATACCCATACCGTTTCACGAATCACATCTATCAGGAGTAGAGAAGGCGGTTAGGGAGGGGCATCGCTGTCTTTTGGAAGGTAATAATGCCGTTTATTCTGCGATACTTGCCGTAAAAATGATGGAGAATGATCCCACATTTGATGCTGGTCATGGCTCCTTTCTTAACCGAAACGGTGAGGTCGAAATGGATGCGATTATTATGGACGGGTCAGATCTCTCTTTCGGAGCAGTTGCGGCCATACAAAATGTAAAGAATCCAATTGAAGTTGCGGAGCTGGTACGTATAAAAACGGATCATTCTTTTCTGGTTGGAAGCGGAGCATCGCAGTTTGCGAGGGAGAATGGTATATCTTTCTATCCAACTGAAAATCTTTTGGTAGGCAGAGAGCTGGAAAGGTTTGAGGAGTTAAAACTCAAAAAAAATATAAAAACCCGAGAATTCTTCGAATCCGAGGGCCCATCAGATACTGTTGGCGCAGTAACTATCGATAAATATGGTAATATTGCGGTCGCGACATCCACAGGCGGTACTCCTAATAAATTACCAGGACGCGTAGGAGATAGCCCCTTGATCGGGAGTGGGGCCTATGCAGATAATACGATCGGTGGTGCTTCTTCTACCGGATGGGGTGAATCGCTTATGAAAGTTGTGTTGGCAAAAACAATCCTTGATAATATTTCGCACGATAAAAATGCTACTGAGGCCTGTAGGAATGGAATTGGGAATCTTTCAAAACGGGTGGATGGAAAGGGAGGCGTCATTTGCCTTGACCGGTATGGTAAGGTGGGGTATGCCTTCAATACACCTTATATGGCCAGAGCCATAGCCGATCATAGTGGTGTGGTCCATATTGGTATAAGATCTGAAGAATTGGTTGATTGAATCATGAAATTTAAGACACTTATAAGTTTCTATCTGCTTGCACGTCCTGCCAACGTTTTGATTGCCTTTCTCACTATCATAATTGCGGCAAAACTTGCAGGAGGCTTAGATCCAATTGGTAATGTCCTCCTGGCTGCGGTGTCAGCCTCCCTGATCATGATTGGCGCCAATATTATCAACGATTATTACGATATAGATATTGATAAAATTAATAAACCACACCGTCCACTTGCCAACGGAACTATATCTACTAAGCAAGCATTGGTTTATTGTTCTGTGGTTTTCGTTATTGCCTGGTTATGCGCTGCGGCTATCAATCTGGAAATGTTTTTAATAGCCTCTTTTTTTAGTTTACTTTTAATTCTCTATAGTTATCGCCTAAAAAGAACCATTATTTGGGGAAATCTGGTTGTTAGTGTAACAACCGCGATGGCCTTTGTTTATGGAGGCGGCGCCGTTGGTAATTATCAAAAGACTCTTTTTCCTGCTGCTTTTGCATTTCTTTTTCATTTTGGACGTGAGATTTTAAAAGATATTCAGGATATGGAAGGGGATGAGAAGAACGGTGCTATTACTTATCCAATTAAATATGGCATTCACAATTCTGTTGTTCTGATCATGATAGATTTTATTTTGTTGATAATTCTGACAATAATTCCTTATATTTTGAATATATATTCTGAAAAATATTTTATAGTTATATGCATCGGAATCTATCCCATACTCACCTATGTATTGTGGCAAGCATATAATAAACCGAATCCTCACAGGATTGGATATTTAAGCAACTTGCTAAAAGCGGATATGCTTATCGGACTTCTGGCAATATACTTGGGTTAAATATGTTATCTTTGTTAAAAAATCTTGATGAATATGAGATTGTTCTAGCCTCTGAATCACCGCGTCGATTTGAGTTATTAAAAATGATAGGACTTGATTTTAAAGTACGCCCAAGTCACATTGAAGAACTCAATAGAAATAATCTCTCACCTGTTGAATATGTCATCGAAAATGCACAAATGAAAGGTAAGGTAGTAGCGGAGAAAGCACCGCGCGCCATCGTAATTTCAGCCGATACCATAGTCGTTTATAAATCTGAAATTCTTGAGAAACCTCATGATGAATCTCATGCCCGAGAAATATTAAGACGTCTTAGTGACAATACGCATGAGGTAATTACGGGCTTTGGTATTACGTATCTTCACAAAGACAAAACTGTTTTTGATTATGAAAAAACAAAAGTTACCTTCAGAAATCTTAGCCAGGGTGAGATTAGGGCATATGTAAACAGTGGGGAGCCATTTGATAAGGCAGGAGGATATGGTGCCCAGGGCATGGGTTCTTTGTTGATTAAAAAGGTTGATGGATGTTTTTTTAACGTAGTAGGACTACCGCTCGCTAAATTTTTCTTCACACTTGATAAATTCTTGACGCAATTATAATTTTACTAAAATTAAAGTCATTAAATACGTGATATTGAATTTAAAAATCTACGACACATGATAGTATGAAATCATCTCGTCACGATCATATCCTGTTTGGAATGCAAATATGATGTTTAATCAAGAAATAACAACAAAGATCTTAGTGGTGGATGATGATCCTAATATGATAAATCTGATTAAGTTTTATCTGGTAAAGGATAATGTGGAAATTACAGCTTCCAATGATGGTATAGATGCATTAACTATACTTGCCAATCAATCCTTTGATTTGATTCTTATCGATATGTTGATGCCCAAAATGGATGGCCGAACGCTTCTCAAAAATATAATACATGAATATAATATCAAAGTACCGGTCATTGTTGTCACTGCACATGGACCTACCGACAATCTAATGGAATTGATAGAAGAAGGTGCCTACGATATTCTTCAAAAACCTTTCACAACAAACCGCTTAAAATTAACTCTCCACAATGCTCTCAAGCACAAAGCTCTTTCCGAAGCATACGAAGAATCAATTGTTGCTAATACCAAAGGTAGTCTTTCTTAATGGGGGCCGAGACTGATTTTTTAGTAATCGGCAGTGGGATAGCTGGGTTAAGTTTTGCTTTAAATGCAGCAAAATTTGGCCATGTTATTATCATAACAAAAAAGGATGACAAGGAGTCCAATACCAATTATGCCCAGGGCGGAATTGCCTCGGTAATGGATAAAAGCGATAGTTTTGCCTCACATATTGAAGATACATTAAAGGCGGGCGCAGATTTATGTCATAGAGAAGCAGTCAAATTTATGGTGGAAAATGGCCCCTCATCCATTAAAAACTTAATTGAAACAGGTGTAAAATTTTCACATGAAAAGGACAATGAACTTGCCCTCACCAGGGAAGGTGGACATTCCAAAGATAGGATTGTCCATGCCTATGATTATACGGGTAGAGAGATTGAGCGCGCTCTTCTTGCAAAAGCAAAAGGAAATCCAAAAATTGAGATATATGAAAATCATATTGCTATTGATCTGATCACGGAACACCAGACCGACATTAAGGATTATAGCAAGGGTGTTCATTGCTGGGGTGCCTATGTTCTGGATATTGATAATAATTCTGTTAAAACAATCAAAGCTTCTGCAACATTATTATCAACCGGGGGATGTGGACAAGTATATTTGCACACGACCAATCCCTCTATCGCAACAGGTGATGGGGTCGCCATGGCCTACCGGGCGGGTGCTCAAATTGCAAATATGGAATTTATGCAATTTCATCCTACAACCTTATACTATGAAGGAAACCGGTCATTCCTAATTTCTGAAGCGGTCAGGGGATACGGAGCAGTCTTAAGAAATCAATCTGGAGAAGCCTTTATGGCAAAATATCACAAAAGCGGGGAATTAGCTCCAAGAGATATTGTTGCCCGTGCTATCGATCGCGAGATGAAAATCAGCGGTGATCCATGTGTATATCTTGACCTTACTCATAAAAATGCTAATGCAATTAGTAAAAGATTTCCAAATATTTATACACAATGTCTTGAGTATAAGATTGATATTACTTCTGAGTGGATTCCTGTCGTTCCAGCTGCCCATTATATGTGCGGAGGAGTAATGGTGGATATGGTTGGGAAAACATCAATACAGGGATTATTTGCATGCGGTGAAGTTGCATTTACAGGGGTTCATGGAGCCAACCGGTTGGCAAGTAACTCACTACTTGAAGCGGTTGTTTTTAGTCAGGTTGCAGTAGGTGCGGCAGGGGATTATGCGAAAGATCAGAAGGGAAAAATACCCGAAATATTTTCCTGGAACCAGGAAGGCACTTTTAACCAGGATGAGTGGGTTTTCCTGGTTCATGACCGACATGTTATCAGAGAAGTAATGTGGGATTATGTTGGAATTGTAAGATCTGATTTCAGGTTGGACCGTGCTAAAAGACGGGTGGATATTTTTGCCTCTGAGATTGAAGATTTTTATAAAAAGACCGTAGTTACAAATGATTTAATCGAGCTAAGGAATATCGCAACCGTAGCTCAGCTTATTATTCAATCAGCACGTAAACGAAAAGAAAGCAGGGGGCTTCATTATAATACGGATTATCCTGGAAAAGATGATCGTCACCAAAAAACAGATACAATTCTATCACATCCGGTATTTTAATGGAAATTATAATAAGTTCAATCGGATTGATATTGTCCTTTATTTTTGCTGGATCAGAAACGGCGTATATTTCAACGAATCCTATCAGGGTAGAGATCTGGATCAGAAAAAATATAAAGTCAGCTGGTTTGGCGAAGAAATATTTCAAGAATCCTGATCTATATCTTTCAACAACCCTTGTGGGTAATAATCTGGCCAATGTGTTAACAACCTCTTATGCCACCGTATATCTTATAACATTTTGGGACGAAACCCTGGCGTGGATCGTGATTACTTTTACAATTCTCCTTTTTGGGGAAATTGTACCCAAGGTATTATTTCGTTCCTATGCGAATTTTGCTATTTTAAAAGTGCTTTATATCATTAGATTCTTTCACTTCATATTAAATCCTTTAATTCTCTTTGCTTCACGGGTGAGCACAGCCATTTTAAGAATATTTAAAGTAACCACCGATACAGAGGATATAATATTTGATAAGAAAGAGATAATGGTACTGGTAAACGAGGCGATTATAGCTGGTGTTGTGGATAAGGAAGAGCAGAAAATTATCTCACGTGTACTTACTTTGCCGGATACGATGGTCCGTGAGGCCATGGTACCAAGAACAGCTATTGAGGCTATAGAAGAGACAAGTTCTGTGGAAGACTTGTATCAGTTAATTACAAAAACAGGTAAATCGAAAATTCCTGTTTACAAATCTACCATTGATAACGTAACCGGTGTTATATTTTTCTTCGATCTGTTGCAAAAAGAAAAAAATCTTAAAGATCTTATCAGGCCTGTCAGATATGTACCTGAAAATAAAAAATGTAATGAACTTTTAAGAGAGTTCCAGCAGACAAATATCAGCATTGCAATTGTGGTAGATGAGTACGGTGGTACAGCTGGTATTGTTACGTTTGAAGATCTTGTTGAGGAATTATTTGGTGAATTTGATGAGTCAAACAGACAGGAAATTGAACCAATAGTAAGAGTCAATCAAAATACGTGGAAGATTCAAGCAGATGAAGAAATTGATGTCATAAATGAACAATTGGAAACCAATCTACCGGAAGGGGAATATGAGACGATTGCAGGGTTTGTTCTTGCCAGATTAGGCAGAATTCCTGAAAGCGGGGAAAAGATTATCCTCAAGGATTGTACTATTATAGTAACAATCGCCACCCCTATAAAAATTATCCAGGTGCGTTTAGTAAAAAAGCTGATTGAATAAATCATTGAAAATAATATGAGGACATCTTAAGTTAAATTAATTAGACAAAGCAGTGACACTACAACAAGTGGAGAATATAAATGTACAAAGATCTTTTGACCATATTTAAAAAGGATGATTTGCTGGATATGGCCTATGACCGAACCTATGACATGATAGAAATTACCCGGAAAATGTTTTTAGAAGTAAAGGCTCGCTTACGAGAGGATAAAAATTATAAATTTAGTCTTTGATGTCAAAGATCGGGATATTGCAGTAAATAAGTATGAAAGGGAGGTGCGGCGGAAAGTATTTAATCATTTATGTGTCTCAGGCGTGGAGGACCTAAATTCAGGATTAATTCTTATAAGTATTATTATCGATATTGAAAGAATTGGTGATTACACAAAGAACATGGTTGAACTCGCTGAATCTTTGGATTCATGCCTCACGGGGGGGAAATTTAAGGACGATATATTTAAAATTGAAAATGCAGTTGAAGATACCTTTAAAAGGATTCGCATCGCATTTGAGCTTGGTGATGAGAAAGATGCCGAGGCTATCCTTACAGAGTATAATTGGGTAAATAGACTCTGTGACCAACGCGTCAATGATTATTTAAACGAAAATGATAATACAATAAGCAGTGGGGAGAGTGTGGCCCTCACATTGTATTTTAGATATCTTAAGAGAATCAATTCTCATTTGAGAAATATCGCGACCAGTGTTGTCAATCCATTTCATAGAATAGGATTTAGTGTAAAACCTAAAAAGAAAAATAAGCTTTAAAAAAAGTGTATTGGCTCGATAAAGACTTCACTTAAAAAATTTATAACTCAGGTTCAAATTTAAAAAATATACATGCTTATTTTTCCTGGATGATGCTTTGAGAGTAACGCGGCTAAAGATATATAAAAATAAATCTAAAGGTATGCAATGACCGATAAATTTACTTTTGAAAATGAAAAAGTTAAAGTAGTGCTTCAGATAGTTCAATTGTTGTTCTTTCTTTATCTCTTTCTTTTAAGTATAAATCTAATGGGGGGCTCTCTAAAACTTTTTGGCGAAGGGCTTGCAGAGACACTCATTTCGACAACGTCGAATCCATTTGTTGGTTTATTTATTGGGATCCTGGCAACCTCACTTATTCAAAGTTCATCTTCTACGACATCTATCGTTGTGGGAATGGTTGGTGCTAGTGTTTTAAGCGTTGAGAATGCGATACCTATTGTTATGGGAGCAAATATTGGTACATCTGTAACAAATACCATTGTATCGATGGCTCATTTAAACAGAAGTAATGAATTTAAACGATCCTTTGCCGCTTCAACCGTTCATGATTTTTTTAATGTGTTGGCGGTACTGGTTATCTTTCCCATCCAATACTTCACAGATTATTTGGGTATTATTTCTAGACATTTAGCAGAAGTATTCCAGAATGTTGGGGGGATGACGCTTTTTAATCCGATCAAAGCCATCACAAAACCGGTGGTGACCTTGATAATATCCTGGGTTGGAGATTATCCCTGGCTGGTTTTGATTATCGCCCTCGTTCTGTTATTTATTGCCCTCAAGAAAATGGTCGATACCTTACGTGTTCTTATTATAAAGCGGGCTGAGGTTTGGTTCGATAAGGTACTATTTAAAAATGCCTTTCGAGCCTTTGTCGTAGGATTGGTCATGACCTTTCTGGCCCAGAGTAGTTCAATTACCACCAGTCTTGTTGTTCCTATGGCAGGTGCCGGAATTTTGACACTCATTCAGATATTTCCCTATACCCTTGGAGCCAATATTGGAACTACGATAACCGCGATGTTAGCCTCGCTGGTGACAGGTAACCTAAGTGCAGTCGTTGTAGCTTTTGCCCATTTAATGTTCAATATATCCGGTATACTTATCTGGTGGCCATTTTCGCAATTACCCATATATCTGGCAAATACGTTAGCAGAATTTTCAATCCGGAATAAACTATATCCCTTTGCCTATATAATAATAGTCTTTTTTATCATCCCCTTAATCGTAATTATAGCGTTTAGATGAATTGTGATATAACAGTTCTATAATTCAGTTTGTTGATCTGTAGAATTCCTCGAGGTTCTGCCTCTGGGATAGTCAGTTTTAAAGAATCTCTTTATTTACTCTCGCTATCAAATTTCTCATCTTTAGTCTATTCTTGATCAGAACTTCATCTCATATTTCAATCATCCCTAGCGGTTTCAGAGATTGATATGTAACATATTTTAGAAATCTTTTTTAGAGTAATGACTAATTTATCAAAAGGAAAGATCCCTTCGGGATGATACAATGACTGTAAAATGAAATCTAATTATTGAGAATCTATCTAATTCGCGGAGTACATGGGGCCAAATCAAGATTGATATAAAAAAGGCCGATAGGAAATTCCTAACGGCCTCTAAGAAAAGTAAAGACTGATTATGTTAAACTTATAAATTAAACATCTTTCGGTTATCTTCGATATCTGCATTTTCTTTTAAATACTCAAACCAATCGGTAAATACCTGGTTTCTTTTAGTACTTAACAATCGTTGCCGGATCATCTCCCGCTGAACATTAAATTGAGTAGAGTCGAATGGCGTTTTGGCCAAAAGCTCCATCCAATATATACCCCTATTGGTTTCAACCTTTGCCGAGACTTCTCCTTCTTCCAGAGAAAATGCTGTAGCATTAAAGATATTATCAAGTCCTATACCTTGAGGACTACCGGTAAGGGCAAAATCGGCTGTTGAATCAAAACGAACTATGCCATCTTTATCATTTTGTGCAATGAGTGATAAAGGTGTGTTTTGATCAACCTGTTCTTGAATATTTACTGCATAATTCCTGGCCTCTTCTTTTCTCTTTTCCGTTTTCAAGCGACTGACAATGATATTTTTAACTTCCTCAAAAGGACGTGGGCCGGCTGGTTTAATTTCACTTAACTTGAATACAGTAAAACCCTTTTCAGTCTCAATTATACTGCTTACCGAATTAAGTTCTCCCTGAAAAGCAAAATCATAAATTTGATAATTCCTGCCAAAACCAGGAATGAATTGGTTGTCCTGTGCAATATAATTGGTAGACTGCACTTCTATTGAGTCCCGTTCTGTAATAATATCAAATCCTTCTGTTTGTGCGTCTTCAGAGAAAAAGGCTGCTGCAGATTCCTGCCTCTCACGTGTACTTGGACCGGCTGTAATTTTCAGAAGTATGTGACTAACCTTTGCCTGCTCTTTTCCGTCTTTATTACGTCGATCCTCAACAAAAATAAGATGTTCACCAAATTGGGTTGATACAGGACCGGTTAACTCTCCAATTTTCCCACTAAAAGAAGCATCTTCAAATTCCTTTACCATTGCACCACGTTCAAAGTAATCGTAACGACCACGGTTGCTTTTAACTGCCGGATCTTCACTGTACTCTTCCGCCAGATCATTAAAGTTTTCACCGGCAGCGAGTCTTTCCTTTATTTCTTCAAATTCCTGTGCAATTCGTAATGTATCTTTTTTTGTTGGGGTTAGGGGGAATGTTACATATGAAAGCATGCGACTCTCATTTTGTTGAAATTCCGATAAATTTGTATCGTAAAAGTCACGTACATCTTCGTCCGCTATTTGTCTTTCCTTATCTATAAATTTCGAATAGGGGACTTCTAAATAAGAAACACGTGCTTTTTGATTTGTTTTAATGAAGTCTTCTGAGATCTCTATGTCACTCACACGTACAGTTGATGAGATTATATCCTGTAATTTCTGGAAGGGAAGAACTTGCCTGCGGTAATAGTCTTCGATTTGATACCAGGGAATATCAGGATTAGAAAAAGATGCATAGTATTTATTCCAGTCAAATTGTCCCTCTGTCTGAAAACTTGGATTATTTTTTATTTCGTCAAGTGGATAATTTCGGATTTGATAGACAATTTCTGAATCACTGACTGTTATGTTTAAACGCTGCATTTCTTCTTCCAGCAGCACTTGCTGCACAAATCTATCCCAAACGGCCGAGCGAATATTTGCCACCTGGCTTTCTGTCAGGTCTTGATTGGAGCGGGATTTTTCTGCTTGGTACAGGTTCTGGAATAATTCCGAAAACATTTCATAAGTGAGTTCCTGCCCGTTAACAGAACCTATAATATTCTGTCTCTGACCTTGTCCTGAATAATCCATACCCCATTCAAATACCATCAGAGCAATGAACGATACGGCAACGATAACTATAAAGATCTTACTTAATTCACGCATTTTGGACATCATAACGGCAACTTCTCCTTAATAAAACCGTAAGAGTATTAATTTTTCTTAAAAATATATCTTCTGATTGAAATGCTCTATATTCTGCAAATTTCTAAACTTTTAATTTACAACGTCTAAAGCAGTAATTCAACCCTGCCAAATCCTGAAATAGTTTGCCAATAATTTTCCTTTTTACTAATTTTAGATTGAATGAACAATTTGCAAGAAAGTTCATTTGGTTAATTATTAGTCTGTACCAGTTATAATGAATAAACGGTCTTATTGGCTTTATCGTCTGAACTTTTGTAAAAAAATGATTGGATATGAGATAGAACGAATGGATTCGAACAAGATAAAAAAAGCCCTTATAATTCAAACTGCTTTTATTGGAGATGTGATACTGACAACACCTGTTATTGAAGTATTGAGCGCAAGCTTGCCGGATGTGGAAATTGATTTCTTAACTATACCAAGATCTACTACTATTCTTTCAAACAATCCGGGAATACAAAATATAATCAAATTCGATAAAAGGGGTAGAGATAAAAGTGTTTTGGGATTATGGCGAACCGCAAAAATACTCCAAAAAAATATATATGATCTTTGCATCGTCCCACACAGATCCTTGAGAAGTGCTTTTCTGGCCTATATGACCCATGCCACTATTCGGGTTGGATTTGATCGATCTGCCTGGAAATCCGGATTTACTCATCTTGTCCCCTATGATAGTAATATGCATGAGATCGAGAGAAATCTCTCTTTGCTTCATCCAATCAATATAGATAGTCCGCTGATACCCCCAACTTTATATTCATCAAATGATGATAAATTACTTATACGAAAACTGTGGGATAGTTTTGGCTTTAAGTCAAGTGACAAAATTATGGCAATCGCTCCGGGATCTGTTTGGTCTACAAAGCGCTGGCCAGAAAAGTATTTTATTGAACTCTGCCACCTTTTATCCGCTGAAGGTTTTAAGCCTGTTCTTATAGGGAGCAGGGAAGATGAGTCACTCTGTAAAAGGATCAGTAAAACTTCCGGAGGGATTAAATCCATTGCTGGCATGACAACATTACCTCAATCATATGAATTCCTATCCTATTGTGCCGGTATTGTAACAAATGATTCTGCTCCACTTCATTTGGGTATGGCCGCACACATTCCGGTTTTTGCAATCTTTGGCCCCACTGTTCCTGCTTTTGGATTTGCTCCATTTGGAAAGTATTCTGTGATTTTTGAGAAGAAAGATCTTAAGTGCCGTCCATGCTCTATTCATGGAGGGAATAAATGTCCTATAAAAACCTTTGAGTGTATGTTGTCACTGAAGCCCGACCAGTTAATAAAAAATATTCAGGTTTACTTCTCAAATTCGAAAGGAAGAGGTTAATCTGAAATTTATTGCACAAAGAAATGAATTATAAAAGTTAATTATTAAATTGATCACATATTTTATACCAGGACATATTGTCTAAAGAAATAATGATTAAAAAAAGTACATTCAAATCTGTAGCTGAGGGGAGAATATCTCAGGTTCAATTCTGATAAACCGACCAAAAAAATCCTCATAAAAGCAGTAAAACTATTAGAGGCTGGTGGGATAATCATCTATCCTACAGACACTCTTTACGGTTTCGGAGCCCTTTTAAACAATAAGGAGACCCTTGAGAGGGTTTATGAAATAAAAAAGAGAGAAAAAAATAAGCCTTCATCCATTATGGTAAAAGATCGTCATCAGGCTGAGATGATTGTAGGACGCATGTCTCCGTCAGAGCAAAATAAATTCGATCTAATGTTTCCAGGGAAAATAACTTTAGTTGTGAAAGCACGAAAAAAGATCGATATACCTGGATTTGAGGATCTCGAAAAAATAGGATTTAGGATACCGGATAATAATTTCTGCCAGCAATTGGCTATGATGACAACCTATCCCATTAGTTCTTCCAGTGTGAACCTTGCCGGGCAGAGAAATTTAATAGATATGCGGGAAATTCGCCGCGAATTTCAGCATAAAGTGGACCTAATACTTGATGGAGGGCCGGTAAAATCAACAAAGGGCTCATCCGTACTCGATATATCTTCTTCTCCTCCCACATTACTAAGGGAGGGTGAGATTTCTAAAGAGGTACTTGAGAGAATGATCAGTACTAAGATAAAAAGTTCATCAAATAGAAAGTACATCATTACTTTTGTGTGCTCAGGCAATATTTGCCGCTCCCCAATGGCCGAAGGTATGTTAAAGCAAAAATTGGATAAAGATGTATTGAAGGGGAAAGTTGAGATTAATTCTGCCGGGACATTGAATTTACCCACATCGGTTGCATCATTAAAAGCTATAGAGGTAGCCGCTAACCACGATGTAAATATAGAGAACCATCTTTCCAGACCTGTCAGTAGAGCAATTGTAGACCAGGCAAATTTAATTTTTTGCCTGGCTGAAAACCACTATGACTTCTTTACAAAGAACTATCCAGCCGATAAGGACAAGATCCATTTGTTAAAGGGATATGATAATTCAGGTAATTTTACTGGTCTATCTATCGATGATCCTATCGGAAGAAGCACAGATTTTTATCGACAAATCTATGATGAAATTGATAAAGAATTGGATAGAATACTTCCTGGTTTAATGAAAACAATAATTAAGTATGTTTATCCATTTTAATCTGAAGAATTCCTCGAGGCTCTGCCTCGGGGTTTCCTAATTCTCCATCTCTTTTAGGAGAGGGTTGGGGAGAGGTAAATAAATGGAATTCTGTTTTTCGATATTTGTGTCGAAATAAAACTAGCGAAATACCACGATAAGCATCGGGGATAGTCATTTTTAAAGAATTTTTTATTTAATTGTGCATTAATTTACGTCCAATATTGAGCGTACCTTTTCGGCGAGCAGCTTTATTGTGAAGGGTTTTTGTAAAAAGTTATCTTCGTTGCCGATGATTTCATGATCAGTTATATAGGCCTCTTCATAACCAGAAGTAAATAGGACCTTAATAGAATTAGATATTTTTTCAACATGCTGAGACAATTCTTTCCCGTTCATTCCGGGCATAATAAGATCAGTGATGATCAGATCAAACTCATCGGTTTTGGTTTTGGAGGTTTTGCTGTTCTTCACCAGATGCAAGGCGTCAAGACCTGTGGAAGCTTCAAAAACCGTATAACCGAGGTTTTGTAGTGCAAAACTTGTGAAATACAGAACATCCTTGTCATCTTCAACGACGAGAATATTTTCTACACCTCTTAACTTTTCATCATCTGGCATTGCCGTGCTTAGTTCTCCATTCGTCGGCATTTCCTCGTCCACGGAGGGCCAGAATACATTTATTGTTGTGCCTAGATCCAGCTGACTGTCCACTGAGACAAATCCATTATTCTGTTTTAAAATACCATAAACTGTGGCCATCCCTAATCCCGTCCCATGACCTTTCTCCTTGGTCGTATAAAAGGGTTCAAATATTTTATCAATAGTTGCCCTGTCCATCCCTATACCGCTATCATAAACACTGATCAAAATATAATTTCCCGGTTTACTCTCAGGAAATTGTTCCAAATCTTTCTCTGTGATATTAGATGGACGTGTACAAATTACGATCTTTTTCTCTCCCGGAGATTTTTTTGATCGTGCACTGATGGCATCTCGGGCATTGACAACCAGGTTTATTAAAATTTGTTCAATTTGACCAGGGTCGGCCTTCATATGCAAAAGCTGAGGATATAAATCCTTGATTATTCTTATATCTTCACGAATAAGTCTTCGCAGCATTTTGTCAAGATCTGATATAAGAATATTTATATCTATTATTTTAGGATTAATTATCTGTTTGCGGCTAAATGCTAATAATTTTCTGGTTAATTCTTCCGCCTTCTTACCTGCGCCATGTATGGATCTTAAATCTCTGTAAATCGGATGATTTTCTTCCATTTTTCTTAGTGCAATTTCAGATAAACCGTTGATTATCGTTAGCAAATTATTGAAATCATGGGCAATTCCTCCGGCCAGTGTACCGATGGAATCCATTTTCTGTGATTGATGTAATTGATCTTCTAGCCTCTTACGGGCACTCATATCTCGCGCATAAACGAGACACATGGCAGGTCCTGATGATTTTTCAACTATCGAAGAACTTACCTCAAAGGGGATATAGGCGCCATCGCTATCTACAAGGTTAATATTATACAGCACCATTTCAGAGAAGCCTGATTTTCTAATTTTTTGTCTCTCAAGAATATCCGACTTATTTTCAGGAGATACGAATTCTATCACTGAGTGCCCCAAAAGATCGTCTTCTTTGAAGCCAAGGCAATTCAAAGCAGCTTGATTAACATAGTGAATGATCCCTTGAAGATCATGAAGTATGATAATATCCTGTGCGGTCTCTGCAAGGATTCGATATTTTTCTTCACTCTCTATAAGAGCTTCCTCGACCTTCTTTCGTTCACTTATATCTTCAACAATTCCATCAATATGATCAATCTTACCGTTATCATTTTTAATTGCTTTAACATTTAGCGATGCCCACAAGGGCGTACCATCCTTCTTGAGCAATTGTACCTCAAAATTTGTTACAGAACCTTCCTTCTTGAGCCGTTTCCAGAGTTCTATTCTGTCATTTTTATTATAATAAAGGTCAGGAGCAGAAAGATTCAGGATTTCAATTCGTGATTGATAACCTAAGATTGTAACAAATGCGCTGTTGACAGCAAGGATTTTGCCATTCTGATTTGCGCGGTAAATACCCAGTGGCAAATTCTCCTGAAGATTACGATATCTTTCTTCACTGGACTGGATGGCAGCTGAAACACGCTTTTTTTCGCTGATATCTCTGACAATGGCTATGACAAACATATGTCCAGCGGATTTTCCAGCAGAGAGTGAGATTGACATTGGGAAAACTTCGCCATTTGAGCGTTTTCCCGGTAACTCCAGCACTTGCCCCAGGGCGCCCCTGGATTGACCGGAAGAGAAATAATGGCTGATATATTTTCGATGTTTTTTCCTGTATGATTCAGGCATTAAGTCTGTCGAGGGGATGCCCGAAAAGGTCTGTTGCTTTTTGACCAAACATATTCTCTGCAGCAGGATTAAAAAGAAAAATAGTTCCATCTTCCCTGATAGCAATAACGGCATCATTGGTGCTGTTGATTAATCTTTGAAATAACGCCTCGTTATTCCAAAGATCATTATTCCGTCTTTCTGGTTTCCGTCTCTCGGAATGAACGATTTTATTCATAGTTAGGCAAAAACATTAGAATTGAGATAAACATTTTAAAGATTATTATCTTGTCATATTTTTTCAAAACGGATTTTAATAAACCCATGGATTCAACCCTGAAAAATTACTAATTGAATGTGAAGATGCAAGTAATATCTTTAATATTTTGTTGACTAAATCCGGATTGTTTAAAAATAAGAATATATTAAATCTATTGAGTTCCGGTATTATTTAAACTCTTCTCGTTCATCAAAAAGTCTGGAACAATTTTATTTTTAATAAATTTAAAAGTATATTTAGAATAAAAAAAATGAGGTTATATGTTAAAACCCTTATTTATATTGTTTATTTTTCTATTCGCGGCAATTTTTAATACGGATTCAACTAAGATTTCTATTGTACATGATTCTCTTCAGGCACCTGATGAGAATTTACTTGTAAAAAGTACCACAGACTCATCACAATCTGACGATTCTCTTTTTATCCCAATATCGGAAGCTGAATTGGTATATCCTAGTGTGGAGAATAATGCCTTTCATGTTGGCGAGAAACTAACATTTAAAGTCCGTTATGGCTTTGTTCGTGCCGGAACAGCAACAATGTCCGTTGTTAGTAAAAAAATTATTAATGATAAATTGGTCTACCAAATTCAAACAACAGCCGAATCAGACGCGCCTTTCAGTTGGGTTTACGAAGTTAATGATGTTGTTACTAGCCTTATGGACGCCAAAGGATTGTTTACCTGGCGATTTGAGAAGAAATTGCGTGAAGGTGGATATGAGATTGATCATCTTGTGGACTATCTACCGGAAGATTCATTGGCGAAGGTTAAAAACATTCGGTATCGGGATGAGGGAAATGAAGAAAGCACCTATGATGTAAAAGTGCCTCCATTTGCAAAAGATGTTCTCGCCTCATTTTATTATATAAGAACACAACCTCTGCGCGTTGGTGACATAATCAGTATGACAAATCACGACAACAAAAAATTTTATGATCTTGAAGTACATGTCTATATGCGTGAAACGGTCAATACGGCTGCTGGTGAATTTAAATGTCTTAAAATAGAACCCCTGTTAAAAGGTGAGGGAATTTTTCAGCAAAAAGGCAGATTGCTTGTTTGGGTGACAAATGATGAGTATAAAATACCTGTTCAAATGACCTCCGAGATAACTGTTGGGCATATTACAGTCGATTTAGAGAAGATTGAAGGTATCAAAGGCAAAATCCCCTCACAAATCTCCGATTAAAATCATTCCTGAAGTACCCGCCATATTCCTTTACACACATACAGATATTCTCGCAAAAACGAGGAAATATTTAATACAAAATTCAAAATTGGTCAAATATTTATTTGAACCAGAAAAAACAATATTAAAAATCTATAAAATATTCATGGAATTTGAGATAATTCAGGCAATCCGTGTATATGTTTTCTTTGCGTCTCCGCGTCTTTGCGAGATATAATTTTTTACTTTTTTGATTTTTACGGAATAAAACCCCCTTGAAAAATCGTATTATGGACTGAGTATAATTATCAAATCAAAATAAAAAGAAAAAGGAGAATAAAAATGTCACACACATTACCCGAATTACCATACGCATATGATGCCTTAGAGCCCTATGTAGATAAACAAACGATGGAGATTCATCACCAAAAACACCATGCCGCATATATTGCAAAACTCAATGCTGCCCTTGAATCTCATCCTGATCTTCAGGAAAAGAGTGTTGAAGATTTATTAAAGAATTTATCAGCATTACCTGAAAGCATTCAAACGGCTGTCAGAAATAATGGCGGTGGTCACTATAATCACACCATATTCTGGAATATAATGGGTCCGAACTCAGGTGGGGATCCCGCCGGTGACCTTTCTACAGCGATTGACGATAAATTTGGTTCATTTGCAGCCTTTAAAGAAGAGTTCGCCGGTGCTGCCGCAAATCGTTTTGGCAGCGGTTGGGCATGGTTAGTCTTGGATTCTTCCTCAAATCTGGCTGTTATGTCAAGTCCCAATCAGGACAATCCTGTATCCGAAGGTTTTAAACCTCTTATGGGGCTCGATGTTTGGGAGCATGCCTATTACCTGAAATACCAAAACCGCCGTCCAGAGTATATTGAGAATTGGTGGAATGTTGTAAATTGGCGTGTGGTCGGCGAGCGTTATGAATCGATGAAATAATATAGTTTGATCATAAAGGGCAGGGTACCCTGGGTATCATAGTCCGAATTCCCTCATTTTAGTGGCCGTTATCCAGCGGCCACTACTATTTACTGCAAATTCCGATTTTTTTAATACTCAAATCTTATTATCAGATCTAAATACACTTTTGTACATTTAAATATTCAGACTTTATTGCTAAATTCATTTAAATATCTTCAGACTTTATTTGTTTGTATTTTACATTATTTAAACAATTCTTAGCACACGGGAGGAATATATGCCTGGAGTCGGCACATTGCTTAATGTGATCACTGTATTAATAGGAGTACTGATTGGCCTCACATTACGTCATAGGTTAGGAGATACTTATAAGTCAATAATACTACAGGGTATTGGCCTCCTAACAATTGTGATAGGTATGCAGATGGCTCTAAATACTAAGAATATCCTAATCGTTTTATCTTCAGTTTTATTGGGTGGATTAACAGGCCAAATCGCTAACCTTGATGATAAAATATCAAAATTTGCAGATTTTTTAAAAAAGAAATATGCCCGCGAAGACGATAAATTTTTTAGCGAAGGATTTATTACGGCCAGTATCATTTTTTGTATAGGACCTATGACTATTCTTGGGTCGATAAATGATGGATTGCGCGCTGATATTGATTTATTAGCCTTGAAATCGGTGTTGGATGGATTTACTTCTATTGCCTTAGCGGCATCTTTTGGTATAGGTGTTCTCTTTTCAATTTTTACAATTATTATTATTCAGGGCGGGATTACAGCATTAGCCTTCTTTTTTGATCAATTCCTGAACGACTATATGATAAATGAGATGACCGCAGTCGGTGGTATTCTTATTATTGGTATTGGGTTAATAATTTTAGATATCAAAAAAATTAATGTGGCAAACTTTATACCTGCTCTGGTATTTGCACCTTTTATTTCAGCAATTTATTTATACTTAAAGGGTATGATGTAGTTATATTTGTAACCAATTCATAAGCATTGCTGTTAAGTAAATGAAATAGTATATGGCGAAAGATTCGCGCTTAGCTAATTACAGTATGCTAATCTCTCTGCGCCATGCATGTTTAATACTTAAATTGTACGGATACAGTAAATAGTGAAAAAACTTGGTTTTGCGGCAACTTTAACTCTGGTTGTCGGTAATATAATTGGTGTTGGAATATTTACAACAACAGGATACATAACCACTTACCTCGATTCACCTATTTTAATTCTCCTGGCCTGGTTGGTTGGGGCTTTCTATGCTGTTTCTGGTGCACGGGTTTATAGCATATTAACAGCAGCTTATCCTCTGTCGGGTGGAGATTACCAATATTTAAATAGAGAGATTCACCCCCTTGCTGGGTATATTTTTGGCTGGTCTGCCTTCTTCATTACCTATTCCGGTTCAATTGCTGCACTTGCTATCGCCTCAGCCTATTATCTACTGGGAATTGTAAATATCGCGAATGCTGACTATACTTTTATTCTCATTTCATTCGGTTCATATCAAGTGGAATATACCCATCTTAAAACGATTGCGATCTTATTGATATTTGTCTTTAGTTTTATAAACTACCGTGGTATTGCATTATCTGGAAAATACCAGATAAGTTTAACCTTTACTGTCTTTATTTTATTAGTTTTCTTTACTTTAGCAGGTTTTCTCTCTCCAAGTGCAGACTATGGATATTTATCAGTTGGCGTCTCTCGCCAGGTTGATCTATCTGGATTCTTAATTGCTTTAATAGCTGTTTTATTTTCATATTCTGGCTGGACAACCGCTGTCTATGTTGCCGAGGAGGTGGATAAACCCAGGGTAACCATACCCAGGGCGCTTCACCTAGGTGTAATTATAGTTGGGGGGCTGTATCTATTGATAAATTTTATTTATTTAATTTCGGTGCCTATAGAGGAAATGGAAGGAGTTGTTAACATTGCATCTTTGGTGTTTCAGAGATTATGGGGCGATAAGGGTGCCCTGATAATTTCAATTATTATTTTGGTGGCAATATTTAGTTCTCTAAACTCAACTATACTATCAGGCCCTAGGATCTACCAGGCGATGGGGAGGGAAGGTCTGTTCTTCGGGAAAACTGAAAAACTTCATAGAATATATGGATCTCCTCATATAGCAATTTTTCTACAAATGTCTTGGAGCGTATTACTCGTTATGAGCGGTGGCTTTAATCAACTATTATCGTTTGTTGTCTTCGTAATGATTCTATTTTCATTTATTGCAGCAATGATCAGCTTCAAAATCATTTTGCGAAACAAGCAATTAAAAGGATTAAATTTGGCTGCAATTTCTTTTTATGGTCTTTTTTGCCTGATAATGATGATAAATACACTGGTTGAGAAGCCTACGGAGTCAGTTCTCGGTATTATTTTACTTTTACCGGCCCTACCTTTTTATTATTTTGAAAAGAAGGTGAGCCAGAAATGGAAATGATCTAAATATAAGATTTTATCGAATTTATACTTGCAACGACTGTTATCATTATGTAAATTTTCAAGTTATGAAAAGTGGGTTAAAATGCCCACTTTTTTGTTATGTAGAGAATTGATAATGAGTAGCAAAGAAACTGAAATATTCCAGTTGATTGAGCCGGTCTGCAATGATCAGGGTATTTTTTTATCAGATATCTCAATTCATAGCGGTGGTAAAAACACCACAGTTAAGGTAATTGTTGATACTGAACCTGGTGTTACGCTCAATCAATGTCAGGAATTAAGTAAAAAGATTGCGGATATATTTTACCGTAGGGACATGTTTAAGGGCGCCTATCGACTAGAGGTATCTTCTCCGGGAATAAATAAGCCCTTAGAACAGCCTTATGAATATAAACGGAACATTGGAAAGCAGTTGAAAGTTAACTATTTCAAGGGCAAGGATGAATGCTATGTTGAAGGAGATCTTCTTGCATATAATACGGAAGCAATTACTCTCAACTCTGATGGCATGGAAATCCTGATTCCTTTAAAAGATATTGAACAGGCGAAAATTAAACTTAAATGGTAATAAATCTGGAGATCAGTAATATCAATGAATAGTGAAATTATTGAGGCAATTACTCAGATTGCCCGCGAAAAACGTATCGACAAAGATAATCTGCGCGATATGTTGGAAAATGTGTTCACTCAAATGATTGTAAAAAAATACGGAACAGCTGATAATTTTGATGTGATTGTAAATATCGACAAGGGTGATATCGAGATTTATCAGGAAAAAACGATTGTTGAGGTTGTCGAGGATCCGGTTCAGGAGATTGACTTGCAGTCGGCAAGATTAATCGATCCGGATGCTGAAATTGGTGAAGATTTTGTTGAGGTTGTAAATCCTGAAGCATTTGGGAGAAGGTTGATTGTAACAGCCAAGCAGAATTTTAATCAGAAAATACGTGATTTTGAGAGAGAGCATATCCTGGAAGAATACCAAAATAGAATTGGTGAAATTATTATTGGTGATATACGCCAGGTGAGCAAGAGGGGACTTTTTATCAATGTGGACAAGACCGAAGTACTGTTGCCCAAAAGCGAGCAAATTCAGAATGAACGACTTCGCAGGGGTGATACGTTACGTGCAATTGTAAAAGAAGTCCGCAATGATACACGAGGTTCTGAGATAATTGTGTCTCGTGCCGATAAAAAGTTTTTAATTCGCCTCTTTGAACTCGAGGTACCAGAAATATATGATGGTATTGTCGAGATAAAGAATGTTGCCCGGGATGCTGGCGAGAGGTCTAAAATAGCCGTGGAGTCGATTGACCGTCGCGTTGATGCCGTTGGTGCCTGTGTGGGGATGAAGGGTGTGCGCATTCAGGCAATAGTCCGTGAACTAAACAATGAAAAAATTGACATCATTAATTTTTCTTCTGAGCCGGCAATCTTTGTTAGTCGGGCATTGACACCTGTTAAACCAGTAAAAATAATTGTTAATGATGACGATAAATTAGCCGTGGCAATCGTCGCTGATGAAGATATGGCACTTGCAATAGGCAGGAGTGGCCAAAATCTTAGGTTGGCATCGGCGCTAACAGGATACCAGATTGAACCGGTCAAAGAGAGTGAATATGAAGAGCAGGTGGATGAATCATACATGTCTATCGAAGAGATAGGAGGTCTGTCTGATGCTCTGGTGAAAAAATTGTCTGATGGTGATGTGCGAAGTAAGCGCGAGATATTAAAATTAGGTGTTGACGGTCTGGTTGGCGTGCCTGGGATTGGGGCCAAAACCGCGGAGAGGATACTCGAAATCGTAAGCAAATCATCAAATGAAGACAACGAGGAAGTAGAAAAAGAGTCGGCCGTTTAGAGTTGTATTAAGAAAAGATATATATTCAAATTATCCATTAGGAGAAGTCTGGCAGGACTTTGTAAATCTTTGGAGTATCAATGACAGTTGCAGTAAAGAAATACAAACTTTTTAAGGTTTGTAAAGAGTTAAATGTTGGCATGGACACCGTTCGGCCTTTCTTGGAAGATAGGGGCCTAAAAGTCTCCGGACCCAATACGTCAATCCCTGAGGAAGTATATCAGGAGATACTGAAAAATTTTTCACGGGAAAAAGAGATTGCTGATCAATTGCATTTTCGTAAAAGCCATTCTGATGATGACGATCAACAAGATGTTGAAGCAACTTCTTCAAGTGAAGAGCCGGAAAAATCTATATATGTCCAGGCAATAGAACGATCTATTGAAGAGCGAATGGAAGAAATAATTCGTGATGAAGAGGTATCCGATTCTGCACCTGCCAAGAAAAAAACAAAATCAAAAAAAGAACCTGGCATTATTGAGGATGGCGAAGAATTTGGTGATGAGGTTGTAGAAAAAGCAAAAGAGATTATCGATGAGTCTGTCGAAGCACCTGTTATGGAGCAGCCCGATGAGAAAACAGAAGAGGTTACAGAGGATGTGACTAATCAGGGAGATGATGCTAAATCTGAAGTTTCAGAAGTTGTAAAAGAACCTGAAAAGAAAAAATCTGCCGTTCTCCGCAAGATTGATCTTGACAGTATAGAAGATGTCGATAAGAAAAAACGTAAAACAAAGGCAAAAGATAGAGTTGCGACAACCCGTGAAGATGCTAAAAAGGAAAAGGATGAAAAACGTCGCAAAGCATTGGAAATGATTCGCAAGGATGAAAAACGGAAAAAGCGAGTGCTGCGACCAGGAGAAACGGAGCAGGTCGAACAGCCTAAGCGCCAAAGAGCGAAAAAACAAAAGAGGAAATCTGTTGATCAGAAGGAAGTGCAGGATACGGTAAAAAAGACATTGGCGACGATCGATGATCGCCTGAAAAAACCAAGAAAGAGAAGAAAAATTAAAGAAGATACCGGCGAGGTTGTTGAAGAGAATATTATTTACGCCAGTGAGTTTATTTCTGCAAGTGATTTGGCAAATCTCATGGATGTGCCTGCGGGTGAAATTATCACAAAATGTCTTGAGCTGGGTCTTGTGGTTTCTATAAATCAACGTCTGGACATCGATACAATAGAATTGCTTGCCGGTGAATGGGATTATACAGTTGTCAAAGAAGAAGAATATGCTGCAGATCTGCTGGAGGAGATTGAGGATCAGGATTCCGATCTTGAAGACAAAGATGTACGATCGCCGATTGTTACGATTATGGGCCATGTTGACCACGGTAAAACGTCACTACTTGATTTTATCCGTAAGACCAATGTCGTTGATGGAGAATCTGGAGGTATTACCCAGCATATTGGAGCCTATGAGGTTGATAGAGACGGTAATAAAATTACATTCTTGGATACGCCGGGCCATGAAGCCTTTACGGCAATGAGAGCAAGAGGGGCTCAGGTAACGGATATCGTTATTTTGATCATTGCTGCTGATGATGAAGTGAAGCCACAAACCGACGAGGCGATTGATCATGCTAAAGCAGCGGGGGTAAAATTAATTATCGCTATTAATAAAATAGATAAGCCAGAGGCTAATACTGAAAGAATAAAACAACAGTCTTTCGGAAAGGAACATCCTTGTGGAAGACTGGGGTGGCGAGTACCAGATAGCAGAGATCTCTGCAAAAACAGGTGCCGGAATCGATGAATTGCTGGAGAAGGTATTAGTGGAAGCCGATATGCTTGACCTTAAAGCCAATAAGAATAAAAAAGCTATTGGGACGGTTATTGAGTCCCGGTTGGATAAAGGAAAGGGTGTAATAGCCTCTGTGTTGGTTCAAAATGGGACTCTGAATATTGGTGATCCCTTTATTGCGGGTCAATATTCAGGAAAAGTTCGCGCATTGTTAAATGATTCAATGAGTCGTATCAAGTCCGCTGGTCCTTCCCAACCTGTTCAAGTGTTGGGTTTTGATGGTTTGCCTCAGGCGGGCGATCGATTTGTTGTTATGGCAGAGGAGCATTCCGTTAAAGAAATCAGCGCTAAACGTCAGCGTATTAAGCGGGAGCAGGATTTTAGACAGGTCAAACTGATTACCCTGGATCAGATTTCTGAGAGTATAAAAATTGGTGGAGTTAAAGAGACTTGGTGTGATTGTTAAAGCTGATGTTGATGGTTCGGCCGAAGCGTTGGCTGACTCCTTGTTGAAAATGAAGCACCCCGGAAGTCAATATACTTGTAATAAGAAAGGCTGTTGGCCCAATTTCTGAGTCCGATGTAATTTTAGCGACTGCATCAAATGCGATTATTGTGGCATTCCACGTGCGTGCCAATAATAAAGCGAAAGAAATGGCAGTTAATGAAAAAGTGGAAATTCGCTACTATAAAGTTGTTTATGATGCCATTAATGATGTTCGTCTTGCCTTGGAAGGATTACTTGGTACAGAAAAGACAGAAGAAAATGTTGGTACGGTTGAAATTAGAGAGACATTTAAAATATCTACGATTTGGAACAATTGCCGGATGTCAGGTTAAATCCGGGAAAATAACCCGAAACTCAAGAATTCGTTTATTTCGTGATGATGTCGAAGTATATGAGGGTACATTGAGTCCCTGAAACGCTTTAAAGATGACGCCAAAGAGGTCCTTTCAGGGTTTGAATGCGGTCTGCAAATTCATAATTACAATGATATCAAAGTAGGTGATATTATTGAGGTTTTTGAGATAAAAGAAACAAAACGAACACTTGACGGTTAGAAAAATGCACGTTGGCGTACTGGTCATTGAAATAATGATATATTCGAGTAGTTCTCTTAAAGAAAAGAGATTTGTGCTCAACAGTATCAGAGATCGGGTAAAAAGGAAATTTAATGTTTCCATTTCTGAAATTGGATACCAGGATAAGTGGCAAAGAGCACAAATTGGAATTGCCACCATTAGTAATGAATATTCCCATACAGAGCAATCGTTGCAGAAAGTGTTCCAATTTTTAGATCGTTCTGATGATTATGAAATAATTTCTTACGATTATAGTTATTCTTAATATGACAGAAACAAATAGAAGATCACAGAAGGTTGCCAGCCAAATTAAAGAAAACCTGAGCTGGCTAATCGAGCATCAATTTAGGGATCCGGGTAAAGGATTTGTTACTGTTACCAAAGTCCGCCTTTCTCCTGACCTGAAGATAGCAAATGTATATTATTCTGTTTTGGGAAAATCTGAGGATCGTAATTCTACCGATAAGGCGTTAAAAAGGGGCAGATCCTATTTGCGTCGTGAATTAGGCAATAGAGTAAAACTTCGGTTTTTACCGGAATTGAGATTTTTTTACGATGATTCGTTAGAGTATTCTGATAGAATTGCCCAATTGCTGAATAAGATACATAAAAATGAGAATAATCAGTAAAGATACAATTGATTCTCACCGGGACAAGACGGCTGATAATATCATACTCATTGATAAGCCGGAAGGCTGGTCCTCATTTGATGTTGTAAAAAAAATCAGATATTTGACGGGGATAAAAAAAGTAGGGCATGGCGGTACCCTCGATCCTTTTGCCACAGGGCTGCTGATCATTGGTACAGGGAGGCAAACCAAGTCTCTTACCGGGATAAGCAATGCAGCGAAGGAGTACATGGCCGGAATTGAAATGGGAAAAAGTACTGACACATATGATGGTACAGGTGAAATTAAAGAGTCTTTTCCCGATACAGATCTGTCAAAAATTGATTTCGAAGCCGTGTTGAGCTCATTTAAAGGAGAAATTGAACAGATCCCACCAATGTTTTCAGCAAAAAAAATTAATGGAAAACGCTTGTACAAACTTGCACGACAGGGTAAAGAAGTAGAGAGAAAACCTCAGAAAATAATTATATACGATATCTGGGAAGAGGGTAGGGACAAGTCTCTCATAGATGTTTATGTTAAATGCTCAAAAGGTACTTATGTTCGTAGCCTGGCGCACGATATCGGACGTCAATGTGATAGCGGGGCCTTTCTTCGAACATTAAGACGAACGGCTGTGGATGATTTTCGTATCGAGGACGCACTGTCAATTCAGGTTTTTGAGCAATATTGGAAGAATTTGAATTAGATTATGGAAGTAATATTTGGATTAGATAAGGAAATTACCGGTAAGAAATCAGTTTTAACTGTAGGTACCTTTGACGGAATTCACCTAGGGCATAGAGAGATCATAAAAGAGTTATTATCGATTGCCAAAGAAAGGGATTTAATATCTTCATTACTGACCTTTGAGCCCCATCCAAAAACAGTTGTCCAGGAATCACCGCATCGCATTAAATTATTAACAACATTAGAAGAGAAGTTGGAAATTTTACATCAAATTGGTCTTGAGCGTGTCATTATAGCAAAATTTTCACGTGAATTCTCTGAAATGAATTACAAGGCATTTGTCGAAGAAATCTTATTGAATCGGTTGAAATCTGCCCATATAATAATTGGATATGATCATTCTTTTGGTAGAAATCGTGTGGGAAATTTTAGAGAATTAGAGAACCTGAGTAATCTTTATTCTTTTAATTTAGAGGAGGTTGGCCCCTTTAAAATTGACAACCAGACAGTAAGTAGCACCCGCATAAGGGCTTATATCGATGATGGTGATATGGAAAGCGCATCTAAAATGCTCGGCCACCGCTATTTTCTGGAAGGAATTGTCATTAAGGGGGAGGGCCGGGGGCAACGCTTATCTTTCCCAACTGCCAACCTCATGATCGAGAATCAAAATAAATTGATGCCCAAAGAGGGCGTATATGTTGTAGAATGTGACGTACAAGGCGATAAATATCGCGGTATGGCTAATATAGGGTTTAAACCAACATTTGGAGGAGCCAGTCGCACGGTTGAGGTTCATATCTTTGATTTTAATAAAGATATTTATGGAGAGAAAATTTCTGTATATTTTATTATGCGACTCCGAGATGAAGTGAAATTTGAAAATGAAAAACAATTGATAAAACAATTAAATATTGATAAAGAAAATAGTTATAAAATAAAAAATTAATTATTTGGAGGAAAAAATGTCGTTGAACCAAGATCAGAAAAAAGAAGTTGTAAAAAAGTTCGGCGAAAGTGACGTAGACACCGGCAAAACTGAAGTGCAGGTGGCATTACTCTCAGAAAGAATTAAATATCTTACTGAACACTTTAAAACCCATAAAAAGGATCATCATTCACGGCGTGGGTTGTTGAAATTGGTAGGGCAGAGACGTCGTCTTCTCGACTATCTGGCAAAAAAAGACATTACACGTTACCGGAGCCTGGTAAAAGAACTTGGCATTAGGCGGTAGAAACTGGAGGAAAAATGATAATTTCCAAATCTGTTGAATTAGGAAATAACACACTCATAATTGAGACAGGTCGCTTAGCACGCCAGGCAGACGGTGCTGTGACAATACGATGTGGCGATACCATGGTACTGGTAACAGCTGTTGCTTCGCAAGAAGCAAGGGAAGATCTGGGCTTTTTTCCTTTGACTGTGGAGTATCGTGAAAAGACCTATGCGGCGGGCAGAATACCTGGTGGTTTTTTTAAAAGAGAAGGCAGGCCGTCGGAAAAAGAAATCCTTTCGGCTCGATTAATTGATCGCCCGATTAGGCCTTTGTTCCCTGAGGCGTTCAAGAATGAAACGCAGATAATTGCCACCATCATTTCTATGGACAAAGAAAATGATGCTGATGTATTGGCAGCCGTCGGTGCTTCTGCAGCCCTTAGTATTTCAGATATTCCATTTGAGGGGCCAATTGCAGCTGTAAGAGTTTCTAAAATAGATGGCAATCTGGTTATCAATCCCACGATGAGTGAAATGGAGAATTGTTCATTTGAGTTGATTGTTTCCGGTTCGGAGGATTCAATCGTTATGGTTGAAGGTGAAGCAAAGGAGATTGGTGAAACTGAACTTCTGGAAGCCATTAAATTCGCACATGAATCAATTATAAAGTTGATTGACCTTCAAAAGGAGTTAGTTAAAGAAATTAACCCGACCAAAAGAGAGGTTGAGGTCCCGGAATTACCTGACGGATTAGAGGCTAAAGTAAGCAAATTGTCAATGGAAAATATAAAAAAAGCCATTCAGATTCGCGAAAAAAAGGAAAGGCGTGCCGCTTTAAAAGCAGTAAAAACAGAAGTTCTTGAAGCATTAGCTGAGGATTATCCTGAAAGTGAAAAGAAAATTGGCGAAATTCTTCATGATATCGAAAAAGTTGAAACCAGAAGTATGATGCTGTCGAGTGGTGTTCGCCTGGATGGCAGAAGTGAGGACGATATCAGAGATATTACGTGCGAAGTGGGTTTTTTACCCAGATCGCATGGTTCTGCTGTGTTTACCAGAGGGCAGACACAGGCTCTTGGCACAACCACATTAGGAACAAAACTAGATGAACAGTTAATCGATGCTTTAGAAGGTAGTAGTTATAAAAAATATATGCTTCATTATAATTTCCCTCCTTTTTGTACCGGAGAGGCTAAACCGATACGCGGTACCAGTCGACGTGAAATTGGACATGGTAATTTGGCCGAACGGGCGTTAAAACCTGTTATTCCAAATAATGGAAGTTTTCCGTATACGATACGGATAGTCTCAGATGTATTAGAATCAAATGGATCTTCCTCCATGGCCACGGTCTGTTCTGGTTCACTCTCATTGATGGATGCTGGCGTACCAATAAAATCAGCTGTCGCGGGTATAGCCATGGGATTGATCAAAGAGGGTGATAAAACGATGATTCTTTCCGATATTCTTGGAGATGAGGATCATCTTGGCGATATGGATTTCAAAGTTGCCGGTACACGCACAGGGATTACAGCCATTCAGATGGATATAAAGATAAAAGGAATATCCTTTGAAATAATGGAAAATGCGTTAGAAAGAGCAAATAAAGGCCGCGTGCATATTCTATCTGAAATGGACAAGGCGCTTGAGGCACCACGTGATGATTTATCGCGACATGCACCGCGAATTGAATCTATGATGATTCCAACTGACAAAATTGGCATGGTGATCGGACCTGGTGGTAAGACGATTAAGAAAATTATAGAAGAAAATGGGGTAAGTATTGATATTGATGATGATGGAAAAGTTAATATTGCCTCTGAAGACTCTGAAAAAGTGAAAAAAGCAATGGCCCAGGTAAGCGCTTTGGTCAAAGTGCCTGAAATTGGTGAACATTATAATGGTACGGTTCGTCGCGTGACAAATTTTGGCGCTTTTGTTGAAATTCTGCCAGGAAAAGATGGTATGATCCATATTTCAGAACTGGATACAAAGCGTACTGAAAAGGTAACAGATGTTCTCAATGTCGGGGACAATGTTGACGTCATCGTTAAAAAGGTAGATCAGGATGGCAAAGTTGGCTTAAGTCGTAAGGAATTTCTGCTTAAACAAGAGAAAAAAGAGGATTAACCGAAATATTATATTAATTTCAGTCGGACTTGTTTCTTAATTTGAGATAATTAGATTAAGTTAAAGTTCGAATAAATCAGGATCGGATAACATACCTTCCGATCCTTTTTTAACTATAATTTGTTTTCCTGTTAAGTATATGATTATATATATTTTTTATTGATAATAATTAATAATCGCCACAGTCGGTGCGCCGTTTCGTGAAAAAAGTTACTCTAAGGATAAGTATAAGTGCATACCATAGATAAAAATAATTTTGAAAAAACTGTTTTAGAGAATGGTGTAACTGTCATTAGTGAAAAGATTGACTCTGTGAGATCAATTGCCATTGGTGTTTGGGTAAAAAGTGGCAGTCGGGTAGAAAAAACCTCCCAGAGTGGCACCGCCCATTTTTTAGAACATATGATCTTTAAGGGCACCAAGAAACGTAGTCCCTTAAAGATTGCCCAGAGCCTAGAATCTTTGGGCGGCCATCTTAATGCATTTACCGGTAAAGAGGTAACCTGCTATTTTGGAAATGCCCTAGATAATCATCTTAAAAATGCGGTTGAGGTGTTGGCTGACATTGTTTGTCATTCTACCTTTCCGGAAAAGGAAATCGAACGTGAGCGGACCGTTATTCTAGAAGAAATAAAATCTACCAAAGATACACCTGAAGATTATGTCTTCGATATTTTTCAGGAAAAAGTATTCCCTAAGAGTTCTTTGGGTAGACCAATTCTAGGCGAAGAAGAAATTATTAATAATATGCAGCGGGATGATGTTTTCTCCTTTTGGCAGAAAAATTATTCCGGTCAAAATGTGATTATCTCAGCAGCGGGAAATCTCAGACATGAAAAATTATTAATGTTGGTTGAGAAATACTTTGATTTCAATGGAAGCCATACTCACAATATAAAAAAATCGGTGAAAACTGCTACAGGAAAGACCTATTATATTGATCAACCGATCAGCCAGGCTCATTTATGTATGGGAGGGGAAAGTATCCCCTATATGTCAGAAGACAGATTCCCATTAATGATCCTCAATACGTATTTGGGTGGGGGAATGAGTTCGCGACTTTTTCAACAAATTAGAGAGAAAAGAGGATTAGCCTATTCTGTCTATTCTTTTCTTGATTTTTATTCAGACGTGGGCCTTTTTGGTATTTATGCTGGAACTGATCCACAAAATTTAGATATATTACAAAAAGTACTAAAAGTTGAATTACAGCGAGTGGTCGAAGAGCCTATTAAAAAAGGTGTATTAAATAAGATTAAAAACCAACTAAAGGGTAATTTGGTATTAGCCCTTGAAAGTACTTCTCGACGGATGTCCCGCCTTGCAAAAAATGAGATATATTTTGGGAATTATATCGGTCTTGATTCTCTAATTGAGAGAATTGATAATGTGCATGAATCGGATGTCCTGGCGGTTGCCCAAAAAGTTATTAAACCGGAAGATTTTATTACCGTAACCCTTTGTCCCCAAAAGCAGTAATCTAAAATGAAAATTGGTTTAATAAAAGAAATGAAGCCCTTTGAGCATCGTGTTATGCTCAATCCCATAGCAATAAAAGAATTGGTAGGGAATGGTCACGAAGTATTTGTTGAGAGTGATGCTGGGAAAGAGAGTGGTTATACAAATAAAGAATATGAAGGTATGGGAGCCACTACAGTACCAACACCGGAGAAGGTCTTTGAAAAGAGCGATATTTTATTAAAAATTCAGCCGCCGATGCCAATTGAATATGAACTACTTCAGAAAGACCATTTGATATTTTCGCTCATTTTCCCCCAAAATAACTTGGAGAGACTTTCCGCACTGCAAAAATCGAATGCTATCTTTTTTGCCGGTGAACTAATCAAACCCATTTATCAGGTTATGGACGAAATTGCAGGCAAAGTGGCAGTAAATCAGGCAGTAAAATATCTTGAGCGGGATATTGGTGCAAAGGGAATTCTTTTTTCAGGTGCTTGTGGTTTACCTGGTGCCAATGTTTGCATCTTAGGATGTGGGCCTTCTGGAATATCGGCGGCAAAACAAGCCTTGGATTATGGCGCTAAAGTAAATATTGTTGGTGAGGATTATCAAAAGTTACTCTCCTTTAAATCCACTCATCCCTCTGAGAACTTAAATGTTTTTGAATACGATCGTGGGTTTCTTAACACATTGTTGATAGATACAGATGTTTTAATTGCCTCAACCCAAGCCAGAGGTAAGATATCTGAAATAAAAGTCAACAAAGAAGACCTAAAGTTACTGAGCGCAGGAACCCTTGTTGTGGATCTTTCAATCCAACAAGGAGATTTAATTGAAACTTCGCGCCAGACAATACAAGAAGATCCAATTTATATGAGGGATGAAGTCCTATTTTATGTGGTTCCGGACCTTCCTGCAGCCGTCCCCAGGACCTCATCCGAAATATTATCTAATTCAATAATAAGATATATCAAACAACTTTCCGACATGGGATTTGAAGAAGCTATTGCCATTAGTCCTGAATTAAGAGAAAGTCTATATCTATACCGCGGAAAAATCGTCAATCAAATTCTTGCCGAAGAAGATGGATTTGAAAAGTATGACGTACTGGAGTTAATAGAATCTAATATATGATAAATCTTCACCATGTTATATATTTATTCTCTCGCAGAGGCGCCAAGGCAAAGACTTTAAGAAAAAGAAAAATGATAAAAAATTTAGTACGGGTAATTGGATAAGTTACTTGGAATAAATGCTCATTTATCTACTAAATTCTGATAAGTAATTCGTATAATTCGTGGATCAATCCTAATACCTGTGGATACATTCAAAAACATACCGATTCTCACCTACCATAAAATCTCTGATGCGAAAGAATTTGGCCTAACAACAATTTCTCCCTTAAATTTTGACAAGCAATTAAACATTTTAAAAGATTTAGAATATAATCCTATCACTTTCAGAGATCTATACCAAGGCGGTGGGCAACCAATAAAACCTATTATTATTACCTTTGACGATGGTTATGAGAGTGTTTATAACAACGCATTGCCTATTCTGGATAAATATGGATTTAAAAGTGTTGTCTATCTTATCACAGATTTCATTGGCAAGTACAACACATGGGAAGCCGTGTCTTTCCAACAAAAATACAAGCATTTGTCCCTACCACAATTAAAGGATTTACAGAAGAAGGGATTTGAGATTGCGTCGCATGGAAAATCCCACCGTTATTTACCCTCATTAAAGGACGAAGAGGTGCGGGATGAGGTTGAAAATTCAAAAAAGTTTTTAGAGGACCTGACAGGGGAGAGGACCCTCAGTTTTTGTTATCCCTATGGAAAATCAAGTAAGCGGATTCTGGAATTGGTAAAAAAAGCAGGTTATAGTTTCGCCACTCAAAATATATCAATACTTAATCTATCCCATCTCAATCCATTTGCCCTGACCCGCAGAAGTATTTACGCTACAGATAGCTTAAATATATTTAGGTCAAAAGTTGAAAATCCTTTTAATCTAAATATTTCAAGCATTTCTGAATCGATCATACAAAAAGGTGCCCTGGCCAGCATTGCCTTAAACTACATCAAAAACATTCGAAAATGATAGAATAATCATGCAAATACGCCAAGCCGCAGAGAAATCTAATAAAAATACAAAAATAATATCAAACGCGTATAGGGAACAGGGTAATAAGATAAAACTATTGCCAATAATATATCACGAATGACCTTAATTTTAAGAGGTAATTAGTGGTGTCATCCTGCAAGGATCTTCCTCCTTGTCGGTTATATATATATTACAGTTCCTATCCCGAGAGAGGATTCCGTTCCGAGACGGAATAAAATAAATAATATAACAAATGCGTGAAATTCGTTTTGAATTTGCATAATTCGGCGAAAATTTTTCTTGGTCTCTTGCCGCCTTTGCGGAATCTCTATCTTTCCGTGTCCCACGCCCATTCATTTAATTAAAATCTCAATTTTTACTTGATATTAATTGCAATTAGTCCATATCTTTAGTAAAACTTTAAATAATGGTGATGTATGGATGGCTATTCAATAGGTAAGGTAAGTAAGATTGTAGATTTGCCCCAGTCGGTTCTTAGATATTGGGAAACGGTTTTTGATGTGTTTGATCCTTATAAGTCAGAGGGTGGTACACGGCGATATTCCCAGTCCGATATAGATATCGTCCTGGAAATAAAAGATTTGTTATATAAAAGAAAATTTACCATTGCCGGTGCGCAACATGCCTTAGCCAATCGCGACCACCAGACACCCGCCGCGACAGAAGTTAATGCAGATCTTATTGAAATCGGCAATGAGATTGATGAGATCATTGAGGAACTGAGCAAAGATCATTAACTCACCGCAATTCAAATACTTTCCACGAATTACACTAATTAGGTCGAATTTCACGATTCTTTTTTAAGATTAAAGAATTCTTCATAATTAATTAGTAATTGTTTTCCATTATTACCTTGTTTCCTATGTCTATTCGATATTATTTTTGTATTTTGTATAAAATATTACTGCGGATCTTCGTCTTTGCGAGAGGAAAAGAGTTCGTCATCCACATTCTGTAGCCTGATACAAGGGCTTGATTTTAGTATAAAGGTGAGGTAAATTTAATTTTAATTGTTCGGAGCGTGGCGCAGTCCGGTTAGCGTACATGACTGGGGGTCATGGGGTCGGAGGTTCAAATCCTCTCGCTCCGACAGATAAAGCCATAGCACTTTGGTGCTTTGGCTTTTTCTTTTTTAGTCCACCTGAATTTTATAGACACGCAGCATAGATGCCTCAGGAAGTGGGCCACTTCTGGGTCTATCGCGATTAAATGGCAAAGTTTCCCAACGCAAACGATATTGGACTGCATCCGATTGAGTCCCGACATTAATATCATCTATCCATTGAACCGTCATTCCTTCAAAATTAGATGCAGAGGCCATAAGGTGTTTCGGTACACTTGGAGGAATTTCCGCATCACCGATGACCATTAAAGTCTGTGGATCTAGTTCCCATGTGCCCTCGCCATGCTTCTTGTTTCGCCACGATTGCACCAATCTGCCATCAGGAAGGATAACTAACGGTTTCGCGAGGATATCGATGAGAATTGCGCCATTCCCGCCAAAGTCCCAACGGGTTTGCCAGGAGCTGGCTGGTCGTACATTCCAGGTATTTTCCTCCCAGCGGGCAAGAAATATCTGGCTATTCCCTTTAGTATCATATTTGTGATAGCTGATTATCGCACGATCGTCGGGATCAAAGTCTGACATAATGCCCGACATTAATCAGGCCGTTCTGGGTGGAAACAGGATCCACAATCACCTCTTTGTTATCGGGGGTGATTGGCAATGTGACGTGAGCGCCGCTCGCCGTCTCCCAATTTACAAAATCGCGGCTTCGGGCATAAGAAATATCATGATTCGACCGGGCATCGGGCGTATCCCGCCACATCCATAAAAGATGAAAGTAGCCATCAGGCCCTTTGACAGGCGGTCCGGAAGGATAGGCATTCATGCTATGAGCACGCCCATTGAGCAGGGGTGTCTGTAGCAGCCGTTTCCATGATTTACTTTCTTCGTCATACACATTTACCAGCCGTTCGCCGTCTCCGCTGGATCCATTACGATACATAAAAAGCAACCGGCCATCGTGATCATGCATAAAAGCAGGGTAGGTGACTTTATTTTCCGCTTCTTCCGTCATTCGGTGGACAGGTTTTATGCTGGTTACATCCAAAGGTTTTTCACTACGGAAATATACCAGAGGCTGGTTATGCATATTTCCGCTGATGTGCAGGCAGTAATCACTGTCTAATGTGATCGTTACACTGTTGTGTGAATCCCATCCCAGCTGAGAGGGCAATCGCTGAATCGTCCAGTTAGCCTCATTTAGTTTTCTTGAGGCGACTGTCATTTCCCGCTTTTCATTATAATAGACCACAAATTGCTGATCGTGATGTGTCAGAAGACTAAATCCAACCGGATGGCCACTCCACACCTTCTCAATATCAACCTGTTCAATTATTTTGGATTCATTGTCCGGTGTGCTGCAATAGAATGCAGTCGTAGCTGCCACGAGGAAGAGAACTACTGTGAATGGACAGGAATTTACATGGAAATTCATTGTTTTCATTAAATGTATACGCCCTTTCTATTTGTTTTAGGCATACTTTTTAAAAAAAGGCAGCACAGGAAAACAGGTATGAATTAAAAAGTATAATTAATTCGTATTTTCTTTTAAATTACACATAAAATAAGATTCAGACCAACCTGGCTTCTATGGTTATTTCAAATTGGTTATAATATTAATCTGAGATAATGGATAGGGGATATGAAACGCATAATTGAATTGCAAAATGAGTTTTTATAATTTTTCGCAGGGTATGTAGGTAAACTTTTAATGTAGCGGAACTGATAACATCTAAAGCGTTCAATTAATGATTATTGCTAAAAGGAGAGTAATAAAATGATGGGAGAAATCTTAGTTAATAAAGGTATCATAACACTAAAACAATTGGATGAAGCACTCGATCTGCAGAGAAGCAGCGGGGATAAATTGGGTGATGCCATAATTAAACTTGGATTTGTTACAAAAGAACAGATTGAAGAGGCTCTTAAATAGACTTGTTGGTCCTTAAAATTATGGTAAATTTCAAAATTTTGACGTATAACTCCGGCCCGTCGGCAGGACTCTATAATGGAGACCAGATGGTTCGCTGGCCTGCTAACTGGTCTTTTTATGAAAATCCGGACTATTCCATTTTCCTGAATAACACCTTCAAATAGTCTTCTAATACCTCCCATTTTTGCTCATATAACCTATACCGCGAGCATAATTCAATCCTAAAAATTATTCTGAAAAATTAGAGAAATTAGTATATATTAGTGTCAATCGTTGATGATAAAAATTCACTCCAGCTAGGAGATCTCCTTGAAAAGAAGAAGATTCCTGCAGCAATCAGCGGCCCTTACAGGCGCTTTATCAACGGGGCTCATACCCGGATCAGATGCTGATGCGATAAAAAGGGAAAGAGCCAGACCCGGTACACCTAATTTTCTTTTTATTATGACTGATCAACAACGCTATGATAGTATCGGCGCTAATGGAAAACCCCATATTAAAACTCCCTACTTGGATAAATTGGCAGACAAATCTGCCAATTTTACTAATGCTTATGTGCAAGCGCCCATCTGCACCCCTTCCCGGGCCTGTTTTTTTACCGGACGTTATGCCCATGCCCATAAAAATAGGGTTAATTATACAGAACTGAACGAAAAGGAAACATTATTACCAAAATATTTACAACAGGTCGGATATCAGACATCTCTGGTCGGAAAAACTCACCTCTATTATCATTATCCACCAACCAAAGCTGAGGCGAAACGTACTGGTTTTGATAGTGTCGACTTGCATGATGGCGTCCCTAATACCGATCCCTTCTCAGATTATTATACATGGCGCAATGAGAATGATCCCCTGAGAAGCCTACAATACCGTACTCTTGCCAAAGATGTTCCGGAGTTAAAATCGGATCTTTCAGCAACCAGTAATCCCTTTCGAGCAGCTGATTGACCAAAAATATAGCGATACTGCCTGGACGGGGATGAAAACCCGAGAGCGTATCAGAGAGTTATCAAATTCCGATAAGCCCTTTTTTCTCTTTTCATCCTTCTGGAAACCACACTCACCCTATGAAGTGCATGCGCCCTATGATACCCTGTATAACGATGTGGATTTTGATCTTCCCCGGCAGGAAACCAGGGAGAGTATTCTAAAATTACCACCCCATGTGGTCCGGGTAATCCTACGTAATGAATACAGAAAAAATCGAAAGCCGGTCTACGACATGGACAGAGAGAAACTGCAATGGTTATATCGCAGCTATTATGGCACTGTCAGCCATATTGATGCTGAAATTGGCCGGATTATCCAAACTTTAAACGAGGTTGGTCTGGCAGACAATACGGTCATCATATTTACGTCAGATCATGGTGATCAGCTGTTAGAGCACGGCAATACAGACAAAAGTGTTTTTTATGAAAGTTCGGTTCATGTGCCGTTTATGATCAGCTTTCCGAATCATATAAAACCCGGACAATATGATGATCTGGTGATGTCGATTGATTTATTGCCAACTCTTTTTAATCTGCTCGGTCTGAAGGAGCCCTATCACTGTCACGGTCAGAGCCTGCTACCCCTCATTGGTAATTCTGATCAAGGCTATAAGCCCAGGGATTTAGTGTATTGTGAGCATAACATACCCGAGGTTTTCCTGAATCTCTTTAACTTTGAGAAGGGGAAGGGTGTGATGGATATTCGTCATCCCGAAGGAAAAATGATTCGCGGCAAACGCTGGAAATTTAATTATTATCCAAAAGGATTCGAGGAATTATATGATTTAGTGAACGATCCGAACGAATATACGAATCTGGCCGCAGATCCTGGCTATAAGGCTGTCGTCGATGAAATGAAAGGTCATCTTCTCGATTGGATGATCACGGCTACGGAGACGGATCAAATTGCGCCGAGATGGCTAATCTGATGTCATACCACCTTTATCTGCCATTATTCCTTTCTCTAATGCGGTTAGATTAGATAACGTAAGGAAATTTACATTTTTATATGTAAATTTGATTTATCTATTATCAATAAGAGAATATGATAAACGGGATAACAATCACCATGACAAATTCAAAGATTACCATACCATCTCTAAAAGAAAAGAAAAAAAACAGGGAATTAATCACCATGTTAACTGCGTATGATTATCCCAGTGCCCGATTAGTTGATAAGGCTGGTATTGATATTATCCTGGTTGGTGATAGCCTGGCAATGACAGTCATGGGATATGAAGATACTCTTAAAGTAACGATGGATGAAATGATTCACCATTGTAAAATGGTGGCACGAGGCAGAGAGAATGCCCTGTTAATTGGTGACATGCCCTTCATGTCTTATCAGGCCAGCAAATCAAGTGCGATTAGAAATGCCGGACGATTCCTCAAAGAAGGAGGTATGGATGCCGTTAAATTAGAGGGTGGCAAAGGCATCTCACCGACAATAAAAACGATTGTTAATAGTGGGATCTCTGTTATGGGACATATTGGATTAACACCGCAATTAGTGTCAAAACTGGGTGGTTATCGGATGCAAGGTAAGAAAGCAGAAGAAGCAAAACTTTTGATTGATGATGCCTGTGCTCTGGAAGATGCCGGTTGTTTTTCAATTGTATTGGAAGCCATTCCGGACGCATTAGCAGAGATGATTACAGCAGAAATATCCATTCCCACAATTGGTATTGGTGCTGGTAAACATTGTAATGGCCAGGTACTTGTTTATCACGATCTATTGGGTTTGTATCATCAGAATACGCCAAAATTTGTAAAACAATATGCCAATTTAAATAATATAATTTCAGATGCTGTAATGCACTATCGTCAGGATGTGATCCAGGGTAAATTTCCAGCCGATGAACAAAGTTTTAAAATGGATAAAAAAGAACTGCAACGATTAAAGAAATTGAAATGAGGACTACGAATGATATAAACGAAATTAGATCATTTCGTTGGAAACAACCTGGATTAACCTGGGGTTTGGTGCCTACAATGGGGGCGTTGCATGATGGCCATCTCAGCCTGATCAAGCAAGCCCGGAAAGAAAATGATAAATTAGGGGTCAGTATCTTTGTTAACCCCATTCAATTTAATAATCCCGCTGATTTGGAAGCCTATCCGGTTTCCTATGAGCGTGACTTGGATATTCTTAGTCAAGAGAACGTCGACCTGGTATGGATTCCCGATAAAAAAGATATTTATCCTTCAGATTTTCAATCATATATTGAAATTAAACAGCTCTCGGAAATCCTCGAAGGAAAATCGCGACCGGGGCACTTTAAGGGCGTTTCAACGGTTGTTGCTATCCTATTCAATGTTTTTCAACCTGTCCGCGCGTATTTTGGGCAAAAAGATGCGCAACAATTGCTGATTATTAAACAGATGGTAAAGGATCTCCAATTCAACATCGAGATTGTATCTTGTCCGACCATACGCGATGCGTATGGGCTTGCGATCAGCTCAAGGAATCAGAATTTAAGTATTAAGGGTAAAAAGCAGGCTGGATGTCTCTATAAAGCCCTGTCAGAGGCGGATAAGGCTATTTTAGCAGGGGAGAGGGATGCAGGAAGAGTGAAAAGTCTCATTAAAAATATAATCTCGGAACATTCACTTGCCAAAATTGATTATATTAGTATCGCGAATCCTGAGACCTTAATTGAGATCAAGACTATTATGCAAAAGACTCTGATTTCTTTAGCTGTATACATTGAAAAGGTGCGATTAATTGACAATCTAACCGTAGAAATATAGTTAGACTGGCTTAAAACTACATTAAAATGAGAGAGAAATAAAAGTGCGCTGGTTATTACGATCTAAAATTACCCATGCTATTGTAAAAGAAGCAGATATTAACTACATAGGAAGTATAACCATTGATCAAGATTTGATCGAGAAGTCAGGATTGATGGTAGGTGAGAAAGTACTCGTGGTGAGCAATACATCCGGTGCGCGACTGGAAACTTATGTTATACCGGGAGCGCGAGGTTCAGGAATCATTGGGATGAATGGTGCAGCAGCGCATTTAATAAAAGTTGGTGAAGAAATTATCATTATGGGCTTCGAACTCTCTGAGAAACCTGTTTCACCTCAAATTGTATTGGTTAATAAAAACAATCAATTTGAACGCTATATATAGTTCCATTCCACTGGCAACAGAAGATATAACTTTCCCGGTTGTATTGCTGATTGCTTAATGTTAAATTTATAATTTATTTCACAGAGCATAGTTGTGAAAGGATAATTTAAATATCTTCGTTGCGTTGCTGCGCCGTTGAACAATAAAACTAATTCTCACTATTGCAGATTTGAAAACAAAACTAGTGTACACTCTACTAATCCCAGCCTATAACGCCGGGCAAACGATCTCCAAGTTACTTTCACAGATAGATTCAATTGGAGAGAAACCACAAAAAATCATTGTTGTTGATGATGGTTCTCAGGATGATACCTCTACAATTTGTCAGGATCATGATGTAGAGATACTTTCTCACGAGAAGAATAAAGGAAAGGGAAGAGCACTAAAAACTGGATTTGAGGCATTGTTAGGCCAGGAAGATTCAGATTATTTGCTCTGTATGGATGCAGACCTGCAACATCCGGTGGCATCGATTCCTGATTTCCTGCAAAAAGCAGGATCCGGCAGTCGTTTTATTATTGGATCCAGGGATAGATCTCTTAAGGCAATGCCTCCGCACCGTATTCTTTCGAATACAATAACCTCGTTTATTCTTTCTATTATCACCGGGCAAAGAATCGAAGACAGTCAATGCGGTTATCGGATGGTTCATCGTGATGTAATTAATAAATTGCAATTAAATGAAGATGGCTATCAATTGGAAAGTGAAATGCTCCTTGAAGCCGCTCGAAACGATATAAAAATAGATTTTATCCCAATACCAACTATCTATAACGATGAAAAATCCCATATGGGTAATTTTTCCGATACAATAAAATTTATCCGACTTATATTTAAATATATTTTGGGTAGTTTATTAAAACGATTTCTCGCAGCGCCGCAACGACGCAGAGAGAACGATCCTTAACTTGACATTAAATCGTCATCCTGTATGGATCTTCCTACTTGTCGATAAATACCTCTCAAGGAGGAGGATTCCTATCCCGAGACGCGATCCCGTTCCGGGATAGAATGACAATTTTAATAGAAGAAATTTGTAAAACTTTGCGTCTTGGCGGCTTTGCGTGAGGTTAATTTATCAATAATGATATACAAAAAAAAATTACATAAAATGACCCAGCGCTTGAGGGAGCTGGGAATTAAAGATGAGGCTGTTCTCAAAGCGATAGGTACCGTTCCCAGGCACCTGTTTATTTCAAGTGCGTTTGAGTTTCAGGCCTATGATGAAAAAGCCTTACCAATAGGACATGGACAGACTATCTCACATCCCTATACGGTAGCGAGGATGACCGAATTACTTGATGTTAAAAGAGGAAATAAAGTTCTGGAAATTGGGACCGGCTCGGGTTATCAGGCTGCGATATTATGTGCCATGGGCGTACAAGTCTTCTCAATTGAAATTGTAAAGCCATTAGCCCATCAGGCACGAAAAGTATTATTTGACCTGGATTTTAATCCGGCATTGCGTATAGGGAACGGAAGTCATGGCTGGCGGTCCCATGCACCCTATAAAGGTATTATTGTAACGGCAGGGGCACCTGTATTGCCAGAGCAATTGATTCGACAATTGGATACCGGAGGAAGGTTATTAATTCCCTTAGGTCCACAAGACGAACAACAATTAACCATGTATAAAAAGGAAGAACAGGGTATTGAGGAAGTTCTTCTGGATACATTTAAATTTGTACCCTTGGTTTAGACATTTGCCTGATGTATTATTTTATTTCACGCAAAGACACCAAATCTCAAAGTTTCTCCACGAATTGAAAGAATTTAGACGAATTTCACGAATTACAATTTATATTTAAACTACTACATTAAATTTAGAATCGGATATAATTTATGATAAAATTAAAGCATGA
The DNA here is from genome assembly GCA_963796965.1 of Calditrichia bacterium. Classification (GTDB taxonomy): domain Bacteria; phylum Calditrichota; class Calditrichia; order JAJRVZ01; family JAJRVZ01; genus CAWCNS01. The sequence continues at coordinate 313,702 of CAWCNS010000007.1, forward strand.
GATACGCATCTTCTTTATTGGAGCAGCTATGGGGGTAGCCAATATTATTCCCGGAGTAAGTGGTGGAACCATTGCCGTCGTTTTTGGAATTTATGAAGAACTTATGGAGGCTTTGGGCAATTTTATAACAGACAAAGAAAAACGCTGGCAATATATAAAATTTTTAGCGGTGCTCTTTTCCGGTTCGCTTCTGGCTGTACTTTCTCTTGCCCGTGTGCTGAGTTGGTCCTTCGAAAATTATCCCTTGCCCACGGTCTATTTCTTTTTAGGATTGATTGTCGGAAGCATTCCAATTGTCATCAAAAGTCATTCTGATATGAAATTTGACCTACGTCGCGGTCTGTCATTTATGATTGGACTGATTGGTGTGATTGTGTTGGCGTTGCTGCAGGCAGGTTCTGGTGATGCGACTAATGTCTACGATATTTCAAACATAAATATTTTTTCGTATTTATATTTTGCTTTTGCCGGCGCCATTGCTGCTTCTGCTATGATTATTCCCGGGGTCAGCGGATCATTTATTCTCATTCTTTTGGGAGTATATTGGACGGTTTTAGGCGCTATAAGTGATGTGACAGGATCTCTTTTGTCTGACGGTCTAACACCTGAAATGACAACCCGAATATTTATTCTTGCCGCTCTTGGCATTGGTGTGGTTTTTGGTATTCTGATATTTTCAAAAATAATGAGCTGGGCGTTAAAACATCATCCAGCGCTCACGATGTATATGATTCTTGGCTTAATTATCGGGTCAATATATCAAATATTTCCCGGATTTGAAATATCTTCACATGGAATTATTGCCATTGTAACATTCGTAATCGGCGTTATTATATCGCTCAAATTCGGGGTTGAAAAGGAAGAATGATCATACTTATACCTTAAGATATTTTCTCGCAGCGCTTTAGTGCCGCAGCGAGAAATAAGTCTATAATTAATACAAGATTACATACCTTGATTTATACTATCTGCATGATTAAATTGAATGTTTATGATGTGAATAATATCGGGGCGTAGCGCAGCCTGGCAGCGCGTACGGTTCGGGACCGTAAGGTCGGAGGTTCAAATCCTCTCGCCCCGACAACAATATTGCAATAATAATTATTCGGGAACGTAAGGGAGTCCCGCCAGTGAGCGGGAAAATCCTCTCGCCCCGACATTTTGGGACAAGTCAGATGTCATAATTTAACGAAAGTAAAGTGACGTCTTCAAGAAAAAAGAAAAAAGACAAAACTATAGATAAAAATACTAATTACTATTATCTCAAATGTATTTACTAATCTTTTTTCCTTTTTCTTTTATCTTTTTTCTTTTTTATCTCTGCGTCTTTGCGTCTCTGCGAGAAAAAAAGTAACAATTATAACAATATTTGCTTATTTCGTAACCACCCCCAGGAGTAACAATTTCATGGCAATTCCCTTTCAAAAAATAGATGAAAAATGGAAAGAATATTGGGATAAAAATGGTACCTATCAGATCGATATGGATGATCACCGGAAAAAATGTTATTGCCTGGTTATGTTTCCTTACCCCTCTGCAGATAAATTGCATTTAGGTCACTGGTTCAATTATGCCCCCGCTGACACCTGGTCCCGCTTAAAACGTTTACAGGGATATAATGTCTTCCAGCCTATGGGTTTTGACTCTTTTGGGTTGCCTGCAGAAAACTATGCCATAAAAACCGGTGTACACCCTCAGGACACAACAGAGGCCAATGTGAAGTTTATCCGTGGCCAGTTGAAAGATATTGGAGCCATGTATGACTGGCGTCATGAAGTGATTACAAGTTCACCAGAATATTATAAATGGACACAGTGGCTTTTCTTGCAATTTTTTAAAAAAGGACTCGCCTATAGAGAAAACGCAGCCGTAAATTGGTGCCCGAGTTGTCAAACTGTTCTTGCTAATGAACAGGTCCATGAGGGATATTGTGAACGTTGCCAGTCGGCTGTAGATAAGAAATTTTTAACACAATGGTTTTTAAAAATTACTGCGTATGCGGATAGGTTGCTTGATGGTCTGGATAAGATAGAATGGCCTGAGAAAACAAAGTTGATGCAAAAAAACTGGATTGGTAAAAGCCATGGGGCTGATATTCAGTTTACTATAGATTCTGAGAATAAGGAAAATGTAACTGTTTTTACAACCCGCCCTGATACGTTATTTGGGGCCACCTATCTCGTTTTGGCCCCAGAACATCCACTCGTGGATAAAATTACCACCCCAGGCCAGAAAAAAGAGGTCGAATCCTACAAGAAACAAGCCGCACGTATCAGTGAAATTGATCGTGTCTCAACAGTTCGTGAAAAAACCGGCGTTTTTACCGGATCGTATGCCATCAATCCTGTCAATAATGAGAAAATACCGGTATGGGTCGCCGACTATGTGCTTCATACCTATGGGACTGGTGCGATAATGGCTGTTCCGGGACATGATGAGCGCGACTTTGAGTTCGCTAAAAAATTTAAAATTCCGATTATTAAGGTAATTATTGAATCCGGTACAGATCCGCAAGCACCGTTGGACAATGCTTTCGCTGGAGAAGGTACCATGATCAACTCAGGGAAATATGATGGTTTGTCCTCAGTAAATGGCATAAATAAAATTACCACAGATCTTGAAGAGCAGGGCGTGGGAATATCTGCAATTAAGTATAAATTTCGTGACTGGCTCATTTCACGCCAGCGCTATTGGGGTGCTCCCATACCAATTATTTTTTGTGATGATTGTGGTGAGGTACCTGTGCCGGATGAAGATCTGCCTGTTTTACTTCCCTATGATGTTGAATTTAAGCCTAAGGGTGTTCCACCGTTGGCTACTTCTGACAGTTTTTTTCATACCACGTGCCCTAAATGTGGTAAAAAGGCCACCCGTGAAGTTGACACCATGGACACTTTTGTAGACTCGTCATGGTACTTTTTGCGTTATACAAGCGCTAATATGGATGATAAGGCCTGGGATTTAAAAAAGGTGCGGGACTGGTTGCCCGTCGATCAATATATTGGTGGTGTGGACCATGCTACTATGCATTTGCTATATGCCCGATTCTTCGTTATGGCATTATACGATATGGGCCTCGTTCCTTTTGAAGAGCCTTTTCATAAGTTGGTTCACCAGGGAATTATTAAGGGCCCTGATGGTATGCGCATGTCAAAAACCCGTGGGAATGTTATAAATCCGGAGAAATACTTAAGCAAATACGGCAGTGATGTATTTCGAATGTTTTTAATGTTTGGATTCGATTTTCAATCTGGTGGCCCCTGGGATGATTCAGGAATTGCCGCTATCGATAAATTTTTAAATCGAATCTGGAGATTTACTGAGAACAATATTGAACCATTAAAAACCTCTCATTTACAGAATGAATCTGGGCAGAGTGAAGAGAGCCTTTTGCGTGTCATGCATCATTCTATAAAAGGTGTTACTCATGATGCTGAACGTTTTCATTTCAATACGGCAATAAGCCGTTTGATGGAATTAGTTAACGAATTATACCGTTATGTGGGAGACGTTTTACCCGCCAATCAAAATTCAATTCTTCTTAAAGAAGCTGTAAAAAATTTATTTATCCTATTGGCTCCTTTTGCTCCCCATATTGCTGAGGAATTATGGGAAAAAATTGGTGGAGCCCCATCGATATTTGATCAGAAATGGCCAGAATTTGACCCAAAATACCTGGAACAGGATGAAATAACCTGGGTTATACAAGTTAATGGAAAAATTCGTGAGCGTACCCAGGGAAAAATTGATTTGAATGAGAAGGAAGCAGAGGAACTCGCTTTAAATACAGGCAGAATTCCATCTCTTCTCGAAGGAAAGCAAATTCGCAAGGTCATCGTTGTTCCACGTAAACTCATAAATATTGTCAGCTTCGTGAATTCTATTATTGAACCTATACTTACTGTTTCATTCTCTGACTGGCTGATTGCCGTTACAGGATTTATATCTATAGGAATTTTTCTCCTTATTACCGAATTTACCCGAAGAAACTTTAATCTTTCAACAAGTTTGACCCGCAAATTTATCCATATCCTCACGGGATTGATTGTTTGTTTTGTCGCTTTATTTTTAGAATCAAACAAGCCCATTCAAATCTTTGCATTCTTTTATATCTTTATTGATATCTGGTCACTTAAAACAGGTAGATTTCAAAGCATTCACCCTGACCGACGTTCTCTTGGTACAATTTTTTATGCGGTCTCAGTTTTTATTCTCGTTTCAATTTTCTGGGGCGACAATAAATCTCTATTTATCATAACAAATCTGATTATGATTATACCAGATGCAATGGCGGCAATTATAGGTGAGAGATATGCTAAGGACTATTTTACACCCCTGGGTGAGAAAAAGTCTTTAATTGGCGCAATGACGATGCTAATTCTTACCTTCACTATTGTGTTTATTTCTTCCTACATTTTTTTTAGTATTTCAATCATTGACGGAATTGTAATTGGTATAATCATTGGTATCATAGCAACAACAGCAGAATTACTATCAATTCGTGGATCTGACAATCTTAGTGTTCCACTTATTTCCGGATTGTTTTTGTTTTACATTTTTACTTCCAATTCATATCAGTTCATTATAATTGGTATCCTTGCTGCGGTGGCGGTTGCTTATAGCAGTTATAATATGAAATTTCTGGATATTGGTGGATCGATGCTTGCATTTTTAATGGGTAGTGTTTTGTTTGGATTGGGCGGTTGGCAATATACTCTGCCTATTATATTATTTTTTTCATCCTCTAGCGTTTTATCAAAAGTAGGGAAGTACAAGAAAAGGGTAGTGGAGGAAGTTTATCAAAAATCCAGCCAGAGGGATTTTTATCAGGTTCTTGCAAATGGGGGAATACCTACCATAATTTTTATACTAATATTTGTCAGTGGAGAATCATATCTTTACTCATTATACCTGATTTCAATTGCTGCTGCCACCGCTGATACATGGGCAACTGAACTAGGGATATTTTCGAGCAAAGATCCATTTCTTATTACAAATTTTAAGTCAGTAAAACCAGGAACCTCCGGAGCTATCTCCATGCCAGGCAGTATGGCCTCGCTATTGGCTAGCGCAATTATTACTATTTCAGGGTGTGTCTTTATCTCTTTTTCTACAGAAATCTTTATTATAATTGTCTTCAGTGGATTCATAGGAAGTATTTTTGACAGACTTTCTGGGCGCCACTGCTCAGGGTCAATTCGAATGTCAATCCTGCAAAAAACTGTCAGAAAATTCCAGTCATTGCAATACACCGGCTAATCTGATTAAAGGCAAGCAATGGTTGGATAACGATATTGTGAATATATTCTCTATATTTATGGCAACGATCTCGGGAGCAATTATTTTGTATTTGTTTCAATAAATTGAAGATAAAGATTTTTAACATATTATTGGTACTTATAGAGTATTTATACATATGTTTAAAAGTTAAAATTGGTGGTAAAGGCATTTTATAAGGTGGTACAGAATCATGTGGTATGCAGTCACAGCAAAACCTTTAAATCTCAAAAACAAAGAAAAGAAAAAAGAGTTCTTTAGTCGCGAGCATGAAATAATTCTTAATGCAGAAACAAAGAGAGAACTTGAACAAAAGTTAATGGACACAAAGGAAGATTATCCACAAGAATTTAAAAAGTATATGAAGGCTGGTATAAAAATGGTTGAAGCCGACAGTACAGCACAAGCAAAACATTTCGCAAAAAAGATAAATATATTCTTTGACGAAAAAGGCCAGTACAACTTACTATAAGAAAATGCACCTCAAAACACCTATACAATCCATAGAAGACCTTTAAATACTAACTATAATGGCAGAATTAGTTATATAATATATATTATGTAAACTAATATATATGGAGCAAATTTCCTTTATGTTTAATAATAACAATGGCTTGTGTGCGAATTGAATGTGGTCTCGCCCTCCTCCACCTTGTTCCTACCTCTCTCTGGCCATGTTTTCTTTGAATATAACGTTTGTTATGTGTCTCTGATTTATTTAAATTTTATTTATATCGCTTAAAAAATAATTATGGAGGTATTGTGGATAAAGATATTATGGTTGCAGAATATTTAAAAATATATTTTTCTTGTCATCCCGGGGAATTGCCCAAGGATCCTGAGCAAGCATTTGAGTTAATGAGCAGGTTGCATAAAAAATATAAAAATATATTTATAGATGATTTTAAATCAAAAAGTGGAAAGTTTGTTGATAAATTTCTTGATGATGATAAGGATACCTATTTATAGATTGCCCTGCTCTTCCTGAATAATGTTCTGGCATGATCTGCTTTTTTACAAATGGATCAGGGCAATGATAACTATTTTAACTGTTACTATTATCGCTCTGTTTTTTTTTAAAAGGATGTCCTTTAATTTTTTGATATAATTCTTCTCTATATACTTCAATAGATCGTGGGGCATCAATCCCAATTTTTACTTGGTTTCCTTCAATATCAACCACAAGTAATTTAATGTTATCGCCAATGGTAATAGATTCTCCCAACTTCCTTGTTAGCACCAACATGGCTATACCTCCCTAAGATTTGTGTTTATTCCACACAGGTTTTCTTTTATGGAGAAATGAAATTAATCCTTCATGAAAGTCTTTTGTTTGCCTGACCTTAGCGTTAAATTCGCTTGCCTCATCCAGTTTAACTTTAATTTGTTCTGTCCATTGCCTATTTAACAATTCCTTTGTTAATTTAACAGCCTGAGGCGAATTAAATCGAATGTTATCAAAGTATTCCTGTGCTGACTCCTGCAGTAAATCAGCATGAACAACCTTTTGTATCAGGCCTATCTCTTCTGCTTGATGAGCTGCAATAATCTCACCGCTTATTAACAAATATTTCGCATGTTTTAATCCGACACACTCTACAAGAAATACAGATACCAGCGCAGCCACAAAGCCAATTTTAACCTCTGGGTACCCGAATTTTGAATTTTCAGATGCAATAGCCCTATCAAATAATGACATTAATCCGCACCCACCTGCGACTGCTGGCCCATTTACCACGGCCAAAGTTGGTTTTGGAAATGTATAAATATTCCAAAATAGATCTTTCAAATTATTTGAATCCTCCAGGTTCTCTTGATGTGATTTATCCTGCAATGCCTTGAGATAAGACAAATCTGCACCGGCACAAAACGCGTCACCAGAACCTGTAAGCATAAGACCCAAAATAGAATCATCTTCCCTGAAATCCACAACAATCTCATTGAGCTCCTGCACCATTTGATTATTTAAAGCATTTCGTTTATCCGGTCGATTTAAAGTGACGGTTAAGATTCCTTTGTCGATTTCATGCATTAACCGTTTTGTGCACTTTCGTCATGCTTGCAGAACTCCCGGGTTGAATTTTTCTATATTTGGGTTATTGCATACGACTTCAAGGGCGTTGATTAATACGCTTCTTGTTTCTTCGGGAAGAATTATTTCATCAATCCACAACCTGGCAGCACCATAGCGTGGATCTGTTTGATGGTCGTAAGTTTGTTTAGTTTTTTCAAAGAGCTCTTCCTGTTCAGAATTGGATAATTTTTTTCCATTTCGCTCTAATTGTTTTATGCGGATATCAACGAGAGTATTAGCCGCTTGAGCGCCACCCATAACAGCGTATCTGGCGGTCGGCCAGGCGTAGATAAATCTTGGCTCGTAGGCTTTTCCGCACATGGCATAGTGACCAGCCCCGAATGTTCCTCCAATAATTAAGCTTATTTTCGGAACTGTAGAATTGGAGACAACATTTACCATCTTTGCACCTTCCCTGATAATGCCGCTTTGCTCTGCATCTCTCCCAACCATAAATCCATTGACATCGTGGATAAAGAGTAGTGGAATAATATTTTGATTACAATCCATAATGAATCTGGTTGCCTTCGCAGCACTTTCGCTGTAGATCACACTTCCAAACTCAGGTGGTCTGCCCTTTTCTATATGATGTTTTTTCTGATTTGCGACAATACCGACAGAATAACCACCAATTCGGACGTAACCACAAATTATAGATCGACCATAATCCTTTTTATATTCAATCAATTCACTATTGTCTACTATTCTCGCAATAATTTCTCTTGTATCATAATCTTTAGAACCATTTTCTGACACAATGCCCTCTAGATCTTTTAGAGGATAATTGGGCTCTGTTTCTACTGTTTTTTTATATATCAAACGGCCTGTCTCGCCCATATGTGAAACCAGGTCCCTGATTCTGCTAATGGCAGAGCGATCATCCTTCTCTTTAAAATCAACAGTGCCACTTATTTCAGAATGCATCGTCGCACCGCCAAGTTCTTCCGCTTCAACAACTTGTCCAATTGCTGCCTTAACAAGAGCCGGTCCCGCTAAAAAGAGACCACTACCCTCTGTCATAATCAAAGAATCACACATTACCGGGAGATAAGCACCACCAGCAACACACATTCCCATGATGGCCGTAATTTGTGGGATTCCCTTAGCGGACATAACAGCATTGAGATAAAATACACGTCCAAAATCATCCGTATCAGGGAAGACATCTTCCTGTAATGGGAGAAATATACCAGAGGAATCTACAAGGTAGATGGTTGGAATTTGATTCTCAAGCGCTATTTTTTGTGCTCTTATCACTTTCTTTGCTGTCATTGGGAAGAAAGAACCGGCTTTAACCGTGGCATCATTAGCAATAATCATACATTTTTTACCGCTGATAGATCCTATCCCCGTAACGACACCCGCCGCTGGACAGCCTCCCCACTCCTCATACATTTCATAGGCGGTAAAGATACCCAATTCGTAAAATGTACTTTCTTTATCGAGAAGGTGATTTAGCCTTTCTCTTGCCGATAGCCGTCCTTTTGAATGTTGTCTTTCTATGTTTGACAGTCCTCCACCGAGCTTTATTTGTTTTCGAAGATCATTATAGGAGCGTATGGCCTTTTTCCAATATGTCATGATTTGCTCTGCTTTGGTCATCATCTGGATTATATTTGGTAATTATATTATTATTATCGTATTCAATAAATGCCATGAATCGGTTCCTGGTAGTATATGACTGAACAATTAAAATTGGGAACTATGAGAGTTTATTTGACAAGATGTAGATTAGAATTAAAAACGCTGCCTGTTATTACGCGTTCGACCCCATTCATCTTAAAACTTTTTGCGAGCGGAATGGCCATATTTTCAATATAAATATTTTCAACTTTATTTATAAAGAATGTCGCGGTCACCGACAAATGAAATAGTTTCATAAATAAATCACTAGATTTATACCAGGCAGCAATATCCATTGGTAATAAAATTCTTTTTGACCTCCAGAAAGCATCTTCTGATTCAAGCCAATGTCTATTTTTTATTTGATTAAAAGCATCAGCACCTAAAACATTAATATAGCGATCTGTCTGTTGTAGTAGTGAAGAGGATACCCTTTTATAACCACTTAAAGAGCAACCATTTACCTGATCAGCTTCTATAAAGATATGATCACCAGGTATTTTTTTTAGGTGTTTTTTTATTTCAGCAAGGCTAAAATTTTCAACGGTGTTGTTGCGGATTTTTTTACCTAGATATATAATTTTTGTTTTTTTTAATTCAATTGCAAGAGGTTGCGAAATATTCTGAAGACTTGATGATATGAACACCTTTGCATCCAAAGGTGTTATAAATGGCTGAAGTGATAGAATAATTACTTTTTTGTCTAAGCTTTTACAGTCTTTAGCAATTCTCTGAATTAAGGCGGTTTTCCCGCCCCCTCCGATAAAAGCGATATTCTTCTCTTTATCATCTATGAAATGACGATAGAATGAGTCTTGCATTTTATATCTGTGGCATTAGTGGTATCCCAAAATATTTCAGCGAAGCGTCAAAAGAGAAAATAAGATTAATTTTCTTCTTGCGCACATCTTCAAAGATAAAACAGTGCCGAATCTCAATATCTGCTTGTTTTATTGAAAAGAACTGTCTCAAAGCAGCACGGTACGCCCTTCTGTTTACCCAGGAAACATTAAGATTTGATGTAAGGGATGATTGATCTATTATTTTTGAGAATTCTGTTGCAATGCTCAAACCACATTGAGTTTTTATTTTTGTGATAGCTCTTGTGATTTCATTGATATTCGTGTATAATTTGGTACCGGTATCTAATAGTTGTTGATAATACTCTTTTGCTGCGTCATGATGTTGATGTTCTGGATCGACTAGCGCATACCAGCCTGTGGCGTCAACAAATACTTTTATCATTCTGTATCCATATCTTTTACATCAGAGAGATTTAAAATCTGAGAAAGTGGATTTTTCTGTATCGTTACTTCAAATCTTTTACTTCTAATTTTTTTTAACAGAATCTCTATCTTATCGCCTTCAGCAAGACGTAATCGATCTCTAATTTCCTGAGGGACCTGTAACCTGCCCTCTTCTTCCACTTCTGCGATAAAAGTGCCTGTTTTCATTCTTTCTAGTCCTCTAAATACCAGGTGATAAATTCATTGGTATCAAACACACCATCCTCGCAGATAACCTTACCAACATACTCAAACGGTATCATCTCGAAATAGTAGTTTGATACATTTAATATCTTGCTTTTTCTTGAATAGATTTCAGTTGGATCCTGTGGATAGAATCGGACCGAGCGGTCAATTTCTTTAAGAATTTTATCAGTTTCTGCTGCAAGGAAGAAAGGGACCTGGTATTGTTTTGAAATAATGGCTAATGGAAGTGTACCTGATTTATTTACAAATCCACTCTCAGAGATTCGATCAGCTCCTGAGATAATTACATTTACTTCCTGAATCGCATGTCCCATCATAGCATCGGTCATAAGGACGCAAGGAATGCCGTGTTTTGCTAACTCTTCCGCAAAAGCATGACCCTCATTTTGTGGTCTGCTTTCAAGGCAATAGACAGTGAACTTGCGATTCATTTTATGGGCTGTAATAAATATTTCCTTAACCAAAGAACTTGCGCTAATTGTAAGAATCTTGCTGTTGTTTAGAACAAGTTTTGCCCCGAAACTACCAATCTTTTTTCGATGTTGTTCAGAGGTTTTTATAACACTCTGTATTTTTATTTTACTTGCAGATTTTATTTCCTCTACCGACTTATCTGCTTTTAAAAGACGTTTTGTGTGGTATACAATCCCGGTAACCTTTTTTCTGATGGCTACCATATTGGGCTGTGCCTTAATAATGGTTTTAGCATACTTGCCAAATGCATCCACAAGATTGTCAGGCGTTTGTTCGTTACTACTTTCCATATACTCAGAAAGCAATAATAACGATTCCTGGCTCAATTTAAATGATCCTGAAAAATTATCTTTCCCTATTTTATCAACTGCTTTAGCCATCTTCTTATCCTTTTCGCTCCAAACATTCAATAATCCAATCAAAATATGCTGCAGATCCCGTATCAATTTGATTTGCTATAATTTCCGGAACAGAATAACTATGAATCATTTTAATTTCTTTTTCTAGCTGTTCATACATCTTTTGAGTTGTCTTTATCAATAACAATACTTCGCTGCTCTCCTTGACCTCCCCTTTCCAGCAATAAACAGACGAGACTGAAGGAATAATATTGCAACAAGCGGCTAGTTGCTTTTCAACAACTGTTCGTGCAATAGTTTTAGCTTCCTCGACATTAGCGGTAGTACAATATACCATTAAAATTGAATCATTCATTGCAGAAATCCTTGTAGTAATTATTCTAGTCTAAGCATTTGTAGCATTCAAATCAAGGGATAAAACAAGCCGGCCGAAATGTTCGGGATGCCTGTAATTAAGCAGAAACACGACAACTAAATAAAAGTAAATAATATATTAAAACAATATATTTAAAGTATTAGATGAAATTTTTAATAAAATAGCGGTGAATTTCTAGATTCTCTGTAAGTTCGGGGTGAAAAGTGGCAGCAAGGATATTACCTTCCTCGACCATTACAGCATCATTATTGTGTTTGGCCAATACCTTTACCTTGCTCCCGATCTGACCAATCTTTGGGGCCCTGATAAATATCCCCGGAAAGGTATTTGTTTTGCCATTAAGGCAAATGGATACATTGTCTATAAATGAATCTCTCTGCCGCCCGTAGGCGTTTCTTTTGACGGTAATATCTATTAACCCAAGTGGATTGTACGGCAGGTCGTCCGCTTTTTTACTTAGAACAATCAAACCTGCACACGTGCCCATTATGGGGTGATCCTGGGCAAATTTGATAATATCATCAGCGAGGCCAAATTCAGCAAACAGGCGCACAAAAGTAGTTGATTCGCCGCCTGGTATGATTAGAGCATCAATATTAGACAGATCTTTTCCTTTTCGTATTTCGAATGCTTGATAACCGAGAGCCTCAACAGCAAGACAATGTTTAATAAAATCTCCCTGAATTGCCAGAACGCCTATATTGCTCACCTACCACCCTCTTGTTTGCAATAGTTGGTCTTCGGGCAACTTAGATACATCTATTCCGGGCATGGCATCACCTAATCCCTCACTGGCTTTGGCGACCATATCTGGATCTTTATAATGTGTGGTTGCCACCACCACCGCTTTTGCTCTGGCGGCCGGATCGTTTGATTTAAATATTCCCGATCCTACAAAAACAGATTCGGCGCCCAGCTGCATCATCAGAGAGGCATCAGCCGGTGTTGCAATACCTCCGGCGGCGAAATTAGGAACTGGTAATTTTCCTTTTTCTTTGACATATTGAACAAGTGACAATGTGCTCCCAATCTTTTTAGCATAAGAAACTAATTCAGCATCATCCAGTATTTGGATTTCCTTGATAGCCCTTTGAACCATTCTCATATGACGCACGGCTTCTACAATATCACCAGAACCGGCCTCACCCTTTGTCCTGATCATTGCAGCGCCTTCTGATATTCTTCTCAATGCCTCTCCTATTTCCCGGCATCCACACACAACGGGAATTTTAAAATCATGCTTCCATATATGATTTTCTTCATCTGCAGGCGTTAAGACTTCGCTCTCATCAATAAAATCTATCCCCAGACTTTCCAATACTTGTGCTTCGGCAAAGTGGCCTATCCTGCATTTGGCCATCACCGGAATTGATACTATTTTTTGTATCTCTTTTATCATTTTGGGATTGGACATACGGGCGACTCCGCCATCAGAACGAATATCTGCAGGAATTCTTTCAAGCGCCATTACGGCAACGGCTCCTGCATCTTCGGCAATTTTTGCCTGATCAGGATTTGTAACATCCATGATCACACCGCCTTTAAGCATTTCTGCCAGACCAACTTTTAACAGAAATTCTTTGTTCATCATCTCTATTCTCCTGTTTCTTTTAAACTTATTAATTTAGCACCACGCCCCAATAAAGTCAATAAACATGGATCATATCGATTACTTTAACGTATTCTTTTTTTCAGAATCTTACATCAAATCTTTTGCTATCTCACGCAACGTTGCGGCGCCGCTACGATTATATAAATTTTTAATCTAACAAGAACATAATTATAATGAATTAGAATATTTTCTTTACTTTGTGTTTTAAATACTGTTTTTTCTCTTTTAGAGTGATAGGTGGCTTGAATTTAATTTTTCCGGATGCCTAAGGGGTTATTTAGATACTTCCTTTTGGGGTATTTATCATTCGCAGATAAAAAGCATTGCGGCGCTGCGTGAGATGATTTCCTGTCCTTTTGCTATATGGATTCTTTAATTAACTTCTTGGAGATACTCTCAATTGTAGAGGGGATAAGTTTAATAAAACCATGTAATAATAGACTGCTTATATGTCTATAAGCCAGGGGTCCTGCGAAAAAAAGATTGTGCATTGATTTTGATTCGCCACTAATATTTATATTTGGAAACTTTGTTTTAAGATCAACATTAACATTTAAATCATGAATAGGATTTAGATCGGCGTTATATCCGGTTGCACAGATTATTGCCTGGGCCTCAAGCGTTCCCTCTTCAAAATGAATTGTATTTCCTTCAACCTTTAATATTTTTTCGCCGGAAACATGACGAATGATTTGCATATTTATTAATTCCATTAAATAACTTTCTGAAATACCGCGGATATGACATAAATTCTTTGTTTGACTAAAGAATTTTAGTTTGCCCCTAGACAGAAGATAAACCTGAGAATATCCTGCAAGGCTAATCGCCGTTTCAGCAGCGCTATTTCCACTCCCAATAATAACAACTCTTTTATTGCGAAAGGCATCAACTGATTTGAATTGATGTGAGTGCATAACAATTGGATTTCCCCTTAATCCAGGTATATTTGGAATAAAGGGATTCCCAAAAAAACCGGTAACATTTAAAATTATTCTGGCACGATATTTATTTTCACCTGTAGAAATTTCAAAAAGACCATCTTTCTGCCTGATAGAGGTTACGGAAGAGTTGGTTTCTATATTTAAATTGAAATGGTCAGTATATTTAATAAGATAATCGACAAATTCTGAGGCATAACAATAAGGTCGTGTTATATCCAGTTTCCAGATTGGGAAATGGGTAGAAATACTTGTCCAGTCCCTCTGGGGCAGGCAGGGTGAAAGCATAAGCATGTCTTCACGTATATCCTGCCAAGACTGCGCTATTCCCCCTCTTTCAAGTATAACATAATCAAGCCCTCTCGCCTGGGCCTCCTCACCTGCCCTTAACCCGGCTGGCCCCCCGCCTATAATTACCAGATCTTTATCACGCATTAATTTTCCTAAATAAATAGATAGTTTTTTTCCAGATGATTCATGATCAATTTAGCAATATCTCTTCCAACCCTCTCCTGAGACTCAACGGTAGAGGCGCCTATATGTGGCGTAGGGAATACTCGTGGATGTTGTATCAATGAAAAATCGCCAGGTGGCTCATCTTGAAAGACATCAATCCCAGCGCCGGCAATAGTTTCGCTATCAAGTGCTGATAGGAGCTCCTGTTCATTAACAATGCCTCCTCGTGCACAATTAACCAGATAGGCATTTGACTTCATCAGAATTAGTTCTTTCATACCTATGAGGTTGGTACTTTGCTCATTTTTTGGTAAATGCAGCGACACATAATCAGATTTTTGAAAGATTGATTTAAAATCTACAAGTTCAAACTCAAAACCAGGAGATCGTAATACGGGTTTTGTTTTATAAACTAATATCTGCATACCTAAACCAGATGCCATCTTACCGACACGCTGGCCGATCTGACCAAATCCAATCAAACCTAATGTTTTACCTGCGATCTCATGGCCCATCAGATTTGATTTATCCCATTTTCCGATCTTTAAAGAATGTGACGCATGATATAAATTGCGGCTGAGGGATAGCAGGAGTCCTATGGTTAGTTCTGCAACGGCCTGAGAGTTGCATCCTGGCGTGTTAAATACCTCAATACCCTTCTGTTTTGCATAATCTACATCTATATTGTCTAACCCCGATCCTGCTCGTCCAATAACTTTTAAGTTTTTTGCAGCATCGATCACTTCCTTATCAATATTTGTTGCACTTCTAACAATTATTGAATGGTAGGTCGGTATCTTTCTTAAAATTTCCGAGTGGCTGAGTCCATATTCCAGGTTGAGTTCATAGTTTGGACTTAACTGAAATACTTCTAATGCGCTATCAGGCAATTTATCTGAAATAAATATCTTATACATTATTTTAGGGATTTAATAGGTTTGACTTGCTCAAACTACCGAAAAGTATTCCACCGTGACACACCCATTCAATTCCAATATTACCAACTAGAGATGTTCTCAATGAGGGCAAATATTTCTTCCCGTCCTGTTTTTTTTAAGGCCGAGAATGTGCAAATGCTTATATCTGAGAACTGATTCTTAATTTTTAATTTTATTGATCGGACCTGATTTTTAGAAATCTTATCGCTTTTTGTAAGTATAATGGCAAATGGTATATTATAATAATTTAACCACTCAATCATTATCTGGTCGATGGGTAATATACCATGCCTAATATCAATTAACAGAAGTATGAGTTTAAGATAGTCATTATTTTTTAGATACGATTCAATGCTCTTCTGCCATTTATCCCGCTCTGTTTTGGACAATTTTGCATAGCCGTAACCTGGCAAGTCAACAAAATAGATATGCTCATCTATCTGAAAATAATTGAGTAAACGCGTCTTCCCGGGGGTAGAACTTATTTTGGCGAGATTCTTTCTATTAAACAAAACATTGATTAGAGAAGACTTTCCAACATTTGATCGTCCAACAACAGCCACCTCAGGAAGGTCCGGAGATGGTTTTTGGTCAATGTGTGTAGCGCTTTTAATAAATTGAACTTTGTGAATATTCATAAAGACTATTCGTATTATTTACATGTGTTTGTCGATTTTAGATTCAATCATAGATTTCGGTACGGCTCCAACAATTTGGTCAACAACTTCTCCGCCCTTGAATACGAGCATAGTCGGAATAGATCTTATCCCATATTTCATGGCTGTGTCAGGATTATTATCCACGTCCATTTTAGCAACTTTCAGACTTCCCTCTTTCTCAGAAGCCAATTCTTCAACAATTGGTGCAACCATTCTACAAGGTGCGCACCAAACCGCCCAGAAATCAACTAATACGGGAAGATCCGATTTTATAACTTCATCTTCAAAAGTTGCATCCGTTACTTCTACGTACTTACCCATCATAACCTCCACTATCATTTATCCAAATATTTTTGATTTTTCTCTTTTAAATATAAGGCCTTTTTATAATCACTTAAAGTATTAATATTAAAAAATGTATGCGAATTGCAAGCATTTTCACTATAATCAACATATTTAGTATCTAAACTATTAATAAATTTATAAAGAGCATAATCTTTTCGCTCAATAAAACCGGATAACTTTGAAAGTATTTCAGGATTATAGATTCCTAGTAAAGGTTCAAGGCCCTTCGAAGATACTGCAATTATGGCATCATAGGAAGCATCAAAATCTTTTATCAATAATTCAATATGAGCAGAATTTAAGAATGGCATATCGCAAGGCACAACTAATACAGGTTGAGAAGTGAGGTGTAAGGCGGTATATAACCCTCCAAGCGGCCCTAATCCCGTAATCCGATCTGGCACAAATAATCCAGGTTCTATTTTAACTTGCGCACGTGGTTTTCCAATAATTCTAATCTGAGTGGTTAAAGAAGTAAGTTGAGAATAAATATAATCTAGTATATAAATATCATTAAATCTTAGTAACGCCTTATCTTCACCAAGGCGAAAACTGCGACCTCCGGCCAGGATGGCTGCAAAAATATTGTTCACATGTCTCCCATTTTTACAATTTTGATCTTCACCCTGGCCACACCACTGGAAATCATATCAATTTCTTGCGCTGCCCTGTAAGAAAGGTCGAGAACCCTACCTTTTTTATAAGGCCCCCTATCATTAACGCGTACAATAACAGACTTTTGATTATCTAAATTTATCACCTGCAAGATCGTATTAAAAGGAAGTGTCTTGTGGGCTGCGGAGATCTTGTACATGTCAAAAACTTCACCATTTGCTGTCTTTCGCCCATGAAATTTATCTGCATAATACGAGGCCTCACCATAAAAAACCATTCCTACATTTGCATCCATTTTGGGGGCAACAGGAGGATTATTTTGGTGAGAGGCATATCGGGCGCTGGGAGAACAATGATTAAAAAGTAAAGATACGAGCGCCATAAGAAAAAAATAATATCGCAATATAAAAATTCCTGGAAGGGGTTGTCTGATTATAAAGATTTAGGTTCTCAATCTTAGAAGATACATACGTCATAAATATACAGGTTTAATTGTCTGGTTTAGCCTGATCCTGATCTTTGACGTTGATACTTTGCTCCACCTGGGCAGGTGCCGGCCATTCTTGAATCTCTCCGCC
Organism: Calditrichia bacterium; assembly: GCA_963796965.1. GTDB lineage: Bacteria > Calditrichota > Calditrichia > JAJRVZ01 > JAJRVZ01 > CAWCNS01. The sequence goes on from CAWCNS010000007.1 coordinate 331,519, forward strand.
GTTATCAGTACTGTCTGGCTGTGTTAGGTCTTGGGTATTCTCCTGGGAAGTACCGGTTGAATCGTTACTCACCGCTTTTTCAACAGGAGGTATTTTGATTTTATTTTTTGCGATCTTTCCAATCTCTGTATTTGGATACTCTTCAGCTACAATCGTATACGCATGGACGGCACTAGGAACATCTTCCAATTCATTTTCATAAATCCAGGCATTAGCATATCTTGCCTTTTGAGCTATTTCACTCCCGGAATCCTCAACAGCGATCTGTGTAAAAAGATCAATAGCATCATAATATTGCCCATCAGATAATAATGCTTCGCCTTGGAGGAAAAGATATTTATACGGTGATTCCTCTTCCCTGTCCACTAATTCGCTTTCATCTTGACCTTGAAAATATTTTGCATAGATTGAATTGGGAAATATATCAATAATAACATTCTTAATTGAATCTGCTTTTTCAGAATCATCTAATTCATATCCATATATGTAATATAATGCATAGTGAGCCTTAGGTACCAGGATACTATCTTCAGATAAAACAATAAATTTATTGTAGGCAGTTATAGCACTGTCATAATTTACCAATGTCAGAAGAAAAAACTCAGCTTTTGCAAATCGATTTTTCTCTAAAGAGGTTTCAATACTCGCTAATGTTCTCGCTGTCGGTTTTTTTGCCGGTGCTTTATTATTTGTATTACGTTTATTGCTTTGAGTTTCATCTTCATCTTCATCTTCCTCAACGGCAACATCGGACGTTTCAACAGAATCTTCATTTGTTGATTGTTCTTGTATCTTTATTAGATCCTCAATATCCCGTGTTATATTTCCTTTAATTTTCTGGTATTGATCAAGAATCCGTGCCCTCTCGTCAGCCAGTTCAGTTAATTCTGATTGCCGGTACTCTTTACCGACTCTTTGGTAAAGAACTTTAGCAGAATCCAAAGATGAATATGCAAACTCCATTAACTGGCCCATACCATAAGCAGCAATTGCAGAACCCTTTGTTTTAGGATAGAGCTCCAGGACATCGTCATACTCTTCTGTCGCTTCAATATAAAGACCCTTAAATTTGTATAAATCACCAATTTTTGCTCTAATTACCGACTTATTGTTGAGAAATCTGTTGTCAGAAGAGTTTTCCTCTAAGAGTTGGATTGCCAGATCGTACTGGTCCATTTCAATATGACAATCTATTTTCCTCATGAATGCAGAGAACAGAAAATCGATTTGAGTATTATATTTCTTTACCTGTTGAAAGTTTTCTGCAGATACCTCATACTCTTCTTGATTAAAGTAAGTTTCTGCAATTAAGAATTGAGCAGCGGCGCTTAGGTCATCATCATCAGAGGCATCAATTGCATTATTCAACTGATCACGGGCATTATCATACAGTTCCTTTTTGAAATACACACTTCCTAAACTTAAATAGACTTGAGCATTAATGTTGTCATCCTCGTCCGCTGATAATGCCAGGTTGAGATACTGGATTGCTTCATCATCACGATCCAATTTCTCCAGGGCCTTCCCCAACCACAAATTTGCTTCTGTAATCAAGTCACTATTAGGATAGCGATCCACAAATTGTTGTAGTTGTCTCTCCGATTTTACATATTCCTCTACTTGCCAATGACTTTTACCAATTAATAATAGAGCGTCGTCAGAGTAAGCGCTACTGTCTCCATAAATGTTGAGTAATTTCCAGCATTTATTGATTGTGTCATAAAAGTCCTTACGCATTTCTGCCGTAATTTCTTTTCCGGTACTCTCCTTAATTTTCTTTTCACCGCTGGCATATTTCTCCTCAGCATTAAACATAATATTGTAATAGGCGCAGCTTGTTATAAGGACTATAGATGAAATGAGCAGTAGGTATTTTATTCTATATGTTAGCATAGATTCTTTTATGATAGAAGTTTTTCAGTTATTATAACCAAAGCTGGTAATATTTTTCCTGCAGAACCACGGAGAGATTCATCAGCTTGAGGTGTCAAAGGGGTTTCTTCTGAATTAATTTCCACTACATATGCTCCATTAGCCTTAGCTAAGAGTGGAAGCGAGGCAGCCGGTTCGACCAAACTAGAAGTTCCAATGGAAAAGAAAATCTCACAGCCTGCTGAAACTTCATGTGCTTGTCTTAATACATTTTCTGCAAGATTTTCACCAAATAGAACGACATCTGGCCTGAGAAGACCGTTACAGTGTAGGCATTTTGGTACATCAGCACCAGGATTGATTGCATCATTGTGCGGTTTATTACAGGATGAACACTTAGTCTTATAAATATTTCCGTGCAATTCGATCACCTTCTTGTTTCCGGCCTCCTGATGCAAATTATCAACATTCTGTGTAATTAACTCAAAATCCTCAAATATTCTTTCAAAATCAACCAGGCTGTAATGCCCAAGATTTGGCTTAACATCATTAATAAGTTTTTTTCGCCAATCATAAAACTTCCAGAATAATTCCGGATTACTAGCCAAGGCAATAGGGCTTGCCAATTCTTCAACTTTGTTATTTTCCCAAATTCCATCTTTTCCCCGAAACGTTGGTACACCGCTCTCAGCTGAAATTCCAGCCCCTGTCATTACAGTTACGGATGATGCATTTTTTATTCTTGTAAGTAGCTTTTGACTTAACATATTCCTCCCAATTTGCTCAGCTCTTTCCAAATCCATAATCATTCTGATATTCACCACAAAATAAAAAGCTACTCTGAATTTTGTTCAGGATTCTCATGGTGTAGATTCTTAAACAATTCAGATAATACTCTGATTCATTCCTTGTAGGGTATTCAGACTCTCGATATAGGTATTTAAATATCATTCATATTCCAGTTGCTCAGATTACAGATCATTCAAATTCCAGTTATACTCAATAAAAACAACCTCATACTGATATAAATTATTCTTAATTTCATGCTCATAATATAGTTTAATGAAATCGAGCAAATGAGGTTCCTTAATATTCTTATTTTTTATAAGATATTCATAAAAATCAGTATCATACCAATCAAATATAGAACTCAAATAAATTATTTTTTCTTTATTATCAATTTTAAAATTTTCTCTATCATTGATAAAGTTACGTGTACTTGACTCCATTTGTTCGTTCAAAGTAGATGGCATATATGCACGGTTAACCAGGGGTGGGCAGCTGTAAGAAGCACAATTAATAGCAAAATGAATTCGGGGATCCTTAAATTCACTCCGAATGATATCATCTTCGAGAGATTTGAACGATATATTTTCTCCACCGATTAAATTTTTATGAAGCCAGATGGTAAAACCGATAAAATTTATATCCTTTATACTCTCAATTGGATAATTATCAATAATAATTCTCAGGATAAATGCATTGTAAGCATTAATCCAGAATGCTAATTTCTCATTCGTTGTCTTGAAATTTGCAGGATGGGATTTCGGTGAGATTTTGCCCATTTCCTCAGTAAAGGCGAATAGTTTTTTCTTCTCCTTCAACAAATTCTTATAATCAACTTTTTTATCATGTACATAAGTCTTAAGTAGATCGTTTAGAGGGGCATAATCAATTTGTGCGGATAATAAGCCAGGAACTGTGGATATAGTCAGGAAGATGATGAGTATAAATTTTAATAATGAAAAATGCATGTATCCCCCATTCAAATATTAATGAGTATAAAACCACACTAAAATATCGGGAAAGACAGATAGTAGCAAGAAAGCAACAATTGCAATAAAACCCATCTTAATCATATTGATTGAGAGGTTTCTGTACTTAACCGGGTTGATAAATTTACCCATATTTGTTAGTAAAATGATGGAGGCTACATTACAAAAAACCGAGATACTTATAAATAATGAAAATATCCAACCAACATAAGAATATTGCCAGGATAAAAGAAAAACGCGGGTATGAAAATTATCATTCCAACCCAAATTTATAGAACCGCTAAGGAGTGTGAGCATCAAACTACTTATTATCAATAATAAAAGAGTCAGCCAATATTGCTTGAGTATCCTCAGTGAACGTTTGAGAATATACATAACAAAGAGAAAACTGAGTACGAGCAATAAGGAAAAATTCATCACTAGCAATGGAAGATAATCATCCAAAACTTCAGCCATATGGAAGATTTTGCCGACAGCTCGGAGTGAATACATATGCTGGTATCCCTGGTAACTCAAAAGAAATGTGAGTACCAGATCAACCACCGCCAAAAGAAGAGAATAAAAAAATAATTTTTTGAGATAAAGGGTTCGTTCTTCTATCTTTATTTCTTTTTTTATCTGGATAAAATACCAAATCAATATCCAGAAAACACTAAATATTAAACTAACCAGCAGAAGATGAACCACTTCATTGGGTAAGTAGGCAAATGAAAGCAATTCAGAAGGTGCTAGCAGAAGAAGAATAATTCTGGATGCGAAAAGCAAGAAAATTAATGTGAGAGTTGTTTGAGACCAAAGTTCAAGCCTGGCGCTTTTTTTTCTATACAGATCAGTCTTATCTGATCCTCTGATTAATAACACCTCTTTTAATGACTCCAGGCCCAATGCCGAAAAAAATAATATCAAACCAAGGGAAATGAATGTCATTAATAATATATACTCAAAAATCACGATATTCCCTTAAAATATAGAACTTGGATTAGTGCAGACTTACGTCTTACTATATCCAATAAAGATAATCGCAAAACGATAAAGTTGTTTAGCCACAGAAGAAACAGATCTTATTAGAATTCTCAGTACCACCTATGGTGGTAAATCTTTTATCTTTTTTTAAAAACCGAACGGCCAGAGGCAGGCACTCACCCGAATGGTGAGTCCTAGGATCTCTGCCGCTAAAATTGTTGCGCTATTTTAGTAATACCAATTGTGATTCTGCATCTTTTGCTCTGCTGCTTTTGGCAGATTCATCCGTGAGTTGTTCAAAAATTGACCTTGCCTTTTCGATGTCCCCTGCCTTTTTATAACAAAGCCCGGCAAGATAATATTGGTTGTCCGCTTCAGGGAAATCTGGAGCGGTCTCTGCTGCTCGTTCATAAAGATCCCCGGCCTCTTCAAAATTATTAACAGCTTCCTCGCATGCTGCCAAACCAGCATATCCGGATGATAACAATATATTACTACCACTATAATCATTTACAAATTTTTCGAAATATTCACGGGCCTGCTCATATTTTTGTTGCTGGAAATGAATATTTGCCAACAGAAAGATGCCCTGATCTGCAGCATCACTGCCATCATAATCCTCAATTAATCTTCCCAATCTCTCGCTGGCTTTGGTTAGTTGGCCATTTGTAAATTCAATTTCAGCAATCCCGAGCTGTGAATTGGCTTCCGCTTCTGTTTGCTGAGATTCATAATATAAAAATATAAAAATAACGACGATGGCCAGAATAGCAAGGCCTATACGTAAAAGTTTTTGATAATGCATGTCAATATACGTTTTCGCTTGCAGGGTAAATTTTACAAATTTATCTTCCTTCAGCTCTTGTTTGGTGATCTTTTTCTTCGGCTTTAACATCATTTCTCCTGTAGAAACACAATTATAAATTCTAAATTTTTAATTATAAATAAGATACCATTTTCAAATGTAGATATTTATCATAAATGGTCATAATATCCATATAATTTAACCATTACAGACGAATAGAGCAATTTCTCTTCTTAAATTTATATCTCTGAAAAGTATTTTATTATAGCCACCTCAAAAATATGATTGATGTGGAGGGATAAACCTACGACACAAGAAAAAAGGGACGCGGCTTACCGCGTCCCTACAAACTACAGATAATAATAAATGGTACCCCAGGAGGGATTCGAACCCCCGACACATGGCTTAGGAAGCCACTGCTCTATCCGGCTGAGCTACTGGGGCAGGAAAGCAATTAATAATTTATACTTATCGCCACTTCTCGCAATCTGTCCCGAAATGTCCAAAATCTTTGATTATGAAACTATTTCCTAAGATTTATTGTCTCTTAATTTATAAAAATGAAAGTTTTAAGGCAAGGTTATAAATTAGGCTGCTTGTCCTTATCCTTTAATAATAAAATGCTTATAGTACATGCAATCAGAGCCGCAATCAAATCGTACAATGTATCTCTTAAAAAGTGGTTAAAACCGGAATAGGCATCTAAGTTATACAGTAATTCTGCCGCTTCCCAGGCTATTGCCACTCCCAAAACTATTATAAATGCCTGTAGTTTCCGGTACCATCTAAAAGCAATTATAAATAACCATGTTGCCAATATCATGTGTTGATAAAAATCTATGTCGAACATGATTCTGCTCTCATCGTAATATAAAATTATTTATTAGTCATTCACCATTCAATACAGTATAGTTGTATTGGTTATAAAATGGACAAAAAAAAAGGGGATACATAGGCATCCCCTTAATAGTGTTTTTTATTAAAATTATTTTCCCAAATGTATGGTAGCACCAAGTGTAAGCCTAAAATCAGATAAACTGTATTCTACATTATACTCAGAACCATTGTTAGTATCACTATCACCATAATAGGAACCAAAGATATATTCGAGAGATCCGTCAAGAATAAAGCTGCCCATAACCAAACCAAGACCACCTGTTATAGCATTATATGATATTTGATCACCATCTTCACGATTCACATAATCATAGGCGGTTGCAGGGGTTGGTAAGGTGTAGAAACCAAGACGGACGGGTAAAATTGCTTTTCCGGATTGGATCAGATATTCGAGACCAACATGAATGGAATTCGCATCTTGCAATCCCCAGTCTTCTTCATCAAGTTGATTCCCATCAATGAAGTACTCAGAACCGGACCAGGACCGGCTACGAAAATCTGCAGCGAGCGATAAATTGTCGGTTGCTCTGAATAAAATACCCAATGCCCAGAAAAAAGGTACATTCAGGTCATAAACTGTGTCCGATCCACCATCCTGGCCCTTTACTGTTTCTGTCAACGTATAAGGTAAATAGAGATTAGCGCCGATAGACACTTTTGGGCTTGGTTTTACCAAAACACCTATATCAACGGAAGTTCCTGAAAAATCAGATTCTCCTTCGTATTTTTCACCATCATAATCTTCTTCCTTGTTCTCCCAACTACCACCTAGAATATTAAGCACAGCGCCCACAGAAAACATTTCATTAATTTGAACTGCGACAGCTGGAGAAATGGCAGTTACACCACCCGTTTCTTCATCGGTGGATGTAAATTCTTCATCATCACCATCAACCTTTGCAGTCCATTCTAAGGTTTTGTTAAAATCATAAAGCGTCCGATAGGCGACACCCCCAACAATACTAATGTCACCAGCCTGAAAAGGAACAACGAAGCTGGCAAAATTTAGATGAATACCGGACGACAGGCTTCCACTAATGTCATAATTAGTATAATCTGTACTAATAGAGCCCCAACCTAATTTTCCAATCACACTGGCTTCCATGCTATACAATTGTGTCAATCCAGCTGAATTCCAGGATATGGCTGTCGCATCATCAGCAACACCCGTAAAGGCATAGCCCATACCAGCTGCTCTGGCGCCGTTTCCGGTTAGAGCAAATTGTTCCTGTGCCAATAAAGATTGCCCCATTAGAACAATTAACACAACAGTAAATATTATTAAAAATTTTTGCATCATTCCCTCCCAATTTGATTAATCATGTCCGTTATTTTGTAATGAATTTATCACCTATAGAAATCATATTTCCTGAAAACGTAAGTTGTTTTGATACACTGTATTTTTCGAAGGCATCGGAGACTAACACTTCTCCCAAAACAGTTGTCTCTTTTCCCAATATTTCACCGGTAATGGGATGCTTAATAGGTGCACCTTCTTTATAAATAACACATTTCATCCCCTTTTTAAGCCCACCATTACGACCAACATCCAATATTAATTGCTCACCATCTATCTTTATCACGTAACCATCCACCAACGGCAAAGATTCTGTTATTTTACGGGCCAGATTTTCAACTGCGTTTTTTACATTCTGTGCTTCAGCACTACCCGTATAGGCATCGTGAGCAACAATAATAGCGGCAGATTCTGTATCAATAACCCTTGCATCTATACTCAGCGAACCGGATGAAGATGCTGCAACACTGCCGATTATAATAGCGTCAACTCCTATTCCTTTACCTATCTCTGCGGCTGTGGTAGCATCTAATATGCCTGTTTGACCAAGAGATTGTTCTGCCAATACCTGATCCAGAGCTGCCCTCTCCATCACCTTAAAGCGGTCCTGATTCCATAACACAGTGATCATTTTATCAAGAATTATCTCACCCAAATCCCTGCTGGCGCCTTTGTTTTCAAAAGGAAGAATAGCAACACCCATTCTTTCTCCAACCAATTTGATTGTTTGTTTCCCCACAATCATATCCGGCTCTTTTACCGGAGCACCAGCGGCTCCGGCTGCGCCTAAAGTTACCCCTGCAGCCCCAACCGCTGCACCACCAGCACTGGCGGCACCGCCCTGTTGATCTATAACCGGAACCTCTTTTTTGCTTGGCGGAACCCCACCTCCGATTTTGCGCATGTATTCTTTTGCCCGATCAGATGGCTCCTGTGACATAGACAATTTTAATTGCTTACCAGCTTCAGTGGTTTCACCCAAATTATAAAGACAGATTCCCAGTTCTCTATGAGGAAAGTATTCAATAAAATGCATACCATAGGTACGCACGTTATCGTTGTCCGTGTCATTATCTTCGATAGCTTCACGGAAAAATTTTGCAGCTGTTTTATAGTCGTCCTCTATCATGGCCTCCATTCCTTTTTCATAAGTACGGTACCACTCCCCACCAGCATGAAGATTTCCTTGAATACAGATTGATAAAAGTATGACAAAGAGCCATTTTGATTTCATATTAGTGCTCCATATAAGTTTTGTATTTTCTCGCAGCGACGCATCAATTGCAATGAAAAAAGAAAAAAGAATTAAGAAAAAAACAGGCTGGTCTGTCAACCCACATGATTAACATAATTTTTTTTCTTTTGTCCTTTTTCTTCTATCTTATCTTTTTCTGCGTCTTTGCGAGAGAAAAATAATTATTTTAATCGAAATCTATAATAGAGGTAACCTTATATCCCTCTAATAAATTTCTTCCATCCAGAAAACCCAATTCTATTAAGAATAATAGCGCCTCAACAATACCTCCTGTTTTTTCGATCAGGTTGCATGCTGCTTTCGCTGTCCCTCCCGTTGCGAGGAGGTCGTCTACGACAAGGATCCTTTGCCCAGGCAATATGGCATCTTTATGTATTTCAATCTTGTCTGTGCCATATTCCAGGGAATATTCTTCCGAAATGACTTCAGCCGGTAGTTTTCCCGGTTTTCTTATCGGGATAAATCCAACACCCATTTTATAGGATAAAACAGAGCCAAAAATAAAACCCCGCGACTCAATGGCTGCAATAGCATCAATAGACATATTTGAAACAGATTCCGCCAAAACATCAATCGCCATACTAAATTGTTCGGAATCCTGTAATAGTGTTGTGATATCCTTAAAGATTATCCCCTCTTTAGGATAATCAGGAATATCACGTATTACATTTTTTATTTTTAAAATTCGGTCGTTATTCATTTTTCTGTCATTAATAGTCGACTATAAAGTTAGTATATTTAGCTTGATAGGCGTCAAAAGTTAAATCTAATTTATTAACTCGTGAAAAACGAGGTCCATCCTTTAATATTTTCCCAAACTGCTCAATAAGATCTCTCTCTCCCTCAACTTTCAATTCGACGCTTCCGTCTGAACAATTCCGCACAAAACCGGTCAAGCCCAGCATTTCTGCATTCCGGACGGCAAAATAACGATATCCGACACCCTGAACCCGTCCTGATACACGAATATGAGCCGCCACTTTCATTCAACTTCAATTAAGTAAGTTAACTTTTCCATTGCTTCCTCAGGTGTATCTACTGGGTGAATATGTTCAGATACGTCCCATGACCCAATGCCAATAACCGGCTTTTTCAATTGCAATGCAAAAGAAATCTCGGATAAGGTTCCAAACCCACCGTTAACTGCAATTACGGCATCTGCAGATCGAATTATTATTAAATTGCGCCCAATTCCCATTCCGGTGGCCACAGCAATATCCACATATGGATTAGCTTCTGTTGAACTATCACCTGGCAGAATACCAATTGTGACACCCTGTTTAGACTTTGCACCTTTACAAACAGCCTCCATTACCCCGCCAAGGCCGCCACATATTACCTTAAACCCAGACAATGCAAGTAAACCACCTAATTTTTCTGCTATTTGCCATATATTTTGATCACATTCACGGGCACCAATCACAGCAATGGTTTTAGTATACATATCAGAGATAATTAATATGTGTTTTATATCAATTTAATTGGAATGAAATGCTTCTTTTGAACACCTGATCTGATTTTTCACGCAGCGCCGCAACGGAAAATCAGTAAAAAATACAAAAAGAGACATTATGATTATAAATTAAAGATCAAAAATATTTTGTATATATTATTATATCTCGCTGCGGTGTAGCGTCGCTGCGTGAGAATCATATTTAGAAAAATTATAAAGCAAAATGCATAGAAAAGCAATTCATGTTTTCTAAATGCAAAAGATCAAGGATATATGCGTTGCATCAGACGTGGAAACGGTATCGTTTCTCGTAAATGATTAATCCCGCAAATCCAGGCAACCGTGCGCTCAATTCCTAATCCAAATCCTGCATGAGGAACCGATCCATATTTTCTCAGATCAAGATACCACTTAAAAGCCTCTTCAGGTAGTTTATGTTCTCTAACACGCTCCAGGAGCAAATCATAATCGTCTTCACGCTGTGATCCACCAATAATCTCGCCATATCCTTCCGGAGCCAGCACGTCCATAGCTAAGGCCTGGTCTGGGTTTTCATCATCTCTTTTCATATAAAAGGCTTTCACAGCTGCAGGATAATGATGGACAATGACCGGTCTATCGTATTTTTGAGAAATAATTGTCTCATCCGCTGCACCAAAATCACCACCATGTTCAAAATCCACACCCGCTTCGTGAAGTATTTTGACCGCATCATCATAATGCAACCGCGGGAAAGGTGTTTTGATGGCTTCCAGTTTTGAGATATCCCTTTCCAATTTTTCTAACTCCGGCTTTCTATTCTTTAGAACACTCTGGACAATATGTTCGAGGAATTCTTCCGCAAGCTGCATATCCCCGGCTAAATCTAAAAAAGTCTACCTCGGGTTCGATCATCCAAAACTCAGTTAAATGGCGTCTTGTTTTGGATTTTTCAGCGCGAAAAGTAGGACCAAAACAGTAGATTTTGCCAAATGCCATTGCACCTGCTTCACCATATAGTTGCCCGGACTGTGTGAGATACGCATCTCGTCCAAAATATTCGGTGGAAAATAGTGTTGTTGTTCCTTCAGCAGCATTTGGTGTAAAAATTGGGGTATCTATCAAAACAAAATCACGCTGATCAAAAAATTCTCTTGCTGAACGGATAATCTCATGTCGTATACGCATAATCGCATACTGCCGTGAAGATCTTAACCATAAATGACGGTGATCCATAAGGAAATCCACACCGTGCTCTTTTTTTGTGATCGGATATTCCTCGGCGACCTGAATAACTTCCACCTCACTTACCTGAATTTCAAATCCTATGGGAGATCGATCATCTCTGGCTACTTTTCCCGTAATACGGCAAGAACTTTCTTGCTGTAATACATCGGCATTAGAAAAAGTATCTTCGGATACATCTCCTTTAAAAACAACACATTGAATTGTCTCTGATCCATCCCTGACTAATAAAAATCTAAGTTTACCGCTGGAACGTTTATTATAGATCCATCCCTGGATGATAACTTCTTCATTTTCGTATTGTGCAACATCTTTAATGTAAATCGTCTTAGCCATAATATTTGTAAACGCTTCCTTTCCATCAATTACAATGTTTTAATAGTGACTGTCTTCTTAATCATTCCAATGCATTGTAATTTATGTATTATGCCCTCACTGTTCAATAGAGTTCAATAAAAAGTGAATTGTTATTCTCAATCGCTTATATGATCTCTCGCAGAGGCGCAAAGGCGCGGAGATCGCTAAAAAAAGACAAAAGATAAAAGATCAAAGATAAAAGATAAATGATCAAAGATAAAAATAATAATCCATGAATTTCACGAATAAAAATATAAAAGGATTGTTTGAAGAAAGTAAATTAATATTTTATTTACATTCTTAAGAATCATTAAAAGTATAAATTTAATTAGTGGAAAAGAGTCTTTAGATTCTTTTTGCTTTGATGAATTCTTCAATCATGCTCACGTCATCTGCGCAGCCAATAAATAATGGTACCCGTTGATGAATTTCTTCCGGCATAATTTCCAAAATATCAATATTTCCATTACTTGCCCTGCCTCCGGCCTGCTCCACGATAAAGGCCATTGGATTGGCCTCATACATAAGTCTTAATTTTCCGTTTTCTGTCCTTGAGCTGGCCGGATATAAATATATACCACCATAGAGTAAATTACGATGGATATCTGAAACCATAGAGCCAATATAACGCGAATTCAGCGGCCGGTTTGTCTTATCATCAGTCGCCTTTACATAGCGAATATAATTCTTTATAACATCATCCCAGTAATCAAAATTGCTTTCATTTACACTGTAGATATGTGCTTTTTTTGGTGTTTGAATGTTCGGATGCGAGAGGACGAATTCACCATAGCTGGGATCAAGCGTGAATCCATGTACTCCGTTTCCGGTTGTATAAACGAGCATGGTACTGGAGCCATATACCACATATCCCGCACAAAGTTGTTGTTTTCCTGGCTGGAGGCAATCCTGAAGGGTTCCGGGGCGCCCTTCCGCAGAGACACGACGATAAATAGAAAATATGGTTCCGACACTAACATTGGCGTCTATATTAGAAGAACCGTCTAAGGGATCAAACATGCAGACATATTTCCCAACCGGATATTGTTCCGGGATTGGTATAATTTCCTCCTCTTCTTCCGAGGCCATACAACATAAATTTCCCCCATGATCCAGCGATTTTATCATCGTTTCATTGGCAAATTCATCCAACTTTTTTACAACCTCACCTTGAACATTCACCTTTTCTGTCTCACCCAGAACATCGAGCAAGCCGGCTTTATTTGTATGATAAGATATCCGTTTTGCTGCAAAACAAATATCGTTCATCAAGTTGGTAAATTCACCTGTAGCGTTTGGAAAACGGTGTTGTTCATCAATAATATGGCGGGTTAAGGTTATGATTTGGCCAGACATTTATCCCCCTCTAAAATTTTTCTTAATCGGTATCAATTGATATTAATTGAAAATTATCTTTTATATCATTTACACGAAGGCAATACGGAATTTGGGAATCTATTTCAAACGGAGTTGTGAGAGATGCTGAAAACCTGAAAAAAGTTCACCGAAGGAGTCATTTGGACAGGCCAGGCAAATTCAGCATGACCCTGCTAATATCAGACAATTATAAATGAGGTTAAGGTTTATGTATACATCATTTTGCCAATAATATTGGTTTGGCCGCGCCGCGCATTACCTCGAGTGTTGTACTCCCTAATATGGCCTCCCTGATACGGGAATGTCCGAAGCTACCCATGATCAATAATGTCGTATCCGGTGCATTAGCAGTGGCGTTTACAATTATTTTGGCCGGATCGCCGGCTTCATGCCTAAACTGCGCTTCTAAGTTATAGGGTTTCAAATAAGTGCGTGCCTCTTCAAGGGTCTCATCCCGATCCCCGGTATCATCATTTACTGTTAACACATCCAAAGGAAGTTCCAGTTTTTCTCCGAAATAGGCGGCAAGCCTGAGTCCGGCATTACTTGATTCGCTTCTATCATAGGCACAGGTAATAGAATTGAAGGGAAAAAAGGCCTTATCAACTATCATTAGTGGAGAGTGATTTTGATGCGATACCGGCTCAAGTGTTGCACCAAGAAGGCGATCTCCCCAGCGGGCATAATCGCCCCTTGCTCCCATAATAACCAGGTCCACTTGTCTTGAAATATCACATAGGACCTCCACGGGCGATCCCTCGATTTTATCAGCCTCGAACTTAATACCACTGCTGTTTAATTTCTTACGCAAAGAGGTAATAAGTCCGTCTGCCCGTTCTGTATGAAATTTATAAGATTCATCATGAAATACATTTGAAGGAATAACGGGCATATAACCTTCCCCTCCGGTGTTTAATACCCACTCATATATCCGTATATCAACAACCGTATAAACACGCAAGAAGGCATTTAGCTTCTTTGCGAGATCAATGCCATAACTTACCACAGAATCGGTATAGATTGATCCGTCAACTGCTAATAAAATGGATTTTATCATACCTCCTCCTTGTTATTTTATAGGAAGTGTAAAAAATAACCACCCGTACCAGCTCCGACGTTGCCGGATCTCAACGGGGCAGTCAGAGTACACTGAGTAATTTATTAATTTTATTTACTTTAACAATGATTATAATTACCCCCGCTCTGTGGACTCTTATAATATGACCCTCCTTATTCCTTCTTTTAATTTGTCCACATTAAAATTGATCAACAGTTCAAATAATAATCATCAGAAATCACAAAATATTTTTCTTTGTCTTTTTTCTTTGTCCTATTTTTTTCTTAGCCCCAGTCCTCGATTTTAGCATCTCTGGTCATCAAGTCTCTCATGGCTTCCACAGGAGGCTTGTCTTCAAATAAAGCCATGTAAACCTGCTCAGTTATCGGCATTTCAATCTTTTCACGCAGAGATAATTCGTGCGCCGATGCGGTTGTTTTTACACCCTCGGCAACCATTACCATTTCCTCAAGCACTACTTGAAGTTTTCTTCCTTTTCCTATCTGTTCTCCAACATAACGGTTTCGTGAATGTTGACTTGTACACGTAACGATCAAGTCTCCCATTCCCGACAATCCGGCAAATGTATCCGGATTCGCTCCCAATTTCACACCTATTCTATTAATTTCTGCCAATCCCCGGGTGATAAGTGCTGCCTTCGTGTTATCACCAAATCCAGCCCCATCGCAAATACCTGCAGCAACCGCTATAATATTTTTTAATGCCCCTCCTAATTCAACACCGGTGATATCAAGATTGGCATAAACACGTAAATAGTCTGTCATGAAAAGATCCTGAACTAATGTGGCTGTACCTCTATCAATACTGGCTGAAACGATAGCTGAAGGGATCTTTCGACTTACCTCTTCTGCATGGGTTGGGCCAAAAAGAACAGCAATTTTATGAGGAGAAATATTTCCGGCTTCAGCAATAACCTCAGATACGCGTAAAAGGGTGTTATTTTCAATCCCTTTTGCCACATTCACCCAAATGAGATCTTGATTTTTATCTGGATCTAAGGCCTTTACAACCGATCTAACAGCATGTGATGGTACCGCAACTACCACAACCTCTGCTCCGTTCATGCTATCAACCAAATCGTTCGTAAATTTTATTTCTTTTGGAAGAATTATACCCGGTAGGAATTTTTTGTTTT
This sequence comes from Calditrichia bacterium, assembly GCA_963796965.1. Taxonomy (GTDB): domain Bacteria; phylum Calditrichota; class Calditrichia; order JAJRVZ01; family JAJRVZ01; genus CAWCNS01. The sequence goes on from CAWCNS010000007.1 coordinate 347,007, forward strand.
CTGCTGAGGCATTTATCGATTCAACATCTTTTTTATCAAAGGACCAACAGGTGACCTGATGTTGGTTTTGATTTAAAATTATTGCCAGGGTAGTTCCCCAACTGCCGGCACCCAAAATCGTTACATTCACTTATCATCACCTTTTTTGAAATTAATCTTATTTTCCGTTCCGGCAGCTAACCGGCTGATATTTTCACGGTGTGTGACAACAATTAGAATCGCCAGTATAACACCAATCAGAATATGAGGCATGGGTACCTGCCGATCTAATCCATATTTTTGTAATAAAAGAATAATAGGCAGCATTACCGCCGCGGTAATCGAACCAAGAGAGACAAAATGAGTGCGATAGACAATGCCAATAAAAACCAGCAAACAAATAAGGACCGGGATTGGTTGCAGGCCAAGGAATACGCCTGCAGCGGTTCCCACGCCCTTTCCGCCCCTAAATTTGGCAAATACAGTCCAAATATGCCCGCAAATAGCTGAAAGGCCGGCAAGAATTTGATAAACGGCAAATGTTTCAGGATCCTGGACATCAGGTATGATCATGACAACCCAATAAACGGCAGCAAAACCTTTAAACATATCTAATAATAGAACGATCAAGCCTGTCTTCCAGCCTAAAACCCGCAGAACATTTGTAGCGCCAGCATTGCCGCTCCCATGCTCACGTATGTCGATATTCTTTTGGAGTCTACCGGCAATTAAAGCCGTAGGTATCGATCCGATCAGGTAGCTAAGAATGAGAACAAGGATAATTTCCAAGTCTATAACCCCTTTTTAATTAGAATAGATGCAGATACAAGATATTAGATTCAATGATGCAGGTGTGTTTATAATATAGTAAAATATAAGCACTAATATCTCCCAAAAAAAGGGAAAAGGTAAAGGATCAAAACCGCAATTACAAATTACGAATTACGAATTACAAATTTTTAGGATCTTTCCCTTTTACCTTTTACCTTTGGCCTTCTAATGCAATTTCTCTAACTGAGACATCATCTACATAGAAGACCGCCGTGGGCACCGGGTCATCTCCATCCTCCAGGGGTTCATAGGGATCTTGATTTGGCGTATTCCGGTTGGGAAGATCACGATAGGCCCCTGTCCGGAATGAAATCCGCTCAACTGATTTCACTGATTCTGAAAACTGTGCCTTATCTAAAACAGATTTACCATCAACGAGCAAACTATAGGTACCATAGTTGGCGGTATTCATGATAATTTTAATTTTATGCCATTTATCTAACCCATAAGATTGAAGAACAACCTTCTTATTACCATTATTTGCTTTTATTTTCCCATCTTTGTCAAAACAAATTCGCACTGGTCTGTTGCCAAATCGATCCGTAATATCAATTTCAATCCGTTCTGTATAAGAATTTTCAGTTAAAATGCTGAATGTAAGTGCCAAATTTTTCGATTCTTTAAAGACACGAATAGCCCTGGCATAGTCATAACGATCTTTATCTTTTAGTTGGAGGCATTTGTTCTTTGAGGCGGCAAATTCCACCACATTTACCGGCGCCCACTTTGGGGCATAAATATTCCACTCATCGATATTCTCTCCAACTTTCATCGTTTCAAAATCATCATTCACATCAGATTCCACTTTATATCTGATTGGAACCGGTATTCGACTTACCCAAATATCTTCTTTGTTCATACTATAAGTAAGCCACATATCGTTTCCCGGTGGATTTCCATTGCCTTCAACAATCCCACGGACATAACAGGGACCAAAATCTTTCCATCGTCCATAAAATCGTCTTGGGGGAACCTCACCTTGCACAATAAGCATATCATCAAAGATAATACCGTCATCCCCGCTAATGACGATCAAGGGGTAGCGGTGCTCATCCAATTCAATGGGATTGTAAGACATAGCAAACCGATTATCATCTGTACGTTGTCCCCATACTTTACCCCCGGCCATTCGTAAAGTTGGCACCCTGACTGGATTGGAAAAATTTGCTCCACCGTCAAAAGACAAGGCGCAGGCCGATCGCTTATATAAAGCGACAACATTACCATCCTTCCGATGGAAGTAAGAAAGGGCTTCACGGGCTTTTTTATTGTTAAAAAATCCATCCAGGCCACGATCCTCGTCCCACCACTGGGCCGTTATAAGAGGATCGGCGAGCAAAGCATCACAAGCCTTAATAAATTCTTTATCAGAAGACTTATTATAACTCGGGTAGGAAGTGTTTACTTCATTCCAATTGGCATGACTGGTATATCGGATAAAATAAATCGGCCCAAAGGAACCATCTTTGTAGGCCTCACGCACGACTCGCCCAATACCCCCAACGGTGAATGGGTCTTCTGCGTGACCGTAAAAAGCAAGCACCAGTAATTTACCAGAAGGTGTAACATAAAATCCCATCCGTTGATGCATCATATAGCCACTATAGCCCTCTGGTATCTTTACGCCATCCGGAGTTTTATATGGCGGGAATATAATGACCGGTTTCGTCCAATTTCTTCCGTCTTTTGATGTTGTGATTAAGGTTTGTCCCGGAGCGATATGTTCATCCACCGGATTACTGAGGTATTGCTGATAAAAGGTATTATTCCAGTAGCATAAGTTGGACGCATGGCTATAAGTCCAGCCATTGCCATCAACTAATTCAGGGTGTGTCCGGTTAACGCGAACGGTTTGCCGGCTTTCAACACCGATAGCATAGCGAAGTCCCCCATCATGCACTCTGGGATCAATGTTAGTACCCCCAACATAACGTACCGGTTCATTTATGCTGCCCGTCTGACTATAACCTGTTTGTAAAGAAATAAAATAAAATATAGCACAAAAGAAAAAAATCGTTTTCATAATTGCCCCTATTATTCAAATCATAATGTCATAAAGAGGATAATTTCTATTATATAAGTCTTTTTTAATGCAGAGTTTTATGAGCATGACGCAGAGCGCACGGAGCATAGTATGATATGTCCTTATTCAAAGTTTTTTCTCCTTACGCTTTGATTGAGGCTCTGTGTAACTTTGCGAACTCAGCGATTAATATTAGCTGAATATTTCACTTAAATATCGTATAAATTCCGGTGTGTGGCAATATGAATCAAACATTTCTATACCCAATAGTGGTTTAGAAGATGAAGGCAAAGTGCTTATCGGGTTAATATCCCGATTAAATAGATAATTTTCCCTATCACCATCGGACTTATTTATAATATAGCGCTGTACAGTTACATCCTGCGTTGATAACTTTGTTTTTATATCAACTGATTCAGCAAAAGAAAGTTCATCGTTGTTCAGAATCACACATACACGTGTTTGGTTTTTATGTTTAAAATAACTATCCAGTTTTTCATGTTCTTTTTGTAGTTGAAGCAGATGATCAAGAGTTTTATCATGAGAAGATTTTTTTTTACCTGCTTTTACCGTCTCAATAATGTTCTTTTTCTCCAGAATTTGTCTGCGAATCTGAATAAGTTTTTCTAACCACACAAGCGATAATCCGGGGAGGTTAAAAAAGCGTAATGCCAACGCCGTTGGGGGCATATCAAATATAAGATAATCAAAGTCTTCATATTTTTTGAGTATTGATTGATACGCAAATATCAGGGCATATTCTTCCATGCCAGGCGAATATTTAATAATTTCCAAATGTTTTTCCAGACCTAATGAAGTTAGGTATTGGTAGGATTGAGATACTTGATTTTCAATTGTCTCTAAATATTTTTTAATCCATGCGTCAATATCGATCTCCTCAAGATATAAATTATCATTAATTGCTATGCTTTCTTTAGATGTTGATATCTTAAATGCATCGAAGAGATTATGAGCAGGATCAAGAGAAACGAGAACAACCTTTTTGTTTTTACCTGCCATGGCAAGGGCCGTAAGGGCTGATATAGTGGTTTTCCCTGTTCCTCCCTTACCTAGTAAAAAAGAATTTTTTATTTTTTCCAGACATTCTATCCGATATCCAGATTTGAGAAAAGAACAGATACAGGACCGGAGGCCATATCAACTTTGTTGATCATGGCGATGAGTTCATCTTCCATATGGGGCAATAACTCCAGCGTTAATTGAACCGGTGCGGTTGGGATACCAACGAAGGATCCAAAAACCAGAAGTGTAAATATATTTTCGAGTTCGGATTTTTCCCACTCTACCATATCCACTGCCTGATGGCGTGTTGCGGTTTTAATGAGATTTAGTTTTTTATTGAATGATTTAACTATTTTTGAAATATAATTGGTCATATAATTAATAGTTTAAAAAAAATTATTCACGCAGCGACGCAACGCCGCAGCGCTCATAAGACAAAAGGAAAAAGACAAAATGATATACGAATACTTCTTAAATCATTTATCTTTGAACTTTAATTTTCAGAAATTATTATTGCTGTCATCCCATCCCGGAACGGGATCGCGTCTCGGGAAAAGGATCTTCCTTCTTGTCGATTCAAATCCTGCATGAAGAAAGATTCTTGAGATAAGATATATATAATAAATAATTTGTGAAATTCGTATGAATTAGTGTAATTAGTGGATACTCTTTCTCTGTGTCTTTGCGCCTCTGCGAGAGAAATCAATATCCCAATATCCTCAATCTATTTTCTCTATGGCATTTCTGACGTGGTCGACGTGACCCCCTCTTTGCTAAAGAACTTGATTACACCTTCAACAATAATCCAGGATACAATAAGGACAATGGCAGCATTAATGATCTGCAATAGCAGGCTATTACTACTACCAAATTGAACCTGGTTCATTAAAGAAGCCCATAGAGTCATAACGGACATAAAAATGGCCGGAATACCGGGAATTATCCATTTCCAACCACCATCACGACGTAAATAGAGTGTTGCCAAAATTAAGGCCAGAGCAGCCAGGGTTTGATTCACAGCCCCAAAAAGTGGCCACAATGCTAAAGCACCCTTTCCGTCCGCACCGGAAGCAAATGCCAGGATAGACTGCTGTTACCACTGCAAAACCGGTTGCCATATGTCGATTTTTTAATTGTCCGATTTTAAGATCAGAACTGAGTTCACTAACCACATAACGTTGAATTCTTGTTGCTGTATCGAGCGTCGTACCGGCAAATGAGGCGACAAAAACCCCCATAATAACCACTGCAACCCCATGAGGAATCCCGATAGTGGCAATCATATTGGCAGCACCTATCACAAAAGCGCTAATTTTTGAACCGAGGCCCGCTGCAGCACTCCAGGAAGAATAATGGCTTGACCAGGCATCTATCCCCGTTAAAGTCTCTCCTCCGGCCGTGTATCCCATCCCGATACCGGCTGCCACAGAAATTATCACTAAAGTTGCCAGACCGCCTTCAACGAGCATGGATCCATAACCGACAAATAATGAATCACTCTCACTACGCACCTGTTTGGCTGATGTTCCTGACGCAACCAATGAATGGAACCCTGATATGGCACCGCAGGCAATAGTAATAAATAAAAAGGGCCATAACGGTGGTGCTTCCGGAGGTGAAAGTTGAACGGCAGGAGCAATCATTTCCATGCCACCAAAAATCGTGGCTACAAATACCCCTCCTGCTAATAAAACCATGGCTATTATAAGTTGATAAGCATTAATAAAATCCCGGGGCTGAAGGAGCGTTGTTACCGGGAGAACTGAGGCAATATAAGCATAAATAAACAGAATGATTGTCCAGATACCAGTTGCAGGTATCCCCAGAACCTCAGGCAATGTGATTGGCAGATAGCTGCCGAGAATCATGGTTAAATACATCATAGCAACGGCAATAATTGACCATACAAAGACATGCTGCCCTTTTTTATAGATCAGGCGTCCTAAGAATATAGCAATTGGGATTTGCAGCCAGACAGCGAGAACAGAGGTTGGGAACATGCTAAATATTATTGCTATGACCAGTCCAAAAATGGAAATAACAATCCACAAGGTTAGAAAAACAATCAGAAAGAAGAATACACGTGTCCGACGGTTAATATATTTGGATGTGATCTCAGAGATGGACTTGCCTTCATTACGCATCGATATGATTAAAAGAGCTAAAATCATGTACAGCACCCATGACCGCAGAACCAAGAAATACCCATATAATCGCTGGTATCCATCCCCAAATTATGGCGATTGCTGGCCCAACGATAGGACCCGTACCTGCGATGGAGGTAAAATGATGTCCAAAGATAATCTCTTTTCGCGTGGGAACATAATCCACCCCATCCTCATAGGCAATTGAAGGAGGGATATTATCATCTGACAAACCAAATATTTTACGGCCTAGAAATCTACCATAGAGACGGTAAATGAAGATATAGCCGAAAAAAGTCAGAATAACGATCATTAATGTTAACATATTTATTTCTCATGTGTTTTTATAATATTTTAAAACATCATCAAATTATTGCAATGTCATACTGAAAGAATCCTCCGACTTGTTAAAAATGAGTAAATATAAAGGAAGATTCTTTCAGAATGACACTAATTACATGCACATTTAACTTACTAAACAATTTCCCCAATAAAGTAAGATGGATGACCATTTTGATTTAAAAAGTCATAAAATCCCTGTGCATAGGCTTCCGGAACAATCATCACAAGACCAATCCCCATATTAAAAGCACTTCGCATATCATCAACAGGCACATTTCCCCATTCCTGGATCAGAGAAAATATCGGAGGAACCTGCCAGGCTGTCCAATCTACAGATAAATCTAAACTATCACTCAAGATTCTCTTTGTGTTTCCTAATATTCCTCCACCGGTAATGTGTGAAATTCCGGAAACGGGAAAACTGCTCAGTGACAATTGTATAATATCCAGATAACTCATATGTACTCTTAGTAATTCTTCGCCGATTGTATTGCCTAATTCGTCGATATGGCTATGCACATCATGATCTTTGAGAAGAACTTTTCTCGCCAGAGAATAACCATTTGTATGCAAACCATTAGAGGCAAGACCAAGTAAAACATCAGATTTTTTTATATGACTGCCCGTAATGGCTTTATTTTTCTCAACAACACCGACAATTGTCCCGGAAAGATCATATTCTCCAGGCTTATACATATCTGGCATTTCAGCGGTTTCCCCGCCAATAAGCGCACAATTGTTATTATTGCACCCCCTGACAAAACCTGAAACCACATCCTTAAACACCTGTGCCTCTAATTTTTCTGTTGCAAAATAATCAAGGAAAAACATCGGCTTCGCCCCACCAACAGCAATGTCATTTACACAATGATTAACCAGGTCCTCACCAACGGTATCGTGCTTGTCCATCATAGAAGCCACTTTTAACTTTGTCCCTACACCGTCCACGCTGGAAACCAATACAGGCTCTTCGTATTCGTCTTTATTAAACAAATACATTCCACCAAAACTGCCCAGATCAGTCAAAACATTCTGGCTATGTGTGGTACGAACCATGGATTTTATATCCTGGACCGCTCGTTCCCCTTCTTCAATATTCACACCAGCATCTTTATAAGTCTGTACAGACACTTCTCCTCCTTGATTGAAAAATAAGGTATAAGGTAAAAAGGCAAAAGGTAAAAGGCAAAAGGAAATCCCAATGACTAAATTTCAAAGAATAGGGATTGGGACCGTGTCATTGATTTGTCATTTGGATCTTGGCATTGGACATTCTTAAAAATGAAATCCTTTATTTGTTTGAAACACCTAGTGAGGCAAGTGTTCTTTAAACCGATAATACAAATATGCGCCAATAATTGCCCCGAGAAGGGTGAAAATTGCCGGATAGGCCCCTGCCCCAATTTGGGCAAAGATTGGTCCCGGGCAGGCACCGGTGATGGCCCACCCCACGCCGAATATCAACCCCCCAATGACAAATCCTTTATTATAAGCTTTACCGTTAAAGTTTAATTCCTGGCGGTCAATGGACTTCAATTTGGTTTTCTTGAGTATCAATACGGAAATGGCACCCACAATGACGGCAGAACCAATGATTAAATACATATAAGGTTCATTAAAAAGAAACATTTCCCGTATCCTAAACCAGCTGATTACCTCTGATTTAGTTAAAAGTATGCCAAAAAGCGTCCCGAAAACGATGTATATCAGGTTCTTCATATTTTCTCTCCACGAATTTCACGAATTTTTTATTTGTTATGTCATTTCTTCGGAATCTTTCAACATGCAGGAATTGAATCAACAAGAAGGAAGATCTTATCCCGAGACGCGATCCCTTCCGGGACGGGATGACAGCAATAATAATTTCTGAAAATTAAAATTCAAATATAAATGATTTAAGAAGTATTCATATATCATTTTGTCTTTTTTCGTTTGTCTTATAAGCGCTGCGGCGCTGCGCGAAAATAAAACATGGAATTACGATTAAAATACATAGACGACTAATGATGTATATACAACTCCACCGGTAAAAAAGGCGATGGTTGCTTTTAAACTGGCCAAATTAAGCAATGAGAGCCCCGTGATGGCATGACCAGAGGTACAGCCATCTCCATACCGGGTTCCAAATCCGATCAACACCCCACCGATGAGTAATTGCAAATAGCCCGACCAGTTATAATAATGATCAGGAAGGAATGATACAGGCTCGTTAGACAAAAAATTAGCCGATATAAATCCACCGATAAAAATGCCGATGACAAAATAAAATTTCCAGCTCTGTTTTTTAAAATCGTAGTTTATAAAACCACGCTTACCTGATGGTAAAAGTGTGGCACAGATATGCTGGAAAGATGATGATAGTCCAAATAATTTATTGCCAACTAGTAGTAATAATGGTACAAATAGACCAATAAGCGGCCCTGCTACATACCAATCCCAGCTACCAAGTATATATTCCATATTATCCCCCAATTTTTTTCCCACGGATTTCACGAATTTCGACGAATTTCACAAATATATTTCACTTTGAAGTGCCCAAATTATGATCATTGGATAAAAAAATTAATTTTTAAATAATAATAACACAGGAAAAGTGTTTTTCGCAATAAACCACCACTCTAATATATGTTTATAAACTAATTCGTGAAATTAGTATTAATTAGTGTAATTCGTAGAGAAATTCATTTAATCTCAAACGAATACGTCATTTTTGCTGTTTTACCCATCATCGCTGCGGCAGAACAATATTTATTCATCGATAGCGATATGGCGCGGTCCACCTTTTTCTCATCTAACTCTCCGGAAAGTATAAAATGAAGATTGATGTCAGTGAACACTGATATCGGTTCTCCCTTTTTACGCTGTCCATCAACAAGAATTCTTATATCCTTTAAAACTTGTTTTTGCTTTCTAAGAATCAGAATTACATCTATGGCACTGCAGCCCCCAACGCCCATCAACAGCATTTCCATAGGCCGTGCCCCGGCATCGTGGCCACCGATTTTTATTCCCGCATCGATATGAACAGGTACACCAGCTGCACCAAGGGCCTTAAAATGAAAATCCTGATCAATTCTTTGTAATTCTACTTTCATACCCTTTTAATTCCTCTTTGTTCAGGTTCTCTACTCTAATGCTTGTATGATATCAGATTTAATATCATTAATATCTTCCAGGCCAACAGAAATGCGTAAAAGACCAGGAAAAATACCCACTGAATTTCTTTCATTTTCTGATAATTTCGAATGGGTAGTTGAGGCCGGATGGGTTACAATCGTCCTTGTATCTCCCAAATTAGCCGTAAGTGATGCGAGACGGAGGTTATTCATAAATTTAACCGCTCCATCATATCCACCTTTAATTATGAAAGTTATAATACTTCCACCCTTCTCCATTTGTTTTATGGCCAGATTGTATTGTGGATGTGACGAAAGGAATGGATATCGGACCGATTCCAAGGCATTATGGCCTTCCAATGTCTTGGCTAGTACAATAGCATTTTCGCAATGACGATCCATACGTACGGATAGCGTTTCCAGGCTTTTGGAAAGCATCCAGGCATTAAAAGGCGATAAAGAAGGGCCTGTCTGCCGGGCAAAGAACCGGATCTCAGAGATGATATCTTTATCTCCAAGAACCACCCCGCCCATTACACGACCCTGGCCATCCAGAAATTTTGTTGCTGAATGGGTAACTAAATCGGATCCAAACTCAACAGGGTTTTGCAGGAGAGGCGTACAAAAAGTATTATCGACGCTTAGGATAAATTTATACTTTTGCTTTAAATTCCCTGCTTCTTCAAGATCTACAATGTCCAAACCTGGATTGGAAGGTGTTTCAACAAAGAACATTCTTGTATTTTCCTGAATCGCCTCTTCCCAGGTTTCCGGTTTGTTGGGATCAACATAGGTATGTGAGATGCCCCAATTGGGAAGGATCTTGGTCAAGATCTGATGTGTTGAACCAAAAAGAGCGCGGGTGGCAAGAATATGATCGCCGGAACGCAATAATGCGCCAAATGCGCCAAACACAGCCGCCATACCGGAGGCAAAAGCAAAACCATCCTCTGTGTTTTCCAATTGAGACATTTTGAGGATAAATTCCGATACATTTGGATTGGTAAATCTTGAATAGATATTGCCCTCAATCTCGTCCGCAAACAGCGCCCTCGCCTGTTCAGCATTCTCGAAGGTAAAGCTAGAGGTCAGATAGAGTGGCGCACTATGCTCCCTGTTATGTGTTTGCTTAATCTGTTCTCGAATAGCTTTTGTTTTTTTGTGCTTCATAATTTTTTCCTTTAAACTCAAAATCTCTTATATGAATTTGCGTCTTAATCTCCTGGATACCTGAGTGCTAATCCTCTCCGATAGTCATTCTGAAGGAATCTTCCTTCTTGTTAAGAAATAGTCTACACATTGGCAGGTCCTTACAAGGCGACAAACAATAAATAATCTACATGAAATGAATTGATCTACATCACCTTGAGCATGGCGCATGGACTATATTTGGCGTTACTGTTTTACGCTATACTCCTTGCTCTCTGCGCAATGTAATATAAAAAAAGGTCTTCCAAAATAATGTTGAAAGACCTTAAAATAATATGCCAGACGTTATTATATGTCTTTCAATAGCAAAACATCATACACATCCCTTTTGACATACAACTGGTAATTTTATTCATAATAATGTCTCAATTTATATTCTAAGACGATGCGATTAATGGCATCGCAACCATTTTTTCCGTATTTAATATTTACATAATTAATGGTGTAAACATATAATATTCCAACGCCCCGGTCAAATAATTTATTTCCAATCAGATATATTGCTAATATTAAACCTCTACAAGGTTTATTTTTGGTTTATATTATATGATCTACAATAGTATAACCGCTACGCGGTTAAGATTATTCAGGGAATAAATAATTTTCCCCATGAAGTAGAGCATTATTATAATGATTTACACTACTGCATAGTAAATATATAGATCCAAATCGAATTTTTCTGAATCTTGTATCACGTATCCCTTATCGAGCAATACACCATAAAAATCGCATATCCCAAATCTATTATCGCGTTTCACGTTTGACATTTCACATTTAACGTTTTACACCTTGCCTCTTTCGGCTTGCTTCTTGCTTAAAACACAAACCTGATATTCAATCCAAAGCGGCTAACCGTAAAATTGGTATCATCAATAATTCTCAAGGAAGGCCGCCAATCCAAGCCAAGAGCAAGTGGAAAACCGGCAAAATGGTATTCGATACCCAATTCACTTGAAACACCCAGTTGAAAAGGATTTCCTAGCCAGGTAAATGCCCCTAAGCCAATATAATAATTGAAGGCTTCTTGCCCCAGTCTCCCATATAGGAAATCATATATGGCCTCAACACCCATTCCACCCCCAAATGACACATCAGCGTGAATGCGGCCGCCTTTCCAGCCAAAAACACCATCAATGGCCACGTCATTGCCAACTGTATCGCCAAAGCGGATACCAACTTCCTGTGCCTGTGTCACTCCAGATAGGAATGTTAAACTTAAGACAATTAATAATAGTTTTTTCATTTAAAAATTATTCCCCTCCCAATATAAACGATAAATCTACTAAGAATAATAGCTGAAATTTCATTATAGCCAGAGATATGAACCTGTCAATTTTAGAAAAGTAAAAGATAAATTGCAAAAATGACTATAGAATACATTAACCATTGGTTTGATAATTTCTTCATAGGAGATTGTTCCGTTTTTATCACCCTCCCGATGTAAGGGCTGGAGGGAATTGAAAGTTTATTTTGCTCGATAATATAATGAATAGGCATGTGTTACATATCCTTTAATATTTGCGGCTTCACGCTTTTGCATGAGGCTATATAGTCATATTACCCAGTTGCTCCAGGTAGTGTTCTCGCACTTCGCCAAAGAATTTGACATTCATTTCTGCCTGATAGTCAGGATAAGTCCAGGAATTGGGGCGGTACTGTCCCTTTTTATAATGCATATGCACATCGCCAAAGATTCCCTGTCCCAGGTAAACACGATGGCTATAATTTTTTGTGGTCGCTAATACCAGTTTAGCCTGGGTAATATAGCCAGGATCGATATTTACCAACCTTTTTTCACCGGCGAAGAAGTCAGATTCGATTAAATTTGTAGTGATTTTTATTTTTGCCAGGTCAACCGGATCAATTAATTCAGAAAAAACAACAAAGAGCTTTTTCAGATCTTCTCCCATCTCGTTTTCATAATACCCTGTGAAAGATGAGAACTCATATGCTGGGGAGGTAAGTTCAATTGCAGAAAATTTTTCTTCCAGGATGGGATATATCTTTGTAGAATCAATTTCAGGCCGAAAAGTAATACCGGTAATGAGTTTAACAGGTAAGTGATATTGGATTTTTCCCATGATAGTTGTGGTTCTATGTATTAGCTATAAGACTTAAACGCAAAGAACGCAGAGTTATTATTTTTAGAATTTTCTCTATATACATGTCATTTATATTTTATCACAAAAAAATACTTTATAATACTATTTATGAGTTCGTTTTTAATAACATGAGGATTGGACCTGAGTGGTTGCGCGGCGCGATGAATCGCGCCGTTACATTGAATGTACAACGCTACAAACGACATCTAAGTAAAAAATGCCAAAAATCTAAATTCAAATGCTAATTAAATTCCCAATTCCTAATAACGAATTACAAATTACAAATTTCTACACATCATACATCTTTTCAATCTGATCTGAAAATTTCTCTATCACTACTTTTCTCTTAACCTTTAATGAGGGTGTCAATTCTCCGGTTTCGATAGAAAAGGGCTTATCGGCCAGAACGAATTCTTTAATCGTTTCATAACTCGCCAACGCTTCGTTGACATTGTCGATATCTTTACGAATCAGATTTTTAACATCAGGCCAATGGGTCATTTCGCTTACATCTTCATATGCTTTACCCTGATCCTGTGCCCACTGCTCCAACACTTCAAATGCAGGCACTATAACTGCCGTACAAAATTTCCTTTGATCGCCAATGATTACAGCTTGTTCAATATACTTGCCGGTAACTAACTTACTCTCAATCGGCTGAGGGGCAATATTCTTGCCACCTGAGGTGACTAGAATGTTCTTTTTGCGGTCGGTGATGGTCAAACAGCCATCATCATCGATAAAACCGATGTCACCGGTATAAAACCAGCCATCAGCATCAATGGCTTCCCTTGTTTCTTCTTCTTTTTTAAAATATCCCTTCATCACATGAGGGCCACGGGTGAGAATCTCACCATCATCAGCGATTTTAACTTCAATATTGGGAAGAACCGGTCCAACAGTTCCAAATTTAAAGAGATCTTCTTTGTTTACAGCAATGACGGGTGATGTTTCTGTTAATCCATATCCCTCATAGATAATTAATCCGGCAGCACCAAAGAACTCAGCGTATCTCCCGGGCCAAAGGAGCGCCCCCGGAGATAAAGAAACGCATGTTTCCACCAACACGCTCAGCTAATTTGCTGAATACTAATTTATAGGCCAAATTACGTTTGAATTTTAAGCCACCGCCAATCGCTTCTTTATTCATAATTTTATTGATGTATTCCCGGCCGACCCCGAGTGCCCAATAGAAAATCTTTCTCTTGATGGGAGATCCGATCTCCACATTTTCAATGATTCTGGCATATATTTTTTCATATAAACGTGGCACACTGGTCATGATGGTCGGATGCACTTCTCCCATGTTCTCAGCTACCGTATCAATACTTACAGCGTACGCAATAATAGAACCACGGTAATTGGCCAGATAATGACCAGCCATCCGTTCAAAAACATGTGAAAGCGGTAAAAAGGACAGGAACATATCATCCTCATCCACGTGTAAATGGGTTAACGAATTTTCCACATTGCTTAAGAAATTGCCATGGGTTAACATCGCCCCTTTCGGCTCGCCTGTTGTGCCGGAAGTGTAAATCAGGGTTGCCAGATCATCACTTTTTACCTTTTTTATTTCTTTTTCGACAAATCCTGAATTTTTTGCCAGAAACTCTTTCCCCTGGGATTGAAGTTTCTCCAGGGTAAGAAACTGGTCTGTCGATTCCGCTGCATCAAACAAAACGATCGTTTTTAATTGTGGACATTTGCTTCGAATCGCCTCAACTTTCCCATATTGTTCCGGATCGGAGCAAAGCACAACCAGTGTTTCAGAATCATATAGAAGAAATTCTATCTGTTCGGGTGTCAGAGAGGGATAGATGGGTACCGTTATTGCGCCTAATGAAAGTATCGCAAAATCTGAGAGAGCCCATTCATATCTGTTTGGTGAAAGAATGGCCACTTTATCCCCTGCTGATACGCCCGTCGAGGCTAAACCCGCAGCCACATTTTCAACGATTTCTTTTGCCTGAGTAAAGTTAATAGATAAGTATTCATTCTCAGGTTTAAACATATAGGCTGTACGATCCCCCAATCTTTCAGCGGTACTAAAAAACATCTCTGCCAGATTTTTATGGCTCATATTGCCTCCAGGCTGTTATAAAAAGGTGGGATAAAAACAATAATAAGAAATATAGGAATGTGATGGTAATGAGTCAACAATAATGTGATTCATTGTAGGGGCGGATCCTTCTGAATATTCAATAGCCAACACGGAATATTCAATGTTCAATGAAGTGAAATCGTGAAATGTTAAATATGAAACGCCGTCAGTAATTGTGGGGGCGGACTGTGTGTCCGTCCTTTTGAATATTCAATAGTCAACACGGAATATTCATTGTTCAAGTAACAATCAAAAAGCATGCAGAGAATTTTATGAAAAAAGACAAAATAAAACCTTATATAAGATTCTTGCTTTCTGTATTCTGCTTCCCTGCTTTCCATTGGAATAATTTGTGTAATTCGTGGATAAAATACATCACGTGAGACATTCAGATCACATCCTTCTGTTGATAACGTTGTTATAAATAGATCCAAATGTATAGCGGAGACCAAACGTTGCCCTCAGGTCATATGTCGTGGCTAATTGACGTCTTTTTAGCAAAACTTCATCAATACTTGCATCTCCCCGTGGTAAATATATTTGATCATGAATACTTTCAAAATTTGTTTCCAGAACAATTCCCCAGGCACTGGAAAGGCGCAAACTTATTTCAGACTCTAATTGGATGCTGTAATTATCCTTCAATTCCGGATACTGACGTGCTTCTACTTTCAGATCTACTTCTCCCCATGGCTGCGCCATTTGCACTTCCATAACAACTGCCTGGAACCAGAGGCTTTGACGGAACTTGTTATAGATTGTCAATTGTCTATACTCATTTTGTTGAAAACCAACGTAATAACCAAAAGTAATTAATCGTCGTTCTGAATCAGGCCAGGGGAAAATATTATATTCTATACCTGGTGCAATATTATAACCCAATTTAATATTTCTATAGGTTGTCGAGTACATTTCACCAAAAATCCCAGCAGACCATCTTGTCGTAAGCGTTCGAATTATTTCTGAACTTGCCTCCCAGGTTCTCAGCGTACTTATTAGATTTTTCGTCATCGTTTGAAAAACTTTCTTCCTCGTATATCAATTCAAAACTATTTTTAATTTTCCAGTCCTCGGTCACACGGTCAGCATCTATAGAACTTATGATAGAATATCCCTTAACGCTTTCTTCCGCATTCATTCCACCACCAACATCAATATTAAAGATCCAGTAATCCCATGGATCTTTCAAGTAACTCAGGTGTTAATATTACTTCTTCATCGTCATATTGAATATCCAACCGCCCAGCAAAAGCGGTCTGAGCCATATAGCGCATCAATCCCATTTTGACAATTTGACTCAATCCTTCCCTTCTCTCAATATCTGTATCTGATTGTTGTGAATAATAGAATAAGTTCTGATTCTGATCTTTATAATTTTCTCTACCTATAAATGAAATTAAATGCTTTTTACCACCACTACCTGTATGTTGCTCGGTAATAAATACATGTACCTGGGCCAGGTTTGGATCACGGACATAGGTTACAAAAGGGATCTCACTTCTTAAAAACCTTTCAGTGTTATCACTCTCGGAATATTCAATATATACTCTCAGCGCTTCTTCCTGTACACCGTTTGATATGGTTGAATTGATATCGTTCTGCGCGCTAATAAATCCGGGAAGAAGTAATGAAATTGATATTAAAAACCGCTTAAATATATAGAATATTCTTTTATGGTTAAAACTATACATGATATTTTCTTTCATCGTAATGTGAGATATCTATCTCTCCCTTAGATAAGGGGTTGTTGCAGTATCGGTTAAATTGCACAATTTTTGGTGTAGTCCCTTACGACGGGATCTCCCCCTTGGAAAGGGGACTAACCCCGTCCTACGGGACTAACCCCCTTCTAAGGGGGAATAGATTTTGCTTATTCGAACAGATAATCACACATTTCTGTTATAATTATCTAATCTACAACAACTCCTTTTAAATGAGGATTATATCTTTGACTCTTGATATTGTCTATAACTCAATAGATGCAGTGTATTAATTATTTCCCCGGTGATGGTTTTTCTAATAAATAAACCCGATATCGTAAGAATACCGGGTCTATATTGTGCTATTCAAGATCAAATACTTGCAGAAATAATTTCCATTCTGAGTTCTCTTATTTGTAACTCATCATTAATATTTCTGATTAGACAACAATTTTCAGATTCATTTCTATTAATTCCGTACCTAATCTTCATTATTTATTTGCGAGAATATTTTTTTTTTGACCATTGGGCGCTTTGACTAATTCATCCCCAGCGATATCTTCCCAGGAATATATGTGAAAAGTTTTATCGTCAGACATGGCAACAAAGAAACCAGATGGGAAAATTGAATTCACAGGGACATTGGTCACCTCACTGCCATCACTATCGATAGTGGAAGCCTGGATAACTTTTACTAATGTATGGTTATGAGGATTTCCCGGCTCACCTTCGCGTTTGTAAATATTAAACTTTCCAACTTCCTGATCAGAAACGATGATATATCCTGTTCCATCATTTGCCTTGTAGATCGAAATACCCTCCCGATCCATAGTAAAGTTATCTGTCCCGAATAAGGCCAGTTCGCTATTTGCATTCTCTGCGTCGGGATCAGCCTGATATTTTCTGATTCCAACATTTTCATCAGCACAGTATACATATCCCAACTCATCATCGACAGCAATCGCTTCGATCTCTTTTATACCACTCCAAATACCAAATTCACGTACTTTTATTCCACCGACCATGCCATTGCCAGCATCTTCTAATTTATATTGCCATAAATATGTCCCATCTGTCGGCCCCTCTTTTCTCCCAACGATAGCATATATTGCGTCATCAGATGGACGTTTGTAAAGAGCAATACCCATAGGAGCACGAAGTTCTTGACCCACAAATACTTCGATCCCACCATTATCGATCGGCACCATATCCGGAAGTCTGAAAATACGAATTTTATTTTCATATCTTTCGGTAGTGACGGCTATATCAATCGCTTTGCCATCTATGATCAGACCATATTCAATGTCAACGTTGTTGGGACGCTTCAGACCACGTACTGTTTTTTGTTCATCAATTTTTCCATCCATCCCAAAAACATACAAAGCACCATCTTCTTTTTTGTCTGTACCTAAAATCAAACTTCGCGTAGGATCCGTTGGATGTATCCAAATCGCCGGATCATCAGCATCATGTTTAACTTGCTCGGTAACCACAACCGGTGCAAGTTTATCAGTCAATTCAGATCCCTTTTGCTGGCAACCAAACATCATTACCCCAGCTAATAACATAATTAAATTTTTCATCTCTGTTGCCCTTCCTTCTAAAATATTTATTTTATATTTTCATGATTTCTATGGATAATATAAAACATCAATATTAAAAGAAGATTAAAAGAAAATTAATTTTTTTTAATGTTTGAGGTAGGTAAAATTTGCAGGATTTTGTGGTTTATGATGTATTCTAAAAAAATTGTCCACGAATTACACTAATTTTCACGAATTAAAATATTTTTACAAAGTTATAAAAAGAATATATATTTAGAAATTCGTGTTAGTTTTTGTAATTCGTGGACAAGTTCTTTTTTTGAATGCAGCTCAATTAAAAGATAAAGTTAATTATTCAGGGGTAAATTAATCGAAAAGGTACTCCCCTTCTCAGGTTCACTGACGACACTTATTGAGCCCTCATGTACGTCACAAACCCACTTGGCGATCGCTAAACCAAGGCCACTCCCTCCGGTTTCTCTTGATCGCGATGAATCAACCCTATAGAATCTATCGAAAATTTTTGCATGATATTGATTAGCAATACCGATACCCTGATCTTTAATCGAAAAATAGGCCACTTTTTCTTTTACATATAAGGATAGCGTCACCTCTGAATCGTCATCCGAATATTTAATCGCATTATATACCAGGTTACTCAAGGCTCGAATAAGCAATTCCTCATCGCCATAATATTCAACGATATCAACTTTACTAATATCCAGTTTGATATGCTTTTTACTTGCCAGAGTCTGACAACGGCTCACTGTAGCCATCAAAACCTCATCAAGGCGAATAGATTTTTTGTTAACAATTAATCGTCCTGAATCCGTTTTGGCAAGAAGATGGAGATCGTCAACTATTTTAGCCATACGTTCGATTTCTAACACAGAGTTATTCAAATACTTTCCTGCCTCTGTGTTATCATCCAAAGTTTTTGATGCCATTTCGATATCGGACAAAATGATGCTCAAGGGTGTCCGTAATTCATGAGAGGCGTCAGCAATAAACACTTTTTGCATTTGGAACGACCGTGCCAGGCGATCTAACAATTCATTAAAGGTTTGGACCAATCGCTGAATTTCATTATCAAGATTTGGCAGGGGTAGTCGTTTATCAAGATTTTTGGAAGTGATATCATTAACAGAACGGATTACATCATCCACCGGCCGTAAAGCACGACGCATCAGGAAGTATCCTCCAGCCCATACGATACAAATCAAGAGTAATCCACCCAGGGAAAAATTAAAAGCAAGATAATTCAGGCTTTTCCTAATAGATTGGGTTGGAATTGCGAGATCCACTTTATATAAATAGGTCGGGATTAGATCATCGATAAGTGTATATTGTCTGTAATCACGGTCCTGATCATCATAGATATCATAGAAGTATTCTTTTGGTAAGATTTCCCGGGGCGTGACAATAATTTCTGAATCATACTCATGACTGGGTATAAAGATATCTGCTTTTCGAATATCTTTTGTCGCCCATAGGATTCGATCCTCCTCATAGATATAAATATAAGCCCAGGCGTTCAAATTCTTTAGAATTTTTATTAATTTATCTTCATCTTCAACACTCAATGAGTCGGCCTGTCGATCGATTGATTCGGCAATTTCATATATGGCTAGTGCTATTCTTTGATAACTATATTGATCCTGCGGGATTAAATCAGAATCAACAACTAATCCGACAAAATAGTTCTTGGTGATTCTTACCCCGGAGTAACCCATCCCTTTAATTATACCATTATTTGAAGTTTTATGCTCGAAGGGACGATAACCCCACTGTTTATACTGCGGTTGTTTGAAATTTATATTATAATTTTTGATTTCTGGTGATTGATAAATCATCTTTCCGGATATAAGGTTGCTGATTTGTACAAAACCGATATCATTCAGGTGATTATCAATCGATTCATCAATTATCTCTTGTACGATACCTGATTTGAATTCCTCTAAAAGTCGGGAGTCCAGATTACCGGAGCAAAATCATCTATATCATAATCATGATCAGAAAATAATTTGAATAGAGTCGCATCAAATTCATCATCATCTAAATCATCCCGAAGTTCCATTATCTCTTCCAACATTTCTTCACCCAACTGAGATATGCCATAATTAAACTTTTCCCAGGTTTGATTTGAAATGTGAAGATAGATAAAGGATGTAAATCCAACAACGACTATCGTAAAAAAACCGATATACCATTTTGTCAGCCAACTTCTATATCCCGCTTTTTTAAAAAACGAATTCATTTTTTCTTCCAGTCTGATTCATTCATCTTTAATCATGTATCCTGCACCGCGAATGGTTTGAATGATTTTTTCTTCACCCTCTGTTTCAATCTTTTTCCTTAAAAAATTAATAATAACGTCAATAACATTACTACCTGCATCAAAATGGATATCCCAGACATGTTCAGAAATCATGGTTCTTGTGATAACCTTATTTTTATTTAAGATTAAATACTCAAGTAAAGCAAACTCTTTATTTGTCAGCTGGATCTCCTGTCCTGCGCGTCGTACCTTCCTCGCAGAAATATCCAACTCGATATTGTGAATTTTAATAACCGACTGGCTAACTTTATGAGAGCGCCGTAACAAAGCATTCACTCTCGCGACCAATTCGGCAATTACAAATGGCTTGGTTAAATAGTCATCAGCGCCTTTTTCTAATCCTCTTATTTTATCAGAAACCTCGCCAAGTGCTGACAGCATTAAAATAGGAATATCTATTCCGGCATTTCGCAGAGATTCACAAACTTCCCAGCCATTTTTTTTGGGTAAGAGGATATCAAGAACGATTAAATCATATTCGTTGGTCATGGCCAGATATTCAGCATTTTCACCATCATGTGCGACGTCTACAGAGTATTTTTGTTCCTCAAGTCCATTTTTTATAAACTCTGCCAGGCGTTTCTCGTCTTCAACAACAAGTATTCTCATTTATGACACCTTTTTAATCAAGAATTTATTATAGAGCATAAGGCCACTACCAAGAAATTTCCCGTAAAAGCAAATGGATATAACTCCTCTGTCATTCCGGAGGAATCTTACTACGTGCCGGAATCGAAGGTGCATGAAGGAAGATCCTTTTCCGAAGGATCCCGTTCCGGGACTGGATGACATTAATAATTTTGTATAAAGACCAAGGTTTTTCCGTAGGAAAATAAATCAGTACCTTAACGTATCAATTTACAAATTTTCACAGGAACAATTGAATTTTAAAGATTATTTATCGGCTAAATAATCACTATTCATATAAATCATTTTACTTTTTTATTTTGGAAGATTTCAATGTTACGTCAGGAATTGGTCGTTTTTTTGTATAGTTTATTGCCAGAAGGATGATGGCGTTTTCTGGAATGGGTTTATTCGCATAGTTTTTAAAGGAATTGCTTCCTTTTAGTGTAATGTGTTTGATATTTTTTCCCATTCTGGGATTTTTCCACTCATAAGCAAAAAATGACTTTGATTCATTGGGATTTTGCGAACCTTCCATAAATTCTGTCTGATAGGCATAAACTGATTGTTGGGCGCCTGTTTTCCCCTCGATCCATCCATCCTTATCACGATTACAAGCATTGATATCAAGAATATTAATCCCGTACCGGATAGGAATCGTTGTTTTAAAGCCATCTTCATAGGTAACTTCATACCAGCCGAGCAAATCGGCTGTGTCATCAAAATTATATATCATACGATAGGCTTTATCATTATTCGCTATCCTGGCACAAGCATGTAAAAATATTAGACTGTTGGCATCGTCGTTCACCTTAATTTTAGGACTTTCCCTTGTTGTATTAGTGTCTGTTCCTACGATAATTGCTCGTTTGTTTTTAGTCAACTCAGGCTTGGGAATAACAAAATTTTTTGATCCTACTTGTCCTGATTTAAGATTTTCAAGATTAATTCCTAAAACATTTGTTTTAGCAGAAGCATTATAATGCATTGAAAGGTCAAGAGAGGTTATTTCGTTACCATCCTCAGAGGGCAAACTGTTTCCATTAAGATAGCGTCGAATTTTAGGCATTAGGTGTCGCGTTGTCGTGAGCATTTCTGGCTGGGCAAGAGGACGTTCTGACCAAAGCAGATTTCCGCAACCAAGAAAATCAGATAAAAGATCTTTCCCGAAGTTGAACTCAGTCGTACCTGCCCAGGAAGACGGCGCACCACCCATGACGCTTGGCCATTTACTCCGTTTATCCCAGTCACTGATATTTGGACGGAAATTTCCATAAACTTGTTTGAAACCGAATTTTTCAACAGCAAGGTCATTGTTTTTATCACCCCAAAACCAGTTGAAAACCAGTATATCCTTGGGAATTGACTGGATGACTTGTTCAGGTGAAAGTGCGCCGGGGATTTTATATTTATAGCCGCTCTTGGTTTCACGATCGCGAAATCCTTTTTGACGAACAGATTCTAACAAATGATCTCCCCACATAGCAACTTCTATTTTCCTCTCTTTTAAATATGTGTAAATCTTCTGAATATCCTGAACAAACAATTCTCGATAATCCTTGCCTTTGCATAAAGGACAAATATTGACCGGCATGCGCCATTCGTCTTTTCCCAGGTGAATCATTTTTGGTTGAATAACTTCTATGTATTCATCAAGTACATCAAATACGAGTTTATAGCTCTCAGGATTTGACGGGCAATAGGTATCCGGCCATTCAGCATCTTTTATTTCAGCTAACTCGCGGTGTCTGTTTAGAAGATAATAGGAATGCATTAAAGAAGTAATCTCCGGAATTACCTCGATATGAAATTTTCGGATATATTCCACTAAATCAGCGACTTCTTCCTTTTCCAAAATCTGCCCGTCTGCGGCATCATGATGGGATGAATTTTGATACTGGTTTCCCGGTCCTTCCGGACGATCGCGTCTCGAATAATTCATTTCTCTGGCAAATTCGGTTGATCCGACATTTATTTCAGGATGTTTATCCAGTCGCATTGCGCCATTTACTTCTAAAATAACTTTATTGAATTTATATAGGGCCATGAAATCACGAATAAAACGCTTGAAAAAAGTGAGATTCTCGCGACCGGGGATAAAAAGACGAATACCGCGAAAAGGTAATTTAGGAGAATCGCTCACTTTAACTTTTGGCAGTATCAATTTACTTGTGCGCTTCGTTATGAGTTGTCGCAGGGATTCAAAGCCATATAGAGATCCTGCTGCAGAATTGGAGGCAACGATTACCGCATTTTCCTCGATTTTTAATATATATCCCTCATCTCCCAGAGTCTTTATATCTTCATTAATTTGAACACTGGTGCAATATTTATTCACTAAATCGTTTGAAATAGCACCCATCAGAATATAGTTTTTATCAGATGGTATAATATCAGTCTTTATTATATTTAATGGTAACAAATAAAGGTCTGACAATTCGACAACGAGTAATCTAGCCAGAAACCAATCATTTTTACTGGCATTTTCTGGTATTAGAATTACTGTATTTTCATCGAGGCTGAACTCTCCTTCTAAATATTTGATATTTTGTGGGACAGGAAATATTTTGGGTATATCATCCGCCAGGGCAAATTGGAAAGAGAAGAGAACAATAATTAATGTAATAATTAACAAAAACCCCTTATTTGAAATCTGAAAATTACAGATAAAATTTTGTCTCATATTCCCTCCTTCAACAACTAAAGTCTAGTTGCCATCCCGATAAATCGGGACAATTAAAATTCAGTCAAAACAATATGGTTGTTCAATAACGCAAGTTTTCTTTAACGCAGAGAGACGCCGAGAATGCAAAGTTCCGCAGAGAAAGATAATAATAAATAAATAATACAAAATACAAAAAGAGCAATAACTGCTTTATTGGATTTCTATAAATATCTTGTATCATTTATTAACCCTCTCCGCGTTCTCTGCGTACTCAGCGTTTAAATAATATTATATATTTTATTTCAATATTAATTATTTATTTAACTTTTAGCCCTAAATAACAGAAATTGTGTTATTCAGGTCAAACATTGTAACGACGCGATTAATCGCGTCGCAACTATAAAATAGGTCCGTAGGGAGAATCTAAAATTGAAGATTAAATAAATGATATTATTTTATATTTATCACGTTTTCTTTCTTATGTCCACCTGGCGAACATACAATAATCTTATCAGCAGTATATTTTAACAATCGCCAGTTTGTCGTTTCACGGGCAAAGCCTGCTGTTTCAGTTTGCAGGATTTTATGCCCAGAAGGAAATAACATCCATTCACTAACATTCTTATGACCATGGCCGCAAAATAATGCTTTTATATTCTGATTCTCATTCAATATCTTGAGAAAACCCCTGGCACATGTTTGCTCATCAAGTAGGAGTGTTTGTTTAGAAGAAAAAACTATACCATCACCATTCAGGTCCGGAACTGGAAAATATTTATGCATAAATATTATAACCGGCTCATCTGCAAACTGTTTTACCTGCCCTTCTAACCAGTCTAATTGTGTTTTATCGATATAAGATCCATTTCCTAAACTATATCCATTGTCTAGGAATAACAAGCGGTAGGTTGTTTCGTTCACCTGAAATGAACGAGAATAATAAGTTCCTTCACGAAAGCAGGAAATATTCCGTATCCAGGCAGCTCGCGCTCGTTGTGCGTCTAACTGGAACTTTTCTATTTTGGCTGAATCATTCATCCAATAAGTAGTGATATCGTGGTTACCAAGAGTGAGATATATGGGAACATCACTTTTTGAATAAATCGATGCAAATTGTTCAATCTGCGTTCCTAACATATTTCCTTTTTCAGTTTCTGCTTCGTAATAATCCACCAGATCCCCGGTAATAACGACAGCATTTACTCCTAATTGCGTAGGCCTTTTCTCGATGAATTCTTTTAGAGGATTGATGCCATCACCATAATGTTGACGTAGTTTTACAAATTCAGGATGATACCCGTTTAGATTACAAAGATGGATGTCGCTAATTTGAATGACTTTAAGAGTATCGTTTTGGGCTTTAGTTGTGTTGGTTAATATGGTAAGAATCAAGAGCAGACTGATCATAGAAATTGTCATATGTTGCATATTTATTTCTCCAATCCGGTTTACTGGGTTAGCTCGAGGATAGATTAAATAAACTATCCTGATCTATTCATCCTGCAGCCTTTGACTAAAAACAAAAGAATTAATTATCCACCGAAAGCACCAAATATCACCGAAACAAATAAAAATTATATTTTAAAATATTCGGTGTGTTTCAGTGTTCTCGGTGGTTAATAATCTTTGCATCTTTGCGTCTTGGCGAGAGATTCTTTTAAATAATTCAATCTATTGGGTGATTATTTGCGTCTGTTGTAATAAATATTTTATCCCACATGATATCCGCTTTCGTAGCTCTAATTCTTAAGGGATATACACCTTCGGGAATTTGCTCAAACGATACCTTCTGCCAACTCGCCTTGCTGAATTTATTATCAGATGTGCCAGTAGATCTTTTTTTCATCGTTTAAATTATTAAATGAGACATAAACCGCATTTTTATCTCTGTTTTTACCGGTAACTCTGACCCAAACATAGTAAGTAGAGGCGGAACGCGTACTAATCTGATATTCAGTGTATGCCCAGAGATCCTTATTCCCTTTCGAGCAAATTACCTTTCCACTTCCATCTGGATTAGTCAAAACTTCGGCGGACCCAACAAGGAGTCTGTAATTCTCTGCTTCAATAAATAGATTCATTTGAAATTCCGACTTTTGCGGATTGTTTCTTAAAATCTTTAACATACCAAACACGTAATTTATCACTAAATTGATGCCCGCTATTCGTGCCTTGTATTAACAGATCATAAGTACCCTGCTTTGAGAATGTCGCTGTTGTTACTGCACTTGAAGCATTAGCAAAAATTACCTCACCTGGGCCAGAGAATTTTTCCCATAGTAAGGAGAGCTGCTTTCCCTGCATAATACTAATATCCGCCAGCGAACCCTTTAAGGTTACCTCGTTTTCAGGCGCTAGTATGACGATATCCCTTCCTGCATCAATTACAGGCAGCGTGCGGGCAGACCATTTAGTATTATTGAACTGCTTTGCACCAAGATCAGGTTTACTGCCGATATAATCTGAAGACGGGACCTTGAAATTTATACCTTCCCAACCATATTGATCAATGCCCGCATTAATACAGGGGCTGCCCTCGCGCAATTCAAGATTTTCATTGAGAAGTGGATCTTTATCCTTTAAAATATGAGTACCAATTTTTATATCGGGGTCATAATGCATCGGATTATTATAAAATAAACTATAATCAACGATTGAACGATCATTACCATCATTAACATATATGCCTCTTTCTATTCCTTTCGTCAAATTATTGACAAAAATATTGTTAAGAACGACTAATCCGGGCGATATAGTCAGGCCATAGTTGCATTTTGAAAAAGTATTATTAAAGACATAGGCTTTCTCTTGCATCAATGAACCTCTGTAGACTTCCGATGTATTATCCTTCTCCTGATACATACAACTGACACCAGCCCCTTTGCAACTCTTAAAGAGATTATTGTGTATCAAGAATTCACGGTATGAATCCCCCTCATAGTCGATCAATTGAATGCCACTCTCTCCTGCGCCAATCACCTCGTTATATCTAAAAATATGGGTCGTTAAAGGTGCACTTTTATCATGCAGACGGATTTCAATACCATCCTGATGGGAGTTTACAATAAGATTATACTCGATGATCCAGGATGTAGAGTTATCACAATCGATTCCATCATCCCCTGCATTTTCAAAATAACAGTAAGCAATATATCCACCACCACCGGTGACACTAAGTTGATCTTTTCCACCAATAAATTGACAATGTGTAACAGAAGCATAAGGTGCTGTAATATGAAGCGTGTGCTCTTCATTACCGACAAATCTAATGCCGATAACACTTGAGTTCTCTGCCGACAACTCAAACCATTCCCCCATATCATCTAAACCTGCATTAATAATAGTAGCATTAATATCCGCTTTATCTTTGGTTAGAATAAAGCGAGAAGCTATCAGAACTGCTTTATTAACGCGCAAGTGCTCTGGCTGGGTATAGGTTCCAGGGGCAAGTAAAATCGTATCCCCATCTGCTGCAATTTCAAGCGCTCCTTTAAGGGTGGATTTTGTTTCGGGTACGGATATAATATCAGCATGCAAATTTAATGTAAAGATTAAGAAAAATAACGTAATCATTCTGCTTTTCATTAATTTCTCCTTTAGAAGTTAGTGGTTGTGTAAAAGACAACCACAGAGGACAAAGAGTAAATATTTAATATCTATTTACTTAAGTGAATTATTTTCTTTTTCCCTTCTGTGGGTCCCAAATAATATTCCCGATAAAATGTCAATGTTCCGCCGGAAGATGGGAAATAAATTTTATAGAATTCGAGAAATTTGTTATAATTCGTGAAATTTGCGGATATCTTTTCTTTGCCTTCTCCGCGAACTCTGCGTTTATAAAATATTCAAGATTTTACTACAAATTGATTTTTCATAGAGCTTTTGCCAAAAATTAGATCTGTGAACCTAATTCCGGATACATACGCATGGCATTTTCGTAATATATCTTTTTTAAAACAGATACAGGTAAATCTAAACCCTGGTATGACTTAACTTTATCATTTTGTATCATAATTTTATCAGTCGCAAAATAATCCCAATCTTTCAACCAAACATCTTGAATAATGTTTTTTATTTTAGTGATATTTGTCGGACTTTTATCACGGTCTCTAATGCCAGCATCTGTTCCATATAGCAGCCGATCCTGATATTTTATTATAAATTCACGGACTTTTTCCCTTTCCTGAACTTTAAAATGACTTATACGCGCCGCCATATCTAATGACATGTTTTGAAACCTGTCCAACGCCTTCGCCTGCTCATCCACATTCCACTCCATACTGCCCAGATGACAGGCTACATATCTCAAGTTCGGGTGATTAGCAAGCATGCGATCCCTTGCGGCAAGCAACCCTTCATATGCAGGAAAGTCGGGATGCAAATACATGTGGTATTCAGGATGTCTGGAAAAATAATCTGCTGTCGCCTTTCACTGTAATTGAATCTACCGGTAGCCAGCAATTTCTCGGTTCCCCATTGTGGTTAACATTGTTTTATTTTGCGATTCTATGAAATCAATAATCGGATCAAAGCGAGGATCATCGATCATAATAAAGCTGCCATCTTTGTCTCTAAAGGTCATCCCAATATCTTTCCAGAATTTCACAGTTATGGCACCGGCTTTAAAACTACTATCCAGCCAGGCAACTACTTTTTCCTGCCAGCCAGGTTCACCAAATCCATCCATAGTAAAAGTGGTAGCAAAAGCAATGATTTCTGGATGACTATCATACAACGCTCTGGCATAATTAAATTCTTCACTAATAACAGGCTGAGGCTCTGAACGGGTAACCAAACTCAATAGTTTAAAGTTATTTTCCTTCACCAATTCTACAAATGAATCATCCGAAGTTTCAAGATGAACATGTGCATCAATTTTGGGAAACGTTTTAAAATCGGGTTTTAGAGTACAGGCAAATAGTAACAGAAATAATAAGATTACTATTATCTTCATTTTTTATTAAACTCCTTTGCGTTTTTGCGAAAGCTGAATTACTCAAATTAATATTTATCTCTGCGTTCTTTGCGGACTCTGCGTTGAAAACAATCTACCTTTTATAACTAAATCTCGACAAATTCGTAGATAAAATCATTTAATTTAATTCAGATCTATCATTTCTAAAAGAATAAGATTCCGAAACAAGTTCGGAATGACCTAAACGTTTGATTTCCTTTTTTCAACTGTTTTATGTATAGTCATCCCTTTAACAGTAATGTGAATATTTATTTGACAAATATCTGGATATCTTCTCCAATAACTGCTTACTTTCATTCACGATTTCGGTAATTGATTCAGTCTGAGCCGCTTCATACGAATATTTACTTAATAATGTATTCAACTCAGATAGTACTTGAGTGGCTTCATTTGATTTCAGATTTGTAAGTTTCTCCTTAACAATTCGTATTTTCTCATAATCCTGGATACCTTCTCTCAATCGTTCGAATCTTATTGAACTTCTCGGACCCGGATAGACAAGAAATCCTTCTCCTGCATTCCATTTTATATACCGTGTATCATATAAAGGCTGCTCAACCCAACTATTATAAGCCCAGCGTAGAAAGCCTGAGAACTCATCAGCAGCTGCCATCCATCCCATCCAGGCAGATTCCGCCGGAGCAGAATGTGGATAATTATTTGGTTGTGGTTCAACACAGCATGGATAAAATGTCGAAATGAGTCCCTTCTTCGTCCTCTCTTGAATGATCTCGGGCTTTGTGTACCTTCCTAGCGACACACTGAAACTATAAATTTCATGATGTAATTCTTCCTGCCAGTCCTCAGAGGCCAGATTAATTTTTAATTTGGGGCTTGCATCATGGATGAGAGCGATGATCTCTTTCATCAATTCATAGGGTCGCTCATCCATGGCGATAGATGTCATCTCAAGCCATCCTTTATTTTCAAGATGATTGGTAAAATCTGTCAAAAAGGGCTTCCAGTGGGCGGCATATTCTGGTGTGCCAGGTTCGGCATAAACATATTCATAAGATCCGGTTACCGCATCAAAATAACGGAAGTTATTGTGGCGGAATGCTATCATAGAATAGCAACTAATGTGTTTATTTATTCCACATTCCATGCACAATTGAACCCACCTGTCAAAGATGGTATAATCAAACTTCCATCTACCGTCACTTTTTCTAATCCATTTGATCATTGTGCTATACGGATCATATGTTTGTGCATTCCAGGGATGCTGAATGATAGAAGTAGTAATATATTTTTGTCCTGCTTCGGCTAACATTTTCAACAATGGCTTTAATAGCAAGATATGCTCCTCGGACCACGGTTGAACATCGTGATAGCGTGCCACGGCCCAGGGATTCTGCCATAAATCTAGTTCAAATCTCCATTCCGACGGAGGTGGCATTTCCAGAGGCAAGACTTCAATTTGAATATTCAGGGCTACTTTGTTTTCACCTTTGGCTTTAATTGTAAATTTTCCCTGGTATGTTCCGGGGGAAGCATCAGGTGGAATGTCGATGGTTACCCAAGCCGGCCGGGTAGATTTAGCCGGTATATCAAAAGATTCAAGATTATCCAGAATGTCTGCCACTAATATCGGTGGCTTCTTCTGTGTGTTGTTGCTGCATCCATAAAAATAATCATCTGACAAGACATATCTGACGAACTTTGTCTTAATATTATCTGAGGCTATAATTTGGTTCTTGTCATTTTTTAATTCCGTAGGCAAGCACCTGCACCTGCCATGCACCACGGTTAGTCCACAACACCATCTGAAGATTGACTCTTTCTCCTCTCCAGGCAGTACCCTTCCATAATTGTGTCGTATTAAGCAATGGTACATTATCACGATCATACCGTTCATCTACGCTCCCCACAGATACCTGAAGGTCATCGGGAAGATACGACCAGCGGTCTATATCGATATGGCTGAGCATTGCTGGATTTTCCGGCTCGTAGAGGGGTGCTGCTTTGGTTTTCTGGGCCCATATATTTAATGGAAGAAGGAGGAGGATTAAAAAGATTAGAGCCAGAAGGAATATATTACCTCGAATAATACTATTTTTAAAAAGAAAATCATTCATCTCTACCTCCAACTCTCTATAATGGTAATGCAAAAAATAATCAAAGGGTACCTAGTAGGCCCCCCGGGCGAGACTACGGCATCTGGCCGTTCGGATTTAAAAAAAATAAAAGATTTACCACAGTTTCTATATTGAAATAAAGATGCCTCCTTGCTATAGTATATAAAAATGTTATATACGACGGGCCTATTAATCCCTAGCATAGTCAAGGAGGCAAAATGGAAAACTTTAAAGATATTAAATCTTTTGTAGCAAGTAAGCAAGTATTTTGTGGTATCGACATTCATTATAGTCATTGGAATTTATGTTTTGTTTGTGATGGGGAAGTTACCGAAAAAGTAAGGATTCCCAACAGTTATGAAAGCCTAAAGATGAGACTAAACAAGTATTCACAAGCCAGAAAGATCAGTATCGTATATGAAGCCGGATTCAGTGGTTTCTGGCTTTATCGCAATTTAATCTCAGATAAGTATGATTGTATCGTAACCCCTCCAAGTAAAATGTTAAAATCAGAGAACAAAGTAAAAACAGATAAACGTGATGCCGAAAAACTGGCCTTCTATTTATCCGCAGGGTTGCTAAAAACCGTTGCAGTTCCACCCTTGGAAATAGAATCTGATCGTCGTGTTGTAAGGCGACGTGCACAACTTGTCAAGAAACAAACCAGAGCAAAGAATCATATTAAATCATTTTTACATTTACATGGTATAAAAGCCCCAAAAGATATAAAGACACATTGGAGTAATCTTTATTTATCTTGGCTTGACTCACTTCGTTTTGACCATGAATCTGACAACTTTACCTTACATCAGTTAGTTAAAAATTATCGCCGTATTCGTGAAGATCTCGTTGAAGTTACCCGCTATCTCAGGATGCTTTCGCGAAGCGATAAATACAAGGAAAACTATAAGCGACTAATCGCAGCCCCTGGTGTTGGTCTTATTACCTCAATGACCTTTTTGCTTGAGATATTCAATTTTCAAAGATTTGCCAAAGAGGACCATTTCTCAAGTTATCTAGGTATGACACCTTCACAGTTCTCTTCAGGAAATAAAGTTCGACTTGGTCATATAACACATCAGGGTAATGCAAACTTAAGAAGAGTTCTTATAGAAAGTGCCTGGACGGTTATTAAGCATGATCCTCACTTGCGTGATAAATATAACCGTATTA
This sequence comes from Calditrichia bacterium, assembly GCA_963796965.1. Lineage (GTDB taxonomy): Bacteria > Calditrichota > Calditrichia > JAJRVZ01 > JAJRVZ01 > CAWCNS01. Next base: position 378,974 of record CAWCNS010000007.1, read on the forward strand.
AAGCACGAGGCACCAATGGTAAAAAGGCCATCGTTGCTGTTGCCAGATCTCTGGCTGTACGTTTGCGACGCTGTATCTTAGATGAAACGGATTATGTGATCGGCGTATGTTAAAACAATAAAAGCTTGTTATGATATTAAAATGACAACCGCGTGTGAACTATAAACGTGTTTTGTATCAGCAACTCTGCCTTCACAGTATGCGGTGTCACTTGTTTCAAGTTACGAAATCGAAACTTGTCGGCCAGTTTAACTGGACCACGAATAGCAGACAGTCAAAAACAAGCAAGGGTGTTTATTTAAAATAAATGCAAATGGAATTTGCATTTCAATATAGCAAAGTTCACAAAGAAGGCACCAAGATCACAAAGTTTTTATAAAGAAATTTTTCTCTGTGGTCTCTGTGGTTTAAAAATTTTGTCCATTTTTCGTTATTCTCGTCCCGATTCTATCAGAATGACACCACCTTATTTAACTGTTTAATGAAGGTTTTATTCTACCGAAGTCTTATTATTAAGCCGTAAGAAAAATCTTGCGTTTGTACATCCAGTATAAAATCATCCATTCAACGATTAGGACAGATGTTGCCTCAAATAATGGCCCAAAGATTCCTATATTTTGTGCGATACCTTCACTAAAAATACCGACAATTTTATTTAATGGGACCAATGTCCGTCCCATATACACCGCCAGCGCATTCATGCCGATGACCACAAAAGGAAACGCCCACTTCTGCGCTCCACGAATGTCAATAATCCAGTAAAACAAGGCAAATATCAGGCAAGACCAGCCTGCAGAGGCCAAACCATAAGAAGCCGTCCACAATTTCATGATTATAGGAATAATTGGATTCAGAGCTAATCCGGCTACAACCAGGGAAACGCCAACAATGATGATTGTGAGAAACTTCTTCTCTGGCGTTTTGTCAGATCTTAAAACTCTGCCGATCAATAATCCCAGAATGGTTGTGGAAATGGTTGGAATAGCGCTTAAAATTGTCCCCCAACCTTCCGCAAGTGTCCTTCCAAGTAAAAGCTGGTCAACATAAGTTACGAGATTATGATTAAGGACATAGGATCCGGCCCCTATGCCAGGTGCGGGGACAAATGCCAGCAGCAGCGCGTACCCGACTAAAATTCCAGCAGCGGTAGAAATTTGAAAGCGCCATGATTTTCGGACAAGGAGAAACGCGAAAAAATAGGCAATCGCAATCGGCTGCAATGCACTACTTAATTCTATGAGGAAGGGATGATTAAGGCTCACTGATTCGCGAAGCGAACCGAGTAAAAAAAGTATAGCTACACGCTTTAGCACACGTAATGTTATCTGTCGATGAGATTTAGTCCGTATTTGTTTCGCATATGAGAACGGTAAGGACATACCGACCATCAACATGAATGAGGGCCAGATCAGATCAAAATATCTTAATCCCTGCCATTTTGTATGATCGAGATGATAAACAATCATATCGATTATAACATTATGACCTAAAGCAGCCAATCCTGTCATGATAGAGCCACCACCAACAATCCAGAACATGGTCCAACCGCGAAAAGCATCCAGTGAAATAAGGCGCTTTGCGGGGGGCCGCACTTTGTAAGATTTCGTCACATTTAGATTTTCAGTGTTTTTTCCAGGCATTATTGGATATTTTCCTATTATAAGTCCTGGTTAATGCTGATTTTGTGTTTTCCTAATCCCTTTGGAATTATTATTGTTTGTTTTTCCGGTACCTTATCTTCAAATGTCGCTCTGACTTGGTCTGACAAATGCATTGTCCACTTAGATTCATGGGAATCGAAATATTGACAATAATGGCTGTCATAGTCGACCGTCAGACACAAAATCTCACATGCCTCTTTAGATTTTGCGACCTGTGTATGTAGATAGCCGCAGTATTCACTTGCTGACATATAATGTGTATTGTCACCAAGATTTGTTAGAAGACGATCCAATGCTTTTGCATCCATGGAAACATCCCGATCGTGAAATATGAGAAAATATGGTGCATCGATGGTCCATGGAATGTCCAGTTCCCGGTTAGTTTTTCATCAAAATGCCAGCTACTACGCCGGACAATCGGCTCCATGGAGGGTATGACGATATCCATTCCAAGATATCCCGGCGAATTAAAATGAGACAAGCCAAAGCCCATGCTGGCAGCAATCCGGGAGCTGTTGTTTGGATAGGAGAGCGACAATGCACTTCCGCCGTTGATTACAAATACAGGTGTCACACCAAAATCATTTTTTATATACTCAAGCCCTCTGGCCAGAAGGAATCTTTGCGTAATTGCCGGGATTTCAACTTTTCTTACAGGATCGCCGAATTCATAATCCCAACCGAGGGTGCCGACACCATCCATAGGTGCATCCCAGAAAGGTCCTGGTGGAGATTCCAGATCTGGCAGCATATGCGTATATCCGTGACTTTGAATTTCAATGACGCCTGCCCGAAGTCCAGCATCCAAGCCACGCTTTGCTGAAATGTAGTCGTGTACAGTTTCTCCATCGATCTCATCTATAACCTTTTGTTTCCAGGGACTAACTATTCTTTTCCCTTTCCGATCCACATATCCACTTACGATATTCAGATTCAGCAAAGCCCCATGTTTCTTCAAAGGATTAATAATTCCTTGACGTATATCGTCTTCATTGAGTGTTCGGTAATGCCAATACGGCAGATAGGTACGATCAGAGGTACCAAAATCATCCATAAACATCAGAATGCTCTTTTGATATTCAGCATAGAGGGCATAACCATTTGCCCACACGAGACAGCGCTTCAACAAATCTCGCATAATTTGGATATTTATTTGAGATTTTTGACGATGCGTACCAAGCCAGGCAACCCGACCAGCATTTTCGAATTCCCGAATTGTCAGGAAAGGTAAATGGCCTCTTGTTATAATAGGCTGGGCCGTTGTAAGCGTTACTTTATTGCCATAAGCATAATAGTCGATCTGGGCAAGAAACTCGCCCTGCCTATCCTTAATCCCTCTTGTGATAAAGTGTTCCCCTTCAAAGGCAAGTCCATAATTTAACCGGTACTCGCTAATGTATTCAATACCGGCAAGATCCGCGATCTCGGGTGGAGAAACTGCATCACCAAGAATAACCAGGTTTACAGCGTGTTCCTTGACCAAAATTGGTAATAAATGCAGATTCTCTCCTTCAAGACCAGCAGGATCCGCATCCCATATTATCGTACTGTAGCGGGGAATTCCTTCTCTGTCCATTAAATGGTACCTGTCAAAATTCTGCTGATCTAACCGCATAATATCAAATGGTAATCCCCAATTTTTAAGTAAAGTAACGAGGGTGCGAAACTCATTACTGTCTTCGATCAAATAGCTGGACGGATCATTCCATTGGTTGGATACAACCAGCAGAAAACGATAAGGCAACTGTGTCTGATTGTTTGCACCTAAACTAGAAAAAGAGAAATGTAGAATTATTACAAGAAAAAGAAGGATTGTCACTTTAGCCGAAGGTCTTGAATACTTTTTCATAATCTTAGGCCTTTATTTTAGAGGAGTGGTTTGACAAGATAAATCTAATGATCTTATATTAAACTGAGATTAAAATCACATTAAAATCTTTTAATCTTGGAGCAATCTTCAGTATAGTCCTATCGTAAGTTTGTATCATCTGGCTATCCGTTTCAGATTTCTTAGACAGGATAACAGGATTTACATGATTAAATATTTAAATAAAGTGTTGATTTTCTTCTTGAAAATAATTCCAACTATTTGTTAGTTATTTTAAAGCATATCCTGTTTATCCTGTTATCCTGTCAAATTTTTATTAATTTTAGTAGCATATGATACTATCTAATTAATATTAATTTTTTTATGTCTGTAAAACCGTTCTCCGTTACCATTCTATAAAAGTAAACGCCACTAGCGAAACCACTGGCATCCCATGTCACTTGATAATTACCAGCCGGCTTATTCTCAGACACTAATGTCGCTACCTTTTGCCCAGTTAAATTAAAAATGCTCAGTTCAACATAATTGGTTATTGATAATTGATAATTGATCATTGTTATGGGATTAAATGGATTTGGGTAATTCTGGTAAAGCACTATTTTAGAAGGATTAATATTATTCTTTTCAATTCCCGTATTTATCGAGCCATATTCAATGGCACCAAGGTCTGGTGCGGTGCCAATGTAATCAGATTCCAGGATATCGAGAACGGTTTGCCCCTGCCAGGAATAGGCTGCAGAACCGGCATCGATGGCTTCACTGCCTGTTGACAATTCATAGGTCGTGGTATTCTCAAATTTAGGATCAAAATAATATAAATTTGATCCCTGGCTAATATCAGCATCATAATCAGAAGGGTTATTGTGAAAATCACAATAGTCTACTATGGCGTTATCATTCTCATTCGTAACATAGCCTGCCTCGTGCAATCCCCTTTGTTATACAGGATGAAAATATATTGTTTAGAATAACAAGATTTGGTGCCTGTGTTAGGCCATAATTACAGTTATCAAAAGTATTATTATAGATTGTTGCCTTTTCCTCCATATCTGAACCTTGATAATCTTCATTTGTCTCCGTATTATACATGCAACTGACACCGGAGCCCTGACAATTTTTGAATATATTGCCATAAATCTGAAATTCCCGGAAAGAGTCTTCGGGGTAATTTATTAACTGAATACCACTTTCACCAGGATTGATAAGTGTGTTATATCTAAAAATATGAGTCGTAAGTGGCGCTGATTTGGGTTGTAATCGGACCTCGATGCCATCCTGATGCGAATTGACTATCGTGTTATATTCGATGATCCAATTCCCGGAATTATCACAATCAATGCCATCATCACCGGCACCTTCAAAATAACAGTATCCTACATAACCCCCGGCTGGTTGGTCTGACGATCCTTCAAAACTCAATTGATCTTTTCCGTCTATAAATTTACAGTGAATGATTTCCGTATAACTATTTGTTATGCCCATGGAATGTTCATCATTTCCTTCAATTCTTAAGCCAATAATTTTTGTATCTGTTGCCTCTGAGTTAATAAGAAACCATTCTTTTGGTGCTATGGGAGAGGCTTTTATAATCGTATTATCTATATCGGTCATATCTTCACTGTCAATAAATTTTGAAGTTATTACCAGCCTTTTATTCACCAAAAGACTGTCATTGACATAAGTTCCCCGACCTATTAAAATCGTATCACCCTCGGTGGCAGAATCAATACCTTCTTGAATGGTTAGATAATTATCAGGAATATGGATGATATCGGCCAGAGATAAAATCGGAAAATATGCAATCAGCGATATACTTAGTAATAATTTAAAAGACTGCCATAAAAGCATAATATATTTTTTCCTTTTGTTGTTTTTTTCGATTGAAATTATTCTTTACATCCCCCATTCAGGGGATGTTGCAGTTTAAATAATTTTAACTAAAACATGATATAATGTATTCGAATAAGCAAAATCTAATTCCCCCATTGAAGGGGTGTGGGGGGATGTAATAATATCTTAAGTTGTTTAAAAACATCCCCCTAACCCCCTTTAATAAGGGGGAATTAGATCGTCGCTCTCATTTAAATATTTTAATATTTCTATAACGCAATTTGTTATCTTTATTCTGAAGTATTACACTGCCGTAGGGAGGAATTATATCGCCCTTTAATTCCCATATCCAAATTCCTCTAATACATTTCCCAGGGAGCCCAGGTGGTACTATTGGCATGCCGGCCAAATTTTAACGGAGGCTTTCCTGCTTCAAAGGCTCCTATATCGGGTCCCTGGCCTGAAAAATCATCATTAAAATTTGGAATTATTACGCCGCCATCAATGACCGGATTTGGAATGCTGACTACAGGATCCGTCAATATCTTCTCAACGCCACCAATGATAACCGGGACTTTGCCCCATTGTACTTTGTTAATGGTCGATGTGGGATAAAATTCAAGATAATACGAATCGATATAGTCAGGTATTTCCCGTATACCATGAATTTCCTTTGCATTGCCATATTCCATACCTGTAAATAGATCATAGTCATAATCACCGGGAACTTCAGCGGGTTTTATTGAAGCTAACCTGCCAGGACAATGGAAAATATTGTTACGTGTGACCGTATTTGGATCCGGATGTCCACTAAAGACATTTAAAGAGCCATTCGGTTGAAGAGCCGTATTATGGAAAATATATTTACGGCCGCCACCAAATTCATTTCGCATTCCAGTTTTAATCATTGAACCGCCGAGAAATTTCTGTGATTTTCTTGTTTCTCCGAAAATATTACGAAAGATATATAAAGGTCCCTTTGAAGTTGATGCCGTGGCAATATGTTGAAAGGTATCATGGGTATAATTTCCCCAGATCCTCACATTCATATTCGCCCCTTCACTCTCTATGGCATCATCATGGGCACTTCTAATAATATTTCCATAGATATCCGAATCACGGTTCGGGCTGCCGGCATGACTAAAATTCGAGCCACCTCCAATCACATCATTATAGCTATGATCAAATGTGGACCACAGGTCATTATAGCGAATCACATTGTTTCCACTGGAATTTATCAAACTAATCGCCTGAGGTCCGGCGGGATGACCGGTATCCCAATCATTGGAACATCCCCTCGGGTTTTCAATTAGATTCCTCTGAATGATCAAATTCCCTGCCCCGGTTGCGGCATATATGCCACTATCCGTATTACCTTCGTTCCCAAACGATTTCGGTCCGCCAATACGTCCCCAGAAGGAAATGTGGCATTCTTCAACCACAATATGATGCCGACCCTCTTTAATATAAATTGCATGTTTGGCAGCATTTTTAACTTCAATGCCGCGTAAAACAACATAATCAGCATCGATAATGACGGTAAATTCCCTACTATTTCGGACATCAATCGTTGTATGTGATTTCTCTGATGGTGCGATTAGGTGGTAGGCATCGGCACTACCCGATTCATTAATAACAAAGGTCTCAGATGATATACCATGGTCAAGATAGGTAGTTTTCCCGACCTTAAACGTCTCACTAAGCGTTTTAGTGGTTAAATCAATCTGTTTGTCAGCCAGGGTTAAACGTATCTGATATTCCGTATCCTGGGATAACCCGATGATGCTTCCACGGTATTCTAAATCTCTTTGATCAAACCACAGGGGCATTGCCTCTTTCCACAAATCTGTTACTGCTGTCCGGTAACTCACCCTGCATTCCCCTAAATTTTCCGCATCAACCTTATAATAGATCCCGATACATTCAAAAGTGGGCACAGAATAAGGATTGGCTGCCTGCGATTGGGCAAAAGAATTGCTAGTTATCATTATTAAAAAGCTAATGATTATTACTTTCATCTTACTAACTCCTCACAGCATAATTGGTTTTGTCAAAGATAAAAAGTTGTTTAATAATATAGGTCTTTCTTAACGCCGAACACGCTGAGATCCGCAGAGTTTAAAATATTAAATAATCTTTTTCTTTGCCTTCTCTGCGGACTCTGCGTTTAGAAAATATTCGAGATTTTGCCACTACCGTATAATTTGTCGTGTAAAATCCCCTGTCATAGCATACAACTTCATAATAAAGGTTACAGTTTTCACGTATATTAATATTATATGTATATCATAAGAATCAGGTTAATATTTTTATCACCTCTCATATATTATTAGTCTTGAAAGTAATTATATTCCTTCTTTAGACCAAAGGTCTCAATCGCCTCCTGACTCGGTCTGGGCATAAAATCCTTCTTTGCATAGTATTTCGTCTGATCCCAGATGATTGGTTGCCCTAAACTCCGTGGATCTTTTGTGTTGCGGAGATAAATATCCAGCTTCTTTGAGAGTTCTTGTTTAATCGTTTTATAGTCTTCCCGGAAAGCTATATTATTCATTTGATCCTGGTCTTTTTTCAAATCGTATAATTCTTCAGCCGGGCGTTTATCAAAAGCCATCTTATATAAATCTCTCATATCTGCTTTATTTTTGTTCTCTATAATATAATATTTTGTCGGGGATGGATAATGCATCATATGAGCGTCCACATCACCATATAAGGGCGGATCACCTGCCGGCCAGCGATCAGGTTCATAATTCCTGATATAAAGATAGTCATGGGTTCGGATGGCTCTACCCGGATACCCCAGACCATTCATGCGGCATAAGGCATGCCTCTCCCTGGCAGTGACAATAAATTCGCGCCTCGGATCTAAGTGGCCTGATTCCTTTGAATACACGAGATTGGTAATACTTTTTGCCGTCATTTCAGAGGGAATGGTAAGGCCGGCAATTTCTAAAAAAGTTGGGGCAAGGTCGTTTAAATTCACAAAATCATCAACCTTTCGACCTCCGGGAATATGATCCTTCCAATAGAATATCATCGGTATCCGTGTGCCAAAATCGTACAAATTTGCCAAACCTCGTGGCATTTGCCAACCATTGTCACTGCAGATAACGATTATCGTATTGTCCCACTGTTTTGAATCTTTTAATAGGTCTAAAATTTCGCCCACTTCGGCATCAAAATTTTGTATTTCTAAATAATAATCACAGATATCTCCACGGGTTGCATCATTGTCAGGCAAGTAAGATGGCACCTTGACTAAGCTCTTATCCATACCAGATGCCTTACCAGAGTTTACCTTATAGGGTCTGTGCGGATTACGACTACTAAACCAATAACACCATGGTTTTTTTGGGCTCTTGGTGTTCATGAACTCGGTAAAAGATTCATATTTCTTGCCCCCATGATTATATTCCCGCCCGCTATCTTCAACGTTTCCTGGTCCCCAGCCTTTACCCTGGCATCCTATAAAATAACCAGATTCTCTTAGCATGTCCGTATATACAGGGTATTTATTTGGCAATATGCCATGGAGATTTGCTCCTTCTTCTAATCGCCAGATATCTTGTCCGGTTAACATTCCTGCCCTGGCTGGCGTACAGGAGGGTGCTGCACAAAATGCATGTGTGAATTTGACGCCTTCTTTTGCTATCCTATCAATCCTAGGTGTTTTGACCACTGGATCACCATAACAGCCCAGATGATTCCAGGAATGATTATCTGACATAAGTAAAAGAATATTGGGACGACTTACTTCCTTAGCAGGTTGACAAGAGTATAAGAGCAGAAGCGTCAAGGATATATATTTAAGAAATTGACTAATATTCCGATTCATAATTAAAGATTTCATTTAAATTTGTGGTTTTATAATTAGTTTTACATTTATTCTACTTATTTTCGTTACTTTTCCACCTCCATACTTATTTATTGCTTGCTTTGCTCTCTGATTTCCGTGAGTAAAGCACGCATCTGCTCTAATTTTTTGGCTTGCGCGGGCAACGTCACAAGATTTTTAAATTCATGAGGATCCGTCTGGTGGTCGTACAGCTCCTCACCTGTATCCCCCCAGCGATTGTACCGCCAATGGTTTGTTCGAATCGACTCACCATTTTTGTGTGTTACTGTATAGGCCGCTTTCCGGCTTCCAGGTTGAGCCGGATCCTGGAGAGATCCACGTAAACTTCTCCCCTGTAGAATTTTCGGGGCTTGCTCTCCTAAACCAACCAGATCCGCAATCGTAGGATACAGATCGATCAATTCAGTGAGTCCATGACTGTGTTTACCGGCAGAGCCTTCAAATCCCGGTGCAGAGATAATCAGGGGAACGCGCGTACTTTCCTCAAAAAGACTTAACTTTTGCCAGCAATTGTGTTCTCCCAAATTGTAACCGTGATCAGATGTAAAAATGACAACCGTATTTTTACGAAGATCGAGACGGTCAAGCGTATTCAAAAGTCTCCCGACCTGTTCATCCATATAACTGACACTGGCATAATAGGAGGCACATGCCTTTTTTTGTTGCGTTTCATTCATTCCGTATCGGCCCATGTTTTCCATTCGTGCTGCGTCCGCAGGAACATCCTCTAAATCACCCTCTGGAACGTAAGGAAGTTTCGTATCCTCTTCCGGATATTCTTCGAAAAGACGTTTGGGAGCAATCAGAGGCACGTGCGGTCGCACAAATCCAACAGCCAAAAAAAACGGTTGTTCCGGACGCAAAAAACGTGAATCCGTACGCCCGCGAGCCCTATTTTCCAGGATGGCGATTGCCTGACTTGATGCCAGATGGTCAGCTTGCGTCCTGATCAACTCATCTGGTACAATTATTCGAGTAAAATTTGATCCATAATGTTTTCGTTTTGGGCTAAGTAGTTCGAGTATCCCGGGACTGGCGGTTTCTGGCGCCATAATATCAAAGGCACGGTCCCAGGAATCCGGATCATCACCACCGCGATCACCTGCTTCGATCCCACCGGGAACACCCATATGAAAGATCTTTGAAACTCTGAACGCTACATACCCGTTGACGCGCAAAAACCCTCCAATACTTGGATGATCCGCAAGATCAGGATTGGTCGCCCGATAGCTGCCAAGTTTGTAGTTGTTTTTCAACATCCCGGTCCGGTTAGGGTATAGACCACTCATAAATGATGCACGCGAAGGGCCACAAACAGGAAACTGAGAATATGCCCGATCGAACACGACTCCTTCTGAAGCCAACCGATCGAGATTTGGTGTCTTGCATACATCGTTACCGTAGGAGCCAAGACATGTTGTTAGATCGTCGCTGACAATCAAAAGGATGTTTGGACGCTCCGCACTATGAACATGGCCTTGAAATACTAAGATCAGCATTAATATAATTAGTTGTATTTTCATCGTTGCTCCCACTATTGTTTGGGGTTGTGTAAAAAATAACCACAGAGAACACAGAGTAAATATTTAATAATTATTGACTTAAATCAATTAATTTCCTTCTCCTTCTCTGTTACCCCTAAATTATATTACATCATGTATTCCGATTCCATGAATTCAATAATATGATTTATTACGATTCTAACTTACTGACCCTCTGACAAAAGATAAATCTACCAGTGGATATTATAAACACTATTGAAATTATATTAATAAAGCAATTAAATCATTTTTCCATCACTTCTTCTGGTTTTATTGTATTATAAATAACTCAGAGTATTTCTCTGTGGTCTCTGCCTGTCCCGTAGGCTTGGTAAAGCCAGGCTTGTACGGGATGGTTTTATCTTTTTATCCTATTTTTCATAGTACTTTTGACACTACTTTGTTTGGCTTTATTTGTGTTATTTTTCAACCATTAACAAATCTTGTTATAGAGTAAGAAAATGCCTCTACTTTTGTACAATAAATGCCCCAGATTCATGTATGGAATCTTTTCCATGCTTAAACCCAATCCCATTCACTTTTAATTTTCTTTTCAAGATTACTAAATCTGTGCTGATACTCATTCCTGCCGGCCAGGTTTTCCTGCTCCGTCCAGCCGCCGGCCATCTTATACAGTTCAGGTGATCGAGATTCATTGAGAATCAATTTCCAGTCTCTGGTTCGTGCCATTATGGTGCGTTTGTCATCTTGCCAGGTAAGACGTTCTACCCTGGTATGGAAGGGGACGTCACTATCGGGATTATAGGCAGGTTCCGGATTATCAAAATAACCACTGATAAGATCACTATACTTGGCAGAGGCGAAAACCGTAAAATCTGGTTCATCCCTTTCTATTCCTTGTATCAATGGTTTTAATGATCTTCCCGGTAAACCATCGGGTATTTTCCCAACAGACATATCAGCCAGGGTTGGGAAAATATCCACGCCCTGGGCCAGATTTTGTACGCGAATTCCCTTTTTGATCAAGCCGGGGGCAAAACAGATAAAGGGAACATGCAGCAGGGCATCATACAGGAACATTCCCTTACGAACCATCCTGTACTCACCCATAAAATCACCATGATCGGAAGTAAATAATACGATTGTATTTTCATCCAATCCTGTTTCGCTTAGCGTTTGTAAAATTCTACCCACCTGGCGGTCTACGCCCCACTCGATTGATGCATAATAATAGCGTATTGTTTCCAGCAGATCCTCATCGCGGATGCGGTCGTAATGCAGCGCATGCCATTGTTCAGCAAAGCGAGGACTCAAATTCTCTGGCGAAACAAAGGGCGGTAATTTCATATCCTGTGCACAATATTGACTGGTAAAGGCTGCATCAGCAAAATATGGCGGGTGAGGATCAAAATAACTAATATGGAGAAAAAATGGCTCGGTTTTTTTGGCCTTTTTTAAAAATTCTATGCTGTCTTCCGTGTTTAAATGGGGATAACACTGCTCATCCGGCCAGAATGTATCGCTATGCCAGTAAGGGGGTACAAATTTAGAATAAGCACGAAATTTTTCGCGGTCGCGTATCTTTGCATAATCGATATTCTGAACAACTGGTTTTGTAAACGTATGATTTTTCCCTACCCAACCCAATTGATATCCGTGCTGCCGGAAATAACCAAGCATGGAGTTTTCGATCGAATCCGGCACTTTGTTTGATTTATTGGTTAATTGACCATGCTGATGGGGATACAAACCGGTAAAATTGCTGATCCTTGAAGGAACGCAGACAGGATTATTGCTGAAATAATTATCAAATAAAACACCCTCAGAAGCCATTTTATCCAGGTTTGGCGTCCGGGCGTTCGGATTACCAAGACAGCTCAGGGCATCACCACGCATCTGATCGCAGATAATATATATCACATTAGGTGGTGTCTTATCTGACTTGCTTGTTAAAATGGCAGGAAATGACAGAGCCGCTGTTGCAGCAGCAACCGCCTGACCACTTTTTCTAATAAATCCGCGCCGGTTCATGTTGTCTGATCTCTTCATTGACACCCTTACTTTTATTCATCGAATATGGAATTAAAAGTGCTCATTTATCGTCATCCTGAACTTTTTTCAGAATCTATGTATCTGAATGTGGTTTTTATCCTGATTTTTCATTTCCCGATTCTTTCGGGATGACACTACCTGATGGCTACACCAACCACAAATATTAAACATCTTATTCAATTATTAAAGCAGTATAAATACTGAACTCCGGTAGCGGAATTTCCGCTACGCCATCTCTAAACTTAATATCTGAAATCACCCCATCTTTTTCTGCAAAACGGATTGACTTGCCTTTAACCAAATTTTCCGGCATAATAACAACCGTGCCTTTCACGATTGAATATTCGTCTATTATGGGTTCTTCAAAATTGCTGGACCTGCGGCTTTGTCCCCCGTGGACCAAATGAACAATCATTCTGTTGGGCTGCTCAAATACCGAAACTTCCATATTAACCGCTGCTTTCACCTCGACCAGGCGTTCTGTTTTTTCCACTAGCCGATTAAAGGTGCTCTTAAATATTTTCCGGTTTTGCGTATTGCCTGAAACTGTATAATCGGTGAAAACCGGGAAGGCAAAATACACGACTTTGCCTTCACCAAGGTTCCTTATCGTAATCGCCGGATAATCAGAGACCTCTTCCATTGGCGGACTTTGGCGGTGTGATATTCTATGAGGCGTGCCGAAATTCATGGGTAATGCGATGGATGCAAATATTTTCGTCTTATCTATCAACCTTACAAACTGTACATTCTCACGCGAATAGATATCTGTAGGAAGTGGGTCGGGCATTATTTCCGGATCGATCCGTATAAATGCTGGTTGAGGCTTTACACTTTGGTCTAATTCAATACCGATTAATTTCTGCAATTTATCGCCGGGGAGTCCTTCGACCATTAGTCTCCCCCCTTTTATGACGTAGGTTTCTAACTTCTCGATATAGGCTTCAGGAAGGTCAACGAGGTTTTGTACGATCACGACCTTGAACAGATCAAGGCTGTTCTTCATATCAATAACCGTAAAATGAATGCCTGCATCTACTAATATTGAACTTGCCTTTTCATTTGCTTCCAGAACCTCATTCGCCCTAACAGCAGTCACATCCGTGTTGGGACGCAAGAAGGCCACGTAAGGCACAAGATCCGCACCAAATACATATGGTTCTACCCTTTCGGCCATATGCATGGCTTTACTCATGGTTTTGTATGCTTCCGGGTTAAAAGTTCCATAGGGATGCAGCTGGTCGCCAATTGTTATGCCACAGCCATTTGCCAGACAGACTGCCGTCTCGTAGTATAAAAGAGCCTCATCTGCAAATCCGCCAAAATCACCCCACCCTGTCCAAAAACGTGTTGTCATCGCAATCATAGGAATAGTGCCATGTGCATACCTGGCAATATAAGGAAGGCGGTATAGCGACTGCTTGTGCATCCAGGCTTCTATTTCCAGGATATCCTGTTTGGCAAGGTCTTCATGTGGTTTATAAAACTGCTGGTTATTGGCAATAATTATATCAGAACGAAGGCTCCGGATCAGATCGATGGTTTCATAAACAAATTCATCATTGCCCGGAAAATCGAACCAAAAACCGTCAATATCGTAATCACGAACACATTCGACAATCATAGGCCAGGTGTAGTCTTTTACATATTGGGTAGAGGGTCTAGAATCAACACGTTGGTATTTATTATTTATCTCTCCTTCCCCTTCAACCGTTGTCCCGTACATTTCATCAATGTTGATTGAAAAATAGGCCCACACTTTAATATTATATTTATGACATGCCTCAATTTGTGCTTTCATCAGGTCAAAATCTAATCCCGGATGGCGCGTGCCAACCTTTGTATTGTAATAGGCATATCCATGATGTCCTTTTGCAAAAAGTGTGATGGCATTTAAACCGTTTTCTTTCAATGTTTTTGCATACACATCTGGATCAAAATTTTTACCAATTCCTTTTACAAATCCTCCCGTGTGAAAATCACAATGTATCTTCCGGCTAATACTTTTATACCAGTCATCAGGTATTTGTTTGGTCAAATCTCTTTTTTTCGGATCAGGTGCCGGAACAGGAAATTGACTGCTTTTGTAAACCAATTGCAAGCCTCTAATTTCCGGAATCGGTGTCTCTACATATTCTGAAGTAAAGCGGATATGTTTCAATCCCGGTGTGAGTCTAATTGTACCAAGGGATACCCAATCGTTTGTAAAATCGCCAGCCACAATAAAAACCTCACCAATTGTCTCACCTTCAACACTTAATAAGGTTTTCGATGATTTTGAACTGGTGTATTTTGCCTGAATTTCGTATTCGCCCCCTGTTTTAAAATCAACCTTGTACTCAATGAGCCCGGGAACATGAGAGGCCATGGCTTTTTTCTGACCCCTGATGATGTCGTTATTCAGGACAAGATTACTTCGCCAATATTCTTTTAAGTTAAAATTGAGTGAGTTGGATGTGGATTTATCAAAAGATTGTTTTTTGGCCAGAATATGTTGTGCAGGTAAATCATTCATAAAGATACAAACGACAAATGAGAATAATATTAATTGATTAAAAATGAAATGAATTATTTTACTATACCTTATAGCCATTGTACTTCCTCCCATTCGACTGCATACCGCCAATACCATACACCCGGCCATAATGCCCGCTATACCTTATTCTGCCATAATAATCGAAACAGCAACAGCCCCAAGATCGGAACCATTTATTCGGGAAAATCCATATAAAATAGTCGCTGACCTGGGTTGACAACAACAATTTTATGCGTATACCCTGATTCTTTTTCATCAGGGAATGCCACGCTTATTTTAACAGGATACTTCCACCGGGTACCGATCTCGCCCTTAATTTGATTATTTAAAGTATTCCATGAGATAATCTCTGCGCCACCACCGGAGAAATGCATATCGGTACCGGCCAGAACCGGATTGACGCCATCCCAGGGGGCAATACGTAAAAGACGGCTGGTATGTGGCGCTATTTCGCCCAAATTAATGACATCCCCCGATTTATAGATTCCTAATATTTTCTGACTAAAAAATTCAGATACCAGAAAATTGCTCCCAGAGACCGACGCCAGAACATTTCGAGACAATTCTAAGGACATTTTCTTCTTTTCATCCGTCCAGTTTATCATTGTTACAGTTATCCATGGCCCAAGGTTAGAACAGATTGGACGTATCTCTGTAAGCATCTTTGAAGGACAAAGGGGATCAAATATATCGAGAGGAACCGACGATGCATTGACAGAAGGAATAACATGCCGGTAGAATGCTTTCCGCTCATTGCCCAATTCAGGCATAAACTCGGTAAAAGTAATCAATCCACCGGCTATATATTGATTTAAAGCAATTGTCCTGGCCTCATCATCTGTAAGTAAACCCAGACTAAGCTCCCTGTCAGAATGAAATCTTTCGCTCTCTTTTGCGAACCATCATCGCATCAGGATCAACATGCCATAAGCGATTCATCCAGGTCCGTAATATATTCTGTCTGAATTTGGGAATCTCCTTTGACCGCCATATAGAAACGACATCACTGCCACTACGCTGTGAGTTGGCTATTCCTATGGAACCGCCATAATGGCCACCACATACGGCGAGATAAGCATCCGGCCCTGTTCCCCGCCGGATTGCTTGTAAGCCCATGCGATAAGCCTCTAACCGCGTTGCTGTCGGATCGTAAAATTTTTGCCCTTTATCCAGAAAAACGGATCGCATAAAATCAAATTTGAAATATTCATAACCCCAGTCATGGGCAAGTTTGCGGTAAGTTTCTTCAAGAAAGTCACAAACACCAGGAAAAGTTAAATCCAGGACCCAATGGTCTATTTTATTCATATTAAAGGTAATTCTATCACCTTTTTCGTCTTTTAACAGCCATTCAGGGTGTTTTTCAGCTAAATCTGATTTAAAATCAACCAGATAAGGACAACTCCAGATGCCAGGTTTATAACCAAGAGTCTTTGATTCTATCTGCGGCGTTTTTCATTCCACTGGGCCAGGATTCGATAGCTTCGAAATCACCCCATTTACCCAAACTCCAGCATTCATCAATAAGAAAAACATCAAAAGGCAGATGATTCTCTTTTAAGGCAGCTAAATCCTGATGAAAAAACTGCTCATTATAATAATAACCGTGAAAATACCAGGTGCAAAACACGGAAGGGGCATCTTTTGGTGGTTTTTTTACACCATGATAGACCCCAACACGGTCCGCGTAGTCCGCTACCAGCTTATTTGGATCTGATCCTAATTTAATAAACACCCATTGACTTGTGCGCTCACCACCCTGGGGAATCAGACAGCTGTCAAATTCACATTCTGCTATAAACCGATCTAAATGCACTGTATCATTATTTTTCTTGAATTGAATCCACATCCGCGCACAATGTCCCAATTGACTCAGATAGCCGATAAGTAGCGACGGAGAATCGATTTTATTTCTGTTATGCAGCAGTACAAATTGATCAATTTCATGCTTTTCACTGCCTGAAGGACGAATGGTTTGCGGCCGGCCATTTTTTAAGCGTTTTTGAATAAGCACATCCCAGTTTTCTGCATTGGACTCATTGAAAATGATTAATTCTTGACTTTCCTCGCAAAAAACAGGAATAAGTGATTTTAGGTATATGGGTTTTGTGTTTTTATTGGTTATTTTTTGCCGGATGGCTATTTCTTTGTTTCCAGCGGAGATCCATACCTCTCTGGTCACCTTTAATCCAGTGATCGAAAATTCATCTGAGATGAGTCTTCCCGTGCTTCCGGCCAGAACTTTCCGGAATTCTTCCCTATTTTCATGTTTCCACTGTGCATTATCCTGATAAAGGAAGATTCGTCTGCGGAGACACCCATCTGCTCTCAATAGTCGTTCCATTGCCCTGGATTTTGATTGGTTCGGTTGATGTGGGAATATTGATAGTGAATTTGAAATCATTGAGAGGTAATTCTTGTGATTGTGATGTTGAAATAAAGCATAGAGTGAAAGTCAGAAATATTATAAGAATGAGATGATTATTTACTTTGATTTTCTTTGAATACAAAAATCTAAAATAGTCCAAAATTCGTTCTTAATCATATAATCTCCCCAATGTGCTACTGGATTCAAAAACTTTTATCCACGAATTGCTCCCGTTATAACGGGACAGGCCGAATTATCATGAATATAAAATATATGTTTTTTAGAAATTAGCATTTTAATTAGTGCAATTCGTGGACTTTTTTTCTTAAAAGTTACTCTCCTTCAGTTGTATCATAGAAACGTACCACTTGCTGTTTTACGGTCCCATCTGCTGAAACATCACAGATCACATAATGATGTACATTACCCATAGGCCCAAAGCGGTTATGCAATCCGGCACCGCCACCGCCACTTAGCGTATAGTGTACCCCGCCCAAGTTTGCGGTCGAATAAGCGTGAATATGTCCCAGATAGACCTCGGCTACCTTGTGTTTGGTCATAAGATCGGTAAAGACTTTTGAGTTTTCCTCATCCATTGCATGATAGGCCCATTTTTGAACAGTTGCTGGTGGTTTGTGGGCAGCCACATACTTCTGATAGCCTTCTGGTGTTTCTGCAAGCGTTTTGTCAAGCCACGCAAAGGTCGATTCAGGGGAACTTGCCTCAGAGGCATTATCAATTAAAACATATCTGGCTTTGCCATAGTCGAAGAAATAGTTTAAGGAATTATCTACCAAACAAATAGCGATACGCGTGGGCCATTTCATCGTCACCGGTTTCGTGATTACCAATCGCGACAAAAAAGGGAATTTCTGTTTCAGCAGAGGTGGTATATAGTATTCGATGAAATTCTTTGGCATAACCCCTTGGTACAATATCGCCGGAATTGATTACAAAAGCCGGTTTCGGAACAAGGCCATCGATATGTTTGACCATATTCGACCAGAGGTCCCAGTTGTGAGCGGGTATCCCCCACCACGATATAACGATAACTACCGTCTGCATTCTTTGGGGTTTTACCTAGTTTCTTTATTTGATTTTCAAAATTGAAGTACTCCCGGTATGGGCCCAGGAGGCTGTCCATCTCGGCCCTGAATGCTTTTTCATCCATTTCGACGGGTGGGGAGATCTCATCTAATCCGCCGTCAATATCGTCGCCGGCTTGTATTTGCCCATCGGGCCGTGCGTAAAACACCATATTGCCTATTTGAATCACATATCGTTGTCCGGCTATCGTCTCAGCCGACCAGGCCTCACTCGGTTGGAGATCAGGATAGGCTTTTTTAAGTGTCTCTAATGAACTGGCAGGAACTTCGTTAAGGGTAATACGCTTCTTTGTACCTTGCAGTATCAGCTCACCAGCCTCCTCGTCAATATCAGTTTGATCATTTTCGTACTGCAGTTCAATCAACTCGCCTTGTGGTGAAACATCAAACTGGTACTCCTCATATCCCCGTTGGCAGATGATTTCGTACTCATCATCGTCCAGTTCCCATTCTGTTACTTCTATATGAGGAACAAATATTTTGGCATATCTAAGTACTTCATCTGATGGTGGTTTATCCACTTTCTGGGGCGGTTGGTAGAATTCATTTCCCGGAGGTCCGACTTCCACGCGCCATTTACCAATTTCCCCGGCAATCTGCTCCGTCTTACATCCGAGCACCACATACCAGAAGAAATCACAAGTAATACGATAAGTTTATGTTTAAGCATTTTTCATTCTCCCATCTTCGATTCAAAATCGAGCTGAATTATATAATCTCCCTCATCTGGTATTATATCTAAAAACTTTTTTCCACGAATTACACTAATTAACACGAATTTCATAAAAATCTTATTTATATATATATATAATTATTCTAATTAGTGAAAATTCGTGTAATTCGTGGACTTTATTTCTTCGTGTCACTTCGCGACTCTTTCGTGAACTTCGTGATATAAAAAAGATGGTAAAATAGTACAAAATCTCTGCGTAAATCAGTGTTATCCGCGTCATCCGCGTTCTATAATTATCTTTGCGTCGTTGCGAGAAAAATAGGTTTTCATCTATCAAAAATGATTTAAAAAAAGCGGCACGGTCGTGATATCCGTGCCGCTTATTTTAATTTAAATCAATCCTTTTAACAGATAGTATTACAGAACAAACTCAAATCCTGCCCAAACGGTCATCTGTCTATGAGACTTGTTATAAAGATACCAGTCTCTCATACCATAGGTTGCTTTGTCTGCCGCAGATCTGAGATTTTTACGTTTTTCGATCCTGTCCTCGCCTAATATATTCTTTGCATTGACAAAAAGCCTGACACCTTTGACGATATGCTGACGAAGGGTCAAGTCAAGTATATTTCGCGGATCATACCACTCTTCGTAATATTCACCGTCATTTTTTTCTTGGAATATATCTCTGAGATGTATTGATAGGATAAACGACCGGAAAATCCGATATCTGAATTTTCATAACTCAGAGCAAAATTGACCACATCATCTGCCTGTGTGGGCAGTGTCGTTTTTTCACCTTCATAAGGCTGTAAATAGGTATCCAGTTGATGGGTCCAGTTCGCTAAAAGACCCCATTCGGGCAAACCGATAAAATCGAATTGTCTCTGAAAGGCCAATTCCAGACCGACGACTTGTCCTGTTCCCACATTTTGAACTTGTTCGACCTCTTCCACTACGTAACCATTATACATACCGTCTTCGGGATGGAAAGTTACCTCCTGCATAACGTTCTTTATGTCCTTATAGAATAATCCCGCCGACATAAATCCGGCCATTTGTGGAGAGTACCATTCAACGATGAAATCCACATTTGTTGCTTCTGCCGGCAGCAGATCCGGATTGCCTGTAGCAAGTTCCAAATCCTCATCATTGTAATCATTATATCCGGCTAATAAACGGAAAGATGGCCGGGAAATGCCCTGTGATCCGGAGAGACGGACATTAATATTTGCCGGTAATCTATATTGAAGATGTAATGAGGGAAATATATTGTTATAATCGCCTGATTCCCTGTTTCCCTGGATGGTCGATTCATCAGGATTATTTTTATTATAGGTATCCACTAATCGAGGTTCCGATTCCCAGGATGTTCCTTCATACCTAACACCAGGCAAAACCATGAAACTTTTTCCAAACCAGAACTCGCCCATGATGTAAGCGGATGCAATAGCCTCATTGGAGGTATAATTCTCATCCATACTTGTACTATTATCTGAGATAAAAAGCATGTCTAAGGGCGGATCCCACTCAATTAAAAATGGGTCATCGATGGTGGTCGACCAGTTTTTAAAGTCATCAGGATCAGCCAGATCATCCGCATCAATTAATTCTAACTGTGAATCGAGCTTTTGCTGAAAGCGGTCTTTGTATTTGTATTTCAAACCGGCTTTGGCATAACCTGATGTGCCGCCAAATTTAAACGGTTTTTGCAGATTTATAGCACCAATGTATTCGTCTTCGTCAAATTTTTCCGCTTCAATATTATTATTATCAAAATAGTAATTCTTGTCCCCTCCCCGGTACGCATCATAATCGGTTAAAAAATTCGACTGAACATCGTGCAATTCCTGGCCGGTTCCACTGTTGTAAATTAGGGTATAATCCAGATTCCAGTCGCTGAATAAATTCTGTCCGCCGACGGCCACTTGCAAAACATGTTTGGGTTCTAACTTGACATCATTGAGCTTTTCGATCTCTTCATCTTCATAATAATCACGTAATTCAAGGTCAAAATCTTTGAGATCATAAAAAGAATAATAGATCTTTGCTGTATATTTGTTTCCCAGAGACGGTTTCCACAGGAGGGCTGTATTAACACCGCCAATAAATTCTTCTGTCTCGGTCGGTGCTTGCCTATAATATCGTTCACCTACATCGGTAGGGGTACCATCCAATTTTTCATAAGGACCGTCTTCCAATTGGTCGTCATCAAAATCCCAGTCCCATCTCTCGGTATATTCAGATTTGGTTCTTTTTTCCCAGGTACCGGTGACGGAATAACCAAATTTTCCATCCATAAAAAGATCACCAATGGTAAGAGCACCTTTGCTCTGGCCAAAACTACCAATCTGATCTATAGGGAAATCAGAAGTTTGATTTTTTGAATATCCCGTATAGATTTTAAAATTGAAAAGTGTTTTATTCGGGGCATCTTTCATGATGAAATTGATATTACCGGCAATGGCGTCGGCATCCAGATCTGCGGTCTGACCTTTGGATACTTCAATTGCCTGAATCATATCAATAGGGAAGGTTTGAATATTTGAGGCACGATCCTCATCAGAATTTATAGCAGGTATTCTTTGGTTATTAACGGTCACTAATGTATATTCAGCAGGGAGACCGCGCATAATCGCCTCACTTCCATCCATAAATACACCGGGTATTCGTGAGATGGCCGTTGCTGCATCTTCATCGGGAAAAGAACCAATTAAATCCGAAGAAACAACACTTTTAATATTAGAAGCATTCAGCTGGGCATTGAGTGCCGCTTTCTGGGACTGAATAATCCGGTCCGAGGTAACCTTAATGGACTCATCTGATTCGAGAATCGAGGTTTTTAATACAAAAGCGACTTGGGCAACTTCGCCGGATTTTACTTCTACTGGTCTTAGTTTGCTTTATAAAACCAATATAATAGGCTTCAACTTCATACGTACCTGCCGGTACATTACCGATTAAAAAGAAACCCTGTGCATCGGTAGAAGCACCAAGATTGGCGTCGACAACGACAATATTGGCACCAATAAGTGGTAGTTCAGTGCCTTCAACAACAACAGTTCCCGCCATGCGAGTATTCTGTGCATAAAGACATAAAGGTAGTGTAAACAGGATTAAAAGTAATGAGAATATGGTTAACTGCTTCATTTCAATCTCCTTGGTTGATTGATGTTTTAAGGCTAATTTTTCCCCTATTGTACTCATTGAAACTTTTTGATACCTGGAGCAACCTCCTTTCTTTTAAATTATTATCTATCCCCATTATTGTGATATTTACATCCTTCTTCCCTCCCTGATTTGATTTCTGGTTGAAATTCTTTTTCTTCCTTTTGTTTAGGATATTAAGAAATGTCTAAATTATCGGTAATTGATCTGAATAGTAATAGATAATTTGGGGACACCACCTCCTTTTCTGCATTAATTATTAGAATTCAGTAAAATAGTATTTTTCGTCATCCTGAATTTATTTCAGGATCTAAAATTTCAACGAAAAACGCCTGTCTGATCTATTTTAATTCCTTAACTGTCATTTCGAATACTGAATAAAGTTCTGGCATTACCGTCTAACTCAAAAAATTGATTTTAAATAATGTTGACATTTATTACAAGATCTAACTGTTATATTTAATATAACGACTAAAATAACAAAAATGCATAAAATATTGTATATTATTTCTACGTTTTCTATGAGATCACGAGCGGTGCTCGATACTTCAAAATATCTTTGAGTTAAGTCTTCCAATAACTTTGTATTAGGTCGCCCAGGATTCCAGGATAATTAATACAAATTTTAATTCAATAATTTGGTGTGCATTAATGAATAACTCCACCCCTTGCATCATCACGATATATTTCAATTTTAACTTTATCAGCACCAGTTTGTATTTTCAAAAAAGTACTCCTGGCAAGATTGGCCTTTTCCCAGAAAGTCGTTTTGTACTGCTCTCGCAATTGATCATCCTCTAAAAACTTTCGATAAAACACCTTTATCTTTTTAAACGCAGTCTCGTCATCAATCTTTTTATAAGAAACGCCATCCGTTAAACCCGAATAGTAGAGAACCTTCTTTGCTTCGTAGGAATTTTCTTTATAAAATCGGGCAAATGCTTCCCTTTCGCTTATGCTAGTTCCTTGTGCTTCAGCTATTGCTTGTGAAAATCCGTTTACCAAAAGGGCCGGGAAATAGGCCTCAATGCCTCTTGCATGTCCTACATCTATTTGCCAAACATCATTGATTTTTGCGATCGAGGTATTATGCGTGTGACCGCAAATATAGGCTGTTACGTCCAATCTACGAAGTAGTTGATGGAAATGATAGCTATTTTTTTGGTATTTGTTTAATGAGTCATCCTGATGTCTTAACCGCCCATTATCCATATCGGGTATCGCTATTATCGGTTCATGGCCAAAAACAAAGGTATATTTTTTATCATTAGCCGTTAAATCATTTTCCAACCAGGCTAATAGCTCCGGTACCACCATGCCGTCACTGCCATCATCAGAAGTGCCATCGTAATACTGATTCAGCACGACAAAATGATTATTTCCCCAGTCAAATGAATAGGTTGTTTCAATGCAACCAGGAGGGCCTGAATTAACGATATTTGGGAGAGATTTTCCACCGGAATTATACTTACGCAGGTATTCCATAAAAGTTGGTGATTCTAATTCGTGATTGCCCACAACGGGATACCAGGGATAATCTTCGCCCAAAACCTGTGTAATGACTTCCCGTACAGCAGATGGTGGATCAATGTCGCCGGGACTGATCATAAAAGAGCCTTTCCCATATTTTTTAATGGCCTCGCAGGCTCCCTGGAAATAACTGGAATTCCGATATTCTTCTTTTGCTGTATAGCGCATGTCGGCTGCCACTACAAAAGTGAAAGTATCATCACTTTTCTCGCAGGCAGAGATAAAGAATAAGACAAAAGATAAAAGAAAAAAGTATAAATAGTGTTATTTTGTTCTTCATTGTTGCCTTACCTCGTTTTTATTAGCCTGGTTAATTCATAAATAACAGATTGATCAAATAACGACAGTTAAGTCTCCCCTTAAAAAAGGGGACTAATCCCGTTCTACGGGACTACCCCCCTTCAAAGGGGGAATTAGATTTTGCTTACTCGAATAGATAATCTCATATTTTTGTTTCAATTATCTAAACTGCAACAGCCCCGGAAAAGGGGGAATAGATTTTGCATAAACGAAAACAAAAATATCAATCATTTACACTCCTATTTCTTATATTTTTTTTGAATAAAATCTTCCACTTCGTCTATTTTTCTATGTATAGGGCCTTCTGCTTCCATTTTTAAACTGGTTACTGCTGCCGACCATAAGATTGCTTCTTCGGGGGGTGCAGAAAGGCGTTTGGCCATATAGGAGGCAATACAGGTGTCTCCCCGGCCACTACGACCAACCATCTCTTCCGGTAAGAAAGGGGCTTCATAATATTGCTCATTGGCATATACCAGCATACCATCCCGATGGGTGATAACAATTTCATCAGGACCAAAACCAGCTAAAATTTTGTGCTGCTTTTTTTATATCCTTTTCGCCGGTTAATGATTCTGCTTCCACAGCATCTGCCTTTAATACATCAATATGAGACAAAAACTTTTCTTTTTCGGGCCAGGGCGCATGGATAAGTATGTCATTCGGATCGATTATGCGGATAAAGGTCTGTGCATCGGCTACAAGGTAAGCATCTTTTTTCCTGAGAAATTCAACAACTTTAAAAGGAACTTCATCACGAATAGATCCGTTGATTAGAAAGGCTTTTGCTTCTAAATCTTCAAACTGATCTGTTGTATAGGTTCCTGCAGTGACAGGGCAAGTAAGGATGCGGTCATCGACATTATCTGTTGGATAATCCAATTTCATATGTGTTGATGAAGGTGTTATGAATGGATATACATCAACACCGACGTCACGTAATCGGTTCACGACTCTAAAATCTTCCTGGGCTAGTCTGGTTACTGCTGCCACTTTAAGCCCTGTCAATGCCGCCGCATGCGCACCATAGTTAAAACCGCCCCCATCAACATATCTTGTTCCCGCTGCTGATACGATGGTATCCTTCGTATAATTACCAAAGATAACAATATCATATTTTTTCATTCCCAGCTCCATAAATTCAATTATTGATTTATTCTTATCCCAATCTAGTGCTCGTAAGATACAAGAAAAAAAGTCCACGAATTGCATATAATTTATAACGAATTTCAGAATTAATAAATTATAAATAATCATTTCTCTTTGTCTTTGCGCCTCTGCGAGAAATTTCTTTCAATCTTTGCGTCTTTCAGAGATGCATTATTAAGGCTAATCACTAATCTTTGCCTTCCATAACAGACTGGCTAGTATCAGAGACATGACTGAACCACCAACCCAGAAAAGAATGGCATTGGAAAAATCATAATGTCGCACACCATCTATGATAGTCATCCCATTTTGAATTAAATATCCACTTATCTGATCCTGGATTCCGGCGGCCATATAACTAAAGATACCAATGAATCCCATCGCCGCACCGGCAGCTTTTTTAGGGGAGATATCTATGGCGAATAAGCCACCTAAAGCAGCCAGTAATCCACTAAGTGTAAAACCATAAAGAATAAACGCAGATGTCAATAACACGGGTTGTCCGGGAGCCGCGAAAAAAATTATCAATAGGGCAATTATTTCAAGAATCCCGAAAATAAAAGTAACCGGTGGCCGTTTAGCCTTAAATAATTTATCAGAAATATATCCATAAGCGACACAACCCGCTAATCCAGCTAAAGTATTTACACCGATGATACTCCCTGCCTCAATTAATGAATAACCTTTGGCCTCCTGAAGATAAAGAATACCCCAGCTGTTGATCGCATAACGCGTCACATACATCGTTGCACTGGCCAGGCCTAATATCCATATGGTCGGTCTTTTCAGAATCGAAACCTGCGCCTGCCATGTTTGCTGTTCTTTTTGTACTTCGGCATGGTCATTTTTCCAATCAGCGATGGTAGGTAGCCCCATTGTTTGCGGGCGATCCTGCATCCACATGTAGATGCCTATAGCCACAAAAATACAGAGCAAGCCTGGCCCCCAAAATCCGGCCTGCCAACCAAAAAAGCTAACCAGCGCCCCGGATCCGACAAAGGTTAAACCCTCGCCTATCGCATGACCGGTACTCCAGATACCATAAAACCGTCCCCTTTCCTTATTACTAAACCATTGTGAAAGCACAACAGCACCTGAAGGGGCACCATAGCCCTGGAACCAACCATTAAGTCCCCATAAGACTACCCAGACCCACAATAGTTCGGTTCGCCCCATCATCAGATTCACCAGGGCTGACATAAAAACACCTGCAGCGAAGAATCTTTTAATATTGGCATGATCAGCAAGAAAACCATTGGTAAATTTGCCTAAGGCATAGGCATAAAAAAGCGCAGAACCAATCATACCTAATTCTTCGGCATTCATGATTCCTCCATCGATCAGGGGTTTTTTGACAACAGATAATGCCAGGCGACACGTATAAGCAATCCCATATCCAACGGTCACAGCCATCATAATTCTGAATCGATGCTTCTTGTATAATGTATCTACTTTATTAACATCATCGATAACTGGTATATTTTCACCACTTGCAAAAAACCGCAATATTTTATTCATGAGGCTTCCTCATTTGGAAATCGGTAATGCAAAATTTAAGAACACCTATTCAATCTACTTATTGTTTTAAGGGGGAATTTCATTGTTGCTTTTAGTTAATACTCTATAAATATTTTATACTTTTTTTCTCTATTTTTCTTTTTTTATTTTACGGCTGTATGACCAGTTTCATTGCTTTTTTAGGTATTGACTTCATCGTCTCCAGATCTAATCCCAACTTTGCAAAAGCACCTGTGCCTTCTTCTAATGGCATTACCTCCGTAAAAAATGGTTTCATATTAATTTTTTCTGCCTGGAAGATCTTTATTGCTGGCAAACAGGTGTTTTGCCCAATATAAGAACCCAATATCTTTACTGCTTTGCGTGTTACAGTATTGGGAATAATATTTGCATGAATACTACTATCCATCCCAAAAGCCAGAATTTTCCCACCCGGTGCAACATAATCGATAGCGTTTTCTAGTTGACTGCCAACAGCATCGATTACGATATCTGGTTTTATGCCTTTTGTTATTTCCAGATAAGCCTCTTTAATATCTGTTTCATTGGGATTTAAAACAGGAATCCCCAACTGTTTGGCGACATTAATGCGAAAAGGATCAATCTCAGTTGCTACCGCCTGAGAAGCCATATTCTTCGCAAGTCCAGAGAACAAATATCCAATTGGACCAAAGCCGAGAATAAGAACCGAATCCCAGGCTTGCATCTCAACGGTTTTCATACCATTTAAGACAGTTCCCAATGTCTCAACCTGTGTCCCGGTTATATCGTCAATCTCGTCAGGCAATTTATAACAGGCGTTTTCCGGAACAACGCAGTAATCCGCATATCCACCATCCTGAAAAATTCCAACTGATTTATCTATCAACCAATCACACTGGCTACTATTTCCCATACGACAGGCCTCACATAGACCGCAACGCAAACTATTGTCAATAGCAACCCTGTTCTCCTACTTTTAGTGTGGTCACGGCACTACCAATATCCTCAACCGTACCATTGAATTCATGTCCAAGATACCGTATTTTTATTAAAAGCATGCTTACCCTGCATAATTTTCACATCGGTACCACATATACCGCAAGCAGCGACTTTAATAAGAATTTGATTGGGCTGCGTTACTTTGGGAATTGGAATCTGCTCAAAATCAATCTTGCCAATATCTTTGAATACAAGGGCCTTCATTGTACTCATTTTAACCTCCTGAATTCTATTTATATGTACATAATATGAGTTATTCTTACATATCCACATTCTCTCGCGTAATTAAATCGATTTCTATAGGGATATATCGAGGGATGCTTTCCCCATCAATAAGTCGTTTTGCATTTTCGATGGCCTTTTTCCCCATCTCATCTGAATGCTGAGCAATCGATGCATCCATTCTTCCAGTGCGTATGGCATCCCGGGCGTCCTTTAATGCATCAAACCCAACAACAATAATATCTCCACTCTTACCAGCTGCTGCAATGGCTTCAATTGCTCCAAGGGCCATTAAATCACTGCAGGCAAATAAGGCCTGAACTTCAGGATAGGACTGCATCATATTTTGAAATACATTAAATCCCTGATCTCTCTCCCAATTGGCCGTTTGCGAAGAGAGAACCTCAATTCCAGGA
Source organism: Calditrichia bacterium (assembly GCA_963796965.1). Classification (GTDB taxonomy): domain Bacteria; phylum Calditrichota; class Calditrichia; order JAJRVZ01; family JAJRVZ01; genus CAWCNS01. Next base: position 407,673 of record CAWCNS010000007.1, read on the forward strand.
TGAGAATCAAGGATATTATGGAAACCACTTAGTCTGGCATCCCCAGTCTCGTGCCCTGGAATTCCTTCGAGTATCGCAACATTTCCATTTCCACCCAGTCTGCCAAGAATATATTCACCAGCAATCTGACCACCTTGATAATTATCTGAACCGATGAAGGTTTCTATTTTCCCTCTAGATTCATAAAGCAAAGTTGAATCTACGCGTGTATCAAGCACTATTACCGGGATTTTTGCCTGATTGGCCTTAACTATCGCTGGAATTATTTCCTTTGAACCACTTGGCGTCACACAAATAACATCAACCTTTGTCTGAATCAGATTCTCAATGATCTGCATCTGTTTTTCTACATCTACTTCTCTTTCCGCCGCCTGAACGACTAGATTTAATCCTGACATCTTCGCTTGCATTTCTGCACCATTTTGCATTTCAATAAAGTAGGGATTGTTTAATGTTTTCAAAACAAGAGCCACAGTCTTTCCATCTATATTTTTATCTCCACCTCTTTGGCATGAAAAAAAAGTAAGAAGTAAAAAAACCAACGCAATAGCAATCTTTATCTCTTTCATTGTATCTCCCTCATTAATTAAAACGTACTATCAAATGTTTTCATATATTTGCATCTTATTTGTTAAATGATCTAATAAAACACCCCTTGATAGATAGCAAAATCCATTCCCCCTTTGAAAGGGGGCTAGGGGGATGTTTTATTTTCTATCTCTATAATACACCCCTTAATCGATTCTAACGCTCCGGTGACGTTTTTTAATACATAATATCCATCAAGCCTGAGTACGTTAAATCCTAACTCTTTTAGTCTATTTTCCCTTCGTTTGTCATAACTTTGTTTATCATTGTGAGTCACACCATCTATCTCAATAACCAATTGTACTTTCTTACAATAGAAATCAACTATATACTCATCTATGGGCTTTTGTCTTAGAAACCGATATCCATTTAATTGACCTGCTCTTAAATGCTTCCATAATAATCGCTCTATGAAAGTAGAATTCTTTCTTAATTCCCTTGACCGATCTTTCAGATTTGATTATAATTGATTTTCAATTAGGAACATCCCCCTAACCCCCTTTCCAAGGGGGAATTAAGACGAGGTTATTCTATAAATACTTGTTTAAATTTAGTTTTCATTTTTTTATTCTGTTTCTAACTTTTCTGTTTTTTTAGAGCCATATCGACTAACACAGCAATGATGATAACAGAACCAATGACAATTTGCTGAACAAAAGACGAAACACCGAGTAAATTCAAACCGTTCCTCAACACGCCCATAATAAGAGCACCAATCAATGTTCCAACAATTCTTCCCTCCCCTCCAAGCAGACTTGTACCGCCTATTACTGCAGCGGCAATAGCATCAAGTTCGTACATAATTCCCGCGATAGGCTGTGCAGAATTTAAACGCGCCGTTAATATAATCGCTGCCAAGCCACTAAGTAATCCACAGAGACCATATACCATTGTTTTATATAGTTTTACATTTATACCAGATAAAAGGGTGGCCTCCTCATTTCCTCCCATTGCATACGTATATCGACCCAATTTTGATCTGGAAAGAAGGAAATGTGCAATGATATACACAACAGCCATAATAATCACAGGCATCGGGATACTTAAGATTTCACCAGAGGCCAGGAAACGAAAGTCTTCTGAAAAGCCTGAGATTGGCCTTCCCTGTGTATATAATAATGCCCCACCGCGGGCAACACTCATCATACCTAATGTAGAGATAAATGGTGGTAATTTTCCGTATGTAATCAGGAGTCCATTGACAATGCCACAGAGCAATCCGACACTTATGCCTATCAACAAGGCTATTGGCATGGGGATGCCGGCGTCTAAGGCACTCGCCAGCACAACCCCGGCAAAGGCCATAATAGAACCGACGGAAAGGTCAATGCCAGCACTAATAATTACAAACGTCATTCCAACGGCTATAATGGCATTAATGGAAGTTTGTTGTGTAATATTCAGTATATTTGAAATCGTTAAAAAATGAGGGGTTAAAATCCAAAGAATGAGGCATAAAATAATTAAACCGATCAAGGTTCCGAATTGTCGTGCGTTATGAAGTAAAAAATTCTTATAGTTCATATCAGGCTGCTCCCAATGCACTGTGAAGTATCTTTTCCTGTGTTGCTTCAGATGCGGAATATTCACCAGAAATTTGTCCTTCATGCATGACTAAAATTCGATCACTCATTCCTAATACCTCAGGCAAATCAGAGGAGATCATGATAATGGCCGCCCCTTTGGCGGTTAACGCATTCATTAACTGATAGATCTCCACTTTTGAACCAACATCGATACCCCGGGTAGGTTCATCAAATATTAATATATCTGCTTCTGAACATAGCCATTTGCTGATCACTAATTTTTGCTGATTTCCACCACTCAGATAGAGGGCCTTCTGATCCAGACCCGGCGTTTTTATCATCAGTTCTTTTACATATTTATTTGCTGTGCGAATTTCTTTCCCCTCATCAATAAAGCCGAATTTTGAGAATCTATCCTCACTTGGCAAACAGATATTATCTTTCAAGGAGAGAGTGAGAACAAGCCCCTGTCCTTTCCTGTCTTCTGTTAGAAAACCAATCTTCTTATTTATTGCTTTCCGTGGAGAGTTGATTTTGCACAATTGATTCTCAATAAAGATTTTACCACCACTCCTAATGGTTTCAAGACCAAAAAGAGCCCGTGCGAGCTCCGTGCGCCCTGATCCCAATAAACCGGCGATGCCCAGGATCTCTCCTTTATGAAGATTAAAATTAATATCGTGTAAAAGATGATCAACACTCAGATTCTCAACCCGAAGGACTTCTTCCCCTATCTCCGCCTTTTCTTTCGGATACTGCTCTGACAGTTCACGATCTACCATCATTCTGATCAAATCGGATTTCTCAATATCGGAAATATTATGGGTAGCGACATAACGTCCATCGCGCAAAACAGTCACCCGATCACCAATTTCAAAAAGCTCTTCCAGGCGGTGTGAAATATAAATAACGGAAACACCACTCTCTTTTAGTCTGTTAATTGTAGCGAAAAGTTCATTGATTTCATTTTCACTCAGCGCAGATGTTGGCTCATCCATAATTAATATCTTTGCGTGTAGTGATAATGCTTTTGCTACTTCAATCATCTGTTGTTGTGCTATTCCCAAAGTACCAACAGGGCTTTCAGGATTTATATTTACACCAAGGCTATCCAAGATCTCTCGAGCTGCCAGATTCATTTGCTTTTGGTCGATTACGCCGGGCATTAATAAAAATTCACGACCAAGGAAAATGTTCTCTGCAACCGTTAGGCTTGGAATTAAATTTAATTCCTGATAAATGATCCCTATACCCAGGTTCTGAGCATGTTTGGGGTCCTTTACTTCAATCTCTTCCCCAGATAAAAATATCTTCCCGCTACTCTTCTGATAGGCACCACTTATTATTTTTACAAGTGTGGATTTGCCAGCTCCGTTCTCCCCAAGAAGAATATGCACTTCTCCTTCTAAGAGTTCGAAGTCCACATCATCAAGTGCCGTAACACCAGGAAAAACTTTTCCGATACCCTGCATTTTTAAAACGGAATTATCATTCATATAATTATATACAAGTTTTGATAAATCATTTTATGTAGATTGATAAATAACATAGTCCCGGCCAGGACTTTTGTGCTGCAAAGAACTAAGAACAAATTTTATTTAAATGCTCGATAGCTTTTAACGCTGCTGTGTCAGAATCAGGGTTAGGTAAAATCTCAGCAGATACAAAGCCTTCGTATCCGATATTTAATAATACTTCTATTATTTCTTTGAAATTGATGTGTCCTGCCCCGGGATACCAACGATTTGAATCAGCAACATGAAAATGAAACAGGTGGTTTTTGCTCAAAATTATGCTTTCAAGAATTGACGGTTCTTCTATATTCATATGAAACGTATCAAGAAGAAGGCCGACATTATTCTTATTGACTTTTTCGAGTAGCAATAGGCCCTCGGAGACCGTATTTACCAGGTCTGTTTCATATCTGTTTATTGGTTCAATGGCTAATTTAACCGTTTCATCCACTGAAGCAGATTCTCTCAATCCGTCGACTAACCATGACTCTACTTGCATTGGATCAATATTTTTCTCAGTTTTCCCACGAACCAATCCAATAATTACCTTTGCCTGTAATTGTTTGGCCAGAACAACTTGTGATTTAATCCGTTCAATGGCTCTTTGTCTGATATCTGGATCTGGATTTGTAAATGATAACCCTTCTTCTCCATAGGCCTGGCCCGTCCCTAAAGCAGGGACGGGCAAGTTATTCTCAGCAAGAAGCGTTTGTAATTCCTCAACATTGATTAATCTTTGGATCACGAACAGCTAATTCGACACCATCATAGCCAAGTTTCTTAATCTTTTTTAAATTCTCAGCAAGTTCCCCTTTGTAAGCCAATGCGGAGAAAGATGCTGGTTGGGTTGATAAAACAATGCTTAAATCCATAAATTATAAACCCATCTTTCTAATTGCGTATATTGGTCTCCAGCCTTCTGTGAAAGGCTCCTTCATATAGGGTTCCATCTCTTCTTTTGTTCTCATCGTCGTCTTTTCGATAGGAGGAACTTTACCAGCTGGGAATGCTTCCAAAATTTCATCATGAACGAGTGTTAAATAGGAGCAGATGGCGGCAATGGTTCGACGGGCTTTTTTAGCCTCACCTATTGTTGGCCGTCCGACAACCCCCTCCGGTATCGATCCCATTTCAGTTGGAAAATGTCCTTGTCCTTCAGACCATTTACTGGGACGTGCAAATGGATCAACGGCTTTATCAAAATGACCTTCCGGCAAATAACCTTCTACGTTGGTTTCCTCTGCATAATTCATTTCCACATAATCAGGTTCAAGCAATAACATTACTGATGTTTCAGCCTCATCAGCATGCACAAAATTATCGTCCCAGTCACCGCCTCTGTCTTTTGTTCTAAAAAACTCACGAACAGCACGATGCCAGTCTATTGTTCGGAAAATTCCCGGTAAATTCCAGGTTTTTTGCATTTCCTGTATAGCAGCCTCGAGCAGCCATTGATGACCATGGTTGTTGATCAGAACTATTTTACGAAAACCATCATTCCAAAATCCGACCATTACATCAATGAGCATACGTTTTAATACTTCATCTTCCAGATGAATCGTTCCGGGCATTCCCACATGATGGTGCGGATGGCCTCCAAAATTAAGTGGTGTCCAGGTAAGATTTACCGGATTACCCTTTTTGGCTGAATAACGGCGTACACCTTCCAGGATTTGGGTAACCATAAATGTATCGAGTGCCGTAACTGTATGAAGCCCATGCAATTCCGTACACCCAATCGGAATAAATAAAATATCATTTTTCTTTCGATTTTCGACTACCTTATGGCGAATGGTGGTCTGAATATATGTTCCGGGTTTTGCCAATTCTGATTTGCTCGGTATTTCATAAGCGTCTAATATTTTTGAAATCTCTTCCTCAGAAGCTTCCCAAATCTTCTTTTTTAGACGTCCAACTGACGTATCTTCAAAGAATAGATCATCGCGATTTGTTTTTAACCATTTTTCCATATCTTCTCCTATACTATATTTTTAGATTCTAAATACTTTGTAAAATTCTGTTTTGTCATTCCGAACTTGTTTCGGAATCTTTTTTTATTCAATTTATAGATCCTGAAATAAATTCAGGATGACAAAAATGTTATTGTAGATGATGCACTTTACTATGTTCAACAATTAATCTAAATCAGTGATCGTGATTTTTACTTCGTCTCGATCTGTCTGTAGCATGACACAATTTTCATCTGCTTCATCCAAAGATATCTGTTTGGTTATCATTGGAGATACATCCATGCCCGTTGCCATCGCACTAATAACATTGGGAAAGGTTCCATGCCCTGAATGCCCCTGGGCGCCAACAACACTGGCCCGTCGCACCTGTAGTACTTCACCATTTAGGGGAATTCTATCATCCGCACGTGCAACAACCACAACGGTCGTATTAATACCTCTGCCCTCCCAAATGATTTTTTCCACATCGTTCCAGACAATGCTTGGCAATCCGGTGGCTTCAAGAATAAGCTTTGCTCCAAAGCCCCCAGTGATATCCAGAACAGCATCTGCTACAGCATCCTTGGTGGGATCGATAGCATGAGTAGCACCCATTGAAAGCGCCATTTCTCTTCTGGAAGCCGATGGTTCAGATAGAATAACGTTCGAAGCGCCCGCCCTCCGCAATACAGCACAGGCTGCGGCCCCAACAGGTCCACCACCCAAAATCACAACATTTTCTCCTGCTCGTATGCCGCCACCGCGTTCAATCACGGCATTATAGGCAACAGATGTGGGCTCTACCAAACTACCTAAAAGCCACATTTTTTCTTCACCGTACTTTTCACCAAGAGATTTGAGACTCCAGAGATACCTGGCATCAACCTTAATATATTGTGCATAAGCCCCATCAATGGTGAATCCAAGTTCCTGAAGGCTCTCACAATGATTCGGGAAGCCATCGGCACAGGGCCGGCAATTACCACACCATATCATTTCCTCAGCACAGACCGGTTCACCAACTTCATATTTTTTCCCGGTTCTTTTATTAAGTGCCTTATCCCCAGCCTCAACCACTTTGCCTGAAAATTCATGTCCTAAAGTAGCAGGAAATGCGGTCAGACCAGGATAAAAAATGTATCCATCATCATCACTTTGTCTCATGTGAACATCGCTACCACATATCCCACATGCCTGTACTTCAATGAGCACTTCAGTGGGTCCAGGTTTTGGTACTTCTTTTTCTCTTATCTCTGTGCGGGGATTTCGCCACACTTTACTGCCAAGATAAGTCAACTCCCCTTCAATATCCTTGGCCCCCAATTTGAAATCCGGTTTAGGATCCCAATCCGCAACTAAATTGACTGTTCTCATAATAATTTCCCTCTAATTTACTTCTATGGTTATTTTCAACTAAATTAATCACATCATATAGATCTACTCAAAAAAAGAGAATAAGATGGAAAAGTCATCCTGAATTTAGTTCAGGATCTTATATAGATACCGAAATAAATTCGGCATGACGAAAACCACGTTTTGCGAGTAGACTCAATTAAATATCAGAAATATTTATTAAGTGCTTACCTCATCTTTTATTTTTCTATAAATCCACTAAAAATCGTTGACCGATTTTACGTCTCCATCTTTAAGAGAAGCCGTTGCAGCAATGGCTACCTGCAGGCCCGCAATCCCATCATCAATGGTTATCATTGGTTCTTTATTATTCTCTAAATTGTAACAAAAATCATTTAACTGATTAACATACGCATCACAAAATCGCTCCGGGAAGTAGGGCACAACATCATGTGACACTCCTTCTTTGGTCAGTACCAACAAAGGTGTTTCGCGCAGATAACCTACCTGTAATGTTCCTTTTGTGCCTAAAACCTCTGCTCGGATATCATAACCATAAATTCCATTGCGACTAATGTCTATTTCACCAAGATTCCCATTTTCAAATTTCATCGTCATAATGACATTGTCTGTATCACCTGTTTCTTCCACTTCAGGATAAGCCAACACACCGCCAATAGCATAAATTGTCTTTATATCACCCATATACCATCTGGCAATATCAATATCATGTATGGCCATATCCAAAATCTGCCCGCCGCTATTTTCCGGGCGTAAATAGTCAATAGATGGCAAATATGGATCACGTGACGAACCCCTGAAAACCACCGGATCGCCTATAATGCCCTCTTCAATTTTCTTTTTCGCTTCCGCTTGTCCACGATCAAATCTTCTCATATAGCCTTGTTGGTAAAATATTCCCTTTTCCTCAATCACTTTTTTCATTTCGCGTGCTTCTTCCAAGATTGAGCGTCATGGGCTTTTCACAAAATACTGGTTTTCCATTTTCTGCTGCATCGATGACTATTTCTTTATGATTACTGTCGTTGCCGTAACCACAACGGCATCAACTTCAGGATCCCTGTTAATATCCTGATGATTAAAATAGACGCGTGATACGTCATATTCTTCAGAGCAGTTTTTTGCCCGTTCGGGAATTAGATCGGCGACAGCGATCAGATTAGCATATGGCACACGTGTTGTGAGAAATTCCGCATACATTTTTCCCAATCGTCCTGTTCCGATTAAACCAATGTTGATCTTTTTTTTCATTAATCTTCCTTTTGTTATTCCGGAAAAGTATATATTAACCACAGAGGACACAGAGTAACTATATAATAATTATTGACTTAAACGAGTTTACTCATTTTTCCTACTCTGTAACCTTATATAATATATCTTTATTTAATTCAGAGATTAATCATTTAGCCCTAAGATTAGTTACTATTCTAACTTTTACATACTCTTCTTTCTATATGAGTCAAAAACTACTAAATGTGAATATTTTTAATAAAAGGATATTCTCGATAATTTCATGATTGAATATTCCTCAAGAGTTTTCAGATTTTTCTCTGAGCCCTCTGTGGTTCAATTTTTACAATTCTTCTGTTGCAAGTTCTGGTTCATTTAAAACACCGTTTGAATTTATTTTAGAGACTGAATCTCTTTCAATGAGTTTTGATTTCAGCACAATTTTCTGTGGCTTTTGCGTACTTCCATTAATGCGCTTCATGACAAGTTTCATACTTTCCTGACCAATCTCATAAATTGGTTGATGAACAGTTGTAAGGGAAACCGTATGCCCACAGGTAGGTTGCAAATCATCGTAGCCAACCAGAGAAATATCATTCGGTATAGAAACATTCATCTCCTCAGCGACAGAATAGATAACATATGCAATACGGTCATATCCGGCAAAGATAGCGGTAACGCTGTTCTTTTGTTTTAACAATGTACGGGCATATTGCTCATAGGGCTTTTCTGCATATGGCCCGCTGAATATTTTTATTATTGTCGGATCAAGAGGAATATTATAGTCTTCTAATGCTTTTTTATAACCGGCAAACCGATCGCGTTCCGTACTAAAGCGATCACTGAGTGTAATTGCAATTCGGGTATGATTATTTTGAATCAAATATTTTGTTAATTTGTAGGCACCATTAAAATTATCACTGGTAACCTGATCAATATTTTCACCTCGTATACTGCGATCTGCTAAAACAACGGGTATCTGTTTATTAGTAAATTTCTCAACAATCTGGTGATTTTTATGATCTTCAGCCGCCGTTGGTACAAAGACGACACCGCTAACATTGTGTCCAATTAATCGGTCGGCATGATAGTCAGCTTTCACATACAGATCGTCCGTATTACATAAAATCAAACTATGGCCACTTTTTGAAGATTCATCTTCTGCTCCACGAGCCAGAACTGGCGCATAACCCGTGCGAATATCAGGCAATAGGATCCCAATTATGGTCCTCCTGCTCTCTTCAGCCTGAGGATGGAGAACAAAAGTTCCTAATCGTCTTTTTTCGGGTTAAATAGCCCATATTAACAAGATTTTGTATGGCTTGTCGGATAGTAGCCCGGGCCAGGCCTGTCATTTGGGCAATCTCAGCTTCGGTAGGAATTTTATCATCGGGTTTAAAAACACCCTGATCGATCTGTTCAATCAACCAGGTTTGCAATTGGAAATATTGAGGAATGGGGCTATTTCTATCAATTATCACGTCGTTATCTCTATATGTCTAATTGTATAGACAATTATACATATAGAAATTAAAATTGTCAACAATTTTTATTTGTTATGATTATTTTGGGAATAAGAGGCGATGATCTATAGAGCATAGATGATATAGAGACGTCTTGCTGGTTGAACGCCCCGTTTTCGGTGACCGTCTCTGCGTTTGAATAAGGGATATTTATTTAATAATTATATGAAATAAGCAGGTTAATTAAATTCAAGTTGCTTTAATTAATTTTTTAAATGCTTCCTGCAATTTTTCACCCGTAAATGGTTTGATTACAATCCCTTTTGCACCCAGTTCAAATGCCTTGATACCGGTTTCTTTATCAGATAATGCTGTCACTACCAGAACTTTTGTATCCGGCTCTATCTTTAAAATCTCTTCAAGAACTCTCAATCCATCCAACTCGGGCATTGTGATGTCGAGGGTCACATAGGCCGCTTTCGTTTTTTTAAAGATATTTATAGCCTCCAGGCCATCTGCCGCAGAGCCAACAATCCTTATATTAAAATCGCTTAAATGTTTTTCGATTGTGCTTCTGATAATAGTCGAATCATCTACAACCATAAGTTGAATTTCATCTTTCATGATGGCTCCCTTCAATCTATACATTGGTTATATATACACTATCCAGATACTTTCAATCCACATGATTTTCTATTTCAATGGCAGATCTATTTTAAATATACAATATTTTCCCGCTAATGAGTCTATTTTAATATGCCCCTTGTGCTGATTAACTTTTTGTTTTATAATATCCATTCCTACCCCGCGACCAGAAGCCAGATCTATATTACTGGTGGTGGAAATACCAGGAAGGAAGATAAGGTCCCTCACCTGATCTTCACTCATCTTGTCGATTTCCTCAGATTTGAATTTACCAGAATCTATTACCGATTTTTTTAATTTGCTTATCTGAATACCCTGACCATCATCCTTTACAGTAATTTCAAGTTTCTGATCTTTGATTGCTGTTGATATTTGAATTTTCCCCTTTGCATCTTTTTTTAATTTTTTGCGATCCTCAGGCATTTCAATACCATGAGAGACGGCATTACGTACAAGTTGAATCAGGAGATCTTTTACTAATATTCGATAATTATATGGGATATCGTTACCGGAAAATCCTGAATGATACAATCCGACATCCTTTAATGCATCTTTGCTTATATGATCGACTAAATTCTTTATGGAACGAATAAGTAACTCATCTTCAAATTTTCTTTTTGGACGAAACTGATCATGAATTCGACTCATTCTTTCAATAAGGTCATTTACTTCTTTTAAGGTATGTTTGATATAACTCAATTTCATTACAAGAGGAATGAAATCTGAGCCGCTGATTTCAGATTTTCCCTGTATTTCTGTTATTTTGTCTTCAAATTCATGGGCAATATTGGCAAAAAATTTCAGATCAAGTAAGCTCGCATTTCCTTTGATCATATGCATAGATCTATAAACATTTTGTAGTATTTCTTGATAATTTTTTACGCTTTCATCCACCTTGAGTTCGGTTTTTACATTATGAATTTCATTTTCTACACTGACAATAAACTCTTGCAGCATGGCGGGCTCTACATGCAATATACTTAGAAGTAATTCCATCTGTTTATTAGTTTGCTTTTCAGATGCCTCCAATTTTTCAGCCAGTTTTACCTGCTCTGTAATATCCTGAACGGTTGTAAACAAATTTACTTTTTTATCTGTGCCAAGGATCCTTCTAAACTTGAAATCGAGATACTTTGAGCTGGACCATGTATTGCCATTTTCATTAAAGTTCATTTCAATTTTTGACAGGGGATTTAGGTCGGTGAGAGTCACTTCATCAATATTATTTTCAATCATTAAATTAAGGTATCTTTCAACAGTGGAAATATCTTTTTTCGATATTTTATCTTCAAGCATCTTTGTAAATTTTTTATGAGCCAGTTCTTCATCATTCATTATATTTTCCAAAACCGACGAATATTGAGAACCTATCTCAAAATCTTCATTCAGGATGAAGAGACCCTCTTCTACATTTTCCATGATATTTTCGGATTCTTTATACTTTTCTTTTAGTTCCTCCGTTTTTTCATTAACTAATATTTCCAGTTTTTCATTTTGTCGACGCATACTGTTTATTCTAACACGATAGATAAAAAATATTAGAGAAGCCGTTATGACGATCGATAAAAGCCTAAACCAAAGTGTTTCCCAAAATGGGGGATTTATAATAATTTGAATAGATGCTCCCTCATTATTCCAAATACCATCATTGTTTGAACCGCGCACACGAAATATATATTTTCCCCCGTCAAGATTGGTATAACTGGCAAATTTTCTGTTCCCACTTGTAATCCACTCCGTATCAAAACCTTCTAATTTATAAGCATATTGGTTTTTTTCAGGGAATGTGAAATCAAGTGCAGCAAATTCAAATGAAAAGAAGTTCTCCTTGTAGGAAAGATCAAGGCGATTTATTTCTGTAATGGATGTATCAAGTACAACTTTTTTATTAAACTTTTTAAACGCAGTTAATACAACAGGAGGGATATGGGGATTACTCTTTATTTTGTTGGGATCAAACGTATTAAATCCATTTTTACCTCCAAAGAGGATTTCTCCATTTTTACTCTTGAAATAGGCGCCTGGATTAAATTCATTGCCTTGGAGGCCATCATTAACATCATAGTTTAAAAACGTTTCATCAGTAGGATTAAATTTGGATAGTCCTTTATTTGTACTTAACCAAAGATTTCCTTGATCGTCATTAACGATGCCGTATACAACATTGTTAGGTAGCCCATCATCTACCGTATAATGCTCAAATTGTTCACTATTTTTATTAAATTTATTTAACCCGCTATTGGTGCCTAACCATAAAATGCCCTTCTCATCTTCATAAATTGACCAGACGCGGTTGTCACTAAGACAATTTGGATCGTTTGGGTCATTTTTATAATGAATAAATTGATTCTTTTCAGAGTCATATTTGTTTAATCCAATATAGGTTCCTATCCAAAGAGTATTATCTTTGTCTTCAAGAATTGATATTATTCGATTATTACTTAAACTTTTAGGATCATCCGGGTTATGATAAAAATGAATGAATTTGGATGTGGGGCTGAGATTATCATCAATTACCAATTTATCTAATCCATTGTAGGTTCCTAACCAAAGATCGCCTTTATTATCAACTTGAAGCGCTACGACTATATCATCACTAATACCATCAGGATTTGAAGGATCATAAGAAAAATGGATAAAACTACGTGCCTTTTTATTAAAACAATCCAAGCCACCGGATTTGAATCCCAACCAAAGATTTTTATTATGATCCTCCGTAATCGCCCATACACGATCATTGCCCAGACTTTTTTGATTATCAGGATCATGAAGATAGTGCGAGAATCTACCGGACTCTATATTTTGTCTATTAAGTCCCCCTTCTGTACCAATCCAAAGTTCTCCAGAATTGTCCTGGTATATTGCATATACCTCATTATTTGAAAGACTAAACGGATCTTCCGAATCATATTTATAGCTTCTGAATTTCTTCTTATTTAAATTTACTTTATTGAGTCCCCCACCCTTGGTACCCACCCAGATAAGACCGGAATTATCTTCGAAAATTGGTTGAACACGATCATCACTAAGACTATTTGGATCATTAGAATCAAATTTATAAGATCTGAATTTGCCAGATTTTTTATCCAGAACATTGACTCCCCCACCTTTTGTCCCGATCCAAATATTACCCGATTTATCCTCAATTAGTGACTTAATTTCATTTGAACTCAAGTCTCTTCGGGTTACGCTCATCATGCAAATATCGAATAAATTGTTTATTCGCGGGATTATATTTATTCAATCCCTCAGCTGTGCCTATCCAAAACTGATTTGAATTATCTTCATATATAATGTTAATTTCATCATGAGATAAACTGGAAGGTTTATCCGGGTCGTTCTTAAAATGGCTAAAGTTATTTTTTTCATGATCGAACGCATTGATTCCCCCGCCCTTCGTTCCAATCCACAAAGTACCTGCATTATCTTCATATATACAAGAAATCTTATTATTACTTAGACTATTTTCATCTCCTGGTATGGCGTGATAGCGGATAAAGACTGAAGAAGTATTCTCAATCTTATTAAGTCCATCGTCTGTACCGACCCACATCACCCCATTTTGGTCCGCATAAAGTGAGCGTACCCGATTTTCACTGAGACTTGTTGGATCAGAAGGATCATGGAGATATCGTTGAAAATGATCACTTACGCGATCATATTTATTCAGCCCATTAAAGGTTCCAATCCAAATTGTACCGGATCTATCTTCAATAATGGAATAGATATGGTTATCAGACAGAGATGTTGAATCAAAAGGATCGCTCTTGTAATGGACAAAACTGTAACCATCATATTTATTTAATCCATCCTTTGTTCCGAACCATAGATATCCTTGGCTGTCCTGTAGAATCGCATATATAGAACCTTCTGATAATCCCTGCTCCGTCGAGATACGTTCAAAACTGATTTCGTCTATTTGTGCTTGAACCCAGGATAATTGTGATAGGAGAAAAATAAATAGATAACCAAAAAAATGATGATAACCTGTTCCTGCAGATTTATTTAAAAAAATAGAATCCCTATTATAGTTTCTGTGATTGCTATATCCGATCGATCCAAATAACTTCAATCCCTTGGATTTTTTCCAGGTCCGCATTTTCTTGATCCTTTTGGATAAGATTTGTGCTATTATTTGTACTGGTATTAAAGATATATTCGGCAGAAATAAGAAGGATTTAAGATATATTAAAAATTCAATATAATAAACAGTGAGAATTAGAGGTTTATAACAAAATTTAAAATCCCCTCCTCAAAATAAATCATGGGTAAGAAAAAATATCTCCAGAGACAATATCATTTTAAATAGATGTCTCTGGAGGTATTTAGCAGTATTCTAAATTTGAGAGAAAGAAGCAGGCTTCAATATAATATCTGTAATATTTGAAACGGTATCTTTATATTGTGCATCTGCCTTAAGCTTTTTCCATTCCGGGCTATTGCTAAATGCGCCCCATGCTTCTTTTCTCGTATCCATATTCTCAAATACAACCATATAGGTCAGATTTGGCATTTTTGGTCCAATAACGGTCTCACCAAAAAATACAGGCTGTAAACCTTTTTTACGAAAGAGATCGATTTCTCCGCCTTCATTAAACATTTGGATTTTCTTTTTTGCGTATTTCTGACTATGACTCTCATAAATTCTTAATTCATACATCCGTGATTTATCCATCAGATTGACAGGCTTTTCAACTTTTGGCATATCCTTAAAAGCAACCATCAAGGATTTTTCCATTCTTACATAGGCCGCATCTGATAATGGCATGTTTAAAAAATCTTTTCCCGAAGAAAGATATTCCTTATCCCCCATCAATTTTGCAGGTGTATCCAAAACCGAGGATAGAGTGGGATGCGGTATTAGGACATATAGGTTGGGATCATTTGGTCCATGGGTAACGGTAAAAACACCGATGCGATCAAGCCCACAGCGATTCAGAGCAGGAATCGCCACATCACGATAAAAGTTACTGACAAGATTCTTTTTCTCACCTACATGCAGATGATACTTTATTAACTCAAGATATTCCCTCTTGTCATTAGAATCTGGCACATTTAACGATCCGGCTGCCATGGATGAGAGAGGCACGATACCCAATGCTCCGGCTGTTTTTACAAAATTTCGTCTTTTCATTCTATATCCTTTCAGAGGTTATTCACGATTTTGTCCACTAATTAGACGAATTACTACGAATTTCACGAATTTTATTATAGATGATACGATAATATAATTTAGAGCAACTCTAATCGTCTATTACCCTTCAATTTTATTATTTCTTTGTCTATTTTCCAAAACAGAACAACAACCTCGTAGAGGTTCTATTATTGTAGATAAATAATAGAACCAATAATGCATATTCCTCGTAGAGGATTAAATGTTTTGGATGGTTAGAACGCGTATAAAAATATTTATTAAATACGAATTGATTTTTATTATTATAAATTTGCTGTTCACATCAATAATGCATCCTCTACAAGGATGAATCAACTAATTGTTTATACTACAATAATTTAGCCTCTACAAGAATAAATTATGGGATATCTTGTATTATTTCACTTTAACAATAAATTATGTTTAATTAGGGCTGCCCGTATTTAAACTTAAATTAAGTAAATATTAAGTTAGAATAATCTTTTCTAAAACTTTATCTGTGAAATTCTTAAAAATCAGTTTGATTCGTGGATATTTTTTTAATCTGCCATATAAGATCGATGGAGTAGATCTATTGGGTGAACGGTTTTGATACCTGTGCCCTTTAGCAACTGAATTTGGCAGGTGCCGCATCCGGAAACAAGTAATTCCGGTTTGGCTTCTTCGATCTGCACAAATAAGGATTTGCCTATATCCATAGAAAGTTCATAATTTTCTTTTTTCATTCCATAGGTACCGGCAATACCACAACAGACTGTCTTCCACATCGATAAGTTCTAATTCAGGAATCAATTTAAGTAAATCTGTCGGGCCATATTCATTTTGCTGCGATTTTAAATGACAGGGTTCATGGTAGATAATTTGCATAGGTAATGGAGAAAATTCATTTTTGAACTCCCCCCTCAGATATGATTGCATCAAAAAATCATGAACATCATGGGAGGAAGCGGCAATTTTTTTGATTATGCCATCTTCCGGAAAGTAATTTTCATATTCATCTTTAAAGGCATACCCACATGAAGCACTGGTAAAGAGTATGGGAATATTTTGTTCCGCAAAAGGCAGCAATGTCTCTTTGTTATACAATAAATCATTTTCAATAGCTGAAAAATTACCATAAGTTATCTTGGCGATATTGCAACACTTCCACTTTGGTACAATAACACGATAACCTATTTCTTCTAAAAAGGCGACACTTTTTTGATGTTCACCAAGAGGATCATTATACTGGGCGGCGCATCCACTCCATAATACAACTGCTTTGTGAGGGTCAATTTTTCCTCCAGTGAGTGGACTCTTATGTATATGTGAACGCTTGAAAATAGGAAAATCGCGCCGTTTGTCAATTCCTGAGACCTTATCCATTACGTATCGGGTGCCCTTGAACTTTAATGCTGCATTGGTTAATGGCGCTGTGGAGGCGGCAATCTTGCTGACAAATTGACCATTCTGCAACATTATTTCATTAAGTTTATAAGGTTTTTTCTCATGCAATTTTTCCTTTGCAAGAACAGCCATGCCCGGAATATCTACGGCCGTTGGGCAATCAGTGAGACATTGTCCACAATTAAGACAATAGTCCATTATCTTGAAAAAATGATCTGAATCAATCTCATTCTGATTAATTTTACCTGATATCAATCCACGAAGTATATTCAGCTTTTGCTCTTGCAGTAGCCTCTTCTTCTCCGGTTGCTTTGAAAACGGGACAATATTCACGACACGTGCCACATCCATGACATTTCTCTATCTCTAAGCGCCATTTTTCCTGATCCAACCGCGAGTTGATATCAACATACTGTATTCGCCATTATAGCGTAGATTATCCGTCCATTTCGAATCATCGACCGGTACAATGATTCCGGGATTCATCAGACCTGCAGGATCAAAAAGATCTTTGATTTCCTTGAAAAGGGGTACCAAATCAGGAAATTGTTTAGACAAGAATGGTGTTCGGAGACGACCATCACCGTGCTCACCGGTCAAAGTCCCTTCATATTTGTTAACCAGATCAACAAAATCTTCAGTTAAGGCTTCAATTTGCTGAATTTTTCCTGGTTCCTTCAAATCTACAAGGGGACGAATATGTGAATTCCCATCTCCGGCATGCCCGAGGACCACATAGCGTTGATTATATTTTTCAAATAATTTTGATACGTCCTGTAAGAAATCCGGAAATTTTTCAGGATGGATGGCTGAGTCCTCAATGAATGAAATCGGTTTATACTTCCCTGGTATTTTATTTAATACGCCTACCCCAACTTTTCTTAACCTGAAAATACGATCGATTTCAGACGCGTCAGTGGACGAAGCACCCATTTCTCCAAGTTTTTGCTGGTGAATAATCTCATTTTCAGCATTTCTTAAAGACTTCTTTATTTCTGCCTCAGAATCAGATTCAAATTCAACATAGAGTAAATAATTTACATCTTCTGGTAAAAATTCTCGCAATTCAGGTTTAAATGATGAAGCAAGTTGTATAAATGTTTTATCTACAAACTCGAGAGCAGATGGCTTCATTTTTCTTAGCATCTGTACGGCTTTTCCCATATTCTGCAATTCAGAAAAATACAGAGAGATCATTCCCCGATGCTGCATTTTGGGAATTAATTTCAGAACAGCCTCGGTAAAGACACCAAGGGTCCCCTCGCTCCCAACCATAAATGAGGCCATATTTAAATATTCAGGTGTGAGTATATCCCAGACCTGATACCCGGTGGCACTTTTTGTGACCTTTGGGCGGTTTTTCTCTATGGCCGGTTGATATGACTTAAGCAGTTGGTGTATTTTCTCATAATAAGGCCTGTGAAAGTCATCGAGTAAACCTATTTCATCCAATTTAATGTTTTTTGCCTGGAATCGTCTTCCATCAGCAAGTAGTAGGGTCACTTCGTCCACATGTTTATACATATTACCATGCAATAGCGTGTGGGGTCCGCCACTATTATTCCCCAACATTCCTCCGATGACACAGACATTTCCACTACTTGGATCTGGTGCAAATATTAAATCTGACTTTTTTAATTCTGACTGCAGATCATTAAGAATAACGCCAACATCTACCCTGGCCTGCTTATCAGAAAGAATTTCAATCTTTTTAAAATGTTTAGTCAGATCAAGAATAACTGCTTTACCAACAGAACTTCCCGTTAAGCCTGAACCACCGCCTCGCGGAAGGACCGGCACATTATAGTGATGGCAAATTTCAAGGGTGGATCTTATATCTTCTTCAGATTCCGGAATCACAACTGCAAGAGGTGTGATTTCATAAATACAGGCAGCTGTGCTGTATATTTGAAGAGTAACCGGATCCCAGCGTACTTGTTCACCCAGTTTTGTTTTTAAGGCTTCCTGCCATTTCTCCATGTGCAAACTATCTCCTTGTGCTATTTTTTATCTCACCCAGCGACGCTCCGCTCACTTAAATAATAAATCTATCTTTGTTAACTGAGTGACTTCCATGTGTGTTTTGTGTCTATTTTATTCCTCGCGCAAAGACGCAAAGCCGGCAGGATTTTATTATATTAACTTCTAAAAAGATATAATATAAAAATTTTTTATTGTTAGTCCACTTTTTAAAATACTAACCTTTCGTCTTAGCGTCTTTGCGAGAATTGATTAATGATCGCCCATCTTCGAATTCAATCGCGAATGCCGATGTGTGAATCTCCCCTTTACTTCTTGTAACCCTTCTTTCACATCAGATATTTCATCCATTAATTCCAGGTATCTGAGAGCGCGGTTGGTAAAGTCCAATGCTTTAGAGGGAGAACCGCCTTTATGTTCATAAAATTTTGCTAATTCCTCAGTAGCAAATAATATCTCCACGCCCCGATCAAGAAAACTATGCCAAATATCCAGAGATTCCTCTAAAAAATTCTTCCTTTTTAAAACCAAACTATATTTTTTCAAATAGGGTGTTGGTATTTTCATATAATATGATTTTAATTTATTAAGGATCGGATTGATCCGCTCCATATCTGCTATATCGAGGGCAACTTTAAGCATAGAATATAACTCTACATGGGATTGATTCTCTAAAAGGTTCATATTTTCTATATGATGCAAATGGAATAATAAGCGGCTTAATGAGATCAGATCTTGTTGATTATGATCTATAATGCGTTTTATTTCTGACAATTCACCACTATCGATATAAGAAAAATAAGCCTGGGGTATTAAAGCACCATCTATATCATGGTAGCGGCTAAAGAGGAATATCTCTTCTTCGATGGTACCGAGGGAACACGATGGTAATGTCCCTTGCCATAATCTGCGGGCTAAATGTAATAAATCCAGATGTAAAAAAGAATCAAATGGATTATCTACCCGATTCATTATGAGACGATTCCTCAGCAAGGGATAGTCAAATGATTTACCATTATAGGTTAATAAAATACTTTTATCTTCCAAAATATTGCGCAGGTCTAAAAAGGCGGTTATTTCCCGACCAAAATCCGGAAGGAAGTATTGATAGAGCCTTATCCCTCCCTCCTCAAACAATCCAAATCCAACCAGAAAAGGGTAGGTCCCCGTTCCACCGGCAAGTCCCGTCGTTTCAAGGTCAAAAATCAAAAGATTTTTAACGGGGATTTCTTCGGGAAAATGTTTTTTTGTCAATAGGGGCAGCGAAACAGCGGGAGGATTATCTCCTTTCTCGCTCGGATCAATATCAGAAAATGGAAAGAATTTTTCTATTTTTATCACAGGCAAGGTATCAGGTTCAATTATTTCTCCCCCCAAATGCGCCGCCATTTGTTCATAACGCGGTACCCTCTCCGGAGGCTTTGGCCGGGAATCGGTCTGATAGTATTTTAATTTATCTCGTAGATCCATTATATTTCATTTTGTGTAGTGGACGTTCGTGAACGGCCACTACTACGCAACATAACTTTGGAAGATTATTACAGAAAAACATTAATCGATTGAATTTACTTAATAAACAGGTAATACAAAAGATATCAGATTAGTTGTTGGAGGATCTTTTTAGCACTTTGTTTACCAAAAAGTCCTGATTCAAGGGGTGGGCCAATACAAGCAGGACAGCCTTTTTCGCAGGAACAGCCATTGATATGTGTTAAAACGGCCTGCAAAATCATATCGATTATATTATAAAGTTTTTTACTCAATCCAACACCACCCGGATATTTATCATAGACATAAATAGTAGGTTTGTGAGAAAACGGTGCCCGAACCATTGGAATAACACATATATCAGCGCGATCACACATAATATATAGTGGAATTAAATTTTGCATGGTAAAGGCAATGCCACGCAATCCCTCCCCAATCACAGATTCCTCAAAATAGGGATCTTCAAAGAGAATTTCAGGAAATTCCAACCAGGTTGAAGAAGAATGCATTTCCATTTCCGGTAAATAAATTTTACCCATTCCGACATTTTCATGTGTAAAAAATTTAACCTTTTTAAAAGCTGTAGCCACCGTTGTTACAGCAACTTCGCCATAGAAACTATGATAACTTCCCTCTCTTTCTTCCAGAATATCCAGTACTTTTAAATCAGTTTTAGCAATAGCATCAGTATAATAATCGGAATCTGTCTCACTGACAAAAGCCTTTTTTCCATCCCAGTCAAGTTCATCCACTTGAAATTGTTGGCTCTCATGGATATAAATTGCGTCTTTATGGACCAGCAAAGGCGCTGAAAAAAGATCAACCTCCCCAATAATCCTGTTATTATCGGAAGTGTTAACAATAACTACATTATTTGGATTGGCGTTTCGCAAACTGACCTCATCGGCAGGATAAACATCCTGCATCCAATAATATTTCCCGTCTGTTTCCCGTAACACCCGTTCGTCTTTTAAATATTGCAGCAACTGTTGTGTCGCATCGGTACCAAAATTTTCTTCAACTGTAAACGGCAATTCAAAAGCAGCACATTTTATATGACTCATCAAAATCGGAAGGTTGTCGGCATCAATATTGGCGGTTTCAGGATTTTTCTCAAAAAAGAATGAGGGATGTTCAGCCAGATATTGATCAAGTGGTGCGCTGCTCAATACCATGATTGATACGGATGTGGTTTGCCGCCTCCCCGCTCTCCCAGCTTGCTGCCAACTACTGGAAATACTGCCGGGATAACCGGTCATAATCGAAACGTCCAATTGACCGATATCTATTCCTAACTCAAGGGCATTTGTACTGACAACAACTTGTATCTCCCCGTTTCTGAGACCCTGTTCAATTTTTCTTCTCTCATTGGGTAAATATCCCCCACGATAACCACGTATTTTATTGGGAGCGATTTTCAGTTGCTTAGCAGAGTCTTTGAGATACGTTACCAAAACCTCAACATTAAGCCTGCTGCGGGCAAATACAATTAACTGGATACCAGTTGGTAGAAAATGTTTGACAATTTTTCTTACTTCTTTTATTACTGAATTTCTAAGCCCCAATTCCTGGTTTACTACCGGCGGATTATAAAATAAAAAGTGTTTCTCACCCGAGGGAGCGCCATTATTATCAACAACATCAACCTTAGTTCCCGTTATTTTTTCAGCTATTTCTCCTGGATTAGCAATAGTAGCCGAACTGCAAATAAACTGAGGATCACTGCCGTAAAAGTCACATATTCGTTTCAAACGACGTATAACGTTGGCGAAATGACTTCCAAATACGCCTCGATAGGCATGAATCTCATCTATTACTATAAATTTCAAGTTTTCAAATAATTTTATCCATAATGTATGATGTGGTAAAATTCCCTGGTGCAGCATATCCGGATTTGTTACGACGATATGTCCTGCGGATCGAATCGTTCGCCTTACCTCCGGCGGTGTATCACCATCAAAGGTGTGGCAAATAATATTTTCTTCTAAAGATTCAATCATTTGATGTAATTCATGTACCTGATCTTGGGCAAGCGCTTTGGTTGGAAAAAGATATAATGTTCGAATCTCAGGATCTTTTAGTAATTCTGACAGAATAGGAAGATTATAGGTTAATGTTTTGCCTGAAGCGGTGGGCGTGACAACAACAACATTTTTTCCGGAAACAATTTTGTCAAATGCCGTCGCCTGGTGCGTATATAGGGAGGAGATACCTTTTTTCTCCAATACCTTTTTAACTTTTTCAGGAATTGAGGGTGGGAAGGGTGCTTTTTTTTCGTCTGTTGATGGGATTGTTTTCCAGGTGGTTACATTACGTAGAAAATCCTTTTTATCTTTTAGATGATCGATTAGTTGGAGTAAATTCATTTAATTATGCTTATATAAGGGTTAACATAAAAGAGATGCTAAACGCAAAGACGCAAAGACTCATTCGCATGGTGCATAGCGCATAGCGCATGGTCTTTGATCCCATGCGCTATGCTCTCTGCGCTTTGCCTAAAGACTTTGCGTCGTATTCTTATCGGAACAACAATATATTAATATCTTATCACATTACATATTAGCCAGAGATGCATCGATTTTTGCGACGACATCAGATATTGATGAACCTTCACTTCTTTGACCCAGTGAAGCTTCATAAATGTCATAATTCCCTAACCGGTTGCTAAAAAACAGAATTTTCTGCCCATCATTCGAAAATACCGGATTTAAATCATCAGCCGGATTCGAGGTTACACGTATTTCATCATCTCCGTTTTCATTCATCATGTAAATCTCATAATTACCATCACGATCTGAAAAGAAGGCAACCCTATTCCCCACCGCACTTAAATCAGGTGCAGCATTATTATATCCACTGCTATAAGTGATTTGCTTTGTTTCAGAACCATCTGCTTTCATCCGATAGATATCATAACTACCATTCCGATTTGAATCAAAATAAATCGTTCCTGTTTCTCCCCCATTTAGCACCGGCCCCCCATCATTGGCCTCATCCTTTGTCAAAGCCAACTGAAAACTGCCATCTTTTTCCATTATAAAAATGTGGCTGTTATAGTTCTTCAAGGCTAACATCACGCAAATCGTTGCGTTCGGAAACAAATACGATAAAATTACCATCTGTAGAAAAACGGGGCTTCCAATCATTAGAACCATTTGTTGTCAGGTTCGTTTCATAATTATTTATGAGATCTAAAGTATAAATATCACGCAATTTCTGATTATAATCCACATTCCTGTGATCATCTCTGGTAGAGGTATAGGCAATAGTTCTACCATCGGGGGAATAGCCGCCATTTTCTTCATCCGCAGGATCAAAGGTCAGTCTGTTTTGTGGTCTGCGAGGCTATGTCATATTCATAGATATCCCAGTTTTCACCTTGATAGGCCTGATAGATGATTTTTGTACCATCTGCAGAATAGGAAGGATAAGCTTCAGGCATAGAAGAAGCAATTATAGGCGTAACAGTATAAGAATCAAGAAATTTCGGTGAAATACGATTTAAATATTGTGGCCCATCCCTGCCCAAAAGAATTTCTTTATAGGCTGTAAACGCTTTTCTTTTATCTCCCATTCGCATCGCTAATTCTGCATAACTAAATTTAACATCAGCTTGGTTTGGATCCAGGGCAAGGGCGCCTTCATAAGTCTTTAATGCCTGCATATCCTGACCCATTGCTTCATATTCCTGAGCTAATTGCAGACGCCAACTCAAATTGTTAGGCTCATCTTCAATATTTTCCAATAGATCGGCTATCCTCTCAGATGAAGCCATTTCATTTGCAGACATATCATCACTCGATACATCCGATTTCGAAGAGCCACCGCAGGACATGAGTACAAGAATCAATGTACCTGTTAAAAGTAGTGTAATAATTCGCATCGATCCTCCAATAGAGAAGTCAGATTATTGCCCAATTTCTAAAATTCTTTTTTGAGCTTCCTTTTTTAATACAACATCGATACCAGGTCGTTTAACAATTTCAGAATACATTCTCTTTGCCTCGTCCATACGACCAAGTTTTTCATAAGCCTGGCCAGAATAATATAAAGCACTGGCCTCCCATTGTAATTCAGTCTTACGGGATAGTAATGGAATCTTCACAAATTCCGCAATAGCATTTTCGTATTGACCTGTTTGAAAATAGGCATCCCCGATGTAAAATTGAATTTCAGGCTCCCTCTCACTATCGGCAAGTAATCGTGTTTCCTTAAATAATTCTACAGCTCTGTCGACCTGGTTTAAGGCCACATAGGCACGGCCCATCATTATTTTTTTATCAATTACATCATCTGCATTAGGATAGGTTGAAATATATTCCCGGGAGAGTGCAAGAGCAGCATCCCAAAAATTAACAAATGAGTATGCTTTAATCAAGTTACTCATCACCTGCTGGCGAACTTCTGGCGTTAAAGGCTTATCCATCGCGCTTTTAAATGTAGCGATCGCACTGTCATATTTTTCAGAGCGGTGATAAATACCACCAAGCGTATTCAGGACGGCACCGAGATTATCACTATTTGGATACTTTTGAGCAAATCCAGTGAGGATATCTATAGCCTCCTGGTGTCTGTTTACAGCAATATAGGTAACTGCCAGATAATAATCGGCATCATCAACATAGGAGGATTTTGGATAATTTTTCTTTACATTTGTAAAGAATTTTACCGCTTGATTATAATTTGAATTTTTCCTGTAGTAATTACCATATTCAAATTGAAATGAAGCACGATGATTGATCTGTGATTTATAAGTTTTTGTATAGTTCGATATCTGCTTATCCGCGCTGCTCTTTTTTCCACTACGAATTAAGCAAATGATTTCCCGGGCGAGAATATCAGATTTTTCTTTCTCATCTGCAGTAATAGCAGCCAGTTTCATATAGGTTGCAGCGGCCTTATCATAAGTCTCCTGATCAAAATAAAGATTTCCCATACTAAGCAGAGCTTTAGGATAAAAAATCTCATCAGTTGTTGGAACATTATCAAAACTGCTGATAGCACTGCCAGGATTGTTCATTGCAATATAAACATCACCCAGTAAATAACTTGCCTCACTTCTATATTGGCCCTTTGGATTATTCGCGAGGTAGTTGATGAAATTTAAACGTGCATTACGCCAATCTTTTAAATTATAGTGGGCCTTACCTAGTTTATAGGATAGAACTGATTGAGATTCTGTGGTTATTTCGCGGCTCAAAACCATATCTTCGGTCTTTAAAGGATCCAACATTTGACGATAAGTTATTATCGCCCGGGCACTTTCACCTGAATAAAGATCGGTATCACCAATTTTCAATTTTGCTTTTTCAGCAAGATTTGTATAATAATAATCCGTGAGCACTTTTGTAAATACTTGATTTGCCTTGATATAACTGGCTTCAGAATCCCATATCAATCCAAGATTATACAGGGCGTTGGCCGCTGTTGGCGAATGCGGATATGATGCAGCTATAGTTCTAAAATCATCGGTAGATTTTCCCTTGTTCATACGAAGATTTATAACAGCACGTTCGTACAAATAATCAGGGTATTGCTTGCTAGTCGGAAATTGATCCGCGAGGGCTGTATAATGTAACAGAGCCTTACTCAGGTCTCCACCATCCATTGCGTATAAATCACCTAACTTTTTATGCCACTCTTCTCGAAGGGGGCTCTCTGGATATTTTTTTACCAGGGTCTCGTAATAACCTATTTGCTTAGAACTCGGAGAATTGTCGACTTTAATACCCAGCGAAACAAAGTGATAAGATATCAGGTCCGGTTCTGCAGCTGATGAGATGTTTTCCATGGCTTTTCCAAGATTTTCCTTAGCCAGGTTTAAATATTCTCCCCGTTTTGCTTCGCTCACTTTACGGTTTTCAGCAAGGCGTTGGTAGGTGAGGCCCAGGTAGTGATATAAATCGACCTGTAAAGATGTACTTTGAGCGGTTTGTAATGCCGTTCTGAATTGTATCAGGGCATTTGGATAATCCTTAAGATTGGCATAGTATATCTTGCCCAGATTAAACTGCAAAAGAGCATCCTCTTTCCTGTTAATCATATCCCCCATAAGCAGAGATAACTGGCTGATTCCAAGGTTATTATTCATCAGATAATAATTATCAAGATACTCCAGCCTGTCTGCTGCTTCACTCACTAAGGTACTGGATGCATATTGCTCTATAATCATCCTATAAAATCTTGCACTCTCGTCATATCGTCCTAATTGCTCATTGGCAAAAGCAATCTCGTAAATATAGTTATCCTTATTTACAAATTTTAATTCTGAATATATCGCTGGTTGAAGTTCGCGAATGATGCCCAGCCAGTCCTGCTGATTCTTAAGAAAACTAATAAACCACATTTGATCGTTTTCTGTGAGTCCTTGCAAGCTTTGTAATGTATACAAATCAGCTAGTCCAGACTCAAATTGACCGTCTGCCAACTTCCATTTAAAACATAAATCTTTGGCCTGTTGATATCCACTCCATTCCCAGTACCTCTTATTCAGAATAATAGGCTGAAGTGTTTGGATTGCATTATGTTGATTGCCCTGTTTTTCCCAGGATAAGGCCAATTTGAGATTTCGGACCACATACTTTGTAGAGTCAGATGACTCAATACTGATTAGATAATGCTTTCCCGCTAAGGCATATTTTGTATCAAGATAATAAGCATCTGCCAGGCTCTCCTCTAATCTATACTTATAAATCCCAGGGGGATTAGAATTTAATGCATCAGTTATTACCTGTTGAACCTGGGGATATTTTTCCTGCTGTAAATAAATCTGTGATAATGCTAAAACAGATCCGGGGTAACTTTTTGTTTTCTTGAATTTACTGACGACATTTTGATAAGGGGCAATTGCCTGTTGGTAATTGCCCTGAATAGCATAAGACTCACCTAAATAATACCAGGCCCTTGCCTTCAATTCATCACCGCCGTCACTGGCCAGCACCTTTTCTAACTTCTCCGTTGCATGCGACGTTTTCCCCATATCAAGATAAAGTTTTCCCTGGGCAAGCATACTTGGGAAATAGGCCGATGATTCAATATAGCGATTTTGGATAAGATTATATAATTGTTCAGCAACCTCGTTTCGTCCTAACTCCTGATATATCTCTCCTGCTTTCAAGATACTTTCAGCAGTTTTTTCATGGTTTGGATGCAGCAATTTCACCATTTCATAGGCTTTAGCAGCTTCCTCCAGATTTGATAGTCGTTGATAACAATCGCCAATCATATACCAGCTATCTGCGGCACGATCATGACGTGGAAAATCGACAGCCACGCGCTGGAAGGCTATCCGGGCATTTTCATATTGTCTAAGGAAATACAATGACATACCAGAATAAAAGCCTGCTTCAGGCACATTATTGCTTCCAGGATAGTTGTCAACATATCGTGAAAATTGCTGTGCTGCAAGGTCATAAAACTTTTCATTATAAAGTTTCAGAGCATAAGAGAAATCGTTACTCTCTGACCGTTGCTGAGCAAGTACATTACTGAATACCATCAAAAATGCAACTAATGTAAAAAAGACTATTTTTGTTCGTTTCATTAATATGACCTTCTAATCATTCAGAGACTTCTAACGGGGTTAAGTTTGCATATTGTGCTATGAGTTTTTTTAGTATTTCTCCTTCAAATCTTATGGAGATCTTCATTTTATCTCCATGGCCCTCAACGCCCAATACTTGTCCCTTACCAAATGTTTCATGATATACTTTACTACCTACTTTATATACTATCTCATCAGCCTGAGACTCATCTTCCTGATTAAAATACTCCAGCATCTTCTTGCGTCGCGTTTGCTTACGCGTCTTTCCGGATCCTCCCTTTTCAAATCCAATTAACTGGGTTTTCATAAATTCAGGGGGGATTTCATCTAAAAACAAAGATGGAATACAGTAATTTACATTGTTAAATCTTCTCCTTGCACGGGCATAACTTAAGTAGAGACTTTCCTCTGCTCTTGTCATGCCAACATATAAAAGACGTCGCTCCTCTTCCAATTCCGAATTATCAGCGGAATTTCGTTGTAGGGGAAACAATCCCATTTCCATCCCCGTAATAAAAACTACTGGGAATTCAAGTCCCTTGGATGAATGCAGGGTCATTAACGTCACTGAATTCCTTGATTCATTCATGGAATCTACATCGCTCAATAATGCAACATCTTCGAGGAATGAGGAAAGGCTGTTGTCTTTTTTCTCTGCCTCACGTTCTGATGTAAATATTTGTATCGTATTGAACAATTCATATATATTTTCAAGGCGACTTTCACTCTCATACTGGTCGTATTCGTTTTTTATATGATCAATAATACCTGTCTCATGAGTAAGAGATGAAGTTAATTCAGATGCAGATATTTTTTTACTGGATTTTTGATATTTCGTGATCATATTAAAAAATTCAAGGACACGGTTTGCCATTCCAGCAGATATTGAAGATATCTCCTGCACCTTCCCCATGCCTTCCAAGAGGGTTATATCCAAAGACTCCACATATTTTTCAATTTTACCAACCGTTGTATCACCAATTCCACGTAAAGGGAAATTAACAATTCTGCGTAAACTGACACTGTCTTTAGGATTGGTAATTACTTTTAAATAGGCCAAAATATCCTTGATCTCTTTGCGATCATAAAATTTAACACCACCAACGATGGCATATGAGATTGCATTTTTTCGCAGATCATCTTCCAGGGCTCTGCTTTGGGCATTGGTTCTATATAAAATGGCAATATCTTTGAAACTTCTCTTATTCGAATACATTTCTTTATGAATATGTTCAACGATCTTTTTTGCTTCATCCGATTCATTCTCAGCGTCCATAAGAACGATTGGTCCACCACCCTTCTTATTGGTAAATAACTTTTTCCCTAACCGCTCTGTGTTATGCGAAATTAGTGCACCAGCTCCATCCAGGATAAATTTATTTGAACGATAGTTTTCTTCCAGACGGAAAGTTTTTGCATCTTCAAAATCTTCCTTAAAATTCAAGATATTATTGATATCAGCACCACGCCAGCGATAGATGGACTGATCTTCATCCCCAACGACACAGATTGAATTCTTTTTACCTACCAGGCTTTTAATTAACAAATATTGCGCGCGATTGGTGTCCTGATACTCATCAACCAGGATATATTTAAATTTCCGTTCATATTTTTTATGAATATCCGGATGGTCATTAAATAGTTTGATTGGCAAAATTAAGAGATCATCAAAATCAACGGCATTATTTTCCACAAGAAATTCATCATAGCGTTTATAGACAGCGGGCAGGAGATCGTCAAACTCGTCCCCTTTCTTTTTTTCAAGATCAGCCGGGGCAATCATTCTGTTTTTAGCCTGACTGATACGAGACTGAAACAGCTTGGGGGAATGAAGTTGCTGAGGTATGTTTAAAATACTCATTACCTTTTTCAGGGCACCAACCTGATCATCTGTATCATAAATTGTAAAATTTTCACCATAAGGCAAACTTTTCGTTTCAATTCTCAGCAATCTCGCAAACATTGAATGAAAAGTCCCAATCCACATTTTTGACAAATCATGTTTTGCCTGCTCTAAAACACGGTCTTTCATCTCTCGTGCTGCTTTATTTGTAAAGGTGACGGCTAAAATATTTGAGGGATTTACCTTGTGATGTTCAAGAAGATAAGATATTCTATAAGTCAGGGTTCTCGTTTTACCGCTGCCGGCACCGGCAAGGATCAATATATGCTTATCCATGCATTTGACTGCTTCCAATTGAACTTTGTTCAAATCCTTTGTGGAAAAACTCATTAATTCTCTCTTTTCAGGTTTAAGGCTTTTTCTTTTCGTTTTACTTCCCGGCGCACTTTATTAAATTCTGCTTTGGCCCGTGAATGTTCTGCTGCCGTACGTGAAAATGTATGTTTTCCATCACCCTTGGCAACAAAATATATATAATTTGTGCTGGCAGGAAAAATAGCAGCTAAAATTGAATTTTTTCCCGGATTAGAAATTGGTCCGGGTGGCAGACCATAATATTTATAGGTATTATATGGTGAATCTATTTCCAAATCTTTATATAGTAATCTTCTTGGTGGACCGGTCAAAATATACTGAATTGTTGGATCAGCTTGCAATTTTATTCTACGACGCAAACGGTTATGATAGACAGATGAGATCACAGCCCGCTCCTCATCAAAAATAGCCTCTCCTTCAATTATTGAGGCAAGAGTCAGAATTTCATGTACGGACATCTTCATACTATCAATACGTGCCATAACTTCGGGTGTAAATATATCAAGGCACCGCTTCACAAGAAATGAAATAATACGCTTTTCATTCACACCCCAGTAAAAATGATAGGTATCTGGCAACAGATATCCCTCCAGGTTTTTCGCCTCAACACCCAGACTATTTATAAAACTTGAATCAACGTGTTAAGTCAATGAATTTTTCTTCACTAATCTGAAGATTAGATTGTAGTCTTTCCGCAATTTCTGAATTGCGCCAACCTTCAATTAACCTAACTTTTATTTCTTTTGATGATGCCCGCGATAAGAACGTAACTAATTGGGCATAAGTCAGGCCCCGCGGAATTTCATAATAACCTGCTTTAATTGACCGGTCTTTATCCATGGATGTTAACCACAGAGTAAACAACTCTTTGTCATCAATCAAATTCTTGCTGTAGAACGAATCAACCACAGTCCTTATGCTTGTCCCTCTCGAAATAATCAGAGGTACATGTTCCCTGCTTTCATCTATAACCGGAACCCTAAAATAGTCGATTATAAAAATAACAAGAAATGGAATCAGAAGAGTGAGGAGGATAAGTATTTTTTTCAAAATTAGTTACGTTATATCTACTGTAAATTTTTTAAGTTTATTTAATTTTTCCAAAGCCGCACCTGATAAAATGGAATTGCGTGCTTCCTGAACGCCTTCCCATATTGAGTTCACCTTTCCACTGACCTTAATAGCCGCACCTGCATTTAGAAGAACCACATCCATAGCAGGAGAAGATACACCTTTCAGAACATCCATCAACATCTTCTTATTTTGTATTGCTGAGTTTGCCTGAATACGGTTCAGCGGTGCTTCGGAAATCTTAAAATTATCCGGGCGTATATGGTATTCATAGATCGATCCATCTACCAATTCACAGACCTTTGTTTGGCCACTTATTGAAATTTCATCAATTCCTTCAATGCCATGAACAGCCATCGCCTGAACCGCTCCCAGCTCTTTAAGTACTTCAACCATTAAACGAACCAATTTAATATCATAAACACCAACCAATTGCCTTTTCGTTCTGGCTGGATTTGTAAGTGGTCCAAGTATATTAAAAATTGTTCTCGCGCCAATTTCTCTGCGTGGCCCCATAGCATATAAGGTAGAAGTTTTTAACTTCGGAGCGAATAAAAACGCAATGCCCACTTCATATAAGCATTCTTCCATTTTTTCAGGCGGAATATCAATATTTACACCTAAGGCAGTCAAAACATCAGAACTACCACACTTACTGGAGACAGAGCGCATTCCATGTTTGGCCACTGCCACACCTGCCCCGGCAGCAACAAATGCTGCTGCAGTGGATATATTAAAGGTATTGAGGGAATCGCCTCCCGTTCCACAGGTATCGACAATATTTTTATAATGGGATTTGATACGCGTCGCTCCGTCATTCATTGCCTCAACGGCCCCTGTTACTTCCTCAACGGTTTCTCCTTTTATTCGCAATGCAACCAAAAACGCAGATATTTGTGCCTCTGTCGCCTCTCCACGCATGATAATTTTCATGATCTTTTTGCTCTCATTGCGTGTGAGGCTCCGACCCTCGATCAGGTGATTTATGGCTTTTTGAATGACGGTTGACATGTGATCAGAACCTGGCTTTTATTATTTGTGTCATATGAGCGTCTATAGGTTTAGTTTTTTATTATTTTAAGATAATTAATACGATGTTCGATGTTGGATCCAGGATAAATAAAGAAAATTTTTAGTCGCGTATCATTCCTCGCCTGGATTTTTCTTAAATTCATCAATAATCTCAAGAATATCATACGCTTCTGGATAGTCATTTGAGATTTTTTTATGCTCTACATTTATTTCCCATGAATTATCATAGTTTGCTTCAATAACAGAGATTGCTTCTGAATCTTTTCCATTACCCACGATGCAGACATCTCCCTCCCACCAGACGCCGCTTTCCTCATCATGTGCTATAAACAGTATATCTATATTCATATTTTGCCGGGCAAACTGTTTCGCCTCAGAAAGGTAGCCATGATAAACAACAATATTAAGTGACTGATTTACCAGATATTTGATTTTATACTCTGCCGGATCAAGTAGTTCAAGACTTGCAGGTTTTGGGATATAATCAAACGAATTTGGAGAGAGGATTGATGTAAAAGACACGCTATAAGGCCCATATTTTGCTTTTATAGGATTATTTTGACTATTTAAGGCATTTGATATGATCATCTTATCCTTCATGACGGATAAAACTCTCTGGTAAAATGAATCACCATCAATAAATATTTGGTCTCCCGGCACAACAAAATCATAATCAAATTGTTGGTAGGCCTTAAACATAGCTTCATTTAATTCTTTGTAAGGATAATTATTAAAAAAATCACCCCCATCAATCATCAAAACATTGGCATGGATCTTTTTATATGTATCTGAGATGTATTTGATTTTGCCGATACCACCCAAAGGCTTATCACCACAGCCGCAATTCTCTAAGGCTCCATTTACATTAGATGTATAGATGATATAAAGAGGTTCAGCGCCTGACAAATGAGGTACAAGAGCAAGAAAATAAATTAAAATAAAGTGTCGATAATATTTTTGCAGCATAGGTCTTAAAACTTTTTGTACTTATCTAAATATAATTTGCTTCCTGTCAACTCCAACTGAAACATATTTCACCGGCACTGTTATAATTTTCTCGATATACTCAACAAATAACCGGGCTTTTTCAGGCAAGCTCTCATATTGGCGACAATGATCAGTTGGCGATTGCCAACCTTGAATGGTCTCATAAACCGGCTCACATTCTTCCAGGATATCAGAACTTGCCGGAAAATTATCTACTATCTTACCATTTCTTTTATAATGTGTGCATACTTTAATTTCTTCAAATTCATCCAAAACATCCAATTTAGTTAATGCATAGGCCGTAAAACCATTCAATCGGCCAGCATATCTCGCGGCGACGGCATCAAACCATCCACACCGTCTTGGCCGTCCAGTCGTTGCACCAAATTCCCCGCCGGCTTTTCTTAGGGACTCACCAATATTGTTAATGTCCTCCGTGGGGAAAGGCCCACTTCCTACCCGTGTCGTATAAGCTTTAATAACACCTATAATTTCTTCTAACGCCTGCGGTGGAAGACCCGATCCAGTTACGGCTCCGCCACTGGTCGGATTTGAAGATGTGACAAAGGGATAACTACCAAAATCAATATCCAACAAGCATCCTTGTGCGCCTTCCAGGATCATCGAGGCACCTTCTTTCCAGGTCTCATATAGAAAGGCAGATGTATCACTGACATAAGGTTCAAGTTTATTTGCATAGTCAGAGAACTCTTTAAGAACCACACTTACCTTAATCGGAGGTTTTTTAAAATTATCTTTAAGTTCTTTGTTGATATGGCTTAGATTTTCCTCCAGCTTACTCTTTAAACTGGAATGGTTATATAAATCAATGAGCCTGATACCGGTACGATTGAATTTATCCACATAGGCAGGGCCAATTCCTCGACCCGTGGTGCCTATCTTTTTCATTTTTAAAGCTTCTTCATGCAGTTGATCAAGTAACTTGTGATAAGGAAATATTATATGCGCTCTATCTGAAATTAATAAGCGGTTTTCTACTTTTATCCCATTATCTGCCAGAAACTCTACTTCCTCAAAGAATGCAGTCGGATCAAAAACAACCCCATTGCCAATCACGCAACGTACATCGGGCCTTAAAATGCCACCTGGTATTAAATGGAGAATATATTTTTTTTCATCAAAATAAACTGTATGCCCAGCATTTGCACCACCTTGATAGCGCGCAACAACATCAACATTTTCTGACAAAATATCAACTAGTTTTCCCTTGCCTTCATCGCCCCATTGGGCTCCAATTATGACTTTTACAGACATTTTTTTTGAATTCCTGTTTTTAACACGCAATAATGAAAATTCTGAATCGTTCTACGCAATTCGAAAATTACAAATTATTTTAGATTGGTGCACTAAAAATATAATTAAAAGTAGGAAAATAAAGGCACATTTCTTGATAATATTACAGGCGGCAAAGAGATAATTACGAACAAAAATATCTACAATTCTCACCATTTATGGAAAATATCAGGTAGGTAAACCAGACTTTCAGAAACGAGAGGTAGAATTCGCACCTTATGCCCTGCCTCCCCCGGGAAGCAACTCAGCATTTGCTAATTATTAAGAGACGTAACCGCTTCCTCAATCGAACCGCTCGTTTCAAAGATGCCCGAAAGTTTTGTAATTTTTAATAAGTTTTGAATCCTCTCCGAAACATTGGCCAATTTAAGGCGGCCCTGATTATTTTTAAGTAATGTTGCTGCCTGGATTAAAATCCCAAGGCCTGAACTGTTCATCCATTCCACCTCGTCAAGATCAATAATAATCTTTATTTTCTTTTCATCAATCAATTGATTGAATTTATCATTGATCTCTGTTGCCTCAGGCCCACCCATTATTTTTCCGGATAGAGAGAGAATAACAATGCCATTTTTCTCAGTAAGAGAGTAATTCATAAGATAATCCTTATTTTGCTGAACCCCTTCTTAATTGCCATTCAACAACGAAAGGACTGGCAACAAAGATTGATGAATAGGTACCAACTATAATACCGATAATCAAAGCAAAGGCGAAAGACCTGAGTACCTCACCACCAAAAAAGAACAATACTGTAACCACCATTAAAGTGGTTAATGAAGTAATAATCGTTCTGCTTATGGTCTCATTGAGACTTCTATTGACAACTGCTCCAAAACCACTGTTGTCTTTTTGCTTAACTTTTAAATTTTCACGAATCCGGTCAAACACCACAATTGTATCGTTTAGAGAATAACCTACAATTGTAAGAACTGCCGCAATGATTGGTGCAGAAATTTCAATATCTAATATTGAAAACAATCCCAATGTTATAAAAACATCATGAAGCAGGGCCAAAATAGCGCCAAGAGCAAATTTAAACTCAAATCGCCACATAACATAAAAGAGGATTAATACAATGGCCCAAAATATTGCTGACATAAAGTCAACAATGAGTTCTTTACCTATTTTAGGCCCAACTTTTTCCAATCGTTGTTCCACAAAAGGGTTATCCGGCAGAGCTTCCCGTATGATGGGCTCAAATCGACTGGTTAGCTCATCCGCGCTTTGCTCCACACCGGCCCGGATCACAACTTCATTCGGGTTACCAAAATATTTTATTTCGCTATCACCATAGCCCTTTGAACTGAGAGCTTCTCTGATATCTTCAATTTTAACTTCTTTTTCAAATTTCAACTGAACCAAAGTTCCGCCGGTAAAGTCGATGTTATAGCGAAGTCCACCATGAAGTACCATTGAAATAATACCGGCAAGTATTAATAAACTACTAATAACAAAACCGATTTTTCTTGAACCTATAAAATTAATATTTGTTTTTGAAAAAAAGCGCATTCCGTACAATCTCCCTAAATACTCAGTTCCTTTACCGTCCATTTTGATAACGCATAATCAAAGATCACACGCGTAACCACAATCGCCGTGAACATACTAGCTACAATTCCGATCATCATCGTTAATGCAAATCCTTTAATCGGCCCGGTCCCGAAGGTGTAAAGCACGATTCCAGCTATGAAAGTTGTCACATTAGCGTCAAGTATTGCACTAAATGCATTTCCATAACCCTGATCTATTGCCGATTTGACCGTTTTTCCTTTACCTAATTCTTCTCTAATTCTCTCAAAAATCAATACATTGGCGTCTACAGCCATACCTATTGTCAAAATAATGCCCGCAATACCCGGTAATGTCAATGTCGCATTAAAATAAGCCATTACTGCCATTATAAATATAATATTTAGAGTAAGTGCCAAATTTGCCAGGCCACCCGACAATTTGTAATAAATGAGCATAAAAATGACGACCAGAACCATACCATACAAAGCAGATTGACTGCCACTAAGAATTGAATCCATACCAAGAGACGGCCCGACAGTTCTTTCTTCAATAATCTGAACCGGGGCTGGTAAAGCACCGGCACGCAATACTATTGACAAATCCTGTGCATCTTCCATAGTATCCATCCCGGTAATTCGGCTTCTTCCATCTCTGATCTTTACCTGAATTTCAGGAGCTAAATAAACCTGATTATCAAGTACAACAGCCAGGCGTTTTTTGACATTTGCTCCGGTGACTCTCGAGAAGACACGGGCGCCATCATCATTCAAGGTAAAAGATACCTCAAACTTACCAATAGATGTCGGGTCCATTTGACTTCCGGCTCTTGGATCGGCCTCTGTTATTGTCTCACCTGTTAACTCAGATCTTTTATTTACGAGATACAACTCGTAGAATTGCCCTTGATACTCTTCCTTTACACCCCAGAGAAATTCAGCATCGCCAGCTTCATCCTGTATAATCTTTTGGATTTTCTCTAATTTTAACAACTCTTTAAACTTTTCGCGTTTATCAACGGGCACCATCAAAGTTTGCTGGTTGTTTGGATGAAGAAAAAAGAGATCTGCTTCAAACAATCCTGATTCACCGCTGGAATCTTCGCCTGCCGCAATAGCAGATTCTTTATCTGATCCGAACAATTCCTCCAGATTTACACTGGAATCGGCCTTGGCTTTTTCTGATTCAGCTTCGCTGCTTGAATCCGATGGGGCAATCTTTGATTGAACAAATTCATGCATTTTTTCAGCGACAACTAATGATACTTCCTGATCTTTCAATAAACGGAATTCCAATTTTGCTGTTTTGCCGATCAATTGCCTGACACGTGTGGGATCGGTAACCCCTGCCAACTCGATTATAATCCTGTTTGTACCCTGTTTTTGAATAATGGGCTCTGCCACACCAAATTCATCAACACGATTAGTAAGGATCTCCTGGGCCCTGGTAACTGTTTCATCATTCTGTTCCCGCAGATATTTTAATACATCATCCTCGGAACTCAATTCCCGGGATCCATAATATCTTACCAGCCTCGCTCCGCTCTCGTTTAACTTCCTATTAAAAACAGTGATAAAATCCTCATCTGAATCGAGCACCTCAATCGCTGTGGCATCAAGCGCATCAGTAAATGCCTGATTTTTGTTTTTTGCTATCTGGCTTAACAACTCTTTTACATCAACTTCAAGGACCACATGCATACCACCCTGCAAATCAAGACCAAGGTTAACGGATTTGGATTTTAGATCTACTAATTCGTTCGGATTGTTTCTTTCCAACTGTTCAATTTCCGCTGAACTCATCTGCGTGAGTTTATATGTTGGGTATAATAAATATAATGAAAGTCCAAATACAGCGAGAATAATCACAAGTTTCATGGTAGTGCTGGACTGCATGAAAAAATAACCTCCTAAATAAATGTTAATTCAATATATAAAAAGCATAATTTAGACTTCAATATTTCTAAAGTCAAACTAAATTTCGGTGTCTTATTATTAGTGAATATGATTGAAATCTGCATTATTTCTAATATTCTGAATCCCATATCCAATTCCGTGAAACGCCGTTTCATTCCCTGGGTATAAAAATTTAACCTAAAAGGTTTCTAAACTCAGCCTCATCAATAATTTTTACACCTAATTTTTGTGCTTTATTTAATTTTGATCCAGCCTTTTCGCCGGCCAAGACATAAGTAGTAGATTTACTCACAGATGAACTTACTTTACCCCCCCTGTCCAAAATCATTTTTGAAGCATCCGCTCGTGTTAATCCTGACAAAGTTCCCGTAAGTACAAATGTCATATCGGCAAAGGTGGTACCTGCCGTCTGAGAATTATATTTGAAATTCAAATTGGCCTTGCGAAACTTCTCAACTAACATCCTGTTATTCCCATCTTTAAAAAAATTGAAGATGCTTTCAGCCATTTTTTTTCCAATTCCATCAATTTCTTCTAATACCTCCAAATCTGCTGTGACCAGAGCATCAAAATCCTGAAAAATCTTTGCTAATGAACGTGCAGCTGTGACACCAACAAGAGGAATCCCAAAACCAAAAATAAATTTTTCCAAAGATTGTGATTTGCTTTCAGCCAAAGATTGCATAAGGTTGTCGGCGCTTTTATTTCCCAGGCCTTCTAACGCACTGATCTGCTCTTTCTTAAGTGAATACAAATCAGCAGAATCATTAATCATGTCCTCTTTTACGAACAATTCAACAACAGCAGTACCTAAACCTTCAATATCCATTGCACCACGACTGACAAAATGTTCAATCCGTCGCACAATCTGAGCGGCACAGGAGTAATTCGGACAACGTAGAGCAGCTTCTTCTTCATTTTTTACTAATTTTGTATGGCAGACCGGACATACCTCTGGAATTATATAAATCTGGCTTTCTTTTGTACGCGCCTCCTCGATAACAGAGACAACCTTTGGAATAATATCTCCGCCCTTTTCAATATATACAAAATCGCCTTCCCGAATTCCTTTACGTTCAATTTCTTCCGGGTTATGCAATGTTGCTCTTGAGACTGTTGTTCCGGCAACCTGAACCGGTGTCAACTCAGCCACTGGGGTGACTGTTCCCGTTCGGCCCACTTGCCATGTGATCCGAAGTATCTTTGTCCTTACCTGAGTGGCTTTAAACTTAAACGAAATGGCCCAACGTGGGCTTTTAGACGTATGCCCGAGTCTTCCCTGCTGTATGGGATCATTGATTTTAATTACGACACCATCAATCTCATAGGGCAGAGAGTTTCTTTTCTTCTCCCATTTTCGACAATAGATCAAAACCTCATCTATTGATTTACATTTCTGGGCATGTGGATTAACAGGCAACCCTAAATCCCGCAATTTTTCCAAAGCGGCGACTTGCATTGTGGTAGAATCAGGGTTTGAATGGTCGAGTAATTGATAACAAAAGATATCTAATCCGCGCTCGGAAACAATTCGGGAATCCTGCATTTTTAAAGTTCCTGCAGCCGAATTTCGTGGATTGGCAAATAATTGTTCTCCATCTTGTTCGCGCTGCTTATTTATGGAATTAAAGGATTCAAGCGGCATAAATACCTCACCACGCACCTCAATTTCTTTACCAATATTATCAGATACCAATATTCTTAAAGGTATACTTCTGATTGTCCTCAAATTATTTGTAACATCATCTCCGGTAATCCCATCACCTCTGGTTGCACCTAATGTAAGCAAGCCATTCTCGTACAGAAGACTTATTGCCAATCCGTCTATTTTTAATTCTGCGATATAGTCATATTGCTCATCCGGCTCTAACAACCCCCGAATCCTCTCATCAAATTCCCTTAAATCCTCTTCAGAATAAGTGTTAGCCAAAGAAAGCATGGGGACACGATGTCTTACATTGGCAAATTCTTTGGTTGGTTCCCCACTCACTCTCTGTGTTGGAGAATCAGGTGTTATAAGATTTGGATTCTGAGTCTCAAGATCTGCCAGCTTTTTTAGCTTTATATCATAGTCATAATCTGATATCTTTGGTTTTGCAAGCACATAATAGGAATAATCGTGTTCCTGCAATTCTCTACGTAAGGCTTGAATTTCATCCTTAATACTCACAAACAATTCTCCTATTTGACTAATTGAATAAAAATTACAAAAGACAAAAGTTAATAACCACATATTACTTATGGAAATTGAACGAAAATAGAGTACAAATCATTTGATTTTTACTTATATTTTATTTCATCGATATAATAGTTTAGATCGAAAGATAATAATTTTTAACACGGAGTTCGCTGAGAGCGCAAAGAATCTATTTCAAATTTGATCATACTCGGCGCCCGCTGCGTTCTCTGCGTTGAAGAAGCGTCTCTCACGATTCAAATGGATTATGGAGTTTGCAATGAAATTAGTCATAAGTTTAATGCTAATTATTTTAGTATTTATAGGATGTACTGAAAAAAGCACCTATGTATCCCTGCCGATGCACTATCCATCTGCAAATAATACTATCTTTAATAATTTTACGACACATTCTGAATATGTTTCTATGTCGGATGGAGTAAAAATAGCCATAGATGTGTTCACACCAAAAGAAGGGCCAGATCAACAACAATTCCCTGTTGTTTTAGCCTATACGCCATATCAACGATCTCAGATAGACCGGGAAACAGGAAAGATATCAGACCTCTCCTCAAGTGGATTGTCAAAACTTCTTTTGTCCCAGGGTTATGTCCTTGTCAGTGCCGATGTTCGAGGTACCGGTGCTTCTACCGGATGGTTGCTCGATTTTATGCCTGAGATATGGTCAGATGGTAAAGAGGTAATAGACTGGATCGCAACCCAATCGTGGTGTGATGGGAATGTTGGCATGATGGGTGGCTCCTATCTGGGATGGTCCCAGACAGCAACGGCCTCCATGCAACCAAAAGCTTTAAAGTGCATCATGCCTGCCGTTGTCCCCCTGGAGGGTTATACAGGAGAAGTCTATCCTGGCGGTATTTATCTGGATGGATTTATGAAAAGTTGGTCACAATACCAGT
Organism: Calditrichia bacterium; assembly: GCA_963796965.1. GTDB lineage: Bacteria > Calditrichota > Calditrichia > JAJRVZ01 > JAJRVZ01 > CAWCNS01. The sequence goes on from CAWCNS010000007.1 coordinate 448,654, forward strand.
ATCTAACCACCAGAAACTATTACACAAAAGACATCAAAGTGCTGACCAAACCGGTTATAGACGAAGATGGTGATGGCAATTTACTTGATGAGATCCCTCTTGATCTTAATGGAAATGGTACTTTTTTAGATGATGGTTTTCCTCCAAAATATAGTGACAAAAGCCAAAGAGATCATATATATTATAATCTCACAAAAGAGCATGATGACAAAAACTATGATTATACAGAATGGACCAGAGATGTTTATTTTTATGATGCGGAGAGTCCACTTGGTTCTGCCGTCTATGAATTGGGGCCAACAGCACATGTAAAAGGTATTATGGATTCTAAAATTCCGGTATATAATGTTGGTGGCTGGTTTGATGGTTTTGCCCGTGGTTCTTTTGAATTATTTGAGACAATGAAAGGTGCCAATCCGTCGAAAATAATCATGGGACCGGGATACCATGATTATGCAGGAGGTCCATTTTGGAAGTATTTTAACATTTCAGATGAGGAAGCACGAAAGATCTATCACATTGAACACCTGCGCTTTTTTGATCGTTATTTAAAAGGTGAAAATAATAAAATTGAAAACGAGCCTCCAATTCTTATTTACATAATGAATGGTAAGGGTTGGCGGTTTGAAAATGAATGGCCTCTTGAGCGACAAACACTCAAAAGATACTATCCGGGTTACGGCTACCGTCTCCTGGCTAATGTTGAAGAAGTGGGAACACAAAATTTTAAAAGTAATTTTTCACATAGTTCGGTCTATGGGGCAAATAAAGGAAATCGTTGGTTGGGTATAGCTGCCCATGAACCAGATTCACTTCCCTACAGAACCGAACTTGATAAAATATCTTTGGTATTTGATTCAGAACCACAAGTAAGTGATATGGAAGTGACGGGTCACCCGATTGCTAACTTATTTATCACCTCTTCTGCTGATTATGGCGATTTCTTTATATATCTAAGTGACGTGGATGAAAATGGAAACGCCTTACTTGTTACAGAGGGGCAACTTCGAGCCGGTTTTGCCGCCTTACATGATAACGATATCATGATTAAGACCCACTCTGGAATTGATGTATTGCCTGACCTCCCCTGGCATGGCTTTGAAAAAGAACATTATGAAGATGAAATTCTCGCAAACGGAAAGATTGTTGAACTAAAGATTGATTTCCACCCAACTTCCTGGGTGTTTAGAAAAGGCCACAAAATTAGACTGTCTATTGCCTGTTCTGATCATCCCACGTACAGACTACACCCAAAATTAGCACCAAAAAATGATCCGAATGATCCGCAGAATACAGTTCCGGAAATCACTGTTCATTTTGGTCCGAATCATTCGTCCTTTCTTGAATTACCTGTCATTCCGTAGATTAATTAAGAATTATAATTATGAATTTTTGTTATTAAATGAAGGTCACCCATATAAGGACCCAAATATATGAAATTGATGGTATTTATTATGACAGCGCTCTGTTTTACTTGTGATCTCGCAGGACAAGACCTTGCCCCGGTGGATGTGGTGGAGTGATATGATAAATAAACAAAAAATATCTCTGTATTTCGTCACTTTTCTCTTATTTTTAGTTTCTCATTCACAAGTCATAGAGGAGAATAACAAATCAGTTCTTATTATCGCCCACCGTGGTAGCACCGGTGAGGATATCCCCGAAAATACTACTGCAGCGTTCCGTAGGTCTATAAGAATTGGCGTCGATCTCATCGAAATTGATCTTAGGGGAAGTCTTGATGGACGTATTATGATCATGCATGACGAGACCTTGGACCGAACAACCAATGGCTTTGGTAAACTAAATTCTTTTACTTATCTGGAATTAAAAAATCTTGATGCCGGGAACGAAGAATCCATTCCAACCTATGATGAGGTATTGGATCTAATTGGCGGTACACGCACAAAACTTCTTCTCGATATTAAATTAAGTGCAACATTACCTCTTGAGAATATTGTTGCCCTCACTGAAACCTATCATTCAACATTGGATGTTGTTGCCGGAGTCAGAAATCTCAATGATCTCAACACAATTAAACGTATTAATCCAAATATTCGCACTCTTGGTTTTATTTCAAAGCCTGGTCTGGCTGAGGATTTTATAAAAGCAGGTGTCGATATCATACGACTGTGGCCAAAATGGATAAAAAATAATCCAGACCTTATCGGGCAGATACATAATTTAGGGAAACCTGTTTGGAGTACCTGCACTTCTCCATCTGCCGATGAGCACCAATACCTTATTGATGCGGGAATTAATGGCATCATAACCGATTATCCACAACTCCTGAAAGAATTGTTAATAAAAAAACAAAATTAATGAATATTTCACCCAGCGTTCTTTTCTCACGCTAAGGCGCCAAGAGGCTAAGTAGGCGAAGTTTTTATATATAAAAGAAATCTTTGCGGCGTTGCGTCACTGCGCGAAAACATATTATCACTTATTAATGAATTATTTTATAATATTGGAGAAAATCGTGAGTAAAACTTTAAATATCGCAATTATTTTCATCATAATTACCACGGTTTCATGGTTGCCGGCCCACGATAATTCGATGATAAACAAGAATTATCCCACCCCGCCGCCTACAATTGATCCAGGACCCGATGCCGCCCTATTAAAAATAAATATTGTAGACAAAAGCACTGGCAAGGGCTTGAGTGCTACGGCTTGTGTAAATAACGGTGACCAGGAACCCGATAATGATCCTTACAAAAAATACAGCCTAAGGAGGAGCGCCAACAGGCTTAAAGGCCCCATTCGCTTACGGGATATAAACTATTATTTTTATACAGATGGCTATTTTGAGGTCCGCGTGCCAGCAGGGGATGCAACCATTGAAATATCAAAAGGTTATGAATATACGCCTCAAACGATTAACCTAAGTTTAAATAAGAAAGAGGTGCGTCATATTAAAGTGATGCTGAAAAGGAACATCGACATGTCTTCATTGGGATGGTATTCAGGAGACACGCATATACACATGGATCGCACGGCTAATAATGATGACACCTTATTAACAATTACCTCAGCAAAAGATATTCAATACGCTTATCTTTTATCGATGAATACGGAAGGATATGATCAGGGGAAGAAATTTGAATCATGGTTGCAGGCAAAAGGATTAGGGGATGGATCTAATTACGAGAACGGTCCCTACCACCTATCATCCGGCCAGGAATATAGAACCAATCGTCTCGGCCATATAACATTGATAATGAATAATGATTACGTTCCAGGGATCGGCCCTGTTGCTCATACCGATAGTGGTCCTTCTTTGGGAGTAATTGCCGATCAGGCTCATGATCACAGTGGATATGTGGCTTTAAATCACGGTGGTTACCCAGATCAGGAAGCAGATGGCGTACTATTAGAAGATAAGATGGATTTTTTAGAACTACTTCAATTTGGTGGCTATCGTAGTTTGGGATTGAATGGTTGGTATGATTACCTCAATATAGGATTTCGTCTACCCATCGTTGGGGCCTGTGACTATCCCTATACGAGGGAATTGGGTAGCGAGATCACCTATGTTTGGAATCAGCATATACCTTCGTTGCGTAGCTTTGCTGAAGGCTTAAGGGATGGAAGAAGCTTCGCCACTTCCGGACCAATGCTTTTTCTCGAAGTTATGAAAAAGAAGCCTGGCGAGATTTTAACGTATGATGATAGATCAACCGTAAACCTTCCCATATCAATCAAGGTTGAAAGTCCTATCTATCCGGTTCGCTTTCTAGAATTGATTGTAAATGGAAGGGTTGTCGAGCGTCTTTTCTCCGGCCATCCTAAACATAGCTGGAACTTCGAATCAGAGTTAATAATCAACGAGAGCTGCTGGATCGCAGCACGCACGTATGCAGAAGCCGGAACCGAAGCCCATACAAATCCTGTTTATATCTATCTTAACAATAAACTACCTCACAATCGTAATAGTCTTCGCCAGATCATTGCGAGGTTGGAAAGCTCAGTTGAAGCTGTACCCAATCCTGTGATTGTTGCCCGATTGGAAGATCTAAAAATTGAAATTTTGAAAATACTCAATGGCGAAAAGAGCAACCTTCCCTTCCCATTCATCCCATAACTTGAGAAAAAGAACACAGCATACTAAATTGACCGCAAATAACTCAACAATTACGGTATTTTTTATTTTGCCACCAACTGACACAGAGGATTATATATAAACTTTTTTTGAAGCTGAACTTTAAATATAGTATGTGAAAGTCAGTATTTATCTATAATTAGCATAATCCCTAACATCACATAATGCGAAAAAAATTAAAAATAAGTTTGGCTACTTTAATAGCAATCGCAATGTTGTTTATCTGCTATGTCTATTTTGCCACCTATCATCCTGATGATGTTCTAAAAGAACCCTGTTTTAATACGGACAATGCCCCTTTTCTCACACAGGGAAAATCGATAAAAGTTCTCTGTTGGAACATCCAATTCCTTGCAGGGAATAAAAATAATTATTTTTTTTTTGAAGGTGGCTGTGATCCCTGGCCCTCCCGTGAGACTATTAACTATACATTATCAGAAGTTGTCCGTATCATTAAAGATGAGAATCCTGATTTGATATTACTCCAGGAAGTTGATGACGGCTCGGCCCGGACCTACCATAAGGATCAATTATCCGAGATTCTTAAGTTATTGTCAGATAGCCTCAAAAATCATACATCTTCTTTTTATTGGAAAGCCTGGTATATACTCCATCCCGCAATTATGGGTTCTGCCGGAATGAAACTTTCAATAATTTCCAAATATAAAATGGATAATGCTATCCGATATGCGTTATCTCCCATAACAACAGACAATATCATTTTGCGACAGTTTAATCCAAAACGGGCAATGCTCGAAGCCACCCTCCCCGTTCGTGGTGGACAACCGTTAAAGGTTATCAATACACATCTGAGTGCTTTCGCTCAGGGCTCTAATACAATGGAGAAACAAATTTCCCAGGTAGATCGCATTCTAGGCAAAGATTGAAGAGGATAATGATCTTGGATTCATTGCCGGCGATTTTAATTTAATCCCACCAGGCCCTGCCTATGATCGTTTATCAGATTTTAATAAAAGTTATTACAATCCCCGGGGAACTGAGATTGCTCCCCTTTTCAACAAATATTTTACGGTTCCCACTCTTTCTGATTTAAATGGTACGGCCTATAGTGAGTGGTACACAAATATGGCAACAAATGCTGATCCAAAGGTGCCAGACAAGACGATAGATTATTTTATTTTTGCTGACGGATTAAAGCCGGATACGAACTATGTAAGATACAAGGATACAGCCCATATCTCAGATCATTTACCATTAATCATTACCATAACCATACCGGAATAAACCAATTATATATCGTAGAGACCGAGCTTTGTCAGGAATGTGTGATTTAGAGACTATAGGCATAGTGCAGAGCGCATTGCGCTTGGTGGCATAATATTATTTTACCATGCTCTATGCGCTATGCGAACTCTACATAGAGATAAAACATCTTTTGCTATAAATATCAAAAAGAATTAAATCGAGTGAGGATACAATTGTCGTACGTTCATGGATATTCACCAAGGGAAACGGAAAGATTGCAGGATCAATCTAAAATCTTAGAAGATTTGCTGCATTCGGGTACAATTTATGAAAAAGGAGAAAAAATTCTCGAAGCAGGATGCGGCGTTGGGGCACAAACCCGTATTCTTGCACGAAATAGCCCTGGTTCAGAAATTACGTCAATCGATATTTCTCTGGAATCTTTAGAAAAAGCTAAAAAAGCCATTGATAAAGAACAGATAAAAAATGTGTGTTTTGAGCAGCAAGACTTGCGAAAATTGACATTTGTGGATGGTTATTTTGATCATATTTTTGTCTGTTTTGTTCTGGAGCATCTTGATAATCCACCCCTTGCACTACTTGAACTGAAACGTGTATTAAAACCAGGGGGGAGCATCACCTTAATTGAAGGAGATCATGGATCCTGTTTTTGGCATCCGGAGACAACTCCGGCAATCAACGCCTGGCGTTCATTAATCCGTGTCCAGGCAGATATAGGTCATGACGGATTGATTGGCCGATGCCTTTATCCCCTCCTCAATGAGGCTGATTTTAAAGTAGAAGATGTTTCACCCAGGTGGATTTATGCAGATTATTCTGATCCGGTCCTTTTAGATGGAGTTGTTAATAAAATCATTGTACCAATGGTAAACTCCTCAAAACAGCAAATCTTAGACAATAAAATCCTAAGTAGAGAGATGTGGAAGGCGGGTATTCAAGACTTAACAAATGTAGGCAAGGCTGAAGATGGTACATTCTTTTATACCTGGTTTAAGGCCATTGCCAAGAAGAAGTAGAAACGTATAGCGTTGAGAGAAAAGCGCTGAAAGTAGAGAGTAGAGAGTTGAAAGTAAAAAGTCTAATTTATTAGTGCATTACCCTATGCACTCTGCACTTTGCTTTTTCAATTTATAGAAATTAATCTTAAGGAAAGAACATGTGCAGAAATATAAGACCTTTATTTAACTATGATCCCGCAGTCAGCCACGAAGACATCCATGCAGCATCTTTGCAATTTGTCAGAAAGATTACGGGTTATCAATCTCCTTCTCAGGTAAATGAAACATCTTTTTATAAAGCCGTCGAAGAAATCACCCAAATATCAGAAAATCTGCTTTCCTTACTGGTAACCACTGCTCCTCCCCGTAACCGGGAAGATGAGTTAGCGAAAGCGCGAGAGAAGGCACGAAAGAGGCTTGGAGAGACGTGATATGGGATTAGAGATGGGCGATGTGGGAGATGAGATTTGAGATTAGGAACGTGATTTGAAGGGGAAGAGAAATATGATGCGTGATTCGGGATACAGGATACGGGATTTACTATTTTTTTTATCCAATTCATATTTCCACATCTTCTATCGGGAATCACATATCACATATCTGCTATTTAATTCCCCCCGTTAATTTCCCCAGGACAGGGGTCAAAATAAAAAACAATATTCCAGCGCCAATAGCTATAAAAGCAACAGTACCAAAAAGCTCAACCAGAGGTAATTTTTCAAATTGGCCGGCGACCAATCCGGCTATTAAGTTCCCCAGAGCAGACCCCATAAACCAGGTACCCATCATCTGACCAACCAAAGGTTTTGGGGACAGTTTTGTCACACTGCTTAGTCCAACCGGACTGAGGCAAAGTTCACCAAATGTATGAAACAAGTATGTCGTAATAAGCCAGTGAGGGCCTACGCCCGGTCCATCTGGATTTGCATAGTTCGATGCCCACATCAGGACCAAAAAACCGGCACCCAACAGTACTAATCCTATACCAAATTTCGCTGGAATAGAAGGGTTCTTTTCTCCCAATTTTACCCATAAGATCCCGAAAATAGGTGCAAAGATAATAATAAATAAAGCCCCAAAACTCTGAAACCAACTGGCAGGAAGTTCAAATCCAAAAAATATTCGGTCAGTGAGGCGGTCTGCAAAAAGATTCATCGAAGAACCAGCTTGCTCAAAACCTGACCAAAACAAGGCAGCGCCAACAAAAAGAAAAAATATTACAATAACTCTTTTCTTCTCTACTAATTGTAGATTTCCAAATAGTAATACGTATAAAAAATACAAAATGGCTACAAGCAATATGATTACCCCTGTAGCAGCTGCGATACCTTCAAGAGTGAAATAAAAGATTTCAAATTGATGGAAAAGGGTCATAAATACTGTTAGAAGAACAACAACAACGATACCTTGTGTAAATCCCTTTTTAGACCTTGAGCGGAGATCGGGAGAATTATTTTTAATAAGACCAACATCTCCAAAATGATAAGAATTTAATTTATATTGAATCAAACCAAAGATCATAAATATTCCAGCAGAGAGAAAGCCCAAATGCCAGTTTATCCCTTCTCCAAAAAATCCACAGACCAGTGGCCCCAGAAGTGCGCCGACATTGATACCCATATAAAATATTGAGAATCCTGCATCACGTCTGGCACCCCCTTCAGGGTACAGATCGCCAACAATGGCACTTACATTAGGCTTTAGTAAGCCGGTTCCGGCTACAATCAAAATTAAGCCTGAAGGGAACAAGATCTCTCGTAATAGTGGTATTGCTAAACAGAGGTTACCGGCTGCGATTAAAATGCCTCCGTAGAACACTGCCTGACGTTGCCCTATAATTCTATCAGCGATCCATCCTCCCGGTAGAGCAAGCAGGTAAACAAGTGCTGTATACAATCCATAGATGGCGGCAGCGGTCGTATCATCAAGACCAAAGCCGCCCTCATCCAGGCTTGCAACCATATACAGGATTAAAATCCCACGCATACCATAATAACTAAATCTTTCCCACATCTCCGTAAAAAACAAAACCAATAATCCTTTGGGATGATCTTTAAACATTTATCCTCCATTCAAGCATCTTTTTAATGTAAGAGATGTATAAAACAAACTTTTTACAAAGATTAACTATTTTCTAAAATAAATGCATCAAAAACACCTAAATTCAGCAGAAAGCTTGCCGGAAAATTAAGTAATTTATGATTTACACCGAGATTGTATTTCAACATGTTCAGATGCATTCTATCTGAACGAACTACCTAGTCTGATTGATAAAATTGCCTATATACAAACGAATTTTCTACCAAAAAGAAAATTTGAAAACTAAATGAAGACATGTCCTTCACAATTACTCGGCCACTTTAATTACTTTCTGCTAAATAATAATTTGATATATTTTTTATTTATCTTTGCTAATGTTTAATTTTAGTTATAGAATATACTGGGAAGTTAAAAGATGACCAAAATTGTACTTACTGGCGTTACCAGGGGTCTGGGGCGTGCATTAGTAAACAGATTTGTAGAACAAAATCATATAATTTATGGTTGTGGCAGATCAGAGACACAAATCAATGATCTTAATGGTAGATTTCCCTCTCCTCACGCATTTAAGAGTCTCGATATATCATATTGGGAACAAGTTCTTAACTGGGCTAACGGCTTAATTAACAAGGGAATTGTTCCAGACCTCTTGATAAATAATGCCGCATTGATGAATAAGTCTGCACCCTTATGGAAAATATCAGATGAAGAATTTAGAAAATTGATGGATGTAAATGTCGCTGGTACAGTAAACACCATAAGAGCCTTTTTACCAGCAATGATAGAGAACGGGACAGGTATTATTGTAAACATGAGTTCCGGATGGGGCCGCTCAACCGCACCCAATGTAACACCCTACTGCACCAGCAAATGGGCAATTGAAGGTTTGACGCAGGCTTTATCACAGGAACTTCCGGGAGGGTTGGCGGCAATTGCCGTAAATCCGGGTGTTATCGATACAGATATGCTACGTACCTGCTGGTCTGATAGTGTCGGAGGCTTCCAATCACCTGATGAATGGTCACATAAAGCCGTAAAGTTTTTATTGGGATTATCGCCGTCTGATAATGGAAAATCAATGTCGATATAGTTGGATAACAACTTCTACTTCTAATTCAAAAGATAACAGACCCTGAAATAAACCTGTCCTGACGACAGGTCAGGATTCAGGGTGAAAAGAATATGAATTCATATTAAATGTCATGCCGAACTTGTTTCGGTATCTTATATAGCTGGAAACATAAGAATATTTGTTTACTAATATTTAGGTTATGCTGAACTCGATTCAGCTTCCCGGCCTCATAAAATCAGAAGTTTTAGATCCTGAAATATATTCAGGGCTGGCAAGCTCAAGATTACAATATTTGTTAATGCAATATCTATAGGAATGAACTATGTTTTATATATCTAATAATTTATACAAATCACTAATCCTTTTATCCCTTCTTTTTTGGATATTTTTCTCATTTCAAGCCTGCTCAGATTCCAGTCCCAAACCCAATATCATCTTCATCATGTCAGATGACCTTGGTTACGGTCACTTGGGTTGCTATGGTCAGGAAATCATAAAGACACCCAATATCGACCAATTCAGCTGCAGAGGGTATGCGATTTAACCAGGCTTATTCAGGCTGCTCCGTATGTGCCCCATCAAGAAATACCCTGATGACCGGGCAACATTCCGGGCATATTTCAGTCCGGGGCAACGGTGGCGGGGTTTCCCTGCTCGAAAATGATATAACTATTGCTCAAATCTTAAAAAAAGCCGGCTATAAAACAGGATTATTCGGAAAATGGGGGTTGGGTGAAGAAGGAACCGTTGGAATCCCCAATAACAAAGGATATGATCAGTTTTTTGGTTATCTTCATCAGCTTCATGCCCAATTTTACTATCCAGAATTCCTTTGGAAAAATCAGGAAAAAATATATTTTCCCGAAAACAATAATATGAAAAGGGGGACTTACTCTCCTGATTTAATTCTGAGAAAATCATTCGAATTTATCAAAGAAAATAAAAATGCACCTTTTTTCCTATATCTGCCAGTGGCTATCCCCCATCATGAATTTATTGCGCCTGACGAGACCCTGGTCCTGTACAGCGGAAGATTTGAGGAGTTCCCGATTCCTCATTGGCGTGACGGCTATGCCTTGCCCAGAGAACCACGGGCCACATTTGCTGCTATGGTAACCCACATGGACAAAGGCATTGGCGAATTAATGGCATTACTGAATGATCTGCAACTAGATAAAAACACAATCGTCTTTTTTGTATCTGATAATGGGGCTGCACATGGCCCGTTAGAAAATGCGGAGTTCTTCAAAGCAAATGGACTTCTTCGTGACTATAAAGGCAGTTTATATGAAGGGGGTATTCGCGTACCGATGATTGTTCGCTGGCCTGGAAAGATTCAGCGAAATTCAACCACCGACCTCATTACCTATTTTCCAGATATTATGCCCACTTTGGCAGATTTGGCCGAAGCCTCTTCTTATGTCCCAGAGAATATCGATGGCCTTTCTATTTTGCCAACTTTGTTAAATCAAGGGAAACAAGTTAAACATGAATTACTTTACTGGGAAGACACAGAATACCACAGAACACAACCTTTTGGGCCGATCAAGGAGACATCCATAACAGCAGTACGAATGGGAAAATGGAAAGGGGTGAGAAACTCACCAAATTCGCCTATAGAATTATATAATCTTGACACAGATATTGGAGAAAAAGATGATTTGGCAGGTAAATTTCCGGAAATTGTAGATAAAATCTCAAAGATAATGGCCATGGAACACAAAGATGCCCCACCGCAGGTGGATATGCCCCATGATGAGGCGGCGAAATTATATATTCCTGGCCGGAATTGATTTTATCCACGGATTTCACAAATTAAATACATTAATTTACACTCTATTTGATCCAATACCTGGATGAAGAAATTCATTTAAATAAAGTATATTTACTATTTTCCTTCATGCAAACAACTGTTAATGAATTCGTGATAATTCGTGGAATTCGTTGAGAATCTTTTTATTATCTTTATAGCATTTTCATATTGTATAAATACTGATATTACAATTTAGATGCATCACTTTATTACTAATTAAAGTGATGCTTTAAATCGACTTGGAGAACTAATGATAAACTGGCTCAAATTTGTAAAAATAATTGCCCTTCTGATAGTTGTGGCTTTTGGCCCACAGAGACTATTATTTGGTGGGGAATTTGAGGGTAAATATTATTCAGGTGAAGGTGATACAGCGTATATTCAACTTCTTGATATATCAAGGAGAATGTTTGATCCGGATCCTGAATTCCAGAACATTTCAATGCTCTATACACCTAAATGGAATGGATTTGTTGAGGGACCAACCTGGGATGCCTGGTGGATCCAGAACAGCTATGGTCCCACCTATTGTGCTCTTCCCTTTTACACCGAGCCCTATTTGACCTTTATGCAAAATGCGCAGGATTTATGGTTCGACCAAATGGGCGATGGCAAGAGAGTTGGCGCAAAAGACCTTCAGGCACCTGACGGTAGTCTCTGTGACGCTGCCCGGCCAGGCTGGATTATGTATAAACAGGGTGATGGCAGGGTTGATATTCATGATTGGGGGATGGAGTTCACCGCAGCAGGGGTCGTTTTGCAGGCAGAATTACTCTTAATTAGCCGGGATTTAGCCGCTATTGAGCGATATTTGCCTCTGCTTAACCGCAGTATCAATTTTATTGAATCTCGTCGTGATCCAAATAACAATCTATTTTTAGCCGGTCCGGCGGCAAACTTACTCGCCCCAAGTTATGCCGGTTGGCAAAAAGAAGGGGGAATATATGACAAGGCCTATCTCTCGGGTCTTTCAATTACCTATATTGCTGCCCTGGATCGGATGATTGAATTAGGAAAGTTGGTAAAAAGGTATGGCTTGGTTAAAACTTATGAAACGAGAAGAAATCTCACCCATAGCGGATTAAATCTTCTGACCACAGATGAGGGCTACTTTATTAAATCTCTTGATCCTGATGGCACCAAACATGGCGTTTATGGTGCTGAAAAATATGGCTATTTTGAATCCTCTCCAAATCATGATGCCATTGCCTTCAGGGTAATAGATGATCTGCAATCCCATAAAATATACAATAAAATTGCCTCAATTCCAGGTCTCCGACGCTATCATGTGATCATTGCCAATGAACCTGGACTCGATGATATGTATGATCCGGGGACATCCTGGCTTTGGAAACATGGCACATGGGTAAATGGCGGGCATTGGTCCACCTGTGAGGCCCGTATGATGATGGCCTATTACAGATTGGAGAAATTTGATGATCTTCAGAGATCAATGAAGCATATACTTGGTTTTGCAGAAGAATTCCGTATGGATAATCCTCTGGTGGAATTTGGAAGCAAGGTATATCAGCCAAAAAAACCAATAAATCTTTGCTATGATTCTTTTGGTCCACCCGCAGCCATGATGCGGGGCCTATTTGAATATCTCTATAAGGCCGATAACCTGGTACTTATTCCACATATACCCAAGGGAATCACTCAATTGAGTCAACACTTCCCTATTCGTTGGGGAGAAAAAGAATTATATCTTTCCACCTATGGACATGGGAAAATTGCATCGGTAACGATTAATGATCAAATATATGAGAAATTGGGCCACGATCGTATTGAATTAGAATTTGATAAAATACCACAACAAGCACATATTCGCATCCAATTTCAGAACGGTAAACAAATCAAAAAAGGTGTTACCACATCACAAAAAACCAGTAATATTCAGGAAGAGAACGTCCCTGCTTCTATCAATTTTAACAATTCAAACTTTAAGAGAGTTAAAGCTTTTTATGCATTAAGAAAGGACTTCCATAATCAAAATATTTATGAGATTAAACATGCCCTGTTGGTCCTCAAGGCTGCAAAAGCGTATTCGGAGAGAAAAGCAAAACTCGAATCTGGATATCTCAGATCCCTTTCCGAACCAGCTGCTTCTGCCGCTGATGCATCCTACAAAGATACCATCATAAATTTATCACAAGGCTTGTCTGATCTGCTTGATTCCTATTCACAGAGTCATGACCGCCAAAAAAGGGATATTTACAAGCTCTGGGAAAGGGCTAAAATGAGCGTTAATAAAGAATAGTAATTAATACAGTTTTTATTCAATAGAATAATTTTATCACTTCGATTTTGAATACAAGGACATGATTATGAAATTCAATTCTATAATAATTCCAATGCTGCTCATCACAGTTTCTACTTATGGACAGATTATTCAACATCCTGATTTTGAACCGCAATCGCCCATCAGTGTATCCTAAAGAAGAATGGGAGCAAATATCCCCTGGTCTGCACGGGTCCGTCGCCTCTGTTTATCAGCGTTATAATCGAGATGTGCCACCTGTCCTTGCTGAATCCTCGGAATGGCATGGGACAGGGTGGCGTGGAGAACGGGTTAATATTCAACTGGTACTCTGGACAGCTACCGGTTGTAGGCAAGCACATATACAAGTCTCTGATTTGGTGAATAAGAAAGGAAATAAAATCATATCTTCTGCTATAAATCCAGCATTTGTCCGTTATACTCTGGGATATGAAGAGGTATATTATAAAACACAGCCCGGAAAACAAGGCCGTCAGGCGGTTATTGCTGATATAATAGATACACAAAAACAACTAGATATTCCAGCAGAAAGCACCCGTCCCCTATGGATATCTATCGATATTCCCAGAAGTGCGGCTCCCGGTAAGTATACAGGTGCCTTATCCGTGTCAGCCGAAGGAGGAATTAAAACTAAATTTTCAATTGATATAGAAGTGTTGCCTATAAGCCTTACACCCGCCAAAAATTGGTCCTTTTATTTAGACCTTTGGCAAAACCCATTTAGTGTGGCTGAATATCATCAGGTTGAGATGTGGTCAGAGGCGCATTTTATTCTGATGGAACCCTTGTACAAACGGTTAGCCAATGCCGGTCAAAAGTGCATTACCACCAGCATTGTTCACCAACCCTGGGGCTCCCAAACCTATCGGCACTTTGACAGTATGATAAAATGGGTTAAAAAAAGCAATGGCAACTGGGACTATGATTTTTCAATTTTTGACAAATATGTTGAATTTTGCATAAAGTGTGGTATATCAGAGCGGATAAATTGCTACTCTATGGTTCCCTGGACAAATGCTTTTCGCTATTTTGATGAAATATCTGGTGATTACAAATCAGTGATAGCCAAGCCCGGTGAACCAGCCTATATGAACCATTGGCGTTCTTTCCTAAAGTCATTTTCTATCCATCTCCGCCAGAAAGGATGGCTTGAAAAAACCAGCATTGCTTTGGATGAACGATCAGAAGAAATGATGCTAAATATGATGCAATTCATGAATTCTGTTGCACCTGAATTGCAGATTGCTTCTGCAGTTAACTATCATACAGAATTAACAGAAAACATCTATGATCTTTGTGTAATTATTCAACATACGCCTGATGAAGAAATTATTCAACAGAGGGTAAACAAAGGACTACCAACAACCTACTATGTCTGTACCTCACCGGAAAAACCCAATACATTTACAAATTCGCCTCCCGCAGAAGCAACATGGATTGGCTGGTTTGCTGCAGCAAAAGGTTATTCGGGGTTCCTCCGCTGGGCTTATAACAGCTGGACAAAAGATCCTCTTCATGATACCAGATATGTGCGCTGGCCTGCTGGGGATTGTTTCCTGGTGTATCCGGGAAATCGAAGCTCTATTCGCTTCGAGATGTTACGTGATGGCATTGAGGATTATGAAAAAATAAGGATGTTAAAGTCAATTATCTCAAGTGATGGTGGAGATTCGAGTATCGAGGACATAATTGAAGAATCTTTGTCCGGATTTACCTATGAGTCTGTCTATAAAGTTCCTGCGAAAAAAACCGTAACAGAAGCACGGGAATTACTTTTAAATGCAGCCAGGCTGGCGATAAAAAAAGAACAACCCTTCGATTGATTAAGACCTGAGCCAAGTTCAGGTTAACACAATGGTCATCCCGAACTTGGTTCGGTATCTATGATATAGAGACGTCAGGTTGGGAGGTCTCCTACAATAAAGAGCAAATAGTCCAGCTTTGAGTGATATATTCAAAAAGGTATTATAATTTATGATTTGTGAAAAGACTTCGTATCAATTTAAATTTGATTCCCGCAACATCTTTTATATTTTTTTCCACTCCTGCAAGGACAGGGATCGTTAACCCCCACATTGAGAGAAGGAAACCCCGCATCTTTCTCATTCGCCCAGGCCATCACGTTTGCAGGAGGGCGTTTTTCAGCTAATTCACCCACCATAAATTGCATATATGGATTTATATAGGTAAAAAACTTTTTGTATCCAGCGCATAGGTAGTTTAATCCCGCTTCACCATCGGGTGTTTTAATAAAACGATGCTTGGGACATTCTCCATTACAAATAAAACGAACCTCGCAATCGAGGCAATATTGTGGCAACATATCTTTTTTGTCTTGGCCAAACTTAATCTGTTGTTTATCCCTAGCTAAAATCGCCAGATTCGATTCCATGATATTTCCTAACCTGTTCTCCGGATAAACATAATGATCGCATGAATAAAGATCTCCATTATGTTCGATAGCCATAGCATCACCACAGGTTTCACTAAATATACATAGTCCAGGATTTAATCCTAGCCAGGCCTGTAAAGATATGTCAAATATCTGAACATAATAACGACCGACATCCTTGTGGACCCATTCATCAAATATTTCGCATAAAAATATTCCAAAATGATCAGAATCTATCGACCAGGACGTTACTTCGGCATCATCATCATGATCCGGAGATACAAGGGTTAGTCCGGCATTTGTATGCTTCTCTGCTTTTCGCTCTACGATTGGTATAAACTGCATAAACCTGCTGTCAATTTCCTTCAGAAAATGATATAACTGGAGGGAATGATTTGAATTATCCTTATGTAATACAGTCAGGGTATTAAATTCCACATCATGCTTTTTTAGAAAATCCAATCCTTTCATAACTTGACTAAAAGATCCCTTTCCGCCCTTATTCAATCTATAATAATTATGCCGTTCTTCAGGACCATCAATAGAAAGTCCAATCAGGAAGTTGTTTTCTTTAAAAAATGAACACCAATTATCATTCAGGAGTATCCCGTTCGTCTGCAAGGTGTTTTCTATCATTTTACCAGCTGAATACCTGGCCTGGAGTTCAACGATCTTCGAAAAATAAGATAATCCTAACAAGGTAGGCTCCCCACCCTGCCAGGCAAAAGTAACCTGATCTGTTGGTTGTGAGGCAATATATTGTTTTATAAATGTCTCTAGAACATTATCAGGCATTTTAAAATCAGATTTATCCGGGTAAAGGTTTTCCTTCTCCAGATAGAAACAATAGTGACAGTCCAGATTGCAGATAGGGCCGTTTGGTTTGGCCATTATATGGAATGGATGCGATGAGTTAGTCAAGATTATCCCAGTTAGATCTATTGATTATAAGCCATGAATTGGTATTACATAATGTCATTCCGCCCGGAACGGGATCGCGCTTCAAGAAATGAATCTTCCCTCATGATTGAGAACCACTCGCATGCAGGAAGACTCCTTACAGGAGGACATTTGTGGTGTAAAAGCAAATAGAAATTATATCATTTTTAAAAATCGTACAACGAAGATATTTACTTATCTATATAAAGACCCTAAACAAGTTCAGGGTGACCATAGGTCATCCCGAACTGTTTCGGGATCTATGGTAAATTCATAATTCTAAATTTTTACTTATCATTTTTTTTTAGTGGAATCCGTGGCAACTTCGTGACTATTTGAACTTTTAGAACATGCACGAATGAGAACAATCTATAGTTAAGCAGGATAATCTTTCACCGCTTCGAAGAAAGCCAGGACATTTTCAACAGGTGTGTCATCCTGAATATTATGAGCAGGGGCGATAATATATCCTCCATTTTTCCCTAAAATCTCTATCTTCTGGTATACATCATCCCTTATTTGCTCCGGGGTTCCAGATGGAAGTAGTTCCTGTATATCAATCCCACCAAAAAAGATGAGGTCCTTACCAAATTCTTTCTTTAGATTGACTGGATCCATGTCCCTGGCCCTGGGTTGGATTGGATTGAGGATATCTAACCCAATCTCTATAAAATCAGGTATAAGAGGCAGAATCGAACCACAGCTATGCCAGGCAATCTTAATGTCTGGATTGACCTTTCTGAATTCCTCGAATATATATTTTATTCTTGGTTTAAAATGAACACGCCAAATTTCAGGAGACATGATGACACCATGTTGTCCGCCAAAATCATCACCGGCCCAGATGATATCAGCACCTAATCGGATTAACTCCTTTCCAACTTCAAGATTTATATCCATAATTTTATCAAGTAAAGGATCAATATAGGAGGCGTTCATCATTAAATCTGTAAGTAGTTTTTCAAGGCCAACCAAATACCAGGCTGTTTCAAAAATAGTACATTCAAGATCAGCAATAATACCATAGTCCTGACCATACGTATTAACTGCATATCGGGCATCATCAAAACGTCCCTCGGCATGGGGATCCGGAAAATTATATGCGTTTATTTGTTTGGGATTATCCACAGCGGCCAGGGGAAAACTCTCAAATTCACTATAGAGTCCGATATCTTTAAAACGCATTCCCCACTCATTTATGGTAATACCCTTCTCATCCTTATAGGTTGGATAATTTTTGGGGGCACAAGCAGCGATTCCAACACAATCATTGCCAAGGTGCGTCAATAGTATGCGATGAGAAATCCTTGTTGAAAGGAGCGAATCGATTGGTTTTTCATAGGCTATATTTTCAGCCCGAGACATTTTTTTAGCCACCTGGGCTGTTAAAGTCGCAAAAACAGGCGGCCTGTCGGGAATCTGGTCGTTGAGAATATGTAGTAAACGGTCACGTGAGGTCATTAATATCTCCTGCTATTCAAATGTTTGAATATAATTGCCAATGCCTATTACAATCGTTGATAATACCAATACCGCCAAACCGGCCATTATGGTCCTAATTGTTAGTTTTCCTGATCCTTTCCACTCCTTTAAAATCAATCCCCACATGTTACTAAAGATAATGATAAAAGCCATATGGATGCTCCAACTGGCGAAATCATAGGCTCCCATACGCGTTGTTCCCATACCATAAAACATAAATTGCAAATACCAGGTAATACCCGCCAGGGCAGAAAAGAAATAGTTATTTAGAACAGGTGTCTTATCTGTTTTGATATAATCTCTAATGGTTTTATTCTTAAACGACAAAACCATACACCAGATAAAATTTGTTGTAAATCCCCCGAGCAAAATAAAAATAAATATGGGACTATTACTAAAAGCTCTGGCGTACCCATTTCTACTGCTATTTGGGCAATCGGTTTGCCTGCCGCAATACCAAAGGCAAAACAGGCACTCATAATTCCTGCCAGAATGGCCACCCAAATGCCTTTTTGGAGATTAAATTCTTTTATCTGGGCTGTTTTTTGCTCATCAGATAATTCTTTATCTTTGAGTATACCCGCTCTCCCCGTGATTGCAATACCAATCAAGCAGATAAGAACTCCTCCCAGAGTTACAAGACCAGAAGTTTTAGAAATAAGCAGGCCAAATTGATCAAAATAAATAGGTGGTATTAATGTTCCAAAAGCGGCCGTCAATCCTAATGCCAGGGCCATCCCCAGGGACATACCTAAATATCTCATCGTCAGACCAAATGTTAACCCGCCAACTCCCCACAGAATCCCAAAAAAATAAGGCCATATCATCTGATTAACAGAAAGTTTAGTTAAAAGCGCGCTAAGATCTGGCACGGCGATGAATGAGGTTATCCATGGTGCAATAATCCATGCAAAGACCCCACCGACGAGCCAATAGACTTCCCAGGCCCAATTTTTTACTTTGCTGTAAGGGATATAAAAACTACCTGCGGCAAAACCGCCGACCGCATGAAAGAAAATTCCTAAAATCGGATTCATTTTAACTCCAAAATATTTGTAGTGGGAGGCCAGTTATTGTCCATATCATTCCTACTATTAAACAGTAATGTTTGTGTTAATACTGCATTCAACATATGTTCTGTCATCATATGCCGTGGTTTTATATCCATTTTGTGGCGGTTCATGAACGGTCGTTGTGTATTTTTGTTTTATTCGCAGTGTAATTTTGCTTTATTGCAGTGTAATTTTGCTTTATTATAGAGAGACGTCCCACCGGGACGTCTCTACAAGACATAATTTATCTTTACTCACGTTACTTCAAACAATATATATGCTGAAAACACTAAACTAAAAATTTTTCATAATCATTACAGAGCAAATATTTAGGATCCTCATCTTCCTCAATATCTGGGAATCGGGTCACCTCCAGAAAGCGATTGTCGTTTGCATCATCATTAACCATGGACACCTCCCCAATCATTACAGGGCTCGTTTGACCGTAGAACTTATGATAGAGGTAGGGAGGCAAAGTCAAACTCTCCCCAGGTTTAAGAACGACCTGTTCACCCGCTTTTACAGACTTGCTGATACCGTCCTGGGAAAATTGAACTGGTGTATCGGCCAGTTTTTCATCTTTGGTTGCATTATAGAGTTCAAAAACCAAATCTCCCCCACCACGATTAATGATATCTTCCATTTTATCCCAGTGAAAATGGTAAGGTGTGACCTGGTTTGGCCTGGCAATCATTATTTTTTCGGCAAATGGCTTGGTGTAGATATCGCTTTTATAAACTCCATTACGGATAGTAAAAAGTAATAATCCACATTCCTCGAAATTTCCTGATCCAAAGTCGGTTACATCCCAACCCAGATGAAGATCTATTATTTCAGTCAGCTGAACGCTTTACTGAATGCCATTCATTTATCGAAAAGTAGGCAAAAGGAGGGAGAAAGAAATTCATTGACTGGAAAAAATCAATCGCTTCATCAATTATCCCGTTAATGTCAGATCTTTTCATATTCACTAGTCCTACTCAGGATAGTTTAAAGTGTTCTCCTCAGATCATCAGCTTGAACACGTTTCAGGTTCTGATACTTCATGAGAACATCATTTCGGTATATTTTTATTGATACCACTAGTTAAGTCCGGTTATAAATAAACTATTGCTATTGTAAAGTCTCTTTTTCAACACCTGTAAAGGTCATTTTAACAGGTTTAATGGTTCCATTATTGTTGAATTCTAATTTTTCTATACATGTTACACGGTGATCACGCCCCTTGTTTGGAATTGGCCGTCTATGGTAAATAATATACCATTGGTCAGTTCCGGGTAAATTGAATACAGAATTATGCCCTGCCCCGGTTGCTACATTTTTATCTGTTTCAAGTACAGTTCCAATGCGCTTAAATGGCCCTGTTGCATTTTTTGCTATAGCATAAGCAACTTTATAGGAACCATCACCCCAGTTTCCCTCTGACCACATAAAATAATATTTATCGTATCTCAGAAAAATAACCGGTCCCTCGACATATCCTTCCGGTGTAATCTCTTTGAATATAGTACCATCATCCCAGGTAAGAAAACCCGTAAAATCATCTTTTAATTTTGTCAGATTACAGCGTCTCCATCCGCCATAAATCATATAATGTGTACCGTTATTATCTCTAAAAACAAATTGGTCTATAGGCTGGGCCTCATTATGAAATTCAGAAACTAATGGTTTACCTAAATAATCACGAAATGGACCTTCGGGGTAATCAGCAATGGCAATCCCTATTCCTCCAGTATGATTTCGGGAGTCATTTTCATCCCATAAAGGTCCACCCGGTTTTTGAATATCATTTGCAGAAAAAAAGAGGAAGAACTTGTTATCTTTCTCGACAATTGAAGGCGCCCACAAAGCACGATGTGCCCACTCAACGATAGATGTATCAAGAATATGCGAATGTTTTTTCCAAGTGACAAGATCTTTTGAAGAAAATGCATCCAGAAAGACCTGCTCATCATATTTTGCAGAAAAAGTGGGGTAAATCCAGAATTCGGAGCCAAACACCGCCCCTTCCGGGTCAGCATACCATCCAGGCAAAATGGGATTTCCCGACGAAACTGGTTCTTTACAGGTTTCTTTTTCAGAACAGTGAATAAACATAGTAACAGATAGTATTAAAAGATAGTTCTGAATTTTCATCTCCGGGATTTATGCTTTCTATATTTTTTTAATAACCGATCTTAGAATCAACATACTTTTATACAATCGATCTGAATTAATTTGGCCAGGTATTCAATTTTTTTTGCAATATGGCCGATACCTATCGCACAATGATGAGAAGGCCCCTCTTTTGACCAGTTATTGATAAATTCACGTACCCCTATTGAAAATGTATACCGGCTATTTGTATTTCCTATTTGCAAGGTTTCTCCTGGCACAGATTCCCCTTCAGCAGTTAACAATTTTATCTTCCCCTCTTTGGATTGCAGTACAGATAATAGGGTAACGGGTCCATTTTTAACTTTCATCTGTATGGAGAGACCTTTTCCCGGTTTTCCATGGTAAACCGGCAAAGGAACCAATGCAACCTTACCATCTGCAATATCAGGATGGGCCGGACCATCGTGTCCCAATAAAACAACATCTTCATTAAAATCCATCGCATAGAATTCTGAGAATGAACCACCGGTTCCAAATAAATCCATAATTTTCATGGCCTGGGCATTTTTTATTTCACATTCTCCCGCAACCGGAACATTTTGGCTGGTAAGAAGCGTAAATCCTGGAATGACAGAGGTAATGATATCCTCGTAAATGGGGTCTCCAACACCTTCATAATAATAAGCCATTGCACCCAATTTATGCTCCTTCACCATCTTATCGAGGGCAACAGCTGTTTGTGCTGCTCTATGCAATTCATGCTCCGTACATTCGGAAGAGACGTCAAATACAGCATGAAATTGATCAATTTTATCTCGGATTTCTGAATTTGTGGTTTCGTCGCGAAGTTTTTTGATAACGCCAAATTCAATTAATTCAATATGTGTTCCAAAAGTAGTCGATTGTAGCGTGAGATCTGTGTAAACATCTAACATTCCATTGTAATAATGCCCAACTACACCTAATCGGTTTTGGCCCATGGCTTTTTTTACCTTGAGTGCAGATATCCAGTTGCTCAGATCCATCCACACTTTGTCATCTTCCAGATACCCTGTTACCAACTGATAATCGATGTCACTTCGATTGAATACCGAGGCAAGCTCCGGCAAAACACAAGCCTGACAATGAGCCAACCACTCTCCTGTCATTACCCCCCTATCCTTCATACTATTTAATTTATTATAGTCAATCGCCGGAACAGGTTGAAGATTGAGTACGATAACCGGTACCTGGCAGGCCTTTACCAGAGGTAAAACATTATGCGAGAGGGCATATGTGGAGATGAATAAACATACAACATCAATTTCACTACGTTTGAATAGACCAGCTGCTTCTTCTGCTTTGAATGGATTATCCACCATCCCCGCATCTATTATCTCTACCTCATAGGTGTTCAATTTTTCTTTGATCTGATCTTTATAGCCTAATAAACGGGGCAACAGACCTTCAAATTGCGGCCAGTAGGTATCTAAACCTATACAAAAGAAACCAATCTTTAGTTTTTGTTGCATTTCAGAGCCCTTAAATATTATGAAATGTAAAAATATCAGAATGGAATATTATAATGAATGAAATCAAATCAATCAAATGGATAATTGACTCATTCGGTTTGACAGGATAACAGGATAAATGAATTTGATTATATATTTACATGAATTATTCAATTACTACTAAATGTCATGATATTTAAATCTTTCATTAGATACTACCTTTTATTATATTGGGACACCGGTAAATCTGCCTGTTCTGGCGACATTTTAAAACAAATAATCAAATCCTATAATATATCAGTCTGGTTAGATAAATATTTAATCGTATTAGACGACCCACATGTTTGTAACGGCGCGATTCATCGCACCGCAACAATACATAAAGCGGCATTGATAAAGGAAGAACCTCTTACGTTTCAAAAATAGTAACATGAAATGAACCTATATGGAATATAATGGCGTGATTAATCGTACCGCTCCGATGTTGGACTAATCCAGAGACATTATCCTCATTTTAACAATCAAATGGTATATAAGGAGTTTAAATATGAATCCGATAAACCGGCGAAATTTTTTAAAATCTTCTATGTACACTGCAACTGCTTTTAGCATTATCCCATCTTATGTTTTGGGAAAAGGAAAGCAGGTGACTGCCAACGATAAACTCAATATCGCCGGTATTGGGGTTGGTGGTATGGGAAAAGAATATCTTAAAGGTGCTCAGAGTGAAAATATTATAGCTCTTTGCGATGTGGATGATGCTTACGCGGCAAAAGCTTATGGCCTTTTTCCAAAAGCAAAACGTTATCAGGATTTCCGTATTATGCTTGAAAAAGAAAAAGGAATTGATGCCATTATGATCGGAACACCTGATCATTCCCATGCAATAATAACTAAATATGCCCTGGGAATGGAAAAACATGTCTATTGTGCCAAACCACTTACCAGAACAGTTTCAGAATCCCGAACACTTACTGAAATGGCCCATAAGACCAACCTCGCCACCCAAGTGAGTATGCAAATGAATGCTTCTGAAGACCATAGGTTAATTGCAGAATGGATTGCAGCTGGGGCCATCGGCCCGGTGCGTGCAGTTCATATATGGTCAAACAGACCTATTTGGCCCCAGGGTATTAACCGGCCTGAAGCAACACCAGCAATTCCTCCAACCCTTAACTGGGATTTATGGCTTGGACCTGCCCCAAAAAGACCTTACCATCCGGCTTATGTGCCTTTTAAATGGCGGGGATGGTGGGATTTTGGCAGTGGTGCCCTGGGTGATATGGGATGCCACGCTTTTGATCCGGTCTTCCGTGCTCTAAAATTAGGCTATCCAACAAGTGTTGAAGCAAGTTCTACTAAACTTTTTGCTGAAACTGCCCCGGTCGCATCAATAGTCCATTATGATTTTCCAAAACGGGATAAAATGCCTGCTCTAAAATTGACCTGGTTCGATGGAGAGTTAACACCACCAAGACCATCTTTACTGGAACCAGGGCGCCAAATGGGGGATGGTTTTGGTGGTATTCTTTTTTATGGAAATGATGGTATACTTATGGCAGGCGGAATCGGTGGAAGTCCACGCCTGATTCCTGAGACGCGTATGAAAGAATTCCAACAACCTGATAAGACCCTTCCCAGATCTCCGGGTCATTATAAGGAGTGGATAAATGCCTGTAAAGGTGGAAAGCCTGCCGGATGCAACTTTGATTATGCCGGTCCCCTTACTGAGACAGTTTTATTGGGTAATGTGGCCATTCGCACCGGTAAGAAACTATTCTGGGACGCCAAGAACTTAGAATTCAGCACCGATGATGAGGCAAATCGCTTTTTACGTGAGCCTTATCATAATGGCTGGACATTATAATTTTTCAGGTGAGTAATGTATAGGAGTTATAGCCCATCTTAAAGATGGACTACAATGGACTAGTTTAACACTCTGATTTTATTTCAGGATCGTCATTGAAAGATTCTGAAATAAATTCAGAATGACTTTCTAACTAAATTTAAACCACTAAACTATAGATTTTTCAAGGGATTCATCAATCATTAATTTTGTGATTTATATAAAAACTTTGTGAAATAAAACTCTAATCAAAGGAGATCATATTAATGAAAACAAAAAATTTTCCTAAAAACCCATATTCTTCTTTAATTTCACGACGTGACTTTTTAGGTAATTGTGCCGCCTGTGCCGCAGGTGCTGCGGTTTTATCCGCCCTACCCATCTCACCTCTTTTTGCTACGATGGACAATTTATTAGCCGAAAAGACAAAAATTCGGATCATCTACGCCCATCCGGACCCAACACAGCCAAATTGGCCAAATATTGATTATGATTTCAAGGGCCATATAAAAGAAGTCCATAATCAATTATTAAAGAATTGTCCTCAAATTGAATTATCTGCTGTTACTACTTCCTCTGGAAGCAAAGAAGAGGGATATCATCTGCTGCAAGATGCATCAAAATATGATGGCTATCTTATTTATCTGGCGGGTTGCCTTTGGGGTGATATGACAGAGACGGTAATGGCCTCGGGAAAACCTACGGTAATCGTTGATCATCTTTTTGCAGGTTCCGGTGAATTCTTAACCAGTTATGCCAGAGCCAAACGAAACGGAAACCGGGTTCTGGCTGTTTCATCTTCACGTTTCGAGGATATTGTTGATGCGGTCAAATGCATCGATTGTGTGCAAAAACTGAAACTTTCGACCATGCTGGTGGTTGGGCGGGATACGGATAACCAGATTAGACGCGCATATGGTACTACAGTCAAAAAAATTGAGTTTAATACCATAAATGATAGTTATAAAAAGGTAAACCCTAGTGATGCTCAGGCTGTAGCTGACCGTTGGATCAAGGAAGCAGAAAAGGTAATTGAACCGTCAGAAGTAGATATTCAGAAAGCCGCGGGAATGTACCTGGCCATGCGTAATGTGATGGAAAAAAATAATGCCCAAGCCATTACAGTCAATTGTCTTGGCGGTATTTATAGTGGTAAAATGGTAGAAGCCTATCCCTGCTTAGGGTTTATGCAGCTTGATAATGATGGCCTGGTTGGTGGTTGTGAGGCAGATCAAAAATCCGCAATGACAAAATTATTAATGACCTATCTGACAGGTCGCCCGGGACTGATATCAGATCCGGTAATAGATACATCAAAGAACCAGATAATTTATGCCCATTGTGTGGCCTCTACAAAGGTATTTGGACCGGATGGACCATCGAATCCCTATCATCTGCGTGATCATTCCGAGGACCATAAAGGTGCCTGCTGTCGTTCCCTGATGCCTCTGGGTGAAATGACAACAACCATTCTTTTCGATCACAATAAAAAACAGGTCATTTTACACCAGGGAGAAACGGTGGAGAATGTCGATGAGTACCGGGCTTGTCGCACGAAATTAGCCGTTGAAGTTAAGGGCGATGTATATAAACTCCTGAATTACTGGGATGAATGGGGCTGGCATCGTGTTACCTTCTTTGGGGATTTGAAACGACCCGTTTACGATGTTGCTTCTCTGCTTGGATTTGAGGTAATTGAAGAGGCGTAGGTGGCCACGGATTACACTGATTAGAACGAATTTCTCGTTTTAATTTTCAATAAATACAAACCGAATTCAATAGGGAATGTAAATACTGATTTATGTAATGGCCGTTCGCGAACGACCACTACTAATAAATATTATTTTTCTTTGCGCCTTTGCGTCTCTGCGTGAGGACAATAAAACAATAAGCTAAGGATAATTATTAATGGATTACTTAAAAAATGTTGAAAAGACATTAACACGTCGCAATTTTCTCATGAGCACGGGTATGTTAACATTAGGCTCATTTTTACCTCCCCAATTTCTATGGGCAGATAGTCTATTAGAGGATGATTTGATCAAAGCCTGTGGCCCTGCCTCGAAATATCGGTCAAAACTATCGGTAGCATTTGTCCGCCGGGAAGGGGAATACGGTATGTGGTGGCCAGGACAGATCTATGATGGAGACGCCGCGTTAAAAAAATATCAATCTCAGATCAGCGAGACCGCTCAATTATTGAATATGGACCTGGATCTTCGTCCATCACCTATTTTCTCTAATGAAGAGGCTGACCATTGGATTGGACAGACAAAAGACCGACAACCTGATGGCGTGATGGTAGTGGTTTTAGACAGACAACAGCATGCCTGGCCAACCGTAGGCAAAGCGATTGATACCAAGATACCAACCATTGTATTTTCGCCTCTGGGAACTTCATTTACCACCAATACAACAAAGCCATCAAAGAAAGAAGGTGTCTATATTTGCTCCACTGATGATTTCAGACAAGTTGCCGGAGCAATAAAAATGATTAACGCGGGAGCAAAATTACGCGAAACAAAATTCTTAGTAATCAAGGGAGACCAGAGAACTGAAAGTAAGATTGCTCATATTGGAACTAAGTTGCAGTATATACCCGCCCAAGATTTTGTTGATGCATATAAAAGCATTAAAAACAATAATACTTTAAAAAATCTCACCGCCGATCTTATTCGAAACGCAACCATGCTAAATGGCCCATCAGAACAGGATGTTTCCAATGGAATTAAAAGCTACCTGGTAGCAAAGAACTTGCTTGAACGGGAAGGATGCGATGGTATTACCATGGATTGCCTTGGCGCATTAAAAGATTCAAAGATCAGTTTGCCCTGTATTGCCTGGTCAAAAATGAATGACCATCAGATTCCTGCCGCCTGTGAAGCCGATTTGGGTGCCTGCGTCACACATGCCATCGTTCAATATATGTTTGATAAACCCGGTTTTCAACAAGATCCGGTTGCTGAAACAGTACAAGATTGTCTCATTGGCTCTCACTGTAGTTGCCCTACAAAACTAAATGGATTTAAAAATAGTTCCGAGCCCTATGACATTGTTGTTCACCATGCTAACCGGGATGCCACGGCCAGAACCGTATGGCAATTGGGTCAGCGGATTACTGTGGCTGATCTTATCTTGTCAGAAAAAAAAGAAGAGATTGAAATGATCATATCTGCCGGAGAAGTGGTTGCGAATAAATCTATTCCACCTGCAGGTGGTTGCGTCGTAGCTCCAATGGTAAAATTGGATAATGTGAATGATACCTTAGATTATCCAGGATTCCATCAGGTATTCTTTTACGGGGATCATAAAAAAGACTTAAAGGCCTATTGCGGGTTGTATGGGATTAAACCGGTTGTGGTGTGAGAACAGTAAAAATCAAGAAAAAGCGATCCATGAATTACACGGATTATAGCGAATTTCACGAATTTAATTGATATAAAATGTAATTATGGCCGTTCGCGAACGGCCACTACATAACAACCATTTAACAATCACCAAAAATATATTAATTTAATTAGTGTAAATTCGTGCAATTAGTGGTCAATAATTTTTTTCTTTTGTCTTTTTTCCTTTGTCTTGAGGAAAATAATAATACAAAGGATTCTATAATGAGATCAAAGGTTCTTTCTCTCACTTTTCTTGCATCTGCACTCTTGTTTTTTTTCTTCATTTCCTCATGCGAGAACATACCCAAAAAACCCAACATCATATTCATATTTGCTGATGAGTGGCGGGCGCAGGCAACCGGTTTTATGGGAAACAATGATGTAAAAACACCCAATATAGATGCATTAGCAGCAGAGGGTATTGTGTTCAGGAATGCGGTCTCCGGTTGTCCTGTCTGCAGTCCCTATCGCGCCAGCCTTCTAACCGGTCAATACCCCTTGACCCATGGCGTGTTTTATAATGACAAACCACTCAACACATCATCACCAACTATTGCCGAAGTATATAAATCGGCTGGTTATACAACTGGCTATATTGGGAAATGGCATGTAAACGGTCATTCTAAAAACAGGAATAGGGGATCCAGCCGACGATCGCCGGTTCCATTGGAACGTCGCAGAGGTTTTGATTTCTGGAAAGTGTGCGAATGCACACATGATTATAATAATTCCATTTATTTTGATGAGAATGACAATAAACATACCTGGGACGGATATGATGCTATCGCCCAGACAAGTGTGGCACGAAAGTATATTAAAAATAATGCAGAACAGGATAAACCATTTATATTATTTCTTTCCTGGGGGCCACCTCATGATCCTTATCATACAGCACCAAAAATATATGAGGACATGTATAAAGATTACCAGAATTTATCCCTGCGACCCAACGTCCCTGTTGAACTTACGGAAGTAGCCCGTAAGAAAATGGCAGGATATTATGCACATATCACGGCTCTTGATGACTGTATGGGTGCATTACTGCAAACTATTAGAGAATCTGGGATTGAATCAGAGACCATCCTGGTCTTTACATCAGATCATGGAGAAATGCTGCACTCTCATGGCATGACAAAAAAACAAAAACCCTGGGATGAATCAATATTAGTCCCTTTCATTCTACGCTATCCTGATATGCAAGGTGAAAAAGGCTTTGTTATTAATACGCCTCTGAACACACCGGACATTATGCCAACCCTACTTGGACTATCAGGCCTGGATATTCCAAAATCAGTTGAGGGTACGGATTTATCCAATTTGATCAAGCATAATGATAAAATAATCGACAGAGCTGCCTTACTTCAGTTCCCTGTACCCTTCCATCAATGGAACTACCGCAATGGTGGTAAGGAGTATCGGGGAATCAGGACATCGCAGTATACATATGTAAGAGATTTACAGGGTCCATGGTTATTATTTGATAATTTTGCCGATCCATATCAACTAAACAATTTAGTCAACAAGCCAAAAAACTATAAGCTGCAGACAAAACTGGAAAGATTATTAGCAAAGGAACTCTCTCAAAGAAATGACCTGTTTTTACCTGGACCGGTTTATATGAAAAAGTGGGAGTATACATGGGATAAAAATGACGCGCCTGACGCAGATCCGCTCATAAAATGATAAATTGAACCTCAACGATTTTGTATTCTTAGGAATCACGAAGTTCCACGAAGGAAAAAAGAAGTAAAATATAAAAAAAATTACTCTAAGAAGGAGAAAAAACGAAAAGGTCATCCTGAACTTGTTTCTCCAAAGGAGTCCTTTGGACAGGATCTATTGATTTTATTGGCGTTATAGATGCCGAAAAAAATTCGGCATGACGTTAAAGACCTTTTTTGAGTGGACACATAGATATTTATTATGAAAATTAACTTGGGATGAGAGAAAAATAAGAAATTTATTTTTCAATTTATTTAAAACTTCGTTAATCTTTATGAGACCTTCGTGTCTCTTCGGGATATTTTTTTTAGAAATTAATCATTGTTCTCGAATAAAAGGAGGAAATATGTGCTGTCTATGTGAAGAAAATCAAATGCAACGTCGGGACTTTTTAAAAACCATGGGTGTCGTTACAGCTGGAATATCACTCGCACCTGGACAGATATGGGCAAATAATACTGGTTCAGGTCAAAATACGCCAAAGCAGAAACCTACCATATATTGCGCTTTTATTTATCCTCCCAGTAAAGAATTAAAGGAGGAAGGTTATTATAGTTGGCCGGGATCGGGCTTTGATGCTGAGGGTAGGCAGAAAGAATATACAGATCAACTGAAAAAAATAGAAAAATCATTAGATTTGGTGATTCATTTTGAAAAAAAGCAACTCAATACCGACACTGATGTCACAAGTTTTATTCAGAGGACAAAACAAAAAAATCCGGATGGATTACTGCTGATACCTTTTAAAAAAGGTCATTGGGACCATGTCATTAAAATAATTGATGAAGTCAAAATCCCATCCATTATTCTCGCTACTTTGGGTGTGCTGCTTAATCGCTCTA
The DNA here is from genome assembly GCA_963796965.1 of Calditrichia bacterium. GTDB lineage: Bacteria > Calditrichota > Calditrichia > JAJRVZ01 > JAJRVZ01 > CAWCNS01. The sequence continues at coordinate 479,438 of CAWCNS010000007.1, forward strand.
TAAGAGAGGTAAAATACAGACCTGGGGTTTATATGATTAGTTCCCTTGATAATCTTGATGCGGTTGGCAAAGGACTTAAAATGATTTCTGCAGGTCGCCGTATGAAGGATAGTCGTATCATAAACATAACAGGAACGGAGACAATGGAGTCGAAAGTACCTTACATTGGGACTACGGTACTCACGATTCCTCACCAGATATTCTATGATAAATTTAAAGAAGTAACTATTAATTCTGATGTAAAAAATCTGGCTGACCAATATACTAAGAATGCGGTTGAAATTGTTGAGCCGAATCAAAAAGATATTATTGATGCTGCCCGCGCCTATTTTGCATTTAAAAATTTGCTCACAGATGTCCAGGGTGATGCCATCATGATGAATTGTCTGCCGGGTTTAAAACATCCTCACCAACATGTACCGCCCTGCATGGGGTTTATGCAATTACGGGATGAAGGCATACCAATGGGTTGTGAATCTGATCTGGATGCAACCTTAACAATGATGCTGGAACAATATCTCTTTGACCGCCCCGGATTCCAGCACAATCCTGCAGCAGACACAGAAAATGACCATTATTTTGGCGCTCACTGTACGGCGCCAACAAAAATGCTTGGAGCCGATCAACCAGCCGAGCCTTATGCCCTCAGAAATCATGCCGAGGCAGGATGGGGTGTTGTACCACGCGTATTAATGAGAGAGAACCAGGACGTGACGATTGCTAAATATCTGTCTTCCAAAAAAGATGAACAACCACAGATCTTGCTTTATTCGGGCAAGACGGCGGGCTGCCCTCCAACTCCTCCTGCAGGAGGATGTCGGACCAATATCATAACGACCATTAATGAATTGGATGATATTGCCCAATTAAAAGGCCACCATCTATGTATGATTTATGGCAATTATGTAAAAGAATTTAAAATTTTTAGTCAATTATACGAAATTGAGGTGGTTGTATAAGTAATGTATATATAAACGTGTAAAATGTCTTTTAAAATTGGATGTGGTCTTTTATAATTTAAAAGGAGGCAAAACATGCCAGAAAAAGAGGCTGGATGTGCCCGACCAACAGGTGCTATGGTTGGGGAACCTTCCGTAAAAAACAAAAATGAAGAAGCACCAGAAAGGGTAAAGGAAATGGATACTGTAAGAGTGGGTTCCAAGGCGCCTGATTTTCAGGCACCTGCTTATTACAAAGGGACATTTACTAATGTAAAATTATCAGATTTTTCCGGTAAATGGATTTTGCTGTGTTTCTATCCTGGTGATTTTACCTTTGTCTGAGCGACTGAAGTGTCAGCGGTCGCTGCCAACTATGAAACCCTCCAAGATCTTGGCGTTGAAGTCATATCTGTAAGTGTCGACAGTCAGTTTGTGCACAAGGTTTGGAATGATCAGGAATTATCAAAAATGGCTGAAAAAGATGTGCCATTTCATATGGCATCTGATGGCCCGGGTAACGTCGGTAGAATATACGGCGTTTTTGATGAAAACTCCGGTGTAGAATTTAGAGGACGCTTTATTATCGATCCCGATGGAACAATTCAGGCCATGGAAGTAATGACGCCACCGGTTGGACGCATGTTAGATGAAACCATACGTCAAATACAGGCCTTTCAGCATGTACGCGCCACAAAAGGTGCCGAAGCATGTCCTGCTGGCTGGAAACCAGGTAAAAAAACATTAAAGCCGGGACCGGAATTAGTGGGCAATGTATGGAAAGTATGGAGTCCTTATAAAGATCATTAGAATTTAGTTTTACCACATCCAATTTAATTTTATATACTCAGACATCTGAAACAAACACTATAGGTTTTGGAGAACTGTTAAACTTGGTTTTAACTGCAAAGCAGTTAAATATGAATAACTTCGGGTACAACCCGAAGACGTTATAAACTTATAGATAGCATAAACATATGCGTTATGCAATTTAAAGGCGCATAAGAAATTTAATGAATCTTTCAATTACTATTGAAATTTGGTAGATTGTAATCCAATCAACTTATTCAAAGTCATACTTCTTATTAGATAAGCCCTAAAACAACCATTTATACTATTTTAAAGACTTACATTACAATACTTTTATATAATTTTCTTATTCGAGATGACAATTAAATAATTAGAATGGCAAGATTTTATTATTCGGAATGAACCTGTCATTAATATCGTTAAATCCATAAATCTCACGATACTATTTAATTGGCAGATATTACATTCAAAATTAAGGGCCATTTTTATTTTTTCAAAGCATCAAAAATCATTATTCTAAGTCATTTAACAGGAGGATACTATGTATCGACCATTAATGAATCTATTTTTATCAATGACCTTTGTATTCTTTATCGTTTTCGCAGGTATTAACACTGCGCAAAGTGAAGAGATAAGAGAGAGTCTACCTGCTTCCGTAACCCAGAGCCTGGGCGAGGATGCCAAAATTACCATTGATTATAGCCGGCCTGGTGTAAAGGGACGTACCATATGGGGTGATCTGGTGCCCTATGGAATGTATCCGGGTAACAAATCTTCAAAGGATAAACCCTATCCATGGCGCGCAGGTGCAGACGAGAACACAACCATCTCCTCAAACAAAGATTTGATGGTCGAAGGAAAAAAACTTCCTGCCGGAAAATATGGTATCCATATGATTGCATCAGAAAATGACTGGACTATAATTTTCAGTAAGAAAAACGAAGAATGGGGCAGCTATTCCTATGATGAAGCCAATGATGCCTTGCGTGTCATGGTTTCCCCTGTAAAAGATGCTCATCAGGAATGGTTATTATTTGGATTTGAAGACCTGGACGGAACTAAAATGACTGGCTATCTCCGTTGGGCCGAATTAAAAGTCCCCTTCAAGATAGAATTGGCAAAATAAAATATATCAAGGTTAAAATTGGGGCTACTCCTCTTGCGTCCGATTTCTCAATGCTCTAAATTTTGTGTTCGAATTGGGTTAAATCATGGCCTGAATTTTTAAGATGTATAAAGCGTGGCGCATGGAGCATGGCGCAGGAATATTATTCTATAAATCCGCTATGCGCTTTGCGCTATGCCTTTGAACTTTGCAAAACCGCAAATTGCTTATTCTCTAAACCTGAAGGATCCGGTATGCCCTTAGTTGCACATAAACCCCTACCTACATATGATCATCTGAGGGATAGTGGACAGGAGATTTTAACTCTTGGAAATGCCCTTCAACAGGATATTCGTGAGCTTCATATCGGATTTTTAAATATGATGCCGGATGCAGCCTTAAAAGTTACAGAACAACAATTTATGCGCCTTGTTGGCAGTTCCAATCAAATCGCACAGTTTTTTGTACATTTATTTTCCATACCCGGTCTGTCAAGAGATGTAAAAACACAGGAATATATCGAAGAGTTTTACATTTCCTTTGATCAGGTAAAGAAGGAAGGCTTAGACGCGCTCATCATAACTGGCGCGAATGTGGCTAATCCGGATCTGGAAGAAGAGCCATTCTGGGATCCTCTCCAGGAGGTTATCGATTGGGCAAAGGCAAATGTTACCTCTGTACTATGCTCGTGTCTGGCTACCCATGCGATTGTAAAGGCCTTGCATCATATTGACCGGCAACCACTCGAGAATAAACGTTGGGGTGTTTATTCACATAAAATTCAGTATCCTGACCATCCCCTACTTAGAGATATCAATACCCGGTTTGATGTTCCCCATTCCCGAAACAATGATATCAGCAGGGCACAATTAGAGGCAGCGAATTTTAAAATTCTCGTTGATAGTGACGACGGTGGTGTCCACATGGCTGTCAGTCCCGACCAGTTTCGGATGGTCTATCTTCAAGGACATCCCGAGTATGATCGCATCAGTTTGCTTAAAGAGTATAAAAGAGAGGTCTTTCGATTTATCAGCGGAGAACGTGATACCTACCCTCCCCACCCTGAAAATTATTTTGATGATAAAGCCGCTCTCATTGCAGATGAATACCATAAAAAAATAATTGAGACCAGAGCAACAGTTAAAACAGCACCTGAATTTCCTGAAAAAGAGATGGAACCCCACCTCGACAACACCTGGCGCGACACTGGTAAGGCTATATTTAACAATTGGTTGGGACTTGTTTACAGACTCACTAATCTTGACCGCAAAAAGCCATTTATTGCTGATGTTGATCCGAATGACCCACTCTGCCTGGGATAAGTTTTCAGATTATAATTATGAAAAGTAACGTAACTTATTTATCACAGTTCTGCTCAGAGAATTAGATAGTTCCTATTAAATTCTATCCAGGTGTCATCCTGAAAGGATCTTCCAACATTTAATGGGCATTGTTTACATTAAGAAAGATTCCTTTCCCGAGCCGGGATCTCGTTTCGGGACGGAATGACAAGTATGGCGAGCCTGTAGAAAATGACATATTTAATTGTATTTTCTGCCAAAATTTCTTTGACAAATTAATATACTCTATTTCCATTTTATTATTTTAAGACATGTGCATATCTATTCGTGGTATTCTCCAGAAAAAAAACGAATTGGAGTTATCCAGCTACTATAATCAAAAATCAAGGAGTTAATCATAGATGAAACAAGAAACGATACAATTCATAGTGGTTATGAAACAGATCCGACAACAAAAGCTGTTGCTGTACCCATATACCAAACCGTTGCCTACGAATTTGACAATGCCAAACACGGGGCAGACTTATTTAATCTGGAAGTCCCTGGAAATATATATACACGTATTATGAATCCGACAGCAGATGTTCTGGAAAAAAGAGTCGCTGAATTGGAAGGCGGAATCGCCGGCTTGGCCGTCAGTTCCGGAAGCGCTGCAATCAATTACGCCATTCTTACAATTGCTCAAAAAGGTAATAATATTGTTTCCGTTCCCCAATTATATGGTGGAACCTATACCCTTTTTGCCCATATGTTGCCAAGTCTGGGGATTGATGTTCGCTTTGCTGAGGATGACGATAATGCCGTCAAGCCTTGAAAAATTGATTGATGACAAAACATCTGCGGTCTTTTGTGAAACTATCGGCAACCCGGCTGGCAATATCGTTGACATTGAAGCGATTGCTACAATGGCCCATAAACATGGTGTTCCAGTAATCGTTGATAATACGGTCGCGACGCCCATATTAATCAAACCGATCGACTATGGAGTGGATATTGTCGTTCATTCCCTTACAAAATATATGGGCGGTCATGGCAATTCACTTGGTGGGGTAATTATTGATTCCGGCAATTTTCCCTGGGATAAACATCCCGAACGATTCCCAATGCTGAACTAATCCCGAGCCTTCTTATCACGGGGTTGTCTATACAGAAGCAATGGGGCCAGCAGCCTATATTGCCCGCACCCGAACGGTACCATTGCGTAATACAGGCTCAGCAATCAGCCCAATGAACGCTTTTTTGATTTTACAGGGGATTGAAACATTAGCTTTGAGAATGGAACGCCATTGTGAGAATGCATTAAAGGTGGTGAACTATTTGAAAGATCATTCTAAGGTTGCCTGGGTCAATTTTGCGGGTTTACCGGAATCTCCTTATTATAAATTGGCAAAAAAATATACAAATGGAAGACCTTCTGGTTTGGTTACATTTGGTATTAAAGGAGGGTTTGATGCGGGCGTAAAGTTTTATGATGCGCTTCAATTGTTTAAAAGATTGGTAAATATTGGTGATGCAAAATCATTGGCGGCCCACCCCGCTTCCACCACCCATCGCCAGTTATCAGAAGATGAACTAAAAATGGCTGGTGTGACCGTGATATGATTCGTCTCTGTATTGGCATTGAACATATTGATGATATTATTGCCGATCTTGAACAAGCGCTTAATGTTTAACTAATCTTCGCGTCCTTCTCGTGAACTTTGTGAGATTTCGTGACATTTGGCGATATCACGAAGTTCCACGAAAAAGACACGAAGCGTCACTTTAATTTTCTACAAATGTAAACAATTTTTACTATTTTATAAACAACTGTTAACACATAAATATTTAACAAATAAAGTAGAAAAATGTTGAAAACATACATCATACTCCTTGTCTTAATAACATCATCAATAATTAATTGTGGAGGGGAAAAGAGCCCGGCCAATCAAACTCGGACATCTGAAAGTAAAAACGTTTTCAGGATTTATCTGGTCCGTCATGCGCAAGCTTATAAAAATATTACACCACGCCCTGATATGTCTCCGGAGAGGCTCGATTCTCTCACCCCTGAGGGGGAAAAGCAGGCCGCTGTTTTGGGAGATTTTTTAAAAGATAAATCAATTGGAATAATATATTCTTCGCCTACCGGCCGCACAAAACAGACAGCGGAAGGCATCAGCAGGGTTATTAAAATATCAAAATCGGTAGTATTAGATAAATCTTTTGCATCTTTGAGGAATGGTAAAACGCCGGAAGGTGAACCGGTAACGTGGTCCTGGCGTGTGGAACAATGGAAAAAAGGGCACGATCCACGGCCAAATGGCGGGGAATCTCTGGAAGATGGTCAAAAGAGGGTTGTTGAGAATTTGAAGCAACGCGCAAAAGAAGCGTCTGATCAAGCGATTGTTGTGGTAACACACGGGGATATTTGCAGCGCGATTCTTGCCTATGCAAATAGTAGCACCATTACTTCGGCTTATGACGTGAATCGAGTTGATACCGGATCTGTTAGTGAAATCATTATTTCTGAGGGAGAATGGAAATCACTCAGCATGAATCTATTGCCATGATGGAAAATAAATTTAAACGGTTTGTGCTGTGATTTATATTTTTTAATAAATATTATACTTGGAATGGCCTAAGTTATTTGGTTACCATAACCAATAATTAGGGTAGAAAGTATTAAAATAATCATACCCAGATACACAATACGCATTGTTTTAGCGCGCACTCCCAACCATTCTTTTGCAATGATGCCAAAAAGATTGCTAAAGAATATAACAAAAGCCATGTGAATGCTCCAACTGGTGAAATCGAAAATCCCCATAAAGGTTGTACCCATTCCATAAAAGAAAAATCCTATATACCACATCAAACCCCCAATGATGCCAAATCCATAATTCCAGACTTGTTCCGGTGTCTTTTCTTTTACAAAATCACCAAAGGATTTATTTTTTATGCTCAAAACAATGCACCATATTGCATTTGCAATAAATCCGCTACCCATAACCAGAATAAATACGGGAGAATTTTGAAATATTGACGCTGTCCCTTGCTCCAGAGCCAGATTGGCAACAGGATGTCCTGCCTGAATACCAAAGGCGAAGCAAGCACTCATGATGCCGGAAAAAATGGCAATTAAAATCCCCTTAGTCAAGGCGAATTCTTTAATTGCTGCCTTTCTTTCGGCGTCAGAGAGTTCTTTTTCCTTCAGTGATCCGGCATAACCAACAATACCAATTCCGCTAAGACAAATGATGACACCTAAAAGGATAATGAGCCCCGATGGCGTTGTATAAAGATTCATCACATCACCTGCATAGATTGGAGGAATAAGGGTCCCAAAAGAAGTGCAAAAACCAAGGGCTACAGACATACCCATTGACATACCGAGAAAACGCATGGTCATGCCAAAAGTTAGACTGCCAATTCCCCACAAAAACCCAAAAAGTGACGGATAGAAAAGTTGATCGAATGTACATTCTGAAAACAATCCTATGAGATCGGGTACAAGTAAAAAGGATAGGAGAATTGGCGAGATTATCCACGCCGTCACTCCCTGCAATAACCAGTATGATTCCCAGGTCCATCCTTTGATTTTAGTAAGTGGAAAATAAAAGTCTGCCATGAAAAAAACCGCCAATACCATGAAGCAAAACGCCAAGAAATGGATTCAAGATTTACTCCTTGTAATTTGAATCAATTTTTTATTTATTAACCACAGAGTTACCCCCGTAATACGCGGCGGGCCAGAAATATTCACGGAATTAATTCCTGAATAAATTGAAATAATATAATAATTTTAGATCTTTTTTTTATTCCGTGTCGTTCTGTGTTTTTCTGTGCTTAAATAAGTCATTAAAACAGTTTTGACAAACTCACCTTAACCTTATCATCTCCGGGACTTTGAACAGATAAGATGGAATCATCTATTTTTTTGGCTAAACTGCCAGCGGATTGGTACAAAGCAATGATATTTTCCAAGGGAGATCCCACCTGAATAGCATGGGTTGGGCCAAGAAATAGCCCACCATCTGGAAAAAGTTTGAGCCTGCGATTAACTTCATTCTTCACCTCATCCACTGTTCCCCAGGCTAATGTTGATTGCACACAAATACTGCCACAAAAGGTTAATCGATCCCCAAAATCTTGATTCAAAATCGCAATATCCATTTCGGGTGTCGTAGGTTGAACTACGTCATAAACATCAAGGCCCAGATCTATAAACCTGGGCAGAAAATTGCGGACACAACCACACATATGCATGATACATCGGGCTCCATGACGATGAACCATATCAAAATATTTTTTAAATTTTGGTGCAAAGTGCTTTTCGAAAATTTCGATTGAAATGGTTTGTCCGGTTTGTGTCCCCAAATCTTCGCCAATATGCGTAAAATCAATAAGACCTTCAGCCGATTGGAGAACCCGCTCATGCATTTCATAATAAAATTTGAAACGCGCTTCCATAATTTCAAGATAAACAGGGTCATCAGTTATCAAATCTAAAAGCACCTGCTCTGTACCGCGTGCACGGGCAATACTGTTAATAAAGTCCATATCTCCGGCAGTTCCATAACAGACGGCAAATCCGTCATCTAATATATGTTCACTTTGTTCCTTAATTGTAGAAAAATCAAACCAGCCAGCAGAGGGGAAATGGGAACGGTCAAGATCATCCAATGAATGAATATTTGCATAGGGAAGGTAACCGGCCTCGAGATATTTCCCACCTTCAAATTCAACGTATTTATACCGTTCGCCCCAATACCCTTCCACACTACCATCAGGAAAAGTTTTTAATTCAGGTCCAATATAGGTTGGATCCACATAACGAAAATCATCACCAACCACACGAAGGAGCTGTTCCATATTCTTAAGTCTGTAATAATTCATGATCATATGGTTTATTTCAGGTGTGCCCTCATGCTTAACGGGAATACGATCATAACCTTTTTTATTGAATGCACTTAATACGCGGTCACGTGAAGTCATCTTGCTCCTCTTTTTATAAATTTATTAAATTAAAATATATAGATGCCGAAATGAATTCGGCATGACAAATTTTATAAAACGACCTGCTACCCAGTCTTTTTAAGTTTACTTCTCCTTGCGATTACTTGAATGATTAAAAATAATAAAAGTAAATCTTAATACTATGACAGATCTTTTGTGAGCAGATCATTTGGCCCGCCCCACAGTTTATTGTCATCACACCATTTCCAGTCTCTCTCATTAATCTCCACATTAATCAATGGCAAGTCCTGGTTCAGCAGATCCGTGGTTTCCTGCCATGATTTTATACCGTTAACAGCGTCCAAAACCTGGAGATTTTCCCAACCTAGGATACAAGCATATTTCAAACATTTTTCGATTGGAAGCCGATGGAGAAATGCGGAAAGAAAACCTGAAATTGAAGAATCACCTGATCCTGTAGCACTGGCAATCTTTTTAACCTGAAAAGCAGGGCACCATAGTTCACGATTAGCCCAAGTCTCGGGGTTTTGGCCAGATTTATCGCAAAGAGATTCAACTTTTGCCCTTGGCCCGGTTTTAAAATAAAATCCGCGATGTCCCGATTTAAGTGAAGTCATCCGGGTCCCCATATCAAGAAGTTGACTTGCAAGGTTTGAGTAATCGCTGGCTGATAAATAATCAATGATATCTGAACCTTTCTTGCTTTTCTTAATGTTCAGGTAAGATTCTCTCTCCAACATAAAGAAAATCTCCTCTATTGATGGTAAAAAAATATCGACATAGGGAAGGATGTTTTCTAATATGTTTCGCCAGTTTGCTTGTGCTGACTCTGAGCTTAAATCTGGTAGAGACATATCACAGGAGGTTATCGCGCCAGCATCTTTTGCAATCTTGAACACATTTTTAAGTAAATTACCATCATCTTTATACATATTGGCCATTAAAGGCGGATAACCAAAATGAAAATGACGACATCGATTCACCAATGTATAATCAATATCGTCTGAACTAAATAAATTATTTGTGCCCGGACTATGTAAAAATATCCTGTCTTCATTTGGTGGTGCAATTACAATTGTGTATGAGCTGGATTGATCTTTTACGACACGTATAGCCTCAGAATTTCCATATTTTTTCAAAAATGTTTCGGTAAGTTTTCCAAATTCATCATCACCAATAGATGCACAAAAACAAACGCTATGCCCCAGTTTTTTTAGACCTATACCTGTATTAGATACTGGCCCTCCCGTACTTAATGTGTAATTGCCAATATTTATCAGTTTTCCAGGTAATAAGACATCCCGAATACTGCCAGCACCTCCATCCATAAACTTAGGAATAATATCAAAACATACATGCCCCGCAGCCATCACATCAAAATCTTTAGTCATAAACAATCCTTACGATTTTAATTGCACGTTGACAAATTAACTTTTTATTGATATAAGTGTACATCCATATGTATTCAAGAATCGCAGATACACCGAGGTTTCGAAAAATCAAAATTAATCCAAAAATTGTAGAATCTTATCAAAATCATGACAGAAAAGATCACACATCCCTTTTGTACCGCTCTCAACAATATTTCCACCTGAAAGACCAACGGTAGAGAATCCTGCCAACCTGATTGAAACGATCCCGGCACCGCTGTCTTCTATACCTACAACATGGGATCGGTCTTCGAATGGAATTCCTAATCCAACACGTGAGATTTCAGCATAAAGCCAGGGATGTGGCTTGGGAGATAGTTCACCCAGGGTACCAGGATTTCCGGAGCGTATTGGAAAACCAGCGGTGATTATTGCATCGTAAAATTCTTTTGGGTCACCCATCTCCAGCGTACGGAAAGCAGAAAGGATTTCAGGCCAGGCTTTTTCGTAAAGCCCGGAAGTTACCAGGCCAATTTTTATATTTCGATCCTTTAAAGCCAGCAAAAAATCTTTTAATCCTGGTGTTGGAGTAAATGCATCCGCACGGCCACGCCCTTCAATGATTGCTTGCATCTCACGATGTGTGTGTTCAAAATAATAATGCCTGGCTTCTTCAACAGACTTATCAGGACAATACTTATTTACACAATATTGCAAATGTTCTGAAACAGAATGTCCTGACACATAGGGTAGATCTGCCTCTTCAAGGTCAAAATTGTGATTTGCGAGTAAACTGGCAATTGATAATTGAATTATCCATATCCAAAATTTTTCACTCCGTACACTTGTACCGTCAAGATCCATTAAGACTGCTTGAACGGGATTCTCCCTGACGAGTGGGTGCACTGGGTAATAGGCAGGATAGCCCAAACCTGATCTTACCAATGCCAATACACTCTCTTCAAAGAAAACAAATTCAACTTTAGCATCTTTTGTGGTAATAATAAAAGATACTCCATTCTTTCCGCTCTCAAAACGTTTGTCTGATGTATAATTCTTGATCGTAAAATTTGAAATTTTTGCCATCGGACCTAACATTTTGATATCTCTATCACCTATCATCAATTTGCTCTCTTATTTATTTGGATTGCAATCTATTTTTAACCAGATGTTTACATTCTTTATTGTGATCCTAAATGTAATAATTTAATTGAAAGTTTAAATAAACAAAATATATATACCATAAATAATACCGCATTTATAAATATCTACGATAATACACCAATCATATTGGCATTAGTAAGAAATTTTAAAGGTCACGTTTATATAAAATATTTACCTAGATTAAACTAAATTGTAACCTTATTTTCAGAATTACGTAAACAACATTAAAAGATTCTTTCAACCTCACTCTCGTATGACTTCTTATACAGCCTCCTATTGTTTTTGGAATTATGTTAAAATTAGTTAATAAAATTAAATAATTAACCTTCAGGAGGAATTATGAAAAATCAAATTTCATTTACCTTGACCTTACTGCTTTGTCTGCTCGTGGCGACCATAGCATTTGGGCAGGAACGGAAAACCTTCCAACACCCTACTCTAAATGTGCAGGTACAGGCATTTGATGATTGGGTTCAGGTGGTGCATCCGGAAGATGAATTTATTTATGAAATCGCTGATTCGGAATCCATTTTACATGTCATTATTTGGAAGACAGAGACCGAATCTTCAGGATCGCACTATCTTAAGAAGATGGCGGATAAAAAAGATCTTGTTTATGATGCAGATCCAACCTTAGGTAAAGTTCAAAATCGTGACGCCTGGGTACTAGATGCAACATGTTGTATGAAGAAAGAGCCCGTACGCGTGGTGCTCGTGGCCATACCAGATAACCAGGAGAGCGAATCATTGTATCTCGCCCAGATCCTGTGCCCTGAGGAAAGACTTAAGGAAAAGGAAGTATATATGGAAGAAATACTATATAGTCTTCAAATTACAAGATAGTCAATAAAAGATGCAGTCGTTATTCAAACAATAAGTATTTTTCCACCCCACCGACCAAGGTGCTCGGGAAAGCCCGACCGGGCTTCCCGAGCCTAATCATAATATTCAATAGTCAATACTCAATTTTCAATTGTCAAGTATTATGATCCGTTATCGACAACCCTCAACTTATTCCAAAATCCCCTCTGACAAATCCCAATTCGGGAATCATATATCCCATATCTTGTATCCCGTATCCCATATCAATGTCCAATGACTAAATCCAAATGTCAAATATATACCCAAATCCCAATCCGGAATCCCGTATCTCCTATCCTATATCCCGTTCCACCAACTTCTGCTTTTTTATAAACTTACCTCACTATTTGCCGATAATAATTAAGAATACAATTTATGCAATAGAAACCAAGTGGATTAAACGGAAAATATGTCATCATCCTATATCGGAAAAGTATTAGATAATTACCGGATTATTGATAATCTGGGCATTGGTGGTATGGGTGTCGTATTTAAGGCGATTCATATCAAATTAGATAAATTAGTTGCCTTAAAAATGATCGCCCCTGGGCTGACGATGAATGAAAATTTCATTAAGCGGTTTCAGACTGAAGCCAAATCATTAGCCAAATTAGAAGATCCGAATATTGTTCGCATTTATGATCTGCGTGCAGACAATGACAAGTGGTTTATTGTGATGGAATTTGTTGAAGGAATAAACCTGTTCGATAAGATCAAAAAGGATGGCGCATATAAATGGCAGGAAGCCCTGCCAATTCTTAAACAGACGCTCAGTGGTATTGGGCATGCACATTCCGCTGGTATTATCCACCGTGACCTAAAGCCAAATAATATCATGATAACCAATGATCGGGTGGTTAAAGTTACAGATTTCGGGCTGGCAAAGGATCAGAGCAACATGGTGACAACCATGTCTTTAGCCAGCGGAGGAACGCTGTATTACATGTCCCCTGAGCATGTCAAAGGTATTTCTTTTACGGACAAACGAAGCGATATCTATTCCATTGGTATGACTTTTTATGAAATGATAGCGGGTACGGTGCCCTTCAAAAATATGGAGTCCGATTTTGACATCCGCGAAACAATTGTCAGGAAAGAGCTTATGCAAACCTTCTGAATATAATTCTGACATACCTCCCATTTTAGATGACATTGTAATGAAATCATTGGCCAAAGACCCCGATGAACGCTTTCAAACAACAGAGGCAATGCTGGAGGCTATTATTGATTTTGAGGAGAAGTTTCCGGTGGTCGCATTAGCTGATGAGATTTTATCCGGTCCACCCCAAAAAAAGAAGAATAAAACAAAGATCAATGATGATGATGGACCAGACACACGCTTTGAGAAAGCATTAAAGAATCAACGCAGAGATTTTATAAAAAGATATGGTCTCCTTTTTTCAATCTTACTTATTACAATTTTAGTATTTATAGCCTATTTATTTTCCTCAAAATCAAATAATCCAGCTAATAAAGAGTTAAAAACGGCTGAAATAAGCATCAACAGCAAACCAGAAAATGTATTAGTATACATTGATGATGATTCAATAGGGACTTTACCACTCAACAACTTTTCATTATCTGCCGGATCCCATAAAATCACTTTACAAAAAAAAGACTACGAGACATTAGATACTTTGATTACGGTAACATCAAAAGCGGACTATTCATTCGACTTAAGGCCAATTCTCAAAAAAACTTCTCTTACAAAAATCATTAAAAAGAATTCCGCCCCTAAACAAACAGATCGGGAAAAATATATTAAGACCTCTCTATTCGCAACCTCCGATCCAAAAGGTGCAACAATATGGATAGATGGTATCAGAATGGGTAAGACGCCTATGCAGGTTGACCAGATTGATACTAAGCCGCACAAAATCCGTATAGAGTTAGAAGGCTATTCGCCTTATCTCAACAGTATTGAATTAGAAAATGGCACTACAACCAGAATCAATGCAGAACTCACCCGTATTGGCGGTGGCCTCCAGATTAATACGACTCCAGAAAATGCAATTATCAAGATAGACGGAGAGGAAATTAACAATATAAAAACACCAGCTACATTAACAGGCCTTTCTCTGGGTCAACATCAAATCCAAATTAGTAAAGCTGGGTACAGTCCGATCACTAAAAGGACAGAGATTAAAAAAGATCAGATCACCAGTTTATCAGTTGAATTAATCCGTCTTGAAGGTAAACTTAACGTACAAGTTAGACCCTGGGGATCAATATATATTAACAATGAATTACAAAAAGCATCTTCAGATATTAAGTACCAGATAGATCTCCCTGTTGAAGAATACACTTTACAGGTGGTACATCCTACATTGGGCAGGTGGATTAAAAAAATCAATATCGAAGCCAATAATGAATTAAAGGTGGTAGTGGATTTTAATCGCAAACATCAGGTGGAATTTATAGCGGTAGATGAATCTGGAATTCCTGTGGAGGCACAGATTTTTCTTGATGATAAAAACATGGAGAAAACAACACCCACTTCCCTTAAAATCCGTACCGGCATACACGATGTAATGTTAAAAAAAGCGGGATTTATTGCTTCCAATGGCAAATCGGAGATTTTCGTCGATAAAGATCTCCCTGGATCTTTTAAATTTGTTCTAAGAAAAATTGACTAAAAACTCAACATTAATCACGAATATAAAAACCAAATTTAGTATTGTTATTATGAAAAACATGAAAAAAATGAACAGAGAAATTACTCAAACACTTCGCGCAATACTGCTATCTTTTTTATTGCTGCTACAGCCAGGATTAATAAATGAGGTATGCGGCGCGTGGTGGGATATTCAGGATCAAACATCCTGCCGGCAAAAATTAGATCAAGCTGAAGAGCTCTACTACAACAGCGAATTTGATGAAGCAATCAGAACGGTACGCGAATGTCTCAAAATTAGTTCAATAGATAAGCCACAACTTATTCGCGCTTATACATTACTCGCCCGTATATATCTGGCTAGTGATGATAAAGTAGCCGCAGAAAATAATATTACGCAAATCCTGAAACTAAATCCATCATATAGTCCGACAATTGAAGAAGAAACACCTAAATATGTAAATCTTGTCGCAGTGGTTCGCAAAAATGCAGGCGATACAGAGATCACAGCAACGGAAGCACCCTCTGATAGCAGCGGTATTAGTCCCTGGGTGTGGATCGGAGCCGGTGGGGCCGCCGTCATAACCATAATAGCCGTTGTTAGCTCAAATAATGGTAAAAATAGTCAAACTGTCCAGGATAAGGCTTTACCCGAACCACCTGGATATCCCCAATAAAGATTAGGCTATTTATGAAAAACATGTTTTTAATAATTTTTCTCCTACTCATCCTTGCGATTGTCGTTGAGGCCGAGGATATTCCCGGTGGGACCATTGATGGTGGTACCTGGACAGTAGAAAATTCACCATATATTATTACTGGTAATATTACCATTGCTAATTTGACGATCGAGCCAGGTGTAAGGGTTCAGTTCAGAGATAATTATAGTTTTGAAATAAATGGTGATTTGCAGGCCCAGGGATTTTATAGTGACTCTATTTATTTTCAGTCTGAACCGGGAAATCCTAACGGGTGGAAAGGTATTAAATTTAAAGGAGGTTCCAGCAACTCATCACTCAAGTATTGCCGGATTGAAAATGCAAATGGTCAGGGCACTAGAATTGAAGGTGGCGTAGCATTGGAATTCCATAATTGCCGAATCTCGGATAACATCGGCAATGGCCTCTTCATTAAGGACTCAGAAGTTCAACTCAAGAACTGTATCATAAAAAGCAATAGTGAAAATGGTATTTCGCTGGATGCCGGAAAGGTTACAGCGACAAATATTATAATCGCCTCTAACCAGTTAGCTGGCATTTTGACTTCAGACAATAAGGATGACGCCAGCTTAACAAATACTGTCATTGCAAATAACCAAACGATAGGACTTGATTTTCCCAAGGGGGACCTAACCGTTCTCAATAGTATTATTTATCTCAACAATGAAGGTATTGTCATTGATGATCAAACAGTGAGTGTCACTTATAGTAATGTGCAGGGCAGCGGTACTTATCCTGGCACTGGCAATATTAATGTCGTTCCAAACTTTGAATCCGGCTTTGCATATACATTGAGTGACCAGTCACTTTGTATCGATGCCGGTCGCGACGATTCTGAGGATGAGGATAAATATTTTCCACCATCAAAAGAAACAACAAGGAATGACATGGGTGCTTATGGCGGACCTCTTTCTTTTGGTTGGTATCCCCCACTTCTAATAACACCAAATAGCATTCAATACGGACGTACTACACAGGATAGCACAAAAACTGTCACTTTACATATTGATAACTACCGGGATGACACAGGTCTAACTGTAGAAGAAATAGAATTTCTTGGTATCAATCCGGAAGTTTTTACATCAAACGAAGAATATTTTTATTTACCCCAGCCACAAGATAAAGAGGTAGAAATAACATTTAAACCGGATCAGGTGGCTCTTTTTGAGGCTGATTTGGCCTTTCGAGTCGTGAATCATGGCAATGTCTTTGTCTCTTTGAATGGCGAAGGCGTTTTACCAAAGATAAATGTCGTTCAATCCGTGCTTGAATTCGGCTCCCAGGCAATCGGGGATTCTTTATCCCTTTCATTGCCAATCCAAAATTTAGGTGGAGATACCTTATTAGTAAATCTATCCATATTATCCGATTCGATATTCTATGCAAATAAGGAAAGTATTAAAATTGAGCCTGATTCCTCGCTTGACACAGTTTCAGTGACTTTCAAACCGCTTAGCCCATCCTCTTATGAGAATTATCTGATCATATCCAGCAATGACGATACAAATCCATCTATCGCAATACATTTGACCGGAGAAGGTCAGGGACCACTCATATCTTCTGACACCAATAATCTGAATTTTGGTCACGTACATGTCAATTCCGATAGCAGTCTTGATCTTCCAATCCGCAATGATGGCAATGCTCCATTGATTATCGACAGTCTGACACTTTCCCCCACTGACGGATCTTTTGAAATAATAAACAGTGGTTTATCCATGATTGAAGCGGGTGAAAGTACAATGATAACCATTCGTTTTGAACCCTCACAATGGGGAGAATTCTCTGGAAATCTGCTGATCCATTCAAATGTCCTTTCTAAACCGTTGCTTTCTATTTCTTTAATCGGTATCGGTCTTGCACCTGAATTAGTTTTATCAAACACTACGATTGATTTTGGCCCGGTTTATCTGACAAAGGATTCGACAATAATTCTTAGCATTTTTAATCATGGTAATCAGATTCTTACTATCGACAGCATTTTCACTCAACAAAATGATGGTATATTCAAACTACCTGATACCTTAGAAGATCATCTTGCACCTGATCAAGGTCTGGATATTTTACTAACATTCACTCCGGCAGATACTGCAATATCAACCGATTACCTGATAATTAGAAGCAATGACCCTCTAAATAATCGGGATAGTATTTCTTTGAGAGGGATGGGAATCAGACCAATATTGGATCCGGGGGATATGGCTCTGGATTTTGGTACAGTCAATCTTCCTGCTGATACAACGTTGTATTTAAACGTGAAAAATACTGGAAATTATGCCTTAGTAATAAAAAACTTTACGATCTTGTCAGAGACCGGTGGATTTAGCCGCTCAGACACATTAGCCTTTCCCGATACGCTTATGCAGCAAGATCATCGTAATTATCCGCTAAAATTTAAACCCCTTGTCTGGGGGGCGGATTCAGGACAAATCAATATTGAAACCAACGATCCCTTGCAACCACAAACGACTATTTCACTTCATGGGAAGGGTCTTGCTCCTCATGTCATCCTTAACCAAAAGGTAATAGACTACGGCTCTGTATTGGTAGGACATGATTCTACCAGAACAATAACCCTTACAAATTCCGGAAATGTCGATCTTATTATCGATGATCTCCTGATCAAGGAGACAACTTCCTCATTTATTATTGAAGAACCTTCGATCGTTGGCCTAAGCATCAAGCCAGATAGCAGTAAAAACCTGACAATAACTTTCGCGCCCGATTCTGCATCAATTTTTAACACTGTCATTCAAGTATTCTCAAACGATCCCCAAAATGTCCAGGATTCAATAATGCTCTCAGGAGTCGGCTATGTTCCACATGTCGGCAGTCCCTTTATTCATTTATCTGACACTTTGCTGGCGTTTGCAGATACACCACTCGATTCCATATCCAATCTATCTGTAACCGTGAGTAATCATGGTGATGAGGTTCTCATTCTTTACAACGATAGTCTTAAAATTATTGGAGACAATTCTACAGCCTTTCAAATCTCAAAAATATATTCATCAAATATAGAGATTAATCCATCCAAATATGAGATTATCCCCTTGTCATTTAACCCAGATAAAATAGGATTAAATTCCGCTTATTTAAAGATCGTCAGTAATGATATAGAAAGATCGTCCTATCATGTTGAACTGCAGGGAAATGGCATCGTTGAGCAAGGATCTGATATCAGTATTGCTTTAGATACGCTAAATTCAACCCTCCCCTTCTCAGAAGGTGAACCGGGTGATCTCTCATTCCATATTTCCAATTCGCAAAGTGTGGATTCCGCCCATATTTATTTCCGTGAAGGGGGCGCTCTTTCCTATACAAAAATGCCTTTGCTTCACCAGGATTTGACAAACACCTGGTCAATACAGATTAATTCAGCCCATATTACTGGCAGAGGCTTAGAATACTACGTCATTGCTTACCACTCTGATTTACCTCTCTATTACCCTGACCAAACGAAGCGTAAATTTAATTTTATTTATGTAAACGTCAGCAATATTATATTTCCCTATGAGACGGCTAAATCTATTTATCAGATGATATCCATTCCGCTCGACACAAAGGGTCAAACACTTTCTGAACTTTTTTCCGATAATCTGGGGCCTTACAATAACAATAATTTCCGTATTTTTGAATGCTTAGACGGCTCAGGTTACCAGGAACGTACGGATATGTCTTCACCACTTCCTCCCGGAAAAGCTATTTGGCTGATAACCCGGGAGTCAATGAATCTTGATATAGACCAAGGCCAAACGGTTCCAACAGATAGGAATTTTGAGATTTCATTAAAAAAAGGCTGGAACATGATTGCGTCACCCTATGCCTTTACAGTGGACTGGCAAAATGTTACCAACAAACTAATCATACGCGAATACATCGACCAGGATTGGACGTTTGCCTATGACTTGGAACCATTTAAGGGTTATGCTGTCCATGTTGATAAAGATACAGTGATTGGTATTCCACCACAGCAAAAAATGCTTCAAAAGAAAATAAATAATGATCGTTCATCCTTACCTCCCTCAGACTGGACCATACAACTAGTCGCCCAGGCTGGGGAATTAAAAGATAAGTATAACTATGTTGGTGCATACCAGGATGCCCGAAATTCAATTGACCGGTTTGACTATGCCGATCCGCCACCAATTGGGAACCACATTAGGCTGGCGCTACAACCAGAGGATCCGGAAACGTTTTATTCAACGGATATTCGACAGACGGGTATGGACGGTTATCGTTTTAAAATAAAAATTAATAGTAATGTGTCAGGAAAAAAGGTTCTTAATTTGATTCCTGATAATCTACCGGATGGCTTTGACTGGGTATTGATATCTATAGACGAAAATGTAATGTATCGTAATACACAGATTCAGATAAGCAAAAATCAAGGGAATTTTGAATTATTAGTCGGTAATTCTGATTTTTTAACGGAAAATTCAAGTGGTTTCAATACTTTGCCTCTGACATATCAATTAGAGCAAAACTATCCGAATCCATTCAATCCTTTGACAACTATAAAATTTCAATTACCCAAAGCACAAAGAGTTACAGCTACTATTTATAATATTCTTGGTCAAAAGATTATAGAGTTATCTAAGAATGAATTATTTGATGCGGGCTATCATCAGTACAATTGGGATGGAAGAGATAAATATAATTTACAGGTTTCCAGCGGGATATATTTTCTCCGTTTTAAGATGGCCAACTATGAGAAAACGATGAAAATGATATTACAGCGATAGTGTCATATGACTATGGGATATAAAATATTTGATCCCGACTTTCTCGGGATGATCCTGTCAAAAAAAGAAACGTATAGTCATATGATACAAACTTACGATGAGATTTATGGTATATGAAATAGACGAAAGTAAAGGTTCTGGATACTAGGTGTTGGGATTCTGGTAATGGACTCTTGGAAGTTATGATCAATCGGTCACGAAGATGATTTTATATATCTCACTGATCAAAGAAACGAGATCCCAGAACCAAGAGCCGAGAAACGAGAAGAGAGTAAAGAAGTGAGGTTGTTTTGATAAGCTTAAAAAAAACAAATAAAAAAAATGAGAAACATCTGCAGGCAAGGAAATTTTTGCTTGATCTTGCCTTTGATTTTATTGATGTGACGCCGGCTGAAATCGACAATGTCATTATCGAGAGGCTTAAATCAATAACTGATTACACAGGCACTGATCGTTGTTATATTTATAAATTTGCCGATCAGAATAGTCGGCTCGTGTTAAGCCATGAATTCGATAAATATGATATTAAAACTAAAATAAGAGAACATGATCATGTCGACCAGGAAGATTTTTCCTGGCTAATCAAACCTTTGTTAGATAACAAAGCCATCACCATCCCCTCCGTCGCAAAATTACCAGATACAGCCCGCTCAGTTAAAACAATTATGGAAGTGGAAAATATCAAATCTGCTCTGCTCTGTCCTATTTATTCCAGAGGGAAAGTAATTGGCTATATAGGCGTGGATTGTGTTGAAAACAATTGCAAATTCACTGATGAAACTGAAGAGATATTAACCAACAGTGGAATTATATTTGCCGGAGCTATAAATAGGCGTGATGCTGTACGTACGGGTATCCGCAAGGAACAAAAGTTCCGGACAATGTTCTCTGAATTTGAGGACGTTGTCTTTATCTCTACACCGGATGGTCGTTTAATGGATATTAACCCGGCGGGTGCCAAGGTATTTGGATACGAATCCGTCCGGGATATCCTGAATATAGATATTAAAGATCTGTACTACAATCCTGAAGACCGATCAAAATACTTACAAACCGTGAGAGCAGATGGTCAGGTGAAAGAGTATGACCTTGTCCTTAAGGATAAAGCGGGTAATAAAATTCATTTTCTGGAAACGTCTATGGCTGTTCGTGATGAAAATGGTATAATCATCGGCTACCAGGGTATTTTAAGAGATGTTACCGAAAAAAGACTATTGGAGCAACAGCTTTTCCAGGCAAAAAAAATGGAATCCATCGGATTGCTGGCCGGTGGTGTGGCCCATGATTTCAATAATATTCTTACAACTATAAGTGGTTATGCCGAGCTCATGATGTTGGATATGAACAAAGAAGATCCTCAGTACAACGACGTGACGAATATTCTGCAAGGCGTTAAACGAGCTGAAGAACTTATCCGCCAGCTCTTGGCTTTTGGTAGACGCCAGATGATTGAGCCACGTATTGTTGATATAAATAAAGTTATATCAGAATTACATAGTATGTTAAGACGGTTGATTCCGGAAGATATTACATTTAATCTAAAATTGAAGGATAATATAAGTTTTATTAAAGCAGATCCCGTTCAAATTCAACAAACATTGGTAAACCTTGTTGTAAATGCCGGACATGCGGTAAATAATCAAAAAGATAAATCAAAAGGAAAAAATATTAGAATTTATACCGAACAGGTAGACATGACGGAAAAGACAACGAAAACCTACCCCGGTTTACGTGAGGGAAATTACATCCTAATATCAGTGGAGGATACCGGAATTGGTATGGATGAGAATACCAAGATGCATATTTTTGAGCCCTTCTTTTCAACCAAAAAAGATGGAGAAGGAACCGGTCTGGGATTAGCTACTGTTTATGGAATTGTAAAACAAAACAATGGCAATATTTATATTGATTCACATCCCGGAAATGGCGCATCATTTAAGATATTTTGGCCTTCTTCCGATATAAAGGTGCGCGATGAAACGCGTCTGGATACCCAAATTGTACACAAAAACCGATCCGAAACACTTCTTTTTGTTGAAGATGATAAAAATGTCCGTGAATTAGCCTGCAAAGCCTTGTCCTCATTTGGCTACAAGGTCATAACCGCCGGGAATGGGAGAGAAGCTCTGGATATGGTTAATAAAGACTTCCTGTCCAACAAACTAGACCTGGTTATATCTGACATTGTTATGCCCGAGATGGGTGGAGAAGAGTTGGCCAAAAATTTACGTGAATTAAATCCAAAAATAAAAATATTACTTTGTTCAGGATTTACAGATAGCCGGGTAACCATGAAAGATATACAGAAGAAGAATGGTTTTTACTTTTTACCCAAACCCTATTCAATAAAAAAATTGGAACAGACCATTCAGGAGATAATAAACAAGCCTGTAGAGGCCTAGTAGATAGAATCTCCCACCCCGCCCTTTCTTCAGAAAAATATTATACACTTACAGATCTATTATTTATATTTCTTATATATGCTATATTTTATTTGTATTGCCTTGACCATGAGTTTATAGATTCGTGATTTCAAATTAGAGAAGAAGATGTGAGTCAAGGTCATCCTGAGCCCTGTCCTGTCACCAGGAAAGGGCTCAGGATCTAAGCGTCTATTTTTTAGATGCGATCATTGAATGAGAGAATAATTATTCCACAAAGAATTTAATACTAATAACAATAAATATACTTCGTGACACGTCATGATTCCTTCGTGAATCTTCGTGAAACAAAATTTTACAACTTTTAAGGAGAAAATATATGTCTTTTACTTTACAATTGGGCACAAAGGCCCCGGATTTTAAATTACCAGCAACCGATGGCAATACTTATAAAATGGATGATTTTCATGATTCTCCTGTCATCGTCCTTTTTTTCACGTGCAACCATTGTCCCTATGTGGTTGGCTCCGATGAGATTACACGGAAATCCGCTGAAAAATTCGCACCAAGAGGGGTAAAATTTGTTGGCATCAATTCTAATAGTAAAATCACCCACCCGGATGATGATTTTGATCATATGGTCGGTCGTATGGAAGAAAAAAAATTCCCATGGTTATACCTATATGATGAATCGCAGGATATTGCCAGGGCCTATGGGGCACTCCGAACACCCCACTTCTATGTTTTTGATAAAGAAAGAAGACTTATTTATACAGGGCGTGCTGTTGATACACCACGGGATACCTCTAAAATGACTGTAAATGATCTTGAGAAGGCTTTAGAAGAGCATTTAGTCGATAAGCCAATATCCACCCCTCTTACTAATCCAATTGGATGTAATGTCAAATGGGAGGGTCAGGATGCCCATTGGATGCCGGCCGATGCTTGTGATTTGGTATAATGATGATGCAGTCAATGATCATTCCGAATTTATTTCGGAATCTATTACATAGACAGCCAGGTGAGATGCTGAAATAAATTCAGCATGAAATTTTTGCGTACCTGAGTTATTCATATTTTCCTATCGTTCATCATGGGATAACAATAATAAGGTGTAATATATGAAATATAATCCTGTAATTTTATTAGTTCCGTTCTCCTTTTGTTATTCGCAGGCCAACAAATTATACATGACTAAAAATTTTCAGTCTGGCCTATCAAAATCAGACCCGTGCTTTGAATGGTACACCCGGAGAAGCCTATTGGCAAAACCGGGCTGATTACCAAATTCATGTCTCATTGGATCCTTCACGAGGGATTGTATCAGGGACAGAAACCATCCGGTACACAAACAATAGTCCGGATACGCTCTCCTATCTGATCATTCACCTTTTCCCTAATGTTTATAAAAAAGGAACCCCGCGGGATTTTGAAGTAGCATATGGGGATGAGTCAGATGGTTTAATTCTAAAAGAGATTACAATCGATGGACAAGATATCGATGTATCAAAAAACAGCATCTCGATTGAATACCTTCATAACGATTTTAAATTAATACTACCCCAGCCTCTTAAATCTGATGAAGCGCTAACTGTTTATATTTCCTGGGAATATACCGTTAATGAAACTTCACATATGCGTACGGGACAAGTGGATCCCTCATCCTTCTTTATCGCCTACTTTTTCCCCCGAATCGCAGTCTATGATGATATTGACGGCTGGAATGATTTTTTCTACAGTGGGCGTGCTGAATTTTATAATGATTTTGGTGATTTTGACGTATCGATTAGTCTACCACCAAACTATATCGTGTGGGCCACCGGAGAGCTTCAGAATCCGCATCATGTTCTTACAAATAAATATGTGGATAAAATGCAAAGGGCCATGGATAGCGATCACATCGTATCGATTGTTAATGAATCTGACGACCAAAAAAATATTACACTGCAGAACCAGCAAAACACTTGGCAGTTTAAAGCCCATAAAGTCAGCGATTTTGCCTTTGCTACCAGCGATCATTATTTATGGGATGGAACCAGCCTCAAGGTTGATGAGACAAGTGGAAGACGGGTTTTCATCATTTCCGCCTATAACAAGAACTCAGAAGATTTCTATTCAGTGGCTCAGATTGCCAGGGAGGCCATCAATTTTATGTCCACTGATTTTCCTGGTGTGCCCTTTCCCTACCCGGAAATGACAGTTTTTAATGGCCTTGATGAGATGGAATATCCGATGATGGTCAATGATCTTTCATTCGACGACATGAGTTATGTACGCAAACTTACTTCTCATGAAATATTTCATACCTACTTCCCTTTTTATTTGGGAATCAATGAATCAAAATATGCCTGGATGGATGAGGGCTTCGCCAGTTATGGGGACTACCTCATAAGTAATGCATTAGATACAAGTGGATATTCCAGTATTTATTATCTGGACCGTTACAAGAGAAATCAAGTTTATGATACAGATATGCCGATTATATCGAATTCGAAGTTCTTAAAAAAATATACCTATCACTATAACGCCTATGCGAAACCGGCGGTATTTTTGATTATCCTGCGCGACTTTCTCGGTGATAATAATTTTAAAGAAGCTATAAGGGAGTTTATGTTTCGCTGGGAAGGAAAGCATCCTACACCCTATGACTTTTTTTATACCCTAAACGATGTCACAAATCAAAATCTGAACTGGCTTTTCCAGCCCTGGTTTTTTGATTTTGGGTATGCTGATGTCGGTCTAAAAAAGGTAGAAACGGCAGAAAAATATTATAAAGTTATCATCCAGAAAAAGGGTCACTATCCTGTTCCGGTGACGATTGAAGTAACCTATACAGATGGTAGTATAGAATTGTTGAAAAAGCCCGTCTCCATTTGGAAAAATGGCAATTCTGAATATGAAGCAAAAGTGGAATCAGATAAGTCTATAAATAAGGTCGAATTAGTGCCGGGTATCCTTCCCGATGCTGATGCCTCGAATAATCTTATCGTCATGGATTGAATATTTGTTTCTCGCAGCGCCAATAAGTTGCATAAGACAAAAGAAAAAAGAAAAATAAGATGCTTTTGTATGACAATGAAGTAATTTGCCAGATTATTAGGGATAGAACTCATCAATTATGAAGAAAATTAATTGGGGTATATTAGGAACGGCGACGATTGCCGTAGAGAAGGTGATTCCGGCTATGCAAAAAGGAAAATATACCCACGTCACCGCCATTGCATCACGCAATTTTAAAAAAGCACAACAGGTTGCCAAACAATTTGATATTACCAAGGCCTGGGGTAGCTATGAGGATTTAATTAAGGACAATGAGATTTCAGCTGTTTATATACCATTGCCCAATAATCTTCACGTGGAATGGGCCACCAAAGCATTACAAGCGGGCAAACATGTATTATGTGAAAAACCAATTGGCCTGAATACATCAGAAGCAGAACGCCTCCTGCAAGTCTCTCAAGAATTCCCACAACTAAAAATCATGGAAGCATTTATGTACCGCTTTCATCCCCAATGGACCAGGGTAAAAGAAATAATTGATTCGAACAGAATTGGCGAGCTGCAACTGATCAACTCTCATTTCTCTTTTTTTGATGATGATCCACAAAGTATTGTAAATAAAAGAGAGTTAGGCGGAGGCAGCCTATTGGATATTGGCTGCTATAGCATTTCCCTCTCCAGGTATCTATTCGACTCCGAACCAAAAAAGATTTTAGGTCATATGGATATTGACGCCCGATTCAAGATTGATCAAAAAACTTCCGGTATCATGGATTTTGGTTATGGAAAGATTTCAACGTTTACCTGCGCGACACAGCAATTTGAACATCAAAAGGTTAATATCTTTGGCACATCAGGTATGATAGAAATGACATCTCCCTTTATTGTGGAACCTGACCAAAGCGCAACTCTCCAAATAAATAGTGAAAACGGAAGTGAGAAAATTCTCATCAATCCTACTGATCATTATGCTGAGCAGGCAGAAATTTTTTCTCAATCTATTTTATTTGACCACCAGTTACCTGTCTCTTTGGATGATGCCATTAAAAATATGAACACATTAGATTCCATAGTTCTAAGTTCTTCAAAAGGTGCATGGATAACCATATAAATTGCAGCGGGTCTTCAATGATATTAAGGCAGGCCAAAGCAGAAGACTTACACATCATCATGAACTGGATCAGAGATGAAAAGTCTTGTCGAATATGGGCTGGTCCCGGGCTCAGATTTCCCTTTGTTTGGGACAGGTTTATCACAGACCTTGGCTTTTTTACCTACGACACCTATGTACTTGCCGACAATAATGATAATCCCGTTGGATTAGGACAGATTATGGACCGTGATGGCCGCCAACATCTGGCCCGGATTCTTGTTAATCCCGATTGCCGTGGATTGGGATACGGGCGCCTGCTATGCAATAAGTTAATAGAAAGAGGTCGTTCTCAAAACAAAAATAAACCATTCAGCCTTAATGTCTACCAGCATAATAAAGTGGCTATAAATTTGTACGAATCTCTCGGATTTATTATCTCTCCAAATCAAAAAACCGTACCAACGCCTGATTCCATCTTTATGATTCGCTCTGCTTAAAAGATATCTGCTTCTGTCCTTACTTTTCTAAATATCATGTTCTGCTATTAAACAAAAGGTTATGATCAATACCTATATTGATTCTACGTTAAAACAAGGTCAGATCAAATCATTGGCCATTTTTTCATCAGAAAATAATTCTCTTGCACGGGGCGAGATTCAAAACCTGAACAAGATAATCTAAAAAGGGACAGAGAAAAGAAACCCCTATCTAGATCTGATCCATCCTGACAAAACAGCACGTATTCTAAAAAAACAGACAGTCGCTGTCAATTGGCGACAATTTTATGATCATTATCATAAATATGGCCGACCTGATAAAAAGACTTTAGCCTCGCTTGGCAATGCTCTTGGGGCACAAGCAGTATCCTTTTTTTTATAGTATTGAGTGATATCGTTCGTCAGGACGGCATATATAACATAAAAACGACTGTTTCACATGTATCAGTAAGATTCAGCGTTTTCGAAACCGAGTGAGAGTGGCTGATATGGGAAGGTACTAGCGAAAGGAGAAAAGAAAATAAGATCACCTTCGAGAAAGCCCCTCCCCTAACCGATGCGGTCGAATTGGCCCTGGATAAACTATTAGTAAACTTTCCGGTGATGTAAGGAACCTTTGGATCCATGACACATGATGCCATATGCGGGATGATATCCCAAATCCCATATCCCACATCTCGTATCCCACATCTCGTATCCCGCATCTCGTATCCCATATCTCCCATCTGGCATCTCAAATCACAAATCCACAATTCCTAATTCCTAATTCCTTATAACAAATTACCAATCACCAACATCTTCCCTTTATCAAAATTTTTTCATACCTTTAAGTTGAAGAGTCAACAGAAAAGGAAGAAAGTAGTGATCCCACATATCAAATCACCAACTCTTATCAAATCCGCAGGCAACAAACCTAAATTAATTAATGAATTTATTGGTAGGGTAAACTCAAATTCGGGTGATATCAGCATTGCCCGTATGAAAAGTCCCTCTGGATGGGAAGAACCTGCACAAACCCCTGAATTTGATGAATATACATTTGTTCTCAAAGGCAAGGTTCAGGTTCAAACACAAGGAAAAATTTATCATATAAAAGAGAATGAAATGTTTGTTGCCCAAAAAGGAGTTCAGGTTCAGTATGCCACACCGACAGAAGAAGGCGCTGAATATATCGCTATATGTCTTCCGGCATTTTCACCCGATACAGTTCACAGGGCAGATGAATGATTAAAAGAATTTCCGTTTTTTGTGGCTCAGGCTCCGGAAGTGATAAAAGACTATGCAGCCGCAGCTGTAAGTTTTGGAGAACTCCTCGCTAAAAAAAACATCGGACTGGTTTATGGCGGTGGAAAAGTGGGCTTGATGGGTGAAATAGCCAGGACTGTTGTGAAAAATGGCGGACAAGTGACAGGAGTTATCCCCGAATCTTTGGCACAAAAAGAGGTTGCCTTTAATGACCTAAACGATTTGCGTGTTGTCACTTCTATGCATGAGCGTAAAGCCCTGATCGCAGAACTTTCAGATGCCTTTATTGCGCTACCCGGTGGATTTGGTACTTTTGAGGAGATATTCGAAGCGATTACTTGGACCCAATTGGGAATTCATAACAAGGCCTGCGGCTTTCTAAATGTTAGGGGATATTTTGATCACTTGATTAAATTTATCGAACATGCTGTCGAGCAACAATTTATCCACACTCAAAATAAATCATTGGTTCTTATCGATGATGATCCCGAAAAATTATTAAATAAAATTGAAGCATTTGAACCGATTAGAGTTGATAAAGCCCGCTGGGCCTTAGAAAAGTTAGTCAAATAGACTTACGTCTTCAGATAAAAGGCAAGAATTATTTTGTCCACGAATTACACTAATTAACACGAATTATTTAATGATATTATTAATTCTTATTTTTTGATCTTTAATTAGTGAAAATTCGTGAAATTCGTGGACAATTATATTAGCATTCTTTCAAGATGAATTTACGCGTCTAAAAACAGATATTTTTTTTCTAAAATCATATAGAGGGTATTTATGAACACCAACCATAATATCAACGCTTTAAAGGATTTTGACACACCGGCCATCACAAATGTTCTCGGATCTTATCCGGGAGAATCGTTCTGCCTCGGCCTCTACGATCCATGGAAAGATAACTGGTATACGGATCAGTCTATCCGCTGTATGTTTCCTGAACTTGGTCGCACTTTAGGCTACGCTGTAACCTGTTTCTATGGACTTCCCCATCCTGATAAACCTTCACTTCCCTTCATTGATTTAGTGGAGGCATTAGATGCATCACCAAAACCAACGGTTCTCGTTTTCCAGCAGGACTTCCCACCTGAGATTAGTGATAAAGTCGGATTAGCCGGGGGTGTAATGACGACGACGATGAAAGCGGTGGGTTGTGTGGGGGCGATATCCAATGGCCCCTCACGGGATATGGATGAGATCCGTCCAATGAACTTTCAATACATGCTCAGTGGTACAACGGCCGGACATGGGGATATGGCTATTCAGGCTATCAATATTCCCGTCTCTGTTGCCGGTATGGATGTAACACCTGGCGAAATTATCCACATGGATGAAAACGGGGCCTGTAAATTTCCAGCGGAGAAACTGGATGCCGTTTTGGAAAATGTGAAAAAGTTAAGAGATGAAGAAGCCATCCTAATGGCCAAACTAAAAAAAGCAAATTCGGCTATTGAAATCAAAAGAATTTTCAACAAGGAATCTTATTAACCAGAAATTATTTTTTATTTGTCCATGAATTACACGGATTTACACGAATTGTAAAAATAAAATATTCTATTGAATCTTTTATTTAAAATTAGTGCTAACTCGTGTAATCCGTGGACTTTTTTCTCTTTTGTCTTTTTTATTGTATCTTAATATATCTTCGGTCTTGGTTCACCCTTATAAGGCGCAGCACCAAATTTTTGTCCCTTACGCGGTTTAACCGAAAGAAGATCTTTATCATCCGTTGTTGGTGCCTGGATAAAACCATGATAACGTCCCATCCAATAATCACGCAGAAATCCGGAGGGCTCCATTACACGCCGTCCTCCTACACCACCATCATAGCCATAACCATTACGACTTCCCCTGCTCACAGAGGTCTCTCTTGGTGATAACGCTCTCGAATTGCCACCTTCGTAGGGAATATCCCCCGGGGCCGGTTTCAAATCAGTTCGGAAGGAGTTGCGAAAATTCCATTCCACACAATCCAATGTCCATTCCCGCAAAGCTTTTACCGCCTTTTCTACTTCGCAGTCATTACCTGAGGCCACACCATAAGTGAAATTAAACCAGGCCACATGTTCCATTCGTTTAACTTCCCATGAGCGCGCCAGACTGCGCAGATAGAGTGCTCTCATTATCGGATCTTTTGTATAACGCATCATGGTATAATAACTCTCAAAGGCCAGATTATCATCCCAGGGTGCCACATCAGCCTGGGGGAAAGTCCTTTTTTGCCGTTCCGTATAATTATGATAGCCCCAGGCAAGTAATTGGTCATAGGCTGATTTATACTTTTTCGTCACCACTGACACCTAAAGCGGTTAACATGAAAGCCTGCACTTCAAGTCCGTTCAGACCGCGGTCCCAGGACCCATAGGGTCGCAGTAGATACTCCGGATCCCAGCGCCCCCAGCGTGTGGGTTTATCATCCATATCGCGCATGACAAAGCCATTGTCGATGATATGAGAAGCGATGTTTTTAAGGTGCTGTGCGGCCATTTCTTTTTCTTTTCCTTCGGCCACAAGATCATGGAAGAGTGAAACGGAATAAAAATGAGCGATAACCTCATCACTGGATGTATCCCCCTTCCAGTACCATTTTTTATCTTCTGTGGAATACCATTTTGCCGGCAGGCCACCTGAACCATGCCGTGAACGATTATCTTGGTCACCTGATGCCGACCAGATTGCTCTGGCAATAAAACCATCTTTTGGTGTAACCTTATCCAGCCAGAGCATCGCCTTAAAAGCCTCCACTGCTTGTGCACGGGCTGTCTCATCTCCAGTGACCTCGTATTTATAACTCATTGCTGCCAGGAATGGTGCTGTATGCCCCCCGTCATTATCACTAATCTCACGTATCCATTCATCACCATTTTTGTAAATAGTATGAATGAATCCTAGTCGTTTATGACCCCATTCATTTATATGGCGTTCATAAAATTCGGCCTTCTTACGAAGGGTGTATGGCTCATAAGTGATAATTCCGATCCCTGCATCTGTTCCAACATAAACGACTTTGTCCCCAACAGCAATATCATGGACATTATTACCAGGAAGCCAATGATCGGCGCCAAAATAATGCCAATCTTTACCTGTCCAGCGCACAGCGCCCTTTGTGGTTCCGATCCACATATCCCTCGCAAAACCCTGTCTCAACACTGTCGTATTTTCATACGGCAATCCTTCATTCCCCCCAATAGTTGTCATCGCAGCACCACGTAACTGAGCGAGGCCGCGGTCCGTGCTAATAAACAAACGGCTGCCGAAACTGAGCAGGTCACGGGTATTGTAGGACGGCAACCTTCCCCAATCGACAAAATCCCTGTTCACGATTCTCCCATCGAATAATACAATTTTTCCTGGACGTAATACATAGATGGTTTCATTATAGGAGGCAATGCGGTGAATGGGGCCAATCTGGACCGGATCTGCCAAAACCTGGGATCCATCTGCCATAACCATGGTGATATCACTGGAAAGGTATCCACCCTCAGGCTGAACACTCACAAATTTATCCTGGTCTAGACGATAGACTTCATCGCGTGTAGCACCATGTACTTTACCATTATGCATACAAATATCGAGAAAATGCTTGTCATCTACCTGCTTCCACTCATCTGTATAACGGTATATCCCTTTTGAGGTTAACACCCAAAGGGCCCCATCAGCGGAAATAATTCGGTCTATTTCTTGTGGGCCTTTTTTTACTGCTAATAAATTGTCGTCTTTGAGGGTGTAGAGACGCCCCTCCATCACCGCATAACAGGCACCATCATAGACAGCAAGTGATGTCACCGGATTGTCCGTACTTATTTTACCATTTACTTCCTGCAGATATACATCATCAACCGCGGGTTTCCATAATTTTTCATCTTCTCCGTTTAAGTTACCGGCGGAAGCAACTTGAACAATGATAGATAAGACAAAAATTAATAGCATGAAATATTTAGATTTGAACTTCATTTCCATCACTCCTGTATAATATATTTATAGAAATTAATGAATTATGAACCTAAAAAAAAGCAGATTTAGGGATGTGAATTACGATTTACATATCAAAAAAAGAAAAATGACTAACCACAAAATCACATAGAGGTACACGGAGGAACCAGAGGAATTGACAGATAACCAGCTCAATTGAGTTTAGAAATTTTCTATGAATTTCTCTGTGTAACTCTGTGGTTAAAAATTATTCCAGGTCACTCTTGCCATATCTAACTGGACTCGAACGGCCGCTAAAATGAGAAATTAAACAATGGAAAAAAAGGTAGAAATCCACCCTTTTTAATAATGTTGAGTAAACCAAGCTGTAAGCCATAGGCCGTATCGGTTACATTGACGATACCGAATTGTAATCCGCTCATGTACCCGCTTACATTGACCGCCCCGGTCATAAGCCCTTTTACACTCCCCGTGGAGTAATTAAAGGCAGTGGCTGCCTGCCAGCCGGTGAAATCATCCTGCAGACCGACAAAACTCCACTGAACACCCTGTGACATCCCGCTGGTATTTTGGGTAACAATGCCGAGATCCAGGTATTGGGTTGTGGTATTCTTACCATAGATGGCCAGCCGAAAGGCAGTAACCGCCTGATTTTCCGGCCGATCTGAACCGAGTTGATCAATGACAACTGAACAGCACCATCGGCATACATCGTTGAAGTCAGAGCCATCAGTACTGTTAAAATAATTACAATCTTCTTCATCCTTACCTCCTTTTTAGACTGAAATATTTGAGTCGCAATTTTAACAACTCAGGATTGATGACTTATATGGATATTGTGCAGCCTTTGCTGCACCATTATTTTGTGAGGTTCATCATGATTATAAGGTAATTCTAATTTAAATAGAATTCTACTTATCACCTTCAATCTCAATTTCAAATCCATTGAGCAGATTGAGAACATCAGGTACAGAAAATTTTGCTTTCTTAATATTATTCAGTGTTGGATCAATATTATACCCACTTGCTTTGCAAAACGATGCTTTTTCGAGGTTAGTGTTGTGAAATAAGGTATTTCTAAATTGAGACGCTTCAAATGATGCACCAGGCAAATAGGTGTTCTGAAAGAAACAGTCCACAATATCACATGTTAAAAAGTTGGCATTCTTCATTTTCATATCATTAAAGTTGCAATTGCTGATGATGCAATTATCAAAATTTGCATTAAAAGTAAAGTGACCACATTGAGTGAAGTTTAGCCCCATCAGTTTACTATGTTTAAATATAACATCATTGAATTTCGTTTGAGCAATTTGGGGATTTGTGAGGTCACATTCAAAAAACGTACAATTTTCAAAATCCGATCCGCTTATATCTGATTGGGTAAAATTACAATTTTTGAACTTGCAATCGATAAAGATATATTTTTGGATAAATTTCTGCTTACAAAATCCTCATTAATAATTTCTATACTGCTATGTTCAGATAAACCAAACGCCATAAAGAATACCCTGTTTTATTAAATATTCAGTTATTCATGATTTGGATCTATGTACCCTCATTTATGTGTAACCACAATCAGGCTCCTCATATGTGAAAAGATAAAAGACTAACCACTCCCATAGGGATGCCTAGGGCAAAAGTTCACAAAGAAGGCACTAAGATCACAAAGTTTTTTATAATTTTTTTCTTTCAGTACTTTGCGCCTAAGAAATATAGGAGGATTTCGTCCCGATATATTTACATGATGCAGATATTTATATCGGGGTCTTTGTGGTTAAAAAACAGATAAGTGTGCACACCACTTCAAAATTTCCTTGCAAAATATCCTCACTCTGACTACTTTAATATAACTCACATCTTTTAAAGAATATAGTAATCTCAGAAAACAAAAAAAATCTACACTTAAATTGATGAGGGAAATTTGCATCATTTTCCTTAATATTTTGTTTGAAAGATTGAGAGATAAATTCTGACCTATTAATCAAATTATTCTGTGGAGCGAAGATGAGAAATCAGATCAATAATTCGAAGACGGAACTAAAGCGAAGAGATTTTATAAAAATTTCTGCTCTTGCGGGTGCAGGGGCTGTGTTAGCCAGTAAAGGCATCGTTCATGCCCAGGGCTCAGATAAAATTAGAGTGGGGCTAATTGGTTGTGGAGGGCGCGGCACAGGGGCTGGTATCATTGATTGCGCCCAGTCCTCACCGGGAGTTGAACTGGTAGCCATTGGTGACCTGTTTCAGGACCATATTGATAAAGCGCCAGAGCAAATTATTGAAAATCTGCGGAAGAGAGATTTGCCAGCAGAAGAAATATATAAAGTATCTCCGGAAGCAACATTTGTGGGTTTTGATGCCTATAAGAAAGTCATCGCCTCTGACGTGGATATGGTTATATTGACAACCCCACCAAACTTCAGACCCGAGCATCTTCGTGAAGCAGTATTAAATGACAAGCATGTATTTATAGAAAAACCAATTGCTGTGGATCCTATTGGAGTGCATTCCGTAATAGAAAGTTCTGAAATGGCCAAACAAAAAGGGCTCACCCTGGTGGCAGGCACACAGATGAGAAGATTGAAATCGTACCGTGAAACCATTCTAAGAATTCATGATGGTGCAATCGGAGAAATAAATGGTGGTCAATGCGTACGTTTCGGCGGTGCCATGCGGGATTGGAGAAGCGACGAAAGACTAAAGAATGCAGCGTGGTCTGAAATGGAATATCATATTCGGCGTTGGTTATTCTGGACGTGGTTATCCGGTGATTTTATTGTAGAGATGCATGTACATAATTTGGATATCATGAACTGGATGTTAAATGCCCATCCTGTACAATGTATGGGCATTGGCGGCCGCCAGGCCCGAACCGGGTTTGAATATGGGAATGTCTATGATCATTTTACTTTGGAATATTTATATCCCAATGATGTTAGAATTCAATATATGGGCGCACAGATTGATAGGATTAGCAACAGAAACGATCAATGGGTAAGCGGCAGCAAAGGATCGGCTTATCAATACGCCGGAAACGGTGTCATTAAGGGCGAGAATTCATATGAATTCCAGGGCGAACAGGTAAATCCGGCCGTGCTTGAATATACAGAGATGATCGACAGCATTCGACAAAATAAAGCAATCAATGAAGGACGCCAAATAGCAGAAAGTACCATGACCGCCATCCTGGGCCGCATGAGCGCCTATACAGGAAGAGCGATTAAGTGGGAGTGGGCGATGAAAGCTTCCAAACTGGATCTAAGCCCTGCAAAAATGGAATTCGGGGATTTGCCTGCAATGCCAGTGGCCGTGCCTGGGGATGACTGAGTTGAATATAATAGTAGCATTTTTAGAATAATTAAAATCATTCCCCCTACGAAGGGGGTTAGGGGGATGTTATTACATAGATTAAAGTGAAATTACATCCCCCTCAATCCCCCTATCAAAGGGGGAAGCGAGTCCTTGCTACACCAAGGATAGTGCTAATTAACCGCTATAGGAACACTCCCATATAATGGAAATTTAAATCAGCAACCTTAAGTAAAATTGATAGAATTTTACATTAAAAAAAAGGATGAAAAAAATGAAAAATGACTTAAAATATTATCTGGTTTTGATTTATGGCTATATACTAATATTAAGTATTTATAACCCGTCATGGGCAGATGATACTTTCAAACCGCTTTTTAACGGTAGCACGTTAGAAGGTTGGACAAATGTTAATTGTGCAGAAGAAACCTGGACCGTACGTGATGGTATGATCGTGTGCTCGGGGATACCTACGGGTATTTTGCGTACGGATAAACAATATGAAAATTATATTCTGGAACTAGAATGGCGACATATGAAAAAAGGTGGTAATGCCGGTCTATTTATTCATTCCGATGCCCTGACAGCTCTTGGAAAACCCTTCTCTCGTTCCACAGAATGTCAGATTTTGGATGGTAATGAAGGCGATATGTTTGCCATCCATGGGGCGACCCTCACCCCAGACAATCCTAAACCATCCAAGGGAGGCATGCGTGCCTACCCGAAAGAAAAAAGGATGAATCCCACCGGAGAATGGAATCATTACCGGGTTGAAAGCCGGGATGGCATCTTAACCCTCTCTGTCAATGGTGAGGTCGTGACACGCAGTTTCCATTTAAATCCCCGAAAGGGATATATTTGTCTGGAATCTGAGGGTAGTGAAATACACTTTCGCAATATCAGGATCCATGAATTACCTTCATCAAATCCACCACCAGAATTAACAGCAAAATTGGACGAGGGATTCACATCCTTGTATAACGGATTGGATCTAAAGGGATGGAAACAGGTACCTGGCAATGTCAACCATTGGCAGGCAAAAGATTGGACATTAGAATATGATGGTAAAAGTGAAGCAGAGGGTGAGGACAAACATTTGTGGACAGAAAAAGAATATAGAAATTTTGTATTGATTGTAGACTGGCGGTTACCCCGCGAACCAGTCGTGGAGGCGGTACCGGTTATTCTTCCAGATGGGAACACGGCAACCGATAATGATGGTACAGCCCTTTCGGTGCCTGTCCTTGATGCGGGTGACAGTGGCATCTATCTACGGGGTACATCAAAGTGTCAGATCAATATCTGGAACTGGCCGGTGGGCTCGGGAGAAATTTGGGGATATCGCACAGATAAATCCATGTCCAAGGCTGTTAGGAAAGGTGCCACACCTATGCTAAATGCTGATGATCTTGTAGGACAATGGAATCGTTTCAAGATTACATTAAAAGATGATAAAATCACCGTGATGGTCAATGGAAAAATGGTGATAAATCAAGCGCAACTGCCTGATCTGCCAGAAAGAGGCCCTATCGCCCTGCAGCATCATGGCGATCCGGTACAATTTGCCAATATATTTATCAAAGAACTTGATTAACTGGGTAAATTCATTTCACGCAAAAACTTGCCCCAGCAATAGTGTAGTTATTCTGTTTTATGGTAACAGTTATGAGCTATCATTGTTAGATAAATTTATCTCCCCATTAGAAGAGGGGGACTAATGGGATGTTAAGTATAAGTTAAATAATTACAACCCCCTATCCCCCTTTATTGGGGCTGTTGCAGTTTAGATAATTATAGCAAAAATATGAGATTATCTATTCGAATAAGCAAAATCTAATTCTCCCTTTCCAAGGGGGAGATCCCGTCATACGGGACTTCACTAAGGATTGTACAATTTATCCGATACTGCAACAGCCCCTATATAAGGGGGAATTAGATCTTCGATTTAATGCAATATTATAGTATTTTTATAAATCAATTTGTTAACTCATTATAGCTATTCCTTACGTCACGATCTCAAGGCTGATGGAAACTGGTACCAATAAATTTTAGGCCATCCTTAAGTCCGCTCCTCCAATAGGACCACTGGTGACGACCATCTCTTACCCTGTATTCATGTGGTACATTCATATCTTTTAGCAGGATGTGAAACATTGAATTACCTCTATATAAAAAATCATCATCACCACAATCAATATACATCCTTACACTTCTTATTTTTTCTAAATTAGAGTTTTGCACGATATGAATTGGATTGTTGGATAAGAGGTGGTCTGTGATTCTCTTTTCTCCTTTTAGTGCCGGTCCATATAAAACAGCCAGCATATCCTCCCACTTCTCCTCAGCCATATCGGTAATATCTTTTTTTGTAAATACGGCTGCACTAAACGCTGCACAAGCAGTGAACATTTCAGGGTGTTTCAACGCATAGACCAAGGTACCATAACCTCCCATTGAGAGTCCTGCAACGCCCCGATATCGCTTTTCCGTTCGAACGCGATATTTTGATTCAATATAGGGAATGAATTCTTTAAAGAAAAAATCCTCGTATCTAATGGAATTATCATAATTGTTTATATACCAGCTTACGCCGCCATCCGGCATAGCCAATATCATTGGCGGTATCTCCCGTTTATCAATGGCTTCATCTGCAATCAAATGAGCTTCACCAAATTGCATCCAACCCATATCATTGTCAGTATAGCCATGTAAAAGGTAGGTAATGGGATAAAATCGATTCGAAGAATTGTAGTCAAAAGGTAAGTAAATAGTAAATCGTACATCTTTATTCAAGATTTTACTTTTAATAATTAATCCCTCTTGTATCGTACCCCTGGAAATCTGTGCATAAAGGCTAGAGTTAATTAAAAATAAAATGATGGTAAAAAAAATAAACCTTGTCAATATCATTAGATCCTCCTAATCAAAGTCAAATGTCAAAATCTTCATGCCAAATCAATCCTCAATTACAAATTCCGAATTCCTAACCCCAAAATATCCTACTATTTTCTTGGCATATCTACTGTAACAAAATCGCTACTTATGGTTGTTATTTCTCTCTTATGTAATGCGTTTTTACGAGAGATTCTAAAAGTACCTCAGATTTGTATAATTTGAATTCTAAAGATTTTACTAATTTACCAAATAAAGAGATACCATCACCTAATAGCACCGGAATGGTGGTGATAATTAATTCATCAATCAGATTTTCCGAGAGAAAGCTTTGTATTAAAGCCCCCCCATCAATATAGAGATTATTAAAACCTTTTTTAGCAAGATAATCGATAATATGAGGCGGCTTTAAATTTAAAACTTCAGCCTTACCAGAATATTCTTCAGGTAGTTTGGTCAGGGTTGAACTGATAACATACACGGGTTTGGTATAAGGCCACATGCCAAAAGATTGTACCGTTTCAAACGTATTACGGCCCATGACAATAACATCAATTTTG
This sequence comes from Calditrichia bacterium, assembly GCA_963796965.1. GTDB lineage: Bacteria > Calditrichota > Calditrichia > JAJRVZ01 > JAJRVZ01 > CAWCNS01. Next base: position 518,940 of record CAWCNS010000007.1, read on the forward strand.
CTCATGAATTCTGCAAACCCAAAGTCGCTCTTATCAGGATTTGGAATATCGTTTAACCAATCAAGCCCGCCATTTTTATCAGCGATATAGCCATCGAGACTTTGGGCTATATAAACATATAAAGCCATCATTATTCCTCTTATCTAAAGCCCTTACTCACAGAAATCAAGGTATTTCTAACCTGATATTATAAGAATATGTATAAATAGATACTTATATTCTAATACTCTAATCTGTGTCATTCTGTTAGAATCTTTCAGCATTATGATGAATACCGTCAAGAAGGAAGATCCCTGCAGGATGACAAGATGTAGAAAAAACAATTGCAACTTCCAAATTCCTAATTCCCAATTCCAAATTCCCCAACTTATTTGACCAAACTGATCACACCCAGTTTCCAGGGGAGTGTTGAATAGGATACTTTTATATCCTTTTTCAGGATCCCCTGAATAAGCCAACGGCATTCATCCGGATCGTATTCCATTTGTTCGTTATAACCAGACCTGACTGCCTCACCATGAGATGCCATTTCTGTCCATATGCTAGATTTTTCAATGTATTTAAGCTGCGTACCTGTTACATATCGGTCGGTTATCCTTTTCCATGGCCCATTAAGATCCTTTGCAATTGCTTTTCCGAACGAGCGCATTCCATCATTGTTTAATTCGTAAATCATATGGTACTCTTCCTTGTCTTTTACCTTATAAATGTGCACAGCTTCATGAACATCATCAAATACCATCTTACTTTCACTCCAACCGCCCGGAAATGAGTCCAGACTTGTTGATCTAACTATAACCCTCTTGTGTGCCTGTGTATAAAAGAGATAGGCCTGTGAATCATCACAAATCACCCAGAAATCGATCCATTTTTCCGGACTATCTTTGACGATAAGTGGTTTGGGTTTGCTCCAGGATTCGGGGTCTGAGATGGTGCCTGTAGTGGAAAAGGCTGGTTGATAATTGGAATCACGATTCTGAAAGATCAGGTACCATTTGTTTTGAGGTTCATAATAGAATATTTGTGGCGCACAGCCGTATCTCGTCTTGCCCCTGATCATTTTGAGCTCATGTCTGGGGGCTGATTGCAGATCAGTCAGACTCTTAGCAGAAACATAGCCCGTGGTATATTCTTGCTGACTCCTCGCCGTGTAAAACAAATGCCAGATTCCCTCAAAGAATACAATTGACGGATCTTTGACAGCAATTTCATCAAAAGAGCCGCTAGGCCCATGGAAGAATATCGGATCTCCGGCTTCCCATTTATTTTCTGTGAATTTTCCCAATAGGAGAATACTAGATATCACTGCAAGGCATAGAATTATTCCAAAGGCGCTATATATAAATATTCTTAGTGTCATAATTTTTTATTATTTGTAAAACCGGGCGTAATCCTCGGTCTATCTAATATGTCATCCCGTCCCGGAACGGGATCGCGTCTCGGGAAAGGGATCTTTCTTCACACTGAATATGAGTATGCAATAAGTAAGATTCCTCCGGAATGACACAGAATAAAGACATTTTTTACCTACATGCAATATCTGATCAATTATCCCGGGCCTAGCATCTATTTGTGAATGACCTCCCCCATTATCCCCTCCTTAGTAAGGAGGGGGAAAAAGGGGGAGGTCATTACATTTTTCTTACTTTGGTATTAGTGCAATGAACTCTATTATTTTTTACAACCGGAATATACCACAAAACTGTAGTTCTGATACCAGCAATTTACTTCTGAGAATTTTGCATTTTTCAGCCAAATAATTTGGTCGGACAAAGTTGATGGCTTATCTTCCTTAATACGCTCCAGGGCTGAAGATAGCACTAAATCTGTGACACCGCTATTCTTTACTTGTCTTAGCCATGTGGATCTGAAAATGTTTTCAATATAAGGGGTTTCACCGAGAACCTGATCAGCGTTTATAAAAATACCGTCGTCATTAAGGCTCAAAAACAATTTCTGAAACAATTGCTCTTTTTCAGCACCGGTTAAATGGTGAATGGATAATGCAGAAATTATAAGATCAAATTTTTCATTAATTACCTCTTTTGAATAATCTTTAACCACATAAGTCACCTTCATATTCCTGTCTGAAAATCGGTTTTTTGCTTTTTCCAACATTTTTTTTGAAATGTCAATAAGTGTAAATTCTGCATTTGGGTAAAGATTTGCCACCAGAGAAGAAAAGAGACCTGTTCCTGCTCCTAAATCAAGAATTTTAAGCCTGGTTGTGGGCTGGTATGTGATAAGATCCAAGGCGGCACCATACAAATCATCAAAGCAAGGAACGAGTTGAGTCCTGTATAGATCGTAATCGTTTGCACTATTATCAAAAGCCTGTTTGATATTCTGTGAATTACTCTGTGTTTCTCTGTGGTTAATCAACTTTTCATTCAGCATGGAGTGACCTCGTTAAACGGGGCAGCCCAAAAGGACGTGGCCGAGGTTGTTAAATACGTATTTAATTCTCAACTGGATACTCTTGACAATCCTGGCCTCTGCAACCCTTTCAGATATTTAAAATTTTACAGGTACCCGATTAGCAGAAATGATCCGGACAGGGCCTAACAATCCTGAAATGCGTGGTTGATCGTTTTTAGTAAATTTATGGATATTGGTTCGCGTAAAGCGCTTCTCTTCCGGCAAAAATTGATCACCGATCAATCGGTTTGGCCATAAATTGGTTACCCGGATAACGAGATTATTCTCACCAGATTTAAGTTTACCGGTTATTTCTGCTCTAAATGGCGGCATCCATAACACACCTGTAGATTTTCCATTTACAATAACCTCAGCCATATCCTGGACATTACCCAACTCCAAATAATGTCGGTCAGCAGTGAGAAATTTATCCAAAACTACTATTTTCTTTGTATAGGTGACCGTTCCTGAGAAATATTTAATTGCGGGTATAGACGATACTGTCCAGGATTGTAGTTTATCCCAGCTGACAGTTTCCGGTGCCCCCCATCCTTCCGGAAAATTCAATTGCCACTCCCCTTCTATAGCCACCGCCTCTGGCGGCTCATCGACCTGAATAGTTTTCGTTTTTCCATCAACACTTGTCAGCTCGTACTCTCCACCTTCATAAGTTTCCAGCCAGAACCCATCATTATTATTTATCAGGGTGGCACCTTTTCGCACCGCGATTCCTTTAGAAAGGGGGAAGAGACTTTGCTCATTCCATTTCATTGAAGAAATCGGTGCGGTAGTACTCTCTTCGCGAAAGATAACGAATGCTGATCCTTCCGGACCTAGATTAAGCGGAACCGTGATGCGTCCCTCCTTTTCCCTGTAAAGTGTAATTTTCTTTGTAGACCCAGTCAAAGGATCCCAAATTTCCGGCACTTTTCCTTTAACTCTGAACTGGCAATCCACCCGTTCATACCGATCCGGAAGATCGGTCAGGTAGCGATATTTGGTATCATAAATGCCTTGCCGGGCCAAACGATTAACCACAAAATAAATATCCGTATTCTCCACACGTCGATGGATATAATCCAGATCACTGCTATCCTGAACGCTGACAAAACCAAAATCGGGAAGAATGCCATCAGTCAATAATATCTCACGCAAGTTCATTCCCCAGAAGATCCTTCCCTTGCCATATGGGTTTTCCTTCACCGTCTGCCCGTCACAAGGGCCCCACAAACGATTGGCTATTTTAACAACCTCTGCTTCCGAATTTGGAAAATCATACAAACCGGTTGAGGTTTTCGGTTTTGGACCTACCACCCTAGCACCAGCCTGGACCAATTGTTCAACCCTCTGTAAAACTTCCAAAGAAATCGCCTCTCGCTCCGGTAAGCGAAGAAGATGATAACTCATACCATCGGGTAGAATTATCCGGCCGTTTTTTACCCCCATACGCTCGAGAAGGACTTCAGCATTACATTCATCATAATCATATCCGGGTCCGAGTTCCTTTATGATCTGTTTCCGTGAAACAAAATTAGGGACATCGTCACCATAATAGACACAGACATCGGCCTGAAAAAGTCCCTGGCTGAGAAGAAAAGATGTTCGGGAAAGATATTCAACAAAAGACTTTGACTGATCCCACCAGGTGGTATTTGGATTGAGGTGGGTGCCGGCAAAATATTCATTTCCTGGCAGGCCAAACTCCTCTGGTGAACTTGTAAAACAATGCCAGAAAAAACGATTGATACCTTCACAAAAATTTCGATCAAAAACACTTTTTAAATCCCTGGGCGCGCGTTCCCATTGGGGCCCAATAGTGGTTGGTCCCTCCCCGGCCACAAACCGCTTTCCATAAATATGAGCAGCTGAAGCACTTTGCTTGATAAATAAACGGTCATCTTCCCGAACCCTATGTGTATTCGATCTGGCCCAGAATTCACCCACAGGAAAATCGTTTCGCCCCAGACATTTAAGGCCATCAATGGGCGCAGAATGAGGACCTCCCGACTCCGGATGAATCCCTAAACTCCGCTCGTGAGCCAAACGGGCAAATTGGGCATACATGCGGTCGGCGATACAATCACCAACTGTTTTACGATAATCATATAAAAAACGGTTAGAGACCTCTCTATTATCCACTATGCGACCAGCCAGTACAGATAAATATGGTAGTGGATCATAACCACGCATAGTGATAAAATCTTCGCGGAAGTTTTTTGTCCAATTGACTAATCCCATCTCCCAGCTATCCGTATGGAGGTATTTCAAAGATTTACCTACCCAATCACCCGCTGATGATAAAATTGGATCAACCACATCTCTAAAATAATTCTCCAGGGCAGCTGTACTGAGGTGGTCAAAAGATAAGCCCTGGTAACCATCACTACCGGTACTTACATGGGCTCCGGTTAAAATATATCCAAATCGCAAAACCACCCATTCCCCCGATGGAACATCCCAGTGCAGCCGTCCCTTCTCATCCAGATGTGTACTTAGGTCAATGAGAGAAGCCTGAGATAAATCGGCTTCTTCAGACTTAGATATTTCCTGCTCTCTGAGCATGAATAAGGGATAAGCACCGCCACCACGGAATTGCTTGTTCAGTGATTTATAGACCCAGTTTTTTATAGGCCGGGGCTTTTCTTCATATTTCTTTCGGTATGCCTGAATCGCAATATCATGATAATTTTTTCCGACAGCCTTTGGAAGAGTATCTGTAAAACTAGTTGGTCCGGTTATTGTTTTTTCGCTCCAGACAATTTTTTTCATGGCATCTTCAGGTGTAACTGACGGTCCACCCGGATTCCAACCACTTTGAATATTTAAACTTATGTCAAGCTCAAGACGATTGGCTTCTTTGAGGGCATGAACAAACAATACCTTCCATTCCTCACTGCCAAAAACCGGACCGGCGGGAGTTTTGTATGCAATCTTATAGCTGGAGGAACCAGCGTCAAACAATAACGCACCACCAAAGCCTTTATCTTTTAGTTCTTCCAGATCCCGAGTGATACTCTCTTTGGTAGCCATCGAATTGAGCCACCACCAAAAAACGCGCGGTCTGCTGTCAAGCGGTGGATTTATGAAGCCCTGATCAAGATTTTCCGTAATGGTGATTTGCGTTTCATCAACATTTCTTTTGTCACTATAATCTCCATAACATCCAAATAACATATTGATGATAAGAGCCATCAACAGGTATGACAGTAATATTTGTATGTTCATTTAAACCCGCTCCTAAATCATTATACTGGTGGTTTAAAATGTAGCGACGCGATTATGAGGCTCAATAAAAAAGCATATAACCGCGGAAATACACAGAGGTTCACGGAATTTATATATTTAGAAAAATGCATTTTTTAACAATTATGTCCATTTCTCATCTCCAAGATAATAGATCCGTGATATTCCGTGTAAATCCGTGGTTGAATTATTATTTTCACATAACCTCCTATTTGCATCTATACAAAAATAATGCAATCTCCAGATTGAATTATCTTCTTTCTGCTCAGAACCAAGTGGCGGGTTTCCAGTATCCGAGACTTGGCTAAAACCATAAGATCAACTTAATCTTAAGATACATATTAGAATAAATTTTCATATAACCCTTTCAGGGTTACTTTATTTGAGGTAATATTCACCGTGGGCGTTGCCCACGGCTATTATCTTTTGCGGCCCTTCAGGGCATATTGTTAATTATCAATCCAAATGCACCTGCCTCAAATGGCCGTCTGAAGTAAGTACCTTGCCTCAGCGCATTTTGGTGTTCCCCTCTTTCAGTAGATTTTTCAACCCAGAATCCAGAGCCAAGTACCCAGTATCAAGCAGATAATATACAAATATTTACTCAATTCCAAACTAAACCATCCTTTCACGATAATATTCCAAACGAAGACTTTATAATAGATCTTTTTATTTTAAACTTTTATCGTTCTCAAACGATAATAGAATAAGAGTAATCTATTTAAGTCTATTTCATCCAGAAAAGAATTTTAATTCGGAAAGGTTTTTATGGAAAAAGAGACTGTCGATCTCCGAGATATTATTTTGATGATAAAAGAACAAAAGCAGATGGAAGCTAATCTTGCATTAGAGTTTGATTGTACTATCGAGACCGCTGATGTGAAACCATTGATAAAGGTAATCAATTATGCGATAAACTATATAAACCAACTAACATATCAGCCCCAGCAAATTTCTTTAAATGCCAGTATGAGTGGCATTACCATTGGATTTACAACATTTACAGACGTAGTGGATTTACCTCCTATAAATTCGCAGGTAAATGAAGCTTTAGAATCTTACAACGCTGTTCTGGAACAAAAAGGCGAATCCGGTAAATATACACAACTATTGATAATCTTTAAGAAATAAGATTAATTTAGTCGCCAATATAACTATTGGCTATTGCCAGGCGATATAGTCTTGTTCCTTCTTAATTTTGTCTTTATTATGTATTAACTGACTTAGAATAATTGTTTTCTTGCCCTGTAAATTAAAATCATAATGCAAATCTTATTTAACACAGAGAGACGCTGAGAACGCTGAGTTCCGCAGAATATATTTTAATTCTTCTATATCTTTAAAAGCCCGATGTATTCCCTCTTTTAAAAGCACATTTGTAACATTCTCAGATATATCAAGTTGACAAAAATATTTAATATTTACTTTGCGTCCTCTGCGATCTCCGCGTTAATAAATTATTCTATATTTTAATTGAAGATAAAACTTTTGTCACAGACTTATTTGTCAGATAATTTTCTCAGACGATTAAAGAATTCATTTCTTATTTTTTCAATTTGCAATGCTTCTTTGTAGCCCATTATCGCCTGGTCCTGATGTTTAAACCTTTCTGGCTCTACCTGTAAGGCATATGAATTAACCTGCCTTTCCCAAAACCATGCAGCACTACAAAACTGGATATTTTCCGGACTAAGAACGGTGATCTTCTTCAAAGATTCCAACAAATGCCTTCCGACATCACTCTTCTCAATACAGAAACAAATATAGGCAATCCTGTACGTCACTTCAGTAAGGGAATCGGTGAGTGGCAGGGGCTCCAGGTTATGAATATCCTTCTGTCCTTTATATACAAAATGTCCATAGCAACATTGTAGAGTAAAACAGCAGGGCAATTTATTAAAGCCATTAATTAAATCGACTAATGGCGCTTCAATCATGTCATTGTTGAGGCTTTGAATACTTCTTTGTCTTTGCTCATGAAAATCTGGATTATTTACTAATTCTTGAGGTTCAATGAAAGTCTCCATGCTATTCCTTCCCCTTACCTTTGGCCTTACTAAAGAACTCGGCAATGGGAGGATGTTTTGATTCTAATGCAGTGGCAAGGTCTCCTTGAAAAATAACCTGGCCCTGTTCGAGAAAAATAATACGATCCGCTAATCGATAAATACTTGACACCTCATGTGTCACCATGATGATCGTTGTGTCCAGTTGTTCCTTCAACTGGAGGATCAATGTATCCAAAGATTCCAAAGTAACAGGATCTAAACCGGCCGAGGGTTCATCACAAAAAAGTAAGGGAGGATCAAGAGCCATGGCCCGGGCAAGCGCTGCTCTTTTGCGCATACCACCGGATAGTTGTGAAGGGAGTTGATTGCCAGCAGATGCCAAGCCCACGAGATTTAATTTCATATATATGAGTCTTTTAATTAATTCCTCATTTAAACTCGTATGCTGTTCAAGCGGGATAGCAATATTTTCAGCAACAGTAAGCGAATTCAACAAGGCCCCATTCTGGAATAATACGCCCATTTGAAGCCGCAACTGATCTAACTCTTTTTCATCACAATCATCCAGCTCTTTCCCCATAATTGAGATGCTGCCCTCTTGTAAGGGATATAAACCGAGAATATGCTTAAGTGTAACTGTTTTTCCGCTTCCACTTTTTCCTAATATCACTGTAATCTCATTCTCAAAAGCAGAGAATGAAATATCTTTCAAAATTTGCTTATCTCCGAATGAGGTTGATAAATTTTCAACTTTAATGATTTCAGATCTCATTGAGTCACACAACTTCAACTTATTTTATTCTGAGTCATATCTACCCTATCTCTCGCAAAGCCGCTAAGACGCAAAGACTTTTATCCACTAATTTCACGAATTTCCACGAATTAAAAATCAAAAATTTATATATTTTTCCTTCGTGTTCTCCGTATGCTCTGTGCTGAATACGATGAGGTATTATCCTTTGCTAAGTGTCCATGTTAATAAAATATTAAACCAAGGATACTATCAGCCAGGATAACAAGAAAGATTGACGTCACAACCGCTGCCGTTGTATATCGGCCCACAGCCTCTGAGCCGCCTTTCACATGAAAACCAAAGTAACTTCCCGTTTGCACAATGAGAACGGCAAAGATAATACTCTTAAAAGTACCGGTAAAAATGTCCTTTGTAAACAACACTGTAGCCATTCTATTATAAAAGGTCATAACTGAGATATCAAGATAGAAGTAGGAGACGATCATGCCTCCGAGAATGCCCATAAAATCAGCTAGTATGGTTAAAAACGGCAATGTGAAGACGCTTGCATACATTTTTGGGACGACTACATAACGTACCGGGTTGAGGGCCATAGATTTAAGGGCATCGATCTCCTCTGTAATTACCATTGTACCCACTTCAGAAGCAATGGCAGAACCACTCCGTCCTGCAATCATAATTGCCGTAATCAGAGGTCCCATTTCACGGGTCATGGCGATGACGGTCAAATCCACGATAAATATATTTGCCCCAAACTGTCGTAGTTGGGCAGCCGATTGTAAAGCGAGTACCAGGCCGATTAACAAGGCTATCAATCCAACAATAGGGACGGCATTAACACCAATAATCACCGCCTGATTAACCGATTCTCCTTTGCGGCGTGCTTTATCGTGACCAAAGAAATCAGTCAATGACCAATAAAACAAGTCTGCCAGTAGGTAAATATAATCGCGAAGAACCACATTTAGAAAATGAAACCCATGTTCACCTATTCTTTCAAAATAATTTTCTTTCTTAGAAATATCCTGCTTTTCAGGGTGGGTTGCAGAGAATGTGTCAATACTCATCTGAATCTTCTCGGGCACATTTACAAGCTCAACTTTTTTATCTTTATCTTTCAGTACCTGGGCAATATGCTGCAGAAAGGCAACACCCGCACTATCAATTTCCTTCAAGTTTATCAGATCAATAACCAAATTATCATTTTTATAATTTAATATGGCATGTAATAAATCGTTATTGTCCGCGTCAATCTCTTTAATAGTAAGAGAATTGGAGAGTTTTAATAAAGTGTTTTCCCATTGATAACTGAAGAGAAGAATTCTGTGCTGAATTTTGCGAGATCATAAGGACCAATTCAATCAGTCTTTTTGGGCGGGTACAGGCTGATTCTTATTTTCAAAATAAGATCTAATTTTTGTAATAAAATTCTGAGCCTCTTCCTGATAGATAACACTCAATTCTGAGGCAAAGAGATTAAGATCACGGCTTTCCAAATCTTTGGTTCTTTCAAATTTATACGTTACGATTGTTTTCGCATTTTCATATTCAATTAAATCAAAACTCATCTCCAAATGCGCATAAAACAGATCTCCGTTATCCAATGCCTCAAGATTATACACCTGGGGTAATATCTGATAATCAGGGATTTGTTTTAGAAATCCGCTTTTACTTGAGGTGAAGATCTGGGACATTTGTAACTGATGCTCTAAGTAGAGAAGTTAAATTTTCAGAAGGATTCATTGCCCAGTAATGATATTGGTAATAACTAATTTCATGACTTTGCTTTCGAACAGCTATCTGTGTTTTAGCGTAAGCAGGAGGAACCTTTGTATCCAGAATCTCACATATGCCTTCAACCTGTTCTGACTGCAGGGTATTATAGTCCCCCTTTGCTGGCAATTCAAGAATATAATAATGACGGACTAAAACTCTCTCACCACAAGATAGAATTCCAATAATAATAAAAAACAAAGCAAATAATGATAGTTTCATATGCCTACCTGTCTAAATCCTCATCTGGTATATCCTGATATTTTGAGCCACGCAACAATAAAGATGGGTCTTCATTTATCATTCGCGCTGCTTCCTCCAGATGTTCCAGAGTTGAGCGCATTTTTTGCAGACTAATAAAAAGGTTGTCTCTACCTTTTTCCATATCGTAATCTACAATCTTTAAGATCTGATTAGTGCGGTCTAATGTAACTGCAAATTCTTCAATTATCAGATCCAGATCCGCTTTTCTCAAGACTTTTTGTCACTTTGTTTACATTTGATAATATTTCACTCAAAGTATCTGACAATGATACATTTTGCATGGTTTCTGACGTAGGTAACAAAAATTGCGTGATTGTATCAAGACGCGCACCAGTAATTTTTGCCTGGGTTACAATATCGCGGAGATCACGCCGGTTTTCCCGAAGGAGCAAATCCAATTCTTCAAAGGTTTTGTTCGCATTTGCGGCCAGATCAATAATTTTATTCAGATTCTCGGGTTTAGAAAAAGTATTCAGATTATTGATTAAAAGTTCGACTTTCTCCATGATTATTTCAGCCTTACCGGTAATCAATTCAGATATCGATCCACCCGCTGGGATGTATTCACCAGGATTCAGAAGTTCAGAAGCGCTGCTCCCGCCCCGAATCTCGATCATTTTGAGACCGGTAATCCCGATCATTTCAATGTCAGCATAGGCATCTTTTTTTATGGGTGTTCCCTCTTTCACCGCGATTTCGACCTTTATTCGGCTTATATCATCTACATCTATTTGAATATCCTTGATGGTTCCTACACCAAGCCCTAAGTATTTAACCGGAGAACCGACCTCCAAACCACTAACAGATATATCTTTATAAGAAATTAAATAGATATCTTGTTTTTTTAGAAATTGCTGGCTTCCAATAATAACAAGTAATGCAGTAAGCATTAAGATAACCAAAAGAACGAAGACACCAAGACGGCGTTTTTGAGACTTAGTTGGCATTCAGATAATCCCTGATAATTATTAATTAAATATACAATTGATATTACAACCCTGCAATTGATAATATCAAATTCAATAAACAATGGAATTTCTGTAATCGATTTTTCTATAAAATATGTAGGAGATATAAATGAAATCTTGGTGGTAGTCTCTAAAAAAATAGAAAAAGGTTAGAATTGAAACTATAACGGTGCAATAATGCAATAATTGAAGAATAAATTGGGGTATTTAGACAGTCTTTCTTTTGCCTTATTTATCCAGTAAGCAGATGTATCCATACAGGTCACATGTCCTTCACGGTTTAAAATTTTAATTAGACATGCGGCACCGCCCCGCCTCCACATCCGAAATCAAGAATATTTTCATTTCCCTTCAGCCCAAGGGTTTCAATATAGGGATTATAAAATACCCTACAGCCGATTAAATGTTTCAACATATCTTCCAAAACGAATAAGAACGAGGGATTATTAAAATCAACCCGGGTAAATTTATATTCGTTCATAACTACAAATTTCTCCCAACTTTGACTATCAAATCATTAATATATCTTCAGGCAACGCATATTACCTGGCACAAAAACCTTTCCGGGATTTTTTTAATAGTTAGTATCATTTGATACTATTTCTACAGAATCATTTTTTATCCTCTGATTTCCTGTTTTTTAAGCGGTTAATTTCTTCCTGGATCTGTTTCAGTTCATTTTCATAATATTTCACCTGGTCATGCAATAATTCTATATCATCTTCCGGAGATAGCTCAGTCGAATTTCTCATAAATCCCTGTCTTCAACCCCTGCCTGGCATACCAGAGGCAAAAAATCGATTTCGCCAGCCCCTGCCAAATCCACCAAGTCCCCAAAACCGGGAACGGATATTCGTTTCAGACGTATCACATTGGCCTTGACCCCAACCGGTCATGGCCCCCTGGCCCCTTGGGCCTGTTTCTATCATAACCTGGCATCTTAAAGTCCTCCTGATTTTATGGTTTATCAATTAATTATTCTTATGTAAATCTATACCTCCAACTATTTATTCTACAATAGTATCATCAAAAATGAAGCCAAACATGATAAAAGGCTTATCTTACTGTTTTTATTATTTTTATGCTTTATTCCATATATATTACTGATTGCACTATTAAAAATATGGTCAATTCCCAATTGCAATATTGCAATTAATTACTGATTACGATGCCTCTGCGTGGTAAAAAAAAGATAGGTTATAAATTTAGTGATGATAGTTGTAGTCCATCTTAGAGATGAACTACAACTTGATAGAATGCCTATTCGAATGTAGTGGCGACCCTGGACGGTCGGACACTTATTCCGATATCAAGGCCTTTTATACCACAGAAGCGGTTGGAAAAGGGATTTATTAATTATTGTAAAAACTCAAAAATCAGATAGTGGGCAACTGTCTCGCCAATATTTTCTAAAGCATGTTTATCTGCCACATGCCAATGGATATCACCTGCTTCCATTTTTGATTTCTTTGTATCCATTTTATCGGAAGTATACTGGATTTGGTAGGAAGTGAGAGAATAAATCAGCCGATTGACACCGTGATGCATTGGTTGTGAATCACCCACAGCAAGTTTTATGTCAATGATCCGTACATGATCATTCTCAAAAATGGTGTTGGCATGTTTCGAATCTTGTTGACTAGCATCATTCGCTATGTCATAGTCCCCAGACTCAGGCAGTGCTTTCTCCTTGCGGGTTACGACGATATAGTTGGCGTCGGTATCACCGATATTTTCAACGGCATGATCGATAGCGTCATGCCAGTGGACATCGCCCTTTGTCCAATCTTTCTCACTTACCTGATCGCCTTCAGTCCACTTTATCTTGTAATCAGAGAGAGCGTAGACCACACGGAGGCCGCCTTTATGTTTGGGTAATTTGTCACCAGGTTTAAGCTTGAATTCAGCTAGTTTGACATAGTCATTTTCAAACTGCACGATTTCATCAGTTGTCGCAGCCTTTTCAGTGACCTTTTCCTGCTTTTGACTGCAACCGCCAACAAAGAGAATAATACCAAAACAAATGATGAATAGTATTGTTCCAACTTTTGCCATTAACATTTTTGTCTCCTTTACTGATATTTCTTCGTTTTCCTGAACTGTACTCTCTCCAACTTTTGCACCAGTCGGGCGCGCGCGTCCGATCTTCTTTTCGGATATAATTTAACTCCTTTTTAGTATAATACGCCAACCATAATTTCTAAAAAAAATAATTATTTTACAAGAATATTGCCTAAAATATATTTACCATCAAATTACCACATCGGACTTTTATAATAACTCCAATACAAAGTGATGCTGGCTTAATGGACCATGGGATAAATGTTCATGTGATAATTTTTTAAATCCACTTTTTTCAAAAGCTGACTTTATATCATCGATCGTATATAAACCATAATTTTTTACAAATGGTTTAAAAATATTTTTAACTAGTTCAGGAAAAGTAATATCTAACCAAATGAAATATCCGCCCGGGCGGAGTACCCTTTCAATTTCCCATATTGAATCTGACCAGTTAGGAATATGATGAAAAACATGTTGAGAAAGAACTAAATCGATGCTAGCATCTTCAAAAGATAATTTAGTTGCATCTTCAACCTGGAAGTGTAAATGTTCGATTACTGGTTGCAATTTTTGGGCTAGTTGAATTTGTTCTAGATCATAGTCTGTACCATAAACTGCAAAGTTGTAAGATTCTGCTAAATAGGATGAAACAAAACCGACTCCACATCCAAGTTCTAGGACCGTATTAATTTTTTTTATCTCAATTTGTTGAAAAGCTGATCGTATTTTTTTGATATTTCCTTCAGATTTTTTTCTACGATTAACAAAACGTTTTTCAATCTGAGTCATTTCCATAATTCAAAATCCAATACTCAATTAAAAAAATAGTATAGCAAAATTTGCCAATATTGCCCATCTTTAATTAATAGCATACTATTTATGCTAAGTGCATAATAATACTAAAAGATAACTATTGACCCTTCACTGGCGGTCCAGGGCAGCTGGAAAAGCGAATTTATACTGAATAGCATCCTCTGGGCAAACAGTCAGACAACGCGCACAACTGAAACAATCCTGAGGTAATTTTTTTCCATAAAGCAGTCCTTTTGCTGACTCCAAGGGACAGATCTTTATACATGCACCACCCTGGGTACATTTATTTTTGTCGATTACGACCCCAAAAAGACTATAACGTTCTGCTAGCCATGAAACCAGACCAAAAGGACAAATGAGTTGACAAAATGGTCGATAAATGAAAAAGGATCCCGCAATAAGAGCAAGAATTGTAAGTACAATAGAAAAAGTTTCAAAATCCCAATTAAAAAGATTAAAAGGATTAACATAATGATAAAGGACCACCCCTTTTCCTCTCCCTAATTTTCCAAACAGAAAATAAAGCATAAGTATAAACAAAGAGACACGAATAAAGTTGGTCAATACAAAAGGTAACTTCTTTTTCTTATTTTTTTTTACAAAGGGCAGAATGTATATTAATTCTTGTAGGGAGCCCAAGGGACAAGCCCAACCACAAATCAACTTATTACCGACTATAGCGAGAACTAGAAAAAAAAGAAGTATAAAAACTTTTACCCAGGGATCCGGATAAAGTCCAACTATTGATTTAATTACCTTTACAAATCCTTCCATGGGATTAGGGGACTTGCCCAGTACAAATCCAGCGACTATAACTGACACGATCAAAGTAATAACATAGGGTGCTCTTGGATACCAGTTTTTCCTGTTTTTTATATTACTTTCATCTGGTCGTCCCAATTTGACTAAAAAAACCAACCCCCATAGAACCAACGCTATATATATATAGTATTTTATATTTGCATTGTGATGAGAAAAAAGGTGTTGAAGAACAGGTTTAAGTTCTGCATCAGTCACACCTAATGTGTATAGTGGTCTTTTTTTAGAAACATTTAAAGGCATATTTAACTCACGGGCCATTGATTTGGGTGTGACACCAAGCTTGTGAGCAATCTGCCTGATCGACATATCTACGCTCAGGTTAGCCGGAATATTTGTCTCGTGTTCTGGTTCAACTAAAGATCCTAGCAAAACAATTACAATCATTATCGCGAATACACCGAACATCCAAATTCGTTGTTTCCACGAGAGTAAAAAAAACCAGCCATTTGAACTCATCTGCGTTGTCTCCGGCCACTCCACACAGGAATACCAATTTCATCGCGAAGCGTAAGTTTCTCCCCCCGCTTCTCTATGCTTGCAGCAATCATTGCTGGTTTTCCTTCATACGTGATCCTTGAACCTTTTACTTCAATGGTATCATTCTGAACAATGGCAAAATCCAGACTATCAATAAACCAAGCAGGACCGAGATGCACGCTAATATCTTCATCCTTCATTCTCATGGTTAAATGGATCCCACAATACCTTCCTCCCGTTGGCGTAGTCCTCTCTATCATAATCACCGTACCAGCAAGTGTTTCCACAGTATTCGTATCATACATTCTACCATAAGATGATGTTCTTCCTCTTCCCCCACCTCCTCGCCGATTATAATTATTCTGGGCGAACGAATCTGTGTAAAAGACACACAGGACCAAACTGCATATTAGTGCTACATTAGCTTTTAGTTTCATTTTTATATATCCTTATTAGGTAGCTACCAATTGATATGAACTTTTCTTGACTCGTTAACTAATATTTCTGTTGTATTTGGCTGTATCGGATTAGGAATAATACAATCTTCAGGACAAACATTGACACATTGCGGCGAATCAGCAATACCCAGGCATTCTGTACAATTGGCAGGATCAATTATATAAATATCTTTACCCTTAGAAATAGCCTCATTGGGACATTCTGTCAGGCATGCATCGCAAGAAATACACTCTTCAGTTATTATCATTGCCATCTTATACCTCCCCTAATTCTAAATATTAAATAAAATTTTTTCTGGTGGCATGTTATCTTTAGACTTCTATAAGTTTTAATAAAAGAAATTCTTTAAAACTAACAATCCCCAATGCAAGCATCGGAGTATTTCGCCAGTTTTATTTCGATATAAATTTCGACAAACACAATTTCTTTAATTCACCTCTCCCCGACCCTCTCCTCGAAGAGAGGGAAAAATAGGAAACCCCGGGGCAAGCCCGGAGGAATTCTTATGATTAATCATAAGATAAACGAAGTTTTTCAGTCGCTAAAATTGGACCAATTCGATCACGCCATTTAGAGTTCTTCCATGTACCCAACTTATGATGCATATTTAAATATTTCTCCGGAATTGGATGGGTTCCATAAACTACAGGAATATCATATTTTTTCTGGATATACTCCCGAAAATATTCAATATGAGCACAGGGGGGATAACCGACAATTAAACCGGTTGCCAGATGAATTTGTTCAACCCCATTTCCCTTCATTTCATCAACTGTATATTCAATATTACCTCCCGGACAGCCAGCACAGGTCGTATATCCTACAAGTTCTACTGGTTTTCTTTCATATATACTAAAAGCCCCTTCCCTTTCTCTAAGAGCCCTTAGACATTTACCACCTGCACAACGGCGATATCTATCACATATTATAATTCCAATCTTGACAGACTCACTCATTCTAACTTCCCGATCTTGCAAAAGTTTTGGCAGGCCGTATATAAAATTTGCTACCTGCATATTCTACTTCTTTCAACTTATCATGAACTAATAAGTGTTCGATCACCTCCCAATTAGATCTAGCTTTATGCAACAATTCATTTACCGAATCCAGGCGAAGAGGATGTACAGAGGCAATGCTTAGAATGTCATGTTCAATCTGACCGGAATATCCAAAATCATTACCTTCATAACCTATCAAATATTCAACCGTATCAACCTTTTCGTTAAATATTTGAAAAGTCTCGGTTTATCGTTGATTCATCAGGTCTTAATAGGTTTTTCAACGCAGTCGGCCTTGTTGGTATGGCCACATAGGCTTTAAAAGGCTGAAGTTTTGAAATAAATCCTGCCACGTTTTCAATATTAGAATAGGAGCAGTTCACTCCATCGACCAGCATTGTTTCAGTTGTGAGTCTGCCTTTATAAATCTTGGAAAATCTGATTATTTCTTCAAGAATTGTTTCCAGATTCAATTTCTTGTAAGGGCGGTTAATTTTCTTCCACACCCTATGATCTACCGAATCAATTTTTATTGATATGTAATCCACTTTCATTAAGTCATCGCGGACATCAGGAAGTGTTATCAGCGATCCATTCGTTATTACCGCTATTTTATGATCAAGCAATTTTAACAGATCGATTTCATGCCCAAGATTGCAATCCAGGGTTGGCTCCCCATCCGCTACAAAAGTAAAATAGTCAATTTTCTCCTGCTTCTTTTTCAACTTCACAACTAAGTCCTGGACGTCCCCAAAAATATCTTCCGGTTTATAGTACTCCCTTCTCCTCTGCTCATAGTTTATTGTTTTACCTACCTGGCAATAGATACAGGAATAAGAGCATATTTTTGAAGGTATATTATTTATTCCCAAACTTTTTCCTAACCGTCTCGAAGGGACGGGACCAAATGCAATCATAACACCACCTTCACTTTGCGCATTTAAAACATCCTATTTATTAATTTCACTGTTTTGTGTTTAACCTCAGCCACCAGGTGCAAAAAAGATATTCTAATCAAACTGATTCACCTTCTCCAGCTAGCAACTTCCTCCGATTCTATTATTAATTTTACTTCAATTATTTATATTATAAACGACAAAAGTCTTCATATGCCTTACAATTTTCATGCGATCTCTACCTTGTAGGATTCAAATATTAGGCCAGTTTATTATTCTCCCTAATCTATTAATAATACAATACTTATCCCACTTTTATTAAACTGATCAAAATTGCAGTAATGCAATTTCCTGTATTATGCCTGACTATTTTGCAATCTCGCAATAGGTGCAAGGGATGGATGCACAGGGATAATTTTTTCAATTAAACCAACCTGGAATCACTATAAATAAGGTGAGCATTCCACAGCAGCAGAGTGGTGAAAATTTATATTAGATATGTTATCGATTCGGTAGTGGTTAATTTATTTATAGTCGTGGAAATCTGGACAGTAATAGAACGTTGCTCGCACGAAGACATGGGCCCTAGTCGCTCGGCGTTCAGTTTTTATACTATCATCGTGTTTGAAAAGTGAATAGAATTTGATGAGAAGTGTAACTTCTTGATCTAGGCGGGAAGATCTACATGCTAAAGATTTACTATTTTTCAAATAAATTAAATTTTTTCATTTTTCGCCATAAGGTGCTCTTGTCGATACCAAGTATTTCTGCCGCTTTTAGACGGTCATTACCACATTTTTTTATAATAGATTGGATGTGTAATTTTTCAGCATCTTTAATAGTTTCTGTCTTCATCGCACCATCTTCTTTTGTAATTTCCTGTTCCAGATTTTTAATTAACCATTCAGGCAGACTATTTGTATTGATTGTTTCATCACTACATAAAACAAAAACATGTTCCAATACATTTTCTAATTCCCGGATATTACCCGGCCAATGGTATTTATTCAGGAGTTCAAATGCCTCAGGAGAGATATGTGTAATCTTCTTTTTAAACTTTTTGCGAAAAGTCTGCAAAAAATGTTCAGTCAATAAGGCTAAATCCTCTATTCGCTCCCGTAGCGGTGGTAGATGTATATTAACGACATTTATACGGTAAAATAAATCATCACGGAATCGTTTTTCTTCAATTTCTTTATTCAAATCCTTATTAGTAGCAACAATTATTCGGGCGTTCATCACAAGAGGCTTGGTGCCACCAACCCTTTCGAACTGCCTTGTTTCTAGTACGCGAAGTAGTTTCACCTGAACTTGCGATGCAAGATCGCCAATTTCATCCAGAAAAAGGGTGCCATTTTGAGCCAGCTCAAAACGACCTGGTTTTGTTTTAACTGCACCAGTAAAAGCGCCTCTTTCATGACCGAACAACTCACTTTCCAGGAGCGTTTCTGCAAAGGCACTACAATTAACAGCCATAAAGGGTTGTGTTCTATGGTCACTATTTAAATGTATGGCTCTGGCTATAAGTTCTTTCCCCGTTCCACTCTCCCCCGTTACCAATACGGTACTATCCGTTTGGGATACATGCTCCAACATATTGTACACATTGTGCATAGCCTTGCTATTACCAATGATATTTTCATAACTATAGCGCTGTTCTAGATGCTTAGAAAGAACTTTTATTTCAGTAATATCGCGAAACATCTCTATGCCACCGATGTGCTCTTCTTTGGCATCAATAAATGGTTGGGAATAAACACGAATGGGTATACTGTTACCTATTTTATTCCTAATTGTTATTTCTTTATTTTCCATCTGTTTACCAGATTTAAGTGTTGTTTCCATATGGCACCCATTGCGACACACATTTGAATTAAAAACTTCCCAACACTTTTTTCCTCTTGCCTCTTCTTTTGAATATCCGGTAATTTTCTCGGCAGAATGATTAAAAGAGGTTATATTCCACTCATTATCTATAGTAAAGATCCCCTCTGAAACACCGTGAAAGATATTTTCAAATCGGTTTTTCTCATCTACAATTTCCTGGATTTTGTCCGCCAGGGACTCCGCTAGCTTAATCATCTCATTGGCATCGCGTATAACAACCACGACACTAATAATTTCATCTGAAGATCTCCTAATCGGTGTAATTGATGTAAATGTTTTTAGGGTGCGATGATTGCTGCAGGTAAGATGTATGTTTAAGTTTGAGTATGATTTCCCCTCAGACAATGCCTTTTCTATATATTGCTTGTCTGTCAGAGAATTTTCAAAAAGAAAATGATAATTTTTAAGTGAAACCTCATCATCATGATAACCAGTAATTCTTCTAGCTGCTTCATTAAAAGCGATAATCTTAGAATCGCTATCAATTATAATCACGCCATCCGCTGAATAGAGGTTATATTTATCAATATTTATTTTATCCATTATTCAAATATACTGGTTAGAGCAAAGTACCTTAACAATATAAGGTGAATGATAATTGAATTCTATTAAAATACAATTAAAAATTTAGGGTAAGCCTATAATGCAGAAATGTCATTTACAAAATCTTGTTCATTCCATTTTACTGTCAAGACAGAACATGATGCCGATCTCACCACTTTTTCGGTAACACTTCCCAAAAGAAATTTATCAATACCACTGTGACCATGTGTTCCGATAATTATTAAATCATTTTTATTTTCTTCTGAGAACTTTAAAATTTCTTTGGATGGTTTTCCATCTTTAAAATACCTATTAATAGTCAGTCGACCAGCCCGTTCGTTTTTGACAAGGTCATCCAAGGATCCCGAAACTCTTTCTTTAATGTCAGGAATCATTTGAGTAATGGACTTCATTCCCCAGGCATATAAGGCAGGATGAACATCCGTGTCAACAACATAGAGCAAATCAATAGTACTATTAAACTTTGTGGCAAAGTTCACCGCATAATGAAATGCTTTCCGGGAAAGATCTGAAAAATCAAATGGAACTAAAATTTTTTCCGGTCTTTTAATTATCCTGGTTTCTGCGTGCAACGTTAAAACTGGGCATGGCGCATACCGCACGAGCATTTCTGCAACACTGCCCAGAAGGAAATGCGCAAAGCCACCATGTCCATGTGTTCCCATCACCACGAGATCTACAGGATTAAGTTTCATATAATCGAGAATAGTGCATGAGCAGAGATTCCTCTTAATATATCATGTGTTATTGTTATTTTATCGGAATCTTCTACTGGTAAATCATTCAAGCGTGCCAATAAAGCCTCATCGATGTTCTGCTCATATTGTTTCAGGTTTTCGATCTCCGCATCGATACCATGGGGATTATCACTATAAAGCACGCGAGCATGAACAATATTTAATTGAGCCTTAAATTCTTTGCAGATAATCATTGCCAAATCAATAGCGTGAAGTGACGTATGAGAGAAATCGGTTGGCACCAATACACGATTAATTTTAATCACTTTCCACCTACTCCCTATTTTATATGAAGAATTGTAATCAAATTACTATTTAATTGTTTTCCCGGAGAATCTAAACAGTAGTCACCGGACTTTTTTACATTTCTTTTAATTCAAGTGCTTCATTAACAAACTTCTTTTTTTCTCTTTCAGCGGATTTCAGCAAACAAGTAAATATTTCCTTAATCCTATTAGATTCTGAGCTATCAACAATCCTTTTAAATGCGTTGATAATACAATCGTCCAAACGCAGTGCAACGCTGATTACATCATCAATCGACATACTATGGTTCAGATCGCTATCTTTAAAACATTCTTGATAGGTCGAAGCCGGTGTATGTTTAAACCATGTATTTAATATGTCTTTAGAGGCGTTATCCTCATATTCTGACATGCATAACTCCAACTTTTTTTCATGACGGCTCATATAATCCAATAGTAATTTTACTTTCTCCTTATCTGCAATCAAATAAAGTTGGTTGTAATATTTGCCTACCTGGGCATGAAAATTACGCACCCGATCAAAGACATCTGCTACAGTTTCATAAGCCATTTTATTTTCCTCCTGTTAGATCGAAACTTATATACTACTTATTCAATTAATTATTAAACATTATATGCATCGCAACGTTACCAGCCGCTTTTAATAACGGATATGCTGCCGGCGAAGCTGTAAGTAAGGGATGTGTTCCGATTTGCGCTGTTAAGATTGAATTAATATCCATTCTGTTCTGAATAATAAATCCGAGGGTATTGGTTAATTCCCCTATGGTTAATCCACCAACGATCTCACCACCCAGAATGATACCGCTCTCTCTTCCCACAATAAGTTTTACTGTCTGCACTTTTGTACCGGGAAGCGATCCGGGATGTTTATCCATACCGCTAAAATCACCGGTAATAATATCAAATCCTTCCTCTCTGGCTCTTGATTCCGTTAGCCCGGCCACACCAAAACCTGTGTCGCCGATAGCCGTGGAAAAAATTGAGATAGTTCCACTAAATGTTTTCACTGCGGATAATTGGAATAAATTCATCCCCGCTATTCTCGCTTCAGCACAGGCAGTGGAAGCCAGCATGGACATGTTGGGTTTTCTGGTTACAAAATCCCTTTTCTCGGCGCAGTCTCCGATTGCGAATATATCCGGATTTTCTGTCCTCATATATTCATCCACTTTAATATAACCCTGTGGATTGATAGCTAATCCCGCTTCTTCCGCTAACTTGGTATTGGGATAATACCCCATTGCTAAGATAACTACATCGGCTTCTATCCTTTCACCGTCATTAAGCAGAACGCCTTTAGTTTTTTTATCGCCTAAGATTTCTTTGGCACCCACACCACTTTTTATGTTGACCCCTCTCTCTTTCAGTATATCTTCTGCCTTAATTGCAAATTCCTCATCAAAAGCCAGTTCTAAAACATGGGGTAAAATTTCTACCAATGTAACCTCTTTACCTGCTTTGGTTAATTCATCGGAAAGTTCCACACCTATAAAACCACCACCAATTACAATGATCTTTTTATACTTATAGATCTTCTGCTGCATTTCATCCAGATAGATTTTATCTTTAGGGACAGTAAAAACATTATCCAAATCCGCGCCCTTTAACCAGGTCGGGGCAGAAGGCGTTGAACCGGTAGCTAGTACAAGTTTCTCATATCCCATTTCTTTCCCGTCCTTTAACGTACAGATCTTATTCTCACAATCAATTGAGACAACTTCACCGATTTTTAGATTGACTCCACCATTTTCAAACATTTTATCAGATGGCAATATATCATTTTCTGTATTTTCTACAGAACCGAACACATATGGAATACCGCAAGGTACAAGTGTTTTTTTTTCTTTTCTTATGACCGTAATTTTTTTATCTGCATAAACTCTTTTGCCTGCTAATGCAGCTACCAGACCGGCAGCGCTGCTTCCGATGACCAATACGTCTGTATGTTCCATTTCTTCTCCCTTAATAAAAAGATTATACACTTATTACTATCGCAAAAAACACGCCAAGAATGAATATAGCGTTATATCTATAAATAATATATAGTTAAGAGAAGTGGTAGGTACATTAATATTGCATAAATGCAATTGATCAGATCTAGTTAATTGCGAAATCGCACAAATAATGAAAGATTGCATCAGGATACACAATAGTATTGCAAAAATTAAAATCAAAAATTATATTATACTACTTTTGTATAGTTATACATTTTCAGTATAGGTTATGAACAGTTTAATCACACGTGAATATGACTATGCCATACGGATTTGTGCCTACCTGGCCGGGAAAAAAGATCAGGGACCTGTTTCTATTTTCCAGATCTCACAAAAACTGTTTATAACCCGCCCTTTTGCTACCAAAATCGTCTACCGTTTAAAACAACACAGCATTCTCACTACAACACAAGGTAAAGACGGAGGTGTATCCCTTAATGCTAATCCAGAAACTCTCTCTGTCTATAACATTCTTAGAGTCTATGGGGTATGACAACCCCATTAACGAATGTCTAAATATTCCAGGTTTTTGCCCGCTTATAAAAACCTGCAAAATTCATTCATTTTTTGTAGAACAAGAAGAAATATTGTTACAAAGTTTTAAAAATAAAATGATAAGGGATTTTGTGATCCATGAATCTGATCTGATAGAGAATACAAGATCAGCACCAACAACCTGAACAAAGACTATTAAAGGAGGGACTATGGACGTACTGCTTCTCTCTCGATTACAATTTACAATTACAACTGTTTTTCACTTTTTTTATGTGCCCCTTACCCTTGGATTATCGATTTTTGTTGCAATCCTGGAGACAATGTATGTCCGTACCGGGAACGAAAAATACAAACGGATGACAAAATTCTGGGGCAAACTTTTTCTTATTAATTTTGCAATTGGTGTTGTCACAGGTATTGTTCAGGAATTTCAGTTTGGAATGAACTGGTCTGAATATTCCAGGTTTGTAGGGGATATATTTGGGGCGCCTCTTGCCATTGAAGCACTCCTGGCATTTTTCCTCGAATCGACTTTTCTGGGTATATGGATATTTGGCTGGGAAAAACTCTCAAAAGGTTTACATGCTGCTGCAATTTGGCTGGTGGCCATCGGATCAAATCTCTCCGCTCTCTGGATTTTAGTGGCCAACTCTTTTATGCAGCAGCCGGTTGGCTATATCATTAACAATGGACGAGCGGAAATGGTAGACTTTTTTGCCCTTTTATTGAATGGACATGTTTGGGTACAATTTCCACATGTCTTTTTTACCGGCATTGCCACAGCTGCCTTTTTTGTCATCGGTATCAGTGCCTATCATCTCTGGAAGAAAAGCAAAAATATTGAAGATTACCAGTCATCGTTTAAGATGGGAGTGATTTACGGTTTGATCGGAACCATCATGGTGATACTGGTGGGTCATGATCAGGCACAATATATGTTTAAAATCCAACCAATGAAAATGGCCGCAGCTGAAGCCTTGTGGGATAGCGAAGAGCCGGCTGCCATGTCCTTATTTACTATCGGGGACGAAAAGAACAGAGAAGATGTATTTGCCATCAGGGTCCCCTACCTTCTTAGCATTCTTGCTCACAACTCAATCTCCGGAGAGGTAAAAGGGATCAATAACCTGCAGGAAGAATACGAATCGACTTATGGAGCGGGAAACTATGTACCACCCGTGGCAATCTCCTATTGGACGTTTCGAATCATGATAGGGACTGGTTTTCTGATGCTCTTAATACTGCTTTTCACATTTGTATCCGTCATAAAAAATAAATTTGAATTCAAACCACTCTTTTTAAAATCACTGATCTGGGCAATATCATTACCAATTATAGCCAGTGCGACCGGATGGATATTTACTGAGGTAGCGCGTCAACCTTGGATAGTCTTCGGTGTCTTACAAACAAAAGATTCGGTTTCCCCAACTGTCTCAGCCGGTGAAGTGCTCTTTTCATTAATTGCCTTTACTGCAGTCTATAGCATTTTAACCTGGGTAGAATTTACGCTACTAAAAAAATACGCTATTGCCGGAACTGAATCTTTGGATGAGAAAGAATAGGAGGCAAAAGAATGGATCTTAATATACTTTGGTTTATCTTAATCAGTGTTTTATTTATCGGATTTTTCTTCCTTGAAGGTTTTGACTATGGGGTTGGTATCCTCCTCCCCTTTATGTCAAAGGAGGATAAAAAACGACGGGTAGTCATCAATACGATTGGAACATTCTGGGATGGGAATGAGGTGTGGCTTTTGACGGCTGGTGGAGCAATGTTTGCAGCCTTTCCACATTGGTACGCGACGATGTTCAGCGGGTTTTATCTGGCATTGGTATTGATGCTTGTGGCGTTGATACTGCGTGGCGTTGCTTTTGAGTTTCGTAGTAAAAAAGAAAGTCCACGCTGGCGTAATACATGGGACTGGTTATTGTTTACCGGCAGTTTCATACCCGCACTTCTCTGGGGAGTGGCTATTTCTAATCTGATATATGGTGTGCCAATAGATGAAAATATGAATTATATTGGAAGTTTTTTTGATCTGCTTCATCCCTATGCACTTCTTGGCGGATTAGCAACCCTTTCACTTTTTACCCTTCACGGTGCTATTTTTATTAATCTCAAGACCACAAATGATCTCCGTGAAAAATCGAAACAATTTGCATTAAAGTTATGGCTTCCAACAGTTATATTGGTTTTTGCCTTTGTTATATATGGCTATTTTGCAACCGATATGTTCACCCGTCTGGGAATAAATCCCGGAATAGCACCACTGTTGGCAGGGGCTGCTCTATTGATAAGTGGTTGGTTTGTCAAACAAAATCGAAGCGGATGGGCTTTTATCATGACCGGATTAACAATCGCCCTTTCCACAATTACGATTTTTGTTGGTTTATATCCCAGAGTAATGGTTTCAAGCCTCAATGAAGCCTGGAGTTTAACAATTTATTCAGCCTCGTCAACCAACTACACATTAACCGTAATGAGTATCGTCGCCCTGATTTTTATACCAATCGTTCTCGCTTATCAGGGCTGGACCTATTGGGTCTTTCGGAAGCGGATTTCGGTTGATTCTGAACTGGAATATTGATTAAGCATAAAGGAAAATGTAAATAATCTCTCAGAACGGTATAAACAATTATTAATATTAAATTGTATTGTCTTAACCAGATGTTAACAAAATAATAATCATTATTAATTATAAATCTGATATGAGGGGTCATTCTCCCGAATCAAATTCGGGATTTCGGAATCTCATAATAATCAATTGCTTAGATCCTGAAACAAGTTCAGGATGACATAAAGGTTAATACAATATATGTCCATATTTTAAGCTGATAATCGGCAAACACCAAGTCAGAATATGACAATTAAATTTATACCTTTTACCCTTTTCCTTTTAAGTTATAACCATCTCTGTGGTTTATTAATTTGTCAGGATAGAAATTGAATCTGGATAAGAATTTACTCGCCTTACTCAAAACAACAAAAGCCCCCTTCTCTCTTACCATACTATTCGCTCTGCTTGCTGCAGTGATGATAATTTTCCAGGCAGATACTCTAAGTTATGTTTTAAATGATGTATTTATTGAAGACAAGGATATTCATCAGGTTAGTTCGTTAATTGTTTTTTTTGCCCTCTATAGTATTCTTCGCTCGGCATTCAGTTGGTTACAACATCATCAGGCAAACAAAGTTGCCGGCCGGATCAAGCAACATTTACGTGTAAAACTTGCCAGTAAAATTGTGAGACTAGGGCCTGTTTTTACGCGCTCAGAAGAAAGCGGCGAAATAAGCAACACCCTGATAGCCGGCATTGATTCACTTGATGCCTATTTTAGTCAATATCTTCCTCAGGTTTTAATCTCAGCATTAATTCCGTTGACAATCCTGCTGTTTGTATTTCCCATCGATCTCTTATCAGGTATTGTCTTCCTAGTGACGGCACCCCTGGTACCACTTTTTATGTATCTGATCGGTAATATGGCTGATAGGTTGACAAAAAAGCAGTGGAAAAAGATGGGACGAATGAGCGCATTCTTCTTGGATGTATTTCAGGGTTTGCTGACGCTTAAAATTTTTAGCAGAAGTAAAGACTATCTTCATAAAATTATAAAAGTGAGTGAGGAATATCGCCAAAGCACAATGAAAGTGTTGCGGATTGCTTTTCTTTCTGCCCTGGTACTTGAACTCGTAGCGGCCCTAAGCACTGCCATTATTGCCGTGGAAGTGGGATTTCGGCTTCTATACACTCAATTGGCTTTCAGGGAAGCCATTTTTATTCTCATCCTGGCGCCCGAATTTTACCAGACCTTACGACAACTGGGCACGAGGTTCCACGCTGGCATGGAGGGAACAGCTGCCGCAGAAAGAATTTTTAAATTGTTACATCTGCCAGAAACAAATGAGAGAACATTCAAAAAACGACAGGAAAACGTAAGTGGCAAATCTATCATTTTTAGAAATGTTAGCTATACCTATCCTGATACCACCCACAAGGCCCTGCAGAAGGTAAATCTTGTTATCGAACCGGATAAAAAAATAGCACTCGTAGGGCCTAAGGGTTCCGGGAAATCCACTCTGACCTATCTGTTGTTAAGATTTATGTCGCCTGATTCAGGGAATATTTTAATTTCAGATGTACCACTAAATACCGTTGATCCGGCATTCTGGCGAGCACAGATTAGCTGGGTATCTCAAAATCCATTTCTTTTCCACCGCTCTGTCATAGAAAATATAAGAATTGCCAATCCATCAGCAACAGATAGACAGGTAGAGCAAGCCTGTAAAAAAGCCCATATCCATAATTATATTATATCTTTACCAGATGGATATAAGACCTTACTTGGTGAACACGCCAGTCGTTTTAGCGGTGGAGAAGCACAACGCATCACCTTAGCCCGTGCATTTGTAAAGGATGCACCGATTTTGATTCTTGATGAGCCAACTGCCAATCTGGATCCCGGAATTGAGTACAAAATAACTGAGGCTATCGAAGAATTGTCCAGAAACCGGATGGTTTTGACAATTGCCCATAAATTAAATACCGTGAAAAAATCTGATGAAATTATTGTTTTATCAGGAGGTGAGGTTGTGGAAACCGGTTCACATCAATCGTTGATGGCGGAAGAAAAGATTTATCAAACGATGGTTCAGGCGAGGGGTCTGTAAAATATGAAAAGTACCCTTGTGCAGTTGCTAAAAATTTCTCGGGAATTCAAATGGTGGATGATATTGGCTGCATTTCTGGGCTTTTTTACTATTGGCAGTTCGATAGGACTTATAATGACAGCATCCTATATTATCGCAAAAGCAGCATTACACCCATCAATCGCGGAATTACAGGTGAGTATTGTCGGTGTTCGTTTTTTTGGAATTATGAGAGGTGTTTTTCGGTATTTCGAGCGTGTAATTTCTCATGAAGTTACCTTCCGGATGTTAACACGCTTTAGAGCCTGGTTTTATGAGTCTATTGAACCCCTCGTACCATTTGGCATGATGAAATTCAGATCTGCAGATTTACTTACCCGTCTGCTAACCGACGTTCAAAATCTTGAATATATATATCTGCGTATCCTCGCTCCCCCACTTATCGCTGTTATGACCTCAATAGTCACCTTTTTTCTATACGGACTATTTTCCTGGAATGCAGCAATTATTCTGATTATCGGTCTTTCCTTTGCGGGAATTGGCATACCCTTATTATCTGCCAAAATGCGAAAAGGACTTGGGAAGCGAATTGTAATATTGAGATCAGAATTAAATGTTTGTATGATTGATGGCATCCAGGGTTTAGCTGATCTTCTGGTATTTAACCAGGCAGATGAGCACTTCGCCTCCTTCAAGGCAAAAAGTAAAGATTATGAAGGCCTCCAGCGTAAAATGGTGCTGATTGAATCTTTCCAGAATGCACTTAGTGTCCTGATATTAAATTTTACTATGGTTGGAACATTAATAATTCTGATACCCGGCGTATCATCCGGCGAACTTGACGGTGTTTATTTGACCGTCCTTGTTCTGGGTGTTATCGCTATCTTCGAGGCTGTTCAACCAATACCTGAAGCTATCCAGAAGATTGAAAAAAGTATGGCCTCAGCAGACCGCTTGTTTGAGACAATCGCATTAAGGGAGCAAATAAAGCAACCTCCGCTGCATTACTCCTTACCGGAAAAATTCAACATACGGCTGGAAGGTTTGTCATTCGGATATGATAAGAGTGAACGGCAGATCCTGACGGATATTAATCTAAATCTTTCACCCGGTCGAAAAGTTGCCATTGTGGGTCCCAGTGGTAGCGGAAAATCCACAATTGTAAATTTAATGTTAAATTTGTGGCCTTCTAAACAGGGTATAATAATTTATGGTGATAAGGAGATCAGAGAATATGGCAGGGATCAAATCATGGAAAAACTTGCCGTATTACAACAGAATGTTTATTTGTTTTCAACAACAGTAAGAGAAAATTTACTATTATCCAACCCCGACTCAGATGAATCAGGACTCAACAAAATAATAGAGAAAATAGGGTTACGTGCCAAGATTGATAACTTACCCGATAAATTAGAAACCTGGGTAGGTGAGATGGGATACCGTTTTAGTGGCGGTGAGCGACAACAGATAGCATTAGTCCGTACCTTGCTTAAAAATGCCCCGGTCATGATATTAGACGAGCCTACAGCAAATCTGGATTCAATTACAGCAAAGGAGGTAATGCAGACAATTCACTCATTGAGTAAGGATAAAACCCTGCTCTTGATTACGCATCGTCTTACTGGTCTGGAAAATATGGATGAAATAATCGTACTGATTGATGGGGGGATTATTGAGCGTGGTACCCACTTCGATTTAATGGCTAAAAGAGGATATTACCAACAAATGATACAACTTCAGAAGGATTGTTTTATTGATTAACCTGGAAAATTTATCCCCCAGCAATGACGTTAAGGATCTTATCCACGAATTATCCAGATAAATAAATTTTCAAAACTAAAGGAGTTATGATGAAAGCACGGAAAATTTATCCCGTTTATTTCTTAAGCATTTTTTTCTCTATTTCATTATTTGCCGGTGAAGATCATTCAGACTTTTTTGAAGACACCTTAAAAACCCCTCAGGAGGTAACACGTGCCTGTCTTGACTGTCATGAAGATGCCGCTAAAGAAGTTATGTCCACTATCCATTGGACCTGGGAGACGTTACCTAAACCAGTTCCCGGACACAAAGACAGTCTCAGTCTTGGTAAAAAAAATGTTTTTAATAATTTTTGTATTGCAGTCGAATCAAATTGGCCCCGCTGCACCAGTTGCCACGCCGGATATGGATGGAAAGATGCTTCTTACGATTTTGGAAAAGAGGAAAATATTGATTGCCTGGTTTGCCATGATCAGAGCGGGACGTATAAAAAGTCTCCTGCCGGCGCGGGAATGCCCGCAAAGGGAGTGGATCTGATGGATGTTGCACGTAGCGTCAGTGCACCGACACGTGCAAATTGCGGAATCTGTCATTTTTATGGCGGGGGTGGCGAAAATGTGAAACACGGTGATCTTGACCAGGGATTGGTGAATCCGTCTGTTGATTACGATGTTCATATGGGGAGTGGAATGACCTGTCAGGACTGCCACACAACAGAACAACATAATATTAAAGGCCAGTCTATGGCAATTCTGACCGATGAAGTAAACCGTGTAGAATGCACCGATTGCCATGAGCCCCCGGTTCATGAGAAGAAAAGACTCAATGACCACAGTGAAAAGATTGCCTGCCAGATCTGTCATATTCCTGTATTCGCCAAAACAAAGACCCACAAAAATTTACTGGGACTGGTCCACTGCCGGTGTTGATAAAAAATCTGCGAAGGATAAATATGGGATGGATACTTATAGTAAGAAAAAAGGGACATTTGTTTGGGGCAAGGAAGTCCAGCCTGAATACTATTGGTATAACGGAAGATCGGAACGTTATATCAAAGGAGATAAACTAAATCCTGATACCCTATTATCTCTGAACAAACCCTCAGGAGACCGTACTGAGAAAAATACAAAATTATATCCTTTTAAGGTTATGCGTGGAAAACAGATATATGATACCGGATATAACTATTTAATCATTCCCCAGTTATGGGGCGGTTATTGGAAATATTTTGACTGGAATCAGGCTGCCATAGATGGGATGGAGGCAGCAGGCCTGGAATATAGTGGTAATTATGGCTGGATTGAAACAGAGATGTACTGGAAATTAAACCATATGGTCAGCCCCAAAGAAAAAGCGTTAAAGTGCAAAGATTGTCATGGAAAAGGTAATGACAATCGAATTGATTGGATAAAACTCGGTTATAAAGGTGATCAGCAACTTAAAAAATATCGGGATTAATATAAGAGTGTGTGTACTATTTTATTAAAATATTACTCATTCAATAAAAAAATTCTTTAAAACTGACTATCCCCGATGCCTATCGTGGTATTTCGCTAGTTTTATTTCGACACAAATGTCGAAAAACGGAATTTCATTTATTTAGCATATTTGCACAGCCCGCCAAGAGAATTTTAAATAACTCGACTTAATAATCAATTTGCATAATGAACTTATGTTCATTATATTAAAACAACTATTTGAACATATGTTCATATTGAGGAGAATATATGCGGGAACCATATCGCAAAAGACGCATTCATCAACCCCCTGGTTTTAAAAACTTTAAGCCAAGTGGAATTCCCCGGAATAGGTTAAAAACAGTGACGCTTACCATAGATGAACACGAAGCCATCCGTCTCGCTGATTATGAGGGCATGGAACATTTGCAGGCATCTGAAAGAATGGCCATTTCACGGCCAACCTTTACAAGGTTGATTGAAAAAGCACGAAACAAATTAGCCAGGGCGATTGTAGATGGGATGGAACTTGTGGTTGAAGGTGGGAACATAGAATTTCAGAATACGCTTCGACGCTGTAGAGAATGCGGTGATGAACAACTAAGTCCATCTGATCTTAATATTGAAGATTGCCCGGAATGCGGTTCGGATGATGTTGAAGATATGGCCAATAAATTTTTTGATCAGGAAAACCTTCATAGAAAAAATAAGGAGAATTTAGAAAACATGAATGCCTTTAAAAAAAGCAGCACCCCCGGAGAGGGGCAGGGATTGGGCCGCGGTGGTGGCCGTGGACGTAACAAAGGAGGGGCATTTGGCACCGGTGGTTTTTGTGTCTGTGCAAAATGTGGTAAAAAAGTGCCCCATCAGCAAGGGGTAAAATGTACATCGGTAGAATGTCCCAGTTGCGGACATGCGATGGTGAGAGAAGAATTACTCAATAAGAGTAAATGACGCAATTTACTGCACATCTAAAAATGAATATTAAACAGCTAGAGGGTATTGAATACCATCACAAAATTGTTAGTGATAAAATTTCTATGAAAAATGATAAAGATATGAAACCACATAGAACTCAGAGAAATACTCTGAGAACTCTTAAAGAGTATTCAATTAGAAATATTACTCAGATGATAGTTTTTAACAAGTATTCATATTGCTTAGTTTTTGCCATGCCTACGGGTAGTGAACTATGACTTAGTTTAGTACTAATCTTATATTTGAATGCTTTAGAGTAGAAATAGTGAAAGTTATAAAATGAGAGGCCACGGAGAGGGAGAACAGATTAAACTCGTTTAAGTCAATAAATATTAAATATTTACTCTGTGCGCTCTGCCTGCCCCGTAAAGTCTGACGGAGTCAGATTAGTACGGGGTGGTTATATTTTACTTTACCCGAAAATTAAACAGGAGAAAATGTATGAAAAAAGTATTTGCCGTACCTATGGAAGGCGGAAAACTATGTGCTCATTTTGGTCATTGTGAAAAATTCGCTATCGTAGAAACAGAGGACAACAAGGTAACAAAAGAAGAATTTATTAGCCCACCGGTCCATCAACCCGGTGTCTACCCGAAGTTTCTGGCAAAACAGGGTGTCCATGTCATCATATCCGGCGGTATGGGACAGCGAGCATTAGATCTTTTTGCTCAAAATAACATCGAGGTATGCATGGGTGTAAATGCTGAGGCGCCTTCAAAACTTGTTGAGCTCTATTTAGACAGCCAGCTAAAAACGGGCGAGAATCTCTGCGATCATTAAACAGGAATAAAATGAAAATTGCCATTGCCAGTGGGAAAGGCGGGACAGGTAAAACGACACTATCGACCAACTTGGCTACTTATCTTGCCGTTAACAATGAAGTCGTTTTAGCAGA
Source organism: Calditrichia bacterium (assembly GCA_963796965.1). Lineage (GTDB taxonomy): Bacteria > Calditrichota > Calditrichia > JAJRVZ01 > JAJRVZ01 > CAWCNS01. The sequence continues at coordinate 552,582 of CAWCNS010000007.1, forward strand.
TCTGGATGTGGAAGAACCGAACTCTGGATTATTTATCAAAGGCCAACCCATTCATAAAGAAGATAAATTTACAATGGTCCCTGAATGGAAAAGTGAATGTTCATTATGTGGATTATGCCAGGAAGTGTGTAATTTTCACGCTGTATTACAATTGGGCACGCAAATCATGGTTTTTCCGGAACTATGTCATCAGCTGTTATGCCTGTTCGGAGTTATGTCCCGATTCCGCCCTGCCCATGGTTCCTCAAAAGATGGGCGAGTTAAAACATTTTCAAAACAACAAATTATCTTTTGTGGAAAGCCGGCTGGATATCGGGCAGGAACAGGCAGTACCCTTAATTTCACAGACGAACAGGTATATTGAGGCCCACTTTCCCAACGGGTTTATAAAAATATATGATTCACCACCGGGAACCTCCTGCCCTGTCATTGAAGCAGTAAAGGATTCTGATTTCGTCATTCTGATAACCGAACCGACGCCCTTTGGTTTACATGATTTGAAACTGGCAGTTGATACGATCAGAGAATTAAATAAGAAGTTCGGTGTCGTTATTAACCGGTTTGGCATCGGAAATGATGAGGTGCTTAATTATTGTCAAGAGGAAAAAATTCCTCTTCTTGCCAAAATTCCCAATGACCGCCGTATTGCTGAACTCTATTCTCGCGGGGAGTTGATTTACGATAAAATTCCGGAAGTAAAAAAGCAACTAGAGCATATTAAGAATTATCTCTTTGAATTGCAGAAGTATTAAAAGTTATATAAAAACAAGGGAAAAAATGAACCACCGAAAACACCGAGTCCACCGAATAAAAAATATAATAAATTATAATAAATTTTCGGTGTATTTCGGTGCCTTCGGTGGTTACACAAAAAGCAGCATAATTAGTATTTTTTTACCACAGCGCGATGGGCAGATGGGAGGAGTTAAATGAAAGAGATTGTTGTTATTTCCGGTAAGGGTGGCACGGGAAAAACCTCCATAACTGCCGCGTTCTCTTATTTGGGAGGACGGGATATTATTGTTGCGGATTGTGATGTGGATGCCGCCGATATGCATCTGCTTATGCAACCCGATTTTAATAAATCTGAAGATTTTTACAGCGGTATGTTGGCTAAAATAAATCCTGATAAATGCACAAATTGTGGTGCTTGTGCAGAAGTGTGCCGCTTTGACGCTATAGCTGTTATAAATGACCAGTACATCGTTGAATCGCTAGATTGTGAAGGATGCGGCTATTGCCCGAGAGTTTGTCCGGCAGATGCTATTACGATGGATGACCAGAATGTTGGCAAGTGGTATATTTCTACAATCAAAACAGGAAGTTCAATGGTACATGCCCGCCTTGGCATTGGTGCCGAGAATTCGGGCAAACTGGTCGCCAAAGTAAAAAATGAAGCCAAGCGTATAGCCAATGAAAATAGTAGAGATATTATTTTAGTGGATGGTTCGCCGGGCATTGGATGCCCAGTCGTCTCTTCCCTTTCAGGTGCTCATTTTGTTGTTTTGGTTACCGAACCAACCCTATCTGGTCTGCACGATTTAAAACGGGTTTATCAGCTCGTTAAAAAATTCAGAATACAAGCTGGCTGCATTATAAATAAATCCGATCTGAACCTACAGGTTACATCTCAAATTGAGAGTTATCTTAAGGAGGAGAATATTACCCATATTTCCAATCTACCCTATGATGAAACCTTTACAAAATCAATGGTCAATGGCCAGACCATTATTGAATACAATGACAGCAATTTAACACCCCTCCTGACTGAAAGTTGGGAGAAAATTAAAAAATTATATTAGCGGGTCTATTCATTGCACAGCAAGGGCCTGCAAACAAAAAAAGAAGTCCACGTTTACGCTGATTATCACAGATTAAACTAAAATAATTATTAAATCTAATCCTTGAAAATTCTTGCAATCCGTGGACAAAAGTTTTTAACAGAAGGAATACAGTCATGAAAATAGCATTTACTACAAAGGGCATAAAATGGGATTCGATGATGGATCCCCGATTTGGAAGGACAGAGTATCTTTTCGTCTATGATGATGTAGAAGACAAAATTTCTACTTTTGATAATCGTGACATTGCAAACGAAGCGCATGGCGCAGGTCCGCAGACGGCACAAAAATTATTTGAATTAGATCCTGACATATTAATCACTGGTAACGGTCCCGGAGGAAATGCAGCAGCCGTTTTAGATAAAGCAAATATAAAAATATATATTGGCGTTGACGGAATGACAGTCAGGAAAGCCTACGACACCTACAAAAAAGACGAATTAAAGGAATTTAAATAAGAAATAATCCCGGCAATTAACTGTCAGAGGGAGGGATCTTCAACACGGCTGGCGCTTATGTACCAAACAACGTGTACATTAATAATCCACAGGCAAACGAAAACTTAATAATTTATGTGTAATGAAATCATTTAAAGTATCTCAAGATTGGTTTGCTGATTTGATGCCGGATGGTATTTGTATACCAACAAGTACAATTATCTCAGGTCCTGCCGGTGCCGGAAAAGAGCTAATCAGCAGTATGATTGCTGCTTCATGGCTAATCAGGGGGGGGGCGCTCATCCATATCTTAACTAATTTTGATCGCGGCCATGCTGAAAAACTTCTTTCATACTATAATGTGAGTTCAAATGATAGTGCCGGAAGAATTGTCTATATCGCTTTTGATCCCTGTATAAAAGATATTGAAAAGATAAGTGATGATGAATTTCGGGCAAATCTTCTTAAAACAGATGTATTTGAAGCGACCATAGAAAAAGCTCAAAATATTTTGCCCCAGTCTGATTTGGGGATATTAACCTACATGACTGCACTTAATATGCCTCTCTACTCCAATACATACAGTGATGATATATTCAATAAATATCTTGCGATGGCAAGAGACAGACGACAAACTCTGTTCAGTTTCTCAAGTAATATTTTTGCCGATAAAATGCATAAGATAGAAAATGCAGCAGATAATTTGATATATGTACATGGGACAGGAGTCGTGCGTTTGAGCTTGAAAATAATGAAAATGAAAGATGTGTCCTTTGTAAGGGATGAGATTCAGGCACCACTTAATGAGGAGCTTATAAGCATGCATCTGCAAACAATTCAAAAAATGCGCCAAACCCTTGTACCAATCATCAGGAAAATATGAACATTTCATTAGACTGTATTCCGTGCATTGTAAGTAATTTTTTAAAGCTATTAAAAACGGGAATTCTTCCTGAAGATGCCAGAGAAAAGGCCATGCGTCGTCTTTTGATGTTTTTGTCCGAAGCTGACTTTCAGCAATCTCCTCCGGAATTAGGACGAGAAATACACCGGATGATTCGTCAAGAACTAAATAATCCAGATCCCTATCTCGAGATTAAAAACAAATATAATCGTATGATCCTTAACATGAATTCAGATCTTGAAAAGATGATAATTTTCGCAAAAGATCCTTTTGATACTGCAATGCGGCTTGCTATCGCCGGGAATGTCATTGATTTTGGGTCACAACATCAATTCGACCCAATAGAAACTATCAATCGGGTAATTAATGCTCACATAGCCATAGATGATTCGCAAAAATTAAAGGAAGATTTAAAATCTGCCGAGAGCCTTTTATATATTGGAGATAATTGCGGTGAAATTGTATTAGACAAACTCTTCATCAAGCATATTAATGTAACTAACACCTATTTCGCCGTTCGCAGCGATCCGGTAATAAATGATATTACTATTGACGATGCCTTAATGGTAGGAATGGATAAATTCGCAAAGATTATTACGACCGGAGATAATGCTCCTGGTGCCGTCTGGGAATCGACATCCCCTGAATTCAGGCAGGTGTTTAATCAGGCTGATGTCATCATTTCTAAAGGACAAGGTAATTTAGAAGGATTAATCGATGTCCCCGGAAATATTTATTTTTTATGCGTCATTAAATGCGATCTTATTGCCAGGCGACTGGGCGCGAAAAATGGAGATTTTATTGTCAAACATGGTTCAACCAGTATCGAACAAAAAAATAATAATTAAATAGCAACAGAGTAAAAAAAAATTCAATCTTTTAGGAAACCCCGATGGATCAAATTCAAAATCTCTCACATCAGGAATTGCTCAGATTAATCGAAGTTTATGCAAAAAACTGGCTGGCCCATGATGGATGCTGGTTTTTAGCGGCAGAAGAAAAGTACGGCATGGATGCGGCCATGGAACTTGATGCGATATCATGGGAACGATTTGCTGTCTCTGAAGCCAGAAGGATTATGAAGGAATTTGATATCCCGTCCAATGGCGGCCTAAAAGCCCTTGAGAAGGCTTTTCAATACCGTCTGTATGTCGCTATTAATAAGCAAAAGATTGAATGGTTAGATGATAATGTTTTTATATTCAAAATGATAGAATGCCGCGTTCAAAAAGCACGAAGACAGAAAAATTTACCGGATTTTCCTTGCAAACAGGTGGGAATTATTGAATTCAGCCAGTTCGCAAAGACAATCGATCCAAAGAATCAAAACAAAATGCGTTGCCTGCCCACCAGATGAAGTTGCCGATTTCTATTGTGCCTGGGAATTTACCTTAAGTTAAGAAAACGTGAGTTCTTATGATTAACAAAAATGGTTATGCTATCATCTTATATAATGGTCTTCTTCTTGCAGGATTTGTACTTCTCTTGATTTTCTATCCATCAAATCTATTAAAAATATTATTGGTAATTGCCAGTGTATTTTTTGTTTTTCATTTTTTCTTTTTTAGAGATCCGGAGCGGAAAATCCCGGAAAGAATAAAAGTAATAATTTCTCCGGCAGATGGCAAGATAATCAAAATTAGCGAAGTTGAAGAAAACAAATATCTTCACGGAAAAGCATTAATGGTGAGCATCTTTATGTCAATCTTTAATGTGCATGTAAACCGTATACCTGTTTCGGGAAAAGTGGAATATTTAGAGCATAAAGCGGGAAAATTTAAAGCTGCGTTCAAAGATAAATCTTCCCAGTTGAATGAGCAATCACTCATCGGCATTAAAATAGATCAAACTAAAATATTGTTTATACAGATTGCCGGCTTTATTGCCCGTCGTATTGTTAATAATTTAAAAATAGGAGATGAAGTAAAATGCGGAGAGCGGTTTGGGATGATAAAATACGGCTCCCGGTTAGATGTATTCCTCCCAGTATCAACAAAGATAAAAGTCCGGATAAATGAGAAAGTAAAAGCCGGAGAAACGATTATTGGCGAACTCTAAATTATTATAAAAGTTATCTTAACTAAATAGTGTCCGGTTAATAAATATTTAATTCAACTCTTTACCAGACACGAGTGATCATAATTAAAACAACAATATTAGATTTAACGGGGACAGGAGTATAAATGCTTACCGAAGAGCAGAAGGAAAAATTGGAACTGGAAAATAAAAAAATAACAGAAAACATTCACCACATTAAACATCGGATTGTAGTATTTAGTGGAAAAGGCGGTGTTGGTAAAACCACCGTGAGTGTAAACCTTGCCTATGGATTGTACATTAATGGGAATAAAACCGGGATCCTTGATGCAGATGTGACTGGGCCCAATGTACCCAAAATGATCGGTGATAGCGATAAGTTAGATATGGTGGATAATCGAATTATACCACAAGAGATAAATGGCGTCAAAGTCATCTCGATGGCCAATATGTTACCACCTGATCAAGCCGTCATTTGGCGGGGACCAATGCGCTCAAAATTGTTAAATCAATTTTTAGGCGACGTTGAATGGGGCAACCTCGATTACCTGATAGCAGATTTACCACCCGGTACCGGCGACGAGATTCTGACCATGACCCAGAAAATGGAACCAAAGATGGCTATCGTTGTTACCACTCCGCAAGAAGTATCGTTGATAGATTCTGCCAGAGCCATCAGTATGGCAAAACAAATGAATATACCCCATATTACACTCATCGAAAACATGTCCGGCCTGAATTGTCCTGAGTGCGGACATCGCATTGATCTGTTTGGCACCGGTGGCGGTAAGAAGCAGGCTCAGAAAATGGATGTCGATTTTTTAGGCGCAATTCCCATCAATATTCAGGCAAGACAGTTGGCCGATGAAGGCAGACCTGTAATTCTCGAAAATGCAAAATCCGATATTTCAATTGCTATTATGGGTATTGTAAAAAAAATCGATGATCTTGTCAGAGAGGAGAGTAAATCTATTGTTGATAATATTTCTTTTTCAAAACAAAAAGAAAAATAATATGATATCAATAAACTGGAGATCAATATGTTAGACATGATTGTAAATTGTAATTCTTTGGAATGGCAGGAGGCTGTCGAAAGTTATCCGCAGGGTACGAAAGTCAAAGTTCTACGTGATGATAAAGGTGGTCGTACTATAATTCTAAAGATTCCAAAGGGATTTAAAATGGAGGGTCATTCTCACATCAAGAATGAACAGCATTTAATTTTAAAAGGTCAATATGAAATTGATGGAGAGGTTTACAGCCAGGGAACGTATCAGCTGATCCATTCCAATATGACCCATGGACCATTTACATCCAAAACCGGAGCTGAAATAATGGTTATCTGGCACTAACAATATTTAGGACAGGTAATGCCCAATATAGAACCATTTGAAAAGCATCTTGACCAATATGAAGATTGGTTTTTTCAAAATCGTTATACCTATCAATCTGAAATAGAAGTGGTTCGACGTCATCTGCCCGTTGGGGGTAGAAGTCTGGAAATCGTTGTGGGTAGCGGATTGTTTGTGGTTGTAAGCGGAAGAAAAAGGAATTTTAATAAATGATAAAAATACAAATTATTTACGATAATACCTCAATCAACCGGGACCTGAAACCAGATTGGGGATTTGCTGCCTTAATACAGGCGTTTGGTAAAAATATTCTGTTTGACACCGGGGCCAATGGAAAAATTTTGTTAGATAATATGCGTAGGTTAGATATTGATCCACGTGTTATTAGTGATGTGTTTATTTCACATGGTCATTTTGATCATACCGGCGGGCTCTCTCATTTTTTAAACAAGAACAATAATATTACCCTCCATGCCCCAACATCTTTTCGCGGTGTTCGGCATGCCAGAACGGTCATTACTATGATAGAACACAGGAGATATTTCCACATTTTTATACCACCGGTGAACTGGATAACATTGAACAGGCGCTGGTGGTTAAGATGGATAAAGGATTGATTATTTTAACCGGTTGTTCACATCCGAATATGAGCAAAATATTAGCAGCCGCACAAAATTTTGGTGAGATCTATGGTATTATCGGCGGTTTGCATGACTTCGATCAGTATAAATTATTCAGAGACTTTCAGATGATATGCCCGACACATTGCACAAAACATATTAAAGATATAAAAGAACTGTTCCCGCAAGCATATATCGAAGGGGGTGCGGGAAAATTTATCGAAATTTGGCAAGCCTGAAAAAAAATATTCTTAGCCCTTTTCAGATGGGAAGTTCAGATCTATTCTCATAAATATTGATCGCGAAATACTAAACAATTAGGTGGCGATGGTGAACGATGAACAACGCTGGCTTGAACAAAAAGGATTGGAATATATTAGAGAACTCGGAATTAACATGGCCAGATCATCGTCGATTTTGGATGTAACACCGGACATTATACTATTCCAGCCGCCAGGGTGGTCGGTTCAGAAGGAACAGTATATGCGATTGACCAGGAACAAACAGCCATTGATCAATTAATGAAAACAGCACAAAATGAGGGACTTGACAATATTATACCGGTTATCTCCAGCAAACCAGCCATCGATTTACCCGCCGCTTCTGTCGATGTTGTATTAATTTATGACGTCCTGCATTATTTAAACACGGATGAAAGAAAAAATCTTTATCAATCTGTAGATACTGTCTTAAAGGACGATGGCATATTGTCTGTATTCCCTAAACATAATCAATTAGATGGGCCCATGTGGCATTTAGAAAAATTAATTATTACAGATATTGTTAAGGAAATCGAAAACAACCATTTCATTTTGATAGAAAAGGCTGAAAAACAATTAATACACGATGATAATCTTGAAACAGGAATAATAATTAATTTTAAAAAATCCAAAACAGTCCTGAATCAAGAAAATGGAAATTGATTATTGAATGGAACTCACAGAGCAAAAATCGAAAATAAATTTTAAGGCATTTTTGTGGCATTCGGCTTTTCTTGCCCTGGCTTCAAATTTTATGGATGTGGATACAATCATCCCGTCCATGTTAATCAAAGCCGGGGGAAATTCCATACATTTGGGCATTCTGACGGCGATCATGCTGGGTGGTTCGAGCCTTTTTCAGCTGGTTTTTGCCGGTTATTTATCAAACTTTTCGCTAAAGAAAAAATATCTGCTTATCGGAATAAATTTGCGAGTGATTTCTTTGTTAAGTCTCGCTTTGATCTTCTTTTTTGCCTACCTGATCAGTGGACAAATGCTGATCATTTTGATTTTCTTATTGATTTCTGTTTTCTCTCTCAGCGGATCTTTTGCAAACGTGTCCTATGTTGATATCATGGGAAAATCTGTTCAGGAGAATAAGAGAAAAAAACTTTTTACATCCAAAGAGATTATTAACAGTATCGGTATCTTTGCTTCAGCGATGATTGTTAGAGAATTATTAATTACGTTTGAATTTCCCAAAAATTACAGTTTACTTTTTTTTATCGCCGGATTGTTATTAGGCATCGCTTCTTTCGGTTTTTGGTATATCCGCGAGGTCAAATCAATTATTAAAATGAAACGGGGATTTTGGGAGATTTTTAATAAAATTCCCTCCGAAATCAAAAAGAATTCAAATTTAAAATATTATTTATTGATCATAAATAGTCTTGGACTGGGTCTGAGCATATTACCCTTTTTTATCTTATTTGCTAAAGATAATTTTGGATTGTCTTACCAGATGATTGGTGACTATTTATTGTTCCGTACGATCGGTATGCTGGCTGCCGGATTATTTTTATTCAAAATTTCAAAACGATTCCAGTATAAGAATCTTTTAAAATTTAGCCTGGTTTTGGCTGCTTTATTGCCCTCAATCAGCTTAGCATTAAAAGATCTTCAACAGGTATATCAATTTATTTTTATTTTTTCCGGTATTTTTATTTCTGTCTATAAAGTGGCCGTACATGGCGTATTGCTGGAAATATCTACCAACGAAAACCGCGCCGTTTATGCCGGTATCTCTGGAGCCGGAAATATTGTGACCACATTATTCCCCTTATTCGCCGGATTATTAATTTCAATTTTAGGATATGATATCGTTTATCTATCTGTTACAGTGATCATTCTATCAAGTTATTTTTTCGTGACCAAACTAAAGTGCAAACCAGTCACTCAATAAGAGAGGACAAAAGATGAGAATTGCCAACAGAGTTAGTCAAATTGGAAAATCAGCGATCCATGAGATGACCCGTTTATCGAAAGAGGTAGACGATGTGGCATTTTTATCATGGGCAAAACCAACCAGCGATACGCCGGAGCACATTAAAGAAGCAGCTATAAAGGCCATCCGGGACGGGCGCGTGGGTGGATATTCTGAGAGTTCTGGTCTGCCGCAACTGCGGGAAGTAATCGCCGAAAAACTGAATCGAGATAATCATATAAATGCCCATGCCGGGCAGATTATTCTTACCGTCGGGGCTATTGAAGGCTTAGCTGCTGCGGTGATGGCAGTGATTGATCCCGGAGATGAAGTCATATTACCCACACCGACTTATTCCACACATATCCGGCAGGTACAAATGGCTTCAGGTAATCCGGTGCTGGTCCCTTTAATCGAAGAAGAGGGATTCCGTCTCGATATTCCGGCAATTAAAAGAGCCATTACGCCTAAAACCAGGGCTATCATGTTTTGCACGCCCAGTAATCCTACCGGTACTGTATTCCCTGAGCAGGATTTAAGACAAGTGGCAGAAATTGCATTGGAACATGATTTGATGGTAATAACAGATGAGGCTTATGAATATTTTGTTTTTGATGACCACAAACATTTCAGTATCGCATCCATCCCTGAAATGTCAAAAAATGCAATAAGCACCTATACGTTTACTAAAACATACGCTATGACTGGCTGGCGGATCGGCTATCTGCATGCCCATGAGGACATGATTCCACAAATAACCAAGGTGCATATCCCCTTTTCTATCTGTGCTCCGGTTGTTTCACAGTATGCGGCATTAACAGCTTTACAGGACTCGCAGGATTGTATTGCTGAATTCAGAAACCATTATCTTTCGGCGCGAAATCTAATGTGTGAGCGACTGGATCGTCTTAATCATATTTTTGAATATCAAAAACCGGGTGGCTCCTATCTGATGTTTCCAAAAATTATGACAGATGAAGGCCGCGATTCAACTGCTTTTTGTAAACGCCTGTTGCAGGAAGCGCAGGTCTCAGCAACACCGGGTATTGCTTTCGGGCCTACAGGACAAAACCATTTACGTTTGTCTTTTTGTGTTCCATATGAAATGATCAACAAAGCCTTTGATCGAATGGATAAATATTTTGGCTACGAATAGTTCCATGGATATAATTTTTGAGATTTTACGACATGCATTGATGATTACCAGTTTTGTGTTCATCATGATGCTGCTTATTGAATATATCAATGTGCAAACAGAGGGTCGCTGGCAGGATTCGCTGAAAAATAACCGATGGGGACAATACTTTTTAGGGGCATTTCTTGGTGCGGTGCCCGGCTGTCTGGGTGCTTTTACCGTTGTATCGCTTTATTCTCACCGTGTACTCAGTTTTGGAGCCCTTGTGACTACTATGATTGCCACCAGTGGCGATGAAGCTTTTGTCATGTTTTCCATGTTTCCCACAAAGGCCTTATGGCTAACCTTTATTTTATTTGCCGTGGGTATTGTTGCTGGTTATCTGACAGATTTATTATACAAAAATCAACATTTACTAGTCGAGGATCTCGAGCATCAATACCCAATGCACGAAACTGAGGTTTGCCACTGTTTTCCCAAAGATTTAATATGGTATCAGCTCAAACATATCACTTTCCCGCGGGCATTACTAATCGGGATATTTGTCCTTTTTTTATTATTCTTAATTTTTGGCTCCGCCGGCACCTTATCCTGGGACTGGAAGAAAATCACCTTTGCTTCCGGAACTCTTTTCAGTCTGTTCGTAGTAAGCACGGTTCCCGATCACTTTCTGGAGGAACATTTGTGGGAACACGTCTTAAAAAAACACCTGTTACGTATCTTTTTGTGGACTTTCGGGGCATTACTTGTCATTCACTTTATCGATAATTACATCAATGTGGAATTGTGGGTGAAAGAGAATTATATATACGTTTTATTGATTGCAGTTTTGATTGGAGTTATCCCGGAATCGGGACCGCACATGGTGTTTATTACCATGTTTGCTAATGGATCAATGCCCTTTAGCATATTATTAGCTAACTCCATCGTTCAGGATGGACATGGCATGCTACCTATGCTGGCCGTTTCGTCTCGCGGTTTTATCTGGGTAAAGATAATAAATATGATTGTCGGGCTACTGATCGGATTTATTGGATACTTGATCAGTTAATAATTATTTGAAGTAAAATATAAAATTTTTTATAAACGCAGGCTTTGCAGAGAAGGCAATGGTATTATTTCAACGATTTATACTCATCAGCAGGAAATTTCTCTATATATTAAAAATCAAAAGGGTGAATCTTCAGGTGCGTTATTTTTAAATATCTAAAATCGTGTAATTCGTGGACATTTTTTGAATCATTACATTAACAGTTGCATCAAACTAATAAATCCGGGAGAAAAATCTTATACCTAAAAGATAGGAGGACATTAGTAATGTTTAAATTGTATTTATTCATTGTAATGGTATTATTATTTGCTTTACCATTACAGGCTCAGGTACTGGGAACCTGTGGATCAGGGGATGATGCTACTAAGCCGCAATCAAACACGGCACCATCTGCAGATCTTATTGTTAGTCCAGTGCCTTTACCTGGACAGCAGGCCATCGATTTTCAATTACCTGCAGTCGTTGGTAATGATATAAAAAATATTAAATTATCTGATTACGATGGCAAGTGGCGTGTCGTTTGCTTTTTTCCTGCCGCCTTCACATTTGTCTGACCGACGGAACTTTCCGCAGTTGCGGATAAATATGAGGAATTAAAAAAACTGAACGTCGAAGTTATCGCCATTAGTACTGACACCCATTTCTCACACTGGATGTGGAAAAAAACCTCCCCCACCATAAAAAATGTGGAGTATCCTATAGCAGGAGATCCGAGTGGTGCCGTGTCGCGTGCTTATGGTGTTTGGAATCCGACAAATGGATTGAACCAACGTGGTCGTTTTATCATTAATCCGAAAGGAACCATAATGGGGGTTGAGGTATTAACCGGTCCGGTAGGCAGGAATGTGGATGAACTGATCCGTCAGATCAAAGCGATGCAGGAAGTGGCTAAAAATCCTGGCAAAGCAGCACCAGCTGGCTGGAATCCAGGTGATGACCTCATCGGCACAGGCAAAGATTTTATTGGAAAGTATTAAAATATAAAACCTCTGACTCCCGGCAGAGGTTTTAATAAGCGTACACATTTAATATTTTGCTAAAATAGTTATTTCTTAAACTTAAAAATCAGAATAAATACTAATCCAAAATCTTTAGCTGTACACCTCTAAATATTGAAACCAATAGCAAAGTTATCCCAAGCGTAACCACAACCATACCCCCCGTCGGAAAATCTAACACAAAGGAGAGATAGCTTCCAACAAGGCTTACCAGGATACCTGTTACCCAGCCGATTATCAATCGTCCTGAAAAACTTTTACCTAGCAATGAACCGATGACAGCAGGGACGATCAAAAATCCAAATACCAACAGAACACCGGCTACTCTGACCGCGAATGTTACCAAAATCCCCAATAGCGCGTAGAATATGAAGTCCCAAATCATAAAGTTAGAATTTGAATTATTGTTATTCTTGACATTTTTACTGATTTCGAGTAATCGATTATGGACTAAAAAGTAGATAATACCTAGTACAAGATATATAATGGCATAGATTCCAACTTCCGTCCAATTTACCCAGAGAATATGTCCAACCATCAGATCATGGACATGCTCGGATCCATGCGGCAAGCGGTCACCGGCAAGAATTACTGCTGCTGCACCTGTGGCATAAAGGATGCCGATAAAAGCTTCTTGCGGGACATATTTCCTCAAGCTTCTTGTTGTCGAAAGTAACAAAGCAGCAACTAATGTCAGGGAAAGAGATACGACGAATATCCAGGGATCATTTAATTCAAAACCGAGAAATATACCGACTGAAGCACCCAATGCCGCAATCTGCGCCAGGGCAATATCAATAAATATAACCTCCCGCATGACAACATGAATCCCGACATATCCACAAATTCCAACAAGAATGATACACATGCAGATGGCAGGGGCCATAAAAGTGAGAATTTCTATCATTTGGTACCTCTTTTCTGTTCTCTGTTTCTGTTTCTTTGTCTATTGGCATTATCAGGGTCAACTTTTTTTACTACATCAACCAAATCCTGAACCATAGAATCCAGCCACTCTAAATAGCTGTCAGCACCGTCCATTGCATTAACTTCTCCAGGTAATATGAGCAGTTCAGCCTCTGCCGCATTCGCAACCTCCTGAGCTTTGGTCGGATCTTTCCAGGAGGATATAATCACAATTTTGATGTCTTTTCGCTTCATCAGGTTAATAATATCTCTTTTATGTCTTGGTGTAGGAGGAATGCCGGGTCTTAATTCCACATAACCGGCTACCTTTATCTTCAGCCAGTTAAGCAAATAACTCCAGTGTACATGATAGCAAATTAATTCTCTATCTATTAAAACTGCCGCTTTTATTTCAAAATCTTTTATTTTATCCTGTAATTCTGTTCTAAATTTATTGAAATTGTTATCATAATCATCCATATGATCAGGATCTAATTCGATCAGTTTATCTGTAATAAGCTCAGCCACCTTAATACCCAGATAGGGATTAAGGAGAAAATGAGGATTTCCGGAGGGATGCACATCTCCCATACTCCTATCAACTTCGCCCCTTGGTTTCTCAAGAATATTGGCACTCGTTATGGCTTGTGACGCATTTAAGTTACCGGCTGCACCCGGCGTAACCTCATGATTCCTGGCACCCTGGATCAGGAGAGGCAACCAGCCTATCTCCAGTTCCAATCCTGAATAAATCAGCAAATCCGCCCGGTTTAACTTTACCATATAACTGGGTTTAGCTTCGATATAATGAGCATCCTGGACACCGCGGGTGATACTGTAGACTTCTACATGTTCTCCGCCAATACTCTTAGTAATTGAGGCCAGACTTGGCAATGTTGTTACAATATTCAAATCCTGAGCTTCAATTTCTCCCCACCCAAGAGATATCAGTAGGAAACAAAGTGTTAATTTTATTAATTTTAGTTGCATAACTTCCTGCCTTTATATTAGTATTTATGAGCTGGATGTGACCCTATAGTCACATTAACCTGTGCTATTATTTGACTCTCCGTATTACCATTTACTTTGATCATATTGTATTGCAGGCGAAAGGCACTAAATTCAGTAGGGACATAACCCACAGCAAAGACTAATACGACTACTTGAGAGATCAATGTTTGTATAATCTGACACATTATCAGGGATGGGGAAAAACCGGCTAAGATCTTTAGATTGATTATACCAATCATAGCGAAATTGCAACCACCATCGTATATTAAATTGCCCCATCAACTGGACGAAATAACCATGCAAGGGGTCCGAATTGTTTTCATCGAATTTCAGGTTGGCATGGATATACTCTCCCTGCAATGTTACTGAATGATAGCGTCCACGCTGCAGGGGTTTCCATTTCATATGAAAATCAAGTCCCCAAACATTAGATAAAATGTTGCTTGTATCCGTTCCTACAGTTGAGAAGTCATCAAAATGGTATAATCCTCTTTGACCACTAAGATATGTACCACCAAGGCGAATTGTATATTCATCCGCCAAATCCCATAAATTATCAAGATGAAATAGATAGGCAAAATTTGCAGATTTGCTGCTATTAAATAATATTGGATTATCTCCGTTAAGAAAACCTACAATAGCATCCATATACCAGGATGTGGGCATGAGATAAGCAGCTTCAACACCAACCTCATTAAGGTCCGGGCCAAATACCTGTTCCATGATCAGGGGATAATCGGCAAAGGCAAAATGATGAAGATGCAGTAGATTATGCTGTCCAAACGTATTAAGCATCTGTCCACCGCGCAAGGTAGCCGGGATTGGCATCCTTAATGTTGTAATATATGCTTCTTCTACCCCAATTCCATCCTGCTCAGACGCAGAAATTGTGACCAACGATTTTAAATATACATCAACATTTGCCGTTACCATCAGCTCTATTTCCTGATAATGTAAACCCTGGGTTAGCGCAGATTGTGAATAAAGAGGCTCATCCAGGTTAGATCCCATCCCATAAAAGAGAGAATTAACACTTAGCGCTGGATTAAATGACCTACTGATCCCGGTTGCAGAGGCATCTGAATCTCCCTGAGCAACGCTTTGGATTGTTGAAGCCATCGTCAAAAAAATGGTTAATAAATAAAAATATATATTTCTCATACCACCACCTATATTTATAATAAGATGTTAATCGAAATGCAGTAGATTTAAATATGAGACTACAATAAATGAAAATAATCACAAATCGGATAAAAAAGGACAAGATCCTTTTTATTTTTCCAAAAATGATAATTTGATAGGAATAGATTTAGGTTTAGGCGAGTGGGGGTGCTCTTATGGAGAATAGAGGGTTATAATATTCTGAATATAAATCATTAGGCCTGAGTTCGTTGAGATATAACAGAAGGGTTGAGGGAGAACTTAAATCAATATTTGGGGTTAAGAGTACCTGTGTTTTGTCCGCCTGACATAGGGGGCAATCCGGATCGGGGTCGACTAAGTGTGCCGGATCATCGATTAAGGTAACAAGACTGATACCAATTAACCCAATAATGAGGGCCAATATGGTTATAATTGATTCTCGTTTCACGATATAAATATCGGAGTTTTTATTTTAAAAGACAAGTAAATATCAGATTTTATAACCATATTTCCGGGGTTCGTCTTATACTTAGTAAACTCCTGTGTTTGATTAAAATTCGGCCAACCCTGATCCCTCAACGGTGAAACAGTTAATGATCTCAGGTTTAAAACCGTTTGGTTTATAATAATATTTTTTAAGAGCCTTGGCCACGTCGTTGACCATTTCTTTTTTGGCTAAAATCATAACACATCCACCAAGACCAGCCCCGGCAATCTGGGCCCCAACAACTCCCGGAACCTCCCTGGCTATATCCACCATTCGATCTATTTCCGGGGTACTGCAGGTATAACCTCCCTTTTGCATATATAATTGGGCTTTTAATACCTTCTCAGGATTTTCACTTGCCAGATCATCTATCAGTTTATTCAAATAATTGTCATCATAGGGATCTTTAAGTAGGACATATTCTCCCTGATCATTTTTAGTAACTACCCGATCCCCGTCATGACTAATAGCCATCAAACCACCGAACTCTTCCATCTTTCCATTATTCAAAATCTCAACAGATAGTTTACTACGTATTATCTCTGCAATACCAAATAATAAAACACCACGTACATTATAAAATTTAGGTTCTTTATGAGAAGAGAAGTTAAGATCGATCAAATCCGAGTATTTCCCGGGAAGCATTCGCCGGAAATCCGTTCGAGTCATATATTGTGGAACTTTCATTAGCCATTTATAAATATCACTGGTCAAACATCCTAAATTATCCGGTGTAATATCACGGAGATATTCGACATTCTCTTTTATAAAGGGAATACGAATTTTTAATATTTCCAAACCGAGATTAAAACTGCAAACTTTTTGATTAAATGTATCTTTTGCATTTGCGCTTTTTGCAGCTTTGATCTGACTATTGGCGATAATTACCTGATAATCCGGCGGGGCATCAATCATTTTGTAAACTTGAAAAGGTAAATAGCCGACGTGGGCAACTTTCCCTCTCTCGCCTAAATATATCGCGGCATGGTCACCCGCGCCACCACGGGAGCCAACAAACCATTCACCTTCACCACACATATCCACAAATTGCTGCGCATCTAAGTCCAATCCATTTAGTGCAATCGCTGCCTGGAGTGTCGCAACGACAATTGAAGAGCTGCTGCTTAATCCCGCAGCCTGGGGGATATCACCGGAAAGTGCAATGTTCAGGCCGGATATTTTCAAATCCTGATATTTATTCTGTAATCTTAAAACGGCAGCCTTAATATAATTACCCCAATCACCCGCTGAGGAACGCAGAAGACCCCGCACCCAGGAGCTTTCAATAAAGTTTATCCAATCACTCCAGGCAAAGTTGCCGATAAGTTCTGATATATTGAATTTTACTGATTTAAATATATGAGGTACTGTGTTTACAGCTATAACATTATCATCATTTCTTTCACCGGCAACAATAAAAGTTTCCTTATGAATAGCAAGAAAATTAGTAAATCCACCCCGATGATCCACATGTCTCCCCATCAGATTCACCCGTCCTGGGGCCCGGATAATGAGAACTTTCTCTTCGTCACCAAATCGCTTTCCATAGCACTTCAGCACTTTAATCAGATCTCTTCTTTTCAGTTGATGCAATTCAGGATGATCGCCATAAATTTTCAGCATCCAATTATGAATATTTTTTTCATTTTTGTCGAGTAATCTCAACCACTCAGATACCTTACGATACTGATTTTTATTTAGAGATATCCGGCTATTGTGGCGTGTATTTACTTTCAACCGGCTTTCTTTTTTTCGGCGGACAAAGTCTTGAATTGATAAGAGCTCATCCGGTGCATTAAAACCCTGAATAATAGTTACCTCAGTCGCTTTAACTGCGGTAAGACGGTAAAAAGGATCTCCATTATGAGTGCGCTGATTATTTAGATGGTTTATCATATCTGTGAAATAATACTCTTGCTGGGCATTATTATTATCAAGTAGTTTTAATCCTGTATAAAAGGCATCCGACTTTGATAAATATAAACTTGGATTAATTCCCAATGTGCCTGTATTTAATTCATCTACCGATCTGTTTTTACCGGACAGGATTATTTTGTATTTATCAGAAACGAGCAATTTCTTCAAAATAGTAGCATCAACCCTATCTTCATTTTCAAGATATTTCAACAACTCAGGAATTGCTTTTTTTTGCTTTTTATAATTTGGCAGATGTTTATTTATAATTTCAAATATTTTTTTCTTTTCCGGATTTTTATTCGTTTTAATCAAGTCACCCAATGAGTCAACAATAGAAAGCCTCATCATATCAACATGCTCCACTATTCCGGACAAGGCATAATTTTCATCTCCGATTACCCGGGCTTCAGGACTTACTGAGTCGGGCTTATAAGGAAGCGTTAAAAGAGCAAAATCTGCCTGTTTGCGGATAAATCCTTCCACAAGCATTTCAATGGCTTCAGATTCTATATATTTATCGCCCATGCATATTAAAACGGGGTCATTGTATCCAAGATTTTCAAGAACTTCTCCAGCTAACATAGCCGCATGCCCGGTGCCCAATTGTGGATTTTGGTAAATATATGAAATCCCTTTATGTTCTTTAGAAACTGTTTGCATCACTTGTTCACTGCGGTCTCCAACCACAATTATAAAATTTCTGAATCCCACACTTTTAAATGTGGATAATGTACGATTAATGGCCGGTTTACCGTCAATCTCAAAACATACCTTAGGCATTTCATTATTACCCATTCGCGTACCTTTACCTGCCGCAAGGATAATGACGACTGCCTTATTTACTAATAACTTATTTTGACCATTCTCCATAAATCATTTTTCCTTAGAAATCCTGATATAAAAATTGGTTGTATTAAAAATTAGCCACAGAGATCACTGAGTAAGGAGCATAGCGCAAAGAGCAAAGAGCCTGGCCGAATTCTTAGCACTATTCACTATACTCTATGTAAATAATTTCTCGGAGTTCTTCGGTGTAACTCGGTGGTTAGATATTTATATTTCTATAAACAGCATGAGGCAAATTAACAATTATCACGATATTTCAGCTGCACACCTTTGAGAAAATTTCGTAAGACCTGATCTTTACAATCACGATAATGTTTGTGATCCGGCTTCCTGAAGAAGGCACTTAATTCATGTTTGCTCAGACGTAGATCGACCAGATCCATAATCTCTAAGATATCTTCGGCTTTCAGATCTAAGGCAATTCTCAATTTTCTAAACACAATATTATTCGTTAATCGCTTCTCCGGTTTAGGTTCCGGACCTTCTTTTTTCCCACGCTTTTCGACAATCAGACCATTCAGAAAACTGGCCATTTGCGAGTCCGTACAATTCTGATAGGCCGCGTCATCCTCTTTTTTTAACCACTCACTCACCTGGGCCCGGGTAACCTCAAGATTACCTAATCCGAATAATTTAATCATTTTGGAATCACTAAAGTTAAACGTATAACGGAGGCGGCGAAGAATATCATTATTTGTCACGAATATACCCTTCTAGATAATGCAAAATTAATTTTTATCGTATTCTTCTCGCAGAGACACAGAGACGCAAAGTCTTATTATTATATGAGTTATGTTAATGTTATGATATCGAATTAAAAAAAATGATACATTGTTTAGAAATATATAAATAATTACTTTCTGCGTCTTTGCGCCTTTGCGAGAGATAATTATTAATAGTTTGGGTTAGATGAAATATGATTAAAACTAAGAAGATTTTGAACCCTTCTCCTTTTTTAATTTTCTTTTTTCTTTAATGCTCTTTTGGGGTTTTTTCTTCTCTTGTGTTTTACCTTTATCTCTGCCTTTTGCCATCTAAAACCTCCACTGGAATAATTATTTAATATCATATATCAAACATTTCGTTCAAAAAATATGGATTATAATCAATAGTATCAAGCAGGATCGAATAGAAACGGTTAGGGACTGTCGCCTTTTATGGAACTAAGAGATCAATCGTTTATTGCATAAGATATTACGAAATCAACCAATTCCTGGCTATGAAACCACCCAGACCACATATTATGTCCCTGGCCTTTGATTATTTTAAGCGTCATCCTTCCATCCAACTTCGCATATCTTTTAGCAAGCTCACCAGAATTTTCATCCAGAGGAACCAATTCGTCTTTATCCCCATGAATATGAAATATCGGTATTTTTTCACCGGCAAGGGGGGCGAGCCGATCGATTGGATTGTTTTCAGCAAGATTTAAAGACAGTTCCTCCTCCGTCATTCCATAGGCACCACAGGCCTGTTTGAGGCCCGGGTAACTTGTGAGATTGCAAACCGGATAGATACCGGAAATACATGCCACGGATTCAGCATTTTCTGCTGCCCAGTTATAAAGCATCAATCCTCCACGGCTTCGCGCCAGCAAACATGCTTTCTTTGACAGCCCCCTTTTCTCCACAAGTTCTTTATAAAGAGCAGAATAGATGGCTCTACCATCCGGGCTCCCATAAGACTCACCCACATCAATGCCGGCAATAGCGATCCCCTTTTCCAGGAACTTATCAAACATCCACTTCTCCTCTTTCCCTGGTAGATTGGATAATGTTGGTGCATACCACACCCAAGGTATGTGCCCGGCAGGAGAGATTTCTTT
The DNA here is from genome assembly GCA_963796965.1 of Calditrichia bacterium. Classification (GTDB taxonomy): domain Bacteria; phylum Calditrichota; class Calditrichia; order JAJRVZ01; family JAJRVZ01; genus CAWCNS01. The sequence goes on from CAWCNS010000007.1 coordinate 573,276, forward strand.
TGGAAGAATGAGAAAGGCCGTTTGACCCTCAATTGTGAACACTTCCCCTTCGACAGGTAGAATTTTTGTAGCAGTCTGTGGCGCAGCCTGGTGGACATTATGTCCAAACACTTTTTTTACAGACTCCAGATAGGCCATCTTGTTTCGGGTATCAGGCTCAAGATAACTTCCCTCCGTCCACTCATTCCAGCAATTAATCGTCAGGATGTGTGGTTCAGGACTTTTTTCCAACCGTTGCTTGGTGGCTTCCAGCGCCTGCTGGAATCTCAGAGGTGTATTTCCGGAAATGGTATTCATAAAAGGATATCCAAAGTTTCCAAAAGGATCATCCTGATTTGCCCGCGGACTGGAGTCCCATCCCATCGTCACATTGGGATAATAAGGGACATCGAATATTGAATCAGCCTTGGTCCAGTACTTGAAGTAAGCCTCCTGGACATAAGTATAATCTGTCTGTTGTTCAGGCAGATTGACATGATGAATCCAAACATAGGAGGTAACACTGTCAAATCCAAGCTGCCTGACGACATCAGCCGCGTTCGCAGGTTTTTTTTCACCAGGAATAATTGATCGCCCCCAGACCACCGCATTGAGATGAATATCGGGAAACCCGGCTGCTTTTGCTTTAGATCGAAATTGATCCAAGGCAGAACGGGTCGCTTCAATACTGCCAAAACTTTCCATAAGTTTATTCAACTCATAGATAGAAAAATAGGGTTTTCCCTCAATCTTCCAATAGGAGGGATGCTTGAAATAGGCTTGGATAACATGATCACAGACCTGTTCGAAAGTCTGTCTGTCTATAGCCCCCTTGTATAAAACTTTCTTTGGGCTATCCTTCTTGTAAGGTTGTATATCGATCCAGTCGTGATTGGCCCACATGAGGGAGAATTTTAGACGATCATTGTTCTTGGCTTTTATGAATCCTTCATCTAATGCGCGCTCCAGAAAAGGACCATCGTCAAACCAATACCAATCGAAAATAAATGCATCAATTCCATGAGAGGCAGCTGCATCAATTTTTTGAGACATCATCTTAGGGTCCGATTCATCCGTATAACCCCAGAGTGGTATATTAGGCTGGAAATGAGAATTAAAACGTGGCCGGGCTGCTTTGACTAACTCCCATTCAGACCACCCTTCTCCCTTAAATTCCATATTTCTTGCATCGTTCGGGTGGTAATTTGGAAAATAATAACAGGCTACGGTTATTGGAGTTGAGATTTCAAATTTCAACAAGCTATCTGCAGAATTTAGAGATAATATCTTTGAAATTGGACCTTCAGCAGATTGTCCATAAATAAAAGTAATTGCTGATAAGATTAATATGAATGTTTTTTTCATATATGAGGAATCCATTATCACAATCTCTTTATTACAACAATGGTAACATCATCTTCCCATTTTGTTTCATTACCGAAGGCAAAAACGTTTTTGTAGATAATATTAAAAATCTCTTGAGCGCTTTGCGACTGGTTTTGGACGATTAATTTTTTAAGACGAGAGAGGCCAAATTCCTCGTCAGCATCGTTATATCTTTCAAGTAACCCATCGCTATATATCACCAAAACAGCATCCGATTCAAAACTGGTGGATGCGCGATGCAATGTAATTTCAGAGACCGCACCGAGAATTAACCCGGTTGAATCTAGTTGTCTAACCTGAGAGTTATAAACTAAAAGTGGCGGCGGATGCCCCGCGTTAACATAAAAGATATTCCCACTTCTTTCTACTTCCCCATAAAACAATGAGGTAAAACGTGAAGATAAGGTACTGCGGTGGATGACACGATTTAGACTTTTGCAGGGTTTCAGTCATTTTCATTTCTTTTTCTACACCCATTCGTAAACCTGTTACAACGTCCCGCACCATTAGAGCAGCCGGAAGTCCATGCCCACTGGCATCTCCAACCGCCACACTGAAAAAGTCATCACCGAAGACCGAAAAATCAAAAAAATCGCCGCCAACATACTCTGCGGGATATGATCCTCCGGCGGTTTCGTACCCAGGAATCTGTGGTGGATTGGCTGGCAATAAACTCTGTTGGATTAATGCGGCTTGTTTAATATTATTATTCATTGCTTCTGAGTGCAGGCGAAAATTCAACAATGTGCGTACAGCATTGAAACAGAATTCTACTTCTTCCCGCACCCAATTATTTTCAAGGGTAAATACGAAAATCCATTTCTTGTCCGGATTATGCACGATAAACGCAGCGGGAATGGCGTAATTCTTTTGCGGGCTGATTTGTTTATTATTGATCAAAGATAGGTCGTCAAAGATGAAACTCTTATTTATAATCACATGTTTTACAATCTTTGGGTCCAGGACTACCATAGCTTCCGGATCGCCAGGTTCATGTCTCTCAGGATGTTCCACGAGAAGGAACTGATCAAGATGCTCTACATAAAGGCAGCCTTTTTGTATATGTAAATCTTTGCCAAATGAGTTCTCCAACTTTAAAATAACTGAAAAGAGAAAGTCGTCTTTTGTTCTTCCTTCGTCAATGTTTTCAAGCAGTTTTGCTAACTTTCGATAAAGATCTTTGGGTTGAATCATAAATGTTTTATTCCTTAGTAAGAACTTCTCATCTGTATCGGCGTATGTGCGTATATTTTTATTGCGTCTTCAGAGAAATTGAAGTTAGGGCAAATCATATTAAGCATGGTTTTTAGATTCATAGCCATATTCTTTATATCTTCTAAAGAAACGCCACTTTCGGCCGTTTTGGCTAGATAGTCTTCAGCATCAATCTGCATTACTTGCAGATACTTCGGATCATTATTAGCGAAAAAAGGTTTCATGGATGCTCTGCTGGAATCCAATTGTTCGCGAAGTTTATCGTTGATTTTCAGACCTACAAATATAATGCTACTATCTTTCTGCATAGGGATGCCTGTATTTTTTAGTCTTGAATCTTATATACAATTAAAAATCTTTATATTCAGTGTTTTCCATATATTTTTTCAAAAATTATTGAAATCTTCTGCCGAAGATTTGAATTTTATTATATTTCTCAAGACAATTTAAACAATATAATGGATTTACCATAGATAAAAAGATACCTATGTTGTCTGATAAAGGACTATTTTCTTAATAGAACTAAGAGATAAGAGCACGTTTACTTCTATAATAAATACAATAATTCAAAAATTCAAAAAAATTAGTCCTGTCTCTTTTTTGGATCACTTAAATTCTGGATGTATATTTTACGGTGTAAATACTTATAACCTGTTTAATTAATACGAGCTGAATGCATTACTTGTTGCTGAATTATATTATATATTTTTGCCTTGCGGCCATATGTTTTATGACCACCAGTTGTAGCACAACACGCTCCCATTATGCCTGGGGTGAAGATGCTACTATTTCACCTGGATGGGCGCGGGTAGGAGAATCTGCCTCCAATGCTGCTTTCCAGCCTGAGACCTGGGCGCCACTTGCTACAGCCGTATTGTTAGCCATTTCCGGTGCAGACAGTAAAGTTCAGACTTGGGCATCGGAAAATACCCCCATTTTTGGATCAGTATCCCGGGCCAGAGATGCCAGTGATAATCTGCTAAAGGTATCATCCTGGATTTACCTTACATCAGTCATAATTACACCAAGCGGCAATAATATCCCAACTTTGTTATTGAACAAGACTAAAGGTCTGGCTGTAGGATTTGGTGCAATACTATCAACACAACTCCTGACGGCAGAACTAAAAACCATTGCAGGACGCGTACGTCCAGATAGTTCTGATTCGAGAAGTTTTCCATCTGGCCATACCTCAGCTGTCGCGACCAATATGATGTTAACCAGTCGAAATATCGAATATCTGGAATTGGAGCCCTGGGCCGAGGATGCAATCAAGATTGGTCTGAACACTATGACTTTAACAACAGCCTGGGCCCGAATTGAAGGCAGGGCCCATTATCCGTCGGATGTTCTCTTTGGGGCTGCTTTGGGCAATTTTATAGGTGCCTTTATCAATGATACTTTTCTGGGTAGATTTTCTGATAATATTAAACTAACGACTGATATTGGCCCAGACCACAGGGTATTAAATTTATGGATCGGATTTTAAACACAAAGAACACAAAGTAACCACAGAGGACTCAGAGAAAAGATTATTTCTGTTTATTAAATCACGGTTAGTACTAATCTATTGGTTATATTTATGATTTAGGATAGGTACGATCTAAAACTCTAAAGATTTTCTCTGCGAACTCTGCGTCTTTTGCGCCTCTGCATGAGAAAGAACTAAACGCAAAGAACTCCAAGAAAGCACCAAGTTCACAAAGTTATAATACCCCTTTATGTTCTTTGTGTCCTCTGAGGCTTCTATGTGAACTTTGTATTTAATAAAGAAAGATATATCATCACGCCAAATATTAAGAAAGGTAAATGGTGATTTTATGAAACATTCTCTCCTGCTTTCTATCTTTTCGTTAAGCCTCTTGATCAATCCGGTAGTTGCCGATGAAAAAATTGAATTTTCCGGGTATGGTGCCGCAGGTTATCTGTTTATAGACCAGAATCCTTTAACAGAAGCAAATCAGCCAACCTATTATATAGGGAAATTGCAGGCAGATATTGAGTTTAATGATGAGATTGAAGCCCAACTTGATCTGCGTGGAAATTCTGTTACAAACAATATTACTTTCCGTGAATTTTCGGCCAAATTCAAATATATGAATCATATACGCTTCAAAATGGGCCATATAAAAAGGCCCTTTGGCCACGAATACATGATTAACCGGGAAGATTTGCCAACGATTAATCGCAGTGTTGTCCAAAACAATTTGTCACTCATGGGTTATAGTGTGCGCTCGGTCAGCGTAATGGCCTATTACAATTATTCTAAAAAGCGTCCGGATTTCCCCTATACCTACGCCCTTTCCCTCTTTAAAGATAATTCACTCGGTTCAGGAGCCGGATTACGCGGTTTATATCATATTAATAACTTCAGTTTCGGATTTAATTACCTGTTTCAGAATACAAGTGGGAACTATCCGGTCTCTGCCCACGGCATTGAATTGGAAGGCGGATTTACTGGTAAAAAAAGTAACCTTAACGCTCAAATAATTTATGTCCGCGATCCGATTCGAAGTCGAGAAATTATGGCCGCCAATGATGCCCGTGCCAAAGAGGATCAGCCGCCTCTTGATCAAAGCGAAAAGGTCTACAGTGCAGGCGCAGCACTGGAGGGATCAATTTTATTTGATACGGGAGCCAAGGTGATCAAAACCATTGAACCTCTCATTTTATTCAAGCTTTTTTATTCCTGATAATCAAAAAATGGACAATCATATTCTGCAAGGTCTGGCAGGTGTAAATTTTTACTTTACGAAAAAGGTACGAATAAGGCTAAACGCCGATCTGCGTCTAACCAAGAGTGAATATGATGAATCCGGGGATTATGCTACCAATGAATCACGGGCCATCGTTGAATTGCACGTTCGGTTCTAGGTAAAGACATTGAAAAAAAAGATAAAAGACTTACCACAAAGTACTCAAAGTAGGCACAAAGTTCCCAAAGATAGAATTTTTATAAAAAACTTTGTGACCTTGGTGCCTTCTTGGTGAACTTTGTGGTTAAAAATCAGATAAACAATTCACTTATAAAGCAAGAGATATGATAATAATGGGTTCTTATAAAGTTTATTTAATAATGGCGTTACTTTGTTTTGTATATAGCTGTGATGAGACAGTTATGTATAATGGTTCGGAAGGCCTTTCAGAGATGCCGGTGATAGAAGTATTTATTGATGAGGATGAATATTTCAATCTGCTCCAAAACAAAACGACAAAAACAGAAGTTCCCATGAAATTAATACATAAGGGTGAGACAAACACAGGTATTATCCGCTCAAGCGGTGGAGGTTCGCGCATGCATCCCCGCTGGAATTATCGTATTGAACTTAATAATAATGCTGAAGTGGAAGGACTAAACACCTTCTCACTTAGTTCCCAATCTCTTGACCCCACAATGATCCATACCACACTTGTGTCCCGCCTGTACTCACTACGCGGGACCCCTATTTTTCGCAATAAACATGTCTTTTTAAAGATAAATAATCAGGATAAGGGTTTATACCTGCTTGTGGAAAGGATCGATGAACAATTTTTCAATTTAAGAGACATACCAACCTACGAGATTTACCAGGCAGGTTTTGATTCAGATTTTACATTTGGGGGGGAGGATCATCCTCAGTTTACCTACGATAAAAAACTGCCGGAAGATAAAAACTATACCCATCTTTTTAATTACATCCATGCTATCGACACATGCGGGATAGATGATATCGAGCAGAGTCTTAATAATTACATGGATATTGATGATTATCTTCAATACCATGCAATGTCATCCATTACTAATAATAACGATGCCTTTAAAAATAATTATTACCTGCATCGACGTACGGCAACCGCTCCTTACACTTTTATTCCCTGGGATTTTGACAGGGCTTTTGATCCTGAGGCTGAGGTTGGTTTTGCTGGTGAGAATACATTATTTGAAAAAATAATTCAGAACCCTTCAATAGAAGAGAAGTATTTAAGAGAAATAGAACATATTCTGGATAACTACTTTCGGGAGGATATCCTCTTCCCAATTATTGATTCCACGGCGAGTTATATAGAAAAGGCATATAATCTTGATCCTTTCCTTGGCGGAGGCGGTTATAACCTTGAATACCAGGTGAAGGAGTTAAAAGAAGTCATCTCAGAACAAATTGCGTTTTTTAGAGGATCGGGCGAAGATATTTAATAATAGTGTATCGCGTACCGCTCTGCATGAGATAAAAGATAACCACAAAGAGCACCAAGAAGGCACTAAGATCACAAAGTTTTTAATATGAATTATTTCTTTGTGTACTTTGTGCCTTCTTGGTGTACTTAGTGGTTAAAAAAGCAGACAAACAATTAGGTAGACCTTGAAAACGTGGTGGCGCTGCGCGAGACTGGTTATTCGTATTTCAAAGCATCTACCGGATTCGCTGTTGCCGCTTTTAAAGATTGATATGAGATTGTCAATAGGCTGATGATAACCGCCAGCAAAGTGGACAAGAGAAACGTATAAATGTTTATATCAATCCTGTATGGAAATTCGTTTAACCATTGCGCGATAGAAAAATAAGCCAGAGGATAGGCGATGATATTGGCAACGAGGACCAGGGCGATCAATTCCTTACTCAACAAGGCCATGATCTGAGTGACGGAACTACCCAATGTCTTACGGATGCCGATTTCTTTGGTGCGTTTTTCAGCCGCATAGGCAACCATCCCAAACAGCCCAAGGCAGGCAATAAAAATCGCCAGGAATGTAAAATAGGAAATAATATCGCGTGAACGCTCGATATTGATAAATTGATCATTAAAATCTTCATCCAGAAAATAATAGTTAAATGGCTTGTCTGGAAAAAGCCCTCCCCATATTTCTTTCATTTTTGAGATAAGCTCCCTGGATATCCTCAGGTCGAATGCGTGTTGCTATGACCCTGATCTTAGCATATTCAAAGGGATAATCCAGGACATTAGCGATAAAAAATGGTTGAATTTCTCTGGTTAACGAGGATAAATGAAAATCCTTTACCACCCCTATCACCTTCCGGTTTTCATAAGTGAGCAATTCCGGATCATCCGTATTTGGCGTTTGAATAAATTTGCCGAGTGATTTCTCCCATCCAAATTTCCTTGCGGCCGTTTCATTTATAATCACAGATCCGCGCGGATCAGAGCCAAATTCTTTGGAAAAATTCCGGCCTTCTATAATTTCTATTTCCAGGGTTGGTATAAATCCCTCATCTATATTTAATTCCCGCATCAATTGTGTATTATCTTTTGTAAATCCCTGAGGAATCTTGCTGTTCATCGGTCCACTCCAGCCTGGTAAAGTAGATCCGGCTCCGGAATTGATTACATCCGGCAATTGACGATATTTATCCTGAAGGAGGGGCACAGCCTGACGAACGGTTTCATCCCTCACTGAAATGCAAACAACATGCTCTTTCTCAAATCCGGCATCTTTTGTTTTTAAAAAATCTAATTGCTGTACCACGAGAGCCGTACCAATAATTAAGGTAATAGATATCACAAATTGTGTTACCACTAAAAACCGTCGAAAGTAGATATTCGCTTTTGGCATATTAAACTTACTTTTCATTACATCTACAGGCTCGAATCGCGATAGAATCAAAGCAGGATAACTACCGGCGATCAACCCGACAAAAATTGTACAGATGATCAGGCCAGGAATCAACCAGGATATTTCCAGAACATTATTAGATAATTCCCTCTGCGCATAGTCACTTATAACCGGTAAGAGTATAAGAGCCACGACCATAGCAATTATCATCGCCACAGCACTTAATAATAAAGCCTCGGTTAGAAATTGTTTGATGAGCCTGCTCCGATTTGCACCTAAAACCTTGCGAATACCGACTTCAGTTGCACGGGTCATTGAACGTGCCGAAGAAAGGTTCATAAAATTAACACAGGCAATAAGCAATATAAAAGCCGCGACTGCACTGAAAATATAGACATAGGTTATCGGGCCAAAATCTCTGTTTAAAGGACGCAAATAGATATCTTTCATGGGCTGTAGAAATACCGTGATAAGACGCCCCACTTGCTTCTAATTCTTCCGCGGCATATTCATAATATATATTTTCTATCTTCTTTTCAAGATTCTGCCTTATCTGTACCTTCTTTTAATAGTACGTAAGTATTAAAATTATGTGAGGTCCAATCTGTTAAAATCCGGGGTGACATCTTATTTCCGCGTGTAGATGTGCTAAAGGAGCACAGCCCATTAAAACTCAAGGGTTGAATATCGTGGCAACATCGGCCACAATTCCCGTAACAGTATAATTTTCAGTATCATTAAGTGATAATTGTTTTTCCGATAGGATCTTCATTTTCGAAATATTTCGCTTGCTGTTTCCTCTGTTAGTACAATAGAGAATGGGACTTTTAGTGCTGTCTCAGGATCACCTTTTATAAGCGGCCAGGAAAATATATTAAATACAGCATTATCAGTATAATGAAATCGTTCTGTGAACTGCTTTTCATTGTATTTCACTGAAGTTCTCATGTAGCGAAATCGGGTCGTTTCCTCAACTTCCGGATAGTTACTTTTTAATGCCTCGGCGATGACACCATTAGTACCTGTTTGTCTGGCATTAAAATTAGCATAGGCCATTTCTTCGCCGACTCTGTAGATACGGTCTTTTTTTGTATGATAATTATCAAAACTGAGTTCAGAATTGATATAAATAGCCAATATTATACAGCAGGCCAGGCCGATTGAGAGACCGGAAATATTTATCACTGTAAAGGATTTATGTTTTTTAATATTTCTAAAGGCTGTTTTTAGATAATTATTAAACATAACAATGCTCCAAAAAAGATGACTCTTTATAAAATTAATAAAAGGAAAACAGATCTGGCCGACATACCAAAGATTTGCAGAACCCCTACCCTTCTCCTCACGGATATAATGATACTCTTCTTCCAAATCTCCGATAACGGTTTGCCTGTTACCAGATCGCGTCATCATGGATATGATCCACACGGCTATCCTAGGCGGATTGTTTTTCATCTCGTTATACGCCACCATCAAAAACTAAGTTATCAAAATCTCCCCAAACTTTGCGATACATTTCCATCGCTTCTTTAAGGGCCGCTCTTCCTTCAGTTGTTATTTGATAATAGGCTTTACTTCTTCCACCTCTTGTCGGGGTGGGCTCACCGGCCTGTTTCTGTACATATTCTTTTACTCTTAACTGGTCCAGTAAAAAATATAAGGTGCCATAAGGAATGTCCTTACCCGTTTCTTCTTTTATTTTTCTCCTGAGAGCAACGCCATAGGCCTTATCCTGCATTTTCCAGATAGTGATTAGGACCAGTTCTTCAGCCTTGCTAAGTTCTTTCATATGTATTCCTCGCTATTATTCAAGTTACTTGAATATATATATGTACGAGTTTCTTGAAAAAAGTTTCATTACTTTTTCAATGAGCAGCCGTTTTACGGAGTGAAATTTAAAAAGACTACCACTAAGGTTCACCAAGAAGGCACAAAGATCACAAAGTATTTATAAAAAGTTTTTTGTGCTTAGTGTTAAGTTTTTTTCTCGCAGAGCCGCAGAGGACGCAGAAAAATATTAGGATTTTAGATCTCGCTGATTGTCAATTTATAGTCAATACCAACAATCTATATTAACCACAGTTGAAAAAATAGAATTATTTTTTCTTTGCGTACTTTGTGCCTTCTTTGTGTACTTTGTGGTTAAAGATCAGATAAACAATTAAGAAATACGCTGCGGGCAATTATTGGCTTTTAAATACAAAAGTCCCGGCACCTGAGTACCGGGACTTTAACCAAAATCTATGTTTGTCAGATATCAATTAATCCATGACACAACGGACGGAAAGACCGTATGAACGAACAAGACCTACACGGCTTACCTGAGATTTGGTGAAATGTAGTATACGTACCATGGCATTGACATTATTGCTTGCAGTTAATCCGGTTGATGTCCAGAAATAACCGCCCTGCCCAATCCAGCCATAGGCAGCAGATATTCCATCGCGGAGAACCCCCGGAAGAGCAGTAAATCCACTTTCGTTTGTAGCACCGGTATTGGGAGCAGTCCAGTGGGTTGTACCGATTTCTTTCAATTTCCCACCCTCGTTTGTTCCTCTCCATAAGGTTAGATTGGCTTGCTCCTCACTCATTCCAAGATACATTTCTAACTCTTTCCAGTCATCATGCTGAGGCCACATGCCAGCCTTCTGGTGCAATCTGATTTGCATTGCCAACGGCATGAAAATTATATAATAATCCATACTTAGTTATATTGTCAGTATTATTTTCGTAATAGCTATAGAGCACCCTTTGTACTCCTTGCCAATATAAATCCCGTGGTTCCCAGGGAATAGCAACGCCATTGCGATAATGGGTTACCCGTAAATTCTCAACCATCCACCATTGATTGCCGATTTTAACCGTCGTATATACATTCCCATCGATATCAGTTACAGTTCCCGGATCACCAGAGCCGTCACTGACACTCACCTGTATCGAAGTTGTATCTACCTGGCCGTTTGTATCCTTTACTTCAAGGAAAATCCTGAAGTCTCCTTCAGACACATAGGTGTGTTCAGCCGTTTTAGTTGTTGCGTAATCTGTATCCCATGTCCCATCGGATTCCCAGTCCCAGCGAACTTCAATTGCAGATACGGGATCTTCCTTGTCGGAGCTTCCAGAGGCATCCACCTGAAAGACAGTAGACGTATTGCCAGTTGAAGGAGATACCGTGAAAGATGCTTTTGGAACTTCATTATTTATCTTCACGGTGATCACTTCTGAATCGCTAACATTATTAGCTGAGTTATAGGCTTTCGCCTTAATAGAATGGGCCCCATTCCGACCTGAAGTATTCCATTCATAGCCATAATCAGCTGATTCATCTGTAAACTCTAGTGTTCCATCAATATAGAATTCTACCTTTTTAATGCCATCATCATCATTTGCATCTGCTTTGATTGTAATGATGATCCCTTCATCCCATTCTGAATTATTAAGTGGATTAGAAATTGAAACGGTAGGAAATTTTTCATCATTGGTAGAAATGGGATCTTTCCCGCAGGAAATAAATAACAGTATCGAAACAATTATTACGATAACAAAATGTTTGTAGCGCATGGCAGAATCCTTTCTCTGTTGTATGAATATCGTTTGCTAAATAAATCCATATAGTGTTGAAACATCATAACTTTTTCTTCCTGGTTCAGACCTTTACAGGTCGCATCACCCATATAAATCGATCCGCTAAAGAGATCATCAGTAATATAAGATCCTTGTTATAATACAAAATATGATCTTTGCTCTCTTATTCAACTGCATAATGATGCTGTTTATGAATAGTTTTTCTTAAACAAAGAGAAGAAACTACATGAATATGTAGTAAAAGAAGGATTAGAGGTCAGATAAAGTGTGTTTAAAACAGAATGGTGAGCAGAATAGAATTAGTTATATCAAATCCATCCGCTGCGCATGGCTTTGGCTACAGCTTCAGATTGTGAATGAACATGAAGTTTTTTGTAAATATTTCGGATATAATACCGCACTGTATCAAGACTAATACAAACCGTCTCAGCTATGATTTTGTAACTATTCCCCTTAGAAAGATTTACTAAGATCTCTTTTTCACGATCACTTAAATTGCTATCTGAAGGCTCATTACGGTGGACATTGGTATTAAAATACGAGACAACTCTTCGGGCGATATTGGCACTCATGGGCGAGCCACCATTATAAGCTTCATTTATTGCCTCAATCAAACGTGCGGGAGGTGTTTTTTTGATCAGATAGCCACAGGCCCCGGCACAGAGCGCATCAAAGATATTATCGTCATCTTCATAAACTGATAGCATTAGTATAAGAATGTCAGGTAAAATTAATTTAGCCCTTTTAATGCCCTCGATACCGGTAATTCCCGGAAGGCCTATATCCATAAGAATCAGATCAGGATTAACATGTTCCAGGTTTTCAAGCATATCCTCACAATTACCGTAATTGTTCACGCACTTCAAACCTTCTGTCGCATTTATTAAGACAGTTAATCCTTCGCGAATGGTTTTATTGTCTTCTACGATTATGATATTAATCATTAAGAACCTTTCTTTTTACTTAGTCTAAGAAGGATAAGGTGCAAAGTCAATTGCATGATCATGTAGTTTTTATAGTTTGTATCATGAGAAACTGTAACATCTTTTTTTTAGACAGGATCACAGGATTTACAGGATTAAATTTGATAAATAGCTTTTTTATATCACGAAGTGACACGAAGATCACTCGAAGATGCATGAAGTATTTGGAAATTATTAATCACGAAGCGATGTCATTCCGTCCCGGAAAGGGATCGCGCTTCGGGATAGGAATCTTTCTGGGTGAAAAGTGTCTTCAGAACAGGTGGGAAGATCCTTATCCATAGGATCCCGTTCCGGGACAGGATCACAAAGCCTGTCTGTCATTCCGAAGGAATCTTTCTCAGGAGATGTTGCCAACAAATTCGATTGTTGTCCCGGTTTTAAAATCAGAATGGATAGATAGCGTACCACCGATTCGGCCAGCTCTTTCTTTCATATTCCTCAATCCATCCCCTAATGTTACATTCTCAATGATCAAATCCCTGACCATTATCGGTTAATTGTAAGGTAAGCTGTTTGCCTTTTAATGACGCATTCAATGTGATATCAGTTCCCTTGCTGTATTTGACACTATTATTAATAGCTTCATGAAATATCATAAAAGAGCTGCTGACGATGCTCCATCTTTAATCGCACCTTTTTCAGCGAATCGAGATTCTGGGTTTTAAATTGAATATCCGTGTCATTAAGAAGTTCAGTATACGTATCACCTAATCGGGATATTAAGTCGAATAATGAATCTCTTTTTGGATTTACCAACCAGACAATATTACTCATGCTGTCGATTAAACCACGCGCTGTATTACTAATTTTTTGTAATTCGATATCCACGTGTTGTTTAGATTGATCGGGAAGTTTTTGTGTTATCACCTCACCCATTATAGATATTTCTGTCAATCCGGCACCAATATCATCATGCAAATCTGCGGCAATTTTGCTTCTCAATCGTTCAATTGCCAATAGTTGCTTTACGCGATTGGTTATAATAAAAGTGATTCCACCTCCAGTAGCCAGAATGAGGAACAACAGAAACCACCAGGTTTTCCAAAATGGCGGCGTGATTATAATCTTTACAGCAGTTTCTTTTTCATTCCAGACACCATCTCCATTTGTCCCCTTTACTCTAAAAATATATGTACCCCCATCCAGCTGCGTATAACCAGCGAATCGGCGGGTACCCGAATTTACCCAACCCGGATCCAGACCTTCCAGCATATAGGCATATCGGTTACGTTCCGGCTTAGAAAAATCAAGCGAAGCAAAATCAAAAGAAAAATAGTTGTCTTTATATGATAATGTAATTTCTTCAATGTCAGTGAGGGATTGATCCAGTTTTGCCGGTTTATCAAAAATATAAAATCCGGTCAGGACAACCGGGGCCATGTAGGGACTATCATATAGGCTATCCGGATAAAATTCCGTTGCCCCATCCACGCCACCAAATATCATACTTCCTTCTTCGGTTTTCAGATAGGCGCCAGTGTTAAATTCATTGCTTTGAAGCCCATCCCGGGTATCATAATTTTTAACGATACCCTTCTCCAAATCAATATGAGCTAAACCATTGTTTGTACTGCACCAGATGTGTCCCTCTGCATCTTCCAGAATACCATAGATGATGTCATTTGGCAGACCATCTTTTATCAGATAGCGCCTGAATACGGGCTGATTACGATGATTTTTTTCCAAACGATTTAATCCCAGCATCGTTCCAAACCACAGATCCCCGTTTTCAGATTCATGAACTGATAAGACATAATCATTACTCAAGGAATTTTTATTGGCAGGATCGTGAAAATAGTGGCTAAAATGAGGCTGCGAGAATCTCAATTTATTTGTCTTTTGCGATACAGATGAAAATAAAATTTTGTTTAAACCATGAGATGTTGCCACCCAATAGACTCCATCACTGTCCTGAAAGATCGAAATCACATTATTATCACTCAGGCTATTCGCATTTCCGGGATGGTTGATGAAGTTAATAAAAGTATCAGAGCCCGGATCGTAAAGATCAAGCCCGCCACCCCAGGTTCCGATCCAAATATTACCTGAATGATCTTCGTAAATGGTACGAACATTGTTATGGCTGATTGACCCTGGATAATCCGGATCATGTTTAAACCGTGTAAATTCTTGAGATTTCTTATCGAATCGATTGATACCTGCATCCTGCGTAGCAATCCAGATAATACCATTTTGATCCTCAATGACAGACCTGAGATTATTACTCCCAATACTATTTGGGTCTGTTGCATCAAAATTATAGTGACTGAATTTACCCGTCGCACGATTAAACCGGTTTAACCCTCCATTATGTGTAGCAAACCATAAATAACCATTTGAACTCTCGGAGATTGACCAGACAATTGAGTGACTCAGGCTGTTTTTATCACCTGGATAGCTTCGATACTGAAGGAATCTGGCCGTGCCGGGATCGAATAAATTTACCCCCCCACCGAGGGTTCCGATCCATATTAAGCCACTTCTATCCTCATATATCGTGCGAATGCTGTTGCTGCTCAGGCTATGAGGATTCAATTCATTGTGTGAATAGGTTTTAAATGAGTTATTAGATCTGTCAAGTAGTATGGCTCCCTCTTTTTGAGATGCAATCCAGATGCTACCTTTATCATCCTCACATACGGCATGGATATTATTCGTACCAATACTCTCAGGATCATTCTCTTCATGTAAATATTGAGTAATATTTTTTGTACGGGGATTATAACTGTTTAAACCATTAAGGGTAGAAATCCATAAAATACCATTACGATCTTCAAAAATATGTCGTATACTATGATTACTAATACGTCTGGATATCTTCTCATTTTTCCCAATCTGAGAAAATTCACCTGTTATTTGATTATAGAAGTATAATCCTTTGCCGGTGCCAATCCAGAGGTTATTTTCAGAATCAGGGTAGATATGTCTGATATTAAGGCCAGCCAATATTTTTAAAATCTTCGGATCATTTATTCGTTTTTCAAAAATACCAGTACGCAAATTAAAACTATTGATTCCGCCATTCCTGGTGCCAATCCACAGATATCCCAGTTTATCTGCAGAGATGGAACGTATTTTATTGCTGCTTAATCCTGAATCAACCGCTGGATTATGAAGATAGCGTGTAAACCTATTTGTCTTATGATCATAACGGTTTAAACCGCCATTAAATGTACCAACCCATAGATATCCTTCGTAATCTTCATACAGACACCAGATATTGTTATTAGAAATTGATGTTGAATCACCCGGATCATGTTTATAAATATTAAACTGATACCCATCATATCGATTTAATCCATCCTCGGTACCAAACCACATAAATCCAGATCGGTCCTGTAGAATGGTTTCTACAGTTGATTGAGACAATCCTTGTTCAATTGATATTCTTTTAAAGCGAAGATCACTCTGAGCAAAAGTGAGTTGTAGTAAAAATAGTATTAGAATGAAAGATTTCTTAATCATAGGCAAATCTTTATCTTTACTTTAATATATGAGTGATAAACCAGATCTAAGACCCTCGATTTTCTTGGCGGGCTCTGCGCTCGCTGCGCCGGTGCGTGGAAAAGACCTCACCCCTCAATCCCCTCTCCTGAAAGGCGAGGGGAAGTAGATTCATAATTCTCTGCGGTCTCTGTGTATAAAAAAGTTGTCACACGAAGCACACAAAGTCGACACGAAAACCACGAAGAAAATATAGTATTAATATTTCAAATGATTTAATAGTGTTTTTAGAAACTTTATTCTAACTCTTGCACCATAATAAAATCCTAAAGAATGTTTCTCTGCGCTCGCTGCGACCGCTGCGTGAAAAAGACCTCACCCCTCAATCCCCTCTCCTGAAAGGCGAGGGGAAGTAGATTCATAATTCTCTGCGGTCTCTGTGTATAAAAAAGTTGTCACACGAAGCACACAAAGTCGACACGAAAACCACGAAGAAAATATAGCATTTGTATTTCAAATGATTTAATAGTGTTTTTAGAAACTTTATTCTAACTCTTGCACCATATAAAATCCTAAAAATGTTCTCTGCGCTCGCTGCGCCGCTGCGTGAAAAAGAGTTAAACAAAAAGCACAAAAAGACATTTCAGAAACGTTGCCTGTCCGGCGACTTACCATCCAGGATCAATTAAACCATAATGCCGGCCAAACCAGTAATTCCGAACCATTGCCGAGGCAATACCTTCTTGTTCAGAGTTTACGATTTTATAGCCATCCCCCGTTGGAATTTTGAATTCTTTTTCCTGGCGGTCAAATCCCCACATATCCTTAATGACACTGACATATTTTTCTGTCATAATATCCTCATGACTAAGCACCTGATAAACCATAATAAACCATATATCGTCTTCAAAACTAAAATCATGGTTCTGCCAATCATACCAATGCCGGTTTAGATTCATTTTATACTTAATTAATAAGGATCTGTCATCTTCATAGCGCATTAACATGTAAAGAGACCGTGCGGCATGATAATCATCGCCCTTATTTCGCCATTCTTCAGGCCATAGTATTTTTGACAAAATTTGATGATCATCATAGTGATAGCGATCGATAAGCATATGATAGGCAGCATGGTAACGATCTTTCCCCGTAATACGATGAGCGACTTTTAAACCCATGAGCATTTCAAGTGAATTGAGGGCCTGATGTGGCAGATCGGGACAGAAATTGCCCCATAATGTCATTTTTCCGTCCAGATCAACCAGTTTAAAGTTATTATCAATGATACGTCCCATAAAACGGTCCAGGAATTCGGCTGCTTTCTTTTTATACTCTTCATCTGCGCAGAATTCCCAATACGTGCCGACACCGTAAAAGATGGAAGTAAACTTATCTGCGCTTAGATCACCCAACCAGCGATAGCCCGGAAGAGATGATGAATAATGCCATTCGTCATACCAATACACTTTTTCATGCCATAAAGGTTTGTCGGTTTGATTAAAACTTCGTGCGACTAATCCCGGAACACCGGTTACTTTTTCTAACTTTACAATGCCTTCAAATATCTGGTTGGCAATATCCCGGACCTCTGCGTCCTTTGTTACATGATATTTATGCGAATAGGCAGCGAGCATTTCCGATGTAGGGTCCAGACAATCCGCCTGAGATCCAATTATAGGACGATCCAGTCCAGCTGGTGGGAATATCACATGTTGCATGATTGTGCCTTCATTCCAATGATTCCCAAGAATTAATTTATTAAACATGTCCACCTTAACATGTAACGGGTCTGATTTTTGTGGGAAATCATTAACTTTCTGAGCAAAAATTTGTTGGCCAAACAAGAAACTGAATATAATTATATGCCAAAGATTAATTCTTTTAGTCAAAATTCCTCCTCGATACATTCAAATACTATTTAATCAACATCTTTAACACATCGAAATCCAACCGGATAACGCCCGGTTGTATTGGGTGGAACATAATAGCGCTGGGATGTTCGAACAAAAGAGTGGTTATTAAAATTTGAACCTCCCCGCATGACTTTATACGTTTCACCATATTGTTTCATAGGCACTTCATTGCCATCATAAGGCTTGTACCAGTCTGCAGTCCACTCCCAGACACCACCGGCCATATCAACACATCCATAAGGACTTTCCGGCTTTGCGATAGCACTTCCGCGTGGATGACTTTGGTCCCATACGACAAACGTTTCGTCATAGGTATTCCCCCAGGGAAATATACGACCATCTATACCACGGGCTGCTTTTTCCCACTCTTTTTCAGTGGGCAATCTTTTATCAGCCCAATTTGCATAGGCATTTGCCTGCTCCCAGGTTACAATAACCGGATTATTTTCCTTCCCCTCAGGATATTTAAAATCCGGATCGAATTGAATATATTCAGAATTACTGACTTCGTATTTATCGACAAAGAAGGCATTGGTATGGGCGATATGTCTCGGCCTTTCATCGGGATCACCATATACACTACCCATTATAAAACTCCCCTCGGGTACATACAGCATACCTTCAGGAGGCTTAGGAAGGTCATTTACTGGCTCTCCTGCAAAGACAACCATAATAGATATAGATATTAGAAAAAATAGTGCTTTCATTCTTTGAATCTCCAATTAATTAACCTGATAAAATAATAAATCAATATAAAAAAACACTGCGGCTTAGCGTCGCTGCGTGAAATAAAACTAAACACCAGAGCACCTGGAGAATAAACTGGGCTACTTATTGAACTGGTTTACTATCCTGGGTCCATATGGTTAAGTTGGTCAGATCCTGCTTCTTCGCCGGTAATAAAGCAGCAGTTAGAAAACCAACCGTAAACATAATAATATTTCCGATAATACTGGTATAATATAAATCAAATGGTACTGTTAGGTAGGCGGGTAAAAGATTGTTTCCGGAAAGTACCGACCATAGCGTAAATAAAAAACTAAACGTCAGCCCTGTCCATACGGCTTTTGCATCTCCAATCGTTGTAAAGAAACCGAATAAATATAACCCTAATCTTCCGGAAATGATAATTGAAGCAAGTACCAGGGCGGTGTGTTCCAGTGTTTTTGTTTCCGTGACAGAGAGTAATAATGCACCGCCTATCATCACAACCCCCGCTAGCAGAGCAAGAATCCGTGCTAATTTTAAATAATAAACATCCTCTCTCCCCTTTAGAATATGTGGCCTGAAAAAATCAACCGTTAATACCGTTGATATGGCATTTATAATCGAATCAAGTGAAGACATGGCCGCGGCCAATGCGGCGGCGATAACCAGACCAGAGATACCCGCAGGCAGATAATTTATTATGAAATAGGGTAAAATATGTTCAGCCTTCATCTCTCCTGATAGCATGGCCGCTGATTCCGGTGTGGGAGAATGCTGAAAAAACACAAAAAGACTGGTACCCAGAAACATAAAGAAGGCCCAGATGGGCAGACTGGCCAGAACAACCCACAACATCCCTTTTCTGGCCTCTTTTATACTTTTTGAAGCACAATAACGCTGGATGGTAGCCTGTTCACTGCTATACATGGTTAACCATATCGTCAATCCAAACAAAAGCATCATACTGCCTGTTTTTTTACTGAGAGACAATTCCCAGGAAATCGGAATCAATTCGCCATTAACCAACTCTGAAAAGGATAGTTTACCTTGCGCAAGGGCATCATTAAAGATCTGCTCAAATCCCCCGGGGAGATAATACACGACCACAGCAAGACAAAGTAAAGCCCCACCCACCAAAACAATGGTTTGGATAACATCGGTCCAGATTACAGCATCGATACCGCCAAGAACGGTGTAGAAGGTAACAAAAACACCGGCAATAATGATACATAGGGGAAGGCTCAAACTGGTGACCTGATTAAAGAGAATTGAAACAAGATAGAGCATGATGCTGATCCTGATCAATCCGCGAATGATATACGAAGCCGAACCATAGAGACGAACAGAGACACCAAATCTACCTTCCAGATATTCATAAGCAGAGGTAATTTTCCCTCTTCTAAAAAATTTCAGAAAAAAGTAGGCGGCGATAAGGACAGCTAAAGGCATTAACAGATTGGGCAGAAACCTGATCCAGGACGTCTTAAAAGCATCAGCTGGATAAGCGAGAAAGGTAACAGAACTTATACCTGTTCCCACAAGACTTAATCCAATCACCCATCCGGGAAAAGAACGACCACCGACGAAATATTCCTCTGTACTTTTATTTTTACGGGAAAAATAAACCCCTATCAAGGCTGTCCCACCCAGGTATCCGATGATTGCCAGAATATCCAGAAAATGTAACTTCAAAAAGACTCCTCATCATTGAACAAATGGTATTATCTTAAAAAAGATAACCACAAAGGACACAATGAAGGCACAGAGGACACAGAGAATAAATAATTCTATTTTTTCAACTGCGGTTAATATAGATCGTTGGTATTGACTATAAATTGACAATAAGCGAGATCTAAAACCCTAATATTTTCTCTGCGCTCTCTGCGGCTCTGCGTGAGAAAAGACTAAACACAAAGCACAATAAAAAACTTTTTATTAATACTTTGTGATCTTAGTGCATTCTTTGTGCCCTTTGTGGTTATCTTTTATTTTTATCTTCTTTCTTCTATCTTTTTCCAAAATTTGCCGGAATTTCTCCTTCTTATTTAGAACTATTACCGCTACTGTTTTCAATCCTTGAAATAAATTCCATGATGGAATTACCTACCTTTTCAGGTTCCTCTAAGGGTAATTTATGTGATGCATTTTTGATCCATACGACAGAAATATTTGGTCGGTCAGGAATAAAAAGTTGCTCATGAGAGGCAGGCTCTCTGCCCCTGTCACCATATAATTCTAATATTGGCAATGTTGTATTTTCAAGAAATGCGACACCCTTTTCCCATTTGCGCCAAATTTTAGCAAAATCTCCCCTTTGTTCATCGGTCCAATGTCCTGCACCACGTCGCCGGGCTTCTTGCTTTTTTTTCTTCTCTTCTGGTGTCAAGGTACTCGTCATATCGGCATCAAAAGCCTCTCGGGAGACACGCCAATGTGTCCAGCCCTCAATAGATATAACGCCTCTCACATATTCGGCCAGCAGCGGCCAACCTCTTTGGCAATCATCCCCCCAATGCTATGCCCTCCCACATAAAACTGATTTACTCTTTCCTTATCAGCCACAATCATAACATCTTCTGCCAACAGCTCTATCGTACCATCCACTGGCGGGGGCCAACTCTTTCCATGCCCGCGAACTTCAACAAGAATCAGATTTATATCTTTATCTAATAAGGGAACAATTGTTTCCCACTGGCTGACATCAGAGAAACTGCCCGGAATTAGAACGAGTGTTGGGCCTTCACCGGGACGGACCACATAAGATAGTCTGACCTCTCTTTGCTCAACTATCTTTCTGACCATTCCATTGTTTTCAATAAAGGAATAATCACCCCTTTCTTCATGAGAACAAGATGTACAGAAAATGGAAGATATTAAAATAAATATAGATAAAAATATTTTCATTAATTCCTCTGTATTATTTAAGAGAAAAATTGTATCACGAGGCACACATCCAGGACCTCACCCCTTGCCCCTCTCCTGTTGAAAATCCCGTTATGGGAAAAGGCGAGGGGAAGAAAACAATTACCTCCCCCTCTTTCCCCCTCCTTAGTAAGGAGGGGGTTTTGGGGGAGGTCAATCACAAATATATTCTCTGCGTTCTTTGCGCTCTCTGTGTAAAAAAAAAGATAAACACAAAGCCCACAAAGAAGGCATAAAGTACACAAAGAAAAAATAATTCAATTTTTTCAACTGCGGTTAATATAGATCGTTGGTATTGACTATAAATTGACAATAAGCGAGATCTAAAACCCTAATATTTTCTCTGCGCTCTTTGCGCTCTCTGCGGCTCTGCGTGAAAGGAACTAAACACTAACCAGAAAAAACAGTATCACGAAGAACCCGAAGAAGTCACGAAGCCCTCGAAAATATCTGATTACTTCAATACTTATTACATAAAGCATTTTTAGAAAAATACAACTTAGAAATAGCACAATTTAAAACCCTAATTATTTTTCTCTGCGTCTTTGCGGCTCTGCGAGAAAAAGACTAAACACTAAGCACAATAAAAAACTTTTATAAATACTTTGTGATCTTTGTGCCTTCTTTGTGTCCTTTGTGGTTATCTTCTATCTTCTATCTTTTTCCTGATTTTGCCGGCATTTCTAAGTTATCAAGATCACTGATTTTGATCTTTAACACCTCAACAGACTGTTTTTTTCCTGAAAATGCAATTAGCAGATATCCCTCATGTTCAATCACATGGGGATAATCCACCCAGCGTCCCCCAACAAGATAGCCCATTTTATTAAAAACCATGCCATCCTCACTTATGGACAAAACCAGGGGATCTCTCTTTTTGGGATTGGCATTGGAAACGAGGATATAACGCCCATCACTCAATTGAAGACCATTAAATTTCGACCGGGCATCAGGAAAATCCGTGCGCACCGGCTTGCTCCATGTTCGTCCATTATCACTGGAGAAAGCACGATAGAGATAGCCGCTTTTGGCATTATCCCGGAAGAGAGCTAACAAATTCTGATCAGGTAACACCCACCAGTAAGGTTCTTCTGCAAGGAGCTCTCCATGAGCATGATCTACCACAGGATGCGTCTCCCATTGATCAAACCCCTTAATTCCACCGGTAAGCATAAAGACATTGCGGTCATGGGTACGGCGGGTCATCATCCATTCACCCGTAGGCAGTAATTTTGGTGGGAAATTGTTGATCGTATTATCGTAGGCAACACCCAGATCTTCCCAGACGCCATTTTCAGGATTTAGTCGGAAAGCATGAAGTTCTAAACTTTCACCAAAAAATTTATTCGCTTCATCCAAAGATGCCAGAGCCAGCAGTTCACCATCCCTTTGCCAAAATCCACGGGAAATATAGCGATAGCCATCATCAGATCGGGTATTATAAACAGGAGAATCAAGTCCGGATTTTGGTGGAAAATCCGTCATATATTTTTTGTCACTCCAGACAAGCCATCAGGGCTCGTGGCATAGGCCACACGCTGCCCTACCCGGTCTTCCACCCCGGGGCCATCACTCCACATAAGCCAAAATTTTCCATCATGGTGCACAAGATAGTTATGTTGATTTACCCCATTCCACGGCTTTGCATCACTAACCACCACATGTGTGGAGGGATTTTAGGTAGGTTGTCAAAATCAATTTGATGTGGATCTTCAGGGACCCAGTCCCCAACAAGCATAACCGGCGAATCGGTATTTTAACCGGATGGGGATAATTTGCGATCTTTGGTTTAGAGGTGCATGATAAAATATGAAGCGATACCAGGATAATAATTATTAAGTAAAATAACTTCAAAATCTTAATTCCTCCTATTATTCGTAATGTTTGGAAATAGTTTTCTACCACAGAGCACATTAAGAACTTAGGGCTCGCCCTCCGAGTCTGCTCCGTTTTACAGGGTCAAATTTAAAAAGCCTACCACAAAGTCCACAAAGAATGCACAAAGATCACAAAGATTTTATAAAAATTTTGTTTTGTGCTTAGTGTTTAGTTTTTTCTAACGCAAAGACGCAACGACCGCAAAGTACGCAAATGGAATACCTAGGATTTATAGATCTCGCTTATTGTCAATTTATAGTCAATACCAACGATCTATATTAACCGCAGTTGAAAAAATAGAATTATTTTTTTTGTGTACTTTGTGCCTTCTTTGTGTCCTTTGTGGTTATCTTCTATCTTTTATCTTTTTACAAATTTTGCCGGCATTTCTACGTTTAACAGATACATCGAATTTTTCACCCTATCCAGTATCAAAAATCCAGTATGGTTGATTTATCCTGTCAATTTTTTATTTTCTTGAGTAGCATATGATACTATTTCACAAAGATCATCTTCCGAACTTGCTGAAACTCCCCCGCCCTGAGTTTATAATAATAAATTCCGCTCGAAAAGGCGCTCGCATCCCACTGCACCTGATGAACGCCAGCCGATTGTCTTTCTGATACCAGTATAGAGATCTGCTCGCCAAATAAGTTATAAATTCCAAGTTCTACGTAATTCGTAATTGGTAATTCGTAATTTATAATTGTTTTTGGGTTGAATGGATTAGGGTAATTTTGATTTAATTTAAATTTTTCCGGATTGTTTTTTCCATGCGGCATAATAGTATTAACAATACGTGGGTAAAAATAGAGATGGGGATGTGATCCTTCGCTAATGGTATAATAACCGGATAAATCTGCGGCCCAACACACGGCTTCGCCCTGAGGTTCTCTGATGTAAGGTACAATTATCAGACTATCGCTCAATATCTCATCAATTGTTTGATCACCATCAGTATTCCAATAATACATCACATTATACTTCTTAATTAACATTTCCTCACCATCAGGAGAGATATCACCACCAACAGCCGTACTAAATGGCAAAGAACCTGCAAACTCCAGCGTATCCACATGGAAGGTTGGCGCCGCATAAAATGTGTAGGGCCAGGCCGCCCGATAAACCTTTGTGTTTGTTTCCTTTGAAACAATGTAAATGTCCAGGTTTAAAGGATCGATCATTAACGTTTCCGCATTACGGTTTCCATCAGGATACTGGAACACCAATCTTTCGACACCATAAAGCACCGTATCAATTGGAACCTGGTCGGCGGAAACATGAGGTTCACGAATACGATAGATATATTTACTCGTATACCGAGCAGAATTGTCCCCAATTTCACCGATATAAATATAGTGTTCTCCTGCAATCGGTCCGGGTCCAACCGTCATATCCTCCCAATCCCGATTCTGGATTCCGGCAATAGTGAAATTACCCAGATGTTTACCTTGTGAATTAAAGGCAAACACGCGATTCTTGCCCCCTGAATCATTATGCGTCCAAAAAACATCCGGATTTTTTGAGCTTGCCGCCAGGCCGGAAGCTTCTACAATATCATTTGATTCAATTGTCCCCATATCCACTCTCATGCCGAAATCCTGAGATAGGGCAAACTTGCATAAGAAAAAACAGATTAAGATGTGGTAAAAATACATGCGTATCAATTTCAGATCCCAGGTTAAACTTTATATAACGGAGATTCTATCCGGGTATGGTAATACCGGATGCCTTATTCATTAAGGCTAAAAATCTACAAATTTATAATGAACCGATCAAAGATAAGAGTTTTCCTTGCCAGTGGCGCATCCGATTCCTTGACCACAGGATACGTATCGCTTGCATGGGGGATAGAATCAGGTTTAATGAACAGGAGTCTTTTATTTAAGATAGGCTGGCTTCCACATCGGATCGGGTTGGAATTGATTCAGCCGCACCCTTTCTGGAGACACACATGGAAGCTGCTTTACAAGCAATTCTTAAAGAACTTTCCAGATCAGCACCGGAGCTCATCGAAGCGAGGAAATAACCGATAAAGGTATCTCCGGCTGCTGTTGTATCGATTGCACTAACTTTGAAGGCTCTTTGTTCTATTTGTGTAAGGGAGTCTGCATAAATCGCGCCCTTCTCTCCCAGGGTAAGAACTATCTTGATATTGGGATAGGTGTTGAGCAGATTGTCAATGATCTTCTGAGGCATCTGTTCTCCACTCAATTCAGAGCCTTCGATAAGATTTAAAAACAGAATGTTTACAACTTCCAGGGGAAGCCTTCCAACTTCTGTAGTGATAGGCGCAGGATTATAGGCTACAGAAATCTTTCTCTCATGTGCTGTTTTAAGAATAGTTCCAATAGAGTTGATCTCATTCTGAAGGACAAGCCAATCACCCCGCTGGCAGGTTTTAACGACTTGGTCTATTTGATCTGAATCGATTGATTGGTTTGCCCCACCTTCAACGATGATACAATTCTCACCATTGGGATTGACTTGTATTATCGCATGTCCGGTGGGTGAATTGCTAATCTTGACCAGGCTGATATCTACCCCAGCCTGACTAAGATAATCAAGTAATCGTTGACCATCTTCCCCAATTTTACCCGCGTGGATTACTTTTGCTCCCGCGCGGGCCAGAGCAATGGATTGGTTTAATCCCTTCCCACCAAAATGCGTTTCGTATTGCATGCTGGCGACTGTTTCACCAGGTTGGACAAAGTGATCCACCCGGTACACATGGTCTATATTCAACGAACCGAAATTTACTATTTTCATTTATATAAAATGTTGCCTGTTTTCATTAATCTACAAAAGTGTTTATTTGTTTTTTAACCAAAAGGACACAAAGAAGGCACTAAGATCACAAAGTTTTTATCAGGAACTTTTTCTTTGTGTACTCTGTGCCTTCTTTGTGATCTTTGTGGTAAATCTTTTATCTTTTTTAAATCTGAACGGCAAGAAACGGACAGGTCCGAAGGGCGAGCAACAGGCTTCCCTTGATAGAATTTCAATGTTCTATCGATTATTCCTCTTTGACTGGTATCGGCAAGAATGGTTTGAATAAGAACAATGAGATTACTCCTGCCAGGTACATGACAAGTCCGAATATGGCCGAGGTAAAAAATAGAGAACTATAAAAATCGCCCATGGCATCCTGGATAAGCAAGGCAATGGTCATGGCCAAAGAGGCATTACGCAGACCAGTCTCCAGCGATATCGCCCGCGTCTGGTAATTGTTAATACCAACCAGTTTTGAGATAAATAAACCAACCAGCATACCCAGCAAGGTCAAAGAAAATATAGTCCCATAAAATTTTACACCATACCGCGCCGTATCAGCAAAGGAGTTTAGATTGCTCAATACACCGGCAATAATCAATATTAGCAGGGCGACAATTCCTAATGCCGAAAATACAGGCACCGCTTTCTTGGCAAATCCATCCCACTTTTTCCGAACAGACATTCCGATTGCCAGGGGTAATATGACAAGGATCAGAATCGTCTGAACGACAATCTTAACCGGAATAGTAACTTCTGGCAGGTTGGTACAATACAAGGCCAACAGAAGTGGTGTAAATATGAGCGAAAACACGGTTGAGAAGGACGTTAATGATATGGAGAGGGCTACATCCCCCTTTGCATAATAGGTCATCAGATTGGATGTAACACCGCCTGGTGTGGCGGTTATCAATATCATACCCACATAAATAAAGGGAAAGTATTCATAAAATCCCACCAAATACCCTAAAACAAATGCCAGAAAAGGCATTACCCCAAATTGCAGGATCTCACCGATAATAATGCCTTTTGGTTTTTTGAATACCAGGGCAAATTCTTCCAGGGTTAAGGTTAAGCCCATCCCAACCATGACAAAGAAGAGCATCAAAATGATGAAAATCTTAAATATCCTGTCCAGCATAACCGGGCTGGGCCTGGCAACAAACCGGGCAAATTCATAGTCCTGACCATCGATGGTAGTTTTGACAACATCAACCTCAAACTCCAGTTTGCTCTCCATCATACCCTCTAATCCGGCGTAAGGGGAGTCGGCATCTTTGGAGATCATCGACGGATCTTCCGGTAAGGCCAGGACAAACAACTCACCACTAAGTTTACGAACCAGATAAAGGGTATGTTTGGCCTCGGGCTTCTTTTCTGTTACAAGTTTTAGAACACGCAGGTTTCCGGCAAAGGCCATTTTGGTAGCCTTATTCCAGTCAATAGTAGTTGATTGCTCATTCAATACTTCAAACACTTTTATATCGCCTTTACCATTGGCAATTTGGGAGAGTTTTACATATAATTTTTCACCGGAATCAGTTTGGGCCTGTAACGAAACCGGCACTATAATCAAAAAGATCAACAATAAGACACAAGACAAAAATGTATATCCTTTGGGCAAAATGATACCATTCTTCATGACAGGACTCTCCTTATGCTTGATCATTTAGTGAGATGTGTTTGTGGGGAAGAATCTAATTATTAGAAAAATGCGTTGATGAGTGAAGATTAAATAAATTATCACTGTACATCAAATATAATTTTAATCAGATTTATTTTAATTTAATTACTGCCAGAGCCGGATAATGGTCACGCTCAAGCGGCCAGCCATAAATTTTTGTTAGTCACTGAATACCAGGTACGGCACAATGTGTTTTCTTCTACGCTTGTCTTTAGATGCGACTTAGTCGGGGAAACGATGGTTAGTAATTGATTTACTTTTTATCGATTTCACTTGACCGTATTAATCTATGTGATTCAAAAACGGTCAGAATTTCTATCAAATCTGGTGATACTCTATAGACAATGCGATAATTTTTGAATATTATCTCTCGTAATTCGGGAAGTGAGAACTCGGGTACAATTCTACCTTTATTTGGATGCTTTTTGAGGGACTCGTCTTTGTAATAATTTGTGTGATGAATCTATTGGCTCTGGTAGGGCTGTCGTCAGCGATAAACTCTTCAATACTGATCAATCTATTGACAAATTCGTGCGTCCATACAACTTTCATTGATCGGCTCTTTTATTTCTCCTCCTGTTTAATTCATTTTCTAGCTGCTCTGTATCATATATATTTTTGTTGTCGGCATCTGCCAATCCACGATCCACGGAGTCAACAAATTGCCTTATTTCGTTAAGTCTGTCGTAGTCAGTTGGTGATAAAACCACGGCTGCCGGTCGTCCATTTTGCGTCACCACAATTGGATGACCAGAAGATTTAGATTTTTCAATCCACTTTGATAGACTAGCCTTAAATTCACCAATTGGTACTATATCATCTGCAACGCTAATGTTTTTCATTATTATATTCCTTAAGTTTGTAATTAGACCCAAATATAGACCTAAATACAGGCTAAATCAATATTGTGCTGAAAAACTCACCCATTTTTTATCGTATTCTTTATGAAAAGTGCCTTTACGGTGAGCTAAATTGGGCCTCCAGCTTTCATCTTGTGTAACCATAATCCAGGGTGAATTATGTCTAAAGTTAGATCCGAGCGGATCAAAACTTTCTCTGTCATCAATCCATGACTTCCATCTTACAGGAACATCATCTTCAATAAGTCTTCCGGTACCTTTATCATAAAAGTTTAAATTAAAATTGTACATCTCTGCCACGATCGGAAGAAATTGAACATGGGTAAACTGGGTAATACTAAATTGGCGAGGACTTACAAAACCCCGATAGTTAAACAATAAGGTATGATAATCTTCGAAATGAATATTTTCTCTATCCATTGCATAATATTCCGGTTCGGCTGGCGTGAAATTCTTCTGGGCAAAAACAGATAGAACCGAATTAATAATTATAAGTAGGGTAAAGAATTCTTTTTTCATTTTTAACTCTTTAAATTATGTTATTATCTGTCATTCCATTTTTTTACATATAACGATGGAACTAAGCTGCTGTAACTGCTGCAACGTGGTCCTGTGAAAAGTTTAGCCGGATGCTATCACTATAACCCGGCGCAAATTCTGTTCCCGGCGTAACTGTTACACCTGCCTGATGGCGAAGCAGCCGTACAAACATATTTGGTTCACCATCATCAGCAGTAAGCCAAAGTGAGTCACTTCCATCAGAAAGATGGGCATCAAGAGTTGCCTCAACGTAGGCAAGCCCGTCTGAATCGAACTCGCCACTTTCTTGAATTATCTTGAGAATCGACTCTTTGTCGCCGGGAATTGTTTTACGAATCACGTATCTTCTCCAATTATTGGGCTAACGCTCCGGTTCACGGACTGGTTCGCGTTTTCCGCTGTTGGCTTTCTCGGATTTGGTCAAGCTCATCAGGGCTTCCAATGTTGGCTCCATCCATGCTTTGTCCCAACGATGGCTAAAATTGAGACTATTATCATAGTGATGCTTGATGCCTTCTTTCTCAAGCAGCATGTGGGCTTCGACTGTATGGGATCCCTTGTTGGTGGGCGTCTTCTTCAGTCTTGCCCCAGAGTTTCTCGCCGGTGAGAACGAGGCGGGTTTTTTCACTGAAAAAGGCCTTCTGTTTCGGAGCGAGCTGATCAAACTGAAATCTTTTGAGTTGCTCGATGGTCCCGTAGATAGATTCCATACCAAAGTAAAAACGATTAAACATCATCGGTGCATCCCATGCGGCGGCATAGCCGAAGAACTCGGGATAGGTCATGATCAGGCTGAAAGCGCCCCAGCCGCTTTTGCTGAATCCCAGAAGCAGGCGTCCCCCGGACGTTCCCAGCGTAGAATACCGTTTCTCTATAAAGGGAATCACAAACTCCTTCATATAGCTGGCCTGACGAACCTGTGGGTCGGTGGCATGGTCACCGAACCACGGCTCCTTCTCGAAGCCCATTTGAACAATGATCAGGTTGTAGCGATTATGGGCATCCATTTTCTGAAGCACATCGAGTCCGAAACCGAACTCCGTCTCGAATCCCTTCTCAACGGGCAGCACATACAGAACGCGATAGGAGTGGTCTCTTGAATAGTTGTCGGGAAGTAGTACCCGGATCTGCTGCTCGCCATTCTGGTATTCGCTTTGAATGAGATGGATCTCTATATCGGCTGCCTGGACAGTAGAATGGAAAAACAGAAAGGCCAGTGCAAATATGGCGTGGGCGAGAATACGGTTGGGGACCATGCTCTTCACCTCTCTCTATTGATTGATTTTCAAAATTGTTATTTCCAATGGGCATTGATTTGCGCAGATTACAGGATTTGGATAAAAAGGTTTCACGCCGCACTTCACCGGCTAGCGGCATCAACCATTAACCTTGATAAACACGAAAAATATAATTCTTCTTCCTGATTTCAACCAATACACCGAGCCCGCACTCGTCGGTATGCAATCGCATTGTTATACGCCACACGTACAAACTTAAAATTATTCTTATTGGCCCATTAATAGTTTTCTGCAAGATAAGATTGTATACTATTCTAAACAAGATTTATATCCTGTGGATAGAATTTTCACAGTTCTAAAAAATCGTGAAGTCTATTTCAGATATGAGATAGGATTGAGCAAAATAAGGGGTCAAAACGGGTGTTTTGTTTCACATTTCAGGAAAGAAAGATGAAATTATAACGTTTAAAGATCAGACACGGCGCTTAGCGCCGTTGCCTGAACGACTTGTTATCTTTGTTCGTACTCTGCAATATAACTTAAAGTCTTAATACCTGGACAATCAACAGTAGTGATGTTAGTATTGCGAAGACTGTCGAAAAACCCCGGTTCCGATAAATTCATTTGTAATCAAACACTTATTTTTCTAGATTATTAAAACGTCTCAGATGTGGGGTTACTAATGGCAAAATACAAAAAATATGACTACAATCAAACCGTTTTACTCCCACATTAATTATCACACCAACTGCAGGAAGGTACACTTGAATTCTACATCAATAATATTGTCAATGATAAGATTGATATGACGGTAAGGTCATTTACTCCAAACGTCTTGCCACGGTAGAACCTGTGTTTGCCAATATCCGTAGTCAAAAGAGATTAGATCGCTTTACTTATCGGGGTAAAGTAAAAGTAAATATCCAATGGATGATGAATTGCATGGTGTACGATATAGAGAAAATTATGAATTATGGACTTACTGATTAAAGATAACATTATAAAATGATATAACTCTGAATGGTAAAACAAAAATAAGCGATATATAACAGATAAAATAGAAATATTAAATATATTGAATCATTTCTCAGTAAAAACAGCTAATAAATTGACTTATTCGACAGTCTCAACGGTCATGAATCACACGATTCAGAATCGTGCAGCTATTTTGAAAGCGTGCATTCAATTGTAACCGGGCCCAATAATCCTGATGGTTCTAAGGGAATCTCATCAATGGGCCTGCCCCTGAAATCATGTTTTAAATTTATATTCGTGGAAGTGTATTGCTTTTTATCCGGGAATGTTTGGTCACCAGCCACCCGGTTATACCACGAATTGACCACTTTAATCTCCAATATATTCTCTCCTTTTTGCAGTTCATTACTTATTTCGACTCTGAACGGTGGAGTCCAGACAATGCCTTTGTCTTTTCCATTGATTTTCACCTCTGCAATTCCAACATCTTTTACGCTTCCCAGCTGCAGAAAGTATTGTTTGTCTTTTTGAGGTTCAAAATCATGAGTGAACATCTTGGTATAAACTGCCGCTCCAGAATAGTAGTTAATTCCTTTATCAAAATGTTGTGTCCAGTCCATGAGTTCAGGGAATAGTACTGATTCCGGTCCACCCCATTTGGGATCGAAGCTGACAATCCATTCTCCGGTAATTTCTGCCAACGTTTCAAAATTGCTGTAATTTCCAACGGCGTTTCCTTGTATGCTTTCAGCAATTATCTTGTTGAACACCACCAATACAGCACCGTAAGGCTCAAATGTTAGTGGAACGATTGTTAGTCCATCTTTTTGGGTAAAAGATTTGGCTTCGCGAATATCTCCTGATAAAGCATCCCACAATTCAGGTTGTTTGGCTGAAACACGAAACTGACACTTAATTTCTTGTCTTTTGATCGTTTGATTGGTGACAAAATAAACATCACTTTCTCCGATGGTATAATGAATGTAATCGTAATCGGTTTTGTTGTCGCTCTCTAATACGTTAAAGTCTGGGTCAACATTTATCGACATAAGATATTCTCTTGCTGTAACACCCCAGGCAAGCAATCCTTTTCCATATTTTACTTGTCCATTTTCAGCGACGCCTTTCCCCCATATTTTATCTGCCAGCTTGTGAAACTGCTTCTGTTCTCCGCCAACCAGACTAACGGAACTATTAGGCTTGTAGCCAATGACTGTTGCACCCTCTTTTAAAAGTGATGCCACTTTTTCCAAGACAGACTAGTGATACTATCTTATGGTCGGGCAAAACCAAAAGGCGATACGCCACCCCTCCCGGAACAACAATTTTCCCATCCTTCATTTTGAGCTGCAAAAAGATAGTCTCGTCCGTTACATCATAATCAAAACCGGGCAGTACCCCTGCGGGATCGGAATGTTTAAAAGGAAATACATTGGGAACATGATCACCATAATAATAAAGAACATCAGACTACAAATTCGCCCTTTTGCACCACCATTTGAATTCGGTGCATGTAGTCGATAAAGGGGCTGGATTGTTCCCACCATGTGAGTCGGGGATTGACGTGGGTACAGGCAAAAAATTCCTGTCCGGGCAAACCCATCGACTCCGGCGAACAGGTGAAGGTGGTTAAATATACCCGGTTCAGTCCCGAACAAATCTGATAGTCGAAAGACGATTTTTGATCTAACCACAACTCATCATTCCAATGGTGCCCGATGCCTGAAAAAGATTCAGCCCCTACTATTTTTTTACCATAGATATGTGCAGCTGATGCGCCTTGTTTCAAAAAGAATCGTTGGACAGGCGCAGGCCGGTGATCTGAGGGAGCCCAGAATTCACTCATCACAACATCGCTAAATCCATAATTTTTTATCCCATCAAAAGATCCGGCATGAGGACCGGCCGATTCAGGATTTATACGCATGTTGTATTTATGGGCATAGGCCTGAAAGTGTTTATAATGGTTATGGGCAACCAACTCGCCTAAAGTTTTTCTAAAATCAGACAAAAAAGCGTTGGACCTGTTTATATCATCGATCACATAACCGGCAACTATTGGCAAATAGTTTACGATATCATAGCCCCGGTAGTTTTTAAACTCTTCGGCAAGATTATCTGTCCAGTTCATCCCCCGGCACTCCCAACTATCTGTTCCCAGGTCTTTAAGTGTCGTACCGGTATGTCTGCCTGCTGCTTTAAAAATAGGATCTAATACATTATTCCAATAAAAATCAAAAGCTTCTTTACTTAAATAATCGAGCACAAGCCCCTGCCAATTATCACTTGCTGTAGATACCCGGGCCCCTGAGCAGGTATAGCCTATTCGCAGTATACACCAATTTCCATCCGGAGCATCCCAAACCAGTTTACCTTCTTCATCCAACTTTGCAGTCAAATCAATGACATCATCCTTTTTAATGATATAGGTATTTTTTTCTTCTTTCTTTTTCTTATCTCTGGGAATATTGGTCAGCAAAAATCGGGTATCGGGTGCGGAACCGCCAAGTTCATGATACGCCAGTTTTAAATCCAAATCAGAAATTACTTTAGTGGTTTTATTCTGTTCATATAAGGGAATTGCCAATACGGCTATGTCCTTATAAAAGTCATTTTGAATTGGGGGTAATTTCAACTCACGCGCTATTTTTTTACCTCCTGATATTTTTGTTTCGGAATACGTAAGCTGTTTGGCTGCATATTGTGGCGTTATGGTTGGACCTCCCAAATTCCAGCCGCTCTGAATATTAAGTCCCATCTCCAGACCAAGTCGTTTTGCTTCATCCAGGGCAAAAACAAATAGCGCGATCCATTCATCTGAGCCAAATTGAGGACCTAAAGGAACATCCTTGTTGCCTCTTTGATTATGTCCTCCCCCATCATAAACAACCGCTCCCTGGAAATTTCTTGATTTCATCGCTTCCAAATCACGCGTAATAGCTTCTTTGGTTACATTGCTATTCAGCCACCACCACCAACAATTAAGTCCATAAGTTGATGGTGGGTTTTTGAAATTCTCTTTTAGATAGGCGTAATCTACATGAGTACTTTCCTGTTGGCTGATACTGCCGTTGCACTTTAACAGTAAAAAACAAAGAATAAGTAAGGTTGAATATTTTAGAAGCGGGTTTTTCATTTTATAGGATAAAATTTGATATACCAATGCCAATGAATATTCGATTTTGACTATCAATATTATCATTTGTAGAAGACATGAATCCATATTTGCCAAATAAACTGAAACCAAAATTACCAGTGACGTGATAGAATACACCAGCTCCAAAATCTAAAACACCCCCATCATAATCATCTCCAACCAGGAATAAATAGTCAGCTAGGATGAAAGGTCGAAACCTGTCCTCCCCAAAATACATTTTCGCGATTGGACCAATGAATGTTTGTTCAATTCTCACAGAGCTTTCTGATGATTTGTAATCTGTTTTCTGATTCAAATATGACACATCAAGTCCAAGAGAGATATTATCAACAAAAAAGTATAAAAATACTGGCTCAATGAGGAATATCTGTTGAGTCATCTTCTCGTCATAGGTATAATTGGTTGTAAAGGAATTATAGGATAAGAAACCCGAGATTTCTTTTGAACCGGATTTGGTAAGTAGAGCGGAATTAATGGCAGTCGTGACATCAGTGTAGATTCCCTTCAAATCATTTTCCTGGGCAACTAAATTAAATGATGAAAATAATAGAATACATAAAAATGTGTTTAAAGTTTTCATTGAAATATTTCCCTTTTAGTTAATCACCATCTAAAACTGATTGAGCGTAATTCTTACCAGATTTGCCTTCAATTACCTTGTGATATATTTCCTATGTTTTTATGGCCAACAAAATTCGTTCTTTCCTATTACACGTATTCCGCACATCCAAGTCTAAAACATCGAACACATACGCCTAATAGGAATATATCGATAGAATAATTAATATGCTGATTTTTTCTTTGATGATTGAATTAAACCAGTCCCAAAATTGCCTATCTCCTGTCGTTCATCCCCGCCTGATAAATAACATCCCCCTAACCCCCTTTATAAGGGGGAATAAATCACGCCGCCCCCATCGCAGATCCCATATCCCATGTCTCATATCCCAAATCCAAAATCAAAAATTCAAAATTCCCGATTAAAACGCCTCCATCCGGTCGGCCGGTAGATTTAATTCGCATTTTTTGCAGTCCAGTTTATAGCCTATCATGGATTCCCTTCCCGATTCTGATTCAACCCAGGGTCTGCTTATCAGGGGCGGATTATGTCGGACATGTTGATTGTGACCACATGATAATTCTGCCACCCAGTGATCCTCTTCATCTTTGTGATATCCGATAATAGAATGCTTCATACCCATCTAACGGTTAGGGAAAAGTGGTCGGTCCGCTTGTCCAAAGGATCCCTTTAAAGAGCTTTTGTAAACAGACGATACACCCATTTGCACTTTTTAAAATCTTTGTATTTAAAATACATTTAATCTTAAAATACAAATAAATTCACTTCTTAATTAAATAGACTGCGAAAAAAATAATTAGTCCGATGATAAAAGTTCCAGCTATAAATGTCGACTCATTCATTATATTCTCCCTATTTATATCAAATTGACATGGATCCCAAGAGCCTCGGCAACTTCACGAGCCGTTTTCCCTGACTGATCAGCCAGGGAAACTGCCTGTCTTCTCAACTCTTCGGTGTATCGGTTTACTTTCTTCTTTGCCATGATGACCTCCTTCTACAAAAATAAGACTCCTTATAGGGGTGTGTCTACTTTTCATGGGTAGGTCCTGCTTTTATAAATGTTAGAATATATATAAAAAACGACATGCTTTTTTTCAATTAGAAATATAATCACATTAAACTTTGGTTTATGATCCTAGTTTCTGCACATAAAGATAAAAAAGACAAAGATCATCAAATACCTCAAAACCGCACACTTGTTCGATAATATAGTGCGTATTCGCACACCAATTCCTTTTTTAAACCCTGATACCGGTCTTTTTTCAATTGGCATGATATTGGTTCCCTCTTTTACATAACAATCCAAAACACACTTTAATGGTGTAATTATGTAAAAAGAAAGGGGATCATATATGGCCGTTAACTATTATCTACGTCAAAACAAGTTAGGGAAAGATGGAAAAACCTATATGGCAAACGTCATTTCCAGGGGTACATTTGAGCATGATTATATTATTGAAGTGATGCTCACCAGGGGCTCCACCGTTACCAGGGCAGATATCCTCAGCGTGCTCTCCGATTATCATGATACGATTGAATCATTTTTACAAAACGGCTATAACGTAAAAACACCTTTAGCCAATTTCTCCTCCAGCATTAGGGGGATTTTTAACGATTACGGTGAATACTATCAAGAGGGACGCCATAAGATTTATCCGGTCATCAATCCGGGGAAACGATTATTACGCTTCTATCGTGAGCGGATGAAGGCACATATTGTCCGACCCAATCAGAACATACCAAGACTGAACAGTTTTACCGATATTGTAAGTGGTTCAAAAAGCAAATGGATCACACCAGGTAGTATGGCAGAGATTACGGGAAGCCTTCTCAAGATAGATAAAGAATCCGATACGTCCGGAATCTTTTTTATTAATCAAAAACATGAAAGAATAAAGGTAGACTGTTATAGGTATGAATACGCCATCACGGTTATTATTTATGATACCGGCTAATCTACCCGATGATACCTATACCCTGGAGATCCGCACCGTAATAAAAAACGTGGTTTGCAGTGGTCAACTATCAGGTTCCCTGTTCGTTCAGAAAGGATAACGCAATAAGGTGATCATATAACTACGTAACCATGCTCTATTTTACTACATGGTAATCCTATGTAGTATTATAATAGAAATCTATAAACCGTATACTCGGTTTTACGTAAAACGAACTTCGGTAGGGTCCAATCCGAACTTCGGTACGGCCAAGACCGAACTTCGGATCATACTAGTACGAACTTCGGTCTACACCACACCGAGGCTCGTTTTATACCAATACGAAGTTCGGTTTAGTGAATATAATAGTAGTTTTAAACAGAATACATACGTAGTAAAAGATATGGTGATACTATAGTCCCTCTTTCGTCTTCATTTAGTGCTTTTATTGCCAAAGCCTGATGTAGATCTAATCCAGTTCGAAGAACAAGTTTTCCGGAATATTTCTTATTGGTGGGGATTGGTAATTAGCATCCTTGTTTTATTTAATTCTGAATGTTTGTTTCAATAGAACATTTCTTGATGAATTACCAACTAAAACATCAAATTCACCAGGCTCAACAACCCAGGATTTTGAATCAACATCGTAAAAAGATAACGCCGACCGATCAATTTTCATTGAAACCGTTTTGCTCTTTCCGGCTTTTAAACTGACTCTTGCAAATCCTTTTAGCGATTTTATTTCTCTTTCAACACGTGCCTCTTTATCACTTATATAAATCTGCACAATTTCATCGCCTTCAACGTTACCCGTATTCTTCACTGTTACGTCAATAATCAGAGAATCTTTTTCTGTCATTTCGCTTTTACTCAGTTTTAGATCGCTAAAATTAAAAGTTGTGTAGGATAGCCCAAAACCAAATGGGAATAAAGGTTCGATGTTTTCTTTATCGAAATGACGATAACCAACAAAAATCCCTTCTTTATATATCGCTTTTTCTCTTACACCGGGATATGTTCCATAAGCCGGTGAATCTTCCCATCTTTTAAGAAAGGTAATAGGCAATTTCCCGGAAGGATTAACCATTCCGAACAGAATTTCAGCCAATGCATTACCACCTTCCTGACCGGGATAAAAGGCATCTATTATAGCAGGAACATCATCCACCCATTCATGCATGGTTATTGCTGAACCATTATTTAATACAACAACTGTATTTTTATTTACAGCGACCACTTTTTTAAGGAGCGTCAATTGGTTGTCATTCAATCCAAGTTCCGTACGATCATTTGCTTCACCTTCCATTTTCTTGTTTAAACCGAGGGTTAATATGACAACGTCAGAATTACGGGCTAATAATAATGCTTCGTTTATTTTGCTCGTATCAGGAGAATAAGGTTCAAAGCCAAAGGAACAGTGAGCCGTACCGGTTTCTTCATAGAACTCAACACGGATTTTATACCTATGGCCTGCTTTAAATTTAAATAGCGTCGATTTCAGTTGACCAGGAAGACCATCTAACCAGTTATCCAAAACCTTTTTCTCATCTAAATAAAGTTTAAAACCGTTGTTTGAAAGAAAGCCAATTTCATAAATCCCCTCACCCGGTGATTTAAAAAATCCGGTCCAACGGGCCGACCAGTTATCCGGATTTATGATACCTGTCTTTGGAGATCCCTTATCATCATCCTTATTCTTACCTACAAGATATGCTGCATCAGATTCAGCTCTCGTTGCCGGATCCCAGTTGAAATCAATATTTTTTTCAATCCGGGTTAATGCTGGTTCCCCATCTAAATTAATACTGTTAAAATAGTGTGCTTTAATACCTGGTTTTCCATCTTCAAGCATAAAATATTCAGGCCCGGCAATCGGCAACGATGTTTTCTTTTCCGGAACTCCTCTGGCAAAGCCTACCTTTATATTTTTTCCAACCTGATTGACAATTCCCTCATAAGGCGAGATACCATAATTCCCTTCAAGATCGCCACTTCCGCCGGCTGTCATTCTTGCGACATCACCATTTGGACCAATAACCGCAATGGATTTAATTTTATCCTTTTGAAGAGGTAAAAAATTGTTTTCATTCTTCAAAAGAACAATACTTTTACGTGCCGCTTCCCTGGCCAGGGCATTTCTCTCGGGTGTATTTGAATGGCCACCGTAACTATCTGCTGACGCGTCAAATAGCCCCGCTTTAAACATCGCCTCAAGGATTCGACGAACTTTGTCATTTATAATGTTTTCCTCTATCTCGCCAGTATTAACGGCATTTAAAAGTTTATCACCATAAAATTTAGCATAAGGCATTTCCAGGTCTAAGCCGGCTTTTGCCATTTTCACTGTTGAATGGGTTCCATTCCAATCAGATACGACGAATCCCCTAAATCCCCATTCGTTTTTCAATACATCCGTCAGCAGATATTTGTTTTCTGCTCCATAATCTCCATTTATTTTGTTATAGGATGTCATTATCGACCAGGTGTCGGCTTCCTTGACCGCCGCTTTCATTGAAGGTAAATAGATTTCCCGCAAACTACGCTCATCAACCTGAGCATCTACACTACTACGATTCCACTCCTGGTTATTCGCTGTCATTACTTTGGTGCAGGCAATCACATTTTTACTTTGCACTCCCTTAACGTAAGCTACGGTCATTCTTGATGACAGGTAAGGATCCTCACTAAATACTTCAAAGGATCTTCCATAATGCGGAAGGCGAATGATGTTAATCATTGGGGCAAGGAGCATGTTTCTTCCCATTACCCGTGTTTCCTCACCGATACTTTCTGCTACACGTCGCATGAGATCGGTGTCAAAAGAGGCAGCCAAATTGATCATAGCCGAGTAATTTGTCGACTGTTTGCGAACGGTTGGTCCCAACGGCCCATCTGTCATAAGAATTTTTGGAATACCCAGACGTATATTTTCTTTTGTATTCATATTTTCACCACCGAGCATCGCTACTTTTTCCTCTAAGGTCATGCGCGACAATAAATCTGATGCCCTTGCTTCAACGGACTGTGAATAATCCTTATAAGCAGGAATCTTTTCTATATTCTGGCAAAAAACCTGGACCTTGGGGAATCCTATGATCAGCAGGACAACCCAGGAAAATGCTAGTGCATATTGCTATATTTACTGTATATCATTTTTTATATACCATACTTCATTTATACACAATCAACTATTAATTAAAGGTGAGTTAAGCGTATCATATGGTGGTTTTTACCACATTATATGAGGCGTAAAACATGATGGATGTCATCCCCCACGTGCTATTAAATCTATAGAACCGCGGATAACACGGATCTCCGCGGATAATTAATAAATACTATATTAATCAAATTAAAGTACAAAATCAGTCACGCTGAACTTGCCTGCCCTGAATATAATTCAGGGTTTCAACATCTCATATTCTCATTTTTAGAACCCGAAGTAAGCCTGTCCAGCGGATATCAAGCGAAAAGTAGGGACGACTAAAGGAAAATGGAAAATAATTCTCACACTTCTCCCGAGAACTTATTAACAAATATCTCACGCAAAGGCGCTAAGACGCGAAGAAATAATTGCTTAGAGAAGTTATTTATAGAGTAAATTTAACTATTAATTCCGTTTAAATTATCTTTCTAAAATATTCAAAAATAAATCTTTGCGTCTTGGCGTCTTAGCGAGAGATGAATTATTCAGGTTAACTAATTTTTCTTGATATGGCTTTGCATCATCTCCTAATTTACCTGAAAGGATTAAAACAACTCCGGAAGGGTGGAGGGCAGAAATATCTCACGCTGCGCCGCGCCGAGGCAGCGAAAAATAATATCTATTTATGAAACAAAACAGATGCAGGTATAACCTCTTTTCTAATACCCGGGCCTTTCCAACTTACCGTATTGGAAAATCCGCCGCCCATTTGAAAATACTTTTCGCCAATTTTATAAATACCTGCTTTTAAGGCTACCATTCGAGATAACGGTGTAGCCGTCCCTGGTCCATCTTTATCAATAAATCTTTTTCCATCCATATAAAGGACGCCACCATCATTGGTTGATAGAAAAAATGTATAGACGCCATCTCTTGGGATTTTTATATAACCGGAAAATACAAATCCAAAGAGACCGTCATTTTCGCGCTCTTCAATATTAAAATAAGGGGTGATACCCGTTTTTTTGGGTTGAAATGTATTAAATTCGTCTACATATAAGACATCTTCTTCGTAATATTGATATTTTAATCCGGGCTTGAATTGCCCCCCCTCATAATTCTTAAAATGTGTAAAATCAATTTTCTCTAATTTTTCTATTATTACCTTTACATTAGTGCTTGGAAGTAATCTATCCTTTTTTGCGAAAAATTCCAAGCGGGTTGTTTTATCCAATTGGAAGGGATTTGTATAAAGATTCGAATTTTCTGTTGCCCTGCTTCCATCGGTTGTGTAGTAGATCTTTGCGCCTTCTGTGGCAGTTCCAAGCGTGATTGTCGCCTTATCAAAAAAGTAATTTTCTTTCACCTTATAGTAGGGCATCGATACTGCCGGGACAAATTCTTTGGTTGCCGGTCTGTCCTCTTTTGATGTTCCCCAATCGTAATTTGGATTTTCACCCATCTGAAAACTTAATTCCCCACCCTTGACGATCTCCTGGTGAGCAAACCATGATTTTGTATAAGACCTGCCATTGAGTTTGGCTGATTGAATATATTTGTTTGTCTCGGATACATTATTAGCCCGAACGACAAACTTCTTTCCATTTTCAAGATTGATTATAACTTTTTCAAATAGGGGGCTTCCAATAACATAAGATGGCTCACCGGGCAGAACGGGATAAAATCCCATCGCGCTCATGATATACCAGGCTGATATTTGTCCGCAATCTTCGTTTCCACTCAGCCCCTCCGGTGTGTCATCATAGAGTGAACCAAGAATTTCTCTGACATATTTTTGCGTCTTCGGCGCTTCTCCTGAGAAATTATAGAGATAGGCAATATGGTGACTGGGTTCGTTTCCATGCGCGTATTGCCCTATTAACC
The DNA here is from genome assembly GCA_963796965.1 of Calditrichia bacterium. Taxonomy (GTDB): domain Bacteria; phylum Calditrichota; class Calditrichia; order JAJRVZ01; family JAJRVZ01; genus CAWCNS01. The sequence continues at coordinate 615,612 of CAWCNS010000007.1, forward strand.
CGGCAGCATCCACCACATTTTTATCAAACTCACTTTGATGAGAAAATAGCGTATCTAACCAGGCATTAAACTTGTCTTCGCCACCAATTAAATGGATCAATCCCGTCACATCATGAGGGACGAAAGCACTATATTGAAAGGCATTCCCTTCCACATAATGCCCGCTTGGTTCTGCCGGATCAAATGGGGTGACCCAGCTGTAATCCTTGTTTTTCGGGCGCATGAAACCAGTCGAGGGATCAAACAAATTTGTATAAAACCGGGCACGCTGTTGATATAGCAGGTAATCATCATTTTTATTCAGATTTTTTGCCATTTCGGCCACACACCAATGATTGTAAGCATATTCCATGGCAATGGCGACAGAGCCCCCGGTTCCTTCAATATCGGCCGGAATAAAGCCCAAATTATTGAAGTAATCAATCTCTTCCATGGACTTTTTCATTCCCTCGTAGGCCAATGCGACATCATAATCCTGAATTCCTTTGTTGTAAGCATCTAATATAAGCGGAAGTGCATGATTGCCAATCATATTCCCTGACAAATGCCCGTTGATTTCCCAACGCGGCAATCTGCCGGCAATCCTGTACATTTGGAGCGCTGCTTTAATCCAATCGTTTGTTCGTGATGGCGAAAGAATGGTGAAAAGAGGTAAATGTGTTCTAAATACATCCCACAGCGAATAGATGGTATAATTGGTGAAGTCAGTAGCCTGATGCACTTTTTTATCCACGCCCCGAAAACGCCCATCCACATCCATAAACAAGTTTGGCGCTAAGGCAGCGTGGTACATGGACGTATAAAAAATACGCCGTTCTTTTTCTGTGCCGCCTTCCACTTCAATTTTTGACAGCTGTTTATTCCAGGCATTCCTGGCCTTTTCTTTTATTTTAGAAAAATCCCAACCGGCATTTTCAGCTTCCAAATTCAACTTAGCCCCCTCAACACTAACCGCTGAAATGCCAACTTTAACTAAAATCTGTTCATCTTTTTTGGTATTAAAACGAACAAAGGCTTTAATATTAATGCCTTGGGCTTTGCTTGTGCCAGCCATAAGTTTATCATCAACGGCAATTCCCGAACTTTTAAAAGGCTTTGAAAATTTTGCATAGAAATAGACATACTGATCGGCACACCATCCGGTAGAGCGTCGTAAACCCGTCATCACAGAATCATTTACAATCTGAATATTTGATTCAATGACTTTATCCCTGTGTTTTAAATCAATAATAATATTTGACGCTTCCGATTGAGGGAAGGTATAACAATGAAATCCGGTACGTTCTGTTACGGTTAACTCAGCCTTTACATTATAATCATTCAACAGAACTTTGTAATAACCCGGTGATGCCTCTTCATTTTCATGGTTAAAAGCCGAACGATAACCCGTTTTGGTATTCTCCTCATCGCCGGGGATAATCTGAACCTCGCCAACGGTTGGCATGAATAGCACATCACAAAATTCAGGTGAGCCGGTTCCGCTGATATGAATGTGACTAAACCCGAGGATGGTTTTATCAGAATAGTGGTAACCGGAAGAACCATCCCAATTTTCCATTCGTGTATCCGGACTTAATTGAACCATACCAAATGGCGTGGTTGCGCCGGGATACGTATGCCCATGCTCACCGGTTCCAATAAATGGATTAACATAGGGCGTATAATCTTTGTTTGTAGTTTGTGGATTATTTTCGTTTTTTTCTGAACAACCAACGTTTAAAAACGATAAAAAAGCCACTAAAATAACGAGGTAATATAATTTCATAATTTCCATCTGGTTCGATTAGTCTGATCTATTCATAAAAAATTAATGTCTAAGAGTGTAAGTAACATATAATCACCAATTTAATTCCCCCTTAGCAGAGGTGCCTGCAATATCGGTTAAGTTACACAATCTTTAGGAAGCATGGACCTGTCTCCCCTTTGAGAGAGGGGGGAATTAAAACACTCTGATTTTGCCTGCTCGGATAGATAATCTCATATTTTTATTATGATTATCTAAACTGCAACAGCCACAGGGTAGTCCCATAGGACGGGATTAATCTCCTTTTATAGGGGGAACCTATCTCATATGTCATCCTTTTTATTCTTCTATTTCAATAGAATAACAAGCATTAAAATTCTCTTTTGGCTGAAGAGTGATCAATCCTTCTTTTGTTTCAAAATTTCTGTTCGTATCAAAACTATCGGCAATTCCAATCCAGGGTTCAATGCAAACATAATCTGCAGCGGGCTTGGCCCAAATACCCAAATAAGGGAAACCGTTAAAACTCACCGAAAGAACCTGTCCCGACCTTCTACTTTTTAAACTTACTTTTGTTGACTTTAAATCCTTAAAAACCAAGGCGTCATCATTGAAAAGATCTGGATGTAATTTAATAATTTTGGGCTCATCAAAAACCGGAAACGTCTCTTTTCCAATCAAACCATCTTTTTGCACACGCCATGTTTGGGACGTTTCAGGCTGTTCAAATTCAAGATAATAATCGTCGTAGGTTTCATCCTCATTCATCGGACATTTAAACCCGGGATGTCCGCCCAGTGAAAACAACATCGGCCCCTCTCCATGGTTAACGATCATATGTTCAACTAAAACTTTATTCTCTTCAAGTCTATAGGTAATATTGAATTCGAACTTAAAAGGATAGATTTCAAGGGATTCTTTACTATACATTAACCTGAAAGCAAGGCTATTTTCAGTCTTTTCTACCAGCACTACATTTCTATTATTTCTAACAAAACCATGTTTCGGGCATTTGTACTCCTGGCCCTTATACAAGAAGCCGTTATCTTTTAAGCATCCTATAACCGGGAACAAATTGGGTGCCTGCGAATTCCAGACGTCAGGATTTCCATCCCAGACATATTCTTTACCACTTTTGACTGATTTGATGCTGGATAATTCAGCACCAATTTCCTTAACTGAAACCTTAAAAAACTCGTTTTTTATTGAATGCATATTATCCCTTAAGTTAGTTTGTTGAAACATTAAATGATATTACGAAATCTTTTTAAAAATTCCATCTAAATATCGGAAAAGACATTACTACTCCAGAATATACAAGAAAACCAAAATCTATAAATAATTTGAGTTCATGGTATTGATCATTGGAATGAATACATCTTCACGGATGAAGTTTATGATTCTGCTAACCTGTAGGACTGTTCTTATAAACTGGAAAGTTGAAATTATAGAACGATGTCAGCGATGGATGGCATCGGTAGCGGATTCCGTTGAATGCAGTAACACTACAAAAGCTACAGTTTAAGGGACAACCGCTAAAGTTTCTTTATTTTAGAAAACTATTATTGTTTAATGATACTATTTCAATTCGATCAATTAACGGTAGAAATATTTTTTATTTGTCTGATTATTTATTCAACGGAACTACGCCTGCCATTTCTCCAATTATATTCACCAACTCAGAGCCTGTTGGAATGACTATTTTTGCGTTATTCTCAAGTGCCGATTCAAGCGCCTGTAATTTTCTTAGCAATTGTGCATTCCCGATAAAATATTTATCTGCTGCCTCATTCACCAAACGAATGGCCTCCGCGTCGCCTTCTGCATGTAAAACGCTTGCTTGCCTGACTCCTTCGGCCTCCTTGATTTTGGACCGTTTTTCACCATCTGCTTTGGTCTCTGTTGCCGTGGCATAATCGATGGCAGCTATTTTTTCATTTTCAGCTTTTACAACTTTATTCATTGTTTCCTGAACATCTGCCGGTGGATCGATCTCTTTTAATTCAGTACGGACAATTTGAATGCCCCAACTTTGAGTTTCTTCGTGCAGGGTTTTATGCAGTTCAGAATTTATTTTACCTCTCTCACTATTAGCGGATTTTAAAGTAAGCGTACCAATAATATTTCTAAGAGTGGTTCGGGCAAGATTTACGATCTGCCACTGATAATTATTAACATTATATTGTGAGCTCTTGACGCTTTCTTCATCGGATTTTACTTTAAAATAAACCTGGGCATCCACTCTGGCATTTAGATTATCGTTGGTAATTATTTCCTGCGGTTCAGCATCTATCATTTGTTCGGTTGTATTAACCTGGAACATTCTTTCGATGACAGGAATAATCCAATGAAATCCCGGATTAGAAAAACGGTTATATTTTCCCAATCTTTCAATTAAGCCTCTGTGAGTAGGTCTTATTATTCTAATTCCCAGAATAAATACTATAATAAGAGCAATTATAATTATAATAATTATGTTCATTTTATCCTTCCTTTTCCATTTAAATGGTGCTTATTGTGACAATCCTTTTACAGGCCAGCTCATTAAATTTGGTTGAATTGAAAAATGGGATCAGATTGCCATCGCAATTTTAGTTTTTTTCATGAGCTACTTCGGGAACCAGTAATTTTTTTCATTCTTCTTAGTTGAGTATATAACCCTTCCTTTTTGCATAAATCCAGAGATATCTCTGCAGCAATTTTCTCCTCGTATATAATCGTGACATGACATCTTTCAAAGGCTTCTCAATTATTTCGGCAATTTCATTATAAGAAAATCCTTCAACGCCACAGAGAAGAATCAGTAATCGCAACTGATCGGGCAAATTTTCAAGTGCATTTTTAATATCGTTTTCATGGAATTTCTCTAAAAAACTTATTTTGTTAGTATTCTCCAGCCCATTATAATCATGGATCTTTTTGTAGAGATAAAATTCATCTAAATCATTATTAAAACCAATATTAGTCTGTTGGTGGATTTTTGATACGCTTTAAAGTACTTATTAATTAGAATGCTAAAAGACCTGAACTTGAAATCAGTAATTTTTTGATGCAGGTCAAATTCTTGAAATGCTTTATCTAATGTGTCCCGGGTCATATCTTCAGCATCATTCTGATTATGTGTCAATCTAAAAGCGGTGCTATAAAGAGAATTAAGATGGGGGGTAACCAATGATTCGAATTCATGTTTTCTTTCCGTTGAAAAATGATTTTCTCCTTTGGTTCTTGCTGAGGAGCCGGGGCTTTCCGGTAATGAGATTTTTTTCATTTTGTTCACCTTTATTTTCTTAATGCTGCCAATTTCCTAAACAAGTCGATTTCCTGTTCACTAAGATGCCTTGGCATCTTGATGACAATCTTCACAAACAGATTCCCAAATTCATTCTTCCTACCAAAAATCGGCATACCGAGTCCGCGGAGCTTGAGCGCCGTTCCATTTTGGGTTTCCTTTGGTATATCGAACTTGATAATCCCTGTAATCCAATCCCCAGAAAAGACCCATCCTATTTGTATCCAAAATTATCGGCAGCCCGTCTTTATCAGGCATACCAATATCGACAAGACTCAATCGGATATTTTATTGTTTAGCAATATATCCTGATAAAATAACAGGGCTCCGTCTCGTCACTTCTATGCGCACAAGACGGAGCCCGCTTTTAAACAATTCAAAGTTAAAAATAATTTTCCTAAACATGGCTGGCATCATTATCACTATTCATTTTCGTTATATTGAGAAAAGGTATCTAAAATGTTCCTCGCTCTGTTTAGGGATGAATGACCACCTCAACGCGACGGTTAGTAGCTCGGCCATCCCTTGTCTCGTTGCTTGCAATCGGTTTGCTTTCCCCGTAACCGATAACAGTTATTCGGGATTCATTGAGATCGGTGTTTGCTAAAAAATATTGTTTTACCGCTACGTCGAAGTTCTTGGGTGCCAGGATATCGGCGTTGGCATCTTCTGCTACTTTCATTGCCGTGTTAGCGTCACTGAAAAGTACCGTTTTTACATTGTCACCCCCGACGGAATCGGACTGTTTTTGTGCCACTGCACTTACCACAAATAAAGCGGTAATGCAGATAACAACAATGATGAAGGTAAGGTTAAAGAATCTTTGTTTCTGTGACATGACTGTCTCCTTTAATTTTATATTGTGTATAATAATTTATGCTGCTGCCCTCTCCCTAATATTAGGTTCATTCAATATCAAGCCAATTCGGTCGAGTGTCGGAGGTAAGGCGGAATAGTAGAGATTTTCCACCTCCTTTCTATTTTTTTTGATAATGTTGATTGCCGATAAACCAAACTAAGGTTTTTGCGCTCAATGATAACCAATGCAATGCCACAAAAAGCAATTCACTGTTCGTTAATGTACCGTATTTTTTTAAGATTATCGGTCACCTTATTCCAGTTTCCTTTAATGTAAATCTTGTTCAATTACCTCTCCTTCCGGTAAATTAAAAATGGTCGTATTGCTAAGTTGTTGTAAAAGCAAAAACATCATTTAAAACATAAATAACAGAAATACTATGATAACGCATAAAAATCCGATGATAAAAAGATAAATATTTATCATCCGTTTACTCTGTCCTAATCTCGAAAGTTTGGCCCATTTTTTTCTCGTTCCAAATTTTCCGGATTGTTTTTCCGCGTCCAGCCAATCAGTAAAATCATTGCCATTCTTAAAACCATGTTTCTCATAGAGATTATACGCCTTGTTCTTTATTTCCAGATTTTCTTCGTCCAAATTTTTTTTTAACATTTTATCTCCTTTAATAAATTGCCTCAAATTTGGGCTGCCTTCAGTTTGATCCCAAAGATCCTCTTATAGCTCCCAGTATTGTTCTCCCTGTTGGGTCATTAATTCTCAATTTAGGTGATCCGCTTTGGTACAGGTATGCAGCCTCGCCTTTTGCCGATAGGGTCAGCAATTTTAGTCGCGGATGTTCCGCAAGTAAATGACTGCAGATTTTTGGCTCACCATTTGCTTTGATTGGCGTTATGATCACTGCGTCAACTTCAATTTCCCTGATCGCAAACAAAAGTTTGATAGGATCAATGACGTCTCCGAGAACTACCATATCGGACTGTCTCTCTATTATATTCCGGATAACATCGGATAACATTTTGGGGCGGCTGGCTAACATCACTTTAATTTTTTGCATTTCTTACATTTCTTTATTCCATTAAAAAACCACTTTAACGGTTTTGGGAGGATCGATATTTTTACATACAAATTAGGTAAAATATAGAAATATGCTATAGACACAAGGGTATAATTAAGGTCTGAAATATGACTACGGGATTAGTGGTTAATAAAGTGTATGAGGATAAGGAAGTACTAGTACTATTGGTTAAAAAGTACTGTGATCATTTTTTATTAAGCAGTTTTCTTTCACGGGCGTATTGTACTGTTTCCAGACGTTTATGCAACTGCAATTTGTCAAGAATGTTGTGCACATGGTTCTTTACTGTCTGTTCTTCAATAAATAGTTGTCTGGCAATTTCTTTATTAGATAATCCATCCGCAATTTTATTAATCACTTCAACTTCACGTGGGGTTAGTTTTACAGAACTTTCTGGTATTCTTTCACCAGTCAGCTCTGCTACCCGAGAAAACAACGAAGCAGCCATACGTGGTGAACAGAACGACTCGCCTCGCTGTACCGACCTAATACTTTCTACAAGGTATTCAAGTGAAGCTTCTTTCAGGACATATCCGGCAGCCCCGGCTTCGATACAAGTCATAATTTCATCTGTTAAATCAGGCATGCCCAGAATAATAGTTTTGACAACAGGCAGGTCTTTGTGCAGCACCTGGGTCACATCAATTCCATCCTTATCAGGCATCCCGATGTCAATTAGTGCTACATCCGGGACCAGTTGTTTAATTTGATCAAGAGCCTCGCTGCCACTGGAAGCCAGGCCCACAATCACAATATCTTCAACTTCATCCAGCATGGAAGCCAGACCTTCGCGGAGCAGGCGATTATCGTCGGCAATAAAGACGCGAATGGGATTATTCATATAAGGTTACCTCAAATTGAAGTGCTTCTGCAATCTAAGAACATTTCTTCATATTGGCAATAACATACCCTCTTTAACGGCTACACTTGCCTTACAAATACTCAAGGCCTAACTCTACAGGTCCCTCTTTTGGTATATCTCTTCACGGGCTATATTCAAGCTGTAATTGACATATTGTTGGGTAAAATCATTGGCTGTTTTACATAAACTATAAAAATCACCCATGACATGGGTCAAATCTTCTAGGATCATTTCTTGTATGGCATCATTGATTAGATTACTGGCTTGTTCTCTCTGTATAAAACTCAGTACTAACATCACAAACATCGGTAAGATTGTGGCCAGAAGTACGATCCCAATAATTTTATGTTTCAATGTTAATTTCATAAATAATTTTCTTTTCCTCTATATATTCTCTTAAGAGATATATGAAGATGGTGGCTCGTAATAATTAAGGGCGTCAATTTAGTAAGAAATGAATTTACATGTTAGAAAATCTAAAGAATATGTATCATCGCGGACTTAAGATAGGTACTAGGCATATCTTTGCCCAGAATATAAGAATTTATTGCTTTGTCACTTATAATCCATTCCATTTTTACTGTTTTCCACGGAATTTATCCAGGAATATAAATCTTTTTTCATTTTTGCTGCTATTTCGGGTTTAGCTGCTATGATATCGTTCTGTTCTGATTTATCTTTGATCAGGTCATAGAGTTCAAAGGTCTCACCATTATTTAAACTTATTAACTTATACTGATGATTAACCCAGGAAAGCTTTTGTTTAAACAAAAATCCAATCGGCTTTTCTCTTACCTTAATTTCACCTTGCAACATTCCCCAAAGACTGAGACCATCAATGGGTCGGCTATCTGGAAACTTTATATCCAGAATATCCAGCAGGGTTGGCAGGTAGTCGGAGGTAACTGCCGGAAAGTCACTCTTGACTCCCTCTTCCAAATGATCCTTCCAAATTACAAAAGCAGGTACCCTTACACCGCCTTCATACAAACTCCGTTTTCGTTCACGAAAGACCCCTGCACTTCCCGGTGTATTGTTTTCGGGGCCATTATCACTACAAAACCAGAGTATTGTTTGCTTCTGCAGATCCAATTCCTCCAGTTTCGTCCATAGTCGTCCAATTTGCTCATCCATCGCTGTTAATGTTCCATAGTAGATCTGTTTTTGTAAATCCAACGCTGAATAATAATTTCGATGATCACGATCACTCACCACAGGTAAATGCGGCGTATGGATCCATATGGTGGTGAAAAATGGTTTATTATTGATGACAGATTTCTCTATAAATGGAATGGCTCTATTCATAATAACCTTTGTATCATCTCCATTTAAATCGAGGATTTCCCTTTCTTCAATACCCTTCCAATAGGCTGTTCCATAAGGTTCTGTCTTTTCACCACCTTCTTTTGCCTTCCAACCATACCTCAAACTCTCTCCATCTTCAAAGACGGCTGGATAGATCATTGGATCAAAAGTTGGCACCTTAGATTCCGTACAAAAATATTCCTCATAACCATGCATGGCAGGAATGCTATAATGTTCCAGATGTTTATCTCTTCCACCTCTGTTCGCATCTTTGACCAGTTTTGTTAGAGTACCCAAATGCCACTTACCAAAATGACCGGTAGCGTATCCGTGATCTTTTAGAATTTCGGGAAGGGTTATTTCCTGTTCTTTCATATGTCCGGAATTGGCGTTAGGGATATCCATTCTTAAGGGGTTTCTCCCCGTAATTACACTTGCTCTGGTAGGTGAACAAACAGCAGAAGCTGAATAGAATCTATCCAGGATAATTCCCTGAGAGGCCAGGTTATCAAGATTTGGCGTCTTTACTTCTTTATTTCCATTAAACCCGGCATCAAACCATCCTTGATCATCGGTCATGACAAGAATGATATTTGGCTTTTGTTGAGATCTGCCATTAGCAATTTCTTCTGTATTTTGTGAATTACATGAAGTAATACCCAAGAAAACAAAAAATGATAGTTTAATAAGATTATTCATAGATCTTTATAATTTATTTGGCTTATATCCTGAATTATGATCAGAGTGACGTGATTGTCATCTTTTCTCTACAATATTCATTTTCACTTCCTGTATCAGCGGCTCTTTCTCCGGGGAGAGGGTAAAAAAGACCTCGATATTTTTCTTCTCACCTTCAATAATAAAGGTACCTCTTAGCTCGGTTTCCAGGCTTCATGGATCCAATATGTATAATTTCACCCGCTTCTTTGTAAAGTTCGATTGATTCCTTTACCATATCCTTGAGGCGATTGTCCAGGAAGAAATTCTCCGCAAACATACCGGAAACCTCGGCATTATTCCAGTCCGGAAGGATCTTAACAAACGCATCTTTCCGCTTTTCAAGAATGCTCGAGACCGGTAGCGTGCGTGGTTGAAGTCCGGCAATTGCGACGATTGTATCCAAAACAGCGATATTAATATCCGATGTTCCACCGTAAGTTCTGTTATCGAATGACATTACAGCAAGTCCATAGTCAGGCATCATTTTCCAGTTGCTGCCAAAGCCGGGCAATCCTCCGGTGTGTCCAATATACACTTTGCCATCGCAATCCTGCATCCATCCCAAACCGTAGCTATAGGCTTTAACATAGGGACAATTTCTTCCGTTCGGATAAACAAACGCCGTATTTAGCTGGTAAAACCGCCATGGATGGTGCATTTCACGCAATGAGCTTCGTTTAAGCGGACCTGTCTCAACATCGTTTCTCGGCGGCCAGGCAGATAAATGCAGGGATACATAACTTACAAAATCATCAATTGAGGTAATTAGACCGCCCATCGCTCCAAAAGAACCGTGATGCTCGAGGGGTATATTTACATACGACTCATCGATCCAGTTGTAGCCAAGTGCCAGATTCTCCTCCGGCGCATTTTCATATTCCCATACGGTTGCGTTCATCCCGAGTGGTTTAAAAATATTCTCCCTTGTATATTCCTGAATTCCCATTCCGGATACTTTTTGAATGATTTGGCCGAGGAGTGCGAATCCGAGATTGCTGTATTCGTAGTTAACACCGGGTACATTTGAGAAGGAAACACCTTCATCGATTAACTGCATCAACGCTTCATCCGAGTCGGCCAACTGGCGGTCACCCCAGGGATTATCCTCAGGGAATCCGGCACCGTGCGTCAGGAGATGGCGGATGGTTATATCGGGTGCATCAGTAGTAAGATATTTCAGATTTTTCACCTCACCAAGGTACATCGAAACGGGATCGTCAAGATTCAATTTCCCGGCATCACGCAACTGTAGGATGGAGAGAGCCGTGAAACTTTTACTCATGGAAGCGATGCGGAAGAGTGATTTAGTGCTTACTTTTATTTTTTGCTCCAGATTGGCGAATCCAAAGCCTCCGGAATAGATAAGTTCGCCGTCAAGTACAATCCCAAAAACGAATCCGGGCATATGATGGCTTTCTGTATATTCCCTGAATATATTCTCTACTACTGCAGCAGTGGCTCCGACCTTCCCGGCCCGGCCGGGATCGGTAAAGACCGCTGGTTTATGAGCGACCGTATCCAAAGGAGCACCGTATAATGCGGAAGTAGAAGTGTGGCTCATAGCCACAATAATAATCAAAAGTAATACATTAAATAATGATTTCATATATACATCCTCATGTTATTCGTCATTTATTCACGTTTCGTTTAATTCCACTCAATTGCATTACGTATTACCTGTAAAAAATTAGGATTATCAAAATCACTTTCAGAATGTCCGGCCTGGAAATAAAACACTTTACCCTTCCCTGTGTTTTTAACCCATCCTGAACTGGCTTGTATGATGTCAAATTTTATTCAATAAATGATGGAAACGATTTTCGTTGTAGTATTGACGCATCTCATCATCAAGTAAAGACCCTAACTTGACCTTAAAATCGTTATTCCCAAAAGATTCAACCTTTTTTATAAGCAATTCTTTTCTCTCTTCAGTCATTTCAGGCAATGCAATTCCTTTTCGTAATAAAAATTCAATATCAAAGGCATCTCTAATTTCACACCGGTCGAGAAGTGCCTCAATCTTATTTGATATTGTTTGATCCAGCGTGTGAGTGTTCAGCAGCACCTGCCTGTTACTATAGCTTGAGAATGCGATACTTTTCTCCATTTCCCAATCACGAATCTCTTTTCTAATCTCGATTTTCAATCTTTTCGGATAATTGGTTAACCGAACTTCAACCAATAATGAGAAATGCTTATTCTGGCTATCTGTAATTTCATATTCATTTTTAAACAGAGAACAAATTTTTTTTAGATACGCATCAAAATCAACCTTTTTAATTAACCAAAAATCCAGGTCAGCTGAATAACGGTTGAGTTCATGACATAGTCTGAGCATTGTTCCACCGCCAAATACCACTTTGTCAAGTACACGACCACTGTTCAGATGATTTAAAACTTCCATCTCAAATTTTTCATGTTTAGTGAATAAATCCATATTCCCTCAACATTTTTTTTGTCCCGTTAGGATAGAATACAGAAAGATCAGTTAATACCTTTCGATTGATCTGGTTTAAACTAAGAGCAGATATATCCAAAGAATATCTCCGTAAAGAGGTAAGATAAATAGAATCCAGTAATGCTTTCTCAGGTTGAGCAATGTAAAATCCATCTTTTTTTATGAATGCAAAATAAAGTTTGGATGATAATTTTGAGTAGCGAAATGTAACCTCATTAATTTCTTTGGAAAGACTTCGCTTTATTGAAATACACTCAATATAATTGCGCTGTATTTGTGTAGTAATTCCATAATACTCAAGTGCTGTGGTCAATGATATATATGATGGAACTTGCAATAAGTTAGCCACTTCAAACTTATTTTCAATTGAAAAATTTTTCCATTTTTCAGACAATACAAAAATATTTGGTTTGATGCGAACGAGCAAGCTATTCTTAGTATATCGATGCGCTGTAACACGAGCTGATTGAGGAGAAATACCTAAAGCCTTTGATATATCTAAATAGCTGAAAAAATGGTTTCCTGATATTATTTAATTCAAGAATCTTCACTAAGTACACCTTTTTAACATATTTGTTAATATATTATACTTAGCAATGACAAAATGCAAGTTTTATTTTATTTTTTTCCTACTGCATGATGGCCTAACATTAAATCCTAAATTGTAATGTCTTGAACATGTGTTTACAGATTCTTGACTTCATATATGGAGAGGAAAACCATGCGAGTAAGGTCATCCTGAACACCGGCCACCATGGGAAGTGTTTTGATTTGAGATTCCAATTTGGAATCTCAAATTTTCAAAACCTTTGTATTGATTGCTTACCCTTACCAAAACGCGCAAAAGATGCCAATTTAGTTCTTCCTTTCCAGAATAAATTTTATTCATTTTATGAGAACTTGAATCCCATTTTAATAAATTGATTTATTGCGGTAAATGGTCGTAATTTGTTTTTAACCACTAAGTACACCAAGATCTCTGTGGTAAATAAATTCATGGGTAAGGTAGGCGCTGAGGACCTCACCCCTGGCCCCTCTCCTAAAAGGAGATGGGAATTATGCCTCTGATTTAGATCCACAATGGATAAATTACAAATGACTCAAAAAGATAAAAAAGATATCGACAGTGCTGCAATTGAACAAAGTATCAATGTTCTTAATTTTCTTGTAGATAACAGTGAACAATTACTGGAATTGCCGGAAGAACAAAGAATTGCTCTGATGATTGCTGCTGGCAGACTCTCGCGCCCTGATCCTGAAGAGAAGAAAAAGCGTCAAAAGGATAAAAAAAATGTGGATCGGCGCAAAAAAACGGAAAATGAGCGTAAAGCACGCGCGGGTACCGGTATCCGCCGTGCCCGTACGGATAAAGTGTTTCAGGCACCGGATAAACTTACGGCTGGAAGAGAGAAGAAAGGGGAGAGCAAAAGAAAATTAGACGCACCCCGAAATTGCTATGTCTGTAAAGAAGAATTTGTTCACTTGCATCATTTTTATGATGCCATCTGTCCCAAATGTGCGGAATTCAACTATCAGAAACGATTCCAGTCGGCTTCCCTGGAGGGACAAACAGCCCTGATAACGGGTTCCCGTTTAAAAATAGGTTACCAGGCCACCCTGATGATGCTTCGTGCCGGTGCCAGGGTCATCGCCACTACCCGCTTCCCTGTCGATGCCGCCCGGCGTTATAGTCGCGAAAAGGATTTTACCCAATGGGGTGACCGGCTACAGATCTATGGCTTAGACCTGCGTCATACGCCCAGCGTGGAACTTTTCTGCCGCTATATTGTCAACAATTATGATCGTCTTGACCTATTGATTAATAATGCCGCACAGACCGTACGTCGCCCTCCTGCTTTTTATGCCCATTTAATGGAAAATGAAAATCTACCCATTTACCAGCAGCCTGACACGGTTCAGGCGCTTCTCGGATTCCATCAAAAATGTGTTGAGCAAATTTCAGCCATTGCCCTTCCTGATTCACAGAAGGATCTCGAATTATCTGTCTCATGGGAGGAGAAGTTACCAGGAATCGGCCTGCGTGCCTCTGCCCAGTTATCACAAATTCCCTATTCCTATGACCACAGTCTTGAAACAAAAGAAATCTTTCCCCAGGGTGAGTTAGATGCCGATCTTCAACAGGTAGATTTAAGAGAAACAAACAGTTGGCGTTTACGCCTCGGTGAGATAGAGACAGCAGAAATGCTGGAGTTACAGTTGATTAATTCTATTGCGCCATTTGTCCTCAGCAACCGCTTAATTCCGATGATGAAGCGGGAAAACACGGGACAGAAACATATTGTCAATGTTTCAGCCATGGAAGGAAAATTTCTCCGTTTTAAGAAGGATTCCCGCCATCCCCATACCAATATGGCCAAAGCGGCCTTAAATATGCTCACACATACCTCAGCCGGTGATCTGGCAAAAATTGGAATTTTTATCAATGCGGTGGATACAGGCTGGGTGACCGATGAAGATCCGGTAAATCTGGCCCGTTTTAAAGAAGAATTTCATGACTTTCAGCCACCCTTAGACATTGTGGACGGTGCCGCCCGGGTCTGCGATCCGTTTTTTGATGGAATCAACACAGGAAAACACTGGTCGGGACAGTTTTTGAAGGATTATTTTCCGATTGACTGGTAAGTCATTTAGTCATCCTAAACTTGTTTCAGGATCTTAAAAGAACTGAATAGATTCCGAAATAAATTCGGAATGACGATGGGGTCATCCTGAGCTTGTCTCAGGATCTAAAGTCATTGAGTCAGAAACAAATAAGCCAGCCAGTGTGTAAATTCGGCCTGGCCCCGTATAACGAGGTCTCAGGACGCGTTTTACGAGCGTAATTCGTGGACCATTAATAGGACTTGTGGCTTTTCTCTACACTTTGCTTCTGTATCTTAAAACACCCTTTTGTCCATTCTGTAGTTGCATCTCTTTTATTAACATTGTCTGCAATACCCGGGGCAGCCAGAACAATCGCTTCAAATATTTTGTTGGCGATAATCATATTACCCACCTTATTGGCATGAACCGTATCCGGATTGATGATATGGTCCTTCTGCCCTTCCGCTTCCCAGATATCAGCATAAACAAACTTATTTTCATGCGCCACAGCTTCAAGCATGGCATTATATTGCTGTGTTTTTTCAAGGCTGCCTTTGTCAAAGGGTGGATAATAATGATAGGCAGACATATGATAGACATTGACGATCACAATGAGAGGACTAATGCGCTCTTTTATCCGGTCTAAAATTTTTTCGAGTTCCACCCGGAAATCCGCATGGGGCATGCCGGCACGCATATCGTTGAGACCATATGCAATGAGAAGCAGATCCGGATTTTTGGCAATAACTTCATCATCAAGCCGTTCGGCCGCACTCGGTTTAGTTGAGGCCTCGTATCCCGGACTGGCCGGCGAGATGACACTGGCGCCCACACCGGCATTGTGATAGGCGATTGGTTTTTCCTGGGCTATTTCCAATTGTTTCCAGAGAATATCGGGAAACCGCTCTTCCGGTCCCTGGATCCAGCCACCGCCTTCAACAGTACTTTCCCCTAATACCACCAGCCGCTCAAATGGTCCCCTTGATATAGATTCCTGATTCATCTACCCATATTCCTTGCTTTTTCCCTGATTGCCGGGATTGAATCGTCCATAATAAATTTCATATCTGAATATTTATAGGTTCGTTCTTCAAATGATCTTGATTTGAGTGCTCCCATAAATCTCTCTTCAAATTCATTAAAATAGGAACCGTAAATATGATAACTATCTGCCTGGTGGACATAACGGCCGAGTTTGATCTTTTTCCCTGAAAGTTCTGAAATTCTTTCGGCGATCTTCAACTGCAAATGAATAAAAGCAAACATATTCATAAAGGCCGCTTTATAGGCATCATTGGAGCGGAATCTGATATTGGTATTCAGATACCATTCATCTTCCTTTTCGCCTTGCAATACCCGGCACCAGATGCTTTGCAGACAGGCGGGATCATAACAATAATTATCTTCCCAGACCTTCCAGGTGATGGCCTGGGCCCGTCTGGAATAAGGTGTATCGGCCAATTTTTGTGCCAAAAGATCAATTTGATCATAGATATCATCCAGACCAGGAACAGTGTATTTAAATAATCTCTGATGATAGGTATATTCCCAACGTGTATCCTCAGCATCATCGGCAGAATCTCTGACCAAATGATCCTTGATCCCTTCAAGCACTTCCAGCACATATTCCTGCAGATCATCCAGCCCACCGGGAATATCTTTATGGATCATTGGTTCTGCCATGGGATTATTGATGACGATGGTCATTGAACAGTCTTTGCTTGGTGGATCATCCGGCTGATCATATTCTGTCTTGATATCACAGCCATTTTCATGCAGACTTATAAGTGACTTCTCCCATGCCTCCGCCAATCCTTCGCCTTCAACCATTAATACTGGTATATTACCTTTCATCAATTTCTTCTCCTCTTGTATATGTATATTTCTAGCCTAAAGTTGAGAAAGATTTGTCCACGAATTACTCCCGTGAAACGGGACAGGTCGAATTTTCAATAATTAAAAATAGAAATATTTTATTTATCTTTTTAAAAATATTCGTGTTAATTAGTGTAATTCGTGGATTAAAAAGTACGCTGCGGCGCTGCGGCGCTGCGTGAGATCTTTTACATTCCTTGCGCCTTAAGAAAATCCACACTTTTCTTTAAAATATCCTCTGAACCGACGATTTCCAAAGTAGAACTGGCGATACCGGCATCTTTTAACACCTCGCAGACGCCTTTTATATCAATCACCCCATCACCCATGGCAATGGTAGAAAAACCGCAGCCAAATTCGGTTCCTCTTTTTTCTACCCATTCTTCACCCAGATCTTTCCAATGCACATGATGGATCTTATCTTTAAAAACTTTGGCCATTTCAACCGGATCAGCTCCACCAAGCCATGAATTACCTGTATCGAGGTTAACCCCTAAAGACTCGGGATTGCCCAACATATCAAAAACATCTTTTAAACCCTGGATTGAATCGGTTATCGGGCCATGGGGCTCCATCAAAATATGGACACCGTAATCCTCAGCCATTTTTACCGGTGTATACAACTTTTCTGCAATAATAAATACGCTTTGATCATAGGTGAGATTTTCAGCCCATTCTGATCTTGGATCGGTTTCAGTCGTAATAACTTCTTTCACACCGATTGCAGCAGCAAATTTAATCGCTTTCATGATCTCTGCTGTGCTGTAAGCCCCGGGATTGCTTGGTTCCAGCAACGTCGCATGGGCACACACGGTCGAAGGCACCATGTCATATTTCTCGAATAGACGTTTGACTTCAAAGGGATTTTCGTCCAAACTGATGGTGGGTGAAAATCCGGCTGAGCCCAGCATACTGCCACCAGCGTTGGTATCCGTAATATCAGCATGGTTAAAACCCATTTCCTTAGCCTTTTGCAGCTGTACTTCCACACTGGCAAAGGGCTCGATCAACAAAAATACACCAATTTCCATTTTATTCCCTCCTAATTGTTATGTTTTTTTTACCACTAAGTACACAAAGAAGACACAAAGATCACAAAGTTAAATTTCTGTCCACTAATTACGTTCGTAAAACGCGTCCTGAGACCTCGTTATACGGGGCCAGGCCGAATTTTCGCACTGGAAGGCTGATTTGTTTCTGATTCAATGACTTTAGATCCTGAGACAAGCTCAGGATGACCCCAACGTCATTCTCCCGAACTTTGTTTGGGATTTCGGAATCTATCTGATCAAAAAATTCGTGAAATCCGTGGACAAATTCTTTTTCCTGCTTTCAGTTTTCCGCTTTTCTGCTTTTCTGCTTTCTAAACATCTAATTGTCAATAATATTCTGATAATACTGTCTGGCCTCCCGGTATTTGACCAGAACCTGCTCTCTTTGTTCTTCAGACTGATAGCGGCCTTCGTTACCATTGATTGCTATTAATTTGTCTATCCAGGAGATCAAACGCAAGGCATCTTTTTTAAAAGCGATCGGTTTTTTATCGACCAGGACATAAACCGGACTGGTATGGGCCTGTCGAACCAGGTGATTTTGATTAAAATAGATCGCTCTGGCTGCAAACCAGCCACTTTTACTCACTGAAAAGTCTAATTTCAAGGATTTATTCAAAACCGGATTAGGAAGTGCTCCATTTAGCGAGATTTGTTTGATTATTTTTCCATTATGGATGATTTCAAGAGATTCAACAGGTTCAATGCTTTCTAAATTCGCTTCAATTTTAACCGTGTTGTGATCCCCGGCCACAAATTGTATTGTAGTCCCAGATTCTTTACCATTTACGGTGAAAAAGAGCATAGGACCACTCGTAGCAAAGGTCCGACCATCTTTTAGGGCCTTTAACGCATTTTTTTGTGACAATTCGCCATCAATTTTCATATAGGTTCTGTTATACCCCAGGGGTACACGCATAACGCCCATGGCCGATCCACCGGTTGCCGCTAATTTGATACCGCAATTCAGAAAACTATAATAAGCCTGGTTGGTCTGCCAGAACAAGCCTCCCCATCGTGAAGGATCATCTTTTTCTTTTTTAAGAACGGCCATACCACAACACATATCCATATCTGAGAAGCGGTGGTAATGATTATGACATATCTGTACCGAGTTAAAATACCCCATGGCCATGGTTACAACATTTTCTCCCCAGACAGGTTTGTCGCAGTCAATAATGCAATCCGGTGACTCTTCTCTTGCCAATTTTGCCAATGAGACATCAGCAGGAAAGGCGTAAGACTCTGGATTTTTTAGAGGTTTTTTCAGCCCGATTAAATGGAGTGCACCAATAGATTCAAATGCAGCACCGCCAATACGTTCAATTTCCTGGTTATTAAAGGCCACTAAATGCTTTGGATCAACCAAAATAGTTGGATTGTCACCATTATCCTGCCAAAATTGCTGCGTTTTATATTGTCTGCTATTCCAGACACTCAAAACCGGTTGATAATTCACATCATCAGCCAGAGATTGCTGTTTTACTATTGCCATACTGTCTGCCCCAAAATGACAATGAATATCCATGGAATACCAACCCAAAGAAGCCATATCAATCCAGCGCTCCATGACGATGGAGACCTCAGCAACCTGTCCACTTATAACCGAAATCTCCTTATTCACCGGCAGATATTCTTTTCCACGCTCAATATGTATGATTGCTTTTCCGGCTGGTACCCGAATTTCAAAGGAACCATTACAGGAGAAACTCATATCCCTTTCATAGGGAAAACAATCCGGGGAGATGGGTTTATAATAGCGGCTGTTATTGATGTCCACCCAGGCCCGGCAGGGCAAGTTTCCTTCTTTACCTTCTTCCATGACGGTCACGTGAACAATGCCGGTACCATTATCCGGCAAATCCTGTCCCCAGGCCAAAAAAATCAACACAATACTTAAAGCAAAAGTATATATTTTCTTCATTGGACCCACCAAATCTAATCCATTGGTTAAAATTAACAAATATCACCATAGAGAACACAGAGAGCACGAAGTTATAAAATAAAGAATTGAGAGTTAAGAATTTAGAATAATGTGTAAATTTTGGCTTCTGTTTCTGTAATTTTTAATCAATTTATAATTCTTAATTGCTTCTAATTTTGCGTGCTCTGTGTTCTCTGTGGTGAAATAAGATAGTACCTATATACACTTATTTCGGATTGCTGACGATATTACGCAGCGATACGGTTTCGGAATCAACATTCCCACTTAAAACGTCATCCTCCCTGAATGAAGCAAAAAGAATATTCATTTCATCTCTCCTGGCATAATCATAGATGATATAAATGGTTCCATCTTTGGTCTGCTGTCCATCCGGATAGGAAACACGTACACGTTCATCGAGCATTAGCCCTCCCTTCCATGTATCACCGTCGTCTTGCGATATAAAGGCTGTCAGATGCGACCGCTTTATTTGTTCATCTATCGGGCCATGTTTTACCAAGCAGCAGGTTGCCTGATTGAAGTTTGCGAATAAAAAAACGGGCTGAAGGATGCTTAATGACCGGAAGGTACGAGTGGTTCCCAGGTAATACCACCGATCTTTAGAATTACTATCCCAATCCCATAAATTGTACGGATAAACATCCCAGGGATTGCCGTTATTCTTCTCGATAATCATATGTTCATCGAAATCCCGCACTTCAACGGGAATATGGCAGGCACCGCGTACTTGCCAGGTTTTTCCCTGATCTTCAGAAACTATCAATCTGGCACTATTATCCGTTAAGCGCCAGGTTGACGCGGGTAAGATCCATTCTCCTGAAGAAAGTACCAGAGGTTTACACATCATGATCCCATCTGTCAGGCGTTTTGGCTGCGACCAATCTTAGGTGTCATCATCCGGATTATCTTTTGTCATGGTCCAGACACCTGAAATAGTCCCGTCATGTCCGATGGCCTGAGCCCAGAATGACCATAATTTGCCGTATTGGATCAATCCACAATTCCGGATCAAAGGCCCTTACCGGACCTTTACCATCCGGATCTATTATATGCATTTCCTTCCAGGTTTTTCCCTGATCACCACTGGTTGCAACGACCACATAATTATGCTCATCCTCCCCCTTGCCAGTCCCGGCATACCAGGTGGCCCAGAAGCGGCCTTGAGGGCTAATAGCCAAACTGGGGATCCCCTGAAAAGTCCTTTTTTCAGGCGCAAAGTCACCCTGATTAGTCTTAATAACCTGTGGTGGGTATAGAAATGGTTTGTCATTTTGCCCGCAGGAGATATATAGCAGGCTTATTCCGAACAAGATTGTACTTAAATGGAGAATTTTCTTTGTTAAAATTGTCATTATTTTCCTTTAGTAAAGTATTTTTTTGTAAAACTTATAGAATACCATTATTCTCTCATGATGTCATTCTGAATTTATTTCAGAATCTATCTAATAAGACCCTGAAATAAATTCAGGGTGACCCTTTGGCGTAGTCTTTTCAAATTAAAATCTATTTAATAATGACATATTTATAATCTCATATCGATATCATCATGGTTTTTGCGTCGAGAAATTAAGCATTTTCTCCGGATCCTTTACCGTCAAAAACATCCCCCATCCACCACCAATCTGGTCAATTTTGACGAGGACCTTATTCCAGCCTTTATTAAATGTTACATCAACCAAATCTGAATTGGGTGTCGCTTTCCTTAATATATTACGATCATGAACCAATTTGTCATTGAAATAGACGCGCACCCCATCATTACTCCCAACACCTAGTTGCGTGGAAAATTCCACAGGAGAACGAATAAAGCAGAGCCCATAGGCGATTCCGATCGTATCTGGATCAAATACCTTTGTAAAATCCACATATAATCCGTCATCCTCATTCCAATCCCTCCAGATTACCTTCGTTCCGGCCACACCATGGTATTCCTTCTCAAAGTAAAGCTCATATTCGGGCGGCTGCTTTGTCTGTAATAAACTGGCTTTTGGACCATCAAAAGGACCAATGATTTTTAAGTTTTGGACAAAACGAAAATCACCGGAGAGGATTTGTAGAAAAAGAGCTAAGATCAGAACGTTCGGATTGGTAGATAATACCGTTTTCTGATACAATAGCCTTAAACGTATTCAACATAGACTTATCGATGGGCGTCTGATTTTGAATCTGCTCCTGGCCTTGAAACCAGAGATCTGCATAATAGATCGGCAAGTGCGCCTTTTTAACCCTGGATAAAATCACCGGATCATCAGTCACCAGATTTTCGGCTTCCTCAAACAAAGAATGGGCTTTTTCTAGCCTCTCAGATGTGAGAAAACCCATCTCATCCACATTGGAGAAGAGGTTAAAGTGTTGATCGGTTGGAATGACGGCCGCATGCATCATATCAAAATACGCACGAATCGGACCTGATGCAGAACCATACACGCCCTGCATAAAATCATCAATCACAGCATCAACATCGATAGTGGGATTCCAAAGTAGTTTTGCCAGCACATAGGAACGCAATTCTGCCCATTCGCCGCCGCCGCCCTCCTGTGAATCTCCCTGACAAAACAGGCCGGAGACACCCTGATTGCGATAAAACTGTATATCCTTTTTTATGGCATTAAAGTTGGGAAAGGGCATCAGATAATGACTAAAGTTTGTTACATAATGCCAGGCATACATTTTAGCACCTTTTTTCCGCCAATCCCTGAGATTTTGGACATAATCTGCATTTAATTCACAGTCTTCTAACGGATGTGCGTCGCAACTGGGTTGCATGTGACAGATACGGATAATGACATTATCTCTAACAGGCAGTGATTTTGGTGGTTTTTGGGTATAGGTATAGGCAAAGGTATCAAATAATTTTCCCGGATATTTATCAGCAAAAGAATCTGCAATGGCATTAACAAAATTAAGAACTGAAGCAGCATGACTACCTTCTCGTTCATCTAACGCCTGGCAGGATGGACATTCACACCAGTCTTCCCAGTCATTTTGGGTAATAGATATGATATCAGCTCCGGGCTCCTCCAACAACCATCGCTCGATCTCCGCGATTGAAATACGCAATACATCCGGATTGGTAAGGCAGATTTGTCCTCGATCGCCCACACGTTTACCTTTTACTAATGAAAAGTACTCGGGATGTTCTTGAAAATATTTTTTAGGAGGTACAAGTGCGTAAAAGGTATGGCCAAGATGGCCCTTGGCATAGCGCATCTTCCCGCCAACCTCTTCTGGTAGATCAGCACCATAACCATTTATTTTATTATGGCTGGCCCATGCCCGATCAAAGGCCTCTGTATAGAATGGCATCCGGTATTCAAATGCCGGTTTTTGTCTGTCATTGATCGCAGGCAGTGCGATCGTTTTCTTTTCAGGAATCGTGAATTACTTCATGAGTATACCAGCGACAACCGAGATAATCTTCCAGGAAAGTAAACACACCATACATCGTACCACGTTTTTTTCCACCGAGAATAAAGAGATCATTGCCCTTGGTTTGAATAAGAAAATCCTCATCTCCAAACTCAGATAGTTCTAATCCACTGAGTAATGAGTCAGTGAGTGGATTTTGCCCAACAAATATGCGATGATCGGCAGGAGCATCAGAGATAGACAATATATCCATCTCATATGAACTGATCTTTTTTAACGTCTTCTGCAATTCTTTTGCCGCATAACGTTCAGATAAAGAGGCCTTTTCGGACAAAACAATTGTATATTTTGAATTGCCCTCCTCAACTAAAGTCAGCTGAGGTGCATTCGAACAGGATATACCAAAAACCAGCATAAAGATGATAAAAACTAATTTGCATGGAATCCATTTATTTATACTTGTCACTTTATAGTACTCTCCCATAGACAACCTGTCCTTTTTTTTCACGCAAAATCACAAAGATCTTTGTCCACGAATTACACGAATTTTCACTAATTAAAAATATTATATTATTTTTGATATCCTTAACACTGAGATCTATAGTAATTCGTGGATCATCTTTAAGATTCCGAAATAAATTCGGAATGACTCCCTTCGTGCGATATCACTATTTTATTATTTCTTCGCGTCTTTGCGTTTCTGCGAGAGATCAAATTTAATTCGTGAAATTCGCTAAAATCCGTTTAATTCGTGGATTAAACCAACGGTGTTTGCCCTGGCAGCGAAACCGGAACGACCGGCAATGGTCCCATTTCATATTTGGCCGGTGACAAATCCTGTTTTGATGCCTTCATGATCCAGTCCCATTTTAATTCACGGCCCGTATAAGCGCTGGTCCGCCCCATAATCGCCGTCATAGTCGCCTCGGCTACCAGTTTACCATCATTCATATACTCACCTTTTCGGATGCCATCAATCAGATGTGCGAACAGAACTTCTTCCGGATTCTTTTTTTCACCCTCAAACCGCCAGGGATTTTCACCCTCAATCCGTGCTGTTGCCCGGTCTACCGTTCCCCAGCCTTTGCTACCCTGGATACGATTTGAAACACGGTTTGTTGTACCCGCCATTTGTGCCGACATGGCCAGATTCCGCATGCCACCTTCATATTCATATTCGACTGTAAAATGATCATAGATATTACCAAACTCCGGACCTGTTCGCACTGCTCTTCCCCCCATGCCCAAACAGGATACGGGTGTACTATCCATCATCCAGTTCAGTACATCTAGATTATGTACAATTTGTTCAACATAACAATCACCAGAGAGCCAGGTGAAATAAGGCCAGCAGCGGATTTGCCATTCCATATCCGACCATTCCGGTTTTCTTGGCTGCCAATGCCATTTCACCATATCACCTGCCCAATAGGCCTGTGCACTGCCAATTTCACCGATCTGACCATCATTAACCCGTTTGATTAATTCAATATACTGCGGCATCCAACGTTGCTGGAATCCGGCAGCAATAGCAACACCTTTTTGTTTGGCCAATTCAGTACTTTCAAGTAAGGATCGAATTCCAACAGGATCCACTGCTCCTGGTTTTTCCATAAAAATATGTTTTCCTGCTTCAACAGATGCTCTCAGCATCATCGGACGAAATCCCGGAGGGGTGGTTAGAAGAACCAGATCTACTTCCTTCATGCCCAAAACTTTTTTATAGGCATCAAAACCGAGATACATGGTATCAGGTGTCACTTTTATCTTTTCCTTATCTAAAACCTCTTTTTGGACTTTTTCGATTGATTTATCCAATTGATCCTGAAACATATCGGCCATGGCAACCAATGCAACGCCCTTAGAAGATTTCAGACATCTGATTAGATCATAAGTCCCTCGTCCGCCAGCACCAATGATTGCAACACCCAATTGGTCTGAGTCGGCTGCAAAAAGCCGGCCTGCATTGGCACTTATTATGGCGCCACCAGAGATATAAGCGCTCTGTTTGATAAAGTTCCTGCGGGATAAATCTTTTCCTGTTTTCATGATGTTTTCCTTTATATTATCATTTTGTCAAACGCAGTATGTCATCCTGAAAGGATCCTCCTACATGATGAGATTTTATCGACACGGCGTAAGATTCCTATCCCGAGACGCGATCCCGTTCCGGGACGGAATGACAACAATAAATCATTCTGTCAAACGCAGTATGTCATCCTGAAAGGATCCTCCTACATGATGAGATTGTATCAGCACGGGGGAAGATTCCTCCGGAATGACAGGTGTATTCATTGTCCTCCTGGAAGGATCTTACTACAAAATCAATCATTATCCAAGACCCGAATATTATCCGTTTTTTCACCCTCCACCAGAACAAGATCCTTCTCGCCACGAAATTGATTATCTTTTACAACAATATTTTTCACTTTTGATCCCTCAATCCTGATCGCAGCGATCTGGGTATCAGACGTATAAAAAATATTATCCGATATGAGATAATCCTGTGTAAATGTATTAGTCGGATCATGAGCTGAATTAATCGTTATATTCGCATTCCACACCTGATTGGCCTTTTTCCCGTTCGGTTTCCGCCCATTTCGGTCAAATATATTGTCGGATACGATCAGACCGATACAATTAGGGGCCCAGAGACCTTCTCTTCCGCTATTGATGACTATATTACCACGTAGCAGGCAATTAACCGAACCACGCTCAATTGTGCAACCACGGGAGCCATTATCACGCATGATATTATCCGAACCCGTTACATTTTCACACCCTTCAAGAAAATAACCGCCCATTTGGGCGCTATATATTTTATTTTGTACAATCTGCCCTTGCTTACATTTATAAAAATGGGTGCCGTCTGAGCGGGATCGTTCAAACCGACATCCCCTTACAGTAAAATCATTGACATAGTAAAAAGCAATTAGACCCTGATCGTGACGATGGCTATCCTTTTCAGGACCTGGTCGTTCCGAAAGATAATCACCATAATAGTTGCAGCCATCTTCGGCCATAACATTTGTCACCCAAATATCCCGGGCAATAGCCTCCTCAGTACCAAAGACACCAATGGCATTACTGGTCAGATCATGTATGTACATATCTCTGATGCGAATATTTTTTGATCTTCCAGTAAAATAAATCCCGCGGATATTGACACCTTCCGGCCATTCACCCAATTCACCCTGGATTTCACCACCAATCAAAGTGACATTTTGCAGGTCATTCCCAATAAATGCCTGCCCATCGGAAGTACAGTCTTTTTTTAATTGAAATACGGCCCCCTGTAAAAGCAGAGTCAGATCTGAATGCAACTTCAGACCTTTTTCATCGATCAGATAGGTCATTGGTGGAAAAGTTAAGACCGCATTCGTTCCTTTAATCCTATCCAGGGCCTTCTGGATTTCAGCCTGGTAACTGACCGACCCATCCTTTTTGTAGTCTTGTGGCAGAAATTCTGTTATCGATAATAGGTTATGAGTGGTCTCCGCATTGATATTTTGGGAAAACCCAGATATAACATAGCATAAACTAAAGAGAACGATTAAAAGAATTAATCTCCTATACCTAAAATGGTTTCTATTTACCATTCTCTAACTCCTTGCATTTTAAATGCAAAAACATCTGGGTTTGTCATCCCGAAAGCATTTTCTCTCGCAGAGACGCGGAGACGCAGAGGATTTTTATTGTTGGGGCCAGACGAGCGGCCACCACTATAAAATCATGATGTCTGTCATGCTGAACTTGCCTGGCCTGAACTCGTTTCAGGGCTTCAGCATCTCTTATTTTCTATCTATTATTTTGTTGACAAAATGAGATCCTGAAATAAATTCAGGATGACCATCAATACGCTGAGACAAAACTCAGAATCAATAAAAAATTCTTCGTGTGCTTCCTCAATGAAGTCTCTTTGAGAGCGCCTCCTTCGTGAACCCTCGTGATATATCTTCTATAATACCGCATCATCAATCCAAAGCCGTTACCTTCAGGTTGCCAATTCTAAAGACGGCCCTGGCACCAATCGCCCGAAAACCTATTTTTCCATCTTTAGGGATAAGATCTTCAGCGATATTATCATCAATAAAACCTGAGATCACCTTACCATCAACCTGCAATTGGCAAAGGCCGCCTTGTTTAATAATCGCCACATGATAAACCTGGCCGATTTTTTCACAGGGATCCGGGCCCTGCCCGACCAAATTTAGCCCCGGATTTCTTCGCCAATTTGAGACGCCTGTATGCATCCCCTCATCATTGTAACGGCTCAAAGAGATATGATAAGATCTTGTTGACGCCTCTTTTCCCGTATAATCGATAAATTTTCCCTCTCGGGGAGGTACACCGGTAATGGCATCTTCACCCTTAACGCCTTTCATCCCCAGAAAAGTCAATAAAAGACCGTTTTTCTCTTCTGTGTACAGATCATATTCCATACAAATATTGTCAGGCAAATCCTGTTTCAAAAAGGCCTGCACACCTACACCACCCTGTTGAGAGCCACTGCAATCCAGTTTTAACCAGCCCCCGTCAGCCAATGAAGCGCCATCTTTATGGCCTTCCAAATGCCAGCGATCCAGATTGTTAAAATCTTCCTTAAACAGCCGTTCGCCCTGAGGTACAATTATATGATGGAGTGCCTGGTTTCCGATACCATCTGTATTTGATGCCACCAATTCCTGAAGGGATTTGGGAATTGTTGCCACGCACACATCTGCAGAGCCTAAACGGTGTGACGTAAAGATTACCTGGTTTCCTTTGCGATCCCAGCCAGGATGCGGATGATCGCCACTGCCATAGGTGCGGTGATCTCCCGTCAGAAGATGTTGCCGGCTGCTCATCCCTTCAAAAAGCATGATATCACCGTGCCAGTTATCGGAGACCACCCAACGGCCATTATCGCTGCCCGAAGGATGCCACCAGTTGAGACGACTCATTGCCTTTTCAGTCGCATCCGGCCACCAGGATCCGGCACCAATAATCCGCACATCACCGCTTTCCACATCAAGCACCTTCACATGTGACCAGTCTTTTCCGGTTGGGATAGCCGTTGCACCGGTAAAAATAATCGTATTATTTACCCACCAGATGGCATGGGTAACCAATTCATTTTCAATAGCCCGATAAACATTTTTATAGATACCCGTATTGATATCCACCACCCATAATCGCTGACAGCGCCCCAGATAGTCTTCCCGTCCCTTTGATTCTCTTCGCGGTCCTGCACGAAAGGGATAGGGTTCCATTCGTGAAGAAAAACTGAGTAGATTTGGATCTGTGCGGCTCCACTGTACATGAACAGCAAATCCCCGGTCCGGTGGCAAGGAAACCAGTTCTCGTTGTGTCCCTTTTTCAATATCAATTAAAAATAGTTGAGGGCCACCATTAAGCCCAAATCCAATTGTTGAGTAGGCCAGATATTTTCCGTCACAGCTTTCATTGATATCAAAGTATTTATCACTGGACTTCAGATCGCAGAGAACGCGAATGCGGGCCTCGGCGGTAGATATTTTCTTCGCGCCCCCAGAGGGAGAAACTTTTATTTCCAGTTCGACGGCTTTTTCATTCCAGATGGCAAAAACAGTATTACGATAAACAGCAGCAGTTGCCCGGCTGATGGGTTTACCATCGGGACCATTAAGATAAAGGAGCTCACCTGTTTTGATAAAATATGCCATCAATCCGCCGTTCTCTCTTTGCGAATAAAACAGGATTGAAGAGCTATTAGATAACCAGGAACGTTGATGATAATAGAGATTGATATCTATAGCTGGATTTGATGTAAGGTATAATAATTCCGCTCCGGTTTTATCGTCTTGTTCTATACGATGCTCCGGAGGTGCAACCAGAATATTGTACCATGCACCCCATTCAGGTACCTGTGCAGCGAGATCAGAATTAATTAAACCGGTAATAAGGAGAAAAACAACTCTCAATAAATATTTAAAGTTATACTTCATATAAATTCATTTCCATAATATAAATCTGTAATTAGTTATTTCGCACTAAATGTCATCCTGAAAGGATCTTTCTATGTGCAGATATTTTTTCGACACGAAGAAAGATTCCTTCTGAATGACAGGTGTATTTATTGCCATCCTGACAATTTTTTATTCTTTGCTTTATTTGCACAGTCATCAAAATTCGTCAAATTCGTAATAATTCGGCCTGGCCCCGTATAACGAGGTCTCAGGAGGCGTTCTACGAGCGTAATTCGTGGACAAAATTCTATTTTTTACGAAAATTTTCAACCCTGTGAAAGGTCATATAATTGGCATCGTGTGAATTATGCGCACCGCCCACCCCATCATCATAAGCTGTACGTGATACTGCAATAATGTCTTCTTCCTCAAACAGCCAATCAAGATACTGAAATCCTGATTTTGTATAATCATCTGACCGCAATATCACCGATCTGACTTCCCAATTGTAAAGATTCTGAGAGGATATTAAAGCGACAGTATTACGGGTTCTTTCTGGATTCCATTTTCCAACATCATCGGGATGAATCCAATTTGTCAGGGACCAGTACAGTTGGGTTTTATCATCATAGCGGATGGTAAATTTCTTACACCCTCCCGGAAAGTCGATAAATCCCTTGTTTTCATCAAATTTAATAGTTTTTCCATCCCCCGAGACCTGAACAACAACTGCTTTCCCGCCATTCTTCCTTTCATCTACCCTTAAAATATTAACAAGCGTTCCCTGTGGTGTTACGACCATATTGCCTTCCAGCCAGCCCGTATACGGCTCCCAATTGCCCCAGATCAATTTATTGCTGACAGTCCAGTCTATCAGCGTTCAAGAGATCTGAATTTAAAGCCGCGCTCATCACTAAAGGTTTAAAACTGATCCCCCATTTTCCGGAATAATCCTCAAAAGCCCTCCAGATCCGGCCATTATGCACCAGGACCGGCACGGGAGCACAATGATATTTACTATCACTTAAAAGTATTCCTGATTTCTCGGAAGTTCCAGTCCAGGATCTGCCACCATTATCAGAGCGTCGGATGATCACATCGCCCCTCTGCTTACTGGTGCCAATTATATAGAGTTTCCCTCTGTGTACAAAGAGTGAAGACCAAAATTGTGAGGGCAATTCCGTTAGTATTTCCCAGGTTTTTCCCCTGTCGGCTGAACGGTGAATACGTGAATTGTTATTTTGTAATTCTGGTCCAAAAAAGTCGTGAGAAGCGACATATTCACCATTTGGTAAGATAGCAATGCTTGGAGAACCGATGTACCGACCAGAGGAGGCCGGTGAATAATCAATAATAATACCGGGTACTTTGGAATGATCCACCTCATCCTTACATCCAACACCAAACAAGAGGAAAATACAAAATATCAATATCCAACATATCAATCTATTTACCATAGATATTTCCTTTCTCTTTTCCCTTTTCCCTTTTCCCTTTTGCCTTTAACCTGTAGCGCCAAAATCTTTCTTATATTTCTCCAAACACTCTTCTTTGCTGCCTTTAAATAAATATATTTTGCCCTTAATCTTTTTTGTCTTGCCCCTTGCTAATGGTCCAATCCTTACCGACAAATGCATGCATTTCCAGGGATTATGCCCCTGAACAGAGAGAAAATCATCCCAGGCGATACCCATTATCCATGTTTGATCTTCCGATTCCCGAATCATCAGACCCGCTTTGGCATTCCGACTAGAGGTAGGCCATTTATTTGAAAATACAAATTGGTCATCCTCCTCCTTCTCCCAGGCCAGAATAGAGGGTAGAAATTCTTCATTAAAATGTATCTCCCGGGGAAATTTTTCTCCCCTGATCAAATCAAGACCATTTTCAGTCAAAAACCAGGTATTTTCATAGGCATCATCAAAAAAGATTGGATTTTCTTGAGCATCTGTATTCCCTCGCTCAGATCCAGGATTAAAACAGGGAATCATCGCTGCAATGTCAGGCCAGTCGTGATCGGAATTATTGGTAATTTCCAGATGCATATCAGCTCCATACTGTGACGCCCACACCCTCAATTTTATCCAGCCTGCATCCATCATGGCAGTCTGGCCATTCGGATCAATCTGCCAGAACCAATCCCGCCGACCAGAGGTATGTTCGCCTTTTTTATACCATCAAATATATGCCATTCATAAAACCATAAATAGGCAAATTTTGTCGAATCCTCCTTCGATTGTACTTTCACTCCCCTGTCCCATAAACTAAGTCTGGATGTTATCCTTTTCAGGCCTTTTTTCATGACTACAGGAGGATAAAAAGAGCCCAAAGACAACCATAAACACGGGAAGCACTATAACACCTGAGTTAAAATTGTGCCCAATATCCATGAAGATATCCATTTTAAACAATTCATTCTTCGTCATACCTGACTATTTAGTTGATCTTTGCAAAGACGCTAAGACCAGACCCGTTGGCAATGTAAAATTCAGGTGACTCGATGTAAATACGTAATAATTTTTAATCCACGAATTGCACTAATGAACACGGATTATTATATCTTTTAAATCAAAAGTGTCCGGTTAGGATTTAGATATCTATTAATAAACACTGTAATATCAATAGATCTGATCAGTTTCCCAGCATTGTATTATTATTTTTGCTCTTTCCTTAATTTCTTGCGAGTCATATACGGTGTTAAAGTCAACAGGTTGATCATACCTGTCATTTACCCTTAAACACGTCTCCCAGTTACCTCCCATATTTGGCACTTTTAACAAAATACGGTTCTCACCTTTTTTCAACCTGACTCTTATAACATCTTCATCCAGTTTCAAAGCCCGTCCTATATCCAGGTTTGAATGGATTAATTTTTCATTAACCCAGCAAGCAACACCATCATTACTACCTATCCGAAAGACATACTCTCCATCCCCAGGAAGTGATAACTCAGTATATGCATAGGCAATACCCTGGCGTTTGCCAAAAAGATCGTGAAAAGAAATAATGCCATGAGGATTTCGGGATTGGACCAATTGCCAACTGACCTTTTCTCCACTAAAAATTTGGCTTTGAGAAAATTCAATCCGCTTTTCCGGGAAATACGAATCCATATCCGGATCTTGATCTTTTTTAGGGAACGGCCCAACCACCCACCATTTAGTATTAAAACCTTTTTTATGGGCCATTATTTGTAAAATACCGGACATTTCGGGAATATTTTTACCCATCCAATTATTGATTTGCTTTATCGCCTCCAGATCTTCTGACTTTAAAAGTATATCCAGAAGATTTATCGGCTCTTCTTCCCTTAATTGATCTTCATGGCGCAGTAAGATTTTTAGAGAAGAAGTGGCGAGCTATTTGAGATAATCCCTCATTTTTGACAAATGGCCGAATATAGTAAAGCGATCCTATCGTACCTATCTCTTCGAGTTTTTTTAAGGCATGACGTATGTCAAAAAAAGCCGCATCATTTTTAAGAATCTGATGATAATATTCTCTGGCTACGAGCGTATTGCCGGATTCAAAGTATTTATCAGCAACTGAGTTATAGCTGGAAAATAGCGCCTGACGAACTATACGCGACTTGCTTTCCAACACACCCGCAAACAATGAAAATTCTGTTATAGAATCTTTGTAGCGCAAACAGGAAACAGCTGCTGCCTTCATTTCTTCATCCGGCCCTTTTATCCCCACTATCATTAAAGGATGAGCGGTCTTAATATCCGATTGGGCAATAAACCTCAATAATTGATTTTTTTTCTTAGTATCCTGTAATAGGTGATAACGGCGAACCATTTCAGAGAGATTCTTTTCAGAAGGAGGTTGTGATAAGAAAAATAGAAGATCTTTTTCAGAAATATCTCCCTCTTTACGATTTCTTGCTTCCACAAACTGATGTAGTTTAAGCATAACTCTGCTATCATAGACGGCACAATTAATCCAATCCTCTATAAATTCTCCTTTCAGAAGACGCCACCAGGTGGAATATCGCCCCTCATAACGCTCTTGTATGACCGTCATATTATTGGCGAGGCTAATTGCTTTAGCCAGATAAAGATCTTCGCCTGTCGCCTCATATATGGCCTGATAAGTAGCAATTAATTTTGAGGCGCTGGCATCCACGGCTTCATAAAATCGATACTGCTCCAAAACACCTGGCGTCAACCAGTTAAAGGAGTTGCTCTGATCAGGAAGCGGTTTTTCCCAGACAACGAACTGGTCTTCAGCAAAACGAGCAAGTTCTTTCGCAATTTGAATATTCTCCGAATTTCGTCTTTCTGGATCCAAAAGATAGATGGCATAAGAACAGGCTTGATGTTTGGTCAAATTCTGGTAAGGACCTTGAAGAATAATATCCTCGTATTGACCTTCCCAATTAAACGATTTGAGAGGATTTTGCTCGATCCATTCCAAGGCTTTGTTTCTGGATTCCTCGTACTGATCCAGATCGTATTGGCTAATAAAACGGTCAAATAATTCAACAATATCTATGGGAATAGATTCGTTAGGATTGACGGGTTCTCCGGACTGCATATACAGTTTTAATTTCCAGGTACCATTTGGTAATTGTAGTTTAAGGTAGGTTTCTGCAATCCTGGTGGCCGCCAGATAATATTTTTTATCGCCCGTAGCATCAAATAGATCCAAATATATTCTTGCTGCTTCAGAGGGAACATTTAGCATGATTTGTCCCTTAAACCAGGCAGCAGACAGGGCATCACCTTGATAGGTGGGAGGAAAATATGCCAGGGGTGCATCTGCGGGTTCACTAATACTTATCAGATAATCAGCTGCAAACCTGGCTACCTTCATCGCCTCCAGCGAATCCTTGGATTCGAGTCCAGCATAAAGGAGCATGCCCTCAGCAACAGCGCCAATGATCTTTGAGGCATAACAATTTAATTCATATGATGCATCAGGCTCTCCTGTTTTTAACCAGTGTTGGATATGATCCTGATTAAATAAAGTTTTTAAGGCCAGTTTTGCACTTTCTTTGTAGGTCAGAACCGGACTTTGATAGGGACCGTTGAAGGGGGCAGCCTTATAAAAACGTCTGGTGCCAGCAATTCCAATTACCTCCCCACTCTCATCTTCCCCTTCAGCAGTAAGTTTCACATTGCCTATAGGTAGATCTTGCCAGATTGGAGTCAATAAGTCCCACGGCTTGTCGGATTTAAAGGTGTAGGTTTGACCATCTGTCTCTGAATAAGCAGAAAATTTATAGTGTCTTGCTCCCTTTATTTCTTTAAAATCAAATGAAGGAACCTGAATAAATCTTCTGGCCAACCCATTCCAGAAAGGTTGTTCTCCGGGTACTCCCGGTCTAACCGGAATTAATGTTTCCTTAAGGGCCTGATCAGTAAAAGTACCCTCATTTTTTTTTGAATCACAGGATATGCAAACTAGGACCAACCCCAGCAATAGTACAAGCAGATAATTATACTGAGTCTTTTGAATTGTCATAAATTTATTTCCTATTTTGAGTTATTCAAGATATTTTTTTAAGGATTAAATGTAACATAAAGCCAATGCATAAATCCCCCTTTTGCTAAGGGAAAACTTTACTTTTGCTATTTAACAGATTTAATTTTCATAAATTGATGAGGTCATAATCATGATTTATTTTTAATCACGATAGATACCTCATGCAGATTCTCCTTCACTTATCACCCGAAATCATCTTAATAAAATCATCCAGATCTTTATATTGCAGCCATAATCTTTGATTTACTGAACTCAAGACACCAAATTCACCTCTTGTTAGACTTCTATCCCTGAAAGTATTAAACAATTCTTCAATTGGTGCCTCACTAAATTCTTTTTTAAGTTTTTTGATCTCCTTTTCTATAGACATTTCCCCCTCTGCTTCGAGGATCCACTTCTCCCTCAAATTATATACAGGCTCAATTTTACGACCAATCTCATCCAATAAAAGTGTAAAGCGTAGATTCGCAATCCACCAGTAGAGGTTATTCTTATACTTTTGACCTGATACTGAACGGTGAGCAGATTCAAACTTTTTCAACAATGCAGCCAATCTGGTTTGTAATTTGGGTGAAATTCTACCCCATTGAGGTTTGTAGGGAAAATATACCGGTGAGTTGGGTTCATTCAACCATTGCTCTTTATCCATATTGACCAGATCAGCTCTCAATGCATTCGCGGCATTTGTGCCAAAGTTTTCTTCACAATATGTCTGGTAGATAGATTCAACGGAGGCCGAATCCTGTGGATCATTGGCGAACTTGGCAAAGGTCGAAAGATTTAACTCTGTCTCTTTTGTTCGCCAATGTATAGCCAGAACACCGTCCAGATTTTGTGAATGAGCCAATTTCACCTGATCTCTCATTAAGGTGACCCTGGGTTGCATATGCCACAATTTAGCATCCCCTTCAAGCCAGGGGATTCCCCAGACTTCCCTGTTTTTCGAGATATTTTCAAAAATATTAATCTGTGGATCCCAACCCTGATTTGGATTTAAACATGAAAAAATGATTTCCTTTGGCAAAGCCTGGTCCAACCCAGCCAATACGATCGGTAATTGATTACCTCCCCCCCAGCCACTTATTACAATTTTTACCTGCGGTGCTTTTTTGGAGATATATTTATGCGCTTGTTTTATAAACTCGAGAGCCCAGACGCCGGTAAATATGGCATCCTCATTACCAGAATCAATAAAAAAATGTTTTTCGGAGTCATAGAGAGATTCGAATCGCCCTCGTAGCCTG
This sequence comes from Calditrichia bacterium, assembly GCA_963796965.1. Classification (GTDB taxonomy): domain Bacteria; phylum Calditrichota; class Calditrichia; order JAJRVZ01; family JAJRVZ01; genus CAWCNS01. The sequence goes on from CAWCNS010000007.1 coordinate 651,391, forward strand.
ACATTGCCAATAAATCCCGTATGTTCATGTAGCCAGAGCCATATATAATCAATCTTAGGATAGGCTTTTATCAGGTCATCAATTGTCAGGCGAAGTATTTCGATGGAAGATGGATGGGTAGGATCAGGCAAGAGGGTTCCGGAGATATTATATCCCCGTGGTGTAATCGACGCAAACTCTGGCGGATATACACCAAATTCAAAACCCATGGCAAACTTTATATTGCGTTCGTGTGCCATTTCCATTACGCGATGCATTAATGACTGGGCCTTTTCATACCTTTCTTGGTTATTCATGGCCCCTAGAGCGCATTCGGCACCAAATATTTTTTTTTCTTTAAATAGATTGCCCGTATTAAAGGCATACTCCTCCAGCATCAAAGGACGATAACCCCATCGTGCCGTAATGCCCGTATCAAAACCCGCTTCAGGCAGGACATTCCTATACCGGATCTTGATCATCGGTTCCACGTAATTGACATATCGTTCTGCACCACCGGTATAACAATGGAATGCAATGAGATTAAGATCAAGTTCCTGCATGCGGTCTAAATACGCTTCGTAATCCTTTTCATTCCATGCAGTAGGACCAGAAAGAAAATTATGCCAGGGTAATGTACCTCTTATCTTGAATGCACTATCTTTCGACATAACCAAATTATTGAGTAAAAACAGGAGAATAAAAACAGACAACTTATATCTATAATTCATCAATATATCCTCATATCCCACCTACAGTAATTTCTCACGCAAAGGCGCTAAGTCGCAGAGAAATATATAGTTACAAATCTTTCAGATGATTGAAATAATGTTAAATCAAGACTAATAGTATTTACATAAATCATTTAATAATAAGCCTTTGCGTCTCTGCCTGCCCGCCTCAGGCGTGGCGTCTTTGCGAGAAATGAACTATCCCAGATAGTTTATTTAATCTGACATCAGATTTATTAATTCATCCAAATAGACTTTATAAATTTCCCTGGGAGTAACATCAAACCTACAACATAATGAAGCAGCCATACCTACGACTTCCCCCATCATACCGGTCGTTCGCATGACCCTTGTTGCCCCGAAAGCCACATGGGTCGTACTGATATTTCTGCCAGCCATAAACAAATTCTGGATATTTCTGGAATAAAAACAACGATATGGTATGGGGTATGGTTTGATTTTTATATGCTTTGTTGCGCTGTAGAAGGCCTCTCCGGGATAATATTTATCGTTTTTGTGATCCGGGAAATGTAAATCGATCGTCCAGGTGGCTGTGACACAGGCATCGGGATAGAGTGTATGGTTTACAATATCCTGCTCAGACAAAATGTGATCCCCAAGTAAACGCCTCGATTCCCTTTTACCAGATATAAAAGCAATCCAATCCAATTCCCAGTTTGCGTATTTTTCCTTTTTCTTATTTTTCAGATAACTCCAGTTACCATATATGGCTCTCAGATTGTGGTCACGAATGAGCTTCCGCATCCTCAATGGTATTAAAATGCCCAAATCCCGTTTCCCACCGCCAATCGGCTTTATTCTGATCAAGATAATATTCTTCGGAAAATTGCAATGCCCATGGACATTCCGGGAATTCTGATTCCTCATTTTTTTCTGATGCATACCATAAATTTGAAGAACCGAGCGTAAAGTCATCCCTTTTTGAAGGGGCAAGTGATTCTCCGGTTTCGTCTTTTCCTTCCCTCCCCATTCTAAAATCAGCGCCGGCCAGAAATCCAATTGTACCATCGCCAGTACAATCGGCGAAATATTTTCCCCGGAAACGCAATTCTGTATTATCTTCTATGTGGCGGGCAACAACCGATTTGATTCTATCACCTTCAACCTCAACCTTGTATGCATGCATATTTAAAAAGAGAGAAATGTTTTTTTCAGCCCTAACAATGGACAACTTCCTATTGTCACCATAGGCACCAGGCAGCCGTGATGCGTTGCCAGGATCTCCATTATCGAGTTCTTTAACAATTCTTCCAAGTTTTGGATACGGTTTATTATAAACTCCACCCATCAAATGCACCCTGACCTCTGAGACTGTTATTACCACCCAATTTGGGCCGGTTCTGGATAAGTGCGACCTTTATACCTGATCTTGAAGCTGACAAAGCTGCACAAATTCCGGCCATGCCTCCACCGATAACAACCAAATCATATTTTCCAGCATCCGGCGCACTATCCGGTAAATTTAAACATTTCCGCCTCAATTTATTGAGCTGGGTTAACTCATCAGGAGGTTGGTAACTATCAGAATCTGTAAAAAGCAGGGCATCGACCCGGCCATCAAATCCAGTCAAATCTTTAAGCCTTACTTTATTTTCTCCTGCATGCATTTCAATCCTGCCGCCATTTATCCATTGCCAGGCAGATGAACCATTTGCGCCAAAATGTGATTCTGTTATCGATACCATTCATTGAAATCTTAAATTTTCCCGGACCATTGGGATAAGGTGCCCAATCTTTGGTTCTCACCCAAAGATGATAGGTACCTGCCTTTGGAAATGAAACAGTCGTTGAAGCATCACGGACTGGTTTGCCCAGGCCGTGGGCTAATAGATAGGGAGAACCCACCGATTCAATAAACTGTTGATCAACGACCCACCCTCCCTTGTCTGCAAAACCCTCTGCTTCCACCAGGATGATTTGGTCACTGGCACATAAACAGGTAGTTAAAATCAACATGAATATTGATATAGCTTTCACAACACCCTCATATGTTTGGGAATTTTTCAGACATTTATAAGTGGTCGGCTTGCTACCAAATCCCATGTACTGGTTTTCAAATTAGAGAATAAAACAGTTCAGAACAGAACAAAAACAATTTAGAAAATTATTCGGTATTATGTGAACATTTTATTTCTTCTATATAAATAAAATCTGTGATTTTTTACAACGAATGTTCTTCCCCTCAACTTTAGGTAGAGGGGATGTAGAGACGTCCCGGTGGGACGTCTCTCTTTTTAATGTATATATAAACCATTCACTAACCGATTTGAGTTCACCGACGATCTCAAATATTTCGATCCCATTCATAATCTGGCGTATAATTCCTTATTATTGGTTTGTTAATTAGACTTCGCATAACACAATCGATCAGGAAACGTACCGTTGTGACGTCTCTCTTTTTAATGTATATAAACCATTCAATAAACGATTTGAGTTCACCGACAATCCGAAATATTTCGATCCCAGTCATAATCTGGCGTATAATTTTTTATTATTGTTTTGTTTATTAAGACTTTGCTGAACACAATCGATCAGGAAACGTACCGTTGTGACGTCTCTCTTTTTAATGTATATGAACCATTCAATAAACGATTTGAGTTCACCGACAATCCGAAATATTTCGATCCCAGTCATAATCTGGCGTATAATTTTTATTATTGTTTAGCTTATTTAGACTTCGTATAACACATTTGATCAGGAGACGTCCCCCGAGAACCGGGTTTTCAACCAACGGGACGTCTCTACAATGCACTACACTATTTAAATTTTTTATAGAATTTCGATCAAAAATAATATGATTTTTCATCGCTGAATCGTAACTTTCATCGTATTTAAATACAGAGGAAAATTGGATATGTTTAAAGTAGGGTTCGTATCATTTATCCTTATGGCACTTATTTTTTCTTGTCAAACGGATACGATTGAACATATAACAGTCTTCCGCGAACCGGGTCGTTTTGGAGGTTGGCCGGCAAATTTTGGGATCTGGTCCTGGGAAAATGAAATTCTTGTTGGTTTCAGCCGTGGCTACCACAAGGATCTGGGTACCGAGCGTCATAATATCGACCGGGAAAAGCCTGAGGAACATCTTCTTGCCCGCAGTCTTGATGGTGGAGAAACCTGGACCATTGAAGACCCATCAGAAGAAGGGATTCTTATTGCCAGGGGTTCTGCCCTGCATGGAATTGAGCCCAATTACCCTGCAAAAAAAGAGCCCATAAATCTAACTGAAAAGATCATATTCGATCATCCTGATTTTGCACTGACCATGCGGATGCTTGACATCAATCATGGCCCTTCCCTATTCCATATCTCTTATGATCGGGGCAAACACTGGCGTGGACCTTATAATTTACAAGTAGGAGATATCACAAAGATTGCTGCCAGAACGGATTATATTGTAAACGGACCTGATGATTGTTCCATATTTTTGACAGCAGCGAAAGAAAACGACCATGAAGGACGCCCCTTTTATGGCCGAACGACTGATGGCGGATTAACCTGGCAATTTATCTCCTGGATCGGACCTGAGCCCAGTGGATTTTCGATTATGCCGGCTACGGTTCGTCTATCAGACAAAGAATTGATTACCGCTCTACGATGCCGAGAGGCAGAGAAAAGATGGATAGAAACGTATTATTCTTCCGATAATGGATTAACCTGGACATTTTTAAATAAACCGGTTGATGCTTTGGGTGAGGGTAATCCCCCGGCGCTTATTAAACTTCGTGATGGACGTCTCTGCCTTACCTATGGTTATCGTGCAGAGCCGTATAGCATTCAGGCAAAACTCAGCAAGGATAATGGTAAAACATGGGGTGAACCGATTACATTGCGTGACGATGGCTCCGGCCGTGATATCGGGTATACGCGTTCTGTCCAGCGAACGGATGGCAAGGTTGTAACATTGTATTATTTTCAGGATCATCAGGCCCCTGAGCGTTATATCGCGGCCACTATCTGGGATCCTGGTAAATGAGGAATTGTTTTTTCTCGCAGAGACGCAAAGACGCAGAGAAAAGATTTATTATATTTTTTCCTTTGCGGCTCTGCGGCTCTGCGAGAGGATACAACAGCATTAAACACAGAAAAGGATTTAATCAATGATCGTCTTTTTAAGAGTTGTACTTTCGTTAATCTTAATTTTACCAATAATTTTGCATGCCCAGTTGCCTGCTTTCCCAGGGGCACAGGGATTTGGCGCTTATGCTATAGGTGGGAGAGGTGGGGATGTTTACCATGTAACCAATCTTGATGATGACGGACCCGGATCCTTACGCTATGGTATCGAAACGACTAATGGCCCGCGGACCATTGTATTCGACATATCAGGCAATATAGAATTATTATCTGATCTAAGAATTAAGCACCCCTATATCACCTTGGCTGGACAAACAGCACCGGATCCTGGCGTGCTAATACAAAACTATGGGCTAATTGTCAGTGACGATCATATAATTATTCGTCATATGAGATTTCGGCCCGGTGATAAGTATATCGGACCACATGATGAAGGGGGATTTACTGAAGATGCCCTCACCCTGGGTGGTAATCATATCATTGCCGACCACGTGTCTGCTTCCTGGTCGGTTGATGAAGATCTGAGTTGTGGCACAGCATGGGATAGCGTCACAATTCAATACTGCCTGATTGCCGAGGCCCTGCATAAAACGGAATATTTTCACGGTGAATATGTACCGGATCACAGTGGCCATAGCATGGGCAGTTTGATAAAAGTACGCGGATCAGATGCAAAGGCATCCCTTCACCATAATTTATGGGCCCATAATAACAATCGAAATCCTGCCGTTGGCTCCTACGATACGACAGAATATGTAAGGGTCGATGTACGCAGTAATGTGATGTATAATTGTGGCACTTTTGGTTACAGCAGTGGCGGTAGTAAGCAAGTGGATATGAACTACATCGGCAATTATATCATTGCAGGAAAAAGCACCTCCTCGAGCAACCGTACCCGGGCATTTAAAGCTTATGATCCCAATAACATGCAGATATACCAGGCGCAAAATAAAATTGATTCCAATCTTGATGCCGTTAGGGACGGGAGCGATACGGGTTGGAATATGTTTGTCGGAGACTACACCCAAAGTGGTCAGGAATTCCATATGTCTGAGGTAGAAACCCATTCAGCTGATGAGAGTTATGGCATTGTTCTCTCCAGATCAGGAGCCTATCCCTGGAGCAGGGATTCAGTGGACATTCGAATACTTGCTGATGTACAAAATAATACCGGTAGTATTATTGATTCCCAGGAAGAAGTAGGAAGTTATCAAATACTTGAAAAACATACTCGTGCAGCCGATTGGGATACAGATCACGATGGTATGCCTGATTGGTGGGAAGATGAGCAAGGTTTAGATAAAACCAATCCCTCCGACCGGAATGATGATAAAAACCTGGATGGCTACACGAATCTTGAGACCTATCTCAATCATTTTGATTTATTGACAAATATGGAAACCGGCCAGATTCCCAGATCATATCAGCTAAAACTTGACAGTTATCCAAATCCCTTTAACAATAACACCAGTATTACCTATACCCTGCCAAAGAATTCGCATGTACGGCTTTCCATTTATAGTATAGCCGGTCAAAAGATATATGAGCTTGTCGACGAGAATAAATTAGCGGGAAAATACGATATTTCTTTTTCGGGAGATGATCTGGCCAGTGGAATGTATTTTTTAAGTCTGGCGGCCAATGATCAGCTTATTACAAAAAAGATATCATTGATAAAATAGTATCAAATGATACCAACACAATAAAGATTTGACAGGATTATCCCCAAGGGATCCCTTTGGGGACAGGATCAACAGGATATACTAAAAATTATTAAAAAGATTTTAATAATGATTTTAAGAAGTTATAATTATTGGAGTTATCGATAGGATTAATCCTGTAAATCCTGCCTGTCCCTTCGGGGTCATCATGTCTAAAATAAAAATGTTTTGGGATCATATGATACTAACTATAGATAAACAAGAAGTAATTGGGTATTTGGAATTAGGAAACTTGAGAGATGAAGTATATTATTCAAAGGACCCAAAATCCACAATCCAAAATTGATTATTGAATATTGAATATTGAATATTTTCTAAAGGTAAAATAATGTCAGGATTAGATACTTCCCTGTCCAAGTTAAAAAGTGAGGTTCTACACTATACCAGGGAAATTCCTGTTAGATATGACGCTGACATCGCCGTGATGGGTGGAGGGATTGCCGGTGTATCTGCTGCCTGTGCAGCGGCTAAAAGTGGTGCAAGCGTTATTCTTGTGGAACGGTTTGCTGTTACCGGAGGGATGTTAACCACGGGTGGTGTTGCCAATTTCTGTGGACAAATGCATGGTCAGGGTGAAGTTTTTGATGCCATTCTTTCTGATCTACGAGCCTTTCAAGCCCTGGGTGCACCTGAAAGAGATTCTGTTTTTCACTATGAAATTCTTGCTGTCGTTCTTCAGGAAATGATTCTAAAACGAAAAATTAAACTGTTGTTACATACACGGTTGGTTGATGCCAGGATAGAAAAAGGCACTATATCGGAATGTATTATTTCTGGCAAATCCGGACTTGAGGCGATACGAGCCAAACAGTTTATTGATTGTACGGGGGATGGGGATCTTGCACGCATGCTTGGTTTTAGCGTTATGAAGGGAAGACCTGATGATCATATGCAATTACCCATGTCGTTGATGTATTTTATTCGTCATATTGATCCAAAAAATTCGAAGATCCAATTACCGGACGGATGGTTTCAACCAATAAAAACAAATGAGGATCTGCCGATGACCACCCTCTGGCCAGATGGTCCTGGCTCAAATGCCGTTAAAATAAAAGTCCCTATGTTTGATTCAACCAACACCGAAAGTTTGACGGCAGCAGAGATCCAGGCCCGCAGACGTATGATGGAAGTTCTTGACTATTACCAAAGGGTGGAAAATAAAAACTGGCTATTGGATCATTGCTCACCGATCATTGGGATTCGTGAGGGTTGTCGTATTGTTGGTGATTATGTGTTGACAGTTGAAGATCTCAGGGCCGGACGTTCGTTTGATGATGGGGTTGCCCGGGGTACCTTTTATCTGGATGGGCATAAACCCGATGATGATAAACGCACCTATATCCTGCCAAAAGATCAGCTGGAAGTGCCTCCTTATCAGATTCCTCTTCGCTCTCTGATCGCCAGGGATGGGAAGAATTTGATGATGGCAGGCCGTTGTTTTTCAGCAGACCAACTGGCACTGTCGTCTGCCAGGGTGAGTACCACAGGATCAATGATGGGCCAGGCTGCTGGTATTACGGCAGCTCTTTCTATTCAGAAAAAATGTGATATAAGGGATGTCCTTCCTCACGATGTACAGGATATATTAAGAAAAAGAGGTGCGGTTCTGGAGGTTTGAGATCTAAATAGATAAAAATTTTGCATGAAAAAATGAAAAAAGGCGTAATAATACGAAACTACAGAGAGCACATCGAACCACTCTGTGTAATCTGTGGTTATTTTTGACTCTACTATTGAATTTCCAAGGAGGATTTTATGATCAAGCTGGTTTTCTTTATTTTTTACCTGTTTTCATCCCTATTATATTCGGGTAATGCCATAGATCAAAAACCAATCTGGATAAGTGGTGAGAATGGTTATAGTATTTATAGAATACCCGCCTTAATTGTATCTACTAAGGGAACTGTCATCGCTTTTTGTGAAGGACGTAGAGACGGTAAGGGAGATAATGGCAATATTGATATGCTCGTTAAGAGATCTACCGATAACGGAAGGACCTGGAGTGAACAGCAAATAATTTGGGATGATGGGTCGAACACCTGTGGAAATCCTTGTCCTGTTTTGGACCGAGAAACAGGAACCATCTGGCTCTTGATGACATGGAATCGTGGGGACGATAGTGAACCAGAAATTATTGGAAAGAAAAGCAAAGATACCCGCCGCGTCTTTGTTACTTCATCTGGTGATGATGGTAAGAATTGGACAGAGCCTAAAGAAATTACGTCGACCACAAAACTTGATTCCTGGACCTGGTATGCAACCGGCCCAGGAGCCGGTATCCAGATCGAGAGAGGAAATTATGCAGGGCGCCTCGTTATACCCTGCGATCATATTGAAGCAGATACCAAAGATTATTACTCGCATACCATTTTCAGTGATGATGGTGGAAAATCATGGACATTAGGGGGTTCTACACCCAGCCCTAAGGTAAATGAATGCCAGGTTGTTGAGTTGTCTGAAGAACGACTCATGCTCAATATGCGCAATTATGACCGCTCAATTAAACAGAGGCAGATTGCCATAAGCGACGATGGCGGAGAGTCATGGCAAGAACAAACATTTGCGCATGAACTTATAGAACCCAGGTGCCAGGCTAGCTTAAGACGTTTTTCCTGGCCACTCGAAAAACAGAAGAGCATCATCTTATTCTCTAACCCAGCAGATGAAGATGAAAGAATTAACATGAAAGTCCGGGCAAGTTATGACGAAGGTGCTTCCTGGCCAGTTAGTAAAATATTAGCGGAGGGACCCAGTGCTTATTCAGATTTGGCAATAATGGCTGACAGATCCATCGGCTGTCTATATGAAACAGGCGAAAAAAATCCATATGAAACCATCACCTTCGCCCGTTTTGGTTTCGATTGGCTGGAACAAGAACCTTTGAAACAAGATTAGAACATTTGATCCATTATTAATAATTGAATTGAGGTAAATTTTTACAGAATAATTTGTTCATTGATTATTGACTGTTGAATATTGAATATTGGAGAAAATTATGGGAACAAAAAAAACAGCATTAATTCTGATTTCCTTACTTCTGCTCATTGTATTATCGGGCTGCGCGCCAGGGAGTGGTGCAAGTACCGAAAATGATCCGGCCGGATTTTTCTTTGGTATCTGGCATGGCTGGATTGCCCCGATTACCCTGATCTGGAGCCTGTTCAATCCAGAGATACGGATCTATGAGCCGCTAAATACCGGATGGTGGTACGATTTTGGGTTTTATATGGCAGTTATTGGTGGCTTTGGTGGCCTTTCTCTGATTCGCAAAACAACAAAAGAAAAGAAACTGTGAGCTTTTTCAAAATGGTATCCACGAATTTCTCGAATTAAAAAATTAATTACACGAATTTTATCAAGAAATTTATAGGTTTGAAAACCTTGTTGGACATCCTTATAAGAATTCGTGAAATTAGTATAAATTTGTGTAATTCGTGGAGCAATTCACTTTTAAAATAGAGGATATCATGAATTATAACAGAACAAAGCGTAACAATAGTTTTCATTATCATTTTGGCCTTCTTACTTTGGGCGTTCTATTATTTATGGTGAACACTTCCGCTGCTTTTGATGTAACGATGAGAGTGGTAAACACCGGTGAAGGATATCAATTTTATGAGAATGATTCTCCTGTGTTATTCTACCGGATGAAGCCCCTAACCTCAAAAGAAGGCACCCATTCTCGGGCCAATTATTGTCATCCGGTCCTGGGATTGAATGGAAAAGTTATAACTGAGGACTTTCCAAAAGATCATCTTCATCACCGTGGAATTTTTTGGGCCTGGCATCAGGTTTATATTAATGATCAATTGATCCGTGACATGTGGGATTGCACAGATTTTATCTGGGATTTTCAAGATGTCAACATTATTGAAACTGGGAGAAAATCAACCGCTCTAACAGCAAAAGTAAATTGGAAATCCCCACAATGGAAAAATGCATCAGAACCGATAGCGCAAGAGTTGGTGACCATACGACTTCATAAAACCAGCAATGACATTCGCCTTATTGATTTTGAAATAACAATTTCTGCCCTGGTCCAGGGATTACGTATTGGTGGTTCAGATGATGTTAAAGGCTATGGAGGATTTTCTACCCGTATTCCTCTTCCAAATGATCTGGAAATGACCGATAAAGATGGCGAGGTAAAACCTGCAACGGTAGCTGTGGACGCCGGCGAATGGATGAATTTTAGCGGAACGTTTGCTGGGGAGAAATCAAATATTGCTGTACTTATACATCCATCACATCCCGGAGCCCCGCATAAGTGGATTTTGCGCAAAAAAGGCAGCTGTCAGAATGTGGCTTATCCAGGACGGGAACCAGTATCGATACCCACTGATAAGCCTCTTACTTTGAAGTATCGCGTGGTCATACATAAAGATGCGGATTTGAATAAACTCTATGAAGAGTATGGTGCAAAGTAAGAATATGATTTTATAATGTAATTAGTACTATGTGATGTGGAATATGGAATTTAGGAATACCGGAGGAATACTTGTCTGAATTTTTCATCTAAAAACTAACTGTTTAACCACAGAGGGACACAGAATATTCACAGAAGGATTTTTATGAGCAGATCAATATATATTATCATCCCTCTCATTGTTTTTTTTATAACTGATATCCATGCCCAGAAATCAAATCAAACCATATCTACAACTGATCCGATCGCCAAAAAGACTGCTGCAATGGCCAAATACACTGGATTTCAGACTTTTTATTGGGATGCTAAACAAGGAAAGATATGGCTGGAAATTGAAAATTGGGATAAGGATTTTTTCCACTAATTACGCTCGTAGAACGCGTCCTGAGACCTCGTTATACGGGGCCAGGCCGAATTTTTGCGAATTTCACGAATTAGTAAATAAATACTCAGAATTATTTGTACCACATAATTGGTAATTCGCGATTTAGAACTGTTTTTCTTTTGTCTTGGAAGTCTTAGCGTCTTTGCGTCTTTGCGAGATGAATATTTATACACAATAACTAACATCTATGTCTATAGAGATAAATATTGAGAGAGGATAATCATGACACGACTGAACACCATATTGTTTTTATTGATTTTCATTGGTATTAGTATATCGACATTAATCGCAGATAATAAGACATCACTTTCTACACTGACAGATGATGGTGCCTGGTGTTGGTTTCAGGATCCCAGGGCCGTGTATATTGAAGGTAACCACAAAAGAACCTATACCGGTTGGGTGACCCGTGAGGGGAAACTCCAGGTAGGAGCATTCGATCATAAACTCGGGTAAAACCGAAATTATAACCCTTGAGGAAAAATGGGGTGCAGATGATCATAATACTTGTTCTTTTATCGTATTACCTGATAAGAAATTAATGGTTTTTTATGCTCAGCATAATCAGAAAGGTCTATATTGCCGTACAACTTCCCAACCCGAGGATATTAGTAAATGGGATGATGAGATTACAATCACAGATGGCCCCCGAATAACTTACAGCCATCCCATGTATTTGGAAAATGAAAAACGTTTTTATGTTTTCTGGCGGGGAGAGAGTTGGAAACCAACATTTTCTATTTCCAGTAATGGTAAATCATGGTCAAAACCAAAAATACTAATCCAGGAAGAAAACCGCGCTGCCAAAGATATCAGACCCTATATTAAAGATAACTTCTGACGGAAAATCATCTATTCATTTTGCTTTTACAGATGGCCATCCACGCAATGAATCGTTAAACTCCGTTTATTATTTAAAGTATGAGAAATGGTGTTTTCTTTCGTGCTGATGGTGAAGTTGCCGGATATTTTGGCCGTTTGCCCATTGCCCCAAGTAACAGTGATCTCGTTTATGATGGACGCAAAACTGCGGTTAGGGCATGGGTTTGGGATATCGCCATTGATAATAAGGGACTTCCGGTAATCGCATACACACGACTACCGAAAGAAAGAGATCATCGCTATCATTATGCCCGCTGGATAGGGAAGTGATTGGATGGATACAGAAATCACGAGCGGCTGGCAGATGGTTTCCACAAACACCAAAAGATAAAAAGGAACCTGAGCCTCATTATTCAGGTGGCATGGCTCTTAATCCCAGCCAACCAGAAATTATATACCTATCCCGCCAGATAAATGATATATTTGAAATTGAGAAATGGATAACCCCTAATTTTGGACGTACCTGGAGATCAATGGCAATAACTACAGATTCCGACAATCCGAATGTCAGACCGGTTGTGCCTCGATATTGTCCCCCAAATTCAAATATTGTATTATGGATGAATGGATCCTATATACACTATACCAACTACCATACGGGTATCAAAATTTCTCCAGGGAAATAAGGATATATGCTCATCAAGGATAGAATTTCATACGACACTTCTTCACAACATCTGGTGTATTTGACCCTCTGCTTTGTCTGTTTATCCTATACTGGATTATTTTCCCAGGATTATGAACCTGTAAATTGTGATTCACCTCTTCCCTACAAAGGGGCTCCCCTCCATGATAGTATTAATCGAGGAATCTGGGAGAACCTATCTTCTGATCTAAACAGGCAAATAAGTGGCGATTTTCACAAAAAACTAAACACTGTAATTGATGAACTTTTGGAATTAACAAATGCGCCTGCCATTACAGCTGCCGTTGGAATACCAGGGAAAGGAATATGGTCAAAATCAAAAGGTTTGGCACTTTCTGATCCTGAAACGCCGATCGATTCAGTATCCTATTTTCATTGGGCCAGTGTTGGTAAAGCTTTTACAGCAACAGCGATTATTCAGATGGTGGATGAGAAAAAACTCAAATTTACCGATCCTATAGCAAAATGGATTCCCGACTTCCCCAACGCGAGTGTTATCACTATTGATCATCTCCTCTTGCATACGAGTGGTACATTCAGTTTTAATAGCGACCTTCCCTTCCGCGAGGAACGTGGCTATAAACCACCTGAGCAATTAATTGAAATCGCCGAGAAACATGGGAATGCATTTTGCCCTGGGGAATACTGGGCTTATTCAAATACAAATTATGTCTTGCTGGGATTAATCTTGGAAAAGATAGAAAAGAAGCCATTACATCAAATTTTGACTGACCGGATTATAAAACCACTAGGTTTAAATAATACGCTAGCCCTAATGCCCGAACAACAGCCACCTGGCTTGGTTAAAGGTCATACAAATGAAGGTTTGGATGAGCAGTTTAATGAGAGTTTACCCTTTGGTGCGGGTATAATTGTTTCATCGGCTAAAGACATGGTAATCTTCTGGCATAGTTTTCTCACAGGCAAAATTATAAAACCTGAATCAGCTATAGATGCCTTTGACAATTTGTATCCCATGTTCGACAAGGGCCTCTACTACGGACGGGGGGTCATGTTGTATGAGGTTTTTGATGGTGAGGGTAAAAGAGTCGTATGGTGGTTGGGCCACAGCGGTGGTACACAGGGGATGAAAACTATTGTTGCTTATGATATGGATAGCACTATATATGTGGCAATAGCACTAAACAATCAAGCCTCCGCAGAAGCCTCGGCAAATAAACTTTTATCAGAGACAAAAAAATTAATAAAATAATATACTATTTGCAGGATAGGAATCAGTTTAATGACGCTTGGAATAATAAAAACGTTTGTAGGAATCGTTCTTATAATCCATGGTTTAGGACATGCATTAATGATCTTTGCCGCCTTGGATAAACCTCTCAGTCCCACCCATTCAATTAAATCATGGATAATTTCGCCAATACTGGGACAAACACCAACCGTCCTTATCGGGATAGGTATAGCGATTGTATCTCTGGTAGGTTTCATGGCCGCTGGTCTTAATCAGACAGGCTGGTTATTTCCTGATTTAACTTGGCAATCCTTTACTCAATTTGCTGCCATTATTTCACTTATTGGCTTAATCGTGTTTTGGAATGCCTTCCCTTTCTTTTTTCCAAATAAAATTGGTGTGATCATCATTGATCTCTATATGTTCGTATCGATAACTTGGCTAAACTGGCCATCAGAATTATAGATAAGCTTCTCCTAAGGAATATTCTTTTCAAAAAATCACACAACAATAATCAATGCAGCAGATATTGCGATATGTGATAGAGAATATTTTATAATGAAGCGTTTGTCAGGAACACCAATAAATGTATAATGAAATAACCGGGGCTAAGGTGCCCAAACAGACGCAGCAATATGCTGTTGTTTATTTTCCTGTGATGCCCAGTAGTATACTGCTACTAAATTTCCATCTTCGGTTTGTATCAGACGCGGGTATCCCAAATCCTTCATATCTCCTTTTTCTCCCGTATAGAAATTATCTCTGATGACAAATTCTGGTCCCCAGGTTATGCCATTATCCTTACTGTACCTCCCCATTATCAGTTTTTTTGTACGGTTGCCATAAATACAACATAAACGTCCATCTTTGAGTTTAGTCAATGCAGGAGGATTACCATTATGAGCACCGGCATCAGCGACTTTGCTGAGAAAATACCAGTTTTTGCCACCATCATCTGATTTATAACAGTCAATCCAGGCAATATTGCCATTTGCAATAACCCTGCGTCTAATGGACATGACAAATTCTTTTTCAGAGACCTGTACGGTATTTGGCATAACAGCACGATAGGGATCGGAACAAGGCACAACCCAGGGGCTCCAGATATCAAAGTTTAATCCCCCATCTTCTGTTTTTATAACTGATATGTCATCCGACATGCCGGTTTTATCAATACGTGATGATATAAAGATTAAGCATTCTCTTTCATTTAAAACAATATAATCTGTACGTGGTGTGAGGATACATTCTTTGAACCGTGGTTGTTTGGCAATTCCACCCAGTGCATAAGGTCCATTCCAGGTAATACCCCTATCATTAGAGTAGTAAAAACCAGCTTCCGAATCATTGTTTCCATGATAAGCTGTACCAAAAACCCGCATGGCAAAACCATTATTTTTGAAATTTATGGGCTGTTTTAGATTTGTTTTCTTTCCTCCATCACCAACATATCCGGAGGGATCAAACATATTCCATGATATCCCGCCATCCTTGCTTCGAGAGAGAAGACTGAGTTGGGGAGCATCATCCTTAATATTATGCCCTTTCGTATCCGCATACTCCACCTGGGTCAGGCCTACAAGAATTTCATTTCCCCAAACCCATACACCATTATTAGCAGGCCACCCATGAAACTGACCCTCCTCAATCGCTACAATTGAATGTTTCATATTCACAGGTTGCTGGGCAAATACAATGCAAGTCAATGATAAAGCAAACAATGTTATCAAAACTAAATTTTTCATTGCTGTTCCTTTCTGTAGTAAAGTTTCAGATAAGAGTATGATATAAATCTATCTTACTCTGCATGAAATCCTTCTCTTGAAAAGCACATACCCTTTAGAATCCCTTCTCAAGATACAATGATTTAGTATTCTTGAGTATATGATTTCGATTGATTAATTTTGTAATATTTAAGATATTTTTTCATTCGATATTAATCTATCTGATTAACGGGTAGTGTAAATAATATAATGTGCAGGGAAATGCTTAGCAAAATATAGAGTCTTGCTCTGCTCATTTCAATTTTTTTAAATTGCTTACTTAATATACCTAACAAATCGATATTTTTGAAGGATCTATGTTTTGATTACTAAAAAGGATCAGCGTTTTAAATCAAATTTCCTTTAGGTTTCTTTATTCGATGCGGAAAATAATTATCCTTTTTATCATTTAATTAAAGGCTCAAAATGAAGAAAACTCTTCTTATAATTTTATTCTCTAATTTTCTCTTTTTATGGCAGTGCACACATAGCGACAAATCCTTAAGATTTAAAAGTCTTCTTTGTGAATATGCAACAGATCCCATCGCTATGGACTCAAGGACACCAAGGTTCTCGTGGATTGTTGAGGGATCAAAAAGAGGCCAACAGCAAGACGCTTTCAGAATACAAGTAGCATCGAATCCAGATCATTTACACACAAACCAGGTCGATATGTGGGATACTGGTAAAATAAATTCTGATAAAACAATCCACCATAAGTATAGTGGTAAACCGCTTAGCAGCAACAAAAGTTATTATTGGCAAGTAACAATCTGGGATAATCTGAATAACCAAAGAACCAGCGACCCGGCCCTTTTCTCAACTACTTTTCTTGAGCAGAGCGACTGGAAGGCTAAATGGATAGGCGCAGGTCCTGAGAAAGAATACCTTCCTCCATCCGGATTCTTTATGAACATCGAAGATCAATATAGCCTTACAGATACAGTAAGACATCAGGGCCGCTCTCTATTATTAAGAAATTCATTTAAATTACCCAAGGATATCAAATCTGCAAAGCTCCTGATAACCGGTCTTGGTTTTTATGAGGCTTTTCTTAACGGAAAACGTGTTGGAGATCATGTGCTCTCCCCCGCTAAAACCCAGTATCGTCATCAGGTTTTATATGACACTTATGATGTTACTGAAATGCTTAGCAAAGGAAAAAATGGCATCGGTATCCACCTTGGAAATGGCTGGTTCAATCCCTACAAACTATGGTGGCGGGAATACCGCATGCAGTGGTTTGGAGCAAAACGTGCATTAGCTCAATTGGAAATCACATTTAAAGATGGCACATCGGAGACGGTAATTAGTGATCATCGCTGGAAACAAATGGATGGACCGATCCTATTTAATTGCATATATGATGGTGAAATATATGATGCAACAAAGGAAGTTAAGGGGTGGCGTGATAGAGATTTTGATGATTCTGCCTGGTCACCCGTAGCGGTGATGGAAGAGCCTGGTGGAAAGTTAATTTCCCAACATATGCCGGCGATTAAAGTGGTAAAACTTATTGATCCTATTAAAATGATTGAGCCAAAACCGGGCGTTCATGTTTATGATATGGGGCAGAATTTCACTGGCTGGGTGCGTCTAAGGATGAAGGGAAAAAAAGGTACGCACGTAAAATTGAGGTTTGCTGAGGAGGCGTATGAGGACGGATCTTTAGACCCAACAAGCAATGAGCATGCTAAGGCAAGAGCAGAGTATATCATGAAAGGTGTGGATGTCGAAACTTATGAGCCAAAATTTACCTATTTTGGATTCAAATATGTTGAGATAACTGCTGAGCCGGAGCTGCCGGAGATAGATAAAGTAGAGGGATGCGTCGTTTATTCAGCTAATCCGATTGTGGGACAGCTTGATACGGGTAATGAAGTGATCAACAAAATACATCGTGCTACCGTCTGGTCACAAAAGAGCAATATGATTGGATATCCACTTGACTGTCCCCAGCGAGATGAACGCCTGGGATGGTTTGGAGATGCCCAGGTTACGGCAGAAGAGGCGATGTTTAATTTTGACATGGCTCTTTTTTACCAAAATTGGTTGAGTGGAATTCGAATGAACCAGCACCCTAAAACTGGTGATTTACCAATCATTTCCCCGCGCCCCTATATTTTTGATGAGGGTGTTGAATGGAGTAGTACCTTTTTTACAATCATCTGGGATTATTATCGCTATTACGGTGATAAAAAAATTCTCAGGGACAATTATGAAGCCATGGAACGCTATCTTGTTTTCCTGAAAAACATATCCAAGAATTATATTGTACCTATGGGTTGGATAGGTGACTGGGGAAGCCTGGTGGAGGGTTGGCATGAAGGTGAACCAGCCTCAATTCCGACTGCTTTTTACTACTATAATGTAACAATATTGGCCAAAGCAGCCGGTATCCTTGAAAAAGCAGATGATAATTCCCGCTACACTGAACTGGCCCAAGCCATAAAAAAAACCTATAATAAAAAATACTTTGACCCAAAATCAAATAATTACAGCGATGGAAGTCAAATGGCCAATGCCTTCCCTCTTTATCTGGGTTTGGTTGAAGAAGAACATAAAGAGGCGGTACTAAAAAATTTAATTATTGATATTGTAGAAAAAAATAACGGCCATTTAACAACCGGTGTCCTAGGGTCAAAATATATGTTAGAAGCCCTGACCATGGAAGACCGTCCTGATGTTGCCTGGCTATTGGCCACAGCCACCGGTTATCCAAGTTGGTCGGATATGGTTGAAAAATATACAACCATGTCTGAATTTTGGACCCTAAAACAATCACATAACCATGTATTCACCGGCAGTATCGATGCCTGGTTTTACAATGCTCTTGCTGGGATTCAGTTGGACGAAGAAAACCCTGCATATAAAAATATAATTATTAAACCTTATATTCCGAAGAACCTGAGCCATGCAAAAGCTTCGGTGGAAACTATCGCCGGAACTGTGGCTTCAGGTTGGGTTAAAAAGGAAAACATGTTGGTACTGAATATCAGTATCCCCTTCAATTCAACAGCAATTGTTCATATTCCCGAGAGTGATAAATCAGCCATCAGAATAAATGATAAAGCTATTGAGAATTGTGAAGGAATAAAATATTTAGGTTACGAGAATAATCATCAGGTTTTTAACGTTGTATCGGGGAATTACCGGTTTTCATGTGATTTAAATTAAGCAGAAGGGTGAATATCCACGTTCAAAGGTGCAGCGAAATTTATCCACGAATTAAACGAATTTTCACAAATTAATGTTCTATTATCTTTTAAATTATATTTAATTCGTGGTAATTTGTGGAAGTTGTGGACAAAGATCTTTGCGTCTTTATAAGAAATACAATATACATAATACAAGAAGATAAAAGGAGAAACAGATGTCAAAAGCAAGTGCGCGTCATATTTTAGTATCTACCGAAGAAGAATGCAATAACCTCAAAGCTCAAATTGAAGGTGGATCTGATTTTGCTGAAATCGCAAAAGAACATTCATCCTGCCCTTCTGGCGCCAGAGGTGGTGATCTTGGAGAATTTGGCCAGGGACAAATGGTACCGGAATTTGATAAAGTGGTATTTAGTGATGAAGTAGGTAAGGTACATGGTCCCGTCCAGACGCAATTTGGTTATCATTTGATTGAAATCACCAATCGGGTTGATTAATTAGATGCTGTAGAGACGTCCCGGTGGGACGTCTCCTGTATGTTCAATATCGTAAAATTAAATTGATATATTTTGCTATAGATATTCCATTTTTTCCCTATACATTGTTTTAAGATCATAAAGTAGATTGAAGTTTGTTCGTGAGAGACGTTCCAACAGAACGTCTCTACATCTTATCCGTGGGTTTTAAATTGAGAGAAAACAGTCCTATAAAGGGGTTGGGTTTCTGGCCCTCCTTTTTAATATTCGGTTTGGCCGGATTGGTTCTGTATATTGAAGCGCATTATTTAATTCCATGGTTAAGTGCAATCACCGGTATCGAAACTATTATATTCTGGTTTCTTGTTGCTGGTTTGGGTTTGTTTCTTCCCCTTTTGATCATTGCTTATTTTATGCTTAGATCTGAAGGATCTTGGAAGCAAAAGGACCTTTTCAAAAACCGCCTACGATTTCGAAGAATGAATCTTAATGACTGGCTGTGGAGTGTTGGCGCTATTGCTGCTATTGGAATATTTAGCACTCTGCTCATGAGTATACTCGAGACTGTTTTTGGTCCTTCCACTCACCAACCACCCTTCATGGCCTTTGAGCCGCTGACTGCCGGTAGATATTGGATTTTAGTGGTATGGCTCCCCTACTGGCTTTTGAACATCATGGGTGAAGAAATATTATGGCGTGGGGTAATTTTTCCGCGGCAGGAAATTGTATTTGGAAAATATACCTGGCTTATTCATGGTTTTGGCTGGAGTTTATTTCACCTCGCCTTCGGCTTGCAATTATTTATTACCATGTTGCCGATTCTTTTTATTCAATCCTATGCAGTCCAAAAGACAAAAAACTCCTGGGTTGGTGTGGCTATTCATGCCATCATCAACGGCCCAAGTTTCATTGCAATCTCACTTGGATTTTTGTGATCTGTTTTCAATAAATTTTAGAAAAATTTTTCCACGAATTGCACGAATTACACTAATTCTTGTCGCAACTTTCTAAGTAGCAAGCAAATTGCATTAGAAATTTATTATATTATAGAGTATTCATATAGGTAAAGGATTTTAATGCGCTTTATTTTATTTTCTCCCAATATAATAATTCGTGTAAATTTGTGTAATTCGTGGATAAAATGATGACTTCTAAGCAACGGTTTCATGAAACAATGGCCTATGGCAATCCGGATCGGGTACCTTATTTTGAAGAAGGTATTCGGGATGATGTATTGCAAGAATGGTACAAACAAGGCCTGGATCCGAATCTCAAATTATCTCAAGTGTTTCCAACCGATCATCTGGAAGAAATTGCCCCTGAAATGGATCCCAAGCCTGAATTCTGGCCCGAAAATGGTACAGACTTAAAAACTTACCATAAAAGACTCAATACAGATGATCCGAAACGGTTTCCGGATAATTGGAATAAAACAATAAAAACCGCAACGCAATCTGACCAGGTGACTGTTTTAAGAGTGCACCGTGGTTTTTTTCTAACTATGGGTGTATACAAATGGGAGCGTTTCGATAAGGTATTAACATTACTTTATGAAAATCCGGTATTTGTAACAGAATACATGGCCGTTCATGGCGACTTTGCCTTGGGGATGATACAAAAAGTACTGGATGAAGTAGATCTGGATGCTGCAATTTTCAGTGAACCAATTGGAAATAATGAGGGCCCTCTCATTTCACCCCAGATGTATGAGTCATTTGTCCTCGAAAATTATCTGCCACTTACTAGATACACTTAAGTCCAGGGGAATTAAGACAATCATATTCAGGACCTATGCAAATACCAGAATCTATCTTCCTTCTATTTTAAAATATGGTATTAATTGTTTATGGGCGTGCGAAACAAATGCTGAGGCCATGGATTATAGAAACCTCAGGAAAGAATTTGGTCGTGATTTACGGTTAATTGGCGGTCTTGATTTGGATGTTTTACATTATGGGAAAGATGCAATTCGCAGAGAACTTCTGGAAAAAGTACCACCTTTGATTGCTGATGGGGGTTATATCCCATTAGCAGATGGCCGGGTTCGAAAAGATGTACCTTTCGAAAATTATCATTTTTACAGACAATTGCTTGAGGAAGTTACATCTTGATATTTTTATATAATTATTATGTGAATTGGGCCTTAGTAGTGGTCGCTCGCGAGTGACCACTACTAGGGATACCAGTGACACCTAATTTTTATTTACCAAATATTTTTTCCCCTTTTCGGTAGTAAAAACAATGCATTCACTATTTGATCTATCGATAATATGAGGTATTATATTTGCCGTTGTTTTATCAGACACACCAACCTCTTGTCCCCTCCAGGGATTCATAATTTTACATTCCACGGTGCGACGTGCTGTAATTTCAAGATAGGTAACACTACCATTTACTACATTCTGACGTAACTTCAAATCCTCCACGGGCTTGAAGTGCTTTAAAACCGACAGTAGCACTATCTGGAATACCAGGAAATAAGTGAATGCGCCCACTTCGTGAATTTATCAGGTTCTCAACTTCTATGCCTTTTTTATCACCAAGCAACACAAAGACATAATGATTTCGCCAGCCTTTTGTCATTCGGGCTGTATGCAACATCATTTCAATCTTTTGCGGATCTGAATCCAAATTAATCTCATCGGCAAGAATGGTTGGTGTAACCCCGGCAAACCAATTGTATTCAACACCAAGCGGATTTACATCACGCACATCTGTAAAGATCGATCCCTCAGGTGTATCATAGGTGGGCAAAGGCGCCAGATTATCAGCAACAGCCTGCCACCCAGGAATCAATTTCTCATCTTGTTTTAATAAAGTTGCCGCTTCAATGGTTCTGTTAAGCAGCCATCGAAACATAGACAAGGCTGATGCACTGTCACTGTTTCTTGCAAAACGAGGTGTCCAGTTCCAATGCTCTGCAGAAACAGTTGGAATAATGTGATAATAACCATCTGAACCTTTTTCCACATAATGTGAATAGAAAATTGCCGTTTCACGCATGGCCGGATACACGACCTCAGCCAAAAATTTTTCATCCGCCCCGTAATCAAATCGATCCCACAACGGTTTTAGTACCTGTGCATTGATCTCCATACAGAATTCCCATGTAGAATGCGTATGGGCATATTCATCTGCTTTGATCGGTGGCAAATAACCATGTTGCAAAATAGCCCCTGGCAGGTTAAAGACTTCCCGGGCGTTTTTTTTACAAGCCTTAAGCCAGAACGGAACTAGATTATTCAGCATAACAATTTTGTCAGCCCTGTTTGCCGCATGTAAATGGGTGTAATAAACTTCATTGTAACAGGGTAATCCATGCCAGGGTGCCCAATCCTGCTCCAGATACCCATAGACGGCATCAGCTTGAAATTTTGCCGGGTTAGGAAGACAATATTCGCTATACGGGCAAGTCCATGAGGAAAATATTTCTGGCAATTTCTTCCTGGTAGAATCTACACTTCCCTGGAATATCCGCCCTTTCTCCCGTTTATTATAAAAATTTCTGAACCAATCTGAATTTTCCTGAACAAGACTATTATATCCTTCGGAAGATGCTTTTTTTAACTTTTTTATCGCTTCAGGTAGTGGATTCTTATATTCGGCGCTTGTTACAATTGTAAAAAATGCTTCAAAATCCTGCTCATCGCTCTGTTCCAGAATAGCCGTTGCCGCTGAACCTAGTGCCTCACGAAGTTTTTTATAGGATGGAAAAAGATGACGCCAACGATAACCTTCATCAAACTGCTTTTGTTTTTCCGGGGTTAGAAAAGGCGGTGTACCGAGATATTTTACTCCATTAATAGTCTCAAGATGATATTTAGCACCCCGGATACAACCGACCAGAACATACTCAAACCCCTCGGGAAGTGTTTTTTCAGCAGGAAGTTTTTGCCGAATCCAGAAATAATCACCTTCGACACCACTTTCCGGTGGCAGGGGCGGCGCAACGGCCCCATCTTTTTTAAAATCATAATCTTTAAGGGCCTTGGCTTCTGGGCCACCGTACGCGCTTATCGACTTGCCATATTCACCTGTATCCTGATGGCGATACAATCTCAGCATTATCGATTTTTTGAGGTTTTCCCCCCTTCCCTTAACCGCTATAATATTTCGGGTCATCATCGCTAAATAGTCAAGATTTATCTTTGATGCCTCGTTCTGAATCGTCAAACCTACCGATCCATCATCTAACTGTCTGGTAGCAGTTGGTTCCCCCATGCCAGAGAAATCAGGGATCATAAGTATTATTTGCCCGACAGGTTTAGGACATGGGAAATCGTAGGCATTCCAACTACGGTAATGGTTCCAGCGGTCCTTATCAGGAAATGAATCCTTTTCATATCGTCGCTTTATTTCAGCCAGTGTGCGGGGTTCTTCGAAAATTTTTCTCCGATCCCAAACATCCGTTTTATTCACACTTATAGTTAGCTGTTCCGGTGGACCCCAAAGTGACATCTTTAGTTCTTTGGTGCTTACATTTAGAGCAGTACCACCATTCCACATCCCCTCCGGTTGTGGATCAGCTTTAGGAATTTGATGCGTAACAGTTGTTGTTTGAGCAATTTCCCATAATGTGGGTTCTTTGTCCCACAAATGTTGAGCAGATTGATCTTTTTGGTTGCAAGAGGTTAGAATTAAAGAAATGAGATAAGCAAAAAATATTATGATAAGCTTATAGAGTGTATTCATCACAATTTCCTTATTTTATGCTCGGAGAGTAAATAAGGGGCGCATCATTCAGAAGGAATCTTCCTACCGGGAGGTCTTGAATTTGCATGGAGGAAGATCTCTTCGAGATGACATAATATTGAGATAGCTATTTCCTGTAATATTAAGGATACTGAAGTTTCACTTCATCTTTAGTCTTCAAGGAAGCCAGATTTATATTCCAAACTTCTTTTGCTGCTCACGAATAAATTCCACACCATCCCGAAGCAGCACATCACCACTTGGGGCGAGTTGTCGCCACACCCAGGTGCTCATATTGTCCGTACAATCGACAAAACTTTCCAATGCTGCATATCCCTGATAATTAATTTCGGCAAGGGCTTTGAATATACCATCCCAATCGACCAGACCCGTACCAGGTATCCCCCGGTCGTTTTCACAAAGATGATAATGATTCAATCGGTCACCAGCCAACTTGGTTGCTTCATAAAAACTCTTCTCTTCGATATTCATATGATAGGTATCAAGATGGACCATCACGTTATCTTCGCCAATCATATCAATAAGGTGCATCGCCTGTTCGGCTGTGTTTATCAGGCATGTTTCGTATCTATTTACGGGCTCAAGGCCAATTTTCACATTCAAGCCTTTTGCAAATTGGGCAACATTTCTTAATCCATCAGCAGAGTATTGCCAGAGGTCCTTTCCGGGCATTGTGGGAAGAGATTTAACATGCTGAGAATAAATCACACCTGAGAAACTCCTGGCTCCGATATCGCTGCTGGCCTGCACGCAATCTTTAAGATATTTAATACCGTTGGCTCTTATTTGCGAATCCTCACTTGTAATATCCGTACCGTCCAACAGAACGGTTGAAGTAACAGCTTCTAATCCAACTGAATCAAGACGATTTTTTATGGCTCCTGCATCAAAAGTCTCCAGAACCATCAGGGGGATCTCAATAAAATCGAGCCCTAGCTTTTTACCCGGTCGATCAAATCAAGTTCATCATTTGTCCATTGCGAACACCAGGCATATGCGTGAATACCTAATTTCATCTTTTTCTCCTATTCTGAAATATATTTCAATTTTTAATCCTTTACTATGCTTTATGATTTAGCAAAATCTATTCCTCCCTTTTTTAAGGGGGAATAGATTTTGCTTATACAATAATAAAAGGGTTTTATTGGACCTCTTTAATCATTCTCTCTAACTCATCAATCTCATCAAACACCCGGTTTTGTAACCAATCCCAGGCCCCAACCATGGTGAGATATAAGTAACCCTCAACATAATTGGTTGGAAAAGTCATGCCTTCCATCTCAAAATAATCTGAAATATTAGGTTTCTCCAGAGCAAGTGTGATGATTCGTTTGTCAGCCTCGAGGACCATTTTTAATTTATTTCGCATCCTGCCGCTTTCACCTTTGTGCTGATGGGCGAAAGCTTCCCCCAACATCTGTCGGGATGTAAAAAATTCTGCGAAGATTTCTGTCTGAATCAAAATATCATCAAAGGCAACAAGCGCGCGGGGATTTACTTTATCCCGAGCATGCTCGAGAATGAATAAGGCCTGTGTTAACATTTGCGCATGTTTTTCGATACGTTTAATATTTTGTAGTAATTCCTCCGGTTTTGCACTTCTAACACTATCAAGACCGTGCATCCAGGTGATATGCAAATAATCTTTATAAATAGCGATCCCATCAAAGTCCACACAATATTCTTCCCAGGCCTGTTGCGTTAATTCGAGTGATTTATAAATATCTTCCTGGGCATCTCCATAGGTCACCCTGAGATAATTCCCAATAAAATCATCAATATTAACATTTAACGGTGCCCAATTTAATTTTGCTGCTGCT
The DNA here is from genome assembly GCA_963796965.1 of Calditrichia bacterium. Taxonomy (GTDB): domain Bacteria; phylum Calditrichota; class Calditrichia; order JAJRVZ01; family JAJRVZ01; genus CAWCNS01. The sequence goes on from CAWCNS010000007.1 coordinate 677,384, forward strand.
AAATAATTGGTCTCCGTAATCCAACCTGTATCCTCTTCGCCCATGGCAACACTAAATCCGCTCAAATTGGGCACTTTCTCTTTATTTTTTACATATTTCATCACCCCATCACGATAGGGGCGGTACTGAATTGATCCAAAAGGCTGCACCTCTTCGCCTGGCAAGGCCGCACTGATAAGAAATGGATGGCCAGTTTTCTTGATACTCTCAAAGGGAATATTGGGGTCTGCTGTGGGTTCCCAATCTCTGCCCCACTTGGCTTGAAGAATTACCTGTTTTGGAAGCCGATCCCAATATTCTTGTGTTCCATGCATAAACAAACGCCCACTAAGCAGGATCTCTATATCTGGCCGTTCATCCAAAAGCTGCTTCGATAATTTCAATGGTTAGTTTCCTTTGAAGCTCTCCCTGCCGTCCATTACAGTTATCACATTGACAGGGGAAAGACTCTCCCCACCAGCGGATGTGAACTCCTCCCAGGGATGGATAGGTACGCAGGATTGCCCTGATCTGTGCCGTAAATACATTTTTCAATCTATCATCAGCATGACAAAAAGAGATGGCCCCGGTGTGGTGTCTATCTTCACTATCTAACTCACCAATAAGATCGGGTCGGTTTTTTTGAATTGTTGGCGTAGCAGAACCGGTTAAATAATTCATTAAAAAGGGCTTAATCCCTCGGCTTTTAGCATATTTGAACATTTCTTCCCTGACCTGCGCAGCCTGTAAGATCTCTTTCTCTGGATATTTGCTCATTCCTTTCGTAGCGTCATCAAGTGCTAAATCCCACCAATTCGTACCTGCACTGTACGGCCAGTTAGAGACCCTGTTAATACGGTGACGGGATCCCCAATCGCACCACTTCTTCCATGTATCGATTGCATCGGTAAATCCCCCGTCAACACCGCTGTAAAAGTTATACTTTTCAAGGATGAGCTCAGAATCGATTAGATCAGAAACCCCCATGGCATAGTTGTTTAGGAGAAACAGACGAATGGGATAAAAAGGTGTACTTTCAAATTTATCTTCCGGTAGGTTTTGCAGAAATTCACGCGAATGCCCTGCATACACAGGAAAATCGATATCAGCATGATAGGGATCCTGAATTCCGCTGGTTGTTTTTGCAATCACCCACTCAATCAGACTGATGCCGCCATAGAGCAATCCTCTCTCAGTGGCTGATCTGATCATAACGCCCGATGGACCTATCGTTACCCTATATCCTTCTTCTCCCAGGGAGCCATCCAACTTAGACTCAAGGATGAGTTTAATTGTTATGTCTCCGGGAAAATTAGCACCGGCTAATTTCATCATTTTGGTTTGAACAAGATTAACCGTATAGCTAGTCAGAGGCGAAGACGGATGATCATACTGAACTTTAATACTTGCCTGGGCTTCTGCAATTACGATAACAGAGAAGACTATACTTACGTATACAATACTCCTAAAAGGAAACCGATATATCCAATTGATTGCTTTCATAAAATCCTCACTTCATATCAAAAAAATAAATAAATTAATATTGGGACATGTTTTTTATATCACGAAGATTCACAAAGAAGACACGAAGTGTTACGAAGATATCTTCTTTACAATGTTTTTCTATTTATAATCGAAAAATATTATACATAGATTTTTTTAGTATAATTTTAAAAACTTCTTGGAACTTCGTGATTACTTTATTTGGTATGGTCGGAGATCCCCAATGCCTGTTTGGGATTATCATAGAGCATCATTTTAATATTTTCGTCAGAGATATTTAGGCGTTCCTGCAAAATTTTTCTACTTTTTTGCATTGTAATCAGCTGAACCCGCAAAGTTCAGATCACCGGCCCTTCTAACGACCCCCTCACTTCCCACTTCTATTTCAAGTTCACCTATGGTATACTTACCCGGTGCCGCTGAGGCAGCTGCGATGGCATCTGTCACAATAATGCTCTTTTCATACCCAACCAGATCTAAATAATTCCTCAAAGTAAAGTCCGGAATGTGCCAACCATCGGCAATAAATGTTTTCCAAATTCTATCTTTTAACGACAGGACCCTTTGGATGATATTATCATGCCGGTCCATATTAACAGGACAGCCATTACCCAAATGTGTATACATAGACAGACCGTTATCTAATGCCGCATTCAAGACATCCAAACTGGCATTGGTGTGACCAGCAGAGACCACGATTCCATCGTTTGCCAACATTTTCGTTACCTGAAATCCATCATCTCTCTCAGGTGCCAGGGTAACGATCTGCGTTAGACCGCCAGCCGCATCCAGTAATTTTTTCATCCAGTCACTATCACAATTAAGTATCCATTTAGGGTTATGAGCTCCGCGATATCCTTCCTCATTGCTTAAAAATGGACCTTCGATATGAATACCGTAGATAATTTCACTAATGAGCATATTCTCTTCACGTAATTGTACGACGCGATTTAATCGTTTAATCATCTGGTTAATATCAGCCGTTATAATTGTGGCCAGCACCCCTTCTACCCCGTCCTCCTTTAACTTTTTACAGGCAAAGTATAGACCGGATTCACTTAAGTCATCCCGATTAAAATCCACACCAGCGTATCCATTCAATTGTAAATCAAAATATCTATATTAACATTCATTCTACCTTAAAGTTTTACGTTTATAGTTGAACCACAATCCAGGCAATGAGCATGAGCAAACCCACAAAGCCACAGGCATAAATAAATCCACGCCAATCTTCTCGATATCTAAAAGAAAAGTTTTGCCAACGTTCTTTTGTAAACCAGCCTGGGAGATCTAACAGGACGAGTTCCTGACCAAATTCGCCAGCCAATGGTTTTTTACCGTCTTTTTCTGATATTTCTGCATCGGAGAGCCTTTGCATTTTATCAAAATATTCTTCAACCCTGTCACTTGATTCTGGTTTTGTGAGCAAACTTACCAAAACAAAAACAGCAAACCCTGCTAACATGGCCCAACCAAAAATATCGGGTTTCCATTTATAAACGATTTCCCAGGTCCCTATATCAAGAAAATTAAGGTAGTAATACAGCCCAAATGAAACAATTATGCTAGTGAGTGCCCCATAGCGATTGGCCCGTTTCCACAAATTCCCACCAAAAACCATAATACCCATAAATGCAGCAATCGTTTCGATAAATAAAAAAGCGTGTAAGACATTATCAATATAGAGCGCAAACAAGACTCCCAGACCTGTAAGTCCTACGCCCGAATATCTGCCCATCCAAAGCGTTTGTTTGTCCGTGGCCTCCGGTTTTATATATTCTTTGTAAAAGTTTTGTGTAAATAAAGCACCCGTATTGACCATAAAATTCGAAGCCGATGACATGTTGGCAGCCAGAACAGAAGCAACCATCAATCCGGTTAATCCAGGCAACAACAATTCACGGCTTGCATAGCCAAAAGCCAATTCCGGATCCGCCAGGGTTTGGCCACTTTGAATAATCAGAGCCGCTACGATCAAACCAGTGAGCGCCCATCCAATGGTTACAAACCGTTTAACCAGAGAACCATAAGTTTGCCCAATTCGTCCGGCTCGCTCTGTCTCTCCGGTCGCACACATAGAAACCATGTGTGGCTGTGCAGTGATACCAATGACACCATTTATAGCGAGCATAAAGATGGTAAATCCTCCAATCCCCAACTCACTGCTAAACAGAGTAAAAAAATTATCCGGTAAAGATTCCCGCATTCCAGAAAAACCACCAACAGCGCTTAATCCCGATGGGATAAGCATGAACGAAAGGACAATGATCATGATAGCCTGAATAAAATTGGCATAAGCAGAAGCGACCATCCCACCAAAGAAGCTGTACAAAATAAAGGCTGCCGTCATGGCAATAACCACGCCATCGACAGAGATCATATCACCGGTAGCGATAGCAATCACTTTAGCACCCCCTTTTATCATCGTCCCCTGAGCAAACACAAAAAACAGGATGGCAAAGATTGAATAAAAAGCACCCATTCCTCTACCGTAGCGATCTTCGACTATTTCTCCAACCGTTGTTCGTTCACTGCGCCGGTACCATGGCGCAATGAGCCAATAGAAGGGTGTAATCAACATATTCTTCCATTGATACCAAATGGCAGCAAACCCAAGATGATAACTGGCGCCCGTCTGGGCAACAAAGTTCTCGGCATGGGTCCCGGTACCAAAAGCCTGCCCCATCATAATCCACCAGCCGAACTTCCGCTCTCCCCGGAAATAGCCATCACTACTTTTTATTTTGCGGGTTAACCATAGACCATATCCGGTAATCAATACAAAATATAGAACAATTACAATTGTGTCTAACCAATGGATTCCTTCACTCATTATTGCTCCTGCTTTTTCTAATGTAGTGTCAATCCCGGGTATTCGGGACCATTGAATATTGTTTATCTGATTTTTAACCACAAAGAGCACCAAGAAGGCACAAAGTACACCAAGATAAATATCTTAATAAGAACTTTGTGATCTTCGTGCCTATGAAATCTTGTCCCAAAGGGATTCCTTCGGAAGAGGATTTCATCCCGATATGTCTATGTGATGAAAACAAATCGGGGCTTAGTGAACTTTTGCCTTAGGCATCCCTATGGGAGTGGTAAATCTTTTATCTTTTTTCAAATCTGAAGAGATCCCGTAAAACGGGGCAGGCCCTGAGGGCCTATTTGGATCTCTGCGTTTAAAAATAGTCCTACTATTTAATCTCAGCAATTTTTTTATCACATAACTCACGTAGAATCTTTAGTTGCTTCAAGTACTTCACATCAAAAGCTAAATTTGAAGATTCGAGAGGGTCATCTCTCAAGTTGTATAACTCTTCATATTCAGGATGCTGCTGATAGCGAATGTATTTCCACTCCTTCGTCCGCACAGATTCTGTCTGCGGAATATCACCTCGATCCCACAAATGTTCGGTAAGAATTTCTGTTCTCCAATCGATGACATCATTATCTATTAAAGGTCGAACTGATCTGCCCTGATAGGATTGGGGTATATCGATGCCAGCCAAATCTAAAATCGTTGGTGCCAAATCTATATTGAGTACAAATTCGTTTATTGTCTTTGCATTTTTCTGATTCCTTGGATCATAAAGAATGAACGGTACCCTGATACTTGTATCATGCATGGTCCATTTTCCAGCAAAACCTCTTTCGCCAAGGAAATAGCCATTATCTCCCATAAGAATAATAATCGTATTTTGATCCAAATTGTTTTTTTCCAATGCTTTCATCAATTTCCCCAAGGCCAAATCGATACCAGTAATCATACGATAATAGCCCTTTACCATCTTTTGATATTTTTCCGGAGTGTCAAATCGCCAATACCAGCGAATTCGATTTAAGGACTTTTTAACAAATTCCGGTAACGATTGAAAAAAGTTCGGGGAAGAGAGGTCCGCTTGAGGGATTGTCATGTTTTTATACAATTCATCACAGGACTCTGGCCAAAAATATTGTTGTTCTTCACTATCATGGGCATGCGGTGCATGTGTGGAGATTGAAAGGCAAAAGGGTTGTTCCCGATTATTACCTTGGATGAAATCAATCGCATGATCAAAATTGACATCCGTTAGATGACGTATTTTTCCATCATCCTCTTTGAAATAGGGCTGTTCTGTATGATGAGAAACGTCAAACCAATTGTCTTGAGTGGCGACTGAAACCTTTACACCAAACTTACCGACAAATCCGGTGCGATACCCGGCCTTCTTCAAGAGTTCCGGATAGCTTACGTTAGCATATGATTCTTTAATTGGAGGTTGCCCAAAGGTGTATCCATGTTTACGTTCGTATAAACCTGTAAATAGACTGGCCCGACTGGCCGCACAGATGGGTGTTGTGACAAAAGCATTCGTAAAGCGGGTACCCTTCCTAGCCAATAAATCCATATTGGGCGTTTGAATAATAGAATTGCCGGCACAACGCAATGCATCCCAACGCTGATCATCCGTTAAAAGGAAAATGATATTAGGGCGTTCATGTTTCCCGTGATTCGTCCATACTAAGCAAATACCAATTGGCAGGACTAGTAATACCAGGAAAAGTATGATCTTTCGTTTTAATGATTTTCGCATAAGTCTAATCTTTTAAACTAATGTTTGTAACGACGCGATTAATCGCGTCGCACCACACACCCGCATTCTTGTCTTTTTATTATCATTGAGAATATTTGTAAAGTATCTGCCATTGTACATTCTCAGGTATAATTTTAGGACAAAATTTATTTTTCAAACTAATCGTTTCCATTCGAGAAGAAACTTACTCTCATTCTCATTTCATTCTGATACGACGCGATTAATCGCGTCGCTACACATACCCACAATCTTAAATTTTCATTACCACTGAGGATATTTGTAAAGTCTCTGACATTGTACATTCTCAGGTATAATTTTAGGACAAAATTTATTTTTCAAACTAATCGTTTCCATTCGAGAAGAAACTTACTCTCATTCTCATTTCATTCTGATACGACGCGATTAATCGCGTCGCTACACATACCCACAATCTTAAATTTTCATTACCACTGAGGATATTTGTAAAGTCTCTTACATTATAAAATTCTTAATTATATCTTTAATTTCCGCAGTTAATTATAAAATATTTATTCAACTTTAAATTGTCTCTGACTTCTGACTTTTTCACCCACAACTTTTATTTCAGCAACAAGGTTGTATTTCCCCGGCCGTGAGGGAAATTTAAGGGGGAGCGACATGGTTACTTTTCCAAGAGGTTTAAGCGAACAATAATTAACATGCTCGCGGATGATATTTTTTCCTTCCTCAATATAGAGCAACAATTCTCCCTGCCATTCATCGGATAAATCATTGATCATGGTAACTTTTATGTCTTCATTCCGTCCAGGTTCTATTTTTTCCTCCCAGAAATCTATCATGACCCCTACAGGTGAGAATGCATCACGTACATATTTTTCAAAATGGGGTTCAAAGGTGAGTTTTTCCAAATCTATAAAATGATCGCTGGTTGCGCCACCTTCTGGTCGTGGCAATTCACCTGAACGGGCGTAGCCCAAACCACAGAAATGAAGCACACCAGCATAATGCCGGCTTGATCGCCAAAACTCAGTCAGGGCTGCCAGGTAACGACCATATAAGGAGAACCTCTCTTGCGTTGTTGATTTGGGTCCAAAGTAATTATTATACCAGTTTTTTGTAAGGGTGGTGGTCGAACCATCACGATTTAGCCATAACCAGGCATACTCATTTATAAGAACTGGTATTTTATACCTGGTTTCGTTTGTATGAGCAGGCGGGATTGATGAAACTCCGCGAATTTTTTCAATTTGAAAAAAGTCTTTTCCGCTTTGAAATCCCCTGATGAAGAGATATGGATGTGATTCCATAACATCGTTGGCACTCTGGGGCGTTTCCCAACCATTCTCCCAGGGACGGTTAGAAAAGTCAAGATGACGCACAGTCTGTATAGCCCTGCCCGTTTCTTTTGTACGACTCTCATTCTGTCCATCCCAAATTACCACTGAGGGATGATTCCACCTTTCACGCATCCAGGCTTGATATTCCTCTTGTATAAAAGGACTTAGGGGATTTTCCGGTGCCTTGCTTAAAAGCCAGATTGGGAATTCATCCTGAATAAGAAAACCAACTTTATCTGCTATACCATACCATTTTTCAGGTGGAAAACCAATACAATACCGGATAGAATTCCAATGCATGGTTTTGAATTTTTCATGTAATCGCTGTACCCATTCTGTCCGCCAGGGCCGATCTTTACGCAAAGAATCTTCAAAAAACCGATAGATACAGACATTGGTCCCTCTCATCATATAAGGCTTACCATTCAGAAGAGCCTTGCCTGTTTGCCTGTCAAATCGAAAACTACGCATCCCAAAAGGGATCTTTAAAGCATCAGATCCATTATTGACACTTATTTCATATAAGAAAGGATCTTCGGGTGACCAGAGCCGGCAGTCTTCGACAGCAATGTTTTTACTTATTATTTGCTTTTGCCCTTTTTCCAACTTGATAATCGCGGAGGAATCAATTCCACTCATAACACTGGATAATTTTTCTTTAGTAGTGAAGGATAATTTACCTTCCCATGCATCAATCGTTGCTTCCAATTCAGTAATCACCTGAATAGATTTACTTTCTACCTGTGGAACGATCTGGACATTAACTATCCGGGGAGAACCACTGAGGATTAACTCCACATGATCATAAATACCAGGAATATATAAATACTTCTCAAAATCCCATCCTGAAGGACGGCCTTCTGGTATTGACTCCCGGTTAGCTCCAACACGTATAATAATTTCATTATCTTCACCCCCATCAGTAAGAAATTTCCTGATATCAAAGTATCCTGGTGTGAAGCAGGGCCAATGTTCCGCAACAAACTGACCATTTACATAGAGTTGTGTGCCGTATTTGGCCTTATGTATTTTTAAGATTGCAACATCTGAGACTGGCTGTTCTATAACAAATGTTTTTCGATACCAGAATGCTCCCCGTAGGTCACTTATTAATCCAACATCTTTAAAAGCCGGTTTCGCCATGTCCATCAGACCTGGAACCGGAACAACATGGTCAAATGATTCCGGGATCTCATCCAGACTTCCCTGCGCAACTTGCCATTCCCCATCAAGATCGACAACTTTTCTGGGGTGAATAGGTGATGAGGAACTAAGGACCTGATTAATAATAATTAGGGACAGAATCAGAAGAGATTGAATAAATTTATTTATCATTCGTAACATCCTAATATTATTTTATGTTTCCTACCATTCATAAGTCCAAACATAGGTCGTATACTCAGTTTGGGGCGGATCATGAAAAATTTTATCACCAATCTTCTCGCCACAGCGGTTGGTTAATCGTATGCCATCCTGGAAGAACACCGGATCATCCTCATGCAAACGATAGGCAGAAAATTCATGCTTTTCTTTATCGAAGTGGGTCAACCCGGCAAGCATATTATGATATCTGCCCTTATTAAAATAATAAGTACCAAGAAAATAATCTTCTAATCCGGAGGAGAGAAAAAGAGGTTCAGAGTCCCCATCAATATAGGCGCGCACACAACTTTCCATAAAACTAAGATCCTTCCAATGCCCTGTATCTCTCAATCCTTTAGCCTGCATGGTCACTTGATAAAGCATCCCCGCGTTACCTGTTTCACAAATATTAAACTCTTCCAATGGCTCAGCGGTATAATTTTCCAACTTATGCAATTTAAGTCGTGCCGATTCAGGCAATTGTATTCCGGAAAATTCAATTGGCAGATTTTCCGTACCCCTGACAATCCACCAAAAATGAGGAGATTCATCCGTTTCCGGATCTAGTTGTGCCGTGATTCTGATGCTCTTGCCAAAAGGGATTTTATAGGTATTATAAATACCGCTATCACCGCCAATATTACCCATTCGTTGCGTACCCCAGGGCGCAAATTTATCCCCAAATCCTATCCCATGGCCGAGAAATAATTGCATTTGGATGGACGCCTCTTTTTCACCATCGACATAGATACGAATGCACGTGTATGCAACATTCTTAAAACTCCCTCCAAACCACATATGTGTCAAACATCCCTTACCGTTATATTTAAACAATTCTGCTTCTTCATCATTTTTTAAAATTCTCAGTTCTTTTCCCATGGTACCAAATGTCTTCAAAGAACTAATCGGATCTTTGCTATTTTGGATGGGCAATTGACCATCACCGCCTAAAACCGAAGATATAATCATCCCTATCATCACCCCAATTAATAGTTGGTACATGCTATTATTTTCTCTTATTGAAATCACAATGTAACCTCGCCGGTTTTTAAGAAAAAATGATTAGTTTTTTGTAATCTAATTCGAATGGGATTTGTCTTCCGCCCCTGGTAAATCCGGGAAGATTTAATGGCGACATTTTGCAAAAATGTTCACTATATGCGTTTTACAGGCATATCCTGGGAATATGTACATTGTTCGTTTCTGTCAGCAGGTATCATTGTCGGTTGAACAAAGACACCTAAGAACGGGGAATGGATCATTTAGGATATTCCTACTTGTTTTCATGAACCACGACAACAACTGAGGCGTTTACCAATCGGTTGACTATAACGATATTTTTCTCTAATCCTTGCCAAAATTTACTAAACGCTGAAATTACTATTTACTCGTTCCATCTGTCTCATACCTTTCTCTAGGTTTCTAAATACTAAGGTTTTACAGATGGCCAGATATTTTTGCTTATCTCTAAATATCTGAAATTGCATCGAAATCCTTTTCCTGATGGACTACAGGCATAGAACCCCATATCAACGCTTTCTCTATATTCATGCAGGTGTGCAATTCGCAACTGTATCCACTGCTTACCATCCAGAGAATATTCAATCAGGAAATCCTCACTTTCTTTACTCATGCGATAATGCATTGATTTCACATCGGAAGATATATCCTGGGTAGCCCAGTCAGAAAAGCCAAGATTTGTCACAACGGAACCTAATCGGCTGATCTTATTATTCTCCAATTCGACAGAACACTTTATCCAGTTATTTCGATTTAATCTGGCAAACAAGCCACATTGATCATATTGTGCGGTTGGCTCAAAATCGACCTGGGTTTTTATAGAAAAATCTTCGGTCATTTTTGTGAGAAGACAATGTCCATTATCCCGTCGAAAACCATAATGAGTTCCCTGCCAAAAATCCGTATCCGGTTTAGTAACGATATTAAGGCCATTCTCAAAATAGAACTCTTTTGGTTCATTAAACCAAAAAAAATGATCAGGAATCCTCTCCTCTTTAAAATCATATACAGCCATTCTCAGATCTCCATTCTATTCTATCTGGGGTTATCCAATAGGCACCAAATTTATAGTGTCCAGAATTTTTTTATTTGACACGATTTACAATAGGTAATATAATAATAAAAGAAATAACAAATTCTTAAAAATACAGACTTCGTGCTCTTCATACATTCTTAGTAATACTTCGTGAAATATTCTATCTCATGAAGAGCCAAAAAGAAATAGCGAAATCTTCGAAGTATTTTTTATTTAAATTAAGTAATCCTTTTCAGAGTGGCGAGAAGAAAAGTGAATGCACTCATAATAATCTATTCTTCGACCCATGATGATTCCGTCACCGGAAACATGGAAACCCGGAACTTAGTGATATTATACGGTACAAGGTTGATAACCGTTCTTTGACCACCCTGTACAGGTGCGGCCGGCAGCGGTTGCGGATCTGTTGGTTTCCAGCTGAATTTCACAGCCGGTACACTTAATTCTACCGGAGGATATTCTAATTGCCAGGACCATGGATCCGATCTCTTATTTTTCGTTACCTTTATACCTTCCTGAGGATTTTCAGGATCTACATCTAATGCATAATTTAAAGGTACCGTTTTTTTGACTTGATTCGCGCCGTTATCAGGAATTGGCAAAGCCATCAGCAGCGGTCCATAGTATATACTTGTGTAAGGATTGTTAATTTTCTTATTTGTCTTAGCTAACCGCCTTACTTTTTTAGACTTTTTAAAATATTTTATATCAGCATAATTCGTTGTTCTTCCCTGTCTTATGGTAACCGTCATAGGAAGTTCAAGTTCAATCCTATCGCCTGTTTTCCATGTACGATCAATCGTTAAAAAACCATTTTTTGCTGGTTCCATTATAAAGAGTTTACCATTAACTCGTATTGAAGGGTTTGGACACCAGGCTGGTAGTCTCAACATAAGGGGAAAAGTAACTTCTCCGTCAATACGAATCATCATTTTAATAATTTCATTAAATGGATAATCGGTTTCAGATTGTATCTCTACCGATGTGTTGTTTATCTCAGTATTTAAGACTGAAGGACCATAAAGTAGAGCGACCAGACCGTTTTCCTTCGTTTTCATCCACATATGCATAATATAATTGGGAATGATGCGGTTAGAATTGCCAACACAACAAAGTACATCATGACCAATATCTCTATAGGCATAGGAATCCATATGTACGCCCGGATGGTGGGGTCTGTCTTTGGGAGAGGTCATGTTAATACGATTAGCACATTGATAATAACTCATGGTTTGAAAATCTCTGCTGACAGGAACTGGTCCGGCATTAAAAAATATTTTTTCTATGCGGTCGGCATATTCCCTTTTTCCCGTGATCCGCGTCAACCAATTTAATGTCCAGGCTCCAGCGGCGACATTACAGGTTTCTATATTTCGGGTTGGTCCGATACCAGCTAAATATTCTTCGCCGGATACTAATCCCTGGGGGAGCAGGTGATCATTTTCCGCCCACTTTAGCGCTGCGATTGTCGCATTTAGATGGTCTTTTCGCCCACTTAAAAGCGAGCCAATAGCGGGTACACGAATGTTTTCATAATAAATGACAGTATGACCAACAAAGAGACTGTCCTGGTTCCATCTTTCTACGACATTATTGAAATCCTTACGATTTGTAAAACCTTGGGCGGTCTCCTTAAGCTTTTTATTACCACTAAGGAAGTAGGTATCCATTATGGGATCAATATTCACACTACCATTCACATCATAAAAATTGGAATTCATCTCGGGCAGCGGATAGTTCTCATATACTTTTTCTAATGCAGCCAGGATGCGGGGCTCTTTGCTAGCCGTGTAATAAGCAACCATTGCCCGCCCCATATGGGAATGGGCCCAATTATCAAAGGTGCTCTCTAATTGTGTGATGTTGCGCCAATAAATAAAAGAGGGCCCTCCATTGAGGACACCATCGACAATCGGATCCAGCCGTGATTTAGCCTTTGTTATTAAATAGTCATCATCAAGAATATAGGCCAGACGTACGAGACCATCCAACCAGTACGCACTTTGCTCCAGAGGCCAGTTGGTTCCTTCCTCTTTTGCTCCGCGAGCTTCGTAAGACTCTCCGGACCACCCCTTTTCAAAGGTCGTCGTTCTTTCATCAAGATGCCCCGTAATACCTTCTGCCGCTGTTTTGGCCCAATCCAGCAGCCAGCCATTCGGTTTTACAGCCCCTGGACCAAGGGGATAAAATTCCGGAGAAATTGCGATATCGAACTGAGTACTAACCTCTCCCTTATCACAACCATAATATAGACCAGTTGTCAATAATACTGCAAAAACACAAAGGCCCCATTTTACTGGTATTTTCATGGATTAAACATCTCCATCGCAATTTATTGGATTTCTGAAAAAATCTACCATACCGTAATCTTAAAGAAGTAAGTTATTTAATTGAACAATTAGGTTCAATAGAATAAAAAAAAGGGAGGTCAAAGACCTACGCCTTGGTCTCGACGCAATTAAGAGGTAGTGTGAAAATAAAAAATCAACCACGGAATTTCACAGAATAGCACGGATCTATTAACTTTGAGTTGAGAAATGAGTATAATTGTTATAATATTTCAAATCTTTTATATAAACTCCCTGAATATCCGGCCTGTCCCGTTTCACGGGGGGATTTCCGTAGTGAAAATGCTTTTTACACCGTCTTTTAATCGCATCGTTACAATTTACAATAAAAGTAGTATAAATTTCCCAAATGACAGGTGCTGATCTTTCTTCAAAGGTATTTCTCTGCAAGTACCATCAGCCTGCCTAAGTTATTCAATCCAGGTAAGATATGATTCAACGAGATCCCATCTATCCCCATTACGCTTGTAATTCGCTTCTCCGCCCTCAAAAACAATTCTAAAGTGCACTGAAGCTGAATCCAGATCTGAGTTAAGATAAATTGTATCTACTGCCGGATGGGTCAGATAGTGCCAGCCAAACCAATGACCAGGCATTATTCTCAAGTGCTTATTTAAAAACTCGTACCGTTCCTGAATATCGTCCGGATGTTTATCGCGATCCAGGAATGTATCCAGTTCATCACGGTATTTATCTGACAAATAGAGAGATAATTGATTGAATTTTAAATGCGGATGAAATATTGTTTCTTTTAGATTCTTTATATAATCCGTAGTAAAGGTGAAGTTAATCCTGGATTGAACAATAAAATAATTCAGATTTTGATAGATACCGGGTCCAAATTCCGGACATCGACCCGTTGTACAATAACAATTCAGGTCAAGTGGATTATAAAAGGCTATCATAGATTTCATAAACTGCTTTTAGTGTATCAGAAAGTTGCTCAAATTCATCTGCCGAAATGGGGTTACTTCTGGAATGCCATTTGAGCAGATAAGCAGTAAAATTTTCTTCTGAACCTGATTGATAAATCTCTTCCAAATTGTAAACAGCATTTGATGCATCCGTTGATGATTTACAAGATGATAGAATAAGAATGATTAAGAGAAGACCCAGATATTGTTTCATTTTTATTAGATCTGTAGTAAAAAACCGATACTTAAATTAACTCTTTTGACATCAAAACTTGATGTTGAACTGGGGTAGGCAATTCACGAAAATGATGGTAGTGGGGAAATTAATGAGGACGTATAGTAATAATCACCATAGAGTGACCAGGTAGAAGCGGCATAAATGGAGAAATCTGTAAACTGAATCCCGGCTCCCAGACCTACCTGATGGTAGGCGAGTGTATTTTCACCGTTGTCAGAGATACGCTCGTTAAATTTCTGTGGAAAAAGGATCGTTTCATACATTATATAGACAGGTAACGATTTCTCATCCCAAACAAATTTATATCCTATACCAGCTGAGAGTAAGGATAATGCTGATTCATAGGCCTCCAACCATTGATATCCATAGCCTAACCCCATAGTCAAGTTATCATTTAGGTGATAGCCAAGACCCGCTTGTACTGATGCTGAATATTCCTGCACCCTATCATACGACATTGTGGATTCGTTTTCTGCTTCCAATTTTGCGGGAAAATAAAACACCAGACCTAAAGACAAGGATTCGCTGGGATCATTTTGAATTCCGACATAAAACATATGGGTTGTGTAATTAGACTCATTTGACGAACAATCGACAGTAGGAACTTCAACGGAAATCTGCTGGTATTTCTGTATAATATGTGTCCAACCAAGACCGATTCTTAATTTTGATGATGGTTGAAGACCTAATCCCAAACTTGCCATGTGCATTTGAGCACTAAATCTATCAGACACGTCAGAATTGCCCAATTCATAATAATAGGGATTATTGCCCTTATAGGATGCCCCCAGGACTATGGGTATATTTTCAATCCGAAACGGTATCGACAAGGCGAATAAATTTATATAAAATTCATTACTCTGCTGTTTAGGGACCTCAACAAATTCAAATGATGAGTGATTTATATAATTTCTGCCATAGTTCAAACTAATAAAGGCTTAAACTGCGAAAGTTGCGCAATGTTTGCGGGATTTTTAAATATATCAGGTATTGAGTCCGCCAGGGCGACCGAGGCCCCACCTAACGTTTGTCCGATTGGAGTATAAGGATTGATATGTGGATTCATGATAATTTGGTTTGCCGGTCCATGGCTCAAGCAGTTATCAAATAGTAAGAAAGTGAATAATATAACTATAATCCCCGACAGCCATAATTTTTGCATTAAAACTCCTTATGCTTCTTGCACTGTCTCGAGGGAGAGGATAGAATTTACGATACGTACATTTTCTTCGACCATATCATCCTTATCGCCACGATACATCCCCACATTAACCACATCGGTTTCTTTAATGCTCTCAAAGGCATACTCGAAGGCCATGCGTGCCTCTATTCTTCCTGAACCCATTATTTTATAACCAATACAAGGCTTTTTAATCGTCTGAATAGCCTGCACCGCAGAAGCCATATCAGCCAGTCGGAATATATCACCCTTCCCTTCATGAATACTTTCGCAATGAAAAAAGCAAACCATATGAAAATCCACAAGATCAAGCTCATTTACCCATAAATGAGCCAGGGGATTATGCCCGGCCACACCAACCGGTATTCCTAATGATCGTCCATATTCACACCAGGCTCGAACTGTTGACTCATCATTTTCAGCATAGGCCTTATCTGTCAAAGAACCATGTAGAAATAAGGCTTTGCAGCCAAGATCCACCACCTCATTTGTTGATCCAATTATATCGGTTTTTTCCCGGCAGTTTACCTGGGCGATCCATTGCAGGGCCCCTCCATCAGCAAAATATTCTGAGAGAGTTTCTAGTATGCCAGGGGATTCATTATTCGTTACCATCGCATTGATACCTGCTGCCTCAGC
Organism: Calditrichia bacterium; assembly: GCA_963796965.1. Classification (GTDB taxonomy): domain Bacteria; phylum Calditrichota; class Calditrichia; order JAJRVZ01; family JAJRVZ01; genus CAWCNS01. The sequence goes on from CAWCNS010000007.1 coordinate 693,496, forward strand.
ACGGAACCAGGTTTCTTTGATCCTGTCCCTGGTATAATAAGCCAGCATTTCCTCATTGCGTTCCAGGGTTTGATGACTGCCGCCAATAAAGGGATTGGCACCAATAACCAGGCGGGTTATATTTAAGCCACAAAAATCTACTTTGGGTAATTGAGTCATATGTTTCTTTCAAATTTTCATAAATGTTATGGTAATATTTATCTCTCGCAGCGCCGCTACGCCGCAACGCTTAATATATTATTATATATTATTTGTTTTCTCTGTGTTCTGTTATGTTAAGTGTCAAGTTATTTTTGTTCTTTGAAAATTATGTCATCATTTAATCCTGGTTTAGGTATAGCCTTGGAATCGTAACTTTCTGTAATACGTGGCATCCCTCTGGGATCACACTCATAGGTTTTTCGTGTTTTTCTCTCGAGTCTCTTTCTCTGTTCGAATTTTAATTCTTACGCAGACCGAGGCGTCTCAAAAGAAAACGTTCCAGATTTCAAAGATACACCTGATTATTTGTCATCAATATTGGATATAGTTTCTTTCATCTTTTAATACACGATAAATAATTTGAGTTAATTTCCGTGCTACAGCCGTAATTGCTATCCGGGAAGCTACCTTTGGGTTATTTTTGTTTTTAATTCTATCGAAGAACTGTTTTAATTTTGTATCCTTTCTTATGGCAACCCATGCTGCCTCTACCATTAAGTAGCGAAGTGTTTTATCTCCCAGGTGGGTGATAGGTCCTCTGTTTATATCATCCCCGGTTGAATTCTCTTTTGGTGTAAGGCCGATAAAAGCGGCTAATTCTCTGGGATTTTGTAAACCCTTAGGATCACCAATTTTACCAAGAAGCATTGAAGCAATAGTAAATCCAATACCGGGAATCGACTGCAGGTAGTTTATATATAGATTTATCTGATCATTTTCGCGACAGAATGATTTGAGTGTGCGATGAACAGATAGCAGTTTCTTACGTGAATACTCAAGATCTTCTATGAGCATATCCAGTCTCTGACGGACGGCAAACGAACAGTCAATGTTTTTGAGTTCTATTAATGTAATTAGCGGACCAACTTGCATCAGGATCTTTGAGAAGAGGATAAAGGTTATGATATAACAGCAATGCTTTGATCCGTTGCCTGGCGGTCTTACGATCTCTGGTGTAGTTATTACATATCTTGACCAAGTCGCGTAATTCGCGATAATCGCCTTGAGGTACTCGAATCGGTTTTAGATTACCAGACATAAGATGATCTGCGATCTTGATTGAATCAATACGGTTGTTTTTTACTTTCTGATTTCGTGCAGTGGGAATAGAAGCGGGAGCCGTTATTAAACATGTGATATTCTGCTTTGAAAGATAGTCATAAAGATGAAATCCAGTTGGCCCGGCTTCATAAGCACATATAACTTTTTTATGATCAAAATGATTATTTATATAATTATACAAATGTTCAGGATTAGATGGCATTTTTTTTGACTTTTTTGATTGTAACTTATCTTTAACAGTAAAAGAATAACTACTCTTGTCAACATCGAGACCGACAAAGGTCTCATAATCTTTGAGGTGATATGATAAATGTGTCATGGTAATTCTCCTGTTTAAAACTGTTGGAATGTAACAAAGTTACAGTACAACAGAAAAATGACTGACACTTAAACATACCATCTCTGTGGCTAAAGAAAAGTTTGTATTTCACGCTAAGGCGCAATGACGCGAAGTAAACCAAACACATTTTTTTCTTTTTTTTCTTTTTTCCTTTTTCTTTTTTCTTAAGAATCTTGGTGTGCTTAGTGTTTATCTTTTTTCTCACGCAAAGACGCCAAGACGCAAAGAAAAAATTACATTTTAAATTTCGGGAAGGCTAAATCACTTTCTATAACCACAAAACCTTGTCAACCATAGTTAAAAAAATAAAAATATTCTTTTCTTTGTGCACTTTGTGCATTCTTAGTGGACTTTGTGGTTGTCTTTTCTTTCAATTATCATCCCAAATATTTATAAAATCTTCCCTGAAGTTTTTGTTTGGTTCAAAATATATCTGTTTTCTGAAATAATCAAATGTAACATTAAATTTCATCAACAATGGCAAGCCCAGGGTTCCGATTTCCACAACGTTTGAATTGACATTAGCGCTTTTCTCAGCCATTTCAAAAGGTACATGAGAGAGTGTATAATCGCCAACAATAACCTTTTCAAGTTTACCGGCATAGGTATAGATAGCACCGGAAGCCCCATAACCATAGAGTTTTTTTTCGGTGTTTTCAGGGATCATCATATTTCGTGTTGGATTTTCTATTAAATACAAGGGTGCAACCGTCCCGAGATCCAGATCAACAGGCATTAATATCTCATCTTTTCCTTTAAATTTCAACCAAATATCTATACTATAACTTTCAAAATTGGCCTTTTTCATTGGAATTGGATTACCTTGGTCTGAAGAAGCAAAGGCGTCAGGTTTTGTTAATATCATTGTATTGCATTCGAAGTTGAATGTTACAATAAAATGCTTAAAGAGCATTGCACTTATCTGGCCATTTACACCAGGAAAATATTGATCATACCCAGCCTCTTTCATAGAAATTAAAGTGGGTTGGTCAAAGAATTTGATACCCTTAAAATCGATATCAACGGTATTTCCCTCCTTGATAGCCGAGCCGCTGTCCTCACCTACCCCCGATACCTCAGAAACGTTATCATTTATATAGTGAAGACCTATTGAATCAACTTCACCGTTATAAAACCATACCGGATCCCATAAGGAGCCATTATCAATAAGTAATTTCACTTTTTTCCCATTTATTTTACCATGGATAAGTAGATTCATACCATAGAATTCAAAGGGGATTTCTATCGTATCTTTATCATCTTCAATAGAATAAGTTCCCGGTGGCGTGCCTAGAATATTTACGGAATCAGCATATTCTTTTTGCTTTATGGTATCATTTTTCATCTCTGTTTTGTCTTCGACTGCACAATTTCCGTAAATAACAGCCATCAACATTAAATATCTCAGCGAAAGAGTAGATTTTTTCATTTTGGGATTCATGGATGATGATTGGATTGGTTATCGGTTCAATGGTTCACTTTTTCCTTTGGGACAACCGGAATTCTGACAAAGGTATGATGGCTAATTCTGCACTATTCGGTTTTTTCCGCGGCCGCCATCGTTTGAATAAGCCACATAAAGTTTTCCTTCATGCTCAATGGCATAGGGATAACTAGAGCTGTACTTTTTACCGACTCACCCGGGCTAATTGGGCTGATATCATCTCGAATACGAAAGATATTGGAAAAAGTTATTTCTCCTGTTTTACTCAGAGAAATCGATAACGTTATTTCAGAATTACCTCATTTGACTCTCCCAGGTAATATTCTTTATACATTTTAGTTCATAATTTTCTTTGCGCTCTGCGAACTCAGCGTTAAATAATTACCTAATTGTTACAACAAACCTATATCACTTATTAGTTTTTGTACCTCCTAAGAAAAACCTTACCGTAATCTGAGGATACTTCTCAAACTCCACACGAAACGCATCTTTGTTCCTTCCGCCATGGGGTGTCTCTGGCCAGGCCGTCTCTGACGGTATAGCCATTTTTCTTTAATATGTTGGACAAACAACTTGCTATCTCAAATCGTTCGTCCAACGTACCGCACATGACAAGAAAGGGAATCTCCATTAGCTCCCGGGGAGCCGGTTGACCGGCAACTTTTGCAACCCGAGATCAAATAAATTTTTTTGTGACGCTTTGAGGTCTTCTCCATTCTTAGGCGAAGCCAGATATGATTCCGGGTCTTTCACTTCTCCGATTGTATACATAAAAAATCTTCCGCACGGTGTTGTCCATGATCCTGCTGCCAGAGGAGCGCAGGCATGAACAAGATCTGGATTCCCCAGGGCAAATCGATGGGCGAATTGGGCGCCTCTGGAGTAACCGGTAAGGAGAATTTTGGGTTTTAGTTTATAAACGTTTTTAACTTCTTCGATCATGCTTTTAAGAAAGGGACCTTCACCAAGAACAGGGAATCGTTCCTTATTTGGTTCATCTTTCAAGAAGGAAGGTGAAATGATAATAACATTTAAGTCGATCTCATTAGCAACCCGCCTCAAATCACTTGCCAGCCAAAAGGTTTTGCCATTGCTGCCACCTCCATGTGCCGCCACCAAGGCCCAGTAAGTCTGATCGATGTCATAGTCTTTGGGAAGCCAGATGAAGTATTCCCGCTCAATACCTTCATAACCAAAAACATGGCGGATGGGCTCTTCTGATTGGGAAAGATTTTCTGTAATTGTCTGTGCTGAAGTGGTGTTGACTAAAAATCCTATACATCCGGCAGCAAGAATATGCATATATTTATGGTGTATTATCATGGATATTATTTTGTCATGTATCTTTGAGTACCTTGTGGTTATCTTTTGGCTCACGCAGCGACGCTACGCTGTATAGAAATAAATTTAGGCTTTAGATCTCAGTAATCCAAAATCACAATATAAAACCCCAGATCTAAGTCAACTGAGATCATAAAATTATAAATAATCTTTTCTCTGTGTACTTTGTGCCTTCTTTGAGTACATTGTGGTTATCTTTATTTATATATAGAAACAAATGATTCTATCTGAGTAAAAGAAATTTCTTGGTTGCGGCAAATGAGCCTGCTTGCAAGCGATATATATATATGCCACTTGCCAGACCTGTTGCATTGAAACGCACCGATTTGAATCCCGGTTCTTGTACATCATCAACCAGCGTTTTAACCTCCCGTCCAAGTACATCGAACACCTTAAGCATTACATGACCTCGTTTTGGTAGTTCATAATTGATCGTTGTGCTTGGATTGAATGGGTTTGGATAATTCTGATGGAGGACATAATCCTCAGGCAGACAGACGCATGGTTTCTTCTTCAATGCCTGTAGCGTCTTGTACACTGAGAGGTACAAAGCCGATATTGTTATCTTCATGGATTTCTGTGATTGCATCGTCAGGATCAATCACCGCATAGACAGTTGCCGTCGCTACTCAGACCGGAAGGGACTACCCAGTCCATATATACCATCGTACGGTTTTGTGCAGGAATTGATCCGTCTGTACTCAGATCAGTAAGCCCTCCGATTCCCTCGATCGGAGTTCCCCCTTCCGCCGGATTCCCCAGATAAAAACGACAGAAACAGGACCTGCCGTATTCTTGAGACTAAAATTGTGAACATTTCGCCGTGATTGTGAGCGGTGTCGCCGGCGGCCGGGGCAATGGGGGAGACATGAAGACTTTTACAGTAGAACTTTAAATCGCCGGTTCCGCCGATCCCTTTCAATGAATCCAACCGCCAGGGGAGAATAAATCCGGGATCAGAATGCGACAGATAGTTTTTATCCCAGAATGTTCCGAGATCAGGACTCCCCGTTGAGGAGGGATCGATGGCATAATCTATCACCATCGCACCGTTTTCTCCCCAATACATATAGGGCGTTACCAGGTAGTCAGTATCTCCAAACGTCTTGTCCGTGTCCGATACTTCCACTTCTATCAACACATCCTTTGTTGCTGTACTTGTATGTGTGCTAATTTCTTCCCTTGAATATCTTCCGGATACCTTTGCCTCCATTCCCCAACCACTGACAGATGCCCCGACCTCAGTACCAATGGTGTTCGTCAGCTGGTTTTCATCGATGGTCTGGTTAGCAAGGTCAAGAGTCCAACTTCCTGAGCTGGCGAGGGAAACATATTTGCCCGTAAAACTGGTTAGCAATTTGGCACCTGTCCATCCGGCGACGTCATCCTTACGCAAGGTACGAGAAGAGATTTCCGACTTCGTGATTTGCCATCCAGTTGCGCGCTTTGACATTCCTGCTTGGGAACCATTCTGTTCCGCGGTAATGTGGAATCTGAACGAGAATGTTCGCCACGCGATTTCCCATCGCGTATAAGGGATATTCCCAGAAATCATAGTCGGTGACCGTGGCCAGGATCCAGTTATCACCTGTAGACGTCGTCACCTGACTGGCAGTGACAGTGGTGTTCTCCGAATGAGAACCATAATAACCTGCATCGTATGATGTCTTTACGTACGCCTTTACCTTGACACCAAAGAAGCTGGTCCCGCCACTGACTTCTCCTGATACACCCCAACCCTGCTTCAGTTCAGAAGAGAAGTAGGAACTCTGACTCTGGGTCTCTGTGTAGGTTACCTTAAACTCGCTTGGTGTCGCACCATGGACTTTACAAATATCATAGATCTGATCATTCAAATAATCAAAATGCGTTGGCGGTACGTTTAATTCAACGATTGGTTGGTACACGGAGTTCTTAGTTATAAGTGTGGGAGGACCAAGCCGTATGGCATCGCCATCAAAATCACCCACTGCGATCTCGCTCCTGCGTGATTTAATGGCCGAAGTATACACCGATTTCTGACTCAATCCGACAATATCATCACTTGCATTGATGTCCGGAGAAAGCACCCGGGTCACGGTGGTGGAATCCTGTTTATGTTCCGCCACAATGATTTCCTGAATCCAGGTAGAGCTTGCTTGTGTCAGCATCCATATCAGCGACGGCAAGAAAGCGCCTCCTCTCGTAAGTCTCCAGGGCACCGGTGTTCAGGAAGGGCGTCTTGGCATTCCCTCCACCGCAATAATACGGTACGAAAGAAGAATTGAATTTCAAGCACCGCCACTTCACCCGGACCGGCTACAATAAGTTCTTCACCATCATTCTTTTGGGGATTGAGATCTGAAGCCACAGCGTCAGACTCCCATCCATCTCCCCACGTCCATCCAGCAGGTGACGAACCGGGAGGATCCCACCAACCGAGAAAGGTTCCCGCAGTGGTAATGTAATTAAAGACTTGTCGTCCACTGTTTCCACTTGTCAACGTGAGGGAGACCACCACTTCATCGTATCCAAGATTCCGGAAATCGCCGGTAGTAATCTTAAGTCTCTTCCAATTAGCCCATTCTCCACTCGTTGTATTAACGCTATTAGATCCATTCCAATTGAAAATTTTATTGACCGGGTCATACTTATACTTCACGACAGTCATGTAGGGTGCTGCTGGCCCAGTGTTATCATGGTAGACTTGGAAAAGCTCATCCCGGCCATCGCTGTTGAGATCGCCAGCGGCGATGTCATAAGGAGATCCGGAAGAGACTAATGCGGCCGTTCCCTGAATGAGGTTTAGGCCCTGATCATCCATATAGTAAGGAACTATTCTAAGTGCAGAGCCGGTTGGCGCACATACAACTATTTCCTTCCGAAAAGTCGAATCCAGGTTCACGGCAAGCAACCGTATGGGGCCGGAAGATGTCCATGAACTACTCAAGAGCAAGTGTTGACTCCACTCCCAATTGTATGTTGGTTTCAACCTTGTGGCACAGCTCATCTCCAGATGCAGATACCCATCTGTTGAGACCCACCCGGTAAGGATCTCATCGATTCCATCTCCATTGAAGTCCCCGGCAATGCAATCCGACCACAATTCATCGTTAATACCGTATGATCCGGAGCCCGGTACGTAAGGCAAGTCTTTCGGCAATCTGTCCATCGGCGGTCAGATCGAATATTCTTTGCGACGGAACCTGATCTGATAAACCCCGAACACTATCCGTGATAGAAACAATTTCTACTGAGTTCGCGAAAACGGGGTACCCTCCCGTTTTAGGATCGAGAAGAGGATCATGTTTGGTCATGTCCTGTGCAGTAGCATTTAATGACAGCAAGCAAAGCAGCGTGACAACAAAAACCGAGAGTGTCTTTTTCATTTTGAATCCCCATTTCATATGGACAATGATAATGAACTTTCATGAAGCGTATAAAATGAAAACAACAATGCATTTATCTCAATCATGCATTAGAAGTTCAAGTGCTTTCAACTTAATGAAAACAATCACAATGTAATCTTAAAAGAATCCACATGTCCTTGCTTTACTCCCATATATATGATTATTGTGATTTCAATATTAAATTAAGTGTCGGCTATTATTGATAGTGATAAGTAAAGAATCTACAATCCAATATACACTTTGTTCTATAAAACACAAACCTTAATCTGACTTTCTAAATTATTTTTTTCATTCTTTATATTATTGCAGAGATTTGAGACGGACAACCAAACAATTTAATAGATATAGGGGTGTTCTTTATGTAACAATGGCCGCACCTGAATGTCCTTAAAATTTACCCGACCATCTTTTACAAAGAAAACCAACTTATCACTTTTATGATTATCAATATCTCTCAGGCGGTTGATAATCGTTCGTCGTCTGTCAATACAAACATCGACAATTCGATCTTTAATAATAATCTCCAATTGGAAGGGTTCAGCAAGACCTTTCACATCGCTGATGTGAAAATTATATCCTTTCCAGGCAGGATCATTTGATTCTCTGGCCAACGATCCATTCTCTGGGTTACCGAATTGGACACGTTCTTTTTCAGGTTCAAACCTCAGTTCACGACCGCTGTTATAATCGTCCCCACCCCTTACACATAAACCAAAGACTTCTGTACCCTGTTCTGGTACCACATCCATTCTGATATAGACATCCTGTTCAACATTAGAAAGCATACCCATTTCCAGGTCGCTCTCTCCCTGAATTGTAATCAACCCCGCATTACCTGTTGCGCCTTTGGTTTGTGGGCTAAAGATAAGATCCAAAGGCGGGCCACTTTTCGGAATCACTTCATCGGGCCATTTCATGCCCAAATGACCGCCAGGATATTGTACAAGTTCGCGCATCACAATATTACCACCCCAGCCGGGATAATCGACAAATCCACAAACGATCTTACGCCCATCTTTAAAATCCGCCACCTTGGGTACCATTAGTCCATCGTAAATAATCTCACTAATCGCTTCCCAAGGACCAAGAGGCATGCCTGATTTCCAGAGAGCATTCCGACCCAAAATAAAATAGTACCAGTCACCAAATTGAAAATGATCGGGACATTCATCTGAAGTGCCTTTCGGTTTTTTGACGAGTTCCTTTCCCTCATCCTTCCAGGTTTTCATATCGGAAGATTTAAGTAACTGCGTACCATGGCGGATCAGATAGAATTTATCTGAGTCTTCATCAAAAAACACCTCCACGTCATGCCCTTCCAATAACCGCTTGAAGTCTTTTGTGAAATTTATTCCGTCTCGGCTGGTAGAGACAAATACAGCTGAACCGTGATGTGGTTTATCGATAAATTCCGTCCGGATGCCACAATCGGTATAAAAAGCATAAAAAGTGCTGTCTTTGTGGTTATATATGACACAACAGGTACCCATTGAATTTTCCCATTGTTTGAGAATCGGTACAGCCAGGGGATGTTCTGTCCAATTAACAAGATCGGTACTACTTAAATGGGCAAACTGGTGCGCACCTTTATTCCATTTGCTGCCATGATGCCGGCGATCAAAAAGGTAAAACATGTGAAAAACCCCATCATGGTAATAAGGTAGACAATCTCCGGCAAAACCCTGCCCTCTTGGTTTCCAATACTGGATTTGAATATCTTTTGGACCCAATATCTCTTTATCTCGTATGCTGACAGCCTGCTGGCCACCACTTATCTGAATGATTTCCTCATGACTCAGGGCCCGGTCCCATAAGGCAACATGATCAATAAAACCCTTAAAACCTGATTGTACCCTGCCATCCTGTAGTTGAGCAGCAATTAAAAAGGGGGCTTGGAACCGGTATAATTCCCCATGTGGCCATTCTTCATCTACAAGCACGCCATCAACATAGAGTTCCAGGTTCGCATCCGCAAACCGAATTACAATATCATGCCAGCGACCATTGGCAAAGTTTTCAGTTTTGACACCCAGCTCCAGGATCCCATCAAAAAAACGCTGCTGGTGTTTGCCAATCACCTGTCCATCCTCCATCCTGACCCTTTCCTGTACAGGTCCGGTCTGCCATAAGTAATTCAGTTTCTGATTTTCTCCATACAACACCTGAGAATACGTATTATCCTCATCATACCGACCAAACAGAGGTGAACGCCATGTCTCATTATCAACTTTTATTCGCATTAATAATGTCATTGCTTTACCGGAAAGGTTGAAATTCTCTCCGATTTTAGATCCGGCGAGAAAATAGCCACCATCAACTCTCGCCACAAACCCATCGCCACCACGCTTTTTGGATTGGAGTAATTCATCACCCTGAAGTTTGATTCCGATCCGAATTTTGCCTTCAGGTGTAAGAGTACAGCCACCTCCGCCATGATCATGAAGATCTGCCATAATCCATAATGCTGCAGCATCCTTAAATACAATTTTAGTTGACGCAAGGATGTTCGATTGAGCAAGGAGCAAGACAAAAAGCAAAACAATTATTTTCATTAAATTCTCCACACGCCCCTAATAAAAGTATTATATAGTCATCAGTTAGATTCTTTTTAAACGCGGAGTTCGCAGAGTTCCGCAGAGATAATAAGAATCTTTACTCTGCGTTCTCTGCGCTCTTTGCGTTTAAAAATCACTCTTTCACAACGAGAGTTGAAAGCCAATCTCTGATTACCTGCCTCTCTGGAATATTCCGCTACTACCTGTCTGACACGTTTTCCGGGAGCGGGTTTTCCTTCGGATATAGAAAGTACAGTCAGGTCAGTAGGAATTATATTGATATCCGGGTTATCTGCAGAATAAGCAAAGAGGATAAAAATGAACACATATGTCAAAATGTAAATTATTATTCGCATGTCTTTTTTTGTTTTGTTTTTGTTTACTCAAATACAACAGTAGGGGCACGATCTATTCCCCCTTAGAAGAGGAGTTAGCCCCAGAAGGGATGTCTTAGGCATAGGATGTATTTACATAACTTATAGGCAAATAACATCCCCCTTAGTCCCCCTTTCCAAGGGGGAGACAGATCCTTGCCACCCTAAGGATAGTGCAAATTAACCTATACTGCAACAGAATAATTAAGAGGTAATTGGTTTTACCACCAAATAAATTTGTTCAACCCCTTAATCAATAGCACCGCCAAGCAACTTTAAAGTTTTTAGTGATGCCTCAATTTGTGGTTCCTCGAGATGGGCCAAAAGATCCTGAGCGACATTATCCAACCCAATAACAGATTCAGACAAGATCCGCTCTCCTGTCGGGGCAATTTTAACAAAACTTACCCGGGCATCACGTTCATTTGCTTCTTTTGTGACTAAACCAATTTTTTCCATAGGGGCGATCAAGCGCGTAATACCAGATGCTGTAAGACCTGTTTTATTAGCAAGATCAATCCGCCTCATTTTATTTTCCTGGGAATTGGACAAATGATACAGGATCATAAATTCACTAAAACTGATCCCATGTATACTTAATTGGGCATCCAATACTTTGGACATTACCGACTGAACCATCGATTGATTCATAATAAATTTTAGAGATGAACTGAGATTCAACATGGCAACACACTCCTTGACATATACTTGATTGCTCAAATATATATCAATTACTTCTAATTGTCAACCCACTTAATTTAAATGGTGTTATTCTGGATATTTTCTCTACTTACTCTCCTGATCAGTATCTACATAAAATTCCGCTACTCTCATTTCTTCTCGCTCACCGGCAAAGCCAACCCGAAATGAATCCGTTTTTGTAGTCCCACCATGACCAGGATCGATGCAGATTCTTTTGTCCTTTAGAGAGTATTTTGTTGAATCACTACAACAATAGATCAGAGGGAGAATTAAGGCGATACTACTTATATATCTATATTTTAAATTCATATCTAAATTTAGTGTGGTGTTAACGGATAGATACTCTTGTAATTAAAATATTCGCCAGATCGAAAAATCCAATCCAAACGATCAATTCCCTCATTTCCAAGCGGATACTCATTGGCTGTCGGTATAAATCAAAATCCTGTCCAGCCAAACTTCGTACCCTTTTTCAGGATTTAAAAGTCGAATTTTACATTATGTGTCTTTGGCGATAAATTGTATTTCCAACATATTTCATGTCGTCGCCGGGTAAAATCCGTGGGCAGGATCGCCTTTTCGATGGATACGCCATCCACCCAGACCTCTATCTCAGGGTTTTCATTATCTTTTTTTATCTGGCCATCTTTAGCAATCGCCCTGCCCTTAACAATAAATCCAACGCCCTCAAATTCAAATGAATAATCTCTGCGCCCGGTCTTCAATTTTTTGTTATTTTCCTCCACAAGCCTAACCTGCAGCGGATAATGATTTAAAAATCCCTTTTCAAATTTTACGGGAATCGGTTTTTGCACTTTGATTGATATATCATTTTCGGAGGCTATCCCCCCATTGTTCTCAATATTTGTTACAGCATGATCAAAACCCATCTTGTAGACATCATTCAGGGAAATGGTTGTGTATTTAAAATCGAGATCCTCAACTTCCTCTAAACCCTGTTTCCAATAGTCCGGAATTTGATTATATCCCAACATTGTTCCCAGAATACCGGCAGCACTTGCAGGATTACAGTCCGAATCCTGTCCACAACGCGTACTGATATCAATAGTTTTGCCATAATCTCCATTGCCGTATAATAAGCCAATAACGATATAGGCTGCATTAATTTTAGCATCAATATTAAAAGCAGTAAATACACCATCCGGACATCCGATGTCAGAAGACCATTTTTTCTCACATTCGAACCATGTGGCCTTCCAGTCATCAGGATACTGGTGATACCAGCTGATGACTTCGGAAATACATTTATAAAAGTCACTTTGTGCAGGGATACTTTTTAATCCTTCCCTTACAATGATCTCAACATCATCTGAAATAAAGGCCAGGGAATACATGGCTGCCACATAGACGCCGCCATACCAGCCATCACCATAATTCATAATATGTCCAATTTTATCACATATCTCGCTTGACGTATTTACCATGCCAGGCGACATAAGTCCTGCAAAATCGGCTTCGATCTGGAAATCTATATCCTCAGAATGGGGATTGTTTTCCCAGTATCCGGTGGCGGGGGGTTCGATCCCGTTAAGAATATTGTAACGTGCCGCCTGATTGGCATGCCATAATTTATACTCTGCATGGGCAAAGGCGTTGGCATGAGAAGTGGCCGGTGCATCTAATCCCTCTTTATCAAAGACTTCCACAAAGGTCAGATCCATATAGATATCATCATACAATCCGGGGACATTGTCATAATACCATTTCATACGATCTTTATCCCATGTTATGGGTGTATAATCCTGGATCATGGTTCCACAGAACTTGAATTCCGTCGGACCACCATAAGTACAGCCAATCACCTGCCCGGCCCAACCGCCTTTAATTTTATCTAACAAGATATCTTTTTGCAGTACTAAAGTCGGAGGAAAGAGGACTGAATCATTTGTGTCTGTCTTTTGATCTCTTTTCTTCGCATCCCGGTAAAATGCTAACAATACTAAATAGCACAACAGAAATTGTTATCCATTTCATTTTTATAGCATCCCTTATGTTTAGAATTATTTGATTTTTTAATTAATTACAAATCTTTGCAGGATTTTCGTCTTTGGTTGAGATAAAAGATAACCACAAAGGACACTAAGAAGCCTCAAAGTTCACAAAGAAAGATTATTTCTATTTATAAGATCACAGTTCATCAAAGTCAGCGGTTTTAATTGTATACTTTTTAATCAGCGTGATCAAATATCTCAATCTTTTCGTTGCGCTCGTTGCGCCGCTGCGTGAAATTAAAAGAAAACCACAAAGTACTCAAAGAAGGCGCAAAGTACACAAAGAAAAGCTTATTAAATTTTTTATATCATAGTTTATTAAGACCACCGGTTTTAATTTTATATTTTATAATTAGCATGATCAAAGACCTTAATCTTTTCGTTGCGATCGTTGCGCCGCTGCGTGAAAAAAAAGATAACCACAAAGTGCACAAAGAACTCAGAGAAAAATGATATGCTAAGAATTACCTCCCCCTTTTTTCCCCTCCTTCGTAAGGAGGGGACTGAGGGGGTGGTAGTTTATAAATTATTTAATTTCCTCTGCGAACTTTGCGTCTCAGCGTCTCTGCGAGAAAGAGAGAACTACACAAACCACCTTAGAACGTTCATAACGATATTATCTAAATCTTTAAATCACTTTGCCCATTTTTCCATTTCGGGATTGGGATCCCAATATGAGCCAGGCTCAAAATATTGCCATAAAAGTCTGGAAACTTCTCGTATTAACACATACCCTGCGTTGTCATAGTCCCAGCTGGTATCTTTCTGATTTTTGGTAATAATGCAAAAAACATAATCACCGGAGGGTGCATTAACCAGAACAACCTCCGATCGTGATGCATTAACACTCCCTGTTTTGATGCTGCCTGTATGTAAGGCGGAATTTGGGACAACGCTTCGCCATTCCAGTATATATTACACAAAACACGGTACATTTCCTCACTGGCTGACAGGCTGATCGCTCTGTCTTCCCTTATCATAACTAAGCAACTCGGCCATCTCCCGCGGTGTGGTTTGGCCCCATCCATAGATTTCCCGGTCTTTTTCCCGGCCGGGTGTCCGTGAATTCACCCGTGTCTTCTCAAATCCATGATCCGATAACCACTTATTGATATCGGTTCCGGTTCCGGCTAACTTCTGACACCATAAACTGGCCGTATTATCACTGGTCGTGATCATAAGCATGATCACTTTACTTAATTTAATCTTCTCACCTTCTTTAAATGAGCCCAAGATATCTTCACCTGCATACAAGAGTGAATCATAATAGACCTGATCTTCATGATAATCGAGTTGTCCCGACTTTATCTTATCAAATGTCGTAAGTAAAATGGGTACTTTGATCATACTGGCGGTTGGGAATAATTCATCGGCATTTATGGCTGCTGTCCGCCCTGTGGCCAGATGATGGACATAAATCCCCACATTTCCATCAAAACCTTCAAATAAGTCAGCCAGTTTTTTTGCTAATATGGGATCATTCTTTTCCGATTTTCCTCTTTGTGTGAACCCATCATAGTTTTTCCAATGGCAATCAAACCGCTCCAGAAAAGGAAAAAATCCTTCTTTTTGGCCAATATGAATTCCCCAGGCGATCATTTTTCCTTTTCCTGAATCGAGGAAGGCTTCCGGTCGATAAGCACCCGGGGCTGACGGAACACGAGTCAGATCATCCATTTTTCTAAAATTGATTCCATCTTCAGTGTATTGGAGGGTTTTAGCAATTTCTTTTGGACCGGCATTGCTGATCAGGGCAACGATACCTTTTCCATAGGGCCATACCAATACTTCATGACCGGCTTGAATAATCGGATTGCCCTCATATTTGACGTAGGGACCACCGGGATGATCGGCGATAGCCACCCCCATTTTCGTATGTCCGGGTGTATTGTCCCACTGCCTCCCCTTAAAATAAAGCCAGTACTTACCATTGCGAAAAATCAAACAGGCATCATCAACGCGCATGCTATCGAACTTTCTGGGATCATCACTTGCCTTGAGAATTGGATTTTGGTTAAGCTTTTTCCATGGCCCCTCAGGAGAATTTGATACCGCAATTCCAATGGCTGTCTTAGTAATATTCGGACCGGAATTATAAAAGGGTTTTGGTACCGCTGTATAAAAAAGCCAGTAGTGATCCTCTGCGACCAGGATATTTGGTGTAAAAACACTCTGTTCATCCCAACTACCAATCGGACCACGGGGCAATGCTTCTCCCATTTCAACCCACTTATGACCATCTGAGGATATGGCATACCATATAGTAGCATTGTAACCGGAAACCTGTCTCCCTTTTGTATACCAAACATAATACTGATCTTCAACTTTGATAATATCGCTGGGATCCCGGCGCATGACACCTTCTTCAGCCCCGAGACCATGAGCAGGTGTGGTTTTGACATCTGTGGACCAATTTTGGGCTGACACAGTCTGGATTATTAATAAAAACAGGAACAGATACCACAAGCGCATAAGTTATTCCCCCCTTATCCCATTTTTTAACGCTGCAATTCTGAATTTATAATAATCTTTAAATTCTTGTTTCGGATACCGGCAGAGATATATTCTCGTACCATTTTCTCTAAAATATTTATCTTCAACTGTGGTCATAAGTTGTACATCCCTAAAACGAGCAGGCAAAAAGGACTCAGGTTTTATATCATTATTCAGGTCTGAATGGACCCAAATCAAATACTCTTTTGTAAGACTATCGGGAGCCCAAAAGGCAAAACTTCCATTAATAGAAATCGGTTGAGGTATATTCGCATCTTTACCATAAAACATCACTGCACCGGCTTGTCCATAATGATAGCAAAAGATATCGCAATTTTCACGATCTTCTGAATTAAGGGTAAGATAAGTCTCCACAACTTTATTACCGACCTGTGTCCACCCTGTCATATCGGCCAAGTCCTGGGGAATATCATGATTAACCCCGTCCTCCCAGCGGAAAGCATCTTTTTGCACGGCATCTTCGAAACTAATGAAGGGTATCCCATCGAATGACAATGAAACATAAAGGGATATGAACATTGAAGGAATAAGAATAGCAGTGATATAGAGGAGATACTTTTTGAAATACTTTTCAATAATATAGGCGCCAAAAACAAACAGGATCGGGTACACTCCCAATGAATAATAAGGCTTACCATGTCCTATGATTAATACTGTAATTACAATCAGATAGAGGATCCCGAATAACCTGTATTGATTTTCTTTTTTTAAGAATAATATGGCAACCAACCCCGTCACCCATAAAAGAAGGCCTTGAATATTCATTAAAATCTGGCTCACAATAAAATCTGAGAGACGTACATGAACCAATTGTGTCCTCTGTAAATCACTCATATGATGCAACACTGGCCAGTTGTGCTCATATTGCCAGAGAAGATTAGGAAAAATTAGGCCTAAACCCAGAATAAGGGCCATGACAAAGTATTTGGAGGCATATAGATATCGATATGGAGAGATTAAGAGTGAAACTACAAAGGCAAAGGCAAAAAAGACGATGGAATATTTGTTCAAAAATGCCAGGGCGAAGACAAGTGCAATCCAGATCCAGAATTTAGGATCATTTCTTTTAATCATGAGGAGTATCAGATAACCACCAAGTAACCAGTAAAACTGATTAAAACATACCGGCTGGTATAAAGCATTGGTATGAAGATAGCTAGGGGATAAGAGATAGGCCAGGCTGGCCAATATTAGCGCGGTATTTTTTCCTCTCAGCTCTTTTACCATTAATCCGATAATGACTAAATTAAATGAACCGATCAGAGCAGGAAAGAATCTCAAACCGAAGGTCGTATTTCCGAAGATAAGCGTGGCAATCTTGCCAACAACGGCAATTGAGGGCGGAACCGCCACATAACCCCAGGCCAGATGTTCGCTCTGGGCATAATAGAGATAGGCATCGCGGTGCAACTCATAATTTGCATAGGTGAGGAAATGGACTAATAATTTTGCCAGCGCAAAAATGAGGATAATCATCCATTCTTTGCTGATTTTTACTGACATAGATTTACTCTAAATTGTTAAATTATACTTTTATATAGTAAATAGATCAAGGATTTAACCATGAACTCGTCTCCCAGCGTAGCGATCCCCTTGAACAGTCCCTTCTCTAAAACGGATGGAGATAGAAACACATGACCTCACCCCTTAATGGGGCTGTATCAAAAGTCTTTAGTAAAACTCTTTAAAGTATTAAATTGTCTTATACTCATAAGTTAAGACAAATAGGATTTTTATGAAAAAATTTAAAGAGATCAATCAACACCAAATGAGTGTATTGCCTCCCAGTCTTGATGAGTTGGTTGAGGCTAACCATTTGGTTCGCATTGTTGATAAATTTGTTTCACTGCTTCCTTCCAGACTTTGGGATGAGATTTTTTCAGGGGGTGGCGCCCCATCGTATCATCCGGCTTTAATGCTAAAAGTGATTCTTTATGCCTATTCTCAGAAGATATATTCCTGCCGTGATATTGCAAAAGCGGTTCGCCAGGATATTACCTTTATGTGGCTTACCGGCATGCAAAGGCCGACCTTTAACACGGTCAATCGTTTCCGAACCGAGTATTTTAAAGATATTCTTGAAGATATATTCACCGAGTTGTTGGATTTCCTGCATGGCAAAGGTTATATATCCTATCAGGATTTCTTTGTTGATGGCACCACACTTGAAGCCAATGCCGGACGATACACCCATGTTTGGAGCAAGAATACAGCGCGTTATAAATCTGCGGTTAAAAAGCGTGTTCAACTCTTCTTGAGGAAATTGATAAAATGAATCAGGCCGAAGATCACAAATACGGTGATGCCGATCTGCCTGAACGGGGGGAAGACACCGATATTTCCTCAGAAGAACTACGGAATCTTACCGCCGAGTTAAGTGATCATCTTTCGAAGATTTCCGATAAAAAGAAAAAACAGAAAATGGAAACCGCTAAAAACCGTCTGAACAAAGAAGCAGACAAACTGGCTAAATATGAAGGTCAGGAAGATCTGCTTTCAGGGCGGAATTCCTATTCAAAAACCGATACGGATGCAACCTTCATGCGCATGAAAGACGATCGTTTGCGTGCAGCCTATAACGCTCAAATCAGCACTGAGAACCAATTTATTACCAACTATTCAATCAGTCAAAATCCCTCGGATACCGTGACCTTTCCCGATCATCTTGAAAAAATCGAGCAACGTGGTGAAACCTATAAACCAAACAACTACATGGGTGACTCGGCATATGGCAGTGAAGAAAACTACTCTTTACTTGCCGACCATAACATTCAAAATTATTTGAAGTACAATACATTTCACCCTGAGAAAAAGAAACATTTTAAGAAAAACAAACCCTTTCATAAAAGTAATTTTACATATAACATCCAAGAGGACTGCTTCATTTGTCCTGCTGGTAAAAAACTCACATACCAAAAAACATTTCAAGCAAAGAGCAAAACAGGATTTATCTCTGATGTCCGTGTTTATGAGTTTCAAGCCTGCCGTGCGTGTGCATTCAAACCGCAATGCACAAAATCAAAAAACAACCGGCAAATTCATTACAACGTGAAACTTGAAAAATTTAAAGCGCAGGCAAGAACCAATCTTGATTCACTGTATGGTATTGCCTTGCGAAAACGGCGCGGCCCTGAAGTTGAAACCTTTTTTGGAGATCTAAGACATAACTGTCGATTTAATCGATTTCTTCTTCGTGGCCTTGTAAATACAGAACATGAGTTCGGTCTTCTGGCAATAGCGCATAACTTAAGAAAAATAGCTAAAGATGCGCTTAACAATGTGTCTGATAGTGCATATATTACTGATATTTTTGCGTTTCTAAAGGAATTCATGTGTTTTCTAACTCAATTGCTTAAAAGACAAAAGAATTTCCATTTTTCCCAAAATATCCGGGATTATTCACTTGTATATCAAAACTTTTGATACAGCCCCAAGCTTAACGCCGGTTTATGCTGCTTAGAATTCAATTTAACTATAAAATTCATACGCCAAATTACTGCTCAGTTTCTGAAGTTTTAATCATATATTATTTTGGGCTGTATCAAAAGTCTTTAGTAAAACTCTTTAAAGTATTAAATTGTCTTATACTCATAAGTTAAGACAAATAGGATTTTTATGAAAAAATTTAAAGAGATCAATCAACACCAAATGAGTGTATTGCCTCCCAGTCTTGATGAGTTGGTTGAGGCTAACCATTTGGTTCGCATTGTTGATAAATTTGTTTCACTGCTTCCTTCCAGACTTTGGGATGAGATTTTTTCAGGGGGTGGCGCCCCATCGTATCATCCGGCTTTAATGCTAAAAGTGATTCTTTATGCCTATTCTCAGAAGATATATTCCTGCCGTGATATTGCAAAAGCGGTTCGCCAGGATATTACCTTTATGTGGCTTACCGGCATGCAAAGGCCGACCTTTAACACGGTCAATCGTTTCCGAACCGAGTATTTTAAAGATATTCTTGAAGATATATTCACCGAGTTGTTGGATTTCCTGCATGGCAAAGGTTATATATCCTATCAGGATTTCTTTGTTGATGGCACCACACTTGAAGCCAATGCCGGACGATACACCCATGTTTGGAGCAAGAATACAGCGCGTTATAAATCTGCGGTTAAAAAGCGTGTTCAAGCTCTTCTTGAGGAAATTGATAAAATGAATCAGGCCGAAGATCACAAATACGGTGATGCCGATCTGCCTGAACGGGGGGAAGACACCGATATTTCCTCAGAAGAACTACGGAATCTTACCGCCGAGTTAAGTGATCATCTTTCGAAGATTTCCGATAAAAAGAAAAAACAGAAAATGGAAACCGCTAAAAACCGTCTGAACAAAGAAGCAGACAAACTGGCTAAATATGAAGGTCAGGAAGATCTGCTTTCAGGGCGGAATTCCTATTCAAAAACCGATACGGATGCAACCTTCATGCGCATGAAAGACGATCGTTTGCGTGCAGCCTATAACGCTCAAATCAGCACTGAGAACCAATTTATTACCAACTATTCAATCAGTCAAAATCCCTCGGATACCGTGACCTTTCCCGATCATCTTGAAAAAATCGAGCAACGTGGTGAAACCTATAAACCAAACAACTACATGGGTGACTCGGCATATGGCAGTGAAGAAAACTACTCTTTACTTGCCGACCATAACATTCAAAATTATTTGAAGTACAATACATTTCACCCTGAGAAAAAGAAACATTTTAAGAAAAACAAACCCTTTCATAAAAGTAATTTTACATATAACATCCAAGAGGACTGCTTCATTTGTCCTGCTGGTAAAAAACTCACATACCAAAAAACATTTCAAGCAAAGAGCAAAACAGGATTTATCTCTGATGTCCGTGTTTATGAGTTTCAAGCCTGCCGTGCGTGTGCATTCAAACCGCAATGCACAAAATCAAAAAACAACCGGCAAATTCATTACAACGTGAAACTTGAAAAATTTAAAGCGCAGGCAAGAACCAATCTTGATTCACTGTATGGTATTGCCTTGCGAAAACGGCGCGGCCCTGAAGTTGAAACCTTTTTTGGAGATCTAAGACATAACTGTCGATTTAATCGATTTCTTCTTCGTGGCCTTGTAAATACAGAACATGAGTTCGGTCTTCTGGCAATAGCGCATAACTTAAGAAAAATAGTTAAAGATGCGCTTAACAATGTGTCTGATAGTGCATATATTACTGATATTTTTGCGTTTCTAAAGGAATTCATGTGTTTTCTAACTCAATTGCTTAAAAGACAAAAGAATTTCCATTTTTCCCAAAATATCCGGGATTATTCACTTGTATATCAAAACTTTTAGATACAGCCCCGCAGGGGTGAGGTCCGTATCATTAACCTCACTCTGAGATCGCTTTTCTTCACTCCTTTTTATGCGAAATATTAGGGACAAAGGGTGACTTTGAAACCTAAATTTTTCGATACGTAATCAACAATGAGCCCGGCCTTTCGATAATCTTAACCGTCAGGCCCTCTTTTAATTCCTGTCCGGACTTTACTGAAGTAGCACCATCATTTTCATAAATCAATTCATACATGACATCGTCATCCAGCCCCTTTAATTTGATATGATAAGAGATCTCCTCATTAAAAGGACGCCTGAAAACCAGAACCATACCACTATTTAAATCCTGACGATGATATTGATAGGCCATCAATTTATGTAAGCGCGTTGTATATTCGGTCAACGGATAAAAATCACCTAGAAAAAAATGACGGATCTTTTTATATTCATCATAAATATACCGCGCCTGGTCTTTTGGAAAATTGTCGGTATAGAGGTTCCAGCCTGTCACCATTGAACTGGAATAGGTGCTACGAGCCGTATAAATATCAGGCACCGTGCAACCGGTACCATGATAAGGGAAATAAAGGGATAATCCATAGGTATGATTCTGCCGCCCCGTGGGCTCCCTATAATTATAATCAGATCGCCATAGCGCCACACTACGGGAAATAGTTTCCAAATCTAAACGCCTTCCCCCACTGGCGCAATTGTCAATGATCAATCCGGGATGCCTCTCTAATAATTCATCCCAAAAAGCGTACAGACCTTCAATATGGCGAATTTCGGTCATACCCTGACGATCCGGTGCATCCATACTACGCCAAAAATCCAATGGACGCATATTAAAATCCTGGCGGTAAATCTCTACCCCATTATCTCTAATCATTTTAGAAATGAAATCCGTCAGCCATTTCCTGGCTTCAGGAATGCCTAAATTAAAGAGGCCGCTCTCATATTCCGGTTCTTTTCTTATAATCCATTGGGGATGTTCTTTATCAAGCCAGGTACCGGGCCATACGCGTTCAGGTTCAAACCAGAGGAGAAACTTCATACCCATTTTATTGACAGCCTCTGATACCGGTTTCAAACCATTTGGGAAATGTTCCTTGCGCATATACCAGTTTCCAACATTCCGATACCAGCCACCCTCATCCCAATCCATACTACCATACCAACCGGCATCAATCCACCAGTAATCGGCCTGGAGACCAAATTGCTGATAGCGTTCAGCGAGGGCGATCATGCTATGCTCGGTAGCGAGGGTAAACTCATTAAACATGAAAGCACCCCCATTACAGGAAAAAGGTCCGTTAATTGGTTTACCATTTTGTTGTGGAGCATGATGAGTTAGAATGAAGCGACGGAAAAGATTATGTCCGCGCAATCTTTCCTCCCCTTCCCAGAAAAGAAGTAAGATGCGTGGTGTACGAATCTTTTCACCCGGATGAAGTTTGAGATGGGTTTTTTCTAAACCGGCTTTCAGTAAAACACCTCCCTGTTCCTCTCTTTTTATCAAGGCCTGCCATTGGCCGGACCAGCCAATAGCAACCATGACGCCCTGTGATTCACCCTGGATATTAAAAAATGGGAATGCTGTCTCATCCGATGAACGCCCCCCTCTTGGCATCAGGACGAGTTTAGAATTCGTTTTGATTTCATCCAGTAGCGGGGCAAAATCATTTTGACCATGATTACTGCCGAGGGCATGATGCAGCAGATACTTTCCGCCCTCGCCAGCAAATAGCAGGACATCAGCAGCCTGAATGTTTTCAATTATGGGTGTATCTATCCCGCCTGAATTTTCAAACTCTACAATCCATTCAATTGCGGGGAAATTCGAGAAAGAAGTACCGATACATCTAACAATAAGTTTGGTCTTTGGATCTGTATAAGCAAGAATATAGCGGGTTTTATTTTCGTCAATTCTATTTTTCCTAAGATCAGTTTTCCAATTAGAGAAGGAGAGAGGTAGATTTTTTACCTTCATAGAGAAATGAGAAAAATGGCACTGAACGTTCAGATAAATGTCTGGTAATCCACTCTTTTACCATTTCATTTTCATGTTGAATTATCGATCTTTCATCCAACTCTCCACCCATCGTAAAGCTTGATAATATGAATAAATAAATTAATAAAATCCAAGTCAATACTTTTTTCATTGTATCTCCTTTAATTCAATAATGATAACCATTTTGATCTAATCATGTCCCGCTTATAAATGGTTGTTGCAGTATAGGTTAAATTGCTTAATTTCGGGTGTAGCAAGGAAATGTCTCCCCCTTTGAAAGGGGGACTAAGGGGGATGTAATTTACCTGCAAGTTTTGTAAAAACATCCCCCTACCCCCCTTCAAAGGGGGAATTAGATTTTGCTTATTCGAATAGATAAAAATATTCTTCTATTAAAATTGTCTAATCTACACCAGCTCCAGAAAAGGGAGAATTAGATTTCAACATTCTGAAATTGTGCAATTTTTTATAGATAGTCTATCGTTTATTTTTCACTCCTATTCCGAAATACCCAGGCTAATCCTTTGCGTCTCTGCGTCTTTGCGAGATATAATATCCAGGCTTTTCTTCATTTTTCCGCATTTCCTCAATTCACAAACTGGAATGAATAGAGTTTACAATCACTCATAAGAAAGCGAAGTCGAACAGACTTTCCCGCTAGTTCACTTACACCATCTTTATTTTTCCAGGTAACGGGCATTTTCACTGAATTGCCAACCAGCAATTCAGATTCGCTTTGTGTAAATCCTTTTATGGGTTTACCCGATTCATCCAAAATTTCGATCTGCAGTGATCCTCCACCCCCGGTATCGAGGTTTACATCCATTCTGCTGCTTCCAAATCGGATCAATCCGGTGGTGATTTCACCGCCGGGATAATCAGCATCAGCAGAAACGAAACCATCCAGGCGTAATTTGGCCAAACTTATCCCAGTCATCGCCCCTGTCCGTCTTGGAGGGTTCATGGTAAGGGTTACACTTTCGCTCGATTCGATAATCGAATCATCAAGAAATAACTGTTTTTGTGTTCCAATTTCCTTCACCTCTTTTATCGCATCACCCGAACAACCCGATAATGCAGATAGTGTCAGCAAGAAAATAATAAAAAATCCTGTTATTTTATTTAAAATTATCATACACATCCTTTCTTAAAAAGGTTTATGGATACCTGGACTAATATACGTATCCCTTAATAATGGTAAACGGGTGTTGTGAGGCATTAAATAGAGAGAATTATTCTTTAATGTACTTTAATCCTTTTACTTTCACTTCATTTGTATAATCTAACAGGGTATTTAGTAATCCAGGATCTTGATAATCAGCAATTCTTCTGTTAATCCAATAGACTGACGTAGAATCAACGCTAGTACCATCTTCAGATATATCAAAATATTTAGTGGATGATTGCGAATTTATAATTCCATGCCGATCGATGACGAGATCAAAAATGGTTTCGAATCCGAACAGAATATGTTTTACTCTAACTTCATAGCCAAAATCCGAGCCATATTGATCTTCCCAAACTTTAGTTTCTTTAATATGGAATTCCCTAAAGACCTGGCTGTAGCCCCACGCATCACCCTCATTGGCAGGACGATAGATGGATTTTGTGATATTTGGAATTAAATTTCGGGGATAAATGGGAAAATGGCCATATTTTTCAGTCGGCAAAGCGGTTGTATCAACATTCATCTCAATTTGTGGCTTTAAAAAATCGATTCCAGCATCCACAATTTCACTGCTTTGATAAAATACCCAATCGTTGGTCAGGGAGATCAGGAGACGACCCGATTGGGGTGAATCGTACGAGAAAGGGTCCAGAGTTTCATAGGTACCAACCAGATAGGTTGTGTCCTTAGAAATGTAAGTTGAATCAAAGTAGAAGGATGATACACGGAGGTTGAGAAGGGAATCAGCATCATTCCTAACACTATAATGACCAATGGCGTATATTGCTTTTTTATATAATGGAAATTTTATAGACGTGGAGAACGTTGATGCGGTTGGGTTATCGGTACATTTAGTTAAAACAAAAACAACTATTAATACAATTTTTATAATTATAATCTTCTGGAATATAGACACTCCATGCTCCAAGTGATGTTTGAATATCCATTTGATTGGCAAAAAATATAACCAAGACTTTATAAGTCTAAGACAAATGTATCAATTCAGAATAATCTCATTAATTTCACCACCAGATTTAATGATATATAGTTTGCCTTCCTTATAACTTAACCTGTTGTGTAAAGCCCCTGGAATCTTGTAGATATTAAGAGTGTTCAGATCAGAAAGATTATCAAAGATATATAAATGGAGTTCTTCATCCAAATCTTTTGGTTTATACCTGACTAGTGTATAAACCTTTCCGCCCTCTTCGACAAGAATATCATAAAATCGAATTGAATCATATTCTCTGGGATCATATTGAAGATTCGGTTTGAGAGTGGTCAATTCTTTTGTCGAAAGAGAGTACATCAATAGTTCCATCGCCGATATTGCATGGCTAATCAGGCTGTTACTGGACATATCCCAGGCTAAACTATAAACAGAGAAGCCGCTAGGGACGGGAAGACTATCAGTGACTACAGCCTGGCTAATTGAATATTTACGAATCATCCAGGTTGTGGCCTGATCTCCTGAACTCCAAATCCCATCGTCATAGTCATAGACTACCCGGGGATCACCCAGAAAGTAATGATTAAACACTCGTTTTTCTGCTTCTGAGATAGGATCATAAGAATAGATGCCTTTTATTGATTTGCCATACCAGTATTTTCCATCAGCATAGGCAAAATTTGTCCGAAGTACGGTTGGAAGGTTTATATCACTAACGACTCTTAATTCTGCTCTTTTAAACTTATAAGTGAGTACAGTATCAACGATATATATATCACCAGCAGCCAACGTTAAATCTTTGAAGTGATAGGAGGCATAATTTTCATCCTCTACTGAAATGTATAGATCATATAATCCAGGAAATATTAAGTCTATTCTAAAATTACCCTGATTTGTAGTAATGGCGCTTTTATCAGTTCCTAATAGTTGAATAGAGACAAAACTATGATCAGTAGAACCCTCAATTATGATTTTTCCCTGAATCGAGGCAAATAACTCGGCATATATGTCACCCCAATCGGGATCAGTACTTGAATAGATACCAATCGTATCCGAAACTGATCGCGAGTCACTGCTCCCAACCACAATTAACCGGTACTCGTCTTTGTCAATATTTATAAAACTAAAGTTTCCGCCTGCATCAGTGTTTACCTGATAGGCATTTTGATCGTTTACAATTTTTACTAATGTTCCTGAACTGCCAAGATTACTCGCTTTATCTACAATCCGGCCAATGACTGAATTCTTACTAGGAGATTCCGGGTCACTATTTGTTGAAGCATCATGACAGCCAAATAAATAAAGCGAGATGAATAAGAGAACAGGAATGATTGTTTTCACTTTCATACTCTTATTCCTTATCATAATCATTTTTTACAATCTGTAGAACAAATATATGACAGTCTGCTGTAGGTGATTGTGCCAATGATACAGACTATTATCGTAAGTTACGACCTTAGGAATATGCATTTCATATTTAGAAGACAAGATAACTGGATGCTTTTAAATTTGTCTATTACTCCGAAGGAATCCCTTTGGGTGAATTCGCATTGTATATTAAATTAAAGGTTTTCTTCCGAAGGAGCCCTATGGACAAAATCCACACTCTAAAATCCAAAATATTAATTTAATATCTTGTGAATCCTGGCGACTTTTTAGTTCAAATAGTTATTAGATACGATCTAACGATACTGTCTTTCTCAGTTGAAGGGGGTTTCATGTGGATTGTATGTTAATGCTGTGCTTTATATTCGCTTTTGAGGTTATGTAGTGTCGTTTTGAGTTCCTCAATAAGTTCTCTGTTTTCCGGAAAGTTGTACATATTAAATAGTTCGTCCGGATCGATTTCCAGATCATAGAGTTCCCACCCCATATCGCCGTACTGAAAATGGATGAGTTTATAACGTTGGGTTCTTATACCCTCATGGGGTCCAATACCATACCCTTCCTCAAAGAACTGGTAATACATGGCTTTACGCCATTCTTTCGGGACAGAACCATCCAGCAGAGGTCTGAAACTCTGTCCTTGCATATCTTGTGGAATGGTTATACCAGCATAATCCAAAATGGTTGGGGCAAAATCCAAGTTCAATACAATACCATCCGTGGTACTAGCAGATTTGATCTCTTTTGGATATTTAAGCAGAAGAGGCATACGTAGAGACTGCTCGTACATAAACCGTTTATCATAGAGGCCATGGTCACCCAGAAAGAATCCCTGATCAGAAGTATAAATAACAAGTGTATTTTTGCTCATCCCCGAACCGTCAAGATAATCAAGAACACGACCCACATTATCATCCACAGAAGCGATACAGCGCAGATAATTTTTCATATACTTCTGGTAAACCCATTCCCTGGTTTCCTGCTCCGACATACCCTCAGGAATTTGTCCAAAACGCTGAAAATGCAGTTCCCATTGTTTTGGCCCTACCTTTAATCGATGTGTATTGATTTGGGCAGTTCGCGTCTGATAATCATCATTAAAAGTATCGGGAAGGGGTATATCTTTATCTGTATACATGGTTAAATGTTTATCATCAGGCTCCCAGTTAGCATGTGGCGCTTTATGATGTAACATTAAAAAGAAGGGTTTTTTAGAGGATTCTTGTTTTTTAAGCCATGTAAGTGCATCATCAGTGATTAGATCGGTTACATAACCCTTTAAATCCTGATGAACGCCGTTTTTGATCATCACCGGATCATGATAAAGACCCTGTCCGGGCAAAACATTGCTGTAATCAAATCCTGTCGGTTCACTCTGGAGGTGCCATTTACCTATAATAGCCGTTTTATAACCCGCTTGTTGCAGAAGTTTTGGTAATGTCTGTTGCGTGCCGTCAAATCGGGTCCGGTTATCAAGATGCCCATTGAGATGACTGTATTTTCCAGTTAAGATGACGGCCCTGCTTGGTGCACAAATACTGTTCGTACAAAAACAATTATCAAAACGCATGCCTTCGTTTGCAAGACGGTCAATATTTGGGGTTGAATTTATTTTACTCCCATAGGCACTTATGGCATGAGAAGCGTGATCATCACTCATAATAAAAAGGATGTTGGGACGTTCGCTTGAAGAGGTGCAAGCACTAAATAAAAGGAGTGCAACAACATATACGACCTGCATAACATTCATATTTCTCATAGCAACAACCTTTAAAAGAAAGTCCTATTCTAAAAAATAAGCACAGAATCACATGGATTGACACGACTGTAATAATCTTTAAATCTAATGTATAACCAATAGATATAAGTTAAATTAATTGAACACTTATGGAATAATGAATCCGTGGAAATTTTGTCTATACGCGGGTGTGCATTATTCCGCATTGTTGATCATATCTTTAACAGGGAGAGTCACTGGCAAATCAAGCCATGCTAAGCCTATGTTTCTTCTCATGTGGCTGGTACTGTTGCTGCCCGGTGCATCGTAAAACAAAGCCAGTCGTTCGCCAAAAGGGACAACGGAGGGCAAACCAATGCACTTTTGTGACCATGTGCAATTCTGGCCGTCTAAAACAACAGCCTTGTTCTCCGAATCCCATTTGTTCAGGTCTTTGCTCCAATATACCCAAATAGCATCCGTATATTCATCACTTTCTATGCCAATATGGTTGGTAAAAAGGAACCATGTCTTGATGCTCTTTTCATAGTACAGACTGGCATTCTCGATTTGCTCTTCGATTGGTACGAGCGGCTGTGAATCAATAACCCAGGAACCATTCAGATCTTTTGTTCGCACAATACCTAATGTTCGCTGGACACATGGATTCCCTTCTATTCGTGTGGTTGCGCTGAAAAATTGGATAAACTCATCCCCATTTCTAATCACATGGCCAGGGCTGGCTGTAATAGAATAGTAGGTATTTGGTTTTGTTCGGAACGGAATGACATCCTTTTGTTTAATCCATGGTCCTGAGGGACTCTTTCCTTTCGCTTTCATGGTGAGGTATGGGAATCCAGGAATCCGATTTGGTGGTTCTGTAGTATTGGGCGTTCCCATATAAAACATATGCCATGCTTTACCGTCATTATAAGTAACACCATAAGAGGCAGATTTCGAATCGTCTTCACCGGGGGCCCCTAAATTGAGGATCGGTCCTTTTTTCTCCCAGGTAACCAGGTCTTTACTTACAGCAAGAGCGGAGAGCCATGCTTGAGGACCTGCCGCATCATAATGCATATAGAAGGTACCTTCAGATTCAAACACCCAGACATCACGGGCACCATAAATGTCACATTGGTTGGGTCCGTCACCATAACGAAGTACGATGCCATGATCCTTCGCTTCCATCCTCAGAACAACTTCCGGTCTTCCGTCAATATATTTCTGTGCTGGAGCAAACCCAATAAATGTAACTAAGATGGGTATAACCATTAAATAACTTAGGCTCATCAGGCCTCCTGACCATAGCAGATATTTGAGCGAATAAATGAGTTATTGCGTTTTAATTTAGTTCAGCAATATGCTATTTAACTTCTTCCAATTGGCCAAGTTTTTTCAGATCAATTTTTATACCACCTAATTTAACCGACAATAAATTATAACAGAGAACAATGAGCACATTGATTAAGGTACCAAAAACCGCATAAAATACAGGGATAATGATTAAAAAGATGCCACTGAAGAAGGACAACATTCCCATTTCCTCTCCTCCAAGATCGGGAATTGAATCACCAATAAATGAAAACAATAATCCAAATGGCAGAGTGTAACAGGAGCCCCATTATTAAAAACATTAAAAAGGAATAAAGAGCTACGGTTGGAAGATCAATTTTCTTTACTTGATACATTGGGTTACCTCATAATTTAAGTATTATTATCTATTAGGGGGCCACATCTGGTCTAATACACCTGACTCATTCTATTCGGTTAACATCCTTCATCGCCTCTTTTTGGCTCTAATATAAATCACAATTCCAATTAACAGAACAATGATAAGGATAGTGCCAAATGAGTATACACCGATGCGAAGGAAAAAATTTTCTGACGAATCAGGCTCTGATGACTCCTGGGTTCGGAATTGATCCCCTGCTATAGTAGGCGCTACGGAAACAGCAGGATTAAACTTAATCACCCCTTCCCGATATGCCGATAAGGGGCTATTTGAATTCATGCCCTTTTGTACAGCTGGCGTCATGGATAATATTTGTCGCATCTCTGATTTTATGAGCGGATTTTCAACATCAAAGCCAAGAATATGAATTAACTTTTCCTGAATTTTCCTCTCCCATCTCAGAGGTATCATTTTACCGAGCATCACGGAGCGATCTAACCCACATTCACAATCTGCACCGATAATAGCGAGCAGACTGAAGATATTCTCTCTGGTTATTTCTGTGCCCCGGAGAACCGGCCCGATACGTCTTCCTCTGCTGTAAATAATAGCAATTTGTGGTTCATCCATTACTTCTGTACTAACACCAAGACTCCAGAGCAGAACGGACTCACTGGGAGATGCTTCTTTTGTAATAGCCAACATTTGGGGAGGTTCTTTCACGGGTTTCGGCATAAGTTTCATTACTTCCAGAATATCTGTAATCGCACCCTTTATGGCCTGTTTTGCCTCTCGGTTTTTCTCAACATTTATCCCTTCAATCAAGAGAACGCTGCCATAGGTCTCCGAAACCTGATCGACTATCTTATCCCGAAATGGTGATGAGATTACCTTCTCTATTAATCGCCATAAAGATTCGTTCATATTTTCTTGGTCGTAAGAGAAGGGTATCATAAGCGAATTACCCTCCGGATCTACAAGAACTGCAGCAGGTATAGAAATATCTTTTTGGGTCCGCAAATACTTCATTGCCGCATGGTCTTTTTGTCGATCTATATGAATGATCTCAGTCTGAACGTTTGCATCAAGAAAGGCAGCAAAAGCAAGACGTTCGATTGTTGTAACCTTTTCCGAGGAAATTTTATCATCTACATACAGACATAGCTGGTAGGCATTTGATCCCAAATCGGTAAATCCAATATCCCGAACGGTATATTTGCAGGCCATTGCAGATGTATATAAAACCAGACTTGAAAGGAGAATACTAATAATCACGTATATTTTTCGAGTTAATATTTTCATAAATAATTCCTGACAGGTATCCCATTCCTAATTACCAATTGCATATTACGAATTGATGATTCCGATAATTTCATTTTCCTTTTTGTTGGTTATCTTATGCGCTGGATGTTGAACATTATATATTACAGACCTCAAGAGAAAAACCTCCCCCTTAAATCCCCCTCCTTACTAAGGAGGGGGAACTAGGGGGAGGTAATTTATTAGATCAAGGCGCATAATACACATTTTCCGCTGAAATTTCCTTTTTCTTAAAGTCAGCGCTCTCCCAGCTTACCTTTAAGGCTTGTCCCCCACCCATTTGAAAATATTTAACAGCGATTGGATAGTACCCACGGCGCAGGGCTATATTTCCTAATTCTTCTTTGGCGCCATGTCCACCGTCATTATTGATGAGTTCTTTATTGTTGATATATAATTTGCTACCATCATTTGATTCAATATAAAACGTATAGATACCGTTTTCAGGAACCGATAAATAACCACTAAAGATATAACCATATTCACTGACACCTTCAGGCTGCTGAAGTTTAAATTCTTTAACAACGCCGGAACTTTTTACTTTGGCAATATCCAGACCGGCAACAGATGTAAAATTTCCCTCAAAAAAATCATACCTGATGCCCGGAGATAGATTTTCAGGCGTGGCAGAGGTGTTTTCAAAATCCACACCCAATGATACTAAATTTTCGAGAATTTCGTCCTTTAAGTCAAACCCATTGGCAACCTCGGCGGCATTTGCCAGCATGATTTTAGCCTTTTTTGGATTTGAGGGAGCTAAATTATTGGCGATGGCCACATAAACAGATATAGCCTCGTCGATAAAGGCTGGATCGGGTTCTTTATAATCCCAGTAGATCGGAGAAGTCTGTCTGACTGTATTTTCTATTACCGGGAGAGATTCTGGGCTTCCAATGGCTGCCATACCTTTCAATGCTTTTTCTTTAGTTTTGGTCGACGGAGATTGTTTAAAAACCCTATGATAGAGATCTAATGCTGTTTCATTATCCCCTGCAAGACGTTCCTTATCTCCTTTTTTTAGTAAACCATTAAAATTAGTTCCGGATAGAACAAAACCTTTATCTTCTATTTTAAATACTACTTCATCTTCTTCCCGAACTATTTCAACAAAATTAATCACCGGTGCTTCATCCATTTTCGGTGCAGTTTTATCTGAAACCAGCTCAAGCATAAGATCATTTTCAACCTCAATGCCTTTAAATTCTTTAATGACCACTTCTTTATCTGAACTCGTTTCATCCATTGGATCAAAATTTTCAAGAACGGTTTTATTTTGAAGTTTAATATCAAAAATATGATCACCAGAATTAACATAAAATCCAACACGCACCGTATAAACGCTGGATTTCACACTCCAGGCCTCATCAATTAAGGGGATTTTGCAACTGGAAAGGCCGAGACATCCAGATGTATATAACCAGGGTTTATCTGTTCCCTTTACTTCTAAGCCCCTGGTATCATATGAAAAATAACCCATATTCGGGGTAACCTTCTCTTTAAGATCAAATCGAATGCCATAGCCGGTGATCGGTCGCGGATAGCCGAACCATAATTCACCCTTATCATCTTTTTTATCCCCAGGTGCGCCAAAATTAATTCCCAATCGTTTAACTGGTGTTATTGGGCCCTGATTGACAAAGACACTCCAATCCGCAGTTTCTTTTTTCTCCGCTGGTTTTAGAACAACTGTGGTTCTCAACGGAAAAGAGCAGGTACATCCGGCACTGGCCTCCGGAAAGAGTAACAGACCATTGGCAGGGATCATATTTATCCAGCATCCCGGGCGGATTGCTCCAAAATAGGTTATTCCCCTATCCCCTGCGAGATCGTAGAATGCGGCATTATAGGAGCGGTAAAAAAGACAGCTGGAAGTAGCAGATGTAACGGCACAGGTATGTCCGGGCCGGAAATATTCCCAGGGAACTGTTTGACCAGTGACAGGATGAACGCGAGTTTTAATTTCTCCTGTCCGCAGATCACAAGCCCTAGGTTCCACAATAACTGTTTCATTTACAATGACCGGGCGAACCATATAATTTAAGGGTCTTGACCAGAGCATCTTACCATTTTCTGAGGACAAAGCCGTAATCCTGTGCCATCTTAATTCTTCTGCTTCAAAACGCCATTTATCATGCAAACCAAAACTACCAAAGAACAAGAGTGTATTGTTCTTATAGGCTGAAGCAACTGCATCCCCGCCGCATCCGGAAAGATCGATCGGCCTCTGCCATTTTATATTTCCTGTCCGTGCATTCAAAACCGTTACGAGCCGGACATCGATATCTTTAGTTTTGAGCGGTTTGGTATATTTTTTCCAGACAGCCTTTTTCGCATAGTTCTTTCTTTCCGCTACACCCTGCGATTTTTGTGCTGGTGTGACAGAATTATCAGCAAAATAGAGATTTCCATCTCCCATGGATATAGCAATATGGGCAATTTTCTTTCCACGGTAGAGCCAATTGGTTTTTCCCGAGGTAATATCCATGGCAAAGATGGCATCACTGAACATGATCTTCTCCGTTGCCGCTTCCTGGGTAACAATGCCCCCATTCCAGGCTGGATAATCGGCTATAAAACGCCACTTTGTTCCCGATCTTTGAAACTCGTAATCTGCTTCTTCCATGGTGGCATATTGTGAAGCAAGAAAAGCATCTTGATCAGTTTGATCATTGTTCTCTGCAAAATTTGAAGACTTCAGAATATGGTTATACGCTTCATCGAAAGGTTTAGCGGCCGAACCGTAAAGTGTTTCTCCTGAACAAGCAATATATCCCCAGCGACGTGGCTTTCCATCTTTTGATGTCGGTATTTTATAGGTCTGTAAAGTCTGGCCGGTTTCTGCATCCAAAAGGAGACAGTTTTCCCCCGTTGCAACAAAAATACCATGGTCAGAAAGGGCCAAATTACTCCCATCAACATCGACACGTACCCGGTTGGCGCCCTGAATCTCACGCTCCCAAAGTTTCAGACCATTATAAGAATCATAGGCCATGACTACATCTTCACCCTGAACAAAGAGACGGCCATTTTTTGCTAAGGGTGCAGCGGCACGGGCATGTCTTTCGACCATTTTTTCGGGTCCCGGCTCACCAAACCACAGGACACCAAAGGGGTAGTTTACTAATTCATCATCTGAGCAGATAGTATTTGCCGGATTGGAATATTGATGGGTCCAACTACCTGCTCCTTCTAAAGCACCTCTTTTTATCTTTACCCACAGACCCTTTTCATGGGAGACTTGCGGTTCACCAGCACCAATTTGACGAACCAATGCTACCAAATCCGTTTCAATTTGCGAGTCCGTATTTCTATTTATATCCGTTTGCCCCAGACATACCATGCCGCCAAATGGTTTCAACACTCTTTTTATATCTTTCGGTTCAATTGAAACGTTACCCGAAATCAACAGGTCATCTGATACGATCAGGTTGGCAAAATAATCGGGTAAATCATCTAAGGACCAATTCTCGACGGCTATCCGTTCCCCATATATGCCGGCAGCATCTAAATTTACTCGGGATTGAGCAACCTTTTCCTCATCCTTCTCCACGCCAATGATTTTTAAATCGCTCTGTTTGGCAAGCTCATAGGCCAGTCGGCCGTCAGAACTATTCAGAACCAGACAGAACCCTCTTTTTACGCCTGTCTCTTTTATAATTTGTTCTGCAGCAGTTTTATATACCTCATTTAACTCATCATTTTCGAAATAAGCGACCGTTTTTAGAGATTCGGATTTATTTAATTTTGAACCCTTATCACCAGAGAAACAATAAATATTTCCTTTTTCATCGTTGGCTAATAAGTGACCGTCAGAGACGGCAAACCCCAAAATATCTCCGCTCGTACGAAAACGGTTTAGTTCCGAGCCGTTATTAGCATCCAGGACCAGTATGATTCCTTTTCCACCCGCAATGACTTTGTTTTTTGTTAAAATAATGGTATTTAAATTATCTTCTTTAAATTGCCACTTGGTTGCAGATCCCTGTATGGCATCCTTTTCCTGTTTTAGCAATTCAATCTTATTAATAAATTTATCAAAATCTTTATTGCTATCATCCTTTTGCTCTAATCCGGTTTGAGCTAATTTTCTCAGGGAACCGTTTGTCTTTTTGATCTCTGTCAGAAGAGAATCGACATCCTTTTCAATTATTGGATATTTTTCTCTATCTATGGCATGAATGCCTGTTTCTGTTAACACATAGGAGATATTTTTCCTTGCCACCATATCAATTCCATCAAAAGAGACAAAAGCATCACCCTTTCGCCGACCCGACGCCAGGTCATAAGCAACCTTTGCCGGCGTTCCGGATCGATCAACACCCGCAATCAACATATTCTCATTGATCAATCCCCAGGCCCCTCCCACCTTGCTTCCAGGACTTAGGTTATAGAGAAATTTCCCGCTTCTTCTGTCAAAAGCCGCTGGCATAGCCCGGCCTGAGGGCACATAAATCGTCTCTTCTGAGGCCAGCAAATAGCCATGGGGAGAAATACCTCCAAACTGTAGTTCATGGGCCTTATCCCCAATCGTATCATTTTTCCAGACCACCTCCCCACTGGCCACATCCAGAGCACATATATATATTCCTTCATAAGGAAAAATTCCTGCTCCGAAATACACGACATCCTTTTCTACCAAAACACTTGTTCTAACCGGCCAAAGCGATATCATCCGCCCGTTTCCGAGCACTTTTTTCCCGGATGGACCAGCACGATATTTCCAGATCAAATCACCACTTCCGGCATCGAGGCAATAGACATACCCATCATCCGAACCGAATAGGATCTTATCTTTCCAGATTGAGGGTACAAAACGTATAGGACCACCGGCGAAGAAACTCCATTTAATGGCACCGGTTACCGTATTCAGAGCATAGATCTTATCATCAATGGATGAGGCGAAATAAGTCAGACCATTTGCCGACACAAGATGGTAGGTATTATCAACGTGCATCCTTGGTAATTCTTCTCCCGGTTTATGCCAGGCAGATGCTGGGGCATGGGCAGGCATATATACCCACTTTTGGGTAAGGTTTTTTGGCAATGTTTCGGCCGTTACCCCGCTACGAAAACCATCATGTCTATAGGTGCGCCATCCCTTTTTATTATCAGAAGAACATCCAAACAATAAAAATAAAAATGATAATAAAATCACAAAATTATTTAGAGTAAATATTTTCATGGTTTTTGGTTCACAAATTTTCAAAGTAATATCTCCTGCTAGGAAAAGGGTAAAATTTGAACAATAATTTTTTTATTAAACACAAAGATCACAAAGGATAGACAAAGGACACAAAGAATATATAAATAATTGATTATACTTTCCCCATAAATTCACAAATAAATGT
Source organism: Calditrichia bacterium (assembly GCA_963796965.1). GTDB lineage: Bacteria > Calditrichota > Calditrichia > JAJRVZ01 > JAJRVZ01 > CAWCNS01. The sequence goes on from CAWCNS010000007.1 coordinate 730,290, forward strand.
GAAAAACATTGAGATATTTGGTGATTAGTAATTTGTAATTGGTAATTGGTAATTGGGGATTGGTAATTTAATGATTAAAATTATCAATAAGTCTTAAAATCAAATTTTTTCTTTTGTCCTTTATCTTTTTAAATCATGGACGATTTAATCCCGATATGGCGATAGGATCTCGAAGTAATTATTGGGAACTATAAATTTTCTCTGCGGCGTTGCGGCGCTGCGTGAGATTTTCTTAGCAAGTTTTACTCTATTTCTCTTCCCAAACTTTCAAGACCAACTCACCCTTCCCTGGTGATTCAAAGGGTCCCGTCATAGGATTTTCAGCATTTCTTTTTTCACCAAAATAATCATAATCAATTTTAATAGGCGAACCATCCCGGTTTTCAAAGGGCAATTCAGTTATCAGCGTGGTACCCAACCAATCTGTGGTAACGATCTGGTTTTTAAATTTTTTAAACGAGGGATCCAGTGTTATTTGGAGGGAGATATTTGTCCCATCTCTCATCAACTTTACTTTTGGGTCTGTTTCCGGCTTTTCAATATATACAGATTCTCTTATATAAGGCTTAGCTTGGTTCAAATAGATATTTCCTTCTACATACATGGGACGCTCCAGGGTATTATAAGCATCCAGACCATACCCGATTTTTTGCCTTGCCTCTGTATCAATTTTGAGCGTTTCACCCACCCCAACAAATATATTATTATAAAACCGATCATCCCCTCCAATGATATTTACCACTCCCGCTACCCCCGTTGAGTGGGCAAAATGATAAGGTGTATATCGTACGCTTGGTTGGGTTTTAATCTTACCTGCAAAAAGATTGTGTACATAGGCCCCACCCTCGGAAAGATCTTTTAACACATATTCGGATAAGAAAATATTGTTATCGGCCATAAAGGGGCCATGATCCACTTCAAAAAAGAGATCTTCAATGGTATTATCATAGCATAAATTTTGTGAAATTCGGGTACCCTGGGCCATCCAGTCCATCCATAAACCACGCCCTGCATTGTGGATATGATTTTTCTTAATGATGACATCTATTGCAGCGTGTAATTTGATACCGCCAATTTCTGCTCCTTGGAATTGCCGCTTTGTCCATATATCATAAATATGATTATTGGTAATCGTACTGTAAACAGCGCCCAGGCTTCCACATATACCTGCCTGTCCACAATCAAAGATTGTATTGTTGCGCACAATATGCGAACCGATCGTCTCCTTAGACCACCCTATCTGTCTGGCCCTGAAGATCACTTCATTATAATGTGTTGCCCCGCCCTTACTTCGATTGTTTAACCAGACATTATGACCAGTTGCCCTGTCTTTTCCCAGGGTGAGTCCCGTACATTTTGCATTGCTGATTATATTGTTCTCTATAATCCAGCCTTTGCTCCAATGGGTACCAATCAACCCAATCTGCTCTGCGGTTGGGGCAGCCCATTGTGTTGCCGCCTGAGTTAAGTGGAATCCGCGAACAGTGATATAGTTGCGGCCAGGAGCAGCGGGATAAAAACAGGTTTCTCGTACACTAATCTCCACTAATTCATTATTGGGATCAGCGCCCTGGAAATTAGCCCAGATGACCGTATTCTGATCATCACTTTCACAATACCATATATAAACTGAGAAAGCCTCATCCCGTGATCTTTCGTAGGGCACTGGCTTGATCACCTCATCAAGGGTGGTTTTTTCATAGAGAGATTTGCCATTAAGAAAAACTTCGCCTGTATGATGGTCTCGCTTCAACCCGTCAAACCAATCCCCCTCAATTAGATCCTGATAAGGATTATAATTACCAAAAAATGTATTTGGAATGATGACCTTCCAGACATCGTCTTCAACCTTCTGCCAATTCTTTATAACCTCAGAGCCTTTGATAATAACATCTTCACCGGGAGTCGCTTGATAGACGATTCTTTTTGAATCAGAGGTACCCCCATAAGGCGGATTGATGCGCTCACGATAGGTTCCCTCATGAACCGTTATCACATCGCCAGCACGCGCTCTTTGAGCAGCTGCTGAAATAGTCTTGAGCGGCTTCATATTTGTGCCTTCATTTTGATCACTTCCAGTGGGAGATACATGGTACTCTGTTGCTAAAACCGGATAGGCAAGAAAAATCCACATCAATACAGTTCTAAATGTTTTCATTTTAAAATTTCCTTCTCTTCTTAATTGCTTGTGAAATCCCTTATAAATTCGTGAAATTCCTCCGAAGGAGTCCCTTCGGGAGTGGACGATTCTTTTAGACTATTCCAGCTGAGTTCTACCTTATCTCCACGAAGACCTTAAACTGATCCATCCATTTCTGTACCTGTTTTTTAAACATCCCAGGCATTAACTTTGCCATCAGGTTCGGCAGAATTCCGACAAATTGAATATACTCAATCTCAGACTCATATCTGGTCTGGTTATCAGATAATTTAATAAAACGGTTTGTCATTGTGTTTGACATTGTTTTTGCTTCGTATAAAGCGGTAAACTCATCTGGCAAATTTTTAACTCTAATGGTCTCAGTTAACTCAATTTCGCGTTTGCCGATATTATAAATCAGACGCGATTTCGCACCGGCCTCTCCCGGAGTTCCACTGAGATGCTCCAAACTAACAAAGCCATCCTGCCATTCTTTAAGATTCTCCGGATTATCAAATAGTTCGATTACCCTAGCAATTGGATTCTCTATATCTACACTACAACTGAACTTCATTTATATCCTCCAATTATTAAGATTGGTATCTGTCAAATACACCGAATTTCTCTCGCAAAGGCGCTAAGACGCAAGTGAAATTGAATCTCATAAACTCAGATATATCTCCGGGTATGTTTATAAATAGTATAAAAAATTATTGTAAACTGAAATACTGATATTTTGTTTTGTGTAATAATTATTTTGCATTAATTTTCTCGGCAGTATAATTATTTACCATTTGACTTGCAAGTATGGGCTTATTATACACACGCAGTTTGTGAAGTGTTCCACCGTACTCATGCAGGACCAAACGATTAATCTGACTATCAATCACTATATCAGACAACCATTCAAAGCCAAAGGTCCTAACCCCTCCGCCATCACAAATGCTTCCGTCGATTATCATATAACATATATTTGGGCCGGGATCTATAAGTATTGCTACATGATGTTTTATACCCTCTCTTAGCCGTTTAGGATCAGATCTCAACATCACCTTGTTAGTATCCTTATTCATTGTAAATAGGAGATCACCGTCATGATCTAGACGCAATTCTAAATTTATATCATACTTATTTAGCCCTTCAAAGATTACCGAGTCACTAAACTTATCGATTTCAATCCAGAAGTCCACGGCAAACCCCTTTGCCAATCTCACTGATTCTGATAAAAGTAATATCCCATTTGGAGGATGCTTAAAAGTTTGTAAAAGCCCGTCTGTGCAAATGGGATTATTCTCAAATTGACTCCATAAGATTTCAAAAAATCCTTCCGATATGGCATGCAAAGTAGCGGCTGTTTTCTGTGTCGTAGAGATCCAGTACTTCCCCTCCTCTTCAATCAAATCAGGATAACTGAACCGACCGGTTTCATAGGATTTATCAGGTCCATATAACAGGATCTCAGGTTGAGACCAGAATATTCTCCCCTCCTTTTCAACCCCTCCTGAAATCCAGGCAGGATTCCTATAATTAAAATCTTTTCCACCATGATTATGATACCAAAGCAGGTATTTACCATTATTACACTTCCATAATCGCGGACAAGCCCTTGGATTACGCAAGGGTAACCCGGTAGCATATGATATTAATTGAGGTTCCGTCCAGGTATGACCGCCATCAAAGCTATAGGATTCTGCCGGTTGCCCAAGAGTGGTTCGGTAGACACAATACAACCCATCCTTCTGATTCATCGGTTGAATATTATGTTCTTCCTGTACAGAACCTAAATCCAAATTCCTAATTCCATGGTCTCCGTCTGGCAATACTTCCCAGTTTATTTTTGAGACATCTTTCTCGGTGTGGATATTATCAGAGTGGAAAAGCCAGCCTTCACCTTCTTCCAGAAAATATCCGCCTAATTTTGTAAATGAAAACCATACATTCTGATCTTTTTTCACCGGTTTTCCAATCCCCCAAAACATTTGAACATCGCCGCCAAAATCATTATTTCTGTCTACTTTGGTTTTCCGCATCGGTAGGCGAAATCGCTCAGACCAAGTGACGCCCATATCATCAGAATAACGGAAGCAATACCAGCCATGGGTATCAGCCCGCATTTCATTCCCGCCGGGTAAATTCCTAATTGTATCCCCATTAAAGGTGTAGAAGACATAGATTCGATTATAATCCGTAATCAGGGGCATTGCCCAGGAGGCTTCAATTCCAGCGTTCGATGATTCGATCTCTATAGGAGTGGACCATGTAATTCCCTTATCTCTGGAATAGCAAGAAACAATATACTGGGTTTTACTGCCCTCTTCTGCAGGGCTTGTCGTAAAAGTACAAAACCAGGTACCATCATGAGTCACGACAAAATAGGGTTGATCACAATAGCCATTCTCGTAAATTGTTGTCCCATTTGTGATCAAGCGCCAGTCATTTATCTGACTAAAAAGTACTGGAGTTAGGAGGAATAAAGGAAAAATTAAGAAGCAGTAATTATCTCTAATTTGAAGCATAATTTAGATTTCCACTTAAGGAATATTTAGATTAACTCTTCCAATGGCTTGATATACATTAGGAGATAAAACTAAGAATTTTATCCAATTTACGATAAATGCATAGAAAGGTTAGGAACATAAAATCATCCTTCTTTAAACGACCCGTTCACATCCACGCCATCCAAGGTATTTAAGAGAAACTGCACGATAATAATATGGACCTTGCTGAAGATATGATTGATCGAAATGGCTCAGCCGCTGTGCCACAGCCCAATCAACAAATATATTTAATACTCCCAAAGGGACTCCTTCAGAGGAAATCCAAGAAAACCTTTTAGAAACGAAAAAATTAATCCCAAGATTTATTATTAGCCGTTCCTTATTATTCAGATCTCTTCCCATTCTTTTGTATATCATTGAACAGTATCGTTAATTCTTCCACAATATCTGGATATTCATCATATAAGTTATGACGCTCCTCGATATCATTTTTCAGGTTATATAATTGTCCAGGTGTGGTTATTCCAAAACCCTCTGGATACAGTCCATCACTCATTCCACCTGATCTATTGGTAAAGATGAGTTTCCAATCACCCTGTCTCATGGCAAAAGAACCATCTACTGAATGATTTACAAGTTGTTTACGTATAGAATTTTTCGAGGTATCGCCAAGAAACAGTGTTGAGAAGTCATAACTATCCTCTGCTGAATTCTCAGACAATGTATAACCGACGATGTTTGCCAGAGTGGCAAATATATCAACCTGGCAAATGAGATCGTCTCTCACTTGTCCCGGTTTCATTTTTGCTGGCCATTTGAGAATGAATGGTACCCGGTGTCCGGCTTCCCATATATCCCCCTTATAACCACGAAGATTTCCGTTTGGCGAATGTCCAAACCTTTTTACAGAACCGATCTTTCCAAGCCAGTTCGTCCCATCACCTCCGCGGGAACCATTGTCACTGGTAAATATGATTAGTGTGTTTTTATCTAGTTTATTGTATTCTAAAGCCTGTATTATTTGGCCAATTGTCCAGTCGATCTCTTGAACATAATCACCATACAGGCCCGCCTGGCTTGTTCCTTTAAATTGATCTGTTGGTGCTACCGGATCATGAGGTGCGGTAAGGGGGAAATACAAAAAAAATGCCTGCTCATTTTTGCTTGCAGATCTAATATAGTTGACTGCACGCTTTGTGATTTCGGGCATTACCTGATCTAATCTCCAATTCTCTACCATTAATCCCTTCTCACCGAATAGAGAATCCGGTTTTTCTATAGTTGGGACTACTGTTACTCTGTCATTTTCAATAAATGTATATGGCGGGAAATTTGGTACATCATCTCCAAAATAATAATCAAATCCACAGTCGTTTGGACCTCCAGTAATAGGCTTATTATAATTAACATTCTGACCGTCATTTTCTTTTGCTGAGATATTGTCAGTGGTCGGCCAAATCCATCCCAGATGCCATTTTCCTATTGCAGCGGTCTGATATCCTTTATCTTTAAGCATCAAGGGGAGGGTTATTCTATCTTTACTTATTAATGGCTTATCCCAAGACCATAAAACGCCCTTTTGTAATTCAGTTCGCCAGCAGTATCTTCCAGTTAATAAGTTATATCTGCTTGGTGTGCAAATAGCGGCACTTGAGTGGGCATCGGTGAAACGGATTCCATCCTGTGCTAATTTATCAATATTCGGAGTTCTTATTTTACTCTCAGAATTTTGACATGAAATATCCCCATATCCCAGATCATCGGCATAAATGATAATAATGTTTGGATGTGTACCTCTTTGTGTTGTATGACAGCCAATTAATACATTGAAGCCGACTAGAATGAGAAAAATATAGCGCCTTATAACTAGCAATTTCTCAGATAGTTTCTGATAAAATGAAGTGATAATATCCATTGAACTAAAGACACCCTGTTAAATTTCTTAAGTTATTAATTGTTTCAATCGCTTCTCGATCTGCGTTCTCCACGCTGGTGATAAATTTTTCACGCTCAGCGATCTTCGCAATACTTCTACTCCCTCTGATTCCTTACTAAGGTAATAGGCCTTAAAAAGATCTTTGACAGTAATCCTATTCTCGTCCTGAAAAATTATTTCCACCTCGTCACCAGTCTGAATACTACCTTCCTGTAACACTCGCAAATAACATCCGGTCAGGGCGGCTTGCATGAACTTTCTGGGCATATCCCTATCACCAAATCTGATGCCGAGTTTAGAGCAAGGTACCCGCGGTTGGGTTACCGAAAACGTTACCTCTCCCACCGCTAATTGATCTCCGATACATAAGATAGACTCATCGAGACCTGCCACAGTAAGATTTTCCCCAAACTGCCCAAACTCAAAATCATTTCTCTCCAGAACTTCCGACCAGTAGGCGTAATGATCATAGGAATATGCATAGATAGCCTTGTAGCCGCCACCATGATTCCTTAAATCCGCCTGTCCATCTCCTTCGATGTTCATTTTGGAGACATAAACAGGTCCATCAACCGGTTTCTTAAATATCCCTGTTCTTACGGTCTTGCCTTTATCGATAATTTCCACCGGATAAGACACATTTATAGAAATAATTTTCATTTGGTCTACCGCATATTTTTTTTAAAACAATAAATAATTAATAACTGAAGACACAGCGTTTTGTCAGTAATTGCCGTTCGCGAACGGCAACTACCACGATTAAACATTATACCAGAGATAGTCTTATTTCATTGTGACCTTAGTGCCTTCTTTGTAAACTTTTGTCATAGGCATCCCTATGGGAGTGGTAAATCTTTTATCTTTCTTCAGTTCCGAATGGTTAGAGTGACAAGCGCTAGGTAGTCTGCGACCAAATATAATTTATTCGATTGAAGGCAAACAAAGAAAGCATGAGAAACAAGGCGTACAAAACCCCAATTTTTGCCGGCCAGATAGAAAGGGCTCCGATAAATCCCATTCCCATCATCAGATCAACCATCCATAGAGACATACGTTTCTCATTTGGCAGTTTATGACCCCCACCATTAAATTCGAAAAGTATTTTCCAAATCCGATAGAGTACAATACCGAGCAAAATCAGCATAAATGGGGCCGCCAAAACAATCCGCTCCATCGGCCAGGCGTACTGGTCCACAGCTTCCATGGGATAAAGTCCGAAAATGAAGCCGGCCCTCTCTGAGCCACCGTGCACCATAAGAAAAACAAGGATAAATACCGTGTAGAGGAGCAAGAGATTTAAACGTTTCTCTCTGACTGTATCAATTCCCAAAGGTTCCTTTAATGGGATGACAGATAATATCATAGAGAATAAAAACATTAGGCTCAATACGACCCCGGGCCAGAAGAAGTATTCAAATCCCATAAAATAGATAAATAATACCCCGGCAATCGCCAGAAAAAGGGTCTCAGTTTTCTCAACAAAAGGTGATCTTTGCTTCTCGTCTTTCAGAATATTCGTCCCTGCCACCTCTACCAGTTGCTTTTTATCTACCTGGTGAATGGACCAAACCAAAGCAATGGCATAGAGTACACCCAGATTAAAACCGGCATTCAACTCCCAAATTTTCCACCAGTCGATATAGCCGGGAGCATATTCATAACCCAAACACCACGCCCCACTCTGCATAAAACCGATTCCAAACCCCAAACCCAGCAGAAGCCCTGTAAACAGTGTTGTTCTGTCCTTTTGGAAAACTGCTACTAATAATGCACCAGCCCACCAGAGAAGAACCGCAAAGTTTTGTGTGTTGGTATAAATAGTCCGCTCCAAATGAGGGCCCAATTCTCCATTATATATGCCCAACCCAGCATTGGGAAAAATTAAACCCGGCCAGAATTCCACCATCCGGGCTGCAAGCCAATCCACAACCGGCCAGGCGAATAGAAATACAAGTAAGACCAACACAAAAACAGAACGAAGAATCCATTGAGAAGGAGACATTTTTTTACCTAATGCCCATCCCAATAAAATCCCTCCCGGAGCGGCCCAGCCAATGCCGCAAATCATATACCATAAATAACCAACCCAGGGCTGAATCGGAATTATTTCTTCGCCCACATAAAACTTACCAAGGATCCAGGCCGTATACTGGCCATAGCCCAGCTCACCACCCAGGGCGATACCAAATCCCAGCCAAAAAATGACACCTCTACTATCGATTCCCATACGATAGCAGATAATAATACCAGAGTACAGCCCACATCATCCCCGGAACCACCGTACCATCCACGCCCCCCCATCCCGAAGTTCCACGGATGGCCCAGGTGATCGCTCCCATACTAGCAAATAATAGGACAATCATCCAAAACATATAAGTATTGGTAGGACTCCCCTTTTCTCTAAGAGGCAGTTGGTGCTGGTATTTTTCTACATCCAATATTTTCATCATAGTAATTAAGCCTTTAATCTCAGATTGGAATTTATGAACAATTTGTTTCTCGCAGCGCCGCCACGACGCAACGAAAAATTATAAAATTATTTTTTAAGAAAGAGATTCCAAGATGGTCATCCTGAATTTAATTCAGGATCTCTAAAATATGTAGAATTTAATAATGCCAAAATAAACTGGTATTCACCTCGATTCACTATTCGGCATGACAAAACTCTCCCATAAATCAAACTTAATTTATAATTCTATGTCTCTATCTCTTTGCGGCGTTGCGGCGCTGCGTGAGATAATATATTTATTCATTTCCTGAGTCCATCCCTACCATTTCAGAATTTTCAGGGACAGAAACAGTTGGTTCTCCCTCAAGATAACCATGCTTAGCAAGAAATTGATCCATAAGAAAGATGGTCTTGCTCAGCCAGGGATCCCTATTGAAGAAACCATGGCGTTGGCCTTCCGCCGTGTATAAAATCGCCTCAATTCCCAATGGACCAGCCTTTCGGATGAATGTTTTGCCGTGTGCAAGCAATGAGTCATCTGTCCCATAAAACAACAAGGTTGCGGGGACGCTTTTGTCTAAATGTAAATTTGGGGATAAATCTTCTGCTATCTCTATCGAGCCCATCCGCTCTATCCGTTTTGTGGCCGATGAAGCATCGAGAACAGGATTAAACAGAACCAGGAGATTTGGTCTTGAGGAAGTTTTAAGATCCTCTCCTTCTGCTTCATATCCTTGAACGATATACGTACATGCTGCGACATGGGCGCCGGCAGAGCCACCAGAAGAAACAATTCGATCCTTATCAATGCCCAGTTCTCCTGCATGAACGCGCAGCCAACGTACAGCAGATTTACCATCCTCAACACATTTATCTGCCAGGGTACCCTGCCGATTCTTTACTCGGTAATCCACTCTTGCTGTCACCATACCCCGGCTGGCAAAATATTCAGACTGGGGTTTGAATTGGTCGATGGATCCACCGCGCCATCCTCCACCAAAGAAAAAAACGATGGCGGAGCGCTTATCCTCCCTGGTCCATGCAGGAGGGAAATGAACCCGAATCTCCAAATCTCCTTGCGGCGTGTTCTTATATATATAACTCTTATATTCCGGGGAATTCTGACCAGGAACCGTGTTCTGAGCATAGATATTTTCCGCATTGAAAAATACCATTGCAGCTATAATTAATGCTAGTTTCCATTGCAATCTTCTAAGGATCATTTAAGTCTCCATTGTTATAGTTTCATTTCCCAACCACTTTCATAAGTTCTTGACCAAAGTTTTTGGGCCTCTTTGTCGTTACGAATATGTCCTGTCTCGTTATCGATCGATAATGAGCGTCCTATGCGCTGGGATATATTTCCCAATTGGACTAATAGCGTGCTTTTATGACCAGAATCGATATCCGCCTTGAGTTTACTTCCCTTGAGGATGCCGTCAAAAAAGTTCTGTATATGAAGGGCATCTAACGCTTCTGATGGATTGGTTTTATTGCGGGGATCAATTTTTTGCTCCGTCTTTATATCTTTTAAAATATTACCTTTGAGATCAAAGACGCGATAGCTATTGCCCCCACCAATCAACAAACTTCCTTCTTCCCCGTAAAATAAAGCACCAACCGAGCTGCCCTCTATTTTCTTTCCATTACAACTTCGACCCTCCCAGGTCATGGATACATTTTCTTCAAAATCAAGATTTATCACTTGTGTATCAGGGGTTTCCCAATCGTCCTTGTATCGAAATCTACCACCATTGGAGCTGACCCGGATAGGATAGTCAACACCAAATCCCCAGCGCAAAAGATCAATCATATGGGTTCCATTATTTAATGCCTCTCCCGTACCATAATGCCAAATCCAATGCCAGTTATAATGAACTATATTATCTTTATAGCCTTTTCTGGGAGCGGGACCCTGCCAGAGTTCCCAATTCAGCCACTCAGGTACAGGGACTTCTTTTCCTATGCCAATAGAACCACGATTATTTGAATACCAGCTTTTTCCAAAATAAGGTCTGCCAATTACACCATCCCTCAACTCCTGGATGCCTTTAATCACATTAGGCCATGATCGACGCTGATTGCCCATTTGAATTACTTTGCCATATTTTTTCGCCGCCGCAACCAGAATCTCACCCTCATTAGGATTGTGACTACATGGTTTTTCCAAATAGACATGTTTTCCAGCCTGCATCGCTATCAGCGCTGCAGGCGCATGCCAATGATCAGGGGTTGCAACAATAAAGGCATCAACATCCTTGCTCTCAAGAGAGTGGCGAAGGTCTGAAAATCTTTCTGGTTTAATTTCCTGAATTTCCTGCAAGGCCCCTTTGCATTTTTCTATTGCTCTGCTGTCGACATCACAAATATGAATCACATCGCAATTCTTCTGGCGGGCAAAGTTTCTGGCCAGGGCTTTACCTCTGGAGTTAACCCCCATTACTGACACATTAATTCTTTCGTTAGAACCGATAATGCGACTATAACTTCGCGCGGTAAATTCGGGCAGAATGCCACTAGTAAGCAGGGCAGTTGAACTCATTGACACGTTTCTGATAAATTTTCTTCTTGATTGTTTCATAGGAACATGATCCTTTATGACTTAAACTCCATTATTACAATTAGGTAGGTATTATTAAATAACCGCCCCCTCAATCCCCACCTTAGTAAGGAGGAGGAAATAGGGGGAGGTAATTCAAATTCTCGCCTTACTGTTCCACAACTTCTTCAACCCATTCCTGGTGAAGATCGGTCAACTCTTCAACAATATCACTATTTTCATCTGCCAGATTTTTCGTTTCTGAGACATCTACATCCATGTTGCTTAAAAAGGGCTCTCCATCATGATGAACCATTTTCCAGGGCCCCTTCCGTACTGCCCAGTTCTTTCCTTTCATCCAATAAAATATATCATGGGGCGAACTGACTTTTTCTGAATCTATAAGGGCAGAAATATCTATTCCATCTATTTTGTGTTCAAATAAATCAACCTGGCAATAATTAGCAATTGTGGGAAACAAATCAATACTGCTGGCTAGTTGATCTCGTACTTCTCCTGAGGCAATTCGTCCGGGCCAGGAAATAATACAGGGGACGCGGATGCCCCCTTCCCATAAAGTGAATTTATGTCCGCGATAGGGACCGGCACTGCCCCCGCCACCAAAACTACGTTCCTCCACTGAATGGCCATGATCGCTTAGAAATATCACCATCGTCTTTTCTCGCAGGTTCAGATCATCAAGTTCACGTATCACCTGCCCGATCTTGTCATCCAGGGATGTTACAAAAGCAGCATATCTTTTACGTTTTATATCTTGCATACCCTTATACATATCCACAAATTTTTGTTCAGCCTGTAAAGGATAATGGGGTGTATTGAAGGGCAGGTAAAGGAAGAAAGGTGTATTTTTATTTTCATTGATAAAGCGTTTTGCCTCCCGGACAACCATATCCGGAAAATAATTTCCATCTTCAAAATGCTCCTCTTCATTCAGCCAAAGGTCATGACGATTGGGACCATTCCAGTAGAAGAAATGGGAATAATTGTCAATACAGCCAACCTTATGACCGAGGAACTCATCAAATCCCTGTGCATTGGGACTCAATGATGGGGTACTTCCCAAATGCCATTTACCAAAGAGTGCAGTGCGGTAACCAGCCTCTTTTAGCACTTCTGCAATGGTAACCTGCGCTGCGGGCATTCCTCTGCCAGGTGAAGCATTGTGTGCCAATTGGGCGCGCTGCGGATATCGTCCCGTAAGGAGTGATGCTCTGGAAGGCGAGCAAACCGGTGCCCCCACATAAAATTGCGTAAACCTCACACCTTCTTTGGCCAATTTATCCATATTTGGTGTAATCAGATCTTTTGCACCATAACAGTTTACATCTATAGTACCCTGATCATCGGTTAAAATAAGAACAACATTGGGATGCTTTGAAATGTTATCAGAAGCCATTACTACGATAAATGTGATCAGGTTTATTAGTATTCCACATGATATTCCCTTGTTAAAAAATTGCAGCATATAAACATTCTCCAAATGATACTATTATAGCATAATCTGTATGAAACATGAACTATAGAAAGAAAATATCCGAGTCCAATAGACCTATTTGGAATATTGCACTGAATTCTTTATGTAAAAATTAACACTATTTATATAAAGTGATAACGCCCTTAGTAACGGCTTTTACCTCGGTTATTAAAGTTCGCCGTCCTCGGCAGCCTCTTTTAATTTTTCGTTGGCAAAAATGGCAACTTCAACACGCCGGTTTTGCTGGCGACCATATTCGTCATCATTTGAGGCAACTGGGTTCATTTCACCAAGACCGACGATGGAAATCCTGGAGTTGGGAACCCCAAGTAGCATTAGATGGTTAGCAACAGACTGTGCACGCCGTTCGGATAACTTCAGGTTATATTCTTCGCTACCAGTGTTATCTGTATCTCCTTCAACGAGTACATTTGTATCATCATATTTGTTCAATGTCTTTGCGAGGCTAGCGATGTTTGCTTTTGCCTCTGGCTGCAGGTCATATTTATTAACATCAAAAAGGAGACCAGAATCAAACGTGATCTTGATTCCTTCGCCAACACGCTCGATTTTTGCTCCTTCCATATCCTGTCTCATCTCTTCAGCCCGTTTATCCATCTCATTACCAATCAGATATCCGGCTGTTCCCCCAACTGCTGCCCCAATGATAGCACCTAGGGCTGTATTACCGGCTGCATTTCCAATAACAGCACCAGCGGCAGCCCCTGCTCCCGCGCCAATAGCTCCGCCCTTAGCTTTACTACTCCAGCCACACCCCATAAACATGGTAAAGAGCCATACGGTGCCTATAAATATTATCATTACTTTTTTCATCGCGTAATCTCCTTGGTTTTTGATAAATTATATTCAAACAAATGAACTTTAATTAAATGTTATTACTTGAATATAGCCAATCGTATAGATTTCTCCAGATTGCAGATCGTTACCAGGGAGGGTTATTTTATGGTAAACTGATACTTTCCCGATCCCAAAGTTACTATCACACAATCTTCAGAATTATCTAACGCTTGAATTTCAATCGAATCAGGTACAGTTTTCCCCCCTTCATAAACGGTCTGACTTCCAACTACAGGTAGTTCCACCCTTGCTGTTGAATTGACCGGAATTTCGATATTAATTTTTACGGTCCCCTCACTCTTCTTCCATTGCGAAGAAATTAATCCATAAGGAGAATCAAAAGTTGCCCCAGCTGATTCAATACCATCTATGATCCGCGGGGCAATCAGAATTTCTTTATAGGCGATTGAATTCTCCGTCTGGGAGATACCCCCAAGTCCGGCATAGAACCATTCCATTAAATGACCCAGCATCAGATGGTTATTGGAGACGTTTTCCAGAGCTGCCCAGGATTCGGTAAGTGCTGTCGCTCCCTTTTTCAATTGATAGCCATAACCGGGAACGTCATCTCGGGTATTCATCTCATACAAAAGTTCATCGGCCCCCATCTCATATAATGCCCTGACAAGAAAGTGAAATCCTACATCACCGGCAGTTAAAGCTTTTCCGCTATTATGTATAGATTCTATGAGGGTCTTCTCAACTTGCTGCTCGACTTCCATTGGTACAAGATTTAGCACAAGGGGCATGGCAATAGCAGTTTGACTTCCGGTTGAATAGACGAAGGTTTCAGGATTCAGGAATTTAATGTTGAAGGCAATTTTAATGTCTTCCGCCCAATTCGAATAAGACGATGCTTCTCTCTCTTTACCTAGTATGTTTGCCATTCTAGAAAGTATAAAGACATCATAATAATAAATGGCTGTCGCCGTTAACGCTTTTGGCGTCAATTGTGCCGGACCGGGATGCTTTGGACCCAGGTCATACCAATCTCCCAGACCATGGGAAAGAATATGCTCATCTGCTTTATCCTTAAGATATTTAACATAACGGGTCATCATATCCCAGGCCTTCTCCATTGGCTTGGGATCCCCATACCATTTATAGATCAGCCAGGGCAGAATAACGGCCGCGCTTCCCCATTCCGGAGAATCCCTGAATCCACCGCGAAACTCCGTATATTCCGGCGCAATATCCGGTACCAATCCCTCTTCTGTCTGGGCAATAATCATATCATCGATTTGTTTTTTATAAAGATGATAAAGATCATAATTATAATGAATACCCTCACCCATGAGATAGGTTTGTTCCAGCCACCCCAATTTCTCCCGATGGGGACAATCGGTCACAACGCTCTGAAAATTACTTTTGATGGCCCATTTAATTAGATGGTTAATTTGATTAAAAAGATCATAGGATGTGTTGAAAGTCCCCTGTTCTGGCGCGCTGTTTCGGGTATGAAGAAGCTTTAAGGAATTAATTCTGGGCAAATCTGATTTTTCATTTACTGACTCCGGAACGGCACCCTCAACCTGTACATAGCGGAATCCATAATAGGTAAATTTTGGCCGCCATCTCTCGACATCCTCACCTTTTAGAATATAGGTAAAGTAAAAAGGTTTACCGCTTGCCCTTTGTTCAGCCTCCCGGTTTGTGTTGATCAATTCAGCAGGGATTAATTTCACCGTATCCCCTTTACTACCCTGCACTTCTAATTCAATGATACCGGAGGCATTTTGGCCAAAATCATAAAGAAATGAATTTGCATCGCCACTGATCTGGTAGATAGATTTTACTTCAATATTCTCCATAATCTTCAGCGGATAATCAGTTTCAGGTACTAACTTTTTATAAGGAGAATCTACTACCAAGACATTTTTCCAGCCGGATTCGTCAAAATCTGGTGCATCCCATCCATTCTCCTCGAGCCGGGCATCATACGTCTCCCCGGCAAAAATACTTGAATAGGTTATGGGGCCAGGGGATGTCTTCCACATTTCATCACTGATCACCGTTTCACTGCTTCCATCTTCATAGATTAATTGTAACTTAACTATCATTTTGGGATTACCGTATGCAGTGATAAGTTTGCGGTAACCGTTGTTGGGAATGATGTAAAATCCATTACCGAGCATCACACCAAGGGCATTCTTACCGGAGATAACTTCATTCGTAATATCATAGGTATTATAGAAACAATAATCATCATAATCTGTCCATCCGGGAGAGAGGAAATGATCGCCTACTTTATACCCGTTTAGATGAAGTTCGTAATGTCCAAGACCGGATATAAATAGCAGGGCCTGTTTGAGATCCTTCTTTGTCTGAAATTCCTTCCTGAATATGGGCAGAATGTGATTACCGATGTCCCTGTCATTCCATTTTTTATTCCCCGCCGGGCCATGAATGCCGGGGACAACCCTGTTTTTCGCTTCAAGTTCATCATAGGCAATCCATTTAGCCCCTCCCCAGGCCTGATGATCAAACAATCCGGTAGTAAATTTGGCCGGATCACTCCAGGGTGACTCATTTCCATAATTATCCCACACTTTTACCTTAAATTGATAAGTGGTACCAGATTTTAAAGCCGGTCCGTCATATGTAACAAGAATGCTTTCTTGGCTTTTTTTTAAACCTGAATCCCAGATCAGGTTTTTTTCTCCAGAGAGATACTTCTTCTCTTCTGCAAGGCAAATACGGTAAGCCTGTTGTAAAACATTTTTGTTGGTTGAAGATATTTTCCAATTGAAATGAAAATCACTTATGGGTGTGCCCAGAGATTCCTGTTTATTTTCACAATATATTGTTTCGATCTTCAAAGTATCATGATTGCAGGCCAGGATTTGGAGAGACATTATGAGCAATAAGACAAACAGGCTTAGGAATTTTCGCATGATTATTTTCCAATGTTTGTGGTAATTATGATGATCTAAAATATTAAGAGACCTGGCTATTAAACACAACATCTAAATATTTTTTTCTGCCCTATTAATAGCAATAGACCAGATAAAATCTGCCGAATAGAAGAAATTATTCTATAGCGGTTGAAATAATGTAAATGGTTGATTATATATTGAATATCCTTAGTGATCCAGAGACTCCATGTGCTCTGTGGCTATTTTTTTAACAACTTTGTAGAAAAAGAGGAATTACTCATGAAGCCTATTTCAAATAAAAAGGATGCTTCTGCTATAAACCGGCGAAAATTTATCGCAAAAGCCAGTCTGGCTGCAGCCACGTTCACTATTTTGAAACCTTCTCTTATTCGAGGGTCAATTCAAAACTCAAAATTGGAGGTTGGCGTTATTGGACAAGGTGGACGTGGGTCACTCATCAGTAAAAAGCTGGCAGCGCACACAAACTATGCCTTAGTTGCCGTTGCCGACTATTTCGATACGGTGGCTCAGGAAAAAGGTGCGGAGTTTAATGTTTCTAAGGAAAGGCGCTACACATCGCTATCCGGCTACAAGCAATTAATAGATAGCAGTCTGGATGCCATTTTCTGCGAGACACCACCCTATTGCTTCCCGGATCATGTTTCCTATGCCATTGAGGCAGGCCGGCATGTTTATCTTGCCAAACCCGTCGCCTGCGATGTGCCGGGATGCCTGAAGATACGTGATGCTGCGAAAAAGGCTGAATCAAAAAAATTGACATTCCTGGTGGACTTTCAAATGCCCACAGATCCCTTTATAAAGGAAGTCGTGAAACGCATCCACAATGGTGATGTCGGAAGAATGGGAATGCTGATCACAAACTGTGGCAGTAATGGTTTTTCCGATCCACCCAAAACAGACAATATAGAGAATCGTTTACAAAAACTAATCTGGGTAAATGACACCGAACTTGGTTGTGGCCTTCTTGGCAACTTTGACATTCATGCTCTTGATGTGGCATTCTGGATTGCAGGAGAACCTCCTTTGAGTGCTGTGGGATCCTCCCGATTGGTGAGAGAAAATCCTCATGGTGATTCTCATGACGTATATTCCGTCACCTATCGTTTTAAAAACGGCCTGATACTAAACCATCATAGTGAGCATCTGCGAAACGTGATGAGTTCTACCTTAGATTGTTACATACAAGGTACAGAAGGATATGCGGAGACGCGGTATTGGGGTAAAACCTGGCTCAGAAGCAATATACGACCCTACCCGGGCGGCAAGGTTGAGAATCTTTATGACGAGGGAATCAATAGAAATCTCGACCGCTTTTTCCATGAAGTGGTTAGTGGTGACTATTCAAATACAACGGTCATACCAAGTGTTAATTCAACATTGGCGAGCATCATGGGAAGAGACGCCGCTGAGGCAAACGGTGAGTTAACCTGGGATAAAATGCTCACTACGAAACGTGTTCGGGAAGTCAATCTGGAAGGATTAAAACGATGAAATTCCGAATTATTAGCCTTTTGATCATATTTATATTCTTTGCCTGCCAACAAGATAAAAACGGTGAAGACATAAATATTTTCTTTGCCATGGACACCGGAACCGGCAGCGGATCACATGAAGAAAAAGCGGATATGCTTAAAGAACTTGGCTATGCCGGAACTGATTTCAGCGCCTTGTCATCATTTGGTCGATCGCTGGCACAACTGCCTGCCTATCTCGAGGCGCTGGATGCAAAAGAGCTGCAATTATTTGCAGTATATATAACGGTTAATATTGATGGAGAATTGGACTGCCCAGCAGATATTCAGGAAGCCATCACTGTTCTGAACGGTCGAAATACACTACTCTGGTTAGCCATTTCAAGTAAAAAGTTCAAACCGGGTTCAGAGGATGGTGACAAGGCAGCTGTCTCCATAATTAGCAATATCACGAGAGTCGCTTCCAAACATAACCTGCGCATTGCCCTTTATCCGCACACAAATTTTTACGCGGAACGCGTCGAAGACAACTTGAGATTGGTGAAGTTGTCGACTTACCGAATGTCGGTCTGACTTTCAATTTATGTCACTGGCTAAAATGCGAAAATGGGGAAAACCTTGATCGGATATTGAAAAATACGATGCCCTATTTAATAATGGCGACCATCAGTGGTGCGGATTTTGAGCCAGGTGAGAATTATGGCTGGGACCGTCTTATTCAACCGCTGGACGCTGGTAATTATAGCGTACTCGAATTTGTTAGACAACTTAGAACTCATGGTTATAGGGGACCTATTGGACTTCAGGGCTATGGCATCAAGGGTGATCCAAAAACCATACTTGCCCGCTCTATGAAGAGGTGGAGGTCGTTTAAGTCAAAATTATAAAACTTTTAATCATATCATCATAAATCTTATTAAACCAGATTTTTTTAGACCTAAAATGGAGTATTGAAATGATATTAAAAACCAAATTAAGATTGCTGGCGCTTTCAATTCTTGCCATCGTTATTTCATGTCAGGCGCAGGAAACGGACATCACCTGGAATATCCACGATACTGATCGCCCACAACCAGCTAAAATCACACCGTTACCAATACCATCTGATGCAGTTATTCTATTCTCGGGCAGGGACCTTTCCCTTTGGCAAAAGGGTGACAACAATGAATCGCTCAACTGGCAAATCGAAGATGATTATTTTTTGAACCCTACCGGTAAAGGTGATATTCAGACAAAACAAGCCTTTGGCAGTTGTCAGTTACATGTTGAATGGGCAACACCTGAATTCAATCCAGCCAGTCATGTCTATGATCGTGGAAACAGCGGCATTTATTTTATGCAAACTTATGAATTACAAATATTTGATTCATATCCGGAAGCCAATATATATGCTGATGGTATGGCGGCTTCAATTTACGGCCAATATCCACCTTTGGTTAATCCCAGTTTGCCCCCACTCCAATGGCAAACCTTTGATATCGTTTTTATTAGACCCGTATTCGATAAACAGGGGAATCTGAAAAGTCCGGCCATCCTGACGGTTTTCCAGAATGGTGTTTTAGTTCACCATAATCAGGCATTAACCGGACCAACTGCTCATAAAGATCGACCGGCATATAAAGCACATGCTGACAAATTGCCCCTTATTATCCAGGGTCATGGCAATCCTGTGCGGTTTCGTAATATCTGGATTCGGGAATTGGAGTTATGAGGAAAAAAGTTGTTTTTATATTATTCGAGACTTGAATACTAAGAAATTGTGATTAGGAGCAAAGCGCAGAGAGCATAGAACAATGTTAACTCGCAAAATTTAAGATCTGCTCTATGCGCTATGTCCCTTTTTAATGGATTATTAGACTTTTGGCTCCCAGCCCGGTTCATAATCACGGCTCCAGAGTTTCATTGCCTCCCTGTCATACATTTGGCCAGTCGTATCATCTATATCAAAGCCTTTTCCTATACGATAGGCAATGTTTGAATAATGCACCATCGCCATTGTTATAACGCCTTCGCTGAGAGGTGCTGTTAATTTAGCTTTACCCCGGATGGCATTAAAGAAATTTTCGACATGGGCAGTCGACATGCTTCCCCCTCCGCCAAGTGCAGTGCCTGCTTCTTGTGATTCCGATTGGCTCTTTCTTACAACTTTTCCTGAGCGATCAAATAACTTATACTCATTTCGGTTTACAAATACACTTCCTTCAGTACCATAGATCACCGTTCCACGGTCTGCACCATAGGTAAAATATTTGTTTCGACTTTTTCCATCCCATTTAATTATTTTATTGCCAACGAATTTAAATCTTGCCTCCATTGTGTCATACATCTCCCAACCATCGTTAACAAAATGCCTTTTTTGACCATCCACATCAACACGGATTGGAGAACCTACTTGAAGTGCCCAGCGAGCGACATCAAATTCATGTGTTCCGTTGTTCCCCGTTTCAGCAGTACCATAAGCCCATCCATACCAATGCCAATTGTAATCCCATGTTTCTTCTGTATACTCACGGCGAGGTGCTGGTCCCTGAAAAAGATCCCAATCTAAATCCTCATACACCGGGGCTTTTTTCTGAACAGGAACTTCACCTCTGTCATTTGAATACCAGGCAACTGCCTCATAGGGTATCCCAATTACGCCAGTATGTATATCTTTAATAATTTCGATTGTATGATCAGATGAACGTTGTTGGGTTCCTATCTGAATAACTTTTTTGTGTTTTTTCTGGGCATCAACGATCAACTCATTTTCATACATGTTATGGCTCAATGGTTTTTCCAGATAGACATGTTTACCTCCTGCAAGTGCCATTGCTGCGCCGGGAGTATGCCAATGGTCGGGTGTGGCATTAAAAATCACATCAACTCTAGGATCTGCAATAACTTTACGCAGATCAGTTTCCTGTTTTGGATTATAGTCAATAAAATTAGTATACTTTTTAGCAGCAGAATCCATTTGGCTTTTCTTAACATCGCAGAAATAAAGTAATTGAGCATTATTTTCTTTTTTGCCAATAGCCTCACCATAGGCTTTTACCCGACGGCCACATCCGACTATGCCAACATTCAAACGGTCGTTAGCGCCAATTATTCTGCCATAACTACGTTTTGACATTCCCATTACTGAACTTCCAACAGCTATACCAGCTGCACTTGCGGTTACCTTTTTAAGAAACTCTCTTCGATTTGTATTTATCACAATATACCTCCTCTAAATTATCTATTCGCCAGAAAAATATGTAAATGATGATTATGCATTTCGTATTTCGTCCAAAGTTTTTCCTTTCTACACTACCTATGAGAATAATTGCCTTTATGAGATAAAGTACCTATAGCATGAATCTTAAATTTTAGTCATATAACCTGGAATTACTTTTTCAACTGTGCTCAAATCAGCACCAATGCCTGATTCTGGTTGGTTATCCTTTTCCCTGTTTTTTGTAAACAAGATAATATTTTCCATAGCTTTTAATATTTTTTTGAGACGCGATATGCGTGATATCATTACTTTTGACAATTCATGGATTGTTCAGTTAATACTACGTTTCTACTTTTCTTGGGGGGTCAATTCATCCAAGGATAGTGTTTTCTCATATAAAATCTCATTGTCCTCTTTAACCAACCTAAATGTTACTTCTGGCATGCTTTTGGAGGTGTTAAAAGTAAACTCACCAAAAGCAAATACTCCAACAATCCCATAGAGCTCGGCATCCCACTTTCCGATTGAATTAGATACTGCAGATCTTGATCCCAAACTGGCTGCTTCGAATTCGTAAAACTCAAAGCCCGATTCTCTCGGAATCGTAAATCCTCGGGCACCATGTCTGTCTCCCGAGATTAATAAAACACCTGAAATATTGTTGCCCTCTATAAATTGAAACAGCTCTTCACGGCCTTCCGGATCGTTGACACCCCACGAGTCTTTTCCATCTGAGACATAATCACTCCACATAGTTCCGCAGGAAATCACAATAAAAGGACCTTTGCAATCAAGTAGTTGTTTTTTTAGCCAATTCATTTGCTGATCACCAAGAAAGGAGCCCTCTTCACCGGTTCGAAAATAGCGGTTATCCGTCATAATTATATCGCATGGGCCTATTCTTGCCCTGGTAAATATTCCCTTACCTTCTTTTTGAATTCCATAGAAAGGATTCGCCCATGAGTTACAAAAAACTTTTCTCACCTTCTGTCTATCCTCATTCGTAAATCCTTCCGGAATCCCGGCATCATCATTGTTAAAATAATCATGGTCATCCCAGGAAGCATATACGGGTACCTGACACACAAAATTTTTCCAGGCAACTTCAAAATCTCTAAGCATATAATCAGCCCTGTGCAGGCCTATATGGCCTTCCCTGTCCTGTACGGCAATATCACCAAATAACAACATGGCAGCGGGATTTCTGGATATAATCGTATTAAACAACTGCTCCCGACCGAGCCCCCATCGATGCGGACAGGACCCAAATGCTATTCTTATTTCAGAGGTGTCAGAGTCAACGGGTAAGGTTCGAAATGAATAGGACGTGTTTGTAACCTCGACAGTGTCATCAAGGATCAATTTATAATCATAAGAAGTTGAAGGGTTCAAATCCTCAATTTTTATAATTGCCGTAAGGTCAGATTCAAAACGACTGTTCACCGCGACAGACCTAATTTTATTCGTCCCATTAATTGCTTCCACTTCAATCTTTGCTGGTTTTAAAGATCGCACCCAAACGGAAACACCATTCGCTGAAATATCACCCAGGAGTGGTCCCCCAAGAATATTCACCTGATACTTCTCACAAAGATTTAAAAATTCTGGATTTGAAACCAGATCTTCAAAATTTTTATCTTTATCAGCGGACAGAATTTTATAAGCCGTTTCATATAGCATTAACTCGTCTGGCGTGTTTTTATCCCAATATTTCAGAATATCTATATTTTTAGTTTCTCTGTTCATGGGATGTGTTTTAGTACCGAAAGTCTGAGCGTACGCATAAGTCGTTATCAGAAACAGAAGAAGTAATACTATTTTAACTTTCATATTCTCACCTATTAATAATCATTTCCATTAAGATTCTATAGGAGTGATACCTGCCATTTTTTAAAACCGGAATTCATTTTAAGTCCTTAGATGTTAAGGCTATCAATAAGACCAATTTGCTTCAACTTATATTCTCTTTATAGTATTCTATCTCAACTCTATCAGGAATTGTAAGTATTTTTTCAATGATGAGATCTTTCTCTTCTTTTGAAATATTGACATAATCCTTTGCAAGTTTAATTTTTTCCGCTAACAGTTCTTTGTTTTCGGCTCCTGTTATCAAAACACTTACAGGCAGTGACCAGGTAAAATACAACGCCTCTTTAACAGTGATATAATTTGGAATGGCTGGCGTATCTGTGGTCCATTTAACTTTATCCCCTTGCAGTTTATGACTAAAAAATCTTCCGTCGGCAAGGGTTTTCATCGCCAGCACAGCCAGATTATTCTCCAAGGCCATTGGAAATGCCTTCCCGATAAAACTATGATCACTGCAGAAATCAATCGCATTTAAGGGCATTTGAATAGTTGCAAACTCCCTAAGGTCCTGATTATTCTGCATCATTTGAATATGCGCCTCAGGATTTTGGTGTCCTGTAAAACCGATAAATCTTGTTTTTCCGGATTTTTTTATTTTTCTTAGGGCATCGATTACACCGTTATTTATTCTATTCTTGACATCCTCCGGATTTTTTAAGGAATGGATCTGAAGAAGATCTACCCGGTCGGTTTTTAATCGCCTGAGCGATAAATCAAATTGTTCTAAAAGTTCCTTTCCATTGCTGGCCTGGGATTTTGTCATAAGAAAAATTGAATCCCGGTACTTTGGTATCAGGTATTTACCATATCTTTCTTCACTGGCACCTTTAATGTAATTATGGGCTGTATCAAAAAACCTGATCCCCCCCTCGATTGCAGTCTCAATAACTTCCTGAGCATCTTTCTCGGTGGTCCATCCCACGTGGTATCCACCTAACCCCAACATTGTTACATTTTCTCCTGTCAGGCCAAGTTTACGCATTGGAAGCCGTTCGCCAAATTGATCATTATTGTTAGAATTAACTCGCAGGTACAATGGCAGGGTCAATCCAGCCGTAAATCCGGCCATTTTTTTTAAAAATTTTCGTCTGTTTTCCATAGAATTATCTCCCTACTCCTATTTTTGAACAACCAGTATTGCAGATGCAGTACCCATATCAAATACACTGTATGCATACATACCGTGTATTTGATTCTATGCATGTAGAGGTCCCAAATCCATGCCTATACGGGTATTAAATCTATGCATTGAGGGGTTCCGATATCTCTGCATATCCTACCCCTAAATCTATGCTCTCAGGACCTGTACATCTATTTCTATAGAATCCCGGCCTCTATGCATTCTCATTGTCACTATCCATAGATACAGACATATGAAAATTTACCTTTAATTTTTTGAAATTATTTCGTAGTGATAACTTCCTCAGTATTGACTTCAGGCAGCCATTTGGCCAATTCTCTTTTTATATCAGCGTACTGACTTTTGTTGGCCAGATTATACCATTCTACTCCATCAACAGAATGGTCATAAAGTTCTTCGCTGCCATCAGAATAACGGATATAGCGCCACTTTTCCGAACGAACGGAGTGATTATTACGACCATAGGTGGTAAGGGTGGGCTTATCCCATGGATGATTTGGATCTTTCAACAATGTTATAAGACTGCTTCCCTCTAATTCAGTTTTCTCCTGGAGAGCACAGATATCTATTAAGGTAGGATATATATCCAGAAGATTTACAGCTGCCTTGCTTGTGCTTCCCGGTCTGGTAATCCCTGGTGCTGACATCATCAGCACATTATGCGTCGCTTCTTCCCAAAGGGCAAATTTGCGCCAATGCAATTTTTCACCCAGATGCCAGCCGTGATCGGACCAGAGCACAATTACCGTATTATCCGCATACTCACTGTTTTCCAGGGCATCGATAACCCGGCCGACACATTCATCCACAAAACTGATACTGGCCAGATAACCCTGTACGGCTTTACGCCATTGGTTATATTTCAACACATTGGCATGATCTTTATCGGGGCGGGCGATCTTTTTCCCTATAGCCGGGATATCATCCAGATCATCTTTGTTGACATTTGGTAGAGTGATCTTATCCAAAGGGTATAGATCGAAATATTCATGCGGTACGTACCAGGGCAAATGAGGTCTGAAGAAACCACAGGCCAGGAAAAATGGTTTGCCATGGTCTGAATTTAATTGGCCAATAATCCAATCAGCTACCTGCCAATCACCCATCTCTTCTTTAGTAGCATCTACTGGTCCCCAGTCAAAATGCTTTGTTTCCGGAATACCATTTATAGGACGGTACTCAGGCATGGGATCATCGGGTTTTTGATTGTTTTTTGACGGCCAATAAACATCCCATGACTGGGGATCAGGAAATCGTCCATGGAATATCTTTCCACTTCCTATTGCCCTGTATCCATGGGCCATGAAATGTTGCGGTATGGTCACCGCATTATTCAATACAGGGCTCTCCCGCCAGGGATTTTGATTTTTATAGACACCTGATGTGGAGGGACGAATGCCGGTCATTAATGCTGCTCGTGAAGCGTTACATAACGGGGCCGGACAATGGGCATTTGTGAAAACCATACTCTTTTTAGCCAACCGGTCCAAATGCGGTGTTTTGACATCGGGATGACCGCCCAAAAATCCTGTCCAATCGTTCAGATCATCAATCGCGATAAATAGTACATTCAGTTTATTATCATTGTTGCTAATAGTAGTATTTTCTGATATCAGAGATTGGGGATTAAGACCAACCAGAACCATCAGGAGAAGCACAATATAATTTTGTCTAATTTTCTTTTGCATGGTTTTTTACTCCGTCATGGTGGAGCGAGATATTTGCCACCCCTTGTTCGTACTCCCTAGTATAAACTTTTTTAAATCCTAACTATCATAATGGCGTGACGGTTCTGTCTGAAGGAACAGATTTCCAGACAAAACAGTCTGTGGGACAAAGATCAAAACAGGTGGAGCAACCTGTACAATCATAGGGATCAACACTAGCTACCCTTGCCTGTTTATTTTTTTCTTTCCATCCCTCTCCCGGAACCATTTTCAAGGCATAACAATGACCGATAGGGATACATTTCTCACAACCGATACATTTCTCTTCTTCCACAAAGGCAACCGCTTCTCTAAGTTTTAATGTTTGTGCGGTTTTTATTTTTGGAACCAGTATATCTCTCATCGCCTTAAATGAGCCATAGTTATGTCGCTGCATATAATCTTTTAGGCCATTAATTTCCTTGTACAGATAATTAAAACCCCGAATCATTGTTTCCGTTACCACACCCACCATATCTGCACCAAGCATGGCCATCTCCACGTAATCCTGCCAATGAGACATGCCGCCATATCCACAAACCGAAACAAAAGGACCGTTCAGTCGCCTGATTTCATAAATATCCCTAAGTGCAAGGGGTTTGAGCCAGGATCCGGACAAACAGGTCATGGATGGATCAACCTGTAACCTGTGGGAACTGCTTGTGGGATCTTCAATATTAGCAATGGGTGGGATTCCAAGACGATTGCCCACACTGGAGACGGCATCGGCACCGGCCGCGTACGCCTCCATTGCAAGTTGTGCTATATTACCTCCTTCCGGTGTGAGCTTTACAAATAGAGGAATATTTGTTTCTGTTTTGACAGATTTCACAATCTCTGCGATCAAATCCGGATGCTGTGCCATAGAAGCGCCTGTGCATTTTTGGGTATCATCTCCAGTGACTTCTAGGTTAAAGGACATATTGGGACAACACATATTAAGTTCGTTTGCATCGGCACCGGCGTCTTCAAAGGCTTTCGCCATCCTCACCCATCCCGCCACTCCCTCATCGCCATCATAGGTTATATTACTGAGGATTTTAGATACTTTTACTTGTTTCTTTCCCTCCTCACAAATTCGTAAAGCTTCAGCAAGGGTGATTCGTTTTTCTGCTGTAAACGTATGTAGTTTATTCTTATCCCACCATCGATAGCGTGGTTCACGATTTATATAGGGTTCAGGATCAATGGTGAGTTTTATTACCGCGGCACCCCAGCCTGCTTCATCAATCTGACGGATCATATCTACCGTTTTGACGGTAGGACCTGATCCTACAAAAAAAGGATTATGCAGATCCAATCCCGCCGTCTTAACAGGCAGGTAGGTTGCTTCGTGAATATCAGGGATAGAATCCTTGTTTATCTTCCCTTTATCTGTCATAATATTCTCTTCTTTTTATACATACTCTCACATTTTACAGGGTCGTGACATTCCTATAAACCGGGAGAATAGTAACAAAGCCAATATAATTATAGTTTTCATTAACGCAGAGAATCGCTGAGAACGCAAAGTTCCGCAGAGTTTTTTTATTCTTTTAAATTGTTAACGACCCGTTGTATACCCTATATCCATGATATTACCCTCCTAATAAGTCATCCACTGCTTCTTCGAATACCTCTAATGATTCAAGAAGCATATCATCTTCTATAGTAAGAGGGGGGCAGATTTTGATGCATTCACCGGCGATGCCTACCGGGGCAAACATGAGCAGCCCTTTTTGAAAGGAAGCAATATTGATCTTCACTGCCGTCTCCGGATCTGGTATTTTTGTACCCGGTTTTACCACCTGAATACCGGCAACCAATCCTTTTCCATGTAAACATCCCAAACGATCGGGATATTTTGATTGTATTTTTTTAAGACCTTCAAGGAGGACTTTTCCGGAGGCTGCCGCGCGCTCGCTCAGCCTTTCATTTTGAAATATTTCAAGATTTGCGACAGCTGAAGCCACAGGAAGCGGTGAGGCCGAGTGGGTAGATGTCATAGACCCAGGGGCATATAGATCGATTATATCTTTTCGACCAATAACCGCAGCCAACGGCAAAGAAGAAGAGATCCCTTTGCCACATGCAACCAAATCGGGCTGTATCCCATAATGTTCGTAACAGAAGTTTTTTCCGGTTCTCCCAAATCCGGCCTGCACTTCGTCCATAGTGAGAACAATATCATTATCCTTACAAAACTTCTGTAATTTTTGGGCATAGTCAATGGGAAAAAAATCAGGTCCGATTCCCTGATAACTTTCTGTCATTACCCCTGCAATCATTTTAGGTTTAATATTTTTCTCATGTATTGTCTTCAGAAACAGCTCAAATGATATATCTTCATTTTTATATCCGTCTGGAAAAGGAACCTGTATAAAAGTATCATCACCCTCTCCTATCCATTTTTTCAATGCCGGAAGACCGCCGGCCAATTGTGCACCCATGGTTCGACCATGAAAAGCATTCTGAAAACTTATAAAGTATTTTTTCTTTGGCCCATGGTTTTCGAGAGCATAGGTCTTGGATAATTTAATGCAGCATTCCGTTGCTTCACTCCCTGTTGTAAGCAAAAACACCATGTAGTTGTCCGGATCGGGTGATAAATCTCTTAACATCGTAGTTAGGCGGGCACGGTCTTCATGAACAAAGACATAGCTGGCCAACAACCCCTGTTCGATAGTTTTTATTAATGCATCCTTGATTTCCTGCCGTCCATGTCCCACATTGGTCACCAGTACGCCCGAGGACCAGTCAATCCAACGATTACCCCAATGATCATAAACAGTTGAATCCTCCGCTTTGTACCACACGATCGGCGGTTGTCCCATCATTGATCTGGGTTCTGTTTTTTGAAGTCTGTTGATAGATTGGAATGGATTCGGGAACGGGAATCTTTGTGTTTATGGTACGATATTTAGTTTCAATTTTTGGTACATCGACCGGATTTAGATCATATTCAGCCATTTTCTCTCCAATAATGGAATTATTTAGATTGTTCTCAGTTTGGTATTACCAGTTATTTATTAAAACCACCGAGTACGCGGAGATCACAGAGATTTAATTTATTAATAAAGATTCTCGGCATTTTGTCATCCCGCGGGGATCTTGCTTCTTGCCGATATAGAATTCTCAACAAGGAAGATTCCTTCGGAATGACATTCGGTATTTTTTTATTGTAACAATCCATTTCTGTGTGCTCTGTTGTGATTATAGGACTTTCCGACAAAATGCACTGCTAAACTCGATTCTTGGTTAATTTTGCCATTGATCGTGCCTGCCCAGGTCCTAATCGGCCTTTAAACTTATTAAAGAGTTCCTCCTCCGAAAATTCATTTGCCCAGGTATCTAAAATAGAATCCTGTAATTCAAAAGCGCGGAGTGTGACCTCTTCTGTATCCATTAAATTATTTAAGATATCCCTCAACTCACGTTTGACATCCCTGGAAGCCTCATTATTACTCAAATTAATCAGCTCATTGGGGTCATCCTTCAGATTAAAAAGCAGATCATCATACCATGTATAGTGAATATATTTCCAATCACCCTTGCGTATCATAAATGATCCCGTACAGTTTCCTTCAGAATGTGTCTCACAAAATGCATATCCGGGATGAGTTGAAGAATTACCATTCATAAGAGGGTTAAGTGAATAGCCCCTTAAATCGCTGGGACGTTTGACATCCGCCCATTCCAGGATGGTGGCGACAAGATCAACATGCCCAACGGGTTCATTTACTTTCATACCTTTCGGTATTCCTGGACCTGAAATTATTAGAGGAACGCGGGCTGCATTATCATAAAGGTTGTTCTTATACCATAAGCCATGTTCGCCGAGTGTTTCACCATGATCAGAGGTATAGATAAAAACTGTATTTTCTAACTGACCGGATTTCTTTAAGGATTCATATAAGTTGCCAACATATTCATCTAGTTCCGTGATCATACCGTAATATCCAGCGCGGGCCCTGCGGATCCGGTCTTCTGGTATCGGTGTTGCAATCCTTTTAAAATGCCTGATTTCCTGATTAACCAGATGCAGTTCTTCCAGATGACCCGGTGGCACATCGGGCATGTCTACCCGGACAGGATAGTACATATTAAAATACTTTTCTAATGCTTCGAATTTTGGATGGGGCTGTAAAAAGCCAGCATAGAGCACCCAGGGCTTATTTAACTCCGGCGCTTCATTTTCAAGGAAGTTGATTGCCAGCTCTGTCTTTTTCTGATCACTATGGCGGTTGGTTCTTGATTTGCCAGCCACACCATCACGCTCTTTTACGCGATAGCCTACCGGTCTTCTAAAAAGAGACGTAATATCAGGGCCATGCTGATGACCATTTTTTGTTTCTACTTCGACCATTCCACGATCAAAATCATCATTAAGGTCGAGCTTACCCGTAGCCCAACAATGATAGCCGGCATCCTTGTAACCTTTTAGTCCATAATGGATAACTGCCATCCCATACGGTTGAGTTACAGAACGAATTGCAATCGGAGGCATACATGCCTGTCATCATGCTCGTACGCGCCGGGACACAAACAGGGTTTCCACAATAATTATCTGTAAAGACTGTGCCATGAAGCGGCAAGTTTATCAAGATTAGGTGTAGATACGTAGGGATGTCCCATATAACCGGCATATTTATAACTATGTTGATCAGAACAGATAAAGATTATGTTGGGCTTTTTGGCCTGGGAATCAGGGGAATCTTTTGCGAGGGCTAATGTACTGGAATTTGCAAGGGCAGCTGCCCCAATCCCTTTGATAAGATTCTTATTAAATTCTCTCCGTTTCATTGCTGTCATACAGTTCCTCTTTTTTCTTCTTCATAAATGAAAAAGTGATTGTGATTTTTTGAGGATTATTTTTTATTCCAATCCGTGGTAAAAATCCTCTATATTGATATGACATTTTTTCTCAGCAGATTCATACATTGCCAACACAGTTATTAATGCATTCAGACCGTCAACACCCCGCGTTCCGGGTTGAGAGGGAACGCCATTTTTCACACACGCAACAAAATGCTCAATCTCGCCAACATATCCGAGGGACATGAACTCATCAACAGCTGGTTTTGTCCAGCCGTGGGTAAAGTCAGATTTTTCAATAGCATAACCATATCCCTTCTTGCTATAGACGTTTAAAGGAGATCCCATAGTGAGATCAACATGGATATTGCCATCTGACCCATATATTTCTACCTTGTCATCCATCCCGCCGCAGGTAATATAGTTTCCCTCCACAAATGCCCGGGCTCCACCGCTTAATTCAATTAGTCCCGCAGCCCAATCTTCCCCTGAATAATTATTATGCAATAAATTGTCCTCTGCGCCCG
Organism: Calditrichia bacterium; assembly: GCA_963796965.1. Taxonomy (GTDB): domain Bacteria; phylum Calditrichota; class Calditrichia; order JAJRVZ01; family JAJRVZ01; genus CAWCNS01. Next base: position 761,810 of record CAWCNS010000007.1, read on the forward strand.
CTGTCTTCATGGCTGCAACTGCTGATATATCCTGACCAAGCAACCAGGGTAAAAAGCCAACCGGATGGATACCGAGATGAATCATTGCGCCACCACCACAATAATCCTTATTTTGTGCATACATGGAATGGGAACCGTTATGTGTTTCTTTCGCTTTTACATAGAGTATTTCACCAATCCCTCCCTCCTGGCAAATCTCCTTTGCCCGAACCAATGCAGGGGCAAAAACCCAATCTTCTGCATACATAAGGTTCACCTTTTTTTCTTTACAAATTGCTATCATTTTGATCCCATCTTCGATAGAAGTCGCAAAGGGTTTTTCACAAATAATTGCTTTTATACCCGCTTGGGCAGCAGCGACGACAATTTCCTTATGTAAAAAGTTTGGGACACAAACACTCAAAAGATCCAAATCTTCTTTTTCAAACATTTTGGTGTAATCATCATATTTTTGGGGAATGTCGTACTCATTAGCAAATTTATCAAGATTATCGATGGCAGCGACAGCCTGCATAATTACATCCGGACAACGCTTATAAGATTCTGCATGCAACATGCCGGCAAACTGTGAACCCACAATTCCTATCTTTAATTTATCCATAATTTCCCTCAAATTTCAGAACAGTTCTTAATATATCTTTTGACTCGGGAGGTATATCTTAATTTTTTTTCTCATAAAACCACCAAATCTCAAAGAAGGCGATATTAAAATACATGGTGTATATGTAGGACACGATTAATCGCGCCGTTACATTTACATGATATGAAAAAGAATCCTTATTTGCAAAAGATTTGGTCATTTCCGTATTAATTTCAGATGTGTATGTTATTTATCTTCCTTCATTCTTCATCCAGGCTTTCGGAAACAGTCTCTCGGCATTAATCCGGTAGAGTTTTTCAATCACCTGCCGAGGTAGTGCCAAACCCTGAAATGTTGCATCAAACTCACTCGTTTGCATGATTTCATTACCAGTCAGAAACTTCCAATCCTCAATCCATTTATTGTGAACCTCGTCTCTAAAAATATTCAGATCGCTATTTGGTTCCTGAATTATATCAGTTCCATATATAATACGATCCTGATATTTTACAAAAAACTCCCTAACCATCTCTCTATTTCGATTCGAATGATATTGCATATACATCAAGCGCGCAGAGAGATCGATAACTGTCTTTGGAAAAGTATCCAGAAATTGAGCCACCTGATTAACATCCCACTCTAAACTTGCCAAATGTACAGCAATAAATTTTAGGTTAGGGTTTTTCTTAAGCATTCGGTCCCGGGCTGTGATTTGTTCATCATAAGATGGAAACTCCGGATGCAGGTACATGTGATATTGCGGATGGTTTTGAAAATAATCCCGGATATATTTAATTGATATGTCTTCCAGCGACAACCAACAATCTTTTGGTTCTCCAAGATGTCCAAGAAGAGGAATGTTTTTTTCAATGATGTAATTAAATATCGGACCAAATTGGGGGGAATCAATCATAACATAGTGATTCTGATTATCCTTAAATTCCATACCGATATTTTTCCAAATTTTAACCGCAACTGCACCTCTTTTAAAACATTGATCTAAATGCTCAATTGTTTTTTTAACCCAATCAGAATTATCCCAGCCAGACATCGGAAAAGCAGATACAAAAGCGAAGCGATCCGGATTTTCACTTAAGAGGCGCGTAGAGATTGCTGTTTGTTCTTCTATACTTGGAAACTCACTAGCATCAACATTTACCGACAGTAACCTAAAATTATCTTTCTTTGATTGCTGAAGAAAAGCAGAGTCGAGAGAATTAATATGCACATGAGCATCAATCTTTTCGATCAAATAAAAATCTTTTAAAGAATAACAAGAAGGTTCCTTTTTATTTTGCATCCTTTTTAACCTTTAATAATTCACTGATGCAATCACCGAGCATAACAAAAATTTATATCCATGCATTACACTAATTATCTATAATTTTTAATCTATATAAGTAGTCGCCAGTTAAATTGCAGATATGTAATTACAAACAACGAGATATCCAACTATTTTATTAATTTCTCAACCTGGAAACTTGATCTAAAGAACTCACCCTTGCCGAAGGCATCCCTTTTTCGGGAAAATCCCTCTCTTGAGAAGAGAGGGACTTTGAGGAGCCCCTTCTCGTAATCCTGAGTCCCGTATAGACGGGGAGTGAAAATTCGTTAAATTCGTGAAAAAATTCCTTCTTCTTTGTACCGGTAGATTTGAATGGATTAGGTTAATTAGATAAAAACAAATCTGAATTGTATACAATTTTTCCACCGACCATCGTCATCTCTGCTTCAATCGTTTTAATTTTCTCCACCGGGCAATTCAGAAAATCTTCAGAAATAACAACCAAGTCCGCCAACTTGCCTGACTCAATCGATCCTTTTATAGTTTCCTCAAAGGAAGCATAAGCATTATTTATCGTATACATTCTTAATGCTTCTTCCCTTGAAACTGCCTGCTCAGGAACGATTGTTGTACCTCGTTCAGATATTCGGGTGATAATTGTCCACATAGCCAGAAAGGGATTGTAAGGATTTATTGAGGTATAAGAGTCAAATTTTACCATATGATCTGAGCCACCATTAACAATTACACCAGCTTCAAACAATGATTTATAGGGATGAAATGTGTTTATCCTCTTATCACCAAGGACATAATCCATGGCATCAGCGTCTTTATAAAACCATGCCGGCTGCATATCAGCATATACGCCCAATCTTTGTATCTTTTCGATCGCTTCTGCCGTAAAAAAATTCCCATGAATAATTGAGAACCGTCTGTCTTTTATGGATTGCTTATTATTAATTTCTTCATAAGCCTGCAGCATAATATCAACCCCGCCACCACCTGTACAATGGGCAGTCATCTTCCAGCCTATCTCATTGGCGACTTTGCCAATCTTTACCAAAGTCTCTTTATTGGTTAAAAGTACGCCACGGTATGTGGGATCAGCAATACCATAGATCTCTTTTGCTTTTACTCCCCAGGGCTCCCTTAACCAGGCAGTTCCGGTTAATATCCCCCCATCCATCCATAGTTTTAAGGCACCAACCCTAACCCACTCATCTCCAAAACCAGTGTAGTATCCCAGACCAAGCAATTTTTCCCTAATTTCCTTCTCGGAAGCATCTTTGTTAAATGGGAATGATATGTTCTGGAGGATTCTTGCTGTCAGCCGGCCTTGATTTTTCAGGTCAATATATTTTTTTAGACTGCCTGGTTTCCCCATCCCGGAGCAAAGCCCCGTAAAACCAACTTTATTATAACGTCTGATCATATTTTCCAGGGCATCAAGATAATCATTATAAGCCAGTTTTGGTTTTCGTTTTATCTTAAGTAGTGGAAAAGCGGAAGCCCGTATAATTCCGGTTAGCTCACCACTGGTCTTATCTTTTAAAATACCCCTATTTTTCGTTGAGGATTTTATACCAGAAATACGCAGGGCTGCAGAGTTAATCATGCCACCGTAGCTGCCATCAAGGAATACAGGGTGATTTGGCGCAACATGATCCAACTCAACCAGCGTGGGTTGTCTCATTTCTTTAAGCCTCGTTGGAAAGAACTTTGGATGAATGATCCACTCATTCTTCTTCTTACGAGATGCCTGTACCTTTATCCAATCTAAAAGTTCAACTAGGGTGTGTACATCTGGGATCTCTTCATCTAACTCACTTACAGATGCTGTTTCTGGATGCAGATGGGCATCGATTAATCCTGGGAGTACTGTTTTCCCTTTCAGATCAATTCTTGCTGTTGCATTCCCACTCATGCCTTCAATTTCAGCATTTGTACCTACAGCAATAAATCTATCATTTTTTATTGCAAGTGCTTCCACGACAGAAAATCGCTTATCTACAGTAATTATTTTCCCATTTACAAGAACCAGATCAGGGACAAAGTGGTTCTTCTCTGAACAAGAGGTCAAAAATAGTATTAAAATTACAATAAAGTGTTTTTTCATTTTGGATTCCACATAATCAATATTGGGATTAAAATAGTATAGAATATTTATAATGAACATAAACAAAAACTTTTTAATTATCCATATTCAATCAGTATTCAGTCAATTTGACCTGATCCAAATTGGACTGGACCAGGCGTAGCTATTGTTTGTTTGTATAACCCGAATATAGTACCAATCGGTCTGTTCTGTCTTGTGTTCATCTGTAAATTCAAATTCAGTCTCATAATTTTCCGCAAAGACAATTCGATGAATTAGGAATGATTCGGAGGTAAACGGTCCGGTGAATTCTACTTCACTGGATTCTGCTAATTTTCCCAATGTGGTAGAATAGTTCTGATCTTTTGGGGCTGAAAACCGAATATCTAATTTCGTTTGAGGGGAACCGTTAATTTTTAGCACAATACTATTTGTCGCCCGCTCTTCATAAGCTTTCATGCGTGAGGTATATGAAACAACCTGGCAGGAATTATCATTTAATAATGTAAGTATATTTCTTCGATTTTCATCAAATGGTCCAGATTGGAAACAAGGTGTCGTCTCTTCAATTTTGCCTTCCTCCACTTCAATGGTGAAATCCCAGTCACATATCCGCGCCATATTTAAGTCGCCCCAGGGTCCCCAGCCAAATTCAATTCTACATAAAACCGGTTTATCCCAACTTGCTGCTGTGTTTGGGCGGTCTATTGGAAAATCACGATGAATGACCCGATTATTTCGTAGAACTTCAACCCGGTCTACGACATCCTTCCCTTCTACTTTAACTTTCAATTTACGTGTGGTGGTTGAAGGAAGAATTTCACCCATCCATTTTCCATTCAAACGAAAATCCAAGCCAATACGATCAGCATTTACCGCATAAGTTCTGCGATTTTTGATTGCCTCAAAAATAGATTCTCTGGTTAGGTTTTCGGCATAAACGCCCGCTAATCCCTCTCCATATGCACCAGGATAACCCAAATGATCATCACTACTGGCAACAATACCAATCTTTTCACCTTTATTCCAGAGAGATTGAAAGGTGTTATGAGTGACACGGCCGCTCATGCTATGCCGGATATATCTAAGTGGAGAGCGATCAGATTCGGCATTACCATGCTCTGAGAATATCTCGGCAACTGGTGAAACTAATGTATTTAATACCGACCAGTCTTGCCCACGCCAGTTGGTTTTATAAGCTGGATGATGGGGCACTAAAATGGCCCCCTTTCCTTGTGCATATTTCTGAAATTCTTTAAAATCATTTATATAAACAAGATCTCCTTTAGAACCCGGATGAATAATACAAACATCACCGACTGAATTGGAATGCCACTCGTAACCAATAAAAGTAACAAATTTACCCGGTTTATTATTGACGTTAGCCATCGACACAACTTTATCCCAATTATTTCTCATAACATCGAAACCCTTTACCCATTTCATGTGTTTATTTTGAGGCATGATAGGCATGTCATGCCATTGGGAATGACCAGTAAAGCAGAAAAAGTCGAGATGACTTTGGGCTATTTCGTAAGATCTCTCAAGGGATCCTTTTGCGTATCCAACAGCATTGTGGTTGTGGATATCACCCCAATAAAGATTATAGGATGAGAGATCTGCTGGTTCACCCTGTTCTATAATATCACAGGAACTAAACCAGACCAGTGATAGAATTAGAAACAAGTATAAATAAGTTTGTTTTTTCATTTTGAGACTCACCTCATGCGTAATATTAAAAAAAGGATTTATTATTTAGTATGATCCACTTCAACCTAACTGCTGTATTCTTATGTGTGAGTATAAATCAAAGGTTTTCATCTGGTTTCACTTAATATTCCTCCCGACATTAGTAATTCAGATATTCCTTGCTCAAATACAACAAGATGAGGTTGGCCCAGGATTAACCAGATGTGAGGTTTATCGACCTTCCAATTTATAGATTTTTTTAGGCTAATTGTATTTTTTCTGATATCAACGTACTTACTATATATCTTATCAGTTATCATATATCCATCGATTTAATTATGGGGAATATGATCTCCTATTAATACTCGTAGTTTGATGTAAAAACACGGCAGACCGCTTACATACCAAGACATTTAATAGTAACATCTCCAGTTGCTCAATCAATACATAACATCCTGTTTAACACCCAAATTGAAACAATTTCAACCACCTTCTCGTATTTCAAATTCATACATCTACAGATGTAGAGACGTTCATCTACATGTATAGAGACGTTCCAACGGAACGTCTCTACAAAAGGGCATTCAATCCTACGATAATCAATAATTAAATTAATAATTTCCTGATTTCAGGTTCTACCCAAATATTTTGACTCGTACTATATTAACAACTTTATTAACTTACTTTTTCATTTGTCTTAAATTTTAAAAGGAGGCTATATGAAGATATCCTGGTTTATCGTCTATTCTTCATTTTTATGAAATAATTTTGTGTAAACATGTCTTTTAGTAACAAATGAATCCAATTAGTATTCAAAATCAAAAGTGCCAGGTTGTTTTACCGCAAAGATGCAAAGAAGGCGCAACGGCCGCAAGGCATTGATTTTAAAAATGGAAAATCATTGCGATCTTTGCGGTTAAGTCTTTTAAGACCAGAATAACTAATTTTTAACAATAAAGGAGATCACGATGCTAGACAAAATGAAAAGAATTATGTTTACATTCTTAATTTTTTCTCTATTATTAGTAACTCAAAGTCTTGCCCAGCAAAATTTACCTTTTATCCGGGTAAGTCCACAAGCAAAAGCCATACAGAATATCAGTTTTGCCACCGTTGAAATCAATTACAGCCGCCCCGGGGTAAAGGACAGGGAAATATATGGCAAATTAGTCCCTTACGGTCTTGCACCAAATGCATTTGGTAACGGAAAGCCCATGCCCTGGCGAGCCGGTGCCGACGAGAATACAACCATCACCCTTTCACATGACGCAAAAATAAATGGCCAGAATCTACCTGCCGGAAAATATGGGCTTCATATAATTGTGTATGAAAATGAATGGACCATCATCTTTAACAGTGATCATAATGCCTGGGGAAGTTTTTTCTATGAGGAAGGCAATGATGTGCTGCGAATTAAAGTCAAACCAGAAAAAACTGTTTTTCAGGAACGATTGGTATATGGATTTGAGAATTTTGAAGCTGCATCCGCTAATGCTTTTATGTCCTGGGGAGAGAAAAAAGTTTCCTTCACGATAGTATTTGATCAACATGATCTCGTATTATCAACCTATAAAGATGAATTGACCGGGCTTGCCGGTTTTAATAATGCAGCCTGGGCTGCTGCTGCACGGTATTGCCTGCAAAATGAGGTTAATCTTGATGAAGCGATGGTCTGGATCGATAAAGCCTTGGCGATGAATGGCGGAGACAATTTCAACAACAAAGCCGTAAAGGCCGGTCTTTTAACCTTGGCAGGTAAAGATAAAGAAGGCGAAGCCGTTATGGAGGCCTCTCTGGGTGAAGCAACTGAAAATGAGATAAACAATTATGGATACCAGTTAATGGGTCAGGGAAAACTGAATGCGGCCATAAAACTATTTCGTATGAATGTAAAAAATCATCCCGATTCCTGGAACGTCTGGGATAGTCTCGGTGAAGCATTAAGTAATAACGGTGATAAAAAGGGCGCTAAGGAAAATTACGAAAAGGCTTATGAACTAGCACCGGCCAACCAAAAAGCGCGTCTTGAAGGAATCCTAAAAGACTTGTAAACTTGGAATATTTCCCGATTTGAGATATCTGATATGGGATTTGAGATGGAAATAAAGCCCTATCAAAGGTTAATTAAATCAATCTCATATCCCAAATCGGGTATCCAGCATCCTGTATCAAAAACGGAGTAACCATATTGAACCGAATTCACAAAAAACTGGGACGTATATTTTTTGCACTCATCTTCTCTTCCCTCTTCTCTCTTCTATCTTCTGCAAACGCTCAACTCCAGCCTGCAACGAGTGCCACCATCCGCCAGGCTCTAAATAAATTAAATGTACTGGGAGCCGTCCTCTATATCGCAGCCCATCCGGATGATGAGAACACATCGGTACTGGCTTATATGGCTCAGGGGAAATTGGTTCGTACAGCCTATCTTTCCCTTACCCGCGGCGATGGTGGCCAAAACCTATTGGGAAGTGAAAAAGGCGATTTACTTGGGGTTATTCGCACCCAGGAGCTCCTTTCTGCAAGACGTATTGACGGTGGAGGGCAATTTTTTTCCAGAGCTATCGACTTTGGATATTCTAAAACTGCCGATGAAACATTAAGAAACTGGGATAAGCAGACTCATTTTATCAGATGTGGTTCGGGTTATACGTACATTTAAACCGGATATTATTCTCACCAGATTCTCAGAAACCCGCGGTGGACACGGCCATCATATAGCCTCTGGGATATTAGCAAAAGAGGCATTTATAGCCGCTGCCGATGCCTCACAATTTCCCGAACAATTGGACAAATTGCAGACCTGGAAGACAAAACGAATATTCTGGAACACCTGGTCGCCTTCAGCAAACGCTTTATCGATAGATGTGGGAGAATATAACAGTCTATTGGGTCTGTCTTACCAGGAGTTTGCTGCCGCCAGCCGCTCCATGCATAAAAGTCAGGGGTTTGGCTCCAGCCCGGGTCGTGGTACGCAATTGGTCCATTTTGATCTTACTGCCGGAGATTCGGCTCAAAATGATATCTTCGATGATGTGGATCTTACCTGGAATCGTATCCCAGGTGGTGCTGTTATTCAGGAATCAGTACAATCAATCATCAATAAATATGATGATGAAAATCCAGCTACTATAATCGCCGACCTCATTGATCTGTATAAAAAAGTTGACGATCTTTCTGAAAATCACTGGAAAGGAATAAAAAAACATGATATTCAGGAATTGATCCGCATGTGCAGCGGGTTGTGGATAGAATCTATTGTTTGGCAACCTGGAATTTCTCCCGGATCATCCCTTGATGTAAGAAGTATGGTGCTCTCCCGTTCGGAGACCTCAATCAAAGTACACAATATTCAAACCTCTTACTCTCGGAAAGATACCCTACTGAATAAAACCCTGGAAGTGAATAAGCCATTTTCATTCAAGCAGAATATCACAATTCCGCAAGATGCACCCTATACTCAACCATTCTGGTTAAAGGAGCCCAATGATGGCAAAATGTTTAATATCTCTGACTCCGATCAAATCAACAATCCAGAGACAGAGCCGGCCCTTCGTACAAAATTCAAAGTGCAAATAGCAGATATTGAACTGATTTATGAGATTCCCGTGCTTTATCGATGGACAGACGCCGTTTTAGGTGAACAGTTCCGTCCATTTATAATCAGGCCGGCAGTCAATGTTCACATCGAGGAACCTACATATATATTTGCAGATTCAAAGGTAAGAGATATTAAGGTTCATGTGATCTCGACTAGTGGCAATCATCAGGGTCAGTTAAGTTTTTCACTTCCGTCTGGTTGGGAGATTGAACCAAAAACAATCGATTTTACTTTAAAGGAAACGGGCGATCAAAGCTCTTACTCTTTCCACGTTAAACCTTCAGCAAATGCAAAAAACGGTTCAGCCTCTTTATTAGCAGAGATTAGTGGAAGAAAGTATACCAAAGAAATTATTGAAATGGACTATGGTCATATTCCTTTTCAAACAGCTCTCCAACCAGCGCAGACCCATCTGGTAAATCTTGACATCACTATCGAGCCTGGTCGGATTGGCTATATTATGGGTTCGGGAGACGATATACCCGAGTCATTATCACAACTTGGTTATAAAGTAGATCTCTTGAGCGATCCGGACCTCGAGACTAAAGATTTGATGAGCTATGATGCTATTATTTGTGGTGTTCGTGCTTTTAATACACGTCCGGATCTACAACGACAACAAAAAAAACTAATCGACTATGTGGCAGAAGGAGGTACCTGGATCGTGCAACATAATACACGGTTTGGGACTCAGGTAAAACAAATAGGACCCTATCCCTTTAATACATCAGGAAGAGATCGTATCAGTGAGGAAAATGCGAAGATAACAATATTAATTCCGGATCATCCTCTGTTTAATTATCCGAACAAAATTACCGAAAATGATTTCGACGGTTGGGTGCAGGAACGCGGGCTTTATTTTGCCCAAAGCTGGGAGGGAAAACTTTATCCCTTGTTATCTGGGAATGACCATAATGAACCGGCAAAATTGGGAGGATTACTTTATGCCCGCTATGGCAAGGGTGTGTTTATTTTTACAGCCTTTTCATGGTTCCGACAATTACCTGCAGGGGTTCCAGGGGCCTACCGGTTATTTGTAAATATAATCTCCGCAAGTGGACAGGAATAGTATGGATTCAAAAATAGATAAAATAGAAGTGGAAGAAAAACCACCCGTCTTAAAAACCTGGAATCGTATTTATACTTTGCTTATACTAAATTTGATATTCTGTTTGACACTATTTTACATTATTCGCAGGATATTTGAATGAGTACACTAGACTGGCTGGTCATGTGCGGATTTCTTCTTTTTATCGTCGTATACGGTACCTGGAAAAGTCGCGGAAGCAAGAATATAAAAGAATTTTTATTGGCTAATAAAGCCACCCCCTGGTATACAGTCGCCCTTTCCATAATGGCCACACAGGCAAGCGCGATTACCTTTCTTTCCACTCCCGGTCAGGCCTTTGTCGATGGTATGCGATTTGTTCAGTTCTACATCGGTTTGCCCATTGCGATGATTATCCTATCTATCACTGCTGTTCCTCTTTATCATAAATTAAATGTATTTACTGCCTATGAGTATCTCGAAGACCGTTTTGATCTAAAGAACCGCGCATTAGGTAGTTTTCTATTTTTGATTCAGCGTGGTCTGGCCGCGGGTTTTACAATATTCGCTCCAGCTTTGATCTTTTCCGCCCTACTTGGCTGGCCAATAGAATGGACCATTCTCGTCATAGGTATTCTTGTAATAGTCTATACTGCTTCAGGGGGCACGCAGGCCGTAAACAAAACACATATGCTTCAAATGACCGTTATCTTTGCCGGAATGTTTGCTGCATTTATAATGATATTTCGTTTATTGCCCGAATCCGTCTCATTTGTAGATGCGGCTCATATTGCCGGTAAAATGGGAAAACTCAACACAATAGATTTTTCTTTTAATCTTGAGGACCGTTATACATTTTGGTCGGGTCTGATCGGTGGGACCTTTCTGGCCCTCTCCTATTTTGGCACCGATCAGTCACAGGTACAGCGTTATCTGGCTGGTAGTTCGATCACCCAAAGTCGGATGGGATTAATGTTGAATGGTCTTCTCAAAGTTCCCATGCAATTTTTCATTCTGTATATTGGTGCCATGGTATTTGTATTCTTCCAGTTTGTCGTTCCTCCCTTATTTTTTAATCCCGTTGAAACCGATAACATCAAAAATAGTACCTATTCCCATGACTATAACCGGTTGGAAAATGAATATTTACAGATCCACCAGAATAAAGAGATATCGATTCAAGAAATGTTACAAGCCCTTGATCGTGATGATTCCGGAGAAGTAAGAAAGCAACAATCACGTATTCTGGACGCACAATCAAGAGCTGCAAAAGTTCGTGAAGAAGCAATTTCACTGATAAAAGAGAATAACCCCGAAAGCGATGGCAATGATACAAATTATATATTTTTAAGCTTTGTCATGGCATTTCTTCCAGCCGGCCTAATAGGGATGGTTCTCGCCGCGATTCTCTCTGCCTCCATGTCCTCAACGGCAGCAGAACTTAATGCGCTCGCTTCTACAACTGTTATTGATATCTATCGTCGCCTGATAAAAAAGGACGGCAATGATCAACATTACCTGCTTGTATCTAAAATCGTAACAATCTTCTGGGGAGGTTTTGCCATCTTTTTCGCCCTTTTTGCAAACCGCCTGGGATCTCTCATCGAAGCAGTCAATATTCTTGGGTCATTATTTTATGGTACCATATTAGGACTATTTTTAGTTGCTTTTTATTTAAAAAAAATCGGTGGAAATGCTGTCTTCATTTCTGCGATTATATCCGAAATTTTTGTATTAGGCTTATTTTTTCTTACAGACATACCTTATCTATGGTTCAATTTTATCGGATGTGTAACGGTTATTGTATTAGCATTAGCAATCAATAGATATTTTATTGCAAAGGGATAACATAATATGTCCCCACTCCCTTCTTCTTGTGTAAAGTATTTCTCCAAGCACCTGTTATCAATCGATACACTTCAGAGAAGAGTTTTGGGGATTGGGGATGAGATCTTATATTTGGGTGTATGAAGGACCTCACCCCTTAATCCCCTTTCCTTTTAGGAGTGCGATTATGGGTGAGGTTCGGATCAAAAACAAAGATCTAAGAAAACGCCTGTTTTGATTGAACATTTTTCGCATTTCGTCCGTTAAAATATTGTAAATTATACCATGAAAACACTCGAGAATTTATATTTCACTGACCGTTCAGAGTGGCGTAGTTGGCTCGAAGTAAATCATTCATTAAAAGATGGAATATGGTTTATCTATTATAAAGCGCATGCAGAAATGCCATCTGTATCTTATGAAGATAGTGTTGAAGAAGCACTTTGTTTTGGTTGGATTGATAGCATTATTAAGAAAATTGATAATAACAAATACGCCCGAAAATTTACAGTGCGAAACAATAATAGTATATGGTCAGAATCTAATAAAAAACGCGTTGGTAAATTGATAACCGCAGGATTAATGACAGATGCGGGTATGATCAAAGTCAAGGCTGGGAAAAAATCTGGTAAATGGAATGAGGTCATTAATATACCTACATTTAAAGATTTACACCCGGAATTTAAAATCGCATTAGATAAAAATAAAACAGCTAAAAGTAATTTTTATAATCTGGCACAATCATATCGCCGGCAATATATTGGATGGATCAGTACAGCTAAAAAAGAAGATACCCGCAAAAAACGGATATCAGAAGCGATTGAACTCTTAGAAAAAAATCAAAAATTGGGATTAAGATAGTAGCAATAATTGTCTATCGAGGATTATAAAATGACAAAAGAATATTATTTTAAAACAGAAGACCTACTTATTTGGCGTCCAACAGGCAACATCAAGATTGAAGTAATTCAAGACTTTATAAAATTTCTGGAGGAATATGTAGCAAGCAATAATTCTGATTTTAAACGATTTATTGATTTGTCCCTTATCGAGAGTATATCTGTTAATTACGAAGAACTATATGGCATTGCCGCAGACCGGCGTGACCACGCAAATAAGAAGTTTGAGAACATTGTTAATCTTGCATTTTATGTCAATAACGCTCTGTCCTTTGGTATGGCGCGTATGTATGAAAATTTGCTTGATACACTCTGCTTACAATTTAGGGATATTCTATTCGTTAAAAGAAGTTGACTGATTTTTTGAATGTTGAAATCTCACTGCTTTCTGAGGAATGATGATCACTGTATCTTATTGCCACCATAAACTGTGTAAAGCAAGTGCCTAGCACAGAGGGAGAAACACATAGTCAATTTTATAACATTGCTCTTTATGCGCTATGCGCCTTATTCAATGTAAATAATTTCTCGATGCTCTAATTGTTCGCAATGGTTACAATATTTTACAGCGATTCATTACTATCCTGCATTTAGATTGAGAGTCATGTTTTATTTATTTTTGTTACTGATTTTGGTATATTTTATACTTGGCTAAATAAGGATAAGAATATAGAAATATTATGAGGATTTTTGGATATATATTGTTTCTTCTATTGCTCTTAATTTGGGGGTGTACAAATCCTTTCACAACCAGAGAGATTGAAGAACCTGATATTAACAATAGTAGCGATATCTTCGATCAGCCTATCAGCCATGAGGTTGTATTAAATAACTTTCGCTATGCAATCATCCAAAAAAATATCTCAAATTATATGAATTGTTTCGTTGAGCCATCATTGGCATACAATTTTACATACAAATATTTGCCAGACCGGTCTATTGAATCTGAAAAATTTTTAGATTGGGACCTTACCTATGAAAGGATATACTTAAATACTGTATTCAATCAATCTATTGATATTTCTCTGGAGTATCTGGATGAGATTGTATACACAAATATCAGCCAATCCCCTGATTCTGTACAGACGAATTCATTCAGGTATGAATTGAGAATCTCATTCGAGAGCGAGGAATCTGTTTTTACGGGGTTAGCCAGAATGAAATTGATTAAAAACATGAATGCAATGTGGGCCATCTACTTTTGGGAGGATTCAAAGCCTGCTGACCTGGAAAGCAATAGCTGGTCAAATCTAAAAGCAAATTACAAAAACTAAAATAGATGAAACTTTTTGTTAAAGTTATACCGATTATATTTATTGTATTAAGTTGTAACCCTTTTGCACCATCGTTAACCGACGGAGAATCCAATAGTAGTACTATAACACAGCAGAAAACGCCTCGTGATGTTTTAACAAATTTTCGCTATGCATACGTATTTAAAGATTCCCTTGTCTACAGTGATGTTTTAGATAGTTCATTTCAGTTTATTTCAAAAAACTATGGAACATCACCCCCCACTAATATTAACTGGGGGCGTGATGTCGATATTATAACAACAACAAGATTATTTCGTCATTTTGATTTTTTAGAACTGGAATGGGGTGCAAATCTATCTAAAATAGTAAATAAAACTAAAAATGACAGCCTTTCTTCTGAAATTAAGATAACCTTCCAACTCACCTTAGATGGCGGAAGAGATATACCAACGATAAAAGGAGAGGCTCTCTTTAATTTTATAAAAAATTCAGATGGAATCTGGAAAATAACCAGGTGGGAAGATCTATCAAGTTTCTAAGGTAATGGAGGATAAATGAGTCGTATAGGTATTGATATTGATCCAGCAGCAATAATTCGTAATATTTTCGCCGAAGACATTCCGGACCCCGCACACTTGAGTGTATTGGGGGAGATGGGTGGAGCAGAATCGGTAATCTGCTATCTGCGGGAAGATAAGAAAAGTGTAAACGAAAGGGATGTAAGGGTTTTAAAGGAGATTGTAAAAACCCACCTGATTGTACGAACGACGATTACAGAGGATACAGTTCGAAAACTATTGAAAATTAAACCTGACATGGTCACATTCGTTACTTCAGGACCTGAAACATCCATATTGCCGGGAACAGTAAACCTGGAAGACTACGCCGGATCTCTAAGCGACTACATCGCTGATGCCAGGGCAAATGGTATTGCTACAAGTGTTTATTTGGAACCCGAGGTCAATATGGTAAAATTGGCGGGTAAACTAGAGTTTGACTATATCGAAATAAACGCAAAATCCTATACTTCTGCTCAGGATCTTGACGAACAATTAGCGGAAGCTAGAAGCAATAAATTCACTTGTTATTGCCTCCAACAAATTAGGAATGGGGGTCAATATCAGCAATGGTATTAATCAGGAGAATATTAAGGATCTGGCCAAGATCCCCTTCCTGGATGATATTATTGTATCCAACTCTCTTATTGTCAAGGCTCTTGCTATCGGCTTCGAGCAGGCAGTGAGAGACTTTGTAAGTATTATTTAGTGAACTCAGCCACTAACTCTTTACACGTTGGTGCAACTTCCCACTTTCCCAACAAGAGAAAAAGAAGAGAAGTTTACTATTTATGAGAAATACTTATTTTCCCTCTCCTGATAGGAGAGGGCTTTTATGCATGTATCGATGTAATAATTTGGTTGTGGAGAATGAAAACTTATCAATCTCATCGTTACATAGTTGTAGTGATTTAATTGGTATTAATCTTATTTTTTACCGGATATTAATGTAAATTTATTTATGATAATAATAACGCCTTCCTGTCTAAAAAATACCACAAGGTTAATTATATCTTTGGTGCAATTTACTGTGTTATCCTCAGTTTTTGTACTTAACCCTTTAGTGTATGCATCGAACATCCAGAGACTTTCTTTTCCGGGTGATGGTAATCTCTTACATGTAAGTAACTGGCAAATCTCCTCAGAAGAGCATAATATTTCTGATGATATTAATTTACCTATGTTGGCACCATCATCCTGGGACCAGGTTACCTTTCGGAGCATTTTCCATATTACTGATTCACTTCAAAACAAAAACCTGAATTTGCGAATCAGTAAAATTATTGGAATTGCTTCCATAAAAATCAATAACATTGCAGTCCGGCATCGTCTGAATTATCCAACCAATTTTACCATACCAATACCCCAAAATTTACTCAACACAAATGGGGAGAATTCACTTGAGATTGACATAAAAAAACTTCAATCACCGGATGAAGGTATTCCTGAAATGGTTCGTTTGTTTAGCAGGGAGAAAAATCTGGGGATCTGTGGTGAAGTTTATCTAACCTGGGACAAAAATGTACGTTTCTCAGGGATGAATCATAGATATAGCAATAAGAGTCTTAGCTATCACTATCAATTAATTATTAATGACCCTACCCTTATCTCAAAAGCGCCTTTTTCCAAAATTCGGTGTGAAGAGGAGATCCTTGCTCCGGATGGGATGATCATTCATAAGCGTTTTGAATACCTTGATCTATCTGAGTTAAATAAGAATTTTACACGGACTATAAATATCACCGAACCACAGTTATGGTCAGCCGACACAAGTTTGTTCTATACCATTAGCTTACGTGCCTTATCAGGATTGGGATCGGTTGCCTCATTTGAACAAAAGATAGGCTTGCGCGAATTTGATATTAAAGAAGGAAATTTTTATATCAATGAACAAGCCACAAAAATAAAGGGCTGCACTTATAGGATTAACTATCCTGTTTATTTATCAGATGATATTGAGAAACAATCAATTTCTTTTTATAAACAGATAAGAGATGATCTGATCGATATCAAAAAGATCGGATTCAATTCAATTCGCTTCCCGCAGGATGCTGCCCATCCCTATTGTTTTCATCTGGCTGATTCATTAGGGCTCTACCTGTTCATTGAGAATGGATTTTGGCGGATTCCGGAACCATATTTTAAAAATGATCGCCTGTTACAAGCATCAAAAACAATAGCAGATGAAGCCATCACGGACTATGCACATCATCCTTCATTTATGGCACTTGGATTAGGAACAGAAATACCAATTCATCTCCCGGCGGTAGAAAAATTTATCCTCATATTAAAACGATATATTGAGCAGAAATCATCAGTAGCGTTATATCTCATTCCCTTAAATCATCACTTTATCAAAACAAAACCGGTTACAGATTTTTATATCTTCAATAAATATGACATTTCCCTCTTAACGAATTATGAGGAAGTATTAAATTTCTTCAGGAATAATAGTCATACGGATATTAAACCTTTATGGGGGAATGTGGGATTTTCACTCTCTAATGGCAATGAAATTGAGGATAATTCTATCTCTGAGAATATTCAGGCAACAAAAATGAATTCATTTTTTCAACTTTTAAATACAAATTCGAATCACAACGGATATTTTATAGAAACGTATCGAGATTGGCAATCAGATGTACCAGCACGTATTGCACTCAGTTCTGATGATGGTCGGTGCGTGTATCCCTATGGTTTATTAGATTGGAAGGGAAATAAACGAAAAATCTATCATTTAATGCCAGAGCTTCTAAATAATCAAATAAGAACCTCTATAATGAAGCCATTGGATGTAATTAAAACAAATTATTTTAGCATTTCTGTGTTTATTTTATCAATATTTTTCTTTTATATTTACCAAAGAGATTATCGATTCAGGGAGAATCTAAAAAGATCACTATCCCATCCATTCGGCTTTTTTGTGGATCTGCGTGACAGGCGAATCATTTCCATTTTAGATTCTACCATCATTGGTCTTTATACAAATTTTTTAGTGGCAACCATCATTGCTGCCTATCTCTTCTTTATGCGTGACAATTTACTATTCGATGAATATCTCAGTTCTGTTCTTGTTCCTCTAAACCTAAAATCATTCTATGTCAAAATCATAGATTCACCCATGAAAATATCATTTTTAATTTGGATATTTTTTTATTTCATGCAATTAACTGTTGTAATCATCCTAAAAATTCTTAACTTATTTGCTGTTGAAAAAATCAGGTTCCGGCAGTATTTGGCTATTTGCAACTGGGCGGGGGCTCCCCTACTATTTTTATTACCGGCAAGTTTGCTTTCCTATCACCTGATGTTTTATAAATGGTATTACTGGTTATGCTATTTTAATCCTGGTAATTTTCTTCTTATGGTATAATTTCCGATTAGGAAACAGCCTGCGTGTATTGCTAACTATGAGGGTTTTTAAAACGTTTGCCCTTTTAATAATCGCATATGGAGGAGCATACTTCCTCTTTCGGGTGATATTTGAAAAAAATTACGGTTTAATATCTTATTTTAATCTTTTAAACGACGCAATTCTTTTATTCTGAATTCCTGAGGTCTAATGTACTTATCTAATCTGGAATTAATGGGCTTTAAATCCTTTGCCCAAAAAACAAAATTGAAATTTACAGACGGTATATCATGTGTTATCGGACCTAATGGGTCTGGCAAGTCTAATATTGTGGATTCGATTCGCTGGGTTTTGGGTGAACAAAAAGCCTCAACACTCCGTACGGACAAAATGGAAAGTGTTATTTTCAATGGATCTAAAGATCGCAAACCTCTTAATGTTGCGGAGGTTTCGATGACCATACATAATAATAAAAATGTTCTGTCAAGCGAATTCACTGATATTGTGATTTCACGCCGACTTTATCGGTCTGGTGAAAGTCAGTATTTTATTAATAAAAGTGCCTGCCGCCTCAAAGATATCCACAATCTGTTTATGGACACTGGTATGGGTGCCAACTCCTATTCTGTTATTGAGTTGAGCATGATTGAAAGTATCATCAGTGAGAATCCTTCTGAGAGGCGTCATTTATTCGAGGAAGCCGCTGGTGTAACCCGATATAAAGCCCACAGGAAATCTGCCCTTAGAAAACTTGACTCTACCCATCAGGATATGAGTAGAATTGATGACATTATATCGGAGATTACCAGGAACGTTAACAGTCTTATCCCGTCAGGTTGGCAAAGCCAGGCGATATCTGAAATTTCAGGATGAATTAAAAAATCTTGATATCGGTCTTTCTCGCTATAATTTCACACACCTGCAAGATCAGATTGCTCCTTTGAAAAAAACATTAGAAGAGATAAGTCTGATAAAAGAGGACACCAGTCAACAAATCACCCTGGAAGAGGCTATCCTTGAAGAATATAAGAGAGAATTAATTCAAACCGAACAAAGCATCAGTATATTTTCACAACAGCTTCATGAACAGGATGAAAAGTTACATCAAATTAAAGAGCAGGCAGCAATTGCTAACACCCGTTCGCAGAACTTACAGGATAATATTAAACGAAATCTCGATGATATTGAAGATTACGAAAATAAATCGAAAGTACTGCTCGGAAGATCAAAGGAGACCAAAGAATCTCTTAATAACGCATCAAAAAAATATGAAGACATTCATTCCCGATATGATCAACAAAATACAAAAGCACAAAAACGTGTTGCAGAATTACGTGAAAAAAAGGAAATCCTCGATAAAATCAATTCAGATCAGAGGAAACATCTGGGAACAGTGCAATCGTTGCGGGAAATCCTTCAACAAAAAAAATACCAGATTCAGTGGAATACAGAACAACTTGAACTTTACAACTCCGAGAATCAATCCCTTACTGATGCAAAAGATAATCTAGAAGAAAAACTCAAAGAAATTCTGAAGCTGAAAACAGGAAAAAGAAAACCAGAAATCAAAATTTCAGGCAACACAGGATGAATCTCAACAGAGAATAGATGATATTGACAGTAAAATCGCTGAGAATGACAATAAAACTAATCAGTATAAAGTCAAAATTGAGAGTCTAACGTCTCAACTTTCCTTCTATCAGGATGTTTTGTCCAATTATCAGGGCCACCTGGAAAGTACCCGTACACTTATGATCAACAAAAGTGTTTTTCCAGGTATCCATGGTCCCATTTCTGATTTAATTGACATTCCCGAATCCTATGCCCCGGCGTTAGAAGTTGCTTTAGGCGATGCTATCAACTATCTGGTTGTAAATGATGTCTCTACAGCTGAAAATATTATTAAATATATTGAAGAAAAGAAACTCGGTCGGGTCACGTTAATTCCTCTTGAATTAATTAAAAAACTAAAAATTGGCCTCGAGAAAATGGAAAACAATAACTCCCTGCTGGATCAGGTAAAATGCGAGGCTGATTATCAGGCTGTATTAACTCTACTTCTTGGAGATGTAATTCTCGTAGAGAATCTTAAGGAGGCTATAGAATTGGCTTCCAAAAATCCCGAATATCGCTATGTCACCCGAAGTGGGAAAATGCTTAATAAATTTAAGGGAATCAGTGGCGGACACAAATCTGATCCGGAAACATCTCTTATCGGGCGCAAAGAACACATCGCAAATATCGAGAAAACTCTCAAAGACCTGGGAGACAAGTTTTCCGGAGCGAATAGGGACATTGATAAGTTGCGTCAGCAAAAAGAAAAATGTATCTCAGAGTTTGAAACATTAAGACAAGAGGTCATGTTAAGAGAGTCAAGTATTAGAGAACTTGAAAGAAAAGAAACAGAGATTCAGGTTCAAAAGCAAAACAATACGGATTCACTTGATAAACGTTTATCAGACAAGAATGACGTTCTTTCACAAATATCCTCACTAGAAAATGAAATAGAAATTGATGTAAAAAAACTATCTAATCACGAAAAAGAATTAGAATTGATCGAGAAACGTATTTCTGAATTAACGATAACCTATGAATCAGAAGAAAAGAGTGTACAGGAAAACACTGAAATCACTCAAAAAATGAATGTTGAGCGAATAAATGCTCAAAATGCATTATCCAATTTTGATTCTGATTTCAAACGTCTCCAATCTGATATTGAGGAAACTGAGAAGTTATGCAATAAGAGAAAATCTGAGATTGAAGAAATGCAGACAGAAATTGACCAGATAGAAAAGGACTCAGAAGAGAGGGACAAAAATAAGAAATCAATACTTGAAGATCATGATAAGATAGAAAAAGAAAAAATCGAAGTGGAACAGGGATATCATGAAGTAAAAGATAAAATTATAAATCTTGAGAACCAGATAAAAAAGTTTCGGAAGCAACACGATTCATCCCTGGAACGAACACGCCAATTAGAATTGGAAATTCAGGAAAGCGAAATGAAATCGGAGTCAATTAAGGAGAGAATTCGTCAGGAATATAATGAAGATGTTAGTGTTGGGATCTCTTATGATGGGTTAAACGTAGAAGAAAGTGAACAGCAGATTGAAACCCTCAAGTTTAAACTCAGTCAAATGGGACAAGTCAATCCACTGGCTGTATCAGAATATGATAAAGAAAGCGAGCGTCTTGAATTCTATACAAAGCAATACGATGATCTGAAAAAAGCAGAAAAAACGTTATTGGAAACTATTAACAAAATAAATACAACGGCACGCAACCAGTTTAAAGAAACATTTGATAATATTAAAACAAACTTTGAACGTGTATTTTCAAGTTTTTTTGTAAATGGAGAAGGTACTCTTAGAATTGACCAGGATACCGATCCTCTTGAAGCGAATATAGAAATTCTGGTGCGTCCAAAGGGAAATCGCATGCAAACAATTAGTCTTGCTCTCGGGTGGAGAAAAAACCTTGACAGCGATATCATTACTTTTTTCTATTTATTTGGTTAAACCAAGTCCATTTTGTATACTTGATGAGATTGATGCACCACTGGATGATGTGAATATTGGAAGATTTACTCAAGCGCTCGGTGACTTTTCCAAAGAGACTCAATTCATTGTGGTCACCCATAACAAGAGAACTATGGAATCAGCAGGTACGCTATATGGTGTGACAATGGAAGAAGAGGGATTATCTAAGCTGGTTTCCGTAAAATTTAACTAAGAGGTACGAGATGAAGCCTTTACGAATGTTCAAAGCCATACTGATTCTATTATCTCTCTTAAGTGTAGCATCTGCACAATTAGATTTTCTTGCGTTAAATGTTGATTATGCTACCTTCTCCGGAAAATATGATAAAACATATACAGAAGTATATGTATCCTTTTTCCAGTCAGACCTGACATATAATATTGAAGACACATTAAATGTAGCACACTTTTCGCATCTGGTCAAAATAATGCAGAATGATTCTATCATTCATGAGTTCTCCAGAAATTATCAAAACGATATTCCATTGGACACAGAACCAGGGCTGGGAAGTCAATTCATGGATGTTTTTGCTTTTGAGTTAGAACCTGGTGATTATACTATTGTCACCTATATTACCGATAATATCTCCAAAAGGCAGGGTGAATATAAATTGGAAGCAGACATTCCCCTATATAAATCCGGGTTGTCTTTAAGCGACATTCAGATAGCAACAAAAATCTCTAAAACTGATAAAAAATCAAACTTTAGTGCAAAGAATAATCTGGAAATTCTTCCAAATCCTAGCCGAACCTATGGCATCGCACAGCCCATCCTTTATTTTTATTTTGAAGTTTATGATCTAAAATTAAATACAAATAAACAGAATCGTTATAATTATCACTACTATATTTCCGATGTTGATGGTCGAAGAGTAAGAGATTTTGCTGAAAAAGTTAAATCAAGCGGATCAAAAGTTATCGCCGAGGCCGGTGGTACAAATATCATTACCCTCGCTTCCAATTCCTACTTCCTGAATATTGAAATTGAAGATTTACAATCAAGGAAAAAGGCTTTAGCCCGGAAAAAATTTCGGGTTTACAAACCGAGCCGGCAATCCAGTGAGGAACAAATTCAGGCTCGTATGGAAGGTTACGAAGAGTATATGGGGTATAGCAAAGAGCAGTTAGAGACAGAATTTAAACAGGTAACCTACATCGCAAGTAAACAAGAGGTCAATATTTTTGAAGAATTAGATACGGCAGGGAAAAGAAGGTTCTTGGCTGAGTTCTGGAAAAGACGCGATCCGGACCAAACCACAGAAGTTAATGAATATAAAGGTGAATATTTTGAGAGTCTGCAATACGCTAATGCTACATTCTCCAGTGCCTTTAAGGAAGGCTGGCGGACAGATCAGGGGCGGGTCATTCTGGTATACGGAAAACCCGACGAAATAGAGCGAAATCCAAGCAGTCTAAATACTTCCCCTTATGAAATCTGGTATTATTATGCGCTCGAGGGTGGTGCTGAATTTGTATTTGGGGATCTGACCGGTCATGGGGATTTTGAGTTATTGCATTCAAATTACCGAAATGAAATAAAAGATCCCACCTGGAGAGAAAGAATTGGCGCTGTTCGAAGGGACTTTGGTGGCGATACTGGAATTGATAATTATTAAATAACTGCAGCCACACGTAATTTTATCATTTGGGTCATTTTCGAATTTCTCGCAAAGCCGCAGACGCAAAGAAATATAAAAATAATGATTTGAGAGAATAAATATAATAATTCCCAAAAAATCAACAAATAAACAACAAAATTAATTCGTAAAATTCGGTTTAATTAGTATCAGACACAGCCTGATCGCGAACATATCACTTCAGATAATGAAATCATTTAGAATTCTGATTTCTTAATTTATTTCGAAAATCTTCACCCCAACCTAGCTTTTCACGGAGGATAGTGTAAAATTCCTGTTCCGGAATCTGAACCAGGTGGACATTATACTCTGCCTTTTCAAGACTTACCTGTGTACCCACCGGATAAGTACCAATATGTTCCCCATCACCAAACACATTGAACTTCTTATGCTCACTTTCAATATCAAGTGTAATTTTAGTCTGGTCCGATACGACAATAGGCCTGTTACTTAACGTATGCGGGCATATAGGGTTTATAATAAAGGCATTGGTCTGTGGGGCGACAATAGGACCGCCATTGGCTAACGAGTATGCAGTAGATCCTGTAGGAGTTGATATGACGATACCATCCGCCATATATGAGTTGAGGAGACGATTATCAATTTTAGTTGTTATGTTTATCAATCTCGAGAATCCTGCCTTATCGACAACAAGATCATTAAGCAAAAAGTGCTCTTTTTGCTCCCCTTCAATTCTCACCATAAGAACACTTCTTTTTTCTACATTCAACTGTCCTTTAAAGAAAGCATCAACATGTAAATTGGCCCATTCTACCGTTGAAGTGGTCAAAAAGCCCAATCCACCCAGATTAACGCCAAGAATTGGAATTTCACGTTTACCTATATGTCTGGCATTTCTTAATATCGTTCCATCTCCGCCAAAGGAAACAATTAAATCACTGGTCTCAAGTAATTCTAATTCGGTTTTAATTGATATATGTGAGGGAAGGCTTGAATAAATTGCCTTCAATGAATCTGGTACCTGGTAGACGTGTTCACTTTCTTTAACAAGAGTGAAAAATTCGAGAAGCACATCTTTTATAATCGATTTATTGGTATTGGCAAGTATCCCAACATACTTCATCGTTACCACCTGTTTAATTTTATTCTTCGAAGGCTTCTAAACTTATATTTTCGGCCTGATCTCCACTAAGAACACTTATTTTTTTTTCAACATCATCGAGTTTGCTAAGACAGTATTTAATAAGATCAGAGCCCTCTTCATATAATTTTGTCATATCTTCGAGAATTATATCACCATTCTCTAGTTCTGCTACAATTTCATTAAGCCTTATTATGGCATTTTCAAAAGTTTTCTTATTTGTCATGATTTTTATCCAATACCTTGCTGTTTATGTGCCCGTCTCTTAGTTTTATGGTAATCTGATCCTCAACTTCTACTCTGTTCACAGATGAAACAGGAATACCCTCTTTTAACACCATCGCATATCCACGATTTAACACATTCATTGGATTGAGGGATATAAGACGTTCCTGATACCCCTCAATGGTATGTTTATATCCTGAAAATTGGTTTATACCAGACAGATGAAGACGTTGCGTCAATTCTTCTATAAGCAACATTTTCTGCTGCAGAATATCTTTTGGCCGTCTAAAAGCATAACTTTTCTGAATATTAATAACATCTTTACGCAAAGTGGATATATTTACCACAATTTTAGAAAAAAGTGATTTACCCATATCTCGAAACCAATTACGCATTTCATTATCATCTGGTAAGGCCATTTCAGCAGCAGCGGAGGGCGTAGGGGCACGCAAATCAGCGACGAAATCACTTATCGTAAAGTCAATTTCATGGCCAACCGCAGAGATAACAGGGATAATAGAATCATGGATAGCCCTGGCAACTCTCTCCTCGTTAAATGCCCAAAGATCTTCAAGTGATCCACCACCTCTTCCCACAATTAAAACATCTACCGGGCAATGAGCATTAAAGCGATCGATCGCACCAGCAATTTCATTTGCAGAACCATCACCCTGAACTTTAACGCCACAAATTATAAGCTCTGTTGAAGGAGAACGTCGTTTAGCAATGGAAAGAATGTCTTTTATAGCAGCACCAGTTGGAGAGGTGATGATACCAATTTTTTGCGGATAGGGAGGAATTTCTTTTTTTATTGAAGGGTCAAACAAACCTTCTTCAGCTAATTTTTGCTTTAGCAATTCAAATTGCAATTGCAGGTCACCAAGCCCGGCGGGCTCAACACGCAACAAATCAAGCTGATATCTTCCTGCTTTTTCATAAACCCGGATAGTGCCAAATACACGTATCTGAAGGCCATCACGCATCTCCATCGATAATGAAGAGGCTCGGGATCGCCACATCACGCATGAAATCTGGGCATCACGATCTTTTAATGTAAAATAGAGATGCCCGGAGTGATGAGGACGAAAGTTTGAAACCTCACCTTCTACCCAGAGAGCAGGAAAACTATCCTCGAGTAAAAGTTTTACTTGTCTGGATATTTCACTAACAGAATAGACTTTTATATCCATAGTAACAGAATTAATCTACCAGACTTTAAGTTTAATTTATACTAAAACTACTTCTTCTTTTTATGACGATCCTTGCGAAGCCTTTTTTTCCGCTTATGTGTCGCCATTTTTGCTCTTTTGCGTTTCTTACCGCTAGGCATATTTTCTTCCTTAAATGTTTATTTTATAATTCCAAGTAATTGTTTTTTATTTTACATTTTTTGGATTCGGAGATTCATACATCAAAATACATCCCATCCATCAAATATGCGAATAAGTTAGGTAATTTACTGCAATCTTTGCTTAGTGGCAAATCCTTCGGGACTTTTTTTATCAATGATCAATATACATTCACATAGCCGGTTCAACTCTGAGAGTATCATTCAGACAATTAAAATAATATATATCTAACTCATCAAGATAATTGTAGATTGATGGCAAAAACATCTCAAAACGCCTATAGTCCTTATTTTCCTCGTTAGTCCAGGCAGATTCAGAGAACGCTATTATTCGAGGAAAACTCATAAAATCAATCCATATTGGGGTTTTGAATCTTTCCGTCCATAAACATGCCTGTATCCCTTTTATTAATTCAAACTCTTCTGCAGTAAATGAATGCGTGCTATCAGGATAGTGATATACATCCTGAATTGGACAAAAGCCGTCCCAACGACGGCCATTCTTATGCGAGTCGTGCTGTACAAAATCAAAATAGAGAGGTCTGCGAGGACAAAGGATGATATTATATTCACCTTCCAGAGCGGCCTGAAGTCGCTCAGGTTTTTCATGATGCCACCAATACACTAATGTATTATCATTCGATAATCCGGCTTTTACAACGTCATCCCACCCCCCGACAATTTTGTCAAGCGTTTTTATGCTATCAGCCATTCGTTGAGAAAAATAATATTCAACTTCTTTGAGGTTAGATAATTTCTCTCGCTTCATTAAAGATTTAATGGATTCATTTTTTCCCCATTCCTGGTTACCAAAATGTACCTCATCACCTCCAAAATGAATATATGGAGACGGAAATAAATCACTTACCTCTCTGAGAATAGTTGTAAGATAGGCATAGGTTTCCTCTTTCCCAGGATTAAAAGTAAATTCAGGGTACCTTTCGCTTCCGCCACCAGAAAATTCAGGATAGGCCATATTTGCGGCCGTAGCATGTCCGGGCATTTCAATTTCAGGAATAATGGTAATAAATCTATCAGCGCCATAATCTACAATTTCTTTAATTTCTTCCTGTGTATAAAAACTCACCGGAGCGTCAGGGTTGGTGTGATTTCCTTTGCCTCCAATAGTTGTTAATTTGGGAAATGCTTTAATCTCTAAACGCCATCCGGGCGCATCAGTCAAATGCCAATGGAAAGTGTTAAGCTTTAAGATAGACATTAAATCGAGTAGCTGCATAACTTCTTCTTTACCATAAAAATGACGCGCTTCATCAAGCAAATAACCCCTATATTCAAAACGAGGTTCATCATGAATAATACCACAAGGGATAGCATTATTCTGAGAAAATTTCATCCCTTGCCAAACCGTCATTAAACCATAAAAAATACCTTGTACATGCGAGGCTGTTATCAAAACCTTATTCTTTTCGACCTCCAATATATATGCTTCTTTGCCCATAGTATCCACAGTCGCCAATTCAAGAATAATTTTTTTACCAGATCCCCTGTTAACTGAAACGCCACTTTTATGTAACTTTTCTTTAAAAATCTTCACTGGAGATTTTAATATATTTTCTGAAAAAATAATATCAACACCCCGGTCAAAAGTAAAGCTGCCCGGTTGAACTGAAATAGAATTAGGATATGGATAAAGTATCCAATTCTCTGAATCGGGAGTACAACCAGTGATTATTAGTGCAAGTAAAGAAGTAAATAATAATAGTTTCATAATTTCTAATCCTAAGCCCAACCCATTTTTTCTCGGCGGCTATGCGGTCTCTGTATGAAATAAAATAAAGTTAAAGTGAAAGAATTTCCAGGGTGGGCTAGTTTAAACCCTCAAGCAACTGTCTGGCACGTATGCTTTCTTCCGATTGCGGATGGAGAAGTATTAATTTCTCCCAATAGAAGCGGGCCTGCTCTTTTTCTTTCGTTCGGCTATACATAATACCAATATTGAAGAGACCTTTAACATGGTTTGGATCTAACTCCAAAGCCTTTTCCATATTCTCTATAGCGATCGGAAAATTCTGAATATTATAATAACAGACTGCCATATCGATTCTAATGGCAATATTTAAGGAATCCAAATGGGTGGCGTGTGTATAAAATGGTATAGCGCCGGCAAAATCACCCGCGTCGAATAAAATATTTCCCATCCGGATATTTGATTGCAGATCATCGGGATTTGATGATAGTTTCTCACGCAGAGCATTAATTTCAGGTGTAATTTCTAAAGAGTTGGCGGAGGATTGTACTTTCACTTCATCCTTTTTCTGGTTACTCTCTAAAATTAAGAATACAATAACTAAAGCCACGACAGATGTTAATGCAATGAGTAAATAGGCATTACGTGGTTTATCCAGAAATTGGGACTTTTTATAGGTTGATTCTTCCGATGTATCAACAGGACTAACTTTACTACCACATTGAGGGCAAAATTTAGCGGACTCCGGTAGGAAATATGAACATTTTGAACAATTCATTTATAATTATTTATTCTCTTTATAACATTAGTGACTAGTGCATACAAAAAACGAAATAACTGAGAGGATCATCCTGAATTTATTTCAGGATCTTTTGTTTTATTCGTCATATAGATGCCTAAAAGATTTGGTAGCACGGATATGCTATCTTAGGGGAAATATACCCGTATCCATCAACCTCCACTGACCTCTTTGACCTTTAATTTCTCACCAGGTTTGATTCTATTAGATCGTTTTTGATTTATTTTTTTCAGATTTTCGATACTGATTTGATATTTTTGTGCAATATCCCATAAAGTATCTCCTGATCTTACAATATGATAAGATCCTGCCGGAAGGAATTCAGACTTATCGACAGCCACAGTTCGTGTGCTTTTTGTCTGTGAGAAGTTTTCAGGAATCCATATACTTAATTTCTGACTTGGATAAATATGCTGTCCATAATATAGTCCATTCCACCCTCGTATCCGACTGGCACGGGTATTATACATTTCCGCTATTTCGCCTAATGTATCCCCTTTTTTAACAAGGTAAACAATTTTCATATGATTACTGGGGATCGTTTTTGAATTTGAATAAGATCGTTTTTTACGAGATTTTTTGGGTGAATAACTTACCTGCTTTTGATAAGCATAGTATTTCTTATTCTGTGGTACAGGAATTAATAAATATTGTCCAACATAAATCATACTTCCCTTGATCTTATTGTAACTTTTTAAGATCGTGACCGTACTGCCATATTTTTTAGCAATAACCGATAAGGTTTCGCCACTGCGAACCCTGTGACGAACCCAGGATCTTTTATTTGAATCAGAAATTTTGGTATAATTCTCACGAAATTTTTCTTTTGTTCCTAGCGGAATATTTAAAGTAAAATTTTCTACTCCGGGAGGCGTGCACCACCGTTTGACGGCAGGATTTAAATTTTTTATGGCTTCAAAACTCGTATCAACACATTGGGATACGATCTCAAGATCAACACATTCTGAGATCTTTACTGTATCATAAACAACGGGTTGTAATTTTGTAACATGAAAACCATATTTTTCCGGGTTATCGGCGATCATATTCGCTGCTATAAATGTCGGGACATAATTTCTAGTTTGCCGGGGTAATCGCGTAAGTTTCCAAAAATCCTTTGTATTCTTTTGTCTCATCCAGTATTCAACCCGTCGCGGATTACAATTGTACCCGGCCATAGCAAGATACCAATCACCAAACCGTTCATACAAATCTTTTAAATGCTGCGCCGCGGCATGTGAAGCCAGCAAGGGATCGCGTCGTTCATCAAACCACCAACTTGAGCGCAAACCATAATAAGCACCCGTTGCAGAAATGAACTGCCACATGCCAGATGCCCGGGCATAAGAATAGGCTTTTGGATTAAACCCACTCTCAATCATTGCCAAATACTTTAAATTTTTAGGAAGTTCATATTCTTTAAGGATTTGATCGACAAATGCCTCGTATTGACCAGATCTCTCCAGCCATATAGTAAAAACTTTTCTGCCCTTGGTCTGAAAATATTTAAGCGCTAACTCCACTTTGCGGTTCATTTGAAGTGGAATCAAATCAGCATCAGTGCTTGTATCAATATGCGTAATTTGCATGCCGCTTGTATCACCAAACGCTTCTTCTTCGTAATCGGTAAGTTCTTCCCTTACTTCTTCTGCTTCCTGATCAAAAAGATCATGAGAGAAGATCGTTTCGTAATCATGATTGATCTGACGCATGAGTTTGTTATAGGCATCCCATTCCAACAATACTGATTTCGTATCTTCGTCATAATCCGCTATTACCGAATATATCTTTTCGTAATAGACTCGGGCACCGATGGAATCCCCAATGCTCAAAGCATTTGAAGCATATTTATACAACATATTGAGGGAATCCACCGAAGATTTGACATCACTCTGAAGGTACAAGTCTCCAGGTTGATTTTCATTACTGAAAGAATCAGATGACTGTTCCTTTTTAACAGATTGAGAACAGCCTGCCATGTATATAAATAATATAATAATAAGTATATTTAAAAAGCGATCCATAACACCTCAGATTTAATATTAATAAATTATTTTCGTTGGTTCGTCTGTATTTTGCCAATCAGATCCGTTGTTGATTTTCCACTGATCAGCGAAAGCGTAACAACTTTTCCTCCATACCCTTCAACAACTTCCCGTCCCACGACACCATCAATAGTATAATCCCCGCCCTTTACGAGAATATCGGGTTTAAGCAACTCGAGTAACGGAATAGGTGTATCCTCATTAAAGACGCATACAGCATCCACGCATATTAATTGTGAAAGGATAAAGGCGCGGTCATCTTCAGCAACGACCGGTCGGTTGGGACCTTTTAACTTGCTTACAGATTTGTCAGAATTTAAACCTAAAACAAGCAGATCTCCTAATTCTTTTGCTGCATTTAAGTACTCAACATGCCCACGATGCAAAATATCGAAACAGCCATTTGTGAATACGATGACTTTTCCGGAATTATGCCATTCCTGAACAACTACATATAATGCTTCTCTATTATATACTTTTCCCAATACAAGCCCTATATAGTTTGTTTTTTTCCACCGGTACAATACCAACCTCACCGCAAACAAGTCCCGCAGCATGGTTTGCTATTGTCGCCGCTTCCTGAATCGTCGCGCCACTAGCCATGGCGGCAGTAAGAGTACCAATAACCGTATCTCCAGCACCGGAGATATCGGCGACACGTTTTGCATTTGTGGAGACGTGCGTAATCCGTTGATCTCTTTCAAAAAGAGACATACCGTGCACCCCACGGGTAATTAAGACATTATCTGATTGCAATAATTTCATCAAATTTTTTCCAGCTATTTCAAGATCCTGCTCTGAATTAATTTTAACGGATAAAACTTTTTCCGTTTCTTTTATATTCGGCTTAAACACTGTAACCTTTTGATAATTATGAAAATACTTAAATTTTGGATCAACGGTGATAAGGATATTGTTTTTATTTGCATTATCAATAATCTTAGTTATCAAAGTCTCAGTCAGAACACCCTTGTTATAATCCTGGAGAACAATACCATCAATAGAGCCCAGCAACTCCTCAATCTTATTTAAGATTCGTTTTTCTTGCTCTTTGTTAAGATAACTACTTTTCTCACGGTCGACTCTGGCAACATGTTGTGAGTCACAAATAATCCGTGTTTTAACTGAGGTTGGTTTTCCTAAAATTCGAACAACACCATCTGCAATAATCCCATTCTGTCCTAGCAATTCGAGCAATGTATCACCACCTCTATCATCTCCAATGGCTCCAACAACGATTGGAACACATCCCAGGGCAGCAACATTTAATGCGACATTTGCAGCACCACCCAGACGTGTATCCTGCTCAACAACCTCTACAACCGGCACAGGCGCCTCAGGGGAGATACGGGACACAGTCCCAAAAATATACTCATCGAGCATTAAATCCCCAACAACCATGATTCGTTTGTCCTGGAACCTGGAAAAGATTGCATCAAGTCTTTCGCGTCCAAATTCGATCAAAAATCTCACTTATGTTTAAATTAAACAGTAATATAACCAGTTTTGAAGTAATACTCAACCATTTTTTGCGCTAAGCCTATATTATTACAAAGACTTGGCCCTGTTTGATAATTTCGGGTAATCTCCAAAGGAAAGAGGAATAACGCTTAAGAAAGCGATAGCCAGTACTGTCCCAGGGAAAGGAACTGAGTAATTTGCTTACGGCAGAATTGTATCCACCCTCCTGCCGGCAGAGAAGATGAAGGAGTGAAATCAAGGAAAGTATCTACAGTTTAAGTTTTAGATAGATTTTTACTCATGAGTTGTTTAATTGAATTTCCGAACATTTCCATAACAGCAAATAACAACAAATTAAAAACACCTAAAAAAAATACAAACTTTACTATCGCATCTACCAATAAAAAGTTGAAGTTTGGTAATATGATAATTAGGGTAAAACATATACCCACGATCCAACTCATAATACGTAATATCTGTTTAAATTTGTTTTCAACTATTTCCGGAAATTCCGGCTCTTCCTTTGCAACAGGTCTTACAAATGCCTCATTCCGACGTTTTGATTTCTTTGCCATCTTTACCTCAGATTAGATCAAATTTTTCGCATAATATTTATGATATCCTCTTCTAATGAATCGCCAGCGGGACGTTCCACGATTCTTCCCAATTCATCACCTTGATGGAAGAAAATGAATGTTGCAAC
Organism: Calditrichia bacterium; assembly: GCA_963796965.1. Lineage (GTDB taxonomy): Bacteria > Calditrichota > Calditrichia > JAJRVZ01 > JAJRVZ01 > CAWCNS01. The sequence continues at coordinate 794,566 of CAWCNS010000007.1, forward strand.
ACGCTCAATGTTTTTCTCTTTTGCCTTACCAGATTCCAATTCTTTGTCCCTGTCAACCGCCCAAAAGCGAATACTATCAGCAGATACAAAACCACTACTATCAGATATTTTTAAAAACCTCGGGACTTCTCTTCTGCTATCACCACACCAGGTACCTAAAAACACATCAACACTCACCAGAGCAGATCTCTTTGAAAGCGTATCCACATAGGTGCTCCTGGGATTATAGTCATCATACCTCTTTTTCCAGTCAGGATATTCATCAAATAGCTCCTGGCGGGTGATTTCTCCATAAAGCATATTGACACCTGTCCGAAAAACTTTGTTTGAATCACTTTTTAGTGTGGTCAAACATCCGGCAATCATAAGTCCAGCAAACAAAACGATAGTAAAACTAAATATTTTCACTATTATTCTCATCCACAGATTCCTTGACAGCCGACTTGAGTAATTTAATAACAATACCGCTGCTATCTATCCTCATATAACGTACTACTGAACTATCTGTTCCCCCCATTCCAAGATCCCTGCCATTGAGAGAAATTCGCAAACCATCGGCACGACCGATCAAAAATTCAAACGTACTATCAGCCTTTATATCCAGGGATTGCTTCGGATTTAACAAATATTCAGTGGTATCTCTTTTATCCGCAACAACCCGAAACCAGGTCTTTTTTATGGCCCCAATGTTCATATTCAGACCTGACGACATTTCTTTCTGTAATTGTATCGAATCCTGCTTCGCTTTTTCCTGTGCTTCCATCCTATCCACAATATTTTCGATATTGATTTCCTGCACCTTACTTTCAGTTGACGTCCCAACCATTTCAGTATTTATCAAAAGCAAAACAACAACAATCACAATTAACGAAAATGGCAGGATCACAAACAAATTACGATGACTAAATATTTTTTTATCAGATTCTTTCAATTTTTCGTTTATCTGGATGACTGAAGTCGTTTTATCGATACGGATGGCCCGTCGATAATCCAGAAAAGAATCAAAATATTCTTCTTCATCCACATCTAAAGCTTTTAAATAAGACCGGAAGAAAAGTTTATCATATACCTCAGGAATTTTTAGTAAATCGCCGTTTTCAAGCGACTCTAAAAATTTGATCTGTATTCGTGATCTTTCTGCCACATCTTCAAGAGATAGCCCTTTTTGAACCCTTAATTCTCTTAGTCTATCAAAAATAGACAATTCTGTTGATCCATTATCCATATCACTCATAGCAATTTTATATCCTTAACCCTCATTTGAATATTTGTTCTTCCGTTCCATGTATTTTCTTCAATGACATATGCAAGATCAACCATCTGGTGAGATGGCTTCATTTTATCACGGACCTCAGCAAAATTGAAGGCAATAGCATCAATAACGATTCCATCTCCCCTCACTTTAAACTTCAAGTGGTTATTTCCAACCACCTGAGCATTTCCAACTACTTCGACATTCCGTGTCACGAATATGGGGCGCATGTTTTGAGGTCCGTATGGCGCAAATTGTTTGAGCCATTTTAAAAGGGATGCATCAAATTCTTTTAACGATATTTCAGCCTGTATATCAAGAGAAGGTACGAGATCTTCTTTTGAGATCAGCACCTCAGTAATTTTTTGCATTTCCTCCCGTAAATAATCAATATTACCTTCCTTTACGGTAAGGCCGGCGGCAAATTTATGACCACCAAAATTATCTAAGACATGCTCCATACTTTTTAGCGCATTATACATATCAAAATTAGTTGTAGAACGGGCAGACCCTTTACCAATTCCTTCTCGCAAAGAAATGAGAATAGTGGGACGATTAAATTTTTCCATTATTCTGGAGGCAACGATACCAATGACCCCAGGATGCCATCCCTCCTTCGCCAGAATAAGTATTTTTGCCCCGGTATCAATCTGTTTCTGCGCTATCTCAATAGCTTCCCGGCATGTGGTTTCATCAATATCCCGCCGCATTTTATTCTCAGATTCAAGAACCCGGGCTATATTTCTTGATTGCTGCAAACTCGACGAAGTGAGTAGGTGAACCGCTTTTTTTGCCGATGACATTCGTCCCACGGCATTGATTCGCGGAGCGAGGACAAAAATAATTAAGGAGACATCAAGTATTCTACCCAAAAGTGATGAGCTTTCCAGCAAAGCAAACAATCCGTTTCTGGGACCATCATTAATTCGTGCAAGGCCATATTTGACAAGCACCCGGTTCTCATCAAGCATGGGTACAATATCTGCTGCAGTACCAATAGCCACGAGATCGAGGAACTTCTCCAATTCTGAAATTTCATATCCTAGGGATTTATACAAAGCTTGCAGTAATTTAAAGGCAACCCCAACTCCGGCCAATTCTTTAAACGGATAGGCACATCCTTTTATTTTGGGATCGAGTACAGCATATCCATTAGGAAGTTTTTCAGCAGGCTCATGATGATCACATATGATAACATCGATGCCCTTCGATCTGGCAAAATCCACTTCTTCAACAGCAGTGATGCCACAATCAACCGTTAGAATTAAACCCACATTGCGTGATTCGGCAATGTGAATCCCATCCAGTGACAGACCATAACCATCGGTAATTCGATTTGGAATATAAAACGATACTTTTCCACCCAGCCCAAATAGTGCTTCATAGAGAAGAGATACGGCTGTTGTTCCATCAACATCATAATCACCATAAATAAGGATATTTTCACCATCACGCAGAGCAGCCGTTATTCGGTTGATCGCTTTTTCCATATCCTTCATAAGATGAGGATCATGGAGATTGATCCAGATCAGGATTCAAGAATTTCTGTATTTGTTCAGGTGAGTTGAGATTGCGGTCAAGTAATAGCTGAGCAACGACAGGACTGACATCAATTTGCTCTTGAAGCTTTGATATCGCTTCCTGCGGGGCGGGTTTTTTGAAGACCCATTGAAAAAACATCTATACTCCAATCTGTAAAAGATTGGATCCGGAGAAAATCTATAAGCCGAATTCTGTAATTCCGCGGTAACGGAACCGGTAATCATTTATCTTACCATTTCAGAGAATGGTTAAGCGATCTACCCTGGAGTTCACGCTTTCCACTTAGGAAAACAAATGAGTTGGGGACCTCATATCCGCTACGGATTCCTCCTATATTTGATCTTGCATCAGATAGGGTTTGTCATACATTCGCCTTCAAAAAAGGTACCTTTTGAGGTATTCACTATGGAACAAAGCGGTGGGCTCTTACCCCGCCTTTTCACCCTTATCCCGACTTAGTCGGGACGGTATTTTTTCTGTGACACTTTCCTTCTCCGAAATATATTCGAAGATTCTGAATTTCTCAGAATACCTTCCCTTTGATGTTCGGACTTTCCTCCCTTATTCAGGGTGATTACCTGATTTTCTCCGGATCTATTTTATTTTAAATTATTCTTATAAATTTTGATCCCACACCAGAATCCGACCACAAGACTCACATTGATGAAGTCGTTTCATGCTTTTTATTTCGACAACTCTCTGGGGTGGAATAAATGAAAAACAGCCACTGCACACACCACCATTGCATGATGCGACAGCCATACCCCTTTTTGCACTTCGAATTCGTGTATAGGAGCTGAATCTGCTGGTGGGTAAGTTTCTTCGCGACTATTTCTCTTTCATGAATCAAAATATTCTCTTCCTCTGAAGAGGTATTTATTTTTTCCTGAAGCAAATTATTATTTTCATCGAATTCATTTTCTAATTTTGTTATTTCAGATTCTAACAATTCATTAGATTTTTCCAGATTCTCGATTGTTTCGGTATTATTTATAATTTGATCTTCATATTCGTCAATCTTGCTTTTTACCATCTCAGTCTCATTTGAGATTGCATCATATTCTTTATTCGTTTTAACCTGATAGAATTGTTCTTCATATTTTTTCAGTTTTACCTTTAATGATTTTAACTCCGTTTCTACCGTATTGGTTTCAACTTTGAGATGCTTGACCTTTTCTTTTTGATCCGCAACCATCTTTTTATTACCATTAAGGCGACTATCCAGTTCTTCAACAATCTCAGGCAAATCTCCTCGTTCTTCTTTAACTTTGTCAAGTTTTAAATCAATTTCCTGCAATTCAATCAACGAATATAAAGTATTTTGCAATTCACGGCCTCCACATTTGAATAAAAAAAAAGTGCATTTTTAGTAAATGCACTTTTATAATCTTAAATTTTATAAATTCTGAGTGATAAAATAAATAACTTTCGTACTTGCACTCTTTTATTCCTACTATTTATTGTGGGCCCACAGGGACTTGAACCCCGGACCAGCCGATTATGAGTCGGCTGCTCTAACCAACTGAGCTATGGGCCCAAAAATCATTAATTTGATCAGATTTCTAAAACGAACTAACTGTTAATTTAAGACTTATCACATCTAAAATCAAGATCAACTATCGCCCAATTGTGATAGATAATAAACTACAGAGGTAAAATGTCGGTAAATATCTCTTCCATGTTCTCATTAAAGCCCAATGTATAAGTTGTAGACAGTTGGTTTAATTCATTTCTTAAACTAGCAGGTTTAGCATTCTCTTCTTTTACTAAAATAACAGGATTTACAGATTGATAAGTTTTGTATGTTTCGGAAGACAGTAATAGTGGACAAAATCCTAAACTTTTTATAAATAACTCTGCGATGATATCATTTTTGTGATAAATGACATCATCTATAACAGCCAACAGATGGCCTTTATTTTCGGATGGAGAGTATAATAGAATCTTCGATAGTTGGGAATTTTCCAGATAACGAAGTTCAATTATAGCCAAATAATTTTTAATATTCACCATGCACGATCCACTTCCATCAAATAAAATTACAGATTCTTCAATACGTCCGGATTCAGACCCTGATAATAACCATTGACGGCCATTCTCAGTTTTAAAATTACACCGATCAACGAGTAAGCCATAATGATTTTGAATCCAGCCAATAACCCAACATTCTTGTGATTTTTTATTTGTTAAAAAATAGGACCGTCCTTCCCTATCAAGCACTGATAAACCTATGCGTGGATTTGTTGATTTGATGGACTGATATATTTTGAGCCATCGCGACTGATTAAACTCTAATTTTTGATCATTAAGCTCAACACGACCATCAATTTGTCCTTTTGCACAGGAAATTTGAAACCTTTTCTTTTTTAAAATCCATTTTAATCTTAGGTCTTTATGATGTATTTCTGATTTTTTCCAAAGAAGAGGAACATGCAACAGGTAATTATCCACTCTCAGAATTATTTTATTAATATGTAGATTATCATACAGATATCCGCTCACATCTGGCAGGACCTCAAGTTTATGGTTTTCCTCATCGAACTTTAAAAAGACCTCTTTGTCCACTTTTATCACGAGAAGTTTATCGATAGATAAAGAACTATATATCTTTTGTCCAAAGCGCGTAAATCGAATAAACTTATTCCCTCGATTGATTTGGATAAAGTTACCAGGGTTTCGTGTACCTGTTTTAACACAGACAACTTTATTTCTGATAATTTTTATTTGTAACAATTGATATAAGTATGAAAGAAATTCAAATTCCGGATTTTTTTTAAATTGATTGCATTTATTTAATAATAAGAGACTCCATGGTAATCTCAGCCATTGTGCAAGTGCAAAAATTATAAATATTTTTTGAGGATAATTCCTGAACATCAGTTCAAATTTTTTTTGAAACAGCGGAAGAGAATAGCGATCCCACCATTTTTGAAGTAGGGTGGATAAATGAATCTCATTCTGAAAATCATCGTTCTGATAATAACTTAAAATTGTATCAAGCTTATCAGCGACATATCCCGCATTTTCCGTATCAGGCGTTGAAGGGTAATCTGGAATATTCTCTAAAAGGTGGTTCCATCCAAAGAATCCACAAATTTCTTTAACTACAAATCCATATTGCTGATCTCGATCGATAAGATCCATCATATGAGCGTCAGGCCTTCTTTCCGGAGAAAATATTTTTACTCTACTCCATAGGGTATCTAGCGTACCCAATATTTGTGTATCCTGAACCACAAGAGAGTGAAGAATGTGGTTATTTCGGGAGATAGATTCATTCTCCTTGTACTGCTTAAGAACATTAGAAGGATCGAGATTTTTAACCGCTTCATCATCAGAACTATAAGCAAGTATCAAAAGTGCATTATCGTCTGCATTCTCATCCGATTCGATGAGAATATGATCCGATCCAGGATCGGCTTTGCCTTCCACATAATAATTAAAATAACAAGTGCCAATCTTGTACAGTCGATCTGCAGCAGGAATATGATTTTCTGGTAGACTTAATATAAATGTGCTGTCATCTTTTGAAAATTGGAAGAGGAAAATCCGGTAAATTATCGGAGTTGGCATCCAGGTATAAAAATCTAAAATGTAGAGTGGGAAGCCATTTACTATCAAATAATTGAGATAAAAGGATGTTTTAAGTATCCGTTTGGTAAAAATATGCCGTAACTCTGTATTTGTTGAATATAAACATTTAAATGAATTGTCAATTGAGGAATTTTCAAATGGTTGCTTCAGGTCAAAATCTAGAGGATTTGCAGAATTACCAGTACTAATATAGTTAATATTTAATCCAAGGGTACCCAAAACCACTTCTTCATAATCGTAGGGAACGAGTTCTGTCAATTTCTTTAAAAATTGATTTTTTATTTCAGACATATTTCCTGCGACCAGACACAATCAGGATCATTTGAGAGATAGTAAACCTGCGATTCAAGTACCCTGATTGTGCCGATGGATTAGAATAATAGACGCTGAATATCTATATAAAAGATAAATACAATCAATATGAGAAGGATGGCCATGCCGATTTGCTGCACAAGCAACCTTGTCCTCATAGATACTGGTTTCCCACTTACACCCTCTACTAATAAAAACGCAAGATGGCCACCATCTAATGCTGGAATTGGCAATATATTAAAAAAGGCCAAGATAGCGCTTAGGGCCGCAGTTAGACTCCATAATCGGTCCCAGCCCTCAGCCGCCGCATCCTGAGCCAACTTGGCTATCATAATGGGACCACCGATAACCTCTGAGGCAGGTTTAGTGCCAGATATAACCCACCATAACCCTTTTATATTTAATGCTAACAAAGTAAAGGTGCCTTTAACCCCCTTTACAATTGCCTCGGGAAAACTTAAATCATTTATTTCATAGTATTGTCCAATACCGATTTTTCCTACTGTAATGGCTGCTCCAGAACTATCTGTTGCTTCCTTCGAATCAGGGATTAACGCTACCGAATAGGAAGATTCGTTGCGAAGATATTCAAGTGTAATTTCTTGCCCCGGGTTGTCTTGGATGATTTCTGTCATCTCTAACCAATTTTTTATAGATACGCCATTAATCGCAACAATTCTATCACCTCGCTGTAAATGGGCTTTTTCAGCTGGCGTTTCGGTGATAACGCGGCCTATTCTGGCTTCCGGCATCCAGGCAATATCAAGCAATTCGGCGTTCTTCTCCTGAAACCATTCTTTCTGGTAAATCAAATTAATCGTTTCTGCATCTCGGACAACCTGAAATTTTATATTTTCATTAAGGTGCTCAATAAACTGATTCTGAATTTCATTCCAGGTGTTAACCTTATTCCCCTGGATGGCCACAATTCTGTCACCTTTTTGAAACCCAATTTTTTTTGAGATGCCATCTTTGCCAACAAATCCAATTTCAGTTGTTGGAACGACCTCTTCACCTTTTATATAATTAACCATGGTTAATATAAGAATTGCCAGAAACAGGTTCATAATCACACCTGCTGTAATTATGATAACTCTTTTCCAAACTGGTTTTGAATTGAACTCGTAATCTGCCCCGGTGACATTTTGATCAAGACTCTCGTCAACCATACCCGACATCTTTACATACCCACCTAAAGGGATAGCGGAGATACAATAATCGGTATCCCCAATTTTTTTTCCAAATAAACGTGGTGGAAAGCCAATGGAAAACCGTTCCACCCGCACACCCATCCATTTTGCGGCAAGAAAATGTCCTAATTCATGAATCAGGACAAGAAGACCAAAAACAAATACTATTGCAAGAAAATTAAAACTCATTTTTTACCATTATACTTTCTATCAAAATATTATAATTTTAATTTAATTATTTTTGATTCAAATATCATCCAACTGAGTAATTATATTGATAATCCCTCAAACAGGGAAATTATTTCATATTTTTTATTATTTATGCAGATTTCTATCTATCCAGGCTTGTTTTCTTCTCTCAAAGACCCGTAATGATACAATAATAAACAATTAATACAAAATAGAAAAAAGACTCTGTTTCATTTACAATCAAGAGATATTTTGTATTTTTTATTTTTATGTATTAACACTCGCCACACCTCTGCGAAAAAAAATAGAGAACAAATCATAATAATTTATCTACATACTCCGATGTTAATTTTCTCGTCTGTAAATCAACAGCGAGATAGGATTCAAACGATTCATCCTCCATAGGAGAATGCTTAAGTAATTGATCTTCAATAACACGACTTATATCCATAAATCCAATTTTTTTTTCGAGAAATGCAGCGACGGCGATTTCATTTGCTGCATTTAAAACAGCCGGATAACTTTTACCCCGTCTTAGCACTTCAAAAGCCAATCTTAGACAAGGGAATTTTGTCAAATCGGGTTTTTCAAAAGTTAATGTATCTATTGTAAAAAAATCCATTGCTGGGACATCTAAAGGATACCTATCCGGGTAACTGATGGCATATTGGATTGGAATTCGCATATCGGGAATTCCTAACTGGGCTTTTATTGATTTATCCTCAAATTCCACCATTGAGTGAATTATAGACTGGGGGTGAACAACAACCTCTATGGAATCTAAAGGGACATCATACAACCAAAAGGCCTCTATTACTTCCAATCCTTTGTTCATTAATGTTGCCGAGTCGATCGTTATTTTTGCGCCCATATCCCAATTTGGGTGTTTTAAGGCTTGTTCCGGTCCTGCTTTTTGCATTTCTTTGAGTGGAGTTTCTCTAAAAGGACCACCCGATGCAGTAAGGAGAATTTTATTTATATTATTTCCTTTCTCACCTACCAGACATTGCCAGATAGCACTGTGTTCGCTATCAATTGGCATTAGATCCACTTCATACTCACGCAGAAGGTTGTTAATATATGATCCGGCAACAACCAGGGTCTCTTTATTTGCTAAAGCAACAAAGATTTTTCTTTTTATTGCTTCAATAGTAGGTTTAAGGCCTGCAAATCCAACAAAAGCGTTTACCACAACATCCGGTAAATCATCTTCCCATGATTTTAATAGACCATCATTCCCATACCATACCTTATAGTCAGCAGAATCAAACATTTTACAGAACATTTCATGGGCTTTTTGATCATAAATAACCACATGCCTGGGTTTAAACTCTTGAATTTGCTCTGCTAATAGAGAAATATTTTTGTTGGTGGCAAGGATCACGGCCTGAAAATGCTTGGGTTGTTGACGTATAACATCTAAAGTGTTAACACCAATAGAACCTGTGGACCCTAAGAGACATATTTTTTTCATCCTTATCCTATCAATTATGCTCTAAAGAATAATCTTCAGACCTGCTGTAAAAGCATTATAAAATCCAAACTCATAATCAGCATTGATGTTAAAAATCCAGAGACGCAGATTTGCACCAATAATGTATCTAAGACCATTTTGGCCATTTAGTTTGACATCCCCTACCCCAAAGTTTCCAATGCCTTCAAGATCATCAGTTCTCATTGTCATCGAGGTAACCTCGTACCCAAGACCGGTGTATATACCAAGAGGGAGTCCAGGAATTTCCTTCGAAGAATGGATATTCATGGCAAAAGTTCCAGCATCAACCCAATTACTCAAACTCATTAAATGATATGTTACCTGAACACTCAAATCAATAGGAAACTCAGCAGAGCTGACAAGATCACTTAATCCATATTTAATACCTAGCCCGGAGAGCCTTATACCGCCTAGTTCAGGCACTTCTATGACGGGCCAGGTACGTAGCATTAACTCGATATCTGCCGTAAGACCTAAGTTAAGCTGTAATTGAGGCACTTCAACAAGAGAAAGACCTGTCCCAGCAATAGTACCCTGAGGGGGCGAAGAATTCCCGAATACTGTTGGAACGGGGGAACCCTCCCAACCAAAGGTTTTTGATTTATCTGGTAAATTTATGTTGATATAGTTAACACCAATGTCAAAATGGGGAAATGCTTGAACCACAGCACGGTTAAAAAGCCCCGAACCTGATATTGTGCCAAATACTGTTACTAATGGCTGGGAATAGCCAACAAGATAAGGCTCACCTTTGGAGGGATCACTCAATATTTCTCTGACGCTCTCATCAAAAGTAGATTGAGCCTCAGATTGTGTAGTACTGAAAAGGCAAATTCCCAGTACGAACAGAATTAATTTTTTCATTATCTCTTTGTTTCTATGTAGATCAGCAAAAACGATTCATATATTTTTTTGCTGACTGGCATTCACTTTTACTTAAATCTTGTGAATTTACTGAAATGTTTGTCATTAATTCAAGTTGATTTAAAATTGCTGTAATAAGAAGATCAGATGTTATTGGCCGGCCATTTATTTCATTCAAACATATCGTTTTTTCCAGCATCTCTTGTTCAATGATCCTCGATTTATCTCTATCAATATTTAAATACTGAGGGAGACAGCAATGAAATTTTCCAATCAAAATAGAGCCATGTTGGAGAATGGCGTCCTGATAAATCTTTTGGGCGCTACCAATTACTTTTTTACCTTCAAACTGAACTTCCGACCATGCTGATTTTGTAAAGCAGGGAATATCATCAGGTTGATTTGTTATTTTTGGCAGTGCATCCTTACTTTGCTTTAGGTCGACGCTATAACCCTGATCACGTAAAGCACGGGTAAAAACGTCGTGAATAAAAAAATATAATTGTTGATGGTGGAGCATACTTTTAGGGATATGAATACTATAAGTTAATTCTTCCGAATGAAAGATTGCCCTGCCTCCTGTTGGTCTTCGCACCAAATCATAACCGTCTTGCTGTAACTTTAATTGATCGATAATCTCCATTTTCTGATGATAGCCTATGGATAAACAATAGGGCTCCCAACCATAAAACCGCAAAACGGGCATATCATTTTTATGACATTTTGATGATAGGAGGTAATCGATTGCCATGTTCATCCGGCCATTGAATATATTGTATGGGATGAGTCGTATTTTTCTAAAGGAGGGGGGCAGATGATTAGCGGATAACGCCACGTTCACTTTCCCGAAAGAATGAAAGGATGTCACAAACCTCTTCGATTTGTTCTACATCATCCTCAACTTTTTGTATTGCATCTTTTACAGTGAGATTTAGTTGGTAAATTATGCGATAGGCCTCCTTCATTAATGCAAGGGTCTCATCTGAAAAGCCCCTTCGCTTGAGGCCAACTCTGTTTAGTCCACCATAGCGTAGGGGTTCTCCCATAGCAAGGATATAGGGTGGAACATCTTTATGAATGCGTAAACCGCCACCAATAAAAGAATGTCTACCGATACGAACAAATTGGTGGACAGGACTCATTCCGCCAATACCCACATGATCTTCAATCGTCACATGACCTGCCATATTCACCGAATTTGCAATAACAACATTATTACCTAAATGGCAATCATGGGCTATGTGAGAATAGGCCATGAGCAGGCAATTGTTCCCTACACGGGTCTTCCAGCGGTCTTTTGTACCACGATTAAGGGTTGCAAACTCTCTTATTGTCGTATCATTACCAATTTCAAGAAATGAATCCTCACCTTCAAACTTGAGATCTTGTGGGATCGTTCCTAAAACAGCACCATGAAAAACCTTGCAACCAGAACCTATCGTTGTTCCGCTGGCAATCAAAGAAGCAGATCCTATTTCACAATTATCGCCAATAGTCACATTTGCTTCAACAACAGCAAATGGCCCAATTTTCACATTTTTACCAAGTTCCGCATTTTTATCTACTTCAGCAGATTTATGTATTTCCATTTCAGGATTTTATCCTTACTGTCTGCAATGAGATTAGTTATCGATCAACAATTCCTGCCATCATTTCTGCTTCACAGGCTAATTCACCCTTAACATAAGCCTTTCCAGCCATTTTAAAGGTATTTCGTCTGGCTTTAAGCATGATTAGCTCAAGAATTAGCTGATCACCCGGGACAATTGCACGTCGGAATTTAACATTATCTATACTCATGAATAATACAAGTTTATTCTCAACCTCATCATCATCTTTAAGCAGGAGTATTCCACCTGTTTGTGCCATAGCCTCTACTATTAGAACACCGGGCATAACTGGCCGGCCAGGAAAATGTCCGTTAAAGAAGGGCTCGTTTACCGTTACATTCTTAACGCCTACAATTCTTTTGCCAGGCTCAAATTCGAGGATACTATCAATGAGAAGGAAGGGATAACGATGCGGTAAGATCTTTTTAATCGCATTGATATCAAATACCACACCTTTGGTGGCAACTTCACGATATTTCTTCGTAATTTTTTGCTTTTTATAGATAGCCCGAATCATGCGGGCAAATTCGATATTGCTCTGATGACCTGGTCTTGCTGCCAAAATCTGAGCCTTAATGGGTGCACCAACTAATGCGAGATCACCGATTAGATCGAGTAGTTTATGGCGGCAGGGCTCATTTTTGAATCGAAGAGGCTTATCGTTTAAGATCCCTCCGCTCGGACCTAATTTTATATCCGATTTAATTTCCAGTTTTTTCTTAAGATCACGAATTTCTTCGTCACTGAGTTTTCTGTCCACAATGACTACGGCTGAATCGAGATCTCCTCCCTTGATCAATCCCTCATCCAAAAGCGACTCTACCTCATGAAGGAAACAGAATGTACGCGCAGGGGCAAACTCAGTTATAAATTCTTTCTCCATCGAGAAAAGGCCGCTATGCTGACTACCAAGAGCCGGATTTTTATAATCGATCATTACAGTTACCCGATAATCATCAGTGGGTAGCGCTGCAAATTCAATCCCACGTTGTTCATCTCTGTAAGACAAAGGTTCTTCAATGACCACATAGTCTTTTGGTTCATTTTGTTCCTCAATGCCGGCCTCAATAAGTTTGTGTACAAATGGCATGGCACTTCCATCACCGATGGGAGGTTCATTAGCATTAATTTCAACGCGGACATTATCGATCTGTAGGCCAAAGATAGCCGCTAAAACGTGTTCTACAGTATGTACATATGCACTATCTGATGCAATTGTAGTTCCACGTAAGCTGTCGATATCTGTATTTTGCTGCACATTCTCAACGATAGCCTCAATCTCAGGCTGATTTTCAAGATCAACCCGGACAAACTTCACGCCATAGTTTTCGGGTGCCGGTTTAAAAGTTAATGTTGTATCTGTGCCCGTATGTAATCCTCGACCACTAAAAGATATTGCCTTTTTGATCGTTTTCTGCTTATCGCTCATTTCCCCCCGCCTAAATGCTTAATTTTTTCTTCAAGTTCTTTTATTTCCTTTTGAAGGGAATTTAATTTTTTTCCCATATCTGGCAGGCGCCTGAGACTGGCTTCCATTCTCTTTTGTTTTGTTAAAGTAGAAGCAGGATATCCGAACCATACCTCCCCTTCAGGGATGTTTTTTGAGACACCACTCTGAGCCGCTACGATCGCGTTATCTCCTATTTCAATATGTCCAACAATCCCAACCTGTCCGGCCAGAGTAACATGTTTTCCAATCCGTGTACTTCCTGACACACCTGTTTGCGCAGCAATGACTGTGTTTGCTTCGATTTCCACATTGTGCGCAATTTGCACCAAATTATCTATCTTGCATCCGGAACCAATCCGCGTTTCACCGATTGTGGCCCGGTCGATGGTACAATTAGATCCAAGTTCCACATCGTTTTCAATCCGAACAATACCCATTTGGGGTATCTTTTTATAGGAATCGCCATCCGGAGCAAACCCAAAGCCATCACTACCCAATACAGCACCATCATGTATAATAACCCTGTCACCAACCACGCACCGCTCTCTTATCGAAACCCTTGAATAAAGGAGACAGTTGTCGCCAATCGATACCCCGTCAAATATCACACAATTGGGATAAATGATGGTATCATTCCCAATATTGACAGATTCACCAATATAGACATTGGGTCCAATATGGACATTCTGGCCAATAATTGCTGAATCTGATATGACTGCTGCCGGATGAATTCCCTGAAAATCAGGATGCACAACCGGATAATACAGTCTTAAAATCTCGAGAAATGCAAGGTAAGGATCTTTAACTTTAATATGTGGTACAGATGGTGGATCCTGATCTAAAGCAATAAGAACTGCTGATGCTTTGGTCGACTCCAGAAATTTCGAATATTTGGGATTAGAAAGAAATGATAACTGGCCTGGAACAGCATCCTGTATTTTTGCCAGACCAGTTATTAAAATATCTGGCTTGCCAACTAATTCACCTGTGAGAAACTCCGCAATCTCGGATAATTTCATCATAGTGATTGGCTATTTTGAAGCCGAAGCACCCTTATTCAGCTCTTCAAGGATGCGCTCAGTCAGATCATATTTAGGGAGGGCATGTAGAAGAGCGCCTGAAGAAGCGTCAAAAACCATATCATACTCTTCTTCCGCACCGATTCTGGTGATTATATCATTAATCTTCTTAATGATTGGCTGAAAGAGCTCCTGGTTCTTTTTATAAAACTCGCCACCCTCAGGATTTAATTTCTCAAATTTAAATTTGTCAATTTCAGTAGCTTTTGTCTGGAGTTCACGTAATTTTTCTTTTTTCTTTTCTTCACTTAATAAAAGGCTCTGAGATTCTATTTCTTGAGCCAGGGCCTGATATTCCCTGACTTTTGCCTCATATTCAGCTTGATATTGATTTCTAATCTGTTCTAATTGATTCTGGGCATCAATAGCTTCCTGATACTGTGCGAGAATTTTCTGTGAATCAATGTATCCCAGTTTTATCTGAGCCTGACTTACTGAGAATGCTGAAATTAAGAATAGTAAGGTAAAAACTAATGTGGATCGTTTCAAAACGCCCTCCTTTTTTGAAAAAAATTAAAATATAATTTGAAATATTTTTTCATGTTTTAGTAAAAATAATACCATTGAAAATCAGAGATAAATTTTAATTTATCTAATTAATTAAAACTTTCCAAATTGAAAATGGACTTTCCACTGCCCTTCACGCTTCCCATATTGATTGTAATGATCAAAGCCATAACCGAAATCAATTCCAATAATACCAATCATCGGCATAAACAAGCGAATACCAGCCCCCACGGACCTTCTGAGGTCAAAAGGATCGGTTTCACCGATCAGCTCCCATGTGTTACCCCCTTCCATAAAAAAGAGACCAAATATCGTTGGATTTGGAGCAATAGGAAATCTCAGTTCCAAACTATTTTTAACCATTGATTTTCCACCGATGGGGTTTCCAGACCTCGTAAGTGGTCCAACCGTTCCATCATCGTAGCCGCGAAGACTTTCAGCAAATCCCAGTCCAGATCCTCCCATATAAAAATACTCTCCAAATAGCACCACTGAATTCTTGCGTATATTTTCCATGGCGCCATACATGTTGTTTGAATATAAAACAAAGCCAAGCGGTAGCGGGATAAACCATTGCAACTTAAAGATACTCTTAATATAGTTTGCATCACCACCCAAAGGACCACCAGACAACTGTATAGAGAGAGAGGTTATAGATCCGGCCGTTGGAAATTCCGGCTGGTTCCGGCTATCCCTCGAGATGATTTGTGTGACACTCATCTGTTTTACATCATTATAACCTCCACTTCTCAAATAACTACTCAGCAATTCCGGGTCGCGAATATTAGAAATGGTATTATTAGAGTATCTGACAATCCAGTCACCTCTAAAAAAGTTATCCGGCCAGTGGAATCTTCGCCCAATATGAACAGAACCACCAATATTTTGACTATCCCAGGGATAATATCCACCACCAGTTCTTGTATTAAAAACTGAAAAACCGACGAGAGTTGGAGAATTGAATAACCAGGGTTCGGTGAAACTAATCGACATGGAACGATACACCCGTCCAAATTGCCAGTCAAAAGAAAGGCGTTGTCCATCGCCACCACTAAATGGATGGGCTAATGAAAAATTATTAAATGCCAATCCAACACTACCAATGAGACCATCCCTTTGGCTATAACCAGCCGACATATTAGCCATATCTGTTGATTTTTCTTCAACAGCTACCTCTAAATTAACGTGTTGCTGATCATTTTCGATCAAGATTACATTCGGTAATACATTACTAAAATAATTTAGAATTGAAATATCTCTAATTGATCTTTCAAGTTTGGAACTATTAAATACATCACCGGGCTGAAGTCGGAATTCGCGACGAATAACTTTCTCATGAGTTTTTGTATTTCCAATAATATTAACTTCTTTTACCTTAACGACATGTCCTTCACTGATATTAAATGTAATATCAAGTGTATCTTCACCGACAGGAACTTCTCGTGGCGCAACCTGTGCAAATAAATAACCCTGATTATAATACATTTTCTGCAGACGCTCAGTGATACCCTCATTATATTTCACCTGATCATAACTATCGCCCTTACGTATATCCAGGGCTTCTGCGAGCTCGTTATCCGTGAAGATCGAATGTCCGGAGAATCCGATATCTCCAAAATAGTATTGCGGTCCCTCATATACCCAGATATCAATAAAAATTCTTTTTCCATCTTCACTGTAATAAACAGAATCGCGAAGAACCTCAGCATCGCGATGTCCATTCTCCTTGTAGAACATCGTAACCAATTCTTTATCCTTCTCATACAAACTTTGATTAAAATCGGCAGAACGCCACCAGGCATCTTCATTTGTTTCATCCATGGCATCTTTCAGATCATCATCGTCAAAATCACTATTTCCATGAAAAGTGATTCTTTCTATCTGAACTTGTTCCCCCTCATGGATATCGATCAGAATATTTACAAAACCGGGACTCACAATGGCTGTATCAACCTCAACCTTAGCTAAGAGAAATCCCTCGGTCTCATATAATTTTTTAATTGCTTTACGCATTTTAAACAGTTTGTACGTCGTTACAACCATTCCCCGATAAACTGAAATCTGTTCATTAATATCATCGATATCTATCTCATCATTTCCTGTCACTTCTACTTTGCGAAGTCTGGGATATTCAGCAACCTTTATAATAATATCGATGCCCTCTGCTGTCTGGTTTGCTGCTAATATTTGGACATCAGAAAACAATTTAAGAGCATTAAGATTTTTTATAGCCTGTTGAATATCTTCGCCGCCAATCTCCTCACCAACCATTAGCCCGGAGTTTAAGCGGATCGTACTCGCTTCAGATCTTTCATTTCCCTCAACAACTATTGAAGATATTTTAATTTTTTTTACTTGTCCCTGTGATATTCCAGCAAAACCCAGCAACAGTATGAATATCAATACACGTCTAAACACTTGCACCCTCCTAATTAAAATGAGAACGAATATCTAAATCGAACTCTAAAATCTTCCTGATATGATCTGTCTTCATATATGTTGTAAAATTGCAACTTTTCTCTATCATACTCAAATTCGAACAAAAGGTTCTTTAAAAATCGATATTCTAACCCAACCGAATGATTTAAATTGAAATTATTCTTGTTTTCATAGGCCGAAGCGATAAACTGACCGGTATATGTCAGGTAGAGATCTTGTGTTAAATATTTACCTACTGTAAACTCAGAACTTTGTAATAAAAAAGCGTATGGCAGAAATGAACTGGAATAATTTTGATTATACTGACCAGCATTTGTCCTGGATGGACTCCCGGCAGAAAGCAAATTTTCTGCAACTTTTGCATTCACCCGTACAAAATCAAATCCCAGATATCTTTCCATACCTCTTTCAATAGGTCTTAAAAGAGGCCTGATGAGATAATTATCTGTTACTGCACCCCCTACCTGCTTTGCCTTATCCTGGACATTATCAATAGAATAACCCAAATAGGCCAGAACTTGTTCCTGGCTCTCACCGACTGTGGGATCGGCAGAGATCAGCCTAAACCTAAAGTCTTCCCAGCGCGCCCGTCGGGTTTCTGAGCCAGTAGCCTCATCGACGGCATACAGTTCAAGATAGATGGTTTTTGGTGTTGCTCCCAGAGAATCACGAACCGATGTCCAGGCCCGGCCGTAAACTTCCGGCTCTTCTTCGCCATGACTTATAAGAAATCCAAAATTCTCAACCCGAAAATTGAGATCCAGGTACTCAATCCGACCACGTGAAGAGGTTAACTTACCACCTGGGCGAAGTGTCTCGTCCTCGATAATTCCTCTAAACAACAACCCCTCACTATCAGGATCAATATTCAGTTCCGTATTCACTTCTCCAAAAAAACTAGGAACTTTTCTTGTATAATAGAGATCGGTTCCCGCAACAGCATGTATATCCCAATCGATACTTCTTAAAAATTTAATAGCATTACTTGGTTCCTCATCATCTCCCGGAGGAAATGGAAAAGTAACCCTGGAATCTGATATTTGGACACGCCCCCAAGAATGCGGCGCACCTACAGGTCCCGCCAAGTAAAATTTACTATCCCCACTTTTTCCCGAAACCGCTAACTTCCCAGATTCACCGTCAACCATCAGACCAGGGATGTGCAGTTCAATACCTTCACTGGATGTTTCTAAGCCCAAAATTCCAAAGTTAAGGTCTATATCTTTGAAATACCATGGTGCTAATGTTTTCCCATCAGAAGTCGTGACAGATTTTTCATTGTTGATTGAGAGATGCTGGCCATCTATTTCAGCGGTAAGATTTTCAATTTTTATAAAATTTGTATTTTTTTCCAGAAATATCTTGCCATTAATATTTTCAATATGTGGCGCTACATCACCCAACCAGAGTTCTCCTCTCTCCATCTCAATATATCCTTCTTCGAATATTGGGCGTCGGGGAGTTCCTGATACACCTAGCCGGATCGTTGTGAAAGAAGCTCCATCTATAAAAAAATCATCCCAATTAGGAATAAGCCACAATAGGTCACCATCGAATTGTAATTGTAGATCGAGAGCCCCATCGTCATATAACGGAAGATTACCGGTACCTTCCATATGATATTGACCACCCTTAATCGCTACAAAATTGCTGATATTTACATGATGATTTTTATAATCAAGGAAAGGCTTTCCCGCTGACAAAGAATCTTTTAACTGAATATTTATTTTGTCAAATGGTATTTTTTCAAAGACACCATTTTGCAGTTCTATCTCGCCGCTAAATCTTGGGGAATTCAGAGAACCTTCAAAGGTGAACTCATAGGCCCCTGTCCCTGTAACAAGATTTTTCTGATCAAACAAGGTTTGCATGAGATAATCAGCCTCAATATTTTCACCATGCATTAAGGCCTGAATTGCATCTGAATTATAATCGATATTCAGTCTGCCGCCCATAAGTTTCGTGTTATTTAAAGCTACCTGTACAGTATCAAGTCTTAAAAAACTCGAATCCGCTGCGAGTTTGATGTCAAAACTGTAGTATCCCATATCATTTAAGATAAAACGATCTCCACTAATAGTTGCACTTAGTTTAGGATTATCAAGGTTGCCTGCTATATTCACATCACCGTTAATTTCACCATATCCACTTAAGGTTGTATCTGTAAACAATTTGTTTATCTCAAATTTATTAAGATCAAGTGAGACCTGAAGAGGTTCTGCCCGATCAGGGTCAATATCAACGGATCCCTTAAGTGAGTGATTTGATTGTACGGAACCTTTAAGAAAATTTGTACCTATCTCAACTTCGTAATCTCCCTGAAATTTATTAAAGTTAATATTGCCCTTAATATGTTTACGCGCTTCAATTATATTTGAAACATTAGAAGTAATTGAAAATTCTCTCTCCGGAATCTGACGATCTACAACTGAAATTTGCGCATTTAAGTCCTCAAATGTCCCTACCAGAATAGCTTCAACATTATATTCATTGAGTGTTTCTTCAAACATTTTACGACTACTGAGACGACCAAAGGGCAAATTTTCAATGTATCCAAAATTGATCATAGGTGTATCAAATATATCTGAGATCTGGAGTGAAACTAAAAAATCATTCTCCTTGGTCCGAATATTTGAAAAAGTAAAGACATCTTTATCTAGATCCAGAATACCATCAACCAACAGAACAGTATCTGCTTCTCCACTCATCTGATAGGTCCAAGATCCTTTGGCCCCCCTGGTAAGAAAATTGCCATCAATATTAACTTCTAACAATTCCTGAGAATTGGAAAGTCTGTCAAATATATAATGATCTCCATAATGGCGAGAAGTTTGCACATTGGTACTAAATGTCCCATCTGATAGATCTATTTCACTTTTTCCTGTAATATTAAAATCATAGACTCCAAACTTGAATTCATTCCAATGCAACTTATTGTTCTTTAGGATGATAGAGGCCGAAACATCCTTAACTTCCTGCTCATTAAAAAGAATACTGGCAGCCTTAAGATCTGCATGTGCACTTAAATTATCAGGTGAAATCCTAAAATCACCTGATAAGCTAATATTATCATTACGAAACCCCTCCAATTTAAAATAATTGGTGAGTGTTTTAGTTTCCAACTTATCCGTTCGTATCTCACCGATTATCTCAGGATTAAATAAATCCTGAATTCTCGCTGCGATTGTAAAACTCGAATTCTCAATTTTTCCCCGTCCATCATTAAGAACAAGTTTATTATTATTGATCTGTGCATGCATATCCAGATCACTCAACACCGTACCAAATAAATTAAGTTTGGTCTGGGATAAAGAGACAAATCCATTTATGATAATGCTATCCAAATCAAGACTTGTACTCTTAATGTCCATTTTACTGTCTATTACGCCATCAATCAGACGCATGTGCTCATTAAATGAGGCTAAAGGGGCATTCTGCAATTCATAATCCTGGAGATCCAACTGAATATAGAAAGATTCTTTTACAAGATTAACCTGACAAAACATTTCCAGATTGGCATTGGAACCATAGAAAATATCGCCATCGGCCCTCAGGCTAATATGCTGAAAGTCCTGACTGTCAATCCAACCGTTTAAGTTATTAGCCAGGACAAGGGGATCTGTGTTTTTTCTATCCAGATAAAAACTTCCACTTTTTATATAGATGCGGTCAATGTTATCAAATTGATTAAGCAATTCCAGAATATTACTTTTTGTCTCTTCTGCCCCGGAAACCTCCAAACTATCAGATTGTACTCCCGACTTAAAAATCACCTTCGGTTCGACGAGGTAAATTTTATTTATAGCACGGTGAGGTTTGTCAAACTCGCTTAGCAAGGTAAGCAGGTTATAATCAAATTCAAGACCCTGAATTTCGAAATTTGCACCCGAACTTGCGCCACGGTATTGTATTTCACCTAGAAGAATCTTTCCAAATTGAATATCAATATTATTTACATTAAGACTGACCTCACTACCCTCAGATAATTTCATTACAACATAATCTTTCAATTTTTGGTCAAGTTCAAAAAATGAGAGGAGATAAGGAGTACCGAGAAGAATTCCAAAAAGGACAACAAATAAACATAAAATTATGTAGGCTATTTTACGCATGGCAATAGTTGATTCAACCGTTGTTTAAACCAATATCAATAATGGGTTATCTTTCTTCTGAGAACAGATCCGGAGAACAAGAATGATCCTCCACTTTTCTTTCAAAAAATAGTTTTATTCTCTATGAAGATCTGATCGAATCCCTACCTGATATAGTTAATATAAAAAGTGGACAAAATCCGACATTCTCTCAGAATGAGATGCATATTTAAATCTATTTACACAGAAATCCGAATTTAGTTCCCACTTTAATTTTCAACAATAATTCAGCCTGTAAATTTAGAATAAATAATAAGAAATGTCAAATGATCGAAGAATGATTTAGATCGGAGATGTGGTATGAATTAAGTCTGAGATGGTAACGAAACGATAACCTTTATTATGTAAAAATGTAATAAGTTTTGGTAAAATTTTAAAGGGCATATCATCCCGGCGATCCGAATGAAGATGCATTAAAAGAATAGCCCCTTTTAATTGATCCCGGGACTCCATATCTATAAGATAGTTATAGATATTTTCCGCTGAACGGTATAGAGGCGAATCTTTATCACTAATCCAATCTCTTGTATCTCCTCCTCGACTCCAGCCTACATGCTTATAACCTGCTTCTGCAGCCCAGATCAGTATCTCCTGGTTATACTCACCAAATGGTGCTCTCCAATAGGGCTTGAGATGGCTGGAATGCATTGAATAAAGCAAACTGTCTGCTTTTTGGAGTTGTCTCCGTAAATATTTCCGATCAACATCTTCTAATGTCTGATGCCGTTCGTTAATCGCAAAAGAAGTTAAATGAGGGTGTGAATAGGTATGATTGGCTAATTCATGATGATTTTCCAGCATTTTCTGAACAATACCGGGAAAATTTTCTATAAATTTGCCGGTTAAAAAGAATGTCGTTTTTACTTCCTTCTCAGACAGGATTTTGATAATTGAATCTGCACCATTAGCCGCTGATCCGCCATCAAAGGTTAATGAAAGTATTTTTTGATTGGTCATCGCCCTGTTCAATGGAACTGCGATAGCAGATATGCGCTGTGAAGAATATTCTATGGTAATGGAATCTACCAGGGTGGTTGCGCCGTTTTCGCTGAGTCCCCAGACCATAAAGGTATTTTTCCCCAGATTGAGAGTCTGCAAGGGGAATTTATAACCATTTTTGCCGGAAACAGCTGCAGCCAGATAAGATCCATTATTCCATAATCCCATTAATGTATTAACCGGCGCTTCGCCATTAATTTGCATAGACTGTCTGCTACCGTTAAATAAGGTATCGGCACTATACCGAAGATTCCTGGTTTGAATCAACGTGCTATCCACTGAAGATTTATTGGATATTATTGGCGTTTGATTGTTAGCATCTGGAATTAACAACCAGAAAAGGATGATCTGAATAAATATCATGATCAGGAGCAGGACCGCATATTCGCGATACCTTCTCTCGCCTAGCAATTTCTCAAATAAAATATAGGTAGCAATGCAACGATAACTACAGAATAAATGATGCAGGGTTTGTTTTTGACAGACACCACAGATATATTCTTTACATTGGAAACATCTTCTTGTACTCAAGGTTTCCGGATGATGTTTACATGGAAATTTCTGCTTTGTCATTTGATTTGAGATTAAAATGTATATATTAACAGATATTTACTAACAATGCATGTAAATATTTAAGCTTATGAATGACTAATTTTTTAATGGGAGCAATTAATGTCATTAGTAATGGCCGCTCACGAGCAGCCACTACTAAATATAGGGCTAAGTAAATAAAATTTACAGATTCCGATTACCCCAATTCATTGAAACAAGCATCATATACTCTCAACGCCCTTCATACTGGCTTTTATAAAACCGCTTATACTCCACCTGCTTTTCCTTAATAGCCCGCCACCAATTTTCATTTTTCACATACCAGTTAATGGTTTCTTCCATGCCCTGTATAAAATTTGTTTTGGATTCCCAGCCTAGCATTTTCACTTTATCAATATTGACCGAGTATCTTCTATCATGCCCTGGACGGTCTTTTACATAGGTAATAAGCTCGGTTGGTTTTCCCAGGTGGTTAATTATACCATTGGTTATTGTAATGTTCTCTTCTTCATTGCCGGCACCTATATTATAGATTTCACCAATCTCCCCTTTATGGAGTACAAGGTCGATCAGCTTCGCAGTTATCAAGAACATATAACCAATCCCGGACATTTTTCCCATCACCATATAAGGGAAGAGATATATCATCGATAGCATTAGTAATAAATAAGGGAATAAGTTTTTCAGGATACTGATAGGGACCATAATTATTTGAGGATCGTGTGATCAATACAGGGGTTTGATAAGTAACAAAATAGGATCGGACCAGCATATCTGCCCCGGCCTTAGAAGCAGCATAGGGACTATTTGGCATAAGGGGATCTGATTCAGCAAATGATCCCTCATCTATCGATCCATATACTTCATCTGTAGATATTTGCAGAAATCTGCCGATGTTAAATTCCCGGACTGCTTCCAATAGCACGAGGGTGCCTTTTATATCTGTTTCAATAAAATCTCCAGCCTGGTGAATTGACCTATCCACATGCGTTTCAGCAGCAAAATTCACAACAGTATCCACGTCCTGCATTAATTCTCTGACTATTTTATGGTCACAGATATTTCCATGGTAAAAAGTATATCGCTCATTCTCCTTCAAATCAGTGAGATTATCTTTATTACCGGCATAAGTAAGAGCATCAAGTACTTTAATCTGATAATCCGGGTATCGGTTCATCATATGACGTACAAAGTTGCTGCCAATAAATCCTGCACCCCCTGTGACCAGAATAGATTTCATATAATTATTCTCCCAGGAATAAAATTCATTTAATTAATATTTGATTTCATATGTATAAAAACTTACAATATTTGTAAACTTTTTAATCTTTCGTGCGTTCTAAAAAGTTATAATTAAGTAAATTTGACCAAAAATAACACTATAATCACATTGAATACAACTCACTATAAAATATTTTCGATCATATTACTTTTGCTCCTCACTTCTTCCCTCTTTGCCCAAGGTTTCTATTTTGGAAGAAATAAGGTTCAATATACCAGGTTCGAGTGGCAAATACTAAAAACCAAACATTTTGATATTTATTATTATCCTGAGATGCAGGATATTGCCGAGAAGGGTGCTCAGTTTGCAGAGAACGCTTACGATGCACTTCAAACAAATTTCAACCACTCCATCACGCAGCGGATTCCCTTAATTTTCTATAGTACACACGCACATTTTCAGCAAACAAATATTACGCCTGGTTTTATTCCTGAAGGGGTCGGCGGATTTTTTGAATTTTTAAAGGGACGGGTTGTTATCCCCAACAACGGCAGTCTTAATCAATTTCGGAAAGTGATCTGGCACGAATTAGTTCATGTTTATATGCACAGCAAGGTCGGACGGGTTCTAAAAAACACAGGAAGGACAAATAACGCAGTCTACCCTCCGCTTTGGTATACGGAAGGTCTCGCGGAATTCTGGTCAACCAAATGGGATGGTCAGGCTGAAATGATATTAAAGGATGCTGTCTTGCATAACTATATGATTCCTGTCTCCCGAGTCTATGGAGAATTAGTGGGACCTACATGATGTATAAAGTAGGCCAGGCTGTTCTCCTCTATATTGCCGAAAAATATGGTGAAGAAAAAGTGCTGCTTTTGATGGAAAACCTCTGGAAGTACAATAGTTTTGAAGAATGCTTTAGAGAGACAATTGGAATTACTTATACTGAGTTTGATGCCCAATGGATGTATTATTTAAAAAAACGGTTCTATCCGGTTCTCGCTGATAATGATTTTTCAGAAAAAATCAGTGAAACAATTGTAAGAGAAGGTTACAATTTCAAACCGGCCTATTATTCCGATGAGGGGCAACCTTTTACTGTATTTATGGCAAATAGAATAGGATATACCAGTGTTTACATAACGGAGATGACGCCGCTTGGTGTGGAAGAAAATGATGATTCGGATATCCTGATCAAAGGAGAGGAAACCTCAGATTTTGAATCATTTCATTTGTTCCATTCAAAAATTGATGTTAATCAGGATGGAATTCTTGCATTCGGATCAAAAAGTGGTGAAAATGATGCCTTATACCTCTACGACCTGAAAAAAAGAAAAATTCGTGAGAAATACTATTTCGACGAATTAGTAGGTATACTTTCACCTGCCTGGTCACCCGATGGCACCAAAATTACATTTACAGGTTTGGCCTTTAATGGGTATAAAGATGTGTATATTTTTGATTTAGAAACTGAATCACTCTCTCGATTAACCAATGATGCCTATGATGACAACGATCCCTCATTTTCTCCTGATGGAAATTTTATTGTCTTTTCCTCGGATCGAACAGAATTGGGAAAACAATGGTCATACAATTTATTTTTAATGAATGTCAATGATGGTGAAATCAGCTATCTCACCTATGGTAAACAGCGCGATGCAGCTCCGGTTTTTTCACCCGACGGTAAATATATCGCCTTCACATCAGACAGGGATTTATCCTTAAATATATATCTGTTAGAATTGGGGAATCTATATCAACCTAAAAAATCATATAAAATTACTAGTTTTGCAAATGCTACCTTTGATCCGGAATGGACGCCCGAAGGGGGTTTATTATTTGGTGTTTTTGAGAAGAGCCGCTTTCAGATCAGACATCTTAATGATGTTGAACAGTATACAGAAGAAGCACAGACATATCAGATAGCCAATATCAAAAAGAATGCAAAACCCTGGCGGTATGAAAACCTTAAAGAAGACCTAACCATAGAGAAGTTGAAATACTCAAAAAGTTATGATCTCGATGTTGTACAATCTCAGGTTTCAAATGATCCTATATTTGGCACAATTGGAGGCGCCCAGGTCGCCTTTACCGATATACTCGGAAATGATCAGTATCATATGCTTATTTACAATAGCGCAAGGACAAGTGCTGAATTTTTAAAAAGCTTTAGTTTCGCTTTAACAAAGGTATCTTTAGAAAAAAGAATGAATTATGCCTATGGTTTGTTCAGGTATGTGGGTAGAAATTTCAATTATGATGATTTGTTTTTTTATGAGGATCGGGCCGGTGGATTTATGGCCCTCAGTTATCCTGTGTCAAAATTCTTTCGTATTCAATACTCATCCAGTTATAGTTATTCGGACAAAGAATTTTTGGGTCAACGTCGCCAGGCGTATCTAACCTCAAATTTTATTTCTATTGTAAAAGATAACTCTCTTTGGGTATCTTCAGGACCAATCGATGGCGAACGATATAAAGTATCAATCGGTAATACATTTGATATAAAGTACTCAAATGTAAATTACTATACCATTATGTTTGACTTTCGTAAATATTTTCGGTTGGGATTAAGGAGTGCCTACGCCGCAAGGTTTCTCTACCTTCAGAACAGTGGAAAAGAAGCAAGAAGATTTTATTTGGGAGGTAGCTGGGATTTACGTGGATACCCCTTGTGGTCAATCCGCGGCAAACAAGTGGTTTTTACAAGTCATGAGATCCGCTTCCCCTTTATAGATCTCCTTGGTATTCGCTTTCCATTTGGTTCAATAGGGTTTCCCTCAATCAGAGGAGCATTATTCTTTGATGCTGGTAATGCCTGGAATACACCCTGGGATTATAAGAGAAAAGGATTGTTAGGAAGTTTTGGGATGGGATTTCGGATGCGATTTATTGGCTATCTGGTTTTTCGTCTTGATATTGGCAAAACTACCAATTTTAAACAAATTAGTGATGGCGTTTTTACTCAATTTTTCTTTGGTTGGGATTTTTAAATGGTATTAAACAGAGCATATATATCTGTTATATTGATTACGCTGATTTTTTCTGCCTGTGGCACGCTAAGAATCCGTGATTTCCCGGAGCAGCTACTATCAGACAATGACCCACTCATTGCATCAAAGAACTCTTTCACCAGAAACACCGTTGGCCGTGAGGAACTTGTACCTCCACTAATTGAAGATTGGACAGAAGATTATACTTCCCTGCCAAACAATGGATTTACTGCAGTCGACAACTGGCTATTATTTGGCACCTACAATGGTTATCTTGCTGTTGCAGATATTGATGATGGCGACCTGAAAGGCAAAAGGAATCTGGGTGATGCCTGTTCTACTCCACCAACGGTCCATGATAAAGTTTTGTATCAAAGTTTTGAAACCGGTTCATATGGCTTGATCGCCTATAATATTTCAGGCGGATATATATTATGGCGTCTGGAAGATCATTTTTCCCGCTCTTCTCCTATTATTGTCGATAATACGGTGCTATTTCAGACAGTGAGAGGTGAGGTTCTCTGTCTTGATATAGAAGAAGGTGAAGAAATCTGGCGAATATCCCTCCAAACTAACCTAAGAAATTCTGCGGCTTTTAAGGATGGGAAACTGATTATAACGACACTCGAAGGAAAAATCCTTGCCCTCAACCATACTTCCGGTGAGGTATTATGGGAAGTGGACATCCAGACTCCAATTATGGCAGATCCTGTAATAGAAGGAGATGCGATTTATATTGTTACTCATACGGGTATCTTATTCGTATATGAATTATCAAATGGATCTGAACGATATACGCAGGAACTAGGTGTGCGAGCCTATCATGGCCCTACTATTGATAACGAGAGTATTTACCTGGCCATGGGAAATGGGAGTTTAATCGCATTGAATAAGTCCAGTTATAAACAAAACTGGGAATTCGATGGCGACGGCCCTGCAGCAGGCTCTGTTCTTATTACTGACACCTATGCCTATCTAACAACGCTTGCAGGTATATTGTATATATTGGATAAAAATAATGGTACGTTATTACAAACCATCACACTTTCCGGAAGAGCACGTTCTACACCGATTATAAAAAAAGGAAAATTAATAATATCCGTAGAGAACAAACAGGTTAATGCCTATGCCAAAGAATAAACTTCTTATATATATCCTGTTTATTTTTCTCGCTTCGATATCATTTGCGATGGATGATACGGGTTACCTCTCCGTCACAGCCGGAGACAGCATGGACATAACTATTGATACAACTTTTATTGGAACCGGGAGCGTTTCCTATATCGCCCTGCCCATCGGCAGCCACACCCTCCATGTCTACAACCCATACAACCGTTCCTGGTCCAATCGCGGTCGGACAAGAGAAATTGAAATAAAATTTAACGAACATACGAATATAGATCTTAGGAATGACGAGGACATACGAATAATAAGTGTGCCCTATGCCAGTAAAGTTTATATGGGTGATGAATTTATAGGTCAAACACCCCTGGTTTTTGCCAGAAAAACCATTGGTGATCAATCCATACGGTTAGAAAACAGAGGTTTTGAAGACAAGTCTTTCACATTAATTCAAGGTCAGTCCGTCTATAAAGTATCACTTCAAAGCGCTGGAAATCAGGGCAAGAGTAGATTGTCAAAGATGAAAGATAGTCAATATAAGATAAAATGGTACCGCGAAGGATTAATTGTAACATCGCTCGCTGCCAGTTGGGCATCATTTTATTACAAGCGCGAAGCAGACAAATATTATGCACAATATCAGAGATCTTCCGATTCAAGAGAGATGATCGCCATGTATAGTAAAACAAAGAAATATGACCAATGGTCTGAAATTGCCATTGCCGTTTCTGCCGTTACTTTAGGTACCTACCTATATTTACTATTATTCAATTAATATATTCATTCGAAAATCTCTTCCAACCTCCTCATCATTATATTTATGCACTTTGACGCATTAATATCCACAATTAATTTGGTCTTACTTCATAAATTTTATAAATTTAATGTTTATATATTTGAGATAGTGAAAAGCGTAGCACGGAGAGCATGGCGCAAAGCTAATTCATTTTTTAACGCTATCGTTTTGCGGTAAACTCAGTGTTCTCTATGGCTATTTCTCTTACATTGCCCAAAACAAATCATAGGAGAAAAAATGAACAAGAAAACAGAATGCCCCGTATGTGCTGCAGAAATATTAATTTTACCTGATGCCGTTGAAGGTGAATTAATTGTCTGCCCGGAATGTGGTGCAGAATTGGAAATCATCAATGTTGAGCCACCGGAATTAGCAGAGGCCCCGCAAGAAGAGGAAGATTGGGGAGAATAGTTTTTGGCAAAAATTCTTGATACAACTTTACGTGAGGGAGAACAAACGCCCGGCGTATATTTTGATGGACATATAAAACTCGCTATCGCTGATCTACTGGACCGTGTAGGCGTTGATATTATCGAGACAGGTCATCCTGTTGTCTCGGAAGATATTCATCATGCGGTGGAACAAATTGCGAACCGAAATCTCCGGGCAATAATTGGTGCACATTCCCGCTCCGTTCGGAAAGATATCGACCTTGCTTTGGCCTGTGGTGTTGGTTTTATTGGCATTTTTTATTGTGTCTCCGATGACAGATTGAACCATGTATTTAAGCGGGACTTAAACTCCGCCATAGACAATATAACGCAATGCATCAGTTATGCTAAGATGAATCAACCAAATTTAATAATACGGTATACACCTGAAGATACAGTTCGCTCGAATTTTGAGAACGTTCTCTCAGACTGCGGTCGCTGCCGTTGAAGCAGGCGCCGATATCATCAGTATAGCCGATACAACCGGTTTTATGATACCGGGCTCAGCGAATAATATGTATGATTATGTCTCCCGGCTAAAAGAGGAGTTTAATAAAAGATCGCTCTCACCACAATTAGCGGTTCATTGCCATAATGACCGGGGTCTGGCATTGGCAAATGCACTTGATGCCTACCGTGCTGGTGCGGATATTATCGACGCTTCTGTGCTTGGACTTGGTGAACGGGCCGGAATTGTCGATCTGGCTCAATTGGTAACCACATTGCAAAATGTATATCATGAGCCATCTAAATGGGATGCAAAGGTATTACCTGAACTCTATACTATAGTGAGCAGATATGCTGGTGTCCCGATACCGGTTAATCAACCGATTACCGGTAAAAACGCGTTCACCCATTGTGCCGGTGTGCATACCCATGCGGCCGTTCAAAATCCGGCCCATTATCAGAGTCTGGATCCTAAAATTGTTGGTAGAGAAATGATGGTTTCTCTCGATCATATGTCTGGCATTTCGTCTCTGCAATGGGCATTGGAAAAAATTAAAATTGAACTTGACGATGAACAACTTACCAAAGTTCTGCAGGTTGTAAAGTCTATTGGCCAAAAAGGTCGAACAGTAGATCTTACCGAATTAGATCATATCGTTGAATGGTGTAAAAAACACCCCGACCTTAAGTAATTCACAATTTATTCATTATAGGGTATATCAAATTGGAAATGTTATAGTTTCCATCAAGAGAAGGTTATAAACCTCAAAGAAGACAGACAAGTAGAAGAGTGAAGACAGAAAAGTGAAGAGATAGATTAATGATGTCTTCTCATCTCTCCTCTTTCTTCAGTTCCCTAAATAGATCTGTGTTCTCTATATTCCATGACAATCAGTTAATATTAAAGGTAGGAATAGCAAATGAAAATCGGATTTTTACATTCACTTATCAGAAAAGATGAGAAATTACTTCTTGACGAAATAAATAAGCGACCAGATATAGATCTGGTAATGATTGATGACAGGGAATTGATATTCAACATGGGAGAAAGTCCCTTTGATGTGGATGTTATCATAGAACGTTCAATCAATCATTCCCGGGCTTTACATGCCCTTACTTTATTTGAGGCCCAAGGTATTAAATGTGTTAACAAGGCCGATGTGGCCTTGGTTTGTGGAGATAAACTGCTCACCTCACGTGCCTTATCTATGAATAATGTTCCTCAGCCACCTGTGAGTGTCACATTTACAGAGGCATCGGCAATAAAAGCCATTGAGGATATGGGTTACCCAGTGGTCATTAAACCGGCCGTGGGGTCTTGGGGCCGGCTATTAGCGAAAGTTAATGATCGGGATGCTGCCGAAGCATTGCTGGAACATAAAAAAATTCTAGGCAGTTATCACCATTCTATTTTCTATATTCAAAAATATGTAGAAAAAAAGGGCCGGGATATTCGTTCTTTTGTAGTAGGAGATACCTGTATTGCAGACTATTTACAGGGAATCCGAGCATTGGATTACCAATACAGCCCGGGGAGGGGTAGCGTCCAATTGCCCCATGACCGATGAATTACGTGAGTTATCTCTTAACGCCGCCGCGGCTGTTGGCGGAGGGGTGGTTGCCATTGATCTTTTAGAATCTAAAGACGGATTACTTGTCAATGAGGTAAATTATACAATGGAATTTAAAAACAGCATTGATGTAACAGGTGTTAATATCCCTGCTCATATTATTGATTATGTTGCCGCAGTGGCCAAAGGAGATGCCAGATGAACACCTTAAGAATATCAATTGTGGGGGGATCTGGATATACAGGTGGTGAATTAATCAGGATTTTGCTCTTTCATCCCAATGTATCAATTCAACAGGTTACTTCTGAGCGATTTTATGGTAAGCCCATTTCAAAAGTACACCCAAACCTGCGAAAAAGAACCGATTTAATATTTTGTGGTATCGATGAGCTGGAATCATGCGATGTTATATTTCTCTGTTTACCCCATGGCCAATCCATGCAGAAAATAGATATATATAAAAATTTAGCACCAAATATTATTGATCTTAGTGCAGATTTCCGCCTCGATTCAGCAGAACGCTATAAAAAATGGTACAAACAGGATCACACGAACCCTGAACTTCTGAACGAATTTATTTATGGTATACCAGAACTACATCGGGAAGAAATGAAATCGGCTAAAATGATATCAAGTGCCGGATGCAATGCAACCGCTTCTATTCTGGCCCTCTATCCCCTTTTTAAAAATAAGCTCATCATACCCGGACAAACCGTATGTGAAGTTAAGGTGGGATCCAGTGAAGGTGGTAACCGCGCATCTGATGCCTCTCACCATCCCGTACGTAGTGGTGTGTTGCGATCTTTTTCGCCAACAGGTCATCGCCATATGGGTGAAGTCGAACAGGAATTGGATTTTGGAGAAGGGGCAAATATTCATTTTTCAGCCACCTCAATTGATATGGTACGCGGGATTCTTGCTACTTGTCATGTTTTTCTAAAAGAAAGTTTAGAAGATAAAGATATCTGGAAAATTTACCGACAGACTTATGGTCAGGAACCCTTTATCAGAATCGTAAAGGAACGCGATGGCAATTACCGCTATCCGGAACCAAAGATTCTTGCTGGAACCAATTTCTGCGATATCGGTTTTCAAAAAGATCCGCAATCCAATCGGTTAGTGGTTATCTCTGCTATCGATAATTTAATGAAAGGCGCTGCTGGCCAGGCTGTCCAGGCTTTAAATCTGATGATGGATTTTGAAGAAACCACAGCGCTGGAGTTTCCTGGTTTACACCCTATATAGAGATTGTCGTTTATATCTCCTTAAACACAAAGGACACAAAGAAGACACGGAGTACACAGAGAGAATAAAAAAAAATACAAGATACCAAATAAATAAAGTTTAAGATTATCGTATAGGATGTATGATCTAATATTTTGTCTTTTGTATTAATTATTTTGTATTTATTTTCTCTGCGGCTCTGCGGCTCTGCGTGATAAAACATCTTATGTGCAGACTACTATATGTACGCTCAAGTGATTCCTTTGAGATACATGAACATTTGCAAAAGTTTGCCTCTATTTGCAAGAATAATAAAGAATTCCAGGGCCATGGTTGGGGATGTTCTTACCTTGTTGATGGTGAGTGGCAACATTATAAAAACATTAATCCCATTTGGGAAGATCAGATTAATCAATTCGGCGAGACAAATTTGATAATTGCCCATGCCCGAAGTGCTTTTCAGGATAAAGATATTGTCATAGAAAACAATATGCCCTTTATAATAGATGATATGGTCTATATTTTTAATGGTGAATTGCATGGTGTAAAGATAAAGGAACAGGGCCGGATCGGAGCCGAGAAAATTTTTAATTTTATTCTGCGATTCTATAAAGGCAGTATTAAAGAGGCAATGCAAAAGGGAACAAAAATAGTTGAAAGCCGTAGTCGATATATCCGGGCGATGAATATTATCATGACAGACAAGTCCCAGGCGTGTGTTTCATCATTATTCAATGAAGATGATGACTATTTTACCATGTACACAAAACAACACAGTTATTGTAAGATTGTATGTTCGGAACCTTACCCGGAGGAAACGGACTGGCAACCTATAGGAAACAGAAGTCTTGAGGAAATTTAAATGATCATTGTAAAAATTGGTGGGGGCGAGGCAATCAACATCCAAGGTATCATAGCCAATTTGGGTGAGATAGATGAGAAATTTGTCATCGTTCATGGTGCCAATGCCCTACGGGATGCATTAGCAGAGAAATTAAACTATTCCAAAAAAGTATTAACATCTGTTTCAGGATATAGCAGTGTCTTCTCCGATGAACAAGCCTTAGATGTAATGATGATGGCCTATGCCGGGTTGAGAAATAAACGTATTGTTGAACTCTGTCAGCAAAAGGGAATTAACGCTGTCGGCTTATCCGGTCTTGATGGTAAAATGATTCAGGGTAAACGCAATAATGGGATAAGAATTAAAGAAAACGGTAAACTTCGAATTGTAAGAGATTTTTCCGGGAAGCCGAAGGAAATCAATACGCAATTATTGGATTTATTACTTACCAACGGATATACACCTGTTCTTTCCGTCCCTATTATAGATGAGAATAATTTTGCCATCAATTCCGAAAATGATGATATCATCAATGTGCTGCAAAAAAGTATACATGCAGAAAAAATAATTACGTTAATTGAAGCACCTGGTTTTTTAGACGATCCTTCTGATCCTGGTAGTGTGGTCGCAAAGATCAGCCCCCAGGAACTAGAGCGGAGAGAGGGTCAGGTGGAAGGAAGGATGAAACGAAAACTCCTTGCTCTGAGGAGATTGTTTGAAAACGGCGCCAATACGCTTATAATGGCCGATGGCCGGGTAGAAAATCCTATCCATGATGCTTTAGCCGGAAAAGGAACAATTATTCAATGAAAAATTTTGAGGAAATTGAAGATCAATATAGCCTGAGTCTTTTTCAAAAACGCGGCATTACTCTGGTAAAAGGAAAAAATGCCACAGTTTGGGATAAGGATGGCAAGGAATATATTGATTGTACGGCCGGACATGGCGTAGCCAGCATTGGACATTGCAATGATGATCTGGTTGCTGCCCTCTCCTCCCAGGCGGCAAAGTTAATCACCTGCACGGGATCCTTCTATAACGAAGAACGTGCCAAATTAATGGAAAAGTTAGTAGAGATAAGCCCTAAGGGTTTGGAGAAGGTATTTTTATGTAATTCAGGAACAGAAAGCATTGAAGCTGCGATAAAATTTGCCCGGATTAGTACGGGCAGAACTGATTTTATTTGCGCCATGCGTGGTTTTCACGGCCGCACATTGGGTGCATTAAGCGCAACGCATAATCCCAAATACCGTAATGATTTTCAACCTTTGATTCCCGGTTTTCATTTTGTTCCTTACAATAATTTTGAAAAGATCAAAGAAAAGCATAACCGGATTCAACTGCCGCGATTATACTTGAAGTAATTCAGGGTGAAGGCGGCGTTCATCCGGCAGATCCAGGAATATCTTGTTCAGGTTCAGTCATTTTGCAAAGAGAAAGGTATCCTGCTAATCATTGATGAGGTTCAGACAGGCTTTGGGAGAACAGGAAAATTATTTGCCTGTGAACATTATGATCTTGAACCGGATTTGTTATGTCTGTCCAAGGCAATCGGTGGTGGATTTCCTATAGGTGCTGTTCTCTGTTCCTCATCCATAAAAGTCGCCCTGGGGAAACATGGCACAACCTTTGGCGGTAATCCCCTGGCTTGCGCCGCTTCCCTTGCTTCGATTAATTTTTTACTAAAGAATGATTTACCAGGACAATCTGCAGCAAAAGGAAAATACTTTGTGGAAAAATTTCCTTCTGAAAAATTGGAAAAAGTACGCGAAGTACGGCAGATGGGATTGATGATCGGTATTGAACTAAAAGAAAAATCGCAACCCTATATTACCAAATTGCAGGAGATGGGAGTTTTAACCATACCGGCTGGTGCAACGGTTATTCGTCTTTTACCACCCCTCACAATCGAATATCAACAACTAGATCGTGTTATTGATTCTATTACAAACGTATTAGAAGAAGGACTATAGATTAACTCTCTGCTCTCGGTTTCCTTTACCGGGAATTAAAACGCCAAACCAAAGATAAAAACAGTACATTTTGATCCGGTGCAAGATGATTATCATGGCCCCTGAAATAGCCACTTTCCGGACCTGTAGAACGATCATACCGGTATTCCAGTTTTGTCATTAGTTTATGTTCCGTACTTTTAGACATAATATTATAACCAATCGTTGCTGACACCGCCCAAATATTCTGCCTACCTCCAGACATAGGGCCACTACCCTTCGTACAATTTTTCCGCTTTGGTTGCCGAGGTTACAATACCCTTTATCATTGCCGAGCTAAAACCATCATGCTCCATCTGATTCAGATCCGGAAATCGTTACACCTCGTGGTGTGGTCACCTTATCGATCTCAAATTCGGGATGTTGATTGTTTTCTAACAGGAGGGATGCTGCACCCTTTGCTGTCTGGGCTGCTATTTGAAGGGCCTTTGCAGGATGAAATCCTATTTCAATACCACCCTGGGAAGCGGCGCGAATCGCTCTCAGAAAAAATGCTATCCCGCAGGCACCTAATGCTGTTGCGGCACCCATCAATTCTTCTTCTATACGTAATGACTTACCAACTGTATTGAAAATAGATTCGGCAACAGCCAAGGCTTTGCCATTGGCACTTTCAGAGGATAAACAGGTCATCGATTCGCGGATCCCAATCGCCGTATTTGGCATCGCCCGAACAAGTGCCAGATTTTTTCCGGTTTTATCTAAGATCTGTTTTGTGTTAACACCCGTCACCACAGATATCACAATATGTTTTTCTTCAATCTAAATGACTGCCAATTTCTTCCAACAGGTTGTTGATCTGTTGCGGTTCAACGGCAATGATGATGACATCTGAATCTTTGATTGCGGCAATATTATCATCTGTAACCCTGACACCCATCTTTTCATATTTCTCTAAAAGATGTACTTTCCGACGTGTTAAGGATTATTTGATCTTTATTTATTAATCCGGAAGCGAAAAGACCATCAGTAATAGCCATGCCAAGGCTTCCTGCGCCTAAAATTGCAATTTTTTTATTTTTCATTTTTATTCCTTTATAATATTAAATTGTCTTTCTGTAAGGTTCTTTCAAAAAGACAAATCCTTCACCCCTGTTATCTTGAAAGGAACTCCTAAATGGTGAATTATTCTCGATAAGCAGGAAGATTGTTATCCCGAATGACGAATCAACTTTCATTATCGATTCTCGAAAGGATTGTTCCAAGATACCGATACAGTCCCGACGGGCAGAAAGATTTTTCAGAATGACAGATTAAATTATTACTCTTTCAAATATCTATCTATCGCCTCCGCCGCCTGGCGCCCCTGGAAAATAGCATGTACAACCAGAGAGGCCCCTTTTTTGGCATCTCCAGCAGAAAAGACACCCGGAACCGATGACATATAATTATCGTCAGTCCTTACATTTCCCATTTGATCGTATTCAATACCCAGATGTGAGAGCAAACGATTATGCTGAACATGGATAAATCCCATTGCCAGGAAGACCAGATCTACTTGTAATGAAAAGTCAGATTTTACTATTTCAGACATATTAAATTTTCCATTTTCACCATCCGACTTCCATACAACCCGGCAAAAGTTCGCTTTGGTTAATTTGCCCTCTTTTCCAGAAAATGATTTTGTTAAGATGCCCCAATCTCTATCACAACCTTCTTCATGAGATGAACTTGTTCTGAGTATATTCGGCCAGTTTGGCCATTCCGGATTCCAGGATTCTTTCCATTCCTTGGGTTTTGGCAAAATTTCAAACTGATAAACTTTTTTTGCACCCTGCCGATTGGCTGTACCAACACAATCGGACCCTGTATCCCCGCCCCCGATGACCAAAACATTTTTATCCTTTGCAGAGATGATCTGGCTTTCCTCAATTTCACCATTAACAAATTGATTTGAAAGGGTCAGGTATTTCATGGCCGGATAGATACCCGTCAATTCTCTGCCTGGAAGGTCAAAATCGCGGTGTTCAGTCGCGCCCGTGGCTATCAAAATAACATCAAAAGTTTTTTGAAGATACCGTGCAGAAAGATCTTCCCCGATATCTATATCAGTTCTAAATCGAACCCCTTCAGCGCTGAGCTGGTCTAA
Source organism: Calditrichia bacterium (assembly GCA_963796965.1). Classification (GTDB taxonomy): domain Bacteria; phylum Calditrichota; class Calditrichia; order JAJRVZ01; family JAJRVZ01; genus CAWCNS01. Next base: position 832,545 of record CAWCNS010000007.1, read on the forward strand.
TCTTTGATCAAGAACCTTTTTATCCAGCTTAAAATCCGGAATTCCATACCTCAGCAAACCACCCATTTTTGGTGCCCTCTCATAAACAGTAACGGTATGCCCGTCACGTCGAAGCTGCTGAGCAGCTGCTAATCCTGCTGGCCCAGATCCTATGATGGCGATATGATTTCCAGTTTCCATTAAAGGTGGCTTTGGCTGTACCCAGCCTTCCTTGAAAGCCCTTTCAATGATCGCTAATTCGATCTGTTTAATGGTAACCGGGCTATCATTAATTGCTAATGTACAGGCAGATTCACATGGAGCGGGACAAACACGTCCTGTAACCTCTGGAAAATTGTTTGTCAGTTCTAATCTTTCATAGGCTTCACGCCACTGATCTTGATAGATCAGATCATTCCATTCAGGAATAAGGTTTTGCACCGGACATCCATAAGATGAATGACAAAACGGAATTCCACAGTCCATGCACCGCGCACCTTGCATAGATAGATCTGCTGTTTTTAGAGTTTGAGTAAACTCCTTATAATGTTTGAGGCGTTCTTTCGTTTTTTCTGCCGCTGCGGTTTGCCTGTTATAATCTATAAATCCTGTCGTTTTTCCCATTATAAATACACCTCTTCTGTCATGCCTACCTGACCAACTTCCTCATACTTTCTGGCTTCTATTCGCTCTAGAGCGTGCCGGTAGTCAACTGGCATAACACGAACAAAGTAGGGTAACATTTCTTCCCAGTTTTCAAGAATTCCCTTTGCATATTTGCTACCTGTATATTCAATATGATTTTGGATATATGTTCGTAAAAACGCCTCATCTGTTTTTTCATTGACTGGCTCAATATCGACCATCTCCAGATTACACTGTGTGTCAAACAATTGATTCTGATCCAGAACATAGGCAATTCCTCCACTCATGCCAGCAGCAAAATTTACACCCGTTTTGCCTAATACAATAACCCGTCCACCGGTCATATATTCACATCCGTGATCTCCAACCCCTTCAACAACCACAATAGCACCACTATTACGTACACAAAAGCGTTCGCCACTTCGGCCGTGAATATAAACCTCACCACTTGTCGCGCCAAATAAATTAACATTTCCGGTGATGATATTGTTCTGGGGTAAAAAAGTTGAGCCCGAAGGTGGACGAACGATTAATTTACCTCCCGATAGTCCTTTACCAAAATAATCATTGGCATCTCCCTCTAACTCAAAAGTGATTCCCGGTGCCAGAAATGCGCCAAAACTTTGGCCTGCAGATCCCAGAAACTTTATCTTTATCGTATCAGTAGGCAGCCCCTGAGATCCATATCGTTTTGAGACTTCTGCGCTCAACATTGCCCCTGTTGTGCGGTTGAAATTGCGAATTTTTCTCTTAAATTTTATTGGCTCCTGGGAGGTTAATGCGTTCGCACATGTTTTAATCAATTCCCTATCCAACATATTCGAGAAGTCATGTTGTTGTTTGATTACACACCTGACCGCCGTTCCCTTTTTAAGTTCAGGTTTATATAGTATGCGTGAGAAATCAAGACCCTTTGTTTTATAATTGCCGACGTGCTCATTTACCTCAAGTAAATCGACACGGCCAACCATCTCATCAAATAATCGAAATCCCATTGCAGCCATGTATTCGCGAACTTCTTCAGCAACAAAATTCATAAAATTAATTACATATTCAGCCTCTCCGGTGAATCGTTTCCGAAGATCAGGATTCTGTGTGGCGACACCCACCGGACAGGTGTTTTGATGACACTTGCGCATCATGATACATCCAAGAGATACTAATGCCGCTGTGCCAAATCCAAATTCCTCTGCACCCAACAAAGCACCTATCACCACATCCCGACCTGTTTTTAACTGACCATCTACCTGGACACGAATACGACCTCGTAAATCATTTTTAACGAGCGTCTGCTGTGTTTCTGCCAGACCAATTTCCCAACTTGCCCCGGCATGTTTTATCGAAGATAACGGTGATGCACCGGTTCCGCCATCACTCCCACTGATCAGCACCATTTCTGCTTTTCCCTTGGCCACGCCTGCAGCAACGGTACCAACCCCTACTTCAGAAACCAGTTTTACCGATACCCGAGCCTCGGGATTTGCACATTTAAGATCAAAAATAAGTTGTGAAAGATCTTCAATGGAATAGATATCATGATGGGGTGGAGGAGAGATAAGCATAACGCCAGGAGTTGAATGACGCACACTTGCAATCACATCATCGACCTTATATCCGGGTAACTGTCCACCCTCACCCGGCTTGGCACCCTGTGCTATTTTTATTTGTAATTCTTCTGAATTGACAAGATAATTGCTGGTAACGCCAAACCTTGCCGAGGCAACCTGTTTGACCTTGCTTTTCAAGGAATCGCCATTGGGTAGAGGTTTATATCTTTCCTCATTCTCTCCTCCCTCCCCTGAATTGCTTTTTGCCCCAATGCGATTCATGGCCATCGCCAGGGTTTCATGCGCTTCCTTGCTGATCGATCCAAAAGACATGGCGGAAGTAACAAATCGTTTGACTATAGATTCTACCCCTTCAACTTCTTCTATCGGAACCGGCTTACCTTCTTTAAATTTCAGCAAACCCCGGATGGTACTGAGATTTTTTGAAACATCATTCAATTCTGCGGAATACTCTTTGAAGGCAGCATAGTCTTTTGTCCGAACAGCCTTTTGTAAATTTACTAATGCTTCCGGTGAATACATATGATTCTCACCCGTTTGCCTGAAAGCATAATTTCCCCCGCTATCGAGAAGACTGTTAGATTTTCCGATTTTTTCAAAAGCCTCATGATGCCGGCCAAGGGTTTCATCTTCGATGAAATCCAACCCTATACCTCCAATTCTTGAGGGTGTTCCAGGAAAATAGGTTTGGACAAATGATTCACTTAAACCGAAAGCCTCATAGGTTTGAGAATGCCGGTAGCCTCGCAATGTCGAAATACCCATTTTAGACATCACCTTTAACAAACCCTTGTTCACGGCTGTGATATATTGCATGGTGGCAGTTGCAGAAGGTAATGAGCGGCTGATATATCCTCTGTCCTGGAGATCCGATACGGATTCAAAAACAAGATAGGGATTGATACCACTTGCTCCGTATGAAAGTAGCGTGGCAAAATGGTGTATTTCTCTTGCTTCACCCGTTTCTAATATCAATGCCGTGAGTCGGCGTTTACCTCGCAAAACCAAGATGATGATGAATCTGTGATATGGCCAGAAGGGCTGGAATGGCTGCCATATCCGGATTAATATCGCGATCACTAAGAATGATCATCGAATACCCTTCATCAACCTTTTTTTCTGCCTCAAGGCAGAGTTTCACCAATCCTTTTTCCAGATGCCCCTTTATTGGCTTCAAAAAGCATTGGAATCAAACAAACACGAAAACCAGGGAGTTGTGAAGATTTTAGCAGCTCAATATCTTCATTTGTTAATGTTGGATTTGATAGCTTTAACTGCGCACAATGTTCAGGAATTTCTTCAAGTAAATTTCGCTGTCTTCCCACAAAACTTGAGAGCGACATAACCAGATTCTCTCTGTAGGGATCAATCGGCGGATTTGTAACCTGGGCGAAAGTCTGTTTAAAGTAGTTATACAATAATTGTGATCTTTTTCGATAAGTACAGCCAGAGTGGCATCATTCCCCATAGAACCCAACGGTTCCTGAGAATTTTTAACCATCGGCGTAATAATTAACTTCAGATCCTCCTGAGTATATCCAAAAGCTCTCTGTCTGACAACCAGGGTGGTTTTATCAACCATAACATTGTCCAGGGACCTGAAAAAGTCCTCGTAGTTCTATCCTGTTTTCCTCAAGCCAGCGTCGATACGGTTTCCACCGTGATACGGCAGATTTAATTTCATTATCTCGAATAACCCGCTGACGATCTGTATCAACCACAAACGTTTTGCCCGGGCCCCAACTTTCCTTTTTCCCTTACATCAGAAGGGGCAATATCCAATACACCCGTTTCCGATGCCATGATCACCTTTCCTATTTTGTGATCAGATATCGGAGCGGTCGCAGGCCATTTCTATCCATATGGGCACCGATCTTTATCCCATCACTAAAAGCAAGCGCTGCCGGACCATCCCATGGATCCATGATAGACATATGATATTCATAAAAAGCGCGTTTATCCTGACTGATATGATACTGATTTCCAAAAGCCTCTGGTACCATCATCATCATCGTATGTTCCATCCCCCTGCCACTCATGGTCAGTAATTCGAAGGCATTATCAAAAATTGCCGAATCACTGGCATTTGGATTAAGAATGGGAAATATTTTCTTGATATCCGATCCAAGATGCGGGTGAAGCAAGGGTATCGTCCCTGGTCATAATCTTATTTATATTTCCACGAAGGTATTTATTTCCCCATTATGGGCGATAAATCGAAAAGGTTGGGCCAACGGCCCAGGAGGGAAATGTATTGGTACTATAACGCTGATGAACCAGGGCAATGGCACTCTTCATATCTTTATCAACCAGATCAGGATAAAATTCGCTAAATTGTGTGGAGACAAACATACCTTTGTAGATGATTGTGCTGGCCGAGAAGGAGGGTATATAAAAGTCATTCATCCCCAGGCCCATTTTTCCAGCGGCAGTTTCAATACATTTTCGGATTATGTAGAGTTTTCTATTTAGTTTTTCAGAATCCAATTCTTCCACAGCAACAAATATCTGTTTGATTTTTGGACATGACTGTCTGGCAATTTCGCCCAGACATTCTTCATTGGTTGGTACATCACGCCATCCCAAAACCTTTCCACCTTCTGTTATAACCACCTCTTCAACCATATTGCAAATCGGTTGCAAATCTTTCACGCTGTTTGGAAGAAATATAAACCCCACACCATACTGCCCCTCAACGGGTAAATCGAAATCAAGTACTTTTCTGAAAAATTTATCAGGAATTTGAATGAGCATGCCAGCTCCATCACCCGTTTTCTTATCACTGCCAACGGCCCCGCGATGTTCCAGATTACACAATACGGTTATGCCCTCTTGGACAATTGTATGATCTCTATTACCATCGATATTTACCACAAATCCAACACCACATGCATCGTGCTCGAAATCTGGGATTATATAATCCTTTATGTTGTTTACTCATTTTTTTCCTTAAGTTTCAGAAGTAAATATTAAATTATAGTTATTCAATTTCTCACGCAGCGATGCAGAAATGCAGCGAAAAGACTTTCAGAAAAAACCTCCCACAGAATCCTCTTCTTACCAAGGAGAAGGAAAAAGGGGGTGACATTTTTTACTATATTTATTTTTAATAAATCGCCCTGTCATTCCGTCCCCAAACGGGGTCTCGTCTCGGGACAGGATGACAAGAATTCGAACTATTCTATATCTTTTACCTTTTCCCTTTTACCTTCTTCTTTTCACTACCCAGCTAAATTCACCAATGCCCTGTCTGCTTTCTCAAAATTGAACTCATTTACAACCCGTTGCATTTCATCAACGATTTTTTCATTACATAAATTTTCTATGCTTCCTTCATGTTTATAAACAGTATTTGCCGGAGGTTTGAATTCACCACTCTCAATCTCCCTTGCCACCTGGTGATAGGCCTCTCTAAATGACAGACCCTCTTCCACGACAAGATTGTTTATCGCCTCTACACTAAAAACCGATTGATACATATTATCCTTAAGAATATCCTCACGGACTGTAACATGTTGCATCGCAAAATGTAAAATCTTCAAACATTCTTGAATATTAAAAAGACCAGGAAGAAATGATTCTTTGATCAATTGAAGATCCCTATGATAGCCGGTAGTCAAATTAGCGGTGATCATCATAATCTCATTTGGTAAAGCCTTTAACCGGTTACATTTTGCCCGTAATATTTCAAATAGATCCGGATTTTTTTTATGAGGCATTATACTAGAGCCTGTAACTAAAGTATCCGGGAATGATAAAAAATTAAAGTTTTGAGACATAAATAATATGATATCTGAGGCCATACGACCACAGGTCTCTGCTAATGAAGCGATGGCCTGACTGGTTACACGTTCACTTTTCCCTCTTCCCACCTGAGCATAAATGGCATTGTAGTTCATCACCTCAAAGCCAAGCAGATCCGTTGTCATTTGACGGTTGAGGGGAAAGGACGAGCCATATCCGGCAGCAGAACCCAGCGGATTTTTGTTTATAATTTTATAAGCAGCATTTACTTGCTCCAGATCATCGACAAAGGATTCAGCAAAGGCGCTAAACCAAAGCCCAAAAGAAGATGGCATCGCGGCCTGGGTGTGTGTATATCCTGGCATGCCGACCTTTTTGTAACGCTCACTGAGCGAGATGAGCAGATTAAACAAAATTTCTACCTCATTAACAATCTCTTTTATCTGAGAGCGGATAAATAAACGTAAATCAACAAGAACCTGATCATTCCTTGAACGTCCACTATGGATCTTCTTCCCAACATCCCCCAAACGATCCGTCAGAAGGAGTTCTATTTGAGAATGTATATCTTCTATACCTTCCCCAATAACAAAGGCTCCTTTTCTTATCTCGGACAATATGACAATTAATTCTGTCTTCAGGATTTTCAGTTCATCTTTTTTTAAGAGTTCCACAGATTCCAACATGGTAATGTGAGCAAGTGATCCAAGAACATCAAATTCCGCAAGGTACAGGTCAAGATCACGATCTTTACCTACGGTAAATGTCTCGATTTGCTTCTCAAGTGTATCACTCTTTTTCCACAACTTTTTATCCATCATAATTCTCTTCCTAAGTAGGTAGACGGTAAGTCATAAACAACCAATATTTAAGACCTAACCGAATTACTTATTCTCGCGCCAAGACGCAAAGACGCAAAGAATTAACACAAAACAAATTTACTATTCTTTTCTATTAGATTTAGTACCCATCTATGTAAAATCTCGTCTTTTTTTATTGTTTTTTTCCTTAAACTTCTTTGCGCCTTGGCGTCTTTGCGAGAATTAATTTCAATACATGCCAAGAATTTATCCTTTTTTTTTAAATTTAACTATCTGGATTGCATTTCATCCCCAGGAAATGAGTTAGTAATTTTTTATAGATTGTTATACCCTGTTCGATTTCAGCAAGATAAATAAATTCATCTGCTGTATGCGATCTTTCAGACATGCCAGGCCCTAATTTTACAGACGGTGTTGGAATAAAAGTCTGATCTGATAATGTCGGAGAACCAAATGTCCCAATACCAATCTCGGTCGCCGACTTTACCAGGGGATGTTCTAAGGGTATACTTGAGGGCGATAAACTTAAAGAGGGACTCGAAAAAGTACTCGTTGTATTCTCTCTAATAATATCTAAAATTTCTTCATGAGAATAGCTGTCAACCGTTCGGATATCGACAGTAAACGTGCACCTGTCCGGGATCACATTATGTTGTGTTCCTGATTCAATCATTGTAACGGTCATTTTCACGGGACCTAGTGAAGAAGATTCTTTTGAAAATGTATAGGTACTGAACCAATTTATATCTTCAATCGCTTTCAGGATCGCATTTTCACCTATATTTCGGGCCGCGTGTCCTGATTTACCTTCTGCTATGCACCTTAAAACTATAAGACCCTTCTCAGCAACAGCCATTTCCATACCTGTTGGCTCCCCAACAATTGCCAGATCAATTGAGCCAAGTTCCGGTAAAACAGAACGGATACCCTTCTCTCCCGAGCTTTCCTCCTCGGCTGTTGCCGCCAGGACAATATTGTGGTTTAGATCCTTAAGCCTGTAGAAATGTAAAAAAGTGGCAATCAGGGAAACCAGTGAAGCCCCGGCATCATTGCTGCCTAATCCATATAATTTACCATTAGAGATTTCTGCAGAAAAGGGATCTCGCTTCCAGCTAACATTCGGTTTTACGGTATCGTGATGTGAATTTAAGAGAAGCGTCGGCTTTTCGGGCTTATAATCATCATTAAAGGCGTAAATATTATTATACAGACGATGGCAGCTCACATTTTGTGTTTCGAAGAAACGTTGGATCGTGCTGGCAGTCCTATCCTCCTCACCGCTGATTGACGGTATGGCAATTAACTTTTGTAATAGATCACTTGCCTTATGTATGAGTTCTTCTGACATTGTTCTATGCTAGTTTTTGTTTGTTATAGTGCTGCAATGATAAAGTGTATTAAACACAAAGGTCACTAAGAAAGCACAATCCTCGTTCCACTTCCAGCCCCGCCATCCATGAAGGCAAATAAATCCTCAAATGAAGTGATAGTGACATTCTGGACACCTTTGTTTAAAGCCCTGAACGCATTATCAATCTTGGGGATCATGCCGGTTACAATAGCCCCATCTTGTTTTAATTGATCATAGGAACCAGGTGTAATCCTGGGGATAAATGAGGTGTCATCTCCCAGATCTTTTAAGACCCCCTTCTTCTCAAAACAGAAGATCAGATCTACCAGATACTCACTCGAAAGGGCTATTCCCAGTTCAGTTGCAATCGTATCGGCATTGGTATTGAGCATCTGCCCCTGACCATCATGGGTCAGAGCACAGAAAACCGGAACAGTTCCTCTTTCAATCAGGGCTTTAATTGCTGATGTATTAACCTTAACCACATCACCCACATAGCCATAATCAATGCGTTTCACAGGTCTTTTGATGGCCCGGATTGAATCAAGATCAGCACCACTCAACCCCAAAGCCTGACAATTGGCCGCCTGCAAAGCCGCAACAATATTTTTATTGATCAGCCCGGCATAGACCATTTGAACCACATCAATGGTATCTCTATCCGTAATGCGACGACCGTCAACCAGGTGTGGTTCGATCTGCATCTTTTCTGAATAAGATGTCGCTAACTTCCCTCCGCCATGAATCAAAATTTTTGGACTGGCCAGAGAAGCAAACACAGGCAGGAAGCGATCTAACTCTTCTTCTTCATTTATTACTTTTCCGCCTATTTTTATAATTTTTAACTTCTGCATAATACTTTTTAAACACAAAGAACTCAAAAGTATCCACAAAGGACTCGAAGATATTAAAGTATTTAATTAAACTTTGTGACCTTTGTGTATTCTTAGCGCACTTTGTGTTTAATCATGCTCCTAATCGTAAGATATCCGCAAAAACACCCGCCGCTGTAACCGCAGCCCCGGCGCCAGGCCCCTTTATCACTAGGGGATAGTTTTTATAATAATCGGAGTAAATAATTATTATATTTTCACTTCCAATTAATGAGAAGGAGGGATGTGTCTGATCAACCGTTGTCAAAGCAATACTTGCTTTGTTGTTCTCATAACGGGCAATATAGCGCAGGACACCGCCATCTTGTTCTGCTTTCAACCGCTGTTTTTCCATTGCCTGGTCATTTTTCTTTAGCATCGAATACAATTGACTGACCGAATTCGCTTTTTCTGCATCTGCAGGAAGCAACCCCTGTAATTTGATCTGCTTCATTTCAAAGTCATAACCTGCTTCACGGATTAAAATAAGAAGTTTACGGGCTACGTCCATGCCATTTAAATCCTGACGTGGATCGGGTTCTGTATACCCCATCTCTTTCGCTTCGCGAACCATTTGGCTAAAAGGTTTGCTTCCATCAAAATTATTAAAGAGATAACTTAATGTGCCAGAGAGGACTGCTTCAATTTTCCAGATTTTATCCCCACTGGCAATCATGTTTTGTATCGATTCGATAACCGGCAATCCAGCGCCCACATTGGTCTCATATTTAAACATTGCTTCATTTTTTAATGCCAGAGATCGTAGTTTTATATACTTTGACATGGGTTGTGCATTAGCCATTTTATTGGGCGTAACAATTGAGATACCTGAATCTAAAATTTTATCATAATACCCGGCAATTTTACCACTGGCAGTACAGTCAACAAAAACGCTATTTGGCAAAGTGACCGCCTGCATTTGGTCGATAAAACTGTCAATATCAGATTTGCTTTTACTCTGTTCCAACTGTTTTTGCCAGGTTTCCAGATCCAGCCCTTTCGGATTGATTGTCATTTTATCAATATCTGCCATACCAATTAAATTGATGGTGAGGGATCGCCTGGTTGATAAGAACTCCTTTTGCCTTACTATCTGGGATAATAATTCGCTACCAATTAAACCGGTACCTATTAAAAAAAGATTTATCACAGTTTTTTCTGTACGAAAAAAATTGTCATGGATAACATTTAAAGATTTAGCTTCATCTCCCCTGGAAATTACGACAGAAATATTTAATTCGGATGAACCCTGGGCAATGGCAGATATGTTCACACCATGATCACCCAATGTTTGAAAGATACGTCCGGCAATCCCTTTAGTTTTTCGCATATTTTCACCGACAATAGCAATGACAGACTTATTTGCTTCTACCGTAATTTCATTTATCTGTCCATAATGAATCTCATATCGTAATTCTTTTTCTAATGCCGCCTTTGCTTTTTTCACCGCATCAGGTAACACACCTAAACAAATGGAATGCTCCGAAGAGGCCTGAGAAATCAATATTATATTGACATTTACTGCTGCCAATGCTCTGAAAATGCGTTCAGCAATGCCTGTTGCGCCAACCATACCACTTCCCTGGATCTGAATTAACGAGACCCTATCAATAGACGATAATCCACGAATGACGTCACCATTTTTTGCTGATTTCTTACTGATCAAAGTCCCTTCGAAAGCAGGATTAAAGGTATTTTTAATCCTCAGAGAGATATTTTTATCCAATGCCGGCTGCATGGTAGGAGGATGGATCACTTTCGCGCCAAAATGAGACAACTCCATTGCTTCTTCGTAAGTCATCTGCTTTACTGGGAATGCCTGGGGTACTTTTCGTGGATCTGCCGTAAGGACACCATCCACATCTGTCCAGATCTCAATTTCTTTCGCCCCGAGTGCCGCCCCAAATACTGAGGCACTAAAATCAGAACCTCCCCGCCCTAGAGTTGTCGTCTCATTATTGGATGTCGCACCAATGAATCCGGTTATAATATATACACGCTTTTTATTTTCAAATTCTGACCTTATTTTTCGGTTTGATCGTTTAAAATCAACCCGGGCATTCCCAAAGGAATCATCAGTGGTAATAAGATTCCGGCTATCTACAAAATCATTATTTAAACCTTTCTCTTTCAAACATTCGCTGATTATAAAAGCTGAGAGCCTTTCACCAAAACTCATAACATAATCTAATGTCTTTGGTGTTAGTTCTTTAACAAGAAAGACACCATACAAAATTTCTTCCAGATTTTTTAATCTGAAGTTAATTTCATTCAGGGCTGTTTTGCGGTTTTTCACTGATAATAATACACTTGCAGTATCAATATGCCTTTGACAAACTTCTTCAAGAAGTATTTTATATCTCTCGTTACCAACTGCTGCCAGATTGCCCATCTTGATCAGTTGGTCTGTAACACCTTGAAAGGCAGAAAAAACCACACAGATAAATTTATTCTTTTTATGTTTTGTCGTAATTATTTCCACTACATTCAGAATTCGTTCCGCCGAACCAATAGAAGAACCCCCGAATTTCAATATTTTCATTCACTTCTCCGATACGAATTTACATTCAAACTCAAAATGTTTTTAAATACAAAGCACACTAAGGAGACTCAAAGATCACAAAGTTATAATTCAATTTAAATGTAGAATTTAGAAATATGAGTTCATAGTATAATTATCTCTGTGGGTATAATGTCTAAAATAGTTTCATTTGTAAAATCACTAATCTAAAACGCAGATGCTTTTAGCATAAGGCCACATGTCTCATCAAAGCCAAACATTAAATTCATATTTTGCACAGCCTGCCCAGAAGCACCTTTTAATAAATTATCTATTACTGACACAATCAGTATTTCATCTTCATGCTTTTCAATATACAAAAGAGCCTTTATTAGAATTAACAACCTGTTTGACATCAGGATTGTTATTGCTAATATTAACAAACGGATGCTCCAAATAATAGTTGCGGTACAACTCTTCGGCCTGTTCAACTGAAAGATCGGACCGGGTATAGACCGCTGCAAGGATCCCTCGTGTAAAACTTCCCCGGAATGGTAACATTTTTATTTCGGGTTCATCACCGTATTGTAATTGTTTGATCACCATACGAATTTCATTCAAATGTTGATGATCAAAGGCTTTGTAGAGTGAAATATTTCCATGACGCCAACTGAAATGTGATGTAGTACTTAAATTCTGCCCGGCTCCCGTTGAACCTGTAATAGCCGTTATATGTAATGGACTAACTAATAATTTATTTGTACTCAATGGCAGATGAGCTAATTGAATAGCTGTAGCAAAACAACCGGGATTAGCGATGTTTTCTGCATTCATAATCTGCAGACGGTTCATTTCCGGTAAGCCATAAATAAACTGCCGTTCCCCGGGACTGGAAATGCGAAAATCCTGACTGAGATCAATAATTTTTATTGAATTGGGAATCCGGCTTTTTGTGATGAATGTTTCAGCCTCACCATGAGCGACACATAAGAACATGACATCTATATCGAGAGAAAAATCAGAACTGAATTTTAAATCAGTATCTCCAAGCAAATCATGATGAATATCCGACAGAGACTTACCGGCCTGGCTACGGCTTTGGACAAATTCCAGTTCAGTATGGGGGTGATAGAGTAACAATCGGATTAATTCCCCACCCGTGTAACCGGCTCCTCCAATTATTCCAACCTTTATCATGATTTATCTTTCTTATTTACAGCCCGATATATGCGTGTCTGATTTGATAATATTTTAGCAAAACCACGAACATCATCACCAGTCCAGGCAAGATTTTTTTCACCATATGCTCCAAAATCAGGAGACATGAGATCATGTGGACTATCTATGCCCGTAATTTCAAAATGATAAGGTGCCAGTTTTAGAAAGGCCTTACCGGAAACTGTTTTTTGTGTATTTTCCAGAAACACCTCGATGTCCCGCATTACCGGATCAAGGAATTGACCCTCATGAAGAAGCATGCCATACCAGTTGGCTAATTGATCTTTCCAATGTATTTGCCATTTTGTCAATGTATGTTTTTCTAAAGCCTGATGGGCTTTAATAATAATTATCGGTGCAGCTGCTTCAAATCCCACCCTTCCTTTAATTCCGATTATCGTATCACCAACATGTATGTCCCGCCCAATGCCAAAGGGTGCCGCCAAATCATTTAGAGTGTTGATCGCTTTCACCGAGCTTTCGAATTTCTTGGTGTCAAGCCCTCGTAACTGCCCTTCTTCAAAAAAAAGTTCTATGCTTGTTTCTTCTGATTGGGTAACTTTCGTTGGATATGCAGATTGTGGCAGAGGTTTATCAGAAGATAATGTTTCTTTTCCGCCAACGGAAGTACCCCATAAACCCTGGTTTATTGAATATTGGGCCTCTTGCCAATCAAGATCGACCCCATGTACTTTTAAGTACTTTATCTCCTCATCTCGGGACAAGCCCTGATCACGTATTGGGGTTAATATCTCAACATCTGGATTCATGACATGAAACATCAGATCAAAACGCACTTGGTCATTTCCCGCACCCGTGCTTCCATGGGCAATATAATCAGCATTAACTTTATTAGCATAGTCAGCGATCGCCAATGCCTGGAATACGCGTTCAGCACTAACCGAAAGCGGATAAGTACCGTTTTTTAATACATTTCCATATACCAGATAACGGATACAATCCTGATAATATTTTTCGGTCGTTTCAATATTTTCATGATGGACAACACCCAGATTCACTGCCTTAGTCTTAATTTCACTTAACTCCCTTGTGGTAAACCCACCCGTGTTTACAAGTACTGAATAGACATCAAGATCTTTTTCTTTCGATAAATATTTTACACAATAGGATGTATCAAGACCGCCACTAAAGGCTAACACTACTTTTTTCTTCATACTTTTTTTCTTCTTTCACCTTTTTCTTTTTTTCATCAGGATCATAGAGCATAGCCGTACACAGACAATATTTTTTACTTGTACGCTCAAGAATATCATAATTCCGACAACCTTTGCATCCGGCCCAGAACTCCTCATCATCAGTCAATTGTGAAAACGTCACCGGACGGTAGCCCAGGCTATAGTTAATCTTCATAACCGCCGGGCTTGTCGTTATACCGAACAATTTAGCGTGTGGCCATTTTTTGTGAGAAAGTCTAAATATTTCTTCTTTTATAAGCTTTCCGACACCCAATCCCCTAAACTCTGGAGCGACAATCAGACCTGAATTAGCAACAAAATTTTTATCCTCACCCCAGGATTCAATATAACAAAATCCCACAAACTTATCACCACCACTTATACCTATTACAGCCTTGCCCTCGCTTATCTTTTTAATGATATAGGCAGGTTCTCGCTTGGCAATACCCGTCGCTCTTTCCTTTGAAGATTCTTCAATAACACGACAAATCTCCTCGGCGTACTTTAAATGGATCGCTGTCGCTTCGACAATCTCTATTTTATGATTTGTTCCCATATATATCTCCGATAAATTTAATAATATTTCCCTGTCCAGATATTCTGAACAATAATAAATTAATATGTATATTGGATTTTTTACAACAGATGGATACGACCTAAGGTCGTCGTAAAGAGAACCCAGACACATGAATAAACATACGCCTGAGCGGTGAAAATGGAAGTATGATATGTAGGTTATCTATCGTCAACTCTAACAAGCCTTTCAACATATAAATTTGCACCACCGAATATACTAATAATCAATCCAAAAGTAAATATTATTTCATTATTTTGTATATTTATTCAATTCTACGGATATCCAATCAAAAAGTTCCGCTATACCACTCCATCAGGTCAAATAGTAATTCTTCTACATTTTTGTAGTTTATATTTTCAATACTACAATTATGAAGTATGCATCACGGCGATGTCCCCTTCTCTCCAATATCACAAAATAATTTAATCTCCGCATAGGGGGTAATCAAAATACCGCACAAAAATTTATACCAAGAAATCTCCCATTTACTACAAATTTGTGAATATAAATATGGTTATCTACAATTATGTATAATTTCAAAATGGATATCTCATTTCAATAAACTTCTTATCTTACTATTAATATTTAGTTTATGTCGCCTTGTATGTTTTTGGCACATCCCTTGCAAATCAATTCAAAATTATATCAAACGAATAGTTAAATATTATTATCCAATAATTTAAGGAGCTGCGAATGAAATTAATTATCGCTTATATTCAACCTGAAAAACTCAATTCCGTCAAACAGGCACTCTATGCCCAGGATGTATATAAACTTTCTATCACAAATGCTCTGGGTTGTGGCGAACAAAAGGGGTATCACGAAAACTATCGGGGTGCTGATATTGAAGTTAATCTGCTTAAAAAAGTACGCCTTGAAATTGCCGTAAATGCCAAATTTGTCAAACCCACAGTTGAAGCTATAATTGAAGGTGCCAAAACTGGCACTATTGGCGATGGTAAAATCTTTGTCCAAAATCTTGAGGAATGCTATCGTATCCGCACCGGCGAAACCGGCACCGATGCCATTGGTTAGTAAGTCGAGGAAATTTAATACACGATACAAAATATTTGAAAGAATTCGTGTAATGAGAAAATCAGTCTGTGGCGTTACGTTTAATAGAAGTGATAAAACTTTATAAATTATCAATACATCTGCAATGTCATGCTTAAAGCATCATCCTGATTATCAAAATCGCATCTTCGTCAAGGAAGATCCCTACAGGATGACAAAAATGGAAAAAAACTTTTCGACTTCGCGGCTTTGCGAAAATAAATAATCAAATAATTATTAAACGATATATTGAGAGGAATGCAATGAAAATAAAATATTCAGGAATGATAAAGTTATTTGTTTTAGTATTTGTATTAGGAATGAGTAGTATGGCTTTTGCAGATCCGGATCCGGAGGTCTCTGCTGCTGATGCCCTTTTCACCATTAATAACGTCTGGATGATGGTATCCATATTTCTTGTATTTATTATGCATCTAGGATTTGCGACCCTTGAGACCGGATTAACCCGTGCTAAAAACACAGTCAACATACTCTTTAAAAATACCTCTATCGTTTCAATCGGCCTCTTAACTTATGCACTTATTGGATTCAATTTAATGTATCCTGGAGATTCCTGGTTAATATCGAGTATCTTTGGTTTTGGCGGCATTGGAATTGGTACAGATGCCTCTGGTATTACTTCTGCTTATAATCCCGGCTATACCTATTGGACAGACTTTCTTTTCCAGGGTATGTTTGCTGCCACCGCCGCAACAATCGTATCCGGTGCTGTAGCTGAACGAATTAAAGTCCAGAGTTTTCTAGTATTTTCGATGATCTATATCGCGATTTTCTATCCAATCATAGGTTCATGGGGATGGGGAGGCGGATGGTTATCTGACCTTAATTTTCATGACTTCGCCGGTTCGACTTTTGTTCATTCAGTCGGTGGTTGGGCCGCTCTGGCCGGTGTTCTTGTCCTTGGTCCACGCTATGGTAAATATGTTAATGGGAGCATCAAACCAATTATGGGGCACAATATGCCTTTGGCCGCCATTGGTGTATTTCTTCTCTGGTTGGGTTGGTTTGGATTTAACGGTGGTTCGGTTCTCTCTGCCGATCCGGGTGCCGTATCCTATGTCCTGGTAACCACCTGTTTGGCAGCCTCAGCCGGAATTTTAGGGGCGATGATAGTTTCATGGAAGGCACAAAGTAAACCAGATCTTTCCATGGTGCTTAATGGTTGTCTGGCTGGCCTGGTAGGTATTACCGCAGGGGCAGATGTTGTTTCTATCGGAGCAGCGATCATTATAGGTTTTGTGGCAGGAGCCATTGTCGTTTTAGCTGTAGAAGGGATCGACCGTTTGCGTATCGATGATCCGGTTGGGGCCATCTCGGTTCACCTCATTTGCGGTATTTGGGGAACCCTGGCTGTAGGCATTTTCGCAGATGAATTTAGTATTCTGGTACCAGCTAATCGGCATTGTCGCTGCTGGTGCTTTATCTTTTGCAGCTGCTTTTGGTATCTTTTATATACTTAAAGTGAGTATGGGAATCCGCGTGGAACTCGACGAGGAAATCCGCGGATTAGATATTGGCGAGCATGGTATGGAAGCGTATAATAGTTTTCAGATATTTAGTTCGCAATAATAATTCTATTAACGTGATCTATTAACAAAATTCTCTCGCAAAGGCGCTAAGTCGCAGAGAAATATATATTTATAAATGATATAAAATAAAGACAAGTAGAGTTTAAATAAATCATTTAAAAATAAATCTTTGCGTCTCAGCGTCTTTGCGAGAGACATTCGTGAAAATTCGTGGACATATATATTTCACCTTTGGTCTAAATCCTGTTTGAAAACGTTCTCAACGCTGAAAAATCTTTATCATTTAATCCCTTATAATGAAAGATACAAATCCCGTCTGCACCCATTGAAAGGGCATCATCTGCCTGTTTAATCATTTCAGCTGTTTCTGTTTCTCCGCCACTCCATTTTCGGCCTAGCCCGGAGTAAATGGCTGTTTGCCCCTCCATCAGGTTTAATTGCATTTCCAATAATTCTTTATGTTTTTTGCGATCGGTGGTATAATTCATCGGACATATAAAATCAAACAGACCGTCATGTCCCCAATTGATCCAATCCTGTCCTTCCACAATGGCGCTTCCGAAATAATCTGCCCGGGCAGCCATGGACATTTTTATATTATTCTGATCAGCTTAACTTTCTTAATTCAAGCACCTCATCTGTTATATTTTTATTTCTTACTTTCAGGTATTGATAAAGCATTCCCGGATTTTGCAAGTCTTCTGAAGTTATATCTCTTTTCCCGAGAAAACGTTCATAATTCTGTTTACATGCCTCACATCGGCAGGGCCAATTGATTCCCATGCCGGTGTCGATATACCGAATATAATCCAGATGAAAGGCTGGTATCTGGTGATTGTTGATAACATCTGAGGCAATTCGTAAAGCGCCAATCCTGGTAGCATGCCACGAGGCACAGAACCTGCCATTTCTTGAACTTCCACCTGGTTTTCCACTTTCATAAGATCGTATTTCCCTGTTCTTCTTTGACAAACCGATATCTTTGATTCCGCCGATAATTGGGTGTATTTCGACCCCTGCTTTCGTTGCAATTTCTATTAATCCAGTTAATTTATCTTCTGCAATAAAACCATTTATGGATGCATTATACCAGGCTTGATTATCTTCAGGATGGGAATGTACAAAGAGGATAATCACACCGATACCGGATTCCCGCACTTTTGTGAGTTCAGCAAGCACCTGATCATTCTCACCAAGAAAATCCGTATTGGCATGTGCCCATACCATTATTTTTGTTTTGCTGTTTTTTGATGTTGAAGATTGCAATGGATTCGTACCTGATAGTGAAATAGCAGTGGATGTCACAGCCGCTGTTCTTAGAAAATCTCTCCGTTTCATCGTTAATCCTTCCAAAAGTATTATATCTTTTACCACAAAGTTCACCAAGAAGGCACTAAGATCACAAAGTTTTTATTAAAAAAAATTTTTTGTGTACTTTGCGTCTTCTTGGAGTACTTAGTGTTTAAAAATCAGCTATACTATTCTGAGATGAGTACCAGATTAACCAATGCTTTTAAATAGTTGGTGTTGTGCGGTAGCCAGCATTCATTCGATGCATAGTAGGGAATATCCACACCACTCAAATCAAACCTGGGCCGATCATCAGCTATAGCGTTCCAGAAGATTCCATTGACTACACTGCCTGGTACAGCACCTCGGGGGACGCCGGCAATAATATAACGATGATGATAGGTCGGTGGGTTTTTACTCCCCATGCCCTCCATCATACACAAATCAAAGGGATTATTCCCCATGATCCAGTTAAACTGATCATAAATAAATTTCTTGAAACGCGGATCCGGTTCATATTGGTAAGCGAGGGCGACTTTGGCAGCAGACTCTAATAAATAACTGTTTGATCCCAACTCAAATTTGTACTCTTTTGAAGGCGTTCCGAAGAAATTGGGTTTTTCGACAGGACCATAGGTGCATACACCAAAAGGATTTTGGTTAAGAGTGAGCAATCGTTCCGCCTCTGCCAAAACAATTGCTTTAATTTGAGCAGAATGATCCTGACCGAAAACCCGATCAAACTCACGGGCAACGACGACATTCTTCAACCCCACTTCTGTGAATAATTCTTTAGCAATTTCAGCAAAAGAGTCATCTCCAGTTGCAGCATATAAATCGATGGCAGCACTTAATTGCAGATTTCCACGAATATTGTGTTCAAGAGCCCAATCGAGTCCCCGTTTGGCAGACTCAACATATTTTACAGCAACCGGTGCATAACGAGCGACTTTAGCACAGGCCGCTGTTTGAATGGTAGGATCATTTCCTGAAATTGTTTTTAATAGTACCCGCTCATCACCGGTTGATGGAATATTGTCGGTTTCTTGTTCCGGCGCGCCAAAAAAGCCCCACCCTGATGACAATCCACCTCCCACCGAGCCGTCCTTGTAGATCATCCGACGAGAAAAATCAGACTCCCCATAATATCTCATCAAGAAAATCTGCAGTACCATTCAGGTCTGAATCAATCCCTTTGAATTTATCCTCGGCAAGACCATAAGCCGTAGCCAACCCCAGAACATAGGGCGCATTGTGATACTTATTGTAGTCCCCGGCATCGTGCCAGCCACCTGAAAGATCTAACTGCACAGTATGCTCTTCATTTGCAGCATCGTCCAGGTGACATGCCTTATGGAACCCGGGAATTTCTATACCACAGCGCTGGTAATAGAAGAACTTGTAAGCCGACTGAGCTGTTTTCTCCCAAAGGAGGTTATCTGCAACGTCAAAGGGCCATGAAATATCATTTTTATCATCCAGGGTTACCCGAATTTGATATTTACCGGGCTGCTTAAAACCAGAGAAATCCCCCCGCCAGTAATAAAGACCCCAATCATGCCCAAAGGCTCCTTTAATGCGATCTTTGTAATCCAATTTTGCAGAATACACCGAATTTCCACTTTGATCAAGTAACTCGAACTTTCCTGTCTTAGCTGAATAATTACATTGCACTGTAAACAGTTTTGGTGCATTCAAATCATAACCTAACTGGTTCACAAGTACCCTCAGCAGGGGACGATTTTTATAATTTCCTGTAATCTCCGCACTATCCCACCAGGCAGGATTATTTTTTGTTTCACATACGAGTTTCAACCACTTGCTACCACGTGGCGGGGTTAGATTTTCTGCAGAATATTTTACCCAACCATTCTTTAATTCAGAAGAGTACGTTAAAGAGGCGTTACCGAGAATGCCTTTTAAACCCAACCAAACAAGTTTGACATTATTTGCACCTTTTCCTTTACCAAATATTGTGGCATCGATTGTCTTCAATTCAGGTGAGACTTCAATCGGTGATGTTGCTAATTGAAATATCCCGCTTTCCGGAACTACTTTTGCCGAATATCTACCAGTTAGAGCGATTGTTGAGTCCCTATCCCACTCACCATTTGAGTTCGCCTCAGGGATCCAACCACGGGGTCGGTGTGTGCGTTTTTCAAAGATATCTGATCCTGCAGGGTAGTCTCTGGCATTTCGTACTTCCTTGAATTGCTCAAAATCACCATAATTAAAAAGCGTACGTTTTTCCGTGATTACATCATATTGAGAGGTTGTACCTGATTGAAAACTGGAGCCACTCTGAGCAGGATCGAACCTGCGCGAGGGCCACAGGATCATATCAGGATTGTAACGGGCATCTATCGTCAGACACCGCAACTTCCGATCGCTGCCACAAATCAAAATATCAGTTTTAAGATCATTGTCTATATCTGTTATTGTAGGTGAATAGAGCAGCCTTAGATCTGCCTGATAACGCCATTCAAGAAATCCACCCGGGTTCAGACAATATAGCGAATGATCACCTGAGGCTATCAAGACCTCTATATCCCCATCGGCATCCACATCTCCTAATGAAGCAGTAGCATGTACCCGTTTATGTGTCGGGAAATACCAGTAAAGTTCACCCACAGCATTAAGACAATACACATAGCCTAAATCATCACCTAAAACAATTTCAGATAATCCATCCTCATCCAAATCACCCACCGCGATTGAAGAACCGGAATATATTTTCTGAGCACCAAAAGTTGAAAATTTCCAATTCACGGTTCCGGAGCCGGCGTTAATAGAATAAAACACACGATCTGCAAAGGCAGCGCAATACAATTCCGCCTGGCCATCCCGATTGGCATCAGCTAAGGTCAGGGCGCTTTCAAAATCATCTCCGGTTTGCAACTCCCAACGAATCGAACCGTTTGAATTAAGGCAGAATGGTCCGGTGCTGTTTACAGCAAAGATCTCAGATTTACCGTCACCATCGATGTCAGCAGCGGCTAACGGACCCTTTATAGATACAGAACGTGATTCTGACAATTTAGAATACTGCCACAGGATTTCCCCGGAGGCGTTAAGCGCAGAGATTCCCGCTATCTTCCGTACCCGCTACTATTTCATCCAAGCCATCGCCGTCTAAATCAGTCCAAAGGGCGGTCCCCCAGGTAATCGAACCAACAGATTTTTTCCAAATTTGGGTTCCATTAGACGCATTTACGCAGGTTAATGTACCATCTCCATTTCCAACAACCAATACAGGATAAGGTTGTCCGGATTTAAAACTGAGTGCAGCGGTAGTCGGCAGCCTTTTTTTCCAATTTCCGGAAAATTCCCAAATTTGCTTACCCTCAGCGTCAATGCATCGGAGTTTACGGACTTCACTGTCACTGATAATTGTTTCTTTTCCAGGATTTGAACAGACATCAGCAACCAACGGAGGTGCATACAATTGAGATTCCGCCTGAAAAATCCACTTTTCTTTTGGTTGAGATACACCGGAGATTAAATGCGATATCAATCCGAGAGCCAGGGTGAGAGTCACTAGTAATTTCAAAAGGCCTCCTTATTCTGAATGATTTTAGATGGGGAGTTACAATTTAATACATTTAATAGAAAAGGAAAAAGGAATTAATATTGAGGCCGATTTTTACAACTTCGCGACCTCAATATATGGGAGGAAGTAGAAGAAGAGACTAAATTTTTATCAATTGCTGATAATAGTATTAGAGCAGAATGGTACAATCCTCGCTGATTATAATTATATAGCGTTCGAAGCAGACTGTATTCCTGTTAATACTACAAATGGGTGATATCGACAATCCGCAAAATTCCCATCGGGACATGAACAGGGATCCCTTCTTCTGTAGCAGGCAATTCTATCTTCTGTAAGATATCAACAGCTTTAACAACTTTCTGATTATTCAATCGTATTATGGCGTCACGATCACCCGGATCAACATAACCGGGATCTATAAGCGTTACCCGGATATGAGTCGCGTTCAGTCGGACTGCAGACCAGGCAACATCTCCTTTCACTCTTATTGATAGCCTATTCCCTGCTTCCTCGAGCAAGTTTTGCATAATTGGCTTATAGGTCTCTGCCGTATGGCGGATACCTTTTTCATCGTAAAAGTATTTTCCATCCGTAGATATTTTTTTATCGAATTGGGGGAAATCGGATACATTTATATCATCAGGTACAGTTGCAATTAATCCAAAGGGCATGTTCGGTAAAAATTCTGTCATTCGACGTCGACTATTAAACGCATAGGAGGTAAAATCGTGAGCAGGTATTGGACTGCCTCCCCAAAGTTCTGCCAGATGATCGAAGACAAATGTTTGGCTATCAGGAGAGAATTTATTGATATCATCATGGGCAGATCTGCCCTCTCGCATAAAAGCCTCAGAGGGCTCCCTTATTCCAAGACATAGAGAACTTACAGAAAGGATATCAGTCTTATTTTGTGGAAAGGCAAGGATACCCTTCTCCAGCATTTTATAAAACGTATGCATCTGCACGACAGGGGCATCCCAGTATTGGCGATGAAAGTGGACTTCAAAAACATCAGCACCCAGCGTTCTCCTCAAACTCAGGGAACGAATCTGATGACTCAACAGCATTGTTTGGCACCATTCCCAGAGACGGTTGAAGCTGAGATTATCCATAACAGCACGCTCTGCCCATTGATCAAAGTATCCGGTTAGCCAAAGACCCACCCTGCCACCAAGACTCAACTGCTGTGTCCTGCTGTTGGTCTCCTCCATACAGGGAACAAATATATTGCTGTAACGGCGGTCCTCCAATAATTCTTTCCAGGTAACATAAAAATTGCCATTCCAGTCAACATATTTCTGATTTAAGATTATCTTTTTATTACCATATTGTGAACATAATTTAGCCAGTGGAAGGATATGATTTTCGCGTGCATATTGAGCCGCCTCACTAATACTGGTCATTTCTTTAAATGAAAAAGCCTGAAAAGTCGTCGGGGCCACCTGCAGAACACCCTCCATAGTCTGGAGTTGCATAAAAAAGGGATCACTGTTATGTCCTGCCCATAGGCCGAAGTTACGTTTTTGCTTTTCCATCTCTCTGGCAAGATCTATGATCTCTTCTGAAGTTTTGTCATAGGAAAATTTTCTATGTCGTCGGTTAGCCCATCCTTCTTTTAATGAACTTCTATCATAATCCTCATTGAATTTTCTTTGACTAAAAAAGGAAACATTTGAATAAGGTTGTATGTCAACCAGAGAATCAATCTCTTCTGCAAACCGGTCATCAAGCAGCACCATTATAGGATTAGAATCAGGCTGGTATTCAGGTGGTTCAAACGCCTCAATTTGTGCGTTCAGCTCTGCGAGGTTTTTTTCCAATGTGGCAAGATCTCCAACAGGTAAGATATTTTCCAACTCTTCCTGCCAACCGGTCCTATCGAGATGAATTCCATAAATACCATCCCCTCCGGAAACAGCACTACCCATGTAATAGATATTAGTTAACGGATCATATGCAGTTCCAGCAAAGGCATAAGGCATCCTTAGATCGGCCTGGAGAGTTCCATCCATCTGAAAAATGAGAAGATGATTGCCATAACAGCTTAAGATGTATTCCTGATGTAGTTTATTGCCCGGAATATGCGTAATCAGGCTCATAATATAGGGGATAGGCTCTATCTCAATCTCGCTGCTATCTCTATTCATATTTGTAACAAAGGGCTTAGCCGTTGTGGGTAAGGTACTCATTATACCCTGTTCATCATAAACAGTCAATGCGTCAGGCTGATAGTGAGAATGCCCAAAGACCATTTCCTCTTTTCCATCATTATCTACATCGAAGATTTCAAGACTATAGTAGCGACCACCATTCCGAAGTTTCATATATCGACGCATCTGAACTGTCCACACACTATCCATGGTAAGAGGATCAACAAGCTGAAGATTGTACCTGCCGGCAAGGGTCGTAGTTGCAGATGCTACAGCAATATATTCCTTTCCTGATCCGAATATATCACCCGTATTCAGAAGTCTTACGGCACCGGCTGTTTCAAATTTTCCCAATAATTCGCCATTCGCTGATAGGAAATACAGGTGACGATCCACTCCGCCTGTAAGAATATAGGTTTGACCTGACTCCAAACGAATGGTTGCAACCTGGTAGAGAGGTGCAGGTGTAGGAAAAGACCAAATTAGTATGCCATTATTGTCAATTACCCTGAGAACGCCATCTCCGGAAGCCACGAGTGATTCATCAAACCCGTCTCCATCAATATCAGAAACTTCCAAATCAAATGGGAACTGGCCATCGGTATCCTGCTTCCAAATGGGTTGACCAGTATCATAATGACAGACGATAGAGCCATCATAGGCAGCCCCGATTACAACACGCTTGCCACTGTCATCGACTGTTCCAACCCCAAGATGGTAAATTGTATGACCACCTGTACTAAAGGCTGTTATCGCGGGCAGAGTGAATCCAACCACAGGGAGACTGATCAGTATAAACAACAAATATTTAATTAATAATAACATTCAATTTAATCTAACTTTGATAATTCATTTCTCGCAAAGACCTGTCTCCGCCAGAGGCGAGAAATGTAGAGAGGTAGGGTTTAAATTAACTCTATTTTGTCATCCCGTCCCGGAACGGGATCGCGTCTCGGGATAGGGATCTTCCTACTTACAGATACTAAACTTGCCCGATAGAATATTCTTTTCCCAATGGGATTCCGTTCCGGGACAGAATGACACAATTGTATAAAAAATAATTTGTAAAATTCGTTAAAATCTCCGTCATGCGCCGCCTGATCCGGCGAAGACGGATAATTAATGGAAAAAGGAACTGGGCTAATCTATAATTCCCTTAGCCTTCATTAATTCCGCACAAAGGATAGCGCCACCGGCCGCACCTCTAACCGTATTATGAGATAAGACACTAAATTTATAATCAAAGATGGGGCATTCTCTCAGGCGGCCTACCGAAACGGCCATCCCATTTTCCAGGTTACGATGTAGACGTGGTTGGGGATAATCATCTTTTTCAAAGTAATGAATTGGCTGTTTTGGCGCAGATGGCAATCCTAACTTTTGAGGTAAGGCGCTAAAATTTTCCCAGGCCTTAATGAGCTCCTCTCTATTCCCTCTTCTCTTCAACTTCACCTGTACAGATATTAAATGACCGTCAATAACGGCCACACGGTTACACTGGGCACTGATTGGCAGATCCAACAATTTAACACCCTCAGGCCCTACTTTTCCCAACAACTTCAGGGGCTCCGATTCAATCTTTTGCTCTTCACCGCCGATAAAGGGAATGGCATTTTCCATGATCGTTACACCGGATAATCCAGGATAACCCGCCCCGGAGATGGCTTGTAGAGTGACTACATTGACTTGTTCCAGACCAAAAACATTCAGTAGCGGTTTCAAGGCAATCACCAAACCGATCGTTGAACAATTCGGATTTGTGACAATTTTACCCTTACCATACTTTTGTTGCTCTAACAGGGATAGATGATCAGGATTGACCTCTGGAATGAGCAAGGGCACATCAGGATCAAAACGATGGTTTTTGGAATTGGATACTACGATATGACCTGCCCTCGCATATTTTTCTTCAACCTCGCCAGCAACCGATGCATCCAAGCCTGAAAACAATAATGGGCAATCTATTTCAGATTCTGTTGATTTCACGATTAGATTGGCGACAGTGGAAGGTATTTTGCCCTCTAAAAACCAGTTAGCAGCCTGGGCGTAGATTTTTCCTGCGGATCGCTCCGAGGCAATTACTTCTTTTACTTCAAAATAGGGATTATCATCTAATAATTGGATAAATTTTTGTCCAACACTGCCAGTGGCACCAAGGACACCTACCGAAATTTTATTTTCGTTCACTTTTCACCTGTATACTTAGTAATTTTCAACTATTTCAATTTTCTTCCTCTCGCAGAGACGCAGAGACGCAGCGGAAGACAATATTAAATGCAAATTTTATTAAGGAAGAAGTAAAAGAGTAAAAATAAAAAGATAAAACGAATAACTAATAAGTCTATTCCTGTCATCCCGTCCCGGAACGGGATCGCGTCTCGGGATAAGGATCTTCCTAGGTGCAAAAAAAATTTCCACAAATAGGAAGATCCTTTCAGGATGACATATAACATACCTATCTAACATTGAATTAGATTGGATATCTTAGTGTTAAACAGATTACTTAATCCTTACACCCTCTACCCTCTACCCTCTACCATTTCAACTTTTTAAATCCTGGATGATTTAATCCCGATTTATCGAGACGTCGAAGACCCCGTTATACGGGGGAAATCGATGCTTTATCGGGATACCTTGATTAACTATTTACCATGTCTTTTCGCTAAAACCTCTTCTACCTCTTTTAACGTAACACCCTTCTCCGTCAATAGAACGATAAGATGATACAAAAGATCAGCAGATTCTTGTTTTAGATCTTCATTATTACCATTTAATGCCTCAATTATCGTTTCGGTTGATTCCTCTCCAACCTTTTGAGCAATTTTATTGATACCTTTTGTGAATAATCGTGTTGTATAGGAACCTCTTGGCATTTTTTTCTTGCGATCATGTATAATAGACTCTAATTCAGAAAGAAAATTTTCTTCTGAATTATTTTTTTCATTAAAACAGGTATCCTGCCCCGTATGACAAGCTGGTCCAGTCGGTCTGGCTTTTATTAATAATGTATCATTATCACAATCAGGAAGAATATCCTCTAATAAAAGAAAATTTCCAGAAGTTTCACCCTTGGTCCATAATTGCTGTCGTGATCGGCTATAGAAAGTGACTTTTCCCTCTTTCTTGGTTTTCTTTAAGGATTCCTCATTCATATAAGCCAGCATCAAGACCTTTCCTGTTACAGCATCCTGAACAATCGCCGGAATTAATCCATTATTTCTTTTAAAATTAAGTTTCATATACGCACCGGTATTTTATTTTCTTTTAAATAATTTTTTAATCTGGGTATAGGTATTTCACCAAAATGAAATATACTCGCTGCCAGAGCCGCGTCGGCTTTACCTTCATTAAACACATCAATAAAGTGGTCCATATTGCCCGCCCCCCCTGAGGCTATTATTGGAACTGGTAGATCTTCAGAAAGAGACCGGGTAATATCCAGGGCATAGCCATTTTTAGTACCATCGTGATTCATGGAGGTTAACAATATCTCTCCAGCTCCCCTGTCAACTGCTTCCCGGGCCCATTGTTTCGTCCACTTATCGGTTGGTGTTCTTCCACCATGAATATAAACCTGCCAGTCCTCCCCTGTGTCATAGGTATCTATAGCCAGGACGACACATTGGCTCCCAAAATTAGCGGCTAACTTATCTATCATTCCTGGATTTTCTACGGCTGCCGAATTGATTGATATTTTATCCGCACCCGCTTCTAATAGAACAGACACATCCTGTTCGGTACGGATTCCCCCTCCTACCGTAAAGGGTATATTCAGATGTAAGGCAATATCCTTTACAAGGGCTTCCAGGGTTGCACGATTTTCAATCGTCGCCGTGATATCAAGAAAAATCAGTTCATCAGCACCCTGTTCTGCATAGGCCTGCCCCAGAGTAACCGGGTCACCGGCATCGCGGATATCCACAAAATTAACACCTTTAACAGTTGTTCCGTCCATAATATCCAGACAAGGAACGATTCTTTTGGTTAACATAGGAAAGGTTTTAACTCCTCAAGTTTAATCCGTCCTTCATATAGGGCTTTTCCAATAATCACCCCATCAACCCCTATATCAGCTAAGCGGCCCAGGTCGTCGATTCCACCAACCCCTCCACTGGCAATTAGATAAATAGAATTAAATTTACTCTTCAATTCTTGATAGAGATCAAGAGCCGGCCCAATTAACACACCATCACGGGAAATATCCGTGCAAATTACATATTTAAATCCTTGCTCAAGATGATCTTCAAGAAAGTTGTCGATTTTCAAACTTGTCTCTTCCTGCCAGCCTGATATGGCAATCATTCTGTCTCTGACATCAGCTCCAAGAATTATTTTTTCACTCCCATATCTACTTAACCATGAATTTACTAATTGTGGATCCTTGA
The DNA here is from genome assembly GCA_963796965.1 of Calditrichia bacterium. Lineage (GTDB taxonomy): Bacteria > Calditrichota > Calditrichia > JAJRVZ01 > JAJRVZ01 > CAWCNS01. The sequence goes on from CAWCNS010000007.1 coordinate 860,994, forward strand.
CGGCCACACTTCCAGCGGTCACTTGTCCGGCGCCGGAATCGAATACTCTGCGTATATCTTCATTCGTTTGCACACCGCCGCCAAAATCGATATCTAAATTTGTTTTGTTTGCCACTTTTTCCAACACAGCCAGATTGATCACTTTTTTGTTTTTGGCACCATCCAGATCTACCATATGTAGACGTTGGACACCACTATCTTCGAATCTCTGCGCTACCGATACCGGATCGTTATCATACACTTTCTTCGTATCAAAATCACCTTTGGTCAACCGAACGCATTGGCCATCAATAATATCCATGGCAGGAATAATTGTCATCATAGTTCTAAAAAATTCCTTAATATCTTTTCACCAACCCTAGCACTTTTCTCCGGGTGAAATTGCACCGCATAAAAGTTGTCCTTTTGAATGGCAGCACTAAACGTTACAGAATGGGGAGACTCGGCGATTGAATCTGAATTTTGTTCAGCATAATAACTATGTACAAAGTAGACATAACTCTCCTCCTTAACACCTTCAAACAGCCGGCCCTTTAAATTCTTCAAGATGTTCCAACCCATATGGGGCACTTTATCCGTATCAGGGAATTTTTTTACCTCAACCGGAAAGATACCCAGCCCCTGGGTGTCATTTTCTTCCGAATGGTTGCACATAAGTTGCAACCCCAGGCAAATCCCTAAAACAGGCTGTTGAAGCGATTTGATTAATGTGTCCAACTTTCGTTCTCTGAGATAGGCCATCGCCGAGCTGGCCTCTCCTACCCCTGGAAAAATAACTTTATCGGAAGCCCTTAATTCCGAGGGATCGTCCGTTACCAAAGGTTCAATCTCCAGTCGCTGAAGTGCCAGGCGAACTGAGTGAAGATTCCCGGCATTATATTTTAAGATAACCACTTTCATAATACACCTTTTGTACTTGGAATGCCCTCGTTGGCATGACGTTTAACGGCCATTTTGAATGATCGTGCTAATCCTTTGAAAATAGCTTCTATTTTATGATGCTCATTTTTGCCTTTGGCTTTTATATATAAATTGCATTTGGCGCTGTCTGAAAAAGACTTGAAAAAGTGATAAAACATCTCTGTGGGTAGTTCGCCGAGCATTTCACGCTTAAAATTCACTTTCCATACCAATTCGTTCCGTCCGGACAAATCCAGGGCAACATGAGCAATTGAATCATCCATAGGCAGCAAAAAACCATAACGCTCAATTCCCCGTTTATTACCAATTGCCTTCAGAACAGCCTCACCAAGAGCAATCGCCGTGTCCTCCACCGTATGATGTTCATCAACCTGAAGATCACCTTTTACTTTGATGTTCAAATCGCAGGAAGAATGTTTGGCAAACAGCTCCAACATATGGTCAAAAAAGCCTATACCGGTTGTGATTTTTGATTTCCCTTCGCCATCCAGATTAATCTTGATTTTGATATCGGTTTCATTTGTTTTACGTGCGATTTGACCAATCCGGTCCGGAAATCGTAAAAAGTCATAGATCTCATACCAATTTGGGGTTACTAATACGGCAGAAGTGCGCTTTTGTTTTCCTAATAGAATGGACTTACTACCCAAATTTTCGGCTAATTTGACATCAGTCATCCGATCACCGATTACAAATGAATTCTCCAGATCATATTCACCGGTCATATAATGTTTAAGCAGAACAGTACCTGGCTTTCGGGTTGGTTTATTCTCGTGTGGCATGGATGGATCTATAATAATTTCGTTAAATTTTACACCTTCTGATTCCAGCGTCTTTAGGATCATATTTTGCACCGGCCAAAAGGTATCTTCCGGAAAAGAGTCCGTTCCCAGACCATCTTGATTACTGACCATCACCAGTTCATAATCAAGTTCAGTGGCAATGCGATGCAGATTTACGATAACACCCGGATAGAATTCTAATTTTTCCAGGGCATCGATTTGCTTATCTTCCGGTTCGACTATCATAGTCCCATCCCGGTCTATAAATAAGTACTTTTTTCATTCCAATAATGTTCCACGAATTACGCTCGTAGAACGAGCCAGACCAAATTTTTACGAATTTCACGAATTAATTTATATAAAATATTTTTCCCTCGCAGAGGCGCAGAGAGAAAATTTATGAAAGGTAAAAGCATGATAATATCTTCTACCACGATGTCATCCCGGAGGGATTTTCCTAATTGCAGATATTAAATTTCCCGTAGGAAGATTTTGCAGAATGAAATAAGTATGATAGCAATACAAAGTTTAAGTTTTTCTGCGTCTCTCTGCGGCTCTGCGAGAGATAAAATCATATAAGATTAATCACGATCTATATTATTTAAGTACTTCAAAAGTATTTGGTTTTCATCCGGGGTACCAACAGTAATACGCAGGCAATTATTGCAATGCATTACCCCGGAGCGATCACGAACGATTATTCCTTTATCCAACAAGAGATTATAAATTACCTGCGCATTATCAAATTTAACCAGAATAAAATTCGATTCAGAGGGATAGACTTTCTGTACCCTGTTCAGCCTACCCAACCCATCGATCAAAATTTTACGCTGCTCCAGCACCCTCTGTACATAGTTATTTTTCTTTTCGATATTATCCAAAGCCTCTAATACAGCATTTTGTGTTAAGACGCTGATATTATAAGGATATTTTATATTATTTAACACCTGAATGATCTCAGAATCTGCAAAAGCCATTCCCAATCGTAATCCGGCCATCCCCCAGGCCTTGGAAAAGGTTTGTAGAATTACCAGATTTTCGTATTGGTTTAATTCTGTCAAAAATCCCGGATCTTTAGAGAAATCGATATAGGCCTCATCAAGTACAATAAGACCTTCAACCTTTCCTAATAATTTTTGAATTGATCCCCGATCTATAAGATTGGCTGATGGATTATTGGGCGAACAGATAATAATTAACTTGGTTTTATCAGATGATTCTCTTAAAACCCGACCTGTATCAATCTCAAAATCTTTCGTGAGTGGTATTTTATTAACATGAATATCATTTAAATTGGCACAAACTTCATACATACCATAAGTTGGCGGCATGATAATCACTTCATCAATGCCTGGCCGGCAGAACGCCCTGAACAGTAAATCGATAGCCTCATCACTGCCATTTCCTAAAAATATTTGATTCTCCCTTATTCCTTTCAACACAGACAACTTTTTCTTTAAATCTGATTGATAGGGATCAGGATAGCGATTCGAGAGAACTTTACTTACAGATCCAAAAGCATTCTCGTTGGCATCCAGAAACATGCCCTCCTTACCACTATATTCATCCCGCGCAGAACTGTAAGGCTTGAAATTACGGATATTGTCCCTTAGTAATTTTTTAAGATCCATTGTTCTCATTTTTCCATTCAGACAAACGTATGGAAACGGCCTGTTTATGTGCTCTCAACTCCTCTGCTTCAGCCATTGTTTCAATAGCTGAGCCAATTCCCGATAAGCCTTGAGGTGTTAATTTCTGAAAGGTTATTTTTTTAAGAAAACTTTCCACGGATACACCACTGAAGATCCGTGCAAAACCATTGGTGGCTAAAACATGGTTTGTACCGGAAGCATAATCACCGGCCGATTCAGGTGAATAGGGTCCCACAAAGACGGATCCAGCATTCACCACTTTTTCCACATCCTTATCCGGATTTTCTGTGACAATAATTAAATGCTCCGGTGCATAAGCATTTATAAGATCCATACCTTCAGATATATTATTTACGAGTATTAATCTGCTATGCTCTAAAGCCAATTTGGTGATTTGTTTGCGCGGTAGTTCATCCAGCTGGCGTCCCACGGCTGCTTGAACTTGATCTATCAGGCCTGGATCATCAGTAATTAAAATGACCTGACTATCGGGACCATGCTCTGCCTGCGAAAGCAGATCTGAGGCGATAAATTCTGAATTAGCACCTTTGCTAGCCAGGACAACTACTTCTGAGGGACCTGCAGGCATATCGATGGCCGTTCCATCCAGACTTACGCGCATCTTGGCAGCGGTAACATATTGGTTCCCGGGACCAAAAATCTTATATGTTTTGGGAATAGTTTCAGTACCATAGGCCATAGCAGCAATGGCCTGGGCACCGCCTGCTTTGTAGACCTGTTTGACTCCTAACCTGGCAGCAGAATAGAGAATGGCCGGATGGATATTGCCATTATCGTCTGGCGGGGTACATAAAACAATTTCTTTGCAACCAACAACTTTTGCCGGAACGGCTAACATGAGGACAGTGGAGAATAAGGGTGCACTCCCACCTGGTATATAGAGTCCCACTTTCTCAATGGCCACATTTTTACGCCAGCACCATACCCCGGGGTTCGTTTCAACTTTATCCTCTTCTACCAACTGGACCTGATGAAATGCCTCAATATTTTTAATGGCCATTTCAATAGATGTTTTAAGATCATCATTAACCAATTTATCAGCCTTATTAAAATCTTCGTCTGTTACAGCGATGCTCTCCAGATTTACCTTATCAAACAATTGTGCGTAGCGGATCAGGGCCCTATCACCTTCATCACGAACCGCTTGCATAATCGGCTTAATCTTAGCATCTATATCAGCCATGCCCTGCACCGGCCGACGGATAATCTCTGCCCAATCATCTCTGTTTGGATATTTTATAACTTTCATTTCATTCCCAGATTATTTCACGCAGCGTCGCGACGAATTTTATCCACTGATTTCACGAATTTTTATAAAACAATAGAAAACTTTGCGTCCTTTGCGCCTTCTCTGCGTCTTTGCGTTAAAAAAACTAATCATTTATCTCAAACTATCATTTTCTCTATTGGTATCACTAAGATACCTTGAGCGCCGGCGGATTTTAGTTTTTCAATACTTTCCCAGAAATCATCTTCTTGAATAACAGAATGGACAGAAGACCATTCCTTCATAGCAATGGGCATTATTGTCGGACTTTTCATTCCTGGTAATATTCTACAAATTTCGTCAATTTTTTCATTAGGTGTATTGAGCAGAATGTATTTATATTTCCTTGCCTTTTTAACCGCGCCAATTCGAAATTTCAGTTTCTCCAGAATTTGTTTTTTCTCATCATTCAGATTGGAATTAGCCACCAGCACAGCCTCTGACTGTAAGACCGTTTCAACCTCTTTTAAACCATTGCTGAGCAAAGTGCTTCCTGTACTTACAATATCAAAAATAGCATCGGCCATTCCGATTCCCGGGGCAATCTCTACCGAACCGCTTATTAAATGGATTGATGCATTTACATTTTTTTCATCCAGAAAATCCTGAAGAATTTTTGGATAGGAGGTTGCAATACTCAATCCGTCAAGATCATTTACACTATTATAGGTCATTTGTTTTGGTATGGCAATAGACATATGGCATTTGGCAAAACCGAGTCTTTGAACAATTTCAAGATTTCCACCCTTTTCCTTGAGGACATTTTCACCTACAATGCCGATATCGGCTGCCCCATCGGCGATACATTCCGGAATATCATCATCACGTAAATATAGGATTTGCATTGGAAAATTTGAAGCGTTGGCTTTTAATTTTTTCTCACTTCCATTTATAAATGATATCCCACAGTCTTTTAGAAGCTTATCAGTCTGGGAGTTTAATCGTCCGGATTTTTGTACGGCTAACGTAATCATTATATTTATACCCTTTATTATTTTCAAGCAGCGACGCAACGCTGCAATAAACTTTAACCACTAATTACACTAATCTTAACGAATTTCACGAATTTCACGAATTTTTATAAAACCAATAAATTTTTCATAATCATCCTGAATTTATTTCAGGATCTAAAGATTTTTAATTAAGTTTAGATGCCGAAACAAGTTCGGCATGACTCCCGTGCGTTTTTTTTAATCCTATTTTATTTCACGCTGCGCCGTCGCGTCGCTGCGCGAGAAAACAAACTCACATAATAGTTAGATCAAAAAAAAAGCCCGGCTCTTTTGGAACCGGGCTTCTATCAAAATTATATTCTATCACTTACAGCCATTTTGATACAACATCTCCGGTCCATCATATGCATGATGCATGTGATGATGAATGCGGTGTGTTCCATGAGATGTCGTAGTTGTTAAATTCATTTTTAGAAAATTCTATTTTTTAAAGACTGTATAAATATACAGTATTGTGAATATTATGTCAAATATTGACAAAGCTTATTAGCTTTTTACATTATTATTTCATAAATTTGAATTATATGGTTAGCACATTACGAATGTCAACAATAATATTTATCAATACATTGAGTTACTTATGATAATTATGAAATTTGGTGGAACATCGGTTAGAGATGCTAAAGCCCTAAAAAATGTCGTACAGATTATCAAACAAAATCTCCCTCAAAAACCGATAGTAGTTGTATCAGCAATGGCTGGTATCACCAACCTGCTGGAGGAATCTGTTCAAATTGCTGTAAATCAGGAATCACAACTCGTTAAGGAAGCAATCAACAAGATTGAATCGCATCATATGGTAGTAATTGAGGCGCTCTTTAATAAAGATGAAACCTACATGGCTCTTTCCACATCAATTGCTCTTGAGATAAAGAAACTCAATTCCCTTTTATCCGCCACAGAAACGATTCGTGTTGAGAGTTCTGATCTCAACCATGCGGTCCTGTCCATTGGAGAAATTTTATCCTCGCTCATTCTCACTGCCCTTCTGCAGCATGAACAGGTTGATGCGATCTATGTTGATGCGCGCGACATCATGATTACCACAAATATGAACAATCAAATTATTCCCGTTGTGGATCAGATCAGGAAAGAAGCTCAGAATCGTCTCTTACCTCTTATCGCCGACAATAAAACAATTGTTTCTCAGGGTTTTATTGCCGCAACTTCTGAAGGAGTACCAACCACCTTAGGGCGTAATGGCTCTGATTTCAGTGCTTCTCTTCTGGGTGCGGCCATCGATGCAAATGAGATTCAAATCTGGACAGATGTGGATGGTATTCTGACAGCAGATCCGACTATCATTCCCACAGCAAAAAAATTAGAATTTATGACATTTAATGAAGCCAGCGAGTTGGCCTATTTTGGCGCTCGTGTACTTTATCCTGCAGCAATACAACCGGCGGTGGAAAAGGGGATACCTGTACGTGTACTTAATTCGAATGACATGAATTTTCCTGGCACTCTGATCTTAAAAGAGGCTGACTCGAAACAAACCAGATTAGTCAAATCAATTGCTTACAAAGAGAATATCACGCTTTTGACAATTAAATCTTCTCAATTATTGATTTCTACCAAACTGCTGGGCGATTTCTTTCAGCATCTGGCTGAACATAATATGCGCGTTTATGCTATCTCCAAATCAGCCATCAAACTCTCTCTTACGCTTGAGCATACCAATCAATTAGATCATATTCTGGAAAAATTTAATTTAATCGGTCAGGTAACTGTGGAGCAACATAAGACAATTGTAAGTATTGTAGGCGAGAAGATGAAACGAAATCCAGAGATTACCGGTCAGATCCTGGCAATCTTGCGCAAAGATAACATCCACATCGATCTGATTTCTCAGTTCGCCTCTCAGATCAGTTTTATGTTTATTATAGACGACCGGGATATTGAGAGGACGATTACCCTGTTGCATAAGCATTATATTGAGGGAGTGGAGATTAGTAATTAGGGATTTGGATTTAGGAATTTGGATACTGGATACTCCAAACCGGTTACTCGAAAAGTCACCAAACAGACAATAATCAGAAAACATTTTTAAGTCCTAATTCCCAATTACAAAGTACGAATATTTATAAAAACCACACACTTTTGAGGATAACATGTTTAAACTAAACACTCTTCTTTTCCTTATTCTATTCGTTCTGAGCAACCAATTATTGAGCCAATCCCAGGAGAATTGGCCGCATTGGCGAGGACCCAATCATAATGGAATTATTGAAACCTCCCGTCTTCCTCTGACATGGAGCAAATCGAAAAACATCGTATGGAAGACCAAATTACCTTCGTGGAGTGCCGCCACACCGATCATTTGGAAAGATATTGTCTTTATTACTTCACCATCACGTTCTGATGAACCTTTGGAAACAACAAAGAAGGGACCACAGGATCCGGGAGGATCCGAACTACGCCTTTTGGCCATCTCAAAAAAGGATGGAAAAATAGTATGGGAGAAAACTTTAGATACGAAGAATGAACTACACCGGAAACAAAATGATGCCACACCCTCCCCTGTTACAGACGGAAAACATATTTGGGTCGTAACCGGCACAGGTATCGTTACCGCTTTTGACATGAAGGGCAAGCAAATCTGGCTAAGAGATCTGCAACGTGAATATGGAGAGTTTGGTCAAAACTGGGGCTATGGTTCATCACCACTATTATATAAAGGGAATCTCATCATTGAAGTTCTTCATGGTTATAACACCGACGATCCTTCTTATATCATCTCTCTGGAGGCAAGTACCGGAAAAAACAATTGGCGACAGGAAAGACCCACAGATGCCATAAAAGAATCTCCTGATGCCTATACTACCCCTCTTCTCCTCACATACCAGGGTGAGACACAAATTGTTATTACGGGTGGAGATTATGTAACAGGTCATGATCCTCAAACGGGGAAAGAACTATGGCGTGCCGGTGGATTAAATCCGAAGAATAGTGAGTACTGGCGGATGGTTGGGTCAGCTGTTACCAAAAACGGTATCATATACGTTCCCACCCGCAAAAAACCTTTGTTCGCATTCCAGGCTGGTGGAAAAGGAGATATAACAAGCAGCCATTTACTTTGGAAATGGGATGCGAATGGCGCTCCTGATGTGCCCTCACCTATATGTGATGGTAATTACCTATATATGGTAGCGGATAATGGAAAAATAACCTGTCTGGAGGCGAAAACCGGAAAATTAATCTATGGACCGGAATCCATAACAAAGGGCATTGTCAGTGCCTCTCCGGTTCTTGCCGATGGTAAAATATATATCCTCAATGAAAATGGCGTAACCACCGTGGTTAAGGCAGGAAAGAACTTTGAACTTTTGGCTACGAACGAACTTGACGGATCTTACACTTTATCTTCCCCCGCCTTATCTGGAAATCAGATCTTTATAAGAACAGCAACGCACTTGTATTGTATCGGGGAAAATTAAGTACTGGGTGCTACTGGGTGCTGGATACTGGCCAATTCATGTAAGATTTGGTCCCGAGGTGCTTACAAGAAATAGGCATCTTTAATCAAGAATACCCGATACTGTGAATCGGATAATTTAAAGTAAGCAGTGTGTAATCCTGAATCACCTCCCCCTTTAATCCCCCTCCCTATTAAGGAGGGGGATTAAAGGGGTGGTATTTATATATCGATATAATATCAACCCAACATTTTTTTTGACATTCTATTTTTTTTTCTTACCTTTAAAGATCATGAAGATGAAAACAGAAATATTAAACATTAAGTTTACCGTTTGGTCCAACTGGGCTTGGTGGCGTACTATATATATAAGAGATCATCGGTGAATTAAACACATAAATAACAAGACTTTATAAGCCCTTCTAGTGTTCACCGGAAGGGCTTTTTTCGTATCAGGAGCATTATGGAACTCTCAAAATTCAAAGAACTTGCAAAATCTTATACCCGAATCCCGATTTATATGAAAGTAACGGCTGATTTACTCACCCCTTTGCTCGCCTATCTGAAACTACGTGATAAAACCAATCACTGCTTCCTACTCGAATCAGTTGAAGGTATCGGCCGCCTGGCCCGGTATTCATTCATTGGTGTCAACCCAACCCGTGTGATCATGAACCGGGGGATGGAAATCACAGTGAGGGAGAACGGACAGGAACAGAAAATAAATCAAAATCTTTTTTATTATCTCAAAGATGAGATGGCTAAGGTCAAAGAGCCTAAACTTGATGAACTTCCAAGTTTTACCGGCGGAATAGTTGGATATCTAGGCTACGAAAATATTTCTCTGGTGGAAGATGTCGTCAAATTTGGTGCAAAGGATCATTTAGAAACCCCGGATTCAATCTTTGGTATCTATGACACCATCATCGCTTTCGACCATTACAGACATCAAATAAGCCTCATTTCCAACGTTCAGATAGATCCTTCCACTGATATAGAAAAGCTCTTTATTCAAACCAAAAAAGAACTACATGCACGCTGGAAACAACTTTTAGAACCTCTCGCGTATAAATCAGATTTTGAATTCCACCCTGAAAACACCAATGGTTCACAGGAGATTGATTTTATGGAGAATGTGCTTCATTCAAAAGATAATATCCATGAGGGTGATATTTTCCAGATAGTCCTTTCCCGCCGGTTCCAGGCAACCTACTCCGGGGATCTTCTAAATGTTTACCGGGCACTCCGCATCATCAATCCCTCCCCGTATATGTATTTTATGGAATTAGAGGAGGACTTCACGATTATAGGAACATCACCTGAAGACTTGCTTAACGTCAAAGACCGCAAGGCGGTCATTCTTCCAATAGCCGGTACACGTAAAAGAGGGAAAACACCGGAGGAGGACGAGGCATTAGAGAAGGATCTATTAGATGACCCAAAAGAATTGGCAGAACACGTGATGCTGGTCGATCTGGCCCGGAATGATCTTGGCAGGATCAGTCAGTATGATAGTGTGCGGGTTATTGAAGATATGAATGTTCAGCGATATTCCCATGTCATGCACCTGGTTTCCCGTGTAGAGGGAATCCTTGATGAAGATAAGGATTGTATAGATGCCCTGATGGCAGCCTTTCCGGCTGGAACTCTTACCGGTGCACCAAAAATAAAAGCCATGCAATTGATTGAAAAATATGAGACAATACGGCGGAATGTTTATGGTGGTGCAATTGGTTATATTGATTTCAATGGTAACCTGGATATGTGTATTGCCATTCGGACACTCTTTGCAAAAAACGAAACCGTCTATTGGCAGGCCGGTGCGGGCATTGTTGCCGATAGTCAGCCTGAGCTGGAATTAAAGGAAATTGAAAACAAATCTGCCGTCTTGTTAAGCGCATTAAAATATGCAGAGGTAATAGATGAAGATATTAGTCGTTGATAATTACGATTCTTTTACATACAATCTGGTACAGTTGGTTGGGAAGTTCACTTCAGAAATTAATGTTATCAGAAATGACCGCAGTTCACTTGCAGAAATTTTAGAATATGACCCGGATAAGATTATTATTTCTCCCGGACCGGGAAAAGCAGAAGATTCCAATATTTCTCTCGATGTAATCCGGGAATTGGGTAAAAGTAAACCGCTTCTCGGTGTATGCCTGGGGCATCAGGGTATCGGTCTCACATTTGGTGGTAAGGTTGTTTATGCCCCATCGTTGATGCATGGCAAAAGCTCCAAGATTCAACACGACGGTAAAGTTATCTATCGGGATCTACCCCAGGGCTTTGACGCTGCCCGCTACCATTCTCTTGTGATTGAGCGGGAATCATTACCCGATTCACTTGAGATTACTGCCGAAACAGCAGATGGTATTATCATGGGTATTCGCCACAAAAAGTATTCCATTGAAGGAATTCAATATCACCCTGAATCTGTTTTGACGGCAGAAGGAGAAAATCTAATAAAAAACTGGATGGCCCTATGATTAAAACAGAATTAGAAAAAGTTATTGCTGGGAATGACCTAAGTTTTGATGAATCTCATCAACTAATGTTAAACATTATGAGTGGTGAAGAGAATAATTCGCAGATTGCTGCCCTATTAACAGCTTTAAAGATCAAAGGGGAAGTTCCTGAGGAGGTAGCAGGATTCGCAAAAGCGATGCGCGATAAAAGTCTTAAAATTGAACATAAACACTAACGATCTAGTCGATGTCTGTGGCACCGGCGGTGATAATTCAGGTACTTTTAATATTTCTACAACCACTGCATTCGTGGTTGCCGGTGCCGGTATAAAGGTGGCAAAACATGGAAACCGTTCCATTTCATCTAGCAGCGGTAGTGCAGATGTTTTAACTGAGCTAGGTATCAATATCAGTCTATCTCCACAAAACTCTGCCAAAGCAATTGAGGAAATTGGCATCTCATTTTTATTTGCTCCTGATTACCATCCGGCCATGAAGTATGTTGGACCAGTACGTAAAGAATTAGCCATGAAAACCGTGTTTAATATTCTTGGACCACTCACCAATCCGGCTGGTACAAAAAAACAGATGATTGGCACCTTCAATGATCGAACTGCTGAGATAATGGCAAAAGCAGCTGTATGGCTGGAGATGGAAAAAGTTTGCTTTGTTTGCAGTCATAATAAATATGATGAGATCTTTCTTTCTGGAGAAACCCGTCTCTTCGAGTACTCGAAGCAAAAGGGAATCCGGATCAGAAATATTACACACGAGGATTTTGATTTACCTTCTGTTGAAATGGCACAAATACAGGGAAGTACGCCAGCTCATAATGCTGAGATATTATCCAATATCTTGACGGGGAGTGAAAAGGGTGCACCCTATTACGTCACTATTGCCAACGCGGCAATGGCGATTTTTGCAGCAGATGATTCCATTGATTTATTGTCCTGTGCACAGACAGCAAAAGATTCGATTGATTCTGGTAAAGCTATGGAAAAGTTAATCGAATTACGAAAATTCGGAGAACGAAGAGCATGAGTATTCTGGATAAAATAATCGAAGTAAAAAAGGAAGAAGTTGCCCATTTAAGACGTGATTTTAACCTATCCCGATTTTCCGATTCCGATTTATTTGAGCAGAATACACTAAAATTTGGCGATTCCCTAAAAAATAAAGAGGATATCGGTATCATTGCAGAGATTAAAAAAGCAAGCCCTTCAAGGGGTTTGATCAAAGAGGATTTTGACCATTTGAAAATAGCCGATATCTACTTCAACAATGAGGTGGATGCAGTTTCTGTTTTAACAGACAAGCACTTCTTTCAAGGTGATATTACTTTTTTAAATGATATCGCACAGATAAAAGGAGCCCCGCTTTTAAGAAAAGATTTTATTATTGATGAATTTCAGATCTACGAAGCCAGATCTAATGGCGCAGACATTATCCTGCTTATTGCGGAGGTGCTTTCTGAGAATCAAATCCAGGAATTAACCCATGCAGCTTATGAGATCAATCTGGACGTCTTGTTGGAATTTCATTCCGAGGATCAGATATCCAAGATCAACTTTGATTTTAATAAATTAATTGGGATAAATAACCGCAATCTGGAAAATTTTATGACAGATTTAAATACAACAAATCAAATATCAGAAAAACTTTCTGATGATATAATATTGGTATCCGAAAGTGGTATTAAAACCGAGGAAGATATTAACGTTTTAAAAAAAACAAAAACCAAAGCAATATTAGTTGGTGAACATCTCATGTCTTCTGAAGATAGTGACCGTTCTCTAAAAGAATTAAAAGATTGGTGTCACCATGCAGGTTAAAATTTGTGGTATAACCAATGTAGCTGACGCGCTACTCTGTCAGGAATTAGGTGCCCATGCATTGGGATTTATCTTTTATCCAAAGAGTAAGCGATTCATTCCACCGGAAAAAGCAACAGATATTATAAATCAATTATCTCTCTTTACAAATAAAGTGGGTGTATTTGTAGATGAAGAGCCCGACTTTATTAATGATATGGCAAAGGCGGTTGGATTAACCTCTGTTCAAGTTCATAGTGAGGAAACACCCGAGATATTGGAAAAAATTAATTACCCGGTTATTAAATCATTTAGAGTCGATCCTGTATTTGATTTTACACAGTTGGCTCCTTATGAGAAACATACACTACTCCTCGACACCTATTCAGATAAGGAATTCGGAGGAACGGGGACAACTTTTAATTGGCAGAAAATACCGGAGGAGAATTAGATCAAAAATTATTCTTGCCGGTGGTATCTCATCTGATAACATAGAGAAGATTTCTCTTGAGATTAAGCCCTTAGCCGTTGATCTTTCTTCCTCAGTTGAGATATCTCCCGGCAAAAAAGATTCGGCTAAACTTGAAACCTTTTTTGCCAAGCTAAATATTTTAAGGTAATTGGAAAAATGTCTTTCTCACGCAAAGACGCGGAGACGCAAAGAGGTATTATATCTAAAGTCAAGTTAGTGAAATTGAAAAAAGGAGATAAAAGAACTACTTTTTATATAATTCAAATTTAGAAGATGTCATTCCGCCTGCCTGAGGCGGATTGAATTCTGAATACTACAAAGATGCTGAAACAAGTTCAGCATGACAAGACTAAATATTATATTATTTCTTAGCGTCTCTGCGTCTTTGCGTGAGAATAAAAAAATAAAACATTTAATAGTAAACTGAATATGAGCACAAAACAAAAATACAACTACCCTGACCAGAATGGGAAATTTGGTATATTTGGCGGGCGATATGTACCTGAAACCTTGATGGCCGCCCTAAATGAATTAGAGCATTTGTTTCATCGAGCTATGATGGACCCCGTTTTCCTAAACGAATTGGAAGATCTCCAAAAAAACTATAATGGCCGACCAACACCGCTAACCTATGCTTCACGCCTGACCAAACATTATGGAAAGGCAAAAATCTATTTAAAGCGGGAAGATCTTTGCCACACGGGAGCCCACAAACTAAACAATGCATTGGGACAGATCCTTCTCGCCCGAAAAACGGGTAAAAAACGAATTATCGCTGAAACCGGTGCGGGCCAGCATGGAGTCGCAACAGCCACCGTTTGTGCAAAGTTCGGCCTTCAATGTATTGTATATATGGGTGAGGTCGATGTTGAACGCCAGGCTTTGAATGTTTTCCGCATGAAGATGCTTGGAGCGGAGGTTATTCCAGTAAAATCGGGGACACGCACTCTTAAAGACGCCACTAATGAAGCCATTCGTGATTGGGTAACCAATGTGGAATCAACCCACTATATAATCGGATCTGTGGTTGGTCCTCATCCCTACCCCATGATCGTGCGGGAATTTCAATCCATTATCGGAAAAGAAACAAAAGAGCAAATATTGGATGTTGAAGGAAGATTGCCCGATTATCTTCTAGCCTGTGTTGGAGGTGGTTCCAATGCCATTGGCATGTTTTATCCTTTTCTGGAAGATCACAAAGTTCACCTTATCGGTGTAGAGGCAGCCGGAGAGGGAATTGCGACGGAAAAGCATTGTGCCACCCTTACCCTTGGTACTATTGGCATTTTTCAGGGGATGAAATCATATCTCCTTCAGAATGAATCTGGTCAGGTTTCTGAGGTACATTCAATCTCAGCAGGATTAGATTATCCAGGGGTTGGTCCGGAACATTCAGCACTCTCTGAAGATGATCGCGCCCGCTATGAATCGGTTACCGATACCGAAGCCATTAAGGCCACATCAAAATTATCAAAATACGAAGGTATTCTTCCTGCCCTTGAAACGGCCCATGCGATTGCATATCTGGAAACCTTAATGTCAGAGACAAAAAAAGGTGAGATTGTTGTTGTAAATGTGAGTGGACGCGGGGACAAAGATTTAAATACAATCATAGCAGAAATGGACAAGAAACAAAAATGAGCAAAATTTCAGAACATATACAACAATTGAATGATCAAAGTAGAAAAGCATTAACTGTATTTTTAACTGCTGGCTTTCCAGTAGCAGATAATTTTGTTGATTTAGCAGTTAATACATTTGAATCCGGTGCTGATTTATTAGAAATTGGTATTCCCTTT
Organism: Calditrichia bacterium; assembly: GCA_963796965.1. Taxonomy (GTDB): domain Bacteria; phylum Calditrichota; class Calditrichia; order JAJRVZ01; family JAJRVZ01; genus CAWCNS01. The sequence goes on from CAWCNS010000007.1 coordinate 876,615, forward strand.
AGTGACCCAATTGCCGATGGGCCAGTTATACAAAAATCTTCACAGATTGCCCTTAAAAATGGTGTAACCTTATCTACTGTGCTCACCTATACAGAAAAAATAAAATCAAAAACAGATAAACCAATTATTTTGATGGGGTATGCGAATCCCATACTACATTTTGGATTGAAAGATTTTATCAATCAGGCAAAAAACTGCGGTGTCGATGGGTTAATTATACCGGATATCCCCATTGAAGAATATAACGATTTCTGGACCGAAGAAGCAGCCGGGATCGACAAGATATTACTAACGACACCAACCTCTCCCGCGGAAAGAATCAGAAATATTGATCAACTAAGCAATGGCTTTGTATACTGTGTTAGCGTTACCGGTACAACGGGCATGCAGGAGAAGTTCCAAGAAAGCAGTCTGGACAACCTGAATCGTACGTATAATATAATCAAAAATAATAAAATGCTGATTGGTTTTGGTATCTCCGGACCTGACGTAATAAAAAAATTCTCACCACACTGCGATGGTGTTATCGTGGGAAGTGCTGTAATCAATAAACTTCTTTCAGAAAAAGACAAGCAATGTCGGGAGACCTGTGACTTTATTCGAGCGATGAGCAACGCATGTACAGCTTAATCTCTCGCAAAGGCGCTAATATTCAAGAAAAAGGAAAAAAGAAAAAAGAACCAATTTTGTTTAAATAGTGAATCATGTGTAAGATTACAAATTAAAAACAAAATATTTATCTTTTGTCATTTTTCTTTTTTCCTTTGTCTAATTTTTCTCAGCGTTTCTGCATCTTTACGAGAGATGGAGAGGGTTTCACAAAATTTATTCATAACAGAATATGAGAGGACTATAATATGAATTTATTATTTATGACCCATTCGCACTTTAGGTGGATACTTGTTATAGTGATTTTGGTTGCCTTTTTTAAATATCTAAGTGGTTGGTTGGGGGGATCAAAATATTCCAAATTTGATGATATTATTTTTAAAAGTTTTTCAGGAATAGTTGACTTGCAGGTATTATTAGGATTGACTTTTCTAATTTGGAATGGTTTAGAGGGTGCGGGATTTCCACGTTTTCGACTGGAGCATAGTTTTTTAATGATTATTGCTGCTGTATTACCGCATCTAAGCAAACGATGGAAAAATTCAACAGACACAATTCGTTTTCGGAACGGCTTTATTATCATTTTAGCAACAGCGTTATTAATATTCGTTGGTGTTGTAATGCTTCCCGGAGGGCTCCATCGCTGGAGTATGGGTGGATAACCTGTATTTGTTTATAACGCAAAGACGCAAAGTAGGCGCAAAGGTCGCAGAGATAATTGAACTAAACTCTATTTTGTCATCCCGTTCCGGGACAGAATGACATAAGTATATAAAAACAATAAATTCGTGAAATTCGTAATAATTAGTGGATAAAACCCCTCTGCGACGTTGCGGCGCTGCGTGAAACATTGTATTTTAAAAGATACGTTTAAACATATTCTCTTTGCGAAGAATAAAATGTTTAACAACCCCTGCAACATGAAACGCCAACAGGATCATAATAATAGTTGCTAATAATCCATGCGCCTTCAGCGGTGGAATTTCCCCATGAGGTTTCATTAATTCAGGCGCTCCATTCAATAGCGCATCACCATAGCCCCCAAGAACCATTACACTAAAGCCACTGATAGTAAGTCCTAAAAGCACAATATAAAAGGAATTGTGGATCCAAACGACAAGTTTATCGTTGAATTTTGATCCGGTTTGTGCTCTCTCAGGGCGCTCATGTTTGAAGAAAAAATAAATCCGAAATAATGTCAGAACCAGGACAATGTTTCCCAATATTGCATGGAACTGCACAAGATCCATTTTATCGGCCGGATTCAACCCATCCATGAATTTTCCCAAAGGGAAAAGTATCAGAACCAAAATTGCTGTAAACCAATGTACAATTCGAGTGCCAAGGCTGTATTTTTTATTTAGATCATTCAAAGACATAGTAAATCCTTTCTGTAAAATTTATGTTACACAGAGTATATTATGGAAGGTCCAATGCAAAAGATCAAATAGCAAATCAGGATTAAAAACCCAAGAATTAATAACATAAACATATTTTTTTGTAAACAATTAATTGATTTCATTATCCTCCTGATGCTTCAACCAATGAAAAAGATAGGCTGTCGCAGCTGCAAATCCTGTATAGTGTCCTTCTACCGCCCTTTGAGTATGTTTATCTTCCCAATAGGTCCCTTTTATACTAGCATTTTCATCATACCTTTTGTAAAGTTTGATTTATCAATAGGCACAACATCATTATTATTAAGATTCAGACTATCACAGGATATGAAAATGGACGTAAAACTTAAAATATAAACGATATTTATTAATTGCTTCATTAAAATATTTTTCATTTAATCACAGTGATCAAAATGATTCAGTGAAATTCCGTGGCCAAAACAAGTTTGTAAATATCTCAGATTCGTCCGCAATATTATACATGATCCTTTATTAAGACTCATTTCCTAAAAATGTGGCGATATCTTCCAGATCATATTTGGAAATTTTTGGTACTTTTGCATCTTTTGCAGGATAACCAGCAACCAAAATAAGGAAGGGCTTTTCATTCGATGGACGATCAAGGACCTTGTTCAAAAATCCCATCGGACTTGGCGTATGCGTCAGGGTGACCAGACCCGATAAATGCAAGGCTGTTATCAGCATACCCGTGGCAATACCCACGGATTCTAAGGGATAATAATTTTTAATTTTGTTATCGTTATCATCAAAAGTGAATTTTTTCAAAAATACAACTATTAGATAAGGAGCCATTTCAAGAAAGGGCTTATTCTCGTCCGTACCCAGATGTTCAAGGGCCTGTAACCACTCTTTTGTAGCCCGTTGACGATAAAACGCACGCTCTTCTTCTTCGGCTGCTTCCCGGATTTTTTTCTTTATTTCCCTGTTAGAAACGACAACAAAATGCCAGGGCTGTAAGTTTGCTCCATTTGGCGCTGTACCGGCCACCCTGATGGCATTCTGAATCACTTCTTCCGGAACGGGACGATCGGAGAAGTCCCGAATAGTTCGCCTGCGTTTCATCTCCTGATAAAAATTCTGGGACTTCAGAACCATATCATCGCTGTTTTTCTCACTATATTCCAAAGGGATAAAAGTTGGTTTCGTCATATAATTCTATCCAGATATTATAATGTTTCAGACATTGATTTCTTTTAGGATATAGCTAGTGGGATCACCAACACCCAATTCACCCGCATAGGCAAATGTATCTTTTGTAAAACCCAGATCATAAGGCGGATAAACTTCTTTTAAAACCTTTGCTGCACATATATCTGCCGCGAGAGAATCTCCGCTGATAATAAGACAATTCGCCTCTTTCGGCATACCTGTCCCAACACTCAGGTGATCCTTACATAAAATTTTTCGTGCATCAATTATCGTCATATCCGGATTTGCGGCCATGGCGGCTTCAGCAATGGTTCGACACAATCTTTTTGTCACCTCATCTTTGGGCATCGATTCCCGTCTATTTTTATTATTCTCCCCCCAAAGATGCATATTATTGGTGGTATCAGCATCAAGAACACCCATCATATTTTTTAAAGAACAGGTTAGGTTGGTAATTGAGTGGCGTTTTAAAGTGGGCATATTAATGATGAGATCGGTATCATATATCTTTTTGAGAACACCGATAGAGGGCATTTCTTTCCATCTATCATCTCGTACCTGTATCGCCTCAGCCACACCATCATCCATTAGCGAATCCGTACTAAATCGACCCGTCTCTGCTTTTTTATTTAGACCGCTCCATTCAAATTTTCCACCGGCCCTCCCCTTCACTTTTTTTGCCCTTCGATCAGCCACAGTTATATTCTCATATCCTTCGCTTTGCAATTGCCTGACGGTTGTTAATACAGAATCAACATCGGTCGTTGTGGGATATTTAGTTCTTTTGTCAAAAACAAAATTTGGTTTGATTATGATAGATTTTTGCTGGCCAAATTTGGAGAAACCTCCTAATTCGGCCATACCCCTTGCCAGCATATCGGGATAACTTTGTCCACGGACAATGAGAACCAGCGGTTTTCCATTTTCTGTATATGGATTAGGCTGACGGTTGCGGATAGGATGGTTAAGATTCAAGACCTTTTCATTTCCTGCTATACTGTTAATGATAGCCGGACCTGCCACACATAGCCCTAACGCCTGACCTAGAAATTTTCTTCGTGTCTGTTCATTTTTATCCACGTTAGATCTCCAAACTAATCTTTAACATTCTCAAAACAACTTAGAAAATATAGATTATCAAACCCTTAAAAAAAAACAAAATATAGATGAATTATCAAATCAAAGCAAAGATTTAGACTCTGATGTCATTGATTTTCAACAAAGATATTCTTATATATGGCCTGATTTTAGCATGGACAAAATGAGAATCGTGGAAATAATTAAACTGCTTCGCAGTTTGGAACTAATGGGTTGCTTATGTCTTCGGGTTGTACCCGAAGTTATTCATATTTAACTGCTTTGCAGTTAAACTGAAGTTTAATAATCATCCATAACTTTCAGGATTATTTTAAGAAATATTGTATTGATGTCTAAATAAAGTTGTCTCGTCCTAATAGAATCGTAATATGAAAAAATGATAATGAAGATAAGAAAATACTTACAATGATAATAAACAATTTAATTCCGAAGGAATTGAACATGAATAACCCCGATTGAAAATCGGGGAGAATAAATACAAAGAATTCATTAACTCTGAAAGAGTTGAATTTTTAAATATGTCTGTTAAATCGTTAATTAAGAAATCATTTTATAAATATTTTAAATTGGCTTTAAATTTAAATGGATTAAATATGAGAAATTCAATTTGGACTTTACAACTAGGGATGATAATCCTATTTATATCTTGTTCTAATGATGGCATCCATAAGAACGATTCAAATCAACCCATATATATTGATAGACCTTACATACAAGATTATGCTATCAAATACAACTTCATAAATACGAATGTATCTCCAAAAAAAGTTTATACTGATCGAAATGGTGTCGTTCAAATCCTTGCTTCGAATCAGCTCTATCGTCCCAACAACGGACATTTCCAATATCCGGGAACTATAGTGCCAGATATTAGATTCAGACCAATGGCGGATAAATCTATTACCGACATGATTATCTATGAGAATCAATTTGTTTATTTAGATGAAAATGCCGTTTTGAGTAATGCATGGGCGGGAAAATTATACGTCAAACATCAATTGCCCGCAGCAAAGATTCTATGTGCCGGGTCTCAATTTTCCTTTTTGATATCGGATGGCAATAATCTTATATACCTCAACGACTCTAAAATAATATGGGAAGAAACTCTGCCGAATACTCGAGTATTATCCATCAAATACAATAAATTTGGGAATGAGTTCCTTATACTAACTGAAAAAGATCTATTCTCATTAGCAACAACCAAAGGTTTCCTCCAATCATTATATATGGGCGTTAACCTAACTTGTTTTGAAACGATCAATGAAGGTAAAACAATCATAACTAGGTACATCAGATGGTTATTTTGAAATGACAAGAGATAAACACCTTCTTAGTGATAAATTCAATAAGCTACCCTGGCCGGAGTTGACCCAGGTAAAGGAAATAGATGGGAACCTATGGTTCGGTTCCAGTCGCGGCGCCTTTATGTTGCGCGAAGATGGAAAATTTAATTATTATTATGGCCAACGCTGGCTACCTGGAAATGAGGTTGTTCATATAGCCAAAGGTCCTGACAATTCGGTTCTAATCCTTACAAATAAGGGCCTGGGGCAAATTGTTTTCGAAGAAATGAGCCTTGAAGAGAAAGCACTTCGATACGAAAAGCAGGTCCGCCAGCGTCAGATCCGGTATGGTATAAATAGTAATGTTACCAGGTTAAAGGATCATGACCTATCTACAGCTGAAAATCGGGTGGCAGATAGTGATAATCTATGGACCGGTATGTATTTGGGTAGCCAGTTGTTTCGTTATCTGGCAACCGGATCAAATGAAGCAAAACAGAATTGTTATGAAGCTTTTGAGGCAATGGAACGTATGCATACCATCAACGGTATAGAAGGACTTTTTGGGCGTTCTTTTGAACGTCGTGGTTACCAGCCTTTTCGAAAAGAATTTCGCTCCTATGTGGATCATTTTTGGTATGAGGGATACCAGGGAACGATCAGTTGGCGTCATGCCGATGATCCGGAATGGGATTGGCGTGCTTCCGCCAGCAGCGACCAGACCATTGGACAGATCTTTGCCATGACATTGATCGCAGAATATATAGATGACGAAGAGTGGCGCAACCGGGCCATCAATCTTCTTGATGGGTTGATGGGCTATATTGTAGAAAATGATCTCTGTCTTATCGATTACAATGGCTTACCCACATTATGGGGTCGATGGCATCCGCAATATGTTAATCGTTTTGGTACCATGATCGGCGATCGCAAAATTTGCTCATCAAATATTATCGCCTTTTTACAAACCGCTTACCGCTTCACGGGAAAAGAAATCTATAAAGAGAAAGCATTTGAGTTGATAGATAGTCATGGATACCTCGAAAATCTAATGCGACCGTTTAGCGAAATCGGACCTGCCCCTGAGGATGCCGATGCCTGGAGTAAAATGTTATCGGAGGAATGGAATCATTCCGATGATGAAATGTACTTTCTCGCCTATTGGGGTTTATTTCCCTATGCTTTTAATGATACATTAAAAGAAAAGTATCGTAAAGCTATAAAAGATCATTGGATATATGAACGTCCGGAGAAAAATGCTTTGTGGAATTTTTGTTACGCCATGACAGGTGCTACTGAATTTGATTTAGAAGAATCTATCTGGCATCTCAAGGAATTTCCACTAGATATGATCCAATATGAAACTAAAAACAGCCACAGGAAAGATATTACGTTTGTTGAGAAAAATTTCTGGGGTCAAACAACAGCAGAAGTCTTACCGCCAGATGAACGTCCCGAATTAAAACATAATCGTAGTTTATTTAACCTCGATGCTGGAGACCGGCAGAGTGAATTGAGCGCTGGCGATACTTTTTTATTGCCTTACTGGATGGGGCGATTTCTCGGGGTGATTAGCGCTCCACAAAACTAGTCCACGAATTACACGAATTATCACTAATTTCACGAATTTTATGATTATTAAGATATAGAAAGGTGGTATTCCGAATATAGTTTTGTCATTCTGTCCCGGAATCGAGATCCTGATTGGAGATAAGAATATTCCATCTGTCGATATTGTCTTTACATGAAGAAAGATTCCTGTCCCGAAGCGCGATCCTGTTTCTGGACGGAATGAACTGAAATTATCACTTTTCGATTTTATAATTCGTATAATTCGTGGACATTCTTTTTTCTTTTGTCTTTTTTCTTATTTCTTTAATACCCAAACATCCGACACATGCGAAAAATCTTTCCAGCGTAAGTGAGATTCTTCGGGTTGATCAAATGATACCATCATTCTTCCATCCTGCGTAATATGTTTTGGGATAACAAACTCCTTAAATCCACCCAACTCCTTATTGTAGAGAATTGGCTGTAATCGCTCCCCATCAATCCTGATCAAGGCATCACCCAGGCCACAGACCCGGATGATATATCGTCCGTTGAAATCCAGGTTTTTATATTCTAATACAGGCTCCCATTGAAACAACTGAGATGATAACCTTGCCCGGCTATAACCACTATCCCACCAGGCCACATCACAAGCATCATACTGAGTTGTCTGGACCCGGCGACCGGTTTCAATATTGGATACATTGTCATAATAGTTTCCTCTTCCGGGGTTTTCCCAGGTGCGAATAATCTCAAGCCTCGCTATTTTGTCTTTATTGCTCTCCATTTTTCTTATTGTTGCAAACTCATCTTCCAGCCACCATCGATTGTTCAAGGGATAATTGACGAAGTCGAGGATACAACCCCGCTGTGAATTTGAAGCCTGGTATTTTGATACGCTTGTTTGAAGTCCAATGGACTTAAATAGATCATCACAATATTGGACAATTTTATTATAAAGATCCTGATTCATCGGTTTGGAATCTGCCTGATTGACTGTTTTTAAAATCTGATCCATAGATTTATCTATACCGATTTCCTGTACATTGGCAAGAATATTATTCGCCTTTTTTTCTAATCCCGTCTCATATATTTTTCTGCGACGCTGATAGGTGTCATAATAAGCCCTTAGCACTAACTGCTGCCAGCGCCAGTTATCTCGTAATTGTGGATTGTTATTCTCTAAGTTTTGCCAAAAGGCAAAAGCCGTTTCGACACCGCCATTTTCAATAATCGGACCTACCCAATTTTGTTCCAAAGCAAATATCCCATCAGCTGCCTCTTCGGCTACATCAGGGCCAAAAAAGAACCGGCAGTATTCGATCATGATATCCCGTACTTCCATCTCAATATCCCAGCCACGCATGCTCCAGATAATCTTATTTACATCATCATGAACCCCATCAGAATAGGTTGAGAATCCATCAGTAAATGGCGCATAGGTGGCATGGATCTTCGCAGTGAAATTCGGACGGGGATTAATGCCTTCTCGACCGATGGTCAACATATAGGCCTGGTCCCAATTCGCAACCGGAAACTCACAACGGACATTATGCGTGATATCGGGATATTGTCGGTGTTTGTATTGCCCCATAAGTCGGTGATGGGTTTCGGCAATAGGTGGGCTACTGGGTCCGGAGACAATTCCACTGAGCCAGTCGGGTTTCTGTTCTTCAAGATAAGTATAAAAATAATCGATTTGTTCAGCATTAAATCCCTGCAATGAAATCCAGATTCCTGCCTGTGGATGATATTTTACCAATATGTCTGACAAATCCTTGAGAAAAGGCATTACTTCCCGTGGATGATTATGCCCTGGATCACCCCCCGGAAAAAATATATGATCAAGCCTTGGGCATTCTTTGTAGAATTTTTCATGTGTTGCCAGCATTTCCTGACGTTTATCCGTATCTGTCAGATCAAAAGTGGCTGGCGTCCAAACCCAATAATCAATATCATAGGCAGCACAGATTTCACTCATACGGATATTCATCTCTTTTCTTGGAACGGGCATATGAGGACTGTCATCATTTTTACCAAAAGGAATATTCTCTATAGCATTTGTACCAAACAATACTAATTCGCGAATATATTTATCATATTGATTAACATCCCAGGCATCATAGGAATTTGCTGTATTCCGATAGCCCAATTGATGGCCGCGTATTGACTGCAGAGGAGAGGTGGCAAAGTCAATGGGGCCGTCCAAAAGAATTTGGTTTGGCTTCATGGCCATATTGCGAAGAAGATACCCTACGCCAAATACTGTGGCCCTGGCATCAGCTCCAATAACCCATATGATAGTTTTACTTTCACTTTTCTCATAATACACCCGGTACCCTTCAGATTTATACTCAGAGTATTTGTTTATATCTCTTTTTGGGACCTTCTTTTCAAATAAATTCTGGTCTGATGACAACGTAATCGCTATCAATGAAGAATTATTCGTCTTCCAACTGGTAGAAGTCTGCCAACGAAATGTTGTTCTTTTTTCCACTTCCTCCTGAAGAATCTTAACTAATGACTTCTTTACAGGAGATTTGATATTTGGGGATATAAGGATAGAGGTGTTTTGGAGATCAACAGATTGAGCTCCTGCTAATGCCCAAAGAATAAATGTAAAAAATAAAATTGTAGTCATTTTCTTCATCCAGTATATCTCCTTTCAAGAAATTTTATTGCCACAGAGTTGAAGATTTACGGCTATTGCTGAACTGTGATATATTAATTGAATTACTAATAGAGACGTCCCCACGGGACGTCTCTACAACGTAAATATAATCAATGCATTTTCTTTTGATTAATAGTTTTTTACAAAATTTTAAAAATATTTTTGTCATTCTGTTGGGATCTTCCCTATTGTCGGATCTCCGTTTGCACCTAGGAAGATCTCTTTGGGATGACTTGTATTGATGATCTGCATTCGTGTAAATTCGACCTGTCCCGTTCTACGGGAGTAATTCGTGGATATAACCTATTTAACAGATCTGCGGTCTCCGCCTCCGGTTTCCGGTATTCATTTTTTCATCAACCAGACCTCCGAGACAATCGTCCCCCACCCGCCTGAATTTCGCCATTGCTCTCGAGAGACCCGATCGCCATTTGCTACATCTGATGCCTTCTCCATACGGATAATCAACTCGCCATCTTCTGTTACCGCCTGGGGAATATCAAAAGTAAAAAAATCACTCATCTGGAGAGGAATCTCAAGATTATCTGCCAACACCAAATCATCTGCATAAATCGTCTGGCTTTTTTGATTCATGCGATGGGCATAGCGTTCCTGGTACCAGGGTCGTACCAGGGTAAATCGTACCTGATAGACTGGCCTTGGGATCAAGATCATCATATTTGAGTGTAACTCCCCTCGCTTCATCCTGGGTAAAATGCATCGAACGTTGGCTGGCTCTGTTAGACTCCGAGAGCATCTGACTCACATAAGGTTGCCCATGGTCATAAGGATATCCAAAAACAACATTGGGTGCAGAATTATTAGTGCCCAGATTATCATAGAATCCCCCCTCACCAGGATTATCATAATCGATAATCATTTTCAGCAAAAATGTTCGTTCATCCCCTTCTGTCTCTATTGCCCTTTCCAACTGACGTCTGATCCAACCCAATCCAACATAGTCATGCGTAAGGTTAAAATACCCCTCACTCCTGACACCAAAAAGATTATTACTCTCCTCACCTAAGTGACCTGCTTCTTCTCGTAACATGGTCATGTGCTCTGTTTCTTCCGGAACGCCCAGTCCTCTTATCATTTTATCAATGATTGAATCATTTTCTATAACTTCAATAATCTCAGAAACTTGCTTCTCAACTCGCTTTTGTAATTCAATCTGCTGTCGCACTGCTAATTGCACATATTTATCAAGCGCTCCCTTTTGCATGTACATGCGCCAAAGCCAGTTATTTTTCATAATCTCTGCCGGCATAACTTCACCTGCTTTTTTAACCAGATTATAATAAGTATCGATCTCCTTTTTTATATTTAAGGGCTTATCGAGCTGTTCTTCAAGATTCTCTTCTAATTGAAAAATTGCCTCTAACATGTAGGGCGCTGACTCTTCTCCAAACCACGTTTTACAATATTCATTCACCACTTCTTCCACGGTCATTCGCGGTGACCAAAGAAGTCTTTGCCACATCCATTGGTTAAAATGATCGTGGTGACCACTGGAATGAGTAATATCACCTATACCATAAGGCATTAAATCATTGAATACACGGTGATAATATCTGGGCCAGGCAAAAAAAGTCAGACGGTTGTACACCATGGTAAGGAATTGATCAGGTCGGCGCTCATAAATTTCATGACTCCAATGTGGGGGAAGGTCTCCACGGCGGTCGGCCCTCGGATACATTTGAATATATGCATGCTGCGCATATTTCCAGTGAGTTATTTCGTTATAATAGACCAGATCATGTTCTGGAGGAAGCTGATGAAGAATTTCCTTGGGATATAATCCATAAGGTCCAAAACCGGGATACTTAAAGAGATCCATACGATGCGTTTGACGGTGTCCAGGTTGCCAGCTGGTTGCATCTGAACCAGGGCCATAACCCCAGGCCCATAACCAATCACGCGGTTTTTCCTGTAAGTAGTTAAATATTGCATTATCATCATCATTATCAAATTTCTGATTGGTAAAAAATATTCGTGTTGTAGGATGGTATTTATGGATAATTGAGGCCATTTCCTCGACCGTTTTAATAAAAGTCAAACCATAAGGCTCACAACGGTCACATTCACACCCGCCACCATCACCGCCATGGAACTTAACCAGATCGTAGGTGGGGCTATCCCTAAATTCCTCCTCACATTTTTTAAGCATAAAATTTCTGGCTTCTGGTACGGACAGACAAACATATCCAAGCCGACCGATCGATTCAGAAGCATTCCATTCCATTGGCAAGTCCCGCCCACCTGTGTTGGCACCAAATCGTCCCTGGGTCATCAAACCATATGATTTAATAACTTCATAAATAGGTCCGGGTGTTGCATCAAAGATATTCGCCCCTGCCAGAGCATAGTCGAGAATAACCCTCTGTGTTTCTTCAGACGTCCAGTTACGAACATGAGCTAACTTTTTCGCCACATGGCTCTGGCCATATTGGGTGCCGCGGATTTCAAACGCAGGTGCAGACCGTAAATTAAGTGCATCAGAAAGAGAAATGAGGCCTCCCTCGATCCGTATCTGACGAAGCATCTCTCCTACCGCATACAAACAACCTCTGTCATCCACGCCTGCTACCAATAACAAATTATTTTTATTGGAGGAGATCATTTTGAGAAGAAATCCCTCAGGACCCGGCGCCAGGTTTGTTAAAGGTGGAATCCGGTTCGATTCAAGTTGACGGCTTAAGTCAACATTGTGATGAGGTATTCCATATATCACATGTAACACACCCGGATTATATAGATCCGATTTTTTCCATGATTCAATGATTGTCGTTTTAATTTTTGACTCTTCCAAGCGGTCAACCAGGAGATGGGCAATATTTTTTTCAATTATGCCGGCTGATTTTCCCACATGCACAACAACCTGATTATAATCAGCAGCATGAACAACACTTGATAAGAAGATAGAAAGGATACTTAATTGATATAGATATCTATTCATACTTTTTAGCCTCATCTTAGAACAAAAATCAGTTCATCAACCTCTTCACCCCGGGCATTAGCAAATCCCCTATCCTCTCCGAAAGGAACAAAACCACATTTTTCCAAGACCTTGATTGAACCAATATTATCCTTTACAACCCGGGCGTACAGTGGTCGAATATCAATGTTTTTTAAAAAGATGCTCAAAGCCCTTGTGGTGATTCCCTTTCCCCAAAATTCCTGACCTATCCAGTCAGCTGACTTCCGGATCACCAAACCATCCATGGCATAAAACACTTCCAGCAACCTCTTCATTGAAAAGAATCGTCTTTATTGTTATAGTATCATCCTTTAATATCTTATCCATTTTAGCGTCATATGCTTCCCGATCAGATGGATCTTTTGCTGTGAAAGCTGCCATGAAGTTTGCTTCGGGATCCAGTTGGTGCTGAAAAAAGATTTCTCGGTCGGAATTGATGACATCCCTCAGAGATATACTTTTGTGTTTTTTTATTATTGTGCTAGTCATAAATTCCCCTCATATTTTTCTTTTTACAAATCATACAAAATCAAAAGCAGAAACCTTATCAATATTAAGTGAAATAAGGCTAAATATTCAAATTTTTTCTACATTAATCGGCCGCGATATCATTTAGTCAAATGAATTATTTTTAATATCAATTATAACTGGGATTGAGGAAGAAAATTCTTGATAATATTGTCCTAATAAACTTAACTTTAATTGCACGCCATTGGAAAAATTCCATTTAACTTACAATTAGGAGATTTTATCATGAGATTAAATGCACCTAAAAAAAATATTTGGTGGATATCTGTGATTCTGGGCGTCTTGGGTGTGCTAGGCGCAGTTGTAACTATTCCGTTTATTTCGGCCTATGCTTTTTGGCTTGTGACTGTTGGTTTTATATTACTTGCCCTAAGTACTGTTTTAAAGGGTATGTAAGGTTTCTTCCTGTGAAGACCTGACTCGGTGGAAAATCTTCGGGCGTGTAAAAAATCAGTTTAGGTCTTCACCTTTTGATTTCTCCCATAATAGAAACCTATTCAATTAAATCATAAAAGCAGTTGGAATCCTCATTAATATATTTTGCATATCTTCAGGTATGTCACTTTCAAATTTCATTTTTTTCTCGGAAATGGGATGGATAAATTCCAGGTCTTTGGCATGTAGTGCTTGTCGATCTATTGCTTTTAATAAAGCCATTCCCCTCTTTTGGAGGTGTGGAGGGAGTCTGTTGATTTGACTTTTTCGCCCATTATATTCTGGATCACCAAAAATCGGGTGATTGAGATAATTTAAATGTACACGAATTTGATGGGTTCTTCCCGTTTCCAGAAATATTTCCAGATGAGAGAGAAATATAAAATCTTTTATCAGTTGGAAATGCGTTATCGCTTCCCGACCTCTGTCTTTAAGCACGGTCATCTTTTTTCTATCTCGTCTGCTTCGACCAATTTGAGTTCTAATCTCTCCCTCATTTTCTGAAGGAACGCCCCAGACAATAGCATGATAGGTCCGTTTTATTGTCTTACTCTCAAATTGACGGGATAACTTATGATGACTCTTATCATTTTTAGCTACCACCAATAAGCCTGAAGTATCTTTATCCAAACGATGGACAATTCCGGGTCTCATTATCCCATTTATCCCGGAAAGCGATTTGCAATGAAATAGTAATCCATTCACCAGGGTGTGATTGCGATTGCCTGCACCAGGATGTACAATCAATCCAGCCGGTTTATTGACTACCAGCAAATCATCATCTTCAAAAATGATTTCAATGGGGATGTCCTCTGGAACTATCTGGCTGAGTTCCGGTTCGGGAAAGGAAATAGCAATTATATCCTCTGCCTTAAGATTATAACCACTTTTAACAGAATGATCATTAACTAAGACAAGATTATTATCTATCAGATTTTTCAGATGAGAACGTGTAAGATCGCCATACTTTAGGCTGAGATATTTATCTAGCCTTTGGCCGGCATCCAGGAGGGAGATTTTATAGTGATCGAAATTTTTCTTCAAACCTAAGTGGATACTTCTTGTTGTTCGGGTGGTTTTTGGAATAGAATGTACCAGATAATTAATATCATTCCACAGGTAACGGCTGAATCGGCAACGTTAAAAACCGGCCACCGTGTAAGAGCATAACCTGGGAAATCTATAAATAAAAACTGGAATGAAGGAAGTGAAATATCAAAGAATTCTACATCAAGAAAATCAACTACTCGTCCTACGGCAATACGGTCAATCAGATTCCCAATGGCTCCGCCCATTATAAGAGCTAATGCAAATCTAAAAAGAAATTGCTCTTTGGGCATTCGAAAGAGATAAACAAATACAATAATCGCAGCAAGAATGGAAAGTGCCACAAAGACAGACCGACTTCCCATCTGTATACCAAATGCCATTCCTGCATTCTCAATATAAGTTATCTTGAAAAAACTGCCCATCACATCAAATGATTCATACAATTGCATCGTATTTTTAATTATATACTTGCTTATCTGGTCAAGTATGACAATAACCGTAGCCGTAATATATATAATCATAGATTGATGATTTATGTTAAGTTTATTTCCACTAATCATCAGAAACCGGACGCCCCGCTTTACCTTCTTGTATTTTTGCTTCATACGAGATTGTTGTGGTGGGTACAGCTTCCATTCTTTCTTTGCCGATATCTTTTCCTGTCACCCGACAAATCCCATAAGTACCATTTTCTATTCTCTCCAAAGCTGCATTAATTTGCTTGAGGTACTTTTCATCGCGGGAAGCAAACAAAAAGGCTTTTTCCCTCTCCATGGCATCGGTACCCTGATCAGCCATATGGAAGGAATAGGCAGAGTGATCACCGGAAGCCTCTTGATTTGTAGAACTCGTGGTAACACCACGAAAATATTCTATGTTCTTTACGAGTTCTTCCCTTTTCTTAAGCAAAAGGTCTTTAAAATAAGCCAGATCCTTTTTATTCATACGTCAAACCTCCTGGACGTTTTCTTTTTTAGTTAATCCGATGAGTAGCGACTCATCACCAATTGTTATTTTATTTAAATTTAAATTACCATCACCCTTATATGAAATATCCACTGCTAATGTTTCATTCATAATGTATTTTTGTTTGTTTTTTATGGCCGTAGTCATATATACAGATAAATCATCCAAATATACTTCGATTCTATCGGTCACAGAAAAGCCACTATCTTTTCTCAAATTTTGAATACGATTGATGAGTTCTCTTGCAAATCCCTCTTCAAGCAAATCATCACTCAAAGATAAATCCAGAGCTAAAGTCAGGTCGGCATCTGTATAAGTAGCATATCCTTCTTTAGAATCGGTACGAATTTCTATATCTTCAGGCAATAATTTAATTTCTTGACCATCTAAGGAGACCCGTTCAAATCCATTTTTTTCAAAATTATCAATCTGATTCCGTGAGAAGGACTGGATAATCGGGGCAAGTTTCCCCATTTGTTTGCCTACTTTTGGCCCCAGCACTTTAAAATTTGCTTTGGCAGTCTTGACAACAAGATCATCTGCAGAATCAAAGACTTCTATCTTTTTAATATTTAACTCATCGCAGATTATTACCGACATTTTTAGCAAATCATCCCGATCGTTCTCATTTACCACAGAGATCACCAGGCGTGATAGCGGTTGTCTTACACGGATATTGCTTTCATTACGAAGAGAATGTGTAAGAGATACAACCTTTTGTACCAACATCATTCTATGTTCGAGGCCTTCGTCACGAAGCCCCTTCTGGATTTCGGTTAATGCCGGATAATCACAAAGGTGAACGCTTTCCGGTTCATCTTCATTTCTTAAATTAGAAAAAATATCTTCTGCTATAAAAGGTGTATAAGGCGCAATAAGTTTTGCCATCGTTATTAGCACCTCATATAAGGTCTCATAAGCAGAAAGTTTATCGTTCCAATCTTCACTTTTCCAGAATCGTCTTCTGTTGCGGCGAACATACCAATTCGAGACATCATCAACAAGATAGTCACTTATCATGCGTGCTGCACGCGTCAATTCATAATCGTCCATGGACAGATTTACTTGTTCAATTACGCCATAGAGTTTAGTAAATAATCCAACGGTCAATTTCAGGTCTTTCTTCAAACGCTATCTCTTGTTTACCTGGCTGATAGTTGTCAATGTTTGCATACAGAACAAAAAATGAATAGGTATTTAGAAGCGTATTCATAAACTTTCTTAAAACTTCTTTAATACCTTCCTCATCAAAACGTTTTGGTGTCCAGGGCGGGCTAACCGTCAAAAGATACCACCGCACGGTATCTGCCCCGTACCGGGATATTATTTCTTCCGGTACAACAACATTCCCCTTGGTCTTGGACATCTTCTGTCCTTCTTTATCAAGGATGAGTTCATTGACCACAATATTTTTGTATGCCGGTTTATTAAACAGCAATGTGGAAATGGCCAGAAGCGAATAAAACCACCCTCTGGTCTGATCTATTCCCTCACAGATAAAGTCTGCCGGAAAATTCTTTTCAAACTGTTCTTTATTCTCAAAAGGATAATGATACTGTGCATATGGCATGCTCCCAGAGTCGAACCAACAGTCGATAACCTCCGGCACGCGGTGCATTATTCCCTCACATTTTTCACATTTTAGAGCGATATTATCAACATCAGGTTTGTGTAGATCAAGTCTCTGCCGGGACGTCAATACCCCTTTCCCTCAATTCCTCGATACTGCCAATGGCAGTGTTTGATTCACAAGAATCACAAATCCAAATATTTAGGGGAGTTCCCCAGTAACGATCACGGGAGAGAGACCAATCGATATTATTTTTTAGCCATTCCCCAAAACGTCCACTACCTACCTCTGGAGGATGCCAGTTAATCTTTTCATTATTAGCGAGTAGATCCTCTTTGTGTTTTGAGGTCCGAATATACCATGATTCTCGGGCATAATAGAGCAAGGGTGTATGACAACGCCAACAATGAGGGTAACTATGCTCAATGGTGATCTTTTTTACTAATTTTTTTTCTTCTTTAAGGTCCTGAATTATATTTTTGTCTGCGTCTTTTACAAACTGATTCTTATAATCCGATACAATATCCTCAAATTTTCCACTGGCATTTACAGGACGTACAATAGGAAGATCATATTTTAATCCTACCTGATAATCATCCTCACCAAATGCCGGCGCTATGTGAACAATTCCCGTACCATCAGAAGTAGAGACGAAATCACCCAGAATCACATAAAAAGTCTTTTTTATCTACTGGTACAAAATCAAATAGCCTTTCATACTCTTGTCCTTCAAGGTCTTTTCCTTTATACCTGTTTAAGATCTTTATATTATCCGTTTCATATAAATCAGGAACTCTTTCCTCAGCAATAATATAAGAAGAGCCTTCCGATTCAATCTCAACATAATCAATATCAACACCGACTGCCAGAGCAACATTTGAAATAAGGGTCCAGGGAGTAGTTGTCCATACAAGGAAATAGCGATTTTCTTTGTCTTTTCGTTTCAGCCTTACATAGATGGACGGATCTTTTACATCTTTATACCCCTGAGAAACTTCATGACTTGAAATAGGTGTCTCACAACGTGGACAGTACGGTAAGATCTTAAAACCCTGGTAAAGAAGGTCTTTTTTCCATATTTCCTTTAGGATCCACCATACAGATTCGATATAGTCATTTGTAAAGGTTATATATGGATGTTCAAGGTCAACCCAATAACCGATCCTCTCTGTCAGGCTGTCCCATTCCTTCTTATAATGAAAAACACTGTCTTTGCATTCTTTATTGAATTTTGCAACACCAAATTTCTCGATTTCATCTTTCCCATTGATATTTAGTTTTTTCTCAACTTCAATCTCAACAGGCAAACCATGGGTATCCCAACCCGCTTTACGCCGCACGAGGTACCCCTTCATCGCTTTATAACGACAAACCACATCTTTTACTGTTCTTGATATTACATGATGAATTCCAGGCCGACCATTGGCCGTTGGCGGACCCTCATAAAAGACAAACTCTTTCTCATCCTTTCTGAGATCCAGGCTCTTTTTAAAAATATTATTGTCTGCCCAGAATTCAAGAATATTTTTTTCTTTATCAGAAAGATTGAGTTTACTTGATACTTCCCTGAACATTTGAATATCCGCCTTACTTCTTACTGCGGTAAAGCAACTTAGAGTTGCTCAATCACTTTTTTCATAATCTTTGTTAGTTTTGGTTCGGCATTGTTAGCCGTTTCTATAATCTCCGCAATGTTAACCGCCTGCAATGTTTCCGGAACACATTCATCCGTAATCACCGATAAACCCAACACATTCAAGCCGCTATGGACGGCAACAATATTTTCTGGTACAGTGGACATGCCCACAGCATCGGCACCAATGATACTGAGAAATTTATACTCGGCCTTGGTTTCAAGATTTGGCCCACTAACAGCCACAAAGACACCTTTCTGCAGAGAAATTCCTTCTTCTTTTGCTGCGAGATTGGCCAGATTGATCATTTTTTTTGACCAGGGTTCAGACATATCGGGAAATCGAGGTCCAAATTCGTCCAAGTTTGGTCCAATAAGAGGATTATCACCGAGTAAATTGATATGATCCTCAATTATCATAATATCACCACGGTTGAATTCGGGATTCATTCCACCACAAGCATTCGAGATTAGCAGATTCTTTATCCCTAGCCTTGCCATAACACGTACAGGGAATGTGATCTGCTTCATTGAATAACCTTCATAATAATGAAAACGACCTTGCATGGCTATAACAGATTTTCCAGCCAATTTTCCTATGATTAACTTGCCCTCATGTGTTTCCACTGTAGAGAGAGGAAAATGAGGAATATCTTTATACGAAAGCGTTATCTCGATATCAATTTCCTGGACAAGTCCACCCAATCCCGTGCCCAAAATAATACCAATCTGCGGTTCTATACTTGTATGAGACCGAATATATTCAATCGCATTATCAATTTGCTGAACATATGATTCCATTAATTTTCCTTCGAAAAGATCAGCCTAATTATCTTTTTTCTTCAGATCTTTTTTTAATTCTTCCTGTTTCTTCTGTTGTTCCTTTAGTCTTTTTTTCTCTTCCTCAAGACGTTGTCTTAATTTGGCTTGACTATCCTGATATCGTGACTCGCGTATTTCATCTACAGCATCTTCTCTATCACTTTCACTACCCTGTATACCGAAATAAACGCCGCCCAGGATACCTAAACCAGCCATGGGATATATTGGTGCAATATCTGCATCCTGGGAGTTTGCAATAGCAGCTACCCCAAACCCAACAGCAGCCCCCAGGACAAAACCACCTAGCCCATAAGCTAATGTCTTTGAAATACCCTTGGCATCACTTATTTGTTCATCTGTTATTTCTTTACCCTGCAAATCATATACTTTATCTGCTTTCGCAATCGCCTTCACCTTTTTTACATCAAGATATTCAGGTTTCTGACTGTCAGCATCCATATAGAGTAATTTGTCACCTTCTTTTTTTAGAATCACACCCCGCCTTGATGATCCGTCAACCATCTTGATCTCTACAGATGCACCAATGGGCGGTTTATCAATTCGTATAGAAGATCCACTACAACCGATAAAAATATTAAACAAACTAATGAGTAGAACACCAGTAATTATTTTTCTCATGGCGTCTATCCTTTCAAGTTATTTGATAAATGTCTCCATATCATCTCCAAAAACATCCCGAAACAGATTTGTACCATCTTCCTTTTGTTGGGGATTAATTCCCGCTTCAGGTGACTTAGTTACCTCAACTTTTTTCTGTGGTTGCTTCTCAGGTGGCACTGACGGTTGAGGCATATGTGGTTTTTTCAGTTCAACAGGTTTTGGTGTGCCCTCATTAGTTGCTGAAAAAACCTTTTTTGTTCTATCTTTCAGTTTACCTAAATCAGAATCTTCTATCTCCAAAACATCCATTAGCTCCAGTTGAGATGTCAACACATGACGCAGCCTGGTGATCAATGATTGCTTTTGTGTCTGAAGGGTTATAACCTCTTCTTTCATATTATCCCGCTCACGTCGCGCTTCTTCAACCATTTTCTGCACTTCAAGTTCTGCTTCCTTGCGCATCAGAACCGCTTCTTTTTTTGAATTTTCTAGCGATTTGTCTGAAGTTTGTTGCACATTCATCAAAGTTTGTTTTAAAGTACTCTCGACCTCTTTAAACTTGCTCAATTCGGATTCCAGGGCAATAATCTTTTTATCATATTCACGAACATCCTGAAGCAACTTCTCAAATTCATTACCAACCATTTCCAGGAACGTATCCACTTCTACAGTATCATAGCCGCGCATGCCTCTTTTAAATTCCTGCTGTTTTATTTCCATTGGTGTTATTTTCACCACAGACCTCCTCGTTACCGCCAGAATCATTAGTAAGTTTTACCGACACAAATATTTCATCACTCGCAAAGACGCTAAGACGCAACGATTTTTTGTCTTTTGTCTTTTTTCTTTTGTCTTCTGACAAGTTGCGACTTTGCGTTTTGGCGAGAGAATTTTACAATAAAATCAGATCAATATTTTCCAATATTGGCTATCAAAAATTGCTTATTACTATTAAACCATTACCTAAATCATTTCCCGTGGCCCGAAAATTGCCGTACCGATCCTAACCAGATTACTACCTTCATTTATAGCAATTTCAAAATCATCACTCATCCCCATGGAAAGAGTGGTCATATTGATATTATTAGACTCATACTTTTTTAAATAATCAAATGAGTTTCTCAAGCTGGCAAAACTTTTTATGATCCTACCCCTATCCTGTGTTAATGGACCGATAGTCATTAACCCAGTCAAATCTACAAACTCCCTTTTTTCAATCTCTTCACAAACATCTTCAATCTGCTCCAACTGAAAACCAAATTTTGTAGATTCGCCACTGGTATTAACCTGAAGCAATATCTTATTCGTAATATTTTTCTGCTCTCCCAGGCTATCCAATTTCTTGATGAGGTTTATACTATCAACAGATTGAATTAATTCAACCTGCCCCACGATCTTATTGGCTTTATTACCCTGTAAATGGCCAACCATATGAAATTGTATATCCGAGCCCACATTTGAAATCTTGCTTAGCAATTCTTGAACGCGGTTCTCCCCAAATATTTTAATTCCGGCTCGTTGTGCGTCATAGATTTTCTCAATAGGTTGTCTTTTTGAGACCGCAACAACTGTAATATCGCCTTCGGTTCTTCCCGATTTCTCAGCTGCGCATGCGATTAATTTTCGCACGTGTGCTACATTATTTTTTATAGTTTCTTTCATGACCAGAATCAATAAAGTTAACATATATGCCGTTTAAATGCAATGGATTCAAAAGGGCTTATTTTTAATATTTTTAATTGTTTCCGAGGCAAACATACAGTTTGTCCCTACGTCCTTTACGCCTCACGCTCTACGCCCTTGCCTATACGCTACACGTAATTACGTTCCCTGTTGAAAGCCCATGTTTTTTGTTTTATTATCGATCCCCTTTAATTTAATTTCACCATATTGTTCTTCATACTTTTTAATATTATCCTGCAAGGCCATCAAAAAGGATTTTGCATGTTGGGGTGCTTTTATGACCCGTGTATAGACCTTTGCCTTCGGTTTACCCGGTAAAACACGGGCAAAATCGAAAATAAATTCTGCCGGTGAATGGGTTATCAAGACCAGGTTGGAATAGATGCCTTCAGCTTCGGCATCACCTAACTCAATATTAATCTGTTGCTGACCCTGCTGTGGTATTTTGTTCATTACTATCTCCTTTGAAGTTGTTTACAATTTTCATTTTTAATAAATTCAGTCTGGATGCCGGCTACCCGGCTCTCGGTTTTGGTATGTTCTCCCGGTTATGACATATCTCAGATTGTATTTAGCAATTTTTTGATTGAGGTATAAATAATCCATATTTTAAAATAATCAAACCAGTAGCGAGTGCAAAGAACCGAGCACCAGGATCCAATTTAGAAACGCCTCATACACAAATCAAGTAAGGTAAGTGGTCAGTGTCACGTATACCCGAAACTAAAATAGAAGAGATCCAGAGCGCCAGTGACGTTGTGTCCGTGGTTTCACGATACGTGGCCTTAAAAAAGGCTGGTAAAAATTTTAAAGGGCTCTGCCCTTTCCACAAAGAGAAAACACCCTCATTCATCGTTAGTCCGGAAAAACAAATCTATCATTGCTTTGGCTGTGGTAAAGGCGGAAATGTATTTAATTTTCTGATGTCAGTAGAAAACATTTCCTATATTGAGTCGATCCGCCGGGTTGCCTCTGATCTAGGTATCACACTTCCTGATTATAGACCTGCAGATCAAAAAGCAGCAGATACTGAATATGATCATTTCTACCATGCCAACCAAATCGCCAGAGAATATTTTAGCCATTCTGTTTCCAACCCGGCCAGACAATATCTACAATCACGCAAGCTGAAACAAGAAACGCTGGAGAGATATGCTGTTGGATATGCGGCTAATAAATGGGATGGATTAATTAATTTCCCCAAATATAAATCTATCAATCCTGATGTTTATCTGGAATTAGGTCTGGTTCAAAAAAAGGAAGAGACTGAACGATACTTTGACCGTTTTCGTAACCGGATCATGTTTCCATTTTATAATTTGTCGGGGCAAATTGTTGGTTTTGGCGGACGCAGAATAAACGAGAATGATCAACCAAAATATTTGAATTCACCTGAATCAAACATATATAAAAAGGGGGAAATATTATACGGACTTTACCAGGCTATTCCCGCCATCCGTGAGAAAAAAGCAGTCATTATCGTGGAAGGTTACTTCGATCTTTTAAGATTAGTAGATGAAGGTATTCAGAATGTCGTAGCATCCAGTGGTACAGCTCTTACCGAAGGACAAGCACGGCTGATAAAACGCTATACGGACAAGGCAATTATATCATACGATAGCGATGACGCAGGGATAAAAGCGGCTGTCCGCAATAGTCAGATACTTGAGTCCCAGGATCTAACTGTTACGATGGTCGTCATGCCAAAGCCTTTTGACCCGGATACCTTTATACTGGAAAAAGGCAAATCAGCCTATACAGACCTTCTCAATTTACGAATAATGCCTATAGATTTTCAGTTAACAACATTACAGGCAAAGAGCAGAAATCTCGCACTTGAAGAGAAACAAATACTTATCGATGAGATGCTGGAAGATTATGTCAATATTCCCAATGATCTAAAAGTAGGGCTATACATACATAAAATCGCTGATAAAATGGAAATCGCGGAGTCCTTTCTTATTTCAAGATTTAACGACTTAAAGAAACGAAGCCGTTATAGACCTACAGAGCAGGTAGAAAAAAAAGAGCCTAAAATTGGAACGATAAACAAAGGACAGTGGCGCGCCGAAGAAGATCTGATTTCAATTCTACTCCTTGATGACAAAGAAGTAGCGAGATATATTTTTGATCACATTTCGACCGAAGAATTCGCCAACGATCATTTACGGGAAATATTCGAAATATTGGCCCACCAATGGGAAGAGATGGGCCATTTTTCCCTCAAGGAACTGGAGAAGGCAACAACAACCGAATCAGGAATGAGCCTTATTTCTAAATTATCTTTACAAGTAATAGAGCAACCGTTAAAATATGCAGCAGGTTGCCTGTATCGAATGCGGAAGTGGCATCTGGATGTCAAGTACAATGAGATTCTAAAACTTATGAAAGAAGAATCCGCATCAAGTAAATCTAAGAGCCACTATACAAAGGAGCTTTCAGAAATTAGATTGCTAATTTCAGAGGTAGAGATAGAACGCACAAAAATGTTTAATACCAGTTATTAGTTATGGTGATATATCACTGGTCCATAAAGCTATAATCATATTCTAAATCATTCTTTACAAGGATAAAATTGGTGACAAAGATCACATCTCAATACATCCTAAGACATTAGTTTAATTAAAGTTATGATCAATACAAATAAAAATTCTATTGCAGGAATTATATGACCCATAAAAACAGTTACTTAAATAAAAACATTTTTAAAAGCATAAAGGAGAATGATTGTGGGTGATAGTATTGATGTCCTGATGATTGATGACAATGATCTCCAATTGGAATATCTCACCGATCTCTTAAAAAAACATGGTCTTGTGGCTCAGACTTTAAACGACAGTACTAAGGCCGTTGATACAATGGTTCAAGTAAAACCTAAATTAGTAATATTGGACCTTATGATGCCGCAACTGGATGGCTTTTCTGTACTAAAAAGAATGCGGGAGAACAAATCTCTGGAATCTATTCCAGTGATTATTTATACAGGGAAATATTATCCAATTGATGAAAAAAAGGCAAAAAATTTGGGCGCGAATTCATACCTCGTAAAACCCTTAAAAGGATCTCTACTCGTTGAAGAAATAAAAAAATACATTTAAAGAGGAAAATTATGGCTTCAATCAAATTCTGGGGGGTTCGGGGATCAATTCCAACTCCCGGACCATCGACTAGTCGCTATGGTGGCAATACACCTTGTTTGCAATTATTTTATGATGATGAAAAGTTTTTTATTCTTGATGCAGGATCGGGTATACGTGAACTTGGTCAACATTTAATGAAGCAAGGTAAATCCGTCAATTCTCATATATTTATAAGCCATATGCATTGGGACCATATTCAGGGAATTCCATTTTTTGTGCCTGCATATATCCCTGGTAATCACTTTGTCTTTCATGGTGCCCAGGAAGCAGATTTGTCACTTGAGGATATACTTGCCGATCAGATGAATCCGGTAAACTTTCCTGTTCAAATTGATGAGATGTCCTCAAAATTTGACTTTGAACCTATGTACGAAGGAGAATATACATTTGATGACATTAAAGTAGAGGCAATCTACCTCAATCATCCAGGATACGCTCTTGGTTACAAGTTTCATGTCAATGGTAAATCAGTCGTCTATATTAGTGACAATGAGCCCTATGCGGTTCATCCGGCAGTACCACATGATACAGATAACCCCGATGAAATTACTTTTGTGGAAGATGGCAATAAACGACTGTTAAATTTTGCAAAAGATGTAGATATATTTATTCATGATGCCCAATACACACCCGAAGAGTATAAAACAAAGATAAAATGGGGACATTCTCCTTTTGATTACACAGTCAAGGTTGCTCTTGGAGCAAAGGTAAAGACATTGGTTATGTTTCACCATGATCCTCTGCATGATGATGCTTTTGTTGATTCCATGGTTGAATCTGCTAAGAAAATTTCATGGCAGGAAGGTAGCAATATGCGAATTTTAGGCGCTCAAGAGGGTATGGAATTATCATTGGATTAATGTGCCTCAAGCCAGTTATTACCAATACCAATTTCTACAATCACCGGTACATGTAGCAACATTGCATTTTCCATATTTTCTTTCACTAATTGAGACATTTTATCTATTTCTGCAGCAGGAACTTCAAAAACAAGTTCATCATGAACCTGAAGTATCATTTTGCTCTTCAATTTCTCGGATTTTATTTTTCTATTTACATCAATCATTGCCATCTTTATCATGTCCGCGGCACTGCCCTGAATAGGTGTGTTAATGGAAGTGCGCTCAGCGAACTCTCTCAGCTGTCTGTTTGAACTGTGTATCTGTGGTAAATAACGCCGCCTGCCCATCATAGTTACAACATAACCATTCATATCGGCCTCAGCAATAGTATTACGCATAAATTCCTGAATCCTGGGATAGGTGGCAAAATAATTAAAAATAAATTCCTCTGCTTCAGCCACCGATATTTCCAACCTGTTTG
Organism: Calditrichia bacterium; assembly: GCA_963796965.1. GTDB lineage: Bacteria > Calditrichota > Calditrichia > JAJRVZ01 > JAJRVZ01 > CAWCNS01. The sequence goes on from CAWCNS010000007.1 coordinate 903,145, forward strand.
CCAATCCATATTTGCTCATACCATAGATAATTCCAAAATTAATTTCTTTTGCCTTTCGCCTTTGATCGACATCGACTTCATCGATAGGAATGTCAAACACCAATGCAGCAGTAGCCGTGTGAATATCGAGGTTTTGTTTAAAACTATCCGCCATTTTATCATCACCAGACAAGTGAGCCATGATGCGCAGTTCAATTTGAGAATAATCAGCGCTCATGATGAGTGTGTCCGATTCTGCTGGTTTGAAAGCTTTTCGCATTTCACGGCCTATCTCTGTCCGAATTGGAATATTTTGCAGGTTTGGATTTACGCTGGAGAGCCTACCTGTTGAAGCAATCGTTTGGTTAAAAGACGTATGTACACGTCCTGTTGTTGGATGAATCAAATCTGGCAATGCATCGACATAGGTGTTTTTTAGTTTAGCAAGTTTACGATATTCAAGTATGGTTTTGGGAAGAGGGTGCCCATGGTACCGCTCCAGGATCTGTTCTGATGTGGAATACTGACCCGTCTTCGTGCGCTTTGGCTTACGCATATTAATCTCTTTATGGATTTCCATTTTATCAAATAGAATTGTGCCAAGCTGCTGTGGTGAATTTATATTGAAGGTCTCACCCGCTTGCTCAATAATAGATTTTTCTAACTCTCTAATTTTTATACTAAGTTCTACAGATAACTTTGAAAGCAAATCCACATCCAGGGTTACCCCCTGTTCTTCCATTTCAATTAACACTTCAACTAAGGGCATTTCCATATCGTAGAATAGTGATTCGAGACTCAAGATCTTTTAATTTTGGCTTAAAGATTTCCATGAGTTGCCAAGTAATATCTGCATCCTCACAAGCATAATTAAAGACGTCCTTACCAGAAATATCTGTCATTTTTTTTTGATCTTTTCCTGTACCAATCAATTCCTCAATACTGATCATTTGATAGTCCAGATATTCGAGTGCAAGATGATCAAGGCTATGTTGCCCTGCTATTGCATTCAGCAAAAATGATGCAATCATGGTATCAAAATATAGATTATTCACCCTGATCCCATTTTGTCTCATAACCATTGCATCAAATTTTATATTCTGGGCAACTTTTTTATATTTTGTATCTTCAAAAAATATTCTGATTTTCGAAATCACCATTTCCGGATCAATTTTTGAGTCGGGATGACCCATTGAAATGTAGTAGGCAGTCCCTTCCTGGAAACTTATAGCAATTCCAGCGATCTTAGCTGTAAAGGTGTCCAAAGAATCGGTTTCCAGATCAAAAACAAAAATTTCCTGTTTGGCCCACAGATCAATGAGACTGTTTAGAGATACTTCATCATTTATATGATGATAGTGTATATTTTTTTCCGAGAGAACCGATTTTTCTTCATTATCTATACCACTAACCGAAGCATGTACTGAATTAGCCCGTGTAACCAGACGGTTAAATTCCATGTCCTTTAATAGAACTTCCAGAGCAGATTTATCCCAGGTTTTTAACTGACAATCATCTAAACCACTGTTTAGTTCAACATTATCATCTAAGACCACTAATTCTTTTGAAAGATAGGCCATTTCTTTGTTTTCAATTAACTTCTGTTTAATACCCACCTTTGAAACCTGATCCACATTCTCATATAAGTTATCAAGGGAGTGGAATTGCTCGAGTAATGCACAAGCTGTTTTCTCCCCTACAGACGGAACACCCGGAACATTGTCCGATTTATCACCCATTAATGCTAACCAATCAGTTATCTGTTCAGGATAAATACCATATTTTTCTTTTATTTGATTACGATCGAGTATATCAGGGGGAATATTGGGGGATTTTGACATGGTGTAAATTGATATATGATCAGAGACCAGTTGAGCAAGGTCCTTATCTCCAGAGATGATGTATACTTCCAATTCTTCAGAAGCGTTTTCCCGGGCTAAGGTAGCAATAATATCATCTGCTTCAAATCCTGGTTTTTCCATAATGGAAAGATTTAGAGTTTCAAGTACCTGACGAAGGCGTGGAAAAGTTTCGGCCATCTCTTCGGGCATTTTTTCTCTTGTTGCTTTATATTCTTTATATATCTCATGACGAAAAGTAGATTCTTTGGTATCAAAGATTACTGCAAGATAATCCGGTTTTTCATCCTCAATTAACTTAAAGACGGTGTTAAGGAAGCCAAAAGTTGCGCTTGTATTCTCGCCCTTAGAATTGATGAGTGGATTTCGAATAAAGGCAAAGTAGCTTCTATAGAATATGGCAGAACCGTCAAGTAAGAAGAATTTTTTAGCTGGCATGTCATTTCCTTATTTTGATCAGAATGATGCTATAAGAGTTTCGATTTTGGATTTTGGACTTTGGATTTTAGTGTAATTTGTTAAGAATTGTATTAGTTCTTTATTTATTGATCACAATCCACTCTTATACCAATTGAATATTCCACAATGACTATTGAATATTCGACACACAATACATTGATTGTGAATTACGATCAATAGGCGCAATAGATTGTGCCTCTACACATGGCTGTATCCCTTTAAACGTCTCACGTTTGCCGTTTGACATTTCACATTATATCATTTACTTATATTAAACAAATCATCGGAACATTATATTTCTACAACCGTCACACCTGCGTCACCTTCGCCATATTTTCCCAATCGGTAGGATTTGATATTTTTGTTTTTCTTTAGATAACCATGAACTTTGCCCCGTAAAGCGCCAGTACCTTTTCCATGAATGATTCTCACTTCCTTCCAGGCCGAGTTTAATGCATGTGCAAGATATTGATCCAATTCGATAAGCGCGTCGTCAGCAATTTGTCCCCGAAGATCAATCTCATTCAGAACCTGTGAGCTGTCCACTTCATGGCCCACATCCTGTAATGATCGCTTAATCTTTACACCCTCAACAATAAATATATCGGAGAAAGGAATGATCATTTTAACACCCCTCGCATTTATTTCCACCTGTTTTTTATCCTTAAAGATCCTTTCGATCTGACCACTCACAGTAAATCGACTACTTTTAACTGATTGTCCGATATGGAGATCTTCAACTGCGATCTCTTCAACTGCTCTCTTTGGGAGTTTTCCTTTTACTTTTATCTGTAACTGCTGTATTTTTTTTCTACCGTTTTTTACAACTTCCGGTTTTGCACTACTTTCTTTAATTTCCCGGATCACGGTTTCTATGGTACGATTTACATCACTCAATATTTCATTTGCCTCGGCAACATATTCCGCTTCATATTTTTTTCGCTTCTTTTTTAGATCCTCGGCCCTGGTGCTATAAAGTGATTTGAGACCCTCAAGTTCCGACTCTTTAATTGATAATTCCTTAAAAAGTTCGTCATATTCCTGTCGCTTTTTTGTTAATTCAGTGATCATGCTCTCCAATTCGTCATGAGAGCTGCCCATGAGTTTGCGTGCCCTATCTAAAACATCAGATTTAACACCCAATCTTTCTGATATTTCAAAAGCATAACTGCTGCCTGGAATACCGAGTTCAATTTTAAAAAGCGGAGAAAGCGTATTAAAATCAAATTGCATCGCAGCATTTGCAACCTGTTCTGTCTTGTGTGCAAAGGCTTTTAATTCGCCAAGATGGGTTGTGACAATTGTAACCATACCCTCGCTGTTTAGACTTTCAAGCATCGACATGGCTAACGCTGAGCCTTCAGCAGGATCAGTACCAGTCCCAATTTCATCAATAAGCACCAGGAACCGATTAGCCTGATTCTCAATCACCTGATTTATTTTAGTAATATGGGAAGAAAATGTACTTAGGTCATTTTCAATAGACTGTTCATCTCCAATAATTGCCGCCATTTGTTCACATACAGGAAAACTTGAACCTTCATCGACAGGTATGTGAAAGCCACATTGGAAAAGAAGTTGTAAGAGGCCTACAGTTTTAAGGGCAACTGTTTTACCTCCGGCATTTGGTCCGGTTATAACGATCATACGATAATCAAATCCTAATCTCAAAGATAGAGGAATCGTTGTGTCACCATCCTTTTTTAATAGTAGGGGATGATAACCGTTTCTCAAATCCCATGAAAAATCTTTACTTACCTGAGGTGCTTTCCCATTTACAGAAACTGAATATTGAGCCTTAGCCTGCACTACATCCAAATGAATCAAATTTTCCAGATTGATGAACAGCGCTTCACCATGATTCTTAATATTGGCAGAGAGTCGTTTAAGAATGCGAATGATTTCATTTTTTTCCTGATTATATAGTTCAAATATTTCATTATTTAATGCTACAACAGACATCGGTTCAACAAAATGTGTCTGCCCTGTACCGGACTGACCATGCACTATTCCAGGTATCCTGTTTACCGAAAATTCGCGCACTGGAATTACTAAACGTCCATCACGAAGGGAAATAAAATCTTCTCTTAAATGTTCTTTTTGCCGCTTTTTTATTCTTTCAAGTTTTGTGTGTATCTGTTTACTAACAGATGAAATTTGAGAGCGTATATGTCTGAGTTCATTGCTTGCATTGTCGAAAATATTTCCAGCCGGATCTATTGTGTTTTTTAACAAATTGGAGAGGTTAAAGAGCGGATCGATTCTGGATGCAAATTTTTTAAGTCTGGGGTAAGAGGATTCTTTCTTTGTAAAGAAGGTTTCTATGTTTGCTGAAACTTCCAGAAAATTTTGAATCTTCTGACAATCTTTGATATCAAGATAACTACCTTCAGGTTCTATTTTATTGAGTAAAATCCGCACATCATCAAATGACCACAAAGGTAATCCGCCATCAGTTTCATATATTTCTCTGCCTTCGGATACATCGGCAAGAGCCCCTATCAAAAGATTACGATCATCTTTCGCTTCGCTTTGACGGATACGGATCTTGCCCAATTCACTAACGCATTTTGTGCTGATATATTCAAGAACCTTATCAAATTCCAGGACATGATCAGATTCGAGGAGAATTTTCATTTTAGCTATCCCGTTAGAAATGGAGGATTGTAAAGAATAACCAAAGAGAATATCCGTGGTTAGAATTTTTTATCGTAATATACACACTTGGGTAAAAGATATTTGGTCGCTCTATTCCTTTTAGAAAAGTACATCAGTATAATTTTGGATTAATTCGTATAATTTTGGCCCTACAGCTTCGAGGAGTGGATATAGCAGGCTATCTTTCACCTCAAATTGTTCCATAAATGTTGTGGAAAAGGGAATAAGATTAATAACAAAAACGATGATTCCCAGAATAAATATACTTTTAACAACACCCATAACACCACCAAACAACCGATTAAGCCATCCTAACATGGCTACCTTTAATGTTTTGGTGAGAATGTTGGCGACCAACCGTAGAAGCAAATTCGTCCCAACAAAAAGGATAAAGAAACTTACAAGTTTAACAACTGATTCTGGAAATGTTGGAAAAAAATTAAGAATGAGCACTGTTAGTAAGCTGAGATAAGTGATCGAAATTAAATATCCGAGAATTAACCCAGCAATCGTAATTAATTCGTAGACAAATCCCCGGAAAAATCCTTTTATAAAAAAAATAGCAGCAATGGAGAGAATACCAATATCGAGGGAATTCATAGTTTAAAGATTGGCAAAAATATCTTTTACTTTTTGTTGTACAACTTTGCCATCTGCTTTGCCCTTTACTTTTGGCATCACAGCACCCATAACACGTCCCACATCCTTCTCACTTGTGATTTGGAGCATAGATACCGTCTCTTTGATAATACTATCCAACTCTTCATCTGAAAGTTGTTCGGGCAAGTATGTAGCAATAATTTCCAGTTCTGTTGTTTCCTTTTTGACGAGGTCCTCACGTCCACCACTCTGATACATCTCAATGGCCTCTTTTCGTTTTTTTGCTTCTTTTTGGAGGACCTTCGTCACTTCGGAATCAGTCAATTCATCTTTTTTATCAATAGATGTTGTCTTGATCTGTGCCCGCAACATCCGGATGGTCTCTAATTCGAGTTTTTTTCCGGCCTTCATTGCCAGCTTCATATCTTGTAGTAATTGTTCTTCTATTGACATCATTTAATCTTATCTGTTTTCTGCCATTAATTTACGCATTTTACGTCTGGCAGCATTTACTCTTCGTTTTTTTTGTTCACTTGGTTTCTCAAAGTGTTGATGTTTTTTTATCTCTGACATCAGACCTGATTTTTCACAGGCTTTGGTAAATCTTCGAAAAGCTTTTTCAAATGGTTCGTTATCACGTACTTTAACTGTTATCATCCGTGGATTCACACCTCCTCTCTATTGGGATAGGTTAATTTTTTTGAGCACTCTATTCTACGATAATTATTTTACATATTTGTCCGGATTTTCGAGTAAATCAATTTCATAATCTGCTGAGGCTTTCCAGGACCTATTTTTAGATGCCTTTTTATAATACTGGATGGCCTTGGTTTTTTGCCCTAAGAACTTATAAACCTCACCCAAAAGAAAATTTGATCCCCCAACAATACTTTGAGATTTCGAAAATTTTAATGCGTTAAGAAATGCGCTTTCGGCATCTTTATATTTTTTTAACTTAAGAAAAGTATCTCCCAATCGGTAATAATTACTGCCTTTTCTGGAATTCTTTTTTGAGGCTTTAATTGCGCTCTGGAATGAATTGACAGCATCTGACAATGCATTCGCCTTTACCTGGCTTAAGCCTAAAATATTCCAGGCCAAGGCATAATCAGGATCGATTTCGACTGCTTTTTTAAGGCGATCAATAGCCTGTTTATAGTCTTTTTGTTTGTAAAATACATTTCCTGAGCCATAATACGCTTTTGACGACTTTTCATTGAAAGAAAGAACAGCGTTAAACGTATTGATGGCAGAACTAAAATCTTCAAGTGATGTCTGCAAATTGCCAAGAGCAATGTAGGCATTTTCAAATTTACTTTCTATTTCAATAGCTTTCTTGAATGATGTCATCGCTTCGACATTTGCACTTAATCTTCTCTGGGTAAATCCAAGCATATAGTAGGCTTGGGCAAATTGAGGATCTGCTTTAATGGCCTTATCAAATAATGGGACTGCCGCTTTGTAGTTCCCTTTTCGCGCCTGATCAAGACCATCATTATAGGCATTACCCGCTTCGGGGCTCTTCGATCCCGTATCGCTCTGCGCAATTGCCATAACAACAGAAACAATCAGAACAAGAGAAATAATTATAATTTTTTTCACTTTTATCGCCTCCTTTTGATGCTTATAATTTGCGAAAGTAAGTAATTTACTAATTTTATGGTTTTATTTCAAAATAAAATAAGAATTTATATGCTTTCTACTTTGCACGCTCTAAATATTTACCTTCTGTTGTATCAATTCTGACAACCTCTCCTTCGGAAATAAATGGAGGAACCTGTATTTTCAATCCAGTCTCAACGATGGCTGGTTTATAGGAAGAAGTTACGGTTGCCGTCTTAAGAGCGGGCTCAGTTTCAATTATTTTTAATTCTACTGATCCCGGGATATCAATGCTCACTGGTTCATTTTGATAAAAGTTAACCGTAACTTTTACATTGGGCAACATATACATAGGTGCATCTCCAAGAATATCATCGCGAAGTATAATCTGATCAAATGTTTCTAAATCCATAAAGTAATAATCTTCTCCGTCATTATAAAGATATTCCATGTCCTTGCTATCCAAAGAGGCCTTTTCCACTGATTCGTCACTTCTAAACCTATTTTCGGCATTTGTTCCCGTCCGAACGTTCTTCATTTTAGTTTGCACCGAAGCTTGTCCTTTACCGGGTGTATTATGAAAAACGTCTGTAAGTTGAAAAAGTTCGTTGTTAAACTCAATTATCATGCCTTTTCTGATCTGGGTTGCCTTTAACTTCATATAATTTTCTCCATATTTTTTACAGTCATTTTCTTTTTCATATCCTGATATTTTTGTTCATCGAAAACAAATTTATAGTCTTTCATCTTTCCATTCACATATTTTTTATATTTTTTGCCATTAAAAAGTTTTTTTAATACATCATCTAGTGGCACTAATTGTTCACCAACCATCCAATTAAATATTTCATTTGATTTTAGATCTTTTACACATCCCCATTCTATACCCCAGGACAACTTATCAATCGGTAAATTTTTAAAGTTTTTTTTCAAAACCTGCAATTTCGCCTGAGCTAGAGGATCAAGATAATAAAATATCTTCGAATATAAAAAGGCATTGTGATAATGCCCTGGAAAATTTATCAAACCAGATACCCCCAACCTCCAGCAGGCAATCATCAACAGTTCTACCACAATTGCAGAGAGTCCCAGCCCTGGATACTTTTGTCCTGGTAAACGTGGGCGTCTTGGGGTAAAGTCTGCGTTAGGGTTTTGCATTGCCAGCCAGTCGATTGTCAGACATTGATAACATTTTCCATTGTGTTTAAAATCGAACGGCATTTTTAATTTAAAATAGGATTTCCTCAAAACCAGTTCGATCAACAAATTTTTTCTAGCTTTGGTTTCATTGAATACTGATATTTTATGTTTAAAGGCATCTGAAGTGTCAAAATGTGTAACAACATTTTCAAAGCCAAGGTTTTTTAATTCCGCATATAATCCATATTTTTCGAGTGCGAGATTCATCCCATTATGAGAAAAATATCCGAGGAAAAAATCACCACCACGTTTGCCAATATCCAGATTAAACAGATCTGATTCAGACATATCTAAACGGACGATATCTGGTTGTTTTACCGTCTTACTTTGCAACCAGGATATGATATGCCAGGAATTTTCTGGAAATTTCATCAGATTCTTCCTTTCAATGTTGAGGCAATATAGTCAAAATATATCTTCCAGCTTTCAGCCCCATATCCCCCTCCGGCAACAACAACCAAAGGTTTTTTACTAGATTTTACTAAATTGAAGACATAAAGATTCCTTTCCAACATCTCCTCTCTAGTTAAATTTAAATCACACAAAGTGTCATGCTCATAAGGATCCGATCCGGCGATATAAAATACAAGCTGCGGTTTAAATGAATCAAATGCTGGCTCAAGATGTTCGGAGAGAATTTCCATATATTCTGGTCCGCGAATATTGTGTGGAATAAGAATATCCTTATTATTCTGTTTATCAACCTCCAACCATTTTGTAGCATGAAGGGAAAAGGTGAATACATTAGGATCATCCTTAAAGAACATCAAATTTCCATCTCCCTGATGATAATCCAAATCAATAATCATTATTCTTTCCAAAGTGTGTTTTTGCCTAACTTTTTCTATGGCTATGGCGACATCATTGATCAAACAGAATCCGGCAGCCTGGTCGGGCATGGCATGATGAAATCCTCCCCCAATATTGAACATTGCGACTCTGTGATCAAGTGCATATTCAGCTGCCAGGATCGTCCCACCGGTTACAGTCCGAAAAAATTCAAGGATATAGGAATCCCAGGGTTCTACAACGCCAATCCTCAGATATTGTCCTACTTTTACAGGATCTTGAATATTTTTCAGATAGGTTTCATCATGGACTAAGGCCATATCTTCATAACTCACCATTTCCGGAGCAAGGATATGTTTTCGCTTTATATATTTTTCATTTATCAAGCGATCCCGGATCTTTTTGTATTTCATAATGTCAAATGATTGATAAGCGTTGGAAGTGGAAATCCCAATATAATAATCATAGGAAAAAACAAGTTTAATCTTTTGACGATTAAGAAGATTGTACATTTAAATCTTTATCCGGGATATTTGACATATTATAGACTCTCAACCAAGATATGAGACACCTAATTTGAGATATGTGATACGTGATACGGATATCGCTATATATTTATTTGAATTATGCAGCATTTATAAATCAACATTACTAATTTCTAATTACTTTTCGTCAGTTCTCCAGCCAGACTTTGATCCATAAGATGGCGCACTTCGGATACTTCTAACTCATTCCCCAGAAGCAACATCAATTTTACAAGTGCGGCTTCTGTAGTCATATCGTGCAATGATAAAGCACCCGCATCCCGGGCCCTTTGTCCACAAACATAAACACTCAGATCGGTTAAACCATGCGGTGATTGGCTTCCAAGATATACAAGTATTTCCTGATCAATCGCCGAGGAGATAAATTCAATCCAACCCGAATTTTCTCCAGGCAGGTTACCAGAACCAAATCCTTCAATAACTAAAGCTTTCACAGAATCTGTTATTAATTTTTTATAAATATCCGGTTTTAAACCTGGATACACACCTAACGATAATATATTTTGAGAACAGGTCGATTGGAGAGATAATTTTGCCTTTTCTTTCAGGATATATCGGCTGTTGACATTGACGTTTAGTCCAATATTCGCCAACGGTGGTAAATTGGGTGATTCGAAACTTTGGAAACTTTCAATACTCATTTTTTTTGTGCGATTGCCTCGTAAAAGACGGTTTCCAAAACAAATAAGAACTTCAGGGATATCATAGGTTGCCAGTTCAACAGAGTTGATAAGATTGCCCCGAGCATCTGTACGAAGGGCGGAAAGGGGACGTTGCGACCCCGTTAAGATAACAGGTTTTTTGAGATCCAGTAGTAGAAAAGATAGAGCAGAAGCCGTATATACGAGGGTATCTGTACCATGAATAATAACGACGCCATCATAGTTTTCTATCTCACCCTTAATAATTGTATATAAAATATGCCATTCATTCGGGCCAATATTTGAACTGTCCAAATTAAAAGGGATTTTTATGGATATATCAACCTTCTCCCTTATTCTTGGAATGTAAGTATCAATTTGTTTTTCTATATTACCCGGTTGAAGAGTCGTCTCTGGCTCCATAGGTGTCATACCGAACGTACCACCGGTGTGAATGATCAAGACACGTTTCATAGTTTTTTCTCCGCTTTAATATAAAGAGCTTAGCGGTTTAGGACAAGAGGAATCTGGGTACTGGGTATTGAATATTGAAATATTGAATATGAATATTGAATATTGAGTTTGTGTATTCTCTGGCTCCTTGTCAAATAAAGTTGATAGAAAGTTTACCCACTAAACGCCCGGATAATTGCCAAGAACCGAGTACCAAGTGCCGGGTGCCTAATAGCGAGATACCAGAATTGAGACAAAAAAAAGCCCGGGATTAACCGGGCTTCATTTAATAAGAGAGGAAATAAATCTACCTCAATTTATTTTGAACCTTCGTGTTACTTGGTTCTCAGCGCTTCTTGTGCAGCTGCAAGACGGGCAATCGGTACACGATAAGGTGAACAACTGACATAGTTCATCCCCACTCTGTGACAGAATCCTACTGATTTCGGTTCCCCGCCATGTTCTCCGCAGATACCAATTTTCAGGTCTTTTTTTGTCGATCTACCCTTTTGCACGGCAATCTCAACCAGCTGACCAACACCCGATTGATCTAAAACCTGGAATGGATCTTCGGGAAGAATTCCTCTATCAACATATTCACCAAGGAATGTACCGGCATCATCACGTGAGTACCCAAAGGCCATCTGAGTCAAATCGTTGGTACCAAATGAAAAGAACTCTGCTTCCTCGGCAACTTCATCTGCTGTTAATGCAGCACGCGGTATCTCGATCATGGTTCCAATCATATAGTCCACCTTGACACCTGTTTTTTCCTGAACCGCATCGGCAACTTTCTTAACGATAGCTTTTTGATTAGCCAATTCAGCTTTGGTTCCAATAAGCGGAATCATAATTTCCGGATATACCTTCACACCTTCTTTTGTGAGCTGGCAGGCTGCTTCCATAATAGCTTGTGCCTGCATTTCGGTAATCTCCGGATAGGTGATACCTAGACGACAACCACGGTGTCCAAGCATAGGGTTGAATTCGTGAAGTGAATCAACCTTCGCTTTAACTTCCGCTTTGGTAAGACCCATTTCATCGGCCATTTCCTGCTGATTTTCATCATCATGGGGAAGAAATTCATGCAAAGGTGGGTCCAGGGTACGAATCGTAACAGGAAGATCATGCATCGCTTTTAATATGCCATAAAAATCTTCTTTTTGATACGGTAATAATTTTGCAAGGGCTTTGCGACGTCCCGCTTCATCATCGGCCAAGATCATTTCACGAACGGCTTTGATGCGATCACCTTCAAAAAACATATGTTCGGTGCGGCAAAGACCAATACCTTCAGCGCCAAAATTACGGGCAACATCTGAATCATGGGGTGTATCTGCATTTGTACGGACATTCAGGGTTCTGTATTCATCAGCCCATGACATCAAAGTTCCAAAATTTCCAGATAATTCAGGGGTTACTGTCGGGACTTTTCCATCAATAACTTCGCCCAGAGATCCGTCAAGAGAGATCCAATCGCCTTCCTTAAAGACTTTTGAACCGACTTTCATTTCCTTGGCCTTATATTCAATATTCAGACTACCGCATCCGGCAACACAACAGGTTCCCATACCTCTGGCAACGACGGCTGCGTGAGAGGTCATACCACCACGGGAAGTCAAGATACCTTTTGCGACATTCATTCCGCCAATATCTTCCGGTGAAGTTTCAATTCTGACAAGAATAACATCCTCGCCACGCTCTGCCCATTCTTCAGCATCATCAGCATGGAAAACAATCCGACCTGTGGCAGCACCAGGTGATGCCGGCAATCCTTTGGCCACAACATTTTTTTCTGCCTTAGGATCAAAGGTAGGATGGAGGAGTTGATCCAACTGCTCTGGTTCTACACGCATGACAGCAGTTTCCTTATCAATCAATCCCTCTTCGAACATTTCCACAGCAATTCTCACAGCCGCTTCAGCTGTACGTTTACCATTTCTTGTCTGCAACATCCAGAGTTTACCACTTTGAATTGTAAACTCAATATCCTGCATATCTTTATAATGTACTTCCAGTTTATTATATATTCTATCCAGATCTTTATAAGGCTCTGGCATAATTTCTTCCAGAGTCTTTTGTTCCGGGCTGGATTTGGTTGCTATATTGACAGGTTCAGGTGTTCGTGTACCAGCAACCACATCTTCACCCTGTGCATTTACGAGATACTCACCGTAAAACTTCTTTTCTCCTGTGGCGGGATCGCGAGTAAAGGCAACACCTGTGGCACAATCATCACCCATATTACCATAAACCATGGCTTGTACATTAACCGCTGTACCCCATTCTGCAGGGATATCATTTAATTTACGATAGGTGACGGCACGCTGATTATTCCATGATCCAAAAACAGCGCTGACAGCACCCCATAATTGTTCCCATGGATCAGTCGGGAAATCCTGACCTGTATTTTCCTTAATCGCATCCTTGAAGAGACCTACCATTCTTTTGAGATCTGCAGCAGAAAGGTCCGTATCTAGTTCAACACCCAATTCATCTTTCATATCCTGAATAATGACCTCAAAAGGATCTTCTTCTTCTTTAGATTCTGGTTTCATTCCCATGACAACATCACCATACATCTGAACAAAACGGCGATAGGAATCCCAACCAAAACGCTCATTACCTGATTTCTCACTTATGCCGTTTACGGTGTCCTCATTAAGGCCCAAATTCAAAACCGTATCCATCATTCCGGGCATTGATGCAGGAGCACCAGAACGAACTGAAACAAGTAAAGGATTGTTTACATCTCCAAACTGAGCACCCATAATCTTTTCGACGCTGGCAATACCTTCCTGGACCTGCTTTTTTACTTCATCAGTATACTGACCATCATTTTTATAATAGGCATGACAAACTTCTGTAGATATGGTAAAACCAGCCGGAACAGGAACACCCAAATTGGACATTTCTGCCAGGTTTGCACCTTTTCCTCCCAATAGGAGTTTCATGGTCGCATTACCCTCAGCCTTACCATCTCCAAATGTATAAACAAACTTACCAGACATATTTCCTCCATTTATAAAAAACAAAATTTCACATAAAGATTAAGCCTACAATATACCATTCGATACATAAAATTTCAAGCAGGAGTTGGGATTTTTGGTACCGACCAGCTGATAAGGGATGTGGGATACGGCAACAATTCCAAATTATTCTCGTACTAATCTTCATCTGCTAATTGTTAATTATATAACGATTCCTTAGTTTTATATGAATCATTCATAATAGAAAATAATCAGATGCATAATTCCTTATCGTACCTTCTTCTCTCTCTTCTTATCTTTAATCTTCTATCGCTATCAGCAGCACAAACACTTCTCAAAGGTCATATTAAAGATGCTAAAACCCAGGAACCACTGGCTGCGGCCAATATTCAAATTGTAGGTACCTTTCAGGGGACTATATCTAACGAAGATGGAGATTTTATTTTACTCATAGGCAACCCACCAGCTTCCTTATCCATAACCTACATTGGATACGAATCACAGAAAATCCTTATAGAAAATAATGATGATAATGAGATTCTTATCGCTCTTGAACCGATAATTCTTGAAATGGATGCGATTGTTGTCGTAGCAGAGGATCCCGCCTTAGCAATTATGCGGGAAGTGATCCGCCGTAAACTTATCTGGCGCAAAGAAATTCAAACTTCCAGCGCACATGCCTATAGTCGCCTGGTATTTGAAAATGACTCCGGAATCGTATCGATTGCTGAAAGTTTATCGGAAACGTTTTGGGATAGTGAAAAGGGTTCGAGGGAAGTGATTAAGTCCAAACGTCAGACAAGCAATCTGAGTGAGCAACAAAATATGGCTGTGGCCAGTTTTATTCCAAATTTTTATGATGATGATATCGAACTAATTGGATTTAGTGTAATAGGACCAACCCACCCCGATGCTCTGGATTATTATGATTTTAAACTCCTAAAAGAAAAAAGACGAGACAATAAGACTGTTTTTGAGATTCAGGTCATTCCAGATAGTAAGTTACAACCAACATTTCAGGGTCGTTTGTGGGTTTTAGATGAAGATTTTGCTTTACTTAACGTCGAACTAAAACCAAGTAAATCTATTCATTTTCCTATTCCAATACAGGAATTAAATCTATATTATAAACAGCAATTTAGCAATTATGCCCGTAAATTTTGGTTACCTGTTGATTATCGTGTTAGCGGGGACATAAAAATTGGAATTTTGGGTTTACAATTCCCCAGGATAAAATATAAAAGAATCACAGCCCTTTCTGACTACCAGGTAAATATCCCATTGCCTGATTCACTTTATGAAAAAGAAAAAATCCTAAGTGTAGATTCCCTTTCTCTTTCTCAAGACACCCTCTTCACCGCAAGAAAGATTCAGGTACCGCTTACCCATGCAGAAGAAACTGCTTATGAATCTTTAGACAGTACAATGACATTAGAAAAGGCATTCAAACCGACAGGATTTTTAGCGAATGTTATTGAGGCGACAGCCGGTGATGAAGAAGCTAATGCAAATGAAGGGACGGGGATACTCTCGTGGCTTTCCCCCCAGCTCTGGTACAACCGGGTAGATGCTCTCCATATTGGCCTTACGTTAAAACCAGACTTATCAGATCTCTTTAAAGTAAGCATTGGAGCCGGTTATAACACAGGTCTGAAAAATTGGTCCTTTTTAGCAGAATTACATTATCGGTTCGGATCTAAAAACCAATTTCATAGCACATTAAAATACGAGACAGGGACTGAGAGTCGCTATCCATCTGAAACCTACACCCTCTTTCTGGCCAGTCTTCCGCCTACATTCGCCCGACCAGACTATTTTGATTATTATTGGCAGGACGGTTTTTTTGTTGATTTTGGATATCGTTTTCGTGCAATAAATTCCATATTCTCCATCGGTCTTAACTCTCACAAACAAAAGTCACTCGAAAAGACAACCGATTTCAATATTGTCGGATCTGGCTATGAACAACGAGAGAATCCGGCAATCAATGAAGGGACTATGCGAAGTCTGCTCTTCAAAGCCGAATACGGTGACGACTACATTCCATTCGGTATTGTTGGTCAAAACAGAGTCACCTTTCTCATTGAATATAGCGCCCCATCACTTTTAAAGAGTGAATACGATTTTACCAAATACAGTCTGAACGCTGATCTTCGAGTAAATACATTCTTGACCAGAAGATTATTGCCCAATGCACTTGACATACATTTAACTATGGGTTATAGTACCGGGAAACTGCCATTACAACGTTATGGGATCGTCGATGGCAGTTTTGAAGTTTTTACCCCGTACGCCGTATTAAAATCAAGAAGATCAAGACCCTATGAAGGTGAAAGTTACCTGGGAGTGTTCTGGGAGCATAATTTTCGTACGGTACCATTTGAGTTAATCAATTTTGATTTCCTCGTCGAGAAGGGTGTTGGAATCATTGTATATGGTGGCCACGGACGATCCTGGATCTCGGAACAGACACTTTCAGAACTAACCTTTATACCAGCATACACGACGCGTATGCATAATGAGACAGGTTTTTCTATAAATAATATCTTTAGTCTTCTTCGCTTTGACACTACTTATCGCTGGGAAACTAAAGGCATCTATGTGGGCATATCAATGGCCCGTTTCTTTTAAGCAGATAATCTATTTTGAAATGATCTACTTAAATATTTATCTTTTTTTTAACCACAAAGTCCTCAAAGAAGGCACTAAGATCACAAAGTTATTCTTATGATTTTTTTCTTTGAGTACTTTGTGCCTTTTTTGTGTACTTTGTGGTAAATCTTTATCTTTAGCGGTCTGAGACTGTCAGGCCTGAAGAGAGATCCCTAATTTCTCATTGTTAAAAAAGACTTTCATTATTTAAAAATCATATTATCTTTAACACTACCATCGAATTTAGAGGGGTTCTATCATGAAATTTTACATTTATTTTGGAATATTGTCTCTATTTCTACTTAACGCATGTGGTAAAAATGAGGTTCAGACAGTAACGCCAACAGAAGTCTGAAAAGGCAGAAATTATCCCCATCGGAGAGAAGGCAGCGGGGATATTACTAAAAACGTTACAAGGAGAGTTGATGGCTGCTGTTAAGGCTGAAGGGGTAATGGGTGCCATTACCATTTGCAATGAAAGAGCGATAAGATTGACCGATTCACTAACCCAAAATTTATCCCGGGTAAAAGATATAAAAAGAACCAGTTCAAAATATCGCAATCCCAAAAACAAACCAGATTCTTATGAACAAGAGGCATTAAAGTTTTTTAGTTCGAAACCTGAGCACCTAAAAGAAGTATTCGTCCAAAAAATAATCCAGGGATCAGAAACACATTTTCGTTATTATAAACCCCTGACTATTAAACCCGTATGTACCTTTTGCCATGGACCTTCAGAGAACCTGTCACCAGATCTGGTTGAAAAAGTCAAAAAATATTATCCCGAGGATAAAGCAGTCGGATATAATCTAGGAGATTTTCGGGGGGTTGTTCGTGTATCTGTGCAATAATGAAGGTATGATTCGACATATTCATCTCACGCTGCGCCGCGTCGTTGCGCCGCTGCGTGAGTCAGATTTGTAGAATTGGATTAATCGTCCTCTGATAGGGATTTGTCGATATCAAATATTATTCTTCCGTTCAGGTATTCTCTGGTTTCGTAGCGTGTAATATGCATTAATTTCCGGGTAATCTTACTCATTTTCTTGATTTCATCTTTTATTATCGCAATTTTTTCTTTTAATTGATTCTTAGCCATTTTATCGGTTATCATCTCAGAATTGACTGATACCACGGTCATGGGTTGATTCAGCTCATGGCAAACCGCACCTGCCATCTCTAATACCCCCTTCATTCTTTCTTTCTGAACCCGATCCTCCTCTGCAAGAAGTTTCTCAGTTACATCATGAGCAATACAAAGAATTCCTTCTTTACCATCCGGAAGTGTTATTTTGGATTCATGCAAATCCATAAAACAAATGGAACCATCTTTTCCTACACTTTTCTCATGGTGTTTTAATACCTGACCCTTTTTTAACTTATTGATATTTTCGCTGACGTCTGCTAGTTGATCTGGGTGGACAAGAATTTCAACATTTTTTCCGATGAGATCATCCCTGGTATAGCCCAGAGAAGTGCAAAAAGCTGGATTAACATCCAATATTTCCCCATCAAGATCCTCCAACATCAATCCAGTTGGAGATAATTCGAATAATGTCTGGTATCTTTTATTATTTTCTGCAAGTTCTTTTTCACTATCTTGGCAGAAGTGATATCCCTGATTACAGCAAAAGTAGCTTTTTCACCATTATAATCGATTATAGTAACATTAGCTTCGATAAATACTTCCTTCTTATCCTTCTTTATAAATACAGTTTCATATCGAGATGAGACCTCATTTCCTTTTTGACGTTCGATCGCCCTACCACTCAGGATATTTAAACCCTTTTGTGTATAGACCTCCCGGTAATCCATCATCATTAATTCATCATATTCATAACCAAGCATGTTGGCAAACTGTTGGTTGAAATAGATGAACTTGTCTTTTTGGCTTATAACAATTGAATCGTTAACATTCTCCACAAGAAGCCGATACTTCTCTTCAGAATCCCTAAGGCTGATCACAGGAACCTTTTTTGTATTTTCCTCTATATGAGCGAACACCAAAACTCCTAAGTAAATATTTTATTGAAATAGTTTAATCATTTCAGTTGTATAATTTTATTTTATTTGAATTTTAATAATATGAGATTTAAAGAAATAAAATCCTGAGAGAGGTGTCTTAATTAACAGGTAAGGAAATTGTATATTCACAATAATTTTCACTTGTAAAAGTAATTTTAATTTTCCCCCTGTGCATTTTCAATTTCTTTTTCACCATTTCCATATCATGAAATATTTCTTGACTATTTTCTGCCTCCGTAAGATTTGATGTGGACATTGTAGGCATAAAGAGTAACCGAATCACCTCTGCACCCAGTTGGTCCTGAACAGAGTTTTTCTCACCTAACATCTCTGCTTCTGTACTTTCAATCGATTTCTGCAAGAGACGTTCGATTCTAATTAATCGGCCATCATGACGTAATTTAAACCCAAACAGTCGGTTACTGGAGAATGTTTCTATCTCTAAAGTTCCAATGGGACTTTTATTGGCACTTCGTCTTTCATCAGGTTTTTCGAAACAATATTGTATAGAGAATCTGACAAGGATGATCAAAAATTCTCTAACAATTTGTTGATAGATGTAGGGAATGGCAGAACTATTAAACTTCTCATAGTTAAATTGAACCTCTTTACCAAGATCCTTTGCTGAATTTTGAACCAAATTATCAATGGCTCG
Source organism: Calditrichia bacterium (assembly GCA_963796965.1). Taxonomy (GTDB): domain Bacteria; phylum Calditrichota; class Calditrichia; order JAJRVZ01; family JAJRVZ01; genus CAWCNS01. The sequence continues at coordinate 922,252 of CAWCNS010000007.1, forward strand.
AATAATCAATCCATCTTCAAATTTTCGTTTCGGTCTAATGGACCCAGTAAAATGTTTAAAACGGTTCATTAACACTTTTACATCCTGAAGCATTTGCCTTATTTCACCTAATTGAATTACAATTGGTACAAAATCCCCACTATTTTTCTCTTCCTTATTGCTCACCAATTTTATTTGAGACTCAAATTGCTTTAATTTTGTATTTAGAAAATTGAGTTTCAAGAGAGAGGCATTACTAATCAATTGATGAACTGTTCTGAGAATACGATTAAAAATAATGTTATAATGCTCTGAGTCCTTGGATTCTTTTATTTCTTTATCGATTGATTGCATCTCCGACTCTGAAACATCCAGGAACTCTTTAAGCAATGGAGGTTCCACATGAAGCATATTAACCAGCCATTCCATTTGCTTATTTGTATCTTGCTCTACTTCTTCTAGTCTTCTTTGAAAGCGATATTTGCTTGGTAATATCGCCGACAGTTGCAATTAATCCGACAATTTTCTTTTCTCGGCGAATTCGCTTAAAATTAAAATTTAGATACTTGGAAGATGTCCATAATCCCCAACGATTTTCAAAATGGAATTCAACAGCATTTAATGGATTTAATTCATTGATCGTCTCTTCATCAAGATCGTCTTTTAACATCAACCCCAGAAATTCTACTGTATTATTAACAATATTTTCAGGCACCCGATTTGCAAACAAGGAAACAAATGGTTGGCCACTTGTTATTTCCTGATCGATAATCCGTTCCAGAGAGGCGGAATACTCGTCAGTAATATCCAGATTCTCATTTAAATAGAGGAGCCCCTCTTCGAGAGAATTTAGGATATCCTTTTTGCCGAGATCTTTATGTATTGTTTCTGTTTGCATATATCAGTTGCTTTTTCCAGCTCCAGTTATATTTATTAAATTCCTTAGGATATTAATTAAATATCAATAATCTTACATCTAACCATTCCTCAATTCTTCATCAGCGTCACAAGATTTCCATACTCACAACAATTCCTACTATTCAAGGCAGACAACCAAAAATGTTTTGAATTCACGCCACGTGATTGGTATAACAAAGGATTGGATATTATCAGGTAACTTAATATCTCTTGCCTTTCCATCAACAACAACCGGAACTGAAATCATAAAATCACTGCCATAGGCCTGGCGAACATTTCCTGAGATTGTATTGGCTATTTCGCCTACCAGGTCTTTTACTTCGCCCTGATCAATATCATCAAGACCCAGTATTAGTTTAGCAATTGATTTTAACATATCCTCTGAAGCCGTAACATAAATACTGCCTTTTCTCTTTCCAGATATACCGATTATACCGGTATATTCCAATACTACCGGCTCTGCATCTTTTATATATGGAATGCCAGCAGTTGCCTTTTCGTTGGTCACTTCTTCAAAATAGTTTACTGTAGAATCAATAAAGAAGTGAAGATCGGTTTCATTCATTTTATTTTTTCTCCTCTTAGATCTTAATCATAATTAATCAATAAGTCTTTCAAAAGATGATCGTAATTTCTCGGGTGTAAATGGCTTGGGTAGAAAACTTTTTGCACCTAACTTGATGGCTTTTAGACCGGTACTTTTATCAGATAGCGCTGTAACAACCATCACCTTTACATTTTCGTCAATTTTAAGCATCTCTTCCAATACAGTCAATCCATCCACTTCTGGCATGGTAATATCCAATGTAACAACATCCGGTTTAGTTTCCCGGAATACCTCCAGAGCTATTTTTCCGTCCTCGGCCGTGCCAACAACCTCAATATCAAAATCATTGAGGTGTTTCTGGATGGCCTGACGTATGATCGCAGAGTCGTCTACAATCATTAATTTGACTTGTTTACTCATGCATCCTCCCCTATAATAATAAAATTAATTTGTTAGTTTATATGATTTACCTGGTTTTGTCTTTTTCTTAACAGGTAAGTTAACTAAAAATTCCAGGAACTCCCCTTCTCTGAAATTCATAGATATTTTGCCCTGGTGATTCTCAATGCTTTTTTTTATTGTTCCCATACCAACACCCCGACCGGCATTAAGATCTACCGACTCAGCGGTCGATATTCCGGATTCATAAATTAACTCCGCCAGCTGGTTCTGATCCCATTCATCAATTTCATCTTTTTTCCATTTTCCTAAATTCTCGGCAATTTCCTTTAGTTTCTTTAGATTTATTCCCTGGCCATCATCCCGATACTTAAAACAAAAATCGCCGTTTTTTGAAAAAGTAGAAATTTCAATGCACCCTCTTACCGATTTATTGTTCTTCTTTCTTTCCTCCGGGTTCTCGATGCCATGAGTCATGCTGTTTCGCACAAATTGAATCAATAGATCCTTGATTAAAAGCCGGTATTCATAGGGCAATTCCTCACCCTTAAACTGGTCATGAACAAATTGAACTTCTTTTTTCAAGTCATCCGATAAATTTGAGATCAGATTACTGATCGAATTAACCAAAATTTGATTCTCAAAAGCCCGTTTGGGACGGAAATGGGTGTGAATTTGGCTGATGCGTTCAATCATATTGTTAATTTCTTCTATACTGTTGCGCAAATCACCTAATTTCATAACAAGTGGTATGAAATCCCGGGAAGAGAGTGTTTCTTTTTCCTGTAGCGCTTCAATTAATTCTTCAAAGGCATGGGCTTGTTTGGCAAAAAATTTCAGATCGAGTAAACTTGCATTGCCTTTAACCAGGTGAATAGAACGGTATATATTTCTGAGAACAGACAAATAGTCTTCTTCAGAATCTTCCATTCTAAACATCTTTTTAATAGTATTTAACTCTCTTGTTGCACCATCAATAAATTCTTTCAGCAACTGAGGCTCAACGTGCAATATTCCAAGGAACCATTCCATCTGTAGTTTAGAATGTTCTTCTGATTCTTCAAGTTTTTTTGAAAGTTTTACTTTCTCTGTAATATCGGTTACGGTACCCATTAATCCACTAACTTGCTGATTCACCTCAATTCGTTGAAATTTAAATGCCAGAATTTTCTCTGTCGTGAGAAGTTCATCTTTTTTAAGGAAATTCAATTTTATATGAGCCAATGGATTTAAATCACCCAATGTTTTTTCATCGATATCAGGATTGAACATTAAATCTAAATAGTCCTGAATGTTTTCATTTTCTTTTTCGTCTATTTTATTTTGTAGTATGTCTGTAATCTTTTTCTGTCCGGGCTCATTTAAGTCAAGAATTTCTGATAAAGCAGCCGAATGTTGAGATCCTATCCGTTGATCTCTATCAAGAATAAATATACCTTCTTCAACATTCTTCAAGATTGTATCTGTCTCTTTTTTTGCTGCCTGCAGATGGTTTCTTGATTGACGCAAGTCATTTTCTGCTTTAAGCCGTTCTTCAATCTCCAGCTGTGCTTGATTATAAAGCCGTGCATTATCGATAGCTGCAGCAATTTGCGAACTTAACGTTTCTGCTGCTGTAACATCTGATTCATCAAATGCCCCAGGCTGGTCACTTTGATAATCAAGAACACCTATTACCTGCTGTCCCTTCATAATCGGTATTGACATTTCCGATCGCGTAATTTCTCCTGCTTTTTTTACATAATTCCGATTTAATGTTACATCACCACTCAATTGTGTCTGATGTGTCAAAGCGGCCAATCCAATCATTCCCTCGCCTTCTTTTATAGTCAGGTCAACAGGAAAAACACTGGCATAAGCACCCGCAATAGACTGAAGTCGCAAGGTTCTTGTTTCCTCATCTAAGGACAACAACATGACCCCATAGTAATCAAAAGAATCACGGATATTGGTGACAATCGCTGAAAGAAGGTTGTCGAGATCTAATTCTCCACTAACCTTTTGCCCGATCTTGTAGAGGAGTGCCGACTGGGTTGCCCGGCGCTTTGCCAAATCTTCGAGTTTTTTACTATAGGTTATTTCTTTTTGAGCATTTTCGTATAGACGTGCATTTTCTATGGCAGTCGCAATTTGTGAGCAGAGCGTTTCGGCAACTTCCACATCAGATTGGTCAAAAGCATTTTTTCTATCACTCTGAAAGTCAAGAACCCCTATCACATCGTCTTTACCAATAATTGGAATAGACAGTTCCGAAATAGTTACTTCTTCGGCCTTTTTAACATAGTGGCGATTTGCTGTTACATCATTACTAAGTTGCGTACTTTTATCTAAGCAGCCTGACCGATCATACCCTCACCAATTTTGATTGTCAATGAGTCAGGAAATACACCCTGATATCCGCCGGCAATAGACTGTAAATTTAGCTGTTTTTTCTTTTTATTTATAAGCAATAGCATGACACCATAAAAATCGAATGTTTCATGGATACTGTTAACAATTTCATTCAATACAGATTCCAGATCCAGATTACTGCTTATTCGTTTTCCGATAGCGGAAATCAGAGTCGCCTGAGAAGCCCTGCGTTCCAACTCTTTTTCAATTTTCACACGATCTGTAACATCTCTAACAATGCTTACAGTCGCATTTTTTCCTTCATAAACGATATGGTCAGATAAGACCTCCACAACTATTCGCTTACCGTTTTTCTTAAAATGAGTAAAGGTAAAGGGTATATCTTTGTTGACAATCTTGATTGCCTTTTTTACCCGCTCTTGTTCCTCCATTGGATGTAAATCTAAAAATGTCATCCCTTTTAATTCAGAGAGTACGTAGCCATAAATCCTGTTGACAGATTTATTACAATCAAGGATCTTACATTTTTCTTTTTCAAAAATGAAGATAGGATCAGCGATCTGATTGAAAAGCCCGTAATATTTATTTTTACTCGTGTTTTGCATAATTTTTTATTTGGTAGCATTTAACCAGGAATTGCTATTTCTTCTCGTACCTCTTGTTTGATTTCACTTTTTATAGGAATTGTAACAATAAATTCACAAAAACCGCCCTTTTCAGTATTTATTGAGATCTGTCCTCCCACAGTTGTTACTTTTTCCTTAACAAGATCCATTCCCACACCCCGGCCGGCAACAAGGTTAGCCTTATCAAGGGTGGAAATGCCCGTTGTAAATATTGTCTCTGCTACCTGATCATCATCCCATTCCTCGATATCTTCTTCTGACCAATGTCCCGATTCGATAGGCTTTTTGCCGTAACTTATCAATCTGAATTCCCCGCCCATCATCTCTTTGACGGAAACCAAATGCATTATCAGTACTCATTGAAACTATTTCTATGCATCCAATTGATTCTTTCCCGGTCAATGCTCTCTCTTCAGCATTTTCAATACCATGATAAACGGAATTTCTAATTAATTGAATGAGAATCTGCCGTGTTAACAGTCTAAAGCGGTATGGAATACTCCCGCATCAAAATTTTCGGTTATCAGATTGATCTTTTTACCAACATCATGAGAAAGCGTGTTTACCAGGTTTTGAAGAGAAGCGATGAAAAGTTTCTTTTCATAACTTCTTTTCGGTCTGAAGTTCATATGAACTTTACCTATCCGGTCAATGAGTTTTTCAAGTTCATTTAAAATTGTACGCATTTCTTTCAGCATGAGCACGAGTGGAACAAAATCTGATCCTGTTACCGTATCTTTTTCTTTTATATGCGTTATATTTTCTTCAAACTCATGTGCCTTTTCAATGAAGAACTTCAAATCGACCAGGGCAGCATTGCCTTTAATCAAATGCATGGAGCGGAACATTTTCTCAAGTACGGATAGCAGGTTCGTTTCCCTTTCGCTTCCCTGGAGAACTTGATCCATATAATTAAGTTCTAAAGTTGCTCCTTCCAGAAACTCCCGTAATAATTGTGGCTCCACATGCAGTATACTGAGCATCCACTCAATCTGTTTTTTACCGGATTCCTGGGATTCTTCAAATTCCTGTGCTAACCGGATCTGATCTGAAACATCATTGACAGTCCCGATTAATTCTTCAGTTTGTCCATTCTCATTTGGTATACGTTTGAAGTTAAATACCAGATGCTTGGTTATTGTCTGGGTATTTTCAGCATCTTCAAAGGTTAACTTGATCTGACTCATGGGATTCAGATCGGCCAATGCTTCTTCCTCCACATCATCTTTAAACATTAATTCAAGAAATTCAGTGATGCTTGTGTGAACTTTATGTGTAACCGTGTTCTCTAAAATATCCAGAAAATTTAAACGTGCCGGTTTATCCTGATTAAGAATTTTTCCCAAAGCAGATGAATGTTGAGATCCAATTCTAAATTTCCCGTTTAAAAGAAAGATTCCTTCTTCAACATTATTCAGAATATTATCAGTACCCTGTTTTGATAGTATTAATTGTTTGTTTCGCTCTTTAATTTCCCAGGTTCTTTCGGCTATTTGATCTTCGAGAAATTTCTTTTGCGTCTCAATCTTTTTCATACGAAAACTATAGAGTGTATAAACCAGAGAACGAACCAACAGAAAGGAAATAATGCGGAACCACCACGTTGCCCAAAATGGAGGAATAATTTCAACATTTACTCTTTTGCCGACATCATTCCAAACACCATCACTGTTACTGCCTTTTACCCTGAAGATATAAGAACCGCCATCAAGATTTGTATATTTTGCATATCGCCTGTTTCCTGATCGGATCCAATCCTGGTCAAAGCCCTCCAATTTATAGAGATATTGATTTTTTTCCGAATTACTATAGTCCAATGCTGCAAATTCAAAAGAGAAAAAATTATCACTATAGGATAAAATAATATTTTCGATATGAGTGATAGAAGTATCCATATTAATTTCATTATCAAACACTTTGAATGATGTTAACACAATTGGTGGTAAGTAAGTACTTTGAATGATTTGATCGGGTTGGAAGCTATTATACCCGTTTATTCCCCCAAAGAACATTTCACCACTGGGCCCTTTGGTATAGGCACCCCCATTGAATTCATCACTTTGCAAGCCATCATTGACATCAAAGTTAGTAAAGTTATAGGTGATAAGATTAAATCTTGACAATCCCTTGTTGGTGCTTAACCAAAGATTTCGTTTTTCATCCTCAAGAATACCATAAACAGTATTATTGGCCAGACCATCTTCTTCCTTATAAGTATTGAATATCTCGGTTTGTGGATCGAACGAATTCAAACCTCCGCCATAAGTGGCAATCCAAATTTTTCCATCTTTCCCACCATGCAGAGCAAGAATACGGTCATTACTAATTGTAGTGGAATCATCAGGATTATGGGTATAACTTTTAAATATGCCTGTGTTAGGATCGAATCTATTGAGCCCATTATATGTTCCGATCCATAATATTCCTTTTTCATCCTGGTAGAGAGCACGCACACGGTCATCATTTATACTATTTGGATCATTCGGTTTGTGAACAAAATGGGTAAATTCATCTAATCCCGGTTTTAGTAAGTTCAACCCACCCCAGGTTCCTATCCATAAATTCCCTTCGTGATCCTCGAGGAGAGCCCGCACCGTATTATGACTGATACTATTTATCTCTGCGTCACTGGAATGCATATACCGCTGAAATTTCTTTGTCAATGGATTAAATTTATTCAAACCACCATTAACTGTACCAAACCATAGATCACCCCGACTATCCTCATAAATTACCCTGACAATATCATCACTCAGACTGTTATTATCGAGGGCATTATGGCGATAGATCTTCCGTGATCGTTTACTTCGATCGATAACATTCAGTCCTTTATTAGTACCTATCCATAGCTCGTCCTGAGCGCGATACTAACATTGACCATACATTACTATCATTAAGACTCATCGGATTAGTAGCAACATTTCTATAATAGCGAAATTTCTTTCTTCTCCAATCAAAATGATTCAGACCGTCACCATAAGTTCCGACCCAAATCGTTCCTGATTGGTCCTTCAATATTGTACGGATCATATCATTACTAAGACTGTTTTGATTGGAGGGATCATGGACAGATACTGAAAATTTATCCCGGGCCTGGTCATAAAAGTTTAAACCCATATCCGTACCGATCCAGAGTATGTGATTTTTATCCTCATAGATCGCATAAACAAAATTATTATTCAGACTGGCTTTATCCCTTGGATCATGCTGGAACCTCCAGAACTGGTTATTAATTGGATCATACAAATTTAAACCGGTGTCAGTCCCAATCCACAATTTTCCGTATGAATCCATATAAAGACTTAAAATTCGGTTACTGCTAAGGGAATATGGGTCCCTTGAGTCATGCAGATACCTTTGAAAACGCCCCTCACTCTTAGCGTTTTTACGTAGGACTGAGATCCCCCCCTCATCTGTCCCAATCCACAGATTTCCATCTCCATCTTCAAGAATTGATCGGATATTATCATGACTAATACTTGTATCATCCATTTCATTATAACGAAAACGGCTGAATTGAGAAGTTACAGGGTCGAAGCGGTTTAATCCTCCCCCTGCAGTACCGATCCATATTATTTGATCACTATCTTCAAAGACAGCCTGTACCCGATTATTTACCTGATCAGCATCGCTTTTCTCTCCCTGAATATAGGTCGTAAAACTACCTTTTACCGGATCATATTTATTTAATCCCCCCTCAGCAGTCCCAACCCAAATATTACCGAGATGATCTTCATACAGGGCATTTATCCAATTATCTGAAATTGAAGTAGAATCAGCAGGGTCATGCTTAAAGTGGATAAATGAATAGCCATCGTATCTGTTTAGACCATCTTGCGTTCCAAACCACAGAAATCCCTGCCGATCTTGCATTGAACAATATACGGCGCTCTGAGAAAGACCTCGATCGATGGAAACCCGCTCGAATTCCATCTCATATGTTTGGGCTTGAAGAAACGAGAAAGGAAATAAGAAGAGGATAACAAAAAAAAACATCACCAACTTTAACTTAAAAGGATGTAAGTCACCCTTTTTATACATAGTAATTTCCTGAAATAAGAAGTTGTCTGAATTAGAAGATAAAATAGTGTACGTATCCAGGTCTATCTCATACGCATGCCTGTCCGTAGACAATTGAAGCCTCCTAATAATCTATTAAAAACACGAATATTTGGATTATGAAGACAGATCCACAAAGTACCTGCCTTAATAGGCTATATCGACAGACAATCAATTTTCTTTAAATCAAGCTGATAAATAATGGAATATTGAAACAGTAAAGAATTGAGTTAAATCTGTAGATAAAAGAGGATTGTGAAAGAAATTGAACTATTTTATTCCTGGAACAGGTGGGGGATAATATTTATTCTGTTGTATCTTCTAATAGTCTCTGAAATGCAGACTTAAACTTCTGGGCCCCAAAAGGTTTGTTAAGGTAACTGCTTGCTCCCATTTTTAGGGCCTTAAGTCCTGTACCTTTATCGGAAAGTGCCGTCACGACGATTATTTTAGAATTTTTGTCAATTTTCACCATCTCTTCAAGCACATAAAATCCACCCAAACCTGGCATGGTTATATCCAATGTTACAAAATCAGGTAGAAATTTTTTAAACAATTCAAGTGCCGTTTCTCCATTATGAGCGGTCGCAATAATTTCAATATCAAAACTTTCTAAAAACTTTGCAATGGCCTGACGGATGATGAGAGAGTCATCAACGATGAGGAGTGTTCTTTTCTTTTCTGACATGGATTTCCCGAAATGACTAAATGAAGTATAACTTAAAATTAATTTAAGGGATTGGATCATTAAGTTCAATGGGACAATAAAATTGTGTGGTTGGGTATTTGCAATGCGGAGCATGCGGGATGCGGGATGCGGGATGCGGGATGCGGGATGCGGGATGCGGGATGCGGGATGCGGGATGCGGGATGCGGGATTAAAAAAGGTGTCGCTTTATCAATTACTTGTCAAGTATTATTTACTCTTTTTTTCAATCACATATCCGTTATCTGGTATCCCGGATCGCGTATCCCGTATCCCGTATCTCGTATCAGATATAGATACAACGCCCCCCTACTCAGTACCCGGTTCCCTACTCAAACCACCTCTCATCTTCAGATGATTTTGACAAACCTTCTGCCCTATTGATAGCATTTTTACCAAATTTTTTTCTGACCAGGTCTTCTACTTTATCAAGTTTGGACACTTCTTTGTCTACATTATCAAATAGATTGAGTTGTTGAGAAGATTTCTGCTCAAAGCCACTGACACCAACACCGAGAAGTCTTACTTTTCGGTCCCTGTTATAGTTTCTATCAAAGAGTTCTTTTATTATACCGTGAATGATCTCGGTATTTGCTGTTTGGTGATTAATTGTTTTGTTACGGGTAAGTGTTTCAAAGCCTTCATACCGTAGTTTAAGATGGATCGTTCTGCCCTTAAGCCCTTGTTTTCTCATGCGATAAGCCACTTTTTCTGACAAGCGTAACAACGTCTGGTAAATTTGATCAAGATCAAATAAATCCTCATGAAAGGTATGTTCATTGCTTACTGATTTTACCGCATGATCAGGCACTACAGATCGGTCGTCTATTCCATGAGACAATTTGTAAAAATGAAGACCTGTCTTACCATATTTTTTTACGAGTAGTTCCCTTGGAAATTTTGCCAAATCACCAATAGTATGAATCCCATCCTTATTTAATTTTTCAATCGTCTTTTTACCGGCACCCCACATTCTCTTTAGGGGGAGCGGATGAAGAAAGGGTTGTATTTTATCCTCATCAACGATGACCAGACCATCTGGTTTATCCAAATCTGAGGCGATTTTAGCCAAAAATTTATTGGGAGCAATGCCAACTGAAGCTGTTATTGCCTGCTCCTGATAAATTCGATATTTTAGTTTCTGTGCAATTTTTTTAGGGGAACCAAGTAATTTAATTGATCCGCTGATTTCAAGGAATGCTTCATCAATGGAAAGGGGTTCAACCATATCGGTAAATTCAAAAAATATTTTAAAAATATCCTTACTCACCTGCGAATATAGTCTACCGTTTGGTGGGACATAAATTCCATGGGGACAGCGTTTGTAGGCCTGCATGATTGGCATAGCGGAATGTATGCCATACTCCCTGGCTTCATAGGAACAGGTAGAAACCACCCCGCGCCCTTTTCCCTGTTTGGGATCTGCACCAACGATAACCGGCTTTCCCTGAAATTCCGGATGCTCCCGTTGCTCAATGGCTGCAAAAAACGCATCCATATCTACATGCAGAATATATTTACAGGATTCAGACATTGTTTTTTCTAAAAGTATTTAAAAATAATTTTAACCCTAAATAAAACTATAAATTCTATTGCCTAGCGCCAGGTAAAAATTGTAACTGAAATATATTTATGCATAATAATAAATCCAAGATTTTTCTAATCCTATTTTACCCTCGACATCCTCACCTATTAAATTTCGTAGTTAAACTTCAATATGAAAAATAATTGCGAGTAGAATTCTGCTTAACACTGTATTTTTATTTATTCATATTTCAATATTTGAAGGCAAATCTGATCTCGTCATTTTCGTTCCCGATCCAAAGTAATTTTTTTTAATTATAATTATTATCCAGCCTGCTATTTAGGCTAATTTTTATTAAAAAATAACTTGACAAAGACCTGAGGTATAGTGTACATTTGTACACTTCTAATAATTAATCCTTAGATATGGGGCAGATCTATGCGCGAGTTAACAAAAAAGCAGCAACAAATTTTACAGCTTATTGCAGATTCAGTAGAAGAATATGGTTATCCCCCAACCTATCAGCAACTTTGCAATACCCTGGGCATTAGTTCTAAAAATGGCGTAAAAAAGCATATCGACGCCCTTGTGGCAAAAGGATACCTGGAGAAAGATTCCTCACCCCGTGGATTACGTATCATTGATCCGGCCTATAAGCCTAAAACCCTGGATGAGTATTCTGTCCCATTAGTCGGCCATATCGCCGCTGGTTTCCCGATTCTTGCTGAAGAAAATGTGGAACGATATGTGCCCGTTCCCAGACACCTGATCAAAAGTGAAGGTCGCTACTATGCTTTAAGGGTAAGGGGCGATAGTATGATTAATGCGGGCATATTTGAAGACGATCTGGTAATTGTAAAAGCGTCTGACATGGCCATCAATAATGACATTGTCGTGGCCTTGATAGACGGAGAGGTGACAGTAAAAAGATTTGTACATAAAGGGGAAGAAAAATATCTGAAAGCTGAGAACCCGGCTTATGCAAATCTTTATCCCTTAGAGTCATTTGCTGTTCAGGGCAAGGTTATCGGTCTGATCCGGGAGAACTTTCATTAATCACAAAGCTTAGAACAAATAGAGAAGAGAGAAAACAGAAGAGGATGTTAATCGTAGAGAGTAAAAGCGTTAAACGTGGAGAGGAGAGAATAGTATATAGGGGCTGCCCAGATGAATATTCTCCAAAGGAGTCCTTCGGACAATTCTCAATTAATATAATTGAGAATGATGAATGATGATTTGTGAATAATTTTTCCGATAAAAACGCCTCCTTCAAGCCGGCGTATCCGCCAGGGTCAGATCTTCGATCGGGACCAAATCATCCTCGATTTGGCAATCATGCTCACGTCTGGCGTCTTGCTTATAGCGTTTCACGTCTGACTTTTGACGCTTGACCTTTCACATTTCACATTTGACGTTTGACATTTCACATTTAACATCTTGTCTCTCACGTCTAGCTTCTAGCGTTTTACGTTTCACATTTGACCTTTCACGTTTGACATTTACCTATACCAGAATTAAGAATGTCTAAATCTGATAAATTAAAATCAAATCCTTTTGAACGATCCCAGCCTGTTACACAGGAATTTTTCGATATTCCACTTTTAGGAATGGTACGTGCTAGTGGTCCTACTTCCCCAAGCGGAGATTATAACCTAAATGATTTAGTATCAAATTTTCAAAACACCAATCAAAACTCTATTACCCTTCAGGTACTCGACAATGCAATGTCCAGGTCTGGCATTATCAAAGGCGACTATATAACCGTAGATTTACGTCTTCATCCTGGCAACGGGGATATTGTCGTTGTAAAATTAGGTGAGAAATTCTTTATCCGCCGATTTTTTCAGGAAAGTAACCGTATCCGTCTGGAAACCTCCGATGACTATCCTTCTTCTCTTGTAATAGAAACAAATACACCTGATTTTCATATTTTAGGCAAGGTACTTTCCCTCTCCCGACAATTCTAGATTTTGTTGAGAGTAGAGAGAAAAGTGTCGAGGTGAGCAGCGATTACATCGGGGTTTTCGACCAACAGGCTACCCGATTGGATCAATACAGTAACGACGCGATTTATCGCGTCGATTTATCAACAGAAAAAGAGGCATTGAATATACAAGGTTCATGTAGGGGCAAGACCCGTGTGTCTGTCCTGAATATTCATCCGCCAACGAGATAGTATTAAATATCATTTAATTTCATTGCGAATGGTGAACAAGCTAAAATAATTTTCAGTTTTCAGTCTTAAATTTTCAATTTTCAGAGCGTCTTGCTTATAGCGTTTCACGACTGACTTTTGACGTTTGACCTTTCACATTTAACGTCTCACGTTTCACATTTCACGTTTGACGTTTGGTTTATAGCATCGCACCTATAGCTCTCCTTCCTAAGCCCTCAAATCCCAACCCAAAATTATTTTTCACTTTTTCCTTGCACTTTCCTCCCCCCATACTTATATTTTGGTGTACGTGTGTACACTTTTAAAATAAAAAAGGTGTTTTTGGTGCTAAAATATGGAAACGTTGGTAAACAATTCCTGGGGTTGGTAGTATAAAAAGATAGAAACCAGAGACAAAGAAGAGTGACGAGCTAAAGTAATTTTCAATTTTCAGTCTTAAATTTTCAATTATCAGAACGTCTCACGTCTATCTTCTAGCGTTTCGACGTTTGACGTCTCACATTTCACGTTTGACGTTTCACTTTTGACAGGTAACACACAAATGGTATATGAAGACATTTTTGAGCCAATAGAAGTCATCTCGCTTTTTAAAAGCGGTAAAATCAAGCCACTCCGTTTTAAATGGAACGGACGGGTATATAAAATTAACCGATTAAACGGACATTGGGTAAGTCCACAGGGATATAACAAACAATATCACTTTTCTCTGATGGCTGACACTCATGACCATTTCGAAATTATGTTTGATACTTCAAATTTCGAATGGCAGATTGCCCGTGTCTGTTTGGAGGGATAAACATGATGATGAATAATCCAGATTCACAGGTTTCAGAAGCTTTTGATTTGTTCCCGCAAATTCATAGAAAGGAACGAAAGAAACCACAACAGCAGAAAAAGCGCGCTCTAAAACGCCTGCTCAGTGAGGTTATTTTGGGGCAGCGTTCTTTTCTCAAAATACACAGCGATGCCTTACGGACAGATTTCTGGTTTGTCAACGAGGGTCTGGTTAATCCGGCAGATCAAATGTTTAACAGCAAAGTCATAACAATGGAAATGCTTGCAGAAATCATGACAGCCCGGCAACCGATCCTTCAAACCGTGGAAGAACTGTTCCGGGAAAACATATAATGGAAACCGGAGGCAGGAAACTGGTGACCGGAACTGTAAAGGGTGGAGAGTAGAGCGTGTTTTAGAAGAGCGAAAAGAGAGGAGAATGTAGGGGCGGCCCGGTTGTAGACCCCGTTATACGGGGTGTGTCTGCCCTATAAATATTCAACAGTCAACGCGGAATAACCAAGTGAAATGTCAAACGGCAAACGTAAGACGTGGAGCGTAGAGGGTAAAGCGTAGAGTGAGAAATATGTAAAGATTCAATGCATTGCGCCTCAATGAATATTCAACATCAACGCGGAATATTCTCCAAAGGAGTCTTTCGGACAATTTTCAATTACTCTACTTTTAGCATCTATCTTTTAGCGTTTGACGTTTCACGTTTGACTTTTGATGTCTCGCGTTTCACATTTGACCTTTCACATTTCACGTCTCACGTTTCACATTTCACGTCTGACATTTTACACAATTAATCCAGTATCGAGAATCGAGTACCGAGATAACATGCGAACTATCATGCACATAGACGCGGATGCTTTTTTTGCATCTGTTGAACAGGGATTTAACCCGATGTTACGTAATCGTCCGGTTATCGTGGGGGGGACGGAACAACAAAGGGGTGTTGTACATACTGCCAGTTATGAGGCACGCGCCTGCGGTATCAGGACCGGCATGGCCCTGATCCGGGCAAAACAGATCTGCCCCGAAGCGATATTTCTGAAAGGAAATTATCAACATTACCAGGCTATCTCTCATTTTTTACAGGAAACCTATATAAAATACACACCAATTGTTGAATTTACCTCCCTTGATGATGCCTATTTGGATCTGACCGGCACATTCCATTTGCACCCTGAACCGGAGCAAATTGCCCGTAATATCCAGTTAGAAGTATGGAGGAAAGTGGGCGTTGGCCTCTCCATGGGAATCGGCAAAAACAAGGTAATTGCCAATATTGCCTCAGGGCTGCGGAAACCCAGGGGAATAATTCATGTGCCGGGAGGGACAGAAAAGGAATTTCTCGCACCACTTCCGGTCGACAACTTACCTGGTGTTGGTCGAATGGCGAAAGAAAAGTTAACCGATCTTGGTATTTTTACTGTCGGACAATTGGCCCAGTTCTCAAAACTGCTCCTTGAACAGCTTTTTGGGAAAAACGGCAAAAAGATTTGGGAATTAGCCAATGGACATGACCCGCGAGAAGTCAAACAACGCATTATTCCAAAACAGTTAAGCAGAGAAACCAGTTTCGAAGAGGATACGGCCGACATTGGAATCATTAAGGGAACCCTGCAATACCTGACAGAGCGCCTCGCAAAGAAACTCAGACAAGAGGGAATTATTTGCCAGACAGTACAGGTAAAAATACGCTACTCCGACTTTACAGGCAATAACCGTTCCCGCTCCCTCCCCTACCCCAGCGATGATAGTACGACATTATTCAAAATGGCCGACGGCCTTTTTGATGAAATCCGCTTAAAACGAGTTCGCATCCGACACATTGGTGTATCTGTAACGCAGATAACACCACTAAACTGGCAGGCCGCATTATTTAATGACAAAAACCGGCAAGAATCTTTAAATACAATCATTGACGAAATTCGTGATAAATTCGGATTTATGGCAATTCTTCCCGCCGAAACAATCGAATTAAAGAGAAAATATCGCATGGAACCCAATGGCTATGTTCTCCACAACCCGGCGTTGACACGTTAATATACGTGGAGAGTAGAGCGTCTCACCTTTCACATTTGACATTTCACGTCTATTAAATTGCTCATTTCCCTAAATTTTGCTCCCAAGTCAATAATTACTTGAGTTAAATCAAATTCTTCTATAGATTTCGCGGAATCTAATCAAGAAAAATAGGAAAAAAATGAAAACAGTAGAGATATTTACCGATGGTGCTTGTTCCGGGAATCCAGGTCCTGGCGGGTACGGCGTAATTCTGAGAAGCGATAATAAAATCAAAGAACTATCTGCCGGATATCGCCAAACAACAAATAATCGTATGGAGTTGAGAGCTGTAATAGCTGGATTAGAAGCATTAAAAGAGAAATGTGCCATAAAAATCTATTCAGATTCAAAGTATATCGTTGATGCCGTACAGCAAGGATGGGCAAGAAGATGGCAAAGAAATAACTGGTACCGCAACAAAAAAGAGAAGGCGTTGAATCCTGATCTCTGGCAGAATTTATTGGATTTGATAGATCACCATCGCGTTGAATTCATCTGGGTAAAAGGACATGCCGGGCATGCTGAGAATGAACGTTGTGATGAATTAGCCGTTGCGGCTGCAGCCGGAGAAAATCTGCTCGAAGATTGATGATTTTCTTTGATATTAATCGTTAACAATGTATATTTTAAGCAAAAAACAACAACCACATACACAAAAATTCTGAGTATAATCTCTATCAATAAAGTGAAGCAGAAATCAAAGGAGAACCTCCTAAATTCTGCGACCTGGCTTTCTTAAGGTGCTCAATTAATGCATAATTGCCTCATTATTCTTTTGTTTATCCTGGCCATTATTTTAAACAGTTGTACAACACAGAGTAGTGCTATCAAAATTAACACTGTTCGTATTGAAGATGTAGGTGTATCAAAACTCTTTAATGGAAATTCTGATGTAAAAAATCTTCATGCTGAATGGTATGGTGGTACCGTTGATCTATATTATGACCTGATAAATATTAATACGTCTCCTCAAAGACTTGCCTACCATGCAGAAGATGAGTATGCCTATGTTTACAAAACCCTAAATGCCGGAACAGCCACTGGTACTATTATTTCAGCTCCCGATAATTCAGAAATAAGTTGGGATGAGATATCTTCTCTTGAAGATTTTGAAGCAATTGATCTTGTTTTTGCCGTTTGGACTGACAAAGAAGATAAAAAATACCAGGATATGGTCTATATAACAGGTGGAAGTTTTCGGATGGGAAGTAAATTCAATAAAGATGAAAAACCAAAACACCCTGTTACTGTAGATGGATATTATTTGGATAAGTATGAAGTAACAGTGAAACAATACAGAGCGTTTTGCCGGGCGACAAAACGTAACATGCCAAAACAACCCTATTGGAATAATGAGAATCACCCAGTGGTCAATGTAAAATGGACTGATGCAAATGCCTATGCAAAATGGAAAGGGAAACGCCTTCCTACAGAAGCAGAATGGGAATATGCTGCCCGGATTGGCAACCGAAAATTTTACTATGCCTGGGGCAATGTGAAACCGGCACGCCGAAGGGGCGGAAACATAGCCGATGAATCAATCCTGGCCGAAAAAAGAAATTGGAAAATCTGGAAGGGTTATAATGATGGGTTTGTCTACACTTCTCCTGTTGGCAGTTTTAACCCTAATCAATTTGGATTATTTGATATGACAGGTAATGTCTGCGAATGGTGTTCTGATTGGTATCAGGCAGATTATTACACAAATAGCCCCCAATTAAATCCCAAAGGGCCTAAAAAAGGTACCCACAGAGTTCTTCGAAGTGGCGCATGGAATATGGGCCCACGAAAGGTTTTAACTACAAAAAGATTTTACTTTCGCCCGGATGTAGAATTAAACTACGTTGGTTTTCGCTGCGCTAAAGATTAATCATGTCAAACGTCAAACGCTAAAGCTAGATGCTAAAAGTAGAGTAATTGAATATTCATTGAGGCGCAATGCATTGATTCTTTACATATTTCTCACTCTACGCTTTACCCTCTACGCTCCACGTCTTACGTTTGCCGTTTGACATTTCACTTGGTTATTCCGTGTTGACTATTGAATATTTATAGGGCAGACACACCGAATCGCGCCGCCTACATTCTCCCCTCACTTTTCTCCTAAACGCTCTACTCTCTGCGCCTATACTACTCTCCTCTCTCTTCTCTCTTCGCTCTACAAAATCACGCTCTACCCTCCACGATTTTCCTATTGACTTTAAATATTATTTTCGTAGATTAGGTGTACGTTTGTACACTATTTTTAAGGATATATGAAAACCTTTATTCATCTACATACGCATAGTTATTTTAGTTTTCTTGATGGTATTTGCAGTCCGGAAGAGTTAATACTCAGGGCTAAAAAATCTGGTATGAAGACCATAGCTCTCACTGACCATAATGGTCTTTATGGCACCGTCGAATTTTACCAGAAAGCCAAGGAATTTGGTATAAAACCGATTATTGGTTCCGAAATTTCTCTTGGAAATGATGGCACACTTCTTTTTCTTGTAAAAAACGAGACGGGTTATCGTAACCTCTCACAACTCATCTCAATTGCGCGTTTGAAGGGGGGACACCTTAAATTTAAATGTGGTTTATCAGAGATTCAGAAATACAAAGAAGGCCTTATTGTACTCTCCGGCGGTCTTAAAGGTAAAATTACCAACCTTTTGAAATCGCGGGATATCACATCTGCTATCGAATGGAGCAAACGGTTGCAGAATATATTTGAAGATAATTTTTACCTGGAAATGCAGCATTTCTCGGGACAAGACAATTTGTTAAATCTGCGTCTCCGGGATCTTTCTTTAGAACAAAAGATTCCCCTTGTAGCGACCAATGATGTACATTTTATAACGGCAAATGATTGGCCGCTTCGCCGCATCATGCATGCCATAGATCAAAACACAGTTTTAGAGCAGATCAAGACAGCAGGCTATTCGGAGCAATATTTAAAATCTCCCGCTCAAATGCACGAGTTATTCAAGTCCTTTCCTACAGCACTTTCAAACAGTGCAAAAATAGGCCGGCAATGTAACTTTGAATTTCAGTTGGGCCGCCCCATATTTCCTTCTCTTGAATTGCCAGAGGGAGAAAGCAGTTTTTCATATTTATGGAAAAAGTGTTTTAAAGGGGCCACCCTCCGTTACCAACCTATCACACAAGAAGTGATCAAACGTCTCGAGTATGAGTTGAAAACAATTCATGAACTGGGCTTTAGTGAGTATTTTCTTATTGTAAAGGAGATTGTTAATTATTGCCGCCAGGAAAACATTCCTTGTGTGGGGCGTGGATCGGCTGCTGACAGTCTGGTATCCTACGTTCTTGGTATCACCCAGGTAGATCCTTTACGCCATAATTTGTATTTTGAGAGGTTTCTTAACCCTCAGAGAAAAGAACCGCCCGACATCGATCTGGATCTTTGCTGGCGGAATCGCGACCGTGTATTAGAATTCGTCTACAAAAAATTTGGGTCCGACCGCGTTGCGATGATTTGCACCTATAATACGTTTCAAAACCGTTCTGCCATCCGCGATGTGGCAAAAACATACGGGTTACCTGAGGATGAAATCGCTAAAATAACAAAGCACCTGCCCCACCATGCAATTGACCGGTTAGAATCTGTAATCAACTCGCTTCCTGAACTTCGTGAAATACGTTATAACCTTCCGGTTTATGAAGAAATTATGCGCCTGGCGCAGAGAATAGCTGACTTTCCCCGCCATTTGTCAATCCATCCGGGTGGCGTGATTATCGCCCCGGATAAAATTACTCATTATACTCCCTTAGAAGTGGCCGGCAAAGGCCTAGTTATTTCTCAATACGATATGTATTCTATAGAAAAACTGGGTTTGGTTAAAATGGATTTACTCGGCGTTCGCTCCTTGAGTATCATTACTGATTGTATGAAATCTGTGAAAGAGAGGAGTCGTAATCATGAGCAACAAACCAGTCCAGAGCCGAAAGAAACTCTCAGAACAGCAAAAAACACTGACCGTCCTGATCTGCAGTTTTTGCTAAAAAACGCTGAAGAACTCTCCCCTCTTGATCTGCGCACTATTCCTGAAGATGATCCACAGGTTACTCAATTTATCCGCAGTGGTAATACCATGGGATGTTTCCAGTTGGAAAGTCCGGCCATGCGCGGGCTACTTAAAAAAATGCAAATACAAAATGTAAATGATGTCATTGCGGCCGTAGCTCTGATACGCCCAGGTGCGGCAGGAAGCGGCATGAAAGATGTCTATATCCGTCGAAGGGCAGGATTGGAAAAAACAACCTATCTCCACCCTACCCTTGCCCCAGCACTTGATGAGACATACGGTGTTATTATATATCAGGAGCAGGTTCTACGTGTTGCCCATTTTGTCGCTGGACTCACACTCAGTCAGGCCGATACCTTACGCCGGGCCATGACAAAATCGCGTACAAAAAAAGAATTCATGTCGATTTATAAAGATTTTATAAATGGGGCTTTACTCGCGGTCTTAACAATGATCAGGCGGAAACCGTTTGGAAATTCCTTTCCCAGTTTGTCGGTTACGGATTTAATAAAGCCCATTCCGCAACTTATGGTACAATCGCCTATCAGACTGCATTCCTAAAATTTTATTTTCCTACCGAATATATGTGTGCCGTATTAAATAACCAGGGAGGATTTTATTCACGCATGGCCTATATCGAGGAAGCCCGCCGAATGGGGATATCATTATTACCACCGGATATCGGCCACTCCGATAAATACTTCACCTGTGAGGGGGGGGCCATTCGCACCGGCCTTGGTCCCGTCTTTGAACTTACTAATGCAACTATCAAAAAAGTCCTTCTGGAAAGATCCAAGCGACCATTCTCCAATCTTTTTGACTTCCTTGCCCGTACCGCAGCAGGTGAAAAAGAAACAGCCCATCTGATAAAAGCCGGTGCACTCCAATCACTTCATCCAAGTGCGCCTCAATTATTAGTTTTGAATAAAATATTTTTTAAAAACAAGAAAAAAAAAGTGATGACAGAATATGTCACAGCAGAATTGGATCTTCCTCCTTATACACCCAATCAAAAAACTTTGAATGAAATGGAGATATTAGATTTTGGGGTTCAGGCTCACCCCATAACTCTGTTTGAAGATCAAATTGACTGGGCACTGATTACTTCTTCTAGTCAGATCGAGTATTTTAAAAACAAAACGATACAGATCTGCGGATGGCTGGTAACTTCCCGACGTGTACGTACCAATAAAGACCAATATATGAAGTTTCTCACTCTCGAAGACAGACATGGACTTTGTGAGGTGGTGCTTTTTCCTGAAACTTATGAAAATTTCGGTCATCTTGTACGCACCCACGGTCCCTATATCATTACCGGTAAAGTCCAATCTCGTTTACCCGGAGAGGCGAATTTGATTGCAGAAAGAGTTGAGATTGTGATTCTGGGTAAGAGTGATTTAGAAGGTGTGCTGCAAAAAAAAACGCCACCCACCTGGGATGGCGTTTATGTTTAAAAATATCAGAAACCGCAGAGATGCAAAGGAGGCGCAAAGTTCGCAAAGATTCAAAATTCTTGATCCACGAATTACACTAATTAAAACGAATTTGACGAATTATATTATGTAATTATAATTATTTCTATTAATGATAAGAAAATAATAATTCTTATCAGGCGCTGCCTGATCCGGTGAAGCCAAATAATTCGTGGCCCATTTAATTCTTTTTTCTTTTGCTCTTATTCCTTGCGTGCTTGCGTTTAAATAAAAAAACTACTTTTGAATAAGTTCCACATTAATATTAATATCGACCTCTTTACTAATTAAGAATCCACCTGTTTCAAGGGCCTTATTGTAGGTTAAATTATAATCGTAGCGATCAATTGTGGTCCGCACCTTAAATCCTGCCCGTGTACCGCCCCAGGGATCTTTAATAACACCGGTTAATGTTGCATCAAGAACGACATCTTTGGTAACACCATTCATTGAAAATTTGCCGGATATCTTATACTTCTTATCACCTACTTTCTCGAATGACGTGCTCTTAAAGGTTATTTCAGGATTTTTCTCAGCATCAAAGAAATCCGCAGAACGCAAGTGTTTATCGCGTTTTTCATTGTCAGTGAAAATACTGGCGGTTTTAATAACAAGATTCACTTCACTACCGGAAAAATCATCGGAACTTGATGTAAAGGAACCATCAAATTCCTTGAAACGGCCTGTAACATCTGAGACAACCAAATGAGTAATACTGAAACCAATGTTAGTATGGGCCAGATCATACTTCCATTCTGTCGCCTGCACAAAAACCGGTAAACTTAAAATCATTACCGTAAATAATGATAAACTTAATCTTTTCATTCTAATCTCCTTAATTATTATTTGGTAGTGTAAAAAACAACCACAGAGTACACGGAG
Organism: Calditrichia bacterium; assembly: GCA_963796965.1. Lineage (GTDB taxonomy): Bacteria > Calditrichota > Calditrichia > JAJRVZ01 > JAJRVZ01 > CAWCNS01. The sequence goes on from CAWCNS010000007.1 coordinate 944,768, forward strand.
TAATTTATTAATTTTATTTGAGTTAATACCGTTTCTCATTATCTCCCTCTGTGATCTCTAATATTATATGACTCTCCTTATTCCCTCTTTTAATTTGTCGACATTAAATTGATCAATAGTCCAACTCTGTAGATTTTCTGCTTTCAGATAAGTCATCACCTGAGAGATATGAATATTTTTAATTGCTTCAACACATTTTAATTCAACAATCACCTTGTTTTCGATCAAATATTCTAATCGATAATTACCAATAGGATTGCCCTTATATTCAATCTCGAGTTGTTTCTGTCTTTTATACTCAATTCCCCGTGACTTTAACTCATGCTCCATGGCTTCTTCATATAAATTTTCCAATAAACCTGGTCCAAGTAAAGAATGAACTTTCCCGATAAATCGGGACACAGGTGATTATTTTTTCAGTAATATCTTTGAGAGGATATTCGTTAGGAGTTCTCAGAGTATTTCTCTGTGGCCTCTGTGGTTTCATCTTTTAATCCAATTTTTCATTTTTTCATAGACCTTTTGACACTACCTATTATTTTGTAGATAATTTTATATATGCGATTAAACAAATTTTTGTTTCAATCATAGTAGTGAACTGTATTTGCGCTTATAGTATTCCCACAAAATATTTCCAAAAGCAAATTACAGGTTAATCAGTTTGTACACATTGGAAGTATAAATGATATCCGGATATCAGAGCAGGATACGGGACGCGAAAATCCAAATGAAGATAGAGATTCCTTCAATCCGGCTTGCATTTAACAAAGAAATCTCTGAAATTTTACCACAATCTTTTTTGTCTAATTTGTGCTGATCATAGTACAGGAAAAAAACCGGTAGGAGCAAGAAATGCCAAGTTTAGAAACAAAATATATGAATCTTAAAATAAAGAACCCCATTATCGTTGCCAGCAGTGGTCTTACAAGTTCTGTCGAAAAGATTGTTGACTGTGAAAAAGCCGGTGCAGGTGCCGTTATTATAAAAAGCCTGTTTGAAGAAGTATTAGCGCAAGAAGATTGGGGTTTGAGTGAAGCAGCACCTTACCATCCTGAAGCACATGACTACTTAAATGCAGAAATACAAATGCAATATGGTCCCAATGCTTATTGTGACCTTATTTCAGAAGCCAAAGAAAAAGTAAATATTCCAGTAATTGCCAGTATTAACTGTATATCCGCCAAGTGGTGGTCTGAATTTGCTATTAAGGTCGAGAATGCAGGCGCAGATGGACTTGAGTTAAACGTCTTTAATATTCCCACCGACCCGGAAATGAATGGATCAACAATAGAAAAAATATATTATGATGTATTGGAAACTGTTAAAGCTAAAGTCAAAATTCCTATCGCTATGAAAATTAGCCGAAACTTCACCTCTCTGCCTTTTCTGGTTACCCAACTTGACCGCAAGGGTCTAGATGGGATTGTTTTATTTAACCGCTTTACTGAACCGGATATAGATATCCATAATCTAAAAATGAAAACTACATTTTCATTTAGTACCCAGGAAGAAATTCACACGATTTTACGCTGGGTTGCTTTACTCTCAGAAGGATTATCCTGCGATATATCAGCCACCACTGGAATCCACACCGCTGAAGGCGTTATTAAACTTATTCTGGCTGGCGCTTCGACGGTACAACTGGCCTCTGTTCTCTACAAAAATGGTTTGGATCATATTAGTAAAATGGTTACAGAAATAGAGAAATGGATGACGACTTATCAATTAGATACGGTAGATGACTTCAAAGGAAAGGTTGGATTCTCTCCCGAATATGATCCTGAAGTTTATTTAAGGGCACAGTTTATGGAGAAAGTGAGAGGAGTTGAGTAAAGATTAATATTAGTCTTTTATGGCCTCTATAGACTGGATTCGAGAAAACCAACTAAGATCGAATCCTCCATTGCATTTTGTCCATTTGAGGTATTTAATAGATGCAACGTGTCAAGAACATAGAGATTTGTATTCTCATAGGCTTCAGTCTGGCCTGAATAGTCAATCTCCATCCACCAAAACCCAGAACTACTTTTTACTCCCGATAAAAATATAAATAATAACATAATGATTGCAAATCCACTTATTGCTTGATAAACAGGTATTCTAAATGTAAAAAGAGATTGTATCCAGTCTACATAATCGATCCCTTCCCTTCCTGTTTATATGTTTCTTTAATTCAATATAGTTTTGGATATTTCTTTGTATTCTCGGATCTGCCTTTAATCCTAGATCTGGGGGGCTCTTGAAATATTTTCTCAAAGAAGTAATCGAACGATAAAAATGTTTACAATCGTTACAGGAATTTATATGAGCAGCTGATATCGGGAAAATCGTCTAACCCGGTATTGCTTTCCATAAATTCATGAATTTTATCCCGGATATCAGAACATATACCGTTTGGGATTCTATCTGACTTATGCGTCATTTGACACCTCTATTTCATTTGGATCAAATTCTTTTAACTTTGCAGCTAAACTTCGGGTTATATAATGAAGTCTTGATTTAATTGTACCCGGGGAACAATCCTGAATAATAGCAATTTCAGATATGGAGTAATTCTCCTGAAATCGAAGTATAAAGGTTGTTTTTCGTTCCACATCCATTTGTGATAGTTCATTCTGGATAGCTTCCTCAAACATATTTTGCTCTAATAGTTGTTCCTGATTTTTCTCATCCCATTCATGGCGGTCCATATCCACATCATTTTCAACAACTTCGCGGACCTTTTTACTGCGATATTCATTTTTACATAAATTTGAGGCTATCGTATATATCCATGTCGAGAATTTATGGCTTGAATCAAACTGATAGGATTTATCGATAACCTTGAGAAACACTTCCTGCAGCAGGTCCTGAGCCTTCTCCTCATTTCCACCCATCATGCGGTACAAATAGTATAATAGTTTTTGATTATATCTATTATAGAGTTCTTTTAAACCAGCTGTTTTACCAGATGCAACAAGCGTCATCAATTGTTCATCATTTAAATTGGTATAAGTGCTAATCCATTTTAACATATATGAAGCCGACCCGTAATCAAATTACTGCCAATTAAGTTCATCAATATGTTTGATGAATTTCTTATTCCCTGCTTTTTCTGCAAGATGTAAGGCTTTTTCTTTCCACCTTTGTGCTTCCTGATGGTGTCCTGATTCATGGTAAACTTCCGCTAATTTCAAAAAAGCAACAACATAATTTATATGTAACCGATCTAATCCGGTTTTAACCAAATACGTATCGCTATACCAGTCGTACTTAAGATAATCCAGGCGTAGATTATTGTCCAGGTTATCTTTTATACGCGCTATATTATCAAATCGTTTCGTGCTATATTTAAAAGCTAAACCAACAAGGTACAGGTTCTCTTTTATATCTTTTGTACTTTCGCTATATACGGTTGCTGCAGTATACACGGGATTCTTAGGATAGTTTTTTGTTAATGCATTTGCACATTCTGCAAGAAATACATTCATTTTTTTATGTGAAAATGATTGTACATCCAATTCAATACCCTTTTCGGATAGCATACGTTTAAAATAATCACGATCTACAAAGGTAAGATGTAGATTCATAACTAATACATCCCTCCTTATGCCAAAATTATTTTGAAGAACCCAGGCCGGATAACTATCATTATCTCCATTTGTAAAGAGTATGGCATTTTTCTCAGTTGAAGCCAGTACATTGTAATTATAGTTTAATAGACCGGGAGAAATGTCTCTTGTCTCGTATAGTTCGGAACAGTACTGTTTAAGTTTTTCCGCATCCCCTTTCTTTTCATAATGAGCAATAAACTCATATAAAGCATCAGGGCGTTTTGGATCTACTGCATATGCCTTTTCTAACAGACTGATATCGCGCTCGCCATTATAATATTTTAAGTAATTATACTCATATGAATCAGGAATATATTCTCCCATTTTTGCTAAGATCTCACCCGTTACCTGTTTATAGTTTTCAGCATCTCCCTGCCATATCGAATATCTTGTAGCCATGAAATAGTTATACCAGGCATTGACATCCCTTCGATTTTCCTCGACTTGTTTCTTCCATAAAATTGATTGTTCCTCATACCATTGATGAGATTTCTCAACATAGATAAACCGATATACTTTTTCTGGTTTCACTGTAGTAGTGGTGGCATCTGAGCAAGCTGAAAACTGTGGCTATGATAACTACAAAGATAACGGATATTACTTTTACAGTTCTCATAATTGTCCTCTCGGCTGATTATATTTATATTTTGCTTACACTATGATACACGGCATTTGAGCAAAGGTTCACTGCCCAGCCAAATGACCTTGCATTTAATATACCTACTTAATATTTTGGCATAAATAAATTGAATTCTCTTATATTTCTATCAGATCAGCTCAGTCGGCAATAGTTCTATGAAAAAATGAAATAAAGGAATGATAAGACGAAACCACAGAGTACACAGGGGGGAATAAATTCGTTTAAGTAAATAAATATTAAATACTTACTCAGTGTACTTGTATGTTTAAAGTTAAAAGATTTAACTAACACTTTACTTGTTTATGTTTTATAAAACCTAGATAATCTGGCATGTAAGGAGGTCCGTGTCCTGGTCTCGGAGACCGTCACAGAGTTTCTTCCCGCTGCCAGATAAAAGTCGGTTAATAACTTGGCACTAAGATGCCGTATTTTTACAAGGCTGATGATGTCTGGTTTTACATTTAACAAGTAAAGGAGTCATTATATGTCCAACTATTATCTAGGCTGCGATGTAAGTAAAGGTTATGCCGACTTTATCATCTTAGACAGTGACAAAATAGTTATTGAGCCTGTCTTTCAGTTAGATGATACTTTTGAAGGGCATAACCAGTTTTATCACTTTATCCGTGATTTTTTCAAACGATACCCAGGATCGAACCTATTCTCTGCTGTCGAAAGTACTGGCGGACTTGAGAATAACTGGCTGGCCCTGTTTAAACGTTTATCTGATATAATGAACATAAAGTCTACCAGAATAAACCCGGTCGGCCCAAATGCGCTTCATAAAGCATCATTAGAACGCAATAGTGATGATGCTATAAGTGCAAAGTTCATTGCCGAATATTTGATCACTTATCCTAAAAAAGTGAATTATAATGCTGACGACCCATACATTTCCCTAAGAAAACAATGGTCTCTTATTGAAATGTATAAAAAACAAAAAACACAACTTTTAAATCAACTGAATATTCTCCTTTATACGTCAATGCCATTTTTAATGAAACATATCAAAGATGGAATTCCAAATTGGATATTACTCCTGCTTAAGACATATCCTTCATCAGCTAAATTAATCAGAACCAGGGAGACGACCCTGGCAAAGATTCCTTATATATCATATAATCGGGCTTGCGCTCTTATTTCCGATGCTAAGCAAAGTGTCGGCTCTATTGATGATCAAACAACCGCTTTTATTATTAAATCTACTGTCGAACAGATCTTACATCTCAAAAATAAGATTGAGCAACATAAAAAGTATATGATAACTCACTGTGATCTGCCGGAAGTGAATCTTTTGCTATCATTTAAAGGTATCGGCATTTATTCAGCCATCGGCCTTATCCTCAACATCCTTGCTGTCGAACGTTTTCCATCAGCAAAACATCTGGCTTCCTATTTCGGTGTTCATCCTGTATATAAGATTAGCGGCGATGGGAAAGGTGCTTTTCGGATGAGTAAAAAAGGTCGAAGTGTACCCAGACAAATTCTTTACATGGTAGCCCGCAGCAGCATAGTTTACAATCCCTTAATCAAGGAAGTCTATATTAATCACTTAAAAAGAGGCAATGTTAAATCATCAGCTCTTGGTGTATGCATGCATAAGGTACTGCGTATCGTCTTTGGAATGTTGAAACATCAAAAAGAATTTGATCCGGAAATAGATAGGCAAAACAGGAATAAAACCAGAATTGTGAAAAATAGAAGTTCTAATTCCAATTTAAAACGTCGCTATCAGGAAAAATCAGAGGATGCTCCTGTTTCTAAAAGACAAAGCATTAAAAGAAGGAAGAGAAAACAGTCCCAAAACCTACTTGAGGTTTAGTGCGGGATCAGAATTTCCTCTTCCCTCAAGAAGTGCTTATAAAATAATACGGAATCTTAGAATTGTCAAAGAACGAGTAAATTTTTACAAGAGAGACTGACATACATTGAGGTCAGTTTCTCTTGACTTTAATCTTAATAACTCTGTGGTTATTTTTTGACACTACGTCAGATCAGTATGGGAGATATTTATGGATATTAATGTGTATAAAAGAGCTGCTGAAATTATTATTGAAGCCGATGCCATACTCATAACTGCAGGTGCAGGTATGGGAGTTGATTCAGGTTTACCAGATTTCCGTGGCAATGAAGGTTTCTGGAATGCTTATCCATTGATTGCTAAGCGTGGTATTCCTTTTTATGAGATGGCCAATCCCAAATGGTTTGACAGTGATCCGAAAATTGGCTGGGCATTCTATGGACATCGCCTGAATCTATACCGGGATACACAGCCACATGCAGGCTTTACTCAACTACTTAACCTGACAGAGAGTAAAATTGGAAAATTTTTTGTATTTACATCAAACGTTGACGGGCAATTTCAAAAAGCAGGATTTTCTGAAGAAAGAATAGAAGAGTGCCATGGCTCTATTCATCATCTTCAATGTAGCCGGCCCTGTTCCAGCCACATTTGGTCTGCAGAAGACATAAATATTAATATCGATGAAGAAAATTTTGAGGCTCAAGAACCTTTTCCAACATGTGAACGATGTGGTGCCATAGCCCGACCCAATATATTGATGTTCGGCGACTGGTCGTGGGTTTCTGGACGAACAAGTAAGCAGGAGAATCGGTTGAATTCATGGCTCGATTCAATTAGTAATAAAAAAAGGAAGGTAGCTATTATCGAAATGGGTGCGGGAACAGCGGTTCCTACCGTGAGACATCTTTCCGAGAGTATTGCCAGCCAGTTCTCAGCCCATCTTATCAGAATTAATCCACAAGATTCATCCGTTCCGTCTGGGCATATATCAATTGAGTCAAATGCAGCGGATGCAATTCATCAAATAATTACATCTATGAAATAAACGAGTCATTCCTCACCATAAATGTAATCAAAATCAAAATGATCCGAGATCTGAGGCCAGACAATTTTCATTTACCTGTGCAGACGTCTTTGCACCAGGTATAGCAGTATGACAGGCAGGATGTGAAATACAGAATCGCAGACTGGTCACGACTTCACTTTCATCTGGATATTTATCAAATAGTGGTTGCAGGGATTCGGATTTTTCCAGGTATTCCTCCAATTTTTCAGGGGAAAGATTCATATGACGATGATCATCTTCATTAAAACGACTCGTCCGATCAAATTTTCCAGATAAGAATCCAAATAAGATTGGGATTCTAACAATAACACCGATCCCATAATTTATCGCTTTGGGAAATAATACTTTTTCTGCCTCTCTTTCAATGAGGTTATATCGTACCTGAATACAATCAATTAATTGATAATGATCATCCAACAAAAAAGCCTGCTCACTTTCCTTGAAAGATTGTACACTCCAACCTGCATGCAAAATTTTACCATCATTTTTTAATTTCTCCAATGCCAGCCAGGGGTCGTCGCGTTTAAGTATCTCGGTATCCGGGCTATGTAATTGGAGAATATCAAGCTTCTCTACACCTAATCTTTTAATACTTTTTTCGGCGGCCGCAATCAGATAATTCTTATCATAATTTTGTCGAATCGGACCATAACCCTTATCATCTGATGAAGAAGCATTGTAGAAGTCATTTCCAGCTTTCGTGGCAATAATAATCTCCTTGTCGCCTGATTGTGATAAAACATCACGGATAAGATCTTCTGAATGACCAAATCCATAGACATCTGCTGTATCAAGAAAATTTACGCCATTCTCAAGTGCCGCTTTTATGGCATTTTTTGAGACAGTATCATCCGTCTTACCCCAATTCATTCCGCCTATTGCCCAGGCACCAAATCCAATGGTTGATACCCGCGGACCTCTTTTACCTAAATTGACATATTTCATTATTTTTTATACCTTTTAATATAAGCATTGTTGGTTTGGTAACTGAAAAAATTTATTAATATTTAGACAAATAATCATATGATAAGAAAAATAATCTGACATATAGAATCGCAGGGCACTTAAGTAACCTTCTTTAACTTTTAGCGTCATCATTTTAGAAAAATTAGGGCTCATAAGGCAATGATTAAAGAAAAAGTTTTCTCTTCACATTATATTAGTCGCATTGCTAGGTCTAAACCTAAGTTGTAATGACACATCGGTTAATCCTGAAACTATACCTGTTTACGAACGCGGTTATCTCATTGAATCTGAAGAGATTGGTACTTATACACCTGAACAGATCAGTCAGATTCTTACATTTCTTGATATTGATCATGATCTGGTCCTTAGAACACTGTAAAGGTTATTAAAATTGTATATCAGACAACAGATTCGAAAGGAACTCTTTTAAAGGCCTCCGGGGCAATAATGGTTCCTCAGACTTCTGCAATCGCTACCACATACTTTCCATAAATCATGGGACAGTCGTAAAGCGAACGAATGTCGCCTCCGAAGGGCCCCTAAGTTCTGTTGAGGGTGTCGGAGGATTAATTACTGCTTCGCTTGGCTATTTGACCTGCGTTCCTGATTATTTGGGCTATGGTATCTCAGAAGAGATCCATCCCTATGTTCATGCAAAATCATTGGCCATATCTATAATTGATATGATCCGCGCTACCATTCGCTATAGTGATATAGAAAGTATTGATATAACCAAACATTTATATCTGACAGGTTATTCTGAAGGCGGATATGCGACGCTGGCGACACAGAAGGAAATAGAAGAATTTTACAGCACTGAATTTGAGTTGATTGCTGTTGCGCCCATGGCGGGACCCTATGATTTATCCGGGGTTGTAGATACTATAATGAGCAAAGATACGTATCCATCTCCTGTATACATTGCCTTTATGATGACTGCCTATAATGATATTTATGGCTGGAACCGACTCAATGACATATTCAATTCGCCATACGCATCTATGATGGAGGATTTTTTTGATGGAACAATATCCTATTCAGATATTCACAACCAATTGCCAAATAAACTCACCTCTCTTTTAAAGCCACAATTTGTTTCAGACTATTTAAATGGAGATGAGCCGGAGATAAAAAATGCCATGGAGGAAAATACCCTCCTCAACTGGTCACCGCAAACTCAGATAAGGTTTTTCCATGGAAATGCTGACGAAGATGTTCCGTACAGTAACGTTTTGAATACAATAGATAAATTGAAAAGCCAGACAGATCAGGAAATTACGTCTGGTTACGATTGAGGGTGGCACCCATGCAAGTTCCGGTTTACCATGCATATTTGGAATGATTGAGTGGTTTGAACAAATTAGGACTAATTTGGAAAAACACTATCAACCTCTTGCCCAAAGATAAGCACGTAATATTTTTTATGGTATTCTTATAAATCTGATCTTCCAGTTTGCATTCTTTACACTCAGACAATCAACATCCATATGAAAACGGCCTATCTCAGATTTTATGCTGAATTAAATGATTTCTTACCTGTAGACAAGCGACAGAGATCTTTTGCTTATCAGTTCTCTCTCTCCCCCTCTGTTAAAGATGTCGTAGAATCATGTGGCGTTCCCCACTCAGAAATTGATGTTATTCTGATTAACCATGAATCTGTTCAGTTTACTTATTCTTTAAATAATGGTGACCGTGTTAGCATATATCCCGTATTCGAAACATTTGATATGTCCCCTTTAATTAGACTTCGGGCGAAACCCCTCAGGACCACAAAATTCATATTAGATGAGACTCTGGGGAAATTGACAGGGAAGATGAGGATGTTAGGATTTGATTCGATTAACGAAGTGGCACAGGATAAAAGCGAATTCATCCACAGAGCATTAGACGAAAAAAGAATAATTCTTACCAAAAGCCGCAATTTGCTAAAATTCAAATCAATTTCTCACGGATATTGGATCAGAGCAACAGAAATTAATGAGCAGATAGACGAAGTTATCTCAAGATTTGATTTGTATTCGCAAATAAAGCCATTCACACGGTGTATTTCATGTAATGGAAAGATACACGCTGTTCAAAAAGAAGATATTACGGATCTGGTTCCAATAAAGATAATCAGATATCAAAGAAAATTCTGGCAATGCAAACTATGTCATAAAATTTATTGGCAAGGTTCACATCATCAAAAAATGTTAGAGCAGATAAAACACATTATATCAGAAGGCCAGTCTGATTCTATTAATCCCCAAATTCCGGATATTAAATAGAATGACCATTAGTCTCATTACTGTTTCATTAGTATTACATATATGCGCTCAGGGTTATGGAATAGAGTCCGATCTGATTCTTCCTGAATTTGAGTAAATCATTATCATCAAGAAATTTTTTCAGCAATTTATCTTGCAAATTTATTTCTTTCTGCTGATTTATTTTAATCCGATTAAATCCAATCTTTCGAATCATTTCCTCAACATCATTAAGATCCGAGGCACCGGATACACAACCTGCATATAGTTCTGCGGAATGTTTTAGTGGTTCAGGTAATTCACCTTTGGTCACTATATCCGAGACACAAAAATGCCCTCCCTCCCGTAATACACGATAGATTTCCCGATATACTTTCTCCTTGTCTGGGACAAGATTAATAACACAATTACTAACAACTACGTCGACTGTATTATCCTCAACCGGTAGATTCTCAATATCTCCATATCTGAACTCTACATTTGAGAAGCCTAATTTCTTTTTATTCTGATTTGCTCTCTCGATCATTTTCTCTGTCATATCAACCCCAATGACCCAACCGTCCTCTCCAACATAATTCCGGGCAATAAAAACATCATTCCCTGCTCCTGACCCCAAGTCAAGGACGGTATCTCCCTTTTTAATATTAGCAAATTCAGTCGGTATCCCACACCCCAGACCTAAATCTGCCTCTGGAACATACCCTTGAACAGAACTATATTCATCCCCAAGTATTTTTATATCCATATCATTAGGTTCACAGCAGGAGATTTGCACCGGTGTCTCTTTAGTAGGGGTACAGCAACCGGCAGACGATTTCTCGTTTATAACGGTTAAATTTGCAATCTCCCCATATTTCTCTTTGACGATTTCTTTAACATTTCTATCTGACTTCATGACACTCCCCTTATATATTTACTTTATCCAATATTATAATTAGCAGCATTTCAAACCGGAAAAAAGATTTAAATACATTTCCTTGGCCTTGTTTAAGGTTTGATAATTTATACAATAGCATACTTTGGGACCGTCGATATCTCCTTGAATCAAACCACTGTTTTTTAATTCTTTAAGATGTTGGGAGACGGTGGATTGAGCTAGTGGCAATAGCCTCTACCAACTCTCCACATTGACAGACATTGTTTTGACTAAGTATTTTAAGAATTTTTACTCTTACGGGATGAGATAATGCTTTGGCTATCTCAGATATTTTTTTTTCATCTTCATCAAAGGTATCAATTTTAGATATTACCACTTCTAATCCTCATTTAAAACTTAATAAGTGTTATTATTATTCATCGTATATCGTAAATATACGATGAATAGTTCATATTTCAAATTTTTTCTTGAAATATCGGTTATTTTAATTGGACAGAGGTAATTGACTATGGCTGGCATTATTTAAAAAATAGTTCTGTTTTATAACCCTTGGATTGTAGACTTTCTTTATGCTGCTCAAGAAATAATAGGATGGTTTCTATGCTTGTCGCATATAACATACCTGGTTCGACAATTTCCTGCCTCTCTATATGAATATCCCCCGTATACGGACGGAAAGTCTCCCAGTCCTCTATACTTTTACCCAGATATGGCACCAATGTGTATTGCGTCTTTCCGGATATCCCTTTTGCCATCCCTACAAGCTCAAAATTCGGGACACCATCCCTTATGGCCAATATAATCCCTCCGCTAATGCCTTTTTGAAGAGTTGCATCAAGTAAAAAGGAATGAGAGGTATCATAATTAGGACTACTCACGATTGCAGTCGAAATCATTTTTTTTGCCCTCGGAAATCCCAATATATATACAAAACTACCCCAATCAAGTTCCTTTGCATTCCCGAGGGATAATTTAAGTGTTTTTGCAGTTTGATTAGGTTTTCCGGCCAGAAAACTGTCACCAACATCCAGAACCTTCCCTATTACTGCAATATCATTAACCTCATCGAGGGCAAGAATCTCGAAGTCATAGGTCGTTGGCTGAGATATAATGTTTGCTGTTTGCCGCACCTTAATGATGAAATAATTTATATTCGGAGTATCTTTCCCGTTACTATCCGGATGATAGGTGATTATCGTATCAGGATTATTGACTATATGGGCACAGGTTATAAATGCAACTTTATCATTATCCTTATACACCAAGGTTGCGGTTCCCGAAGATGGTTGTTCGAATACAACAGAGTTGTGAGAGTTAAGATCATTATTTCCTGCAATCAAATCCGCTTTGGTAATTGGTGTATTTTTGTCAAAATAATAACTCTCATAAATAGTCAGAACACTAACCAGATTTATTGATTTTAATATTTCACGTAAATATCCTGATACCTCGGTTACCGGAAACCCCGAATCATACTTATTATCCCCTAATTGAGGTTTCTCCAATTGGGTAGACGTTGATTCTGGATGACAACTCACTAAGATCATAAAAAAAAGAGTTGCTATACATACTATCTTTATTGTTTTAATCTTTACATAGGTCATATAACGCCTGTCCTACCATGGGAGATGATTTAAATCAACATTTCCGCCTGAGAGAATCAAACCGATCTTTTTACTCCGAATAAGTTCTTTATTTTTTAACAACACAGCCAAAACAACAGCAGATGAAGGTTCGACAATGATTTTCATTCTCTCCCAGATTAGCCTCATTGCCTCAATAATTAATTCATCTTCCACCGTTAGAATCTTATAAACCCTGGAACGAATTATTTCAAATGTAATATTTCCAAGAGAAGTCAAAAGACCATCGGCAATAGTGTTAGGATTAACAGATGGTTGTATTTTACCCGTTTCTAATGATCTAAAAGCATCATCAGCACCGGCCGGCTCGGCGCCTACAACCTTTATTTCCGGATTCAACAAAGAAGCAGAAATGGCTGTTCCGCTTAGTAATCCTCCACCCCCTACTGGCGCAATAACCATATCCAAATCAGGAATATCTTCCAAAAGCTCCAGACAGGCAGTTGAGGCCCCCTTTATAACCTGCATATTGTTAAAAGGATGAATAAAAACCGCACCGGTTTTTTCAACAACCTTCTCCAGATTTTCTTCTCGGGATTGAAGTGTAGGCTCACAGAAAGTTATTTCTGCTCCATAAGCGGCCACAGCCTTTTTTTTGATCTCTGGAGCTGTCCGCGGCATCACAATATGGCCGGCAATACCACGGTTTTTTGCCGCCAGGGTCAATGCTGCAGCATGATTACCCGATGAGTGGGTTGCAACCCCCTTTGCCGCTTCATCTTTAGTCAAAGACATAACGGCATTTGTTGCCCCTCTGAATTTAAAGGCACCCACTTTTTGAAGATTCTCGCATTTAAAATATAGTTCTGCATCAACTTGTTCATTAATACCCGTTGATGTCATCACAGGTGTGCGATGAATAAAGGGTTTAATTTTTTCTGCAACAGATTTGATTTCTTTTAGTGTAGGTAACTCTTGCATAGTATTTCAAACCATCCTGTTTATAAGATGTTAGTGGAATTGAATCAATCATGTATATACGTTAAATTAGACCGTGGACTGCTTTAAAAATCAACTATCGGAGAGGTGCGAGAGTGGTTGAATCGGGCGGTCTCGAAAACCGTTGTGCCCTTTGGGTACCCAGGGTTCGAATCCCTGCCTCTCCGCCAGCTTAAGACAAAAGACAAAAGAACTAAGACAAGAATTATCAATAAGAGAGAAATGTTATCTCTGTTTTTTTCTTTTGTCCTTTTTCTTTTTTCTTGATAGACCTACCTCTCAGCTATGCATAGCGATCAATAAAAAAACACCCCTTCCAGAAAACTGCTCTGAAGGGGGTGTTGGATTGCTGTGTAATTAGGTTTACTTGATGAGTATCATCTTCTTTACATCCTGAAATTCACCACTCCGTCTCACCGAATCTTCGATTTCAAGTTTATAAAAGTAGATTCCGCTAGATAAACTAAATTCAGCCATACTACGCGCAGGATTTTATTTAAATTCCATCCATTTATAACCTAATAAAGTTGAAAATTTATAATCTGAATGTCTTCCGTGCAGTGAACACTTACGGCAGGCCAGTTTTTATGTTTATATCCTGCTTTCGATGCTCGGATATTGCAAAATCCGTTTCCCAAACAATACTCATTGTCTTTGAGATTGTAGACGATTTTGTATTCACCATCTTCATTCGTATAATCTGTAGCAATGCTGTACATATACTCAGTGGATAATATTTTACTGAAATCATCGTCCCAATCATCAAAGTCATTTTCCCACCGCCACATCTGAACAGTCACTTTCTCCGCTGGTGAGCCATCCGATTGATAGGTTACAATACCCTCGATATGAATGGTTCGCGGAGAATCAGATTCAAGATCACAACTAAACGCTGATAAAATGATGAGTATCAGAAGAGCCAATTGGAAAGAGTTAAATATTCTCACGGCTGACTTTAAAATATAGAGGAGGTAAAACCACCATTATGTCCATCCTATTCATGAAACTTAACGATTTCCCATCTTACAAATAAGGGACCATAGGTCTACTTGATGAGTATCATCTTCTTCACCTCCTGAAATTCACCTGCTTCTATTCTGTACAGATAAATCCCTGAAGCAAGATCATTTCCCTCAAACTGAAAGGTATGTTTGCCTGCTTGTAGTTTATCATTAACAACTGTAGCAACCTCTTCACCAAGGATGTTGTAGATTTTGAGTATAACGAATTCAGATTTGGGGAGAGTGAAGTTAATGGATGTAGATGGATTGAAGGGGTTGGGGTAGTTTTGGGATAGATGATAAGTATTGATTCTACTCGATAGATCTTTAATGACAATTGGAGGTTGATAGGTATAAGTTGACTTTTCCTTATTTACCCAATATAAATTATCCCATTTTTGTTTGACCATTTCGATCAAGTTATTGTTTCCATCATTTGTGTAAGTCCACAGTTGATGATTCAACCACTCAGTGATATCCCAGAATTGCACTAACTCTTGAATCAAATTTTTGTTTCCATCATAAATACAGGTTTGTATAAATTTATAGTCATTCACCCAATTGGAGCCATCCCAATTTTGCCATAACTCTTCAATCATATTGTTATCTTCATCATAGAGATATGCGTATTTCCAGGAGTTCACCCACATATTATCATGCCAGTATTGACCTAACCAATCAATCAAATTGTTATTCATATCATAGGTAGATACGAGTTTAAAGACATTTACCCAGTTTGTGCTCTCCCATCGTTGGAATAATTCTTCTCTTGATTTATTACCTCCATTATACTTATATGCTATTTTTGAGGAATTCACCCAATTTGAGTCATTCCAATTTTGCCATAACTCTTCAATCATATTGTTATCTTCATCATAGAGGTATGCGTGTTTCCAGGAATTCACCCACATATTATCATGCCAGTATTGACCTAACCAATCAATCAAATTATTGTTCTCATCATAAGTTCTTGTATATTTCGATGAATTCATCCAATCGGTACTATACCAATCCAGAAATAACTCCTCCATTAAATTATTTTTTCCGTCATAGGTTTTTATAAATTTGTTGTTATTCACCCAATTGGAGCCGTCCCAATCCTGTCTTAATTCTTCGATCATATTTTTATTTTCATCATAAATATAGGATTTACGATAATTATTCACCCACATTAAACCATCCCAGTTTTGCCAAACCTCTTCAATTAATAGAAATTCATTATTAAGGATTAATTTATTTATTACAGGCCTTATTGTCTTTTGATTGAAAATAAATAATTGTAATGCTTCTCTTCTATTTACTGTTGAAAATGAATGAGAAAATATATTTTTTTTTAATCTATTATTAACATTTTGACCATCATTAATTTTATAATATCTTTTAAGCGGAGTCCCAATCAATTCGTCGGTCAATATTGTATTTGATATATCTTGTCCCATCAACACCGAGAATATACAAGCATAGATACAATAAAAATAAACATGTCTGATGATAATATTGTCCATTTCATACCTCCTGAGAAATAAATTTCTTTATATGAAAGTCAATCAGACCATGTGGAAATATTAAGATCATTTGTCATTGAATTATCACTATTATACCAAATTAATAATAAGTAAAAAATATATAGTGATTGATAATCGTGAAATAATTTAAACCGCCAATTTCAACTAATTATAATTATTTCAAAACAGTTTATCTGAGTGGTTCAGTATGAAGAAAGTCTAATAATACAGTATCATTTAAGATCAATAAAAAAGATAGTCTGTCGTCTTTAAGAAGAAGTTCAGAAGATATTTAGTCTAAGTGATCAGGGGCTATTTGGTGTATAAATATACAAACTCAGCAGGGAAATGCAATAAAAGCAGAATTTATTTTAATTCCAAGATTTCGTATTTATTTTTTTTATGCCTCATGTCCACGTCGGTACATCCCAAAAAAATACCCCCACCAGAAAACTGTTCTAAAGGGGGTGTTGGATTGCATAATAATTAATGTCACCTGAGCAGTATCATCTTCTTGATATCCCTATAGCTACCCGTTAACAATTAATTGAAGTATATACTATACGCCATAATCTTGGTATCAAATGGTGTATTTGTCTGTCGATCTTGAAAACTTTTGATAAAAAAACGATACTATAATGTTAAAACTAAAAAAGTATCGTATCGATGACTTACAATGAATAAAAAGGAAGCTATCATTAAGAGATGCATTTTTATTTTAAAGGTTTAGCTTACCTGCTGTCACCAAAGTCTTGCCGTCTACTTTGACTGTCGATCCTTCGATATGTCCGAACAAGGCATAGTTGATCTTGTTGTCGCCGCCAGCCCAGCTATTACCGCCAATACCTACAGTTACCATGCCGGCGGGTATCCAGGAGGTCATCTTACTGTCAGGAATTATTTGGATATCTGGATTAATTCCTATATCAATCATTGCGAATTCCTCTTTACCTGCACCGGCAGCATCATAATCTGCCTTAATACGGCTGATATCCGATTTTGAAGTCATTGACACCAACTTTCCCTCTACAAAAGAGAACGTGAGCCCATTGACTTCTTTACCAGCATAGAACATCCGGTCGATAACAACTTTCCCCTGGGCCGTACCCGAAACCGGGGCAACGATCACCTCGCCAGCTGGCAGATAGGCCTGGCATGCTGCATATCCTGCCTTTATATCAGCTTCGGAAATTATCCCATCGCTAACAAATACCGGACGATTTTCAATTTTCATTTTTAAATCTGTCCCGTTTGGATGAGTCAGATGAATCTCCCTGGCAGCTGCAAGTCTTTTCTTGAGTTGTACACCTGTCACTTCAACCTGTTTATAGTCCGCGGCGATGCCTTGCCAGAACATTCTTGTCAGCTCGTCTAAGGGCACATCCCAACGCTTTGCCAGGTTTTTGGTTGGGTACATCTCATTGCCGATATTCACACCCCGAATATTTCGTTTCACAAAAATTTCATTCACAGGTTCATAGGCTTTCCCGATTAGTGCAAGTCGCGTAGGGTCCGCCTCGGCAAACAGATTTAAATTATCACCAAAGTTAACAGAAATCTGAACATCAATAATTTCAGAGATCTTCAATCTGAAAGTTGGCGATTGGCTATCGTATTTATCAGGAGTTTCGGCAAACATCCGCCAGCTCATCTGTTCACTGCCAACCTGGATTACCGGAAAAGCACCTGCTTTCCGTACTTCTATAGCAATCTCCTCCATTAGTGCCATATCACGAACACCGCCCGAAATCCAGACGTGTTCACCTTCATTTACATTGGTACTTTGGTTAACGATACGTTTTGCCATATCGCTGTAATCAATTACTCCTTTTTGGGCGACTGCCTGATTGAATATCAATATCAAGAGTCCACAACAAATAAAAATTTGTTTAATTTTCATTACCATAGTACCTCCTTTTTACCTTTAGTTTTAAGATAGCTTCCAGACCTAATTACATCTATAACCGATAAATGAAATCCTGAAAATAAGATTTTACCAGCCAAATATAGCTCAAAGAAATCATCTTACCTACCATTATGTTTTTGACCAAGTACTAATGAGTTCATGAAAATAAACTGCAAAAATGATAATTCAGATATGTTTATGATACCAGAGGAATAAAAAATAGTTGTTATTTCATTGTCCAGTCAATGGCGATTATTTACATATCACCGCGATACAATATAGAATTTTTTGGCAATATATTAGACTTATTAGTCATTACTATGATAGAGATGGGTCGTCTTTAGGAGGAAGTCTGAACAATATTCAAGTATGAATAGTGGAATCATATGATTGCATCAATATACGAATTGATAAACAGAAATGTTATAAAAATCTGAAGTATTATAATTGTAGGATCTCTACCTCATGTTCTTTATATCTCAGTATCTCATCGGTACCCCAACATGAATATCAATTATATTCAGGTGACAGATGACGGTGGGTAGAATTAAGTTGAAATGCGTCAAAATACGATGAAATGGGCGTTTCACGGTGACAGGTACAAAAAAGACATTATATATTGTTTTTATTAACTTTAACCTAATTCAAGGCAGTCTCGAAAACCGTTGTACCCTTTGGGTACCCAGGGTTCGAATCCCACCCTCTCCGCTAGTCTAAGAAAAAGACAAAAGAATTATAAGGAAATGTTTAATGATAAATCCTGGTTTTCTCCAATGATTTTTTTCTTGGACCCAGATTATCTCCAAAATAATATAAAAAGTATAATGACTTAGATCACTTTATTAAAGTCTTAACTTCTATATTTTGTTAATAAAATTGTAAAACAAAAGCTGCTCCAACGGTAAAAATCTTTCTACAGACCACTAATTATAATTTTCAGTATTTTAGAAAGAAAAAATCTTGAAAAATATTCTATGTATCGGTGCCGGGTATGTGGGGGGTCCGACAATGGCCGTCATTGCGAAGCATTGTCCAGAACATCGTGTTGTTGTGGGGGGGCGTGAGACACCTTCAGGCCTAGCAGCCATTGAAGAGGTGGCAAAAATCTACGCACATTGGGTTCAGGATAAGCGTATAATCAAGATGAATCTATGGTCCAGTGAATTATCCAAATTAACTGCCAATGCCTTCCTCGCCCAACGGATCTCATCTATCAATGCTATTGCAAATCTTTGTGAAAGGACAGAAGCAGATGTTACGGAAGTATCCCATGCGATCGGTTCGGATCGACGCATTGGTTCTCACTTTCTAAATGCAAGTATAGGGTTTGGTGGATCTTGTTTTAAAAAAGATATTCTTAACTTAGTTTACTTGTGTGAATATTATGGTCTTAATGAAGTGGCCATTTATTGGGAGCAAGTAGTTAAATTGAATGAGTACCAAAAATTAAATTTTGTCTCCAGAATGATTACGGCTATGTTTAATAGTGTGGCCGGTAAACGTATCGCCGTTTTTGGTGCTGCCTTTAAGGCACATACGAGTGATATTCGGGAGTCGCCTTCTCTGGACATTTGTCACATTTTAGTTGAAGAACAGGCAAAGGTTGTTATATCCGATCCTCACGCCCTATAAAATGCCCGTACCGATTTGGGTGCTATTGCTGAGAGGGTAATTTTTGAACCTGACCCATATATAGCAACAAAGGATGCTCATGCAATTGCAGTACTTACGGAATGGCCTCAATATATTGATCTGGATTATAAAGCCATCTACAAATCTATGATTCAACCATCATTTATTTTCGATGGCCGTAACCTTCTTAATCATGAAAACTTATTTCAAATTGGCTTTAATGTTTACCCTCTCGGCAAACCTCATCGAACTCATTTTAGCAGTTAAAAAAAACAAATAGGTAGCGACTGAGTATTACATCATGTTGGTCTTTGAAACAATCCGAAGTATTTATATTATCCCATTATTTGCTCTTATTTTTCGACCATAAGAGAAGTACAATTGCGATAATAGAAATATTTTGAGAGGCACGTGATAAAGACTTTGCCCCTATTCAATTAATATCATCTTTTTAACTTGATTATACTCCTCGGTTTGGAGGGCATAAAAATAAATACCACTTGAAAGGAGACTAGCATCATATATTAATGTATAATAGCCAGCTGCTCTGACCTCATCAAGAATAGTATCAACTTTTTGACCTAAGACATTAAAAAGAACAATTCTAACTCTAGATTTTTTTGGCAATCCAAATTGAATGCGAGTCACGGGATTGAACGGATTTGGATAATTCTGACTTAGTTCATATTGATTAGGAACTTTTGTGTTAAAATTGTCTGTACTAAAGGTGAGGGGCTCAGGATTCCACCCCGCCAACCTTGCCCATAACCACCAGGCCGCATACGCTTTCAAATTCGCATTAAGCGGCTGACTATGTGCTGATTCACAGGCATACCACTCACCTGGATGTTCATTTTGCCATTCAATCGCCCAGTTTCCATCAATTACATCATCACCTTCAATATCATAATCACAATTATCGTCCGGATACAAATTCCCAAAATAAATACCATCTGGATTATAAGTTTCTATATCAGCGAAGTCATATAGAATTTTATGATTCGTTACACAATAGTTCCTGATTTGTTCATTGCTTCTTCGTAATCCTCCCTCCAACCCACTCCCAGTGAGGTGTCCAGTCATATAGACGAAACTTACATCTGGATAATCATTTTCTAATGTTGTCATTGCATATAAATAAATATTTACTTCGGAACTATTCATCGCGCCCAGTTGTCCACACCAGGCCCATATAATTACATTAATTTCAGGATTTGAATCTAAATAACTTCTAGTGGCTTCGGCCCAGGCAGTTAAGTTGGGTTTTCCAAGATCAAAATCAGGATATTCTGTAAATGGTTTATCTCTTAAATCAAGGGCACCACTTACACCTCCAGTATTAAAACTATACAAATCACTCTTAAAGGATATTAATCCTCCCATACCTGATATCAATTGAGTGCCATGCGAAGTATGTCCATAGGCTATGTGCAAAGAGTTTTTTGCATTTATTATTGCATTAGTTGGAATATAGTTTATTTTTGTGGATTCGTGATTGATTATGATTTGAGTAAATGAATTTGAGATCCAAAAAAGTAGTAGTAAAGTAATTGTTATAATATCCCTCATCAATCCTCCGACAGTAAGTTATAAGAAAAATAGCGCAAAGTATTAAACTTATAACATTAAATCCTAATTAGTTTAATAAAACGAAATATATCTTAATTTTACTATGTTCTTCAAATATTTAATCATTTAATGGTCAGCAAAATTTACTTTATAATTTTAGAAATGATAATTGATACCTACCATTAATCGCAGTTGAAAATCGGGATTATTTATTGCCCCATCAGCATCAGAATACGTATAATCATTCCTGGCATTTATGTCTTCACCATCCGGATTATACCGGGTATCATGACCACTAAGTTCACTATCAAAATAGTAATCAAATCCAGCTGAAGCCACGAAATCAAAACTGTGGCTTATTTCGAAGTATGATTTGAGCCCAAATCCGATTCCCCACTGGTTTGATGTGATATCAAAATCTTCATTTCCGCCGATAAAATTAAAATTAGCCGTAAACATGGCATAACGAGGACCACCATAAAGATAGGCCCTTGCATGGATAACCAGTTTACTTTATACTGAAAATCAAGTCTAAGATCCCACATCCATGCTGCTTTTTCCGGATCGCCATTTGTAGCATCATTGATAAATATCTTTCGCGCATCGGCCGCATTTCCAGGATCAAGCGCTGTATACGCAAGACCAAATTGCAAATTCAAGGGGAAACCCTTTCGCAAAATCTGAGGCAACCAGATTTACCTGAAATCCCGGCCCACCATTGTATCCAATTAGTATATCGGAAGAATAATTGGCCCCATTTATAATACCAAAATTTAGAAACATTAAAAGCGATAGTATACAAATAATTTTATTATTATTTATCATGATCCTTTCTCCCCCACATCTCCTTTAAAAAATTATTTCCTTTTATAACTGTATAATTATTTCACACCAGACCACCCAAATGGTGCAATAATATATCTTAATTTATAAATACCGCCTGATTTGGCAGTTTATTTCGTATAAATAACATTATTGTGTTAAGTATTACTCCATCTGCATATTGGATTTGCAAATTTCGTACCAAATCCCTGAACACTTGAGGTAATATCACCAAATCTGAATTCTATTAAATTCTGAAGTTTCAACTAATGAATAGGAATGGGATAAACTTATCGGAAGAAATAATTAGGGGTGTTTTTTATTCTTAATTCATAATTATTAATTCTACATTGCTGTTAAAAGCGGAGAGGGTGGGAAGATCAAGAAAAAAGACAAAAGGAACTAAGACAAAAATTATCATCAGGGGAGATACGTCGTCCCTGATTTATATTCTTTTTTCCTTTTTTCTTTTTTCTTTTGTCTTAAACTGGCGGAGGGGCAGGGATTCGAACCCTGGAAGGCCGTTAGACCTTACTCGCTTTCCAGGCGAGCCGATTCAACCACTCTCGCACCCCTCCATCCCTTTAGGGAAAGCGGAAGTTAAATAATTTTTTTTAATATTCCAATATGTGATGAGGTATATTTTAATTTCTTTTTCGCATTTCTTCAAAAAACGTGGTCATCAGATAACTGGATTCGTTCCTGAGGATTCCAGGTATAACTTCTATTCTATGATTAACACGCGGATCATCGAGAATGTTTAAAATACTGGAATGGGCACCGGTTTTCATTTCCGGTGCACCGTAAACAAGGCGTTTTAATCTTGCCAAAATCATGGCACCTGCACACATGGCACAGGGTTCAATTGTCACATACATTGTTGCTTCATTCAGCCATTTTCTTTCCAGGTGGTTAGTCGCTGCTGTAAGAGCGATCATTTCAGCATGAGCAGTCGGATCTTGCAACATCTCAACCTGATTATATCCCCGTCCAATAATCCTGTTTTCATGAACAACAATTGCTCCAATTGGTACTTCTTCTACCCGCAAGGCGTGTTTTGCTTCTTTTAGGGCCTCACGCATCCATTTTTCATCCATATTCAATCATGGTATTTAATTATCCTTTGCATACACCTCTATGAATTTGATTTCAAACAGAAATTTATAAATTCTTAATAATTAATTTCTAATTGATAAATAAAAAAAGGCCGCCTAAGAAATTTTCCCTGGCGGCCTGAGTTATATAATAGTTAAATTTTATAGGTCTATTAACGAATAATAACTAATTTCCCAGAGTCAATCTGATTATCACTATCGTCTTTTATATGATAAATATAAAGACCGGCATTAACATCTCGGCCTGAAGAATTTATAACTTTCCAGACATAACTCTGCCTTAAATCTGTAGTTGTAAAGACCAGATCACCAACAGATGTATAAATCAGCAATTTATAGGTGGCTGATGTGGTAGGTATATCAAAATATATACCACCATATTCTGGCGGATTATTTGCATTATATGGAATTGGAAAAACATTTATTTTTTCTCCAGTATCTACTTGAAAAGTTCGTACTGTAGAAGTATGCACCCCACCCTGAGCATCCTCGGAAACAATTTGATACTGATATTCGGTCTCTGACAGCAATTGAGATATAACTTGCTCATGGCCTGAACTTAATTCTGTATCTTTTACCGTTTGTTCGCTAAGATCTCCGTTTAGACCATATATTATATGATCTTTTGTTGGCTCACTGGTTTCCCAAGTAATACTCATGATGCTGGCACCCAGACTTGTAGGTGTTACATTTGACACCAATTCACCTCCCGGTGGCGGAGGTGGAGGAGGCGGTGGGGTGGTGGTGGCGTTACAGTTCCGCCTGTTAATGAAATGGTAACCGATTTTACTATCAGCAAATCCTGCAGGATTTTCAACTGAGAAAGTAAAAGTTTCAGCAATCGTTGAATCGGCAGGTGTATCTGATCGTTGCAATATTTGTATTAGAATTTATCTGTATGGAAATTTGATTCCCTCCGCTTACCGTCCAGTCAAGTTCAGAATTGGGATAACCGGGATAGGATACAGCTTGTGATGTATTTAAATCATACTCAATAGTAGAACTCATTTTGAATTGCAATGTGCCATTTATTGAGATTTTGGAATACTTTCATCAACAGTATCAGAAAGAGAACTTCTGCGATGTACGTAATCAACAGCCTGGACCCGATAAAAGTACTGGTTACCTGGCTGCAAACCATTATCCGTATAAATTACAGATTGTTCCGATGGACTTGCTGGTTCAGCCTGCATTCCAATAGAATCGCTCAGAGTTGGTGCAGAGCCTATGTTTCGATATACAACATAGTAAGAGACACTGTCGGCAGAAGAATTTTTATCCCAAACTAACCGCCATTGCGTCGTTTGCCCACTCACTACCATTGGGATAAAAATAAGAAATAAGATGATGACATAAATTGATTTTAAACATTTTATTTAACATCGATACTGGACTTCCTTTGAATAAGAACTTTCTTTACCTTTGTAGACTGAATTTACCCTGAAATGATAGGTTCCTAAAGCCAGGGGTGTTTTAAACTGAAGTGAGTTATTATATAAAGGTGAATCATTCAATTTAACCCATTTTTGTGATGATGAATGCCTTGCATAGACATTATATTGAACACCCGAAACTCTATCCCAGGATATATTCAATTTTTGATCAGAAATATTTACATTTAAGTTCACAGGGGGGACCAGACTAACTGGTTGCGAACTGTCATATGTAAGATTGGTTCTGACCCGGACTTTCGGACGATTAAAATTAAAAGTAAAACCAAGACGATGGGATCCACCCAGATCAGTATAATTAGAAAATGCATAGAAAAAATTGTACTGTTGTTGAATATGAAATCCCACGCCAAAAGAAGGTGTAAATGCTTGTTGTTGGGAGAACCGATTTCCTATCCGCAATGAGAATTGTTTTTGGAACATATATTCAGCACCAAAATTTATATTATAATCTGTATCAATCGATTTTACGACATCAAGGGAAAATATAGTGTTTGCAGAATATAATTTATATGCCAAGCCACCGCGATAAGTTAGAGGAATTTTTTGTGGAACCTGGTCATAGGTAACTTCACCACCGAGATTTTGGACGACTAGCCCGGCACTTAAACCAGAAATGGCTGTGCGCAGATAAAATCCCGCATCAAATCCAACACCAGTCGCGGAATAATCTCCCAATTTATCCTGAAAATATTTAACTGCAACGCCCATACTAAATGCAACATTGAATTTATAACTAAATCCCAAATTAGCAACACTACTGGTGACATCAAAAGAACCTAAGGATCGTCCAAAATTATCTTTTCCCTCCAGACCTGGCATCCACATGTGCACAAGGCCCAAACCCATCGCAAATTTCTTTGAAAGATCATATCCAAATATAATATTATCCACACGAATATCTTCAAACCACTCTGAATGATTTAAACTAATAACACCAGATTTCAGATTATTTAATCCCCCAGGATTATAATAAAGCGCATTTTCATCATCAACTAATGCAGCAAATGCTTCAGAAAGCCCTGCCACCCTGGGCTAGGTGCAAATCTGAGCAGAAGAATACTCGAGGTACCTGCAGTATTTGCTGTTTCCTGGGCCATCAAACCCTGAGAGAACAGTAGCATACAAACGGTAAAGATGCATAGATTAGATTCATTATAGGCTTAATTAGCCGGATTTATCTTTTAAAATCATAAGTTCTATATATTTTAGTATTCTACAATAATTATTTTGCTATTTTATTTTATTAAACATTTTATTCTTCATATATATTTCTAATTAGAAGTACAGTATTTTTATCACAATGTAAGAAATTCTTTTTTGATCGGATAGTGAAAATCCCTTCTCCATTTTGGATATTTGACAATAAAAAAGGCGGAATTATACGCACCCAAATATGTTGCCTATAATTCCGCCTTATATCTTTAAATTATTTTTAATTTCTTTCAACATAGGAAATTGCTCTAGATGTTCTTTAAATATGTTATTATGGATTTATTAGATAATTAATAAAAATAAATCCTGAACACCAAGCATTCCTAAACTTAGTTCCCTATCCTCTATCCTCCCCAAGACTCAAATAAGCACGGGCATAATATATAATCGGAAAAGCTATAAATTGCAATATTATTTTTATATTTTTTGAATTTACTGTCACTCAAAACACTTTAATTATACTTACTCTAATGTCAGACTATCCATGTACTTACTTCAACTCATGTCAAATATTTGTTACCTTTAAGCTTTATAGAGAATTAATAATCCTTCATAGATCTTCTCAAATATTCCTAAATGCAATATATTATAATATCATTATTTTCATCCTCAAGTCAAATTAGAAACATTTCAATTTTATGTCATCCTTATTATCTCATATAAATATATTATTATCATAAAATATGTTGACATGATTAAAATTTAAATTGGATTCATTCTCAAATATTCGGTTGCAGCAATTTTTCTTTTTATATCATGAATAACATTTTCAACCTGATCAGATTGCAAGTCCAGAGAGGACAGCAATATCTTCGGAACTAACATTTGATTCCCAACCATACCAAATCGTATCAAGGATATCAAAAGGAAGGCGAAAGAAGAATTCTTCCTGGGTTTGTTCAGCACTATAGGTATCCGTTGTTGGTACCCTATTTTGAATATCTTCCGGGATACCCAGATATTTTGCCAATTGAAATACCTGTGTTTTGAATAAGATGTGCAATGGGTTTCACATCTGCGCCACCATCTCCCCACTTTACAAAAAACCCTTGCTCATGTTCATTTTTATTGCCTGTTCCGATAACGGCCCAATTTCGTGCTTCAGCATGATAATAGAGCATACACATGCGACTCCTTTGTTTAAAATTTGAAGCGGCGACGATCTGCAAATATTCCTTTAAGGGTAGGCGTTTGGTTTTTTCTTCACCTTCCGGTGTTATAATCAGTAACTGAAATAAATTTAGAGTATCTTTTTCCAGAATGTTTGTGGGTAATACTATTTTTGCCTTATACTCAGATGTAAATTCAGGGAAAACGTTTTTTATAGCTTCATCCCTTCTTTTATAGCAACCAAACCCATCTACAGCTGCTGTCATATCCTCAACAGTATATTTTACATCAAATTTGTTTGCCAATTCCGTTGCCAATTCCCTGACTATCCGGATTAGAGTCCTGTTCCGGCATCATCACCCCAAAAACCTTCTGCGGACCAAATGCCTTGGCACAAAGGGCAAGAACAATCGACGAATCGATTCCTCCGCTAATTCCAATAACTGCACCACGTTTTTTTAATGTTTGAATGACGTCTTTTTTTAATTTCTCAACGATCTCGTTTGTAACTTTCTCAGGATCAATATTGACCGAATCTCTGCTAAATGCCATCAGAATCTCCCTTAATTTATAATATAATTAATATATTGTTACAGATAATACTTTATTATTATACTTTATGTATTGATATATTTCAGTTATTTACATCACAATTGACATAAATAAAATAACCTTCAAATATATTACATTAAACGTCCTGCGACCTTTGTTAATGATGCAGGTGAAATAAGTAAATTGGTATAACTTGCATTGGCTAAAGGACAGGCACATTCACGGTTTTTTATACTTGCTCTAATATTTCCTGCCTCAGCAGTTGTTCCAAATTTTCATAAAATCATAATCATTTTCACGAAGATTCCCCATTGAATCTGCCCTGATACAACACGGCCAAACATCGCCATCCGGTGAGATCTGACAAGATGCAATCCCTGCAAAACATGGAACCACTTGTTCATGACTGACGAGAAATTTCTTTACAAGCTCATAATATTCATAACGAAATGCCCGGGCAATTTTTGCCACGCCCGTTAGTTTATTCTGCTTCATTTCTGAGATAAGAAAATCAATCGCCTGAGAATATTTATCAAGATTTGGTGTAATTTTTTCCCCGATAGTACCTAATTCTACCCTCTCCTCCGCAATTTCTGTGATATACGAATCCGGCTCCATTTTTATTAATTCTTTATATACATCCGGGAAACCGATCCACATTAAAATTTGATATCACGGTATGAATACCCAGTGTAAAATTAGGATAGCGGCGTAATTCACATAAAGCCTTATAGGTTTTCATCGCATTATCCCAATTGCCTGGGAAACCCCTTATTTTATCATGTGCTTCACCAATCTCATCCAAAGATAAATTTATAATTATCTCCGTCTCCGGAGAATTTTTTATAATCTGCTCAACCCGTTCCGGAACGACATCCGAAAGACTGCCATTAGTTGGAATATTGATGATCCCCGGTTGGCAATGATCATAGGCCAACTTACATACATCGACAATATCTTTTCGTAAAAATGGCTCTCCCCCACTCATCGTAAACCAATAGGGTGCTTTCCCCAATGAAGCAAAAACTTTATCATACTCTTCAACTTTAAGATTTTTGACTTTTTTTTCATAGACATTACAGGTCATGCACCGGGAATTACATGAATAAAGCAGACTAATCGTAATATTTGCCGGTCTGGGCGCATGTTTCCCACCAAAGCGATAAAAGGCATGAAAAGAAGGTATTTTTGATAATAATTGTATTCTCTTTTTTGTTGATTGCATAAATTTGTATTCTCCAAACAGATAGTTTTAACGATATATTAATCATTAAAAATCCTGTCATATTAACGATGCCATATTCTTCGATGATAAGAAAAAATATCACTTAATCGATCGTACGCTTATATCAGGAATCTCGTTTGTAAGACAATCCACGAAGTTCTCGAAGTATTAATTCATGAAATAAATCTCAAATGTCAAAACCAAATAATTGAATACCATCATAATATATAAATTTTATATCTTCGTTCTCCGTGTCTGCTTCGTGCCAATTCGTGATACTAGTTACAGTCATATGAACTATCGTAGCATATCATTTTTTTGACATCCTGAAAATTATCAGCCTCAATCCTATAGTAATATAACCCGCTTGCTAAATTTTCGGCATGAACAGTCTATTCCGTGAGAACCAGGGGATAAATTATCATTTAAAAGTGATTGGACGATCTTTCCGTTATTATCATAGAGATTTATAGAGACCGCACCCTGTTTAACAAGATCGAACCTTATTGTTGTGACAGGATTAAACGGATTTGGATAGTTCTGGTGTAATTTATATGAATTTACATATTTTCCGGTTCTTTGAATTTTTACAACATCATGTCTTGTTGCCTTACCATCATAATCAACATCCTCCAATTGATACCAGTAATAGACATCTTCATCTATGTTGGGATCCTGGTAAGAATAGAATTGGCTTTCACTGGTATTTCCTGCTCCGCGGATGAGTTGATCGTTTATTTTTGTAAACTCCGTCTTCGGTCATCAGCATTAGCTTGATGATGATTTATAGATATTAAATCCAAGATTATTTAATTCAGAACTGGTTTCCCATTCGATCAGATTATAGTCAATTTCAGTATAGACATTAAAGTTGAGAGAAATACAGGTAAAGAGGTATCAATAAGTCCGGATTTTGTAAATACTCAGCCAGATGGATATATTCAGAATTG
>CAWCNS010000008.1:0-396378 GCA_963796965.1 Calditrichia bacterium
CCGGGCAACCACGATGTCAAGTTCCCTCAGGGAATGCACTGGTGGAAGAAACACATCGGCCGCACGTACTACGATTTCACGTACCGGAGTTGTCACTTCCTAATGTGAAACACCGACGAGATCTGGCAGGACATGTATGATGAAGATCCGTCCGACGGCCAGAGGCTGTTTGGCGTTGAACAGGTCCGCTTCGCCGTAAAGGCCTTGGACACACACACCGATGTGAGGCACACCTTCGTCTTTATGCACAAGCCTGTGTGGTTGGAGGACTCGGAGGAATGGCAACAGATCGAAGATGCCCTTGCCGGCCGGTCCTGCTCGGTATTCGCCGGTCACCAGCACAAGCTCAAATACGAACTACGTAACGGTGGGCGGTACATCGTCCACGGAGCCACGGGCGGTAGTCTGGATCCTAGCGATGTAAAGGAGCTTGGGCAGTTCCACCACTACACTCTCGTAACTGTGGACGGTAATTCAGTATACTTGTCGATCGAGGAACCGGGACACGCCTGGCCGGAAGATATTGCACCGATAGGGTTCTCATATTGTGCTAGGCTTATAGACTCGACGGAGTATAAAATAAGGACGCTTGATGATGGACGTGTTGCGGTGGATTTGGGATTCGGCCTGTATAACGCTCTGCCGAAACCGGTTGACTTTTTCATTCGTCCGGTTATCCCACCGGAATGCGCGTGGCATGCCTCGGTCGATTCTGTTGGCGTACATCTTGTCCCCGAAAGCCGTGAATGGGTGCGTGTCACCTTCACCTGTCCGGCAGATGATCGGGCTCCTGTGCTGGCTTACACTTACTTTTCGATGTACGATGGCAATGAGATGTATCGCCGCTGGGTTTATTCTGGTGAGTCCGTTTCCCGATACACTGATGCGCATCGTGTCGGATTGGCAAGTTGTCGGCCCGTTCGATATTCCACCAGTTGCCACGGAACACCTTCCAGAAGATCCTCGACGTGGAGTTCCCGGTATGTTCGAGCCACGTGGGCCGGACGAAGGCTGGTCGGCCGGGGAAACGTACGAGGAAGCCGGAAAAACATACCGCTGGCAGACGGCGTCTGCCGTAGTCGGCAAACTTAATTTCGATACGATTTTGGGTATGCGCGACAATCTTCTCGGTTATGCGGCGTGTGCTGTCTGGAGCCCGACCGAACAGCGTGTGGCAGCACGGATCCGTGCGGATAATTTTATGCGTATGTTCGTCAATGGTGGAGGCCATCGGCGAGTTGTTCGCTTCGCCGTACGAATATAACTACTTTCCGGTGCGTCTAAAGACCGGGTGGAATAGCCTCATGGTGAAACTCGCCAATAACCACGGGAACTGGTATTTACAATTCCATCTTTTTGATGGGCAGAGAAACCTGCGGTTTGCATCGCATCGACCGTGATTCCAGGCGATCATAGAAGAAGTAGACCGTATTGACAATGTCGTTCTACACGATGGCCAGAGTTGCCGGTTCTAATGCGCCCGAACGCATTTGAGCAGGCGAGGCGTGGAAATCGAGCAAATCATCTCGGAGACTCCAGATACACGGGTTGCTGGCAATCTTGGCCCGTTTGAGAGAGATGAGTGGAAATGTACTGTACTTGGGGTGTAAGCGCAAAACGCCTAACCATTCGCTGGAGCCGACCTGAGCTTAATTGAGCGGTTGGGATGTTAGTTGAGCCTGCTGGCGAACTGGTAAGGAGCCTGTGCCGCCAAGTGGTCAGCTCGGACCGTTAGCAAAACTTTACATATTTGTCTTGCCATATCATCTCTATAGTTTATATTTACAAATATAAACTATAAAGGAGTAAAATGAAAGCGACAGCAAAAGATCTTAGGTTTCATTCGAAGGAAATCCTTGAAACTGTCATGCGAGGCGAAGAAGTAACCATCACATATAGAGGAAAACCTTCTGCAAAAATTATCCCTATGATAAAGGAAAATCATCTATGGCCAAACAACACAAATTATTTGGCATCTGGTCGGATCATGGTGATGCTGAGGATGTAAATAGGTATGTCAGAGAACTCAGAGAAGGTAGAAATCATGATAATTGATACAGATGTTCTCATTTGGTATATGCGTGGGAATAAAAAGGCTTACAATGTTATAGAACGAGAACATGGATTTTTCGTTTCAGTAGTAACACTATATTGAATTAGTTCAAGGAATGAGAAATAAAACTGAACTTACTGAACTGAGGCGGGCATTTCGCGAATGGAACACAAAGATACTGTATATTAATGAAGAGATCTCATCGAAAGCCATGTTTTATATCGAACGTCATTATTTGAGTCATTCCCTCCAACTTGCAGATGCATTAATTGCCTCAACAGCATTGGTTAACGGCCTCCCAATTCTCACTGGAAATGACAAACATTATAAAATGATCAAAGAACTAGAATCATCAAGTTCAAACCTTGATTCATATATAAAGTAAAGTTTTTCTAACCATGTGCTCAAGTGGACCGCACAACGCGTAGCGTGAATTCCCAGAATTCTGTAATTATTGAAAAATTGTGCGCGGCCACTTAGCACTGCCGTTATATGGCAGAGATAGGGAATAAGAATGAGTGAGGAAAATAAAGTATCTGAATACAAAGAATTGGCAAGCAATTATGATAATCAGGTCAGAGAATATGATAGACGATGGTCACGATGTGCTTTTCGGAATGAGTTTTGAGTTTGTTAAAGCGGATGAAAAGTGACTTGATATTGGCATTGGAACCGGTCTGGCATCAATACAATTTTCCCGGCTTGGATTAAAAGTGTTTGGCTTGGATTCATCCCAGGAAATGCTAAATGCATGCCAATCAAAATCATTTGCCCAAGCTTTAAACTTATATGATATGACTAGTGAACAGATACCATACGAAGATCATTATTTTAACCACGTAATCTGTTGTGGGGTATGCATTTTGTAGGAGAATTAGAGGACTTGTTTAATGAAGTTAAGCGTGTGATGAAACCAGGGGGGATTATTTTCCTTTACCATTGCTCCGCAAAATACAGAAGTATATTACATTAAGGAAGAGACAGCGTGGGGTGTACCAATATTCAAACATTCTATGACATATATTAAGGAGTTGCTTGGTGAGAATGGTTTTAAATTGCAGAAAGAGCAGAGGTTGTTAATAAAGGTGCAGATCAGGTTAACTATGATATGTTGTTTTCTGCTTTAGTAGCCAAGTATAAGTAAGTGCTGGGAGAAAGAAAGAAGCCATATAATAACGGTTTCAACTCTGACGCGAGCACGCGTCGCTTTTTTCGGATTAGGCAAGTTTGTTAAAGTGCTCGCGCCTGTTAGCAGTGACCGTTATGTGTTTTAAGTAAAAAATATGTAATAACCAGAATAAAAAAAACGATATCAAATGAATATCATAGAAACTAAAAATTTAACAAAAAATTTTGCGAACACAATTGCAGTTGACAATGTTTCCATTCATGTAAAAAAAAGAGAGATTTATGGATTTCTGGGACTAAACGGAGCAGGAAAAACGACTACAATCAGATTATTACTTGGAATGATAAAACCTAAAAAGGGCTCATGTCTGTTGTTTGGAGAAAAACCCAAGCAAGCCACCGAAATTTGGAATGATATTGGATATTTACTCGAAACACCTTATTCATATCCGAATCTTACAATTGTCGAAAATCTTGAGGTCATTTACAGAATTAGAGGGCTTAAAGACAGAAACTTAATAAATCAGATTATCGATAAATTACAACTCACCCATTATAAAAATAAAAAAGAACAATATCTATCCTTGGGGAACAAACAAAGGTTAGGCTTAGCGAAAGCGTTACTTCACAGACCAAAACTGTTAATTCTTGATGAGCCAATAAATGGATTAGATCCGGCTGGGATTGTGGAGATTAGAGAATTTCTGAAAGACATTGCAGAGAACAACAATACAACCATCTTTTTATCAAGCCATATTCTTTCTGAAATTGCAAAGATTGCAACACGCATGGGAATTATTCATAATGGAAAATTGGTGAAAGAGATAAATACTTCCGAATTAGAAAAACAACTAATAAAGAAACTTTGTATAAATACAATTAATAATCGTAATGCCTTAAAACTAATACAAAACAAGGGATTTGATGCAAAAATAAATAAGGACTTTATTATCGAAGTATCAGATTGGGAAGCTATTAGGCATCCTGAAAATATAGCGACATTTTTAGTAAATTCTCAGATTCCGCCCAAACTCCTGAATGTCTATGAAGAAGATTTGGAATCATATTTTTTAAGAATAATCAGGGACCAGTAATGAGCCAACAATACCAGGCAATTCTTGCCGAAATTATCAAGAATAAACATTCCAGAATACGATGGGTTTCTTTTATTGCATTTGCCCTGGCACCTTTATTCGGCGGCGTATTTATGCTCTTAATGAAAGGTAGTGGATATGAGGGACTTTCAGGAACCTTTAAATCAAAAGCAGTAATGATGTCCTTTGAGGCAAATTGGGATTCATTTTTAGGGCTGCTGTCGCAGGCGGTAGGTGTAGGAGGTGTATTAATATTTGGTTTTGTAGCAAGTTGGCTCTTTGGCAGGGAATACTCAGACGGAACGGCTAAGGACTTATTGGCTTTACCAATATCACGCACTAAAATATTAAATGCAAAATTTATATATTACATCGTTTGGTGTTTTGCACTAGTAATTTCAAATCTTTTGCTTGGATTGTTGTTTGGGGCTTTACTTCAGCTGGATGGATGGAGTTTTATTGGCTTTTTAGCAAATCTCAAAGTTTATTTTGTAACGACAATGTTAATTATTTTATTAAATACCCCTATTGCATTTTTTGGGCTTTTGGGGAGAGGCTATTTAATGCCATTAGGTATTGTAGCAGTTTTGCTTGTATTGGCGCAAATAATAGGAGCAATGGGATTCGGTAATTATTTTCCCTGGTCGGTGCCTGGCATTTATAGTGGAGGAGGAGGTGAAGATTTAAAAATGCAATTAAACAGTATAAGTTATATCATTTTGATTATTACCAGTATTGTTGGATACTTGAGCACAATATTTTGGTGGAAATATTCAGACCAGAAATAGTTAATTGAGAATACCATATTCAACACATAACACGCAAATGTAGTTGACGGCCACACACGCTTACCTTTCGTAACCGTTTATCTCTGGTCGTGTGTCCGCAACTAATCTGTGACCGTTAGCCCGAACATTCATGAATTATGAATCAAATAACTTATAAACCAATCGGTGTTGTTCAATCGCCATTTAGGCAAATCGAAGGCATGCCTATTCAATCTTCAGCTGCCAAAGGTATTAAGGGGCAGATTGTTTTAAATGAAGAATATATTGAGGGATTATGCGATCTTGATGGTTTCTCTCACATCTATCTTCTATATCATCTCCATCTATCAAAATCATATAATTTAAAGGTCATACCTTTTTTAGATGATCAACAACGCGGTGTTTTTTCGACACGTGCACCAAAGCGACCTAATCCTATTGGGCTATCTGTGGTAAAACTGATCAAGATCGACATGAATATCCTTGAAATTGAAAATGTCGATATAATTAATGGTACTCCTCTCCTTGATATTAAACCATATGTTCAGGAAATGGATGGAGTGAATCAATATAAAATTGGATGGTTGTCTAAATATAAAAATGGAATGAAATTAAAAAATTCTGATAAAAGGTTTAAATAATGTTTGGTCTAACAAGCGCTTCAACATGGACGACTTGATCTCTAGGCATGCGTAATGATCTTGCCAAGGCCCGGCGCCGCATATTAAAGGTCCAAAGTCAAGAAAAAACAGTATTCCCTTTCGATATTTATCTACTTTTATTTGATTTTGCATCAAAAACACCCTGTAATCTTTTCTTTTCCTTCTTCTGACTCGATATTCTATAGTGAGGCTGAATGATTGTTTTCAATCATCCGCACCAGCCGCATATTGGATTCTCCTGAGTCTTGTTTTAGACACAGGTGTCCGCCATTTCACGGACTCAGAAATATTACGGTACCGTTAACCACTCCATTCGATTTATTAGAACTACCACCATCTGGCAGTGTTAGCGATAAAGCAGTGCTGTGGTCACGGGCAGATGACCAGAAAAAAAAGATCACAGTTTGTTATGTTTAACTACGGAAAGAGACTTGGTTCATGAATCTAAATACAGAGTCTGTTCTTCCACAAACAGCTCTGGATACATCCTTTCCTAATGTTATTTGTTAAACTCAAGCCTCTTACCGCAGTGATATTACAAGGTAGACATCCCGGATCAATCGGTTATTTGAGACTGGATTTCACCATACGTGGAAGAGCATCATCCGTCCAGGCGCGAGCCGGATCTTCTAGGATGCCACCTTAAGAAAACGATTTTCATCAAAGGCAACTTTTTTCTTTAGCATATGATATACTGCCACAGCAAACTTATGAGACATAATGCCACGGGCTAATTTCCCGCAGCGTTTGGCTTCCAGTTTCTGATAATAGGCATTGATTCGCTCACTGGATTGACGGGCATGGGTGATTATCTGACCGTATGCCCATTTCAGATAGGGATTTCCCATCTTTTGGTTTCTGCCGTACTTATTTTTGCCAGCGGAAGTTCTTTGTACACGGATAACCCGGCAATAGGAAGAATAGTTCTGCACACTTGGGAAACGGTTAATATCATGGGTCTCATAAAGAATAGAAAGTGCCAGCATATCACCGACTCCTGTTACACTTTTAAGTAAACTATAATCCGTCCCGTTATGATGATAGGCTCTTTCCTTGATATGTTTTTCCTTTTCACTCAAAAGCCGATCCAGTTGATCAATTAACAACATATCGCTATTAAGCAGATAATATACATCCGGGTCGGTAATGCTTTTCAATATTTGCTGCTTTCCGGATACGCTCTTTACGTCTTTACCACGAAAGTTACAAATGCCTTGCTGACGCAACAGCAATTGAACATGCGTGTATGCTTCACTGCGATGGCGTACCAGACGGTGACGACGCCTTAAAAGATCACGTACGGCCCGCATTTCTCCTGGATAGGGATACGCTTGCGGAAACAGGTTACTACGCATCAGGTGAGCAATCGTTTCAGCGTCTAAGGGATCATTCTTCTGCTTATTTCCGGCAATTGCTTTCATATAGGCAGCATGTCCCAGATAGAAAGGAACGCCTGCCTCCACACAACCATCATAAAGCCAATAATAGTTGAATGTCGACTCCACACCGACTGCAATGTCCGGAAGAAAAGGAGTCAGGATTTGCTTGAATAATGCAAAATTGTTTGGCATATTACGTTTGTAGAGAACCTGACCCTCACGGTCTAATATTTTCAGATACATACTGTTGGCGTGAAGGTCAATACCACATAAATAACGTTGATTAATTTGAGCGTAATTCATGAAAGGTCTCCTTATGTTGGTTAATGGTTGGGCAATCATAATTTACATGTAGGGGACCTTTTATAAAATATCGGTTAGCAGTGACCGTTAGGCAATTAAATTAAAAAAGAGGTGAATTATGAGAAAATTAGAACTAATGTTATTCTTTCTGTTAACATCTCTTCCCGTTTTTTCCCAAACTCCTGAATGGGCCGCCAAAGCCTCTAATGCGCCGGTGATGAAACCGCCGTTTGATAAGATCCTTAGAGATAACGAGATCATACGGATCAAGCCTGAAAAGGATGCTGAAATTAAAATCACTGTTCGTAACGTATCCAATCAAGAAGGAATACTGACATCCGTCGCATTCAAGGATGGTCAACCCATCAAAGATCCTTCCATAAACACCTTTAGTTTGACGCCGAATCAGCGTAATTTAAGAATCACCCACAAAGAAGCACCGACTGAAGCCGATTATATCGTTGTGCGCATCCAAAAAGGTATGATTGGCATCAAGGCTGAACTGATTGAATCGCCCACAGGGATAGTGCTGACGCGTTTTGAACTCAAAGGCCCGTCCGGTCGTGAAGCCGAGATCAAACCTATGAAAAAGTCCCTGGTCCGACTGACGGATGTGGCCACAGACGGCAAGGGGTCGAGTGGTACACTGTCTATTTATGCAACTGTTATAAAGGAAATGGACGATGGTAATTCAGTATATCAAAGACAGTTCCTTAAAACGATCGATTTCAAACTGGCCAGCGGTGCTACTAATAAATGGGAATTTTCCCGAGAGCAGAAAGTCGATATCGTCAGCATTGATGTGATGCAAGGAATGGTCGATGTACGCATCGAGCAACCCGAAACGGCCGGTTCCAACCCAGCGGCCTGGGGTCGGGATCCGCAGGTTGCAGGGCAAAAATCTAAAGCCGAATCCCAAAAAGCATCTTCCACCCAGGAGGAAAAATCATTCATGGAAGGGGAAATTCCCTTATATGAAGGCACCGTAATTAAAAGATCTTCGTTTACGGGAAAGAAGGGCTCAGCCGAAATGGAGGTTGTCGCATCCCCTGAAAAAATAGCGAATTTTTATAAATCGGAATTGACCGCAAAAGGCTGGAGCGTGAAGACAGCGACGAACCACGGTATCCTATCCCAACTCGTCATGGTTAAAGGAAAGCAAACTATAATACTCTCGGCAGGTCAACGCGATGAGAAAACCCTGATTACCTTGCTTATCGACGGTAAATAACATCAGCTTTACCGATTAGGTATGAACAAACATGGACATAGTTAACATTTTATTCTAAGGACATGACTTACACTTTTTAATAGATTGAGCACTAAGGAAAGGAGGTGCTCAATGCCCTGGAAAGAGGTTAAGCCTGGGCTCTGATTTGCTGTTCTAATTGTTTGATTTTAGGGTCAAGGAAGTCCATCATATCCAGATCTGCCTGGGCGCTGAGATAAATATCATTATCCAAATGATTTTGAATGAGTTCTCGTCTTGTTTTAACACTTTTTACTTCATTCGAATTAATGGAAATACCCTGCTGATGAAAGAGTGATTGAATATGGCGATAGCATTCAGCACGCAGCCGGGAAAGGCGATGTCTTCTGCGAAGCAGATCACGTGTCCCGCGCATTTCTTTTGGATAGGCATGGGCTAATGGATAATAATTGGTACGCATCAGATCGGCGATCTTGCGGCTATCGAGACGATCGGTTTTTGTTTTACCGCCATGGATAGTTTTCATATAATAAGCATGGCCAAGAAAAAAGGGAATACCTTGCTCTTTGCAGGCATCGGCCAGCCAGTAATACATATGAGTTGATTCTACCCCAACAGCCAGATCCGGCAGGAAGGATTGAATCTTTCTCTTGAATAGATCAAAGTCAGTTCGCATATTACGATGAAGAAGAACTTCGCCTTTCTGGTTCATGACACAGGCATACATCTCCCTTGCATGGAGATCGATGCCACAGACATATTTAGAATTGATTTGGGCATAACGCATGATAAGGTCCTCCTGGGTTTATGTTAATGTTTATGGGTAAAACAAAAATAATAAATTTTGGGAGGACCTTTTAGATAATATCA
Source organism: Calditrichia bacterium (assembly GCA_963796965.1). Taxonomy (GTDB): domain Bacteria; phylum Calditrichota; class Calditrichia; order JAJRVZ01; family JAJRVZ01; genus CAWCNS01. The sequence continues at coordinate 9,467 of CAWCNS010000008.1, forward strand.
ACGGCATCAAGTGGACGCGAAAACGCTTGGTATGAATTCCCAGAATTCAGGGTTAGCCTCAATCGTGGCTCGCCACTTATGCATCACCGTTAGGGGCCCTATTGACAAAGGACTATATTTGGTCTATATTTAGGTCAAAATGAGGAGAAAAAATGAAATATAGTGAAAATATAAAGCCAATCAGTTTTCTTAAATCTCACGCATCAGAAATTATCCGCAATTTAAATAAATCGAAAAAGACAATAATCATTACACAGAATGGTGAAGCCAAAGCTGTAGTGCAAGATATTAAACTCTATGAGCAAAATTTAGAGAGTATGGCTCTATTAAAAATACTCGCTCAAAGCAATGAGAGTATAAAAAAGGATAAAATTAAGCCTATCAATAAAGCTTTATCCGATCTCGATTTGAGAATAAAAGAGAATCTTTCAAAATGAAATATGAAGTATTCATTACCAAAGATGCAGAAGATGATATATTTGCGATTTTCGATTATATTTTTAAGACCGATGGTGAGAATAATGCTAATTATGTTTTCCAAAAATTAAAAGAAACTTGCCTCAAATTAATTTCGCTCCCAGATCGAGGACACACTCCGCCTGAACTTGAAAGAATTAATGTGTTTAATTATAAAGAATCTCATTTCAAACCATATAGAATTATATATCAGATTATTGAGAATAAGGTATATATTCATTGTGTATTTGACTGTAGACGTGATGTACAAGAAGTGTTAGAGAATCGCCTGTTCAGGTAAATCGGCCCCTAACATATATTTGTCCTTAAAAGTCCCGCCAGAGGCGGATCTTCGTTCCCGTAGAACGGGATCTTCGACAAGAGAATATAGTATTCCAATACGATGAAATTACATTTTTTCGTTAATTCGTTCTTTAACAAACTTTTCTCGTCAGCCTGGCTTGGATTTCTATAACGGTTTCACAGACGTAATACCAGTGTCTGCAACCAAACATGTATCGGGATTGAATACTCCAGAAATATTAACGTCAACCTTTGCGGTCCTATTCAAAAGGATGATTTCTCGACTGATAGCCGGAATCAGTTAGTTTTGAGGCTCCGTAAGGTGCAGACAATTGGAAAAATTCGTCTTATTTTTAAGACCCGTGCTGCCTGTACGCCAGTGGGCGTATCTGTGATCCAATCAATGTGAATCAATTTTATTCCCGATCTTCATCGGGACAGGCTATTTTTGGTTTTTGAACCGTGAATGGCTTTTCCCGAAGGGATGCCTTCGGCACATATACAAAGCGTGACCTAATATGAAGGGAATATTTTCTTCCTTACAGTAATCGGCGATCCAGTACCAGGTAAAAATACATTCAACAGTGACGGCAATGTCGGGTAAAAAAGGTTCGAGGATTCGCAGTAAAGCATGCGTCGAAGTTGGAATGTTTTTGTGTACGAGAATCTTTCCAGCTTGATCAAGGATACAGACATACATATTTTTGGTATGTAGGTCGATACCACAGTAATACTGATGTTGACCTGTGTAAAATCACATCTTGTCCTCCTTTGGCTAAATGGGTGTGACATGAAGATGTGAACCTATTAAATAAAGGACAAGAATAATATCAATGCGCTGTAGTGGGTGCCTAAACACGTAGCATGCGTAATAGATTAGGCAAGGCCCGGCGCCACTAAGCGCTCGTCGTTATACGCATAATTATTCAATAACTAAATATTAATTATCATTTACAAAATTCAATCAATGGATGGTAAAATAGCAATAAATATCAAATATTTTATATCATAAAGGCAATGTCGGTCAAGAAAAGTTCGAAAAATATATCTATTATTACTCAAAGATTACTGGTAACCAACTATCAAGCATTAAACCATAATTCTTAAATTAAGGAGTAAATATGGATACTAAAATCGACATCAATCCAATCGGTTTTATCCGATCTAAAAGAGGTACATTCAGTATCGAATTAGCAAGCAAATACAATCCTGCTCTGACTAATATTAGTGGATTTAGTCATTTACAAATCTTATGGTGGGGACATCTTTTTGACAATACAGAGCAGCGGGACATTCTCATTGGTAATAAACCATATAAAAAGGGGCCAGAAAAAATTGGCATCTTTGCAACGCGATCACCAATGCGTCCCAATCCTGTACTCATAACCAATATATCTGTTCAGAGTATTGATTATGAGAAAGGCATTATCTATACACCATATATTGATGCTGAAGACGGAACTCCTGTAATTGATATCAAACCATACAATAAAAGTGAAAGAGTAAGAGAATGCTCTGTTCCTGATTGGTGCAGGCATTGGCCTGAATGGAATGAGGATGCAGCGACATTCAATTGGGAAAATGAATTTAATTTTTAACCATATTTTCAATTGCTATCCGTCCCCCCTCATAAATTAGGGGGGACATTAATTTCTAGGTTATATCATATGAGCAATAGAATGACCAATAAAGATATAATTTTAAAATCAGTTCGATATATTGAAAAAAATTTGAAGGAGGAATTTGGTGTACTCGACATGGCGAATTCAGTACATTATTCCTTATACCATTTTATACGCCTGTTTCAAAGTGTCACTGGTTACTCTCCCAAAACATATTTACAACAGCGCCGGCTGAGTGAAGCGTTAAAAGATTTGAAAAGTTCAGATAAAAAGATCATCGAAATTGCTTTTGACTATCAGTTTAACAGTCATGAAGCTTTTTCCCGAGCCTTTAAGAAACAATTTGGTATTAATCCAAAACAAATCAAGGATGGCCTTTCGCATTCCAATCTGCCAATTGTGAATCCCATAGATGATGATTATCTATACCAATCAGAGAAGGTAAGAAATGAACTGCCTCAAGTAATCGAATTACCCCAGATAATTTTATCAGGAATTTCATTTTTTTTAAGTGATGATTCCAAAATAACCGATCTATCTAAAGAATGGGGACAGTTTACCCAGGAAGTACACACCATTAAAAACCGTTTACAGCCGGAACGGTTTTACCAGGTTCAGTACTGGTCAGAAGAACAAGAATTAGGCGGGCTGTATTTTTTTATTGGTGTTGAAGTGAGCAATATAAATGAAGTTCAGCCACAGTTTGTTGTTAAAATAATACCAAATGCCCGCTATCTTTGTTTTATTCATAAAGGACTAGCTAATAAAGTAGGTTATACATATAAGTATATTTATAACCAGTTTTTACCGGGAACCGATTATAAATTAACCAAGCCTTTCAATTTTGAATATTATGGAAAAAAATGTTTGGGTCCTAATAATCCTGAATCTGAAAGTGAAATATACATTCCTATCGAATAGAATTATCATTCCAATAATTTTTTGTTTTTGGTGCTATCTATAATAGATGTATTTTTCATCGCTTTATTTTACGAAGATGAATCTGAAAAGGATAAGTCGCCCTGATGTAAAAAAATATTGACTATCCACCTATTTTCATAAAAATGAAATTTATTATGGTTATTAATAATTATTCTAATTAATATTATTTAACAACAACCTTCAAAATTATTGGAGTTGCGTATAACAAAGGCAATGCAATCGGAACTAAAACACAGTTTGGGTTTTGTTGTTTTATCAAACCGGCCGGGTGCATTAGCTACAAGAACAAAGTGCTTGCCGCAGGCTTTTAGTCCACTGATCGCGGACACTAGCTGTGCAACCACTATTATAATAGAAACAGTTTCCACCGTTCATTTTTAATATCTTCTTTTGCATTTTCGATTATATGAGTAAAGTTTTCAATCTTGTGTAAAGATGAGTTTGCATCATCAAGTTGCTGGGCAAACCAGACGGAAAAATCTTTTGATAAATCTAATTTATATCCTACTGTCTTAGCTCTTTTTTGAAGATTCCTATAATTTGAGTATAATTCCTCCGAAAGATAGAAAGTGATTTTCATATTTTTCTTATCTAATGATCGTATTGGTTTTAATTCCATACTCTCTCCCGAAGATTTATTCTCGGGATGGAAATAGCTGGAGAAATTGAAGCAGTGGGTAAGAATGTATCGCGATTTAAAATGATTTCGAGCGTCCTAAGATATATTTTGGGAATCACTATTTCTGTGGTAGCCCTCCATGCCTCTCTTATGGCCCAGGCTATTGATTATAACATCACAACAGATACCAAGGTGGATTATGACCATTTGAGATCAGGCTTTTGTAATATCCCTGAGGAAAGCAAGCTGCGATGTTTCTGGTTCTGGCAATATGGCGTCGCGACGAAAGAATCCATTACCCAGGATCTTGAATCCATGAAGGCCAAAGGCTATGGCGGCGCACTCATTGGTGATAACGGGGGACCTGAGGGCCAGGTTGGGCCTGTGTTCATGGGCCAGGAATGGAAGGATAATTTTGCCCATGCGGTAAAGGAAGCCGATCGGCTGGGGCTGGAGTTGAGCCTAAATATCCAAAGCGGCTGGGGCGATCCGGGAAATCCGAACATTCAACCCGACAACGGGATGAAGAAGATCGTTTCCTCTGAAATCCATATCATCGGCCCGAAGAACCTGCGGCAGGAATTGCCGAAACCCAAATCCCAGATTTATTACCAGGACATCGCCGTGCAAGCATTCAAGCGCGTTGACGCCAAAGCGGATTCAAGCAGGCGCACACTTGTCAACTGGACTAATAAAACATTTATCGAACAGAGCGGACTGCCTCAGATTCGTAGAATTTTGCAAAACAGCGATGATGATGTGGTGATCGACCCGGATAACATCAGGGACCTAACCGGGAATTTCTCTGATGGGATTCTCACGTGGGACGTTCCTGAGGGCGAATGGACGATTGTCCGATATGGAATGACCGCCACCGGCAAACGAAATATGTATGCCGCTCCCGGTTACATGGGCGGTCTCTGCTACGATCAAATCCATGCCAATGGCGTCAAGGCGCAATGGAAGGACGTGGCACAACCCCTGATTGATATCGCCAAAAAGAGTGGCAACAGCCTGAAATACATCCACACTGACAGCTGGGAAATGAAACTGACTAACTGGACACATGATTTCAGAAAGACCTTCAAGCGGCTTCGCGGGTACGATATGTCCCCCTACCTGCCCGTGCTGGCAAACAAGATCGTCGGAAGCCGCGAACTCTCGAACCGATTTCTTGAGGATTTTCGCCTGACCATCTCTGACCTGGTGGCCGACGAAAACTATCGTGTGCTCAGAGGCCTGGCGCATGCCAACGGATTGCTTTTTCACTCGGAGTCCGGCGGCCCTCATCGGGCACCTCTCGAGGCATTGCAGACGCTAGGGAGGAACGACGTTCCCATGAGCGAGTTCTGGGCAAGAGTCAATACCCATCGGGTTTCCGAGGCACGGCGTATCCATGTCAAGCAGGGATCCAGTGCCGCCCACATTTACGGAAAGCGTTACCTGGCCGCCGAAGGCCCTACCTCTATTGGCCCCCACTGGGAACGGGCGCCGCGTGAACTGAAGGGCAATCTCGATAAGATATTCTGCATCGGAGTCAACCGCCTGTTCTGGCACACCTACACTAGCGCGCCCGACGAACATGGGATCCCTGGCTTCGAGTATTTTGCCGGCACGCATATGAACCGGCATGTCACCTGGTGGGATCAGTGCGACACTTTTGTCAAGTACCTTAACCGCTGTCAGCACATGCTTTCTCAGGGGCTCTATAGCGCCGACGTTCTTTCCTACTATGGCAGTGCCTCGCCCAATTTCGTCTATCTCGAAAGCGATATCAATGTAATGCAGGGGTATGCCTGGGACATGTGCAATACTGAAGTTCTGCTTTCGCGCGCGACAGCCAGGAATGGGCGGATCTATCTGCCTGACGGCATGAACTACGCTTTGCTCTATCTGAAGCCCGACATTGATTTCATAGCGCTGCCGGTGCTCAAAAAGATAGAGCAGATGGTCAACGATGGCATCGTCCTGGTGGGCGATCCCCCGCAAAGGGCCGCCGGTCTTACCGGGTATCCAGAGTCCGACAAGGAAGTTCAAAGGATTGCAAAACAGGCTCTGGGGCAAAATTGACAGAAAGAATGTTTTCATGAACAACTATGGCACAGGCCGGGTCTATGCGGGCAAGACGATTACCGAAGTACTCAGACTCGAGGCGATCGAGCCGGACTTTTCCTATACGGCCGGAAAGGCAGTGGACTTGAGCTACATCCACCGCTCCGCCGATGATCTGGATATCTACTACGTGGTCAACAAGTGGGCATACGACGACATAAGTGATTTGAAATACCGCTATCGATCTGACCTGCCGGATCACTACGTCCAGGCCGTCTGCTCCTTTCGCGTGGACACAGAAAGGCAAATCGAACGCTTTGATCCCGTAACGGGAGAGATCACACCTGTACTCGTTTACAAGCGCGCAGGCGGCCGCTATGAAGTGCCGGTTTCGCTGGCGCCGGAAGGATCGGCGTTTTTTGTCTTTAGGAAGGGCCTGGAGCGCAGACACGTGACACGGATCACGAAGGACGGAAAAGCCCTTGCCGAGGGCAATGCCCCGCTGCAGTTGAACGCCTCGGGAATCTTTGTGGGCGCTGGAGGTTCAGAAGTCACGCGAAAGGGGGCGTATGAGCTTGCCTGGTCCGGCGACAAAACGGAAAATCTGGACAGCACCACATTGCCGGCTGAGCATACCATTGAGGGTCACTGGAAGATCACCTTCATGGAGAGGCCGTCGCTCGGCGAAACCATCACTACCGAAACGGATGTGTTGAAATCGTGGACCGAATTTTCGCAACGCGAGATCCAGTATTTCTCCGGTACCGCCAGGTACGCAAGGGACTTCAATGCTCCTGACGTTGAGTTAAAAAACAAACGGGCTTACCTTGATTTGGGCAACATACAGGATATCGTGACAGTGCGTCTGAATGGCAAGGTAGTAGATACCTGCTGGATCGCGCCGTTCCGCGTGGAGGTTACCGATTATCTTGTAAAGGGCCAAAATACGCTTGAACTGGATGTTACCAATTGCTGGGTCAACCGATTGATCGGTGACGGCAAACTTCCGAAAGATCAGAGGAGAACCCGGTCGAATGTTGCCAGTAAATTCCAAAATCCCGAATCCAAAAAACTGCTCAGGGTGTCTGGCTTGCTTGGCCCTGTTAGACTGCAGTTTGCTGAAATTCACTTGATAGCAACTAAATATAATGCCGAACCAAAGAATGCACCTGACGAGAAATAGAAATGAACCTTTTACTTATTATCTCGATTATTTGGGTATTATCCGAAATTATTCTCTCAAGATTACTGAGGGCAAACGATTCTCATAATGATTATGATAAATCCTCCCTCAAAATTTTATGGATTACTATATGTATTTCGATAACCCTGGGCATTATTTTCAGAAATTCTACTTTTACACTAACATCGCAATATGTCTCTCTAATTTATCATTCTGGGCTGTTTCTAATTTGCACAGGATTGATTGTCAGATGGATAGCAATTCTGAAATTAAAAAAGTCATTTACTGTGAATGTATCTGTAACCGAGAATCAAATGATTGTGCAATCAGGTATTTATAAACAGATTCGACATCCATCATACTTAGGAAGTTTGTTGTCATTTTCCGGCTTAGCACTTGTATTCAATGACTGGCTCACATTTGCTATAATATTTATCCCTATACTTTTTGCCTTTATGTATCGAATTCAAATTGAAGAAAAATTATTAAGTCAGGTATTTGGTGCTCAATATACGGACTACATTGAGAATTCTAAGAAATTGATACCAAAGATTTTTTAGACAAAAAATTAAATCTTTCAATGGCCGCCCAAGGTTTACCATTATTTCGGGAATATAAGGAGAAATCATATTTTACAAGCTTGCGGAGTTGATGGATGTCGCGGTGGCTGGTTCTATTTTGAACTTCTTGGTAATACATTTGAATATGGCGTTTGTTCGAATTTTAGTGAGATTTTAAATGCCGTTCCTAAGAGTAATAATATATTTGTAGACATTCCGATTGGCCTTCCCAATACAAAAGAACCGATAAGATTATGCGATGTTGAAGCGAGAAAATTGCTTGGCCCGAGACGCTCAAGTGTATTTCCTGCACCTTTACGGGAGATTCTAAACGAAACAACCTATGAAAAAGCAAATTACAATTCAAAGCATTTAACAGGTAAAGGACTATCAAAACAAACCTTTGGAATAATTCCGAAAATTATTGAGGTTGATGAAGTTTTGCAATCAAAGCCAAAGGCGTGGGGTTATGTAAGAGAGGCCCATCCTGAAATCTGTTTTTTAAGTCTTGCCAATGGGCAGCCAATGAAACACAATAAAAAAACTCAAGAAGGTTTTATCGAAAGAATTGAGATATTGACCAAATACTGGGAGCCAGCTGAACAAGCAATTGCTCAAGCTTTTCTCTGGTGTAGTAATCTCAAAGTTGCGAGAGATGATGTACTAGATGCCCTGGTTTTGGCGGTTATAGGAACCTATTCAAACAATCACCTCAAATCGATACCAGACCAATTTCAATTTGATGAGAATGGTCTTCCAATGGAAATGATATGTTTTAATATTTAGAAGAATAAAATTTATCAAATTAGTATACCTGGTCTCTCCATTGCAGTTAAAAAGTCATATGAAGGCACACGAGGGCGGTAGGTTTAATACATTAATAATATATTCAAAGGAGTAATAAATATGTTTGACTGGCTCTTTAGTGCCGAAGCCTGGTTAGCTCTTGGGACGTTAACGGCTATAGAAATTGTTTTGGGAATAGATAATATAATATTTATTTCCATTTTAGTCGGTCGCCTTCCTGAAAAGCAAAGAAATTTTGCCAGGAGTACGGGCCTTATACTTGCCATGGTGACACGGCTTGCACTTCTTTTTTCAGTTGTATGGGTGGTAAGTTTACAAGATCCCTGGTTCTCAATATTATCGATTGCGATATCTGGTAAAGACATCATTTTAATTGGCGGTGGGCTTTTCCTAATAGCTAAAGCAACACATGAGATACACGCAAGTTTAGAAGGAAGCAAAGAAGAAACAACTCTCAAAGCAACAATGAACCTTGGCGCTGTACTTTTTCAAATTTCAGTATTAGATATCGTATTTTCGCTTGACTCTGTAATCACTGCTATTGGTTTGGCCAAGCATATATCAATTATGGCAATCGCTATTATTATCTCAGTTATGATAATGCTGTTCGCTGCCAGAGCAATTTCAAACTTTGTTGACAATCATCCAACCATAAAAATGTTGGCTCTCTCCTTTTTAATTATGGTTGGTTTCACCCTGATCGCAGAAGGTTTTGATGTTCACGTACCCAAAGGCTACATTTATTTTTCCATGCTATTCTCACTTTTAGTAGAAATGTTAAATTTGCGGATACGTAAGAAACAACTATCTACAGTAGTATTACACAAAAAAATGTGAGTCTGCAATCAGCAAGAGGAATAGTTTTTTATTAGCACAGTGATATTTATGTAAGCCAATATACCAAAGTAAAATCGATGAAAATACTTTTGATATCTATTGGAACACAGGGAGATGTGGAACCTTTTTTAGCAATTGGAGAACAATTGAAGGAAAAAGGACATCACATAATCTGCGCTTTTCCCAAACAGTTTAGAAATCTTACTGAAGAATTAAATATTGAATTTGCCTCATTGGGGACGAAATTTATCGAGATGTTAAATAGTGCGGATGGAAGAGCAGCATTAGGAGGAAGTAGTTCAGGATTAAAGAAATTTATAAATCAATTATCGGGAACTAATTTATATTCGAGTGGTGAATAATAATTCAGGAAGTGAGGTATAAATATGGAGACGCCAATCTTAACTGACGAAAACCAATTTCCATCCGAATCGATAATTTTTTCTCATATTGGGCCTTCCAAAAATTTATGGGAATCCATTTTCGGGCACATTCATACAAACCATCCTGACTTTATCGAAGAATGGAGATATTACAAGGATGGAAAAAGCTGGTTATTGAAAGTCACTAAAAAGTCAAAAACAATATTTTGGCTTACAATTATTAAAAATTCATTTAGAATTACTTTTTATTTTGGTGATAAAGCCGAACCGGCCATACGGGAAAGTGCCCTTTCAGATGATTTAAAAAATTCATTTCTAAACGGGAAAAGATTTGGCAAAATTCGTGGCATTACAGTAAAAATTAATAGCAACAGTGACGTCACTTCTGTTAAAACTTTGATCTTGATTAAACTGAGCATCAAATAAAAGACAAACAGAATTGTGCTTAGCCGGATATTACCTGAATCTTAATAATTTCTGATTATAAGCTTTTGAGAAGAAGCTACCCCCTGCTCTCCCCCTAACGTATGTTAGAAGATTGCCTACCGACTGACATATTTATCATTGTGGTAGTCAAACTCCTCTTTATATACTTCCATACTATTACCCTGCAAATCATATTATGAAACAAATCTATTGACATTGACGTAGGTTTATCTTAGGTTAGTTGCATTAGTAGTTAACCACCTAACCAGGTTGGCTCCTATTTCGATTTTTTTTAGTAAGTCACAGCAAGTTAGGAATTAAATGAAGCCAGAATTTAACACTGATAAATCGATTTATTTGCAGATAGCGGAGAGCATAGAAGATGATATTCTTCAAAATATTATTGAGGAAGAGACCCAGGCGCCTTCAACAAATCAATTAGCGGTCCTCTATCGCATTAATCCAGCCACTGCTGCCAAGGGAATCAATTTGCTGGTCAATGAAGGTATTTTATATAAGAAAAGAGGAATTGGTATGTTTGTTTCTGAGGGTGCGGTTAAAAAAATCCGTAACAAAAGAAAAACGGCATTTTATGAGAAGTATATTGTCCCTCTAAGGGGTGAAGCCGCTAATCTTGACATTTCCAAAGAAGATATTGCAGACATGATCAATAAAGTATGGGATAAGTAAAAATGGCACAAACTGAAAACATTATAACAATTCAAAACATATCTAAATCCTTTGGAGCCATTGATGCTCTTCAGGATGTCAGCTTGACTTTTTCGAACAATAAAATCTATGGACTTTTCGGACGAAACGGTGCTGGTAAAACAACACTCTTAAATATTATCTCAGGTCGAATCTTTGCTGACCAGGGGAGCATGACCTGTTTCGGAAAAGAGATGATTAAGCATCCTGAAATCTTTTCAGATCAGTGTTGTTATATGCCAGAAAAACACTATTTCCCACCACGGTTTAAAATTAAAAGATTGCTTTCTCTTGGTAAAAAGTCGTTTCCAAATTATGATGAAAGATATGCCGATCATTTGTGCAAGATTTTCAATTTAAATTTAGAGCAAAAATACGAGCAACTATCCAGAGGGTTTCAGTCGATATTTAGAATTGTCCTCGGATTAGCCTCTGGAGCGGCTATAACGATTTTTGATGAGCCTGTACTCGGATTGGATGCGGTGGCCAGGGATCGGTTTTATTTGGAGTTGATCGAAGAATTTTCCAGAAAACCCCGCCTCTTTATCATCTCGACACATTTGATCGAAGAGTCTGCAGACCTGTTTAATGAAGCGGTTATTATAAAGAATGGTAAAGTACTCAGACAGGCATCGGTGGAAGAGCTGCTTTCAAACGTATTCTATGTTTCAGGAAAATCAAGCCCGGTAGATATATTTACTCAAAACCAAACCATCATAAGCAGCCAGGTGATCAATGATTTTAAAACTGTTGTGGTGGAAGGAAATTTGAACGCTCAAAAACAATCACCAGGTTTAAATTTTTCACCTATAACTATCCAGAAACTGTTTATACATCTAACAAGTGACCAAACTGAAGGTGAGCAACAAATATGAAAAAAATTGGCGTAAACATAAAATATAAAATTGGATATCAGCTACCCTGGGCAATGTTGGCCATCGCTATCTATATAACGAGTATGTTTTTAATTTTTTATCTGCTAATTAAATTTTCTTTAATCAACCAAGGCGAAGGGAGTTTTGTCTACCGGCTTTGGTTTTTGGTGATTTTTCAATTCGCCATTTCAATGAGATTTAAGGAAGATTTTGATTTCTTACTTACTCTTGGCAGTTCACGAAATGAAATATTTCAATCACTTATGGGAGTTGGCCTCTTTTTTAGTTTCCTCTTTAGCGGTCTGATCATCCTGGAACAAATTATAGTAGATCTTCTAAATAATCTTTTTGGATACCATAATATTATTGATCCTTTTCATTTTTTATCACCCTATGGTTCAGATAATATTCTTATTCAATTTGTTTTTTTCTTCATGTTAAGTGTTTGTTGTTCCATATTTGGAATGCTATTTGGCTCATTATTCTACCGTTTCGGAAAAAAATTCACATTAGCGTTCTGGTTACTATTATCGGCTATCCCTACGATTTTAATACCATTATTTTTATGGATTTTCCATCAACGCGGCCAGCTGAGTACATCAATCTCAGCCATTGGTGAATATCTGCGTTATTTTGATTTAATGTCTGTTTCCTGGTTTTTCTTTATCCTAACCATTGTTTTTGGTGTGAGCACATATTTGAATATCAGGAGGCTACCCCAGAACTAGTTTGGAATGTTAACATATTTACTATCCCGGACAAAACCCAGAGAAATCACTAATACATTATTATGAAAATACATTTAAAGAAGAATCAGAAAAAGTTATTAGAAGAAAGGTCGTGACCATGAAAACTGTATCATTATGTATGCTTATACTTACTATCCTGACCCTTACCAGTTGCGGTGGGCAGGAGAGCGAAGGACCTCCAAGTGTAGACCTCCACATGGCTGCTCTTAAAGGGGATATTGAAACCATTAGGCAGCATATCAAGGCTGGTTCAGATCTGAATGAGAAAGATCAATTTGGTTCAACCCCCCTGATCATTGCCTCAACATTTGGTAAAACTGAAGTCGCTATCGCCTTGATCGGAGCTGGCGCTGATTTAAACCTTAGGAACACTGACGGATCTACTGCCCTTATAACCGCCGCATTCTTTTGCCACACAAAGATCGTAAAGGCCCTGTTGGATAAAGGAGCAGATAAGAATATAAGGAATAAAATGGGCTCAACTGCCCTGGAATCGGTTTCGGGCCCTTTTGATAATGTTAAAGCCTATTACAATAATATCGGCAAGGCTCTTGGACCATTGGGACTCCATCTTGACTATGAGCAAATAAAAATGACACGTCCAAAGATTGCAGAAATGCTCCGGTGAATAAAAATAAAGAATGATGGTTAGGGAGTGTATAGTCAATTTCAAAATTGCTTACTGCTGCTCAACGGCCACTTAGCATGGAGCATTAATATATATTAAGGATTATCCATGAAAATTGAAGAGAATGCAGGGGCTGAGATTACAAAGGATCTCCTTCAGCGCCGCCATGATGTTGATTGGGTACGAACAATTGCCTTAAGCCTGCTAATTATCTACCATGTCGTTATCAGTTTTCAGCCCTGGGCAAAGTATATTGGATTTCCCCAGAATGACCGGACATTAGACGGCGTCTGGATTTTTATGGCCATGATTAACGTCTGGCGCATTCCCATTCTTTTTTTGATTTCAGGTATGGGTGTTCGCTTTGCCATGGATCGCCGTGACTGGAAAGAATTACTTAAAGACCGGACGATACGGATCCTCATTCCCTATATTTCCGGCATCCTCATACTTGAAAATATTGTTGCATTTATATTGCCCTATTTGGGCTGGGAATCTACATTCACCATCACTTTCGGTCACTTATGGTTTCTACTCAATATTTTTTTGTATATCCTCTGGCTGATCGGGATCTTAATCTACTTGAAAGATCATCCGGATAATGGGTTCTTACGTTTTCTGTCAAAACTGATACGCTGGCGTTTTGGACTTTTTCTTCTGGCGATACCGCTCATGATTGAAGCATGGCTGGCTAATCCCCTCTATTTTTCCACTTATGTCGATTCTGCTCATGGATGGCTACTAGGCCTTATTTGCTTCTCAATGGGTATTATATTTATTTCTGTTCAGGATGATTTCTGGCCGGCAGTCGAAAAGAATCGCTGGCCAGCCATGGCGGTTGCCTTTTCGCTTTATCTTGTGCGACTTCTGGTCTTCGGTTTAGTGGGAGAGCCTACCTGGCTTATTGCTTTTGAATCTATGAGTTGGATGCTGGCCATCCTCGGATTTGGATCATGTTATCTCAACAAACCCTCCCGCAGCCTTAGATATTTCAGCAAAGCAGTCTACCCGGTGTACATTATTCACCTGCCGGTACAGTTCATAATTGCTTATTTTCTCCTGCCTGCTCCACTACCGGCTTTTTTGAAATTGATTATATTGCTGATAGGTACCTTTGGTGTCAGCCTTTTGCTTTATGAGTATATACTAAAGCGACTAAAATGGATCAGACCCCTGTTCGGAATGAAACTGAGCCAAGATTAGGATGGATAGTATAGCAGAAATGTTCACAATAACTGGCTATCAGATAGTCGGAACCGATCTCGGGTATTAAGTACTGCAAATTTATAGGATATGTTATCGTATACAATTCCGGACAAAACCAAATCGAAGGATAATTTCCTAATTTCCTTGGAATATAATTAAAAACCTAATAAATTGGGAGTTATATAAATGAAAAACCATCCCGCTGAAGCATCACTACGTGTTTATGCACGAGTCGCAGGATTCGCCTATCTATTTATCATAATAATTGCTATTCTCAATGTGATTTTTATTGACTCTAAACTTATTGTGGCAGGAAATGACGCAGTAACAGCTCATAACATTACGGCTAATGATTTGTTATTTCGTATCGGTATTACCGGTGTACTATGTATGTATGCGAGTGTAGTAGTATTGTCTTGGGCTCTTTATGTAATACTCAAGACGGTAAACAAGACTCTTGCTTTACTTGCACTACTTTTAAGGTCGGCAGAGGCCATACTAGGTAGTGCCACAGTGCTTATTAGTTTTATAGCTTTGCTTCTTTTAAATGGTACAGATTATTCGTCAATATTTAAAACAGATCATTTGCAGGCTTTAGTCGGGTTATTTCTCAGCGTGCGTACTGCTGGACTCGATATCGTCTTGATATATGTAGGATTGGGAGGTGCGGTCTTTTGTTATTTATTTTTTATTTCCAAGTGCATTCCCAGAATATTGGCTGCATGGGGGATATTTACCTATTTGTCAATGTTGATCCTTGCTATTATTAGTATTCTTTTTCCCAATCATCCCGAGATGATTGAAACCGTTCTTTATACATTAGGCACATTATTTGAGGTTCTATTAGGTGTTTGGCTATTGTTTAAAGGTGTAAACATCCAAGAGACAGAAATACGGGAGACCAGCTAAAGGTTAAAAATAATCAGAGGAATTATTATTGCTAAAAATCTATATCGATGCTGATGCATGCCCGGTTAAACAGGAGGTGTATCGCGTAGCACATCGCTATCACTTATTTGTAACATTAGTCTCCAATTCCTGGATGCGGATTCCAAATGAGAAATGGATACTATTAAAAATTGTAAGTGATGGATTCGACGCTGCAGATGACTGGATTGTTGAACACATCCAGGAATATGATATTGTGGTTACAGCCGACATTCTGCTTGCAGGACGATGTCTTAAAAAAGGTGCATCCGTTATCGGAACGACCGGCAAATCGTTTACAGAGGATAATATCGGACAAGCTATTGCAACAAGGGATTTATTATCTGAACTTCGGGGTGCAGGAGAAATAACAGGTGGCCCAGCCCCTTTAAAGAATAGTGATCGATCACGTTTTCTACAACGGTTAGATGAAGTAATTCAATCAATTCGTCGCCAGCATATGAGCAACTCCTCCTGAACATATACTCTTGAAAAAACGGGTTAATCACCTTGCCTTTGTAAGTTAATATATTGAATCCTCTTTAAACCGGACACCCATGATATTTATTAAAAAACATGTTAATTAAAATGAAGGAGTGATATATTGAGTTCTCAATTAATCTCAAAGTACAGATACACCGGTGCCGGCTCACTCGTCTTACTGCATGAGCAACACTTATTATCATGTATAAATAAGTGGCGTGAAGCTAAAAGATTGAATATAAGATTACCCAAAACCGATGATTCAGATTATAAGACCTTAGAGACCCTGCTGAGGCATATTCTCAGATCTTCGCGAGGTTACATGACATGGATATGCGAAAAGTTGAAATTACCGAACCCACAAATCGAAAAAACTCCCGAAGTAGAATTGATTGAAACGGAATTGAAATTATATGTTTCACATCTTTTAGAAAAATGGCGTTTACCTCTAGTGGACATACCTGAGAATAGATTTCATAGCCCCACTTACTCCTCGCGCTGGGAAGTGGATTATTGTATTGATGCCATGCTGGAACATGCTGTAATGCACCCAATCCGACATGAATTCCAGTTACACAATTTGATTAAGTCTCGACAAAATAAATAAAAAATACCTGGATAATAAAACCCCAATAATAACGGTCATTTTATTCACCTTTTGACTTTTTTTAACGACATAATGATATTTCTGATTTAGATATATAACAGAATTTGAGAATAGTTTAAGTAGCGGTAGTAAATATAGCGACGCGATTAATCGTGCCGTTACATTCACACGATATGAAAAATACTGAACTGCAATGATCTTAATTTATTTTGCACCAATCATCTTGGACTTGAGGAGATCTAAATGCTTCATCAAAGAACAATTGAAATCCTTTTATTATTTTTCCTACTCACATCCGGACCTGTCTTTGCACAAACCGGAGAAGAATATAGTGGCATTTACCCCCATCTCGCATTTTTTAACGATGAACAAGAGTGTGGTACCGGTGTCGTTGTTCCCTGGGCCGACAGGCTTTGGAGTGTCACTTATGCCCCTCACGCACCTAATGGCTCTACTGATAAGCTTCTACGAAATAACCCCAGATCTAAAACAGATCATCCGTCCTGAATCTATTGGTGGAACACCAGCAAACAGGTTCATTCATCTTGAATCGAATCAGTTATTTATTGGGCCCTATGTAATTGACACAAAAAGAAATGTGAGGGTTATTCCCTATTCCAGAATGTCGGGACGTCTGACGGGTAATGCCCGCCATCTCACAGATCCACAAAATAAAATTTATTGTGCAACCATGGAAGAAGGATTCTATGAGATAGATGTAAAAAATCTAAAAGTAACCACCCTATATTATGATACTCACAAGAAATTAAAACCAGAATCAAATATAGCTGGATATCATGGAAAAGGACTCTATTCCGGTCAGGGTAGGCTTATATATGCTAACAATGGTGAAAATAGTGCCGAGGCTCGCACAAATCCCTTCATAGAATCTGGGGGACTTGCCGAGTGGGATGGTAAAGATTGGCATCTGATCTTAAGAAATCAATTTACTGAGGTTACCGGACCGGGTGGTATCTACGGCAATAAAAAACCAGATACTGACCCCATCTGGTCCTTAGGCTGGGATGCACGATCGTTAATTTTAATGCTTTTGGACAATGGTCAGTGGCATAAATATCGTTTGCCAAAAGCCAGTCATAGTTACGATGGGGCGCATGGTTGGAATACAGAATGGCCACGAATTCGGGATATTGGTGAAGATGATCTTCTGATGACCATGCATGGCATGTTCTGGCGATTTCCAAAAACGTTCTCAGTGGCAAACTCAGTAGGAATAATTCCACGCTCCACCTACCTTAAAGTTGTGGGTGATTTTTGTCGCTGGCAGGATCGTGTCGTTTTAGGCTGTGACGATACCGCACGGAATGAATTTCTCAACAAACGAAAGGCAAAAGGCCAAATTACAGCGCCACAATCACAATCAAATCTTTGGTTCCTTGAGCCTTCGCAACTGGATCAACTCGGTCCGGTCCTCGGTCGCGGCGCTGTTTGGCTAAATGATACGGTAGTTGCAAATCAACCTTCTGATCCTTTTCTCTTGTCTGGATTTAAAAAGCGGGCACTCCACCTGGTCTCAGATGTGGAAACGACCATTACCTTGGAGATAGATAAAGAAGGAAACAATGAATGGATCAAGTTAGATGAAATTCCGGTTTATGGTTATCGTTGGCATGAATTTGATGAGGGAATTGATGCAGTCTGGGTTCGGCTCAAATCCAGCACCTGGCTAAAAAATGCCACCGCCTGGTTTCACTTTGCGGATAAAGAAAGCGAGAACATCAAGACTGGGCCAGACAAGTTTATGGGGATTGCCCAGGCTGGAAACAAGTCCCTAACAGCCGGTGTTATCAGAGCACAATCTGAGAACAACCGAACATTACAATTTGCAGCCATAGATCAAAATGGTATGAAAGGACATTATATTCTTGATGGTGCGATGAAACTAAAGGCGTATGGGAACCTAGATAACTGGAATTCTCTTATGAAAAACGCAGCGATTCCTTCTCGCAAGGGGGTGCTTCAAATCGATAAAGCATCAGCCCTTTATATAGATGACAATGGTAAACGCTTCCGTTTGCCAAAAAATACGGAAATGGGCAGTTCAAGCACGTTAGGTTTTGGCAGGTTATGCCGGGAAGTTGCTACGGAACGAGACTTATTTAATTGCCAGGATACTTTCTTTGAGCTGCCTGCAAAAAATGCCGGTGGATTTGCTCGTATAAGACCTGTAGCTACCCATAATTGTCAGATTTACGATTACTGTAGTTACCGTGGTCTTTTAGTTATCTCAGGTATCGATCTTGACAAGTCTGGAGAGAACCGCCACATTATTCGAAGTGATGATGGCAAAACCGCCTTGTGGGTCGGTGCCATTGATGATATTTGGAGATTAGGTAAACCTATAGGTAAAGGTGGCCCCTGGTTGGATACCAGTGTAAAATCTGGAGAGTATTCTGATCCCTATCTCATGACTGGATATGATATTAAACATCTGCATTTAAGCAGTACAAAATCTGCTGATTTTTCAATTGAGATAGATATTACAGGAATGGGAGATTGGCACTTATATAAATCTATTAAAATTCTCGCCGGTGAAAAAACAAGTTTTCAATTCCCTGACACCTTTCAAGCCTATTGGATACGCTTTAAATCAAATAGGGGGACCATTGCTTCTGCACAATTAATTTACCAATAAGGAAGATCGAAGATTATGGTCAGATTTCATCTCATATTCTATTTACTACTCACAACACATCTTTTTTCCGAGATAAACTTTCCTGAAACCCCGGCAGGAAGAAAACTACAAAATTTATTTGCCGCTATTGAATCAAATGACCCTGAGACTTTTATTGTGAATAACTTTTCAGATGACTTTATTGAATTAGCCTTTAATTCTAAACTTTTATTTTCTCCGGGAGAGCGATACGAATATTCAAATGTCGGATAGAGCCTTTTAGCGGTAATCATTGAAATTGTAAGTAATGATAGTTATGAAAAATTTTTAAATTATAACTTATATGTTTCTGCGGGGATGCATGAAACCGGCTACCTGATTCCTAAGTGGTCTGAAAACAAGGTTGTCCATGGCTATCGGGAGAACGATAAATTTGGTCAACCCAACACACAAAATTGGGCTACAGATGGCCCCTGGTTGCATTTGCGTGGTAATGGTGGGATCATTTCAACAATATATGATATGCATAAATGGCATCTTGCTTTGCAGGGTGATAGCATCCTATCCGAAACGACTAAAGCCACATACTATAAGCCCCATATAATTGAGGGTCCTGGTGCAGATACTTATTATGGTTATGGCTGGGTTATTGCCCAGTCAGCCCGGGCAACAAAAGTGTACATGCATAATGGAGGCAATCCTTATTTTGCAAATGATTGCTAGGGTTTAATCCGAACTTCGGTATGGTAGGGACCGAAGTTCGGTTGACACTAAACCGAGGTACGGTCTATACACATCCGAGGTTCGGTTTAGAGAATTTGATAGTAGTAATAAACACCATTTGAATACAATAATGTTAACGCAATTATTTTGATAGGTTCATTTAGACTGATTGGAGGACTGGGATAGATCATGGTTGGCTTAAATGAGTGCCAGAGCGAGTATCAAACCTATATACAAGATCAGCCCTTTCTTAGCAGCTATTTCAAGATCATTTTTTGTCATCTTTTTTATTATCCTACTACTCAGCATAATAGATAAGGGTAACATCAAAAAAGCCCACCCTACTGCCGCTAACACATCACTCAAATAATGAGCGCCCAAAAAGATGCGTGAAAAACAGACAAAAAAGGCCAGGAGGGCCAGAATAATTTTAGCGAGTAGATGGATAGGACCTCGGTATAAGGCAAATAACAGAAATGGCAGAACCAGGGCAATACTTTTTGTCGCATGACCCGAAGGAAACGACTTAGTTGTTGGATTTGATAATACCTTCAATTCACCTGCGAATTCATAAACCGGCCGTGTGCGGTTAAATACTTCCTTCAAGATCTCACCGCTGACACCAGCAATGGCAAATGAAATCAGGATCAATAAAAAAATTTGTTTTCCATCTTTCATCACAGGTTTATTTAGGGAAAGGATCAGATAGACAAGATAAATAAACACGATAACCGCCATGCCATATTGTGTCGCCCACTGATTAAATCGAACAAAAACGGCATTAAAATTCGTATAATTCAGATTGAATAGGATGGACTTGTCTATTTCAATCTCATACCAGAGATATAATGAGATTCCCCATAAAATCACGAAGATAGAAATACACCAAAGGAAATGGGTTTTTGAAACAGGAAGCTGGGTAATAGTATTTCTATTCATGTTTGCACGGATAAAGGGTAGTAGTAAATAAAAGTGGAGACGTCCCCCGAAACCGGGATTTTCAACCGGTGGGCCTTCTCCTTATAAATATTACTTGGAATATTTATTTTAGTAGTGGCCGTTCGCGAATGGCCACCACACTTATATCTGTCCAGAGTGCCGTTTTTTTTATAGAAATATGAAAAATGCAATTCATACAATAATGGTAGAATTTAATCGCCTCCCATTTTAGGGACTGTTGCAGAAATGATAATTATGACAGAAATATTTGATTATCTATTCGAACAAGTAAAATTAAATTCCCCCTTAGAAAAGGGGGCTAGGGGGATGTTTTTACATAACTTATAGTGAAATCACATGCCCTTAGTCCCCTTTCAAAGGGGGATTGATCCCGTCCTACGGGACTAACAGCCTCTTCGGAGGAGGAATAGATTTTGCTTATTCGAAAAGATAAACAAACAAAGCTATAATTCCACCAACCCATTAGGTTTATTCCAGACAATCCTCCCCAACAAGGTATTGCCTTTCCATTTTTCCGCTGGCAGCGTTTCACCAACAGTGACCCAGGATTCCTGTGGCGATGCATTAACCACATGAAAATTGCCCATTCTGGCCACATGGTCCGGATCATTCACCCCATCACCGATGAGCGGAAAAACGGTTCTCTCACTTTCACGAATTAAACAGAGTCTTTCGGTATCTACCTGAGCAACATACAGCGGGGAGCGCCAGCGCATCACATTTACATTGTGGTCTGCCTTTCGTGTATAAACAAGAAATAACCCATCACTATGGCTGAGCCAGCGTTGCTGGGTGGTAGACATGGTCAGGGGCACCCCATCATCCCAACACCAGGGTCTTTTATCCTCCCAATTTAATCCATCCTCAGAAACCGAGACATAACCATGGCCGTCTTCAGCCCTAATAGTCATAAAAAAACGATTTTTTAGGCGTGCTAAGGTTGGCTCCAATAGTCCCCGATTTATAGATAGACTCTAATGTATTGCCTGATTTAAGGATTGTCATATCTTTCCCGTCATAATCACATAACACGGAGCATACTTTTCTGTCTTTTCTCTCTTTTGGTCCAAATGATAGGGGGAGAATAATTTGACCATTATCTAAGGTAATGCGTTGCGCACAACCACTGGTATAAATACCACTCGTTTCCGGATGGTCCCATTCCAGTTTTTTCCGCTCCGACCAGTTACCCTTATCATCACCAACAACATAAACAGGATAGCGGTTTTCGTAGGGTTGGGTAAGAACATTATCTTTGTAATACACACTATGGCCAATCGCTAACACCGAATTTGTCCGTTTATGAAAATCAGGTACCACATCACAGGTTCCTTCTTCGATGCCATCGGGCCGGATCGTTCTTTTAAGTGAGGCAATGGGTTGAGGTGGCCGCCAGGATTGACCGTTATCCTCAGTTCTGGACCAAAACACCTGGCTAAAGACATCTGAACCGGAAATGGTCTGACAGGTCATCAAAACCACAGGATTTGGTTTTGAGGGTATCAAACAAGCACGGGGATGAAACCAGGTATGCCCTCTTGTTCTACCCGGCCAGATGATGGAAGATTCGATTTTTTTAATTAAGCCAGTGTCTGGCTTTTGAATACATCCGATAAAGTTAATTCCGCCAACAAATCCCAGAGGAGAAAATGCGCTAAATTGCAAAAATTTCCGTCTATTCATAATGTAAGGCCTCCGCTGGATTTGTAAATGCTGCTTTTAAGGCTTGATAACTTACTGTTAAAATGGCCACAATAAAAGCAATCACAATCGTAAAAGCAAAGACCGTCCAGCCAATAGTTACGCGATAAGCAAAATTTTGCAACCAGTTATACATGACAAAATAGATGAGGGGTAAGGCAATGATATTCGCGACACCAATCAGCTTTGCCGTATCTTTAAAAAGCATAACGACAATATCAGTAACGGTTGCACCCAACACTTTGCGCACACCAATCTCTTTTGTCCTTTTTTCGGCATTGAATGAGGCCAGACCAAAAAGACCTAAACAGGCAATAAAAATAGCCAGAATACTAAAAGCTGAGTCTGAGTTTCCCCGTCTGCTCTTCTGATGCATAGAGACGTTGGAATTCTTTATCGAAAAAGAAATATTCAAAGGCCTGGTTGCCGGCAAGTTTTTGCCATGAATTTTCAATATCCTGGATTGTCTGCCCAACATTTTCCACTTTAATCCTTACAGAAACATAACGTCCAAATCCGCCTCTTCCAAATGGAAGGATAATCAAAGGTCGAATCTGATAATGTAATGACTCAAAGTGAAAGTCTTTTATGACACCAATGACGGTTAACCTTATGTTCTGCTCCGGTGTTGGCCCTACGCGTATAATCTCTTTACCAATCGGATCGGTGAGACCAAAAACTTTAATAGCCGCCTCATTCATCACCACCCCGCTTGAATCTGTGCCAAATTCACGGGAATAAAATCGACCCTCCTTTATCGGTATTTCATAAGTCGATGTAAAATCATAATCTGTCCGCATCGTCCAGATAATTTGCGTTTCGTTGTTTGTAGGTCCACCCACCCTAAAGGCGTTACTGCTAAAATTTTGTCCAATATAGG
The DNA here is from genome assembly GCA_963796965.1 of Calditrichia bacterium. Lineage (GTDB taxonomy): Bacteria > Calditrichota > Calditrichia > JAJRVZ01 > JAJRVZ01 > CAWCNS01. The sequence continues at coordinate 32,739 of CAWCNS010000008.1, forward strand.
TATTGGAATTTGAAATGGCTGTAATGGCGGGTATGTTTTTTAATTCAGTACGAAAAGCGTCAAGCTGCTGGCCGATATCATCCGCCTTTTGAATTACAAGGACCTGATCTTTATTAAATCCAAGATTTTTTGACTGCAAATAACTGAGCTGGTTTGCCACAATAATAGTTCCAGCAATTAAAGCAACTGAAATTCCGAATTGGAAGATGACCAATCCGCTACGTAAAAAGCGCCCTGACCTACCCTGCACCTCAATTCTTCCTTTTAGCACTTCAATGGGGGTGAAGGAAGACAGAAAAAATGCAGGATAAGCACCTGCCAGGATACCAACGATGATAGTGAATAAGACCAGTAACGGCAATGTATCAAGCTGAATTAAACTTCCTAATAAAAGTTGTTTTCCAATTAACGTATTATAATATGGAAGAAGAACTTTGGCGAAAATAAGTGCCAGAACAAGTGCAATAAAAGTAAAGAAAAGACTTTCTGATAAAAATTGGAGGATAAGTTGCAGACGATTAGACCCGAGTGTTTTTCTTACACCCACTTCCCGTGATCGCTTTGCCGATCTTGCTGTGGCAAGATTCATAAAATTGATGCAGGCAATTATCAGAATACCCAGCGCAATAAAAGCAAAAATATATACATACGTGGCATTGCCATTCGGTTCAAGCTCATGTTCCAAATCAGATTGCAGATGAATATCTTTTAGTGGTTGTACAAACCAGCCATAACTACTCCCCGCTTTAAGCATATCCTTATACGATTGGCCCGTGACCTCTTCAATTTGCGGAACCGCATACTTCTCCACAAAATAGGGTAATTTTTCTTCTCACTGCTTCTGTGTACTACCCTCTCTTACAAGCACATAGGTATAAAAATTATTGCTGACCCAAAAATTGTTGAGTGTTCGTTCATAGGTTATAAGTGATGCAAGAAAATCGAAATGGAAATGTGAATTATGCGGGGTATCTTTCACAACACCTGTGACCATATCAGCTTCTACGATTATCCGCGGTGATCAATTTATTTAGCGGATCTTCATCACCGAAATATTTATGAGCCATGGATTCTGTAATGACCACGGTATTCGGTTTGCTTAGCGCCGTTTCAGGATCGCCTTTTAGAAAAGGAATTGTAAATATGGAAAAGATCGTTGAATCTACCGAAAAAAATCGTTCCTCACTGAATACTTTATCTTTATACGTTAGAACTGGAAATCCGAAATTACGAATACGGACAGCGGTAATCACTTCCGGAATTTCATTTATAAATGCTGGCCCCATTGGAGCGGGTGTTACAGCGACTTTAAATTCATTGGGGCCAATGATACCCTGTGTTCCGATGCGGTAGATATTATCCACATTTTCATGATAACGGTCATAACTCATTTCATCGCTTACATACAAAAGGATTAACAGGCAGCAGGTAATGCCTATCGTCAGACCACAAATATTTATAAAAGTATATCCTTTTTGGCGGGTGAGATTTCGGATTGCAATTATAATTTGATTTTTAAGCATGGAAATCCTCTGTTTTTACCGACCTGATTAATCAGTAACCTACGAAATATTTACAACATTAGTTACATTAATAAATGTCAGTTAAAAGCAGATGCGCTGTGCACACATATATAAGTGAGTATCTGGAGATCATTTAATGAGCATCATCTTCCGAGCGTGCATCCATCCATTTGATGTTTGTAATACATAAAAATAGATCCCGCTGGAAAACTCAGAACCATTCCATTCAACCTGATGTATACCGGCATGTTGTTGTTGTGCAATCAGGGTTGCCACTTTTTCACCTAGTAAATTATAGACATTCAACTCTACATAAATCGTCATTGGTAATTCGTAATTGATCGTTGTTATCGGATTGAATGGATTAGGATAGTTTTGTAATAAGGTATATTCTGAAGGAATAAAATGATCATCAGATTTAATACCCACCGCCGTTGAATTGATACTGTGAAAGATTCCACTTACATTAGTCCCAGCAAAAACCTCGTCGCTGCTATTTACAACCAGAGATGAAATATTAAGGACAGATAAACCACTATTAATTGGTGACCAACTACCACCATTATCGGTAGAAAAATAAACACCCTCATAAAGTGTTGATCCAAAAATATACCCTGAAGAGTTGATAGCAAAACTATTAATCGGTCCCGTTATTCCCTCATTTGACGAGATCCAGCTCTCGCCATTATCTTCTGATTTATATACCCCATGCATGAATATAGATGCAAAAAGATGTCCCTTATCATTAATGGTTAAGGCATGAATACCTGTCCCAGGTAATCCATTATTCTTTTCCTGCCATAAGTCGCCATCATTATCGGAACGAAATATGCCCCCTCCCGAGGTTCCGGCAAAAACATCTCCCGAATCATTAACGGCAAAAAAGCGAACGTAAAGATCCGTTAAGCCATTATTCACCTGAGTCCAGGTTTTGCCATTATCGGTGGAGCGGTAAATCCCATCCCAATCAGTTCCAGCAAAAATAGTATTATTTCGACCTATGGTAACAGCGTAAATCCATTCATACATCAGATCATTGGTATAGGTTGTCCATTCATCACCCTTATTTTTTGAAATATACACACCTTTATAGGTACCGGCAATCACATGTCCACTATCGTTAAAAGCAAGGGCATAAACTATTCTATTGCCCAGACCCTTCTCGATTAACTGAAAGGTTTCGCCATTATCATCAGAGCGGAAAAAACCACTACCATTTGTGCTTGCGTATATTTCCCCCTCAACACCGACTGCTAAAGTTTGTATATACGTGTTTGTTATCCCTGTATTGCGCAGAACCCACTCATCGCCATGATTATCAGACATTTGGACACCAGGACCATAAGAAGTAGCAAAGATCTGATCCTGATTATTTATTGCAAAGGCCTTAACTTGTGGGTTTCTTATTCCATTTTCTATCCAAGACCAATGGGTACCATTATCTTTAGATCTTTGGACTGAACTACCCCCGTACTTATAATGATGTACCCACTATCATTTACAGCAATAGCAGGGGTAGAAAAGGTTGTCATAATGCCATTAATATCCATCCAGTTATCTCCACGATTTGTGGACATAAACACACCGGACCCTGTCCCTACATAAACATTGTTGGTATCATGGACAGCGATGGATCGAATATCTGTGTTTGATAAATCTGTGTTAATGGCTGTCCAATGACCCCCATTATCGGTAGAACGAAAAATACCAGAATTGGTCCCGGTATAAAGGATTCCGTTCTCTGTAATTTTAATTGTCTGAATCTTCTGCGATGTCAATCCTATGTTAATCGGTTCCCAATTATTACCATTATCTTTAGATCTAAATAACCCATTAAGCATTGTACCTATTATTACATGTCCGCTATCATTAATCACGATGACTTGGATAAAATAATCTGGCAACCCGTCGTTTACCAATTCCCAGCTTTGACCGCCATCGAAGGATCCAAAGATGCCCGAGCTCCTTGTCCCGGCATAGACAATATTGTTAAATCTACTGCCTACTGCTGTTATTGCCTTTTCACTTAAACCATTATTAACCTGTTCCCAGTTCTGTCCATTATTGATAGATCTATAAACACCATTGCCATCGGAGGCGATATAACATTGACCGCTGTCGTTGAAAGTAATTGAAACAATATCCCCCCCACCAGGTCCCTCCAATTGATGCCAAAAATCACCATTTGCATAAAGAGAAATGATATTGATCAGTATCCATGCAATTGATAATTCAATAGTCTTTAATCGCTTCATATTAAATCCCCTTCAAATTTATGCATGACTGAGTTCCCCGCACTGCAAAAAAAGTAAAAATCTATCGATAACTTATATGTTAATACCAATTAAAATCACTTATTAAACTCTGAGGGAACTTATTTCTCCTCTTGTTGATCCTGTCCGTTTTTTGGATCCCGGCCCAGTCAGGGTTAATCCCGTCCAAAGTTTTTCCACGAATATCCTTTAAAACTATTGCAGCAACAACATTTTCTTTGTCTCTACAAATTCTCCGGCTCTAATTTGGTAATAGTATACCCCGCTTGTCATATCTGAAGCATCCCATTGCACGTGATGAGAACCGGCTTGTTGGACGTCCGAAACCAGAGAAACAACTTTTTGTCCTAATAAATTATATATATTCAGATCAACGTAATTCGTAATTGGTAATTCGTAATTAATCGTTGTTATCGGATTAAAGGGATTAGGATAGTTTTGAAATAATTCAAATTTTTTGGGATTATAAGTATCTTGCTCTCTTATATTTGTGATCGACGATGAAAGTGTTAGTGAATCAATTAATCCGATGGCGCCGATACTTTGCTCATGGGCAAACTGAGAATGTACTTTCAGATTAATTGAAACACTTACTGCTGTATCAGATGGTGATCCATAAAAAATAGGGATAGCGAATCGTGTATATTCTACTGCTGCAGCCAAGGTATCAATACCAAATCCACAAGTCACTAAAAAACTACCAAAGTAATTAAAAACGATTACATTGACGATACAAATGGCATCACCGACAGGTGCAAAACGATAATATCCGCTTAATTCGATTGGCCTGTCCTCAAGCACCCCTACAGAAAACGTATCAGAATTAACAAATGCACCCCCGGCAAGACCATTAAAATCAATCGTTTCCAACTGTATGGCTGAACTGCCGTGAAAGGCTAAAGCGGACGGGGTTACCGTTATCCTCCCCCTCAGGGTATCATTATTGGTTTCCCAGTTGACAGGTTCTCCGCCACTCCAGATTTCAAAACTGGGATTGGGTATCGGGTTTGTTTGAGAAAAAAGAATCTTTGAACAGACGACTAAGATCAGAAAAAAAGTATGCGTTTTCATACATATCCTTCTCTTTTTTATTGCAGTAAAATTTATAGCCAGTATCATATGCTACTATTTTATGAAAATGATTTTTTGGTTCTGAGATATTTTCTTATCAAAATCTATCTTGCAAATATAGATACCAGTTGGAATTCCGGTCGCATTCCAAACCACTTTGTGGACACCTGCTTTTTGATCCATGGATATAAGCGTTTCCACTTTTTGACCAAGGATATTATAGATGCCTAAATCTACATAACCGGAATTGGGAATATGATATTCAATGGTGGTAACCGGATTAAAAGGATTAGGATAATTTTCGACCAATTTAAATTCAATTGGACTGTTCACAACACCTTCCTGCAAAGCTGTAATCGGATCCGATGAGAGTACAATATAATCACCTTCGACATAGCCGGTATCTGGCTCCGTCAGAGCCACATCTGAAACGACAATAAGTACACCCTCCTTGGTAATAAAGAAGAATTCTTTAAACTGGAACCAGGTGTATCGTCTGATCATTCTCAAACATTCCAATTCTCTTCCAGGTAATTTAAGTGTCCCATAACCGTAGGTTTCCATATCTACAAAATCTGTATAGTGATAGGTAATATCGCCTGGCCGGTTGAATTATATGTCGTATCATAAACATTAAAGGGTTGTTCTTGTGGTAAATCTCCATAATTCAACGGAAACGCGGAAAAAAGTTCATAGGGATCGTAGTGAACATAATTGTTTTCATCACCGATTGTCACATCTCCAAGAAGAAAAGTTGAATCAGAAATAGAATAAAACACAGGATTTCCATCGATGATAGCCAATGCCTCACCAAATGTTGAAGCATTAGATGGATAACGTCTGGACAATTCCGGAATCTGGCTAACTTCATAATTATTCATTATAAACTCATTCTCAGAACCTACGAATGAAAAATCATAAATATTAGGTCCTTCAATATTCCCAACATTGATTGAACCGCTTTCCCCCGGAATAGCATAGAGTGGATTTCCTGGTGTAAAGACCTTCATAAACTCTGCCTGGGTTACCGTAATTTGCGACAAAAGGACTGACGGCAGAGACACTAAGGTTAAAAAAGAAAGAAACTTCAGAAAGAATCGATTAATTTGTTGCACTTTTAGCATGATAATCCACCTGATAAAAATAAAAGCATTTCTTTTACCTGTAACTAATCTTGCCCTGGTGCGGTTAACCGGGCAAATTGAACATCATTTAAAAGATTCTGTCCGTCACTACCGCCAATAATGTACAAGTAATCCTGATAGATAGTGCTTGTGTGATTTCCACGATTATTTTGAAAGAATGAAGAACTTATTTTCCATGGATTGATTATCCCAGTCGGGCTGATTTCTGCATAGATAACATCATTTGAATTCCCCCCTGAGATGAAGAGTTTTTTATCAAACACAAAACAGGTATGGGCGGTTTTAGGTACGGGTAAAGATGTTGTGATTGTCCATTGACCAATTGATCCATCGGGATTGATTGCAGCGTATTGCACATCATTAAATATTGTGGTTTTATTTTCTCCGCCACTAAGATAGATTACGCCTTCATGAACAACGGCGCAATGATCAAAGCGCGCATCATTGAATGTGCTTGTAAACTGCCAATTACCTAACGTACCATCCGGATTAATCTCTGAAAACAGGACATCGTTTAATCCGGTATCCTCTGATTCTGTATAGCCACCGAGTATATATACATAATTGTTATGAACGACAGTGGCATGGGCTAGTCGGCCTTCTGGTAATGCTAGCGTTGAATCCCAGGTACCCAAACTGCCATTAAAATTAATTTCCGCAAAACGAACGGTTGCATCCCATCCGCCAACCAGATATAAACGATCATTGTGAACAAAACTGGTATGATTACTTCTTCCATGAGGGAAATTAGTTGTTGATTGCCAATTATATAAAGTACCATTCGCATTAATGCTGGTATATTGGACATCATCAAGGTCGTACTGGGTACTTCCATCCGTGCCACCTATTACATATATAAAGCCATTATGGGCCACAGAGTTATGTGCAGCGCGACCGAAAGCCAAAGCGGTAGCAAATTGCCATGCGCTTATGATTGGAATCTGAGGTTCAACTACTTTTATTACAATACTCTCAGAATCACTTGAACCATTACCGTCATCCACGGTGCAGGTTATAGAAAACTGGCCGGTCAAATCGGGAGCAACCCAGGACACTGACGGGCCTGATCCGTTAACCGATCCAGCATCGGCTGACCATTTATAGGTAAGAGCATCTCCGTCAGGATCACTCGCCACACAGGTAAGTGTTGCGGTTTCTTTTACCTCTAGACTATCAGGATTGGCAGTTAAACTGGAAATCTTTGGGGAATTATTATTTGATTCTGATGGTGTTGAACACTGCATAATTAACTGTATCATTGAAATCATAGCAATAAAGACAATTAATCTTCCCTTCATAATATCAAACCTCCATTCTGTCTTTGATAGGTGAATCATATTAAAGCACCTATCACTGTGTCGACTATTTGTTTATAATACCAGTGATACAGTCACTATAAATAAGCTATATGGATTTTTCTTATACTTTACTTGCTACTCCCACCTACTGGAAAACGGCTTTATTTATAATTAGTATCGTATGATGTTGTGACAGGTATTTTTTATACATGATAATCCCGACAATTTTTATTTTCTCTAGTAATAAAGGATACTATTTGAGTAAAATAAGTTTTTTAGTCTGGATAAATCCTGCCTCAGTATTTAATCTGTAGTAATATATACCACTTGCAAATCCTCTGGCATCCCATTGCACGGTATGATGTCCTGCTTTCTGCTTTCCGCTTATCAGTGTTTTTATTTTCTGGCCGAGTAAATTATATATACTGAGATTGACGTAATTCGAAATTGGCAATTCGTAATTAATTGTCGTAATCGGATTAAAAGGATTGGGATAGTTAGGAAATAAAATGAATCGATTAGTGCTGATAGTCTCATCATCCCCCAAACCGGAGATTAAGTCATTTCGTACAATATATAATCCATCCTCTCCGTCGGCCACATAAGCAAGATTGCCCTTTGCCGTTACACCCCAGGGTTGGCTTCCCAATAACACTGATTCAACTTCTGAAGGATCGGCAGAATTGGAAACATCTACAATTGCCAGTCCATGTGTTCCTATGACATAGGCATATTTATCATATACAGAAACATTTGTCGCATTTAGATATTCGTCAATAAAACCGACTTCCGTCGGATTATCCGGATCTGAGACATCAATAATCCGTAATCCACCATTAAATTTTGCCACATAAGCATAGTTGCCACTTACGGCCACATCCTGCGCCCAACCAGGCGTTACACAAAAGCCTTTTTCTGTAGGATGAATGGGATCGGAAATATCAGCGATGTGTAAACTGCCCCCATAATCGACAATATAAGCATAAGTACCGCTCACTGAGACCCCAACGATATTACCAGCGCCATTCATAAAGGAACTTACCTGAGAAGGGCTAGCAGGGTTAGAAACATCAATGATCCGCAAACCGCCACCCCTGGCTGCCACATAGGCATACTGACCGCTCACCACGACATCTTCGGCAATGATATGACCATCGTAAAATCCAGTTTCTGACGGGCTTGCCGGATTGGAAACATCAATGATCCTTAAGCCTTCTTCATTATCAGCCACATAAGCATAATTGCCACTGACGGCAACCTCCCGTGCATCATCAGGCGTATCAAATGAACCGACCCCTTCTGGATTGGCAGGATCAGAAATATCAATAATGTGCAATCCATCGAAACCATCCGCTATATAAGCGTAGGGTTCGTTTACAGCTACTCCTTGCGCTTTATCCGCCGTATCAATAAATCCAAGTTCGCTGCATATTACAGGATTAGCGGCATCAATTATGCGAAATCCCTCAAACCAATCTGCCAGATAGATTGTACTGCCAACAACGGCAACATCTCTGGTACTGCCGCCGGTATCGAAACGACCAACTTCGCTTGGACTCTGCGGATTAGATATATCAATTATCAATAAACCCTGTTCCCCATTGGCCACATAGGCATTATTACCACTAACCTCCACATTCCAGGCATCTCCGCCCACAAAAAAGTATCCAATTGATATGGCGCTTGCCGGATTTGATATATCAAGAATGTTTAATTCTAAATTCCCGCCCGTCATATAAGCATAGCCGCCGCTTAGTGCCACGCTGTATGCAAAACCACCGGCATTCCTAATTTGAATTGGATTGGCCGGATCTGATACATTAAAAACCAGGAAACCACCCTGACCGTCCGCCACATAAGCATAATTGCCGCTGACGGCCACATCCATAGACAGATATTCCGTATCAAAATGCCCTCTCTCTACCGGTGCGGTCGGATCAGATATATCAATAATCCGCAATCCGTAATAACCTGCGGCAACATAAGCATAGTTACCACTGACCGCTACGCCCTGAGAGGTAGCGCCGGTTGCTATAAATCCTTTTTTTAAGGGATTGCTGGGATCCGAAATGTCAAAAATCGTTAATCCACCATTATACTCTACCACGTAGGCATAGCTGCTGTCCACCACCACGTCCCGCACCACAGAGGATAGCAACACTTTGTTTAGAATGACCGGATTCGAAGGATCGAGAATACTGACAATTTCCAGATAGCCTCCGTTTCCAAAATAGGCGATAGTGTCTCTGACTGTTGCAGTGTAGCAGGGACCGTCCGCCCAGCGCCCTATCACAGCAGCATTTCCGGTGGAATCATCCTGGGTTATATGGTTATCATTTCTCTGCTCAAGGGCAGTAGCCTTTTCCGTGAATTGTGCCAGACAAATAGTCAAAGAAGACATCAAAATAACAAAAGGTGCAAAACCGATGATGATTAGCTTTGGAAAACGTATTGACATGATACCCCCTTCTGTTGTTATAAGACAATACCAATCAACCAATAAAATATGGGATATCTGGAGACAGGCCAAAATCAAATTTTTTGTCTTCAAATGCGCCGGAAGTCAATGCAGAGGTGTGACAATAAAGAAAGGCGGTTAAACAAATCAATTTCTTAGAAAAGTTCACTCTTCCCCCTTATAAGAAATATTTACTGTCTGTCCCAGAAAGGCAGATACGTATAATTCAATATGTTGAGATAAACCACTAAATAGGCTGTTTATATCGATAACTTAGTAAAAGGTTATCCTTCTGTATGTGATATATTTCTTAAACTTGTATGTGATGTTCAGTTGATCTTGAAGGGCAAAGCGAAATTTTAAAATACTTTGAACCGGTTAATTAATATATACAAATATTTGTATAATTATACAAATATACTAACATCAAATCTGTGACGAATGTTGAAATACAATATTTGTGATTTACATAATCAGGTTTTGAGCATTTATATAATTGTTTATGATTACTTGAAAAATGATATGCGTACCTTCCATAGATAATAGGCTGCCCAGAATGAAAAGAGGGCGAAAGGCAGGAATAATATTGTACCTGGAGAAAGTGATCCTGCAGAGAGATCTCTTATGATAATCACGGTAAATGAATACCAATAGAGGACGTTGGCAAAATAAGCGCCTAGCCATCCAATTAATTTATGTTTCCATAAGGCAATTGAACCTAATAATAAAAATGGCACGGACCAGATAATATCTGCGATGCCAAATCCGTATGTGGTGGCGAGATTCATTTTTTCTATACTACTACTTTGTGCAGAAATGGAAGGAAGCCGGACAAAGGCAAGAATCCAAAACAGAAAATGCAGAAGAGCGGCGATTCCATTTATAATTGCTATTAATTTTATTCCAAAAGCATGATTGGATTCCCTGTCTATTATTCATTTTTCCTCCCTTTTTAACATAAAGGTTGTTTAAAAGACAACTACAGAGGACATAATAAAATAAATATTCATAAAAATAATTCGTGAAATTCGTATAAATTCGGCCTGGCTCGTTCTACGAGTGTAATTAGTGGATAGTCTTTCTCTGCCTTCCCTCAAGCACAAACCTCATTTTAAAGGGTTGCCAAATAAAGATTGCCCGGACAGTGTCTTCATTAAATGATACATCTATGTCAAAATAAAAGGGCTCACCCACCTCCTGAAAATCAATATAAAACCTGTTTTCTGCAATCCATTTACCCCTGAGAGCCAGAATATTGTTATCTGGTTTCATTCCCCATTTCATCCCTTTTGAGAGACGGTACAGGTTATCCATTCCCACCGCCATATCCAGATCATTCTGATCATAATGAATTGACAAACGGCATTCATCTTCTTCTTCAAACCAAAGTGTGAGGTTTGAAAAATTCAGATCATTTTTTTTAAGGATGTATTTTTTACCTGAAATCTTTTTTGCAATCTCCGGTAAGGGATCGTGGTCTTGAGGCTCCGGGTCCTTCAATTCCCTGATCATTTTTTTTAATTGTTTTTGGTTGGTTAAATCGTGCGGTAGAGGAAAGTCATCTCTGATTGATGGAAGAATATATTTATTTATAAGTGTTTGCCATTGATCATTATCAGCGCCGGTAAATACAACGACCATATTCCATTGGGGGTAAATGGAAATAATTTGTCCGCCAAATCCTCTGGCGTGATAACTACCGTCTTTATTCAGCCACCACCCATAACCATAACCCGAATAACCGCTGTCACTAAAATTTTTAAATTTATTTTTTGTTGATTCCATTACCCAATCTTCAGGTATGATTTGTTTTTTCTGCCATTTCCCCTTTTTCAGAAAAAGATATCCGAACTTTGCCATGTCAAGAGGGGTCAGCCAGAGTTTATCTCCACCAAAATAATAGCCCTGCTCATCTTTTTGCCAGTATACATTTTTAATCTCCAATGGTTCAAAAAGATACTGCTCACCAAACGTCTTTAATCCGATACCACTTGCTTTTGTAAATACGCCGGACAAAACATGTGTATTTAAGGTACAATAATTAAATCGTTCACCTGCTTCTTCTATAAAGGGTTGAGTAAGCGTCGCAGCGATTAAATCCTTTTGAGACATAATTTTTTCCATAACCGGTCCATTTTCATCCAATTCCAGACCACTGGCCATCATCAGAAGATGTATTAGATTTATGTCCCTTCGTGGAATAGTGGCATATTCAGGGAAAAAGTCATATACATTTCGATCAAGATTTTTAATCATATTCTCTCTTAATGCAATACCGACCAGAGAAGAAATGATGCTTTTACTGACCGATTTCACATCGTGCGTGATACTTCTATCATAAGGATGACTATAACTTTCTAATATTAAATGCCCGTTGCGGATGATAAGGAGGCTGCGGATTCTTAATTCATTATCCTGTATATCCTTAAGCATGTCAACAAAGAGAGATGATTTAAATCCTTGTTCTTCGGGCGTGGAAGTTTCCCAGAATGTTTCTTTAGTGGGCTTTTGCTCATTGTCTGATGGATTTTGGGACGTACAATTAAAATTGAATATTATAATTATAAGCAAGACAATAAGCGCTTTAAAAAAATTATTATATCTTTTCATAGTATTATCTTCAGGATTTCCAAATGACGAGGTGCAATCCCTTGATGCAAAGTATTACGTTAAGGCTGTTTCAGGAATCATGAAATGCGTTTCTCAAAACTTCATCATCTCTATAATCTCGAACAATCCGACTGCTTTTCATACGAATTACTTATACCATTTAATATGACGTTTAGTTTGTACAAATTTCAAACACATTCATGCTTTCAAATTCGCTTTTTATTCAATTCAAAATATGATGTTATACCTGATTCTTAACATATTCTATTATTTTGTCTTTCTCGTGAATGGAGTAGGTAAACGCCCCATACCCATTTCTATTATTGGAATCCTCACTTACCATATAGCGGATAGGTATCAGTCGGCATAACCTGAACAATCCTGATCGCCTGTCCGCCCTGTTCTGTCATAGATACCTTTATAATGGTTTCTGCATTTACTATAAACCGTTGGATCCTCACATGGGTTCGGGTTTTGACGGTTAGGTCATCGGAATAAATATGCGCCACATACGTCTTCTTCGGATGCAAAAATTCAAGGGGCACGTTGAAGGTCCTCGCTTTGCCACTATTCATACATCCGATAAACCAATTTTCACCGGAACGACGTGCCATTACCGCGTATTCACCGATACTGCCATGAATAACCCTGGTATCGTCCCAGACAGTCGGTACATGATCAAAAAATTCCAGTTCCGGTTCGTTTCCAATAATACCCTCCTGGCCACCTGCTCCACCACGCGCCCGGGGCGAATCATCAGGCCGGTCATACCAGTAGAGAAATTGCCAGGGACTATAGATACACACAGCCTTGGCAAGTTGATAAGCATGAGAGGCATTCTTCTCTACCCGACTGTCATAATAACAGATGGTATTATCCCCGGCACCGGCAAGCATGCGGGTAAAAAGTATTGTCAAGGTCTGGCTATTTGGTGGAGATGTTTCGTCACCCGCAATACCCTCCTGGGTCATGAAGTTTGGATAGGTACGGCTATAACCGGTTGGCCTGTACTCATCATGTACATCGACCATAAGCCCGTACTTTGCAGCTTTTCGTATGGCTTCATGGAGCCAGGACGTCCATTTCTGAGAACCGACATTGACAAAGCCATATTTCACTCCCTTGATACCCCACTGCTTATACAATGGCAGGATTTCATCAAGCTGACGCTCTAAGGCATGACGGTTTACATAAAGAAGGATACCAATATTTCGTTCATTCGCGTAACGGATCACCTCATCTAAATCCAGAGGGCCGGGCGATCGTTTTGGATCGACGGTCACTGTTCTGGCATCTGATACAGGGTCATTTTCAGGCCCATACCAGCCGGCATCAAACTCTACATACTGCAGATTACGTCTAACGGAAAAATCGACACAGGCTTTACCACCCTGTGTTGTTAGCGTGACCTCACGGATCACCTTTCCGGGCATGATCCATGCGGTGTTCCTGATTTGGCAGGGCGCATTCAGGTTCAGGATGATATCATTATTCTCCAGCAATCGCCCGGGGCTCTCAGCGATCATGATCACACGCCATGGTGTTGTAAGCGGGAGAGCTGCCTGAACGGTGCCGGTCAACGTGCTGATAAGAGTATGGGACTTCCTTTCTGACGGGGACAATTTCATCCTGGCATAGTCAACCAGTCTGGCCTCCGCAAGTGCAATATATATATTCTCATCAACCCTTATGGTCAAAGGCCGTTCTATTCCTGCTCCCATTTCGCTGAGCGTTTTCTCTCGTACACGCCTTGAGCCGATGTAACACACCAGGCGGTATGATCATCGAGAAACCTGAATTCCGTATTCTCTCTCAAAATATCGATACTATCCTGAACTGTGTTTTGGGGGATTTTGTAATAAAAAGCCACTCCCGAATCATAACAGCGAAAAACGATTTCTAATTTATGGGATGGGGAGTTTATAGAAGACAATCTAACCGTCAGCTGGTTGTAATGATCTCTGATTGTCTGGCGTTCCCCATAAACGGGGATCCATGTGCTGTCCTGATTGCTTGTACTTGTCGAAAGTATCTCAAATTATCCCTCAATTAATATGATCCATCGGTTAAGTCGAATCCGAGCTGTGATTCGGCGAGGAGTGGTTGCCCCTTATAGGAGACCTTATATATCGGACAACTTTTCAAACCGGCAACATCTTTGAGGTCAAAGGAAAGCGAAATTTGTCCATCGGGTGATTTAATAGAACCCGCGACACAGGGATTCCCAAAACAAAAAACAAGATTTAAAAGTATCAAAATTGTTTTCATAAGCTTTCTTTCCATAGCGCCAAAATTAATTATTTAACTGAAAGATTGTCTAAAACCTGCCCAAGGCTCTGTAATTTTTTCTGGTACCGAGCCTGATCAATATTTTGAACTGAAACATTTTCATCAATAGCCTGAACTGCTGCAATACCGGTAGATTCCCCGCAGATCATGAAGACGGGTTCCATCCGGGCCGAAGCATAACCCAGATGAGTTGCAGAGAAACATACCGGAACCAATAAATTGGAGCATTCGGGTTCTTTGGGTGTTAAGGCCCGGTAGGAAATCGCATAGGGTACATTTGTTGGTCCCTTTGCGCCACCAACAAACATCTTTCCCTCAAGAGCGACAAATATCGAATCATTTTTTTCTATCCAGATCCGGCGGGAGGGATAGGTATCGATACCGTATTGGGCGAGACCGACGGGATCATTTACAGATGTCCGGTTATAGACATCATGTGCCGTGATGGTGTAGTTGCCAATTAATCGCCGGGAAACCCGGATATATAATTGATGAGGCCAGCCATCAGTTTCAGGATGAGGTCTTTTGTCAAGACCCAAACTTTTTATGTAGGATCTGAATTCCGCAGGTATTCTGGGGTCCGTGCTTAAAAAATGATGAAGTCCGCGTAGGTAAACCCTATGTTCCTTCCAGATACGCGCCTTAGTCCCATAATCGCCATTGGCATAGCGATGGCTAATTCCAACTGGTGCCATTGTGAAAAGCGAGCTGCGATGATAATTGTATTCACCGGCATTCAACCAGCCGGGAAATATCCAACTCAATTGTTTCATCAATGCCGATGAATCGGGTATGGTTTTTACGAGATAGGCAACGTAACGACCAACTATCTCAAAATCATTTGCATCGTAGTTTTGTGGCGGATCTATCGGTACCCGATATCTTAGATCTGTTGTCACATAAAATCGAAAGTTATAAGCCTGGGTATAGTGATCACCACTTCCTTCCCTCTTATTGTGGTCCGCCTCAACCCACTTCAATGCTGGGCTGGTCGAATT
The DNA here is from genome assembly GCA_963796965.1 of Calditrichia bacterium. Classification (GTDB taxonomy): domain Bacteria; phylum Calditrichota; class Calditrichia; order JAJRVZ01; family JAJRVZ01; genus CAWCNS01. The sequence goes on from CAWCNS010000008.1 coordinate 48,404, forward strand.
TCCGGATTCTGTAAAGGGATCGATAGGGGTCAGGTTCGTCGGGGGGCGCACACCTGCCATCTCCTCCCCATATTCGAAACTGGATTCACGTCCCACCCGGAAAGATACCCCGGCGCGGGCCATTAAATCACCATCATATCCGGCATCGATAAAAACCCTGGCTTTTACCCGTAAATGATATTGCTGTTTAGCCTGTACTGGTGGAAGGCCATCATCAGAAAAAGGCGCCAAATCAAAGACAGCTTCATAAATTTTTGATCCATTTTTCCGACAATTACTAATCCGGTGATCATAAATCACCTGGATTCCCTGCTCTTCAATCAGGGATAGAAAGTCAGCACGAATATTTTTAGGGTTTATCTGCCTGTTATCCGTCTTTCCTTCCCGTACACCGAGCGTTTCGAGCAAAGAGCGGCTTATTCCACCAACTGCTTCGATATTTGGACAGTCTTGTCTGGGTTTGATCCCTGATCCTAGAATTCCCCCAACCCATCGCCCTGGCTCTATAATCACCACAGACTTCCCTTCCCTTTTTATTGCCAGAGCGGCAACTATTCCGGAAGCTGTGGCCCCGTAGACACATACATCGGCCTCGATTGACTTAGTTGTCGTTTCAATTTCGGTCATTTGGTTTTTACTAAAGCAGGGTAAAACAAATGCCAGAGAAAAAAGCCATAAGATCAGATTCATTGACAACACCCTTTTGAAATTGTGACTCTATCTATTAATGGCTGAAAGTCGAAAAATTTCCACAATCATGTCTTTTGCTTTTTCCATATCTTCCACATAGATATGTTCATCCGTTGAATGTTCCATTTTCGCCCCAATGCCAACCCCTGCCATTTCAATCCCCATATTATTGTAAATAGAAGCATCAGTAAAACCTGTCATAAATGCGGTTTTTGCGTCAATACCCACATGATTCAGAGCCTTCTTGGAAATTTCCACGACCTCCGCGGTGGGACTAATTTGTACGGCCTTACATTTATTATCAATGAGGATCTCTACCTCTGATCCATTTTTTGTCACTTCTTCACGGATAGTTGCTTCCATATCTTTACTTAACTTTTCAGCCTTCTCATGATCCAGACTGCGGCATTCGGCAAGGAAAGTAACCTTATCGGGAACCCCATTTCGTATGATACCGCCTTCGATCACGCCCACATTCGCCGTTGTTTCTTCATCGAGGCGCCCCAATGGCAATTTTGCTATGGCAAATGCGGCCGCCTGGATGGCATTGATCCCCTTTTCCGGTTCCATTCCGGCATGCGCCCCACGCCCCCTAATACTAACATCAATGGCAAAATACGAGGGTCCGCCAATAATGATGGTTTCGAGTTCATCATTATCTAGTAAATATCCTTTTTTTGCCTTAAACAGGCTAAAATCCATTTCTTTTACACCCAATAACCCGACTTCTTCCTGTCTACTAATGGCTACTTCAACAGGGGGGCGAACCTCTGCAATCCTCAAAGCCTCCAGCAATTCTGCTATTCCCGCTTTATCATCTGCACCTAAAATTGTATTCCCTTTGACCGAATGACACCATCCTTCAGAACCGGTTCAATTCCTTTACCTGGTTGCACCGTATCGCCATGACAGGACATTAAGACTGGTTCTTTTCCCTGGCAGCCCATTTCCGGAAATTTGGCTATAAGATTTCCATAAGGATCGATGATTACCTGTCCTCCTAACTTTTCGAATTCAGGTTTAAGATAATTCATAAAAGCCTGTTTCATTGCCCGATTCACTTTCAATTTGAACCATTTCCATAAATTGATGTATCATTCTGTCATTCATGTTCATTCGAAACCCTTTTTGTAAATATTTATTTATGTTGTATTGACCTGAAGTTTACAAAATAATAACCATTATTAATTTCAGAGAGCCGATAATCAAAGTCCCCCTTAAGAGGGGCTGTTGCAGATTAGATACTTTTGATAGAAAAAAGTGTTTATCTGTTCGAATAAGCAAAAAACATCCCCCCTTAAGAAAGGGGGTTAGTCCCGTAGAACGGGATTAGTCCCCCTTTTCCAAGGGGAAATCCCGTCATACGGGACCACACCAAGAATTGTGCAAATTAACCGATACTGCAACAGCCCCCTCTGGGGAGGAGATAAATTCTTTTCAATACGATACCCATATTTGTTACCAAAATGCAGTAAACACCAGGTCAAGACAATATAATTTATCAACTGGATAATATTTAAGTTCCAAATCAAAACTTCAATCTTCCCCTATTTAACCGCTTTGACCTCTACGGGATCCCCAGTACTAATCAAACGAATCATAAACATCTGGCGGGTCTTATTATTAGCAATGCCGGGTACAAGTATCGCATCGTTGGTCCGGTTCCAGCGCGGAGCAGGATCGATGCGAATATCACCGCCATAAGTTCCCTTGTCCAGGCCCTCACTCATCGCAAAGGCGCCATCCCCCAGCCGAAATACCGTATAATAGTTCTTGTTGCCTTTCTTGTACCCGTTAACAAACATCTCCCCACTGGGTGAAAGCGAAATATCACCCTCCGGATTGGGAAACATCTGGGACGTCCCCAACTGCCCAACCACTTTTTTCGTATCCACATCATAGAGAATCTGGTTTTTGCCCTCCCGGCCAATCAGCAGATTACCCTCACCCCATTCGGGATGTCCACCAATATGCTTATCGTGCAGGATCAATCCGGTGCCGTCAGCGTGAATCGAGCACGGTGTATTGATGCGTTCGCCCCCCTGGCCGGCCCACCCGGCCCGTACAAAAAAGTAAATGCGATTGCTCTCCCGATTCCAAAGCGTATGGTTGATAAACAGGCCAGTGTGTTCGAGATCCGGATTGTGCTTCTTCAATTGCTCTTCCAACTGACGGTAAGAAACCAGTAGTCGTTTCTTGCCTGTTTTGATGTCCACGATAAAAATCCCATCCTTATCAGGTGCCCGCTGGTCTTTTGACCAATCGAGTGTACCGGGATAACCGGTCACCGGACGGAGTCGCGCCAGACGACCGTAATTCAAGGCGAGAAATGCTTTACCGTTCGCGGCGACCCCGCCATTTCCGATGGGCGTATCATCGAAGCGGTATTCATGGACGCGTTTCTTCTTTTCAAGATCGTAAAGAACTGTAAAGACGTTGCCTGTTTTAAGATCCCGGTCATTAAAGAAAAACATCGATTCGGCTGCCAACGGATGCCAATAGAACATCGTTCCTTGTTGTGGATTCCAGGCATATGTTTTGTCTATCCGCAGAATCTTGTTATCCTGGTCCGTATCAACGAGGATAACCGTGGCCGCTTCTTCTGGCATGGGCATGCGATCGATTGTGTCGATTTCCAGGCCGAGAATATACCGACCACTCGCGTTCCAGGGGATCGTCTGGCATTGACCGATATACCCAAAAAAATGATGCTTTGTGCCGGAAGTGACCTGCTCGACCTTCAGATCAAACAAAGATACTTGTTCACTTTTGTTGGATGAACACATGAGAGAAAGTACAAAAAACGGAGCAATGCAGGAATAGTGCAATAGACCTGGTTTTAAATGCAACATTCGTTTCCTCTCTGATATTATTTGCTTGTTAAAATAAAATCCATCGGTAAGTCATTAAAAACGCGCGCAAAGGTGGCAATATTTTTATCATCCCCTTGAAAACTATCAATAGGTGCCGAAAGATAAAAATTTATTGGTGGTAAAAGAGAATTTTTATTGGGTTTGGTAAATCCATAGAGACCAACATCTGCTTTAAGCGCATCAACAACCACTTTTTTTGCATCTTTATTATTCCAACTGGCCAGACAGGTAATTAATTGGGTATCTTTCCCAACCATATTTTTAATCGAATCTATTTTGGCCAAATCGCCTTCCTCGTTCATCAGCCAATCAACTTCCCGAAACATTTTTGAATTAACTATATGAGGGTGGGTTATATCAAAAGAAGTTAACCAGATTAATGTTTTAGGATCTGTCTCTTTGGCTGCCTTATAAATAACATTCCAACATTCTTCAATCGCACGTCTGCTGTAAATAGTATACGCTTCCTCAGAAAGCGCTTTTTCTCCTGGAAAGGGTTTGCCCATTAATTCCTGATACCGTTCCTTTTCACTGTCTAACCACACGCCACCATGACTACCCCTGTTCGGTTGATAAAACCAATCAACCATAAATCCATCAATGCCTGTTTTTTTAACAGCATCGCGGATGATGGCATCAAGATATTCCAGATACTTCCTCGTGTAGGGGATATGTCGATCGGCCGGATATCCATAACTATATTCAGGATTTTCCATACCCCAGCGTGTGTTGGAGCCGATGCATAAATATCCCATCACTTTCATGCCTTCCTTATGTCCTAATTTTACCATTTCCGGCAAAAAGTCATATTTTAAACCTGGTTGTGGCGGTACCACGCTATTTTTATACCAGGCATATCCATTACAAGAAACAATAAATGTCTGAATGACATTTACCCCCAGGTCTTTATACCACTTTATATGTTCCTGCGGATTAGCATCTGCCCATAATCCAGGTGCTGAGAATGCATTGGGACCGCCCTCTCCCCAATTGAAATCCAGGTTATAGGATTTAAAAATTTTGTCCTTGTCAGATATTTTTTCCGTGATATCACAACTGAGAGGAAGAATAAATAAGGCAATTAATGGAACCATTAATACACGTTTTCTCAATTTTCTCATGCTTAATCGTTTCCTTCCAAATTAATTATTACTTTTCCTTTAGCCCTTCCTTCTCCAAGATAACGGAGCGCATCGCCAACCTCCCTTAAGGGATAATGCTTGTCTATAACAGGTACCAGTTTACCTTCTTCAATAAGCGTGATGATAAAATCCAAATCTTTATTTGATTTCAGAGGGAGGATAGCCATTTTTTTATCGGTGATCATTGAAATCCATGGTCCCAGGAATAGAAGCTGGAAAAGCATAGCCATGGAACCTCCGACCATGAGATAAATTCCTTTGGGACTTAAGGAACGCTTGTAATCGAAAATCGAATGATAGGCGGCAAGATCCAGGATCAGATCATAACATTGCCCGTTTTGGGTAAAATCTTCCTTGGTGTAGTCAATGACATGGTCTGCACCTAATGAGCGCATCATGTCTAATTTACCCGTGTTATCCACTCCTGTCACTTCCACGCCGAAAAATTTGGCCATCTGTATCGCAAATGACCCCGCACTCCCACCCGCACCATTAATCAGGACCTTGTGTCCCGGTTGAATCTTTCCTCTATCGCGAAGACCCTGCAGGGCAATGCAGGCCGCCTGAGGTAGGGCCGCTGCTTGCTCGAAAGTCAAACTATCTGGTTTGCGCGTTAGTAACTTTTCACTCGCACAAACATACCCGGCAAAACCGCCCATACTTTCAATAATATCACCAAAAACCTTATCACCGGGCTGAAACTTTTTTACCTTTTGGCCAACCGCTACAATCTCCCCCGCAATGTCCGATCCGAGTATCCTATATTTTGGTTTTATCAGACCCCTTATGCGGGCATAAAGCGGCTTACCTCTTAATAGCTCCCAGTCAGACGCATTTAGGGACACTGCATAAATTTTAATTAACACCTCATTATCTCCAGGTATCGGTTTTTCTACCTCTTTGATCTGAAGAACCTCCGGTGGTCCGTATTTTGAATATACCATCGCTTGCATATGTTTATCTCCAGGGAAAGTTTGATTCGGTCATTTGTGATATAGTTAAAAACAATCGGGCCTTAAAGAATGTACTTACCTTTTTTTTCTTCTAAGTATCAGCCTTAAATAAAGCGCGTAACTTATTAATATAGTCCGGCTTAATTCCCCGATCAGCCGCCTCGAGCAATAGTTGATCCATTGGAAGACCTTCGTCCAAAAAGATTTGGACGTAATTCTGAGGCTCCGCTAATGCCAGGGCATGCTCCAGGGGGGCAAGGGCTAAGGTTATATTGCCCTCCGCCTGGTGGGCGACAGCCAGCAATATCAGGATTTTGATAACACTTCCCGTCCTCCCACCTTCTTCTGCCCCCTTTAAAAGGCGTTCTAATAATCCCATGGCCTCATGTATAGAACGGTCGGTGCCCTCACTCTTATACGCAGCGATGAGCACCCTGGCGAGGGTGATGTGCTCAAACTCACGCAGGTAACTGAGGTCGTCATTATAGGAAAGACCGCAGCTACGCACCCACCCTAATGCTTGGGTCAACTTGCCCTGCCTCACCCACACCTCTGTCTTCAATGCCGCTACAGGACGCAGGTTAGGTATGGGGCTCCTGACATATAGATTTTCTGCCTTATCAAGGAGTTTTAGAGCGCCACTCAGGTCTCCCTGAGCTTTTTTAAGCAGGGCCTTTGCTAGGTAAAGGGGAGATTGATCCGGAAACCTAGCCTGCTCGCCCAGTTCTTCGCCATTGAGTAGGAGCTGTCTGGCAGATTCAATATCACCCTGTTCTGAGAATAACCCGCTCAATCCAAAATAAAGCTCCGCCGTTCCCCGTGGTACAGGCTTACCCTGCTCCATCACAAGCTGCAATGACTCTTCATACCTACTTACCGCCTCGTGGAGACGGCCCTGGGCCATCCTTATCTCAACTAACACAAATGTGGGACTTATCGCCGCAGAAATATCGCCAGCCTTGCGAAAACTGGCCATGACATCGGTCATGGATTTGTAGGCTGCTTTCAGATCTCCTTTCGCTAATTGGCCAAACCCCAATAGCACAGTTGGGATTCCACGCTCAATATAGCTCCCCTCAGGCAAGAGATCGAGTGCCCGTTGAGCGTACTTCAGAGTTTTAGGAACATCCCCGAGAGCCTGGGCAAGATAAGCACGGGCGTTGGCAATCATTCCCGACAGAGACCGAAACTGAACCTCATCTACAACTACCATTTCCCCTGATGAGACGCCCACTCGATCACTCCCCTCTGTCATTGCCTTAAGTGCCTGTTCAGCGTCTTTCAGTCGGACCTCACCGGCCTCCAGCTCGCCGGCTTGCAGTAACGCCCAGGCGTAGGCCGTGCTTAGGACAGGCCTTTTTCGGACCAGATCGTCTGGTAAAACCTTCACCCAACCAAGCCAGGTAGCAGCCTGAGAATTCTTATTCATTACCGGCCATTCCAACTCTAATAATCCCGCCACGCGCTCCAAATCCTCCGCGGCAAAAGCATGATGAACAGCTTCGGCCGGAAGACCGTTTTGTTCATACCACGTACTCGCCCGCCGATGCAGAACAGGTACCTGATCAGGCTGCTCATCCAACAAATGTGTATGGAGAACATCTGAAAAGAGGTGGTGATACCGATACCACTGACGTTTATCATCCAGCGAAACAACAAACAGATTTCCCCGCTCCAGCGTTTCCAATATCCTCTTCCCGTCATCCCTTGCAGTAACAGCATCACATAACGGACCACTTAGCCGGGCAAGAATCGAGGTTTGCAACAAGAAACCTCGTACATGTTCTTTCTGGCGCTTCAGGACCTCTTCACCCAGATAATCCAGAACGTAACGGTCGTGGCCAGCAAAAGCGCGTATAAAGCCGGAAATGTCCTCTCGTCCCTGCATGGAGAGAGCAGCCAGTTGAAGCCCGGCAACCCAGCCTTCAGTGAGGTTTCCTAATGCGTCGATGTCCCCTGTGGAAAGGTTCAAGCCCATCACCTGTTTGAGAAATCCGGCAGCTTCTGTGGTTGTAAAACGCAAATCAGCGGCACGCAATTCAGTCAATTGATCCCGGACACGTAACCGGGGGAGAGGAAGATCGGGATCCTCACGGGTGGTGATGGCCAGGTGCATTTGTGGTGGCAGATGCTCAAGAAGAAAGTTGAGCGCTTCGTGAACAGGTTTAGCATCAACAACATGGTAATCGTCAAGGACAAGGGTAAAATTTTCCTGGACCAGGCTGATTTCATTGAGTAGGGTTGTCAGAATCGATTCCACCGGCGGTGTTTGAGGGGATTGCAGCGCAACCAACACGCCTTCTCCAATATTTGCCTCAATCGTCTGCAACGCAGCAATGAGGTAAACCAGAAAACGTGTGGGGTCGTTATCCCCTTCGTCCATCGACAGCCAGGCCACGGGTCGATCGAAACCTGATATCCATTCGCTGATTAAGGTTGTTTTGCCAAAACCAGCAGGGGCAGAAATGAGGGTCAATTTGCCATGTAAACCCCGGTTTAGCTGCTCTATCAAGCGGGGGCGGTGAACAATTTTAGGACGGGGGGGAGGAATATAAAGTTTCGTAGCTAAGATAATGGTGATTGAACTTTCTTCCTGGATCTTTGGCCCCGGCTGCTCTTGTTTTTCCGGCAATGAACCAGAATCTGTATCAGTTTTACCTTTTATGTCTTCAGGTTTTGGAACGATTAGCCCTGTATTGGAAATGGCATAGACCTGAATGGGTTTTTCAACATTTTTAAGTTTAAATGTCTTCAACAGGGAAGTCTTGACGGATTCCTGGTTTTTTATTTCATCATAGACCTTATCAGAGATAAAAATACTCCCCGGAGCGGCCAAAGATTCTATGCGAGCGGCAACATTTACACTATCACCGATGATCTCTTCTTCGCTTATAATAATATCGCCGGTATGAATACCAATTCTTACCGGTATGGAGGGCTTTTTCAGGAAGTTTAGCTGCATTTCGATAGCACATGTTACCGCATCAATGGCACTATTGAAAATGCTTAAGGTACCATCACCATAGTATTGCAGGATTTGTCCCTTATACTTTTCAGTAGTGGAATTAAATATGTGTCGGTGTTTATCCCTGGTTTGGACGGCTCTTTTCTCATTTTCCTGCATAAGAGCCGTATATCCCTGGATATCAGTGAACATGATCGCAGCTAACTGACGGGAGCGTGACATAATGATAAGTTATAAAAATAATCAATAATTTGCAGGCTGATCTGAAAATTTCAAAAAATATTATTGGCTATTAAGACTTAACAACATAGTGGTTAGATCTTAGTTTTTGTCATCTCTGAAATTATTGGACCAATGGGTTCCGTCGCAAAATGGTTTGTTTTTAGAGCCCCCGCAACGGCACATGGTAAAATGTTCCTTTGAACTGCCTTCACAGCGCTCTGTGTCAACAAGATCCGGTCCGCCGGAGACCACGTAAGGACCGTTGGGTGCGATGAAGATAGCCGGTTCGTTGTTGTCCCGGTCGCGGTGCTCGACATCATCGACAGAATAACTCAGAGCCCCGGACGGACATTTTTTAATGGTCGCGATAATCTCCTCAACATCTGCAGCATCGGGATGAATCCACGGCTCTTCGTTTAAACGGAAAACCGAACTAAGACCATCGGTACAACGGCCGGCATGCGCGCAAATACCCCGGTTATCGTGAATGGTAATTTTTTTACCTGTGTAGTTCTCCCTTTTATCCTCAATACGTCCTTCTAGTTTGGCGGATGAGAATCCATTTTTTGCATGCGTCCCATCGCAAAACGGCTTATTAGCAGATCCGCCACATCGGCATAGAGCCATCGTTTCTTTGGTATCGATCGGCCCCTTTTGATTGGCGAATTTCTTAAGGTTTTGTACTCTATAGGGACCATCCGTAGTTGGTGTAATACTTGGTTTCTTTTTTGAATCCATGTGAATCTCCTTTTATTGTAGTTCGTTATATCTAAAGCTATACATGCTGATCGACAAGGATTGGGTTTCCGTCGGGATCAACGGCTATAAAACTTGCTGGTCCTGTGGTGCTCTCATCCGCTTCGGTCATTAATTCCACTCCTTGCGCTTTTAACTTACGTTGTAAGTCACGGACATCAGTGAATGTGTCCAGTTGAGCGGCGTTTTTATCCCAGCCGGGATTGAAGGTCAGGGTATTTTTTTCGAACATGCCCTGAAAAAGACCAATCGTGTGATCGCCATTTCTTAGAATTAACCAATTCTGAGTGGCATCTCCGCCAATGACCTTAAAACCAAATTTTTCATAAAAGGCCTTTGATTCTTCAATGTTCTTGACGGCCAAACTGATTGAAAATGTTCCAAGTTCCATAAATTACTCCTATGCAAATTTTCAGTAGTATTATGAATAACCTCCCCCTTAGTCAACCTCCTTAGTAAGGAGGGGGAAAAAGGGGGTGGTAATTATATTCTTTTTCCTTTGGCTGTGGTTAAAATCAGATTAATAATTAAGTAAACTTTTAGAAAATGGACAAAGTCTAAAAAAATAGAATCGTAAATGTTTTTTAACATGTCCCACCACTGGTGGTCCGGGGTGAAAAATGAGTATTTACGGACTTTACATCTGATATTAAAACAGTATTTAGGTATAACTCATGAACGTGGTATTTATATTTCATTCATGCATCAATAAAAAACTCTAGGTGAGGCGGTGGACGATATAATCTTCACCTTTTTTAATAAGATCAAAATTTTGATCCGATGCCTTTATTGCTTGGGTATAGATATCTTTCGTATAATCAATCAAGAATTTCTCGGCTTTGGGCATTCCTTGTTCTTTCCATGAATCCAGGTCAAAGGAGGGCCATAAGGTATTTGTCCCTGGCAATTCCGGTAAAGAGGCGAGCGTCTGTTCTGAGGTTAAATAATTACCCCCAGGCCCCACACGATCTATTTCACCTAAGTTTACCGTCGTATCATTTAAAGTAAATCCTTTTGCGAATTTTTTTGCTTCACCAATTATGTTATCAGAGAGTACCACATTACTGGGAGAGAAAGCCATTGAATCAAAATTACTTCCTACAAAGGGCGCACAACCGATTTTACCCATGCAGGAACTAAGGTGATTTTGCCACAAATCCCCTGATGCAGATAAGTCAGCCTCTCCAGCCATTGCTGCTGCCGGAAGTACCACAATGTGGAATGCCATAAAAACTCATCATCTCAGCACAGGCCAGGTTGAGCAAATAGGATGAAGCGGTATAGGTGCTTCCCATCGTTTTCATATTAAAGGCTGCCGGAAGGCTTCCCAATATCATCTCGCTTCCTTCTTTTATTAACTGACCGAATACTAATCCAGCCAGCAACTCTGCATTTAAAAGTGCCAGCGAACCACCTTCCGTAACGGGAGAGGTACCGCCGGACATGGCGTAATTGGAGTACATGATGGGTAATCCGTGATTGATAGAAGCAATCATTTTATCGGTTGTAGATGAATTCAACATTAAGGGCGTTATTGGATTGAAATAGGGGATGCAAAAAGGTTTTGCTGATATATCCCCATGAAGAAAAGATAGAAGTTCAAATACAGGATTGATATTTTTGTCTTCCAGAATTAATAAGACCAATGGTTTCGATGTATTGGCATACATATCGAGGGCATTATATAAGTCTAATTTATCTGCCGGTACATCTGTTGCAATGCCCAGGGTCGAGACCATATCATAATTACTGAGCAAATCCCCCAGCTTTGTGGAATGCTGCATATGTTTTCTCTTAAAAGATTCAACCCGGCTACTTTCTATATCCTGAAAATGGGTGTTGGTTACCCCGATCCCAAAATAGGTTTCATCGCCCTGCATTTTCCCCAGATGAAAAGCTCTCTCGCCGGCTTTGTTATATAGGGCAATACTTGAAGGGACTGTTTCTATGGCATGATTAATAAGTTCACCCTGGATGCAAACAAGATCATTTTTAATGGTTGCCGCATTTGATTTCTTAAAGATTTCAAGCGCTGTTTTTGATTCGACTTTTATTCCCGTCTTTTCCAAAATAGAGACAGAATAAATATGGATCTTATTCATCTGCTCCGGGCTGAGCAATTGAATCTTTGGTCTGACAATTTCCGGATTATTTGCTTTGGTCATTTCGCCTACCTGTTTATACTTAATAGAAATCAAAAATTGGATTAAATGTACAAATAGAAAAAATCTGAGAGGATAACAGGATTTACAGGATTTATATAGCGACAACCCGCCTAATTATAATTCCTTAGAAATATTTACACAAGGAGATAGAAGAATTCCATCGATCCCTTTGATCCTGCAATCCTGTCGAAAAATATTTGGGGATTATATGATGCATTTAATAACCTCTTTTTATGCTTCAACTACCCTATGTTTTTTAGATCCGTGCCTCAGAGATTTCCCATTTTACATTTCTTTCCCTTAATCCTTTTTGCAAATAGTCAACGCATGCCTGATATTTTCCCATATATTCCGGGGGTGAAATACCTTTATGTGTATAAAGACCCTCCGCTATCATTCTAAGGGCTAAAGTTGCCGTATAACCGGTTGTCCTGGCCATGGAAATCACATCCGTCTCAGAACAATAGGTATCATACATATCGATTGTGTATCTGATTTTCTGACCGGCTTTTTCACCCTTGATGATCGATTGGAACACGGTTATATCGCCTTCTCCTTCTTTTAGTTTCCAGTTTGGAAACAATACCTGGGCTGTAAATTCAAGGGGACTTATTTTTAAACCTTTGACCTCTAGATGCTTTTCTTTGGAGAAGAAACCAAGTTCTCTCAGAACGGTCATTTTCTCAATATGACCGGGATAACGCAACGTTTTTTCTTTTAAGTTGGGGGCATCAATTGTTTTTGCCAATGTTCTCAGACCATCGGTATTAAAGGCTTCCAGGGTTCCGATTTTCGGAAAGAATAGATATTCCGGATCTGATAAGGCAGGACGGACGACCTCAAATCCATTTTCAATATACCGCGCAGGACGAATATACTCTTCAATGACATCAATGGGGGAGAATACAGCCTTATATTCACTGGGCCATTCTCTTATCTCAGGCAGCCCGCCCACATAAGTCAAAACGCTTTCAACCCTATCTAATCTCATGGCCATATTCATGATTAAAGCACTTCCCATTCCCGGATAAACACCGCAATCCATAATCATGGTTACATTGTTCTCTTTGGCCAATTGATCAAGTTGGAAAGGATCTTCTTCATAAAAAGCAATACAGGCACAACTTTTTCCGGCTGAAATGATCGCTTTTGCTGTCTCAAACCCCATAAAACCGGGGACTGCATTGACGACAAGGTCAAAGTTTTTCACAAGGTCGGTAACATCTTCCGGATTTGATAAATCTTTTTGAGATAACAGACAATTCGGAGCATTTCACTTTCAGACGATTCAAAGCATCATTGCTAAAATCAGCAACGGTCACATCGAAGTTATCTTCTTTAGTTAAATCTATTGCCATCGGCGCACCGACGAGTCCGGCCCCTAATACAATAATTTTCATTTCTACCTCCCAAATGAAATTTTGAGTCATACAAACAGAACCCGGGATTCACCCTCCGGGTCTGACGCTTCCTTGTCGTTTTTTTTACAAAATTTGAAAAATAATTATAACCACAGAATTACACAGAAAAGCACAGATGATTAAAATTAGAATATTTAGAAAAAAATTTATAAAATAACTCCTCCATCGGTATCCATTCAGGTGGGTGCTTCGTGATGTTAAAAAAACAATCAAACAGTCTGTTAGATATGAGACATAATTTTCCTATGAATAACAATTGAATACTTTTTTAATTGGATCTAATCTGTGAGGAAACAAAATCTGTATTATAAACCGGAGAAGCGGTTTAGATAGGCGATAAGAATAGAAGCGTGTCTCTGTTTTTCTGTATGTCCAAATTTGAATAATATCTTTTTCATGAGCGTAATGTAGGAAAATATTCAGAAAAAGAGAACAAAAATTTTTAGGATCGTATCTGGTCTTTTTAATCCAATTCTTTCGACCCAAAGACTGTATTGAATTTTTTATGCTTAACTATTCATATTATCCGGTAACCCATTTATATGAACATCCCTGCTTAAGATGAAGAACAATATAATCTGTATAAATCGCCTTTAAATGATCATTTAGCGTACGCATGCCAAATTCTTCACTGGTCCCGTGATTTATCATAACCAACGGGTGACCTGAATCCTCTGCATAGGTTGTTTGGATCCAGGTGTTAATACTATCATCGATTGTAATAAAAAGATCAGGATTTAAATCCATAAAATCCTTTGGATCGCTAAAACATCCCGTACCGATACCAACTGTAGATACTTTGGACTGTGGATTTCCATAAAAAGCAACTCCCGGTTGTTCCACCACAGCCAATTTTCGCGCAATCTGTTTCGCGACCTCAACGGCCGGTGCCGGATTAATCGTGTAGACATTATAATACGTTTTTGAGTTTGCTATCGTATCAGTGGAAAAACCCATGCTTTGCCCAGAGCAAAGGGTATACCGGTTTCGGACTTCTTGTCCCAAACATCATGACAACGGATAATGACAAGACTATTTTTATTAACCCAGGCAATCTTATCATCACGTAATGCTGAATAGTATTTTTGTGCAGGTGAATCACCGCTTAGATAACTTTCATTTTTCACATCCAAATCCCAATGGTGATAAAAAGTGGGTTCATGAACAATAAGCGTGTTAATCCCCTTGGAGACAGCTCGTTTTTAAGGTTTCCCAGCAGGGTGTCCAGCAGGTACCAATTTTTTTAACCGGGGTAGTTGGATCCCCGATTATTACTCGATCGACGGAGGGCTCTTTCACATCGCATAAGGAACGGAGATAATTATTAACATCAGCTGCTGATAATTCTTCCATCGTATTTCCAAATTTAATAGTTATAATATAAATATGTGTTTAGTGCTACTCGGATAAGCAAAATCTATTCCCCCTTTATTAAGGGGGGATGAATTTAGCTTATCCGAGTAGTGGAAACACTTATTTCTATCAAAAGGATCTAATCTGCAGCAGCCCCTGAAGGAAGAGGCTAATACAGATAGTATTTTATTGGCATAACTTTCTTATCTCTTCCGTAGCTGATTCACTTTTGATGTCAAATTCCTTCTCAACTCCGGCAACAATACAACGATTCACCATAATACCACCCATTTTTACAGTTAAATACGGTTTACCGTTTTCAAGTCCAACAGTACCAAACCCGGTTTCCGTAGATAAAAAACTCCTGAAATCGTTCCCGATTTTTGAATCAATATATAATATTTTCTCCACTGCATCATAGCGTACACCGGTCAGTCCCTGAATAAGGCCATAGCTCGGACATGGCACGTGCATACCAATGCCCGCATTCGTATTCATTAAAGGGATTGCGAATGCGACCATCATATCTTTCCCGGCAGGTACGGACAATTTCCAGACCTTCTTCAACCAGACCTTCAAGCATGAGATGAGAGGCGACCTGATATTCAATACCAGTCCAGACCTCGTTACTATAGACAAAAGGAAGAGATAACTTTCCGCCCTTGGGCCAGGTGCACAAGAGCAGCCCGCCCTCTTTCCCCAGGGCATAGGACGGCCTTTGAGGATTCACATGATTTGTCAGGTCGTGTTTGAGGTTATACTTATGAATGGAAAAAAGATGGCTTTTCACTTTCTTCGGATTGATAATTTCTCCCAGACCACTCATTTGCGCGATCCAAAAGCCCAACACGCCATCGGATAAACATCCCCGACCATATTGGTATTTGGGCCCTTCCTTTTTAAGAAGTTCTAATGCTTCTGACGTGTAATTACTATTCCAGTGATTTTCTGCGGCTTGAACCGGATCTTTCGCATTTAAACCTTTCCATTGTATTTTCTGGATAAAGTATTCACCATCATACAACTCGCTTTCCATATAGTGACGTCCATTTTTCAACAGCACCTCATACTCAGAAATATCTTCTCCTAACGCCGTCCCCATTTCAATCATTGCCGTCAGAGCACCAAGGTAAAAACTGGTTAGATGTCCATTGGGCCCCCAGTATTCAATATCGTAGGTATTATGATGCGGTTCTTCAAGAACACCCTTTCCCCGGGGATCCCAGGTAGTGATAGCATAGTCCATACTCATTTTAATTTGCAGCCATAAAGAGTTTAACCAATCCAGGTTTCCATATATCCGCCAATCCCGGTACATTTTCATGATGCCGCCAAGCTCGACCATCTGCTGCTGCATGAAAACCATGTGTCGTGGGACGAATGGGCAAGGCGCTCCGAAAAGTCTGGTGACCTTTCTCATCCTGGCTGACCAGGAATTCCGTTTCACGCAGACTACGTTCAAGTTTTGGAAAGAGATGCGCGATTGCCTGGGCATAATTCCAAACATGGGTACAGGATCCGGCGCAACACCCGCTATTATCATTACAGCCCTCCCAGCACCACAGCCGGCCATCGCTCTGTCTCATCACGGTTGGAGATTTTAAGATAGTAAGATTAGCCTGCTACTGCTTCAGTAACTTCAGCCGGAAGATTTGTATCATAAAAGGTTTTACTAAACACTTTTGATTTTTGCTGTAATTCATCATAGTTCCCAGTCCAGTAATCAATTACCTCCTCAATATTTTTAAACTTACCGGCATACCAGGGGACATAGGTTTTCGTAACACAGCAAGCACCATTTGATGTATTTTTTACATCCTGACCCGTTTTTATATCTGTATGTGGTACATACCAGGAAAACATAAGCCGGATCGTCTTTTCTTTACCCGGTTCTAAAGAAAAAGGTAGAGAGAGAGATGCACCGGGGCTGGATTCATTTATGGGGGCTCTGGCAGGTAACCGGCCCTCTTCAATATTCTTCCAGGTCATTGTTACCGGATCCCACCAGCCACCACGAAACCAACAATGATTGACGACCACATTATTATCATTCACATAAACAGCGAAAGCGCCCTCCCGTTCGGGATGCTCTTTTGTTCCTTTTTGCCATAATTTGAATCCATTTTTTGCTTTACCAATGCCATCTTTTTGCGAACTTCTGAAATGCGTATTATCATCTGTTTTAATAAAGTTTTTTGTATTATAGGAAAAGACAGCCTCAACAGGTTTGCCACTTTCATTCTTAAAATGATATTCTAATGCTCCAAGAGGCAGACTGGAATTGTCTTCATCACCGGGAATAAAAGGAGACCAACCGACAATTTTGACTTGCAAGGGTATTTCAGGATCGGCCAGGGACACCGTACCGAAAGGAAATCTTGCCAAAAATTCAGAATTATCAAATCGTGGCAAACCATAACTACTTCTATCGGCACCTCTTCCAGTCCGCGGCATTCCAAATTTTTTCCAATCAGGGACGGGACCCTCCAATACCTTTGCTACGTTTTTGTCACCTTTAATGCAGAGAGCGGCAAAGCTATAGGGTTCATGGAAGAAATCCATTTTGTTGCGCACGGAAACATGGGAGATCGAACCCGTACCTTCCAGACAGATCATCCCCGCACCGATACCACCGATGGGGAACGCCACTTTATCCAGGTAGTCACCGGAATAGGAACCATTAAATGGTCTTTTTTCAGCCTTTGAATCTGAATAATTTTCATGATCAGAGCATGAATTTAAAATAAAAGATAACAGGACACTAAAAAGCAACGATGGTATAACTTTCATAATTTCATTCCCTTCCTATGAGACATATTAAACATTATTAATGAAGTATGGGATTTATTATGTGATCTTTTTTACAAAGTATTGTAAATAGGTATTTTTCTTTTAGATAAAATTTGTGTACCTCAATACCACCGATTGTGGTCACTGATAAAAAACATTTACGATTATTATTTATAAGTATAAATTGTCTGTTATCTAATAGACCGTTTAATTGTTTATCTCAATGAACACCACAAAAAACACGAAGTATTCTTTATAATTTTTTTCGTGCTCTTCGTGCTCTTCGCGAACTTCGTGGTAGAGTTCTTTTTACACTTTCCTGATCCCGTCGTTACCGGTTAAGGTCTAAACGGATTCTTAGGGTTCTGGTGCGGTTGTCATATCCACCACGATTGAACCATCCTTCTTCCCTATCCAAACAGTTCTGGGGAGATTTCCATCAACAGACACCTCGTATCGACCGAAGAATACTTCTGCTTTAAAGGTTCCGTTCTCATCCACCTCGCCCACCCGGGAGGTCCACCATTGGTTGTAAACCAGATCCCGGTAGGCTTTAGCCGCCTTGGTGGGACGCCAATCCTTCCTCCAAAGTGCAGCGTCCGGACGCCAGTGGCTGCCTTCCCAAAATCCCCACATCAAAATCCCTTCCACAGCGGGATGGGCAAAAGCCGTTGTATAAAGATCCACTAATCCCTTTGCTTTGACATCCTCATCTTTGGTATTTATATCGAACTCTGTAATCTTGATTGGTAGATTGAATTTGGCCAGTCGATCTAAAACCAGTTTAACTTGCGCAGGGTCTACACCTTTATTTCCAAAATGTCCCTGGAGACCAATGCCATCAATCCGAACACCCCTATTTATAAAATCTGCAATCTGTTTTTCGTAAGCATCGAGGTCTCCCCCACCCAGAATACCATAGTCATTTACATATAAGAGGGCATCCGGATCTGTCTGCCGGCACCAATCGAACATCCCGGGACGTATGGTATCCCCCAAACGTTTTTTGTAATAATCCCCATGGAGCATTTCGTTGTTCACATCATATTCCGGGATCCTTCCTTTGTATTTACCCAGGACATCAATGGCCCGTCTTTCCACGGCAACACGCAGGGAATCGTCATCCAATTCCTTTAGCCATGGCTGAACATATTTATCCACACACCAAAAAACACAATGCCCCCGCAGACGCAGGCCATTATCCTCACACCATTTGAGCATGACATCTGCATTGTTATAGGTAAGTTTGTCTTTGGATTTCTCAGTGGAATACCACTTGAGAGCATTTTCATGGACGGCCGAGTTAAAATTGGCCTTCACAGTCGAAAGGTATGTCTGTTTATCTGCCGGGTTTACTTTACCCATAAAGACATTCTGTGAAAGCGCCGTACCAAACCAGAAGGCATGCGCCACCTGCTTGATTTTGACTTTCGCACCCGGGTTCGATTTGACAATAAGCATTCCCTTGCGGTGTTTCAGGGCCTTATCAGACACGACCTCGTTTCCGGGAAGGGCCTGTCCGGTAAGGAAGATAGTGATTAAAATTAATAGTATGTATTTTCGCATTAATTTTCCTTTTTGATAGTGACGAAAAGATGATCTTTATATACTCCGGGGCAGTATCTGATTTGGTTTATGCCCGCATTTACGATTTTTTTGCAACAACTGCCATTTCAGTTGCATCAGATTTGAAAGGAGTACCTGATACATCCGAGTAGAACTCTTCTATTTTTAAACCGTTTTCTTCAAATTCATTTCTTATTGAATCTTTGCTGTAACATTGTAGCCAGTTATAGACGACACGTTTTCTTGATTCTTCAATGATGGTATACTTATCAAGTGTGACTTTCTCTTTCTCATATTTAAATGCGTTGACAAAGCAATAATAATCCTCAGGAGACCAAAACCCGTTTAATTGATTAAGTTCATAACTTGCGGATTCTTCTTTTTGATTGAAACTGTTTAAGGAATAGACATCAAGGAGTATGGAACCGTTCGGATTTAATAATGAATTGAATTTTGTGAGCATTACTTTTCTTTGTTCAGGACTTAATGCACAAAAATCACACATAATCATTATAATAAGATCAAATCTATTTATTGTTTCAAAATCCAGATAGTTTAAATGAACATAATTAATTGTTAAACCTCTTTCACCAGCCACCTTTTTTGCATAAGTCAGCGAATTGTCTGAGAAATCAATGCCAGTTACCCCTGCCCCCCGTTCCGCCAGCCTGGTTGCGTATAGCCCCGGTCCACAGCCAAAATCTGCAACTTCACTATGTTTATCCACCTCAAAGTGGGAGACAATCCACTCCACAGAGCGCTCTATAAAGTTCTTATTTCGTGATGAAGCATCGATGTGCTCATTTAAGTGGTAGGCAAGCATTTGTTTTGATGTATGCTTATTGGTCCACAACTCATCTGCAGTGTAAAATTCAAAGGGTGCAGGGCGTGAATTAATTTCTTTTAGATCCTTAAACAAAATATCTCCTTAGTAAATTTTAACCATTATTCCTTAAAGATACCTTAACCTTAATGGGTCTGTTACTGATTCTTTTAGGCCAAAGACTTTCACAGACATATTTTAAAATAATAGTGGCAGCGAGAAACGCAATGGCTTCAACCACTTTAAACGAGAATCCGGGTGGTCTAAGCCAAAATGGAAGTGTTGTACCCACAAAAGCAGGAAGTACAGAGGCTGTCCAGTAGCGGGTACCGGCATTCTGCAAAAAACTGGAAAATGTCTTGTTCCATAGCCCACTCTTTATAGTATGCATCAGATGAACACATACCAGTTTATTTAGACATGATAATCCCGACAAAACCGGGATCCAAAAGACGGACAGGATTTGCTGGTACTCCCCTGCTTTTATTCTGTACAGGTAGGTACCGGATGGCAGATTTTGTCCCTTGGTGGGTTATCAATTTTTTGTCCAATCCGGCTCGCGGTGTAATGTAAACGTTTTGATGGCCGGACATGCTGCAGATTTGGTTATCCGTAACCGTATTTTGCTTGCTGTCATGTTATCGGTCCTGACCAGCCGCCGGCTGCCGATGGCCGTACCCTTTGCAAATTCAACCCATTTACCTAAAATCCAGGCATCGAGGGCCCAATCATCTATCCTCAGGCCAAGGGGCAGATATTCACGCATATTCACAACGTTGAATTCAATCTCTTCACCCATATCAAGTACGATCTCTGGCGTGAGTTCCTTATCATCTGTACACCAATAGGAATCACGCTTGCCATCCAATACGTTTGTTGCCGCATAAGTTTGGCTGTTCCCACGTGTATTGCTGGCCATAACGGTTGCATCGAAAGCAAGGTTGGTTGAGAACGTCTCCTTTTGCCAGTCACCGAACTTCTTTAAAGACGTCACATCATTTTCATGGAGCTGGCCCCGGCGATCCGGAGGAAGGCCCAGGTTAAGAGAAGCCCCCCTGCCCACACTCTGGAAATAAAGGTTGATGAGATTCTGTGCCGAACGGACCTGGTCATTCTGCTCAGGATGATAATACCATCCCGGCCGGATCGAGACATCGGCCTCGGCAGGGACCCATTGTGCGCCGTCTCGTGTCCCGGATCCCAGCAAGGTTTGGGGTATGCCCATACCCGGTCCTGCCGTTTTGCCATCCACTAAAGGGAAGGTGATCGTTGCCCAGCAGGGATCATTGGCATAGCCTTTTTCATTTCCCACCCAGCGGCATCCGGGCCCCACATCGCTGAAAATCACCGCCTCTGGCTGCAGATTGTTCATCATTTTAAAAATCTCCGGCCAGCCGTAGTAGGTTGCCCGATCAATGTTGCGTTTTCCTTTGGCACCCCCATACCAACCGGTTCCGCCGTTTGCGCCGTCCACCCATAACTCAAAAAGGTCGCCATAGTTGCTCATCAGACTCCCGCCATTGTTCTTTATAGACCTCCACGTAGGCCGGCCGGCCGTATTCCGGATGGTTCCGGTCCCAGGGAGAGAGGTAGGCGCCAAACCGGAGCCCTTGCTTCCGTGTCGCATTGGCCAACTCTTTTACAATATCACCCTGCCCGTTTTTCCAGGGGCTGTTTTTGATTGAATATTCCGTGGTCATAGTCGGCCAGAGGCAGAGCCCGCCATGGTGTTTACAAACCAGAATCAGCCCATTCAGGCCGCCGTCTTTTGCTGCTTTGGCAATCTGGTCCGCATCAAAATCGGTTGGATTAAACAGAGCTGGGGGCTTATCCCCGAAGGCCCATTCCTCGTTTGTAAATGTGGGCATATTGAAGCAGACAAGCCCGTAGACCTCCATCTCATGCCAGGCGAGTTGGGCGTTTGTCGGAAGGGGGCCATAGGGTTCAGGCGGCCCGACGGTACACGCGTATAATGAAAATAATGATAGTAAACCGATACAGATATTTTTTCTCATGATCATGCCTTACCAGGAGTATGTGTAACAATGAAAGTTACGATTAGAAGCCGACGATTTTATTATATCTCAATGTGACGTAAAAATCAAAATTTAAAAGAATGGAAATATTCCTGGTCAAACCTATACTCTTTATCATACCTCTGCAATGAGTAGCCCGATTGGATTATCAAATAAGAACCTTTAAATTGTTTCAGCAGGGTTGTCTGGTTTGAGTCGGTTTCTTTTGTCAGTTCGGTATTGCAGCGCTCCAGCCTTCCTGCAATTGGATCTTCAACGTTTCAAAATCAACATTATATTTAGGATTATCTGCAACATTTAGATCCTCACCGGGGTCATTCATGTGGTCAAATAATTCAAAACGCTTATTGATGTGTTTGATTAATCTGTAACGGCTGGTACGTATGGTTCGAGCCCCATCGATCTCACTGAAAACGGCTTTTTTCCAGGATCGCTGAGGATCTTCAATCAGGGGGACAAAACTCGTTCCTTCCAAATAGGCAGGCGCCTTTATCTTTGCTAACGAGCATAAGGAAGGGTAAATGTCAACAAGTTCAACCAATGCCGAAGTGCTTTGACCTTTCTGCATCCATGGAACAGAAATCATCATTGCTGTGCGCGTGCTGGTCTCGACATTGATGTGTTTACACCACCAGCCATGTTCACCAAGATTCCAACCATGATCGCCCCATAATACGATTATTGTTTCTTTCTCTAAACGAAGCCGTTTCAACTCCGCTAATACCTTTCCTATCTGCGCGTCAGTAAAACTGACACTGGCATAATACCCATGAATCAGCTCCCGAGCCTTTTCTTTTGATACTGGTCCCTTATTAGGAATATCTCCATAGCGCCGTAATTCATCCCATCCGTTACGGGTAATTCCATTTTTTACGGGCTGAGGATTCAATGGAAGATTGATGTCCTCCCGTCTGTAAAGATCCCAATATTTCTTTGGTGGCGTAAAGGGGAGATGAGGGCGATAGAATCCTGCAGCAAGGAAAAATGGATTATCATCATTCTTCAGTTTTCTTAACTCTTCTATTGTACGGATTGCGATCAGTCCATCAGGATGTACTTCGTCAGGGGTATCTGACACCTCGCAGGAATTGGGGCGAGGGAGGTTTGCATCCGTTATTTCTTTGAAATAGTTTTCAAGTACACTTCGGTTAGATGATAATTGATATCCTGAACAGTATCCGTGACAAAACTTACCCTCAGAAAATGTGTCTTTATGCCGTCTTGTCCATCCCGTCGAATCGTCGTTGTTCCTGTGGTAGATTTTACCAATGGATATGGTCGTGTAACCTTCGTCCTTGAGAAGTTGTGGTAATGATACGGTTCCGTTAGGAAGTGCCTTCGAAGAAAATCGATCGGAAAATCCAAAACTTTCTGGCCTGTACCCGGAAAGAACACTTACCCGCGAAGGCATACACACGGCGGTCTGGCAATAGGCTCGCTCAAACAGCAATCCTTGCTCTGCCAGCCCATCCATATTCGGAGACTTAATTTGTTTATTGCCATAACACCCCAATTCAGGGCGCAGATCATCAACGGCAATAAATAAGATATTAGGACGTTTGCTGGATTTATCTGCAGCAATCAAACATTGATGGCTTATAATCGACAGTAAGGAAACTATAATGATGTAGTATTTAGTTATGGTTGATGTTCTCATAATGATTTTCCTTTTCCGACCGATTTAGAATGGGCCAAACGGTAGGTAAAATAACCATTGGTCTCTGATTTAAATTGGGGCAGCGAGTTAAATGTACCTGGGGTGTTTTTATCCTGTGCCTCAAATTAAGCACGATGAATAAGAACAGTATCCCGGAAAAAACTTGTTTTATCATGATTTTCTTGAAAAGTCTTTTATAATTTAAGCAATAAAATTTAGATTTTTTATAGACATCTGATTATTTTAATATTACTGACTGTAATACAATGGGTGAATTCAGCCACACCAAAGATTTCTCATGATTTATATTAAATTTGCACGATGCCCATTATCAGGAAACCGAATCCGAACATGCACACGTTTGGTTTTGGCTAAAGCGATTTGTTATGCTTTAATTTTACCTAATTAGTGATGTATTCTTCCTTGTCCTCAGGACGGAGATCGTCGACCAGCGACGCCAACGGCCTATTCTGGTGGGGTTGGATCTTCGGCTACTTGCCCGGCAAGGCCGCCGGGACCACGGACTCGCAGACCCAATACTCGATTGCCGGCGCCACTCCGGGGGGACGAAATGTCTGAGCCAACGACCACGACGAGGTCAGAGTCAGGCACGACCACGATAAACTGACCTCCATAGCCCTTGCCCATGAATGCCGGGTGGCCGTCGATGCTCCTCCTCCACCAACCGTAGCCGTAACTCCCTACGAATGGCTGACCCTCGCTATGGTAAGCAATGCACTCATGTACCCATTCCACAGGAATGATCTCTGCCCATCCCACACGCCCTGGCTCAACAGAAGCAGGCCAACGCGCGCCATGTCACGCGCAGTCATGAGGATCTCCGCGCCCCCTATGTGCACGCCGCTCGTGCTCTGCCACCAGTCGCTGATTTCCAGGCCGATCGGATCGAATACATGCCGCTCGGCAAAAGCGCGCGTCGTCGTTCCGGTCTGCAACGCGAGGATCTCTGACACAAGTGTGTCGAGGCGGTGGAGTAGTTGAAGCACTCGCCAGGTGTGCAATCGAGCGGAAGCGATAGATAGTAACCGCTTGAATGTCCGCGCCGGCCCACTCGCCTGTCGGCGCTCCGTTTTCGATCCAGTGTAGCCCGCTCGTCATGTCCAAAAGATGATGCAGGCGAATCTCCTTCTTCTTCTTGTCTCCCTCTTCCTCGAAGTACTGCGGGACGAGTGCAGCCACTTTCTGATCCGGCGCTGCAATATGGCCCTCTCGGATGGCAACACCGACGAGAGCAGTGATAATCCCTTTCGATACCGAC
The DNA here is from genome assembly GCA_963796965.1 of Calditrichia bacterium. GTDB lineage: Bacteria > Calditrichota > Calditrichia > JAJRVZ01 > JAJRVZ01 > CAWCNS01. The sequence goes on from CAWCNS010000008.1 coordinate 73,095, forward strand.
TTGATGTTGATCGGCTCCGTTACGCTGCCGCCATGGAAGTACTCTCGTAGACCAGGAGTCCTCCTCGCGCAATCAGGAGTGCGTGCACCCCGGGAATCTCTCCCGGATCATTTCAGAAGCTGCCGATAGCGCCTGGGTGTCGAGGCCGGCGCTGGCGTGCTGATGGTCTTCCAATCCTCCGTGGGCCAGTGTGGGCGATGGTTATCGGGCCAGTCCCAGGTCTCGCCCCCCCGAGCCCAGGCTGGAAGTGATTCGAACGGCACGGCCTTCAAGCTGAAGGTTCCCCGAATCCCCGTGTCCCCGGTGTAGACCGCCTCGCCACTAAGGTCTGTCTGCGACACGCGACCTTCAAAGCGCAGTGATTCTCCTCCGGAGAGCGGCAGTAGAGAACGAAACCAACCCGCCGTCCACGCGGATGTCGGCGACTTCGATGTCGGGCGACAGGGAGGCGATGATGTCCATATCTCCGCGAAGTTCGCCGTCCGTGTGATCGAAGGTGACGGCGAACGGGAATTCCACATTTTGCACCTCAAGAGTGCCCATCCAGGTCCCCTCCAGCAATGGTATGGAGTGATTAGTCTGAGACGACGAGAAGAGGCATTGGGCATCAGCTGCTTACCAGCAGCGCGATTAGAAACAGTGCAACTCTGTTTTTCATGGTTTCGACTCCTTACACAGGTGGACATGCATCAATAATCTCTTTATTGTGAGATTTATTGATCTTACCAGCGATGAAACTGAGAAGTAGTTCGGCAACCGGTACAGCGATTTGCCAGGTAGTAATTTTTTTCAAAACCCTTCAAGTACAATCTTGCCTCGCGCGGAACCACTTTCAATCTGCGCATGCACGTCACGGAGCGTCGCAGCATCGATCTTGCCGGCAACCTCAGTGGCCGTGGAGCGGATGCGGCCCGCATCGACTAAGGCAGTTACTTCGTTCAATAGTTTGCCCTGTTCCGCCATATCCGGTGTCTCAAAGAGCGGGCGGGTGAACATCAATTCCCAATGAAGTGACACCGCTTTGAGCCTAACGGCATGGCGTTGAGCTCTGCCGGGTCATCGATCAGGCCAAAGCGGCCCTGCGGTGCAATTAAGGCGACAATATCAGCGAAATGCTGGTCAGTCTGAGTGGTTGAGAACACAAAACCGGGAGCGCCGAGACCCAGAGCCTCAACCTGGGGGGCCAAAGACTGGCGGTGGTCGATTACATGATGGGCTCCGCATTCGCGTACCCAATCCTGCGTTTCAGGACGCGAGGCGGTGGCAATAACCGTCATATCGGTTAATGCCCGCAGAAGTTGAATGGTGATCGAGCCGACGCCGCCTGCACCGCCAATGACCAAAATGGTATTTCCTCCCTCCGGTGTTGGGCGTTTGACATCGAGCCGGTCAAATAGCATTTCCCAGGCGGTGATCGCAGTGAGTGGAAGTGCTGCAGCCTCAGCATCACTCAGATTAGCGGGTTTGCGGCCTACGATGCGTTCATCGACAAGGTGATATTCGCTGTTGGTGCCAGGTCGGGCGATGGAGCCGGCGTAAAAAACCGCATCGCCTGGATTGAAATTCCGTACCTCAGGCCCAACAGCCTCAACAACACCGGAGGCATCAAATCCAAGGACACGCCAGTCACCTCCCTCGGGCTCCCTGGCGCGGCGTAATTTTGTGTCTACAGGGTTAACCGATACAGCGATAATCCTAACCAACAAATCGCGGCCTTCGGCTTCGGGTTTTTCAATATTAATGTCCTGCAAGGCATCCTCACGGTCAATGGGACCCGGGGTTTTGTAGCCAACTGCTTTCATTGTTTATCTCCAGTTTTATTGTTATTTTAAATTGTTTTTCTATGCAAGGTGCCTATATGAACTGTAGCGGATTAATCCGCACCTGCGTTTCAATTTACATAAAAACCAAAAAAAGCACAGTATTTAAATTCTGTGCTTTCTCCGCTATTTTTTATCCAAGGTTAGCAACGGGCTTTTTCTAACCTATTTGGGTCATTTCATTTAAAATAAATTCTTCCACAGCATTTTCTGTTGCTTTCACATATTCAGCCAAATGCGCATTATTCATATGCTTTTGCCATAGGTCTCTATTCGTCCAATTTTCATAAAACAGAAACAGGTTTGGATTTTCATTATCCTGATGTAAATCATAACATATACATCCTTCTTCTGCTCTTGTAACGTCAATTAGTTTTAACAATTCGTTTTTTACCAATTCTCTTTTTTCTTCTTTTGCTAAGATTTTCACTAGGATGGTTAATTTCCTATCAGGCATAATTACTCCTTTTAAATTATTAAATATTGAGAGACCTTTAGAGGCAATCCACAAGTGCTATCACGTATAATGTGAGTTTTCACCACCTAAACAATGTAAAGAGATTCCGTATTACAAGTCCCCTTGAATGTATACAGATACAGGAATATTCCCTTCCCCATTTACAAATTCTGCATCCGGAACTTCTATTTTAAATGTATGAGTACCAACTGCCAAATTTTCTAACCCATAAATTCTGGTGGGAATCTTATCGCCAGGACACCAATTATTCCACGAAGTCCACTCTGATTCAGATCTTGGCGTTGACCCATAAATACCGTTTCCTTGTGTATTGTATTGCCTAAAGGGTTCGCATGATTTACCGCCAGGCTTGTAAGTGGCAATTAATTTATCATCGAAATAAATATTATGAATTCTTCTATTGTATTCTTCACCACCGGCATTTGCCCCATGGTTAGAAGTTATTACATACATTTTTACATTTGTCATAGGTGAAGCAACATCTACATTAAATATTCTTACAGTTTGTCCGGGACTATCAGAATTATTCGAATTATTCAAGCTAGCGAATGTTGCAACAGGTATTATTTGTTGATTTGGTTTTTTTGAATACTTCCCTGATGAATTAAATTTTAAAGTTCCCAAAAATACATCATTCCTTCCAGCACATCCCGCTACTTCATTCTGGGCAGCATACGGAACTCCAAAAACACTAAATTCTATCCAAAAATCGTATTCGTTTGAAATGTCAGTATCTCTTAAATATTTAGCAATATTACTAATATCAAAAAAATATGGTACTTCGTTTGGATATTTATTTTTATCCATAAATGGCGTAATAAACCTGGCTATTTCAATTTGACTAACTACAATATCCTCATGGTATGGATATCCCTTTTCTATTAAACTCAAAAATACTTTTCCAATTCTATCGTAATTATCACATGCAGCCTCAATTATAATTTCCAGTTCCAAACTATCTCCGATGGCCTCAATTTCCGACTTTGTCAATTTCGTAATGTACGAACTATTTGATATTCTCTTAATTCCGGAATGATGGATCTCAGAAACTTTTTCAGCATAACCATCATAAAACACCACCATATCAAATAATGTCATATTTGGCGGCTCTGGAGTTGTCGGGTTTGATTCAACAGGATTGTCTTCGCTACAGTTTGGCAAAATGATAATCAGAAGTAATGTAATAATAATTGACACTATTAATCGTTTCATAAGTTCCTATTAAATTAATTTTTATAATAACTTTATTTATTTAAGTTTTGCATAGAATTATTAAATTCAAGTTGTGACGATATTTTCGATAATTTACTAAAATAACCGCCACATTTGGAAAAAATCTTTACGTTCATTAGAACTCCTTATATTAAGCTTTTTTTTGAGGGTCTTATAGTGTGCCCAGCGGTTGGAACAGCATCAGGTTTGGGATCGTTCTTTCGTTACTTATCAGCGCTATTTGTGATATAATACAATATTTCGGCCTTGAGTTTCATAAATTGCATTCTCTAAACCAGTTTTATGGTCACGGTAGTGCTCCCTATACTTTTTTTGCCAACCACCAGGGCCATATTTTTTATCTAAAAGCTCTATTACCTCTGGCCTACGTAGTATCATTGCATAAAGACATAAACTGGTGAACGTAATAAAATCGAGTTCACTCTCCTCATTGAAATATTCGACACCATCAACATCCAAGATAAGCAGTTCCGCTTCAACCCGAATATTAGTATATTTAGATGATACAACTATACTTTTCTCAGAAACGTCATTCACCATTTCTATTGAATCACTATTCCAGCTACCCTGTTCAGAGATTAGTAATGATAACACTCTGGAACCATAGGAGAACCCGGCATGTCTAAAACGGCAGTTTTCCCCAAATAGACCGATATCAAAATACTGCTTTTTGGAGTGATTAGCATAAACGTATTCTATTCCCATAATCATCCCTCTGCTTAACGTAAAGGAAACCGAAAAAACAGCCTTCGGAGTTTTTTAGATTAGATCAATTTTCTGGTGGATCCTTGATAAATACAATAAAGATTGGAATGAGAGAAATTCTTATAAACCACTTTCTAAATTTTTTCACCTCAGGTTTCCTATTCTTATTTTTGCTAAAAATTTAATTGTTTTCTTCCATCCAGGACATTGCCTCAAAAACTTTTTTATGATTTCCAGAAAATATGATAGTGTCGTACTTTTCAATACACAATTCTGATAGTGCTCGGATCAACACTTTATTCTGACGGATAACACCAATAACGTTCATATCCTTATAGCTAAAAGGATCAAGTTCTCTTAACCTTTTTGAAACATGTTTTGAATAAGGGCTAATAAAAAACAGCTCATTGTCTTGTTCAATAAAATCAAGTATAGCCTATCTTCCATGCATCACGCGATTCTTGTTTGAAGAAAAAGCGATAATGTTCTTTTCTTAATAAATTAGTCTGTATGCGTGAAATATGATCGGGCATATTATAAAATTTGAGTATATGATGAATGAATATAAGAGAGGTTTCCATGTCCTGTGAGAGAACTAAATCAGCACCTAAATTATAAAATGTCTCTACTTGCGTAAGAAAATTGACTCGAACAATTATTTTTACAGAAGGATTTAAACTTCTGGCCAGTATTATCGATCTTTGTAGCAGCATCCACATCGTTAATGGCAATTACAATTAGTGAAGCCTTTGAGATGCCCATTACATTCATATTTGCTTTACGATCTATGCTCCCAAAATGGATGGGTTCACCAATTGATTTATATTTTTTTACGGTTGAAGAATTTAATTCCACTATTAAATAAGGAATGTCTAGTAGCTTTAATATGCGACTAATATTTTGACCATTAACACCATAGCCAGCTATAATCGTATGGTTACTAAGCGGTTGTGATTGATCAGATTCAGAAATTTCTTTTTTAAGTTTCTCATACGCAGAGATTTTTTTTCCGATTTTTAACGCAAGTGGAATCGAAAACATGCTCAGAATTGCCGCTGATAATAGAATCTGATGGATATCCTGGTTAAAAATAGTTTGATCCTGTGCTATTCTTAATAGGATAAAGGAAAATTCACCGATATGAGCCAAACCAAATGCTGTTAAAACTCCCGTGTTCAATGGATTACGAGAAATTAAGAATAATGCTAGAATTAAGATCACTTTTACACAAATTATTATCAAAGTAATCAAGAAAATTTCTGTAAAATGTGTTATGAAGAAAGAAATATTTACAAACATTCCAATCGATATAAAAAATATTGAATTAAAAATATGCCTCGAGGGGATAATATCTGTATTTATCTGATGTGCATAATCAGTATCAGAAATAGCAATTCCTACGATAAAGGCACCCATAGCCAAAGTAATACCTAACTCATGGCCGATAAATGCCACACCGAATAGAAACACAAAAACGAGTATCGTTAACAAATCCTGTATCTGTAAATTTATAATAAGACTGAATATTTTTGGTAGTATCATTTTGCTGACAAAATAAATGAAAATAACACCAGCAAGAGCCCATAAAATATTTATGATAACATTCATGGGTTGAGTTTCGCCCATTTGATTAAAAAATGGAAGTAATATCATAGCCGGAATGATAACCGCATCCTGAAAAAGAAGGATAGCTGTCATTTTCAATCCTGGAGGGGAATTGAGCTCATCACTATCCTGTAATAATTTTAATACAATAGCGGTACTGCTCAACGCCAAAATAAATCCACCCAACACGGCTTGATCTTCTTTCAATCCGTACATGTAAAGTAGAAAAAAGAAAACCAGCCATCCGGATAAAACCTGTAAACCACCGAATAGAATAAAGTCTTTTCGAATCTTCAGGATTTTTGCCTTAGAAAATTCTAATCCGATAGTAAACATAAGTAATATGACACCAATTTCAGCCAGAGTTTCAATTTCTGAAATTGAATCCACTAACTTCAATGCAGATGGGCCAATGATAACGCCGGTAATTAAGAAACCACTAACAGGGGGAATTCTTAATTTTGATAGTATCAGAATTATAAGAATAGCGAAAAATAAAATAAGGATAATATCTTTTAATAATACCATGATCCAGTATAAATTAAGATGAGTAATTATAGAATATTTTGATATCGACAATAATACATTTTAAATACTATAATTAAATATTAGAAATTATTACAATAAAGTTTTAGAAAAAAGTATTTTCGGCCTGAAGTAAGAATAAGTTGCAGGCTACGAGGCCAGCCAACTTGATGCTTTTGTTATGTGACTTTTTCCACCATTTTCCATCTATCCGGTGTTTTTAGCTTTTTATTTCGGTGATAAGTTAATGCTAATGCAATGCATTGCTTTAACTCTTTTACCTTGATATCGTCATTTACGTTGAAATCAATACTCCTGTTTCCCCCAAATTTGAATTTTTGAGAAAATTTTTCTTTGAATGCCGGAACTAGGTTTGCCGTACATTTAAAGAATATAGAATATTGCTCTTTTTGGGATTCTTTCCAGGCAATCCTTATGGTGCTTCCAGATTTTGATTTTGGAGTTAGATAACTTGGTTCTCCCCATTTAAGTGTCTCTTCTATTTCTCCAATGCCTTCAATTGATGCAGCTGTGTCATATATTAACTGCCTAAGAAATAACATTTTTGATTCTATTTTTTGAGGATATGAATTAAAAACGACTGCAACTTCTGAATTTATTGGGATATTGGATTGATTAACCATTTACTTTTTCATCTTTTTGGTCACGGCGATTGTGCTAAGCCCCCGGAATGCACAGTGAATGTTTCTATCAATTTTTCTACCACCGGCTCGAGGAAGAAGCCAAACCCAAGACGCGCTTCCGGTCGGTTTTAGGACTTTGTTACATACATTTATAGTATCTATGTGTAGATTTTTTTCTTACGACTTAACCACCCCAAGCCGACAAACAGAGCGAACCATACTAGGGTTCGTAAAATCATAGCGCGGAGGCTTTCAACAGCGATTGGGTTCCCTTCTGTGTAAAGAAAGTAGATAGTTGCCAGAACGACAAGGTTGAGAACAAAGATAGTTGCAGCCACATACATGCCCTTTTTAAGGATGCGCCAAGTGAAGATACCTGCTGCGACATACACAATGCCCATTGCTGTGTTAAAAAATAGCAGTGGTCTGAAAACAATATATCCTGGATCGTAACCGAGAAGGACACGAGAGCCTACGATAATTGTTGCAAGACCAAATAGTATTGCAACGAGCACTAATATACTTTGAATGACTTTCATCTATCTCCCCCTGATTCTGCTTTCTCTTAAAATAAGGTGCATAGCGGCCATCCACATTTTTTTATAAACCACCAACTTTGATTGGCGGAAAGTTTTCAGTGATAGGCTAGGCTTATGAATTCTCTTGGAGCATTATTATGTTTCCACAAGAATCCTCAAAGAGATTCTCTAATTTCCATTTTACTTCTACAATCTTCGTCAGAATATTTAGCATAATCATCCGGCTCAAATCCGGGGAGAATAGTTTTATCATTTCTCGCAAAAGCCAAAGCTCTATAAGCATAAATTCTTTCATCATCAATAATATGTATTAAAACTTCCTTGATTGACCATTTATCTATTGCATATTTGAATTCCAATTCATTTGTACTTAATGAATTCATAAGTTCTTTAGATTTTTCCAAATTGTCTTTCAACTGCTTTATAAGGCTCCCGTCTCTTTTAACCAATTGCATATACATTTCGGCATACGATGGGTATAACCAATCAAGCACCACATCCCTTGCCAATATCCAATATTCAATAATCAATCTTCAATTTTCAATTAATCCCGTATCGCGGATCACGTATCTCAAATCCCCTATTTCCTATCACTTATCCTCCCGTGAAAAGAACCCAACCTTCCGGCCCCCGTAGAACGGGATCTTCGACAGGCTGCACATCCCCCTAGCCCCCCTTTCTAAGGAGGAATACATCACGCCAGCCCCTATCGCATATCTCATATCCATATCAGCATCCCATATCCCGCATCGCGTATCCCACATCCCGTATCTCATTGCGTAAACGACGGCGGTGCATTCTCAGGACTGCTCCCCCAGTGTTTGTTCGGTTTTGGGCCCATGGTCAGCACCAAGGATCCTCCCTGCTCTAATTCCCCATGATCGAGCCATGGTTTGTTGTGCGGTACCCCATTGAATACCGCGGATTGGATATATTTGTTCTGCGCAGACGTCTGTGGCGCTTCGATGGTAAAGGTCTTGCCATCGCTCAGCAAAAGCGTTGATATCTTAAACAGGGGACTGGAGATGAGCCAAACGGGATAATTGGGACAGATGATCGATGCCGGCTTGATGCCGATGGCCGCATAGACATACCAGAGGGACATTAACCCGCTATCCTCGTCGCCGCAAATACCCAGAGGGCCGTCGCCATACCAGATATCCATAATTTCCCGGACGCGTTTCTGGGTTTTCCAGGGCGCGCCGGCGTAATTGTACAGGTAGGGGATGTGCCGGGAGAATTCATTGCCGTGTGCATATTGACCAATCAAACCGGTCTGGTCGGGAAACTGCCCGAGAAAGCGTCCTTTCGCATCCGGCCGTCCGTACTGCGCGAGAAATAAGGCGTCTATCTTTTCAACAAACTTCCCTCTTCCCCCCATTAAGCTTATAAGACCATTTATATCATGGGGAACATAAAAGGTATAGACCCAGCTGTTCATCTCGGCAAAATAATCCCTGCCACCGAATCCACCAGACCAGATGGGATCAAAGGGTTCGACCCATTTCCCATCAGCCATTCTCGGGGCCATGAAACCTGTCTCAGGATTAAGAAGATACTGATAATCCAGGGCATGACCACTAAAATAGGCATGGTCCTCATCCTTGCCCAGAGCTTTCGCCAGCTGCGCCAGACACCAGCTTTCATAAGCCGCCTGGAGGGTGATGGTGACCGATTGCCGTTTTTCAAAATCGTCGACTTCCGGCACCCATTCTTTGGTATTGAGAGGCAAGGCAGGAATATAGCCCTTTTGCAGATAAAACCGATCCAACTCCGTCAGGGGACCTGTGCGCCAGGGAATTTTGGTTGTTTCTATAAACTCGGTTTTCATATTCGCATAGGCTTTTTCCACATCAAAATCACGAATGCCGCGCAGGTACAAATCGGTAATAAAGCTGATGTTGAGATGCTGGAACATGATCTTCTGGCGATGGGTGGATGGCGCTAACTCATCCCTGGTTTTGGCCGCATAGGCCCGGGCTTGATTGAGTAACGCTTCATCGTTCAGGCGCATGCGCTGCAATAACTTCTTTCCGCCTCCCACTCGGTACAGCGCCGTATAAAAAATGGTCCGTTCTTTCTCCGATCCACCCTGCACTTCCAGGGTTTTAAAGGAGCGGTTCCAGGCCAATTTGGCATTTGCCTTAATGGCCTCAAAATCCCAATCGGAAATTTCCTTATCCAGATGGGCGATGGCCTGTTCGACATTTTTATTGGCGATACCGATTTTGATCAGGATCTGCTCCCGCTCTCCAGTACTATATGAGGCAAAGGCGCCGATGGTATCACCGCTTTGCTGCCCGGCACCGGAGGCGATCTGGTCGCGGCTCCAGGTTCCGGAAGATTGGACAGGTTTGCTGAACATGGCGTGAAAATAGGCCCGGCCGCCCCTGGCAAGCTCGTACCCTTCCACAGTAGAATCATCCCGGATTTCCAGGTGCGCGTCTTTTGCCAGGCTTAAGAGTATATGTGACTTTTCTGATTTGGGGAAGGTGAACCGGTAGAAGACGCAATGGTCCGTGACCGTGCCCTCAACTTCGATATCATGCTTCTCCAGGTTGATCTTATAATAGTACGGCGTAGAGATTTCAAAATCATGATCAAATCCAGAGGCATTTTCAGCCGGTTGAATATTCAAGTCACCGCAGGAGGGCATGAGCAGTGCCGTGACCACGTATCTTCGATGCGAGGATTTGTGAAGGGGAAAACCGTAAATCTTATCGGCCAGGTATTTGTCGGTAATGCCTGGTGTCGTGTAGGGTGCAATTTTGACCATGCCGCCCGGCACTATTACATCCGGAGAAGTGGCGACCAGCAAATGGCCAATGCCGCCGATGTTCGGATTTACATACTCTACTGGTGATTTTTTGTCAAATGAACACGCCATCAGCAGGAAAATAAGGCCTGCTAATGACAGGGTGTTGAATGATTTTAATCCCTGTATTCTTTTCATATTCATAGATTCCTTTTAATAACCTCCCCCTTATGCCCCTCCTTACAAAGGAGGGGAAATAGGGGGTGGTAATTGTATTCTTACTTAGTATTTAGTGCCACATATTTATCAAGCCACATTGTCATTTCCCAAAGCATATGCATAATCGATTCACGAGAACGATAGCTATGACTTTCTAAGGGTAACATCACCAACCTCGCCGTTCCACCATGCCCCTTAACAGCATTATAAAATCGTTCACTTTGCATGGGAAAGGTTCCCGAGTTATTATCTGCTTTGCCATGTATAAGTAAGATCGGTTCGTTAACCTTATCTGCATGCATGAACGGTGACATTTTAAAATAAACATCGGGCACCTCCCAGAGTGTTCTTTCTTCTGCCTGAAATCCGAATGGCGTTAGGGTCCTGTTATAAGCGCCGCTTCGGGCAATCCCGGCAGCAAAAATATCAGAATGTGCCAATAAATTTGCCGTCATAAACGCACCATAGGAATGCCCGCCGATGGCAATATGTTCCTTATCCGCAACACCTCGATTAACCACCTCATCAACTGCCGATTGAGCACTGGCCACCAATTGTTCTACATAAGTGTCATTTGGTTCTATATCACCCTCACCTATAATTGGCATTGTTGGATCATCCAGCACAGCATACCCCGATACAAGCCAGAGAAGAGGTGTCCACCAACCAATTCTTACAAAACGATACGGAGAATCCGAAACCTGCCCTGCCGCATCAGCACTTTTATATTCCTGTGGGTATGCCCACATTAGCAATGGCAATGGCCCATCGTCTCTTTTATATTTAGGTGGTAAATATAAGGTCGCTGTCATGGTGACACCATCATTTCGCTTGTAACGAATTTGCTCCTTTTGGACATCTTTTAGTTGCGGTGTGGGATGCCGGAATTTGGTAATCTGTGACAATCCATTATTTTTAAGATCCATGATAAAATAATTAGGCGGTTCGCTCACTGATTCCCGTCGCATAATCACAGTAAAATTATTTATATCCAAAAAATCGATAGGGCGTTCGTAATACGGAGATTTAGAGCGCCATAGACGAACAATCTCTTTCTTCTCAATATTAAAAGAATCAATAAAGGGCTGGTCACCATCAGGAGATGCCCCGTCTCCAACCCAATATATCGTGTTATTTTGATCATTCATCAATAATATTGCATGACCATTAGGTAATTCTTTCATGAGCGGATTGCCCGGGTCATTGTAGCGATCCTCCCAGGACATATCATGGATTAATGTTGTGTCTGGTATTTCTGATGATGGATTTATCTTCCAGGTTCGGAAACGGCGATCTTTCCACCACCATTCATTGACGATGGCGAAGTCATTGTTTCCCCATAAAACATTCCAGTAGCGCAATTGCAGGGATACAAATACTTTCGGTTTTTCTGTAAACGGAGCAGAAAAAGTATAAATATGATCTCGAATGGTTGCTTGTACCTTAGGATCTCCCCCATCCTGGGCTTCGGCCCAATAGAGAGAAGCTGGCTTGTCAGAACGCCAATCAAAGGCACGAGGCCCTGTCGGCACCGCATTAGATCCAATAGGCACCTCCTCTGCTAAAGGCAAGTCCGCAATTTGTTTTACAATGTTTCCCTTTAAATCCCATATTTCAACACGATAAGGAAAACGATAGGCAGGAACAAGATAGGAAAATGGCCTATGAACGGTTTCTACCAATATATATTTGCCATCAGGAGAAGGGGATATTCTACGTATAATGTCCGGTCTTCCAATGGGTTCAATAACACCTTTAATGGTTACTTTATATACTTGTGCCTGAAAATGATGTTCAAAGAGTGCTTCGTCATGGCCTGTTTTAAGTAAATCCTGATAAGTTGGGGCAGGTGCTTTTTTACCGCTTGTTTCCTGAACGACTGGTCCTGTGGGTGCCGTTTTTTCTTCTGGTACCTTTCCAGGGACTTCGGGTACGACTTTGCACAATAAAGTTCTACTGTCCGGAAGCCATGAAAGAGGAGAGCCATAAACGCTTGATATTTTATTCTTAATCACCATTTTTGCAGACTTTTTCGACACATCAATAATCCATAAATCTTGTCCATTTTTTTTTGAATTTAAAAAGGCAAGATGATTTCCATCGGGCGCCCAATTTATATTTCGAATTTTTGCGTTTTTTGGTATTCCATCAATTGAAAATTCCTTCCCCGTATTAATGTTCTGCAATTTAAGACCAGTCATGTACCTGCTGCGACTTTTGCCATGGTTCTGTGGATTCACTCTAATCCCGGCTAAACGAAGTTCCGGCTGTGCCATCTCATCGATGGAAATTAAATTTGTATATTCCTGCAACAACATCCATCTGTGAGTTGGATCGATCCGTACATAAGGTATTGGCGGTGTTTCAATGAGATCAGCGATAGCCTTTGGCGGCATTTGATATTCTGTAATGTTTGAGGTTTGCCCTGTCAGGTCAATCACTATAATAACCGATAACAACAGGATTAAATGCCGTTTAATTGTAAGAACATCAATGCACTTTTTGATGTTTGAATTGAATTTCATGCTATAATCTCCTATTTAGAGATCAATGAATTTTTCAAACAGATTTCTAGTACAAATATAGAATTTAAAATATTTGAGAATCCGACTTATATATGAAGATAAATATTTTATAAGAAAAAGATAATAGATTTATCACAAAGTTCATAAAGAAATAAGAAAGTCTCTGAGTGACCACCCCCTTATTCCCCTCCTTACAAAGGAGGGGAATAAGGGGGTGGTAATTGTATTCTTTTTCCTTTTGTAAAGGTAAAAAACTAGATAAATTGGGTGGCATCACCTGAATTTGTCATTTTAGTGTTTCTGCCTTTTTCTGAATAATAAATGCCATGCCAGAAATGGTGTCATCATAGCAGCGCCTATTTGCTTTCCCGGATCGCCTATAAATTGCATACCAATATTATACTCAAAAGGATTATCGTTTATCAGATAGGTCCATGTTGCCGATGGTGCTTTTATTCCTAATTTCTTCAAATCCACGCCATTATTATCAATGTGAATCATATTAAATTTTCGCATTAATTGACTATCTAACTTTTTCATGAGTTGATCAAAAATTTTAATGGCCAGTTTTTGAAATTCGATATAGGGATCTTGCCCCCCAACACGCTTTAAATGAATGCTTTCGCGAATTTCAGCTATGTCGGCCAGATAGTGCTGCCAATAAGTATCTATTAGATAGAACGAAATTAACTGACAAATACGATTCAAGTCTTTGTCACCAATTAACGAATTAAATTTATTAAATTTTTCCGGTGATTCCTGTTTAAAAAAATCTGAATCTGAATTATTGTATAATATACTTTTTCGTCTGTTAAAAAGAATCGTACGTTGCTTTTCTATTAGAGAAGCGTATTTATTGAGTGTTATTTTTATATCAAGGTTTTGACCTTCACAAATACGTTGAATTCGGGCTACTTCTTTTCTAATAACCGGGCTGTCGATTTTACCATTTTGAACCATGGGCAACGTATTTGCAGGAAGTAGTTCGATTAACCGATATTTAATAAACAATTCGTCTTCCAGACTAATGATAAGGCGTGATGCTCCCGGATCTCCCTGCCGGCCGGCCCGTCCACAGAGTTGGTGATCTATTCGTTGGCTTTCATGTTTGTTTGTACCAAGCACATATAGACCACCCAAATCCATAACGTGTTGTTTTTCTTTTTCGTTAGAGCCACCCAAACGGATATCTGTTCCCCGCCCTGCCATATTAGTAGATATGGTGATAGCGCCTAATTTACCTGCCTGAGCGATAATTTGGGCTTCATATTCATCACGTTTTGCATTAAGTACTTCACATTTTATATGATGGGATTGTAATGCTTTTGCAAATAAATCCGATTCTTCCACACTTCGTGTACCTACAAGTATGGGACGCATGGTTTTATGAATCCTGACGATTTCATCAATGATATATTTCTCTTTATGTGCTTTTGTTCCGAAAATGATATCCTGATGATCTATCCGAATGCAGGGTTTGTTGGACGGGATTACCACAATATGAAGATCATAAAATGAGCGTAACTCTTCTTCAGCAGGCTGTGCCGTGGCGGTCATGCCACAAATCTTTGGGTAAAGTTGTACAAAATTTTGCAGCGTTATCGCGTTTAGGATATTTCCCCTGGATTGAATATCAATATTTTCTTTTGCCTCGATGGCAGCCTGTAAACCATCGGGCCAACGTCTCTTATCGGCAACACGGCCAGTAAAATCATCAACCAGTTCAATTTTACCCTTACGAATGATATAATCAACATCTTTATGTAACAGGTATTCTGCGTGGAGAGCACAATTTAAGCGTAGGAGTAAATCATAACTATCCTGAGCATAGAGATTATCACATTTTAATAGTCTTTCAACATGATCCTGGCCGATATCCGTCAGATGGATATTCCTGGCAAATTCATCAAATTCAAAATCAATACTTTTTTCCAGTTTCCGCACTATGTCTGCCATATAATAGGTATCTGCCAGGTAATCATCTGATGCACCGGCAATAACAAGTGGGATGCGTGCTTCATCAATTAAAATAGAATCCGCCTCGTCAATGATAGCGAAATGGAATAATCTATGAACGCGTTCATCTTTCTCATAACAAAGACTATCACGGAGAAAGTCAAAACCCGCTTCTTTCGCAGTTAAATACGTAATATCTGCGGCATAAGCATCCTGGCGTTCTTTAATGCTCATTCCTTCCTGAACATAACCTACCTTTAGACCTAAATATTGATATATGGGCCCCATCCATTGCGCATCGCGGCGCGCCAGATAATCATTAAAGGTAAGAACATGAACCCCTTTCCCGGTGAGTGCAGAAAGATAGGCCGGAAATACGGCAGTCAGGGTTTTACCTTCTCCGGTTTGCATTTCGATAAGTTTGCCTTGCTGCAGCGCTAAAGCACCAAGCAATTGCACATCATAGGGATGTAATTTCAACACCCGCCACACCACCTCAAGAACAAGAGCAAAAGCCTCAATGACCTGAGAATCTGTAAAACCTTCATTTTTTACTTTTGATTTTAAATTTTCGGATATCTGCTGAAGCTGATGATCTGTCTTATTTTCTAATGTTCGCTTGAGGTTTTTGATTTGATCTAAGATGGTATAATAATTTGAAAGATCATAGACGATGGTGGAGCCATTAATACGCTGATATATATGTTTGACTTTTGTTTTTAATGTTTTTAGTGTCATGGCATTGCCCTCTTTGATGATTAGCTCATTAATATTTGGCTATTCATTGGTCAAATAATCCTACCCGGATATATTTGCAAAGGATTATTTTTTCTGATGAACGCAGGTATATACGGGCGAGGCATACCCGAACAAAATTTCGAATAGTCCTAAAATATTTACTCGGAATGCTTCGCCCCAACGATCCAAACTTACAAATTAAGAATTTTACAACTTTATAAGTTTGATTGAATCAAATACCTTAGCAACAAACATAGGGCACAGGATTATCATCAGAGGATTTATGACAAATATTTTTCTTTTGAAGGATTTTTATGATTTTTGTTTTTGGAAAATAGATCGGAGATAAATTAAAAGAGTAATCTAAAAAATCATAAATGGTAAAATTAAGAGTTGACTGATTTGGAGTATAATTTACACCATTAATTGGAGTAATAATGTTCTGGTAGGTATTAAGGGAAGAAAATTTATAGAATAACAAGTCCGGATTATCGTTGGGATCGACAACAAATTCTGGGTAGGTTTTCTCTGAATAATTCGAATAATCAACACACCTGTTTGTTTCACTTTCCTGTTTTATTAAATGGATAAAAGTAACAAGAAGAAAGAAAATTGTCAGGATATAATTTATCTGTTGTTTGTTCTGCAATATCATTTTTGTCATTACCCGCCTCATTCAAGACTAAAATAATAACTTGTTCACCTAGACACAACTTTTAAAATAAATGAACTATCCAACCGCGAATAAAGAAATGCTCTAAAACTGAATATCCACGAGGCAGAGCCTCGAGGAACTCTTCAGATTAAATAAAGTACTTGTTAGTTCTCAGAATTTATAATCTTAAAAGATAATGAGTTTTCCACGAATTAAATTTTTATATCATTCGTTTAAACTTGAATTAAAATTGTATAGAATCTCATTTAAATCAATTCTGTATACGTCAACAAATAGTTTTTTATAGGTCTCGGGGTTCGTGATATATTTTTTTAAATAACGTTGTAATTTTTTAATTCCATATGTATCAATAAGAAATTCAATAAAATATCTATAATAACTATAGTTTAACTTCAATTCTGGAAGTGACATATTTAAGGGATTTTTTTCATGAAGGTCCTTAACAGAGAGGTTATTCCTTTTTATTATTTTGATGAGTTCATTTTTGCTGTAAAAACTACGTCCACTGAAATATTCAGCTATTCCTTCTGCCAACCAGCCCTGTTCGTGGATCATCATCGCCTTTTTAAAGGAGGTGTTTTGATCAATGAGTAAATGTGATAATTCATGTTTCAAATAGGGGGCTATACCTGAGGGCGATTTTCGTGCTGTGGGTCCGATATAGATCAAATTGGCCGGGCTTAGTGATACGGAATAGCCGGATCCTTTCAGCCAGGGCAGGTATCGTCTCATATTACTGTCTTTGTTTAAGATGATAATCTTGAAATTATCAACATATTTTAAATCATGAAATTTTTCTTCCTCTTGTATAACCTCATTAATCCGATAAACCATCGAATCTTTTTCTGTCATATCCGTGATATAGATGGTCGCTTTTGATGAAATTATTTTTTTATAACCTATTTTTATAGGATTCCAGGGAAATAGCGGACCCCAAAACAAGTAAAACAGGATGGACATTAATGCCAATATGAGGAGATATCTTTTTTTTAATTTGATTCTCATTGAATTAAAATCAGGTTTTATATGAATTGATTTAGAATTAGGTTACTAATACATGGCATTTCCATTTTCAGACTTGTCAGGTATTTGCTGCATGGAATCCCAATGCTCTACTATTTTCCCGTTTTCATCAAATCGAAAGAAATCCATGGTGACGTATTCATCATCTCCCGGCCAGGTTTGATGGGTATGAAGGGCGACAAGATCACCTTCAGCAACGGAGCGGACAAATTCAATACTCTTTTCCGGATATTCTTTTGCCATTTTTTCAAAATAAGTGATAAAGGGCTCTTTTCCATCTCCCACAAGGGGGTTATGCTGAATATATTTATCTCCCACATATTGTTCAACAGCTCTGCGTGGATTTCCTTCATAGGCCATTAGATAAAAGGCAATGGCATTTTGCTTATTCATTTCTAAATTTTGTTTCATTTCTTCACCTCATTTTTCTAGAATAAAGGATAAAAACAACCGCTTTAGAAACCTCTTTAAAATCGTGTCACCACCTGACCGAATGATTCAATTCACCTGTCCCTGCGTTGTTCGCGGTTTAAATAGGGTGGACTCCCCAGCTTGAGATCACCGTTTGTGGCCCCAAGATTTTAAATTCCTCATCGCAAAATTGCATTAAGAAATCTTCTTCAACACTCTTTTTGTGATTCTCTGTGGCCGGGCTATAAATTCATTTAATATTGACCCTATAATAACAATTATTTATTGTTTTGGAAAGAGCAAAAATGTATGAAATATTGGAGGAGCAAGGATTACAGTTTTCCGGATGTGTCTCAAGAAAATGTTTCGTAGATGAGGAAGGATAAAATCACGCCATGCCTATCGCAAATCTCAAATCACATATCCCACATCCCACATCCCCTTGAATTCACCTGCTCATTCACGTAAACTTACCCATGAACTTCGAAGAAAAACATCCTGCTGAGATCCAGTTCCGGAAAATGATTGTGGACGTCAATGACTTTCTGAATAAATATGAAAATAAATTTTTAGATGGTGATGAAAAGGAAGCCTTGAAAAGAGCGCTTGATGAGATGAGACAGAAAATAGATGCGATCCAGGAAAAGCGCTATTTTCAGTATGGGGGTGAGGATGGGATTCCGGTCAATATGCCGGAGGAAGAAAGGGATTTGCAGATGGAATTGACTGATCTGCAACGGAAAATATTAAAATGTTTGAGTGGGTTGGATTGAGATCATTGTTGGAGAAATGATAAACACAAAGTTCACTAAGTATTCGCAAAGTTCATAAAGTTCATAAAGATTAATATTAAATTCACTACTAGGATTCAAGCAACAATAATGCTGTTTATATTTTGTATTTTGTATTAACTATTTTTTATTATTTTTTGCTCCGCGCCTCTGCGAGCGAAAAAAAATGATTACAAAGAGCACTAGGAGATCAATACAAGCATCAATCCGATAGCAGCGGGAACCGCCTGAATATAGAGTATCTTTTTATTGGCGGTCGCAGCCCCAAAGATACCAGCAATAATGATACAGATTAGAAAAAAGATCTTGATTTCGATACCACCCGCACCACGTAAAAGTCCCCAGAGTAAACCAGCAGCCAGAAATCCATTATAAAGACCCTGGTTGGCAGCAAGGACTTTTGACTTTGTGGCCGCTTCCTTTGTTTGACCAAAAGCTTTTAACCCCATAGGTTTATCCCAGAGGAACATTTCCAAAATCAAAATATATATATGTAGGAGTGCTACTATTAAAATCACCAAATCAGCTGCTATAGACATTGAATCACCTTTCCTGCTGGCAATACGGCCACAGTTTCTATGGATGTCAGTTCTTTTAATAATTTATCCAAAACGTCAGAATTCAACGGTCCCCAACCTTCCTCATCCAGACCATGGGTATTATAGATCAGCCAGCCAGATGGTTTTGATAATAATTCATCTATTTTTGATCTTAAATCCTGATCAATATTTCCGGGTCCAAAACTGCCCGTGGTAAGTTTTACCGTCTCTTTATGTGGCAGCGGATTTATCATTTTGCCATAGGTTCTGAACGCCCTTACCTTGGTGATAAGCCATTCCTCAAGTTCAGGTGATGATGCATTAAAAGGAAAATTAAATATGGCCTTTTGTGCATCAAAGCCCTTTAATTCTCGGTTAAATATATCCAGACAACGTAAGATCAGATCTTTTGCTTCTTTCAAGGGCATTTTACGGAGATGGGCATGCCTGTAACCATGGGGCATAATTTCATGTCCCCTATCCAGTAATTCATTCCATAAATCAAAATCCCCCACAGGCCATTTATGGTATTCATTGGGCAGTTCAAAATTTTTTGAATAAGCAGCGGCGATGACATTGATACAGGCTGATAAGCCGTATTTTTCATAAATCTCAGCCGTTTTTATACTTGATTTTTTAAATCCATCATCAAAACTTAACGTTACAATATGTGTCTTTTCCTGCTTGTGGGATCCACAACTTGCTAAACTTAAGGGTAAAGATAATGAAGCACATCCCAATCCTATTCTGTTAACAAAATGTCTTCTTTTCATTTTTGGCATATCTGGGTAAAATCCTTTCCCACCTTCTTCATTTCTAGAAAAAAGATAACCACAAAGAGCACAAAGAATGCACAAAGGTCACAAAGATCACTGTTCACGAATTACACGAATTACACGAATTATCATTAATTACTAGTATAAAACTATGTTAAATAATAAAAAAAAACTCTGCGAACTCTGCGACTTTGCGTCTCTGCGAGGGAAAAAGACAAACACAAAGGACACAAAGATTCATATAATAATTTTAATCTGTCAACTGCAGATTTACTTTCCCGACTATCTCCATACCGGGCATGATCTTCTTCCGCTCCCAATCATAATGCCGGGCCAGGAAGACATCCGCCCCGCCCGTATCATAATTGGCTATGAGCAAACGACTCATACCATCGGCTATCCAGGCACGGATATGCTGATTTCCATCGGAATTTACCCGCATCCCCTGGCCATCTTTGTCTGATAATTTTGCATAGAAGATTGATTTGCGGGTGGCCCTGAAATCATTACAGCCCATGGGATGGTAATCATAAGCCCAGGCCTTTTTGGGTTCCTGGCGAAAATCTTTAATTTCACCGGCACCATCCGGGAATGCAACCGCCACCCCACGCGTCCGGCCAATATGATCATCGGGATAATAGGACCATAAGGATTGCCTCTCCCATTCTAACGTTTGGAATTCCTCACCCAGATCCATTACAATCCCGATCTGCCGGGGCTGGACTTCTGATTTTGATTCGAAATCATAGGTGATGGTAAGATTTCCTTCTCCGTAAAAGTGATAGGTGTAGCCGCCTTCCGCCTCCTTGTAAGCACCCTCCACTTCAATTCTAATTTCGCCTTCATCCTGATCGGAGGTGACCGACTCCGGTTCCCAGTTGGAACATCTGTCATTAAAGGGAGTTATTTCACGGCTATGTTCCGTGGAGCATGGGCCGCCGATCAAGGGGAGCATCATTAAACGCGGTCCGCCTCTGATAATCTTTGTGCCGTTTTTTATCCCCTCTAAAATCTTACCGCTCTCTTTATCAATTTTCCAACTTACTTTATTTCCCGTAACCAGGATATAATCGGAGGTGGTTTTTAGTGTAAGATTGCCCGATCCCGGCTTAGCGGCTTTTTTTCTTGCACTTTTTGACACGCCAACCGGGAATTCAAAACGATCCACCATAACCCCGCGTTGGTCATTAAAGATGAGGGTTAATACCTCTCCCTCATCTACCTGATCTTTTAGTTTAATACGTAGGAGACCTTCCACTCCAGGTGCCACATCGGTGAGCGCCTTTCCCTGCTGATTTCCCACCTGCCATTGAATATCCAATTCGGACAGGTTGGTATAGGTATACCGATTTTCTACTTGTAGCGTACCCACCATACCGCTACCTGAAAATTCGATCTTCTCTGAAAGGATACGTACGGGTGAATAGACTTTTTTCACATGCCAGTATTCCGGTTTTTTGCGGCGCCAACCGTCAATTGGTCCCCATTCACCATAGCCAATGGCTTTCCCCGATGGTAGTTCAAATACATCATCGATGCCGGACCATATGGCACCACCCAGACAGCCCTTGCTTTTGTACATATTATCCCACATGGGCTTTAGAGCAAAACCATAATAATCCCGCACACCAGGATCGGTGATGATTTCCTGACGGTTATAGGTATTCAGATGACAATATTCGCCAAAAACAATCGGGCGTTTAAAATTTTCGGCCCGTTTGGGACCCTCAGGACCGGGATAATGAATGTTGGCTACCGGCATTCTTTGACTGCCATAATTGTTATAACCGCCCCAGGCCTGATCATGAAAGGATTTGGGTCGGGATGGATCGAGAATATTAGCCAAATCGGCCGCCTTGTCCCAGTTTCGCGTCCAGATCGATTCATTGGCCATGGACCAGATGATCACACTGGGATGGTTATGATAATACCTTATGGTCTCCAGGATACCCTGATTAAGGTGCTGGGAGAGGGCCGCCGCCTGGGGGCTGCGTTTTTTCCAGGTGGAATTGGCATTATGCCCGATCCAGACAAAAGGGGCTTCCAACTCAACAAATAAGCCCAGGGAATCGCAATATTCAATAAACTCTTTAGCCGGTGGATAATGGGAAGTACGGATATAATTCATATTGGCACCCCGGAAGAGATCAGCATCCTTATACCATAATTCCTTTTTTAAACTGCGCCCTAAAACAGGATGAACTTCATGACGGTTGATGCCTTTGAGTTTTATGGGCTTTCCATTGACAAAGACCTGGTTATCACGTACCTCTACCTCTCTGAAACCAATTTTCTGGGCGATACTTTCCAATGGTTTTTCACCATTCATGAGGGTTGTGGTGAGGGTATAGAGATTTGGATGTTCCGATTCCCACGATTTAATTTTACTGACCGGGATTTCAATTTTGAAGAGATCCCTATCCCCTTCTGGTATATCGCTTTGCTCGTAGACCTTGACGATATTACCTGCCGGATCCTCTAATTGAAAATTTAGACTTAATTCTTCGGCCGGGTATCCATCCGAATAGCCAATACCACTGACTACCCGCAACCGGGCGTTCTGATAGTCCTTATCCAATTCCGTATTCACATAAAATTTATTAATAAATGTAAGCGGTTTGGCAAATAGAAATATCTTGCGGGTAATACCCCCCATTTGATGGGCAGCGTATTGGGTGCCGCTGGCCAGCGTGTCCGCCAGGGTTTCATTTTTTACCAGCAGGGCTATCAGGTTCTTTTCACCTGGTTTTAAATAATCGGTAACATCAAATTCAAACGGGGTAAACCCTCCCTCATGTTCGCCCACTTCTCTTTGATTGATAAAAACTTTGCCCTCAGAATAAACCGCATCGCAGCGTAAGATGATCCGATTTTGTTTCCAGTCGTCGGGAACTTTAAAGGGAAGATAATATCCGGCATCAGCTATTGGGTTCAACTTCAAATCCCTGCATCACCCATTCACCGGGTACCTGGATAGTCGACCAGTTGTTTAGATCGGGAGAACTCTGCTTCCAGAAGTCTGGTGTGGGTTGATTGTTAAAAAGCCACTCACCATTCAGGCTCACCTGCGTATTTTGCACACCTGATACTTTTGTTGGTACAGGCGTAAAATGAAGGGAGTTTAAAAAGACTTCGTTTTTTGCGATGGTAAACTCACTTTGGCTCTCCTTTGTGAGTGCACGGACTTTGATAAACGCGTCCTGCACTTCGCACGCTTTTTCATCTATTTCCAATGAAAACTTTCCACTTTCGTCCGTTTGTGCACTCCCAACCTGTTTTTCTCCGATGATAGCCTGCACCTCAATGCCGGCCATGGGTTTCTGTACATTGATATCCTCTACCTCACCGCGTAAGTTTCCCTCAAAATCACCTGAGACGTCAATAACCATATCGGGAGATAATTCTTTCCGATCGGACCATAACTCAATTGTTGAGACTACTGCATTAGGACCCTCAATCTTCTCCCATATGAGATCGATTTCTCCGCTCTCATACAGGTCAGCCGGAACATCTACCACATAGCTGGCTGCTTCTTTATTGGAAACATCAACCCGTTCTTGAACAACAGTATCATTGATAAGAAATTTTTGGGAGCGTTTTTTTGAATCAGACATATAGGTTACACGAACTTTGTAGGCTGCATCTTTGTACAACCCCTTTATTCTGAATACAACTTTGTTGTCATGGGCAACCGTTCGCAGGGGTGAATCCAGAGGGATGAGATCTTCCCCGATTTCATCAGGCGAAAATTTCCAATTTTGTCCTTCAATCAGATGAGGTTGTTCTTCCGGTTCACCACAATTATCCCGGGTGACCAGGTAGTAGCCGTCTGGTATTTCGCTATTTTGCCCCATAAGCATTCCTAATATCCAAATAAGACTGATTATCATAATTTTCCTCTATGCTATTGACTTGTTTTATTCGCGCCACATTTTTGAAAAGAGTATCACGAAGGACGCGAAGATTTCACGAAGATATACTAAGTTTTTTTAGACAGGATCACAGGATTAACAGGATTTCTTTTTAGTATTTTTGGTTTTGGATTGTGGATTTTGGAACAGCCAAACGTCCTAAAATCCAAATTCCGAATTCCGAATTCCAAAATATATTATCCTGTAGATCCTGTGATCCTGTCTAATTCTATTTCGTGATAGTAAAAAATGACCACTATCAGGATAATTGACCGAACACAATATAAATCCCCAGCATAATAATAGCCAGTATTATCCAACCCATCCAAATCCCTCCACTCTTTTCAGATCCACTTCGATCCGGCTTCAATGAAAACATCTCCGAACGGTCGGTTTTATCCGTACTCAAGAGAGAGGTTATTATCATGATGAGAACCATCAACAAAAATAAGAAGAAAGATAGTAAAAGGAAATGGGGCCATTCTGGAAATAATCCAAAGGTTATTTGTTTTACCTGACAATATCCGACCCCCAGCGAAATTGCCGCCCCATAGGTTAATACAGCAATTGCCGCTCTCTCCGATGCTTTTTTCCACGCCGTTCCAACTATAAATACCGCTGATATAGGTGGGGCGATAAAGGCAATAATGCTTTGTAAAAGCGTAAATAGGTCTTTCGCTACTGTTTCCATGGCCAGGGCAAATAAGATGGCAATTATCGCAGCACCAACAGTGACCAATCGTCCAACTGTTTTTAATTTTTGCGGCGATGTACTTTTATATTTTGGTGAATAGATATCGAGAGTAAATATCGTACTAAAGGAGTTCAAACCGGAATCTACAGAACTTATTAACGCTGCGACCAACACAGCAATAATCAATCCGGTCATGCCTATCGGCAAATAATTTGCCACCATAAATACAAAAGCCTCATCGGGATTATTCAAATCCGGATGCAGAATAAAACAAAAAATACCCGGAAGCATAAAAAGGAAGGGTGTCAGTATTTTTAAATATCCGGCAAACAAGGCGCCCCGCTGTCCTTCCACCCTGTTTTTGGCTCCCAAAACCCGTTGAACAATGGTCTGATCTGTACAAAAAAACCAAATCCCCATTACGGGATATCCGAGTAAAATCGCATACCAGGGATAGGGTGTATTATCAGACTGGATCAAGGACCAGTAATCTGCCGGTACACCTGCGATCACTCTCTCCAAACCCCCAATCTCCAGAAAGGCAATAACAACCAGAACAGTTGAGCCGATGATGATCAATATGGTTTGGAATGAATCGGTGATCATCACCGCCAGCAAGCCCCCCATGGCCGTAAAACTGGTGGCAATAATCATCAGGAATATAACGGATGCCCAGGTTGGCCAACCCATAATCTGGCCAAATAGCAGACCGCCCGCATATAAGGTGCCACCCAGCCAAAGGATGACAATGGTAAATAAGGAGTAATAGGAGAAATACGTATACGCTGTCTCCCCATAGCGCTTCTTTATAAATTGGGGAAGGGTGCTGATCTTGGTTTTACTATAAAGTGGAATAAAAAGCATGGCCAGTAAAAATAGAAACACCCAGGCATACCATTCGAAACTGGCTGCAACCATTCCAGAAGAATAAGCGATCCCGGCGGCACCAATCAAACTGGACGGACCAATATTTGTGCCCCATATGGAAAGACCGACCACAGGCCATTTAAGGCTTCGCCCGCCAAGAAAAAGGTCATTGGCTTCTCTGTTTTTAAAACTCACCCACATTCCAATTGCGACGAGAACAATCAGATAGATTGCAATCACCAGAAAATCAAGACTATGAAGTTTTGTATTTATTTCCATATTAAAAATCCATTATGGCTCTCTATTGTAATGTCCATTCACAGATGCCCACTACAATAGACAGGCAATGTCAATCTATCACAATTTCATCTACAAAAAGCCACGCTTTGTCACCGGCACCCATATGCCAGTGGGGACATTTTTTTATATTTTTTGCTATCACCCGTACATACCTGCCACGCATCGCTTTTTGTTCCAGGGTAAAATTTTTAATGATCGTTTTTCCAGACTTCTTGTTTACTTGACTTCTGGAATAAAACTCCCGCCATTTTTTTCCATCATCAGATATGAGAAAGGTTATTTTTGACGGGAGGAATATCCATGATTTCTGGTTTTGCATGAATCCAACCTCGATTCGTGTGATCGATCTAATCTCACCCATATCAACAACCGCATCAAAATCATTTTCTTCAAATCCTAACCAATCCCTGGATGTATGATCTAAATCACCACGATTAGAATCCTCCAGGGTTAATATGCCCATACCGGCATACCTCTCCGATGGGGTATTCTTTAAAA
Organism: Calditrichia bacterium; assembly: GCA_963796965.1. Lineage (GTDB taxonomy): Bacteria > Calditrichota > Calditrichia > JAJRVZ01 > JAJRVZ01 > CAWCNS01. The sequence continues at coordinate 99,323 of CAWCNS010000008.1, forward strand.
CAATACTTTTATACTTTCCCTGTATATCATAAGTGATCATAAAATCTTTGAATTGTAAAGGATCCGTATCAGAATTTAATTCCAGATTAATAACCCGAGAGAATAATGAGATCTCCTCTTCCCCTACCTCTAACGAAAGCCCCTTATCTGAAGGGGTATAGTTTAAAGAACCACCTTTATTCTTCGAGAGACCTTTTATCAATCCGCCCGGAACGGGAATGTTAAGTTTGGCTGGTGTTGGATTTAGCACATGGATATAAATTCTATTCTTTTGAAATGTGGAGGCGGTTAAATTAGTTGTTAAAAATGGTCCGCCATCAGTTTTGTAAATACTGTTTCCATTTTCCAAAAGCCACTTACCTGCTCCCTGTAAAGACTTTACATCTTCCGGGTGAATGGTACCATCGGGTAAAGGCCCCGTATTGAGCAATAAATTAAAATTCCTGCTCGCCGCATTTATAAGCATCGACACAACCTTCTCAGCTGGATGATGGGCATCATCATCTGCCTGGCGGTATCCCCAGGCACCGGGCTGGAGCGTATCGCAAATCTCGTTATGTTTATCCTTATTTTTCATCCAGGCATTTTCGGCAATCATGGCACGTTCCTCATCATATAATTGACGAACACGATCAGCAAGGGAATGCCCGGAGCGTTCCGGGGCAGCAAAATCCTCAGTGCCGGTGGCTCCCTGTTTAAATGAGATCAGGGTTTGTGGCTGGAGTTTACGGATCATTGCATAGGACTCGTCGATGGGAAAAAGATCAGGTCGGCCATAATACCCCATGATCGGATCAAACCAGATGCCGGCGATAGGACCGTAGTTTGTTAGAAGTTCTTTGATCTGTGTATGTACAAATTCGATATAATACAGAAAGTCCTCGTCTCTGCGCCATTTATAAATTTCTTTAGGATTTTCATATTTCGGGCGGGCGATCCGGTTGTATTGGCGGGGATAGAAATAGGGATGCCACCAATCCAGGGCATAGGAATAATAAAGAAAAAGGCCTAATCCCTTTTTCTGGCATTGGAAAGATAAGTCTCCAACAAGATCGCGTTTAGCCGGAGCATTTACCGAGGAATAGTCTGTGACGCTTGATTCAAACAGGCAAAAACTATCGTGATGACGGGAGGTAATATTAACATATTTCATGCCGGCTTCAAGGGCAAGATCAGTAATAAATTCCGCATCAAATTTATCTGCTTTAAATTCATCCTTCAACTTCACATAATTTCTAAGCGGGATGTCCTCCCGGTATTGGACCCATTCGCCCCGGCCGAGTAGACTTGAAATGCCATAATGCATAAACAAGCCATATTTAACATCCTTAAACCATTGCAAAGCCGCCCGATGGGGATCTTGATGATATAAGGAAGCATACTCTTTTAAATAGGAAGGTACCGGAGCACCTGGAAAACAGGAGATACCGGCCAGGGATAATCCGGCACTCCCGGCAGCTACTATTTTTATAAATTCTCTGCGGGAGGTGGATTTCATTGAGTTCTTTTCCTTATAAATATCAAATGTAGCCATAAATTATTCTGAATAGAAATTGAAAAAGAGTATCACTCCCGAAGGGACTCCTTCGGAGGAAGAGCGCAAATTTCACACGAAGGTTCACGAAGTTTACTTAGACAAGATCACAGGATAAACAGGATAATTATATTGTATTTAAGGGGAGGGTGAGATCCTGAAATAAACCTGTCCTGACGACAGGTCAGGATTCAGGATGACTATTTTATCATTCTCCCTATTAGATGGCGGGAGTTCGGAATCTTAATACAAAAATCCTGTAAATCCTGTGATCCTGTCTAATAATACTTGCTTTTCTTCGTAACCCTTCGTGACTTCTTCCTGAATCTTTGTGATACTAAAAGGTGAAAACAAACTCCTGATTTATTCTTGTGGGCATAGTGATAACATCCTCCAAAATCACCCCAGGTTGTAGTTTCTCGCCATTTAAAAAGATCTTTTTACCTTTGAATGGATTATTGAGCCTTAAGATCTGACCCTTTTCAGAGATTATTTTTACTTTTTCTACTCTTCCCTGTTTCCTGTCTGCACTGACCAGGAATGCCCCCTGTGCACGTAAATCATTAAAAGACAGATCCTCCCAGGCTGAAGGAATGGCCGGAAAAATAGTTATTACATCGGTATGACTCTGGAGGAGCATCTCCTGAATACCGGCGGCAAAAGCAAAATTCCCTTCCAATGTAAAAGGACGATAAGTTCCCTTTACGATGCCCCGGCCGGATTGATCGCCGTTTACATGAAAGCTGTTTTTCAGACAGAAACATTCCGCAAACAATCGTAAGGCTCTTGCTGCTTCTTCACCGTTAAATGCACGAGCATAAAGGTTTCCTAACCAGGAGAACGAATACCCCACCCACTTATCATATCCATACTTTTCCAAAGAAGAGAGTGTATTCTGAATGAGTTTCCGCGATTTTTGGCCCTGTGACCAATCAATCAATCCCAGGGGATGATAGGCCATCAGATGAGAAAAATGGCGGTGGGAAGAGTCATAGGGATGACCCGGTGCAAACATCAATCCTCCCTCATCGATGGCATATTCAGGCCATTCTTCTGCTTTTTTTGACCATAGGGCTGCTTCATCTTTATAATTTAATTCCCTGGCCAGTTCAGCTGCTTTCTCAAACGTCCAGCGAATCAAAGCCAGATCAAAATTTGTTAGTTTAGCAAACCAGGCCTCGCGCGAATTATTAAATATTTCAGGGCTTGAACTGAGGGGCAACTTTCTTAATCCTGTATCGATATCGATATCCGATAATTCATAAAGATAGGTGGCAACGTCTTTTATCCATGGATAGACACGGTTTTTTAAGAACGATTCATCCCTTGAATAGCGCCAATGCAAATAGAAGTGATGGCCTAACCAGGCTGAAACCGTAGGTCCAAATGAATATTGGATCCAGCCCCCCATAGGCTCGCCGGTTAGGGTCGATACACCCGGGACATTAAGTCCATTCGTGCCATAAAAGGATGTTGTATACTTTTCAAATGTTGGTTTATTTTTCCATAACCAATCAAGAAATCCTTCTTCTAATCCAAGATGGTTGCCTGTATAAGCGGGCCAATAGCTGAGCTGGGTATTCAGATCGTGGTGAAAATCACCTTTCCAGGGGGGTAATCTGCCATTATCAGCCGTCCATACCGATTGGAGAGAGATGGGCGGTGCTCCCTTTCTTGCTGCCGATCCAAATTTATACATTTCCATATAGTACTGGTTTTGCAGCAGACTATCAGGAATTGTAAGGGAGGATTTTGTCCAATAGGTAAGCCACCAATCCTGATGTTCATTATAGGTATCCGAGAAGCCTTTCTTTAGTCCCTTTTTCACAATGGTTTCAGAATCAGACTGCTTTTTCCAACCGGGAAATTGCGAGGAGATACTCCAGCAACCCGTAAGGACATTGTTTACTTTTTCCCATTTTGTGTGGATTTGATATGTAAATCCACCCCAACCTTCCTGGTTATAGGTTAGAGAATTTTTAGAATAAAGTATCACGCCCTCAGGGTAACCTAACCGCCTCAGGTCCTGTCCTGTGACAGGATTATCTACCCCGGAATCCTCTTTTAGATTATAGGGAGGATTAAGAAGGGCTATCCGGATACTATCACGGAGTCCTTCAAAACGATACCAGCCTTGTGATTTTGTCGCATGAACAAAGATTGACAGCTGAACACCATTTTTCCATTTTACTTCACATACAGCATCGACCAAACGCAATCGCACATATTCAACTTCCCCCAATTTCCGGATAGCAAACTCCAAAGCGCCTGCAGGAATCTTAGAAGGGGCCGGATCCCGATCATAGGGCCGGTCGAAATATTCCTGGACCTTACTATAATTTTCGTTTTTCCATTGCTGATACACCCACTTAAAATTCCATTCGGGTTTATCCAGGTTTGCCATTGGTCGAAGATCCCAGAGATCAGCTCTGTTTAGGGATATGCGAAGATTCTCGCCATTCTGCCAGATCAGGGCACCGAGCATCCCATTGCCAAGAGGGATGGCCTCATCCCATCGATCGGCCAGGGCATTAAACCGTAGTCCGTATTTATCCGAAGGCAGGTTTATTGGCATCTCCCCGGGATACGCAGCGTTCAAAAAACCAAAGACAATCAAAAGTATTACTGGGTAATACCTACTATTCATATCTGCCCTCATTTTATTAAAAAATTTTCCTTACGCTTAGGAACAACTCCCTGGCCTGGATTTTATAGAAATTTAAACAGCATTATTATTGCTTGAATTATGGTAATATTTTTTTATTTATTTTCGTGAACATTGTGAATACTAAGTGTGCTTAGTGTTTATTTTTTTGCTCTCGCAGAGCCGCAAAGACGCAAAGATTTTTTTTTTCTTTTGTCTTTTTTCTTATTACTCTTTGTGGACTTTGTGCCTTCTTTGAGTTCATTGTGGTTATCTTTTTTCTCTCACAAAGTTGCAAAGTCGCAAAATTCAAAGAAAAACACGAAATACATTTGGACAGGATGACAGTAAAAATCATTTGGTAATCACCCGAACATCCATTTCCTCTTGATTACGCACAATTTTCAACTCCAACTTACCCTTCCAGTTATTTCCCTGATAGGCAAAGAGAAGATCTTCTGTATCCTTAATTTCTTTTTCCTCGCACCAGATGATGACATCCCCTTTTTTCAGATCAGATCGGGCAATAACACTCCCTTCAGCGATCGATAATATAACCACACCTGCCTTTTTACTTAACCCAAAGGCAGACTGATCTTCTATAGTAAGGATATTTTTAAGGGTGGCGCCGAGCCAGGTAATCGCCTCGCCCTTCATTTTCTGAAAATCGCGGATATATAATTCAGGGATTTCCGGCTCTTTGGCAATTTTTTTTAAAATTTTGTTTTGTACGCCGAAATTTTCCATAGAGAAATTTTGGAATCCCAGGGTCAGCGCCGGTGAATTTTCTCCCACTCTAAAATCACCATGTTCAGGATCTACAAATAGTGGATTTCCATGGATACTCTTTTTATCTGTACCATTATTACGGGCCTTCTCTAATGCATCTTCAGTAGGAAATAAATTAAATTCGATTTCCTTCCCCCAGCCTTTCAGCCATATATCCTTGTGTTCGGTCATTACAATGTTTTTTCGAAATATATCACCGCTGTTTTTAAACCACACATGGGGATGGAAACCGTTATTTACCATGATATTATTTTCGACGGTTCTGTTAAATCCCTCACGAAGTTTAATACCGCCATTCAGACATAAATTGTTGTATATATGATAGTTAGACGATCCATCATCCAGATCGATATCCCAGCCATGATCACAGCGGAAACGGTTATTTCGTATAATGGTTGTATGGATAGCATCCCATTGGATCATTTCCGGATACTGTTCAACCAGTTCTTCTAATACCTCTCGCTTGGGATGCCAGAAGCGGTCACGGCCCCATGAGTTAAATGATCCATGATCTCCAGTTTCAAGAACCGTATTAAAAACATCATTATACTCGATGATATGCCCACCCCAGGTACCATCGCCAATATTTATGCCGGCCCTGGGGACGTCATAGATACTGTTATGGCTGACGGTAATATTTTGAGCCATGGCGATTTGAATACCAGCTGTCTGTTTTTCGATCCGTCCTATTCTGTGTATCAAATTGTTATCCACAAGGCAATTGGCCGGATACAACTCATTTTTTGGCACCGATCTCCTTATCCATTTCATCATAAGGAACAAAATCATAATACCAAAAAGAGGGTGACCGGACCGCTGAGGTATCACCAACGAATGAGATAGCGGTAGCACCGCATTCATAGATATGATTACCTGAGATGGTGATATCGCGGTTGTAACGATTTACAAAGATGACATTACCACCTAAATTTGCAAATTGACAATCCCGGATCTCACAATTTTCAGCACCTTCAATCAATAAAGAGCCACCACGGTACATACACCAATCGCTTCTCAGGAGTTTATCATAATCTTCCATAAAAGTGCGGGCTGTATGCTCAAAACGGATACCCTGGATTCGGATATCTTTAACCGGTTCTGCCATACTTCCTTTTATTTCGATGAGATGTTTTAATACCGGTATTTCGATTAGGGCTTTTTTAAGATCTAATCCTTCGGGTGGCCAGAAATAGAGTTTTCTGTTTTCAGAATCAAAAAACCATTCTCCAGGGCTGTCTAATTCTTCAAAAACATTTTCGACCATACGATACCTATCATTTAAACCATTCTCGGGACGGTTATTCTGATGGCCACCTTTTAGGATGGCCTCCCCATTATCATCAACACCCACAATTTGATAATGAAAGTCTCCCCATTCTCCTTTATGCATGATATGGACATAGGCTCCCGAAGGATTCTTCCAAGTTTTTATCCGTGCTGGTGAGATAGCATCGGCAGCATGTCCCTGCCAATGCCCGCCCTCTTCATCATAGTTGGGATATCGGGCCAGGATCTGAAGTTCCCCGTTAACGACCAATTGATCAAAAGCCAGATTTTCCTGTATTTCAGATTGCCATATTTGTTGCGTATGCTTCTTCCACCTTAATTTAAGTTTCTTTGAGCCCTTAATTAAAATCTTTCCCCCACCAGAAATAGAAAGATGTGACAATTCAGGGCCAATTTTGAGGGGCGTGTCAAGATAATAGGTGCCGGGTAGAAGATGAATTTCAACCAGATTTTCCGTATTGTTCTTTTTTAATGTGCGGACTTTCTCGAGAGCCACATCAATTCGGGCCAAGGGTGAATCCTTGGTTCCTGAATTCTGATCATTTCCTTTTTCACCTATATAAAGCCTATGCGAATCAGCGGTTACACAAACAGAATTAATTAGATTCACAATTATAAAAATAAAAACCAGCATATTTTTTTTCATTTCAATTAAATATCTCTCTATTAATTAATATTTTTTTAATAACCACGAAGTAAAGACACGAAGCACACGAAGATAAAAAGCAATTTATAATTAAAAGTTTGAGTGACATATAATAAGATTAATCATTAAACATCAGTGTATATAAACTCTTAATTTTTAAATAAATCTTCGTGTGCTTCGTGGTATAATAATCAGACTAATCAATAAGATAGATCTCACAGAATTGATAGTATGTTCCGTCCGTTTTTACAGTATTCTTTTTTGATTTTCCAGAAGATTCCACGAGGAGATTATAACTCTGATTGGGCTCCAATCGAAATATCAAAAAATCATTAAAATCATACTTCTCGTCTTTGGTCTCTCCCTCGGCGATAGTCTTCTCACCACTTTTTACCACCACTTTACCAATTATCCGTTCACCCTTTTTCTTATCGAAAAGACGAACTGCCAGATTTATCAGACCATCCTTTCCAACATCTTTACTATAGCGATCGGTCACAATATCCCCACTTACATAAGTCGCTGATTTGTCAAAAAGGGGCGGGAAGATAACATTTGTTTTTTTATAAGATGTAGCATAAATACTATATTTCCATTCACTGTCATTGGACGTAACTGCCCGTTCCCCGAACCAGGTTTTGTCTAAGGGACTTTTTTCCCCGGCACCAATAAAATGCCACCCTTCGTCCCAAACTTCTACCCAGGAATGGTTCCCTGATTTATCAACCCATAGGGGAACACCAACAAATCGTGCCGGTACACCTACAGCACGGCAGGCATCAATTAATAATATAGATAATCCCGTACATGATGCCAGACCGGCTTCGATTGATTCATAGGGACTCTGATCTGCTTTTGGCCTTTTAGTGGAATATTTTACATTCACCATATCCCAAATCTCGTTATTTAATTTCACTGTAGCCTCACCCGGGGTTTGGAGATCATTTACGAGGGGTAAGAATTTTTTCATAAAATCTGCTCGCCAATCATCCCGTCGTTCATGAATACTCACGTAAGGAAGAACATAATTCAAAAAAATATCCTCCGGGATCTGTTTACCCCAGGCAACGGAATCCATTACGGCATATCCCAAACTAATATTGGTTAAGATAAAATCTGCAGTAAGGGATGTCAGATCACGTTCGGGCATATTTGCCAGAAGAAATCCAAGCCCTTGCAATTGATCATCAGGACAGTTTTCAATCGCTTTTATGATTTCTTCTGAATTATTTCCGGCATCATTCAGGGCCTGCTTTACGGCATTCTGGTAAGCAGCAGGCAAACGATTAGCAGAAGAAGTATCGATCGATTGCTCCTGGCTGCAGGAAAGGGCCTGAATTGAAATAATAAGAAAAATAATGAATGATAGAGACAAGGTAAAAATTCTATACATTTTGTTCTCCTGGTATATTAATTGGATTTCCATCAATTTTTGTAACACAAATTTAATTATAATTATTTTGAGACGTCCCACCGGGACGTCTCTACGGCCTCTGCGTTATAAACTATCTATCCTTAATACTTATTTTCATTCATATCTGCCTAAATTAGATAACTTTAGTAAACGGTATCATTTTTTGAAATTCGTGAAATTCGAATAAATCCGTGTAATTAGTGGAAGTCTTTTCACTGCGGCGCTGCGTGAGGTATTCATTCCGTCATAAACCGCCATGATATTTCCCCATAACTCCACGGCCTTCCCCCCTTCAGTTCAGAGACGGCACCGACAAGTTTACCCGTAATATCTTTTTTAACACGGAGTTCCCGCCAGGTAGATTCTCCTCTTTCATAATCAAATGTCTGACCATCGTCATCATAAAGAAAAAAGGATCCACTTTCTTTTCCATAATGCCTCACTTCAAGCGGGATATCCTCCTGGAGTTGGGTGGTATTCAATAGAGCCGGGCCCATGGGGATAAGAGCACCTCCCTTAACAAATAAAGGAATTTTATTCAATCCCGGAGAAACCTTGATGATCTCATTATTACCTAACCTCTTTCCGTTATAGAAATCATACCAATCCCCTTCGGGCAAAATAACCTCTCGCGTCCTCTCACCGGCAAACATTGGGGCGACGATCATATCCTTACCCATCATGTACTGGGACTTAATTTCCTTACCCTGATCATCAAAACCTGAGATCAGGTTCATTGAATAGAAGGGTGGTATTCCTTCAGATTGGTATCGCGCAAACAATGTATAAATATAGGGTATGAGTTGCATCCGCAAGAGAGCCACTTTTTGTACTTCTTTATAGACCGTTGGAAATGACCAGGGTTTTGTTCCATCTGCCCAGGCATTGATCATCGCTATGGGTGAGAAACAAACCGATTGCATACGCCTCAACCATTCCTCGGCAGATCTTGAACTGCGCGCTTCCGGCACCCATAAGACACCATTAAAACTACTGTTCACGAGAGCGGTTATAAAATCCTTATGACTGTAATAATCGTTATAAATCACAAAAGGAAAATAGGAAGATCCGGCGTTAGCCCCTCTGACAAGACCATAGGTTCTCAGATTATTCCGGTGGTAAATATCGGTTAGCATATTCAACAATTTTAGGGCATAGACCTGTCGCATCTCTTCCCCATCTAAACCGGAGGGGAACGTCGCCACATCCGGCCATAACCAAAAATCATAACCATCACATTCATCCACTTTAAATCCACTGATCCCTTTTTGAATCAATTCTTTCTCAAAATAAGATTTTGCAATTGCTTCTGCCTCTGGTACTAAATAATCAGGTACTTCCCCCAACCAGACCGTATGTGACCCCGTGTAATCCTTTATATCTTCATATATCGGTGATTCCGGCGAAACGTAGGGATTCATCCACAAATTTAACTTTACGCCTTGGCTGTTCATATCTGCAATAAACTTGTCCGGATCAGGGAACCGTGATTTATCCCAGGCATAGGAACATGGATAGGATTTGCTTTGCCACCCGGGTTCGAGACCCAAAACATCGAGAGGAAAGCCCTTCTCCCTAAATTGATCAACTTCTTGTATTGCCTGCTCATCTGTGTATAAAGTAGGTACACGGTGCCAGAATCCTAACCCCCATTTGGGCGGCAAACATCCACCGCCACAATAAAGATTGTATCGTTTTACAACATCCATCGGTTCCGGACCCGCAAAAACCAGAATTTCAGCATTTTTATCCGGGATCCTTATCTCAATAGCATCGGAGATGGGTTGTGCCGACCAGGCAGGGTCTGTGTTCCTATCCTTGGGCTGCGGGCGGTTGGGACTATCCTTGCGATTGGCCGTACCCACATAAACATCAATATATCTGGCGGAATTTATCAATATCCCATATCCCTTGCTTGAAATGATCAGCGGTACCGGTGCATGGGTTCGGCCCACATCCATTCCCACATAATGATCCACATGGAGACGATATAGATTACCCCGGCGGTATACGGATTTAAAATACAATCCCAGACCAAAGATCTGCTCATCAGCCTGAAGGGGAAATTTTAAATAAATGTGATTGTCATTTACCTGAAATGTTATTTCTTCTTCCGGGATTGGAAAATCCTGACTCCCAAGTTTTTCAATCGCCGCAAGCTGAGGCTTAATACCGGCCACATCCAGAAGGCTGACAAATTCTTCGGAACTGACCGTAGCCCCCCAAACACCTGTGGCTCTTTTATTAAAGTCCAGACCACTCTTATCATTTGATATATTACTACAACTAAAGAGAATTAATAGGGGAATCAATAGAACCAATATTTTTTTCATTAAATAACCTCAAGATGTTTATCTTTTATGATAGCGGAGACAGAAATAAGATCAATATTTTTTAAACACAAAGATCACAAAGAAATCACAAAGGACCCAAAGTTCATTATATAGTTTAAAAAATTCGTACAATTCGTATTAATCCGGCCTGGCTCGTTCTACGAGCGAAATTCGTGGATAACTTTATTCTATGATAATCTCATCAACAAACAACCAGGCCTTGCCGCCCTTTCCTTTATGCCATGCCGGACAGATCCTAATATTTTCTGCCTTAATTTTGATATATTTGGCCTTTGCTGCATCTGTATCAACAGAAATATCTCTGATCTCAATTCCATCCATTTTTTGGTCGGATTCTATCCTGACCTTTCCAACCGGAGAATAGGATATTCCATCTATAGAAATTAAGAATTCCACTGATTTTGGAAAGAAAATCCAGGAATTTTGATTTTGAATGCATCCTAAAGCTCATTTTATTGATCGTTCTCTCACGTCCAAAATCGATTATCGCTTCAAAATCAACTTGCTCAAATCCCACCCATTTGCCATCCTGGTAGTTACGTGAGCCGCGAATTTCATCGATGAGTGATGCCTCACCCTTGGCTCCGTATTTATTGCTATACGCATATTTAAAATGAACCTGTGAGCCCTGAATTCCTGTGAGAATATTCTCAGGAACTTCCAGAGCGGCGAGCGTTTCTGCTGACTTATCTAAAACGAGTTCAAGAACCGTATCGTTATCATCTACTGGTTTTCCAGGTAACTGAATCTTTATTTTTGAATCAGTTTCTGTGAAAGACAACGAAGGGCCATTTAATATATTTACCGACAATAATTTATGATTCCCTAGTTCCGGCAAAATCAATTTTTCTTCAGGCCACTTAAACAGATGAATAAAGATCTTCTCCTTTTTATGTGTTGAGGCCATCCATGAGGTGGGTTTAATTGGGCCTCCTTTGGTACCGTATATACTCTCTCCGTATTTTTTCAGCCATTGACCTACTTCAAGCAAGCGGTCTTTTTGACGCTGCTCTATCCGCCCGTCGAGCATTGGCCCGACATTAAGCAGCAAGTTGCCCCCTCCTCCTGCCGTTTGTGCCAGGGTTTGGATGCATTCTTTCAGGCTTTTCATCTGGTCATTGGGTTTCCAGGCCCACTGTCGGCAGATAGTGATACAGGATTCCCAGGGAATATTCGGATGAAAACTGCCAATTTCCTGTTCCGGTGTGCCAAAATCACCGGCAAAAGACTTTGCCGTGGTCATTCCCTGCATGCCTGATCTGCCCTTGTCTACCCGATTATTGATCAAAACACCGTCTTTTAATGCGCGCACATATTTATATAGATCCATTCCCATTTCATGCGTCCAGGAAGCCTCCCATTCACCATCAAACCAGAGAATATTTGTATCATAGTTCACAATGAGTTCTTTTATCTGATTTTTTAAATATTTTACATATGAATCCATTGACGATTCATCAACCGGGCGGGGATCGCCGCCATATCGGGTTGTGTAATCGGGATGATGCCAGTCACAGATGGAATGGTAGGTACCAAAGAGGATACCATGCCGCCGGCAGGCCTCGGAGAGCTCTTTTAAGATGTCCCGCTTGAACGGCGTGGACATGATATCATAATCGGTATAATCTGAATCCCAGATACAGAAACCATCATGGTGTTTTGAAGTGATAATGATATATTTCATCCCTGCCTCTTTTACCATTTCCACCCATTTATCGGCGTCGAATAAAAGGGGATTGAATTCTTTGTATAGATTGTCATATTCATCAATAGAAACATCACGACCTCTTGACCAGCCTATTTCCGTTCCACGAAGACTGACCGGACCCCAGTGGATGAACAGGCCGTACTTCATGTCCTGCCATTGTTTCAAAGCTTCCAAATTTGTTTTTAAATCCGGATTTGCTTCTCCCCCGCCACCAACCTCTTGTGCCCGCGCAAAAGCAAACCAGAACGTCGAATATCAAAAAAATAACTTTAATCATTTTTTCATTCTTTAGAAATCCTATTTTATACTTTATAGTAAAATTTTTAGGTACAATTTAAAAACGGGGGATGGTCATGCCGAATTCATTTCGGCATCTCAAATTTTTATACATAAGGAGATCCTGAACTAAATTCAGGATGACTATCTACTCAATATTGCTTAGCGCCATTAAATTTATGAATATTACTACGGTAATACACCTCATACAGAGACTCAGAGGACACAGTAAACTCTGCACTAAAAAATTACCTGAATTTTATCTTTATTCCTTTTTTAGCTGGCATGTATTACTTTTCTATCACCTTTAGCTCCGCCAGCGAAGCAAAATTTTGCCCCTTAAATCCTTCTAAAGCCACAAAACGAATATATCTGGTTTTCACTGCCTTCCCTAACCTCACCTCTTTTTCACTTTTATCATAATTAAGATCAGCAGTGACAATGGGTTGATTCCAATCCTTACCGTCACCGCTGATATAAAACTCTCCTCTGGATATCCACCCTCCGCTGATACCATCCTGACGGGGAAGTAGGGTAAATCCTTCAATCACAATTTCTTTTCCCAGATCGATCCGGATATCATGAGGATAATCCGGTTCCTTGACCTGCCAGGGCGTATGCCAGATTGTAGTTGGATCATCATCGAGTATATTACTTGCTTCTAAACCAGAGAATTGGCTACTGCAGTAAATAATTTTAGATTCTGACATAATCGATGGTTTTTTTAATAAATCCTGAACAGATTGTATAGCGAGTTCCACTTCTGGATTAAAACGGCTACCTGTCATATAGTTTTGAAGAGAGAAGAGTAATTGCCGTGCTTCTGGTCTATTATTTAAATCCGTTTGTAAGTCAACACCAGAAATGATCATTTTCCCTTTGCCTGCTTTAGCCTCTACGACCATACCCAATGGTCTGTTCTCGAACCAATCGTCGATAATCCTGACGATAGGTTTCAAATCCTTATCCAGGTAGTTTAAATTTATCGCCTGACAATGACTCATGGCATCCCACCATTGCCAGTTACTATGGTATTCAGTGGGGAATTCAGCGAGGGCAGGATGTGCAGGATCACATAGAATTCCTAATGTATGCGGAGCCTGTTTGCTTGTCCAGGCTGTATTCCAAAAGATACTGGAAAAACCAACCTTTATCTCCCCGCCTTTCTCAGGTTTCAGACTTCCATTTTTAAGACTAAGCAGGACATTCCCACCCGCTTCTAGCCGGGCCAATGCATCCTCATCTAAAACTGAGGTCAGATAAACTTCTGATGGGTCAATGGAACTGTGGGTGGCCGGGAAGATCCAGATATCCCAGGAATTGGAATAACCAGCCACATCAACAATCAAAATCAATTTCTGAGGCTTTTTAAACTGATTTGCATCGGCTCTAACCTGGCCAAGTTTTATATTGTTTCCCAGAGGAATATCGCGCTTAGAGAATTGCCCTTTTATAACTTCGGTACCGCTCTCATCTAGAATTGTCCAGGATGCCTGGATATTCTTTAAAGATGAGGGGCCGAAATGGGCGGCCTCTAGATCCGCTTCAATTATTTCGTTGTTCAGAAATATTCGTTTTTTAAAACGGGCCAGAGGAACCAACTGGCTGCAGAAGCGATTGAACTCAGATGGTTTTATATAGCCTTTCTCCTCCCAAAAAGGATCCAGAACACCTACCAGAGCGGTACCCTGACCAGGGAAATCATGCAAATCGAGCAACTGAAATCCAGCAAATCCCGGGGTGCGCAAGGCCGCTTCAATTTCATACTTATAGCAGAGGGCCTGCAACTTTCCGGAAGCGAGTAAAAAATCTTCAGCCAGATACCCCATGCTATTTTCTTCCAGGCTTTCCTGAAATATTTCAAAATTTTTAGCCTTTAAGACACCGGTATACTTTTTTAATTTCTTTAAAATTGGGATACACACACCATTGGCCGATTTCATGTCCAACAGCTGGTTTATCGGAGAATTTTTCGGCCAGGATATCCCCAAAATCAAAAGCAGTCTGTGGTGGTTTGCTGTTAATAATACTTCTGAGACCTTCTCCCCAGCGTTGGATACGTGGATCCATGGGATTATAATATTCCATTTCCTCTACCGGAGGCCAGCCGGCACCACTGGTATAGACCCTTCGTGAATCCCTCTTTTTCCAATGACGGACAAAGGCATTTAAGTATTTACCCTGATTCTGTCCACCCGGTTCATTACCATAGGCCATCATACAGAACGAAGGGTGATTTCCGTATAGCATCCAATATGCTTTCAGCCTCTTCATATAACCATTTATCAATCGGTTTCCCATCCCCAAGGCTTGACGATCCATTTGCCCAGCTGGAGCATTCTACTTGCAAATAAATCCCCACTCTGTCTGCCGCGGCAAAGGCCGCCTCGGGCGGACACCAGGAATGAAAACGCATATGATTTAAACCATGTGCTTTTATCGTATTAAAAATCCTTTTCCATTCTTCAACATCTGTTGAGGGATAACCCGTTTTTGGGAAGATGGCACATTCCAGAGTCCCCCGCAGAAAAACAGGTCTGCCGTTGATGATAAAATTTGTACCTTCGGTTTTAAATTCACGCATACCAAAATTTATTTTTTTTGAGGTGTAACCGGTTTCATTCTCTAATTCCAGATGCATGGTATAAACATTCGGCTGAAATTCATCCCATAATAAGGGCGTATCACCCATCGGGTAGACAATCTCAAGTTCCTGATTATTTTCCACTTTAACTTCTTTGATCAGGGAATTGAGTTTAGTATCCGCGTTACCAACCGATAGTTTTAACGTACAATTTCCCAGGTTTTTCGAAAGGGTCTTCAAACGCAATTTAACAAGAACCTGCTTATTGAGGATATCCGGGAATATTCTTACCTTGTCAAAGGTAACGTCACCTTGGGCCATGACCATGATATTACCAACAATACCATTCCAGTTGGTTTGGGTATGATCAGAAACACTATGAGAATTTAAACCTGGATCAATCTCCTTTATTCGGTTATCAATTCTGATAGTGATAACATGTTTTCCGGGACTCATAACTCCACTCAAATTATAGATATGGGCTGTTGCCAGACTATTTTGCATACCTATTTTCTGATTATCCACCCAAATTGTAGACTCCCAGTGACATCGTTCTAACAGCAACTCAATAAAATTGTCTTTCCAATTCTCTGGTATCTCGATCTCTTTCCGGTACCAGGCCACCCCGACATAGTGTTTTACTGGTTGTAACCAAAAGGGAATCTTTATATTTCCCTTTTCACGATAGCGGCTGTATTTATCATCCGTATACCAGGATTTATCTACAACTTGCCCGGTCCATTTGGTCCGGACCGACACATCGTCGCCTTTCCCATTTTCTGCCATTGAGCCAGGAAGATTGACGGTTTCACTAAGTCTTTTTGAAAACCATTTTTCCGAGGTACCAATATCAAGAGAGTCTATTTGAAACTGCCACACTCCGGATAGATCAATTTCCTGAATGTTTTGCTTTCTCATGGTATTCTCAGCATAAATCAATGGTATAAATAAGAAAATATACATTAGGGGATCTTTAAACAGGATGGATTTAAAAAGTGGTTTCATTAGCAACTCACTCGATAAGTTTAGGATGTATTAAAAATTATTTTAAACTGCATTAATGATACATTCTTTTTCTAACGCAGAGTACGTTGAGGATCGCAGAGATATTTAGAGATTTCTTTGTGACTTCTTTGTGTCCTTTGTGGTTATCTTTAATCTTGTCTTTTTTCTTTGTACCGCACTTTCAGGCAGCTCATTGCATGAAATTATAAGACTCGTTACCAGAAAACAATATAAAAGCAAACAACCCCAAGAATAACCAAGCTGCCCAACCATATTACAGAAGGAGCCGGACGCATATCGAAATCTTTATTTACCGGCATTTCTACCGCTTTGTCTAAGGGATTTTTCCAGGTAATCATCGCCATGGTTATTATTACGATGATAAAAGTTATCGCCATGCGGTTTAAAAATGCAATTTCAGTATACTGCCATTGTAAAAATCCATAAATAGGTACCGTTAAAAGTAATGCCATAACACCCGCTGCAGGAGGCGCTTTTTTTACAATAAATCCAAAGACAAAAGCAGCTAAAATACCGGGAGAAATATATCCCTGAAATTCCTGGATATAATGAAAAACGCCTTTAAACTTAGGATTTGCCAATTGTGGTGCGATAATACAACCTATGACCACAAAGATAAGTGTGGTTATGCGACCAATTTTGACAAGTGATACTTGAGAAGCCTCCTTTTGCCAATGACGTTTGTAGAGATCCATGGTGAATATCGTCGAGGCAGAATTTAACATGGAAGCTAACGAACTGACCACCGCACCGGCTAATGCCGCAAAGATAAAACCACGCAGACCGACCGGCACTAAATTTCTTATTAGCATGGGATACGCCTGGTCGGTTGTAACCAGCTGATCTCCGTAAAGTTGAACCGCCATGATCCCAGGAATAACAATCGCGAATGGAACAATTAACCAGAGTGAGGCAGCAAAGATGATACCTAATTGCCCTTCCCGTAAACTTTTTGCCGCTAATGTTCTCTGTACAATGAATTGATTTAATCCGCAATAATAAAAATTGGGTATCCAAAGTCCGATCAACAGGGCTGTCCAGGGAATTTCAGGATGATCATGAGGAAGCACCATATGAAGCCGATCGGCATTGGCTGTAAAGAAGGAGGAGAATCCACCGACCGCAATAAAACCGAGAACCAGGGTCAGGAGCCCACCGAGGAGCAAACCTGATCCCTGAAAAAGATCGGCATATGCAACCGCACGCAACCCTCCCCAGGTCGTATAAGCTGCTGCGATGATTCCAATTAGCCAGATTGCAGCCGTCAGATCAATATCGAAGATCGTATGCAGGGTTAACCCCCCGGAATATAATACAGCCGTAATCGTCACCCCCACATAAATGGCCATCGTATAAAAAGCCATCAAACCCCGGGCTGTGGCATTATAACGATACTCCAGATATTCCGGCAAAGTATAGATGCCTGAACGAAGAAAACGGGGTAGAAAAAAAATTGCCACAAAGACAATGGTTACAGCACCAAGTAACTGGTATCCTGAAACGGCAAGGCCGACGTTGCCGGCTCCCTGGCCACTCATACCAACGAATTGTTCTGTGGAAATATTTGCCGCAACAATTGAGAAACCGATTAAATACCACTTTAACCCACGCCCTGCCAGGAAATAATCTTCACTATTCCTTTCCCCCCGGCTTTTATACATACTAAAACTGACAACCAGGGCAATAAATCCAACAAAAACAGTAATATCAATCCAGTTTAACTGCATTATTTTATCTTAAGGGTCCAGGCATGTTCACAGGGTGGATTATTCTGAATATTTTTTGGAATATTTACGACAAAGCCCTCACCAACTTTTTCCCACTCAAGATCCCCTGCAGCGCCCAGCATGGTGATTTTGGCATCATCAGCGGGTTGGATGCTGGATAACCAGATCTTTGAAGGTGGCCCTTCTTCACTTTCACCACCTAAGTAAATGGCGTAAATGGTTCCGTCTTTTTGGCGTGTGAGACAGGTTTTTCCTTCTTTATAGGGCGCAATAGCGCGCGATTTATAAATTGCTTCTCCGTTCACCTTCATCCACTCCCCAATTTTCTCAAGACGATCGTAGGCGTCATTATGCCAGGTGCCATCCGGGCCAGGGCCGATATTTAATAACAAGTTCCCACCCTTCGATACAATATCCACCAACATATGAATTAAGGCCTGTGGGGATTTATACTTTGCGTTCGGCGAATAAGACCAGCCGCCGCCGGCAATGATGCAGGATTCCCAGGGATAAGGTAAGGCTTTTTCAGGTACACGATTTTCAGGGGTTAGATAATTTTGATAGGGCCCGGGTACCGCACGGTCGACAACAATCAGGCCGGGTTGTTTTTCACGCACTTTTCGGGCCAATTCAGGCATGTCAATATCCTGACTCTGAATCCGGCCAAACTTATAGCCGGATCTGTTTATCCGCGCCTGGATCTCTTTGTCAGTTAACGGTCTTACCCAACCACCATCAAACCAAAGAATATCCACTTTGCCATAATCTGTAACCAATTCCATAATCTGATTGTGGGTAAATTCCTTAAATCTATTCCATCGTTCCGGATATTTTTTTATATCATAATTTGGATTCCTATCCGGTGTGGCAAAATTTGACCACCAATAATCCTGACTATGCCAGTCGGGTTTGGAAAAATAGGCCCCAACCCATAATCCTTCATTCCTGAAGGAGTTAAAAAGTTCCTTTGTTACATTGGCTTTGGGATTGGTATGAAAGGGACACGCATCATCTGTTATTTTATAATCGGTGTACTTTGTATCAAACATGGAGAAGCCATCATGATGTTTGGTCGTGAACACCATATACTTCATACCAGCGCCTTGTGCCGCCTTAGCCCATTTATCCGGATCAAACTTAGTTGGATTAAATGTGGTTTTAAGATTTTCATATTCTTTTTTGTACGTATTATAATCGGGATCACCTTTTCGACGGCACCATCCTTCATCTTCCGAACAGATGGACCAGGACTCTACGATCCCCCATTGACTATAGGCACCCCAGTGCATGAGGAGGCCGAACTTGAGATCCTGCCACGCTTCCAATTTTTCCCGTACGAGTGGATCGGAATCAGGTACATATTTTTGTTCTCCATGCTGGGCCAATACGGATGAGACAATCCCCAGCATAAAAAGTAAGAACAGGATTCTTTGTATTTTTTTCATACCATCCTCCGCTATTAAGGTGCTTGTTCAATAATATGAATCTCTCACAGAGTCGCAAAACCGCTGAGTGATAAAGATTTGCGTCCAAGAAGTTGTAATATAGTAATATTAAGATCCTGAAACGAGTTCAGGATGACCAAGTCGTCATCCCGAACTTGATTCGGGATCTGTATGACAAGACTAATCTGTAAATGATTCTTTAATATTTCATCTTTAGTCTTTAATCTTGAAAGCTAATTTGTGAAATTCGTGGACCATTTTTTTACTTATCGGACCAGGAGCATTTTACGTGCTTTTACGATGCCACCAGCATTTATCCTGTAGAAATAAATACCGGAGGCATGGTTTCGGGCATTCCAGATAATTTTATGACTACCGGCAGGTTGTTTTTGATCCACAAGATTTTCAACCATTCGTCCCAAAGCATCATATATATTAATGGTAACATGACCAGGATTGGCCAATCTATAAGGGATTGTTGTTGATGGATTAAAAGGATTTGGATAGTTTTGCTCCAGAGAAAAATTCTCGGGAATATTTGCAGAATTGTTTTCGATTGCCAATGGTGGTGTCGCACCGGATTGCATCATATGATACATATACAAATGCCCCATACTCACATACCAGACGTTTTTCTTGTTGCTGATATGGTCCAGATGACTCCAGACATAGGCACTATCCCATTCTACTACATTGGGATGGCACATCAGATGATAGACGCCACCCGTATCCATCACCTCGTCAAAAGCATTGTTTAAATCGGTACTGTCATCAGTTCCAATCCCCCACCCTAATCTTTCACGCGGCGGATCAAAGGCACGGGTTACACCCAGAGCAAAATAAGATTTTGTCTGATCATTCCATTCGGCGAACTCTGTGTAGCCCGGATAGTAAAGCCGGTTCACAAGATATTTATTTATACCAACAAGGGAATCAATAATGGCGTCATTATATCCATTTGGTGCGATAAAGGTGTAGAGATATTCCTTATAGTCTTTTTTAAAGGAGGCCGGGAGGTTTACATTATTAAGAATATCCTGCCTGGATCCCGTAATCTCAGAATTATAATCTGAATAGGGATAGGGATGAGATCTTGAATGGGAACAAGCCTCTACTAGCCCGGAATCAAGTTGCGTCTGAATCCTTTGCCAGGCATCGACATTACATCCATCGGTTACAATGCCGCAGGATAGCCACAAATTATAACTCCTAAATATACCTATTGTGCGATCAAATTTATTGGCACTCCACCCCGCCCAATCATCTGCACTGCAGGTTACTGCAGCATCGCGGTCATCATAAAACTTGCATATCTCTACAAAAGTCATTGGTATAGTGCTGCTATCAGCATCAACAATTTTTATTATAATCGAATCACTCTTTTCTCCAAATCCAACAGAGATATAGGTAATACCCAGAGTGGTATCAAACCGGGCGGCTTCTATCCCATTAAAAAAATCTTCAGAAGTTTTCTTTTCTATCTCGGTCCAATAATCTTTTGATTGATATTTTTTAAAGACACGCAAATTTTTCATTAAGGCACTATATTCAAACTTGTAAGTCAGTGGAAAAGTTAGTCCATAGTCCTCATGAATATCAGGATGCACATCAATTACGGTTTCATATGCTAACGTTTCACTAACGGACATCAGGTCCGGGTTCTGGGCCATATGAAGGGATGGCAAAGAAAAAAGTATAACCATAATTAATGTCAAACCAGAATTAATTTGCATAAAACTTCTCCGTCCAGTGATATCACCTTTAAATGAAACAACAAATTTTACTATATTAACAAGGGAACAGTTCTGAAGAGAAATGAATCGGTCTCCCTTTAATCGCGTAGATTCTAAAAAGTTAAGGCGAAGGTATAAATGGATGTATTTGATAAGATCTGCATATCTTTATAAACATAACCTATCTTCATTTTTGTATTATGTAAAAGATCTATCTGCAACCCCATTCCTAGCGTCATACCATAAGGATTCTCATCCATTAACAAACCACGATACCCACCCCAGAGTGAAAACTTACCAAATCCCACAAATGAAAATTCGTATTCTGCCCCCATATTGAGAGATTCGTTATTATTATTCGGATGTAGGGCATCGACAGATAAGGTTATTCTCTGGGTTTCACTAACTATTGGTGTAATGGATGTTCCGATTCTGAAGATTAACGGCAGTTCCCATCCCTGAACACGGTATTGTCCTTCAACATCTTTATAATTGCCATTTTCATTGGGCAGGATATCAATCGGCTGCAACAAGTCAATCCCGTCATATTGCATTCTTGTACCATAATTTGAGATACTCATACCTATTTTAAGACCGTTTTCACGATTATTATTTGGAGAAAGAAAATCAGTATCTACAAGAACCCCCAAATCAACTGCTCCGGCACTGGCACCCACATGCCAGATACTCGAGGTTACGTACTTTAGGCTGGCGCCAAAAGAAAACCATTGTACAATCTTTCTGCCATAGGAAAGTACAAATGCATATTCATTGGCTTCATACGTCTCACCAGTCCCATCCTGCATTGACATGGTCGTCACTTCAGTTCGTCCATAATCCATGTTTGTTACCGCAAATGCAACTGTTCCGATATTCGGAAATACAATTCCCGCACCAGCGAAGTTGACATTAATTCCCGCTATCCATGGTTGATGCATGACCAGAACTTCATTATTCGGTAAATAGGCTAATCCTGCAGGGTTCCAGTATAGTGAGGATAAATCCCTGACCGCACTGACATAGGCCTCTCCCATAGCATTTCCAGCACTACCAATACCCATTTCCAGAAAGTTAGCTGCTGTTGTTCCAACACGATAAGGCTTATTTTGTCCTATTGAAATCTGGGAAAAAATAAATATAATAAACACTATTACAGGTACGAAATATTTCATAATGATCTCCCTCTTCGATCGTACATTTGCATTAAGGCAAAATTACCTTATTTTGAAAGTATCATTTTTTTTGTTTGAGTGAATTCAGGTGTCGAAATTCGATAGAAATACACCCCATTGCTGCTTGCTTTTCCGGATGTATCATTACCATCCCAAACCACCTGATGGTTTCCCGCAACTTGTTCAGCATTTATAAGTGTAATTACTTTTTTACCAAGAATATTAAATACATCAATTTTAACCATACTACCTTTCGGTAGCTCATAATTTATAGTAGTTCTCGGATTGAAAGGATTGGGAAAATTCTGCTTCAGCGCATAATTTTTGGCAACCTCCGGATCATCTACAAAACTAACCGATAAATATTCTTCGATTATATCATTAATTCTCTGAATATCTTCTCCATCACCCAAATAACGAATGATCCCCTTCTGATCGATAACGGCTGCCCAATTATTTGATTAGCAATTACTTATTCACCAGATCACTTAATCACCGCAAATAAACCTGTTTTTTCTTTACCGGTTTCCTTTGATTTTACATAATACACATACATTCCTGCTGCGATTTCCAGATCTTCTTTTGTGAGTAAATCCCAATGTACTATGCCATTACTTGGTTCATTTTCTACATCAATTTTATCGACAACGATGCCACTTGAAGTGAAGATATAGATCTCACATTGAGCAGGAATATGGGTAAACATAATCCTGCGACGTTGATTCAAAAATTTATTTCCAACCGCCGGCTCCATCGAATTTGTCATTATATAGGGATTTGGCACCACCTTTATGTCATCCATCGTGGCGTTAAGCGCAGTCTCATTAACATCACCTAATTCATCAATTGTAAATATCAATGAATCTGACTCAAAAAACGGTCGATAGAAATCGTAGCGGTAAATATCTCCCGGATTGGGTAAATCATTTTCATCTTCAACGCCGATGAAATCAAAGCCGAAGACTGTACCACCCCAGGAGATAAGTTTTGAATTACCAAGCGACCTAATAACAGCAGGACCAACCAGAACTCTATCCTCAAGAATATCGAAGGACCCATTCGAATTCAAATCGTCAACAACTAATTCTAGTGTATCCAGGACACCTGTCAGATCATAGGCCGTCTGGTTAACGACATAAAAGGGGAAAGCCTGGTCAAAAAGAAAATTACCATCTCCTCCATCAAGATTTTTTATGCTTGTTTTTTTATTCAACCGGTTGAGGTACACGGAATCATTATCTGTAAAAACAATATCATACATGTAAGGAAATGCATAATATTCATTAAAGCTTTCCTTTACATTAATCTTCGAAGTACCGACTATCCATCCTGTATTCTCTTCGTTAATCCCTGATTCCGGCATGGGCAGGTGAGGTTGTACCGGCAAATATCCATTGAGACCTGTCATGTTCAATTGAATACCGTCAAAATTGTCTGTCAATATTTCTTTGGCCTGGTAAAATGTCGCTACGAAAGGTGCTGTCCCACCGGAGAGATAATAAATATTTTTATCATCTCGGGTTATCATATTATCCAGCGTGTAATAATTTATTCCCTCTTCATAGACCAATTTATTTCCCGCTGTTACATCATAGACATACAGACCGTTATTTACCCTTACCATATCCAGCGGATGTCGATCATTTATATTCCGCTTTATATAACCTACGGTATCCACCTTAAACATTACCTTATATGTGTGGTTTGGTTTTATCAGATCCCTATCAAAAACGGTGGGCACTATCTTCCCATTGCCCAACATTTCTTCGGAATTTACTGTTAACGAGGGTTGTTCAAATCCTGCAGCGACCTGACCGGGAGTGATCACGGCAACATTTTCACCCAAACGTACAATTTCTTCTGACTCATCAAGTTCGATGACAATATTGTTCTCCGAGGGTGATATGCCATTTCCGATATTTGGTGCACCATAATCATAAGCAACAATGGCATAGTAGTAAGTGCGTCCGTTCTGCACCTGTTCATCAACATAATGATGGCTGATTCCGGTCTCATCACCCAGATAGAATTCGGCTCCACCAACTACACCATAATTTGCATGACCGCTAATAGTGTCGATCAGATCACATTGAAAAATGGGCTTCTTAAACATTTTAACGCCCTGACTGTTGGTAATCACCTCAGCATCAGAGAACAATTTGTCGGTTGCACGATACAGCTTATACCCCTCAAAATCGTTGATATTTCCTATGAACGGCTCTCTGGTGAGTTGATCAGCTACATTATCCCAGGATAAAACAACTTTTCCATCGCCTGCTGTCGCAGTTAGTGTGGGCATTTTAGGGGGCTGTGCGAAACGATAATCTGCTTCGTAGATAACCTGTGCTATTTCCTTCAACTTATAAATATTTGGGGCATAATGAGATGACGAGTTTAAATTGCCCAGGTCTTCATATGCATGAAGCATGGCGATAGAAATGCGTTCTGTTCTTCCTTCAAAGAGTGGGAAAGTAGATGAGGAAAACAGGAAATCTATCGGCTGTGGGGTTGTTCCGGTATATTCATCGAATTGATGGGAGTTTAAATAATCAAAAAACTCTCTGTCGGAGCTGGGATACCAGAAATTTGCACCTCTTTCGGAGTAACTCGATAATCGGAATGTGGTCAAACCAAGCATATCTGACTCACTTACATCGGTAGCGGCAAAATTAGGTTCACAGCCCACACCTTCTTCATAGTCAGGCCGATGATTGCATTCGCCTTCATCCGGGCCAGTGTAATTTAGATCCAGCGGCCCGACGCCATCTAATCCGACATCATCCCCTGGTGTTTCTCCTGGGTCCGGGAACCAGGTCTGGGTCTCAGTGTCAAAGTAAGAATAATTACCATCATTGTTGAGATCTGTTCCATCCTGCCAGTCCTGATCTTCATCACCCTCATAATGGTCACGCAGATCTTCTTCTGACTTTTTATAGGTCTCTAAAAAAGCAGATAAATTATAAATTCCGTCGTAGGGCCCGACTATTTCCCCTGCCTGATTATCCCGCTTTTCATCAATAAGACCATCTTCATCATTATCGGTACCATCATAAGCCACTCCCGGACTTTCCAGAAATGCACAGGCAAAAGTACCAGGAACTCTGCCGCCTACCGCAACACCATCCCAGTCCCAGGCATAAGCCATGTCAAGAAAGGTATTAAAATATCCCGTATCATCATCTTCCCCATGCTCATCGCCGACGGATAAATCGGTAACGATCGCAAATCCGCTTACAGGCAAATCATAATCAGATATATTAGAAATATCGAATTCCCAAAAAATTAAATCCCTCGCTTCGGGATTATTCCATTGAAATCCCCGCGTACTGATTCTTAGTCCCAGCCCTCCCCAGGGATATCCTCTTTGCACGGTAACGTTCGGATCGATATCGCCAATGTGCACGTCAGGACGTGGATAATATCTGGGTCCCTCCGTTATTAAATTTTCCTCGGGATCATTCCTCCGTACGATATATTCAAGATCCTGAGCATCATTGAACGCATAATAACATTCCAGAGCGGCATATTTAATCCCCCGCCCAAAACGACCATTCCATTCTCCGGGCCATTTTTTTTGAAAACCGGTTGAAGGCCAACCTTCAGATGGCCAGGAATTTTCTTTATTGCTCATGGCAATATAATCCTGAGATTCGTTAAAATATCCCTTTACAGGATAAAATCCCCATCCTATGGTACTCTCATAATTTACATCACCGCTGTTCCCAAAAGATTGCGTATAATAAAGTGAATCGACCTTTTCTGATCCCAAATAGGATTGCAGCTCATCAAGAGATTCTATAGGGATCGAATCTTGTCGAACATATACCTTATTCATTATGGCGAGATGGAGATGGTCAATCATCCTTACACCTTCATAATTATTGGGCCATCTGGAGTCATCTACGCCTTTGCCCCACCAATCGGCACATCTACCAAAATTCTGATAATATAACAAAACCCGGTTACCGTTCATATAACCTTCTCTTAGGTTTGAGATATCTCCGGCTGGATCCTCCGGACCTTCGTAAGGTTTACCCTGAGCAAAAAGGTTTGTAGAGAAAAGAGTGAATAGTATAATTAAATAAGTAATCTGTTTCATTTATTTACCCCTATCTTGAAGATCAGGTTATTAGGCTATTAGGCTATTGAATTGGGTAATTGGGTAATTGGGAAACAAGGTAATTACCTAATAATCCAGTTACCCTGTTACCTTATTACCCTATTACCTTATTACCTAATTACCTTATTAACCCAATTACCGACTCACTTTATCACCGCAAATTTTCCAACTTTTTCCTTACCGGTCTCATTCGATTTTACATAATATACATACATCCCAGCCGCAATTTCTAAATCCTCCTTAGAAAGCAAATCCCAATGAACGATACCATTGCTCGGTTCGTTTTCTACATCGATTTTGTCAACTAATACACCGCTGGATGTAAATATATGTATCTCAGAGCGCGCCGGGATGTTGGTAAACATGATTCTCCGCCGCTGGTTTAAAAATTTATTTGCCACTGCCGGTTCCATTGCATTGGCCATAATATATGGATTTGGTACAACTTTGATATCATCCATAGTGACTATTTAAACTTGCTTTATCTGCCTCCGCAGGGAATTCTGTTGTGAACATGATCGAATCGGTTTCAGAAAACGGCCGTCTAAACTCAAACCGATAGACATCACCCGGTTTAGGTAATTGATTCTCATTTTCTGAGTCTAAGAAAATCAAAGCCGAATACGGTTCCTCCCCAGGAGATCAGCTTTGAGTTGCCAATTGTTCTCACAACAGCGTGACCTGCTATAATCCGGTCCTCCAGAACATCAAAGGTCCCGTTTGAATTTAAATCATCAACGACTAACTCCAACGTATCCGCTTTTCCAAGAAGATCAACGGCCGTTTGATTGACGACATAGAATGAGAATGCCTGATCGAAAAGAAAATTACCTCCTCCGCCATCAAGATTATTTATACCTGTCTTCTTATTTAAGCGATTCACATAAGCAGAATCTCTGTCACTAAAAACAATATCGTATGTATAGGGAAATCCGTAATACTCATATGTACTGTTTTGGACATTGATGGGAGCATCACCAACCACCCAGCCGGTATTTTCATCATTTATCCCATTTCCTGGTGCAGGTGTTGCATGATCGGGGGAAAGTATCCGTTCATTCCAGTCATCTTTAGTTGAATTCCATCAAAGCTATCGCTAATTATCTCATCCGGGCGATAATATTTCGTTTTGATAACTTTTGTTTTGCCGGAAAGGAGAGCAGTGACTTTATCATCCCGATTGATAATATTGTCAAAGGGAAAATGTAGGGTATCTTCCTGATAGACCATACTATTTCCCTCAGTCACATCATATACCTTAAATCCACTATTCAAGGTAACAAAATCCAGAGGATGTTTGTCATTTAGATTTCTTTGTATGTATCCTAACGTATCAACTTTAAATTTTACCTTATAGGTATGATTCGGCTTTATAGAGTTTCTATCAAATATGTGTGGCCTGGCTTCTGCATTACCTATCGGTGCCGTATCTTCTGATTTTAAGGAAGGATTTTGATAACCTGCAGCCAGTTGATGGGGAACGACAACGACTATATTTTTTCCCATTCGTATGACTTCTTCAGCCTCATCTAACTCGAGGGTGATATTGTTCTCAGTGGGAGAAATACCATCACCAATTTCAGGTGCCCCATAATCATAAGCGACAAGCGCATAATAATATGTTTTCCCGTTTTGAACCTGATCATCGACAAA
Organism: Calditrichia bacterium; assembly: GCA_963796965.1. Classification (GTDB taxonomy): domain Bacteria; phylum Calditrichota; class Calditrichia; order JAJRVZ01; family JAJRVZ01; genus CAWCNS01. The sequence goes on from CAWCNS010000008.1 coordinate 127,435, forward strand.
ATAGTGACTGATCCCCGTATCATCACCCAGATAGTATTCCACACCTCCAACCTCACCAAAATCAGCATTACCCTTAATGTTATCTACCAGATCGCATTGAAAAATTGGTTTTTTGCTGGCTTTTGCACCCTGATTATCGGTAATGATTTCCGCATCCTGAAAATACTTGTCCGTGGCACGATAAAGTTTATAACCCTCAAAATCATTAATTCTGCCTAAGAATGGTTCCCGGGTATATTTATCTGCAACATCATCCCAGGTTAAAATAACCTGTCCATCACCTGGTGTTGCGGTTAAAGTGGGTAAAAGAGGAGGCTGCGCAAACCGGTAGTCTGACTCGTAAATAATTTGTGTTGTTGCCTTTAAAACAAAAAGATTTCTGGCAATGTGCCCTGGGGCAGAAATTTCATATAAACTCTCATAAGCATGGAGGAGGGCAACTGAAATTCGTTCTGTACGGCCTTTAAAAAGCGGAAAGGTTGATGATGTTGCTGCAAAACCTAATCTTTGCGGTGTTCCTCCGGTGTATTCCTCGAATACATGAGCGTTAAGGAAATCAAAACAGGTCTCATCATCATCATGGAACCAATCGTTATTTGATCGATCAATATCCGACATCAATCGAAACGTTGTTAAACCTACCATATCAGATTCTGAAACGTCGGTTACAGCAAAATTGGGCTCACATCCCTGCCCTTCCAAATAATCAGGCTTATGGTTACATTCGCCTTCATCGGGCCCATTATAGTTAATATCCAGCGGACCAACACCATCAAGACCGACATCGTCACCGGCGAATTCTCCAGGTTCAGGAATCCAATATCCTTCCTCATTCTTCTTTACATACATGCCGTTCTCGTTTGCATCGTAACCATCCTGCCAATCCTGGTCTTCATCTCCTTCAAAATGGTCGCGCAGGTCTTCTTCAACCAAGTCATATTGTTCCAGGAAATCATCCAGATTATATATATGATAATAAGGGCCAACGGTTTCTCCGGCCGGATTATCACGCTTTTCATCAACAATGCCATCTTCATCATTGTCGACGTTATCATAGGCAAGACCCGGACTTTCCAAATAGGCTGTTGCAAAGGTGCCCGGCTCAATTCCTCCAACGCCTATACCATCATAATCCCAAACATAGACCATATCTAAATCGGTATTAAAAAATCCAACATCATCATCGGGTGAATGCTCGTCACCGAGAGCCATGTCGATATCATACCCAAAACCACTTATCGGTAAATCGTAATCTGATATATTTGTAATATCAAATTCCCAAAATATTATATCTTTAGCTTCCGGATTATTCCATTGAAATCCACGCGTAGCAATGCGTATTCCTAAACCACCCCAGGGATAGCCCCCTTGTACAGTTACCTCGGGATTTATATCGCCGATAAATCTACCGGGCCTGGGATAGTATCTGGGACCCTTTTTAATTACATTCTCTTCAGGATCATTCCTTTGTACAATCTTTTCCAGATCCTGAGCATCATTAAATACAAAATAACTTTCGAGATCGGCATATCTTATACCCCGTCCAAAACGGCCGTTCCATTCTCCGGGCCATTTTGTATCGAAACCTCTGGAGGGCCAGCCCGCGACAGGCCAGGAATCTTCTTTATTGCTCATGGCGATATAATCCTGGGTCGGATTGAGATAGCCTTTCACAGGCATAAACTGCCAGCGTATCGTGCTGTAATAATTTGCGTCATAATTCCAGATCCATCCGGATTGAACAAAAATTAACGAATCTATCTTGCCTTCAGATTTTAATGAAGCGACCTGATATAAATCTGTTACAGGAATTGAATCATTTTCAACAAAAACCTTACTAAATACAACTACGGTGCCTACATCGATCATTCTCGTGCCCAGATAATTGTTTGGCCATTTACTATCGCGCATGTTATTATAACCAAATTTAAAAATGTCCGCAATTTGACCATTATTGAGAAAATAGAGCAGAACCCGGTTGCCATTCATAAATCCTTCACGCATCTCTGAAATATCGCCTGCCGGATCCTCAGGCCCTTCATAGGGCCTGCCCTGGGCGAAAAGGTTGTTAAAAAAAGAGTGGATAGCATAAGTGAGAGAAAAAGTATATGATTTGCATTATCTAAGTAAATTTGATAGTTATGTAATTAGTAATTTGTAATTTAATCATTATTAATCCAATTCAACCCTTACAATGTGCCAATTACCATTACTATAACCAATTTCCTCATTAAACTGTTTGTCAAAATTCAACACCGAAACCTAATTTGATTTCTCTTGGTGCTGAATAGGCTGTCGGATTCTCAACACGGTCATAATAATCATTAAAATCGCTACGATGTTGGGCAATCTGTGATTCTCGAACGACCGTCGTATAAGGTTGTCCGGTATCTCCATACACCCAGATCGGATTTTTTCTATCAAGTAAATTATATATCCGCAAAAATAATTTGGCCTCTAAATCACCCATAATTTTAAAGGCATAATAGGCATTGACATCTACTCTAAATGAGGAAGGTATATAATCGTTATTCTGATAAAGGTTTATGAGCGACAAACGGCTCTCTGTCTGGGGGGAAAATGTATAAGGCGTTCCCGTATCATAGAATGCCATAAGCGTTGCCGCATATTTAGGTGTTGAATAACCGACTGTTATGTTAAACGTATGCCGTTGATCCCAACTCATTGGAATTAAGCGTTTAATTGGATCCATGCTGTTACCGGCCCGGGTAAACGTCTGTGTTGGATTATCGGCATTTCCTTTTGTGTAGGCCAGCGTATAATTAGCAAAACTATAAAATCCGCCAAGATCATAGTCAAGCCTCATTTCCAAACCACGGGCATTTCCATAATCTTTATTCGTATATAGTCCATATTCAATCTGGTTATAGGTAGATATGATCCGTGTACTTAAAAGATCGTAAATATCCTTATAATAGAGACTTACTTCTAAACCTAACCCTTTAATGAGTTCCTGCCATAGACCAATTTCATACTGAATAGTTTTCTGGGGATGCAACTGGGCATTGCCCATTGTCGTTCCATAGTCATTTACAGGCACACGAAAAATATTGTTGGCATAAAGCGCATACATGGGCGGCATCTGGAAAAAATGTCCATAGCTAAAATGTAGCACAGCTCTTTTCCCTAACTGATATGACAAGCCAAATCTGGGACTTATTTGCGTTTGAGGATCGGCTTTTTGATAGCTCGTCATCAGGCTGTCCGGTAAATTCAGCTGATTGGAGGGATTGCGCCGGTCGGTGGGATAAACCTGATCAGAATAAAAATAATCGTAGCGTACACCCAGATTGATCACCATATCCTCAAATTCCATTTTATCCTGCATATACCCTGAGAATTCAAAGGGTTGAACTTCATATACATCCATTGTGTTTTCAGTTTGCGGAACCATTTCCAATTCATAATAGGGCCAGTCGACCTTCCCCGTTATCGGATCGATGACCTTTGTATTTTCTTCAGTCAATCCTGCATATTTATTACGTACATCAATTCTATCCTGATTTATATAATGCTGAGTAAAAAGCCCACCTACTTTAAATAAATGGTTATTAGTAGCCTGCCAGGATAAATCAAGTTTCAAATTGAAGTCTTCAAAATAAGACATCGATTTACCCGCTGCGGCAACACCACCGGTGGCAAATCCAGGTTGACCGGTTCCAACGTAGCGCGGATGTACATAACGTGAATCTAAAGGATCTTCGAATTTATATGACTCATATTTATTATCAATATAAGAAGCCTTAAACTCGTAGAATAGAGATGGTGAAATCGTATGATTCAAACTTAGTGTATACATATATGCCTGGTGGTAATTCGACCCAAGATAATCAGGATTATATTTGTAATAATGACTGTATCCTTTCGTTTCATCATCATTAAAAGTAAACATAGCGCTAATTTTCAATGTGTTATAAGGCCTGAATGAAAGTTTTCCAAGAAAAGAATGATGATAATCTTTCATCATACTTACGAGTTCGCCGTCACCCGTATTCTCTATATGCCACTCTTGTGGGTCCGGGTTTGTATAATCGCTATAATCAGTTGAGGTGAATCTCCTGATACCATTAAGATAGCCATTAAGAATCTGCCTTCTATAATTTGTAAAAAAAGTTATATTTTCACCTAGTACCGGACCGGATAATTGAATTCTGTAGTCCTGGCTTAGATTACGATCCAAGGATCCATCACTTAGACCGGGAAATTCATCGCCATGAGCAGTAAAATAATTTGACGCGTACGCTTGAACAGATGCCTGAAAACGACCTTTACCCTCTTTAGTAACGGCATTAACCACCCCACTCATGGCGCGGCCATACTCTGCATTAAAAGTACCTTTAATAATCTCAAGGTCTTCAACTGCTCCGGTCTCAATTGTTACAGAAGAACCTGTTCCACTGAAATTTTCATCCACCTGTAAGCCATCCACCATATAAGACACCTCTGTATCCCTACCTCCGCGAAAATGGCCGGCAACTACACCCGATTGTATGCTGACTACATCTGCGAGACTTTCTACGGGTAAAAGTTCCATTTGATCCGAGCTCACAGTAAGAGATGATCCGGTTTGGTCTTTCTTTGTGGCAATTTTATCGACCTCTACGACAATGGTTTCCCCTTCGATGATGGAAGATTCCAATTTTCCATTAAGTGTAATTGTAGAATTGGTACTGACACGTATATTTGGAAAACTGAGGTTCTTATATCCGATCATTTGAACGGTAACGTTATAGGTTCCCGGCGGAACATTAATTATGAAAAATGCACCATCCAAATCTGTTGAGGCTCCCATACTAGTTCCTTCAATATAAACATTTGCACCAGCTAACGGCTCACCAGTAGTGCCATCCTCAACAATGCCGGCAATTTTACCGGTAGTCTGGGCAAGACAAAGATTTGTTGTTACCACTATGAGTACTAAAATTGTGACAAAAATTTTTGGAGTGTTATTCATCTTGATAACCCCTTATTTAGAAGTGTGTATAAGGCAAGACATATCTGCAATGATTTTTGTAATTTTAATGAACACTGGCTCATGTATCATTTTCGAAGGGTGCAAAAGGTTAGTTTTTTTTATTTAGAAACTAACCTTCTGAATTATAATAAAAAATGTTTCGAAAACAAAGTAATTTTTTATTACACTGTGAATAAATTCAAAAAATATATACTTTCACCCTATGGTTAACTTCGGTTATCTCTTCGAATCAGTTTTAGGGTCGTATCTTTGTGTGTTTTTAACTAACATCTGGCCGTGACTATTCATTCTAACATAGGATTTCCAAATACTGTGCAAAATCATCCACAAAACACCAATTACGATAAGCAATAGGTGGCTAGCTGCAGCATCTGGAAGGCGGGATATGCACAGAATGGCACGATTTTAAAATATCCACTATATTAATGAGATTTGAATATCTGCCCTATGTTAGTTTTCAGATTCCTGTTTCATTTTACGTCCATAATCCAATTTATTATCTGTTGTTACCAGAGGAAAAGAGGGTACAACTTTGGTGAAGGGCACATTTTTCTGTGTTACACTCATATCAATCCTGGTTAATTTTATATCATTAAATGCGTCCACATCCACCTCGATTTGATCCGCGTATTTTTTCTGCAATGAATCAACTTGAGGATTTAGATGATTCTCAATTAAGGGAATATAATTCATTTCTGACAGACTATCGGGCAAAACCCCGCGGAGAAACTCATTTTTATAATATTGATAGTTTAAATTATCACGCCACATATTTACGTTTCTCTGGATTACATTTATCTTGTCATACCCCCTGTCATACGCTACCTGGTCTAAATATTTATCCCTTATCATATCCATAATTGCAAACTGAAGCTGCTGTCCAAATTCTTTATTTCTCATATTCTTTTTTCGAAATACAAGGGGATGGGCTGTTAATTCGTCAACAAAATCTCTTACAGTCCAGACTTCGTTGTCTATATTAAAAAGAGGCTCCTGATATAATAATGCCATTTGTGTTTCGATATCCTTGAATTTCTCAGTATCATCATCCTTGTTCCAAAAAGATTTATTCAACATTGCTTTCTTTTCAGCCTCTGTTTGGATATAAACCGGTCCTAATAAATCAGCAATTTTAAAAAAAACATCCGGACTGAACTCAATAGACTTTCCTTTCATTACATCAAGAATATAATTATCGAATAATTTTACAGATTGTCTTTGAATGAACTTGTCGCTGACATTTCGCCATCTTTCCTGAATCTGATATTCCGTAATAGCGACTCTGTCTATCCAACCATTAATTTTAATCATCATATAGTCAGTTTTATTTATCTTAACCGGGCCGATTATCTGATTTTTTTTTAACGGCAAAGAATAAAGCGAATCTAGAATAGCATTATTCTCGTGAGTGGACCATTCCACCTCTCTTTTTGGCAGTGTATCCATACCTGTTGCCTCTAAATAAACATCCTCAAACGAGGTGCTTTTCCCTCTGATCTGCTTGTTTATCATATACACAAAAGCACTATCGGGAACATTAAAATAGGAAACTTTATACTTCCTGCCGGCAACACGTACTGTGTTTAAAACTTGTGCAGAATCAAGTACAACTTTTTCCATTGCTTCTTTCTCATACAGCCACTGACGCATGGCTTGCTCTTTCCTGCCCCGCAGATAAGTCTCGATTTTCTTATCTAATATAAACGTATTCGTATCACCCGCTTCAATAGCCATTAGTTTTTCAGCGATAAGAGAATTGAGAACAATCTTTTTATCTAAATTGTGATCACCTCTACAATAGGGCGGACGAATTGTATATTCTGCGCGACGGATAAATTCATTGACAGAGATCGATTTATCACCAATTTTCACCAAAATAGTTTCTTTTGGTTCTATTATCTCTTCCTTACCACATGAGATAAGGAGCAATAACGAAAAAATATATAATTTACTTTTCACTTTGGTTCCCTGTTGTTATTATTCAACTATTAAATTGAATTTATTCATTTATAAAACACATCAGTAGAAGTTAGGAGTTAGGAGTTAGAATTTTTTTTCTATAAGAATATAATAACTTTCAAATTTCGTTGCTAAGTTCCAATAATTTATCATTTTTTATATATCCTAGATCTTTAGATAAAATCACAAAATAACGAGATTCTTCCAGGGAGCCTTCTGCAATGTTTAAAAATCGCGCTTTATCTGCAGCTGATTGCTTGCGAAATCCTTCTGCAATATTTGCACAGATGGATATTGCGGAACGGCGGAATTGTGAACTCAAACCATAAGTTTCATGCTTCGGAAAAGAAGTGGTTTCTTTATACACCATAAGTACAAATTGATGCGCCTTTTGCCAGACGATTAAATCTGTAAATGTTTTTGCAGGTTTTTTCACAATCAATGCTAACTTCTAACTTCTATCTTCTAATTTTTATTAGATTTATCAATTTGATCAATAGAGTCTCCGGCTTCAACACACTCCTCAATTTTCCTAGCGGACAACAACCATCTTCCGCGAGGACATTCCCTGATCTGATTTAATCCTACACAAATAAATCCCTGAAGAAACCATCTGGTTTGCCTCATTTCTACCATCCCAGTTTATAGTAAATTGTCCAGCATAACGGATTTCATTAATAAGCGTTTTTACTCTCTCACCCAAGATATTATATATGGTTAATTCAACATTCGATTTTTGTGGAAGCTGATACATAATTGTTGTTTCACTATCTTGTGGATTCATGGGATTTGGATAATTGGACAGGATACGAACATCGGCAACTTCTGAGTCATATACCGAATATAAATTTGCGGAACCTACCATATGCTGAAGTGTATGGAGAGAATTGGAATTGTCAAAAATACAATACCAATTTGAACTACCATCAAATTCAAATCCAATCGAAGCATGGTCGGTTTCATTAAATGAATGGGAACCCCCAAATTCCTCACCGGTAAGATAGCTTTGATAATTTGGTTCATCTGTAATAAAACAATTTACTTTTCCATTTTCCGAGGGTATAAATTGGAAGGCGCCATTATTCATATCATCGAAAAGGTCTCTTCCACGCAAGATTTGCGATGGTACATCTACATCAATCGCCAGATAGTAACGATTATCTTTAAACTGAGGTACAGGAATTTCGTTCCAGCTTAGTTGTGGTTTTTTAGCATCAATCCTCATGTAGACTGAATATTCCGCACCAGCCTCACTGTTACCCAAAACTCTCAGCACTTCTCCCGAATTGGAAGGTATACTGCCATAGTCGCAACTCATTTTCGCCCAATAGGATCTGCCCGGCCCCACTAGGAAAGTTACTTTACCGCTATTATCTGTAAAACCATAGTGATCGAATGCTTTTGGGCTGTACAAACCTGTTGTATATAATATAATCCTTGCGCCATCAATTGGATTATCTAAACTATCCAATGCATAAATATTAAGTGTTGCGTGTCCTCTGGTGTAACGAGGCGTCACGGAACTCATAAAACCATCACTGCGCCATCTAAAAACAGTACCAAATTCTTTACCCCATCCATCGATATACATATAGGGATTATTAATAGTACCATCCCAATGGATCCACTCTTCATCCCAGAACTCGTTCCACACATGGTCCGTAGAATAAGAGGCAACACTTGTACAGGGGATAAGCGCTGAACGGGCGATGGCTACCCTCATATCACCGTTTTCTCCGCAACGCCCGATATGTTTGCGATAAATCCGCACCGGTTGATGTGGTCTTTCGTCATTAGAGGTAAAATCCATACTCGCGCTCTGCCATCGATTCATTATCTCTATTGCGTGTGCACCACCACTTCCGGGAGCGTTAAATTCGTTCCAAACGACTTTACAATCCTTGACCATATCTTTGAATTTTGCATACCCCGGATCGGAATTATAAAAAAGGAATTCACGCCAAAAGTGACCTTTATCCGGTGTAGTGATATTGTTTACATGGGAACTATTACTTTCGATAATATCAGGATCGATAAAAGCTGGGATTTCGTCAGTTATTTTAGGATGAACAATATACCAGTAATATATATCTCTCGGCACTTCCACTTCTGTTGTATCTGTATACTTCGCTTTACGATATTTTGTTGTTGTATAGTAGTTTGGATCTGTTTGCGAAGTGCCATAGTCAATAACATCTACATAGTTTAAATATTTGTCATTTTCATAGATCAATTTGGCATTTAACTCAAGCAGTTCAACTGAAGCATATAATGAGGTTAAATACTGTGGAGACAGGTGAGCAATACAAAAGGCAATTTCATCCACAAATGGATCTTCTGCATCAAGTATCGCCCTTGCCCATTTATCCTGGTAAGCGATTTCCAGGAGCGCAAAGACATTGATCAAGTCATTTTTCATCCACCTGGGTGCCTTCTCAATGGCTGTCTGAACCTCTTGGGAAAATTGATTTTCAGGTTCAGGATAAATTAAATCCAGTAATTTATTTTGACTATTAAATTTGAGAGCAAAATATCCACCCGCAGGAATATATAAGTCGAAATCATTGGTTTCTGATTGGGGGGCCGTAATCGTATGATATGGTTTTGAGAACTTCTGTTTTTTCATTTTTGTCGCCGGGAAATAAACCGGTGCCTCCCCAACGTCGATCAAATCAGGTTTCTCTATTACGCTATGTGTGCTGCCCCTCGGTTCCAAATCATCAGTTTTATTTTGCGCCCAAATCTGCCTATCAATAAATCCTGGTTCGGATATGAGTAAGCAAGACAGGATAAAAACCTTCAGTCCAATATTTCTTATAATTAGTTTACATATCCATATGAACATTTTCTTCCTTAAGGGTAATTAGGTTATTAGTTAATTGGATAATTGGGTATTTGGGTAATTAGGTTACTAGGTTAATAGGTAAAAAAGTGATTAGGTAATAAGGTAACAGAGGAATAACCTTAATACCTATTAACCCATTTGCCAAATTACCATATATCCTAATAGCCAAACACCCCTTTTACTAAATGCCATCCGTCTCAGATTGATATCATAGAATAATACAGACAAAATAGGGCAAACATAACAGTTCGCCCCTACATTTCACATCTCACGTTTTGACGTCTGACACCTCTCACGTTTCACGTCTCACGTCTGACGTTTCACACTCATTTAATCACCGCAAACTTACCTATCTTAACATCACCGGTCACCTTCGACTCCACATGATAAAGATAATAACCGGCTGCGATCTCCAGACCCTCCTTGCTCCGCAAATCCCAGTGTGCCGTACCGTTGGCAGATGAATTAAGATCCCACTGACTGGTACGCCCACTCTCTGAATTATCCACATCTATCTCATCGATCAATACGCCACTGATAGTAAATATCCTGATTTTACACTGCGCCGGAATATGCGTAAACATGATTTGCCGCCGCTGATTGCGTTCCCAGTTCGCTACCGCGCCCTCCATCGTGTTTGTCACCACATAGGGATTCGGGACCACACGAATATTTTTCATATCCTCCTTTAACTGAGATTTGTCCAGTTCATCACCCAGACCACCTACGGTAAACAGTACCGAATCAATATGATAAAAGGCCCGGTCAAAGTCGATCCGGTATACATCGTTAGTCTGCGGCATCTCATTCGATGCATTCGCATCCGTAAATTCTAACTGAAAAATGGTCCCGCACCACAGATGGTTACCCGGAATCCGCGAATCGTCTTGCGAATGACCCACAAGTACATGATCAAACTCCGGATCATACTGTCCGTTGCCGTTTAGATCATTAACGACCATATCCAATATCGGATAGTTTCCCAGACTATCCGGAAACGTCTTATTGACCACATAAAAATTAAATGATTGATCCAACAGCGTCTGGGCTCTGGGTATGGTATTCCCAAACCGGTCTTCAATTAATGTCGATGGCGTAATATAATTTGTACGGGTAGTATACTCTGTCGGGTTATCCGTCCAGATAAACTCGTACTGCCAGGGAAAGTACTCATAGTTATTTACAGATGTATAAAAGCGTACCGGTGATTTGCCCACCACCCAACCGGAGTTGTCCGAACTGTATTTGGGCAAAACGGTCTGCATGCGGAAACGTAAACGCAGCCCTTCAAAAAGTTCGGTCGTAACATCACGCTGATCGGTTACAACCCAGTATGGACGGGTATCTGATGAATCAAAATTCGACCCGGACAGATCATCTTTGGTCTCATGATAAACCAGAGAATCTCCCAGCGTGATATCGTAGACAAAAATCTCATCATTGAAAAACTTTGCCTCATAGGGACTGCGGTAGCGGGTATTGGTTTGCAGTGGTTTAAAATGGTCATCGTTTACATTATATTTTAATTTATAGGTATGTCCCTTTTGAACAATGTCACGGTCAAATACATCAATAGTAATCGGCAGACGCTGGGCGGTCTCGGAAATATTATCCAAATCCAGATCAACGCCCTGCGACGGATAACCGGCAGCAAATTGAGCAGGCTTGACCACCGCCACATTCTGTGTGATCCGCCGGATCTCCTCGTTCTCATCGATCTCTAGAACAAAGGTATTCTCAGATGGCGATATCCCCCCACCCACTTCCGGCAGGCCATAATCATAGGCCACCAAGACATAATAATAGGTACGCCCATTCTGAACCGTATTATCGATAAACGAATGGCTGATGCCGCTATCATCGCCAAGATAATACTCGATGCCGTTGATCTCACCATAATCGGCAAATCCCTTGCGATCATCAATCAGATCACATTGATAAATCGCCTTACGTAAGGTCGGGCTACCGTAACCATCGCTGATCGTTAAAGGATCGGCCATATAGGGATCGCTTGAACGAAAAAGTTTATAGCCTTCAAAATCGTTGATATTTTTCGCAAAACTATCCCGGGTCAGTTGATCCGACTTATCGTCCCAGCTCAGATATACCTTGCCGTCAGCAGGGTTAGCGGTCAGCTTGGGCATGAGTGGCGGTTGGGCAAAACGATAATCAGTCTCATAGATCAGCTGGACGACTTCTTTTAGACGGAATAAGGCTGGTGCGCTGTGTTGTTCTGAATTCAAGCCGGCGAGAATTTCATAGGAATGCAGCTCGGACATGGACACCCGTTCGGTAAGACCTTTATGAAGGGGGAACATACCAGAAGCAAAATGTTCCTTAAAATTCCGTGGTTCCATTTGTGCTTCGTCAAACAGGCCTTCGTAATGTAAATCAAATACTTTCTGATCATTTGACGCAGCATAACCGCTTATACCCCAATCTAAAACATATCTGAAAGAGGTCAGGCCGAGCATGTCTGATTCACTGACATCGGTTTCGGCAAAATTCGGTTCGGCAATACCTTCCACGCGGTCCGGACGGCCGTTGGCTTCCGTGCCATCGGCATCAGGCCCGAAATAATTCAGATCAAAGGGACCCACACCATCTAATCCCACATCATCACCGATATTTTCATCGGGATCATATTCACCATTGTTATTTTTATCGACCCATTCCTGCCAGTCCTGGTCTTCATCCGCATCCCAATGCTCTTTCAGATCAGATTCTTTTAGATTATAAAAGCTAAGAAAGTTATTCAAATCAGTAATCCCATCATAAGGGCCTATTTTTTGGGTTGCATCATTGTCCCGCGCCTCATCTACCAGACCATCCAAATCATTATCAAGGCCATCATTGGGTTTTCCCGGACTCTCAAGATAAGCGAGTCCATAAACACCCGGTTCCTTGCCGCCACCTACTGGTATCCCATCCAGATCCCACGAATAGCACATATTTAGTGGTTTATTATAAAAAGCAATATCATCCGCATCCCTCAGATGATTCTCCCCCCACAGCATTATCGGTATATAAACCAAAATACATCTCTGGCAAATCATAATCGGAGATATTGGCGATGGTGTATTCCCAGAATATGGCATCATGGGCGGAGGGATTACTCCATTGGAATCCCCGTGTCTGGATACGGATGCCAATACCACCCCAGGGGAGACCTTTCTGAATGGTCACATCTGCTTTTTTATCACCTATAAAGACACCGGGTCTGGGATAATATTTTACCTGATCTTCCGGACCCAGATATTCCTGATCATGGGCATCGTTGACCACAAAAAAACTTTCCAGATCGGCCTTCATAATCCCCCGGCCAAAACGGCCATTCCATTCACCCGGCCAGATCAATTTATTTCCATTAATGGGCCCCGGCCAGCCCACAGGCGGCCAGGAATCTTCACGGTTGCTCATTGCCGGGGTTTCACTGAGCTCATCAAAATAACCAAATACAGGGTACAACGCCCACTCTATTGTTCCGGTCGGATCCCTGTCCACGGATGCCGGTTCGCGAAAACTGGTTTGGCAATAAAATAAAGTATCCAGACTGGGGTGGCTGGCAATAATAGCCGGATCTGTTACCGGGATCGAGTCGTTTTCAAGATATACCCGCGCACCTATTATAATAGCAATGCCATCATGCATTTTTGTGCCATCCAGGGTATTTGGCCACTTAGAAGTGAACCAGTTTTTATGGTCACCTATTTCGGTGGTATTACGATAAAAAACTAAAACACGGTTGCCATTCATAAAGCCCGTACGTTCTGCTGCAATATCCGAAGCAGGATCATCCGGTCCCTCGTAGGGACGACCCTGAGCAAAAAGACTCGTGGCAAAAATGCTGAATATAATTAATAAAATAACTACCTTTATCATTTATATCCTTTATTGGTTTCGAGGTAATTGGGTAACATCTCGCATCTCGTATCCCGCATCTCGTATCTTGCGTTTCACGTCTCACGTCTTACGTTTCACGACTCATTTAATCACCGCAAACTTACCTATCTTAACATCACCGGTTTCTTTCGACTCCACATGATAAAGATAATAACCGGCAGCGATCTCCAGACCCTCCTTGCTCCGCAAATCCCAGTGTGCCGTACCGTTGGCAGATGAATTAAGATCCCACTGACTGGTACGCCCACTCTCTGAATTATCCACATCTATCTCATCGATCAATACGCCACTGATAGTAAATATCCGGATTTTACACTGCGCCGGAATATGCGTAAACATGATTTGCCGCCGCTGATTGCGTTCCCAGTTCGCTACCGCGCCCTCCATCGTGTTTGTCACCACATAGGGATTCGGGACCACACGAATATTTTTCATATCCTCCTTTAACTGAGATTTGTCCAGTTCATCACCCAGACCGCCTACGGTAAACAGTACCGAATCAATATGATAAAAGGCCCGGTCAAAGTCGATCCGGTATACATCGTTAGTCTGCGGCATCTCATTCGATGCATTCGCATCCGTAAATTCTAACTGAAAAATGGTCCCGCACCACAGATGGTTACCCGGAATCCGCGAATCGTCTTGCGAATGACCCACAAGTACATGATCAAACTCCGGATCATACTGTCCGTTGCCGTTTAGATCATTAACGACCATATCCAATATCGGATAGTTTCCCAGACTATCCGGAAACGTCTTATTGACCACATAAAAATTAAATGATTGATCCAACAGCGTCTGGGCTCTGGGTATGGTATTCCCAAACCGGTCTTCAATTAATGTCGATGGCGTAATATAATTTGTACGGGTAGTATACTCTGTCGGGTTATCCGTCCAGATAAACTCGTACTGCCAGGGAAAGTACTCATAGTTATTTACAGATGTATAAAAGCGTACCGGTGATTTGCCCACCACCCAACCGGAGTTGTCCGAACTGTATTTGGGCAAAACGGTCTGCATGCGGAAACGTAAACGCAGCCCTTCAAAAAGTTCGGTCGTAACATCACGCTGATCGGTTACAACCCAGTATGGACGGGTATCTGATGAATCAAAATTCGACCCGGACAGATCATCTTTGGTCTCATGATAAACCAGAGAATCTCCCAGGGTGATATCGTAGACAAAAATCTCATCATTGAAAAACTTTGCCTCATAGGGACTGCGGTAGCGGGTATTGGTTTGCAGTGGTTTAAAATGGTCATCGTTTACATTATATTTTAATTTATAGGTATGTCCCTTTTGAACAATGTCACGGTCAAATACATCAATAGTAATCGGCAGACGCTGGGCGGTCTCGGAAATATTATCCAAATCCAGATCAACGCCCTGCGACGGATAACCGGCAGCAAATTGAGCAGGCTTGACCACCGCTACATTCTGTGTGATCCGCCGGATCTCCTCGTTCTCATCGATCTCTAGAACAAAGGTATTCTCAGATGGCGATATCCCCCCACCCACTTCCGGCAGGCCATAATCATAGGCCACCAAGACATAATAATAGGTACGCCCATTCTGAACCGTATTATCGATAAACGAATGGCTGATGCCGCTATCATCGCCAAGATAATACTCGATGCCGTTGATCTCGCCATAATCGGCAAATCCCTTGCGATCATCAATCAGATCGCATTGATAAATCGCCTTACGCAGAGTGGCGCTGCCGTAACCATCGCTGATCGTTAAAGGATCGGCCATATAGGGATCGCTTGAACGAAAAAGTTTATAGCCTTCAAAATCGTTGATATTTTTCGCAAAACTATCCCGGGTCAGTTGATCCGACTTATCGTCCCAGCTCAGATATACCTTGCCGTCAGCAGGGTTAGCGGTCAGTTTGGGCATGAGTGGCGGTTGGGCAAAACGATAATCAGTCTCGTAGATCAGCTGGACGACTTCTTTTAGACGGAATAAGGCTGGTGCGCTGTGTTGTTCTGAATTCAAGCCGGCGAGAATTTCATAGGAATGCAGTTCAGAAATTGAAATACGTTCGGTAAGACCTTTGTGAAGGGGAAAAATGCCGGAAGCAAAATGTTCTAGAAAATTACGTGGTGACATCTGTGCTTCATCAAATTCACCCTCAAGATGCAACTCAAATATTTTTTGATCATTCACCATGCTATATCCCCGGTCACTCCAGTCTAAAATATATCGAAAGGAGGTAAGACCTAGCATATCCGACTCACTGACATCGGTTTCAGCAAAATTGGGTTCTGCAATGCCTTCTACCCGGTCCGGACGGCCATTTGCTTCCGTGCCATCGGCATCAGGCCCGTAATAGTTCAGATCAAAGGGACCGACACCATCTAATCCCACATCATCGCCAATATTTTCATCGGGATCATATTCACCATTGTTATTTTTATCGACCCATTCCTGCCAGTCCTGGTCTTCATCAGCATCCCAATGTTCTTTTAAATCGGATTCTTCTAGATTATAAAAGCTAAGAAAGTTATTCAAATCAGCAATCCCATCATAAGGGCCTATTTTTTGGGTTGCATCATTGTCCCGCGCCTCATCTACCAGACCATCCAAATCATTATCAAGACCATCATTGGGTTTTCCCGGACTCTCCAGGTAAGCCACACCATAGACACCGGGCTCCTTACCGCCGCCCACCGGTATCCCATCCAGATCCCACGAATAGCACATATTTAGTGGTTTATTATAAAAAGCGATATCATCCCCATCTCCTGCTGATTCACCACCCACAGCATTGTCTGTCATCACCCCAAAATACATTTCCGGTAAATCATAGTCCGAAATATTGGCCATGGTATATTCCCAGAATATGGCGTCATGGGCAGAAGGATTACTCCATTGAAATCCCCTGGTTTGAACACGGATTCCCAGACCACCCCAGGGCAGCCCTTTCTGAATCGTCACATCCCCTTTTTTATCACCTATTTTAACATCAGGCCGGGGATAATATTTTACCTGATCTTCCGGTCCCAGATATTCCTGGTCATGAGCGTCATTTACAACAAAAAAACTCTCTAAATCCGCCTTCATCACCCCGCGCCCAAATCGGCCGTTCCATTCTCCCGGCCATATGGTTCCGTTATTGGGTCCTGGCCAGCCCTCAGGCGGCCAGGAATCTTCCCGGTTACTCATCGCTGGCGTTTCGCTTAATTCATCAAAGTAACCAAATACGGGATAGAAACCCCATTCTACCGTACCGGTTGGATCTCTATCCATTAACAAACGAAAACTGGTTTGGCAATAATATAACGTATCCAGATCTGTTCGGGATGCAATTTCAACAGGATCAGTTACAGGGCTGGTGAGGTCCTCAAGATAAACACGGGCGCCGATGAGCAGACAAATACCATCATGCATTTTCGTGCCATCAAGGGTATTTGGCCATTTGGAACTAAACCAGGAAACATGGTCTCCCTGTTCTGTCGTATTACGATAGAAGACTAAAACGCGGTTACCATTCATAAAACCTGAACGTTCCGCCGCGATATCTGAAGCCGGGTCATCAGGCCCCTCATAGAGACGGCCCTGAGCAAAAAGGTTTGCAGAGAAAAGGGTGTATATAATAATTAAATATTTAATAGGTTTCATTTTTTTCCTTTACACTAGTATTAAAGGTAATTAGTGTATTGGGTAATTAGGTTATTAGGTAATTGACAAACAAGGTAATTACTTCTTCAATTTATTTATATAGCCGATATAACCATTTAATGTTTTTAATGCTGATTCGATTTCTTGTGCTCCCTTTTCGTAAGTTGATAAAGTGATATAGTTTAAATCATAACAAGTAATTAAGTGATCCTTGAGTTCAAACATTGAACCGCGTGAAATTCTATAAAACTGAATCGATTCCTTAAAATGAAACCTACCATAACCTTCTGCGATATTAGCTGTGCAACTAACAGATGCATTCCTTATCTGCGACCCTAAATAATACATTTCTTCTTTTGGTAAACGAGGGAGTACTTTCTGGTAAAAAGACAACTTAACTTCTCTCGCCAATTTCCAGCATTCTAAAGTAGTAAATTCTTTATAAACTTTATACGCTCCACCATCATCAGCCACTTTATAAACAATGCTATTTTGATCTTTAAAACTTTTCACCAAATCACCTAATCACCCTGATACCTTATGACCTAATTACCCAATTACCTTCTTACCCAATTACCTAAATCATTTAATCACCGCAAACTTACCTATCTTAACATCACCGGTTACTTTCGACTCCACATGATAAAGATAATAACCGGCAGCGATCTCCAGACCCTCCTTGCTCCGCAAATCCCAGTGTGCCGTACCGTTGGCAGATGAATTAAGATCCCACTGACTGGTACGCCCACTCTCTGAATTATCCACATCTATCTCATCGATCAATACGCCACTGATAGTAAATATCCGGATTTTACACTGCGCCGGAATATGCGTAAACATGATTTGTCGTTCTTGATTACGATCCCAGTTCGCTACCGCGCCCTCCATCGTGTTTGTCACCACATAGGGATTCGGAACCACACGAATATTTTTCATATCCTCCTTTAACTGAGATTTGTCCAGTTCATCACCCAGACCGCCTACGGTAAACAGTACCGAATCAATATGATAAAAGGCCCGGTCAAAGTCGATCCGGTATACATCGTTAGTCTGCGGCATCTCATTCGATGCACTCGCATCCGTAAATTCTAACTGAAAAATGGTCCCGCACCACAGATGGTTACCCGGAATCCGCGAATCGTCCTGCGAATGACCCACAAGTACATGATCAAACTCCGGATCATACTGTCCGTTGCCGTTTAGATCATTAACGACCATATCCAATATCGGATAGTTTCCCAGACTATCCGGAAAGGTCTTATTGACCACATAAAAATTAAATGATTGATCCAACAGCGTCTGGGCTCTGGGTATGGTATTCCCAAACCGGTCTTCAATTAATGTCGATGGCGTAATATAATTTGTACGGGTAGTATACTCTGTCGGGTTATCCGTCCAGATAAACTCGTACTGCCAGGGAAAGTACTCATAGTTATTTACAGATGTATAAAAGCGTACCGGTGATTTGCCCACCACCCAACCGGAGTTGTCCGAACTGTATTTGGGCAAAACGGTCTGCATGCGGAAACGTAAACGCAGCCCTTCAAATAGTTCGGTCGTAACATCACGCTGATCGGTTACAACCCAGTATGGACGGGTATCTGATGAATCAAAATTCGACCCGGACAGATCATCTTTGGTCTCATGATAAACCAGAGAATCTCCCAGCGTGATATCGTATACAAAAATCTCATCATTGAAAAACTTTGCCTCATAGGGACTGCGGTAGCGGGTATTGGTTTGCAGTGGTTTAAAATGGTCATCGTTTACATTATATTTTAATTTATAGGTATGTCCCTTTTGAACAATGTCACGGTCAAATACATCAATAGTAATCGGCAGACGCTGGGCGGTCTCGGAAATATTATCCGAATCCACATCAACGCCCTGCGACGGATAACCGGCAGCAAATTGAGCAGGCTTGACCACCGCCACATTCTGTGTGATCCGCCGGATCTCCTCGTTCTCATCGATCTCTAGAACAAAGGTATTCTCAGATGGCGATATCCCCCCACCCACTTCCGGCAGGCCATAATCATAGGCCACCAGGACATAATAATAGGTACGGCCATTCTGAACCGTATTATCGATAAACGAATGGCTGATGCCGCTATCATCGCCAAGATAATACTCGATGCCGTTGATCTCACCGTAATCGGCAAATCCCTTGCGATCATCAATCAGATCACATTGATAAATCGCCTTACGTAAAGTCGGGCTGCCGTAACCATCGGTAATAATCATCGGATCGGCGATATATGGATCGCTTGAACGAAAAAGTTTATAGCCTTCAAAATCGTTGATATTTTTTGCAAAACTGTCCCGGGTCAGTTGATCCGACTTATCGTCCCAGCTCAGATATACCTTGCCGTCAGCAGGGTTAGCGGTCAGTTTGGGCATGAGTGGCGGTTGGGCAAAACGATAATCTGTCTCATAGATCAGCTGGACGACTTCTTTTAGACGGAATAAGGCTGGTGCACTGTGTTGTTCTGAATTCAAGCCGGCGAGAATTTCATAGGAATGCAGTTCAGACATGGAAATCCTTTCGGTCAGCCCTTTATGAAGCGGAAAGAGACCGGAAGCAAATTGTTCCACAAAATTCCGCGGCTCCATCTGGGCCTCATCAAATTCACCTTTACTATGTAATTCAAATAAATTTTGATCCGCAGCAACACCATAAAAATCTCCACCCCAGTTAAAAATATATTTAAACGAAGTTAATCCTAACATATCGGATTCACTGACATCGGTTTCAGCAAAATTGGGTTCGGCAATGCCTTCTATCCGGTCCGGACGGCCATTTGCTTCCGTGCCATCGGCATCAGGCCCGTAATAGTTCAGATCAAAGGGACCGACACCATCTAATCCCACATCATCACCAATATTTTCATCGGGATCATATTCACCATTGTTATTTTTATCGACCCATTCCTGCCAGTCCTGGTCTTCATCCGCATCCCAATGCTCTTTCAAATCGGATTCTTCTAGATTATAAAAGCTAAGAAAGTTATTCAAATCAGTAATCCCATCATAAGGGCCAATTTTTTGGGTTGCATCATTGTCCCGCGCCTCATCTACCAGACCATCCAAATCATTATCAATGCCATCATTGGGTATACCAGGACTTTCCAGATAGGCCAGGGCATAGACCCCCGGCTCCTTACCGCCACCCACCGGTATCCCATCAAGATCCCATGCATAACACATATTTAATTCTTTATTATAAAATGCAATATCATCCGCACCACTCAGATGATTCTCCCCCCACAGCATTATCGGTATATAATCCAAAATACATTTCCGGTAAATCATAATCCGAAATATTGGCGATGGTATATTCCCAGAAAATGGCATCATGGGCGGAAGGATTACTCCACTGAAAGCCCCGTGTCTGGATACGGATTCCAATGCCGCCCCAGGGCAGACCTTTCTGAATGGTCACATCCGCTTTTTTATCACCAATTAATAACACCAGGCCGGGGATAATATTTTACCTGATCTTCCGGTCCCAGATATTCCTGGTCCTGGGCATCATTGACTATAAAAAAACTTTCCTGATCGGCTTTCAGGACCCCGCGCCAAACGGCCGTTCCATTCTCCCGGCCATATTAAACGTTTCCATTATCGGGTCCCGGCCAGCCCACATGGCGGCCAGGAATCTTCCCGGTTACTCATCGCCGGGGTTTCGCTCAATTCATCAAAATAGCCAAAAACGGGATAAAGACCCCACTCTACCGTACCGGTTGGATCTCTATCCATATGCTCACGATAGCTGGACTGACAATAATATAAGGTATCCAGGTCCGTTCGGGATGCAATTTCAACAGGATCGGTTACCGGTATAGAATCATTTTCAATATAGACACGGGCGCCAACTAATAAGGCAATTCCATCATGCATTTTTGTGCCATCAAGGGTATTTGGCCATTTGGAACTAAACCAGGAAACATGTGCACCCTGTTCTGTCGTGTTCCGGTAATAGAGCAGAACCCGATTGCCGCTCATAAAACCGGCACGCTCTGCGGCAATATCTCCGGCAGGATCATCAGGCCCCTCATAAGGCCGTCCCTGGGCAAACAGATTCGTAGAGAAAAGGGTGTATGCAATTAGTAAATAGATTAAATGTCTCATTTTTTTCCTCTATGTTTTATATAAAAGTATTTTGGTTATCAGGTAATTGGGTAATTTGGTAATTAGGTTATTAGGTAATTGGGTAATCGGTAATATCCTAATTACCCTGTTACCCTGTTACCCAATTACCCAATTACCCGGTTTCCTAACCACCTAATCATTTTATCACCGCAAATTTTCCTATCTTTACATCACCGGTCACCTTCGACTCCACATGATAAAGATAATAACCAGCTGCAATTTCCAACCCCTCTTTGCTACGCAGATCCCAATGAACGGTTCCGTTTGCATCCGAATTCAAATCCCATGACGTCCCACGATTTTCCAACGAATTATCTACTTCTATCTGATCTATCAATACCCCACTGATAGTAAATATCCTGACCGTACATTGCGCTGGTATATGCGTAAACATAATCTGACGACGCTGATTGCGATCCCAGTTCGCTACCGCGCTCTCCATCGTATTCGTCACCACATAGGGATTAGGAACCACACGTATCTTTTCCATCTCTTCGGCTATATTTCCTTCGTCCAAATCGTCTTCCAAGCCTTCTACCGTGAATACCAGTGAATCATTCGTATAAAACGGACGCTCAAAATCAATCCGATAGGTGTCATTCGCCTGCGGCATGTCCCCCGCATCTACAATATCACGAAAATCTAACGTAAAAAAGGTGTTGCTCCACACATTACCCAGTCGATCCTCGATCACATCGCCCACCAATACATAATCCGAATCCGCATTAAACATGCCGTTGCCATCAAAATCATAGACAACCATATCCATCAACGGATGATTACCCGTCGTGTCCGTAAAAGATTTGTTTACGATATAAAAATTAAAACTCTCACCCAGAAGTATATCCTGCCTGGATAAAAAATTACCTTCGTGATCCGTTATGTTCAAAATCACCTCTGTACGGCTCGTGTACACGGAGTCATCGCTCCAGATGATCTCATAATTCCAGGGAAAATAGCGCCACACATCTCTGAACACGATATCATTTCCATTTGGGAGTTGTCTTAAATTAAAATTTACCGGCGAATCACCTACCACCCAACCCGTATTATTTATATCTTTCTCCGCCCAGATATAAGGCGCCTGACAGCGTAAACGTAAACCATCAAATACATCCGTAACTACATCCTGTGTAATCGCCAGATGGTGGTATACATAGATCTCATTGTAACTGATAAGATACCTGACCGTGTCCAGATTTTGGGCGACATAATTATCTTTCGTCTCCTGGTAAATCAACGAATCCCCAAGCGTAACATCGTAAACTTCTATACCATCGTTTAAAAACAAGGCATCATAGGGACTGCGGTAACGTCCGTTCGTTTGGTTATAATCTACAGCGTTTACAGATAATTTTACCTTATAGGTATGACCTTTCTTAACGACATGATTATCGTAGATCTCAGGTATTATCTGATACTTCTGAGCAGCCGCCGTACTTCTTTCACTGTCTATATCTATCCCCGGCGTGTGATAACCGGCCGCTTTCTGATGCGGTTTAACTATCACTACATTGGGCGATATACGGCGAATGTTCTCATTCTCATCCAATTCAAGTACAAAGGTATTCTCTGAAGGTGGTATACCTGTTCCAACGTCCGGTACGCCGTAATCATAGGCCACCAGAACGTAATAATAGGTACGCCCATTCTGAACCGTATTATCAATAAACGAACGGGATAAGCCGGTGTCATCACCCAGATAATATCCCGTCCCGTTGATTAAACCGAAATCCGTAAAATCAGTCTTGTTATCAATCTTGTCACACTGAAAAATCGGTTGACGCAGCAATGCACTGCCGTAGCCATCAGTGATTATCATTGGATCGGCCATGAACGGATCGGAGGAACGGTAAAGTTTATAGCCTTCAAAATCATTGGCATTTTTCACAAATGCATCACGCGTATACTTATCGGATTTATCATCCCAGTAGAGAGCCACTTTACTGTCACCAGGGGTCGCAGTGAGTGTGGGCATCAGCGGTGGCTGGGCAAAACGGTAATCCGACTCATAAATAAGTTGTACCACTTCCTTTAAGCGGAATAGAGCCGGTGATTTATGGGCAGAAGAATTTAAACCGGCCAGGGGATCATAGGTATGCAACTCGGACATGGAAATACGTTCGGTTAAACCCTTATGTAAGGGAAACAAACCGGAGGCAAACTGTTGTCTGAAATTGGAAGGTACCATATAGGCTTCTTCTATAATTCCACTGGATAAAAATTTAAACATCTTTTCATCCTGTGACATGATTTCTTTACCTGGACCCCAATCATAGTGGTATCGAAAAGTCGTCAAACCCAACATATCTGTCTCGTTAACATCCGTTAACCCGAAATTCGGCTCCGCTCCCAGACCTTCCAGGAGATCCGGTTTGTGATTACATTCCGTGCCATCCACATCTGGACCGCTATAATTCAGATCATAAGGCCCGACCCCATCCAAACCAAGATCATCCCCGGGATCCTCGCCAACATCATATTTGCCGTTTTCATTGGCATCATCTCCGTCACGCCAATCCTGATCCTCATCCGCATCCCAATGCTCTTTCAAATCTGATTCTTTCAGATTATAGAAATTTAGAAAATCACTCAAATTATAAATGCCGTCAGTAGGGCCAACTTTAACTTCAGCAACATTATCACGCATTTCATTTAACAAGCCATCTTGATCATTATCGATATCATCATTCGGTATGCCAGGAGTTTCCAAATAGGCGACGCCTAAAACACCTGGCTGTTTTCCGCCACCTAGTGAAAGACCATCCGTATCCCATGCGTAATACATATTCAGTTCTTTAACATGGTAGGCTACATCATCAGCACCGTCATATTCCTCTCCTCCAACGCCGATAGCGATATAATAACCAAAAAGAACTTCAGGAATATCATAATCAGATATATTGGCTATCGTATACTCCCAGAATATGGCATCCATAGCAGCAGGATTACTCCACTGAAATCCCCGGACTTCAGTTCGTATACCGACACCGCCCCATGGAAGACCCTTCTGAATTGTCACATCCGGTTTCTTTTCTCCGATTAGTACGCCGGGACGGGGATAGTATTTTACAGTATCTTCAGGACCCAGATATTCCTGATCCTGGGCATCATTAACCACAAAATAACTTTCCTGATCGGCCTTCATAACTCCACGCCCAAAACGACCATTCCATTCTCCAGGCCATTTCAACTCATCACCCCGCGCCGGCCAACCCAATGGCGGCCAGGAATCCTCCCGGTTACTCATCGCCGGAGTTTCGCTCACTTCATTAAAATAACCAAAAACAGGATACATACCCCATTCAATGGTTCCGGTAGGATCTCTATCTATATGTTGGCGAAAACTGCTCTGCATGAAATAAAGCGTGTCACGGATTGCGCTATTTTGAGGAGGTATAGAAGGGTCTTCGGCTGGTATGCTATCATTATCTACATAGACCCTCGCGCCAGTGAGCACCGCAACCCCATCGATCATCTTAGTCCCTTCATAATTGTTGGGCCATTTGGAAACGTCGTACCCCAGGTCACAACAATCCGAAAGTTCAGTTGTATTTCGAAAGAATAGTAAGATACGATTACCAGTCATCCAACCAGTTCTTTCTGCTGAAATATCTCCGGCAGGATCATCCGGCCCTTCATAGGGACGTCCCTGGGCAAAAAGGTTTGTAGAGAAGAGGGTGAATATTATAATTAAAAGAATAATCTTTTTCATTTATATTATGCTATATTGGTGATAATGGTAATAAGGTAATTAGGTTATTAGGTAATTGGGTAATCAGGTAATAAAGGTAAATCCTAATTACCCTGTTACCCTGTTACCCAATTACCCGATTAGTTTCCTAACCACCTAATCATTTTATCACCGCAAATTTACCTATCTTTACATCACCGGTCACCTTCGACTCCACATGATAAAGATAATAACCAGCTGCAATTTCCAGCCCCTCTTTGCTACGCAGATCCCAATGAACGGTTCCGTTTGCATCCGAATTCAAATCCCATGACGTCCCACGATTTTCCAACGAATTATCTACTTCTATCTGATCTATCAATACCCCGCTGATAGTAAATATCCTGACCGTACATTGCGCTGGTATATGCGTAAACATAATCTGACGACGCTGATTGCGATCCCAGTTCGCTACCGCGCTCTCCATCGTATTCGTCACCACATAGGGATTAGGAACCACACGTATCTTTTCCATCTCTTCGGCTATATTTCCTTCGTCCAAATCGTCTTCCAAGCCTTCTACCGTGAATACCAGTGAATCATTCATATAAAACGGACGCTCAAAATCAATCCGATAGGTGTCATTCGCCTGCGGCATGTCCCCCGCATCTACAATATCACGAAAATCTAACGTAAAAAAGGTGTTGCTCCACACATTACCCAATCGATCCTCGATCACATCGCCCACCAATACGTAATCCGAATCCGCATTAAACATGCCGTTGCCATCAAAATCATAGACAACCATATCCATCAACGGATGATTACCCGTCGTGTCCGTAAAAGATTTGTTTACGATATAAAAATTAAAACTCTCACCCAGAAGTATATCCTGCCTGGATAAAAAATTACCTTCGTGATCCGTTATGTTCAAAATCACCTCTGTACGGCTCGTGTACACGGAGTCATCGCTCCAGATGATCTCATAATTCCAGGGAAAATAGCGCCACACATCTCTGAACACGATATCATTTCCATTTGGGAGTTGTCTTAAATTAAAATTTACCGGCGAATCACCTACCACCCAACCCGTATTATTTATATCTTTCTCCGCCCAGATATAAGGCGCCTGACAGCGTAAACGTAAACCATCAAATACATCCGTAACTACATCCTGTGTAATCGCCAGATGGTGGTATACATAGATCTCATTGTAACTGATAAGATACCTGACCGTGTCCAGATTTTGGGCGACATAATTATCTTTCGTCTCCTGGTAAATCAACGAATCCCCAAGCGTAACATCGTAAACTTCTATACCATCGTTTAAAAACAAGGCATCATAGGGACTGCGGTAACGTCCGTTCGTTTGGTTATAATCTACAGCGTTTACAGATAATTTTACCTTATAGGTATGACCTTTCTTAACGACATGATTATCGTAGATCTCAGGTATTATCTGATACTTCTGAGCAGCCGCCGTACTTCTTTCACTGTCTATATCTATCCCTGGCGTGTGATAACCGGCCGCTTTCTGATGCGGTTTAACGATCACTACATTGGGCGATATACGGCGAATGTTCTCATTCTCATCCAATTCAAGTACAAAGGTATTCTCTGAAGGTGGTATACCTGTTCCAACGTCCGGTACGCCGTAATCATAGGCCACCAGAACGTAATAATACGTACGCCCATTCTGAACCGTATTATCTATAAACGAACGGGATAAGCCGGTGTCATCACCCAGATAATATCCTGTCCCGTTGATTAAACCGAAATCCGTAAAATCAGTCTTGTTATCAATCTTGTCACACTGAAAAATCGGTTGACGCAGCAATGCACTGCCGTAGCCATCAGTGATTATCATTGGATCGGCCATGAACGGATCGGAGGAACGGTAAAGTTTATAGCCTTCAAAATCATTGGCATTTTTCACAAATGCATCACGCGTAAACTTATCGGATTTATCATCCCAGTAGAGAGCCACTTTACTGTCACCAGGGGTCGCAGTGAGTGTGGGCATCAGCGGTGGCTGGGCAAAACGGTAATCCGACTCATAAATAAGTTGTACCACTTCCTTTAAGCGGAATAGAGCCGGTGATTTATGGGCAGAAGAATTTAAACCGGCCAGGGGATCATAGGCATGCAACTCGGACATGGAAATACGTTCGGTTAAACCCTTATGTAAGGGAAACAAACCGGAGGCAAACTCCTCCAGATAATTTGTTTGAGTCGGTTGCAATTCATCGAAAATTCCCGGCAGGAGAAATTTAAAGGTGAGTTCATCGGCAGAGGGATTACCCGCGCGACCTTCACCCCAATTCATACAGTAGCGAAAAGTTGTGAGACCTAGCATATCGGACTCGTTAACATCCGTTAATCCGAAATTAGGCTCCGCTCCCAAACCTTCCAGAAGATCCGGTTTATGATTACATTCCGTGCCATCCGCATCTGGACCGCTATAATTCAGATCATAAGGCCCGACCCCATCCAAACCAAGATCATCCCCGGGATCCTCGCCAACATCATATTTGCCGTTTTCATTGGCATCATTTCCGTCACGCCAATCCTGATCCTCATCAGCATCCCAATGCTCTTTCAAATCTGATTCTTTCAGATTATAGAAATTTAGAAAATCACTCAAATTATAAATGCCGTCAGTAGGGCCAACTTTAACTTCAGCAACATTATCACGCATTTCATTTAACAAGCCATCTTGATCATTATCGATATCATCATTGGGAATACCCGGGCTTTCCAGATAAGCAACACCAAGGACACCTGGCACTTTTCCGCCGCCAAGCGGTATTCCATCCGTATCCCAGGAATAACATAGATTTAATTGCTTATTAAAATAAGAATTATCATCAGCGCCATCGTATTCTTCTCCGCCAACCGCGTTGTCCAGAAGGAGGCCAAAAGATATCTCCGGTAAATCATGATCTGAAATATTGGCGATGGTATACTCAAAGAAGATGGCATCCATGGCCGACGGATTACTCCACTGAAAACCACGTACTTCAGCACGGATACCAATTCCACCCCAGGGTTTTCCCTTCTGAATAGTCACGTCTGGTTTTTTATCACCAATTCTGACATCAGACAGAATTTCATCATTATCATCATAGACTCTTCTTGGAAAATATTTAACATTATCTTCTGGGCCCAAATATTCCAGGTCATGGGCATCATTAGCGACAAAATAACTTTCCTGATCGGCCTTCATAACTCCACGGCCAAAACGGCCATTCCATTCTCCAGGCCATTTTAACACCTCACCCCGGGCCGGCCAGCCCAATGGCGGCCAGGAATCCTCGCGATTACTCATTGCCGGGGTTTCACTCATTTCATTAAAATAACCGAAAACGGGATAAAAACCCCATTCGATGGTTCCTGTAGGATCTCTTTCCATCATAACCCGGTAACTTGCCTGTATGTAATACAAGGTATCAAGATCAGTACTGCCATTTATATCATTGATATCAGTGACAGGTATGGAATCGTTTTTAATATGGACCCGTGCGCCAATGAGCAGTGAATATCCATCATGGCTTTTTGAACCTTCATAATTATTTGGCCACTTCGCCACATCATATCCTAAATCACAGCAATCACCTAATTCAGTTGTATTTCGGAACATTAGCAATACACGGTTACCAACCATCCAACCACTACGTTCTGCAGCAATATCTGATGCCGGATCATCCGGTCCTTCATAGGGGCGGCTCTGGGCAAAAAGATTTGTAGAGAAAAGTGTACATAAAAGAATTAATAGAATAATCTTTGTCATTTTTTCCCTCTATATTCGTATAAAGGTAATTGGTTTAAAGGGTAATAAGGAAATTAGGTAATTGGGTAATTGGGTGATTAGGTAATCAGGTGATACTTTTTGTTACCCAGTTACCTTATTACCTAATCACCCAATTACCTATCAACCCATTAAAAAGCAAGGCTCAGTGTATAGGCATGCCAGTTTCCCAGTACACCGATGTTGCGATACGCATAATCAATTTTCAGGGCATTATTATTCATATAATAGAATAACAATCCAAAGCCAAAAGTCTCACCGAACTCAGAATTAACCATCTGTATGCCTTTATAACCGCCTCTCAGGAAGAGTGCTCCAAAACCAGGTAAAGTAAATGCATATTCACCACCGATATTTATATGTTCACTATTATTATTAGGATGCAAGGCATCAACAGCCAGGGTCACACGATGACGCGCTGTATATATTGGGTGGGCGGAAACTCCAATTCTAAATATTAAGGGAAGTTCCCATTCCTGTGTTTCAAACCGTGCTGGAACATAGGCAAAATTACCAGCTTCATCAGGTTGTTCATCAATGGGACGTTTTAAATCCATCCCGTTGTACTGCATTCTGGTCCCATAATTTGATATACTCATACCAATTGATAAACCACCGTCCGCATCACCGGTCCATGAGAGAAACGAGGTAGAAACAATCGCTCCCAGATCTATAGCAAAGGCACTGGCGCTTTCATGCCATATCCGGGAAGTGATATATTTTGCTGTGGCGCCAAAGGAAAAAAATTGTGCAATTTTCCTTCCATAGGACAAACTAAAACTATAATCTAACCCATCAAACTTCTCACCCGTTCCCTCCTGCATCAACATGGAAGTTACTTCTTCTTCTCCATAACCCACGTATATTAATCCAACTCCAAAGGTGCCGATTCCCGGAACATGATAACCAAAACCAAGATAGGATGTGTTGATGTCTGCCAGCCATGGCTGGTACATTCCCTGGAACTCGTTATTTTCCATATGACCCAATCCAGCTGGATTCCAATATATAGCAGATATATCCGTTGCTAAGCTAACATAAGCGTCACCCATGGCAATTCCTCTGCTACCATAGCCAATCTCTAAGAAATTTGCAGTCGTCGTCCCCGCTCTGTAGGGCTCCTGAGCCTGAACCGCGGAAAAACTCAAACAGACAAACAATCCAATGAAAATTGTGATTGTTTCTTTACTTCTTTTCATGATAAACTCCTTCATGATATTGTTGAGCAGTCTTTTTTTCATTAGAATATAAATCCCAACCCAAATTTAACCTCTCGCGGAGGAGCAAACATATACGGATTTTGGACCGAATCGTAAATGTCATTATAATTACTGCGAAAAGTTGCTTCAGCGGTCGGATATATGATCGCCGTATAAGCCCTACCCGTGTTTGAGTTTACAAAAAGCTCATTTTTCCGATCCAGCAAATTGTATATTGACAAATAAAGCCTAAGGCTGTTTGACTGACCAAGTCTGAAGTCATAATGTCCCTTAAAGTCTACGGTATAGGTATTAGGTCGTTCCGAATTATTAGGATATAAGGTTTGTTTTGCTAAGGGACTTACAGATACAGGTGTAAACGTGAAGGGTTGGCCAGAATTAACATACCCTGTCAGCGTTAATCCGAAATTTTGTTTCGAATACATGATACTGAGATTTGCCGTATGTCTCTGATCCCAATTCAGTGGAACAAGATACGGGATAGGATCCAAACTTTGACCTTCACGAGAATAGGTTGATGTTGGATTGTCCGCATTACCCCGGGTATACTGGAGCGTATAATTGAGAAAGAAAGCAAAAGGACCGGTATTATAGTCAAATTTCAACTCAAAGCCTTTAGCATTTCCATAATCTTTATTGCTATATACACCATACCTTATTTGGTTATAGGTCGTATAGACGACCGCGCTAAGCAAATCATAAATATCTTTATAATAAACAGATACCTCTACACCCATCCTTGGCATGACTTCCAGCCATACACCCATTTCGTACTGTACGGTCTTCTCTGCTTTAATTTCAGGATTACCGTGAACAATTCCAAAATCATTAGGCGGGACCATATTCCTATAGTTGCTATATATTGCGTAAAGCGGTGGTGTCTGGAAAAAATGCCCATAGCTGAAGTGCAATACAGCCGCCTTCCCCACCGTATAGGCGAGACCAAAGCGGGGGCTAAATTTGACCTGGGGTTCTGCGTCTGGGTAGCTAGACATTCGTTCCATATCTAATATTGGCTGTCCGTTGTCGTCATATAATATATTTCCGTCTTGATCTTTTTCATAAAAATTTAATTGATTAGCTGGATTTCTGCGTTGTGAAGGATAGGTCGTATTGGGATCAAAATAGTCCAGACGTGCGCCAAGATTGATCACCATATCAGCAAATTCCATTTTATCCTGTATATAACCAGAAATCTCATAAGGTTCTTTTGTATAGACGTCCATTGCTATCGAAGAGTCTGGTACAAATTCAGCCTGATAGGGGTAGAATTCAATCTTTTCTTTCTCAGAATCATATTCATAAAAATGGGCCAGAGGTGAACCTCTTAGCGCATTTTGAATATAGGTTGGCTCGTTGTGCAAACGATGCCCTGTGGCCAGAATACCCGTTTTAAGGAAGTTAGATTTGTCTAACTGCCAGGAAAAATCGTACTTTACATTCAAAGTTTGCAATGTACGTTTGTTGTGACCAAAATCCTGTCCACCGGAACTAAAACCTCCTGCACCGCTAGAATAACCGCGATGAACGTAACGTGAATCCATAGGATCTTCATATAAATAGAATTCATTTTTATTGTCCGAATAGGATACTTTAAAGTCATGAAAGATGTTATTCGATATAAGATGGTTTAGTTGAAAAACTGCCATTGCCGTTTCATCATAAGTTGACGCTCTACCGTCGGGTTTATATTTATATCCATGTCCGGTTGTTGGTCTCTCGTCGTAATTCCAGGTACCCATCAGGGACATTTTCAGATCTGAGGCTAACTGGAAACTTAATTTGCCCATGAAAGAATATTGTTCGATGGTATTTATCGGTACATAGGCGTTATCACCCGTATGTTCTGAATAATATCGAACGCCATCGATGTCAGCATCCCAGGGTGTGTTTTCCTCAAATGTATTTGGTGTTGTAAAGTCTGTATAATCATCAACATTAAACCGCCTGATGGCATTAATCCATCCCAGTTGCTTTTGATAACGAAAATTTGTGAAGAAGGTAATATTATCGTCCCAAATGGGGCCTTCTAATTGAAGTTTAACATCCTCATTTCTAACATCGAAATCATCCAATCCAATCCATACATCTTTATTTGATGTGACATAATTTGATATATAACCGATGGCGGATCCATGAAATTCTTTTCGTCCATTTTTGGTTACCACATTTACAATACCACTCATAGCCCGGCCGTACTCTGCATTAAATGTACCAGTAATTACTTCAAGATCCTGCGCCACCTCCGGTTCAATTTGTACGAGTTTATTTTCGCCCCTAAAGGCTTCATCCACCTGCATACCATCTATAAGATAGGATACCTCAGAGAGTCTCCCACCTCTGAAGTGGCCGTCGACAACACCGGTCTGCATTTCGATCACCTGATTCAGATTCTCTACTGGTAAAGCCTGGATCTGTTCTGAAGAAACATTTGACATTGAACTGGTTTGATCCTTTTTTACTGCAATTTTATCGGCAAAAACTTCAATCGTTTCTCCTTCCAATACAGCCTCAGTCATCGAGATAACAATATTTGCGGTACGGTTTACAGATACGACCACATCCGATACTTTTACTGAATTGAATCCGACCATTTGGGCTTCGACGACATGCCTTCCGGGTGGAACATTCAGAATATGAAATTCACCCACCTCATCGGATGCCGCACCCAGGGGTTTGTCCACGACAAAAATGTTTACACCTGCCAGAGGCTCACCCGTTGAAGCATCTTCCACATATCCTCTAATTTTGCCCGTGGTTTGTGCCAGCAAATCATGATTATAAAGGAAAATACAGATGATTAATAAGAACCACACGACTGCTCTTGGCTTTGAATACTCCATATCACCTCCTAGTTTGAAATCCCATAGTATCAAAACAACCACAGAATCCACAGAGTAAATATTAAATATTTATTGATTTAAACATATTTCTTCTATACTACTTATAATTAATGATCATAAAACTAATTCTCAATCTTATCACATCTATTAATAAAATACGGGGTGTTTTCAGCGCTTTCTTGGAATGATCTCTAATTCTTTTTCATTAATAGATACTAGTTGCGCTACGGTTTCCAGGGGCTCGAAACCAAAGTTTTATATACCAATTATTTAAATTTCGAATACTGATTTTTTGAATCACATATTGCTCGTCACGTTCTCTGAGCAACACAAAATCCTAAACGTGATTTCATTCTACTGGACCTACTTCATTGTTATGTTTTTGCTTTTGTACTTTTCTCCTCAGTTAATTCTGTAGCAATTTTCTTCAACAAAGTTTCATTATAGCGCACCTTATACTTTTTTCTCAATTCATCGATCAAGTCATTTCTTCTATCATTCAGACGATCATTCCGCAATTCAAACTTTACACTTTTCTCTACATCCTTATATTCCCCGCTCCATTTATCGCGATTATTTTCGTAATACTGCCTCGCATCAGCATCGCTTACCGTAACTTTTTGTCCGATTTCTTTATTTAAATATATTGTCAATAATAATTTATTTTCTTTGTTCACTAATTTATCTTTAATCATGACATTCTGCTCTACGCCCTTCTGAAGCGCATCAAGATAGAGTAGATTTTCACCAATATATTCATCTACCAGCATTTCCAGATCTCTTTGTTTAATTACACGTATTTGCATAAATTGCACACCTTTATTGAAGCTTGAGATGAAACTCGACAGAGAGATCTTATCGTGATTAATTTCTAGAAAAGTAGCATTTAAATCTGATGCTTTAATTTTGTTTTTATCAATCCTACCCCGATGATTCTCTAGGCAAGAAAGATGAGACCATTGTTGGGAAAAATTCTTTATTAACGGATACCGGATATTTATTTTTCAATTCTTCTATAATCTGTTTTTTATTTTCAAATTTCATCAATACATGCAGCTGTTTATTCAACTCACTTACCAGTCCATCATAAGAAGGCAATCCTGTATTTTTTCTTTTACGATTCACGCGCAGGATCGACCAGATGGGACTTGTGAATACAGGCCTACTGACCTGCCCTTCTTTCAGTTCGGATAATTTGGGCATAAGTTCAGGATGGAGGCCCTCACCATAAGACACATTCTTTAATTGAGTAAGTTTTGGAAAAACTGGACCTCCCTCTTTATTCGGGTCAGTTACCTTGCTACCAGATAAGAGAAACCTATACATTGAGTCGGCCATACTGTATGAATTTGCCAGGACAAGGTCAACATCATAAATAACTGATTTTTGCTTATAAAAATCCTTTAGCTCCTTTTCGGAGATGTTCAAGTTTTCAATGTACAAAGGATGAACACCAGCAATTAAATCAACCCTATAATCTTTTATCGATTGCTGGAATGAATTATCATTCTGTAACCCCAGATCGCGGGCATGGGCAACAAATAAATAATCGGGCTCCAATTTTTCTTCGATAAAGGTTTTTAATATCTCCGGCGTAAAAACTCTATCTTTTTTATATTCATTAGTTAGCTGATACCGGCGCACAAAGACGCCCTCTCTCAATCCAACATCATTTATTTGCAAGACATTCTCATTGCTGATACTTACTTCTTCGCTGCAGCTAGTTATAAAGGAAGAGATGAATAACAACAAAAGTACTGTTAGAAGGGAAAATACATTCATAGATATACTAATTCTTTTAATTTTAATCTTTATAATCAAAAATTATAAAAAAGACGGGCAAAATTCAGCCCGTCTTTTTAAGGTAAAGCATGTCAGAGAGATTACTTATTGAGCAACATCTTCATTATTTTAGATCCGGCGTTTGATTTCAATTGATAGAAATAGATACCGGAAGAGACTCTCTTACCAGCAGAATTTTTTCCATCCCATACCACGTCATAAGAACCGGCAGCCATTTTACTATCAACCAGTACTTTGACTTTCTGACCTAAAACATTATAAATATCAATTGATACGTTACCAGCAGGTACCGTAAAATTGATGGTCGTTGTCGGATTGAAAGGATTTGGATAATTCTGTGCCAGGTTAAATTCTCCTGGAACCTGATTAGTTTTCTCAATATTGGTATATACCGACAGATCAAAATCCTGATAGACGACTTCTACCTGATCCTGATCCATATCTCTGATCGGAACTGAGAAGTGTGCTCCACCTTCAGTCCAGAAGACATAATTATTTTCATAATCATCTACATAACATAGATTTCTGTCGCGACCTGGCCAGTCATCACGGTAGTACATCGTGTGAATTTTGTTATCAATGATATCCTGATAGACAGAAACTGTCTGCTCACCCACACCAGGAGTATTGGTTAGGTTAATCGGAGCCGACCATGTTCCACCCATCATATAACTCATCTTAAGGTCAGTGGTAAAGGAAAAATATTGAGGACCAAATGCAATAGAAGTATCAGTTAGAATTGTAACCGGAGCGTCCATTTCTTCCCATACGACTACCATATCGGGTTCGCCAGCTTGTGGATTCTTGTTAGCAACCAGGTCAAAGTTGGCAATAATTTGATCATCATAGTTTTTGCCCCAGTTTCCTGCACCGCCACTATCAAACTCAGCATAACTCCACCATTTGTACTCTTCACCGGATTTTGGATATTCACTCACGGCTAATGTGGTTATCGTATTGGATGTATTATTCCAATAGAGCAACTGCGGTTTGGGATGTGTGCTGCCATCATAAAAACAAGCATTCGTGTCACCCACGCAGGCTGAAGAATGGTCCCGCCACCAGTTATCAGCTGCGGCATCCACGCCTGGAAAATAACTAACAGTATCTACGTAAACATCAATCCAAGCGGCATCAAAAACCATATGCAGTTTACCCATACTATCATAAGAAAGCTGAAGGTCACAGTACGGTTTCGGATCGTCGTTCGGAATATTGGTACCTTCTCTCATGCCGAGTGTATCATAGAGTAAAATGACAGTACCATCTGTAAAACCTGTTCCCCAGTCATCTGGCCAAAGCTCACCACCAAATAAACCGCGGGTTACTTCTACCTGACGTCTGGCATGAAGTCCGGCAACGGCTACTTCCGATCCATCCGGAGAAATAGCCAGATCAGCACCCGAGGTTTGCGTGTTCATGTATCCTGCATACCAATCATTTGGACTCATTCCAGGTACGTTAGCACCCTCATCCTTACCATAGAAATTATAGATCTCACCAAAGTTTGTACCATCGAAATTCCAGTAGGCAAGATGGTTACCGTTTGGCGTTGTTAGTATACAATGAGCGATACCATTTGTATTATCAACTTCCATAGCAAAAGGATTACAGTAGTTTGCACCACCATAATAAGCACCGTCTTCCTGAACACCAAGCGGATCAATACCTGTACCGGCTTCATTCACTTTGGCCATGGCTTGAAAGTGATGTTCCGGACCATAGTTGTAAAAGCGGCTACCCACACCATACATCATGTACACGGGTGCACCATGTCCACCATCAATAAAAGCAACTGCGGGTTGGACCGGCTTTTCTGGTTGTTGAGAAGGAACGTCAATTTTGATACCATCAGTAACATTTGCATATATTACTTGATGACCGGTATCAGCTTCGGTAACCCAGGTTTTATTATAAACAATATGGACTTTACCCTGATCATCGACGCAAATCTGCTGACCGAGTGTTCCTACATACCAATAGTATTGAAAATCTGTGCCGACTGAATCGACCACAACCGCGTCACCGGCTAAAAGGCTGCCTGAAAAAAGGATCAGCATGGCAACCATGGTAATAAAAGTAAATTTCTTCATTTGTCACTCCTAATTTGATCAACTTACAATTTTAGTCAGTAAAAAATAAATTAAGATTTTTTTTGAGATTCACCTCCTCCCATATTTTGTTTAAGATGAATATTCGAAATGTCTCTTAAAATAATTAAGGAATCACAGGACAATTCCTGCACTTACTGCCCAGGCATCACGCATCCTTTCTTGTTTTATTAACTTTTAAATGGATTTATTGCATTAAAACTTCAGATTCATGAAACAGGGAATCAGGCCGAGCCCCACAGCCGATCAAATATTGTATATAATTTACAAATACTAAAATCTAAAATTGGTGACATTTTGCACATTTGAGAAAGAAAACACTTTTTTAGTCAAATATTGTCGATTTAACGAATCTAAAACATTTTTTTAATGGATTCGAAATACCCTGAAGATTTCATTTCTGTATTTTTAGTTTAAACGGTTCCGGAGATTGGTACATTATGTGGATGAGATTAAAGATAACATTGCCATTTAAGTGAATTAATAAGCGATAATTGCCAGTAATTATTTTCACTTAGACTATCTCTTTTATGTACCTAAAAGGTTGAAAATACGTTTATTTTTATATAAAAAAAACTAACCAAATATATAGAGTAAAATATAATATGTCAATAAAAATTTTAAATATATTATGTCCACAATAACACTTTTGGATAATATTCAATACCCAAATACAATGAAAATCATTTTTTCCTAATAAAAAAATCAATTCGTGTAATTTCATTGCGTATTTGTGCATCATTTGACATTGAATTTGGACATTTGACATTGATTTATTTAATAACAATCTCATCTATAAATATCCATGCTTTTCCACCGCTGCCGTGATGCCAGTCCGGACAGATTCCAATATTATCAGCCTTAACCCGTATATAGCGAATCGATCTCGTTGGATTTATTCTCGTTAAAAAGTCTCTCACGCTTGCCTGGGGCCGAAGTTCAACCTTTGTATCAATCCTATCAATTACGTCAAAATAATTACCGTCTTTTGAAGTGGCTATTTCAATACCCGTTGGCCAAAAAATCCAGGCCATCTGATTGTCAAGAAACCCGACTTCAATCTGGTTAATCTTTGTGTAATCCCCAAGATCGATTACTACTTCAAAATCGCTTCCTTCATATCCCTGCCAGGTGCCATCCGTATAATCTGTAGTCCCCTTAATACCATCGAGAAGCGCCCCATCCCCACCACCATTATACTTAACATGATAGGTGGAATTTAATAATGCTTTTTGACCTTTACCGAGATGTGATACTTTTTGCTTTTTCTGATTACCAATTCTTCCTGGTTCCCGGACCTTTTTTCCCCTTACTCCGGTAAGCATATCACCGATTTCTTCTCGGAAATTGTCGGCTAAAATACTTAATCTTTTAACAATATCACCATGATCTATGGCAAGATTAGTCGTTTCGCTGATATCCTTCTCCAGATCATACAGTTCCAAACCGCTCGTTCCATAATTGTATGGCCCGGGGTAACCATTCATCCCTGGCTCGACATTCTTGTAAGAACGGTATTTATGTGGGAATACCAATTTCCACTTTCCCTGACGCACAGCAACTAATTCGCCACCATAATAAAATAAGTAATGATCCCGGATATTCTGATCCTTTTTACCCTGCATGAGTGGATATATATTAAGTCCATCGATCTCTCTTTCAGGCAACGGAGCTTTTGTGATAGCGGCAAGGGTTGGAAGGATATCAATGGTCGCTGCCATCTGATCACAATCTCTACCGGCTGGAATTTTACCTGGCCAGCGCATAATACAGGGTACCCGTGCACCACCTTCCCACATGGTTCCCTTCCCTTCCCTAAGAGGTAGGGCGGACCCGGCATGATTACCATAATTCATCCAGGGCCCATTATCACTAGCAAAGATAACCAGGGTATTTTCTTCCAGATTATATTTTTCTAAGGTTTTAAGAATTTCTCCCACGGACCAGTCTATTTCCATTATCACATCACCATACATACCCTGCTTACTCTTACCCTTAAATTTGTTTGATACGCCCAAAGGCACGTGGGGCATGGAATGTGGCAGATACAGAAAGAAAGGCGAATCCTTATTTTTTTCAATAAATTTGATGGCACGTTCCGTATAGCGGGTGGTTAAAGTCGCCTGATCATCGAGCGTTTGAATTTCTGCAATTTTTTCATTTCCTTCAATTAAAGGCAATACGGGATAGCGTGACTTCCAAGGTTTTGATCCTTTATTCTCCGCTGTGATCGGTGTGCCATCGTAGTCAACCGGCCACATATCATTGGAATAGGGCAAACCAAAATATTCATCGAACCCCTGCTGTAGAGGTAGAAACTCCTTATAGTGACCCAGATGCCATTTCCCAAATATACCGGTCGCATATCCCCTTTTCTTTAGCATATCAGCTATTGTCTCTTCTTCAGGGTTCAATCCAAACTGTGACCATGAATTTAAAGCCCCCTGAATACTTACACGCTCGGCATAACAACCGGTCATGAGTGAAGCACGGGAAGCACTGCAAACCGCCTGCGAAACATAAAAGTTTGTGAAGCGCATGCCTTCAGAAGCCATATTATCCAGATTCGGTGTGGCAAAGTCTTTCGCTCCATATACCCCAACATCTGCATAACCCTGATCATCGGTAAAGATGATGACGATATTGGGTAGTTTATCTTTATCTTTACCACATTGAAATGAAAATAAAATAGAGATTATGATTAGTAAAACATTACCTACCAGCATTGGTCCTTTAGATTTTTTTGTCATATCAACCTTTACAAGTTATCGGTTTATGGTAAGTTCAGAGATTCTATGCTCCCCCTCCGGGCGAGCTACTGGCCTCTGACCATTCAGATTTTTAAAAGATAAAAGATTTACCACAAAGGTCATCTAAGACTGCACTAAGATCACAAAGTTTTTATGAAGAACCTTTATTTTTTGTACTTTATGCCTTACTTTACGTTCCTTAATGATTAAAAATCTAGATTACAATTAATTATATCTTTTCAGTAAATCAAGACTAAGTTTATATATGAATTAAATCATAAACATTTTTTAGCATGACCCACCAAGTAGGTGGGACAGAGGTAAATGATTCAGTGATGGGATTCAAATCTAATTCTCTCAGTGCCTCTGTGATTTCAATCTTAATCCATCTTCTCAGACTTTTACACTCTTAAGTAATAACAAATACTTACCTACGCATCAGAACTGTACTTCTATTACCTTGCTATTATCTTTTGGTCCCGATTTGATTCCTTTTATGACCTCCCACTTATTCTTGTCCGGATCACCAATCTTTATTGTATAACTTCCACTTTTAAATACTCGGGGTTGAAAAGAATCACCCGAAATTCGCAAAGAGTAGACAATTTCGTCAGTTTTCTCTTCAATCACCTGGATCACCGTCTGCTGCATTCCCTGAAGTTTTACCTCTGGAAGCCAGCTATGAGCCTTACGTTTATAGTTATCCTCTTGATTAAACCTAACAGGCCAACCCGGATACTGCTTGGCATTCTTTGAGGAAGGATCTACCCAACGGGGCCAGCATTCAACAAGAATATCCCGGGATGATTTATTGAATCGTACGATGCCATAGCCCGTCGCACGGTCGTATAATCGCGATGGTTTTTTACCCGTATAATAAGGGTTGGAGACAGCATGCACCGTAATTTTATTTCCAAAACCATCTTTAAAATCACCCGTATACTTCGGCGCTCCTGGGAGTTGATTCTTACCGGATTGAACCGGAAACCATCGTCGGGGCCAAACATTAGATATGGCGGGCACACAAAAGGCATATCCCGCATCCCCAAAGTCATCAATACCATATTGGACCGTGCTTCCCAAATGCTGGTCTCCGGCAATATGAAAGGCAAAACCCCTGCGCATCTCTCTTAATGCTTTATTGCGACCTGTCTGCGGCCAGCCATTAGAATCCATATCAGATACCGGAATATCATCCGGCGGATAATCCCCTGGCTCCAATATTCTCAACCTCGGTACTATGACATCTGAGGTAGCGTCTTCTTTTGGCAGCGTGGCGACATTGGCAAAGATCGTTTGCGATAATACGGTTTTCATCCATGTATTCGCGGACCAGTCTGAGGCCCATTCTTTTAAAAACTGAAGTTGACGGTCGCCGAGTAAAACCGCTCCTTTTACATCACCCTCTTTCTCAGCATCAAAATTTTTATTTCGTGCCCAACCATTAATGACTTTTGCTTTTGGTAATGTCGGTTTTGGCGCCGATTTAAACTTTCGGTCTTCTTAGTACGGCAAAACTCATTCCCGCGTAATTAATGCTGCAGAAATAAACGCCGATGTTTTGTGCAGCCGGAGTAGGATCATCAGGCTGCGGCAAATGACTGGTCTGTGTCCGCTGCACCATGTTCACCCATTCAGGAGGCATTTTGTATCCACCAGCATCTTGAGCATCTTGACCAAATAATGCCGGGGCAGCAATCCCACCTGCTCCCCAGATATTTCCATGATAGACATCGTGATCATCGGGGATGGCCACGGTCGGACGATCCCGCATTAAATCGCCATACGCCCAGCCATAAAGATACCATTTGCGGAGATAGTCTAATGCAGCCTTATCCAGGGGTGATCGCTCGGTGCTATAACCAGCTACTCCTTCATAGATCTGGTCACCAGAAAAAAATAAAAAATCCGGGTCATGATATTTTACGGCTTGAACTAGTTCATTATTTGGAAAACCAAGGTCATTGTTCCCTGTAAATCCGGCTACAACAAATTCATTTTTATCCCAGGGCTCCTTGCGGATGGTACCTTCCCAATAATGGCTCTTACTTTCTATAGTACCATGGGTGAAATTATAATTCAATCGATAAGGTATATCTTCTTTTGTATTCCATTCTTTTATTTCAAATGTCGCGGTCCTTGCCAAACCATCTATTTCCGATTCTGCGAGGGTTACCCATTCTCCTGATTTATAAATCTCAAACTTTACCTTTTTTCCATCAGATTCACCAACCGGCATTAATTGGGCCGTTATCCTTAGAACACCTTTATTCAGGGTATATTGTGAGAATAGAATAGGGCCAAGTTCTCTTTCTCTGAATTCTTTTACTTTACTTCCCGATATCTCCCAGTCCCGGAACCAGAATCGAACATTCCCCCCTCTGGCTGTCCCGGGCCTACCCCCCCATGGTGAATACGTGCCCTTAGAGTCTTTCTCATCCCATTTAGGGCGTTCGCCATGGCTACAAACCAGGGCAATCCCACCATTTAGCCAATCTTTTTCAATTCCTTTGCGGACCAGGCTAGCCATCTCAGATCCAGTCTGATCAAGAACAGAAAGTGTCAGTTGATATCCGCCATCCCCCGGAAGACAGTTGAGATTTAGTCTGATATCATTGAGAGAAATATCCAATCCTTCACTGGAATCGACATCATTACCAATGAATAATTTTCCAGCAGTAGTAATACCCAGAGGAAAGCCATTCCCCCGCACGGCATTATCACGATAGTCATCAAATATCCCCCGGACACCTATTTTAAATCCGATCCAGCCCTGATCAAGATCCTCAGTTTTCTCAATATTTCCCGCAAGAACACTCATTTCAAAAGAACCGGGATCCGCGATGAGTTCATGTGTCAACAGAAAAACGTTCCGATCGCCACCACTGGCAGCACATTCAATGCGCCCGCCATCTAACTGCCAGTCTTGTAAAGGATTTGCCCAAAATTCAGGTCCAAGCCAAACACGATCGATTTTAGAAGAAAATTCACTTTTGAATGAATCTCCGGACTGACATCCAAAAATAAATATAGAAAACAACATCAATAAAAAGGAGGATGTCAAATTACATACATGATCTTTCGTTTTCTTCATATTAATGCACCTTTTCTTATAGTATATAACTCAGGATAACGACGAATTATAAGTAGCAGGCCGACGGCTTTGATGTGCTCATGCATCTATCAGACTGGATCAATATGTGATCCAATCGGCTTAATAATTTTATTGTATGGTTTTATTTAATATTTATATTGATAAGTTCAATCTTTAAGTAAAGATGAGTGACTAAATAAATTTTCAAAAATTCATCACTCTCGTTTATAAAAACATTTACGAGTTCTTCAAGAATTGTTGCAACTTACAATTCGTATTCAATCTTTTTCAGAAAAATACGGTCTAATGCAATGGATTGATTTGCGAGAGATAAGTTTATTACCCCTTCATTTGCGTCGTAGACTGTAAATATGAAAATACGTGTATATTTGCTTTTATATTATAAACGGTAGGGTTTATTGGCCTGAAACAATCTCTGCAATGCTTCGAACTTCTTATAATAATCTTCAGCATTGTTCATTCGCAATTTAATCAAATTGTCATTAACTATTTTTAAAGCGTTATCAAAGTCCTTTAATTCAGCAAATGTAACTGCCACAGTCATCGCAGACCTTAATTCCTGGTCTTCTGTAAATTTGCGCATTATTAATAGTCTTTCCGCAAATTCCATAAGCTTTTGCCCATTGCGGAAACGTGGATTTGGACAGGCCGCCAAAACCCAGGCATAACGTTCGATATAATCTATATGATTGGGTGTAATGTTTAATGTCGTATTAAAATGTTTTAATGCCCTTTTCCAATCGCGCAAATTAATATAATAATTTCCTAGTTCCAGATTTATAGAAACATCTGTAGGATGGGCTTGCAGATATTTACGATAAAATTCGATAGATTTTGTTGCATTCTTTTGTGCCCGCCAAAGCCTGCCTCGAAGCAATAAACCTGCTTCGTTATTAGGATCAATCTTCTCAGCAAGGGATAGTTGTTCCGCTGCTTCGTTATATTTTCTCAGGTAAATGAGAATTCGTGCCAGTTCAATTTTAATGTGCGGATTATCTGGTTTAGTGACAATTAAATTTTTGCAATAATCCACGGCTTTTTGAAAATCTTTCAAATTTCGGAGGATCGTCACATATTCTAAATGTGCCCCAATGGATTCCGGATTTATAGTTTTGATCTGTTGTATTACATGAAGGGCTAACTTGTACTGCTCTCGGGAAATGAGAAATCTTGTCATTTCTAATAGTTTGCTTTCATCAAATCTG
This sequence comes from Calditrichia bacterium, assembly GCA_963796965.1. Taxonomy (GTDB): domain Bacteria; phylum Calditrichota; class Calditrichia; order JAJRVZ01; family JAJRVZ01; genus CAWCNS01. Next base: position 171,442 of record CAWCNS010000008.1, read on the forward strand.
AACATTTTACTGAAAACTTCGCCATAGGCTTCCACTCCCTCTCTCTGGTGCAAGTCGACAGAGAGTTTTAGTAATTTAGTCAGAACCTCTTTGTCTTCAGGTTTATATTCAATAATTCGACTGTTTAAGGTAGCAGCCCAATCGTCGTTTTGGCTCCTAATAGCAAGGTCAATTTGTTTAAGTATAAAATCAATTTTACGTGAGTAAAAGATAAGGTCATCGAATATGATGTCCGCTGGAGGAAGATAACTATCAAAATCACCAGAGCGAAAGACATAAAAGTTTGCATTATCATGGTCACCTAACTCAAAATATACCTGGCTCAGTAAACGATATGCTGAGCCAAAAGTAGGATAAGATTTAATCAAGGCGGTTAATGTATGGCGCGCTTTATCATGGTTTCCCTGCTGCAACTCAGTGCGACCTAATTTGAGAGAAGCGTACGCTTTTAAGGGAAAAGCGCCTTTGTTAGAAAGTTTGATATTGGAGGTTGAGTGTAAAATGAAAGGCTGCTTCGCAAGTACCTGGTTAAAAGCATGTAATGCTTCTTTATACGCGTTTTGTTTAAGGTAAGCATTGCCAAGGCGAAACCAGGCCTGAGTAACATCCGGATTTATTTCAAGTACTTCTTTCAAGTTGGTAATAGTACTTTGAACGTCACCCAATTCTTCATTAAGGAGGGCCAGGTTATATAACCAACGCCATTCTCTGCGATTTAGATTCAAGGCCCGGCTATAGCAACGTACAGCTTCTTCATAAAAAAAGTTAGCATGGAAAGTCATGCCCAACCGACCAATCGATGAAGCGGATTCAGGGTTTTCCAACGCGGCTGAATGCATTTTTTTGATATAATTCTCAAATACTTTGGATTGCCCTGCAAGATCGGGTATTTGAGGAATATAGAGCGTGTTCTTCCAATTGGAAAACAATGAATAAACAATCCAAATCAATATTATTGTAGTTAGCGATAATCCTGATACTACGAAAATAACCTTATTATTTTTTTTCTTTTTACTCTGTTTTTTGGGATTTGTTTTTTTCATTATTCAACAGAAGCTTTTTGAGTATTGCCTATGAATTTGTTTCTACCTTGAAACATTTTTCCAATTATTTGTCCAAAGCATAATCCTGGCAATACGATCAAATGGAGGATAAATGTGCATACCGCCAGTAACCATGTCAACCTGCCCATCCTGATTAAAATCACCTAATTCGAGAGCCAGGATATGAGTTGGATTATTTGTAATATCATGGCGAGTAAAATTCATTTGTCCATCATTTTCCAGCCAGATGAAACTTTGAGAGGCAGGATTATCCCACGAGTTAAATGCACTAACAACAAAAAGATCAAGATCACCGTCATGATCAATATCCAAAGGACGGGCGTTATAGGCACCGCCAAAATTTGAAATCCGATGAAAAACGAATTTATAATTTCCGCTATTTTCCAACCAGTTTACACCGTGCCATGGCCTGGGCCGGGGTGGGATATAATCGAAAGCATCACCATTCGTGTATAGAATATCAAGATCACCATCCTGATCAAAATCACTCATGAAGATACCACTGGAACCGAAATCATCGTTACTAACACCATAGATCAGCTTAGCGTTAAAATCACCCTTTCCGTCATTTAAATACAGATAGGTTTCTTCCCATTCCTGACTAATTAGGGTAATAATATCTAAGTCAGAGTCGTTATCAATATCCACCAGTTCACAGTTCACCCCTCCGGACAGAGTCTGCAAAATATGGCTAGTAAATTGCCAATTCCCCTTGTTTTCTAGCCAGCGAGTTTCCCCGTCATCATAACCAAATTGAACGGCAGCCAGGTCCAGATCTCCATCACCGTCCAGATCACCGGCGCGTACATCCGATACACGGGCAATTTTCTCAACAACTAAATGGCGCTGAAATTTAAGTTGTCCATCATTTTCTAAGATAACTATGGAACCAATTTTGTCATTGTTTGGATATAACATACCCAAGAGCGAAACGATAAGGTCTAAATCTCCATCTTTGTCAAAATCTATAACCTGAATGTGACTGGGTGCCATAATATTATCCGAACAGGTCTTCTCCGTATATACACCTTTAGGATATTGATGAATCCAGGATATCTTATTTTCCAGTACATCACAAATAACCATATCCAATAAACTATCCTGATCCAAATCAACTGCTTGAATATGAGAGATCTGAGGCTTTTCTTTAGACATATTTCCAATATGTTGCGGAATTAAAAACTCGATTTTTTTACCGCGCGCCGCCTCTATAAAATTATCTCCTTCATCTGATGCAATTAAGAATTTCTCAATTATTTGTTTCCAAGATTTGCCCGTTTTAATGGACTGATATTCCAAAAAACCAAGCGGGATGCCTATCAAAATCATTAGCATAAGGATAATGCCGATAACTATTTTAAATACAGAACTTTTATTATTGCGATCTCTCAATATATTTTCCTTCGCTTTTTTTAATAAATCTTAGTTTGCATAAAAGAGGATAAAAACACAAGTAATAATCAGAAGAAAAATAGAGACAGTCAGGAAACCCTTAAAAGGAGCTTTTACATCCTCAATTTTGTCGATCCAGATGCGCCATAAATTTCGCAAGCTGTATGAAAATCCAACAATTATTGTTATTACCTGTAACAGTGGAATATATTGCGGTATAAATTGATTCCAGGGTGTGCTGGCTAAACCCAGTAAATTCCAACCCCAGCCAAATGGATCCGACAGTGATTGGCCTACAAATGACACGTTTGTAAAAAGCATTTGTGTAACAAAAGCAATCCATATAGCCAATCCCAATGGCAAAAGAGAAGCTGTCTGGGCAACCATCAGATCAAACGATTTTTGTTTGGCTTGTGACAGTACTTTCGCAATTTTGCTGACCAGCCCAAAAAGTCCGGGAAAGACCACAAGAGCAGACAACCACAAAATTATCGTATAAACACCAAATAAATCCCAGTTGCCTTTGTCTAATATATTTACATAATCACGTATTTCCGCCCAGTGCCCAAGGTATAGGATTGTATAGGAAGACCCAAGTACGAACATCGCCAAGGCAGTCCAGGCCTGACTCGTGTCCCTGATCCCCACATCTTTCGAAAAACCATCCCAGCGCAAGGCTACATTATCATAAAGACAACTGCGTACACATTCTGTGCATAATCCACAATCAAAATTATCTTCAATTTTGCTTACATTAAGACCATATGGACACGCCCATCCGTTGTACACTTCCTTTTTCACAAAACAGGGGTTTGCAACTAGCACAAACTTCATAATCCGCTTTGCGGATGGATAACTTTCCCATTTTTGCATATAAACTAATAAAGGTGTTAATCGGACAAACATACCTGCAAAAGGCCCGTAATTCCCAAATGCCTGCCATTAAAGTTGCACCGATAAATAAAAACAGGACAGCAATCCCGGTAGCGCGTGGTTTGGCAACCAAAGTGGTTGACAAAGTACCTGTTACCAGAAAGAGAAATAATCTGGTCCAACCATTACTTAACCAGTCAGGCCACTTGCGGTTGAGCCCAAAAAACCGATTTCTGAACCCGTTTGTATTTCCTTCTCTTACGCGGGTAATGGCTCTGCGCTGCAAAAAATCACCAACCATCGGAAGAGGACAGGCTAAACACCAAAGACGACCGCCAAACGGCGTAAATATGGTAACAACCAAAAACAGCCAGACCGTCCATACCAGCAGCACACCTAAATTTCGTCCGGACATCTGTGTACCAAATAAGGTGGTTAATAAAACTACATATAATATGGTGAATGCAAAGATCATGAAAAACGATTGAAACCCGTTCCTCTTGATTATCTTTTTTAACCAGGGAAATTTGACCAGTAAATCAGGAGCCGCATGACCTGCAAACTTTTCCTGTCTATTGTTTCCTGAAATCTGTCGGTATATTATCCTTCTTATAAAAATTACATAAATTCCGAAAAGTATTCCTAATCCAGTAACCAGTAAATAATTGGGATAGATAACTATTTTGCCATGTTCAAAAGCATGCATGGGACCGCACCAGACATGGCAGCGGTAATTACTCTTAGATATAATGGAGCCTAAAATTCCGGGATGCTTTGCAACAAGAACCACTTCATCTTTGATTTCCGGTGGATAGGAAGGATCACTGGCCTTAAAAACCAAAACCGTGTTGTTGACCGGTTCTACTTTTACATCTAAATCAAACTCTTCCAGGAAAAAGGAATGCCCGGTATCTTTTGAAGAAAAAGTTAAATGCAGTGTGTCGCCACGATTGCAATATATGGCTGAAGGATTTTTTCCATATCTGAAATTTTCAATGTGAATAAACCGGTGTTTCGGCGTCTCACTTGTTAATCTCAAAAATAGGACCGGGATGAGAATGCAAACAATTAATATTAAGACGTTTATATATAGATTTTTTCTAAATATAAATCGTTTATTTTTTTTTAGCATTCTGATAAAAATATTTAACGTCTTTCTGATAATTCAATATTTTGACAAAAACAATAACAGAATTTGAAAAATAGGTGTAAATATTATATCTGAAGTACATTTAAATTGGACAATTCAAATTGCACTATCGATTTTTTGGGAGATTCAAAAAGATTAGTTATGTAAAACTACAATTCTTCATTTTGTAAAATGGCAACTTTTTCACCCATAGTGACCTTAATGTGACATTCTTTCTCCGAAGATATCGGTATCACATTTCCTTGTAGTTCTGAACCATCAACCGTGATGTGGTTAACCCCGGATTCCACATTTTCAGGATTTTCGATATGGATGATATATCGTGTTCCACGAAAGACGCGCTCAACTTTTAGTTCATTCCATTCTGAAGGAATTACAGGTATAATTTTTAGTCCCTGATAAGTGGCTTGCACACCAATCATATGATCCATAACTACCCGGAACATCCATGCGGCCGTTCCCGTTTGCCACGAATGGCTTGCTCTTCCAGCGTCACTTTCATGTTCATCACTGGTAATATACTGGGAATAAACATAGGGTTCAGCAACGAATATATCGGGATCGACCGTATTGGGAAGCATGTTTTTATAATAATGGAAAGCCCTGTTGCCACGACCCATCATACATTCTGCTTGGATCAACCAGGGAACAGGATGACCAAAGATAGCCCCGTTTTCTTTCTTCCCTGCAACACACCTGGTGATTAAGCCAATGCTGGGATCAATTTCCTTGTAAGCCGGTGCGCAAATCTTTGGCCCATATTCCGTATCAAGATATTCATAAACACTATCTAATGCCGTAATTAATTTTTCACGCTCGGAAATTTGAGCAATTACAGCCCAGGATTGAGCATTTAAAAATATTTTTCCGTATTTATTCTCTCTGGATCCTATTTTTTTTGATTTTGCTCCAAACGCCCGAATATACCAATCGCCATCCCAGCACCATTCATTGATCGCAGAAACGAGTTGATCACGAAGAACCTTAGTCTTTTCTTCCAGGTCGTCGCAGCGAATAAACCTGGCGAGCTCGATTAATTTATTTAGCATGGCGACATAAAACATCCCACCCCACACACTCTCGCCGCCATCTTCTCCGCCGATATAATCTAACGTGTCATTCCAGTCTCCTCTTCCAAACAAAGGGAGTCCATGGCTACCGAGATGGGTTCGAATAAAATTCAGAATAGCATCAAATCTATCTATTATTTTAGCGGATTTTCCATCGGCAAAGGGTTCACGCTGCTCCAGAATATCCATATCACCCGTTTCTTTCAGATAATCTGTGATGGCAAGAATAAACCAGAGAGGATCATCCGTATGACCCGTAATTTCACCCTGACCATCATTAAAAAAGTGATGATAAACCCGTCCATCAGAAAACATCTGTCTGGCCAGAATAGAAATTCTTTCATGTGCTTTTTGGGGATTTGATTGGGTTACTGCGATGGTATCCTGGGCGGTATCCCTAAAACCAAAGCCTCGGCCCAGGCCCCAATAATAAAAACTTGCTACTCTGCCTATATCAAAGGCCACTTTCGCCTGATAGGGTGTCCAGTAATTAATGAAGGTATTGGCATCTTCATCGGGTGTTTCTATCTGTGAATATCTTAGGAATTCATTCCATTTCCGCCCCAGATCACAAAAAGCTGAATCGACGTTTTCCAGCTTATGATATTTAAGAGGTAAAATAAGTTTGTCTGTTTCAAATCGTTTCTTTTCTAGCACACCAAGGGTAAATATAATGTTCTGAGATTGATGTGGAGACAATTCCAGATCGACCTGCAGAGCACCAATGGCATTTCCGAAATCAGTATCTCTATTTGACAGGGGTCCTGTCTCAATGGAAAGAGGGTTATTCTCATTTCTATATAAACCGATAAACCGTTCGCGAAGTGTTTCATATCCGACCACGGGCAAATTTGTAGTAAAAAATGCATATTGATCCCAGGCCTTGTTTTCCTGGTGCTGAGTTCCAGCTGTATCGGTCACCCAGTATGTTTTTGTTGCAAAAAGTCCATTGGCCTGCTCCTCAAAATGGACCCTATTAAAATGCTGGTCATCACATTGATTAATGATGTCCACCATGGCATGTCCAAGAGCAAATTCCACGTATCCATAAACCGATAATCTTCGTTTTCTGTCCGACTTATTTTCAAGAACTGTTTTCCAGATTTCCAGGTTGTCATTAGGAGGGACAAAAAACAATGCTGAGGATTCAATATCACTTACTAGTGCATTAGATTTTGTATAACCGAATCCATGTGCGATTTGATAGGCTTCTTTATTTTTACCAACCGGTTGCCAGGTAACGCTCCAGACCTCGCCGGTATCTCTGTCTTTAATGTAGATATATTTGCCCGGCCTGTCATAGGGCACATCATTTATTCTATACCGTGTGATACGACCATGTAATGGATTAATAAAATAACTAATTCCACCACCATTGTTTGAGATACTCGCAAAATATTTATCATTATAGAGATAATTTATCCAGGGACTAGGTGTTTCCACATCGTCAATAATATATTCTCTGTTATCAGCAGAAAAATGGCCATATGTCATCTACGTAATTCTCCCTAATTAGCTTTGCCAGATTTCAATATGAATACATTAAGCAATTATGTTTTTTTCTTGTTCACCACTCAGATAGATGAGAATAAACCAAGCCAAAATAAAGTAATTAATTTGTCTAATAAATATAATGTTTAATTAGTTTTTTTTCAATAAATATATTCTAAAAAAGGAGAATATAGCTAGGCCTGATACCACACTCTTTTTGGTAGTTTTTTCCAAAATAAATTGGCAGAATATTCTTTAAGATAAAATTGATGTGATTGGATTGTCACAGAAGAGGCCGCTATTATCCGATCTGTGGAGCGCTTGAATAAAAATTTCTATGACTAAATTGCGTCGACCGTCACTAAAACCCGATAGCTTCGTTTTCTTTAATAACCGGTACCTTAAAAAATTCATTCAGAACCAGAGAGGCAGCACCGATAGCCGTTGCATAGCGCCCTTGTGTACTTGATACAACTCTTAAAGATTCGGAGGTAATATTCAGGGTTTCCATTTCGATGACCCTCATTACGGGCTCCGATATTTTAGTATTTACCTCGGCAATGTCACCCGCCAAAATCACCATTTCAGGATTAATTAATGCAACAGAATGGACAATTGAATTACCGATCAAATGTCCGAGTATTGAAAAATAAAGCAGGGCAATCTCGTCGCCCTGATTAGCTGCATCAAGCATTAAATAAATATCAATATCATTTATAGATTGGGCATATTTTTTTAATATTTTCCCTTCATTCATTCGGTTACTTAATGCGCCAAGACTATCATGCAAAGTTGGTAAGTGAATATTTAATTCTCCTGAACAGTAATTGGCACCATGATATAATTCTTCATTAAAAACCAACCCGATGCCCAGCCCACCAACATTTTTATTAACCTCAATCAGAACAGTCATAAAATTCTTTACACCGCCTGCATCACCTGACCATTTTTCACCTATAGCTGTTGCGTTTGCATTATTCTCAATAATTACCGGAAATGAAAATACCTCCTCAAGCCTCTCCAGCAAGGGAATATTCAAATCACCTAAAACATCTGTTTTAACAATTATTCCATCGTCCCGGTTTACGACACCTGCAACAGCAAGACCCAGGCCCATAATCTTATCAATTTTTGCATAGTCTATGATATCATTGGCAGAGTTTTTAATTTGCTCAACCAGCTCGTCAAGATTTGATGCCACTGGAACCTGGTAAATTTTTTTTGTAACAAGGCTACCACCCAGATCCAAAACCACAGCTGTTATCTCTCCAATTTCCAGATCAATTCCAATCACATACTCAGCGTTACTCTTAATGGTCCAGATAAACGGACGCTTGCCTCCGCGGTTTGTCGACTCACCCTTCCCTAAGTTTTTTATCAAGGCCTTTTGCTGTAAATCTTTTAGAATACCTAGATATTGTAGAGGGTCGCATACCTGTAATTTGAGAGAGCATTGATCCTGAGATCTTTCCATGCTCACGAATTAAATTTAACACGACCCGATCGTTAATTTTTTTTACTAATCTGATGTCACCGGTTTTCATTTTCACCTTTTGGGTTTTATTCTAATATCCATTCTATCGATTTCCATTATCTCATCAAAGAGAGAATTCAAAAATATATTAAAATTCCTAAAGAAACTCTTGATGCCCTAACTTATATTTAATCAACATGATAGACAATGAAAAGACCATTGATTTTAATTTATTTCTTTTCCGAAAAATCATTCTATTATATTACATTACAATTTACAATTCAAGTTATTTTTTCAATTTTGATACATGTCACCAGGAATAAGGTCGGAAAGATATTTACCTATCTTTTCTTTATTTTATAGGTCCTGATCTCAAATGGCTTCAAATGTATCTCAATCATACCCTCTCCACTTATGATGTCGCCATCAACCCATTCAATTAAATTTGTCATTACAAGATAATCATCATTCGAGTTAAACGAGATTTTTCCTTTGGAAGATTTACCCATGGTTTCCACAACCCTGAGTACCAAACAATCTTCTTTCTCCGCCTTTTTTAAAACCTCTAATGAAATCCCATCTCCTTCCAGTTTTAACGGAACAGCATTTCCGGAGGCCCTGAATCCCTTAAACATTAAGACCGGTTGATTGAGCTGCGCCGCTTCGGAAATCACATCTGAATTAATAAGGTCACCAACATGGGGTAAAAGGCTGTAAATAAATTCATGGTCGCCCAGATCCGCATCGGGATCAGGATTCCGGGTGGAACGTAACAGGTTGAGATCCAGTACATTATTATGAACTTTATATCCATATTTACAATCATTTAGCAGAGCAACACCATATTCTTTATCAGACAGATCAGCATAGCGATGCGCTGCAACCTCAAATTTGGCAATATCCCAGCTTGTATTTCGATGTGTATTCCTTTTTATATGGCCATACTGTATGTCAAAGCTCGCCTCAGATGCCTGAACATCAACCGGAAAAGATACACGCAACATGCGATGTTGTTCAAACCATTGTATTTTTGTGTGAAAGTCAAGTCTTTTACTACCTAAGGAAAGATAAATCTCCTGTGAGATCTTTGAATTACCTATCTCAAATTTGAGCCTCAGACCTTGTCTTACGTCCCCAAATGAATGTTTTTCAATTTTTATACATCTGGCCTGCTCCAGCAATTCCCTTTCATAAAACAGATCAACATCCCAGGCGTCCCACTGATTAGGTCGGTCATTGTAAAGGGAAAGTATATTTCCCTTTTTATCCGTTTCTAATACATGCCGATTTTGCTGTTTATCAAAAATATCAACGAGGACACCTTCCTCATTGAAATCATAGCGAATGAGATCATTCTCCAAAATCAGATCTTGGTTTTCACTATTTTTCTCTGGTAGAGTCTCAGATTTTAAGAGGGTTATAAAACTTATTGGTGGCACGGTGACAAAGGCCAGAGAATGATCCCCTTCTTTCTGTACCAATACTTCTTTATTGCTGATTGATTCTGTTGCTCCCGTCCAGTCCTTGGGTAATTTAATGGCCCCTTTATAACTGTGGGAGAGGCTATTAAATAGAACCAGTGAATTTTTATCTTTTACGAAGAGTAAACGTGCCGCCGCATCCTTAAGTTTTTGGGAATTATCAAATGCTTCGTGATATTCCTCATGCGTAACTTTATAGACAGCATTGATACTGGAACCTGGAATGATATCATGAAATTGATTAATTAATACTTTTTTCCAAATTTTTTCCAATTTCTCCACAGGATAACTATCTAGGGGCAGACAAGACCAGAGGATCTCAAGTTCCCGCAATTCTAATTCTAATTTTCTGTTTGCTCTTTTAACAAAAGCCTGCGAGGTTAATGTGCCACGATGGAGTTCCAGATACAGCTCACCCACCCAGGTTGCAACCTGGTCTTTGTACTGAGCCAGATTTTCAAAAAACGTGTCCGCCCTTCCAAATCTCACCTTCGGCGCGCCCTCAAGACTCTCCAAACGCATGCCATACTCAATATTTTCTTCTTTTGGGCCCCCTCCCCCATCACCCACGCCAAACAGGCATATAAATTCATCTATAAATGATTTTTCTTTGAAATTATCCCGTCCCGGAATAATAAATTTTGTATTCAGTTGACTTCCGTATGTATTCTCGGGGGGGAAATGAGTGAGTATTTCCGTACCATCGATACCCCGCCAATTAAAGGTATGGTGGGGAAAGTCATTGATTTGACTCCAGGATAATTTTTGAGTGAGAAAATAATCAACACCCGATTTTACCATAATTTGAGGCATCGATGCCGAATACCCAAATACATCTGGCAGCCATAAATTCTTCACCTCTACACCAAATTCATCCATAAAGAAATTTTTACCATATAAAAACTGACGGATCATCGATTCGCCACTGATCAGGTTACAATCTGCTTCAACCCACATACCACCTTGTAATTCCCAACGACCTTCTTTTACATATTGTTTAATTTTCTCATAAAGCATTGGAGCATGATCTTTTACAAACTGGTAATGTTGTGGCTGTGAAGCACCGAAAACATACTGAGGATATTTCTCCAACAGTTTTATCTGACTGGAAAATGTTCGAATACACTTGCGGATTGTTTCTCTCACCGGCCAAAGCCATCCCGTATCGATATGGGCATGCCCGACAGCCATCGCTCTCAGATCTGAGGCTGTCGCCGGTTGCGTTAAGGCTTCTTCCAATACGTGACGGCTCTTTATGGCATTCTCCTGACGATCAGCGAAAACATCGATAGAGGCCGTCAAACACTTTATTATTCTGGCTTTACGAACAGATGCACCTTCTAACGTACTGACAAGCCCAAGTAGTATTTCCATATCGAGCAATAAATGCCACAATTCCAGATCAAAAGTGCTAAGACGCATGGCAATAACTTTACCTTCATACTTCCCAAATCGATCGGGATCAATAGCAGGAGGATCTGCATCAAGAAACACACCAAACATACTGTTACCCGCTGCCTCCACCCAAAGCTCAACTTCTTCCCCACCTTTTGCACTATCAAATAAATGCACATATTCACGGCGAAAATCTTTACTAAAGATGGATTTATGTGTAATACCCTGCAATGGCATACCATCTGGCAAAACCACCAGACCTTCTCCCTCAAAATCTAAATGCGCAACAACTTTTTTTCCCTTCCATTCTTTTGGCACTGCAGACCTCAAGTGAAACCAGGCGCTCTCCCAGGTACCACCCCAAACTTCACCTTCCTTAATCGGTTTATAAGTACCTTTCAATCTATCCTTGAATGCCACTGGCTCTTTAGACCATGAATATTCAGCTGAGAAAGGTATCGATTCCACTACTATTTTATCTGCCATCCGGGTCATAAACTTTTCAATTCTATCCAAATACAATTTTGTCACTTTATCTGTCACCCTATAACCTCCTGATATCCTATTTTATTTGTCCATCATCGTTATAATCGCGTTTCATCGTTTTCAATCTTGCTAACATGGATCTGAGATCTCTTATTCCTCCTATGGTGAACCAGATTGAAACAATCAGACTAACTAAGAGGAATAATCCAACATAGTACCACCAAAATTTCATCCAGGCGATTTCCGGGATTCCAAATAGCAGAGCATAAATAGTACCAATGATAAAAACAGCCGTCCAGCTCAACGTCCAGCTATAAGTTACAATATAGATCACCTTGTCTGATCGGGTAAATTCCTTCCCAATTCCAAGCATCTTCAAGCCGCGGGAAGGTTCTTGTTCAATCACTTTATATTCATCCCCGATCAGGTATTTACCTCTATGCAACAGTTTATCCATATCGAACACTTGCCTCTTACTTAAAAGCGAAACTAGAATATACATGGTTATCGCTCCTACCATGGCTATAAACCAGAAAATTTGTCCGTTTAGAAATCCCGGATAATAATTTGGTATAATGATCCCGGCAACAGCGATCGTCGAACCGGTAATCATTGCTACCCAGGCAGCAGCAGTCGTCCCTCTTTTCCAATAAATACCTCCGATAATCACGGATCCTGATCCTCCGGCAAATATCGCTCCTGTAACAGCCAGAAACATGAGGATGTATTCCTGTTGCTGAAAGAGTAAACTGAAAAAAAAGATAAATATTGCCACACCAATAATGGCCAATCTCAGATAGCGTATATGTTGCTCCGGTGTCAACGATTTTTTTCGCAGAGGTAAAAGTACATCCTGAATAAAGATACTTCCCCAGGAATGCAAGTAGCTATCATGCGTACTTATAAAGGCTGCCAGCATTACGGCAGTAAAGGCCCCCATTAAACCTCGTGGGAGAAATTCCTTCATTACTAATGGTACCTTTAACTGATTCTGTAATACTGTATCATCTATCGTTGCCAGAACATTGTTTACAGCGGTGGCCTGCGCTGAAAAATCCGCGTGATGCATAACTGTATAAGCGCAAATGGGAATAAAAAGGAATAATAATGTCTGCGGGAAACCGCGCCACCCGGAAAGGACGCCACCCATTTTAGCCTCATGAGCACTTTTAGCAGAGCTATTATAAGCCTGGGTTCCCTGCCAGGAAAGGACAACATAAATAACGCCAAAAACGGCGATCAAATGATACCATATGTTAAAATCCTTGGCAGCACTTGTATTAAAAGGATTGATCATAGATGCGTTAACCGGGGCTGTTTGTAACGCCTCATATACATGGTCAAAACTAAACGTAGAGAAAAAGAGAAATACTACAATTACAAAGACAAAATTTACAAACAAGCCCTGAATGAAGTCTGTAATAATGACAGCAATCTGTCCACCAGAGAATACAAAATACAAGGATATGGAAAGAAGGGTAATCATTACGACGACAAAAGTGGATATCTCCACACCTCCAAGAGAGAAATGGTTGGGAAAACCACAGAAATAGATAAAAAACCGTGCGCCGACAGCCGGGAAAATGCCAAAATTGATGATTCCGGAAATAAAAGCAAGCATACCGGTGAAAATGCGGAAATTTTTACTATAACGCATTTCAAAGAATTGAGGCATGGTCATACAGCGGGTCTGCCGAAAACGGTAAGCGACAAATCCCGAGACGGCAATGGCCAGTACAACAACTCCCATACTCAATCCCCACCAGGCTAGGGCAAATCCAGCCACGTAATTCATCTCAAAATTTGCTATGATCGTTATTGCGCCTAATCCAGCAATTCCCTGTGCCACACTAACCAGGTACCGCCCGGCTGTTCTTCCAGCGGAGAGAAAATCCACGACACTTTTCATGTGCGTTTTGCTGAGGATAACCCCACTGATCATCACCACAAGGATCGATATAACAATTCCCCAATCAATCCAATCTAAATACATTTCCGTTCCAATTTGATAGACTCATTAAAAATATCTTCGACCCTTTATTAACTTTTTTACCGCTAAGACGCAATGAAGGCGCAACGTTCGCAAAGAATAATAAGTATAAATAACTTGCGTGCTTTGCGCATCCCTTGCGTCTTTGCGGTTAGATATCAATTTATGCATTACTCGCTAAACACAAATTCGCCCGTCTCAACACTCCAATCCTCACCAAAAAAACCAGCTGCGCGAACGCCCTCACTTCCTTCCCTGAGCATCTCTGCTGAATACACCAGACAATCAGGGAAAGCATAACCCGGATAAAGATAGGGCCGGTTGTTGGTCATGCGCATACCAACGATTCCGCTCCCGCCCACAACACCTACAGATGCAATATCACTATCCAATCGTGGTCTTATAAAGAGGCAGCCAAGATCCTTACCAGATATTTTTTTATCTCCTATCTCAATAGAGTTTGCATGAACCTGAACAGGGCAATCAGGCAATAATTCATCCCAGGCGCTGTTTGTCTCGGCATTTCCATAGATGACAACATTTCGATCCGGATAAGCCCCGGCATCAAATTCAGCGTCAGAAATAATTTCGATGGCCCCATTTCCCTGGTACCAGAAGATTTCCCCATCATATTTTGCCTTGGCCTTCGCCCAGGCATTCTCATCATCGGTCCCTTCTGTACCATACACAAAGACTACCCGGTTATTAATGGCATCCTTAAAGGTACCATAACGATGTGGCCCTTTCAGTGATTTTGACGGTTTTGCAATAACGGACCACTCATCATTACGCTTCTCCAGCCATATCTTGTCCACATCTTTATCACGTTCAATATTATCAACTCTCTGGCTATCCAGATCGACACTCATCAACCCACCGGCCTCAATTAAACTTACATCCAGGGCAAGACGTGAGACATTTGTTGTTGTTCCTGAAAACAGTTTCTGTCCGGTATAGAATCTGATATTTGCCGTACTGAATTCTAAAGGATTTATCTGGCTTTCAATATGTAGCCATTGGCTGGAGGAGGAGATGCCGGGATTTGCGGTTTTAAATTCAACCTGACGGATACGTTCCATGCCCGGTACAGCCCGGCGTGCGAAGAAATCAAACATAGGCAACCAGTCAACACAATCGCTACCTGGTTCGGGATCATTATCCCACCAGTGGCCTGCACCCGGTTCTTCATGAAATACCAGGTGGTCATGTTTTCCTTCAAGATGTTTAACCATCTGATGGGCCTGATCCACACGTACATTATCATCAGCTGAACCATGAATCACATAGATACCCTCCTGTTTGTAATTTTCGGCCAATTCAAATGTTTGGCTGGGAGCCGTTGCCCGTAATAACATTTTATCCATAGCCGATCTTTCACCGATTTCGCCACGGACTCGGTAAGACCAAAAACTAATCCAACCGGCACTGGGTCCAATAGCAGCAAATTTATCGGGAAAAGTACCGCCAACATGCCAGGTACCGTGTCCACCCATTGAATGCCCCGTAAGATAAACGCGATTGGGATCTATATTGAGAGTAGATTTTGCCAGGGCCATCACCTCTAATGCATCTGTTCGCCCCCAATCCTCCCAATTAAATCCGTAGGGCCGACGGTTTGTTGGCGCCACAATATGGCCCCAGTTCTTTGCTTGATACGAGTTGGCCTGATTTAAGGCCTCAACGCTGGCACCATGTAACGACAGAAACAAGGCTCCTGGTTGATCCGCATGTAATCCCCAGGCCGGATTTACGGCATAGTATTGGACACTGCCATCAATCTTACTGAAAAAAGTACGTTTACGAGTTTCAGCTGGGTTCTGGACACGTATGGGAATTTTTATTGAAGCCAGTGGTTTATCCATATCCCCATGTAATTCCAATTGAATATCACAGGTACCCTTATCTTTGAGAGCGGTACCTTTAAGCTTAAATGGTGCTTTATAGACACTTAAAGGAAGAATATCGGGAATGGAAATCTTACCCGAGACCGCTTTTTCCGATGAGGACGCTATCGTTAGATTTGTAAGACGCTTCTCTGACGCATTAACGATGACCATGGCCCCCTGAGTATCAATGGATTCTCCAACAATAAAATCGGGTAGGGTAGGATCGTTGGGATTAAAGAATACGCCCTCGTCTGTTTCATGAATCTTTACTTTTAATCGGAAGCGGTTACATTTAAAAATTAAATCATTCCGGCCTTTTTTCAAGACAATAGGGATTCGCGAAAAATTAAATTTTGGCTCCCATGACTCAAATTCTTCCTTGGACTGATAGCGGTTTCCAATTCGGGGCTCTCCATTGACATAAACCATATTATGGGCCATAGCTTCCAGGACTACTATTTTTCTCTCCTCTGATTGTATTGAGACATAGGCATACCCGCCGCGGAGTGTCCTTCCCCTAAACCATCCGTTTGAGTCTACTTTCATTTCCTCCCAGGTTCCCGATACTGAATCAGCAAACTCTTCCTTTTGTCCTGCCTGAGGGGGGCTCCATATTCCCTTCACAATTTTATATTCTACAGGATCTTTGGGAACGACAGACATCCGGCTACCGCGGGGCAATTTTACAGCCAAACATTTTTCGATCACCGTTACTTGTCCAGCCATAACAATATTTGACATTCCAAAGAACATTACTATGAATGTTAGTTGGATTGAAATTAATTTTAGGCACTTCATATTTTTCCCTTCTGTATTTATATTAATAATTTAGAATTCCAAAACAACCGCTCTAATTTTTCTCTCGCAAAGTCGCAAAGACGCTAAGAGATGGAAGACTCTACAACTAACACGAGAGACATTTTTTTTATATTACCCTTTGTATCATCACTCTTAAGTTTTTAATATTTATTATCATTTGTGTCCAGTTTAAAAGAGGAATCACTGTTTTAACAAAATCATCATTCAAAAACCCCTTCTCTTCTTCACGAGAAGGGCTCCTTAAAGTCCCTCTCTTTGTAAGAGAGGGATTTAGGGTGAGTTCTTTAAATTAAGTCTTCTTGCTGGGAAATTAATAGAATCATTTGATATTATTTTGTTTATTAATACATGTCTAAATATTAACCAGACACTTATGATTTATTATGTTTTACATTTGAATAAATTCTTTACGTTTTAGCGTCTTTGCGTAAGTTTATTTTGCTTATATGTATGACCATTGTGAGTAATTTAACTTCATTATCATAGATATGACCGGAATAACCACCCCCTTTTTTCCCCTCCTTAGTAAGTAGGGGGATAATGGGGAAGGTAAATTCAATAAATCTTAAAGTGGATCAATCCTTATTATTCCACCACAATTTCATCGACAAAAAGCCACGCCTTACCCCCTGCACCGGGATGCCATTCCGGACAAACACCTAAATTTTCAGCGCGAATACGAATAAACCTTGCTTCTATCCCATCAGCCTTGAGAACAAAATCCTGAATCAATGCATCGGTATTTTTCATTGAGATATCAGGGTTTTGTACATCCAGAACCTGATATTTTTCCCCATCTGCAGAGAATGCGAACTCAACTTTTCTTGGCAAAAATATCCACGAATTGGTATTTTGTATAAATCCTACGGATATACTTTTTATATGAACCATCTCCTCCAAATCGAGAACCGCATCGAAATCGTTCTCCTCATACCCTTGCCAATAGCCATCGCGAAAATTAATCGATCCTCGTATACCATTAGTTAAGCCAAATTCACCACCACCTGAATAATGCTCCGCATAAGTCGATTTAAGTTCAACATTCTTACCAGAAGTGATATGAAAATTAAAAGATCGCTTTTCAATCTCTCCATATTTTTCACCGTTCCGGAATGCAGACACATTTAACTCACAGCTTTTATCAACCAGGATCTGTTTGGAATATTTGGTCGATTTCAGATCAGGAACTTCGCCATCAAGCGTGTAATATAGTTCCAATAGGGGTTCACCCGTTTCCATGGTAACCAAATAGGTGAGATCATCTGCATTAAAGCTCGTTTTTATGCCTACAGGTTTCGATTCTGCACCATACTTAACACCCATATTATCCAACCGTTGGTAGTGATTACGTGCCCGCTGCAAAAATTCTGTATAATCCTTCTTTTCTCCTTGTGACCAGAGGACTTCACTCATCGCCAGCAGCCGGGGAAAAACCATCTGATCGAGATTATCTTCGGTAATCCTTTCTGTCCACACATTACATTCACCACCGATGATATGACGGCGCTCTTCATCATTTAGTTCGGCAGGGACCGGGTCGAAAGAATAGACCTGGCGAAGATCTGTTGTGGCAATATCATAGTCAAAATAGGCATGGCTTGTGGGCGAAACGATGGCATCATGACCTGCACGGGCTGCTTCCACTGCCCCTTCCATTCCCCGCCACGATTGCACGGTTGCACCAGGTGCCAGACCACCTTCCAGAATTTCATCCCAGCCTATTAACTGACGATCATTTTTGTTCAGAAACGTCTCGATCCGTCGGATAAAATAACTCTGTAACTCATGCTCGTCCTTTAAATTTTCAGACTTAATTCTCCTTTGACATTTGGAACAATTTTGCCAGCGATCTTTTGGACATTCATCTCCACCTATGTGAATATACTTAGATGGAAACAAGGCCAGAACCTCTGTTAATACATTCTCCAGAAACTTAAAAGTCTCATCATTGCCGGCACAGTAGACATCCTTATGCACACCCCATTGGGTCTCAACAGTGAATGGTCCTCCCGTACAAGATAGATGGGGATACGATGCCAGGGCAGCCACAGAATGTCCTGGCAATTCAATTTCCGGAACAATTGTTATAAATCTTTTTTGGGCATATTCGACAATCTCTTTGATATCTTGCTGAGTATAATAGCCGCCATACCTGGTGCCATCCTCATAGGTTCGCCAGGCACCGATTTCTGTTAACCGGGGATACTTTCTTATCTCAATACGCCAGCCCTGATCTTCAGTCAGGTGCCAGTGGAGGCGATTCATTTTATAATAGGCCAATAGATCTAGATAACGTTTGACCATTCTTTTGCTCATAAAGTGCCGGCCACAATCTAACAACATTCCCCGCCAGTTAAATCTTGGCTTATCTTTAATATCGAGGCAAGGTATAGTCAGATTTTTCTTATGAGCATCTGTATCTTTCTCTATTCCAGGTGGAAATAGCTGGCGGAATGTTTGGATGGCATAAAATATCCCAGCCGGATGAGAGGCCCGAATTTTAACTTCATTTGATTTAACCTCAATTTGATACCCCTCCCCTCCAAATGATGCCTCATCATCATTCAAAAGAGAGAGGAATATAAAATTCTCAGCACCATCTTCACCATCATCTCCTATCACTTTTTCTAGCCAGGAGGATAAATAGGCTCCACAATGCTCCAACCCCGGCACATTTCCATCAGTTACTATCGCCGTTCTGGTAGTTAGTGTAAATGTACCTGTACTATTTATGACTGAGTTGGGTTTAGGAATAATAGCACCTTGATTTTTATCAGATTTTCCACAGGTCATCATAAATAATCCTAAAAAAAATATAAGAAGATTTTTTATTGCTATAGTTTTCATATTTTTGCTCTTTTTCTGATTAATCAAGTCATTAATTTTCTTACCTTCGATGAACCAGCAAATAACCACCCTCCGTCTCCCTCCTTACTAAGGAGGGGGAAAAAGGAGGAGGTAATTAACACTGAGAATCCGCGTCATCCGTTTTCTATTACGATTTTTTTTTGCTCCTTCTTTCCAATCGTTTTTCAACCAATCAACTTCGCATCATGTAAATTATACAGATTAAAGTACGCACCCCTTTTATCCAAAAGATGCCCATGGTCGCCGGTTTCCACAATCTGCCCGTTATCCATCACAAAAATTTTATCCGCATTTTTTATGGTTGAGAGACGATGCGCAATAATAAAAGTAGTTCGGTTGGCAACAAGTGTATTAAGCGCCCCCTGAATTTTAAATTCTGACTCTGTATCTAAGGCAGAAGTTGCTTCATCCAAAATCAGAATAGGGGCATTTTTAAGAATCGCCCTGGCAATGGAAATGCGTTGCTGCTGCCCCCCGGAAAGTCCAACCCCTCTCTCACCCAGAGGTGTATCAAAACCATTTGGAAGGTCCATTATAAATTCATAGGCATTTGCCATCCTGGCTGCGTCTTCAACTTCCTGATCTGAAGCATCTATATTGCCATAGCGGATATTTTCTCTGATAGTACCCCAGAAAAGAAATCCATCCTGTAAAACGAGAGCAAGATTTTGCCTCAACCAATAGATCTGTAGATCCCGCAGGTCAATATTATCGATCATTATAGTACCGGCTGTGGGATCATAGAAACGTGTTAGCATATTTAGTATGGTACTTTTGCCGGCACCGGAACGTCCAACAAGAGCAATACACTGACCTGGTTCAACTGAGAATGAGATATCATGAATAGCCGGTTTTTTTCCGCCATCATACATAAATGATACATTTTTAAAAATAATATGCCCTTTCGCAACAGAAGATGGAATGACGGGATTTTCTTTTTCAGGTGGGCTGGGTACCGTATCAAACACCTCATAAATTCGTTTAACCGAACTCATTCCGGCTTCAATAACCGTAGTGGTATTACTCAAACGAATAATCGGTTGGTATAAATAACCCAGATAGGTATAGAAAGCGACGATATCACCCACAGTCATGACATCTTTAACAATAACGAAATAGCTCCCACCCAGCAATACAACCAGGATGCCAATGATAGTCATGTATTCTGTAAGAGAATTAAAAAGAGCGTTAAACGTGTAGGTCTTAATTCTGAGATGTCTGTCTTCGAGAATGTATTTATTGAATTTTGTCTTTTTATAGTCTTCTAAGGTAAAAGCACGAATAATTTTTACACCGGCTATTGAATTATGGAATTCTGAAGCAAGTTCAGCGTAATTATTACGAATATCCTGATTCATCTCACCTATTTTTTTACGAAATTTATTATGAATCAGAGCGTATATAGGAATTATAGAAACAGCAATTATACCAAGCGGTAAATTCATTAGTATCAGGATGATAGTAACTGCGACGACAATAAGAATATCCTCTATAAGAAATATAAGTGAATTGGTGGTCATCATCTCTGTATTCATCACATCATCCAACATGCGGTTCATTATATCACCGGTTGTCGCCCTGTCATAATATCGAAATGATAATAATTGAAAATGTTGCATCAACTTTGTTCGCAGATCGTAAATATAATGATAGCCGAAATGAAGCATGCGATTATTCCGAAATATTAAGGCTCCCATTCTAAGTAAGTACAGTCCGGCTATAAATAAACAACCATAGATTACAGCATCAAAATTTTTAGCTGGGATATACTCATCGATGATGATCTTGAAAAACCGGGGAAGTGTCATGGCGATAGTTACCATGACAATCATCATAAAAAAGGCGGTATACATGTATTTCCAGTAAGGACGCGTTGACAGAAGATACCGTTGGAAGGGTGATTTTGTTGAATGTGGTTGCAATTAGGTTGTCCAACAAATTATTGGTTATTATTCTCGTAATAGTTACAGAGATGCAGAGAAGAGAGAAGAGTGAAAAGAGAAGAGCACGAATAAAACATTAATTTTCTACTCGCTCTCCTCTCTCTTCCCTCTTCTTTATCTCTGAGTCCTCTATGGCTAAATTATATAGATGGATAGGCATTATAAATAGACTTGGCTTGCCCTTCTAAAAACTTTCCCAATATTCCTCGTTTAATTTATCCCATTCAAATATCGAAACGCCATTTGCACCGGCCTGGTGTGCGTAATTATTTACTGTCTCCAACTCCCCAGGCGCTAAAAATGGCAGAAATATCCCGGTATAAAGTTCTTTATCATCTGAAATGGCCGCAACCCCCTCGCGCGTTGCCGTTTTGATCCAGTCAAGCCCCCGGTTATAATACTTATGATAGATCATCGGGAAGAAGGCATCAAGGTCCCATTCCTGCCAATTTTGACGAACCAATTTCCGGGCAATTTTGGGTGTCGGAAACACAGCAGCAGATATAACCTTGTTTTTTTTCCTGGCAATTTTAGCCATTGCTGATACAATTCGTGTGATATTCTGCTCACGGAAATCACGCCAATGCAGATTCTCTGCAGGATCTTTAATCTCACTTGGATCAATTCCACGCAGATCTTTGAATTTTTGTCTGCATACGGAACAATAACAAAAATCAAATTCAGGCATTTCATGATTTTGAATGAGGTTGTATTTTGGCTGCAAACCAATTGGAAGGATTACATCCGGATAGCGAATATAGTCCAGATGAATCCCATCCAAGCCGTCTATCTCTGCGAGTTCGGACACTATGGTTGATAAATATTCTGTTACCTCTTGCCTCGTAGGGCATAACCAGCGATAATAACCAACATAGGGTGGTGTCTCCAAGGAGGATTCCAAATTTCGATTGACATTAAACCACTCGGGATGCTCTTGTCTGATCTTATCCACATTGCACATAAGAGAAAAGATCCAGGCATGAATTTCCAGTCCTGCGGATTTAGCAAGGGGAATAAGCTCTTCCAGAAAATGACCATAGGCGGGTAAGAATTGGCTGTTATACAGCGTCTTCCGTCCATTAAATGACTGAACGAGAATAGCATCAAACCCGGCCTCACTGATCCGGGCAATATTGCCTTCCATATCGGATTTAAAATGACGGTTACCTGGGCTTAACCATAGCCAGTTTTTTCCTTCTCCGGATAATTTTTGCCCAGAGGATATCAGGCTATTATAGGCAGAAAATCCATGACCAATGCTCATAAGACTACCAGCAACCAAATAACTAAAAAATTCTCTTCTAAACATCTAGTCATTCTCATCTGCTTCGGAAGCACTAACATGGCCTATGACGCGGCCATCATCCTTATGATCCCGTGTCATGGTTTTTAACCTTCCGAACATAGCCTTTATATCAATAAAACCGCCAATGGTAAACCAAATAGTGACAACCACAGCAAGAGCAATATTGATCATGATATAAATATACCAGAAATCCATCCAGGCTTGATCAGATATTTCAACAACCAGACTCAGAATAGTTCCAACTGCAAAAACAAGAAACCATAACACTATCCATGTATAAGTTGCATAGTAGAGGAACTTATCTCCCTTTGTAAATTCTTTCCCGATACCAAGCATTCTCAGACCTCTGACCGGTTCCGCATTAATAACTTTGTATTCCTCTTTTATTACATACTTTCCACGATGGAGCAATTTGTCCATATCAAATTCCTGCTTTTTTCCAAGAAGGGAAACCAGAACATATACAATAATTGCCGCAACCATGGCGATAAACCAGAAAATCTGCCCATTGATAAAAAAGTTTTCTTCTATTTGGTGGATGATAATTCCACCTACGGCTATACTCGAACCTGTGATCATGGCGCTCCAGGCAGCAGCCGTGCTGCCCCTTTTCCAATAGAGTCCGCCTATAATCACCGAACCTGATCCACCGGCATAGATGGCACCGGTAATGGCGAAAAACATCAGGATATATTCACTTTGTTTAAAAAGAAGACTAAAGAAAAAGATAAAGACGGCTACACCCAGGATTGAAAGGCGCAATAATTTGATATGTTGTTTCGTCGATAATGGTTTTTTGCGCAGGGGCAGGATGACATCCTGAATAAATATACTACCCCAGGAATGCAGATATGTATCATGCGTGCTCACGAACGCTGCAAGCATTACTGCCACAAATGCACCTATTAAACCGATAGGTAATATTTGTGTCAGAACCAAAGGAACCGTTAATTGGCTTTGCAGAGCCTGAGATTCTATTCCTTCAAGAACAGTGCTTACGTTTCCAGCATGCAGGGAAAAATCCGTGTGATTCATAACGGTAAAGGCACATATTGGGATAAGTAATAAGAAAATGATCTGTGGAATCCCGCGCCAGTTTGTCAACACGGCACCCATCTTTGCCTCGTGTGCGCTTTTGGCAGAAGTATTATATCCCTGAGTACCCTGCCAGGATAGCACGACATAAATCACCCCAAAGACGCTTATCAAAAAATACCATAAATTAAAATCTTCTGCAGAGCTCGTTTTAAACGGATTGATTAAAGATTCATCCGTCGGAGCCTTCTGTAAAGCCTCAAAAATTTGCGAAAAATCAAAATAAAACAAAAAGAAGAAAAGAATGATTACGAATACAATATTTACGAGAGATCCCTGGATAAAATCGGTGACAATGACGGCAATCTGACCGCCGGCAAATACAAAAAGGAGGGAAATGCTCAGCAGAACCACCATCAGGAAAGCAAAAGTTGAGATTCCTATTCCAAATACAAAAAATGTTTCCGGAAGACCTATAAAATAAATAAAAAAGTTTGCCCCAACTGCCGGAAATATGCCAAAATTAATCAAGCCCGCAAAAAAGGCTAAGATACCTGTAAAAACACGGAAATTACGGCTATAACGCTCCTCAAAGAATTGCGCCATGGTCATGGCCCTGGTTTGCCTGAATCGGTAGACCACCCAACCGGAAACGGTAATAATCAGTACAACAACAGCCATACTTAATCCCCACCAAGTCATCGGCAAACCGGCCTTGTAGTTCATCTCAAAGTTTGCCACTATGGTGATGGCACCTAACGCAGCAATCCACTGCCCTACACTAACGAGATAGCGCCCGGCTGTTCTCCCCGCTGCCAAAAAATCGGCAACACTTTGCATAAACTTTTTACTTATCAAGATCCCACCGCTCATGACGATGAAAATGAATAAAACAATGGCCCAGTCTATCCAGGTTAAATTCAAAACATTCTCCTTTCTATGGTTTATATTAATTCACAAACCAATAGACCAAATCTTTTTTTCTCGCAAAGGCGCAGAGACGCAAAGAAATTATTTTAATAAATACTAACAAAATTTATATTTTGAAAAATCTAATTCTAATAAATTAGAAAAATAGATTTTTTCTCTGCGGCTTTGCGCCTCTGCGAGAGAAAAATATTTCGCACATTTAATCATTTTTTCCAGATTTTGCCATCCTGAATGATTACCCAGGATTCACTCTTATCTTCACTCTCCAGGATTGCCTCCCAGGTATGAACTGTCGTACTAATCTTTGGTGGCCAGATATATCCTTTTACAGTATAATCTGATAATCCCAGTTTATTGATATCGTTAGAATACGTCCCATGCTTGGCCGAATGTGTTTTTTGTCGATAATACACCTGACGCAATGCCCACTTGGCATTTTCTTCGGGATTAAATTTAAATTCCGATTTTCCTTCTCCTGCAACTTTATTCGAGAATTGTACAAAACCCCATAACTCCGGATAATGCATATTGATCACACCCTGAGGTGACCAGACCCAGTTATCTTCCGGAAAGGGCCTGCCCGTTTTTGGATTTATTACTTTTTCATATCGGCCATTATCATAATGTGTTTTCCATTCCACCCGCGAAAATCCAACCCGCCATTGATTTCCATCTTCAGGTGGAGATGGTTTGTTGGCCGCTTCTTTCATCACCTCCCAGGGAATGGCAATCTCCAGATTCCAGCCCTTATCTTTATCTTTTGGATTATTTATGGTACCATGAACCTGAACGGCCGATTTCATTCCTCTTAGATCCCAGAAGAATAACGGTCTGGCCTCATCACGGTAGGGCTTGTCAAGGAACAGATCCCATTCTGTACTATAAGCATTGATTTCCAATTCATAATACTGATGTGTATCTCCGTCCGGATCGATAAAAACCTCAAAGTCATTATCATAAAAAATCACTGTATCCCGTTGCACCAATTTAGCCCAAACATGGGGCTCTTCCATTTCAGCGAAAACATAGAAGAATTCATCATCCCAGAGCATCTTCGCGCGGGTTTTATAGCGGGGTTCGGGTTTGGAAGGTCCTTCAATATCCACAAAATAGTCTGTAAATGCTGCCTCACCCCAACTGGCTTCATCCATTTTCCCATCTATATTGAGTGGTTTATCTGTTCGGTAACACACATATTGTTTTGGCGCAAAGTCAATAATCGGTTCAGGAAGTGGTTTTTCTTCTGCGGTTAAACAACCGGCTAAAAAAAGTGTCAATAAAATATAGCGCATTTTTTCTACCTCTATTTTTAATAACTTTTATGTTTTAAACCGTACAGTTCAGAGTATAAAGTATTAATTCACGCAAAGCCGCCATGATGCAAATTTAGTCCATACCAATATATCACAAATTTCACAACATTTGCACGAATTGTCATATTGAACTTGTTTCAGTTATCAGTTATAAACTATACCCTATATAGATTCCGAAATCTTGAAACAAGTTCAGTGCCAGGCAAGTTCGGAATGACATTCGGATTTAAAATTAACATTTGTGTTTAAAATCTTTTTCTGTCTTTTAGGCTAATCTCTAGCCTTTCTATATCTACTTTGTGAACTTTGTACTTATTATTTTCTGATTCGTTTTTTATTGATCTGCTACTCCGGTGGCTTATCCATATACTCAAAAGCATAATTCAACTCAAGAGTTTCACCTTTTTTAAGTTCCACGGGTACCGTTTCCAATTCGAGATTAAATAATTCAAATTCCGGTACCCACCAGGTTCTCAACTTTGCGATATATTTAGGATCATAGGTTTGGAGAATACCAAACTTTGATTTATGATTATAAAAGGCATATTTTCCGCCATCTTTAGCATCAATAAGAAGACGACTATCAGGTCCTTCGTCATTCACCAGGTTTTTATTGAATACAACCCATTCATTATTATAATAAACATACCCGGTCAGAATATCTGAATCATTCGTAGACGTTGCCGCATCAAATTCGGGATGAACGATTATCTGATGGGATTGTGCAGGTCCCCTTTTTTGTCTGATTGATGACTGACAGATTATTTTTTTAGATCCATCTTGAGGTAGACTTATTTTACGTGTATAATCAGCCCCGGAAGATAGGTCTCTTTTTAAAATCATTGTGTTATTCTTTATCTTCACCTCAAATGCGGGTTGGGGAGCATTATGATCAGGATCCTTTTCCAGCCATTCATCAAACGCACCAAACATCAGGTTATTTTTGAGACCACTGACCAGGTTGCGATTTGTTGGTTTATAATAAATTTCAACCATCTTGCCATTATCTTTGTGCATCACGGAGAGGCGCCAAAACTCATTTTCAATCTGTGCAACAGGTATACCTTCAACATATTTTTCACGAAGTGTTTCTTCGAAATTTGTAAATCTCTTACGTTCATCCGGCATGGTTAGATTATGCTTTTTAGCTGAATTTGATATAGGTCTCCACAACATCACCATATTTTGCCGGATACTGTTTGCGCAAGCGGCCATTCGAGATGCTAAATGCTGTTCCTGCTTCTAAAACGGATCGATAGGCAGCAATTGAAACTTTTTCGACACGCTCCCGGACAACCTTGTTTTCTGTCTCAGATAAAGCCTCTTGAAAGTAGTCATATATTTTTGCGACATAATCCGGCGTTAATCCCAGTTCTCGCGGAGAAGCAAAACATCCGGGATGAATACCTTTCTCCTCTGCTTCGTCATGGATCATTGTCAAATATCTAAGAATTACAGGAGCCGCTTTTCCATAATGTAGTTCGCAGAATTCTTCCAATTCATCCCATCCATCCCTTTTGGGATCCCAAAGACATCGCGAGATAACATAATTTCGCAGATCACTAAAATCACCGCTGGTGCTGCCTCCATGGGCCTGGGCAAAAACACCTTTCACACCTTTTTTTGCAAACAAATTGATGTTTTTTCCCACGGCCCGAAGGTTAGGAAAAGGAAGATCATAATAACGAAAATCAGTCGTATAAGTCCAGATATATAACTGATCGGTAATCTTGCTCCAATCATCTATCTCTGCCATAATTGGTCTGTTCTTTGGACAGTTGGGATCGTCAAGTGCATGCAATCGACAGGACTCAATGTCAGCAAACTGAATCTGGACGTTTTTTCTTGGTTTAATTGTCGCGGGAGGTTTGCGGGTATACCAGTAAGATAACGTTCCTACCATTATGTTTGGATACTGTTTCTCGACTTCTTCAGCGATTTTGTTCACAAAAGCCAGATGGGCCCCCATGGGAGAGCCTTCTTTTTTATTAATTGCTTCACAATTTTCACAACGGCAATAGGCCGCATTATCATTCTGGCTCACACTGACATTTGCTCTATCGGGATTTTTTTCGATCTCCTCTAAAACCGCCTGAGTGACAATTTTAATAACATCGGGATTTGTAACACATGGTTCCGGTCCCCCGCCCCACATCTTGGTTTTCCGCTCCCCCCGAACCAGGGCAAAATATTCCGGATGTTGTTCACCATATTTTTCCACAGGAAGTTGGCGACGCAAACTGTGGTTTACAAGACGCTGGGAGGCGATACCACCCAATTTTTCAGCTTCTGTCACCGTATTGAC
This sequence comes from Calditrichia bacterium, assembly GCA_963796965.1. GTDB lineage: Bacteria > Calditrichota > Calditrichia > JAJRVZ01 > JAJRVZ01 > CAWCNS01. The sequence goes on from CAWCNS010000008.1 coordinate 199,713, forward strand.
ACGAAGCCGGGCGGCAAACTCAGGATTAAACTTATTCTCGCCATAATAACTCCAGCGGAAATTAAAAACCGGCTGATATCGAAACTCGCCGGATGGAAGCGTACGTTCTTTTATATCATCCGGAAAATGGGTATGATCTTTGGTCAGGAACCTGACATCAAGATAGCGTTCAAAAAATTCGTATACCGCATACAGGGTTCCCCTGGGCCGTCCGCCAGCAAGGGCAATATTATTTCTATCAATTCTGATGCATAATTCCTCTTCCCCAAAATTATCCACAGAAAAACCAGCAGAACTGCTTTCCATCTGAGGTGAATAACCAATATAGATATGATGTTTATCAGTATGTGGGTCAGATGTAATCGGCAAATTCTGCCCAACAGCTTCCAAAAAAAGAGAATGGAATTCTTCTGCTGCATACCGTTCGCTGGGTATGGCCTCTTTCGAGACTACAATCTCCCAGTCCGATAGAGAGGCGACAGGGATCCCATCCTTTAGGCATGAGATACTATTTACAAGAAATAAAATGGATATGAGAAAAAGGATTATGGATTTTAATCCGGAGAATTGTTTAAGAGGCATCATGTGATATCCCAAAATCAACGATTTGCGAAGAGAAAACTATATATCTGTCAAATGGATTAATTAGGTTGATAAACGGTAGAACTTTTTGTTTTTTTTCAATAAATACTAACTGAATCCTGATATTAAAAAATACTAAAGCAATAATCAATAATTATTCATTTAATTATATAAATATCTTGGTGATAAATCAGGGAAATTGTTAGAAATATGTTTGATATACCGGGATAGTAGTTTCATTTTGTAACGACGCGATTAATCGCGTCGCAACCACAATATAAATGGAAATGAGCGCTTTTTTTCTGAAACCACCCTTTTGTACCAACACAACAATTCGGACACCCACAATAAAACCAATAGGGATAAAAAGTCCTTTTTTTAAATATCATTTGCACCGGCACGATTAATCGCGCCGCTACCTAAAATGCATCGGAATTGGATAATTTTTTGAATTTTATATTTCCCTTCCCTGACAGAAGATGGGAGAAGTGATGTGTAGAATCTTATGATGTTTTTTGGTGAATTTGCGAGCGGCGTTTATTTTTATGTATGGCGGGTTCAGGGGACAAGAGAAATCTATTTTATTACAAACTCAACCTTCTTATCCGCTTGCCTGGTAGAAATCTTATCCTCGACTGTAATTATTAGTTGGTAGCGGCCATTGTCCCGGTCCTGAAGATCAAGATTGAAGTAAACTTTATCATCACGTGTAGTGCCATCATATTCCAATGTCGATATTATTGATTCTTTCTCACCACCAAACAAGTTCCCAAAAAATTCCCCTATCGGTTCGAACAAAGATGTTCCACTAAGATCATCGATCTTACTTAAAGTCCATTTAATAATAAAATGGGTTCTGTCATTCGGATCATACAACAGGTTATATACTTCAAAATAAAGGCCAAGATTTTCCTGTTGTTTAAATGGGGTAAACATGTGTGGGCTATAAATAACATTACCTTTTTTGAAAACCGCTTTACTATTGCCTGTTTTTATTTGTGCCGAAAGAAGAATATCACTTACCGCCAAAGAATCGTCATGATAATCCGGAATCTGATAGCTATTTTTAAACAGACCGGATTTGGCACTGTTTTCATCCCTCACATAAAATTCATAAAAATAATTACCCGGTGGAGCATTAAAGTGTTCCATGCGCATAACAACACTACCCTCCCATGTTTCCTGATCTAATGATATGGGTAATTGATCTTCCTTCTTCGCCATAAATACTTTGTTCCATTTATGATCATAAATGCCAATAAATTTTGCAAGCTTCAAATATTTTCGTCTGCCATTAAATTTTAACTCAATATCCATTCCCTGAAGACCATAATACAATTCTACATGTGTTTCTCCACTCTCTCCCTTAAAACTTAAAAACTTGAAGGGTACGTTAAGAGGCTCCGTTTCAATTTTAAAACCAGATGTTTCTGAACGAATCCCTACTTTTGCATATTCTTTATTTTCTTCATCCATGAGTCGATAATACACCAAAAGATCATTGGTTTCTAAATCTTCATTACGGGTTGGATCGAGAAACATGTAGGGGTTTCCTAATTCCCCACGATTTTCAAAATAGCTGGGCATTGATTCCATCATCCATCCCCGGGAGGTGCCATGTTGTATAAAATGGAATATCATCTCCGGACGATTATATGTTTTATAATAATGCCAGGAGAAATTCAAAATACAATCCTCACAAAGATGGTTTATTCTATTATCAGGTTCTCCATGACGCACATAAATAAGTCCCATATCATCTAAATCCCGGTCTACGGCTAAGGGCTTATATACCAGAGGGCTTAAAAGGGTATCTCCAATAGTGACGCCATATTTTCTATGTGGGTGGGAAAATTTGTATATCTTAAAATTACTCTTTTTATCTCCGAGATGAATATATCGGCGGTAATGTTTGCGTGCATAGAAGATTCTGTTGTAATGTTCAGGAATTCGTTTGTTAAAATCATTAGCAAGATGGGGATTTCGTGATCTCCAGAATCGATCAAAAAACGACCTCATTTGTGAAACATTCAGTCTCTCAAACTCCTCATATTCAATATCAGAAATTATATATTGTATATCCGAAAGAAATAATTTCTTCTCTTGTACATTTTTTATCGAGTTGACAGCCTGCCAGTAATAGGCAAAGCCTCGCTTTAATTGATCGATCTTAAAACAATTCTTTGCCCTTAAAAGATTTAACTGACATATAGAGATTATTAAACCGGGTCGATCCAGGCTATTCAGGATGGCCAGGCTTATTTCAAAATTTCCAAGGTTATAATACAATCGTGCTAAATCAAATCGAATTTCCATGTTTACCGGGAATCGATCCAAAAGAGTATCTATAACAGATACTGCCCGTCCTTCTTCGCTATTCCAGAAAGCGAAAGCAATAAAGCGCTCGTATAAATCTTTATTATTCGGATTGTTACGTAATCCCGCCGCCAAAATATTAAAGGCCTCAACCGAAGGTGGTATACTATTTCGCTCCATGAAGAGGGCCAATTCAATCCAGGCATCCGTTAGTTTAGGATTTAATTTCACCGCTTTGCGTAAATTATCTTCGGCATCTTCGTCTGAGGAATCTTCCTGGAGAGAGACCAAGGCCAGCCCATAATAGGCCTTGGCAAATGTATCATCTTTCTTTATGATGCTGGAAAATTGAATTTCAGCTGAGTCAGTATTGCCAGCCTGTAAGTGCCTAAGCCCTAGTTCATAGGAAGCCTGCCACCAGGTGCTGTCTATATCTCCAGCGTAAACGAGCGAGGAAAGGATTATTATAAAAAGGATATGTGAATAGCGAATTATCATAAATAATTAGATAAAATGTATTTTTTATTACTAGGTCGTAAATGGAGCGACGCGATTAATCGCGCCGTTACATTTACGTGATATGAAAAATATTTTTAGCAATATCCACCATAGGTAAAATAGAGTAATTATTTGATATTTAACAACTTAAATACCTCTTGTTATTCCCCATCAGGGAATCCTATTATGTGCTTTCACCATTCCCGGAGCGTTGCTCCGGGCTTTACTCTTTTTCTCCTTCGGAGAAAGTTTATCAGCCCGATTTTGTTTCTGAGATCTAAACCACTATATAATCAGTAAGATATTAAGTGAATTTGAATCCCAATAAAAATACGAAGCAATTCTTCGGCGTTTATTAAGGAGGGATATTATCTTAACGTAATAATATCATCTTCATTGCCTTAAAATAGTTCGGGGTTTCTAACACATAAAAATAAATTCCGGAACTAACCGCTACGCCCTGCTCATTCCTTCCATCCCATACAACCTGATAGCGGCCAGGTTTCTGCGTTTTAGAAACCAGGTTGGCAACTTTCTGCCCTAGTACATTGTAGATATTGAGATCAACGTAATTCGTAATTGGTAACTCGTAATTGATTTTGGTGCTGGGATTAAAGGGATTGGGATAGTTAGGCATCAAGGCAAAGCTATCGGGAATTCTGTATTTTTCCGGCATTTCCATGACATAATCGCTGCCGCCGTAAGCACCCATATCATTGCGTAACCCGCCCCGGGCCGGCCAGAGGGCAAAACCCGGCTTTAACGGATCTTCCAGGTCATTATAGATAGGATCCGGATCACCAGAATCGATGCAGGGAGATTTATCCTGCAAAGTAAAATCTCCATTATCGGGATTACTAAACAGCGGATCCTGGCTGATATTGCCCTTCCCCCATTCATACGTCCCTATTGGCCATTCGGGATAAAAGACATTATCTTCCCCTACAAACCAATTTTCAGAAGATGTATCAATATTGCAATAGTCAATATAAATTGGTGTGGATATGGACTCAATGAGTGTACCTGATTCCGGCTGATTATCAAATATAATTGAATTTTTAATAATGAGGTACTCCTCATCATCACCATATCCACTCACTCTTATCACCGAAGATGATGTATTATTCTGAGAGATTACAATGTTATTCATGATGCAATGTTTATTATAACGCTGATTCAGATAAAACCTGAAACTTAAACCAGTATTGTGAATGAATATTGAATTTTCAGTAAGCAGCGTTGACCAGAAAGAAAAAATACTTAGGTCATTTTGTTGGAAACAGCAATGGGATATGGTTACAAAATCCATATCAGATTCAACTGCATTATGCAAATGTACAGCAACCTCATTGTTGACAAACCGAGAATTTAAGATAGTTGGCGTACAATAGTTGGCAGTTACTGCTCCCGATCCATATGGTTGTTCCATCGATCCAGGCTCTCGGACCTCTCGGATTACACAGTAAGCTAAAGTATCATTATTTCCTGTTTGATTAAACCAAATCCCATACCATTTTTTTTGTGGATCAACAGCAGAAAATCGAATAGAATCATTTTCGCTGCCTATTGCTCGTAGTCGAGCTGTAGGTCCTACTGTCAGATATAATGGACCGTTAAATTTCAACTCCACACCTGGCTCAATGACTAGGTCATTATTAGATAGTACAACTAAATCATTAATGACAATATAGGGACTATTCTCTTTGCTCAAGACACCACTGATTTCTCCGCCAATACGTGTACCATATAGTATTTTTGCCAGAACAGGAATGGAATATCGCCCAATCTCGCTTGTTTCGATGGTCAAATCTGTAGAATAATTCCCAATCTCTATCATGGGAGGCGTAAACTGAATTCTGAAACTATCAATTCGCCCTGATCTCAATACCAGAACATTATCCAAGTCAGGTATATCTAAAAATTTAAAATAGGACGTATTTTCTAAAGATATCCCGCTGATGTTAATATCAGCCATGCTGCCATTCTTAAGATACACAAGCATTTCTGTTTTATCAAAAGTCCTTAATTCACCAAAATCAATCGGATCGGGAGAAACAGTCAATACAATTCCATCAGTTTTTTGTGCATATTCAGTACCGCCATAAACGCCCAGGTTCCGGCAAAAACCATGGGGAAACGGCTCATCCTCAATCGCATCCTGCGGATCAGCAGCATCGATACAGGGAGATTCACCCTTCAATTTAAAATCATTATTGTCAGGATCCTGGAACAGCGGATCTACAGAAATATTCTGATGTCCCCAATGAATAGTACCTTCCGAACGTAAACCGCTTGGTTCTCTAAATAAAGCTTTGATTAATATTGAATCTATATCATTATAATGGAATTCAATTGTATCGTTTTGAGCCAGTAGTATATAGTGGTTTTCTGGCAGAGAAATTTTATCTGATGCGTTTGTTATAATTGAATTATACCAGAAAATGGAATTTTTAACCTCCATTTTATTATTTCCTGCTAATTCAAACAAATCACTAAATTCAGATAATTGATGATTAACCGCTGATATATTTTGTATTGAGACCGTCGAAAATCTTGTGGATATAATACTGCCGGCATCCCCTGCCGTATTGGACTGTAGCACGCAATTTTTCAGGGAAATATCTGAGCCTGTTGAATATATAGCGCCGCCGGTTAAACGGGCATTATTTTGGGAAAACTCTGAATTACTAAAAACAGGAGATGAATCTCTGATATAAATTGCCCCGCCACCGGTAGCCTGGTTGGCTATAAATTTCGAATTTTCTACTATAGGCGCAGATTCTCTCAGATAAATAGCCCCACCGGAAGTCCCCAAATTCAGCTATTATGGTTGAATGTGACAGTCTAAAGTCCGAATTCATTGCATTGATAGTCCCGCCATCTAGAGACTGGTTATTTTTGAGTATTGAATGGGTAATCATCGCATTCGTATTTTCTAATTGAATTGCACTATTGCTCTGAACATCTGAAATAGCACAATAAGAAAGTATATCATCTTCACCACTTGAATAAAAAGTTAATCCTTGCCAGCCTTTATCTGGCCTTGTGGCTGAAAAGTATACCGAGTCTCCTGCAACACCCTGTGCAATTAATTGTGCATCTGGTCCTATTTCAAAGGAACAACCATGTTCAGAGAATATTTGTGTTCCTGCTTTTATTAATAATTGTCTCCCTGGAGCAATGGCCAGATTATCGACTATATAATAGGGCGATCCTGTCTTATCCCAGACACCTGAAACCTGATTTTCCGTAACTATTGTCCCTGTCTCCCCTCTTCCAAAACCTATTAATGGTAAATATTTAAATCTTTTCCTGTTATCAAGTGATAAAATAATTTCCATTTCACCAGAAAATTTGCCCAGGCTATCAGGTTTGCAGAAAAGATCCAGCACCAGCTCTTCACCTGGTTCGAGGGCAAGCTGGTCTATATGTTGCGTTAATTGGCCCGCTCCAATTTTGGCAAAAAAATAATCCGGCAAGATTATCTCATCGATATAAAGTGTCTTCAGGCCATCATTTAAAAATTTGCATGATATTGCTTCTGAAAGATTATCAATTATCACTGGTTTAAATTTGAACAGTGTATCCGAGAGCACCAGGTTGGTTTGGCTGTCCAAACCCGGTCGTATATCGATAACGGCGTTATAGATCAATACATCACCATAGGGAATCCCCTCAGGCATATGGTACCAGGCATCTGTTATGGCTGCTGGTCTGCTATCTCCCCAGCCAAAATTCAAATGATAAAAGTCATCTGTATTATAACCATCGCAAATAAGAGCATGACCCGCCGTGCTGCCTATTATAGAGAGTTGGGCCGGTAATCCTTCCTTCATATTGTCCTTCAACCGGTCATAAAACATTTCATCTGGGGAGGTAAGAGATGCAGTGGCATAATCCATTTCATTTATAAAGGCCTGGTACACTTGATCATTATAGACGGCTGATCCGGATTTATCATACTTAGTATCGGCTATCAATCCTGCTGCAAAATTTAATGCAGCCATATTATTAGTATCCAGGGGCAGGTTCTGATCAAATTTGAATTGCAGGGTATCTAGATAGCGATTTAATTGTTTGAAAGATGGAAAATCAAGTAAAGTGCTATCCCCATCAATGCTGATATCCGGTGAGGTGTTGGAATAGCGATCATCCGCGCTAAATCTTTTATTGCCAAAATATTGATGATAGTTAACGATCTGAGCAATAGCTGTGGCTCCACAACCGGTGAGGCAGCGCTGATAATCTGTTGGATCGAGGGGACAGAAATTATTGAAGGGTGCCCCCTGGATCCAGGTGGTTTCCACCCAGCCGCCTGTGGTCGTGCTGCCTGCTGGCGGCCACTGTTCTACGACCTGGGAAACGTGTTGATTTTGATCTGAGCTCAGATATGTCTGCCATTTTTCATTATTTTTTAGACGAATCTTTTCCGGTAGTTGATCCAAACTTTCCATTCTGGCCTTTAAATCAGAAACGAGCCACTGATAAAAATGATTAGCCTTACTCGTATCAGCAGACCAGTTATTACGGTAAGAGTAAGCAATAACAGGTTCCATATCCGTATCAGAGGATAAGATCAGGAATCCAGTAGGAGCAAGAGAGACAACATAACCTAAGTCCTTGGACTCACTATCTGTAGTTATACCATCAACTGAATTTTTTTTCAATGAGATTTGATTTGTAAGGAAAACCTGATTAGTGTTCAATCTGGTCTGAATAAAGCGGTTGGAGACGGTTATAAGCTCTTTCTGGGTAACAGGTTTAGAAATGATTTCAGTGGAAAAAAAGATCACAAGGAAGACGAGCAAAGTGATACAATATTTAGGAATGCTTCTCATACAAGCTTATATCCTTGTACAAAAAATAACCTCAACTGATTATATTGTATATACTTATATATGAAGCGAAATGCAAGATATTCCAATTATCATTTATGTCCAGCAAAAAAAATAATTAAAATTCTTTGTGTCCTTTGTGGTTGTCTTTTATCTTTTCATAACTAGTGTTTGGGATAAATGATAAATAGAACCAGATCTTCAGAGCCAGATTGATGGAGACTATGGGAGGTTCCGGGGCGGGTTAGAATTGCCGTGCCCGCTTTAACATTGGACAGATTACCATCCATGTTTAGCTCCCCCTCCCCGCTGAGAATATAGTAAATCTCATCATTCTCCTGAAGGTGGTAACCGATAGAAGAGCCGGGATGCAGGATCCTTTTTTTAAAAACAAAATCCATATCCGGTACATTTTTGAAAAAGGAAAATCCCGTTGTTTCTCCCCCGCCATCATGGGGCCCGGGTTGGGTTGCAGCAATATCGGCATCATGCTCAATGATATAACTGAGTTTTGATTGATTTTTGGACTTCTGTTCGTTTGGATTCATCGCTTGGCTCACGTTAAATAGTAATAAGGATAGAATAAGAATGGATCGTATTTGCATTATAACCTCTGTTTTCTAAGATAACGCAATACTTATTTGGTTAAACCAGAGAAAAAATGGTTCACGAAGATGCACGAAGATTATTAAATATAAATATTCTTCGTGATACTTCGCGACTGCTTCGTGGCTTTCGTGATACAAAATGAAATTATATGAATTGATAGATTAGCTGCCCTCGTAAGCAGCCGCGATCAATTCCCGGATAGTCGTTTGGGCCAATCCAACCACGGTATCTGCGGCACCATAATATACTTTGACCTCGCTGTCCAGATCCGCAAAACCCTGCTCATCGACATCTTCTACAATCATACCACTGGGAAAACAAACATTAGGCACCTGGCCGGTGAATTCATACAATTCTCTTGGTTCGAGGATATTATATTTGCTACGTGCTAATACTTTTGAAGGATCTTCCAGATCTAAAAGGATGACACCTCCCTGGTAGATAATTGAACTACCAAAATGTTCGGCAATTCCATGGTAAACATGCACCCAACCCTTTTCGGTTTTAACCGGTGGAGGGCCGGAACCAATTCGCTCATCCCAGTAATGCAAACGCCCATCAATTAATGGTTTAACCTGCTCCCATTTGACCAGATCATCGGAAGCCGAGAGCCAGATGGTACTACCTGAAGTTGCACCACTAGAAACAGGGGCGGTATTGGGTCTGTCCATGCGCAGATATTTTCCTCCCACTTTTTCCGGGAACAATACACCATTGCGGATATCACCATCAGAAACAATATCAATAAACTGGAAAGATTCATAATCATCTGTTTTGGCCAGACCCAGTTGACAACCATCGTCCATGTCCATGGCAAACATGATATAATGCTGATCTTCAATCTTTGTTAAGCGAGGATCATAACAATGATAAATGGTATCTTTAACCTTTTCAATACCTTCAAAATCTACCCTCTTTTTGGCCACATCAAAATTTATACCATCATCACTCCTGGCCATAACCGAGAATGTTTCTCTTCCCCGATTTTGCACCCGCAACATAAGAAGATATTTATCGTTGAATTTAATTGCCCCCGGATTGAATACCGAAGTCACATCAACCAGATCAGGAGGAATGCCTGGGATATCCAGACGGGTTAATATGGGATTATTGGGATGACGTTTCATACTCTTTCCTATTTTTATTTTAAATAAACACAAAGTGCACAAAGAAGGCACAAAGTACACTAAGTTTTTTCCACTAATTCCACAAAAATATTATAAAATTGGACCCTGAAACAAGTTCAGGGTGACGAATTGTCATCCCGAACTCGGTTCGGGATCTACTTATGTACCCTCTGATTATTATCTATTATTGATTTGGAACATATCATTTAATTCATTCTTAACTCTCCACTCTCTACGCTTAACGCTCTTTGCTCTTCTCTTTTCTCTGCGGCTTTGCGTCTCTGCGTGAAATACAAAAAACAGTAAATCACGATTATCCGGTCGTAGGTAAATCTTTACGACAAGCAACGGCGCCATAATAGGCAATGACGATAAAACAGGCAAAGGGAACAAAATAAGCCATATTGATACTCTGGGTCAGATCTGAAACCTGACCTTGTACTGCCGTCAAAACAGCGCCACCCAGAATCGCCATGATCAATCCTGATCCGCCAATCTTTGTGTCATCACCGAGTCCGCGTACAGCAAGACCAAATATGGTTGGGAACATTAAAGACATACATCCGGAGATACCGATCAATGCATAAACACCTACAATTCCTCCTCCAAATATGACAACCAGTGTACAAAACATTGCTAATCCTGAGAGAAGAGCCAGTAAATTTCCCGCCGTCATAAAGCGCATCAACCAGGTACAGATAAAACGTGAGGCCGTAAATAGAAATAATGCGGCCAGATAATAACTGGAGGCTTGTTCCTCGTTAAGATCGAGTTCCTGCATGACATAACGGATTGTAAATGACCATACGCCAATTTGTGCCCCAACATAAAAGAACTGGGCAATAACTCCCCAGCGGTAGTGTACGTTCTTAAAGAGACGTTTGAAGGTTGGAACCAGGTTAAGTGCGCCGGATTCATCCGAAGCTTTGGGCATTTTTAGAAAGGCAATCATAACCCACAAGACGGCAAGGAATAAGGCAACTGCGACATAGGGACCCATCACCGCTGCTAACTCCTCTGATTGAATCTGCTGAAGTTGCCCGGCCCCCATGGCCGCACGCTCATCAGCCGTAGCACTATTCAAATTGGAGAGGATAAACCACTTACTCAGGAATACACCAAGGATCGAACCGATCGGATTGAATGACTGGGCCAGATTTAAGCGGCGCGTACCGGTTTCTTCCGGTCCCATAGCGATGATATAAGGGTTAGCAGACGTTTCTAAAATAGACAAACCACCGGCCAGAATATAGAGGGCACCAAGAAAATGTAAATAGTTCATCGTTATACTGGCCGGATAGAACATTAAGGCCCCAAATACAAATAAACCGAGACCAAGGAGAACACCTGCCTTATAAGTAAATCGTTTGATAAAGATGGCTGCCGGGAGGGCCAGACAAAAATAAGATCCATAAAATGCCAATTGGATCCAGGATGTCTGGAAATCGGACATGCTCATTATTTTTTTGAAGGCTGCTAAAAGTGTATCGGTCATGTTGTTGGCCAATCCCCACCAGGCAAAACAACTGGTTAAGAGAATAAAAGGCCACAATATGTGTTTTGGGACCAGCGCAGTTCCATGGTTCTCATTTTTTACTACGGATTTTACCATCTTTCAAAACCTCCTAATAGATCGACGTTTCTACATGTTATTTTCACTATGTTAAGAATCCGGCGGATTAATATAAAAATAAAATTCAATTTGTGCTAATGGATCATTTTTTCTGCTGAGGGAATTCTTTTTAAACACAAAGTTCGCAAAGATTTATCCACAAAGTCACACAAATATTTGACGAATTTCATGAATATATTAATAGACTGAGACCCTGATACTGAAGTTCAGGGTGACGCGTTGGGTTGTCATCCCGAACTTGGTTCGGAATCTAACTTCTGTACCATCTGATTATTATCATCTATTATTGATTAGGTACATTTCATTTAATTAAACCTTTTACTCTCCACTCTCAACACTCTACGCTTAACGCTCTTCTCTCTTTTCTCTGCGTCTTGGCGACTCTGCGAGAGAAAAAATAGTCGCATATTATTTCTTAAAACGACAAAAGACATTGCCAGATGAACATATTTCCAAAGGCTTCATTGTCTTCCCAGATATCCCTCAAGATTTTCTCATCACCACGAATTTCGGGAATCTCTTTCACCTTCTCTTCCCAGGGCCGACAAATACCCGGTTTCACTTTGCCGCTGTATGGAACCGGCATCCCATAGTTTGCTGAGAATTTCATATCCTGACTTGGCTTAATCTGATTCAAATCTTTCAGAGGCTTTGATGATCCTGATGAATATACCCCATAGTCGCGGGTAAAGTCTGTCAACGCTTTAAGATTCTCAATCTTTGTATCATTTTGCATAATTGCCGAGGCATCCATAATATATCCACCCTCTTTAGCGACACCGTCAATTATCTTTTTTGCATAATCACGCACTTCATCTTCCGTTCCATATCCAAGAAGTGCATTTGGGACACCGCCACTCAAACAAAACTTATGTCCCAATTTTTTATGGGTTTCAAATATATCACTGTTATCCACATGATAGACGATACTTCTATCAGGTAATTCGGCAAAATTATCCAGGTGATGGATCCAGTCACCTTCAGCATAAAATAATGTCTGATGTCCTTCTTTCCAAAGTTCTTCAATTATCGGTTTTAAGGTTGGCCAATAATGTGACTTAAATTGATCTGGGGTGACAAAAGGGACACCACCGCGGTGCATCCAAAATCCGATCGGGACCTGATGTTCGCCATCTGCTGTAGAAGATGCCACATGGTGGAGATGGGGCATCAGGGCTTCACAGGCCTTGAGGACCTTATCCGGTTGCAAGGCCAAATCCATGGTTAACCCCATATAGCCACGCAATTTATCACCCAGGATGTCCAGGGGCGCTTTAAATATTCCGGCTATAGCTGAAACAGTTCCGGATTTTTCCTGAGTTGATCGATTTGGGGTCCAAAAGCATTAAAATAATCAAGCATCGCCATGGCCCCTTTGACAAGGGCGAGATTGTTCCGATAGGAAGATTTCTCATCCATGGCACTTATTTCTGATGAGACGCGGGGTAACCATACTTCATAAAGAAAGGCGGTCGGATCATCAATCAAACGATCATATTCATCTGCTTTCATAAACGATTTATCTTCATCCGGTTCGATATATTGAAACCCGGTCTGGGCAGGAATATTTTTCCCGGGCACCCCATAATATTTCAATCCAATCGCCTCTGTCAGCCCTGTCCACACATAGACCATATTAGCGACTACGGCATCCCAATCAAAATCAGCCGCACATTTACGGGCTGCAACAAAGGCTTTATTATAATCATGGGTAACTTCCTGGCATGTAAACCCGGCATATTTTGCGGTAAATTCTGCAACGAAAGGTCTGATAGGAATTTTATCAGGCATTTCGTTATTCATTGCTGTTAAATACCGTCTGAGACGCTCCTCATATCGTTTGGTCATATCAAAATTCATAACGTCCTCTTTACTTTTTTTAAACACAAAGGACACTAAGGATGCACAAAGTACACAAAGTTTATTCTAAATAATTTTTCTCTGTGTGCTCTGTGATTCCTTTGTGATCTTTGTGTTTGAATAAAAAAATGCAGTAAACTAAATTCTATATATCAATTCTGTTGCTGCACCAGCCAATTTCTTGGTTTAACCGGGGCTGGTTTTCGGCCGTAGAAAAAATCATCCATTTTTAGAGCAAACCAACGGAAAACAGAAGAATTTTTTACCCCAAAACGGATGAAATTATGGAGCAGATTATCAGGATGTGAATAGGGACAGACCGTTATACATCGTCCGCAATCCGTACCTATTTTTGTCCATAATGTGAAGCAGGCTTCCGAATTAATTTGCCACCGTTTAACACCTGCAATATCACCACGGTCAATAAATGATATGGCCTGGCTGGGACAGACGTCGGCACATTTTTTACATATTGTGCAAAAATCAATAACTGTGGGATCAGGTTTTCTTACATCAGGAATCAAGGGCAGATCCGTCGTGACCACGGCAATACGCACTCGGGGTCCTAACTCCGGCGTCATAAGCAGCCCCATTCGCCCGATTTCTCCCAGACCGGCATCACGGGCAACCAGAGGACAAACCACACGGTAATTGCCGTCAATATGTGCCCGGGCAGGGTATCCAAGATTGAGAATAAATTCTGCAATTTGAACCGCTATGGTCCCGGAATTCAGGTATTGCTGTGAGGATTCCATGATAACCGGCCCACAGGGGGCATGATCCATCATATATTTATCCATCTCAACCGTAATAACGATAGCATATTTATGATCGATCTTTACTTTCTTGCCAAAATCAACACCACGTCCGACATGGCTGTAGAGATGATAATCCTTTAACTCGGTAATGCCCACTGATACAGATCCCAGTTTTAAAGCCCATTCTTTAATAAAAAAAGTAATGTCCTTATCATTTATGGTTATCGGCCTATTCCTATATGGCTTTTTATCCAACCCTGCATGAAAGAACTTCACTGTAGTAAAATTTGCTTCAGCAACTGCAAATTGAATGGGATTGAAATGAGCCGACTTATCGTTCATCAATCCGGGATTTTTACGGAATTTATCATCAGGGGCTTTTTTATCCGGATTCTCTGCATAATAGTTATCGAACCTCTCACTTCCCTCTTCCAAAAGATTGCGGGAAAACATAATGTCCCGCTCATCAATTTTGAATCTGGGGATACCTTCCAACTCTACGGGGTTTCTGGTTGGGATGATTAGAATTAAAACAACAAGAACGCTGACAAAGAGAAATCCAATCTTTATAGCTTGCGATATTGGATCAGTCAGAAATGCACTTAAGATAATGAGTAGAGGCAATAGAAGGCCCAAGGATAGTGAGATCTTTGCAGCTCTTATTTCCTTTTCAATAAATGAAACAATGGCAACATATTGCATTACGCCAAAAACAATAACTCCTCCAATAAAACTAAGCAAGCTAAGCCAGGGCAACTCATTTATATCCATACACCAATATAAAAAAGTTTATAATATTAATCAGGAAAAATCTCATCACTCTATCAAGTAACATACATCTAACAGATCAATGACAGTGAAAGAATAGATTGGAAATGATCTGAGAAAGCAGAATGCAGAAAGTAGTGCAAGGAGTAATGACCTAAAATCAAAAATTCAGAAATTTGTTAATATTTTGCCAATTTAATTTCTAAATACCTGCTCTCGGCTTTCTCTGAGACACATTGCGGCTCTACGTGAGATCTTAATCTCCCCGATAGCAAAATAAGTACTATACGGAAATTTGACTGGCTATAATGGAAGTTGTAAATTTGTATACATTTTGGGATTGACATCAACCCAATTGTCCAATGATCCTTGATAATTGATCATTGAAAAGGGGCTATAGCTCAGCTGGGAGAGCGCTGCGTTCGCAATGCAGAGGTCAGCGGTTCGATCCCGCTTAACTCCACAAAGCCAGGTCCCACGCAATGGTTCTTCACCCAACCCCGTCAGGTCCGGAAGGAAGCAGCGGTCAGTGAATGCATCATGTGCCGTGGATCAACCTGGCTTTTTTTTGAGGGCTATTTCTCGAACACCACAAAGAATTTTTCCACGAATTACGCTCGTAGGACGAGCCAAGCCAAATTTCGACCAATTTCACGAATTAAAGATATTTTGGTTTATAAAAACTTTTTAAATTTCATCCATGGAAACTTGATTAAAAGAACTCTCCCTTGCCGAAGGCATCCCTTCGGGAAAATCCCTCTCTTACAAAGCGAGGGACTTTGAGAATCCCTTCTCGTGAAGAAGAGAAGGGATTTTTAGATGAGAATTTCTATTATAACATTGATTCTTCTATTAAACTGGACACGTATGATTAGAAATAATAAATAAAGGATGTATATTTCTAATCAAATATTTCCAGTTTTTTTTGAAATTTGTGAATTGAGATTTTTGTTGTAAGTTCAAATACCTTAAATTTGATTATACCAAAAAAACAAACACAAAGAACCCAAAGTATTCTCAAAGGGCTCCATACTGATTTTTTTAAATCTCTGTGTTCTCTGAGACTCCTCTGCGTACTCTGTGTTTATATATATTAATTATAGCACAGATTGAACGCATGACATATATCGTACTTGCCAGAAAATGGCGTCCTCAAAAATTTGAAGATATTATTGGCCAGGATCATGTCTCACAGACATTGGCCAATGCCATCGAAGGTGGACGGATTGCACATTCCTATATTTTTGCCGGACCCCGTGGAGTTGGCAAAACAACCGCGGCAAGAATTTTTGCCAAAGCCCTCAATTGCGAAAAGGGCCCTGCCCGGCAACCCTGTAATACCTGTGCTAATTGTTTATCCATCACGAAGGGGAATTCTCTTGACGTACTCGAGATCGATGGTGCATCTAACAGAGGTATTGATGAAATCCGTAATTTGCGAGAGAATATTCGTTTTACACCGAGTGAGGGTAAATACCGTATCTATATTATTGATGAAGTTCATATGCTCACGAAAGAGGCCTTTAATGCTTTATTAAAGACATTGGAAGAGCCGCCTGAACATGCCATTTTTGTTTTTGCCACCACTGAGATTCACCGCGTTCCGGCAACAATCCTTTCCAGGTGCCAGCGCTTTGATTTTAAACGAATTCTCACGAAAACCATAATCGAACATCTGGGAAAGATTTGTGCATCGGAGAAAGTAGAGATTTCCCATGATTCACTCTTACAGATTGCCAAAAAAGCAGATGGTTCAATGCGCGATGCCCAGAGCATTCTGGATCAAATCATTTCATATTCCGGAGATAAAATCGAATCAGAAGAAGTTATTTCTTCTTTAGGGATCATCAGTGAGGAGATTTATTTTAATTTTACTGAGAACATCCGTGAAGGCAATTTAAAAGAGATCATAGAACTTTGTCAAAGTATTTATCGTGATGGTTATGATCTTGCTGAATTTTTAGTCGGATTCGAAGAACATCTTAGAAATCTTCTCGTAACAAGAGCACTTGGGCAGACAGATTTTCTGAATGTATCCGAGGCTTATGCCGGAACCTATCTGCAGGTTAGCAAAAATATGGGAGAAGCGGATCTGCTTAGATATTTACAACAAGTTGGGGAGTTGCAAAACAGTTTAAAATGGACAACCCAACCTCAAATGAAATTTGAGATTGGGCTACTAAAACTGGCAAAAATGCCCTCGACCTTGAGCATTGAAACATTACTCGAGAAATTGGACCTTCTAAAAAAAAAACTGAATCCATAATACCAGAAGTGGTAGAAGAAGACCTGTCGAATGAGGAAAAAGAAGTAGAAGAGGAAGAAGCACCTGAACTCACTTTTGAAGGGGCGAAGTTATTTTGGAACCAACTTATAGAGGACTTTAAAGAATCAAAGGTAAATCTATCAAATGCATTACAATTAGGCAAACCTGTGGCTTTGAAAGATTCTATTTTATCCCTGGTATTTTCAAAAAAGGATTCGTTCCATATAACCTGGTTCAGAAAAAATCAGCGAATTATCGAACAACAATTTAATAAGAATTTTAACAGCCCAATTAAATTTTCAATTCAAGAAATCGAGGTAGAACAAGAAGAATCGATCCCGGAAGCAAAAGCACCTGATCGGGATACCCTTGGAAAAAGCATAAAAGAGGATCCATTACTAAATAAACTTGTAGATGAACTTGGATTAGAAATCACCTGAAAGGAGAAATAACTTGAAACCGAATATGGCCCAAATAATGAAACAGGCCCAAAAGATGCAAGAAGAGATGCAAAAAGTACAAGATAGTCTGGAGAATATAAAGGTGGAGGCCGCCTCAGGTGGTGGTATGGTAAAAGTGGAAGCCAATTGTAAGTTAAAAATATTGTCGATTACTATCGAGGATGAAGTATATGAAGATGACAAAGAAATGCTGGAAGATCTTGTAATTGCAGCGATCAATCAAGCTATAAGCAATGCTCAGGAAAAAGCAAATGAAGAGATGCAAAAAATCACAGGTGGCATGATGGGCGGTATGAATTTACCGGGTGGTTTAAAGTTTCCGGGCATGTAATATGTCAGAATATTTTCCTCAAGCCTTAGAAAATCTGATCAATCATTTACATCAATTCCCAGGCATCGGTATAAAAACAGCTCAGCGCCTGGCGATTCATATTCTCAAGGCGCCTGAAGATGAAACCCGTGGATTATCATCTGCTCTTATAAAAGTGCTGGAAGAAATCCGATTTTGTATAAATTGTTTTAATATAACAGAAAGTGATGAATGCAATATCTGCAAAAATCCCCGTAGAGATAAATCCACCATTTGTGTCGTCGAAGATATTGTTGATATTTTTGCCATTGAAAAAAGCCATGAATACGGGGGTGTTTATCATGTTCTCGGCGGTGTAATTTCGCCACTTAGCGGTGTCTCACCTGAAGATTTAAAAATACCTGAATTGATAAAGAGATCAGAAGCGGATGATATTAAGGAGATTCTTCTTGCTTTAAATCCAAGTACGGAAGGGGAAGCAACAATGATCTATCTATCTAAACTGCTTCACCCAACTGGAAAAAGAATCACGCGAATCGCCAGTGGAATACCTATGGGCGCTCATTTAGAATTTGTTGACGATGCAACCATTGGGAGAGCAATTCTGACCCGGCGTGAGATATAGATCCTTTTTAGAGTTTCCATTCCCACCCTTCATAAGCCAATTCTGCCCCCTTAAATATGGCCTTTGCACTACTCTCTATAGATTCTAACTTTTCATCGTCATTTGTTGGATCATGATGGAAGAGAAGTAATTTCTTGGCCTTTGCTTTCAAAGCGGTCTCACAAGCCATCTCATAATTACTATGGCCATATCCCTGAAACTGTAGATATTGCTCTAAAGTATATTGAGAATCATGCAATAAGACATCACAGCCTTCTGCAAATTTGATCAAACGTTGATCACTCCCGGCATATTGCTCAACATCGGTGGCGAAAACAAGGGAATGTCCGTCAAATTCAAGACGGTAGTTAAAACTACCATCTTTTGGGTGAAAATAATATTTCATGTTTTTGACTACCAACTCAGCCAGATCAGTTGATGTCGTTTCGATTTGTCCGATTTGTGGTTCCGGATGTCCTTCCAGAAAATAAACAACCATATTTTCATCAATATTCTCAAAATCTTTAGTAGCACGAAATTCATCCATAGAAACAGGAAAATATTGTGGTTCAACCAATGTGCGTAGTATATCTTCAATATCAACTCCCAAAGTCGCCGGTCCAATAATATGAATATGAACATTGGGAATAAACAGTGGTGCAAAATAGGGGAAACCTATAAGATGATCAATATGTGTATGGGTAAAAAACAAGGTAATATGAAAGGGCTTTCTTGATTCCTTTTTATGATTCACTATTTCGGGAACTAAATCCCGGCCCAATTGAATAATTCCTGAGCCTGCATCAAAAATTACGACATGCTCACGTGTACGGGCAAACAAACAGGTTGTGTGCCCACCATACTTAGTACCATTTGTCGGTGCAATGGGATAACTCCCACGAACACCATATAATTTAGTCATAAACCGATGATCTTCCATATGCCTAATCTCCAGTATATTTAATACCGATCTATATCGTCGGAAAGATATCTCTAAATGTTAAGAATTTTAAGTATAAATAAAGTGATAATATCCGGGTACTATATCTCCGGGTAGGATGATTAGGATAATAGTAGCCACATAAACAATTATTAATCAATACCCTACAGATTATTTAATAACAATTGGTCTTATGCAGTTCCATACATTCTAACCACATATAATTATGATTCTGATTCGATCTTTTTTATTTTATCGCGCAGATTTGCTGCACGTTCATATTCTTCGTTCTCAACCGCTTTTTTGAGATCGATCTTAAGTTGTTCCAATTTATCAGTAACTGATTCAAAGGTGTACGTTTTATTATCCTTCTCCTCTATTTCCATTTCACCCTCTTTGTCTGTATCATAAGACCCCAGACTCATGACCTCCTCATCAACAAATATGGGTATTGTCGTTCGGACAGCCATGGCAATTGCATCACTGGGCCTGGCATCTACATCCCAATATTTCAATTTCCGTTTGAGACGAATTACTGCAAAATAGGTATTATTTTTAAGTTCTGTTATTAATACACTATCGATTTTAACACCACAAGAATCCAAAATACTAAGAGTAAGATCATGGGTAATAGGACGAGGGGGCTTAATATTCTCTAGCCCCAGAGCAATAGATTGTGCTTCATATTCCCCAATCACGATCGGCAGGGTACGTTCACCATTCTTTTCTTTCAGAATGATACCACTGGCCTGGGATTGTGTTAAAAAGATACCGTTTACATTTACTTCAATCATCCGGCCTCTTGCTTTTTATAAATTAATCAATAGCCACTACGGAAGTCACCTCAGGAACCTGAGTTTTCAAGATTCTCTCAATTCCCTGTTGAAGTGTAATTGTTGACATGGGACAATCACCACAATTACCAGTCAACTTGACAATTACTTTGCCTTCATCATTCACTTCGACAAGTTCCACATCTCCGCCATCTGCCTGTAATCCTGGGCGAACACTATCCAAAGCCCTTAATATACGATCTCTCATTTTTTTTCCTGTTCTAAACCTATATCTCTTCCTGAAAAATTATAAAAATAAACAACAAAGTCAATGGCTTTTTGGAATTTGTCTGAATTCCACTCGGTAATCTGTTTCATATACGTAACACTTAGTCTCTATATTTATTCTCGACCCCTATTTAAACAACATAAATTGAATTATGTTCGACAATAATTTGAGTGATGTCTATAATTTACTAAATCCTAATTGAACTGTTTATTGATTTCGTTTAAATTGCTTTGATATGATAATAATATAAAGGAGTAATACGTGGTAAATCCATACATTTTTAGGGAATATGATATCAGGGGTGTTGTTGGCAAAGACTTGACGGATGAAGCCATTGCTCTTCTTGCCCGGGGATATGGCACATTTTTTAGAAAAGCAAATGTAAAGAGCATCTCAATTGGTGGTGATGTTCGTCTCTCTACTAATCACATACGCAATATTTTGATTGAAGAAATTACCAATTGTGGCATTCATGTAATGGATATAGGTGAATGCCCAACACCCGTACAATATTTCAGTATGTTTCACCTTCCTGTTGATGCAGGAATTATGATAACTGGCAGTCATAATCCGCCCAACTATAATGGTTTTAAACTTACCCTAAATAAGGCGCCGGTTTTTGGGCAGGATATACAGAGTATCCGAAAAATTATTGAATCAGAGAATTTTAGCAATGGACAGAGCTATTCAGAACAAATATCAGTTACTGAGGATTATATCAACCATATTGCCGGAAATATAACCATAACAAAACCTCTGAACATTATTCTTGATTCAGGAAATGGCGCAGCCGGTTCCGTTGCCGGCCCCCTCTTTAAAGCCTTGGGACAAGATGCCCGGGATATTTTTCCTGATCCAGACGGTAATTTTCCAAATCATCATCCAGACCCGACGGTAGTTGAAAATATACAGGATCTGATCCATACCGTAAAGACAGAGAAGGCTGATTTTGGCGTAGGTTATGATGGTGACGGTGATCGTATTGGTGTGGTTGATGAGAATGGAGAAATTATCTGGGGAGATCGGTTGCTC
This sequence comes from Calditrichia bacterium, assembly GCA_963796965.1. GTDB lineage: Bacteria > Calditrichota > Calditrichia > JAJRVZ01 > JAJRVZ01 > CAWCNS01. The sequence goes on from CAWCNS010000008.1 coordinate 221,374, forward strand.
ATTATATTCAGCCGGGATATCCTTCAGCACATGCCCGGTAGTCCTATAATATTTGAAGTTAAATGCTCCCAAGCCTTGCCAGAGATGATTGAAAGATTTGGCGGTCAACCAATCATGTGGAAAACAGGCCATTCTCTGTTAAAGAAAAAAATGAAGGAAATTAATTCACCATTGGCAGGTGAAATGAGTGGGCATCTGTTTTTTGCCGATCGCTATTTTGGTTATGATGACGCTATTTATGCATCCGCCCGCCTGGCCGAACTGTTATCGCGCACTGACCAAAAACTATCGGAATTATTATCTGACGTTCCCCAATATTACACAACACCAGAACTACGGGCTGAAACAGAAACAGATGAAATAAAATTCACAATTGCTGCCAAGGCAAAGGAATATTTTAGCGCGCATTACAAGGTTATCGATGTTGACGGCGTACGTATTTTATTTGATGATGGCTGGGGTCTTGTGCGGGCTTCCAACACCCAACCGGTCATTGTGTTACGTTTTGAGGCAAAAACACCTGAACACTTAGAAGAAATCAAGAAACTGGTTATTGATAAGCTGAGAGAATTTGGAGAGATTAATATTTAGGTAGTTTTGTTCACGCAGCGACGCAACGCCCCAGTGTTCTTGTCCACGAATTACACTAATTTTCACTAATTAAAACAATATTTTAATTCTTTTTTAATAATTCGTGTTAATTAGTGTAATTCGTGGACAAAAAGACAACGTTGTTGCGAAAAACATTAGAAATGATATAATAAAGAAAAAAAACAATATGCTCGACCTGGCTATAAAAGCTGCTAAGGCAGCTTCTGAAATACTTATGACAAACTTTGGTAAAATTGAGACCAAAGATATTGTTGAAAAAAGCAAAAATGATTTTCTTACGTATGTCGATGAATCATCAGAGAAAAAAATTATTGAAATGATACATGAGGTCCATCCTTCTCATGCAATCCTCGCTGAAGAGAGTGGATTTAACGAACAAAAATGTGATTATGAATGGATTATTGATCCCCTGGATGGTACAAAGAATTATATTTCCGGGATCCCCATTTTTGCTATCTCCATTGCACTCAGGATAAAAAAAACAATAGAAATTGGCGTCGTTCTGGATCCGGTAAAGAATGATATCTTTTATGCCCAACGTGGTAAAGGTGCTTTCTTAAACGATGAGCCTATTCGGGTAAGTAAAAGGTCTGAATTATCTGCATGCCTTTTTGCAACGGGTTTTCCCTTTAAGAAGAAACAAATCTTATCAGAATATTTGGCCTGTTTTAAAGATATATTTCAACAAACAAGCGGTGCCCGTCGGATGGGAGCTGCAGCGATCGATTTAGCCTATATAGCCTCCGGAAAATTTGATGCTTTCTGGGAGATTGGACTAAGCCCATGGGATATGGCAGCCGGTGCCCTTTTGATCGAAGAAGGAGGAGGAGAAATATCTGATTTTTGGGGAAATAATCAGTATCTTCAAAATGGTCATATTGTTGCCAGTAATGGCTTGATTCAGGATGATTTGCAGAAAATAATTCAGAAGCATTTTCCGGAAAAGATTAAATAACGAAATATAAAACATATATAAAAAATGTTATCAACGAATTTCACTAATTAATCCGAATTTTTTATAAAATATTTTTTTACAGTTATTGATTTTTAAATTAGTGGAAATCCGTGTAATTCGTGGACTAATTTTCTTTGTCGAGGAAGTTAAAATGAAATCTGTACGCTATATTGCCGGTGGACAAAACCGGGGAGAGTTGGCTCTCATGTCCTGTGCCTCAGGACGGCCATTTGCACGACGCATTATCAAACATTTAAACAAGGTAATTAAAAACAATAACCCAAAAGCAACGGGTATGTCATTAGTTAAGAGTGAAGAAATTACCTTTGCAAATGGGGAAATCAAAACTGTCATAAGTGATAATATTCGCGGTGCAGATCTTTATATTGTACAATGTGTAGACGATCCCCAATCGGATAAGAGCATTAATGATAACCTACTGGCTCTTTTAACTGCCATTAATGCCGCCTATCAATCTGATGCTGATTCAATAACAGTCATTCTCCCTCAATTCCCCTATTCACGCCAGGAACGTAAGAAGGCACGTGAGGGTATCACAGCGAAACAGGTTGCTGCTTTTCTGGAGACTTCCGGAGCAAAAAGAGTCATCACGTTAGATATTCATGCTGAGGCGATCCAGGGATTCTTTTTCCGATCAAAACTGGAGGACCTGCATGCATCTAATACACTCATCAACTATTTTAAAAAAATTTTCCTTTTAAGAATTTGGTCGTTGCTGCCGCTGATGTGGGGGGTGCAGAAAAAGCTCGTTTTTATTCCACTAAATTACAAACAGATATGGCGATTGTTGATAAAGCCAGGGATTACTCAAAATCCAGTGTCGTGGAGAGTATGCGTTTGGTAGGAAACGTATCCGGTAAGGATGTACTTATTCCGGACGATATGATCAGTACCGGTGGAACGATGGTAAATGCAGCAAGACTGCTCAAATTACACAATGCAAAAAATATCTTCATCGCTTGCAGCCTGCCCTTTTTTAATCACCCGGCTATAGATATAATTAATGAAGCTTATGAAAACGGTGACATCAAGGCTATTCTGGGAACTGATGCAGTTTTTTGGGGCGACAAATTTGTAAAAAGTACAATATGGTATCATGAGGTCTCCATTGCCCCCCTTTTCGCCAATGTTATCTACAATATCAATACCAAACAATCTGTGTCTGAACTTCTTCGGTAATAATAAAAAAAGGGGATAATATTTTTACAAAAGATTATCCCCTTTATTCGTATTTCTTTTATTAATTCAAATTAATCTCACCATTAATATGCAGATCTTTATTAATGATATTATAATTTTCATCGACTACTGTTGAATGACAGGCTGAACAGGCACTTGAACTCATATGACCTTTTGGTGGCAGATCATGGCAGGTTCCACAAGCTGCCTCATCTTCTTCAATTGTTGTCCACAACATCATCGGATTATTACCAACCATCACTGAATCCGTATAAACAAATTGATTATCACTCTCATCTTTGCGGAAATAAAAAGTTACCATGACAATATACATTTGAGCAATGATAATTATCAAAGTTATATATCAGGATTAACTTTCCCCTTCCACGTAGCCGCTGGCGAAAATTCAATATCAACGACACCATTCATATGCGTTGGATCATCAAAATCAGTAACCGGGGTATGGCAAAGATTACAATCTCTGCATATACGCTGTTGTCCAGGTGGAATCTCTCATATGTGGCTGATGGGCGCCAACTCCCGGGGCAACTGGATATAGATTATTATCCAGATCTTTGGGTGGAGCCCAATTTGCCATCTCACGAAACAGGTGCAGCCGCAGTACCATGACAGGTATTACAGGCTTCAGGGCCCTGGGGATGACAGGTATAACAGGAGACACCACTTGTACCACCTTTATAATCTGCTCCATGACAGATCTTACACCCATCCAAAGGATAGCCCTTATCTTTTAGATAGGCAGTGTGAGAGCCGTCATTGCCCGGTGCGGACCAGGTTGGTGGATGCGGATAGTTAGCATGGCAGTCATAGCAGGCAACACCGCTTGTACCCCCGGAATAATCCAGACCATGACAGGGTTTGCAGTAATCTGAGCCAATGGCTTGATCCTTTTTCCCATGAAAATTTTCTGCATCACTATTCATCCAACCTTCCGGATGGGTAACACTTGGTAATGGCTCTGCATCTTCTGTACAAGAAATGACAAACAGTGTTAATAAACCTAGAAGCAATAATAAAGTTACTTTCAATGGATTCCTCACTTAGTTATTGAAAGAATCTGTTTTTTTAATTATATCCAAACAGGACTGAATAAATAATCAGCCCAATAAGTGTAATACCGGTAAACAGGGCAGTAAAGCCAAAAACAGTTATGACCTTTTTTCTTGTTTCTGAAATTTGCCCCTTCACTATTCTTTTTTCTAATTCACCATTAGCCACCAATTCTTCATATTCCCGTGGACGGTCTTCTTTGTACTCTTCGAGTGGAACCAGTCCGCTGAAGATGACCCGATCCATGGGAAAAGCCTCAGGACGTAAATGGGTATTAAAAAAGTGTATGGTAAATATAAAGCCAACCGCCAGTAGCGCCTCATCACTGTGCACAATTGCCGCAACATTGATCATCCATCCGGGTAAGACATAGGTAAAATATTCCGGATACCACTTCATCAGACCGGAGAAACCAATAATGGCAACACCCCAAAATACAGCAAAGTAATCGAATTTTTCCCAATACGTCCAGCGGCCGTAATCCGGCCTTGGACCTAATCCAAAAAACCATTTCATGGTCGCGCCAAAATCTTTAATATCCTGCCAGTTGAACATCAAAGATCTTTTATCAAAAATAAATTTAATCCAACTGACCTTAGCACGACGTTTCTCAGAAATTAGTTGATATAAGATGAAAAGCAAAATATCCAAAAGTTATAACTGCAGCTATTCTATGAATTGATCCAGCAGCATGTACTCCACCAAAAAGATCAGCAATAAACCGCGCCCAGGGCATGGTGGCGAACTTTATAGCCATACCAGTCAAAGCAAGGAGGATAAAACTTACAATCACAAATATATGGGTGACACGTTGAGATGTTGAGAATCTTTTAATATATAGACGATCCTTATCGTCCTCTTCTTTTTCTTCTACCTTTTTGCGTTTCATCATTTGGCGAATTGACCGCGGCAACCACAGAAGCGTGTGAAGACCAAAAAATCCAAATACACTTAAAAGTAATATCGTCATGAACCAATAGGTGTAGTATAGAATGGGATATTTTACCTTATCATGGTGGGTGGCATGGGTTAAATATCCTGCGAATCTCTCATTGGCATTCGCATGACATTTTTGACAGGTTTCCACAACATGATTCGGAGCAACCTTCGACTGGGGATCATTGACCCCCAGAATATCATGAGCGCCATGACAATCAGAGCATTTTGCAGCTTTCATATAGCCTAAGGTATAGGCTTTTCCATGCATGGTTTCTGTATAGGTGCTTGATAGATCTTCATGACAGGTTCCACATTGATCCGTCACTTCATGAACAAATTTATCCTGTGCCGTCGGACTGATTGTATGTGAAGAATGACAATCCGAGCATGTAGGTAGTTTACGTTTACCTTCATCTTCCAGCGAAAAATGAATACTTTTGGTAAAATCTTTATATATACCTCTGTGACAGGTTGAACAGGTAGCTGGAACATTCTTATGATTAATACTAGAATAGGGATCGCTCGTCGATTGTATTAGATGCGTATTATGACAATCCGTACAAATGGCACTCGGCAGTAATCCTTTTTCTGTTAAACCACGACCATGAACACTTGTAGAATAGTCCGCAAAGGCTTCACGGCGATGTGTTCCTTTTTCTACTGCTTTACCATCTGCTTTATGACAATCACCACATAACTTAGGAATTTCACTCCTGAAAGTTGGGGCATCTTCATCCAGGTGAGACTCAACCATATGGTCCCCATGACAATCGACACAGTAGGGTACATTTTTGTCTCCTTTAAGAAAAGCCTTTCCGTGCTCACTTGCATAATACTCTTTAGAGATTTTAGCATGACAGACTTGAACAATCGATTTTGCCAGCGGTAATACAAGGTCTTTTATGCCCTGGTTTAACATCAGAATGGCATTTAACACAGGGGATATTGCGATGCCGGGATTGAGACAAATCATCCCTTTTTACCTGGAGTGAAACAGATTGACCCTCTACTGTTTTATGCACATCCTCTTTTTCATGGCATTTCAGGCAGGATCGATCAGAGATATTCATTGCCACCGACTCTTTTCTAACCTGATGGGGTAGATGGCAATCGGTACAAACCGGGATGGCACCCGGACGGGCTTCCCATAGTTCTCCTTTTATGACCTGATCATGCACCTCTTCTATTTTGGTATGACAGATCATACAGGTGGCAACAACATTTTGTCTGGAGACAGAGGATTTCGAAAAACTTCTGGGAAGGATCATATGACTGCGATGACAATCGGTACATGAAGCGGTAACGATTAGGCCTTTTTCAAATAAACCGACACCATGTATACTTTGACTATAGTTCTCTATAATATTATGCTCAGAAATATCATAGGTATTGGCAACCGGTGCTCCCTCTCTGTGACACCGTCCACAGAGATAAGGAATCTGCATTTTATAGGTGGGTGAATTCAGATCAGAGGCAGAGGCAATATCATGGGTACCATGGCAATCTGCACAATCCGGTGCATAGGGTGCCTTCCGTTTCAAAGCCTGGCCATGAATGCCGGCATCAAAATTCAATTGTTTATCATCATGACAGTTTCCACAGTAGACTGGTTCCAATTCTTCCGGATGCGGAAAATCTTCAACATCTGCATCCTCATGACAGGAGATGCATTCACTCTCCGCATGGACTGATTTAGTGAAGACATCTTCATCAACAAAAACTGATATGGTCCGGCCACCCCGTTCCATCTCAAGATCTTCATCGGAATGACAATCAAAGCAGGCTTCATTATCTGCCTGGACAATCCTGAGAGAAGCGTTAAAAGTAAGAATAATACATAAATTTCTTACAAGTCGCATAGGGACTCCTTGATTATCTGTCAAATTTATACTCATCCATATGTTGTGCTGCCTGATCCGGTTCAGTTGGTGTGTTCTGCAATTCTTCATATTCCAACGGGTGGTGGTGCTTCATTTCTTCTTCACTAATCCGGCCATCCATCCAGGTTAAACTCATTGGATATTTATCCGGACGATAGATTACCAGGAACCAATGCCAGATGATAATTGAGAGCGTGGCCAGCCAGGCTTCAAAATAGTGAATAATTTCAGATACTTCAAAACTCCAGGAAGGTAAAAAACTCATGGCAATCTCAGGAAACCATAGAATCAATCCGGTGATGGCCATTAAGGCTGTTCCCCAGATCAAAGCCAAATATTCGGCTTTTTCCGTATAATCCCACCGGCCAAACTTCGGATGTTCTTTTGTTTTACCCAGATAAAACTTCATATTTTGAATAAAACCGGTTATATCGGATATTTTTGGGAGTAATCCAAAAATATCTCTTCTGACCTTTGCGGCTAAACATAAAATACGCCGCCTGGATAATTGAACCGATAATCATAACGACTGCCGCAATTCGGTGAATTAAGGCCCTTAATGCCTCCGTCATGCCAATATCAACCAACCATCCAACCCAAAGCGCATCGGGAAATTTTAAGGCAAAACCGGTAATAACTAAGGTAAAAAAACTTAAAATCAAAAACATATGTTGATAGACTTCAAAAGGTTGAAACCGTTGATAGGTCCTGCCATTTTTGAGCGCCTGACGTTTTTGTCCTTATATAGTAAAGCAAGATGATCAGATTATGAATAAACATCCCCCCAACAACAACGATGATAATCCATATATAAAATTTCTGCACATAAAATCCGATAGGATTTCGTGTTTCCATCTCCAGGGGATGAACGGGAATATTAACAAAATCTGCTGTTATATCCTCATGGCATTTCCCACAGGTTGTGTGAAAGATTATCCGGATTTATACTTGATTCCGGATTATAGAGAGCCCATAATTGAATGTACTTCATGGCAACTGGTACAATTGGCTGCATCTGGAGATCCCTTAAGAACAGCTAAACCGTGATAGGTCCGGCTGTATGTAGAAAATCTTTCCGGATCTAAGCCAAATCTATTCATCATCGCGGGAGAAGCATGACAATTTGCACAGATCTGAGAAGATAAGTTTAATTTATTAGTTACGGCATCATGATCCTGTGGCGATACAATTCCATGCTCACCATGACACTCGTTACAGGTTGGCGATTCAAAATGTCCCCTTGCCAGAGATTTCCCAGTGCATACTTTTGTCATATTCTTCTTTTTCCGCTTCATGGCAGTTACCACATGTTTCGGCAACATGTATTTTACTAAATTTCGATTTTGGATTTGTCATCACATAAATAGCGTGATAATCCATGACAACTGATACAGGTCGGAGGATCTCTTGTCTGTCTCCTCATGTAAAATTTTATTATGTACACTCTCGTGATAACCCTTTACCGGTCCCTCACCCTTTATTCCTAAAGCTGTAGAACTTCGGGTTTGGAATGACATTCCCCACAGGTAGTCTCAATATTCAGAGCATATGTTTTTGATTCCGCATTATCAGAAGGTAGAATATCATGTTTACCATGACAATCAGCACATGTAACAACGGTACCGGGCATATATTCTTCTGAATGCGCATGTATACTCTCACTAAATTCTTCCTGAGCGTCATCATGACATTCAGCACAAACTACCTTGGGTAAATCTTCATCATGATCAACATCTTCTAATGTACTATGACAATCAATACATTCCATATCTCCATGTATTGATTTCTGAAATTTCTCCAGATCGACATACATGGATACTTCTACCGTATCATTAATTATACCTGTCATCTCCTCATCGGAATGACAATCCATACATTCCTCAACCGATTGTGCTAAAAATATACCTGGGAGGAGAAACAGTAAAAATAAAATTCTTTTAAGCATTATAGTTTATACTTTCTTTCATTTTCCATGGCAGGTCATACAGACCACATCGCCGGTCAGATCACTGTGGCAAGATTGACAATAGTCAAAATCATATTGTGCTGCCTTAGCATGGAGTCCACCGGTTGTTGTATTTGACCAGCCAGCATAACTGTGATTCTTGGGCATCACCATTTCTATGGCATGACATTCATTACAAAACGCGTATTCTCTGTGACAGGTTATACAATTTTCTTTATTTCCTTTAGCATCGATTCCATGCGTGTTACGATAATTTAACGGATGTGCTTCCCTGTCCAGATTATCACCTTCATGGCATTGCAGACAATAAAAATTTGAATGACAGTGACTGCAGGTCTTTTCCTGAATTTCCCATTCCGTTCCATGATCTTTACTCCAGCCGGCCAAATGGTTAGCAGGTTTAGCGACCTGGGTATTACTATGACAGGTGAGACATTTATCTTTTTCCTGGGAGAAATCAGCCGTTCCATGACAATCCGTGCAAACCGATCGATCTGGTAAATGCAGACCGGCTGTCGTTTCATTTTTATCCGTGATCCCACTATGACAGGTCAGGCATTCCATTTCCTTTTCGATGTGGGGTTGATGTGAAAACTGTGCTCCCATATCAACTATCCGCATTACTTCTCCTGCCTCATCCGGATTAGTGTGGCAGACACTACATTCCGTATCATCCTCATCATGGCAATTATAACAGGTTTCCATGGCAGGAAGGAGATTATCTGAAGGCGATGTGCTGGCTTCTGCTTTTTCATGACAATCTGTGCAAGATGCACCCGCCTCTTCTGCATGGTATTTATGTGAAAATATAAGAACATCATCCTGGGCATATGCAAGTAACAACCCAGACAATTAATAGACCGATAGTCAATAAGATTATTTTTCTCATGGCTTACCTTTTACCAGATATAGTGGATATGGTTTAAGAAGCGTTGATCCGTTTTGCTATACATGTTATTTAATAATTGATACTCGGCAACTACTTTCCAGTGGTCTGCAAAGCTATAACTTGCCCGCAAGGCGTTCCCAATCTGATCTTCATAATCGTACAATTCGCCAAGTCTATAGCGCATATAGTCAATTGAAATTGATCCGATCAGGCCGGGAATAAACTCATAGCCATAATTGATCAAGAAACCCAACTCATCACCAAGGTCTCCCGTCTCATAAACCACGCCAAGTGATCCGTTTAAATCGCTAAAACTGACGATGATCCGCTGCCCGGTTTCGTCTGATCCTAATGTATAATAATGGAAATCAGCAGAGAGTGAATAGGCATCTGTAAAATAATAGGATCCACCTACCCCACCTTGTTTATATTCCGACAGGTCAAATCTGGTATAATAGGAATTGGCATAAATCTGTGGGTGCTGTTGTTTTAGATGCAGATTAAAGCGAAGTTTTTGTGAGGCCGTCCACCGTGTAGAGAAATAAAACCGATGCAAGCGGTTATTGGCCATATCATAATGACCCTGGATTAAAAAACGCCAATCTTTAAGGGTATAATTGGAAAGGTTTAATGCTGCAATTTGCCAGATCGATTCGTTTTGATGCATTTTTTGTATATAGGCCAGTTGCAGATCCGTTCCACCCAAATTAAAATATTTGATGGCTCCCCCATAGACAGCAGCCTCATCCCAATTATATACTTTATAACTTCGGGGCAATGTAGATTCAACACCACCATAGAGGTGGACGCGCCAGGATTTCCCCGGTTTCAAAATAAGATTTAATCCATCCAGGCTACCAAATACAATTCCCGGATGAAAGAAGAAGCGTCCTAACTCCACATCCATAAACCCGCTAAACAGGTCTGTTGCACTCAGTGAAAGGCGATTTACCCGAAAGCGAAGATCATTGGGTATATCTTCCTGTAAGTTTGTCAAGAGACGGGTGTTGTAGTGAAAAGTCAGGTTGTTATACTCTTTGACTTTTGCCTGGAAACGGAGATATTGATAAAAAAACCAGTTGGTCTCCTGCTCATCAGTTCCACGTAAAACCGGTGGAACATAGGCATAAATAGAGTTTGTGAACCTTCCCTTTGTCTCCACCTTTTGGGCATTAACATGCGACAAGGACAATAAAACAATTAGAACTAAAATGGCAAAATGTTTTGCTTTCATGGGCTCAACCCGTTCATTTTGTTATATGGCTTTTAACTATTGGTTGGATAGTAAATTATTGACAAAATTTGTGCCAATTTCTGCGATTATTCCTAAATACATGTTATTATTAATTTTGTATACTTTTTATCCCCTTGTGAGTCTTCACTATTTTACTAAAATTTCAATTATTTTTAAGAATATTCCTAAAGATAATAATGAATTGTCTCACCTACATTTTTCAGCCACAGAGGACTCAGAGAGCAGGATTAGGTAAAAAAGAAAAAGGTAAAAGGTAAAGCTTTTTACCCTCTAACTTTTTACTTCTAAATATCTCCATGGCTAAATTAAATTGTGCTCGCTTATGATCATTACATTTTTAATATCGGTCTGTGCCAGTACATAAAATAAAGATTACAAAAGATATAATAATCGGATAAAAAAAAAACCGGAGCCATCCCTGGCCCCGGTTTTGGGATACAACATCCCTGTTATTCAAGAACTGCGCTATAATCAGCAGTCGGGGCTACATATTTATGCCCGGCTAATTGATCAACGCCAAAACCATTTACACCATATGTTACACTATAGGCTTCATAACCAAGCAGACGCAAGTAAGCAGTCATCTGGGCGGAGGTTTGGCCAGTGTAGCAATAGAATGCGATCTTCTGATCTTTTGGTAAGCGATTTAATCTGGCGTCTTTAAGAAGATCAGCTTTTGGTGAAAACTGATAGGCCCCTTCAATATGACCTGGAGCCAAATATTCACCGGCAGGCCAGTAGTTGATGACAAAATAATTGCTGACGTCATCGGGTAAAGCAGAAACACCCATACCCCAATCAGCTGTTCCATCACCATTCCAGTCCCAGACCTTATCAAAGTTGGCTTTCATTATATCAACAGCATTCTCTTTTCCTGTGCTCAGTTTAGGAAAACCACTGGCTTCACCCGGATCACCTTCATCCGTATTATTTAATGTATACCAGTTAGAACCGTCAATTTTTTTCTGCCATGCGTCAGATTTTGCAACAACCTGGGGATCAGAGGTCACACCGCACATTCCGAATAGAAGGTTGGATGCATCCAATCCTAGTAAATTCAAAACAGAAGTGGCAACACTGGCTGTTTGACCAGAATAACAGATACAAACAACACGTTTGTCAGTTGGAATAGTGCCGTCATCAACTTTGTCAACCAAAGAAGACAAGGGAATATTCGTAGCACCTTTAAGATGTTTGTCCGCATAATCTGTGGCGGAACGTAAATCGACCAGAAAAACATCATCTGCCTGTGCAGGATCCGTTAAAATGACATAAAGATCAGCCATACTGATATTAACTCCACCTGAGGCGGTGGTATAATTTTCAACATATTCATCGCCAACAGCAGCAACCAGTGCAAATTCATCAACCGGTTCTTCTTGTGGTTCACTGGAACTTGAACACGCTGCAAAAATAGTCAGCGACAGGATTAAGGTAAAATACAACAACTTCTTGATAGTCATAAATGACTCCTTTCTTGGGTTAGTTTAAGGTATTATTACATCTTTATTTGCTTGTTTTTCATAATCTTCAAGATCTGAATCTCTCAAATACGTACCGAGTGTACTATTACGATCGTGACATTTTTCAGAGCAGCGGGTAACGCCACCCGTTGTATCTGTTCTGGCTGTCCAACGCTGAATATTATGCGGGGTTGCATATTTCCAGGTGGGCAGATCATCAAATTCTGGAAGATCGGCAACACCCCATTCCTTGTAGGTATCTTGTATAATTGGTATATGGCGCAATGCCACATAATCATAGGGTTTATTATTTGACTGTAGTGGGTTTTTACCAATTTTAAATTGCATCCAGGAAGAACCGGTAATACCATCACCACCAGCATGACAGGCATTACAGTTTTTATAATCCTGCGAATGACAGACCTGACATTCCAGATAAGAACGGCTTTCATTTCCAAGTGGTGTTTCCCAATGTGTCTGATGATAAATATTCTTTGATATGGCATCATTGTGACAGTCTTCACATTTTGGCGCAGTGGAATTATTCTCATCATAGCGATGCTCTAACATTCCGGCCGCTCCATGCATCTCCTGAGCACTATGGCAAAATTCACAGCGCTTTGCCCCTGGCTGATAATGTACATCAGCTTTAAAACCTTCATTCTGGCCAAGATATTCAGCACCAACACGGCTGCCATGACAAGCGGTACAATTATTGGTCATACTGGGGGTCTTTTTAAAATTATGCCCGTCAAGAAAACCACCAGCCACTGAATTAGGACGGCTGACATGGCATTGCCCACAAGTGGCATGACACTTACCACATTCCATGTCAAACTCCATCTGCAAATGATCGCTATCCCTTAAATCATATCCAGCCCTCTCTTCGAACATCGTATAATACCCTTCCTGGGTACGATGCAGACTGACATTGTACATGGCCACGGTTCCGGCATGACATCCGGAACAAAACTCCTCATCCTCAGCACTGGGATCAAAGACGACATCGGCATGCGCTTTATTCATATCCACCGTCTTGTCATCACCACGGTGGCAGGAAATACAGGAGAGTTCACCATGAAGACTCGTAAGGAAGGATTCCTTGACTAAAACTTTTTCCCACGCCTCCAACGGAGGCACTGAGCCACCTCAGCCTTCGCCCGAATCACCACTGGGAGGAGGAATCGGCGTTGCGAGTTCTTTTAAAAGTTCTTTATCGGTATGACATTCGACACAACTACCTTGAGCCAAAACAGGCACATCTCCTCCTTCAATCTTATTAGGATACTTTTCAGTACACCCTACATAGAGAAGAAGGATCAGACTGCTCATAATAAAAAAGATGATTTTTTTCATCTCACCTACCTTATGGTTAAATATTCCGGTTTATCAAGTTACATTAATCACAAAATTCGTGCCAAAATTAACAAGCCACCACAACTTATTATTATTACTATACTTAAGTTGTCTGAATAATTATTCCAATTTTTTGAATATAGGACACTTTGTTTCACTCAACAGCATATACACGGCCTATACAACTATTTATTTTAGAGTTACCTGTTAGGAACATTATGTTTCGCTGATCATACTTGAAACAGATTGTTCTGTACACATTTCGGTTTTTTCCGGTTTACATCTAGTTAATTTCCAGTAAGTGCTGTGATCATTTAACTTATCAAGTGAATTTTATCTCTTATATTGCACATAACCTCCACCTGGCATTTTATCCTGTCTAAATTCAATTCAGGTCGAGGCCTATTTCAGCGCATTTCTGAACTACTACGCCACAAATCTACAAATAGTTCCCAGGCGTGTCTGAGCAATATGATTATAATCGTAAAGATATCTGAATAAATACCAAACAAGCGTTTTTGTAGAGACGTCCTCCGATTAACGGGATTTTCAACCAGAGGTACGTCACACCATCTATAGATTTTGACGCAAGGACAACCTACAAACATACACCAGCAGTTACAAATAATATCTGTTTTTATTATGATCTCGCCATAGTCGACAAATTATACCATTAGGATAGATAACAAATACATCCAGCCTGAACATCGCCCCATAATCAGTGGCATTACCATCAAAAACTGCCGCAAAAATTTCAACCAGATTGAAATGCTGTCTTATAGGAGAACGTTTCAATTATCAATAAATTATGGCAATAGGATCGATTACAAAGACGTCCCAACGGGACGTCTCTACAACTACCACAAAGAAAATTTTTGAAGCAATGATTTTTTACAATAAAAAAAGGGCAAGATATATATCCTGCCCTTTACCACCCCACAACAATATTTTAATAATAATCAAATTTCATTGGAGATGTGGACAAAAAAACCTCCCGGTCAATCTGACCGGGAGGTTTAATCCCACCAACGAATCTTTTTACTAATCTTACTTCAATAAAACCATTTTCTTAATAGCTGTATAATCTTCAGCTATAATCCGATACATATAAATACCTGATGCAAATTGAGCGCCATCAAACCTGGCTTTATACGTACCTGCTTGCATATTATCGTCTACTAATGTTGCCACTTCTCGACCCAGCATATCATAAACCTTTATCGAGACCCTTCCCGCTTTTTTGATTGAGAAATCAATCTGTGTGTAAGGATTAAAAGGATTAGGATAGTTTTGTGATATTGAATACTCAGTAGGTGCTATACCAAGAACGGGGCTGATTGAGAGTATGTCATCGCGTACCTTGGCAATTGATAATTGCAGTAAGGAAACAGTAAAAGCGGGGTTATGAATCCCCAAACTTCTATCTTCCAATACAAATTCCCAATTATAAATCGCAGCGGCCACATCAAAGCCGGTTGTAGCGCTATCCACTACAAAATCACCGTCTTCGTCTGTTGGTAAGACCGAATAAAGTGTGTCCATTAATCCTTGGACTTCGAGTTGCAATCCTTCTTCTTCACCATTACCATCATGATCAGCATTGCCATTGATATAAAATTTCTTCTCGGCAAATGTCTCACCAACAATACCATGACAATCTTCACAGGCAGCAACATTATCCACACCCTTCTGGTTTACCATGGCGAACGAATGCATTCCAGATGTGTTCAATTCATGATTTTCATCGAACTCACCGTGGGATCCAATTTCATACATATGACAGGTCACACAAGAGTTTGCTTCTCCGCCTGGTACAGCAGCGATGAGATGCGGCGAAGTCGGTAAATCTTCACCAAATGTCCAGGTATTTAAGGTAGTTAGCATTTCTGCCTGCGGACCATGATGCGGTCCAGTGGCCTGACTATTATCTAATCTATCTTGGATACGATCAGGTAAAGTCCGGCGGCTGTTATGACAATTCATACATAATTTACCCAAGCCACCTTGATTGACGACATCACCACTAGGCAGTGTAGCTTCCAGGGTTCTGAGCTGATATTCATTAGTTGCCTCATGAGGATCATGACATACGGCACAAGTAATATTATGATTTTCAGCCAAATCTTCTTCTATATCCATTTTTCCACCATCAACCCAATCAATAAAACCTTGACCATTATGGCAGGGCGCACAACTGGCTCTGGTATAAGGACGATTAAGGCTGGCATGATTAGAAACTTTCCATTGTGATGGGTAAACATGATAATGGTCATCATCATGACATGCCGCACAGGCATCTGGTCCTATATCAACAACCATTTTCCCATCTGTTGTAGCGCCGTTATGAGCACTTCCAGGTCCATGACAGTTTTCACATTGGATGTTTGCACGATCCATGGCAGCCGGATATGTTGCATACATGGAATCTGCCATACCAGGTTCAAGAACGCCGGGAAACACAAATTCAAAATCATCAAAACCATCATTGTTGGCCATCGCATCAAAACCAACTGTATGACAAGAAACACATCCTTCACCATAATGACTACTTTTTATACCATCCAGAGCCTCATCCAGGAAAGTGGCATGACCGGTAGCTGACCAAGGTGTGTACTGGTCGCCGAAAGCACCACTATGACAGTTTTTACAATTTTTCTCAACGCCCAAAAATTTTGCAGCATTCATCACGACCGTATCCGCATACGTACCTTCTGTAACGATGACTGTATAGGTGCCCAGCACATCAGGAACTAAAGTCACTATTTCGCTGGCTGAATCAACTTCTGTCGCTGTAGAAAGACTGGCCTCTGACCCACCTGGCGCAGTTAGATCCCACATCAGATCGGTAATCATTGAATCCTCAAAAGTAGCCTTGAGGTACACTTTGGTCTCAACGCCAACATTGGCCAAACCGGTAGAAACACGGTCTTTTACACCCAGATAATGCGGGTTTCCAACCGTATCTCTAGCAACCTCTGCCGGTGACACGCCATGGGTTTCTAGCAGCAGATCCTGCGGAAACACCATTACAGCACTCACCAAAACGAGTAGTAATGATAGTAAAAACATCTTGTTCATTGTAAAGCCTCCTTAGGTTAATTAATCGGGGTAAATTGATTTATACGTTTAACGTTTCTTTATTGTGTTCCTTCACGACCGCCTGAAAACTATCTAATAATTCATTGGTATCGAGCGGCTTTATTGCATAATAATAAATGCCCAGAGGGCTTATTTCTTTGCCAAGGTCAATACTGGCATTTGATGTGACAAAAATTATCCTGATAGATTTATTGACCTTCCGAATCGATTTTAAGACATGAACTGTTTCCGGATGCAGAAAGTCATCATCAATAATAAGAATAGAAGGGTTTAGACTCACATACGGTGGACATCACATCCAGAGGATCATTACTTTCATCACAAACCTTTATCGGTTCGTCAGAAATCAGACTGGCGTTGTCTTTTAACCTTAATAGTTCAGGATCCTTACTGATCATAATCGTTCGCATGACCAGCCATACTGCAACTTATATGCCATCTTTCTTTTAATTATGAGACATTAATCACATTCATATGTCAAATCATTCACAGGAATTGTCCGCAATTAAACACCCCAGATGCTATTGGTTCTTAACATATTGTTTATATTAAATATATATTCAGTATTTTTCTATAAAATTCTCATCTAAACAAATAACGAGGTTAGATTACACCGCGAAAAAATGTTTATTTTCTTCTATAATTATTTGTCTGTATAATAAAAGTATAAATTCCCAGCCCAATTTCTTATATAAATCAGGACATACCTGTCACAGTGGGACAATTATGCGACAGACTTTTGTATAATTGTGATTTTTTTGTGTATATTTGCGCCATGTTAAAGACAATCAATTCAAAATTTATCGTTTTTACGATAATTTTTATTATTCTCAGCGTCGGTATTCCGACCATGTTTCTTTTATCTCAGTTTCAGGCAAATTTTCACCAACGCTCTATCGTTATGTTGCAATCTACGATTGACGTCGTAAACAGCTGTCTGCGTAATGCCATGCTCTTAGGACGGCAAAAGCACCTGCCCACCATTCTTGAAAATATTTCCAATAATGAAGGAGTAGACCATATCCGAATATTTGGCAAGGATGGGAAAATTCATTTTTCAGCCAATTCAGCGGAAGTTGGCCGTAACATATATAAAATTGCTCCTGGCCATGTATCCGCTCAACTGACCGAGGATAGACAAACTTTTATTAATGAAGTGGATCGCACCTATTCCGTAACCTCCGCGATTATCAATGAAAAAATTTGTAAGGATTGTCATACTGACGATGGAAATATCATCGCCTACGTAGATGTAGACACAGACCTGACCCAGGCAGAGGTCAACTTTGAAACCGGCTCGGTACATATGAGTTTTCTCGCTGCGGCAATCATTCTGATTCTTTTTATTGGCTTTTATTTGATTTTCAATCATTTTATTAACAAACCCCTGGGCCGCTTTAAAAAGGCGCTGGATGAAGTTGATAAGGGAAATCTAAATGTGCAATTGCCTGCAAAAAAGTCCGATGAAATAGGCGTTCTTGAGGGACATTTTAATACGATGGTCTCAAACCTTCAAACCTCAAATCAAAAGATTGACGAGATGCATTTTGAGCAGCTGCAACGTGCTGACAAGTTGGTAACTTTAGGGGAATTAGCCGCCGAAATGGCCCATGAGATAAACAATCCGGCCGGTATTATTATGACACGTGCGGATTATATCCAGATGGGGATAAGTGATAACCCGGATTTGAAAAAATATGATGAAGATCTGGATGTTGTGATTAATCAAGTCAATAAAATTTCCAAAATCACCGGTAGCATGCTTAAATACAGCAAAAAATTACCTAAAGAATTCGATGAGGTGAATCTGGAACTCATAACTGAGGAGAGTTTAACGGTTCTTGGACCGCGTCTGGCTAAGAACAATATTCAGGTAGAAAGGCATTTTAAGTCTGATCAACCTTTAATTCTGGCAGATCCGATTCAGATGGAACAAGTCTGTACGAATTTAGTAAACAATGCCGTTGATGCCATGGAAAAAGATGGAAACCTAACCATTGGTATAGAGGATATTGATAGTAAACATATCCTATGGACCATTAAGGATAATGGTGTTGGCATGGGAGAGGATACACGGGAACAAATTTTTAATCCATTTTTTACAACCAAAGATGCCAATAAAGGTACAGGCCTGGGGCTCTATATCGTAAAAAATATATGCAAAAACCATAATGCTGAGATTGAATGCATCAGCCAACCAAAAAATGGTACCATTTTTAATATTATTTTCCATAAGATTATAAAATAGATGAAACGAATATTCGTAATAGATGATGAAGCAGAAATGCTGCAAAGTCTAAAAAAAATACTATCGCAGCGCAATGATCTTTCAGTGGAGACATCTCAGGATCCTGACACCGCTCTTAATACCATTTCCAATTCTGATTTTGATATTATATTAACAGATTTGAAAATGGGAAAAATATCCGGAATGGATATCCTCAAAGCAGCACGCAAAAGAGATACAAACGCAAAAGTTGTGGTAATTTCCGGCTATGGTACCATTGAAGCCAGTGTCGCGGCCATACAGGAAGGTGCTTTCGATTTTATTGAGAAACCGTTTACATCAAAAAAATTATTTTCCTGTATTGACAAGGCTTTGGCAGATAGCGCATCAGAAAAGTCGAAGGAAAATAACAATCAACTCATACCCGGATTTATCTCCCAAAACAATCGAATTGCTGAGATTATTTCCATGGTATATAAGATTGCCCCCGGAGAAATGAGTGTTCTTTTAACCGGTGAGAGTGGAACCGGGAAAGAGCTTATCGCCCGGGCAATACACAATCAGAGCAAGCGCTCTTTAAATCCTTTCGTTCCGGTTAATTGTGGGGCTTTACCCGAAAATCTATTTGAGAGTGAACTCTTTGGGCATGAGAGGGGCGCTTTTACAGGTGCCGTAAAAACCAAACCCGGGTTGCTCGAATTTGCCAATCAGGGAACTTTCTTTTTTGATGAAATTGGTGATCTAAGTTTAACTCTCCAGGTCAAACTATTACGCATGTTGGAAGACCGCCAAATTAGACGCGTAGGCGGCCAAAAAGAAATTGATATAGATGTGCGTATTATTGCCGCCACCAACAAAGATATCACCACCCATGTCAGAGAAGGTAGTTTTCGGGAGGATCTGTTCTATCGTCTGAATACCATCCAGATTGAACTCCCGCCACTACGAGATCGCACCGATGATATTTTGCCGCTGGCACAGCATTTTTTAAATGAACTGTCACAAAAAAATGATAAAGTCATATCGAGGATTTCCAGCGACGCAGAAGAATCCCTCAAAGGTTACTCCTGGCCCGGAAATGTACGGGAATTGCAAAATATGATATCCAGAGCTTATTTTTTATGCACTTCTCCTATAATCGAAAAGACGGACCTGCCCCTCCCTGCATCTATCCAGGCATTTACCCTTGAAAGGCAAATGCTCGATTTATCCTATAAAGATGCCAAAGATTATGTACTAGAAAAGTTTGAAACGGAATATCTCTCCTACCAGCTAAAAAAGCACGAGGGCAATATATCTAAGGCTGCAGCAGAATGCGGCATCGATCGTCGCTCCATTCACAGGTTACTCACTAAATACAACATCATGTACAAAGACTGATTAATTGTCAATTGACAATTACAAATTTCTAATTACAGATTATAGATTATAGATTACTAACTTTCAATTCCTCCTCCCTAATTCCTATCTCCAAAAAAGAAATCTTATTTTATAATTGCTTTATATGTTTTCTGGCATGAAAATTGTCTATATTTTCTCATTAAACCAACCCAATTCGAATTCAAATATAGACAAAGGATAAATTATGAAACTTAAACTGCCCCCATCATCCAAGAACTGGCTCTCATTGGCAGGTGCCATGATTGCATTAATCAGTTTTTTTATGATCGTATTTTTATTTGTTGTTACCTGGCTCTTCGATGAGGGCGGCTCCTATCTGGGTCTGGTCATATATATTCTTCTACCGTCTATTATGGTGATGGGATTAATTCTCATTCCCATTGGGATGTTCAGGGAGATTCGTAAACGAAAAAGGGGTGAAGCAGAAGATGAAAAAGAATGGCCCAGAATTGATCTCAATGATGTTCGGCATCGCAATGCGTCACTTATCTTTCTGGTTGGAACGACCATATTTCTTTTCATTTCGGCAATCGGCAGCTATGAAGCCTTTCACTATACAGAATCTGTTGAATTTTGCGGAACCACCTGCCACAAGGTGATGGAGCCAGAACACACGGCCTACATGAGTTCACCCCATGCCCGGGTTGCCTGTGTGCAATGTCACGTTGGGTCCGGCGCTGATTGGTATATGCGCTCAAAACTTTCCGGCCTATATCAGGTATATTCTGTTATTGTCGGTGCCTATTCCCAGCCAATTCACACACCGATTAAAAATCTTCGGCCGGCACGTGAAACCTGTGAGAAATGTCACTGGCCGGAAAAGTTTTATGCTCAAAAATTACGTTCAGAACGTCATTATTTGAATGATGAAGAAAATACCCAATGGGACATTCATCTTATCATGAAGATTGGCGCCCAATATTCGGCAATGGGTTTGCAGGAAGGGATCCATTGGCATATTAATCCTGATGTAAAGATTGAGTACGTGGCAACTGATGAGAAAAATCTTGAAATTCCCTGGGTACGCTATACAAATCTTAAGAGTGGTGAAACCATCGAATATATGGATGAAGAAAATCCGATTGAGGAAGAAAAGCTGGCTAACGCCCAGGTTAGCCGAATGGATTGCATGGATTGCCATAATCGGCCCTCACATAGTTACCGACCTCCGGCAATTTTTGTCAATGATGCCATCACAGCCGGTGAAATTCCTTCAACGTTACCGGAAATAAAATCCTTAGCCATGGAAATTTGTTCAGAGGAGTTCCCATCTGCCGACAGTGCAAAAAAATATATCCATGATACCATTTATGGTTTTTATAAAGAAAATTACGAAGAAATTTATCAGGATAACCGGGATCTCATTGATAAAGCGGTCACAGGCTTGATTGGTGCTTATTCCGAAAACATCTTTCCTTATATGAAAGTAAAATGGGATGCCTATCCCAACCATATTGGTCATCTTGAATTTGATGGCTGTTTTCGCTGTCATAATGATCGCCATACCAGTGAGGACGGCAAAGTGATATCACGTGATTGCGATGCCTGTCACAGTATCATCGCTCAAGGGACGCTTGATGATAAAATGCTTGCCAATCTTGGCGAATCATTGGAGTTTGTGCATCCTGCTGATGTGGGGGAGGATTGGAAAGAAATGATGTGTACAGATTGTCATACAGGGCTGAATCCTTAAAAATTTAGCCACAGAGGGCTCAGAGAGAAAAATTCCAATTAAAAATTTAGAATGTAGAATTAAGAATTCAAATATTTAATTCGTAATTTTAAACTCTTAATTAGTAATATCTTCGTTCTTTGATCCTCCTTTGGCAATTTGTGGTTAAATAAAATCGTTCAGCCAACTAAGATCAATACGAGCCATAATCCTTTGCGTAACGGCGCGATTAAGAGGCTGTGTAGAAACACAGCCTCAATACTTTATTTTTAAGTAAATTTTCAGATTTTTAGTTGTTCTTTGACAATATTATTCCAAAAATGCCCGATTTAGGCAATGAAAAACAAAATGACTTAGATATCAAGCCATTTTCCAGTCATATCTCTGAATCATATCCATAATATCCTGATATGATTCAATAGATAATAATCGCCTAAAATTATAAACGGTCGTGAAGATATTTATTTCAGTTGTCACTTTTTTCTTACCTCGGAGAAGCAATGGAATTTTTCCCATCCAATATTTAATCGTACCAAAGGGATGCTCAACCATTTGCTTGCGAAGATGGATCATTTTCTTAGCGGTGATGCCTGACATACGACGACGATAAGTATCACGCCAACTCTGATTATGATAACGTTGGATAAGACGTCCATATTTAGAAGTTGTACATTGGGTTCTCGAGATGCATCGGTCACATTCAATACCTTGATAGACATCGTATCGTTGACCGTTATCAACTTTGTTTTTCTGTTTCCTTATTAATCGTTTACCTTCTGAGCAACGGTATTCATCTTGTTCTTCATCATAGTTAAAAGTGATAGGGCGATCATCATATCTGTGTTTTGGCCTTGGAACATAACAGGTCGTTTGATTTGTATTTTCGACGTTTTCTATCTGAGTCAGGTTATAGTATCCGCTATCGGTAACGGCAGCCTCAGGTATTAAATCTGTTTCCTGTTCTAATTCTTTGAGCATCGGTTCTATAAGATTGGTATCGTTTGAGGCATCAAAAACGTGGCTGTGGGCGATCATGTGATGGGCCTGATCAACAGCAATCTGGGTATTATAGGCTGGAATCATTCCATCGCGACTGCGCATTAAGTTAGCCTGTGGATCACTCTGGCTAATAGAGGTTCGTGATTGTGATAGTAAAATATCTTTTTGTTTTTGCAGATTTTCTACCTGTTTCTGAAGTTTGGAGATTTTATCAAGCAAGACCTGATTCGTACTACCGGGATCCTTGAAGTCATCATCGGAAGAAGATTCGTCAATTTCTTCTAAAAGATCTTCCCGGCGATCATTTATCAATAACTGTTCTAAATATTGATCAAGTTTTTTGTCCAAGTGGTCTAAACGATGTTCAATTTTCTTGATGGTTAGCATATCTTTGTTGGTATTGGCTTTCACTTTGCTGCCATCAATAGCAATCAATTTTCCCTGGATGTAACCCTTGTCTCTAAGAAAGTGGCGAAACTTTTTAGTAACATATTTAATTGCAGCAGCATTATCTTTGCGGTAGTCAGCAATACTTTTATGATCGGGTTTAAGGTTGCCTATAAGCCAAATAACTTCGATATTACGATGACATTCGCGTTCTAATTTGCGACTGGTTTTGATGCTATTTAAATAACCATAAAGAAAAAGTTTTAACATCGTTACAGGGTTATAGGCGCGACGTCCGGAGTTCTTTTGCCCCTTATAGGCAAATTCTTCCGGGTTAGCTGACACAATAGCATCAATAAGAGCATCGATCAATCGAACGTAATGGTCATAGGGAACCAAGTCATCGAGCGATTGCATGAAAGTAACCTGGTTACGATCATCTGGAAAAATATAATGCATAGATATAGTCCGGTTAATTTTAAATAATTAACCTAATTTAATAAATAACAATATATTATGTTAGATTTCTTTAAAAATTTGAGGTTGTGTGGTTGTTTTCACACAACCTCTTAATCGCGCCGCTACCTTAAAAATAGGCAGACATCATTCAGGAGAAATCTTCCTGCATGTCAAGTCATGTTACCACGTTGGAAGATCCTTTCAGGATGACAAATAAATAAAATTACTAATTACAAGTTACAAATTACAAATGGAACTGGTTGCGGATAAAACTTCCTTTTGCAATTCTTATAGGATTTCAATTTAGCAGTCGGTATCATTGCCGTTACATTATAAATAGGCAGACATCATTCCACCTCTAACAATTCCATACAAGCCTTGCAATATCTCTCCCCTTTCACATCCAAATCATCTGCCGTATTGGAGCTGGCCATCACACATTGATAATTGGGACAATGGCGTAGATTTAAGAGATGTCCCAGTTCATGGATAATCTCTTTAACCAGACGCTGTTTAAGCAATTCATCATCAGGGGGAAGGCCATAATAATCACTCCTCAGGCGATGGGCTGAAACAATTCCGGTACGTCCATTAAGTTTGGCTAATCCAAAGATAAATGTAAATATGGGAATATAAAGATCTACTCCCGTAAGAAGTATTGTCCTACCATTATTATTGTGGGTTTCAAATTTGTTAATGATACCTGCAGCATCATATTGGCTTCTATCGGAGCTAAAAAAAGGTTGTATATCTGGATCAACCTTACTCATATGAACCTCTAAATCGAGGTAATCTCTGAGTGCTTGAGTAATATGAGGAATCAGAACGCATTCTTCCAAATGAAAGCAGACCAGATTGAGTTCAGACATTTGTCGGACGTTTTATACCATATTTCTGCATTTTTTTATAGACGGTAACTCTGTCAATTCCCAGTACTTTTGATGACTTTGAAATATTCCAGTAGTTTTTTTCTAATACCCGTAATATATGTTGTTTTTCGACATTATCTATGGACAGGTTGCTGTGATAATCTACTTTCACCTCTCCATAATTTAGATTGAAATCATCGGCTAACAGCGATTTACTTTGTGTTACCACCATAGCCCTCTCGATGGCGTTCTCCAATTCCCTTACATTACCCGGCCAGGAATAATTCATAAGCATTTCTAATGCAAGCGGTTCGACTCCGTCTACGGTTTTATTCATGCGGTTTCGGTATTTTTCAACAAAGTATTGAACAAGCTCCGGAATATCTTCCGAACGTTCACGGAGAGGGGCAATAGGTATGGTATAAACCTGCAACCTGTAATAAAGATCTTCCCGGAACCCACCCTGTTTAACCGATTCTTCAAGGTCTGTGTTCGTGGCACAGATGATTCTAAAATCGCTTTTAATCACCTGATTCCCACCCAGACGTGTAAATTCTCTTGATTCTATTGATCTTAAAAGATCAATCTGTGTTTTTGGACTGATTGTTCCGATTTCATCCAGAAAAAGTGTGCCTCCATCGGCTATCTCAAGTTTTCCTTTTCTTCTGTATAGGGCACCGGTGAATGCCCCCTTCTCATGACCAAACAACTCGCTTTCTAACAGGGTTTCGGATAATGCCCCACAGTTAACCGACACCAGAGGGAAAAAGCGGCGATCGCTCGATATGTGAATAGCCTGAGCAACAAGCTCCTTACCCGTACCACTCTCCCCTCTGATCATAACAGTTGTTGACGTTTTCGCAACCGTTGCAATCAGACTTTTTATTTCTTCTATCTGTTTGCTGGTACCAATAATATCCGGTGCTTCTGTTAACGCTTCAAGTTGCCCCTTTAAACCAAGGTTTTCTTTGGTCAGGCGTCTCTGTTTAGCCGCGTTTCGTAATAAACGGCTCAAATTATCCGGATCAAATGGTTTGGTAATATAATCAAATGCACCATCTTTCAATGCTTGTATAGCCGTATCAACGGCTGCAAAAGCCGTTATCATAATCACCACCGCATCCTTGTCAATTTCACGAATGCGCCGGTGCAATTCCATGCCATCCATACCAGGCATTTTTATATCAAGAAGATAAATATCCCAGCGTGTTTCGTTTAACTTATTTAACGCCGTTACAGCATCCTCTGCTGTATTAACAAAGTAGCCATCTTCCTTAAACCATTCAGAGAGAGATTCGCGCACGATCTCTTCATCATCAACAATTAATATCTTTAATGCGTCATCATTCATTCTTTGGATTTCCTGTTTTATTTAGGAAAATTTTTATTTCAAAAGTTGTTCCAACATCAACCTGCGATTCAACTGTAATTTCTCCCCCATGTCTCTCAATAATCGCATATACGGATGCCAGACCCAGTCCAACCCCTTTGACTGCGTTCTTTGTTGTAAAAAAAGGTTCAAATATTTGTGATTTCACCGAGTTTGGAATCCCTCTTCCGGTATCTGCCACAAACACAGAGACAAATTTACCCGATCTGTTCCATAGGGTTCTAACCGTCATGGTTCCCTCATTCTCCATAGCTTCAACAGCATTGACATATAAAGCGAGCAGGGCCTGTTTAATTTGGTTTTCATCCACATACACTTCCGGCAGATTCTTTTGAAAATTTGTTTCAAGCTGAATATTATTCAGCTTGAGATGGTGGTCTATAAGATCCAACGAGGAATTAATAAGAATATCCAGTGGTTGCAGTTTAACATGGATGTCATCCTGACGGGAAAAGAGAAGCATATTCTTGACAATATCGCCACTGCGTGCACTCTCCTTCTCAATCATTTTTAAATGTTTTATTATGGATGCCTTTTCTTCTTCAGACAGCCTCTCTTTATTAATCTTTTTCTGTATCAACTTACTGTATGTAAGAATTCCGGCCATGGGATTGTTCAATTCGTGTGCAACCGTTGCCGATAGTTGTCCCAAAGATGCCATTTTTTCAATTTGCAGGTTTCTTGTCTGGGTTTGTTCCAGCTCTTCTGTTTTATCCTTAACTCTTTTTTCAAGCTGGTTGGACCAGGTAGTGATTTCTTCCTTTGCTGCTCGAAGATCATTTGTCATTTCATTGAATGACCGGGCAAGAATCCCCATTTCATCCTTGCTGACATCCTCAATATTGTATGAAAGATTACCCGATGAAACTTCTCTTGTCCCCTGAATTAATCTGTTTACAGGTAAATGTACACCTATCCATAAAAATAAACCGGCAATGAGGCCGAGTATTATCGTTATGGCAATATTGGTTGAAATCATTCTGGAACGGTTTTCCTCGACAAGTATATCCATTTTTTCTAGGGACATGACAACACAGAGAACACCAAGATATTTCTCCTCAGCATTGTGAACATGACAAGCTGAAGTCGTACACCCCACTTCATTTTGCACCGGACTTAAATAGCCTAGTGATCGGAAGCCATTTTTAGATATAAAAATTTGATGCCAATTATTGCTCGGTTCCGGTTTTATTTCACCCGTCGGACGATGACAGGGGGCACAAGCTTTGTTTGTGAGTGGGACTGAGCCGCCAATTTCCTGCCCGATAGTCGAGAAAATGATCTCACCTTCTTTAGAATAGAGACAGATCTTTTCAATACCTTCTTGCATAGCAACAGAGTTCATGATATCATATGCGTTATCTTTTTGATTCAAAAGCATAGCATTTTTTGTGGAGCGAATTATGATCTCGCTGGTTCTTTGAGCACATTGTCGTGCCACTTCTTCATATTGAGCCGTTTCTAATTCTACAAAATAAAACGAATATCCTATGGTCAATATTGTCAGGAAGAAAACGATAAGGAGAAAAAGACGAAAACTGAGAAGGTTATAAAAACGCATCATTGATCCGGGTTTGTGGTTTGAGAATAAGATAACAAAATAATTTTGGAATAAAAAGATGTAAAATAAGTAGAGACGCGATTAACGCGTCTCTATGTGTTGCAGATTCTAATTTTTCAGGCATCATTGGTCATAAAGAATTCACTTGCAATTTCTTCCCAATTATCCGGTGCAAGCTCCTTTACGAAGCCATTGGTTATAGTACCACCATCTTGTAAAACCACTCCATAATTGCCACTTACAGCCCGGCTTAGTTTATCCACTGTATCCTCGATCCACAATTTGGCAATATTTCCATGTAGCAGGTTTTTGAGATTTCTATTCAAATGATTTGATTTGACCTTAAGTAACCATCCATTTTCGTACGGTGCCCGGTTAATTATATCCGGAGACGCGATTGCCGCATCATTTATTTCAACAACTTCACCATCAACCGGAGACAGAAATGAGACCTCTTTACCATCAATATTTAATTTCACACTTTTTTCACCCTGTTGTAACTGTGTCCCGACTGCAGGTAAATCTACTTTGGCAGGTCTACCAACTAATTTCTGGGCAAAATCATCTATTCCAACACGTACCATACCCTTCCCTTCAGGTTTAAGCCAGGTATGTCCCTGATGATAGTAATAATCATTGGCAAGCCTAAACCAATCCACAAGAGAGATTCGTTCTTGCGACATGCCCTTGGATGATGATACAGCGACTGTGGGTTTATTCAACCAGCGCCAGAAAAATATTAAAAGGACTAAAAATGCAATTGCTACCAGGTATTCAATTCCCTTGGTCGCAAATATATCTACATACTTGAAACCTTCCATTCTTCAATCTCCTCTTATTTTTATTATTTTTATCGTTTTCTTTTAGCAGAAATATCTTGCGAATTGAGATTATCCTTCTTTTCCTCTCGGCCCAAAGCGGTGGGTCACTAAGAATCGGCATTCGACTAACAATCCATCGTAATACTAGTCAACTCGACGCAAATAACTGTAAGGGTTACCCAAATTTCCATCCAGGTGGGTATATATCTCTCTGCCACTTGCCAGTTATAATGCAATTACGGAAGTATTTAAACGGTTTAACAAGAATCCCCACAAGCGTCAGAAAGGGCGCCAGTTTTACCACTGCCACATTTTTATATTTTACAGCATGGGTATACAGGCGAAAAGGAATAAGAACAAACCCTATTATTTCAACCAGAAACCAATATCCCCATGCTGTATTCAGATATGCCCAGTTATGCTCATGGATAAATACCAGAACTTTTAAAAAGAAGTAAACAAACATCGCACCTGCACAGATTTTAGCCAGGCCCAGGACGATATCATCATGGGATTTTTCAACTTCATCACTCAGACGATTTTTAAATACTTTGTGACTGATACTCCCTTCAAAGATGACCAAAGACAATCCGGCAAAAATGCTTGAGACAAAAAACAAGAATCGGTATAAATTCAGAATACCAGAGAGGATGAATTTTACTCTTGGCCATTAAGAATAACGCTCCTAAACCCGACTGGTGCAGGGTGGAAAGTGTGATACCAAATATCACCGCCGGCAAGGTTAAGGACACCAGAATTTTACGTACTCTTTTCCAGCCAAGCCACTCCGCCACAGCCGGGGAGAACTCAATAAACTCTGCCATCATATACAACATAAAATGCCAGGCGACTAAAAACATCACCGAACTGACGCCAAATGAATTCCCGATAATCGGATTAATCACATTCCATGGGTCGACCCAGATCCAGCAATAAGGCTCCGGCATAAAAGACATAAGCGAGAAACCCATTAAGTACAGTAATTCTGACGATAGCATGGTATTTTTTTAGACTTAAGAATATATACCATAAATGTGAGTACATAGGCACCACCAGCAAAAGCCACACCGGTAACAACATCAAAGCCTATCCAGATTCCCCAGGGAAACTCCTGATTTAAATTAGTAATCGAGCTCAAGCCAAATGCAAAACGAATTACAATCAAGCACAACACCCACGGCAATAATGATTGACGCAATGACATTAAATGGTGTTATTAGTTTTCCCTTTAGGTTTTAATTCGTTAAGGAAAAATTTAAAGAATCGTTTAAATTCACTCTGTAATAATGCTGCTGATCCTGTTCCATTTGCCATATCACACCTCCCTCTCTTCATTTTCATCGTCACTCTTAGTCGCTTTATTCACTGCCAGTAGAAAAGCGGGCCAGAATGTCAGGACAACAGGAACACTATAGAGAAAAGTTTTGGTGTATTCGGGATAAGGGGTTGATCCAAGATCAGTTCTGAATACCTAATTTTTCAAACGGCATAGCAGATAGATACATATATCCTGATCCACCGACCTCATGCTCACCATATATTTCATGTACATAATCATCCGGATTTTCGTAGATCCGGGTACTTGCTTCATCAATTAACTCTCTGCGTTTACCAAAGACAATCGCTTCTTCCGGACATTTTCAACACAGGCGGGATCTTCACCCTCCTGCAGCCTGGTCAAAACACATCTGGCATTTTTGAATCTTAGGATTTGGACTGTCATATTCAAATTTTGGAATTTCAAAGGGGCAGGAGATCATACAGAAGCGGCATCCCATACACTTATCTGCGCGCCATATTACCGGGCCTTCTTCCGTCTTTAACAAAGCTTTTGTGGGACAAGCTGTCGCACAGGCAGGTTGATTGCAATGCATACATTGTTTTTTAACAAATATTTCTTCATCTTCAACTTCAAAACTGTTGACCAAGGTCCATTGTTTATCTGAGGTCTTTCTAATGACATCTTCATCAATAGCATCCAGATCGGGCTCCGGAAGATTATTCGCTTCGGCACAAGCCTCAGTACAGGATTGACAACCGACACAGCGTGTGGTATCAACAAGAATACCCATAAATTCTTTCTCATCACCCATAGTCTCTGCTTGCAATGACTTTCCCGGAAGCGTTGAGGCGCCCATCACGCCCAATGTTTTCATAAAACTTCTTCTATCCATACGAGAATCCTTTCGTTTATCTTTCTCAATCCTTTTTCATTTTCTGTTATGATTCAATTTCAATGCGTCAATGCAAATAAGGACACATAACATTCCTAGTAAAATGATCATCACCATATTGCACCTCTTCCATTTTGGGTCTTATTGATAGGGGAAAAACTTGTTGCACAATTCGCCCCATTCATCTTCTCCCATTTGATCGATATAACTTGGATCAATAGCGCCACCATCATTAAGGTAATGTTCCTGCTGGGCGGAAAGATATAAATCATCCCTTAGAGCCGTATTCATCATATTAGCCTGGGTAGGTTTCATCAGATTATGTGAATCCTTTTCAAGATTATCCGTTTTCATTTTAATTACCCAGGATTTCTCGACATCGTTGGTAGTGAGTGGAATATTTAATTTACAAGCCGGATTTATGTCCACCACCTTTCCTGATACGGGAGACAATTGATGTACTTTACGATTTGTCAAACCTACATCCCATACTTTTGTACCCTGAGGTACATGGGTACCAACAAGGGGAAGATCCTCCATTTTAATCTCCGATGAAAAAAGTGTAGAGACAAAATCATCAAATCCAATATAAACTGTATCACCTTCTGCCGGCTGCACCCAGGTGTGGCTGAGGTGATATAATTTCTTACTCCCATTTGTTAATGGCAGCAAGGCTTTTTCCGGGCTTAGAAATATGGGAGATTTCTTTTCCTGACCGATTGCTTTTATTTTTCTGTCTTCTCTGCGAAGCACATAATCAATGGTCAGGAGAATACCCACTGTTAAAAGAACCAATACAAAGACCATCATCATTCTCCTTTCGTAATAAAAACTTTATTATACCTACAAACATCTACTCCAACTTTTATGCCAAAAAATACAACAAGAAATAATATAGCGTCAAACTACTGTTATTATTTAGCTTAGGCACGTTCAATAAACAATTAAAACAACTGCCTATAGTGTTGTATTATGCAACGCATTTTTCACCTACCTGTATAAGTTATTGTTTATTCACATCTTATATGTGTTGCCAATAATCACACACTATATATATATGCAACACTCTGTTTGTGATCCATTGGGGTCAATCGTCAGGTCTCTCATGGAACAGAATGATGTTTTGGCAATTTCTCAGCATGAATTCACGAATTGAAGTGGTTATGATCAGAGATATGTATCGCGGTTAATCAAACGTGGAGATTGTATGTACTCTAAATTTCTAAGGATATAGTAGTGTAAGTCATCTTTTTAGGGTATGTAGGTTACAACGGGAAGGGTGGTAAAACAGATTTCTACAGGCCTCATCTAATTTCACTGTTTCACCACCCAGAGTGGATAAGGTTATTTGGTAAAGAATTTTTTTACTGTTGCATTCCACTCTTTATCAGTCAGTTTTTCAATTTTTCCAAAACAGAAACCATTTTGGCCGGCCAATTTTTTATCACGCTTTCTGTCTTCGGCAATTGAATCAAAATGTGTCTGAGAGAGACCAATTTCATCCTTAAAGAATAATACAGCTGATTTACCGATCTTTAATTCTTGAAGTTCCGAATTGATATCTTCTGATGTATCGATCATACAGATCCAGTTTGTTTCATAGCAACTGATATCAAGACTTGACAAATCTTCATTCAATTTATTGTTTACTTTGATTATTTTTCCACTTATTGGCGCGTTAAATGGGATCACTCTTTTCCCCTGCCTTAAACTTAACAGAGATTCACCTGATTTGATTTCACGCCCAATATTTGGTGGCTCAATTGAATCAATAGGGCCAATCATTTTTTTGGCAAAATCATCAATTCCAATTTTGGCAGTTCCGTCCTCATTCAGGCTGACCCAACAATGGCCAGGACTTATAAAAACACCACCCGGAATAGAGAGTTCATCTATTTCGCGATGATCTACAAAATCAGATATTTGTGCCACATGGACTTTCGGTCCTAATTCACTCTTAATCCTATTTTTTCGTTTGATAAGACATTTTTTGGTGAAAATTAATAATTCATCCTCTGTGAACGGTTTTTGTACATAGTCCATCGCTCCATATCGCATTGTTGCTACTGCTGTTTCTACTGAGGCGTATCCGGTAATAATTATTACATCAATATCTGGACGAATTTCTTTGACCAACTGTGTTACTTCTACCCCATCCATTTCTGGCATTTTTATATCAACATAAACAAAATCATAATGATTCAGGCGTATTAGATTCGCTACCTCCTTGCCCCTCTCAACCGTGTCTACAGAATATCCATCATATACAAGGATTTTGCGAAAGCTATCCAGTACAACCTGTTCATCATCAACACATAAAATGCGTGCTTTTGGATTATCAACTTCTACACGTTTTAGTGTTTTAGCCTGCTCGGAAAAATCAAGCATTAAACCTGCTTCTAACGCTGATTTGCGTTCTTCCCTATCTTTCCGCTCTTTTACCTTTTTTAGCATCATTCTTATCAATAAATCTGCAATAATAAATAATATAATTGCAATGATAACTATTTCCATGAATGTTCTCCTAATTAGTTTACTGGAATTTCAATAATTAACCACAGAGTACCTCGGAGGAATGCGCTTTGCACTTTACGCTATGCCCCGCTATGCTCATTAATCTGTGGTTAACAAATAAAACAATAACATATATACTTCAAATGGATACTCTTTTAGAGTTTCATGCCTAGGGGCAGATCATCCAAAAGTTGTGTCCATACGACAGGAAACAAGGCTCTCGATCTCATACGCATATTCTGTAGGTATGATTTTATATATCCAACCACGGAAATAAGGATCCTTTTCCAAAATAGTATGATCCCTGAGAATATCTGGGTTCGTCTGTACGATTTTCCCAGACATCGGGGCGGTCGCTGAATGGCGTACATCCTGATCTGAAATAATATCCATGCAATATGAACCCTGAAATATCTCTTCACCAACCTCCCTGAAGTTTATCTCTTTTACAGAACCGACCGTTTTTAAATACAGATCTGTACAACCAACCAGAACAGCACCTCCGAACTCTTTCGACATCCATGTCGAATACCCCAATTTGAAGTATTTTGGCGGACATGGCACATAAACAACAGAATCATCCCTCTTTTTTTCTGCCAACTGCCGTAACCGCACATAATTCATACCTCTAATGATAACACTCGAAAGCTCATCAGCCGTAAAAGGTTTTGGTATAAAATCAATCGCACCCTTGCTCAAAGACCTAACAGCATTTTCTAATGTTGAATAGCCAGAAGTAATAATGACCGGAATTTCAAGATCTTTTTTATTTATAATATCAAGAAATGTAAAGCCATCTATTGTAGGTAGCATAAGGTCACAGAGAATCAACTGATAGTCGTTTTTTTCAATTCTATCCAAGGCGATATCTGCATCAATCACTGTATCCACCCGGTATGATTCAGCTGTACAGATTCGACTAACCGCATCAAGTACAACCTGTTCATCATCAATAACAATGATATCAAATTGTTTTTTCATAGAAGCCAAAAGTCCTTCGAAACCGTTTTTTAGTTTTCTTAATTCGGGATTCTCTGTCATGCAGAAGATTCAACGGGCAATCTGAGTGTAAACACAGTACCCTGACCAAGTTTACTTTTTACAGAAATACCTCCGTTATGGTTATCTACCACACCCCAGATAATTGCCAATCCCAGGCCTGTACCACGTTGACCCTTTGTCGTATAGAATGGTTCAAATATCTTATCCAACTCGCTCTGCTCGATACCACATCCCGTGTCTTCAAGAGAAGATTGCACATAAAGCGTACTTCCTATCGAATCAATGAATTCCCACCTCTGCCACTTACAGTCCGCCACTGTGCACCCTTCTAGCATTCCCTTCAAGGGAATAATTATCGAATAAGCCGGTGATCCGCATTCGGGACATTTTATAGATTCATGCATAAGGGAGATATCACATTCAGGACAGGAGATATGCGTATTTTTATTATTTAACTGTATATGGCTATATTGATTTTTATGTTGTCCATATATTGGGCTTATATATATGAACCCATCATGACCATCCAACCCGGCTTTCACTTTGATAGAAGACATACCGCCAATCTTTACTTCATCGTCTATTAATGAATGATTTTTGGGGCAGGTAGCTTGTTTAATTTGCTGATTGCCATAAGGTGAAAGATTGAGCATCGATGTCTTTATAGTGATGACACCGCCATTTTCAGTCATTGCATCAGCAGCGTTAACCATCAGATTTATAAAAACCTGTTGAATCTGATTGGCATCAACAGTAAGGTCATACAGGTTATTATCTAGATCCATCACAACGTCGATTTGCTTCATTTTAAGCTGATTATTGACCACTTTTAAAGCTTTATTAATGATTTCATTCAAATTGGCATTCTTTTTTTTCGGAATGGATTGACGTGCAAAATCAAGTAAACCCTTGACTATCTCACGACTTCGAAGCGTTTCCCTCACAATCACTTTTAGATCTTCCTGAACTTCGGGAGAGTTTTTCACTCTTTTTTGAAGAAAACTACTGTAAGTCAGAATGCCCGTCAGGGGATTGTTGATTTCATGTGCCACCCCTGCGGCAAGTCTACCCAGGGAAGCCATCTTATCCGAATGGAAAATCTGTTGTCTTGCCTCACCCATTTTTCTGGTCATATTGTTAAAAGATTTGGCCAATAAGCCCAGTTCATCATCTGCCAAATTAGTGATCATATAATTCAAATTACCGGTAGCTACCTGTTTTGTTGCCTCCAAAAGCAAATTAACCGGTGTGTCCACCCACTTCTTAACAAAAATTCCAATTATAATACTGATCGCAAAAATAGCGATTACCGCAAATATACCTGCCCTCAATTTACTCCGGTATAATTGTTCGTCAACCTCCTTAAGACAAAGTGTTACATCCAGAATCCCTAGTATGGTCTGGTCAGATGAATGGGCGTGACAGGAGGCTTCCCAGCAGGAAGGTTCATTTCGAATGGGATTTATTACACCGATTGCCCTTAATGAATCATTGGCAGAAGAAAGAATACGAGTTCTTTTTTGAATGGGTAGCTGTTCTAAAGGATGATCTTCCTCATGACAGGCGTAACAACTTTCAACATTTCTATCAACCAACTCTCCTATTTCATTTTCGGTTGTAGAGTATTTAATTCTACCTTCTTTGTTCAGGATACGAATTTCACGTAAACAGGGATCTTCCGAAATATTTGATAAAGACTCCTGAATGTGATCTGGATGATAACTCAACATTTCGTGATGGATACTTTTTTTAAGCGTCTCACTCAGCTGGTTAGCGTGTCTTTCCATTTCCGTTAATAAAACCCTGCTCTGAGATTGAATATTAATATAGGTGTAAATTCCAATAATCGTCATAGCTGTCAATCCAACTACAGATATCAATTTTAAACCGATTTTTTTCATAATTAATTGAACAATATTTAAAAGCATGTTGGATTACTCACTCACGATTTTGTATAAGTGCGTTTCAACGGCTATAATTCATATGTTTAGTATATTCTTTTTCCGGGCAGCTTCTCAGGGTAAGAGATATCTTCTTCATGACAATCTGCACAAGATGGCGAAGTCGCATAATTATTCTGGAGATGACAATCCGAACAGTCATTATCCAGATGGTTTTCATCCAATACAACACCGGTAATCCGGTGATTAAAATTTTCATTATTCCAATTTTTATGACATAGATTACATTGCCGGCTCACTTTTCCGATCGATTTCGTATTCTGATGACATTCACGACAGGAAATACTGATATGATATTTGTTCAATTTCCAACCAGACCTTAACTGATGATCAAATCGCGCTTTTGCATTCGTAGCATGGCAGTGATTACACTTATCACCTGAATGACAATCCTCACATAACTTGTGATGTTCACTTTCACTTTTCTCCACCTTCAGCGCCTTTCCCGGAATCATCTGTTCGGCGAGTGTAGGTTTAGTCAGATCATGGCATTTACCACATCCTTCTTTTTGATGACAATCCACACATAAAAATCCAAAACGATTAATGTGCTCGTCGTGATAAAATGTTACAAACGTACCTTGATCAGAATTGGTCTCGTAAAGCACCTTCTCAGGCTCCGGAATTGGCGGATGACTTCTCCCCACGATATCGGTTGTATCCACATGGGTGACATCTCTAACCGAAGAACTCTTCAGGGCATGACATACGGCACATTTGGTTGTATGACTCCATTCACGATGGCATCCCAGGCATTGACGGTGATAGGCTCCTTTGAGAGAAGGTTGGCTCAGATTTGTACGTTTTGGCGAATTTGAATGACATTGCTGACAACTAAGGATTGCTCCCTCCGGATTATAATGGTGACATAAACCACATCCCCCAGCCATATCAGCCATCTCAGCATGCAATTTATGTGAGAAGACCACAGGGACATACATGTCAGAGAGTAAGTCTAATACGAGAACATGCGGCGTTTCCTCTTTCATTTGTTGGGAGGTCACAACTTTGGTACGTGGGCAACTGCGAAGACAGGGATCTTTTTTTGTCGGTTGATTACAATAATGACATTTTTGACAATTCTCCTGATCATCCATTTCCGCATGGTTTACATTTTGAGCAAAACTAAAATTTATGATCAAAACACTAATAATAAATATTAAGAGAGTAATTTTCATTCTGATCCACCTCTGATTGCATATTTTGTTTTCGGAAACAGAGACCTATCCGGAATACTGATAATAGGAAATATTTTAACAAACAGCCGATACAACAGGACCTCAATCGCGATAAAACCAAGCGTAACTGATATTTCACCTATTGTCGGAAAATAACTCTTCATTGCATAGGGTGGCGTATAGGCGATAAGAAAAACATTGAGTCGGTTTAAGGCAACACCGATAATTACCAATATGGAGCCTGTGAACAACCAGCCGGGTGTTTTTACGGCTTTTTCTGAAAAAAATATGCGAATTGGAATAATCACACCTACCAGGAGTTCGATAACAAACATAATGCTTTGCAGATTGAGTTGCCCTAAATAGACAAATGTCTCCCTTATGAACATATCTCCAATCTTAAATGCCAGATAAATACCCAGCAACGCGCCAACCATTCGCCCTAACGAAGGGAGTACATCCATTTCCGGCTTCAGGTTAAAAGAACGTGAGGCAATAAGAGACTCCATAATTACCATTGGAAATCCGACGGATATTGCTGACAGTAGAAAAAGGAGGGGTAATACCGGTGTTTGCCATAAGGGATGCATTTTTGCCCCGGCAATTACCATCAAGGTTCCTAATGAGGATTGATGCAAACAGGACAGAACGACACCAAGGATAATAAAAATAAACATAACTTTGCCAAGTCCTTTATCCATAATCCTTAAAATCCGGTCGGCAAAATTATTTAAAGCCGATAAAAAACCAGGCAATTTAACCTTACCGATAAAGCGTTCCGTAACCAATGGTAGAAATTCGATATATAGAACTGTTACATAGGCCATAATACACATACCGACCTCAAACAACGCTGAATTACCATTCCACATACTCGGCAACATGGGGTGCCATACAGAATAATACCGTCCAAGATCTATACAGACACTCAAACCGGCAAAGGTATAGCCGAGCATAGCAGTAAGTAAGGCTGGTCGCACGACTACTTCATATTTTTCCTTATGCATAATATGGCCAAGTGCAGCAGTGGTAAATCCACCAGCAGCTAAGGCAACACCGGCGGCAACATCTATGGCAATCCAGATACCCCACGGATGTTGATTATCCAGGTTAGTCACTTCACCAAGTCCAAATAAAAAACGTATAGCGAGAAAGATCAGCCCATTGATTGCCAGAATAATCAGAATGAGCACACCTGGTGTAAAAAATCTTTTTGTCATGGGTGAAGGCTTAACATAATGCTCCATCATATAATTCACTCCTCTTCACTATTTGACTTATTCCGGTTCATCCACATCACCCCACCTAATACGGCGTAGAAAGCAACCGGAGGAACGAAATAAGCAAATACGCCGTGCTGAATCGCTTCCGATACACCCGGTGCAGGTTGTGTATTTAGTTTTGGGAAGTCAAGTTTCTGGAAATTCTGTCCGGCCAGGTACATCCAGGACGTGCCGCCAACTTCATGTTCACCATAGATATGATCGATATATCTCTCTGGGCTTGTGTGAATTTTTTCCCGGGCTAAGCGGATAAGATCTGAGCGGGAACCGAATGTCAATGCATCAACAGGACATATTTCTACACAAGCAGGAAGTTTATCCTCATTTTGACGATCTATGCACCAATCACATTTAACCACCCTTGCCTCGACCGCTTTGTCGTATTCATAGGCCGGTATTTGAAATGGACAGGCAACCATACAGTAACGACATCCGATGCATTTGCTCTCATCCCAGATAACAGCACCATTCTCCTCCTTGGTAAAGGCACCGACAATGCAGGCAGAAAGACAAGCGGGTTGATCACAGTGCATACATTGTACTTTGACTGTAGCCGGCTCTTCATTTTGCTCCTGCTTATAAGCGTTGACGACAGTCAGATTTATCTCATCCGGACGCCTCATTTGATCAAAGACTGATTTATCTTCAAAATCATTAGCAGATCCAGCCGGGATATCGTGTGCAATTTTACAGGCATATTCACATTTGCGGCAACCAATACATTCTGTGGTATCTACGAGCACTCCTCGGCGGTCCTCCGAAAGAATGTTCTTTGGTCCTGCCTTCGCGGGTTTCGCCACAGCGACAGAAGATGCTATTAAAGCAGCAGATTTAAAAAAATCACGACGACTCTGTTTTCCCATAAAAACCTCATTAGTTGATTCGAAATCGGGGAATCCTATTAAACTGTTTTTATTGTTACAACGGAAACAAATTAGTCCAATCAATGCTAAATCCAAATTAAATCCGCATTCAAGATGTGATTGAGAAAGACCGGCAAGTGAAAATAATCGACCAGAAAATAAATAATGTGTTTATCCGTGCATTCAATCCACCTGGTATTCTTTTCCGCTATTTATTATGCAAAAACAAGACCACAATTGTATACTATTTACAACCTATTTATATTATATGATTTAGGAGATGTTCTCTAAATTAGTCAACATTGCATATCGTACAAGAATAAGCGCAAGGTATATTGCAATAATGCAATATCAAATTTTTCAATGAAATGCAATTCCTTTCCGATTTAGCTCAGTAATCCGTGGAAGTATTGCCCTCGCAGTTTGCAAGATATTCTACCCTATTTAATTTTTGACTCATCATTTTATAACAGTAATTTATAGTATCCACATCAGGCCTTTGCACCCATTCCTCAGTAGATAGGTTGAATTGGAACAGATAAATAAGCAACCTGTGGATCAAGTATTTTCAAAAAATCCGCAAATTCCCTGAATTTCTTTCTCACTTGTATTAATATCTTTAATCAACATTGTCTCTGTTACCAGCAAACCTTTGTACATTTTTGAAAATTCAACCATACCAGTCAAAATCTCCGGTAACCGAAGAATTTCATGAGGTCGGTTGAGTTTATGCCAGGTTTGCTCATTGACACTATCTAATTTTAAAGATACATAGTCAGCCTTGATCAAATCTTGTTTAACCCATTCATCCTTCAATAAGGAGCCGTTCGTAATCACGGCAATCTTTGTACCCAGAAATCTGATTAAATCAATTGTATCACCCAGATTTATATCTAAAGTGGATTCACCACATGGCATAAAAGTAAAATAGTCAATCGTTTTATTCTGTTTTCTC
The DNA here is from genome assembly GCA_963796965.1 of Calditrichia bacterium. Lineage (GTDB taxonomy): Bacteria > Calditrichota > Calditrichia > JAJRVZ01 > JAJRVZ01 > CAWCNS01. Next base: position 261,775 of record CAWCNS010000008.1, read on the forward strand.
ACTTTGATTACCAGACTTTGCAATTCACTGAATATATCTTCCGGCTTATAATAACCTTTTCTCCTGGTCGTTTTTCTGGTTGTCCGGCTAGCCTTGCAATAAACACATGAATAGGAGCATTTATTTGACGGAATATTTTTGATACCAATAATATGTCCCAACCTTTTTGAGGTAACAGGACCAAATACGATCATTCTGGGCCTCTGATAATAATTTAAACCTCATACCATGGCACAAGGTATAATCTGCATATACTTTTATGGAGATATAACAGGTAGAGGAATCAAATATCAGGCCAAAAAAAAGAGAGAGGTAATTTCCTTAGAAATAAGTATTTAGGTAGATTGATGTCAAATGAAAATATTGCTTTAGTGCAATTTTATCAAAGTTATTAATGCAAAGGTGCAAGATATTTACCACTAAATCAACTTGAACTTTTTCATTTTTCGCCAAAGTGTAGAGGTATCGATTCCCAGTTCTTTTGCGGTTTTGTTTCTATTTCCGTCATGTTTATCAAGAGTAGATTGGATGAGCAGTTTTTCTGTATTCTTAAGGGAATCGGCAATTCGGGGTGAAAGATCTCTTGTATCAGGAGCTGGCCCCCTGTTTAACAGCCACTCAGGCAAATGTCGGGGTTCAATGACTTCACCATGACAAAGGATAAATGCATGTTCCAGGACATTCTCCAACTCACGAACATTACCGGGCCATTGATGATTTTTTAGATGAATGAGGGCATCCGGAGAGATGGTTTGAATACTTTTTTTAAATTTCAAACTCAATTTTTCAAGGATATGATCAAGCAGTAAAGGCAAATCATCCAGACGCTGGCGTAAGGGTGGCAAATGTATGTTAAAGACATTTATACGATAGTAAAAATCTTCCCGAAATGTGTGATTTTTTATTTCATCTTCAAGAACTTTATTTGTTGCACAGATGAGTCGAATATTCATATTAATACTTTTTGTTCCGCCTACTCTTTCAAACCTTCTGGTTTCCAGAACACGCAATAACTTGACCTGGACAGGCAAAGAGATATCCCCTATTTCGTCTAAAAACAGGGTACCTTCTTGCGCTAACTCCAAATGACCGGGTTTGGTTCTTACTGCACCTGTAAAAGCACCGCGTTCATGACCAAAAAGTTCACTTTCAAGTAGGGTTTCCGCAAATGCGCTACAATTTACGACAGCAAATGGCTTATTCTTTCTATCGCTATTTAAATGTATTGCCCGGGCTACAACTTCTTTTCCGGTGCCACTCTCACCTGTTATCAAGACGGTGCTGTCTGATTGGGCAACGTTTTCTAACTTTACATAAACTTTTTGCATTTCCTTGCTATGGCCAATTAAATTTTCAAATCGGTATCTTTCCTGTAAGTGTGTTCGCAGGTTGGCAAGTTCTGAAATATCACGAAATGTTTCGACACCCCCAAAATACTCTTGATTCGCATTAAACAAGGGGGCAGAATTCACCCGGATAGGTACCTGTTTACCATCCTTGTTCGTAATAAGCAGTTCATTATCAACTGATCGTTTATGCTTGTGGATTGTATACTCCATATGACATCCGTTTTGACATAATCTGGATTGAAATACATCCCAGCATTTTTTACCTATTGCCTCATTTCTGTTATACCCCGTAATACCTTCCGCGGCATGATTAAATGACGTAATAGTCCAGTCATGATCGATGGTAAATGTTCCTTCAATTCTGCTATCAAAAATGGCTTCGAGCATGTTTTTTCTACTCTCGCTCTCAAAATCTTTTTGATGAAGAGATTCGATTAAACCAAGCATTTCAGCAGTATCGCGAAAAATCAGGACAACACTTGAGATAGAGTTGTCGGACTTTTTTATTGGTGTCAAGGAGGTGAAGACTTGTTTTTGTGTTTGGTCGGCCGTAGTTATCTGAAGCGAGAGATTGATTTTAGGTTTCCCTGATGTAAAACAGTCTACAAGGTATTTCATATCCTTATTGTTATTTTCGAACAGGGTATCAATACTTTTTCCGAATACATCTTTCTCATTATATCCCGTAATTCTCTCCGCAGATTTACTAAAAGCTACAATATTAAAATCCTGTCCGATAACCACGGTGCCATCAGGTTCACCTAAATATTTATCTTTTTCCATGCGTCACGAATCCATTAATAATTTTCAAAACTTAGATAAAATAAGTATCGCTTAATATATTTGATCTGGAGAGAATTAGCAAATGATATAAATTGAAAACTTAGAGCAGTAAAAACGGTGTTAGAATTTTTATCAAATTTCTCTGGTAATCCGTTGAAAACAAGAAATTGTATGATAAATTTATGAGGACTATATAAGTATTATTAGTTCATATAGAAGATATTATTAAGGCAAGTATACATCAAAGAAATCGGGACGCCCTTCATTCCGCAAATATAGAATATAACGATTTATTTTCTTTAGAAGTCTTACGGCAATATTTAAATTTACTGAAAACAGCTACTAACATGTTAAAGTTAAGGATAACAATGCTAGATCCGTCTTCTATGAGACAGAAAAATGACAATCCCTTGTGATTATATGATCTTTATTCAGGGCAATACTATCACCCGCAAATTGCATGTTCCATTCCCGGTATGTGATAGTGTTATATAAAAACAATATCAGCCAGATCTAAATTCGGGGTCAATCAAAATATGATATAATATTTATTGCTATGAAGTCACTTAGCAGCAGAAATATTTGTATTTTCAGCCTTCGTTCAATGCCACTTCTTGTGCCTGCAAACCCTTGTCGGTTTCACTGACGACAAAGGTAACTTTTTGTCCTTCTTCAAGTTTTCTAAATTCATCGCCCTGAATAGAACTGTAATGGACGAATACGTCATTTCCTTCATCACGTTTGATAAATCCAAATCCCTTTTTAACATCAAACCATTTGACAACGCCTGTCTCGCGTTCAGACATGATAAAAATCCTCCAAATTACTGATTAAAAATAAAAAGATGATCATAGTCGTATCCGATCATCAGGTGATGATTTACTAAAAAACAACCAATATGGAAATACCTTTCACATTAGACTTCAATAATTACCTGATCCGGGACATACCCATCACAGAAGTTTATGAGAATTTGGACAAACTTCCCCTCCTCAAAGACAATTCGCATAGCAGCGTTATAAAACTTTAAAGCATCCTGGAGTTTCTCACTCATCGGAGGGAGTTGATTACTACTGGTTGAAATAATAAGGCAGAGAAGACAGCCGGCTGACTGCTCTTTCAGGGAGATATCGATAACACCTTCGTTAATTTGACTTAAATAATTTATCAAATAATTAAATATTTTAATTAACGGTTTGGGATCACCGGCATCTATCGTGCAGGTTTGATCAATATTCAGATTGGACCTGATGTCTTTATTTTCGGTAACATACTTGAGTAAATTACCGATTTCAATTGGTGAAACTGTCATTCGTTTATTCTCGTAACAATAAAAATACAAGATCGGTTTTAGTACCGGTCAGATTAGAACACCGATGGCATCTTATGATTTATGATTTATGAATGATAGTTTTATCAAGTATTAAGCACCAACTATGATGAATATAATCGAAAGATGGATGTTTCGCAACAAAGAAATTAATTTTAGGTTAATTCTTTTTATTTTTTAGCATTTTGGGAATTTGTGACTATTCCATATTTTCTATACGCAATGGTAAATTAATATTTATCCAGGTTTTATAATCTCCACTATAGCCAACTTTATCCTGCAACTTTTTCACTTTAATCAAAACATCACTCACCTTTTCTTTGGATAGAAGCGGTTGTGCCTTTAAGTTGTTCACTCGAGCTTTTCAATTTTTCTATCTGCATTTTCAATTGCTCTGTCGAAGATTTCCTGATAATCCCCCGGTTGCCAGGCCAGAAACTCATCGATTACCTGCTCCGAAACACGTCGACCGTGTAATTGAGATTCCCGTATATTGCCCCGCCCTGTGACCGCATTCCCAAGAGCAAAAACATTATCAAATCCTTTTATCTGACCAGTATCCTGGTTCTCAATTTCGAAAAACTGGCCTGAATATGGCAGGTTAGCGATTGGCTCTGGCAAACTCCCGATGGCAGAAATAACCAAAGGGCTTTTAACTTCATATTCACTATTTACTTTTACCTGTAGTTTACCATCAATAAATTCAGTCCTCTGAAATACCAGACCCGTTAAATTATCCCCTTCGGAGATAGCCTTGATAGGTTGATGGCAACCGGCGAAACGAAATAGGAATTTTTTTTGGACATTATCCATAATTTTTTGACGTACACGATGGGCTGTTTCTATATCTCTTTCGGTGGGATTTTCTGGAAGGCTGCTAAGAGGCATATCGGTAAGATCTCGTCTATAATAAAGTGTACATCCTTTTAACTCAAGATCATCATTTGTCAAACCTTGATCTGCCATTATTGCCGGTATTCCTCTTTTTTCGATATCCAGAACATTGAGGATCATCCCTTTTTTTTCAAGAGATTTTCGGAAAGTTTCAATCATCAGGATTTTCGCGACATCGATTGATGCCAACCCTCCGCCAATAATTATCGCATCATCCGATACTTTGTAGTGTGGATCATCAAATCTTGGATCATGGTTTCTATTAAACCAGGAAACGAAGGCATTTTGATAATAAAACCCATTATTGATAAAATTATCAATATCCTCTATTGCCAGCGGTCTGTCCTTCCAGGCCCCTGTTGCCAGCAATATTGCACTGAAGCCCCATTCTTTCAGCACTGTATTAAAGTCAAGATTTGCACCCAATTTCACCATGGGAATAAAGACTAACCAGGGGGTGTGATAGTTTTTCATCAATTTTAACTTCTTCCCTGTCACGTAATTTCACATGCCATTTGGGAAGCCCATTTTCAATTTTTCCATAAGGCAGTTTATTCTGCTCAAATACGACACAGCGTACTCCTTTTTCACAGAGTTTGCTCGCCGCTTCGGAGCCAGCCACCGCACCTCCAAAAATTGCTACCACATGTCCTGGCTCAATCATTTAAATCCTTTCCTGCATTATTATTTATATTCATACCACAGAGATGCTGCAATCAAATATTTAAAAACTTCTCTCGCGGAGACGCAAAGACGCAGAGAAAAATCTTTGCGATCTCTGCGTTAAATGAGTATATAGTTTGTAAAAACTTTGCTGAAAAACAAAATCTTTGGCTATTATAGCATAAAGTTATAGGTTAAAAGGTAAAGTTTATCATTTTCCTCTTATTACCTTATACCCTATACCCTATACCCAATATATAGTTTTCTCCTCCGCAGGCGTCTATATTTGAGACATAAGAGTTATTCTACATAATGATCTATCATCCTGTTAATCGCCTGAAGACAAGCAGCACAAAAGGGTTTTATACCAGTAGAAAACATTATGCAATCCGCCTGTGATCTGTACAGACCCGTTGCAGAATATCCGGCCCCCTCAAACACACCAACTTTTTTACGATTCGGATCCTTTTCAATAACGGCATCCATTTTATCCGAGGCGGCTTTATTTTCTTTCGCATATATTTGTTCTGCTTCCCTGATAAGAACTTTTGAAGATTTTTCCCGTTTTAAGGATTCGGTTTTTAAATTGAGCGTTACCCTCAGTTTCTGCCAACTAAAGTTGATACTGTCATACTCGGATTTAAACCAGGGTGTTGGAATTGCCACATCCTCCGAAAGCAGTGAGGTCCATTTAATATTATCCGGGTCCAATAATGCTGTAATATTAGGTTCCCGGGGTTCAACCCCTTTTGGATAAAAATCTGCATAGGCAATAGGTGAACTATAATATTCATCGGCAAGACCGGTAAATGAATGTCCAAATTCATGTGTAAACAGGTATTTCATCCACTGTTCATCAAGTGTAAACGTGCAGAAAAGATTATAAATACCTCCCCCGCCATAGCGGTGATGGTTAACCATGATATAAATAGCATCATAGGGTACATGTCCCGCCAAATCCCGAACAGATTTATTATCTTCGGTGAGTACATATCTCTCTGAACCCATTGAATTAAAGGTTGTACTCAATGTTGTCTGTTTGTAAATACCGGCACGCGGTTCATCAATGCCACTGTCCCTTGACGGTTTTAAAACCGCATAAATGTTAAAATCGAAAGCACGACTTTTATAGGGCTCCTGCTTGAAGAAAACCTGCTCACACTTTTTTCACATCCTGCTCAAATTTATCTTTTTCTTCTGATGTATACCCATCTGCAAGGATAACAACGTCAACCTTTGTATGGGGATCACCACTCGAATGAGGATTCAATATGATAATATTTGGATCGGCGAATTCGCGCCGAATAATTTCTGTTGCTTCAGGATTGAGAGTATCTGAGAATAGAACATGTAAATCGTTATACTTGTCCCGCCGCTCGAAAAGAGAGTATGATCTTGTCTTTTGGATAGGGAATCAGAACCGACTCATGAAATGTTTTTTTTATACCCCTCAGAGCTGGTCCGCTGCTTTTATATTCTCCAAAATAACTGTCAAATCCCCTTGAGAAAATCATTCTTCCCGGATAGGGACATCATATATTTTTACATAATAACGACCCTGATCGAATTTATCGAGAAGATTATTTCTGCTACCAGCCCAAATACCATATTGATAGATATGGTCCAAGGTGATCAGTCTCACTACTAGCATCACCAACATGATAATAATCAATCCGCATGGTTTTATCGATAAAGTACAGATCAAAATCAAGTACATTCTGTGGAGAAAACAGTGAGTGGAATAATCATTAATGAAATAATCATTGTAATATTTTGTATCATAAATTCCTCCATAAAATTCTTTTTAAACGCAAAGACGCAGAGGAACGCAAATTTTCGCAAAGTTATCAGTACTTCTGTTTCTCTGCGCTCTCTGCCCGCTCTGCGTTTAGATAATTTGTAATCAAAATTCAAATTCAAAAATGAGTCAGATCCAAAATAACATTCTTTGATCAGCCCTTAATCATAAGGAATATTGTATAACTCATTCGATGGAATAATGAAAAACTATTTCTAAATTGCACATTCAAAAGTATACATAATAATTAACAGGTATTTCACGAGAATGCCAAAATATATTTATCTCTAAAATGATAGTCAAGTTGACTCAACCCATGGAGACTATTAAATTTAGACATCACGCTGTTTATCTCCGCCTGTTATTTACTGGAAAACATTTAATAATAATATAAATCAATTAAAGTGAGGTAATCATGAACAAGAAACAATTGTTTTCCATTTTATTAATCCTGAATATTTTTGTCAGCCAGGCTATTTCTCAACCTCAATATCCAACCATAAGTCCGAGAGCCAGCGTATCTCAAAAAGTTGGAATCACGGATATTACCGTTCAATATCACCGTCCTGGTGTAAAAGGTCGTTTAATTTGGGGTGAACAGGTTCCTTTCGATAAACTTTGGCAGGCTGGTGCCAACAATGCAACAACTATTGAGTTTTCAACAGAAGTCATCATTAATGGCACAAAAGTCCCTGCCGGAAAATACAGTTTTTTTATTCTCCTGGAAGAAAGCAAAAAAGCGGCAACTCTTATACTTAATAAAAATGCTAATTTGTGGTGCACTTCAGGTTATAAAGAAGAAGATGACATATTCGTGTATCGGTTAAGCCTGAATATCTGGAACACCAGGAATGGTTAATATACACATTCACAAATATTAAGAAAGACTTCGCTAATCTGTCCATGCACTGGGAAGATTTTTCGGTTAGTCTGCCGATCAATGTTGAAACGGATAGACTTGTTTTAGAAGGGGCGAGAAAGGCAAAAGGCTGGCGTGAGAAAATGAATGCTGCAAGGTACTGTCTTGAGAATGATGTTGCCATGGATGAAGGTGTAAAATGGATAAATGAATCAGTATCTGAAGAAAGTAATTTTTCAAATCTAAGCATCCAAGCACAAATTCTGAAAAAAGAAGGAAATGGTGACAAGGCGATAAAAGTAATGGAAGAAGCGATTGCAAAAGGTAAAGCAAAGGAGAAAAAACCTTCTTATTTGGGCGACATGGAAGAAATGCTAAAAGAGTGGAAGAAATAGAAAAGTGAATATTCAATAGACAACACGGAATAGTCAATTTAGAAGTCAAACGTCAAAAGTGAAACGTGAAATGTAGGGGCAGACCGATGAGTCTGTCCTTTTTTATTGTTGGAAATTGGGATTTCAATTGACATTTCGGTTTTGTCATTTGTAAGAGATAATTGTTTAAGTATTACAAAGCATGGCACTTGGAATTTTAATATCCAATATCCAACAGCGAATTTCCAAGCGATAAAATAATTGAACTTTGGATATTGATCATTGAGTATTGGATATTGAATCTTTAAAATAAAAAACCCTCGTCTTGGGGAGACGAGGGTGGGCTTGGGAAATAGATATAAATGTGGGATGTTTAAATTAGATTATCGTAAATTCTCCCAAATACTTTAGCAATATTTTATGATTCAAATAAAAAAAGAGTTTTAATAGTATTTTAATGTTATTTAGATTCTGATTGTAAGTTTTCTTCCTGATAAATTCTCATCTCAGATTCCTGATCACTTTCCAATCCCTGGACAATTTCATTTTCCAGTGAATCCCAATTGATGACTGTAATTATATTTAATGAATCAATTATCATCATGCCTTTTTCAATCATCGGTTGAGCCAGAATCTTTAGTTTAAGCATATTTTTTCTCGCATCATCTTCATGTCCGATTGCTTCCAATTCAACCTCAATTTTTTCAAGATCTTTTTGCAGACTCTCAGCCATATTATCTATCCACACGATTCTTTTTTGTTCTTCAAGGCGGTGGAGGACTTCTTCTTTTTCCAATTTTTCCCGGACACGGCTATCTATGATAACATTTAATTGTTCATCCACCCTGTATTCCATATCCGGGGTTCTATTTATAATCACTCTTTTTTCTCTCAATTTTTTATCCAGATCATGAACCGCCCCAAGGCGTTCATTTAATCTCTCCCATTCCTGTGGTGAGGGTTTGGGAGCATCACCTGCTGGAGATGACGGTGGAACAATAGAACTTATAGCAATTTCGATCAACGCCTCTGCTTCAATTGTGCTTAGTGTATCTTTACTATTGCTTAAATTGATGATCGCTGCGGCAACTCTTTCAACATTTTCTGGCTTTATCTTTTTTTCTTTTACTTTTTCTTTAAAATTATCATATACAGCCGCTAATGCTTCTTTCTCATCGTCCTGGGGAACCATTGCCATTAATTTTTCACCGAGGGCATCCAGATAAAACCCTACTCCATCCTTGGGCATTTCCTTTACAAACCAATAACTTGCCACCGCTATAATTATACCCAGACTGAGAATTAAACCGTAATCTCTTTTTGGCTTCATATTGCTCTCTGCTTTTAATTAATCCTGTATAGATATTGAAAGGATCTTTGTTAACTTTTCATGACTCCGCTATAAATTCTAACTAATTCTGCCAGAACATTCCACTTATATCGAAAGTCTCATGCATAACAACCTATCAAATGGTAATAACGTATAATATTTTAGATTTGTTTCAGATTGCCAAAATTAATTTAAACCCGCCTAAGGGTAACTTGACAGGATCACACAATTCTTATATCTTTCTACTAAATTAAATATTTATTAAAAGTATATTCCACCGGATTGTGACTTTTTATTGAGAGAATTGGGATGACCATTCCACTACAAAGCGGACTCATTTACGGACCTGTGAACTCCAGACGTCTTGGACGTTCCCTGGGAGTAAATATTGTATCCACTAAAATTAAAACGTGTACCCTCAACTGTGTATATTGTCAGTATGGTTTGAGACGTCTCTCTGATGAAGAATTAAACAATATTCAATGGTATCCTCCAAAACGGAAAATTACAGAAAAATTAGAAAAAGTTCTCCCCCATTTAACACCCCCACCATCCTTTTTGACATTTTCAGGAAATGGTGAAGCTACCCTACATCCTGAATTTCCGGAAATTGTTGAAGCAGTTCTTGAAATCCGTAATAAATTTGTTCCAGAAACTTCCGTCACGATCCTCTCTAATTCATCTACGGTTGGAAAACCCCGCATCAGGAAAACTTTAGCGCTGTTAGATAAAAGGATCATGAAATTAGATTGTGGAAATGAAGAAAATTTTCATCGGTATAACCAACCTATTATGAGCGTAAATTTTGATGATATTCTTCAGGGATTAGAGAAAATGGAGGATGTCACCATACAGGCTCTATTTGCTGGTGGAAACGGGGGAAATTATAATCAAGAAAATATTGAAGACTGGCTTACAAAGATCGAAAAAATATCGCCATCGGATGTCCAGATCTACTCTCTGGACAGGCCATATCCATCAAAACTAATCTCTCCTCTCAATACGGAACAGCTGATTGAGATATGTAACCGGGTTACTGCCATGGGCATTTCCGCTCACGTTTATTAACAACGAAAGAATAAACACAAAGACCACAAAGAATCCTAAGGAGCAATAAATACAGAATTTTGGATATGGATATTAATTATTTGAAATCTTTGGGACCTTTGAGATCCCTCTGAGTACTTTGTGTTTCAAAAATTATCAGATTTATTAGACAGAGGATTTCAAGTTTTATAAAAATCCTTTTCTTTAAACTTTTGCCAGAATTGAGGCACCCTCGAAAGGGCGGACAGGGCTAATCCATGATTGAATTGTCCGGTTGCTATCATATCTCGCAAAGTCTCAAAAGAAACTTTTTCAACCAAAATGTCTTCTCCCGGATCCAAATCGGGTTCCGTTGTTTTCTCGACATTAAGAGCCAGCCAGTGATAACAAAGATTGTCATGGAACGCAGGATTAGGTTCAATTGAGCCCAGAGAAATCCATGTAGCACTCGTATGACCGGTTTCTTCCCTTAACTCTCTCATCGCGGCTATTTTTGAGTCTTCTCCTTCATCAATAAGACCTCCAGGAATCTCCGCTGTTATTTTTTCCGTACCAAATCGATATTGCTTAACCAGCACTATTTGATTGTCCCGGGTTATGGGGACCACATTTACCCAGGGTGGTGTCTCAAGGACCAGTCGATCCATCACTTCATTTGTCCTTGGATTTTCAGTTGTATCCCAGCGTGCCTTAAAGATTTTTAAGTCATGCGCAACATGAGAGTTAAGTTTTTTCCAATTCTTTAATGCTTTATTCATATTATTTCTTTTCTGCCTATATTAATTGAATATGGGATATGGGATATGGGATACAAATTTCAATAAGTTAAGTCAGTTCATTCTCAGGTCAAGATTTTTTTTAAAGGTTATAATACCCTTATCCAGGTATCTCAAATCTCTGATATCGAGGAGCAGGCATCCTGTATCATTTGAGAATATTACCTCGTTTGTCAATTCGCCTTTCTTCACCATCTATCACAACTATAGCTTTTTCATTTTCAAAATTATATGCGACATCAAATGTGGCAGGAATGGCGATATTGCCCTGCTTATCGATATACCCCCACTTTCCGCCAAACAATTGCGTATGCTCACCTTGCAACCTGGTTGAACATGAAACACAGAAGGCAGCCAATCCCTCCGAAAAAGGTCTGACGAATTCAAACTGTGCTTTGATTTGAATTTCACCACCCGTATTTATAAATCCGATTTTTTTATGGTCTAAATAACGGGAAAGACCTTCAATAAAATAGTCAGGGCCATTATCATAGATAAACGGTCTGCGCACTTTTTTTCCTCGGGTATCAATATACACCCACCCCGAATCATCAACCACAGGGGCAATACCATGTCCATTAAAAGACAAAGCCATCACAAATATTGTATCAATTACCAAAACACCCTTCTCATCAGTAAAGCCCCATTTACCATTAATCTCTATAGGATTATAAGGTTGTGAATATCCTAAATTCATTTCAAAAGTGATTAAAAAAAATAAAGTCAAATATAAAAGGGCTTTAAGGAAAGCGTTACTGAGAAAATGAATGCAAGTAATTTTAAATTTTTTGGACATAATCTTCTTTTCCAATCACTTCGCAAATACACTATAGAAGCATAAAGACCAAGGACATTAGGGGTAACAAAAAATGTATTTTGTGCTCACAGACTCATACACCTATGCCTTGGCGAGACAAATCATTTATAATATTACTAAAGAGCTAAGGATTCGTTTGCCTTTTCGGGGATCTCTATAAGAATTCGATCTTCACCGTTTTCTTTTCGTTTTTTATTGCTCCGCCAGGCCAGCAAACCAAACCATCTCACCGCAAAATAGATAATGCGACGCAAGATTGGCCCCACATCCAGCACAATCATCCCCTCGAGAAAGATCTCATCAGATCTTTTACGGGTATAGTATTGTTTCCAATAGCAGAAATCATGTACAACTGCTGCATTGCCATATTTACCCCAACGGGGAATAATACCCCATAAAAGTCTGGGGACACTGGCAAAATCTGTTTTAAAACCCAGGGGAACACTTATCGTCTCTCCACTCCCCTCTCCACCCACATCATAACCAAAATCACTGCGAATAATCCAGCGTTTTCCATCAGACATTGGCGAAACGATCAGTATATTGGTAAAATTACTCATTTTAAATACCTTCCTTCTTCAATATACGGTCTAAACCGCTCAAATAAAAAGTGATACCAAACAGATTCAATTGTCTGGGGTAATCCCTCTTCAGTTTCACCAAAGAAGTGGGCTGAGAATTTCAGGTAAGTTGAATCTGATCCAATTGGTTCAAACTCATAGGTATACACAGATTTAACTGCTCTACCTGATAATCCCAAAGGCCCGTCAAAGCGGAAAAGTTTCCCTCGATCGGCGACAATAACCGTTGCATGCAAAACACCATCGCCGCTTTCATCGAATATTTCATAAAAACCGCCACCTGGGCGGGCCTCAATAAAAAATTTTGCGGGTTTATCAGAAAAAGAATGATCCCACCATGCACTAATATCACCTGTGATGGCATCATAAATTGTTTCCGGGGCAGCTGGAAGCAGAATAGCATGATCAATAGCGAAACAGTTGAATGATAACTGTTTAATGCCGGCTAATAATTGGCTCTTGGATAAAGGAAATATCAATATAAACAGCAGACATACCTGAAATTTTATTTTAGATTGACACATAATATCCTCCTCAATTCAGAATCCGGGTTCCAATCTTTATGAATTCCAAATATTAATCAACAGGAGGGCAAGCCGCAACTTCTCATCAGAAAAAAAACTAAATTGAATCTTATGGAATGATTTACGAATATGAATTTTTTAAATATCTGAGGGGATTAATTTAAGGATAATGGTAGTTTTGCAGGCAAGTGAAATCTTAATACGGTCAATATCATTCTTAATAATTTTAAGTGATCCATCATGCTTCCAAATATAATAGGTATAATTTGCATCCTGCGTATTTGGGCTACCCAGACCAACCCTTCTGGCAAAATCAGAAGGTAACTCAAGATCAAATTGGGATCATATTGCCTTAAGACGCGCTAATTGCTTTTCAGCACGATTGCGAAGGAGGACGTATTGAACAGTTGCCAAGCCATTATACTTAATAAGATTTTCAAAATTCTCAATAGCGGATTTGTTGTTCTCAAGGGCCACATGTGTTATTCCGAGCCAGTACATACTCATTGGATCTTGTAAATCTGTTTTTTCAAATTGAGCCAGGGCCATCTCATATTCTTTACCTGAGAAGGCAATAACGCCTTTAAGCAAATTCAGGACCTTTTCCCTATTCTCATATCTATCCCCCGCAATTAAGGAGGCATAATTTTCTGAAGATTTCGTTGCCTCTTCAATGTGGCCCATCTTGGCTTCTATGTAGGTGTTATAGATATAATATACCCGCTCCAAATTATTTTTTATTTCCTGCGGTAATACAGACATTTTTAAATATTTATATCCCTCATCGACAGTTTCTTTCGCTTTATCTAATTGACCAAATTCATAATAAACCAAAGATTTCAGATAATAATTCCTGATAACACCAACACTATTTGAATTGTTAATCGATATATCCGTTATAACATCGATTTCCTCAATTCCCTTATCAAGATTACTTTCAGCCAGATAAGCGATAGCACATCCATAATGGGCCCGCGTTACTTGATCATCGGTTACAGCAATTTTTGATAGTCGCTTAAGCTGATTTCTGGCCTTACCAAATTCACGCATATATATAAGATTTGATGCAAGCCCAAAATGAGAGGGAGTAAAATCGGGATCAATTTCTAAGGCTTTCTGGTAGGTTTCCATTGAGACATCAAATTCACCCATCTTTAAAAGAAGTTCCGCATAAGAATCATAGGGATTAGGATCATCCGGAATAAGGGTAATGTACTTTTTAAAGGATTCTTCAGCAGCGGGAAAATTGTTCTGATAGCGATAGGTATAGCCCATCTGATTGTAAGGTGTTGAATATTCAGGATTTATAGAAATAGCACGTTTATAATAGACCATCGATTTGTCAAATTTATGGCGTTCGAAATAAAAATTACCCAATTCACCCACAAGACGTTCATCCTTCGGGTACATCTCAACCAGCTCCTGGAGATACTTTTCACGTTTTTTTTCGTCACCATGGAAATTAGAATAGTTAGCAAGAATATAAATTCGCTCTCCTTCGGATACACCATCCGCATGAGATCTGGATCTTTCAATATAATCAAATCTTTTACTCAGATCCGGTTGAACAAATGAAAGAAAAAGCCAGGCAAGCGCAAAAGAAGAATCAAGTTCAACAGCCTTTTCAAAATAAGTTTTGGAATCTTCTAATCTGACTCTTTCAACTAAATCCCTACCTTGAAGAAAACTAGCCAATGCTTCTTCACTATTGGTTGTGATACTCATTTTATCACTACCACAACCAATAATAAGCAGGGTTCCAGCAACTATAAATGTTGTAATAATTAAACGCATATTTTCTTACATCCCGATTCTTTAAAAATCATTCATTCTTAGTTCTAATTGGAAATACGTCTACAACTCGGACATAGTTCCAATTTAATATATATCTTTTTGAATATGAGAAGCCAGGTCCATATACTGATTACAAAAACGCAATTAGTTACGTTTTTATATACCAATAGGTACTCTACGTAAGAATTCTGAAAAAGATTCAAAAAATAAAATAATTAATATTTTTATAAAATTGTGTGGATCAATAGAAGGGTTCCCGAAAGAAATGAAAATATTAAAATGGCCGGACGTATAAAGCCACGATCCAATATCTTGGCTGTAAATTTTGAAAAATAGAATCCTGTTAAAATACCCGGCAAAAGCAATATGGCAAGATTTACTTCAAATACACCAAATCGGTCAACCATGATTAAAAATACGATGGCAATTATGGAACCAACCAGAAAAATGCCAGAAAGAGTTCCGCGTAATTCCGGCCCTGAAAAGTGCTGGTAAATCATCGCCAGCGGAGGGCCACCTATTGCAGAAGTTGTAGCCATTACGCCTGACAAAGTACCAACACCGAGAAGATTTCGATTTGTTAATTCCAGGTGAAAACCTGATATACTAAGCGCAACCCCAATAAGTACCATAATGGCAAAAAGAAGTGTGAGATGTGTCTGAGGTATAATTATAAGGAGTCCAGCGCCTAAAAATGATCCGAAGAACCTTCCGACTAGGGCATGCTTAAGTCCCTTAAACTGTATAGAGCTATGTTCACGAAAGGCGAGGAGTAAGGTTAGTAGGACCGCGGCCAGAATTAATGGTCCGGGTAAATAACGAGGGTCGAAAAAGGCAAGTAAGGGGACAGCAACAAACCCAAGCCCAAATCCAACTGATCCCTGCAAGGTTGCCCCCATCGTTGATATCAAAAATATAATAAGGTAATAGGTTCCGTCACCAGGCCAATCCATTTAAAGCCTTTCTCTCGCTTTATATAATTCTATACATGTGAGGTAGAAAAAATAGTACTTGGTATGAATTAACCTTTTTCAGATTTCACATTATATCGCTCAATCCGGATTAATTCGTAAATCCAAAATGGAAATTTAAACTTACATAGAATAGACTAAAGTTTAAAGAGATTAAATAGATCTCCTTGACAAATGCCGAAAAACAGAATTTCATTTATTTACCTCTCCCCAACCCTCTCTTCCTCATATTGAGATATGTGGTATTCTATAGCGAATATCAAAACAAAGAATCTGATTACTTATAAATTCAGAAGAAGTGAAGGGAACTTTGTCGATATAATTAGATTTAATACTATCAATAATTGGCGTTATAAAACATTTCAATAAAGTTTTATTTTTTATAGTTACGTAAAATAAGTCCGAAAATAAATAATGTAACCAAAATAAAGGGGGGTTACAGATGAGATTATCCGAAGGACAGAAACAAACTATCGAGGCGCTTTCCAGGATATTGCCTCTGGAAGTATTGCTCAAGATAAAGGAAGGCAAACTAAAAGATTTTGAGGATCTTCACCTAAATCTCTTTGATCCGGATACTACGGAGGAGAGGACGGAGATGGATGCTATTCTTGAAAAGGAAATTGCCGAGAGAAAACGCAAATTGAACCGCGTTCTACATATTAAATGCTAATCTGATGCTTCTCTTCCCTATTCTCAGACATATAGGGACTCCTCAACATCGAGAGAGTCGATACTATTCTGATTTATCTTATTACCACCAAGAGCCTAGTAGGCCCTCCAGGCCTGCCCCGTTTTACGGGGTCTATAGAGATTTGAAAAAAGATAAAAGATTTACCACAAAGATCACTAAGCACCGATACAAATATCTACATCATGTAGAAATATCGGCATGAAATCCTCCAAGATTTCAAAGGCACGAAGATCACAAAGTCTTTATTAAGAAAATTATCTTTGTGTACTTTGTGCCTTCTTTGAGAACTTTGTGGTTAAATATTATATCCACTGTAAAATTCATTTATTTTTCTGCAACTTCTGCATGCCAATCATAGGTCATATATTCCCATGAAAAATTGTCATTATCGACATTGACGACAACAAATCCTTCCGGGAATCCATCTCTGAGACCCTTCCACCATGCTGCCGACACCGCTCCACCCGTGATATAGGTTGTATTTCCATATTGAATTTCTTCGACCACATGAAGATGTCCCTGTAAAACTAGTTTTACGTTATGATTTTCTAATACTTTCATTACATCTAAAGCATTGGTAACAACACTGCCCTGCCCGTTAGCAAAATTAGGGCCATTTTTCATTTGACCATATATGGAGAATAAGGGAATATGAGTGGATAATACAATCGGTGTTTTCTGATCAATCCTTGCTATATCATTTTTTAGCCAATCAAGTTGCACAGAATCAATATGTCCAAAATAGCGTCTCTCCGGGGTAAAACCAATCCCATCTAATATGATAAAATGCCAACCTTTATTATCAAACGATTGGTAGGTAGTTCCCTTACCCAATCTTTTACGAAACATTTGCCTTCCATATTCAGGATGTTCGGGGGCGATACCGCTTTCTTCATAAAGACCAAATACTTCATGGTTACCCATGGTGTTATATACCGGCATAATAAATTGTCCCATCATATTTTCATATAAATCATATAGGGAGTCCGCACGTCCTTCAGTTTGGGCCAAAGCATCCATAATCAGATCACCACCGGTTATGACAAAATCAGGCTTCAATTGATTCACTTTATTAATTGCTGCAGCGAACCCCTCTTGTGCTTTTCCTTCCGGCTGTACGTGAATATCTGTCATGAAGACGAAATTGAATGTATCAGAACTGTCTTTGCATGAATTAAAAAAGATAACAATAAGCAAGATTGATAGATATACCGGATAAAGTTGTTTCATTCTTTTCAACATATTAATATTCCTTCATTTTTTTGGGGTGCAAGTATTAGGTAAGTGTGTTCAAATATACCACTCATTTTTTTTATCAACAATAGTATAATTGAACAATCCGGCTTTTCAAATCGATTTATAATTATTGATATTCTGGTTTATAAAGTCTTAAGTTTATTCCAATATTAAAAATAATTAATAAGACGGGTACGGTATGATAAATAGTACAGCTCAGGCTCCACGTTTTACAGAAACCGAAGTAAAAGAGTATATAGATAGATCCTATGGATTAAAAAGTTCAGTAACTCACCTTGTTAGTGATATTGGACAAAATTTTAAAGTTCAGGATAGGGTTGGGCAAATCTATATTTTTAAAATTGCCAATCCATCAGAATCGAAGGAGATCCTTACAGCCCAAAATGAAGTGCTTATATTTCTTGCAGACCGAAATATTGAAGGTATCTTTCCAAAGGTGATCCAAACTAAAAACAACAAATTGACAGATATGATACATACCAGGGAGGGAATTGCTTTTAATTGCCGTCTTCTGTCTTATATTGAAGGTACTTTTTTGGCAGATTACACCGATCCAAGCCCGGCCCTTTTGCAAGATATAGGAGCAATGCTTGGCAGGATGGACCAATCACTAAAAAATTTCTCAAATCCGGCTATTCATCGTTATTGGCATTGGGATATAAAAAACATCTTAGATCTCAGACCTCTTACAAGTCACATAACAGATCCTCGTATAAGGAGATTAGTAGAATATTTTATATTGCAATTTGAGACCATTGTCGTACCTGAATTGGCTAGCCTCCCTCAAAGTCTCATTCATAATGATGCCAATGATCATAATTTACTCATATCAAGCAATCCTGTATCTTGTGCACTTATTGACTTTGGAGACATGGTTTATACCTGTACCATATTTGAATTAGCAATTGCACTAAACTATATCATGCTCAAAAAAAATGAGCCTCTCCTTTCAGTCTATTTCAACCATCAAAGGCTATGCAAAAGTATCTCCCCTGACCCAGAAAGAGATTTCTATCCTTTATTATTGTACTGCTGCAAGGAGTTGTCAGAGTCTGATCATGGCGGCCTATCAAAGAAAGTTGCAACCTGGCAACGACTATCTATCTGTTTCAGAAGAGGATACGCAGCGGTTATTAGTTCAACTTATAGAAATCAATCCGGAGAAAGCTGAAGAAGTTTTTAGGGACGCCGCGTCGATACCGCCTCTTAAAAAATCAGACATGAATCGAGAAAATATCCTTAAAGAACGCGCCAACCGAATTGGTAAGTCCTTGAGTATTTCATACAGGCAACCACTCAAGATCATACGCGGTGCGATGCAATATCTCTATGAGAAAAACGGCAAGACCTATATAGATTGTGTCAATAATGTCTGTCATGTGGGGCATTGCCATCCACGAGTGATTCGAGCTGCCCAGAAACAAATGGCCATACTCAATACGAACACACGGTATCTTCATGACAATATTATTGAATACGCTAGGCGTCTGACGGAGACTTTACCCGACCCTCTTAATGTTTGCTATTTTGTCAATTCCGGGAGTGAGGCAAATGAATTAGCTCTGCGTCTCGCATTTAACTACACCAATAGCAAAGAAATAATAGTTTTAGACCATGCCTATCATGGAAACACATCCCTCCTGATCGATATCAGTCCATATAAGTATCAGGGTAAGGGTGGCCGCGGGCCGGGATTACATACACATAAGGCAATGTTACCCGACCTGTTCCGTGGCCCCATTAAACAGGGGGACGTAAATGCCGGTAGAAAATATGCTCGTTTCGTTGAGAACCTTATTCAAAATTTGCACTCAGAAAATAAGTTACCTGCCGTGTTTATGTGTGAATCTCTTCCCGGATGCGGTGGTCAGATTCTCTTGCCTGATGGATATTTGGACGATGTTTACCGGATGATTCGGACTGCAGGGGGCGTCTGTATCGCGGACGAAGTTCAGGTGGGATTCGGTCGTGTTGGTCAAGATTTCTGGGGCTTTGAGATTCAGAATGTGGTCCCGGATATTGTAACCATGGGCAAACCAATCGGTAACGGCCATCCCCTCGGCGCAGTTGTAACCACGACCAAAATCGCCGATGCCTTTAACAATGGCATGGAATATTTTAATACGTTCGGAGGTAACCCTGTTTCCTCAGCCGTAGGTATGGCTGTCCTTAATGTAATAAGAGATGAGGGCCTTCAGAATCTGGCGGACCAAACGGGGACCTATTTAATGCATGGTCTTAATGAATTGAAGAAAGATCATGAAATAATTGGCGATGTTCGTGGGTCGGGTTTATTTATTGGTATCGAATTGGTAAAAGATAGGGTATCTTTAGATCCTGCCACAGCTGAAGCCAATGATATTGTAAATAAAATGAAAGATAATGGAATTCTCCTCAGTACAGATGGCCCCTTCGACAATGTGATTAAAATAAAACCACCCCTTGTACTTAACAATGAAAACGTGGATAGGATAATATCAACCCTCTCAGATGTTTTAGAGAAAAATACACTTAAATAATGTGAATACTATTCCTTTCACATATTCCGTTCTTCAATCTCCGGAAAAGGAAATGCCTCCGATTCATTCCTGGATGTTTTCATGATTTCCTTAATTTGCTTGACTATATCAGGATTTTCACTGGCAACATTATTTGTCTCTCCCAAATCCATCTTTAAATTATATAGCTGAATTGTAGGGTCGCTGTCCTTCTTTTTCAATCCGGTTCGAATACCTTTCCAGTCTGCCAGGCGAACAGCTTGTTGACCACCATAAGCGGGAAATTCAAAATAAAGAAAATCATGTAGGTTCTTGTCAGGCTCATTAAGAAGCGTAGGTTTCAGGCTAATTCCATCTAAATTAGCCGGAATCATATCAGTACTGCCGGCAACATCCAGCAGAGTTGGTAATATATCTTGAAATGCGCCAATCTGCTCTGAGACAGTACCTGGTTTTATTTTTCCAGGCCATCGGACAATCATCGGGATACGTATCCCCCCCTCATAGAGATAACCTTTGTGACTTCTTAGATTACCATTTCCCTGAAAAAATTCCCGGTAATAACCGCCCAAATAGGTGGCACCATTATCACTGGTAAAAATCACAAGAGTATTTTTATCAAGATTTAACTCTTTCAGCAGATCAAGCATCCGCCCCAGGGTCCGATCCATACGCGTAACCATCGCCGCATACGCAGCCCGGGGATGGTCATGGGGTAAATACCCGTTTTTACCATCATAGGATGGATCATCCCATTTCCCAATATATTCATTTACGGATTCATCGGGTACTTGTAATGCCAAATGTGGGACAGGTGTGGGATAGTAAAGAAAAAAGGGACGATTTTCATTGAATTTAATAAATTTTAGGGCCTCTTCCTCCATTAAATCGGCGGCATAGTGTTTCCCGACCAGTCCACGATCATTACCTTCCAGGATAACCTTTTTATTATTCTTCCATAAGTATCTGGGATAGTAGTTATGGGCATGACGTTGACAGATATAACCATAAAACATGTCAAATCCCTGATTCAGAGGGTCTCCGGTTGATCCGGGTGCCCCCAACCCCCATTTACCAACTACTGCTGTCGTATAACCCTCTGATTTCAATAATTCTGCAACTGTAATTTCGTCTTTTGGAATAGCTAACTGCCCTTCCGGTTGAACCGCGTAATTATCACGGATGTATGAATGACCACTGTGCTTACCGGTTAATAAAACACATCGGGAAGGGGCACAAACAGGACTGCCAGAATAAAATTGTGTGAATTTCATGCCATCCGCTGCCAATTGATCGATATGTGGTGTTCTTATTTTAGATTGGCCATAACAACCAACCTCACCATAACCAAGGTCGTCCGCCATAAATAAAATGATATTAGGTTTGTCTTGTCCTTGCGCAACACAGCCAATAGAAACAACTCCAAACAAAAACATTAAACTAGTTTCCTAAAGTATTTCATCATATACTCCAGAATATTTGAACTTAGAGGGACTTAATTAATAACTGAACTTTATGGGTAGATTTGGTCCATTACCAAATAACAACAGGTGGTTGATTGAATAAGTAAAATAATTTTTCTTCTACAAAATTTATCTCATTCGTTCACTACATCGTTGAACCGCTGCACGACAACAAATATTTAATTGGGTATGTACTGCCCTATTATTTTTTTGATATGATTAAGTAGATCGTTTTGTCTTCTTCATAGTTTAGAACAGAAAACTTTGCTTCTGTCAATTGAGAAGATAAATCCCTTGCGGCCGGAAGATTGTCATTTTTTACGGCATCCCCCACCTGAGAATGCAATTTATTTAACTTGAAATGACACATTAAATGCAATATCATCAATTGGCCTCCAGGTCTCAGCACGCGATAAAACTCTTCAATAACCCGGGGTTTATCTACAAAATGAGCAAAGGCTGCAAAACAAACAATACTTCCAAAATGATCTTTCTTAAAAGGCAATTCATGAGAATCGGTTTGGATATAATCTATCAGTTGATATGGTTCATTACGCGATCTATTTTGATAGAGCATTTCCCATGAGTAATCTGCTTCAATTATCTGAAAATTATCTGTCTTTTTTTTATATAGTTCAGGGAGGAGTACACCAGTACCACTACCAATATCCAATAATGGCGTCTGAAGGGGAGGAATTTTATTTTTAAATATGGAATTTAATCGATTTATTGTTTCTTCATCAATTTTATGATGCCAGTTATTGGCCTGTTTATCAAAAAATAATTTTTGATCACTTTGGGTGTGCATTAGATTTATATTTCCTCCCGGGGATGCCAATGTGGGTATTTTTTTTCGATCATTCTGACGACATACGGTATAATTAACACTAGTAATATTATTCCTGGAGTTCCTACCACAAGTAAACCAATTGTGAATATTGGATGGCTAATCCCCAGCATGGGGGCTACGATGGAGATCATACCCAAAAGGATCAATCGATCTGCAAGAATCCCTATCAAGAGGATAATAACCACAGATAAATTTGAATACTGCCTAAACAGACTGATAACAACACCTGCAATGATTAATTCTATAGTCAACATTGGTAAAATTGGCGGTGCAATCGGGGGCATACTGGTTAACAACCACGAAACCCCCGGACATGCGATTCCCATCATTATCACATATTGCCAGGATAAAAACATACTTCCTAACATTAGAGGCAAAAACATCGGTAAAAACCCCGATCCAAGCCCGAGCAGATGAAAAAACTGGGGGAATATGATACCCAGTGCCGTAAATAAGGCAGCAAGCGGAATTTGTCTTAATTCTTTATCGTCCACAGATACCTCTATATACTATATTCAAAACCGGCAAGAAAATAAAATCCGGGTGCTGTAAAGTTTGGTTGGACGTAATATGTTCTATCCAGAATATTATACAATCTTAAGTTTAACAACCAGGAAGTGAAATTATAAGAGAAGGAGAGATTTAATAAGTTATAGTCCGGCAAACGGGCTTCACTATTATTGAGTGCATATAGTTGATCGATATACTTTCCATGGAGCGTTGATCTAAAATGGCCGTTAACAAACGAGAACCAGTATTTAATTTGATGTTTTGGGTTATAGGCGGTTAATTCATCCGGATCGATGTCACTATATGACAATTGTGTGTCAAATCCCTTAAATACATTAAAATTCACCTGCGCTTCGACACCTGTTTGTCTGGCTTCTCCACCGTTTGCATATTTAAATGCAGGAGGTGGTGGAGAATAAGGAAGTAACTGAATCATATTTTCAACATAATTGTTAAATACGGTAAATCTTATCGTATTATGATTCGACCAATAATATAGGACACCCCCATCAATGCTTCTTATAAACTCCTCTTTCAAATCAGAACTTGATGATGGAAAGAGGTAGAGCTCATTTACGGTTGGGAACCTGAACCCCGTCTGATAATTTGAATAAAGTTGAAGACCTGGTATAATACTATAGGTTATTCCAGCAACAGGTGAAATGTTTTCCAGAGGTAACGAATTATATTGATAACGAAAGCCAAGTTTAAGATTGAGATTATGGAGAGGATTATACATCATTAAGCCATATAATCCAGCGGTACGTATATCATGCTTTTCATTATTTACTACGCCCGGCGGCACAAGTAAATTCTCTGCATTTCCTCCGTATGACATAAATTCTCCCCCTATAGCGATATTAATCCTGGAGGAGAGACGCAATTGCTGATAACTGGAGAGGCCATAAGTAAAATCACGGCTATCAAAGCCATCATAAAACTGGTGTCTTCCCCAATTCCCAAAAACCTGGGTTGAGCCAGAAATATTTTCACCTTTATTTTCAACGATGATTTCTCCAGTCCCCCGGTTAATTTTGCCATATTTTCCTAAATTTGCAGGATCTCCATCCCGTGTAGGCTCATCAAACTGGAAAGGGATATAACGGCCCTGAATTCCTACATGCCAGATATCATTGATCTGATACTCCCATCCACCTTGTAACCGATACGATTCAAAGGAACTCTGTGGGATATCTCCATCTGTATGATCATGACGAGCAGTTACGAAAAAACCATGCTGATCAAACTCTTTTGCAACCGTTACACCAAGACTATAGGTATTATAATTACCCGCTTCCGCTGAGACCCTGACCAGGTGTTTGTAGTTCGGACCAGTTTTAATATTAATCGTGCCGCCCATTGCCTGACTTCCAAACACGGAGGAAGTCGGGCCGGCCAGAATCTCAACCTGTTGAACATCGTCAAAACCATAAACATCTGGAATAGGATGGCCAAACAAGCCTGTAAAATCGGGATGACCATTGAGCAAGACAAGCATTCCGGTATTTGGTTTCCCGCCTTGTCCTCTTATATTGACTGCTCCGGCCGCTTCTCGCCCAACCCCATACCCCATTATTTTATTATCGATCGTATAAGCTGATGGGAAGGCAATATCTATCAACTCTATACTTGAATGTTTGCTGATGGCCCGAACTTCCTTTTCTGGAATTACCTGATAGGTATAGGTTAAATCCTTAAGAGACAACTTAAACCGATCAGCGACAACCACAATCGTATCCTGAAGATCGTAAACTTCAAGATTTTCTTCGACTTCCTGCGCATATAATGGGGCCAAAAACACTATGGCAAGAAATCCAATACAAATTATATAATTAAAACGCATCTATATGTTTCCTTTTTTTACATTTCATATGAATATCCGAGTAACAATTAAATCCGCATTGGAAATCCCTGCAAACCAAGAGGTAATTCCAGGTGATTTTTTTCCAGCAACTCCTTATTGTTGAGAAGATCCATTGTAGAACCCTCGGATTTTATCTGTCCATCTTTGATAATCATAATACGTTGCACCGTTTCCGCAAGCATATCAAGATCATGGGTAGCAATTAAAACAGTTCGGTTAGATCCTTTAATCCAATCGATTATTCTGCGGCGATGATAGGGATCCAGGTTACTAGTCGGTTCATCCATGGCTATTACTTCAGGATTTGAGGAAAGGATTGTAGCAATGCTTACTAACTTTTTCTCGCCATAGCTCATTTGTAAAGAAGACCGGTTTTCGTATCCTAATAATCCAACTTCAGATAAAGAGGTTTTAACTCTTACAGGTATTTCCTCCTTTGAAAAACCAAAATTCATTGGTCCAAAAGCCACATCCTCAAACACGGAAGGGGAAAATAGTTGATCATCAGGGTTCTGGAACACAATCCCAATTTTTGACCGAATAGATTTAATTGTTTTTTTACCAAGGATATCTCCACAAATTTCGATAGTACCTTCCGGCAATAACACACCATTCAATAGCATAAGAAGGGTGGACTTACCAGCACCATTGGGTCCTATAAATGCCACTTTTTCACCTTGTGATACACAAAAGCTTATATTATCAATCGCTTTCGTATGATCAGTATAAGTGTAAGATACATTCGTTAGTTTAACCGCCGTATCGTTATTATTCATTTGCTCCATGTGACAATTAAATATAAAGAAAGATTAATGTTAAAAAACTGCCCCCAGTCATCAAGATCCATGAATCATTTATTGTCCAATCAAGAGTGTGAGCACAGTATACTTTTCCCTGGAATCCCCTGCTGACTAAAACTTTAAACAAGTGCTCATTTCGATCAAATATGCGCATAAAATAAATCGAGATAAGATTCGAATAGACAGACAATCTTTTTAAAAGGGGTAATTTTATATAGCGCGATTTGAAAGCAAGATAAATTCGATCCAGTTCATGGGAAAGAAGAAATATAAACCGAAATATAAAGAACAATATGGCAATGGCTCTGTCCGGAACATGCATTTTTTGCAGACTCATTAGAAGCAATGAATGGGGTGTTGACACAACAAAGATTAGACCGGCCATTAGAATTGCGACAGATTTCAACTGAAACACAAAAAGCTTTGTCCAGTCTATATTTCCAATACGCAAGACCTCTATTGAATATAAATTCTCCCCACCAATTTGAGATATCAATTGAAACAGTGAAACAATTATAATTATAGGGTAAATCTTTAAAATGTTTTTAATGATGGGTATCACCGGGAGTCTGGAGCCCACTACCAGGGAACAAATAAGGACTGAAAGCACGATAATCTGGTATATATTTTTCGAAATTAGCATGACAGTAATAAATAAAATCATCAGAATTAACTTAACACGCGGATCTGTTTTGACGATTAGCTTGTCTTGATATTTCGAGATTGAAAGGATGAGATCAAACATGGGGCGTGTTATCTTTTACAGAAAGGTAACACACTTTTTTTTGAAAATCAATCAAATTCAGAAGCATTTTCAGTCGTTCATTGCGTTCTTTGTATAGGTTTTATAAAATTATTAACACTGTAATACATGAGCTGACTTTTGTAATATGCTATATCAATTCCGAGGGAATGAGTTGAGGGTAAAAGTGGTTCTAAAATAAAAACATGAGAATGACCAGGTGGTAGATCAAAAAAAAAATAGGTATACCTAAAATTACTATGCTTAATCAAAATAGTAAAAATAGAATTTTTATGGGAACCTAACACTATTAAGAGAGTAAAACTAGAGAAACTGCAAGTCCATATCAGATGATTTTTGATATAATCGGCTAATTATTCTTATTTATTCGAAATTGTTCAAATTTTAAGCTTAAATTATAGATATAATATTTTTAAATTATTTCTTGTCAGGATAATTTGAGTGAACAACAGACGATTCAATTCTTTTCGAAGAAACATTCCAATTATTTTATGAAAAAGATCAGTAGACAACAAGCGGAAGAGATCTTTCTGCATTCGGAAGTGCTGCATACGCAGATAAAGCAAGATAAAAATGAACTTCGTGTTATTATGTCATTATCAACAAATCAATTATGTCACGTTACCTATAACTATAAAAGCAAAGAGAAATCGTATCATCTTGACCAGCATGGTAACATCAAATCGCCCTCCCCTTCTCTTCGATAAAACAATTCATTATTCTATACATTGATTCAACTGAACCTCCGTATGTTAAAGGCAGGTAATATCATCCCAAACGATCGGGATTTATAAAAATGAAATAGGAGTTTAAAATACGTATAAAATCATAACGGATAACACTTATCCCGATCCCTATTTAAATATTTAAAATCTTAATTCTACATTCTAAATTCTTAATTGGAATCCTGTTTTGTATATTTTGTGGTATTTTTCCTACAACCAGTAGACAAATAAACTGTGGGATAAAACCGGATCTGAATTATCACAACTATCAGACCCGGTCTGTATTGTGGACTATTTTGCGGCTAATTTTGGTGCGACAGGAAAGGTGATTTTTGTAACCACACCCCCATGGTCAGAAGGCCACAGACCAGATGAGGTCATGTCTCGTTTTTCATCTCCCAGGACAAAAGCCTCTCCAATGGTTGGATTATTGTCTGCCTTAATAAAATTATAATCAATTCTGATACTAAAACTCGGGGTCGAATTTGTAAGATTTGATTGATGGCCATAGGTATAACCGTTTCCATTATAGGTTAAAGGATTATCCAGCCAGGTATCAGTATATCCCTGTGAAACAACATATTGATAAGTTTCACCCTGGGTAGCGACAGAGTTGAAGTCTCCCGCAATAATTACCGGATCAGATTCATTCGAAAGATCGTCTAATAATTGCATGGCCTGGGCTTTTCGCAGAGAAACAATATTGGCCGCTTCAAGATGGGTGTTTGCAAACACAAAATCGGTTTCCCCAACTTTCACATCCACTTTAACATATCCACGCGGTATCACAATACCAAAATCCGCATCGACAACAAGCATTGAATCGTATGTTACAGATTCAGGATTACTAAATTCTACATCATTACGTACCAAGATAATATCGTGATCAACCAATCGCACATCATCCAGCATAGGTTCCCCCATATTATCAAAACCAACAAGCATGGGAAGTTCAACATCTGCATTTTGCACCCTTGCTGCAACTGTATATTCCAATCCGCGCGCTTCCAATGCATCCATTAGAATATCTTGAAAATTGTAGAGAGGATCTGAGGCTTTAACAGGATTCCCCAACAGGAAATCACTCGGACTCTGCCTAAAAGTATTTGACATCTCTTGTAAACCAACCACATGAGGCATGGTCTTTTCTATTTCCAAGGCAATGGCATTTGCCCGGTCCGGAAAATTTGTGGATTCCATTTGCTGAAATGCAACTTGAGCAAGCAAGGGAATCTGTGTAATATTTTCAGCCTCTAATACGATATCGACATCCATACCAACATAAACGTTCCGGGACATAACTTTCACTACTCCAGTCCCCTCATCATCTTTGAAGGCATTCAACTTTTCCTCTTCTTTGTTCGGGTCAAGATCTTCCGTAGGTTCGGAACTGCTTTTACATCCAATGCTGAAAGCTAGCGTCAAGGATAAAATCACATATAAAAGTATTTTCATTTTCTTCTCCTTTAGTAAACTTCAGGTTATGTCAAACAAATGGGGTTTTTTAAGACTTCTTTAACGCTGAGAACACTGAGTTCCGCAGAGTAATTTCTAAAATTTAATAATTTTCTTTGCGCTCTCCACGAACTCTGCGTTAATAAAATATTTAACATACACCTACAAACAGATTTCAAATTTTACTACTTTTGAGACTAGGTAAACTCCTACCAACGAAACACATCTTATATATTATTCCTTATACCGAATTTACATCTTTTACCAGGGCATTTCACGTTTTGTAAACTTTCTTCCTTTTTCTGCAGCATCCTGGCGACTTCCAGCCCCAATTTTGACGCCCCAATCCAACTTTTCAATAACATTTTCCGGAATGACATTGTCCAAAAAGGCCAGGCCATTTTTTTTACAAAGATCAAGGACAATTTGTCCTGCGGCATTAACCTCTTCCGGAACGGGAGGATCAGCCCGTCCTTCCAAATATCCATAAGAAAATCCCATATCCCGCGGACCATGTTCTGCGAAAGCCAACCCGGGAATGGCGGTTGTTTCTGCTGCATTACCTAAAGCGATTTGATCCTCAATTTTAATTCCCAACATGAGCTCACCATTTGGGTTTAATGGCCAGACATCGGCTTTTTTGAGATATTCGTCCTCTTCCACACCCCAAATTGAAGCGGCAAATTTATGGCTGCCCCAGCCTCGTAATCCCTCGCCCAATATATCAATCTCCTGTTTATGGATAGGGTATCGGGCATTTTGAACAAATCGTTTTACAGCCTCAGGATCCCTGGCTCTTACCAAATGAACACCATGGACTCCCTGAGATATAACTTGTTGGATCATCCATGATCCGCCTTTGAATGTTATCTCATCAATCCCCAATACCGGAACTATGGCAATTACCGTGGGTGTACGATGGCCGCTTGGTGTCGGTCCACCATCAACTAAACCTTGCATAAAATCGTGCAATAAAGTTATATCGTAGGGTTTATGTTCCATATTATAAACAATATAATCAGCCCAGGTCTTGGCCATTTTTACTCCCTCTTCATATCCACCATATCCAGATTTATAATAAATAGGCTGACCAGATTCGAGCAATTCAATACATTTATTAACACGTTTCGGTGTCCAGGTTTTATCCTGAGACTTCTGATGTATTTAGAAACAACAAAAGAACGACTGTGATACTGAGTATTTTAAAATCTTTTCTTCTCAACCAATCCATTAAATCCTCCCCGTATAAATATATATTTTATAAACAACCAATACCTGAATATTGAAAATGAGTTATCAAGTCCTTGTTAACTATAAATGTAGCGACGCGATTAATTGCGCCATTATATTTACATGATATGAATAAGAGAGTCTGTATATCTATTTTTGAGCCAAACATTTATGACAATTTAAAATACTAAAAAATTACCACAGCGTATAAGTGGGAAGCACATAAAATACCATTTCGCCTGCAAAATCTCCCCAGATGGTAAGGGTATCGATGTCATTTTTTTGGACAACACCCCAGGTTTTACCAGCACGAACCACCCGGTTAGCCAGCTCATTGTGCTTCAACTTTTCCCCCACCAGGACCACCTTTGTTACAAATTGTTTTCGTTGGTATATGACAGATCCGGCAATAAGTTCCCGGTCATCTTTTATAAAATCGGGAGAGTAGTCCCCGCTATCGGGTTCACCCTTAATATGGTTATTATGCACATCCGCATCAATCTTTAAGTCATATCTTCGCCCAAATCAGATTATTACTTATTTCACCTTTTTTCAACCCTTTTTTTGTTTCTACAAACAGAAAATCATCAAGGATAATATTTTCCGATACTTTTACCTCACTCCTCTGAAAATATATGCCATTATTAAAAGCGGTTATATTCCGTTGAAAGATTCCCCGGCTTTCCATTGTAAATCGCATGGCACCTGAATTCATTGAACTGTTTTTATTACCCAGGAAGATATTTTCTTTAACATCCACAAAGAATTTGTCTTTGGGTGGAAGGGGATCGAGAGGGCTATCATAGCGATGTTCCTGGCCACCTACAAATAATCCACCCGCATCATCACCTGCATCATTATCGATAAATAAATTTCCTTTAACGACAGCGGAACTCCAAAGTGCAATAAATATTCCACCCGCATCATTCGATGCCAGGGCTTTATTGCTTAAAACAATGTTATTTTCTATGCGAGCATCACACCAATCGAAAATTGAAATTGCCCCCCCATCACTACTGCGCATGGGATCATCCAGGCCGGCTCACATTATTTAAGAAGACGTTTTCTGCTATAAGTGGATTACATCTTCGTGTGGGCGGCAATTCCCGGGCCACGGCCATTCTCCGTGCTATTTTCTACAAAAAGATTGTTGGTTATTTCTGCGGAGGATTCGTTTAACAGGTAAACCGCAGCCCCATCATTAGTATTTCATGCAAAAACTTGGGATTCCAGGGTATTGGTTTTAGGGTTTTGTTCCGCCAAAAAATATTATTACTTAGAACCGGTGAGGTATCCCTCACAATATACCCCAGCACCTTTACCTCTTATCTGTCCCTGATAAATGACAAAACCATCAACTTTGGCATTATTGGCTCCGATCAGAACACGTCTCCTGCCCTCTCCTGAGAGATAACTGGGAAATTTGTGAATATCCCGTTTCCAATTCTCCTCACTAAAACCACCGATAGAAGTCCACATATTCTCTCAACAGTATGGTGTTATTTGAATATTCACCAGCAGATACCAGGACAGCATATCGATTAGTCCTTGTGTGGCATCATTAATTTGGGAGAGGGCAAAATCCGGAGACCGCCAGGGTTTATCAACTGTGCCAAGCCCCTTATCATCTGAACCCTTTTCCGATGAAACATAGAATATTTTAGAATACATCATCTCAATTAACATGCAACGGTCTTTGGACCAGTAATATTTTTGGGTTTTTCTGCATTTCTATTTTCAGAGATCCTCTCACTATTACATGAGATAAAGACCGATGCCCCAAGAACAAGCACTGAAAGGATAGTTATAATCTTACTCACAAGCGACTCCTATATTTATCAGTTATGATCAACAAACTGCATCGCATATAATTTGCACCCCCTTAATCGAAAAACAATTTTCACCTCTTTTCCTTCCAGGGCTGACAGGTCTTTTGAAAATTTCAGTTCCTTTTTAACCTTGGAAATATCATCAATCTTTTTGCCTTCATACTCTCTAAAATCGCGCCAGTTTGGAAACCATTCAACCTCGGTTTCAACAAAATCTCCATTAATATAGATACAATCATCTACCGAATATCCTTTGATCGGATTTCCCTCTTTATCGACAAAACCAACCTGGGCATAACCTGTTGCATCTGTATCTATATTTAGTACAAGACGATTTCCTTTAAAAACAATAGGTTTGGTTATCATGGTTGCTTCTTTGTCGTATGGCGCATCAACCGAAACAAAGCCATCCAACCTCTGCACCAATCGATATACGGCATTCCCGGATTTATTTCTCTTCCAGGCAGAATGGTATTGATTTTCTCCGAAATAATATTGCCAAATCTCATCTCCCCGGCGAACCATACCATGAGCAATATAGGCCGTATAAACATCCCTGTCTGCATGGATTCCAATGCCCACATAGGTTGGTTTAGGCAATCGGTTCCAGTCAACCCCGTTGCGACTTACCTCGATCTGTGTTTCAACCGGACCTGAACCCCGTCCTCGCTCCGGATCCATTAATATCTGTCGTGTGGGTGGTCCGTCCAGTTCATAATGGAAATAGACAATTGGGAATGCCAGATAGGTATCAGGCGCCCAGGGATATTTTTGAGCCTTTGTAACATAGATATCTGTACCAACCGGATCTTCCGGAATTGGATCAAACCTATGTGGAAATTCCAGGCCGAATCCGCCCGGCGTCAAAGGTCCATTATCCAGGTACCATGGTAGAGGATCTCTGAGAGGCAAAGTTTTTGCTCTTTCCTGGTAATCTTTCTGGGTTAATGGCTTATAGGGAATGGGTTGATAGAGGTTTTTTGTCTCAGCCAGAACTGATCCTCTCTGCGTCGCACCAGCCGGCGTTTTAAATATCCCGGTACGATGATAACTTACATATAATTGTCTCTGATCATCATAAAATGTACAGGATTGTGTCCCCGATCTAAAGGGGAGTAAGGCTGTTTTGTGGCGGATCCATTGATAGCCGTCGGGAGAGGTGTAGACATAGATTCCCCGGCGATGATATCCGCTGATATATTTCCATTTTCTCTCAGGAGGTCCATTTACATCGATAAAGGGATTCCCGAGACCACCGACCATCTCGTGGATCACAATATTTTTTTGACCGCGGTATTCCTTACCCATATCCGGTCGCTTAAAATTAACACCATCTTTTGAGATCCTAACGGCTAAATAATCATCATGTATTGAATTATAGATCCGGATTACCCCATCCTCGTCTTCAACAACCGTCAAATGTTTTCTGAAAGGACCCTCAATATTTTCGATAACACGTTCCGCTTTCCGGGGCGGATTGACAACAAATGATACATCTTTTTTGCTTTCAATAAGGGCATCATCGATAAAAAGATGTTTGCGATCCATGAGCAGATAGGTTTCATTTTTTTTACCTTTTTCAGAGAAGAGTAGAGGTAAACCTTTCTTTAAGTCAACCCGGTTTTCACTGGAGACAAAACTTGAGGGTGGATTAAAATCTTTTTCATATAAAGTTTCAGATGATATACGTAACTCGTCAAGACTTCCCTGTAAGGGTTGATTCCATGAGCCATCCCTCCCTAAACTAAAATAGGATTCTTCTCCTTCTTCGAGGGATTTGAACTTTAGATTTGGTTTGGTGTCCTGTAATTTACCATCAATAAAGTGTTTTAGTACTTTTTTATCAGACGAATAGGAGAAAGCGAGGTGATGCCATTCTTTACCATCCGCTTTTAAGGCCTCACCATCGGAGGAAATGCTAACGGATGTTCCAGACGGTTCATTCTCAATAATGAAACCTGCCATGCTTTTTTTAAATAAGAGTCTTGTAATTTTATCGTTTTCACCTCGCGGACCTTGACCGATTTCAAAAACACACCCATTTTCATTGCTTGAATTATCAGATTTAAACCAAAACTCCACTGTCCAGTCAAAATCACCAAGATTTAACTTTGATTTTGAAGCATTGGCAAATCCAACTTCTTTTCTAAGGTGATTTTGCCCATTTGTCATGATAGCACAAAAATTGGTATTCATCCAATTCATCGGCTCCATGGTTCTGCCATCCGGAATGGGTAGGGAACTCAATCCAAATCTTGCCTCTCCAGGAGGTAGTTTCACCGACGGTTGTTCTTGTGTTGATAGGGCATTACCAAATTTCCCAGGTATAATTGTTCCGCCAGAACCGATAACCAGGACATGATCACTATCTGAAGCATCATCAATAGCATGGCTTGGATATAGCCCGAGCGGTTCATCAAACAACCATAATGCCACCGTTTGAGAATTTGCTGATATGTCAAATAAAGTGATTATAAAGATTATGAATACTAATACTTTATTCATATTTCCATCTCCTGATAAAAAATATCACATCTATCAATTAAATAATTCTAATGTTGTATTTAACCTAATCAGTTCTCTAATATCTCTCGCAGAGAGGCGGAATTTTTATTTGATTCATTGTCATTCTGAAAGAATCTTCCTTGGAGAATAACATTAATCTACATGCTGAAAGATCCCTATCCCAAAACACGATCCCGTTCCGGGACGGGATGATATGAGGATGAGATATCTTTCATCTATTATCCTTCCATAACTTTTTCTTTGCGTCTCTGCGTCTTTGCGAGAAATGATTTATCAAGGTTAAATTTAATGAGTTAATTTTTAATCATCATTTTACAAATTGCATGGAGTATAATTTACAACCCCTCAATCGAAAAACAATTTGAACTTCTTTTCCTTCGAGAGAGGCAAGATCTTTTGTAAAGTGGAATTTGCCATCAATATTTCCCACATCTTCAATTCGTTTTCCATCATTGGCGGTGAATTCTTTCCAATTTGGAAACCATTCAACCTCGGTTTCTATAAAATCACCATTTATATAGATGCAATCATCAACAGAAAAGTCTTTAATTTCATTTCCATTTTTATCTAAAAAACCAATCTGAGCATAGCCTGTAGCGTCTGTATCGATATTGAGCACTAGCCGATTGCCTTTAAAAGTCAGCGGCTTAGAAATCATTACCGCCTCTTTCTCATAGGGTCCATCGGCAGAAACGAATCCATCGAAGCGTTGTACCACACGGTAGACAGCGTTCTTGGATTTATCTTTATTCCAGGTGGAATGATAAATCTCCGTTCCAAAATAGTATTGCCATATCTCATTACCCCGTCTAATCAAACCGTGGGCCATATAGGCCTGATTTACCGGCCATCCCTGGTGCTTTCCATTGCCTACATAGGCCGGACGGGGGTAGCGCTGCCAGTCAACACCATTTCGGCTGACAGAGAGCTGGGTTTCGATCGGTCCAGAGCCACGCTTCCGATCAGGATCCATTAGAATCATTCTGGTGAGAGGAAAGGTTTCTTCATAATGAAAGTACATTACTGGAAAAGCGAAATAAGTATCGGGTGCCCAGGGATATTTGATCGCCTTGGGGACATAAACATCAGTTTCACGAGGATCCAGATTATCGTCCGGCGTAAATACCCAGGGATATTCAAAGGCAAAGCCACCAGGGGTTAAAGGGCCATTATCCAGATACCATGGAATTAGGTCATGAACTCTTCTTCTCTTTGCCAGTGCAATTGATTTCTCCTGGCTTACCGGATAAAAGGGCCAGGGTTTGAGAATATCTGTTGTTTCAGTCATCACGAAATCCCTCTCCGTGTCTCCGCTTAATGTTCTACCAAAATCTGAACGGTGATATGAGGCATAAATTTGGCGTTGTTCGTCATAAAACAAAGTAGACTGAGAGCCTGAGCGAAAAGGCAAAACAGCAATTCTTTTTCTTTTAAAGGACCAACCATCCGGAGAGGTGAAAATGAATATGCCCCGGCGGTGGTAATCACTGATATATTTCCATCTTTCATCCACAGGTGCATTTAGATCTACAAACACGATACCCATCCCTGTAGATTCGTGCAACACAATATTTGTACGATCCCGGAATTTCCCATTAGGCAGATCTGGTATTTCCCAGTTAATTCCATCTTTAGACGTTCTTACAGCCAGATAATCCTCATCAACTGCATTATAGAGGCGTAATAAACCATCTTCATCCTCCACAATGTTTAAATGCTTGCGAAATGGACCATCAATATTATCTATAACCCGTTCAGCTGAAACGCGGTGGATTAACAACAAATTTTATCTCACCTTTATCAGCGATTAAAGCATCATCTATAAACAGGTGTTTTCTATCTCCCAAATCTAACACCGTTGCGTCATTATCAAAAAGTAAAGATCTGCCGGTTTTTAAATGCGTCCGAACTTTTTCTGGTTGATTGAGATATGAGAAACTTGTGGGGAGACTAAAATCCTTAGTATAAACCAATCCGGCAGAAAAACGCAATTCATCAATAGCTCCGGGTAGAGGCCTTTCCCACTGACCATCCCGCCCAATACTCATATAATCCTCTTCTCCTTCATCAAGAGATTTAAAGGAACATTTTTGAGGACGGATCTGCAGTTTGCCATTCACATAATGGGAAAGTTGTCGATTATTATGATCATAAACGAAGGCCAGATGACTCCATTTACCTGACGAGGGACTTAAGTCATAAGCACTGGATGATATCTCCAGACGTACATCTGTTCTGGCATTATTTAAGATAAAGCCAGATTGATCTTCGTTTAGTATCAACTGTGTGACATCATCATTCTCTCCCCTTGGTCCCGTTCCAATTTCAAAAACAACGCCTTCATTATCTGTTTTTCGTATCGGCAAATACCAAAATTCGATCGTCCAGTCAAAATTACCGATATTCAATTTTGTTTTTGTGGGCTGACAGAAGCCCACTTCCTTACGCAAATGATTTTCGCCACTGGTCATCAGGGCAGAGAAATTTGTATTTAACCATGACATGGGTGTTATGGTTCTCCCGGCAGGAACTGGTGCATTTTTAATCCAAACCGGATATTATCTTCTTCAGGAAGAATCAATCAGCTGGTTGACTCGATTGGATCAAGTGCATTGCCAAATTTCCCTTCGACGATTTGTCCTCCTGGTCCGAGAACGAGCGGATAATCATTATCTGATACATCACTCATGACACAGCTGGGATA
The DNA here is from genome assembly GCA_963796965.1 of Calditrichia bacterium. GTDB lineage: Bacteria > Calditrichota > Calditrichia > JAJRVZ01 > JAJRVZ01 > CAWCNS01. Next base: position 298,833 of record CAWCNS010000008.1, read on the forward strand.
AATACCGATTTGCTCATCAAAAGGCCACAACGCAATCGTCTGGGCCAACGAGAAATCCAATAAAAAGATAAATAGGCCTAATAATATATAAATTATTATTCCTCTACTTGCTTTATTTTGCATAAAATGTTCACCTTCTTCTAGTATTTACACCATCAAATTAGGTTGACATCAGGGATGAATTATGAAGGAATAAAGTTTTGCCCCAGCGCCCATATGAAATCGCAATTGGATTTTAGAATCATCTACGATCTCTTCCAGGATTTGGCCATCAAACAAGACATCATGTTTTAACGCATCTCCACTCACAGTAGCAGAGGCAATGATTTTGCCACCAGATTTAAGCACGTCAACCGTGATCGGGCCAATGGCATTAAGAGACAGATTTTTTCCTGTAAAAGTCAATAATTTTGTCGTGAGGATTCCAGCATCAACAGAGACAAATCCATCAATTCGTAAACGTGCGCGGAAAATTCCCCCACCACTAATGCGAATATCATTCGGGTGATTTTTGCCATAGGAAGAGGATCCATAATAAAATATCAGTTCATCACCTATTTTAAGAGGGCCTTGTGAGAACTCAGTCATATACCCGCCATCATTCAGCCCCTCATTACCACCCTCTATACCATTGGGTATAAACACTTCAGGGACGCCATTATCATTGGCAAACGGTACTTTTTTCCATTTCAGACCATCACGACTTGAAACGAGTTTAAGATAACCACAACCGGCCGCTGACCAGGGATAGTCCCCCTGCCCGTGCCAGATTTTTAATCCCCCCAACCACATCGACTCATAGCGCCAGGCCGTGGAGCCATAATACTCATCAAATCGCCCATCATTATTTATGTCGGCCGCTGGTGGCACTAACTCAATATGCTTAATTGTCTGTATTGCAAACGGCTCCTCAAGAGGGTGTGAGAAAAAAGCATAGGCACGAGATCGTAATCTGTTCTCATTTTCAACCGGGGTAGGACTATAAAATTTGAATAAGCCGAGAAATCGGTTTTCAATCGCATCGTGGTAAAATATGGTTACATCTCCGGGGCCAAAAAGGTCTCGTCCTTCTTGATGAATTTTTTTATGAACCCTATCGTCCTTATCGGCAAACCCATTCACAACCATCGGTAGCCCCGCTCCCAGGTAATGCCGTCCTTTGATTTGAGATAGTAATGACCTTCACGATCATCTCCCCAATTGGCAAAATGTTGCCAACCCTTGTAGGGGTAATCACCATCTTTATCATCATAATAATAGGAGAAGGCATCGATATTTGTTGCACTTTTACCACTTTCCGGATCGTAAAGATCTTCTTCCGAGCGAGGAAAAACGCATTGCGGATTACCGTCATCGCCTTTGATCCAATTCATGGCATCATCTGATGTAAACCGATACAAGCGGTAAAATGTCCAGCGTGGCTTTTTTCCTAAGGTTCTGCCATATGGAGAAAATCCAAGGGCAATCATTACATATTTTTGCAATCGTGTATCAAATACAATTGTGCCATTCGCTTCTAACGTTGCCCCTAAACCATCAAATTCACCTTCTAATGAAATTATAGGCTTATTACCGCCAAAATCCTTTAAAGGTTGATTTAGGGTACGTTTCAGATCTTCCCCAGATTCAATTAAATAATCATCCACGAACAACTGAGCAACACCTGACTCTATCTCAATTGATTCTGAGGCGGGACCACATGCATTCGCAATCAAATAAAAAGTCAGACAAGCAATAATAAAATATTGACGGTTTTTTATCATCTCATTTTTCTTTCTGGTTTCATAAATACAAATCCTGCTTACCCGCCATATTGAAAACTTACCCTTCATACATTTTTCTAAAAAGAAATATAATAAAAAAATATTATAAATTTTTTTTTTTAACCCATTCTCTCTTACCGGTGAACTATTGCCTTCTCCAAATTCTCCATCGACTTTATTGAGTGCTGTTATCTAATTTATATTATTGTTGATCAATTTTATATATTTTCCTCCGGTGTGTTATTATAACGAACAGGAGGAAGGCCAGGGCCAATTCCAAGAACATTTTCTTCCACTTTATTAATACCAGCCTTATGAAATCGAAGTGGCGATTTATCGGTGTTGTAAATACCATTATTCCGAATTACAATATCCGTAGTACCTTCGTCCAGAAACATACCATTCGATTCGGCCCTTCCGGCATTGAGAGGAACATCATGGATCAAATTACTTTCAAGTATTGTGCCGGGCTGATAACCCAAAGTATAAATTCCTCCACCATCTGATAATATCTGCATAACATGATGGATATGATTGAAGGACACAACATTAGATTTACAGGGCGTTACATCCGGGCTCCACATCCAGCCAATGCTAATGCCGGTATAGGGGAGATTACGAATTTCATTGTGGGCAATCAGAGTATTTTGTGCTAACCCAACCCAGATTCCAATTGCACCAAAATACTGAACACCGGAATTTTCGATTAAGCAATTTACCACCTGGTTTCCCGTTGCGACCTGCTGTGGAGCCGATTGCCACCAGGGCTCCTCTTCTACAATCCGGTCTCTACTTTCACCGATCATAACTGCATTACCACTTATATCATTCACAATGCTCCCGACCAGAGAACAATTTTTAGTGCGGCTCCCAATCATGACTCCAGCCCCGCCGAGATGGCGAATATGACTATTTTTAATATGACAATTTTCTGCTAATTCAAAATGAATTGCAGCAGGTACAAACCCCCGCCAACCTTTTTCAAAACCGTTTGCTTTCCCCACCATATGAAAGGTCGCCTGGACACCTGCATAGCCATCCTCAGGAATAGTGAAGGCGCAATGTTCAAATGTTAATCCTTCAAAATGAAGATTATTAACCATACACCCATTTTTCTCATCTCCCCGCACAACAAGAAGTTGAGAGGCAGAGGGGGCGATGAATTCAGTTTCGCTAATCTCTTCATCCTTTCCGGGATAGTATATTAATTTGCCATCCGAATCCTGACACCATTCTCCGGCCGTATCACAAATTGCAGGATGATTTTCCAAGGCATACCTTGGATTCGGTTCGTAACCATCGATAACCATCATCGGATGCTGGCGGCCTATCTTCGACAAAGGATAAATTCGTTGGGTTTTTTTATCAATACTTTTCAGACCAACCCGTGAGATTGACCAGTCATGAATAAAAACAAGTTCTGTTTTATCTGTTGAGATAGAAGCGGGAATATCCTCCGGATTGAATGTAAAATAGGACATGCGGTCTTCTGATGTGTCTACCACCCTCAGGTAACCATGATTCGGGTGCCTGGCCCTTTGGGCTCTTTGGCCATTTACAAATAACTCCCGAACAGTACCCTTCACAACAGAATCAGTTTTCCAACTTCCATTCCCTTGAATATTCCAACCCGCAACAACCTTACCCCCGCTAATTACCACATCCTCATCAGGGACAGATCTGTAAGTTATTGTGTATTTTTCATTTCCAGAATCACGACAATCAAATATTAAGGGTTCAGTCAATCTATAAACGCCACGATTAATATTAATCCGGATATTATCAGCCATGCCCGTCTCAACAATTTTTCTTACAATTAACTGTGCCTTTTGTATCGTTCTGAAAGGATTTAGTTTTGTTCCTGGATTATTATCTTTCCCAGTGGTTGAAACATATAAATCTGTTCCTGCCCCGGTTCTTACAAAAAGACATAATAATAACACCAACATCGATATTTTCATTTTTCAGTCTCCATTCTTCTTACTAAGTTCATCACATAAATCCAGTACATACATAATTCTACTATCAGGAACATCATATTCTACATCGGGAAGACCAACATCACATGGTGCCAAATTCCGGGCAACAAATTCAAAATCATTTTTTATTTCTTTTTCAGATTTATTCTTTAAATCCACCGATGTGTAGAGACAATTTCTCCGTGCGTCAGGAAACACTTCTTTAGCTCTGGCCAAGTCTGAATCGATGCCCATATCAATATAACTTACCCGTGGAACTTTTTTATAGTGATCAATATAGGGCGTAAGCATCCAGGCACAATTATGAATACCTAGTGAATCAAACCGGCTAGAAATTTTTACATCATATTTTAGTAATGACTGTGCATAAACATCCGGGCCAACCATATTGACAGTACAGTTGGCGATAGTCGCGAATCTATTGTTTACTCCATATTCACTCTGCTTATTATAGATATAATTTATTGCTTGAATATAGGTATCGGATATAATTTCAAATAACTGGTCAGTAAGTGATCCATTAACAATCAGATCCGTAAATATACTATCTCCTCTGAATCTAAATCCCGTGTTCAAGTTACCCTGCCAGTTGAGATATCCATTGACATCTCCGGTTATTTTATAAATATTGTCAATTTGTTCACAAATATGATCAAGGAAAGGATTATTCTCAACATCAGGTATTTCCAGATTTAGTATTTCTTCATCAGTCATTTTATCACCAACAGGGACCGGCCACTTATCGGTAAAATATTTTAAGGGTCGATTAAATATCGAATCCATTATCCCAATTCCATAAATACCTGTTAACAGATCGGGTGGTCGGTCTTCCAATACGCGACCGATGTTATATCCAGGAAATCTTTTTTTAATCTCATCCTTCATTTTTTGGTACAACTCAAAACGTAATGGAATGTCCTTATGCCATTTTTCAGAAAAATCCGCGTTACAACTTGCATGGAACCAGGAGGGATTAAATCCTACTTCTGGACGTAAGAATGGTTCATTTCCCTCCACAGGAGTTCTGATGGGTGGACAGCCAAGGTTGATATAGTATTTTAATTGTTCCATATTACTGACGTATTTCTCGCAAAGCCACTAAGACGTAGAGGGTATTTATATTTATTAATAGTATAATTCACCTCCCCCATGCCCCCTCCTTAGTAAGGAGGGGGATTAAGGGGGAGGTGATTCAAAGTTATGACTACAAAAATCTTGCCCACCATATGACCCTATTAGATCAGGGCACATTGACTCTTTGTAAATTTTATTAATAGGTGTTATAGTTTTCTTACCTACATTGATCGATTGGCTAGTTGTATCAATTCCTACCACAAGATGTGGCATGTCTTTGTCATCTGCAAATGAAGCTGTCTCATAAACTTTTATTTTATCAAAAAGATGGTCCTGGACAAATAGGTGTCCATGGCCCACAAATATGCCTTTAATCTGATTTACATTCTTTTCGAGAATTGAATAAAACCTTTGCTCAACTTCCGGAAGAATTGAGGCCCCGGCCCCAGACCAAATTCTAAAATTATCCGTTTGAAGAGGATGATGAAAAAACAACACGATTGGTACTTCTGCTTCTAATTCTGATGCAAACCAATCGAGCTGATCTTCATCAAAACTGCGATGTTTATATCTTCCATGCATACTATTCGACACAACAAATTTCCATCCCCCATACTCAAATGAATAATAAGCATCAAACCCGGTCATTTGCTTCCAGATCTTTTCCATGAATAAAATCTCATCTTTTTCATACGGTGCATCGGAATCTCTATCTGAATCAATTTTATAATCATGATTACCCATCACCCAGTAATAAGGAACCTCTAAGCGGTTAAAGGCCACCAGCGCATTAAACAATCTGCTCTGTTTATGATCAGCGTTTTCCGGGTTGTACGATTTATAAATACTTGAAACTACATCACCCGTATTTACTACAAATGCCAAACCGGGATAATCTCCCCGGTTTATCTTATCCGTCAGACAATTTAAACGTTCAATTTTTGAATCATCGTTGCTGACATGTGTATCAGAAACTATTAATATATGAAAATCACCATCAGGATAATTCGTCGATATTGAGCCACATCCCCATGTCACCAGATTGAGTGTTATCAAACATTTGAGTAAATGTCGACGAATATTGCCGCTCTTAATAATATTAATTCCCAAATTCCTAATTCCAATAATCTATTTTTCTAAATCATTCAACATATAATTTAAGACAATCTCAGAAATTTTATGTTCCTCATGGCTAGAATCCAGAAACACCTCAAAATTTCCATCCCCCAAACTATTTACCCTTTCACTGACAATTGCTTCATAAGTCGCGTAGCCCGTTCCACTAAAACAACAGGCATCAAATTCATTGAGAAATTGTATTTGCCGGCGGCCAGATCCGGAAGCACCCATGACATATAATTCCAGATAATTTGCTATTCGATAAAGTTCCGGGACAATTTGTTCATAGTCGCCCCAGCTACCATTTTTAGGATCACGAATACGAAGATAAAGCGGCAGACTGCCCGCCACCGGATAACTGTATTTTATTCTCGTATCCATTGCCGCACACAAAGTTGTCGTCCATCCACCACCAGAGATCCCTGTCATATTGACCTGCTTAAATCCCTGTTCATGCAAATAATTGATTACTCTAAAAACAGGCTCCACAAAATATTTCACAGGATGCCCCTCTTCCGGGTCCAAAAAACCCATCCTCCCATGGGAATTAATATTCATTTTCCCAAAGCGTTTTAAATGAACAATCGGTTGACTGTTCATTCCTTTTAAGGGCATAGAAATACCAACTACGTGAAAACCTTTTGATAATAATCCCTGGATTGTTGAGATACCTAACGAGAATTTACCATTATGGCCCTGGTGATAGAGAACGGCTCTTTTATTTGATTTGACAGGAATAAAGTGATAAGCAATACTATTAAGGCCGTATTCCATATTAATGATTAATTTTTTAGTTTCTTCCAAATTCTGTAAATCTTTGAAATCAGGATCTTGAATATCCTCTTCGATCAAATCGACACCTTTTTCCATTGGAAATCCTTCTTCTCCGAATAACAATACACTGAACTTGGCACGCGTACTCACGAGATCAGACTGATTGTTAATTGAGAGTAATGTTGAGATATCAAACTCCAGATCCTTTGCAGGTAAATCGGCTTCCTTTCTGAAGATTGCTTGCATTTCCATTTTATCGGACGAAGTAAAATGCAATAAATTTGATGCGACTTCTTTTTTCCCCTCTCCTCTCCACATCCAGAAGAGGCGTAAATATGAAGGACCTGAAATCTGTTTATAGTGAAGTCTTATTTTATAGCGAACGCCCTTTTTCATCTCAATGACGCCCTGATCGTCTGGTTTATCTGACCAGGAATTGATGATAACCTTCCCGTCAATTTCCAGCCATATGCCATTATTCGCTTCAATAGAGAAGGTAACCGGACCACTAACCGGACCTTCAATACTCCCCTGCCACTGTACGGAGAAGTCCTTATGCTCTGGCCAATCCAGTTCTGAGGAATTGAGCGAAAGAGCCTTCCAAATTCTTACAGGACCAGTAAAATCGCTATGGTCAAAAAAGACCCCGACTAAGCCCGGTTGTTCTTCTTTAGGTTTATCCTGGTCCTGAGCAGATAGGGAGCCATATATAAAAAACATAGCAATGATTGCATAAAAGATTCTATAATTAGTGATAATTTTATTCATTTTTTTCTCCGGAGATTAATTTATTTTCTTTTTCCATCATTTGTTTCTGTTGCGGAGAATGCTTTAAATATTCTCCGATAATAGCCGAAAACCCGGATTCGGGCAATTGCCACTGGACATTAAGCTGCCCCAAATCACCTCCCTCGTGGTTATAAATCAGGTCAATACGGTACCAGTGGTTTTTTTCCGCCTTAAAACTTGCTATTCTCTCATCGATGCTACCTTCCCAGGCAATCAGATCATTATTCTCAATCTTTAATATAACTCCGCGATCAGAGGCCACTTTTAATTTTACTACGCCTGATTCCGGAAACCTAATAAATCCAAACCATTGGACAGACCAGTTTCTCCCCAAATCCTCCTCTTTATTATCCCATTTATAATCAAGCACCTCTGCAGTAAAAGAGTGATCGGGATTTTGAAGATCCGGGTCGCCATACCATATTCCTGCTAAGCCAGGAAGTGATGGTTTAAAATAGGAATCTGTCATAGGCTGGTTTACCTCTTGCCTGTAAATTTCTAACTCCTTCTCAAATAAAGGTAAAATATCAGACCAATGATAAGGACATTTTTCAAGACGTTCCGGATGTTTTGCCGGTACATCACTTAAACTGGCGTAAGTAAGATCTGTTAATATGGTTAAATCACGATAATTATTAACTGATGCCTCCAGATTCTCAATAAATTGTTCTTTGTTTTGCTCAAAATTGATATTATTTTCATATAACAATTTAAAAACGATCGCCCGTAATTTATTATAATAAAACTTGCTTATTAATAGAATGGCCGTGGCATCGCTAAGAATTCGGGAAGCCTCTTCCTTATTTTTTAAACTTGTGCTGATCCCCCATTGCGCTTCCAGAACAGCCCGTTCTGCCTCGGCAATCTTTACTGCCAAAAAATCGATGGGACTGCCATTATCAGGGACCTCTCCCCTTTTTATTTTTTCAAGATATTCAGGAATGCGCAGGCATCCTATATCTTCAAATAAAGGTGTTCCCGGAGCCTTCTCTATATGCGTAAGTTTTGCTCCTGCAGCGACAATTGTATGATTATCATTTCCAAGCCAGAGTAGTCTTTGCAATCCCGGGAGAACATCAGCACCCGCTTCAAATGAATTCAGAAAATGAATAGCCGCACGTTGGGATCCAAATCTCTTCGACAATCGGGATATCCAATAGTTTTTTTCAAGTTCTGTATCTCGTTCCACCCTCCAGGCATAGCGTCCCCACATTTCAAACCAGAGAGCATCCCGTTCCCACTGCAGTAAATTTTTACCCGTATCTGATCCATAGGGCCATCGCCATGCTTTGCGCGGATATAAATGGAGCCCCTTTGCTCCTATATCCAGGGAACTTTGTATACATTGCCGAATGTACGATGGCGGGTTCCAGCGAAAGGGTTCAAGATTAGCAATACAATGAATATTAACGATATAGTTGCCATTGAGAGCAGCCCATTCCTCATTCTCTGGATCAATACGGGTATCAGCAATCATTTCCACATTAAATTTTCTTTCCCAATACAAGTTTTCATAATTTCCAACAACCTTACGTGCATGGGGAAGATCAATCTGCCAGGCACGTACAAAGATGGGAGGCGTCTTGCCTGTCTTATTAACAGCCGGAAATATAACTTCATTGATCCATCTGTCTGAATGCTCAAGATCCAATCCCTCACCGGGGGTTACATATAGTCCCACCTCAGGAAATTCAGAGACAAATCGTTCAATGCAATGCTCCGTATAATCTGCTAGTAACGGTGTTGGTTCTGCAATTTCATCTTTGAGATTATGTGCTTTTTGGAAATAAATTGATGTGTGAATATTATAGAACTGAAAGATAAATCGTATATTGCGTTTTAATGCTTCTGCACAAAGCCATGAGAGCATTTCATGATTTTTTTCTAACAACCCAACAGGCATACCCTTTTGAGCCTCAGGATATTTATCCAATTTGACAAAATAGTCGAAAGGATGACCATTCCAGAAAGCAATATAGTTAAAGCGATTCTCCGCCAAGAAATCCAAATAGTCAAGCCAAAGATCCTTATCGTAAAAAAATGGAAATTCTCCGGGTGTAATTGCAAAATTATAGGTTCCTAGCTTCATCAAGAGGATGCATGTCCCCCGTAAATTCATATCCGGCGCATCTGACAGTCTTTAATTTCTCAGGAATTTTCCCAGAGTCTTTAATAATTCTTTTCAATTCCAGACAGCCATAAAGAGCCCCCGCCGGATCAAATCCGCGGATCGTAATCTGACCCTCCCGCACTATTATCTGAAAGCCCTCTTGATGTCGTGCCTTGACAGGTAGATCAGCCTTATTTGCGGCAACTTCAATCTGCAAATAATGATTTTTCACATCTGCCAGAGAATCGGAATATTCCATCAATAGCGACTCGAGTCGCGCCTTGCCCCAGCTAATGCGTGGATCTGGCGTAACCTTCTCAACTGGTGCTGCCTGGTTAATAGAGGGTATGATCCCTACCAGACCAAGAGTCATGAATAATATTATATTAAAGATCTTACTCTGCATAATTCTTCTGATCTTCGGATGACTTGGATTACAACCCTTCAACAAATTTCTTTTCAAAGTCAATTATCAATTTCTATATCTTTTGATAATTGTTTGATAAAGACTTCCGAACGACGTTGACGAAATTTGTTTGAATTTTGAGGCTCAACTTCAATCTCAAAATAACTGATCCCTTCCCAATCATTCCGGTTAATAATAATTTCTCCCTTTTTATTTATGGCAAGTGTCTGTAAAGGATGTGTAAAAATAAGAGGGGCGTTATTATCACGGGCTCGTGCACGGAGTATTGTGTCATTCCACTCCCCGCGGGATCCATAGGAAGGATTGAACAGAACTCTGGCACCAGACAGGGCCAGGGCCCGGGCTACTTCCGGAATTTGCCTTTCAAAACATATCATCATACCAAATCTTCCATAATCTGTATCAAAGGCTTCAATACTATTACCGGGGTGATAAAACGCGGGCTGATAATAAGGTTGTGCCATATGAGTTTTACGATGGGTGTGTACGATCTCACCTTTTGAATTGATCCAAACAACACTGTTGTAAAGAATATCATTCTTCCGTTCCAGAATCCCGAGAAGAATATCCACATTTAATTCTTTGGCAAGATCAGCCATTCTCGATACTGAAGGACCTTCCAAAGACTCGGCTATTTCGAAAAATTTTTTATCTAAATTTTTACCTTTATTTTCTTCCTTTAGAACCTCATTTATTAGATATCCCTCTACAGCACCCTCTGATGTTACTAAGATTTTTGCATCATTTGCGGCCGCCTCTCTGGCCATCTTTTCTATCGTTTTTAAATTCGATTCTTTATCCCATTTAACCGGTACAAATGATAAACTGGCTATTTTCACTTTTATTATTTCTTCCGTACCACTATTTGCATCAGAGGCAATGAGCAAAAAAGGGAGAATTAACATCCCCAGGATCAAAAATATCTTTACTTTCAAATCTTTCTCCTTATTATAGAGAGATATTTCAATTTGTAATTTTTTATCTCACGCAAAGACGCTAAGACGCAACAAAAATTCATCCACGAATTTCACTAATTTGAACGGATTTCACGAATTAAAATAATATTTTTAAATATTAGAAAATAGAATTAGTGAAATTCGTCTAAATTCAAGTAATCAGTGGAAGAAATTCCTTTCGAGTCTTAAAGTTTTTGCGAGAGATAAGATTTAGACCCTGGCATAATAAAACTATTTTGAGATCTTTCCATTTACAAAGATAACATCTGAGATTAGGTTGCCTTCGTAATTCCAGCAGCGGGCCGGCCCTTCGCAAACCATATCTACTCGCCAGCTCGATTCAGATTTTTTATTTCCATTAGGCCACCATTGTGTCCATTTTGATCGCCCGTCTTTTTCATGTATCCATTCCCACACCAAATTTCCCTGTGAATCCCAATAGGTTTCACTACCAATCTTTACGCCAAGTCTATTGGAAGATTCATATTGTCTCTGTCCCGATTGATAATACCAGGTCTCAAGACCATCTTTCAAAAAGCGTCCATCATTTGCTATGCCAGCGCTATATTCAATGCGTTTTTCACCCGTTGCATAATTTTCACGATAATTCTTTTTATTTAAAATGGTGGTTGCGGATGGTTGCATTATTTTTTTCTCAGGAATTGAATCCTCCTCATCAGCCAGGATCCATGCTTCGTTCATTGCAAAATGTAAACAAGGTTGGTTCATGGTCGTAATCAGATGAATAATGCCATTTGGTGCTTGTCTGGCAACTGAATAACCAATCGTTTCACCCCAGGGTGTATCCTTTTCATGTGCTAAGGTGCCAACCAGTTTTTTTATATGCCAGGATCTACCTTCGTCTTCAGAGAGAGCCACAAGAGCCCCCTTCTCCTCGATCCCCTTTGGCTGGTCTCCGCCTCTTTTTTGAAAATCTGTGGCAAAAAACAATCGTCCGCTTTTTAGACGAATAATGGTAGGTCGTTGGTTGGAGGCCAAAGCAGGAAAGACAGTTTTTGATACCTTCCAGGATTTTCCGCCATCACGCGATATAGCCTGGGGCATAAAACCATCAATATTTGTATTTTTTCCTCCCATACCCAGAATATCACCATTTTTTAATAAAACATACGTGGTATGACGACCAGCGCTTCTACTTTGTGGATCCTTCCAGGTTTCACCATCATCTGAACTCTGCCACAGAACAGAACTACCCCCTTCACCATCGCTGGCAAGGTAAATATTTCCTGCTCTATCCCGAAAAGTAGTATTGATCGGTTGCCTCGAATGTGGGCCGACAAATCCCAAGAAATTTGGAAAATGAACATCGGAGAAACTGGATCCATTATCTTCGGAAGTAATCCACTGAAAAGGAAAAGCACTGTTCATGCGTGGATTACCCCAAAAAAGATAAAGTTTATTATTATCATTCCATAAAAGAGGTGCATGATCATTTATATCCGGGAGATCCACATAGGGTGAAGGCATATCCCAATGATCAGCTCCAAATCGAAGGCGGGACGCAATAAACGACACGCCCGGTTCATACTCATGATACGAAGTATAAATGACCAACAATACATCCCCATTTGAGCATACCTCCATTGCAGGGCTATGGTTATGTCCTCTAAAGGAAGGATGAAAACCGGCAGCGTCTATGGTCTCTCTGGATTGATTTTCAAGAGGAGTTGGCAAAAGAATTCGTTTTCTATAATAGGGTTTTTTAGGATTGGGCCCTCTTTTGACATTTTGAACACTCTGTTTTACACCAGCCTTAGCGAAAGGGATATTAACCATTGTGGGTTCTGTTGATGGCATGGAACCTTGAACAACACGGAATCCTATAGGATAATCAATAGACTGTCCAGGGGCCGCAACCCTTAGTTCCTTCAGAATCATATTTTCCTGATCACTGTGATAGGATAAAGCCTCTGTGGGTATAATCTCTTTATCCTGTGTCCCCCATTGCCAGTAAAGGCGCAGGTACGACTGACCACCATCCTTATAATAAGATACATCAATGGGATAATTTTCACCTTTGGTCATCAGGATTTCACCAGATCTACCTTCACCTTCCCCCCAACCCTCTATTACGGTTTGATCGTTGATTTTTAGAATAATACCATTATCGGCTTCAGCAATGAATATGATATTACCGGAAGCAGGTGCTTTAATATAGCCCACCCAACGCGCTGACCAATCGTTCTGTGTATTCCAGCTAAGTTTATCCGAGTTGATAATATCAATGGGCCATTTTTTACCCTGGCGTCTTAATGCTGAATCACTAAAGTGAAGACCGATTAATCCGGAATGTGTTTTATTCAGCGAAGTTTGATTACTATCTTCCTCTGGTGTTATCGAAAAATGAGAAAAAGCGGGCGCCATACCGCTCCGATTTGCCGAGCGCTGATAATAATTAACGGGATGATCGTATTCCCTGGCTGTGTTATCGGGCAATCCTCCCCGAACAACGCGAACAAGACCTGAGGATCTCCCCACCGGACCTGTACTATCTCCGTATAAGTAGTCACCATACCAGTCCTGACACCACTCTAAGGGACCGTGGTGCATGTTTTTAATACCCCAATCATTCTCAACATAGTCCTCGGGAAGATCCTCTCCGCAGGAAAAGGAAGTAGAAGTTCCTGCGCGGCAAACATATTCCCACTCTGCCTCTGTAGGAAGCCTGTAATCCTTACCCTCTTTCTCACTGAGCCATTGACAAAAAGCATTTGCCTCATTCCAACTTATTCCTGTAGCATAAGGAGCGTATATGTCCGAGCCCATATATTCTGGTTTAAATTTCTGAAATTGTTCTATGAAAATTTCTGTCTGTGAAATGTAAAATGGCTGGCTAAGACTTACCTGATGAACCGGTTGTTCATCCCAGTCACCTACTCCTTGCTGATCACCCATAAGAAATGACCCGGGATTGATTCGAATCATCTTCATACCAATACTATTGATATGGCTCTGTCTCGGTTGTTTTTCCTGACAGGATAACAGGATAGACAGGATTAAAAGAAAAAGAGCATAGATTATAAATTTTTTCATAACAGCAATCCAATTCTCAAGGAAATTTTATATCTACTTATCTATCTGATAAAAATGGTCAATTTTCAATTTTCAATCTTCAATCAAAAATTTATATGAGAACTACTCTCCAATGGACTCATCACCAGATTTCCAACGTTCAATACGGGCAGGAGCAATTCGGTTATACATTTCATTAAAATTAGCATCTTCTGTTTCAGTAACCAGAGAATTAAGACATAGATAGGTCAATTCTTCAACAGCAGATTCAGTCGTGTGGGGTGTATTTCTCGGCACAAAAATAAGATTGCCCGGTTTAACCACCTCAGTTTCATCATCAATTGTAACAGTACCAGTGCCCGCCAGGACGAAAAAGGTTTGCTCTTTCTCTTTATGAGCAACCGTGGCTCCTTTGCTCCCGGCAGGCCAGCGAACGACAACAAATTCACATTTCGCTGTCTCGGTGCGGTCCAGAAGCAGAAGGGTTTCATTCGAACCAAAATCATATAATTTTGCTTGGTTAACATCCTGAATAAACTTTCCAGGTTGGTTGGCCGATGCTGTCTGCTCTGCGCCAACCACTGCAGACTCACCAGACTCTGCCTGCTTTTTTCTTATTTGTTTAACCTTTTCAATATGCTCGGCAAATGAAGCATGGCCTTCCTTATCATCTGTAACAAATACATTGAACAACATATAGCAGAGTGGTTCTTCACTGGTCACGATCGTTTGATGAACTACCCCTACAGGTATATGTGCCAGATTTCCTTCCTCAACCTTAAAAGACTTCTTACCAATATTTACAATACCTTTCCCGGAAGTAAAATAAAAGATCTGTTCTTTCTCATCATGCTTATGGGGTGGACCATCAAGATTTGGGGGCCAGATATTTAAAGCAACCTCTGTTTTTTCAGTTTCACTCCGGTCCAAAAGTACTATTATCTCATTTAATCCAGCAACATCTAATTTTTCACCTTCTTTAAAATATCTGTTAATCATCAATTGACTCCTTTAAATCATTTCATCTTTCTTGTCGCTAGCTCTTATCTCTCGCAGCGACGCTAAGACGTAAAAGGATTTTATCCACTAATTACACGAATTTAGACGAATTTCACTAATTCTATTTTCTAATATTAAAAAAAATATTTTAATTCGTGAAATCCGTTCATATTAGTGTAATTCGTGGATGGATTTTTCTTTGCATTATCGCACCTCTGCGAGAGAATACTATTTCATACTAAGCCACATTATCGCGTTTTTGTTGAGACGTCATCAATCCAATAAACACAGGCCGGGGCTTTAATATCTGCACCTGGACGATCTTCACTCTCTAATCCTGCTGGCTTGGGCATGGCATCATCCACATGCTCGGGAGGAACATACCCGCGATAGGGACCGGTACGAAAAACTATCCTCTCAAGCGATTCGACTTTTTCTGCAAAAGGGATATCTTTAATCTTATTATAACCGTCTAAAACAAGGGCATATTTTTGGGAATTGCAATCCATCATAAGTTCTACACGGTGCCATTTTTCCAGGTCGATCGGCAATGGATTCATATACACTTTTTTCCGATCGATGCTTATCCAATTTTGATCAATTCGAACCCGCATAGGCCGCGTGCCCTGCTGATTCTGAACTTCAATCTCAAGTGCATGCCCTTGTGCGATTTCTTGTGAATTGAGGCGGAAACTAATGTCTATCGAAGTGCTTTTCGGAAAGATCCTTTCTACTTGTGCATAATCATATGGATCTTCGTCCTTAAGTTCCAGGCATTTATTTTTCCTATCTTTTTCAGAGACAACAGATGTTGATGCCCAAATTGGCTGATAGAGATTCCATAAGTCAAGATCCCCTATATTCTCAATATCTTCAAAATTTTGATTAATATGAGAATCTGAAGAAGCCATAATAGGAATCTTTGTTCGGGCAATCCAGATATCCTCTTTATTCACACTGTAACTAATCCACATATTCCCATCGGGTGCCGCACCATTACCTTCAATTATTCCCCTAAAATATTGTGGTCCTGTGTTTTTATGCAATCCCTGGTACCGCTTTGGTGGTACCTCACCGCGAAGGCAATACATAGCATTAAAAATATGTCCATCATCACCGGTCAAAACTGCCATAGGATATCGATTTCTTCTGGTGGGTGATTGATTGTGAACGATCGCATAACGGTTATCGGAGGTTCTTTGCCCCCAGGTCTTTGCTCCGGTTGTCCACAAAGATTTATTCTGGGTAATTTTATCCCAGGATTCACCTTCATCGTAACTAATCGCCGTCCACTGATTTTTCCAAATACCTACCACAGAACCGTCCGGGCGATGATAAAAATTAAAAGCTTTACCTGCACCTTTTGATGTCGTTATATTCGCAGAAAAATAGGCCGCATTTTCAACGTCACCAGGATTAATCACATAGAATCCGTCTTCAGCCCGGTCTTCTTCCCACCATTGCAAGGTAATTAACTTGTCTGCTAATAAAGCCTCACAGGCAGCTAGAAAATCCGTCATCCTTACTGGTTTTGTAGAAAGGATAGTTCGTATTTTCTTCATTAAAACCCGCGTGACGGTTATAGCGAATAAAATATATTGGGCCAAAACTTCCATCTTCTTTAATTTCCCGAACGACACGTCCTAACCCATTCCCTGCGTTGGGTGAATGTCTGGGTGTGGGACAGTAACTATAAAATGCTAATGTCAATAATTTGCCATTAGGGGCAACATAAAAACCCATTCGCTGATGCATGACTGCCTTTGTACCAGCAGGTATAATATGGTGATCGTGTTTAATCTCTGGTAAATCATAAGGAGGAAACACCACCTTTGGCCTGGACCAGTCCCGACCATTTTCAGAGGTAAGCAACAACGTTCTTCCCGGTGGTGTGTGTTCCTGGAGAAGATCACTCAGGTACTGGATATAAAATTTTCCCTTCCAGTGGGCTAAAAAGGGTTGATGGTTGTATGTCCACCCCACTTTGCCCCCTTCAGAAGGATGATTTCGATTTGCCCTAAAAGCCTGAAAATGGTGAACCCCTGCCGCATGAGGAAGTTTCCCATCATAATGGGCCTTGTCCGGCTGAACATCACCAACATATTTAACTGTCTCTTCAGATACCTCGGCCTTTTCCCCTTGATCAGTACATCCAAAAAGTATGACTAAAACTATTGAAATCAAGAACGACATCTGCTTCAAGAATTGTTTAATGTGGATCATATTTCCCTCAATTTATTTTTTTCTAAAAGGATAAGTAATTACAGGGCCGTATGGTTCTGTGGTAAAAGAGATTAATATTTCCCGGGACAGCAAATACATCATTTTCGGATAATGGCATGACATTTTCTACATGTGAGACGATATTTTCATTCGCATCTTCTGTGGCAGTAATAACCGTACGAATATCTATCCGGGCAGATTCGCTTGAGGATTCCGGAAATACCTGAATCCATTTTATCTGGTTAAATGAGCCACTCCGTAATGTCCAGGGCTTATCGTCATCATTTGCCCGCGGACCAGCTCCCCAGCTTCCTTCACCAATGAACATCGTACCCCTTTCATCATCACGTATAAATCCCTGATGGCTACCCTCCTCGTTACTGGGGCGCACAGGAAAAGTGATTTTAGACATATGTGAATCACCATCCATGGAAATATTCAGACCATATTGATAGAATAAATGTGCCCATTGATCGAGTTGATAATCTTGTTCTCCTTTGCCCGACGTATGCGGTCGGAATGGTTTATGATATCCGGCTATCTTAAATGTAAAATTTTTATTCTTTTTAAGATTATTTTCCAGCCAATCCCGTTGATCACCACCTTCCTCAATCTCAGAATTTAATGCAATAAAATGGAAAAAGTCTCCCCCAAAAGAAGTTGAATAATAGACATTTTCTTCGTTTCCATTCTGAACAGGGACATCAAACAGTTTATTCAACACTGATTTATCACCATTTTCATGATTGCCATGGACAGGGATAATTGGATACATACGGCCATCTGCAGATGTCGTTAATGTCGCCCAATCATTAAACCAGAGTTTCCAGCGATCATCATCCGTACCATTCCCACTACAAAAATCACCATTAAAAATAACAAATAAAGGTCGCAGATTTGCCACCATTTTATTTGAGAACCTGCCGGCCTCAAGGGCTGTGCCGCCACTCTTTGTGTCACCTCCGGTGATGAAGGTAAAGGCTTTGGGTTTATCGGGCGCTGTCTTGAACCAGAAACGTGGGCTGGTTGAGTCACTATCTTTAATGACAAAATAATAAACCTGATCTGGTTTTAAATTGGTAAGCCTGGCAAAATGTGTATTCATCCCCCTGTAACCTAATGTTTTACGGGTTGGCTCCTGATTATTTGGATAATCCTCTGCATTTTGGGCCAAATCCTCTGTCCCATAATAAACTGCAGGTTCAGATCCCTTTAACTGATCCCAGGCAATAGTGATCTCCGTTGTCGGATCTCCATGCCAGACAAGACGGAATTTATTTGTACTTACATCATTAGGTTCACTAACAGGACCACTATCATCAGAGCCACAACTGAAGAATAGCAGACTTAATACTATAAACATGAATAAAACTAAGCGCATAATTGCTCCCTTATTGATTAATTGGATTTTTATAATTCTAATATACAATTTCTCTATTGATACTCAATCTTCCCTAATTCATCCTTTCCCGCTTGTACAGGACTCAGGAGAACCAATAGCAAAGGAATATAGTTCACAAAGCCTATAAAAGTAGGGCAATTACCACACTACTTCCCTTACCGCATGGACTGGTCTTGGATTCTCCTCATTAAATATTTTCATTACCTCCATTTTTTCGATCTTTATATCGTTTTCATCTATCTCGCCATCCGCGCTTTTGACCATTTCCAAATTTAAATTAAGATGCTTTGCTAGGAATTTATAAGCAGGTACTCTTTTGGTATAACCATAATCATGTCCTTCATCAGGTATATGGAAAAATTCCACATTGTCCTTAACGCCATAGAGTTTATAGACCTGCTGAATAAAAGGGAATTCGACTTTCGGTGTATTTTTCGTCCAATCATCACCATCGGAAATAAGCAACATGGGCCTGGGGGCCGTCAAGGCAGATATTTCTGCATTATTAGTAACATGGGTATCACGATGATGGATGGGCATGCCGCTCTCACAGGTACAACCTCCGAAGAAGTGCGCGGAGACCATCACAGCCGGAACCGAGACTTTTATCCTCTCTTCTATTGCTGTTAATAAAAAGGTTTGTGTCCCTCCTCCTGATGCGCCGGTGATACCCACCCGGGACTTATCAATAATATTCAGGGATTCCAAAAAATCTAAAACACGTATGCTGTTCCAGGTCTGAAGTGCCACGGCTTTTTTATATTGACTATGTGATTCATGATAGGAAAAGTTTTCAAATTGTGTAGATTCACCCCAACCGATCATGTCATAAGCAAAAACAACCGCCCCCATTTTTGCCAGGGTAGCACAGCGATATTGCATATCGGGTCGAAACCGTCCCCCACCATTTGGTTCAGGGAAATGACCGTGCGGACTAAGAATTCCTGCATACGGTCCCTCCATCTTTGCCGGGCGATACAAATTACCTGTTACAAAAAATCCCGGTAGGCTTTCAAATGCGACATTTTCAACCGTATAGCCATCATAAACCCTTTTTTGGCTGACGATAGGTTTTAAATCACATCTATTGGGATAAGGCCATAATTCCGCACCCCGAAGAATGCCCTCACGTATCATCTCTGCCCGTGAATTCCAGGCATTTAGATCAGTATACATCTTTGATAGCTGCTCGAGTTCAATAACCGCCTCATCCTCGGTCAAAAATTTCCCCTGGCGTAAAGATACATCCCCTGCTATAAGTTGAGATTTAATCACTTTTTTATCCTTCTTTTTTATCATATATAAATCTCCGGGATTTGTACGATCCCAGGCAATACCTTGACCAGCATTGGTTGCAGGAACAGTCTCCACGAATTCCAAGGCAGATCCCTTTAAAGGAATTTGGAGAGAATAAAGTTCTGGCTCATCATGCCCCGTACAATAAAGTCGTCCATCCGGTCCCCATGACCCACCGGAATTACTCATTCTTCCAAATCGTTGAACAACTTCATCCGGAAATACCCAGGATTCCAGTTCTTGCCAATTATCATCAAATTTTACGAGAGTTGTCCAGTCTGACCCCTTACCCGTCTTATCTTTTAACTTGTTATAATGGGCAAATGCGCCCCACCAATAGCCATTGTAGCGGTCTACCCAGGTACAGGAACCCCAATTAATTCCAAAACTGTGCGTACCAATATGCCTTAAAGAATTTGCATCCCAAATCTCGACTGAACTGGTCATAGGAACTTGTGAATAATTGGAATGTGCGCAGTAAAGACGATCCTCAAAGATAACACCACTGTCCAGATGAATAATGGATTTTTTGCCTTTTTCAGACCAGGAAATGATCAGTTCGCCACTCTCCTTATCATATTTTCCAATATTATCCGTACCAATGGCATAAAAATATTTTTCATCTACAGCGATCCCCTGCCGGGCCTCCTCTGCCGGAAATACATTTTTTTCTACCAGACTACGATGTTGAGCAAATCCTAAAATAACTGATATAAATATTTGGATAACCACAATGTGAATTAAATTTTTCATCTAAATTTCCTTGGTTAGATATATTTATAATTAGTATCCTATGGTCCCAACACATCTTAATTTTAAACATGATAACAGGATTTACAGGATTCAAGTAATCGACAACTCAAATATTTATGGTGACTTGGAATTAATTACTGCTTATTTTAAGAATTTTTATTATATCCTATTGATCCTGTCAATCCTGTCAAAATTTTCTTCTTTTGGTATCGTATGATACTATTTCAAGTTAGCTGTTTTCTCAATTCTTCAACTGTCTTAAAAATGGTCGTAATATTTTCATCAGGTACCTTATCATCCATATTTATACAACATACACCAGTCAGGTTTGGATCCGCGGAGTCCTGAACAAGATTGGTGATTGTTTCTTCTATCTCCGATGGACTCTGATCGATGATTGATACCGGGCTCAACCGAATATTTAAGAAGGTATCTGGTAAATGCTTTCGCAGAATCTTCACATCGCCCCCCCAACCCACATCCAGAAAATCCAGATAAGGAAGTTTTGCAAAACTTTCAGCATAACGATGGGGATCATCTCCGCAATAATGAATACCAAATGGACGCTGACTTTTACTCCAGGCCAAATCCAGAGGGAATAAGAATTGTTCATAATGTTCTACAGAGATCATCGTATGGGAACATTCGGAATGCAAAAACACCGGTTTATCAAAATGCCGGATATTTCTATTTACTGAGATTGAGCTACTTCCTGTTTCCGGCTGAATTCCCTGAATAAATTTAAAAATCACATCCCGAATATCGCGGAAGTACTGTTCAAGCTCCATGGGTTTCTCAAGAAAGTCCATAAGCAGGCCTTGGCCTCTCAAATCCAGAGCAATATTAAGGACACCACCCCAATTTACATCGCCGGTAAGATATCCAAATTTCTCTTTTAAGCTTTTCTGTAAGATTAACAAAAGATTTGAAGACTTCTGACTCAAAGGGTTTTTCATCAAGAAATGTCAGTTCGTCATTAAAAGCAGGAATAACTTGTGGTGGCTCATCTTCCCTATAGTCTACTTTACAGCCGAGCATTTCTGAAAGTATGTAACCGGCGGCTAAGTGCACGGCACCTATTTCCGGTTTGGCCTTATCTTTATCACCCCCCAGGCCATAGTTTCCCCATTTATCATAGAGAATTTGCTCCATTTTTTGTTCAGCTTCAACACGGCGAAGGGGATGGAAGAAAAAATCCCGATCAAACGTAATTCCCGCGTGCTTAAACCACCAGGAAGGGGATAGGACAATATCAACAGGAATAAAATTTTCCGGAAGTAGTCGCTTGATTGTATTCATTTTTTTCAGACCCATAATTTCCAATTAAATAAAGTGTTATTCTGCACCATGCTTTTTATTTATCCAGCCATGAAAAGTCAGATTAGATTCCGGCGCTTCATATTTGAAAAACAAACTGGCAACATATCCGACAACCAAAACGATTACATGTGTATAAACACCAAGCATGTATTTATGGTGTGTAAAATTCCAATCTCCAAGATCGATGATCAGACTATCACCAATTTTCATTGAAGTACAAATTGCATATGCTGTAAAAAGAATACTGGAGATAATACCAATATTTACGCCCCGGGCATTTGCTCTTTTTGTCAATAGCCCCAGCAGGAATATTCCGACGATACCACCTGAAAAAATGGCATAAAGTCCAAACACAATTCCTAGCACTCCCTTACCTCCTACCTGCACATAAAGGGTGGCAACAATTAATGCAGCTATGCCGGAAAAGAAAACAACAATTTTACCAACTTTTAATCTCTGCACATCCGTACTTTCCGGTTTGAATCTGATATAATAATCCTCCACACCAACTGCAGACAAACAATTCATATCAGAATCTAAACTTGATACAGCAGCAGCAATTAACGCAGAAAGAATTAATCCAACCAGTCCGGTAGGTAATTTGGTAATAATAAAATAGGGGAACACTTCATCTGGTTTAATATTTGGGGGAAGTACATCAGTCGAAATCTGATAGTAAGCAAACAGGGCTGTCCCCACGAACATAAATAATGTCCAGACAGGTAAACTTAGCCAAACCCCCATCAAACCTGCTCTGATCGCCCCTTTGTCGCTCTTGGCTGTTAGATAGCGTTGAATAATGGTTTGATCCGTTCCATATTTTTGGATTCCATAGAATATGCCATTAAGGACCATGACAATAAATGTCAGTTTTGTAAAATCCCAATCATAGGGGGCAAAACTAATTTTTTTATGTTCAATCGCCGTTTGAATAATGGCAATAGGGCCACCATCTACGAGATAAAATAAAACACCTAATGTGAGTATCCCACCGGCAACAAGCATAAAACCCTGAATTACATCAAGCCAGATGACTGCCTCTATACCTCCTTTGAGTGTAATAAATATGACGGCAAATCCGATAATCCAGATTATCAAATAGGTATTTACACCGGTCATGCTTGTAAGAGCCAACCCCATCAGAAAGAATACGGTACCCATTTTTGAAAAGTGTGTCAAAGTAAAAGCAAAGGAACTATAAAAACGAGCAAACGCACCGAATCTTTTTTCAAAATATTCATAAGCACTGATCCCGATCACCTTACGATACAGCGGGACCACTATCCATACTAATCCGGAGAGAACGATGACGATCATAATTGCCTGGACAAGTAATATCCAGTTTGATTTGAATCCCTCACCCGGATAGGCAAGAAATGTTATGCTACTTATCAATGTTGCCAAAATAGACATACCCACCGCCCATGAGGGGATTTTTCCTGAAGCTTTAAAATAATTGTTTGTATCAGTCTGCCTCTTTGCAAAGTAAACACCGACATAGAGCGATCCCAGTAGCGATACTGCAATAACAACATAGTCGAACCAGCCTAAAGTTTGTTCGTACATTTACTTTTCCTCACTTGGTTTTGATTTTTGTTTTCTTTGCATATGCAATTGAACCTGCAGAGTCTATGGATAGCAACATTGTATATAGACCGCCATCTCCGGCGATATCACATATTGTTTTTCTATCGACATAAGTTCCAATAATAGGAAGACCGGGTGTAAAATTTACCCGGGAGTCATCTTGATAACTATTATATAAGGGCATATTTTTTATTTAATAACCTTAACTGCTCTCTTATTCCCTGCTCTAGTTCTGGGGAAAGACGCTTGAGCGGTGGTAAAACATATGGCTCACATAATCCGGCTTCATTTAGAACAATCTTAAATGCTGCCAATGAATGCGACAAAATAAATCCCTTCTGATAAGAAAGGGAAATCTCGTCCGTTTCATTTTGCAATTTGCGTGCATTCTCTCCATCACCCGAAACACCCGCTTCATACAAATCTTGATACATTTTAGGTACCAGATTACCGGTGCTCGGTACTATACCATCACATCCTTTTAGCAATGCTTCTGCCGAAACAGTAGCCCAACCACTCAGGTATGAGAAATCCGGTCGGTTAACCCATCTCCTTAAGGATTCTTCAAGTCGATCAGGATCACGCTCAGAATCTTTCAATCCCACAATACGCGGATGGTGGCTTAGTTTCTCTACCACATCCAGGGGTAAGGACAGTCCTGTTACAGGAGGAATATTATATAGGATAAGAGGTCCGGGAATGCTTTCGATCAGTTCTTCAAAATAATTTAAAATTTGATCTTCGTTTAGGGGATAATATCCAGGTGGATGAGCCACCATTACATCCACACCCTGATCAAAATACTGTTGAGCAGATTCAATTGAAGTTTTTAGACAGTTTCCCGAAATACCGGCATAAGTAACAGTCTGTTTACCAGCCGTTTCAACCATATTTTTTACAAATTCCAATCGATATTCTTCAGGAATTGAAGCAGATTCTCCTGTGGTTCCCAAAATGAACGGCATTGCCCCATTGGATACCACATGTTTGATTGACTTCCTTGCTGAATTTTGATCAATCTGTCTATCTTGTGTAAACGGTGTGACCATTGGAACGATAACACCGCTATACTTTTTTCTCTTCATCATTATTCACCTTTTCTACAAACATTTAGTACATATAAAACCAAAGTGATATAAATTTTTATCTACCCATCTACGTGAGGATATCTTTAAAATCATTTACGATTTTTATATACAGGTAAATATTTTCTATTATTTAATGTACTATTTAATTGTTTATCTTATTTTTAACCACTAAACACACAAAGAAAAATTTCTTAATAAAAACTTTGTGATCTTAGTGCCTTTGAAATCTTGTCCCGAAGGGATTCCTATGGAAGAGGATTTCATCCCAAAATATCTACTTGATGTAGATATAGATATCGGGGCTTAGTGGACTTTGTGGTTAATTTTTTTCAATCAAGAAACTCCAAGATTTGTGATGCAATATCTTCTGAGCGCAATCCAAACTTTTTTCTCATCTCATCATTTGAGCCCGATCTGCCAAACACATCCCGTACACCAATTCTTTTAACCCGCGTGGGATGATTTTCGCAAACATATTCTGATACCGCAGAACCCACACCACCTATAATATTATGATTATCCACCGTTATAATACAATTAGTTTCTTGCGCAGCTTTTAAAATCGCCCCCCCATCCACAGGCTTTAGAGAACTCATATTAATCACCCGGGATTTTATTCCGTGTTTATATTCCAAAAACTCTGCAGCCTCCATTGTTTGCGGAATCATTTCACCATAGGTAATAATAGAAATATCACTTCCCTCTTTTAAAAGGGTTGATTTTCCTAACTCAAAGTTATAATTATCCGGTACATATCTTATAGAGGGTTCTCTAGAGACGCGGATATACATCGGGCCAACATGTTGCGTAGCAAATTTAAGTAAAGCCATCATTTCCCAGGCGTCTGCCGGTTGAACAACTGACATCCTGGGGATTGCCCGGGTAATTGCGATATCTTCAAGCGCCTGATGTGAGCCACCGTTTTTTCCTACAAATAATCCTGTATAAACACCAAGAATTTTGACATTTAGATTTTGGAGAGCGATTGAAGTCGTTACCTGGTCGCATGCCCGTCGCGTGCAAAACGCGGCTAAAGCAGAGGCAAAAGGTTTTAGCCCGGTTGTGGCCAACCCAGCGGCAACACCCATCATATTTTGTTCCGCAATACCAACTTCAATAAATCTATCCGGATTTTTTTCTCTAAATTCTTCAGTTATTGTACAGGTATAAAAATCTGCATCCAAGACCACAATATCAGGATCTTCCTTAGCAAGATCCACCAATGTACTGCCAATAATATTTCTGGGTACTAACATTTCTGACATCTTAAGTTACTCCATTGAGTTTATAGTAGAATATCTGTTCAATTATTTTTTTCTGCATAGCGCAGAGGGCACGGAATGAACTACATCACTGCTCCACATCCCTAGTGCAAGCTGTGCCAGTATGTAGGTGATCAGAGTGTTGCAGTTCAACCTGGCTTACCTTTGCGCTATGCTCCAGGCGTTTTGCTAATAGATCCCGTCCGCAACTCTTCTATGGTCTTCTTGGCATCCTCCGGAGTGAATACAGGCATAGCATGGGAACTACGGGTTCCTTCGATCATGGACATCCCCTTACCTTTTACAGTATGTGCAATGATCATCGTTGGCTTCCCTTTAACCTCTTTTGCCTTGGCTAATGCATCCAGCAATTCAGCAACTGAATGTCCATCAACTTCTAAGACATGCCATCCAAATGCTTGCCATTTATCTACCACCGGTTCTAAGGGAACCGTCTCCTCGATTGGTCCGGTTAAAGCAATTTTATTATAATCCAGAATGGCAACGAGATTGTCAATTTTATAATTGGGGGCCAACATGGAAGCTTCCCATACCATTCCCTCATTTGCTTCCCCGTCTCCAATTATGACGTATATGCGAAAATCTTTTTTTTGTATGCGTGATGCCAGGGCCATACCTATTCCTGCTGAAAGCCCTTGCCCCAATGCTCCCGTTCCCATGTCGATTCCTGGACATATGCCCAACTCCGGATGTCCCTGAATAGGACTATCCACCTCATACGGATGATAGAGTTCTTCTTCTTTTAAATACCCTATTCTGGCCAATGCGGCGTAAACCGTAAAACAGCCGTGCCCCTTTGAAAGGATGAATCGATCTCTATCTGGATCGTTTGGATCTTTCGAATTTATCTTCATTTCATTAAAATATAAGACAGAAACCATTTCAGCTATGGACATTGACCCTCCGGCATGTCCGCTGCCAGCTACTTCCATCATTTTTACTACCTGAACGCGTAAATCTGTTGCAATCTGTTCAAGCCTTTTTATTTCTTCTTGCTTCATTTTAACCTCTTGGTTGACTTTTGACTATTTTCAATTGAAATAGGATGGGACTACTATCATTATGAAAATTCCCAATTCCTAATTTCTAACTCCAGAATAATGACAAATCTTCTATTACGGTTCATCTAAAAATCTCCAATTCGCCTTCTTAGGATCATATTTTGAATTAATTGTCATCTCCTGTACGTCTAGCCGTTTACGCCATTCCTGCAAACTTTTTCTCATTTGTGCAGCTTTTTCGGGCATCTCGTTTACCAGATCATTTTCTTCACCAATATCTTCTTTCACATTATAGAGATTAATTTGCGTACCTTTACCAGTCAAGGTCTCTTCATACCATTCAATCAACTTGTAGTCTCCCGCACGCATAGCCCCTCCCGGAAGATAACCCAAATGATGATAATGGGGATAATGAAAGTAGAGTGCCGAACGATCAATCCCACCGGTTCCCTTAAGAATAGGCATAAGATTGACCCCATCTAAATCAGTTTTATCATATATGGCACCGATCGCCGCCATGATAGTCGGAAAAAAATCTTCCGAAGTAACCAATGCATCAGAAGAACGCCCAGGAGAAATGACACTGGGCCATTTTATTGCCATTGGGACCCGAAGGCCACCATCAAAAACCATGGCTTTACCTCCTCTCAAGGGTGCCTGATCCTGTAACTGTTCAAAACCGCCGTTATCAGAATAAAAGATGACAAGCGTTTTTTCCGTAAGACCCAAATCCTCTAGTTTCTTAATGAGCTGACCGATTCCCATATCCATTCGTTCTATCATTGCCCCCATGATAGGATTATTGATATCCAGATCTGAACCCGGTTTATCCTGATATTTTTTAATCAGGTTAGCTTTTTCGTGTAAGGGGCGATGAACCGTGTGATAAGCTACGTAACAGAAAAATGGTTTACTTTGGTTCTTATCGATAAATTGCAGAGCAAGATCAGTGATTTCAATGGTATGATGGGCGTCTTTTTCTGAGTCAGCATCTGCCGTTGGTTTAACCGAAGTAAACACTTCATCAAAGCCTTGGGACCCCGGATCTTGTGGCCTTCCAGGTTTGTAATTCTTATCCTTGCTCAAATGCCATTTTCCAAAATGACCTGTTGTATAACCATTTTCTTTCAGTTTTTCGGCAATGGTTATCTCTTCCAGAGGGAGGCCAAGAATTTGCTGTGGTGTCGTAAGTTTGGCATAGGGATATGGACTTCCGGGAATGTAATCTGTCAGATGTAAGCGGGCCGGGTGCTTTCCGGTCATGATCCCACTTCGTGTGGGTGAACAAACCGGATCTGAGGCAAAAGCATTACTAAAATATATGCCATCGGCAGCTGAGCTGATCAATATTGCCGGTTTCATAGAAATCAACACCATGGTATCCGACCTGATTCCAACCCAGATCATCGGCTAGAATAAAAAGAATATTCAATCGATCTTCTTGTGCGGGCTGACAACTAAGAAATATGAACCCAAAAAAAAGACAGATTATTACTTCAAAGAGAAACTCTTTAGTTCGTTTAATCTCAGAAACCATTCCAACCTCCTACATCTGAATTGCTAGTGTAAACTTCTAATTTAACCACCTATTAAAACAAAAACAGAGCAGCGCTCTGTTAATTTAAAAATCCGGGATCGCCACATCAAGTTTTTTCTACAAATACGCTACAATTCCCGCCGCATTTTACTTCTGTTTAAGTATAGGCACTCTATCATTACAGCGAAATGCATATTGAAGTATCAGAAAAAAAAATACTATTATAGAAATATTTTCGATTTTACTCAATTTAATATCAATAACGTTGCGTCGCGGCGGCGCTGCGTGAGATCTGTTTTTGACGGGATGTCCTACTCAATATTGATCCAGCGTTTTTGAAAGCGCAATAGCCCTCTCAATCATCTCATCCGCTATCTTTTCATGAAAACTATCAAATGGCAAAATGGGCTCTCGAACCTTCGGTGTGGAAAAAATACCCAATTTATGATAAAGCCGCTTCCCAAAATGAACCGATATATCCAGATGCTGATGTGAAAAGGCCAGAATTGTTAAAAGATCATAAAAAATGTTTTTAGCTCGTTCCCTCTCCCCGGTATGGTGAAGCTGATAAATTTTGGTATAAACTTCAAGGAGGACTGTTGGCATAAATGCATTTACACCACGGTCAAGTCCCTCAATCATTTGACCGCCTGCCCATCCACCTGAGACGTGAAGTTCTCCTGCGGTTGATTTTAATATCTCACTATATTTTATACCAGCAGGGACAACTTCCACTTTAAGGCATTTGAAACAGTCTATTTTTTCAAATAAGTCAACTATCACATCAACCGGTATTCCATAGCCATGAAAATCCCAATCCTGTATCATTAAAAATCCCGGATCAAGTTCAGCAATTTCAATTATATCTCTTTCGAAAGAAGTACGATCATCAAAAGGAATACTGACTAATATGCCCTGGCAGCCCAGATCAATCAAGGAACGTGCCTGATGTAAACGATCCTCTTTCCTCTCTGCGGAGGCTCCACCAATTACTGTCACGCCTCCCTCACATGTTTCCAAAACAGTGGACACCATTTCTAATCGCTCTGCGGATGACAATTTTTCCACTTCTGCAGCCTTCGCAGGAACGAGAAATCCTACCACACCACCTTTTAAAGCATTCTGAACATAGCGTTTCAAAGAATTATGATCAATTTCGTTTTGCTCCGTGAAGGGAGTGTCACAGACAGCAATAATACCGTTTAAGTTCTCAACCATTTATAAGATTATCCCTAATTTTTATTTTCCAAAATGATCAGGCTGGTAGGAAATTCTTAAGAATTAAAATATTTATCTACTGTTATTTTTTGCTGCTCGATATATTTATCAACCTCTATGATTGTTCTTTTTATATCATTACGTGGATAACCAATTAATCTTAAGCTATAATCAATTATCGTATTACTCAGCACAGAAGATTCTTCCTTTAACTTACCTTGTCTCTTCTGATCAAAAATGCCATCGGCAATCCCTTGTATTGCAATGGCCAGATAGTCAATTTCTATCGGGGATATTTTATATTCAAAGAAGGTTTTGAGTCTAAGTCTCTTATTTTGTAACGAGTACTCGTGTATCTCTGGTATATTCTGTGCCGCAGCAAAGAACTGTGAGGTCTTTGGATGTTCTAAGGTTGTTATATAGCCTATCCGGAAATCCAGGGCAAACCCTACTTCTGGCCGGAATGAAAGTTTAGAGATATCATTTATCTGAGTCCTCAAGACATTAACATAATCCTTACAAATTACTTTTAATATGCTCAACTTGTTGGGAAAATGAAAATATAGATTGCCCATTGACGTGTTTGCTGAATCCACAATCTGCCTCACAGATGTGTTTTCATATCCGTTTTCGGCAAACAATTTTCGTGCAGAATGGAGAATTATTTCTCGTTTATTTCCGTTTTTTTTGCTCATATATTTTGATCCGGTTCTTCATTCAGATAATTACTCAAACACTATTCTCACATCATTTAAATAAGGTGTTGCACCACCATTTGGTGTAAGCAATCGCGCCCTGTATTGTATCCACATACCTTTCTTTTGCGTTATCGATTGGCCGGGTCGGTTAAACCATGACTTCTCACCGCTGGGACCCTGCCATTTTGCTTCAGCCAAGGCATTTTCAGATTCAGCCATTCTGATCTGAAATTTCACAGAAGTACCAAAGGGTGTATCCACCTTCCAGTTTATAGTTGACGGTTTTAAGATTTCACCGGTATGAAAGGCAGATGAAATATAGTCTTCATAAAACCCGCGATCATAGCTATTCCCAGGATCGCGTACATTTAAGCCGCTCGGACCTGCAACCTCTATCTCCCAACGCCGCTCGTCCGAGAACCCATCTTTTCCTCCCCAATAAAGCATCGATGGTGTGGTATGTTTGTGAGGTATGGGCTCAATAATAGAACCCGCCCGGCGGTGATTGGCTACCAGAATATCCAACCATCCATCACCATCATAGTCAGCAGCCTCAGACCCTGAAGCACCATAAGTTTTTAATGCCATTGGGTCACGGTTTGAGAATCCACTTGCACTTCCCCAGTGAATGAGAGAGGGACGATTTCCCTTGAGATCTGTTCCGTAACTGGCCAAAAAGATATCAAGCCACCCATCACGATCAAAATCGGCAATACTATTCTCATAGGGTATATTCGCTTCTATCTCAATCCTGTTATCCGCTAAAAATCCTGTGGAAGAGCCATAATAGATAAAAGATGTATTATAGTTCTGATGGGGCCGACGTTTTGGCAGGAACAGATCAAGCCAACCATCCTTATTCAAATCCGCACCTTTTATATACATCAAATGATCAGGACGGCCTAAATCAATTTCCGTGAATTCTGTATCACTAAAACCGGATGAACTTCCCCACCAGATTTTAATTTTACCATCTTCCACCTGTCCGCAAATATCCAACCAGCTATCCTTATTTAAATCCATGAGCAGGGGTGCTCTCATTTTTTCAATGTCATGATGAATGATCTGCCTGTTTTGGTGAACAAATCCCTGTTTTGATCCCCAAAAAATCGGAATTCCATGCTTATCCGGGTTTTTCAGATCAATTGCTGAGCCTCCAGAGAGCATATCGAGATAGCCATCTTTATTTATATCAGCAATTCTCACACCCCCATAGGCAGTCTGCATGGTCAGACGTGAAGAACTATTAAAGTCTTTTGAACCACCCCAATTAATAATTAAACCATTCTGTTCATGGGGAATGCGGTACATAAAGCGTTCATTGGCAAAAACCAGATCCACATGACCATCGTCATCTAGATCAGCATGGCTTTGCCCGAAAATATGATGTGTGTGCAACGCTGTTTGCCGTGAACTTGAGAAATCTCGTGTACCATCTCCCCAATAAATATGAGACATGGTTGGACCGTCCCGGAAATATCCCTCTTCATTGAAAAACACCACATCATCATCGACTATCATTATTGACATCTCCGGTCGTAGTAGCAAGCGTACCCATGGTAAGCAGCTGTGTATGATTCCCGTGATAAAAAACGCCTTTATCATTCCAATAAATATAGGAACACAGATTCTGTTGATTGGTAATACGTTGATTGCCGACAACAATATCAGGATATCCATCCTTATTTAAATCACAACTAGTAATCCCACTGGCCGCGAAGGTAGGTAAGCCGACCCTATTTTTTTCAGAGATTAAGCCCTTTTCGGAATAGAAAATATAGGAATCCGTCCAGGTCGCGCCCCCTGGAGTAGCGGCATTTGCGACAATGACATCATCATATCCATCGAGATTCAAATCAGACAGAGCAACATCAGTGGGCTGGCTAATGGAAAGCCGGTAGGCGTTTTTATAATCAAATTTTCCACTTTTGCTTTGTATGATGATGACAGATTGCTTAGAACAAATCGCTAAATCAAATGAGGAATCATTATTGATATCCCCTAAAGAAAGTGCATTGCCATTAACAGGGAAGGTTTCCCATTGTGTTGTATCCCCATAAGCATCCTGCCCGGAGAGCAGTAAATATGTTTTTCCGGCAGCAAGAGCAACCAAATCATCGGTTTGGTCATTGTCCAGATCAGCAGTGGCAAATGCATTGGCACCTTTCCCTTCAAATACCAGGGGCATGCGATTTTCCGGGTGAAAGCCCTCCTTTGAGTTCCAATAAATGAAGCTCATCATAGGACCTTCAGGAGCAATAATGCTTCCTGCCTGCCATTGACAGGCTATGGCCAAATCAACCCAGCTATCGTTATTAAAATCACCGGCGACAATGGCTTTTCCATGGTAGGCTGGTAATTCAATGCGATTTGATGGCGAGAACCCCTCCGCAGATCCGTACCAAATCCAGGCATTTACACGGCTAAAATGGCTATCAGCCGCGTTCGCAATGGCCAGATCATTAAATCCATCTTTATTAAAATCAGCAACAAGACCATCCCGGGAGCCCCCACCGGGAAGTTCGATACGCTGCCGTCCATCGACTTGTCCCTGAGAATTTAAATAAATATAAGTATTTTCTTTTTCTGTATGCCCATGACCACTTGTTAATAAAATATCAAGATTACCATCATTATTAAAATCCCAGCGATTTATTATTTGGATGCGACCCTTTGCAGATACATAAAGATTGCTTCCGGCGTCCAAAAATGATCCATCTCTAAAATCCTCAAATGAGTTTTCTACCCATGTGTTTTGGGCAAATAGTTGAGGGGCAAGAAGGATAGGGAGGAGAACCCAAAACAGAAATAAAAGGGACCTCACCACTTTCTTTGTGCTGGGGTTAACCATTTGCCTATCTATCATATGAAATCTCGCTTTTCTTGACAGTAATATTTCCTTTGTTTTCATTATCAATGTTGAGAATCTTGTAGGTTACCGTTGGATCAGGAAGGGTAGTATTAAAAGTTAGGTATCCAAAGGACTGCTTTTCATTATATCCAAAAAGTGCATTTGGCATTAATTCATGGCTGTGTTGATTGGTCAAACGGGAACTTTCAAACTCATACAAAGGATAGGAATTTTTATAATCAATCCGCCAGGCATCAGATCTGTGTCGATCGGCAGAGAGGAGTATAACACCATCTATTTTATTACCGACCAGAAAATCAAAAATCTCATTCCGCTCATTTCGGAAT
The DNA here is from genome assembly GCA_963796965.1 of Calditrichia bacterium. GTDB lineage: Bacteria > Calditrichota > Calditrichia > JAJRVZ01 > JAJRVZ01 > CAWCNS01. Next base: position 332,460 of record CAWCNS010000008.1, read on the forward strand.
CCATTCCAGGTATCGCGTGCTTCACCCTTTGAAGCAAAGGTCCAGGGTACAGGTGAGGCAATAACTTTAAAGGTGGCCTCAGATTGGGACAGAGCATCCAAGAGCCATTTTTTCTGATTTGGTCCCAACATGGTTGGATTATCCTCAAATGGATTAGTGCGATAGAATCGTCCATCCAGCATAAAGAAGTCAATATCAGCAATAGAAAAACGGGTCCAGCAACCGGGCCAATCTGTATTCCCATAGCTGGGATTGATCCAATTCTGTTTAAATACCTCCATCAAAGGCATCTTCCATGCGGGTTTATCTTTATAGGGGCCTAACCAGGTGTCATCAGTCGCTGCATCATGATCATCCCAAATGGCATAAACCGGCGTTGAAGAAACAAGTCTGCGAAATTCCGGACGGGACTGCCGGCGATAGTAGGTATAATAATGTACCCCGTTGGGCATCTCCGGCATATTGATGTAAACATTATCTCCGAGGAACAAGAAAGCATCAGGTCCATTATTATTAATGACATCCCACATACGCTCATTCTCAGGTACATAGCCGGCACCACCGCCGAATCCAATGGTTATCTCAGCCCCCCCTTTTCCCGAGGGATAGGTTTGGAACGACGGATAAGCAGGCGCTAAGGTGGACTCTCCATCAACTAAAATATCATAGTAGTATAGAGTCTCAGGTTTCAGTTCTGAAACATCGAGAATCGCTGTGTAATCCATACGTTTATTAGTTCTGACCACTTCTGATTTAAGTTTTTTTACTGTATCCTTGCTCTGACCTAATAGTACCTGGACATTTGCTTCTCTGGCGGTACGTACCCAGACACTAACCCCGTCATCTTTCATACGGCCTATCATTGGACCATGAATTAATGCGCGACCTCGCTCCTGTTCTAATTCTTTAAAAGCAGTAATTTGACTTAAAGCCTGTAATTCTTTTCGAGGACCGGCCTGGAATCTTTCGAATGGTAAACCACGATCAAGCGCTTCATTGACGTTTTTTATAGCCTCATTCTCCTGATTTAGCTGGGCCCGGGCTATGGCAAGATTGTACAAGGATTCTAGATCATTCGGATCGTCCTCAAGTAATTCCATGCAATAGTCAATAGTTTCCTGCGGGCGGCCTTCGACAATATCCAGCATCTGACGCTGGCCACGGCGTTTATAGAATCTTTTATTATGTTCGTAAAAGAAACGCCGGTTCCATTCATTTTCACTGCCATAATAGGGTCTGTCAGAGCCTTCCAGGTAGGCATCCGGGGGCGCAAACTCCCCCATTTCTTCTTTTCCTAACTCCGTTTCACAATTAAAAAAAATAAATATCATGGGAATGAGTACAATAAAATATTTAGATTTCATTTTTCTCTCATTTCTTATGGTAAACGAATTATTTTTATTAACCACAAAGGACACTAAGAAGACACCAAGATCACAAAGTTCCTATTATATATTTTTTCTTTGAGAACTTTGTGCTTCCTTTGAGCACTTTGTGGTTAGGTCTTTAGAATTATTCTATAAAGATTCTAATATTTTATCCCGCATCACGTATCTCATATCCCAGATCATTTATACTCTCTTCCATCCGGCGGATAGGGAACCTTCGTAATTGTCTGCTTGTGTTTCACTGGCTTATAATTATTAGGCCTTTTAACCGTATAGGTAATATCATCTAAATAAACGTCTACATACTTTCCGCCTTTTCGTGGATTCAAAATCCCAAACCGATCAAATGTGGAACCGATCTGACGCTGTTCTTTGGTTAGATCAGCCATAAACGAAGTTGTATCCAGGGTAACGGTAATCCGCCCTGCCAACCCTGCCTCCGGATCATACTTAAAACTAAAGGGACGTTTAATACGATCCGGAATATAAATAGGACCGTGATTTTCAATACTGATATCCTGTCGGGGTGAACAAACCGCTGTAAAATAATAACCGGCCTGGGTCTGGTCCATTACTTCCAATCCAAGATATTGATGGGGAGGATTTCCTTTGTACTCACCCTGAACCTCGGCCAATTTTTCCTTTCGGTTAAAATATCCCACAAGCATTCGCCCATCAACAGCACCTTCGGGGAAATTGATCATACCTGAAAATTCAATAGGATCTTCAAGGGTTAGTTTCCCTATATCATCAGCATAATAACCATGCCAGGGATCTTTGACCTCAGTACCCCAAAACCGGCCACCGATCTCCCCGGCAGATTTACCGGCCCAGTTAGTTTGGGAGAAGCCAAAATTCTGCCGGGCATGGAAGTCGCCCTGAATAAAGGTTTCACGGTTCCCCTCACCGGGCCAGTGGGGATTTTGAGACAAATCAATTTTCTGTTCATTCACAACAAGACCAGAGATATAAAACTCCATGCTACCATGGTAGACCTGCATATTATAAATGCCAAAACGGTTAATGATACTTTCATGATCGCTATGGCCCGGAAGCAAAAAGAAACTGACCGGTGCATAATCATCAAAGTAGAAGGTGATTTTCCCCTTCATGCCTGCCGGATTTCTTTCAATATCCCAGAGATGATAGGAGCCTTTACGATACCAGTGGTCTATCAAACCGTCATCACGGGCCCTGAGGAGTAAGGCATGAAGATCCTCCCGCTTTAAATTGGGTTCATCCTTTAAGGCCCTTTCATAGATCTTATCTTCATGAACATTGGACTTCTCAGTGATCCATTTAGGTAACCTCGGATCCGGCCAGGTATCGGCGACCTTTGCCTCAGGATCATATTCGAGCTTCCAGTCATGAACTGAGCCATCACAGGGAATTTCAATATCAGGATTGAGGATCGCTCCCCGCGCTTTACCGGTTTTATAATCAAGATGAAATCTGGATTGGCCGTTTTTAACCTTCCCCATACGGAAGCCAAAAGATGACCAAACCCGCCATCCCTGACGCTCTGCATTAAAAAATCCAATATAGAAACCCTCGCCCTCTTTTGGTGGGCCAATCAATGCCAATTTACCGGACGCGGATAGTTTATCTTTAAAGGAATAGGGGCCAAGGGGCATGGCATAGTAGGCAGGTGTGGTGGACTTCCATATTGTACCACCTATTTCACCAGGACCTTGCCCGGTTTTATTGGTAGGATTCCAGCCAAAGTCCTGGGTGATGGTCGGACAATCCGAGCATTCGATACGGTTATGATAATTTTCCCACCCCGGATCCTGATCGAAACTTTGATTGATTTGTGTAATCTCCTGGGCTTGTACAGGAACGATTATCAATATGGATACGATGGCTAAAAGGGATAGATATTTCATAGTTTATTATCCTATTCTGGGTGATGATGGCACATGATATAGTCCATCTCAAAGATGGACTATATCGCAAAGATACGATCTATTTTAATTATAAATCGACGTAGATCCGGGAACAAGTCATCCTTCTAAAGGAATGTCTTCAGCAGAAGGAGAACTTTGGACAGAATGACATTCTAGTCATCCCGAATTTGGTTCGGGATCTCGAGAGCAAGATTAATTCTGTAAGTCAAAACCAAAGATTTGTGCATTTTGAAGTTCAATTTCTAAACAAATCGTTTGACCTTGCAAACTTGCGAAATCTCCCTTCCAATTGACTGGAATATCAACATCGTCACCTTTGACATCGATCCAACCAAATCCACTAAGAGGGGATCCATCAGATTCAATAAGCCGCATGCGCATATTTCCCACAACCTTTGCATTGACCGTCATGGTCTTTCCCTGAATAGAGACTGGCTTGCTGATCAACTTGCCCGGAACGATTGAGGCTTCATAGGCAACATATCGGTCACGGGGCATGATGGCCAGACCTATTTGCCGCTCATTAAAACGATCAACCTTATGTCCATGGGCATATCCACCATAGTAAACATACGTTTTATCGTCTACGATAATCTGCTCATCACCCCAGACATGGGCATGATCCCAGGTTCCCGGAATCATATTTCTATCTAAAAATGGCTGATGATCGCGCTGCCAGGTACGTCCATCCCGACTCCAGGCAAGAACTGTATATCCCAACCCAGCAGCCTTACGATTCATATCGCCCATTTGTTTCCCGGTTTTACCCGGGGTGGCATTAATATCATCCCTCAGAATTTTTACCAAACCAATGAGCAAATCTCCTCGGGTTATAACGCCAGACATGGCATAGAACTGGGTCTCACCTTTTTCTATCGGCGCACCTATTTTACCCGTCATGATTGGCCAAGGTTCTTCCCATTTCATCAGGTCTTTACTAACACTTTGGTGCGGCGTGCGCTGATTATCATTCCATTCATCGTTGCGTTTCCATACAGAAACAATGGCCAGATAGTGCTCACGAATGGGATCCCAATGCATTGAGGATATATCATGATTATGCTTCAGGGGTGCCTCGGGTTTGATTGGTTTCCAGTCAAATCCATCCGCAGAAGTGGAAATCATCATTCCATCCGTCATATAGGTAGCCAAAACATAGCGTTTCGCCGGATCAGTATTAACCATCCCCTGGTCTAAAACTGTGACACCAAATTTTATTTTATGCGGATCTTTTAAAACCCGATGCGGACGGATCCAGTTGATGCCATCTTCAGATTCGAGATAACCAATATGTGATTGACTTTTATGCTCCGGGGTATTGTACCACATTCGAAATCGATCTGTTTTATCATCCCTAAGTACAGACATATAGGGCTGGAAATTATCATCACCACCCTTTTTTCCGCTAATGATCGGCTCAGGCAGTTTCTCCGGATTATTTACCGTCCGGCTTAAAAATGATTTCTCGGCAACCAGATAATCATCAATAAACAGATGCAGCCCTGTTTTTAATACGATTGCTTCATCATTAGTCTTTTGACTACAACCTGTAATTATCTGGCCAAGCACCAGAATAAGCGTCAATCCAAATACATATTTTTTCATCGTAATTTTTACTCCTATGTAATTTTCTTTCTCACGCAGCGACGCAACGACGCAGCGATATTTATAAATTTTTATTACATTTATACTCAACAATCTTAAAATTGAAGATTGATCTAATCGATTTATTAAAATATTTATACTTAAATGTATAATTATATTTTCGTTGCGGCGCTGCGTGAGAGCCATTGGATGTAGTCCATCTCTAAGATGGACTACATCTCAGAAGAGATAAACTTCGTTATATCTCCAAAATCAAAGGCCTTCATATCTTCCCTGATTTGTTTTTCTCTGTCTTCTCCCAATCGCGTCAACGGTGGCATCACCGTTGTACCACAAAGTCCATATTCTGCGAGCATTACCTTCAACATGGCAATGACCTCACTCAGGACGATATCTTTCTGATGGAAATTAGCAATGGGATCAATCTGCGCCTGTAACTCCTCACTCCTCTCTCTTCTCTCTTCCCATACAGCGGTATATAGCTCAGAAAAAAGATGCGGTACCAAATTAGCCGTACTTGGAACAATACCATCAAACCCACTTTCCAGAGCATACTGTGACTTGACCGTCCAGCCACTCAGAATTGAAAAGTCATCACGCCCAGCAAAGAGCGAAGCCAATTGATCCATCCTTTCTACAGAACGTTCAGAATCTTTAAGGCCAACGATGTTTTCATGATGACTGAGTTGCTCAAGAACATCAAGAGGTATGGAAATTTTAGTTGTACCGGGGATATTATAGATCATTACCGGTGCAGGCAGCCGGTCAGCGAGCGATTGATAAAATTTCAGAATTTGAATAGGTGTTAATGGATAATAGGGAGGCGGATGACAGACGAAAACGTCTACCCCCAGATCGAAATATTGGTGGGCTTGTAATACGGAATTCTCTACACAGGTATCAGATATACCTGCATAGATGGGTGTTCTTTGATCTACAAATTCGACAACCCTATCGATAAAAATTTTGCGTAGTTCCTCCGGAATTGATAGGCATTCGCCAGTTGTACCAAGAACAAATGGAATAGTGTTTGCCTTGATGAGGAAATTGAGAAGTTTCTCAAGAGATTGTGAATCTATATTTGCGGTTTCTTCAAATGGTGTAATCATCGGAATAATAACACCATGATATTTTTTCTGTTGATTCATTAGTATCTCCGAACAGTAATTATTCAAATTCCGACGTTATATGTTCTCAGGATGTATAAATGTCACGAATCACTTGCCCTATCAAATTGTGGAAACAGATAAATTTACCAGGCTATATTGAGGAAAATTGATTAAATGATGTAAAAAACGAATCTCCATTAATGATAGATAAAAGAGATGTGGATGCTTGCCCTTGCCCAGATCCAACAATCTACAGGAATAATAAAAAGAGATTGTCCAACAACTTATGTCATCTATTTAGAAGCATTAATGACAGCAAGAATTCGGGTAGAGTGATATATAAAATCCTCCAACACTTTATTTCAGTTAACTCAGCCAGCACAAAATCTCTGATTGAATGATCATGCAAATATAATTCTGAGAGAATAAAAAATAAGAACTATTGGGTTCTAATTTTCTCTCAGAATATCTAAGTCGATTCTATTATTCGCTTTAGATAAATGAACAATTCTCTTTAATATATGACACTGACATCGAACGCCGTTACTGAATCTGCCCATCAGCATCGACCTTCAGAATATACATATCAGAAGATCGGCTAAAACTTCTGGTTCCACCACTAATGATATATCCGTTGGGGGTATCTTCACGTACACAGGAAGCACCATCCCCACCATTTCCACCATAGTTTTCCTGCCAGAGCAATGTACCGGAATTATCGGTTTTTACAATGTAGACATCTTCACCTTCATTAGCACTGAAGCTTTTTGAATTGCCAACGACCAAATATCCCTGATCGCTGGTACTAATAATTGATGAGCCGCCATCATTTCTGTCACCACCATAGGATTTCGCCCACTCTTCAATTCCGGCTGAATTAGTTTTAACCACATAAAGATCCTGGGCATTTATAACCGTATAGCCGGTCATAACATAGCCACCATCATTAGATATGATCACATCTTTGGCCTCATCCCAGTCAGCACCGCCATAGGTATTCGTCCATTCCTCGTTTCCATCCGCATCGGTTTTTACCAGATAAAAATCAAAGCTCGCCGTGCCCTGAGACCCTGCAAACACATATCCACCGTCTGCCGTCTGTTTGACACCATGTGCATTCTCTCCTTCATACGCGCCAGGTATTTTAGAGCCATAATTTTTTAACCATTCCTGACTAAAACTGCCATCAAGTTTAAGTAGCAAGGCATCGATAAAATCACCTTCTGTTGCCGTATTCTCTGTTTTTCCGGCCACAATATAACCACCGTCATTCGTCTTCTCAATAGCATAAGCGTAGTCTACTAATGTACCCCCATAGGTCGACCAGTTTTCCAGAATCCCGTTAGCATCTGTTTTTACAACATAAACTTTATTTGATGTAAGGTCAGAAGTGGCAGATCCACCGGCGGCAACAAATCCACCATCATCAGCGATCACCACACTGCTAAATCCGGAAGTACCGGCACCTGGATATTTTTCTGTCCATTGAACATTCCCATAGCGGTCCAGAAGTGTGAGTGTAGCAACATTCCATCCCAAGGCCAGCATCAAATGTACTGCCGGCGACAATAAATCCGCCATTATGTGTAATTCTAACAGATGAAGCGCCATCACTTTCCTGACTCCCTATTATACGCTCAAAGGTAATGGAGGCACCAGAAGATTCCGTACCTCCTGCTAGAAGATCATAATAATCCGGACTCGTTTTGGCATTACTTTCAATTTTCACCTTCGCGGAGAACATACCACTCGACTGTGGATTAAAGTTTATGCCGATTATAGTTGATTCGATCTCACCTAATTCAATAGCCCCGGAGTCAACCACAGTGAACAATTCCGTATCTGTTCCATCTAAAACTAATTGAGGTATCAATAATTTCTGATCACCGCTATTACTTATTTTAAATTCTCGATAAGTTCCCTGTCCGGCAGGAATCTGGCCAAAGTAAAGTTCTGGCTGTGGTGACACGACTACCTTGGGTCCTTCCGTTGTTGGTTCTGTGGATTCATTGTCAGATGAACACCCAATAATATGAAAGATTAAAGACGAGCAATATGAGTAAACCAGAATTCAGGCAAAATCTAAAATTTTGCGAAATTTTCATGTATAGAGACTCCTTTTTGATCAAATGATTTAACCAGGTATATTTTATGCTCATTTAGATAATATAGTTCCTGATTTATACACCAACATGATCAAATCAAAGACAGCGCAGCAATTCGCTGCGCTGTCTTATTCTTATTTAACTATGGAAGACCAATATCACCAATCTTACTTTAAGGACAGTCGCACGCCTGCGCGCATCCACCAGCCATAGTATTCCTGTTGCCTTGGTCGATCGACAATACCAAAGTAATTTACTTCAGGTTCATCCAAAAGATTTACAACCTCTGCAAAAATATCCAGTTCCGGAATGATTTTGTAGCTTGCGGAAAGATCCATCTGCATATGGCTGTCACGCCACTCATCTTCACTACCGTCAGGCTCTGAGGAAACCTCTACCAGGTATTTACCATGATAATTCAGGGTAAACCGGCCTGAAAATCCACCCCATTCATAGGATAGGGCCACATTACCGATATCACCAGCTTGACCAGGTAATGCTTTTACATCTTCTCGTGTATCTTTGATCAAGTCAGATTCAGCCCAGGTCTTGGTAAAATTTGCAAAAACACCAAGGCCACCCCACATACCTGGTAGAAAAGTAAATTGCTGTTGCCAGTTTACTTCAATACCAATAATACTGGCCTTTCCTCCATTTACTGGGCCTCTGAACTCCCAACCATCAAATTGTGAATCAGGATCATCGATATCATCTCTGAGTTCAAAAATTATATTATCCATATCTTTATAGAACACGCCACCGGAAAGCACACCGACACCGACAAAATAATGTTCACCCATCAGATCAAGATTCCATGACTCAGTAATTTCCAGATTCGGATTTCCAGCGCGTATTTCTTCCCCATCAAAATCAAGTGAAGAGTACGGTACGAGATCCCAGTAATTTGGCCGTGCCATCGTTCGTGTAACAGCAAATCTAAGATTGCTCATCCGGGCTAACGCATATTTCAGATGCAGGTTAGGCATCCACATCCCATAACTTCTGTCATCCGTTGTATCTGAATTAGCCACCAGGTCACCATCCGTATTCCAACGAAGTACAGATCCTGTATAGTCGTTTTGAGTACCTTCATATCGTAAACCCAATAACACTGTCATTGGATTCATATTAACTGTTGTCATCGCATAACCAGCATAGATATTTTCTTTAGCATCATACGCTTGACCAAATGTATCCCAGATATCGGTACTTCCCTCAAAACCGTCAGGATTATCCCGCCAGGTGTTAAAGAAATCTTCGACCTTCTTTGCATCTGGTGCCGGGCCATAGCGATAGTTATTATCCAGAAAATCTAACTTGCCTTCATCTCTGTCAGCTGCCAATTGGTTCATAAAAACATCATCGCCTTCCCAGTCATATCCGGTACGATCATCTTTACGATCTTTTTGTTTAATACGCACCTTCCCACCAAATTTAAAGTCAGAAGCATAGCCAGCCAAAGTATAAGGCATTTTTAAATTGGCGGCAATAACCGTATTTTGGTCAGATGCGGAAGTATTTCGATAGTCAACACCTCTTAATTCATAACCAGTGGCATCAAATTCATCAAAGACTTCATCATCCCCTACATTTGTTTGATTCCAGGTTGGAAAATTTGGCTTATCATAGTTTATTCTGAAATTATAATTATCCTCGATACTACGCCACTCAGAGTCGATCTGTGGTTGATGTTTTTCATCAGCAAAACTATAAGCAACTTTATAGTCCAGATTTAAACTTCCGAGCTGATGCTCACCACCTGCCGAAAAGGCTTGCTGGATCAATTCTTCAACCCTTTGTCCGGATTCCATCTCGATTCTTGCACCTTCTAATGTGGTACCATCAGAAGTTAAGTAATCTCCTCGGCCCATGCGTACACGTTTACGGCCAAATTCCTGGTCATCATCCAACTTGTTCCACATTCCATCAATAAAAAAGCGGGTGCTTGGATTTGGACGATATTCAAAAGTTCCACCAAATCCCATCCGAGCACGGATATTATAGTAATCTCTTAAATCCACATTATCTAATGCCCAGCCTCCACGAACCAATCCACCATCTTCGGCATCCGGATCATCATAGTCGGTTTCCTTATTGTGAGCACCCTTATCTGTCTGGTCATAATTTGCCGTCAAGGTAAGTCCAAAATTCTTATCTTCACCAAAACGGTTACTATAACTAAACTTGCCCTGATAAATTGCGTCACCCCTTAAATTGGTGTATCCCGCTCCAACAGTTGCACGCAACCGCATTCCGGTATAATCAAAGGCACTACGGGTAATCAGATTGACCGTTCCACCAATGGCATCGCCATCTAAATCTGGTGTAAGTGCTTTCACGACTTCAATCGAAGCCATCTGATTTGACCCGACGATATCGAGCTGGGAATACCGTTCTTCAACACGGCTCGTCGCCAACTCTTCCCCATTGACTTTTACATTTGTTAAACGAGGCTCGGTTCCACGCACCATCACATAGCGCCCTTCTCCTTGACTTCTGTCGATATAGACACCAGGCACGCGCGATACAACATCAGCCGTTGTATAATCAGGAAAAAGTTCCATCTGCTCTCTGGAGACAACATTTTTAATATTGGGAGCTACGCGTTGCTGGTTCAGGGCACTCATTTGTCCTTCCAACTGACCCTCAACAATGATAACATCCGTTTCCATTGCACTTACGGTTAATCCAATCTCGTCCAGGACTGCCCGCGGTTCAGTGCTGCTAATCGATATCTGAGTAGAATAATCCTCATAACCAATATAATTCACTGCCAGATTATAAGATCCCTCAGGGACATTGGAAATAATAAAAAATCCATCCCGATCAGTTGCAGCACCCAATGTGGTACCTTCAATAAATACATTCGCACCAGCCAGATAACTGCCCGTAGTACCATCTACAACTCTACCGGCGACCATACCCTGTGCAAATAGCATGGTCGTTGACATAAAAACGATAATGAAGCAAATCAAAATCCTGCTTAGTGATGATGATTGGTTCACCATTTTTTCCTCCAATGTTTAGGTAAGGTAAACTACTGAATTAAATATAAAAATTTCATGCGTATTAATTAAACGCTCCCGAAACCACCTCCTTTGCAAGGGTTAAGTTAGTTTGATCAATAAATATTTATATATTTCGACAATATTACGATCCAGGTTCATGAGAAAAATATCAATTATAGAGACATTATTTTGTGAGTATGGGTGTTATAAAACGGAACTTCTAATTGGATATCACCGGATCTGAAAAAATATAGAGCATCGCTCTGTTTTTGTCAATAGTTTTTTTCAAAATCCAACAATTGTCACACGCAGGCCCGAAGGCCCCCATCCACAAACAAAACATGTCCATTTACATAGTCAGATGCCTTTGAGGCCAGAAAAATTGCAGAACCAACCAGTTCTGCAGGATCTCCCCACCGATTTGCCGGGGTTCTAGCACATAACCAGGCATCAAATTTTTCATCCTCATATAATGGTTTTGTTAACTCTGTTTTAAAATACCCTGGTGCAATTCCGTTTACCTGGATATTATATTTTCCCCAATCGGTTGCCATTCCCTGTGTAAGTAATTTTAGTCCTCCCTTTGATGCCGTATAGGGTGCAATGGTTGGTCGGGCCAAATCACTCTGTATGGAACAAATATTGATGATTTTTCCCGCATGGCGTGAAATCATACCGGCAACGACTGCCTTGGAAGTTAGAAATGCACCTGTCAAATTAATATCGAGGATACTTTGCCAATCTTCTCGGGTAAATTTTTCCAGGGGACCTCGTATGGTAATACCTGCATTGTTGATCAGTATATCAATTGATCCAACTGTGGATTCAACTTCAGCTATAGCGCTATTGATACTGTCTTCGTCACTAACATCAAATACTGTATAATGTGTATCAACACCGTCAGTACTTAATATATCTGCTGCTGTCCTTAAAGTAGCTGACTTTCTTCCATTTAAAATTATTGTTGCACCGGCCTTACCCAAACCTTGCGCTAAGGTAAATCCAATTCCACGACTTGAACCGGTTATCAGAGCATTCTTTCCCTTAAGACTGAAAATATCCTCAACCATCTAAACATCCTCCAGACGTACATGTATTTCAAACACAAAGAACACCAAGAAGGCACAAAGTTCACAAAGTTAATTTATATTATTCTTTTCTTTACACCTTGGCGTCTTTGCGAGACTATAAAATCATTTTTTTGACCATTTCTATAACTGACAGGGCTGATTCATAAGCACCCCAAACCGCGAGAATAAAGAGGAAACCCATAACCAAATTCTCCCATAGGCGGTTTTTATATTGATCACCAATATAACGACTGTTTGCAGTTATCCACCAAAGTCCACCTGCTAGTGCCGGAATCAAAACAGCCATCAATGTATTAGCAAGAAGTGTCAACGTCACAAAATCTGCCTTACCGGTCAGAATCCACACAAATGGTGAAACCATAATCCATAAAGCAATAAATATATAAATCGGATGAGAGCGATAATCAATAACATCACCGCCCTTTGATTTCTTACGCCAGCGGTTATAAGCATGACTGCCCAGATAACCCAATCCCAAACCATTACCCAATAAGGAGGTGTACACTGCGCCAAACATGCCCAGATAGAACAATTTCCGGCCTCCCTCACCCAGGACCAATCCAAGAAGACCGGTAAGATCATCAAGATTTGTGATAGTCTTGCCACTGTCATGAACCAATTCGGCACCAAGGGTCCACACGGCCAGGTTGAAAATAATTAATGCGACTACAGCAAGAATAAAATCATAAGTTTGTACCCGGCGGTATTTTGGACTATTCCAACCTTTTTGTTCCAAGAAAATAGGGATAAACCAGATTTAAAAGCGAACCACCAACTGCGCCAACCATGGCCATAGCCACAGCCATCGCACCAAAAGGTCCCTCTTGTGGTGGCAGATCAAAGGCGATCGTTCCTTTAACGATGCCGGTAAGATTCGGTCCGACCCATAACGCGGTACCCACCAGACAAACAGTCATAATATTATAAAAACTTTAAATATCCACTCTACACGGTTCCAGATTGGACGAAAGACAACCAAAAGTCCCAGGAGCACCCAGAAAGAGACCCCATTGCCATTCCTGTCCGAATCCGGTTAAACTGACCATGGTTTCACCTATACCGGCTATCATATAGGTTCCGTTAATATGACCAATAACCAGAATAACGAGTAGTAAAAACGGTGCAAAGTATGGATGCAAGCGAACCAAACCATCTAACAGTCCCTCACCATGCTGATTGCATAACTGATACTTTGCAATAGTGGTAACAAAGAAAAAACGCATTAAAAGGGCAAATACCATTGCCCACATGAGGGCATAGCCATAGTTTCCACCGGAAACACCGGCTGATACAATATCGCCGGAGCCAAGCCATGTTAGCACAATAACAAAACCAGGCCCAAATGATTTCAAATATTGAACGAAAGTTTTTGGAATTGGTGGTTCAGTTTGATTACGTGTATCTTGTTCGTCTGGTTTCATAGATAAATGAATTTTTAATTTCACGCAGCGACGCAGAGACGCAGCGTATAAAAGATTAAGGTAGTTCTATAAAAATACCATTGATTATTTTGTTTCGAATATTCTTTGAACATTGAGTTAACTATACTTGTGAATAAGTTCAGAATAAATTCACGATTCATCGCTAAGAATTCTCAATTCACAATTAATCAACTTGAACATTGATTATTTCGTGTTGACTATTGAATATTTAAAATCACACACATGATTCTGTTATATGAACAATATTGGGCGGCCCACCGGGCCGCCCCTACACACTCTATGCTTCACGCCTTGACGTCAACTCTGGCTGGCCTATACCCCAGGCTCAGCGAAATGCGCATCGTTCCTTTTTTAATCGCTTCACCGATGTCCGAAAAATCTTTTTCTAAAATTCGTTGTGATGGTCCGGTAATCCAGATAGCAGCAACAGGATACCCCGTCCTGTTAAAAATGGGTGCTCCCACGCAATGCATACCCTGAATTTCTTCGGCATGATCAACAGCGTATCCTTTTTTCCGAATTTTTTTAAGCTCTTTACGGAAAATTTCTCTATCAGTTATTGTGTTCGCACTATACTTTTTTAATTTGATCTGTTTAATAAATTCTTCTCGTTCCTCTTCAGGGAGGAATGCCAGCATCGCTTTACCCGGTGCCGCTGTATGAAGATGAAACTTTCTTCCCGGTTCAAGGACGAAGCGAAAGGAATGCAGCCCCTGCACTTCTTCGACGACCAATCCTTCAGAACCATGGAGAATTCCAAGTGGAACTGTTTCTTTAAATTGATCACGCAACTTCCGCATCACACCTAACGACTTCTCAATTAACGTTTGTTCACTTAAAGCCGCATAGCCAAGCGTCAACAGTTTTTGAGAAAGTTGATAAGATTTTGTTTCATCATCCCGAATCAAATACCCATGCTCAAGCATAGTCTGGGTGATTCTAAAAACACTGTTTCGTGGTATTTTTAGTTTCGCTGTAATCTCGCTTGAGTTTAGGCCTTCCGGATGCTCAGAGAGTATTTCAAGCACGCGTAGTGCACGGGAAAGGTTGGGCACATGATATTTGTCATTTGTTTTTGATGGCGACATTATAAGCCCGAATTTTGTTTAACATTTAGACGTGATGGCTAAATATAAAAACATTGCCTTCTGAACACAAGATTTTTAACCAGTAATAGATACTGGATACTGATTATTTTTAATTTTGGATTTTGGATTTTTAATTAATCGTTCCTCCATAGGAGCCGCATGCTAAAATCTGCAATCCAAAATCCAAAATATGCAAATCAAGATCCCAACCTCTCAATAATCCTCTTATATATTTTCTCAGATGTAAATCCAAAATAATCCTGAACGACGGTTGCTGGCGCTGATACGCCGAACTCATCCTGAGAAATTATCAGACCATCTTTTCCTACAAAACGCTGCCAGCCAAGCCCCCGCCCGGCCTCCACGCTTACCTTTAAGCGCGCAATACCATTCAGAATAGAATTTTGATAATCCTTATCCTGTTCATCAAACAATTCCCAGCTGGGCAAAGAAATGACCCTCGTATTCAAACCACCCTCTTCCAGCATTTTTGCAGCGCCTACTGCCGCATGGATCTCGGAACCTGTCGCAAATATCTCCACATCAACCGGCAACAATGCCTCCCCATAAAGGAAATAAGCACCTTTGCCTACGCCCTCACGGGCTCTTTCAGAGGTTAACTCACTCACCGTTGAGGCCACAGGCTGCCGGGTAAAACACAAGGCGACGGGTTGATCCTTTATTAACACCGCGTTTATCCAGGCTGCTTTAACTTCGTTTTCATCACCCGGCCGGATCATGGTTAAATTAGGAATCAGCCGCAATGACATGAGATGTTCCACAGGATGATGTGTTGGACCATCCCACCCCACCATAATCGAATCATGCGAATAAACAAAAATAACATGCTGTTTCATTAAAGCGGCCATGCGCAGGGCATTACGCATATAATCAGAAAAAACGAGGAAAGTGCCGACCACAGGTTGTAACATTCCATGGAGTTGGATGCCGGTAGCACAGCCAGCCATACAAAATTCTCTTACGCCAAATTTTATCTGTCTGTGAGACCAGTCGATATCACGAATTATATCACGTTCCTCCAATATCCAGGTAAAGTCACAGCTAACAACATCTGCGGAGCCTGTCACCATATACGGCAATAAATTTGCCATAACCTGAACCATGGCCTCATTATACTTTCGTGTAGGCAAATTTTGATCGATGGGCATCTGCCATACCATTTCCTCAAATTCATCTGGGATCCGCTTATACATATAGGTATCCCAGTCACGGGCTTTATCCAGATCACCATTTTTCATTTTGGATAGTTTGACATCCCATTGATTCTCAACTTCTATCCATCCAGATTGCAAATCAGTAAAATACTGCCGAACCTCCTCAGGAACATAGAACAATGGCGCTTCCGGCCAACCTATATCCTTTTTTAACAATGACATTTCTTCGGGACCCAAAAACTGCCCATGGCTGATACTCTTTCCCTGACGATTGGGACAATGCTTTCCGATAATTGTTTTAGCTATGATTAAGGTCGGCTTGTCCTGGGAATGTCTGCCAGACAAGAAAGCCCTTTCCATTTCATCAAAATCATATCCATCGATCGTAATCACATTAAAACCATAGGCTTCGTAGCGTTTCGCCGTATCTTCAGTTAAGCAATCCCGGGTCGGGCCATCAAGACAGATATCATTAGAATCATATATAATGACGAGATTATTCAAGCCTAATGTCCCTGCCAGACTACCTGATTCAGAACTAATCCCTTCCATGATACATCCATCACCTGCCAACACCCAGATCCGGGCATCAAAAAGATCCGCCCCAAAACGGTTAGCCAGGATTTTCTGAGCTATGGCCATTCCAGTACCGACAGCGACACCTTGCCCCAATGGACCGGTGGTTGTTTCAACGCCTGGTGTTTCACCGACTTCAGGATGTCCGGGTGTGGCTGAATGCAATTCCCGGAAATGCTTAATATCTTCCATACTAACACCATAACCGCAGAGATGAAGCAATGAATATAGAAACATCGAACCATGACCGGCAGAGAGTACGAACCTGTCCCGCCCCATCCATTGCGGATTAGCAGGATTATGCCGCAAAATTTTTGAGAACAAACAGGCACCCAACTCAGCAGCCCCGAGTGGAATCCCCGGATGCCCCGATTGTTGCTTCTCAATAGCATCAGCCGATATAGCACGTACCGCATGAGCTACTTTTTGCAAAATCTCTTTCTCAGATCTATCCATAAATCATTTCCTTTTGAGATATAAGCACAATATTACTGAATAGAGTTACAGGACGATCACCCTAAATTCACGACTCATCTTAAAATATTGATTTGCAAAAAAATTCGATTTTCTTGCAAATTTGGTTGTATATTTAGACAGACCATCTAAATATATTACATAAGTTTTTTAATTGCAATCAAGAACTTAAGTAAAATCTTACCAGTTCTTCATTTATAATACTGGAATCAGGTATTATAAGTGAATAATTTATTTGAAGTAAAAAAGTGAATATTTCTTTAAACGCAGAGTTCGCGGAGAACGCAAAGAAAAGTATTAACTTCTATTTAAAAGTATGAAAATAAACTCTGCGGTACTCAGCGTTCTCAGCGTTCTCAGCGTTCTCAGCGTTAAAGAAGATTTACATAATTAAACTACTATAGTTGTACGTGACAATAAATCTTAACCTAATAGGATAAAAAATGAAATATGATAAAATTAAATTCTTACACAGCGACAATATCAAGAAACTCATTCAGATTTTTAATTTTTCGTGGTATAACCTTAAAAGTATAATCTTGATAACCCTAATTTTAGGTTTTCTATATTTCCCCACCAATGCCCAATCATTTGAACCCACGATACCCCAGATTCCAGGTATCGATATTAAACTGGGTAAAACGGTGGTAATCCCACATCAGGAAAAGGTCAAAACAGCCCTGGCTTTTCGTTTTAATGATGGCCGTATCGTCGTCGGGAATAAAAAGAATTCCCGCTGGTCTTACGACAACGGTAATACCTGGGAAGCCGGTCCGGAGGTTCAATTCGATAAAGCAGCGATAGACCTGGGAAATGGAGAGATTTTAAGCATCGGGCGAAATTCAAAAAGACAACCAGATGGAAAATCTTCTGTCAGACTTCTTCGCTCACTAGATAATTGGAAAACGATTTCAGAGGAGGAAGCCGTGGTTGATATTCCCCGTGCCTCTTACACGATTACCGGAAGTGGAGGTCGGGTTGATGGGTTCCTTTTTCACCATGGTATTCTTGCTCTTGATAATGGTGATTTGATTTGCTCCTTGTATGGGAATTATGAGGGGGATGTTCAGTTATGTGCCGGTTACCCGGCAGAACTGGGTCAACGCAAATACCACACTGTGGTTGTCTTTTCAAAAGATAAAGGAAAAACCTGGGGAAATCCTGTTCATGTCGCCTATGATAAAATGCTTGGCCGTGGTATACCAGATGATCATGATATGGTCGGAAAGAGCATTCCGGAAAGCCGCGTTAGCAGGACAACCATTGTCCCTGCCGTAACCATGGAAGGATTTCGTGAGTCAGACCTGGTACAGGCACAAAATGGAGATCTGATCTGCCTAATGCGTTCCGGGGGCCGCAATCCGGTTCCTGAAGCCAATCTATTTCCTACACCGCTCTACTGTTCCCGTTCAAGTGACAACGGCCAAACCTGGTCACCACCAGCCCAGATTGCTGATCGCGGGGTCTGCCCAAATGCCGTCACCATGAGCAATGGTATTATTGTCTGCACCTATAGCCGACCCGGAAACTGGTTGATTTTTTCAGATGATCATGGTAAAACCTGGAAAGGTGCCTTACAATTTGGAGAAGGCGGCGCAACAAATTATATCCATGAGGTTGCACCGGATACGATTCAGGTCTATTATGAGGTTGAAGAAGGTGGTGAGGACAGGGTGCAAGGAATATTCTTTACCGTAAAAAAAGATCAACTAGCCCGACCTATCAATTATTTTCTCACGCAGAGACGCAGAGAAGACTATTTTACTTTTTTAATATTTGAAAAAGGTTTAATTTAATGGCACAAATTCAAGTGAAGAGGGCCAGATTTCTGCTTTCTGATCACCTGTATTCCTTTAACTTAATCTTTGAATTGTAAAATCATCGCTCCTACTTCAATGTGATTACAATCTAAATGACATTAAGGTCTGGTATAGGTTGGAGAAATCTCAAAAGTTAAGTTCTGTGTATCAGAAACCACTAAGTCCCCCCATACCGTAATGAGATTATCATGATATTCTTTAATGACCCCCCATCGCTTCCCAATTTTAAAAATCCTGCCAGGAAGGACAAGATCATCTGACAGTGATTCAATGATCTTAATTTGGGATTGTCCATACTTTTTATCATAGGTAATATTAGTGATCTTCCCATCGATATGATCATCCAAAAACTCGGGAGAGAGATTGGCATTATTCTTTCCTGTCTTAATGCTCTCATCGTCAACATTATTATTTTCAAAAACAGGCATGGTCACGGTATTTTTGGAGACGACTAAGGCTCCTTTTCCATTTTCCCTGATGATATTATTTCGAATAATGGAAGCCTGCATATAGGCAAAGGCATTTGAGTAGGATACGCCATAATCATTGGGATGATTTATAATGATATTATCCTCAAGTTCCAAATAGGCGTCCACACTCTGAAGCCCCCCACCCGGGTTTTCAAATATGACATTATTAATGATCCTCGCTCTGCCTTCCTTGCTTAATCGGATACCACCAACACCCCCCCCAAGCGTCCAGTTCCCGGCGACAATATTATCCTTAATCAATGGATTACTCTGCTTCATTAAATAAATGCCGCCACCATCATCATCACCAATATTTCCTAATATCCAGTTTCCTTCTATGACCGGATAAGAAAAATACTCACAATAAATACCCCCGGCATCACTACGACCTCTGGCCTCATTGGCAACTATAACATTATTGCGAATAAGTGGGCGGGCCTCAAAAGCACATGAAATCGCTCCGCCATTGCTGCTACGCGTTCTTGAAAGATCATTCATACCTGCTATATTACCAACAAATACATTGTTTTCCAGGACAGCCTGCAACCCTCCAACCATCCGATTTCTATCAATTTCTGTTTCTGGGGCTCCCTTTAATCTCACCCACCCATAGAAAGCAATACCAGCGCCATTTCCGATTGAAGTTCTATTACCTAAAAACAAATTATTTTTGATAACGGGAACAGCATTAAACATACAGGCGATACCTCCACCATGAATACCATCCTGATGGATACGGGTATCATTAAATTCTTTTGGCTCTGCAACCAAATTGTTTATTATTTGGTTATTTGTGATAGTAGGAGAGGTATCGTCGCAGAGAATCCCGCCTCCATGCGCCTGGGCCAAACCATTCGAGACAACAAATCCATCAATTCTGGATGAATCTGCGGCAATAACAACACGCCTTACCCCCTCCCCATCGAGAAATGTTTTATTCTTGATGATGTCTCGCTTCCACTTTTCCGAGTTGAATCCACCATATAGATCAATCAGAGGATGCATCGTAATCGTACCTTGATTATAGATGCCCGATGCAACAAAAATAGCCGTCTTCACACGAGAAAAGCTAGCTTCTTTAATAGCATAGTGTATTGTCTTCCATGGTTTCTTCGCGGAGCCATCCCCGAATTTATCAGAGCCTGAATTCACAGACACATAATAAATGCTTTTATACACTATCGATTACAACCTCTTCAGTTTTTGGTCCGACAAGATCGATATTTCGGATTGTTGAGGATGATGCAATGGATTGATCACTGATAAATAGACATGCAAAAACAAATATAAAAGTAAAAAGTTTTTTACAATTCATGATTGTCCTTTAATTGTTTAGTAATTGACCTCTCACAATATCCCCCTCCTTAGCTGGCGTAATATCAGTTAATTCGCATCAATCTTAGTGCGTGAATGTTCTTTTCCCCCTTGGAAGGGGCAGTTGCAGTATCACTTTTTATACAGACTTTTGATATATGAAAGGTCTGTCTCCCCCTTGGGAAAGGGGGATTAAGGGGGATGTAAAATTTATCTATGTTATGTATAAACAACCCCCTCGCCCCCTTTGTTAAGGGGGAATAGATTTTGCTTAATCTATAGAAAAATACACTTTTGTCCAAAAACATTCTAAACTGCAACAGCCCCGGAAAAGGGGGAATAAATATTGCTTATTTGAACAGATAATTACATTTTTCTGATAAAATTATATAATCTACAACGACACATAACGAGGCGAATTAAATGGAGTGGTTAATCCAAATTAATCTTTACCTCTGTCAAAACTGGAGAATATGCCCCATTCTCCGTTTCAAAGACTGCCTGGTATTGAATCCATTCTCCATCAGGAAGGTTTTTTATGTTCTGACCGGATGCTTCATAGAAACTATCTTTTCCTTCAGGACCTTCCCATTCTGTTGACTCGAGTTCATCTCTACTGCTTGCCGATCTCAACTGAAACTTAATGGAGGACTGATGTGGCATTTCGCCTTTCCATCTAATCTGATGGGGAGTTCTATTTCCGATCTGATAGGCAGATGAAGTGTATGTATTAACAAATGATCGATCACGAATATGACCGATATCGATTCCCACATCATAGTGTACACCAACCGTGGGAATTTCTAATCGATTGTTGGGGCTAAAACCTTTTGTGCCACCCCAGTAAATCAACGAATTCGTATGATGGTCACCAAACTTTCCAATCTCAGCATAACTGCCGTCATGGCGGTGGCAGAAGAAGAAGATATCCTCAAATCCATCCCGGTTGAAGTCAGACACGATTGAACCCGTTGCACCATCCGTGGGTAACTTAATACTGTTATCCAGCGAATAACCACTTTTTGAACCAAGCAATACTGTTGAATGCCAGGATCGTTTACCATTTCCTTTATAAAAGGGGCAGACCAGATCAAGCCAACCATCTGTATTGACATCAGCCACACACATCGTTTTTGCCATCACCGGAATTGTCTCTGATTGATCTGATAAAAATTGGCCTCCCTCCATTTGGTAATATATGAGGACATTTTTATCATGAGCGAAAGCAATATCGAGTAATCCATCTTTATTCAAATCCGCCACACCTGGAGTTCCAGATCCATTACTCTTCTCTATCCTCTCTCTTCTTTCTTCTGCAAAAGTTCGGCTACCATCGCCATAGAATATAGAAGCCTCCCCCCACGGACCTTGTTGGCCAAAAACAAGATCCAGGTCTCCATCGCCATTGAGATCGCAGACGGCGACTGCTCTTGTTTGCACAAGTGGCAGCACCGTTCGCTCGGTCAGCGGCCAACCTTGTGCTCCTCCCCAGTAAATAAAGCTACCAGGCGAAGGATCTTCTTTCTCCAATCCGGGGAAAGCATGTCCATTAGAAATGATAACATCGAGATAACCATCGTGATCCAAATCGGCGACCTCCACACCGAGGCTAGCATAGGCTGGCAATCCACTTTTCCGCCAGGAATCAAATGTATTTTTTTCGTTCCAATAAACCCATACCTCATTGGCCTCCCGGGTCACTTCACCACGGTTCATTAGGAGCACATCCACCTCTCCATCATCATCAAGATCGGTGAAGGCCTGTTCATAGGCTTCTCTTCCAGGGAGATCAATTTTATCCTCAATCGAATACAATCCCTCTTTATTACCGAAATACAGATAGTTAGGATCGTAATCGCCCCGCGAATTTCCCATCATTGAGGTGATTAAAATGTCCAAATGCCCATCGCCATTTAAGTCTGCTATGGCATTTCCCTGAGCACCATGTTCATAGAGTGGGGTACGTTTTGTTTTTTGAAAACCTTCCGGTCCATTCCAATAGATAAAAGAGGGGACCTCATAAGAATAATGTTCCTGAAAGTTACAAACAAACAAATCGATCCAGCCATCGTTGTTAAGATCTTGAGCATTGGCGCCCCATGCCCCGATGGTCGGTATCGGTTGACGATTATTTTGGGAAAAACCTTCCGCTGAACCAAAATAAATATAAGAGTCAATCAGGCGATTGGCTTTTTTGGGGTCTCCACTGAGGGAATACTGATGATTGCTAAAAAAAACGTCAGCAAACGAATCATTATTAAAATCTGCAACAACAGCATCCTTTGCTGCATACGTTTCGAATTCTACTCGATGTTCCTGTTTAAAAGTTCCGTATTGATTAAGATAAGCAAATGATGTGTTACCCATCTCATTGGCAAAGATTATATCGGGTAGACCATCATTATTTATATCTCCAACTTCCACAGCGTGCGGCTTATGGGTTGGAAGCGTGGTTAAGTTATCTTCCCTAAATCCTTTCTTGGAGCCATAATACAGAAAAGATTCCTTGCCATCGCCGTTTGAAAAAACCAGGTCCGGCCAATTATCTTCATTCAGATCGGCAACCACCACATCTGTTGCGCCTTTTGTCATCAGATTGGTGAACTTCTTCTCATCAAAGCCATCCGCCGAACCCCAGTAGATTCTCGATGGCGAACCACCCACTTTGTTTTTATCACGATATTCCCAGAAACCACCCGAAAATGCAAAGACAATATCTTTATACCCATCCCTGTTAAAATCACCTATGGCTGGTTTTTGCGCATTCGAAGAAGGAAGTTCGATTCGTTTGTTAAAGGGATAGAAGGCCCATTCTTCATCCCCCGGTTTATAAGATTTATCTTTTAGACCTCCATAATAAACAAATGATGGCATATCCGTCCAGGTACCATTGGAGTAATTCGCTACGACTAAATCCATCTCACCATCATCATTCAGATCCCCCGGCGCTACCCACATGGGTCCATTGGCCGGAACATAACTATGGTCTCTTATGCTAAAATCTTTACCATTACCCCAATAAATCGACATGTCCAACATTTCAATGAGAGGATGTGAATTAGCTGCAAGGATATCCACATGACTATCATTATTAACATCCCAGCGATTGATCATCTGGATTCGGCCCTTCTTTGATACATACCAATTCGCGCCGGCATCGTCAAAAGTACCATCGACAAAATCTTCAAAAGAATTCTCTACCCACACATCCTGGGCGATAAGCGGTGCCATCGTCAAATTAACAACCCAGAGGAGTAGGATATAACATAGAACCTTTTTCATAGTTTTCTCTCTTTACAACTGTAGGTAATATCAGATATACTTATTATATCTAAAAATATGTGTGCTTTCCCACAATAAATTCTTTATCTAACGCAGAGAACGCAGAGTCTTAAATATTTAATTTTAAAGAATATATCGTGTTTTTCTTTGCGCCCTTTGCGAACTCTGCGTTTAATAATACCCTAATCTTAACTCAGTGGATATTTTATTTATCTTAACTCTAATGCATAGAATATTTAATCAATAATTAATTAAAGATAAAAGATAAAGAAATAATGACAAATGACCAAGCCCAAATACCAATTCAAATCCCAATGAGGAAATTTCAAATTGCGATCATCCATTATCAGTTATTTATTGGAAATTAGGATTTTGATATTTGTACTTCAATTAAATATATCTTTCCTCTTTACCCATTTTTTATTACTCTTATCAAGATTTGATAAATAATTTACGCACTGAGATTATTCCATCTTTTAGGGAGGTTCTTTTGGTAATGAAACTAAGTACTGCCCTGGTTATCCTCTTCTCGTTATTTTTAATCTTTATCTCAATAGAATGTTCTACAGAGCAGAAAATTTCCGCTTCTCTTGAGAGGAACTTTATATCACCCCCGCGCGAAGCACGTCCCAATGTTATGTGGTGGTGGTTGAACAGTTATATTAACGAGGAAGGAATCACCCGTGATTTGGAGGAAATGAAAAAACAGGGCATCGGCGGAGCCCTGATCTTTGATGCCGCACCCGTAGACCGTTGGAAGCCCAAGGATGTTGAACCGGCCCCGATAGGTCCCCCTTTTATGAGTGAAAGATGGCGGGAATTATTTCGTCACGCTATTCGGGAGGCGGATCGTTTAGACCTGGAATTAGGTGTAAGTATGACAAGTGGCTTCAATGCCGGCGGACCCTGGGTGACGCCAGAATTTGGACAACAGGAAATAGTTTGGTCTGAATTAGTCGTTGACGCCTCTACGTCTTCTCCCATCCATTTACCACTTCCCTCTGGACCAATTTATGGCGAAAATGGCGAATTACTAACCTATAATGAAATGAAGGTGGATAATGATCTAATACACGATAAGGATGGATTACCTCTTCATTATAAAGATATTGCTGTATTAGCCCTTCCAATAAACAACAATTCCTACATTTCTGCTGCTACCAAACCAACATCGCAAAGGAATCGTCTCAAAAACTGGGCATTAAAATCTGTACATAGTTTTGATTATCCTGAGGATAAAGGTTTTAAGTTCGATGCTGTTTATGAAAATGTTCAAGGGATTTCAGATGAGTTAAAAATCGATAAAGAATCCATCATTGATCTGACTGGCCATTTACAGGAGAACGGATACCTGAATTGGCAGGTACCGCAAGGGAAATGGATGATCCTTCGTTTTGGCCATACGCATACAGATATCAGGTTACAAGCAACCAATCCGCATAACGAAGGATTAGCGATGAACCATCTCAGCCAGGAAGCAGCGAAAAGCCATTTTGATGAGATCGGTAAAAAAATGCTTGAAGACATATCTGCCACCGGTGTACAAAGCCTCATCTATTTTTATCTGGACAGTTGGGAAGTGCGTATCACCAACTGGACTGCTGGTTTTCGTACTGAATTTAAAAAGCGCAGAGGCTATGACATGACACCCTATCTCCCTGTTTTATCGGGAATCATAGTTGAAAATCGCGAAATTTCTAATCGTTTTCTTCATGACTACCGTATGACTATTGGCGACTGCATTGCTGATAATTACTATGGAACATTCGGAGATCTTTCCCGTCAAAATGGCTTGCAGTTCCGGGCAGAAATGGCCACGACTCCTATTCCGGTGGATATGTTAAAATGCCTTGGCCGCGTTGATCTTCCATTTGGGGAGTTCTGGACGGAAACAGATTTACCAAAAGGACGCATTGAGCCCTGGGAAAGGAAGTTTGGTAAACAGGCTGCATCTGCCGCCCATATTTATGGAAAAAAATATAGTGCTGCTGAAGCGTTAACGGTTATTCAGAAACATTGGGAGCATAGCCCCTTTCAGTTAAAAAAAACAGTCGATCAGGCTTTATGTTCAGGGATAAACAGATTGATGATCCACACTTTTACCCATTCTCCGCTCGGAGTTAAAGCACCAGGATATGAATATTTCGCAGGAACTCATTTTAATCCACAGATAACCTGGTGGAACCAGGCCCACGCTTTTACAGATTACATTAGTCGTTGTCAGTATTTATTACAACAGGGACATTTTGTTGCCGATGTTTGTTTTTACCAGGGGGATCAGATACCTGCATTTGTTCCGATGAAACAATCTCAGCCCGGCTTAGGTGATGGATACGATTATGATATCGTAAATACAGAAGTTATCCTAAGTCGCATGTCTGTTGATGAAGGCTGGCTAGTCCTGCCCGATGGTATGCGCTATCGATTAATGGTACTTCCGGAGACAGATATGATTAATCCTGCTGTACTACAAAAAATCAGAGATTTAGTGCAACAAGGTGCAACCGTAATCGGGGCAAAGCCAACAATGGCCTATGGATTAGAAAATTATCCACAGAGCGACTCATTAATTAAAATAATTGCAGGACAACTGTGGGGTGATTGTGACGGTGAGGCGATTAAGGAAAATGCTTTTGGGAAAGGAAGAATTATTAATGGAAAAACAGCCCGGGAGGTTCTCACGAATAATGACATCCCTCCGGATTTTGAATTTAAATGCACGCAAAAAGACGCTGACATTGATTATATCCACCGGCATATCTCAAAGGGATCTGATGATATCGATATTTACTTTGTCATTAATTCAAGAGAACGTTGGGAGGAGATTGAATGTACTTTCAGGATTGACAATCGGGTACCGGAGGTCTGGGACCCGGGAACTGGTAAGATAATTGAACAATTGATTTATAACCACAGGGATGGTCATTTGACGATGCCCCTGCGTCTTCCACCTTTTGGATCAGCTTATATCGTTTTTCGTAAACCTTCCGGTCAAATACATGTTAACAGCATCACCCGGAATTCTGAGTTTATTTATCCGGGAGGGAATTATCCAGTAGTAGATATCCCAATCATGGACATCAAATTAGCTGGCAATAATCAATTATTGATTGAGGCCTGGCAGGCTGGTACCTATCTGATGGGTATGAATACTGGCCAGGAGGTCAGGGCCAGTTTCTCCCCGCCTCAGCAACCATTCAGACTGAACGGAATCTGGAAAATAAAATTTCCATGCGGCTGGGGAGCTCCCGATTCTGTTAGTATTAAAAAATTAATCTCATGGACAAATTTCCCTGTCGAGGGGATTAAATATTTTTCCGGTACGGCGACATATGAAACCGATTTCTTGATTGAAGCAATCCAGTTACGTCCAAACACATCGTATTATCTTGACCTAGGTGTGGTCAAAGATATGGCCGAAATAGTACTCAACGACCAGAAACTACCTATTCTCTGGAAAAAACCATTTCGGGCTGATATTACACCCTGGCTACAATCAGGGCAAAACAGAGTGGAAATAAAAATCACAAATCTCTGGCCGAATCGGTTGATAGGCGATCAATGGCTTCCCAAAGAAGCGAGATACACCTATACAAATATTGGTAAATTTACAAAAGATTCACCCCTAATTGAATCTGGTTTAAGTGGACCCGTACAAATATATCGCGTGGCTCAGCAGGTAGTTGATTTTTAATATTCTCAATGAATTTAGTTGATCAGATTTTTGATATTCTCTTCCATTGTTGAAATAAAATCTCCCTGTGCTGGTATATTGGCACAGGGACTATATACAACACATTTTACTCCCAATTTAGCCAGATCCTGTTCAACACCAGCCAAGGGTTTCCCTTCCCAGAGCATAATTTTAGCAGGATTCTTTTTAAATTTATCTTTAAATGATTTCCACTGATTTTCAGAAGGCTCTTCACCAGGTTCCCAATGTTCGGACATAATTGAGAGACCATAACCTTCGGCTAAATATTGATAGACCGGATGCGATCCATATAGAGTATTTGATTTGAGAGATGTTGTCAGTTCAACCATTTTTACATCTAAGGCGATGAGCTGCTTTGCCAAATCATCAAAATTTGTTTCGAATAATCCTTTCTGTTCAGGCATCTTTTTAACCAGAGCATTTTTAATGGACTCTGCTTGTTTGAGGGCATTCTTAAAATCCAACCATGTAGTGAATGCATATCCATGATGGACATGTTCACCCTCAGGGCCATGACTATGGGTGGTTCCTGCTTCCAGATTGATGTATTTATCTTTAAACGATGAGGAGGTGGTTAGAATCTTTGAGGAAGGCAAACTAACTTTTGCCATCCATTTGGCATAGTCTGCACCATTGGCAAGAATCAGGTCGGCCTGTTGGAATTCACCAATTGCCTTTTGATCTGGTTTCCAATACGCCGGATCTTCACCGGGAGTTATATTATAAATTGCCTCAATCTGATCCCCACCAATTTTCTTCGCAAAAAAGTGTAGGGGATAATTAACCGAAATGACAGTAATTTTTGATGACGATTTTTCTTTCTGTACATCTTCCGTTTTTTGACATCCCAGGATTAAGATAAAAGAAAAAAGAAAAAAGAAAAAAACTGGTTTCATGATAAATTCCCACTATTTATCTACTGCCTCGAATTTTTACCACAGAGGGACACAGAACAATACTGAATATTAGACAACTATTACAGCCAAATTTTGCAATAAAGAAATTCTTTAAAACTGACTATCCCCGATGCCCCACCGTTCCACTCACCAACCAACGACATTTATATGCCTGGATCAGGGTTATATAAACCGCCCTCGTATTTTTGAAGAAGATTGTAGACATACAAAATAATAGTAAAAAAAGGAAATTGAGTTTATACAATTAAGAGAGATCTTCCAGTTAAAGATTGGTCTGTTTACCCACTTATATTTCTCATACGAAATGAAATAATAATTAGGGCAATACCTCCAACCAGAGCGAATAAACCAACCAACCAGACTATGGTCATAGCCGAAACCACAGGATTTGCCAGAAGTAGAAGAGCAAATATGACTGAAAGGACCCCACCGAAAATCATAGACCATTCGTTTTTGATGGTTTTCCGCAAACGAAATCCGGTAATTATACTCCAAATACCCGAGGCCAATACCATAAAGGCAATCAGATAAATTAAAAAGGTCGCTCCAATAACCGTACTCATAAGGGGTTGTGTAAATATCACAATACCGGCAAGCGTGCTAATGATACCAACAAACACACCCCAACCCCAATCTTTATGTGATTTTCTGCCACGGATCGCTTCAATAATGGCAAGAATACCATCAAAAAACCAGTAAAATCCCAGAAACATGATTAATACCATGAGTGTGGGCAATGGTCTGGAGATTAGAAATATACCCATTAGAAGAATTAAAAGTCCCCTTAACAATACCAACCACCAGATGGAGGACAACATCTGTTTGACGCTTGTTTTTTCTTCTGCAGACATGACATGTCTCCTGTTTTAGATGACTATGGGATATCAATTATCAATCAATTGATCTGAATTTAAATGTACACCGATCTACAATTGTAAGAAAGAGCAACAAGAGGTCTGAAAATTGTAAAATAACTCCGCCACTAAAAGTAAATTTTTCAATCTTTCACATATTTAGTCAAGTTGGAATCCCACACCCATGTTAAATACCCAGTACCATTTGTCTTTATAAAAAGATTTGTCCAGCCAGAAGGGTGTAAAATTGAATCCCAGGTATGTATTCTCACTGACAAATGCGTTAATACCCAGGGGTAAAGCAATAGAGAGGCTGGTCAGGGATCTTGTTCCGGTCATAATATTATCGTCATCTTGTATCTCAATCAAGCCACTGATTGCAAAGTCAACACCGGTTGACTGAAAACCAAAACCAAAACCCACATACGGCGTCCAATTCTTGTCAGGAGTAAAATAGTACTTACTAGTCAAATAAACGCTTAATGTTTTATAACTCTGCCATGATTTGGTATCAAGAGAGATATCATAGGAGTCTTCTGACCAGGAATATCCCAAATTAGCGCCAACGGCAAATTTTGAATCGTGAATCATCCTTTCAAAAGTTGTATTAAGACCATAAGTGAACAAATTATTTTGTGTGGCGGCGCTCTGAGTCTCCAGAAATCCCAAATTAATTGTCCAGAGAGTGACATCGTCCTTAATCTGTGCTTCAGCATTACTGAAAGAAAACACAAAAACCAATAAACAGGATAAAATCAAAAATATTCTTGCCATGATATTCCCCTTTGATATTTAATTGATATGTCAGTGAACTATAATTATAAAATAAATATAAATGGAAGTAAAATTAAAATTGCGGATTGATGTAAATCCGGTTCCATGGTTCTCCGGAAATGATTCCTCTTAAACCAATTTCCCCGTCATAGACGAGTCGGTCATTCTTTTGATAAAAAGCCCTAAAGTCCATCCAGGTTTGAAAATCTGTATCAGTAGAATCCTGGGCCAATATGTTGGATACTGAAATTAATATATATATAAATAACCAGATAGATAAAGTTGGCAATCTTTTCCTATTCAACATGATAGGTAGCAAGGAGTTATGCATTTTTTTATTTTGTATAAATTAATGATTTATTATAAAAATTCCCATCACTTTATTTAACAATCTTAATGCAACGAATAATGCCCAATGTCAAAACCTAAATGCCAAATCAAATCCAAATAACTCAATCCCAAAATTAAACTATGCAATTAAGCATTTAGTATTGGGCATTCAATTGGCATTTGGATTTGGACATTTGACATTAATATGCAACGCAAAATCCTTGCCATTTATTTTTGCTAAACAAGGTAACCTTTTCCAAAAATATCAGTATACCCCAATTATAAGACCTTCCATTTCCAACAGTATTATTCTATTCAATTATGGACTTTTTAAGGAGATCACGATGCGAAAGGCCTGTTTAATGTTCTCATTTTTAATCATTCTCATCGGCTGTGAAACGTCTAAAGAATCGAAAACCGTAATGAATGATATACCAAAACTGAGTGGTGCTTACCTGGGACAATCAACTCCGGGAGACAGTGCCGAATTATTTGCACCCGGTTTTATATCAACAGGCATGTATAACCGTGATATGGCCATGACACCTGATGGCAATGAAATCTTTTTCTGCGTATCCACAATGGGATTAAACCTCATATTCTTCACCAAACAAGTAGAGGGTGTCTGGACAGAACCACAGGTGGCACCGTTCATCACCGATTTCGAATACATGTATTATGAGCCACACATTGTTCCTGATGGTAGTAAGTTATTATTTCTTTCAAACCGACCGCGTGTTGAAGGCCAGAAACCGAATGAGGACATCTGGGCAGTAAAACGTGAGGGTGATACATGGGGAGAGCCCTACAATCTTGGTGAGCCCATTTGCACAGAAGATGCCGAGTACTTTCCTTCAGTCACGAGGGATGGCACCTTATATTTCAGTCGTCAAAAAAGAGGCGAACGGACTACATTTATCTATCGATCCCGCATAAAGGATGGTGTCTATCAGGAACCTGAAAAACTGGGTCCAGAGGTTAATTGCGGAACATCCCGCTATAATGCTTTTGTGGATCCCGAGGAAAAATTCTTGATCATTCCTTCACTAGGGATGAAAGACACACGTGGAGGGACTGATTATTATATTGTTTTCCGGGATAAGGATGATACCTGGCATAAACCGATTAATATGGGTGATCGGATAAACACAAAGAGCGGACGCGAATATTCACCTTATATATCTCCTGATGGGAAGTATTTTTTCTTTATGTCCTCAAAAAGTTCTCTGGGAAATGCATCTTCTTTAGAAGAAATTTCGTATAGTGAATTATTAGACAAACAATGTCAATCTCAAAACGGCAATTCAGATATCTATTGGATCGACGCTTCTTTTATTAATGAATTAATAGCAAACTAAAACAAAAGAATCCAGCATATATTCTTAAATATTTTAGGGATGAATTTATCTATCAATCAGGAACCAGGCAGAATTGATGCACATGTAATCATTAGGGGGCTCCATGTTATTGTCATTTGATGAATTCATGCAGGCAAGCATGCAAAATGGCGCTATCTATGCGATCCGTAAGACAAAAGAGAACCAAGCTGATCCTGCTAAAATTAATTTTAATGAATCAGAAGTAAATGATCTTGGTTACCAATTTATGAATGAAATGAACCGCATCGATGATGCCATAGAAATATTTAAATTCAATCTTAGTTTATATCCCCGGTCAGCAAATGCCTATGATAGCCTTGGGGAGGCCTACTTTATCAAAGGTGACCAGGAAGGTGCACTTGATAACTATCGCAAATCACTCGAACTTAATCCAACCAATAAGAACGCACAACATATGTTGAGGCAATTAAGGTTTATGCATTAATCAATGTCCAATGGCAAATGAATATCCAATTTTAATGCTTAAATCAGGGAAATAGTGTTTGTAATTGAGTCATTCGAACTTGATTTGACATTTAGGCCTGGACATTTGAAACTCAATGGTTTAATATCTATCATTTAAATCTTTCTGACAAATAAATCCTATCATCTCAATCCCATCAATGTGATACAAATTAATTGGAAATTTTATCTCTTAGATTGCTGTTACTATTCAAAAAAAAGGAACATTCAGTATATAGAGTCATGACTCATTGACATTCAGAGGATTAATGTGATTTTTCAAATTTAAAAAAGTACATTTATGGAAAGACTATTTTCAATTCACCATCTAACCAGGAAAAGAAAATGCAGCAACCCGACAATTGTATCATCGTTATTTTTGGCGGATCCGGAGATTTAACAAAACGAAAGCTGGTACCAGCCCTGTTTAATCTTTCCCGTCATAAACTGATGCCCCAAAAGTTTGTCATTCTCGCCCTCGGTCGCAAAGAATTTACTGATGTAGCTTTTCGCCGGAGCATGAAAGAGGGAATTATAAATTTCACAAAAACTCAGAGTGATAAAAAGAAGGACATTGACTCCTTTCTAAAATTTGTGCATTATCAGAATTTGGATGTTTCCAAACAAGAGGACTTTGCGAATCTCAGTTCCAGGTTGAATGAGTTAGATAAAGTATATCAAACGAAAAATAATATACTGTTTTATTTAGCCATGCCTCCGGTTACATTTATTCAAATCGCCCAAAATCTTAAAAAGCAAAATCTTCACTTGCAGAATAATGGTAGTGGCTGGAAAAGAATTGTTTTTGAAAAACCCTTTGGACACGACCTGGATTCTGCTCAAAAATTAAACTCAGGGATACAGAAAATATTTCAGGAAGACCAGATTCTTCGTATCGATCATTATCTGGGCAAAGAAACTGTTCAGAATGTATGCGCCTTCCGATTTTCTAATATAATATTTGAATCATTATGGAACCGTAATTATATCCACCATATCGAGATAACAGCTTCTGAAAAAATTGGCGTGGAAGATCGTGGTGGTTATTACGATAAGGCAGGAGCTCTGCGTGATATGGTTCAAAATCACCTGCTACAGATTGCAACAGTGATAGCCATGGAACCTCCCATAAGGTTCGATTCACCTTCCTTGCACAACGAAAAGATTAAAGTGTTCAAAACATTAAGACAGACTTAGCAAGAGTGAAATTCAGAAGAATGTCATACGGGGACAATATCTATCTTCGAAAATTGGAAAAGAGGAGATTAAGGCCTACCGTGAGGAAAGTGGCGTTGACGCGGACTCAAAAACTGAAACATTTGTGGCTATGAAGTTTTTTATTGATAACTGGCGCTGGGGAGGCGTTCCTTTTTATATCCGGACAGGCAAACACCTTCCAACAAGGGTGACAGAAGTCGTGATACATTTTAAGAAAATCCCACACCAATTGTTCAATGAAGACACAAATAGTAAGGTTAAGGACAACCAGCTGATTTTGCGTATTCAGCCTGATGAAGGTATCCTAATAAAATTTGGCATGAAACTGCCAGGTGCCAATTATAATATTAAATCCGTTGATTTGGATTTTCATTACTCAGATCTTTCAGATATATATCTGCCTGAAGCATATGAACGTTTATTGTTAGACGCGATACTCGGTGACAGTAGTCTCTATGCCCGGGCCGACGAAGTAGAAGCCAGTTGGGAATTCATCAATCCAATTCTTCAGGCTTGGCAGAATAATCCCAATATACCGATCTATGGCTACCCGGCGGGTACATGGGGTCCTCCCGAAGCCCGCGAACTGTTTGATGATCCAAACGAAGACTGGCGTTATCCCTGCAAGAATCTCACCGGCGCGGATAATTATTGTGAATTAATAAAATTATTTCGCGCAGTGACGCAATATATACAAGACAAACACATAAGAAAAAGGATAAGAGAAAATGGAAACTAGAACTGATAAGATAGATAGCAAACATTGTTAGATTACAATTAAAAAAAATATTGATCTTATTGCTTTTTCCATTCCAGAAAATACACGTATATTTGCGAGTGATAAAAACCTACGCGCAAAATGTGGTCAGGGCGTAAATCAAACACTCACTTATTCCCAACTCAGGACCTATTATGAGGCTCTTGGTGCTTCGAGAATCTCAAGAGGCAGGTTCAAAGAAAATTTACACATTGCATTCCCCGGCGGTTCCACACCCCAAGAATTGTTCAAATATCTGAGCAGGTCCATCCATTAAGAAAATAAACTGGAAGCGCCTTCATTATTATTGGGGTGATGAACGTTGTGTGCCACCCGGATCATCCGGAGAGTAATTATGGAAACATGATGAGGATTTATTAACCAAAATAAATATCCAGGAGGCAACATTCATCGTATCCATGGTGAAATCGGACCAGAGAAGAAGTAAGGCGTTACGCTGAAGAAATCAAATCTTCCTCTAGCCGCTCGAAGAACAATTCTCCCCGGAATTCGATTGGATCATACTTGGGTTGGGGATGATGGCCATACGGCTTCTCTTTTCCCGAATATGAATTTAAGGACAACCATCCATTCAGAGATATCTGTACTATAGCTTCACATCCACAAACCAACAAAAGAGAATTTCCCTCTAACTTTAAACGCAATCAATAATGCCAGACGTGTCTCCTTTCTGGTCAAAGGTGAATCAAAAGCATCAGTAGTAGCATCTGTTTTAAATTGTGAATCGCGAAAACTTCTCTTCCGGCCAGCCCAAGTCTCGCCGAATTCCGGAATCTTGGAATGGTTTCTGGATGGAAGCAGCCGCATCCCAAATAAAAATATCGTCGTGACATTTCTGATCGAATGTTTTCCTTTGCATTCCTATCATTATTTGGTTAAAATCCGTAAAATTTAACAGAAATGGAAATAGGAGTTTTGGAATATTAATACTTATACTCTGTGATTAGATATGTTGCCTCGACCGTGTGTTTACACTTTTTAACAAACCTTGAAAATATTAAAGTTGGTTTTTATGTTCAGTGAGCCCAAGGGTCGTGTCATGCTGCAAGGATCTTCCTCCATTTATTAGGGCCCTATATGGAAGAAGATCCTTGCAGGATGACAGCAAACCCATGGTCAGGATATCACAATTTATAAATATGTGTAAACACGTAGTCAAGTCAAAAAAGATTAGACATAAAGAGTTCCGAATTACTAATTACGCTATCTTTTTTTTAGCTATAAATGGGGGAATTAATGCAGCGCAAAATTATAGAGATCATCGAAGAAAAATGTGATGGCTGTGGGCAATGCTTACCAGAATGCCCAGAAGGCGCCATTCAAATTATAGATGGTAAAGCCCGTCTTATCAGCGATCTGTTTTGTGATGGTTTGGGGGCCTGTATCGGACATTGCCCAACCGGCGCCATACAGGTCATCGAACGTGAGGCTGAGCCCTACGACGAAATACGCGTGATGGAAAACGTAGCCCGCCAGGGTCAAAACACCATCAAAGCTCATCTCCAGCATCTGCAGGATCATGGTCAGGTAAATTTTTTAGAACAAGCCCTGTCATATTTAAAAGATAATGACATTGTTGTTCCAGACTGGAAAACCGAAGTTGCTGCCTGTACTCAGGGATCGAGCTGTCCAGGTTCACAAAATACCGTTTTAATTGATCAGATTCAGGCACCTGATAATTCTCCGGACGTTCCTTCAGCCCTTAGCCACTGGCCGATACAGATGCATCTTGTCTCACCAATGGCACCACAATTTGTCGGATCAGATCTGGTGCTAGCCTGCCGATTGTGTGGCTTTTACCCTGGGAAATTTCCACCAGAAATTTCTCCCCGGAAAAACCCTTGCAATCGCTTGCCCTAAACTTGACGAACAGCAACAGATTTATTTGGATAAATTAAAAGTGCTGATAGATCAGGCGAAGATCAAATCTCTGACAGTAATGATCATGCAGGTTCCCTGCTGCCGTGGCTTGATGATGCTAGCTCAGGAAGCCGTTAATACTTCGACTACGGAACATACCCATTAAAATGATTATGGTGGGTATTAAGGGTGAGATCTTGCAGGAGCAGTAGTGACTTAAGTCGAATACTATATTTCTCACGCAGAGACGCGAAGACGCAAAGATTTAATAAATATATAGAATAATACAAAATGCAGGAAGCATGATTCCATAGATCACTGAATTCAAGAGATATATTTATTTTTGTTATTTATGTAATTTCCATTAGATTCTTTGCGTCTTGCGTCGCTGCGTGAAAAATTCTAAACCTAGTGTAAATCAAAATGATTGAAAAAATCCGAAAACAATGGGAGACCAATCCCCTCCCCCTGATCATGGTCGCTGCGATCATTTTTAGATTGCTGGCCGTAATCTTTTCCAAGGGCTATGCCATGTCGGACGATCACTTTGTGATCATCCGTATTGCCCAACGTTGGCTTGATGGCTATAATGACTGGTTTGACATGGATCATCCAAGTGGCTTTAGTTTAGTCTACCCAGGTCTACATTATATTCTGTTTTATTTCCTGAAGCTCAGTCAGCATCACTGATCCTCAGGTTAAAATGTTTATTGTGCGCTTCTTGCATGCCGCCTATTCCCTGTTGATTGTATACTATGGCTATCAGATAACGATAAAATTGGGTAATCAGAAAACTGCTAAGCATGTTGGCATATTTCTGGCTCTCTATTGGCTCCTCCCGTTTATGAGTGTTCGAAATCTGGTTGAGGTCGTTTGTATCCCTCCCATGATGATAGGTTTTTATCTGGGTCTTAAAAGTGATGAGAGAAATCAATTAAAATTATGGATTTTAGCCGGATTCCTTTTTGGACTTACCTTTGCCATTCGTTATCAAACATTATTAATAACCGGTGGTATCGGATTGGTTTTGATAACACAAAAAAGATGGCAGCCATTTCTTTACTATTCAACAGGTGTGATATTGGGATTGTTTATATTACAAGGAGTGGTAGATACAATTGCCTGGGGTTACCCTTTTGCCGCCTTTATTCAATATACCGGCTATAATGTTGATTATCGGTATGCGTACGTGGTAGGTCCCTGGTATCGGTATATCCTTCTCATCAGCGGTGTTTTAATTCCACCTATAAGTTTTTACCTCATATTTGGGGCATTGAAAACCTGGAAAAAATATGCTCTTTCTTCTGGCCAGTATTCATCTTTTTTGTATTTCATAGTTATTATCCCAATAAGCAGGAACGTTTTATCCTTCCCATTCTTCCATTTCTTGTAATTCTTGGTTTTTTAGGTTGGAATCAATATATAGAAAATTCGAAGTTTTGGCTAAAACATAAAAAACTATTAAAAGGGACTTGGATCTGGTTCTGGATTGTCAATAGTATTTTATTAATTACATTATCTCTCACCTACACGAAAAGAACGATGGTCGAACCCTTGACCTATCTATCCAATAAAACTGATCTCAATGCTGTGGTTCTGGAGTATCCGGAGGATAGTATGCCCTGGTTTCCACGTTTTTACATGGAGAACCAGGTGAGAGTCTACCGCTTTTTCAAAGGTTCAAAAGATGAGGAGATAAAAAAACAGATTAATTCTGCTCAACATGGGACACCAAAATATTATTATTTTTATGGAAATGACAATCTTGAGAGCCGTATAAAAAAGATGGAAGTCTTCCTGGAGATCAATCTGGTTTTTGAGAAAAAGATAAATCCCAGTAATATCGATTGGTTGGTTCATACTCTCAATCCCAAACACAATAAAAATCATACGGGGTATATATATCGGTTGACGGCTAGAAAGTGATATGAGATGCCGGATTTGAGGAAACGGGATGCGTGTTACGGGATGCGGGATGATCGATACGCGATATTAAATAGGAGGACACATAGACTGTCTCCCTTAAAAAAGCCTGTCCTGAGCGAATAGGATGGAGGGCTAGGGTTGTAGATTTTTCAAAGAAATCTCCAATGTCCAGGCCCAAATGCCAAATCAATTCAAAATACTCAATATCAAATAGTATTGACAATTTGAGACTTGGATTTTGGAAATTCATTTGGCATTTGGATTTGGACATTTGAAATTAAATGGACGTATTTTCAATAAACCAATTATTCGTCTACAGTAACCATCATTCAATGTATTTAAAAAAACCACAATATCATCCACTTCCTGTTCACTCAAACCAAGATTTCCTAATTCATCTTTATTAACATTTTCACTCACTTCAGGAGCCGGCCAGGGCCCGATATCGCGTGTATTATAGAATGATACCGCTTCCCGCAACGTTTGAAATACGCCATTATGCATATAAGGAGCTGTCAGTGACACATTACGCATGGTCGGAACTCTGAACTTACCGTTCTCCGTAACCTTCCCTACTATCGCTCCTAATCCCAGATCAACATAATCCGGACCATCAGGATTGTGTGTTTTATCGAGATAGTAAAACGGATTGGCCGGATTCTTAGGAACGCCCAAATTGTCATAACTAAAATCTGTAAACAGTGGAGGTGTACCATCCTCTCCTGCATTGCTTGGATGGCAGGCGGCACAATTCCCTTTAGTAGGGCTGTTAAAGGTTATCATTCCTCGCATTTCCTGCGCGCTGAGTTCTACCTTTCCTTTTAGAAAATAATCAAATTTTGAGGTAAATGGATTTAATTCAGATGATCGTTCGTATTCGGCAATGGCGGATGCAAAATATTCAAAAGCCTTCTCCGGATCATCGAGTGCATTGCTTCCAAATTCTTTTCGAAATAATTCCGCATATGGGGCTTTTCTAATTGAAGCGACAATTGCTTTGTTGTCCCGGTTTGCCATCTCAAGTGGATTTAATGGAGGTCCCACTGCCTGCTCCTCCAACGAGTTGGCCCGTCCGTCCCAAAAAAGACCTCCCAGATACATTTGCTCAGTCTCATCAAAATATAATTCTGGTATATACATTGTATACATGGCAGTGAGATCATTGCGGTTACCAAACCTGGTTTTATGAGCACCTTGTGATACAGGTAAATGCGGATTGGGATCAGCAAAAGCAAAATCCGGGTCATGACAACTGGCACAGGATTGACCGGGTGGTGTTGAAAGGCTTTCATCAAAAAACAAAATTTTCCTAATGCCTGCATGGAAGTCAGTTCGGTCTCTTTAAGATTTGATGATGAATCTTTCATGCAGGCAAAAGAAAACAAGATTAAAATGAAAGCAAAGAAAAGTAATGTTGTTATCCGCATTTTAATTCCCCATTTTAATTCAACATAATTTTAAATATTCAGATGATTTTAGAAAGATGTACTAATATATATAATTTTTAGATGAAAAGACTTCTGAAATATGCATCTTTTACATATTTTATTAGAGAGATTTAGTTAATATTTATTGAAAGATATAATTCCGGAATAAATACTTGCCAATGTTTTTAATTTGTCTTAAAATAATTGTCTCATCATCAAAAATATACTTTATAATAAAAAACAACACCATTTTATCATCAAAGAGCGATACTATGAAACTATGTTTATTGATTATTTCAGGTGTAATTCTACTTAGCCTGATTTCCTGTGGCGGTGGAGAGACATCACAGATGTCTGCTCCGGCCATCCCTGTTTATCAGGTCAAGGGATACGACATTCCGATTTATCATGAGTTTGTTGGACAGATATATGGCTATAAAGATATTGCCATTCGTGCCCGGGTCGAAGGTTTTTTAGAAGGTATCTATTTCCAGGAAGGATCGAATGTCCTAAAAGGTACTAAATTATATACGGTTGAAAGCCAGCCTTTTGAAGCCGATGTTGCGGCAAAGATGAGCCGGCTTGCTGAAGCCCAAACGATGCTGGCAAAAGCGCAAAGTGATTTAAACCGGATAAAACCATTGGCAGAACAGAATGCTGTCAGTCAGAGTGATCTAGATGGCGCAGTTGCCCAATACGAAGCCTCTGTTGCTTCAGTTGAAGCTGCTAAGGCTAATCTGCGGGCGGCAAGAATCAACTGAGTTATACGCAAATTTATTCCCCTATTTCCGGAATTATTGGCAGAACAAAAGCAAAAGTAGGTGATTTTGTTGGCCGTGAGCCAAATCCGGTTATACTCAATGTGGTCTCCAGGATTGATACGATGCTCGTCCAATTTTTTATTACCGAAAGACAATACTGAAAATTGCCCGATTTGTGCAATCTGAGTCACGGATTCAGTAAGAAAGGGTATAGAGAAAGACCGGTTTAAACTAATTTTGGTGGATGGATCTGTCTATGAGCATCCTGGGAGAATTAGATTTCGTAGATCGAGAGGTGGATCCCACAACCGGAGCCATGTTGGTTCAAGCCTCTTTTCCCAATCCGGACGAACTATTGCGTCCCGGACAATTTGCCAAGGTGAAAGCCCGCATGGCTGTAATTCCTGATGGCATCATGATCCCGCAGAGATGTATCACAGAATTACAGGCAAGATACAGTGTCATGATTGTAAACGAAAAAACGCGGTTGAAATGAGAGAAGTCAAAGTGGGACCAAAAATCAGTGATTTTTGGGTAATTACAGAAGGGCTGGCCCCGGGAGAAAAAGTTATCTATGAGGGCTTACAAAAAGTGAGAGAAGGTGGAAAGGTAAATCCAATATCGAAGATAAAACCAACTATCTAAGCCGGTATGCAGGTTACGATGATTGTACCTACGTTAGATAGGGTTTATAAAAGACAATTCATTATTATTACTAGTAAAATTATATGGGTAACTTTTTTGTAAATCGACCAATCGTAGCCATGGTCATTGCTATTATCATTGTTATTGTGGGTGCCGTATCGATGATCGGCCTGCCTATTGAACAATATCCGAACTTGACACCTCCGATCGTCCAGGTGAGGGCGACCTATACAGGTGCCAATGCCATTAATGTAGAAGAATCCGTTGCCACGCCATTAGAGCAGCAGATCAATGGCGTTGATAATATGATCTATATGAAATCTACTAATGCCAATGATGGAACGATGGTCATTGATATTTCTTTCAATG
This sequence comes from Calditrichia bacterium, assembly GCA_963796965.1. GTDB lineage: Bacteria > Calditrichota > Calditrichia > JAJRVZ01 > JAJRVZ01 > CAWCNS01. The sequence continues at coordinate 373,729 of CAWCNS010000008.1, forward strand.
TTGGAACCGATCCGGATATGAACACGGTTTTGGCTCAAAATCGTGTTTCAGCAGCGACAGCTAAGTTACCTGAAGAAGTTAAAAAGTATGGTGTTACAACTGAAAAGTCCATGGCGAATTTTTTATTGGTACTTACCCTCACCTCCGATGGACGATATGATCAGGATTTTCTTGGTAATTATGCTCTGATAAACATCAAAGATCAGCTGGCCCGTATAAAAGGTATCGGCAGGGTGAGCGTTTTGGGTGCTGCCGATTATTCTATGCGCATCTGGATAAAACCGGACCGACTTTCCCAAATGGGTATTACCGTTCCCGAGATATTAAATGCGATTAACCAACAAAATATCTTGTTCCCGGGGGTAAATTTGGTGCTGAACCTTCCCCACCTGGTACCGAGTTCACCTATACAGTGCGTCTTCCTGAACGGTTTAGTTCTCCGGAAGCTTTTGGTGAAATCGTAGTCAGAACATTAGAAGATGGTTCCCAGGTCAAATTGAAACATATCGCCTCGATTAATTTAGGTGTTGAAACTTATAATGCCTTTACCCGCTTTAATAAGGAAACATGTGCAATCATTGCCCTCTATCAGGCACCCGGTTCCAATGCCGTTGAACTCGCAGAAAATGTAATTCAGGAAATGGAAGTCCTGAAAAACAACTTCCCTGAGAGTGTTAAATATGATGTCGGCCTGGATTCGACAGCTCCCATCACGGCCGGTATTAAAGACATCATCGTCACCTTATTTATTGCCCTGATTTTAGTCATCCTGGTTGTATTTATTTTTATACAGGATTGGCGGGCTACATTTATTCCGACTTTAGCCATTCCCGTGTCATTAATTGGCGCATTTATGTTTTTTCCAATTCTTGGTTTCACCATTAATGTGCTCTCGTTGTTGGGATTGGTTTTAGCGATTGGAATTGTTGTTGATGATGCTATTGTTGTCGTAGAGGCCGTGCAGGTAAATATTGCCAAGGGGATGAGTACAAAAGATGCCACTAATGATGCGATGAGCAAAGTAACCGCACCGGTTATTGCCACCACATTAGTCCTTATCGCTGTGTTTATCCCCGTGGCCGGTATGGCTGGTATTACCGGTTTACTCTACCAGCAATTTGCTATCACAATTGTAGTCTCAGTGATTGTTTCTTCCGTAAATGCCCTCACACTAAGTCCTGCCTTATGTTCGATTTTACTAAAAAAACCAAAGCCTTATAAAGGTACTCTTAGGTAAAGGTTTTTGGGAAATTTGACCAGGGAATGGAAAAGGCAACCGATTCATATATGAGTTTTACAAATATTGTTTCCCGTAAATTAAAAAGAGGGGTGATTTTTTTAATACTGATGACTATCGGTGCTGTTATTTTTGGTAAGTTAGTACCAGGCGGATTTATCCCTGAAGAAGATATGTCCTATTTTTATGTTAATGTTCAATTGCCCGATGCCGCTTCATTACAAAGATCTGACGTAATTGCCAAAGAGGTCGAATCGATCATCTTGAGCCATCCTGAGGTTAAATATCTGACAAATGCCACAGGATTTAGTATGTTTACTGGCGCTTATTCCTCCAACAATGGCTTTTTCTTTGTGACCCTGGTTGATTGGGGAGAAAGAAGTAGTACGGCCAAAGAAGTGGTTCAAAAACTTAATTATGATCTGGCAACTAAAATTAAGGGAGCCCGGGTTTTCGCTTTCGGCCCGCCAGCGATTCCAGGTCTGGGTAATGGTTCAGGATTTAGTATTATGATTCAGGATCGGGCAGGAAACACACCGACTTATTTGGCAGAAAATACCCAAAATTTTATCCGGGCGGCTAATGCCAGGCCAGAAATTGGTGCGGCATTCACAACCTTTCAGGCTTCGGTCCCTCAACGATTCATGAATATTGATAAAGAACGAGCGCTTAAATTTGGTGTGTCTTTGAATGATCTCTATACCACCGTTGGTGCCTTTATGGGTGGGGCCTATGTTAACGATTTTACGCGTTTTGGCCGGCTTTATAAAACATATATTCAGGCTGAACCACAATATCGTGTAGACGAAAAACAAATAAATAATTTTTTTATAAAAGACAAAGATGGCAATATGGTTCCCTTGGCAACAATGGCCAGCATAACACCAATTTCAGGACCAGAATATACCAACAGATTTAATTTATTTAGATCTATCGAAGTTATCGGTGCTCCGGCAGATGGTTATACTTCGGCAGACGCAATGACGGCCCTGGAAGAGGTTGCTGATCAAGTACTGCCACCAGGCCTGTCCTATGCCTGGAACGCCATGTCCTTTCAGGAGAAAAAAGCATCGGGTTCACTTGGTATTATATTGACCTTCTCGCTATTATTTGTATTTCTTATTCTATCAGCACAATATGAAAGTTGGTCTCTTCCATTTAGTATTTTATTAGGCACACCATTCGCGATTTTTGGTGCTTTATTTGCCTTATGGGCAGCCCGGTTGTTTAGTCCTACATTTGAAAACAACATTTTTGCCCAGGTATCATTTGTAATGCTTATCGGAATGGCTGCCAAAAATGCCATATTGATTGTAGAGTTTGCCAACGAAGAATTTAAAAAAGGGCTTACCCTTTTCGATGCAGCTATTGGGGCAGCAAAGTCAAGATTCAGACCGATTTTAATGACAGCCTTTTCATTTATCCTGGGTGTATTTCCATTGGTAATCGCCTCGGGTTCTGGAGCCGAGGCCAGACAGGTCATGGGAATGGCCCTATTAGGTGGTATGACCTTAGCAACTGTCCTGGGTGTTTTTCTTTATCCGATGTTGTTTATTTTAATTGGTAAGATTGCCAAATATGAAGAAAAAAGAGATTTACAATCAGAAATTAATTAGACAGTAATCTCCTTGTACAATTACAGAAAGAATTAATAAAAATATATAAACAATAATTAATATTATTCCCAAATTAGGTCCTCTTTTAAAAATGGTAATGACAAAAAATATAAGAAATTTAACAATATTCTTAATTTTATTATTAATCACCAGTTGTGCTGTCGGACCGGATTTTCAAAAACCAGAAGTTGAAGCACCAGTAGACTATGAGTATTCAAAAGTACTTCAGGTGGACTCTTCCTATGCCGACTCCCTTATCAATCTGCAATGGTGGAAATTATTTAATGATCCCCTGTTGGATACACTGGTTCATGTGGCTCTCCAAGATAATAAGAACATACTCATTGCTGCCAGCAGAATGGAACAAGCACGGGCATCACTTGGCTATGTCAAAGCCGATATTTATCCCAGATTAGATATCGAAGCAGGTGCTTCCCGCGGGAAATATGGCCGGAAGCATGCAGTTAGAGAGTACTGTAAATCAATTTTATATTGCCCCGGTATTAAACTGGGAGATAGATTTTTGGGGTAAATTTCGACGGGCAAATGAATCGGCCCGGGCTCAATTAGTCGCCTCACATTTTTCGTTTGCCACTGTCCAGATTGGCCTTATCTCTGAAGTCGTCAGTACATATTTTTTACTTCTTGACTTTTACCAGAGGTTGGAAATATCCAAACAAACTCTGGAATCACGCGAAAAGGGTCTCGATATTATTCAAAAGCGATACGATAAGGGGATTATCCCGGAGATTGATCTCAATCAGCTCAAATTCAGAAAGAAATTACTCTAACAGCTATACCTTCTTATCAACGAGCTATTGTCCAGACAAAAAATGCATTAAGTATCCTACTCGGAAGGCTTCCTTACGATATTAAAGAAGGGGCCAAACTGAGAACGCATACCATCCCGCCGGATATCCCGGTTGGATTACCCTCATCCTTACTTTTACGCAGACCGGATATTGCAGAATCAGAATTCTTACTTAAAGCCCAGAATGCAAGAATCGGTGTTGCAACAGCAATGCTTTATCCATCTATCAACCTAACCGGTATTCTGGGTGTAGCCAGCGATGACTTGTCCACAATGAGCATCGGCAATCCGTCCTGGTCCATTACAGGCGGTTTATTTGGCCCGCTCTTTAATTTTAACAAAAATACCCTTCGGATTGAAATTGAAGAAGAGAAGACCAAACAAGCTTTATACACGTATGAATATACAGTTATCAATGCCTTCAGAGAAGTGGAAGACGCCCTGATTGAGGTAGAAACGTTCAGAGACCAATTAGAATCCGTAGACCGGAAATATAATGCGGCAAAGAATGCAGAAAGGCTCTCAACAGAACGCTACGATAAAGGTGTAACAAGTGATCTGGAAGTTCTTGAGATGCAACGGACCTTGTTCAATGTCAGCCTGGAACTCTCTGAAATTGAACAACGTTATCTGAATGCCTATGTAAAACTTTATAAGGTTCTGGGTGGCGGATGGATTTTTGAGGAAAAAGAATAATCCGTTAAGATTGATGATGGAATTCGATGATATCATACAAAAACGCAAAGATGGTAATGCACGTTTTGTTTCTGATAATCTGGAAAATAAAGGACAGGATTCAAAACAGAGAGAACTATTAATCAGCGGACAATCCCCCCGGGCAATTATTCTTGGGTGTTCCGATAGCCGTGTGGTCCCGGAACTTATTTTTGATACTGGTTTAGGAGAACTCTTTACCGTTCGCGTTGCCGGAAATATTGCGGATTCGGCTTCAATAGCGAGTATTGAATTTGCTGTTGCTCAATTAAATGTGGGTATCATCATTGTTTTAGGTCATGATGACTGTGGGGCAGTAACAGCAGCAATTGCCGGTGGTGATGCCGGCTACCACTTAAATCTCCTCATGGACCATATTTTACCTGCTATAGAAATTCATGAAGGATAAGGATATAAACAGCATTATCAAAAAAAATGCAGAACTTTCTGCTCACGATTTAGCGAAAAGATCTTCTATCCTTTCTGAGGCGGTAACAAAGGGTGAACTTAAAATCCTTCCCGCCTAATATCACCTCGATAGTGGAAAAGTCGAATTCATGAATACTTAACCAATTCACCTATAATGCATCCTCTAGGAGGATGGAGATTTTTTTCAGCACGCATGTTATAATATATAACGGTCCACATGTTTTGAGAATTTTAATCATAAAATTCAAACAAATACTTATCATCATATTTGATCCTGAATTTTTCTAGAAAATCTGTAAATTCCTCCTGGAAGGTTCTGTTCTGATGATGCTGCTGTTGTCTTTCAATATATTTCTTAACCTTTTCCATATGTGATTTTGAATAGGAAAAAGCGCCATATCCTCTTTGCCAATGAAATTTTCCCTTTATCCATTTATTATCATTAATGAATTTTGAAGATATTGATTTTATTTCCTGGATCAATTTAGAGATTGAGTAGTTTGGATTTAAACTAATTAAAATATGAATATGGTCCGGTGTGTTATTTATTGCCACTAAGATTGACTTTCTCTTTTCTACAATACCTCTAATATATTTTTGCAATTCCGCATTATGCTTTGATGGTAAAAAGTTTTCTCTTCCATTAACTGTAAATACGTATTGAATATAAATTTGTGTATATGAATTTGCCATGATATTATCCTGATATTGTATTAAGAAATATAAATTATATTGTTATTTGGACACCAATTAACTCAAATTGGATTTTCAGATGGAACATGTCAGTTTAGGAACTTACAATTTTTATGCCAGATAACTCAATATTCAGATGGCTCCGTAAGTTGGTATGAGAATAGCGTGATATAGGATATATTGGATATAAAATTTGGAAAAAATTCAATAAAAAATGATCTAAATACACACATCTGTTCTAATATGATTTTTCGTTTGGGTCTTCCCTATGGGACTAAATTTTTGATGATTGTTCCCAAAACCCCTACCGTCCGGGGCTACTATTGGGCCATGCCTAGGGCATTTGGATTAATCACTAAATCCATTGGCGTTTCCCTGTTTAATCTAACCTAATTGTCTAGCGGGTTACTCTGCGGATAAAATTTTATGATCGCTGGTTCCTATACCCAAGACTGCCATTCGGAACAAATAGACAATATCTGCGGAGTTAGTTATGTCATCAAATACATGAATGCCATAGGCATGACCCAATAGTAGCCCTGGATGGAAATCCAGGGAAATTAGGCAATATAAAGAATCTGAAATCCCGTAGGGATGACCTAATTAATTCATCCATTAGTTAAATCACAATCTGGATCGTATCATTATTTTTGGCTCATTAGCATCCCGTATCTCGTACCTTGAATCCCAGATCTCCAATCCCATTACTGATTTGCTTTACCCCGAATCTCCTGCAAGAGCTGGGAATAGGAGGGATTGTCTGGTGATAGATCAACTAATTGCCGACCATATTTTAAAGCTTTTCTCATATCCCCACGATCCCGGCATATCGTTGCCAAGCCATACAAGATATCTATGTTATTAGGATCTAATTTATAGGCATCTTCTAAAATTTGTATTGCTTTATCATGGTTTCCGGTCTGTAATACGGCTAAGGCCCAATAATATTTTCTTTCTATATTATTCGGCTCAAGTTCAGCTGCTTTTTGAATAGCGGCTAAAGCCTCTCCCCTCTTTTTCAAACGCGTAAGTACAAGTCCATAAGAATGATAGAGATCCGCCGATCCAGAATTTCTTCTAATCGCTTCACGAAGAAGTACTTCACCCTTAACATCCTGTTTTGTCTGACGATAGAGATCCGACAAATTAATATAGGTATACACATAAGCCGGTTCGAGGGCGATGGCCCGTTTATAGACTTCTTCCGCTTCTTTTAACTTTCCTTGTCGTGTATAAACAACACCAAGATTAACTAATGCTGAAGGACGGTCAGAATTAAATTTTTGAACCTGGATATATTCCTCTAAAGCCTCATTTAAAGAAGCACGGTCAAAAGCAGTCATTGATTGGAGAGGGACATCAGATAATATATAGGCCGCCTGAATTCGAACTGATTTAACCGGATCCTGCAAAAGGTTTTTCGCTAACGTGAATTTTTCGTTTACATTGTAATTTTCCAACGCACTTATGGCAGCTAACCGTATTAATGGATCTTTATCATATAATTTTACCCCGATGGTTTCGTATGCCATTTGGCCTGGAAATCTTTGTAGTAAATTCAGAGCAGTCGCCTTAACCATATCTGGCTGTTCTTCATCTCTTATCAAGATAAGTAATACCGCGGCAGCACCGGTTTCCCCGGTCTGAGCGGCAAGAACAATTTCTCCGAAATGCTCTCTTTCCAAAAACTTTTTCCCATACCACTTCACCATATAGTCGGTTGCCCAACGATTATTTTTATCCTTATGGCATTGGATACATGCGTTAGGTGTTCCTAATTTTTCGGATAAATCGGGACGTGGTATCCGGATACTGTGATCTCGTCGGGGGTCGACAACCATATAGGTTCTTTCCGGCATGTGGCAATCACGGCAACTACCTCCGGTACTATCCGGTTTATGAAAATGATGGGCCGGTACATCAAATTTTTGGGGTAAATGACAACGAAAACAAAGGGAATTATCATCGCTAAACACTTTAGCACTATGAGGCTCATGGCAGTCGCTGCAGACAACCCCCTTTTCAAACATCTTACTTTGTAAAAATGAATGATAAACATAAACCTCTTCAAGTATTTGTCCATCCGGGAAGTAGAGGCGTTCATCTATAAAAGGCAGACGATGTGTATTTAAAATTGATTTGCCGTGAACAAAATCATCTGTCAATTGAGATCTTCGTGAATGACAGAGTGCGCAGGTTTCGATCTGTGCGCGTGTACTTGAAGGTACGGTTCTCTCAGCTGTCCCTTTTTCCATATCTCTAAACACCCAGGTTCCGCCACTTAAATCCTTCAGGCGTACCTTTAAACCCATATTACCCTCAGCAGAGATCCTATTTTCCTTTTCCTGAATTTCGGCCCATTTTACATGTGCCCGACCAGGGCCATGGCACATTTCACAGGAAACATCAATTTCTGAGAAAGTTGTATGATAGGAATCCGTCTGATAGTCATAATTCTTTTTCACGTTTGTCGAATGACATTCCGCACACATATAATTCCATGTCTGATTCATCCTTGTCCAAAAAAGAATGTCATTCGGAGGAATCCGCTCATCCGGGTATATATGATACCAGCGTTGTCCCCCCTGCTCTTTTGGACGTGTATCCCAACATAATGGCAAAGTCTGTAGACGACCATCCGGAAATTTAACAAGATATTGTTGTAGAGGTCTTACCCCAAATGTGTAGGTTATTTTATAATCATGATTTTTTCCGTCCTCGCCTTCTGTATTTACATAATAGATATCATCTTCGATAAAGAAGCGTGAGGTTACCCCATACCAGGTAAAAGTGGCATTTTCAAAGTCTCCTAATACGGTCGTATCGCTGGCAATCTGCATGGCAAGATCATGATCTGAATTCTTCCACAGGTTGTATTCTTTCTGGTGACAGGGTACACAGGCTTGCCTGCCAACATAATCGTTTGGGGTTGAACTGATAGTTGAGGTTACAGATTTAGATTCCGGATATGCGATAGGAGATTCCTTATCATCGTTTAATAGCATAAAAAAAATAATTATTAGAATGAGAGTTGCCAAAGAAATGTAGATTATATATCTTTTATTCATAGGGGGCTTTAATCCTCGCTGTTGTAAGTATTACCTCTTCAAAAAAACAAAGGCATGATCTTCAAAATCTGACAGATTCACAAATTGACCATAATTATTATAGAACTTCTCTTCAAATCCCAGATCAGCCATCTTCTTCCGGAGGTCATCATCGGTAATACCCCACTGCCAGATATTATGAACATCTTTCCAGGGTTTTTGATATTCCGGATGAATTTCATCTTTATGATTATAAATATAGTCATAAAAATCATCACTTCTCCTTGGTACTAGATTAATGTATTCGTCCAGAGGAAGATCTGTAAGCCTGATGGTTTTTTGAGAGGTACATATCTGCTGATTGAAAATAATGAAGCAATTCGTAATAGATGCGTATTTTTCCAATATTTTATCCCAATCAGGATTAACCTGATGTAATAAAACGTCAAATAAAAAAACAATATCAAGTTTAGCAATTTTCTGTACAACTTCATCACCACTAAAATCATCTTTGATCATGGTCAGATTTTGATATTTTCTAAGATGATTAGTTACTGATGGCGAAAAATTTGTATCGACAAGAAATGCCCTCTTAATATTATAGTTTTTTAAGGTATACCTGGTATAGGCTGCATTGACACGCCATACGCCTCCCAAATCAGCGAATGACTCCGGGTTGTTTAATATTTTTTCAATTGTAAGGTCTATTAATCTAAATTTATTTCTATTCACATAAAGGTTATAACCTTGTAATAGATTGGGTGCATTGTAAATTATTTTTTTTAATACTCTTATGGATTCCATCAATTAAGCTCATTCATTATTTTGATTACCTTCTGATACTAAGAGGAAATGTAAAAAAAAAGACGTATTAATCTTGAGAATTTTATATCTTGTGTATAATATCAGTAAATATATACCAGGAAAAAGGTGGGGAAAGTTATGAAACGCCGCGATTTTCTAAATAAATTTACAGTTGGCACTGTTGCCGGGGCCAGTATTATTACAGCTGCTGCAACCATTGGAGAAATTCTTCCACCGCCAACCGCCTCATACAATAAAATTAAATTGGGTCTAATGGATGATTTTCCGCTGAATGACTTTACCTTTATACCAAAAAAAAAGATTTATATCTATAGAACCAGACAATATATAAGAGCTATTTCAGGTGTTTGCACACATCTTGGCTGCACTATCAATAAATCAGAGAAAGGTTTTAAATGTCCTTGCCATGGTTCACATTTTGATAAATTAGGTACGCCCTATTCCGGACCGGCCTCCAGGCCATTAGATCGTTATAAAGTTTCACTAGATAATCGGGGCCAGATAACTGTAAACCTTGGACAGACGGTCGACACGGATTTAGAGATAGGTTAGCATAGACGTTTGTCCACGAATTACACGAATTATGACAAATTTCACTAATTAGATTAGCCTGATAATTTATTCCAGAGGCACGAAAAAAGATTAAGGATGTAAGATTAAAGATTAAAACCAGGTATTATTCTCAAGCATGATTATACTGAGATCTTATTTCTTTCATCTTCAATCTTTGATCTTATATTATCCGCGTTTTAATGTCTTTGCCGGAGAACTTAATAATAGGAACAGCGTTCAGTAATGTTTACTAGATCACCACAACCAGCGGGAAGTAAAGCACGAATCAGGGCGATTACAAAGAACTTTTTTCTTCACTTTCATTCCCCAAAAATACATGCATATACCTTAAATCCTGGATTTACTCTGGGCCTAGGCGTTATCAATTTTACACTCTTTTTTATTCTTTTGTTTAGCGGTATCCTTTTGATGATCTATTATAAACCATCAGTAGAGCAAGCCTATCTCTCGATTCTCGACATTAATAATGTGGTATTGGGAGGGCGGTATATTCGAAACATTCACCGCTGGGCTGCCCACGGTCTGGTATTTATAGCGATGCTTCATATGTGTCGTACATTTTATATGGCCTCCTATTCCGGTCAGCAGCGTGTAACCTGGAACCTGGGTGTTGGCCTGTTACTTACCACTCTTTTTGCCAGTTTTAGCGGCTATTTATTACCTTGGGATCAACTGGGATTTTGGGCTGTAACGATTGCCTCCAATATTCTGGGATCAACACGAGAGTTCACAGATATCTTCGGAATTACAACCTACATCGATCCTGGATTGATTTTAAAAAAGGTCTTCCTTGGGGCTGCAGACTTAGAGCAGTCGGCATTAATCCGTTTTTATATGTTGCATATCGTCTTACTACCGTTACTCTTTTTCCTGTTAATGGGCCTTCATTTCTGGAAAATTCGAAAGAACAAGGGATTAAACCTTCCCCAGGACGCAAATAAACGTATCCATTCTAAAATGGATCCTGATCAACAGGACATGAGTTCTGAAGCCTATGATCCCAATCTTCTGAGTTGGCCGACTGCACTTTGGGCAGAAATTGCTATTATCATGATCACCCTGGCTATACTTTTCGTATTTGCCCTGATAATTGATGCACCATTAAAAGAAATGGCTAATTCAGCAATGCCCGAAAATCCGGCAAAAGCACCCTGGTATTTCCTGGGTGTTCAGGAGCTGGTTTCCTATTCAGCTTTTGGTGGAGGAATTCTGGTCCCTTTAACCGTTATATTTTTTCTTTTTGCAATACCCTATTTTGATACAGATGAAGGAAAAGTGGGGATCTGGTTTACAAATGGCACAGGTTTAAAATTAACAGTAATTTCAGGGATTGTAGCTCTGCTTATCAATATGGTAATGCAGGCTATCCTGATCAATTTCGGTTGGATTAGGGGCATACCCTATTGGCTATTGATCATTATAAATCCAGGTTTAATTCTGAGTATAATATTTGGGCTTTTATCTTTGACGGTTTACAGATACACAAAATCTGCAAGGATGGCTGTCATGGCTCTGTTTACGACGATTCTTATCAGCTATACCTTTTTTACAATTATTGGAATCTGGTTCCGCGGACCGGATTGGCAATTTATGTTGTTTTAAAATATCATTCATAGGGGCTGTTGCAGTATCGGTTCATTTGTACAATTCTTGGTGTAGTAAGGACCTGTTTCCCCCTTGGAAAAGGGGGACTAATCCCGTCCTACGGGACTAACCCCCTTTCAAAGGGGGAATTAAACCCTCGGTTTTATGTAAGTTAATCAAGTTAGCCTTAGATTTAAAATTTGTCAGGTATCATTAGTGGAAAACAAATATTTAAAATTATATAAAAAAATCATCATTGTGGCTGGCTCGATTTTCTTGCTGACTTCAATTCTTATGTTTTACCATGAGAGTATCTCACCAGAATGGAAAAATAATCAAAGATCCTATGATGATTTTTTCCAAACAATTGATACGCTTAATGGTGAGAGTCACCTGACGATGGGTCTGAGACAAATAGAAATCGAAGAATTTAATCATACAGACCGATGTATTACCTGCCATCTGGGAATAGATAAAATTGACCAAAAATCAACCACATTATCATTTGCCAGCCATCCCGGTGATATGTTTCGTTCTCATGATCTCGCGTCCTTTGGATGCACACTTTGTCATGTAGGCAATGGCCGGTCACTCAAATACAATGAAACCTGCAATCCTGATTATATTATTGATTGGAGACCTGTCGAATCCAGCTGTAGTAAATGCCATCTGACCTTTTATGACAGTTCCCTGAGCACCAGGCTGCCAAAAGATATAGTGAAAGGTCGTAGTTTATTGTATAAAAGTGGTTGCCTGGGTTGTCACAAACTTCGTCATGTGGGTGGTCGTTTCGGCCCCGACCTGACAGAATTAGGAGATAAAATCCGCCAGGGTTACGATTTTAAAAACATCCAGGGAAAGAAGTCCATATTTAACTGGCATCGTGAACATTTCGCCAACCCTGAGAAAGTCAGCCCGGGGACAATTATGCCTGATTTTTCGTTTGATCCTGGCCAGATAGAATCCCTTACCACACTCGTCCTTGGATTTTCTGAGCCAAAACTTCCTTTTCGTTATTATGACCTTTCCGTATTAAGTGAATTTAAAGGAGAAAGAAAAAAACTCGACGCAGAAAGTACCTATACATTAATTTGTAGCGCCTGCCATGAACAAGAGGGTTTAGGAAGAAAATATGAGAAAAATATTTTTGGCGTACCGGGATTGGCCAATCCGGATTTCCAGGCAGCAGCTTCTCTGGAAATGATCAGTTTCATCATTCAGGAAGGACGTGGAAGTAAATACATGCCATCATGGAAAGCAAGACATTCAGGTTTAAAGGATGATGAATTACTTCAGTTAACTGAACGTATACGAAATCTTTGGAGAAGCGGACAAACATTTGCAGAGGTCCGGGCAGCATCTTATAATATTTTAGAAGGGAATCAAATATATCTTGACAATTGCAGCACTTGTCATCAAAATGATAAAAGTGGAGGTATTGGACCTTCTCTTAATAGCAAATCCTTTGGTTCATTTGCATCGGAAAAATTTCTCTTTACAACCCTAATGAATGGCAGACCGAACACTGCGATGCCATCCTGGACCCGGTTTGATGCTGAAGCACTTCATAGTATAATCAGGTATCTGCAGCCAAGGGCGAAAAATGTAATTGAGCGACAAACCACGGAAGTAAGTAATTCCAGGATAAAAAAGGGTCAGGATATCTATCATTATCATTGTAGCAGATGTCATGGTGAAGAAGGAAATGGTGGTATCGGACCGGCCATCTTGAAAAGAGGATTTTTGAAAGCGGCCAGCGATGAATTCATCATTGGAATTGTTAAGACTGGTCGTGGCCACACACCTATGTTTGCAGCAATTCAAAATGAGGGAGACCTTCAGGATCTTATCCATTTCATGAGGCAACGGCAAACATTTATTGGAGAATATATTCACCCCGGTCCAACTTTGGGTGATCCCGGGTCAGGAAAAAAAATCTTTCAAAAACTCTGCTCTGATTGCCACGGAAAATTAGGGGAAGGAATTAAAGCAACGGCGCTGAATAATCAGGAGTTTCTTAATGCAGCGACAAATGGCTACCTTCTGGCTACCATGACAATGGGAAGAGAAAATACACCAATGCCTGAATGGGGTAAAACCACAGATGAGCACAAAGCGTTATCAACAAAAGTGAGGCATGATCTTGCGGCTTTTATCCGTCAATGGCAAATATTAACAATCAAACGTGAAACAACCGACCCAATTTATCGTCTGCTCACTCCTGAAAAATAAACCCCACTAGTTAAATCAATATTCTAACACAGTTTTTATATATTGTATCACGGAGCGACACGAAGATTACACGAAGATTTTTTTGATTTGTTGATTTATGTAATTACTATTATGAGTCTCACGCAGAGTCACAAAGTCGCAGAGAAAATAATCAAGAATTCCAAATTTTCAATACTTCCATCCAAAACTAATCGTAATTCCCCAGTCATTTTTGCTCGCTCCCGATTCAGAGGGTTGATTATCAAAATTATCATAGAGGGTTAGTTTCCAGAAAAGATCTGAAAAGATTTCCCATTTCAAATTAGAATTAAAGTTAAATCGAATCCTACCCGGTGTTGTGATACCAGGATAGAGTTTGAAAGTTGTGGTAATATCCACTTCAGGTTCATCATAGATAAATCTCTTGTGCTGCACGTACCCAACCCCTTCAAGATTTGTAGTACTACCAGACTGCTTGGTCTTTCCACTCCTGTGTAAGCTGAAGACCAGCAACAGCGGCTAAAAGATTTGTATTTGTACGGAATAAATCTTTTCCGCCACCTCCTCCGGCTAAAACACGCAGATCCAGACCCAACTCCGTATTTCTTTCAAAACCCGTAAAGCCTGTAAAAAACCATCGATATAAAAAAAATCGGGCTAAATAATAATTTAAATCAATATTTTCAGAGGGTACTGTATCTATTTTAGCTGTAACAATCGAATTGAAGGTTAGATCATGTCTCCATTGCCAACTTTGCAAGGAACTACTAATATTTGAACTCAATTGGGCCACATCACTTGCTTTTGTATAGCTAAAGCCCAGATCAATGGAAAGTATTAATCTATCAAGAATTTTATCTTTTACCGGTATTATCCGAACAACCTCATCAAATTCAGTACGGTAAATTGAGTGGAAAATTTAGGATCAGATGGTTGGTCACCGAATCCGTATCGAGTGAGCCCAAAAAGTCATAGCCATTTTCTAATTCTATCCGAAAAGCTTCCTTTGCCCGCAAAAAGACGATTTTATTCCATTCAATACTAACCGTTTTCATGGCATCTGTTTTAAAGTCCAGACGGGCAAATTCCATTTTTTTTAACTCACCGGTTAGATGGTCTCCATTATTCAGAATTATAATATCCGTTTTAGCAGATTCAGAAACCTGAACGTAGATCAAAAAAAGAAAAATGATTTGAAGTATTGATATTTGATTATATCTTTTAGTCATCATTGTATAAAAACTGCTCTAAAACTATGTTTCTTATAAAGAATAAATATTAGACACATGTCACCCTGAATTTAATTCAGGGTCTCTTTAATATAGATTCTGAAATAAATTCAGAATGACATAATTATTTAGTATTACAATACAAGAATCACAATACTGATTAATTATCCTAAAGTACTTTCACAACCAAAATTGTGATATCATCATCCTGTGGTTGGGGCGCTGTATATTCTAAAACCGCATCAACCACTGACTGACATATTTCTTTGGATGTTTTATCTATATTCTTCTTGATCACATCCATCATCCGATCTTTGCCAAACATTTCTTCACTGGAATTCTCCGCTTCCCAGATCCCATCAGTTCCAAGAACTATGATATCTCCTGTGTTCAAATCAACCGGACCTTCCTGATCGAAATCCATATCAGGAACGAAACCGAGTGGCACGCCAATGCTCTTTAGTTCCTGGGTTTCACCCTTCTCCTTTTGATACCAAATTGCCGGATCATGTCCGCCTAACGTCCAGGATATGGTCTTTTTTTTGTCATCCAGCAAACCATAAAACAAAGTAATAAATTTATCTGTATCAGTATCTTGAACTAACTCATTATTAAACTCTCTCATAATTCTGGATAAATCATAAGCGTAATGGCGGATATTGTTCCGCAGCATGCTTCTGGCAGAAGCCATGAGGAGGGCAGCGCCTATACCATGTCCGGTAACATCACCCAGGATAATACTTATTTTCCCTGGCTCTATCTCATCAAAACTGACAAAATCATAATAGTCACCACCAGTCTCGTCACTATACTTACATAGTCCTGCAAGGTCAAAGTTCTCTGAATGAGGCGCTTCTTTCGGAAGCAATCTTTGCTGGATTGCCCGGGCGACTTCCAAAGAACTTTGCATTTTTTCATGTTCCCTCAATTTGGGACCAATCTGGTTAAAGACGCCCCCCAGTTGCTCCAATTCATCTCCGGTTTTTATTTCCACTCTGGCATCATAATCTCCATCAGCCAATTTATTCCCGGCAAGAGCCAATTTATCAATTGGTTGGGTAAAAGCACGTGCTCTTCTGTACGAAATCACAATAACAAGCACTATAACAACAATGGCAAAAAGGGCTGTATAACGAATCAAATCAAGATTTTTCTCCCACAAAAAGTCTTCGGTTTCTTTTACCAGACGTGTCAGGTTTTCATAGGGAACAATAAGAATAGGATAGACTTGCTTTCCGGTAAATCCGCGATAAGCCCATAGTGATTTCTTGTCTCTATAGGGTAAAACTCTTACCCCTGAATTACCATCCAACATGTCTTCTTCGAAGGCCGCGAATGCTTCCTTTCCTGAAGAACCCAGTGATTCAAGTTCCAAAGGTTTATCCCAGCGACGTGCCTGATCACCATAATTCATCCTGGCCAGAATCTTCAATTTATGTGATTCATCATCGCTGCTCCGGGATACGAGCATCGCCTCTGCCCCTGAAGACCATTCAGGTTTAATTCGAAGCCATTGAAACAACTCAGACAGGTTAAAATCCAAACCCACTACGCCAGCCACCGATCCGTTTGGATATCGAACAGACCTGGAAATCGTGATAATGGGATTCCGGGTTGAGGCATCAATGTAGGGGGCTGATACCTGGATCTCATCAGTATCAATAGCATCCTTATACCAATTCCGCTCTTTCGGATCATATCCTTCCGGGATCGTTGATCCTGCAGGATAAGTTAAATGGAGATTGTTTCCTATAGTGGTGTGCATCCAGTAAATAATATCCGGTTGCATCTGAAAGAGGCGGTAATACTGACTTGTCATAGACGACATCCGTGCCATGTCCGAGGTTAAGCGGGGATTTTTTGCACCTTTTACAATAATATAGTTCTGACGACGGAAACTAACATCAATCGGTAATTTATTGTTTGCCTCGTCAATGTAAAAATAGTTTCTGTCAGACAGTTTTACTTTTTTTAAATTCCGGTCAAATCCTAAAGTTGATTGCTGCCTGTCAAATTTGTTTGGGGCGGGACGTGTGAGCGCTTTTTCAACCTCAACCGCCTGCAATTCAGTAACATTTAATAATACCTGTACATTGGATTTCAATAATTCATCGAAATCCTCAACAACATCTTGAAGCGTATATACAGCATTTTCTTCAAGCATCATTCTGATATCAGACGATACCTGATCCCGAATCACATTAAGTATAACACGGTTGAGAGTTACAACACCGATTAGGGGAATAAGAGTAATCCCTAATAATAGGATCATTAATTTTCGTCGAATACTCACAGTAACGCTCCCAACTTTTATTGCTACAAAATACTTTACTGTTTTAGCAAAGTTTTATCTAAAGTGTTCAATTTTTTTTTAAACGCAAAGACGCAGAGGATGCGCAAAGAGCGCAAAGTTTTTTATTGGTTTTTAGATTGTTCTTTTGCATAGAATTTTGCTTAAAAATCTTGATTTAGATTTAGCACGATCTAAAACCCTAAATTTTCTTTGCGTACCTTGCGAAATCTTTGCGTCCTTGCGGTTAAGAAATCCGTGTAAATCTGGCCAAAGGGCCCGTTTTACGGGTGAAATCAGTGGTTACTAAATTCTTTTTCTTATATTTGATTGCCCCCCTTATTACAGGGTCAAAGGACACGTAGAACGGGCCTTTTGGCCTCGTTATACGAGGGCGTTATGAATAGGTCAGGATAAATGGATCTCCCCTACTTCTTCTTGTAATGAGAAAGAAAATAATTAAACGAGTTCTTCAATGCCTTGCGGGTCAAATCGACATGCCCCTTAACCTCATCCCATGTCTCTTCACTGCTGTTTTTGGCGGATTCAATGTTTTTTTGTGCGTCTTTGAGCATCTTTCTCAATTCAACAGATTGTTCCTCATATATCTTTTTTGCTTCACCTGTTAAATCTTTGACCTTTGCTTCAACATCATCAAGTTGGGAATTGAACTCATCCACTTGTTTTTTTGCTTTTTCGATTAAAGCATGTCGATCTGACATTCTTTTCTCCTTTTTTATTATTATCCTGTAATTTATCGAATTACTGCTATAAGTATCAATAAATCTTAAACTCATTAAATCAAATAAATCTTCCACAAATCAGTAAAACCATAGAATATAATATAAAAAAATGAATCAGCTAAAGAAATTTGCCCGGTAATAAGAAAATGATTATCATTTGACAGCCCAGATACCTGATGCTCGATACTGGATTCTCGATACTGGAAGTAGTTATAGGAAAGTAATTCTTCCAGGATATATTTTAAAATCTTTAATCGAGGATCGAGATCGAGTATCCAGTATCGAGAATCCAGTATCACTATAAATATCCTAACTTAAAAAGAAATTATAATGTTAGTAGAACTTGTAGAACACGCCCTAATGATCACAGGATTTGTATTTTTAATGATGCTTCTTGTCGAGTATCTCAATGTTCTAAGTGGTGGGCGATGGCAGAATAAGTTAAAAGACAATCGTATCAGGAACTATTTATTAGCCGGCCCTTCTTGGTGCCATTCCCGGTTGTCTTGGTGCCTACATGGTAGTTTCCCTTTATACCCATCGCCTGGTTAGCCTGGGAGCGTTAGTAACAGTAATGATTGCAACTTCAGGGGATGAGGCATTCGTCATGTTTTCAATGTTTCCTGGCTGGGCTGCCTGGTTAACTATTCTTCTTATGGGAATTGGAATTGGGGTCGGATATTTGACAGACCTGATATCAAAGGGCCGTGACTCTTTCCTCAAGACGGCAGATCATGAGTTAGAAATTCATCCCGAGGATCTCTCCGATTATTTTTCACCGGCTGGAACATACTCACAATTAAGAAATATAAGTTTTCCCAGAGCCCTTCTTATCTCCATGCTGTTATTATTTATTATTACTATTTTACTTGATATCATTGGCCCAAAGACCTGGGACTGGCAAAAGATATCATTTATTAGCCGGTGCCTTTCTTGCCTTTTTTATCATCCTTACTGTCCCTGATCATTTTCTTGAAGAGCATTTATGGCATCATGTTTTAAAGCGGCATTTTCTGCGCATACTTGTCTGGACATTCGGTGCTCTCGTCGTTATTCATGGTCTCGAGGAGTATTGGGACGTCTCCGGATGGATCGCGACAAATCATGTGAGTACATTAGGATTAGCACTCCTTGTGGGTCTTATTCCGGAATCTGGTCCCCATTTATTATTTGTCACCCTGTTTGCCAGTGGAGCAATCCCTTTCATCATATTAATTGCCAGTTCCATTGTCCAGGATGGACATGCTATGCTTCCATCTATTGGCCGTCTCAAAAAGAGCATTTATCTGGGTAAAATTAATCAATCTGATTGCAGGTATAGTGGTTGGTATTATCGGATTGTTGTTACTCCTATAGAGGAGCAACAGTTGTATTTATCCGCGCTATTCAGTGGTTTATGTTATAAACGTTGAGTTTGAGGAGATATTTTTATAATTCGTGAAAATCCGTGGACCAAATTCTTTGCGAACTTTGCATAACCATTGCGTCTTTGCAGTTAATAACACTTAAGCAGTTAACCTAAAAATATTTGCATCTTCCTCGATTTGGCCTTCTTTTATAAGGTATTTTAAAAATTTCGTTTCGGTACTTGAAATACAACTATCTAAAAAATAGATTGTAAAGCCATTTAAAAAAACAAGTTGATTGATTTTCAACGGAAAAGATCTATGGATCTTTATGAAAAAGATTTATATTTCCGGGAGTAAAAGAAGAATAGATCTTGGGGTATAAGATTTATATAACTATAGGTAAAAGATCTATGCATCTCTTACTAAAAGAAATATCTTTCTATTCCTCAAAGTTTTATAGATCTTTTCTCAGAAGATTTATTGAACTTTTTTGAAAAGATTAATCTATTTAATATCAAAAAAGACAATACATTTTCATCTTAATTTAAGGATTAAAATCTTTGTGACGATAATAATTATTGATTTAATTATTTTGGGAGGATTTTTACATTGAAAAAATATATCCAGATTGTTGCTATACTAGGCTTAATATTAGTACTCGATTATTGTGGTACATCAACACAGGTAAAAGTATTAAAGCCGGCTGAACTTGATGTAGGGGAGGTTAAAAAAGTAGCCGTTCTCGATTTTGATTTTATGGGAAGTTGGGATTTCGCCAGCGAGAATGAGACCCCAACCACTCTTAAACAGTTGGGTGGCATGCTGATGAAAAATATGTTCGAGACCAAAAAACCACCCGATCCCTATGAAGCATATCCGGGTAGAAATATATCTGATAACCTTGTTTCCAGACTCGTTACCAATAAATATTATACGGTAATTGAAAGAGCGGAAATCTCAAAAGTTCTCGATGAACAGGCTTTATCATTAAGCGGACTAATTGAAGAGAGTCAAGCGGCAGAAGTTGGCAAACTTCTAGGGGCCGAAGGCCTGATCATGGGATCTGGCACCTACTCAATAAAAGATAATGGTAAATGGGAAACTTATAAAGTTAAAAAAGAGGAGAAGAAACGGTACCGGCTTTACAGAGGTGTAACGGTAAATATAAATTTTAAAATTGTAAATGTTACAACCGGAACGATTGTTGTTTCTAAAACGAATTCTGCCTCGAACGGGAAGAGTAATAAGTATTCATCTACAGGAAAAAACGAAAAAGCCGCTATAAAAGCAGTTCCCGATTGGCGTCCCATTGTTGATGAACTGGTGAACAGGGTTCTGTCTACGACGATTAATCAAATTGCCCCCCATTATGTAACCGAGAGCCGCAAGATTGAAGAGGGCGAGTCAGATCAGATGGAGGCTGCTGTCGAATATGTCAAACGTGACCTCTGGGACGATGCCGTCGAAATATGGGAAATCGTATTACAGAATCCCTCCGCAGAACAAGAGGATAAGGTCGCAGCCACTTATAATATTGGCCTATACTATGAACTCATTGGACAGTTGGATATGGCTGAAGAGTATTTTGACAAGGCTTTTAAAATGTCTGGCAATGATGATTATCTGGATTCAAAAGCCCGTGTCAACAGACGTAGGAAAGAGTTAAAACGTTTGCAAGAACAGCAGGGTTAAATTCATACTGCAGCGTTGCTGCCATCAAAGAAAAGATGTAGAGACGCCCCGATGGGGCGTCTTTTTTTATGAAATGAAGTCCACGCATTACACGAATTAACACGGATTTCTAAATATCTTTTAATCCATTTTATAAACCGCGTATTCGTCATGCCGAATTTATTTCGGCATCTATAATTTCAATAAAAACAAGAATTTCTGGACTAAACCTGTCCTAACGACAGGTCAGGATTCATGATGACGATTCCGGTTTTTCCTCAATTAGAGCAAACTCAAATATATTTTGTATAAATATTTTAATCGGTGCAGATCAGCGTA
This sequence comes from Calditrichia bacterium, assembly GCA_963796965.1. Taxonomy (GTDB): domain Bacteria; phylum Calditrichota; class Calditrichia; order JAJRVZ01; family JAJRVZ01; genus CAWCNS01. Next base: position 395,090 of record CAWCNS010000008.1, read on the forward strand.
ATCCGTGGATAAAAGTTTTTTAAAAATGTGCATAAAAAACTCAGTCTTCCGCTACAATATCCTATCAGGAGAATTTATTTACAGCCTGAAACATGGCAACAATATTTTCAGCGGGTACATTTGCCATAATATTATGGACCTGCTGAAAAACAAATCCCCCGCCGGGTTAAGAATCTTTACTGTTGATTCACATGGGCTTCGACCTGCTCAGGGCTGCCATGCGGTAAGATATCCCGCACTCCAACCACCACCCCAAAGGGTAAGTTTACCGCCAAAAGATTTTTTAAGTTCCGAAGTATTCATTCCCACCGACGTAATTTGGACTGGATTCATAGCGTCCATTCCTGCTTCTATCAAATCATCAAGAATCGGCCAAATCCCTCCGCAACTATGAAGCTGGACTTCAACATCTGCCAATTCTTTAGCCCGTTTCCAAAGGCGTGAGTGGTAAGGCTTATAAAATTCCCGGTACATTTCAGGTGAAAACAAAGGCCCGTTCTGCCCGCCAAGATCTTCCCCTCCAAAAAGGATAATATCAATGTATGGCCCAACCGCACCAAGCCATTTTTCCAGATTATTTAAATAGATAGACGTTAGTTTTTCAAGAGAGCTCATGAATAGCGTCCGGATATAATGCCATATACATGAGATATTTTTCATTTTTGAATAAATATTGCGGAACTTCAAATATACTTCCCCCAAAAAGACCAACGATGGCCCTGTCTGTCTGTTCACGAAGTACCCTGGCTCTCCTTGCTAATTCTGCAAGGGCATCTTCATTAAGCAAAAGATGAGCGCCAGGATGTACCGCCGACATCCACATACAATTCTCAAAGGATTCCTCTATATCTTCAAAATTTCCGGAAGAAAATTCGAACGTTTCCAGCGGGTAATGACATTGTTCAAAATATAAACACCCTTTTTTTTGAACACCCAAATCCCCACCCCCCATCTGACAATAAAAACCAGTCGTCGCCACGTTTTTCTACCTTAATGTAGAAGGGTATCAGGCAAGGCGTACCATCCGGCAAAACCCATTCTTTCCAATCGCTATCTTCCAAGAGGAAACCTCTCCCCAATTCGATAGTATCAACCTGGAATAATTCCAGAATATCTTCATCGACAATAGCCAATTGTTGTATCATGTCATAAACTCGAATCGGCCTCGGTGACAATCCTAAATATTTACGCAGATTCGAATAGGCAATAGCAGAAATACCCGACGAGCGGTGACCGGAAAAATCAATCGGGACTTTATCCGGCTGTTTGTGAGACATATCTGCAAGTAT
>CAWCNS010000009.1:0-772253 GCA_963796965.1 Calditrichia bacterium
CCTCCAGGTCACTTTCCCGAATAGATCAGGTCATTGAATACAGTCTTGAAGGTGCTTTAAACAAAATTCGCGAAGAAGATGGCGAGGGGTCCTGGCAAGAAGCTATCAATATTACCGACGAAGGATTAGAGCGGGTTGAACAAAATATCGAAGATATTATGAACACATTAAAAACCCGGATCGATGAAAGTCTCAAAAAATTTGATTTGATAGCAGATGATCTTGAGGAGGAAATTCAGGTATTAGGGGACAATGAAGAACTCCTGAAACTTAAAATAAGACTGACCCGGGCCAGAACAAAAGCCAGGTTTATTGAAACCCGGAAACAAGTATGGCAATATATATTTTTATTTTTACCAAAATTACTTCGGTTTTTAAATGATGCAATAAAAAAGGTAATGGAAAGATATTCAAAAGTTCGACGTCTGGCTCGACTCGATGACTCCGATATTCAGAGTGAGATTTCCTTTACACAATATCTTGCAGATGTTGAGAAAAAAATTAATCAAATGCCATACATTTATCAGCGGATTTTTCGTACAGAACCCCTCGAGGACGATAAATTTTTTGTTGGCAGATCAAAAGTCTTGGATACATTCAATCAGGATTATGAGGATCTTAATAAGAATTATCACCCACTTACGGCTCTTGTCGGTGAAAAAGGCTCTGGAAAAACATCTACTTTAAATTATGTCAGGAGAAACATTTTTAAAGGTTTTCCTGTAGCAGAAATAGATATCACCCATACCATTTACACCAGAAATGGTCTGATGGATATTTTACTGCCGGCGTTGAAATTGTCAGATGTCCAGACAACTGATGATCTGATTCGCTCACTCAATAGCCAAGCAGAGAATAGAATATGTATTGTTGAAAATATTCACAATCTTTTTTTAAGATCGATTGAAGGGTTTCAGGCGTTGGATGATCTCTTGTTAATCATCTCCAAAACCCGACGTAAGGTATTTTGGATGATCAGTTGTGGCAGGTACGCCTGGGAATATCTTGAAACGATTACAAAAATCTCATCGTTTTTCAAACGGATTATTCATCTTGAGGATTTATCTACAGATGAATTAAAGGACTTGATTTTGTCACGTCACCAGATTAGCGGATACGGGATAGACTATATACCTACATCTAAAATTACAAATTCACGACAGTATAAAAAAATAACAAATCCCCTGCAGCAACAGCAATATCTCGAGGACTATTTTTTTAAACGTCTTTCTGATTCGGCTGAAGGGAACATTAGGGTGGCCATTTATTTTTGGCTAAGTGCGATTAATGAATTTAAGGAGTCCGATATCAATATATCCATGGACATTAAATCCGAAAGCCAGTTTCTCCATCAACTACCGACGGAAGAAATTTTATCGTTAGCTGCATTTATCCAGCATGAATATTTGGATGAGGAAAAGCATGCTGTAATTTTTAACCAGACAGTTACTGAGAGTACTATTCATATTGAGAAATTATATAAAAAGGGTTTATTACTCAGAAATGAAGATGTTTTTCTTGTTCACCCTTATTTATACAGGCCTGTGGTAAGGGCTTTAAAATTACGAAATATAATTTGATTGAGGATTATTTCATGAAATACATTAAACCCATTTACTCGCAGGTATGTTGTGTTTTATTATCTTACTTTTCAGCGAACCTCTCAGAGCACAATCAATGAATTCGGATGAAACCTTATCGTCCGCTGATTCGACGATCTCTTCATCTAAAAGTGACACCCTGGCTGTTACTTTAGTTCCAAGTATTCCAAATTTAAATACGAAAGAGTGGAGTATTTCATTCTCCAAGATTTTTGTAAGTTTGATGATTTTTGTTATTGTCTTTGTCATCATTCGATATGTCACAAGATTCATCGAAATGCTAGGTGAGCGCTGGGGGCCTTTTCGATTGCTTGTAAAAAGACTTGTTCCCATTCTCCGGATTAGCGGTTGGACCATCGTCATCTACTTTATAATTGCGGTTGTTATTGCTCCGCCTATTGAGACTCTGATTGCCGTTACTGCTTCTGCCGGTATTGCCATTGGCTTTGCTTCGCAGGATATCCTAAAGAATATTTTCGGTGGTATTATGATCCTCTTTGATCGTCCCATTCCAGATGGGTGATAAGATATCTGTGGGCAATCATTATGGCGAGGTGATTCAGATCGGATTACGGACAGTAAGAATTGTAACCGCCGATGATTCTGTCGTATCCATACCGAACGGTGAAATCGTCAATCAATCTGTTTCCAATTCAAACTCCGGAGAATTCAATTGTCAGGTAGTTGCGGAATTTTATCTACCTGCTGATATAAATGTGATCCGTCTTAAAAAAATCTGCTTCCTGGCGGCTGCTGTTTCCAGGTATGCCTATTTAAAAAAGCCTATCGCGGTTATCATTAAAAATGAAATATATTGAGGGAAGATCATTATTTAAAATCAGATTGAAAGCCTATGTCTTTGATATACGCTATGAATTTGCCTTTGCCAGTGAAATGACGGAACTGGTAATGAATCAGGTGCTCAAAGAAAAATTAGTTTCTCCTGAATCACTTTCATATTTCAAATATGAACTTGAGTAAGCTGAATCATCATTCTACAGCAGAAAAAAGAATGAAGAAAATTCTGATTCAACTAATCATAATCCTTAGTATTTTACAACTACGCCTTCAGTTCTGCGAGGGCAATAGATATTTATACGGCGCAGATGTCCGCTTGGAGTTGTCTAACTTCCTTATTTCAGGAGAATATATTTTGGCCCGGTTTGATCCAAATCAAGTTCAGGGCCTTCTCAAAAACTCAATCCAGATGTACGGGTATTATGCCACATTTGGATACCGGATATTTAACAACTTTCAACTTTTGCTCCGACTCGATTCGTTTTACATCTATAAAATGGCCTATAAGAACGAATTACTTGTTTTTGGATTGAATTATTGGCCGAATAAGATATCGGAGCTTCAATTAAATATTCTGATCGATTAAAATGATAAAACTTTAAAAACGCAGCAGTATCTGCTCAATATGCAAATCTCATTCTAATCAATGACCAGAATGGATGGTTAAATTATCATGACGATTGTGGCAAAATCTCAAAAAAGAGGCAATGCAATAATTGAAAAATTTTATCTTATTTTTAAGAACTGAATCTTGCATAAATATCAAAATATAAATAACAACTAAATAATTTCAGACTATAAATTCAGGATATAGCATATGACGAACGATATTCAGCAACCAACCTGGAAGACTCTTAAAGAATATATTGAAAGCAAGAGTGGTAATAAAATCATTAAACTTTTTGAGAAAACCAATCCTGCTGAAACCGCCCGGGCCAGTTGCTCATCTGGATGAGATTCCCGCGAGAAACTGATTATTTTCTTGACCCGGAAAATGCAGCGACTCTTCTGCACACAATCCCTGATGAACAGGCCGCTGATATCATTGAAAAAATTCCGTGCAGAAGATGCCGCAGCTATCATCGATCAGATGCCTGTAGATGAACAGGCAGATATTTTATCCGATATAAATTCAGAAGAAGCAGAGGCCATATTAGATGCGATGCCGCAAGAAGATGCTTCCATGACCCGCCAAATAATGGCATATCCTGCTGATACGGCAGGTGCGATTATGACCCTGGAATATCTGGCATATACGGAGAATACGACCTGTGGTGAAATTATCCATGATCTGCAAAAAAACCAGGAGCAATATTCAGATTATGAAGTACAGTATGCTTATATAATCTCAAAATCAAATCGTCTGGTTGGTGTGTTGAGGATGCGGGATCTTAATATTAGGTAAAAAGAAATATCCGGGTACAATCATTAATGATAAAAAAGCCACTTCATGTAAAAGTAGACACCCCATTGGATGAATTAATTCAATTTTTCGAGGAACATCGATATATCGGCGTTCCTGTTACAAATAAACAAAAGCGACTTGATAGGAGTGGTGAGGCGCGCCAGAGTTATGGAAGCCTCAACTTTGCGCGCAGAAATATCTTATTGAAAAGAAGCGGTATTACCCAGGGAGAAGAGTTCCGCTCAATGCCCCTAATGCAGAGGGCATTCCGGCGCCTATCCTGGTTGAGTATCAATATTGTTCTAAATATCATCGCCGCCAGTGTTATTGCTTTTTATCAGGAAACTTTGTCGGCTGTTATCGCCCTGGCTGTTTTCTTACCGATTATATCAGATATGAGCGGTTGTTCAGGAAATCAATCGGTTGCCGTCAGTATACGAGAGTTGACCTTAGGCTTAATAAAACCCACAGAAATTTTCCGGGTAATAAAAAAGGAAATCGGAATTGGAATTTTAAATGGTATTATTTTAGGCGGGATTTTAGGCCTGGTAGCATTTTTATGGCAAAATAATCTTTATCTGGGATTGGTGATCGCCGCCGCATTGGCAATTAACACCATCGTTGCTGTTTCGCTTGGGCAGTTCAATCCCCCTGATACTGAAAACAATAAAAATGGATCCTGCTCTCGCCTCAAGTCCGATTTTAACAACCGTAACAGATATGTGTGGATTTTTCTTTGCTTTGAGTTTTGCGACCTTGGCTCTGCCATACATTTCTTAATAATCTAAGATCTTGGGAGCTTGCTGCTAATGCAGGCCAAACCCACCCAAGTCGCCGGAATTAAAAAATTTGATAAGGTCAAAGACACATAAATTTCAAATCTAAAAATATGAGGTCTAATGAATAAGATTGATGATTGGATACAACGTATTACCGGATTAAATATTGAAGTTCAGGATAAAATTTATTTTTCGATTCTCCTCATTGTAACCCTATGGTTAATCAGGTTTATATCCTATCGAATCGTATGCAATAAAACTGAGAGTGCTCAAATTCGTTACCGATGGCAGAAAGGTTTAACTTATTTTACAGTAATAACAGGTATCATACTAGTGGGTCGTGTTTGGTTTGCAGGAATGCAATCATTAGCAACCTATCTGGGTCTTGTTTCTGCCGGAATTGCCATTGCACTTAAGGATATATTCATTAGTCTGGCCGGCTGGTTGTTTCTCATATGGCGTCGACCCTTTTCTGTTGGAGATCGCATACAAATCGGCAATTATATAGGAGATGTTATCGATTTGCGTATTTTTAAATTTACGTTACTGGAAATTGGAAATTGGGTGGATGCGGATCAAAGTACAGGACGAATCATGCATCTTCCAAACCTCATGGTATTGACAGAGACAATCGCAAATTACAGCAAAGGGTTTCAGTACATTTGGAATGAAATCGCCGTTCTTGTCACATTTGAAAGCAATTGGGAAAAGGCAAAAGATATCCTGGAAAAAATAGGTAGCAGGCATGCCGAACATCTTAGTGCCGCTGCCGAGAAAAGGTTGAAACAGGCCAGTAAAAAATATATGATTTTTTATACTACCCTAACACCTACCGTGTATACGACCGTAAAAGACTGTGGAGTGATGTTAACGATACGCTATTTGATAGAACCTAGGGGACGCAGGCTAAGCGAACAGTCTATTTGGGAGGATATATTGCATGAATTTGCCCCCTGTTCCGATATCGATTTTGCTTACCCAACCCAGCGATTCTATAATAATACTATGGAGGGTAAAAAAGGGACACGTCCACAATAAATTAATGTTGTATTTATAAGGAAACTTTCACTTTCGCCTTTATTTGGGATAAATTCAAATGTGAAGTTTTTAATAGGTTTTTTATTTAAAATTGTTTCTTTGATTATCTCAGCTAAACCAGTAAGATTTTCGCTAAATAATTGATCAGACTTTTTCCAACAATCTCTTCAAGGGGTGTATCCGAGAAAATTAGAGATTGTATTGTTCGCAGCAACATTATTCATATCATGATCAATTAAAACCACGATACCCTCAGGGAGATTTTCAAAGATTGTACGTAGTTCCTCAATCTTATAGAGTTGCCATTTCGTCATTATCAAAATTACGTCGATAATACCCCATATATTCTACCTTTCTCTCAAGGGCCTCTATAACTGCAAGATTGAAATTGACTTTTTCAAACCGTTGCGCGCTTCCAAGCCCTCCTGGACTGAAAACATTTATTTCCATCAATTTATTACCAACGATATCGAGACCTACCAGAAACATACCATCCTGGACCAATTTTGGTCTTACAATTTCGGCTAACTGCAGATGTTCTTTTGTAATCTCAGCCTGTCTCAATTTACCACCTGCATGAATATTACTGCGCATATCATCACCACTTCTTACGCGCCGGAAGGCGGCATATTTCCCTTTATATCGTAAAGGAATTCCATTCATCATAAAAAGACGGATATCGCCGTCCTGGGCATCGGGCAGATATTCCTGGGCAATGATATAGCCATCACGCAATAATGACTCGATGATTTGGTTTAAATTACTTTTATCTTCAGGCCGAACTAAAAAAACACCGGAGCCCCCAGAACCTTGTAATGGTTTGAGAACGATATGTCCGCCTTGTTCCTGGGCAAAACTTTTAATATCAGATGCATCTCTCGTGATCAGCGTTTTAGGCCGGACTTCTTCCGGAAAAAGCTGGAAATATGTTTTATTTACTGCTTTTGCAAGTCCGTTCGGATCGTTTAATACAATCACACCATGGCGCATGGCAATACGTCCAAAATTGATACCCGCTGTTGCTGCCCAGGATCTCATTCCCGACTCATTGGCCGGATCACTGCGTAACATCAGTACGTCTAAATCATCAACTGTAATTCGTTCGCTAATTGCCTTCTTCCCCTGTAAAAGGGACAGATAGCTTTCGGTTGATTTGTATTGCCTTTTTGGCACTGTTCGCCCACGTGCCCGAATACTTTCATCGGGATCATAGGCGAAATCACCTAATCCTATTGTCCAGGCCTCATGGCCACGGTTTATAGCCCACATGGCCAAACGGGTTGTGGTATAGCCAGCTTGTTCTGTCATCACATCGTTTACTACAAATCCTATTTTCATGTATCCTCCTTGTTTATATGAGATTTAAGACCGATATACCTTTCTTTAGATATTCCAATTTTTTAGTGGCTTCTTTATTATCCAGATAACGGGGACGCAAAGGAGCCGGATGAAGAACTTTGCGTGATGCCAACTCCTTGATAATTGGAATATGCCAGGTTGAAATTTTACCTACAAAAAGTGGTTCCAGTGCCCCCCCATTTCCAAGATAGCTGAATATTTGTTCCAATCCGCGAAGATAGACAGCATCTTTAGTTAGACCACCGCTACGATAGATTCGGGCAGTTATGGAATAGGCCGTGCGCTGAGCAAAGCCATAAGTATGATACAGTTCACGAAAAGTGTCAATAAACGAGGCACTATTTATCATCATATTTGTCGCCTGAACCCTGGCCGCCAGAAGTCTTAATCGGGGCAGACTTAATCCACCTACCAGATACTCGGCAAGTACCGCCAATCCCTCCTGCAATTCATCATATCCCGCGAAACCTGTATATAATTGTTGAAACGGCTGTGCCCGTCCGTTATAGTAAGTTAAGACATGGGTTCCAATTTCATGCTGTATCAACGCTTCTAAACGGGATGTTGGGATATTTATTTCCCGTCCAATTAAAATGTTTCCCCGCGAAACCATTAAACCACTTATATCATTCCTGATTTCCACGCTAGCGGACATATCGGGGAATATTTCTTTGTAATATGCAATTTCTTCTGAAGCACGCTGTGCAAACATTTTAGCATTTACCCTGGACTTGCCAATCGTTTCATGGCGGTGAGGCGGTATTTTTTTCAGCATATGCGATGCCAGTTCCGCTAATTCTTTTTCAACACTTCCAAATAGCTGCAGACTACTATAAAAAAAGTCTGACGTGCCCCGATCGCGCAACATAGATAATTCTTGTTCGATTTCAATTTGCTTTTCCCTGAATATAAAGGCCAGAGTCGGGTCCTCAATATAATCAATAGGAATCTGATACAGGTCCCTCTTGAGAGAAGATGGATCAATTGGGATAGGCCGGTAATAAAAGACCGGTGACTTTTCAAATTTATTTTTCTTAAACTGGTTCCAGGCCTGTTCTATATTTATTGGTGTAATATTTAACAATAAGTCGTAGGCATTACTTATTTGGGCAAGTTTCTTATCAACTTCCCAAACGGCTTTTACAACGGCCCTCCGGCCGAGCGCCTGATAATTTTGCGGGCGATGAGTCGTACGATTATGCGAGAATGTAAAAAGTCCCTGTTTAATTACTCTGGAAAACCCCCGGTGAAGCCGACGCAGTACAAAGGGAAATATTTCTCCCGTCTTTGAATTTCGGTATACTGGATTTATCTCAACACCGATTAAATAGACATTTTTTTCTTTTAACCTGGCGACAGGAATTATAGAAGACATATTTGACGGCCATGCGTGTGTGTTAAATTTTAAATCCACAATCGCTTTTTGTTTCAATATTGTAATTCTTTTAAATCCTTTTTCTAATGATTCAACCGTTTCAGTGGGGATCCGTTGTGCAGAAGTACGAATCTGAAAATAAGGGCTAGGTGGCGTCAATTCAGGTTCAGGGTGATTTAAAGAACTCATACCTGCCCAGATCTCAATAATTAAAAAAGCACCGTATTTATTGGATTGTACATCAACGATAGATTGCACAAGCGCTGAAACTTCTTTAGTCATTTTTGAACTGGAGGAGGTAATCAGGTATGATGCTTCACCTTTAACAAGTCGCTCTGTTCCCTGGTCTTTTATTTTCGTAGGACTACGATACACACATAAAAAGGGCAAACTACGGTCAATATGTAATCGCCCGTTCATAGGTAAGGCCCGACGAACCTGCTTATTTTCAGCCAATCGATCGCACACATCGGTTATAAATTCGGACGAGATCAGATTCGTCGTTTTACTCTTATCTACCATTTTTCACACTCATAGTAAATTATTTCTCTAATTCCTCTAAGACACCTGTTGTTGTGAATTTTAAGAGTGATTTGATTTCAGTTAACTGCGCCCTGTCAGGTTCGCCACTCCATTCGTCCATGAAAAACTTTTTAAATTCAATCGACAAGCAACATACCTGCTTAGGAAAATTTTCGTGAATCCAACGTGAAAAATATCCCCCTTTAAATTTGATATTTTCCCTCACATCCAATGATCTTCCAAAATAGTTATAGATTCGCATATCAGCAAGAAATCTGTTTACAATTGGATCCCAAAATTTACGATCCATTGTTCCGGTTCCAATATTGACCTCCGGATTTAACTCCGGATCAGCAGGCGGTTGCTCCGGCCCCTGACGGCGATGATTATAACTATGCAGATCATAGATAACAATTTTATCATGCTGCTCAAGTAAATGATTTATACTAGAACGAACACTCTCATAGAATTCTGCATATTTTAACCGTGTTTGTGTCACAAGCTCCTCAGGGGGACCACTATGCCATAGATCCAATCCCCAGGCATCTTCGGGTACAAGATAAACACTTTTATCAGGGGGGCGGTTTAGATCAACCTCAAAACGGGAGAAATTTGCAATAATTTTGTTTGATGAAATTTCTGCCCAGCCTCCCGTAAAGGGATCTTCCTCTCGCAACCTCTCAGCAGCTGATAATGCGGTAAGATGCTCCAGTTCTTCACTCAATAGATGTCCGTTATGAATTGCCGCAGCGATTATCGGAATTTCATGATTTAATTTTATATGGCTAAATTTTTGCATGTCTGATCCTATACTATTTATTTCTTAGGTCTTTTCTGGCTTCTGCCTGGAGATCTACCACCTTATCTGTCTCATCTACAATTTCATGTCCAAGGGCTGTTTCAATTAAATCTTCAAGGGTCACGATCCCGGCCAAACTATCAAACTCATCAGTTACGACAGCAATGTGTTTTCTCGATTTCAAAAAATTATTCAACAAATTTAAACAGTTCGTATTTTCATCAATCTTCGTGATTTTAAGGAGAATTGATTTCAAATTCTCACTCCCCTTATCCAGAATGTTTAATGTGTAAACATCTTTCACAAGAACATATCCAATAACATTTTCTTTATCATTCTCATAAACAGGGATTCTATTAAACGCATGTGGATGGATCTCATTAAATGCTCTTTTAACAGATAAATTTACGTCCAGGGAAAAAACCATTTTCCTTGGTGTCATAATCTCTTCCACCCGCTTTTCTTCCAAATTAATAATATTTCTCACCATACGGCTTTCATCATGACTTATTTCACCTTCTTTTGCACCCAGGTGAACCAATGCCACTATTTCTTCTTCTGTAATAGATTTGGGAGTAGTACTACTTGTTAACAATTTGGTAATCTTTTCGGTGATGAATATTAATGGCGAGAGCAGGTATTGTATGAGTCTTAAAGGATATACAACCCAGGGCCATAGAATCTTCCAATGAACCGCACCAAGTGTTTTTGGCATAATTTCTGATAGAAATAGAATCAATATGGTAAATGTTATTGAAAAAACCACTATATATTCAGTACCCAGAACATGTGTTGCATACATTCCTGCGATAGTGGCACCGGCGGTATTTGCGAGAGTATTCAAAATTAATATTGCTGCGATAGGTTTAGATATATTAAGTTTCATATCAATAAAAATACGCGCTAACTTTCCTTTCTGGCGCTGCGTTTTTGCAGATTCCAGCGTGCCTCTCCTGGATGAGTAAAGCACGGCTTCGTACAACGAACAGTTGGCGGACACCAATATTGTCAAGAAAACAATTAAAACTAAAACAGTCATATTCGTCCTCATTCTATTTGCTGAGAGTTTACACTATTTAAATTCTACTATATCAGACTAAATTTATAATTATGTAATACCTATTGTATTGATGAGTAAAGTCGCCAATCCTAAAAAACTAAAGAAACCGACAACATCTGTAACCGTTGTTAAAATTATTGAAGATGATTGAGCCGGGTCCTGGCCAAGAACTTTTAAAATAATTGGTATAACCGCACCTGATAATCCGGCAATAACCATGGAAATAATCATTGAAGATCCTATAATGGCTGCCAATGGCAGAGAGGATTCCCAAAAATAAACTATAAGCGATGTAGTTAAAGCAACCGCACAACCGTTAATAAAACCGACGGCCGTTTCTTTTCTAGCAACCCGAAACCATTGTCTGGGACGGAATTCTCGCAATGCTAAACCACGCATGGTAACAGCCAGGGCTTGCGAACCTGTATTTCCTGATTGTCCCGCCACAACCGGAAGGAAGACAGCAAGGACAGTAATTTTGGCAATTGTCTCCTCAAATAATCCGACGACTGATGCTGCCAGGAAGGCTGTGGCAAGATTAATTTCCAACCACGGTAATCTCTTACGGACAGCATAAGACACCTTTGACAGGGCTCGTTCTTCCTTTCCTGCCCCAAACATGGCTTGCAGATCTTCACTGGCATCTGATTTGGCTGCTGTGACCAGCGCATCATTACGAATGGTACCTAGCAAGATACCATCCAAATCAATCACAGGTAAATTTAATAATTTTCGATCCTCAATTATTTGAACGATATCTTCTTTAGGAGCCAGGGCATTGATAGCCACAGGTTCCACATGTATTAAATCACCTAAGCTAACCTTAGGCGAAGCAACAGTGAAATCCTGTAAACTTATCACACCGAGGAGATAGCCATCATCCTTTATAATGTGAATACCAACTATACGGCGGTTCTTTATTTTGCGAATTGTCTTAAGAGCCTCCTTTACAGTCTGGTCCGGAAAAAATACATGAACACGGGTATCCATCAGGTATCCGGCAGAATCTACCGGATAAGCCATAAATTCCCTGATTTCCTTCTCAAGCGGAGCGGATAATAAGCGCAATCGTTTATTAAGAAGATCACCCTCAAGACGGGAAAGCAGCCGCACTGATAATCCAGGGTCAAGGATTTCAAAAATATTTTTAAATATTTCTTCATCCATCTTCTCGATTAACCTGGATGCAAGATCAGGATTTATAAGTGCGTAGATTTTTGAACTGAGAGTCGTTGGCAGTGAAATTAAATAATTTAATACATCATCTTCTCCGAATGAATTTAATAACTTTGCTGCCTCAGTTGGATAGAGGCTAAAATAGCCATCTATCAAAATTTTATTTGTGGGTACTGATTGTATAGTCATAGGCCTGATTCCAATCATTTTATTTTGATGATTTTAACTATTATTTGCTCTGCCCACTATAAATATCCGATGCACTCTTGATCAGACTGGAAATACCAAGACGATAAAGTTCTCCTAAAGCAGTACTTGCAGCGAGCAAATTATTGGGTGAACGACTCTTACTAGAATTTTCTTCAAGGTCACGCAGCCTTTTATGTTTAAGAATTCCCTGTAAAACATTACCATCATCCACAACCGGCAGTACTTGAAATTGGAGCCATCCAGAATGCGAGAGGATTAATCTAAAATGTACTTTATCTCTTATCTTAATAACCGATTTTTGCATTACAGCAGCGAGTGTTTGACTTGGATTTGAACGTATAAGTTCATTTAAAGATAAAACCCCGGTAAGACTATGATCTCTGCTTAAAATATATATATAATTTAGATCATTCGATTTTTGTTTTTTCAAGTATTTTATTGCTTTCATAACAGACATGTCTTCATATAAAACAAAGGTAACCTGCTCCATAATGGTTCCAACTGAACCTTCAGGATAAGACAACGATCTATTTAAATACGACCCTTTTTCCTCTGGCAGAGTCGAGATGATTTGTTCACTGATATCACGGGGTATGTGTCTTAAGAGCATTGAGCCTCTTTGTAGAGGAAGATTATCAATAATTCCGGTAGTTTTTTGAATATTTAAATTATTCAGGCAAGTTACCGATGTGAAAATATTGAGATAGGTTATTAGTGTAGCAGCGAGATTATCAGGTATTGAGTTTAAAAATTCGACAATGTCCTCAGTTTTTAAATTCTCAACTATGCGAGCAGCATCTAATGGATGGTTTGTCAAAAAATGTTCTATAATTGTTTCATCTTTTGCTAATTCCATATTATACATCCTTTGTTATTAAGATGGAACTCTCCTCACTAAACTTTTTGGCGGGAATAGTGACTTGTCCCAGATCAGATTCAATAATAAGCGATGTAGCGGTAAATTCTAAGATCTGGCCCTTAGTATCATTAATTTTAATGGTCTCCCCTACTTTATATCTGCTCTGAAGATAATAGCAGGCAAGAATATTGCTGATAGAAGTTTTCGCCCCAATGCCAAAAGCTAATGCAGCTCCAAAAAGAACTGCCGCTAAAACAATATTGATAATACTTGTAAGTATAGCTAAGTCGACCCCTATTTGTGCTATAGCAACCAGAATTGAAATTATAAGGACGACATAATAGGCAAACTGCCCAAAAACCTCACCAATCGCAGCGCCTGTTTTAGTAATGGCTGTTGTAATAATATCGCGTAATAATCTTCCACCAATTACCCCGGTAAATACAAGCAGAGCAGCTAATAATATATTTGGTAAATAGGTAGCAAGCCCTCCAAGCCAGTTGGTTATAATAGGAAGGCCCAAAACTTCAGTGGAGGCCGTAAGAAAAAAAATAATGATGATCCAATAAAGCAAATTCGAAACTAATTTTGTTGCAGGATCCGTACTGATTTGTTTCAGCTTTTTTTGTATGTTTTTGTTTGGGATTAATCTTTCCATCCGGCCAATAAATCTGTTGATTAACGATTTGATTATCCTGGCGAATAGATAACCAATAAAAAAGATAATCATTGCCATCACAAATTTTGGAAGATAAGTCGAAATCATGCCTCCAAACTCGCTAAGCATTTTATTAAAATCAAAAAAAATCGTGTCATTATTCATGATTATATCCCCTTAAATTCTCATTTCCAATTTTATTACTAAACTGTGACCTCAAATTCATACATAAATTTCTATAAGTAAAGTGCCAGAGCCAAAGTAGCTATTTAATAAAGGTCTGGTGCTATTCTTACATCTATTTAGTTTTCTTAAATTCAAACGGTGCAAATATGCCTATTAAAAGGCCCATTGCAAAAGTAATTAACAAAAGCAAGGCTCTTGGCATGCTGATATCAAACATCAAAAAGGAAACAGTAATAGTTTCGATATTTTGTAAGGTGAAAATCAAAAATATTAGAGTAATAATTAAAACTAGAATCATTTTAACCGACATGATTTCTCCTGTATGTTTTATTTATAAGTTGGTTAAAAAATATTTGGATCTATTCCCAGACCCGGGAGATTATTGGGAAACATAATTCCCTTACGGATTGAAATAGTATTACTGGCAGGATCGTTGATCAGATCCAAATGTCCGTCCAAATCAGCATACATAACATTTGGCCTGGCCAGAGCAAAATGCAATCCCGCTGCAATCGATAAAGCAGATTCATCCATACATCCAACCATCACTTCAAGTTTTGCAGATCTTGCTACAGAATTAATATGGAGTCCCTCAGAAATTCCACCCACTTTCATCAACTTAATATTGACCATATCCACCAATGCCTTGCGGGCAAGCCTAAAGGCGTCACGCAAGTTCATCAGGCTCTCATCAGCCATCACAGGAATCGGAACCATATTGGTTACCCGACCTAACATATCCGGTTCTCCCCTGGGGGTTGGTTGTTCGATCAGTTCAAGTTTGGCCTCTTTTGTTTCTTTTACAAATTTATAGAGTCTTCAACTGTATAGCCCTGATTAGCATCAAAGCGTAATTCAATATCTTTACCATGCCCTGCCCGAACCTTGTTTATCCGTTCAATATCTTCCTGTACATCGATTCCGCCTTTAATCTTTATGCATTTAAATCCTTTTCTGATAAATTCATTAGCTCGTATCAACAGTCTCTGGAGTTGGCATGATGCCAACGGTGATACTGGTCTTGATCCTGTCCCGATATCCCCCTAGTAATTTTCCATAGCGGTATATTCGTTGCTTTTACCTAATATATCAAAAAGAGCCATATCCACTGCGGCAAGAGCGGATGGCTGATCTGGTTTTTTGTTCTTGAGATCCTCCATAATGCGAGTTATGTGTAAGAGGATCTCTGTCCAAGTAACTTATCCCGTATCAACCCGTCAAGGTTATTACTACAGATTGAGCGGTTTCTCCGGTGACTTCCAGATCAGGCGCAGCACAACCAAATCCGATATGCCCTTATTTGTGGCAATCTTAATAAATACATTGACTGTTTTATCAATCGTTTCATAGGCAATTGTATATGGGTTCGGCCAGTTTCATTTCGACCGGTAAGAATCTCAATATTTACTATTTTCATTTCGATTTCCCCATTAAGTTTACTTTTATTTAATACCGTCTTTGATGTATTTCTTCGAGAGACATATGTCTTTAGATCTTCAACAAAAGTCACAAATGAGCTATCATTATTTGCCACATTCTTTTTCCTTTTTCAGCATTTGCTTTGGTAGGATCGCCCATGGTTCCGTTTTCCGATATTCTTTTTGTATATGCATACCAGGAGACTCCTCTTTTTGAGGTAAAATTTAAATATCGCTGGAAAATTCCGGGACTGATTTTTCAGCCAGAGAGAGTCTTAACCAAATCAGGACGTATCGCCAAGGCGGTGCTTGTCTCAAATTCACCGGCATGTACATCATTTGGCGTTTCAACCATCTGATAAATATCTACATCACTGGTTTCTCCACTATCAACACTGACAAAAATACGGGCATCCCGGTTGATCATCTGAGCAGCAAAATTTAATGAAGGACTGTTTCCACCATGCCCATTTATAATAACAATTTTTTTGATTCCATTTTTGGCCAAACTCATCCCAATTTCATAAATAAATTTTGACAAGGTATCATTATTAATACTGATTGTACCTTTAAATCCATCATGATGATAGGAAACACCATAAGGAACAAGGGTAAAACCAAGAGGACTTGGTTCACTGCACGCGCCTGCCACCTGATTAGCCAGATAATCGGCATCAAATGAATCGGTATCCAGAGGTAAATGCGGTCCATGTTGTTCAATGGCCCCGACCGGCAAAATAGCAATATCAACATTTTTCCAAATATCATTCAGCTTCCGGCCAGGATAAATTTCCCCAAGATAGAAGGTGATTCATCTTTTATCTTTATTATTTCCCTGCCTTATCATTTTTGTTGACGTTCAAATGGATAAGGATCTTCAGACCAAGGATTCAGAATTTCTAAATCAATTTCCTCCCATTTAGTTAACTGTCTTTATGGACCACACCATTCAGCATGTTCCAAAAAATACTAATAATGGTTTTCTTAAATCAATTGGTAATTCTCGAGTGATGATTTCTGAGGATCAATTCGAACTTTTGAATTTCTGCATGTTCTTTAAATTTAGTTTACTTGAATCGATGATGACCCAGTTTCTCTGAGCATAAAGAGTAATTGCTGATAACCGTGTGGATTCCTGATGAATGCCTTTACTAGGAAGTGAAGCGAGACAGTTCTTAATTTGTTCTTTCCTCATATCCGCAATTCTCAGGATCTTATACCTATTGCTGTTAGCATACCAATAATTCGACGACATTTTTCACATTTACCACATGGATAGACACGATCATTCTACAATACTGGTAGCGTGACAGGATACTTGGTTTAATTGTAAACAGGGAAAACGTTCCGCTAATATTTTCAAAATTAATAGTTCTGAAAGTGAACGTAGAATTGAAAATTGTGCAACAGACCAACCTTTTGACATAAAATATCGTGATAGTGTATTATCAAAATAACGGCTCTGATCATACAATCCATCATAATGTGTGATTCCCTTAAAATTTCGACGAGTGGTTGTATCATACTCATCGCCAATAATCAAGCGACCAATTCCTCTTTTTTTCAAAACGGTAAAGCGCCAAAGAGAAATACAGCTACTGTCCATAAACGAATGGGATATTCATCAGATCGAATTTTTGAATAGTCTGCGCGAATAAAAGGGAGGTGACGTAACATCCAGTTAAATACCCGGTCTGAATTTGTCCAGACTCTGTAGTGTATTTGGAATATTTTTTTAAAATATCTGTAGGCATTTAAGGCCGTATACCAGTGACGTCCTGATTCATTTATAAAAATTGGATGTGCTTCTTTTCCAATCTCATTTAATACTCCATAAGTTAACAGGCTGTCTTTTCCACCACTTGATAGTACAGCATGTTTATTATTATGCGTGTGCCAAAGATTCCATGAAGCTTTTTTACTTGATACTTGCTGATACAAATTTAATGATGGCATTCGTATATTGCGTATACTTTTGGGCGAATTAAATTTTTCACATTATTTTTTAAAAATAGATTCGGCTCAAGAAATTTCTTTACATAAATCTCACGAGAAGTATTTTCTATCATATCTTTAATAAATCGCTTATCCTGTTGATCAAATGATCCTTAAAAGATAATTTCATCACAGAACAAGTCCATAATTAAACGCCACCTGGAGCAGCAATCATATTAGCCAGATTTTGGTCATCCGGTGAGTCTGGTTGGAAAACATTCTCTTCATATTTATAGATTAGTGAAGTTTCATCAACTTTGTTATGAGTATACACTTTGTAAGGTACAACGAGACGATTCCGATTTAATCTGGCCGGTCCGATTACCAGTTGTTTGATTACTTTTAATTCGGCAATTGATGTGTTTTTTACAGTCATCTGAGATATCATTCCTTGAAAATTATCATCTAATTTTTTTTCTATTATTTTTGCTTCTTATTTCTGAAAGTACTAACTGACTTAATTCATCCGCATCATTTCTGAGTAAATCAAATACCGGCAATTTTACTTTTTTCTTTATTTTGTCAATTTCTTTTATTATATCTCTTTCACTCAATTTCTCATGGTTAAGGGTGATCGCAACAACCGGTTTATCTGAAATTATTTCGATGGCATGTATCTGTTTTTCTAAGGGATGAATCTTATAACCCGGGAAATCCGTCATATTCTTTTCTGGCCGGGGCATGTTGTAATATAATAAGATCAGGCCGTGCCGCTGCCAGTATTTCATAACCACCGGGATAGGCAGGATTTAACAAGCTGCCTTGCCCTTCAATAACAATAACATCTGGTTTCTTTTCCTTGCCAGGCGTGCCACACAGCATGTTCTATTTCTCCGGAAACAAAATCATTAACTAATGAATCCAGAATAATTCCATACTGGGCACCTTGCATCCAGGCGGTTTGACCGGTACCTATTAATTCGGTTTTAATGCCTAAATCATTCAAAGCCTTGACCAGAATCCAGGCGGTTGTTCTCTTTCCCACTGCCGAATCAGTGCCTAGCAGGGCGACTTTAAGTGAATCAACCTTTTCAATTTTACCGGAAAAGAAATGTAAATCTTTACGATCGGGTGGCCTGCGGATATCTCTCAGCTTGTACATTATGCCAATTGGCCAAATTAACAATATCCTTATCATCTGTTAGAAAATCATGTAATCCACTATCAATATTCAAGTTTGCTCTTATTGCTTCCCGTACAGACTTGCTTAACTTCCGGAAGCATTCTTCCACCGTCAGGTGCCAGACCGATGACAAAATAATTAGGTTTAATATTCTTCTCTTTGGCTACCTGCATAGCCTGCTTCCAAAGACTTCAGAATAGGAATATTTTTAGTTTTTCCATCGAGTACTTCGCCGGCATCATTTCCCATATAATTAGAATCTATAATGGATAATATCGTGTATCGATTTGAAAAGCGGACTAATCCATGCGCGGTTTTACCATTCGGCGTATTAAAGGCTCCCTCACAGTAAACGATGGCATAATTTTCTAAACTCATGATTTTCTCCCGGTTAGGATGGCCACATATCGGTCATTGGGTAGATGGTTGTTTCATATGTTGTTCAATCAAGGCGATTAATCCTGCCGTTGATGCCGGCAGAACATGTAGACCTTCTTGCTCTCTCATTTTTTTGGAATATGCCATTAAATTCTTATCACTTGCATGATGCGCCCATCCATTGGTAATTTTTATGGCTGTTAAAGCCAGATCTCCATCAATCGAATGCCAATTGATTAACGGTTCATTAATTCGGGTTTCTTTAATCTTTTCAGGCTCCAAATCTTCGCACTTGTTTTTCCCTTTTAAAAAGGCATTTACAATGGGATTTTTATTGTAGGAGGATCCGGCGATTAGTCTTGGAATTCGTGAGGTTTTCCCCCTTCGGTATAAACTCAGAAATCCTTTATAGATTCCCGCCAATGTGGTACCGTTAGAGACAGGAACAGCAATGGCCGCGGGCGCATCGCGCAGTTCATCATAAATTTCATAGGCAATTTCTCCGTAGGCACGTAGTTGAATTGCCGTATTCGCTCCACCGGGATTGGCATCATAATATTCATTCTTTTCGGCATATTCCTGTGACTGATATACAGCCTTTTCATAATCACCCTTAATATCTATAATTTTTGCCCCTAAGTCTGATCATTTCTGTTTTGCGTTTTGTTTGGAAATGCTCCGGAATAAAAATATGACACCTGAGCCCTGCAAATGAGGACGCCAGAGCCATAGCAACGCCATAATTTCCACAAGTGGCGATCGTAATCGTATCAAAACCTCGTCTCACAGCATCCTGGACCTGAGTAAAAGCAATCCGATCTTTTTGTGTACCTGTTGGATTTCCCCCCTCAAACTTTAAATAGAGTTGACGGAATCCCGTATTCCGCTCAATGTTTCTGGCTCTGGTTAAATTTGAATCTCCAATTTGTGAATCAATGATATCTTCAAAAGCTTCTAGCCGTTCCTCAATGGGATTATTCAGATCACATACAATATTCTTCTGGGTTTCTAAATCTGAATTTAATAGAGAATAATCACCCTCTGCATTATCAAGAATGTCTAACATTTTAATGTTTGTATTATTTTTTTCCAATTATTTCCTCTTCTTTAAATATGCTACCAAAACAAGGATTTTATTTTAATTTTAACACTATTTATCCTCCCCGTTCTCCGCAAACAAGCGCTTTCCAAATGATTTAACTATAAATACGGGACATATGGATCTTCTGATGACTTTTTCTGCAATACTTCCTAATAAAAATTGATCTAACCCGCTTGCTCCATGAGTCGTGAGCACAATCAAATCAAAATTATTTTTTCCGGCGTGTCTTAATATTTCGCGCGCCACAGAGCCTACGAGTATTTTTATATTAATTTTTGCCTTCGGTTCCGATATCTTGTCCCAAATCCCATTTATCAAACTGAGGGATTTATCTTTTACATTAGGTAAAATATCAATTATCGATGATTTGGCGGTTGCATAAAATGCTGGATGTATCCTCTCCTCTATCACATGCAATATTTCCAGATCTGCGTGATAGTCCCGGCAAAACTCATTCGCATAATATAAGGCTTCTTGTGAGCGATCTGATAAATCTAGAGGTACCAGAATGCGATTAATTTTGTCTATTGGTTTAGGATTTTTCTGTTCACGTATCGTATAAACCGGGCGTTTTGCAAATCTGGTTACTTCTTCAGCGATACTCCCTAAAAATAAATATCCAAGTCCATGTCGCCCGTGAGTACCCATTACAATCATATCAATCGCATTTTCATTCGCATACCCTAGTATTATTGCAGAAGGTGCGTAACCTCTTTTTTGAATACTTATAATTCTGGTTGTGCCAATAATATGTTCATTTATGAGATTATCGCTTCTCTGTGTGGCGTGTTTTTCTAAATTGACATTATACTCCTCAAGATGTGGGAAATCATATTTAGGATCATAGATATCTCCAGCATGAATAGTTATAACATGCAGAATATGCAATTCAGCACCATACTTTTTTGCTAAAAACAAAGCATGGGCAAAAGCCTGCTTTGAACAGTTTGAAAAATCCGTTGGAAATAAAATCTTTTTTATTTTTAACATTTCCAGATCCCCTGATAATAAAATACGTGTTATAAGTTTGAATATTTTCTCTCGGGAAAAGTCTTAATTTTAGACTTATAACACGTTTTGAAAGCGAGAAACGAGTTAGATTAGTGGATCCTCAGGTTCATCTGGTTCCCCCTCTTCAAAATCTTCCTCATCCGATTCAATGACACTATAGGAAAGAACTTTGAGATATACTAAACCCTCTTCATTTTCTAGAAGATTACATGTAACTTCAACCGCTTCTCCATCTAAATCAAAAAGTCTGTTTTCCATTAAAATCGTTATCGATAACAAACTCTTCTGTATAAGTAACAACTTTACCCTCATCATTCGTATCTTCAGATTCAACCTCAAGGACAGCAGCGGTTGCCTTACCGTCATCATCCCATTCAATAACCCTAACCGATCCGGTCATGGTTTCCTGGTCTTGTGCCATTAAGTTTCCTGTTGCTAAACTCAATAGAACTGACATAAAAACTAGTGCAATAAGTTTAAACCTTTTCATTCTTGATCTCCTTTTCTTGAATTTTTCTTGCCCCTTACCTGAGGCAAGGGGCAAGGTGAAAATTTTTTAGTTTACCTTAATCGGGATTTCTTTTGGTTTAACCTCCGGAACCTTTGGCATGTGCACCTCTAAAACACCCTTTTTGTATTCAGCATTAATCTTCTCTTTATCCACAGATAATGGTAGTGGAAGAATACGCTCAAAGAAACCATGAAATCTTTCCACGCGATGGAAATGTTTTTTCTTTTCATCGCGCTCAATCTTTCTGTCACCCTTTATGATGAGGTTATCTCCCGATAATATCAGAGAAATCTCCTTTTCATCAATTCCGGGCACGTCCATTTTCACTACAATTTCATTTTCTGTCTCTTCAACATCACAGGAGGGCGAAAATCCTCTGTCATCCCAATAGCCAACAGGTTCAGCGAAAGGATTCAACCATTGATTCATCTGATCACGCATGCCTTGCATTTCATGGAACGGATCATATTTAATTATTCTCATTTCAATATTCTCCTATAAATTTGAATTAAATCAGTTCTTAATTAACTTCTCATATACACAATAGACAAATCTTATGCCAAACAAAATGAATTCTCGCAATTTGTTGATTATAAATAGGTTACACATAGATACTAATAAAGGTAAGTGCCTATTGAATTGAATAATTTATCATTTTGATAAAATAGGTATGAGGATAGATAATCAGTTATCAAATTGATAAAATCATGAGGTTTTGTGGTTGAATTATTACAATTCTGATAGAAAAAGAGCAGGTTAATAAATGAGAAGATTAATAGTAATTCCATTTGAAACGCGCTTCACTATAACTATGGTAGCATCATCATTTCATTTAAGCGATCTCCAACTTATTAAACAATTCAATTTACTATGTCTTTAAAGTGTGTTTTTTGCACTGATTTATTTTTTTTTAATTTGATAGGTAAAGACCTAACTTTCCAAATATCATCCGCATACTCTTGTATCGTTCTATCAGTTGAGAACTTGCCCATACCCGCCGTATTCTTGATTGACATTTTGATCCATCTATCTTTATCAAGATATGCTTTAGTTATTTCACTTTGGGTATCAGAATAACTTTCAAAGTCTGACATAACCATAAAATAGTCACTACCCAGGAGGGAATTGATGATTGGTCTAAAAATCTCACGATCATTATTTGAGAAGAAACCTTTTTCAATCATATCGATTGCTGTTTTAAGTTCTTCGTTATTTAAATAGTATTCAGTGGGGCGGTATAAGCCTTTCCTCCTATCGAACACCTGTTTATCATTTTGTCCAAATATAAAGATATTATCATTTCCTACTTCTTCCCCAATTTCAATATTGGCCCCATCACGTGTTCCTATTGTCACCGCCCCATTCAAAGCAAATTTCATATTACCTGTTCCGGAAGCTTCCATGCCCGCGGTTGATATCTGTTCAGAAACATCTGCTGCCGGTATAATCTTTTGAGCGAGGGTAACCGAATAATCAGGTAAAAAAATCACCTTCAACATATCCCCTATATCACGATCGTGATTAACAATTTCCGCAACATTGTGAATTAATTTTACAATCAGTTTTGCCATCTGATAGGCTGGAGCTGCTTTACCGGCAAAAATCATGGTACGGGGATAATACTCAAATTTGGTATCTGATTTCAATCGGTTATATAAACTTATCACATGAATAATATTTAATAACTGGCGTTTATATTCATGAATTCGCTTGATCTGACAATCAAAAATTGAATCAACATTTATCTCAATTTCATATTTTTCTTTAATAAATTTGGTGAAGTCTTTTTTATTATCCATCTTCACTTCACGCCAATACAAATGAAGTGTGTTATCTGATATGTATTTTTCTAAATTCTTTAGTTCATATAGATCAGTAGTCCAATTTTCACCAATTGTATCGCTAATCAGTTCTGAGAGGGATGGATTACATAATTTCAACCAGCGCCTCGGTGTAATACCATTGGTTTTATTATTGAATTTGTACTTCCAGATATCACTAAAATTTTTAAAAAGTTGCGATTTCAATAGGTTACTATGTAACGCAGCAACCCCATTTACTGAATGACTGCCAATAATGGCCAAATTTGCCATTCGTATTCGTTTTTCTTCACCCTCTTCAATAATGGACATTTTTCTAATCCCGTCCTCGTTTCCATTGTCGATACGTATAGTGGTCAAAAATCTTCTGTTTATTTCATATATTATCTGCAAATGGCGAGGTAATAGTTTTTCTAAGAGACTCACCCTCCAGGACTCAAGCGCTTCCTGTAAAAGTGTATGGTTCGTGTAAGCAAAAGTGGTGGATGTAATCTCCCAGGCTTTTTCCCATGGTATTCTTTCCTGATCAATGAGTAACCGCATTAGTTCAGGAATACATAATACCGGATGGGTATCATTCAGCTGAACGGCCACCTTTTCTGCAAACTTTGTAAAATCATTGTTTGCTTTTTTATAACGCCGGATAATATCTTGCATGGTAGCAGATGATAAAAAGTATTCCTGTTTTAACCTCAGTTCCCGCCCCTGAATTAAATCGTCACGTGGATATAGTACCTTTGAAAGCGTTTCTGACTCTATTTTATCCTGAACCGCTCGATCATAATCACCGTGATTAAAGTATGATAAATTAAACTCATCATTCGATTTTGCAGACCATAAGCGTAAATTATTGACTGTATTATTATGATAACCTGGTATAGGGATATCATGAGCAACGGCCATTATGTTGTCAGTATTCACCCAATCCCATTGCATGCGTACATCTTTATCATAGTAACTCTGAACCTTGCCATAAAATTTTATGGTATAGGTAAACTCTGGTCGTTCTATTTCCCAGGGATAGCCATAGCGCAACCAGTGATCAGGCTGCTCAATCTGATAACCATTTTGTATCTTCTGTGAAAATATGCCGTATTCATACCTGAGGCCATATCCATAGGCAGGCAGTTCTAATGTTGCCATTGAATCGAGAAAACAAGCAGCTGAGCCGCCCTAAACCACCATTTCCCAGACCGGCATCGCATTCAACTTCCTGCAACTCCTCAAGATCGAGCCCTAATTCCCACAAGGCGTCCGATATTGTTTTAGTTAAGTCCAAATTCATCATGTTGTTACCAAGAAGGCGACCCATCATATATTCCATAGAAATAAAATATATCCTTTTTACATCTTCCTCATAATAAGCCTGTTGTGTTTCAATCCATCGTTCGAACAAACGATCTCTGACTGTCAAAGCAATACATTTGAAAAAATCAAGTTTGGTCACTGAATACCTGTCTTTTGCCAGTGAAAATTCCAAATGATTAACAAAATCTTTTTGAATAGAATTTTTATCTCGCCCCAATAGATCATTGGTTGAAGGTGAAAGTTTACCCAATAATTTATACCGATTTTTCAGATCCCTCGCTATTGTTTTCATAGTGATAAAATTTCCCTTTTATAAGGACTTTCTGTTGCTAATCCTATACTATATATTTCCATTGGACATATCAATTATAATTTTTACCTTAGGGTGCTATATTCTTTATGAGAATTAATTTATCTTCACCAATTGAGTAAAAATTGCTTAATCTAGAAGTTACATTGTAGTTGTGTTCCAAGTATGTATCATACTGTTTTTTAAAGCGTAAATGGGAAGATATTTCAATAGATATAATTCGCCCTTTAATTCTGGCTAATTCATTCTCGATGTATTTGAGAATATGATGGAGAACTTCCCCATTCTTAATCGTGGGTGAATAGACTAAATTATAAACCTGATAAGTTTTGGCGGCACGTGGATCAGGACCATAAACTGCATATCCTAGTAGATCTGTAGATTCATTTTCAGCTATAACCACTTTAAATAGCCTTTGATCTACATCAAATAGAGAGAGATCTATCTGATGTAGGGTTGCTTCCAGTTCTTCTGATTTAATTTTATCACCCTGCTGCATCAGATCATAAATATTCGCACGATCATGAGCTTTTATTTCTCTAATCTTTATCATAGGCTGCTTTCTCCAGGCTTTCATCAATAATTAATTTTAAAAAATATGTAAATTCATACTCTGAAACTTCAAATCCTAATTGAAAGACAGAGCCTGGCATTAAGGAGGGATTGGGATGATAGTCTGCTCATAATATTTTGTTTACCGAGAGACATTCTCTCATCCCCTAATTAAGACTGAACTCTGACTTCTTAAAAGTTTTGCATGTAACACATGTATCTGTAGTAGGCACAGCCATTAGCCGCTCATGAGGAATCCTTTTTCCACAGATTTTACATTTCCCATATTGACCTTTATCAATATTTCTAAGTGCATCATCTATTCGAGCCAGGTACTCTAACTCTCTGGAAATCAACATAAATGATTCTTCTCTTCCCATAGAATCACTACCCTGATCTGCTATATGAGTGCTATATCTATCCAGTGATTCCGTATCCTGTTCCCTAACCTGAGAAATTGATCTTAATTGTTCAATTATATCTAAAATATGCTTTCGCCGATCATGTAATAGTGTTCGATAAATATCCGGAATACTTTTAGTCATTTTAATATCCCCTTATAATTATATGTATCTGTAATTCACTAATTGATATATTGGGTTATGATACAATTAATATGCCAATATAAATAAATAGCCCTAATATATTGTTTATATAAGAATTATAGCATAAGCACAATTATGAAAAAGTAGATAAATTTTTCATATCGATAATTTTGTGTTATTTACCTTCAGAATATTCTCAAAATGAAAATATAATCGATTTGTGAGGATAATTTTTTTACTGAAATGAGAAATCAGGGAGGAGGAATTTGAAGAAAAACTCTAAATAAGGGATACTATATTTCTTCTAAGCCATATGTTTTCATTTTGCGGTATAAAGTTGCCAGACCAATCTGCAAACTCATCGCTGTCTTATTTTTATCATCATTGTAATATCTTAGCGTTTTTATTATAGCTTCTTTTTCTAGCTCAGCCAAGGACATTTCCGCTTTAATCTTTAAGTTAATACTAGTGTCATCAGAGGGCGTATTTAATATTGGAAAGTGATGTAATTTCAATATTTTCTCTTTTGACAATACAACCGCTCGTTCAATCATATTCTCTAGTTCACGAATATTACCTTTCCAGGGATAATGTTTAAATTCTCTTATGACTTTTGGATCAATACCTTCAATATCTTTTTTATTTAATAAATTGTATTTATCTATAAAATGTTGGGCCAGATATATAATATCTTCTTCACGTTCTCTTAAAGGGGGTGAGTGAATGGTGATGACATTCAACCGATAAAATAAATCCTCTCGAAAGGTGCCTTCTTTCACCATTTTTGACAGATCTGCATTTGTTGCGGCAATTATTCGAACATCTACTTTAATCGTGGATGTTCCACCTAAATGTTCAATCTCACCATTTTGAAGTACACGCAGCAACTTTACTTGCATATTCTTGGGTAAATCGCTGATTTCGTCTAATAACAATGTTCCTTGATGAGCAAGTTCAATCTTTCCTTTTTTTTGCTTCTGAGCACCGGTAAAAGCACCTTTCTCATAACCAAATAATTCTGATTCGATTAATGTTTCCGGTATCGCACCGCAATTTATTGTTATAAAAGGTTTATTATGCCTTAGACTTGCATAGTGTATTGCTAAGGCCACCATTTCTTTACCTGTACCACTTTCACCAGTCAACAAAACCGTACTCTGTGCAGGGGCAACTTGTTTTATCAGCTCAAGATTTTCTCTGAATTCGGGACTAATACCAATTAGTTGAGGATGGTTTTGATTATCTCCCAGCTGTCTGAGTAATCTTTCGTTCTCTTTTCTTAGTGAGATATTTTCAGCAATGCGACTTACTATGCGTTTTAGTTCTGCCAGACGTATAGGTTTTTGAAGATATTCGTAGGCTCCCCCCCGTATTGCATCAATAGCACTTTCAACAGACCCATAGGCCGTAACCACAATTATGGAGATCCCGGGGAATTTTTCTTGAATGAATTTAACAATATCCAGCCCAGTCCCATCTTTTAACTTTAAATCCGTTACAACAATATCAATCATAGAAGATTTAAGAATATTAATCGCTTCATTTCTAGACAATGCTGTTAGTATGTCATATGATTTCTCCGTCTCCAACCCTATACGCATGGCATCTAAAGCATCTATCTCATCATCCACCAAAAGTAATTTCAATTTATCCATATAACTGACTCTGCTCCAATTTAAAGGTAAAAAGGGTGAAAGAATAAAAAGATTCCAATTTACTTTCCTTTTACTTACTTTATCCTTTAGTTCAACGATGGCCGGGATACTTACAATAAAACGAGTTCCCTCCAAACCGGATGAGGTACAAGAAACTTTCCCATGATGTGCGTGGACTATTTCACGTACGATAAACAATCCTAACCCGCTACCCTTATCTTTTGTTGTAAAATAGGGTTTAAATACATTTTGAATGTTATCAGATTTTATACCGCTTCCATTATCTTCGATATGAATAGTAATATTTTTATTTCGCTTTCTAATATTAATAGTAATTTTACCATGGTCTCCTACAGCATCGATGGCATTGTCAATAAGATTCCGAAATACTCTGCTCAACTGGTTCCAATCGCCATTAATCATTGATTTGTTTTTAGATCTATTATAGGTTATCATTTTATTTCTTTCGGTGAGTTGGTGACGAATATCCAGGATTAACTCATCCAGAGGTTCTCTGATATCAATTGGCTCTAATTTTAATTCCGTAAGACGCGAATAACCCACATAGCGATTCAAATTATGTGTTAAATTGGAAATTTGCCGGTTTATCTTCTTTATAATTACATCCTGCTCCTCATTGATTGATTGCCCCGCTGATAAAAGATCTGTTAAAACATCAATGTTTAATGCAAGAGAATTAACCGGATTTCGAATATCATGCATCATTGCATCAGATAGTCTTGCAATAGCACTCAGTTGTTCAATTTTTTCTAATTGTGATTTTAACTTTTCATCTTTGCTTAAATCAACAAAGTTGAATATATATTGAACCTTTTGTTTCATCTCCGATTTCAATTTATTTATTAACACATAGGAATTAAATATACCTCCATCTTTGGTTTGAATATTTAGTTTCATTCTTTTCCTTCGAGATAATTCACCCGATAATTGATCACCAATCTCTTTTTGTGAAGCAAGGGAAAATATGCTTAATATATTCATTCCAATGATGTCGGCCTGTTGATAACCTGTTATGTTTTCAGCCATTGAGTTCCATAATTTTACCTTTAATTCATGGTCACAACCGGCTAAACCAGTTGGTGTATTTTTAATTAACTGATATACTGAGTTTAATTGTTTCTGCAGATCATTCTTAACTATTTTAAGGTTCGTGGTTATGTAAGCATCACGATGGATTTTGTTATTGTATTCTGCTTCATATTTATTACAGAGGGAAAATATAGCATGATCGGTGAGATTCGATATAGTAACATTTATGTCCTTCTCTATCATTGGGTCATAATTAGAAGAATTTATCTTTTCGGTAAGAATCTTACGGCAGATAGTAAGTATTTGTATTTTTTGATTAAGAGATTTTTGAACAGGGTTATTTTCCTGAAATAGAGAAAGGACCGTACGTGTTAGATCATTTGATTTATATTGCTTTTTATTAAATTTTCTTTTTAAATCTCGTCCATAACTAGTTATTATTTCCTTAATAATCTCAACTTCTTGTTCATTTTGATTATCTTGATTATTTATATCTACACTATCAAAATAGGATATTTGAATCTTATTACATAGTTCATCAATATTTTCAAAAATATTTGAGTAGAGATCACTTTTTAAATTCATTTTTACAGAATTATATTACATGTTTTACGAATTTAAATATCTAATGAATTTAAATATAAGTACATACTACATAGGATGTAAATAAAATGTTGAACAGAAGATATACAGAATTTGAAATAAAATCACTTTCTTCTTCTATCCAATTTAAACATTTGTTTGTAAACACCGTTTTTTCTGACATCTGGTACAGGATCAGTCACAACGCGGGCAGAATCAATATTTTCTATCGTGTAATATGCAGAAGGTTCAGTCTTGTTTACTAACACTATTACTTCTTTCATTATTTTTCTTGGGATAACAGAAAATATAATCTTAACAGGCCCTTTTGAACCATGCCCATCCACAATTGTAACACCATTGCCAAAACTTTTCAAGCGGCCAATTAGCTCCGTCGCATCAGATTTTGTAATTATTCTTATCATCTCCATACCAAGTGCTAATCTTTTTTCTACAACCATACCAATATAATTTCCAAGTCCAAATCCCCCTGCGTATGCCAAATAGCAGGCAATATTACTTAAATTTTTGAATATCTGCTCAATAGCCAGAAGCCATATCAGAACCTCAAAGAATCCTAACACTGGTGCAAGCACAACTTTTCTTTTTGCTATAAAAATTATACGTAAAGTACCAATTGTTACGTCAAAAATGCGAGCGATCATAATGAGTAAGGGTAAAAAGACCCAGACATAGAGTGGTGATTCAGGAAGGGCCATAAAGTCCATATATTCTATCCTTTTGATTTTGGAAATACGTGAGACAATACAAAACGCAGTAATTATTGTCCAACATCAACTACTGCGTTTAACTACAAAATTAAATCAAGTTTATCATCATATTAGACTTCAAATATTATGCCAGGATTATCCTTTATATTTAATATATTGAGAATAAATAACTTACATTAATAACAAATAGTCTGCCATATATGTGGTTTTTACTTAGATTTATCATTTTGAAAAAATTAGTCTTATGAAGATTTTTTGCTTCTCAATTTGAGAAAATATCAGACTAGTAGAAACCAATATAATAATAGCCGGATGCTTTTTGTTGGTCGTTAAAACCAAAAAAAAGGAAAATATAAATAGTATTGTATTTTATTAAAGTGTCTTTTTATATTTATTATAAATTTCGAAACATTTTGACCGACCTACAGTTGTGAATTTCACGGACCGTCTGGTCTGGCCTATGAGCGATACGGTAGATATGTTTGAGGATCAGATGGATAAAGTGGATATAGCACCTGACAAATCATAGTCACCGGCCCACTACGCCAACATCTGAATTAAACTGTTAGGTACAAATATCAATATCAAATTAATTAAAATTTAATTGAATAGGAGCATTAACGATGGATTGTCCAAAATGTAAAATTGAATTACACAAAAAATCTATTGAGGGGATTGAAGTTGATGAATGTGAGAAATGTGAAGGGATATTTTTCAAGAATGATGAATTGAGACAGGTTAAGAATAAAACAGATTCTGACCTTAATTGGATGGATTTTGAGATTTGGAAACACCCGGATAGGTTTAAAGCCAAATCGACCAAATATAATTGTCCTACTTGCGAGAATTCAATGGATGTGCTTGACTATAACAATACACAAGTTGAAATAGATTACTGCACAAATTGTAAAGGCATTTGGCTTGATAAGAATGAACTTCAAAAAATAATCATTGCATTAGAAGAAGAAATTCTCACAAAATCCATGGGTGACTATGTAAAAGCTACAGTAGAAGAAGCAAAAGAGATAATTAATGGACCTGAATCATTTTTATCGGAATGGAAAGATTTTTCGACAATCCTAAGATTTTTACAGTATAGATTTTTAAGTCTTCATCCCAAAATACATGATACCCTTGTAAGCTTTCAAAATAATCCATTAAATAGGTAAATAATTTAAGCAGTTAATGAAATTTACTTTAGAATACGGCTAATTAAGGGCCAACGCCTGTCCAGTATCTCCTTGAGCTGTACGTTATATTTGCGGCTCATTAATTCATCTACCAGCTCGGATATCATCAAAAAAAGGAGTTCTTCTCTGCTCAACTGAAATCGCAGCATACAGGTACATGGCTGCCGACCATGTCTGCCAGTCCTGACCCTGAGGAGTAGTGTCCCCCCCCCGGCCCAAATTGTCTCATCATCGGGGTGGGCGACAATAACAGCCGCCGAGACAGAACGTTTTTCGCTCATCTCACAAACTTGTTACTCTGCAGGAAGGTCTGTTATGGCGTAATTTATCCGGCAAATTACATAGCAAATAAAAGGGAAGCTTTTTCACATTACCTTCTTTCAACAATAATCTCTAATTGTTCTATTTTTTCAAGTAAGTGAAGTGCAAGAGCGGCACCTGCCAGATTTACATTAAAGTCATTTTGTAATCGTTGGACCTTGCGGACACGTTCAACTACAGTAAAAGAAAAACGCCATACTTTTTTGCTCTCTCCAGTAGGATCCAGAATACCCTCGTTAACCATCTCAATAATCAGTTCTGGCGTCAGGTTACAAATGTTGCATAATTGAATCAAGGAAAGGTCATTTTCATCATCTAAGATTTTTCCATGACAAACTTGTATAATATTATATTTCATCGTTTAATATCTCCCGAAGTTTGCTCTTGGGTTAAAATTTAGTTCTTTCATTTCCTCATAAACTTTCCTTGCTTTATCATTGCTTGCTGGTGGTAATACGATATTGATTACGACATACATATCACCAGTTATTTTTGCAGGGATACCTTTTCCTTTCACTCGTAATTTTTTGCCCTGTGATGATCCGGCAGGAATTTTCAATTTGATTGTACCGGTTGGCGTGGGGACATTTACAGAAGAGCCTAAAGCTGCCTCCCAAGGTGCAATCGGTAAATTGAGATAAATATCAGCGCCCTCAAAATTAAAAATTCGGTGCTTTTCAATCTCAATTTTAATATACATATCACCTGCATCCCCACCATTATAGCCAGGAGCGCCCTGACCAGCCAGCCTGATTTTCTGTCCGTTTTTTATCCCTTTAGGGATTTTTACATTCAGGCTAACTTTTTTATTCACTATTTGCCCGTCAGATAAGATTGAGGGAATTTCAAATGAGATTAATCTTGTGGCTCCATGGTATGTAACTTCCAGAGGAATTGTGATAGAAGCATTCACATCACCTCCTTTTTGCCGGAATACCTGCCTGGTTGACCTTCTTCTACGTTGATCTCCTCCAAATAAAGATTCAAAAAAGTCACTGTATTGGCCGGCATCACCATAACCTCCACCAAAATCAAATCCAGCATCTGATCCATACTCAGTTCCTCGCGTTTGCTGATATTGAGACTGGTTCTGTTGTTGCTGTTGTCCGGCCTTCCAATTTGACCCGAACTGGTCATACGCCTTTCGTTTTTCCGGGTCTTTTAATACTTCATAAGCTTCAGCAATATCTTTGAACTTTTGTTCGGCATCATCGTCTTTACTCACATCCGGATGATACTTACGAGCCAACTTTCGGTACTCCTTTTTAATTTGATCCGCAGTGGCATTTTTTTTTACACCCAAAATCTTATAATAATCTTTAAAATCCATCAATGATAACCTTTATTTTTTAAAAATTAATTAATCCTTAATCATTCAACGGAAACTTCAACCCTCGCTGGTCGTATCAATCGACCGTTCAGCAAATAGCCTTTTTGAAATACACTTGTAACAATATTTGAAATTTCATTTTCCACTTTTTTAATGGTCATCGCTTCATGAAACTCCGGATTAAAAACTTCTCCCTTTGGATTTAGTTCTTCTACGCCCGCAGCCAGAAAGGCCTCATTACAAATTTTAAGTGTGGAGGTCATCCCCTCCAAAAGAGATTCTGTATCGATTTCGTCATCCATATAAGAAATATCTAGTCCTTTTTCTATGCTATCTTTTGCAGGTAATAGTTTTGATATAAAGTCCTGAATGGCAAACTTCCGTGTATTTTCAATTTCTCGCTCCATTCGTTTTCGCTGATTTTCAATTTCAGCTCTGGCAAGAAGTAATTGTTCCTGACAATCAATCGATGCAATACGCAGTTCCTCTAATTCTTCCGAAAGTATTTGTGCATCCCATGCTTCATGATTAGACAATTCTTCCTGATTATGTTCAAGATTATTATCTTCATTTTCTTTCATGTTGTCGTGCCTCTCTATCAAAACTAATTGAAATTATACAACTTAGAACCATGAACAACAACTGCTCTTTTTGGGGTTTCTTATAAGATTTATCATTTTGTAAATTTTATCCCCAGGAGGAATTTTTGTTTATCAATTTGAGAAAATAGCAGACCTATATAAGCCAATCTAATATCAGCCGTATACTTTTTAAAGATCGTGTAAAGTGTTGTATTTAATTAATGTGTCTATTAATATTTAATAAAAAATTCCGAAAGGTTTTGACGACCTATATCCATTTGAGGATTTAGTTTTTATGAGACTGAAAGTATTATCATAGATTGTAATGCAATATAAGCACATGCCCTACATAATATAAATAAAATATTGGTTAAACGACCAACTGAATTTTGCACCACCCATTCAGCTAATAGTAAACCCAGACAGATAAATGGGTAGTAGCATACTTCTCCACCAGAGGTCGGTTACATCTGGAATTTACAAATTAGTTGGATTGATTCAAGGAATATCGGAGAAATGGTGAAAATGAAAAATAGATGGATATCTATCGTATGAGCGTAAAAGATTGTGCCATTTACCTCGAAGAATGGCCGGTGAGCAGGAAAAACCAAATCCTGAGGGTAGACAAGGGACAACTATCTGCTTGAGGATTATCAGTATCAGGACAGGGACAATGGGCGATGTCTTTGTCTGGACCGGTCTTGAATCAATACGGATGAATGCTGAGCCTCATAAATATCAAGCAGTTAAGTGCTATAAGATCCATAAGCTATGTTGCGAAATCCACATTGCTGTCATATCCCGATCTTACAGTTTCTTATGTTGTTTCATCCGTACCGTCTGCATCGGAAGGGTCTTTTTTTACATTATTCGGAATAGAAAGGCGCACACGGGTTGCACGATTCCCCATTACTTCAACTACTTCCGCTTTAATTCCGCCAGTCGGCTGGCGCGTACCTTAACAATAGCGAATTCTGCTGCAACGAAAAAACCATTTAACAGGACAAAGATTCCCGCTAAGAGTATATTAATACTATCCAATATATAAATTGACATTTTAAGGACACTCGTATTGTTTTATTATAAATTTATTTAGCGCCTAAGTTTAAAGATTATTAAGCCTGTTACCAATTTATAAATAACTGAATACGCATCTATATACAAAGAATGGCCACATATTAATTCACAGAGAATCGTACTGCTTCGTTGCACGTGAAAAAATAAATCGGGGGAAAAATAAGGAATTGAAAGAGTTGGGTAACATTAAATAAATGTAGATCCAAAAAGAAGATGCGATCTGGTTATTTCAATATAGCGCGAAGAAGTATTAGAAACTCCTTTCCATCATTTTCTACGAGGACCTTATTCTTTTGTGCTTTCTCAAAATCTGGATTAATCTCCAGCGCTTTTCTGAATTCACCCAGGGCCTGCAAAAATAGGTTGCGACATTGGATGAGGTGAATAACACCCAAATTATTCCAGATATCCGCATAGTCAGCATTATCCTTTAATGATGATTTCAGACGCTGTTCATAACGGGTTATCGTATCATTATCAAGTCCCTTACCGCCATACATAAACTTTAAGTAGAAATTTGTAGAGATAAGACTGGATATATCTCTGGGGAACAATTTCTTACGATATTCATCTAAAATTTTTACAGCCGGTTCAATTTCGCCATTATCTATATAACGCAATAGTTTTTCATAAATATTATCAAATACCTTAATTTTACTTTCATGAATTTTACCTAGATGTTCGATCGCACGTTGGATTCTGATTGAAGGTGGGGGAAGGATTTCACCGGTTTTATCTGAGATAATACTTTTCAGGTAAAGCAAAGCCAAATTATAATGTGCTTCGGTAAATTTTTTGTTGAGTTTAAGGGCTTTTTGGATAGCTGCGATGGCCGCTTTATATTTTTCTTCTAAGATAAGGGCCTGGCCATAGTTATTTAAAAGATCTGTAAAATTGGTACCACGTTGAACAGCTGAGGCATAAATCTGACAGGCCTTTTTATTATCACCAATTTGAATATAAGTAAGCCCCAGATTGTTGTAGGCTTCCATAAAGTTTGGATCATTTTGAATTGCTATTTTAAAATGGTTAATGGCATCTTCGATGAGATTGTTTTGTAAAAAGATTAAGCCAATTTTTGTATTAGATGGGGCATGACCAAGCTTTTTTAATTTTTCACCGATCGTAAAGAGAAGTTCAACCTCTGACATCATTTCCTGATGCAACGTTTCGACGACGTTTTTCAAACGGGTGTCCACAGAATGTTTTTGCGATCTATTCCTTCTTTCGAATTCCATTTCCGTCGAAGATAAGACTTGTCCGTTCTCAAACACTTCACAGCGAATATTTCCTATTCCGGTACTGCTGGCAGTTTGGATATGAAACGTTCTTCCTGCGATTTCTACGTTATCGTTAAAACCTATATCGGCCATAATTATATCCTTTAAAATCCTGCTAAATTCTCAGATTGCTGCACTTTTAAACCACGAAGGAAGTGGTATCGTACTTCAGGTCTGGTGGTCTCTGACCGTTCATATTACAAAAAAAATCTAACCACGGAATTTCACCGAAAAACACACAGATTTATATACTTATATAATCAAATTGGAAAAACCCAAAATATTGATATTAAGTATCCTAATTTTAATCGTCTGTGTTCTCCTGGCCTGCCCCGTCTCACAGGGGTAATGCCGCGGATATATATTTTCATAAGAACGGCTTAATAGTTGTCGATCTCCTGAAGGGTGAGTTCATGGTTCTAAATGCAAATTAAAATATCCACAAAGAAAATATATTGATGCTAATCACTAAATCACTGTCAGATTTTCTATGACTCTATAGTAATTATCGGCAATGCATCGTGAAAGGTTTAGCTTTTTACTTCTGTTTGTTATAAATTTGAATCTGATTTCTTCCTAAATGTTTTGCCTGGTATAAAGTCTTCATCTGCCTTTTGAATAAGTCCATGAATTTCACTGGCATCATCAGGATAAGTTGCCCCCCCTAAACTGATTGTAAGATTTCCAATGGGCTGAACTTTTTCCTTATAAAATTTATGTGCTTCAATTTTCAAACGAATTCGTTCACCTAAATTCATATTCTCTTCTTTGCCAATTCCCGGAAAAATAACACAAAACTCTTCCCCACCATACCGCGAGACTATATCTTCATCACGTACAGTTTTTCTTAATACCTTTCCAACTTCACGTAAAGCCTCATCTCCTGCCTGGTGCCCCAGCGTATCATTATAATTTTTAAAATGATCAATATCCAGAATTACCAAAGATATTTTAGATTGATTTCTTTTGGCCCGGTTTACTTCTTCTTTTAAGCGAGATATAAAAGAACGATAATTATGAAGTTTTGTCATCTCATCAGTTAAGGATAAATTTTTTATCTCCTCATAATGCTGGGCATTCTCAATTGAGATTGAAATAATGTTAACCAGAACATGAAACAA
Source organism: Calditrichia bacterium (assembly GCA_963796965.1). Lineage (GTDB taxonomy): Bacteria > Calditrichota > Calditrichia > JAJRVZ01 > JAJRVZ01 > CAWCNS01. The sequence continues at coordinate 36,817 of CAWCNS010000009.1, forward strand.
TTCGAAATCAGTACGGCTAAAATCACTTGAATAATGCTTTTCCCTTGTTGCAATAATTCCTTGTACTCTCTCAGAAAAAATAATCGGAGCAATAATAAATATATCTAATTCTTCTAATTTCTGGACATAGGATTCAAAATCGGGCCTTTTTGCCAATTCCTTTACATAAACAGGTGTATTTTGTTTGGTAAAGTATTTGACCAGCGGTGAGTCAACTTTAAATTTTAGTTTTTGTACTTCCTTGGGTTTAAAACCCTTCTGAAAGCTTAGTGAATAGGATCTTTTTGACTGGTCGTACATCAAAACCAGAGCACTCTGAACGCCAACCTGGCCAATCACTGTTAAAAGAGCAGAATTAATAAGTTGCCGGAAATTGAGTATTGAATATATATCGTTACTTGCTTCAACCAGATTATGTAAATCATACACCTTTCTTTTTACAGCCTTCTCAGCAATTTGCAAGGCATTTTCTTTTTCAATCAGGGTTCGTTTTACCCTGTCAACTTCCTGCTTCATCTCATTTTTTTCACCCCATGTATTATAGGAAGTTATTAAATGAGAGAGTAACGAGCAGAATAACTGACCGTAGGCATCAGCCCATTTAGACCCGGAAATCTCAAGAAGACAATGAATCTTCTGATCTAATGTAAAGGTAATAAAAGCTGCCTTATCCTCGATGATAGTGGGGGAAAGTGAAGCAAGAGTCCTCAGATTTATACCCTCTTTAAAGAGCATATCCATATGTTGCATTAAAGTTGAAGCATACGTCGAGTTTAAAAAATCAACATCCCAGTTTTTAAGATCATTGGTAAGATTAAATTGAAGATCCGGATCAATTTGGTTCTCCAGTTTTGAACAAATACTTTTAATTTGATCAGGAAGGTAAAATTCATCCTTGATCTGATCAGGATCAAGCTGAAAGGCCTTATTGATTAACTCAAAATCCCGTGCAAGATGTTTACCATTTGCAAACAGATTCTTTAAATTAAATCCTATTAACCTTGAGAATGATTTCATCATTAAGATGTATTGTCCCTGTTGTAATTGAACAAACCTGGCTCACTGTTAAAGTCAATAAATATGAGGTTCCCTGGACCGGACAATTTTTTATTGTTCTTTTAGAGGTGTTCAATAATCATCAATCATGAAGTAATACATAAATCCTTCATGAGGACAAGTATAAAACCTGAGATATTCCGGGAATGTGATGGCAACCACTTAGAATGTAAAAAATTAAGGAACTATATGAAAATCTAATTGCTTTTCGGGGAAATATCCAATTTGTCTCCCATTTAGACAAATTTTAATTTAGCACCCTCCCAAAAATCATAATTGTAATTTATGAATTGTCTATGACTATAGCCAATGGAAAAAGATGAAATAACTAAAATAATTATGAAAGATAATTGTAAAATATATATTAATTCTTTTCTTTTATTCAGTAAATGTCCATGGTAAAAATGTGTTTTCACACAGCCTCTTAATCAAAAGGCTAGTACTGCACGAGGGTCATAGCACTTAAATTTATATATTGAAATTTTTGCTCCTGGTCAGTAGGATTGACTTATAATATTTAAACCTAATGGGTATTAAAGATTCGGGATTACCTACTACTCAAATGAAATTCTATATTCGATTGGAATATCTTCTTTAACTGCGCAATCCATTTTTTGTATTCAGTTTCCATCTTATAATTCATCGTCATATTTTTTATTTCCTCCCAGTCTTTATCTAAAGAGGCGGCACGTGGCATGTTATGCATATTAAGTCTTACAATATGATACCCATAAGAAGTTTTGAAAGGATGGCTTATTTCACCAATTTCCATATCACTTACTACACCCTTAATTTCAGGAATGGCTAACTTATCTACTTCCCATGTACCTAAATGGCCTTTATCATTTACAACATTTTCATCCTCAGAAAATTCTGCAGCCATTTCTTCAAAACCTTCGCCATCAAGAATTCTTTGTCTTATTTCTTCCAACTCATTAGCAACACGTTTCTCATCCTCTTCGGTGGGTTTCAGTTGAATCAAAATATGTGCGCTGTGAACCTTCTCACCTCTCTTTTCAATCAACTTTATAATATGGTAACCAAACTGTGTCTGGACGATATCAGAGACCTGACCTGGCTCGAGATTAAAGGCAACTTCTTCAAATTCTTTAACCAGATCTCCACGATTGATAAAACCAAGATCTCCTCCACGGGGAGCTGTAGCAGGATCCTGTGAATATTCTTTGGCTAACTCACCAAAGTCGGCACCATTTTCTATTTTTAGTTTTATCTCAACTATTTTCTCCTGGGCTGCTTCTGCACTTGATCCACCAGGTTTAATTGGTTTTAATATATGGCTTATATCAACTGTTTCTGTTATACCAGGCAGACTGTCTTTATATGTATTATAAAAAAGTTCCACCTCCCGACGGGAGACTTTAATATCCTGAAACTTTTTTCTACGGAGCTGCTCAATCTTTAACCGATTCTCGGTTTCAGATCTCAAATCTCGACGGATTTTTTTTATGGGTGCAGCAAAAGCCGCTTCAAGCTGAGCCTCTGAGCCAACACGATCTATCATATTACGCAACTGTTCTTCAAGATATCGATCAACCTCCCGCTCTGCGGCCACTATCGTATCTTCATCTGCTTTTGTTAGTAATATCTTTTGTTCGATAAGCTTGTCGAGTACATCACGTTTCAGTTTATTAAACAACTCTGGATTAGAAGCAATGTTTATTTTATTCTGAATAACATAACTCTGCACATATTGTTCAACTTCAGATTTCAATATTATTTCTTGTCCGACTATTGCAGCAACACCATCAACCATTTGTTGTGCCTGGGCCAGCCCAAGAAAAAAACTTAGAGCAAGTAATATTTTTATCTTCATGTTTTCTCTCAATTTTTCTTAAATATATTTTTACATATAATCTTGGCGGAACGCATGGCATGAAATACTGTATCGCTATGCTCTACCGAAAAGCGCTATGTAGTTAATTGATCATTACTCCGCTACTTTTGATAAATCAGTTTGTATGGTAAAACGCGATCGTAATGTGTGTTTAAGTTTCTCAATTTCTTCGTTTCGTTTTGTTAGTTGTAATCTTGCAACTATCTCATTTCGAACAACATCTAATTCTTTGATCCTTCCCTTTTTTTGATTATCAAGTAATTGAACATAATGATAGCCATATTTTGTTTTAACCGACCCGGAAATATTTCCGGTTTTCATGTTCTTTAACCTTCTAACGATCTCCGCCGGAAATTCGTTCAATTTTTGATATCTCAAATCACCAATTGGTCTTTCAGGTGTTGATTGTTGATCAAGAAAATTCTTTTTAATAACATCCATCAGGTTTTTACTATTTCTCACTTCTGATTTTATCGCTGCATCATCATTTTCCATCACCAGATGTATGATATGAACGTAGTCATCATCCCAAATAAATTCGTTTTTGTGTTTGTCATAATAATCTTCAATCTCCTGATCGAGGATTCGATATTGATCTTTTAGACGACTTTCAAGAAACTTTTGAATGAGAAGGCTTCGTTCATAGCTTTTAATCATAAACTTTTCTCTTTCATTCAGAGAAAGTCCTTCTTCTAAAGCAACCTGACTAAAGATTTCATTTTCAATCCACTTGTCGATCAAATTACGTTTAAGAGCCGATTTTACCTCATCAGATGTTCCATCCGGAATTGAGGCTTCCAGTTCAGAATTACTTAATGTAGCCTTATTGACCTGGGCCACAATATTTCCTTTTTCATCAGTCGTTTTGGAACAACTCATCATTAAACCCGCAAGCGATATGGCCAGGAGAATAATAAAAACAGTCGAAACGCCTACTTTAGGATTGTGGTTATTTTTCTTTTTTAAATGCTTTCAAGTTTCTTTTCATTGATTATTACTTCATATTTTTCTTTAAGTTCATTTTCCCAGGCAATATTTGCTTCCTTAATCTTTTCACTCTTTGCCATGCTCTGGACTCGTTTTTTAATTTGATCAAAGGGCTGTATTGATCTTTCGTGCTTACCACCCGTCTTAAGTACCGACCAAAATCGACCATATTTAACAGGACCGCCTATTTTTCCACCCGCTCCAAGATTGAATGCTTCCATTGATATCGAGCCACGTGCCGATTTGCCCTTATACCCCAAATAGCCACCTTTAGATTTTAAACGCTTGTCCTCTGAATACTTCTTAGCGAGATTCTCAAAATTCTGTCCTTGTTTTGCTTTGTTTAAAACTTGATTCGCCGTTTTTTCATCTTTCAGATCTATAACCCAGATTTCAATTTCTTCCGGTTTTTCGAATTTTGACTTATTTGATTCATAGTATGCTGCAACTTCTTTCTCACTTGCTACAACATTGGCTTGTACAGACTTTTTTTGCACTTCTTTTTCGATATAACTTTCAGTGAAATTGGTTAATGATTTAACAATTTTAGGATCGTCAAGAATACCCAAATTATCTGCAGCCTCCCGAACCTGACCATCCATGGACATTCGTTTAATTTCCTTTTTCAGAACTGCTGCATCACGAAAACTTCCTAACATTTGCGGAAGCTCGTTTATCATACTTGTCGATAAAAGTTTGTAAAGAAATACTTTCATCATCCCATTCAGCGAATGTTATCTTTCGCAGTTCAGGTGTATACACATCATCAGTAAGAGGTCTGTCTTTAATTATAGCCTTTAAAGTATCTGCAAACAAATTAATCTGATCTTCATAAATCTGATAATTATTGTCTGCGCATAATTGTTTATAATGTTCATCCCAAAGAACTCTGACAGAATCCCCAAATGATCGTATAATTGTTTGTTTGGCCCGACCCAGAGCTTGTTCACTTCTATCTTCCACGTAATTTGCTACAGGTCTGCGATCTTCTAAAAGAATAATATGATAACCAAATCGTGTTTTTACAGGTTCAGAAATTTCTCCAATTTGCATATCCCAGGCCGCCTCCTGAAACGGACCAACCATTCTCCCCCATGAGAAGTATCCTAACCCGCCTTTATTCTTTTTTACACTGGGATCATCACTGTATTTTTCAGCAAGATTAATAAAATCTTTTCCTTCGTTTAATTGCTTTTTTACATCAATTGCTATTTTTTCAGCTTCTTCCAGAGTACGGTCAATAACCCGCGGTGACTTTTCATAGCCAATCAAGATATGGCTGGCTTTAATTTCCGTAGACATTCGGGAGATATAATCTTCAACCATTTCATTGCTAACAAGTTTATCAACGACTACCTTCTCAAAATACATATTGCCAACAAGCCGCATTTGGTATTGCTCATATTTTGATTTAAAAAGCTTTTTCTTTATCCAGTTCCAGATCATAGGCAGCATTAATTCGAAGCTTTTTTGCAATCAGGGGTTCGATAAGATCTTTTTTTATAGATAAATCCACATCCGAAAAATCTGTTTGCTTGGGATATTTCTTTTTTAAGATTGATAATATTTCAGATTTTTTTATCGAAAGCGAACCAACATCAACTATGGTTTCATCTTCTGTACCACATTGCCAGGCAAATATAAGAACTGTTATCATTACAAGCATGATACGTAAGTGTTTCAGCATTTTTTCTAACCTCCGGATTATTTTGGAAATAACCTATAAATATAAATTTTCAATATATTTTATGCAAAATAATTTTAGCCTGCTCAATCTGTTGCCTTTTTGTCTCACCTGAGACACGAAAATGGACAAAGGGATTCTCCTGGTCTCCTGAAAAATTTATTTTTGTTTCATTCATATTAAGAAGCCCCGGCATAATATTCTGGTGAAAAACATCCTTGCTGCGGATTTCATCAGAGAATTTAATCGTTACATTACCATCTTTGAGTTTGATAAGACCTGCATAGATTTTTCCTGCTAGAATCTTCAGTTCAATCGCATCTATAATCAAAAGTACAGACTCTGGGATCTTCCCAAAGCGATCTTCTAATTCCAACTTAATCTTGTCAAGATCTTCCGGATTGTGATAATTGACAAGTCGATGATAAACAGACACCCGCTCCGACTGACTGGATATATATTGTAATGGGATCATTAAATCAAAATCGACATCTATCTTTGTATCAGTATAACGCTGCAGATCGCCTTTTGTTTCTTCTCCCGGAGCCTCTTTTAGTTTCTGAACTGAATCATCTATGAGACGACAATAGAGTCAAAACCAACCGCTTGAATATTACCACTCTGCTCTTTACCAAGAATGTTACCGATACCCCGGATTTCCATATCCCGCAATGCTACTTTAAATCCAGAGCCCAAGTCTGTAAAGTCCTGAATAGCCTTTAACCTTTTCTGTGCCAGATCTGTTAAACGAGACGCATGTGGAACCAAAAGGTAAGCATAAGCCTGGATATCAGATCTCCCCACTCGTCCACGAAGTTGATACAGTTGTGACAAACCAAATTTATCAGCATGATCTATTAAAATTGTATTTACGTTTGGAATATCCAATCCATTTTCTATGATCATCGTTGATACCAGAACATCATATTTTTTATGAATAAAATCCAACATGATGTTTTCCAATTGTTTTTCCGGTAACTGCCCATGGGCTACAACAACTTTAGCTTGAAGGCACAATTTCTTTAATGATCTTTTCCATGCCCTTAATTGTCTTAACCCTATTATGAACAAAGTATACTTGTCCATGCCGATCTAATTCTCTTGTAATCGCCCTATAAATGAGATCGTCATCCCATTCATGAATTTCTGTAATCACCGGCAATCTGTTACGTGGCGGTGTCTCAATATTGGAGAGGTCCCTGGCACCCATGAGGGCAAGGTGCATTGTCCGCGGGATGGGTGTGGCAGTCAAAGTTAAGACATCAACGGTTACACGAAGTTTTTTTAGCTTCTCCTTATGCTTTACCCCAAATCGTTGCTCTTCATCAATAACCAGAAGACCTATATTTTTAATTTGTACATCATCGGATAGTAACCGATGTGTGCCAATAATAATATCAATCTCCCCTCCGTTTAGTTTTTCAAGAACTGCTTTTTGTTGTTTTGGTGTACGAAAGCGCGATAACATCTCTATATGTACCGGAAACTCTGACATTCTTTCTCGAAACGTGTGAAAATGCTGATATGCAAGAATCGTTGTAGGCACCAGAATGGCAACCTGTTTACCCTCCATAACAACTTTAAACGCTGCCCTAATAGCTACTTCAGTTTTACCATAACCTACGTCACCACAGAGCAGACGATCCATGGAGACATCCGACTGAAGATCTAGTTTTACCTCTTCTATAGATTTTAGCTGGTCTTCCGTTTCGTCGTAGGGAAAAGAAGCCTCTAACTCTCTCTGCCAGTGGGTGTCATCAGTAAACGCATAACCCTTCTCCGCCTTTCGGGCAGCCTGCAACTCCAGCAATTCTGCTGCAACTTTCTCGATTGATTCACGGGTCCTTTTTTTAAGCCTTTCCCATTCACCACTATTCAGATTGGTCAGACCTGGTAGGGATTCATCTTCACTGGCATACTTTTGCACATTATTCAATCGGTCCACAGAGACAAAGAGAACATCACCATCAGCATATTGCAATTTGATGCATTCCTTTTTAATATTGGAAACTTCTAATGTCTCAAGACCAAGATACCGGCCTATACCATATTGAATATGGACCACATAATCATTCAAATTTAAGGAACTGAGACTTCGTAAATATTCACCATTTTTAAACCGCTGATAAGTCCGGCGCTTTTTAAAACGATCAAATATTTCGTGATCGGTTAGGACCTGAATACCAGCATCCGGGTAAACAAATCCGTCATGAAGAGCTCCACTGGTAATATTAGCCGTATCATCAATCTCTTCATCAACCAGAATTTCCTCTATCCTTTCAGCTTGTACTTTAGTATCACATTGAATAAGAGTAAATAATTGATCCTTTTTTGATTTTCTTAAATAACTGAAGAGTCGATTCAGATGACCAGCAAACGTTGGGGGGGTTGTGCTCTGAAACTGAACAGTTTTGTACTTTTTGTCAGATAATAAACCAAAATGGATGAGCTGATAATCTGACATTTTTTTGGAAATAACATTCCAGAGGAAATACCGTTCCTTTGGGGGGATGGGATAAACATCTTCCTCTAAAAGTTTTGTATAATTTGCAATGATTAATTCCTCATATTCTACACTCCTGAGTGCAAGATCTTTATAATCTTCTACTATAAAAATTGAATTTAAGGGGAGGTAATCGAATAGCGTATCGGCGCTCTTATCATGATCTATAGCGGGCAATATTTCAACTTTACCGGCTTCTTCGATGGAACGTTGACTGATTATATTAAAACTACGAATAGATTCTATCTTATCTCCAAAAAACTCTACACGGACCGGGTCATCAGATGTCCAGGGAAAAATGTCAATTATACCACCGCGTACAGCAAAATGCCCCACATCCTCCACGATCTCAGTCCTGGCATAACCAGAACTATGAAGATTTTCGATCAATTTTTGATGCTGGCAAGTCTGATTTTTTTCAAAATAATACTGTCCATCCACAAATGATTCGGGAGAAGGAACGCGACCCATCAATCCCTGTAGTGTTGATACGACCACTCCTTTTTCCGTGCCCATGAGACTTTGAAGTGTTTCAAGACGTAGTCGCTGTAAACTTGGGTTAGGATCATGATCGTCATAGGGTGTTTTCTCTTCTGTCGGAAAAAAAACGATAGGATCTAAAGTGAGGAGAATTTCAAGGTCATCTCTCATTTTTTCTGCAGAGTCTGGATCAGATGTTAAGAATACTACCGGTTTATTTAACACCTCAACAAGATAGGTGACAAAAAATGCCCTTAAAGAACCTCTTAATCCATCAATAAAAAATTGATCGGTTTTTGTGTCTGGAAGGTTAATATTTTTGAATGCAGTCGTATTATATATCTTCTTTTTTAAGGTTTCAATCATATGACTTTGTTTTTTATAATTCGCAGAGCAAATAGATATAGAGTGAAGAGCATATTCATTGCTCTGAGTTTCACTCCTCCATCTCTCATCTCTCTTGTTTAATAGAGTCAGTACTCACTGATAGAGTGTCTCATTGGGGATGGAACTTATTTGAGTTAATATTTATATGGGTAGAATATTTGAAGAAATATGTAATCATATCAACCATTAGCATCTTTTAACTTATCCAAATCGGTATTATAACGTCCTTGTGGATAGGATTCTTTCATTTGATTATAATAGGCATTAAAAATATCTTTACGACCAAGATGATAGTAAGAAGCCGCTGTCAGAAATCCAACACTTTCTTTATCAAAAAAATTATCATCATGTTCCAGAATTCCCTCACAGAGCGATATAACACTCAAATAGTTTTTAGCCTGAAATTCAAGAAAAGCCAGACCAAAGTTGGCCGAGGCAATTCTTGTACCAGGTGCATCATCTGAAATGATTTGTTCAAAATACTCTCTTGATTTTGCAAAATTTTGAAGATAATAGGTAATAAATCCTAAATAGAATAGGACAGACCAGCCATATTCATGTTTAGTCGTGCGAAAATATTCTACAATTTTATTAAGATAGGGATAGGCTAAATCGTAACTCCCCTGGGCAAAATACAGTTTTCCCAATTCATACATAACATAATTTTGCTTTTCATCGTTAGAATTTTTTTCAAGCGATACAAGCAGGGATCTTTCAGCCAGAGGCATATTACCTAAACCAAGATACGCATAGCCCTGGACCCGATACAGATCTTCCGGGGCTTTATAGTCCTTATTGTGAAGCAATACATTTTCTGCAGATTCGATCGCTTTTTGATAGTCTTTTTCATAATAGTAGACCCAACTCACCTCAGCCCATATAATAGATTTGCTTTCATGATCCTCCGCGTGATTTAATGCCTGAAAATACATCAATCGCGCATTTTTATAGGCTTTATTTTCAAAATGATTTCTGGCTGCTTTAAGGTGATCCAGGAATTTTTCGTCGTTTTTACTCATTTAACATTATTAGTTTATGAAACTTCAATTATTTAGATTTTAATGAAAAATTGTTAATCTTCTACGTTTATTTGTTGCTTGTATAAATACAAATCCAATAGTAATCTTGATCTGAGAACTTGACTTTTAAGCGCAAAAATTTAAATTTAAAAATTGTCTTGGTCGGAAGCAATTAACTATAAATATTTGACCCTGGTCAAAAACACGCCAGGTTACTAAGAAATACACAATAATTTAACATCATCTTAGGCGGCGTTGGCTGGTGACATCAATTATACTTAGAATAATGGTCGTTCTCTCAGCCCCTAATTGTAAGAGATGGAAAAAAAAAGGGTAGATTTTTAAAATGAATCCCTCTCATCCCTTTGGTAAGATAGCCAAAGAAGGAGGAAAATATAATATAACCGTGAGTATTCTTTTCAATAAACTTAGTATCTTTGTGTCTTAGTGGCAAATGAGTGATATTAAATTGGTTAATATGAAACCAGGCCACAAAGAATAAAGATGATTAAAATATACAGGAGAAATGATGGATCAAACATTTGATATTGCCATAATCGGTTCCGGTCCGGGAGGGTATGTCGCTGCCATTCGGGCTTCTCAGTTAAATTTAAATACAGTTTTAATCGAGAAAGAAAATCTGGGTGGAATTTGCCTCAACTGGGGGTGTATCCCCACAAAAGCACTTCTAAAAAGTGCAGAGACCTATGCCTCATTTAAAGAAGCAAAGGAATTTGGTATAGAAGCCGAAAACATATCCTTTGATTTTACAAAAATTATAGATCGAAGCAGGAAGGTTGCCTCTATTAATTCCAAAGGGGTTGAATTCCTTATGAAAAAGAATAAAATCACCGTCGTCAGCGGATTGGGAAAAATAAAGTCTCCCTCATTAATTGAGGTGACGGATAAAGATGGAAAAAAATCCGAGATAAATGCCAAACATATTATTGTCTCCACAGGAGGCAGACCGCGAAGCATTCCTGGTATAGAGATAGATGGAAAAAATATCATCGAATATAGAAAGGCAATGTCACTCGAAAAACAGCCGAAATCTATGGTCATAGTTGGCGCCGGTGCAATTGGGATAGAATTTGCCTATTTCTATAATCAGTTTGGTACAAAGATTACCATAATTGAAATGATGGATAGTATTCTTCCCATAGAAGACCGCGAGGTAAGCGACCTTCTGGCTAAATCTTTTAAAAAGAATAAGGTAGATATTCATACATCAACGACTGTCGAGTCGATAAAAAATACAAAGTCTGGCGTTACAGTTACTTATAATAAAGATGGTAAAAAGGAATCCGTCGCAGCTGACAAAGCGCTGATTGCAATTGGTATTCAGGGGAACGTAGAAGATCTGGGATTAGAAGAGACAGGCGTTAATGTCGAGAAGAGTTTTATTCCTGTTAATGAATGGTATGAAACAAATGTAAAGGGCATTTATGCCATTGGGGATATAACCGGGCCACCCTTACTAGCTCATGTGGCTTCTCACGAAGGAATTATTTGTGTGGAAAATATTGCCGGAAAATCACCCCATGCTTTAGACTATGAGAGTATTCCAGGATGTACCTATTGCCAGCCCCAGGTTGCAAGTATTGGTATGACAGAAGCTAAAGCAAAGGAAGCAGGCTATGATCTTAAAATCGGACGGTTTCCCTATGCGGCTTCAGGAAAAGCCAGGGCTATTGGAGAACGTGAGGGATTTGTAAAGTTAATTTTTGACAATAAATATGGTGAGATTCTTGGTGCTCATATTATTGGTGCTGAGGCAACCGAACTAATCGCCGAAATTGGTATGGCAAAATCTCTGGAATCTACACCGCTTGAATTAGCAAAAACAATTCATGCCCACCCAACCCTTTCTGAGATGATTATGGAGGCAGCCGGTTCTGCTTTGGGTGAGGCGATTCATATATAAGACAGTTGAAAACAATCCAGTTAATTCAGACCGGCCCTACTGACTATACTCAAACCTGGGAATTACAGAAAGAATTATTCGAGGAGGTCGCCAGAAACCGTTCCAGAAATTATTTAATCCTCACAGAACATCGCCCTGTCATTACAATTGGAAAATCTGGCAATACGAACAATCTGCTTGCGGATGAGTCTTTTTTAAATTCTAAGGGGATAGAAATTATTAGGATTGATCGTGGGGGTGATGTTACTTTTCACGGACCAGGACAATTGGTGGGATATCCCATTCTAAATTTGTCTGAGTTTAAAGAAGATATGAATTGGTATTTGCGGAAGCTGGAAGAAATAATTATCAAGACCCTGGGAAATTATCAAATCATTGGAACCCTGATCCCCGGCTTAACCGGTGTTTGGGTCGATAATAATAAGATTTGTGCCATCGGGGTAAAAATCACCAGATGGGTATCCATGCATGGTTTCGCCTTAAACATTTCGACAGATCTAAATTATTTCAAATATATCATACCCTGCGGTATAACAGACAAGGGCGTAACTTCAATTTTGCAGGAATCAGGAAATAACCCAGACAAAAATAATGTTATTAATAATCTGTGTTCAAATATTGAACAAATTTTGGATGTAAAGATAAAGTTACAATAAACCGAGGTAGTCATGGTTAAAGAAAGAGTCCCTATGTGTCCTGTTTTTCCGGATCTTATTTGTCCTCAGGGACAGGAGATGAGCGAAGCATGTTCGGTTAGAATGAATGGAGATTTTGACCCAATGGTTGATTTCAGGGATCATTTATTACTTCATTGTGCCCTTTATCAAAATCAAAATCATTCTGAAAATGTAAGTAGAGAAGAGGTTTGAACGGAGAATAAATGCCCGTCAAAAACACGAAAACAAAATCTCAAACCCGATTGACTTCCACCACCCTGTTATCGATTTATGAAAACATGATTCGAACCCGCTTGATGGATCAGAAGATGCTGATCATGCTTAAACAGGGGAAGAGTTTTTTTCATATTGGATCCTCGGGACATGAAGCCGTTCAAACAGCTTTTGCCTATGCCATGCAACCGGGGTATGACTGGGCCTTTCCCTATTATCGTGATCTTGCATTTGTTTTACAATATGGTGTTTCATCCTACGATATATTTTTAAATTTTTTGGCCCGCGCTGACGATCCCAGTTCTGGAGGTCGTCAGATGTCTAATCACTATGGTAGCCGCAAACAGCGCATTGTTACCCAATCCAGCCCTACCGGCACACAGTTTTTACAAGCTGTGGGCTGTGCACTTGGTTCAGTTAAAGAGGGAAAAGATGAGGTTGCCTATGTTTCTTCCGGCGAGGGAACGACAGCACAAGGTGATTTTCATGAAGCACTTAACTGGGCAGCCCGCGATAAACTGCCTGTAATCTTTCTAATCCAAAATAATAAATATGCAATTTCTGTACCTGTTTCTAATCAACTTGCAGGTGGATCCATTTATCAAATCGGAAGCGGTTACCAAGGATTAAATTGTTTTAAAGTTGATGGAACTGATTTTTTCAAATCCCATGAAATAGCACAAAAAGCGGTCGAGCTAGCCAGAACCGGTAAAGGTCCTTCTCTTATTGAAGCAGATACAATTCGATTATTACCCCATTCCAGTTCTGACTCGCAATCCAAATATCGAAAAAAGGAAGAATTAGAGCGGGATAAATCAAGAGATCCCCTTCCCATTTTTGAATCATTTCTGATCGACAAAAAAATTAAAGATCGTGGTGAACTGGATATTATTCAGCAAAAAATAAAAAAAGAAGTTGATACTGCGGCAGAAGAAGCAGACAAAACTGCTCATCCCTCACCCGACTCTGTTGAAAAATTTATTTTTACACCCAATCAGCCAAAAGTTACCTCCTACCCTAAAGTTCCCGATGAAGGGGAAAAGATTGTATTGGTCGATGCCATTAATCATGCCCTCAAGGAAGAATTGGCGGGAGATGAGAGAATATTTCTATTTGGTCAGGATGTAGCCGATGGTAAAGGGGGCGTGTTTACAGCGACAACAGGGATATCAACAATGTTTGGAAGTGAACGATGTTTTAATGCACCTCTTGCAGAGTCAAGCATTGTTGGTGTCGCTATCGGGATGGCATTACGTGGCTTAAAACCAGTCATTGAAATACAGTTCGGAGATTATATCTGGACAGCTATGATGCAGATTAGAAACGAACTTTCCACAATACGCTGGCGCAGTAATAATACCTGGAGTTGTCCTGTCGTCATCAGAGTTCCTGTGGGAGGGTATATTCACGGCGCTTTATGCCATTCTCAAAACATTGAAGCCTTTTTTAGTCATATTCCAGGACTCAAAATCGTTTACCCCAGTCAGGCTGATGATGCAAAGGGTTTACTAAAAGCTGCAATTAGGGGAGACGATCCGGTTCTTTTTTTGGAGCATAAGGGACTTTACCGACAAAGCTATGCCAGGGCCGTCGAGCCAGATGAGAATTATACAACACCAATTGGTAAAGGTATTATCAGACGAGAAGGAAATGATATAACCGTGGTAACATATGGTGCGTTGGTTCAAAAATCCCTGGAGGCAGCACGCATCTTATCGCAGGAAGGATTTGAGGTTGAAGTGATTGATATTCGATCCATTGTCCCGCTTGATACACCCCTTATTATTAATTCCGTCAAGAAAACCAATAAAGTTCTCATCGTACATGAAGATAGTCTGTTTCAGGGTTTCGGAGCAGAAATTGCCGCACAAATCGCCGAGTTGGCCTTCGAAAGCCTGGATGCACCGGTTCAACGATTAGCAGGCAAAGATGTACCGGTTGGATTTAGTCCGGTATTAGAGGAAAATACACTACCACAGAATAAAGATGTTTTGTCAAAATTAAGAGAGGTTCTGAGTTATTAATAGTTGAATTAGAACCTGTTAAGGGATAATTTTACGATCTTATCCAAATCTATTTATTTCGCGCAGCGGCGCAGAGCCGTAACGAGAAATATGTAATAAAGCAATAAGTATAAAAATTGATTTTTTCATCATTTTAAAATAACGATTCAACTATCTTTCAATTTGGGTTATTAATTTTTAGTTATCTTGATTAGCTGTTTTGAATTAGAAAATTATATAATATTTGTACTGCGGCGTTGCGTCGCTGCGTGAGATCAGTCTATTAAAAAAGAATGATTGATTTTTATTCTTCAAAAATTTGTGTTTTTAACATTATGAAATCCGAAATAACACAGAGGTGTTCATGAAACAAGATATGGTTATGCCCAAAATGGGTGAGAGTATTACAGAAGGTACGATTATAAAATGGTTAAAGAATGTCGGTGATGTAGTAGAAAAAGATGAAATCATCCTTGAAATCAGTACTGATAAGGTCGACTCAGAAATCCCCACACCCGTTGCTGGTAAGATTGTAGAATTATTGGCTAATGAAAATGACACTATCGAGGTTGGAAATGTAATTGCCCGAATCGAAACGGAAGGTGGTGTAGAGGAAACAGAAACGGCATCTCCTCCGGGAGCAGAAAAGTCAGAGCCGACACCTGTTGCAGAAGAGCCGGCATCAGCAGAACCTGAACCACAGCCTAAAGATCAGGCCCCGCCCATCACTGAAGAAAAAACAGACAAAATTGAATCAACAAAATTCTTCTCACCTGTCGTCTTGAACATTGCCCGAACTGAAAGTATATCAACCCAGGAGTTGGATTCGATAGAAGGTAGTGGGATTAGTGGGCGCGTAACAAAGAAAGATGTTCTGCAATATTTAGAATCCCGTAAAAGCGGGGTAGCGGCTGCCCCGGCAGCTAAGGCTTCTGCCCCCATTGCATCGCCTACAATTGCAGGCGATGGTATTGAAATAATTCCGATGGATCATATCCGTAAAAAAATCGCAGAGCATATGGTTCATACCGTTCATACAGCAGCACATGTCGGGTTGTATATTGAAATAGACATGCTAAATGTTCATCGAATCCGGCAGGCATCAAAAGAAAACTTTCTAAGAAAAGAGGGTATAAAACTTACATTTATGCCATTTATATCTGAAGCTGTTGCTAAAACTTTAAAAGAATTTCCCCTGGTAAATTCATCTCTCGAAGAAGATAATATTATTATCAAGCATTTTATTAACCTTGGGATTGCGGTGGATACAGAAAAGGGTTTGATTGTACCAGTAATAAAAAATACCGACGCCCTGAATCTCGTCGGCATTGCCCGTGCAATCAATGATCTGGCTGCACGTGCAAGAAACCGTAAATTAAAACCGGATGAAGTAAGTGGTGGTACGTTTTCTATCTCAAATTTTGGTGTTTTTGGAACCAAGATTGGATTTCCCTTAATTAATCAACCTCAGGTAGCAATTTTGGGTGTTGGTGCATTAGAAAAGAGGGCGGTTGTTGTCAACGATGCTATTGCTATTCGTCCAATGATGGATGTATCCCTTACCTTTGACCATCGTTTGATCGATGGCGCCCTGGGAGCACGTTTTCTGCAACGCCTGAAAGAAAACCTGGAAAACTACGATCCTGAGACAAAATTATGAACTTAGTAAATATTCCACGTAGTCCTGCCTCGTTGCGTGAGGTAATTAGATAGTAACTAACCATGGAAAAACTCTTTTTACATGACATGCATAAAAAAGCAGGTGCCAATTTCTCCTCGCTTTATGGTTGTCAGATTCCAACAGATTATGGAGATATTGCCAGTGAGTTGGAATCTGTAAATGATCATGTGGCGCTTCTTGACCGAAGTTACTCGGGGAAATTAGCCCTTACAGGCCCGGATACACTTGATCTTCTTAACCGTATATCAACAAATGATTTGCATTACCTGGCTGTGGATACAATGGCTGATACAGTATTTGCTACACCAAAGGGACGGTTAATAGATTATTGTCGTGTAATTAGTACAAAAGAAGAAGTAATCCTTGTATCTTCTTTTTTCCATGTCAATCATTTAATCGAATGGATTAATCGTTTCATAATTCTTGAAGATGTTACCCTCACAGATGTAACCGAAGCGTATACCTGGCTGACGTTAATTGGTCCAAGATCGAGACAATTTATAGGTCAGATATCAAACAAACAGCTAACGGATAGAGATGATGCAATTTGGCTCAATATTGAGGGGGAAATGTTTCCAGCTTTAATAAATAATAATTTCAAGTATCCCGCCTATAATTTTTGTTTCTCAAATGATGTAGCCAAACCTATCATGGCATTTTTACTTAAGCATCTTGATTCTTTTCAGGGAAAAATGATTGGAAACACGGCCTTTCAGATTCTGCGTGTTGAAAGTGGCATGCCCGATGGTTTAACAGAGATAACCCAGGACTATAATCCTCACGAGGCGCGTCTGACTGAGGCGATAAGTTTTACTAAAGGATGCTACACGGGTCAGGAAGTTATTGCCCGTCTGGATACATACGATAAGGTGCAAAAATATCTCATGATCATTGAGCTTTCTGAGGAAATTAAACAAAAACCTCCCCTGGAAGTTTACATAGATGATGAAAATATTGGTCATCTTACCAGTTATATCTTTAATCCAACAACAAGAAGAAGCGTTGGGTTAGGTTATTTGAAAAAGATGTTTACTACAGAAAATGATATTTACGTTGAAGTACAGAGTGCGGAGAAACGTATTCCTGGCCGTTCACGAATCCCACCGCAAGGTTATCTTAAATAATCAGCGTTCCATTTCAATTCTGATCCCAAACATAATATTGTAAAGATTTTCACCCTTAACCTTATACTTAATTATCATGTACCAATACAAAAAACATTTTACTTTAGCCGAAGCACATACCTTTCTTACAAGATTAGAATATGATCTTAGTGAATTGTCACGCTTAAAATCTCATTTGGATAAAATCGGTTTTAATATGTATACAAGAAAATACCGACCCGGATTTAATCCGGATACCATGAATGAATTTCCTGATAGTTTTCTTCAGGCAATTGAAATCATTCAATCGTTGGGAGATGAGGGTATCATTTTAAAGGGAATTGAGGAAGGATTAGTCGACTTCCCGGCGGTTCGACCAAATGGCGAGGAAGTTTTTTTATGTTGGATGCAGGGTGAAGAGGAGGTTTTATTTTGGCATTCCTTAGAAGGCGGCTTCCGGGGACGGCGCCCCATCGACCAGTTTTGAGCAATGACTGGACTTGGCCATGCCGATTTATTAATTTTCCGGCCTGAAGATATATCTGTGAATTAATGCAGGAAACATGTAGATAGAACTCAAATGAATATTGGTAAGATAAATATAGATAAGGGGTTATTTCTGGCTCCCATGGAAAATGTGAGTGATTACCCTTTCAGAATGATCTGTAAAGAATTGGGTGCCGATGTGGTATACTCAGAATTTATCAGTTCTGAGGCCCTGATAAGGGATGCGGAAAAGGCTTTCAAAAAGATGACCATTCTTCCTAATGAACGCCCCATCGCCCTGCAAATTTATGGTAACCGTGTGGAGGCAATGGTAGAGGCAGCTCAAATTGCCGAAGAAAAAAAACCCGATTTTATCGATATCAATTTTGGCTGTCCGGTGAAAAAAGTTGCCCTTAAAGGTGCCGGGGCCGGTCTACTCCGCGATATTCCCCTAATGATCAAGATTTGTGAAGAAGTCGTTAAGCACACCCACCTTCCTGTTACCGCAAAAACCCGCCTGGGCTGGGATGCTGACTCGATTGTTATTATCGAAGTAGCGAAACAAATGGAAAGCGTTGGTATTGAAGCCCTCACCTTGCATGCCAGAACCAGAAGCCAGGGATTTAAAGGTGAGGCCGATTGGTCCTGGATAAGAAAAGTCAAAGAGGCTATTAATATTCCAATTATTGGCAACGGAGATGTGGTGGCGCCATCTCAGGTCAAGGAAATGTTCGAACAAACCAATTGCGATGCGGTTATGATCGGTCGCGGTGCCATTCACAACCCCTGGATTTTCACTCAGGCCAGAGAGTATTTAAAAACTGGTGATACAGGGACGGAAGCGGATTTAAAAGAACGCCTTCGTATCCTAAAAAAACACCTGGAGTATAATGTGGAATATAAAGGTGAATATAAGGGTGTGATTGAAATGCGCAAGCATCTCTCAGGCTACTTACGAAACCTGCCCAATATATCCAAATTTCGTTCAGAATTAATGCAATATTCTACTCTTGATGATACCTTAGCAAAATTTGAAGAAATTTATGCTTATTATTCTGAAAATGAATCTGTTCTACTGCAGCAATAAAGCCTTCCTAATATTCATTATCAATCCACATAAAAGTACCTTCTTGCCTCGTATTTAAATCCTATGTATTTTATTCAATCACAGAAAATATTGTAACCATAATGGCACAGGAATATCAGAATGTTAGGATGTGATTGAGAGGTTGTGTGAGAACAAAAAAATTAATCATGTCGCTACACTCAATCTTATAATTTTATAGGTCACTGTTCACGATTTAAACGACTAAGTAACGAATGTCAGACCGGTACACTGAACTCTTATTGTCAGGACTATCGCAGCCTTTAAAAAGTTCGGGGGAAAATAATGAATACAATTCGCTGGGGTATCATTGGTTGTGGCGATGTAACGGAAATAAAAAGTGGACCCGCTTTGCAGAAAGCAAAGAATTCCGAACTGGTTGCAGTCATGCGTAGAAGCGCCGAGAAGGCCAAAGATTATGCCCAGAGACATAATGTTCCTCATTGGTTTGACGATGCCAGTAAATTGATCAATGATCCGGAAGTTAATGCTATTTATATTGCGACACCTCCGGATAGCCATAATCAATATACCGAATTAGCCGCCCTATCAGGAAAGCCTGTTTATGTAGAGAAACCGATGGCACGCAGTTTTAAAGAATGCAAACATATGGTTCAGGTTTGCAAGGATAACCGGGTACCCTTATTCGTCGCATACTACCGTCGAAGTTTACCAAAATTTTTAAAGGTGAAGGAACTCCTGGAAGAAGGATATATCGGAAAAGTTCGATCGGTCCTTGTGCGATTATTTTTACCGACTTTTGATAAAGATTTTCCGCAAGGAAATCTACCCTGGCGTGTTATACCTGAAATTGCAGGGGGCGGGCTGTTTTTTGATCTTGCTTCACATACCTTGGATATTCTGGATTTTTATTTAGGACCTATTAAAGCGGCCCATGGTTTTGCCACAAATCAAAAAGATTTATATCCCGCAGAGGATAGTGTATCCGCATGTTTTGAATTCGAGAATGGGGCACTTGGCAACGGTATCTGGTGTTTTAATTCTGAAAGAGATGAAGATATGATTGAAATATGTGGGGAAAAAGGAAAACTCATGATTCCTACGTTTTCACAGACACCGGTAAAATTATATACACAAAAAAAAGAAGAATCATGGGATATTGCCCACCCTAAACATATTCAACAACCCCATATTCAATCTATCGTCAATGAATTGAATGGTCAAGGACAATGTCCCTGCCATGGTGAGGATGGCGCACGTACAGCCTGGGTAATGGACGGCATCATCGAACAATGGCGTCAATCTAAAGGTATAGAATTTAAATAACCCTAAAGAAAATAACTATGAGCCAGAATTTAATCGAAAAAATTGCACAAAAGTATACGGTGGGGCTTGCCGAAAACAAGCAAGTCAAAAGTGGCGATTACATAACTATTCGCCCGGCCCATGTTAT
Source organism: Calditrichia bacterium (assembly GCA_963796965.1). Classification (GTDB taxonomy): domain Bacteria; phylum Calditrichota; class Calditrichia; order JAJRVZ01; family JAJRVZ01; genus CAWCNS01. The sequence continues at coordinate 57,394 of CAWCNS010000009.1, forward strand.
GACCCATGACAATACAGGTGCAGTCATTCCTAAGTTTCTCTCAATTGGGGCCAACCGCTTAAATAATCCAAAACAGGTCGTCCATACACTTGATCATAATATTCAGGATCAGAGTGAAAAGAATCGTGAGAAATATCAAAAAATAGAAACATTTTCCAAGCAGATGGGGGCAGATTTTTATCCCGCAGGAAGGGGCATTGGTCATCAAATAATGTGCGAAGAGGGTTATGCCTGGCCCGGATCCATGGTCGTAGCATCGGATAGCCATTCCAATATGTATGGAGGGTTGGGTTGTCTCGGGACCCCTATTGTCAGAACAGATGCAGCTGCCATTTGGGCTACAGGAATGACCTGGTGGCAAGTTCCCCCCGTGGCCAAAGTAGAATTAAGGGGGAATCTAAACAAAGGTGTCACAGGGAAGGATGTCATTATTACATTATGTGGTCATTTTAATAAGGATGAAGTTTTAAACCATGCGATTGAATTTACAGGGAACGGAATTGAACAACTATCAATTGATGAGCGGTTGACTATTGCAAATATGACCACAGAATGGGGAGCCCTGGCAGGTGTATTTCCGATTGATGGGGTGACGCTGGAATGGTTAAGGCATAGAATTCGATTTATTGCTGATCGTGGTCTGGCCGGCGTATCCTCTGATCCGACAAGTAATAAGACACATCCGCGGGTGAATTTCTCCAGGTTGGAAAAACTGGAACAGCATACTCCCGCCAATGATCCTGGGGCCTATTATGCAAAATCATTGGTATTGGAACTTTCTACAATCCAACCCCATATTTCTGGTCCCAATTCCGTAAAGGTTATGACACCTGTATCAGAAATGATTAATAAGAAGATGAAAATACACAAAGCCTATCTTGTCTCCTGCGTAAATAGCCGATTAAATGATATCAAAGAAGCTGCTGAGATACTAAAAGACAAAAAGGTGGCCGATGGAGTAGAATTCTATATTGCGGCTGCCTCAAATGAGGTTCAGCAAAACAGTGAAACCAAAGGTTACTGGCAAATTCTGTTAGCTGCAGGAGCCATTCCCCTACCACCTGGTTGTGGCCCCTGTATAGGACTGGGAGCAGGCCTATTAAAAGACGGAGAAATAGGGATATCTGCAACAAACCGAAATTTTAAAGGACGAATGGGCTCCAGAGAAGCAGATGCTTACCTGGCTTCACCGGCAATTGTAGCCGCTTCTGCTGCGAAAGGGTTTATTGATTATCCTGGAGATTGGCATGGATCAAAGCCTTCAGGGTCTATTACTATAAATGATTCACACCTAACATCAGAATCACAAGTTGAAATTATTAACGGATTTCCAGAAAGATTAAAGGGTGAGGTAATTTTTTGCCACCAGGACAATTTAAATACGGATGGTATTTACCCCGGAAAATACACATACGTCGACGATTTTACGCCCCAGCAACAGGCAGAGGTTGTAATGGAAAATTACGATCCCGCATTTAAAGAACTCGTTAAGGCCAATGATATTCTGGTAGGAGGTTTTAATTTCGGCTCAGGAAGTTCGCGGGAACAGGCAGCTACCAGTTTAAAATATCGGGGAATTCAGTTAGTCATTGCCGGTTCTTTTAGTGAGACCTATAAACGAAATGCGATTAACAACGGGTTCCTCGTCCTGGAAGCTGCTGCTCTTATTGAGGATCTAAAAGCACAATTTGGTGAGGAAAAACTAACCATACGTACAAAACTATTAGCAATTGTAAATTTCAAAAAATCTGAAATCAGAGTAGATGAGAAAACTTATAAGATTAGCCCTATTGGAACAGCCGCGCAGGAATTAATCGTAATGGGTGGGTTGGAGAACTGGGTCAAACAGGCCTTATGATCTTATTGCAATAAGTAATCGTTATTATACCTAAAAAATAAGTCACTGAGATCCTCGGCAATTATAAATTAAAAATGTTTATAAACGGTTTGAATATTGACGTTATCTTCGCATAATAGTACGTTTCATGGTTATAAATAAGATCAACACTATACGTATACATAAAAAGTGGATAAATTAATAACATTCAATAAAATCGTTAATGTTTTTTAGTATTTATCACCATAGGTGGTTCAGAGATCTTTTACAAAATTTAGATACTATTTGAACCAAAACCTCCGTACCCTCTGTGGTTACTACACTGTCTCATATAACACGAGGAAGAAGTCATGTCTCAAAAAAACACCCCCAAATGGTTCCAGCAATTACAAAACAATTATCCCAATTATATGAATTGTCTGGATGAGTTGGGCGCCTCTTTACGAAAAGAAGGACCCTTAGATGAAAAAACCTCCCATCTGATTCAGCTGAGCTGGCGCAGCTGCTAATCACTCAGAGGGTGCCGTTCACAGTCACACCAGACAATTAATGGAATTGGGTGCCAGCCCAGACGAAATTAATCATGCTATAATACTCCTTACCAGCACAATCGGCTTTCCTGCTGTATCTGCGGCAATGAGCTGGGCAAATGATATATTAAAAAAATGACTGTAATTGGTAATTTGGAATTCAGGACTCGGAATTGATTTAAAATTAACAAAATGGCCATTCTCTTCATTTCCGATCCAAATTCCTAATTTCAAGTCTTCGACAAATAAAGTAATGTATCTGTAATACCATCATTCACTCAAAGAGCAAGGAGTCTCAATGGATCACCAATCATCCCAGGGAACCCGTCTTCCGGAAAATGCCTATCGTAAATTAAATCCGGGTGAAGAGTATATCCCTATCGTCCCAAAAGAGAAGATTGTTCCGGAATTGACTTTATACTCTCTCTTATGGGGTATTTTTTATGCCGTATTATTTTCTATGGCAGCCGCCTATTTAGGTTTAAAAATCGGCCAGGTATTTGAGGCAGCCATCCCAATTGCAATTCTTGCCGTGGGTATGTCTGTTTTATTGAAAAGAAATCAGGCCCTACAGGAAAATGTAATAATTCAATCGATTGGATCCGCTTCAGGTGTAATTGTAGCAGGGGCAATTTTTACAATTCCAGGAATTTACATATTAGGATTAGACGCCAGTTTTTTGCAAATATTTTTAGCCTCATTATTCGGCGGTTTTTTAGGCATCCTATTTATGATTCCCTTTCGCAAATACTTTGTTAAGGACATGCATGGTGAATATCCTTTTCCTGAAGCAACAGCCACAACAGAAGTTCTTGTTGCAGGAGAAACTGGCGGCCATCAGGCAAAAATTCTAATCTCTGCTGCTGCAGTTGGTGGTTTGTATGATTTTTTTGTGTCTGGATTTGGATTTTGGAAAGAAGTTGTCTCTACCCAGGTTTTCGGCTGGGGACAGTTACTATCTGATAAAGTGAAGTTGGTATTTAAAGTCAACATTGGTGCTGCTGTAATGGGATTAGGTTATATTATTGGTTTGCGATATGTATTAATTATTGCAGCGGGGTCTTTTTTGGCCTGGTGGGTGTTAATACCGTTAGTTTACTCAATTGGACAATATATTTATGAACCTATTTTGCAATCAGCCAAACCCATATCTCAGATGTCACCTCAAGAGATTTTTAATGATTATGTCAGACATGTAGGGATTGGAGGTATTGCTGCTGCAGGTATCATTGGGATCCTTAAGTCCTCAAAAATTATCATTGGGGCGATAAAATTAGCCGCAAAGGAAATAACAGGGTCCGGGGTAACGAGCGGCGATTCATCCACAGAGGATCGAACACAACGCGATATTAAAATGAAATGGATTACCATTTTACTCTTTACCACATTTGCCGCTACTTTTTTATTCTTTTATTTTAGTGTTGTAGAAATGAACCTTATTCATGCTATAGTAGGAATTCTGATTGTTATTGTTATTGCCTTTCTATTTACCACCGTTGCTGCGAGAGCAATTGCCATAGTCGGTGTTAATCCGGTTTCCGGGATGACTCTAATGACCCTGATTATATCCTCCGTAATTTTATTAAAGGTTGGTTTATCGGGCTCATCGGGCATGCTGGCCGCCCTGATCATTGGTGGTGTGGTTTGTACCGCTCTTTCCATGGCCGGGGCTTTTGTTACAGATTTAAAGATTGGTTACTGGCTGGGAACAACTCCCCGTACCCAAGAGCGTTGGAAATTTCTGGGAACTCTTTTTGCAGCAGCATCTGTTGGTGTCGTAATCCTGGTGCTCTATCAAACCTATGGATTTGGTCCCGGTGGTCTGGAAGCCCCACAAGCTTCCGCGATGGCCGCTGTTCTGGAGCCCCTGATGTCAAACGAACCAGCGCCATGGTTAGCCTATTTGGCCGGTATTTTTCTGGCCATTATTTTGGAAATGGTAAAGATTCCACCACTCCCTTTTGCCTTGGGTATGTACTTGCCTATCTATTTAAACACGCCCTTATTATTTGGTGGAATTATTGCCCATCTGGTATCCAGGAGCACAAATAATGAAGCACTTGCTGCAAAGAGAAAAGAACGAGGTACGCTAATAGCTTCCGGATTTATTGCCGGTGGTGCAATTATGGGAGTGGTATCTGCCTTTATTGTATTTTTTGGTAAACAAATATTTACTGAAGACTGGACATTAATGAAGGCAATTGGAACAGAACATTGGGTTGAGTCTGCCCCTTCTGAGATTCTGGGTTTTGTTATGTTCACCCTCCTCTGTGTCTATATGTATTGGGATTCACTGAGGGTAAAGGAATAAGTATTGGTATAAATCTTTTACCTTGGTTTTAACTTTGAAATTGATAATTGAATGTTGGATATTGGATATTTGCTACTGTGAATATCCAATATCCATCAGAGAATATCCAACCACCAAGTTTGAGAACAGGTTTCCCATCATCTTATTCCTTTCACTCTATACCATTTTATCCGATATTTCTTTATATTTAACTAAAATTAAGAATAAGGGAGACAACCATGGCTTACTGTCCTTATTGTTCAGAGGCATTACCAAAACCCGTCAAGGTTTGTCCATTTTGCAATAAAGCCATTGATACAAACCTCATTTCATCCATGTATAAAGCAGGTGAATCAAGCGATGTGGATAAGAGGGTAAAAAGAAAAATTTGGTTGAGGGAAAAAATATTAATAATTCTCCCGACTCTTGCAGTATTGATTGGTCTGGCTGTTGGTGCTATTGCCATGCTCATTTTTATGGAGGTGCAATATGCAGCATCGAGATCTTCTTATGAAGAGCAAATAAAATCATTACAGGATGAAATCGGTAAGAAGGAAAAATCTGCCGCCAATTCAAATCAGGAGTTGAATAATACCATACTGGAGAAAGATAAAATAATTGCATCTTTAACCGAGCAAAACAGTATTTTTAGCAGGATGATAGCCTTTACGAGTCGCCTGACCCGTGCCAGCACTATCACCCCAACATCCCCTCAGGATATCGATTATTTTCAGCGGAATGTTCGCTATTTACAATCACTTTTTAACCAGGAGCAGGAAAAATTAAAACAGACATCTTATGATTCGACGGCAACTTATAATCTAACACCCATCCCTCAATTTCTGGAATAACAACATATTCTTTAATCTGGTTTCCTTTAAAAAATATAAAGCATCAGATAAATCAATATCCCACTGATCGATACAAATACCCAAACAGGCCATGTGTAACGAACAATGGACCGGTGTCTTTCAAATTTCCCTTTTACAGCGAAATAGACAGCCAAAAGAATAAAGGGCCCCATGATCGCAGCAAGTATGATATGAGGGATTAAAATGCTAAAATAAACCGGTCTTGTCCAATCATGATGGGGATAGGGAACAGACCCAACATTTGCATGATAGATGGTATAAAATATTAAAAACAGAGCGGATGAAATTAGAGCCCCGATCATATATTTTTTATGTGCCTCTTTATCATCATTTTTAATAAGTAGCCGTCCTCGAAATAACAATAGTGTAGTCAGAAGATTTAGCGTTGCATTTACGGTCGGTAATTCCATTATACTCATCATTGATCCTTTAGGATTAAATAATAGTATGACAATTAAAAAATTTGATTAATGAATTTTCTATTTTTCTCTCAAAGACACTAAGCCGCAAAGAATACTAAGAAAAATGATAAAAGAATTAAGAAAAAAGAAATGCAAATGTGGTAACAATCTTTTACCTTTTTTCTTTTGTCTTATTTCTTAAAAAAGTTGCGCCTTGCTCTATGCCCTCTACGAGAAACGCCACTTACTGGTTCGCATATAATAATTCACGTACGTGTGTTATCAACATTCTGAGATGTTCCTCTTCAAATGAATCGTAATAACCGCGAATGTTCAGATCACGATCAACGAGGATGAGTTTTGTGCTATGAATGGTTGGCAACTCCCCTGCTAACATAAATCCTTTTTCACTCACACGATGGACTTCTTCTATGGGTGCACGGGTGAATAGCCAGCGGTTATCCGTAACCCCATAGGTTTCTGCATATTCTTTAAGAACCTTTAGCGAATCACGATCCGGATCGACCGACAGAGAAACAAATTGTACTTCATCGGTGGTTATAAATTTTTTATACAATTCTGCCACGCGGGTATTCATGATAGGACAAGGTCCCTTGCAGCTGGTAAAAAAGAAATTTACAATATTTATCTTTCCCTTCATCTCATCTGTCCCAAAATTCAATCCACTACGTTCTGTGAATGAAAATTCGGGTACTTTCCCATAAACAAGAATATCCGACCGCGATTTATTGGCTAAAAATATTACCAGCAAAGCAATCACAGACATTAAAAAAATCCCCACCAAGGAAATTGAAATTATTTTAATATTTGACTTCATTTTATCACCTCTTTATAAGATAAAACAGTATAAAATATCAATATAATTCCAATGAGAATGCTGGCAAGCCAGAGGTGAAAAACCTGAAAGAGCGGTGTTATGCCCATCAAATGAAGGGTCAATCCAATTGCTATCTGAGTAAAGACTAAGATATTCATAAGCCCCAGACCTTGTTTACTTAAAATTGACAGAGAATTTATCTTAATTAATCTGAGACTGATCAAAACCGAACCTCCTGCCAAAAGAACTCCCAAAAAGGTATGGATAATTGCAACCATCCCCACTTTTGTCAAAACTTCTGAACTGGATAGTAGCGGAAACTTCTCCCAAATTATTTCTACCTGGGATCTTATTTCTGTTCCCAACAAAATTTGAAAAATTATGACAATCCAGAGGTATAAAAAAATACGGCGGATGGCTAATTTTACTGGCTCTGCAGGTGGTCGATCAATCAAATAGGCATTCACAGTGGTATAGATTAAAAGACTGACAATGATGAGGGCAATCAATAAATGAATGGAAACAGTTACAGGCATCAACTGGCTTTTAACCACAATACTGCCATACCAGCCCTGAAATGCCACAAAAATTGCTGCCAGTATACTTGGAATTAAAAGATTCTTACGATTTCTATAATATATAATTGCCAAAATAGCGGTGAAAAGGATTAACAAGCCTGTAATCATACCAGCGAGACGGTTAAAATATTCAATCCAGGCCAGGGTAATATTAAATGATGCGGCATCAAATCCCTGTGGTAGTTGACTATTACTCAAGGGAGGTATCCAGCGACCGAAGCATTTTGGCCAATCCGGACAACCCAGACCTGAACCCGAGACCCTAACCAAGCCACCAATAAATATTAACATATAAGTTGCGATGGTTGAAACCAGAGCAAATTTTCTAAATAAAGATATTTTATGATCCACTTTCGGTCACCCTCTTGATAATTTATTCACGAAATATAAGAATAATTATAGTTATTCATTCATATTTTCTTCAATCTTAAAAAATTTATCCCCGGAGATTGTCATGCTGAACTCGTTTTAGCATCTTCTAAGGATTAGATCCTGAAACAAATTCAGGATGATTACATTGATTTCATATATAATCAATATAAAGATTTTTATCTAACAATCGTCGATTCTTGTATAATGGGGCTTTTCGTTTCTTCATTTACGGATCCCCTTGTGGTTGTATCAAACATGGTCAGGGTTAAAAAGATTGTCAGGAAAAGCAATCCAGCAGAAAAAATTACCAGATACAATTTATTATCCCAAAATAAATGCATAAAGAAGAAAGCGACTAACAAGGCCTTTATAGATGCAATGGCGAGGGCGACTGTAATATTAAGAGCACCCAGATCAATAAACGAAACACCCACAGTTATCGCTGTCATAACGATGAGAGCAGTAGCAACGGCCAGGTACATTTTTAAAGGAACGACATGTATTTTATGTTTTTCCATACGCTTATCCTATAAGATATAGTAAAGGGAAAAGAAAGATCCAGATCATATCTACAAGATGCCAATAAAGACCTGAGATTTCTAAAGGGGTATAATATTGATCCGAAAATTGATTCTTAACCGTTTTATTTAATGCCCATCCAATGACCGCCATACCCAAAATAACATGGACGGCATGCAAACCAGTCATAGCGAAATATATGCCAAAGAAAATATGAGGATTTGTACCATCAATACCCTGAAAAGTATAGAGTGTTCCTGGTAACTGACCAAGCTCAATTTTATGACTATATTCAAAATACTTTACAATTAAAAACACCAGAGCAAAAAGTAGCGTCATAATAAGATATGCAATTGTGTGATTCTTTTTATTTATCTGCATGCTCCGAATTGCCAGAGCCATTGTAAGAGAACTTGTTATGAGAACAATTGTATTAAATGTACCAAGAGTAACATCTAAAAATTTATGCGCATTATAAAACATGTCTGGATACCAGGCCCGAAATATCCCATAGGCCACAAATAACCCGCCAAAGAGTAGGATTTCAGTTACTAAAAACACCCACATCCCCATCTTGGCGGATTCACGCTGCTGTTCAGCATCTGAAAAATGATGCTCCAGGTGTACCGGGCTTGAAGTCGTTATACTCATATTCATCCTTCTTTGTATAGCATTGGGAAATAGTAAAATCTACTAATTACCAATTCCAAATTCCTAATTACAATTTTTTAACATTGGCTATTATTTTAGCGTTATAATGTACTCTTCTCCATCACCTTATCATAATCATAAGGTCCATGGGTTAATTCCGGCAAAGCCTTAAAATTATGAGGATCTGGCGGTGAGGTTGTTGTCCACTCCATCGTCAATGCACCCCAAGGGTTGTTGCCAGCCAGACGTCCTTTAAAGATGGAACGAATTAAATAAAATCCCATAATGATAAATCCCGCCCCCAAAATCCAGGATCCATAAGACGAAAAAGCATGCAAAGGCTGGAACTGATCATTATAGTTATAATAGCGGCGTGGCATACCTTGACTCCCCATAATGAATTGGGTAAAGAACGTCATATTAAATCCAATAAAGATCAGTATAACCGCAACCCTGGCCCATCTTTCATTGTACATACGACCCCAGATCTTTGGCCACCAATAATGCAATCCTCCAAGAAAGGCCATCACCGTTCCACCCATCATAACATAATGAAAATGGGCAACGATAAAATAAGTATCATGAAGATGGACATCCACTGAAAGTGCCCCAAGAAATATACCCGTTAAACCACCAATAGAAAAAAGAAACAGAAAGGAGAGAGCATAGAGCATTGGTGCTTCAAAAGTTATGGAACCTTTGTACATGGTTGATACCCAGTTAAAAACCTTTATCCCGGAGGGAATTCCAACTAAAAATGTTAAAAAGGAGAAAATCATTGCCGCAAATTCTGATTGACCGCTGGTAAACATATGATGACCCCAGACCAGAAAACTGATAAAAGCAATCCCTAAACTAGAATAAGCAATGGCTTTATAACCAAATATTTTCTTCTGGGAAAATGTCGAAATGATCTCACTAATTATACCCATTCCGGGAAGAATCATAATATAGACAGCCGGATGTGAATAAAACCAAAAGAAGTGTTGATACAAGACCGGATCCCCGCCCATGGCCGGATCAAAGATACCAAAACCAAAGACACGTTCCAGGATTAGCAATACCATAGTAATTCCGAGCACCGGCGTTGCCAGAACCTGAATTATCGCTGTGGCATAGAGTCCCCATACAAATAGAGGTAATTTGAACCAGGTTTGACCAGGCGTACGCAGTTTATGTATTGTAACGATGAAATTAATTCCTGTAAAAATTGAAGAGAATCCGAGGATAAAAACCCCCAGGGTCATCGAAATAACCGATCCACTGGATGATGTACTATAGGGTGTATAAAACGTCCATCCTGTATCTACACCGCCAGTGACAATTGAAAACAGGGCAAAAAGAGCCCCAAACACATATACATACCAACTGGCAAGATTTAACCTTGGAAATGCCACATCTTTTGCACCCAGCATCAGAGGCAGAATAATGTTACCAAGAGCTGCTGGTATAGAAGGGATAATAAATAAAAATATCATTATCGCACCATGGAGTGTAAAAAATTGATTATAAGTATCTGCTCCCATCAGATCCTCACCAGGATGCAATAATTCCAGCCGTAGCAATACTGCAAAGATTCCTCCAACCATAAAAAAGAACATGATCGCAAAGAGATACATTAATCCGATTCGTTTATGATCGAGCGTTAAAAGCCAGGACTTAAGTCCTTTAGGCTCGGAGAGATAACTATGTTCAGGAAAAGTATTCATTCACGTGATCCTTTTATTGTTTAAGAGATTTAAGATAAGCGATCAGAGCATCGATTTGCCTGTCCTTGAGAACACCCTGATAAGTTGGCATGACTGGTTGGAAGCCCATAGTAACTTTCGCTTGAGGATTTAATATTGACTCTCTGATATAGTTCTCATCAACCAAAACTTCACTTCCATCTGCTAAATTTTCCTTGCTGCCATATAATCCGAGGAAACTTGGTGCAACGCCGGGTTTACCATCAATGCTATGACAGGTGATACAGGCCTTTGTCTGATAGAGTTCGGCGCCTGCTTCTTCAAGTGAAACACCTTCCGGGATATCAACAGCCGCTTTTTCCAGCCATACTTTATAGTCCTCATCGCTTAGTACGATTACTTTGCCCAGCATTTCTGAATGCCCTTTTCCACAATATTCGGTACAGTAAATATCATATTCCCCGATATTTATTGCTTCGAACCAGGTTATTGTATATCGGTTTGGCAAAACATCCATTTTTACCCGGAAATCCGGGACGAAAAAACTGTGAATAACATCCTGTGACGACATTAACAGACTTAACCGGCTGGCCGACAGGAACATATAAATCATTTAAACTGTTTGCACCATTTTGATAATCAAAGGTCCAGAACCATTTCTGGCCGGTTGCTTTAATCTCCAGGGCATCCCGTGGTGCAACATTCATTTTCAGATAGGTCCGAAACCCCCATACAAACACAATCATTACCAGGATTGTTGGAATAACAGTCCAGAGGATCTCAAGTTTCGTGTTATGCGCAACCCCTGAGGTGAGTTGCTTTTCACCTTTTCGACGATACTTAAAAATAAAATAAGCCGTAGAAGAAATTACCAGGACAAATAGGACGATAGCGGTATAATAGATAAAATAAAATAAGGCGTCGACTTCGCTGGCAATAGTTGAATTAGCCGGTGGCATATAAAGTGATCCGGAGTCTCCCATAGTTTTCAGATTCCTCTCAATCGTTATACATATTACTGGTTCTTGGTCCTCGGTACTTGGCTCTGGGTATTGTGTGCTTATTGTTCGGTCATTAGATGCTAAATATCTAAAATCGGATTACAAAACTAAGAGAGTTGTAGGCCATCTTGGAGATGGACTACAACTAAACAATAAATATTTAAATGGTTTCTGCAAATCATACAAAAATTCTGAGGTGCCCCGAACTCCTAATATTGAGAACTAAGTACCTACTACCCAGATCCGAGCTCATTTTGAACTAAATAAAACATCTTTACGCCAAAGAAGGATAAGCATCGAGCCTAAAATCAAGACCGTTATAACGCCGCCGATGCGCATTAAATTTCCGGCAAACAAAACATATCCACCGGCATCAGGATCATAATGGTAACAAAAGAGAATTATTTTATCTATCGTGGAGCCGATTTCCCCTTTTGATGCCTCCAATAAAGATAAACGCAGATCGGTTTCTTTATACTCAATCCCATAAAGATATCTTGAAATTATGCCATCCTTGGTCAAGATAAATGATACAGCCGGGTGTGCATATTCCTGTCGCTCTTCCACATAATAGTATTTAAAGCCCAGGGCGTCTGCTAATTTTTTAGAATTTTGTGCCGGCCCGGTAAGAAACGCCCAGGCAGAATTTTTTACGGGCTTTTTTAATGCATCCAATACATTTTTTTTCTTAGCTGCTGCAAGATTATGATCTTCATCGGGATTGATACTGACTGTAACCATTTGGAAATCTTTCCCAGGTACATAAGCCAAACCGGCAATACCTGCTGTTAATCCCTTTATAACTAATCCGCATAGCATAGGACAGCGATAATATGCAAGGGTTAATAAGACAGGTTTGCCCATACTAAAATACTCTTTTAACTGAACACTATCACCTGCTTCGTCTACAAATAATAGATCCAATGGGATTGTTTTACCCAAATGTTCCTCTACATCTATATTTTGCAATTCAGGCACATTTTCCATGGCAATCTGACCATACACCTGAAATGGTAAAATTAAAATTAGTAACAGGAGAACTTTATTAAAGATTTTCTTATTCATTATTTATCTTATATTAATTTGCTTTGGTTATTTGACAAATATTAGTACTCTTCATTGATATTATGGTGACGCTGACTTATCGCGCCGCTCTTGATAAAACAAAAAATCTACCACTCCGACGGTATACCTTTGGGAGGATTTACACGGACTTAAACAGAAAACTTATATTTTACTACATTCTGAGTAGTAATTTCTAATCAACTTCTAATTATCACCTTTTATTCCGGGAATCTCAGCGTATTTTTAGGGTGCGAATTTTTTTAACATAATCGTAAACAAATCATTACATAAAACGACTATATTAAAATTTTATCAGATTTGGAATGTCTAATATTATATGTAATGAAATTTGAAAAATTCTTGTCAGGTACAGCATGACCCGGCGAAGACAGATAATTTGTGGAAAAATATCTTTGCGGTTTTGCTTAAATATTTGTGCGGGTATTTAATTTTCAGAAAGTAAATTAATGGCTCGGTCAATCGGTATGCGGTATATTCCCTTTTCAGCATCAAGAATTTTATAGGTCGTAAGGACCTCTTCTTCTTCTGCTAAAATATCCTTAAGACTTACAGATTCTGGTTGTAACTGAGTTTCATATACTATCTTCGACTCCTCAGTAATAAAATAATCAGTAAGCAAAACCAGAATAACTACTAAAACTATTATTGAAAAAAGACTGATACCAATCACAAATTTGAGATTGACATCTTTTTTTTCATAGCCAGGATTTTGATTTTCGGACATGTATATACCTTAAACATTTTTTACTAAATAAATTTTTGATCCGGGACTGGGAACTGGGAATTACCTCCCCCTTTTTCCCCCTCCTTACTAAGAAGGGGAAAAAGGGGGAGGTAATTCCCAGTTCCTAATTTCTATATATTTAATTCTTCATCTTTATTGATGTTTCCAATCTGGGATCATTAACAGGTACTAACGCACGAGAAGCATATCTGCGCATAATTGACCACAGAAAAATGCCCCCTATCCCTATAAGACCGGCCAGATCCATCCATGAAATTGAAGCGCCATGATGATGGAGGCTTGGCATGGCAATCCAATAAAGATCTAACCAGTGCATGATTACAATCCAGATGGCAATAACTCTGAGTGCTGTGAAATTTCTTTTTATTGCCCTTGGTAACAAGAGCATAAAAGGCAAGACAAAATGCCCAAAGACAAGAACTAATGTCACAATCTTCCAGGAACCTTCCCACCTTGCCAAATACCAGACGGTTTCTTCCGGAATATTGGCATACCAAATTAGAAAATATTGGGAGAATCCGATATATCCCCAAAATATAATAAATGCGAATAAAAATTTTCCAATATCATGATAATGCTCTACGGTAATTGTATCTGCTAATATTCCTTTTTTCCTTAGGAACAGTCCAAATATTACCAAAAAGTGAAAATCGCCAGCAGACTGCCGCCAAAAATATAAACACCAAAAATCGTTGAATACCAGTGTGCTTCCAGAGACATTAACCAATCAAATGAGGCAAATGTTATCGTGAACGCAAATAGAATCATACCTGGTGCACTGATTTTTTTCATTTTTTCGATTTGTTTTGGATCAGAACCCTTATCCTGAGCCAAGGACGTTTTATAAAGTCCACGGGTTAGAAAGAACCAGATTGTAAAATAAAGGAGAGCACGAATGGTGAAAAAGACTGGATTGAGATAGGGTGATTTTTTTAATAAAATTGGATCTGCGGCCACCACATCAGCATGACTCCAATGATATAAATCAAACATTCCCAGCAATACCGGAATAAATAAGATCGCCATGATGGGAATAGACGTCATCACCGTCTCCAGGATACGTCTTAAAACAATACTCCAGTCCGCACCGGTGAGATGATGAAGAAAACTGAAAAACATCGCCCCCCATACAAAGGTCATCCAAAAAGCAAAGGCGGTCAGATAGGAGAAAAAGAATTGTTTTTGATCCACAAAAAATCCAGAGACCAAAATTAGCAGGCCAATAATACCAACAAATAAGGTAGGTTTTAAAGGAAATACATTTTTCGCCAGATAAAATTTTTCGTTTTTTGTTTCCATAAATAGTCTTTATTTCAAAGTTTGTCTTATATCTTCAGGTACATCATCTTTTTTTGCATTTTGGCTTCTTTGTAACGCCCGTACATATGAAACAATTGCCCAACGATCAGCGACAGGTACCTGATATTTGTAAGATGGCATATTACGAATACCATTTGTTATTACATCAAAGATATGTCCATCTTCTACCTGACGCATTCGATCCAAATGGAAAGATGTTGCGGGCAAAAACCCTTTTTTCACTACAATACCTTGTCCATATCCCGTCCGTCCATGGCAGGGTGCGCAGAAAATATCAAACCTTTTTTGACCATGTCTTAGTAGTTCTGAGGTTACAGCCATCGGAAGTTTCCGCACAAATGTACCGTTTGGATTTTTTCCTTTAAAATAAACTGTATTTTCGTTCAATTGTCCCCTGGCCACTGTTCCTTCAACGGGCATCCGCATGGCTGATTTATCCGTATAAAATTTGCTCTCTTCCATAGCCTGATACTTCGGTTGATCATCCATATTCGGATTTAAATGGATGGGTGGCTGTTTCGAGGGTCGCTCCTGCAAACAACTAACCAGGAAGAGTAGAGATAACAAAAATACGGTTATGTTTATTGATATCTTCATTGTGATTAAATTTCCTCCAGATTTTGGCCACCGATACTTTCAAGAAAATCTCTGGTGCTCTTTGTATCAAATTTTGGATCATCTGCTGGAACAGAGACCACAAAACCATCATTATTTATCTTGAGTATCTTATCTGAATCAAAAATTTTATGATAAAGCATTGGCAATTTATTAAGTGCCAACATACCAAATAATGCAGTAAAAGCTGAACTTAAAACCATGATTGCAAAGGCAACAGGGCCATATGCCTGATAACTAAAGTATGGTTTCCCGGATATAACCAGTGGATAGTCAACACTACTCGTCCACCACTCCAGGGTAAATCCTGCCAGCAGAGCGATAAAAGCAACACAGCCGACAATCCAGCCCAAAGGAGAACGCTTCAAACCCATGGCATCATCCATGCCGTGAATTGGAAAGGGCGAATGGCAATCAAACTTTTTATATCCGGCATCTCGCAATTTTTCAGCAGCTTCAAGCAATTGCCCCGGATTCTCAAATTCAGCGAGTATCATTCCGGCATTCTCTGGTTTATTTTTCATGACTTTCCTCCCCTGCTTACCTTAGCCGGCTCGGTATCGCTCTTTTTTCCATGACCATTACCATTGTGATAGTGTGGATCTGCCTGGGGCAGAACCGCCTTGACCTCAGAGATGGCTATCATCGGAATAAATCGTAAAAATAGAAGAAAAAGGGTAAAAAATAATCCAAAAGATCCAACAAAAATCCCGATATCAACAAAAGTTGGTGAGTAATAATCCCAACTGGAAGGCAGAAAATCTGCCGACAACGAGGTTACAACGATTACAAAACGTTCAAACCACATACCAACATTTATTAATAATGCGGCTACGAACATAACAGGTATACTTGTTCTGAGTTTTTTGAACCAAAATATTTGTGGGACCAATACATTACAACTGATCATTGTCCAATAAGCCCAGGCATAGGATCCAAAAGCCCTGTTGATAAAGGCAAAAAGTTCGTAATCATTCGCTCCATACCAAGCGATAAAAAACTCACAACTATAGGCATAACCAACCATCATACCGGTAACAAGCATAATTTTATTCATTTTTTCCAGATGATTTATAGTAATAAAATCTTCCAGGCTGAATATTTTGCGGGCAATAATCGCCAGGGTGTTTACCATAGCAAAACCGGAAAAGATAGCACCCGCCACAAAGTAGGGTGGAAAGATAGTTGTATGCCATCCCGGTATGATACTTGTGGCAAAATCTGTACTCACCACACTATGCACAGAAAGAACCAATGGGGTCGATAATCCGGCCAAAAGCAAGTAGGCCATCTCGTAATTTTTCCATTGACGGTTTCCCCCACGCCAGCCCAATGAAAAAATACCAAAGGCAAATTTACGCAACCGTGTCTTTGCCCGGTCTCTCATGGAAGCCAAATCCGGAATCAATCCTGTATACCAAAAGAGCAAGGAAACCGTAAAATAAGTACCCACGGCAAAAATATCCCAGAGTAATGGACTGCGGAAATTTGGCCACATGGCCATCTGGTTCGGGACCGGAAACATCCAATAAGCCACCCATATCCTGCCCTACATGGATGCCTGGAAATATTAGGGCGCAGATAACCGCAAACAGGGTCATGGCTTCGGCAAACCGGTTGATGGAAGTACGCCATTTTTGTCTAAAAAGAAATAGAATTGCAGAAATCAAGGTACCAGCATGTCCGATTCCAACCCAGAAAACAAAATTAACAATTGCCCATCCCCAACCGACCGGAACATTGAGTCCCCAGGTACCAATGCCCTCCCACACCAACCATCCGATCAATGCAAGCATCATCAATAGCAGCGAACTGGAAATACCAAGGGCAATCCACCATAATTTATGGGTTTTTTGCTCGGTGATCCCGCCAATTTTCTCGGTCACATCGGCAAATGTCTGATTACCAGTGATCAGCGGTTGTTCTTCTGCCAGGGGCATCCGTTCTAATGTGTCTGTTGTTCCACTCAAAGTTAAGTCTCTTTGTTTTGCTCAGAATTTTTAGTCTCACGCAGCGACGCCAGCGCCGCAACGATCTTTTTATTATGCTATTATTTGTCATCCTGAAAGGAGTCTTCCAGCATTTCGAATGAGGAAATCCTCCCTTATTAAAGATTATAGATGTTGATTCGTCATGAATACTTAATACATAAAAGGGATATTGTCTATCTATAATATACTTTAATTTTTTAATCTCTGAAAAAACGCTGCGGCATTGCGTCCTGCGTGAAAAAAATTTGTCCTTACAACCAAATCCGGATTCGGATTTCGTATCCTGGCCAGATAGGATGTTCTTGGTTTAAAATTAAGTTCAGCTAGCATTTCATATTTACGATTATTTTGTTTCGCTTCAGACACTGCACTTTTCGGATCACTGATATTTCCAAAAGAAATCGCATCAGCAGGACAAGCCTGTTGGCAGGCACTCTGTACATCACCGTCTTCTATAGGTTCTGTTTTCATTCTTTGCTTTTATTTTAGCGGAATTGATTCGCTGCAACACAATAACTACATTTCTCCATCACCCCGCGGGAACGAACAGTCACATCCGGATTATGAGCCATCTTGACAACTTCAGGAAAATCATTACCATAATTAAAAAAGTTAAATCGTCGTACTTTATATGGACAGTTATTTGAACAATATCGGGTACCAACACAGCGATTATAGGTCATCACATTCAGGCCTTCTTCATCATGAACTGTTGCCGCGACCGGACAAACCTGTTCACATGGTGCCATTTCGCAATGTTGACAGCCAACAGGCTGGTGTACCATTTCCGGATTATCCAGATCACCGGAAAAATAACGATCAATCCTGATCCAGTGCATTTCCCGGCCTTTTTTACCTGTTCTTTACCAATAATCAGGAATATTATTTTCACTCTGACAGGCAATGGTACAAGCATTACAACCCGTACAGGCATTCAAATCAATACTCATGCCCCATTGATATCCTTCCTCATAAGGAAATTCATCCCATAAGGAAACAAGGGGCGGATGCTCGACCATTTCTTCGGCAAATTCGGGATTGTTGACGGATATTCATCTAATGGTTGCCTCCCGTAACCAGAGGACGTCCTTCCATACTGCTATGATCCTGAGTGCTGGCCAGAGGATATGTGTCCCGAAGTTTTTCTGACCGTTAATCCGATATCATAATGAATTCCGGTGAGATGTGTCCTTAACTGTATAGCCATTCGAATCCTACCTGGTCACCAATTCGCCCGGCCGCAACGCGCCCGTATCCCAAGGCGATTGAAACGCAAAAATCTGCCTGACCCGGTAAAATCCAGACCGGAATAGACATTTCCCTACCCTGCAAATTGAGGACAATCACATCTTCATTTTTAACACCCAGATTTTTAGCCGTCTTGTGACTTATCAACGCTGCATTATCCCAGGTCAATTTTGTAACGGTATCAGGAATTCCTGCAACCATCCATTATTGGCAAATCGACCATCGTAGACAGCGGGCGAAACATGAAAATTGATTTCCAGGTTTCTTTCATTTGGTATGACTTACGGATAAGGTGATTTTTATTCAGGGCTTCACTTAAGAGGCGATTATTCAACCGGGGAGAAATTTGGGATAGTTGACTGTCAGCAAGAACCCCATCATGAAGGACTTGACGCCATACCTTATCATATTCTTTACCTTGCAATATATTTTTCCAGGTATCCCGGACAATGTCATAAGGTTTCTTTTCAGAACCGGAATCGATTAAAGTGAGCAATTCCAAACTTGAATGAGAATCATAGAGTGGTGCGATTAGAGGTTGTATAACACTGAGTGTACCATCGGACGATCTTGCATCACCCCAACTTTCCAAATAATGGGATTGTGGAATATGCCAGGATGAATGTTGTGATGTTTCATCCATATTAGTACTAAGATGGATGGAAGTTTCAACCTTCCTGAGTAACCGTGCAAAATCAAAATCAGCTGGGGCGTTGTACACGGGATTCCCGCCAAGCATTAGCAACGTCTTGACCTTACCTGCTTCAATATTTTTATTTAAATCCTCAAAAGCCACAAGATCACTATCCTCAGCATCCCTAATTTCTCTATAGTGAACGGATTTTCCAATATTCTCCAATGCCTGATTAATAGCGAATATTACGGCGTGGATTATTGCAGGTTGCCGACTACCAGCAACCAGGAGAGAACTACTTTTATTGGCAATCAGATCTTTTGCCAGGGCAGATATCCAGCGTGAATCAACCTCAGCCGGGCTTTCTGATTTGAGCTGGCTGGCCACAGGCAAATTCAATCCTTGTTTTACCAGTTCTTTGGCAAGAAGAACCACAGCCCTGGTATTTGACCAGCAGACAACTTCAAGCGATGGTCAGCCATGGCACCCGTTGTGGAATAAGATGTTTCAACAACATATAAGCGGCTCATTGTATCCTGGGCCGCATCTACTTTTCGACCTTCGGCAAACCCTTTTGTATTTATAAGGGCTTCCGGTTCAGTAAAAGAAAATCTGAGTCCAGTGATAGTATAACTTTTGCCTTATCGAATTGATAATTTGGATGGTAGGAAATACCGGTCGCTTGAATTAATCCCTTATAGATATTTTCCATGCTTACCGGTGCATAGCAAATCCAGGATGCTTTGGGGAATGTTTGCTCAAAATCCTTCTTTAATCGGGCTATACTGGGTGATGAATAGGAATCAGTAAGAACAGCTAATCCTTCCCCATCATTGCTTTTATATTCCTGATGGAACATCTTAAGTATGGCAACAATATCTGACCAGTTTTTAGTCTCACCGTTATTTACCGGTTGTTGAGATCTGTCAGCGTCATAAAGGGAAAGTACTGATGCTTGCATCCACGATGTGGACTTCCCTAAACTGGAAGGATGAAGATTATTTCCTTCAATTTTTGTAGGACGACCTTCGTGACTTTCTACCACTACGCCATAGGCACTTGTTCCAAAGGGCATGGTAGTAGCATAATAGTTTGGAATTCCCGGAATAATTTGTTCTGGTGCTTTAACATAGGGCACTATTTTTTCAACAGGGCGGCGACAGGCTGACAAGCCAGCCAATGCAAGCGAGGCCCCCATCAGGGAGAGAAAATTTCGTCGTGATCAAAGGATTCTTCATTTCAGATGCACCCTCGGGAAATTCTCGTTCTAATATTTCCCTAAATTCCGGTGTATCAGCAAGTTGGTCCAGACTGCGCCAGTATTCTTTGCCACTTAATATTACTTAGTTCTTTCATCTATGACACCCCGAACAATCAACAGGTGGATTTATTTTCTTTTCTTCAATTGTTTGTCTGGCCAGGATCATATGATTTTCAGAAGGGGTCCACTTCATATTTGTGACCTGATCTACTGGCCGTATATGCTCTTCCGGATTGCGGTGACAGTCCAGGCACCATCCCATACTCAAAGGTTCAACCTGAATAACCTTTTCCATCTCATTCACATTGCCATGACAACTCACACAACCCACACCAGCATTAACATGAGCACTGTGATTGAAATAGGCATAATCAGGCAGGTCATGCACCCGGACCCATTCAATTGGTTTGCCAGTTGTCCAGCTTTCCTGGACTAACTTCATTTTCTCACTATCGGTCTTTATAAGTGTATGACAATTCATACATGTTTGGGTTGGCGGGATTGTAGCAGACGCAGAAACTTCTACACCAATATGACAATATCGGCAATCAAGACCTAAGATCTCCAGCATGAAGTTTATGACTGTAGGGAACCGGTTGTTCGGGCTGATATCCCACATCTGTATATTTCGGTGATCCGAAATACCAGAAAAAGCCAACACCTCCAACCATCATCACGATCACACCGACTAAGAGAAATGGTGGATACTTTATTTGACCACTCCGGAAAAATTTGAGCCACAGATTATTACCTCGTCATGTAATAGTAATATGTTACAGACATATATATAGAAATTTATGGAGAACAACAGGTTTGAAAAATTTTAAAATTAAGCAAATTTTCGTGCTCATATCTGCTCAATATACAAAAAAAAAATAATTAATAAAACACCGGTATTGAGATCTATAGGACAATCTACCTTTTAAAATACTTTTACCATGAAGATTTTATTAAACACACAAACTTCTGCGACAAACTACATCACAATAATAAATAAATGAGAAAAGGTAATCCAGATTAGGCTAATGATCTTTTGTTATATTGAAACGAGATATGCCAGAGAAATCTTATATGGAACGGTTCTGCTAATCATCTTAAACAATAAGCCCCAGCAAATCTGCAATTTTCAATCTTCAATATTAATTCTTAAAATCAAACCAAGATCCAGCGATTAAAAACACTCTCAATTATCAAAGCAAAAAAGAGTGCGAATAGATAAAGTATGGAATAACCAAATAAACCCCTGAATTGCTTTTCCGTCTTTTCACGCCTGGCCAGAAGTGATTTTTTCAAAAATAAACCACCTGTTATAATCGCGACAGCCAGATAAAACCATCCGGCATGTACCCAGTAGAGAGAAAGTGTTACGAGTACGAGAGCAGAAGCATAGATAAGGATCTGTTTCATTGTATGATCAATACCCCGAATAACAGGCAGCATCGGCAATCCGCTCTTTTTATAATCATCGGTTCTGAAGGCAGCAAGCGCCCAAAAATGAGGCGGTGTCCATAAGAAGACAATCAAAAATAATATCCAGGGAGCAAGAGCAAATTCACCTGTAGCAGCGGTCCATGCACCTACCGGCGCCATGGCTCCTGCAATACCTCCGATGACAATATTTTGTGTTGAATTTGGCTTAAGATACAGCGTATAGAAAAGACTGTAAAACAGAATGGTTGCTAATGAAAGTGCAGCGGTTAGCCAGTTAAAAACGAGACCGAATATTAGAACACCAATTATTCCAATGGAGATTGAAAAAACCAGAGCGCGTTTTTCCGATATTTGTTTTTGTGGGAGGGGACGTCTTTGTCGCGTACGCTCCATAACCGCATCGATATCTCTTTCGAAATATTGATTAAAGGCGTTGGCCGATCCACCGGTGAGATAAAGTGCAAAAATGACAAGAAAGAATTTTAGCGGCTCCCCCACCAAACTACCTTCCATAAACAACGCCGTCATACCGGTTATAACAACAAGCAGCATGATAGATGGTTTGGTAAGCTGGATGTAATATCCAA
The DNA here is from genome assembly GCA_963796965.1 of Calditrichia bacterium. Classification (GTDB taxonomy): domain Bacteria; phylum Calditrichota; class Calditrichia; order JAJRVZ01; family JAJRVZ01; genus CAWCNS01. The sequence goes on from CAWCNS010000009.1 coordinate 79,889, forward strand.
TGCTTTTTCTAATAGAAAATTCTTCAGTTTTCATTTCTGATATCTCTTATTGGCTACAATTTTAAACTTTAATGGATTAATATAGATTTTATACACAACAACAAACTTTCTTAAATCATTATAATCATTCATTTTATGGTAAGATTAGTGTAATAACAACATGTTTTGGGAGGGGAATATTCCCGGTTTGGAGGGATTTGTTAATAATTTTTGTATAGATGATTATGTTGGGATACGGGATAGGCGATATGCGATTTGGGATATGGGATTGGATGTTCGGTGAACATTGAATATTCCATGTTGAATATTCAATTTCCCCTCCACGCTCTACTCTCTTCGCTCTACAGTCTACCACCCCAACTTCTGCCGTAATGCCTTTCCGGCCGAACGGCTGATATTTAATTCGGTTTTGTTTTTATCCCGCACTTTCATGATATATCCACCAGCAAACCACGCCTCAATTGTCAAAACATAGTTCAGATTTACTATTGTAGAACGGTGAATGCGAAAAAACTTTTCCGGATCCAGCCGCGCTTGCAATTCATCAAGCTTATAGTTAACCAAATATTTAGAATCCTCAAGGTGGGCAAAAAGTAATTTATTCTCAGCATTAAAATAGATGATTTGATCATCATTTAGAATATAGATCTTATCACCAATCTTTGATGGAATTCTGCGCAGATGATCCTGCTGTGGGGCCCATTTTGAAAGCAAGTCTTTTATACTTTTATCTGCTGATACGTTTGATTCTATTCTTTTTCTGGCTCTGCTCACTGCCAACTCCAAACGTTCCCGAGAAAATGGTTTAAGGAGATAATCGATAGCCTGTAATTCAAAAGCTTGGATCGCATATTGGTTATAGGCCGTCGTAAATATTACCATTGGTTTATGGTCAATCATATGAAATAAATCTATACCGGAAATGTCGACGAGATGAATATCTAGAAAAATAAGATCCGGTCGCATTTCATCAATCATATCTGCGGCAGCCTTACCTGAGCCCGTAAGACCTATAACCTCCAGGTCAGGTATTTTTTCTACAAAACCACTCAGCCTATCCAATGCAGGCTTTTCATCTTCAACGATAATAACCCGTATCATATCAATTCCCTCGGAATATCAATAATTATTTCGGTGCCTTTATTAAATATAGATTTAATCTGCAACAAATCATTTCTTTTGTATACCAGTTTTAAACGGTCAACAACATTGGCTAAAGCATGGCCTTTAACGGGTAAGATTTTTAACCTTTGGGGCGTAATACCTGTACCGTCATCTTTTATCTCAATGCGGATTACCTGCTGATATTCAAATATTTTAATTGACAGTGTTAACGGTTGCCCTTCACTGCGCCAACCATGTCGCATTACATTTTCAATGGCCGGTTGTAATAACAATACCGGAATCTCCAGGTCCATGTTCTTTAGGGAGATATCCCAATTAATAATAAGTCTGTCCTCAAATCGTGCTTTCATCAGACTGGTATATTTTTTTAGAAAATTTATTTCCGATTCAAGATTAACCATTTCCAGATTGGTACTGTCAAAAAGATAGCGCAATGTATCACTCAATTTAAGCAATAATTTCTCTGCTTTCTCCGGATCCGACTTCATCTGAGAGGCGATGGTGTTAAGAGAATTAAAAATAAAATGCGGTTCTATCTGTGCTTTTAAAGCGGTCAACTCCGCCCTATCCACGGCCTGTTGCTGACGGGTGTACTGCCAGCGAATTTCCACATAACTGCCCAGGAGACTTACCAATCCAATTAATATTATAATGGCGAAAAAGGGAATTAAAAGGGTTCGGAATTCTTCTCTCAGAAATTCATCAGCAAATTGCAGATCCAGGGGAGAAGAGATGAAAGTTACAAAGCTTGACCAAAACCTCTCACTTATAATTTGGGTAAAAGAAATGTCAGGTTTCAGAATAATGGACTGGAATAATATTCCAGCCATATAGACCGCTGAAACAGAGATTGTGTAAATAAAAGTTCGTAAAATCCATTGCTGAAAAGGATTAAAAACCGGTAATTTTGAGACAACAACTTTTTGCATAAAAAATAAAACAAGAACAAGGGTTGAGGCATAAAAAAAACCTATCGATAATGCCTGGTTAGTGGACTCAGTGTGGGCCAAAAAAACAAATGACAAAAAACCGCCAAGGATCGCAATGGCGCCCGCCAGGTACAACATTCTGCTAAACTTCTTTGAGGTTATGTGTTTTTCCATTTGCATATATAAAGAATTTAAACCTGATTGATTCAGAAATCTAATTTGAATTGAACATCCATACCTACCTCCCCCAATAATCCCCCTCCTTAGTAAGGAGGGGGACTGGGGTAGTGGTATTTCTAAATCGAATCCTTTTCGGATTTTGGTCCCTGTTTTAATGCCCAGATATATGATCCAAGGCTTCCCATACCAAAACTGATGATGATCAAACTAAATAACCAACCAATAAATGGAATCTCAGTAATAAAGGTAACTACAATTACCCCGATCAGGACAGATAAAAATAAATTATTTTTCTCTTTCTCTTTCTTAAAGGCGGAGATAATATAGTTCCCCACAAATAATGCTGAAAATGCTGTACTGAGATAAAGCATTATCAGAAAGAGGGATAGAAGGATGAGACTTACAGGAAGTGTAAGGATTAACACAGCTAAAATGACAATGACGATGGGTGTTGCGATCAGCCCAAGAAATCCATAGCCAATGTTTTTACCAATTTGATTACCTGCAAAGGTGATATAATCTCTGGAGAAATTTTTAAAAAGGGCAATGATCAAAATCCCCACAATAAGCAGTGAAAGAAGATACCAGAAAAAGAAAACTTCTTCAAAAAACATCTCATGCCTTTTTACCTTGACCTCCAGGTCTTCAGGAACATTTTCTAACTCATATTCAGAGAGATCTTTATGGAGGGTTAATACAGTACCTCCTTTAGCCAGATAATCCTCTCCAAAAGAGATATCTCCTGCTTCTAACGCGACACGACCTTTAACCCTACCATTAAGATGTACTTTTCCGGCACCTCCCCGTATGAATCCACCAATGCTACCCCCTTCCAGGAGAAGTTCACCCGCACCAACATAAACATTACCCTTAATTTTTGCTCTCTGGTGTAATTCTTAACATCTTACCAAAACCAAGCACATCACCACCCACCTCGCCATCAATCAATATGGTTTCAGCAAACCCGATTACCATATCATCAACATTTCCCCTAATTTCAAGATTCCGGCATCCTGCTATTACATCATCAAGAACCTTGCCCTCTACAGTTACCTGTTCACAACCGACAAAGATATCCCCCTCTACAACACCGCGAATATTTACATATCGTGATCCTGCAAACAGATCAGTAAAAAGAGAATCATCTTCCCGAATGGTGATGGTCTCACCCGAACGGTATTGTGCCGCCCCGGCGATGCTGGCCAGAAACAAAATGATGGTTAAAAAAATAATAGGTTTATACATAATTCCTCCTGTTTTTATGACTTTACTTAGTGACTGCCATAAATATACGCTAGTATAAGAGGAGACCAAGGGAAGTGTGACCAACGGTTAAAATACTAGTCTGAGTTGCACATCATAAGGTATAAATGGTAGGTAAAATATTTGATTTAATGTTAGATCTTTTATCCCGCCTATTTTTATTGAATTTAAAATGGATATTGTTTACTATTGTTGGATTGTATATAAGGTTTATTGATGATATCGTCTAAAAAGTATTCCAGTTGGATCAAAAGAGAAATAAATCACGATCGTGAACTAAAACTATTCAGGAAAAAACATGAAAACTCTTAACGAAAGACTTGACGCCCTTGAGATTCTGTTTGATCAAATAATTGACCGTCTCCAAAGTTTTGAGAAAAAATATACCGCCGAATTATCAGATGTAAATCCTATTTATAAAAAGAGTGCACTCAATTTAGTTCATTATCTGGCATTTCGAAGCTTCGATATTTCTTCCTTGCAGGATGAGTTAAGAGACTTAAGCCTGCCCAGTTTATCCAGTATTGAATCGCATGTGATGAAAAGTATATTATCCATCAAAAATATTATTTCTAATCTTAACGGTAAATCCGGCCATGTAAAACGGAAAGGGATCATCTCTGTAAAAAAGAGTAAAAAAATCCTTAACAGAAACACCAAATATTTGTTCGGTTATAAATCAAAAAAAAGACGAACACGTATTATGGTTACACTTCCCAATACGGCGGCCGATGATTACCATTTTGTTCACAATCTTATCAAACTGGGTATGAATAGTGCCAGAATTAATTGTGCTCACGATAACCCAGAGGTATGGCAAAAAATGATTGCCAATATCAGAGAAGCGAACAAAAATCTGAAAAAAAACTGCAAAATAATGATGGATCTGGGCGGACCGAAAATCAGAACAGGGCAGATGATTCCCGGTCCGGAGGTTATTCATATTAAACCAAAACGGGATGAGTATGGCAAAGTGACTGCTCCCGCTAAAGTATGGATCGCGCCACCGGATATTTTACCCCCTGATGATTCTGCAGATGCCATTCTTCCTGTTGATGAAATTTGGTTTAAAAAGATAAAATCTGGAAATACAATATCCTTCACCGATACTAGATCGAAAAAGGGAACTATTTTAATTGAACGGAAACGGAGTGGCGGCAGATGGGGATTCTGTAGCGATTCTGTTTATATTAGCACGGGAACCGAACTTACATTACATAAACAGAAAGACGGAAAAGAAAAGATAAGGGTTGGAGAATTATTACCTATAGAAAATTATATTTTACTAAAAACAGGGGATAAATTACTCTTAACAAAAGATCGATCTGCCGGTGAGTCAGCAAAATATGATGAATCAGGTAAACTGCTCAGCCCTGCTCATATCTCTTGTACTTTACCTGAAATTTTTTCTGATGTCAAAACCGGCGAACCGATATTCTTTGACGATGGTAAAATTGAAGGTACAATTGAGAATGTGAATGATGATCAGCTGGTAGTTAATATTACCTATGCCAAAGACCTCGGCAGCAAATTAAAAGCCGATAAAGGAATTAATTTACCCTCCAGTGACTTAAAAATCAGCGGATTAACTGAAAAAGACAAACAAGATTTAGAATTTGTGAAACAATATGCCGATGCTGTTAATTTTTCATTTGTGAATGATGTTGATGATGTTGAGCAGCTTCATCAGGAAATAGTAAAAAGTAATTCAAATATTGGCATTATTCTCAAGATAGAAACGCAAAAAGGATTCAAAAATTTACCCAGAATATTATTAAAAGCGATGAGGATGTATCCCGTTGGTGTTATGATCGCCCGTGGTGATTTCACTATTGAAACCGGATGGAAAAATTTTGCCTAGTATTCAGGAAGAAATCTTGCGAATTTGTGAAGCTTCTCATATTCCAGATGTTTGGGCTACCCAAGTATTGGAAACTCTGGCAAAAAAAGGTGTGCCAACAAGAGCAGAGATAACAGATTCAGCCATGGCTCAACGTGCAGAATGTGTCATGTTGAATAAGGGATATTATATTACGAAAGCTGTAAAAATGCTTGATAAAATTTTACGCAGAATGCAGCACTTTCAGAAGAAGAAAGAAACAGTTCTGCCAAAACTTGAGGGAGCTGAGGAATTACAGACTTTCTCATGATTTATATAATATTTAACTGATAGTGATCAGCAGTTTACTTTTTGGCTTTTTTAGTGGTTAGTTCTGATAGACGCATTGTTGAGTACCGGTTCATCGAGGAAGTAGGTTTTGTGTTGTTCCCGCATATTATATTGAACAATCAGGGTCTGCCGATTGGAGAGATTAAAGGAGACAATGATTATACAATTTTCAAAACTTTTGTTGCTGTTTAATACATTATGATTATCTATCATCTTTTCAGCAACTTCTCGTGTGATTTCATGCGCCATCATGCCCCTCCCAAAACTTCTCTTACTCTTAATACACCTGTGCAACAAAAAAGTTTATCTAAATGAAGATAATCTCCACTTTATTAAATCAGAGTCAAGTTTCCTGAGTGTAACCTAATTACAATTAACAATAGATAATAGGCGCAATTACTATGCCATAGAATTCGGCCCATAAAACGGGGTTTTCATAGGGATTGGTAAAGGATTATTATTAATTATGTCTACTTTGTGAGCAGCTTAGTGGAAACTATGTTTACAGAAGAGTCGTTATAAAATTAAAAACCCAACAACTTATTTTTTGCGATGTGATCTCTTTTTAGCAGATTTTTTGTCCTTTTTCTTCTTTTCTTTACTCTTCTTTTTCGGGCGCAAATCATCTGCTTCAATTAAAGCAGCCAGACCAGTCCCGACCATACCAGGATCGATGGTTAAAGAATATTCTTTTTTGGTTATTTTTAAGACCTCCACTGGCTTGTGCAAGAATTCCTGGATCTCCTCTAAGCGTGGTTTCTCTTCGCTACTGCAAAATGAAAGCGCTACACCAAGACGCACGCCGCGACCTGTGCGACCTACCCGGTGTACATAATTTTCTGTCTTCTCCGGCAGGTCGTAATTAATCACATAGTCCACATCCGGTATATCAATTCCCCGGGCCGTTACATCAGTGGCCACCAGCAGTCGCGACTGCCCTGCCTTAAACTGTCTCATCACATCACTGCGATCAGACTGATCTTTATCGCCATGGATAGCCAGAGCGGGAATATTTACCCTTGCCATTGCCTTGACCACCCTCTCAGCCCGAACCCGGGTACGTACAAATACGATAACTTTACTATCCGGATTGTCATTTAAAAACCGCTCCAGGAAAAAACGTTTATCATCCATTTCCACGAACATTACATAATGACTGACGTTTTTTGAGACCGGATCCTCCGGTGAAATCTGAATACGAATCAGCTGAACTCTTTACCTGAGAGAAAGCTAACTTTTTTATTTCACGATTGATCGTGGCCGAAAAAAAGAGGGTTTGGTGTCTTTTGGTCAGTTTACGTTTGACTGCTTTGATATCATCAATAAATCCCAGATCCAGCATATGATCAGCCTCATCAAGTACTAATGTGACAACCTGGTCAAGGCTGATATAACCCTGGCTGATCAGATCAAACATCCGTCCCGGGGTAGCTATCAGCACATCGATACCATCTTCCAGTTTTTTTATTTGGGGATCCTGCTCCACACCACCATGCAGAGCAAAAGTTTTTACCCGGGTATGCTTGGAAAGGTAACCAAAAACGTCGCCAATCTGCGCGGCTAACTCACGCGTGGGCACCATAACCAGGCATTTGATACCTTTTGCACGCCGGCTTTTTTTTGAACGATGGATCTGGTCTACAATGGGTATGGCAAAAGCAGCTGTTTTACCCGTACCCGTTTGGGCAATAGCCAATACATCTTCTCCCTTAATAATGGAGGGAATAGATTTGAACTGAATATCGGTTGGCCGGCGGAAACCAAGTTCTGCCAGATTATTTTTAATTTCTTCAGAGATGTTGTATTGCTCAAATTTCATTTTACCTCTTCATTCTTGGTGTTGATTTCTGATATAATTTACTTTAAATTTTCTATCACGAAGTACCCGTATTAGTATTCACGAAGATGCTACATCGAAAGGAGAGTCACAAAGTATTTTGTCAGGCCGAATTTATTTAAGTATACTCAGTTAATCTAAATATATTCATAATGCAGATGCAGAAATGTATCCCATAAATAATCAATATTTAAAAAGGCTTGTAAAAAAGATAAATGTTTCAAACATTTATTTGAAACATTTGTTTTAAACATTCGTTTGAATTATATTATGCGCCAATAAAAAAAGGAAAACAATGGAAAACTCTGATACAAAAATAAAAATTCTCGACGTAGCGGAAAAACTTTTTGCAGAAGGCGGAATTCATGCCACTTCCATCAGGCAAATTGTCAAAGAAGCCGGAGTCAATGTGGCCTCTCTGCATTACCATTTTGGATCCAAGGAGGCCGTTATCCACCAAATCATCATCCGGCGTCTGCAACCAATTAATGAAGCAAAGGTAAAACGTCTCGATCAACTCGAAGAGGAATCTAATGGACAAAAACTGGAGTTGAAGCGGTACTCCGTGCCTTTATCGAACCACATATCCAGATGCAGAAAATAGCTGCTGATAAGGTAAAAATTCTAATGAAATTAATGGTTCAGATAGAAGATGAGGCTCATAAATTGGAAGTAATGCAGGATCCTGTTTTCATTAATACTTTTAAACGATTTATTTCAGCCTTACAATCTGTATTGCCTCAGCTGCCATTATCAGAAATGATTTGGCGATTTAAATTTATGATTTTTTCCATGCATGCAATTATGGTATGGCATCCAATTCCCTCTGACTCAGAGTTTAATGAGAAGAGGAAAGTATCGACGAAGTTGTGAATCATGTTATAGCCTTTTTAAAGGCCGGCTTTTAGCACCACCATCAACAAACCTTAACAGGGAATAAAATTAATAAAAATGAAGATACTAGACTGTAAAAATACATAGGATCTTATTTAAACGCTGAGGACACAGAGAAAAAATCATATAGATAATATCTCTGCGTTTCTTTGCGAACTCTGCGATCTCTGCGTTAAATAGGAAAGGAAACTTCAATGTACAAACGAATACTTTTTCTGATAACATCTTTCATCTTCTTTTCCTGCTCGTCGTCGCCACCCCGTCAGGATTTACAGATGGATGTGGAAATGCCTGACGACTGGCATAGTGAGCAAGCGGTTCTGCAGGATTCCTTACTCGTTCCCATTGATTGGTGGACGGAATTTTCCGACACAACACTTAACGGAATGATAGAAGAGGCTTTTGTTCGAAATTTAAACTTAGTCATGGCGGCCGCCAGTTTAGAAGCTGCTGGTGCCCAAGCAGTTATCGCCGGTGCATCACTTTATCCAAAGGCGGATCTTTCAGTGGACGGAGCCCGTCGTAAACAGAATTTCATCGGCCTGCCTTTTCCTGGTGCTGGGGGTGATGACGTACTTAGCTCTACTTCAACGACCTACGGTGTATCCCTAAATATTTCCTGGGAATTAGATTTATGGGGCCGAATCCGTGCTGAAAAATCAGCTGCTGTTGCCCAGTTTCAGGCTGCGCAGGCGGACTATATTGCTGCCAATTTATCCATTGCCGCCCAGGTGAGCAAAGCCTTTTTTGCTGTCATTACAGCCAAGAAACAACTGGAATTGTCTCAGGCAACCCACAACAGCTGGAAAATATCGACAAATCAGGTCCATCAGCGTTATATCAGCGGTCTGTCATCAGCTCTGGAATACCGCTTATCTCTTTCTAATCTCAGCCTGGCAAAAGCAAGTTTGAGCGCAAACAATATTCAGCTCGATATTGCCAAGCGTCAGTTGGAACTATTGTTAAAACGATTTCCCTCAGCAACCATTAGAACCGTAAGTGATCTGCCAGAAGTTTTGACCGAGGTTCCTTCCGGCATGCCTGCTGAGATCCTTTCCCGCCGTCCCGATTTAGTATCAGCGGAAAGAAAGTTGGCCAGCGCAGAAATGAGTTTAAAAAGTGCCGAGCGGGCATTATATCCCAGGATCAGTCTCACCGGATCCGGAGGAACCACCACCGCCGATTTAAAAAACCTGATCAATGGTGATTTTGGTGTATGGACATTGGCCGGGAACCTGGTTCAACCTCTATTCCAGGGTGGACAATTAAGAGCCAATGTTGATTTTAACGAAGCGCAGACAAAGATGGCCCTAGCTGAATATGAAACAACGGTACTTAATGCTTTGGCTGAAGTTGAAAATGCCTTGACCAAAGAGTATTACTTATCACAAAGAGAGGAAGCACTAAAAGAAGCGGCTGATCAGAGTTCAGCAGCCAGGCGTTTGGCAGAAATTCAATATTCCCGGGGTGTTACCGGTTTTCTGACCATGCTTGAATCTGCACGGGCAGCCTATGATACAGAAAGCCGCTATATCAATGCCCGAAGAGAGCGCCTCGATGCCCGTGTTGATTTGTACCTGGCCCTTGGCGGTGGATTTGATCTTAAAAAATCAGTCATTGTAATAGAAGAAGAAAATGATGAATAAAAGACAATAAACACAAAGTTCTCAAAGAAGGCTCAGAGAACTCGGAGAATAATTATAAATTATTTCTTAGTGTGCTTCGTGAATTCTTTGTGTCCTTTGTGTTTAAATCAACTTATCATTCACTAATGCACCTAGAATAAGAGGTTTATTCAAATGGAAAAACGAAAATTAAAATACCTGCTTCCCATAGCCATCATCATTCTAAGCATTTTGCTAACGGTGATCATTATTATGATGAAGCCTGAAATTGAACCCGAAGCCCAGGAGATAACAGCTGTGCAAGTAAGGGTGATGAAAGTCATCAAACAGGACATACAAATGGTTGTCAATTCCCAGGGAACGGTGCATGCTAAAACGGAAAGTGAAATCGTTGCCCAGGTTTCTGGTGTCATAGAAGCGGTCTCTTCTTCCTTTGTTGCCGGTGGATTTTTCAAAAAAGGTGAAGTTCTTGTGCGCCTCGATGCCCGCGATTATCAATACCGTTATATACAGGCACAACACAAAGTCACCCAGGCCGAATTGGCGTTGAAACTTGAAGAACAACAAGCCGAAATTGCCAGTGATGAATGGAAACAAATGAATGAAGGGCCTCCTCCGGCTTTAGTTTCCAGAGACCCTCAACTTGCAGAGGCGGCAGCCTCCCTTGAATCGGCGCGGGCCAGTTTATTACAGGCGCAATTGGATCTGGACAGAACAAAGGTAAGAGCGCCCTTCTCTGGTCGGTTAAAAGTTAAAAATGTTGATAGAGGCAGATATGTAACACCGGGAATGTCACTGGCCAGGATCTATTCAATTGATGTGGCCGAAGTTCGTCTTCCTATACCTGATAAAGATCTGAAATATCTGGATCTGCCGCGAGATTTTCGCCTTAAAGATAACCCTGGTCATCGACCTGAGGTTATCCTTAGCGGAGATTTTGCCGGCTCAAAGCATCAATGGACCGGAAACTTAACTCATATTGAAGGTGAATTAGATGCACGCAGCCGTATGATTCACGCCGCCGCACAGGTTCCGGATCCTTATGGGAAAAAACATGAAGTGCCCTTAACCGCTGGAATGTATGTTAAGGCTGAAATTATCGGGAAAAAAGTATCAAACCTGGTGGTTGTACCACGTGAAGTTCTACGCGGCCAGAACCAGATATTAATTGTAGACAAAGAAAATCATCTTTACACCCGCAAAATTGGCATATATAGAATTGAAGGTGAGTCCGTTTATATAGATAGCGGTCTTGAAAATGGTGAACTGGTCTGTCTTTCACAACTAAAAACTGTCGTAGAAGGAATGGATGTTTCACCTGTTGCTGAGGCAGAGGAAAAATAGAAAAACATTAAACACAAAGAACACAAAGGAAGCAAAAAGACCACAAAGTTTATTAGTAATTTTTTCTTTGTGATCTTGGAGATTTCTTAGAGAACTTTGTGTTTATCATTTGGAGAATTCGATGAATAATATAATCACCTGGTTTGCTAATAATAAAGTAGCCGCCAATTTATTAATGATATTTATCCTTGTTGCAGGATTAATATCATTATCAACCATAAAGTTAGAAGTTTTTCCGGAAATTTCACCAAACCGGATTACTGTAACTGTCGCCTATCAGGGGGCTGCGCCGGAGGAAGTTGAGGAAGGTGTTTGCGTTAAGGTCGAGGAAGCCATCCAGGATTTGCCAGGAATCAAACGACTTATATCGATGGCATCGGAGGGATCTGGTAACATCACGATTGAAGTGCGTCCTTCTTATGATCCGAGAAAATTACTTGAGGATATAAAGTCCAGGGTTGATGCTATCAGTACGTTTCCCTTAGAGACTGAAAAACCTGTTATACAAGAGGTATTAGTTCGGCGCCAGGTTATCAATGTTGCTATATCCGGTGAGGCCGACGAACAGACACTAAAAAACCTGGGCGAACAGATCAGAGATGAAATCATCGATCTTCCAGAAGTCAGTCAGGTGGATCTTACAGGTACAAAGCCTTATGAAGTTTCTATAGAGGTTTCTGAAGATATCCTCCGTAATTTTGGTCTTACTTTTGATGAAGTAGCCAGAGCAGTAAAGATGTCCTCAATGGATTTGCCGGGGGGCTCCATAAGTACAGCCGGTGGAGAAATCTCTCTGCGAACAAAAGGCCAAGCCTATTTTGGTAAGCAATTCAGTGACATTATTTTACGTTCTTATAATGATGGTACCCGTTTACATTTGCGCGATGTGGTAAATGTTGTTGATGGATTTGCAGAAAATGATATGGCGAGCCGTTTTGATGGTAAACCATCTGTTCTCGTACAGGTTTTCAGGGTTGGTGATGAAAATGCTTTGACTCTTGCCAGTGCAGTAAAGGAATATATCAAAAAAAGACAATCCAGCCTTCCTCCGGGGATTCTCCTAACTCCCTGGCAGGACGATTCTCTTACTCTAATAGACAGGATGAGTTTACTCATGAGAAATGCCCAAATGGGATTTTTTCTCGTATTTATCATGCTCGCTCTTTTTCTACGTCTTCGTCTGGCCTGGTGGGTGTCGGTTGGAATGGTAATATCATTTTTTGGCGCCTTTTGGGTACTTCCCTGGTTTGACGTATCAATAAATCAGATATCACTTTTTGCCTTTATCATGGTTCTCGGTATCGTTGTTGACGATGCCATTATAGTTGGTGAAAATATTTATTCTCATCTTCAGCGGGGGGAAGAACCATTACAGGCAGCTATTTCCGGAACCCAACGTGTTGCAACCCCGGTGATCTTTGCTGTTCTAACTTCGATTGCCGCCTTTTCACCTTTGCTTGGTGTACCCGGAATGATGGGTGATGTGATGAAAATGATTCCAATTGTTGTGATTGCGACACTTGTATTTTCATTGGTGGAATCTCTGCTCATCCTTACCTGCCCACCTTTCAAATATTCACTTCGATAAAACAGAGAAAGAAACATCGGGAATTAAGAAAAAATTTAAAGATTTGCAGGATAAATTTTCAGGTGCAATGGATAATTTTGTCCAGAACAAATACCGCAGATTTCTGGAATTAGCGCTGCAATGGCGATATACCTTCATGGCCATAGGAATTGGTACCTTAATATTTACCCTTGCTCTGGCCATTGGTGGAGCCGTGAAATTTACTTTTATGACCAGCGTTGAAGCTGATAATGTTGTTGCCTTGCTAACCATGCCGGAAGGTACAACAGCAGATAAAACGATCAAGGTGCTGAAAGAATTGGAAAAAAGTGCAGAAGCGTTGCAATCGGAACTAAATTCCGGAGAACAACCGGCTATTATGCACATCCTGACAACTATTGCTGAACAGCCCTTTACAAAAATGTCCCATAGTTCTAATGCCGGACAGAACTTAAAAAACAGGCCAAATCTGGGCGAGGTGAATATGCAATTGGCGCAGGCCAATGACCGGAACATAACAAGTGAAGAGGTCGCTGCACGCTGGCGCGAAATGACCGGAACCATTCCTGATGTAGAGGAACTTGTATTTTCTTCTTCGATGTTCTCTACTGGCGATCCCATAGATATTCAGATTTCCGGCAGCAACTATGAGGAATTACAACGAGCGGCCATTGAATTAAGATCTAAAATAGCTACCTATCCGGGTACCTATGATATCACCGACTCCTATCGCAGTGGCAAAAAGGAAATTAAATTACGTCTCAAACCACAGGCAGAATCTTTAGGACTGACGTTAAACGATCTGGCCCGCCAGGTACGTCAGGGTTTTTACGGTGAAGAAGTACAAAGGATTCAGCGTGGTAGGGATGAAATCCGGGTTATGATTCGCTATCCCAAAGAATATCGCCAATCCATAGGTGATCTGGAAAATATGCGCATACGCCTTCCCGGAGGAGGTGAGATTCCTTTTCATGTGGCTGCCGAGGTGGATCAGGGATTTGGCTTTTCTTCTATCAGCCGGACAGATCGGAAACGAACAATTAATATTACGTCTAATATTGACCAAAGCGTGGCCAATGCCAATGAAATTATAGCCAATATCAAGAAAACTGTTCTGCCCGATTTGTTACAGAAATATCCCAGTATTGGCTATTCGCTGGAGGGGGAGCAGGCCGAACAACAGGAATCTATGGCCGGCATCATGGAAGGATTTATGGTAGCCCTTTTGTTAATTTATGTTTTGCTTGCGATACCCTTTAAGTCTTATTTGCAGCCCTTTATCGTCATGAGTGCCATACCTTTTGGTGTCGTCGGTGCTATTTGGGGCCATATTTTTATGGGTTTGGATCTCTCGATTATGTCCATGTTTGGCATGGTTGCTTTGGCTGGTGTGGTAATCAATGATAGTCTAGTTCTGGTTGATGTAATTAACCGGGAACGCCGTGCGGGTTCTTCCTTAATGGATGCCATTAGTGCAGCCGGTCTGGCTCGTTTTCGACCGATCATTCTAACCTCTGTCACAACTTTCGCCGGGTTAACACCGCTTTTGTTGGAACAGAGTCCACAAGCTCAGATGTTAATTCCAATGGCTGTATCTTTAGCCTTCGGTGTAATGTTTGGAACAGTTATTACCCTGGTACTGGTCCCGGTAATTTATTATTCACAGGAAGATATTAAGTTACTTTTTAAGAAAATGATGGGAAAATCCAAGGTTGTTGTTGAAGCAGCAGAGGTGTGATGAATACAAATTTAGGTTTGGAGATACGGTAATAGCACGCGGATGATGCAGATCAGGCTGATTTTCACGGATCTTAAAAATATTCTTTATCTCAAACAGAACCATTTAGATTCTAAAATCTATAAAAAAATTCGCGGAAATCAGCATCATCCGTTTTATCCGCGTGCTATTTCTTACTTTGGGCTAAGCATTATCCAAATAAAAACACCTTGCTTAAAGAATTATTTATTTCTCCCCGGAGAGGACTTCGGCAATATTTAAGGCATGATCAAGCATTCGGCGGTAGGAATTCAGCAAATCCATATAGATCAGACTCACCATTGGACTTACCTTCTCATCAGCAAGACGGTTTAAGTGGTTTGCCCTATAATTTTTAATTTTATGTCGGATGGCTGAATTTTCAGATATTGCTTTATTTAAAATTTGGCCATTCCGCTCAGTAATGGCGCGATAAATATAAGCCAGATAATCAACTAATGAATCATGTAAGTTAAGAAACTCCCTCTTTCCTTGCTTTGACAGATCCATATTATTATTCTTCATACGCAGTAAAATTTTCAAGGCACCAACGATATAATCGCTTATCGATTCATATTCATCCGCCAGGCGTAATTGTTTTCTTGCTTCCTCTGTAATATCCTGAGGAACTATGCCTGTCATTAGCTTACTAATAAACTCGACTACTTCTTTCTGGATCAAATCAAGAACCTGTTCACGGTGAAATATCTGCTTTTCAATACTCTCGTCTCTGCTCTCAATAGATAAAGATGATCGTAACCAACCGAACATTTTTTGTACACTCTTTCCCATTCGCAATATTTCATCAAAAGACTGTTGAATAGCTATGATCGGTGTTTCGATCATGCGAACATCCAGATAAGTCAGATGTGCCTTCTCCTTCTCCCTTCTACCCGGTACTAAAAAGGTGACAAAGCGACTGAGCGGATCAAGCAGTCCAATAAAAATGGTTACAACCAGGATATTAAATCCACTATGTGCAAAGGCAATCCGTGAGGCAATATCCATACTTTCAGGAACAACATTGTTTAATATCCAGAGATATTGATAGAAGAAGGGAATAAGAAACAATACGCCAAGAACATTGAGAGAGATGTGAGCGAATGCTGCCCGTTTTGCATTGGCCGATGTGCCAAGGGAGGCCAAATAAGCGGTTATAGTGGTACCAATATTTTCTCCCAGGACCAGGGCTACAGCTGTATCATATCCAATGATTCCTGTTGTAGCCAAGGTAATGGTTATGGCTACCGTGGCTGATGAAGATTGAATGAGGGCTGTAATGAAAGCACCGGCACCAATACATTTTATCAAACCGAAATAATCATCCGGAACAAACTGAGACATTAATCCCATTAATTCTTCGGATTCTCTGAGGGGGAGTACGCCCTGCTTCATTATCTCAAGTCCAAAAAACACCATACCAAGACCAACAAACATCATTGCAGCATAACGAATACGTTCAGATTTTGAGAAAAGATAGAAAAAAGCGGATATACCAAGGATGGGAAGACCATAGTCAGAAATTTTAAGAGCAATAAGCCAGGCCGTAATGGTTGTCCCAATACCGGCACCCATTATAACGCCGATACTCTGTTTGAGAGTCATAATTCCGGCATTTACCATCCCAA
This sequence comes from Calditrichia bacterium, assembly GCA_963796965.1. GTDB lineage: Bacteria > Calditrichota > Calditrichia > JAJRVZ01 > JAJRVZ01 > CAWCNS01. The sequence goes on from CAWCNS010000009.1 coordinate 96,207, forward strand.
CGACCATCACAGTTGTTACAGAACTCGACTGAATTGATCCTGTAACCACCGCCCCTACACCACAGGCTACAAATCTGTTGTCCGTAATCGTACTGACTAATTTGCGAAGTTTATCGCCGGCAATTGCCTGCATCCCCTCGGACATATTCTTCATACCCAACAGGAAAAGGCCAAGTCCTCCGACGACAGAGATAACAATTTTAAATATCAGTTCAAAACTCAAATGACAGTTTTTCCTTTTCTTGAGATCCCAGGGTAGGAGAGAAACAGCCTAATATACAAAACTTGTCTATAATCAAACAACAACATTCTGTAGGTCTTTTATCCTGACGAAGAACTTATTTAATGAGTACTGTATATAGTTAGTATCATATAACACTAAAAATATTTTTTTTAGACAGGATAATCCCGATAAAAACGGGATCCAAAAAAACGGACACGATTTACTAAATTCAATCTATCGGTAACTTTTATATTTATAATTACTTAGAAATATTTTTCAATATAATTTAGAGAATTTATTGTATATCCTGTTGATCCTGTTAATCCTGTCTGTTTTTTTTCTTTTAGTAACATTTGATACTATTTGATCAGGATCATTTTCTTCACATCCTGAAAATCACCCGCTTCTATTCTATAATAGTAAATTCCGCTGGATAAATTTTTTGCGTTAAATTCTATTATATGGTTCCCCGCTGCTTTTCTTGCTGAGATAAGTGTCGCTACCTTTTGACCCACTATATTAAAGATATCTAACGTTACATCACTGGGTTCGGGCAACTGATAACTGATAACGGTCAAAGGGTTAAACGGATTTGGGTAATTTTGTTCAAGGACAAATTGTTGAGGAATATTTTGACTTTCTCCTTCAATATCTGAAACGATATCGAAATGTAATTTTTCTTTCCAGAATATGTTACCATCACTTTTAATAAGTACATCGACCGTTGGTCTAGAGGGCGTAGGACAGTTGGGATTTATGCGCAAAGCATAAACACCCTCGGTTTGATCACTCTCACCCGGAGTGAGCGTTCCATAATTAACCTTGTCATGAAGAATTTCCAGGATACAGGTATCGGTTGCAACCAATTCAGCGGTTATATTTGGGATCGTTTCTGTTTCCGAGTAATTTTGCAGATTTAATTTGATCAGGAAATCAGCCCCTGGTGTCGTAAATGTATCTCCACTAGCTGTGATATACTCAGTTAATATCACTGGACCAATAGTAGTAAAATGTGCTTTATTTGACTGATAGTTCGCATACGATGAATCCACTGAGTATGTGAGCATATCCAATTTATAATACAAATCGCCGGGAGGCACTGGCCATGATCCACCAAAAACACCATCTTCAGATGCACCATCATCATGATCACCATCATCAAAAAGCCGGATCGAATCTTTGACGCTCTGATCAAAACTTTCCACATGCGCAGATAATTCTACCAGATGAGAATCCGGATTAAATGTTTCACAAAAAATTTGCAAGGTATCTGAACCGGGCGACTGATAGGGATTATTGAATTCAACATTTTGTGTATAGGGCGAAATGAGATGGGTTGTCATATCCTTTAATATCCAATCATCTGCATCCAGTTCAATCTCCCATGGACGGTCTTTACTAAAAAATTCAAAAGACTGGGTCTGCAGCGAATCCCAGGCCACAGACACAGTAGTGCCATTTGCCGTATTTATATAGACATCAATCGGCATCCAAAACATACCCGTGTTTGTCTGCATCTGCTTAATTTCAACTTTGATCGTATATCCACCTTCGACCGGCTTATAAACCCAGGCATACGAATAAGAGGGATAATATTCGCCATAAATCCATTGCCGGAAGAATTGTTCTAATCCCAAACCGGAAACCTGTTCACAGATCTTCTGAAAATCTTCCGTGTTTGCTGTGCCGTGATGGTGAGATGGTGAAACATGATACGTCTTTAAAATATCAAAAAAGATACTATCCCCAACCGCATGTCTGAGCATATGCAACACCCAGGAGGCTTTATTATAACTCAGTTCTATATCAAAGATATCATCCGTTTTCGGATCTTCCACATAGATAGTTCCCTCTCCTTTATGAGTATGATACTCGACCTGGTATGCACTAGCTGAGGAAGAAAATCCGGTGTGCGCAAACCATAATGATTCTGCATAGCGGGCGAATCCCTCGTTTAACCAGATGTGATGAAAGGTGCGGCAGGTGATCATATCACCCCACCACATATGGGCAAGTTCATGAGCCACACGGCGCTCGGTTGGATCCCCCATACTGGTTAATGTTTGATGTTCCATTCCAAAAGAGAGCGTCCATTCAGCATGGCCATATTTTTCATCTAAAAAGGGATACTCGCCGAAGATCGTTGCAAAAAACTCAATCATTGAACGGGTTTTTTTATAGTTGGGTACCAGATAGCTTGGTTCAGCAATAGTCGTGTCGGCGAAGGTATAAAATTCGATGGGCATCTCCTGGCCCTGTCCGGAGACATAGGTATCCGACCATACAAAGTAGGGATAAATAGCTAACGAGACCAGGTAGGTGACAATAGGATAACCATGATGCCACCAATATGTCGTCAGGGGTCCCATAGTTGTTTTACTTTTTAATAAACCATTAGAAGCCACGATAAGATCATTAGGAACGGTTACACGGATATCAATTGAATCAGCCTTTGTCAAACGGGAAATCCTTGCAGGGGAACCAGGCTCTTGCCCCAATAGGCTGATTAAAAGTCCCAATAAACTCTTTCCCGTTATGAGCTCCGAAGGTAAATGAGCCATATCCGGAATTTCCCGGATAGCCATTATAACAGATTGTAATGCTGGCTTGTTCATTCTGGACTAATGTTGAATCAAGATCTACGGTTAAAATATCATCATTTAAGGTATAGGTTAAGTTGGACTCAGAAATTGAAGTGAAGTATATACTCTCAATCGTCATTCCATCCCAAAAATTCAATTCCAGCTGTTCAAGGCTGGGGGATGTTATTTTGAAGATAATCTCCGTTTCACCTCTTAATTGAGCCGTTTGTGGATCGGGGATGAGGTTAAGTGCATAATACTTGACATCATAGTTTTCCTGATTGGTTGTTACCTGTTGTGAAGAAAGAATTAATTGACGATAGAACTCGCTTTTCATTGTCGTTAATTGTTTCTCCGAGATCTTATCATTTTCATGGGTTTGAGCGGTCAAAGAAGTTTGAAGGAAAAAGATCATCATTAAAATATAAATCGTGAATAATTTCATATTAAAACTCCTTCGCGTACACCATGGAATTTTACCCGGCTATCCCATTAGATTAATTATCAGATCAATGATAGATGGACCGGAAGATTCATGTGAGTAATCGAATGAATATAATAATTTTAGGACAATTAAAAACGTTTTTTTATACATGATCCAAATGAGATGAAATACAGAAAGTAAGAACCATCTATCTTAACCGATTTGCTATTGTGGGCAGATGATAGTCTTGTTATATCTTTCTATTTTATTGAAACAAATTAAGTATTTTTCCGTCTTTATTAATGTATTATAGTTTCCAAATATAAGAGTTGTAGTCTCTCTTGAAGATGGACTACAACAACGCAATAAAATATTGAATATACAAGGTGAAATTGCTATGAAATCGATTACAAGAATAGAAGAGATGATAATGCTTGCCATATTAAATCTGGGCAATGAGGCTTATTTAGTATCTATTCAGGGGTATTTATCAGAGATTTTTGAGAAGAAGGTATCATTAACCTCAGTACATTTGCCCTTGCGCCGATTAGAAAGAATAAATTATCTCAGAGCCAAAATGGGTGAAGCAACGGCTGTGCGAGGGGGCCGGAGAAAAAAAATCTATAAAGTGACTGACACCGGATACGAAGCATTGGAGGCATACCGTAACATTTCAAACAGACTCTGGGATACTTATTTGGAGATGGAAACCCGGTAGCGAGGACGGTCATGGTTAAACCACCCAAAATACTTGAATCAATTCTGACATTTTTTGTTGAGTACGATGAACAGGAATCCCTATGCGGTGATTTTGCTGAAACTTATGCTCTATCGCAGATAGGACCAGTAAAACACAGGCGCTTTGCTGGTATTTATTTCAGATTCCTAAACTAATCCCGGTATTTGTTATTGAATCTTTAACATGGAGTTTAGTCATGTTCAAAAATTATTTTAAAGTTGCTTTGCGAAATCTCTTGAATCAAAAGACCTATTCATTTATTAACATATCTGGTCTGGCTTTAGGAATTGCAACCTGTCTGATAATATTTTTATACCTGAGAGCGGAGCTTAGTTATGATAAATTCCATGAACACACAGACAGGATTTTCCGCCTTGAGAGACAAAACCTTGGACCAAATGGTGAGATTAGAGGGACAGGTAATTCTTTAGCCCCTTCCTTTACACTATTTTTAGAAAAAGATTTTCCTGAATTTGAACATATTGTACGACTATATCATAGACAGACAAGAGTAAAATATGATGAGAAAAGTTTTGTTGAAAATAATCTGTTCTTTGCTGAAAAAGATATCTTTGAAGTCTTTACTCTACCAATGATAAAGGGTAATCCGGCAACAGCTTTGTCAAATCCCTTTTCAGTTGTATTGTCACAATCAACGGCACATAAATTTTTTGGCAACGAAGATCCGATTGGTAAGAAACTGGAATTTTTCTACAATGTATTTGAAGTAACAGGGATAATAGAAGACACCCCGGAATATTCACATATTCATTTTGATATAATACCTTCCTACCTTTCCCTTAAAGGATATGGAGGGAGTTACAATATAAAAGAGGATTATTTTCTTGGGGCAGATAATTTCACGGATAACGTAACCTACACCTACGCCAGATTAGCAAGAAATGTAGATCCACAGGTTCTATATTCAAAAATTCCTGACTTTCTTGATAGAAATATACCACCTGTCACTTTAGGCGACGGAAGCGTTAAAAAGGTTAGCGAACTTGTAAACATTGGCTTGAGAAACATTACGGACATCCATATCCGGGGAGATGGTGACACGGATATTGAACCAGTAACAGATTCAGCCTATATCACCATTTTTACGCTCGTAGCTGTTTTTATTTTAATTATCGCCTGTATAAATTTTATTAATCTTTCAACAGCCCGCGGTGCAAAAAGAGCAAAAGAGGTTGGTTTAAGAACAGTGGTAGGCGCAACCCGTTCTTCTTTAATCACACAATTTATCGGAGAATCGGTTTTTCTTTCATTTCTTTCATTACTCCTGGCCATTATTCTGGTTGTATTATCACTCCCCTATTTCGAATCCTTCATCGGCACAGATCTTCGGTTTAATATATTTACCGATCCCTTTATTTTAATCATTCTTGTAGGAATATTTCTTACAGCTGGAATTATTTCGGGGCTGTATCCTGCTTTTTATTTATCATCGTTCAATTCAGCAACAATTCTACGAGGTGAAATTACAAAAGGCAGTAAGGGAACTTTTTTTAGAAAGACATTGGTGGTCTTTCAATTTGCAATCTCTGCCGCTTTGATTATGAGTGTAAGTGTCATTTACAATCAAATGAATTATATGCGGGATGCTGACCTGGGATTCGACAAAGAGAATGTAATGCTTATTTCTATCGACCAGACTATGAGAAAACATTATAAAGCATTTAAGGAAAATTTACTACAAAGTCGCAACATCATTTCTGTTACAGCATCCAAAAGGGCCCCTTCAGGATTCCTCAACGATTCGCCGGGTTTCGAAATGGAGACTAAACGGAGAAATTCTAAACAGGCCGTTTAGGATGCCTCATAATCGCGTTTGGCATGATTTCTTTAAAACCTATAAGATGGAAATTATCGCTGGTAGGGACTTATCGATTGATCATCCCACCGACGATAGTTTAGCCTATATAATAAACGAAACTGCCTGTCGTCATCTAGGAATTGAGAATCCTAATGATGTATTAGGAGCCAGGTTTAAAGCGGCTGGTGCTGTTGAAGGAAAAATTATCGGGGTAGTTAAAGATTTTAATTATGAAACCCTTCGAAATGATATCGTCCCTGTTGTAACCTATATCACCGGATATGTTAATACGCTATCAATAAGAATTGCTCCCGGAGATTACCAGAATTCTATCGAACATATAAAAAATACTTTTGCCAGGTATAATCCCGGGGCAAGTTTTGAATATACTTTCTTAGATGAAAGACTTGATGCTTTATATAAAAACGAAGCGACGATGATGGAATTGTTTGGATATTTTAGTGTGTTGGCCCTTATTATAGGCTGTTTAGGTTTATTTGGCTTAGCGTCTTTTACAGCAGAACAGAAAACAAAAGAGATAGGGATAAGAAAAACATTGGGCGCATCAGTCGGGAACATAACATTTTATTTATCTTATCAATTTACACAGTGGGTAGTGATTGCCAACCTTATTGCCATGCCGATTATCTATATTTACATGAATGACTGGTTAAATAATTTTGCCTATAGAACAAATATTGAGATCTCTATTTTTGTAATCAGTATAACTCTATCATTGGCCATTGCTCTCCTAACCGTAGGTTCACAAATAATTAAAGTAGCCTTACAGAATCCAGTCATAGCCCTTCGGGCAGAATAGATTTTATTTACACACCGCATAGCAGTCCATAAATAAAAAAAGGTCCTGCGGACCCCCCCCCCCAGGGCTCAAGCGGGCTGGACGGCCATCTCACCGAATGCTAATTTTCGACAGTGATATGAAAAAGCATAATAATATGTTCTATGGAGATTTATACGAATATCCTCCAGATTATTATTCACATTGTTTACAGTAAATTGAATGCCTAGTACTATCGAAGGAGCTCATCGCCAAAATTTTTTAGTCTAACAACCAGGCCATACAAACATTGCTCAATCAACCAATGCCCGCGGGTTCACATAAAGTAGAATTTTCCTAAACGTAAATAATTTTTATAAAACTAATCACCCATCAGGACCAGCAGCAAGCTGCCCCTTTATTTTAATCATCGTTTCATACATTCAATTATTGGCAATACAATAAATAAAAAGATAAAAGCTGTTTGAATAACATTATTTTGCAGGTATATTAAATGAGCATTAATAAATTATTACCCTGATTAAAATAACGATCAAAAAAAGTGGAGGCTGAAATGAAGGTTCTTAGAATTTTAACTCTTGGTACTCTTTTGGTCACTTGTATCCAGGCACAGGAATATCAGGTTGGAGATCATGAACTATTGTTGATGCCGACGGCTTATACGATGGAAACCGGTCAGTCGTATTTTTCTGATTATGAACTGGTATTTTTAAATTATACCTATGCTGTTACACCCAGTACGCATGTGGGTATTTTCACTCTTTTTCCGATCACCAAAGATTTTCTTGAAACCGTAACCCTGGGTGTGAAGCAAAAATACCTGAGCAGTGACTTTGTATCTTCTGCTCTCTGGGTTAGTTATACACCCAAAGTTAGTGGTGTGACTGTAGGGAATGTATTCAGTTTTGGGAAACCGTCGCATGGTTTTCATGTTGGTCTTGCTACAGCCTCCTCTTTTGATGAAAACACCGCTGAATGGCCGCTAATAATATTGCTGGGTTACCGGGTGGATATTTCAAACAAGTTATCTCTTTTAGCAGAGTACACAAATGTGGAAGCGGCGATTGAGGAGGGTTTTAACGGTCTGCTCAGTATCGGTATACGATTCAGAGGAGAGAGTATATCCTGGGAATTGGGTGGAATAAGACCGCTGGAGAGTACCGGGGATTTTCTGTTCGCCCCTCTTCTGAAAGCTACGTTCCTTATTGACTAATTGTAGCTCATCCAAAATCAAGTTTCCCATAAATCACCAATATCAAAGATATCGGAATGCAGGGTGTAAAAGATTCTTTTGAATATCTAGTAAAAGGAACTCATACACTACGAGAGACTAATTAATGAAGGGAAATTTCCATAGAAGAAGGTTAAAAAATAAAATAGACTTAAATGAAAAACGAGACAGCCCATTTTTGGAAGCCCGCAATCGTAAGATCCGGGGGAGTCGGTTTTACCACTTCGTCAACTTCCAGGGATGGGCTTTTTACTTATTTATGAAAGTACGCGACTTTACTTAATACTATAAACCCAAACTATATCTAAAAAATGTGGTTACTAATTGAGGTCAGATTATGTTAAAACATTTATTCATCGTTTTTTTGCTCTTCACTTTTATAGATCATTGCCAGGAGGTTTATTCCCAGGACAGTGATCAGGGGCATTTGTTTATCATTGGTGGGCGAAAAAATGCCTCTCTGATGAAGAGATATGTGCAATTAGCAGGAGGAGAACAAGCAAAAGTGGTTATTTTCCCCATGGCCAGCACTGACCCCCTGGAGGCCGCACTTTATCAAAGATATCAGTTGGAAGAATTGGGTGTGAGCGATGTAAAATTCATTATTTGTGACAGCGCCTCAGCCGATGCCGATAGTAATTTATCGATCCTCGATGACGCAAACAGTGTTTTTTTTTCCGGAGGAGACCAGAGTCGTCTAACCAAGGCTTTATTAGGCACAAAAATGCTTGAAAGAATAAAAGAGATCTATAATAATGGCGGGATCATTGGAGGCAATAGTGCTGGAGCAGCGGTAATGAGTAAAATAATGATCACCGGAGACGAACTAAAAAACACCGATTCGACCCGGGCCTTCATTACCATCCGGAAAGGAAATATCAAATACACCGAGGGTTTTGGATTTATTACTTCAGCGATTATCGATCAGCATTTTGTTCGAAGAAGAAGACATAACAGGCTCATCTCCTTAGTATTGGAGAATCCTAAACTTGTCGGTGTGGCGATTGACGAAGAAACCGCGATCATTGTTGCTCCTGATAATACATTTGAGGTTTTAGGAGATTATACGGTGATCATTTATGACGCCACAGGTGCGGAAAATATTACCACGGATAAAAATGAGAATCTATCAGCTACGAATATCCGTATGCATATATTAAAATCAGGAGATAAGTACGATTTGAGCAGTCGAAAAATCAGATAATGCAATCAAAAAAATACCGGACACCTAATACATTTTTCATTCTTTCTTCGATTATCGTAATAGTTGCCATCTCGACCTGGATAATTCCGAGTGGTGAGTATGATATGATCGCGTCGGGTGGCAAGGAATCAATCGTACCCGGCACCTATCATCAGGTTGAATCCAATCCACAGAGTATCGAGCAAATCTTTCTCGCACCGGTCAAGGGCTTTAGCGATGCCGCATTGATTATTGGTTTAGTGCTGATTGTAGGAGGTGCTTTCGCCGTTTTTAAAAAAACCAAAGCGATCGATGCTGCAATTATAGCCGTTGCCAAAGCGCACAATCGTTCAAGAATTGTCAGGCTTTTATTACTGCCAATTTTGATAACCATGTTTTCCATTGCCGGCGCAGTTTTTGGTATGAGTGAAGAAGTTATTCCTTTTATATTGATTTTCATTCCTCTGGGACTTGTTCTCGGATATGATTCAATCACCGGTGTTGCCATTCCCTTTATAGGAGCGGGAGCTGGATTCGCCGGTGCATTTTTAAATCCATTTACTGTCGGTATCGCCCAGGGCATTGCAGAACTACCCTTATTCTCAGGCATTGAGTATCGGTTATTGGTATGGGTATGCATTACAGCCTTGGCTATTGTATTTGTGACCCTGTATGCAAACCGTGTGAAGAGAAATCCGGAAAGTAGCCCGGTATTTATAAGTGATCAAAACCGGCGAGTAAATTTAGATATAACTCAAATTGCTGATTTTCAGGGTTTAACGAAACAGCAAAAAGGTGTTTTGTTAACCTTTTTAGCAGGGATACTTGTGTTAATTTTTGGTGTGCTCAGGTTACAATGGTATATTGAGGAAATCGCCGCCTTATTTCTGGCTCTGGGTATCCTGGTGGGAATCGTAGCCAGACTAAGTATTATCGAGATTACTGATTCGTTTATCTCTGGCGCAAAGGATCTTGTTGGTACTGCTCTCGTAATTGCCCTTGCGCGTGGTATCCTGATCATTGCTGAACAGGGTCTGATCATTGATACAATCTTATTTTCTTTATCTTCCCTGATAGAGAACTTACATCCTATCGTCTCGGCACAATCCATGTTTGTTGTGCAAACCTTACTCAACTTTTTTATACCGTCGGGTAGCGGGCAGGCTGCCTTGACCATGCCGATTATGGCACCTCTCGCTGATCTGGTTGGCATTTCACGTCAAACGGCAGTTTTAGCGTTTCAGCTTGGCGATGGATTTAGCAATATGATTATACCCACTTCTGCCGTAACCATGGGGGTTCTGACCCTGGCCGATATCCCCTGGCTAACCTGGGCACGGTGGATTCTGCCTTTAGAATTTCTTTTTCTTTTGATGGGATTTTTGCTTTTAATCCCACCATTTATAATAAACTGGTAATAACACTTGAAATTATAATGAAGATTTGTGTACGTGCCACTTCCTTATAAGATCTGGAAATTGCATCCACCTGCGCTAATTTACCTCGCTTGTCAAGAACAATTAAATACCCAATTATAATCGTAAGATTTTGACGACCTACCCTCTCTGCCAACATACAAAAGCATTCTGTTGAGTAAAAGAAAGGAGGGGAATCATTCGTCCCGGATATCCTGAAGGGCCGTCAATGCTTCAGCAATGTGTTTGCGGGCCTGCCACTGGGAATTGAATATATGGATTACTTCGCCTTTCTTATTTACCACATAGGTGACACGGCCTTCGATCTGGCCGAGGAAATTAGTCGGTACGCCAAACTGTTTTCGCACAATTCTTTTATGATCACTGAGCAATGTAAAATTCAATCGGTGTTTAGCTGCAAATTTTTTATGACTTTCGATTTTATCTGAACTTATACCAATGACCTCCGCCCCGGCAGCTTTAAAATCTTCATATTGATCACGGAAACTGCATGCCTCTTTGGTGCAGCCTGCAGTATCGTCTTTGGGATAAAAATAAATGACCAGTTTTTTCTTACCTACCAATGATTGGATATCAAACATATAACCGTTCTGATCCGGTAATCTGAATTCCGGAATTATACTCCCCACTTTTACTGGAGGCATCAATACTCCTAACTTTGTTTCAAATTTTTTCTCGCTTAAGTCTTTAACATTGTTTAAAATATTCCCTATCCCTTAACCTATAACCAATTTTCTCCTGCTTGTTCCTTTTCACTTCTATTTACTATCCCCATAATTGATACGCACAAAACAAAACTAAATAGACAGATAGATAGATGCGGTAAAAATTGCGCAAACGGATATATTCCTGATCATCAGGATAGATAGTACCAAACAAAGCCCGTATTTCCTTTAGAAAAAATGGTTTGATATTGATAATCCATTGATCGGTCTGATAAACTTTCTTGCGGAATTTACTGCGATAGTAACCTAATGGCATCCCCCAGGTTATAAAAAGAATTAACCATATATTTTGTATTACCGTATTAAAAAATTTCATTTTTTGGGAAACCACGGAATAAAGGCGCTGGTCCTCTGAACATAATCCCGGTATTCGGGTTTTGAGTCGTTAAGTGATTTTTCCAGCAAGACAACACCCGATACTTTGATAATCACTAAAGTCATCAATACCGCGCCAAAAACAGGCAGATAACTGCCTGCGGCCAGAGAGAAAAATCCAAATCCCCACCAAACAACGGCGTCGCCAAAGTAATTGGGATGTCGCGTATAGCGCCAAAAGCCATGATCAAGAACTTTTCCTTTATTTGCCGGATCGGCTTTAAACCTGACTAATTGAAAATCGCCGCCAGCCTCAAATAAAAAACCAAAGATCCACAAAAAAATGCCCATATAATCCAAAAAATTAATCGGTATTCCGTGGCCATGATGCATCCCCCCTAACAAAGGCGCAGAGATCAGCCACATCATTATACCCTGCAGTAAAAATGTCTGAAAGAAGCTGATCCACCAGTAGCGATTTTGACCGTATTTACGACGGAAGGACTGGTAACGAAAATCCTCACCTTTACCGATATTACGCCAGGCAAGGTAAAAGGAAAGTCTAAATCCCCAAATGACAACCAAGATTAGTATAAGGGTTTTACGATCCGGCAGACCAGTTCCATAATAATAATAGCCCCCCGCGGCAATTACAAACCCTGCTCCCCAAAAAAGATCTACAATACTGACATTTTTAAGGAGCATACTGATCGCCCAGAGAACAGACATCATTGAGAGAATGATTAGCAGCATATAAAGATAAATATCAGAAAATGTCACCATCATTTTACTCCAACATAAATGCAACAGCTGCAGCACCGATACCGGTATTCATGCCGATGACCGGTGAAATATTAACCCTTGAAACAGGGGGAAATCCCGTCAATTTTTCCATCTCAGTTGTATACCAATCAGCCGCTTCGGTATTCTGGGCATGCAGGACAATGTAATTCCATATTCGATGATTGGCCGTTTCCCTGATTATTGTCCGCATAACCTTTTTCATATTGCCTTTTTGGCTGAATGATTTATCAAACAATTTGGCCTGACCCTGTTCATCCATCGATACGATTGGATTGATATTCATCCACTTGGCGATTTTGCCCTTAGCATAAGAAACTCTGCCCCCGCGGACCATATAATCAAGGGTTCTGACGCTGACAAGAATCCGGGTTTTATTGATCCAGGGTCCCAGGGAATCCATAATATTTTCATGGGACATCCCCTTTTCAATCGCCCCGGCAATACGCAGGATCAACAGACCCAATCCGCCCGAAAGGTTTTTAGAATCGACCACGTTGATGCGTTTACCCGTTTTTTTGCTGATCTTCTCCGCCGCTTTCCGGCTACTCTCAAAGGTACCACTGAATTTTTCAGTCAGGTGGATCGCAATAATCGAGTCATAATGTGAAGTTAGTCTCGTATAGTGATCTAAAAAAGCAATTTCATTGATTTGGGCTGTTTTAGGAAAATCAGGTCTCTGATCCAGCAATTGATAAAACTGATCGGGCTTGATAGTCACTTTATCCAGGTAATGATTTTCCCCGAATTGAATATTGATCGGCAGCATATGAATCTGATAATCATCCAGGATTTTTTCATCCAGATCACAGGTCGAGTCCGTTAGCAGAGCAATCGGCCATTTTCGGTTATGTACAATTTGATGCTGTCTGATCATGTCATCAGCTTTCTGAAAGGTCAGAATTCCAGCATCCTTGAGAGCGTCAAAAAGATCTGCCGGTCGGTCCGTATGCACATGAATACGTCTATATTTCGGAGATCCGGCAATAACTGTTGAATCACCAAAATCAAGTAGCATTTTTCTAAGTACAGCCGTGGTAATTGACATATTTTTGATAAGTGCTTCTGTGCAATAGCGGAATTTGAAATCCGTATCAGCCATATCCGGCTCATGAATTGTATCATTGCTAACCCGCAAACTGTACTTTCGTAATTGGCGGATATTTCCGCTTATAATCAGATCAAAGATCCCCTCGACGAAAACAACAAATCCTTTAGCCCCGGCATCAACCACATTGTTTTTAGCCAAAACGTCCAGTTTGTTCTTTGTTTCCTGAAGTGAACGATGCAATACTTCCATCGATTCAGCGATAGCCTGTTTAAAATCCATGAATTTGCCTTTTCGCTGATACAGATAATCTGCCCATTCACGCATGACGGTGAGCATCGTACCTTCAACAGGTTCAGATACGGCCTGATAAACAAATTCAATCGATTTGCGGATACTAACAGCAAACTCTGAGAGTGTTAATGAAGGCTGATCGGCAATTTCTGAACTGAATCCGTATAAAAATTGGGCAAATATTATACCTGAATTCCCGCGAGCTCCGATTAAAGCCGCTTCGGCAATGAGATTAGCTGTTTTTTTTATCGAAGGTTGCGGCCGAAGACTGGTCGTAACAGACCTGACAGTAGAGGCAAGATTTGTACCGGTATCATGATCGCTGACCGGAAAGACATTGATACGGTTCAGTTCAGCCTGATGTTGAAATATTTTCTGGGCACCGGCGAGGAAAATATAATACAGGTTTCTGCCGTCAATGCTTTTTAGCAGGTTTTTACTCATCGTCTTATTGAAATAATGTCTGCAGGAAATATAGTAAGTATGTTCCGCATATCCAATTATAACAACTATTTACGGGTGTTTAATATTAGATTTATACCGGACGCGAATGGTTCGAAATATATATTTATATAACCACCATTGCTAACATTCTGTTTAGCAATGGCTTATGGCGGTTAGGACTCCGAATCGTTCGCTTTGCTCACTTTACGGGACTTCCGTTTATTACATAAAAATGATCTGAACGGTTGTAAATTTAAGAGATAATCATTTCCCGCTAAGATTTGCTTCAGTGGAAAAATCTATCCATTATTTGACTCTGTTGTATATCATGTCGACTATAGTATCTTCTTTGGGACCATTAGGAACCAAATTAATTGCCATGGTTCTAGTTAGGGTCATGGTGTCCCCGTCAACATTAAATGAAACTGTATCATCTATACCGGCACCTTCAACGGTCAGACTATTACCGTCTGAGGTCCAGGTACCAGCAATAGTATCTGGGCTACTATCGGTATACGTTGTTGTGACGGAGGCGGAACCATCTTCATTGAACTGCAGAATCGACGTCGTTGCTCCAGTTCCAGACATTAACAAAAATTGCGCTGCTGGTATAGTTAAATCCCCTACTGCTGTGTCATACATCTTTATAGTCACCATCTGCCAGGTGCCGACAATAGAACCATTTTGTTTCGGAGCAGGTTCCGTCCCATTGTCACAGCTGCTGCAGGTAAAAAGCATAACTGTAATTATTACACTGATTAACCCAGGTAATAAGTTAGTTGATTTTCTCATAGCCTCTCCTTGTATTCGTTCTTAATATAATGTATTACAATATTAAAATATTGCAAGTGTTTTCTACACTCTATATCATTAAATAAAAGTTATTAAAGAAGATATTATATTTCATCTGCCACCTGCATCCTTTTTATCAGCTGGCAGTTTCTTCTTCAGTATTTTATCCGCAGCCAATTTACCGGTAAGAATCGACATCGGAACACCTGCGGGACTGTAAGCCCATTGCCCAGCCTGAAAAATTGACGGGATTGGTGTCAGAACAGAACGATCTGAAATTTGTATTTTATTGACGACCGGCAGCGGCCTTTCGAAAGTCCATCCCGTTATAGCCCCTTCTGAACTGCTGATTCGGCTCTCAATATCCAGGGGGGTAAAAGAAAATCGTTTCATTATTTTTTCGTTTAACATCGGGTAGATCGATTCAGATATAACACGCACAATCCGATCTTCAATCTCGTTTTTAAAGGCATCGTACCACCCGGCATCCCGTACTTTTTTGAATAAATCATATTCGGCAAGGAAACTGATAATCAGCCCTGTTTTACCAGGCGGAGCCAAATCGGGATCTTTCAGCCCGGGAATAGAAATTTCGTAGGTATTTAGCTGGGTGAATTTGTCCAGCCAGGTGAGGATCTCTTCCTTTTCACTATTTTCCCAGTTGTTCAACAGACTCCTCAGCTCTTCACGATGAGTTTCACCCAGGCCCTGTTTTGAGGGTGTGTAGAAAAAATGTCCATTGGCAATTTTTTTGAAACTTTCCAGCGGTTCATCCACCTCCAGGAAGAGAGTGAAAACAGAATCTCCGCCTCGACTGGCGTGCATCTTTTTACCCGTATCCTCGAACTTGGCTTTAATTTCTGGTTGCAGCCCGTCAGTCACTGCAACCCTGTACAATGTTTTTAAATCAGCTGCCCAGATAAGATTATTATACGGGTAGATGACATTGTTTTGATCTTTAGCACGACATGTATTAACCTCGACCTCATTAATAGTCGTCTCTGTTTTTATTGTTCCCCCGAATTCAATTATTTTTTCTTTCACGGTGTCCGCTAATTTCCCAACACCACCTTTGGGATAGAAATAATCCAGATAAAGGGAAAAATAGCTAAGTGCAAAGAATGTCGGTGTATTTTTAAAGAAATGCTGTGAAATGATATCTTTAAGGGAGGGATTTTTCACAATGGTATCTAAATATTCTTCTACCGGCATATTCATCCGGTTTATTTTACCCACCGTGAAAATGAATTTAGGGAGCCAGGGCAACAATTTTTTGAAAATGAAATCTTTATCATGCACAAAATCTTTAAACACCGGATTTTCAATACCGTAGAGTACATCCATGTGCTTCATTATCTTTCGGATAATTTTGAGGATTGCATCAATTTCACTTCCACTTTCAGGATAGAGTTTTTTCAGCAGCTCCCGATAGGTTTCCAGGCTCTCTAAACTATCTATAGTAATGATTTCATTTTCAATGCCGAGCGAGACCGGGCTTTTGACTATGTCAAGCTCAATTCCTAAATCCCTAAGCATGGGAAGAATAATCCCGGCATCTTCAAGGGCCCTGAGGCCAGCATCAAAATGAAATCCATCTCTGGTAAAGGAATTTACCAATCCGCCACACTCTTTGTTTTTTTCAAAAAGCAATACATTGTGGCCGGCACGTGAGAGGTATGCGGCTGCGGTCAATCCAGCTATTCCCCCTCCTACAATAAGTGTCGTGGGTTTTTTATCAGACATACTATGACCTTTCCTCAACAAAGAATGCATATCGTTCGAAGCTGTTACAATTTTTTGGGCGCCAGGCAGCCCATTTCCAGACTCTTTTCCCATAGTTCATAGGCGACCTCTTTGTCCAGGGCCGGGGGGGCAGGTTCTTCTTCAGTGGTTAAATTAAAAAATTTTCCACTAACGGCCTCGAGTTCCTTTGAGACGCCCAGATAATAGAGCGCTTCGGCCGATATGTCTGTAGATTTTAGTATTTTATCCAGAAGATTCCGCTTATACCAGCGATAAAATCGACCGTTATCCTGACCTGTATCGGTTTTTACTGCTCCCGGATGTATTGCGTTTATTGTGACACCCGAATTTTTACACAGTTCATCAAATACGAGCATTGTTAACAACTGGGCTAGTTTGGCCGAACCATAACTTTTTAAACCGGAATATCGGTGTCTTTCCCAGTTCAGATCATCCAGATGCAGGCCCCAGGCGGCAAAACGGTGGCCTTCGGAACTGACCAGGATTATTCTGGCGCTTGCCTGCGATTTAAGCTTCTGCAGCAGCTTATACGTAATAATAAAGGAAGAGAGATAATGAACTGCCAAAACCATCTCAATGCCGTCTGGGGTAATTTCTCTTTTAGTCAGATAGACACCTGCATTACATATTAACACATCAATCGGAGTTTTGACATTGACCAGTTCATCTGCTACGCGATGAATCTCCTGCAAACTACTCAGATCAGCGAGAATATAATTACAGGTGACGTCGTATTCGCTCTCAATTTCGCGGCGTAAATCCTCAGATTTCTGCGGATTGCGATTGATGCAGAGGAGGTTTGCGCCCTGAGAGGCGTATTTTCTGGCCGTTACATACCCAATGCCCGAGGTCGCCCCGGTGATGACTACAAGTTTTCCCGTGAACGAATCAGGAGAAACTTTAGGGTCCACGGTACCATTTCTTATCATGGCAAATATATTGGACCATTTATATGCTTTGAAATATTGAAAGAATTTTTTGTTTTTCTTCATCACTGTTTACCCGAATTTCTTGTGCATAAATTTCCTGTAGGCTTTACCAAATCTCGGGATGTTGTCAAAAATATCTCCCCAGAGATCATAGTAATCTCTCTGTTCCGCAATTTTGCCCGCTTCATTGAGGGTGACGCGGCTTGAACCGTAGAGGACTGAACTTGGGTTCTTCTTGTAGCTGATGGTCATCTCCCATTCGATAAAAATAATATTTTCCTGCTGGGCTGTTCTGACAACATGCATTTTTAAATCTTTTGAGCGATCTGCCAGACGTTCAGTCATTGCGGTAAAATCTGCGATGCCGTGTATTTCCTGAATGGAATCCCTAAAGTATATCTGGTCATCATAATAGGGCAGAATATGTGACCAATCAGGTTTCCCTTCTGTATTATAGGTTTTGGACCACAATTCTTTAATAGAGTCTTGATTTAGCACTAACTTTTCACCGGTATCTTTTTCCTGCATTTTACTCTTCCTTTTTTCGATTTGAAAACAGATGCCGTTTTAACTGTTCCTGTATTTATGACAGAAGGTGATGGGCGCAGGATGACCAGTGCTTACAAATACATACCCAATGCAAAAGTATAATTCTGGTTGCGCAGCGGCGCAGGCGCCTCACCCGGAAAAGTCGGCATTAATAATGTATTCCAACCAATGGTAAACCGGTAACCAAAAAACCAATCTCTATCCAGAAAGGGAAATTCGACACCAAGGCCATAAAGGAAACTGTAATCAAAAATATCGAGGCCCTTTATTTCATCGGAATATTTAAATTGTATCTGAGCGCCATCCACTTCAACAGTACCCTCCAGCTGGACCTGACCATTTAATAAAATAGACAGCGCATAGCCACAGGTCCCGTATATCTTAAATTCGCCTAAATCAAAAATGACGTATTTTAAAACAAGCGGGATTTCAAAATAGTTAAGATCATATACGACATAGGTATTGACTAATTGGTCAGGTATGCCAATGTCCTGTCTGGATCCTTTCATGACATAGAGAAATTCCTGTTGTATACTAAACGTTTCCGTGACCGGAAAATTAAACAGCAGGCCGCCTGCCGCAGCGTGCCTCCAGAACGTATCTACCGTATATTCATTATCTACGGGGGTGATCCCATACTGAAGCGACATGCTGTATCCCCCCCTGAACCCAAAACGCAGACCGGTCTGGGCTGAGAAGGAATTAGTTAATAGAAGAAGCAATAATATGGAAGCACTAAGAAACTTTATCATTTTCCTACCCTGGCTAAGGATATAGTACATATTCCATGATTTTTAATGAAAATATAGATCCTGGAATAGCAGAAATTATTAATTTTAGATTATAATATAGCAAATTTTTAACTATTTTTTATAGTTTTGATTTATTTTAATTGCCACTAATTAATTGAAAGGGTGTTAAAAAGGGTGGGAGAATTTTCACACGTCGACTGAACCTGATCAAGTATTGTTGTGGCAAGAGAATGATAAGAGGAGAGTCAAGGCAAGTCTGAAATAAAATTGAGGCTTGAAGCAGTCCGGTCCGGACCCCGAATCTTTCGCCTTGCTCGCTCTGCGGGGCAGGCGGTGGTCTCAGCGAACTCTTTTGATTAAAACGATTTATTTCAGATAAATCATTTTAATCAATGTGTTAGATATTATTCTTTGCATTGGAATGGCAAAAATTTATCTTGGAAATGATGGATATATATAGTTATCTTATTTCAAAACTTTACTCTTAACTCTCCTTAAACAATAATAGAGATTAGACATGCCTATTGAAATTGGTAAAGCAATTTCTCACTACCGCATTCTGGAAAAAATTGGCTCCGGCGGCATGGCCATTGTCTATAAAGCGGAAGATACTAATTTAAAACGTACCGTCGCCCTTAAATTCTTACCACCTCAGATAACCGTCAATGAAGAAACCAGAAGAAGATTTATAACTGAAGCTCAATCCGCCTCCTCTTTGGATCATCCAAATATTTGTACGATCTATGAAATTGGTTCCTCTGATGATGACCAGATGTTCATTGCCATGGGATTTTATGAAGGTGAAACCCTGAAATTGAAAATTGAAAAGGGAAAATTGGAAGTTAATGAGGCTGTTAATATCACAATTCAAACAGCTGCGGGGCTTTCCAAAGCTCATGAAAAGGGCATCATCCACCGTGATATCAAACCGGCCAATATCATGATCACAAATGATGGCATGATAAAAATACTCGACTTTGGCCTGGCTAAACTCTCCGGGCACACGACCATGACCAAAACCGGAACCATGCTCGGTACGACTGTATATATGTCTCCGGAACAGGCCAGTGGCGAGAAAGTTGACCAGCGTACCGATATCTGGTCTTTGGGTGTCATTATGTATGAAATGCTTTGTGCATATCCCCCCTTTCAGGGAGATAATGAACAGGCGATGATGTATGCCATCCTGAACAAAGATCCAAAACCAATCATTTCATATCGTAAAGAAATTCCTGATTATATCGAAAAAGTTATTTATAAAGCCCTGGTCAAAGATGCCGATCAACGCTATCAGAATGTTGAAGAACTGGTTAAAGATCTGACCGCGAAATCGGCACCGGATGTGGACCTGCCGGCCATGGAAAATTCGATTGTGGTTCTTCCTTTTAAAGATTTTAGTGAGAAAAAAGAAAATGAATATTTCAGCGATGGCTTAACTGAAGAAATCATTACCGATTTGTCAAAAGTGAAAAATCTATTGGTGATCTCACGCAGTTCAGCCATGACTTTTAAAGGTACGGATAAAAAAGTTAGAGAAATCGGCAAAGACCTCAACGTACAATATGCCCTGGAGGGCAGTGTGCGAAAATCAGGCGACAAACTACGTATTCATGCTCAGTTAATTGACACTAAATACGATACGCATATCTGGGCAGAAAAATACAGTGGTACGCTGGAGGATGTTTTTGATATTCAGGAGCAAGTGTCCCGTTCGATTGTCAATGCATTGCAATTGAAATTAAGTCCGGAGGAGGATAAAAAACTAACCAAACGTCCGATCAAAAATATTCAGGCTTATGAGTGTTATCTGCGTGCGCGGCAGGAAAGCTGGCTGTTTACACCGGATGCCCTGGAGCGTGCTATCGGTTATCTGCAGAATGGTCTGGATATCATCGGTGAGAATGCGCTACTCTATGCCGGAATGGGCTATGTTTACTCACAGTGTGTAAACATGGGATTAGAAATGGAGTCAAATATTGTTAAAGCCCAGGAGAATGCAGAAAAGGCCCTACAACTGGACCCGGAATCTTCCGAAGCCCATCTGGTACTTGGTCTGCTTAGTCAGGTTTTGGGCGGTAATGAGCGTAAGACGATCTCACATCTAAGGCAAGCTTTGGCTATTAATCCCGGCGATACTCATGCGATAATATGGTTAGGGGTTTCACTCTGTAATGTTGGGAAGACAAAAGAGGCGCGTGTACTATTGGAAAATTTAAAACAACTGGATCCACTTACACCAATGAGCAGGGGGACTTTGCGCTTGTTGATATAGGCGAAGGGCGTGGTGAACAGGGAGTTGAAAATGTTTATGACTGGTTCCATTTCGAACCGCAAAATCCCGCTGCTGTTTTCTTCTACGCTTTATCATTGGTATATGCCGGGAGATTAAAAGAAGCGACCGCGATCCTGGGTCAGCATATTCATATAGATTGGCATGATACGTTTACAAAACAAAGTCTCCTGGTTAAATATGCGATTGAGAAAAACAAGAAAAAAATAGAGCAATTAGTATCCGGTGATTTCGAAAAAACAGTTAGAAGTGATTTGCAAACCACCTATTTTGCATCTGTTATGTATGTTATCGCTGGTATGAAGGATGCGGCTCTGGAACTTCTTGAGCATGCGGTCAATAATGGATCTATCAACTATCCACTTATGTCAGAACTTGATCCTAATCTGGAGCCAATTCGCGGGGAAGAGCGATTTAAAAAACTGATGATACGTGCGAAACATGAATGGGAAAATTTTGATGCCTGACCCACCCCCTCTTTACCCCTCCCTAATCAGATTAGGGAGGGGATTAAAGGGAGAAGATTAATTTTTCTTTATCCCAAACTTTCGCATTCGATATCTTAAGGTACTCTCATGGAGATCTGAGCTCTTCTGCCGTAGAAGACTGATTCCATTTATTTCTTTGTAAGGCCTTTAAGATCATATCTTTTTCGTAATCTGCTTTTTTCTCTTTTATGCTTACTGTCTTGTTTTTCACGTTTTTAGTGGTTTTTGAAAATGCTTTTCCTGTTCTTGTAAAACTATCTTCTGGCAGAAGGTTTGGGGTGATATAATCGGCTCCTGGTTCGGCCAGAATGACCATTCTTTCGATGACATTTTCCAGTTCGCGGATATTGCCCGGCCAATTGTATGATTCCATTAACTGTAATGTCTCATTTTTCAGGCCTGCCAACTGCTTTTGATATTTTTCAGCATACTTTTTCAGAAAATGATTGGCCAATAAGACAATATCTCCACGACGCTCTCTTAAAGAAGGCAAGTTTACATTAACCACACTCAGACGATAATAAAGATCTTCTCTGAAAGTCCCTGCTTCCACCCTCTCTTTTAAATTGTCACTGGCAGCTGAAATTACGCGGACATTTACCTTTTTTACTTTCGTGCTGCCCAGGGGACGAATTTCACCTTCCTGTAAAACACGCAGAAGTTTACTTTGAATATTTGTCGGCATATTTGTGATTTCATCGAGAAAAAGGGTGCCCTTATGGGCTTCATCAAAAAGACCTGGTTTATCTTGTGAGGCACCGGTAAATGCACCCTTTACATAGCCAAACAATTCGCTTTCCAAAAGATTCTCCGGAAAAGCACCACAATCAACAGCGACAAAAGGTCCTTCCTTTTGAGGGCCGTTGTAATGCAAAATTCGGGCGATTAGTTCCTTCCCGCTGCCACTTTCGCCTTCGATCATCACCCGTGCATCGGTGGGGATGATCCTCTCCAGCAGTGAAAAAACTTCCAGCAATTTTGAGCTGCTGCCAATCACTTCTCTGAAGGTATAGGTTTTATCCAGTTCTTTGCGTAAGCGGTTTTTTTCCAGAAACAGCGACTCATGTAATCCGGCATTGACGATTAGATGGACACATTGTGTTGCCAACAGTTCCATGAGCTGAAATTCTCTGGCAGCGAAACGAACATTTTTACTCAGTGAGACCAGATTAATTACACCGAGCATCTTATCCATTTTTAAAATAGGCATGCTGAGCACAGAGGTTATATTACGATGTTTTTTTTTGATTATCTTTTCACCAAACAAACCGATAAGATCGTCAGTAAGCAGGCTGCTCCCGTTGTCATATACCCATCCGGCCAGAAGATTGTTAAGTGTTGAGTCAATACTATATTTAACCTGATTCTCGGTGCGGATAAGGGTACGAGTCAGTTTTTCCTGATCCGGATCAAACAGGATGATGGAACCCTGATCGGCCTGACACAGACTGCTCGCTTCGGTAATGACCATTTTGAGTACTTCTTCAACCTGTAGAGAAGATGAAACAGATCTGATTATTGTCAGGAGTCTTTCCAAATCATCCAGGCGTGTTTTTAACTCTTTGATTTCTTTCTTTTGATTATCTAAATCATTCATCATTTTATACACTTATTTTGGGTTTCGTAATAAACTACGATTAATTTTCGGTAAAATCTACGAAAAACCCCTCTTAAAAACAAATATGGATTTGAAATCATTTTAGCAACTTAAGAATAATCAATAAGTTATATCAAAATATTTTTTAAACTATATTGTTCTTAATAATTGGCACTATTCTTGACATAATATTTTTATGTGGCTCTATATAGTGGAAGGTGATTAATACAATATTTACTTGACTAAGTCATTTTTTGAAGGAGGTGAATTATGAAATCGTTTTTCACAAATTTATTTTTAATGGTGCTATTTTTGGCATCAACATTCACTACATCTGTTGCTCAAGACGCATGGGATTATAAAGTTGCATGCATGCCTTCAGTGCTTATGGTTGACAAAGCCTATTATATGTGGTATACAGGGAAATCACCAGCTCCAGTAGGTAGTATCGGTTTTGCATCTTCTGATAACGGGATGGACTGGACAATGTATTCCGGAAATCCGGTGCTGGTTCATGAGCCTTTCAATGGATGGATGGAGGCAACTGTTTACGAGCCCAATGTTATTCATGAGGATTCGCTTTTCCGTATGTGGTATACGTCATCTGATGATCCGCTGCTTCCCGGACCAATACACATCCATCATGCTACCTCAGTGGACGGTCTTATCTGGTCAAAAGATACAGTGAATAATCCGGTGATCAGTCCGGGATCAAATGGAAGTTGGGATGACGTATTTGTTGATAGTCATTGTATTATTAAGGTGGATACGATCTACCATATGTGGTATGCTGGTGCTAATGGAACATACGTTCGCATCGGACATGCCACATCGCCCGATGGTGTCTCCTGGACAAAAGATGTTAACAATCCGGTGCTGAGAAACGGAACTTTTAGTAGTTGGGATTATCCCAGAGTTGAAGCGCCAAATGTGATCTTTGAAAACAATACTTATCATATGTGGTATTCGGGCGGTGATCATTCAAATTGGCAAATTGGTTATGCCACGTCTGTTGATGGCGTAAATTGGACGAAACATGCAGGTAATCCGGTACTAAAAAGAGGATTAGCTGGTCGTTGGGACGACACTTATACAGGATTTTGTTCGGTACTTTTAGACACAGTGACATCAAAATACCAGATGTGGTACGTCGGAAGTGATACAAGTATGATACATCTAACTCCCTGGAAAGTCACCTGCCAAATTGGTTTTGCTATCTCAGAGGATGGCATTACCTGGGAAAAAAATCCTGAACCAGTCGTATCCGAGATTAGTAATGAGATCACCTATGACATTCCTACAAATTTTTATCTGATGCAAAATTATCCCAATCCCTTTAATCCATCAACGACTATCGAATTCCAAATTCCAAATTCCAAATTTACAACTCTGAAAGTCTACAACATGCTCGGTGAAGAAGTGGCAACTCTTGTTTCCAGGAAAATAAATCCAGGAAACCACACCTTTAAATTTGATAGTAAAAATCTGGCAAGTGGTGTTTATTACTATCAGTTGGTTGCAGGGGACTTTCGGGATACTAAAAAAATGATAATTTTGAAATAGTATCATTTGCTACTCAAGAACATAAAAAATTGACAGGATAACAGGATAAACAGGATACTATAATTATTAAGTAATAAATGATAAAAATTTCTTTAAAAAACAGAATAACAATACTTTTTATGAAAAATAAATTATGTAAATCATGTGGTCCTGTGATCCTTTGATCCCGGCTATATAAATGAATCACAGTATCATGTGATACAAATTATAAATGAGGTACCTTATGAAACCTTTTACCACATTTTTAATTTTATCAATGCTATTTTCAACAGGGCTCTTTTCTTTCTGCACTGCTCAGATACAATGGACTAGTTATACCGGGAATCCCGTCTTGCGACCAGGCCCCTCCGGGAATTGGGATGATGTCAATGTATTGGCGACATCTGTTGTACAGGTAAATGATACATTACATATGTGGTATGATGGTAATCATTACAGTGGAAATTTTGGAGGGATAGGTCATGCCTGGTCTCTTGACGGACGGATCTGGATAAAAGATACGTTAAACAATCCGGTGCTTACGGAAGGTCCATCTCTCTGGGATGCGGGTTGGGTGAGTTTTGTATCTGTTCTTATTAATCCGGCCGATTCCCTGTTCCACATGTGGTATTCAGGCAGAGGTGATCCCAATACCTATCACCCGATTTATATAGGTCATGCCACATCCCCTGATGGAAGCAGCTGGACAAAAGATAGTAACCCGGTGCTAAGTCCAGGTCCGCCTGGCAGTTGGGATGATGACGCGCTTATACATCCCTGTGTCGTACTTGTCAATGATACAATCCATATGTGGTACGACGGATTTAGATTCGGCTTTGACTATTCCCGGATTGGCCATGCTATCTCAACGGATTGGTTGTCCTGGAAGAAAGATGCTGAAAATCCAGTGTTAACTCGTGGATCCAAACAAAATTGGGATTATCCGCTGCTCAGGGCATCACAGGTTTTTCACGACGGATGGAGATTTAATATGTTCTATATTGGAGGCGTCCATCCCAACTATGATATTGGTTATGCTTATTCAGACGGGGGGACCAACTGGATCAAATACCCCGATCCTGTAATGGTTAGGGGTAATAAAGGCAGCTGGGATATTGGGGGGCTTTTTACCGGCTCGGTTTTACTGAACGCCGGTAGAGATTCTTTAAAGATGTGGTACTCAGGTATTAGTGGTGGCACATCGACGGGGAAAATTGGATATGCAATGGCCCCTGTAAGTTATGAAGCCATTTTTGAATATCGGCAACAGGTTTCATCTAGATATCAGTTCACCGATAACAGTGTTGGAATAATTACAGATTGGTTTTGGAATTTTGGAGATAGCAATACAAGTTCTGAAAGAAATCCTGTGCATTCATATGCTCATACGGGGACATATACCATTACTTTAACGATCAAAGGACTTTGCGGATCTGACAGTACTTCTAAAACGATTGATGTTGTTGTTGGACTTGAAGAAAAAGAGGATAATATCCCTAAAAGATCAAGTTTAAGCCAAAACTACCCCAATCCCTTCAACCCAACAACAAATATAAATTACGAATTACAAATGACGAATTACGTAAACTTAAGCATCTATAATCTGCTAGGACAAAAAATCGTAACATTAGTGAATAGGAAACAGAAAGCAGGTCCTCATCAAATTGAATGGAATGCCACTGGATTCTCGAGTGGTTTATATTACTATATACTCCGGGCAGGTGACTTTCAGGATGCGAGGAAGATGTTATTGCTGCGATAATGTCATATAACTATAAGTAGATCTATTTCTTTTGGCAAATATTTATTTAGCAGTAATTAGTCCGGGCGAGACTTCCCCCGGTTAAGGCGAGGAACAACCCCTGCGTGACCTATATATTTACTAAAGACTCTATATATGATCTCCGTTTCTTACTCTTTATTTCGCGTTCACGTTTTAAGGCTTCTGATTTGTTGTCATAATCCTCAGTGTGGACAATAAACCAGGGAATTCCTCTCTTGGTATCTCTACCCCAACCTTGATTATGCCTCTCCAATCGCCAGACAAGATCATCTGTAACTCCAGTATAAAAGAGATCAATTTTCTCTGAGTATATAATGTGCACTTTCCACATATCACACCTACAATAAAAAAAGGCCTTGAGGATTTCCACATGGCCTTCGCGGTCCGGACCCCGAATCTTTCGCCTTGCTCGCTCTGCGGGGCAGGCGGTGGTCTCACCGAACTCTATTGATTGATACGATTTATTTGAGGTAGATTCTTTTGTGGGTCTTTACGTGTTAAACTCTCGGTTTTATTTATTCTCAGCACATAGTAAAAATAGCCATAAATCTATCTTTTCTGGAACGTTTTATTCCCAAAAATAATATTTTTTTTGTCTTTCCAGATTTCTTACTGTACAAACATACCATTAAGACATGTATAAAATAAGTTGTAATCTTAAATAATTATAACTATATTCAATTACAAATCAAAAAAGGCAAGTATGATAAGTCGACAATTGCTATCCACAATTCAGAAGATGTTATTTAAAGGGAAAGCGATTATTATAACCGGTCCCAGGCAAGTTGGCAAAACGACGCTCTTAAAAAAATTGGCATCAGAAATACAACCGCAGCCACTTTTCCTCAATTGTGATGAGACTGATGTCAGACAGATGCTTACCGATACAACTTCTAGTCAATTACGTCAGATAGCAGGTAATAACCGTGTCGTTATAATCGATGAAGGTCAACGTGTCAAAAATATCGGTTTGACACTTAAATTGTTCACGGATGAGTTGCCAGAAATTCAGCTAGTTGTCTCGGGATCCTCTGCCCTGGAACTAGCTAATCAGATAAATGAACCTCTTACAGGTAGAAAATTTGAATATAATCTTTTTCCTTTGTCAAGAAGGGAGTTGGTATCTCATTATTCTCTTATTGAAGAAAACAGATTATTAGAAGATCGTTTAATCTTTGGTTCATATCCTGAGATTGTAACTTATCCGGAGGACCGAGTTAAACGCTTGACGGAGTTGACAGGGAGTCATCTTTATAAAGATCTATTCAACTTTCAGGAAATTCGAAAACCGGAATTATTGCAATTGTTGCTTGAAGCACTTGCCTTACAAATCGGAAATGAAGTATCTTATTCTGAACTCGCCCAAACAGTACATTCCAATTCTGATACAGTCAAGCGATATATTGATTTGTTTGAAAAATTATATATCATATTCAGATTACGTGCTTTTAGTCGTAATCTGAGGAATGAACTCAAAAAAAGCCGAAAAATTTATTTTTATGATAATGGAATCCGCAATGTATTAATTAGAAACTTCAATCCGTTAAATATTAGAAACGATGCAGGCGCATTATGGGAAAATTATCTGGTATCGGAAAGGCAAAAAAGAAATTCATATGAAGATCATTTCTGTAATACTTATTTTTGGCGAACAAAACAACAGCAGGAGATTGATTATATAGAAGAATACGAGGGTAATCTTCATGCTTATGAATTTAAATGGAGTCCAAAAGCCAAATATCACTTTTCAAAAACATTTCTCAGAGCATACCCAAATAATGAAACAAGTCTAATTAATCGGGATAATTTTGATCATTTTCTCTGAGTATTTAATGTACAGTTTCCACATAAAAAACCTACAATAAAAAAAAGCCTTGAGGATTTCCCCAAGGCCTTGGCGGGGCAGGCGGCGGTCTCACCGAACTCTTTTGATCGATACGATTTATTTGAAGTAGATCAATAAGCGGAATTTTGGTTATGTGACAGTAAGGTTATGCAACTTCACTATTCAATGGTCGTATGCTCTCATATTCCTTTTCTCGTTTTTGAAGTGTACTCCACATGTCAAAATTTGTCTGTAATCCAATCCAAAATTGGGGCGTCGTGTTGAAAAACTTAGCTGAACCTGAAGGCTGTATCTGGAGTGATAGAGCGTTTACCCAAAATAATTTCATTAATTCTTACCCGGGTTATGCCAATCGCATCAGCGAGTTGCTGTTGTGTCATATTCAATTCGTTAAGATATTCATAGCGAATTATCTCGCCAGGATGTGTTGGTTGTCTATTTTTAGGTAACATTTTATAATATTCTCCTAATGATATTGTACAAACTCAAGTTCGTAAACATCACCATCTTTGAAAACAAAGCATAATCTCCATGGTCCGTTAACGGCTATCGCCCATTGTCCCTCTCTATCTCCATGTAACTGATGAAGATGATTTGAAGGAGGAGATTTTAGATCACGAACATCAGTTGCACTATTTAACATATCCAATTTCCTTATAAGCCTTTTGGATAGTTCTCGTGGAACACGTTTATGCGAACCTGAATTCCAGAAGGCTTCTAAAAATGATTGCTTAAAACTCAGTATCATGGGCAAATATAATATGTAACGTTGCACATTGCAAGTCGGAAATCCAATTATAAAAATATACATAGATCCATGGGTGTTTATTTCGTTCCAGCTTTTGTTCTTGTACCTGCATAATATTAATCAATATTTTCAGAGTAAATTATGTATACTTTCCAGATAACATTCAATAAATAAAAAAGGCCTTGAGGATTTCCCCAAGGCCTTGGCGGGCTGGACGGCTGTCTCACCGAACTCTTTTGATTGATATCATTGAAATTTATTACCCTAAATAGGATGAGAATATAGATCGTCAAAAAAGATAAATATACGGACTAAAACACCCCCTCCAGAAGATTGCTCCGAAGGGGGTATGGGATTGCATAATATTTAATGTCACTTGATCAGTATCATCTTCTTCACATCCTGAAAATCGCCGGCTTCTATTTTGTAGCAATAAATACCAGTGGAAAACCATTCGGCTTCCCTCTCGACTTGACGATAACCAGCCAGTTGTCGTTCATTAACTATAATGGCAACTTCCGGTTACTGATTCAACCACAGAACTCTATTTAAATTTAGAATAATTTTTATTAAGTATAAAAACTTCACCTGTACCATAATCACTAAAGTATATATCGCCTCCCTTATTAAGCCCAATGTCATTGTATGGACCTTCAAGTGTGTTAACGATTGAGGTGACAATTCCAGATGGATTGATATTAAACAATTCGTTTTGGTTGAGTGTCCATAAATTATCTTTGTTATCAATGGCTAATCCATGAGGCCAAATGTCAAGGGTAGCAAATGGTTCAATTGAAGAAGCAATAATTGGTAAGATAGTATTATTTAAATTGAATTTTTTTATTTCCCCTGTCCATCCTTCAACCACATAAAGATTCCCATGTTTATCAAATTCAATTCCATTTGGATTTATATCCAGATCGTCATCATAAACAATCACAGTTGTTTTAGTCCCATCTTTTGCAATTTTTGTTACTTTTTCCCCTATACTCAACAGAAGTTCAGTAACAAATAGTTCGCTTTGTTTATTTAGTGCCATACATGTTGGTTGATTAAAGCCAGAAGCAAATGTACTGTAACTACCATCTATTTTAACGAGATAAATTTTACCCTCATCAATATCACTAACAAACAGACCGCGATTTTTATCTGTAACTACATCAATTAATCTACCAGCATCAAATTCAACTAATGTGGATATCTCTCCTTCTGGAGTGATTTTTAAGAGTCTTACTTGGGTTTGATTCAACAATAAATAGATCGTCTCCCCAAAAATCCATTCCTTCAGGGGTATCCAAGCCATCAACAAATAACATCGGTTCTGAAATTGGCTTCGATAAATTTGATTTTAATAAATTATTCATTCCACTGTTATAACTGGGATCAAATGGTGACTCTTTATTACAACTAATCAGTAAAACTAAAAGAAATGCCATAAATATGTTAATCATTTTCATATCAATCATCCTTTCAAGGAATTACCTATTTAATATTCCGAATGAATTAACTTAAATAATTCTAGTAAATCACTTAGCCTTCTCAATGAATCTAATAATTTAAATCTCTTTCAGAAGTTATCTCCCTTTTTTCATATAACTATTAACAGGCCTCATTATTTTTATTAAAAGTTCAATTTGAGTATCTAAAAATTGGAGGATTTTTATTATGAAAATATATCATTTCAATATCGGGTATTACTATACAATATACATTGAAATACTATAACAGATATAAATAATTGAGAATATATTTTATTTAAATAACAATATAAAAAAGGAATGAAAAGTCTATATTTATAAGTGTAATTGGTCTCTTATATCGGGGATCGGGTATATTCTTAGAATGATATAATAATAATTTTAATATAGAAAACTGAAAATTATTATGCAATTAATTTCAAATTTCGGGTTTTCATTAGTGACTATTTAATTTTGTTCTTCTTAATTCTGCTAAATTAAAGGATGATTCTTATATTGGTCAGCCTCATTTATATAGATATTTCTTTTTCTCTGTCCTTTAGATTATTCGCATACAACTTTGCATCTATTCTGTAAATCTTCAGATTTTAAGGCAGGATTTGTTACTATATTGTTACTTTCAACAAAAAAATCCTCGTTTAAACTATTGTTTAAACAAGGATTAAAGCGGGCCGGACGGCGGTCTCACCGAACTCTTTTGATGGATACGATTTATTTCAGGTAGACCATTTTACGGGTCTGTGTAAAATTTCCTGCCTCTATTTTATAGTAATAAACACCACTTGCAAATCCAGAAGCATCCCACTCCACCTGATGATGACCGGCTGTTTGTTTTTCTGAAACCAGCGTCAGCCACCTTTTGTCCAAGCAGATTATAAATACTTAGGATCTACATCATTCGTAATTGGTAATTCGTAATTGATAATTGTACTTGGATTAAATGGGTTTGGGTAGTTTTGATTTGACTGAAAAGTCTGTGCAAACTTTACGTCGACATCACCAATTCCGGTAATATAGTCAATAATATTTCTTAAAGCCGTAATATCATAAGCCCGTGGGCCACCATACGCTCCTTGATCGTTTCTTAGGGTACCCATTGCTGGCCATTCTGCAATTTCACCTCCACCTATATCGTTAAAAAGTGATGAATCATGGCCGGCATCAATACTAGGACTCTCAGCTGAGAGGTGATATAGAGTATCACTAAATAGAGGATCAGCATCAATATTTCCTTCACCTTCTCCCGGCCAGTCACCATGCAGGTCAGAATAATAAACAAATAATTCCCCACCATTTATTTTATCAAAATATTCAGGATAATTAATATCGTCATTAAATATTTCCCTGCTTCCAGATGTTGTATCATCCCACAGAATATTATTTAATAATAAAGGATAAGAATCAAAGTTAAATAGTCCACAACCATCATTTGCTCTGTTGTTCGCAATTGTATTATTAATTATTGCAGGTTGTGGCGTTATATCTGAATTAGAATTATGACTATTTTCCACTGTCCAGATTCCGATCCCCCCTCCTCTTTCCTCTGAATAATTGTCGGCAATTATATTATTAATTATTAATGGAGTGGGATTTTTATCTGTAACTAATCCTCCAGGTTCCCAATAAACAACATATAAACCAGACCCCATACTTGCCTTACAATGCAGCTCATTATTAGTAATTTCATTATTTTCGACCACAACCGTCTCTAATGTCGGCAAGTCCAAACTTATACCAATTCCCCCTGCAATAGCCTTGTATGTCCCCGTACAGGTTGTAGAATTATAAGTTATAATATTGTTATTTATTCTGATCAAGCCATCATTCGAAATGGGACGTATATATAATCCCCCTCCTCCGCACATTTCAGGAGATGTAATCGTATTATATTTAAATTCATTATATGAGATTATTAAATTCGCCTGGGCATTAATTACAATAAATGCCAGGCCCGCACCATAACACTCTTTTTGTTCATCGAGGCTGTTGCCGATTATCTTGTTGTGTACAATTTTTGCTCCTGATTGCATGAAAATACCGCCTCCCCCATATCGATTAAATCCTATAAGTTCCGTACCATTACCACCGGTTATAGTAAATCCGATTAAGACAGAAGTTGTATCTTCACCTGAAATAAAATAAACCACGGAACTACTATCCGGATTGGTGGGTTGACTGCCATTAATCACTGTCCTAGTGATATGACTTGTGTCCCCATCCATTAAAAAATAGCTGGCAAGAGTGATCGCCTTGCCTTTAAAATTGATGTTTTCAGAATAAACACCATCATCAACCAATACTGTGTCACCATCATCTGACAAAAAGATACCGCCTTGTACAGTTGTTGTATCATCAGGAACATAAATAATTTCGGGAAAAGATATTGAGGACAGTAAAAAAGCAAGCAAAACTGCATAAGTAATTGACTTCATTCCTACCTCCTGTTTTCAAATTGAGAACCGAATTGGTTTTGTTAAAAATATATATGTGTGGTTTATCGTTAATCGGACAATTATTAACGCTGGAAGGACATTTTTAATGAAGATTTAACTAACGGGGAGTAATAATCATTTTCGTTCCAATCAATTGGAATTTTGAAAACGATTGCGATATTCACCAGGTGTTGTATTAAACTGATGACGAAAGATTTTTGTGAAATGGGACAAATTCCTGAATCCAACTTTGTATGCTATTTGGCTAACGATGTCATTATTTTTCTGTAATCACTGCGCCGCACGTTTGAGTCGCATTATAGAAATAAACTTTCGTGCAGATTTCCCGGTAAGTACCTTAATTTTCCGGTTCATATTACGATAACTCATGTTGATCTCACCAGCAAGTTGTTCAGCAGTTAGGTTTGTATTCGCCATATGCTTTTCTAAAATGGTACATACTTTATTTAGAAACTTTTCATCCATTGATCCAACTGTAATTTCTGCAGGATTTACTACAAGTTCTTTTTCAAATTTTAATCTTAATTGACGGCGTAACTCAATTAGATTTTTAATTCTGGCTTTCAACTCATCCGCTTCAAAAGGTTTACTAATATAATCATCTGCACCGAACTCCAATCCTTCGATTTTACTGTCAAGATCAGCTTTTGCTGTCAATAAGATCACAGGGATGTGACTGGTCCTTTGATCAGATTTCAATTTTTTACAAAGTTCGAATCCGTCCATTTCAGGCATCATCACGTCAGATAAAATCAAATCAGGATGTTTCTTTACAGCATCTCGCCATCCTTCTTTGCCGTTTATGGTGGTTATTATCTGGTAGTCATGATCAAGGAAACTGCAAATGTAACTTGTGACATCAGGATTGTCTTCGACGATCAGAAGCAATGGAGACGGGAGACCGGAGGCCGCAGACCGGTCTAAAACTTTAGATTGTTTATTGACATCCGGTATCTGGTATCCGGTATCTTCCCCCGAAATGCTATCATAAAACAGATGCTTTCCCATCTCCGGTCTCCGGTTTTCTGTTTCCAATTCTTTGATGATTTCATTTTCCTTATAATACACTTTGCTGATAGGTAATATGACTCTGAAAGTTGTGGTTTTATTTGGAATGCTTAAAACGGAAATTTCACCCCGGCACAATTCCACCAACTCTTTGGTTAAGGCCAACCCGATTCCGCTGCCTTCGCCATCTTTTTTGTAGATGGTGCTTGACTGGTAAAACCGGTCGAAAATTTTGCTTAACTCTTCTTGTGGGATACCTGGACCGGTGTTGACTACCTTGATTTCTACAAAATCGTCATCCGGGAATGCTTCACCCATGCGAATATGGATATCTATTTCACCATTTTCCAGGGTAAATTTAAAGGCGTTGGATAAAAGATTGGTGATTATTTTTTCCATTTTATCTTGATCGACATAACCAGTATGGGATTTATTATTGGCATTAAAATTAAGTGTGATATTTTTACGCTCAGCCAGAGAGGTAAAGGAAAATACCAATCCTTTTACAACACTAATGACATCTGTTTGAGCAACCTTTAATTTCATCTGCCCGGATTCTAGTTTTGACAAATCGAGGATTTGATTAATTAATCCAAGTAAACGATCACTGTAGCGAAGAATTATTTCATATTGTTCTTTTACATTTCCCAAAAAGTTACCGTGTAACATCTGTTTTATTGGACCTTTGATCAAGGTCAGTGGTGTACGAAATTCATGAGAAATATTGGCAAAAAATCGGGACTTCATTTGGTCAACTTCTTCCAACTTTTTTGCATGAATCTGTTCCAGTTCCAATTCATTTTTTAGACGCTGACGCTTTTGATCGTAAGTCCGAAGAGCATAAAGTATCAGGACAATCAGAAAAATATAAAAAGAGTATGCCCATGAAGTTTTCCACCAGGGGGGCGTTATGATTATTTTGAGTGTAGCACCTTCATCATTCCAGATTCCATTATTGTTCGTTCCCTTAACTCTGAATAAATATTCGCCGGGATCGAGATTGGTATAGGTGGCAAATCGTCTGGTATAATCTGTATAATTCCATGCGTTTTCAAATCCTCCCATCATATAGGCATAACGATTATTTTCTGGACTGCGATAGTCCAAAGCAGCAAATTCAAAGGAAAAAATATTTTCTTTATAAGATAGTTTGATTTCCTTCAGTTTCGAGATATGTTTTGCTAATGTATATTCTCTCTGATGTCCTTCATCAATTCTTCTCTTTATTTCAACTTTTTCATTAAAGATTCGAAACTCTGTGATGACAATCTTTGGGACATGAGGATTATCAATCATCCTGTCCGGATTGAAAGAAACCATGCCTTTACTAGTACCAAAGAACAGTTCACCGTCATTACCTTTAAAACACCTACCGGGCCAGACTGGATTACCTGGTAAACCATCACCGATATCATAGTTTCTGAATGTGTTGTTTTTAGGATTGAATTTTGAAATTCCACCATTTGTACTTAACCATATATTACCTCGACTATCTTCTAATATTCCGAGAATCATATTATTTGGTAGCCCATCATCTACTGTAAAGTGTCTAAAAGTTTCGGATGCATAATCGAGTTTGTTTAAACCGCCCTCAGTCCCAATCCACAATACATCCTCTTCATGATTTTGGGATTTATAGATCGTCATGACTTTATTATTACTGAGACTGTTCGGATTTTGAGGATCATGCTGGTAAGTAAAAAATTCTTCTGTTTCTCTATTGAGTTTTTTTAGCCCCTGAATAGTGGCCACCCATAATGAACCGGATTTATCTTCCAATACCTGTGTTGTTTCTATAGCGTTACCAACCCTGGTAAACATTTCTGTTTCACGATCGAATTTATAGAGACCACCTATTTTGGTTGAAATCCACAACACCTCGTTTTTATCTTCATAAATGGATAAAATAATATTGGTCGGATTTTTTCGATCAAAATATTGGGTAAATTGTTCTGTTTTATGATCAAATTTTATGAGGCCATCCCCGAATGTCCCAATCCACAGCGATCCGAACCGATCTTCAAATAAAGAGATTACCAAGATACCTGGAATACTTTTGGCGTCATATGGATCATGTACATAACGGGTATATTTTCCTGATTCCCGGTCTAATTTATTAAGTCCGGATTTGGTAGAGATCCAGAGTAAATTTTTTCCTCCATAAGCAGATCCCAGGATTGACGCTACAATACCGCTGGTTAAACTATTTGGATTTCCTGGTATATTCTTATATACTGAAAAATTTGTTTTTGCCGGATCAATTTTGTTAACACCTCCTCTGGTTCCCAACCATATTACGCCTGATCCGTCTTCATAGATATATCTAACACTGTTATCGCTCAAACTTTCTGGATCACCCGGAACATTTAAATAGCGAGTGAAATGTTCCGTCTGCCGGTCAAATATATTAAGGCCCATGTCAGGTGTGCCGATCCACAGAGATCCTCCACTGTCTTCATAAATCGAGAAAATCCAATTACTACTGAGACTTCGAGAATTACCTGGTTCAGGTTGATAATGAAAAAATATGTTGTTTTTCCGGTTGAATTTATTAAGTCCCCCATTACCTGTTCCTATCCATAACATTCCAGCCCGGTCAATGAAAAGTGACAACACTCGACTATCGCTTAAACTATATGGATTATCAGGATCGTGCAGGTAATGGGTATATTGCTCCGTCCGGGGATCAAATTTATGAAGACCGCCTTCTACAGTTCCGAACCAGACTATTCCGGAGGAATCCACCACCATTGACCAAATGTCAGTATTAGGGTATTTTTTGTTTGTATGAGGATAGTATATAAATTTTTGTAAGGCGATGTCCATTTTACAAAGTCCTCTTTTGGTCCCGATCCAGAGGACATCTTTGTCTTCATATCTGAATCCACATACTTTTCTCAAATCATTACTAATTATACTGAATGGATTAGTCTGGTCATATTTAAAACGAGAAAAGGTTTCAGTTTCTCTATTAAATTTATTTAATCCCCCAGCGATGGTTCCCATCCATAACGTACCTGAATGGTCTTCGAAAATGGACTCAATATGATTGCTCCCAATACTTGTATAATCATCGGGATCATGCCTGTAGGTTGTAAATTGGTAGCCGTCATATAGATTTAAACCATCCTCTGTACCAAACCATATAAATCCATGATTATCCTGTAAGATACACGTCACAGTTTCATAGGAAAGTCCTTGTTCAACAGAGATATGCTCAAATTTGATATTGTCATATTGGGCGGTTAATGAAACCGAATAGAGAAGAAGTAGAAAAATTATTATACAAAATTTGGCCAATAAATTAAATCCTTGTTTTGTTCACATAGTGAA
This sequence comes from Calditrichia bacterium, assembly GCA_963796965.1. GTDB lineage: Bacteria > Calditrichota > Calditrichia > JAJRVZ01 > JAJRVZ01 > CAWCNS01. The sequence goes on from CAWCNS010000009.1 coordinate 133,622, forward strand.
TCAAAAAATTTCAAGCCAAAAAGATGCAAATGAGAAATATACAGGATAATAATAATAATATAAGTAACCGACAAGGTTTAATATAGATATAGAGTAATTTTATACAAATAAAAAACCTCCCAATTGGGAGGTTGAATAAATGCGGTCCGGACTCCGAATCGTTCGCCCTGCTCACTCTACGGGGCAGGCGAGACTTCCCGCCTCTCGGCGGGACAACTCCTGCGTGATTTATTTTTTTATTAATGATTCAATGTAGATTCTACTTCTACGACTTTTTATCTCTCGCTCCCGCTTTAAGGCATCTGATTTATTATCAAAATCTTCTGTGTATACAATTTTCCAGGGAATTCCGCGTTTCGTGTATCTTCCCCAACCGGCATTATGTCTTTTAAGCCTCCATTGGAGATCATCTGTAATACCGGTGTAATAGCGATCAATTTTATCTGAATAAATTATGTAAACTTTCCACATAACATCCCACAAATAAAAAAGGGCTTTGAGAAAATTCCCAAAGCCCTAGAGCGGTCCGGACGAGACTTCCCGCCTCTGGGCGGGACAACTCCTGCGTGACTCATTTTCTTATTATAGATTCAATATACGATTTACTTTTACGGTTTTTGATCTCTCGTTCCCGCTTTAATGCATCTGATTTATTATCAAAATCTTCTGTGTATACAATTTTCCAGGGAATACCGCGTTTCGTGAATCGGCCCCAGCCTTGGTTATGCCTCTCTAATCTCCAGGGTAAATCCTCTGTTACGCCTGTATAATACCGATCAATTTTCTCTGAGTATATGATGTAAACTTTCCACATAACATTCCACGTATAAAAAAAGGCCCTGAGGATTTTCCCAAGGCCTAAACGGTCGGATGAGACTTCCCGATTGAAAATCGGGACAACTTCCTGCATCCTTTCGCGGTCCGGACGAGACTCGAACTCGCAACTTCCTGCGTGACAGGCAGGTGCTCTAAACGAAATTGAACTACCGGACCAAATTTTAAAAGATCTATGTTTACCTGTCTGGACCCCGAATCCATCGCTTTGCTCACTCTACGGGGCAAGCGAGACTTCGATCAAAGATCGGGACAACTTCTGCGTGAAGGCAGGTGCTTACCCAAAGTGAACTACCGGACCAAATTTTAAAAGATCTATGTTTACCTGTCTGGACCCCGAATCCATCGCTTTGCTCACCCTACGGGGCAGGCGAGACTTTCCGATTAAAAATCGGGACAACTTCCTGCGTGACAGGCAGGTGCTCTTACTTCCGCCTATTGGCGGAAAACTACCGGACCATAATAAAATAGTTTTGTAATTTAACAATGCTTTGTCTCAGTGTCAAGAGTACCCCAATAGAATAATAATTTAGAAAGAAGGTCTCTTGTTACATTAAAAATCTATACACAAATTTATATATATATCAGGTTTATTTTTCAAATACTATTTTTCATAAACAAATTTATTGTTTTCTCATTAATTATTTATTATTATACGCTTACAATTTCCCTCCTCACGAAATAAATAGTCCTTTAACCGGGGGACTCCAGTTCATAAAAGACTCATACATAGCCTTGGTAAAACTTACCCAGGGATAATTACCCTTGTTGTAAACTAACGGAGGTATTAATCATGGATAATGCAATTAAACCCGACCTTAAATTCTACAGGAAGTGTACATGGATACTATTAACTATCTCTGCTGTTAGTTATTGTTGCGGCGATAATTCATCTTATTATCAGTTTATCAAGCGGAAATACAGAAGCCATCTTAATCATCTGGATAATATTTGCTGGTCTCGTACTCCTTATGTGGATCATTTCTTTTCCCCTTATGCGATTATGGATAAAAAACCTCTCTTATCTCATCCTTGACGACCGCGTGACCATACATAAGGGTATTTTAACAAAAACCCAAAAGAACATTCCCTTCCGAGCGATTACGGATTTTGCCCTTGAACGGACTATTTATGACCGGATTCTGGGTATTGGCGCCATTAAAATACAAACAGCGGGTCAATCCGTATCTCCATCCGGTTATGAGGGAAAATTATCCGGATTAATCGAGTATGAATCCTTACATGTTGATCTGCGGGAAAAAATCAAACATTTGCATCCCCTTATCTGAAACTCTGACAACAAAAGAATCCGAAACTATATTAATGAAAATACTTTATCTCAAATTCTTTCAGAACTTAAGGAGATTCGAAAAAATCTTGAGAAGTAACAGTTAGCCTGCTTTGGGTACCTCGTCCACCTCCCTGGTGAATGCAAATGATCGGTCAAAACTGTCCAAAATGTAATAAAGGAAAAAACATGGCGAAAGCAGATCTATCTACATTAAATATAGATCAGTTAAAAAAAAAGAAAAAAGTTTGCTTCTTTCTTACTCGGGATATTAATCGGTTTAGAAATTGTGTTTATAGCGCTATTAGTTTATTCTATTTTTTCAGGAAAATCATCGGAGGGCAAACAGTCTTTATATGTGTTTATTCCGGCTCTTATTGCTGCAGCCATAACGATGTTTATCGGTATAAAAAAGATAAATAAAGAATTAGCAAAGCGTGAATCCTCCCCTGCATAGTCTTTTAAAAGTCAATCGATCGAACAAAATAAATCTACCCACCCATAGATATAAAGAAATGAAATATTTCACCTATCATAAACATTATACTTTGAGATCGACCTTATCAATCTTTATATTCAGGTTATATATCTGAAACCGGATAAGATAAGCGAATAAGCGCTTCAGACGCTTATTTTATAATACTACTCCTATTTCTCACACGCCTATTGCAATTGACAGAGACATCATGCACGAGTAAAACTACTCGAAATTAGAATGTCTAAATTAAAGGGACGCAAGTAAGCCCTTTTCACTATAAAATCTTTCCTAGTAGCGACTGGTACATTCATTCTATATAGAAGCCTCAAAATAATATTTTAACTGAGAATTGAAGATTGATCTGCCTTGACAAATACTATCATGTAAATACCAAAAATGTGGTATTTACTAACATAATTAGGTTGTTTCCTGTGCCTTGATGGTTCTTTGTATTTTCCAGGACCTCCTCTTTATCCACAAGTAACTGAACCAAAGTTTGATACATATCCAATTAACGTCCCCAGATGCATCATTCAGGATTCATTTGGATTTATATGGATCGGTACCTTTGATGGACTAATCCGCTATGATGGATATACGTTTAAACAGTATACGCATATTCCTTTCGATTCGACCTCTCTCTCAAATAATTGGGTGATGGATATAAAAGAAGACCAAGGGGGAATTTATGGATCGGAACTTTTGGTGGCGGATTGAACTATTTTAATCAGCGGACTGAAACTTTTTCTCTTTTAACACCATAATTTTAATTATGTGAGTAACTTTATAACTAAAATAATTGTCAATGAAGATGGTTCCCTATGGATGGGTGGCATCGGTCGGGTTTAACCCTGTTAAAAAAGAATCCGGATGGTTCATTTCACTTTACGAACTTTGCATTTGGTGATAAATCAAAAACCGACTTATTTGGAATATTAAATTCCGCCTTAACCCTTCATAAAGATACAGATGGTATAATCTGGATTGGTTCTACAACTGAAGGCTTAATCCGTTTCAATCCCCAAGCGGCGGAAATGAAATTTTATACACACGATCCGAAGAATCCCAAAAGTATTAGTTCAAATACTATCAGCGTGATATCTGAGGACAACTTTGGGAACTTATGGTTAGGTACAGGACATCCTAATATACCTCCCGGGGTTGGACAGGGATTGAATAAGTTTAACCGCAAAACCGGAGAATTTATACATTTCAAACATGATCCATCACAAAAAAACAGCATTTGCTCAAACACCATCAGTTCCCTGCTCATAGACTATTCCGGAACTATGTGGATTGGGAGCATCGACAATTATCTTAATTCTATTTCTCTCAACGATCTTTTATCAAAAGATCGCCCTGAATTTAAGCACTATATAAACCTTTCCCGCAATATGGTTACTTCTCTCTATGAAGATCAGCTTGACAATATCTGGATTGGTGTATTCGGAATGGAGTTATATAAAATTGACCGCCAGAGAAAATCCTTTGCCCTGCATAACAGATCCGATAACTATCCGGAATCTCTAACCCATTCAGACGTGATCAGCCTTTATGTGGATAAATCAGGTAGGGTATGGTTCGGTACCAGGGGATTGGATATTTATAATCCAAGCACTCAAAAATATTCTCATTATTACGCTACTCCTGGTGATAGCAGTGGTTTAAGTGACAACTGGATTACCGGTATTCAGGAGGATGAAAAGGGACATTTCTGGATAACCACTAGCAATGGAGGGATCAATATTTTTAATCCGGATAGAGGCACATTTAAACATATTATCCAACAATAAACGATTCCACCGCATTAATTTCCAATTCAATAAAGTACTTATTAAAGAGTCAAAATGGTGATTTCTGGATCGGTACAGCTAATGCCGGCATTCAGTTATACCAGAACAAAACAGGCAACTTTATTCATTTTGATCTGGATCCCGATACCGATGAAGATTTGCCTATATATACCATGTGTGAAGATAACCAGGAATACCCTTTGGGTCGGTACAATGAATGCCGGAATGTATGGAATGTCATTTCATGGATTGGGGAATGCTAAAGTTGTCAATTACAAATATAATCCCGAAGACAAGCAAAGTTTAAGCTGTAATTCGGTTGCAGATATAATCCAGCCTCAGGTTGTTGATACAAATGCCCTTTGGATTGGTACGGATGCCGGGCTTAATCGCTTTGACCTAAAAAAAAAGACGTTCTCACATTATTTCAGATCTGATGGATTGTCTTCCGATCACATATTGAGGATTTTAGAGGATGATCATGGGAATATCTGGTGTGCAACGACTAATGGTATTTCCGTTTATGACATCCGCTCAGGAAAAATCAAAAGCTATGGCAAAGGTGATGGGATGCCATTTACCGATTTCAGTAACCTGGGTCCCAATGCCATAAAGGGTCCGGATGGCCAATTATTTTTTTCCGGTGTTTCCGGTGCTCTCAGTTTCTACCCTGATCAACTTGCGGACAATCCAAACATCCCACCTATCCAAATAACCGATTTCAAGTTCTTCCATGAAAGTACCCGCCTAGATACTTCCATTCAGTTCAAGAAAACAATTACTCTAACAGGCTTCTCAAAATTCTTTTACTTTTGAATTTGCCGCACTCAACTTTACCAATCCTGAAAAAAACCAGTATGCTTATAAAATGGAAGGTTTCCATGGTGACTGGATAAATATCGGCAATAAGCGCACGGCCACTTTCACAAATCTTGATCCGGGCGAATATGTGTTCTGGGTAAAAGGCTCTAACAATCACGGCATCTGGAATAAGAAGGGAACTAATTCAAGGTAATTATTTTGCCTCCCTGGTGGCGGACGACCTGGGCATATCTTATATATCTTTTTCTTTTGATCTTGCTTATTACGCTCTGCGCACTACGATCAAAAACGCCAGCGTCTGAAACACCAATTAGCGCTGGAACATGAGTATACCGAGAATCTGCAGGAAATCGACCACATGAAATCACGTTTTTTTGCCAATATTTCTCACGAATTCCGTACACCGTTAACACTTATTCTCGGACCGATTAAAAAATGGTTGCCACAGTTACGAAACCGTGATCTAAAACAGGATCTACAAATGATGCAGCGCAATGCGAATCGTTTATTCCGGCTGATCAATCAACTACTGGACCTATCCCGTCTGGAATCGGGTGGCATGACCCTGCAAATCCGGGAAGAAGATATCGTACAATACTCAGAGGATATGTCCAGTCCTTTGAGTCATTAGCGAGGATAAAAAAAATTAATCTCGATTTTGTCAGTTGAAAACGAATCAATCAAAGTATATATAGATCGTGATAAGATAGAAAAGATCATGAATAACCTGCTGTCCAATGCCTTTAAATTTACACCGGAGGGAGGAACAGTTAGTGTATCACTCGAACACCCCCCTCAATCTCCCCCCTTGATAGGGGGGAAGTCAATCTTTCCCCATTAAAAAAGGGGGACAAAGTAAGGGGATTGCTCATTTATAAAAATCATTGTCACCAACACCGGTTCCTATATTCCTCCTGAAAAAATCGCTCATATCTTTGACCGGTTCTATCAGGCGGACGATTCTACTATACGGGGACATGAGGGCAGTGGCATCGGGCTGGCTTTAACAAAGGAGTTGGTCGAATTACATCATGGCCAAATTAGGGTGGAGAGTAGCATCGATAAAGGGACTACTTTCACCGTTAGCCTACCGATGGGCAAAGAACATTTAAAAGAAATGGAAATTAGTCCGTCAGCACCACCTTCCTCACATAAATTTGAAACGAGTTATTATATGAAACGGAAGCAGTAGGAAATGTCCGGCCAAAAGCCAGGAAAAAATCACCCTTAATCATGATCATCGAAGATAATCCCGATGTACGTTTTTATATTCGCGGGCATCTGGAATCCTCTTTCCGGATTATTGAGGCCGGTGAAGGGAATAAAGGATTAAAATTAGCGATAAAAAAAATTCCGGATCTGATTATTAGTGATGTAATGATGCCGGGGATGGATGGATTTGAATTGTGCCAAAAATTAAAAACGGACGAGCGTACCAGCCATATTCCTGTAATTCTCTTAACCGCCAGAGCGACAACAGAAGATAAGATCAATGGCCTGGAAACCGGTGCTGACGATTATCTGACCAAACCTTTTGACGCCGATGAGTTACGGGTGCGGATTAAATAATTTAATTACCCAAAGAGAGAAATTGCGTAATCATTACCTGAAAACACATCAACTTGATTCGAATAATGTGGCAGTAACTCCGACAGACAAAGTATTTATATCTAAAATTATTTCCATTACGGATACACATCTGGCAGAACCAGACTATAGCATCGAATCATTGGCCCGGGATGTGGGTTTTAGCCACTCTCAATTGATACGTAAATTGGAAAGTTTAACCGGTTTAACACCCAGTCTCTTTATCCGCTCCCGACGCTTGATTCACGCCAAACAATTATTGGATCAAAAAGCAGGTAATATTTCGCAGATTGCCTACGATTGCGGATTTAATAATTTGTCCTATTTCTCGCGAAGTTTTAAAGACTCAGTTTGGACAACTTCCTTCGGACTATATCAAAGACCCGCATTAATTGCCTGTCACCTATTTAGTAAACTGTTTTTTCTCCCATTTACGATCAAAATACATAGATGTTACGATGAGCGGAGTGAACGTCACAGGACTACAATGGTTTGACATAAGAATAAATTTCTTATTAACCATATACATCTATACACATTATGTTATCTTAACATTTGATAAATCACCTCTTTATGAAAATCAGTACCTATGTCAATACGATTAATTATCCAATATCCGATCAAATGCAAAATAAGTGTTAAAGATTGCGCAATGAGTGTTAGACTTTAGCAGTAGTAATTTATATTATTCTCCTGAGTTCCTATAATAAGGCATTTTAAAAAAGGAGATTGGTCATGAAAACTATTTTAGCAATTTGCATTATACTTGTTGTTGCCTTTTCAGCCCGGGCAGATAATCTAAATGTCCCACAAGATTATTCCACTATTCAGGAAGCAATCAATTCCGCGCAACAGGGGGATATGGTATTGGTGGCCGAAGGTACCTATCTGGAAAATATCAATTTCAAAGGTAAAGCGATTACCGTTGCCAGTCATTATATCCTGGATCAGGATACCTCACATATATCCGCAACGATAATCGATGGCAGTCAGCGGTCACATCCCGATAGCGGATCAGTGGTTTATTTTACGTCCGGAGAAGATACAACCTCGGTATTACAAGGTTTTACAATAACCGGCGGAACAGGTACGGTTACATTCGGAGGCGGTGAGAGATTAGCAAGAATGGGGGGTGGTATTTGTATAATGGACGCAGGTGCTAAAATAAGCCATAACTATATTTGTAATAATTCTGTTACCGATTCATTTGTAGTAATTGGTGGTGGGTTAACAGCTGGTCCACCTACGTCTAACTCACTAGTTATTATAGAAAATAATACTTTTGACTCGAATTCTTGTCTTAGAAGTATTTTCGCCTCAAACGGAGGGGGAATGAGTATTGTTATGAAGGCCAGGATATATAATAATACTTTCAGCAATAATTTTGTTTCTTCTGACTCAGGGGAAGCCTTTGGCGGAGGATTTCTAGTTGCTTATAATTTAGATTCTACTCTGATATATAATAATTTAATAACCAATAATAAAGTCGAAACTTTATATGGTACAGGTCCTTTTGATGGTGCCTTGGGCGGCGGAATTATGGTTTGGAATGATATGACTTCATATGTCCGAATTGTGAATAATATAGTAGCTGATAATGAAGTAAGCAGTTCGATTTGGTCAGCAGGCGCTGGCATTTGTTTTGAAGATGTGAGCGGAGATATTCTTTTTTCAAACAACCTTGTTTATGATAATTTTTATAGTGGCCTAGCTGAATGTCATGGAACCGGTATAGGCATTCAGGACAATACAGTGCTTAGTATTGTAAATAATACCATAACAGGTAATGAAGCTTCTCCGAATGGGGGTGCTCTAAGCACCTGGAAAACAATTTCTACAAAAGCAATGAATAATATCTTTTGGGGAAACAGCATGGGATCCTCAAAACCGGAAATTGCTATTTGGGAAGGAGAACCTGCTGATATTGTTTATTCCAATATCCAGGGCGGTTGGACGGGCGAAGGAAATATTGATGTGAATCCACGATTTACCGATAGCCTTTTCCATCTTTCAGATTCCAGCCGATGCATTGGTGCTGGTAGTGCCTCCCATAATTTTTCTGGAGCTATAGTTACCGCTCCCGGCGATGATTTTAGCGGCGACGTCCGACCAAATCCTGCCGGCAGCCATCCCGATATGGGCGCCATGGAAAATGAGCGAGCGGTTCCGCTTTTATCGGTAATCCAAATCCCGGAAGATTATCAAACCATACAGGCGGGCGTCGATGCTGCCGAGGATGGCGATACGGTCCTGGTGGCCGAAGGGACTTATTATGAAAATATTATCATCCAATCCAAGGATATTACCCTGGCCAGTTATTTTTTAATGGATGGTGACACCAGTCATATATCAGGAACCGTCATTAATGGCAGCCAGCCTGTTAATACAGATACGGCAAGTGTGGTAACCATTTTGAATAGTCCGGACGCCAATGTACTTTGTGGATTTACCATAACCGGTGGTGGTGGTCATAAAAATATATTTGGCGAATCATTCGTTGCCCGGGGAGGCGGTGGGATCCAGATTTTAGGCTCAAGTGCTACGATTACAAATAATCATATTATTAACAATGTAATTAACGACAGATATAATCCGGAAGGCGTTGACGGTGCTCAGGGAGGGGGCATCCTCTTTACTTCTATAAGCCCTATTAGCGGTTTGACATTAAACCTGTCTAATAATTTAATTGCGGGTAATCGTGTTGAATCGGCAATGACCGGAGGAGGTGCATTATCGATTGATTATCCATACAAAGATATAACATTGAATTTTATCATTGAAAAAAATATAATCAAGGACAATACAATTATAAATACAGACGACTGGAAAGCGATGGGTGGAGGGATTTTCCTAGGTTTTTATCTTCCAACAGAAGGGACTCAAATCATCAGAAATAACATCATCAGCAACAATCGGGCTATTTGTAACGTTCCTTCAAAACATAGTTTCGGCGGCGGAATGTATATTGTATTGGTAGAATCTATTAATGACGGAGCAGTAGATTATAATCCAGGGCCTTATATTTATAATAATATTATAAGCGGAAATCATTCTGATTATCTTGGTGGCGGCGTATCTGTCTGGCGCGGGTATAAATCAACCCCTAGTTCATTATTTACACCATTAGGATCTGCTGGCCATTACACACCAAAACCTTCTTTTGTCAACAACACCATTGTCAATAATACAGCCCTGGACGGATCAGGATTTTATATCATGAACCACAAACCTTTTCTGATGAATAATATTATCTGGAATATTTATCCTCCAGATGCTGTGTGGGGTGAGATCTTTTTAGGTGACGAGCCACAATGGACCGAATGGGTTGAACCCAACAAATATGGTGACGCTGAAATTTATTATACGGATATTCAGGGCGGTTGGGATAAGGGCCAGGGGAATATAAACATTGATCCACAATTTATTCCGGGTGATTCCCTATATCGGCTTACAGATACCGGTGATACCAGCATGTGTCTGAATACGGGTATTGACAGCATTGAAATTGATGGTACGGTATATCAAGCACCCTCGACTGATTATGCCGGTAAAACCCGGCCGCAGCCGACAGGGACGCCTCCCGATATGGGGGCCTGGGAATCGGACGTGGTTAATTCCCTGGAAGAATTAGAGGGTTTACCCTTTCCAAAATCTTTTACTTTAAAGCAAAATTACCCTAATCCTTTCAATCCGACGACGACCATCGAATTTCAGATTCCTAATTCCCAGTCCGTCACATTAAAAATCTACAATCTCCTTGGCCAACAAGTTTCAACCTTAGTTTCTGAAAAATTAAAAGCAGGAAATTATGCATACAAATGGAATGCATCTGGTTTCGCCAGTGGCGTATATTACTATAGACTAGAGGTACATGGGAAGTATGTGCAAACCAAAAAGCTCGTATTACTGAAATAAACAGAAATCATCCCGATTTATCAGGGCGGCTTATATTTATACCGCCTGGAAACAGATAATGGATTTGTACAAACTAAAAAGACTTTTGTTGATAAAATGAGAATGGGTAATATAATTGTAGAGTATTCTTAAAATTTACCATATTCGATAAATCGAATATAAATCATAATTTTTATCCGATGTAATCACAGGCAAATTTTCATACATAGCCTGAGAAATAATCAGCCGGTCAAAGGGATCCCGGTGATGAGATGGGTAATTTTTCCAGAGGGATACAAATGCTCAGGGAAAATATATGGAGATTTGAATATTATTATTTATCACATGTTGTTCAACAAAATGATTCAATACTTGATTTTATTTCCAGTTCCTGGAGACTGGATTTAATAGATATCTCCCAAATACTTGCCAAACTTAGAAAAATAATATTTTTTTTCATCAAGATAGATGTTCTTTGCTTTCCTGCTCAGACGATGATCATCCGTCAAAATCCAAAGAAGTGCAGCGTGTATCCAATAAATACTATCAGTACATGTATTCGCGAAAATCATCTAATCGATTCATCAAAATCCTTATGGATTTTGATGATATCTTTGGCAGAACCGATTTTTCGTGTCGGAATTTGGCTTCTAAGGACACCAATTTAACTACCGGCTTATTTCCCCTGGCAATTACCACCTCTTCCCCATTGATTACCTTCCTGATTAGTCTGGAAAGATGTGTTTTTGCCTCATGAATATTAACTAAAAACACAGATATATCCTCAACTTAGTCAACAATATGACCAAGTTAATATATTGTACACTGAAATGTAATCTTTTTTCTATATTTTTATAAATATCTTCTTCCGGTAAAGCAGCCAGGCAACACCATACAATAACAAAACAAAACTAAGGGCAAATGCCAGGGAAGCGATCTTTGGTTCCATCCAGGAAGCAAATAAACTCTCATAAATCACTTTCTTAAGGGGCAAATCTCTTCTCCTATTTTTATATAGTACAAGAGTCTGGCCAGGATACCGGAAAGAACATAAACCGTAATCGCATTCATGCCGTAGATAATAAATGGTTTCGTCCATTTTCGATATCCCTTAACATCGGCCAGATAATAACAAAAGGCCAATACGATTAAAGCCATGCCGGTCATGATCACCGTATAAGAACTTGTCCAGATATTTTTGTTTATAGGCAACCATTGATTCCAGATCACACCAATCCAAAGAGCCAGATTTCCATAGAGAAACATTTGCACGGTTTTTTCCAACTGACTTTTTTTCGATCGAAGCATATGTCCGGTGAGCACACCAAACAGGGTCATGGAAATGGCCGGCAATGTACTGAATACCCCCTCCGGATCCCATGTTTTCGTATACGTCCACATATGACCATTAAGCACCAACTGATCAATATAGGCCGAAAAGTTCTGCCCTTTCTCATACAGGCCTGCCCCTATCCCGGGAACAGGATACCAGGCCATAAAAGCCCAGTAGACAAAAAGAAGTCCAATTGCCCAAATCCATTGCGCCCGTTTGCCACTATGGAGATAGATGAGCGAAACTATAAAGTAACAGACGGCTATTCGTTGTAAAACCCCAGGAATCCGGATAGTCGAAAAATCATAATAAGGGAATCCACTTAAAAATAATCCCAACCCAAAAAGAATTAAAGTCCGTCTGACTATCTTTTTATAGAGATTAATTTTGGATGTACTTGCTATTACCCTATCTGAGAAAGCATAAACAATTGCCACACCAACGATGAAGAGAAAAAAGGGAAAGATCAAATCTGTAAAGGTCCAGCCATGCCATTTTGCATGTAAAAAGGGGGCATAAACATTTCCCCAGTCCCCGGGATTGTTAACCAGAATCATCGCCGCGATAGTGGCCCCCCGGAACACATCTAAAGAAACCAGTCTTTCTTTTACTATTGATGTCATAAAAATCCTCTATCTTCATATATGGATTAGATGTGTATTCTTTTTTTCACACAGAGACGCAAAGTCACAAAGAAGGCACTAAGATCACAAAGTTTTAAATAAGGAATTTTTCTTTGTGCACTCTGTGCCTTCTTTGTGAACTTTGTGTTTATAATCAGACTAAAAATTAATTACACAATTAGAATATAAGCGCCATCTAAATATATAAATTGTCTGTATGAATCAATTGGTTAATTTAGGGAATAACCGGATATACTTCCATATAATATATAGCTTCTGATACTTTAGTACCATGGCTCAGAAATACTGCTAAGAATCTTTCTAAAAAGAGTCTTTCATTTATCAAAATATAGCTTTATTTTAATTTCTATCTAACCGGGGTGAATGATTATTCAATAATATACAGATTAAGGCCAGATGGATGAGATCTTTTTTATGGAAATTGTAAATCTTTTGGGCAAACGTTTGCACGAAATTGATTCCATGGGTATATTATAGGAATTTCCCATCATTAAGATACGTAATCTCACACGATCAACATAAATATTTATGATTCCATGAAAGGATAAAAAAATGTTCAAATTATTTCTGATTAGTCTGCTGGCTCTGCTCCTTCTAATTTCTTGTGCCACACAAGACAAAAATGAACCAGCCAAGGCAGATACTAATGCTGGTGAGTGGATCCCATTGATTAAGGCAAACAGCCTTGATGGTTGGTTCGTACGCGGAAAAGCGACCTGGCAAGTCAAAGATGGCGTCCTGATGGGTGATGGTGGTATGGGTCATATTTATGCTGATCCCGTACTTACAGACCTGGAAGTTAAGGGTCAATTTCGTGTCAGCGAGAATGGCAATAGCGGTCTTTATTTCAGAGCAAATCCTCCCGAAGATAATCCGGACGGCTTCCCAAAAGGATACGAATCCCAAATCGATAATCACCAGGATGCCCACACGGCCTGGATCTGGAAACCAGGCAATCCTTCTGCAAAAGCCAATAAATTAATCACAAAAGATAATGAATGGTTTGAAATGCATGTGAAGGTTGTCGGCGATCACATCCAGGTGTGGGTCAACGGTGAAAAAATGACGGATTACCGTGACACAGACTATACCAAGGGTCATTTTGCTATCCAGGGACATAATCCCGGTATGACGATTGAGATTAAAGATCTGGTTTACAAAGATTTGTCTGGAAAATAAAGAGTTAGCAATTTTTCGAGACGTGTATTTCACGCAGCGACGCAGCGACGCTACGCGTAAATATAATTTTATTATCTATAGTAACTTGGAAACATTACCCGATTCAATTGAACCTTCCTAAGTTCTCCGGATGAGGACAGGTATTTATTCCAGGTGTAAAGAAATTATCATTCAAGTTTAATTTTGACTTAATAATTCTCTTTATCAAAGATACTTTTAAAATGGTCTATTTGATTGAGAGTCTTCCTTGAAACATTTTTTTCATATATGTAATGCAGGGCTTTCTAAACCAATTAATACGGAAAGATATACGTAAAACTTCGCCCATGTAAGAAGTTTCTGGTATTTTTTTGCTAACAATAGAAGGCGGTAAATGGAAAAGAACATCCGAATTCAAACGACTCACCTGATAATTTTTCTTCTCCTCCTGATCATCACATCAGGAAACACCCAAACTAAATTCGTAATGCCGGCAAATGACCGAATCAAAACAAATATTGATTTTGGCTGGCGATACCTTGCCCAGGATTTCCCACATGAAGAAGAAACCCACCAGGTAAATGAATTACCGTGGCAAGATGTTAATCTTCCACATGAATGGTCCATTGAGGGTCCGTTTAATAAAGAACACAATACCACCCAGGGATTTTTACCTATGGAAATTGGCTGGTATCGTAAAGGTTTGCGCTTTCCGGACTCCTATGCAGGGAAAAAGATCTTTATCATTTTTGATGGCGTCTATCGTGATAGTGATGTTTGGATGAATTATGCCCACCTGGGTCATCACGAATCCGGGTATACCAGTTTTATGTATGATCTGACAGATTATGTGCGAACCGGCAACCGGATTCCCAATGGTCTGCGTGTCCGAGTAGATGGCCGCAGGCATGAACAGGACATGTATGAAGGAACAGGGATTTACCGCCATGTCTGGATCCTTGTCACGAATAAATTACATATGACGGAGTGGGGTACGTTTATATCAGCCCCGGAGATCACAGACGATAACGCGCTGCTTAAAGCACAAACATTAGTCAAAAACGAAAATGATAACCCCAAAAAATGTCAGTTAACCACCTATATTGTTGATGCAAAGGGATCAGTTGTCGCCGAGATGAATGATTCCGCGACGATTCCAGCAATGGGAGAAATTGAGTTTTCTCAATCGGTTTCTATCGATAATCCCCACCGCTGGGACATTGATGATCCCTATCTTTATAAAGCCTACAGCGTATTAAAAGATGAAGAGACGGTAGTGGACGGTACAGAGACAAACTTTGGTATACGTACGTTTCGTTTTGATCCGGACAAAGGTTTTTTTCTAAATGGACGCCCCATAAAATTAAAGGGATTCAATGCCCATTATGATTTTGCCGGATTAGGAACAGCCATTCCTGATCGTATTCACTGGAATGTGATGTCTGCCATGAAAAAGGCCGGTTTTAATTTTTATCGCTCCAGTCATAATCCAGCCACACCGGAGCGTCTTGAGGTCTGTGATGAATTGGGGATCCTCGTTTGGGATGAGATCGAACGAAAGCTGGAGAGTATGGAGGTGGAACTTGCCCTCGTTCGGGAAACCATTACCCGTGACCGTAATCACCCCAGTGTAATCCTCTGGTCCCTTGAAAATGAATCACCACTCGAGAGTACGGTATTCGGAACAAAAATAATTACAGCAGCCACAGAGTTGGCCCATCAACTTGATCCAACCCGACCGACAACCTTTGCCGCCTCAATGCCTGTTAACAAGAACGGCTACGGAGAAGCTGCCGACGTGGTCAGTTATAATTATCACTGGAAACGGGCTGACCAGGATCATATTGATTATCCCCATTGGAAAATCGGCTTTCTCAGTGAGTATTCCGCTGCGCGCAGCCGCAGAGGCGTCTATGGCGTGGAAAATTTTGCCCGTGCTGATAATGATTCTTATCTTGATCTCTACTGGGGTATGGTACAATCCATGTATGAAATGTGCAGCACGGTAGAGAAATACTGGCGCAGGATTAAGGCCAGAGAATATATCGCCGGAGGCTGTTTATGGAGCGGAATGGATTGCTGGGGTGAAGGAAATGCCTGGCCTCTGATCTCCCGAGGTGATGGGGCTGTCGATAATTGTCTTTTCCCTAAGGATGTTTATTATTATTTTGCCAGCATGTGGACGACTGAACCCATGGCCCATCTCTTACCCCACTGGAATTGGGAAGGCAAGGATGATGCCCCCATCGATGTTTGGTGTTATACCAATTGTGAAAGTGCTGAATTATTTTTAAATGGACGTTCGCTCGGCGTTCAGTATCGCTCACCAGAACCAGATCAGTGGAAACCTGGCAAAATTTATGATGGTCCTGTTGAAAGATCAGAAACCTACCCTGAGCATCTGGAATGGAAAGTCCCTTATCAAGCGGGTATCCTAAAAGTTGAGGGTAAGCGTGGGGGTAAGGTCGTCTATCGAAACGAAATCAAAACGGCTGAGAAGCCTGCCCGGATTCAATTGACATCTTTAATGACCACCTATTATAGAACAAGATATGATCCCGCCTCTTCTTGCAGATGGTAGGGATATCATCGTCGTTAAAACAACTATACTAGATAAAAACGGAAACTTTGTTCCTTATGCAAACAATAAAATAAATTTTTCTGTAGAAGGCGCAGGAAAAATAATTGGTGTTGGAAATGGTGATATCGCCAGCCATGAGGCAAATAAAGAACCGAACAGAAAAGCCTATAATGGTCTATGTGCCGTCATTGTTCAATCCACAACCGAACCAGGTAAAATTATCATACATGCGGAATCCCCAGGTTTAGAAAATGGCGAATTTACAATTTATTCCAAATCTCCGTCACCAACAGGGATATCTTTGGACGCTTCCCAATTAGAAGTAACAACCCAGGACACGTCTTTTGTAACCGCAACCATAAATGACAAATTTGGAACAGTAATCAATACCGAGGCATCACCGGTGATATTCCGGATTGAGGGTCCCGGGCATTTTAAAAATGGTAAAAAAATTATCTCCATCCCTGCGGAGGCTGGTAAAGCGACCGCTTTTCTACTACCGGAGAGCGGGAAGGAGAATGTCAGAATAACCGCAACAAGTGGAAGTCTCACACCAGGTAGGATCGAACTGAGTCGGAAATAAATATAACTATAAATTAACCAAAGAAGGGAACCTATTGTGGAAACTCAATTCTTTTTAACAGACAAGATCATTCTGATCGTCTATTTTATTGGTATTATATTGATGGGTTTATATTTTCGCAAACGCAGTAATACAGCCAATGGCTTTATGATCGCAAGTGGAAGATTACCAACTTGGGCCGTCAGTCTTTCGATCCTCGGTACTTTTATCAGTAGTGTAACCTTTATTGGTTATCCCGGGCAGGCGTATAATTTTAACTGGGACGCGTTTGTGTTTTCACTTTGTCTTCCTCCCGCGGCTCTGGTTGCGATGATTTATTTCATCCCGCTTTACCGCACAAAGGTAAAGGTATCGGCCTATGAATACATGGAACAGCGTTTTGGTGGCTGGGCACGTGTTTATGGCAGTATCAGTTTTATGTTTGGATCGGTCACACGCATCGGTATGATACTTTTCCTCGTATCACTTGTTTTGCAACCGCTGACCGGTTGGGATCATGTTCCAATCATCATTGTTACGGGTATCGGTGTTATGCTCTATACAATGATTGGCGGTATGGAAGCGGTTATCTGGACAGATGTGATACAGGTGATAATCTTAATGGGAGGCGCAATTTTGACTATCATCATCTTGATATTGGATGTGCCGGGAGGTGTTGAGGAGATTATTGCCGTGGGTTCACAGGCTGATAAATTCTCGTTAGGATCCTGGGATTTCGATTTAATTGCGCCTACAGCCTGGGTCGTTTTGCTTTATGGTCTTATGGAAAACCTGCGTAATTTTGGTGTGGATCAGAATTATGTTCAAAGATATCAGACAGTTAGCTCAACAAAAGAAGCATCAAAATCTGTCTGGATGGCAGCCCTTACCTATATTCCTATCTCAGCCTTATTCCTTTTCATCGGTACGGCGCTTTATGCCTATTATAATGTTAATCCTGATCAGTTACCGATCGTACTTCAGGGCGAAATGATGGGTGATAAAATTTATCCCCACTTCATCGTCACCCAAATACCCGTCGGAATACGCGGTCTCCTCATTGCTGCTATTGTTGCCGCCGCCATGAGCAGCATCGACTCTTCTCTGAATACTGTTTCCACACTCACCCTTCTCGATTTTTATAAGAGATATTGGAAAAAAGGTAAAATAGAGGATGATAAAAATGATATAAAAATGCTGCGCTGGTATACAGTTGTTTGGGGCATTATCGGTACAATTACAGGTTTATCCCTTATACAAATCCAATCAGCATTAGAGACAGGCTGGCAATTAGGCGGAATTGCCGGTGGTGGTGTGATCGGTCTCTTTCTTTTGGGACTTATGTTTAAATGGATCAAAAGCTGGCAAGCGGCTACAGCCGTTATTGCCAGTGTGATTGCCATCGCCTGGGCAACCTTTGCCCGTGATCTTCCGGAATCATTAAGTTGGCTGGAATGCATTTGGAATATGAGAATGATAGGTATAATAGGAACGATTACACTCTTAGCAGTTGGTATTTTTCTTGGACTGATTTCCTATAGAAAAGAATCAGCCTAAGTATAGTATTACATTAGTGATATGCAGATGAGATGCGAAAGCAAGTTCTCCCGTAAAAGGATGTCTCAGGACTGTGTGATTGAATTGTCATGCTGAACTTGTTTCAGCATCTCTATCTCCCCTTATATAGATTCCGAAATAAATTCGGAATGACCTATTCGAATTTGGATAATGCCTGAGGAAACGAATGGACCGTAGAGATTTTGTAAAAACGATGCTTGTGTCCACCGGGGCGGTAATGGCCGGATCGCCATTTTACTGTCAACCCGGTGAAAAGATGCCTGACATTTTTCCACAGGGTAGCCGGCCGGAAAAATTATTTTATATGGAGATACCCAAAAAAACAGACTGGCATACCAAAACATCTCTTGCCTGTTTTCAGGGATTGATCAATCGCAAGGAGACAAGATTTTATCTCAACAATTTTAAAGCGGATATGTTTTGGCTGAAACATTATGCCGAACAATACGAGATCGACTATCAGCTTGTCTCTGATGTTCAAAATTTGGTCGATATGTTTGGCCAGGATATTGAGGGATATATTGTTTACGATCCGGATATGCCCCATTCCTTAAATATTGCCACATCCATGGGTGCTTTGCAGAATGCCGTGCCTGTTAGTAAACATCTGGCCGGAGAGGTCTCCGATTTGGGAATTAAAAAGATTGATGACCTGACCGGCAAGTGGAAGGATCTGCACGAGGCCTATGAATGGGCATTAACTAATCTTCAGCCTCAATGTAATCAAAAATTAATGGCTCATCTCTGTGTTCATGATCCTTATTGGCCAACCAGCAGTTGGACGAATCGGGATTATGTGATTGCACATAAAATCCTCTCCGTGGATATTTCTTCATCAGAAAGAGATAAGCGTGACTACCAGTTGCTAAAAAAGTACTATGAAATTTATCCGGAAGAGACAGTGATCTTTGGATGGCATTGTGTGCGTGATAAAGAACACGAAGCGATCGCCTTATCATCTGAATATGGTCATTATGGCATGTGCTCCCTTCATACAAGTAATATAACCGTTCATTCCAGTATTCAGCCAAAAGAAAAGACAACCTATAAACAGAGGACAATCCAAAAGAAAGATCTCAGGGTTGAAAACAAAGTATATGTAGCATTTATGGCAACCGATGGCGATGCCGCCTGGTTTGTGCAGGATTTGATTAGTAAAGACTGGAATAGTCCCGTTCATGGTAAATTTAAATATAATTGGGGATTTTTACCGATGGCCTACGACTTTCTGCCCGCCATGGTTGATTACTATTTTAAAAACCTGAAAGCAACCGATTATTTTGTCGCCGGGCCAGCCGGTGCTACCTATACCTACCCCCATCTGCATCCTAATCCCAAAAAATTTCTCCGTCTTAGTCAAATGTATATGAACAAATGTGGTCTGAATACGGTCCATATGACAAATTGGAATGACCGGGATTGGTGGCAGGAGGTTGATTTACCAAACTTCCCTGCTCTTCTGCGCGAAACGATGCCAAATTGCGTCGGTTACACACGGGGGATGGGAGAGTCAGCATTTGAACCGCATTATATAAAAGGGGGTAAACCCTATATCTTTTGTGGAGAAGGTCTTCATCGTGGTAATGATATTTACAAGGTCATGAATGATTTCATTGAAGCCTGTCCAAACAGACCTCTGTTTATCTACAATCTGGTCAATCATACCATGCCCATCGCAGAAACCAAGGCCGCCATGGATCGCTTCCCAAAGGATCAGGTAGAGGTTGTTCATCTTGATGAATTGCTTTTATTGATCGAAAAAGCCTATGAAGAAGGTAAAATTTCTGAGGATTTATATCCTGAGAAAGCTGGGTTGAAAAAATTATTAATAAGGGATGCGAAAAACGCCTGGCCAGGATTTTACAAGGGAGTTGCTAATACAAAAGCCCAGTGTAGCAAAGGGAAGACTGCATATATTAAGGAAATCGAAAAAACGGCGATCGGAATTGAGGAGATTAATCCTGCTGATTTTCTTGCCTTTGCAACAATCTGGCAAGCTATGCAAATGGTAAAACTTGCATTGGAATCGAAAGGTATCTATGTTAACCATAAGCCAACAGCAACTAAAAATTTTGTGTCCGAATTTAGTGCCCTTGCGGATGTAAATCTTGTTCTTGAATTGCAGCAGCAGTGGGATAACTGGCATAAAACCACATTTGAATTTGAATCTGCAAAAAAATACACGAAGCGGCTGGTCACGCTCGCATCACATCTTAACAAAACGTATTTTAAGAGTACATAAGGTACTAAATTATAACGGGGTCAGTTTAGAAAAGCTAAACACAAAGGACACAAAGCAGGAACAAAGTTCACAAAGAAAAGATATTATATACTTTTTTATTTTTCGGTTGGCGGAAGTATAGGGCTTTAATAAATGATTAAGGATAAGCAAGATCTAAAACTATAAAAAAAATTTGCTTTTCTCTGTGTCCTTAATGCCTTCTTAGTGAACTTTGTGGTAATCTTTATCTTTTTTTTAAATCTGAATGGCCAGAGGTATTGGTTTACGAGAGAAAAAGTGAATCACGAAGGACACGAAGATCACAAAGAAAAGATTTTTTCTATTTATTTTGTCTCGGTTTGTATAGATCTGTGAAAAACCTCCCCCTTTCTCCCCCTCCTTACTAAGGAGGGGGAACCGAGGGGGTGGTAGTTTAAAACCATTAAATTTTTTTGCTTTTCTCTGAGCACTTTGTGGTTATAAATCAAATTAACAATTAAGTAAATCATGTTATTTATTCTGTTGCGACTTTTTCCAGGAAGAGAGAAAAATGACCCAACCAAAAATGAAATTCTTATCCGCTTATTTAATACTCATAGTAGCATCTATGATCGTGGTATCATCTTGCTCAAAGGTTGAGCAAGGCATTGTCGGGCCCCATAACTTGCGAACAGAATCACAGCAAAACCCTCTTGGAATTGATAAATTAGAACCACATCTCTCCTGGAATATTAGCGATTCCCGACGAGGTGCCCTCCAAACAGCTTATCAGATACTAGTCGCAAGTGATTTAAGTCTATTAACCAAAGATGAGGGCGATATCTGGGACAGTGGAAAAATAGAATCTGACAGATCTGTACATGTTGCCTATAATGGATCCGCCCTGAAATCAGAATCAAGATATTTTTGGAAAGTACGAACCTGGGATCATGATAACAGTCCATCCAATTATAGTCAGCCCACCTGGTGGGAGATGGGTCTGCTATCAGCTCAGGATTGGACCGGCCAATGGGTCGGCAAAGAGATTCCACCAGAAAAAATAGTTAAGGGATGGCCATGGGGGTACTGGATATGGCATCCAAAAGAAAGTGGCATAAACATACCGGTTTTCTTCAGAAAATCGTTTACCATACCATCAAACAAAAAAATCACCAAGGCCCTGGCACGTACTACGGCAGATAATCTTTTTACCTTGCATATTAATGGGACTAAAGTCGGACAAGGTTCAAAATGGACCGAGGTCTTTGATTTTAATATAGAATCCAACCTGGTTGCCGGAGAAAACCTGATTGCTGTAAAAGCGGCCAATAGTTTAGGTGATGTATGTGGTTATATATTTAGCCTGAAAATATCATTCGACGATGGTTCTGAGATGGTTATTAATTCTGATAAATCATGGAAAACCATAAGTAAAAAGGTCTCAGATTGGAAAAATCCGACCTATAAAGATAATAGATGGGGCCGTGTTCTGGTCATAGGAAAATATGGAACCAGCGAGTGGGGAAAAATCGATCCTGCTGAAACAATTGTTATTCCAAAATCCATCTTAGTACGAAATTCTTTTAAGATTGACAAACCGATCGCCCAGGCAAGAGCCTATGTAACAGGACTGGGCAGTTATGTCATGTTCATCAATGGACAACGGATTGGAAAGGATATTTTTACACCCGGATGGACAGATTATCCGACACGCATTCAATACCAGACCTATGATGTTACTGATAAGTTGGTTTCCGGACCAAACGCAGTTGGGGCTATCATTGGAAACATGTGGTGGAGTGGCGGATTAGGCTGGAAGGGCGCCGCCTCATACAGCCGCGGTCCCATGCGATTTTTACTTGAGTTAAACGTCGATTATGAAGATGGTAGTAGTCAAAAAATTGTTACAACCAAAGATTGGAAAACCCATGACTCTCCCCTTCTGCAAAATCACATCTATCACGGAGAGATCTATGATGCCCGTCAGGAATTATCTGGATGGGCCAAAGCCGGATTTAATGCTTCAAATTGGCAGGATGTTGTGGTCCTTAAAGACGAAGGTGCCAAACGCGTAACCCAACAGGGACCAACGATTCAGATTACCGAAACACTCAATCCTTTAAAAATTACCCAACCTGACTCTGGTGTATTTGTCTACGACCTTGGACAAAATATGGTCGGATGGGCAGAGTTAAAAGTGAGTGGTCCCGAAGGAACCCGTGTAAAGATGAGATTTGCTGAAACCCTTAAACAAGATGGTAATATATATAGAGACAACCTGCGCAGTGCTGAAGCAACTGATACATACATATTAAATGGCAAAGGAACTGAAATCTGGGAGCCCCTGTTTACTTACCATGGATTTCGCTATGTAGAAGTCACCGGTTATCCGGGAGAACCAGGTAAAGATGCGATAACGGGAAAGGTTCTTCACTCCGCTGCCCCGGTAGCGCTTGATTTTTCCTGCTCGAATCAGATCATTAATATGATTCAGCATAATATTACCTGGGGTCAAAGAGGCAATATGCATAGCGTTCCAACCGATTGTCCACAACGTGATGAACGACTCGGCTGGATGGGGGATGCCCAAATTTTTGCACCAACAGCCTGCTATAACATGGATATGGCCCGTTTTTGGGGGAAATGGATGAACGATATTACTGATTGTCAGGACAAGGATGGTGCCGTTCATGATGTAAATCCAACAATTGTCGTTACAGGACCTGCTAAACCAGGCTGGGGTGATGCTGTGGTCGTCGTTCCCTGGGTAGTGTATCAATTTTATGGCGATAAACGGATCATTGAAGAAAATTATGATGCCATGGCTGCCTGGGTTGAATATATGAAAAATCATAGTGTCGACTATCTTTATGAGCGCAGCGGTTATGGTGATTGGATTGCCGTGGTTGAATCCCCAAAAGAACCCATTGGAGCGGCCTATTTTTACTACAGTACCAAACTTCTCGCTAATATGGCAGGTATAATTGGCAAAACAAAAGACGAAACAGAATATAACAAATTAGCCACTCGTATCGCAGAAGCATTCAATAAAAAGTATTATGATCCGCAAACGGGAAATTATTTGGGCAATACACAGACGGCAAATTTATTACCGTTTGTATTTGGGATTACACCACCTGAGCTCAAGTCTCAGGTTTTCTCTAATATTGTAGCAGATGTAAAAGCAAAGGGTAATCATCCTTCAACCGGATTTTTGGGTACGGCTTATTTGCTTCCCGTATTGAGCGAGAATGGTGAGCATGAATTAGCCTACAAGGTTGCCAGTCAAAAAACGTATCCTTCCTGGGGATATATGGTTGAAAAAAATGCAACAACCATTTGGGAGTTGTGGAATAGTGATTCTCAGGGTCCGGGTATGAATTCTCGTAATCATTTCGCCCTTGGTTCTGTGGGTGAGTGGTTTTATGCCTGGTTAGGAGGAATTCGCCCTGATAATGAAAATCCCGGATTTAAGACATCTATTATTGCCCCAAGACCTGTTGGTGATCTCACCTGGGCGAATTCGAGTTTGCAGACACTTTATGGGAATGTAAAGTCAGACTGGAATCTCGATGATGGCATGCTTTCAATGCGGATTAGCATTCCGCCCAATACGAACGCCATGGTGCATGTGCCTAACTTAGATCAGGTATGGCCGGTAATTGAAGAGTCAGGCAAGGTGCTTTTCCAATCCGGAAAGACAGTTAATGAAGTTCCGGGTATAAAACTGGTTAAGAATTCTGACGCATCAACGATTTTTGAAGTTGGATCCGGTGAGTATGAATTCATCGCAAGGAAATAAATCTATTTCACGCGGCGACGCAACGCCGCAGCGGAAATAATATTTGATTTTTTTGACGACATGCAATATCTGGAGGAAATCAGAACTCATATATATAATAAAAAATTAAATATATATAACAAGAAATTCTTGAAACTTTGATATCTGCGCTGCGTCGTAGCGTCGCTGCGTGAAATAAAACTTCAAATTTATGAGGATTTTATGAAAGAATATCTAGAAAAAACCAGAAACTACTTAAACGAAAAATTGATACCGTTTTGGGCTGAGCGTGCAGTTGATCATAAATATGGCGGATTCCAGACAAACTACGATAAATATGGCAAGCGTACTGAAGTCACAGAGAAATCCATGCTGGCTCAATGCCGTAGTATTTTCACCCTATCACATGCCATGAGACTCGGATTTGATTGGCCAAATGGGGTAGAAAGCGTCCAACAAGGAATAGATTTTCTTTTTAAATATTTTCGTGATCCTGAATACGATGGTTACTATTGGATAGTAGATGAGGATGGTAAAGTAACAGATGATAATAAAATAATCTACGGTCATTCGTTTCTCATCTATGGACTCTCAGAGTTCGCACTTCTTACGGGAAATAAAGAGGCTGAGGCTGAGGCATCCCGTGTCTTTGACATGCTGCAGGAAAAAGTAGTTGACCAAGAAAATGACGGCTATTACGAGCATTTTGATCGCCAATTTAAATTGAAAGAAGCGCGGGGTGATATAACGTCACATAAGTCACTCGATGTACATATGCATTTGATGGAGGCCTACACGACGCTCTATGAAAAAACAAGATCGGAGATCCATAGAAAAGCCTTAACGGATGTAATTGATTTGATATTTGCTAAAATGATCGATCCCAAAACGGGAACAGGCATATCTATGTTTACACCCGACTGGAAACCGATTGCCAATGTAGAATTGGATACGGTCTGGGGGCGGGATCGCTTTGATGAAGATGGCAAAGGTGTTGATATCACGTCTTACGGACATAATATCGAACTTGCCTGGTTATATTTACATGCTCAGGATATTATGGGAATTCCCCGTAGTGAAAGTCTTAATCGGGTTGTACCCATTTATGAGCATACCTACGAGAAAGGAATTGATTGGGAAAATGGTGGAATCTTTGTTGAGGGTCATCGGAATGGTGAACCAACTGAAGTGACAAAGGAATTCTGGCAGCAAGCCGAGGCAATGGTTGGCTTTCTTGACGGATATATATTAACAAAAAATGAAAAATACCTGGATGCCTTCAGGAATGTTCATGATTTTGTATTTACAAAAGGTATCAACTGGGAGTTAGGTGAGTGGTATGCCCTGTTAGAGAAAAATGGTGATCTGATATGGGACTACATGGGTACCAGTTGGAAAGTTTTTTATCATACTGTGCGTGGAACTTGCCAGGTGGTAAAGAAATTGGAACAGTTAGTAGAAAAGTGATTAAAGACCGATTTAACTATTAAGGACAGAAAATATATATACGTTAATCCAAATGATATTATTTAGAATTGTAGTATATTGGTCACCCTGAACCCTGGCCTGTCGCCAGGGCAGGCTTGTTTCTCCAAAAGAGTCCTTTGGACAGGGTCTTAATATCTGTTTTTATGAATCCAGACCCAAATTTCATTCGGGAAAATGACATTTTTTATTGTATATTGATCTAATTAATTATTATCATTAACTATTCTAATCAGAAATATTGTCTAAAAACAATTAACTTTAATCACAAATAAATTTACATATGTAACAGGAGATTTAATATGGATGATCAAACCAAAAATGATGGCATGTCCCGGAGAAAATTTATCGGAAGTATGGCTGCCACAACAGCTGCATTTACTATTGTACCACGTCATGTACTCGGTGGAAATGGTTACACACCGCCGAGTGAAAAATTAAATATTGCTATCATAGGAGCTGGCGGAAAAGGCCGTTCAGATATGTATGCTGTCAGTACTGAGAACATCGTTGCTTTATGTGATGTGGATGATCGTAAGGTAGCAGAGACTCTTAAACGTACCAAAGAAGATTCAGACCGCCAGGATTTGGCAGAAGCATTAGAAAAAGCGCCTAAATACAAAGACTTTCGTGTCATGCTGGAAAAAGAAAAAGATATCGATGCTGTCACGGTTAGTACGCCTGATCATACACACGCAGTTGCTGCAATGGCAGCAATGCAATTAGGTAAACATGCCTTTGTTCAGAAACCGTTAACACATTCGGTAAAAGAGGCACGCGTTTTAAGAGAAACCGCCAAAGAAAAAGGTGTTATTACACAAATGGGAAATCAGGGTCATGCCGGTGAAGGAATCCGGTTGATCGCCGAATGGTTAGCTGATGATGCTATTGGTGAAGTAACAAAAGTCGATTGCTGGACCAATCGTCCTGTTTGGGAAACCGGTCTGCCTTACCCAACAGAGATTCCATCCGTTCCTCCTGAATTAGATTGGGTATTATGGCTCGGACCCGCACCATTTCGTGCCTATCATCCTGATTATTGTCCCTGGAGCTGGCGTGCATGGGTCGAGTGGGGAACCGGTGCATTAGGCGATATGGGTGCTCATATCTTTGATATCCCCTACGAAACATTAAAACTCGAATATCCGACAAAAATTGATGCCAGTTCTACAAAATTTAATCAGGAAAGCTGGCCTGTCGCTGAGGTAATTCATTATGAATTTCCAAAACGAAATGGACTTCCACCAGTAGAATTAACCTGGTATGATGGCGGTATGATGCCTCCCCGTCCGGAAGAATTAGAACCCGGTCGACGCATGGGTGATTCCGATGGTGGTGTCCTCTATTACGGCGAAAAGGGTAAAATCATGTGTGGCTGTTATGGAAGCAATCCACGTATCATCCCTGAGAAAAAAATGAAAGAATATGATCAACCGGAGAAATCAATTCCACGTTCTCCTGGCATCCATCAGGAATGGGTACAATCCATTAAAAAAGGTGTTCAGGCTACTTCCAATTTTGAGTATGCCTCAAAACTGGTTGAAACCATGATGCTCGGTAATATTGCCGTAAGAATGCAGGAAAAAAACACCCCGCTGGAATGGGATGGTGTTAAAGGTGAAATTACCAATCTTCCTGAGGCCAATGAATTTTTGATCCGTCCTTATACAAAAGGATGGTCACTGTAATATACACTAATCAATAATTCAATTCGTAGAGACGTCCCCGAAAACGGGATCTCTAACCGATGGGACGTCTCTACATATATTCATATTATCCGTTTCTGCTACAAAAACTATCCAAATAAAACACGTATCATTGAATAAAATATCGATCTTTTGACCAGTCTAAGGAGGGAAAGATTATGACTGCAGCACAGAATGAACAGATTAATCCTGGCAGATTATTCTGGGGTAGTAATTTTGCGTTGATTGCCACTGCCGTTACTTTTGCTATTATTGGGGCAATTATGGGACCGCTCAAAGAGCAGTTTGTATTAACAAATGCGGAAGTAGGCTGGATTGGTGGTGCGGCCCTTTGGGGTTTTTCAGTGACCATTATTATTTTTGGACCGCTCTGTGATGTTTTGGGGATGAAATTTTTATTGCGTCTTGCTTTGTTGGGACAAGCCCTGGGTGTAATTCTCATGATCCTGGCTGATGGATTTACAATGTTGTTTCTCGGTGCCTGGATTATATCAATGGGAAATGGTTTGGTTGAAGCTGTATGTAATCCACTTGTGGCAACTATTTACCCTGAGAAAAAAACAGAGATGCTGAACAAATTTCATGTCTGGTTTCCGGGCGGTATTGTTATCGGTGGACTAATTATCCTATTTCCTTGATAATATTGGCATTCATCCTGGCAGATTAAATTAGCTGTCATCCTCATTCCGGCAGTAATTTATGCTTTCCTATTTGCCGGACAAAAATTTCCTGCTACAGAACGCAAGCAAGCTGGAATCAGTGGAAAAGAAATGATTACCGCAACCTTACTAAGACCTTTTTTCTGGTTATTACTCATTTGTATGATGATGACCGCCTCCATTGAATTAGGACCGAACCGCTGGATTCCTGCTGTTTTGCAATCAGCTGGTATTCCCGGGATTCTGGTTCTGGTCTGGATATCCGGATTAATGGCGGTTATGCGTTATTACGCCGGTCCTATTGTCCATAAACTTTCACCAACAGGAATACTATTTGCTTCTGCGATTGTAAGTGGTATTTCCTTATACTGGCTCAGTTGGACAGAAACTTTGGGTATGGCTCATATTGGCCGGAACAGGTTTCGCAATCGGTGTCTGTTATTTCTGGCCCACCATGATTGGGGTAACATCAGAACGCATTCCTAAGGGTGGGGCCTTGGCACTTGGACTTAATGGGTGGCGTCGCGATGCTTGTTGTTGGCCTTGTCACTTCCCCTGTGATGGGTGATATTGCTGACACGTACCTCCACGAAAAATTGCCGGTAAACGAAACAAAAGCCGTTATGCAACAAATCGTCGACGAATACCCAGCTTTAAAACAGGCTAGTGGAGAAAAAACAGCTGCTGATTTTGATGCGGCCATAAATGCAGCCAAAGAAGTTATCGCTGCTACCGATGCGAGTGGCGCCTTACCTGAACTTAAAACAGCCAATGCCATGCGCAGTGCTATGGTAGTGGCACCAGGTTCTTCTGCTGCCCAAGCCTGCAAAGAAAATCCTTGGACCTGCTGAAAACTATGGTGGTAAAATCTCTTTCCGCCGGGTCGCACCCTTTAGCAATCATTTTAACTATTATTTTTGGTATCCTTGTATTTCCGTGATCGCAAAAAAGGTGGTTATAAGGCAGAAAAGCTAGAAACCAGCGCCTAAATAAATAATTCGTATGCTGTAGAGACGTCCCGGCGGGACGTCTCTACATTTCTATATCACGGTTATCGATAAGTATTAAATATCATGTCTCGTATCAAATTGAACATGCCTGAGAATTATTTATTCTCCACAGATATCCCTATCCGAATTACCGATTTAAATTATGGAAATCACCTCGGCAATGACGCCCTTCTATCAATTTTGCACGAAGCGCGTGATACGTTTCTTAAATGAATACGGATATTCGGAAGGCAATATTGAAGGTGTTGGAATCATGATGGCTGACGTGGTCATCATCTATAAAACACAGGGACATTACGGGGATATATTAAGTATACAAATTGGAATTGATGATATATCGAAAAAAAGTTGTGACTTCTATTATAAGATCTCCAATCAAAATGATAAAGTCGTGGCATTATGTAAAACTGCTATCGTTTTTTTTGATTATAGTACACAGAAACCCACTGCGATACCACCTCAGTTTATTGATAAAATAACAAAGAGCTAGACGTTAGACGTAAGACGCTAGAAGCGAGATACGTGATACGCGATACCATTACTCTTTCACATAAAATATCTTATACATCGAAGGAACGACGATAAGAGTCAGAAACGTAGCAAAAGATAAACCAAATATTATCGTCCATGCCAGCGGATTCCAGAATGCAGCGCTGTCACCTCCCAAATACATTTGTGGATTCATTTCCGTAAACAAGGTTATGAAATTGAAATTGATTCCCAGAGCTAAAGGCATTAATCCCAAAATGGTGGAGAGTGCGGTCAGCATTACCGGCGTCAAACGCGTAGCCCCTCCATTGACGATTGCCTCTATCTTATCATCGGTTTGCTCCATGGCATTATCGATATAATCAATCAGAATGATTGCATTTTTAACCACAATTCCCGCTACGGCAATTATTCCCATACCCGTCATCATCACCGAAATTTCCAGGTTAAAGATTACTATTCCCAAAAGTACACCAATGATACTGAAGAGAATTTGGAGTGAGATAATCACTGGTTTACCAACGGAATTGAACTGTGCGACCAGAATTATCAGAATTAAAGCCACAGCGATAAACAACGCTTTTAACATATAATCAGCAATTTCATTTTGCATTTCCTGCTCACCACTAAACTCGTATCGAATACCCTTCTGGCAGACTGAATTTAGGCAATGATTTACGTATTTGTCCTATGATCTCATTGGCATTATAACCGGTGAGAACATTGGATGCCAGCGTTACAACCCGTGCATTGTCAATACGTTTTATGCCACCATAGGTAGTTATATATTCCACATCAGCCACTGCGGAAATTGGAATTTGTGCTGGCGGATTATTACCACCTTTTGAGATTGTCAGATTCTGACTTAGCAACACATCCACGTCATCGCGAAAACGAGGTTCCAGCCTCAATTGTATGGGATATTCATCTTCCCCCTCCCGGAAGGAGGAGATCTCCTTGCCATAAATTGCAGTACGTAATACAGATGCGATATACCCGGTACTGATACCCAACCTTCCTGCTTTTGCCCGGTCGATATGGAGAATGATTTCCGGTTTTTGTGTTTCCATATCAAGTTGTAAATCTTCGATTCCCCGAATTTGAAGATCAGTGATAAACAATTTTAAATCATCACTCAGCTCTACTAATTTTTCAATTTTGGGCCCTGATACTTCAATATTCAATGCCTTTCCCGCCGGTGGGCCCATTACATCCCTGGCAACCTCAATTTCAGCTCCTGGCACACCTTTAACCACTTCGCGCACACCTTCAAGATATTCTAAAGTTGATTTTTCACCCTTCCGGTATTTATATTCTACAAATGAAACCGTCACCTTGGCCTTTCTCTCCATTGCGGTCCGGTCAAATGCACCACTACCGGCATTGACAGCGACACTCGTAATAATCGATTCCACATCCGGATTATTATCCCCCAGTACACTCAGGATTCGAGTCTCAATTTTCTCGGCTACCTTATTCGTAACTTCCACGTCCGTCCCTTCCGGCATGGTAATATAAGTCCAGATAGCATTTGGATCACCACTGGGCATAAAGGATACTTTTGGCGTTGCCACACCCATCACAAATATGGTCAGGACAAGTAAAAGGCCGGTACCTCCAACTACCAGATAAGGACGCTTGCCATGTATGAGAAATTTTAATGTGGCCTTGTAATTTTGTATCAGCCTGGGGAGAATATTTTTCTGGAATTTATCGATTTGCCAGACCATGATCGTTTTCAATAAAACATAGAGTCCAAGACCCATAACGATAAGGTTGGCTAATAGAAATAGCCCGAATATGTACGATAATAATGCAATAATTAGCAGTGGTATTGATAGCTTCCAGAATTTTTTGCTCAACCGACCATGAGTCTTTTCCTCTGCATTTGCTTCATGCTTCATAAACGATACTGCAAAGACCGGATTAAAAAAATAGGCTACCAACAGTGAAGCACCAAGTGTTAATATGATCGTAATGGGCAGATAAGAAATAAACTTACCCATTATTCCAGGCATAAACATTAATGGGACAAATGGCGCAACTGTTGTAAGTGTACCGGTAAACACAGGCATGGCCACTTCACCAACCGCTCTTTTTGTTGCATCTATGATTGACAGGTTTTCTGTTGTGGTAAAATGACGGTGGATATTCTCAACGATTACAATGGAATTATCCACCACAATTCCAAGAACAATGATAAATGACATCAATGTCACCATATTCAGATTAAATCCGATCATGGGAAAGAGAACAAATATGATGATTATTGATAAGGGAATGGAAACACCTACAAAAATAGCATCCAGTTCACCCATAAAAAACATCAGAATAAAGACAACAATAATAAATCCAAGGATGATGGTGTTAAAGAGGTCACTCACTGAATTCCGGGTTTGCGTACTTGTGTCACCGGTAATCTTGATTCCCAAGGCCGGTGAGGCAGTTTTTTGAAAATCTGCAATCTCAGTTTTTATTTTATCCACAGCTGTAATTAGGTTCTGACCGCCCCGCTTGATGACCGATAAAGAGATGACATCTTTACGATCCATACGGGAATAGCTTTCCCGATCTGCAAATCCGTCCACTACCTGAGCAATATCGCGTAGGTAGATACCCTTTTTCAACATGATATCACCAATTTCATCTGTGCTCTGAAACTCACCAACAATCCGAAAATTGCGTTTCATCCCGGCAGTATTAATAAGACCGCCGGACATGGTCAGATTTTCACCGGCTACCGCACCCTCAATTCGGTTGAATGAGATCTCTGCTGCCTGCATTTTATAGAGATCCACGTCAATCTGTATCTCACGTTCCAGAGCGCCTATGATCTCTACCTTTGAGATCTCTTCTAAACTTTCAATCCGGTCCTTCAGGTCATCAGCATATTTTTTTGCTTTCACTAATCCAACATCACCAAAGAGATTTACATAAATAATCGGTATTTCGGAAACATCTATTTGAATCAGTTCCGGATCCTGATAGAGATCATTTGGTAATTCGGCGCGAACATCATCCACGGCCTTTTTCATATCCAGATAGGCCTGAATTGGATCAGTATTTACATCGAACTCGATAATGATCATGGAAATATCTTGAAGCGACTGGCTATTGACATGTTTGATCCCGTCAATCCCCTTAAGTTCTTTTTCAATCGGATAGGTGATCAGGTTTTCAATATCAACCGGAGAGGTCCCAGGATTGATAGTCGAAATCATAAAATAGGGAAAAACGATTTCGGGAAATTTTTCTTGTGCGGTGGAAAGATATTGAATGATTCCGAAAAGTGTGACCACGATGATGATCACATAAATGGTAATACTTGTTATCTACTGCTTTATTTGATAAGCTGAATTGTTTCATTTGTGATTTCCTAATTTTCATTCTGCGAACTAACCATTACCTGCTGATTCCCCGCCAGATTCTGGAATCCTTTTATTACTACAAATTCGCCGGATTCTAATCCACTAAGAATTTCAATGTAATCGCCATATTTTAAACCCAGTTCAACTTTTCTCCTTTCCACAGTCCAGATATCGTTTTCATTTTGTGATGCCACAAAACAAAAGCGATTGAATTCTGTTTTCTGAATTATATTAAAAGGAACCGTAATGGACTTGGGATTACTATAATCGTTGATTAATAGTACTGTTAACATATTGGGTTGAATTTCGGTGCTTCCCTTCGGCAGAGATACTTCGATGGGAAATGTCCGATTTTTGGGATTAATTACCCGTGCTACCGAACGAACAACACTTACAAAATCACGATTGAGCACAGGAATAGATACTGTTAAAGAATCACCTACCCGGATATTTCCAGTATATTTTTCTGAGAGATTTGCGGTAATCTTAAGATCAGACAGTTTAACAATGCGAATGGTACCGAAGCCAGGATTAACCGCTTCTCCTTCCTTGATCATAACTTCATCCACTGTTCCACTGATAGGAGCAATCACTTTAGTCAACATATATTGTTCCCGGGTAGCTGCCAGTCTTTTCTCTAATGCTTCTTTATTTGTTTTGGCCTGAAGAAACTGAACTTCACTGCCAATCTTCTTATCCCAAAGCCGCTTTTGTCGTTCATACATTGTTGATGCTAATTCCATATTGATTTCAAGTTCACTTAGCGAATTTTCCACAATAGCGCCATCCATAGCTGCAAGCATCTGCCCTTTTTTTACTTCCTGTCCCTTTTTTACATAAATCTTTTTTATCACACCAAAAGTACGCGCCGGAATCAAAACATTATTATCCGATTCTACCATACCCTGGATTTTGATATAATGCATAAATGGTTTGTAGAGTTAATTGAGAAAGTGATACTACTGTCATTCGGCCGTCGGGAGTATTACTCTATCTCAACATCAAGTGTCGTTCTCAACTCATCAATTTGATTATTAAGATTGTCACGTTGTTTTTCCAGAGACTTTAACAATTCTCTTTTATCATCACCTCCGCAACCAACGAGAAGAAGAGTTACCATTGCAAATACCAGTATATTTTTCATTTTTTCCTCAATATTTATAAAGTTTCTAATATTTTTTTAAGCTGCGTTAGAGCGGTGAGTGCCGTGGACAGGTTTTCCAAATAGGTTCTTTCCATATCAAGATATTGATTATGCCCCTGAGTTAACTCCAGACTTGAAATGAGTCCCTCACGGTATTTTTGAAGGTTGAACTCGTAAACATCCAGAGCAAGGTCTCTGTTCGTTCTGGCATTTAGATATCTGTCCCGGGCAGCGACAAGTCCGCCACGGGCTTGCGCGTGCTGCAGTTGTATACCCTCTTTGGTATTTTCCAAATCCAGTTTGGCCTGTTCATATTCAATCTTGGCTTTCTGGACCTTGTATATCTTTGAGGATCCGCTGAAAATGGGCCAATTCAATTGAAGACCAATTACTGAAGTTGGAAACCAATTCCTCTCAAAATTAAAAAAATTAAATTGATCTCTCTGGGCATCACGCTGAAATGAAGCGAATCCGGCCAATGTAGGTAAAAAAGTTCTCTTTTCATTTGATAAGGATAGATCAGCAAGATTCACCTGCGTTTCCATCATTTGGATATTAATATTGCTGTCTGGATCAAACATCATTCCTAAAGATACCTCAATATCAAGGCTTGAAATAACTGCTTCAAGATCGTCTAATAGGTTAATTTTCTGATCAAGTGGCAGTCCCATCTGATAGCTGATCAATTTATATGCAATTTCAATCTGTTGATCAAGCGTTTTAATACCATTATCCACCGCATTGTAAGTTATCTGAATCTGTTTAACATCTGCCTGTTCGTTCAATCCCTCATTGTTAAGTTCAGTTACTTCGATTTTTGTCTGTTCAAGATTTTTTAATGTTTCCCGCAGGATATTACGACTTTCCTCCGCGATAAGGATCAGATAATAGGTATCCGTCACCGTCGCCTTAACATCCAGTTCTGTACGCTTCTTATTCCTTTCCGAAAGCTGTAGATAAACCTGGGAAGCGCTTAAACCGACGAGATAACTACCACTGAATAGCAGCTGGGTAATCGATACACCAAAATTTGCCAACTGCGGTTTACCAAACTTTACTGGAATGGTTGATCCAGGTTCCCCGCCAAATATTTCACCCGGAATTAATTGAGTGGGGATATCCATCATATAGCTGTAACTGGCGGATACTTCAACCTGAGGCAATCCAATTCCTCTAACTTCTCCGATCTGTTTGATCGCTGCTTCAATACTCATATCGGCTTTGCGTACATCACGGTTATTTTCTAAAGCATATTTCTGTACATCTTCCAGATGGTATCCCTGACTTTCTTGGGCTGTTAACTTCATTGAGCATAAAAACAACAAAAGCATTATCAAATTATAGCGATACATATGTCTCATCCATTTTCCTCTACTCATAATTGTTTATTTTTTCATTATTCCACTAAATATTAACTCAATATATTCTGACAATATGCCATCTTTGGTAATATCCAATTCTTTTTTTAAATCTTTGTGTAACACCGAGAAAATTTTTAAAAAACCAATAAGTTGCATCCAGATGATAATCGCCGTTGAAATTTCACCAAGATTTTCACGTATAAGGTTTTCATTTTTTCCTCTCTGAACCAGTTTAAGCCATGAATTTAAAAAACTTTTTTCTAATTCTTGATGTTTTTTTATATAGGGGTTGTTCTTATCTATATTTGTTTCGTGAGTAAGAAAGAAAAAAAAGGCCTCAAAATAGTCCGGGTACTTTTTTTGGAAATCAATCAATGTTGAGATATGAATGGCAATTTTTTCGCGTGTATCTGTGGTTTTTTTTACAGCCGATTCCATCATTTTAAACAACTTTTTATGCCCCTCCAGATGGATAAAAAAGTAGATTTCTTCTTTGCTTGTAAAATATAAATATAATGTAGCCTTACTCAATTCAGCAGATTCTGCAATATCATCCATAGTGGCATTATCGACACCCTTTTTAAAAAAGACCTTTACGGCAGCTTTTAGTATAGCTTCCCGACGCCGCTCTTTTTCCCGTTCTTTTCTTTCGGCAACTCCCAAACTTTCCCTCTATTTTTTAGAATAAAAGTAACAAAATGAACACCAGTCATTAAATTGGATGAAAGTTTAATAATTAATTACGAACCATACAAGTATTTGTTACATTTTTCTCAAATACAATTATTGTGGCTTATTGCGGGATGCTGTTGGGATGCGGGATGCGGGATGCGGGATGCGGGATGCGGGATGACGGGATGCGGGATGCGGGATGCAAGGATGCGGGATGCGGGATATCGGGATGCAGGAGTAAATGCGGGATGCGGGATGCGGGATGCGGGATTAAAAAAGGTGTCACTTTATCAATTACTTGTCAAGTATTATTTACTCTTTTTTTCAATCACATATCCGGTATCTGGTATCCCATATCACACATCTCGTATCACGTATCCCGTATAATAAATTCTTTCCTAATTCCAAATCCCATTCTAATGATGGCCATAGTTCTTTTCGCCTGCTTTAACTTCTAAGGGCAGGACATTTTGGGATGGCGGTAATGGGCAGGTGGCATAGGCCGTAAAAGCACAGGGTGGATTATAGGCTTTATTAAAATCTATAAATCGTATTCCCCAGACTATCCGGCGGTGGAATAGAAAGAAACGACCGGCACCATAGGTTTCAATTCCATTGGTTTGATCAGCAAAAATCAAAAACAGCGGCCGGGCAGATGAATCCCCAAGGGGATCTAATCGGTATTCTTTACCCTTTATACTAAAAACAAGGGCGCCGGGGGATCTTGATTTATTTACCGTTCCTATAATATCCGGTACATCAATCATCTTTGGCGGTTTGTATGGATCGAGCCTTGCTTCTACCCGCCAGGTTGAATCGATTGGAAACGTTTCAATTCCGCTAAATTCCTTTAAAAATTTGCTGCCACGATCCTTCAAACGAATACCAAATTTATCACCCCGCTTTATAATAAACCAGCTTAAGGAATCCAGAGATAAGGTAGTTGGACGCCCTGATATATCCGGCAACACGGTCATCGATGTTACCCGCTTACCACCATGAAGAACATTTACATCGGGATTGATCTCCACACGCAGGTTTTCTTTCTCAAGAAAATAGGATCCTATAAATTCAGGGGCTTTACCCACCGGGAACTTAATTTGATTATCCCCACTGCTGCCAAAGGTATTTTCACCCTCAGTCAACCAGTAAAGACCTGCTAAGGTCAACCATCCGGTCTTGGAGGTTAAACGTTTGACCCTTTTGCCATGCCATGAATTGATTTCTGCCTTGTAGGCCGGGCTGGCATTCGAGTCCTGTTTATTTTCACATCCATTAAAAATAAAGAGAGATGATACAACTATTGCCAAAGCTAATGCTACAATGCTATATATGAAGGATGTTCTCATTTCATGGTTTCCTTTTTATATCTAATCAGGTGTGTCCGGTTTAATAGAAGAATCAATTATTTTACAAAATTTATTTTTAAAACCCCTTCTCTTCTTCACGAGAAGGGCTCCTTAAAGTCCCTCTCTTTGCAAGAGAGGGATTTTCCCGAAGGGATGCCTTCGGCAAGGGTGAGTTCTTTGAATCAAGTTTCCTCACTGGGAAATTAAAAATATTATTTATTATCGTACTGTTTATGAATACATATTTAAATCTTAATCGGATACTTGTGATATCTAATATTAATTAAATCAAAATTTGTAATTTATCTACTGATAACCACAGTAACTTATGAAAATATTTGTAATTCATCCAAACATTTCCTGATTTACCAGATCCAGACAGGTTATAACCTCATCTCATGAACATTAAGTCTTTTTTTAGTATGTTAATTTGCTTACCTTATGCTTTTTATCACGCAAATAAAAGCAAAGATATCTTTTATAATTGTAAGGAGGGGTTATGCGTTTTAAAATCTCTGCAGCATTTTTAATTTCTCTTTTTATTTTAATTCTATCAGGGTGCACGTCACAAAAATCAGAATTAAAAATTGACTATGAAAAGTACACATTAACCAATGGTCTGGAAGTTATCTTGCACGAAGATCGTTCAGATCCAATTGCTTCTGTTGCCATTCTCTATCATGTGGGATCAAATCGCGAGGAGAGAGGTAAAACTGGTTTTGCACATCTTTTCGAACATATGCTCTTTCAAGAGTCACAACATGTAGGTCAGGATCAGTTTTTCAAAAAAATCCAGGATGCTGGTGGAACCCTAAACGGCGGTACATGGGAAGATGGAACGATCTATTATGAAGTTGTACCCAATAATGCCCTGGAAATGGTTCTTTGGCTGGAAGCGGATCGTATGGGTTATTTATTAAGTACGGTAACAGCTGAAGCATTCGCCAACCAACAAGAAGTAGTTATGAATGAAAAAAGGCAGCGTGTCGATAACAATCCCTATGGACATACCAGTACATCATTGAGAAACTTCTTTATCCCGAGGATCACCCTTATAATTGGCAAGTGATTGGTTCCATGGACGATTTACGTCAGGCAACACTTAAGGACGTTCGGGACTTTTATAAGAAATGGTATGGACCCAACAATGCAACCATCGTTGTGGCCGGTGATTTTGACGTCACCCAGACAAAAGATTGGGTGGAGAAGTATTTTGGTGAGATTAAAGCGAGTGAGAAAGTACCGGATCCGACACCAATGTATACAAGTCTTACTGAGACAAAGCGGGCTTCCTATGAAGACAAATTTGCAAAATCACCTGAATTGAATATCGTTCTTCCAACAGTAGAGCAATTCACAAAAGATGCGTATGCTTTAGATCTAATGGGTGAACTATTCGCTGAGGGTAAAAAAGCACCCCTTTATAAAGTCATTGTGGAAGAAGACAAACTCGCGCCTTCCGTTTCAGCCTATAATAGTAGCCAGGAAATCACAGGTTATTTCCGAATCCGCATTCGTGCTTTCCCCACCAGTAATTTGACGGATGTGGAAAAGTCTATTAACAAAGCCTTCGAAATGTTCGAAACAGAAAAATTTAGCGAGGCAGATCTTAAGGCTAAAAAAGCCAAATGGGAAACCGCCTTTTACAATGGTATAGCGAGTTTACTAAACAAATCTTTTAACCTGGCCCAGTATAACGAATATGCCGGCTCGCCCGGATTCATAGGTAAAGAGCTTCAGGGCATACAAGACGTGAGCAGTGATGATATCTGGCATGTATATAATAAATATATCAAGAATAAGCCCTTTGTCCTCACGAGCTTTGTTCCCGAAGGAAAAACTGATCTCATCGCTGAGAATTCAATTCCCTTCAAAATCGAGGAAGAATCAGTAAAGGAGCAAAAGAAGGTTGCTGTTGCTGATAAAGATGAAAAGATTGAAAAAATTCCAACTAAGTTCGATCGCAATATTGAGCCTCCAAAAGGAACCGATCCTTTGCTCAAAGTCCCGGCCATCTGGGAGAATAAGCTGGCGAATGGATTAAAACTCTTTGGTATTGGACATCATGAATTACCATTAATTCAATTCACGCTGACCTTACATGGTGGTATGTTGCTGGATAATCCTCAAAAAATTGGTGTCGCCAACCTGATGACCGACATTATGATGCAAGGCACCAAAAATAAAACGCCCATCGAATTAGAAGAGGCCATTGATGCTTTAGGGGCATCGATTGGGATGTATACAAACAAAGAGGCAATTGTAATTAGGGCAAATACCCTTACATCAACCTTTGACCAGACGTACGCCTTAGTCGAAGAGATTTTGCTTGAACCGCGATGGGATGAAAAAGAATTCGCCCGCGTTAAAAAGCAAACGATTGAAGGAATCAATCGAAGTCAGGCAAATCCAAATGCCATTGCCTCAAATGTTTTTAGCAAACTGTTGTATGGGGAAGAAAATATTCTGTCCAATAGCACATTGGGGACCGTCGCATCTGTAGAATCCATTAATATTGAAGATATGAAAGAATTTTACCAAAACTATTTTTCTCCTTCTCTTTCCTACCTCTCTATTGTCGGTGATATTTCTGAGGAAAAAGCCATTGCGACTTTCAGTTCTCTGGAGAATAAATGGCCGGCCAAAGATGTTAAAATCCCTGAACATCCACTTCCAAAACCGCTAAACAAATCAAAAGTTTATTTCGTAGACTTTCCGGGAGCCAAGCAATCGGTAATCAGAATTGGGAATCTTTCCTTAGCCCGTACTGATCCTGATTTCTATCCCGCCTATGTAATGAATTATAAGTTAGGCGGTAGTTTTAGCGGGGTTGTCAATTTGATATTGCGCGAAGAAAAGGGTTTTACTTATGGTGCCAGAACGTCATTTAATGGTACAAATACATCAGGACCGTTTACTGCAAGTGCATCCGTACAATCTAATGCCACACTAGAATCAACACAGATATTCAAAGATGAAATGATGAAATACAAGAAGGGTGTTCCTGCTGAAGATCTGGACTTTACAAAAAATGCCTTAATAAAGTCAAATGCCCGGCGATTTGAAACCATCTCTGCTTTACTGGCCATGCTTAACAATATCGCCAAATACGATCTTCCAAAAGATTATGTAAAACAGAATGAAAAAATTATCCGCGAGATGACCCTGGAACAGCATAAAGAATTGGCCAATAAATATATTCATCCGGATAAAATGATTTATCTTGTCGTGGGTGATGCCAAGACACAATTAAAACCACTCAAAAAACTTGGATTTGGTATGCCCACTGTTATTGGATAAGGAAGGAAATCCAAAATAGGAAGAAGAGTCCACGAATTACACTCGTAGAACGAGCCAGACCGAATTTTCACTAATTAATAAGAAAATGATTGAATATCTTTAACAAATGCTATCAATTATTAATTCGCGTTAATTTGTGTAATTCGTGGACAAATATCTTTGCGTCTCTGCGAGAGAAAAATGAAACACAAAGGACACAAAGTAGCCACAAAGGACACGGAGAAAAGACTTTTTATAATTTTTTTTATTTCGGCTTACTTAGACCTGTGATTTTAAACTATTGCTTGGAGTAAGCAAGATCTAAAACCCT
Organism: Calditrichia bacterium; assembly: GCA_963796965.1. Taxonomy (GTDB): domain Bacteria; phylum Calditrichota; class Calditrichia; order JAJRVZ01; family JAJRVZ01; genus CAWCNS01. Next base: position 175,008 of record CAWCNS010000009.1, read on the forward strand.
AATTTTTGTCTTTTTTCTTTTGTCCTTTTTCTTATTCTCTGCGTCTCTGCGTCTCTGCGAGAGAGATCCAATTATTCCGAAACCACTAAAGTCGCTTTACTGCCTCAACAATCGCCTTTGTTGTAATCCCAAAATGCTCCCAGACCTCCATATGTCCTTCAGAAGGCGCAATTTGTGGGTCGCTGATGCCGATATGTTCTAAGGGCAATTTCGTCCCATAAGCCGCCGATCTTACTATCCCGGCAAAGCCGGTCAATCCGGTTGAGGGGCTACCAATGATACCGTCTTCGATCGTCACAAGACCCTTCGGATAATTCTCGATTATTTTTTCCAATTGATTTTTCTTTAGGGGTAATCCGTTAATAATAAGCACATCCACCTTCTTTTTAGTATCCTCCAATTTTTCAAAAGCCTCACCAGCCAGAAAGGCAGGTGCACCCAGGGCAAGGATAGCCCTCTTCGCCCCTTTACTATCGCGGTACTTGGTTACAGCTTCCCATTTTGAGGTACCTTCCCACAGGGCTTTGTCGCTCTTCTGTTTTGTTAAAATAGGCAGATTATCACGCGGAATACCAATGATATGCCCGCCATAATTAGCTGCCAGATCAAGCACAGCTATAAAAGCGGCCCGGGCATCAGCCGGTGCATAAAAACGGTGTAAATAGGGGAGATAGGATATCCCGAGATTAATCCAATCCAGACTCCAACCGGAGAAATGATCCCGGCCGGTACAGGAGCCAACATGGGAAAGATGCATGGTCGCGTTTAGCCCTTCATTGACACCATTTAGATTCCGTTGATAACGCCACATTTCAAACCCTTCTCTGGCAATACCTTCAAAAAAAGCAGCAAATGTTGAAAATACATTTAATTGGGGTTTGGAAGAACTCATGGCCAATCCATTTACCATCATCGCCGATACTTGTTCCTGGATACTCATCTCAAAGGAATGACCCTCCGGGAGAAGTTTGACAGCCGATCCAAGTTTGGTTGAAGGATCTAAATCACAACTGACATTAAACATTTTTTGAGGAAATTTTTTAGCAACGGCCGCATAACCAACATCGACACCGTTACGCGGACTGACGCTTTTACCCGGCTCTGGCAAGGAGACTTTCTTGATTATAGAATCCGGCACAATCAGGTTATCGGTACCAGGCGCTGGTCTTGCTTTTGTGACAACTTTCTTTCCTGGTTTGGCCAGAAGATCTTGCCATATTTTTTCTTGCCGGCTTGATAATGAGAGCATCGGATTACTTAATACCATTTCTGCATCTCTGCCCTTCATATGCCCATCATGATGACCCTTTCCTCCCGGAAGATCATTGACCAGAAAGACACATTCCAGCATGGGATCAACATCGCGATAACTCATTAAAGAACCCGGTACCCAGACTTTGGTGCCTAAGGCAACATTATTTTTCGTCGCAATTTCTTTAACTGCATCCGAGATTTGATACATTTCAGCAAGTTTATTGAGCGATGTTCTTGATTTAGGATAGCCCGCCGGATATATCATCGAAGGTACACCAGATTCAGCAAGACTTGACGCCTCTTTATAGGCGTCAAAAAGAGAATCAGGATTATGAAGGCTGTCAATCTCAAGAATTTTTATACCCAGGGAAGCAATGATCGGACGTGGATCCTTATCCATAATCTGACGATTAGAACCGGATAATTGAATACCATTGCGGTGCATGATAAAGGTGATCGGAGCTTTTTGCAGATCAGCAGCATTAAATCCATTAAGGGCCTGACCTGAAATCCAACCGGCATCACCGCAATGGGTCAACACCCAGGCATCTTTGCCATAATTGGCCTTTTTTCCGAGAGCCTGCCCAACCGCTACCGGTATCATCACGCCAAGCCGCCCACCATTCAACTGCGTGCCACCTGGCACCCAGGAGACATGGCCGGCAATATCCAGACTCCGTCTAAACCGCTTGATAACATCCTTGTCTTCAAGAAAACCATAGGTTGAGAGTCCGGCGTAATAACCAACACTGCAATGGGCATTTTCTATGGTGTAGGCAACTTTTTCATAATCTGTAACAGCTAAGGTCATAATAAAAGCAGATAGCAAATCGAGACCACCACCCAGGTGATCTAACTCATTGATCTCTGCCAGGGAGGCAAGGGTAAGAATCGCGGTTCGGGCGGCCTGAATTTCCAGAACTTCAAGAATCGCTTTTTGTTGAATCGTCAATTTTTGTTGCTTCTTCACATCGAGGGAAAAAGGAATAACTTTGGATTCAATTTTTTCTCCCAGATATTTCGAAGATTTCAACAGTTTCTTATTAATTTTTTGCTGCTCTTTCAGTAGTACATCATCATTCTTTCCCATAATAACTCCTTCTGCTACACTTTTATTATTTGTGTCAATTTTATTTCTCGTAGAGACGCCAAGACGCTGAGATCGCAGAGAATACAGTTAATAATTCTTGGGATTCGTGGACAAAAATCTTTTATGCCCCAAACTTCATAATCCTTTCTGCTGCAGCCAAAACTTCCAAGCATAATATTTTTCATCACCATTCTACCCAAACCACCCTGTCCACACTGGGTTTCCCCAAATTGGTCGGTATGATCATTTCGGTTCAATCCATTCCTGGTGTGCAATAAGGCAGGTACCGGATGCCAGCTATGGGCAGACATAACCGCTGGTGTAGAGTGATCTCCGGTTATCAACAATACATCGGGATTTAATTCATCAAGTTTTTTAACCCAGGTATCAACTTCTTCTATGACACCAACCTTTGCATCAAAATTACCATCTTCTCCATAACTATCCGTTTTTTTGAAGTGTACAAAGAAAAAGTCATAATCATCATAATGATCCGCTAATTGCTGAAACATGGCATCATACGTTTCAGGACGGGGAAGGACATCCATTCCTACCAATCGGGCAAGACCCCTGTACATGGGGTATTGGGCAACAGCGGCGCATTTTATTCCATATCTTTCTTCCATAGTTGGTAAGGGTTCATGTTTGGCAAATCCGCGGGCAAGAATAAAATTTGCCGGTGCGTCATCTTTCAGAACCTCTTTAGCTTTTGCCAAAAATTCATTAACATATTTTGCCGCTTTATTGGAGGCGTCATCCTTACCAACCGCTTGTAATGGTGGCACACTCTGTTTTCTGGGAATCGGTATCATTGATATTACCACCAAGATCATCACCCCGTATGACCAATAAGGCCCGATGTTCTGATTCTGTTTTCATAAAAAATTCGATACCATCGGATAAGGTAATATTATCCTGAAGCTTTTGACATAATTTTTCATTTAAATCTGTTGGAATTCGCCCTGCCCGACGATCCGTAACATTACCATCCGCATCAAGCGTGCAAAAATTTAATCGCGCACATACATCCCTACCGGTAACGGCAAAATCAACACCAAGTGCTGAAAGGATGCCTCGTCCCACATTATCCTCGATCGGGTCATAACCAAATAAGGCCAGATGGGCAGGACCTGAACCCGGGGTAATGCCATAGCCAATCGGATCCAGTAAAGCCAGGCTACCTTCTTTGGCCAATTTATCAAGATTAGGGGTACTGGCTGATTCCAACTCGGTCTTTCCACCGACATCCCTGGGCAAACCACCCAACCCATCCATGATCAGATAAACTATTTTTGATTTATTCTTTGTAATTAATGTGTTTAATATTTCCTGCTTCATTACTTGCTCCTCAATCATTTTATAATTTATAAAAAAATATTACCACAGAGTACACAGAGTAAATATACAATTATTATTAAATTGAACCTGATTACACTTTCATTCTCTCCGTGTTCTCTGTGGTTTCATATATTTTCTGGTTTCAGCTAAATGCCACACTTTGCCTGATAATTAACAGAATAAGTATAATATCTATTATGTAAAATTCTTTGCGTCTTTGCGTCTCTGCGTGAAATTTTAAAATAATATACAGTTAGCCTTTTAAATTAACGATAATGTCAATTTGATTCAACCGCTTTTAAAACTGTAAATTCAAATAATGGCTATACAAATAAACAATAAACAAATCCAGCTTTCCGTCCGGGATCTTGCCCGGACGGCCGCCCATAAAAGTAAACTTCTTACGCCCTTCCCTTTACCCCAGCGAGGCATGTTAGGAAAACAGGCACAGGCGAAAGTGCAAAAAAAAGAAACAACTCTCCGCGGAATTTTTCATCAGGAAAAACACGTTCGGCAGGTATTCAAATACAGGGGATACACAATAACCGTACAGGGACGAATTGACGGTCTGTTTGAAAGACCCGACCAGATTGATATTGAAGAAATTAAATCGGTCATTCTTCAGGCAAAGGATTTTAAAAACATTGACATAGATGATTATCAGGAATATACAGATCAGGTCCTGATTTATGCCTATCTTATTCAAAAGGACCAGCCAAAGATCAGAATTAATCCGGTTCTTATTCTGATCAATCTGATTAACGATCAGGTGAAAAAATTTATTTTACCCTTTATTGCCAATAAAGTTAAAAATCTTATTCATCAAAAATTCTCAGAAATTATTCAAAATTATACAAATGATGAAAAAAAATATCAAAAGCAATTAAAAAGCCTGGCAGCCATAGACTTTGCCCTTCCTGAATTACGCCGGCAACAACAAGAGATCATCTCCACGCTCTCTCAAGCATTACAAGATCAAACACATGTAATGATATCGGCTCCAACGGGTACCGGTAAAACGGCGGGCGTTTTATATCCTGCCATTCAATATGCCATAAAAAACAGAAAACGTATCATTTACGTAACCCCTAAAACCACGCAGCAGGACATTATTCGTCAAACCTACGGTTTATTGGCCGATCAGGGTTTAGAGATGACGGTCTGCTTCTTGCGCGCCAGTCGAAAGATGTGCGCCAATGACATCTTTTTTTGTCATGAGGATTATTGTCCCTTTGCCCGGAACTATCAGGACGAATCGTTAAAATCCAATCTTTTAGCAGAATTATTAAAAGAAAAAACGATCCTTCCTGAGACTGTTTACGAAAAAGCAAAAAATCAGGGCATGTGCCCCTCAGAAGTGATGTTTGATATTGCGATGCAGGCGGATATACTTGTCGGTGATTACAATTATATATTTGATCCGCAGGTACAAATCAGACATCTTTTTCAATCCGATGATCTTTCGGATTGGATTTTAATAATAGATGAAGCACATAATCTATATGATAGAGCGATCACTTCCCTTTCTCCTTCGATGAGTCATCAGGAATTAAAGGAATTAAAAAAGGGCATTATAAATAAAAAACACCGCGTTTATCAAAAGTTATATAAGTCCCTTGAAAACATTGAACATTTATTTAGAGAACTATACAAGGAAGGTAGGAACAACTATCCGGATCAACAGTATTTTATACATCAACTTGATCTATCCGTCTGGAAAAAAGCCTTGTTTGATTATGAAATGGCATTTATTGGATATCTTATGTTTAAGATCAAAAAGAATTTGTTGATTCTTGAGGATCCCTTTGAAGGATTTTATTATGCTTTAAGGGGTTTTATCCGGATAGCCGAGCTGGAAAGAAGAGAATTTGTTCCCTATTATGAAGCAGGACACAAGGGTTCTTTAACGATTCAATGTGTCGATCCCTCTGAACATCTGCATAATAGTATTACCAGTTTTCATAATGCCATAGCCATGTCAGGAACATTAGATCCTATAAAATATTACAGAGAAAACCTGGGCTTTCCGGTCAACAATACGCAATTACTGGAGGTATCATCTCCTTTTTCCACTCAAAACAGACAGATTCTTATAATTCCCAATATATCCACCTATTATAAAGATCGCCCGCGGCTATATCCGGATTATGCCAGGATTGTTAAGGATATATCATCTCTAAAATCGGGAAACTATATTGTATTTTGTCCAAGCTTTGAATTTATACAGAATATGTATCTTTTTCTCGCAACCCATGGTGCCGAAATTTTAATCCAACGTCCAAATCTAAGTCCAGTGGAGAAAGATGAATACATCGAACGGATGCATCAAAAAGATCAGCCCTGTCTTTTATTAGCCGTCATGGGGGGAATCTTTTCTGAAGGAATTGATCTCAGGGGAGATAAGTGCATTGGTGTCATCATATTTAGCCCTGCTCTACCGCCAATAACCATTGAGAAGGAATTAATAAAACATTACCATGATGAAAAAAATGGCATGGGTGTTGAGGCGGCCTATATATATCCGGGAATAAACAAAGTAATTCAGTCCGTTGGGCGATTGATTCGCTCCCATGATGATAAAGGTATTATTGTACTAACCGGTGAAAGATTTGCTCAGGAAGAGATCAATCAATTATTCCCGGCGTACTGGTTTGAAAATACAGGAGACGTAGTTATCACGGAGGATTATAAGACGACGATAGAAGACTTTTGGAGCAGATTTGAATAGGCAGGAGAGCAAAAAATTTAACCGCAAAGACGCAAAGAAGGCGCAAAGCCCGCAAAGAAAATAATAGGGTTTTAGATCGTGGTTACTCTAATTTATTTATTGAATGTGTTGATCTCTTAACAACAAAATATTTTATTTAAATTTATAATGTATCTTTAAAATTAATTACAGTTATTTTTGCAATATTTGAATCAACACTAACTAAAATCTAAAAAATTAAAAAAAACTTTGCGTGCTTTGCGCCTTCTTTGCGTCTTTGCGGTTAGAACAATCTTACATATAACTCTTCAATACCTTCATATAGTTAGCACGTTCATAAGCAGCTGGTTCGGCAACAGATTTATGACTCATGCTGCCTTTCATCTGTTTTACAGACTCATATTCATGCTCTTCCATCCACTGATTCATACCATCGATGAGTGTTTTAATATGCTCAATGCCATTTTGAAACAGGGACGCGCAAAGCTGGGTCACGTCAGCACCAACCATGATCATTTTTAAAACATCTTCAGCCGTATGAATACCTGAAGTGGCAGCCATACTTGCCTTAATTTTTCCATAGAGGATGGCAATCCAGCGTAAAGGTACACGCATAGATTCAGATGTACTTAAAACCAAATTCGGAACAACTTCCAGATTTTCCAAGATCGATATCCGGTTGATAAAAACGATTAAATAAAACCAGCGCATCGACACCAACTTCATCGAACTTTTTCGCCATATGGGAAAGATGAAGTAAAATAGGGCGACAATTTAAGTGCAACAGGAATCGTAACCGCATTTTTTACAGCTTTTAATACATTCAATATAATTATCTTCTATTTCCTGCGGACTTTTATTCATATCCGTTGCCAGATAATATGAATTCAATTCAAGGGCATCAGCACCAGCTTCTTGCATATTACGGGCATATTCTGTCCATCCACCGTTTGAAACCCCATTTAAACTGGCAATAATAGGAATGTTGACTGCTTCTTTACATTTTTGGATATGTGCCAGATATTCATCAGGCCCAAAAGTATACATATCACTGTTCCGGGAAATAACTTGTTGCTTCTGCAAAACTTTCCGTACCCTGGGCCAGAAAATGATCCATTTCAAATTTCTCATGTATGATTTGTTCTTCAAAAAGAGATTCCAGAACCACAGCAGAGGCACCAACATCTTCCATCCTTTTAACAGTGGAAACATCGCGTCCTAATGGTGATGCTGAAGGGACTAATGGATTTTTCAATTTTAATCCCATATAAGTGGTTGTTAAATCCATTGCATTACCTTTCTTTCTATTTTTATATTTTAATTTATAACCAAAGATAAGAGTATCAAAGTAAAAAGGTAAAAGGTAAAGGGCAAAAGGATTCCTTTTCCCTTTTCCTTATTACCTTGTTACCTGATTACCTACTATACATTATTTATCACTGCACCGTTGCTTTTGGCCAAATCCGCATAATATTGCCATTTCTCATTAACATCTTCCTGGGCCTGTACCATTAACTTCTTAGCTGCTTCAGGATGTGTCTTTGGTCAACATTTTATAGCGTGTTTCGTTATAGGCATAATTCCGCATCGGAATCTTTGGTTCTTTAGAATCCAGAATAAAAGGATTTTTATCCTTCATCTACTAAATTCGGATTATATCTGTAAAGAGGCCAGTAACCACTATTCAACAGCAAGTTTTTGTTGATCCAAACCATATCTGCATATTGATGCCATGGGCAATACAATGGCTATAGGCAATAATAATTGAAGGTCCATCATAGGCTTCTGCTTCCATAAAGGCCTGAACGGTCTGGAGATCACTGGAACCCATGGCAATCTGTGCCACATAGACATTTCCATAACGCATTGCCAACCGACCGAGATCTTTACTTTAAGTGGTTTGCCACTTGCAGCAAATTTTGCAACAGCACCACGTGGCGTTGCTTTTGACATCTGACCACCGGTATTGGAATAAACTTCCGTATCCAGAACGAGAATATTTACATTCTTTCCAGATGCTAAAACATGATCAAGACCACCATAGCCAATATCATAGGCCCAGCCGTCACCACCCATAATCCAAACACTCTTTTTTACCAGTAATCAGCCAGACTTAATAATTGTTTTGCTTCCGGGCTATTTATCAGTTTGCCAGATTTTTCTTTCAACTGTCTAACACGTTCTCTCTGCTCATATATACCTGCTTCATCTGACTGATCTGCATTAACAAGACCATCAACCAAATCTTCACCAATATCAGATTTTAGTCTTACCAGATAGTTCTTTTGCATATTCATTATGTTTATCAAGCGTAAACGAAAACCCAATCCAAATTCAGCATTATCTTCAAAAAGTGAATTAGACCAGCTGGGTCCACGTCCATCTTTATTTTGTGCCCATGGTGTAGTCGGTAAATTTCCACCATAAATAGAAGAACAACCCGTTGCATTTGCAATAATCATCCGGTCACCAAATAATTGACTGGCTAACTTTACATAAGGTGTTTCACCACAACCGGTACAGGCACCGGAGAATTCAAAAAGAGGCCGTAGGATCTGTGATCCTTTTACTGTATGAACTGCCACCTCGCGACGATCCTGATCTGGTAAATTCAAGAAAGAAATCCCAGTTTTCTTTTTCTGTATCACGCAATGGCGGTTGTGCAGCCATATTGATGGCTTTAAGACGAACTTCCTGTTTATTCTTCGCCGGACAAACTTCAACACAAAGTGCACAACCCGTACAATCTTCAGGTGCAACCTGCAGTGTATAAACATCGTCTTCACCATATTCTTTACCCCTCGCCTTTGCAGATTTAAATGTTGCCGGCGCATTGGCAAGCTCTTTCTTATTATAGACTTTGGGACGGATAACAGCATGGGGGCAAACCAAAACACATTTATTACACTGAATACAGGTATTTTCATCCCAGACAGGAATTTCTAAAGAGATATTTCGTTTTTCCCATTGTGTCGTCGCAGTTGGATAGGTACCATCGTTAGGCATGGCACTTACAGGAAGATCATTGCCCTTACCGGCGATAATCATGGCCGTTACCTTCTGTACAAAATCCGGGGCTTCTACCGGAACTGCCGGGTGTACCCGCACCTCACTGGTTGCGGTAGCCGGATACTTTAAATTCATGCAGATTTGCCAATGTCTGATCTACTGCCTTATAATTTTTCTCAACAATCTCATCACCCTTTACCCCATACGTTTTTTTAATGGAGTCTTTAATCTTGGCGATGGCTTCCTCGCGGGGAAAAATACCCGAAATTGCAAAGAAACATGTTTGCATGATCGTATTTGTACGTGCCCCCATACCAGTTTCATGAGCAACCGTATAAGCATCAATCACATACATTTTGATTTTCTTATCGATAATTTGCTGCTGAACTTTTAAAGGAATCTTACCCCAGGTCTCTTCATGAGAATAAGGACTGTTTAAGAGAAATGTGGCACCCTCAACGGCCGCCTCTAAAACATCAAATTTTTCAAGGAAGACAAATTGATGGCAGCCGATAAAATTGGCCTCACTGATCAAATAAGTTGAACGGATCTCTTTCGGACCAAAACGGAGATGAGAAATTGTCATCGAACCGGATTTTTTTGAATCATAAACAAAATAACCCTGAGCATAATTATCTGTTTCAGTACCAATTATTTTAATCGAATTTTTATTGGCACCAACCGTACCATCTGCTCCCAAACCATAAAACATAGCCCGAACAACATCTTTACCTTCAGTGCTAAAAGATGTGTCATACTCAAGACTGGTATGGCTAACATCATCATTAATACCAATGGTAAAATGATTTTTGGATTTTTCTTTGTTCAATTCATCATAGACGGCCTTTACCATTGCCGGTGTAAATTCTTTGGATGATAAACCATAGCGACCACCAATTACTTTTGGAAAAGTATCCAAATGTAATTCACCGGCAGCCTGAGTCTCAGCAAGCGCATTGACAACATCCATATAAAGCGGCTCACCGATACTTCCCGGTTCTTTTGTCCGATCCAAAACAGCGATTGATTTTACCGTTGCTGGAATAGCTTTCATAAAATGTTCAATGGAGAATGGACGATAAAGACGTACTTTTAGAACACCTACTTTCTCTCCTTGTGCCATCAGATAGTCCACAGTCTCATGAACCGTTTCCGCACCGGAGCCCATCAAAATAATGATGCGTTCCGCATCAGGGGCACCAACATAATCAAATAAGTGATAGTGCCGTCCGGTGATTTTGGCAAACTTATCCATCATCTCCTGGACGATCGCCGGACATTTTTCATAATAAGGATTAACTGTTTCCCTGAGCCTGAAAAAAGACATCCGGATTCTGGGCCGTACCGCGAATGACCGGTCGGTCGGAGGACAGGGCGCGTTTGCGATGTTCCATCACCAGATCGTCATCAATCATTTCCTGAAGATCTTCATTGGTTAATTCTTCAATCTTCTGAACTTCATGGGAACTGCGAAATCCATCAAAAAAATGTATAAACGGAACCCGCGATTTCAAACTGGCTGCCTGAGATAATAACAGCAGCATCCATAATTTCCTGAACAGAATTTGATGCATATAATCCAAATCCTGTTTGACGTACAGCCATAACATCACTATGATCACCAAATATGGATAAGGCCTGGGCCGCAACAGAGCGGGCAGAAACGTGAAAAACGGTCGGTGTTAATTCACCGGCGATTTTATACATATTAGGAATCATTAATAATAATCCCTGAGAGGCCGTAAAAGTTGTTGCCAGAGCACCTGTCTGTAAGGCACCATGAATGGCGCCGGAAGCACCACCTTCACTCTGCATTTCTGTAACGGAGGGAATCGTTCCCCAAATATTTGTTCTACCTTCTGCTGAGAACTGATCAGCCCATTCGCCCATATTTGAAGAAGGGGTTATCGGATATATGGCAATGACTTCATTGATTTTATGCGCAACATACGCTGCTGCTTCATTTCCATCTATCGTGTTCATCCGTCTTTTCATTTATTCCTCCTCTTTTCGGATGTGATTGAATTTCCTGCCTTGGTAATGATTGGATCATTAAAAGATACGAAATAAATATAATCCTTGAAACCGTGCAGATTACCGCTCATAATAGCTGTATATATATGACAAGAAATATGCCAAAAGGGTAATTACCCAACAAATCATTAAATAACAATAGGTTGCATCAAATGAATATTGTGAGAAAAATGTGTTTTTTCCTAAAATTTAGAAGATTTCTTTAAAAAAACCTAAAATTAAGAGAAAAGGAACAGAGGAAGGTAAAATTAATGTAGGTAAGGCTTTGCCAATTGGGGAAATATGTATTCAAGATGAATAATTCGCCATCCATAGGCCGTATGCTTAAGCGTTGCATCAAATATGGTATTTCTTAGCATGGCAATCTCATCAAAATTGATCTTCACATTGACATAAGACTGGTTGAAGTAAATATCTTTCAATCGCAAAAACCCATTCTCTGCAACTTTTTCAACTTTAAAAAAGCCATCTACAATTTGATCATCAGCCTCATTTGCCTCAAGAATGCCACTTATCAGTGAATTCTTCTCAAAATATTTTCGCATAGCGCTTAAACTATTCTCAATAACAGATATGTTTTTTATAAATGAGGTATCAAAGAAACTTTTGATTTCGGCATTGTGGGTGATCTCTAACCACACAAAAAATTGCTCAAACGTTGTTCGGACCTGATCACAGCTGATATCGTTTTCCAGAGCAATCTCTCTTAAAAGCCAGAACAGAAAAAACTCTTCCAAATCTTCTTTTGTAAAATCATCAAATTGTAAAATACCTGCATATGAATCACAATAATCACGAAAATAGTGGAGAAGTTTACGATTAACCCCGAGCAAATTTGAATTCTGGTTCAAATAATCCTGGATAAGATTCGCAATGGTGTAACTCCCATATTTCCACTCTTCTTTATCTTCATTTTCTTCATAGGCAGCAGCAGGTGTATCATCCCAATCCTGCTCGGATTCAGTTATAATATTCTGAAAAAGATCAACAGCTGGTTCTTTGGGATGATTGAGCAATGCTTGTCCCCGTGTTTCTATAAATTTTTCGAGAAGCACGGTAATAAAATCTGCAAATTCCATCAACCCAATATCCGCATCATCAAGGTCAAGACCAATTTCATAGTTATAAAAATCAAACAGCGTATCCATAACAACATAGTTTAGAATATCCGTAAGAAGAAACTGCTTTTTGGATAAATCCTCACCATTCATAATCTGAATAATATTAAGATGGGTGGCATCAATTTCAGTTTCTTCCGGATTAACCATTTCATTCAATTTAGTCGGACAAGAAAGTGCACAATCACCAAAACAGTTGTTTTCTAAAAATGATTCAAAACTATCGCCGACATTAAAAGAGAGGGTTGCGATCTCTTCCGGATCAATTCGCAGGTGTGCACTGGGAGTTTCTTTTTTAAAAAACTGATGCTCGATTTCATAGCCGATGTAGTTGATAAGCAAATAGGTAAAATAATCGAGGTTGTTGAGCTCGTAGATTTCCTTCTCCCATGAGGAGACGAATTCGTTTACAGAAATATATGTTTTTTCGAAATGTTCTGACAAATTGTACTCTGTTTTTTTGTGTAAATTTACTATGACCCTTAGAACCTGTCAAGGAGATTAATTTTTAATCAACCCAACTTCTTCATATTATTGTATCTACTATAATGAATAACTAAACCATCTTCAAATTTGTTTCCATTTTTTTAGCCAATTTCGCCAATTTATAAATTGTTTTAATGTACTGTCTATGGTTTGTGCTTATATTATCGGCAGAACTAACAAGTGACTTAAACGAACTTAAGTAAACTAAAGTTCAGTGTCAAAAGTGTCTAAAGTGTCTAAAGTGAAAAAAATTATATAGTGAATGGATAATAAAGAATTTGCCAGGGTTTTAGAGAAAAGAACGTTGACCTTTGCTGTGAATGTGATTCGTTTATCTGTAAAATTGCCCAACTCACCAGAAGGACGGGTCATAAAAAATCAACTGACTAAATCCGGAACGTCAATTGGTGCAAATTATCGTGAAGCAAACAGAGCCCGCAGCCGTGCAGATTTTTTAAATAAAGTTAGAATCTGTGAAAGTGAGGCCAGTGAAACACAATACTGGCTGGATGTTATAACTGAATCTCAATTACTTCAACCTAATTTATTAGAAGAAGTAAGCAAGGAATGTAATGAACTTTTAGCCCTATTTACATCAATTAGCCATAAACTAAAAAACAAATAACGCTATTTTCTGTTCACTCAAGATCACCTTAGTCACTTTGATAACTTTAATTCACTTAAGTCACTTTAGTCACTTGAGTTCACTTTAGTTCACTTTAGATCACTTTAGTCACTTTAGTTCACTTTAGATCACTTTAGTCACTTAAGATCACTTAAGATCACTTAAGTCACTTTTTAACTATGTATAAAAGTAAAAAAATCTGGTTAATACTTCTCAGTTTATTTATCCTTCTTTTTGGGGGTATGGCAGGGATTTACTTTTTGGTGGTAGGTATCTATGGCTCGGAGACCATCACCTCCAACAAAGATGCCCAAAAAATGTTAGAATGGGAAATAGCTGATCCCTATCTATCTCCTGAAGATGGTCTCCTTACCCAAAACCAACTCAATCGATTTTTAAATGTTAACCGTGAGCTCTCCAACTTTGTCTTTAAAGTCAGACAACAATTTGAGGAGAACCGCTGGCAGATTGCATTTGATATTATCAGGATGCGGCCGGAGTGGATTGCGGTTAAATTTAAAGCGCTTGAAAAATGTAAACTTTCCCCAAAGGAATATGACTGGATTGCAGATCGTGTTATTGATTTCTGGGTTTATCGCTGGAAAGAAGAATCAATTGAACGTCTGAAAGACTATGGCTGGGAATTTGATGAGAATGGAAGCAATTTAACCAAAAAACCGATCAACTATGAACTTTTATTGGTGCACGAAGAAGAGTTAAACCTTATTTTTGATATCCTTTGGCCGGAAAAACCCACAAGAACTACTTCACCACAAGATTCCTCAATAATGTCTACCCAGGAAGAATAAGACCAGTCCACGAATTTTTTTCTGTCGCAGAGTTATTTCACGCAGACTGATATTTTAGATTTAGAAAACTAAGACACCTCAAATACCCCTAGTACGCAAAGGAGCAAAGAAAAAGTAGGGTAGATCTAATTCATCAAAGTTATCTATATCATAAACCGAGATAAAAAAAATAGAAAAAATCTTTTCTTAGTCATCTTTGTGCCTGCTTTGTGCCCTTTGTGTTTATCTTTTCTTTCACACAGAGACGCAGAGCCGCAGAGAAAAACTTTTTTTAGGGTTTTAGATATTGATTCCTCAAATTCATAGATTAAATCTAATATCTATACAAACCGAGATAAAAAAAATAGAAAAAATCTTTTCTTTGAGATACTTTGTGGCTACTTTGTGTGCTTTGTGTTTATCTTTTTTCACACAGAGACGCAGCATTTTATCCACTCGTTATCCGTCTTTGCCGGACTAGTCTGTTACCTCCCGGAAAACCCGCATAAAATTACCACCTAATATTTTCCGGATCCTCTCCTCACTGTACCCCCGTTCAACCATTACACGTGTTACTTCCGGCATATCACTCGTATCATCAATACCCTTTGGTGTTATACTTATTCCATCAAAATCAGAACCGATACCAACATGATCTTCACCAACAAGAGAGATGATGTAATCCATATGATCCACGATCCGGCTTACATCGGGTCTGAATGATTCCGTTTTATCCCTGTAAAAATCGGCCCGGAATGCCCTGTAGGCAAGATAATTATTACTTTTCGCTTGTTTTATGGAGTCTAAATATGTTTTGGATGATTCCTGGATTTGTGTGTATTTCGTATCAAAACCATTTTTTAAATAACCGGGATAAAAATTGATAAATATTACACCGCCATTCTCTCCAAGGGCTTTGATCTGATCATCTTTTAAATTGCGATAATGCCAGCATAATTTATGGGCACAGGAATGAGAGGCAATGATCGGCTTTTTTGTTGTCTTGATCACATCCCAGAAAGTTTTTTCCCCGCTATGTGACACATCTACAATCATACCCAGACGATTCAATTCCCTTATAACGTCCTTGCCAAATTCGGTTAATCCTTTATGGCCTTCAAATTCAGGAGAGGTCTCATCTTTGGCGCAACTGGCCCAGTCCGGACTATCATTCCAGGTTAAACCGAGATATCGAACACCACGATCATAAAATTCTTTTAGCTTATTCAAGTCATTATCAATAGCCGTACCCCCTTCCAGACCAATACAAGCAGCAATTTTATTATCCTTTACAGCACGCTCAATTTCAGCAGGGGTTCGTGTCAGCGTAATTTTATCAGGATTATTAGCAAGTACCCTGTCAAGCAGGTTAAGCATGTATTTTGACTGGTCGTACATGCTCATGTCATCTTTAGAATAAGGATTAGGCCATACAGCAAAAAACTGTACATCTACCCCACCCTCTTTTAACCGCACCAGATCCACATGCCCATAATCTAATCTTTTAGAAATATCAGCACCACGATTAACCTGTAAGAGAACATCGGCATGGGTATCGACCACGAGGGATTTTTCATGTAGTAATTTGTAGTCCGATTGGGCTGCTACTTGTGCAATCATCCAAGATAATAATAGAATAATTAATTTTAGACGCATTAAATAAACTCCTGTTTTCAACCCACTCCGCCCCGTTTCCAGGCTGTTGCAAATTAGATAATTATAACAAAAATATGGGATTATCTATTCAAGTAAGCAAAATATAATTCCCCCTTTGAAGGGGGTTAGTTGCCCGTAAGACTGTATTTATCAACTGCAACTTTCCAAGAGGGGAAATCCCGTCATACGGGACTTCACCAAGTTTTGCATTCAGGAGGGACAGGGTAGGCTTACTCCGTCAGATCCAGAGCCTCTTCCAGTTTTTGTTTTTCATACAACTCACTATAGGTACCACCCAGGGAGAGTAGCTCGTCATGCGTCCCTTCTTCTATAATTTCGCCCTTTTCCAATACAATAATTTTATCTGCATGCATGATTGCGGAGATTCGGTGCGAAACCCAGATACAGGTCCGGCCTTTCATTATATCACGGAGTTGATCCAAGATTTTCTCCTCCGTAATCGTATCAACAGCAGAAAGGGCATCATCTAAAAGTAATATTTTAGGATGTTTTATGATCGCTCTCGCAATGGAAACGCGCTGTTTCTGTCCACCGGAAAGATTTATACCTCTCTCCCCAAGCACAGTATCATAAGAATCGGGGAACTCAATGATGGAATCATGTATTTGGGCTACTTCCGCAGATTCCTCTACCAGACTTTGCTCCAGGTCCCCTACACCCAATCTAATATTTTCACCAATAGTATCTGAGAATAAAAATGTTTCCTGAGGAATATATCCCAAACTTTTCCTTAGAGTTGCCAGCGGGATACGGCGGATATCTATATCATCGATCAGGATAGTGTTTACCGGAGGGTCATAGGTTCGTGTAAGCAGATTAATGAGCGTAGATTTACCACTACCTGTTCGTCCAACCACAGCCAGAATACTACCCGCTTCAACCTCCAGATTTAAATTTTTTAACACGGTTTCACTTTTTTCATCATAAGCAAAGGTCAACTCTCTGAGAGAAATACCTCCGTTGATCTGATCAATTTCTTCCTCAACAAGATCATCGGTTATATCAGGCGGTGTATTGAGGATCACATTGATACGTTCCATCGATGCCGCCCCTTGTTGGAAAATACCAACCACCCATCCCAGGGCAATTGATGGCCATACCAACATCCCCAAATAGAGGGTAAAGGCAACAAATTCTCCCAACGTAATAATTTCATCAACAATTTGAATGCCCCCAATAAACAGCACAAGAATAACCCCAATCCCAACAATAAACATCATCATAGGATGGAAGGCCGCATAGACCCGTACAAAGGACATATTTTTTTCCACATATTCCTGATTCAGACGATCGAAATCTTCCGTCTCAAATTTCTCCTGCACATAGGACTTAATAATTCTAATTCCCGAAAAACTTTCCTGCGCCTTGGTACTTATTTTTGATAATTGGGCCTGGATCTTCTGAAATCTTTTATGGATCTGCATGCCAAACTTATAAACCAAAAAAGCCATAAAGGGGATGGGTAACAAACCGACCATTGTAAGAAAAGGATTGATCGTCAACATCATCCAGATCACAAAAATAAAAGTAACAATGGTATTGATCGAATACATGATGCCCGGTCCAAGTACGGCCCGAACAGAATTGAGATCGTTTGTCATGCGTGACATGATATCACCGGTGGCCATGTTCTGGAAAAAACGTGGCGACATTAATTGAAGATGGGCAAAAAGATCATTTCGGAAATCATTCTCAATCATCCGTGAACCGACAATAACTGTCTGGCGCATTAAAAACCGGAATATCCCCTGCCCCAAAGCAATCAAAACCACATAGGTCGCATAGATCAAAAGTTGCTTAACTTCAATATCCTTGGCCAGATAATCAATCGCCTGTCGGACCACAAGAGGATTGAGGATAGCGATTCCATTAGAGATGGCAATAAAAAGCGTACCTATGAGGATTCTGAATCTATAGCGAATGAGGTATTTATATAAATACCTGAATGTCTCAACGATGATAATCTCCGGATGTTTTAAATAATGAAAATGAAGTTATAACCATATTATGTTAAAATCAATCTGCCGGGATAACTCTTTGCTTTAAACGGTCCAAACCCCTCAAAGAATTCCACCGTTTTTTGAAATTTAAGATATCATACTTTGAAAAGTTAGCATACTATTGTAATTTTAATCCATTGAATTGATACCTTAGTATGATTTTGTTATTAATTACAGAATTACACAAATTCAAATCGGGTCAAGGTATCGACGCGATTCAGAGGCTGAGTGAAAAAAACCACACAACCTCAAATTTTTAAAGAAATCTAACATAATATATTGTTATTTATTAAATTAGGTTAATTATTTAAAATTAACCGGACTATATCTATGCATTATATTTTTCCAGATGATCGTAACCAGGTTACTTTCATGCAATAGCTCGATGACTTGGTTCCCTATGACCATTACGTTCGATTGATCGATGCTCTTATTGATGCTATTGTGTCAGCTAACACGGAAGAATTTGCCTATAAGGGGCAAAAGAACTGCGGACGTCGTGCGTATAACCCTGTAACGATGTTAAAACTTTTTCTTTATGGTTATTTAAATAGCATCAAAACCAGTCGCAAATTAGAACGCGAATGTCATCGTAATATCGAAGTTATTTGGCTTATAGGCAACCTTAAACCAGATCATAAAAGTATTGCTGACTACCGCAAAGATAATGCTGCTGCAATTAAATATGTTACCAAAAAGTTTCGCCACTTTCTTAGAGACAAAGGCTACATCCAGGGAAAATTGATTGCTATTGATGGCAGCAAAGTGAAAGCCAATACCAACAAAGATATGCTAACTATCAAGAAAATTGAACGTCGTTTAGACCACTTGGACAAAAAACTTGATCAATATTTAGAACAGTTATTGATAAATGATCGCAGGGAAGATCTTTTAGAAGAAATTGACGAATCTTCTTCCGATGATGACTTCAAGGATCTCGGTAGTACGAATCAGGTCTTGCTTGATAAAATCTCCAAACTTCAGAAACAGGTAAAAAATCTGCAAAAACAAAAAGATATTTTACTATCACAATAACGAACCTCTATGAGGCAGAGTGATCGACAGGCTAACTTAATGCGCAGTCGCGATGGAATGATTACAGCCTATAATACCCAGATTGCTGTTGATCAGGCCAATCACATGATCGCACACAGCCACGTTTTTGATGCCTCAAACGATACCAATCTTATAGAACAGATGCTCAAAGAATTAGAACAGGAAACAGATTTAATACCTGAGGCTGCCGTTACCGATAGCGGATACTATAACCTGACTCAGATAGAAAACGTCGAAAATACAAATAAAACGACCTGTTATGTTCCAAGGCCAAAACACAGATATGATGATCGCGCTATCACTTTTAACTATGATGAAGAACAAGATGAATACCGTTGCTCAGAAGGTAAACGATTAATAAGAAAACAGAAAAACAAAGTTGATAACGGTCAACGATACGATGTCTATCAAGGTATTGAATGTGACCGATGCATCTCGAGAACACAATGTACAACTTCTAAATATGGACGTCTTATCCAACGTTATCATAATCAGAGTTGGCGTGATACTTATCGTCGTCGTATGTCAGGCATCACCGCTAAGAAAATGATCCATCTTCGCAAGCAAATGGTTGAGCATCCCTTTGGTACGATTAAATATTGGATGGGAAAAATTACATTGCTTCTCCGAGGTAAGAAAAAAGTGACAACTGAAATAAATATCTTCACGACAGTTTATAATTTTAGGCGATTATTATCTATAGAATCATATCAGGATATTATGGATATGATTCAGAGATATGACTGGAAAATGGCTTGATATCTAAGTCATTTTGTTTTTCATTGCCTAAATCGGGCATTTTTGGAATAATATTGTCAAAGAACAACTAAAAATCTGAAAATTTACTTAAAAATAAAGTATTGAGGCTGTGTTTCTATGTATTATATTTTTCCAGATGATCGTAAACTGGTTACTTTCAACTTATTGCTTGATTACTTGTTAACTATGACGATTACGTTCGATTGATCGATGCTCTTATAGATGCTATATTGTCAGCTAACCAGGAAGAATTTGCCTATAAGGGGCAAAAGAACTCCGGACGTCGTGCGTATAACCCTGTAACGATGATAAAACTTTTTATTTATGGTTATTTAAATAGCATCAAAACCAGTCGCAAATTAGAACGCGAATGTCATCGTAATATCGAAGTTATTTGGCTTATAGGCAACCTTAAACCCGATCATAAAAGTATAGCTGACTACCGCAAAGATAATGCTGCTGCAATAAAATATTTACCACAAAGTTCGCAATCAGAAGGCACAAAGGTACATCAGGGAAAATTGATTGATAAGAGGGAAGCAAAGTGAAAGCCAATACCAACAAAGATATGCTAACCATCAAGAAAATTGAACATCGTTTAGACCACTTGGACAAAAAACTTGATCAATATTTAGAACAGTTATTGATAAATGATCGCAGGGAAGATCTTTTAGAAGAAATAGACGAATCTTCTTCCGATGATGACTTCAAGGATCTAGGTAGTACGAATCAGGTCTTGCGTGATAAAATCTCCAAACGTCAGCAACAGGTAAAAAACTGCAAAAACAAAAGATATTTACACTATCACAATAACGAACTCTATTAGCCAGAGTGATCGACAGGCTAACTTAATGCGCAGTCGCGATGGAATGATTACAGCCTATAATACACAGATTGCTGTTGATCGGGCCCATCACATGATCGCCCACAGCCACGTTTTTGATGCCTCAAACGATACCAATCTTATAGAACCGATGCTCAAAGAATTAGAACAGGAAACAGATTTAATACCTGAGGCTGCCGTTACCGATAGCGGATACTATAACCTGACTCAGAAAGAAAACGTCGAAAATACAAATAAAACGACCTGTTATGTACCAAGGCCAAAACAAAGATATGATGATCGCGCTATCACTTTAACTATGATGAGGAACAAGATGAATACCGTTGCTCAGAAGGTAAACGATTAATAAGGAAACAGAAAAACAAAGTTGATAACGGTAAACGATACGATGTCTATCAAGGTATAGAATGTGACCGATGCATCTCGAGAACCCAATGTACAACTTCTAAATATGGATGTCGTATCCAACGTTATCATAATCAGAGATGGCGTGATACTTATCGTCGTCGTATGTCAGGCATCACCGCTAAGAAAATGATCCATCTTCGCAAGCAAATGGTAGAGCATCCCTTTGGTACGATTAAATATTGGATGGGAAAAATTCCATTGCTTCTCCGAGGTAAGAAAAAAGTGACAACTGAAATAAATATCTTCACGACCGTTTATAATTTTAGGCGATTATTATCTATTGAATCATATCAGGATATTATGGATATGATTCAGAGATATGAAAGAAAAATTTTATAATAAAAACTTTGTGTTTTTAGTGCCTTCTTGGTGCATTTGTGGTTAAATAACAGATAAACACTTATGTTATCTATAAACCAAGGAATAAAAATGAAATTTTCAATCAGCCTTTTAATTGTATTATTTATTATGACCGCTTGCAAAAAGGACAGTTCGCATCCCTTACAGCGAATCAAGTATAACAATCCCGGCCTGGTGGTCGATCTGGGTGTTGGCTTATGGGCCTGGCCCCTGCCAATTGATTACGATGGTGATGGTGATAATGATCTGCTCGTATCGTGTAATGACAAACCCTATAATGGTATTTACTTTTTCGAAAATAAAAGCGGAAAAGTTAAAATGCCTGTCTTTGAACCACCCATCCGAGTTGCCCCCGGCGAAAAAAACATTCAAATCTCCTATGTCAATAATAAATCCCATTTATTGACGCCTGCTATTGAGATTGAAGGTTTTCAGAAGGGTGATTTTGAGAATAAACGTACCATCTATGGTCAGGAGAATATCCATGAAGGAAAGATTCGCGCTAACCAGTGGAAGTATTGTGATTATGAGGGAGACGGTCTTCCTGATCTGATTGTTGGCATAGGTGACTGGAATGACTACGGTTGGGATAATGCCTTCAATGAAAAAGGCGAATGGACCCGCGGCCCCTTACATGGCTTTATCTATTTGATAAAAAACAGCGGAAGTATTAACACACCTCAATATGGCAAACCGGAATTACTCTATGCGGATAATCAACCCATAGACGTTTATGGGATGCCCTCCCCCAATTTCGCTGATTTCGATGGTGATGGAGATCTCGATTTACTCTGTGGCGAGTTTGTAGACAGCTTCACCTATTTTGAAAATATTGGTTCGCGGGAAAAACCCCGTTATAAGAGCGGTTCAAAATTAATGTATAAGGATCAGCCCATAAAAATGGAATTGGAAATGATTGTCCCGGTTGCTTTTGATTGGGATCAGGATGGGGATATGGATCTTGTCGTAGGACAGGAGGATGGCCGGGTCGCATTTATGGAACATAGCGGTGAATTTGACAATGGGATACCCCAATTTCTTCCTCCCAGATTTTTTCAACAACAGGCCGATGAAGTTAAATTCGGTGCATTGGCCACACCGGTCAGCGTTGATTGGGATAGTGATGGTGATGAAGATCTGATATGTGGTAATACCGCCGGGTATATTGGATTTATTGAGAATCTCGATGGTGGTAATCCCCCGAGTTGGGCCTCACCCCTTATATTTAGAAGCAGAAGGCGAGACAATTCGGATCCAGGCCGGTTATAATGGTTCCATCCAGGGGCCCTGTGAAGCCAAATGGGGCTATACGACTCTGGATGTCGCCGATTGGGATCATGATGGATTGCCTGACATACTCATCAATTCAATTTGGGGCAAAGTTCTCTGGTACAAAAATATTGGATCACTTTCAGAGCCGCGCCTGGCTTCTGCTGAACCGATAACCGTTGACTGGCCTGGTGCACCGCCAAAACCAGCATGGAATTGGTGGAATCCCGAAGACAATCATCTGGTTACGCAATGGCGTACCAGACCCCTGGTCATCGACTGGAACAAGGACGGTTTAAAGGACCTGGTAATGCTCGATCATGAAGGATTTCTTTCCTTTTTTGAACGGACAAAAAAGGGTACGGTATTGATGTTATTGCCTGGTAAAAGAATATTTTACTCAAAGGATCAGGAGGGTTTGTTGCAACTCAATAAGAATATTGCCGGCGGGAGCGGTCGTCGAAAAATATGTATCACCGATTGGGATCAGGATGGACAGCCGGATTTACTCATTAACAGCAGGCCAAATGTAAATTTCATGCCCGGCTCCCTCAGAGAGAAGGGGACCTATTATTTTGATGATAAGGGCGCAGTGGATAGCACCATTATTGCCGGACATACAACCAGCCCGACGGTTGTAGATTGGGATAAAAACGGTATCCCCGATCTTCTTGTCGGCGCCGAAGATGGATTTTTTTATTATTTGAAAAACCCCCGTTGAATATTCAAGTTAAATGTGAGAAGAGAAGAAAAAGACAAACACAAATACACCAAGTAGGCGCAAAGGACACAAAGAAAAATTTTAGGGTTTTAGATCTTGATTCATCTAAGTCATAGATTAAATCTTATATCGATACAAACCGAGATATAATAAATAGAAAAAATCTTTTCTTTGAGATCTTTGTGGCTACTTTGTGCCCTTTGTGTTTGTCTTTTATCTTTTCTCAAATATGAATGGCCAGAAGTACCAGCGCTGCGTGAAAAAAAGCTAAACACAAAGGAGTATAACACATGAATAACACATTCTTATCCGCCTTAGCCGGGCGCGTACTGGTCTGCGATGGTGCCATGGGTACCATGCTGCAAGCAGCAGGCATGCCGGTCGGACATTGTTCTGAGGAATGGAATATCAGTCATCCCAAAGTTATCCAAAGTATCCACCAGGCCTATATCGACGCCGGTGCTGACATCGTCGAAACCAATTCTTTCGGTGGAACCCGTTTCCGTCTCGAAGCCCATGGCCATGGAGATTCCGTTTCAGAGTTTAACCAAAAAGCGGCACAGATCGCCAAGTCCGTTTGCCCGGAAGGAAAATGGGTTGGTGGATCCGTCGGACCTACCGGTGAGTTTATGCAGCCCCTGGGAACCCGATCATATGACGAGATCAAAGATGTTTTTAAGGAGCAGATCGGGTTTCTGATTTCAGGAGGAGCGGATATAATTATTGTTGAAACGATGAGTGATTTGCAGGAAGGTAAGGCGGCAATTGAGGCCGCACGATCACTTGACTCTGAAATCCCTGTAATAGGAACCATGACCTTTGAAAACAAACCAACCGGTTTTCGAACCATGATGGGCGTTCAACCCGGTCAGATGATCGATTGCTATGGAGAAGCCGGGGCCAATGTGATCGGCGCAAATTGTGGTAGTGGAATGGAAGAGATGATCCAGATATTGAATCTCTTAAGACCAGAAACACCCTTACCCATCTTAACACAGGCCAATGCCGGACTTCCGGAGACAGAAAGCGGTAAAATTATTTATAAAGAAACTGCTGAAGACCGTTATCATTCTGTTATTGAAATTCTAAAAAATGGTGCAAATATTGTAGGGGGGTGTTGTGGAACCAATCCTGAACATATAAAAGCAACAGCCCGGGCTGTTCAGGAATTTAATAAGCAGAATTTAAAATAAATATGCCGTACTAAACGTTACCCAAACCTGGGAAAAATTGAAGGTCTCATAAGAAGCGAACACCTCCGGATCCATGAGATCTCTATCTTTCTCGATCGTTTCTCGTATAAATTCTTCTGTTGTAGCCGGAAATGTTTTTTTAGGACGGAAATCGTATCCCACCCGCAACTGAAAAGATAAAGACTCAACAAAAGGAATATGCCATCCTGCAAAAAACCGTCCGCCCATGACACCGCTATTCCGTTTAACCTTAATCGTTTGTACAAAAGCCGGGCGTTGATCAAAATAGTAGAATGATTCTGTCTCAATATAACTCGCATCAATTCCAGCACCCAAAACGATACTGGTCTGTGACGTACTGATGTTAAATATGGGAATGGAATAAGTAAAGGTAAGACCAGCCTGGTAAATACTATAATCAAACCTCAGCCCTTGATCAATTTGATTTACAAAATCAATGCTCTCACTGCCTACTTTTTTTCCCGTATATTGAAAATAGATAATATAAGAGAATTGATCGGCAAACAGGCTTTCATATTCTAAAAATGCGGTAAGATTATCACCAAACGACGGAACCTCAACCCCCGGCCCCACTTTGGCCGTTTCTTCTTCGATCTCATCGATCATCGCATCAATTTGTCCGCTTGCAAGGGTCGAAACTCCGGCGCCTATCCGAAGCCTGTTATCTTTAGTAATCAGTTGTGCTGAAAGCATCGAGGCAAAAACAAACAAGAACATTAATATATAGCGTATTATCATCATTGCTACCTAAATTTGTTTGGTCAATTTATAATCTTTTATGTGTCTTCATGTGCTTTGTGTATAGTATTTTCTCTCGCAGAGACGCAAAGACGCAGAGAAAAGTGAAAATATAAACACAAAGGACACAAAGAACCCACAAAGGGCTCAGAGAAAAGATTTTATATATATTTTTATATCTCGATTGGTGAAGATTTATGGTTTTAATATATAATTTATAATTAGCGAGATTGAAAACCCTAAATACTTCTTTGTGCTCTTTGTGTCTTCTTAGTGAACTTTGTGTTTATCTTTTCCCCTCTAGCAGAGAAAGATAAAATATTTCTAACCGTATGCCATTGGAAAATATATTCCCAATTACTAAATTATTCAACCCATCAGTAAAAATAGGAAATAAAAAATAAATAGCAAATTATGACCAACAAGAACTTATAAACCGTATGCAGCGTTTAATTATTTTGTGTCACAAATATAATTACCGTTAAGGAGCAGATTTGTAATGAATACTTCATATTATACTGAATTAGAAAATAAATATGGTGCACATAACTATCATCCCCTGGAAGTTGTAATAGACAAAGGTGAGGGTGTATGGGTTTGGGATGTTGAAGGTAAAAAATACATGGATTTCTTATCCGCTTATTCAGCCGTAAATCAGGGTCATTGTCATCCAAAGATTATCAAGGCCCTGAATGAGCAGGCCAGCAAATTAACCCTCACCTCACGTGCCTTTTATAATAGTGTACTGGGGGAATATGAAAAATATATAACAGAATTATTCGGTTATGATAAAGTTCTTCCCATGAATACCGGCGTGGAAGCGGTTGAGACCGCGATAAAATTAGCGAGAAAATGGGCCTATCAGGAAATGGGGATTCCCGAGAACCAGGCCAAAATCATCTTTGCTGAGGGAAATTTTCACGGTCGCACCCTGGCGGTAATTTCTGCCTCGACGGATCCTGAAGCCAGAAATGGGTTCGGGCCTTTTATGCCTGGATTTGAAACGATTCCTTACAATGATACAGAAGCCTTAGAAAAAGCCCTGAAGGACCCTAATGTTGCCGCCTTTATTGTTGAGCCGATTCAGGGTGAGGCCGGCGTGATGGTGCCCGATGAAGGTTATCTGCGGGAAGTGGCCCAGATCTGCCAGGAAAATGGTGTTTTGTTAATCGGGGATGAAGTACAAACCGGATTGGCCAGAACAGGAAAAATGCTGGCCTCTGATCACGAGGATGTCAAACCGGATATATTGATATTAGGAAAGGCCCTTTCAGGAGGCGTCCTTCCTGTTTCAGCCGTATTGGCCAATGATGAAATTATGCTGTCTATCCAACCGGGAGAGCATGGTTCAACTTTTGGCGGAAATCCATTAGCCGCCAGGGTAGCCATGGCCGCTTTGGATGTTTTACAGGACGAAAATCTGGCAGAAAATGCCGATAAATTAGGAAAATTATTTCGATCAGAAATTGAGAAAATTATAAGCGGATCATCCGTGGTAAGTAAAGTGCGTGGAAAGGGGCTTTTAAATGCCATCGTTATCAAACCCACCGATGACGGCCGTACAGCCTGGGATTTTTGTGTAGCGTTAAAAGAAATTGGTTTGTTGGCAAAACCGACCCATGGCGATATTATTCGTTTTGCACCACCATTGGTTATCAGCGAAGAAGAAATTTATTGGGCTGTGGATAAAATTAAAACGGTCATCAATGAATTTGCACCAGAACCAGCTTCTGTGTAAATCAGATTATCGTATGATGTGGTATGACGGATCCTTTGGGGATGATGATGATCCCATCCCTGATGGCATAATTATCCTGAAAAGTTTCGGTCACCTGCTCTCTATTGATTAATTGTACACTATTTCCAATGGCCACATCCATGATCAACAATGGAATTCTTTATAACCGAATTACGACCTAATCCCCAGATTTGGCTTATTCTCTTCCAGATTCTTTTTACGCTCTTCCACAGTTTCATATCTCGTATTCCCCATGATGATCGAACGGTGTATATACGTACCAGAATCAATAAAAGCACGGATACCAATGCTCGCATTTTCGATCGTTGATTCGAGAATGATCGCTCCCTCCGTCACAATGGCATGATTGATATGACAATTGATGATTTTTGTTGAAGGCAGATAACGGGGTCGGGTAAAAAAGCCTTTGTTTTCATCATAAAAACTGAATCGGGGCAGGGATTCTGTCAACTCCATATGGGTGTCAAAAAAACTCCTGATACTCCCAATATCCTCCCAATAGCCATCAAAAAAGTATGCATAAACCTTATTTTTTTTAAGGCTGGCCGGAATCACCTCACGTCCAAAATCCTCCATCGTACTGTTGGCCAGCATATTTAAAAGAACCTCCCTTTTAAATATATAGATACCCATGGAGGCAACATGCGCCCGCCCTTCCGGATTGATATCAAAATTATTAAATAAAGCCGGATTAACACGAAGATCTTCTAGCAAAGCGGGATCTTCAGGTTTCTCATAGAAATTGGTAATCCGCCCTTTACTGTTGGCTTTAAGAATGCCAAATTCACGCGTTTCATGTTCATGAACCGGTTTGACAGATATCGTAATATCCGCATCCTTCTCCAGATGATATTGAAAATATTTTCCATAATCCATCTGGTAAAGATGATCACCACCCAATATAATCACATGGTCACTGGCCGATTCAAAATATTGTATATTTTGCCTGACGGCATCGGCTGTCCCCTGGTACCAGTTTTGGTTATCCGCGGTTTGCTGGGCTGCCAATATTCTGATATAACCCGGAGAAAAGTTATCAAAACGATAGGTATTATGAATATGACGATGCAGGGATTCCGTATTAAATTGTGTTAAGATAAAGATCCGTTTAATACCGGCATGAATACAATTACTGATCGGAATATCAATGAGTCTGAATTTTCCGGCGATGGGAACAGCTGGTTTTGCTCTAAGACTTGGTGAGCGGTTCCAAACGTGTCCCCCTGCCACCGCCCAAAATTATTGCTGTAATCTCGCTCATATTTTCCCCACTTTAAAAGATATGAAATCTGATTAGTCAGTCAACTTTTTTGCGTTCTCTGCGTGAGAAAAAGATAAACACAAAGGACACAAAGAAGCCACAAAGTGCACGAAGAAAAGATTTCTTCTATATATTTAATATCGGCATATATAGATCTGTGATTTTAAACTACAATTAACAGTTAGCAAATATCTTAAAACTCTAAAATATTTTCTCTGCGCTCTCTGCGTCTCTGCGTCTCTGCGAGAGAAAAAATAAACACAAAGGACACAAAGAATTAAGCAGAACATTATATAAATAAAAAAGGTGGTATAAAGAGTTAAAAAATATATTGATATAATGCCTATAAAATATCGATTAGCAAAAACAGAATCAACCTATTAGTATAATTATAGATGACTATTTTGTGGATCTTGTTAACCAAAACAACAACTATCTAAAAGATTAGAAATAATGGACATATTTTTATAAATTAGTCGGAATAGTTAAATGATAATTGGTGAATATATTTTAACTGGATTGATACGTTTATTTGGTATTTATGTAACGGCGCGATTCATCACGCCGCATCATGTAAAAGATGACGCTTATTCACAATTTTATACCGGGGAAATACCTGGTGTAAAGATCGACGCGACATCGCGCCGCTCATGAAAAGATACGGTTATTCAAATTTTATACCGGGGAAATACCTGGTGTAAAGATCGACGTGACATCGCGCCGCATCAGGAAAAGATGACGGTTATTCACAATTTTATACCGGGGAAATACCTGGTGTAAAGATCGACGCGATGAATCGCGCCGCATCAGGAAAAGATAACGGTTTTTCACAATTTTATACCGGGGAAATACCTGGTGTAAAGATCGGCGCGATGCATCGCGCCGCATCATGAAAAGATGACGGTTATTCACAATTTTATACCGGGGAAATACCTGGTGTAAAGATCGGCGCGATGAATCGCGCCGCTACCTTAGTGGATGGTTCTTGGAGTATTAATATAATTTTTCATATATGAAGGATCTGTCTCCCCCTTGAAAGGGATTAGGGAGATGTTATTTTCTCTATGTTATTTATTTACATCCCCCTAACCCCCTTTCTTAAAGGGGGAATAGATTTTGGTTGAACAAAGACAATAATATCCGTGGAGACACAATTATGGGAAAAATCTTATTAATAATATTAGCAACCTGTTTATTGCTTACACCAGCCCTTTTTGCCCAAAGTACCATTCTCGGTTTAAACGGCGGTGTACTCTTTCCACAGGATACGGAAACAGGTGTGATCATTGGTGCCAGTTGGGGAAAGATGATCGATCAAAATGTTGGTTGGGAAATTGAAGCCGATTATTTTTGGCGAACATTCACTCAGGAAATGACAGTTAAAGTCGACGATGGCCAAACCCAATCGACCACCATCGCCACTGAAATTGAAAACTCAACAAAGATGCTTCCCTTGTTTTTCAAACTCTCCTTTCTCAGCGAAGCTTTCCCCAATCTGGATCTCCGGGTCAGTGGCGGGTTAGGTTATGCCTTTTTGTGGACAAAAGATGCCAATTATAAAACAGGTACCGAAAACAGTGAATCTTATTCCGGGTTTGCCTGGCAGGTCGGTGCCGGTCTGTCCTTTCCCATCAGCCGGGCAGCGGATTTTTATGGTGAAGCGATCTATTTAAGTACAACACCTTCAACCGATGAAGGAACAACCCCCGACGGATTACCCCAGCGCACAGAAGTGGATATGTCCGGATTATGGCTGCGCGTTGGCCTTCGTCTTTATCATTAAGGCAGGTTATTAATTAGATAAAAGATAAACACAAAGTTCCTAAGAAACACAGAGAGAAGCAAAAAAATTTTAGGGTTTTAGATCTTGCTTACCCGAAGTATGGTTTATATTTATAAATCTATACGAACCGAAATATAAAATAAATAAATAATATCTTTTCTCTGTGTACTTTGTGCCTTCTTTGTGTCCTTTGTGTTTAGCTTTTTCTCACGCAGAGACACAGAGAATAAGAAAAAGGACAAAAGAAAAAAGACAAATTTTAGGGTTTTAAAGTAGGATTGAATTCAGGTCTTATAATGAATAAACAAATACAGTTTAACTTCCAGGCAATGCATCTTAAACGGATCCTCTATTCTCTTGTCTCTCTTCTGGTTTTAATCCAGGCCTGTACACCAAAAGTGGAACAACCCGTCCACAGACCAGGACCCCAGATACGGGTATTGCTGGCAACCATCGATCAGAAGGATACCCTTCAATTTACAGGACCCTATATCCTCCAATCGGAAGAAGCCCATTACGAATTCGGTCAAAAAAATAAAGAATTGTATATTCAGCCGCTAAGCGATGGTCTGCAACTGTATAATCAGAATCGTAATCTTCTCTATCGCCAGTCTTTTCCGATCATTCTTAGACCCTCATCCTCTGCCAGTCGTTTTATCTTTCATGGCCAGGAATTCAGCGGTACCGTTTATTTTCAACCTGCTTCTGAAAACGGTGTTTATCTTATCAACAAACTCTTGTTGGAAGAATATCTCAAAGGTGTGGTCCCGTCAGAGATCCCGGCAAACAAACAGGAAGATTATCGAAGCGATTAAAGCACAAGCGATCTGTGCCCGTACCTATGCCCTGAAAAAGATGGACGATAGCATCAATCAGCCTTATGATGTGCAATCAACGGTCGCTGATCAGGTTTATGGCGGTGTAAAACGCTATGCAAAGTTAGCCAACCAGGCTATTGAGGAATCACGCGGTGTGGTCATTACTTACCAGGGAAAACCGGCAACCATCTATTATCATTCCACCTGTGGCGGCCAGCTTGAAGCATCACATAATATTTTTAAAGGTCCTCAATTAGCCTATATG
The DNA here is from genome assembly GCA_963796965.1 of Calditrichia bacterium. Lineage (GTDB taxonomy): Bacteria > Calditrichota > Calditrichia > JAJRVZ01 > JAJRVZ01 > CAWCNS01. Next base: position 206,389 of record CAWCNS010000009.1, read on the forward strand.
ATGGGAGGCCCGGACGCCGTTGGAAGCACTTTTGCCTGTACTATCTCTCCTTATTTTCGCTGGGAAGAGACACGTACCATCGATGATCTGGACCAGGCCTTTTTAAAACATTATAAAAAATCATTTTTAAATCAAACGGTCAGCGACACCGTAGAATTATCTCTGGATCTGAGGATCTCAGAACGGGATGAGTCCGGACGAGTCACAAAGATGACCATTACTTATGCCGATACGACGGTTTTTCTGTCCGGATATGAGGTGAGAAGATTTCTGAGTGCGCCCGGTAAAAATTATTTACGCAGTAATTTATTCTATCTCTCCCAAACCGATGCATCAACCCTGACCATTTTTGGTGCCGGCTATGGTCACGGCGTGGGTATGTGCCAGTTTGGCGCTCTTTATATGGCCCGGGAAGGTTTTCAGCATTATCATATCTTAAGTAAATATTTTCCACAAACTAAATTATTTAGAAAGTACTAATTATGAAATTTTACATCATCACGATACTACTCGCCCTGTCTTTGCTGCTCTCATTTTCCTGCCAGCCAAAAGGGGTTGTTAAAAATGACCAGGAAGCACAGGTGGACAGTTCATTTTATTATGTTCAGGAGGATATCAACGATCCCTTTATTGATACGGTTTTTCAGGATCCCGATACCACGATGACCTTAAAGAAAAATCTTTATCCGCCGGCTGAGGTCAAACCGACACATAAACAGGTGGAAGGATTTCGCGTTCAGATCTTTGCCGGTCTGGATACCATAAACGCCGATGTGGCCTATACACAAGCCAAAGACTTGGTGAGTGATACGGTTTATATATTTAAAGATCAGGGATTATTCAAAGTGCAGGTGGGTGATTATCAGTTTCGATATGGGGCGGATAATATACGTGATACGTTCCGTAAAAACGGATATGATGGTGCCTGGGTGATTCAGCGTGCGATCAATATTCCCATTGCCGCCGATACGACCACAACAGCACGGGTGAATGAGAATGTACACTGTTGCCGTCTTTGATGCAACACCACAGGCGGTTAAAAAAACAGATGATGCCGGCCAGTATAAAATACAAATTATGGCAACAGGCTCCGAAGACCGGGCCCAGGCAAAGGTTGAGGAGATTAAGGGATCAACCGCCTATTCGGCTTTTTATGAAAAAAGTGGAAATTTATTTAAGGTATTTGTGGGTTACTTTAAACAAGAGGCTGTTGCACGAGAGGCGTTGAGTGATATTCGGGGTAATGGATATCCGGATGCGTGGTTGGTGTATTAAAAAAAAGGGAAAAGGCCAAAGGAAAAAGAAAAAGAAAAAGATAACCACAAAGTTCACTAAGAATGCACAAAGAGCACAAAGAAAAGATTTTTTCTATTTTTTTTATCTCGGTTTGCATAGATCTGTGAATAACCTCCCCCTTTCTCCCCCTCCTTACTAAGGAGGGGGAACGAGGGGGTGGTAGTCTAAAACCCTAATTTTTTTTTGCTTTTCTCTGTGTCCTCTGTGCCTGCTTTGTACTCTTTTGCCGAAGGCATTTTCGGGAGTGTTTACTTTCTCTGCGCTCGCTGGGAGCTGCGTGAGAAAAAGATAAACACGAAGGACACGAAGTAGACACAAAGATCACAAAGAAAAGATATTATATATATTTTTTATATTTCGGTTGGTGGAAGTATAGGGCTTTAATAAATGATTTAGGATAAGCAAGATCCAAAACCACAAAAAGAATTCTTGCTTATCTCTGTGCCCTTTGTGCCTTCTTAGTGAACTTTGTGGTTATCTTTAATCTTTTTTTCAAATCTGATTGGCCAGAGAGACTTTGCAAGAGAAAAAAAATTCACATACCGAGAACTGAGGTTCTAAAATGGACAAAATCTGGCATTTAAAAAGATTTAATTTTTTCACCTGTCTAAGTCAATCAGATATGGCGGACTTTTCAAAAAACACCATTGAAAAACGCTTTAAAAAGAAGGACATGATTTTTCTTCCCGGCGACCAGGGAGACAACGTTTACCTCCTTAAAGCCGGGGTTGTAAAAATAAGTAAATATTCAGATAATGGAAAAGAGATCATTCTCGGTATGGTCAATCCCGGAGAAATTTTCGGTGAAATGGCGCTGATCGAAAAAGGTCCCCGCGATCATGTGGCGGAAGCGTTAATGGATTCCTATGTCTGTATTATCCATCGCAATAATTTTAACCGTTATCTTCAACATAATCCGGAGATGAGTCTTCGCCTGACCAAGATCTTTGGTTTAAAATTTAAGACGCTGGGGCAAAAAGTGGAGGATCTGGTATTCCGGAATGTTTACCAGCGTCTGGCAACACTTATTCTCCATCTCCACGATGCTTATGGTTATCAAAAAAATGATAAAACCTATATCTATATCAAACTCACCCATTATGATATTGCCAGCCTGATAGGCTCTACACGCGAGACCACCACAGCCAGCTTGAATGATTTTAAACGGGAAGGGTTGATAGGTTTTGATGGAAGGAAATTGGTCATTCTGGATAAAGAAGGCTTAGAAGTAAGGGCGAAAAACTAGGGGAATAGTCAATAGTCAAACGTATTGATCTTTTCGAATAAGTAAAATCTAATTCCCCCTTTCGAAGGGCCTCCTTTGAGAAGGGGGTTAGGGGGATGTTATTTCCAGGTCTTCCAGCAATACCAAGTGAATAAGGGGAGGTTTCTGGGAGAGGAAAAGATAAACACAAAGGGCACAAAGCAGACACAAAGGACTCAAAGAAAAGAAAAAATATTTTTAGGGTTTTAGATCTTGCTTACCCAAAGTTATAGATTATTACCATTGATCTATGGAAACCGAGATAAAATAAATAGAAAAAATCTTTCTCTGTGCCCTTTGAGAATTCTTAGTGAACTTTGTGTTTATCTTTTATTTTTCTTCTCTCTTCGCTATGCGCTCCACGCTCTACGACTAATGTGCCTTCGAATAATGCTCATGCACAATCTTCCAGCCATGTTCGGCTACAAGAAACACATGTGATCCCCGGCCGTGGATGGTTTTGGTACGTTTTCTTTTGGTAATATCCACATTCCAGTAAAAGGTTGAAAGCGCGCCTTCCCCATAGATCTTCACATTCAGATTTTTGATGCTGTATTTCACCTCGTCACCCTCCTCCAGATAATGCAAAAAGGTTTTCTTCAATTTGGGGCGGCTGGTGATACGCTCATGTTGCGTTGACGAGAATCCGATAAAATTCTTGCTAAAAAAGGTTAGAATTTCATTTAAGCTTTTTTTGATTAAATAACTTGACAATGGTTCTCTCAATATGAGCGATATCTTTCTGAACAGCATCCATCTGTTTCCTCCTTTAGATGGTTTGGGATGGCAATTATTAAAAATGCTTTTAACTATTATCGGAAAGAATTGGATGATATTAAGCGAGATTAGACAGAAATTTTATAGAACACGGATGACGCGGATAACACGGATTCCCGCAGATTCTTTTTTAATATTATTTTATGTCTTTTCATTCTAATGATTTGAATTTTAATTGATTTTATCATCATCTGATTGTAAACCATTCTGGAAAATTACTTCTCACTCATATTCAAATAATATATCATTATAAAATGAAAATAATAAATAAAATCCGCGGAAATCCGCGTTATCCGTGTCATCCGCGTTCTATTACTATCTAACCTAAGCGGTTATTGATAATTGATCATTGCTCATTGATAATTGAACAGCTTTTCCATCACCTCAGCGATTTTGGCATCGGGGGTAGAAGCCCCGGCAGTGAGACCGAGGGTGATTTTACCCTCCGGCAGCCAGTCCGTGCTGGTGATAACATCCGTTTTATCCGGCACTTTATGCGCAATCTGATTTCTATCTATGATATGACCGGCATCTTCGATATGAAAGGCCGGCGCATATTCCTTCGCAATATTGGTCAGATTATTGGTGTTCGACGAGTTAAAACCGCCGATAACCAGGGTCAGATCAACCCCTTTTTCCAGCATATCGATAATCGCATCCTGGCGTTCCTGCGTAGCGCTGCAGATCGTATCGAAAGAACGAAAATGATCGTCTACCGTTTCTTTGCCATATCGATCGATCATCGCTTCCTTGACCATTTCGGCAATTTTCAGCGATTCATTGGCCAGCATGGTGGTTTGATTGGCCACGCCGATTTTCTGCAGATCACGATCCGGATCAAAACCCGGCGAAAGTTTATTTTCAAAGGTTTTCATAAAAGCATCTTTATCCCCGCCATGGCGAATATAATCCGTGACAATATCCGTTTCCGCAAAATTGCGGACAATGATATAGGCGCCGTCTTCATGCATCGTCGCCTGGGATACGGTGGCTAATGTTTCTTCATGATAATATTTACCATGAACCAGGGCGGTATATTTTTCCTTGCTAAACCGGCTCACATGTTTCCATACATTCAAGACCGAACCACAGGTGGTATCCACAAGGATCGCGCCTTTCTGCTTCAGGTCATTAAGCATATCGACAGAAACCCCAAAGGCAGGAAGAATAACCACATCCTCTTCCCGGATATCCTCTAATTTTTCCCCCTGATTATACTGGCCGGAGAGAAACAATACCCCCATTTCGGCGAGTCTTTTGTTGACAAAGGGATTATGGATAATTTCCCCGGTCAGATAGATCTTTTTATCCGGAAATTTTTCCACCGTTTGATAGGCATAATCGATGGAACGATCCACCCCATAGCAGAAGCCATATTCTTTCGCTAATTTGACGGTGATGTTACCGCGGGTTAGGGTATAATCCGCTGCTTTTAATTCATCGACTAACCGGCTGTCAAATTCCTGTTCCAGCGTTTCCTGGATCTCTTTTTTTAGACCGAAGCCTTTACGTACGATAGTGTTGTTCATGTATATCCTATTCTAGTGAAATGTGAGAAGAGAAGAAAAAGATAACCACAAAGTGCACTTCGTGTTTTCATGTACTTTTTCTCACGCAGCGCCGCGGCGACGCAGGAAAAACAAAAAATTTTTAAGGTTTTAGATCTTGCTTATCCAAAACCTGAGATTTAAACTCTAATCTTCGCCAACCAACAATCTAAAAACTCAAAAAAATCTTTTCTTCGCGCTCTTTGCGCCTTCTTTGCGTCTTTGCGGTAAATTCTTTTCTCTGCATCCTTTGTGTTCTTTGTGGTTATCTTTTTGCCTTTTACCTTTACTTTAAACCTCTTTAAAAGCCTGGATATTCCACCTAAATCATGAGCAAATCATCCTCAACCAGGTCAATTATCTGTACTTGCCAAGGATCAAAATTTATTTCTTCACCATCAAAGACCTGTCCATAGAGTAGATCGGTGCCATATGCCTCAGTTAAGAGTGGACAGGTAAAATTAACGGATTCATCTGTAAAATTCAGCAGAGCATAAAGGGTTTTATGTTTATCATATATTTTTATACCTATCACTTCTTTATTACTTACTTCAATGAATTCAATCTGCCCTTTTCTCATACAGGAAAACTGATTATATAGAAAAAGAAGTCTCTTATAGAAATCTGCCACAGGTTCGTTCCTATCTTGCCAATCAATGGCGTCTTTTTCAAAAAGATCCGGAAGATTGACAGCCCCATTCTCCTGTCCGGCATAGAGAAGCGGCAGACCGGAAAGCAGAAAGCAGAGAGCGGCGAAGGGTTGAAATTGCTCCTTACCAAAGGTATCCATTGTTCGTGGTAGATCATGGTTTTCGGTGAAGAGCATGCCCAGGCTTTGATTCGGGAAAGAGCTCCTTGCGCAACGCATACCAGGTTTGGACATCAGCGGCGCTTCTTTTGCCTGCTTTGATATCGCCGAGAATATAATAGAGCACCCAGTCATAATACGCATGAAAGGCTTTTGAATGCAGCCGGCTGCTTTGCCATTCCGCCAGCATAAAGATATCCGGTTTGATATGACGCAGATCATTTACAACAGATTCCCAGAAATCCAGCGGGACCAATCCGGCCACATCACAGCGATAGCCATCGATATCAAATTCTTCCACCCAATAGCGCATCATCGCCGCAATTTTATTTCTCAAGTCACGAATTATCATAATTCAGATCGGTGATATCCGACCACTCAGCTACTTTTCGAACCCCTTCACTTTTCCCGGGATAGAGGTAAAATGCCGGATGGGTTTTATGCCAGGGATGATCATTGCCCGTATGGTTGATGACCAGATCGAGAATAAGGCGCATATCTGCCTGATGGACCGCCGCAACCAGATCTTTAAAATCGGCTTTGCTGCCCAGAGAAGGTTCAATTTCCATATAATCGGCAATCGCATAGGGACTTCCCATGGTTCCTTTGCGGTCTTTGAGTCCGATGGGATGGATGGGCATCAGCCAGAGGGTTTTGATTCCCAGGTCTTTCAGATAGGGTAGTTTGTCTTTCACTGCCTGAAAGGTACCTTCTTGAGAGAAGTTCCGTACAAAGATCTCATAGATGGGGCCTTCCCTCACCCATTCCGGCAAATCTACGCCTGGCGTCTGCCCCAGTTCCGGCATATTCCCTTCAATTCCCATCATCGGATGATCAGCGAGAAATGTTTTCAAGAAGTCATTCATCATAATCAGATTTATCCTAAGTGATATATGGTTTTAACCGCAAAGACGCAAAGAAGGCGCAAAGGGCGCAAAGATTTTTTTGATGTTTTTAGTACACGGTTCATCCAGGTCTGTGCTTAAAACCATAATTTATAGTGTGTAAAAATTAAGAATTGTACAACTCGCGGCTTTAAAGAAAGAATTTAGACATTGCGTGATTTAATACCCTAAAATTTTTCTTTGCGTACTTTGCGCCTTCTTAGCGTCTTTGCGGTAAATTCTTTTCTCTGTGTCCTTTGTATTTAGCTTTTCCTCACGCAATGCTGCAGCGAAAAGAAAAAAAATTTATAGTTTTAGATCTTACTTATCCAAAATATGAAATCAAAACTCAATTTTTCGCCAACCAACACTCTAAAAACTCTAAAAGATCTTTTCTTCGCGTCCTTTGCGCCTTCTTAGCGTCTTTGCGGTAAATTCTTTTCTCTGCGTCCTTTGTGCCTTCTTTGTGTACTTTGTGTTTATCTTCTAAAAAGAACCTTTCAGCCACTAAAGTGTATAAATCAATAACTATCTTTATTTTAACTTGAATTACACCTATACTCAGTTTAAATTTACGTTTCGTTTTTAACAGCCATTGTTGTTAACGACGAACGAAATTTAGGAAAGGCTTGGTAAGAATCCAACATGGCAGAAAAGATTAAAAAGAAAAAAGTAGACCACAGATTGCCTTTTGGCAGAAAGAACATGCAGATCCTGACCGTTGGCTTGATCGTCATCGTGTTGGGATATATTGCCATGGCCCAGCCGCCGGTAGATAGTTTCTGGAGTATCACCGCCGCACCGGTTTTGTTAATCCTTGCCTATCTGGTCATCGTTCCCATTGCAATCATGTACGGCTACAAGTTATTCAGCCGCCCGAACGAGGGTGACAAGAAGAAGTCGTAACAATTAGAAAAGCAGTAAAACACTTAAAGTAAAAAGGCAAAAGGCAAAAGGTAAATATTAATTCAGCAATATCATGAATAAATAGTCTTTTTAACTTTTAACTTTTTCCTTTTTACTTATATATTTTTTGTATTTTGTAGTAGTTATTTTTTCTTTTTTCTTTTTTCTTTTTTCTTAAAAAGAGGGGCGATTAAGCTCAGCTGGTTTAGAGCACCTGCCTTACAAGCAGGGGGTCACTGGTTCGAATCCAGTATCGCCCACCACTCTTTCGAGAAGCACTAAATCCTAATATCTAAATCCTAAACAATCTCGAAATTCTAATTCTAAAACCAGTCTTTAACCGAGGCTGGTTTTTTTTATTTTAAGCATCTGATATTTGGATTTATTTCGGATTTCGTGCTTAGGATTTAGAGTTTTATTCGCCGCCAGGCGAATAGGAGGGTTGGTTTTTTAATTTGGGGCATTTGACATTGGAATACATAGAGAAACTAGGATTTAGTATTTTGAGTTTTTTCTTTAGAGACAATTAGTTCTAATTTTTTCAACAGAAGTTCATACCTTTCAGTTTGGGTAGCCGGTTCTATATGTGCCAGAATTGCCTCCTGTAAAGATTCATCCTTCAACAATTTCTTTAAAGATATTCCATATTCGAATATAGAATATTTTTGTTTGCTTCTATTCACATAAAATTAAATAAATATAGATTCGTAATGAAAAAGCCTATATTTTCAAGATTTTTAATCCGGAATTTCTATTGTTTGATACGTTTATATTAGTTTCATTTCACGGTTATATTAAACCATTTATCAGCAATGGATCCATAGGCATCTGCGGTTACAGCACGGAACCTGTGCGTTCCGGACGCCTCAAACTTCAGCGTATGTTTAGAACCGTTTAATATCTTCCTATCGCCCGATGGCAGATAATGCTCCCATATAACCTCGGTCCATTCCGTGTTTTGTCTAACTAATATGTTTAGGCCAAGGGGGGGGCATCCACCGGAGGGCGTCGCATCGAGTTCCACATTGCCGCTGCTTTGTTTTGCTGTCGCCGTTATCTCCGGTTTAGCCTGCAGGTGTGGTCTTGGTGGTGTTCGCGGCGTATCCCTATGTTCCGCCACGCCGTTCCTGACAATATCAATCGTGGCATCCGGGCGGATATATATAACCTCCTCGTATCCCTCGCCGTCAAAGCCGTCGGCATCCTGGACAATATCGAAATCCACACCCATCCGCAGGAGACGCTCCATTTCGACCGCTGCGTTGTGCATAACCTGACGGTAAGTTACGCCAGATTCGTTGACGTATTCCATATTCCACTTACCGTACATGTATATTTTGCCGTAAAATCCGAACGTATAGCCCTCGGGAATGGCAATGGCTGCTTTCGCCGCATAAAGGAGAGCGTCCATGTCGCGGTTGGGGTTTCGTTCAGCCTGCCCCTTTAGCAGACGGGAAAGGTTTACCTGTTCGGGATAGGGCATGTGATGAGCGTGGGCTGTGGTCCAAAACCAGAAATATTTTGCGCCCATGTCGTAAGCTAATGTCAATATCTGAGGCATAATGCGAAGTTCCGTATGCCCATAGATAGAGACACCCCAGTCGCCCCCAAAATGACGGGCTGCCCCGCGCAATATGGCTATGTTGTATCGTATGAGATAGTCAGGATACGGCGGTATCTCGGAACCATAGTGCATGTTAATCGATGGTATCCAACTGTGTAGAACGTAACGGCATTCCTGTATTACGCCAATGGCCCCGGCTTTCATCTACTGCCATCCGGTGCTGATTATTGTTTCCCAGGCGGGAATAGGATGGCTAAGGTCGAGGTCGCCCAAATCGACATCCTCACGGGTATCGAGAAAATCGTGCAGAAAATAGGGGCGGCGGGATTCTTTCGTTAGGTTGATGGTGAATTGCGTGGCCTCGGCCCTGCTTTTCGCATTTCCCCTAAGAATTTCATTCTTGGCACGAAATCCCGGCTCGTCATAATACGCATGCCCGCCCAGCATGTTGCTGCGGTAAAGCATTTCCGGGTAACGGTCGTCTGATTTCGGATGGACGCAAAATACCGGCCAATCCTTGGCCCATTCGTACTGCTCCGGTGTCACCCAGAAAAGGTTGACACCAGCGCCCATAAGCTCCTCCATATCCTTACGGGTATAATCCTGATACGTATATTCCGTCTTATTAGGCACTTCAAAATCATCGTAAATACGTGCGCCTTCCGTGTCGCGCACCTTTCGTCCTGTACCGACAGATACTTCCGGCAAAAGCAGCATGCGTTCTGCCCCCGGAACATACACAGACTCACCCTGATCTGTTTTGGTCAGTTCAAAATCATGTCCCAGGTAGTGAATCCGTTCGGTAAAGGGCAATCCGACTTCTCCTCTGTTGACGGGAAACAGGATATCCCATTTCCGGTGTTCCGGAAGAAGTGCTTCGCCTGTTATTTTATGGACATATTCACGAGCGGGGCCGTTACCCTCCTGAAAGATGTAACGGGCTGTACGTATGTTTTTCTGCATCCCGGGGAAGCCCGGCCAGTTGTCTACCAGCGCCCATAGGGCATAACTCTCGCCGTTCTGCTTCACGCCCTTTAGATGAACCCATTGATACTGAAAACCATTCAGGATTTCCATGTCTCCGAGCGCTAGGTGTAGTTTTACCACGTTCTGTTCAGGCGGGTTTGTTCATTCCGGCAAGGACATATTCCGCACTTTTTACCGGTGTTAAATCAGCGGCTGTAGCCAAATCGACGCAGATAAAAAAAGCAACTGCCATAATGGTTAAAAGAACACTTGAAACCTGTTTTCGCATTGTTTGCTCCCATTGTTATAAATAACGGTGTTCCGTGACAAACTCTGATTTTTAGTATAATTTTTATATAATATTATAAAAGAAAAGAAGCAATCAATAAAGTCACTTTTTATCATGATACACCTATCTTAATTTTCATCAGCAACATTCTCCTAATTCAAATTTCTCTTGCTCTTCCAATACGGATTGCATCTACTAATGCCAATATTTCATGCAATTGTGAATCTATGTGAACAGCATTTACAACCGATTTGTACAGAGGGATAACACAATACCCACGCATGGTTCCACGGCCTGATGGCCAGACATAATTTTCATCACTCTGAATTATTTTACAAAGGGGTTTCGCCCCGAGTGGGCGGTGGGTATCCCTCTCACCATTGCCCCAGGTTGTTGTGGAAAGACATACTGGATACCATATTGTAAAAAGTCCATCAGCGCCATTTTGAAAACCTGTTTACCTTTCTCATCCAGTAACCTAGCAAATTTTGACCGGACTAATGATTTACTTACCTCCGACTGGCTAATAAACAATTGATTGGCTAACAGCACCTGATACCAGGGTTCACCTTTATAGGTAATAATCTTAAGTAAGACGACGATATCCAGAGGACTGATTATTTGCTGTCGTTGTTTCATTTATACTCCTCTATTCCATATTCGAATCCAGTATCGTTGAGTCCCACCTACCCTCTTCTCTAGGGGAAGATGGGGATAGCAATCTGAACATCATCAAATATTCAACACATCCAACCACACCCAGCTCAATATTCTCCTTCAAATTACAAATTCCAGAATTCTAATTATTCAGATTATTATTGCATTCCCTCGCTGAGAAGGTATATTAATACACTGAAATAGACTCAAACCACTCAGACTAAATATCTTAATGAATTCATATTAAAAACGACAGGCAGACCATCCTTTTTTTAGACAGCACTTTTAATTAGAGAGAATTTCTCAATCAAAATAGAATCGTAAAATTATTTTGTTCAGAGGAGATATACTCATGAAAACTTTAGTAAAAGTTATTCTAATAATGATTTTTATCACCTCTCTTTCCTCGGATCCAGTAAAAATTCTAAATCCTATTATTGCTGATTTTCAGGTTAATGAAAATGGGGTACTCTCTGGTGCTAATCAAGGTAACGCTTCCATTTCAGCAGATAGCAGCGGAAACTTTATCATTGCCTGGCAGGATGGACGGAATGGCCATAATGACATTTACGCTCAGCGATACGCAAGTGATGGAACGGCATTGGGGAATAATTTCCAAGTCAATGATGATCAGGGGCTTAAAGGGCGATATGAACCTTCCATTTCTTCAGATGTCAGCGGGAACTTTATCATCACATGGCGTGATGGACGCGATTGTAATTGGGACATTTTGCGTGATGGACGCGACAAGGTTAATTGGGACATTTACGCTCAGCGATACGCAAGTGATGGCACAACATTAGGGAGTAATTTCCAAGTCAACGATGATCAGGGGAGTGAAGGGCAATATGAACCTTCCATTTCTTCAGATGTCAGCGGAAACTTTATCATTGCCTGGTGGGATACACGGAGTGGCAATAATGACATTTATGCACAGAGGTATTCAAGTGATGGAACCCCCCTGGGGAGTAATTTTAAAGTCAACGATGATACGGGTAGTTACGGTGATTATGAACCTTCCATTTCTGCAGATGTCAGCGGAAACTTTATCATCACATGGCGTGATGGACGCAATGCTAATGATGACATTTACGCTCAACGATATGCAAGCGATGGCACAACATTAGGGAGTAATTTCCAAGTCAACGATGATCAGGGGACCGAACAGCAACGTAGACCTTCCCTTTTTGCAGATGTCAGCGGAAACTTTATCATTGCCTGGGAGGATGAACGGAATATCTATAATGACAATTACGATATTGACATTTACGCTCAGAGGTATTCAAGCGATGGTATAGCACTGGGAAATAATTTTAAAGTCAACGAGGATCAGAGGATTTACCTGCAATGGGAACCTTCCATTTCTGCAGATGTCAGCGGAAACTTTATCATCACATGGCGTGATGGACGGAATTACCATAATGACATTTACGCTCAGAGGTATTCAAGCGATGGCATAGCACTGGGAAGTAATTTTAAAGTCAACGATGATCAGGGGAGTGAAAGTAAATTTGGACCTTCCATTTCCGCAGATGTCAGCGGAAACTTTATCATCACATGGCGTTATGATCATAATGGCAATTCTGACATTTATGCACAGAGGTATTCAAGTAATGTAACCCCACTGGGGAGTAATTTCCAAGTCAACGATGATCAGGGGAGCGAAGGTCAAAATTGTCCTTCCATTTCTGCAGATGGCAGCGGCAACTTTATCATCACCTGGCGTGATGAACGCAATGTTGATGGTGATATATACGGACAGAGATATTCCAAAGATGGAACCGCAATGGGAAGTAATTTTAAAGTCAACGATGATCAAGGGAGTTACTGGCCAGATCGGCAATACTTTTCTTCCATTTCAGCAGATAGCAGCGGGATCTTTATAATTACATGGGAAGATTACCGCAATAATAACTATGACATTTATGCTCAGAGGTATTCAAGTGATGGAACCCCACTGGGGAGTAATTTCCAGGTCAATGATGATCAGGGGAATGAAGGTCAAAAATATCCTTCCATTTCTACAGATGGCAGCGGAAACTTTATCATCACATGGCGTGATCATCGTAATGGCAATTCTGACATTTACGCTCAGAGGTATTTAAGCGATGGTACAGCATTAGGGAGTAATTTTCAAGTTAATGATGATCAGGGGAGTAATGGGCAATATTACCCTTCCATCTCAGCAGATGGCAGCGGAAACTTTATCATCACATGGCGTGATTATCGCAATGGCAATGCTGACATTTATGCTCAGAGGTATTCAAGTAATGGAATCCCACTGGGGAGTAATTTCCAAGTCAATGATGATATGAACAGTGAAGGGCAATATAACCCTTCCATCTCAGCAGATGGCAGTGGGATCTTTATCATTACATGGGAAGATTACCGCAATAATAACTATGACATTTATGCTCAGCGATACGCAAGCGATGGCACCCCACTGGGGAGCAATTTCCAAATCAACGATGATCAAGGTAGTACTTGGCAACACTTTTCTTCCATTTCAGCAGATGAAAGCGGGAATTTTATCATTGTGTGGATTGATGAACGCAATGATGATGATGATATATATGCTCAGCGATACAAAAGCGATGGAACAGCATTAGGTAGTAATTTTCGGGTGACCAATATTAGTGATGGGTCGCAAAAATACCCAAAAGTCGAATTGTGGAAAAATCGAATCTACAGTACATGGGAAGATAATCGTGCGGGTGGAACAGGAAATGATATTTGGGCAAACGTTTTAAATTGGGAAGATCCTGTGGGGGCAAGTGTTGATGAAATATCTCAGATACCATTAACATTTGTTTTGAATCAAAACTATCCCAACCCCTTTAACCCCTCAACCACAATCGATTTCACTTTACCAAAATCCGAATTCGTTACTCTTAAGATATACAATATCCTTGGGGAAGAGGTGGCTACATTGGTAAATGATAAGCTCCAAGCAGGCAATCATACTTATCAGTTTGATGGAAGTAATCTCACTTCTGGAATCTACCTTTATCGTATTGAAGGGGGCAAATATTCTCAAGTACGGAAAATGATCCTAATAAAGTGACATCTCTTCATAATAGGTACTAGTGCCCCCTACCTCAGCACTATTGATACAGATGCCTTTTTAATCGCTCTGGACGAGCGGAAGTCCGCCCTCCGGACTCACAAATCCGCTTTTAGCGGAAAGCACTAAACTCTAAAACCTTAAACCAGTCCAAACGCCAGAAGCGTTGTAAATTATTTATATTGCTACACTATAGATTTAAGGTTTATTATATTGGATCGACCGTTCAACTATTATTTATTAAACAAACTTCTTATTTTTATAAAGGATCATCATGCTGTCACCAGATTCTAATCATTATAAATCTTCATTTAAAATAGGAAGGATTATCCATGAAAAATCTAAATATTTTTTTCGGGTGGCTTAGCTTGTTTGCTATAATTATATCTATGGGAATGGCTGCACAAAATTCTAATACCTCCAATGCAGAGGGGCAACTTATTGTAGCCGGCAACAAGGTTCAAATTCAACATGCTTATGCGATGGCTCAACCAGGCTTTTTTGATAAGGCCCAGGAAGATATTTTATTAATCGTTACTAACATTCCCTTAACAGATAAAGCCATTGAAGACCGCTGGGAGCGGAATACCCTGGCAAGTGAAAGAAATCTTAAAACTCAGGAATCCTCTTCTTATCTAATCCAGGCTCAATTCGAGAACTGTCAGCATGGCTTGCTTTCCCAACCAAATGGTGGTCCCTTTTCTGTCTTCCTGTTTTGTGATGACGCATTAGGCTCAAACATAGGCGTTATTCTCACGCAGCCCGGTGCCGGTCCAGGTAAAATAAAACTAACTGGTGAACAGATTTGGGATAAGTGGGACACCAACGATCGTTTTTGGCAAGATAACTTATGGGCGACAGATGTTGTTAATTTTCTTTGGTCTCCATCACTACAATATCTGTATGTGGCAACTTCAGGAATCTATGGCAACGGAGGATTCTTCAAACTGGATCTTAAGGCACGTGTTTTTGAATGCGTTTTGCCTGATACATCGGCGAAATATTTTTCTAGATTGAAAACAGGCTATCTTACAAGCATTGAAAAGGTTGATACAAATAACGAACTTATTACCATAGGAATCTATTCTTATGACAAAACGCGCATGCTAATCGCAACAGAAGAGATACCCTTAGAGTAGATGGCTAACTTCAATCAAGCTGACCTCACTACCCACCGCCGTGAATTTGCGAATACGGATTTGAAGACTATGAATTTATTTCTACAACTCATATATTAATATAAAGTTACAAATGTGTGCGATCTAAAAATCTACAAATACAATGCCAATTTGTATTTGCACGATTGAGTCAGCTTATACTATCATCAAACTTAACAGCATCGCGAAGCGAATATAATTGATTATAGTATTGCAGGTCTATAAGTTTTATATCCCACCACAGTATAATTCGTATTGCTAATAAACGAAAAGACTAAAAAAGGAGAGATAAAAATGAATGAAAATGACTGGGTTGTTAAAGCTCCCAAATCTTCCCCGCACACAGAATTTGAACAACTGGCTTATATTGAATCTTTTGATGCTGTTGTTGATAAGACGTACGCATTTGTTGTTTACAAAGAAACAAAAGCAGATTCTGGTAAATGGGTAATAAGGATCAAAGGTTCTGTTACCGCCGGTACCGTGTTTGATCCTGATAGTCCTTCTTTAAAAAATGCATTCAGAAAAGCCGCCGGACATGAAGAACCGTATATTGTATGGGGTTTTAATCTCCTGCCTAAAGGGAATGATCCAAGGCTGGTTGAAAATCGGGTTTTGATTGATGAAAATGGAAAGCCTGCCGCAATCGAAATACATCTGATTACCAGAAAAGCAGACGGATCAGCGCGGGATAAAGAAGTTGTGTCAGTTGAGTGGCCGGGTTAATACAAGTTCTGTAGTTGTCATATTAACAGTCGAAAAGAGATTTGATAAAATTCCTGTTTTTATTCACCTCTCCCCGACCCTCTCCTCAAGGAGAGGGAAAAATAGGAAACCCCGGGGCAAGCCCCGAGGAATTCTCTTGATTAACATATCTGAATCACCGTGTAGGCAAGAGTAAATACTTAAGGAGACTTGAAATTGAATACACTTGATATTCTTCTGGTTCTTGCATTATTAAGCACGATCGCGATGACAGTTATGACCCAACAGCCAACAGGACCGGAGGGGGCCATGGGCATCTGGCCAGGATTTCTTATTCCCTGTCTGCTAACAGCCATCCTGGTCTTTGTTATGGTTGGGAAGGGATTGTTGGACGTTATACCCGGTGGCAGCCTGGTACAGTTTTTCATCGCAGTCGGTGTTTTAATCACGTTTTGCATGGCCATCTTGGGGACCATTGATCGTCACAATTATAATTGGATTATTCAAGGATTGGTGATCACCATTCCTTCCCTGATCCTCGTAGCGTGTGCTGTAATAATCCATCAAACTGATTTTCCAAATCCTGGGCCCATTCTTTTGCTGGCAACCATATTTGTAGGCGGGGTGGCAGTAACTGGCTGGGGGTTAGCAGGCAAGGGTATTTATCTTTACATGCAAAAAGAAATGGAACAGTCTGCCTTACAGGTGCAAAAGGAAAAGGAGCAGTTGGATGAGCGCGAGCAATGGGAAAAGGCTGAGTACGCAAAACTTAATGACTCACCGTCGCTCTATGCCTTGCTTCAGTTTATATGGGCGCGAAATGATGAGGTTCAGCAACTGGCCCATGAACGATTAAGAAATTATCCCCAGCTGGATGAAGAACTGATCGAGTTACTTAATACGGATAATGATCAGGCCATCTCCTATGTGGCAAAATTGTATGATAATCCGCCGCAGAAACTCGCTCCGGCCTGGGGGAGAATGCTTGAACGACAGTTAAAAAAGTGGGACAGTCTTCAATATGATGCGAATGCCGGTACCTGGGAGCAAAACCTGAAAGTATATTTTATGGGTGCGGAGAAAATCCAGAATGCGGGTGGGTCTCTTCACGATGAGTTACTGGCCTGGCACCAGCATTTGTTGAAATGTAAAGGGCTTGGGTAATCTGGCCGCCTTTGTAAAGAAATTGTTGGATACAAATACCAAATCTTAATCAGGGAGTAAGGGAAGAAATGCCCGGCAAAGCATACCAACTATTTCTTGACAGTATGATAATGAATTTCGACCGATGGCACGATGGGACAAGCTACGATTTGGAAGCGCTTGAGCGACTTGGACCGGAGGAACGGGCTTCTATTGAGGAGTTACTGATCGAGAATCTGAAAGAAGCGGGGGACTGGCGTGATGTGAATGCGTTAGCAGCTTTGGGAACCGATTCAGCGCGCAAGGCAGTGGATAAAGCGCGGTTTCACCACAAAACCAAGGTACGGGATTATGCCCTCAAAATTATCCTCACGACCCATAATTCCAAAGATAGGACAAAAAAGGATATCGCTGAATTGGAAGATCAGGTCGTCCAGGCTGTAAAGCGTGGCAACTTTCAAATAGCTGCATACATGCCGACCATGCGGGTTAAAAAGGCGCTGCTCGATTCTACGCGGGAAGCTGACAGTGTAATTCGCGTCAATGCCGCAGCTTTTTTGTTGTACCTTTGTGGTCAGGCACCGGAGCCTTTTGACTGGAGCCAGCGGCCGTTCTTTCTGCTCTTTGGAAATGATGATCCAAAGATGCTTCAGCAGGCATGGGAACACCTGCGCAAGCGTACAGGACTATGAGCGGCAATTTCGATGCAAATTTGGAAAAAATGGACAAGAAAAGCCATGAAGACGCATTAACTAAACTAATTAAGATCTTTAAGTAGTCCAATCATATTGTTTTTTAGAATTTTCACCATAGTTTTATATATCTTCTTCACACCTCCCACAAAGACATCACCAAAAGAATCATCCGTTCGATTTTTCCGCACTTGTAAATATATGGGGAGAAAATGAACGAGCCAAAGTTAATGTAGATTATTGTTAACAGTAGTGAACTGAGGCAATTTATAGATGGATGCCGGATTCAGAAAAAATTTTTATATAATAATGTTATCACTTGCATTTCAATAAATTTTTATTAATTTTATTGAAACTATAGTTTAATTATTGAAACTATAGTTCACAGAAATATAGATTGTCTTTTAAGACGCAATCCAAATTAATAGGAGTATATTCAGTGAGGCCAATTAGTTACGAACAAAATCATTTAATTCATCCTCTGAATGAACTTTTAGGTACTGAAGCACATGTAAGACTACTTAGAATTATGGCAAATGATGTAGAGGGATCTCTAACAGCTTCAGATGCTGCAGAGAGAGCGGGCATAACACCTCAAGGAGCCTTTAAGGCATTAAAGCGCCTTGTTCGCTCTGGTTATATTATACAAATTGGCGGGGGACGAAAAAGACAATATGCACTCCGCCGGAATGATAAGCTGGTTGAAGCCTTACTTGATCTATTTCAAACCGAAGCAAATCGTTATAGATTGTTAATCGAAAATATAAAGAAAAAAATAGAGGTTCCTAAGTTTACTCCGCGATCAGTATGGATTGAAATATTCCCAGATCAATTCGAAGATCCACTTGTTTTGGGAGTACTACATCAAACGCGTCACTTAAATAGTTATGTAAATGAACTGCAGAATGAACTTAGAATGGTAGAGCAAGAATTCGATATTACAATTGAGGTGACGGGATACACCAGGGCCGATGTCCCTATTATCAACTTCCGGTGAAACGAAACACTTATATGGGATTCCGCCCTTTAGAGATAACAATACTATTGAATTATTAACTGGAATGAAAAAGCACGAGGATGTGGATGATTATCTATTAAAAATTTGTCACACATTGTCCGTATTAGTTGAGCAGAATACATCTCTTGTGCGGCGCGCGAAAAACCATGTTAAAAAATTGTTGGAAGCAGAGCATGGATCGGCTACTAAATCCATAGAGGAATGGCAAAAAATTTTAGAGACATATTCAGAACGGAGATTAATAAATTTTTTAGTATCACGAAGCCAGCGGGCAACTCGCCTACGTCAAAGTTGTCCTTTTTTTGCTGTCCTTGAGAATAGTGAAAAAGCCAAAGTCATAGATAAACTTGGAGGAGAAGTTGACACGCGAACAACTTGAACATGCAATTAGAGCGGCTTGTGACGTTTCTGATGATACAGAAATTTGGATTTTGGGCTCTCAGGCAATACTTGGAGAATTCCCTGATGCCCCAGAGAGTTTGCGTACATCAATTGAAGTTGATGTACAGCCGAAAAATAATCCAGACAAATCGATTGAGATTGATGGTTCTCTTGGAGAACTTTCTTTGTTCCACGAAACCCACGGTTTTTATGTACATGGAATATCTTTAGAGACTGTAAAACTTCCAAAGGATTGGGAGAAAAGGGTAATTGAGGTTAAAGATGAAGTCTCAACAGAAGGAAACATTGGATTGTGTATCGAGGTACATGATTTAGCCGCAAGTAAACTCGTTGCTTTTAGAGATAAAGATAAGGAATTCTTCCGCGTTCTTCTTAGTGAAGATATGATTGATGTAAATCTTCTTTTGGCCCGAATTAATAAACTCTCCATAGATAAGGAATTCCAACAGAGACTAACAACCTGGATTATAGAAACTACTGAAGATCTTTAGATACAAGGTTAAAATCCATACGCCAGTAGGCACATCTTCGATCCCTTAGCGGGCCCACCAATTTTCAGGCCAATGGCCTTCAGTAAATTCGAAGCACTAATATCTTGCCAAAGGCATCCCTTCGGGAAAATCCTAAACAATTTCGAATATCCAAATCTAAAATCAGTCCAAACATCGAGTCTCTTTTTTTATTTGTGACATTGGATTTTGGGTTTTGACTCGTCCTGAATAAGTTGACAGAAAGGAATTAAAATGTCAACTTATTCAGGACTTGACAGATTATTTAGAGTTTAGTGCTTAGGATTTAGAATGAATATGTACAACTCTTCCCTACCTCTCAAAAAATAACTGCACTAAACACCTTGATTCTGGTTTGAACAAGCCGGTATTCACCAAAATAATTTGCCCAATCCGTTTCTCACTTTCTGAAAAGAGGAACGGATGGTTCGGGCAATGCATAAAGAATCAGGAGGGAACATAAAGAAGTGTAATAATTTCTTCGCGTTTTCGCGCCTTGGCGTGAGAATACTTTCTCTCACCAAGCAAGAGATAAAAAGAATAAGTACTCCTGGTTAGAATCCAAATGTGGCACTGAGCATCACGGCTGAGAGTGCTTCTAAATTTTCAACCTGAAAGTTTTCATATTCCAGCCTGACGCCAATTGGGCCCAGAGATACACCTGCGCCCAGACCCCAGGAAAACGCGGTGCCGCTTTCATCTCCAATAATCGTTCCAACGAGCTTGCTTTCACTGCTCCAGAATAGTACACCGGCTTTGGCGAATAAATCCAGTATCTTTAGGACTTCAAAATGGGCCATACCATACACATCCCAACCGGTTGTTTGCGATTCGAACTGCAGGTCTCCGATATTCGTATCTACGGTACCAAAATTCCGATAGCCACCCTCAATGCCAAAAATAGTTGGGGTATTAAATCCAGCGAAGAACTTATATCCGGTTGAATTTTCGGATATGTCCTTGACCTGCTCTTCAATCTCAGCTTCAGCGCCAAAAAAACTGTTTCCTATCCCAGCCCCAATATATAATCCCTGGGCAGACAAAGAGCTGATACTAACAATACAAATCAATGTAAAAATAACCAGTAAGTATCTCATGATCCCTCCTGAATTAATAGTAAATTAGTAAACTATGAGTGGGTTCGTGTTATGGTGATCTTTGACAGCAGAGTGTAACACGCCACATATCCCGATCTAAATATTCGTCAATTAAAATCTTGTCTTTCGGGACTTAATGTAGATATAATTATTTACAGATGCTACCGGTTTAACACAATCCCGCTACAATTCTGGTGCACCGAAAAGCCCGGGGTTCGGGTAATACTTTTCACCGAAATGTCATCAAAAACCGAATCCTGCACATCATCCAGCATAAACGCCGGGCGGCCATCCGGCTGTTCAATTGCCACTGAAATGTGGTTCATTTGAATATTCCGCGCGTGACGAATGTAAAAACCGAATGCCGGCAGCATTCCAAACATCCGGTTTTCCGGATATTTATTCCCCGCTTCCGGAATTTCCCGCAAAGCGGCATCGGCTGTTGCCGGTGGAAATCCACCCTGAATCGTAATCGACATATTTTCAAGCGTCACATTTTCAATTAAATTGCCGGGAATTCCACAAATCGACGAAGCAAACGCCGGATAATTATGCCGCTTGCGCTCTTCATCATTAAATTTTTCAGCGCGATTGACCGTGGCCTGAATATCATGAATTTTAACATTCCGCAAAATTCCCGGCCGAACGGTCAGCGCGCCGTAAATCGGACGATTTCGGTCACCCAGCCGCAGGGTGACCGGCGTGCCAACGCCGTTCATTCGGATATTCCGCACGGTAATATTTTCCATGATCCCGCCGTCCACAATCTGCAGCGCAACCCCGGAAATACCGGTTTGCCAGACTTCGTTGTCCTCAATCAAAATCTCACGAAATCCACCGGAAGAATCCGTGCCCATTTTAATTCCGTTACAAAGCGTCCGCACCCGGTTTTTGCGAATCACCCCGTTCCGGCAACCGGCTGCGGTGTAGCCTTTCAGACAAATCCCGTCGTCATCGGCGTTGATATCACAATTTTCCACCAAAAAATCCTCGCAATCCAGCAAATCGATCCCGTCGGCATTATGAAAATAATTTTCCGTAACCGTAATATGATCCACATGAACCTGGCGGCAGCGGGTGTATGCCTGCGTCCACCACACCGAATGCCGAAAAGTGACGTCTTTTACCGTAATATTTTCGCACGCCTCAAACCAGATTAATGTCGGATTTTCAGCCTTTTTTTCCTGAAATTCGCCGGTCCCGTCCAGCAGCGCATTGCCGTCGAGAATGCCTTCGCCGGAAACCGAAATATTTTTTTCCCGCCGGGCATAAATCAGCGTGCGTTTCAGGTACTTCTGGTAGCGAATTTCCTGTTCAAACGGGCGCAGCGGAAAATCTTTAAAATACGGACTTGCCAGCAAAATCGCACCTTTTTGCAGATACAGGGTGACGTTACTTTTTAGTACAAGCGAGCCGGTCAGGTAAGTTCCGGGCGGCACGATCACCCGCCCGCCATTTTTTTCCCCGCAAGCATCAATCGCCTGCTGAATCGCCACGGTGTTCAGCGTTTTTCCGTCGCCGACGGCATCAAAATCCAGAATATTCAGCTCAATCGGTTCATCAGGAGCAGCAAAACCAGTCGTTCCGGCGAAAAGAATGCCGGTCGCGGCAAGGGTACCGGTTTTCATAAATTCCCGCCGGGTGGAATTTTGTTTTTGTCGGCTCTTAGTAGAGATTTGGTTTGGGCGCACTTTCTTTTCCTTTTGATTTATTTCGGGTTGAATTTGCCAATTGCAGGCATTACAACCTTCCAATATGACAAGTGGCATTTAGAAGTAATTTCCTACCAACCGAAGAAAAAGCTTGATGCGGGCTACAATGCCAGCAGGTCAGGTCAATTTCCCGGTAAAAGCGGCTCCTATGCAGAGCATGTTAATCGGTGGCTACCTTCACATCCTTGAACATGAACGGGTTGTCGCTGAGTCTCAAGTCCTTGCCGCTGGTGGTCGTCACATTCCTGAGAATGACTTCCCTGGTTCTGACATAGGGAAACTTCTCCTGGTAGGAATCGTCGGTCATTTGCGGATTGAAATTTGCAAAAATGGCAGGACCCTGGTAATCCTCCGGATGATTGGCGTCATCGATATGAAGGGCTTCGATGGTGATCCGTTCCGGCATGTAACAGGTGTAGCCGAAATCATGCTGCCCGGAATAAGAACCGCTTATCAGGCTTGCGCTGGTTGGTCTGCCGCCAGCGGGCACGAAAATGCAGTTGCGAATAACGAATTCTCCCTGCCATGTACTGCCGTAGTCTGAGCGCAGGTTGATGAGGCTCCTTCCGCGGATGGTGCAATTCTCTACAGTTAAGATCCCGCTGCCTATGGCATTAATTCCCATGTGTCCCAGGGTTGAGTTGCGGATGGTGGCATTGGCAACCCCCATGTGGGCGTCAAACCGGGAAAGGGTGCATGTGTCATAAAGAAGATTTTTGCAGTAGTTGGAACCCAGGATTCCCCAGTAGTTGCTGTCATTGATATCATTTGTCTGACTGCAGTTCACGAATGATACATTGAGTGCACGGCTGACCGAAATGTCGTAACTGCCCATAGAGACGGGCTTCCCAGCTGAGCCAATGGTGCGATATGTTTTGTGTCCGGTCAGGATGGTGTTCTGAACAGTTACGTAAGCGCAGTCACGGATATTGATGAAGCCGCCATAGGGCGCACCATGGTCTCCTTCGCTAACTACACGATGTTCCAGCCCATCCACAAGCACATTGGAACGTCTGATCGCGATGTTTCGGCTATAATAGGTGTACTTCGATTCTGCCCTGTTGGCGATTGTGGTGAAACGTCCACCGGTGATGTTCAGCGTCGTCTCGTCAATGGGAAGGGCGGTAATTTCCGTAATCTGGTCGAAGTCCCAGATGATCGGAGCATCCATATCCACATTGCCGTTTTTATCAACGATAAAGATATCTGTTTGCGGAGATCCATTGTTTTGGTTCAGCCCAAATCGGATATAGCGCTTTACGTGGGAATTAGTGACAGTGATCAGACAGGTTGCCGGCAAAGAGACGTTGATTTTCTCCTGATTCCTTTTTAGGGAAGCGATCCCCTCTGGATTGAACGGCTGTAGTTTGGAACTGACCATAAAAATAGATGCATTACGGTTCTGAACTTCGGTATCGTCAATGATGAAGGCCGCCGTGCCAAAATCGGTGTCGGTCCGGATTACCGCTGTGCGCTCCTTTCCTCCAATGTAGTATGTGGCCTCCTCGTCGGCTTTCACCAAAAGGCCGTGCTGATTGGCGAATGCATGAGCCGCAGCGATAGCGTCTATATCATCGGTTTTGCCGTTGCCCATGGCACCAAAGTCACTATAGCGGACCAATCCAATGGCTTTAAATTTAAGGACATCCTTTGGGGATACATTTACATGTAATTCCCCATTTTCAATTGTGCGTACCTGGGTTTTACTATTTTTGGATGTTATCACTACGTTTTCAAGCGGGCTTTTGGTCTGCGCCTGCGCTACAATTACACAGGAAAATAAGAAGAGCATTAAGAGCATGTATTTCATCATGAGAGTATTTTAATAGTAATCAATTTCAGAAAAAATCAATTGGATTGTAAGATATTAGGTTTACTCGTAAATCTCATCATAAACTCGCAATTTTCACGCATAAATGCAAAAATACATTCAATTGGATTGTAAGCTTCCCAAAGGTTCGCAACGGATAAAAACCAAAAAATGGGTACAAATAAATTAATCACAGAGGCACAGAGTAAAAATTCTGAACAGTTTTGACGCCTAAATTTTGGGATATTATTAAATTAAATGAGGATTTGGGCGACGACTTTCCAATAAATATATTAGTTTAAATACTTCGCCTTAAGGGTACTTTTAGTACCCTATTTTTAATATATTTAAACTTATGTTGATTTAAATATTTACATTATAGTTTAATTTTGTTATTATTAGGGTACTAATGGTACCTTAATTATGACAAAAATAAACCAATTGATAAAAGAATGGCCCAAAGGCACGGTAATGACTTTGGACTATCTGAAGCAATACGGGATAAACCGCGAATTAATAAAACGCTATCGTAGAAGCGATTGGATAGAAAATGTGGGGCGTGGCGCTTACCGTTTAGCCGGAGATAATCTTGAATTAGCGGGTGGTTTATATGCCGTTCAAAGTCAACTGAAACAAAAGATACATATAGGAGCAAGAACCGCCCTGGAGATGAAGGGGTATGCTCACTATCTTGGTCCCGGTATTCGAAAAGTATTCATGTTTGGTCAACCAGGAGAATACTTACCAGTGTGGTTTAAAAAATATAATTGGCCGGTTGATTACTACTATACAACGACAAACTTATTTCCTGATAATTTGCCTTCTTCTTTTACAACGTCAAAATACAAAGATATCGATATAACTATATCCACAACGGAGAGGGCTGTTCTAGAGATGCTACATCTAATACCGGAACAACAAGGATTTGATGAAGCATTGCAAATAGCAAAATCATTAACCACGTTGCGGCCCGATTTATTACAAAATCTATTAGAGAATTGCAGATCAATAAAAGTTAAAAGACTTTTCATGTATATGTCTGAAAAAGAAAACCACTTTTGGTTTAGTGATCTGAATCTTGATAGGATCGATCTTGGATCAGGAAAGCGTATGGTTATAAAAAATGGATATTTGGATAAAAAATACAATATAACAGTTCCAAGGACATCTGAAAATTGAAAGATTCTATTTTTTACCGGCAGGCGAATTTAGTTCTGGATATTCTTCCGCTTATTGCAAAATTTGATTCTTTTGCATTAAAGGGCGGCACAGCCATTAACTATTTCATCAGGGACCTCCCAAGACTCTCTGTCGATATTGACTTAACTTATCTGCCAATTGAGGACAGGCAGACTACCCTAAATTCTATTAATACAATATTAGATGCGTTATCTGAAGAAATTGCAGATACGATTTCGTCTATTAGTATTGCACCGAAAATAAATAAAACGACTCAAAATATTGAACGCCTGGTGATAGAACAATCTGGCGTAACGATAAAGATTGAACCGAATCTAATAATTCGGAGTAGTGTTTATCCCCCTGCAAGAATGATATTAGGTTCAGCTGCCGGCAAATATTTTGAAAAATCGGTAAAAATCCAGACACTTGCTCTTGAAGACCTGTATGGTGGTAAAATATGTGCCTCTTTAGATCGCCAGCACCCAAGAGATTTGTTTGATATAAAACTATTATTGGATAATGAAGGAATTACATATAAAATACGCACTGCGTTTATCATATATCTGATAAGTCATAATCGTCCGATGAATGAATTATTAAATCCGACTTTTCAAGACATTTCACACCAATTTACAGCAGAGTTCCGGGGTATGACTTTTATCCCAATCGCATTAGATGAACTGAATCATGCCAGGAAAAAATTAGTCACTCAGTTGTTATCGGATCTAACCAAAAACGAAAAACAATTTATTATTTCTGTGAAATCAAAGAAACCACAGTGGGATTTGATTGACGTTGAACACATAAAAGATTTACCAGCTGTGAAGTGGAAATTGCTTAATTTGGAAAAAATGGACAAGAAAAGCCATGAGAAAGCGCTAACTAAACTCATCAAAATATTTGAATGATTCATATACAAAAATTTTCAATCACAGGATTCAAAGGACAGAATCTAGTATCGCCCACCAATCTTCAGGCCAATGGTCTTCAGAAAATTCGAAGCGCTAATATCTAAATCCTAAACAAATTCGAATTATCCAAATTCTAAAACCTGTCTTGAACCAAGGCTGGTTTTTTTATTTATAACTTTCATATTTCAGATTTATTTAGAAATTAGGGTTTAGGATTTAGTATTTACACTGCCGCAGGCAGTGCCAGGGGGTCATTGGTTGAACGAACCCCGGTTAGGGGTGAGTGAAATCCGCACGCCATTTGGCTGAAAATCCGCCCACCGGCGGGTTGAAAATGTGCATGGATTTAGTCTGAATTGAAATTCAATAACCTACGGTGCAACCAATGATCAAGATTTTCCAGATCCTCAAGTTCAAGTTCTTTGTAAGGTACAATAATCACTGTATTACCGAATAAGTATCATTTTTTTCACATCCTGCCACTCCCCTGCCTCAATGCGATACAGGTATACGCCTGAAGATAGATTCTGCCCATTAAACTCAACTTCATGATAACCTGCTGGTAGTTTTTCCGAGACCAGGGTAGAAACCTTTTCACCCAACAAATTATAAACATTCAGTTTCACCTCCCTGCTTGATGGTAATTGCCAACTGATGACTGTTTTGGGATTGAATGGGTTAGGATAAGGGGATTTAAGAATAAATTGATCAGGTAGAACTAATTCTGCGGACGATTTAACCTTTATTTCTTCAACACTATGATATTGCGCTATGCCATTATAAGCTACGTCTGCCAGCCGATATTGATAAGTTTCCCCGGGAGCGACTGAATTATCTTGATAATGATATTCGGTCCTGGTGGATTTATTACCCTGCCCCCTTAATTCTTGATTATCAATATGAGTGGCTATATTCGTCCAGCCTTCATCAATTAACATTCTTCGTCCGATTTTTCTAATTCTTCTTTGAATGATAAATCCCAGATTATTCATCTCACTTTCAGTCGCCCAACTTATTAAAATATAATTTTCCTCTTGCCGCACTGAAAAACAGGAAAGAAAAACGGGGAGAGAACCATCTGTAGCACCTAACGTTTTTAAGCATATATCCCAGGGATAAACTGTATCATTACCAATCGCCAGCCAGCTAGATCCGGATGAACTGATCCAACATTTTCCACTTTCGATTTGTGGCTCAGAATAGCCAGGCTGAGAAGTTTCAATAGGCACAGGCCAGGTGGTTCCCGGCATATAATATCTCACTTTTACATAAATGTCATCTCCTGAGGTGGCAGAACCATGAGATGGCATATCAAATGTATAATATCCTGCATAATCACAATTCTGCTGCGGAATTGAAGCGAGTAAACCGGATAGAGTACTTCCATCGAAATTATCATAAATATCTATTTGAATTTGGGAACTTGCAGAGACAGCCCAGGTACCAATTTTCATGAGATCATGACTCTGTGTAGTAATGAATTTTACAAGCGCATAACATGTAGTAGTTCCATATCCGGCACTTGAAATAAATCCTAATTTATCATAGTATTGAAAGACCTCATCACCATCCAAATATAGACTTTTCAGGCCAATAACAGGTTGTTGAATTGACTTTTGTATCATTGTAGGAAATATAAAAGAATCCATCTTCTCCCCAGGCAGTACCCCAGCTATTGCGAATAATCCAGGCGCCCGTGCCGCCAGCAGTTACTTTATTGTCATCCCACCCGACTAATAAGACAGCATGATTCGTACTAGCAGAACCACTATAGTAATAGGTATAGTCACTGCTATTGTAAGATGCATCATCCCAGCACATGTTTGTATGTAAAGCACCATAATCGTTTATAAACTGCTTTATAACATTAGCATCATTCGGCAGAAACTTTGCTTGAGGTATGTACCCCTGTTTTGGTAGTCCTGGATGGTGAGTACCATTATCACCGGAAGAAGCCTCATATGGATCATCACTTTCGGAAACAGGGCCGTCATATCTGGATAAATATGCCGTAGACATATAGCCATTTCCACCATCACAAGCACCCGGTATAAATCCGTGACCATAAATTAAGTTGTTTTCTGATAAATCATTATTTCCAAGTCCAAGTATTTTCCACCGTGATTCCACCGATCCCATAGTGGCAAAAGCCCAGCAGGAACCACAATTTCCTTGATCCTTTACACTAGTGAGATAACCTTCGTCACGTAAATCATAATTGGATGCTAACTCCCCAGCTGATTCAATTGGTATTGATATTTTAGTAATAAGTTCAGAAGGTGGCGGAATATATCCTAAAGGATGCCCATCGCTGGTAAAATTTATAATTTCTTTATTGTCAAACTTAGATAAATAGTTGAGGAACTCAGAACTTATCGGGCCAGTTGATAATTCATCTTGTGCAAACAGTAAACAAAGATTTAAAGATAAAATGGAAAAAGTCAATGTTTTAAACAATTTTACCTCCAACTCATAACTTTAGTTGATACGACCTGCATTTGGTAATAAACATATCCATACAACCAACACGTGTTAATGTTGATGAGCCAAATCTCACTTAACCTTCAATATCTCCCCTTACGAATACATTTCCTATTCCATCTAAAATAATACCATATCCCTCAGCATGACCTTCAGCCCATGCTCCATCCATCCAGGCATAATCACCATAGCCATTATATTTTATTGCAAAGAGACCATCAGTTGTGATGTTCGGGTATGAAGCAGTCCGTTCGAGCCGCTTGTTCATTTGATCCACGATATATTAGAAGCCTGGGCGATTTAAGTTTAGTATAGAGATTAGTGCAATTAATGAACGCATGAGAGATCTCTTTTAAAGTATTATGGCGGTAAGTTTCTGTGAAAATTCCGGATTTAATTAATTTGTATATTGTATGGCTGATACATCTTTCGTTAATCAAAATTTCGTTAACAAAAAAGGTAAAAAATAATTTATTCACAAAGGTGTCTGAATATTCAAATTGAGGACATTATTTATACTTACTTAATATAGATTAAGTCACATTTTAGATCAAGAAAAAAGTAGAAGACTAGTTGAATGGTGTATACAAAATCTAAAGAATTTAAAAGTAGTCGATATTGGTGCTGGGATTCATTACCCGCAGGAAGACAATCCACATTTAATTGGCGAAGAATTGGCGAAATGGTATCTTAATTTATAACTATCAGTAAGG
The DNA here is from genome assembly GCA_963796965.1 of Calditrichia bacterium. Taxonomy (GTDB): domain Bacteria; phylum Calditrichota; class Calditrichia; order JAJRVZ01; family JAJRVZ01; genus CAWCNS01. The sequence goes on from CAWCNS010000009.1 coordinate 235,943, forward strand.
GAATTTTTCTAGCCCGTAAAAGCATTATAAATATTAATCTGTAGAATTCGTCGAGGCTCTGCCTCGGGGTTTCCTTTTTCTCCCTCGCCTTTAGGAGAGGATTGGTGAGAGGAAAATAAAATTTAATATTTTTCATCTAAAATAAATGTGTATTACTTACCTAAAGATTGAAGGATAATATGCGGAAATCTTTATATAAATTTTTACTTGTTTTATCCCTGTCAGCCATCTCCATATTTCTCTTTTCTTGTAGTGATCGTGGTGTTTCTCCACAAAGTGTGGACCCATCAAGCAATAACGATTTTGAACTTGAGTATGTTACGGATATTGACGGAAACATCTATCCTACCAAAAGAATTGGCAATCAGTTGTGGATGGCCGAAAATTTGAGGGTGACACATTATCGCAACGGCGATCCCATATCAGCGGTTTCAGACCGTGAAGTGTGGGCTGGTCATGTTACAGGCGCTTATTGTACCTACGATAACAGTCCCGGGAATGCGGATATCTACGGTTTACTCTATAACTGGCATGCGGTTAATGACAGACGTAAACTCGCCCCGACCGGCTGGCATATACCGACTGACCAGGAATGGCAGACACTGATTGACTATCTGGGCGGCAATTCCTATGCCGGGGGGGTAATGAAAGACAGCAGCGGTTGGGTTGAGAACGGAAACGGAAATAATATCAGTAAATTTACCGCACGGCCGGGTGGTGTCCGCACCAGCAACGGCGTATTTGATGGTGTTGGATATAATGCTTCTTTCTGGTCCTCTACGGAGATCAGCACGGATGGTGCCTGGGGCCGCTGGTTGAGTTATCTGAGCCCGGGTATCGGCCTCGACGATGCCAACCAGCTGGACGGTTTTTCGGTGCGCTGTGTCAGGGATCGATTCATCCCAGAACCCAAAAAATGAATTTGGATTTCGGAAAAAGTAAGCAGAACACCTAAAATTAATTGCGGCTATGACTGGCACTTTTCCAATTTATTGCGCAGCGTTAATTGAAAATGTGTGTTTACCTTGATTCACATTCTCAATCACACAATATTTCCCCCTACGTTCAGCATGCATGACTTTTCCATCCATCACCACCGTGTACGTATCCGAAATTACAGGAAGGGATACCCGGGCAACCGTATTTCCGGGAATCGAAATATTCAGGTTGAAATATTTTCCTTCTTCCTGGTCGAATGCAACTAAAACATCACCACGAATTGTTGGAAGTTTAACCCTGGCAAAGGCCAAATTGCCCGGTTGTGGTTTAATCGAAATTTTTCCAAAACCTGCTTCCAGTGGTTCTATGCCCATGAGTTTCCTTGGTATTATATGGGCGGGTGACGCACTCCAGGCATGACTCCATCCATAATAATGGGGCATGTATTTTACATCCCATGCTTCGGTCGTCATGGTTGAACCGACTTCTATCATATGCATCCAACTGCGATCGGTTTCGGAAGTTAAAAGCGCCAAAGCATGATCAGCCTCTCCGGCATTATATAATGCTTCCATCAAATAATTCGCCCCATAAACCCCCGTTGCCATTCCTTTTGATTTGATATATTCAACAACTTTTTCCCTGTTTTTTTCAGGGACTAAATCAAAAACCAGAGGGAACAAATTTGCGTGCATGGATGAATGATCTGTACCAATTCCATCAATATATAACCCATCACTAGTGATGAAATAATCATTGAAAATCTTTTTGAATTTCTTAGCCCGCGCCTTAAAAAAACGGGCATCATCCATATTTCCAATTGCTTTAGCCATATCAGCCATCAGGATCAAACAACGGTAATGAAAGGCATTTACGACCGAATTATAAATTTTAAACTCAAAATTGTCTGTTTCTCCACCATCTCCCAAACCCTGAGGCGCTCTTTGTAATTTTCCATGGGGCCAATCAACAATATCATAAATACTTCTACCATTAAAATAAATTGAATTATAAAATTCCCTGCTTAGAAGACCTGTTAACGTACTTATCAATCCATTTTCGGTTGTCAATGCCATCAGCGTTTTAGCTTTTAAGACAGAATAATTCTTTTCGATCAGGTCTGTGTTGCCCGTATGCAGATAATCGGCATAAGCCATCAACACGCTATGCATGATCCATTCAGTAGGCCAGGTGGCATGATAGAAAAGATTCTCTGTGCTATATCGTTGTATTTTATATTCCCGATCTAAGGCATAATGAGACATTTGCTGGATATAACAATCCGCCTCATACATCATTCGTTCTCTTTGGCTATTGGCATAATCGCCATTAAACGTATTAGCAAAGGTTGAATACTTGCACAAACTATATACAGCGTTTAGATTTTCATTTGAGGAAGTAAAGTAAGATGCCTCTGTATTATGGTCGTATGTTAACCCTTTCTGTTCTATTCTGGTTACACTAAATTCTTCTCTCCCCATGTAAATTTCACAATACCGAAATGGAATGACTTCAGGCATATTTAGGGGCAGGTTTTGGCTATGTGGATAATGGCCAACAAAACTTGGAATTTTTAAAATATAATGATGTGTACCTCTCTTTATGGTTAAAGAATATTGTCCGAAAATAATTCCTCCACCCGGTTTATTATCAATGCTATCACCGACTGCTTTTTCACCTAAATTTATTATAATCGTCATTGAATCTCTCTGAGTATCATTCCAGGAAATATCTAAATCCAGATAAGCAAAAGAAGATTTACCAAAATCATAAAACGTAATCTGATCACGGATAACCCGGCGTTTGGGTGCCCTGCTGTGAAATCGAATGGGGTGTCTATCTTCAAACGTCCAATAGGGTGCACCTGCACTGTCAAATTGTGCAAATCTTTTACGTTCACCCGGCCAACTTCTATTCTTAATCCCATCGAAATCGGAGGTGTTAAACTTTTGAGTTATACTCCATGGCGTGGGAGTTCCCGTATCGTCATAAATTCTCACTTTCCACCAATAGGATGAATTGGAGCGTAGTGGTTTCCCACCGTACGGTATGTTGATAGATTGGCTTGCGTTAACTTTTTTTGAATTCCAAAAATCACCCCTATTCTCTTCTATTAAAGCCTGAGAAGAGGCGACCAAAACCTGATATGATTTTTGCTCCCCGGTAGGAACAATCCACCCAAATTTTGGCAAGCGGTTGGAGATGTAAGTTTGTTCCGGATTTGAAAGCAAATCGCACAACAATCCAAATGGGGCGGAAGAATGGGTCGTTTCATTCCCGACATCGCCATAAAGATTGCAATTATAAGAAGAAAAAAGGATGAAAAATGTAGAAACAGTAATAAGCCATTTCTTGCTTAAAAGAAAATTCAGGTGTTTCATTTATTAGTTTACCTTCCAATCGTAAGAATATATATATGCTCTCTTAGTTAAACACTTATCAATCCAGATTACCCTTATTTTTAAGCAAAAAAGCCCTGGTAAGAAAACAGTTAAGGGCGCAACATAAAATCAGGCACCGGAACAATACCATTCAGGTACGCTTCCAGATTGGTGTAGCCATCTCCATCCGCGTCGTCATTACGGTCATCCGGGTTTTCGGGATTCAACCCCTGTGATGATTCCCAGGCATCGGGCATACCATCCCGATCCGTATCAACCGGAGCAGTGGCACTCTTTAGCCGCGGCCAACCACCAACTTCTTTCTGGGAATCGATGAGCCGGTTGGAACGGTCACGAATTCCTTTAACAACACGTTTATCCACGGCATCCCTTACCCTGGAGGCGCCGGCGTGCTGCAAGACAATCTGGTAGGCTTGCTCTGCACTCTGCATAATGGGCTGATCCGTTCCAGGCACTAACTCACCGGAAAGTTGGAAAATTTCCTGGGTGATACTTTCATATTGTTTAACAGAATTCTTGTAGTTGACTGCCGCAAAATTGTCCCGGGTGAATGCCTCATTATTTTCAATAAAATTTCCAGAGAGAAAACCCCGTGCATGGGTTTTGCCATGTTCCGCTTTGATCTGGAAGGGTTGTTCGAATTCACGGGTAAAACTGGTGCCGGGTCGGTAATAATTATTGATGACATTCATCCGGCAATTCCCGAAATTGGTCGGACCCCGCCGGTTAAATACCACATTATTACGAAAATCGACGATACACGCAGCTTTGGTACGCTCGCCACCGCCGAGGGTTGGGTGCCGGTCCCGGCTGCTGAAAAAGAGATTGTGATGCAGAGAAATATTGTCGGTTAAATGCCGGAATGAGGCCAGCATGGCGTGGGGATGATCATCATGATGCAGGCTGCGATTCAGGCTCTCTCCGTACATGGACCACTGCAAGGTAAAATTTCCACCGGCAAAATCATGCGCCCCGTCAATCCCCCAGGTGACAGAGATGTGATCGAGAATTACATGATCGATCACCTCCGTCCTCACGGCATCCGGATTTGCCAAATCATCGTAACTTTTGTTCTGATCGCCGTATCGGATACGGAGATATCTGACAATAATATCATGCGTGTCTTTAATCTCAAATGTGCGGTCCTTCAACGTAATTCCGTCCCCCGGGGCGGTCTGTCCGGCGATGGTGATATATGGCTTGTCAATCACCAGATCCGATTTTAATTCAATCGTCCCGGAAATATCAAATACAATTGTCCGCGGGCCGTTTATAGTCAGAATACCTTCACGCAAGGAGCCTGGGCCGGCATCTCTGAGATTGGTTACGTGGTACACATCACCGCCGCGGCCGCCTTTGGAAAAGCGTCCGTATCCTTCTGCTGTGGGAAAGGCGCGTTGCTGCGCATGTAGGGTGGAAATACCTAAAAGCAATAGGATGAGTATTTTTTGCATCTGCCGGGACCTCGTTTTAAATACTAATTTGGTCACTAAAAGTCATTGGGAGTAATAAATTAATGTAGGTGTTGTACGAATAATAATAAACAATTTATTTCTATTACTCATTCCTTTTAACAGCTATTATCGTCATATCATCCCAGTCGTGTTGTGGCTGGCTGAACTTTCTGGCTGCGTCGACAAGGTGATTGACATGTTCAGCAATGGAATTCTCTGCATGTTGCAGAATTGTCTGGCTCAGCTGATCCGTCTCAAATTGTTCTTCGGTCTCGTTTTCTATTTCGCTCAGACCATCCGTATAAAGAAACAAGCAATCACCTTGCTGTAAAATGAGATCTACCGGGTCACCCGGTGTGTATTTTTCCTGGTTGACTACGCCGAGTACCAAACCATTGGCCGCAATTCGTACAATGCTGCTATCGCTTCTCTTTAGTACTGAGGGGTAAGGAATCCCACCATTTACAATCGTACAGCGAGCTGTCTCTGTGTCAATATTAACCACCAATGCCGCAACAAAAGTTTTGTCCGGAAGAATTTTATGTAATACCTCATTCATGCCAGCGAGGATACCAGCCGGGCTGACTTCACGATCCTGGAAGTTCCTAAAAGCAAGTTTTAACAGCATGGTGCTTAAGGCAGCTTGAATACCGTGACCGGTAACATCGGCAAGTAGAATAGCCAGACGTTTATTGGCCAGAGGCATAACATCGTAGAAATCCCCGCCGATCTCCATAGCGGGCAGATATTGAGCCGCGAAAGAAAATCCATTCACCTCAGGTAGTTGTTGAGGTAAGATGTTCTCCTGCAATTTCCGGGCAAGGAAAAGCTCTTCGTGCAGTATTTCTGACTCTTTTTTAGACCTCTCTAACTCATGGAGCACTTTCTGATGTTTGAGCTTTTTGTCAATGTCATCATAGGAAATTTCCTTTTCGATAGCATGAAATTTCTTGTGAAACTCTAATGCTTTTTCATATTGTCCAAGGTCTTGGTTAATTTCGAAGAGGGTCTTATATGCTCTGGAAATTTTAGGTTTTGCTTTGATCCGTATTGCCAATTCCAATGCCTTATTGATGACTTCTGATGCTTTTTCAATTTCCTTTTGCTCAACAAACAAATTGCCTAAGTCCAACAATGTAGTCGTCTCGCCGATGTAAAATCCCAATTTCTGACGGATGGTCAGGCTTTCCTTATAATGCTCAAAAGCTTCGTCATACCTTCCCAGCCTTTGCAGAATTAAACCAAAATCATTTAAGGTTTTAGCTCTTGTCAAATGGTTTTTGTTTAACTCTAGAACTTTCAGACTCTTGTTTTGATAACTCACAGCCTTCGTATCGTCTCCTAACATCCCATAGTTATTACCTATTCCGTTTAGAGCCCGCGCCTGTCCGCCACTGTCTTGTTCTTTCTTGAATAGCGCATAGGCCATTTCAAAATACTTCAGCGATTGTTGATGGTTTTTTGAATCATAATGAAATCCTGCTAAATTATTAAGATTCCAGGCCTGACGATCTGTATCTTGAGTCTCCAGATTTAATGCGAGTGCGTCGGAGACAAGTTGAAATCCCCTCTCAAAATCACCAAAGCCCCAATATATAAGTCCCAGGAAGTTCTTTGCGTCTGCCTGTCCCGTCTTATCTCCATTTTTCTCAAACCAACCCAATACTTCCAAAAAATAAACGCTTGCCTTTTCAATTTCGGATTGAAAAAAGTAGAATATCCCCCTGTTCAGACGGTTGTAAATTAGGCCTTTTTTATAGTGAAGTTGCTGTGCCAATGTAGTGGCTTTCTTAGCATACGCGTTCGCTTTCTTCAAATCTTCACGAAAATATAACCTGGCAAGTTGATGCAGTAAGTCCACCTTGTCAGTGGAGTCGGTTTTGGCTTTTCGGAGTTTTGTTTCTAAGTTCGACTATTTTCTTACTCATCGTAGAACCTGGGTTTTAATGATGATAAATATATGATATGTCATTTCATAATCGAATATTTTTAATGGTATTACGACGGGACTTTGTAGTTACAAAAAATATAAAATTATCCAGTAAATGCAAAGTTAAATGGAATGAATATTTAAGAAATACAAAGATCAGGTACACAAGTAGTAAAATACTAATTCCCAATTCAAATTTGTTTACCAATCCAATCGAAGTGATTAATGTTAAATCAGAGAAGACTCAGAAACATGGCTAAAAGGCCTTTCAGCGCGGATCCGGCTTTTATTTTGCCCTGGCGCTATGACCCGGAGAAGGGATATACGCTGCAAGAAGAAGCCAATCGGCAGGAAATTATAAAGTAGAATGGGATGCCAGTGAATTCGCAAGTGGCCTGTATTTTTACCGACTTGAAACGAGCAAAGAATTTGTACAATCAAAGAAATTAATTTTATTGAAATAGCATACTCATTTTCAAATTAACAAAATCTAAAACCAGTCTTTTAAAAAGGCTGGTTTTTTTTATTTGTAATATTTGATAGTGGGATTTATTTAGAGTTTAGTGCTTAGGATTTAGAGTTATATTTATTTTTATATAACGCTTTTTATTTTGATTCAAAGGAGATGAGTTGAGCAACCTCTTTTATAAATTTTGTAATGGCTTCATTTTTAGCCCCACTTGCTGACCAACTACTTTTGCCCGTTGTTTTAATTTCTTTTTTTGACAAGACAGAATCTGTAGAATTTTCAGTCCAGGCACAGGCATTAAGGAAACAAAATGATTCAAAGGTGGTCTGCTTTACGCCTGATTTATCAAAACATATATAGAGACGCGTTCCATTGACTGATTCATCTTCATTTTGAATATCATGAATTGCTTTAAAACTCTCACTCTCCCTTAAACTCTGGATAAGCGAACGCCTCAGATAAACAAAATCTTCCTTTTCGAAGGCGGTGTATAATCCATTCTCGGGGTCAATCAAATTAACAAGTGCTCCCCGCCATTTAAATCCTCTTGAAACTAATCGTTTTTTGGCTTCAGGGAATGGCCGAACCTCAATAACCGCATCTCCCTGAGGAAAAAGATTCAAATTCACAATATTTAATGAATGTGATGAACAATTAAAGGTTATCACCGCTGGCATAATAAAAAATACAAAACGAATAGTGATCCTCATGGCGATCATCCCTTTCGTACATTTTTTATTATGAAAAGGTTAGAAAATTATAATGATTATTCAACCATACATGAACCATCTATTTTAGAGAAGTAACTAGTATACAGAATATTTAATCACAACCAACCTTTGGGCTAAGGCTCTCAGTAAATTTATAGTACTATATTCGAAATCTTAATTAAGATCGAACTTTCAAAATTAATTCAGCCAATTGAAAGCATTATTTTTTGAAATTGATACCTATACCAAGCCCGATAAAAAGATGGTTATAACTTAATTCTGTCGGAGGGAATATTTGTGCATTTGTGGTCACTTTTGTTGAAAGAATGTCATCACTGTTTTCTTTATAATACGGTCCGAGTGTCGTACCCCCGATGTAGCGATATTGAAAGATTCCAGAAACAGAAAAATAATTACTTACAGGGTATCTTATATTTAGATGAGCCAGCAAACCTAACTTATTCGTATTGGAAGGCGTATCCGTCATGTTAAATGTAGGCCCAATGCCAAAAACGATATAGTCATTAAGATGAATGGATAGGAGAATAGAAATCGTTGTCACCCGAATGCTGCTGCTCATGATACCATCGAAACCCGCAAATGCCTCATTATGACCGGTTGCTTTTCCTAAAAGTGAGTTGCTGTATAAAAGACCAATTCCTAGGACTTTTGTCATTCTATAGTTTACTTGAAACATCCAGGATGTAGGACGAATTTCGGAGAGGAAGGCATACTTATTGTTTCCTGAAAAACTCCTATAGGGATCAGTAAATCCAATGAACCTCATTTGCTTATTATATTGATCTCCAAGCCCACCGACGGTCATCGCAGCATATAATGAGAATGACCATTTTGATTGCTTATCATATCTCTTTTCTTCTAAGCCTCGCGGATATAAATCACCCGCAAAGGAGATATTTATCATAATCAGAAGTAGGATGAAAATTGAAATAATGCTTACTCCGGGACTCTTCATTAAATTTTTCATCATTACCTCTTTATATCAAGGATTATGGGTGTCAGGGTTAAAAAACAATCAATGATTTAAGTAAAAAACTCAAATCCAAATCCCTTCTCGTCATCCTGAGTCCCGCCCTTGCGAGAAACGAAAGAGAAGGGGCTCCTTAAAGTCCCTCTCTTTTCAAGAGAGGGATTTAGGGTGAGTTCTTTAAATCAAATCCCACCCTTGGGGTACTAATAAAATCATTTGATATTCCGGTGTTTATTACTACAAAGACTAAATCTTAATCCGACATGTATGATCAAGGATACATTTTAAATTTCCGGATAATAAACTAACCTAGAATAATATTTAAAATTTTTAATAAAAAACGTATGCCAGTCAAAAAAAGAAAAGATCATCTGGGTTTCATTTAGAGGAAGATTTCGAAAAGATAACTAATCTGGTAGATCAGAGTTCATACTAACGAACTAATATACAAAGTCAGCAGAAGAATGCAATCAAAATCTGGATCGTTAAGTCCCCAACACACTCCAGACTGGTTTATTTATAAAATTTATAAAGGTGTTCAATTATTGTAAAAGAGACGAAATCTCCCATAGCCACAACCCCGGAGGGGTTGCATATAATAAATGTATAGTGCGTCATCCTTTCAGTTCGTCTATTTAAATCCCATCTGTGGTGCATTATAATAGCCCATCGAGGCGTCTGCTACGGCCATGCGATACAAATGGTTTTGCATCAAACATACTTTTTTCGTATCTGACAAAATGTTCGTAGAATAGATTCGAAGTTCCCCCGGCAAACTCGTAACTATTTCCTCTCGCCAGTCACCAATAATGTCAGCCACGATTAAGATTTTCCCTTCTATAGCCAACAGCTTGTCACCATTATATTCTATGATGTTATTTTTGTAGCAAATCTCTTTTTGTTCGTCTGCATCCCACCAGACAGCACGTGGGGCTAAGCCCCATAGATTTTTATCCGAAAGTCGTTCACCTTGTGCCGTATATAAAAAGAATTTATCTCCGCCTTTCGCTTCCCCGGCATAGCATTCAATTCCAGGATAGGCGTCCGTTAAATCAGCGATCATACCCTGGCTATGAACGTGATGCGTAGACCCTTCGTAACCCCAGATAATTTCTCCTGTCTTGGCATCAACCAGGCAAACACCATTTTTGGGCGAGCGCGATTCAACACCATAAAATATTTCATAGCCGGGTCTTTGCGGATCAATATCAGCAATATAACCGGCATCATTATGTCTCAATCCGGTTCGCCAGAGGGGAATGCCGTTGTCATCAAGGGCCGCTGTTCCAATTACCAATTCATCTTTTCCGTCCAGATCGATATCCCCTGTCATAATGCCATGCATACCCTGACCCTTATAGTCTTCATATTTACCAAGGCTTTCCCAGGCCCAAATGCGATTGAGGTCCCTGTCCAGGGCAACCGTTTTAATAACTGTATAAGTTCCTCGCTGCATTATCAGCGAAGGATTTATGGCATCGAGGTAGGCAACGGTTAGAAAGTTACGGCTCCAATAGTTGTATGATTCAAAGCCATCTTTTGAAAGCCAGGGTTCTTTTTTCAACAGGTTACCACTTTCCCCGTCCAGTTTAATCAGGTATTCAGGTCCCTGTAAAACATGTCCATCCATTTCGCGTGGGTCGCCTTCACCGGCCTTGGTATAAACTTCGGCCTTCCCATTCTGGTCAATATCAAAAACCATGTAAGGTGAATACCAGGTGCCTGTTTCAATCGCCCAACCCATATCGTAGCGCCATAAAAATTTGCCTTTAGACGTATAAGCATCCAGTTTATATGATTCCGGGCTGCGTTTCCAATAACCGGGGCGGTAATAGGGATCCACATTAAAATTGGGATGCTGCAAAACAAAGTCAAAGGCGCCATCACCATCGAGATCACCTATTCCGACACGTTTAAGTTCAACTTCGTCTTTCAATTTTATCGAAAGCCAGGGTTGATTCCCGGCAAGGGTAAAAACATAGGCCTCACCCAAACTTTCCTTCTCAACACCATTGCTTATTGCTTTGATTTTGTAATTGTATCCATGACCGGGCGCTGCTTTGGTATCCAAAAAGTTGGTTGTAGTTGTAACCGGGCGTTGCGAAATTTTTTCAAAATCAGCAAAACCGATATCTTTTCTGTACACATTAAATGCGACATCTTCAGGATCTTCTTTTAATAGTCGCCAACTAACAAAAACCGTATTTTCTTTCACACTTAAAGCGACGATACCACGGTCGATGATTTCATTAATCTGCCCAGAGGCCATTAATGGGGATAAAACCAAAGTGGCCAAAACAAGTCGCTTCATAAAATTAAAGTTTGTCATACGCCTCCCTTTGATTTTCAATCTGATTGGTTATGCTTTAATACTTTTCATTTCTTATTTAAATATAAATTTATTTTTGTTAAAATGCTCATATAGAAGTTAACAGCACCTTTTCTTATCTAAAATCAATCGGTATATTTTTAAACCACAGAGTTACCCCCGTATTACGGGGGTCATTCTGTGGTTAAAGAACATTAGTTAAAGACCCCGTAAAACGGGGCAGACCCGAAGGGCCTACCAGGTTCTCTGCCTGCCCCGTTAAGATCCGGCGACGCCGGAGCTGGTGCGGGGTGGTTATTTTTTACACGATCCCAATCAGGGTAGTGTCATCCCGATAGAATCGGGATATGAAAAAATGAAAAATAGGATCGTAAGATGAAACTATCCCGTACAAGCCTGGCTTTACCAAGCCTACGGGACAGGCAGAATCCTCAGAGAAATACTCTGAGAACTCTTAAAGAATATCCCTTTAAAAGATATTACTGAGAAAATAATATCCTGTGTCCGATATCGGGAAATTCATTCTTTACTTGGTCCGGGTCTTTTAGAAAATTTATATGAAGAGGCCATGGAGCATGAACTTAAGTCTCGAGGTATTGAATATAAAAGACAGAAAGAACTTGAGATAAAATACAAGGGTAATCCTATTGGGAATTATAGATTAGATTATTTGATAGAAAACAAGGTGATTGTTGAATTAAAATGTGTTGAAGCATTAAAGGGTATTCATATCGCTCAAGTGTTGACTTATCTGAAAGCAGAGAATCTAAGAGTTGGACTATTGAAATTCAATGTTCTTGATTAATTTCAATGTAGACAAATTAAAAGATGGAATAAGAAGAGTCATATTATAAGAGATCACAGAGGGGAGATAATGATAAACAGTATTAACATAAATAAAATTAATAAGTTACTCAGTGTGCTCTGTGGTTATTTTTTATACTACGCCAACCAGATTAAGGAGATAGAAAATGAAAAGCATTTTTTTGATTTTATTTTTTATTGCTGGAATTTTATCAGCACAACCAAACGGATTAAAGAACCTCTATAAACCATCCAATGCAAAAACCAGGTCCATTAGCCCTGAGAATTTTACTGGTGCAAAAGGACAGGGAGGAATGGCAACATTGGAAGAAGGAAGTGCCGCCAAAGCGGCACGTAAGCTTGGACAGGGTTGGAAAGTTAATCCCTATATTTTAATAGAACCTGGGGAAACAGCGACACTCGGCGAGATAAACGAACCTGGTATTATTACTCATATGTGGATGGTACCAACCGGTGATTATCGATTGTTAATTCTAAGCATTTATTGGGATGATGAAAAAGAACCTTCCGTAGAAGTTCCTCTGGGTGATTTTTTTGCATCTGGTTGGGGAGTAGATAATGAACCATTAATAAATTCAATGGCCATTTGTGTAAATCCGAGGAATGGATTCAATTCCTATTGGCAAATGCCATTTAGAAAAAAATGCAAAATAACAATGGAAAACCAGGATGATGCTGTCGCTACCTTATATTATCAGATTGATTATTCATTAGAAGATGTTGAGCAAGATGCCCTTTATTTTCATGCACAATTTAGGCGAGTAAATCCTTTACCGTTTAAAGAAGTTTATACAATTGTTGATAACATAAAAGGAAAGGGGCAATATGCAGGTACCTATGTTGCCCATGGCGCCAATGGTTATGGCTGGTGGGGTGAAGGAGAAATAAAATTCTATATGGATGGCGATAAAGACTTCCCTACAATATGCGGTACAGGCGAAGAAGACTATTTCTGCGGTTCCTATGGTTATGAAGAGCATTTATCAGACGATGGTAGCCAGTGGATTTACACCGATTTTAGCAGCCTTTATTCCGGATTCCATCATATAAAATATGAGGGAAAGCAGCGCAGGTTTGGGCAATACCGCTGGCATATTACCGATCCTGTGCGATTTGAAGAGGATTTAAAAATCACCATCCAGGCCCTCGGCTGGGATAAGGACGGGAGCTATTTGCCGCTTGAAGACGATTTAGCCTCTGTCGCCTATTGGTACCAAGAGGAACCACACAACAAATTTCCAACCTTACCACAACCGGAAAAGCTGGTGATTAACTTCGATCCGCCTTTATCCGGAATTGATGAACGCAATATTTTTATAGATGAAGCAGTGGTGACGCTAAAGCCGGGTAATCAAAAAAATGAAATCAGGTATACAACTGATGGGAGCGAGCCTGACAAAAATTCTCTGTTATATACCAAACCTTTTGAACTAACGGAAAAAACCATTATAAAAGCCAATGAGTATTCACCTAAGAATTACTTGCTATCTTCGATTACAGGAGAATTTATAAAGCAAGCGCCAGTTAAATCACAAAAAGTGGATAACCTGGAAAATGGTTTAACCTATCAATATTATATATTTAAAGAGGTGCCAATTTATACCACGGGATTAAAAAAGAGAAAACCGGTTAAAACCGGTACGGTAGAAAAAATAAAATTTCCGCTTAAAGAATTGGCCGAGGCATTTGGTTGTAGTTTTACAGGGTATATTTATATTCCGGTTGAAGGCGTGTACACATTTACGCTTTTATCCAATGACGGCAGTGTGCTCTATCTTAATAATAAAATGATCGTCGATAATGATGGTGCCCACACAAGTGAAACAAGTTCAGGTCAGGAAGCTTTGCAAAAAGGATATCATCGTTTCCAATTGGATTATTTCCAGGCTGGGGGAGGCAAAGCGCTAAAAGCCTTTATACAAGGCCCGGGTATGGAATATCAGGAAATCCCGGTCGAGTTGTTTAAAAACTAACCAGTTAAATAATAAGACGTTTTCTCGCAGCGCCGCGACGACGCAGCGAAAAAATTATCAAATATATTTTGTGTCTTTTGTGCCTTTTTGCGGCTAAATAATATAGATGTGCCAGTCAGTCGCAGGTCGAAGCAAAGCGAACATCCCAGCCTACGGGATACCGAAAATATGAAATTGACCTTTTTCATCAGAAATGGTGCCCCGCTTGCCAGGTAAATTATTTCCGGTTACAACTACATTTACTTCTTTGATTGGATTATTCTGATTGTCTAAGATACGTCCACCCAAATTGCCCGAAATGGTCTGTGAAAAAATTATTGAAAATAGCGACAGAGAGATAAAGGTTGTCCAGATTGCATTTTTCATTATAAGACTTTTTATTATTTATTCGGTAGAAAACCTTTCATATATGCCTTATTAGCTGGTCATAAAAAAGTGAGGAGATACTGATAATTTTAAAATAAATAGTCATGAATGAATTAGCAAGCAAATAATTTTGGGTTGATATCGCCGCTCATAAGCCAAAAAAGAAAGAAAAGCTTATAATTCGGCAAGTTCATATACTCAATGAAATACTACTTATTACCTCAACGATGTAGAAAAAGATTGCATACCGATAGTTTAATTTTGATATTATGGAACCAAGCCCGATGGATATCCTTTTTCATCAATTTCAAACGGACGGAGGATAAAAGCGATGAATCATCCAGATTATTCAAGACGTGATTTTATGTTCGCCGGTTCAGTCTTAGCAGCAACGGCTATTACATCAACGGCATCCGCACAGCCGTCCGGTAACATTGGACAAAATACAACAGGCATGTTAAATGCCAGAGATTTCGGCGCGAAAGGCGACGGCACCACTGATGACACAGAGGCGATACAAAGGGCAATGGACCAGGCCGCCTTGTCAAATGGTGCGGTAATTATTCCTGAAGGTAACTATCTATGCTCGGAATTAAAAGTGCCCCAGGGGATCGGCTTGCATGGATTACCCGCCTGGAGTTACCGCAAAGGCATGGGAACCATCCTCACCCTCAAAGATGAAACGTCACCATGCCTGATCAATCTAACCGGGGCCTTCGGCGCTTACCTCTTCGGGCTCTGTCTGAACGGCAACCATATCAAAAGCGGCGCACATGGCATTATGGTCGATAAATCTGATTACGGTACTCAGGAAGATACACCACGGATCGATACCTGCCGGGTCGAGCATTTCAGCGGTGACGGGATCCGGCTGGAACGTATCTGGTGTTTTTGCGTGCGCCATTCTCATTGTTTCGGAAATCAAGGCTGCGGATTACGCGTGCGGGGCTGGGATGGATTTGTCCTCGATAATTGGTTCTCAGGGAACGGCAAGGCCGGCTATGCCGCCTATGATGAAAATTCCTCCGTAACCCTGACCGGCAATCGGATTGAATGGAACCGTGAAGGAGGTATTCTTATCCAAGGCGGCTCCCATTACAATATTACAGGGAATTATATCGACCGCTCGGGAAGATGCGGCATGGCCCTGTTACCAGGCCAGGTACGAAAGATCTGTCACACAATTGCTATAACCGGGAATGTTATTTACAGGAGCGGCAAACCGGACTGGGGTAAAAAGGATGATTATGATAACGCCCATGCCAGGTTTGAATCGGTCAAAGGACTGGTTTTTACCGGTAACGCCCTGAACTCGGGAAGAGATGACGGCGCTAAAGGCATTTATTCTCCCGATTACGGCATCGTTCTGAAAAGGCTGGAAAGTTCAATTATCAAGGATAATGTGCAGCATAATGGTGCGATTAAACAGCTTATCGCCGATCTGGGCGAACATGGTGAAGGAGTCATTATTAAAGACAATGTTGGTTCATTAAGGAAGATCGGTTAAATTAACCCAAGTTGCCAGTTCATTTTCGGTTAGAATTTACGTTTCTACCTGCAACGGATGTCAACTTTTTCCGGGACAGACAATTATTTAATTTTGATTAAAAGTAATATTTCCGATTGCATTATCAGATGCATATTTTAGATTGCACTGTCGAATAGCAGAAATAGCGTAATATATATTTAAGGATAAAATGGTGTGAAGTATTTTCTAATAGGTCTGATTTTTTGCTCATCCTTATTTGCTCAAAATAAAAAATGGGGCTGGAATGCCCATGGTTATATAAATGAACATGCTGTAGATTATCTGCCAACTGAAATGTCCTTTTTTCAGGATCAGCGCGATTTTCTGAAACAACATTCGGTCGATCCGGATAGGGATGATTTACCAGGATACTATCATTATATGGATATTGATTTTTATCCTGAATTTTATAGCGGAACTCTTCCTCATAATATGGATAGTCTAATATCACTCTATGATCTTGCAATTGTTCAAAACAATGGTACCCTTCCCTGGATTATTGAAGAGTGGACAGATAGTTTAAGCGCGTTAATGTCTGCTGGTCAATGGGATGACATTTGGCAAATCGCAGCTGAACTGGGACATTATGTGGCAGATTCTCACCAGCCCTTGCATCTGACTTTAAATTATGACGGGCAATATACCGGCAATAATGGTATTCATTCACGATATGAAACACAGATGATAAAACCACATATTTCGCAACTACCCTTAGCCGCAGGAACAGGAATATACTGGCCACATGTTATTGATTCTGTTTTTTCCTACATCGAAGAAATTTATCCCTACGCGGATAGTATACTCATTGCAGATGATCTCGCTACTGCTCAGGATCCCACGTTCAATACAACGTATTATACCATTTTATGGCAAGAACTTGAACATTTAACCGTAATTTCTATTCATAAGGCCATATTAGATCTTGCCAGTCTGTGGAGGACAGCATGGGAGAACGCAGGCAGCCCGTCCCCTTTAAGTATCCAAACGAATGATCATAATCCGGAAATCTATTTTTTAGCAGAGAACTTTCCTAATCCCTTCAATCCAGTAACACATATTCAGTATGGATTACCAAAAACAAGTAACGTAAAAATTGAAATCTATAACGCAGTCGGACAGAAGATAAAAACCCTGCTCGATAAATCAAAGCCAGCGGGCAGGCATCAGGTTGACTTTAATGCTCAAAATCTATCGAGCGGAATATATTTCTACCGAATTGAAGTCGTGGATCAGGTGAGACGGACAGGTGAATTCTCTCAGGTTAGAAAAATGATTCTCATTAAATAGTATCATATGATACTAACTATAAGTAAACAAATATCCATCAGCCCTACCATAGTCACACCATTCTGAATTTCCTCCCATATCAATTTTGTCTTCGTAAACATGCATTTTTTCGATATGCCTAATGCAGATAGGGGAATTTATTGACAGACTCAATTATAGGACTGTTAAATAGTACCTGGCCCATATATGATAGGGGTTCAGTTGAAGAACGTTTTTGAACGCCGTTTTTGCCTCGCTCATTTTTTTCTTGCCCATCAATCCCAAGGCAATCATATAATGACCGGCTGCCTGTCTTTGCTCCTTGGTACTTCCGCTTCCAAACTTTGCAAAGAAATTGACTTCCGATAGTTGATCTAATCTTTCTTGTCCCAGATCAATCAACTCGCCGAATATCTCTCCCGCTTTTTTATCATTTCCAAGTTCGGAAAAGGACATGCCCTGATAATAACGGTAAACCGAAGGACTAATTTTTTGATTGATTGCTGCCTTAAAATAAGATTCCGCTTTCTCGTCCTCACCTAACTCCCTGTAAACCATTCCAAGCAGGTAATTTATTTGCGGATTCCTCACATAATTAGGATCCTTGCCAATCTGATGGTTTTCGGGAAATTGATAGGCGGCTAAAAAGTCATTGAGTGCATTTGATATTTCATCCCTTGTCAGATAGGCCATACCTCTTAGTAAATGCGCATCAACATGGTATCCATGAAGATCTGTTAAGCCTTCCTGCCTTTGAAAATAGCCCTCATTCAAATAGTCAATCGCCCTATCATAATTGCCGGCCATGGTAAGAACCATTATCTCGCGCAAATAGGCGACATTGAGTTCTTTAACACTCTCATGATTCGTCTGTAATAAGTCAGTCTTTTGTTTATCGGGGTTCCCATTTTTTCATAGAGAAGATCCAGTTCATAATAGTAACGTGCGTCTTGATTGTTATAAGAAATTGCCGCTTCGTAGCTTTGAATGGCCATTTCGATATCTTCCATCGCTTTAGCGTATCCCCAACCCAAATTGCGATGGGCAATCGCCAGAGAATTTTCAAACTGAACGGCTTTATTCCAAAATTCGATCGCCTTTTCCGGCTGTTTATCATACAAAAGATTTCCCAAATAATAATAAGCCCGGGCATCGCGCTCATTGTACCTGAGTGCTTCATTTAATACGGGGATTGATTCCAGCCTGAATGGAAAAATGTAATCGGTTGATTGCGCTGATCCCTGTCGGAAGTAGTTCTCTGATTTTTGTTTTTCCTGCTGTTTTGAATAGATATAACCCAGATAATAATAGATCATGGCATGACTATTCAGGGCAATATCCTGGCTGGTGACCGCACTTTGAAGAATCTGTTCCGCTTCTTTGTAGAGACCAAAATTTAGATAATTGACTGCCAGTTCGATGTACGACTCAGGATTATTACGTAGCATCCGTACCAGCTTGTCCCGAATTGAATTTTCCGTCTTTAATTTTATTAATGACAGCTCATTTAAGGCAAGCTGATTGAGCGGATCGAATTTTAAAACCGATTGGGCCACTTCTTCTGCTTCCTCCATACGATCCAGTTTTCTCAATAAAGCAGACTTGAGACATTGCGCCTTTAAATTCAGGTTATTTGCAATCAGCGATCGGTCCACATGTTCTAATGCTTCAGCGTAATGACCTTTAACTGTGGCAATTTCTGCCAGATGATGGTAGGCGGCGGCAGAGAAAGCATAATCCCAGGTTGCCCTATATAAGGTATCATAGGCGGCCTCATAATTTGCCTGCTGTTTTAATGTCAGACCGAGATAATATAAAGACTCACAATTCCGTGGACGGGTGTAATTTTGGGAGACTCTTCGGACCGCATTTCGAAAATGGCTCGCTGCTTCACCGTACATCCCCCGGTTTAAATAGTCTAAACCTACCTGCGTATTAGATCGTGAATCCAGCGGATCCCGTTTTAGGGCTTCTTCAAAATAATCCATCGAAGAGATTTGGGCATTATGAAATTGCTTTATTCTCAGACCAGTCAAATACAGTTCTTCAATCGTCTCAATTTCAGCGGGGCTTTTTGGAGGTGTCATAGGGGGTGGAAGTTCAGGATTAAACGGTTTCTCCTCTGCTTGATAAGAAACGATCTCTCTTTGGTCCTGGTCCAAAAGCAGGCCCTTTAGATTTGCCGTATTGGTCTTTTCGTCAATCCCAATAATTTGACTGAAAGGATTGGCCGGATCTATAAAGATCTTATCTTCAAATAGTTTTTTATCCCCATCAAAAAGGATCACAACAGCATCCCGGAATGCCCTCGTCGTATTAAAGGCTATCAACAATTCGCTATCTGAAATACGTTCAAGGTTAATCGCAGCGTCTTTATTTGCATTTTTAACGGCACCTGTATTTCGAAGAGGATACCAGTATTGGGTAAAATGTTTTGTTTCGTATTGTTTGATCCAGCTGTAATCGGGCTGGTTATCGGAGTACCCCCCTATCATCAGCTCAGCGTAGGGACCATCTGCATCCGTAAGGACCTGTGAATCCCACATTTTGCCATAGTCGCCTGTTCCCCATTCCCAAAGTTTTGCCCCCGCTAAAATATGATGATCACCCGTGTGAATAATACCGGCCTCTTTTCCATAATCATAACCGGCGAAAAAGTTTTCTTTTAAATTGAAGGCAAAAAAGGAGGTTGGATCAGGATGGTTTTTCCACCAGCTTGCATCGATCTGATTCTGATAATAATCATGACCATTATAGGTCTCATACGTGACCGGCCAATGTGAAAAAGAATTTTTTGCATGAAATACGGTATAATCAACACCCGGTGGAAAAACGGTCCGGTAATCATCATTTACATGTACGGCAACATTGGCCCAATAGAGAATTGAGTTGGGTAATGCGGTCCTGTTCATCATTTTCACTTCTACTTCCAGGTATGATCTGTCCGGATGAAGGGTGATACCTATCGTCCATTTCATGCGATGACGTGGTTCAATTTCACCGATCCAAATCGAAGCACTTCCATCATCATTTTCGGAAATGGTATAATCCACCGGCATATGGGTGGAAGCCCGGTGATGATGGAAGACACACCATTCAATCCCACCGGAAATCCAGGCGCCTAACATACCGATATTGGCCGGTTTTATAACATGCTGCCTGTAAATAATTTCATAGTCATTGGTCTTATCGGTGGCATAAAAGAGCCTTCCGCCAATTTCCGGAAGCACACAGAGCTTGATGTATTTGTTTTCAAGATAAAGGGCGGTATAGGTCTGCAACTCTTTTACATTGGAAAGATTATCCATCATAGGATACGGATAAACAATCTTGCTGGCACCCTGGTAGGATTTATTCTCATAAAACATCGGATTTTTATCTGCTGCTTTGACTAAATAGGTAGGTAGCGTAAGGCTTCCCTCGGTTACTTTTACCTTCTCAAAATCCTGTGCTTTGATGTTTTGTGTTGATGTAGCAATAATAAATAGTATAATAAAAAATCGAATTGCCTTCACAGATAACTCCTCGTAATTCGTAATTTGTAATTGGTAATTAAATTATAGTAATAATCATCTCCATGTTCCTGCTTTCTGAATATTGCACAACATCCAAAATTAACTGCTGAATATTCTTACTGCCCTGTTAATTACTCCCACAACACGGCAGGATGTGGCTGGCCGTCTTCTGTTACAAGGCGCATGGAAAAGTTGAAGGCATGCGGTTTATTGAGGATCTTGACCAGAATAGGGTTTTCGCCCTCATGCAGCCGCAGATTCAGACGAGGTTTGAAGTTATGCATAGCGGCACCACCTGCGAAAACCAGCTTATCATTGACCCACAAAATAAGATCATCATCACATCTGAACTCCATATAAACTTTCGAATCGTAGCGCATATTTATTTTTGTATAGGCATAGGCTATGGTGTACTCCGTATCCTCCGGGCGGAAAAACTCCCGCAGGTCCAGAACACCATAGGCACTTTCAGATTCATGATACCGCCACTTGCCCTCACCGCCTCTTACCGTATAGGTGGCCTTGAGATCAACCCCATCTTCCGGTGGGAAATGCGTGGCCATCGCATCGCCGCCGGGATTCGTCCATAGCCCGAGCAGATGCCAGTCATTCCAATACCCCAGCGCCTGTGCCACTTCGCGTTTCTTTCCCTGGTCGAGTTTTTGCAGGAGATTAACACGGCGCTCTGCCGAGGGAATCGCCTGCTGCCAGATCTGGTCGTAGGCTGGAAGACGACTGAGTTCGTGCCTCGAAAAGAGATGCATATAGTAGAGGCCAATCATCTTGCTTAGTTCCGGATCGGCAGCGATTTCATCTAAAACGGATATTAAGGCTTTCAGGTGTTCGATTACCTTCTCCATCCGGCCGGCAATCCGTGCCTGTTTTTCCAATGCCTGCTGCTCGCTGATACGCAGGCCATAGCGGGTACGGCGGAGACGTTCCGTAATCGCTTCTGCCTCATGGACCGGTAATCCGGCCTTTCTGATTCGATCATCGGCATTATCCAGCAAGGCAGCGGCACGTGAAAGGAAATCCGGTGTCATGGAAAGCAAAAAGGCCTGTTCAAAATCCAGCGCGGCCTCTTTTGGCACGTCTGCCATCACATCTTCAAACATTTGACCATAGGCGGATATATCGGACGCAGCGGGACCAAACATGTTTTCATAATATTCCGCAATAATAGCATCCACATCCGTAGTGAGATCCCAGGCTAACTTAGGTGGAATATATAGATTCAATCCCTGGGTCCACCATTGCGGATGTGCCTCTGCATAGACTCCGATGCCGCCGTGGCGATGCAGCCAGGGAAAATCGCGTCGGATCCTGTGAACCATACCCATGGGCCCGCCCAAAGACCAGTGGCCGTAATAATCATACATCATCAGATTCTGACTAATCTCCTGCCAACCCAGAACATTTTCAGCAAATGGGCGGTTGCGCTCACAATCTGGATCATCAATCGCATGATGCATGCAATAATCCCAGGGGGTATGCACTAATACCGGCAGCAATAGTGGGTGTGGCTTTACAACCCGGGGCGGTTTGGTGTACGTCAGGTAGGCATAAAAAGCAAGACGTTTTTGGGGATGGGTTTTAACCACTTCTTCTGCTACCTGGTTAAAAAAATAGACAAGCCGGTCGGCGAGGGCACCGCCGGTGACAAAGGGATCCACACCCAGTTCCGCATCCAATGCCAGGCAGTTTTCGCAGCGGCAGAATCCCCTGTGATCGTTCGGACTGAGCGAGAAACTCTGCATGTGCGGATTTTCATCAAAATAACGGCGCGCGCTGGCCACCGTCATCTCCAGCACCTGGGGATGGGTGGTACAGAATTGACGCGTGCTCCGCCCGTTTCCCAGAAGAGCGAACCACTGCGGATGCGCTTTAATCGAATCCGCTGGGATGATCTTAAACCAGTTGTGGCTGTGGAAATGCTGGGGAGAACCTTCCACACCGTTACGGCGCATCCACAACCCCGATGCTTCTTCGTCGGGATGCCGGCCAAAACCGGCAATGCTCTCAAAATCCGGGCTGTCCTGCATTTGAAGGTCAGCGATTGTTATGGTCGCGCGCTGCGGGATGTATTCCCCCAACGCATCGGGCGTATACCAGCGGCAGCCGAGTTCCTGCTCTAGGAAAGCGTATACGCCGTTGATTATTCCCTGTGCCGATCCACCGGAGAAATACAGAACACTATCCTCACGCCATACATGGTAAGCTGAACGGCGGAAGCGACCGGTCCTGTTCCTGTACGGCGAGTACAAGCTGCGGACTACCATTGGATTTCGACACAACAGGCAGCTGCGCTCCTGATATTCGGGCAATGATATTGGATAGGTCATGACCTGTATTCAGGACATTCTGCCCGGCATCATCCGGCACCAGGATGACAGCCTGGGGCTGACCCTGTTCTACAAGCGACAAAGGTTTAAACTGCTCCTGCGATCCACATACAACTAAATGCAGACAAACCAGCGCAATGCCACTTTGTTTTATAAGCAAATTCATTTTCTTTATCATGTGCTCCTCTCGTTTTTGATAATAGTAACGGCTTTTCAACTCAAGGCTACCTACTTTCAAATGAAGTAGTCGCAATTTACAAAAGTGTAAACTATGTCCCCGAACACCTGTAACCCATCTCTCCGGTCTATACACTAAAAGGAGAGGGGAGATGTGAGGCATCGTGCAGCTAGGTTTGTATTCACACTCTT
The DNA here is from genome assembly GCA_963796965.1 of Calditrichia bacterium. Lineage (GTDB taxonomy): Bacteria > Calditrichota > Calditrichia > JAJRVZ01 > JAJRVZ01 > CAWCNS01. The sequence goes on from CAWCNS010000009.1 coordinate 259,351, forward strand.
AGGCCGATTCACCTGTTGGTGGACATGTTTTGCCTTACCTCAATCTACTTCCCCTCGCCTTTCAGGAGAGGGGATTGAGGGGTGAGGTCTTTAAATCAAGTCCCAACGTTGGGAAATTAAAAGCATCGATTGTTATTTTTAAACCGGACACCAATGACTAATACGATTTAATAATTCTATTTTAGTCTGACAAAACTAAACATCTTCCTCAATCACATTAAAGCCGATAAAAGTGGCAAAATCCTTTAATCTCTCCCTGTAATCGCCAAAAGTAGCCGTTCTATGCACACCATAGACATCAGGATATATATGGTTCAATAGTTTTTTTGCATCAACTGATGCGACAATTTTTGTCCGTCACATCATCTCCCAGAGATGATTTTTATACAGGGATTCCTTGTTATAGATGGGTGTGGTCTTCCCTACATGGAATAGTATTTCCTTTTTTATAACATCCAACTGCCAGATGGTGACCGGTTCGTCTGGTGGATATAAGATCCAGGAAGCGGCACTGACCCCCGGTTTACTGCGCGCCCGGACCTGTCGCTCCCGGTGGTCGGTTAAAATATAGGGGACGGTTTTATCTCCACCCCAGGGGTTCCAGGGTCCTTCACAATGCTGCACAATGGAGGTATTATTGTAAGTATCGACACTATAATCCCCTAACATGCTGGGAACACCCAATGAATATTGCAATACCATTTCCGATAGGAGGATATTGAGATGTGATTGACATTTGGCAACAATCCCATCCTTTTGAAACTCGGAAGTGGCCAGAGCAGGCGTTATATAATCTTCCGGTGTGGGATTTTCCCTTAACGACCTGATATGAAAGGCTGAGGCGTTTGCATGATATTTCTGCATCAGATATTCCAATGCCAGATAGACTTTGGCCGATTTTACGACCTCCGATTTCGTGGTGTTGATCATCTTTTCTGCATTATTAATCCACCTATCTGCTATCTCATTTGCCTGTTCACTTTCATTATACCACAATTCCTTTACTTTAGTATCCTTATAGACCTCATCACTGTCAATTTTTATCACCTTTACCCCAAAGGTACTCATAATTGTGCCCAGGATCAGTTCATTATAGGCCTGCGGAGATTGCTTTAAGGCATCACCATAGGTGACGTTGACAAAAGGATTATCGGTCACGGTCAGAATGGTTGATTCTCTTAACCTTTTAAGCGCCTGGATCAATTTTATTTTTTCAACTAAATCCGTATACATACGATTTATGTTGTCAGAGGAAGTACTGAATTTCCATGGATCTAAAAAGGCCGGTATCACTTTATTATCTCCGTAAATTTTTACCGGGTTGTTCATAAAATCATTGATAATACAAATATTGATCGTTGGTAAACCACTTTTCAATATGTTATTATCTCTCGGCCAGCCATAGACAATAACCCCATCATAGCCTAACCGTTTCAAATCATCTATTTCAATTAGGATATTCTTCAGCTTAGCGGATTTTGATGTATCGCGTACAACAAATTCCACCCCCGGACAGTCTTTTTTTAACTGGCCGATAAGATCTTCGTTTGACATTGGTCGTAAATCCGTATCGTCGGTGGAAGGGGCTGTTCTAAAAAAGATCGTGTATAATTTTGCTTTTCCGGTCGTCTGTGTACCGCTGCCTGGATTGGCATATAAGGGCATGAATCCGACCATATTCGCGGCCAGAGCACCTGCTCCAACCTTAATAAAATTCCGACGCGTAAGTGCTGACATTATACCCCTCCTCTAATCGTTTGTTGTCTGCTCTTCAGGTCTGACAAAGAATACATACTCGTTTGTATCGGCGCCTTCGTACACGATGCTGTATAGCACCATTAACTCGTTTGGCATGGAACTGTCATACTTATGGATAATGCAGTTGTGACTGTATCCGTCAGGGCCACGCTCATTGCCACTTATTATGATTCCCTTGTTCCAGTGTTCGCCATCTTTGGACTGGTAAAGAACAAACCGATGGGCACCGGCCCCTCTCTGTCCGGATCGTCCATGGAGATAGTATTGCCCATTGAGAAAGGCAAGTTCCGGATCGCGGATTTTCTTATCCACTGCCACCGCTTTCTGCTTACCCCAGGTCTTGCCGTTATCCGCGCTAATACAGTAATAGAAATGAGCCTCGTCCTTCTCCGTATAGGCACCGGCCAAAAGACGGCCGTCCGCCATAATGCACATCGCCCCATACCACTTGTCGTTATCCAGGCTCAAGGTGCTTCTCTTCTTCCAGCTCTGCCCGTCATCTGTGCTCACATATAGAACGTGGGGACCATCATCGCTGTCAAACAACACGTAGTTGACGTCGCCGGAAACGGCCCCCGCACAGGGATAACCCGTAAACCCGTCTTCCAGGGGTTCGCATTTAGTCCACGTCGAACCGTGGTCGAAACTTCTAGTAAGGCACGTCTTACTTCTCTTCTCATCCTTGAAATGGTTTACAAACAATACGACCGTCCCTCTACTGGTCACGATCCCTTCCTCAACCCACGCCGGTTCTTCCGTGCTTTGCTGGTAGGCGTCATAGGAGTACGACAGTTTATTGTACTTATCCCACGTCTTACCACCGTCTTTGCTCAGGGCATACTCGCTCCATCCGTCGATATTATGATCGCTGGTGTTTGCGTAGAACGCCGCGATATCTCCATTGGCATACTCGAGACAGACGGGACCACCATGGGAGCATCTTCCGGGATGGTCATGCTGCATATCGGCGATGATCGTGCCGAATACACTATCGCCCGGTTGGGTTAAGGGGTTGTTGTCATGGATCACAATACCGTCAATCCTTAAATCGTCCTCCGTACACCACATCCCGATCACAGGGATCAGAAAGCACATCATTATCGCACCTACCCTAAGTCGTTTCATAATACCTGTCTCCTAACTTCGTCTATGAATCGGTTTACTTTCTTCTTCACCAGAAAAGACCCGCTGCTTTCAAATAACCAAAGATGTAGATACGGGTTGACTATTCTCTTAATTTTGATGCGTTTGTATCATAGGTATAGGCCCGCAGACCATCGGAACCATTGGCCAAAAAAACCGTCCCATCTATTCCAACAGCGACATCATTGGCAATTCCACCACTATCCATATGTGCGGTATTAGTGAAGGTGGCGCCGTCATAGGTATAAGCCCGTAAACCGTCAGAAAAATTGGCGGCAAAAATCGTACCCTGAGAATTGACTGCCACACCCACAGCAATTCCACCATCACTTATTTGACCGGCATTTGTGAGAGAGGCACCATCATACGTGTATGCACGTAATCCATTATAATTATTGGCCAGAAAAACCGTGTTATCGGGGCCAACGGCTACATCCCAGGCTACATAGGCGGATGAACCATCATCGATATGAGCCGTATTCACAAATGTGTTTCCGTCATACGTATAGGCACGTAAACCACCATGGTAATTGGCTAAAAAGATTGTCCCATCGTCCCCTACAGTAACATTCATGGCCCGTCCATGATGGGTGTTTCGTGCTGTATTGGTAAATTGATGGGTGTTCTGGGCATGCACTATCGCTCCTAGTGAAAAAAAACTCAATATAAGTATCGATTTGAATATTAACATGGCTGTCTCCTCTAGGTTAATCAATATCTAAAATTTATCCACATAAAGGTCAGCATTAATTGATTTTTTCAAATTTGACAGCGTCCGCGATGATCAGGCCTTTAGAACCATCGGAAATAATTTCCACATAACCTTGTTTACCCTTTGAAAAATTGAATACGCCAATCTGAAGCGATTTAGCCGGTTCAATCCAAACTTTTTCGACTGAACCGTTATGCCTTACGTTGACATAAAACCCTTTGGTTTTGGACAACAGCATTTCATTTTCAAAAGCTTCTCCAAACAGCTTAACGCTGTAGGTTCCCCCTATCAAGTTAGGTATATAACGCACATATTCACCATTTTGATTGTCTTTGTTGAGCATGTAGGTGCCATTGTACCCTTTAGACCAATCATATGGATATTCTGGTGCCAACCAGAAATAATCAGAATAGATGCAATTCATATCTTGATCGTCCACGATCGCTGTCGAGTCTGGCGAGGAGGCATCAAATTGCACAAGAACTCTCGTTAACTGCGGAGAATTAAGGGCCTGGTTATGATTTACGAGCACAAATGCTTCATAAAACCCATGTTGAATAACCATATTTTCCAACCTGGGTTGTACAATTATTTTCAGGCTGTCCTTAAAATGTTCTACCTTTAAATTAAGCCAGTCCTGTCCATGCTTGTAAACAGGTTCGATGCGATAGTTTCGGTCATCTTTTATCTTCCATTTAAGATCGTTAAAAGTTATGAGTAACTCTTTTGCTTCGAGTGCCTCTTTCTGCCTGAAATAGGCATTAAAAACAAGCGTATTTGTTATAGCCCCGGTGGAGCCATATTGCCTGGTTTTCCAGTTCTTTTTATTGAAAAAAGAAGGATCATCCCAGGCGCTGATTTTGAATTTTTTTGCAGATAAAACGGGTCCGTTTAGGGTGATATGCTGGGTATAAACATCTTGATCGGTTCCATCCCTAATCAGAAGAGTAACCGGGTAGATGCCGGGTTTTATGAATGTGTGAACAGGATTTTTGCTGAATGAAGTATATCCATCGCCAAAATCCCAAAAGTATTCCAATTCATTGCCCCAGGTGCCTGGGCGTGAATCTGTACTTTTGAAATGAACTTGTTGGCCCGTTTTAGCCGGTTTGAGCGGTGCAATGTTTGCGTAAATAGAATTTTCTTTATGTTTGTTGTTTTCAAAAATTTGGTAAAAAAGAATCCACGGATCGATGTAGAGCCAGTCGGAGTCAGGTTGTTTTACTCGAAAAACAAAATGGGTGTGAGCGCTATAACCAGAAAGAACACCGGCGGTATACGCATACGGTTGACCCCGGTGTACGGGCTGGTGTTCGGGAATAAGCAATTGAACCAGGTGATGCGTTTGCAAATGCCAAATATCACCATTGTCCCAGTTTCTGACGCCCCGCCAGCGATTGTTGTTATGCCCGGCAATGAGCGAGTTGAAATAATAGTGTTCGTCAAAATCGATTGGGGCGTACAACGTTGTGTTTGAAGGCATATTGATATCAAGTCCGCCATGCAAATCAGCACCATGATATGTTCCCAGCCAGGTATCGTTGCCGCGGTAGGCGTTTTTTACGAGTAATTTTTTATCAGGAACAGAAACCCAATTGCCAATTTGTTGCGGGCAAATAGAGAGGCCGGCATCCTGAAAAGCAAAACTTGCTTCTTTTTGGGGGAGGCAGGCGCCGTGATTTTCATTGAACAGGGACGATAATGACTTTACTGCATCGAACCATATTTTCAATCCATTTACCACATAAGGTTCATAAAAAGTTTGTTGCGTGGGAACATATCGAACCATTGACATTTCCTGGCCATCAATCCTCAATAGGCAGGACATGGCATAAATGGAGCCGTGTCCTGTGCCTCCCTTTTTTAAAGAATCTAATGTGGTAAATACCATCTTAGCTTCGGATTGCAGCAACTCAATGCTCACCGTTCTGCCGCTGTTTAAAACATAGTTTACAACATCTCCAGAATTCATTTCCATTACCGTCAGAGTACTTTTTGAGTGAACTGTTATTTCTTCTCCAAAAACGAGGCTAACGGGTATGAAAAGCATTAATAATAAGAATGAATATTTTTTCATCTGGGTTGTCCTTAAGGTTCTGCGCCGAAGGTTTGAACCGGTATATAAGAGCATAAAATCCATCATATTTTCGGCCAAAGAACCGGCCCCAACTTTGATAAAGTCCCAACGTGTTAATGCTGATATGCCAGGCCTCCTTTTCATTGGTACTATTTGATAGACTTTGTAATCAGAATAAAGGCGTGATAACATTCTACAATGACAGAGGAGAACACAATTAATATAAATAATCTAATAAGAAGGCAAAAGATATTTGTAAAAAAAACCAGTCCAACCATCAGACTGGTTTTTTAATTTCCAACATTTGATTTTAGGACTTATTTAGAGATTAGGATTTAGGGCTTAGAAATTCATTTGTAAACAAACGTACAGATAAGCCTGCCACGCGGCTGAAGCAACAACACCCTGCTCCTGCTTCACCATGATTATAAGGAGGTCTTGTTATAAATCAGCGGCATCTGCCCTTTCCACTGTTGCCAGGTATTATTTTCGAGGACCAGGCGCATCATAAAATTGGCCACATTGATTCGGCTGGTTTTACCGGAATCAAAAATCGGATCTCTGATTGGCGAGGGATGCAGCTCATAGTCGCTGACCGTGTCTTCATCAATCAGCCCATCGGGACGCACTGCGGTCCATTCAATTTCCTTGTCATCCTGGCCAATCTCTGTGCGTAGATAATCGGCGGCCTCTTCGTTGTCTACATGGGGCGGAAGCAGCCGGCGCAACAGCCCGACAACTACCTTCTGGCCAAATGAAATCTTCTCATCAAGATCACGATTGCTGTTAGCGGTGGTATTCATTAGGATATATTTTACCGGTTTGGAAGGATTAGTGGATTTGATGGCCTGGCAGAGCTGGCGGGCCGCATCGGTCACCAGGCGGCGGGGCTGGCCAAAGAGCCCTTTAAAAGTCAGATTATGCCCCAGACAAGAAACAACGGCGTCGCATTCTTTGACATGTTCAGCTAATTCCTCATCATTGAGATCCAGAAGATTCGCCTCAATCACCGACAAGTTTGGATTATCCTGTACAATTTTAGAAAAGGTATCTGCCGATCGCACAACCACCCGCACCTTTTCTCTTTTTTCCAGTAGCTGCAAAACCAGCAACCGGCCCGTCGCCCCACTGGCACCGACCACAAGGGTTGTCATATCGTATCTCCTGTTTGATTATCATCTGAGCATGAAATGATCAATGAGAGTAACAGTATAAAGGATAATAATACTAACCATTTCATAATTTCAACTATTCATCTCTTAATTGTGATTCTTTAGTCGTTAGGCATTATCGTATAACCATAAATATAAACATCTATAAATCCAAAGGAAAACGTAAAAATCGGCCATAGAGCAATTAGGTTTTTTGATTTAGGATTTGTTCAGAGATTAATATTTAAGATTCAATATATACAATTGAAGGAATATCACAGTTAACCCTCTCGTTTTAAATTAATATAATATCTAAAAACATTAACAGAGTATATTATCCCGGGAGTATTAAATGAGATCACACCATTCTCTTTTTTTGTCTTTCTTCCCTCTTCTTATATAACCGGCTTTCAAAACACCAGTTTCGCCCATGATAATCATGATAAAAAACCAGATAGCGCAGCCGGTACAATAAAGGGTCTTGAGATTGATAACCTTATGACAGAAGAACTCGAATTAACTGAAGGAACAGAGGTGGTTGTCAGTCATCTTATTATTCCTGCAAACACAACACTGCCAAAACACTGGCATCCCGGTGAAGAATTTGTATATATTCTCGAAGGTTCCGGTATTCTCTGGCAAAAAGGAAAACCCGACGTCGTTCTAAAAAAGGGCGATGTATACAAGGTCCCACTAAAACAGGTACATACAGCAAAGACATTAGAAGAAAGCGCTACAATCCTAGTCTTTCGGGTTATGAAAAGGAGAAATCTTGTCAGAGTAAATGTGGAATAAACCTTAAGAAGACGCATAAAAACTGATTTATCTAAGAACTGGTTCTATCCACATAACAAGAGTGATCATAATTAGAGTTTAGGATTTAGAAATTAGAGATTTTCTTCACCGGCCGCTCAGGAAGGAATAGACCTGCCGGCAACCATAAATTGTTCCGCCGTTCCTGCTTAAGGCCAGGTGACGCCTTCTCTCTTTGCATACCCCTCACATCAAAACTTCGTCAGGTGTGACGCTATAAATATAAACAACCTCAGACCATAAGGAAATCTCAAAATACAGAAAGTTGAATGTTTATAATGTTCTGGGACAAAAAGTGGCCATATTAGTATCGGAAAAACAACCACAAGGTCATTATCAGATTGAATGGGATGCCGCCTGATGTGCCACGGATTCTATTACTATGTCCTTAAGGCAGGTGATCAATTGGCGTGAGGAGGACAATGGTATTACATGAAAACAAAATTAAATAGCCCTTTTTTTAAAAAAAAGGGGTATTCCAATTAATGATTAGATTTGTGTACTGTATAAGGGATTAGCGCAAAAGTATCATCTTCTTTACATCCTGAAATTCACCACCGGCATTTATATGGTAGTAATAGACACCACTGGCAAATCCTGAGGCATCCCATTCTAATTGATAATATCCGGCCTGCAAACTTTCCGAAACCAATGTAGCCGCTTCTTGCCCTAGAACATTGTAAATTTTTAGCGTAACAAATTCACTTTTTTGTATAGAAAATTCAATGGTCGTTGTAGGATTAAAGGGATTCGGATAATTCTGAGAAAGCATGAATTCTTCTGGTATCAGATTCCCAGATACATTCAGCCCCGATGCAAGATCTACTTTTAAAGTATAACTTTGTGTCACTAATCCACCATTACCATCATCCACCTCGACTGTTATGTCATGATCACCAGCATCAGACATATCCGGAGTTCCTTGGATCAAACCGGAGGTGCTGTCAATACTTAGAAAAGTTAGATCCGTGATGAGCCGGTATAGTAACGTGTCGGCATCCCTGTCTTCTGCCATTACCTGGTATTTATAAAGGGAATCAGGTATAGTACTGTATCTGGTAATGATGTAATCACCGGGGCATAATTAAATCCATAGACATATTCATCTGCACCAATATCGGGGAATGACGCGTCGCGCAGTTCCTTATCCATATCATCAATTACCCCTGCTAATGGCGTCGCTGCGCTATCAAGGATGGCAGATTTGACATGAAGGTTTGTCTGTGAGGCAAACTGGGGATTAATAGAAAGTGAATTTACATCTTTACTATTGGCAGCTTGTAATGCACTCAGATCTACAATATTGCTCGTACCCCAGTAGGCCAGATTAACACCGGTAGAATAATAATCATTATAATCTGAGGAAGTTATAGCAGAAGGTGTACTCACAACATAGGCATAGCCGCCTGCCGGGTTAGCAAATATATTATTGACAATATTGAGATTATTGCCACCGGTCATCTCAAACGAACGGCTGTTGGTTCCAGTCAGACTATTCACACTATTGTAATAGATATTCTGACGCGTAGAAGCGTTCAGATAAATACCGCGCGAACTGTTTGCGTAATGACTGATCGTGTTATTGGCTACCAGGCCGGCTGTACCGACCGGGGCAACTCCGCCATCACATAAATATAAGTAGATGCCATAACCCGAGCCCACCGTAATACGGTTACCCCGAATAACCATCGCACCATCACCATACAAAACATAAATCCCCATATCGCCGTCGGACTGTATCGTATTATCCGTTACCAAAAGATCATTAAAATAGGTTAAATCCAGGCCCCGGCGAACATTGCTAAAGGTATTGCCAGTTATCTCTGCGCCATCGATAAGAATCGTTTGGCTAATTCCATACATATAAATACCGATGCTGCCCTTTGTAAACGTGTTATTACGAAACTGCCACTTACCGCCAAGCATCTGATAAGCATATACGAGTGAAAGATTTATCGATGTTGAGGTGGTCGTAGAGCCGTTCAGCACATTGTCTTCCATACCAAAATCTTCTACCCCGCCCCAAAGATACATCACACGACCATAACTCACCGAACTGGCATTGTTCGATGCTAATGAAGTTGATTTACAGCCAAAAAATAATCCGGACAAATCGGATGAGATTGACGGTTCGCTTGGGTTCTTCTTATAGAAAGAATGATCGATGTAAATATCCTTATAACACGAATTAATGAATTTTCCATAAAAGATAAACTTCAACAGATACTCAAAACCTGGATTATAAAAACATCTGAAGATCTTTAGGTAGGGATGATGATAAAAAGGTTTTTAATAAATAGCCTGATTAAGATTAGTCTATCATGACTTAACCACCCAGCCTCTATTTTTAAAATGAAAAAACATGGCAACGATCAGGAGTGCCACGGTTCCAACCGCACCAATAATGATCTCTTCAATGTCACATTGAAACCATTGCCAGCCGGCCGGCAGATCACGAATAAAAGTACCCCAGGCGATGACCAATATACTGGCGGCAATCGACACCAGCCCCTGCCAGAGAGAAAGACGGATATTTAACAAAGCCAAAATAAATAAACCGAGTATCCCGCCTCCAAAAATACCTGATATCTGCCACCATATATCCAGAGCACTTTGGGCCTGAATGATCAGCAGGGCAAAACCGGTTCCCAGTAAGCCCCAAATAGCCGTCGAAAAACGTAGAAACAATATACTGCCCTGTTCTCCGATCTCAGGCTTTAGATAGCGTTTATAGAAATCCAAAAATAAAACGGTGGCTGAACAATTTAGAGCGGAATCAACGGTACTCATCGCCGCGGCGATGATCGCTGCTACGATCAATCCTCTTAATCCGACCGGCAATTCGGTGGCGATGAAATAGGGAAAGACCTGATCCCCTTTGCTGATCGCCTCGCCGAGTACATGTTCGCTTCCTGAGTAGAAGGCAAATAAGGTTGTTCCAATATAGAGAAAGACGGCGGTCAGGGGGATATAAATAAGCATCGATATCCAGATCGAACGGGTAGACTTCTTTTACGCTGGAAACAGAAGCATATTTTTGTACATAGTTCTGATCACCAAGAAAATCGCGCAGCATCTCCGTAACCCCATAGATAATCATCACCCAGATCGTCCGTGAGGAGAGCGAGAGCTCCCAACTGCCCAGATTGAACTTATTCGCCTCCCAGGCGGAACTAATCAGGAATTCTGGTTGCGAAAACACCTCTATCGTCAGATAAACGGCACAAAATAAAATGCCAAAAATCATGATTACCGATTGCATGACATCAGTCCAGACAACCGCTTCCATACCCCCAAGCAGGGTATAGATGATCGTGATCGTTCCAATAACAATGATCACAGCCGCAATATTCCAGGGCACAAAATAACTTAATAATAACCCGGCCAGATAAAGGATCACCGCTGCCCTGCCAATCATATACAAGACAAAGGATAGTGCGGCATAAATACGTCCCCAGGCCCCCAGTTTCTCTTCGAGAAAACTATAAACCGAGATGATTTTTTTTTCGTGGTAATAGGGGACGACATATTTGTTGACAAACCAGACAACAGGTGGAATAACCAGGACAAAAACAAGCGGATGCCAATTTGTATCATATGCTTTTCCGGGCGTAGCAATATAGGAAATACTGCTTGTTGCCGCACTCATAATGGCCAGGGCGGCTGCCCAGGAGGGAATAGTCCTTCCCGCAACCATAAACTGTTCAGCCGTGCCTGATTTACGGGTAAAATAAATGCCCATTCCAATCAGGACAAGCGCATAGGTAATTATGATGATGACATCAATCAAATCAAAATAACCAAGATTCATGATTATCCCTTCTAACGTATGACTAGTTTAAAAGATAACCACAAAGGACACAAAGCCCCGATATATATGTCTACATCACGTAGTCATAGCAGAATGAAATCCTCTTCCGAAGGAATCCCTTCGGAAGAGGATTTCAAAGGCACAAAGGACACAGAGAAAAGATTCTTTCTATTTATTTAATCTCGGCTTACAGAGATCTGTGATTTTAAACTATAGCTAAGAGTAAGCAATATCTAAAACCCTAAAATTTATCTTTGTGAACTTTGTGCCTGCTTTGTGTCCTTTTGCCGAAGGGATCCCTTCGGGAGTGGTTATCTTTTTTCAAATCGGAGGTTCCTGTTTAGGGCCAGGTTACGCCCTCCCCCTTGGCCAGAACGCCCCTTCCCATCAAGACCCTCTCGTCAAGATCTGTGATGCCCCGCATCAGGGTAGACCACACAGCAAACCACTGCAAGGGGATCATTAATACAAAAGGATCCAATAGTGAATGGAAATCACTGTAATCAGCAGCATCAAAAACAGTAACATGCGCCCCATTATTCTCGCATACATCAACTACCCGCTCAACCAATGTTCGGGAAGAATCGGTTCCTTTCAAGATTACAATGGCCGGTTTTTCCCTATCAAACATCTCGGCCGGGCCATGCCGGAATTCCGTTGCATCCATAAACGAACCATTAACCCGCATATTCTCCATGAAAACGGTCAGACCAAATTTATAACCCAGCCAGAAGTTCGGTCCGCTTGCTAACGTGTATATCATTCGTTCATCAAGGAACTCTTGCGCTAGTTTTTTCGCTGGCTCACGCTCCTGCTCATACTGGCGGGAAAAAGCTCCGGCAGCCGATGAATATCCGCAACAATTTCTTCTGTCCCCTCTGCCCCATGCAGCCGGGCCAGCTCAAGCGCAAACAGATAGACCGCTGCCATCGGAAGAACATAGAGGGCTTTGGATTTGTAGGGAATCACTTCTTTTGCTTCACGTCCCAATAAACTGTCTGCCTTGTCTACAAGGGAGATAGTCGTTGCGCCACAGGCGTTGGCATGTCTAAGGGCCTCTACCGTATCCTCTGTCGCTCCGGAGTATGACGATACAAAAACCCAGGCATTCTTATTTAATCTTTTTGGATTTCGCCATACGAATTCATATGAGATTAACACATCAGTAGTCAGGTCAGTCATTTGATCGAGGATGTATTTTCCTGGAGCGAGATTAAGCCAGGAGTTCCCACTGCCCACCCAATAGATCTGCTCGACTTTTTCGTCGAAGGCGCGCTTCGCGAGTGCCTGAATCCGCGCTTCTTCATCCTTCAAAAATCGTTTGAGATCAGGCGCCAGAACAGGCGCACTAAAAAGCATACTGTCGATCCCTTTTTCGACCAGATTTTCCAATTCCATGTTTTCTATTTTTTCCATTTTCTTAACCCTCCAAAAAGAATGCTAATTATTTATAGTTTGTATCATAAGATACTATTTTATTAAATATATTTTTTATACCATTATCTCCGTTGTCTTGACTTCACTATGACCTCACCCCTTGACCAATGCTCAGAATAAACCAAAGCCTTTGCCCTTCCCCTCTCCTCTCAGGAGAGGGGATTAAGGGGTGAGGTCTATAACAATCAGCACAACTATACCCTAATCCATTCCGACCATCAATTTCAGTGTATCAGGACCACCAAAGATCTTAAAAACATCCAGGTAATCATCGATCCCAATATGGTGGGATATCAAATTGTCTACCTGTACTTTCCCGCTGCCTAGCAATTGGACCGCCCGCGCTGTGGCAAAAGGGTTATTAAATGAACCATGAATACTTATCTCGGCATCATTGATATAAAAGGGATCGATCTCGATCTTGCTTCCTTCCGGACTACAGCCAAACCAAACGACTGTTCCTCCTTTCCGGATGTAATAGACCGATTGCGCTTGTATCTTCAAATTACCTGAAGCCTCAAAGATCACGTCCGCTCCAATGGTGCGAAGTTTTCGAAGCTCTTTATCAATATCCTGATTTATTGGATCCAACACGTGTGTGGCGCCATTTTCCATGGCAATTTCACGGCGGTGGGCAATCGGCTCGCTAACGATCACTTGAGCCGCACCGGCTAAGGCACATAATTGGGTGAGTAGATTGCCCATACCCCCTGCGCCTAAAATCAAGACGGTATCCCCGTGCTGTACATGACCCATTTCTAATCCATGCACGGCGCATGCTAATGGTTCAGTGAATGCTGCCGCCTCAAAACTGACAGTATCGGGAATTTTATAGACATTACTTTCAACCATCACACAATACTCGGCATCTGCCCCATCGATATGAACGCCCATGGAGGATAGGTTTACACACAAATGTTCTTTTCCCATACGGCAATAATCGCATCGCCGGCACGTACGATTCGGATCTACCGTCACCCTATCGCCAATTTCCAGACTTTTGACATCAGTTCCGGTAGCGACAACCTCACCCGCAAACTCGTGGCCAATAATTACAGGATAATTAGCCGGGAAACCGCCGGTGTACAATGAATGGTCGGTTCCACAAACACCACAGGCTTTAATCCGAATTAACACTTCATTTTCTTTTGGGGTCGGGACATCTTTTTCGATAACCCTAATATCTCCCGGCTTATAGATTACGGCGGCCTTCATCGGATCATTCTCCTCAATAGTGATAAGACATTAAAACAAGTTCAGTGTGACTTATTTGTCATCCCCTTTATTGGGGCTGTTGCAGTTTAGGTTTTTATTAGCCAAAACTGAATTTATTCTATCGATTAAGCAAAATCTATTCCCCATTAGAAAGGGGGTTAGTCCCGTAGAACGGGATTAGTCCCCCTTTCCAAGGGGGAGACAGGTCCTGGCTTCACTAAGAATTGTACAATTTATCCGATACTGCAACAGCCCCTATTAAGGGGAAATTCGATCTCAGTTTCATGTTAAAATTGTACTAACTCACCAAATCAAATTGTTACCTTTATTCTGAAGTATTACACCGCTGGCGAACTTAATTCAGGATCTAATTGGCATAATTAAAATTTTTAATGACCACCCAATGCCCAATAAGACATGGCCGGTTCCATACACGCTTCCAGGAGCAGGTCAAAATCATCCGGGCCTGCCGGGCGGGGGCTGGATGCATCCCAGCCGGGTCGATTGACAAGTTCCTTCACTTTGCTAAGATCGTCCACACCAATGGCCTTTAAACCTAATGGTAAACCGACATCCTCGATTAATTCCCGGATCGTAGTGGGCGCCAGCATTGCAGCCTCACGAAGACTCAATTCGCTAATATCCTCACCCATCAATTCCGCAATTGTGGCGAACTTTTCCATGGCGGCGAAGCAGTTGTATTCCATCGTAGCAGGTAAACATAACGCAACACTCAGGCCATGACCCACATTGTAAACACCCCCAACCGCTTCGCCAATCACATGGGCCAGGCAGCTATCAGACTGCGTAATCGCCATTCCCGCCAGCGTATTGGCCAGCATCATGTTATAACGGGCAACCCTATCTTTACCGTCGTATACCGCTTTTCGTAAATTGTCTGAAACTAGCCCAATCGCTTGAACCGCCAGGGCATCGACGACGGGCGTGGAAAATTTACAGTAATACGCTTCCATGGCGTGAGAAAGGGCATCCAGCCCGGTTTCCGCTGTGATATGGGGGGGTAAATCTAATGTCAATAGTGGATCACAGATCGACAACCTGGGAAAAAACTGTGGTAAGGCAAATCCTTCCTTTTGCTTCAATTCACGATGGCTGACCACCGTAAAGAAGGTGGCTTCCGAACCGGTTCCTGCCGTTGTGGTTATGGCAACGACCGGGAGTGAATCATGGGTTACCGGAGCACCTTTGTAAATCTCCCAGATATCTTTGTTTTCACTGGCAACAACGGAAATACCTTTGGCTGCATCTATGGCGCTGCCCCCACCAAGAGCAATGATGACATCACAATTCTCTGTTCTCGCGAGTTCACCACCACGATTAATCAACTTATGATCAGGATTGGTTTCAACCTCACGGTAAACCACAACCGAAACCCCGTTATCCTTTAATAAACTGATCGCTCTATCGAGCCAATTCTCAAGTGTATCATCGGGATAGGTGACAATTAATGC
Source organism: Calditrichia bacterium (assembly GCA_963796965.1). Lineage (GTDB taxonomy): Bacteria > Calditrichota > Calditrichia > JAJRVZ01 > JAJRVZ01 > CAWCNS01. Next base: position 274,940 of record CAWCNS010000009.1, read on the forward strand.
CCGTTTACCAATTTGGGATACCTCTTCGCCCAGGATATTGAATTTTCCATTTCCAAATACTATCCGGGTTGGGATAGAAAAACCAAAATCTTTCATCGATTTACCTCCAAACTTCAGTCAAGCGTTTCTGTATATCAACAAATCTCCTCATCAAGGTTACTTCATAGCCTGAATAATTTATCTCTCGCTAAGACGCAAAGACGCAGAGGACGCAGAGTAATTTTATGTGTTTTGGATCTCAAAACAACTTAGTAACTTATTTAAAAACCAAAATTATAAGCAGAGCACAGATAAACTCTAAAAAATCTTTTCTCTGCGTCTTTGCGTCTTTGCGTGAGGAAAACATGATAGATCAAGCTAGCAATGATTCATCACAATTTTCAGCCGATAGGTTCACCAATGTTGTAGAAATACCCTTGTTATCAAGAAATTCAATATAGTTCTTTTCAATACAATCATCTGTAATCACCTGATCAATATCCTCCCAGGGACACACCTTGTATGGCGCATTGACACCAAATTTTGTTGAATCTGCCACCATGATTACCTGGTCACTATTTTGGATCATCAGCTGTTTCATAGGAACTTCTTCCAGAACAATATTTGATACGCCCACATCCATGCTGGCGGCGTCAATTCCGAGAAATACCTTGTTGGCACGGATGTTTCTCAAGGCTATTTCTGTATAGGGGCCATAAAGCGAATAAAACGATCGACGCAAAATACCACCAAGCACGATGACGTTAATATTTTTTACTGAGCCAAGCGTATGGGCAACTGCGATATCGCACGTTACAACGGTTACATTTTCAAATTGTTGATTCCGCAGGTTCTGCGCAATTTGTGCATTGGTGGTCCCCGAATCTAGAATGATGGTTTCATTGTCCCTGATCAGGTCCACTGCCGCTTGCCCAATCAACCGTTTGTTCTCTTTATTGACATGTACCTTTGTTTCATAAACCGGCTCACTGCCGCTGGCCAAAAAGTCAACATCATAAGAACCGCCATGATCGAGACGTATCAGGCTTTGTTCTTTCAGCGCTTTCAAATCTCTTCGGATTGTTGCTGTCGTAACTTCAAATATGGATGCGAGATCCTCATTTTTAACAAATCCTCTCTCACGAATGAGTTGCAGAATTTTCGCTTGTCTTTCCGCTCGCATCATATATCTACCCCAATCAAACAAAAAAGAACACAAATAGTCTTATTTATATCTGATTATTATACAATTAAAGTAATTTGAAGTCAAATATTTCTTAAATGATCAGTAATGTGTGTTAAGATGCTTAAAATTCCATAAATCAGGGCAATTTAAACAAGAACAAACATAAACAAACAGTATATATTGACTTTCATGTTTTTTTATTTTACAATAGGAGTGTTTTAGCGTCAGGGCAGTGAATTCTGTCTGAATTGATTAATTTGATCTATTCGTAACACAGCCACTGTCTGCTCCAAAGGAGTCCTTCGGACAAATAATTTTCAATTTACAAATGACATAATCCAAATAATAACCAAACTCCAAAGTATCAATAACAATAATTTGTTCATTTTAAAACATGGAAGTTGTGATTTGATATTTATTTGATAATTGAAATTTGTGATTTGTCATTTCAAAAACATTGCGTCTTTGCGAGAGATGAATTATCGGGGTTAATCAATAATAATTAACTATACGTTTTTTCTTTATGACATAAAAATAGCAGGGCAAACATGAAACTTTCCGGAATTATTGCAGCAGCACTTACGCCTCTAAACAACAATGGTGAGGATCTTGCTGAAAACCAGAAATTTGAACAGTACTATAAATTTCTACTCGAACGAGAAATAAATGGTCTTCTTATAGGTGGAACCACAGGAGAAGGACCGATTCTATCCCTTCAGGAACGTAAGCACGTTGCCGGGTTAGCCGTTTCAATCGTTGCTAACCAAATTCCCGTTATCATACACGCTGGATGCAATTCGACCATTGAAACCATCGAACTTGCTCAACATGCAAAATCCATGCGCGCGGATGGGATCGCGGTGATCAGTCCCTATTTTTACACGTATGACTCTCAAGCGAACTTTAACCATTTTCGTCGCGTTGCCGATAGTGTACCTGGCTTACCTGTCTATCTATATCATTTACCTTCGTTTACGCATAATGATATTCCGTCTGCGTTAATACCCAAGCTTTTCGAAGCCTGTCCAAATATTGTTGGAATCAAGCACAGTGACGATGACCAGACGCGCCTGCAGGAATACCGCCAGGTTGCCGGGGAGGATTTCTGCATTCTGAGCGGGGATGACTCAGTAGCCTTGACGGCCCTCTCTAATAGTGCAAATGGTTGCGTTAGTGGAAAGTCATCAACCTTCCCCGAGATGATGGTCGCTATTTACCAGGCATTTAAATCCGGAGACCTGATTAAGGCCCGTAAACTGCAATCAAATCTTAATACGCTACTTGGCGGGTTATTGGATAGTGAAGTTGGCACAGATTTAGCCTATTTTAAATCAGCCTTACGCTACCGTGGCCTTGATGTCGGTGGTTTGCGTTCACCGCAACGGACCCTTACCAGGGATGAAGAAAAGATTTTATTCTCCGGATTGGACAAACTAAAAACGATCAGTAATCCGGCAGATAGCTGGCTTTTCCCGGATTAATTAGATCGGATAATTAATCTCACGCAGAGATACAAATAAGAGCAAAGATTAAAGATTAAAGATTAAAGAAAAATACTTAAGAAATTTTCGTCCATTTTTAAATAACCTATAATCGAATTCCCCCTTTGAAGGGGGTTAGGGGGATGTAATTAAATAACTTAGAGCAAAAAACATCCCCCTTAGTCCCCCTTTCCAAGGGGGAAACAGATTTGAGCAACAATGACACATTATCAAATCTACCAAAATTTGGATTTTGTCATTTGTAAATTGAAATTTATAAACAGGGATTAAAGATTACCAATATGAATAACATCGACAAATTGCTTCATGAGATTCAAAACGAGAATTCGGTATGTGTCATTGGAAACCTGAATGTCGATTTGATTATCCGTAATGTGCCCCATCTTCCAAAATGGGGGCAGGAAGTGTTGGGAACCGATCAGGTATTAGTTTCTTCGGGACAGGCCGGTTATCTGGCCTTTGCCTTGAGTCGTCTTGGCGTGTCTGCAAGCCTGATAGGCAATATTGGTCAAGATTTGTACGGCGACCAAATTCTCTCTGATCTTCGTCGTTTCGACCTGGATATATCAGGCGTCGAGATAAATCCCAACTACCCCACCGGGATCGCCGTGGCAATCGTTCGCCCGGACGGCGAAAGGGCTTTTGTGACAAATTTAGGTTCCATGGCTGTTTTCGAAAAGCGAAATATCGAACAGCACTGGAACGTGCTTCGTAAGTCAAGTCTGGTTACTCTGGTGGGTTTATTCATGCTCCCTGGTTTGGGAATTGATGGGGCAATCGATTTTATGTCCCGTGCTCATAAAGAAGGTAAAGTGACCATGCTCGACACAGGTTGGGATCCGGATAACTGGCCCGATAATACAATCCGCGGCATGAGGCGTTTGCTGCAGGAAGTACGTCTCTTCTTACCCAATCTTGATGAGGCACGAGCTATCACGGGTGAAAAGACAGTTGAAAAAGCATTAGACCAGATTCAATTGATGGGCCCAGAATTGGTTATTATCAAATGTGGCGCGGAAGGGAGTTTTACCCGCATCAACAATAAAACAATCCATGTCGAGGCCAGACCGGTATCCGTCTTCGATGCTGTGGGGGCCGGTGATGTTTTTAACGCTGGCTTGATAACCGCACTCCGCTGGGGATGGCCTATCGAAGCCTGTATGGGTTTCGGTAATACGGCCTCATCATTGTATATTTCCCGTTCTGAAGATCGGTTTCCTAAACTTGAGGAAGTTATATCAACTGCCAGATCAACCTATTCCTTTATCCCGGATACCCCATAATTTTAAATCTGGTATAAAGGTCACTCTGAACTTTATTCGGAATCTCTTAATAATCAATCACTTAGATCCTGAAACAAGTTCAGGATGATATAGTGGTTAACACAATATATGTTCATATTTTAAGCTCGATAATCTGTAAACACCCAGGTAGGATATGACACTAAAATATTAGGAGGAACATGATAGACATTCATACACATCCCGTAATGATTAAAGAATTGTTCGAAAACGATTCCGAGCTTGAGAGGAATATCAACCAGGTGTTTGGATTCCATTTCCCCCCCCAATCCCTTCAGAATTTCACTCTGGAGTTAGACGCTGCGGGCGTGAGCCAGGCCGTATTACTACCCATTGATACGACCTCGGCGCACGGTTGTAAGATCGTGTCAAACGATCAGGTCGCGAAGCTGGTTGATGCTGACAGCCACTTTATCGGATTCGCCTCTGTCGATCCAAATCTCCCCGAGGCCCCCCGGGATCTTGAACATGCTGTTCTGAATCTCGGTTTGCGGGGATTGAAATTAGATCCGTCCTTGCAACAATTCTATCCAAATGATCCTGCTACTGCCTTCCCCGTTTACGAAGCATGTCAGACATTGGGAATTCCGGTACTGCTCCATTGTGGGATGAGTTGGGTACCTCAGGCTCTGGCGAAATTTTCTCAGCCATTACTCCTGGAAGAAACCGTACAATCCTTTCCAGGTGTAAATTTCATTCTCGCTCACTTTGGTTGGCCTTGGGTAAATGAGGCTCAAATGCTTGCGATAAAGTATCCCAACGTGTATCTGGATACAGCGATACTGTATAGCGGTACCCCAGGGAATGCGATGCAGCGGGTTATCGGTCAACAAGTGGGACTTGAAGTTGTCGAACGCAGCCTCGCAAATAAAATTCTTTTCGGGTCTAACTACCCGCGTGTAGATATTCGCCGTTCCGTGAGCGGTTTGAAAGCCCTGGATCTGGCACCCCGAACAAAAAACGCAATCCTGGATGGAAACGCCCGGAAAATCCTCAAACTGGAGGCCTAAATATGCAATCACTCATCCACCGTCTGAACATACAAACATATAAAGAAACAGAGTTAATCAATATTACAGAACAGGTAAAGGATTTGGTCAGGGAATCAGGTGTTCAATCCGGGACCGTATTCATACTTAGTATGCACACAACAACTGGCGTGACTGTCAATGAAGGGATACCGGATTTGGAGACAGATATCGAGGATTATCTTTATCGAGCGGTTTCTGATTCACAAAATTATTATCATGCCCGATATTTACCTTCCGATGGTCAAATGGCCGTTAATGCAACCTCACACTTGCGGGGTATGCTTTTAGGTTTCCAAACTTTCTTTCCGATCGAGAAGGGGGAAATGATTTGCGGATCACGGCAAACGATCTATCTCGTGGAATTAGATGGTCCACAATTCAGAGATTATGTTGTCCAAATTTTAGGCGTGTGACATAACGATCATAAAAAAGATTATAAAAAGCCCATACGTAAAAGGACTTGCCACCATAAGGTTGGGCAAGAATTTAGGTGACAAGTTGGGCTGTATTGGCTACCCAGAAACAAAATAAATCACCTATGGGATAAACCAATCTGTAAAATGAGATTGCGAGCTTCAATGAATAAAAATGCGCAGCATCTGTCATCCTAAGCGGAGACAAAGGATAGGTGATTTTGACTGTATCCCGATTGTATCGGGATTACCATTTTGTAATAATCATTTTAAAGGGCAATGATCACCCCTATCTCCTTCAGATCAGCCAGCTCACGATGAGGTCGTATCCAATGAATACCGTTTTTGATAAGTTCGTTTTCCATTCACGACCCAATAGAGACCTGGAATCACTAAAAGCGAGAGCAACATCGACAGGCTCATGCCACCGATCATAGAGATGGCCAGGGGTTGCAGCATTTCCGAGCCTTCGCCGAAAGCGATAGCCAATGGTAAAAACCCAAAAATTGTCACTAATGTCGTCATTAAGATTGGACGCAGGCGCACACGCCCGGCCATGAGTAGCGCTTCAGTGACGTCTGGTTTTTCCTGCAAATACTTTTTCCGCATAGTCAATGAACAGGATTCCGTTATTGACAACAACTCCTATGATCATGATCATACCCATAAACGCAGAGATGTCCAGCGGGATATTCGTAATCCACAGCATCAGAAAAACACCACTAACTGAGAGCACGGTTCCCATCAGAATAATGCCGGAAGTGCGAAAAGATTTGAATTCAAACAACAGGATCGCAAAAACAAGTAAGACACCAAAGGCAAGGATGAGCAGCAACTCATGAAAAGCGCGTTGCTGGCTTTCATATTGTCCACCGATGTTGACAGTGACACCCGGTGGTAGCGGGATTTGCGCCAGCATGACTCTAACGTCCTTAATAATGCTTCCCAGGTCGCGACCGGATATATGTGCTTTGATATTGACCACCTGACTGAGATTCTCATGGTCAATATCGGTTTTACCTGGCCGTTTTTGAATGTCCGCCACCTCTTCCAGTAGCAGCACCCGGTCAATAGAAGCCAGATACAGGGGTAACTTACCGATATTTTCGAAATGGATGATAATCCGCTTTAGGATAACGCACGCGCACTGGGATCATTTTCAATCCTTCCATCATGCTGGTGGGTACATCACCCCATAACGCCATGTGTACCGCCTGGTTCACTTCATCTGCAGTCAATCCATAGCGGCTAGCCACCTGCGGATACACACGTATGATTAACTCAGGTTCGCCACGGAAATAGCCCTTATAGACATCAACTGCACCCTCCACCCTTTCCAGAGAGTCAGCAATCTGTTCGGCAACCTGCTGAATGATAGGCAGGTTCTTTCCGAAAACTTTAATAACGATGGGGGCAATTTCACCACTGAGATCGTTGAGTCTGTCCGGTAACACTTGAAACAGTTCCGGTTCCAGCCGCGGTTCGTACCTCTCGTCAAATTTGCGTAGCATGTCCATAATTTCAAAGGAAGAGTGCTTGTGCCCCTTTTTTAGACTAATAACAAAATCACCATCATTAGCGTGTGTGCGTGGATGTGCCAGACTGCGGCCAGTCCGCAGGGAGTAGGTCTCCACATCTGGGATGGTCATGATATATTCGGCAATGCTTTTCAACATACTCTTAGTGCCTTCGATGGAACTACCCGGTGGGGCCAGGTAATCATGCACAATCTTGCCTTCGTCCCTTCGGTAGAAAGCCACTGGGGATGCGCATGTATGAAAAAAGTGCAATAATGGTAAATACTAAACTCAAAATCCATATAATAAACGGCCGCTTCATGTATTATTTTAATCCTTTGTTAATACCAACAATATGAGAGTATAAACCGGCCGGGCTCTTTCTTCTTTGTCGATATAAAAATTACGGCCAAAGCCGGGGTCAGAAAAACTGCCAGCAACATCGAGACAAAAATAGCGATTGCCAGCGTCGAGGCAAGAGCACGGAAAAATATGCCAGGTACACCGGTCAGAAAAATTAATGGTACGAAAACCACTAGTGTTGTTAATGTGGCACCCAGAAGGGGTGGAATGATCTCGCTGGTCGCTTGTATTACCGCCTCCCTGCGCGGAAAACCATTCTCAAGATACCGCTCGACATTTTCCACTACTACAATGGCATTGTCTATTAGAATACCGATCGCTGCAGCTATTCCACCGAGGCTCATTAGATTTAGATTTGCTCCTAACAGTTTAATGAAAATAAAGGTAATCAACGGAGCAACGGGTATGATTGCAGCCGTTACCAATGTGATGCGGATACGTCGCAGAAAAAGAAACAGGATGAGTATGGTGAGAAATGCTCCCAATAATATCGCATCGCGAACGCTGGCAATGGATCGGCGGATAAAGTCAGTCATGTCATACCACTTTTTCACCCGTACATTCGTGGGCAACACTTTTTGTAGATCCTTCCATCGATTTTCCACCTCCTGCATAATGCCAACAGCATTGGTGCCCTGCTGCTTGATCACCGTAATCAGTACCGCCGGCTTGAGATCGCTTTCACAGGCAAGAAACGTTTCCTTTAATGCTGGTTCAATGGTTGCAATATCAGACAGGAAAATTGGTGTAGCATCCCTCTGCGCGACGATAGTCTTTTTGATATCATCGATCTTCAGGAAACGGTTGTCGGCAATGTTAAGGTAGAGCTTCTTCGATTCATTAAGCCGTCCCAAATATTTTAAGGAATTCGATTTTTGCAGTGCTTCTTCAATTTGCCGGTAATCCAGTTTAAGTGCCACCAATTTGTGCGGATCTAAATTTATCCAATATTCCCGCTCCTTACCGCCCATCACCTCAACATTAAAAATACCGGGGATGCTGGCCAGTTGCGGGCGAATAGTGTAAATCGCCAGATCGCGTAATTGAAGGAGATCGAGTTTTTCCGATGTCAGACTGTAACCGGCTACCGGATAAGTACTGGTAGTGAAACGGCGCACCTCTAATTGTAGGCCTTTGGGAAGTTGATTCTGAATGCCGCTGATCTGTGCCTGCACCAGTTGATAGGCGCGAAACATATCCTGGTCCCATTCGAAATCGATGTTGATTTCTGCGGAACCGCGACTGATGGAGGCGCGTACAAGACGTACACCTTCCACCATCATGGCGGCTTCTTCGATCGGTTTGGCGATTTCCATTTCCATTTCTTTTAACGGCGCAAGACCGTAATCTGCCATCACAGCGATACGGGGGAATGTCGCGTCAGGAAAGACGCCCTGAGGTATTTCAAAAATCAGATATAAACCAATAAGAGACAAGAGAAGGGCCGTAAAAACCATGGCCCCTTTGTTCTCGACGGCAAAGCGGGAGAATCCACTCATTCGACGATCACCTCCATCCCATCCATAAGCGAATAAGATTTATGCGTGGCCACACGCTCGCCTTCTGTCAATCCGGAAAGCACCTCCACGTGATCATTGTCAAGTATACCGAGCACCAGGTAACGTTTTTCTACCGTATTTCCTTCTACAACAAATGAACTGTAAATGCCTTCCTCTTCCAGTAGGGCTGCACGTGGTATGACCATGGTTTTTTTGTGCACTTGTCCGGGAAAAATAGAGCTCGACTTGCATGCCTGGCCTGAATTCGCCACTTCGATTGTCCAATCCCAACCGAATAGCCACCGTTTGCTTGGCTTTGTGAACACTACTACCGATTGCCTCAATGGGTAGCGGTATCGGAGCATGTGGATAGTCTATAAATACGACATTGATAGATCTCAATTTTTTCACGATTGGCAGGGTACGCAGGGGAAGATCACCATAAATATCCAATTGACGCAAGTCGCCAATATGTACAAAGGGTTCGCCCTTTTGAAGAACATCCCCGTTGTGGTGGTGTACTTCCATCGCCACTCCATTTATTGGGCTAACCAGCGGAATTGATTTGATCTGCTGTTCGAGCATTGGGCGCATGGTAACATCAATCTGGTTCATTACATGTGAAGGGCTTCACGTTGTGGAGGGATATTCAGGCCAATCTGGTCATTCTTTTTAACACGATCGCCAAGGAGTAATGAAAATTCGGTCAAGCGACCGTCGAACTGTGATGCCAAAAGCGCCTCCTGCCGTAGTTTGACCTCGCCGTATATACACAACGTATCTACCATATCCATGCGTACAACCGCTGCTGATTTAATGCTTAATTGAGGATCTACGGTTTCTGTGGAGGGAGACTCGGATTTTTAGGCAAGAAATAAAGATAAGGATTGATAAAAGAACTAAATGTTTTCATCACAACCTCTGAATCGCGCCGTTACATGTCATTATATGATATTAAAATTCATAATAGTTAATTGTGTTTTTATGGCTATATGTAATTCTTTTAACAGTTGCTGTGCGGAGAGATGATCCAAGTTAGTCATGAATTCGCTCTGGTAATTTGCATCAGCAAACGGAAACCTCGTTTCTGCAGTTTTCAATCGATTCTCTTGCATTGATAATACGTTCTTTAATTTTTTTAAATTTTGCAGAATCTTTTGTACATGTATGGTCAATTCCTGCTCCACATCCATTTTATGTTCTTCGACTGAACGAATAATTGCTTCTGATTTCTGCCGCTGGAATTTAGTAACACCTCACCTAAAAAGGGGTAGGTTAATGCCGGCATCCACGCGCCAGTAATTACCATCACCGGTGGGATCGCCATCTAAAAGATCGCCACTAGCCAAATGAAGGTGTGGTATCTGCTGTGCCGCCACAGCCTTTCGGCGAACCTTTTCTGCATTGATGCGGAAAGATAATGCCTGCATAAACGGATGTTCAGCCAAAAAATTTTCGTCAATCTCAGGCAAAGGCCTGGCAAATATTAAGCAACAAAGGAGAAAACTTAGGATCTCAAAAATTCCCACAATGAGTGGGATATTTTCTGTTAAAGGCTCTCTGCTTTATATCTAACACGGCTATTTGTTCCTGAAGTTGCCACATCTCTGTTTCAGTTTGTAGTACATATAACTGAGTTTGGGCACTGATTGCCACAACGCTTCGGCTACATTATGGTGAGAGGTTAAAAGTTCAAGTCTTTTTTTCAGCACTATGTACTGGGTTTGTTTTTGCAAAATGTTTATATACAGAGAAGTGGCACGTTGCGAAACTTCCAATCTGGTTTGTTCTAATTGTGCCTTCGCTGTCAGGGCATACTGTGGGGCGGTCTGGGGGCTTTTCAGGAAGAAATTACTAAGTGACCAGTCAGCATGGACTAATGCGCAGCTTTGCCTAAAACTATATGGTACCAGATAGCGTTGCTCACGGACAACTCTCGGGAAAATTGCGGCAGAGCTAGGGAATGCTCAGTCTTAAAGCCAATTTATTCCGCTTCAGCTAACTGTGTTTCAGATTTAAGCAAATCACTGTTCTGCTGTGCACGATATAGACATTCCTGGATGTGTAGTGATGATGAGAATAGAAATATATGAATGCCAAATATGATTAATGGACAAACAAAAATGAAAGGATTACGACTCATGTTGTTTCCTATTTTTTTTCTGTTTCAACTTTAGATTATCAAAGCAGGTCACGCATCTGCTTTGGTCCAAAGGCAGACTTTCTCGGATGTAAATGTATTGTCGGTTACGTCTAGGTACAGTTTGCCATTATAACAGCACTGGATATGATTACTCACATTTTTGACTAGGAGTGAATGCCAAACGTTGCTGGGGATTTCAACATTGGAACTCTGTAACTGTTTACGGTTACTATCTACCACTTTGTACACACGGAAATTACTTTCTAAGTGGATTCACACGGCAAATGTAATAATTATCAGCATATGATAGCGCACACGGTACGCACCTGATCTTCCTGACCATGTAAACATCTAAATCACATATCGAAATTAGTCTCTGTAACGCGACATTAAAATGATAGCCGGTATACTCTTGGCTGGTCTGGGCAAATACATTAGGTTGACTGGGGGCAGTGGGATAAGCTATAACAGACGAGCTGCGAAGGCCACGCTTTGCGGTCTTTTGGCTGCTCCAACGATTGGGAAACGCCCCGACAGGGTTTTTATCAAAACTGAAAAACAGATCTTTGCGATTCATTTTTCCTTCTACACCTGTATTATTTTACGATGAGGGGTGCGGGTTGCCACTGCCTGGGCAGTCTTCGCCGCTAATTGCGTCTCGGATGACGGTTCTTGACTACAGGCTGTCATTGTTATAAACGCAATAAAGATGGCCATAATCTTCAATAAAAATGTTTTTTTTATGAACATTTTGCACCTTACTTGTTAGATATTTATTACTATATAAATAGCAGATAGAAAGATCTGGGAATTACACGAATTCACACTTAGAAGGGACTGTTGCAGTTTAGGTTTTATTACCCTAAACTTTCCAATTCCTCCCATCGGGAATACGCCTTTTCCAAATCAGACTCTACTTTTTTTAGAAAATCTTTGTCTTTTTAACTTCCTCATGATTTTTATAGAAATCGGGATCAGACATTTTTGCATGAAGTGCGGCAATCTCTGTTTCCAGTTTTTCAATGATAGCCGGAAGTGCCTCCAGCTCTTTGGAATCTTTAAAGGAAAGTTTAAATTTCGTTTGGCCTTTTTTTCCTGCTGGTAGGCTTCTTTTTTGCTTTGTTTCGGAATTGTTTCTGTATGATCAGATAAAGATTTAGACTGCTGTATCCAATCATCATAACCGCCAATGAACTCCTTTACCGATCCATTTTCTCCAAAAGCATAGATACTGGTAACGACATTATTTAAAAATTCCCGGTCATGGGAGATGAGCAGCAGTGTGCCTTTAAAATTTATCAGAAGTTCTTCAAGCAACTCCAATGTTTCGGCATCAAGATCATTGGTGGGCTCATCCAGCACTAAAAAATTAGCCGGTTGTGTAAATAATTTTGCCAACAATAGCCTGTTTCGCTCGCCTCCGGAAAGATTCTTAATTGATGTTTTAGCCCGTTCCGGTGTAAAAAGAAAATTCTGTAAATAGGTGATAATATGAATCGACCTATCTTCGAAAATGACCATTTCGCCATTGGGTAAAACATTCTCCCATACTGTTTTACTCTCATCCAGTTGCCCGCGCAATTGATCAAAATAGGTGATCGTTAAATTGCTGCCATGGGTAACCGTTCCTGAAAAACTGGTAATCTTTTTAAGCAGAATATTTGCCAATGTGGTTTTGCCACAGCCATTGGGTCCAATAATACCAATTTTATCACCTCTTGAAATCCGCGCATTAAAATCTTGAATCAAAGGATTTTCCTCATAACTGTATGAAATATTGCGGGCCTCAATGACATATTTTCCCGAAAGACCGGCTCCTGATACCTGAATATTTGCTGTGCCTTCTTTTTGGCGGCGTGCCTGGCGTTCTTCACGCATTTTTTTTAAGGCCCTTACACGCCCCTCATTTCTTGTACGGCGTGCCTTAATACCTTTACGGATCCATGTTTCTTCCTGCGAAAGTTTTTTATCAAATTCTTTCCACTCTTTTTCTTCTGCACCCAATACCGCCCGTTTTCTTTTTAAGAAGGTCTCGTAGTCGCAGGACCAGTCCGCCAATTTACCCCTGTCTAATTCGATAATGCGTGTGGCTAAGCGCTTTAACAGCATCCGGTCATGGGTTACAAAAAGCAGGGTAATCTTCTGGCGCACCAGGAATTCTTCCATCCAAATAATAGAATCAATATCCAGATGATTGGTCGGTTCATCTAATAATAACAGATCAGGCTTTGATACCAGGGCGGCCGCCAGCATCACTCTTCGTTTCTGTCCACCGGATAGAGTGTTGTATTGACAATCGGCGGGCAAAGCCATGCGTGAAAGAATCTGATTAATCTCCTCAACAGCTCCCCAGGCATTATGCGCATCTATCTCGTCATGAAGTTCGTTATAGGCCTGATGATCGCCGTCCGGATTCTCCGCAAGGCGTATTTCTTCCAAGATGATATTTCTCCAGAAGTTCACCCTGGATCCCCAATCCTTTGGCAACAATATGAAACACCGTACTATCCAAATCCTCCGGAATTTCCTGACTAAAATAGGAGATGCGGGTTGTCTGTCCTTTTTGAACCAGACCCTCATCAGGTAGAATTTCCCCCGCCAAAATTTTCATCAGGGTGGATTTGCCGCTACCATTTCTGCCCAGCAGGCAGATGCGTTGACTACTTTTCAATCTGCAAACTTATAGAATCAAGTACAAGAGGACCACCGAAATGAATGTTAATATTTTGTAAGGCGATTAAGGACATTTTCCCTAAGAGTTAATCTGTTAATGATGGGTCATTATTACCACACCCTGTGCACCAGGGATCAAATTTATTCATAATTCTCATTAAATACTTAAAATAAATATAATGAACCTTAGCGTTCTTTGCGGCTTTGCGGCGCTGCGTGAGAAAAAGATAAACACACCCCACACAAAGCAGGCAAAAGGACACGAAAGACTACCACAAAGGACACAGAGAAAAGACTATAGATATATTTTGTATTTCGGTTAGTAAAGATATAGGATTTAAAAATAAAGTTTAGGATGATCGAGATCTAAAAACCTAAATATTTTTTGCTTTTCTCTGCGGCTCCGCGCCTCTGCGTGAGAAAAAGACTAAACACAAAGCACACAAAGCAGGCACAAAGGACACAGAGAAAAGACTATATATATATTTTGTATTTCGGTTTAGTAAAGATTGTGAATAGGGTCCCTTTACTCAAAATAAAATTTAGGATGATCGAGAATTTAAAAACCTAAATTTTTTTTGCTTTTCTCTGCGGCTCCGCGCCTCTGCGTGAGAAAAAACTAAACACAAAGCACACAAAGCAGGCACAAAGGACACAGAGAAAAGACTATATATATATTTTGTATTTCGGTTAGTAAACAGATAGGGTTTAAAAAGAAAGTTTAGGGGCATCGAGATCTAAAACCCCAAAATTTTTTATTTTTCTCTGCGTCTCTGCGAGAAAATATATAAGAATGTCTAATCTTTGATACAACGAACCGAAAGCCCATTTCCTTTACTATGAGAATACCTTACAATTTTATATCGGAGAAATACAGATAACGGTACCAGGCATAGGCGGTGGCATCATAATAATAGGATGTATCCTCTGTAGAACTCCACCAAACACCCAGATATCCAATGCTCCCCAAATAACCATCATCAGCGCAGGCGCCACCAGGCAGAGCCGTGAACTGGCTGTGGTTAGTGCCGTTGCCCCCTTCTTTCCAGTCGCTGTTGTTTTTTAGTTTGCTTCCAGCGATCTCCTCTCCCCCTAAATAATTAACCAATTCCGTCCACTCCGCATCAGTAGGTACATGCCAACCGGCAGGGGCCAGACCCCTGGCATCGGTTACCGTATACCAGCTATACAATCTACCGTATTTTTTACCGTTTGCCGGATCATAACCATAATATGACCAGACTGGTTTTTTATCGATAAATGCTTGCTGCCATTCGGTTCGGGTTCTGGCTTCTGCAATAGGATCACCGTTTCTGAAAGTATCTACATTCAGGTTTTCAACCATCCATTCCTGGTCGCCAATTTTAATGGTTTTAAGGACCTTGCCATCCAGGCCATATTCATCCCCATTAAGGGCCGTAAAACCCATGACGCCTATAAGGAGATATGTTGATATAAAGATTTTTTTAATTGTCATTTTGACCTGTTTTTATTTAGCATGATTTATTCATACTGCAGTCTATTACTGCAAACAAAATATATTTTCTTCTCTGTCATTCCTTAGGAATCTTCCTAACTTGTCGAGATTGAATCTGCACCCAGTAAGATCCTATCAGGATGACGACAAAACATTGTTATAATAGCAAAGATTTTTTCAGATCTATCATAGCGCAGCATTCCGAAACTTCGAGAGAAATTAAAAAGAAAAAGTCCACGAATTACACGAAATTCGCGAATTGGAATATATATTCTTTTTGAAATTCGTGTTAATTAGTGTAATTCGTGGATAATAATTTTCTAAAATTTTGTAAACTGAAAAGCAAATAGTTTGGCTTCACGCATTTCGAACTGCAATTGTACGGTCTTGCCGGCGTGAGCGCTGAGGTCGGACCTACCCTTCCAGGTGACGATTTGTCGGACGGAATCCATTTGGATGGGATCACAATCCTCAAGACCAAAACCGGGTAAGGGTTTACCCTGCTGATCAAGAAGTGCTACCCGAACCCTGCCTCTGGCATTTACGTTGAGTTCGAGTTGCTGCCCACTAAAGGATAGGGGTTTTGTCAGCACTCTTCCTGTTGCCTCCCCGGCGTCCAGGGAGACAAAACCATCCAGGCGTTGGGTAAGTTTTATTAAGCGGTCAAAACCGGAGCCGTCATGCTCGACACCCCCATAGACCGCCCCGCCATGTTCGGTAAAGCGGACCGTCCCATATTGCCAGATTTCGTCGCCGCGACGAACCATCCCCTGCTCCATCAAGGCTTCCATCACCTGCCGCCCTTCCAGCTCCCAACCGGATGCAAAATAATAAGGCCGTTCATAACCCTGCCAATCCTCCCCATCGCGGCTGACCATCACAAAGGAGCCCGGGCGGATATTGTTCACATGGCGCCAGGGAAAAGCCAGATAGACATCGGGGGCCCAGGGATATTTGATCGCCTTCATGCGGTAGACTTCACCGCCGGTATCGATGAGTGGTAACTCGTCACTACCGGGCCGGGGAAGCGTAAAAGCCCAGAGCGGCTCTTGTGCCGGGGTAAAAGGCCAGGGACGCATCACATTTTTTGTTTTTGCATAGGCAATCCGCCGTCCTATAAAGGGGGTCACCCGGGGGCTGGCCGCACGCATATAGGCACGATAAAGACCGGCCTGGTCATCCCAGAAAATTTCACAACTGCCATCCGGGTCAAAAGGGAAAGCGGCACTTTCATTGCGCTGCCAATGCACGCCATCCGCTGAGGTGAGAATATAGTACCCACGCCTCATCATCCAGGCCATGAGTTTATAACGCTGGTGGGCAGGTGCATTCGGGTTCCGATCCCTGATGACCGTGCCCTGAAGGGCATTGCGCAGGACGATATTATTTTTAGTTGAACCATTCCAGGCATGTAATCCTAACTCGGGTTTTTCCCAGTGCAGACCATCAGATGAGGTGGTCAGACATATGGCCGGATCTTTGCCTCCCCACATGCCACTGTTGCTGTAGAGCATACCGATCTTATCTCCATCATCCCAAAAAGAACAGATGTCAGGTATCGCCGCCCCCATACGCGGGGTCGGTTCCCAGGGATGGATATTACGGAAATCGGTCACCTCCATGCGAAGGGGTGGATTTGACGTCAAGCGGATCGTTTCATCCATGTGGTCAATAAGGGCCTTGTCGATAAATAAATGTTTACGTGATCCCAGTGGTACAGGTCCCGTAGACGCCATCGAACCAAATAACAGGGGCGGACCATTGGCTTTTCCGCTCAGGGGAGGCTGTGACCCAAAGTTTTGTGAGAAACTGCCCGGCGGCTCAAAATTATCCGTATAACGCACAACAGAAGAGATGCGAAACTCATCTATCGCTCCGATCAATTCCTGTCCACCCTCCCCATCGCGTCCCAAGGTCATGAATTCCAACAGACCCGTAAGCGGCAGAAATCCACCTATCTTTGGTAATGGCTGCAGACGACCATCCAGATAATGACGCATCTGGTGCTCGCTCGCCGTATAGGTAAAAGCCAGATGATGCCATTTTCCGTCATTGAGCTGGCCTGGATCCGTCTCCATCTCCACATGGGGATCCCAATTCACCAGGCGTGTCCCATCCTGTCGGGTCATGTTTCCACGTAGCAAAAATCTTGTACAGGCGCTATCCAGCACTAAAGCGTTATAATGGACATGTGCCTTTTTTACCCCCGTTTTTCCATTGCCCTCGTTGCGTATCTCCCAGACCACCCCGGGCCCGGTTTGTTCTCCAATGGCCTTAAACCAGAACTCGATGGTATAATCCAGATAGCCCAGGTTGCAGATCTCCGGCACCTCGTCACGGCGATCACCCATCCGCGCTGTTCCGATATTCGAGCGCCATATCCCCTCCGCCCAGCTCACCCCCGTATTTTCACCCATGGGTAGAAAGAGGGCGCCGCCATAGCGGCCCGGAAGCAAACCACGCCGGCCATCAGTCACGCTCTCAGGCAGCGGTTTGCCATAGCCGGTGTTTAGACGCAGATCTAATTGCATCGGCCCCGCATCGGTCAGGGTCACATTGTTATAGGGTGGATCATCAAAGAGCCATAAGGCAATGGTATGTTCGTCTACACCGGGGCTGACCTGATTCGCATTCTCCAGTTGCTCTGCCATACATAGATAGGGTGATAATGTTAGGATTACCGCCAGGATACCTATCTGGACGATTTTATTTTGATATTTCACAGTTTGGAGATCCCCTTTCACAGAATCACAGTGGCATTGCGAATTTTTAATCCTTATTCAGATGCCAACGACTTTGATTTTTCACTTCAACGCTATAACCATCCGGTACATCGATCTTATAAGTTAGGACGTCTGCCTCTTTCTGCCAGGCTAGTCTAACGATTTGATCAGCAACCGGCAGTTCTCCCCGGCAGCTGTTTAAATTTATATCGGTAAAGCGCAGGGTAATTATTTTCTGTTTATAATCAATATCATAGATTCCAAGAATATCACGATATAAGACATGAACAATATGCGAGGCAAAACCATGGTTACAACTGGCATAGGCGCCGGTATTTTCCCACAGCGTGCCTGTCCGCTCCGCCATATAATAAAAATTAGCCATCGATTCCCGGACCAGCTGTTCGGTCCGGTCATATCTGGATAAGAGTTCAAGACGCAGATAATTTCCGATAAACGCATTGGCTCTGAAAACATTGGGATAGTTATTAGTTTTACGCCCCGGATTGAATTCTGTAAGCAATATTTGCCATAAGTCGTGATGCGTTTCGGGGGAAGCAACATTAAAAAAGAAAGCATAATATTGACAAACTTCCGTGCTATTTTTGGTAACTTCCAATTCGCCTTTCTTATTTCTTACAGCATTGTCGACAAAAAATTTACCGTTAAAGGCCTGTTCCTGAATGCACTCACGTATTTTTTCTGCCTCGTCGCTTAATTCAGGCATCTGATACAACCTTCCAGCCGCAGCAAGTGCAGCATTAAACAACATATTGGTAGGATAATTGACATCCCTTACAAATTTATTTGCCTCTGACCATTCAACAAAAATCCAGCTCTCCAGATTTTCCAGCAGGCCATCCTGATTTTTAAACGGCTCAAAATACTGAAAGAGTTGTAGTACCTTAGGCTTAAGGGCATCAACCATTTTCCGGTCACCACTGCGTTGCAGATATTCTTCTAATTGAACGACGAACCACAGGGACCAGTTTGGAATAAAAACGCTATCCGGATGATCAGCCGGATAGCACATGGGAAGCATACCTTCCGGCAGGTGTTCAAATTTATCCGGTAACAAAAAGTTTTCATAAAAATTCTTTTCAATTAAACTGTTACCCGACAGATCCATCGCCACACGCGCTGTAAAATAGCTGTCACATAACCAGCCGGCTCGCTCACGCGACGGACAGTCCATAAAGATGTCGACAGCGTTTTGTCTGAAGGTTTCACGACCGGCAGTAAAGATCTGATTGAGTGAATCATTGCTGGAATGGAAACCTGCTCTGGCGATATCGGCATTGACATATTCTCTGAGATAAATGTCCTTGACTTCACAAGTCCCTTTCAGCACAACTATCTTCAGATAACGCAACGTGTAGGGTTCAAAGGATTCTACCTGATAGGTGCCAGGTTCCAGCTCATAGCTGACGATATTGATACAGCCCAGGCGTCTGAAATTCACATCATCGTTTGACAGGATTTCATCAAAAACAAAAAACAGAGTTGTTTTTTCGCTGCAGGAAATTGTGCCGCCCATAAAACCGGATAAATTTACACCAAAATCTATAATTGAGAAGGAATTCCGGGAAAGATGCAGGGGTGTTGCGTCAGGATAACTCTTTTCAATCATTTGTTGGTCGATTATTTCGGTTTCCTGCATGGTGAAAGATGGATTGACCGCCAACTCATCTTCCCTGTACCCGCCAAATTTTTCCCCAATCCTTGTCAAAGACCTGTCTTTCCAGTATTTCTCGACCTTTTTTCCAGAGATTATTTTTCCCTGGGAATGAATTTTTAGCGGCGTTCTTTTTTGAAATTCGGCATAGGTGACACCGCGTCGTATCAGTTTTTTTTCAGGCATTTCGATGCAAAGGTCTTTTTGTAAAGGGATTGAAAGATCCTGCCGCCACCGGGTCGATTGCGGATTTAATTGATAACACTCTATAAAGGGACGCTGAAAACTGAATCTCGGTACTTTTTGAATGCGTTCTGAAACAATCTGCGTTTCAAATCCGCCCCCCTTTTTACCTGTCGCACATATCACCTGATCAGAGCCAAGGACTTCAGCCTGTAAAAAAGCAGGCTGATCAAGCAAATAATAACTGTTAACATTGTACCCGACGACCTCAATAGCAATACTATTCACACCCGATTGCATAAGATCCCTTAATGGCCACTCGTCAATACGATAGAAACCATGCGCCGCCCGTGCCGGGCCATGGCCGATGAACTGACCGTTCAAATAAATCCGGTAAAGGGTTGAAGCGGCAATTCTTATAAGGACCTCTTCCGATTCAGGTTTATTAAAAGCAGCCCGAAATCCCAGGGTAAGATTTTTTTCTTCATCTCTGTCTTTGATCCAGACGGGTTTTGCTTCCAGGAATTGAGCAACGCCTTTGATCTCTGCCCCAGCGTTTAGTTTGTCTTTACATTGATTAAAATTGGAAACAATAAATAGGAAAATCATCATAGGTAAAATTAGTTTTCTCATGCTTCATTTTCTTTCTTTTTTGTCAAGCCCCATAGATTTTTATCCACAAATCGTTCACCTATATGCCATATATAAAAAAAATAAGCAAATACGAATATATAAAAAACTATAATTGATAACAGGAATATAAGAAAAATCTAAACATGTATGATGCTATTTTCAGGGAATATAGATTAAAGATAAGCAAGATCTAAAACCCTAAAATCTTTTCTCTGCGGACTCTGCGCTCGCTTTGCCACGCCACCGGCAGGCAGGTCTCTGCGTGAAAAAAGAACACCAGGGGAACCATGACAATCCCTAAAAATTGCTAAAGATCACAGTCTCTTTAAGGAGCAATTCCTACTTAAAATTTTCCTTGCCATTTGAACCAATCCTAATTAGTTTACACTGTAGTCCTTCCTATTTCTAATGCATAGTGTTTATTCTGACTGGGTAAATATTTTCAAATCTTGACTTCACTGTTTGGTATTTGATTGGCAGAAACGTTTCCTAAATAAAAACTAATTCCAAATTACGAATTACCACTTACTATGATCGGTAAAACAATATCTCATTACAAAATCCTGGAAGAGTTAGGGCGGGGCGGGATGGGGATCGTCTATAAAGCCCGGGACCTCAAATTGGATCGTTTTGTTGCCCTCAAATTCCTTTCTATGCATCTTACTTCCAGCGAAGAGGAGAAACAGCGCTTTATTGTCGAGGCCAAGGCGGCCTCCTCCTTGCAACATCATAACATTTGTACCATCCATGAGATCGATGAGGCCGATGATGGGCAAATGTATATTGTAATGGATTATTATGAGGGTGAAACCCTTAAGGATAAGATTAAAGATAAAAGATTGAAGATTAATGAAGCGATTGATTATACCATTCAAATCGCAGAGGGATTAAAAAAAGCACACGAAAAGGGAATCATCCATAAAGATATCAAACCAGCCAATATTATTATCACAAATGATAATGAGGTAAAAATACTGGATTTTGGGCTTTCCAAGTTTAAGGGCCATTCTGATCTAGCCAGAAGTAATTATACAGCAGGCACACTATCTTATATGTCTCCGGAGCAATTATGGGATAATTCAATCGATTCAAAAACAGATATCTGGTCTTTAGGTGTGGTACTATTTGAAATGTTGAGCGGACAATTACCTTTTAGCGGCAATATCGATCAGGCAATCATTTATTCGATTTCCAAGGAAAAACCTAAGTCATTAACAAATCTGGATAGTAAAGTATCAAAAAGATTTGAGCAGATTATCTTCAAAGCCCTTGAAAAAAATACGGAAAACCGATATCAGACCATTGGGGATATGCTCCAGGATCTACAATTAACGTCAGAATTAAACAATGATAGAAGACGATCGCCAAAAAAATATTCTAAAAGATCAATTTACTGGATTACCGGGTCAATACTCTTTATGGTTCTCATACTCCTCGGATCCTATCTATTTAAACCCGTTTCACTATATTATGACTATAGAAAGGTTATCGCTGTTGTTCCTTTTGAAAATTTAAGTAAGCATGGAGAATACGAATATATTTCCGATGCTATTTCAGAAGACATTAGGCGACAACTCTCTAGGATCAGCAGTATTGAAGTCATTTCCAGGGAGCGCATGGATGCTTACAAAGACTCAATTAATAGTCAGAGTGTAATCGAAGAAAACTTACATATCGGTACGCTGTTGAAAGGTTCTGTAAAACGTAAGGGTATTCATGTTAATATCCTGATAGCATTGTATGATGCAAGGACGGGTGAGCAACTCTGGAGGAAAAATTACGATCAGGGATTTGAAGACATTTTTGGAATACAAAATGATATCGTTGAAAGAATTGCACTGGCATTAGATATAGAACTTACAGTGAATGAAAAAAACAAGATTACTCAGAAACCAACATCAAACATAACCGCTTACGATTACTATCTTGAAGGTAGGGAGCATCTTTACCATGGTCGTATACAATATGCAATCGACTGCTTTAATATGGCCTTTCGTCTTGATCCTTCTTATAGTCAGGCCTATACAAGTCTTGCTCAGGTAAGATCCTATGGCGCCTGGATAGTCATTCTCTCCGGAAACTGAATGCTTCGTATTTCAGATTTTTGCCTCATGATGTTCCATCTATCACAAATAAGTTACTATAAATCAATGGGGGACTTCAATCTGTAAAGTATAGAATATAGGCGCGGAGATTATACTTGGTCTTGTTGGACTTGTACATCCGCGCGTCCAGACATGAACTTTAGTATGGCTTAAGGCAGATGCTAATGCTACCTGTAACATGGCTTTAGTTCTATCATCCGATACTGGCCATTTTGATTTTGCAAAAGTTTGTAGATCGCATCCATGTTGAGGATCAAAATTGCTACCATGATCAATATCATTGACATTGATAAGTAAAGAATTATCTTCCTGAATTCGAACTTTGTAGATATAACTATAATCTTTGTGAAATTCCTGGGCCGATAAATATACTATAATACCAAAAACACAAATTACATTAGCAGAAATAATTATCATACGTTTCATTTAAACCTCCCCATGTTTATTATATCAAAGATTAGGTCCTAAAAATATCTGGAGATTATTTAACGCATATAGTAACATTTTAAGTTTCCTCTTTAAAAACTCAAAACCAAAAATAAATATTCTAAGATACAAATTAATGGGTGACTTGAAGCTGCAAACGATAGAATACCGGCTTTAAATCTTCACATCCACGTGTCCAAACATGAACCGGAGAATGACTTAATGCAGAGGCAAGTGCAACCTGCAACATGGCCTTGGTTCTATCATCAGAAAGAGGCCATTGCGATTTTGTATACGTTTGTGTATCACATCCATGTTGGGAATCAAGATTCGGACCTATATCTTCATCAATGACATTGATGTATAAATAATTGTCTTCATGAATTTGAACTTTGTAGATATAACTATAATTTTTGTGATAATTTTGGGCAGACAAATACAATATCATTCCAAAAATCATAATAGCACTCGCAGAAATAATGATAATGCGTTTCATTCTTACCTCCTCATGATTATTAGATCCAAGATGACCTCAGGTATAATTGAGAGATTTTGTCGTCTGTTCTGTTTACGGCCCGCACCTGCCGGATACATAAAGGCGCTCCCCGACTGATGTATCATCATCCTGTCGACAGGTCGGGAATAATAGAAAAGAAATACTATATTGATGAGGCTCTGTTAGTTGTCGACATTTCCCCAGAAGTAGGGTTGTTGTAGTATCGGTAAAAATGCACGATTTTTGGCTTAGTCCCGTAGGACGGGATTTCCCCCTTGAAAAAGGGGGACTAAGGGGGATGTTATTTCTCTGTAAGTTAAGTAAATACATCCCCCTAACCCCCTTCAAAGGGGGAATAGATTTTGCTTAGCCGGGCAGATATAAATATTTTTCTGCCATAATTATCGAATCTATAACAGCCCCTAGTAAGGAAATTCACTTATAAAGATATTCAAAAATATCTATAGTGCAAATAGAAAAATTGTCTGAAAGGTATTTTCTTCATATATCCTATTCATATTTTCCTTGCCATTTACATACATCATATTTAGTTTACCATGTATTCTTTCCTCTTTCTAATGCACATTGCTCATTCTAACGATATATATATTGTTTAAATTAAGACGTTTAAGATTGGCTTATAATCAGTAAACCCATCTCAGTAAGTAATTACCAATTACGGATTACGAATTACGATTTAAAACATTTCTGATTAAAACGGGATTAATGATAATGGCAGATACGCAAAATCAACTATTAGTATCTCAGGCGGCGCTTCGTATTGCAAAATTACTTAACCAAACGGATGGCATCGATTCGGCCATCAACATGATGATGAGTGAATTCATTGATCTGGTCAGAGCCGATGAAGGCTCTATTCAACTTTTGCGCCCCTATAGTGACACCACACATTACACTTTAATTAGAAATCATGATAGTGAAAAGACGGTTTTAGATTCTCGTCTGGATGATTTTTTAGTTGGTTGTGTGATGCGAAACAATAAAGCCTTATTGTCCCATGATATAGTTTCCCTGATCGGGCTGCAAAACATACCTCATGAGTACAAGATAATACAATCTGTTTTGGCCGTGCCGATGTTATCCAATGGCAGTCTAAGTGGCGTGATTAATCTGATCCGTAAAACGAATGGCCCAGGTTTTAATCAGGCTGATCAGGAAATGATACTTGAACTTGCCAAACAGATCGAACCTTTTATAGAAAATGCCGCCTTACAACAGAAGCTCTTTGCCGAGAAATTACGCCTTCAAAAAAATCTTGAAGAGCGGTTTTCAGTCCATGGGATCATTGGCAAAAGTCCTTCTTTTAAGGTGGTCTATGAGTTGCTGGAGCAAATTATCCCAACAGATGCGCGGGTTGTTATATGTGGTGAAAGCGGTACGGGTAAAGAATTGATTGCCAAATGCATTCATTATGCCGGTGCACGTAAAGATCATCCTTTTGTGGCAGTTGATTGCGGGGCTCTGCCTGCCAATTTGCTGGAAAGTGAATTATTTGGATATGTAAAAGGTGCGTTTACCGGGGCCGTAAAAGACCGCCAGGGTTTAATTGAGGAAGCCCATAACGGCACCCTGTTTATGGATGAGTTTACCAATATGAATCTCGAAACCCAGGCTAAATTGTTACGCGTAATTCAGGAAGAAGAAATTCGCCCCATAGGATCTAACCAAACCAAAAAAGTCAATGTCAGAATCCTTGTGGCGGCAACCGATGATCTGACGGATAAAGTAGACTCCGGAGAAATCCGATCAGATCTGTATTACCGTCTCAATGTCATCTCTGTTTCACTGCCTCCCTTACGCCAACGGGTGGAAGATATTCCGGCCCTGTCCGATTCATTTATTGCCAACTTTTCTGCAAAGCATGGGAAAAAAGTTCAGCGTATATCACCGCAGGCCTTACAAATTCTTGAGCATTATACCTGGCCAGGCAACATTCGTGAGTTGGAAAATGTGATTGAAAGGGCATTAGTTTTAATGCATTTTGATGAAACGATCTTGCAACCTAAACACCTGCCCAGAGAGCTACTATCCCCGGAATCCCTAAGTAATCAAACTGAGATTCCTACGACCGGTGATTTAGCACAGTTGATAGATGATTATGAGCGGAAGATTCTTAAGGCCGCATTAATCAAACACAATTGGAAAAAAGCCGCTGTTGCCAAAGAGCTTAATACAACCGATCCGGTTATTCGATATAAAATGAAACGGCTAAACATAACCCGGCCGAAATAATGATAATTCAATACATATTGTAATGGCCGCTCGCGAACGGCTATTACTGCATACGGTCGTATTTATATATGTCAATATAATGACAGAATTAATTGCATCTCTGCAAAATCAGATGTTGTGTCATGCTGAACTTGCCTGTCCTGAACCTGTTTCAGGGATTCAGTATCTCAAGATATCCTTTGTTGTCTCATCATAGCATTCTGACTAAGTCACCTCCCAGGTAAAAATTCTATTAGAATAATTAATGCTATGCATATTCGAAACCATAAATATTTTTGTATTTAACCAAAAATATTTATGGTTTTTAAACAAAGCCCTACCTTTTACTAAACAGAGCGAACTGACCTAACATATTAATAATTAAAAGGTTCATGCCTCTCATTTCAATTGATATTTCATCGGCACAGTTTTTGTTATATAGTTTATTATGCCAACTTATCGCTCCAACTTCGTAATTATTTTCTCTTTATTATTCTAAATTTTTTGCCGGGGAATTTGCCGAGGTTCGGAAGATGATATTATTGCGCTGAACCAAAACGGTTGGTTAATGTTTTGTATTTGGTGATTAGTAATTTGGAATTATTTATGATTTAGTACTTAGAATTTCGGATTTATCAACATTGCCCTGTAGGGGCAAAATATTAGTAGCCGCGGGCAACGCCCGCGGTATGAGGAGCACCAAAATCTGAAACCCTGTAGGGGGATGTTACATCTAGAATAGTGATTTATACCATAATTCTAAAGGAGGTTGTTATGAAATGTTTTCTAATACTATTTGTATTCCTGCTATTAATCGGGTTGAATTCCCCATCTTCTGCCCAGACCGTTTGTACAAAATACCCACAAAATCCGATCATGATCAAATGCCCATCCGATTCCTGGGAGGATGAGGGGGTTGTAATGCCTATAGTAATCCATGATGGGGGATTATATAAAATGTGGTACGCAGGTTTGGATGGTACCCATTGGAATATCGGGTATGCCACCTCAGCAAATGGTATCGATTGGACGAGATATGCTGAAAATCCTGTGATACAAGTGGGGGAATCGGTACCTGGGATGATGAAGTTGTTGGACCCGGTCCTGTTCTTTACGATGGTGAAACATATAAAATGTGGTTCTTAGGTGTGAATGGTTCAATGATACAGACTGGATATGCAACTTCCTCCGACGGCATTAATTGGACAAAAAATGAAACTCCTGTTTTGACACCTGGAGATGCCGGTAACCTGGGATGATGAACGTGTCGTTGCGCGAACGGTTATATTTGAAGATGATATGTATAAAATGTGGTTCCATGGCCAAATGAGCAAAAAAGACAAATTGGATACGCGACTTCGCCGGATGGCATTAACTGGACAAAGCATGAGAATAATCCTAGTCTTAGAAACAGGGCCCAATGGAGTCATGGGATGATCAGCAATCGGGCATCCTGTGGTTATTTCTGGTCCAGATAAGGCCTATTCCAAATGTGGTATGTTGCAAGTCACAACTACTTTTGGAGAACCTGCTTTGCTACATCAGTTGATGGGATCACCTGGGAGAAATTTAAACATAATCCCGTTATTGATGTCGGAATATATCCTGATTGGGATTTTAAAGAATTCTGGCCATCGACAGTTATTTTTGAAGATTCCGTCTACAAAATGTGGTGTTCCGGACTCCAGGATAACTATGCCATCGGATATGCGACGGCTGCTGTAACCATACATGTGCCTTCTGATCAGACCACTATTCAGGCGGGGATTGATTCTGCCAAAGATGGCGAAGTGGTTCTGGTTGACGAAGGGACCTATTATGAAAATATCAATTTTAAAGGGAAAAAAATAACGGTGGCCAGTATTACCTGGTTGATCAGGATACAAGCCATATCTCCGAAACGATTATTGACGGCAGCCAGCATCAGAATCCCGATAGCGGATCCGTCGTCTATTTTGATATCCGGAGAAGACACCAATTCAGTTCTTTGTGGTTTTACCATAACCGGTGGTTCTGGGACGAAAAACATTTGGGAAGAAAATGAAATGCGGACCGGGGGTGGAATCTCTATATGGAATTCCGGTGCAAAAATAATAAAAAATTATATTATCAATAATAAGATTGACCTGGTCCAGACAAATATTTATTGCCACGGTGGCGGGATGGACATTTTCGGGTTTCAAGATCAAACCATATATATTTCAGAAAATATCATCCGAAATAATAGCGTAAACTCCTGGTGGGGTGGCGGAGCCGGCATCGTCATGGGGACAGCCGGAAATCTCCTATTTGATAAAAATATCGTTGCTAACAATACTTTCACTTCTCAAAACCTTGGTGGGGGGGGTGGATTTTATATTTGGGCTGATGATGAGTTTAATGGTATGATCACCCTCAAGGAAAATTTTATTTATGGAAATTCGGTAACAGGTGGTTCGCATGGAAATGGTGGCGGAATTTACTTAGAGAATAGTTCAACTCTATTCTTCAACAATGTTATTTTTAATAACATCAGCAACAGCGGGGGTGGCGGTGTTTATCTTTATACCCTAGCAAGTTTTGGTGCCATTGCAAAGCCGCAGTTGATCAATAATACTATCACAGAGAACGCTTCCCAGTATGGGGGCGGTATCTATAATCGTTCTTCTAATACAACAGTGATAAATACCATTCTCTGGGAAAATGAGGCTTCTGCATCAGCCACTTCTGGAGAAATTATGGATCTTTCCGGATATGCTAAGTTATCCCATTGTCTGGTAAAAGGTGGCTGGCAACATAACGCAGATCATATACTTGACCTGGATCCGCTATTTGTTGATTATGAAAATGGGGATTTTCATTTGACCGAATATTCTCCCTGCGTCGGCAACGGTACCGATTCAATTAAGATCGATGGTGTTATGTATATGTCTCCACAGAGCGATTGTGAAGGGAATAAAAGACCATGTGAGATTGATGAATATGTGGATATTGGCGCATTCGAGTCACCCTATGAACAGGTGGCTGTTAATATTGCCCCAGTTGAAAAATATCCCACAAAATTTACTTTGAAACAAAATTATCCCAATCCCTTCAATCCCACTACAATGATCAATTACCAATTACCAATGACCAATTACATAGATCTTTCAATATATAATCTACTCGGGCAAAAAGTGGTGACTTTAGTATCTGAAAAACAGGCGGCGGGAGTCTATCAGGTTAAGTGGAATGCAAGGGGCTTCGCCAGTGGGGTCTATTACTATAGGCTATCAACTGATAAGTTTGTTGAGACAAAAAAACTGATTCTTTTGCGCTAAGCCTAAACTGTTAGTTAATGTTTTGTATTTGGTGATTAGTAATTTGGAATTATTTAGGATTTAGTACTTAGAACTTCAGATTTATCAACATTGCCCTGTAGGGGCAAAATATTTGTAGCCGCGGGCAACGCCCGCGGTATGAGGACACCAAAATCTAAAACCCTGTAGGGGTTTAATAGTTTTGAAATTTTGGAATCGAGATACGGGATAGGAGATTCCTGATTTGGGACACGAGATATGCGTTTCAATTTAAGACTTGCTGCTTGATGTTGGGCTTTTAATAGGGAATGTGAGGTCTCTAATATATGTAATCGCATGAATTGAATATTGAATATTGGAAATTGACTATTGAATATTCTTCTTGCCCTGTAGGGGCAAAATATTTGTAGCCGCGGGCAACGCCCGCAGTATGAGGAGTACAAAAATCTGAAACCCTGTAGGGGTTTCAGAAATGTGAGGTATTATATTGGGAAGAAATCTCAAATGTTAAAATCCAAATGACAAATAAATTCCCAATTTCCAATGCTCAAAAAGAACAAGATTTTAATGAGATTAATCTGTAATTGGATATTGTTTTGGCATTGGGGCTTGGACATTTAGAATTAGGTACTGTGTTTTTAAATAAATCCTTGAAGATTTAACAAATTACTTTGTGATCTTTGTGTTTACTTTGAGCACTTTGTGGTTAAAGCGACTAATCAATGCGACATTGCAAAAGAATAAACCAAAATAGTGAAAGGAGATTCAAATGAATTGCTGCTCATGTCTTCATGCACGACAGGCCGGCAATAATGACGTGGTTGGATGTTCTTACTGGACGGCTATCTTTCACGGAAATATTGATGCAATGAAAACCGCCTTTGACTTTATCAACAAGAAAGAAAATTATAATATTAATCTGGATAGTGCATCCATCGATCGGGAAGCTATCGGTTTCCTTATCGATGTTCTCATTGAAGATTATGCACCCAAACCTTTATATGAAGGTTGGGCAAATTTGCAACAACCCTATGGTCAAAAAAATAAACTGAGAGACATGACCGATGGCTGCGTGGTCATTAAACCACAGGGTTGTTGTGATTTTTATACTAATCAGTATCATGATTCGGAAACATCGAGAGATGTCAGGGCGATGATTTCAACCCGGTAAACATTCTGAATAAAGTATTGGTAAATTCAGTTAGACTAGTATCGTTAGCGGGTCCTTCAACATTCTTGCTAAGTTATAATTAGGCATCCTTTATTATCATAATTTATATACTCTCAGGAATAAAAATTATGATTGGTAAAAAAGTAGCCCATTATACAATCCTCGAACATATTGGCGGCGGTGGTATGGGTGTGGTCTATAAAGCCCGGGACAGCAAACTCAAACGTATCGTTGCCCTTAAGTTTCTACCTCCCGTCGTTGCTTTAGATCCGGCAACAAAAGAGCGGTTTATTCGGGAGGCCCAGGCCGCCTCGGCGCTCCAGCATAATAATATCTGTGCTATTCATGAGATTAATGAAAGCGATGATGGACGGATGTATATTGTCATGGATTATTATGAAGGGGAATCCCTGAAACTGAAGATTGAAAAGGGAAAATTGAAAATTGAAGAAGCGATTAAATATATCATTCAGATAGCCCGGGGACTGCAAAAAGCCCATGAGAAAGGTATCATCCACAGAGATATTAAACCGGCCAATATTATTATTTCTGAGAGTGGAGAAGTAAAGATTTTGGATTTTGGCTTGTCCAAAGTCAAAGGTCAGTCAGAAATAACCAAAACCGCAAGTACGCCCGGTACGATTACCTATATGTCACCGGAACAGATATGGGGTGCTCCGATTGATCTAAAGATGGATATCTGGTCATTAGGTGTTGTATTTTATGAATTGATAACCGGTAAACGGCCCTTCCAGGGAGAGGTTGACCAGGCTATCCTGTATTCAATATCAAAAGAAGATCCCACACCTGCTTCGGCTATTAGAAACGATATTCCAAAACCACTGGAACAGATCATTGATAAAATGCTGCAAAAGAATCCGAAAAAACGATATCAGTCTATTGATGAGTTATTACGGGACTTATCAGAAATTAATGAGGGGAAAAATTCAAATATTAAATTTGGATCAAGACAAAAAAAACACGTTGATATGGTCTTTTGCCGGATTTTTAATTATCTTTTTTATTTATCTATCATTAATTAAACCATTCTTGGATGGCTCACCACCAATCACCCAAATTACTCAGATAATGACATCTCCGGGTATAGAAGGGCCCCCCACTTTCTCTCCAGATAGAAGACAAATCAGCTTACTCCTTGAAGAGAACTTCACAAAGTCCAAGCCATATCTATACTAAAAAGATCGGTAAAAATGAGGTAAACCAGCTCACAAGTACTCCAAAAAATGATATACACCCCGTCTGGTCACCAGATGGACGCTACATTGCATTTACCAGAGAAAAACAAGACCCCTGGCATCAAGAAATTTATCTTATATCTCCTTTAGGAGGCAAAGAATATAAAGTACATTCAAGAGCATCATTTGGAAAATTGGATTGGTCACCTGATGGGAAAAAATTGGCATTTAACAAAATTGATTCAAATGGATTTTTGGCAATATCATTATTATCATTGGAGACAGGGGAAACACAATGGTTAACTTCTGTCTCTGCAAGTAAACAGACTTTAAGGGATAAGTATGCATCGTTTTCTCCGGATGGATCCAGATTAGCATTTGTGCGAGAAGTCGGATATCCCCTGGATTATATTTTTCGGAATTATCATACAGTCTCTTTAGAGGGAGATATTTATATAGTTACAATAGATAGTGGGAAAATGGATCAACTTACTTTTGATTACAAATATGTTAATGGACTAACATGGACACCTGACGGGAATGAAATAATTTTTAGCTCTACCCGGGAAGGTTTAGCTAAATTATATAGAATCCAAACTAAAGGAGGATCAATTGAAATTATTCCATCCAGTGATCATGCATATTATCCAGTTATTTCTCCGGATGGGCGAAGTTTAATTTATCTAGAAAGAGAACCCACAAAACGATATTTGGCGTATTCAGATTCCGAAACCGCTAGGCCTATCAGTTAATCCCTCCAAAGTCGCGGCCTCACCTGCACATGATGGAAACGTAAATATTTCGCCGGATTGTAAAAATATTGTGTTCGAATCAAATCGTTCGGGACATTTAGAGATATGGATATCTGAAAGTGATGGGGAAAATCCTAGTACAATTAACATTTTTAGAAAGTCATTCAAAATCACCAAGGTATTCCCCCAATGGACAGTGGATAGTCTTTGGCTCTGGGCCTAATAGGAACAATGATATCTTTGTTATATCAGCGGAGGGTGGAGCACCAAAAAGGATAACACATGATCCTTCACTAGACGTTACACCCTCATGGTCAAATGATGGTAGTTGGATATATTTCGTTTCCAATCGAAGTGGATCGAAGCAGATCTGGAAAACTCCAAAAAATGGGGGGAATGTTATCCAGGTAACAGAGGATGGCGGTGAAAGGGCTTATGAGTCAAGTGACGGGGAATCGTTATACTACACTACCAAAATTCACTCGGAGATATGGAAGATCCAAGTTAGAGGGTGGTGGTGTGAAATCATTCATACATGATCTACAGATGCAGACATCAATATTGGACATTTACTAATAGTGGTATTTATTATATTTCCACTGATTCACTCTTTAAATTTATTGATTTGCGCACTAAAGAAGACAAGACAATTGTATCCGTTCAAATGGATGGTAATCTTTCTGGTCCAAAATTATCCCCAGATGGTGAATGGATTTATTTTGATTATAGATCTTGGCAAAATAATATTTTAATGATGGAGAACTGGCGATAATTTTATTATTAACATTCCTTAGGATTTCGGATATGGTACTCTGTATTTAAATTCGTGTTACCTATAAGCGCGCAATTATCGCCCAAAGATTCCATGCCGCATAGGCTTTAAGATTAGCATTAAGCGGCTGACTATGGGCGGAACTACAATTATACCAATCTTCACCTTCCGGATGTGAATTCTGCCATGCAATTGCCCAATTTGCATCTCGCGAACCATCCCCATCACTGTCATAATAGCATCCATCATTGGCATTTAATACCATATAGTTTGTATCACCACCGGGATGGTAGGACTCAATTGCTGCAAAATCATAAAGTAATTTATTATTTTCTCTACAATAGGACCTTATTTGTTCATTACGAATATTAAGATTCCCCTCCTCACCGCTTCCATCAAGATGGCCGGTCATGTAAACAAATTTTACCTCCGGATACTCTGATTCCAATTGTGTCATCAGATTAAAATAGGTAATTATATCTTCTTCTGTAGCCGAACTAACCTGACCACACCAGGACCAGATTATGACATTTATATCCGGATTATTATCCAAATAATTTCTTGTAGCTGCGGCCCAGGCTGTTCGGTCCGGATTTCCAAGATCGCTTGCCCCTGAGAATGGCCTGTCACGGAGATCCAGGCCTCCATCTGATCCACCATTATTAAATGAATATAGCATTCCTTTAAAGGTGATTAATCCCTCCATACCAGATATAAGCTGACTTCCATGTGACGTGTGACCGTAGGCAATATGAAGTTTGCTTTTTGCATTTTCAATATCATCCGAAGAAATGAGAGATAGTTTTGCTTGTGTTTGATCCACTATCACCGATTGTTTTTTACTTTCCGGTTCGGTACTTGTTTTACATGAATGGAGAAATAAGGCGAGAAAAATCATTAAACAGAAAACGGGGAACAAAATCTGAACTTTCATAAGACGACTCCTCTGAAGTATCCATGATATTAGATTCGGCAGATTGAATTATTTCTTAATAACACAACATATATATAAATAGGTATTTGATAGTTGGAATTGTTTAGGATTTAATGTTCAGAAATTAGAATTTATATTCACCGCTATAAAGATCTTGAAACAACCACAACTATATACACCTATTTTTAGACATACATACTTTTCATTGACAAAACACTATTAATTTCTTATTTTTTTTAAAGTTATCATTAAAGGAGAACCCTTTTGGCGTCACCTGCAGAGATAAACCGCTTCCTATCACAAAAATTAACGGAGGAAAATCTTGAAGAAATTGATGCCATTTCTGCCGGTCAATGGCTTAATGACGAAGGCCTGTTAAAAGACTCCCTTCAGCGACCCGGCTTGCCCTTGAGAAAACTTCTACGCGCTGGAAAAATTAACGGATCCTTTCAATATCCAAACCGCCGGTGGGTCATACGCCAATCAAATAAGGAGACGGCTTATTCCGTCAGGGAAACGGCTACTGAATTAGGATTAACGGAACATGCCATCTATAAAAGGATAGAACGGGGTCTCCTAAAACCGGAAAAATTGGGTGAGAAAAGTATTGTCATCCCAAAATCTGAAATTATACGGGAACAACAGATACGGAACAATCCAACCAATGCCATTAACAGGGGACAATTTCATGATCCAATCTCCACCGTAAAACAAAAACTGGTACAGATCCAAGGTGAAATGAACAGTTTAATAAATACACTCAGCGATCTTGAAATGACAACAGGCGAGGTCAATAAAAATTCTATTTATAATAATATTACAGAGCTTAAAAAGAATGGTTTTGAAGGTTTTGTAACCATAGAATCCTTTCAACAGGGTAAACTCTCCCATGTTCCGGAAGAAAAAGGTGTCTATCTCGTACTCTATTTATCAGACAGCAATATTGAATTTATAAAAAAAAGCAGTGCCGGTCATTTTAAGGGAAAAAACCCCACCGTCCATATGGATATTTTAGAAAAGAAATGGATTGAGAATACGATTGTTGCCTATATCGGTCAAGCCGGAGGCGGAGATTCGAGCGCAACCTTAAAATCCCGGATCAGACAGTTAGTGGCCTTTGGAAACGGCAAGCCCATCGGCCATTGGGGGGGACGCTATTTATGGCAAATTAAAGATTCGAAGGATCTGGTAATATGCTGGCAAGCCTCGTCCAAGCGCGACCCACGTACATTGGAGAATGAACTAATCCGTAACTTCGTCTCACACCATGGCGCATTACCCTTTGCCAATCTAAAGGAATAGTACATTATTCTCTTGTAAATGGGTCCTTTGATATTTAGTTTATTTGAGTCAGGTTCTATGATAAATAGATTCCGAACTAAATTCGGAATGACATTTTTGTGTAATATTGTCAACACCCAACTTGTCGATTTTTAATAACACGTGATGAATTATTTAGTCTGGTTAGTTGTGTTAAAATGTATGTAAATTCTTATCTATATAATTGGTCGTCTTTTTTATTTCTTATTCTGATATTCACTTTATTTGGCTGTCACTTCATGAATGGTATGAATCAAAAAGATGACTCAAAAACTTGTTATTTTGCTTCCCCTGCTGAAGCCATTCCAGTTATTAGTGAATTATTACAGAAAAATGATTTCGGAAATTTAGCCCGGTACTATGATCTTTCCAATTCAGATATCAGACTATCCGATCTGGAATCCGGTGATTTTTTTATTCGAAAAGAACGCCCTGAGATGGCGCATCCGGCAGATTTTTGGCGCTATAAACATCCCTTCGCTCCCGGTTTTAAATTTAAAAATGTACAAGCGACAGCCAAAGCAGCTATTTATATTGTAGAGGTTTACATCTCTATTGATCAAGGTTCGGATTCGCCAGAACAAATCGGTTTATCGTATTTTTATATGCTTAAATCGGATAAGGGTTGGAGAATATTACCGAATCCGGTAACTTCAGATAAGCTTCAAACAGAGATGCCTAAATCAATAAATGAATAAATATCAATTGATTCATCATTGACAAACGGTCTATATAAGGACCTCACCCCTCAGCAGAGCTCATTTCGAGCCTAGCCCCCTCTCCCCTTGATAGGAGAGGAGGAATTCAAGCGAACAAACGATAAACAGGAGGGCTGATTGCTAGTAAGATGAATTTGTATAATTTGCAGTGATCGAGGATCTTGCACTCTTTCCAATCTATAACACTAATAGGAGAGCGAAAATAAACGGAGAAAGTCTTATGGAGAACAAGAAGATACGCGGTAAAATCGACGCAAAAACGTTACGACAGTTGATTGAAGAGGAACAAATTGAGACCGTATTAACCGCCTTCCCCGATCTTTATGGTCGTCTGGTTGGCAAACGGATCACCGGTCGTTTCTTTCTGGATGAAGTTCTCGACGATTCGATGCATGCCTGCGATTACCTATTGGCGTGTGATATGGAGATGGACCCCGTTCCAGGCTATAAATTTACCAGCTGGGCCGATGGCTATGGTGATATACGCCTGGTGCCACAGTTATCAACCCTACGCATTGCCAGCTGGCTTGAAAAAACAGCGATTATTCTCTGCGATGTCTTTGAAGAAGAGACAGATAAGTTAGTTGATGTCGCGCCACGAAGCATTCTGCATAAACAAGTGGCGCAGGCTTCTGCTATGGGATATGAGGCGATGGGCGCTTCGGAGCTGGAATTCTTTGTTTTTAAGGATAGTTTTGATGAGGCAGCGGAAAAGCAATATATCGATCTTCAACCGTTTAGCAACTATATCGAAGACTATCATTTGTTGCAGGGTACTAAAGAGGAAATTGTGATAGGCGACATCCGCTATCACCTGGATCGTTCAGGGATTCCGGTTGAATTCTCAAAAGGAGAATGGGGACCCGGCCAACAGGAGATTAACCTGCGCTATACCGACTTCATGGAGATGTCCGACCGTCACGTACTTTATAAACATGCCGCTAAGGAAATTGCCTTTCAGAAGGGACACGCGATCACCTTTATGGCCAAATGGGATGAGCGCTATGCCGGCTCGAGTATGCATATCCATAGCAGCCTGCGCGATAAGGAGAGTTTAGAACCCTTGTTTCCCGGCAAGGAGAAGATAGGATCGCTTCAGGCATCTGCTTTATTCCGATGGTTCCTGGGTGGCTGGATGAAACATATTTCTGAAGTTTTTCCTTTTTATGCCCCCTACCCCACTTCATACAAGCGGTTTGTAGCGGGCTCCTTTGCGCCGACCGGCCTGGCCTGGAGTTACGACAACCGCACGGCCGCCTTCCGGATTATCGGGCACGGTCCGGCCTTGCGTATCGAATGCCGCGCGCCCGGTGCCGATGGTAATCCCTATCTGACCTTTGCCGCTACCCTGGCCGCCGGCCTGGACGGCATCAAGAATAAAATCGAGCCGCCGTCGGTATTTGAGGGTGATGTCTATACCGCTGCCGATCTGCCCCAAGTTCCGCGCACGTTGAACGAGGCCATTGAACGGATGGAATCAAGCCAATGGGCGCGGGAGGTTTTTGGTGAAAATGTAATAGAGCATTATCTGCACTTTTATAAAACCGAACAGCGGAAATTTGATGAAGTTGTTACCGCCTGGGAACGTAAACGTTATTTTGAACGGGCATAAAAAGTATGACGCCTTTAATCGGGATCACTACCTATAGAAATTTAAAACATGGCGGTTACTATCTGCCTGATGGATATGTAGAGTCGGTACGCAAGGCCGGTGGCGTTCCGGTCTTGTTAACGCCTGGCGAAACAGATATTAACTGCATCCTTCAGACAGTTGACGGCCTTGTTTTTGCAGGGGGTGGTGATATCGATCCATCCGTATACGGCGGCACGAAACATTCTTCCCTTGACCGCGTTGATCCCCTACGCGATAAATTTGAACTGGCCTTAGCAAAAAGAGTGATTGATTCAACCATTCCTGTGCTGGGGATCTGCCGTGGGTTTCAATTGCTTGCCGTGGCCAGTGGCGTCGGGCTAATCACCCATATCCCAGATGACATAGGCGATGCAGTCAAACACAAAGCCCAAAACGGTAAACCGATAAAACATTTGGTACATCTCGAGCCGCAGAGCCGCCTGGCAATAATTACCGGCAACATAAAATTTGAAGTGGAATCCATCCATCACCAAGCCATTTGTGATCTGCCCGTGGACTGGCAGGTTGCCGCTAATTCGAATGATGGCATCATTGAAGCCCTTGAACACAAAAATCATCCCTGGATGATCTCGGTGCTCTGGCATCCTGAGATGTCTCCGGAAGACCCAAATCATCAGAAGATATTCCGGGCGTTTGTTGAGGCTGCTGGTGAATTAAGTAAAATGGAAAAAGTAGAGAGTGGAGGGAAGAGGGTGAAGGAAAAAAAGGCAAAAGGCAAAAGGTAAAAGGTAAAAGAAAGACGTAAGGGTAGGGAGTAGCGGCGCGATTTATCGCGTCGTAGATAATAAATCGTAGAGAATACGGCGAAGCGGGCAGGTAGCCCGAATCAATATTCAATGTTCAGGTAGGGGCAGACCCGTGTGTCTGCCCGGATAGAGTTAAGATGATAATACAAAATTTAATGGTGAATTATGACAGATCATAAAGACTGGTGGCGTTAAGTATGCAGCCGTTGGTGAGCAATATCTTGACCAGCGCAAATTGGAAAAAAAGGCTGGTTGGGTTTTGTTGTGGGGATTAGGGGTTGGTGCCGTTATTTCAGGTGATTATTTCGGCTGGAACTTTGGCCTACTTTCCGGTGGATTCTGGGGTTTGGTGATTGCCACCATCCTGATGGCAGTCATGTACCTGACGATGATGTTTACGCTGGCTGAGCCTATCCACCGCCCTGCCCCATGCCGGAGGGCCCTATTCATTTGCCCGCCAGGCATTCGGACCCTGGGGTGGGTATTTATGCGGTCTGGCGGTTACCATCGAATATGTCCTGACACCAGCGGTAATTGTCGTTGGTTTGGGTGGCTATCTGCATGCGCTGATCCCACAGGTTCATCTTTACCTCTGGTGGGCCCTGGCTTATCTTGTCTTTGTATTTATCAACGTGCGTGGTGTAGAGTTAACGATGAAAGTATCGCTGATCGTTACCATTGTTGCCACGGCTATTTTGATTATTTTTTACGGTTCGGCAATTTTTTCCGGTGCCTTTACCTGGTCTAACCTCTTCAATATTCAGCCTGATCCTGGGCAGTCGGCATTCGGATTGCCTAAAGGCTGGTACGGTGTTTTTGCCACGCTGCCCTTTGCGATCTGGTTTTATCTGGCCATTGAAGAACTGCCGCTGGCTGCCGAAGAGACCGAAAATGTCAGCCGCGATATGCCGAGGGCCATGCTATTAGGCATTGTTACCTTGCTGATATTATCGGGTTTTACGCTGGTGCTCAACACCGGGGTTGGAGGTGGTGCCGCTGCCATCGGCCAATCAGATGCACCGCTGGCCGAGGGTTTCCAGGCCATATTTGGTTTTGGTGCTGCATCAGTGATTTTTACCGTAATCGCCTTGACCGGTCTGATCGCAAGTTTCCACTCGATCATCTATGCCTACGGGCGACAGATCTTTGCACTGTCACGGGCTGGTTATTTTCCACGCGTATGGTCGTTGACCCATAAAAAACATCATACACCGCATGTGGCATTATGGGGTGGTGCTATCTTTGGGTTTATCTGTGCCATCTTGATTGACCAGTTTTCGGATACTGTGGGAGCGGCCTTGCTCAATATGGCCGTCTTCGGCGGGGTAATTTCTTATCTGCTGATGATGCTAAGCTGATTTTAAAATAGCCAAGCTTGATATAAACCGTCCCTATAAAAGTCCGGGGGGTACTTTTTTTGCCGCCCTGGCCTTTCTGCTGGCCTTAATCGCTTTATTTGCCTGTTTTGCCTTACCCGAATATCGCCCCGGCGTTTTTGGTGTTGCCGTCTGGTTTTTGTTAGGCAGTCTGTGGTTTGGCCTGATCAGCCGTAAGAATTTAGTAGCGGAAGCGCCGGAAGAGGAATATGCCTTGATAGAAAAAGCACAGAGGGAATTAAAACATTAATCAGGAGAAAGTTATCACAACTTTTCCCCGGGCATGGCCTTCTTCAAGATAACGGATAGCCTCCGGAACTTCTTGTAACGGATACTGTCTATCTATAACCGATACCATTTTCCCTGCTTCAACAAGTCTCTTTTAGAAAAACCAGGTATTTTAGAACCTTTAAACAAAAGCCAAAACATAAATAACAATTCCCCCCAGCCTATAATCGTAGCAATATTCAAATCATAGCTTGGTACGAGAAACTTGCCAAAATGATCTATTAAATAGCTGAGACCAGCGAGTAATAACAAGATACCCATGAACCTGGGGATATAGCCCGACTTGAAGGCAAGATAACCAAGGAGCGCAAGATGAAGGCCAAAAAATACAAATCCAATGGCCCATCCATCACGAAATGCGTTAATAGACAGCATCATCAGGGCATGTATCTGAGTTGGTTCAAATACTTTCAGGTAGTCAGATCCATTTAAAAGTTGAAAAATGTTAAAATAATGTGCCAGAGCTATTCCAAATATAGTCGAATAAACCAACCTGAACCACGCCATAAGCAAAGAGAGACTCTTGTTTACCGGTTTAAGAAAAATATAGAATGCCCAGGCCACCAACACATCACATACAATTACGATCAGAAAACTAATGATACCCACACGAAACAATGTCTCCTCTGCCATAATATTGTTTGCTGTAGTTGTGGCATCTCCCGGCACAATAAGGTTTTGAAAGATATAAAAATCCGCAAAAAGGTAGCATATGGTCATAATCAGCAGCCCCAGCCCTGCGACCATTGCAGCCGTACTTAATGTGATATTACCCATGCGTACATCCATTTTGTTTGAATCCATTTCTTTATCCCTGTATTATATTTGATAATACCAAACCCGATAAAAAGTCATTCCTCATCAACAGAGTGGAAATCTTTTCTTTGCCTTCCCTGCGAGAGAAAAAGATAAACACAAAGCACACAAAGAAGACACGGAGGACTCGGAGAAAAGATTTTTTCTATTTATTTATATCTCGGTTTGTATAGATTTATGAATAACCTCCCCCTTCCTCCCCCTCCTTACTAAGGAGGGGGAACGAGGGGGTGGTAGTTTAAAACCCTAATTTTTGTCTTTTTTCTTTTGTCCTTTTTCTTATTCTCTGCGCCTCTGCGAGAGAAAAAGATAAACACAAAGGACACAAAGAACACACGAAGTCCACAAATAAGTTTATAAAATCAAAATAAGCCTTCAGCTGCGAGCAAGCAACAACCGAAACGCCACCACCTCCCGGCCATTGCGAACCAGCAAGATGTCACCAACAAGAACCGGGTGGTTCCAGGTTTTACCCTCGATGCCGGGTAACCGCGCCAACTCCGTAAACTGATCCGGCGCGGCCTCAATCAGGACAAGTTCTCCCTGCTCTGAGAGCACCAGCAACAGGTCCTGGTCGGCCAAAAGGATGAGCTGGCCACCATAGCGTCCTCCCTTCCACTTACGCTTACCATCCTCGATGTCGATACACATAAGATTTGGACCGTTAAAGCCAAAGGCATAACCCTTGTGAACGACAAAATCATTAAAGTCAGGTCTTAGCCGGGTCGATTTCCAACGCTCTTCAACCTTCCATCCTTCAGATCCGTGTCTGACGGAGAAGCGAATCATGCCATTTCTATCGCCGGCGCTGATCAATACCTCGCGACCTTCAATCAGGGCGGGTTGAACGATACGGGTTTCAGCCGGTAATGCACATTTCCAAAGCAGCGTGCCGTCGGCCGGTGCGACACTGGTTGCGCCGACGGCGCTCATCAGCAGGATCTGCTCAACGCCATCAATTGTCACTCGATGAGGAGAACTATAGCTGTCTCCACCATCAGGGCCGTACCAGCGTGGCTCACCGCTGGCGATATCATAGGCCGCAAGTTTACCCGTGGCTGCGACGATGACGACATCGCCGATAACCAATGGGGAGCTCGTAAAACCCCATCCTGAATCCTTCGCGTCGGTGTCGGTCGCTGCGTTGCGGGACCACACAACGGTACCACTATAGGCATCGAGAACGTTTAGGATTCCGGTCGCACCAAATGTATAGACGCGACCGTTGCTGAGAGTTGGCGTACTCCGCGGACCGGCACCAGCATGGGAGTCCCAGAAGCGTGCCGGGTCATGATGTCTCCACACCGGCTGCCCGGTAGAAAGATTATAACAGGCAACGACTTCTTCCTCACCACGCTGCTCCTGCGTATAAATAAGACCTTTACTTACCGCAAAGGAAGAACAGCCCGGACCGATGGGCCGGCGCCAGAGCTCCACCGGCGGTGATACCGACCAGTTGGTTTCAATACGTGGGCCACGGATAATGCTGTTGCGATTGGGTCCGCGAAATCCTGGCCATTCGGCTATAGAATCCGCTCCTGCCGTAACGGATGGAGGTACCATTGGCTCATCATCATGCTGGGCGAGTAGTTGCTCCTCATGAGTCGCGGCCCACCGCCAGGCGAAATCCACATCGATGTCGCCGGTAATGCCGTTAGACCGAAAGAGCGTCCACACACCACAGGCGAGCAGGATGGTTGCAACCATCATCGTCCACCGGATTCGGTCAGGGAACTGTTGGCTGATCACCGCCCAGAGGACAAAGGCGAGGCTCAAGGTCGGTATAGCATAGAGGTAAAACATCAGCCCCTGCATCCCCGTTCCAATGGATACGTGGACGAGGTATGATGTCCCAACCAGCGCGACGATCATCAGGAGGACAGCACTCCAACGTTCAGATCGGCGTGCCCGGCTGAAAAAGGCCCACCACACAACAACAAACAACCCACCTAGTAATGCCCCA
Organism: Calditrichia bacterium; assembly: GCA_963796965.1. Classification (GTDB taxonomy): domain Bacteria; phylum Calditrichota; class Calditrichia; order JAJRVZ01; family JAJRVZ01; genus CAWCNS01. The sequence continues at coordinate 317,482 of CAWCNS010000009.1, forward strand.
AATACACTGATTAAAATAGTATCAGGGTCAATGACGGGGAGGACAATCCAAGCCAGCCACTGGAGTATTACGATGACGACACCGGGCCAAAGTCTGAGCGGTCTCTGCTGATTTTGTTGGTTGGTCTTTTCTTTTAACATTGGCTTATCCTCATACTATTATGTATACATTATTTGGCATATTAATGCTATATATCAACTTTTAAAGTCATAGTTGTAAATAACTTTAACGGGTGGTATGTTATATGCTGCGAATGGCAAAACTCAATATGGACATGGCTGATTCAGATCAAAACAAATATAATAATTCTCAGAGAAATACTGAAGCATTTAATAACTTCCGGATCAATACAATTTTGAAAGGAAAAACCCTGTGATTTTGTCAATAGTGAATAAGATGTTCTATTTAGCGGCAATCCATTTAAAGGCATGTTGTTTTTCGGGGATGTGCATTCTCTCTGAAATTCGTTGCAATCTTTTTGGCAGGACCATCAAATAATCTCTGGCTTCTTCTGCCTGATCATTGATACCTGATATATTATCAATATTCCATTTCTTTAATAATGAATTTAATATATCGATATAATCTTGTGTTGTATAGACCTTGATCCGTTGAGCGGCATCGGAGAAGTGGGTAAACAGCTCACCAATTTTATCCCCTGCTTCTCTTAAAAAATGTGCTGGCATCACAATTTTCTTTTTCATCATTTCCTCTAAGGCCACCATCATGCCATTAGGGTCTATTTCGAATATTTCTTTGACAAAATGCATATAAGCATTGGCATGACGGGATTCATCCGCTGCGATGATCCCACATATTTTTGATAATCGGGTATTGCCCGTTTTTTTGGTTAGGGTGGCCACTCTTCTATGGGAGATATTTGTAGCCAACTCCTGAAAACTGGTATAGATGAAACTCTTGTATGGATCATTTCCTGTTTGTATATCAAAGCCATCATTAAGCAGGTGTTGTGTTGAGATTTCCATCTCTCTCATATTTACCTGTCCGGATAAATAAAGATATTTATTGAGTAAATCACCATGACGGTTTTCCTCAGCTGTCCAGGTACGCACCCATTTTGACCAGCCGCTCTTTTTCTGCGGATCGATACCTTCAATATGCATGAGCCATGATTCATAGGTTGGTAAAGCTTCTTCCGTAATCGTGTCGCCGATTAACACCGCCAGAAGATCATAACTCATTTCTTTTGATAAATCTTGTATTTCTTTGGTCTCTTCAAAAAACCCGGGATCTTTTGCATCCGGTAACAGATCTGATGGTTGCCAGTTTTCTTCTATGGGTCGTAGAAATTTAAGAAGATATTCATCCATCGATTTTTCAAGGGTCTGCATGACTTCCGCACGTGTATGTGATACTTTCATTAATCGCTCCTGACTCCAGTGAGATTTATTTGAGTTAGATATTAACGAAGGGACATGTATATACCTAATTGAATTCTTTAAGCTAATTAATAGGTATAAGGTATCGGTATGACTATAAATTCCTCGATTCTCATAAATAATTATATTCAGAAGAATAGAAGCGTAGGAGGAAAGAAATATTCCAGGTCATAATGATGTTAGACTAAATATGAACATAATATGATTATCTTATTCTGCTACTTAAATCCGATATCAGATGCCCATTTATTAGTAATAACATCTGTCAGGCTTAAGATTCGGTAAGATACCATTCGCATTTCTTTATAGAGGCTCTATACAAAACTTCTACTTACTTTTAACAGAATTATTTTTATAAAACAATCTACATCGTAAGAAATTATACAGTATACAATTTATAAATTAAATGTATCTGATGCCGTTTATTGGCCAAACAGACTTTGTCTGATTTATAATTTAAAGCATCATTTGCAGAAGTAATTCACTTATAATAATAATAAACCACCCGATTTGGGGTGCTTTTATAAAGGAGAAAATCTATGTCTACTCTTTCTAATGATAAAATTGAACAACTTCGTAACACTATAAAGGGACAGATCGTGTTACCTAACGATCCCAACTATGACGAAATTCGTAGCATATGGAATGCCATGATTGATCGGCGGCCCGCTGTTATTGTGCAGATAGCGGAAGCTGGTGATGTGCCCCCTGCGCTTGCTTTTGCACGTGAGAATGAACTCGAACTATCCATCCGCGGTGCGGGACACAATATTGCCGGAAATTCCCTGAGTGATGACGGCCTGGTGATTGATTTTTCAAAGATGAAGAATGTCCGGGTTGATCCGGGGAAGAAACGTGCTTATGTAGAACCGGGAGCCACCCTGGGTGATTTTGATAAAGCGGTACAGGCTCATGGTTTGGCCACACCCGTGGGAATAAATTCAACAACCGGTATTGCAGGATTAACCCTCGGTGGCGGTTTTGGCTGGCTTACCCGTAAATACGGATTGACTATCGATAATCTTGTCTCTGCAAATATCATCACAGCAAATGGCAAGAACTTAACAGTCAGTGAAGATGAAAATACGGATCTATTTTGGGCCATTCGGGGAGGAGGCGGAAACTTCGGCATCGTCGTTCAGTTTGAGTTTGAACTTCATTCGGTCGGACCTGATATTTTTGCCGGATTGATTGTTTTTCCGTTAGAACAAGCCAAGCAGGTATTAACAAAATATCGTGATTATGCAGAGTCAATTCCTGAAGAACTAAATGTTTGGGTTGTACTTCGCAAGGCTCCTCCCTTACCTTTCCTTCCGGAGGAGGTCCATGGTAAGGAGGTTGTAGTTATGGCTGTATTTTATGCTGGGGATGGGACTGAGGGTGGAAAACTTGTCGAACCGATAAGTAATTTTGGTACTCCTTACGGCACGCATCTTGGTACTATGCCATATACTGACTGGCAGCAGGCTTTTGATCCCTTACTTACACCGGGTGCACGTAATTATTGGAAATCCCATAATTTCACCGATCTTAAAGATGATGCTTTAGATACCGTGATCGATTATGCAGGCAAATTGCCCTCCCCTCAGACGGAGATTTTTTTAGCACTCATCTCGGGCAGTCCTAACCGTGTTGCGCAGGAGGCCATGGCCTATAGCAACAGGGATGCAAAGTTTGTGCTCAATGTACACGGACGTTGGGATGATGCCGCAGATGATGATACCTGTATTGCCTGGGCCCGTGAATTTTTTAAAGCCTCTGCGCCTTATGCCTCTGCCGGTGCCTATGTGAACTTCATGACCGAAGAAGAAGGTGACCGCGTCGAAGCCGCCTATGGATCGAACCATGATCGCTTGGTTCAGATCAAGCAAAAGTACGACCCGGAAAATGTCTTCCATCTTAATCAGAATATCAAACCATAAACCTGCCCCAAAAACACTACTGTCTAAACAGTAGAAGATAATTTAATAATGTAGTGGCCGTTCCCCAACGGCTACTACTGTTTATCTGATAACAATAGGTATAGATCTATGATTTTAAATCAAAATCTTAGAAAAGCAACATAACCATATTTTGGTCTTTTTTCCTTTTTCTTATTCTCTACGCCTCTGCATGAAAAAAACTAAACACAAAGCCCACAAAGAAGTCTCAAAGGACACTAAGGAAAGATTATTAATATTTAATTTCAGCTGGTATTAATCTATGGTCATAAACTATGATCTAAGATAGGCAAATTCTAAAACCCTAGTAATCTTTTCTCTGTGTACTCTGCGCTCGTTGCGGCGCTGCGTGAAAAAGACTAAACACAATGAGCACAAAGAAGTCTCAAAGGGCACTAAGGAAAGATTACTAATATTTAATTTCAGCTGGTATTAATCTATGGTTATAAACTATGATCTAAGATAAGCAAATTATAAAACCCTAGAATCTTTTCTCTGCGTTCTCTGCCTCTTTGCGCCTCTGCGTGAAAAAGCTAAACACAAAGCACATGAAGAAATATTTTGGTTCTAAATTCTACTTGCCATTTGTAACAATCCTAATTACTTTATTATGTCTTCCTTCCTAATCTCTAATGCACACTGGTATCCTAACTGACTATTTATTCTTCAGCACCACTTCTATACCAGGCCTATATACGGAAATCATATTATCTGCTATCAAAAAAAACAAAGTCAAATGGGAAAATCAATTCATGTGTAAACAATATTCCTATTTAACCTGCCAAGGAATTCTTATTCTATGCCTACTCCTTGTTCTGGCGCTGCTAATGCAGGGTTGTTTTGGGAATAGTTCAAACCGCCGTGGAAAACTAAGTGACGCCATGGAAGAATCTTCTGATGATCACAAGGGTGAGCGAAAAGTGGATACGGAGCCTGATCCCGATTACGAGGAAGAAGATGATGATGATTATATTATGGGTTTGTCTGAAACCTCTAACGCCGTAGTCGAAGATGATTCACTTACCCCCTTTACCACTCCCGTGCTGACAGGACCAAAATTGGACTGGTTTACCATTGCCGGTGGAACCGGTTTGGTAAAAAATGAAGACTTCTATGGTTTTAATCACGGCAATCTGGCCATTGGTACCTTTTTCGCCGAGAAACATTATCTTGAGTTACTGCCGGATTCAGTTGGTCGCCAGTACAAGAAACCAGCGTGCTTGATGAATCTCTTGATGGCGGGGTAACCTTACTTCAAATTGGTATAGGATATAAATATTATCTGACACCCCGCTATACATTCATGGGTTTATATATCTGTGGCGGGTTAGGTTATGCTTATATGCGCTGGTCCTATAAGCATCCCTTTGAGGCCATGTCCTATGACGAATACGGATATGAACTAGGGATGGAGACGATTAGCAGCGATGGACTTTCTGGTTTTGAAATTTATACCGGGGTGGGACTCAACATCGTTCAAACAGAAAGATTTCAGATGGGTGGTGAGATTTTACCAGGTGCCATACTCTGGGGTGGCGAGACCTCGGAAGGCTTTGATAATGACGTCTTTGATAATTTTACCTATACCAGGCTAAAAATTTTCCTCCGCTTTGGTTGGTAATGAAAAAGTGATCCACTCCGATCTGATCAACGATTTGGCAAACTATTTAAAAAAATAGGCTTTCAGAGTCAAAACATTCAATAATCCAATATCACATTACAATAATCCATCCTAAAAATTATTGCATTATATCAATAAAATTTAATATTTAGATTGTATCCTTCCTCACAACAAATTAATCTGAACAATTATATTATGGTTTAGGGATTATTCTCAAAAAATAGGCATTAATCCTATCAAAGTTAGCGATTTGGACGATGATATTACTTTAACTGAATATATTTGTCTGATCCTGCTAATACTGAGAAAGTTAAATGAAACCCTTTAAATTTTTAATCCTGTTGATCTTTATAAGTCTTACGCAAGTCTATGCTGCTTTTCTTAAAGACATACCGCAGATACTTTTCCAGCCAAACGGTGATGTCCTTCATGTCTTTGCCACAGGCGATGAATTTTCTAACTGGCTGCATGATGAAAACGGTTTCGTTATCATACGAGATTCTCACAGCGGCTACTATGTCTATGCCGAACAAGTAAATTCTATAGTGGCACCCTCAGAACATATCGTCGGTCGGTCTGATCCCGCGCAACTTGGACTGGAACCCTTTACACCGCTTACACAGGATGAATACACGGAGGCGCGCAAAACATTCGGGCCAAACTCAGGGGCCGATCCCGGGAACATCGTAAATGCTCCGACTACGGGAACCCTGAATAACATCGTCATCTTTATTCGCTTTAATGATGATACTGAATTTACAGATCAGATTTCTGTTTATGATCAGATGTTTAATTCCTCCACAAGCGGCGACAACTCCCTCTATAACTTTTTCAAAGAAGCATCCTATAATCAATTGGATGTGCTTTCAACCAATTATCCGACTACAACAGGCAGTACCGTGATATCCTATCAGGATTCCTATAACAGAAATTATTACGAACCCTATGATGCCATACAGAATCCAACTGGCTATGACGGATCTACTGAGAGAAGAGTCCGGGAACATGCCTTGTTACAGAATGCCGTAAATGCTGTTTCTTCTCAGATCCCAGCAAATTTAAATGTAGATGGCGATAATGATGATTATGTGGATAATGTTGTCTTTATCGTCTATGGTGATGCAAATGGCTGGTCTAACTTACTGTGGCCCCATAAGTGGGCTCTCTATACCTATGATGTCAGAATAAACGGCAAACGGGTATGGGAATATAATTTCCAGTTACAGATCCATTTGGGGGGATCTGGCGTTGGTGTTTTATGCCACGAAATGTTTCATTCCCTGGGCGCCCCTGATCTCTATGTCTATCCAAGCGAACAGCCAACCGACTATTGGCTGCCTGTGGGTCCCTGGGATCTTATGGCCTATACACCAAATCCACCGGTGCATATGGGTGCCTATATGAAATACCAATATGGTAACTGGATTACCAGCATCCCCGAGATTACAACTTCCGGTACATATGCGTTAAATCCTCTGACCGATGTCTCGGATAATTGTTATAAAATCCAATCGCCGAATACACCCTCTGAATATTTTGTTTTAGAATACCGCAACGAATGGATGGATGTTTTTGAAGGCAGCTTGCCCGGATCGGGATTGTTGGTTTATAGGATTAATGAAGGGCAGGAGAATAAAACCGGTCCCCTATTTGAGGTCTATATTTATCGCCCCGATGGTACGCTAAACGCACGGGGGGATATCTTATACGGCAAATTTTAATGCTGAATCGGGAAGAACGGCAATTAATGATACAACTAATCCGGACTGTTTTCTTTCCGATGGCACTGCCGGTGGACTACAAATTTCAAATATCGGTCCAGTAGGAGCAGCCATCTCTTTCGATGTGATCATCCCTGGCTCCCCTTTTCTTGAAGTTGATTCTTCTGCAATCACTCTCGCAGCAGCAACCAATAGTCAGAACAGTTTTGGAATCTCTTCAAATATTGACTGGATCGTCTCTGAAAATGAACCCTGGTTTGAGGTTTCTCCCGTCAATGGATCTGACAATGCTAGCATAATTGCTACAGCAACCAGCGAAAATACAGATCCTGAATCACGCTCCGGAACGATCATAATTAGTGGATCCGGTATTTCAGATACAGTTGTCGTTTCCCAATTGGGAACACCGATTTCTTCCACAGAAGTAACCATAACAACCCTACCTTCGGAACTGCAGATCAGCGTGGATGGGGTCACCTATACAGCACCGCAAACATTCAGCTGGCAACCCGAATCAATACATAGCATCGGCGTTATCTCACCCCAGGGCAATGATTCCACACGCTATCTCTATACCAGCTGGAGTGATGGCGGGGAGCAGACCCATGACATAACAACCCCATCGAATGCGACAACTTATACTGCTAAATTTTGAGAACGAATATTATCTGACCATGACTGCCGGTGAAGGTGGCTCGGTCACACCGGCCAGCGGTTGGCAAAAGGATGCTGCCCAGGTTCAGATTGAATCCACAATCAATTCCGGTTTCTACTTCATTGGCTGGACCGGAGCTGGTAATGGATCCTATACGGGTATAAATAATCCGGCAACGATTACCATGAATGGTCCCGTATCAGAAAGTGCAGATTTCTCACCCATGAGCGGTATTACGGTGGCAACTTCCCCATCGGGATTGCAGATCAGCGTGGATGGGATCACCTATACAGCACCACAGACTTTCAGCTGGCAACCTGAATCCAGTCATTCTATTGGCGTGGTCTCGCCCCAGGGAAATGATTCCACACGCTATCTCTATACCAGCTGGAGTGATGGCGGGGACCAGACCCATAACATAACAACTCCTTCAAATGCGACAACTTACACTGCTAACTTTGAAACCGAATACTATCTGACCATGAATGCCGGGGAAGGTGGCGCGGTCACACCGGTCAGCGGCTGGCAAAAGGATGCTGCCCAGGTTCAGATCGAAGCAACAGTTAATTCAGGGTCCTACTTTGTTGGCTGGACCGGAGTTGGCAATGGATCCTATACGGGTATAAATAATCCGGCAACAATTACCATGAATGGCCCTGTATCAGAAAGTGCAGATTTCTCACCCATGAGCGGTATTACGGTGGCAACTTCCCCATCGGGATTGCAGATCAGCGTGGATGGTGTCACGTACACGGCACCGCAAACATTCAGTTGGCAACCCGATTCGCCTCATTCCATTGGCGTGGTCTCGCCCCAGGGAAATGATTCCACACGCTATCTCTATACCAGCTGGAGTGATGGCGGGGACCAGACCCATGACATTACAACACCATCGAATGCGACAACTTACACTGCCAATTTTGAGACCGAATATTACCTAACCATGAATGCCGGTGAAGGCGGCGCGGTCACACCGGTCAGCGGTTGGCAAAAGAACGCGGCCCAGGTTCAGATTGAATCCACGGTTAATTCCGGGTTCTACTTCATTGGCTGGACCGGCTCCGGCAATGGATCCTATACAGGTAGTAACAATCCGGCCAGCATCACTATGAATGGACCTTTAAAGGAAACAGCTACATTTGCCGCTATTGTCGGGAATATAACGGTTAATTATCCCAATGGCGGCGAAGAATGGAATATGGGAGAAACGGTGGAAATTCGCTGGAACTCCGAAAATGTTGAGCGGGTAGATATTTACTTTAGTATCAACAATGGCACAAATTGGTCGCTTATCGCTGAAGATACATTATCAACGGGATTAATTGAATGGTCCGTTTCAGGTACCGCTTCAACTCATTGTCTGATTAGGATTGATGATAGCAAGAATGATACTTTCTCAGACTGAGTGACGGAATTTTCACGATAAAGGAATCTGTCAACAACATTATTACAGAAAAGACATTACCTAATACCGTAACCTTAGCACAAAATTATCCTAATCCTTTTAATCCCAGTACCACAATAAGATACACGATTCCAGAAAGGACATTTGTCAGCCTTAAGATTTATGATTATATGGGAAAGGAAATTGCCAACCCGGTGGAAGAGTTAAAAAATCGCGGAGAATTCCAGGTTCATTTTAATTCAAATAACCTATCATCGGGAATTTACATTTACATTCTGCGGGCAGGAAATGCCGTAAAAATCAAAAAAATGATTCTGATTAAATAAGGATTACAAAATTTACCTCATAACTACTTCAACTTTTTTGATAAATGAGATCATGAAATAAACCTGTCCTGACGACAGGTCAGGATTCAGGATGACCTAAACGTCATTCTGAACTTGTTTCAGAATCTAATAACAAATAACTATCATATTCTTTCTCAAATTTAAATTCACCTCAATTGAATCTATTCGAAAAAGTCACTAAAATCTACTGACAGAAAATTTGATCCAATACCTCCATTTAATATATAGTTTTGTTATGGTGGATCGAATCATTCCCGTATTATCTATTGACTAAATTCAGGAGAAATAAAATGAAACGTATCATTTCCGCCTTAGTTGTCCTTCAGCTATTTTTCACCGGGACGGATAAACTTTCTGCTGATGATACCTTTGCCGTCAACTTTTTTTACCAGCCACCGGAATGGCAAACAGCTATATGCCTGCCGGACGATCCGCATAAATCCCTCGTCGATAAAAGCGGTGAACTGCTTTACCATTACAGAAAAGGTAATCGTGAATTCGGTACACGACTCTCTGTGGAAGTAAGCGGTGATCTTGTCTGGCGGAGACAGGAACTGGAATCGCCACGCATTCCCATAGTTAAAACCTTCCAGACAGCTGAAGGCGTGGAAATTATCCAGGAGGCCTTTGCCGTCACTGGCGGATTAAAACCTTCATCATCCGCTCAGCTGATCACTGATGATCCGCCGCGAAACGACATAATTCTTGTCCATATCACGAACACCAGTAAGGTTACACATACATTCCACCCACGCTTAATTGTGAACACAGAACTGGGTCTGGACCTTGATAATCAGCGCCTAATTGTCAACAACCACGAAACCATAACCTCCTCGCTTAAGATCACCGAAATGACAGACAGAATACAGGTACAGCTCGAATCGATAACCATACCTGCCGGAGAAACCAATCGTTTTTTTGTGCTTTATAGCAGCGGTGAACCGATTGTGATCAAGCCGAGCACAGTTCAACAGGCCCAGGTCTGCCGCGATGAGGCGGTGACCTATTGGAAAGAAGCCCCCTTACCATATGGGCGAATTGAGGTGCCTGATACGGGAATTCAGGGATTGATTGATGCCGCCATTCGCAATATTTGGCAGGCACGGGAGATCAAAAAGGGTCTCCCTGCCTTTCAGGTGGGACCGACCTGCTATCGCGGATTATGGATCGTGGATGGTGCTTTTCTTTTGGAAGCGGCGACGATTCTTGGCGCTGGCCAGGAGGCGCGCAATGGTGTGGCTTATGAACTCACGTACCAGCAGCCGGATGGCCGTATTCAGGTTATGAAGGATTTTTCTAAAGAAAACGGTATCGTGCTTTGGACCTGTGTGCGACAGGCACAACTCACCCAGGACAAGGTTTGGCTGAGATCTGTTTGGCCAAAACTTGAAAGAATTGCAGAGCATATCAAAACCCTCCGCAAGGAGACACTTACAAATGAATCAGCTGTTGATGATGGTCTTCTACCGGCCGGGTTTTCTGACGGAGGTGTTGGTGGTATCAACGATGAACATACCAACTCTTACTGGAATTTATTAGGTTTACATGCATTCATTCAAGGTGCATATTGGCTTGGACAGACGGAAGAGGCCCAGGAATGGCAGAAGGAATATGATGACTTTATGGACACCTTCCGCAAAGCCGCCACACGTGATAGTCGTACCGATCCCTATGGTAACCGCTATCTGCCCATTCGCATGGATGGTGAGGATTTACCACAACGCGGACAGTGGGCATTCTGTCACGCCGTTTATCCGGGTCAGATATTTGATAAAAATGATCCTCTGGTGGCAGGGAACCTGGCTATGCTTGCCGCAACTGAACGCGAGGGTATGGTGTATGGTACCGGTTGGGATGCCACCGGAATCTGGAATTATTTTGCCTCTTTTTATGGCCACGCCTGGTTATGGCAGGGGGATGGAAAAAAAGCTACACAATTACTTTACGCCTTTGCCAACCATGCATCTCCCATGCTGGTCTGGCGGGAAGAACAATCTCTAAAAGGTGAGAAATTCAAAAAAGTCGGCGATATGCCCCATAACTGGGCCAGCGCCGAATTTATCCGATTAGCCGTCCATTTGTTGGCATTAGATCGCGGTGATGAGATGCATCTCTTCGAGGGCTTGCCTGGGACCTGGACACAGCCCGGTATGACCACTAGACTTACCGGTATTAACACCCCCTTCGGCCCGTTGACATTAGAATTGACAATCACAGCTGACGGCAAAACGTCCAATCTCATTGTGGAACCGCTGGATGCGTCGGTCTGCAAACGTATCGTCGTGCATCTGGGCGAATGGGCTAGTTCAGATAAATCCGCCACAATTGAACTTGATCCACACCAACCACAGTCACTACAAATTCCGATCAGCCTCAAATTCGATTGAGGATGGATAGCGGTTCTAGGTGGAAAAAGATAAACACAAAGGGCACAAAGAAGGCTCAAAGGTCACTAAGAAAGGATATTTATATATCTCGGTTAACAGAGATCTATGGTTTCAAAATATAATTTAGGATTAGAAAGATCTAAAACCCTAAAATCTTTTCTCTGCGAACTTTGCGCTCGCTGCGGCTCTGCGTGAAAAAAACTTTACACTTACCACATAATCAAGGACAATCTATGATATTTTCAAAAATCCGAAAATTCTTTGCACCAGATCCTCACATCGATCGCGTGCCAGAGACAGAAGTTAATCGTCTGTATAAAAAGTATCGCTGGAGTACACTTGAATCCACCTTTATGGGCTACGCAATTTTCTACCTGGTTCGTAATAATTTATCTACAGTAGCCAAAGACATACAGGGTGCACTTCAATATGATTACAATATGATCGGAAATATCCTCGCTATAAGTGCTATTGCATACGGCCTGGGAAAATTTTTGATGGGTTCCTTATCCGATCGAAGTAATCCCAGAAAATTTATGGCTACCGGTCTCTTATTAACCGCCATCTGCAATTTTGCCTTCGGAAATGTTGAGAATTATACCATTCATTTACTCTTATGGGCCTTGAATGGTTTTATTCAGGGCATGGGTTGGCCTCCCTGTGGACGATCTATCGGGCATTGGTTTAGTATGCGAGAGCGGGGATCTTATTTCGCGATCTGGAATGTTGCACACAATATTGGAGGCGGTCTGGCAGGTATACTAGCAGCAACTGCTGCAGCTCATTATGGTTGGCAGGCGGCATTTTTCTTTCCCGGGGTTATCGCCATGATAGGCTCTATTTATCTCTATTGGCGATTGCGGGACACCCCACAGTCTGTGGGACTACCTTCTGTCGAAGAATATAGAAATGATTATCCTGAAGGTGAACTACAGCATGGTCTGCACGAGAAAGAACTGAGCACAAAAGAATTATTTATTGATAATATATTAAAAAACAAATACCTGTGGATTGTCGCTGCCGCAAATTTTTTCGTTTATATTGTCCGTTACAGCATGCTTGATTGGGGACCGACCTATCTTAGGGAAGTCAAGGGTGCGACATTAGCCGGTGGTGGCATCGCCATTCTAATTATTGAGTTTGGCGGGATCCCTTCCACGCTTCTTATGGGTTGGCTTTCTGATAAAGTGGGCGGACGGCGGGGAATGATCAGCCTTTTATGTATGATCCCTATCTTTTTTGCCTTTGCAGGTATTTATTTAAATCCTCCTGGAAACCTATGGTTGGACATGACATTTCTGGCCATTATTGGCTTCTTTATCTATCCGCCGGTTATGTTGCTTGGGGTTTATGGGCTTGACCTTACCTCAAAAAAAGCTGTAGGCACAGCCGCTGGTTTTATCGGATTGTTCGGATATGTTGGAAGAACTGTCCAGGCTAAAGGATTTGGCTGGATGGTGGATCACTTTGGTGCTCTTCATGGGGCTGATGTGGGATGGAATCTTGTCATCGTTGCCATTCTTGGTTGCACCCTTATTGCAATGATACTGTTGGCTTTTACCTGGAACCTCAAACCCAAGGCATAAGAAAAATATAAACACAAAGAGCGCAAAGAATTCTCAAAGGGCACTAAGAAAAGATTATTTTTATTTATTAAATCTCGGCTGGTATAGATCTATAATTTTAAATTATAATCTAAGATAAGCAAGATCTACAACCCTAAAATCTTCTCTTAAGGTTCTCCGCGTCTTAGCGTCTCTGCGCGAGAAAAAGATTAAACACAAAGGACACAAAGTAGGCACTAAGATCACAAAGAAAAGATAGTATATCCTTTTTTATTTTTCGGCTAGTGGGAGTATAGGGCTTTATTAAATAATTTAGGATAAGCAAGATCCAAAACCATAAAATTTTTTTGATTTTCTCTGTGTCCTTTGTGCCTTCTTTGTGAACTTTGTGGTAATCTTTTAAATTCTACCCGTTCGACGGCCACCACTCTGGATCGGCCGGTTTAATAATTCCCTCTTCAATAGCGATGGCATACATGGGACCAAAACAGCCGATGAGCGTCCCTTCATACCCGGTGGGAAGACCTTCCCATGAACGAAATTCATGACCGGTGCGATTCCCCCCATTAAAAACTCCGGCAGCGTATCCATGCGTCAATTCATCAATCGTCTTTTTTATGTTTTCTTTATGGCCATATTGCGACAAAGCTCTTAGATAATATGTCCCTGGCCAGCCACTCAGACTACCATCGGTATAGGTCTCAAATGTCGGATTTTTATTTTCAAATATCTTAGCCAACATTTGGTCTTCTTCACGAATGGGCAAAAGATTACAGGGCAATCCCATCTGTGCGTTTGGTGGGCCAACCTCTTCCCGTTTTAATTCTAAGGCAGTAAGCGCCTTTTGGGCCGGATTTTTATCAAGAAGTCCAAATGCGAGGGCCACACCGTTCACCCAGATAAAAGCGTAATCATGAAGCTGACCATCACGACTGCGCCAACCGGCGACCCATCCTGTTTCCGGATTGAGGAGAGATGACGAATAATTTGCCCGAAGATTTTTGGCTGCCTGCCGGCATTTTTGTACAAGATCATGATGCTGCGTAAGGTCATCCAGCATGGCTGCCGCATTCCGGAAACCGCGATAGGCCCAGGCATTAACATAGCCATCAATATGACCAAAACCCACCACATCCATGGAATTGGAACTCCAGCGGTACGAGCCCGAATTGCCACTAAGATCGCTACAGACCATCATACCATTCTCACCAATCAGAGAAAGCATACGTTTTACAATTTCAACAATTCCGGATTCAATCTTTTTTAACCATTTAATATCCGGATCTGCCTGATGAATGCGTCCTGCTGCCGAGAGAAGGACAGGATCAGAGTCCAGATAGAGGCTTCGCCAGTACCCGTACCCACCCCCATCCAACAAGGCTTTTCCAATCGTAAACCGGGCAAGATCGAGGGGATCTGGCCCATTGACGGGTTTCTTTGTATTAGCTGCAATTTCTATCGGCGGTCCCTGGGATAAATGACAATTCGTTGAAATAGAATGATTAGAGAACCCACGATATTCGGGCCTGAAACATGAGAAGACAGTTCCCCAATGTTTTTTCAACCCATCGCTTGGTTGGGGCGCATCTGCTACTTCATCCGGCTGGAAGTTTTCAAGTGCGAACTCAAATTTAGCATGTTTCTCACCTTTCGGTACCACCTGACAATGATTCTCTCCGGGATGTTTCCCGAAAACAATCCCCCCGGTCAAACAATTTTCATCACGATAGCTTTCCACCTGCATGCGTATCTCATCCGGATTACCTCGAACCAAACGCTGTGAAAGGCTTCCATTCCCATCACTGGCCCATAGGGCCGGAAGAGTCACATCACCATTTCGTCCGGATTTCTGAGTGGGCATCCCTGCCAGACCGGTGATACCCTTTTTAATATTCCAGGCCAACCGCCAGCAATCTGCTTCTATTACCGGGATAGTTTGATCGCTGTTTTGATTCAATTCGATACTAAAGTGATCACTTTCCACTGTAAATATGGCATCAATTTTTAATCCTTCAATGGTCCGCAAATTAGAATAAATAATTCTATTGCCGTCAATAGACACTTCTCCTGTCCAGAGATGGGGTGGATAATCATTATACAAGGTACGCAACAGAGGGCCACTCACCCCTCCCATTTTTTTATCCATTCGTGACTGTCTGGAAACAAAGAGACGGTTCGTAGCCACACCCTCATCTCCTATAATATCCCATCCCAAATGCATCAATACCGGACGATTCAAACTGAAGCCAATTGATAAGTGCCTACCCTTAAAAAGGATCATATCCGGTAAATCAATAACTTCCATCCCTTTTGGTGCTTTGGGATTTATATTTCTTTGTTTCAAAATGGGATGATAATCCACATTCACCAACGGATCGCCGAGGGGTTTCCCCAGGGCCGTTAGTTTATTCAGAATTCCAAAGGGCACATTATAAATGCCACCATTACATTCCCCATGATTCGACCACACGGGATGTTCACGATCACAGATAACACGCAGATGATTTGTTTTAAGATCCTCCAATGGAATTCTTAACGGCCGCTCCTTCAATAATTTTTCAAAATGGGCATCCATTTTAACTTCACTCATGTCCTGTGAAAGTCCTTCCCCCTTTATTTTAGGATCATAGGGTAAATCCACGTCCTTTATAGTCTGCCATTCAAGGGATTGAGGATTAAGTGTGGCAATCGTGATATGGGCAGGATGGGTTGGCACTTTTGGTACCCACCTGCCGTAGACCAAACGGTCAAGTTCTAAATGGTCCAGAGTCACAGGTCTGCCAAATCGAAGATAGCGGATACACTGTTTGACCATTCACTTCAGTGTTCAGACGCGGATGGTGCATGCGTTGAATCCCGCCATGGGTTATTGCGTAATCAGTCAGCGGTTCAAAATTGGTTACTTTCATAGTCTTCTCATTATTTGTTTGGGATTTTGCATTTTTGGGTAATGCTGCTGCACCGGTAGCGGTCACAACCGTTTTTAAAAAATAGCGCCGATTGACTTTCAACTTCATCCGTCTACCTCCTGAAGGCATTTTTATATAGGTTGGAACTTTATTGGTGGTATGTTATATCGAATATATGGTGAGTGGTGAAAGTATGCAAATGGAAAATCGCTCGATACATTATGTGCCAACTTTGTGCCACTGTGAGGAAAAAAGATAAACACAAAGGGCACAAAGAAGGCACAAAGTTCACAAAGAAAAAATATTATATATATTTTATAATTCAGTTTGTTAAGATCATTTTTTTTAAACTATGATTTAGAGTAAATTAGATCTAAAATCCTAAATATTTTCTCTGTGCTTGCTGCGTCGCTGCGTGAAAAAAAACTAAACACAAAGAGTACCAACTCACTTTACTAAAACCATCTTTTTCGTTTGCATAAAACCCGTCTCGGTACGCAACTGGTAATAATAAATCCCACTTGCAAATCTGCTGGCATCCCATTCAACCTGATAGTTTCCAGCAGCCTGATTTTTATTCACTAGAGTTGCCACCTTTTGACCGAGTACATTATAAATACTCAATTTCACGTAATCCGTAATATGTAATTTGTAATTTATCGTAGTGCTGGGATTAAAGGGATTAGGATAATTTTGTTCTAATACATAATCAGCCGGTGATAAAATACCTAGTTCCTCAACATTTGTAACCAGATCATTCCAGTCAATCACATTTGCATAAATATCATAACCAACACCCAGCAATCGGTTATCCTGCCAGACATTATATATTTTATCTCCTACAAATTCTATATCCAGATTCGTCTGTTCCCGTTCAGAATTAACAGCAATCGTGGATAGTTCAGCATGAACCGTTCCATCATGATTATAGGCCTTTATAAATATATCATTGTCATTACCATTACTGTTTTTGAAAGCAATGACAAAGTCCTTCTTCGCATTCATTGCCACCCTGTTGTTTTGACCATACAATGTTTTATCTGAGATAGCGATATTGCTATCTATAACCGCGAAATTATCAGAGGAGCCAATATGTGAATATTTTTGATAATAAAGGGATCTGAGACTTCGATAATCCGACCAGACAACAATAGCGTCTCCATCCTCATGAATATCAATATCAGGATAATACTGATTCGAATTGGTACTATCATCATTTACAATAATATAATCTCCCAGGGGCATTCCCTTAGATGAAAATCTTTGCATTACAATATCCTGGTCATTCCCGCTCGAAAATACACTTGAATACCATACCACAGCAAAAGCACCAGTTGAATCAATGTCGACACGCGGCTCAGTATGTGTTGCATTTATCGAATCCGGACTTACCCGTATATTGGGGCCCAGTGTATCACCATTTTCACTATAAAGTTGAGCTAAAATATGATATGAATTATCGATATATTGCCGCCAGGCGATAACAAATTGACCTTGGTTGTTAGAAGCTATTATTGGCGTATAGCTACTGCTACCCTCTTCGTTTCTTGAAACAATGAAATTATCACCAATAGTCATGCCATTTTTATCAAAGCGCTGGGCAATGATTTCATTAACCGGATACCGGTATTCATACCAGGTTAAGATAAAGCCGCCATCTTTGCCAATCGCAATATCAGGCCAGTATGATAACGTCGGTGTTGCTTCTGCTTGATTTGTATCAACTGATACGCCATTATTTGTGAATTGTTGGTAATATACATTCTTGCTTCTGGTTCTTTCATCCTGCCAGGTTGTGACAAAACTGCCATCTTCCCTTACCGCAATGGCCGGATACTCCTGATTGGATGAATTTTCATCTGAATCAACCCTGAATGATTCACCATTGGGTTTGCCTTCCACGAAAAAGCGGCGTGCCCTGACAAAATGCTTCATCGGTGTGCCCCGGTCTACCCATACCTGGACAAAATTCCCATCCGCATCACAGCTTAAAGAATTATACTGTTTATCTCCCTTATCACTGAGATCGGTCAAAAGAAAATTGGCATTGATTTTTTGATCCCCCTTGAGACTTTGACCATAAATATGCTTTGGGCCATTACGCGTGTCTCGCCAGGTGACAATTAAGTCACCATTACCATGTGATTCCACTCTAGGATCATAGGCATAATAACTCCCATCACTATCCGAAATTTCGATGTTTTTTCCTGCAGGCCCCTGATCTCGAGCATAGAATTGTCCCCAAATCCGGCTTCTCCCTGTTGGGTAACCATACCAGGCAACAATGTAACCGGTATCAGATAAGGCCACATCAGGTGAGTAGTGCGATGTATTAGGCGAATTCTCACTCAATTGGTGCACAGAATCCTTCGGTGATCCTGCTGAGTTAAACTCTCTGGCATAGATATTATAATAGGAAGCCTGGGTGGCATACCAGGCAACCAGGAAATCGCCATCATCGTCCATGGCAACGCTAGGCAGATATTTTCTGGATCCTTGAATATCATCATTCACAACAAAATTAGTTTCAATCTTTGCACCATTACCATCTAATATTTGTCCATAAATATCATAGGTAGAACCATTTCTGGTGTCATACCAAACAACCACAAAACGGTCATTGTTATAAGCAATTCGCGGCGCATATTGTTGCGCCCTTTCTAAATCATCTATCAGACTTACTTCTTCCCCGATCTTTGTGCCATCCTCCGTATACATCTGTCCAAATATATTAGTCCAGTTCCGGCCATCCTGCCAGACTACAAAGAAATTACCCTCGGCATTCGCAGCCACATCAGGGCTACGATAGAAACGGTTTCTATCCTGGGTATTTATTTGAAATTCAGGTCCTAAAACTTTTCCGCTGGAATCAATGATCTGCCCAAAACACATCTGATTTCCGTTCCGGTAATCATACCAAGCGACAAATGAAACCCCGCTATGATTCATGGCAACATTAGATACAAGTTTTTGTGCGTTGCCCTTCTGTTCATTGACAATAAAATCTTCAACCGCATAGTCAATCATTGAGGGCGATGCCATCACTTGGTCATAGGATTCATCAAGCATGGGTCCAGGAATTTGAGGCTCTTGAATAGGGCTCTCATCCATATGTGGTAGAAGTGGTTGCGCAAAAACGGTGGTAAAAAGACTTAGAATAAAAAATAGAAATATAAAACGTAAATAAAACATGGTTCCCCCCTTAAATTAATTACTTTTAATTTGTACTTATCTAAAGACGCAAGATTTTGGGGGAAAAGTGATAAAAGAATTAATTATTGTATGAAAAAAGATAACCACAAAGGACACAAAGAAGGCACACTCTCATAATGCTGAGCACATTCATTCCGAGCACCTGCTTCAATCGAAGCATCGATACTTTTATAGAAAACAATCGGATCATTTATATGAAATCGATAGGTCACATAGCGGCCATCATAGAATCTGTCAAACGAATTCTGTACAGTCCTTTTGGTGGATCTGATTATATCTATATCTGGTTTATTAAATAAATAGTGCCAATTCGGGGAACTGCCGGCGTATCTTTTTTTCCTCTTCTGGTACATCCCGCAACATCTGGAAATCTTCAAATTCAAAACCCGGTCCCACGGTACATCCAACTAAAGTATAATCTCCCATTGTTTGTGCTGCCTGCCAGCAACCTGCAGGTACCACAGCAACCGAATTACTGATTCTATCGGGATTGCTAAGCCAAATACGTTCATACTCCTCTCCGCCTGGTTTGATATAAAACAATTCCAGGGAAGATCCCTCATAAAAATGCCAGACCTCATCACTTTTTACATGATGCAAACAGCTATAATCGCCGTCGGTCAGCAAAAAGTAAATCGTAGTCAGAGCCGGACGCTCTTCACGGCCATCGGACAATTGAACCCGATCAGAAGAGCGATATACTTCACGGTAAAATCCGCCTTCAGGATGGGGTTCTAACTTTAAGAGTTTGATTAATTCAGCTGCTCTTGGATCCATAAGAGTAGATTATTGTAATGATTCGGAGACCTGATCTGCCCCGGGACAAACTTGTTTCTGAATTTGCTCCAACTCAGTATACCCTATAAGTCGCCCCAAATTTATTTCAGGATCTGTTTCAATGCAGAGATTCTGAAACAAGTTTAGAATGACTGTATTTAAATGAATAAATTACCTGATCTTATACATACTTCTTAAAACTGTATTTATCAGCAAGCGTGACCTTATCTTCTTGAGAAAGAGAGGTCATATAGGATTTCCAACCGGGACAAAAGTTAATATGCCAGCGCCATAATTTTCCCATCAAAGACTTAGGATTGTTGTCATATTTGGCCCGCCAGGCACAATTCTCACAATTTTGATCTGCCATTTTAATCCTCCGAATCTAAGTGATAAGGAAAAAGGTGACCATTATAATCCAATAGGTCTTTACCTTTTTCCTTTTACCTTCTTCCTTTATTATACCCCTTCAATAATCTCATTCAAGGTAGCACTCGGTCGCATTGCTTCTGAAGCCTTAGTCTCGTCTGGAATAAAATACCCACCAATATCCATCGGCTCACCCTGGGCACCTAAAAGCTCTTCATTTATTGTGACTTCATTTTCTTTGAGTTCTCTGGCAACTTGAGTGAAATGTTCTTTG
Source organism: Calditrichia bacterium (assembly GCA_963796965.1). GTDB lineage: Bacteria > Calditrichota > Calditrichia > JAJRVZ01 > JAJRVZ01 > CAWCNS01. The sequence continues at coordinate 338,065 of CAWCNS010000009.1, forward strand.
ATCGACAAATCCTGGTCTTGTGCAGCCAAGGCCTGGGCCCAATACAGAGCAAGAGCAAAGGTACTGCCACGGTTATCTAGTTCATTAACTTTACGGGAGGGTGATTTCGCATTTTCCAGGTAGGTGCTGATGGCTTGATCCAATGTTGCTGCAAAAACGGCTGCTTTTTTGTTGCCGGTTTGCTCAGCAATCAACTCTAAAGAAGGAACAAGGGCACAATATTCACCCAGTGAATCCCATCTTAAGTGACCTTCTTTTAAAAACTGCTGAACATGTTTGGGCGCAGAACCACCGGCACCGGTTTCGAATAATCCGCCGCCATTGAGCAGATGAACAATGGAAAGCATTCTGGCGCTGGTACCTAACTCGAGAATAGGGAAAAGATCCGTCAGGTAATCACGAAGAACATTACCGGTTACTGAAATCGTATCCTCACCCCGACGCACTCTTTCCAGAGTGAAACGTATCGCCTCAACAGGGGTCATAATTCGAATATCGAGACCAGTGGTATCATGTTCAGGCAGATATTTTTTTACTTTTTTGATGATTTCCGCATCATGTCCGCGTTCCTCATTTAACCAGAAAATAGCCGGGGACCCAGTTGCTCTCGCTCTTGTAACAGCCTGATGGACCCAATCTCTTATGGCTACATCTTTCGCCTGGCACATTCTGAAGATATCACCCGTCTCTACCTTCTGCTCGAGAACAGAATGGCCCGACTCATCAACAACACGAATCGTTCCCTTACCTGACGCTTCAAAGGTCTTGTCATGAGAACCGTATTCTTCTGCTTTTTGGGCCATTAGACCCATGTTTGAGACACTTCCCATTGTCGATGGATCAAATTGTCCGTGTTTTTGACAGTCCGCAATCATCTCCTGATAGATGGTCGCATAACACCGATCCGGTATCATGGCGATCGTATCCTGAAGTTCATCAATATTATTCCACATCTTCCCACCGTCACGGACCACATTGGGCATGGAAGCATCGATAATAATATTATTAGGTACATGCAGGTTGGTAATACCTTTTCTTGAATCGACCATAGCCAGAGCAGGACGGTTTACATAAACCGTAGCAATGTCCGCCTCTATTTCTGTTTTCTTATCTGCCGGAAGTCTGTCTAGTTTTTCAAGAACATCAGCCAGACCATTGTTGACATTCGCGCCGATTTCTTTGAGGACATCAGCATGTTTATCAAGGGCATCCTTATAAAACACAGAAACACAGTGACCAAACATGATCGGATCGGATACTTTCATCATCGTCGCTTTGAGATGTAGGGAGAGCAGCACATCTTCATTTCTTGCTGCTTCAATTTGTTTGGCATAGAATTCACGCAAGGCGGCTACATTCATATAAGTCGTATCGATAACCTCCCCTTCTAAAAGTGAGATTTTTTCTTTAAGAACGGTTACTTTTTCCGCCTCGTCAACAAATTCAATTTTAACATCGCCTGCTCTTTTCATGGTGGTGGAATTTTCATTTCCAAAAAAATCATTCCCATCCATATGGGCCACTCGTGCTTTTGATCCCGAGGCCGGCCAGTCCTTCATCATTTTATGTGGATTTTTCTGTGCAAATTTTTTAACAGATGTTGCTGCTCTTCGATCTGAATTTCCTTCACGAAGTACAGGATTGACAGCAGAGCCAAGAACTTTGGCAAATCTTTTTTGTAACTGTTTCTCAGCATCATTTTTTGGCTCTTCGGGATAATCGGGAATATCAAACCCTTTTTCCTGAAGTTCATTGATGGTGGCCTGTAATTGAGGAATTGAAGCGCTAATATTTGGTAATTTGATAATATTAGCCCCCGGTTTTTTTACCAGCTCTCCCAATTGATCCAGATAATCGGGAATCTTTTGATCTTCTTTTAGATTTTCAGGAAAATTTGCAATGATTCTTCCGGCAAGAGAGATATCACTTTCTTCGATTTCAATACCGGAATCCTTGAAATAAGCCTTAACGATCGGGAGTAAAGCATATGAAGCCAGGGCCGGTGCCTCGTCAACTTTCGTCCAGGTGATTTTAGATGTGCTCATGTTTTCTCCAATTTTTAAGAATAACCACAGAGATTACAGAGATTATCCTGAGTAAAAAAGTCAAAAGGATTTCTATTTAATAGAACCCTATTACATTATCCTGATAGTCTGTGTTTTCTGTGGCCTATAATTATATCGCGTAATTCAATTTAATTGATCGTTTTTAATTAATCTGGTACAAATTTAACAATTTTTTTAATAATCTTCTGTCAGAATTTTATGAAATTGCAAAATTTATAAGAATCAATTATTTGGCATGATCAAAAATTCATCGAATTCAATATGACAATTGTGATTGGGTAAATCATGCCATGTAAAATCAACAATTTTCCCAAATGTATTCAACATCATAATACCATCTTTTGCATTGCCAAATAACATTTGGCCCTCATATGTACAGATCGTAACAAAATACGCACCTGCCTTGCTATAATCATATCCTTTCAACCGGATTGATCTTCGATGATGCTTCTGTGGAATATAAATCATAATGAATCTAATCCGCAAGAATAATGCCATAAAACAACCAAAGATATCTGTCAATACTTCAATTTTTGGCAACATCTGCAAAGATCTCTCGTACATGAGATCAAACTTTTCCGTTTATCATAAATCAACAGGTTGTTATATCCAAAAAAGAAAGGATTCTCAATGAAATCTCTTGCCACGTTCCTCATGTTTGTGATTGTTTTCTCATCCCTTCCACTTTATTCCCAGGAGACCGATGAACTATTTAAAAAAGATGTAGAAACATTTATCGAAAAAATCATGTCCGCTTATGAAATCCCTGGTGTTGCCATCGGAGTGGTCAAAAATGGCGAAATCTATTATACCAAAGGATTTGGTGTTCAAAATATTGAAACGAAAGTGCCCGTTTCAGAATCGACGATTTTTCACATGGCTTCGGTATCCAAACCCTTTGTCGCTACAGCGATTATGCAGTTGGTTGAGGCTGGTAAAGTGAATCTTGACGACCCCGTGGTAAACTATCTGCCCTATTTTAAAATAAACGATGACCGATACAGAGAGATCACCGTCAGACAAATGCTTACGCATACTTCTGGGATGCCGGATGTGATGGACTATGAATGGGGCGAGGTGGAAAAACCTGCCGGGGCATTAACCCGTTATACGCTATCACTAAAGGATAAGAAATTAATCTTTGACCCTGGTGAAAAATGGGCCTATAGCAATATGGCTTTTGAGGTATTAGGTAATCTTATTGAGAAGGTTTCCGGTATGTCCTTTGAAGGCTATATAACACAAAATATTCTCGCTCCGCTGAAAATGAATCAGAGCAACTTTTTAGTCGATCAAAGATATCAACTCTTATACACCGATGGTCATATTCGACAATTAAATATTGAGGTAAGTCCCACCTATCCTTATAATCCAAAACATGCACCAAGTTCAACTCTTCATTCTAATTCGGTAGACATGTGCCGCTGGGCCATCGCCAATCTTAATCGCGGCGAATATCAAAACCAACGAATCCTTAAGGCAACCAGTTATAGCCAGTTATGGAAACCCTTATAGGGATGCCTCTGATGGCCGAAAGATCGGTCTAAGTTGGTTTTTAGGTGGACAAAACGGTGAGATGAAGGTTCAGCATGGCGGTGGGGATCTGGGTTTTAGCACCTATTTCAGCATGAAACCAAGGAAAATGTCGGCCGTTGTTGTACTTACCAACCACGATTATTCCCCGGTTCAGGCCATTAGTAATGGGATCTGGGCTATCCTGGAAGGCAAGGAAATAGAGATGCCTAAATTCCCAATTTTGATTGAATTGAGTAAAATATTGGTTGACAAAGATGTACAGGTTGCTATTGAAAGGTATGACAACCTAAAGAAAAATCAGCCCGAGGATTATAACTTTGGTGAAGCACAGCTCAATTTATTAGGTTACAGTCTGATGGCCAAAGAACGGCTCAATGATGCCATTGAGATCTTTAAGTTAAATGTTGCAGCCTATCCGGAATCCTCTAATCCCTATGATAGTCTTGGAGAAGCCTATATGAAGGCAGGTAAAAAAGAATTGGCCATTGAGAATTATGAAAAGTCTCTTCTTCTAAATCCGGAGAATGAAAATGGCAAAAAAATGCTGGTAGAATTGAAAAACTTAACAAAGAAATAGAATGGAATTTTCTCGCGAAGGCGCTAAGTCGCTAAGATAAATAATAAAAGAAACAATCTTTAAAATAAGAAATAGTCCATAACAATAAATCTGAATAAAAATAATAATATTTTGTTATTTGTATTATTTATTTTGTTTTTGCCTTTTTAGCGGCTTTGCGGCTTTGCGAGAGATATTTGTGAATAGATCAGGTTAATTGAATTTCTCATTTAATATGATTCTGGATCGATATTCCGATTTTAAATAAACAAAAGAGAAACCTATTTCACCGGTTTAATCAAAAAATTATCATACTCAACATAATTGAAAACACTGCCAATACCTACCGCGCCATGTTTATAGGTATCGTCTTTAACTTTAACGATCTCCTGGTCATCAATGATAACACGTATTTCATCATTGACAAATCGCATTTTCACAATATGCCAAATAAATGGGTTAAAAGAATCTCGACCGCGGGCGATTATTTTTTCACCGGCAAATAACTGCCAGATGCCGCTTGTGGCAATTTTGAACCGATACCCCTCAGGAGGTAGCACACTTCTAAACGTATGAGTAATTCTTCCGGCTACTGTAGCCTGTCCTGTATTCTCCTGAATGTTAATATCAACATTAATTTCATAATCCGTCCAGGAGGAGTCACCGATCAGACTTTGCACATATACATCACCGGGGCGCCACCACTCGGTTCCTTGTTGTGTGATAACCTGTTTCAGACATTTACCCTGACCATCACGTCTGTTGCTTACCTCAAAGATACCTGCCTGGTCTGAAAAATATTTTGGTAACCTACCCGAGATTTCATCTTCAAAATCCGTGCTATAGGGTAAGGGGAAATTTTCAACCGGTGGCGAATCGTATCCTCCTTTCTGTTGTCCGCTGGTATTGGTAATTGAATAGACCGCCTTACCAATCAGATCGATCGTAAATCGGTTATTCTTTATCTCGATATTATCCTGCTGGATAAAACTTTCTTTGTTTTTTATTGATCGCCAGAGAGATAGGTCTTCCCTGTCAAATTCATCGTCAAATACAAAAGTAACTCTTTGCGTAACCGTGGTATCCATTGTTTCAATAATAAGACTAAATTCATTGTTTGCGGGATTCTTCAACGTAACAAAACTACCCCCACCATCCAAATAATCGCAACTCTCATCCATATAGATCCATCCAGGATTTGCAAATTGTGTCGTATGGGCCACCGCCCATATGGCTGGCTGTATCTCAAAGTTTCCACTCCACGGAGAATCAGCCCTCATCAATCCCGATCCTGGAAGTTCCAAATAATTGTAGTAGGATGAAATCAGACTCCAGGTAATAAAGTTGGTAAGTTTTCCATTGATATAACTTCGATTATACATCTTGACGAGAACTTCAAAAGCCTCCCAATCTCCTTTCCATGGTCCTCCCTCACTGTTACGTAATGATTTTCCCAGGCGACGGGCTTCAGGTGTGCTACCGTACCGATTCTCTTTCCACCTTTCATTATAATGAAGACCGATGGCATAAATGGCATCATCAAGTTCAGGGTCTATTGCCATTTCATCTGCCAATTTCCAATCAAATACATCTGCTGCAATAATTTTGACCTCTTTCAGCCCATTTCTATCGAGAGTTCTTCTGAGAAGTTTTATCCATTCCTTATCATATTCTCTCTCGTTCCATATCCCTGTATAGTCTATTTTTAACCCATGATATTCTAAAGATTTGCTAATAAATAAAGATATATAGTCAGCATTATCCTGAGAAAAGAATACGCCATCACCGATCCAACCCGGACAGCCCCATTCCAGACAATCAAGGATAATAGCAGGATTACGTTTTTTTGCCTCTTTCATTAACCACCATTCATAGCCCCGCTGATAATATTCGGGCTGTGGATATTCAAATTCTATTCGTGTTCTGGCATGACTCGGTTCACTACCGTCCGTGGAATTGACATCTCCCCCAATTTCAACTTTTAGTTGGTGCAGGCTGGCGGCAAACTTAGGTTTGAATAGAATATCCAGGATTTGGCTACGATAGGGATCGGAATAATCAATTAACAGACGGGATGAAGCCCCGGCACTTAGGGCGCCGATTCCTTCAAATACTCTACCGGTAGCATCGGTATTGATCGTGATTACCTGTTGTGCTGAAGTGGGGAGAGGGAAAGAAAGTATTAAGCAAAGTAAAATTAAAGGGTATCTCATTATATTCATCTTTTGTAAAATTTTACCATTTTATTTCAGAAAGGATCTTTATTGTTTACTGAACTATAAATTTTTGGCCATAAGAAAAACATTTTTTACTTCAGTGGGGATCTACAACCCTAATTCTTTATTTACAATATTCATGAATCGCGTTGTCGAGATATATCGATCAGCAAATATTTTGCCCTTATAAATTAGGTTAAAAACACTATATATCGATGGTGCTTTTTGGGCTTGGTGAGCTGTTTTAAGTTCAACAATATTGGGGTTTAAATTTTTTTCTTCCAGAAATGGTTGTACTTCTTCAATAAAGCGGGCCACCCAGGGACATTGTTTTGAATACACAATGGTAAGATCCTGGTATTTTTTCAATTCGCTTTGCCAATCGTTGATGGCAGGCTGAGGACCATCCTTTACTTGTTTTACTAATAATTGGTCTTTTCCAGATTCTTCTATAAGAAAGTAACCATTTTTTAAAAAGATCTCTCTATTAACCATAAATGAATTATCACTGGTTATGACAGCGACACCGTACATATCACTTGCATCTTTCTCAACCTCTTCTACTAATAACTTACCTAAACCTTTATGTTGATGTTTTTTACCATTTGTCCATAAACAGTGAATAAACATATAATCTTTGGCACTCACGGCCCGCCAACAGTATGCACCGGGGATATACTCGATAAAACCGACTGCCTTTTTTTCACCTTCCAAAAACAGCAGTTTTATCTTTAATCCATTTTGAAATTGATTCTTTAACCAGCTTATCTTTTTATCATACAATTCATGCTTTGGATTAATAAAGCAGATAACTTGAGGATACTCTACCAGGTTTTTTTCTGTAACTTCAACGATGTTCGCTGCATTTCTCATTGAGTCTATAACTCCTATTACACTAGAGTATTATTTTTAACGCCATCACACAGAAAAAAATTTTGATTTTTAAAGATTACTCATCCTAAACCAATTGTTTAAGCTAGAGATTTTTACTAATCAGGATAATAATTTATATAATATTTCTTTGTGGGCTTTGTGTTTATCTCTTTTTATTTTATTCGATTAATGCCAGATGTCGAATTTTTTCTTTGCACCACATTTACAGGTGTAATAAACAACATCCTTGTTACCATGAGGAACGATCTTTTTAAATTTTAAAGAAGGTTGTTCTTCTGTGCACTCTTTTCGTTTACAATTGATCTCTTTCTCATATTTAACATTTGGCATATTAAGCTCCTCTTTAAGTAGTCATCAAGAATATAGGTAATTTGTCACAGGGAAAAAAGATCGATTATTTCTCCTGCAAACGTTTTAACATTTTTGATGCATTCGTGTTTTCTGGATCTAATTTCAAGACTTTCTTATAGAAATCGATTGCTTCTGATTTTTTATTATTCCTAAAGTAAGCATCGGCCAGGGATTCAAAGGCACTTGGAGATTTTGGGAAGAATTCAATTTTTTTCTTCAACACCGCATACAGGATTTGTTCATCTGCTCCTGACAAATAATTATAAGCCAAGACATCCATAAAAAATTCATTCACAAGATCATATCTAAAAGCAACCTGAAATACAGAATCCAAGGCAGCATTACCTTCAACGTCTTTGTTCCCACGCAACAAACTTTCCGCCCGCTTAATATGAATTTCCATTTCCTTTACCGCCTGTTTGAGTTTATCTTCTCTGCCCATATTGTAAACTGCTCCCGCTTTTTTTGCCATAACAAATGCTGTGTCCAATGCTGAAGAAGCCGGAACAAGTATATCCGGAATCACTCCGCTTCCTTCCCAATTTCCACCAGTTACCGGATTTACAGCACGTACTGTAGGAATGTATATCTCAAACTTATTATTGATTTGATAGAGATCTACTGAATGGGCACCTCCTTTTGTCGAATCACCTATAATGATCGCTCTATTCCTAACTTTCATATCATAAGCGAAAGACTCGGCAGCAGAAAAGGTTCTATCACTTGTTAATAAAAATAGTGGAACATCCGTGAGAGGTTCCATTCCTATATCATGTTGGGTCCAATTCTCTGTTAAAAAATCATATTTACGAGAGTACCAGCTATTTAATTGTGTTGGATGAGGTAAAAAATAAGTGCTTAGATAATCCCCTGATCCACCACCATTATCCCGGATATCAATGATGATTGCATTAGCATTTTCCAAAAACGTCATTGTCAGATTAACCATTCCCCTGATATCCGGATAATAATAAAAGCGGTTGAGTTTCAAATATCCAATATTACCCTCCATCCATTCAAGTTTGGCAAATCCTTTATTCTCCTTCAGACCTAAAAAATGATAACGTATGGGATGACGAAGGGTGCTCTCAGTAGCCTCTTCCATATCACTGGTTTCCTTCAGTCGAACATAAAAATGAGCATCATGAGTAATAACTCGAAGATCATCTGAAATTTTACTGGCAAATGCACTGTCTTCGGTGATTGAATTATAAAGGCCCTCCTCATAATGTCGCATCATCTCCTTAGAATATGTCTTTGCTAATTCAGGAAAAACATAATTGTCCTTAACTAAATCGCTAATCTTTTGAACAACATTTTGTTTATAGGTTTCATTACTCAAGTGATGATCATTTTGAGCCCGAACAATCGAAACCTCTGCTCCATTCATCAGGACTATTCCAAAAAGAAGAACAGTAAAAAAAACACTTTTTTTCCCAAAGCCCATTTTTTGATACATCATAACTTTCTCCATTTGAGTAAAAAATTAGACGTCCATTTTTCTCACTTGATATATATCACCACACTAATTATTCTTTTTTATTATTATTTGGCATTAAGGTTTACTTTGTTTGCTTTGCAGTTCATACCCGGATCAACATATATAAATCTACAAACATGTAGACGTTCATCATCTAAGAATAAATTTGCACATATTTATAAACATATATCGCTGTATACGGTACCGGGCAGAATGATTTTCCAAGTGGAAAGTACAAAGATCCTACTTATATTTAGCAGAACTTTTTTGCTTAGTTGAAACTTATGTATGAATTTGCGCCTAGTAGAATTATATATTCATAAAAGTAATATCATTTATGACAAGAACAAAGAAAATAATATGAACGTCATATCTGATTTTTGAAATCTGTTGCACTTACAGGTGGATATGATTAGTTTTTATTCATAGCCTTTTAATAAAAACAGAGTCGTTGAAGAAAAAGGGCAAATTTCAGATGTGGATGAAGCGTTCAACATTTCTTGTCTTGCTTTTGACCCTGCTATATTCATGTGAGGCACCACGGGATAATCCAATGGATCCTCAAAATCCTAATTACAACTATGGCAGGATCAGTGGTACGATTAAAACCATCAGCCTGCCAGTCGAAACCATTCCACAGACAATAGTCAAATGGCAGGGTGGCTCTGAGCTAACTATTTCCAATGAGCAAGGAGAATTTGAATTCTTATTATCCAATCCTAAGAATGGATGGTTAAATTTTTCTCATCCTGAATTTCATTCGGATTCTCATTTTGTTAACTGGCCAGATAACCGTGAACTAAGAGTGGAGGCCTTTCTCAACGCTTTACCCATTATGGATAGTCTCTTTTTATACAGTGTGGTACTTAACCGATTCCCTTCTTTTCAGAAAGAACAAATGATCATTGAAGCTCATATAAGTGATCGTGATAATGATATCGATTCTGTATTCGCAATTTTTAATGACGATAAAAAAAAATTCCACCTTTCCTATAATACAACACAAAAAAACTTTCGTCAGGAATTATCCATCCTGGACCTGGGTGTTTTATCTATTGAAGAGTTGGTTGGAGAACCGATTAATATAGAGGTATGCGATTTATTTAGTAATGTTCTCTCCGTCGGCCAGGGGCAATTAAAACGTGTTATACATGATGAGGTCATCGTCCTTTCTCCAATAGACAACATGGTTACCGGTCCCTTTCCGACCCTTGTATGGCAATCCCTGCAGACAACCTATTCTTTCCATTATAATCTTGAGATCTATACCAATGAAGTTGCGCCGGTAATGGTTTGGCAACGTATGAAAATTTCTAATGATCAAACAACCCACACTGTTGATACTGCTTTAACAGTGGGTAGCTATTTTTGGGTCATCTGGGCTATCGACAGGCTTTGGTAACCGTACAAGATCCAAACCGGCCGCCTTTAATGTACAGGCAGAAGAGTAAATGACTATGAATAAAAATTCCAGAAAAGGTCTTCCGGAATCGACAGATTTTTCTAAGATCAGGGCCATTAGCCGCGAACAGTTAGAATTGCTGAACCGGATTAGTGAATTACTTTCTGGAGCCAATATAGAAGAAACATTGATGGCCCAAATTCTTGATCTGGTAATTTCGTATCTTCAGGCGGAACGTGGTTTATTTGCCCGTTATGACCCCACAAATGAACATTTCAGCACGGTTGCTGCCCGGAATATATCCCAGGATTCGCTTGATGGATTACAGTCTTTTTCTTCCGGGATTCTCCACAGGGTTATAGATAAAAAAATGGCATGTCTCTATCATGATGTTCAGCAGGATCCTCAGATTTCGCAATTTGAAAGCATCCAAATCGAAAATATAAAATCTGTAATAGGTGTCCCTGTTTTTCATCAGGGACAGATTTGGGGAGTCATATTGGTTGATAGTACGGACCAGCGTCAGCAATTCACCAATGAGAACCTGTTCTTTTTAGAATTTTTGGCCAACCTTTTTTCCCTGGTACTGGATAAAATTATTATTATGCATGATCTGCAAGAGCAAAACATCATTCTCCGCAGACAATTACAGGAATTGCCAGCTGTTCCGGATATGATCGGAGACAGTCCTGCAATGAAAAACTTGTTCCAATTACTTCAGCGTGTCTCTCAAAGTGATGTGTCGGTTCTCTTACAAGGTGAAAGCGGTACGGGTAAGGAATTGGCAGCCAAAGCCATTCATAAATTGGGTAAACGGAAAGACAAACCATTTCTTGCTCAATTTTGCGGCTCTATTCCAGACACCCTCCTGGAGAGTGAATTGTTCGGTTATAAAAAAGGGGCTTTTACAGGTGCTAATACAGATAAAAAGGGTCTTTTTGAAGCAACGGATAAGGGTACTTTTTTTCTCGATGAAATCGCTGAGATCTCGCTACCCCTTCAGGCAAAATTATTACGTGTATTAGAGAATCAGGAAATTATCCCTCTGGGTGATACCAGGATGAAGAAGGTAGATGTACGGATTATTGCCGCAACCAATAAGAATTTAATCGAGATGGTTGAACAGGGAACTTTCCGTCGTGATTTATTCTATCGTTTAAATGTCTTTCCAATTACGTTACCTGCGCTTAGAGAAAGACGGGAGGATATCCCCCTCTTAATCAATCATTTTCTTAGCAAATATGCCCGGACCGGACAAAACCTTAGCGCCAAAGCCCTACAAAACCTGGAACAATATAATTGGCCCGGTAATGTGCGACAACTAGAGAATATACTCCAGCGTGCCCTCATACTCAGTGATGGTGAAAAAATAATCCCGGAACATATCGTTTTGGAAAAGAAGGGGCAACTTGTTGATTTTCAGGGATCCCTTCGCGACTTCGAACTCTTATTATTGGATAAAAGATTAAAGGAATTTGAGGGAAACCGCACCCTGACGGCCCGCTCACTCGGTGTATCTGTTAGATGGGTACAGTTGAAGTTAAAGGAGATGGGGAATAGAGATTGATGTGAGATGTGAGATGTGAGATGTGAGATGTGAGATGTGAGATGTGAGATGTGAGATGTGAGATGTGAGATGTGAGATGTTTAAAGGTGATGTTCTCCTAACACTTAGTCAAGTATTTATTTCTATTTTATCACCTTTCCCGTATCCCGTATCCCGTATCCCGTATCTATAAACAAATCTAATACAACCAAAAGAAACATCATATAAGTTGCAAATTTATGTCAGAAAACCAAGAAATCCTCTTCAACCGATTCAGGATCGAAGAATGTCTAAAAAAAGACAGGATCAGCAATGTCTATATTGCCTGGCATATCCATCTTGAAAAGAAAATTCTGCTTAAAACATTAAATACTGAAGAAATCGAAGACCAGGGATGGCTGGAGCGTTTCCGACGGGAAGCCAAGGTTCTTGCCCGTCTTGATCATCCAAACATCATCCGCGTACTTGATTTCGGATCAGATAAAAAAGTCTATTATATTTCCTTTGAGTATTTTAATGGTCGTAACCTACGTCAATTGTTAAGCGAAGAGCCACCGGATCACGAACAAAAAAAGCACATTCTAATCCAACTTCTCCAGGGTCTTGAAGCCGCCCATCAGCATGGTATTATTCATCGGGATGTTAAACCGGAAAATATTTTAGTCAATAATGAATGGTATTTAAAGTTAGCTCGATTTCGGCCTCGCATTTCGGGCTGAGGATCCTAAACTTACCAGCAAGTCTTCTCTTATTGGTACCCCAGCCTATATGTCGCCAGAACAAATTCGTGGTGAAAATTTAAATGCACAAACCGATCTGTTTTCGGCAGGCATTGTCGCATTTGAGATGTTTCAGGGATATCATCCCTTTCTCGGCGAGGACATAAAAGACACTATAAATAACATTCTTAATATTGATCATCAAAGGATCTCTGGTAAATTAGCCTCAGAGGTCCCACCTGTTATTATGGAGTTACTCCAAATATCACCTCAGCAAAGACCATCATCAGCAGCGCAATCTCTTAAGGAATTGGGAATTAAACCGGATGTTAATAGGATTGATCACTTGCCAATATTAAAGCAGCAAAAAAACTATATGCGGCTTGCTCTCATTTCATTTGTGATCATCCTCCTCGGTCTTAGCGGATACATTTTTTACCCCGATATCAATAAATTGCTAACGGGAGAGAAACCACTGGCACATACTAATCCACCTGCTGATACTACGCTTCAAGTTAGCACAATGTCGATGCAAGAGAAACTACCGGACCGATCTGAACTGATAAAAGAGCAGGTTGAAGAAAATCCCGATTTACCTGAATTGGGAACGCTTTTTGTCTTTTCAGATCCGGTTACTGAAGTATATATCGATCGTCACTATCATGGGAAGACACCCTTTCGTGCACCCCTGGAATTATCTACAGGCACGCATAGTCTTAAACTTTCCCACGAGCTGTATCCGGACCATTATCAAGAAATTAAAATCGATGCTGGCCGGGCACAAATTTTAGGCTTTGCGTTGGATACCTTGTTTGGTTATCTCTCCTGTCAGGTCTATCCCTGGGGAATGGTTCTTGTTGATGGCAAATTGATCGGAGAAACCCCTCTTGCCGAACCAGTTTTATTAGCACCGGGTAGTTATAAAATCACTATTGAAAATCCGGGTTTTCAGACATTCACCGATTCCTTAGTCATAACCAAGCAAGAGACGACTGCTCTCAAAGTAAATCTTGAAAAAAGAACCAAGCTGCAGTAAATATTTTGCCATATGGAGTAGATATATGTCAGCACCAATCATTTGGACATTCCTATTTTGTATTACCCTGATCTTACCTTCCATTGCCCAGATCGGGTCGACCGAATCAGATAAATTAAGAGCGCTCTTCCAGGAGTTCCGATATCAGGAAGTCATTCAGAATGCCGAAGAAATACTTCAGAGGAAATCTAATATGTCTATAGAAGAGGAATGTGAAATTCTGCGCCTTCTATCACTGTCATATTATTCACAACAGGATATGCAAGGTGCCCTTAAAAATTTTGCAAAGATCATAGAATTAGACTCCAATTACCGTCTTAATCCTGTAGAGAATTCTCCAAAAATTTTGGCATTCTTTGAGGAGATTCGACATCAAACCCAGGAAAAAAATACCCAATCTGAAAAGCCAACAAGGGATAGTGTCGCTGTTGCTATTCCTGATATGAATGTGGATAGTCTTGAACAATCTGCGCGTCAACAAATGGCCCTTTCACTTTTCCTCCCCGGTTCAGGACAAATTGGAAGGGGAGAAAAAACAAAAGGCTGGCTCTTGTTGGGTGGAAACGTCGTTTTACTCGGATCTTTTTTTTATTTTGCCGCCGAGACAAACCGTCTTGAAGATATATATTTACAGGAGACTAATCCGATGAATATTTCATCCGCCTACGATGATTTTAATCAAGCCTATCAAAACCGGAATTTAGCCCTGTCCGGGTTTATAGCAATTTGGATTTATACTCAGATTGACTTTCTTTATATCTCTAAACCAAAGCCCTCCTCTGGTCAGGTTAGCTGGTATCCTAAGATGGACCAATCAGGAAGAACATCCTTAAACATCGCCTACCAATTTTAACCAAAGCTCTGCATATTTTACACCTGGTACGAATATTTTTCGCACCTGTTTGTTGTTTTTTAATCGAACTCAGATATCATCACCCCAAGCGAGCCCATCAAATGCGGTTTTATGAGAATCAAGAGAATTAGATTTCTCTGGCATTATATTTGAACCTATATCTTTTGTCAGGTTTCCCAAAACGATTAAAATATTCTCACGCAAAGTCGCTAAGAAGTAGGGAAAATAAACTCAAAACACAAAGATCACAAAGATTTTAGTAATTGTATACTACTTTCAGCATTCTGCTTTTTTCAAATCTTGGATGATTTTATTTCGGCAAACCAATAGGAAGTCCATGGATATGACAGGACTTATATTTATAGAATTTTAATCTGATTTGTGCAATTCGTGGATAAAATATTTAACGTGGAGGTAACCATGTCATCGTTACAGTATTTGTCTTCCATAATTTTTGTTGTAGTACTTTTATTTTCCAGCTTATTCGCGGGAAATATGAATGGGGTCGTGTATGATGCGGAAACAGGAGATGTGGTTTCCGATGCAAAAATTATTGCTCTCAGTTATACAGCTAATGGCGATTCCTTGCAATTTTCAACCCGTAGCACTTCTGATGGTCAGTATGAGTTGACCAATATGGCACCCTACTCCTATCTAGTCTGGTGTGAGCATCCGGACTATCAGGTTAACAAAGTTAATGATGTGGTCATTAGCGAAAATGCTAATTTTACCCTCAACTTTTCTCTTCTCCGACATTATGAGCCTGATTTTGATACACGCATTTCCGGAGTCGTTTATAGTACAACGGAGCTCCTTTCAGCAATGATACCTTTGCCCGGTGCTAAAGTTGTGATCTATGGGGAAAACAGCAGATTTGAGACCATAAGCAATGATGATGGTCGCTATAAATTTAATAATGTTCCACCGGGCGAATATAAACTGACCGCTGAAGCGGCTCATCATCTTCCTTATGAATATTCTGATATTATTTCGCTTCAACAGGGGGATTATATCGATGATCTCAACATCCAGCTTGTACAGCTGCCCCATCCAAATACCTCCACTGTTTATGGGAAGATTGTTAGTCCTACCGATAATACACCCGTATATCCGGCTTATGTAACCGTAATACCCTTGTATTACACAATGATCGACGGACCGATCCCCATAGAACCAGACATTTATGCTGTGATCAACAATCCGGATGGGAGTTATGTGGTAGAAAATATTCCTTCCGGTAAATATCTGATGATCTGCTCTGCTGAGACCTATAAATGGCAACGAATCGAAAACATTGAACTG
Source organism: Calditrichia bacterium (assembly GCA_963796965.1). Classification (GTDB taxonomy): domain Bacteria; phylum Calditrichota; class Calditrichia; order JAJRVZ01; family JAJRVZ01; genus CAWCNS01. Next base: position 354,022 of record CAWCNS010000009.1, read on the forward strand.
GTTGACCAGAAAGTGAAGGTTGATTTTTTTCTGGATGAACTAGATCCTACACATGACAATTTGATCACAGGTACCATTTACGCATATCCCACAAGAGGACATGTTCTGTCTCTGGTTGATGTTTATCTTACCTATATAGATCCTGATCTTGAACGACCGGAAATCCTCTATCACAGTCTCTCCGATGGATTTGGACATTACCAGTTCCACAAAGTTTACAACGGATTCGTCGAAATGCGTTTTTCTAAATGGGGATTTGAACCATTCAGCGACAGTCTGAAAGTTTCGGATGATACCTGGCTTACAAATCAGGATTACTGGTTAAAACCAATCATCCAAATTGATCCAATCGTTCTGAAAGGCTTTGTCTATCAGGCTGATAACACGGGATCAAATAAACCCATCTATCCTGCACATATCCAAATGTATACCATTAACAGTGCCGGTGAGCAAATCAGATACAATACGATCAACAATCCCGACGGCAGTTATCGGATTAGCGGGATCCGACAGGGGACCTATACAGTGGTATGTACAGCTGTAGGATATGAAAAACGGGTTGAAGATAATATTGTATTGTCGGCTCCGCAGCATGAACTGGATTTCTATCTTAAACCATTGGGAACAAATCTTTTCGGATATATCACCGGTCGGTGTCCACTTTGACTGGCGAAACCAGCCTGTCTCCGGGTGCGTTAATAAGTTTTTTACCCAAATATACCGATCTATTGGAAAATGATGCGGCTTATCATACAATTACTGGTCCAGATGGTCAATATAAAATGATGCTGCCGGAAGATGAATATATCATCTCATGCCAGTATCGCGGCCCGGATGGCTGGTATTTCTACCAGGAATATTACGACAATGCCCATACCATGGCAGATGCAAAACCGGTAAAATTACATGGGGGAGAAACTGTTGGTAGTATCAATTTTGGCATTCCTTATCCGGCTGATCGTCCAATCCGTAAAGATTAAAGGTAACGTCAGCGACTATAACGGCAATGTACTGGCTGATGCTATTGTCAATGTCCGTCCCTATGATATGCCAACCCGGGCCTATGGTGCCGCCGACTATGTTTATCAAACACGTACCGATGATCAGGGGAATTATATCATCAAAATTGATCTCTATTGGCTTACCATCCCCACACCCGTCTTAGGATTTATCGTTTCTGCTCAGAAGGATGACTATGTCACCGAATTTTACAAAGAGAAAAGAACACCATACGAAGCAGACATCCTTTGGGCCTTTAGTGATACCACTTTCCAGGCCATCGATTTCACACTGGATCCGTTGAATCAGACCTATGTCATCGAGGGTATAATTAGCAGCGAAGATGGCACGGCAATCCCCCAGGCATTCATAATCGGATTTCATGCGCTGACGGGAGAGGTTACGTTCGGTATTTCCGGTAATAACGGGGCTTATCGTTTAAGTGGTTTGAAAAAAGGTTATTATTTTCTTTTGTTTGTTGCCAGTGGTTATGTCCCTGAATTCTATGATGATGCCCGCCGTTGGGAAGAGGCTAGACCTGTTTGGGTTAATGGTGTTGTATCGGATATCAATGCATCTCTCACCCCTATGCCCACTTTTAGCGGAAACATCAATGGTATTGTCTCCGGACGGATCTTTGATGAAAGTGGAAATCCGCTTTCCGGGGCAATGGTCACGATGCAATTACGTGATGGACCAATTCATGCCTATAATTTGAGTGACGGTGATGGTATGTTTGAGCTACCTTGGGAAGAATCCGGTGAATATCTCGTCACAATAAGCAAGGTTAACTATAGCAGTTATTCCGCCTGGATAAAAGTAGGGTCTGAGGACGCACCCACAACGACCATGCTATTTAATCTTGAAAGTACCTTTACAGATTTGCCCGACGATCCGGACAAAATAGCACATGCAATCCCGACAGTGCATCGTCTATATCAAAATTATCCGAATCCTTTCAATCCTTCGACGAATATCCAATTCGATCTTCCAGAACAAGAAGAGGTTAATCTGATTATTTATGATATACTGGGAAATCGGGTTAGGGAACTATTTAACGAATCTCTACCAGCTGGAAATCATACCGTAACCTGGGACGGCTTAGATCAGCATGGTGTACAGGTCTCTTCGGGCCTATATTTTTACGTCATACAAACACCCGATACGCGCATGGTTGGCCGGATGATTCTGCAGAAATAACATTATGAATTTTCAGAGGGACACGACATATCGTGTCCCTAATTACATTATAATATTACAGACCAGAAGGAATATGAATAGACCCGATACCCAAACTTACTCTAAAAGCAATGATGTCTTGACAAATTATTTCAGAGAGATTAGTAAGATTCCCCTTCTAACGCCAGAGGAAGAGGTACAATTAGCTTCCAGGATCCGCCAAGGCGATAAAAAAGCGTTAACCAAACTAATCCGGGCTAATTTGAAATTTGTCGTAAAGGTTGCCCTGGAATATAGAAATCAGGGATTACCTTTAGAGGATTTGATCAATGAAGGCAATCTGGGATTAATAAAAGCGACCAGACGTTTTGACGAGACCAAGGGATTTAAATTTATCTCCTATGCCGTCTGGTGGATCAGACAAAGCATTTTGCAGTCTTTGACAGAACAAACCCGCACGGTTCGCTTACCCGCAAACCAGATTGCAACTATCAATCAGATTGGAAAATCGTATAATTCCCTGGAACAAGTCTTTGAACGCGAACCTACACCTGAAGAAATCGCTAACAGATTAGAATTAACACCGGGTAAAATAAATTTCATTTCTCAATCTATGGGGAGACAATATTCTCTTGATGCTTTTATCTCATCTGATAAAGAGACAAGTTTGCTCGATGTTACAGGTGATGATAAACCATTGTCACTTGACCAGGAGAGTGGTAATCAATCACTAAGAGAAGAAATCGACAGGGTATTGCAAACACTCTCCAAAAAAGAAGCGGATATCTTACGCATGTACTTCGGATTTGACGGCGAGCATCCTGCAACCCTGGAGGAAATTGGCATAAAATTCTGTCTCACCAGGGAGCGGGTTCGTCAAATAAAAGAAAAGGCTATTTTCCGTCTAAGACATAAATCCCGCAGCAGGCAATTGAGACAGTTTATTGATCTATAGGAATTAATACCAATTTAAACGGTATTTAAGGTAAACGATCTTACTGACTATATATTGATCACACCTTGTTTTTTTCTTTCCCTTTGATTAGACTTATCAACTTTATTTGTGAAAACCATAAATAAATCGGTTTTAAATCATCCACGATTTGGCCAGCATCAAGCATCCAGCATCTAGTATCTAAACTGACCCTATTTTTATTTACATTTCATTTACCAAATACTATATTAGACTCGATATGCTATGTAAATCTGACTGTAAATGCTAATATTTTTCTCTTATTCAATATGACTGCATCCATTCCATATCTCATGCGTTTAGGATAGTAAGGGTAACTATGCAACTGAAAAGTAACATGCATTTCCCGGACGAGGATCTGATGTTAAGGTATCGCAAAGGGGATGAAGATGCCTTTGAGATGCTCTACCGAAGATATGAGAAACCGGTATTCTCCTTTATCTACCGCATCCTAATGAGTGCTGTTGATGCGGAAGATATTTGTCAGGAAACATTCCTGAGGCTGGTAAAAGAGAAAATGAAATATCAGGCATCCGGGAACTTTAAAACATGGATTTTTCGAATTGCCCTTAATTTGTGCCGGGATCGATTAAGAAGAAAAAAATTCCGTTCTCATCGTTCTATTGATGTACATTCCCTTTCTCAAAACGGTAATATAAATGAATTCGAAAATTCCTTATCCGATCCCACCCCTGATCAAATAGATTGTATGGAAAAAAATGAAATGAAAGTTCTTATACAAAAAGCTTTCGCAAAATTGCCTGAAAAACAACGTACGGTGGTTATCATGAAGGAATATCAAGCCTTGAAATTCTCAGAAATTGCAGATATCATGAAAAGTCCCCTTGGAACCATCAAATCATTAAATCACAGAGGACGTCAAAAACTGAAAAAAATCTTAGTCAACTATATCGATTAAAATAATCTGGATAATTTATCTCTCGCGGCGGCGCAGCGACGCAACGATAGTTCTCCTTTTGTCATGCCGTAGGCATCTTTGCTCTTGTCGATACAAATATTCCTTTTCTGATATATCAGAGGCAAGCAACTGCAAAGATCCTTATCAGCCACGGCTGATCCGCCGGGGCGGACAGGATGACTTTAAAAGAAAGTAAGATAAAATGATAAATAGAATAGGTAAATCATATGTCTATATGTAAAGATATTCAAAAAGAATTGGAAGCTTTTACCAGCGGCGAAACAGATGCAATAAAAACAATTGAGATACAAGATCATTTGAAGGATTGCCCAACGTGCTCACAGGTATTAAAAGAATCAACCAGATTATCTGAAGTTTTTCAAACCTGGGAAGCGATAGAACCACCACCTGATCTGTATGAAAATCTACAGGCTCAAATAAAATCAGCAGATTCTTACCATCAGAAGATCATATTAAATCCTTTGGTGAAAAAAGTGGTTCTTGAATTCGCCAAAGTTGCAGCGGTTGCAATTATTACACTCGCGATTAGTTACTGGATTCTGTATCCCCTGCCGGAGACGGATGACGATTCTATGATTATCAATCTTTATTTGAAAGAACATCAAAGCGTTGTCGCTCAGACCGTATCGACAGATCTCTCGACATCGCCGGCTACGCGCCTGCAGATAAACCGGGATGACATCCTCTACTATGAGTTTTTCGACCAGAGACCCGAATATATACGACCAGGTATTATAATGAGAAGGCCGGGGTCGCAGCAAAAGATTACTTCTCCGGATGCGCCGGCGATCAGAAATGGCCAGATTCTTACACTCCCTCAGGCACAGAAAAGTGTGACGTTTGACTTAAATCCACCACCACGTCTTCACCCGGGTTATATACTTGATAAAATCAGGAAAATTGAAGGGCGGAACAGTCTGCAATTACTATATACAAATGGTATCAATACAATATCGCTGTTCGAGCAGCCTTTAGAGGGAGAACAGAGGCTTGCTGCCCGGGATTTCAGGGAATATGCCGTTTACCAGTACCAGGGACAATCGGGCGGGACGATTCTTGCCTGGAGCGATAATAAACTATCTTATGTACTGATTGGTACTACGGAAATGTCCCGCTTAATGGATATGGCACAATCTATCAGTGCTAAAAGTAATGTAAAAAGTTCTATGAGAAATAGGATAAATAAATGAAACCACAGAGAACTCAGAGAAGAACTCTGAGAACTCTTAAAAAATATTCAATCAGAGCAATTATTTAGAAAAAATTTACCACTTTTTAAAAAATCGATTTTTAAAAGTATTCCTATTGCTCAGATGTTGGTTCATTTAGAAATATGGCATATATGAGTTAAGCTAGTAATTAATCTTAGTGTTGAATGCTTTAGAGTCTGACTGAAGAAAGATATATAATAAGAGGTCACAGAGGGGAGGAAAAGAATAAATCCGTTTAAATCAATAAATATCAAATAATTACTCTGTGCCTCTGTGGTTATTTTTTACACTACCACTAAGTATAATAGGAGAGAATCATGAGGAAAATAACTTTCTTTTCAGTAGTGATATTTATCTCTTTAGCTTTTATCTGGACAATAGTCGTTTTGCCTTCCGACGATTCTGATTCGGACAGGGACAATCTGGCAGACCAGCATTTCACCCAGGCAGTTGAATTCATCAATAAACTGATGTTTGATGAAGCAATTGTTGAGCTGGAACAAGTGATAAAGCTGGTCCCTGAAAGCAAAATTGCAATGGATGCCCAGTATTGGATTGGCCAATCCTATTTTAAAACCGGAAATTTTGATGATGCCTTATCCACGTTAGAAAAGCTCATCGACCAATATCCGGAAAGTGCTATCATTCCTGTGACACAACTGATGGTGGGACGCGTGCAACAGGCAAAAGAAAATGAGAAACTAAAAAGTACAACAAGCGACGCATCGGAAAAAGGTGTAATCATTGATCAGAATACCGGCGTAAAATATACCAGGACAATGACATTCGCAGGTAAAAGGGATGTGATTGAATATACGACAGATCTCAATCTCTCCCCAAATAGTAAGTTACTGTTGAATTGGAATCTTGTGATTCCATTGGATGGTGGTGACCCTTTTGATCTCGTCGACATACCCGCGGGGCGGGGCACCTGGTCACCAGATGGGAAAAAAGCAGTCTTTTTCTCGAAAGAGGGCATTTGGATAGTTACTGTATCAGCAGAGACAGGACATTCAACAGGCCCACCCAGGAAACTGCTTACTGGGAATTACATGTATGGGCTTAATGTGAGTTGGTCTCCTGATGGGCAGAAGTTCGCTTATGAGAGGAAGGATAAGGATGATCCCGGAAACATATATACCTTCTCGGTAAGAGATAATATGCTAACACAGATTACGAATGATCCTATTCGGGAATATTTACCTAAATGGTCTCCCGATGGCCAAACCATCGCCTACAAAAAGGGAAGAGAAACCTGGGTAATCCCTGCCGAAGGTGGATTGCCCAAAAAGATCAGCAGCGATAATGGTCGTCTCATTTCCTGGTCACCTGACGGAGAGTGGCTTGTCCACCGACCTAGTTATAAGAAGCTCCGGTTTGTCCGCCTCACCGACGGGCGCGAGTTTGACATGGTTTTACCTGAAGAGACAGGACTCCATTTCGCTTGGTCACCTGATGGGAAGAAGATGCTTTTCTACAGATCGTCCTACGATTGGAGATCAGCTCTCAAAGTCGTGTCAGCTGCCGGAGGTCCGTCCTTTGAACTCGGAAGTAAGTTTGTACTCTGGCCATATCTCCAGTTCTGGTCTTCTGATAGTAAGATGATAGTTACGGAGGGGGAAGGAGGCTTCTGGATAAGCCCCCTCGCTAGCGGCGATCCTTTCCCATTCAAACTGGATATATCGGTCGATGGAGAACCGTATCCCTGCCGATTATCGCCTGACAGCAAGAAGTTCCTCTTCGCCGTAAAACGAAAAGACGGGATGAAGAGCCTCTGGGTAGTTCCAATTTCGCTGAAAGATGGCCGGACGACCGGCCCTGCCGTGATGGTTTTAAGTGAGATGGATACAAGACGCCCATGTTATAGGGTCTGCTCCTGGTCTCCTGATGGAACAAAGATTGCAATAATCCATAAGGAGGACATCTGGATCGCATCTGCCGAGGGCGGTGAACCAATACAGCTCACAAAAACTTCGGAAGACAAACTTCGTCCAAATTGGTTGCCCGGAGGGGATATGATCGCTTATACAGCCTATCACTCACAGAAGGAACAATCACTTATGGTAATCTCTGCATCTGGAGGTGAACCGAGGAAAGTGTTAGAAACTGTTGAGGAATATACCTGGTCCCCGGATGGTAAAGAACTTGCCTTCATCTCCGAACGATTCATCTTGGTTAATCCCATAGCTGGCGGCGAGTCTCGCCAGATTGCCGACTTGCAGGAACTGGGTGTGGATATAACAATAGGACTTTGCTGGTCTCCAGACGGGAAAAACCTCGCCTTTGTTAGCAAAACTGCAGACAAACCAGGCCTAATATTCCTGGTATCAGCTACAGGGGGCAATGTTCGCACCCTTGGCGCTGATGACTTCGGCGAGATGGATCTCCTCTATTGGTCTCCTGATGGAAAATGGATCTCCTATGCCTCAGATAAATTTGTTAAGGCACGCCCCGAAGGATCGATATGGGAAGCAGATTTTAAGGAGGTTTTGTCAAAATTATTAGATTAAGACTGAGGTCAGAAAATATTAATACATAGAATTGATAAAGGATAAGGGGACACAATGTCCCAAATACTGTGCCCCCCGATAATGCTCTTATTATTATGCTTTTATTCCGGCAGGAAGTTTTCCATTACCCAGGTTACTCCAGATTTTACGATTGGAGCTGGTATTATTTCAAGAGTTTTTCTTTAATTTCCTCAAAATTAGCTTCCCACATGGTACTTTCAGGACGTATTTTTTCCAGTTTATAAGAAAGATAACAGATCCATTTCCCATCAGGCGACCATGAAATATCATATTTAACACTTAAATCACCGGTGGCAAGTTCGGTTAGTTTACCACCCTTTGCAGGGATCCTATATAAATGATTTTTATTTATAGGTTCTGCGTTTTCTATTCCAACAAAAACCAGGTTTTCGCCATCCGGTGACCAGCAGAAGTTAGAAGCATCATCCAGCCCCTGAGTTTTTACATCCAGAATTATCCGGGTTTCATTCGTTTTGATGTTGCGAATCGATATTTTTCCATTTGATAATGCAGCCACAGATTTGCTGTCGGGAGACCAGGACGAGGCCAAAAGCCCATAATCAAGATCCCTGAATATTTTTATTGGATCTCCCCCTTCTGAAGGGATTATCCGGGTTTCAACTTTCCAATCAGGTTTATCAACGAAAATCCAATAACTTAGCATCCGGCTGTTAGGAGACCAAGCAATCCATTTTTTCTTTTCAGGTGTTTTTGTTATTTGTTTAAGGTTCATTTTGTCAATGTCATAAACCCAGATGTTTTCCTTATAGTTTAGTGCCAATTTTGTTCCATCAGGTGACCATGATAATTGGGTATTTCCATAGCCACCTGAATACGACCAATTTTCAATGATTCTGATCGCAGGTCCATTAACCCTGGCTTCTTCGATTGAAATCGGAGCTATATAGAAATCCTCCTTATCATTTTCCTTGACTACCTCAAAAAGAAGGTACTTTTGATCTGGTGAAACACGGAAATGACGTGGTTTTCCATCCACATCGTTATCCAGGTCCAGCAGGAAGGATTCCCCGCCTGCAATTGGCACGATCCTTATGGCAACATCGCCTTCTTCCATTTGGTTTTCTTCCTCTCCATCTACGATGATCATCTTGCTGTTTTTTGACCACTGGGCTCCATACACAGGAAGATGGGGTACAGGTTCACAGGATGGGCCACCTGAACCAGATGCCACTTTCATTCCCCACATGATTTTATAGGATGATCGGAAGAACAATACCTTTTTGCCTTCCGGTGGCCAGGACAAATAACTTCCTACTTTCTCCGGCGGATTAACTTTGAATTCCAGTTTATCTGATAACCGTATGAAATTTAAGGACCTTCCCCAATTGTATATGGCTTCATCGCTGAACAGCCACTTTCCGTCCGGCGACCAGGAAGGAAAGGTATGCCTGCGATCAATAAATTTCCAGGGTGTTCCACCCTCTGAGGGGCACAACCACATATCTGCATTCGGGCCTTGAAATGCAATGGTAGTACCATCCGGGGAACAGGCCGGAGCAATCTGAGGGATGGTGGCATTGGCAAGGGGCCTGGTCATGCCATCTGAAATAGACAAGGACCAGATTTCATGATAATCTTTTTTGTCTATAAAACTAAAAAAGATCTTTTTACTGTCAGGCGACCAGTTGAGATTACCTATCAGATTGTAGATTCCACTCAACAGGTTTTTTGCAGGCCCTTCAGTATGACCTGTTTCCGGAGATACAGGCACTATGTAAATAGAAGAATCTTCTCTACTCCTAAAAGCAACTTTATTTCCCTCCGGAGACCATGAGCTTTGACCTACCTGCATGTCAATGAACTCAAACGGGTCACTGCCATCCATCGGGACAATGGTATTACTTATTATGAGAAACTTTCCGTTTGGCGAAAGGTGAGTGGCTGGTGTCCATCTAATTAAATCATTTTTCCCTGTAAATGTTTTGATTTTGGTGTAGGAAATCCCCGTTTCCGGGTCAATAATTATATTTTCGTCTGAATAATCATTGACCATCTCCGGATTTTTGTTATTATCCATGGCATACTCAACCTGTGCTACCATTAATTCGGTAACCGGGGTGATATTGCTTTCAGGAAATTCCTCGATTAACTTTTTAAAGGTAGCTAATGCCGTATCGTACCGCCCTGCCCTGAACCAGGATTGCCCGATGCAATAACGGGCATTCTGTGCCAAGAGGGTGTTTGGATCGAATTTGATCGCATTTTTATATTCTTCAATGGCCGATTCATATTCCCACTGACTAAATAATTCATTCCCTTTTTTTAGATGCTGTTCAGCCTTTTTACTGATGTCAGCAACATAGGCTTTAAGATACCTCACTCTCTCTTTTGCCAAAGCCACTTCATTCTTTTGTTCCGGGTACTTATTAATAACATCCTGAAAGGCTTTTTTGGCTTGTTTCAACCCTAGTTTTTCGTAGCACAATCCAATATGGAGCAGTGCCTTGGCCGCAATTGGCCTATTATCCGAAAACTTGTCGACGATTGTTTGATACACCTCAATCGCTTTTTCCAGTTCGCCCTTAACCTCTTCGAGTTGAATACCTTTAGAAAGGAGTTCCTCAGCGGTTTGGGCGAAGGCCTGGTAGTTTCCCAATATCAGGCCAAGGGCCATGCATAGTGCAAGTGTCTTTTTGTGGTTCATTTTAACCTCCAATTTTTTGGTGAATAAATATTTTTCACCTCCAATATGCACTAGGCCATGTTAAAAGTCGCAAAGAAAGTATGAAAAGTTGTAAACGTTATGTAAAAACTTACAGCCGTGTTCATTCCAGAAATTTGTAACCTGTACCATGAATCGTGATTATATGCTCTGGTTCTCCGGCTTGTCCTCTATTTTCTGACGTAGCTTAGCAATGTGGGCATCAACCGTGCGTGTATTCGGGTAAGAATCGTAACCCCAGACCTGGTTGAGAAGATCCTCCCGTGAAACGATTTCTCCACGCCTTTCAATGAAGTATTTGAGTATCTCATATTCCCGCGGTGAAAGTGTGAGAGACTGGCCTTTTTTCCTGGCGGAATACTTTCTAAAGTCGATTTCGAGATCTCCGGATCGGTACACTTCCGGGACCCGTGTGCCGGATTGCCCACGCCTTAGAACAGCCTTGATACGGGCGAGAAGTTCAAGGACACTGAAAGGCTTTGTGATGTAATCATCCGCTCCCAAGCTCCAGTCCGGTGACAATCTCCGCTTCCTGGCTTTTTGCCGTTAAGATAATGATAGGAAGTTCAGGGATTTCTTGTTTCAGGCTCTTGCACACTTCGTAACCATTGCGCTTTGGCAGCATCAGGTCCAGAATCACAAGATCAGGATGTTCCTTGAGTGCTTTCTGATAACCTTCCTCCCCATCATAGGCAGCGATGACAGTATAGTCACGTGCCTCGAGGTTGAATTTCAAACCAGTAACCATGTCTTTTTCATCTTCAACAATGAGGATTTTTTTCATTCTTGCTCACTCCAATTAATTCATAACGCAGCATCCCGATTCATCGGGATAAACAAAAAAAAGAAATCCACGAATTACACGAATTGACACGAATTAGAACACGGATTTCATATTATAAAATTATTATTTTAGTTTTAATCCATGTAAATCTGTGTAATCCGTGGATAAAAGTTTTTGGCCACAATAGCATAAATCCCTGTAGAAGCGATTCGCGAACCGCCCCTACAATGGAATTCTGATCGTAAATGTGCTGCCTTCACCGACCTCACTTTTGACATCTATCGTCCCACCATGTGCCTCAATAATATGCTTTGCTAACGTTAAGCCTAATCCACTACCTCTTGTCTCTTTTGTCTTAATCGTATGCACGCGATAAAATTTGTCAAAGATTTTCTTTAACTGTTCTTTTGGTATTCCCACACCGTGATCTGTAACCGAAATCAGAGCTGCAGTTGAATTCTTGCCAACCTCGACACCAATATATTGCCTGTCTTCTGAATACTTCACAGCATTGCTGAGCAGGTTTAGTAGCACCTGCGAGATTGCATCCTTATCAATCTTAGGCATCACTAATTTACCTGGCAGTTTACTTTCAATTTCAAATCCGAGGTCGCGAACATGAAATTTATAGGCCTCCAATGAGTTACGCACAACCTCAACAAGATCGGCTTCTTCGAAGATGTATTCCTTGTTTCCAGAATCTATCCTGGAAAAATCAAGCACATTGTTGATCAGGTGTGTGAGACGTTCACTTTCTTTCCTGATAATGCTATAAAATTCCCGCCGCTTACTCTCATCGGTAACGATGCCCGTATCAAGGGTTTCACCAAACATACGGATAAGCGCCAGTGGTGTTTTGAGCTCATGAGAAACATTCGAGACAAACTCTGACCGGATCCGTGAGACCTCCGACTCATGAATGACTGCCCGGACAGTAAAAACAATTCCAATCAGCATCACAACAATGATTCCGATGAAAAGGGCCAGATAGAGTTGCCTTTCTCTTCCCACAAGTTCTTCGATCGATTTTCCATCTTGGTCGAACAGGGCCACCTTCCAGGTAACAAAGAGTTCAGAGAAATTTTCAGCTACCAGGTAGTTTTTTACAGGTCGATCCTGCAGGGGATAAAGCAAGCTATCTTTTTCGTCGAGAACTCCTGTGAACACATCTCTTCCGAGGTCGATACTCGTCAATATTTCCGGAAGGACGTTTGAAAGGATATATTCATTTTCGATCTGATAACCCAATGCCAACAATTGAGATTGTTGAGATGTTAGGTGGGAGTGTAAAGTACCCGAGTTGAACTATCGAATTATTTTCTTGCCAGGAAATGTGTTGTGGATGTAACTCAGCAACTGTTCCAGGTTTGAGATTAGACTCTATCTCATGGACAATATTTTTATAAATGTACTTAATAAACCGAATCTGCTCGAGCAGCTTGCCTTCCCGGTTCATCAATTCCCTAATATTTTTTTCGCTAGGATTGATGTTGGAACTCGGTGGATCAAAACTTTGAATTTTCGTACTTGCAGATTTTAGATAGTAGAGGTAATCCCCTCCGCTGAGATCCCACGGATGGTCAAGCAATCGTTGGTAGAGTTCCAACATGACCTTATATTGTTCTTTAGAATCATTCATCGCCCCGTAACCATCGGCAATTTGAGACAGAGCAACTATCGATGCAGGAACTTTCCCTATGGTTACTTCCTCGTTCCCCAACCTTAGTATCTTTTTGTACTCATTGATTCCCTCTTTAATTTTCCCCATCTTGAAATAGCAACGTCCAATCCGCGACAAAAGCAGAGGACGTTCCTGAGAAGATGTCGTATAGACCAGCGCTTTCCTGTAAAGCACTATTGCATCACCAAAGTCATTCTTGATAAATTCGGCCTTTTCCGCCAAATTAAAATTGGCTGCCGTTTGCGGATTTCTAAAAGTCTGGGATTTTTTCGATTTCTCCCATCCAAATGAAAAGGAGGTGGAGATCAAACCTCCATCAGCATTGACAAGGAATGGATGTTTAGAGTGCAGGATTGTCTGATTCTGCATTTCGGAGCAACACTTTCAGGTCATCATTTTTAGTTAGGGTAGGGAATAATTCAATCAAACTGTTGCGGAGATTCTCTTCCAGTTGGATAACTTCGCGCTCCAGCTTATCACGCACCAACCTAATCGTACCAAGGTACTTTGTCCTCAGGTTTTCTGCGCTTTGATCAATTGACCGGAGACCAAGATAGCTGAGGATGACACTTGGAAGCAGAATTAAGATAAAAACAACAAATAGAATTTTGGTCTTAGGGCTGATATGCTTAAGAGATTTTAGCATCATATAAATATATATACTCTGAGGTAAAAAGACTACAAAGAATTGTAAAAAGATGTAAAATTTGTGTGAGATGTTGCCTTCTGCAATTGCTGAGTAGATGTGTTAGAAGTAAGGGGGCACAATGTCTCAAATACTGTGCCCCCCTGATAATTCTCTTGATTTATAAAGATTATTTTTCAGGTAAGAAGTTTTCCATTACCCAGATTTCAGTAGCTGATGATTTGCCTATAGCACTATACGCAATCCGTTTTCCGTCGGGGTGTATACCCGGAGATGCTAGATGATTTTCAGTCAGTTCTAACTCTTTTGATTCCCCATCTTCCACAGGAATGAGTAACAGCTCCCCTGTATCGGATGAAATTGGTGCGGCTTTCACTACAAGCACATTGTTTCCGTCCGCAGTCCATGCCAATGAGCGATTTCCAGGTAAGAATCCTGGCCATGGAATTTTGAATAGATCCCGGGCTTGGCCACCTTTAGCCGGAATGACTTTAACCACAGAAGAAATCGGCCAGGGTCCCTCATGACCTACAAAGGCCAGCTGCCGGCCATCAGGAGAAACGACAATGCTCTGCCGTTCACGTTGATCAGGACCAATTCGATAGAGTTTTTTCTCCTCCAGTGTCTCTATCTGATAAGAGATAAGGTAGGCATTGCTTTGCTCATTAAGATCAAAATAGGTAAAATAAATCGTCTTACCGTCAGGAGATAAACCTGGCCAGGGAGTTCCGGCACCATTTTTGCGCTGCAGAATTAGGCTTGCTTCACCGGTTTCAACATCAACCCGATAGTAATCGAAACGGAAATCATTAGGTCCTCTTAAGGCCGATACAAGGAGGGAGCGACCGTCCGGGAACCATTGAAGACCGCCATATTTTATCAGGTTATTGGACAGTTCCCGTTCTTTGCCACTTTGAACGGAATGAATCACTATACTTGACTCAAGGTAATAGGCAAGGTATTGCCCGTCCGGTGACCAGGCGGGTTCCTCATTGGAGCCCTGAGTTAGTCCGGTCAGCATTTTGGGATTTTCTTTGACTTTATATGTTTCCGCATCAATCTCAGCGACATATATATCCTGCATTTTACGACCGAGTTTATAGTAGTACGCACCCTGATTCGTGAATCCGATCCCCCCTTCGAATTGACCGATTCCTGATTTTATCAGGATAGGAGATCCTTTAGCTTCTCCATTTACAACATTAATTATCCAGAATCCGGGCGTACCGCTTCGCTCACTCACAAACAGGATCCTCTTGCCGTCCGGAGTCCAGACAGGAGAATAATCATCAGCCGGATGTTGGATTAAGGGAAATTCTTGTTTTCCATCAGACGATAGTATAAAAAGGTCTTTTTGCTTAGCGCTATCCCCTGAGATTGTGTGGTAAATAATGTAGCGTCCGTCTGGCGAGATACTCATCTCAGAAATATTTGAAAAAGCAGTCTTGTGAGTAGGCTTGATGACCTCTAAAGATCCGTCTTTTGCCGAGACAAAAGCAATCTCACCTGTAAGATCCAAAGAGTCCTTCCTGAAAAAGGCTGTAAGAATTCGCTTACCATCAGGTGACCATCCAATTGGCCAAATGTAATCCCCATTCTCGCGATGTACCCGGACGCGATGCTCGGAGCCATCGAATCCAATAAGACACAGATCCCAGGTTTGATCCTCGTTATGCCGGTCGTAAGCGATTTGCCTGCCATCCGGTGAGAAGATCCCATGTTCTGCGAATTCCCTGGTTTCAAGGGAGCCATTGATTGTCAGATTCCGATTTTTTCCTGTTTCAAGATCCTGCACCATAAGGTTAAAATTATCTACAAATGTAATATAGCGTCCGTCCGGCGAGATTGTACACCAACGATCCGTGGGGTCGTTCATACCAGGATCACTAAAATTTTTCTAACTGTTAAAACTTCAGTAGACTTCTTAATAACAGCTTCGACTTTTTGTAGTACGAATAATTTTTCTTTTGCTATTTTAACCACTTCATTCTGGGCGGGATAATTATCAATCACTTTTTTGTACGCTTTTTTTGCTTCTTTCAGACCTAATTTTTCATAACACTGTCCTATGTGCAATTGTGCTTTAGCGCGGAGTGAACGGTCGGCATTTTCATCGCCAACAATTTTTTCATAAATCGCCACTGCTGCATTCAAGTCCCCCTCACCGTTTTCTTTGAGCAGACCTTGTTGGTAAAGTTGAGATGGCGATTGTGAAAACAAGGGTGCAATAAATACTGCAACTATTAATACTATACTTAAGAAATGATATTTAGATGAAGCCATTTTTCTTTCCTCCTAATATAAAGGGTAGTGTAAAAAATAATCCCAGAGTTCACAGAGTGATTATCTGTGGTCTCTATGGTTAAGGAGAAAATACTAATATCATAGATCCCCAGTGTCATGCTTAGGTTTGATTCAGGTAAAAAGTGCGTCATCAAAGTGTCATATCGGACCAGTCTATCAACTGACGTGAATTGGTTATAAAATATTTAATAAATATTCGAGTAAATTCGTGATAATTCGTGTAATCCGTGGACCCATTTTTTTTTGCATCTTAGCGACTTTGCGAGAGATATTTATGAATGGAGCAATCAACTAAAATCAGGGGATAAATTTATAACCAACCCCCCTTATACTGATAATGTGTCTTGGAATTGATGGATTTTCTTCTAATTTCTTACGAAGATCAAGAATATAATTATCAACCGTGCGCGTTGTCGGTTCTGAATCGTACCCCCAAACTTCGTCTAATAAGTCATGTCGATGAACGACATCTTCGGCATGTTCCACCAGATATTTTATAATCGCAAATTCCTTACCGCTCAGTTTCACTTCTTTCTTACCAACAAACACCTGATATTTCTTGAAATCCAATACAACATTTCCAAACGAATAACTATTCTGATCAGTCTCTTTTTTGTGATAGCGGCGAAATACAGCCCTGATTCTGGCTAAAAGTTCCGGTAAACTGAACGGTTTTGTCACATAATCGTCAGCGCCTAAATCCAGACCGGCAATTTTATCCACTTCTTTGCCCCGGGCTGTAAGCATAATAACAGGTATATCCGGTTTTTTATCTTTTACCTTACGACAAATATCATAGCCATTCAATCCGGGTAACATGATATCCAAAATAAGCATATCCGGCGACTCTTCTAATGCCAGTTTTAATCCTTCATATCCTTCGCTGGCAGATAAAATTTTATACCCTTCAAATTTTAGGTTATCATGCAATCCGCGTAAAATGCTAATATCATCTTCAACGACTAAAATCGTTTTCACTCTATGAAGATCTCCTACTACATATTAATCAGCATGGATAATTCATTTCTCGCAGCGGCGCAGCGACGCGACGATTTATAAATAATTATTTTAGTTTTAATCAGTGCAAATCAGTGTAATCCGTGGACTATTTTTTTCTTTGGTTTGCAGCAATATGCTGCGTTATGAATTAACCGGGTTAGAATTTACGGGTAAGATAATAGTAAACGTGCTGCCCCGGTTAACTTTGCTTTCCAGTTCAATTTTTCCCTGGTGCGCATAGACGATATGTTTGAGTACTGTCAATCCCAGACCCGCACCTCCTTTATCCTGCTCATGACCAACATGTGCCCGATAATATTTATCGAAAATACGATTTTGCCTGGAATCAGGAATACCAATTCCTTTATCCTCAACTTGTATATAAATTGACTGATTTTCTGTCCACAAGCGAAGGTTAATTTCTTTTCGCTCAAAAGAATATTTCATCGCGTTACTCAAAAGATTTAATACAGCCTGTTCAATTGCATCACCATCCGCTTTTGTTTTAATATTCGCTTCAATTTGTGATTCAATTTTAAATCCTTGTTCGTTCAGCCAGTATTGCATAGAACATACCGCGGATTGCACAACATTGCTAAGGTCAATGGATTCGAAATGATACTCTTTTTTATTTTTCTCAATTTTCGAAAAATCCAATACATTATTAATTAACCTTGTTAAACGTTCTGTTTCGTTAACGATAATAGATAAATATTCCTGTCGTTCATTTTTTTTCTTTACTCGACCGAGATGCATCGTTTCGGCTAACATACGGATAGACGTTAAAGGAGTTTTAAGTTCATGAGTAACATTGGATACAAAATCGGACCCTAACTGGGCTATTTTTCTTTCCCGGGACATATCCCGCAGAACAAGAATAATACCGAAAAACATTCCGGCAATCAGAAAGGTCAGGGTAATACTATATACCCATCGCCTTGTTGAAATATAATTATTTATGATTTCCAGGCTTTTAGGCTTAATAAATATTTTCAAGGAAGGTACCAATGGACTTAATTCTTTGACCAAACTGAATGGCGTAATATCCATTTTGGCGATTTGTTGTCTCGAGGTTATATATGCCTCCATTTCAAACTCGCTCTCAGACTGGATCACAGAGGACAATATTCTATTCTTCAGGGTATCCAAAGTTACTTTAAATCCTACCAGCTGAGAAGAAATTGAAGTTGATTTGGTTATAAGTAATACGGGTTGAGCATCTAAATTCCCGATAATTACTTTAAAATTTTCAGCAACCAACCAGGTTGTTGGCTTTAAAGTTCCTGAAATATATTGTTTAATTAAGTTTCCCTCCCGGATCGCAAAAGTGAATTTATTTAGAATTGAGTTAGTGAGGTTGATTATCTCATCTTTTGATTGTTGGTCAAGAAAGTCTTGCCTTGCCGTCCATCTCGACAATTCCTTAATCAATAATTCTACATGCTCGGTAAGGGGAATTTTTCCCCGATTTAGATATGAAAGAATAAATTCAACATCCTTGTAAATTGCCTTATCCGGGGAAAATATATCTTTGCGAATCAATTGATGCAGGGAATAATAGGCAAAAGGTATACCTTCATGGTCTATTTCAGTACCATACTGTTCTGCTAAGATCCTGTAATGATTTTGAGCCTGTCTGTTAAGCCCTCTTTTTATCAATACCCGGGCAAGTCCGTTTATAGCTGCGGCTTGTTCAGCCTGATTTTTAGCTATCTTAAAAGCATTACGGTATGCCTGTGTGGCTCCTACTAGATCGGTCTTTGTAAATTCCAGTTTTTCTGCTTTGGTGAATACATTTAAGAACTTCTGAGATTTGGGATGCAATACTTTAATTTGCGACTCATGCAGATAATAGGGCCAAATAAATTGGCCTTGATTATCAACAATAAATGCCTGGGCGACAAGATCTAATGAATCCAGAACAGAGATACTCGGAGGAAGTTTTGTATGTAGACTATCGGTTATTTTAAAGAAGGTGACCGTATATTCATATAGCCGCTTTTCAAATTGTCGGGCAAGATTTGTGGCCAGTTCGTTTTGTTCTTCTAATAATCTTTTTTCGGTAAGTTCCTTCTGGTTGGCAATATTCTGTATGCTTAGGTAACTCAGAATGAGGCCGGGAATGATGAATAGAAATAAAAAAAGAATAGTTAATTTTGATAGTGGACTGACGGTCAACTTTGCCACTTTGTACTCGTTATATTTTTATATATTGTGAATTTATTACAAATATATAAAAATACAACCGTTCAGTGTCATAGAAATGTCATAATTAACCTGAATAATTCAAAAATATTACTGTTTAGGAGTATAAGTAGTGTCTGTCTATAAAATCGGGAAATAATTAAAACAACACTTGGTTTTGTCAGCCGCTTTTAAGACCTCATCCCCTAACCCCTTCTCCTGCAAGTGTTTAGACCGGAGAGATGGGGGACTTTCTTTCTCCCTCTCCTTTCAGGAGAGGGTCGGGGTGAGGTTCAATTATGACATTAAAGACAGACACTAAGTAACATATAAACAATGATTTAATCCCCCTTTTTGTTTTATTTAGATATATAATCAATTTTTTCAAGCGGCAGGAAGTCTTCCATGAACCAGAATTCGTCATATCCTCCTTTTGCACCGGCGAAAACAAATTGTTCTCCGTCAGGTGACCAATCGAGATGCCAAATGTGCACATCTACGAGGTTCGTTTCAATATCCTCAATATTACCATCAGCAACATTCATCACATGTACTTTTTCTCAATTAAAAGCAATCCGCTTACTATCGGGAGACCAGGCCAGTTCCATTTTCACATGTGCTTTGGGAACTTCGCCGATTACCCTGGATTCTCCAGTGTTGACCTTTATTAAATTCATGGTCGGATTGGATCTAGTAGGCTGTTTTCCAGTTAAGTAGGCAATCATTGTCCCATCAGGTGACCAGACAGGTGAAGAGACATATTTACCGATCAGAGAAGTCAACCGTTCAGGTTCTCCCCCGCTGGAAGACATAATGTATATACTCTGGTTCGGATCCTTCTTGCCCAGATCATTGAAAGCAATCCATTTACCATCACCTGACCAGGACAGGTCTGTATATTCCACATCTATTCCATCTGTATTCAACTGAGCTGGTGCACCAGGGAAATCAGGACCGAGATTCCCTGAAAGGGGCATTATCCAGATTTTTTCATCTGATACTAATCCCAAGTTTTTTCCGTCGGGTAATAATCTCACTGACCAGGAGAGCTCAGTCGGGATCTTAATTTTCGTAAATTTTGGTGTTATTGATGTCCTGACAATTTTTTCAGCGATGATGATTAGACGGGAAAGCTGTTCCCGTGCTATTTTTACGACGTCTTTTTGATCTCCATAGTTCTTAATAATCTCCTGGTAGGTTTTCTTCGCTTCCTGGTTGCCCAACTTTTCGTAACACATTCCCATATGTAATAATGACTTTGCAGCAACTACCCGGTCTGCCGGATATTTGTCTAAAATCTGTTTATACAGTTCAATCGCTGATTGTAATTCCCCCTTACCTTCCACCAGATAAAGCGCTTTTTCGTAGAGTTGACCGGCGGTCTCTTGCGACGAAGCCGTATTCAAAATGAAGAGAAGAGAGATACCTGTTAAAAGGACGATATAGAATAATTTAGTGATACGTTTCATGACACAGTTCCTCCTTTTTTGCTACAATATAAAGCGTAGCAAGCGGGGATGTGTTAAGGAAGTGTGAAGATATGAATACATTTTGGCACACTCACAATATCCTGCAGATTATACTAACCGCAAAGACGCAAAGAAAATAGGAACACGAATTTCACGAATTATTTCGAATTACACGAACTGCTTAAGAAGTCTTAAAAGAAATTCGTGTTAATTCGTGTAATTCGTGTAATTCGTGGATAAAATAATTCACTCCGATAATTTATACCCTACCCCTCTGATACTTATAATATATTTTGGATCTGACGGATTATCTTCTATCTTTTTACGAATATTGGCCATGTGGCTGTCTATGGTCCTGTAACTCACCACTAGATTATCTTCTCCCCAAATTTCATTAAGAAAATCATCCCGGGTAGGCACTTTATCCTTTTTTTGTATTAAAAGGTGAAGAATCTGAAATTCTAAGGGAGTAAATTCAACTTTTTTACCGCGTTTGATCGCCTGATATTTTTTTTGTCTGATTAAATTTCGGCCGATATGGTTGAGCATCCGGGCCTGGTCACCTTTAGTTTTTACAGCAAGAAACAGACTCATAATAAAGAGCAATGGACCTGGTGTTGTTTTTAACAAAAAGTGAAGTTTGTGGAGAGACTCGTCACTGAAATTTGTTGTGTTCTACTTTTGTTTACACGGATTATACTAATGACCACACCTAAACGGCCAGTCACCTATCACCAAAAACCAAAGGTAAACTATCATCTATATCAGATTTTTGCTCCCGATATGGAAACAATCAACTTTTTTTTAATACGAGAGTCTTATTAAAAATTCCCTTTGGCCCATCTTCAAGATTAAGCCCAGCATTCACGGCCTTTTTAATCATTTCAGCAAAGCCTGCCTTCGAAACATGAAACGGCGGCTCCACGATAAGAACCTGTCCTTCTGGCTGCAAAATGGATCCTAATTCCTGAAAGAATGCTTCCTGATCGGGAATTTCATGAACACATAAAAGGCCAAAACAAATTCAATTTTCTCGGTGAAGCCAATTTTATTCTCTTCGCATTTATGTAGCCTGATTATTTCCTCTAAATCAGTGTCATGAATCTTTTGTTTTAATTTCTCAAGCATTCCTTCCTGTAGATCCACTGCAATAACCCGGCCGGTTTTACCAATCAGTTGAGCCATATCAATGGTGAAGTAACCCGGACCACAACCAAAATCCATGACAGTCATTCCTTCTTTGATAAAAGGGCTCAATATCCTTTGAGGATTCTGGAAAATCCTTCTCCATTTGGTATCAAGACTGCCCGCTTTCTCAATTGGACATACACGGTTTTTGTCTTTCATTTTGTCTTCTCTCTATTTTATTGTTAATTATATGGTTATGGAGCAAACTAAAATATCGTGTTTCTTTTAAACAAAAAATATATCTAAATTCATCTCACTTTTAATCGAAGATTACCCATATATAAAATTTAGCCAATTAAACATACCAATAAAACCTTTATGTTTTGGGATTTATTTAATAGCCTGAGTTATTTATTTTTCGCGAAGACGCGAAGACATATATTTAAAAGAATCTTTTCTATTTTTTTGAATTTAAATAAAATTTAGATCTCTTTTTTCTAAATATTATTTCCATTGCGACTTGGCGTCTTTGCGTGAAATACTTTTAACAGATCAGGTAGAGTGAGGAGAAAATGATTAAACCTATCGTTGTAATTGGAACATGTTTATTTGTATTACTCAGTTTTCAATCTTCCTACAGCACGGATACTGATGAACGACCCAATATTCTATGGCTGGTAAGTGAAGATAACTCGCCTTTTTTGGGATGTTATGGGGATAAGAATGCGATAACCCCCAATTTGGATAAGTTAGCTGATAAAGGCATTACCTATGACAATGCTTTTGCAAATGCTCCTGTCTGTGCTCCTATGAGAAATTCAATAATAACGGGTGTCTTTGCCAGCACTACTGGGTGCCAAAATATGCGCAGCAAAAATCCGCTTCCAAAACACATTAAATTCTTTCCTGAGTATCTTCGGGAAGCTGGCTATTATTGTACTAATAATGCCAAAGAAGATTATAATACAATTAATACCAGCACTATCTGGGATGAGTCCAGCAGAAATGCCCATTACAATAATCGGAAAGAGGGACAACCTTTCTTTGCCATATTCAACACCAATCTAAGTCATGAACATAAAATTCATTATACAAGTTTAATTGACAAAGATAAGCTGCAACATGATCCCACAGAAATGGTACTCGCCCCTTACCATCCCGATTTGTCGGAAATAAGACAATGCTATGCCAATTACTATGATTATGTCACCCGCATGGATGCATGGATTGGGGAGAAATTAAAAGAAATAGAGGATAATGATCTCTCCGAAAATACAATTGTATTTTATTATTCCGATCATGGCGGGGTGTTGCCCCGAAGCAAACGCTTTATCTATGAGTCAGGCACAAAAATTCCCTTTATCATCCGATTTCCAGAAAAATATAAACATCTTGCACCCGGGATTTCAGGTAGTCGCGAGGATCGACTGATCAGTTTGGTTGATCTTGCCCCGACAATGCTCAATCTAACAGGAATTCAGATTCCTGGATATATGTCAGGTAAAGCATTTTTAGGTGCCCAAAAGGTTAAGAAACCCGAATATGTTCATTTTTTCCGTCAAAGGATGGATGAACGCTACGACATGATGCGCGCGGTGCGGGACAAAAAGTTCAGATATATTCGCAATTATATGCCACATAGAAAATACGGTTTGCATCTCGCCTATCTTTGGCGCTCCACGGCAACACGCGCCTGGGAGGAAGCCTATTACGGAGGAGAATGTAATGATATACAAGCCCGTTTTTGGGGATATAAAGAGCCCGAAGAACTATATGCTATAGACACAGATCCACATAATGTAAATAATCTGGCCCATGATTCTGAATATATGAGTGTATTGAAAAGAATGCGGGATGAAACCAAGCGCTGGGTTCGGGAAAATAAAGATGCCGGTTTTCTGCCGGAAGGAATGATGACAGACAGAGCCGGTGAAAATACAATTTTTTCTCTGACTCACGATCCCAAATTTCCCATGGAACGAATTATCGAGACAGCAGAAATGGCATCGATGAGGGATGGCAAACATCTGGCTGAACTTATCAAACGATTATCGGATGATGAGCCTGCCGTCAGATATTGGGCAGCAACGGGTTGTGCCATTCTGGGTGAGGAGGCCAAAATGGCCTTGCTTAAATTGAAGGTTCTGCTTAAGGATCCGTTTGCTGACATTAGAATCACTTCTGCCGAAGCCTTATGCAAAATGGGATATAAGGAAGAATCCCTGGACTTGCTTGTTGCTGAAATGAAAAATAAAAACCCAAGCATTCAACTTCATGCCTTAAATGTCCTGGACGCATTAGAAGAGGACACAAAAGCCGTTTTAAACGATATCATGTCAGGTGTTCCGGGGCGTATAGAAACGGATAATTACTTCCACAGAGCCCATACCCAACTTATAAAAAAATTAAAGCCAGGCTGGGAGGATTATATTAGCTGGTAATTTTTGTATTTGCAGACCTAACCCAGACGGCCTACTTTAATATTACTCAGCGATCATAGAAGAATTTCCCTAAATCTTTAATGGCGATTATCATAAGACTGAGAAAGCAGTATTACTATTCAAGATAGTTTCAATGTTTAAAAAAAACACTATTGAACTTGCTATTGATCACAATTCTTATATACTATATCCTATATAGTTATAGAACAGGGATATTGGTTCATTAATTATAACGCTATCACTCCACCAGAAATCTGCAACCAAGAAATTATACTATAATATAGATAGTCTCTTATACCGATGGATCTGCTGCAGAAATTATGATAGTAGCGTTTCAATTTGAGAGAAGCATTCTTAATTGCCTTAAGGAAAGTTTAAAAAACTCAAAGGCTTTTTTATGACGTCAAAAATATATACGACTAAAATCAAACAGAACAATACATCTCGTTTTTTATATTTAATATTCGGATTTATCCTTGTGGGAATTGGCGTTCTTGGCATTTTTCTACCCTTATTACCTACAGCCATTTTTTTAATTATGGCGTCCGCTTGTTTTATGAGAAGCTCTCCCAAAGCTGCAGTGTGGCTTAAAGACAATAGATGGCTCGGAGGTTATGTTCGAAATTATATAGATAAAACCGGTTTAACAATTACCTCAAAAATAATACATATTGTTATACTATGGGTCTCGATTGGGCTGTCTGCCTATTTTGTCGCAGAAAATAATGTAATACGTATTTTGTTATTAGTCATTGCGATTGCTGTTTCTATTCACTTAATTATGATTAAAACCGCAAAGTATTGATCATAACAGACAAATACAGTTACTATCTTAGGATTTTGTAATATAAACATGGCACTGTTAATCAAACTTTAAAAAGGGACATGGATGCGTCCTGATTTCAGATTTCTAATTTTGTGTTTTGTATTTTTACAGACAACATCACCCTGTTATTCGCAGGATTTTTTTTATTTTGGTCAATTATCCACCTGGCTTTCTGCCAATCAACAGACTGAAAAATTCGCACAATTGGGTATCCGCTATATTCCTGCCCTTTCATTTTCAACACCGGTATCGAATAAATATTCTTTTGACATTGAAGCATCGGTAAAGGCTTTTGCGATTGGCTATTTTCAATCATCTTCAAAACCACTTAATGAGCAGGATATCTCACCTTACCGTCTCTGGACCCGATTTGCTGCTTCTCAGTATGAGCTGAGGCTGGGACTACAGAAAATCAACTTCGGACCGGCCACTATTTTCAGACCATTAATGTGGTTTGATACGATCGATCCCCGCGATCCCTTGCAGATTACCAGTGGTGTGTATGGCGTTTTAGGTCGTTATTATTTTCTTAACAATACCAATATCTGGTTATGGGGCCTCCTTGGCAATGATGAACCCAAAGGATGGGAGTTTTATCCGACAGCCAAATGGAAGCCGGAATTTGGCGGTCGCGTTCAGTTCCCTGTTTTTAATGGTGAGGCAGCCTTTTCTTATCATCATCGCCAAATAAATCTGGGTCCACTCACCGCTATGATGCCTTTTGTTTTTGATACGCTGGTCGCTGAAAACCGTATTGCCTTTGATGGTAAGTGGGATATTGGCCTCGGATTTTGGGTTGAAGCGGTTCTTACGAATCACAAAAGTGATCTTTTGTTATATGAATGGGAGCAAGCTTTTAATATTGGGCTTGACTATACTTTTGACATCGGAAATGGTTTTAATGTCTTAACAGAATATTTTATTCTTGAAAGCACCAATAAAATTCTACAATCTGGGGAAGGGATTAAACTTTCGGCACTATCGATGAACTATCCCTTGGGTCTGCTGGATACGATTTCAGGGCTCATTTATTTTGACTGGGAGACAAAAGATCTTTATCGCTTTTTGACCTTGAAACGAAATTATGACAATTGGAGTTTTTATCTGTTCACCTTCTGGAACCCTGATGAATATAAACTGGATATCAATTCCAGAGAAAGCAATCAATTCGCAGGAAAGGGAGTACAATTGATGGTAGTGTTCAATCATTAGCGCTATTCGAAAAAACGGGAGGTTTACAATTCAATGAAAGTGTCATTAATAATTAAACCAATGATTTTCGGCATCCTGGCGATTTGTCTGCTGGTTACTATATTACTGCTGATTGCAGGCCGTAGCAACTATTGGCAAGCCTGGATTTTCGGAGCTGTTAATATCGTAATAATGATCATTTTATTTTCAGTTTTTGCAGAGAAAATAGGGATTATACGCGAGCGGATGCATCCCGGTGTCGGCACCAAATGGTGGGACAAGGTTTTTTGGATGATTTACGGTCCGATGAATTTGGCGATCATTACTGTCGCTGCTCTCGATGCCGGAAGATATCACTGGAGCCCGGGGTTTCCCCCAGCTGTATATGTTGTGGTTTATTTACTCTACCTTTTCGCAAACACAATTCATTTATGGGCTATTCTTTCCAACGATTTTTATACCAGCACCGTCCGTTTGCAGCATGAACGTGGACAGATAGTTATCGAATCCGGGCCCTATCGTCTTGTAAGACATCCTGGTTATCTGGGAATCTCGCTAATGTTGTTCTGTATTGCCCTGTTACTTGGTTCCCTCTGGGCGCTGGTACCCTTTAGTATCGTATTCTTATTACTGGTAACCAGAACGATATTGGAAGACAAAACACTTAAGAATGAATTACCTGGCTATTTAGAATATGCTCAAAAGACGCGTTATCGATTATTTCCTGGAATCTTATAGTAAAATGATCATTCAAAACAAAACTGAATTAAAAGACTAAAAAGCAGAAAGCAGAAAGCAGATATAAAGATGAGCAATAATCCGCTAATCAAAACAGAAAATCTCTCTAAATTCTATTCCGTTGGATTGGAAAGCCTAATCGCTCTGGATAAGGTAAATCTTAATTTTGATACGGCTGAATTTGTCGGTTTAGTAGGGCCCAGCGGTTCAGGTAAAACCACTTTGCTAAATATTATCGGCTCTCTGGACACGCCTTCTGATGGGGAAGCCTACACACTAGGAGAAAAAATTTCCACCCTCTCTCATAAAAAAGCAGCAACCCTGCGTAGCGAGCATATAGGTTTTATTTTTCAAACATTTAATCTTCTACCGGTTTATACTGTCTTTGAAAATGTTGAATTTCCGCTCCTTCTTCGAGAAATCCCGGGAGATAAACGAAAAAAAATGGTCATGGATGCACTTGATTGGGTCGGTCTTGCTGACAGAGCACAGTCAAAACCTGCTCAATTATCGGGGGGTCAGAGCCAGCGTGTGGCGATTGCGCGAGCTGTGGTAAAAAAACCGGAAATTATTCTCGCTGATGAACCAACCGCTAATCTGGACGCAAAAAACTCACATCATATTCTGCAAACGATGGTAAATCTGAACAAAGAACTTAATACAACCTTTATTTTTGCTACTCACGATGAAAAGGTTATCACGTATCTGAGGCGTAAAATTCAGCTGGTTGATGGTAAAGTCATGGCAGATGAAAAATGCACACCTGGTAACAAATGAAAGAATTATGAAATGATAATTAAACTTGCTTACCGAAATTTGCGCGGGGCGGGTTTGCGTACACTATTGAACGTCGTTGTTCTATCCATTGCCTTTGTGGCGATCATCCTGATCCAGGGATTACTGGAGGGAATGAACAAGCAAATTGCCGATGCTGTAACGGAAGCTGAATATGCAGGTGGCCATTATTGGCAACAGAATTATGATCCATATAACCCATTCTCTCTCAAGAATGCCCACGCTGTCATCCCTGGTTATTTTCAGGAACAGATCGAAGAGGATCTTGCCACCCCGATTTTGATTATTCAGGGTTCCATGTATCCCGAAGGACGCATCCGGCCGGTGATGATAAAGGGGATAGATCCCAAACAACAGATTGTTTCAGTCCCCGCTTATTTTTTAGACCAGTCTAATACGGATCTGCCTTTACTTATCGGTAACCGTATGGCAAAAAGCAGCGGCCTTCAGATTGGTGATGTTGTAACGTTGCAATGGAGGGATGTTCACGGGGCAATTGATGCCCGTGAGGGTACTATTATCCAGATAATGAAGACATCTGTTCCGACCATTGACAATGGTCAAATCTGGATCCCACTCGCACAACTGCAGAAACTAACCGATATGCCTGACCAGGCAACTATGATCATAATGAATAAAAATTTCAAACAGGCAGAAAGGATCCCTGGATGGATTTTCAGAGATCCTGGATATCTGCTCAAAGACCTGAATGAAATGATCGAATCAAAATCAGTCAGTTCCGGACTCTTTTATATTATCCTGCTTTTCCTGGCAATGTTAGCAATTTTTGATACCCAGGTGCTTTCGATCTTTCATCGGCGCAAGGAAATGGGTACCCTTATGGCAATGGGTTTGACACGCCTGAAACTCATAGTTTTATTTACCTTAGAAGGTGCATTAAACGGCGTAATGGCTGCGATTCTTGCTGCTCTTTACGGACTACCCTTATTCAGTTTCTTAAGTCATAGCGGCATCAAATTGCCCGAAATCGCTGACAGCTATGGCTTCGCTATAGGCGAGAAACTATTTCCAGCCTATAGTTTCGGCCTTGTTCTCGGTACCACCCTGCTCGTACTGATTATCACTACCATTGTCAGTTTTATCCCGACACGCCGGATTGCCCGGTTAAAGCCGACTGATGCTTTGAGGGGGAAAATGACATGATACGCTTTTTATTTAAGGGATTGATCCGAGACCGTTCCCGCAGCCTTTTTCCTGTACTCACCGTCATGGCCGGGGTTATGCTCACGGTTGTGATGTACAGCTGGATCCAGGGGACTGAGACAGACATGATCTCTTCTAATGCAAATTTTAATACCGGTCACGTCAAGATCATGTCCAGAGCCTATGCCAGAGAAGCAGAACAGATCCCAAATGACCTGGCCCTGATCGATATTGATAAAATTCTGACCCACGTGGTTGAGGATTTTCCACAAATGGTCTGGACGCCAAGAATCCGTTTTGGCGGACTCCTGGATGTACCTGATGAAAGAGGGGAAACAAAATCGCAGGGTCCGGTAGCCGGACTTGCCGTAGATTTGTTGTCAGAGACAAATATCGAAACGGAAATTCTAAATCTTCAAAAAGCATTGGTCCGTGGGCGCCTGCCAAAGGCAAGTCATGAAATTCTGGTTGGTGACCAATTTGCTAAAAGTCTGGATCTGCAGATAAATCATACCGCCACCCTGATCAGCGCAACGATGTATGGCAGTCAGACCACAGAAAACTTTACTGTCGTCGGAACTATACGTTTTGGCGTATCAGCCATGGATCGCGGCGCAATAATTGTTGATTTATCAGGGATCCAGCCTGGTTTGGATATGGAGAATGCCGCCGGAGAAATTCTGGGTTTTTATGAAGACTTTATGTATCGGGATAATGAGGTTGATAACATAAAAAATACCTTTAATGCTGATTATTCCTTGCCCGATGATGAATTTTCACCACAAATGTTGTCCTTACGTGATCAGATGGGATTGGCCCAGACACTTGAGATGGTCGATTACTTCTCGACCTTGCTGATTGGGATTTTTGTCTTTGTGATGTCCATTGTTTTATGGAATGCCGGCTTAATGGGTAGCCTGCGACGGTATGGTGAGATTGGTGTACGTCTTGCCATCGGTGAAGATAAGGGACATCTTTACCGTGCAATGATAATTGAATCAGTTTTGATTGGGTTAGTCGGATCAATGATCGGTACTGCCCTTGGGGTATTGTTCTCCTACTATCTTCAGATTCACGGTATCGATATATCATCAATGATGAAAAATGCCTCGATGTTGATCTCAGATGTTGTACGAGCGAAAGTCACATTAATGAGCTTTGTCATCGGTTTTATACCCGGATTAGCTGCAACAATCCTGGGAACTTCTATTTCCGGTATCGGGATCTATAAACGCCAGACTTCGCAATTATTTAAGGAGTTGGAAGCATGAATCTTAATATTACCTGGCTAATCATCATATTTTCTTTTGTTGCTAGCGCGCAAACCCCTGATGCAGATTGGATATTGAAAAAAATCGATGAGAATATGAGTACCAGCAATCGCATCTCAGAGGCTGAAATGATTATTCATGGCCGGCGCGGAGATAGAACTGTTCGTTCAAAATCATGGATCAAAGGAACCGAAAAAGCATTTACTGAATATCTCTCACCGGCGCGGGAAAAAGGAACCAAGATGCTGAAATTAACGGAAAACCTATGGACCTATTTCCCGAATACCGACAGGACTGTTTTAATTGCCGGCCATCTTCTGCGTCAGTCGGTAATGGGTTCTGATCTATCATACGAAGATTTAATGGAAGATCCCAAATTGCAAAATCTCTATACTGCAAACATAGTAGATCAGGACACCCTGATAAACCGTTTATGCTGGATTTTGATATTGGATGCGAAAAATCCTGATGTCGCTTATCATACACGCAAAATATGGGTCGATCAGGAGCGGTTTTTAACACTTAAAGAAAACCGTTATGCCAAAAGCGGTCGTTTGATTAAAACGACCGAGGTTAAAAGCACCAGACAGGTTGAGGATCGCTGGGTGGCGGAAAAAATCATTTTTAAGGATGAACTGAAATCCGGTGATGGCACTGAGTTTCTATTACTATCGGTTGAGTTCGATGCCGAAATTCCGGAATATATTTTCTCGAAAGCCAGTCTCAGAAAATAGAGGGGCTTTCTACGATCCAATAATAACTGCTCACGCTCAACATCTTTTTAAAACCGGGCCAATTTATTATCGATATAAAATGAATCATCTGATTATTCCATTAAACAGTAAAAAAAAATCTGCCACTAATAAATATCTTGTTGGTGGGAAAGCAGCCAACCTGGTGAAGCTTAACCAACTTGGTTTTCCTACAGCACCCGGTTTTATTATCACAACAGCAGTATTTCATCAAATTATTCGTCAATCCGGGCTTTCGATCCCAGCAGTGCTAGAAGAATTGGACACATCAGCCTATAACAGCCTTAAAGATCATATTGTTTCCTCACCATTTGACTTGCGGTTTGAAAATAAAATCAGAAAACATCATCAAAAATTTGACGGAATGGCTGCTGTTCGCTCTTCAATGGTAGGAGAAGATCAGGCAAGCACTTCCTTTGCTGGACAGTTGGATACCTTTTTAAATATCCAAGACGAACAACTGATTGATGCCGTGAGGAAGTGTTATGCTTCACTCTTTAAACCGCAATTGCATAAATATATCTCCGGCAGACAAATATCCTTGATTTCTGAGAATGCCGACTTACTCTCGATGGCAGTGGTGGTGCAGCAGATGGTTCGGGCTAAGTATTCGGGAATTGCATTTACTGCAGATCCAATCTGCGGCCGTCGCGAAGTTATTATAGAAGCAAGTGAAGGAACCGGCGAAGCTATCGTTTCCGGAATGACGAATCCAGATCGTTACATTGTCAATGCAAATGGTAAGATCTCGGAAATGATACCGGTTAAAAATGATCAACCCATGCTATCCCATAAACAAATACTGTTTCTTGCCGAATCAGCAAACCAGATTGCCCGTCATCTGGAATTTCCACAGGATGTTGAATGGGCCTGGGACGGAACAGATTTTATATTTTTACAGACGCGTCCTATTTCCACCCTGGTCGGAAAAGATATTTATTCAAGTAAATTAATGGCGGATATGTCACCGGGGTTGGTAAAGCCATTACAATGGTCCACCAACACACTTGCCATGTCGACTCATGTATTTGGGCGTCTGTTTACAAAGATCATCGGCCCCAATGATATCGATTTTGCCAAGTCAATCCGCCTGATTCATTCACGTGTCTATGCCAATCTCACATTCTTTGAGGAATTGTTCCAAAAGATCGGATTACCCGGTAATTTTTTTGAAATGATTGCCAGAGATGAAAAGGGCCGGCGGCATCGGCCGAAACTGAACTTCAGAATGCTACCCATTATTTTGTTTAGATTTTTGCCTTTTATCTGGAAATATGCCCGCATTACGAATCAGATGAATACATTTGTTACCAAACAGGATAATGCCCTTGATGCCTTCCGCAAATCTGATTGGACAGGTATCGGGACCACCGAAAAATTTAAGCGGCTTAAAAAATTGATGCAACTGCACAATGATGCACAATGGAGCATTATTGTTACCGCTTTGAATATGACTATCCGCAACACTTTATTAAAAAAAATGATTCGAAAACATGCACCTTCGGTTGAACCCAGTGATCTGATCAAAGGTTTAAGTGGATTGGAAGGACTGGAACCAAACAAGGAGTTAGACAAATTATCTCAGGATCTGCGTCCGTTGGGCGAAACTCTTATCCGTCTTTGTCTTCAGGAAGAAGATCAGAAAATCCGCCAGCAGCTGAGTTCTTCAACTGAAGGGAAAAGATTGATTAACAAATTTGATGCTTTTATGTCTAAATTCGGACACCTTAGTGCCAATACCACTAATTTTACCGAAACGTCCTGGATCGAAAATCCAAATTTGATTTGGTCGTTGGTGGGTAGTGGCGCTTTAAAAAAGAAACAGAATCATAATGAAAATACCGAAATCACCAGAGCGGCACGAAAAAATGAAGTTTTGAAACATTTAAATCTCCCGCAACGACTCATTTTTAAGCGCCTTTTAAACTCAACCATTACTTATATGACCCTTCGGGAAAGATTAAGTTTATTACTTTCTGATGATACTTATCAATTTCGACGTCTTATTCTTAGTCTTGCTGATGATCTTGTACGGAAAGGGATCCTAACGAAAAGGGATGACATTTTTTATTTGTTCTATGATGAACTTGAAAGCATCCACAAGGATGGCCCGCCGTCAAACAAGATTAGCACAAAGGTAAAGCAACGCAGATGGCAGATGGAACAGGACGCACAAATAATACCGGATGATACTATCTGTGGTGATCAAATTATTAACCGCCCCCAGCTTAAATCAAGCACATCAGAATTTTTAACCGGAATCTGCGGCAGTTCCGGCATGAAACAAGGATATGCTTATGTCGTCGAGAATCCAAACAGTGTGGAAAAGACCCTGACAGCAGAAGACATTCTGGTAGTCCCCTTCACCCATGTTGGTTGGACGCCCCTTTTTTCAAGCATCGGTGGTATTATCGCTGAAACCGGTGGCCAGCTTTCACATACAGCTATTGTTGCCCGGGAGTATGGTATTCCTGCCATCGTTAATGTCAGACAGGCAATGCAAACAATCAAAACAGGACAACCATTGACCATCGACGCAGATACCGGCCGCATCTATTTAAAACATTTAGATTCAATAAAAGGAGATTAACTATGGCATGGCATATAATTATTATAGCCCTTATAACCGGTTATTTTATCGGCTCTATTTCCATGGCCCGGCTTATTGCAGGTATCTTTGCACCGGGTAAAGATATTACCAAAACCAAAATCCATCTGGAAGGCAGTGACAAACCTTTTGAGATGGATATCGTCAGTGCCACCACAGTCTCAATTCAGCTGGGATCAAAATATGGTTTTATCACCATGCTGCTTGATATGCTTAAGATCATACTTCCGGTTCTGGCAATTAAGTATATTTTTCCGGAGAGTCCCTATTTTTTAATCACGGCAGCGGCAGGAATGGTTGGTCATATCTGGCCTGTTTATTACCACTTTCAGGGTGGCCGGGGAATTTTGGCAGTTTATGGAGGTTTGTTTGCCATAGACTGGATCGGTGTCTTTGTTACCTCAATCAGCGGTATGATATTTGGTCTGGTGGTTTTGCGTGATGTTGTCGCCGCCTATATTGTGGGAGTTGTATTTATTATTCCCTGGTTATGGTTTCGGACAGAAGATATTGCCTATGTTATCTATGCGGTAGTTATAAATCTGATAATGGCCATTGCCATTATACCGGAAATCAAACAAATGAATAAATTGAAAAAAGAGGATAACTGGGATGATCCGGTTGCTGTCTTTCAGGTGACAGGTATGGGACGTGGCATTATTAAACTGGCTAAAAAGATTGGTGTTATTAAAGATAAATCTAAAAAGGATCATAGTTCCTAATTCTATGGCTGCTCTCTTTCCAGGCCTTGTGATTACATGTATCAGTTGCTAAATTACTTATTCTACATAGAATAGAAGATGAGATGCTGTTTGTTGATATCAGATTTTTAGTCTTAAAACATCTTAGATATAAGTTATCAACTTACTGGTAGTGTCAAAAGTTCTTCGAAAAAATGAAACCACAGAGGACACAGAAAA
The DNA here is from genome assembly GCA_963796965.1 of Calditrichia bacterium. Lineage (GTDB taxonomy): Bacteria > Calditrichota > Calditrichia > JAJRVZ01 > JAJRVZ01 > CAWCNS01. Next base: position 388,439 of record CAWCNS010000009.1, read on the forward strand.
ACACTCCGTGTACTCTAAAAGGATCTATTTATAGAATTAGCAGTGGAAAAATTATAATTTATGATATGGAAAAACACCAGGATCTAATCCTTGCTTTACTTGCCATTTTCTTGTTTATATGAATAGAATGTGTGCAGTAAGAACTACTACCAATGAGTTTATTATTAAGGGTGTCGTAAATGAATCAAACGATCGACTAAAATGAGGCTTTAATATTAAAATTTGAGAGTACACAGAGGGGGAGAACCGAATTAACTCGTTTAAGTCAATAAATATTAAAAATTTACTCTGTGCGCTCTGCCTGCCCCGTAAAGTCTGACGGAGTCAGATTAGTACGGGGTGGTTATTTTTTGCGCTACCAACTTACTATATAGGAGATAATATGATACAATTAAAAAAGAATTCAAAGCCTTTCGATTTTAAGGTTATCCCCTTTCTCCTTTTAGTCGTCCTGTTGATCTTACCAACAGATCAATTATTGGCAGGATCTGATGAAACGCCACGACATTTTATTGCACAGTTGGAAATTGGTCCGGTCTGGCAGGGATTGAATGATGTTCAGATCCCCAACGACCAGAGCGGTACCCGTTTTTCCCTTGTGGACCTGGTTGGGAATGGACCATTTCCTGCAATCCGCATTTATTTTACCTGGCAGATCAGTTCGCGACACAGTCTGCGCCTTTTATTGGCTCCCTTAAGTTACACTGAGACTGGATCATTTTCATCACCAACATCATTCGCTGGCCAAACCTATGCCCCCGACGAATCCGTTGACGCTACTTATAAATTCAACTCCTGGCGTTTGACCTACGCTTATAAATTTCACAATGGTGAAAAATGGCGCTGGTGGATAGGTTTCACAGCAAAAATACGTGATGCCAAGATAAGACTGGAACAGGACGATATTTCCTCAGAAAAGACTGATCTTGGTTTTGTGCCACTTCTTCATATTCGCGGTGAATATCACTGGAGTGAACAATGGTGGGCTTTTTTCGATCTCGATGCCCTGGCCGGAGGACCGGGCCGGGCAGAGGATGGTACAATCCAGATCGGCTATAATTTTAACGAGAGCTGGAGTATATCTGCAGGCTATCGTACGGTGGAAGGTGGGGCGGATGTTGATGAAGTTTATAATTTCGCCTGGCTGCACTATTTGGTCATCAGTACCTTTGTGACATTTTAGCCTTATAGTTAAGACTGAGAGACGCTATCATCCCAATTGGTATAGTTCTTTCATTAACTATTCGTATTAGATGATCCCAAAACTTATCTTATTCAGACAGGATAAGCCCAACAGAATCGGGATAATCCTAATTAACGCTTCTTATCTTTGTATCTTTTAGATACTATTTTGTTAAGGTCATTTTTTTCTACCGCCTGAAAATAGGCACGGGCCGGTCAGTGGCCAACATTTGAATCCGCATATCCAGAATTTTCCCCCTTGTTTTCACTCTTCCAAACGTCGTTCCAAATATCACTATCACCAGGGATTGGCGGAAAACTCAGCGGACGGGGTGCACGTCCGCCCAAAATATTAAATATGTCATTTAAATCAACAACCTGCAGACCGGCACAGGCGTGCTAATCATCTGCATTATTGACATGTTTCCAGTTTGCGGAATCTACTGTAACCTTGGCTTTTTCAGAAGCCAGTAAACCCAGTAATTGAAAAATGTATTGTAAAAATTAAATTTTAAATTATCTGGAATGATTCGATATATTTTTTAGGTTAACAGTTATTAAATGTGATAAAAATGTCTAAAGAAATAAGCGTAATAAAAGATAAATTTAAAGAGGATTATGCCAAATAAACAAATGCACTTATTGTCATGTTCATTAGACCAAATAACAATGTCAGCTAATAGTCGCGGAACCAATGAAAGTTGGAATAGTATGCCTAACGTATTTAAATATTATTCTGGAGAAATGTGACTTTGTTTTTATATAAAAAGATCGTATTTAACACCGTAATCATACTACTGATTTGCCTGGGTATTTTTGCCTGCGAGAGGAAAAGCAATCCGTTTTATCTGCCAGAGACAGAAATGGTTGCTGATGTTGATAGCATTACAATTTTAGCCTTGGGTGATTCTTACACCATCGGTACCTCTGTTTCTGAAAATGAACGCCGGCCCAATCAACTGCGTGATTCACTTGAGGTACGCGGTATTGCTGTGAAGGAAGTAGGCATCATTGCCCGTAATGGTTGGACAACCGCAAATTTGCTCGATGCTATGAACAATCAGGATATAGGATCTGACTATGATCTCGTAGGATTGTTAATTGGTGTGAATAACCAGTTTCAGGGCAGAAACATAGATGAATATGAATATCAATTTCAACAATTGCTGGAATTAGCCCTAACTCTTGCAGATAGTGATTTCAAGCGTGTATTTGTTCTATCCATACCCGATTACAGTGTCACCCCGCGAGGTAGTCGGATTAATGAGGGTACCACAGATCAGGAGATAGATGCTTTTAATGCCATAAATAAAAAACTTTCAAATCAATTTTCAGTGAAATACTTTGACATTACCACCATATCCAGAACAGCGAAAAATCAATACGATCTAGTTGCATCGGATGGACTACATTTTTCAGGAAAAATGTATGCGCTTTGGGTTGAATATATATTAGATGATATTTTAAAACTATAAAGCCGGCATTTTTGAATGAAAGTCATAGGTATCCAGATTAATATTAAACATCCAGTTTCGGCCAGCTTGTGTCACTAAAAGTACCAGCAGATTTTTGCCCTTTTTTAGATTTATAGGTATACGTGCCATGTTGTACTCGAACGCATGTTTTCGGAGATAGTCATATACAATTTCTCCGTTTAGCCAAACATTAATTCCATCGTTATGTCCAATTCGTAATATGGTTTCTAACTCTTTATCGCAATAAATTTCGGAAGAGGCGAAAGCATAACAATTTTCGTTAGGCTTAAGTTGAGCATCAAGATGCACCACACCTTCAACATCGATATCAGCGGGTTTCCAGATGATATCCTTATTACCGATGGGGTATTTATCCTTACCTTCTTCACCGATAAAACCTGGGAATGATTGTGATATCACAAACTCTTTTAACATGGCCGGTCGTGGTGTCAATTTAAATCCTTCTATTCCCATCTTGGAATTATCGATCAGCTCCAGGCTAAGGGAATGTTCACCTTCTGTTAAGGCTGGAACATAAAAGTCTTTTTGCACGGGTACATAACCGCCCACATCGAGCTGGCAGTTGAGTATATCAATCGCTTTATTGTCAACAAGAATCTTCGCACGGCCATACTCCTGATTGACAACTGCGCCGATGGTCAGGCGATAATCGGAATAGACATCAACCGAAAAGGGGAAGGTAACTTTTCCTTTTTTTCCATCATATTCATAGAATACGCCGGGCCGTCCCATTGAAGATATGTTTCCCCATTGTTTCTCATGACCAGTCAAACCGTTATTCAACTCGCCTATAGAGTAGATTTGCATATCTGGCGGCAATCCGCGATCCCATGGATTCACTGCCAGGTAAGGAGTAGCAGTTTGTGGATTGGGATAACGGGTCGTATTGCCATTATTATCGGTTGCTACAACACAATAAAGCACACCTTCGTAGGTAAGCGGTATCCGGGCAGAAAAATTTTCATTTTGCAACTGTTTTAAGGGGATGGGTTCCGCCCAGACTTGATCAGATGGCAGTGGTTTCCATTCAAGTTGGGCCTTGACTATACCGGAAGGATCATCAATCATGCATTCAATATGAACGTGTCTTTCCTCTTTATTTATTTCAGCTGATTTAATACTGATAACAGGTCCCTCGTCATCTGTATGAAACTTTACCTCATCGGGCTTTTTTGCTCCCTCAGAAGGGGTGGTAATTGTTTTACCATTAACTTCCGCAGAAAACCAGTATCGGAGGTAAGAACCTTCCAGGAGATTTTCTCCTGGAATATTACTCTCAAAAGTCCAGCGATTGGTCGATGAACATTTCTGAGTCTGGAGCGAGCCTGTTCCGATCTGATAGTGCAGGATTACATTTTGAGGCGTGGCACCAGAAATCCCACAGATCAACTGAAGATCCTCTTGGGCCAATGCGAAAAAAACCGGGATATGACTTATTCGGGATGAATCTGATCTTTGGATTTTATTCTCAATTTCAGCGATTCGTTCAAGATCTGCCACCAGATCCGGGAGCACCCTACCCCAGGTAAAATTTTTGCCCATTCTTAAAGGATCACTTAAAGGCTTATACTGACCTTCTGTTACTTTTGCCAGCACCTTCCAGTAAGAAATAGCCCTCTCCTGATGCATCCTCGCTTTTGTCACTTGCGATGGATCGCCCAAATGATAATAAAATTGCAACGCACAGGCTGCCCGGTCTTTTTCAGCATAATATTGAGCAAGATTGCTTAATGCCTCTACATCATTAACCAATATGTTCCACTCATTTTTACTCTTGGATACGTCTGTCTTATTTAAATAATCCTGGCATTGCTGCGCTAGTGCATCAAGTCTGTCCGCCGCCTCTAGCGGTGTCACTTTTCCATTTACGGTATGATCCATATAGGCGTCAACATAATCAGCACAGGAAAGATGCGTTTGCGTATCCAATACGCCTGAATTTATAAAAGAATCAATATTCTTGATTTGCGGCTGCTTTGGTTTATAATCTGTATTATTTCCGGTTTCGAATTCAGGTGCCATATTGCGATGGTCCGGTCCAATACAATGATGCTGGTAAATGAGAGGAAGAATCTGGCTAAACGTATTAGTGAGCCCGTAAATCTGTTCCCCTGCTTCCTCACCAAATCGTTTTTTAAATTTATGAATAAAAACACGTTCCGGTGTTTCTGAATCGTAAGCCATACGACCCCAGACGAGGTACCAGGCCCAGTACCGCTCGAACATGTAATCAATAAAATCCACTTGTTCAGAATTTTTAAATACCTGTGAAGGATCCTGAGTATAATAGGCCGTGATCGGTTCTAAGGTAAAACCCACCGCATTACCAAATGTACTGGATTGAACGCAACGTTTTATAAATTCTGTATCGCACCAGGGAAAGATGCGATGCGTACCATTTGTTCGAATCTGCCAGATAACTTTCCAGTAGCGGGGATAATTCAGATATTTTTCATAAGAATATGATCCCCAGCGACCTTGTATGGCATTGTATGGCGCCCCCAGGTGTTCACCATTGTATTTAATTTCGATATAAAAATTTTCAGGATATTTCATTCCAATCTTGGCTAAATCTTTGAACTGAGCCAACCAGCTACGGGTATAAAGACGAACATTCTCCTTGCCGGATTCTGCAATACCAGCGAGAAAAGAACGCTTATAAAAGTCTTCACTTTTTCCTGATTCACCAATCCGAAACCCAAACATCCACAGTTTTGGACATCTTTTTAGAATTTCCGAGACCGCCCAACTGGTTTGTGCAATCATTTTATCCTCGTCACCATGGCTAATACCGGGGAAATCCAGGGCATAGTCCATCAATGAAATATGCACACCACGCTCTTCAGCCAGCTCAATGATCCGGTTTAGCATGGCCAGATTTTTTTCTTGATCCTGGCTTTCCAACGATGCTTCCGGGATTGCCGGGTTCTTAAGAAAATATGGGAAAAGGTCGGGGAAAGAAGTGTTTATGAGTTGATACATGGCATGGATATCGCAAACATTGAACCGATTTCGCGATAGAGTAGTAAAATAGCCCTTCCAGAATTCCTCTTCATAAAACCAGGGTGAAATGGTGTCATCATCTTCAAGCTTCAAAAAAATATTATCAGCACGAATCTCCAGGGCTGGTTCAGCACTTTTGGCTTGGATGGTATTTAATATCACCATCCCTTTACCTGATTTCATGTCAATCTGTTCAGCTAACTCGTAGATACCGTACATGAGTCCCACAGGATCCGATCCGTTGACGGATATCTTGTTTTCCTCTGCTATAATCTTAAATGATTCCGGCTTTTCCCAATTTTGTTTATTCTCACCCTGTGATGAACTGATTACAATGATAAATGAGGATGATTCTGCTTTCTCTTTTCCATTATCAATAAGATAATCAATCCCTTTTTCAGTCAGAGCTGTCTGAAGATATTTAAGTGCAAACTGAGGAGGGGAAGATAATTCACCCTGGATAGAGATATCAACCGAGGTTGCCCAATTGGTTTCGTTAAACAGCAAGTAAAAAGCTATACTTAACATAAAAATTTTAGAGAGCATTATTTCAGTTCCTTTCACCCTACTTTAAAACAACTTTCTCCAGTTCTTCCAACGTTTTTCCTTTTGTCTCCACCAGGAATTTAATAAAGAAAATCAGACTGAAAATCGTAGCAATTGTATAGAATATAAATATGTATCCGATACCGAACGCACCAATGGCTATCGGGAAGAGGAAAGCCGTTACTGCGTTAAAAAACCAATGTGAAAAAGAGCCAATTGCCGAAGCTCTGGCACGGATATTATTGGGAAACATTTCTGCCAGAATCACCCAAATCACAACACCCTGGGAAGAGGCGAAAAAGGCTACAAATCCAATCAGGTATATTAATACCAGATATCCTTCAAAATCCTGCTTTAAAAAGGTTAGAGCAAAAAGGCCTAAGAAAACAGGCATCCCGATGGCGCCCATTATCAACAAAAACTTTCGACCCAGTTTATCAATAACCGACATGGCAATTATTGTAAAGACTAAATTCGTGGCACCTATCATCACCGTTTGCATAAGAGCCGATTCATTTCCAAAACCGGCAGATTTAAAAATAGTCGGTGTATAATAAAATACGACATTGATTCCGGTGAATTGGTTAAACATAGCCGACAGCAATTCCGATTAAGACCAGGCGGAGATAAGGCTTTTTAAAAAAAACCACAGTCCTGGAAAAAACCTCTTTATTGATAGATTCTTTAATTTCGCTAATAACCTGCTCTACATCAGCACCATGATTTACCGATTGAATTACTGATTTTGCCTCATTAAATCGTTCCATCTTAACCAGCCAGCGAGGGCTTGCACTAACAAAAAACAATAACACAAAAAAGGCCAGCGCCGGAATTCCTTCAGCCAGAAACATCCAACGCCAGTTGCTTTCACCCAATCCAACGAGCAGATAATTTGAAAAGAATGCTGCCAAAGCACCAATAACGATAGCCAATTGAGTCGTGGCTACCATGCGTCCCCTGATTTTTGCCGGTGAAATCTCTGAGATATACATGGGAGACAGAACCGAAGCACCACCAACGGCGATTCCACCAATAAATCTAAAAGCAACAAAAACAGTCAACGTATTTGCCATTCCGGTTCCGACTGCTGAGATAAAGAATAAAGCGGCCATTACTTTCAGCATGTTTCGCCGGCCAAAGGCATCTCCTGGTTTTCCTACAAAGAGGGCGCCTACCACACATCCGATCAGCGCTGAACTCACCGCATAGCCAAGCAAGGTATCACTCAGCTGAAAATATTCCGTAATAAATGGAATGGTGCCAGAGATAACAGCCATGTCAAATCCAAACAATAAGCCACCAAGTGCAGCAACAAAACTGTATACATATAATATTCGTTTCAAAATATTTCCTTTAATTAATAAAGTTCATCCGATCGATGTATTATATTAATTGACTGTCTTTACGGTTACAGGGCCCAGGAGACCTGCAGAATGAAGTTTGCTATCCGGTTTAAAGGGATTAATGACACACCAGGTCTGTCTTTCTTTTTCCGGAAGACGGCTATCACCGATAAGGCGGTTGGCCCAGCTATTTACCACAGAGATTTCAACACTGTTTTTCCCTACTTTTACCATATCACTAACATTAATCTTAAAAGGAGCTATCCAGACACCACCTACCTCCTTGCCATTGACCTTTACAGTTGCCAGAGCAGAAACTTTTCCCAGGTTCAGGAAAACCGATCGGGCTGGCAATTCAGGCAATTCAAAATGATTTTTATAAACAGTTGTTCCGGAATAATACTTGATACTATCGTTTGAAGAAATGGTCCAGTCGTATAATTCTTTCATTTCAACAGGTTTAACCGGACCTCGTTGAGAAACATCAAATGTCACATGCCAGGGGCCAGATAGCGTTGCGATTGTTTGGGGTTGTGGAAATTAGCTTCCACACCTCCTGCAACCGGAGGCCGGCGGCCTTGCTTAAAAACGATAAACTGGCTCTGCAGGGCCTCTAGTTTCAAGGGCACCATAGTGACACCCGTCTTTTTCACTATAAACAGGTAAATCACGAATTGAACCATCAATAGCATCCCACAATTGCGGTACCATCCCCTGAACTCTAAATTTGGGAGCAATATTGACTTCGCCATCACTCTGGTTGGTCAAAAAATAAATATGCAATCCCGGCATACTGCGATGGGTCCATAACACATGCTGGCCATCACCAATCTCAAGATCTTTGGTTAATGATATCTGATCAAAAAGTTCTGACAATCCAAATCCTTCTGCGACGAGACCTTCACCGTACTGTGCAACTGCTTGCCATTTTTCACAGGTCCCGCCCACATCATTTCAGCCAACAGTTTTACTTTTCTGTCACATTCGGGATAATTTTGCAGACTGGGTGATTTTTCAGGTTTGGGACCTAAGATGATGCCACCTTGTTTGACCAGCTCTTCAATTTTTTGGAGTACCTCGGGACGCATGGTTTTCAACGATGGGAGAACCATGACGCGATAACTTGTACCATCTGGTAACACAAATTTACCATCTTTGATACTAAGTCGATTGAGAATCACTTCTGCATTGATATAGTCATAAGAATATCCCTGAGGTAATTCAGGATCCCTGCCCCCTGTCATGATTGGTGCATTTTCTCCGATGAAATAGCAGACATCAGCGACATAGTTCCCTTGCTGCAACATGTGCTGACAGCGCCTCAGGTAATCAAAATAGGATTTAGCCGCATTAAACCAGGTGTTGTGTCGGTTAAATTCAGTACTGAACCAGGCATTGACCCCCGGTTTTCTCTTATCATCGGGCTGATGAATATTCACATGCAATACCAGATGGTTAATGCCTTCTGTAAAACTCCAGTCCCCTCGTTTTTTTAACATGGCCGGATGTCGGCCAAAGGTATTGCCGCTTGCGGTAAAGGCCTCGGCGGAAGTGATCGGTTTTCCATAAATATGTGCGGCTGAAGAGGCTGCCTTGCATTCGATATTGCCTAATGAACCTTCGTTCCAAAACTCACCGCCGACCAGATCGGACTGACCACCATACATCAAAAATTCGGACGGGAATCCCCAATGGCCATAATTTTCAAGCCAAAGTTTTAAATTATGTTCATTGCTGATTTCCCGCAAACCGCCCACATATTCTACAGCAACCGCATCTGCCACCCATCGGCGCAAGTCCCAAAGAAATCGCTCTGATTCTTCCACACTTCCGACAATTCTACCCGAAAACACAGGAAGGTATTTTACAGGATTATAGCCAAATTTTTGTTCAAATTTTTGTTCAAAACCATCTGTCCAGTTTTGAGAACCCATCTCATAACTATCTGCAATGACATATTTAAATGCACTTTTGCTTTCCTCAGGAATCCGTTTTAGGAATTCTCCGATATAGTGTTGGAAATGAAATCGTATCAATTCGCGATTGGCTTTGTCAATTTCATAACCTTTTCCCTGTGGTGCAGCCGGTGAATTTTTTGTACCGGTAGGCGTCATACCAAAACGCAGGACCGTCCACTCTCCTTCAGGAACTTGCCAGGTAAGCAAACCGGAGCCATCCATATATTCGGAAATGTCGCGCACATCATCACCTGCCACCTTCAGGCTTTTATCAGCAAACTCATCCTGGGCTTCCCAGATATAGCTATCCCAGGCCGGGAAAGGTGTGGGATGCATTTTCCCCAAATGTTTTTCAACATAATGTTCTAAAATTTTCGATTCAGAAATAACGACTTCAGAAAATCCCACTTGTTTTATACCGTTTCAGATGGATTTCTTATTATCAATCGAAACAGTTTGGATGGTGTATCGGATATGGATATGGCAATCGGTGCAAATATTTCAGCACCTACATTGACTCCCGTATTACGTCTGTTAATCGCAAAGGATTTAACCGATACATACCTCCCCTCCATAAAAGCCAATAATTCGCATTCTACATCAAATCCTATTTTTGCTGGCTTTAGTACAAGGCTTTTTGCGTTTATTTTACTTTTGGATTTAATATCAATGGTATACCCTCTTGTATCAACATCAAACAGGAAAACCGTCGTCGTGTCCCCATCCAGCATATTTTTCGCCCCATCTTTATGAGGGTTTACCAAAATTTCAGAATTGAATTGGGTCAATTTCTTTTTCTCTATTTTCAATGCCGGAAAGGCCAGGACATGCGTATCCATAAATTCTTTATTCGGTTGAGGCAATTGTACACTTATTTTCCCGGCACCCTTTATCGGCGTTTCTGAATAGGTGAGGTAACGCATTGCCATTTCAGGCTTTACCCATGGCCCTCCCGATTGACTCCACCCGGGACAGTTAAATGATCCAATATCTACGCCGATTCTCTTACCTTCGTTGACAGCGTGCACCATGCAATCCCACCACTTTTCGCTGAGTAGAGGAACCGGTCCATCTACTTTTGAGGCGGATTGATATTGCCAATAAAAGCGGCCCCAATACCGGCCTGTTTCATTGCTTCCAGGTCTTTGGTAATTCCCTCTTTTGAAATATCATCATTGATCCAATACCAATAACACCATAGGTTATTACTCTCATGGGGAGTGACAAAGCCAGATTGGATCGTTTTAATATCCGGGGTTGGCTGATCAGGCAAACTGCCACATCCGAGAATAATCAAGCCGGATAAAACCACAAATATTGCCCTATTTAATAGTGAGAATACTTTGAACATTATGGAGTCCTTTTTAGAATTTCTTAAGAGCCTGGTTAAGATTTAAATATATAATTGCACTGTCTTGACTACATGTTTACACATATTTATAAATTGTGATATCCTGACGAGGTGTTATTACATGATTTGAATGTGTTTGCTGTCCTCTTGTCCCGAAACGGGATCGCGTCTCGGGAGAAGGATCTTCCTCCATATAATGCCCTACTAAAATGGAGGAAGATGCTTTCAGCATGACACGATCCTTGTGTTCACTGAACATAAAACGAACTTTAATATTCTTCAAGTTTTGTCAAAAAGTGTAAACACATGGTCAAATCAACACAATTTATTAAATACCATGGGTATCTTTATGACATTTCATTCAAACATCAGTTTAAAAGTCTCAATAGCATTATGACCAATACGAAATTTCAATTTACCATTCTCCAATTCAACTTTTTTCCCCTCTTGCTCAATGATGTTGGTATGCTCTGCTGATTTTATGGGTTTGAATAATTTTATGGATACATCTGTATCTTTTCCATTCGTTTCATAACAGCGCAGTATCATTCCTTTACCATCCTCCGCTTTTTTCAGTATTGAGACCATAACATTTGGGGCTGAAACTTTTAGAAAGGAATGAGAGTCAGGTAGGTCGCCACTTGTTGATTGCCCTGGCAAAACCATGAGTGGTGTATTGTGTTCCCAACCAAACCGTGTGGCTTCGCCTGACACCAATGTCCCTTGATGCGTACCGATGGCAAATCGATACATGTGTTCACCCTCCTGAGTGAAATAGAGTTCCGGATCGCCACAACTGAAAACACTGCGCAGAAGAATTGGTTGAATAACAAAATCGGTTTTTAAAAGCAACGGATCTTCAAGGGCGATACGTTTAAAGAGATTATATTCTCCACTGAAAGACATGGCAAACGTACTCTCTTCCATTTCCCCTTTTATGGTTCGCGCATCATGGAAGCGGGGATCTCGCCTGTCTTTAACATCAAAAGGTGTCACCTCAGTCGCCAGGGTTATCCCCATTTTATCATTAGAAAGATCGATCCAATTGTTTGTTGCCCGGACGGTGGGGTGGCTTGCTTTCAGCTGCCGGACTTTCCTTTCCATATTCCACGGCTCCAAATGGAACCTCATAAGTGAGGCGGGAATTTTTTAATTCAAATGGAAAAACAGCATTGACCTGAATTTTCTTTTGTCCGTTCCAATTCAAAGTCGTCTTGAGATCTATCCTCGATAATGACGCATAGAGGGAAATTTCTTGTATTCTTTCAGAATGTAAGATTGACCCTTTTATCTGAATTGTTGCTCTGATGGGACCGGATTCTATTAACTTTACGGAAGCCGGTTTCTCTCCCATACGCCACCAGTTGTCGGTAAATTCTTCACCTTCATCGACGCCCAGATTCTCGAGGGCAATTAATTCATTTCCCTGGTATTTGGTGGTATTTAATATTTCAAGGTTATTCAATTTGTCGAAAATGCTGGAGATGCCTCCGGATTGGGCATCAATGCTAATTCTGAAAAAGTGGTTTTCCAAAGTTGATTGATCAGCCGTTAATTGTGTTTTAGTCCGGTTTGGCCCGGGGGCAAGATAATAGGTAGCGTAACCAAGCGAAGGAAGATCCCCTTCAAAAAGTACTTGTGCCCGGGAAATGCTACCATCGGGGTACGTATCCAGAACCTTAATTTGTGCAGGAATATCTTTACCTGATCCGTCAAGCAAATGCAGTTCGGAAATCCCCTTTTCTTGCACAGAGGTCACATAATCGACAATATCTGATCTTTGCCAGGCCAAACTATTAAAAACAACCAAAGGAATTCCTAAATCTTTACAGTGGATACGGGAAGCCAGGGTGGTTAATGTGTTTGATCTTAAATCATCAGCCAGGCGAAACGTTTCCCGCGCCCTGGCAAGTTTTACGGCATCGCTGATATCCCCATCGGTGCCGCCCCAATTATGTTCATGAACCCATAACTTGCCCTTCCAAACATTATCAATCCCCATTTTCGGATAGTCATAGCTGGAGACCAATAGATCATTTACCGCAGAAAATTTCTCGGCAGCAGTTACGAATGCTTCAGCGTGTCTGGTCAGCATAAAGGCGTCGTTTTCTACGGATTGGGTCCCGGCCCACCAGCAGGGTAATTCCCCGGTCATCGTTTGAATTTTTCCCTTGCCCTGGCTTACCGCGTTTTCAACCGCTTTAAAATATTCATCTACAGATGCGATTTTTACTTTGGGATAGCCGAACACCTTGTTCCAGAGTTTTGCATTCTGTCCTACACGGGGATCAGGAATAGAGCAGTCAGCGCCATCAGCCATCATGATGACAGGTGGCAGATCCCATTCGTTATTATGTTGTATTTCCCATTGCACAAAATCTTTGAATTTATTGGCGGCGGTCAGGAAAGCATCGGTGCGCAGGATTTGACCGGCGCTGTAATTCCCGGGACAACTGGTTACTAGTACATCAGAACCATCAGGGGACTGCCAACGGAAAATATGCGGACCAACATACCCGGTGACATTAAGATTATTTTCAGGCCTCAAGAGCACTTTCCAAATTATGAAATTTTTTATGCCTGCTTTAGATAATATCTGCGGCATTTGTAACGTATGTCCTGGTTCATCAACATTCCAGGCCATTTCTGTATTAATACCAAACGTATTTAAAAGCCACAGTTTACCAAAATATATATTTCTGACCAGACCTTCTCCGCCTAATAATAACTCGCTTGGACCAAAGTAGAATCCACCACATTCTAAAATATTTTTATGTAGTAAATCTCTGACCTCTTCGATTCGATCAGGATTACGACGCAAAAACTCCTCAAGTACAAACACATCTTCTTCCGAAAATTTAAACTCGGGTAAATCCTTAAGAATATTGATCGATTCCGATATGGCTTGAATATTCAAATTTGTGCTGACTTCCGGTGTAGCCGGCCAGGATAAATCCGCATGCGAGTGCGGCACAATGTAAACCTTAAGATCAGGATACTGGGGAAGGTTTGGACGGGCAGCTTTCACATGAATAACTTTGTTCTCATTACTCTCCGTTATTTTTAAATCAACATTTATTTCTTTTCTTACCTCGGATATATTCATTTCAGATTTGGCAATTAACCATACCGTTTCACCTGGCTTAATCGTATCCCAAACCGTGCGGCTGCTGTCTCTTCGCACTGTTGGTAAAACATCAAAAAACACCGGTCCGATAGGCTTTTTTGTCGGATTGTGGGCAAGTACTGAAAAAATATCGATTAATGATGTTTCCGATGTCCCATTTGGAATTGACGAAACAAGCGGATCTGTAAAAAAAAGACGGTTTCCAATCGAGTTGAGGTCCTCTATACGAGCATATAACCACCAACCGCCGCCGATCTGGTCCACTTTTGCAAGCAGCCGGTTTTCCCCTTTTTGCAGAGACACCGGAGTCAAATCATCATCAGGACCGGCTGCCCTTGGCTGGGAACAATAATGTACCAGTTTGCCGTTAAGCCATACTTTCAGGCGGTCATTACTGCCAGTTTTTAACAACGCATAGGTTTCCCGCTCACATTTGATCGTAGCATATGCATAAGCGACATTCATTTGATTAGGCTGAAGCTGTGTGAGAAAATCCAGTTTGCCGGCATCATCGGCTTTTATTTTCCGCCATGATACCTGACCCGACGGAACGGACGCACTGGCGTGATGGAGAGCAGGGGATGGGATTATATTGGCTTCACCACCATGTTCAACCAGAAAATCTGTATCAATGCCCCTTCCCATTTCATTTGAAAAAGGACCACATACAAGCCAATCCATAATGAAGACATTTGATTCATATACCAATTTTGGTCCATCGGAAGCATGTACATATGAAGAGAACAGGGAGATTAAAGAGATAACCAAAAGGGGCATCGTTATTTTTGACAATAAGGAAATCTGTCGTTTCATTGTTGATTCTCCTTTGACATCAAGTATTTACAAAGTAATCCATTTTGATTTTGCGTTCGGGAAGATTAAAAAAAACATTTACAATTTATATATATAGACGCTGTCGATTTTCTAATGATCTGCTTAATTGTTTAGCTGATTTTTTACCACTAAGCACACCAAGAAGGCACAAAGTACTCAAAGAAATATTTCTTAATAAAAACTTTGTGATCTTTGTGCATTCTTGGTGAACTTTTGCCAAAGGCATCCCTATGGGAGTGGTAAATCTTTTTAATTATGAACTGTCGGCAGTTCTATCCGCGAAGAGCGAACTCGAAATTCTTTATATCCGAAATAAATAAGACAGTTTGCTGAATACCATATAATTCTCTCTCCCAAATGAATAACGATGATAATTTCGCAATTCTTTATATGAGATATAGAAGGTAGATCCGGCAAAAAATTCATAACCGATAAGAAAATCTATTTGCTGGGACTTGTATCGGGTATCGAGCTGTTGAATTACCCTTGAAAAAATATTTCGACTTATCTGATAATGTATAGAATTATTTAACAACCAGGTTTCATAAAGAACCCCTGTCTCGCCATTTATTTTCTGTTGATAAAAACTATCTGAATTTCTAATTAAAATATTTGGCGTGGGTTTTATGGTAAAACCAAGGGTCAGACTCTGGTCGATGCCTTCACGCTGTTCTGTAAAATTTTCCACATATAAAGCGCGTTGACTTTTATAATAACCAATGTTACCGTCAATCAGGGAGCCTGTCGCCGTGCCAAAACTCATACTAAAATTAGTAACCGGATATTTGTTATCATTCCAAATGAATTGATCCTCATGAATGATCTGCGAACGCGCTTCACCGGTACTTATACTCAAGCTGGCATTTAGTTTGTTTATTGTTCCAATTGAAAAACTAGCCCCTGAACTACGGCCAACCTTCAATCCGCCATAGGCTTCTGAATAATTCCCATGCGTTGATATATTTACAAATTCCAATCCCAAATCAGGAATATGCCATCTGTACCCCAGAGATAGTTGGGGATTACGATAGCCGGTTTGGCCGACAATCCCCGTTTGTGGATTATAGTTAGGCCCGATATCAAGATAGGTAAAAGTATAATTTATACCCTCAACTTTTTGAATCCTGTGATGCAAGTAAAGGAGGAAATTTTCATTTTTAGGGATATCTGAATTAAAAGTTGTCGCAAGTTGAAATTGAAAATGATGCTCCGCACCTTGGCTAAATTGTCCATCAATAGAAAAATTGCGATTATAGGTATTACCGCCCGATTCAAAGCCACTCATCATCATCCCAATTTTTGAAATTTTAAACACATCTTTCTGCAACCGAAGTGCATAAACCATCTTTTCATCGCCTGAAATGGGCGCATCCCAGGCGGTTAGAGCGCCAATGCTCCAGGGGCCTTCTTTACCGGTTAGTTTGCCCATCATCTTTGGATTTTCAATACGCCGGCTGTAAAAGAGTGAGAAAGGTAAGGCAAAGTGCGATGCACCTTCATTAAAAAAAGGGCGGTTTTCAGCGAGTTGATACTCATAGGGACTAAAATTAACAAAAAAACGATCGCTTTCTACCTGTGAAAAATCAGGTGCAAATGATCCATCCAGGACGAGATTTGGCGCCAATCCAAATTTAGCATCAAAACCTAAAGCAGCATCTCTCTCGACATAGGTTTTTCCTTGAGAATATCGAATGGCACCATAAGGTAAAACTTCTAAAATATGCCCGTCAGATATATTTCTTATACCCCGAGCTTTTGCAAACATACTGTAGAAGTCATCATCATACCTACAATCAACTGAGTTTATTATTTCGCCTTTGCGATAAATATTCCTGCCAATAACAATTCCCCATGACTGTTCCTTCCGGGCAGGAAAGCGTAACGATTTGAACGGTATTGCCATTTCACCGCTCCAACCAAGACTATCGATAATTGCAGCTGAATGCCAAATGGTATCGAATGAGTTTTTTTGTACGCCTAAAGGATTTATTTGAAAAAGAAAATTCTCTCTCTGATTATCATAGGTATCAATATAAATGAATGCATTGTCATCACTTTGCCATTGATTTCTAGGTGTTAATGTTGCCCTTATTTTATCCGGTTCAGAATCAAAACAGCGCAGACCAATGTAAAGATTGTCTTCATCATAAACCAAATAAGCAACTGTTTTTTCGGTTGGCGCTGCCCCATTTTGAGGCGTGTATTGGTAGAATTCACCAATGACCGCTGCACCTTGCCATATTTTTTCATCCAGAGTTCCATCAATCTCGGGCGATTGAGATGTCTGTGGTATAGTAATTACCGGACGGGCATAATTGCGATTATTTTCAGCATATCCACTTGAGAATAGGAATAAGAGTAAGAACTGAATTATCCAGAGTATTAAGTTATTTTTAGGCATAGTACGTTAATTGTAACTTCTGCTTAAATGGTTTTATGAATGTTTGGTTAATAAAATTCTATTTCTTAAAATAAAATACTCATCCCCCGGCGAGATGTATCAATTATATTTTGTTGAATATGTGTTCACAAAACAATAATCATTATTAATTTTGCTATAAATTTGATTAGTCATTCCGAACCCTGGCCTGTCGCCAGGACAGGCTTGGTTCGGAATCTTATAAACTCAATTACTTAGATCCTGAAACAAGTTCAGGATGACACAAAGGTTAGCACATTCTCTGTCTTTATTTTAACTAATAATCTGTAAGCATCAAGTCGGGATTGGAGATATTAATATATTATCCAATACACCGCATAATCATTTACAAAAAGCAGTGAGTGTCTGCTTTATAATGCTTATTGATTTAATAAAGCCACACAATCCATTATTTCTTCTCGTAAGAGTTCTACCGTTTGGTCATTATTCGACGCATCAATGACATAACGGGCCACCCCCATCTTTGCTTCCTGAAGTGATTGCTCAGCAACGGCCGGCAGGGTCACTTCAACGAGATGCCTGATCTGACTTTTTGCTGCCTCACTAACTGCGGCATCGTTCAATTTCTCTCGCAATGCAATTACAATCCGGGTATCCTCAATGCTCTCACGAACGGCTTCCCAACGACGGCTTGACGTGTTCATGCCATCTTTGTCAGTGTAAACCAGGGGATATTCAAGGTCAATGGCCTCCCACATGGAAGGCCCGACATTGTAGCACCAATAACCGATGCCCGTAGCACCAAAATGATGGGCAAACAAGGCCGGAAGACGGTACTGGGCAACAACGTTAATTGTTTTAACATTTGCGCCGATTGGGCGCGCATAAGCATAGGCACAATCATAAGTCCAGAGCGTTTTCCCAGATTGCTCAAGAAACTTCATAACCGGTGTTTCATCACCCAGCATAAAATAACTGGGGCACCAAACCTCAGCGATCTCATTGAGCGCTTCAAACATGGCCAGATCTCCGCCACCGTTAATATAAAATTGCAATCCCGGTCGTGCTTTTACACCCTGGCGGGCAAAAGTGATATAGTGATTAACCGTATCCCAACCATGCCCTCCTGGCTCATCATGTGGGTAGAGGGCAACCCGATTTTCCGAAATACCCTGTGCCGCAAGATGCTGAATAACCTGCTTCAGATATGCGGCGAGACGTGGTACATAAGCTGCTTCTTCCATTGGAATACCCAGATCGGGGATGCCAGGCATTAACAGGTAAACATCGTGTCCCTTCATTGGCCTGATAAACTCATCCGTTGCCGTAAAATCGATGTCCAATTTAAGTGGTTCTTCGTTCTCAATTTTTACCGATGGTAACGGATGAGTAAAGACCGTATTACCGTGCGCCAGCAAGTCGACGACGGCATTCGCTTTGTAACTGGCCCAGCAACATAAGCGCATCGCCTCGAATCCGGCCATTTCAAAAGGCAGTACTTCAAGTTCTATATTGGTGATTGTTTTTGACTTACCAGTTTCAAATATTACCTGTACATCGTAGTCACCGGCTTCTGCATCGGCCAGATCAATATCCAGCCAGATTTCACGGGTTTCCAGTGCAGGAATAGTTATTTTATTATTACCAAGCGGTACTATCGGATCCCAGGCAATGGTCTTTTGATTCGTGGGTACTGGTTTCACTTCAAAAGATGTTACCTTCAGGGCTGCTGATTTTTTCTGCACCTGGCAACTGACTTCGACTGATTCCAGAGTCATATTCAGTAATTTGATGGAAACTGGCTCGTGTTCTCCGCTTATGCTCCGGCGTTGGATTTTTAACGGAATGGCAATTTCCGAGGGCAGTTGCTGGTCTACATCCCGGTTTTCCCAGATCAATCCTTCAAATGCCACTATCTGAGTTTTCGGAGCATTATTGATAATTGAATCTGAAATTCGGGCTAAGGATAATGCACGTTGCGAACGAATATTGAGTTTCGAGGTTCGGGTTTTTAACTGTTCATTAAATTCAGGTGAGGCACCCGGGGCAGCCAATTGCAGGTCTGCCAGGGCAGCAGCCTCTTCAGCAATTCCTTTTAATTCTTGATTCAGAGCTGCTTTCAAACCTTTTTCGGAAAGATCAGTTTTGAGTATTTCAACTTTTTTTCCCAAAGCCAGTACAGCTCGTTTTGCTAATGCCTGATCATTTACAAACGGTTGCAGTGTTAATTGGCGCGAACCGGCAACTAAAGCATTCCCGCTCGGATCTTTCAGGGTCCAGTTAAAATGATAAATTCCAGGTGCAGAAATCATAACCGGTAATTTCAGCAGTCCGTGTTGCCCAATAATTTTACCCACAGCCGATTGACGAGAACCGTCCGGACGGATACAACTTGCCTCTGCTTTTAAAATATTTTTATTCAAGCCTGGATTTTCTACACGAAACGAAATTTCAGTCCCCGTAAGAATTTGATCCCAATTTAAATTTTCCGGAACCATTTGAATTTTATCTGAACCGGCAAGTCCAAACCAGGCGGCTGCCAGATGATTATCGCCACGATAGGTATACCACTGGGCTATTGTCGTCTCAGGAGCTGGAATACCTAAACAGTAAATCAGGCCGCCCTCACCACCCGTAAGTGCCATCTCCAACCCGGGCCGCTCTTTAACAATGTCTCCAAAGGCAGGCGTTACATTGATTGTACGGCTGGCAAACTGATGGCTAAACACAACTTCTCCGGCAATATTAAAAATCAGTAGATTACCACGCTGCGTACTGAGGGCATATTCCAGCACACCATTTCCATCCACATCGATAAGGGCACCGGAGGCCAAACTACGTCCCTGTGTATCGATATCCCATAGGACAGTCCCACCTTCATCATATCGATAGAGCGCACCCAATTGTGTCACAACAAATAAATCAGCACGACCATCACCATCAGGATCACCAACTGAAATAGTTGACGCGATCGCCCCATTTGTCGATCGTTTCCATTGAATTGTTCCCATGTTATCGAGACAAAAAAATTCTCCGGATTGCGATCCCGCAGCGATGCACACCTGTCCAATGGAATTTTGAAACAACACCGGAGAGCATGTCGACCAGTCCAGTGAGGGGCTGCCAACATCAAACTGCCATAGCGTTTTTCCTGTTGATGAAAGAGCAAATACCTTACCGGCAGTTGTCGCAATAATTATTTCCAGTAAGCCATCTTTACCTAAATCCCCTATTGCCGGAGAGGAGCATTCGCCATCAATCTGTTGTTGCCATTTAAGTTCACCTGTCAGGGCATCGTAAACGGATACAACACCTTTCTTATCACCCTGAATAACATCAATCTTACCATCGTTATCCAAATCTGCCAAAGCCGGTGCGGCGCCGAAGATCGGCGAGGTTTCTACCTGCCAAATAACTTCTCCCTTTCCATCCAAACAAGTGAACAATCCTTTATTATCTCCGGCATAGATAAGTGGGATCTGATTTTCTCGCTCGAGAATGGCCGGACAAGTCGAATAGCGACCGCGGGTATCAAAGCGCCAGAGTTCCTCACCGGTACCGTCAACCACTATGATATGCTCGTAAGCTGCGGTCAAAATCTCATCATCACCATCACCATCCAGATCAGCAACCATTGCTGCCCCCTCCATCACCATATCAACATTAACCTCCCATAATTGGTTAATGTCCAGGGTTTCTGACGCGCTACTCAAGGTTGCGGATGCAATAAAAAAAATAACGACTGAAAGAGCTATCCTAAGGTTAAGGCATGTTTTTATCCTTCTATACATAATTTGCATTGAAACCTCCATTGAATTAGACGGTGGGTTAGATTGAATCACTTATAAGATAATGAAAAAAATGATATTAAATTTAAATTTGTGGGGTTAAAAGGGGGCTTTTGAGGAATCAGTAGTTTCAATACTATATAATTTTGAAAAATACAGTTGACCCGTTCTAATTATTATTCTTCGATTGATGCTCTTCGAGAAGATCTAACATATGATCAATTAAATTCGTACCCCCTATATCTCCATGACCGGGTATAACGGTCTGGCAATCCGGATAAGTTTCCAATACTTTCTTCAGGGTTTTTGGCCAGGCCTCTAAATCCGCATCACCGATAAAGCCCAGACTTTTCCAGTTCAAGGCTTTTACAGGACAACCAGCAAATAAGATTTTTTCTTTAGGGATCCAGACAAAGATGTTATCGACCGTATGACCTGCTCCAAAATATCTACAGATTATCTCCCGTCCATCTAAGTGGATTCTCAATGAGTCCTGGAATCCGGTATCGGGTATCGGCCGGCTTTTTGATTTAGCAATTTCTATGGTTTTATTATGAGCGAACGTAGGGATCTGTTGCCTTTTTACTTCATCCAATCCCCCCATACAATCCATATGCCAGTGGGTAGCGATTACGCCTTCTACCTTAACTTTAAGACTATCCTCAAGCCAGGCAATTAGCATTCTGGTTTCATTGTTGGTCCAGGGCGTATCAATGATATAGGCTTTATCATTTTCTCTGATTATCAAACCATTCGCTGGAACATGTTTATAATCTTCCAGATCATAGTATGAAATATGAATGAAGATGTTTTCTGAAATTTTCCTTATTTCTAGGTTCTCAGATAGTTTAGCTAGCACATTCTGAGCTATTGACAGACTTGAGTAAACGATAAGTATCAGTGTAGATAATAAAAGATACATAATTTTATTCATAGGTATTCCCCATATCTATAACTACCCTTCATTAATAAATATTTTAATATCCCCATTTTTCAAAACTTCAATATTTAAAAAGTAATTTATATTTACCATCAGATTCTCTCAGCCTCGACCTCTAATCTTACCATGGCCACATGAATTCTTCCTTCCCTGTCCGTGGTATCTTCTTCAATATACTTCGAACAAATTGTCTTTATAAAATGATCTTTTTTGTCGTTTGGCACTCTTTCGATATAGGGCAACCAAGTTGTACGAATCCAACCTTCCAAATCTGATTGTTGGTCATGTATCATATCTTTGGGGACAAGGTCAACCCGGTTGATTTTGAATCCAGTTTCTGATAATAACTTTCTGTATTCCTGTATCCCATAAAATTCATAAGGAAAGTCAAAATTTTGAAAAAAGGGCTGCCATTCTTTTGAAGAAATAAGTTTGCTCAAGACTGTAAGAATTTCTTGGGCATTGCCTTCCCCTCCCATTTGCAGGAGTATCTGGCCTCCGTTTTTTAAACCTTTAAAGATTTTTTCTAATACCGGTTTGTGGTTTTTAACCCAATGTAACGCTGCATTCGAAAACACTACATCAAAGCGTTCATCATATGACATAGATCTTACATCTTTAACCTGATATGAGAGGTTAGAATAATCTGATCCCGAAAATTTCTTCTTCGCCAATTCTATCATTGATTCTGAATTATCAATACCAAGAGCAGATCCATTAGTTACCAGCGTAGCGATTTCTGCAGTTACTTTTCCATCGCCACAGCCAATATCAAGTACATTTTCTGATCCTTTCAGACGTAATTTTTGTATTAACTCCTTCGCCCATTTTTGTTGAGACTGAGAATGACTCTCATAGTCCTTAGCATTCCATTTATATGTCTTCATTATATCCTTTTAAATGTTCTTGCATTGAAAAATAGACGATCACACGGCATTCTTTTTTGAATAATTACCCGATTATTCCTGGGGTTTCATGCCAAATTTTGTCCATTCTTCTTTCGAGGGCCCATAGATCCCAGGAACTTCAATATCCTGCAATCTCATGATGATGGTCATCTGTGCTCGGTGATGTATTTGGTGATGAACCAAGGCGGATAAAATTTTTCTCTTCTCCCATTGTTGTCCATACATTTCCATACTTTTGGTTAGATCAGCATCCTGCCATTTTTTTCTTAGTAATTCGATCAACGCATCATTATGGTCTTGATAGGTAGCAATAATTTCAGCAAATGTAGCTGGCATATCCTTATCCTCAAGATGGTCTTTTTCTATTATACCGGCCTTGTGCGGCATTTCCGTTAAAGTTTGTGTAATATGCCAGGCCAGGCGTCCCAGACTTCTGATATTTTCTGCCACACGAACTGAAATTTTATCATCACTAATTTTTGAAAACAGATTTAGCGTATATTTTGCCTCTTCCTGCCAATCATTTACAAAATCCTCAATTTTTCTATACATAATGGCACCTCATAGGAGACTATCATTCTCATAAATTTTACAGATAATATTGGAGAAACAAATAGATCGGTCATATACCTCTAAATGTAGGTGCTTTTCATGAAAATATAAAGGAATTTGGTGGTATTAGAAATGAATAGATAAGATAGACACCATATTAAATGAATGTCAAATATCCAAATCCAAATGACAAATGAATGTCTAATACCCAAGCACTATCCCCTCAGAAATACTTATTGCTTCCCCATGATTGAAGTGTCCCACGATCAATAAGATTCCTTCATTAATAGGCGCATTTATTCTTGGTGCACTCACTAATTGATGACCAACCAGGATTGCAGCATTTTTTCCAATATGTTTATCAGTAAATTCCGCAAATTTTATACGTCCCTCATTATTGAGCATGATCTTCACTTGAGGATGTGTCTGCCAATCGATTACCTCTGCCGATTTTATGTCATTATTATTCAGGAAAATAGAATCAGATACAAAGAACTTCTGATCTGTTTTATACAAAACCATTTCATTGACAGGGGGATACATGTTCAGATTGCGCCAATCGAAGTTCAAATAATAAGAATTTTTTGTCGAAATTATTCTCCGAACACGAGAAAAAAAACATTAACAGTAAAATAGAAATAGATATTTTCATTACAATCCCTCCCAGATTTATTAATACTTTAAAAAATCTCATAATAATACATCATGGAATTGATACCCATCAAAATTGATTTTATTCTGTTTCCATTTCAAAATCAGATAGTCTTTAAAGATTTAAACTTAAAGGATTTATTCTTTTTAGATTAAAATCTGTTATTTTTTTTAATATTTATGAATTCTGTCTACAGCTAAAAATTTCAACCAAACCTTCTTTACCTCTCAGTTCTACCTCGCCAAGAGACCGAATATCAAATTGCCTGGTTTCCACAAATTCTTTAGCGAGTGTTGCTGAAAGTAGAAGTTGTTTATCAAATTTATTGCAAAATCCCTGGATACGTGCTGCGGTATTGAGTACATCCCCATGAAAAGCGATCTCTGTTTTCAATTCACCAACTTCTGCTACCGTTACAAACCAAGCGCCATCCCAGCTTTAAACTCCGGAAAAACATTATATCTATCTAGAAAATATTCCTTTTTACTTTCGAGTTTATCCATAAAATCATAAAACATATGTAGACAATTCTCGTTCGAAAGGCCATCCTCCTTTTGCCAGGATATAACGGCTTCATCGCCTACGTATTGATATATCTGACCTTTATTTGTAATAACGGGCTCCGTTAATTCAGCAAAACAGTCCTGAATGAGTTTACTATACAAAACATGATCTAATTTTTCTGCAATTGATGTGGATGATTTTAGATCCAGGAACATAAATATTCTTTCTTCTTCCTTAGGATTAAAATATTTGCCCGTTAAGTATTCCAACAGCACTCCTGGGCCAAATTTCTTATTCATCTGCTTAAAAAAATGAAATAAGAAACTGGCAATTGAGAAGGTCACAAAATTTCCTAATGAGATAGCAGAGAATAAATATTTGAATGCAAAATCCAATGAACCGCTACCTATCCAGGCCGCGAAAAGAGTAATAATTAAAAATATTATTATATAGATCATTGTTTTTGAAAAGACGACATATCCGAATGATTTTCGTTTTCTGACAATGAATCTTTCATCTACAATTTCTATCAAACCCCAAAGAAATCCTCCCAGCACCCCACCAGGAATGGAGGTATAATAAAATTTTGATAATGGGACTGTTATGGGACCTTCCAGGATAAACTCAAGACCCACAAATCGAACTGTGACCCCAACCATAACCACAAAGGTCCAATAAATAACTGAGATTGCCAATTCTTTGATAATTAATTTCATAGTAAAATCCTAAATCAAATGTATTCGTTTCACAGCTATTTGAGTACCTATCAGAATTAAATAATAATCACTAAACAGAATCATCATAAAGTTAATCAATTACAGAGAAATATAGATAATATTTGAATGTGAATGAGTACTTAGCATCGTCAAATGTGAAATTCTATATCAATTTTCATCTCTTTTGAGAGATTTTCCACCAATATAGTCTCTTTATTATCAAATAATCCCACATCAAAATACCACTAAACATTATCAGGAGGTGTAATATGAGAGTAGTAATTTTTACAGCTTTTATTTTTAGTATGGTGTTGATATTTTCTTCTTGTGAATCTTTGCAAGATGGTCCACTTGCTGTGAAGAATGAGGAAGGCAATATGCTCAAACCATTGCCCACAGGTAAGCAAGTCAGGGTTTGCAAAGCAGTTTGCGAGGGCTGTAATGTAAAAGAGGTTTGCTGGACTGATAAGGATTTCAATTTACCGGATTTTGAGACACAACCCTTTACAATCACCTCTGTAGAGTTATGCCTGGTTTCTTCAAGTGAAACAGCGAATTTATGTGCCGGACTTTTTGGTGAATCCTACACAGAAGCAGCAGGTGATTGTCAGTTACCAACCACATTTCGATGGGAAGGTGAATATCCTGAAGAACATCCTTTCTATGATGGTTTTAGCATAGGGGTTAACTCAGATGAGATTCTTGCCGACGTTGAAGCCGTATGTTCCATAACCTATGTTGTGCACTAATTTTACTAAAAGGCAGATTTCATCAAATTCCACAGATGCAAAATTTGTCGTGTGAGCTTGATCACTGATTGATAAGACAATTTTGTTTAATTTTGTATATATTTATTTGCATTTAATTAGAAATATGTAATACCTTGGGGCTAATTGAATATTTATATCAGGGGAGAGATAAAAATGAAAAAATATATTTTGTTTGCTATACTTATACTTAATCTGGCTGTTTTCTCGGTTCTATTTTCTGAACCTTCTTTTAATGGAAGTACAGCAGGATGTGCCGGCGGCAATTGTCATAGTTTTAAGGCAGGTATTGTTTCGGCAATAACACAATCTAACCTGCAGGTAGAGGTTACTGTGTCAGGTGTGTCTCCGGGTAAGAAGGTCGGAGGTGAATTGGTCGATGGGGGCGGAACTGTAGTAGATGTGATTCAAAACACTTCAAGTAATCCCTTTATTTTAACTGCACCTTCAGCTGGAAATTATCGAATAAATGCAGGCTATAAGGAGCCAGATAAAGATTGGGATAGTGTTTCAGTTGCTCTTGGGGTTACCGACATTTCAGATCTGGGCAGAAATTTGATTCCAGAAAAAATAGCCTTACTCGGTAATCATCCAAATCCCTTCAACCATGAGACGATAATTAAATTTTCACTGCCTCAGCAGAATGATGTAAAATTAATGATTTTTGATATTAATGGTAAACTCGTTCGCAATCTGAGTGAGAACACCTATAACGCCGGGATTCATAATGTTCGCTGGGATGGTCGTGGCAATTCCGGTAAGGTGGTTGCCTCCGGTATATATATTGTGAGGATGAATAGCGGGAACAGACAATTCAGCCACAGAATCCTTCTATCCAAATAGGTTTAGATTACCCTTTACTTTAACCGCAAGGACGCTAAGGAGACGCAAAGTACGCAAGGATTTTTATACCTTTTTGAATCATGAATTATTTAATCTCTTGTGCCGAATGGATATCGACACCTTAATCGGAATATGTTTTTTATAATTCATTGCGCTCTTTGCGCATCCCTTGCGTCTTTGCGGTTAGTTTGTAATCGTGGGAAAAGCAATAGTAAAATGATTTATTGCATAATGATGTGATTATTGAAATGTATATCGGATACTATTCCGGTAACATTTGCTTTTTCAATGCTTCGAAATGGTCGTTAACAGCAACCTCTTTGGTCAAATCCCAGATGGAAGTATTCATCTCCCGCAAGGCCAGGATTGACGTAATCCACCCTTGAGTCCAACCGCTTTCGATGCACCAGGCACCCCAACCATGATCGGCGTTGCAGCCCCAGTGCTCATATCGGCCAAAATCAAAAGCGCGAAACCAACCCCCATGTAATTGTTTATGCGCTTCAGAATAAACTTGAATACGGCATAAAAATTCTGCCAACTTGTCTACAGCTTCCTCAATCTTGGGATCTCCGGTTGCATAGGCCGCTTCGTGAAGACCCAGAAAGGCAAAATTTGTTGTGTAAAGAAGATCGCTGACTAAATCCCCATTTTTTCCGATCAAAGATGCTTCATTCGTGCCATATGCCTCATTAGTTTGGGGAGGGGGATATCTTCCCATCTTTAAATCACCTAGTTCTTCACGTATGGCACCACAATCGTCCTGCAATTTTAAAAGATCTTTAATTATTGTAAGCAGCATTGCTTTATTTTCCGGGATATCCTCTACCCTTACCAGCCAGGATAAGGGTAGTATCATTCGTGCCTTTTCCTGTGCGATTCCATTGGTCCATTTCCAGCCGTCCGGATAATTATCCATGGTTATCTTGATGGCCTTTTTCGCTTTATCCAGGAAAGGTGCAAAACCCGTTTTGTCATAAGCCCACAAGTAACAAGCCCAAAGATAGGCCTCATAATGGGGGGCAATATTAATAATATCACGCTTAGAATAGTATTCCCAGCCGTTTTTTGTAAAATCCGGCAGATCGATACGGTTGCCTCTGAATCCGTTGATGCCGGTAGTACGCAATTGGGCAATTAGGATTTTCATTATGGTTTCATCCCATTGCCGGGATTTATTTATCGCCGCTGCAACCATCGTTGACAACAAAACCCGGGCGTTATCGTCACCATAATTCAGCTTTATACCAGGCATAATTAGAAATCCCCCAGGGCGTTAGTCCGTAAGCACCATGGTTGGGATCAACCCATTCATTTTCTCCTGCCGGAGAATTATAAAAGTAGTAATCCAGCAGGTTCGTGGATATTTTTCGCCACGCATTATTTTTCAATAGATCCCCAGCCAAGGCAAAAGTCATCGCTGTTTCACTAATACAATCTCCCCTCTGCGACGTACCGATCGGCTGGCTTCCATCCTCATCTATCACAGACATGATCGCCTCCATGGCACCATAATGGCCATCACCAAGTGGCAGCGATTCATTCCATTTTATCAAACCAACCTGATTGGGTCCGATTACACTATCGATATAGGATTCATGAACCAGCATTCCGGCCTTGAGATACCATTCCGTTCCCCGCTTCACACTTTTTTTTTGGTAATTGGCGGGAAGTTCCTCCTCCTTACTATAATAGGGTCGGACAGAGGAGTTCCAACTTATCCTGATAGGTTCGGCATCAGGGAGTAAATAAGAAATAATTTGCTGCCAAACATGTGTCCATTCTTGCTTCGGTGCATAGCGGCCCCGTATTGGACGACTGAAGCAGGTCGTAGAAACAAGTACAGAAACATCAGGCAATTCAAAAAGGAGAGGAGATATTTTATCCGGCAAACCGTAGACAGCGGTATCAAATCCTGCAATTCGACCTGCAACTATATGACTTTTCTGAACATTTACCGGGAGATAATTCAAACCATTTATCACTAATATGTCAAGACTGTCCGGTGAGTCGTTAAAAAAATCCGAGTTCACAACAGCCCTTTCCAGAGAAGTGTGGACTGGCGGACCTGTTTCAATGCCAGGCAACCAGGAAGGATATTCCAGGAAAACGCGAAGATTTTTTTGATCGACAAGATCAAAAAAATTGCTGGAAACATCTGTTCTTTTTTCCGGGTATCCATCGGCCAAAACAAAAATAGCTTCGCCGGTTGAGGCATTATGCGCAGCCTTCATTGGCGAATCATAACGCTTTACCACAAGATTATTCTGAGAGATCAAAATGCCATAGATCTCATTATTGGCTTGTGCAGAGACATGGACGATATGAACCGGATTCGAACAACTTAACATGATAGAATTAAGGAAAGAAACTTAATAATAAGATTATAAAAAGTTTGGATTTCATAAGCACTGAAAGAAAAAGGTTTGTTTTTAGATTCAGTCAAATGGAAAGGAATAAATTATGAAAAGATATTTAACACTCTATATAGTCTTTTTATTCTGGGGATGTTATTCCAGTTCCTTTAAGCAGAAAGCAAACATTCCTGCTATTAATCAACGGATTCTTATAAATGAAGAACTAACTTTCATTTCACCTGGGGAAAATGAGTATATGCTAACAGTAGAGCGGATGGACTCTCTGCATCTGGAGGGATCAGGGAAAATGAGAAAAAACAGCATCTCCGAATGGGAAAACTACGAGGGAATCATTCCTATCGACAGCATTGAGATTTTATGTTTTAGCGAAAAGGATGTTGGGAAAAGCCTTTTGATCAATACGGCGGTATTGACCCTTTTAGTAAAAGGTTTACAGGCCGATGCGGGACCGTATAATCCGACTGTTGAACTTGTATACCCGCCGGGGGCGGATCCTGCCCATATATTTATGACTGGCAGGCTGATCAGTACGTTTTGGAAGGTGAGGCATTTGGTATTGCTTTGGGAAAAGCACGGGAAATGATCACTTGCACCGTTTTGTCTGCACTCAATACAACTGAACAGAATTTAAAGGTCCGGATTACTAATGAGCGACCGGAGACACACTTTTTCAATACAATAGCATTACAAGCTGTAGAGATTGATCAAAAAGCAAAAATTTTTGCAGATAATGATCAGGACCTCTGGCCTGTTTATACACCGAAAAAACCAATAGTGCCCTGGATAATACCGGAAAAAATATTTTATCAAGGATCAGTGATAATGACAATATTTATTGGGAATCTG
Source organism: Calditrichia bacterium (assembly GCA_963796965.1). Taxonomy (GTDB): domain Bacteria; phylum Calditrichota; class Calditrichia; order JAJRVZ01; family JAJRVZ01; genus CAWCNS01. The sequence goes on from CAWCNS010000009.1 coordinate 418,553, forward strand.
ACCTTGATCTTCCAACTTTGTATTCTGATTTTGAAGATTTAATTGAAATAACCTTTAATCGTCCAGCGGAATCTCAGCAGGGATCAATAATTATCAGGGCGATCAATACCTATTTCGGAAATCTGGTCTTTGAAAAACTTTTTGAATTCCTGGGAGATCAGTCATTGTCCTTTATGTATGCCATAGAAAATGATCAGGAAGTTATACAACTGTTACAGGATTGGACAATTGAAAGTTGGTTAAAAGTATCTGTATGGAACGGATCATCCTGGCTGCCCTGTGGTATATTGTATCCTGAGGCAAATGCTACGCCTTTTTCACGACTTGTCAGAATAAACATTCCTGCAGGGATTGGTAATACAGTAAAATTACGACTAACCGCGTTAGCAGATGTATGGAAAATTGATGCGGTCAGCCTTGACTGGACAGAGGTAAAAAAACTTGATAAAGAGCTAGTTCCGTTAATATCTGTAGATGGGCAATTATCAGAAAACCAGCTCGAATTAATTCATGAAAAAGACGATCAGTATGCGATTCTTCTTCCCTCACAGAATATAGACCTGACCTATGCAAAACTAGAGGCTCTACTGGGAAAAAACTCTGTTATGCTTTGGATGTGGGTGGTTATTTATATGAACGGTTTCTGAAAAAAAGAGCGTATCCATATTTGCTGGTTTTGGGGATCTTATTTACAATGACAGAATCGGATTTGTTAAATATCTGTTAAACTTAATAATAAGAGTATAAAAAGGTTGGATTTCATAAGCACTCAAAGGTTGAAGGTAATCATTTGGCTTGACTCAATCTTTTCAAAATCAAAACCCCGGCTATCAAATAAACTACGGCCGCAATGCCTGGTCCCCACATGTGTGGGATAACCAAGATAAATTTAACAGTTCTTGAAGCCGGGAAGAACTCAGATCGCAAGTAACTGGTTGCGATACAAAATAGGACCAAGAAAAGAAAGAATGTGCCCAATTCCTTTTTAGTTTTACTTTTCATCTCAAGAGTTCTTGTATTCATTATAACGACTCAATCGGAATAATTGTGAGACAACAATGATGTTTTTCAGATGTATAAACCACATATAGTTTGCCATCATACTCAATGGCGCAGGGATACGACCATTCCGGTCCAGTTTGAAGAACTTCACTTTTGTCTTCTCTTATTTTCCATATTCTTGAAAACTGCTCTTTACCTGGCTGGCTAACGGCTAAGGTAAGCAAATCCCGATACCCATCAGACACCAAATTTGCAAACACATAGTTTTGTCCTGTATTTAAGGTACCCGCATAGATTTTTGATGAGGCAAAAGGGAAATTATGTTGATACGGATCAGACCAGGTTTGTCCATAGTCATCGCTTAGAAAAAGCAAAGGACATTCCGAATGATTTCTGATAAAGGCCGTAATATGATTTTCTTTTGCAATAACCGTTGTTTCAGGAAAGTCAGGTCTATCCCCACATGGCAATTTATCATTATAGTTCAGAGGAATAATATCCCATTGCTCAGTGATTTTATCGCCCCGACTGATAGCAACCGCAGGAATCGTTGGTTTTTGTCCAATCTTATTCGCCATCCGCCCTGCCATGATAAAATTACCATTATCCATTTTTACTGGCGCACAGTTTGGCAGAAATGGTCCGCTTATAAAGCCATGACTGTTCCAGGAATTATTTGACTCATCTAATATAAAAACTTCACACCGCGTAACCAGGTCAGGACCGTCTTCCATATTTGAAACAAATGCATATAAAATATCTTTGTAAGATAAAAAAGTGGCCGGCACATACATAATACCTTTTTTTTCCTTGTCGTGAGCAATGATTTCCACTTCTGACCATGTAAGTCCCCCATCCCGAGACCTCCGCCCGCGTATAAGAGAGGTTCCTTGCATTTCACCAGAGGGGCAATTATACCAGGCAGAATAAAGAATATTCTTGTGCTCGACAATGGCTGCATCATGCAAAAAGTTATAGACTATCCAAACCGGCACGGTGCACCATTACGTCTACCACACCTTCCGGATAGTGGAGGTTCTCTACATTAGGAAATGATATAGTCTTATCCCATAGAACATACATAGTATCCTCTGTATCCTGAGCACAGGTAAAGGTGGTAACACTTAATAACCCCAGAAACAAGAGGACAATATGACTATTCATCTTAGATTGCTTTCCGCAAATGATTTTGAGATTATTCTAATTAATGGGTCGGACCGAGCACAATCCCATTATAGTGACTTTCCAATGATTGAATATAGTACTTGGTTATGTCGGCACTCGGCATCCCACCAGGTCTTTTCACTTACTCATTAAATATTGATCTTTTAGGTTATAAACATATTTTTCCCAAACACGTTCGAACTGATCATTTGCAACCACCGGTTTTTTTATCATCATTTTACTGAGTTTCTTCTGTCGTTTTGATATACCTGCTTTTGAATACATCTGAAGGGCAAACTTAGAAAAATCCCTCACCATAAAATCAAATATTTGATTGACGATATCATCTTCTATGTTATAGATTTTCGCATTCTCAAGAATTAACTGTCCATAGACAACCATGGTGAAGAGTTCCCCCAGATTAAGAAGAAATTCGATATCTCTTTGCTGTGCCTTATTTGGTTTTGCAAGGACAAGGAATAATTTAAGCAACCTGATCTGTTTTTTGAAGATTTTCACATTGGAGACATTTCGACTATTGTAGGCAATACTGTAATCATGGAAGCGGATTTTTCGTAACCCGCGGGTGGGTCCCTGATTAAAAAGAAAATCGTCGTTTTTAGGTTCTGACTGTTTTCCGACCTCAGAAAATTTCTCCGGTTTAAAGAAGTAATTGACAATAAATTTTACAATCAGGGCCACATTTACATGAACAGTACCTTCCAGTTTTGGTAATGCCCGGATATCACGGACGGCCATTTCGAAATACGTATCCTTTTCAAAACCTTTGGCAGCAATCACATCCCAAAGAAGGTTCATCACCTCTTCACCTTGGGTTGTTACTTTCATCTTGACGACAGGATTGTACAGTAAATAACGTCTGTCCTCCAGGGATGCGACACGCATATAATCGGCTGTCCTCAAAGCAAAAAGTTTCATGGCCACAAGACGGGCATATGCCTCGGTAAATAATTGCTTCACATGGGGAAAATCTGTCACGTACATATTATAGAGATTACGCGTAGCCGCGTGATCGATTGCTTCATAAAAAGAATGTGTACAAATGCCAATGGATGCCCACCCCAGATTGTACTTACCCACATTAACCGTATTTAGAACCATATCCCAGGCCTCCTGCCCTTTTGCCAGGATATCCTCTTCTGCGATGGGATAGTCATTCAGAGTATATTCAGCCACATAGCTTTGGCTGGCGACAATATTTTTAACACAATCGTACTTCTCATGCAGGTAATTGGCGACAAAAAATACATAGTCGCCGGAATCAGCCATTTTGCCAAAGGTTGATACCATCTTGGCGATATTGCCATTCCCTATATAATATTTTGAACCATTGGCTTTATAGGTACCATCTTTTTGTGGGGTTAGCGACATTTCAGATGAATAGATATCGGCGCCATGTGCCTTTTCGGATAAACCAAAGGCAAACACTTCACCTTCATTGAGAAGATCTACAGCTGTTTTTTTTAATGCCTCATTTTCTGTCATCCAAATGGGACCAAGACCGAGTATCGATACCTGCCAGGTATACCAGTAAGCCAAACCGTAAAACGCCAGCAGTTCACTATAATGCGCAATTCGCCAGGTGCTCCAGCCTGTTCCCTCATCACCATAATCAGATGGCATAAGAAGCGTAGCAAAAATTTTTTCCTTCTTTACGAAATCAAGAAAATCTGAATACCAGATTCTTTGATGATCATCTTCTTTTATTTGCTCTAATCCTTTTTTTTCGAAGAAATCTATCGTCTTTTGGATAATTTCCTGAAATCTTTTATCCGGATGCTCTATAGTATATTTTTTGGGATTAAGAAGAAGCATAATCAATTTCTCCAAATATATCTTTATTAGCCTTATCTACGTACAAATTTTTCACGCAAAGGCGCTAAGCCACCAAGAAAATAAATACAAAATAACAAATACAAACTACAAGATATTATTATTTAAATTCGATCATAAGTGTCCGGTTAAAAAAAATCATCAATGCTACAACTAAAAAACTCATCCCCAAACCCCTTCTCTTGTTGTAAAAGTGAAGGGGCTCCTTAAAGTCCCTCTCTTTTCAAGAGAGGGATTTAGGGTGAGTTCTTCAAATCAAGTCCCAACTTAGGGGAACTAACAAAATCTAATGATACTCCGGTGTTTATTAATAGATATCAAAATCTTAACCGGACACTCATGAAATTCGACACAAAATAATGATGTTAATTGTCGACATAGTTGATTAAGGTCTCCAGATAGCGTGATTTTACCTGCTGATGAGCCATAACTTGCTTAATAGGGGGAAGTTTCAGAATAACGCCCAAAACACCAGCCATTGCCCGATGATGCCACAATACCCGGTTGTCAAAAATCAGATCCTGCAAATTTCCCCGCTCAATTGCCATTACCACCGCCCGGTGGGTGCCATTTAACGGCGTTATCACCCTTGCTGATCTGGATTCTAAACTGAGTCCATCTTTCGGGCAGGCCCTCACACATACCCCACAACCCAAACAAAGATCTTCATCCAATCTGGCTACATTCATTTTAGGTCTTATTGGATCGTTAGCCGATACCAATGTCATCGCCTCCACCGGACATACGTTCACACATTTACCACAACCATTGCAATCCGATTCGGATATTACGGGTATAAAGTTTGTTGTATGAACAGGATTTAGGATGGCGAAACGGCGGGCAGCAATCATCGCCTCACAACAGCATCCACAGCAATTGCAGATAAAATTCACACTTTCTCTAACATTTTCACCAAATTGAACCAGATTATTTTCATAAGCCATCTCGAGGAGATCAAGACATTCTTCAACTTCTATCGAACGGGCATAACTATGTTTTATCAGCGATGCAGCGGTGTTATTAAAAGTCATACAAATATCCATTGGTGCATCGCATGATTTACCCACATGTTCCATTTTATGACGGCAGTAACAGATTCCAACACCTCTGTGTGATGCACCTTTAATAACCTCTGTAGCCCTTTCATAATCCAGGACATGCAGGGCATTTTCATTCGAAAGCACCGGCTCATTTACAAAGGTACGTCCTAACTGTGTTTCACCTCGCGTGAATAGATCACGGATAAAATCTTCTTCCACATTCATATATTCATAAAAGAGCTCGCTGAGAATCTTTTGATCAATATCCTGGCGTATACGCATCAGGGAAAACTCAAAAAATCCAGCCATCGGTGGTGGCAGAGCTGTATACGGATTGTCCATTCTGCTCGACGTCAACCAGAATGGCCCGGCCAGCCAATTCATCCAGGATCTTTTGCGTGCTGGTCAGATCCATCTTCCAGATGCGACTGGCTTTTTCTGCGGTGAAAGGTTTGATAGGCAGGAGCGAAACAAGCCCGGCTTCTTTTTCACTAAACAACATGCTCAGGATTTTGAACAAGAGCTCCGAAGGAGGTGCACCCTGGGGGAAGCGATTGAGTCGTTCTGACAAGCGTGAATAATCGGACTTTATTGTATTATGAGCCATTTTCAGATTTAACTGGTTTAAATCATTTGTCAATTTTCATTTTTGGGGAGAAACGATAACAGCTGTTTCATAGCATAAAACTGCCGTACCACCACCCATAACTTGTTTCAGGATCTATCGGCTTATCAAAAGATAGGTGCCGAGTATCAATCCCATCAAGGCAATAATAACACCAATATATGTTGCAATCTTTGTCGTTCTTTTTTCTTCAGGTGTCTTTGGCCTGATTTGATCCTTATATTTTTTTTCGAGAGCTGCGCCAATACCACAACCTAAACCGACACCGATAGCCGGTCCCAAGCTATGCCGATTGGTATGTTATCCATTAAAACACCTATGATTAATCCAATAGGCATGCCTATTCCAATTCCGGTACCAATACCAACTCCCATCCAACGGCCTTCCGGGTACTTTTTTTCATCCTGCATATTATATCTCCAATGCCAGAATTAAACATAATACCGTTAAGGTTACGGCAATAGGCGTCATTACCTTTTTCTCCGGACCACTCTTTGATGTTAAATTTCCCAAAGTACTTAATCCAAAGAGCACAACAAAAAACCAGGCAAGAATGTTCACCCCTAAATCCCATGTAAAAACTGATACTATTTTTGCCTTTTGTAAGAAAACCACTACTGCTAGAATAAATAAACAGGCAGATAGTAAACTGCCAATGCGCAATTTTGGTGGAAGGATCCGGTGATTACCACCCCAAGCCATCTTACCAAAGGGTAAGCCCAATGCTAATAACAATTGGAAAATCATCATTCCCAAAAAGAGAGAAACTGCGATCCAAATGACATAGGATGTCAATTGCTGATCTCCAAAATTTATAATATTTGTAGGTCATTAGATTGTCAGGGGATTAAATAAAATATTAAGTGATTGTCAAATCAAATACAATTACTATTTTTTTATCGTCTACATTGTGCCCATAAATTTACAAAAGAATACCAGGATAAATGTCCGGCATGTATGACATTCTCATGGTAAATCCGATCCAGGATATGATGCTAACTGGGTATCATAGTAATTATTTTCATGGCACTATTCCCTTGAACACTATCTTAATGTTTAGGTCTCTTTACATCCTGTATCCATGCATCTGTATCAGCGAGCATTTGTCGTGTGCGGTCCGGATATGTTAATGCCAGATCTTTGGCTTCCTCAATATCGCTGCTTAGATTATACAATCTTGGTATCTTATCCTCAATTACTAATTTCCAATTTCCATCCCGCATAGCCTTTCCGTTCCAAAATAGTTTACGGTTTCCCAGAACGTCACCTTCTAACAAATGAGATTTAAGGCTTATACCATCAGATTTATATCCTGCTGAAGTATCAACATTGGCTAAATCGAGTATTGTGGGCATCAGATCTAAACTTATGCTTAGCTGGGTACTTTCTTTTCCCGCCCGAATTTTTCCAGGCCACCAGGCGATCGCCGGTACCCGATGTCCACCTTCCCAGACAGAATTTTTATAACCCCTCAGAGGATGATTAGAACCTTGTTTGGCGGCACCGTTATCGGAAAAGAAAAAAACAAGGGTTTTTTGGGCAATTCCACTTTTTTTAACCGTATTCAGGATTTCAGCAATGCCCTTATCCATTTCCACCATCATCTTATAATAGGTTCCTTTTATATCTTTTTTTGATTGGTCTGACACTTTTTGCGGGCCACGCTGGATTGGATCATTGGGCCCCTGAAAAGGAGAATGTACCGCTTCGTGGGCAATATAAAGAAAAAATGGATGGTCTTTGTTGGCGTTTATATAATCAACAGCATGGCGGGTAATCAGATGGGTGGTATAACCCTCTTCCCTTAAAGGATTCAGGTTCTCCCACCAGTCATAGATCCCCATCCTGTCATAATGTGAGATATAGTCTATATTGCCACTCACATAGCCGCGAAAAAGATCAAATCTATGATAAACCGGATTGTACTTTTTATGATAACCCAGATGCCATTTACCAAAGATTGCCGTCTTATAACCGGAAGATTTAAGTAATTTACTAATGGTATTTTCATTGGGATCCAATCCACCATTATGAGTGGCGTGTTCCGGATCAGCATTGATAACACTGGGTACTCCAACCCGTTGTTGATAACGGCCGGTAAGCAGACCGGCCCGTGTGGGGCTGCAGACTATACCACTGGAATGAAAATCAGTAAATTTGAGGCCTTCAGCCGCCAGCTGCTCCAGGCCTGGTGTTTTTATCCAGCCACCATAACAACTGGCATCCCCATAGCCCATATCATCAGCCAGAATGATGATAAAATTTGGTTTATTATCTGCATTAGCACTTTCAGGCCATATGACATGTATAACCAGAGCAAGCAGGATAAAAGTATAGGATTTGAGTTCCATCTTACGACAATCCTAATCATGTAAAAGACTTATTTACTGCAAAAAAGCCAAAAATGGTGAGGATTGCAAATATTTTTGTGTTTTTATGCCGCTAAGTTGCATAGATCATTATATTTGTGGCCGCAAAAATTCACAAATTTCAAAGACTTTTTTTCTTCATATTGTCATCCTGTCCCGGAACGGGATCGCATCTCGGGATAGGGATCTTCCCGATTGCAGATATCGTACTTTCACGAAAGAAGATTCTTTCAGAATGACATAGATGAATAAATTTTTTTTAAATAATTACGCTGCGGCTTGACGCCTTTGTGTGATTTTTTTTTAATACAAAAACGCAATAAAGGTGCGAAAACTGCAAAAACTTAATTTCTTTATAACCGTTGCGACCTCTGCGGCGCTGCGTGAGATGCAACTTTTCACTAGCCAATCTTCTTGATATATACCCAATAAGCACTTCTTGCCGTACCATCAGCATCAATAAACCATGTGGATAAATTAACCGGACCCTGGTTCAAATCAAGCGTAAAAATCACAGCAACTTCTGCGGGATCTATTTGTTTAGTGATGTCATGGATGCCTATTTTTATCCTTGCTTTCAGTGGATTTATCTGCACAGCATCGTTTTCAAATTCAGCAATCGGGGCACCACTTCCCAGGTTTTTATAAGCATTGATCGGTTGGTTCAGTTCTCTGGGCCAGCGGCGTAATTCGATTTCATACTTTCCTTTTATGGAAACACGTAGCGGCCATTTTCCATTAATTTGCCGGGCTCTGGCAGCCCCATCCTGCGACCATTCTGCCCTTTTTCCTTGTAGTGGAGTAACTCCTGCAAGGGTTAGATTGGTTACTGGTTGTTCTGGATGCTCCGATAATTACCCGGGCAATTTTTTCTGTAGAAGGTAAGATATTTGTCCAGTATTTTTCATAACTATCTTGCAGTTCCTTCACAATTTGCTGGATTATTTATCAGCAATATTATTTTTCTGACCGGGATCATTCAGAATATCATAAAGTTCATCTTTGTTCACCAATCGCCATTTGGAGGAAAGCACCGCTGACTTGCCCCACTTAGGAGGGGAGACATGATAACCGCCGGGTACACTTTGAGCCATCTGCGTTATATAAATTCTGTCTTCCGGCCAGGATGAATGTTTCCCTCGCAGCAAGGGCTCAAAACTTAGGCCATCAAAAACAATATCCTTTTGCTGTTGTAATCCACATAGGTCGATTAATGTCGGTAATAAATCCATATGGGTCGTTAATTGATCGATTATTTTTCCAGCTGATAGATTTCCTTCTGGCCAGCGAATAAAAAGCGGAACCCGGTGACCACCTTCATAGGGACTGGCTTTACGTCCGCGCATGCCAGCATTATACTCTGAGACTCACAGTGCCATTATCGGTAAGAAAAATAACAATCGTATTTTCAGACAGGTGCTGATCATCAAGGTAATCCAGTACCCGACCTATTTGTTCGTCGATCTTATCAATCGTACCGTAAAATCTTGCCATATCTGAATTTCGGTATGGTACTACCTCCGCTGGATTCTTTTGTGAAGGATCATATTTCTGTACATATTCAGGGGGAATATTCCAGGGACGATGAACAATATTCATGGCCAGATACACAAAAAAGGGACCTTTCTTGTTTTTATTTATAAAATCCAGGGCATGATCTACAAATAGATCCGTTCCAAATCCTGAGGTTTTTAGGGGCTTGCCATTTAGAAAATAGGTATCATCAAAACGGTCATTATTCCAATAATCATCCGCTGCACCAATACCGGAATTACCCAGTGCCAGAGAGACATCAAATCCCCTAAAGTGAGGAGCAAAGGGATAATTATCTCCCAGATGCCATTTCCCAAAATGAGCAGTGGCATATCCATTTTCTTTAAATATCTCAGCCATGGTTGTTTCATCTTCAAACAACCAGTTTCTGCCGCCATAGGTATGCCATACGCCGGTTCGCAAGGCATAACGACCGGTCATCAATGCCGCCCGGGTGGGGGCACAATAGGGATCCACATGGAAATTTGTAAAGCGTACCCCTTCCTGTGCAATTCTATCCATATTAGGCGTTTGCAAAACGCGGATGTCCATTTATAGACATATCTCCATATCCCTGATCATCCGTCATGATCAGGATGACATTTGGGTCGTTTTATTTCCGGTTGTGAGCATCCCACAAAAGGTAGATTACATTATAGTACAAGCACAAATAGTATCAGGAAATTTATTCATTCCATAATTCTCCTCATTTCTCAAAGAAAGGCTGTATCTCAATAAAATTGCAGATTATTTCCTGGCCTATCGGTCCCTTTGAATGTGTGGGGCTGCTCCAATCAGATATGGTTAGAGTTGCTGTACTTGTTTTAGGACGAAAGACAATTCGGTAAAAATTAAACCAGGCGGGATTGTCCCGGTTATAAGGGCCCAGTTTATGGCTATAGTTACTGGGATAGACAAACCTGAAAACTATGATCCTTTACAATATCTACCTGCTCCAAATTTATGGATAAGGCTAAGTTTTGTTTTTTATCCAGGTTATTTAAATCAGCTGCAATAAGTTTTAATGAATAGAGTCGGCCCGGTTCAAGTTTTTTAACTGTTTGGCGAATCCTGTTTGGTTTTTTTGCAGATCGTTTGAAAACGAACAAAATGATCACCATAATAGCTGCGCGGATAACGACCCTGCAGCCAACTATATCCGGGCATGGATTTGGCCTGAATACTCCCCTTTTTTGGCCGGTTTAATAGTCCAATTTTCTAATCCCTCTGCGAAATCCGGATTTTTCAAGTGAGATAGAATATAGGGATCATGGGTAAAGCGTGTGCGTTTTCCTTCGATACAATAATGACGAAACAAGCGATGGGCCCAGCGAAGGAGTTCTTCATCGGCATAACTGGATAAATATTCCTGAATACCATATAAGTCGTGAAAGGTCGGATCTGTTGCCAGCAAGTGGAATTGCATATCCATAAAAACACGATAATCAACGTTAGGATACCTGCTGAGTGTTTCTGTAGGATCAGTGAGATATCCTAAGGTGATGATTGCGTTTTCTTCACTGCCCGGCAGATTTCTCTTAGTGTTTTTGTAGGCATAGGTGAGTTCATCAGATAAAAGAGCATAAGCCTCTGCTTCCGTTGGCTGTTCAGGCAAATATCGTTCAAGGGCAATATTTACCTTTCAGTTCAAATAGTTTTTTTCCAAAAGGAATGGCTGGTGCATTAGGTGCATAAAAAATATCATTACAATAGGCATAAAAAACCTTGTTAGAAAAATCTGGATTCTGATAGAGGGATGATAACGCTTCTGTCCATACCAAATAATGATCAGCATTAGCCCCGGCAAGAAACTCATCTACAATAATACCTCCAAAGCGGGGATTAGTGGTACCAGGACTTTTTGACCAGACGGCATATACTTCTTCGGGCGATGCAGGCTGCTTTTTTACCCAATCCGGGCAAGCTGGAATGTACAATCCAGCGGCGGCCCTCCTTGGCCCATTGCTCAAGCTCCGTTTCTGCCAGAGAACCGGCAGATGTCACAATGGTATTAACATTGGATAAGACATGTTTGGTGAGATAGGTCCAGTCATATGTACCATAAGGGGTAATGTGCGGACTCGAGGGATGATCACTGTAAATAATCTCAGGAATTCGCCGAACGATTACCTCCCCAGTCACACCTTCTTTCATAGTTAGCACATGCTCTCCTGCAGCCAAAAATTGCATCGCTTCAAAAGCTCCCGAAGCGGGATTTTTTCGGAATACTAATGATTTAGAATTGTTATCGAGATTTGCATGGGGAGATGAGGCATTTTGAGATGTGGATTTTACAGAAAAGAATATCCAGCTATCCCGCGAATTACTGAAGGTAAAATCTGTATCATTTTTGATTTTAGTATTTGTATGAACAAGTTCATCCACAAAATTATTGAGTTGCCGTATGCCATCTTGATCAGGACCTGACGGTTGGGAAATCCAGGTAATTTCTTTTGACAAGGAGAGAAGGATTTCGTTTTGATCATCGGTGATATCGCCTGTTACAAGGTAATTTTTATTTATTTGCTCTTTCGGAACAGGTATTTTACTTAATACAACAGTATTTTCTCCGTCCATTTGTACGGTGTGCTCTGCAACTATTGAGTTATTTTGCTGATCCTGAATCTTAATCCGTATTTTATTCCCGCGAGACTCATTTCCCATGCATGAAGAATTGAAATTAACCCAGATCTCATTCATTCCATACATTAGGAAAGTTGTTAAGATGGAGAGGTTTTCAACCTCACTTTTATCCCTGCTTAGTTTAACTGGCAAATGCCATAATCCACCACTGCTTCCCCAATCATTTACCTGTATGGCAATAAGATTGGATTCCCCGAAGTTTAAATATCTACTCACTTCAGTAACCGTTGTGCTGAATGCCATCGTCATGGTGTTCTGATCGCCAAAAACATTTACTTTATTGCCATTTACAAAAAGCGTATAGGCATCGTTCACCCCACCCAATATCAGCCAGGTATAGTCATTTTTCCATTCACGTTGGAATATCAATTACTTTTCTATACCAGGCCAGCGAATCAACATCCGGATAGCCCTGATCTTCCCATCGTTTTCCGGCATCGATAGTGGCCCAGTGCGAATCATCAAATTGACGCGTATGCCAGTTTTCTGATATACCGATATTTTTGTCATCCGGAGAAAAGCGCCAATCTTCCCACATATCTATGGTTTGTGGTGCGTCAACAGTTTGGCAGGAATTGATTCCCAAAAGGCAAAAAAGGATAAAGATTAATCTCATCTTCTTATCGTCTCCATCTAAGTTTGTTTGATCTATTCATAGCGCAGCAATGCTGTAATCAAAGACAAAAAGAATAATTAACCACCGAGTACACCGAAACACGACCAAATATTTTTAGGATTTTATAAATTTTGTTTAGGTGATATTCGGTGAATTCGGTGGTTAAAAATCTTTGCGATCTTCTCGAGAAATGGATCATATCTGTTAATAAACCCAGGGTATAAGTTTCTTCGTTTTTGTTGCATAGTTTTTAAATTCTTCACCATATTTTTTTTCAAGATAGTTATCAAGTCGTGGAATAATAAAAAAGACAAAATTTAAGGCCATTATCAATGGTATCACGAGTAAAGAAAACCGCATTGTAATCAGGGCAAAACCTGTAAACAAAACGATATCCCCAAAATAGTTAATATGCATGGCGTATTTAAATAATCCTTCCGTGTAAAGCCTCCCTTTATTTGCTTCCTGCTTTTTCCATTTATACCTGGTGTATTCAGAAAAAGTGTTTAGCCAGGAACCAAAAAGATAGATAATAATAATCAAATAATCCAAAACACCTATTGGCTGATGACTATTACCACCTACCTTGGCAAATGCAAACAAAGCAAAAGTCATCAAGCCGGAAACCAGCAGCATTTCACTCCAGGCCATTTTGCGTTTCAGGAAAACAAATACAGTAACGAATTAACCGCAAATCATAAATAACCAGAAAAGACATTAAAATAACCTGACGGGCATGATTACCATTTATAACGTAAGGTTTTAACCATGAAACTAAATTGCTTTCCTCTATAAACATCAAGTATCCGGATAGAAAGCTGACCATCAAAATTGTGGCTATAAATACAAGTTTGGGAAAAAGTGAAAAATCATACTCGTCTTTAAATAGCATTATAACCTCATATTTGATAATCCACTCCGCAATAGTGAATAGTATCACCATAGAATAGAGAGGATTATAGCATTTACGGCCAGAGAAAACACCAGGATTCTAGCAAATATTCGTAATATCTGGTTTATCCCCAATAAACTACAAATAGTCATAGATCAAAAAGAAAGCAGGGGTAGAAATATAATTATTTAAAAAGAATCAATAATTAGAATGCATATCCGATTGAAATCTCTCCGTAAAACGGGTCTATAAATGTATATTCATTTATCATATATTTTCTTTAGGCTCGCCCTGGGTTCGCGATAACGTCCCCAAAAATGGGTCAATGTGGTATGTGTAAAAAACCAGTTAATCCAGGGAATTTGAATCAGTAAAAAAAATATATAATAGGATATAAAAATAGCAGGATAAAAATATAACAAATTTAAAAATTCTCTGAAAAGACTGCCTTCAAGCGCCCGGATACCCGGGATATAGGCATCCAGCAAGGTAAACAGGTAGGCAGAAATCGGAATTGCACTAATAAAGTATAAGATTACCCCCCAAGAATGACCAGCCTCAATAGCCCCATGAGGACAAAAAGCAGCACATCGCATACAACTCTCACAATTATACTTCCAGAATGGTGTCGGTTTTTTTCTACCCCACATTTTAATTGCTTTGACACTACAATTATCAGCACAAAGAGCGCATCCATTACAATTTTTATTGGCGAAAAAGAGTTTTGCCAGAAAAAAGCGTCCGGCAAAAAGATAGGCCACTGATATGGGTGAGAGCAAAAGGCCCCAGATGAGTTCGTAAAGATTATTTAATGTTAACCAGACCCTTCTACCCTGGACGATTTTTTCCATAAAACGGTTTACACTATTTTCCCCGCGGTCTATGATTGCCTCATGGCTTTTCAGGGATTGAATTGGATGCAGTGAAAACCAATTTGAGGGCATATCCACACTGAGGGCGCCCTGTAGTTTATATCCTTTGAACATCAGGATCAATGCAACAATAAATGTGGCAGTACCACTGATACCCGGTGGATACACTTGTCCGAATTTTAAACCTGCACGAGCAGCAATACAGATTGCCTCTGTACCATTTCCTCTGGGGAGACGCCAGGCAAACTTTAAAATGTGCCAGGGAGCGGTAAAACCATGTGTGGGAAATACAATTCCAATCAAATCTTTAGTCTCACGGGATATATCTTCAGGCTGCCGGTAGGTATCAATTGATTTAATTTCTGCATTAATACCTTTAGTTTTAACAACCTTTTCAAGCCAGCGAGAAATTCGGTATGAATTGCCGGTACCACTCCAAAAGTATATCAGGGCACGGTCATATATATTTTGAGTTATCATTCTTATCAAGACCTATATCAGGATATACGTTCAATAACTAGGCAGCCCATATGCTTAGATACTACACTACAAAATCTTTCCATAATAAACCATGATTTTTTTTCTTTTGCCTTCGGCGGATCATTCGCAAGCTGGCGAATAACAAGAAAATCAGTAAAAGAATTAAACTAGTCCCTGATCCTCTTCCTCTTGGACTATTTTTGAATAGTAATCAGCGAGATGATGATGGCCCGTTTGAGGTGCAATCATATCCATAGTCATTACTGTCATAAAAAACTCAATCGGTCCATAAGTTTTTTGCCCGCTAAATAAACGCACCAATTTGAGCACCACATTTCTGATCCAAAGGGGAATGTGAATAATTTTCTCCTTTTGCCCTGTAGCGGTAAAAGCCAGTTGTGCCATCTGATTTTGTGTGAGCAGATTTGGTCCACCGACTTCCAACTCTCTTACATCATTGTCTAAATTCTGGACAATGAACGCTGCCAAATCCTGACCATGAATCGGATTACCCTTGAATTCCCCATCTCCAAACAGGTATACAGTACCATTCCTGGCCATATTTAAAAATTCGGTCATATCTGAGAAAAAGCCATTGGGACGGATAATGATATATTCCATTCCCGATATTTTTAGTTCTTCCTCAAATCGCGCTTTTGCCTGAATAATCTTTAAATCTGAGATGAGATGCACATTCAGTACTGAAATGTAAATAAATTTCTCTGTGCCGCTTCTTTTGGCTTCTCGCAGCAGATTGAGATTGGCCTGGTAATCCACATCCATATAGGTAAGGCCATCCTTTTGCTTTGTAATCCCTATAGATGAGATAACAAGATCAATATCATCACATATACCTTTAAGATTTTCAGGACTGGTAGCCTCGCCTTCAAAGATATTATCTATATGATCTTTTAAGGTACCAAGTTTTTTACTATTCCTTGCTAATGCCCGGATCCAGTGACCTTGTCCTTTGAGTTCTTTTATAAGAAAACGTCCCAAATAACCCGTCGCACCCGCAACTAGTACACGTCTCATATTTTATTCTCCTCTCTCTTCGCTCATCTCTTTATGTTTTTACTCTTTTTCAACGCGGAGACCCCAGAGAACGCCGAGCAGCGCAGAGATTAAAACTAAATTTAAAAATATCTTTGCGATCTATGCGTTCTCTGCGTTTTGGTCTCATTTTTCTTAGGGCATCCCAACGACCTAACTTCATTTTGCGCTTGACATTGATTGCAAATCCCTGTTTGGCGGGACAATGGGCAGACACATGGGTCTGCCCATTGAACATTGAATGTTGATTATTGATTATTGGATATTAAAATCCTTTTCTCTACTCTTTCATCTCTTTTCTTATTCCAGATATCCCATTAGCGAATCAAAATTCGGTGTTTCAACCTTTGTTTGGTCTCTTAATGATCTAAATTCATGGGCTAACATCATCATCTCATCCTGCGCTGCATTAACATGCATCATCATCGCCACTTCAGCAAACTTTGAATCGAAAACCTTTTGCAGAATTTTAATGATCATACTTTCAGGCATCCAGTAAAACAGCTTTAGTTTGATATTATAGCTCTTTCTATATCCCAGGGACTTCAAAACATTACCCCCTTCTTTGACAGCCCTGATATACATTCGAATCGTCTCCATATCCTCTGCCAATTTATAATTATCACCACTTTTCAATAGGGCGCCGGCAATGGGTAATACAAAAACCACATGATATTTTAACCAGCTATCTATATCTTCAACAAACCTCACAGGAACATCCGCACTTTCAAACAATTGTATTATCTGCCTGGTTCTAGCTTTAATTATGCCATCAATTTCACCAATCGTGATCGGTAATCGTTTACCTCCCGGTTTTTCCGTATCAATATAATGAACCACATGATCAATACGCGACCCACCGCCACCGGGAAAACCAAACAATACTTTTTCTTCTGGCAGTAACTTCAGGTATTCATCGAAGCCCAATGTATTATTACCCATAAAGAGAATATTTTGAATATTCCTATTTTTACTCAAAACAGGAAGTATATTTTTAATACTGTTCTTTCTCATTAAGACAATAACAAGGTCATAATTATCTTCTTCCCCTAACGTATTGACCACATTAACTTTTTCAATCATTTTCTCCTGAGTAAATTCATTGAGTAGAACAATACCATTTTCTTTTAAAAAATTGAAGTGTTCATTTCTGGCTAATATGGTCACATCATTTCCTGCTTGATGAAGCAGACTGGTATATAAACTTCCCAACGGTCCGGCACCTATGACTAATGTTTTCATATTATCTCCTGATCCTCTGCATGAATAGAATTTACCACAGAGTAATTGAATTATTTCTAATATCTTACTTATTTCTTATAAGTTTTTCTCTGCGTTCTCTGTGGTTTCATTCTTACATTGTAAAGCCTGTTACACAATTACTTTCGAATTGATAAAGTTTAATTGGAAAATGAATTATCAGTTTGGTTTTAATTATTTTCCCAGTTTTTCAATCCTTTTTAAAATTATCCAATCTAAAAGACTTTTGGGTAATTTGGCTGCTTTAGCTGCCCCTTTGGCATCGGGTCCTACCATGTAACATCGCCTGGGTTTTTTAGCATTGAGGGCCTGTGTAACTGATTTCGCCACTTCATCAGCAGGGATTTTTTTTATTGTTTCATTGAGCCGATCACCAAATTTCCTGAGCGTTGTATATAATTCAGCAATCTCGGGTTTTACTGATTTACGCATTTCTTCTTTATACACCTGTCCTTTTTCCCAAATCGCACTTTCTATTGCTCCAGGTGCCACCAAAACCACTTCCATTCCAAACGACCTTAATTCTAGACGCAATGAGTCTGTTATTGCCCTTACGGCAAATTTTGAAGCAGCATAGGCACTTGCACCCGGAAAAGCTAAAAAACTGGATGTGGACCCTATATTAATGATCCGACCTTTTCCTTCACGTAGTATGGGAAGAAAAGCCTGCGTTATGGCGATTAATCCTATAACATTGACTTCCATAAGCTTTCGAACTTCAGCTATTGATACGACTTCTAAAACACCGCCCCGTCCTATACCGGCGTTATTAATAAGACCATATACCTTACCACCTGTTTCGTTTTTAATTAAACCGACCGCTGTCTGTATTGATTCTGGATCGGTGATATCTAAAATCACTGGCCTCAGATTTGGTGATGCTTCTTTTTTCAAATTATCACCATCAGTTTGATTGCGTACGCCTGCATAGATTTTAAATCCTAACCTATCCAGATGGAGTGCACAGGCTTTGCCAATACCTGTTGATGTTCCGGTTATTACAATAGCTTTATTGTTTTTCATATTTCTACTCCTTGATTATTTATAGCAAAGAATTTAATCATTGAACATTTCCACCCAAACGTTATGATTAATTAATCCATAGTCTTTAAATGCGGCTGCCAATCTTAGACCCAGTGGACTGCCGTTGGCTTCAACATACTGGGAATCATGGTGTAAGTGAATGCAAAAGTCGGTATCTACCGATTTATGGCTATATGCGCTCATTCTGCATTCATCGCTACTTTTATCCAATTCTTCAATTAATTTTTTTAACTCCCGATCCAGGATATGCCTATTCGCATTCACCGAGCGCAACTCTATAATCTCTAACCATTTCATGCTACTTCCTTTTGATTTTATGGGTAGTATAAAAAGATAACCACCCCGTACCAGTCTGGATCCACCAGCCTCCACGGGACAGGCAGAGGACACGGAGTAATCACTTAATATTTATTGAGTTAATCGCATTTACTATTGCCTTCTCTGAGGTCTCTGTGGTTTCATTATTGTCATGATTTTTTTCATTAACATTTTATTGTCCTATCGCTCTATAAATGAGGATGCCAATTGCATGCCAATCATATAACTACAATAATATCAAGTACATGTGAATACCACCTATTCAATAATTGCCGTATATGATAATAATTATTGCCATATACGGCAATTAATTGTATTTTTACCAAATATGACACTTTTTTAAAATGGGAATGTGAAATGAATGAAAATGAATTTTTTCGTCAGGCAACGTTAAGAGTATGTGGAAACCTGGAGATTGAAAAAGCCTTACAGTCCTGCCTTCTTTATATGAAGCAGGTATTACCTGTGGATATAATATTTTTGGAATATTATGATATCGATTATGGGGCCATGCGTACGATTGCCAAAGCGACCTCATCAGAATCTACTCTATTAGATCAGATCACGCCCTTATCCCGAGAGGCCAGACGTTCTGCCGAATTGAAGGAATTACCTTATAAGAATAATGTTTTTATTTACAAAGATCCGTATAAATACGCTATCAGCCGGGAGATGCTCCAGTTTCACAACATCACCTGCGCAGATTTGATGGTGATGAACCTGGTTGCCAATGATAAGGTATTGGGTGCTCTTGTTCTTATTTCGGAAAAGGAGAAATTTAACGATCAACATGCTGATCTGGTGGCCCTGCTAAAGGATCCGTTTATTATTGCCATGGCCAATGCACTCAAGCATCGGGAAGTGCTCAAATTTAAAGATCTTTTAACTGATGATAACCGCTATTTGCATGGCGAATTGCGCCGGATTTCCGGAGATGAAATCATCGGTGCTAATTTTGGCTTAAGAGACGTGATGCATAAAGTACAACAGGTGGCTGTATTGGATAGCCCGGTGTTACTGCTTGGTGAAACCGGTGTTGGAAAAGATGTCATTGCCAATGCGATCCACTATTCTTCAAACCGCAGTTCCAATCCCTTTGTCAGCGTTAATTGCGGCGCCATTCCTGATACCCTAATTGACAGTGAATTATTTGGTCATGAAAAGGGTGCCTTTACAGGCGCCTTGAGCCAAAAAAGAGGTCGTTTTGAACGGGCCAACGGTGGCACGATTTTTCTTGATGAAATTGGCGAATTGCCTCTTCAGGCTCAGGTTCGCCTTCTAAAAGTTTTACAGGATAAGGAAATTGAGCGCGTAGGCGGTATCAAAACGATTCCTCTGAATATCCGGATCATTGCTGCCACGAACCGCAACCTGGATGCAATGGTTAAATCAGGTCAATTTCGGGCAGATCTTCTCTTCCGGTTGAATGTTTTTCCAATTTGGATACCACCCCTCCGTGATCGAACAATGGATATTCCCACCCTGGTGCAGCACTTTATCAGCCTTAAATCCCGGGAGCTAAAATTAAAACGGATTCAAACAATATCCCCGGGAGAAATGGACCAATTAATGAATTATGCCTGGCCCGGTAACGTCAGAGAATTACAAAATGTCATTGAACGGGCATTGATACTTAATCCAACGGGCCCCCTTAAATTTGAGAATCTGCAAAGCGATCAAAAGAATGTTCAGGCAACAGTTGAACAGGCATTGCGCGAAGTGGTCTCTCTGGATGATTCCATTCGCCGCCATATTAAAGAGACCCTGGTTAAAACGAAAGGGAAAATTCATGGCAAAGGCGGGGCGGCGCAACTATTGGGTATTAACGCCAGTACCCTTAGAAACAGAATGAATAAACTAGGAATTATATATGGAAGGGAGAATAAATGACCGATCTTTCTTTTACTTCCCAGGTCACTTTATACATTATCCTTTTTCTGATGGCATCCATGGCTTTAATCATTTTCATCTGGCAGCTGCAGGTCTGGCAGGGAAAGGCGATGAAAAATGCCGATGGTTCGGTGGACAGCTGGCAGGAACAAAAGATCCTCTATGGTGCTGCCCTGGCCGATCTGATTCTGGCCTGTCCCTTGACGATTACAGGTATAGTCCTAATATTTATCATTCCCAATTGGGGACATTTTTTATTGATCCTGGTCAGTTTCTGGTTTGTATGGGCCAATATCATGACTACGGCCACCAGTCTCCGTTTTGAAAATCCGCGGTTCACTCTCTATTGGATTGTGACATTTCCCTTTGGAATACTAATAGGGATAAGCTACCTGGTTTGGTTTATGATTCATTTTAGCATAATTGCATCTGGTTAATATTTATATACTCTAATACAGGATCTCACCACCCTCCTGAAAAGAGGCCGTTGCAGATTAGGGAGATATTAGGCAAATCACCGATCAAGGGAGTAGTTATGGAAATTATTTGGGGAGTTCTGATAATTTTGTTTTCATTGATTGCATGGGTTGGCCAGTTAATATCAGCCATTTCCTCTGAAAAAGCCCAGGCACTTGGTCTGGCCGAAGAAGAATCTGATGTGGATCCCGTATTTCTAACCGATATCAAAGCGGAAGCTATCTGGGATTCACTGATGTTATGGACATTACCTTTAGCCGGAATTCTACTTATTATCAATCATCCTTGGTGGATCTATTTTGGATTAATTGGCGGAGGTAGCTACTTATATTTTGCCGGCCGGGGAATCATTGTGCGCATTATGATGCAGCGTAAAGGAATTCATATCGGTAATCCCTCAAATATTAAAACAGCCTATATATTTTTAAGTATTTGGGGAATCATTGCTCTGACAACAATTGTGCTTGTTCTTATGAGATAGGATTTTAACACAGAGTCCACAGAGAATGTCGAAGAGACTATAGGCAACTTTTCAAGAATATTAGATATTGGTTAATTCTAAATAGAAAAAGTCACGGTCAAGATCGCCGAGTTTTCTGGGACTTTTATTTATAAATAACTCCGTGAACTCTGTGTGCTCCGTGGTTCAGAATGAGAGTATTTTTAACTCAAATTCGTGAAATTCGTTTTAATCCGTGGAATTCGTGGATAAAAATCTGCAGCCCTTCCACGATCTAATAAAATGATCTAATATTGAATTGAATTTGTATTTAAATCATTTCCTTTCGTAATTTTTATAAGATACTCTTTTTTAGCCGAAATACTTATCTCATTCTCTAATCATTCTGATAATATTATTCAGAATGATTATCTTAGTGGAATTCCTGAAATTGATTTGCGTTTGAGATTAATACTGTTTTATTTCCTCAATAAGATTATGTCAAAACATAGTTTATTATCTCACACATTATTCATTTATATATGGTAACTAATATCCAAAATTCAAAGGATTATAAATCATGAGAAATTATATTATTAAATTCATCATGATAGTTCTATTCATCTCAGCATCGTGCGGCCATTCACTCCATGCCAATGATAAGAATATTTTCAATATAGGTATCATAATCGATGGTCAATGGAGCAAAAATACTGAATATATTGCGATGATCAAATCTGAGATATTGGAATTAACCAGAAATGAATTTGATGTAAGGTTTCCGCAGGACAAACAGTTTGAGGGCGATTGGAAGATTCAACGTATTAAATCTGCTGTTGAAAATTTACTGGCAGACAAGGACGTTGATCTTGTGTTAACACTTGGTGTTATTGCTTCTCATGAAATTGCCACCAGAAAAAAGTTAGAAAAACCGGTCATTGCGCCATTTGTATTAAATCCTCAGATTCAGGGTATCCCTCTCCAGGACGGAGAGAGTGGTAAAAAAAACCTTAGTTATATTCATACGCCCTTTACCTCCTTAAATACATTAAAGGATTTTCAACATGTGGTAGAATTTAGCACCATGACTTATTTGATTAATACATTGTATTTGGAAACTATCCCAGCGCTCGGTGAGAATATCAAAAGTCTTTGTGATCAATTGGGGATCAAGGTACATATACTGGAAGTTGAAGAATCAATAGAAGCTGTTCTAAAAAATATTCCGGCAGAAACAGAAGCCGTTTATGTTTCACCGGTACTGCACTTAAAGGATTCTGAGTATGATCATCTGATTAAAACATTAAAGGTCAGAAAGTTGCCTAGTTTTTCTCTTCTCGGTACGGCTGATGTGCAACGTGGATTTTACACAACGAACAGACCTGATATATTTCCCCGGGTAGCCCGACGCATTGCCCTTAATACGCAGAGGATTCTGATAGGCGATGACCCGGAAGAAATTCCGGTAAGATTTGATCCCGGCGCACAGATTACCATCAATATGCAAACCGCCCGGGAGATCAATGCCTATCCTAAGGTCGATGTATTAACCGAGGCAGAATTAATCAATCAGGACCAGGATGAATTGGGGATGGTTTTAGCCCTTGAAGATGCAATCAACACGGCAATAAAGTCAAATCTGGATATCTCCGCAAGAAAAAAATACGTATTAGCCGGTTCTGAAAATATCGGAATCGCCCGTTCGCCCCTGCTTCCGCAGTTAGATATTCTGGGACAGGGTTTAATAATCGATGAGGATCGGGCGCAATCCAGTTTTGGATCGCAACCCGAGAAAATGGTCACAGGAACACTAAGTGCAACGCAACTCATATATTCAGAACCAGTCTGGGCCAATCTTTCCATACAAAATTCATTTCAGGATGTCCGCGAGGATGAATATAATCAAACTGAGTTAGATCTTCTCCTGGAAGCGGCCACCGCATTTTTCGATGTACTGCGTATACAAAACATCGAGAATATTGAAAAGGAAAATTTGAAACGAACCAAGTCTAACCTGGAAATGGCCCGGGTCAGAGAGGCTGCGGGAAGTGCAGGTCCGGCAGAAGTATATCGCTGGGAGAGTCAATTGGCTCAAAACCGCAATGTTGTTATTCAGGTGCTGGCCAGTAAAAATGTTGCCCGAATCAATTTAAACCGGATCCTGAACCGGAAATTGGATCAATCCCATCTGTTTAATGAACATAATCTTTATACCGATGAGCTGGCAAAAGACAATAATGTTTTTAAAAGGTATTTATCCAATCTGAAAACCTTTGATATTCTTCCCGATTTTCTCGTAAAAGAGGGTATGGCCAATTCCCCGGAACTTTCTGCCTTACAAAATGCAATTAATGCCCGTGACCGCGCTTTGACATCAGCGACAAACAGTTTTTGGGCCCCCACATTGGCAGTTCAGGCAGATTATACCAATGTTTTTTTCCGCTCCGGTGCCGGGAGCGAATACCAGTCCTTTTTTCCAAATCAGATCCAACCTGATGATCAATTCTGGTCTGTTGCATTGAATTTCTCATTCCCTTTGTTTCATGGGGCAGAACGGTTTGCGCAACGAAGACAATCCAATGATGAATTGGATCAGTTGCAAATTGAATACAATTCCGTTGCCCAAAAGATTGAGCAGCAGATCAGATCAAGAATTTATATTGTTGGGGCTGCCTTTGCCGCAATTGAGCAGACCAGACTGGCTTCCGAAGCGGCCAATAAATCCTTAAACGTTGTCCAGGACAGCTATGCGCAGGGGTTGGTATCAATCCTTGATTTACTCGATGCTCAGAATACGGCGCTTATTGCCGATGAGCTGGCCGCCACTGCCGTGTTTGATTTTATTTTAGAATTAATGGCAACAGAGAGAGCCCTTGGTAAGTTTTATCTGAAAATGAGTGATGAGGAGATTGAGGCATTGCAGGGTCGGTTAGAAGTCTATCTGGCGAAATGATTATAAAAAAGTCCACGAATTACACTAATTTTTTCGAATTTTACAAAAAAAAATAAGGGTTTTCATTCAGAAAGATGTTCAAATTATATACTAACTATTAAATCCTTTAGTCATCATCTTGAAAAGATCTTCCTTCGTGTCGAATCAGATCTGTCAAGCAGGAAGATCCCTCCAGGATGACACCATTAATGCAAAATGCAACATGAAAAATCAAAAAGTTCTGGAATTTGCTATAATCAGTGTTATTAGCGACACAATTTCGTGAAATTCGCCAAAATTAGTGTAATTCGTGGAACAAATTCGTGGACAA
The DNA here is from genome assembly GCA_963796965.1 of Calditrichia bacterium. Lineage (GTDB taxonomy): Bacteria > Calditrichota > Calditrichia > JAJRVZ01 > JAJRVZ01 > CAWCNS01. Next base: position 443,387 of record CAWCNS010000009.1, read on the forward strand.
AAAAGCCCCCTCATAGTAAGGAGGAAACTATGTTAGAACAAAAATTTTTAAGCCGTATATTCTTGCCCCTATTAATAATCCTACTGATTTCATCCTGCCAGAAAGAACAGGAAAAAATCGAGGTGATAAGACCGGTACGGACGGAACAGGTATTCTCTACGGGCAGGGCTCGTTCCCGGATTTTCACGGGGATGGTAAAATCCGGCAGTGAATCACGACTTAGTTTCAAAGTACCGGGAACCGTTCAGCAGGTGGCAGTAGAAATTGGCGATAAGGTAAACAGCGGTGCTTTGCTGGCCAAACTTGATCCCACCGATTATGATATCCAGGTAAAGGAAGCTGAAAATGCCAGAGATCTGGCCCGGGCCGGCGAGGTTCAGGCCAAAGCCAATTATGACCGAATAAGAACCCTTTATGAAAATCGCACTGCCTCAAAAAGTGCCCTGGAGGCAGCACGTGCCGCTTACGAATCTGCCCATGAACAGGATAATATTGCAAAAAAAAGACGCAAGTTAGCCAGACGACAATTGGAATATACAGAATTACGGGCCCCGGTGGCAGGGGCCGTCTCCGATGTGAGAATTGAAGAGAATGAAAATGTTCAACCCGGTCAAACCGCCATCATTTATACATCAGGGTCGAAATTGGAAGTCCAGGTAACCATGCCCGAATTATTAATCGCCCAGGTTAAAGAAGGGAATGAAGTGAGCGTATCTCTTGATGCTGTGGCTGGAAAGTCATTCACAGCACGGGTGACGGAAGTGGGCATATCATCAACCTCCTATGCAACCACCTATCCTGTAATTGTTCAATTGGGGGAGAAGGATCCGGGTGTCCGGCCGGGAATGGCCGCAGAAGTTACTTTTGAATTTAAGGGCAGTGATGACCGGGCAAACATAATCGTCCCTCCCGTGGCAGTTGGAGAGGATCGCCTGGGTCGATTTGTATTCGTGGTGGAACCTGCCGATTCGGGACTTGGAATTGTTCACAAAAAAGCAGTTGCTGTCGGAGAATTGCATTCTGAAGGCCTCGTTATCCTCGAGGGACTTAATGATGGGGACCATCTTGTTATTGCAGGCGTTTCAAAGATTATCGACGGACAAAAAGTAAAGTTTGACAGAGCGGAGAATTAACAGATGAATATCACTCAATTTTCAATTGAAAAAAAACGTGTTCTGTTTACCTTCTTATTTGTCATTTTTGTAACCGGTATAATGACTTATATGAATATGCCCCGTTCCGAAGATCCCGGATTTGTAATTAAAAATGCGGTGGTTCTAACTTATTTTCCCGGTGCCAGCCCGGAACGTGTTGAGTTGCTGATAACAGATAAATTGGAAAAAACCATACAGGAAATGCCGGAACTCGATAATATTATGAGTGAATCTAAACCCGGACTTTCCATTGTATATGTCAATATACAGGAAAAGTACCGGGTAATGAGACCCATATGGGATAATCTGAGGCGAAAAGTTAATGCGGCAAAACAGGATTTGCCTAAGGGCATTTATGGTCCTTTTGTCAATGATGAATTCGGAGATGTCTTTGGTTCACAAATCAGTATTACCGGGGAGGGATATACCTACGCAGAATTGAAGCAGATAGCCGATGAATGCCGTAATGAGTTATTATTAATTCCGGAAGCAGCAAAAGTTGAAATTACAGGTGCACAAGAAGAACGGGTTTTTGTTGAATTTAATAATGCCCGCCTGGCTGAAATTGGCATATCCCCCGGTCAATTGAGCCAGATTCTGCAATCCCGGAATATAATTTTTCCGGGAGGAGAAATATTTACTGATGATGAACAGATGATACTGGAGCCCAGTGGAAATTTCGAGTCCATAGAAGAACTTCGCCAAACCGTTATCAGACATCCACAGAAAAACAACCTTATCTATTTTGGTGATATTGCCTATATACATCGCGGTTATATAGATCCACCCGCCTCCAAGGCGACCCATAACGGTGATCCCGCCTTGGTTCTGGGGGTTAGTTTGAGAGAAGGTGGTAATATTATCGTTCTGGGTGAAGATATAAACAAAAAAGTGGAGCGTTTTAAAGAGGTTTATCCCATTGGCGTTGATTTTAATATCATTTATAGCCAGCCTTATTATGTACAAAAGAAAATTGACGAATTTACAAACAGCCTGCTGCAGGCCATAGCGATAGTCATTGTCGTGATGCTCATTTTCCTTGGCTTGCGGACGGGTTTGATTATATCCAGCCTAATTCCAATGTCAATTCTGATGTCCATCATGATTATGGGATTCTTCAATATTGGTCTTGATCAAATGACCATCGCTGCGCTCATAATATCCCTCGGTTTGTTAGTAGATAATGCCATTGTCATGTCGGAATCCATTATGGTGGGCATCAGTGAAGGGAAAAAAGCCATGAAAGCGGCCATGGATTCGGCCAAAGAATTACGGGTTCCTTTACTGACCTCTTCCCTTACCACCGCTGCTGCTTTTTTACCCATTTATCTGGCTGAGTCTTCTACCGGAGAATATGCCGGTCCTATTTTCAAGGTGGTTGCCATAACCCTGATAAGTTCCTGGATATTATCTCTGACCATGACGCCTTTGATGTGTGTTTTATTCCTTAAAGTAAAAAGACATAATGAGGGATATTCCAACAGGTTTTATCAATTTTATTCAAACTCGTTGCTCCCCATGTTAAAACATCCCATTTTGACAATTGCCGCTACTTTTCTGATTTTTTTTGGCACGATGCAGTTAGGACCCTATATACCAAGCATATTTTTCCCGCCTAATGACAAAGCAGTCATGTATGCCGAATTTCGTCTGCCCGTAGGTACACCCCTGAGCAAAACCGAGAACATGATCTATAAAGTAGAAGAATTTTTTAAGAATAATATGATAGCCGACTATGATGAGGAGGGAAACATTGTCAAAGATGGTATCATTGACTGGACTTCTTTTATCGGTTCCGGGGCTCCAAGATTCTATCTTTCTCTTATGGCTGAACAGCAAAGCCCGGAATATGCCTATATCCAGATAAATGTGACCGACCGCTGGAAAATGGATTTTGATTTCAGACCGGCCATAGAAAATTTCTGTCTTGAACATTTCCCCGATTTAAATTTGGTGGTCTCACCACTTCTGCTTGGTCCGCCTGTCGCTGCCCCGCTGCAGATTCGTGTTTCCGGATACGAAACGGATGAGGTATTTGATCTGGCAGATAAGGTTGAAGCGGTCATGGCCTCTATTCCAGGAATTACTGAAATCCGTAATGACTGGGGTGCCCGTACTAAAAAAATTCTGGTAAAGATCAATCAGCCCAGAGCACGCCGGGCCGGGCTTACCAGCCAGGATGTTGCCCTTTCCTTACAGTCAATTCTTAGTGGTATTCAAACCACCGAGTATCGTGAGGGCGATGAATCCATCCCGGTCATTCTCCGGTCTGAGAGCGGCGACAGAAAAGACATCGGCAAATTGGAATCCCATAAAATTTATGTCCAGGCGACAGGACAGTCCGTTCCCCTTCTACAGGTGGCCGATATAGAAGTGGCCTTTCAGCCATCAAAAATTAAAAGACGCAACCGTCTTAAAACAGTAACAGTAAGTGGCTATACCCTTCCCGGATATAATGCCATTGCACTTACCCAGGAAGTTGATAAAATTTTAGCCGAAGACAAAAAAAATTGGCCAATTGGTTATTTATATGAACTTGGAGGTGAGTTTGAGTCGTCAGGAAAGGCCAACGAATCCCTTGGCGCAAAATTCCCTATCGCTTTTCTTATAATTGTATTGTTGTTGGTCGGGCAATTTGACTCTATACGCCGACCCGTGATTATCCTGTTGACAATTCCCCTCGGTATGGTAGGCGTATTTATTGGCTTGTTTATTACACAGGAACCGCTGGGATTCATGGCCATATTGGGAGTTATTTCGCTGGCCGGGATTGTAATCAACAATGCCATTGTCTTGATAGACCGGATTAAAATTGAAATCGAAGAACATGGTTTGGCTCCGGCCCAGGCAATAATTCAAGCGGCTAAGAGAAGAATCAGACCAATTTTGCTCACCACGGCCACCACTATTGGCGGATTGATACCACTCTGGCTTGGCGGTGGTGCCATGTTCCGCTCCATGGCTGTGGCCATTATCTTTGGGCTGCTTTTTGCAACGCTTTTTACGTTGGGATTTGTCCCGGTGATGTACCGGATCTTTTTCAGGGTGAGATTTAAGGATTATAAGGTGGGGGAGAGTTAAAAACGATCTGTTCAGACTGTATTTATTGCATAAATATTAACGGATTCTTTTTTTCCTTTTAAAAGAATATCCCCAAGAAACTCAAAACCATAATCTGTTTGTCCATTAAAATTATTTTTCAATTCTTCTGAAACAAGTAATTTTTGTTGATATTGATTGCATTGATCCTGTATGCGGCAGCAAAGATATCTTCATCACCGCTGCTATAAAATACATTATCTTCGACCAAGAGCAAATCTATAAAAAAACCTATGATAGCATTATTCCGGCAGACCGGCTTTTTTAACGATGGCTTTAAAACGAGGATCTGAGCGATAGGATTTCCAACCAGGATGGATATTTATAAAAATGGCACCTACCCGCACATCAACGGCCTTTTCGAGATAATAAAACATCTTTTCTTCATCAGATAGTGCCGCATAAACAATAGCAAGATCAAAATAATATTTGGCCTCTTCATCATTTTCCTGCAGGTTGATTAATTCATGAAGATAGAATTCGGCCTTTTCACGATTTCCCATACAGGCATATGAATATCCCAATGTGGAATAGGCACGGTGGGGATTGGGAGATAACTGATGGAGACTGATTAAATGACTCCAGGGCTTTTTCAAATTCATTTTGCAAGGCATAAACCCAGCCCTTGGTCTCCAAAGCGGCAACAAAATTCGGTTCATATTCAAGTGCTCTTTGAGAGTAAACAAGTGCCTCATCGTATTCTTCCCTGCATAGATATATAAAACTGGCCGAGATATGGATAGGTAAGGAAAGGGGATCCAGACGTAACGCTTTATTTATCGCTTCCACAGCCGAATCAAATCTTTTCAGGGACATCTCCACCATAGCAAGTAACTGATAACTGTCCACCAGATTGTCTGACAACTGCAGCGCCTTGATACATGAGTCCCGCGCCCCTTCAATATCCCATTCATACCAGTACTGAACAGAACCCAGAGCAATATGGGTCTCGCCAATATTTTCATCAAGGTCCAGGGATTTTTGTGCGATCGTCTTTGCCTTGGCAAACAAATTTTCCGTATCTTTCTGCCCCATGGCGCCGATAAGTGTATAACAGCCTGCCATCAAGGTATGGGCCAAGGCAAAATCAGGCTCAATCTTGATCGCTTCTTCCAAAAAGCCGATTGCTTTCATGGCATCCCGTGGATTCCAGCGGTTAAAATAATAACGGCCCTTGAGATATAAATTATGGGCGTCTATGATTTGTAGTGGGTTTCTTTACCAGTGGTTCATCGATTTGGTCAATATTTAATTTTTCCCGCAATGTATTGCTGATTCGTTTGGCAATATCATCCTGCACGGCAAAAATATCTTCCAAATCACGGTCATAATTCTCCGACCAGAGATGATAGCCATCTGCCGAATTGATCAGCTGGGCAGTGATTCGTACACGGTTGCCCGCTTTTCGCACACTTCCTTCCAGAACAGAGGAAACTTTCAACTGCGATCCGACCTTCCGGATATCAAGATTTTGTCCTTTAAAAGCAAAAGACGAAGTGCGGGAGGTAACCTGTAACCCCTCGACACGCGTAAGGGCATTGAGGATTTCTTCAGTAATGCCATCGCTGAAATATTCATTTTCCGTATCCGTACTCATATTGACAAAAGGAAGTATGGCGATGCTTTTTTGGGCGTCCCGTGGTTTTAAATTCAAATTTTCTATACGTGGTATGGTCAAACCCTCAATCTGTAAGGCAAATACAGAGACGGGACTTTTGACATTTTTAAGGTCAAACTCCCCCAGAGAGACAGGCTAAGATTAAAGGTTGGTTTTTTATTTCATCAAACACTTTACCCGAGATCAATACACATCCGGGTGTGGCAAGGGTTTCGATGCGGGAGGTAATATTAACGGCATCGCCATAGACACCATCATCACTGTAGACAATATCACCCATATGAAGACCGACTCGTAAGGGAATTTTGGGTTCTTTTTGTAACGCCAACTGAATCTCAATAGAACAATTCACCGCCTCAATAGCGCTATGAAAGATGCATAAGGTTCCATCGCCATAATATTGTAGAATAGTACCATTATGTTTTGCAACAGAAGATTCCATAACTTCGCGATGACGCACACGGTTAGTAATCGCTCTTTTCTCATCCTCCTGCATGAGCGCCGTATAACCAACCATATCGGCAAACATAACAGCAGCTAGTTGACGGGTACTTTTTTTCATAGACAAATGTGATATTTAGGTAAACTGTTAAATTATCTCTCAATTTAGTGAGATTGAATCTCTAAGGCAATTTGTTGAGATCCCTTTTAAACGAGAAAGAATTTTTATATGAAACAGGACGTGGTTTTACTAAAAATCCACAAACGGCGCCGCCCGGCTTTTTGACTTACTGGTAATGCCATGATTATAATCCACAATTTCCATGAAATCAATTTCACCACAGGTTGGCCAGCCTACCTTATCCATATTAATACCCAACATCCAAATAGCCGGCCACATGCCTGTACCGGTTGGCAGTTTGGCACGAACTTCTATTCGGCCATAAACCCAGCTGGCTCTTTCCCGTGTCGTTAAACTAGCCGATGTGTATTCGGCATTGGGTCGCGATCGTTTCCAATAATTCTTATGATCCTCAGGTATGAATTGGGGATTTGTGTAATTCTCCTGTCTTGCTTCGATAATCAATATACCATCTTCTATTCTGGCATTTTCTCTTCTTTCCCGGGTATAATATTGCATCTCCCCATCTCTCCGGTCTAAACAAGTAAGGAGGGGGATAATGGGGGAGGTAATTAAATTCTTCTTCCTTTGGTAGTGGTTAAAAATCAGATATTCATTAGGGTTAAAAAAATGTTTACCTTTCGAAATCGGATTCGTTTACCCATCCCGCCTTTATTTTTTCTCCTTTTTTATATCTTTTATAGAAATTCCGCGTTGATTTATCGGCATAGATATATTCATCAAAGATATACCCTCTTCCAAACATGCGTGGATCGCCTTGTCGCTTCAACTCAGCAAATAATTTTTCCTTTAACTTCTTTTTAACATTATTGAATTCTTCCTTTTCGGCAAGATTATTCATACATAGCGGATCATTTTTAATATTGTACATTTCTTCTTGCGGACGTTTACCAAACGACAATATCCAGTTCTCTCGGTTTATTGAATTTCTGTTTTGCTTCAAAATTTCAGTTTTCGTTGGGCTTCCGTCGCAATTTAAATATCCGGTCTCAGGATTGCCCGCAGGCCATCGTGTTGGTTCAAAGTTTTTTATGTATAAATAATTCTCTTTCACGATGCCTCGTATCGGATATCCCTCATCGTTCGGCCGCCCGATATCATGACGCTCTTTTCCTATTAAAACAAAATTTCTTTGCGGATTAATAGTACCCGTCTTATCAGAATTAAATATAGCAGTTAAACTTTTACCTTCAATGGGCTGCATGCCGGATTCTTTCTGATTAATCCCCGCCAGCTCAAGAAAAGTTGGCGCAAAATCAATAAAATTAACATAATCATCCACAACCCTCCCCGGATTTTTTATCCCTTTCTTCCACATTATCGCCAGGGGGAGATGATTTGAGTATTCGTATTCCTGCCCTTTGATACGGGGAAAAGGCATGCCATTATCGGCCGTGACAATTACGATTGTATTATCTAATTCATCTCTTTCTTTAAGCATTTGAAGCATTTTCTGTAAATGTTTGTCAAAATATTCAATCTCAAAAGCATAATCAAGCATATCTGTTTTGACCGTCTCATTATCCGGCCACATTGAATACACCGAATCGATATCCGTTAATTTTTTACCACCTTTTTTAATCCCTGCTTGATATTCGTATCTTCGATGAGGTTCACGTCCACCGTACCAGAAGCAAAACGGTTTGTCCTGGGGTTTGTTTTCCAGAAAATCTAAAAAATTAGCAGCATAATCATCGGAAGAAATATACTCGGCAGGTGGGGTGGTTTTTCTTTTATTAAAAGGAATACCGGTTAATTGCCGCTTTTTTCCATTTATTTCCCCCACTATTCCCGGTGCCCAGCCTTTGGCTGTGTAGCCAACAAAATAGGCATTTTCAGTGAGGACCTCCGCATAGGTTTTGAATTTATCAGGAAAGTAACACCAATGATTCGCCGCTTCTTCCAACTGCCAGGAATTTCTACCGGTTAATATACAGGCCCGGGAAGGTGCACATTTGGCATTTGGTGTATAGGCATTTGAAAAAAGTATACCTTCTCTGGCAACCTGATCAAATCCGGGCGTTTTAACCCATCTGCACCCATTTGCTCCCATATGAGGATAAGAGGCATCGTCAGCAATACAGAACAGGATGTTTGGCCTCGATATATGACCACTATTCTCACACCCAATCGCCATAAATGAAAGCGCTGCAATTGTCATCATCAATAAGAAAGCACGTCTTTTCATTATTATTTCCAATGTTTTACATTGGTGGTTGCAGTTTAGATAATTTTGACAAAAAAATGTTTTTATCTGTCCGACTAAGCAAAATCTATTCCCCCTTTTCCCGAAGGGACTCCTTTGGAGGAAGGGGGTTAGGGGGATGTTTCTATATGAATAATGCCATAAATTTAGTTTTCTTTATATTCCACAACCATCTTCATCATATTCATGACGAATTGACACGCTACCACATCATATCTAACATCATAAATACCCTTTTTCCGAGGATTATGTGTTAGTCTGCCTTTGGTAATAAGTTGTGATAAGATCAATTTCCCTTTTTCATCGCCAAAATCGATCCAGATAACCGGTGTTTGAAGTAAACTTCTCCCACAATTAACCAAAGGTTGGATTGCTTTGGCTTTTCCACCCTGTGCTGATTGATACCCCCTGGCCAGGTCAATTATCTGTACAGGGGCTTTAAAATTTATTGATCCCGCCAGAGACGGGGCATCTTCCACAAGAAACCTAACTTCTTCCTTTAGTGCTTCCATGACCCTTTGATCGTTGGGCTGATCAGAAAAGCGATAAAATCCTTGTAAATCATAGGCGAAATAATTCTCAGAAAGAATTTTCGCTTCCTCCGCTCCCCGGGTTAACCATTTTGACAAATAGGCGTCAGGACTTAAGCCTGCTATTTCCATGTGAGTTGCAGGAACGATCAATCCTCCTCTTAAACCGTTCCACATCCAGGTATGATCTCGGGGAATATCCTCCCAAAGCATATTGTTAGTTTTATCAGGATGAATATGGCTCTCCGGTTCGGCAATTTTCTTAAATGATAAATCTATACCATTTACAAGCGTATATTTGTTTTCCCTAGTATTATTAATTTTAAACCTGGATTGCAGGTATGATATTTTTTGATCCTCATCCACGTATCCCTGGCCAAGAAACATATCTCCTATGTCGAGCATGACCACAGAAATACCTGAGTTAATCGCTTTCTCAATAATATCTATCGTTTCCCTGTCGTCATCTGCAATTTTAGCCCATGTTTTCGCTGAAAGAAGAATGATATCTGCTCTTGGATCACCATAATGAGTTGTATTCATATTATTTTTTGTTGAAAACATGAGAAGCTCATCTTCATATGAGGGGATGGCAATTTTGATATTTTTTAAGCGGTCAGGGACTTTTAATTGATATACATTTATTTGCCATTCCGATATAACCGGATATTTCACTGATCCTGGTGGATTTAATAATTCTGCCCTAATGTAATATTTACCTTCCTTTTCAGGAAGGGTCAAGGGAAATGTATCAATCTGTTTTGTGTACGCGAAAAGTTTTTTCTTGATGGACTGCTGGGATAGAACCTTTCCAATTGAATCTTCAACACTAAGGTTTACATTAAAAAGATCATTACTGCCAGTATCGTTAAAAAAATAGATTGGAAAAGTAACCGTTTGGTTGGGGATAAAATTCCTGTCCCAGATTTCTATACTCACCGATTTGGGGGACCAGGCAGCGGTTAGAGCATTCCAAACCGGTTTGAGTTTTCCCTGATGGATATCTCCCATATACCAATGATTTCCATCCTCAAAACTTCCTAATATGCAGAAGGGAGAGAAGCCGGCGGCACCAATTCTACGCCAGTATTCAGCTACCTGCGAGTTAGAAATGGCATGGTGGCGTAGTCTCTGCTCTACCGTATGTCCCCTTCCTAAAAGACGCATATAGGCCTCTTTTAAAGTCGAATAGCCCCCCAGGTTACCTTCACCGTCCAAATAATTTCCTCCAAATTCATCTACCATAATCGCCTTGGGAAATTCTTCATAGCTATCGTAGAATAAGCCTAAGTTTTCAAACAAACTCCACCAGTACTTGTGAATGTGTAAAACATCCCGCTCCTCCAAAACAAGGTCAGGATAAAAGGGTAGAATTTGGTTTAGGGCATCCCAGGCGATTTCTAATCGTTCGTCATCCGTTTCATTATAAGGATGAACAAGCGCAACGCAGGGATGCTTCATAGCAAGGTCTAACCAATTTGGCCATTGCTCAATCAGACTTTGTTTGGAGGCCTCCATACCATGAAAAAAATGCCACTCGTATTGCACCAACAGGCCGTATTTGTCACAAAGATCAAGAAATCGTTCCGGAGGATTTCCCAGATGGAAGCGTAATGTATTTGCCCCCCGGTCTTTTAATGGCATAATCACCTTGTTTTTAAACCAGGTTGTATCATAAAGAATATCTTTGGTTTCTAAATCTCTGGACCATCTATGCCAAACCACCGTTCCGGCGGCGACTTTACAAGGTGTACCATTCAGGTAAAACTGTTTATCTTTTACTTCAAATCGTTTAATTCCGATCGTGATTGGCTCATAATCCAGCAGGCCGTTTTGATTCCTTATGAAGAAGTTGATTTTATACAAATTAGGATTATCAGGGGTCCATAGCTCTAATTTATTTCCGTACTTAAATTCTATTTCACCCTTTAATCCACTTTTTTTGAACTCGTTTTTTATTAATCTATCACCCTGCATAGTGATGATTTCTATATCAATAAAATATGAGGACACTTCTTTTTGAATTTCTATATTTTCAAGCGTGTATTTGAGATTTATGGTTTTATTCTCGATATCATAAGAAGGAACAAGTCTGGTGATTCTGATCTCTTTATGGAATTTTATAGCCACATCATCCCATAGATAAGATGATATATTTGAGCGCCAATGGTCGGCTTTTGGAATATAGGATGCATCTCTTTGGGACAAATTGCTTAAAGATGTGAGTGCAATTTCTAAAATAATGGACCTACCTGGTTTGATATTTTTGCTTCTGAGCAGATGAAATGTTGGCGCCATTCCCCCCGGTTTATGAGATACCTGAATCCCATCAACGTAAACTTCCGGAGCAAATCTTGCCCCTTTTAATTGAAGGGTTGCATATTTCCAATCACCTGTCGGAAGTTTAACTTCTCGTTTATACCAAATTTTATTGGCACTAAAATGGGAAGGAGATGTCACTATTCCCGGGACCACAACCTGTTTGTCATATAGTCTGTTTACACCAAATTCCCATCGCCCATTCAGGCTTACCTGTTGGGGATAAGCATTTGACACAAACATAATAAGAATAGATGAAAGAAAGGTGAGCATCGTTTTCATTTTTGTACCTTTGACTTTATAGATAGCAAACACAATAAATATGACGTGTGGACTTTCTGCAGGTATTTATATAGGGTATGCCTATACCAGGTTGATCCAGACAGGACTTGACCATGCCATATGGCGATCGGTCTGCGTTATCCGCACATATACCCAACCATCCTCGTTAAATGGTAATTCTCCCTCCAGACGCACAAAATCCTCACCACTGTACTGGAAGATAGTTTCTTTCTTGTCATTAAAGATAAATTCCACAGTAGCAATGGCATTAGTTGCCGAAATAGTAAGTTCATAGTGAATCAGGTCGGCCGCGCTTTATGGCAATCTCACTTCCCATCAGGTGTCCATCCATACGCCAATCCATATACAACCGGTTGCCTGAAGTGGCATAGCAACGACGGTTATATAGCCCGTCGAAAATGTTCTCACGCGTTAATGAGGGCGCTAGCACCGCTGCCAAACCGCCGTGATAGGTCAGGTTGGTAAATCGGGAGGGGCGCGCGGAAAGACCCGGGGCCCCATTATGGTTATCGCTGGCAGCAATAAAGCCAACCCGGTATCCTTCATCAAGAACTTCCCGCGCCGAAATACCGGTCTCCGCTTTATTCATCGTGGTGGCGAAGTTGTTGATCGGACCGCCTTTCTCCTCGCTTGAACAATGCATGGAGTACATTTCCAGAACCCGCTCATAAAGGGAATTGCCCAGATGGACACGGGTTTGCCATATAATGGGATGGTGTGGTATCACCAAAGCCTCATGACCCTCCAGATAAGCGTACAACTCTTCAAGGCTCTCTCCCCTGAAAAGCCCGGGGCAAATTCCCCGGAAGTATATATTACGGTGACCGGGATATCCGGCGATATCATTTTGTTCAAATCCCTGTAACGTAACAAATTTTCCAGGTTGATTAAACGTCTCGCAGGCCGATTGGATTTCAGCAAAAGCTTCATCGGACATCTGGGTTCGAAACGGTCCTTCGATTCTGCTCGCCTCCTCTCCGTTATGATCAGCAATAGCACCGAAGTCAGTGAGGGCAACATCCCGGGCATGTTCAAAATATTCCAGCGGTGTCTTCAGCCCATCACTCAATTTTGTCTTGGCATGAATATCGCCAAAATAGACCTGCATGGTTTCAGGGCGGTTATCTATAACAGTAGCAGCGCTCATTTTACTCAGGTTATCGCGGCGATTTGAGACGGCAAGACGGTAGGTTTCCTGGTTATCCGGCACAACAACCTCCATCTCTATATAGCCCTGGTCTTCGGGTTTTAACTCAGTCATAGCTATGGGGATGAAAGGGGCCTTTATTTCAGCCAGAAAGATGTCGCCTGTGGGGCTGGGGTATGCGCGATTATCACAGTAATCCAATGCAGCTGCACGAACCCGAATGGTCTCCCCCGATTTAGCTACTGCAGGTACGGCCACGTTAAATCCGGCAGGCGGCGCAGCGATGATGACCGGTTTGGCTGTATCCCTGGCCGGAACACAGGCATAGTCACCCTTTCCCCCCAGGTCGATAACGGTTCGCATGGCCGAGCGCCAGTTGCCAAACCAGTCCTGGGGAAAACGCTGAATGGTAACGTCTTCGTACCGTATGCGTATCCATCCGTCAGCCGGTTCTTCTGTATCCTTTATGTGAATCTTGATCCACCACTGTAAATTCTCATTCTGCGAAAGGCTTACTTTACAGGCACCACCCGATCTTTCTGCCCGGACAAAACCGGGCCCCTGGGCATTGATCTGTGGTTGTGACCAGGTACGAGGTATACTGAAACCTGCGACCGTGTTAACAGGTAGGACCTGCTCGATCGGGAAATAGGTGAACTGAAAACTGTAACTACACCCAACGATCAGAGGATGCGTTGGATTCATTTCTGTTCGTCCGGGGGCAAGCCTGTATTCTACCCTAGGCAGAGGGCAGCTTCCCAAGGTAGTCACTATAGATTGGTTCATCAGGATATTTTTTTTCACCTTCAAGAGGGTCAAGAAAGAAATCCGCTTTTATCATATTTTCCCTTGTTAATTGATCTAAAGGCCGGGGACCAACCTATTCAAATACCCTTAAAGTTTATCCCTCGGGTTTCGGTAACCCAACCATCGCGGTACACACTGCATATATTCAACATACGACTCTTTATAAGTATTAATACAATACCGCTCCTCTACCAGGGCTTCAAAATGAAAACATATCGTCATGATGATAGTCAATAAAATAAATATTCCTGAAGCTGAAGCGAGGCCTGTTCCCAGACAAATCAAGAGAGTGGCTAAATACATGGGATGTCTTGAAATCCTATACACCCCTTTTTGTATTAATTGATTTGAAGGTGTGGTCATAAAGCTATAGGTGGCATACGCTAAAACCAACGAACCAATTATAAAAACAAAAAAGCCTGTATAAAACCAAATCGTTCCCAGTAGCAGGGGCAGAAAGACAGAATAACCCAAAGCGACTAACCAAACGATATTTGCAATGATGCCGATATATTTATCAGTCCCGGAATGTCTCGCCTCATCCGGAACATGACTTCGCTTCCTTATATGCTTGCTGGCACAAGTTATCACAATCATCTGCCAAATAAAGACGCTCATGAAGATCCAGGCGTTCCAAAATCCAATCTCAACAACTGTTGATAGGGACATCATTCAATCTTTCTTAATATCCTACCGCAGAGATGCTGTATTCAAAAAAATAATTAACAACCGAGAACACCGAAAATAATTAATTATAAAAATACCCGGCATCTTGAGGTGATTTCGGTGGTTAAAAATCTTTGTGATCATAGATTTAAATGAGTACGCACAGTTTGTTAAAACTTTTCTATAATAACAAAGTTTTTAGCTAAATAGCATAAAGTGACAAATAGTCATCAACCGTAAAGATTTAGCAAAAATGTCTTATTGGTTAACATCATTTTGATAAACACGTACATAGTCAACATACATACGCTGAGGAAAAATGGTCGGATCTATTCCCTTTTGCCCGCCCCAACTGCCACCCACGGCGATATTGAGTATTAGATAATGCTCTTTATTATAAGGCCAGGCATCATTCCCTGTACCTTCATCACGATAGGAGAAATACATACTGTCATCTACAAAGAATTCAATCCGGTCCTTATACCACTCAATGGCATATACATGGAAAGAGTCCCAGGGCTTAGATGTCTTGATCTTTGATCCTTTTCCAGTACCAATCATATGATTGTACTTTTTAGTGTGAATATTGGCATGTATCATCTCCGGATTGAAACCTACATTTTCCATAATATCAATTTCACCACAGGCTGGCCATCCAACTTTATCCATGTTTATCCCTAACATCCAAATAGCCGGCCACATGCCTCTACCCGTCGGTAATTTTGCCCGAACTTCTATTCTGCCATGTCGCCAGGCAGCTTTTCTCGCGTTGTTAAACTGGCAGAGGTGTATTCGGCATTGGGTCGTGATCGTTTCCAATAATTCTTATGATCCTCAGGTATGAATTGGGGATTTGCATAATTCTCATTTCTTGCTTCAATAATGAGCATACCATTTTCTACTCTGGCATTTTCTTTTCTTTCCCGGGTGTAATATTGCATTTCCTCATTGCGGACAAATCCTTCTTCATAGGTCCATTTAGCGTCATTGGGAAGACCCTCGTTATCAAACTCATCAGACCAGACCAATTGCCACTTCTCAGTACAATTCAACTGCGACATGAGCAGGAATACACAAATACTTAGTAATAATCGTTTCATTAAATCCTCCCATTTTCCATGATTAACCGATGCTGCTATAAAAAGATAACCACAAAGGACACAAAGCAGGCTCAAAGTTCACTAAGTTTTTATAAAGAATATTATCTTTGTGTACTTTGTGCCTTCTTGGCGTACTTAGTGGTAAAATTTTCCGTCTCTTCCCTACTTACACAGGCCAGGATTGCTCCTGACCGCATTCAAGGCAATTATTGCGATGAGCAGATAATTGTCCATTGCATGAAGAGCATCGCCATTTTTGATTTTCTTTTTTGAGAAACTTTTCAAGCCCCTGCTCCTTTATATAATTCAAATTTTCTATCATGCTCATATGATACTTACCACGATATCGCTTATCTAACTGTTTTAATCTTTTACAGGGATAAGTAGGACAGTCATAACAAAATCCTGAGGCGTTCGTCTTTATATGTTCGCAATTCTTAATAATACAGCTTTGACAATACGTCGCTTTGCTTTTGCTTTCAATATTACATCCGGGACATGTATTCTTTTCTCTAAGATAGCCGATACAAACGGCACAATTCATACCACAAGGAGCGATCAATATTTTTTGTTCCGTGACAAGATTAATCAACATACCCTCCTTTTTTACGTTAACTAAAACTGAATTCTAAAGGTATAAACCGCCCCGAATCTCCCCTGACCTCAGACAGATCATTTCGGCTTCCTTGCATGCTTTTAATTATTCTGTATAAATTATTACGGTCGTGCGTGCAATGACTTTACTGGACGTTTCGGATAGTTTTTGATGTAGATAAAAATAACATGATACCGGATGTTTCAAATTGTTATTTAACCAAATTTGTTCTAATGGATATGATAGATTGACGGTACCAGTTCTTTCTGATAACTCAACACTTGATTGAGGACCAATAGAAAATGTTTGTCCCTCAACGACCGAAACAAACTTAATAGAGATACTAAAACCAAAATCGCTCTGAATATCTTCAGCAATAGCAAATCGAAGTGATGCCGCAATCGTATCATTTACCGTAAGTATTGATTCTACCTCTGGTACCAGGGACAGAATTTCAATAAAAGTTTCATTATTATTATCATTGTTGCTCTCTGTTGTACTTTCCTTACATGAAATGAGCAGTAAAAAAAGTGTAGCTATAATAATCTTAATAACTTTCATCTTACGCCCTACTTTCTAGTAAACTTAATAGATTATATGCCTGTATTAAGCATAGCGCTTAGCGCCTTATGCCTGGCGATTATTTACTATTTCTGCTTTTTATTTATTGCTTTTATTCGTATTAAATGTAATTCGTGAAATTCGATTTAATTAGTGGAATTCGTGGATAAAAGCTCTGATTTGAAACTATATCTTCCCGACTCAGCCTTAAAAACCGTATATCCATCTTCATCAATGATAGGATCCTGATCTAGGACCTCGGACAATTTTTTCCCATCAAGTGTGACCTTATCAGCACCTGAACTGGGTATATAAACGGTTGCCGTTGTATTAGGGGGTATGACAACTTTATATTCAAACCGCCCTTTTTCTTTTTTCCATTTTACTTCAATTTTTCCGCAAATGGAATGGTAACTGCCTTCGGCCCAGGTCAAGGTACCCCCGGGCAAGGGTTTTAGAATAAAATGTCTAAAACCAGGAGCATCAGGATCAGGCTGGATGCCCAGAATATTTTCATACATCCATTCGCCCATCGCACCAAAGGCATAATGATTAAAGGAGTTCATGCCTGCCCCTTGCATTCCACGACCCTTTACATAGCCATCCCATCGCTCCCAGATAGAAGTTGCCCCCTGCGCAATTGAATATCCCCATGAGGGAAATTCCTTCGTTTCCAGTAAATCAAAAGCTTTTTTCGAATAGCCGCGCTTAGATAACTCTTTCATCAGAGGCAGGGTGGAATGAAAACCGGTATTCATTCGTCCATCATAGGGAATAAATTTATCAATCATCCTCTTCTCAAAATTCTCTTCTAACTCTTCCGGGTAAAGGTTATAATACAAAGCCATGGCATAACAGGACTGGGCATCGCCTTCAATCATGCCATCCTTATCAACAAAAGTTTCGATAAAGGCTTTTTTAATCTTTTCCGATAATTCTGAATAATAGCTGGCTTCACTATTCTTTCCGATCACTTCTGCCATTTTTGATAAAATAGTCGTGGAGTTGTAGAACATGATTGTTGAAAATACTTCCGAGGGGATTTGCGCGCCTGTTTTTGGGAAGCCTTTGGCCTTGAGTGTGTTCCCATTAAGCCAATCCCCATAATTAAGGCCTAATCCGCTTCGCCAGATTAATCCGGATTTTTTTTGTGGATATTATCTATATATCTTTTATAGGCCTCAAAATGTGAGTCAATAATTTCCTCATCTCCATAATTGAGATACATCAGATAAGGCAGTTTGATACCCGCATCAGCCCAACCCGGTGCATTGGTAAAATGTTTTTCATAGCCAAAGGGATTGGGTGCAATATCCGGAAAGGTTCCCCGCTCGATTGGGCATCCAATATATCAATCATCCATTTACTATAAAAAGCTGCCATATCACGATTAAACATGGAGGTTTGGGCAAAAATAAAAACATCCCCCATCCAACCGCAGCGTTCATCACGCTGGGGACAATCGGTGGGTACACTATGCATATTGCTGATATGTGAGCGGTTGATGTTTTTATACAATTGGTTAAGCATCGGATTTGAACAGGCAAAATGGCCGGTGCGTGGCTGATCTGAGGCAACAACTTTTGCCTCCAGAATACCTTTTGCGGTACGCCTCTCAACCCCTCACTTCCACAAACCTAAATCCATGATAGGTAAATCGCGGCTCATAAACCAATTTTCCAGTTGCTCCAAGAATGATCTGTATCCGTCTGAATCGCCTCACCAAGATTTTCCGTATAGAGTTCTCCTTCTTCATCGAGAATTTCACCATGTCTTAGTACAATTATATCACCTGGCTTACCTTTGAGTTTTATCTTGCACCATCCGGCAATATTTTCCCCAACATCAAAAATATAATGTCCTTTCTTTTGTCCTGGTTACAGATTTTGTTTTAAGCGTTTCAACAATTTTTATGGGTTGATTGATTTGCGGAACCAGATTGACATCTACCTGTTCATCAATGACAACTTTTTCCCATGCTGAATCGTCAAATTCCTTTTCCTGCCATCCGTCAACTTCATTATTGGCATCATAGGTTTCACCAATAAAGTTATCGGCCATCCGAACCGGTCCATTTGCATATATTTTCCATGAATCATCACTAATAATCGTCTCTTTCTCCCCGTTTGGATACACCACCACCATCTGAAAAAAGAGTCTACGATCAAGGCCATACGCCCCTCTTTTTGGAAAATATTCACTCCAGCGGACGGGTCCAAGCATACCGGCATACCATCCGTCGGCCAATTGGGCACCGATGACATTGGATCCCCGGTCCAACAAGTGGGTGACATCATAGACCTGGTATTGTACCCGTTTGTTGTAATCAGTCCATTCAGGAGCCAATACCCGATGATCAGGGGATTGGGCATTAATGAAATATCATAGATCCCCAGGGCTGAAACATAGGCAATTGCCTGTACTGGTTTTTCTTTTAGCTCGATCATTTTGCGCAATAAGGGTGATGGGGGAATAGATCGTCGCTTCGGATATGGCGGCGTATTCGTAATCCCATCGGTGAGCATGTCCGGATCGTACCCATCTTCCCGGTCCATTTTAATCAGCGCATCTTTATAGGTCACCTCACAGCCTGCAGATATAATTTTTTCCTCATTGACTATCTCCAACTCAGCAAGTGAAAAAGCATACAATTTTGTCCGGTCTCCCCGGTCTTCATAATCATGAATACGATGCTTATAGTAGTTCAATTCTGTGGCTACCAGACGAACATACCGTCCTTCTGTCGGATCGATCTTCAAATCCACCGGCTTCCCTCCCGGTGCAGGGGCCGGATTTTTTTCAATACAGGTGATCCAGGTTTTTCCATCATTGCTGATTTCAATTCTATAGGCCTTTGGAAAATAATAATCGATGATTTTTCTAATATTGTTATGGGAAGGATAAAGTTTAATCCTGGTAATCATGGTCCTTTTCCCAAGATCTATCTGGACCCATTTTTCTTCCCTTGGCTTATCCGTATAAGAACTCAGATAGCCGATATGTTTATAAAGCAAGGGATATCGAGGGGTGGTTCAGGCTGATCACCAATCCATTTGGCCTTCCACTCTTCATTGCTAAAAGCACCGGTAATAAAGGTGGCTGTTTCACTCCAGTTTGAAACTTTCCCATTAACCTCCCAAACCCTGACACTCCAGTAATATTTAGTAAACGATTGTAACTCATCCCCATCATATTTAATACTAAAAGTTTGATCGCCGTTTTCTTTGCCGCTATCCCAGACATTGCCCTCATTTTTTTGTATACTTATTGGATCATCACTGACAATAACCTGCCAGGCTGTTTGTCTCTGGCTATTTTGTGTTGAGACAGCTCCCAGCTAAAGCGGGGTGATGGTTTGGCAACAACTGCCTCTTTCATATACTCACATTTTAAATTCTGTACGGTCGTTTCGCTGGTAATTTCATCATTACAGCCCATGGATGAGGATAAAATTAAAGCGCCATCATAATAATGTCCATTTCATAATAATTTCATTTCATTTTAGAGAATAAACGGTGGATATACCTTGGGTGGATTAATTGTTACTGAGATAAATATAGAAAAAAAATTGGGAAAGAATTAGAAGTTTTTTGCCTATTTGTATCTGACGTAAAGCTTTTTTAACCGCAATGACGCAAGGTAGACGCAAGGCACGCAGAGAAAAGATACTATTTATTTTAGGTTTTTCTACTCTCCTTTCTTTGGAATTCCCTGAGTCAAATGAAAATTTTTTACTCGCGCAGCACCACGGAGGCGCAGCGCAAATACTTTAAATTTGTCATTCTGAAAGAATCTTCTTTCATGAAAGTACCATATTTTCAATCAGGAAAACCCCGTTCAAGGACAGGATGACAATAAAAAGGAATATCTTTTTTCTTAATTCTTTTGTCATTTTTCTTAAAATTCGCTGCGTCGTGGCGGCGCTGCGTGAGAAAATAAAGATTCATTAACCACAAAAGACACAAATATAAAAGAAATTTTACGTAGAATTTGATTAAAGTTTTTTTGCCATTTCAATAAAATCATAGGGATAAGGTTTTTCTATATCCGATACCGCATCCGAGCTCAGCCATATCATCTTCACTTAATGACCAACCCAGGCATCCAAGATTATCTTTTAACTGGTCAATTTTTCTTGCCCCCAGGATCACAGAACTGATGCCTTTTTTATTAAGGAGCCAGTTCAGAGAGACCTGTGCCGGACTTTTATCCAATCGTCCAGCTCATTTCAGTTACTTTATCAATAATCGACCAGGTGGATTCGGTATTATACCGTGACTATTTTTCAAATCTGTTATATTTTTCCGGATCCTTAACCCGGCCGGCACCGGGCTCCTTCATTCCCCGTTGGTAACGTCCGCTGAGCTATCCTCCCAGGAGCGGACCCAAACGGTAAACCCCCATCCATTTTCTTCACAGGCGGAAAGAAATTCCCATTCCGGCGACCGAACCAGAAGGTTATATTTGCCTTGCAGCGCAATAAAAGGCATATAGCCCTTAAACCGACTCAGATCAGCCGCCTTCTGAATATGCCGGGCGCCAAAATTACTTGCCGCAATATAACGGACTTTGCCCTCTCTGACCAGACCACTGAACCTCCAGCGTTTCCTCCAGAGGCGCATTATCATCCCAGGCGTGCGCATAAAGGAGGTCCACATAATCGGTTTTCAATCTGGCGAGACTGGCTTCAACGGATTCAAGAATATGTTTACGCCCGAAGCCCGGATTGATTTGGCTTGGTCGCCCATAGGAAAACGGACCTTGGTGGCAATTACTAACTCATCCCGCTTCTGTTTCTCTAACCATTCTCCTACAATTTCTTCGGAAACACCCGTAGAATACATATTAGCCGTATCGATGAAATTGCCTGCCGCATCTGTAAATATATCCAGCATTCTAAGACTCTCAGCTTTTGAGGATTCCCGGCCAAAAGTCATCGCCCCCATACAAACGTCACTAACCTTAAGTCCTGAATTACCTAAATATTTATATTGCATCATTTTTCTTCCTTCATAAAAAATTGATTGGTCTTATATGCCTCTTTGCGGCTAACCTCAGACATCCTTAACCACAAAGGACACAAAGAAGGCACAAAGATCACAAAGATCTTTTTTAATTTAAAAACTTTGCGTCTTAGCGGCTTGACGTGAAAACAAAGAGAGTTAACAAAATGATAAATTCGTTAAATTCGTGGACTCTTTTAGTCTTTTTAATTCCTCCCATGGTAGTACATTACATCGTTCAGCCCACTTATCATAGAGCCCGGCCAGTTCCCGGACAACATCCGGATGGTTGTCGGAGATATCATTGACTTCCGTTCGTCCGGCTTCCATATCATAGAGTTCCCATTGGCCAGGATATTTACACACCAACTTCCATTTTCCTTTGCGTACGGCTTTATTTCCTTCATGTTCCCAATAGAGCACTTCGCGAGGAGAACTTTGGTCTGCAAAGGTTGGCACCATGCTATATCCTTCCAAAGGTTTGATGGTCCTTCCATTGTAAATTTTCGGATAGTCCACTTCAGCAATATCGAGGAAAGTAGCCATGATATCAGGTAACTGTGCAGGCTGATGTCGAAGCGCGCCCCGGGCCTTGATTCCGGCAGGCCAATGAACAATAAAAGGGGTGGCGATACCCCCTTCATGAACCCAATGCTTGTAAAGACGAAACGGTGTGTTGGATAGGTTAGCCCAGGGAATACCATAACTGCTATAGGTATCTTCGCCGCCAGGAATAATAGTCGGATCGTTACCAAAGCGGACATCCCGACCATTCCGCGTTTTAAGGGTTCCGGCCTTATCTGGCCCTTTGGCAATCCAATTGGTTGTATTGACACTAAGTTCTTCCGCACATCCTCCGTTATCTGAAAGGAAGATTATTAAGGTGTTTTCCAATATCTTTGTATTGTCAAGTGCTTGTAATATGCGACCAATGCCCTGATCCATTCGGTCAATCTGAGCGGCATACACTTCCATCCGGCGGGCCTGCCATTCTTTATATTTTTCATTCTTCCACGGCCCCACCTGTGGATCACGTTCCGTAAGCAGCCAGTTTTCATCAATAAGACCCATCTTCACCATCCGTTCCAAACGTTGCTCACGCAAATCATCCCACCCGGCATCGAAACGGCCCTTATATTTGGCACTATCTTCTTCATGGGCATGCAAGGGCCAATGTGGCGCCGTATAGGCCACATACTGAAAAAATGGCCTGTTTTCCTGTACAGACGCTTGATCTTCGAGTTGACGAATTGCTTCATCCGTGATTGCATCCGTTAGGAAAAAATCACTTCCTTCGGATTCAATACTTTTATTGTTTCGGGTTAATGTACGCGGCTGATAATAACTGGCTGCGCCGGTGATAATACCATAAAAGTCATCGAATCCCCGCTGGTTCGGCCGATTATGTTTCGGGCCGTCCAGATGGCGGGTTACATGCCATTTACCCGATATATAGGTTTTATACCCTCCCAATTTTAGCGCTTCGGCAAGTGTTACGGTATTTTGATTCAAATCCCCCAGATAGCCATCAATACCATCATCTCCCATCATATGGCCGATATCCGCCTGATGGGGATAGAGTCCGGTAAGTAATGAGGCCCGGGAAGGACAGCAACGGGCGGTGTTGTAAAACTGTGTATAGCGCAGCCCATTGGCTGCCAGGGAATCCAGGTGGGGTGTATGCACTTCACCGCCATAACATCCAAGATCTGAATATCCCATGTCATCATTAAGTATAAGCAGGATATTGGGTTTGTTGCTCATTTCTCCAACTATCTCCCATGGGTTTTAGGCATAAATAAAAAAATTAACCGCAAAGACGCGAGGAAGGCGCAAGGAACGCAAAGAAGAATAATAAAAATTAAAAATGCAAGATACAACAAAACTCTCGCAG
This sequence comes from Calditrichia bacterium, assembly GCA_963796965.1. Taxonomy (GTDB): domain Bacteria; phylum Calditrichota; class Calditrichia; order JAJRVZ01; family JAJRVZ01; genus CAWCNS01. The sequence continues at coordinate 466,972 of CAWCNS010000009.1, forward strand.
AGGCGCTAAGACACAGTAAATAAATAATAAAAAAGAAAAAATACAAAGAAATTGCGGCTTCGCGGCTTTGCGTGAAAAAAAACAAACACAAAGAACACTTCCCCAATTTAAAAGAACTAAATTCACAAAGATTTTTTATTTTTTTTGAATGCGGCTGACCTAGATCTTTAACAAAACGAATGATTTATGTTAAGCATAAGAAACATTAATATTTTTTCGCTGCGGCATCGCGTCGCTGCGTGAGAAAAGGAACATAAAATAGAAACTTAGGGGACAAATCTTGGCGTTTTGCGGCTCTGCGAGAGATTCTTTTTACTGCAAAGATCAGGTATACTTCTGCTCCGGTTAGTTCTTATTCGCATCGAGAGATTCCGCGCTATAAATATGAATTTTTTCTTCTTTGCCTTTAAGTGAATGCTCCCCCAGGTCATTAAAAACGATAGTAACATCTTTATTTAGTTTATTATATAAGCTTTAGAAATTAAAATGTTTTTCCCCAGTTTATGGGCGGTGGAATATATGCGTGACGCTGTATTGATTGTATCTCCATGATAGGCAATTTCCTTTTTTGATACACCAATTTCTGTAACAGTCACTTCTCCCAAATGCAGAGATGCCTTAAACGAGGGAAATATTTCATATTTGCGTAAATAATATTCTTTTTTATCTTCTAAAATGTTTTCGGCTAAGAAAAAGGCATTGATGCAATTATTATTTTTCAGACCTTTTTTCGGTTTCCATATAACGACAACTTCATCACCCACATATTGAAATACCTGGCCTTTTGTTTTTGTAAATACATAATCTAAATCATTAAAGAAATCACTTAGAAATGAGCTGTATTTTTTGGAGCCTAATTTCTCTGCAAAGGTTGTTGCATCATTCAAATCTAAAAACATAAAGATTCGCTCTTCAATGGCCGGTTTATGATAGCGACCGATTAAATAATTAACTAAAACGCCCTTTCCAAAAAATGATTTTAACTGCCAGATAAATGTGGCAATTATGGCTAAAACCAAGATATAAACCATATTTATATTTGTTAGAAAATAAACACGCTTTATTTGTTCAAATTTCTGTGGATCTTGTAAATACAACGTACTTAATCCATTACTATATAAATAGATGACAATCAAAGAATAGACTGTAATTATGGTTAACAGGGAATAGGTAATGGTTCTAAAAAGTAATATGATGGCGTAGGGAAGTCTTACTAATTTTGGGTTGGAAAATATCAGTTCAAAAAATCCAACAAAAAATCCAATGATAAAGCCATTAATAATCGTATAGGTTATTTCCTGAAAATTCCCCCACAGGGCATGAAGGACAAAACCAATCAAGGCGCCGGCAATACCAAATTTTACACCTAAAAAAAGGTATGATTTTAATTGATTAAAAAAGGTTTTACTCTTCATCCCTACTCTCTTTGCTCTATAGGCTTTACCATTGAGGCGCTGAGGAAGTGAATATTTCTCTTTTACCACAAAGTACTCTAAGAAGGCACAAAGTACACAAAGAAATAGAAATACCCTTGAATGACCTCCCCCTTCATCCCCCTCCTTAGTAAGGAGGGGGAAATAGGGGGTGGTAATTAAATTCGTTCAAATTCGGTCCGGCCCCGTATAACGAGGTCTCAGGACGCTTTCTACGAGCGTAATTTGTGGACAAATGCCTTTCGCCGATTACAGTTTACGGCTTAAAGCCCGACGATACCCCGTAACCGTAATACTTTGATCATTATGGATTTCAACAATGGCGTAAGCATTATTTTCCGCTCCACTCCCCTCCACCATCGCTTTTAAGGTATAGTAATGAATCCCCTCAATGAGGCTGTAATCACCGGCATGATGATGCCCTTGAAAAACTGCCAGGACCTTCTGGTTCTTTTGCAAGATCCGGCGAACCTCCGTCGCGTTTTTGATATAGAGGTCCCCTTCCCCATCAAGTAATTGATGGACAAAAACAATCGACGGTTTTGATGTAGAAGCAAGATCTTCTTCCAGCCAGGTCAGTTCTTTCGGTGGAATATTGGCATCGGTCCAATCGTAATTACCACTATCATAGTCAAGACCATCTGAACGGTAATTGCATCAAGAATGATGAAATGATGGCCCTTCGAATCAAAGGAATAATATGTTGACTCACGCGGAATATGTGTATTGGTGGCAACCGCCAGAAACTGCTCTTTTGATATGCTGTAACATCATGGTTACCCAGAACGTGATATTTATTGCCCTTAAACTTTTGAAATTCCCCTTCAATGGATTGCAAGTAGGCAAGGGTACTTTCTTCTGTTGGCGGATTATCCTGCTCCTTAAAATCACCAAGTTCAACGAGAAAGGAGACATCCTCCTTATTCATCTGCTCAACACATTCACGCATTTTGGCCGCTGATTCCCGGTAATATCGAGTACCCGAATAGTCGCGGTCAGCATAATGGGCGTCTGTTACCATTCCAAAACGGATACTGTTTGAAAAGAGATTACAGCCCGCATGCACAGAAAGACCCGCAGCCGTAAAACCTACGGATTTTAGGAAATGACGTCTTGAGATCACCCGGGGAACATTGTCAGTCAGGTGATGCTTTTTGTCTGAATGTTTAATCATTATGTTTCCCCCCCAAAAAAAATTCAGAATGCTTTGCGCAGGAAAAAGATGAACCACAAAGTACACAAAGCAAAGTCCCAATATCTATATCTACATCATGTAGATATTTCGGGATGAAATCCTCCAAGATTTTTCTCTTATGCTTTCATTTTGTAATACTTTTCTCACGCAGCGCCGCGGTGCCGCAGCGAAAAAATTTATGACTGTTCTTATGCCTACTTAAACTATTCGTTTTGTTTATGATCTAGGTGACCCACAATGAAAAAAATATAAAGAATCTTTGTGAACTTAGTGCTCCCTTAGTGGTCTTTGTGTTTATTCTTTTAAACACATAGCCGTGAAGCCGTAATTTCTTTGTATTTTTTCTTTTGTATTATTTTTTATCAGGGTCGCTGTTTTCCTGAAAGATCTTTATTGATGACACCCTCATATTTAGATCCGGCTTTTCCATCAACGTATTCATTTTTGCCAGGACTTCTGACTGATTGGATTGGCTATAGATGTTCTGAGACTCCCTGGGATCATTGACCATGTCATATAATTCCCAATAATCTTCGTTGTAGTAATGTATCAGTTTATATTTTGAGGTACGTACACCAACATGTGCCGGAACATCATATTGTCCATAATAATGGTAATAATGTCCTTCGCGCCATTCTGTTATTGATTTACCTTCAAGGAATGCCCGAATAGATCTTCCCCTGGAGTTCTTTTGGAATCTCTGCCCGCGCATAATCGAGAATGGTCGGGGCAAAATCAAGTATGGATACCATTTTGGTATTTATTATTTCCGGTTTAACATGATCGGGATAGCGCACCAATAGAGGTAAGAGGAGGGATTCCTCATACATCCACATTTTGTTAAAAAGGCCAAAATCACCCAGAAAGAAGCCGTTATCCGAGGTGTAAATAGCCACCGTCTTTTTTGTTGAGATCGTCCTGGTCAAGATAATCCAAAAGGCGACCAATATTATCATCAAGCGCCGCGACTAAACGGAGATAACCTTTAAAAAAACGTTGATCCACTTCCATTCCTTATAGGCTTCTGTTCCCTGTTTAAGGTTTTCCGGTATGGGAATATTGAAATGATTGGGCTTGATGAAATCCAGTTTTGACCATCGCCCCTGACTTTCTGATAAGGCTTTACCACGGAGTTTATAGTCAGCCCAGAAGTTATTCGGTAGGGGCAGATCCCCATCAGCGAAAAGTTTTTCGTATTTCTGCGGGTATAAATGCGGTGTATGGGGTGCTTTATGATGAATCATTATACAGAAAGGTTTGCTGGTATCCTGTTTTTTCATCCATTCGATGGCATTATCGGTTATGATATCTGTGAGATAGCCTTTTATGACCTGGGTTTCTTCCCATGGATAGCCGCTTTTTCTGAAGGCAGGGTCGGGAACCGGCCCCCTGCCGGAATAACCTGATAATAATCAAAACCCTGGGGCTGGGTTTTTAGGTGCCATTTTCCAATTAGGGCTGTGGCATACCCTGCCTTTTGTAATACTTTGGGAAAGGTTAATTGTGAACCGTCGAAGTTGTCGCCATTGCGCATAAAACCATTGTGACGATTATATTTTCCTGTTATCAATGCCGCGCGACTTGGGGCACAAAGAGAATTGATATTAAAACAATTTGTAAAACGCATGCCTTCCCGGGCAAGGCGATGATATTTGGGGTTTTATTTAACTGGCTTCCATAAGCACTAATCGCATGAGAGGCATGATCATCGGCCATAATAAATATTATATTGGGACGATTGAGGGAAGTGCCGGCGGTTGAGGTTAAAAAAAGAATTCCAGTTAGCGATATAATCAAATTGCTAAGATATCGGTGAAAAAAAAAAAAAAAAAAAAAAAAAAAAAAATTTTAAAAAAAATTTTTTTAAAAAATTTTTTTTAAAAATTTTTTTTAAAATTTTTTTTTTAATTTTTTTTTTTTATTTTTTTTTTTTTTTTTTTTTTTTTTTTTTTTTTTTTTTTTTTTTTTTTTTAAAAAAAAAAAAAAAAAAAATTAAATAATTTGACATTGGGCTATATTCTTTATTTATGTGTTAATACCGGATATGGTACATCATATCCTTTAACCGCATGCCAGATAATCCGATTAAATATATCTTCATCGATTCGATCAAGATCATCCATATCTTGTTCCATGGACTTTTTCGCCCAGTGAAGCGTTTCCATTTAAACTTTCCAGAGGCGGATTCAATTCGTCAAGACGAATATTATTGGGGATTGCTTTATAAGGAGTAAAATCCGGTGTATCGATAAAACAATCAGTCATTGGCTCTGCTGCCAAATCAAATTGATTCATAGGCGGAATTCCGAGAATATTTTCCATGGTTCGAACCATATTGATTTGCGAGTAATAGGTTGAAATAACTTCACCTCGTTTTGTATATGGACTGATGACCAATCCGACTGTTCGGTGCCCATCTACATGATCCAGACCAGCCTGGGGATCATCTTCGGTTACAAAAATGCAGGTTTCTTTCCAGAATTTACTGTGTGAAATCGCTTCGACAATTTGTCCCAGTGCAAAATCATTATCAGCTACAGCTGCACGTGGCGTGGGCAAACCGGGACGTGTCCCGGATGTATGATCGTTTGGCAGTAACATAATAATAAAATTTGGGAAATTGTCATTTTTTTCAAATTCTTTAAGTTCCTTAATAAATTCAGCTGCGCGATACACATCAGGTACTTTATTCGGAAATCCCACATAGGTAGGACATAGATAAGGTTTAAGCTGTTCAAGATTTGCTTTGGCGCGGATTTTTATTTTTCCGGTTCCATTTTAAATAATCCTGATATATATCTGTAAAAGTTGCATTTTCAGGCTCAATTACGGCATCGACAAATTCACCATAATCGCGAAAGGTCAATCCATGATTCAAAACATTATCCCAGATAAATCCCGAACTTGCATATGCCAGAGCATCGTCCCCATCATAGGGATAACTGCGGGTAAAATCACCAAAAAACTTTTCAATATAATCAGTAACATAAGCTTCATCGGTCCATTGATGTCCATCAGCGCTTAAAATACCACTGCAATAATAATTATCCATTAAAACAAATGTTTCTGCCAATTTATGGTGATTCGGTGTGACCTCCCGGCCAAAATGCACCAGATTGGTATCACCGTTACCCTGTGGCAGATCACCAAACACCTGATCATAGGTACGGTTTTCTTTAATAATATACACCACATGTTTAAAATGTGATATTTGAGATGGTACTTGTGGTACAGGAACCATTGCTTTTTAATTGATTGCCCTAGGATGTTTTCAGTCATTTTTTGAACATAGGAATTATTTTGATGAACAATTTTTGTCATTCTTCAAGTTTTGTTCATCAGGCAGAGGAATAATTGAAACATTCCCTAGATGATCATGGGTATTATATCCGGCTCTGATCAGTTCTTTGATTTCGTGACCCGATGCCTTTTATATTTGCCACAAACAAAAGTTTGTTTTCTCATCCAGAATAACCGAGCCGGGATACCACCCGGTAGGAATATATCCAACAATCTTGCTTGGAGTGCCGATTTGTATGACACAAATGGCATTATCCGTGCCATTGGCCACATAGAGATATTTGCCATCCGCTGAAATTGTCATGCATTGGGTGCACTTCCAAAAGGCAAATTCTCTTGCATATGAACAGAGATTTCTTCAATTACCTCATCAGTTGGGTATTAATTACCGAAATAATATCACTATTGGCACAGGCAACATATAATCGGTTACGATCGGGACTTAATACCATTCCACTGGGATGTAATCCAACCTCAATATCTTTGATTTGTATTCCCTGTTTCAAATCAACAACGGAAACGGTATCCATTATTGGCAATTCCCGTTTTCGGATCGACCAACACCTGGCTGCCGGATGTGTTATAAGTGGATTCCCTTCTTCGGTCTCGCCCTCCCCAATTGCTCACATATGCTTTTGTATCGGAGACAAGCACAACATCGTAGGGGGCGATTCCAACCGGAATTTCTTTTACAGTCGTATCACCCAGATTCACAACCCCCAGCGTATTATTTCGACTCAAGGTAACATAAATTTTATTTTCCTCTTTATTTAAAGCCAATCCTCCCGGAACCGTATTACCACCAATAGATGGTGTTGGCAAGGTAATGGCCTTTTTCCATTGCAAGATGCGATTTTTATCCAATTCGGCTATCTGTATTTTGTTTCTCACGTCTGTTACAAATAGTTTGCGCCCATCTTTTGAAATACACAATCCGGTAAATGAACTGCCGTCTTTTTTTAACTCTAATGATTGAAGAATGGTCCGATCCTGGATGCGAATGAGATCGATTGATCTTTTTGTTTTTTACAATAAGTAGTTTCTTATCAGGGATGAGTGCCAGATCAACCGGTCTGCCCGGAAAATAAACCTGAAATCCGGCCGGGCGCAGCAATTGGTTTGTAGGTACCAAAAAACTTCCGTCGGGTTGCGGCCCAACTTTGATATTTTTAGCATTATTTTGTGCTTCTGACTTAGTTAGGGAAAGTACCATAAGACAGATGATAAATATGAGGGGAAAAAATCTGTTCATTGAATTCATAATTCAACTCCTATTTGGAAATATAAATATGGACATATTTGCAGTCAACTCAAGCCTTTTCAAACACAAAGGACACTAAGAAGACACAAAGATCACAAAGATTTTTTTAATTTAAAAGACTTTTGTATTTGCGACTTTGCCTGAAAAACCATTATACATCAGGCACAATGTGAAATATAAAGAAAAATGATCCCAAAAATATTTAAAAATATAAAAATCGTTGCGGCTCTGCGTGAAACTAAATATTTTTTAACCACAAAGGACACCAAGAAGGCACAAAGACCACAAAGATATTTCTTATTTTAAAAACTTTCCTTTGCGCCTTTGCGTGAAAATCCACTATACACCAGGCACAATGTGAAATATAAAGAAAAATGATCCCAAAAATATCCTAAAATATAAAAATGCGGCGTTGCGGCGCTGCGAGAAATGCAGAATTTTTTAACCATAGCAAGGAAGGCGCTGCCTAATCCAGCGGAAATCCGTGGACTTATTTTTTTAACCTGGATTCGAGTTTTTTCACAAGGATATAAATCACCAGGCTTAGGGATATAATGAACGGGCCTTCACCGAAAGTCCAATTTGCCGGCATGGGTGCATTAATATCAATCCATATCATCGCCAGACCAAATACAAGACTCAGATAACAGAGTAATTTTAGAAACGGCAAATACCTGATCAGATTGAATGAGATATAAAGTATCATCACGCCATGGATGCCATAAAAAAGGGAAACCGATCTGGCCAAATAATCCAAAATGGGTACCTGGGGTAAATGACCAAGCCCCATTTGCTGGTGCATGCTGTTCATCATTTCGTAGGGCAGAAATACGGGAATAAAGGCGGTTATCAGCATGATGCCGGATAGACGCAAAATGATAATAAGTGTATTTTCAATTATATTTTGTTTCATAATTCCCGTCTCAATTCTTTAAACACAGAGAACGCAAAGTATTCTAGTCCACGAATTTCACGAATTTCCACTAATTAAAATCATATATATATTTATTAATATAAATAAAATTTCGTGTAATTCGTATTAATTAGTGTAATTCGTGGATAAATAAATGCTGTGCTGCCCGAATAGTGACAACTAGTGATATTTATTATTCAGAATTATTGCCAGCGTGGGAAATAGGATCCAGGGGATTAAATAATAGATACTCAAAAACCAGAATACCCATAAAAAGTAAAGGCCATAGCCAAGGTATAAACCACAATACAGGCTGTCATAAATTGCACCTCTGCTTTTAAGTCTTCGCCTCGGTCTAATGGGAGCAAGTTAATTATTCTTGATCCTTCCAATATAAAGTATGATCAATTTGTATGGCATCCTTATTTCTCCTATTTGCTGTCTTTTTTCTTTTTGTATTCTATGCCGGAATGTTTTTTCTCGTTGTTTACTATTACCATCATCTGCTACCCACTCTCGCAAAAACAATTCAAATGTATTTATATTACTACCTGGCATCTTCGGATAATTGAAAACAAAAATCATGAGGAAAATTGGGATTAGTATATCATCTTAAAATTGGTTAGTCATGAAAGTTCCCTCAGAAAACGCCGTGCTCTTCCACGAGGTCGCGCATAATGGTAATCCTCTGTTCTTCGGCTCCCGGCGGGACTTGGTCGCCCGCATTAGCGATGAATCTGAAGGTCTTTTGCTTCTGCCCCAACCACTCCAGAACTTTTGCCTCGAAGTCCTCTAATGGGGTTCCGGGTAACCATAGGTCCGGTGAAATTCCGCCGGAAAGGATGAAATCATCCCCTGCCTCCGCCCGACATTCTTCGACTGATAGATCACCCATTGGTGTGGGCGTAACAGCATCTGCGCAGTCTGCACCGGTGCTATAGATCATCTCAATGGCGCCCTTTAACTTTCCGTCGATATGAACGGCCACACACTTACCGCTACGGTGAAGGCGACGGATTGCTTCCTCATAAAAGGGACGCGACCACTCATCGAAAAATGAAGGTGGTTGAATGTCACTGGAGAAATTGTCACCCATGATGATTACTTCTGCCGGCGATTCGCATAACAGGTCGACAAGGTCCAGATTATTCTTATTCACGGTATCCACGACCTCATGAAGGAGATGAGGATAATCGAGTGTTGCATACACGGTAGCCTCAATACCCATCCAGTAGTTCAGAAGGTGCCCCATGGCACTGTAACCCGGCGAAATGTACACAATCCCATCGGCTCCAACATAGTCCTGCCACTGCTTATACCTATCCCAGTGCGGGACAAATGTGCGTCTGCCCATGGCCTCTTGAAAAACCTGCAGATCTTTCTCATTACGGATTCCCCACCGGCTGATGCCCCAGGCATAGGTCTGCGCCTCCCAGGCACGTGCCCGCTCGATACAGCCCTGTGAAGTCTCAATACGCCAACAGATCTCCGGGGAACCGTTCCTGTCTCGCTTGTGGGTGGTGACCTTAACATCTTCGGGATAGGAAGTAGTGTAGAATGCGGCCAGGTTGGGCATATAGAATCCGGCACCGACCTCCTTATGAAAGTCGATCAGCTCGTACTCGGGTTCGGTGTAGGATGCTGACAGATCCCAGGGTTTTTTGTGGCGGTGATAGAACCAGTGGGATAGATCCAACATATAGGGAACGACGTCGGGCGTCTGTCCCCGGTACACAGCAAGAATTCGCTCACGCAGCGTCATGAACTCCTCCGAAGAGATCGGTGTACGGTGCTGGTAAATAATTCTTATAAACCTGATAAAATATAATCAATTATAGATTTATTACAATAATTTTAGTATTCATCTGGCATTTAACCGTGTGGGACAATTCCAACGTGAATATCTTTCCCGGACATCGTCAGTTGAAAAGAGGATATAAAACAAATTGTGTAAATAAAAACAGACTTTAATGAACCACTTTACTTTATTAAAAACACTATACTGGCGGCTTCGGCTGCAAACGCTTATTTAGCACTCGAACACATATCAATGTAACCAATTATAATTTAATAATTTACAAGATTATTTTACAACCTAATATGAGTCATACAGGATATTCGACCATGTCATATATGCTGACACAGAAATATTGTTATTGTATACACCGTCCCAATCGTTATCAGCCGGGGATGTAGCTGACCCATCGCCATTAGTATCGCCCTTTAAGTTATCATCCCGGAAAGAAGTAAAATATACACCGGTACCATTATAATTGCCTAGGTTTGAGGTGTCGTCCCACAGCGACAAATTGCTGCCATTTGTAAACTTGATGACCACATTGTTTCCAAGTGTCAGAACTACCCCGTCGATGATAAGCTGATTATCGTCGATCACGAATGCCACTTCAGTTTCGGCCCAGATCAGATTTTTAGTAATATTGTCGGTTGTATTGTAAAATATCCCATTGTATGTGTTGGTCTGCGACTGATATGAAAACTGTATTGGAATCGTCGATATCGTATTCATCTCCAATCGACAGGGGAATCACGTTGTTATAGAATAGGTTACCAGTTATAATTGTTCCGGATCGCGCTTCTGATGCATCAAGAGCTCCATAGTAAAAATCACCACTTGGTCCACCTTTATTGTGGGCAAATGTGCAATTGGTGACGGTAGCACGGGAATCATAGAGCTCGAGGGTCGTTAGCGCGTTGTCTCCACCACCGTAATAAAACTCACAGTAATTGAAAACAGATCCTTGAGTGCCATTTGTACCAATAGACAGCCAGTCTTCGGCTGCTGGTGAAGTTGCGTTTCCGTCTTTATTGGTATCACCCCCATGAGCGTCGTCCCTATAGGACGTAAATACTATCGGCTGGCTTGCGGTGCCGTCTGCAATGACAGTGCCGTCTCCGGACATACTCATATAAGGACCATCACTTGGGTGAAACTTGATGATCGTTCCCGCTTCGATTATCAGCGTTGCCTCGACGTAGAAATCCCATTTACGGATAAGATAGACGTTACTGTTTTGCCAGGTAGTGGTTGTTTCGATATCCTCTGTAATCTCAATGATGTTCGTATCCGTATTATCTCCGGGGCTGGTGGGTTCCCCGTCTCCATCTTCGCACCCATTGATGCCTATGATCGCAACAAGTCCCAGAGAAATGATACTGGCCTTAGCGATTGAATGGAAAGTGCTGTACTTTAGCTTTCTGAATAGATTCATCGTTTGCTCTCCTTTGTTTTGTAGGTAACATAAGGTGAGGATCAGGTTCCCCACAAGCGTAATATGCCAAACAATATGGCACTATTCAAGCAAATCCTGATTCCTAATTCCCTGTCTGAGGACCACAGTTTCCCATTCACGAATAATAATCCAGATTCCTAAAAATTTAAGGATAGCGTAATGTGGAAAATCCCTCAAATGCCCAAGCATTGCAGAGTTTTTTGCTGAGTATTTTATTCTCCGTTCTTCTGCCATTATTACCACTTCTGCTGGAGAGACGTGTTAATTGTGAACACTACTTCACATTAATTAAAATTTTTTACCTTTTGCGGCTAAGGTAAGATTTCTTAAAACACAAAGGACACAAAGAATCCACAAAGGACACGGAGAAAAGATTTTTTCTATTTATTTTATCCCGGTTTGTATAGATCTATGATTATAATCTATGACTTAGATTAATCAAGATCTCAAACCCTAATTTTTGTCTTTTTTCTTTTGTCCTTTTTCTTATTCTCTGTGATCTTCGTGCCTTCTTTGTGAATTTAGTGGTAGTCTTTTTGAATTTGACCCCAATTCCCATTTCCTAATTCCTAATTCCTAATTCCTAATTACAAATTTACAAATCTTAATCTTTAATCTTTCATCTTTGATCCTTAATCTTGAAGATATACAAGGATGAGGTACAAAAGATGAAGGCAAAACGCAAAAGCCTGCTCACCATCATCGGACCGGGAATTCTGGTAGCCGCAACCGGGATCGGTGCAGGCGATCTGGCAACCGCTGCTTTTAGTGGATCAAAATTGGGTCTCGTCATCCTTTGGGCTGTAATCATTGGTGCTCTTTTTAAATTTGTCCTCAATGAAGGATTGGCCCGTTGGCAATTGGCCACCGGCACTACCCTGCTTGAGGGGGCGATGAGCCGATTAGGGCGTTTTGCCCAGTATGTATTCCTGCTCTACCTTTTTGTCTGGACCTTTATGGTCGCAGCTGCTTTAATGAGTGCCTGTGGTGTAACCGCCCATGCCATTCTTCCCCTGACCTCCGATCCTTCTACTGGTAAAATTATCTATGGTATTTTTTTCAGTTTGATCGGTCTGTTGCTGGTACGCCTGGGTGGGTATCACTTATTTGAAAAGGTGATGGGTATCAGTATTGGATTTATGTTTGTCACCGTCATCATCACCGCTATCTTGTTAAAACCGGATCTGATGGCTCTGTTTGAGGGAATTTTCCGGCCGGCTATTCCACAGGCCAATGGTGAAGGATTATCCTGGACAGTCGCCCTCATCGGTGGGGTTGGCGGTACAGTCACCATCCTTTGCTACGGTTACTGGATCCGGGAAGAAGGACGCAAAGGGATTGAAGATATTAAGAACAGTCGGATAGATCTGGCCATATCCTATATTATGACCGCTTTGTTTGGGTTGGGAATGGTTATCATTGGCAACAGTATTGAGGTAGAGGGTCAGGGTGCTTCTCTGGTCATCCAGCTAGCAGACAAGCTGATTGATCACCTCGGTCCTTTGGGAAAATGGGCTTTTCTTATCGGAACCTTCGGTGCTGTATTCAGCAGTCTGCTCGGTGTCTGGCAGAGTGTTCCCTATCTTTTTACAGATCTGACAGGGATCATGAAAGACAAGCAAATCCCCAGGAACCGAAAGATTGATACAAATTCCAAACCATACAGATGGTATTTATACGGTATGGCTAGTATCCCCATTATCGGATTATGGGTTGGCTTTGCCCATATGCAGAAGCTTTACGCGATCACCGGCGCCTTATTTATTCCCATGCTTGCATTGGTTCTATTGTGGCTAAACGGCCAGGCGAAATGGATTGGTGCAGACTATAAAAACAAACCTCTAACTTCAATTATTCTGATTATTATTTTACTCTTTTTTATGCTGATAGCAGGAAGAACGTTTCAGAATGTTCTGGGGATTTAATTTCTCCGTGAGAACAATTTTAATTCATTTATTATTTAACCCCTTCAGGGTTATTAATTTATAATATTCCTTTTTCCGGGGGCGTTGCCCCCGGCTACTATCTTTTGCCCTTTCAGGGCAATCCCAACAATCATGAATCCCGGTTCCCGACCACAAATCACGTATCACGTATCCCATATCTAAAATCCCGCATCCCACATCTCGTATCTCGCATCTCGTATCCCGTATCACGCATCCCGTATCCCGAATCCCGTATCCCGAATCACGTACCGAGAAACCCATATTTTTTATTGCATTCTCCTGCTGAGTTTGTATATTAATGGCCTAAGGACCTCTTAATATTACTGAATCGACTTCTATTTTTTCTATTGCATTTCTTTTATAAAACGAATCATCATTTTCCTACCCTGGTTTTGAACTGATAAAATATCATTTTCTCTGATTATTTTTATTATTTAATAAAATTTTATCTCCAAAAAACTTGAACGGTGGTTCAGGTGCAACTATGTCCTTGTAATAAAGGTCCGCCGAATTGCTCTTGATGCTTGATTCAGGAACACCTGATCATAATCGTGATCACCTGAAAAAGAAACGTATAATTGGTTTATAGAATTATATCAGCAGTATTAAGAAGGCAGACAATTCAAAATCAAACAGTGATAGGGAGGATTATAACAATGAAATCAAAATTCTTTATCTATTCGCTTTTACTCTACGCTTTTATTGCATTCCCTGGCGGATGGTGATTTTCTAGTCAACAATGCAATTGCCAAGGGGCCCGATACTAAAATTATCTTTGATGGCAAAAAAACAGACTGGAATCAGCCCGTTCTGATTACTGCCCGGAATAATAAATTGTCATATTTTCCAGAGGAGGTAGGCGCTGCAATCGCTGATCGTGTTGATGTTAAACATGTAAAAGCCTTTATCGATGCCGAGGAAGATAGACTTTACTTCTACTTCCGCTTTTGGGGTGGTCCGGTGTGGCCAAACTATGCTCAAGAAGGAGGAGTATGAAGGTCAGCCAATAGGTGCGGCATCGGGGTTATTATCATCTTATGCTTGATTTGGACAATGATCCCTCAACCGGTTGGAATAATCATTATTATGAAGGACATTACACACCTTTAGGTTATTATGCCAGCCAGGGCGTTCCTAACACGGATCATCTTGGTGTAGAATGTCGTAATGGATTTGGAATTAGATTCTGGGTGGATGTTTCCGGATTGGACCGGAGAAATTAATTATGCTGCCTATGGTGGCGCTGATTACCGCGAGTATAATGGACAAGTGGGACCTTTAACCATTGCTGAATATTCCTGGTCTTATGTCGATGGTGCTACGGTCGAAGATATGGTCCAACATGATGGTAATGTAATAAATTGGTACAGTGGCGAGGAACACTGGGCCGGACATGCATTTGGGAAAGATTTTCTGGAATATGGTGTTTCACTGGATGCCGTTCGTGCCTATTGGGGCGAAGAATATCTCCAACCGGGTGATATGATCGGCATTGCTGCCTTTATCGAAACACCGATTGATGACTGGGGTGTTGACGTAACTCCAAGCGGTCATTTACGTGTGCCGGAAATGCAACTTAGCAAAGAGTTTGCTGGAAAAGCCGGTACCGACGGTGCTTCTATTCCAACAGAATTTGCATTGAATGATAACTACCCAAATCCTTTTAATCCGGAAACGGAAATCCGTTTTCAACTCCCGGAAAACAGTCATGTCATCATCCGCGTCTATAACTCTCTGGGCCAGGAGATTAACACCTTGACCGATACCTATTATGAGGCTGGCTATCACAATGTTCGCTGGAGTGGGACGGATGGCAATGGTTTTCAGGTCTCCAGCGGCGTTTATGTTTACAGCATCCAGGCCGGGACCTTTCAGCAGATGAAAAAAATGATACTGATCAAATAAGGAAATATTATCAAACGATACCAAGAGAAAAAGATTTTGGGAGGATCGATAATTAAATGGTTTAGATGCATCCTCTACAAGGATGATATTTTTAAGCTTCGCCTGGTGTTACAATAATTTATCCTCTACGAGGATCTATAATGGTTATAAAATGGTGGGTGATACGGGATGCGGGATGCGGGATACGGGATTGAGGATTGGGAATTAGGAATTGGTTACATTAATTAACCGGCTGGATGATGAATAGTTTGATGCATCCTCTACAAGGATGAGGTATTAGAGCCAGTAGGCGTGTTACAATAATTTATCCTCTACGAGGATTACCGTGCTTTGGGTAATCGTAATACCGAAATTACTCAAGACTCGTAAACCTCGTAGAGGTTTTAATTGTAATGATGCAATATTTATCCTCTTTGAGAATGGGTATATGAGTTTGAATGGATTTAATTAATGGCTGAAACACTTTTATGATTAAACCTTGAAGAGGTTTAATTATTGTAGAAAACAACCAACACCATTAATAAGAAATCCTTGTAGAGGATTAATTATATAGAATCCCTCCAAAACCAAACGATCAAAATCGAGAATCTCGATATCCCGAACACGTATCACGCATCCCATATCCCGTATCCCACATCCCGTATCCCGTATCCCGTATCCCGCATCCCATATCCCTTTTCCCTATAAAATCTTTGCACTTTTATTCACTTTTTGTATATTAACCTTCGTGAAGCCTCCATTTTAACACTATTAGATTAGTCGTATACCGGTTCTTGGTGATATTATTTTACCGATCTTTTTTGTTTGCAACAGAATCCTTATTGATAAAAACTACGGGAGGATAATATGGTACGGATCTTAACCACATTCATTTATATCACGTTTCTCGTCTCCGCTGCAATTAGCCAGACCACCATTCCTGCCAGTTTTGTGAGTGGACAATGGACAAAAGCCAATTCCCCCTATTTGATTGAAGGCGAAATCACCATTCCCAATGATTCCACCCTTATCATTGATCCGGGCGTGGTTCTTGAATTCCAGGGGCATTATGCTCTGCAGGTTCAAGGCAGGCTGTTGGCGGTTGGAACAGTTAGTGATACGATTTTATTTACGGTTAAGGATACGACCGGATTCAGTGAATTAGACACCACCCGCGGTGGCTGGTTTGGAATCCGTTTTTCCGACACGCCATTGACCAACGATTCCTCCAAAATCGAATATTGTAAACTGCAATATGGAAAGGCCGTTGCCGATATCTGGAGTCTCAATGCCGGGGGTGCCTTGTGTGTGCTTAATTTCGGTAAACTCTCTGTCTCCAATTGCCGTTTTGAATATAATATCGCCGGCGGACGTGAGTCGGATAGCCCTTCCGGTGGCGCCGTACATCTGGGTTGGTCGGATGTGCGTTTTAAAGAGACGGTCTTTGCTCACAACCAGGCACATATTGGTGGGGCCATCCACTATCATGGTTCGGATCCAATTTTCACTAATTGTACATTTTCTGATAACCGGGCAACAACTTCAGGCGCCGTATCTGTCACTCAGAATTGTAAGACGACAATGACCAACTGTTCTTTTCTCAATAACCAGGCTGAAGACCAGGGAGGGGGGATAACCTTTTGGAATGGATCTGTAAGCATTCTTAATAATGTAATTTTCTCAGGCAACCGTGCAGAATGGGGTGGTGGATTCTGCGCCTACTATTGTGATTTGGAAATTAAAAATTCCATTTTTACGGCGAATGCAGCAACAGGTTTTGGCGGAGGTGTGTGGACAGATAGCTGCGATATTATTGTAGATAATTGCCAATTCAAAGATAATAGTGGTGGTATTTGGGCCGGAGGCATATTATCAGGTCAAAGTATTTTGACCGTTCAGAATTGTCTGTTCGAGAATAATTCAGGCTCCGATCTAAGTGGGGGTATTCATGCTGATTTCTCGATTGTTAATGTTGAACATACCCATTTTAGAGAGAACAGTGCCAGCATGAGCGCCGGCATTCATTCCTGGTTTACGGACCTAACTGTAAAAAGCAGTTTGTTTGAAGAAAATACTGCCGATTTTGGTGGAGGGATCCATTGTGATTACAGCCATGTCTGGATTGACAGTACCCAATTTTTGGGGAATTCAGCCAAATGGGGCGGCGGTGTCCACGCCTATAACAGTGATTTAAAAATCGACAGTTGTCTTTTTTCAAAGAATGAAACGACTGAAGGAGATGGCGGTGGATTTGACTACCGGGCAGATTCAACCATCTTTGGCAGGGCCTACCAGGTGGAAATTACCCGCTCTCGTTTTATCGGAAATACGGCGCTCGGAAATAGCGGTGGCGGGCGAATTGAGCAGAGTGAATCTGACGTTTCTTTGATCGATATTGTTATTGATCAATGTGAGTTCCGACAGAATCATGCTGATATATATGCTCCCTTCAGAATAAATGGTAAAATTTCTGACATAAGCGTATCCAATTCACTGTTTACAGGAAATACAGCCTCACGCTGGGTGGCTGGCGCCGGATTTCTTGCGGTGACTTCCGGAAGCGTGACGAATTGTATTTTTTCATCAAATTATGCTACCTATTCAGATAGTACAGCCTTGTCATCTCAGGCCACACTTGCCCTTGAAGCGCGGGTAGATTTTTTTAATTGTACGTTTCATGATACCTCTGATGTGGGCGGTTATGGTCTCTCCATGCGCCGTGGATGTGTGGCAACCCTTAGCAATTGTATTATCTGGGGTTGTGGTGACCGGCCCATTATAATTACTACCGCTGCAGAATTAGGTTGCACGGCCTATGTAAATTACTGTAACCTGGAAAACGGTAGGGATAGTGTTTCTGTATCGGATTCTGCATCAACGCTTCACTGGGGTGAAGGTAATATGGCTGAGAATCCTGAATTTGTTGATGTGGATAAGGGCGATTTACATTTAGCGGATACCAGTCCCTGTATTGGTACAGGAACTAATTGCTATAAACTAAATGATGTCTGGATGTGTGCACCGGAATTTGATCTGGATGGTAATTCCCGTCCCGCTCCCATTGGCAGCAATGCCGATCTGGGTGCCTATGAAAATGATCTGGGTATCCCAACATCAATTAGAGACAGGGCTGAGTTGCTTCCCTCAGAATTTAAACTTAACCAGAATTATCCCAATCCTTTTAATCCATCTACAATGATCAATTATCAATTACCAATTAACAGTGAAGTAGAACTTTCAATTTATAATTTGCTTGGCCAGAAAGTAATAACCTTGGTCTCAGAAAAACAGGAGGCGGGTAACACCAGGTGATCTGGAATGCCAGTGGTTTTGCCAGTGGCGTTTATTATTACAGATTAACGACTGATACAGGTTTTGTGAAAACGCGGAAGCTGGTTGTGATAAAATGATGGGGGAGGTGGGAGGTGGGATACGAGATACGAGATACGGGATACGAGATGAGGAATTGGGGATTGGGAATTAGGAACTGGCCATATTAATTGATCGGATGAAGAATGATCAGTTTAGATGCATCCTCTACAAGGATGAGGTGTTTGAGCAAGTAGGCGTGTTACAATAATTTATCCTCTACGAAGATAGTGGCATTTGTAAAAAAGAGATATATTAAAAGATTAATTCAATAATAGGCGAAAAATGTAACGACGCGATTAATCGCGTCGCAATCATTTAATTAATAGCTAACATACTTTTGAATTAAACCTTGTAGAGGTTTAATTATTGTAGAAAACGTTCAACACCATCAATGGAAAATCCTCGTAGAGGATTAATTATATTGATTCCTTCCAAAACCAAACGATCAGAATCAAATCATCCAAGATTTGACCAGTATCCCGAATCACGTATCACGTATCCCATATCTCGTATCACACATCTCGTATCCCTCTATCCTCGTATCCCGAATCACATATCTCATATCTGGCATCTCACATCCCCGGCATCTCATAATACAGTTCCGCTCCCGGACCTAACGGCAACCCCAATAATATCCACACAATAATCAGGATTGTCCATAAGATAAAAAACACAATGGAATAAGGCAGCATCGTGGCAATAACCGTCCCGATACCCGCTTTTGTTTCATATTTTTGCATAAAAGCGATAATCAAGGCAAAGAAACTCATCATCGGCGAAATCACATTGGTTACACTATCCCCAATGCGATAACCCACCTGCGTCAACTCCGGTGAATAGCCCAGAAACATAAACATCGGCACAAATATCGGCGCTATCAAGGCCCATTTGGCAGAAGCACTGCCCATCAGCATATTAATCATCGCGGCCAATAATATAAACATAATCATTAAGGGGATTGTACCAAGACCGGAGGCGGAAAGCATATTTGCCCCCTCGATGGCAATGATTTGACCCAGATTACTCCATTTAAAATAGGCAACAAACTGGGCTGCAAAAAACACCAGCACCATATAAAGACCCATGGACTGCATCGCCGCGCCCATACCCTTGACGACATCACCGTCATTTTTAAACTTGCCGGAACCAACACCATAGGCCAACCCAGTGAGTCCGGCGGTGAGAAACAGCAAGGCTACAATTCCTTTGATTAATGGAGAAGTGAGGATCCCCCCATCAAAACTGCGCAGGATGCCATTAGCCGGGACAATACCGATCAGGATGACAATTAAAAGGACCAGGGCAATGATCAGACTATACCACAATCCTTTCTTTTCCTGAGGACTAAGTTTGTCAATTGTTTCAGAACCGGTACCATTTTCATCTTTATATTTTCCCAGACGGGGTTCTACGATTTTTTCTGTTACCCAGGTTCCGCCAAAAGTGATCAAAAAAGTAGAAACAACCATGAAATAATAATTAGCCGTAGGATTTACCGTATAGGCGGCATCGACAATATGCGCCGCTTCTTCGGAGAGCCCCGCCAGCAATGGATCCACAGTTCCTAATAAGAGGTTGGCACTAAATCCACCGGATACACCGGCAAAGGCCGCTGCCATTCCGGCAATGGGATGCCTTCCCACAGCAATAAATATGACACCGGCCAGCGGTATTAACAATACATAACCCACATCACTGCCAATATTGGACATCACGCCGGAAAAAACGAGAATAGCCGTAAGCAAGTGAGAAGGTGCTGAAATAACGAGTAGTCTGATAACCGCTCCGATCAACCCACTGCTCTCGGCAATACCGATACCGAGCATCGCCACCAGAACGATTCCCAGAGGGGCAAATCCGACAAAATTTTTAACCATATCGCGAAGGATCATATGCAGACCTTCACGGCTGAGCAGGTTAACAGGCTCGATAATCTCCTTTGTAGCGGGATGAATAGCCTGCCAGTCCAGCCAATCTGCCAGAGCAGAAAAGAATATAACAGAAAGTGCAAAGAGGGCAAAGATAGTGGCCGGATGCGGGAGTGCATTTCCTGCTTTTTCTATATAACCTAAAAATCGTTGAAATTTTCCTATCTTTTGGCTTTTTTTTATCACCCATAATAGTGATTTTCCTTCTAAAGTTACTGCACTCTCTTTAAAAAAATAATTATTAACTTGATGTATATATAAATTCCCACGCAAAGGCGCTAAGACGCAAAGAAATATATATTTAGAGAATTTTATCTTAATTATCTATGTATCTTATTAATAAATCTTCGCGACTTGGCGTCTTGACTGGCGATGAAGTATTCAGGCTATTTGCCTAAATCCCATAATTGCCAAATGAAGTCAGAAAATACAAAAAAATTGAATCGGGTCAAATTTTTGAGAGGTAAGGCTAATGATTTGGTGAATGACAATAGTGATTTTTATGGTTTTATCTGGTATATCAATTCATTTGCCCAGGACGAAGATCCCCTCGCCGATTCAAAAATTATCCCTCCGGGCGGTGGCGAAGAAATTGTGGCAATTGATCCAGTAACTGATCTGCAATGATACTATTTAATTAGAATCATTTTCTTGATTTGTTGAAACTTGCCAGCATTATAAATATAATAATACAGACCACTTGCCAAACCACTTGCATCCCATTGTACGTGATATTTACCTGGACCTTGTTTCTCATCTACTAAGTTTACAACTTTTTGGCCTAGTAAATTGTATACAGAAAGTTCAATATAACTGGTAATTGGTAACTGATAATTGATCATTGTAGCATTGTTAAAGGGATTGGGATAATTATCAATCAGATACTTATTTCTGTATTCAGGGATGTTTGCCGGGATTGCCGTGGGAAAAACTTCACGGGAAACCCGCCCCCCCCAGGGACAGAATTGGCCAAGTACGCCAACCCAATAATCCAGATTATCCTCAACAAACTGCGGACAGCCATCACAGACCTCTATGGAATTAAAGGTTAAGGTCCACTGGCTGGGTTTAAAATGCCAGTTCCAGTCCAGATTAAAACCACCATTACCATGATCGATAAAGCCAATGATGAATAACATACGTTGACGTTCCGGCAGGGCTAACTCATTTTCAACCAGGTTTATTACCGCCGTATCGGAGGTAAGAGCAATAAAATTGTTTCTTTGACTGGAATTGCACTCGGACACCACAAATTCAAAATATCGTTGTCCGTGAAGGGGTACTGCCATTAAGCAGCAGGTAGAGTATTATACCGGATAGAGATGGTCTCAATAACATCAGATAGGGAAAAATCTTTTCATAGACTTTCCGAAGACTGATCACAGTTAGCCAATTCTACAAAGATATTCGCGTACTAAAACAATAAGAAAATGCTTATCAGAAATTTTGTTAAATCCTATAATTTAGTTAAATAATCTGTTGACACAAGTACACTTATTTTGATAAAATATAGCGTCCTCGCTTCTCGTATTTTATTAACACATAAGACTGAAATATCCAAACACATATGACGCATATCATGATCGCAATTCATGGCTGTTCTATATTTGAATGGAAACCGCTATTTGTCATCTTGATAACACAAGCTATCATAATGTAGTTTTTAGAATTTATCTGTTACGCGTTTTGATTGATTCTGTTATTTATGACTGTAATCAAGTACAATGATTTCTCACATTTATTAATAATCCACCATTTTAACAGGAAAGGAGGTATGAGTTTTAATTTTTATTAATTAACAGTAGATCATTTAAGGGAGGATTGATCAATGAACAAATATGTATTTATTTTTATTGTATTGATTGTAGCCATTGCATTTATGTCCTGTCAGCAGCAGGAGCCTCTTGCTGAAAAGCCCACGCCAAGTATACAGGATATTACTCTGGCTAAGAAAAACGTTGCCACGATAATGGTAGTGACCAATTTTTAGTACTGTTTAAGGGGAAAATTCCTGCAGGTTTCGCCGCTGAAGTAGAAGCCTTAGGGGGTGAGGTTTCCTATAGCCATGATATAGGATTCGCAGTTGTTAAAGGTCTTAGCATTTGACAAAGCCAATAAATTAGGAAGTTGGAGGGTGTTCAAGAAATCCAGCAGGATGATTCCTTCGAGCTGGAACCCATAACTGAGCAGCAGGCGTATCGAGGTTATGACTATGTTGAGTCTCCAATTGATCCTACAACGGAGCATATTATCCTCGGCAATGGAATATGCGTGCCATTCATGCTGATCAGGCCTGGGCGGCAGGGCGCTTAGGCTCACCAGAAATTGATATCGCAATATTAGATACAGGGATTGATTACGAGTATCCAGATTTACTCGGACGGGTAGACCTTTACCGATCGGCCTCATTTGTTCCAGTTGACGATCAACTTGTTGAGATTATTTTCCGGGCAAGCATCCTGTTACTGATCTTGCATATCCATGGCACACATGTAGCCGCAACCGCCGTGAGCAATGGATAGTAGCTGCCGGAGTAACATCGCAAGTTACATTAATCGGCGTCAAAGTATGTAGTGTTTTGGGTGGTTGCGATTTCTCCAGCGTCATTTCCGGCGTGCTTTATGCGGTTGACATTGGCGCCGAGGTAATTAATATGAGTTTAGGTGGTTATTTTATTAAAGCCGGATAAAGGCCGGTATGTAGGTTTCATTAACTCTATCTTTAATTATGCCAATTCAATGGGCGTAACCGTTGTAGTGTCTGCAGGCAATGAGGCCATCGATCTTGATCATGATGGTAATCACTATAAAACGTACTGCAGCGCGCCAAATGTGATCTGTGTATCCGCCACAGGCCCAACTTCTGCGGATGATTTTTATTACGGCCCCTGGTATGAGATTGATGCACCTGCATCTTATACTAATTATGGCAGATCAGCCATAAACGTTGCTGCCCCCGGTGGTAATGATGGTGGCTTCGTTTGGGCAGGTTGTTCACAAACAAGTCTATAATTCCTGGCTGTCAAAACTGGAATATTTTATTATTGGTATGGCAGGTACCTCCATGGCCGCGCCTCATGTGTCCGGTTTAGCAGCGCTCATGGTTGAAGACTTTGGACGGAATCCGGGAAGGGTTAAAACAGCTATCCAGCAATCCGCCGATGATCTGGGTCAGCCCGGTACCGATCCCTTTTATGGCAAGGGACGAATCAATGTGGATACCGCGGTCCAATACTAGTCTTCTAAATCTTTGAATTTATGCATATGAGAAAGAGGGTGTCATCTCACCGACACCCTCTTTTTTACGTCCTTCTTTCTCTGCGTTCTTAGGGCAGACACACGGGTCTGCTCACTTCATCCTCACACCTACCTTACACTTTTCTCCACTAACGCTCTTCTCTACCCAAAATCCCCCTCAGCACATCCGGCTGAAACCAGTATACGGCCTGGCGACCATTAATAATAACAGCCGGTGTACCGGCAATTTTAAATGTAGTGGCCAGATTTATATGCGCCTGTAGATTTTTATAGGACTCCTTTGAAAAAAGACAGGCAGCAAATTCTTTGATGTCCCAGGGTCGTCTTTCAGCTAACTTCATTATAAAAGGAATATTAAGGCTATCAGGATTGACGGAAAAGATCATCATGGAATTCATGAAATTCCGGTTTATGCTGGGCACATATTGCCGCCCTGGCTGCCAAACCGGCCCCGGGATGGATCGGTTTTTGGAAGATAAGGATTGACCTTGCGATCCAGAGGAAAATTGATAAAATACAAACAGACCTGTTTCTCATACTCATTCAATAGAGTGGTAATTGAAATGCCGCCTGCCGGCAGGAAGGACAGTAAAAATCGCTTATAACCAATATCTTTATATCCTCTTTACCTTCTCCCCACATCGGTGTAAATCCTGAAAGATCGGTAGTAATTGGGTTGCTGATAAAAACGGCTTACTTCTTTTTCTACATCCAGATTGAGCGGATCCAGCGTATGCATATATCCCTTCATTCCCAAAAAACCCAATCCAAAAACCAGGGAGAAACCTATTAAAAGCATACCATTTTTGTTGGACCTGATGACGATTTAAGGATCTGTTTTCTGTTTCTCTTTGCCGTGGTGCAATAAATATGTCTCTAATTCTTACTTCTGAACGGCGGGGATAACGCTGAAGTAGTACGAATACGATGATATTCATCATGTACATCAGAATACAAACCGGACAAAGGATATTCAGAACAAAAAACATGATGACGGCTTTATATAATAATCATCACCATTGAGATCAGCGTTAACAGATAGGCAACCTGCACCAGATCTTTTCTTGTCGGATTGTTTTATTACTATCCATAAAGCGGTCAGACCGATCCATAAATAATACAGAAATCCCCACCAGGCAACCGGTATACCGATAAACATCGCCTCACTTGAGGCCTGGGCTTTATCACAACTGATCCAGGTATTAGCCTCGCACAATCCCGGATCTGCTGACTGAAAATTATAGATTAGTAAGGTTTGCTGGGTCGCGTAGAAGGAGATGATTAAACCTGTAAAAGCAAGGAGTAAAATAAAGATTAGAGATTTTTTTTCTAAATTTTTTTTCTCAAATATCATGTACAGAAAACCTCAAAATTCATTTTTTTAAATTATATCGGTCTTTCCATCCATGCACGATCAACTTCTTGTCATAATTTTTTATACCTAAAAGAATCCATCATGTGCAGGATGATACTTGTATTTTAAAGATCATCTGTTACGAAAGTTAACGAAAGAATAATCTGAAACTCACATTTGCGCCAGTTCCTTATTCCTGTAGGCTGAAAAACGGACACTTTCCCTATTACCCTCTTCATCCTGAATGGTTAATCGGTATGAACCCTGGTCCAGTGATACGGCAAGTTTGTGATCCTTCTGGGTCTCCCCGATAAGATTGCCGTTCAAATACCAAAACAGATAGGAATCCTGTTGTTGATGCAGAGCTGAAAATACAATTTTTTCATATTGTCCGTCCAGATCACGGGGAACAAAAATCCGGATACCATTAACGGGATAGACCAGTTGAATTTTTCCCTTTGCGTTCGCATGGCTGCAACCGGGCTGATGCTGCGGTATAGGATCAACCGCATAGCCGCCCTGCAGCATAATATTCTGGACCAATGGCGGAACGATATAGCGGGTTATCCATTCCCCTTGCGACATTCTCCCAACAGAGTGAACAGATCTCCTTTCCCGATTTGCTATCAACCAGGAAGCGGCGATGGAAGGGACAGCTGCCTGGTATATAAGCCTGTCGCGGTTTTTCGATCTCCTATGGTTTCGGGACAATAATCACCTGCCGGGAATCCACTCTTACTACAACACAGTATATAATCCAGATCATTCTCTGGCTTTTTAAACCACATCTCATCTTCACGTTCGGTGAGGGTGTTAAACAGCGAGAAAAGCAGGGGCGCTGCAGATCTGGCTCCGCTGAGCACGGCATTACCATCCCCCTCAAAATTTCCTACCCATATGCCGATTGTCCATTGTTTATTTATCCCAATTGCCCAGGCATCCCGCTGACCGTAACTGGTACCTGTCTTCCATGCAACAGGAATATTTTCAGAGAACAAAGGATAATAATGTTCGATTCCCGGTCGTGAAAGATCCTTTAAGGTATTGATCACCAACCAGGCCGCCCCTTGGCTGTTCAACACCCTCTCCCGTTTCGATTCTATTCGTAGTGTTATTCTCCCTCCAATGCAAGGATTGCATGGTTCCCATATGCGCTAATGACTGATACACTTGGACGAGTTCGAATAAAGAAGCTTCCGCACCTCCTAAAATCAGGGAAAGGCCATAATTATCGGCTGGTCTGAACAATCCCTGAAATCCTGCCATTTTCAAATAGTCATAAAAATCATGGATGCCATAGGTATTTAACAAACGAACAAAAGGGACATTTAATGAACGGATTAACATTGTTTCCAATGGTACGAGACCAGTAAATTCTTTATCGGCATTTTGAGGTAAAAAGGTGCCATAGAAGGTAGGTACATCCTGTATGCGTGATTTCATTGTGAAAGGACCACGGTCGAGAATACAGGCCGTTAGAAAGGGTTTTAATAAACTCCCTGTGGAACGATAAGCCTGAACACCATCAACCTGCCCGGCGTTAATCGAATCCGAAAAGTTCTGTGATCCCATATAGGCACGTATTTTCCCGGTTTGATTTTCACTGACAAGGACAGAGATATTTCTGATTCCCTGATGTGATAATGCATTAAAATGTAACTGCGTGGCACTTTCAACCTGTTTCTGAATCCCGGCATCTAACGATGTCACAATTTTCCGGGATTTAGGGTCTTTACTCAGAACCCACCGTGTAAAATGAGGGGCCGTAAATGGTAACTTATGATTTTTGTCCGGAAGCCTTTCAAGTAAAGAAAGATGATACGTGCTTGAATCGATGATACCCTTTTCAAGTAATTTCTTTAGTAAGCGATTCCGTTTAACCAATAGATGTGACCTGCCTCTTTGAAGATTGATCATAGAGGGATTGTTAGGGATCACTGAAAAAAGGGCTGCCTCTGCCCAGGTTAATTCCTGAACCGGCTTACCATAATAATAATAAGAAGCCGCCTGGATACCGACCAGATTTCCACCCATCGGCACCCGGGTCGCATAAAGTCTCAAAACCTCTTCTTTACTATGATGAAGCGTGATCTTGATCGCCATCATACATTCGATCATTTTATTAAAATAGGTTCTGGCTTTAGGATCAGCCAAACGGGCGACCTGCATGGTGATCGTACTGGCGCCGCGAATACGCTCTCCGGAGAAAATGTTTGACCAGACAGCGGTTAGAAGAGCGAGGGGATCAACCCCGGGATGATGATAAAAACGTTTATCCTCATATTCCAATACCGATTGAATATATTTATCCGGGAGAGTTAAGTTATCTGTAGGAAATCGGTATTGTTGGTCCTCTGCTAATGTGGCCACGAGTAACCTGCCCGTGTGGTCCAAAACCAACCGGGAATATTTGTCCGGGAAAACCTCCCCGATCGGAATGATAAACCAGAGAAGCAATGCCAGTAAAACAGCAAAACCGAGACGCTGTAAATGTATGTTCAATTTGTATTGGATCATTATTTTACCCGGACGACATCCCCTTTTATACGGGCATAAAATTCAGGTGAATACATCGGTTCTACAACCACGGGCGGCATCGTATATTCTCCTGAAAATGTTGGATTGATCTTCGTCCCCAGCACTATTTTTTGTTTACTGTTCAAATCAAAAAACCAGTTGATCCTGTCATCACGAATATCCATATAACTGCCCATCGTTAAACGCAATTTGCGCACCCAGGGTGGCAAAGGATCGCTTCCAAGACGTGTATTGATAATCTCCCAACCGGCTGGAAAAACGCTACTTAAGGCCAGCTCTTTCATCGGAGAGGCATAGGTAGAAGTAACCGTATAGATCACCCAAAATGGTTTTGCCTGTATGCTTTCCGAAACGGTGATCGGTTGCCCCTCTTCATTATAAAAATTACGTTGCAGCGAAAGACCAAATGATTCTGACTTAATCCGATCGTCAAGGGGTATTCCTTCTCTCAACAGAGTAACATAAAGTGGATTTCCACTCTCATTGGTGATATGAATCTCCTTATCCCACATATCATCCAGGGCGATTATTGATTGATAACTTGATAGGGTTGCTGTCTTTTCCTCATCCTTATCCAATTTGATTTTATAGGTAACCGCACCACCTGGAAAAGGAAATTGATCATAATAGGTTCCTATACATAAAAGTGTCATTGCTGTTTCCTGTGTAGAATACCAGCGTCCGGCTGAATAAGATTTATAAATGTCACGCAGGAGTTTGGCCGCAGTAGCCTGATCTTCCATTTTAAGTTTAAGGTAGGCAATCAAAGATCGATCACGCAAAGCAGAACCATACGTTCGGCTTTGCTCACGGTAATCTGTAATCTCGGTGGTTGAATGACTTTCTATTTCAGCCGCTTCTTTTTTCTGTCCATTTAAAAAGTAGGAAGCGGCAAGAAAGTGTTTAGAGAGAGGATCTAACCTCGGGAGATAGTCTTCTCTAAGCAAATTCATTGTACCAATTTGTGCTTCACCGCTCAGGGCCAGGACAAACAACCGATAAGCCTGGTAGCGGTGATCCGTTTTATTGATATCTTTCGCCCTGTCTTTTGCATCATCCAACCAGTGCTGGTATAATGCTTCAGGTACATGATACCCCCTCGCTCTGGCCTCAACAAGAAAATGGCCGGCATAGGTGCTCCCCCAATCAGAATATTTTTCGCGGACAAAGGTTGAAGCAGGCCAGAAAGAAAAACCCTGGCCTGTCATAAAATTAGAAAGACGCTTTATTGTTGCGTTTATATGATCCGTCACCGCCTTTTTCTGATGTTCCCGAAGATCTGTTAACTGGTTTAAAAATAATTGCGGGAAAGCCGACGATACCGTTTGCTCAATACAGCCATAGGGATAGCGTAACAGGTAGGCATAGCGTTTATCTAATTGAATATCCGGCATCCGGGAAAGGGCAATCTTCGCCTTATTGGTTCCTGCCAATCCGAATTTCCTGGGAATTAATGTGATCGCTTTGTTGGGTTGAATAATCGTGTCCTGTACTTCTGTAAAAAACGGATTTGCACTGACAATAGGTAATTGTACATTATAATCAGCGGTATTCGATCCAGAGACCCCCTTGATAGTTATATCAGCAGTTCCAATTGCGTCTCCCGCTTTTAGCATAAATTTTATATCTGATTCACCTGGTTTGGTAAATGTAACCGTCTTTGACACGGGTCCCGTTACAGATAAGTTAGATGAAATCTCAAGCGTAATTTTCGCTTCTTTCACAGTTTCGTCGAGTGCGAAGACAGAAACCGGCAGGGCAAAATCATCTCCCGGGCGTACCAGCCGGGGAACCGTTGGAAGTAGCGTCAACGGCTGTTTAACCGGTATGGTTTCCTCAAGCGAGATATAGTGATGCCCGGCTGTACCAATGACCATAACCCGGACGGCGCCTACATAATTGGGCATGGTGAAAGCCGTCGTTACGGTCTCACCAGGACCAATCTGTATTGGCTCCTGGAAGATAACAGCCGGTTTAAACCGCCTGGTTTTACTCTGATCCAGGCGTTTTTTTCTTGCATCTGCCATCATCCCACCACCAATAGAAAAATATTTATCAATATCGGGATACAACAATCCAAGGATCTCATCATAATTATCCATGGTGGTTACACCCAAACGGATTTTTTCAAAGAAGTAATTCCAGGGATCAGGTGTTTCAAAACCGGTTATATCTAACAAACCCTCATCAACAATCGCTATGGTACAGGATGCAGGCAGGAGTGCGCGGGAAGAGATCTGTACAGAAAATTTTTCTTTCGGTTTTAGTTCCGATGGTAATTCCATTGTTAACGGTAATCGTGTATTCTTGTCCTCCACATACAATGTTTTTATGCCATAAAGTCTCATCGGCACATCATTGGTATTCTGATTATGAGGCTGAATCATTGAAATCGACGCATAGCAGTTTGGCAGCATCTCTTTATTTAGATTAACCGTAAATGTGGTTTGTCCGGGGCTTACATTTTTCCAGTTTGTGGATATAATCCGGCTGCCTTGTTCAACTGTCAATAGCGCCATACCGGCCTGTGGTGACTCAAAACTGAGTTTGGCCTGATCTCCGATGTTATAGACATTTTTATCAGAGGTAATTTGCAAATAATTTAGTTTTCTTTCTTCGGCCGGTAGTTGTCCCCAGCCTGAGACATAAAAAAATATGCCGGATCTATGCCCACTATCCAGGTCCGTAACTTCAATATAATGCCGGCCATAGTCATCCACAGACATGGTGTGTAGAAGAGGTTCTCCACCAGATAAATAGTTATGTTTTTCGACCAGGTAGGTACTTTCCATCATGCGAAAATCACGTTGCTCGCGGCGATCATAATCCCACCACCAATGATCCCGGTTTACATACACGGCCACCTGCAAACGATGATTACTTACCGGCTTACCCTTGGTATCAACAACCACAATCGGTACCTGGTATTTTTCTCCTAATTTAACAGACCGTGATTTGAAAATATTTTTTATCCCGGCTTGTGCCACATGCGGGTAAATCTTAATTATCTCAGAGTGAGAGGTAAAACTACCCCCCTTTTCATAAACCCTCGTCGTAATTCGCGCATTAAGCGGATGGGATGTCTGTGACAAATCAGGCAGATTATAGTTGATTCGCACTTTCCCATTCTCATTCAATTTCCCCTTAAATACATTTAATTGACGCTCCTGAAATTTTAGAAGGGGAGAGGAAAAAATATAATCTTCATATTTTGGAGGGATCGAATGATGCTTTTGATAGTTGGGCCTTTACAACCGTTTCTAATTTTGAAGCAGGGGCACCAAATAAATATTTGGACGTGATGGTTCCATCTATCTTAAGATACGGGGGCATTACCTTTTCCGGAAGATCTGTATCGATTTTCAGGCGAAATGGTTTAATCGTTTCGATTCTCAATACCCGGGTAAATGTTTGATCTCCTATAGATAGGTGGGCAACCCAATTCCCGGTAGGATCAGTTAATTCAGTTGATATAGGAAAATAGACATGCCCATTCGAATCCACATGGTTTTCGGTCATTATGAACCACCTGCCCCTGAGGGTTTTGAATCTTAAGAAGAACGGGTTGTTTTTCTGGTGGGATCCTATTATTGACGCGTACAATGGCCGATAAATGGATCATATCACCGGGACGGTGAACACCACGATCGGTGTAAATAAACAGGTCCGTATTTTTGGTGTTTAACGATCGGCCCCCAACATCAAAATTGTTCAGCATCCATGAGCGGTGGTCCAGTTTGATCAATGCGATCCCGGAAGCATTATTTCCCAGTATATAATCGCCATTTTTTTCAAAATGAATATAACCTGCTGCATCCGTTGTTTTCGTTTCGAGCAACTTATTTTGACGGGAATGTAAATTTAAGGTTAAACTGGTAACCGGTTGGGCATTAAGAATATCAACAGCAAAGACATGAACACCATTAATCGTTTTTTTTGCCGTGAGCCCAATATTAGAAGATATCAATAACTTGTTTTTCTTACCATTCCGATAATAATAACCCGCTTTTGCAGGATTATCATAATAATTCTCATCCGGAAAATACAAGGTGTTTTCACCGCTTTCATCCTGATTATTTACACAGCGACCGGTTAAATCGCTTGATTCAAAACGAAGCGAGACGACAAATGCAGAATTTTTTTTATCTTTAAAAATCGGATCTAATTCTAACTCTGTTTTGATCCATTTGTTTTTTTCGGATGTTATAGAAAGAGATTTGGAATATATTTCTTCTCCTACCCGGGATAAGTCCGAATAATCATAGGCATAATAATAACGATTACGCTCTGCTTCCACATCCGGATCTGTCAGAACATTGTGCTGAAGAAAAAATCCAATATTCTGCGGAAAGATCTCCGTTATTTCCAGCGTCGCCCTGGCTATATTGACAGATTTAAACTGAAGTTTGAATTTATTATTTGATGGAAGATAAATTCCCCGGGAAAGCCATTTAATTTCTGGTTTGATATTATTAATAAAAAATACTTCCTTATAATCATTTTCCATTTGATTATTGAAAATACTGGGGAAACCGCGTGAAATGGAAATCGTATAGGACTGAGCAGGTATAAAGTCAGCCTCGATTAATATATATTTATCCTTTATTCGTAATTTGTAATCTAAAGAGGGCGTAATACGAATATAGCCGCTTAAATCCGTTTGTTTTTTTATCGGTTCACTCAAGCGGAAGCCATAGATTGATTGAGGGGAATCCGGATCTGTCATATCCATATGGGCCAGCACACGAAAGACATCAATACCGGGTAAAAATATTTCTTCTTCCCAACTCTTATTACCCGCCGTATAGGCAGAAGGTAACTGAACCTTAAAACTCTGCCCTGCTTTTTTTCGGTTAATTGTTTCTGAGGTAATCTCTATCTGATTTTGTTTTTCAGATTGTTTAAGATCGATATCTATTTTTTTACCTGGTCCTTCAATGACCAGATCATCCTTAATTTTATCAAGGTTTGCGGGTTGGGCCAATGTAAGCGTACCTTTATACATCACGGCATTTTTAACGTCAGATACGGGGACAAAATCACCCTGTAACGAAAGGACTTCCTGTTCTGCTACTTTGAAATTAAATAAAAAATCGTCAACGTTTTTTTGTCCGCCCAGGAGTATTTTCCCATGCAAAGTTGCCTGAACCTGTATCCCGGGAGACAATATATGGCCGGGTACAAACTCTAGTACCTTGTTGGATTTCCAACGGGCATAACCCTCAATTTCCGGCTCAAAAGTGAATGGATTTTCATCAAGGGTATTTTCACTCAGGTGGGCGGGGACAACGGGATCACGGAATACAAGTTCAATTGTCGATTTGGCCGATATGATTTTCGGCGGTGTCTGGACAATCAAATCATTCAAAACCAGCTTCTCTGCCAACTGTTGTTTAACCGTTTCAAAAGATTTTTCTTCATCTTTTTTTGCACAAGAAAAAAACACAAAAATGACACATACCAGAGCTAACTTTCTCATTTGAGGTTTCCTCTGTTTAAAGGTTTATATTCACAGCCGGAGACGAGTTGACTGTTTTGTGAAAAACCCTTCCGGACGGGCAGATAAGCGCTTGATAAGTTTATTTCGCCACTTGGTTGTGAGTTCTTTAAAATCTACCTGGTTTGAAAGATCATTTTCCTCCTTAATATCCTTATCCAAATCAAAGAGATGTTCCGCTCCATCCAACGGACGCCAGATATATTTGTACTGTCCATCCGTCAAAGCATGAAAGGCCTGTTCTTTGCTGTAACACGTGGCATGTTCAAAATGTAAATAATCCCGGATATGCTGTTCCTCCCCTTTTAAAGTCTGGGTGAGATCAACACCATCTACTACTTTTGGAATCTCTACGCCAGCCAATCCCAGCAGGGTAGGCATAATGTCTTCCAGACAAACAGGTTCGTTG
Source organism: Calditrichia bacterium (assembly GCA_963796965.1). Classification (GTDB taxonomy): domain Bacteria; phylum Calditrichota; class Calditrichia; order JAJRVZ01; family JAJRVZ01; genus CAWCNS01. Next base: position 500,510 of record CAWCNS010000009.1, read on the forward strand.
ATCCGTTGTCCGGACTTAAATCCTAACCCGGAGGAGGCCGAAAAAATAAAAGGAATATTTGCCGAGCCCTCAAAGGGTTCACATTTGCGGAAATAGCCATGATCCCCCATCATCTCACCATGATCGGAGGTAAACGACTACCACCCACTCCCGGCCGGCTTTTTCACTACGGGTTTTAAAATCTTTAATTAACCCGGCTATCTGCGCATCCAGATGTTCGATGAGGCCAAAATATCCGGCCTGAGCATTTCGTAACTTATCGCCTTGCAGAATAATCCTATGTCCGGGTTCGTCTCCCTCAGTAGAAAGCGCCTGCCAATTGACCCAATCTCCTTTCGCAGGTTCGGGAAGATCTTGTTGTAGATAATAATCAAAATATTTTTTGGGTGGAAATAAGGGTGGATGAGGTGCATAATAATGAGGTAGTTAAAAATAGAGGCTTTTTTCCATCATCTTGATCGAGGATCTTATGTGATTCATTTACAATCCACGCGGTGGGATGAAGATCGTCAGCCAGCGGCCAGGATGTGGCTTGCCAATGGTTAAAAGTCAACCCGGCATCTTTAATTAATTGTCGAAGACTCTGAATTTGTGGCGCCGATTTTTTTAGAAATCGATCATAATCATCATCTTCTCTATAGGTAGAGCCTAATATCCTTTTCTCATAACCCAAATCACCACTCTCCTCGGGTTGATGCATATTTCTGCCAACCAGAACTGTCGAGTATCCGGCATCAGCCAATTTTTGCGGCAAAGTGTGGGGGTTGATAATGGTTTTCTCCTTATATCCAACCACACCGCTGGTTTGTGGATATAACCCGGTTAGCAATGCATAACGTGGCGGGAATACAGGAAGGTACAGTGGTATAGGCCCGCCGGAAAAGTACCCCCTGCCGGGCCAGTTCATCAATTGGGGGGTTCTGACTACCGGATGGTTAAGAATGGACAGACAATCCCCACGCATCTGATCAGGCATGATTAATAAGATATCCGGCTGCGATTGATCATTGCTGCCGACACACGAAAATATAGAAATCATAATTATGGATAATAATAGAACATATTTTTTCATGGCAAGCCCTCCCAGGGTATGATTTGAAATATAAGGATTTTGGGATAATTAAGTAAAAAGGAAAAGGGTAAAAGTAAAAAGAAATTCGTAATTGGTGACTGGGTTCTGGGCGCTGTATAAAGAGATGTGGGATACCAGATATGGGATTTGTGATACGAGATGCGGGATATGAGATTGCGTATTGGGAATTAGGGATTTGCTAAATCATGGATGATTTAGTCCCGATGTGCCCTGCGGAGGAGGGCTCTTTAATCGGGAGGAATTCGGCACCATATATCGATTAGCAAAATCTATTCCCCCTTTGAAAGGGGGTTAGGGGGATGTAAAAAAATAACTTCGAGCAAATAACATCCCTGACAGATACAGAGGATTCATCTTAATTACTCAAGGTCCTTCCCGTCAGGTCCACCTAAGATTAGAATCGACGGGAACATTTTCAAAAATTTTTGTGTTTTCAATCCTTAGTGACTATTATTAAAAAAGTGCTCTTTCTCTGATGATTATAAGGCAACGTCTACTCAACTTCTTTTGTCACATTATCTTATTCAATTCGATAAATTTTCAATTTTTAAAGGGATTACCATGACGCAACCCAAAAACTCACACGTAAATAATGCCAATCTAAGCAATGAAAACATTAACTTTTATCAGGATCAGGGTTACCTAATTGCAACTCAGTTATTAACATCTGTAGAAATAGAAAATCTTCACCGGGAAACTTTAGAAATCTTCAGAGGTAACCGGGGTGAAATTGAAGGTATCTTAAAACTTGCAGAGAATACGACGGAAGAGGAGGTCCTTAAAAGTTATATAGCCATCCACTTTCCTCATAAAATATCAGACGTAATTTTAAACTATGTCAAACATGTAAAAATCGCTAATATTCTAGGTGAAATCATAAGTCCCAATGTTAAATGTATGCAAAGCATGCTCTTTGTTAAAGCGCCGGGCAAACGCGGGACAATCATGGCATCAGGATGAATATTACATTCCCACCCGGGATCGCTCACTTACCGGCGTATGGATTGCCCTGGATGATGCAAAGATTGAAAATGGCTGTCTCTGGGTAATCCCCGGATCTCAAAAAGAAGGCTATATTCGTAAAAGAATCCCAAATAAAAATGATGCGTATGCCGATCCCCAGACCTGTGACCTTACCCCCTACAGGGATGAGAAAGATGCAATCCCTGTCGAAGTGAATAAAGGAGATGTCGTTTTTTTTAACGGCTATTTACTGCATAGTTCATTAAAAAACAAAACTCATAACCACTTTCGACGCGCATTGGTAAGTCACTATATGAGTGCTGAATCGTTATTACCCTGGGATTGGGATGGCAACCTTACATTAAAAGAGGATATGCGCGATATCGTTATGGTTGCCGGAGAGGATCCCTATCCGGAAAAAGGAATTGAGGATCTTACCCGCCCATTTCTGCGAGATAAGAGAAAGAGGGTGAAAAGGTCATGATTATACGAACGCAAACGGGGTAACCGATACGGGATTCGTGATACGGGATAAAAGATATGAGATTTGCGATAGGCAATCCCTGATCTGGGATTGTGATGCTTGTCTTCCACGAATTTCACAAAATTGAACGCATTTTTTGAGAGAAATCATTATACTCAATACCAGGCAAAATCTATTGCCGTGGCCGTTCGCGAACGGCCACCGCTAAATAAAGTAACTATTATTAAAAGGAATCCTAATTTTGTCCCGTAAATATTTAATTATCCTCTTTTTTTGTGCTTTATTCACTCAAAATATCCATCACTTAATGCGGCCGATTCCACTTTACAAAAGCGCCAGGATTATCTATCTCAATTATTAGAAATGGTCCCGGAGAATCCAATCAATCCAAGTATTGCCACACCCCTTGATAAAAATTGGCGGGCCTGGCTTAAAAGAACCGGCGAGTTACCCCCTGATTTTGGTTCAATGCCCTCCCTGCCCTTTTTACCAGATCCTCTTGTTCTGGATGAAGGTGGAAAAAACATCCCCATCACCACTCATGCGCAGTGGAAAAATAAAAAGGAGTGGATCAGAGAGCAAATTAAACACTGGTTCAGCGGTACGTTTCCTCCTGCGCCCGATCATATCGATATCAGGGTATTAGAAGAAAAACGAGAGGGCAGGGTTATCCTCCGCAAAGTTGAATTGCGCTTTGGGCCCGATAATAAGGCTAAATTAAACATTGAATTAATGATCCCACCCGGAAAAGGTCCCTTCCCTGTATTTATGACCCAGTGGAACCACCGCGGTTGGGCAATGATTGCTGTTCAAAGAGGGTATATCGGTTGTGTCTATGCTGGTGCTGACGCGAAGGATGATACACAGGCTTACGGAGACATATGGTACCCAGAATATGATTTTACGATGTTAATGCGCCGGGCCTGGGGATCATTCCGTGCTCTGGATTATCTACATACACTGGATTATCGTCGATACAAATAAAATTGCTATCACCGGACATTCCCGCAACGGCAAACAATCCCTAATGGCGGCTGCTTTTGATGAACGCATCAAAGCCGTCATATCAAGTAGCGGCGGCACCGGGGCAGAAATTCCTTACCGTTTTATCTGTGATAAATATGATGCGGAATCGATATTAAGAATGATGGATGGTTTTCCTCAATGGCTTCACCCACGGATGCGATTTTTTATCGGCCGGGAGCATAAGTTACCTATTGATCAGAATCTGATGATGGCTCTTGTTGCTCCAAGAGGATTGATGCTCAGTTCAGCCATCAGTGAAGGGGCCGGCAATCCATTAGGTATCGAACAGGGTTATAATTCTGCAAAAAAAGTCTATCGCTTTTTAAATGGAGAAAAAAATATTGCTGTAAGATTACGTCATGGTCGCCATGGTACGGCGGCCAGGGATATTGAAGACTATATTGACTTTTTTGATTATGTATTTGGCCGATCGGAGCGGGAACCGGAGAATCATCTTTTTTATAATTATTCCTTTGATAACTGGCAAGATTTGAGCCGGGAGACTCTCAATCCCCTCGATTATAAGGTCCACATACCAGGTGATTTTCTAAAATCGGAGAAGGGACAACAATTAACTTCCAAAAAAGAATGGGCAGATCGGAGGAATCAAATTGTTCAGCATATCCCCTGGGTATTAGGAGAAGCACCACCTGGTATTATAAATCCCGGTCCGGTAAAATTATCCAATGCGCGTAAAATAGATGACTATCTCAGAGACGTTATATTACGCCCCGGTAAATCTGAAAAGGTCGGGCAAATCGTTGTCGGCCCCTATCATTCTTTTGGCGACTATCTCTACGGAAATCTATTTTTCCCCATTACTCCTGATGGGAAACCAACTAAAAATAAAGTCCCTGTTGTCATTTTTTTGCATGAATATGATTATACCACTGGTTTTGGCAGACGCATTCTGCCCTTTTTTGAGAAAATAGTAGAAAAGGGATTTGCTGTGTTTTCCTATGACATGCTCGGCTTCGGAACCCGGATCCAGGAGGGAACCGCCTTTTACCAGCGGTATCCACATTGGTCAAAGATGGGAAAAATGGTAAGGGATCTTAAAGGTGCTGTCGATGCAATGGAAAATTTGGATATTGTGGATCCTAATCAGATTATCACGGTAGGCTATACCCTGGGAGGGACTGTTGGGTTATTCGGGGCTGCGCTTGATACGAGAATATCTGCCCTGGCGACTATCTGCGGCTATACGCCCTTACGCACCGCCTCTCCGGATAAGGGGGTTGAAGGGATCCAGGCCTATTCCCATATACATGGGTTACTTCCCCGATTGGGATTCTTTGTTGAGCATGAAGATCGCCTACCTGTTGACTTTCCTGAGATCATTGCCGCTAGTGCTCCCAGGCCACATCTAATCATTGCACCACAACTGGATCGCGATGCCATTTTTGATGATGTGCAAAAATCTATCGAAAATATTAGTCAGGTATATTCACTGCATGATGCCAAATCTAATCTTACTTTTCAAGCTCCAATGGATTACAATCATTTTACAGAAGAGATGGAGGAGGAAGTTGTTCGCTGGCTTATTTCTCTTAGAAAATAACATCCCCTTTAGTCCCACTTTTCCGGGGCTGTTGCAGTTTAGAAAATTATAGTAGAATAATGTGTCTATCTGTCTGAGTAAGCAAAATCTATTCCCCCTTTTGAAGGGGGTTAGGGGGATGTTTTTACATAACTTATAAGGCGGAATTATATTATAATATGATCATGAATCATGCTGATAACTGACAAGCGCGTCTTCTACATCCTCGTAAAGATCAATCAATTTATCTATTTCCATAAGGGTCAGCGTGTCCATAATCTTCTCCGCAACAGCAGCTACTTTTAATTGACCTCCTGCCCTCTTCACCGAAACCAGACATTCCATGATATTCCCGATTCCAATACTGTTAATAGACCTTACTGCAGATAGATCCAATATAAAATTTTTAATACCCTTTGTGATCAGATCATTTACCTGTGCTGGTAATTCATACGCATCGGGATCGCCCAGTATTTTTGCTGATAGTTCAAGGACACCAATACTATTCTTAATATATATATTTACATTTACCTTCATGACGACCAGCTACTACTTTCAACCTGCTATCTCCTGCTTATATGTCTTACGTAAACGCTTTTGATCAGTAAGAAAACATCGAAACCAAAATAGAATTATTGCATTGAAGAATAGAAAGTTTTTTGAATCAATATAGTAAATTTGTCCATTGAAAAAAATAAAATCCTTTTCCTGGCAAGCTTTAGTTAAAACCGATCTATACTTCACGACAGCGGTCCCAAAAACAGCGAGAGGATTTGTTTCAAACACAGAATTGTTTAAATTTCCAAAATATATCCAATTTTCCTCATCCTTTTATCTCAAAATGCGTTATGTTTTAATACAACAACTCAGCGATCTGGTATATGCAGGAAAATCTTATAACATTATCAGTAGAATCAACTATCTGATAGATGTTGCAAATAAAAAGATATACCCACACAAAAGGGAGATTTATTACTATGATACCGAGCGAAAATAAACCAGGTAAAATAGGGATTGGGATTAATCTAGAGTTTGTCCGCCACGAGGATAAATCCTTTGAATGGGCGATAGAAAAAGCCGCAGAATTGGGATATGAATATGTTGAGCCGATGGTACTTTGGGGACGTGAAATGCTCAGCGAAGCCGGCTATTTTCACAGTGTTTCCATGCTCGATGATCCTTTTCGAATCAAACGGGCCTGTGAAAAAGCGGGTGTAAAATTGTCCGGCCTTTCCTCCCATTCTACCCTCTGCAAACCGGAAATCAGTGTGGAATATTTAAAACAAGGCATACGGTTTGCTGCGGAATGCGGTGCTCCTGTCGTAAACTCTGATGAAGGACCAAAACCTAAATGGACAACCGAAGAAGAAGATTTTACATTAATGCGATATACATTACGAGAGGCCTCCTTTTTCAGCTGAATCACGAAATATCATGATCGGTTTGGAACCGCATCAACAATACAGTAAGACGCCTGAAGGTCTGGATCGGATCTATGGATTGGTTGATTCTCCGGCAATTGGTATCAACTTTGACACAGGAAACTCTTATCTCTCCGGGCAGGATCCGATCACATGGTTAAAACATGTTGCTGACCGTCTGGTACATGTTCACGCCAAGGATATATCCATTGAACAATCGGATAGTGAGCGGGGAAAGGTAACCGGTACACCGGTAGGATGTGCCTGTGGTGATGGTGTAATCGACTGGGCGAAAGTCATCGAGGTTTGTAAAAGCACCAATAAAAACCTCGTTCTATCCGTTGAATGCGGAACCGTTGATCAAGCTAAAAGAAGTCTCGATTATCTAAAAAAACTGATTTGATGACAACGCTATCCTTTATAGGGAAGAATCTCAATATCTACATTTAACTCATCTGCGACAGATTTTAATTTTTCAGACCAATCGTGACTTCTTTCAGGTGGTGCAAAAACAATGGCGTTTAGGGTAAAAAGAGGGGTTCCACTAATGGGTGCTTTGACCACATTTGTATCCATTGATTCAATATTAAAACCCAAATTGGCAATTTGGTGTGATACATTGTGAACAATACCTTCATGATCGGCACCATTAACTTCCACCTGGTAGGGCAACCACCCCTCATACGTGGTTGGATCGGATTGTTTTGTTTCTGTGACAATTGATTTGAAGCCTTCATCTGCTAATTCATTAACCTTTTTTTTGAGTTCATCAGCAAGATCTGTTGCGACAAGTACATGCATGAGAATGGCAAACTCACCACCCAGATGCGCCATGCGACTGGCTTCAATATTACCCTGAGCATCCACAACTATTTTTGTCAATTCCTCAACAAGTCCAACCCTGTCATGACCTATTAGACTGATCACAAGATTTTTATTCATTTAATTTCTCCATAGATTGAATCCAATGCCGTAAATGTAAGTTGCAGATCTTTATCGGACAATATAAAATTAGTTTCAAGGTACTTTTAATTTTCAGTTTTTGGTTAAATTAGCATTACATTTACTCTTTATCATATGCCAGGACAAACGCATTGAAAAGTTTAAACCATAAAAACGCAGGGGAAAAAGGGGGAGTGTCTCCGGTTTCCTTTTTCTTATACTATATCTCGAATCACCTATCACCTATCTCACATCCATTTTTTTATCCTGAATTTCATGTAGCAAATCCTAAAAAAATCCCAATGGCCAAACCTAAATGACAATTCAATTCCCAATTCCAAATCCCCAATTCTAACGTCGATTTCTATTGCAATTACATATCTATTTTGTATATTAATCCAATACTAACTTTCACCTGAATCTCTTTCGATTTCTCTCTCTACTTTTTCATGCCTGAATTGAAATATTCCTACTTTTCGCTAGTGATGACGTTCTTTTCGCGTACCAAATCATATTCTTCTCATTGCTTTTGTTGATGCATTTTCATTCAATTTGCAATTATAAGATGGGTGGAAAAAATGCTGCAAAATGTAAAATTAACCATCTTATCAGAAAATCGGGTGGTTGATCCAAATCTTAGAGCAGAACAGGGATTATCTGTTTTCGTTGAAACCGAAAATGGTAATATATTATTTGATGTGGGACAAACAAATGCCCTGGTTGAAAATGCCCGCGAGATGGATATTGATTTAGAATCAGTACAGAAAATAGTCCTCAGTCATGGACATTATGACCATACAGGAGGTCTTCCATTTGTTTTGGAAATAATCAGATCTATTGATGTGGTCTGCCATCCGGCCCTGACAAATAAAAAATATAAGATTTACCCTGCTGGTCGAACAAATATTGGTGTCCCCTGGGAAAAACGAGATATCATCTCAAAGGGGGCCAAATTTATTTATAAGACCCACCCCTTTGAAGTAATTCCTGATGTATGGATCTCTGGAGAGATTCCCCGTAGTTCTGCATTTGAATATGTGGAGGATGCCTATCAGCAAAAACCTTCTGTGAGTTATCTTCATGACGAGATACATGATGATTTATGTCTTGTTTTAAACACTAGCAAAGGATTAATTATTCTGTTGGGATGTGGTCATGCCGGACCGATCAATTCAATAAAACAATCCATGCGTATCACACACAATCAACAGATCTATGCAATTATCGGAGGTATGCATCTACAACATAGTCCTGATGAAAAGATAAAAAAAATTGTAAAGAACCTAATCACCTTAGACCCTGACTATGTATTACCCTTGCATTGTACCGGTTTCCCCGCCATTACCAGAATCATCACCGCCTTCCCGGACCGGGTAAAACTCTTAAATGTCGGTGATACCTTTGAAGTATAAAATTGAGCATACTCAAATTAAATTATATTTTATTTTTATGGCTGAGGAAAGATAGTCTTCCTCTTCCCTTTTTTCTTTTTCTAATTGCCAACACCTAAAAATCTGCAAAATTTGCATCTTATATTTTTTGATTTACTCATTGGTTCTATGCACTTGGAGTAATATCCAATGGCCAAATACTATAAAATATTATTTCTCTTCTTATCTTTCTCTGCTCTTGCTTATCCACAGCAACAAAACATCCAATTCACCCATCTCACGACGAAAGACGGCCTCTCCAGCAACAGAGTGAATGCCATCATCAAAGACAGCAGAGGATTCATGTGGTTTGCTACCAATAATGGACTAAACCGCTATGATGGTTATAATTTCAAAATATATAAATATGACCCGCAGGATTCTAATTCTATATCAGGAAATTATATCACATCCCTCTGCGAGGATCGCTATGGTAACATTTGGATTGGTACCAGAACGAATGGTTTTAATCAATTTGACAGAAAAAAGAATAAATTCTCACGATATAAATTTGACACCCAATCTTATGCCCCTAAAGCAGTTAACTCTGTAAGCCTGATCTATGAAGATTCCTCGGATAGTACGCATGTACTCTTGATATTAACCGCTGTCAGACTTTCTTAAATATTTCCATAAACCGGAGTTTAAGGTTGAAGGTACGGCATGGCTTAAATATTTCTTTGCCGACTCAATTGAAAATGAACTTCTGGATAGTACTATTTACAAAGGTCATTGGCGAATAAAGAATAATCCGGACATTTTCAGATATTATTCAATGAAACCTGATAATCCCCAGAGCATGAGCCAGAAACCCTGGAAAAACATTATTTCGGACAGTAACGGAAACCTATGGTTTGGCACACCCATCGGCCTGAATAAGTTGGATAAAAAAACGGAAATATTCACCAGTCTATCTAAATGATCCGGAAAATCCGAATAGTCTGAGCAATGATATTGTTCTCGGTATTTATATGGATAAAGAAGACATTCTGTGGATAGGAACTGAAGGCGGCGGGCTGGACAGATTTGATACAAAAACCGGAAGATTCAGGAACTTTAAACACGATCCTAATAACCCCTATAGCATTGGAAGCAATTATATTCATGATGTTTATGGAGACCCTAAAGGGAATCTATGGATTGTAACAGGAGGTAATGGATTTTATAAGTTTGAAATAAATACTGAAAGATTTATTTGCTTCAAAAAAGCGTCTTCAAAATACAGCCGAATAGGCATTGCCTTTTGGGGTGCCACCTATCTGGATGATAGTGGTAAACACTGGATAGGAACAGCTAATGATGGGATTTATATGTATGATCCTAAAAAACAGAATATTTCCACAACTGTATTATACTCGGATATAGACCAGACTGCTGACGTACGCGCCTTTTATAAAGACAAAAAGGGCAAATTGTGGGTTTCCTCAACCGAAGGTCTATTCAAATTCGATCAGGACAGGAAAACATACACATTCAATAGATATGATCGGCATCATAGGAATAAACTGTTGCAGCACAGCATAACCTCCTTTGTTGAAGATAAGCGTGGTTTTTTATGGCTGGGTACTGAAGAGGGAGGTTTAAAACGATACAATCTTAGATCAGGCAGGATTGTAGAGTTCCTTTTTAATCATGAAAATTTATTTTTGACACATCCTCATTGGATTAACCTGATCCTGAAATTAAAAGAAGATAAAAAAGGTAATATATTAATCGGTAACTATGTTGGAGATTTAATTGTTTTTAATAAGAGAACACATAAACATAAAATTACAATTTATCAGGGATCTAGCTTCTTGGTTGATCATTTTAAAAATTTGTGGCGGGGTTATTGGGGAGAAGGAATAAAACTATACAAAGATACATCTGAAGAAACCTTTCATTTTTTTCATACTGCGACTGACTCTACCAGTCTTAGTAGCAGTTATGTGATGACCATTTATGAAGACAACCATAACAATATCTGGATCGGGACCAATAACGGGTTGAATTTATTTAATCGTGAGACTGAAACATTTAAAGATTTTACAATTAATGATGGCCTGGCTTCCGATCATATTCTTTCAATTCTGGAGGATGGTCATGGCAGCCTTTGGCTTTGCACACCGAAAGGAATTTCAAGATTTAATTACCTGCAAAGAGATTATTCGGGCCGGCCGTTAATTAAAAATTACCAGGCAAGTGATCAGGTTCAATTCTATGCAGATGAGATAGGTTATAAGGATAACGAAGGATTTATGTATTTTGGCGGCAGGAATGGCTTTGTCAGCTTTCATCCGGACAGCATTACAGAAAATTTACATCTGCCGCCTATTGTACTTACTGATTTTAAAATCTTAAATGAATCGCCTGGGGTGGATTCTGTTGGTCATTCCCCCTTAAAATCTGATATTTCTGAAACACAAGAAATCAACCTTTCCTATGACCAAAACTTTTTCTCATTCGAGTTTGCCGCACTCGATTATACGGATCCCATGCATAATCAATACGCTTATAAAATGGAGGGTATTGATAGAGATTGGACCTATACCGACGTCAGCCACCGCCATGCCAATTACACGGATTTGGATCCCGGTGAATATATATTTCACGTAAAAGGATCCAACAACGAAGGCCTTTGGAACGAAAAAGGCAAATCACTTAAAATTATCATCAATCCCCCAATCTGGCGCACAACATGGGCCTACTTGCTTTACTTTGTTGCACTTAGCGCAGTACTCTATGCCTTCCGTCAATATGACCTCAAACGTCAACGCCTCAAACATGAACTGGATTTGGAGCACGAGCATGCAGAAAAATTGCAGGAAATTGACCACATTAAATCGCGCTTTTTCGCCAATATTTCCCATGAATTCCGCACCCCGCTGACACTTATCCTGGGCCCTATTCAATCCCTGATTAAGAAAACTCATGATGTGACGACTAGAAATGAATTATCCTTGATGCAGCGGAGCGCCCTGCGCCTAGAGCGCCTGATCAATCAATTGCTCGATTTGTCCAAACTGGAAGCAGGGGGCATGACGATACAGCTTAAAGAAGAGAATATAGTAGATCTGGTTCGGAACTATGCGCAGTCCTTCGAATCCTTAGCCATACAAAAAGATATTAAATTTATCTTCAAATCTGATGCTGAAAATATTCCAGCCTTCGTGGATAAGAACAAGATTGAGAATATCCTCAATAATTTACTGAGCAATGCTTTTAAGTTTACACCGGAGGGTGGGAAGATTAGAATAAGATAGTAAAAATTCCAAGCACCGGGTACCAAATTTCAGACATAATCCCAAAGTACAAATTAACCAGAATCTTCAAGTTCCCAATTCCGATTTCGTAGAAATCAAAATCTCCGATACCGGCATCGGTATGCCTCCCGATCGTCATCGATAAATATTTGATCGCTTTTATCAGATAGATGGTTCGCATACCAGAGAACATGAGGGTACCGGCATTGGACTGGCCTTGACTAAGGAACTGGTTGAATTACATTATGGTACGATAAAAGTAAAAAGCGAACCAAACAAAGGTACGACTTTCATCGTTAAACTGCCTGTTGGTAAGGAACATTTTAGGGATGTACAGGAAGAAGAGGAGCAGATCAGTTCCCCCTTAGAAAAGCAGGATAATGGGATGTTTTTAAATGAGGATACTTCAGAATCTGTCAAATCAATTGAAGAATACCTCCCTCAATCCCCCTTTGATAGGGAGGAAGCTGTTCGGTCTCCTGTCTCCGGTCTCTCTGCTCCGATTCTTTTAATCGTTGAAGACAATGCCGATATGCGCACCTACATCCGCGGACATTTATCCTCAGAATTTCAGATAGACGAGGCCAAAGACGGCGCAGAGGGATTACAAAAAGCCCTATCTATAATTCCCGACCTGGTTATCAGTGATATAATGATGCCGGTGATGGATGGCTATCAGCTGTGTGAAAAGTTAAAGACTGATCAGCGGACCAGTCACATTCCGGTTATTTTGCTCACCGCCCGGGCGGCCAAAGAAGACAAACTGGAGGGGCTGGAAACCGGCGCCGATGATTATATCAACAAACCGTTTGATGCCGATGAATTAAAAGTTCGGATAAAAAACCTGATTGCTCAACGCAAATTGTTAAAAGAGCGCTTTAGTTCTGAAGCTCTGTTTCCTGCTTCCGAAATAGCCGTTACTTCGACCGATAAAAAATTTATGGATAAAGCCATGAAGATTATTGAACAAAATCTGGATAATCCCGATTTTACCATCAATATTCTCAGCGATCAGATCGGTATGAGCCGCGAGCATTTTTCCCGGAAAGTAAAGGCTTTAACAAATCAACCTCCACACATGTTTATCCGTTTGATGCGACTAAAAAGAGCCGCTGTTTTATTAAAACATCATACCGGAAATGTCACCGAGGTGGCCTTTGATGTGGGTTTTAAAAACCTTTCCCATTTCGCCAAATCCTTCCGCGAACAATTTGGTATAACACCCTCCCACTTTTCTGATCATAATTAATATTTGTTTTCATTTTTGATTCGGCTTATCCCTTTAATAGTTTAAAAATTAACCACAGAGGCCACTGAGTAAATATTTAATATTTATTGACTTAAACATATATATTTTTTACCTCTCCTCAGTGAACTCACACGTTTTTAAAATATAGCCTCACATTATTACCGGACTTCTATTTAATTCAGATATCCCAATTAAACCAAAGTCACTGGTAGCAATTCTTCTTACTCACTTTTTTCTAATAAATAAAGCATACTAAAGGTTATGTCCCTGTGTTTTTTCATATCAATATTACCATTATTCAATTAATATATTTGTTACAAGAACACGGAGTGTTTCTCAGTGGCCTTTGTGGTTTCTCCTCCTTTTTTCACTTTTTTACATGAAATTTTTGACACTACATGGAAATATCACATTACCGTTAAAATTTGCCACATCACCGTTAGCATTTTTCAGAATCACATTATTCACTTGTCCTGTCTCATATATTAGTATCCTATTCTCAACTAATTCTAAGAACCTATTCTTTATAATCATAAACCAATTAAGGAGGAAATCATGAAGCAATTGATATTAAATACTTGCATTTTCTTGCTATTGATGGGTGTAAATCTTCTAGCCCAGACATTTCCTGATACGTTATCCAGGCAATTCCAGAATGTGTTAATTTCAATTTTGGAGATCCCTGGATTGTCCCGGAATTTCAGCGGCTGTCATCATGCCCGATGACGGCGTTTGGCAAGGCGTTTATGGTATGTCCGGACCGAACAGTGAAATTGCAATGGATCCGGATATGCTTTTCTGGACCGGATGCATTGATATGATGTTTACATCAACAGTAATTCTGCAATTGGCTGAAGAAGGGAAACTGAGTTTAACCGATTCACTTTACAAATGGCTGCCTACTTACACAAACATTGACAGCACAATTACCATCCGCCAGTTGCTCAACCATACCAATGGGCTGTATCGCTGGCATTTTAATGTTGACGATCCGGCTCATGATTCCGTTAAAGCAAATCCCTATACATACTGGGATCTTGAAGAATTTTTATTGAAATTCATTGTAAACAACCCACCACAGTTTCTTCCCGGTTCAAGCTGGGATTTTCACGAGACGGACTATATTCTGCTTAATATGATCATCGAAGAGGTCACCGATAGCGATCCCTGGCTGCAGTACCGGGATCGTATTGGCCTTCCCCTGGGATTAAATGATACCTATTTTATCTGGTCCGATACCATTTCGGCGGTGATTGCCGATCCCAGTGAGAATTGGCCTGATTTCTATAAAACAGCAGCCTGGAGCATCGGCGGACGGCGTATTATTGCCACACCTTTGGATATTGCCCGTTTCGCAGGAAAACTATTTGACGGACAATTACTCAGTCAGACATCGTTAGAGCAGATGTCCGCATTTATGAATATGGTCTATTACCTTTACCCAATTCTTGATGGCTATGGTTTAGGATTATGCCGGTTTGACCTGGCCGATCATGAAACCTGGGGACATTGGGGGCATGATCCGGGATATTCATCAGCGGTGATCTATTGGCCGGAAAAAAATATCAGTTTTGCCTTCTTTTCTAACAGCTGGGGAATGATGTCTCAAACAAATGATATTTGTGTAGACTTATTTAAGATCGCCCTCCGCCGCTATGAATTTCCTTTTGACAAAGTCCATCCCCGCGACGTTATTATATCGGATGCTTTTTGTGAGCCCAGTGTGGATAATTTAATGATCACTTCCTCGGTATATAACCCGGATAGCCATGATATTCAGGTAAAAGCGATGGTTTCTGATCGGGAGGGCAGTCTGATTGATTCCACCATCATGAATGATGCGGGTAGCGATGGCGATATGCTGGCCGGAGATGGTATCTATAGTTGTTCTGTCGGGCCGATCAGTAGGGAGGACAATTTTATCGTTGCCCCAAAAACGATTGATCTAAATACGCAATACAATCATACGCTGCCGGAAGACTCAGCCGCATTGTTTACAACCATTGGTGCTCTTGAAATTTCTGAATTTTATCCCACCCAAAAATGGGGTACCGATAGTCTCAGCGGACCCGGTCACAGCCTCTTTTATAGAATCTCGGTCTATAATCAGGGGAAGGAAACGACGGCCAAAGATGTAACGGTTAAAATCTTTGCTGCTGATTCATTATTGGAGATTGGCACCACAAAAACGATTACTTTTGGCGATATTGAGGCCGGAGAAACGGCTCCCAGTACATATGAATTCTTCGTTAAATGTGCGCAGGAATGTCCCCTTGCAGCACAACTGCCGCTGCGCTTTGAAATTTACAGTGAGGATTATCATTACTGGACCGATACCCGTCCTACGGATATTTATACCGGTATTAATAACAAATCGGAAACGCTTCCACTGAAATTTGCTCTTTTTCAGAACTACCCTAATCCCTTTAATCCCCTCACAACGATCACTTATCAATTACCTATGAGCAGTGATATTAAATTAAGTATCTATAATATTCTGGGAGAGAAAGTAGTCACCTTAGTTTCCAAGAAGCAGCAGGCCGGAAAGTATACAGTAGAATGGAATGCCTCAGGTTTTGCCAGTGGTGTTTATATATACAGGCTTTCAACAGACCAAGGATTTGCTGAGAGTAAGAAACTTCTGTTAATCAAATAATGAAGCCATCCCGATTTACCGGAGCGGCGTATATATTTATCAGCTTAGCGCGGAGGGCCAAGCGCATAGCGATGTACAAACCAGGAAGCGGTTATTGATTAAATAGAATCATTAGCCATTAGATTGGAATCTGGAATTGGGAATTAGACATTGGCAATGTGAGATAAATGGAAAATCAATAATATTTCGTTCTGCCGGTTATTATGAAATACGCGATTAATAATATTATTGTAAACCCCGGAGGAGTGATATGTGTAAAGAAGATAAGATCCTCTGAAAAAAACGATGCATAAGAGGATAGGCAAAAGATGTATGGTTTGTAATCCGGCTCCCGATTTAAGCACATGCTAGATTATTCTAAACTACACACCTTTAACTTTAAATCGGAGATTAACATAATCTCCGATTTTTTATTGCATTCCTTTACCTACATTGTATATTATATCATTATTGCTCTCAAAAATATCTAATTCGACTGCTGATTTATCTTTCTCCTCTGTTTTAAAGACGAATGATTGTTTCTGTAAATTAATTATGAACGCTTAAAAATTGTTTCGGTTTTTATTTGTTTCTTTCTTTATATGACATGATATGTGTCATAAATACGAGGAGGGTCCGTCATGAAATATTTTAGTACTCTCATCTTATTTGTCTCAGTATCCGTATTTCTAATTTCCTGCAACCTGTCCCAGCCTGACGGTGAAATGACGATTACTACTAATTCAGCTGAAGCGCGGGAATTATTTTTACAAGCCAGAGAAAAATTCCATAATGTGGAGTTTGTCGCTGCCGGGGAGCTGCTTGATAAAGCTATTGCCATGGATCCCAACTTTGCTCTGGCTTATCTTTATCGCTCCCTCATTGTCGGGGATTTGAATGAGAGCCGCAACTATCTTGGCAAAGCCCTGGCATTAAGGGATCAGATCAGCGAAGGAGAAGCAGAGTACATCCTGTACTATCAGGCCCTGCTTGATGGCAATGGTGCCAAACAAAAAGCCCAGTTGCAGAAACTTGAACAACTGCTTCCCAATGACCCTTACGTCTTGCTTCAATACGGTGTTTACTATTATGCCTTTAAAAATGATTACAATCTAGCCCTACCCTATTTCAACAAAGTGATACAAATTAAAGCGGAATATGGCCCGGCCTATAATTTAATCGGATATAATCAGATTCAACTGGGTAATTATGAAGCGGCGGAATCAGCCTTTAAAAAATATATCGAAGTTGCCCCCACCAGTCCCAATCCCTACGATTCATACGCGGAACTGCTTTTAACCCTGGGAAAATATGATCAGTCGATTAAAAATTACCAGAAGGCCTTTGATACGGATAATAAATTTGCTATAGCGCTTACCGGTATTGGAAATAATTTTGCCATGAAAGGTGAATTTGATAAAGCCCGGGAATATTTTTATAAAGCCCATGATAAAGCCGGTCGGGTCAATGATAAATTTGCTGCTCTTTCCCTGGTAATTAGTTCCTATGTGGAAGAAGGACAGCTGGATAGCGCTGTTGAACTTTGTGAACAACGTTTGGAAATGGCCAAAGAAAGGGACCTGACCGATTATCAAATTAGCAGCATGAATATGGCAGCCTTTATTATGCGTGAAAACGGCGATCTTGAGAAAGCACAGGAATATTATGATTATGTGGCCGCCTTAGTGGAGACCGCCGAAATGATGGAAGCTGACCGTAATGGCTATCGTCTAATGGTTGGCTGGAATAAGTGCACCATGCTGGCAGCTCAAAACAGGTTAGAGGAAGCTACCGTTGAAGCCACCAACTGTCTTAAACTAGCCGAGCAACGAGGGGACCCTAATGGTTTACAGAATGCCTATGGACAAATGGGAAGACTAGCCAACTATAAGGGCGATTATCAAAAGGCTTTAGACAACCTGCAAAAGGCTGATCCAGCTAGTCCTTATAACTGGTATCAGATGGGCCTGGCTTATGAAGGTCAAAACTTACCTGATAAAGCCAGCGAATGGTTTAAACGTGTCGCTGATGACAATGAACTGCGCCTCGATTTAGCCCTTGTTAGGCAGAAGGCAAAAAATAAATTATAAGTAACACATAACCATTCAAAACGGAGATATTATTTAAAAACTTTTCTACCTGGATAAAACTCAGATGATTGTGGCCCTGATTTTTGTGAGGACAGGATTCTTAAAATTAAGTAATTGCGATTTAATCATTGCCATTTCCCAGCTCTCTTGTATGTCATGCCCTTCCAACCACTTCTCCAATTCGGATTCCTAATCACTTCGTGCCATGGCATCGAGTCCAGCTGGTTGTTTAGCTCTTTGGTTAATTTGCAGCTTAAACGAATCAAAAATATTTCTTTGCTCTTCACTAAGTTGCAATTAACCCAACCGCTATTGAATTTTTGCAATTTCTGAACATTATCTATAAGTCGTTTCGACCCCCGTAGAGCAGCAGTAGCCGGATTGTTTAATTCATGAACCATTCCGGCGCTTAAACTGCATACCAATAATGCGATTGCCTTAACTGCCCGGAAAGAAGTGCTGATATGGATGCGAATAATCCCCAGATAATTACGGCACTCCCGTTAATATAACCACCCAATGAAACCATTAAAAAAAATCACATCATCATGCGATGGTGATCTTGATTTCTCTTTATTATATTCATTTTGAACACTCCAAGATTTAACCAACCACCAATAAAAAGGAAATGAAAGATGAAAAAGTTTACTTCCCTTGTAACCCTCACATTTTTATTTATTTTGTTACTTGTTCCCTTAAAAGGACAGACCCTGTTTGAAGAGAATTTTGATTATACTACTGGCGATTCCTTGCCTGGTCATGGCTGGACCCAGATCCGGAATGGTGAAAAAATAAAAGTTGTCGACGAGGGATTGTTTTTTCCCGGATATCTTGATGATATTGGCAATGCGGCAAGATTGGTATCCACTGCCAATCAAGAGGTTCGACAAACTTTTCCAGTGGTCTCCTCCGACAGTCTTTACATCTCATATCTTATTAATGTAAAAGATGACACATCATCCTGGGCTATCTATCTATATATAGGACCTCCCGATGTTGGTATTTTTCAGCGAAATATATCTGCCTATATCTCAAAAAATGAAGAAGATAAGATCGCCTTTGGTGTTCTCAAGAACGGTGGTATTAGCACGACATCCTTTGACTATGAATTGAATACCACTTATCTGATTTTACTAAAATATACTTTTAACCCGGGTGAAGAGGATGATGTCGTATCATTGTGGGTTAACCCTCCTCTTAACGGTTTAGAAACTCAACCAGATGCTTCTTCTTCAAATGGTTCAGATGCGGATAGTCTGGGCGGAATAGTCCTCTCTCAAATTACAGCCTCGAATTTCCCGCCAGATGCGCTTATCGATGGGGTAAGAATAACAAAGACCTGGGCGGATTTACCACTGTCGATTGAAATCTCTAACAGGATGCCTTTGGAAGCATTTTCTCTGGCACAGAATTATCCCAATCCGTTTAATCCCTCTACACTGATCAGTTACCAATTAGCAATTACCAATTTCGTTGAACTGAGTATTTTTAATTCCTTGGGTCAAAAGGTAACAACTTTAGTAAATGCAAAACAACCAGCAGGAACTTATAATGTAGAATGGAACGCCAGTGGATTTGCCAGTGGTATTTATTATTATCGATTACATACCAATGACGGATTTGTTCAGACTAAGAAACTTGTATTGCTGAAGTAGTATCATATGATCAACCTATAAATAATTTATTTGATCACACTAAATCTGTTTTTGCATGACTGGTGCAAAGTGACCATATCTGATAATTCAAAAATTGCTGTTTATTAAAGGAGGACGAACAATGGGACGAAAAACGTACATTAAAGTGATAATTTTTATCTCTGTCGTCATTCATTTTTCTATGCAATCTCAACCCGTTTATGCACAAAATTATAATGAAGTTAATGTATATGGCTGGGGAGAAGCGATCAATGAAGCGGCACCGGCATTTCTCGATATTGATCATGATGGCTATATGGATATGCTGGTCGGAAACAAGTTCTGGTACCATCTGGCATTATGAACAAACCAGCGGCGATGAATTTGCTTTGATAACACAAGAATTTAGCAATATTGACGTGCAAAGTGAATCTATGCCTGCCTTTGCTTATATCGATGGTGACAGTCTAATCGATTTAGTGGTTGGATCGAATGGCAATCTGAGTTTATATGAACAAGAAAGTGAGGGGAGCTTATAATTTTATTGAAATCACAAGAGACATGAAAGAAGGAAGTATTGGAGCGCATTTATCTCCCACCCTCGCTGATTTTAATAATGACGGCTTTATGGATATGCTTGTGGGCCATAGCAATGGTGTGCTCATCCACTTTGTCCAGGATACAATTAACACCTTTTCTTTTAGTATGGTTGATCCATTATGGATGGATTGGGATGGCGGAACTTATTCTGCTCCGACCTTTACAGATCTGGGTAATGATGGCATATTTGATTTGATTGTAGGCACACCCAATGGTCAACTTTATCATCTTATTCAGGATAGCCTTCATGCACCTGGTTTTACAGAAGTGTCAAATAATTTTGCTGATATTGATGTAGGGCAATCTGCCAAACCTGCTTTTGTTGAATTGGACAATGATGATAAGCTTGACCTGATGCTAGGGGAATGGTATAAAGGGCTTGTTCATTACGAGCAAATCGCCCCGGGATCAGAGATTTATCAGGTTCTAAATGAAGATGTAATAGGTGTGAGAGATTTTGGCGCCAAAAACGGATATGCTGTTGCGGATATTGATAATGATGGTTTACTGGATATGCTGGTCGCCACCCATTTCGGCCCTGACAATGCGCCTATCAATCATTTTGAACAAAATGCCCAGGGAGATCTGCTATTCAACTTAATCGAAGAGCGCTTTAATGATATCGGTGTTGGCCAATATAACCGCCTGACACTTTATGATATTAATGGAAATGGACTACTGGATCTCATTATTGGGGATGTTTATGGTAAAAATTCCCGCTATGAACAGGCTGAGGTAAACTCCTATTCATTTATATTGATGGAGGATCATTTTAATGCTCCCATGCAAACAAGACAGCCTCCCAATTTGGTTTTTGAAGATATTGATAGCGACGGACTTCTGGATATGCTTGTCGGGGGCGGCTGGGGTACGACCTCTCATTACGAACAGGACAGTGTTAATGCCGTGACATTCACAGAAAAAACAAATCGTTTTGCAAATCTAGATGTAGGGTACAATGCATCGCCAACATTTACAGATCTTGATGATGATGGTTTATTAGATTTAATGATTGGCGCCCTTTATGGTGACGTATACCATCTTGAGCAGGATTCTGTTGATTCGGAAACCTTTACATTAATAACGAACGAGTTTGCTTCCGTATCTGTGCTTCAGGATGCGCTTCCCCACTTTGTTGATGTAAATCTTGATGGAAACACAGACCTGATTTTCGGCAGCTATTCTGGCGGAATAAAACTTTTTCTCCGTACTGATGATGAAGATCTCAAACCACCTAAAGCACCCGAAAACTTGGTA
Organism: Calditrichia bacterium; assembly: GCA_963796965.1. GTDB lineage: Bacteria > Calditrichota > Calditrichia > JAJRVZ01 > JAJRVZ01 > CAWCNS01. The sequence continues at coordinate 522,116 of CAWCNS010000009.1, forward strand.
GCAACTATCGATGGTGAATCCGTTGATCTTGTATGGTCACAGTCATCAGACATTGATTTAATGCTTTACAACATTTACCGTAGTACACGACATGATACAACTACTGCTGAATATATCAACTCTACGCCTGTCGGAATAACCACTTACCAGGATTCCAGTTTGCAACTGAGCAATGTTTATTATTATTGGATCACAGCTCTTGACAGCATTGGAAACGAGAGTGCCTTCAGCCAGTCAGATAGTGTAGATATTGAAGTTGTTTCATCTTTTGATCAGCCTCGTATTCAGGTGAAAAAATTCCATTTACAACAAAACTATCCAAATCCTTTTAATCCAATAACAACCATCAATTACGAATTACCAATTACAAATTACGTTGATCTAAGTATTTATAATCTTCTTGGTCAAAAGGTTGTGACCTTGGTATCAGGAAGAAAAGCAGCCGGTACTTATAATGTGGAATGGGATGCCTCTGCCTTTCCGAGTGGGATATATATATATAGGTTAATGTCTGACAAGGGTTATGTGGAAAGTAAGAAACTTATTCTACTGAAATAATAATTTAACCGCAAAGACGCAGAGGAGGCGCAAAGTTATTTAATAAAATATAAAGAAAAAACTAAGAATATATAAAACCAATTAAATCTTAAGATTACTGTGGTGTTGTCGGAGAGACGCAGCACTCTACGTCTCTTCCGTCAACATCTCAAATAAAAAATTTTAATAATTATTTTTTCATCGCATTTTTTACAAATCCTACAATAGCCAGAAGAACACCACCTCCGACACCCGATCCCACAATGTTACCAATAATACTACCAATATCAAGTCCTCCCTGGCTGGTCATAACGCCGAGAGCACTTAATATCTGGCCACCAAGACCTCCACCAATAATACCAACCACTGAATTCCAAAGCGTACCCAGACTCAGTTTTTTCAATAATCCGCCAGCAAGATTGCCACCTATCGCACCACCAATCAAATCAATAAGTAAAGCTTCCATCATTAAATCCCTCCCATTTTAATTAATACGGCAGTAAATATTTTAATCCACTGCCTATTGCTTATGTATTTAATCTTTGAAAACTAAAGAATCAACTATTCTTTAAATAATCTAATCATAGAAAATGTCATTGAGGAAATAAGTCAGGATAAATTTAGATAATGATGGTGTACTTCATAAGAATTCTCGTAAAAATCTTTTAAATTATAATTTTTTTTTCAGATTTAAATTTATAATAGGTACGCGATTAATCGCGTACCTACATGGTCGATCGTTAATGGAACAATCCTAAAAAAGTTTGGCTTTCGGGCTTTCTACCTTATAAAAATCATTTCTACAATCTCCCGCGTTCCCAAGCATTAGTAAGAATTTGCAGGTATTGCTGTTCGGTTAGTTTTACAGGCACATACTCTATCCCCTGACGGGAAAGATTTTTTACAAAAGCCCGCAAGTGATTACGTGAGCCTTTTAGCAAGTTATTATATACCATGGTAATATCTTCATTATCCACATGCTCATCCAACTCTTTTTGAATATCCAGAATATCGATTTCCTCAATTAGAGCCCCGACTTTAAGTGCTTCGACAAGGGACACACTGCCCTGCTCGATCAATGTGTTAAAGAGATCTTGCAAAATTTCATTTTTAAAAACACCAAGACTATCAACTTCAACCGGATCGGGAATTTCATATTTAACCAGTAAATATCTTATGGCATCCGTATGTGTTTGCTCACTTCCCGAAATATTTATAAAAACGCGCTTACCCCAATTTTCATATAAGGTAAGATAAACATCACGGGCAAGTTTTTCCTCTTCTCGCATAAAAACAAGTCCGTCCATTTCTTCCAAATTTACTTCTTCAAACGGCAACTCATTGATAGATTCGGCTGTAATAAACTGATCGGATAATGTGTCAGAAGACTCTGCTTCCACTGAATTGGCACAACCCGTAAAATTAAATGATCCCAGGATAAATCCTGTTAATAAAATTGATAATTTATATTTAGTGCTATTCATTATCTATTCCCCCTGTTTTTAACGCTTTGATGATAAAACCGGCCATATGCATGACCGGTTTATTCCATCGTTTAGACTAATTATTTTTTTCCACCTTGTTTACGCGCTTCCCTTGCGACCCATACCGTCACAATCGCCAGTCCCCGTCCCCATTCCGGAACCATTGCCCTCGCCTTTCATACTTTTTCCATTGCCTTGTCCGGATTTATTCATGCGTCCGCTTCCATCCTGAGGGCGAACGTAATCAGCATCCTGGCCGTTTGGAATACCATCGCCATCACTATCAATCGCATTATCGTTTATGCCGTCACCATCTGCATCGACAAAACCTTTGGCGTTGTTACCTTTACGCGCTTTTTCACCTTCATAGTCCCCATCCCTATCGTTAGGGATACCATCACCGTTCTCATCGACGAAGCCGGTTCTATTTTGTCCCTTCGTTTGTGCATGGTCAACATTTTTGGTTTGATTTTTATAGTGGTTTTGCTCTTTATTCTGCACTGTTTCAGAATCCTGAGCAAACAGGCTACCTGTCAAAAAGACAGCGACCAAACTGAAAATAATCATTAAATGCTTCATCTTAATTCTCCTCTTGTTTTGGTTAATGTTTTCATACTTGCTGTTGATGGTTACAAACGGTGTGCCAAAGAATATTTAGGTCGGGTAATTACTTGTTTTATAAGATGATAAAAGCGGGGAGGATAAATTGATCTATAGGCTCAATTCGACTAATCAGGCGATTAACAGTACATATAAGGCGAATTTAATATGGGCGAGTTAGGCTATTGCTGTCGAAAACTTTGTTATTTTAGCAAAATTTTTACTCACTGAGAATTCTTTTACCTCGCAGAGCCGCAGAGTCGCAAAGGTTTATTATTAAAATGATTTATGTCAATGTTGTGTAATTTGACTTAAAATAAAATCTCTTTTTTAAAATTTTAAAAATTTTTTTCTGCGTCTTTGCGTCTCCGCGAGAGATATTTGTAACTAGATTCAGATTTATTAAATTTTTTATTTGCGGCATCGTTGCGTTATGGGTAATTAGGTTAGAAAATCAATAGAAGTTAAATTACATTATATTGACTATATGCAGGACAAAATTCCCAGTTGAAGGAATGTTCTTCGGAGGGTAAATATACTTTGCAGTCCAATTTTTGATCACATTCGATCATCGTATACGTCTTGTCTGTATTTTCAGCTCTGAAATACAGAACCAGACTGCAAGATGTCTTCTTGCGGGGACAAAAATAGTGAAGTTGTTCAATGCCTACACTTGCCATGCTTTAATATATGATATGTGATTAATCTCCGCAATATTACTCAGCGCTATTCTTTCTTTGGGATTTGGGATTTGGGATTTGGGATTTGGGATTTGGGATTTGGGATTTCTAAAGTTTTTCTCTCCACTTTTTTTAGTCAAGTCTTTTTTTTAATTTTTCATTGCCAATAATCAATCTTCAAATAACAAGATCCAGGCAGGGAGTGCCCAAATTCTCTATTGTTGCTAGTTGAAATAATTTTGTAAATTAGGATAGAAAAATGTAAGTGAGAACCATGAAGAATTTACTTTCCCTGTCCAAAGACAAAATAAAAATTGTTCTACTTGAAAATATTCACCAACAGGCCACAGAAATTTTTAAGCAAAATGGCTATACAAATATTGAAACCTCTGGTGAGGCCTTTGACGCAACGAACACGATTAAAAGTATTAGAAATGCCCATATAATCGGTATTCGTTCTGGTACAATTCTTGATCAGAAAATACTTGGCCAAGCATCAAAACTCATTGCTATCGGTTGTTTTTGTATCGGGACTGATCAGGTAGATTTATCCGCTGCGGGCCGATTAGGTATACCTGTTTTTAATGCCCCTCATTCCAATACCCGCTCTGTTGCTGAATTGGTTATTGGTTTGTCAATCATGTTAATGCGTGGGATATTTCCAAAAAGTAAAGCCGCCCATAATCATACATGGATAAAATCTACCTCTGGCAGTAATGAACTTCGTGGTAAAACTATAGGTATCATTGGCCATGGACACATCGGATCTCAGGTTTCCATATTGGCTGAAGCGCTCGGAATGCGTGTCGTTTATTTTGATATACGTACACGACTTCCTCTGGGAAATGCCTGTCAGGTTAATAGTCTGGAAGATCTTTTAGTCGCCTCAGATATCATAACTTTGCATGTTCCGGAAGATGAATCTACCATTAATATGCTGGGTGCAAAAGAGCTGGCATTATTAAAAAACGATGCCTGTCTGATCAACGCCAGCAGAGGTAGGGTTGTTGACCTTGAAGCCCTAAGTAATAGTTTAAAAGCAGGTAAAGTCCGTGGTGCAGCCATTGATGTTTTTCCACAGGAGCCGGGTTCAAAACAGGAAAAATTTGAATCTCCTTTAATCGGATTGGAAAATGTAATCCTTACGCCCCATATTGGTGGCTCAACCCAGGAAGCCCAGAAAAATATTGGGAGTGAAGTGGCTGGCAAAATTAGTTAATTTCAGCGATCTCGGAAATTCTGAAGGCGCTGTAAATTTTCCTAATGTTAATTTAAGACCAAATATAAAAGCGACACGTATGCTGCATATCCATGAAAATCATCCTGGTCTTCTCAAATTTATAAATGCCATCATCGCCAACCGAGGCATCAATGTTATCGGACAATATCTTGAGACACGAAATGAGATTGGCTATGTGGTGTTAGACATTGAACCATTCAAATCAAGAAAAGAATCAAACGAATTGCGAACAGCCCTGGCAGAAATACAAGGGACAATAAGAACCAGAATTCTTTACTAATTATTTAAATGATGAGATTAGCGTTCCGGATAAACATGTCCAAGTTTTGACCTCCTTATTACTATGCTCATTATATCCTTGCGATTCCGTCCCACCTTGATTAAGTTAGAGCATTGCAGATCTTTAATCCGACTGATCTGACAGCGGTTATAATAAGTATTAACCTGATTCTACTGGTTAATTTCAAGCATTAATATTTCAATCGTCCTGAGTTATCAGTATTATCCAGCGATTTGTTGACCTATAATTGCATCAGAGACAAATCATTAAATTACTATCATTAGATCTTCATTATATCAGACTAAGACAGATATAAGGAAGTAGCAGAATGATAGATCTTCATGAACATGCCGATCTATTGCAATCTCTAAATCAGAATATTTCTCTGAATGATAAGTTAAAAGCCATTCATAAAGCTATAAAAAATTACTATGATTTTATTGAACGTATCGCTGTCGCCTTGTATGAGGATCAATCAAGTACGATTAAAACCTTTCTCGCCAGTTGCGATAGATCAAATCCATTAATTCACTATGAAACAAATATTAGGAATGCCCCGTCTTTAAAAGAGATATGTGAGGACCACCACCCCCGCGTTGTAAATGATCTGGATATTTTTGGTCAGGGTACACATGAACATACTGTAAGGATTAATGAGGAAGGGTATCAGGCCAGTTACACATTACCGATATATAATAATAAATCATGTATTGGTTTTGTCTTCTTCAATTCTTCACAGAAAAATTGCTTTACCGCAGAAGTATTAGATTGTATTGATATCTTTGCCCATCTGGTATCGAATGTTGTCAAGAATGATATAAATACCATAAAAACAATGCTTGCTGCCTTAAGGACTGCCAATAAAATGGTTCATCTTAAGGATCCCGAGACAGGCAGCCATCTGGAACGTATGGCACATTTTTCAAGGTTAATTGCAAAAGAACTTTCCTATTCTAAAAAATATGCTTTTAACGATGAGTTTATTGAAGATATTTTTATATTTGCCCCAATGCATGATGTCGGAAAGATTGGGATTCCTGACGAAGTGTTAAAAAAACCGGCGAAATTGAACAAAGATGAGTGGCGAACCATGCAAACCCACGCTTATAAAGGTCGTATGGTTATTAATACAATTATCGAAAATTTTGAATTTGAGACGATCGCAAATATAAATGTTTTGAGAAACATTGCCGAATATCACCATGAAGCACTCAATGGTAATGGATATCCGCATGGTATGAAAGGTAAAAATATTCCTATTGAAGCCCGAATCGTTGCCGTTGCTGATGTTTTTGATGCTCTTACCAGTAAACGACCTTATAAAAAAGCGTGGAGTAATTCGGAAGCCTTTAAAACCCTGAAAAAACTTGCCAATGATGTTCTTGATCAGGATTGTGTCAACGCCTTGCTACTTAACCAAACAAAAGTTACTGAAATTCAAGGCCTTTTCCGGGATTGATAGTTTTCGATTGATTTTTCGCAACCTCTCTTTACACGGAACATTTAATCTGTATCTTTGGTTTAATCTCCCCAAAGTATAAATCACTTTAAAATATATTATTATGAACAGAATTCAATCCCCCATTTCATATTTTATATTCACCGCCATCTTTCTTTTTGGCTGTTCCAACGATCCGACGGGTCCCTATGATCCTTTTCTGGATGATGTTATTAGCGAATATACGTACAAAAGGCTAAACTCATTTCCCCACGATGTAAAGGCCTTCACCCAGGGCTTTGTATTTTATAAAGATCATTTTTATGAGGGAACAGGGTTATATGGAAATTCATCTATACGCAAAGTAGAAATGAAAACGGGAAACGTTCAGCATCAAACAAATCTTGCAGATGACTACTTCGGAGAGGGTATCACCATATTTGAAGAAAAGATTTATCAACTCACCTGGTTGGAAAAAAAGGGATTTGTCTACCAGGTAGACAGTCTTTGACTCACTGGGACAGTTTTCATATAATCATGAAGGTTGGGGGATTACCCATAATGGTAGCGAATTAATAATCAGTGATGGTACGGCCACGATTCGATTTGTTGAGCCTCAAACCCTGGAGTTAATTAGGACAATCCAGGTAACCTCAGGAGATTCCCCCCTCAAAAATCTCAATGAACTCGAATACATTGAGGGAAAGATTTTTGCTAACGTTTGGCTTACTGATTGGATTGCGATCATCAACCCACAGAACGGAAATGTGACGGGCAGGATTGATCTTACTGGTTTACTTGATCCCGCTGACTATACCGTAAATACAGATGTGTTGAATGGGATTGCCTACGATAAGGAACAACAACGTTTATTTGTAACCGGTAAACGCTGGCCAAAGGTATTTGAGATTAAATTGATAGCAAGATAGAACGCGGAGGACACTTGGGTCCGCCCCTACGTTTCAAGTTTGACATTTCACGTCTCACCCTATCATTCATACTTAATACTATCCACGGGATTTGCCGTGGCGGCCCGTATTGACTGATACAACACAGTTAACAGAGCTATAATCAAGGTTACAATGGCGGCAAATACAAAGGTTTGCCAGCCGATAGTGATCCGGTAGGCGAAATCATTCAACCATTGATCCATTACATACCAGGATATTGGCCAGGCAATCAGATTGGCAAGAAGGACCCATTTTGCAAAATCCCGGGACATGAGAAGGACCAGACCACCGATCGATGCTCCCAGAACCTTGCGAATACCCATTTCTTTTGTTCGTTGTTCTGCCGTGAATGAAGCCAATCCAAATAAACCAAGACATGCTATCACTACCGCCAAAACAGCGAAATATTTGAGTAAGTTGCTTACCCGGTCTCCCACGGCATATTGATCATTCAGATCTTCATCCAGAAATCTATAATCGAATGGATAATTCGGTACAATCCGTTTCCAGGTAGCTTCTACAAAATCGATGGCCGCTGTTATATTCCCAGCTGACAATCGTATGAGTAAATAATTGATGTCTCTTAAACTACAACGTATGGCCAGAGGTTCGATATGTTCATCTACGGACTGAAAATGATAATCTCGCATCACCCCTATAATGAATCCATCTCTGTCAAAATCAAAACGTTTTTCAACAACGGATCCACCACCCATGATACGAGCCATCTCTTCATTGATCAAAAATGCACTAGCTGTATCTGTGCTAAATTCTCTTGAAAAGGAGCGCCCTTCAACCATCTCAATTTTCATCGTTTCTACATAGTCAAAACCCACCCGAGCCATGGAAACGAGCACTTTCAAGTCAGGATCTTTACCATCCCATTTCACACCACTTGAATTACTACCAATGTGAGCTGGATAATGATGGGTACCTGTCACATTCACAATTTTTTTATCCAGTAATAGCTCATTTTTTAATATATCATAGTACGTATTTGTATCTCCACGTAGGGGAATATAAATGAGGTGTTCCTGGTCAAATCCCAGATCTTTTTCTTTCATAAACTGCAATTGATTATATACCATTACTGTACTGACAATCAAAATAAGAGAGATGGTGAACTGGAAAACAACTAATACCTTCCGAAATAAGGCCGCTTTATCAGAGTTAGAAATTTTGCCACGCAGAATCCTTATGGGTTGAAACGAAGAAAGAAACATGGCCGGATAGCTGCCGGAGATTATTCCTGTTACTAAAGTGAGAACTATCATTCCTATTATAAATTGCCAGTCCCAAAGAAGATTCATCTCAAAAGATTTATCGGCTAAAGTACCAAATGCGGGCAGGAGTAGGGCAACAATAATTAAAGCACAAACCAATCCTATAAAAGCCATTAAAATTGATTCACCATAAAATTGGAGAACCAGATTTTCCTTCTTAGCGCCCACAACTTTGCGCATACCAACTTCCCGGGCTCTGTTCACGGATCGGGCGGTGGCAAGATTCATAAAATTGATACTGGCCAGAAGAATTATAAAAACCGCAATGATCGAAAAAATATAGACATAAAGGATATAGCCCATGGATTTATTATATCCAAAATAGGAATGTAGATGGATATCGGGCAGGGCTCGAAGCATAAACGGTGTCGGATCATCTTCCTGAAATCGTTTCAATCTTTCCGGATCATCCTTGACCAGATCAAGGGTTCTTCTATAACGCAAATCGGTGATTTTTTCATTTACTGCTTTAATATCCACACTCTCATGTAATTGCACAAAAGTAACGATGGAATTCCAACCCCACTGATCAATGGTACGGCCCAGATCTTTCAAAAATTCAAAGGGTACGAGCACATCAAATCGTACCACAGAGTTTTCAGGGATATTTTCTAACACACCGGTTATAGTGAAATCAAATTGATTATTTATACTAATAACCTGACCAATAGGATTAATTTCACCAAAATACTTCTGTGCAAGTTCTTCTGTAATAATCATCGAGGAAGGCTTGTCAAGAGCTGTGGTTTGGTCTCCATAGATAAATTGATATGAAAACATTTTTAAGAAATCCGGGGTTACAGCGCGAACACTTCGTTCAAAAAATGATTTATCTTTATAGCGAAGAAGAAGTGTGCCGGCATGGGGATAGGGTGTCGCATATTTAATTTCTGGTATTTCCGCCTTGACACCCTCAGCCATCGGATAGGGTGTGACATTAACATGGTAAATGCTACCGGAATAATTCTGGTCTTGTTCAATTCGGTAGAGAAAATCCGCATTCGCATGAAATTGATCGTAGCTCAACTCATCCATCACCCAGAGCATAATCAGTAAAAAACTGGCGATGCCAATGGCCAACCCTGATATATTTATAAACGAGTATACTTTATGCCTTCGAAGATTTCTTAATGCCACAATCAGATAATTTTTTATCATTTCATACTCCGGCGTTTATCCAAATTTCTTACCACTATATTCCTCAGACTAAGGATAAAAAATTCTACCAATTAATTCGTCCGAAATTACAATTTCGAACATTATTTTTAATTTTATACTCAACCTTCTACAATATCTTACGTAGAAAAAAATAGTTGTGACTTTTTGAACAAACCGGTGTCTAATAATTTAAAAACAAAGGTGAGACTATGACGTTAAGAGATATCCTCGAAAAAATAGCTCTTGAAGATCATGCTATAAAACTTAGCCACGATAATGAAGTTTTTGACCCTAATGGTTTGCTGGAAACACTTCCTGATCCTGTACTAAACAGACAAGCTTATTTGCAACCTGGTTTATATATTGCTGAAATAAATGAAGGTGGATATTTGGGTGAGGTTCTTTTAAGATTTTCGAATCATTCTTAACAATACCTACCAGATTTTACCCGGTAAATGATCTGGCGATAACATACGAATATATTTGAATTAGATTCATCCAAAGCAATAAATCAAAGTAATATATCCAAATAAAGCCGGATACGTTATGTTTAAAAATCACATTCGCATTGCCGTTCGTAACTTTAATCGTAACAAATTTTACTCATTTCTAAATATTCTTGGCCTCGCAATAGGAATGGCTACAGTCTATCCTCAGTTTTTTATATGTTGGTCATGAACTGAGCTATGATCGCTTTCATGAAAAGTCAGATCGGATTTATCGAATTGCCGTCGATGCTTTATCAGGCAACACGGTTATTAAGCAAACCTTTAATCCCCCACCAATGCCAGCCGCACTATATAATGAATATGCAGAGATTGAAGCGGTTTGTCGAATAGCAACTGCTGGTAATGCAACAAAGATTCAGTACGGAAATACGACTTTTAAGGAATCGAATATACTCATAGTTGATACTACATTTTTCAATATTTTCTCTGCAGAATTTGTTATAGGCAGTCCCAACCCTGAGATATTAGGCCCTAATAAAATTGTCCTTACTGAGAAAACAGCCAGAAAGTATTTTGGGAATGAAAATCCGATAGGGAAAATTCTTGTGATGGATGATGAGGATAGTTTTCAAGTCACTGCTGTTATAAAAAATTTTCCTGAAAATGCCCATTTCCATTTTGACATGCTCGCTTCCTTACTAACATTTAAAGATTGGTATGATAATCAACAATGGTTCAATAACAATTTCCGTATTTACATCCTATTAATTGAAAATCAGGATTACAAATCGCTTCAAGCCAAATTCCCTGCCTTCGTGAATAAATATCATTTTAATGGCAAATATAAGGAATCAATTGGTGGTGATTCTAAATGGGAATTGTATTTGCAACCGCTTACGGATATTCATTTATACTCGCATTTAAGTGGCGAATTTGAGGCAAATGGAAATGCGAATTATGTATATATATTTGGAATAGTCGCAATATTTATTCTCCTAATTGCATGCATTAATTTTGTTAATCTCGCCACAGCAAAATCTGCTACCAGAGCAAAAGAAATAAGCATCCGTAAAGTAGTTGGTTCTGGCCGAGGTTATCTGATCCGTCAATTTCTCAGTGAATCACTATTTATCAGTTTTATATCAGTATTATTGGCCTTGTTGTTTGTCGAATTAGCTTTCATTTATTTGCCTGACCTTTTAGGCGTGAATCTTCCCGTACCTTTTTCCACTAAATTATTATTGATGCCTGCTATGATAATATTAACAATTCTAACAGGCCTTTTGTCCGGTGTTTATCCGGCTTTAGTATTATCATCTTACCAACCAGCAAATGTATTACATAATCAGCTATTAAAAGGACGAAAAGGAACCTGGTTACGTAATTTTCTTGTGATATTTCAGTTCGTCACTTCTATTGTTCTCATTGTCGGAACGATGGTCATCTCCCGACAGTTAGATTATATTCAGAATGAGCAACTTGGTTTTGAAAAAGAACAGGTAGTCGTAATTAAAAATGCTAACTTGATCCCGGATCATCTGGCAGCATTTAAATCTGAATTACTTAAAATCCCTTCTGTACAGCATGCTTCGGTATCGCATCGTCTGCCCGGTATTCGATTTAATAACATAGGATTCGGTGCAGAGGGTTTTGAAGGTGGTTATACGCTTAATCTTTGTTTGAGTGACCCTGATTTTCAAGATGTTCTAAAGTTTAATATGGTTAAAGGCCGGTATTTTTCTGAAGAATTTGGGACGGATACCTCAGGGATTGTTCTCAATGAAGCCGCTGTGAAACTGCTTGGCTGGGATGATCCGATTGGAAAAAGAGTCAATACCTGGGGAAGGAAACCTTTCAATCTATCTGTTATCGGGGTTGTGAAGGATCTACACTATGAATCTATGCATACAGAAATCCGACCGATGGCCTTTCTACATATAGATAGCCCTTTCCACTGGTCACCCCGTTATATCTCAGTACGAATAAACACCACAGATGTCGGTAAAACAATACAACAGATGAATCAGATCTGGGCAGGATTTTATACTGATCTACCTTTTGAGTATTCCTTTTTTAACGATGATTATAATAATCTATATAAAAATGAAAAACAGACCCAACAGCTATTTATGAGCTTTTCTGTATTGGCGTTGTTTATTGGTTGTTTAGGATTGTTAGGATTGGTTGCATTTATGGTTCAGCAGCGCATTCAGGAGATCGGTATTCGAAAGGTATTGGGTGCTTCCGTTTTAGGATTGGTGCTATTGTTATCAAAACAGTTTAGCAAATGGGTTTTAATTGCTAATATTTTTGCCTGGCCATTGGCCTGGTATATGATGGATAGATGGTTGGAAAATTTTGCCTACCGTTCTAATATTGAATGGTGGTATTTTATAGTGGCGGGTGGGATTGCTTTAGTTATCGCCTTGTTCACTATCGGTACACAAGTCTTCAGAGCGGCGATTTCTAATCCGGTTGATGCCTTGAGGTATGAGTGATTGTGAAAAATGTAAGATGGAGATGTGAAGACCAGGGGCATCACATACCATGTCCGCTTAGATATGCTCCAAACATATCTCCCGGCGATATTCAATTTCTAGTGACTTTAGAACGATTTTATCCATTCAATAGCCATGTCAAGATTGCGAAAGACATTTATTTCGGCTTGATTTGAAGCCTCCATTTCCTGCTCATACATCCGTGCTAAACCAAAATCCACTTTTTCTGAAACAACAATGGCTGTTTTTATTTTACCCAGTTTGTTCCTTTTCCAGGTTACATAGGCTACAATTTTTTCTAACTGTTCAAGAGAGATGTTTTGAATGTGCTTAACATTGGTAAAGTCCCATACAGAACTTAGGTGAGGATTAAATTTGCGATTATTATATATGTCAACAATCGATTGAAAAAGATAATCAAAGTTAAAATCACCAGAGAGTGAGTGTATTCGTAAATTTTGTTTATCTATCTTCAGTACTTCAATTTTCATATAATCCCCATTTTAAATTCCGGTGAAACAGATCCTCTGTAAATCAAACTGAATATGGTTTCCAATATAAGTTCAGTATATCCATATTACAAATTAGGATCTGTTGTTCATTTAAAATATATCTCCAGCTTTAAATAAAATCTGACAAAACGCACATTTTTCCAGGAATTTTTCCAACACACTCCCAGAAAAAAATATGTCAACTTTCAATCTGAACAGATTCTGGATTTATACTACTAAAATAATATAATGTTCAACACCCTATTGTACCCCCGATAACAGTTGTTTTGCTCTGGTGTGATGTTTATATTCTTAAAAGATTAAAATCCCTATTTCTCCATTATAATTGACTCAATGTGATCACTTTTTTCGATACAAATATTTGAGGAAATCACAAATGAAAGTTCATATTCAAGACTCAAAGTTTAAATCCTCTATTAGCAGACGTCAATTTTTGACTACAACTGCTGTTTCCACAGCAGCGTTCATTATTGTCCCCCGATATGTTCTTGGCGGGCCAGGGTATAAGGCACCAAGTGATAAACTAAATATTGGATGTGTGGGTGTCGGTGGGATGGGTTATCACGATCTTAAAAATGTCAGCTCCGAAAATGTTATCGCTCTTTGTGATGTTGATCAGAAGCGTGCTGCTAAAGCACTTTCTGAATTTCCTTCGACAAGGAAATATCGTGACTATCGTGAAATGCTTGAAAAAGAGAAAGATCTTGATGCTGTTACAGTAACAACTCCCGATCATAATCATGCCATCATCGCTATGGCGGCAATTAAAAAAGGCAAACATACGTATTGTCAAAAGCCACTTACGCATACCATTTATGAAGCAAGGCAACTGGCTCTCGCTGCAAATGAAGCGGGTGTTACGACACAGATGGGGAATCAAGGTCATACAGGTGAGGGAATCCGTCTTATAAAGGAATGGATTCAGGCAGATGCAGTCGGAAAAGTGCATGAAGTCCTTTGCTGGACAAACAGGCCTGACTGGCCGCAAGGCATGGATCGTCCCCAGGAAATACCTGCCATTCCTCCCACTTTAGACTGGGATTTGTGGTTGGGACCAGCACCTGAACGCCCTTATCATCCAACCTATTTGCCAGCAGACTGGCGAGCCTGGTGGGATTTTGGCACCGGTGCCCTCGGCGATATGGGTGCCCATATTATGGACGTTCCTTTTTGGGTCTTGGACCTGGACCACCCTAGTACCGTCCAAGCCAGTTCAACCAAAGTCAATGAAGAAACCTATCCCAAAGCATCTATCGTTCGCTATCATTTTCCAGGAAATAATGACCGCTCGGGTATTACTCTTAACTGGTATGATGGCGAGATCATGCCTAAAAGACCCCCTGAGCTTGAACCGGGACGACGAATGGGAGATAGCGATGGTGGTGTACTTTTTGTTGGGGACAAAGGTAAAATCATGTGCGGTTGCTACGGAAGTAATCCCCGGCTCATACCGGAGAAAAAAATGAAGGCATTTAAGGTACCTGAAAAAACCATACTTCGTTCGCCGGGAATTCATGCTGAATGGATTCAAGCCTGTAAAGCTGGTTCCCAGGCTACATCAAATTTTGGATATGCGGGGAAATTAACCGAAACCATGCTCTTAGGTAATCTGGCCATAAAGCTGGCAAATAGGCATAAGGTACTTAAATGGGATGGCCCAAATTTTCGCGTAACCAATTTCGAAGAGGCAAATCAATACCTACATACGGAGTATCGTGAAGGTTGGATTTTGTAAAACCTTAGTTAGCACACTATGTGGTTTTCATCGATTGGCATTTTGGATTAGTATTAGTAGGAGATATTATGAAATTAAAACTCACTCTGATTCTTTACCTGTTCTTAAATTTAACAGGGAATGTTGTTTTTTCTGCTGATCCTGATCGTGGATTCCGTTTTGATGAAAAAGTTGTACTTACTTACTATTATATATGGTTTTCTGAAGAGACTTGGCTAAATGATCCGATCGGTAAATTTAAAAATGCGACCCCTCTTGTTGGTGCTTATAATTCTTCAGATCCCTGCATTATCGATAAACATCTTGATCAAATGAAGCGGGCAAAGATTGATGCGATAGCCACTTCCTGGCAATATGAACCCAGCGGACTTAATAGAAATGATATATTGGACATTGTCTATGCCAAGGCTGTCGAGAAGGGATTGAAAGTGACAGTGGACTATGAGCGTGGCCGGTTTCCCGTTGACACATTGATGCGGGATCTGACCTACTTTCTGGAGCGCTATAAAGACCATCCGGCGATGTTGAAGATCGAAGGATTACCTGTTGTGATGGTCTGGACAGCTTGGGGTCATACACCGGAAGAATGGCGCGATGTTTTTGACCGGCTGGAAAAAATGGGTCTGCCCTGCTTCCCGATCATGTCTGGAAGTTACGAAGATGGAAAGGGTGCCCGTTACCTCAATCCTTTTCGCGCCTTAGAAATCTACACTCTGGTCGATATTGAGGACAACCTGCTGGCTGATTATATGAAAAACATGCGCCAGTATATCGACAAATATAACGAAGAAACCGGTTTTAAAATCGGCAAACCGGCGCAGCACCATGCAACGATCTGTCCGGGCTATGATGAGCGTGCCAATCCGGGGCGTCGTTTTGACCACGATGGCTGGCTGGGTGCCGGGTGGAAGGACCGAACTAAATTTGGTGTACATTACCCGGACGACGCTGAAGGTGCCTATTATCGCGGTACTTTTGAAGCAGCAATGGCTTCAAATCCTGATTGGTTGCACATCTCCACCTTTAACGAATTGGGGGAAAACAGTCATATTGAAGCTACGCTTCAACATGGCTATAAGTACATCGATATCACGGCAGAACTGGTTGATATATTTAAAAGCAAAAAATAGGTCGGATATTAAGAATTCTGCTTTTGCGAGATTTCATTTAAGCAGACATCATTGGGTATAAGGACGAGTGAGGTAAATTGCATCAGAGGTTCGGAAATCTGTTGGGTTTCGGTCAGTTGGGGCATCGAATAGTATATTTTTACAATACCCACTTATAATTCTGACCGATCTATAGCCCAGATCGTAATTCAGTGATACACCTCTTACTGAATTGTTCTTGAACAGGATCATTTAGATTGGTCAACGAATTTTGATTTCTTCTCCCACCTTTAAGGTATCCTCCGTGTCAATAATTTCAAATAGATGGAGCCGTTCTAATTTCTCACTGTTCGGTTGATGTAAGGCCAATACTAGTTTATCCTCTAGCGTTTTGAAGATCATACCATGTCCACCGTTCTGGGTATATATTGGCATGTGCTTGGACCAGGGACCTCTTATTCTACCCGACCCCGACGAGGTTACAAACACACAATAACCGTCTCCTGGTATAAAAGTTGACCAAATCATATACAATTTGTCTGATTTTGAGCTCTTGTAGAGAAAACAGCCATCCGTCACCTTCCCGCGCTGCGGATCATTTATTGCAGCAGGTGCATCAGATGCCCTGAACATTAACTTGGTATCACCAAAGGTATCCGATAAATCATCTTTTAATTGCACATAATCCATTGTCCCATCAATCAACTGAACCCATTCATGGCAAAAGATCATGTAGGGAGTTCCCTCTTCAACATATAGCGTTCCATCTAATGCCATCCAGTCATTTGGAGTAAATGAAGTTGATTTGAATGGTTTAAAGGGGCCGTAAGGACCCTCCGAATGGAATACATGGGTCCCGCGGATATGCATTTCCGGCCAGGTCTTTTTTTCAACAGGTTTAACCATGGGTAGCTTTTCTTTATAAGTTAGAGTAACAAAAAGGTAATATTTCCCCTGGTACTCATGCATCTCTGGTGCCCATACACTTTGGATACCCGCAGTCTCGGGTAAAATTAGAACAGGTTTTGGCTGCTTCCAGCTTCTCAAATCCTTACTGGTGTAAACTTCTACACCAATGAAATCACTGCCACTCCGATTGGCGGTTTGAGCATACATCAAATAGCGGTTATTTTGTTGATCAGTATAGATAAAGGGGTCGCGGATACGAATGTCCTTGACATTGATGAGTGGATCGAACGCAAATAACCGGGATAATCCAATTATAAATATTACAAAAAACAAACCTACTCGAGAAGCCATTTGGTAACTCCTTATAAGAAAAGAAAATTCTCAATCAGGTAATTGAATATTGGGTCGTGAAATTTTCTAACGAAACAAATAGTTTATACCATTCAAAATATTAAACAGATCAGCCTTAATAATAACACAAGCCTTGCAATGTCAAAATTAACTGAAAAATGTACCATTTGCCACACAGATCTGGTGGGCCTCTATTGCCATATCTGCGGTCAGCAAAATACCGGTAAAAAGATTACATTACATGATACTATCAGTGATTTAATTTCTGGTGTTTTCTCGCTGGAACATTCCATCTTGGCCACATTTTGGTCAATTATCCGTAACCCGAAATTGATCATCCAAAATTATTGGCTGGGATTCAGGGGCTATTTTCATTCTCCAGGGAAACTTGCCTTTTATGCGGCATTTATCGTAGGTCTGCATTTTGCTTTTATTGGGAGTGAATTTCTTGGTTTAAATATTCAGTTTACGAATATTCCACCTCAAGTTGGATTATTAGTCGTACTATTACCTCTATATAGCCTCACCTCGAAAATATCATTCTTTAAAGAACAGCACAGTTTTCTAGAACATGCTACAGCAATGATTTACTTGTTTTCCACCTGGATTGTCGTCTTTATCATTATAGATATAATCCAGCGATTTATTCTTGGTAGTATTATCGATGAAGGGATGTTCGTATTATTTATGTTTATATTATTCCTTTGGAACGCCCGCCTACACTCTCCAAATCAGAAAAAAACTTTAGTATTCCTTTACACTGTTTTACAGATCATTATGCTCCTGGCTGTAGTGACCATAATCGGTCTGCTTATTTATTTATTCATTCCGGACTCCATGACAATTAGTGAATAATGGTCTGATGCTATCTCTGCACCCGGGCATTTCCTTCCCATATACTCCATATTTGGGCTTCGTCAGCAGGATTAGAATAATCTGTCTCCAGTGTTGTCACCAAGGCGCCATTCGCCCAGCCAAACTGAATCCACTTTTCGGCCTCCCAATCACGAAGGATAGCGTAAAGCATCCCCCCAACAAAACCATCTCCGCCACCAATACGATCGAGAACGGTAATAGGACGTGGTTCAACAACATGCCAATTATCCCCTTCGGCCATAATAGCCCCCCACATATGGCTGTTTGTATTGATAACTTCGCGCAGGGTTGTTGCAAAAACAGATGCATTCGGAAAAACTTTTTTCGTTCTGTCAATCATGCCTTTAAAACCCTCGATCTTAGCTGCCAGATCTTTTCCTCCGGCCTCCGGGCCTTCTATTCCAAGACAGAGTTGGAAATCTTCCTCATTACCAACCAGAATATCTGAGAGACTGGCGATCTCTTTGAAAATTTTATGTAATTCATCTTCACGATTCTTCCAGAATGTTGCACGATGATTTAAATCAAATGATATCCTTGTGCCGTATTTTTTCGCTGCCCGCGCAATTTCCAAACAAAACACACCGGTTTCCGGTGATAGAGCAGCGATTAGCCCCGAAAGATGTACAATCTGTACTCCTTCGGTACCAAATAGCCGATCCAGATCAAAGTCTTTAACATTTAGAGAACGGCCAACTTCTCCAGCCCGATCGTTATATACCCTTGGTCCGCGAGAACCCAATCCACTATCAGCAATATTGATCTGATGACGATATCCCCAAGGTCCCCCCTGTTCAAATGCCGGCCCTTCTACTTCCATATGCCGACTGGCCAGATTATCGCGGATGAAACGTGCGATCGGGCTGTCTTTCACAAACGCTGTCAAAACTTTAACCGGTAATCCAAGATATGATGCAACACTTGCCACATTTGATTCAGCGCTACTGGTTGTCATTATAAAAGTATTACTGCTGTGCACAGCCTGACCATTTACCGGTGTAATGCGAATCCCCATGCTTGTGGGTACTATCATTGAATATTTAAAATTCTTTTTAAGATCGATTTTCATACGTTTTCCTCTCTATATTTATTTCATGTGCATTTTATCTGTTTTTTTCGAATCTGAGCGTTATCATTAACTCAGGAAAAATGTAATTAAAGATTCTTATTTTACAAAATTTGTGATTGAATAAAAATATGAGGTGAAAAATTATGTAAGTAGGTGTGTTACGACTTTCAAGAATTCTTAATCATTGCAGGTTGGTATTATGGGTCGGATACTGAGGTGTTTCTGTTTGCTGTGCATAAAAAGTACATAATCGTTTTGGATCAAGCACAACGCAATAATTTGTCATTTCCCCACATATATCTTTGTCGCTATATGGCTTTTCAAGATCGACCCATCCTTCAAATATGGGCTTGGGCGCATACTCACTAATCAGGGTATCAATAAGACCACACACGCATTCGCTTGTGGAAGATTTATTGTCCAAATCCATGGCCAGCTTTTTTCTTTTAATAATCTCCTTCAAAGCAGATGTTAGCATTTTTTTATCACCATGAAAGATCGCTGTCCAGTAATGGCATCCAATCATTTGTATATTTCCGGCACGTCTGGCATGTAAACAGGAGCGACAGTTCATTTCTCCTCCTTGTTTAGAAGAAAACTGACAATTTTATCCACATACGGCTGCTCGCCGGCTAAAACCACACAAGGTTGTTCACCTGATTCAGTACGACGATCATATTCGGATATTCTATCTACAATCTTACCCTGCGGGTCTAACCACACATAACGTGTTACGAATTGATTCATGAATGATCCTGGTTATTTTTATAAATATCTTGACTTAGTGACACCTCACTTTTTATACAAAAATCACATGTATATTTTAATGTCCAATTATGTTAGTTGAATGGTCAGGTCAATCTGTTGACATTCGAATAACTGTACTATATATTTTCTCTACAAATGCTGGGCTGACAGCAAATGGACAAGAATAGACACCTGGTTGAATAATAGCGATCAACACTATTAATATAGGGTGGGCAATTCTTTTTTGCAACAATTTTACACACACTTTTTTTTTAAATATTCGAGGATTTCATGACAAGTGACAGGCAAATAGGCGACATTGCCTTTATTGTTAAAAAACTGGAAAAATTATTTGAAGATCATCTAAATAATTTACCTGTCAACCGCAACAAAGAGCAGACGGCCTTATGCCGAATGCTGTTCAGTCATAATATTCGCTATCTCAGGGTCTATCTGGGATTTATTGCCCGAGGGATTCCCTATGAGCAGCAGGAATTTGCTGGATTGCTTACTGTATCTATTGCTGGTTTGCGTCGCTGGGAAAATGCAGAAGTTATTCCCAATCAGGCCGGTTTAAAAAATGTGGTAACTTTAGCGAATCAACTATTGCATCTTCCTACATCTATTACTTCTGGCCATTTGCTCTATTGCAATCTTGTTACAGAAATTCCACTGTTACGTCTTGGATCCCATAGTGCTGATTTTCAAAATCTATCCTATGAAGATCGTCGGAAGTTTTCCTCTTTTATGACCAACAATATGGATTTGATGTTAAGTCATTTCATGGAAAGAGAATTCCAATCACGCATTAATTTTCATGAGTTAATGGAAAAAGTAAATGTACCTATCTATCTGATTAAAATTGGCACTCAGATTCCAGCATATATAAATCAAGCAGTGTGTGATCTACAGGGGAGTAGCCGCGAACAACTTTTGAGTACTCCTTTTCACAACATGCTCCATCCGGATGACCTGACCCGGGTAATGCTTCTCGTAGAACAAAGGAAGAAGGGGGAAATTTCTGATACCCAATACCCCCTTCGCATACGACATGCCTCCGGGAAATATATTGTTGTTAATATCAGAAATCGTCAAGTCGTTATCGATGGGGAAGACTATACCCTCTCAACCTTGCTGGATATAACAAATTTTGTTGAAATGGAAAAGGCTTTGAAATCCAGTGAGGAAAAACTACTGTACACGTTTGCGGCCATGGAAGATTTGGTTTTTGTTACAGATACAGATGGTATAATTCGCGAGTTTTACCAGGCGGATCATCCTGATCTCTACGTAAAACCAGATAAATTTCTTAACAAAAGATTTGAGAAAGTATTGCCAGACCCGGTTGCAGAAATATTTAACAAAGCACTGCATCACACCTTAACGACAAATGAATCCAGAAGTGTTGAATATGAACTTAACATTTCTGGCAAAATCAAAACCTTTAATGCTAAGCTTATCTGTTATAAAAAATAAGGTTGATGAGAGTTCAGGTGTTGTGGTAGTAGTTCGGGATATTACAGAGAAAATTGATACTGAAAAAGCCCTGAGAGAGAGCGAGGAAAAGTATCGCATGTTATTTAAATCGATGTTTGCTGCATATGCTTTACATGAAATCATTACGGATAAAAAAGGAAAACCGATCAATTACCGCTATCTTGATATTAATCCTGCATTTGAAAAATTAACAGGTCTAAAAGTGAAAGATGTCATTGGCAAAACAGTACTTGAATTGTTTCCTCAAACTGAACCTTACTGGATAGATACCTTTGGTAAGGTGGCATTAACCGGAAAATCAGCAAAAATGGCAGAATATTCCCACGATTTAAACAAAAAGTTACAGGTTCATGCCCGAAGCCCCAAGAAAGGACAATTTGCTGCGACATTTATTGAAATTAAATAGAATTATTTGCTGATTTATTTTATCCAGGCGAGCGCTTTTTTAATATCCTTAAAGACCATTACTTCGTTATTAGTATCCTCCTCTAAACTCATTTCATAGATGCGGGCAATACCAAAATGAAGTTTTTCTGCAACCACGAGGGCCGTTTTTATTTTACCATAAAGAGAACGTTGATTTTTTACAAAAGAAACGATCCATTCGATTTCATCAGGTGAGATCTTTTGAAGACTATTGACCTGACTTAGATCCCAAATTGAATTGAATTCGGGGTTAAATTCAGGATCCCTATAAACACTCAACAGATTGTTCTTAATAAATTCAAAATCAAATTCACCTGAAAGACTGTGAATTCTGTATTTTTCCCTGGCATATATCTCACTTTTAATTTTCATTGGTTATATTCCTTTGATTTAAAAATCTCAAACTGAATATATTTTAATATAAAAATTATCCGTTAAATTCCAAATTTTCACATAGGAATGTTCAATCCACACCAATGATTATAATACTTTCAATCCAATAGTCTATTATATTGATATACAACCAAATCACATCAGGAATTCATAAATTATTTCTTATAGATATATTAGAGTAAAAAAAGTTTTCGATTTTTAACTTTTTTCCTCTTCATATATGATCTGATCCCTTATTATAAACAAGCAATTTCTGCAAACTAATTTTTTCAAACCGGAAAAATATATTTGTTGTCTGTAATCTACATCACTTTTTTCTAATTTCCATTTATTATATTAATTATGAGAAAGATGATAATCCTCCCTTTTTCTCACCGACAAACTGAAAAACCCCTCTATATTTAATCTGAGGGGTTTTTCTTAATATTTCATTATATCTCACATAACCCGAGTCATAAAAATCCAAAATCCCTTACCATAGAATAACACGAAAAGATTTAGTCACCAATCTGATACTTTCTTTCATGGTTGTCTTTCTATTCGGTACATAAATTCAAATATTTCAAGGTCATTATGCTCCTTCATTTCTGTAGCATGAAGTTTTACCTCATTTATTTGAATTGATCATTTCACTGTATAAGTTTATTTCGTCAGGGAATATACACTATTAAATCTTTTATTTATTTATAATGTCTTGCCAGAAATCAGAACCAGGCGTTCCACCTCTCACAATCGAACAAAAACCTACTCCCACCTTCCAACATTTTATTTCAGGAGCTGTACGTAAAAATAGTTAGAAAAAAGATAAGGAGTATATCATGGAAATTGTTCAGAGAATTACAGGTAATATTGCTGTGATGACAATCTCAGGCAAGATGATGGATAATCTTGATACGAGTGGACTTTTCGACCGGATAAAGTATTTGGTTGATCATGATGTCTATCAGGTTATTATCGATCTGCAAGGGGTAAAATGGATAAACAGCAATGGCGTCGGGGCATTAATGGGATGTCTAAGTTATCTTGAGGGACATAATTGCGATTTGAAGCTTGTCCATATGTCGCAAAAAATTCGTGATGTATTGGCTGTGATGGATATTCTGCATTATTTTCAGGACTATCATTCCATCAACAGTGCTGTTGTCGCCGGTCCACATTAAATTTTATTTATTGTCTTACAAAACCAAAAAGCAGGTCCTTTTTGTGACCTGCTTTTTGGTGAATTTCTCTACAAATTTCTTAATCTGCAACCAAATCCTGGTATAATGTTTCTTTTTGATCAGCTGTCAGAAAATGCTCATAGTCATATTCAGGGTGATCAAATCCCAATTTGATCTTCGAGTCTGGTTTAGTAAATCTATCCCTCTGATCTGCAGATAAATTGAATGTTACATATTGAACAGAACTAAGTTTGTCCTCGGAACCTTGACGCGGATCAAATTCGCAGACAATCCGATCTTCATCTACCATTAAATAGGTATGTCTCGGCAAATCTACAATTTTTCCCAGAAATTCCTTCCTTTCTTCCACGTCCGAGATCTCTATCAATAAGGATGCACATAACTGATTCTTGTCCGGAATTAATTCATTGTAGACATCTAATTCACCTTGTATCCCTGCATCCTCGACGATTCTTTCCGCGCGTGTCATTTCCTGAACCTGGTACCACATCGTATCGAAATTTTCAAACAGATAGGTTGCCTTTGGCCCCACATGAATGCGTCTTTTTTCTTTTATGGCCATTATTTTTGGCCGGTACTCTTTCCGCTGTTTTTCATAGGCGGTTAAATCCAGCACATCCTCTATATGTATTTTTCTCATATCTTTTCTTTCATCTTTTTTTTGCCCGATCTATTACTAATCTCTCACGCAGAGGCGCGGAGACACAGAGAAACATGTATTTATTAAATGCAATCTCTATTAAAAATTAGAATATGTATAAAAAATAAATATAATTAAATTTTCGCATCGTTAAGCAATAATGAATAATTCAGTATAGATAAAATTTAGATGGTACCATAAGATGATTTATTCACGACTCTGCGACTCTGCGACTCTGCGAGAAAATAAAATCTCAATTTTAGATTTATTATATCGTCCTTTCAGATATCTCTATTTATGTTTCGGCCTCATGTTTCAATTTATTTTCAAAGCCATCTTCTTTATATGCCCTGGCGAGGACCTGAATGGTGTGTATAACCTCTTCACCGATTCCCTGTTCTAATTGGATTGCTGCTAAAGGACAATCTGTCGCTATAACATCTGCTTCACCCTTTTTGATTTTATCGAAAGCTTTTGATCCAATTCGCATGGAATCGGTAAAATTTTCCTTTTTCATTGCCCATGTTCCATTATGGCCACAGCATTCATCAACAAGTACGAATGATGTATCACCTATTGTGCGCATCATATCCCGGGAGCGATATCCAATATTTTGTGCACGTAAATGACAGGGAATATGATAGGCCACCTTTCCGGGAGATGTCTTAAAATCCCGGTTAAACTTATCTTCCCTTTTTAGTTGAAAAAGGTACTCATTACTGTCAAATATAGCCTTGCTGAATTTTTGCAGATCCTCTTTAGCATGCTTTTTTTCAAGTAAAACCGGATAGTCATCTTTCATGGTCAGACTACAGGTTGGATTTAATACCAGAACCTTATAGCCTTTTTCTATAAAGGGAAATAATACCTGATAATTATTCTCCGCTTCACCAACAGCCATATCCAAGTTACCCGATTCCATGGCAGGCATTCCACAGCAATTTAGAGATGGTACAGTCACATTAATATTATTCTTCCACAGAACGAACAAAGCATCGCGGGCAATCTCCGGATTATTATAATTACCAAAACAGGTGTGAAATAATACCACATTGTCCTGGACTTTTTCTGGAGGTACCTCATAGTCTTTTGAATTCTTTTTAAACCAGTCAAAAAAAGTTTGAGATGCAAAAGATGGTAGTTTTTTGTCACGGTGGATACCCACAACAGATTCCATTATAAGCCGATTCGGTTTAAAGTTATTTGCCCAGTTGGCCAAGGAAGCTGTACTGCATCCAATTTTCCCCAGCAAATCCGGGTTTCCTAATAATTTATCTCTAAGCGGCACGCCATTTTCCTTAGCCTGAATGGCATCATGTCGAAGGATCAGGCGAGGAAAATCAAGATTAAATTCATGATTGTCATCTTTTGTATAGGGACATTTAAAATAACAGATCTTGCATTGAAAACATAGTTCTGAGACAGCAGAAATATTTTTCTCAGTAAATTCTGGTACAGCCCGATTTTCTTTATCGATCAGATCAAATATAGCCGGGAAAGTGTCACAAAATTTAAAACACATCCGGCAGCTATGACAGATCTCAAAAGTCCGTTCAATCTCTTTCCTCAGGGCTTCTTTATCCCAGTACTTTTCTTCATTTGGATTATATGACAATCCATCTGAGGGTGCAAATTTAATATTCTCCATTTATTTGTCCTCTGATTTGTCGTATAAACGTTAAAAATTTGGGAGAGGAATCAACCTCTCCCACACTATTTCAGATCTGAAATGTTATTCAACCGATTTTAAACCTTGTTCGAACCGACCGGCATGAGATTTCTCTGCTTTGGCTAACGTTTCAAACCAGTCTGCGATTTCGCTAAATCCCTCATCGCGGGCTGTTTTAGCCATACCAGGATACATGTCTGTATACTCATGGGTTTCACCAGCAATTCCAGCTTTTAAATTATCGACTGTATCATTAATCGGCAGATCGGTGGCTGGATCACCAACATCCTTTAAATAATCCAGATGACCATGGGCATGTCCGGTTTCACCTTCAGCAGTGTCACGAAATAAACCGGAGATATCTGGATAACCTTCAATATCAGCCTGTTTAGCAAAATACAGATAACGCCGATTTGCCTGAGACTCACCGGCAAAGGCTTCTTTTAAATTCTGATGTGTCTGGGTTCCCTTTAAATCAGGCATAATTAATACCTCCTTAAGTTAATGGTTTAGGATTTTTTTAAAATTAAGATAAACTTAGTCTGTCTATTCCTGTTAAATTTAAAATCTTTGATATTTTAACAAAGTTTTGGTGTCATTCCGATAGGAATCTTCTATTTTGAAATTGAAAACAGACACGATGGAAGATCCTTTCAGGATTACATTTTTAGTGCTTTTAATTTCTTTGTCCCGATGAACCCGGACGCTCTGTTAAATCTAAATTATGATTGACAATTCTTACAAATACCATCGATCTGAACCTGATAATGCAATATTTTAAAATCTTTATCAATTTGCTCGGGTATTTTGATCTGATCAAGCGATTCACTAGTGATATCAATAATCTTTTTACATCTCACACATACAAGATGATGATGAAAATGAGGATTGCAGTCATAACGGGCAATGTCATGCAAAGGCGTTACTTTAGAAATTAACTCATGTTCAGCCAGCATTTCCATAGTTTTGTAAACTGTAGCCAGAGAAATATTGGCGTAATCTTTTTTAACTTCTTTGAATATATCTTCTGCACTTGGATGGCCTCTATGGGCAAGCAATATTTTATATATCGCCATTCTGGGATAGGTTACATTCATTCCCCGATTTTTACATTCTTGAATAAAACTATTTAAGGCTTGTTCAGACATTTAAGAATACTTCCGAATTAAGAATCGTTATTAATTTACAATTATTATAGAACGAAAACAATAGAAAATTAATCCTGTTTCGTTTCAAAACCTTCATTTTCAGGAATCTTTGCTTCATTGATCCCAAACTATTAAACTTTCCCCTTTACTCCTGGTGAATGGTATATTTTCATCACGCTTACCCCTCACCTTTTATGAGCGGGAAATAAGGAGTGAATCCCAATTTTGAGACCTATTTAATGAACCTAACCAATCCAAAATTTCGTAAAATTGTTGCTTTTGCCATAATTTACCTTGTTTGGGGAAGCACTTACATGGCTATTCGTTTGGCCATCGATACGATTCCACCATTTCTAATGGCCGGTAGCCGCTTTACGATAGCCGGACTTCTGTTTCTACTCTGGTGCTATTGGCGCTTTGAGAAAAGACCAACAATACAAGACTGGGCCCATGCTGCTGTTCCGGGAATTTTATTGTTTGTCTGTGGAAACGGTAGTCTAACCTGGGCAGAACAGTATATTCCTTCGGGATTAGCAGCCCTGATTATTGCAACCCTGTCTTTGTGGATGGTATTGCTCGAGTGGTTAATCTATAAAGGCAAAAGACCTGATTTATTCACCATAGCCGGAATAATTCTGGGATTAGGTGGTGTCGCCCTTCTATCCACCGTTGGTGAGGAAGTATTGCTACCTTCAAGCGGAGATGGTGTTACAGTCACTTTTGGTATTATAGTTCTGGCCTTAGCTGCCGCATCCTGGGCTGCAGGTTCACTCTATTCACGACATGTAAGATCCGATATTCCAATTCAGTTCACTATTAGTATGCAAATATTAGTTGGGGGTATCGTACTTCTTATAGTTGCTACAATTCAGAATGAATGGGCAGAATTTTCTTTTGAAAAAATCACGCTGGTATCCCACCTCGCTATGGTCTATATGGTATTTATTGGATCATTACTTGCCTATTCCGCTTATGTATGGCTTATGCGTGTTAGCACTCCCGCAAAAGTTGGCACCTATGCTTTTTTTAATCCGCTTGTGGCCGTTCTTTTAGGCTGGTTATTATTAGATGAACCATTGACTATTCAAACACTCATTGCAGCTGGATGTATCCTTATATCTATTCTGTTGGTCAATCGCTCGATATTTCGAATTAAATCTAATAATTCCCAGGGCTTATAAAATTATTCCGGTTCTGGGTAATTTTTTTACACTTTTACCTGGATTTGGTCTATCCCAAATAAAAAGATCATCGATTTCAATCTAAAAAAGCCTGTATTCACTTTGTCTATTCCAATTTTTCTTTAAGCTAAAAAATTTGTAAATTATTGGTTTGATAATTGCAGTAGTCAACTAAATTTAAAATGAGTTTATCATTATTGGGGATACCTTATGAAACATTCAAAGTGGATCATCTATTTCGCCAGTTTGCTATTAGCGGGTTGTGCTGCTTATAAAGAACTGCAACCAGAACCAAAAATTTCCTTTATCGAGGATGGCTACATCGAACTTCAGGATGATGATGAAGATTTTGAGCTGAAGTGAGGGGAAAAAGTACTTTATTAAATATCCACAGCCTCAATTTGAAAATACTTACCTGGTACTCACCATCTCTGAGAAAAGCGCAATCAACTCTTACCTAACAAGAGCTTTTGATGATGGTGAGGGTACGATTATAAAGATGACCGATGAAAGCGAAGTACCTGAAAAGTTAAGTGTTTTTACTTTAGATAAGATGGTTCCAACTTATTATTGGGTTATCGATAATGTCAGCCGCGATGTGGTTCTTCATATGACCTATCGTTATGTAGCAATCTGGCGTTTCAAATTCGAAAATAAGTATGCTGAATTTGAAAAAACTCTGAAAGATAATACCCAATCCCGGAAGTTTATCAATGATATTGGGGTATCAGTCCGTTTAAATGACCTGGATTATTCCGCTGAAAAAAATACCGTCACCTCTAAACTGAAAAACATTGAGACAGTTAATAACCAACTTCATGAGATTGAGGCGATCTTACCGGCAACTATATTGAACAGCCAGGATCCTGCTTATAAAGATTACGTCCTTTTAAAAAAGCAAATTGACGATGAATTGATATTTCAACGCAATTATATTAAAACTCTGGGCCTGTTAGAGGTTCTGACAGCTACAAATCCCAACATGGATACCTTCGTTAGTTTGGCACCTGATTATACCGCCCTGATGACAGACCAGTCACGTTACTCTCCAAGTTTTTACCAGGAGACAAAAAAGGCCTTAACCAAAATTTTGCCTACAGTTGTTCCTCATTACGAAAACAGCATGTCAAAAAAAATGGATATTGCTCCATTAGAAATCAATCTAAAGCCTGTCTATAATCTTTATGGTGCAATTGGATTAACTGTTGATCCCAACTTCTCTGAACTAGATTCTTTTATTGCTAATTATAATAAAAGAAGCAAGGCACTTTCTGAGGTAAGGAGAGAATTGGATACACTTAAAAATTCTAAAGCCTCCGGTCAGGGCTGGCCTTCCGATGGATTTTTCAAAGAAAAAAGGAATACCTTATCTCAGCTATCGGCAAAACTTCCACGCGCAGATAAACAAATCTATGGGCAATACCAGACCTATAAATGCGCGACCATGCTGGACCAATCCCTGACTAAAACGCGTCAGGAAATTTGGCGTCTTGATCAGCAATATCAACGAGCCGGGTTACTCGTCCCACAAATAAATCAATTGCGTCGGGAAGGAAATTTTAGCGGAATTCTCCATTTGCTAAAACAAAATCGTGATTTAAAGTTTTTGATGGCTCAATATGCTGTGGTGGACGAATTATCGCTTAGTCAGCAACGCCAGGCTATTTCGAGTGCTTTAAGAGCTAATGATTTTCCTCGTGCGGAAAGCGCCTTAAGAGATCTGGCGCTTAATAAAGATTACCTGAATCCGGGTCTGATTTTACCCCGCAAAGACAAATTGGTAAGAGCCTATGAAGACTCTCTCTTCAATGAAGTAGAAAAGGTTTCCTTAGCAAATGCCAATGCATTTATCCAGGCGAATAAAACAACAGTAACAACTGTTGACTCTCTTTACAGCAATAAAGCCTTATACCCGGCACATATTTTTACTTATAGTCCAACCCCGGGTAAAGCCGCTCAGAGCAACAAATCCCTTGCTGACAAGATGGCTTATATCCGAACTCAAAAATTTCCGGAAACCGCTATTGAATCATTATACCGGGCTCTGACAGATGCTATGCATGTGCAGGGTGTAGAAAAAGCGCGGGCTGTCGTAATCCACGGTAAGTATTATTCCGGAAGTAAAAAGAATATAAAAAATCTAATCGGTGAATGTGATCCCGGGGCATCGAAGTGGATTACAAAAGCCAAGGAATATCGCAAAATTTTTACCCTACCCTTAACAAATAATATTGGCGGTGAAAATCAGTACATGGCAAAAATAAATATTCGAATACCTACTGAAGCCAAATTTCCTGTTTATGATATAAACATCCGTTTGCCTCAGGAAGTAGCACGCCATGCAGGAAGCAAACAGTGGTATGAAAAGATTACCTTTAATGGAAAACTTCTTAAAAACGAAGGTCGCTTCACCATAACGGCGCCTGATCCCAACAACGATTATATTGCCCAAATCACGCCACTACAAGTTAATAAAACAGGTAATAATGTGTTGGAAATTCTTTTTCAGCTATAAAGCATTTAAAGTTTTAGAAATTAGTGTTTTGGCACAGAAGCCAATCATAAAAAAGAATTAAAAAAATTACGAATGTATATATGAATCGGAAATCTTGATGCGGTTTGGGTGAGTCGCTTCATGAATTAAGGGAGTATACTATGAAAAAATATTATATTATTGGTGCTGGTGTATTGGTAGCAGCTATTGTTGCTGTTTTTTTCCTTTGGAAAAAAGACCTTTCCGACCGGATTGTTATTCCATATATCTCACATCAAAAACCAATTATCGATCCCCATCTACCTGACCATATAGGACTATCGGACAAATTGGATGAGGTCCTGTTTGACGGTCTATTTAATGTATCTGCCAATCCAAGTGGCATAACTTATGAAGATGCATTAGGTGAGTTTATCAGTATTGATGATAATGCAGTGGTTACTATCCGTTTAAAAACTGATAAAAAATGGCATGATAGTTATTTTATAAAAGCTGATGATGATGATATTTCGGTGGAGGAACGCGAAGTTCGTACTTTTTCCGCCAAGGATTTAAGTTTCACACTTCGACGTATCCAACAACTGGCCAGTTTATCACCAGATTATATTCTTGTCGGGCAGGCTATCAAATCATTTTCATTTGATGGACCCGATATCAACAATGAGATCCGTCTGCAGTTCAGTCCTGACCGTGTGTGGATTGAACCTGATATCAAGGAAATATTATCTTTTAAAATTATTCCACACAATTCTGATATTGCCTCAACCCGGTTTGAAATTGGAAGTGGACCCTATATGACCATTGACAGGAAGTCACCTGTTTCAAACTTTTTTAAAAATCCAGATGAAAAGACGAAAATCCCAAAAGTTATTCTGGAGCCATTTATTGATAACAGCACTTTTACAACAGAATTGAGCAATAATAATATTAATACACTTCTTGAAACACCATTTGGGAGTCTCTCCCCAATTTTATCAGATGCGGAGGACTATTTTACTAAATCCAATATAAGTACAACTTTTTTTGCACTCATTTTTAATACAGAAAGACTTAATCGCACGCAGCGCAAAGAGGTACGCAAATTAATCGATCGGGAAAACATTGTTAACCGCTTTTATAAAGTTGGCAGTCAGCAGCAACGACATATAAGTGATTATAAAGGAAATAATGATAATTATAATGACTATCTCAATTACAGCGTTTTCCCTTCTTCCTCATATTACGTTGATGAACAGATCGTCATACCCTTAAAGGAAAAAGCCATTCCGGATCTGTCTGTTTTACCAGATAGTATCCGTATAAAAGCATGTCTCAACTATGGCTTCCGGGAAGAGTATCGTGATCTAATCGAAATTATGAATGATCCCGCCATATCGAAAGGACGCTTAAGGGTCACAACTGTACAAAATAAAGATATCCGGCAGGGAAATTATGATGCCTTATTAATTGCCATTTCCGGCTATAGCAGTAAATTTTTATTTGATCTTTATGACATTTTCCTTCGGGAACCAGACCTCGCTCAATATAAAATTAACCTGCTAACTGGTGGGAATGGTCAAATCCTTCCATCATCATTTACCAGCGACAAAAATTTATTCAGACTAGATCCCCAGCAAAATATTGCTGAACAAGAAGATATTTTACACCTGCTGGAGTACATCTATGGTTTTATGGATACGCGTGAAATCGGAGATAAGCAAGTCTATTCCAGAATGATCGATGAATTAGAACAAGATATGGCCCTTGGAACGTGGTTATTTTCTCTTCCTTCTCTGGCATATTTTACTACACAATTTGACGCAGAAACGATCGATCTCTATGGTGTTGCTTCACAATTATCCACTATTGAAAAATGGGAAGAGAAAAAAGACGATTAAATGATAAAAGGTACAAAAAATATCCCTGTCAGTTATCATTTGGTAGTCTTTTTATCATTCTTTTTGATCATGCTCTACCAAACGATTTTAAGGGCTGAAACTTATTGGATAATAGAGAACCCGTCAGCTCTGGTCATATATAATCAATATGAACAACGGATGGCAGAATCAGAAAAAACGGCGTTACAAAAGTTTTCAGTATGGAAGATTTTGTCTGAGAACCAGTTTCTTTCTGATCAATTTACCGCTATTACTAAAGTTTCTCTCACAAATAAAATATTCTATTTTCAACGGTCTGTGAATGGGGAATTGATTAACTACGAGGACGCCGGTCGTATAGAAATATTAAAAAATCCCAAGATTATTGGCGATACAATTCGTATAAAGCAAACCAATCAGATATTTCTTGTCAATGCTGAAGAACCAATAGGGCTATCTGAAGGGACACTTTTAAAGCGTCATTTTAAATATCAAAACCGGTATTATGTTGAAAAGGTGGGCAATAAACAAACCGGCTGGATCACGTTACCCCTTACAAATTTTTGGGAAAAATATCGCCCGGGAAGCATAGAGTCTCCTCCTGATGAAAAGATTTTAATCCAAATTGAAAATATATTTAAAACTTACAATCAGCGTCTGGGAAAACTTTTTGAATATTTAAACACCAAATATGAAACCCGCCATCCTTTGCCACAGTGGTCTGGTGAAAGGTTTGCCTCATCTATTCGTTACAAAATTAAACCCAATTCATACCGTAACCGTTTTAATGATACCCAGTTCCAAATCATTCAGGAACTTCGTGACCAACTACACGGCAGCTCCTTTCAGGTTAAAGAGGATCAGAACCAGATCATTATCAGTAGGGAATCAAATTAGCCTTATGGTCACAAAATTTAATGCCCATATCATTAGCATTCTTTTTGTTGCTCTGATATTTTTGATAATTCAATTCTTCCTTTTATCTTCCGATAGCAGATCATCCTATTATCATATAGATGAAATTGAAAACTATACCCAGCTTGACTTTCTTGACTTGAGCAATCCAAAAGACCAAATTTTGTTGCGAGAATCCCTCGATTTTTTTGAACCCCACAAGACAATGCAACATGATACACTTCTTTCAGAAATTGAACTTTATCTTAAAGATCGCTTTACACAAACAGCCCGTTCGAGAGATAATGAAGCAGACATTACCTTAACAAAGCTTTCTGA
The DNA here is from genome assembly GCA_963796965.1 of Calditrichia bacterium. Lineage (GTDB taxonomy): Bacteria > Calditrichota > Calditrichia > JAJRVZ01 > JAJRVZ01 > CAWCNS01. The sequence continues at coordinate 555,739 of CAWCNS010000009.1, forward strand.
AATTTTAATGATGATACTCAAATTTTCATTTATCTATGTCCTTGTATTACTTATTACCTATTATGGTGTTGAAACATTTGCCACGTACCGGTTTATTCGTTTTCAACAGGGTCGTGGATTTGTGACCAGACTCCTGGTTGCTCTGGACAAAATTCAGCTCTTCTAAAAATAAGCAAGAGAGGCTGAAATATTTTGGTAATTTTCTCGAAAAATCTGCTAAAGGAATCCTAAAGGGACTTATCTTCCTCACTCTGTTCGCTCCTGCATATGTTATCGCTTACTCGTTTAAACCAAGTTTTGATACCAGTTCTGTATTGCTGATGGTTCTCCTCGGTGTGATATCAAATGGTTTATTGATTACCTATACACAAAAGTATTTTACATTTCTGGTGCAAGAGAGTCGTAAAGGATATATACAAACGGCCATAGTAAAAAACTTGAATAAAAGACTATATTTTTAAAGATAAAAATGGTATAGCACTTTCTTCGATTTTTAAAATAAAAAAGCAATTTCCAGGACATGTTTTTGATCAAATATATGAGAATGTCAGATTTCAATACTTAAAGACATTAAAAGAACAGGCTTCCTTTCTGATCAGTGGGCTAATTATCATCGAAATGGCATTAAATATCCAGGGCCATCTCTGCTATGAGCTTATGCAACATATCTTATACAAAAACTTTTCTCTGGTGTTAATCATTATATTTGGCATATTTTTAATTGTGAAAATAACTGAAATGGTAATTGACTACATCGCCACACGACATCAATATAAAATTGATGGTAAGAAAGTGATGGCGAGCCAATGACAGATATTAAAAAAAATATTGCTGTGCTCTACAAAAAGAAGGACTTATTATGGTTTTTACTTTGGCTTAGCGGTTTGTTCTTAATTTGGTCATGGAATTTGCTCTTTCTAAATACACCAGCCTTCTATCAGCTCATCTCCGGTTTTATTAACACCATCATTGTTTCATTTATGGTAATTATTTTTTCTGCTTTCCTGGGCTGGTCTGCCATATTAATTGATCATTGGCTCACCCAGCATTACCCTAAGGGACAGATAATTCTGATTTTCTTTATAAACCTGATTCGATCAATACCTCAGATTGTTGGCATTTTAATGGGTTATGTACTCTTAACTATTCTCATTCAGGATCAGGTTCTTACGGGTGATGTTCTGATACTGGTGGCTATGGCTTTAATTATTGCTCTATTTGTCTTTCTGGAAGTTTTTGATCTTTTAAAAGAGCGGATTGCTCATTTCCGGCGTCTGGATTTTTTTAATGCCATGCTGGTATGTGGAATTAAGGAGAGATATATTATAAACCGGGAGATTATTTTACGCAGCAGCCTACTCCATGTCGTTAATAAATTAATTGCATTATTCGGAGTAGCAATCTTTTTGTTGTGCAGTGTAGATTTTATTATCTCAGTTGGCCTATCGACTGAAATAAGCGCTGTTGATTTACCGATTACTTTAGGTAGCCTGCTGGCAAAAATTGATAGTAAGCAAGATATTCTGGCCATAGGGCATTCATTGACGCATTGGGATTATATTATTCGTCTGCCTTTTGAACATCTTCAGGGTATTACCGTTGCCTTTCTTATTGTTTTTACCCTGGTCTGTATGTACCAAATCACAAATGGGTACACCCGGAGGGTCCATCTGTGATCTATGATATTAAAATAGCCACCCCAAACCGTATTCTTGTAGATATTAAACAATATGAACTTGAAGAGGATAAAATCACGTTGCTTTTGGGAGAATCTGGTATTGGAAAAACATTAATATCCCGGGCAATATTCGGCCTATTATCGCCATCGGAACTTGATATTGAAATTAATCAGAAAGGATATTCTGATTATTTAAAAAGCGAAGAATGCCAAGAGAAAGGGAATAAGGGATTTTTTGTATTTCAAGAGCCATCCTCACATCTGAATCCTATGAGAAATTTGGATAAACAAATAAACGAAGGCAGTATTATTGATAGAACTTCTAATAATGATATCCTATCCCAACTATTTCCGACTCTCTCAGATTCAGAAAGAAAAAATTTTTTATCTGTATTTCCAAAACCCTACCGCCCCAGTGGAGGGGAAAAACAACGCATTTTAATTGCCATGGCTTTCAAAAAAATCGCCTTATTGCAGCAGAAAAAACAGACAAAGCAAACATTATTTGTCTTTGATGAACCAACAGGAAATCTGGACAATCAATATCGTAATGTCTTTCTAAATATGCTGATAAAGGCGCATCAAATGATACCATTTACGGCATTATTGATTACCCATGATTATTCAATGATAAGTGAAATTACCAACCGGTATCCTGAAATGAAGCAACAGATTAATTATCGGGAGCTATCTCTCAGAAAAAATCATTTGGTTCAACAATCCTTCTCTCCGGATTCCTATCTCAAATGGCTGTCAAATATTAAAAGCTCAACAAACAAGATTTATCACAGAGAGAAACCCGTCCTGTCACTTTCCGATCACATTCAGGTTTTCAATCGTCATTTAAGGATCACCAGTGATCCCAAAGGCCAAAATCCCGTTTCACTAGATATACATTCCGGAGAAGCCGTCTATCTTAAGGCGGCAAGCGGGGTAGGAAAAACCACCATCGCAAAAATAATGATGGGATTACAGCCAGCCAGGAAGTTTAATCTTCTAATTGGTGATATCAAATTAGATGAGCGGACTGTTTCGGGAAAGTGGCGCAAAAAGATATGGGCAAAAAAAATGGGTATGGTTTTTCAGCATGCCGATGAAGCCCTGAATTTGAATGGAAAAGTTAAAGACATTTTCAGAGGCTTGCCGCTTAAAAAGCGAACCGATCGTAAATACCTGGTCAAACAACTCCAGCTCGTATTTGATGACAAGCCGGACGAGGCTTTTCTCGATCGCCCCGTCGCCTATCTTAGTGGGGGGCAGAAGCAAAGACTTAACCTTATCCGCGCTCTGATTCTTGAACCCGACGTTTTGATTCTTGATGAACCCTTTAACGGACTTGATTTTTTAAGCCTTCAGCGCATCTTATCCCTCATACAGGATCATCAAAAAGCGGGAAAATCGTTTCTACTCATTTCGCATAATGAGGAAATCATCGAACGCTTAGTGACGGCAGGACGCGTATATTACCTCAATTGGAAACCTGTCTAGCAGCCTCTGATTATCATATTTTACTTCTTTTTGACCATTTTGTAGCACATGTCTTATTCAGTATTGCAGATCTTATGTTTATCTATGAATTTACCGTTTTGTGATCTTTCAAATCGTATACAATCCTCCAAATCATCTAAATTGATCTGTAAAACTTCGTTTGTATTCAGTTGGAACGTCCAACGATCCCTCTTATCATTTATTCCAATATTAATTTCAAGTTTCCGATCAGATGGCTTGGAAAATCCAATCGTTATATCAGAAAAATTATTATCTTTAACGGCCTCGATTACGGTGATGATTTGAACAGGTAACTTTCCCCTTCCTTTAATAATTGCTGTTGGGGTTGCGATTCTTTCACCTCCCCGATAAATCCAACCCTGTTCCGGATTCTCCTGACCCTTAATAAGGTTAACTTCAAGTGGAATTGTGGCTATTGTAGAAAGTCTTATATTTTTACCATCTTTATATTCGGTTTGAATGGCTTGTTTATCTTTATACACAACGACTTCATCCGCCGTGAAATGAAAAAGAGATTCAAAAGCATGTTCATCCTCTCCAGATAATTCATCTATGATCAGCCAATAGTCATTTTTTTTATTTACTATATAACGGGAATGGGTGACTGGAATTTTTTCTGGTCCATACCCATTTTTAAAAGTTCCGCTGGCAAAATCAAAATATTCATTGGAAAACCATCTTCCTTTTAATGGAGAGTCAACCCGATGGGTAGATTGATCGGGGATTCGCCTTTGACCAAAGCCATCTACTATAATTGTATTATGCGCCTGGGTACTTAGAAAATATTCCCGCCATTTATCGGGAATATATAATCCCTTCCCACCATCAGTCAGAAAATCGCGGCCGTAAGCAGAAATACCAATATGTAATTTATCTTCATGCTGGTGGCTAACCCCGGAAGGACCGGCATCGAAAAATAAATAGCGGGCCTGATCATCCCAACCACTACGCATAACCATATGTCCGCCCCAGGGAAAAATTACCGAGATCTCTTCGGGTTCCTTACCCTCTTCACCATTTGTCGCAATAAATCGCATATCTTCACGATCGAACAGGTCTGCTCCCTGTTGCATCCAGCTCCGGATGTCCAGGCGATTTGCATCATTGGTAGGTGGCACTTGCCTGGAAGGTGTGCTCACATACATCAGATATTCGAACATTTTTTCCAGTGTAGATTGGAAATTATCCGGCACCGGTGTTCCTGTTTTACGCGCCACTTCGTAAGCCTGGTAAAAACTATGCAGACAGGCAAGATGATAACCGGTTGCTAATTCATGCTGCATACCATCCGGATAGACCTGTTTGTCTAATTGGTCAGAAAGTCTCTGCAATCCTGTTTCAGACCAGACAGAGGCTTTCTGAAATTCCGGAAAACCCATGCCCAAAATGGCCAAACCATTTGAGCCGATGATCACCCAGTTGTTTACAAAACGCATCCCCGAAGGAAAACGCAGAATATGCTCTCCATGACTCCACAAAGATGCTAGCATAAGTTGGATTGCCTGTGTTTGAAAGGAGGGAGAAGATAAAAACCCAAAAAAGGTTGTTGGCCACGTTCCGGACATTCTGACTCCCGCTTCAAGATTCCGCCAGCTGGGAACCCGTGTCAAACGGAAAGGCGGCGCTGGATTTCTAACCGTCCAATCTACTACCTGGAGATTATATTCTCGGGCATAAGCCTCGTTACCGGTTTTTGCATACCCATTGAGTAATGTCACCCAATGCCCCATGCGATTTAAACCCCAAATCCATTCATTCGCTTGTGTTGGATTATTTCGAAAATCAATCCTCTCGCCAAGATAGATGGTGCTATCATGATAGTTAAATTCATGTCTGAGAACTTTGTCCGCAGCCACATCATTAGACATGATCCTTTCTGGTATTTTTTGAACCCAGACTGGATTTACTATTCTGCGAAAATACTCTGCTACTTCATGGGCCGCCAAAAGAACTTTTTTCTCCCCATATGCTTTTTTTGATTTTTCCAGTCCAGGATAATTAAGATCAATCATACCTTCAAAAAAATGTTTTTGAAAATGCTCCTGGTTCTGAACAAACAATGCTGGACTTAAAACTGTATGCAAGACTGTTCGATCTAATGATGCAGAAATTTTAATATCATCAAAACTGAGTAATTTCCCATTTAGATCAAACGTGCCTTCAGCCTTTGTTCCATACATACCCCTATCCCTAAGAATTATTTCACTACCTTTATTTTTGGTAACAATTATCTGGATCTCCCGAAAAGATTCATACTCTGGTTCATTTTCCAGTTGCGCCCAACCCCATGTTTTAAGACCATGCTGCCAGGCCTGAAGGCTTTTCTTGTCCGGATTTGATATTCCCACTTTCGTAAGAATTTTATGAATTATATTCAGATCAATCTCGATCGGTTTTGGTATAGCACCAATCTCTCTCGTTAATTGTGTGGCTCTGTCTCCACTAATTATTCTTTTCCAACCCTTTTCCATCAAAACCTCACCAGCCGATAAGATAAAGGGCAATAGTAAAAAGATTAATAGGGATAAAGGGGCTTTGTGCTTTGAATAAGATTTGTAGTTGTTCATCATTTTCCTTTTGATCTTAATAAGGCAGGAAGATATTAATCCAGTCAATTTAAATATCTGATGCCTGATTTATATATGTGCAATAAATTGAGATATGAAATTAACAGCCTTAGAATATAAATAAAGACCGTAAAAGATAAAAATTATATAAATGTGTTTTATATCCTCCGGCGAAGACTGATAAGGCTACGTCTGACATTAATTAGCTCAGATTTTTTAGAGATACCATGAATAAAGGTGATAATATTTGACAATACTATTTTTGTCAATTTTGAAACTTCTATGTTTGAATTTAGTTGATAGATAAGTAATCAAGTGAAAATAATCCTGTCCGTACCCCTAGTTTGAGCAAGAGAATCAATTAAATTTAGAGAACTTTATGTCAATTCGAGAACTTAAAATAAGTAAAGCAGCAATGTCTTGGTTTGAAAAAGGATTTACCAGTGAGAGCAATTACCTTAAAATAAATTACTATACCCATGCTCTCGAAGAATCACCTAACTATAAAGAAGCCCTGTATCATCGTGGCCTGGCATACTATGAACTTAATCGGTTTAATGAAGCCGCAGATGATTTTTCCAAAATTATAGAGATCTATCCCCAGGATTTTTTTGCTTATTATAATCGTGGTATATCATTAAAAATGTTAGAGCGGTTTAATGAAGCGGTTATCGATTTTTCCAGGGCATTGGAGATAGATCCGGAACATCTGGATACTTTCTTGTACCGCGGCCTCTCTTATTATGGACTGGAAAAATGTGAAGATGCTATTGCTGATTTCAGCAGAATTATCAATCAAGATGACAGCTGTGTCACTGCATATATTAATCGGGGCGCCGCTTATGATTCACTCTCAGACTATAAGAAAGCCTTAAGTGATTATCAGAAAGCAATTGAATTAGATGCTAATGCCTACCACGTTTTTCATAATCGTGGCATTACTTATTTTAATTTAGGGGAGTATGATAAAGCTATTGGTGATTTGAGTAAAGCTATTTCACTGGACCCTGAAAATGATATGAGTTATTATTATCGAGGGATTATTTACCAATTACAAAACGAACATCAAGCGGCTCTTGACGACTTATCAATTTCTGTCGAACTTAACTCAGGAAATGTAGACGCATTTTACGCCAAAGGGACAATCAACCTGAATATTGAAAATTACATTGATGCCGTGAGTGATTTTACACAAGTAATTTTAAAGAAAAGTGAAAATGCCTCGGCGTATTGTCAGCGGGGACAATGCTATTACTTCCTCGAAAATTATCATGAGGCGTTACTGGACTTGGATGCAGCTATTGAAATGAGTCCCGATTTCCCTGAAGCTTATTATTTCCGCGGAGCGACATTGAAACAATTAGGTCAGGAGCATAATGCGATAAATGATATAAATATGGCCATTGAATTAGATCCTCAGTCTAAAACAAGTCCTGACGTAACAGAAATTTTGAATCAAATTTCCACACGGAAAATTGAAAAATTAAGCACGACAGAAATTACCAATAAAATTATAGATCTTGAATGTGAGGTTAAAAGGCTCAGTCGATTATATGCAGGAATTTTGAGTCGGATTGCCGGAACTTTATAGATATATAGAGTGAAACCAGATGATAAATTCCGTTGGATGAATAGCAAATTACATGATATGAATATTTTTTAAGAATTTCTGCAAATTTGACTCGATAATTGACCATGATATTACCGTAGGTTTTTCAGTAATATTCAAATCCAGATACTGATCATGAAGATCATAGGTCCCCTCTAATCCCATCCAGGAGAAATGCCCCCTTTTTCCATTTGCTTCATCTCTTACTAATGCATTAACAATTGTACTGGCCCTACCCGGATGATCAATTTTAAAATGAAATAATTTAGGCACCTTGTACTCCCTCTCAGAATTTATAAAATATCTTTACTTTCATGATTTCTTACAGAATTAAATCATTTTCAAACTTCTATTTTTAAGAATCGGCCTTATTATTCCCATCTTTACATATATAAAAAATCTTTGAGGGTGTACCTATAATTGACTTATAGCTATATTTTCGGTTCACAAGTGTCCGGTTATGATTTAGATATGTATTCCTAAACAACACGATATCAATTGATTTTATTACATTCCAAACATGGAAACTTGATTCAAAGAACTCTCCCTTGCCGAAGACATCCCTTTTCGGAAAAATCCCTCTCTTACAAAACGAGGGACTTTGAGGAGCCCTTCTCGTCATCCTGAACGGAGTCGAAGAGAGAGAAGGAATTTTTAGATGAGAATTTCTATTAAAACATTGATTCTTCTTTTAAACCGGACACTGATATCGATTAATTAAAGATAATAGTGGTGGGAGAATATCATTGGTATGGTGATACCCGATTACAATCCTGCAGTAAAATCTAAAAAGGATAGTAATGCATACTATTTGTAAAAGTACAAACAAATTACTTAAGCCAACGAGTCATAATTTTTAAAAAAATACAGAAGAACTACTTCTAGATGGGGGTAGTTAAGTGAACGATAAATGAATTAATTCAAGTGGTTTTAGACCTTCTTTTTTTCAGGATAATGACATTACCAGTCAGGATAAATGATACACCAATCAAGGAAGCTATCGTCCAGGAGTAATCTTCAAAAATTGTGGAAATTATCAAAGCAATAACTGGAATCACTAATGTGACATAGGCCGATTTATCAGGTCCAATATTTCCAAGCAACGTCAGATAACAACTAAAGGCAATAATCGATCCAAATATAGTCAGATATAAGAGAGATACTATATAGGGAAACGATATATCAAAATTAAATGATTTCCCTGTAATTAATGATATCACCAACATTATTATTGCCCCATATAGCATGCCATAGGCATTGGACTCTATTACCGGTATTTTTAATTTTTGAATATATCCAGATGTAATATTGCCAAATGAGGCAAAAATGGCTGAAATTAAGGCAAGAAGAAATGCAAATGAATTGTCACTGGAAATATCAAAATGGAGAATCTCTTGATTGAAAACGATCATGATACCAATCATACCAATAACAGCGCCAACCACCACATAGGGACGTATTTTAGCTTTTAGAAAAATAGCAGCATTAACAATATTTAGAAATATAATGCTGGAGAAAACTACCGCAACTAATCCACTGGGAAGTGTTAATTCAGCCACATATACAAGCCAATAATTAATTCCAAAAAGCAGAAATCCCAAAAGGGCCATATAGAGATGCTCTTTAAGAGAATATCTCAATTTTCTGGATGCAAGAGAACTAAAGATTAATAAAATAAAAGCAGCAATAAAAAAGCGGTAGGTGACTGAGACCATTGGATCAACAACACCTAACTGAAATTTAATGGAAATCCAGGTTGAACCCCAGATGAGGGATGATATGATGAAAAAAAGCAGATTTTTCAGAATTAACTCTTTCCCGGAATATTAGTTACGATGTTACCAAACAGTATAAAATGGATAATTAATTTACTATTTCTTTTTAAAAGAATCATCAAATTTCCTGTCAATCCCATCTTATGTGAGTGGTGATTTAATCATACCAGTTGAGCAATTGAACTTCGATATTTTTATTTTCTCGAACTAATGAGACAAATTTGTCCATATCACTTAATCCGCCTTTACCCCTATAATGATAAGGTATAACTACTTTCGGTTTCATCTCTAGCACAGCCGAAGCCGCCTGCTCCACCGTCATGGTGTAAGGTAGATTCATGCAAACAAAAGCAAAATCAATATCTGTTAATGTCCGCATTTCTTTGATATCCTCCGTGTCACCCGAAATATAAATGCGTTGTTTATTTGCGGTAATGACATAACCATTTCCGCGTCCCTTCGGATGGAATTTCAATCGATCCTCACTAAGATTGTACATAGGGATTGCTTCAATTTGAATATTCTCAATAATCCTAATCTCACCATTGTTTAGCACCAATCCATCCTGCAATTTATCATAAACCGCCTGTGGAGAAATAATAACGGTTGATTCTTTTTTTACCGACGATACTGTCTCTAAACTCAGGTGGTCACCGTGGATATCTGTAATCAAAATAATGTCTGGCTTTGCCTGTCCCTTGAAAGTTTCATCCCCTCCAACCGGATCCACATAAATAGTTTTTTCACCAACAGAGAGAATGAAGGTAGCATGGTTGATTGGAATAATATTTATATTTCCCTCATTTTCTCCAGCATATAAAAATACTGTCAAATTTAGAATTAAGAGCACGGATACTAATTTTTTTGACGACATTATAATCCCCTTTATTTTACATTTTATACCTGGTGAAGACATCATTGGACCCTGGGTCACTTGCTCGTATTCTGACTCGAACTTTTCTGCAATAAATCTAAACAAATCCTTTGCTTCTTTTATGGTCAAATTTCCCTCTTATTTAAAACGATACCCAAGATGTGATATTTAGATTGGCCCTTAGCAAACGGCCATTACTGTGATTCCCTAATAATATCTCATGATTTTTAATATTGTATCAATAACCTCATACCAAATTGATCAGGACTTATCTCTGGTAAAAGACTCACAAGATAGATATCATTTTTTTTAAATATATTAGTTCTAAGATAAGGCAGCGCCCATTTATCAAAACCATAACTCCCCACGACAGCAATGGAGCCTGTCAGACCATCACGCCAGGAGAATCCATCTCCACCAATCCAGCCATATTCCTCCCAGGGCAAAAATCCATCTTTAATCTCCCACAGCCATATTACTGGTAATGAATGTATAAGTGCCGATTCCTGCGATTCTGTATGATTTGATATGGCCCAATACAATCCTCCTGAAGCAGCAAAATGCACCCACCATGAATGTCGATTTCTAAACATCTCTTCAAAACCAAACGGCCCATCTTTCGCCCAGCGGAATCCCCCGGTAGATTGTCCCTCTACAATGACAATACCCATCAATATCGCAACGGTAGAACCAATTATAAACTTAGCAGCATCGTAGCGGGCCACGTAACCCAAAAAGAGATCAATTCCCTCACCAATGGCATATCCTTCCCAATAGCCCTTCCACTCCTTATTAAAATTAAACGGATCCAACTGCAAACCACTTTTTGTGTCATAGGACATAATTTGGTAGCTAAGTGCAGCTATACCGACAGATGTGAGTCGGTTCTGCCAGGTATTCATAGGAAAATCAAAGGTGGATTCTGCTAAGGCCTTACCATATCCGGCAGCAAAAATACCCATTGCTGCTCTAGCCCCAGGGGCTTGTTCGTCGGTTACATAACTCTTCAAATAATCACTCAGTTGCCCGTTAACCGGCTGCATCATGACTATAACAATCAGAGAAATCTTTACCAGAAATTCGTTCATCGTTTCATTTATGGGAGAGTGGATTTTTTTGGGCCACAGTGAACTCAGAGAAAAAATAAGTATATATTGCATTATATAAGTAAAATTTTTTCATATTAATTCCACTTATCCTAATTGTTAACTTTTCTTAGTAAGAATACTGTAAATGACAAGAGGCCGTTGCTTACTAGGAAGGTGTGCCCACGATCTATGCGGTAAGTAAACCGTCCGTCAGTTGTGTGGAATGTTTTTATTCTAATGTATGGGGCAATTCCCTTAGGTGTGCAGTAGTTTCATATTTTGATGTAAAATCTTTAAATGCCCTTTCAACTGCCTCTTCCGATAAATTCAATACTTTCGCCGTCTCGAATACGGGTACTTTGTTTTCCCAGGCGTAAAGCAAATGATCCAGTTTGTCAAATGCAATTCTGAAGAAGAATTCCTGATCGCTAACCGGAAGACTGAATGTATCCGGACTCGGTTGCCGGTTAACAATCTCAGGGATTACATTGAGATGATCAGATAATTGATAGATTTGATTTTTATAAAGATAGGATAGTGGTTCAATATCCGTTCCCCCGTCACCATATTTGCAAAAATCGCCTAATATAAATTCTGTCCGGTTAGTCGTGCCAGCCACCAAAAGACTCCTTTTCTCGCCTTCAGCATAGAGGTGTAACATACGTGATCGTATTTTTATGTTGGCAAACGATGTAATGGTCCGAAACTCTTCCGGCCGCAAGCGTTTTTTCCTGATCTCACCATCAGGCATTTTTACCTGAAGATTATAAAAACTAAATGAAGCCCTCTCCAAAAGATCTGTGGGTAGTGTAATATTATATTTATAACCTGGTTGATATTCAGGGAGCAAGTTTTGTATAAAACTATCGCGCCAATTGTATAGAACCACACTGTTAACTGTATCAGACACATCAATCTGACGAAATTCAATTCCCAGAGATTGAGCGTGTTTAGTTGCATATTCGCTACTGACAGGGTTGGATTCTTTTTCAGGGAGTATTAATCCAACCACTTTGTCTTTACCTAATGCGTGGACAGCGACAGCTGCAATACAGGCAGAATCAATTCCGCCGCTCAATCCAACAACAATTCCCTTTTTACGGAAGACAGTATTTACTTCATTAACGATAAATTTTGATAGTTTTTCCAATTCCTGAGCAGGATCAATTTTTAGTACATCCAGATTAAAACTCACGTTTACCTCCTAGAACATGACCGAAAAGTAATAAGACCGTTGAGCGTTGAGTAGCCAGAACAACTATTTCTCAGCAATAACACATCGGTCTTTATCCACAAATTTTCCGCCTTTGCCGGATCCCGCCAATGAGCGGGCAGGCAGGCGGTGACTGATACTAATTAGCATGAATTTTTTTATTGATACACCTAATTAAGATATCAATGTTCAGTCATTTTATTTTTTTAATGGAAATTGGTGAAATTCGTGGAAAATATTTTTTGCTTAATAATGAGCCATAAAGCCCATTTCCTTAATCCACTCTCTCACTTGTTTTGAATCGCCAGTGATATGAATATTCATACGCAGATAATTATTAAAGTCATCAATCGCTTCTTCTATATGGTCTAATTTTTTATGGGCCATTCCGCGATTTTTATAAGCATCTGCATATCGGGGATTAAGTAATATCGCATTTGTAAAATCTACAATTGCTTCTTGAAAACGATTTAAGCTGGCATATGCCCTTCCGCGATCATTATAAGCACCGGCATCTATGGGATCAATATCAATAACATTGTTCAGATCAATTATCGCCTCCATAAATCGCCCCATATCATGAAACACCCGGCTTCGATAAAGGTAAGCGCTGGTGCTATTTGGGTCCATCTCCATTGCCGTAGAGAAATCGTCAAGGGCTTTTTCTGATGATAATAGATCTAAGGAATAAACATAACCGCGATAATTGTATGCATCAACATTTTTCGGATCCAATTCAAGAACCTTACTGAAGTCTCCAATTGCTTCTTCGTCTTTGTCGACTTCCATCAGATAAGCAAAACCGCGGATAAAATATGATTCGAGATCTTTTGGGTTTATCTCAATGGCCTTAGAAAAATCCGCTATTGCCTCGCTATATTTTCCAAGATGATAATAAGCATAACCACGATTAAAAAAATCAGCAGCATAACCTGAATCTAGTGACATTGCCTTTGAAAAATCTTTTACAGCCTTTTCCATTTCGCCGAGATCAAAATAGGCACATCCCCGGTTATAATAACTGGCAGGATGATCAGGATTAAGCTCGATTGATTTTGAATAATAATAAAGCTTCTTTCTGGTTTCGCTACAATAGAAGCCCTTATCAAACCAATCGGGTGCTTTAATTTCACCCTTAGATATTCGGACGTCTTTGATATCTTTAGATTCTATTGGATTTGATTTCATCGTTGTAGAATATATCTATAAAATACATCAGATCTGTTAATTGAATTCGTATCATTCATTTTTATTTAACAGTTGTCATTCTGTTCAAATTATCCTTTTGTTCTCTACACAGAATCTCACTGAAAGCATTTTAATTTGGAGGGAAAATTACTTTTTTTTATGATTTAATATCTTTGTATTTAGTATTTCACTTCGCTGGGTACTATGATCGTATGAATTAAATGTATGATAGAAATTTTCACAAGCCGGACATTCAATCAAAACTTCCAGAATATTGGATTTTGCATCAAATTCATACCCCAGGGCGTGGCCAACAGCATCTTCAGAACAATGGGGACAGACCTCTGGGAACTGAACCTGGACAATTACTATCTTACCATTATAATTAAATACAATCGGCTTTTCCATTGCACCTATGCCTTAAAATACAAGATAAATGAGATCTTTTAATCCAAACACCTGCTATGATTCCTTCGCGCTAAAATACATAATGAAACCATAACTTCAAACAAAATAAACATCTATCAAAAATTTTATGTGCGGTAAATCAAAAAAATAGGGGAAATAAAATGATCAACAATTCTCCCATTTATTCAGAAATGAGTGAATTAAAAATCATCCGGTTCCAATTAATTAAAAGATTTATCGGAACATATCAATAGTGGCCGTCTCAACTTTTTCCAATTCGTCGAGACGTTTGAGGAGGCCAAAACAATATCCAGACCATATGGTTCGATTTAGCCTTAGGGATTTTTGAAGAATTTCGATGACAATCTGCTGATCAGCATCATCGAGTCTTTTAAAATAGCCAAGCATTTTTTTCTCTTCTCTGGTCACCGAAATCTCCAGACTTATATGCCGAATCTTGTGTTCTTTAATTTAAATGGATTTTTTGTTGAAGAGTAATGTATTGATTGATGCACCGGTGTATGAATATTATACGATAAAAATTTAACAAAATCTCATGAAACACGAAGAAAATCTGAAGATATCTCTCTCAAAAACTTATTCCCTTAAGTCAAAAACTAATACACCTGGCACTATAATCTCATGAGTTCTGAAAAAAAACACAAATTTTGTATCAGCAATCACAAACTGAATTACTATCATTTTTCAAATTAGTAACAAAGGAAGGTATTGTTAAATGAAAAAACGTCTCTTGTTATTAAAATTTGATCTAATACTTCTTCGTCTTCGCATTAAATTATTTTTTAAAAACATAATATTAATAAAAGTTAGGCCGAAGATTAATCATTAGAAACTAATATTGGGCGAGTAGCTCATTTACGGAGAGCGCCTGCATTGCGAGCAGGAGAAGATAGGTTCGATCCCTGTCCCGCCCGCAAATTTTATTCATTTATCTTTTTACTGTATCATTTAGGAAGTACTTTTCACAAGAACATCTCCCTGACCTGGTGGTACAAAATAACCTACAATAAAACTGATGATGGTGGTGAATGCTGCTGCTATCTCTCCGGTGATTTGATGCTCAACCGAAAACACAAATGTATTTAACACCCAAACTAACAGAGTTGTTATTGCGCCGCCTAAACTTCCCGCTGTAACTTTTCTTGTAGGCATTTTTCTATCAGATTCAGCCATTATTTTATATCCTCAAAAGATTTTTCAATTTGAAAAACTGGTTTTATATCCACCGGTAAGTCACTCAATTTCAGACGAAGTGCTTCCATAGATGGCGATAGAATCGCATAGTTGGCAATTAACGCTTTCGCACCTTCATAATCCCCCTCAGCCTGTATGGTTAGTATTTTTGTGGCCAGTTCTTCTAAAGCATTATATATCTTCTCAGAATTTACCCGAACACGGCGGTTGGTCGCATTATATTGATACGCATCCTGTTCTAATAAATAATTATAAATAATCGCTGATCCTGCACCATGGGCCTCTGAAATACCAAAACGGATTGTACGAAATATCCCAGCTAAAAATGTAACATAAGTTTCATTTTCAAATGATTTTGGGAAAACACCTTTTTCTATCATAAAGATATTGTTATACATACCCAGAACATCAGCCTTGCATTCTTCCAAACTGGAGTATGTTTCTTTTAGTTCTTTTTTTACATCCGTTTCTCGTCCATTAATTGTTATATTGCCCGGACCCACACCATGCGACATTTCATGCATTAGAGTATGCTTAAAAAAGGAATTAAATGTTACATTCTGCAATTGATCCTCAGCTAACACAATTTTCGCAATTGGGTTCAGTAATTTTTCAAATTTGGCCTCATGAAGATTTTTTAGCATAACCTTTTTTGAACCCTTGGCTTCTCGTACACGCTCATCATTTGGTAGATTAAATGCTAACGTCTGAACACCTGCTTTATTGTCCCCACCGGCAAAGATTTCTTGAACAACCACAATTGGAGATTCTGAACCACGATCAAAATTTTTATATGCGTCCGGAATAGGAAGATGCTTCTCGATATCAACAAGATAATTTGCAAAAATTGCAAGTCTTTTACTCTCTTCAGGATCCACAATTGTTAAAAAGCTTTCAAATGCTGCTTTATAATTAAACATTTCATCTTCATAGACTTCATAGGGACCAATGACAATCTCAATGGTATGATCTTTTAAATCCATCCAGGCCATATCACTTTCATAATAATCATTTGATTTAAATGCAGCAGCTCGGGTTAATAAATATTTTTTCAAAGAAGGATTATCAGCAAATTTTGCAGCTTTCTTCAAATAGCCCATGGCTTTCTCAAGTTTTTCCTTATAGAATTCCGAATAGGGAATTGCAACTAATTGCTTGCCCTCTCTTCTTATCATCGTAAACTCAGATGTAAATGCCTCTTCATCTTCCGGATGATTCTTAAGCCACATTTCAAATTCTTGTTTGGTTATATCCTCGGGATAAAAATTGGCCCCTAACGGCTTTTTTTCATTCCCCATAAAAGGTTCATTATGCTCCAAACGATCAAATGGTCCATACATGATCTCAAAATATTCTAGATTCTTCTGAGATTCTTCAGAATCATCATTAAGAAGTTGAGATTTTATTTTGTCATTTTTAGAATATACTTGTTCGAAAAATAGTTCATCCATTATCTTACTAGCATAATATAGATTTTCAACGACCTCCTTTTGACGGTCATTAAGGATCGATTCATCATATTTAATTATAGTTGGTGCAAATTGCGCAATTTTCTTTGACATATCGTCCCCTTTTTGCTGATTATTCTCACACGCTATCATGAATATCATCATGGCACTCAAATAAATCGCAACGAGTTTGAATTTCATAGTATTTACCCCTTCATTTTTGACTATCCCTACATTCTTGTTCTGATCTTTCGAGAAAAGTAATGATTAAATCAGAATTTATAGAGGAAGTTTTAGCAATACAATATTAGGAGTTATTTTAAGGAGGGAAATTGTATGAACAATACGTGATAAAATTATATTTTAGACAGGATAATCCCGACATAACCGGGATCAAATATTTCCTTATTTATAGTTTGTATCATATGATACTAAGCAAATTTTTATGCTTTTTATAATTATTTACTGGAGGTATCATCATGGATTCTAATCTTTCGAAAAGACTGCATTCAAAATCAGTCAAGAATGCGATTGTCAATAATATTTCTCATGATTTTAATCTGACTCGGATTCTTGCGGAAGCCTATTTCAGTCAAATCAAAAATTATTTCTTAGAACATGCGGACATTAGTCTTTCTTCAGGACAGATGCAGTATCTGGCCGTTGATGATCGTGAACGAGCGGGCAAACCTGTTACATTATGTAAGAAAGACTTCCGTACGTCTCACCGTGCACGATGTTGATGAAGACCTGGATGTTTATAAGAAAGAAGGTCTTACTGGTCTCAGGCATCACCGCCTATTGCGTATTACCAGGGAAGCGATTGAACAAGGTGCTCTCCTATCCTATGAAGATATTGCCTTCATTCTTACCACCAGTGTCGTTACTATTAAACGGGATATCGCTGCTTTGAGACGATCTGGTCTTACCATCCCATCCAGGGGATGGCGTCATGCTCAAATTCTGCCCAGTTATTTCCTATATCAATCGAATACACTCTCCCCAAGTTCTATTGAATAGCACGCGGATAAACACGGATTGAGCTGATGATCGCGGATTTTTAATTAATTTTATGTATCCGCGCAAATCCGTTTGATCAGCGAAATCAGCGTTCTATTATTTTTTCTATGGTTTTATAGTATCATACGATACTATTTCACGAAGATCATCTTCCGAACTTGCTGAAAGGCCCCCGCCCTGAGTTTATAATAATAAATTCCGCTTGAAAAAGCACCCGCATTCCACTGCACCTGGTATTCTCCGGACTGTTGTTTTTCCGACACAAGCGTAGAGATCCGTTCGCCCAATAAATTATAGATGGCGACTTCCACGTAACTGGTAATTGGTAATTGGTAACTGATCATTGTAGAAGGATTGAATGGATTGGGATAATTTTGAGCGAGAGAAAATTGCTTTGGGATATTATTAAATAAGACGTCATCGCTAATGGTAATTTTTTCTTCAGCGAAAAACGTCCCCAAAATATATTCAACATTTGCACGTAGCTGCATAGTGTTATAGCGGTAAGGCCGACCACTTATAAATACGAATTGACCTCCATCTTCTCTGTGGGTTCCTCCTTCAGTCGGGTCTTTCCACACCCCCAGTCCTCGCTCTATTTGAAAACTTGTAGTCTCCTTGAAGAGTAACTGGCTTTCTGGAGTCATTAAGTTTTTATCAAATAGAGCATTGAGTGATTGAGATCCTGTCAGAGACATCGAACCCAATCCATTAAATGCGGACTGACAGCTATTAATTGTATTCATTGTCTGCTCTACCCAATCAATTCCAAGATAAGTCTTGAGCGGATCATTAATAAAATCTTGTCCCAATCTGGTCATAAGGAGAAGATTTCCGCCGGATTCCAGGTAAGACAAAATAGATGTTTTTTGCCAGGAAGTTAAATCTCCCTGATAATTATTACCGACCCAAACGACTGTAGAATATTTTCCAAGCACCTCAACAGGAATCGGACCATGTCCTTCCGGCTCAGGGAGAATTTGCGGATAGCCATCCACTGGAGGTTCAAAACAATCCCAAAATGAAATAGCATTTTCACCCCAAAAAGTCTTGTTTTCATAAGCCTCTCTGATTTCTGACCCATAAATATCGAAATTAACACCATTTACAACCAAAATACCTTTATCAAACGATGGATTGGTGATTTTTTCATAGACTGTTTTCAGCACCCAGTTCTCCCGGTCGATTTCCAGTTTTAGAGGCTCTGATCGAAGAGAAAAATTAAACTCCTGTGAAGCAAGGCTATCAATCACGACCAGAGTTGTTTCGCCATCAGCAGTGGTTACTGTAATATCTAAAGGCACCCAAAAAATATAATCGGTCTGTTTTTGATCCAAATGTAAAACAAGACTGTACTGATCCTTGCTCTTGGTTGATTCCCATGACACTGAATATATTGGAAATCCTTCTTCATAGACCCATTGATGAAAAAATTTATCCAGATTCACCCCAGATACATCTTCACAGACGGATTCAAAATCTTCAGTTGTGGCCGTCCCATATTGAAGGTGAGAATTATAATACGTTTTTATGGCTTTGAAAAAGACCTCCTCCCCGATAACATTCCGCAGCATATGAAGGATCCAGGATCCTTTTTTATAACTTAATCCCACATCAAAAATATTTTCTGTTTCAGGAGATTCAACATAAACAGTTCCCGGACCAAGATAATAGTTTGCTGACATCTGATATTCACTGGCCGTACCTGGTCCATTCAAATATTCATACCAAAGGGATTCACAATATGATGCAAACCCCTCATTGAGCCAAATATGATGAAAACTCTCACAGGTAATCATATTACCCCACCATTGATGAGCCAGTTCATGGGCAACGACCCATTCATTCCAAAAACCAAAACTGGAGCAGGTTTGATGTTCCATAGCACCTCCCCCTAAAAAATCAGCATGTCCATACTTTTCTGCGATAAAAGGATATTCTCCAAACAAATTTGCAAAGTGTGCAATCATCTCCTTCGTTTTTCCGTTTAGTGATTTTAAATTTGCCTCATTTTCTTCAAACATATAAAAATGAATTTTCATTGTATCCCTTGTACCGTTGTATAAATAATCATCATAGGAGACCTTATAGGGATGGATAGCGAGGGAGACCAAATAGGTTACGATGGGATAGGTTTCGTGCCACCAGAAGGTTGTATACCCTCCCGCCGACACTTTCTCTTTTAACAATCCGTTTGAGACAACAATTAGCCCATTTGGAACCGTAACCTTTACATCGATAGAATCCGCTTTATCCGAGGGCACGTCTTTACATGGCCACCAGGCCCGTGCGCCAAAGGGCTGGCTCAGCGTCCATATCATCGGTTGTCCACTTTTCTCACCAAAATCAAATGAATTGTAGGGTGAGTTTTGTGGCTCCCCCTCATAATTAATCTGAATTAAAACTTTTTCTCCATTGACATAACTACGATCCAATCCTACTGTAAGAATGTCATTATTATGAGAAGATCTTCTACCTGAAAATCCAACATCCGTAACAGACATACCTGACCAAAGATTTAACTCGATTGAATCGAGCCTTCCCTCAACAATCTGTAACCATATACTTACACTCCCGGTAAGATTTTTTTTTGTCGGATCTAGGTTCAATTCCAGAGAATAGTATAACACATCATAGGCCATTTGATTCTTGGTTGCCCCAGCCTCAGCCAATGCTACCTTTTCAAGAAGATATGATTTCTTACTGGCAAGTATATTCTTGAAGCTGTTTTCAAGAGGCACTTGAGCATATGACCCATGAACAATTATTATAAATAGTAAACTGTAAACTACCTTTGCCATTCACTCTCCGGAAATACGCTTTTATTTAGGATAAAAATTTATGCAACCTGTTTAATTCCTGACCCAATTATACTTAAAAATAATATCGATTTCATTACTAAATCTTGGAGATCGCCTCATAGATCTGAATATTCTGCATTTTTCCTGAGCTTGGATGGATTTTCTCAAGAGTTCCATTTTTTAGATCTCGTTAAATCTTTCAAGCAACGAAAAAAACTGATAGGTACCGAGTGTAAAAGATACGAAATCAGCTTGGTCTGCAATTGTGTTCATTGTCATGGTTTTTACCTAAAAAAATTCATATAATTACATAACTCAACCTTAGAGGATGCAATGAAGACTATCAAATTATTCTATAACCTTTGTGATAATGATTTTTGTCACTGTTGGGATGTCTCAACCCTATGGGCTTAAAGAAAGAATACCAAACACCTCATTTATTATTTCTACAGTAGGAGATACATTAGCCGAGATGGCGTTAGAAAGAGTATACAGTCTCTATCTTTTAATAGTCCTGTTCATCTTACCAACGCCGCCGATGGAACTGACCGTATATTTGTTGTAGAAAAATCCGGGATAATCAAAGTTTTTAATAACCAGGTTGATATCTCTTCTTCAAAAGTATTTTTAAATATCGCATCTAATGTAAATGCTACAAAGAGCGAGTCAGGCCTTCTCAGCATGGCTTTTCATCCACTCTTCCCTGACAGCAACAAGTTCTATGTCTATTACAATTTTGGAAATCTAAACACCCGAATCTCTGAATTTTCAGTATCTGAAGATATTGATCAGGCTGATCCAAATTCTGAGCGAATCATATTAGAACTTGCTCAACCTTATTCAAATCACAACGGGGGACAAATTGCTTTTGGCCCGGATGGGTATTTGTATATTGGTCTTGGTGACGGCGGAAGTGGAGAGGATCCGCTCGGAAACGGTCAAAACCGGATGACACTTCATGGGTCAATGTTGCGAATTGATATTGATCATTACAGCGCAGACGTACCTTATACCATTCCAGCAGATAATCCCTTTTTGGGAAACGTGAATCAATGGCGGGAGGAGATTTGGGCCTGGGGTTTGCGTAATCCCTGGCGATTTAGTTTTGACCGTCTTACAGGTCAACTATGGGCAGGAGATGTCGGGCAGTATCTTTGGGAAGAAGTGGATATTATTGAAGGTGGAAAAAATTATGGCTGGAATGTCATGGAGGGATTTCATTGTTTTTCACCTGCGAGTGGATGTGATACCAGTGGATTGGTTTTACCAATCGTCGAATATGATCATGATGCCGGCCGATCCATAACCGGTGGATTTGTCTATCGGGGCTCAAATCAATCTAGAGCTAGATGGTATATATATCTATGGTGATTATGCTTTAGGAACCATCTGGGGCCTGCGGTACGAAGATAGTAAAGTAATTGAGAACAAAATTATAGCAGAAAGCCCAATGGCTATTTCCAGTTTTGGGGAAGATGAAGCAGGAGAAGTTTATGTAGTCGGCTACTCTGGTTCGATTTACCGTTTTATCGAAAAGGAGGGGACCCCACCGACAAGTACTGTTCCTCAAACTATTGCCGAATCCGGATTATTTAAGAATATTGAAACATTAACCTTGGCCGATGGACTAATTCCCTATACCGTTAATGCCCAACTTTGGTCCGACAATGCATTAAAAACCAGAATTCTTGCACTTCCGGATACCACAAAAGTTGAATTCTCACAAGAAGGAAACTGGAAGTTTCCACCAAATGCCGTGGTAGTCAAAAACTTTTTTCTTGAAACTGAGCGTGGAAATCCGGAAAGCACAACAATCATCGAAACACGGTTTTTGGTAAGACATGCCAATAAGGAACAGTGGGATGGTTTTAGTTATCTCTGGAATGACAACAAACAGACGCCACGTTACTTGAGGGTAGTTACCTCCGGGAATTTATTATTAAAGAAGGAGACAGCTCCTATACACAAAATTACTATTATCCAAGTCGCGCAGATTGTAAAGCCTGTCACACAGCCGCCTCGGGATTTATTTTGGGTCCTCGGACGGCACAATTGAACAAACAGCATTTATATATGAGTGGATCTGATTCCGTGTGGGACAATCAGCTGCGTAGTTATAATAATATCCGTCTTTTTTCTAAAAACATTGGAGAAGATTATACAGATTTCCCCAAAATGCCTGATCCCTATGATAACTCAAAGAGTCTTGAAGTAAGAGCGCGATCTTATCTTGACGCCAATTGTTCAAATTGTCATCAACCCAAAAGTAGCGGACGAACCAATATGGATCTTCGTTTTAACATTCCCTTGGAAGCTGCCCATCTTATTGATATGCCTGCGGAAATCGATGATCTTGGCATTAGCAAGGGGCAGTAAGAATTAAACACGGTGCTGCTGATAGTTCGATCATTTTCCTTAGAATGCTGGATCTGGGTGAACATCGCATGCCCCCATTGGCAACATCTCTTATCGACCAGAGTGGTACAAAACTAATCCGGGATTGGATTGACACCCTAGGCGTGGCTCTAGAATCTAGACAGAAGATCGACCATGGATTTACCAGAACAATACAATCTATTCCCTGCTTATCCAAATCCATTTAATCCCAACTACAATTATCAGATTATCAATTGCCCGTAATCAGTGATGTAGAATTACGTATTTTTAATGTGCTTGGACAAAAGGTTGAGACGCTCGTTTCACAGAGACAACCAGCTGGAAAATATTATGTCCAATGGAATGCCAGTGGTTATGCAAGCGGAATTTATTACTATCAATTGAGATCGGGCAATCGTATTCTAACCAGGAAAATGATATTGCTTAGATAAGGAAATATAGCCTACCGAAAGTATTACTTAGTTGTAAATAGTATCATCTACTCCCAATAGAGTTGATTTATTTGACAGGATAACAGGATCTACAGGACTTTATTTAAACGGTTTTTATATAGAGATTCCGAATTCCCGATCTCTGATCGGGAGAATGACAACAACGTCACCCTGAATCCTGACCTGTCGTCAGGACAGGTTTATTTCTCCCTCCAAAGGAGTCCCCCTTTGGGAGAAGGAGTACTTTGGACAGGATCTCCCCTCTTCATTAAAAATAATATTTTTAACTGAAGAGCGGAGATCCTGTCTAAAACTATATCTTGAATCAAATATATCTATATTTTGATCTCTGGTACAACAAACGGCTCACGATATTCACGTGTAAGGAGGCGACTGGCTTCTTCATCACCGATGATAACCTGCTTAACCGGATCAAAATTAATTGTTCTGCCTACCCTGTATGCAATATTGGCCAGATGAATATTAGCACAGGTATAAAATCCTTCTTCTATTGGCGCGGTTAAGATACTTTTATCATCTGCACGGATAGCGTCTATATAATTTTGATAATGGTTACTGGTACCACTACCCGTTTGACCGGGCTCTCGATGTTTACCCATATAGGTTTTCCATTCGTTCACCGTTTTTGTCATATAGCCTTCGGATCCATAAAATAAATTTCCAATAACATTTACATTACTGGTCATATAACCGCCTTCATCTTTTACATTGAATCCTTTGCTTAAATCACCCTCATTATTACAAATCCAATGCCGGACCTCAAACTGCATAATTTTCTTTTTTTCGCCACCACCTTTTTTATTTGGGAATTCCAATTGTGCCATCAGGACATTTGGCGTATTCTGATCATCATCAAACATAAAGTGGCCACCAATTGCACTTACTTTTGTGGGGAGTTTTACACCAAGCCCCCAGCGGGCGATATCAAATTCATGGACGCCCTGATTACCCATATCACCATTTCCATAATCCCAGTTCCAATGCCATTTATAATGAAAACGGTTTTGGGAAAATGGTCTCTTTGGTGCTGGTCCCGTCCAGAGATCATAATGAACGCCAGAAGGAACGGGCTCATCCGGTGTTTTACCAATTGTATCTCGCCATTTATAGCAAAGACCTTTTGCCAGATATACTTCTCCTAATTTTCCCGTGTGCAGGAAATCAGCCATAGTTTGTGCACAGGGATTACTACGTTGTTCCGCGCCATCCTGAATTAATTTCCCATATTTTTTGGCCGCTTTGACCAATTGCTGTCCTTCCCAGAAATTATGACAGCTCGGTTTTTCAACAGAAACATGTTTGCCTGCCTGAACGGACCAAATGGATGCCAAGGTATGCCAGTGATTAGGAGTAACAATTGAAACCGCATCTATATCTTTGTCTTCCAACAATTTTCGAATGTCATGATATTCCTTGGGCTTGGGTAATCCCTTATCGATATAGTATTTCTGAACACGCTCCGGGAATAAATTTTCATCTACATCACAAAGGGCCATAACACTAACATTATCCAGATTTTGATAGGCGCTTATATGACTTTTTCCCTGGCCACGAATTCCAATTACGGCAATATTAACCCTATCGTTTGCGCCGGCCCAGGACTTTGATGTACCCCATAATAAGGGAGTTGCTGCTGTTGCCAATGCTGCTTTTTTGACAAATGATCTTCTCTTCATTGGATTCATAATCTATCTCCTTTTATAATAAATTTGAGCATTTATATTTCTCTCGCAGAGGCACAAAGACGGAGAGTTAAAAACACTTCCTTACTTCTCGTAAATCACAAAGTGTCGAATAAATATATAAGCCAGGGGATGTAAAACACCCATCAGGATAAAAACCGGTATATAACCAAAATATTGCACCACAAAACCGGGAATTAATGCGGAAAGTAAGACCCCCCCAAATCCGCCTGCGAAACCCGCAATGCCGGTTACAGATCCAACAGATTCCGATTTAAAACAATCACTGCACATAGTAAAAATATTAGCAGACCAGCTGTTGTGAGCCCCACAGGCAACCCCAACCAAAATGATGGTTAACCAGGGATCATCTGCAAATACCGCATAAACAGTAAAAGGAAGAATTAATGCACTAAACATCATGGTTGTTTTCCGCGATTTTTCCACCGACCAGCCATGCCTCATTAAATATCCGGGTATCCATCCACCAACAAATCCCATTAAGGTGGCAATGATGTAGATTAATGGTATGGCAAGAGCAATACCTTTTAAGTCAAATCCGCGTTGCGTGTTTAAATAGGTAGGCATCCAATATAAAAAAAACCACCATACTGGATCTGTTAGAAATTTGCCAATCATGATTCCAATAGTTTGTTTTTGTTTTATCAGTTGGGACCATTCAATTTTAGACACCTTGGAGGGGATTTCTTTTGTAGGTGGTTTCCGGTAAAATATTTGCCAAAGTACGGCCAAAATTATTCCACTGGCTCCAAAGACTACAAAAGTAAGACGCCAGTCAAAGGTTGTCACAACAATAATGATGAGAGGTGCACCGATGATTGATGAAATACTGGCACCACTATTGAAAAGAGCCGTGGCAAATGACCTTTTTTCCACTTTAAACCATTCTGAAACAGATTTTATCGCAGCCGGGAAATTACCGGATGCAGATAATCCAAATATAGCCCGCCAGGCAGCAAGACAAAATCCGGAGGAACAAAATCCATGAAAAGCGCTGGATATCGACCAGGCAATGATAGATAGAAGATAGCCAAGTTTTGTTCCTAATTTATCGATAACATATCCGAAACCGAGCAATCCGATTGTATAGGTAAATTGAAAGGAACCCAGAATTAACCCATAGAGGACCGGACTAATGGCTATTTCTTTTTCAATCACAGGAAGGAGAACGGACAAAACGATACGATCAACATAGTTGATCGTAGTTCCTGCAAATAAGAGACTTAATACCAACCACTGGTAGTTGCTGTTTTTTTGATCCGGTATCTTTTTTTTAACCATGCTAAAATTTAGATCTAATTGTCACAAGTTTCTAGTCAATTGGTATCTGATTCTTGATAATTGACCATTAATATTTTCCATACTTTAATACAGTCTCATACATTGACACTATATTTTCCGGTGGTATATCGGCTTGAATATTGTGGATTGTATTAAAAATAAATCCACCTCCTGGCGCAAGCAATTCAATATTTTTTTTAACCTCATCTTGCACGGACTGAGGTGTACCATTGGGTAACGTGTCCTGTGTATCAACCCCTCCTCCCCAGAAAACAATATCGTTACCAAAGTCCTTTTTAAGTTCTCCGGGCTCCATTCCTTCGGCCCTTATATGAACAGGATTAATGATATCAATTCCCATTTCAATAAAATCGGGTAATATGGGGCGGATATTGCCGCAAGAATGGAAAAATATCTTGGCTTTCGGCGCTTTTGACTTCATCAACGAAATGAGTTCAACTTGTCTTGGTTTTATAATCTCTCTGAATGTATCACCTGATATAAGTTGAGATGTTTGGGTTCCAAAATCATCTGCTTCTGCAATAACATCGACCACATCTCCTAACTCAGCTAACGCCATCTCCCAAAAGTCCATCTTCACTTTTAATATTTTATCGAGTAATAGACCGGCATTTTCTTTATCCAAAAGAA
Organism: Calditrichia bacterium; assembly: GCA_963796965.1. Classification (GTDB taxonomy): domain Bacteria; phylum Calditrichota; class Calditrichia; order JAJRVZ01; family JAJRVZ01; genus CAWCNS01. Next base: position 582,616 of record CAWCNS010000009.1, read on the forward strand.
GATCCATCAGACTATTCTCCATACCTCGTAAACGAATTGCCATTTCCAACAAACCGGCACAGATACTTTTTAAAAAAACAGGGTATCCATTTTTACGGTATTCAATCGCCTGATCCCTCAATCCGGCAATCCGACGCCTCGCTCCCCCCTCCGGCCAGGAGAATTCATCAAGATAGGTCCTTGACAGTGTTTTATCTATCATGGGGCTTAAATATAGATCATACCATATGCCTTCTTTTTTACTCAAACGATACCCTAAACCCCATTCATCTATATGGTGCAGGTATTGACCATCATCCTCATCGGTAAAATCATTGGCATTCATCAATGGCCACAATCCGCGGACATCAATCCCAAATTTATTTAAAATATCATTATCAGGAATACAAATCTGTTGTATCCGGTCTGGTATCTCCGGTTCCATTCCCGGCAAACCTAGATAGGCGCGCAGATTTTTATAGGCAATTCGGGATATAGCGGTAACTTGTGTGGACGCCAAATCTATGGGTATACGATCCGGTTCCTGATGATTTAAAGCTGCTAACAACCGTTCTCTGGAATTCAATAATTTCTCCACCAAGGTTAGAATGCTTTACTATGAACATAGAAAATTAGGAGGAGATATTCAATAATCCACTTAAATATTTAATTACCAGGCAAAGAATATAAAACGACCAACACCAAGTGTTAAGGACACAGTATTTAGTAATTAGAGCTTAGTAAATCCTGTCATCCTGTTAAAATATTTTCTATATTATTCTATACATAAAAGGTTAGGGTTTATTATGAAGCATCATGAAGCATCATTCAAAGGATCGGGAGATTTGGACATCTATTATCAGAGTTGGGCACCCGATTCTGAAAGTCGTGCTATTATAGCATTGGTACATGGCATTGGAGAACATAGTGGACGATATATGAATGTGGTTAACCACTTTGTTCCTCTTGGTTATACCATTTATGGAATCGATCATCGGGGACACGGAAAATCAGAAGGGAAAAAAGGTCATGTGATGGCCTGGTCAGAATTCAGAGATGATATTCACACCTATATAAATACTGTTCAAAAAGAGTGTGTAGGACAACCCGTATTTATTATGGGGCATAGCCTTGGGGGTCTTATAACCCTTGATTATTCTTTGCATCATCCTGGAGATATCAGAGCAGTCATTGTCTCTAGCCCGGCTTTCAGCTAAACCAGGTGTTCCTGCTATTCTTTTGTTAATAAGCAGAATCATGTCTAAAATCTGGCCCGGTTTAACCATTGAAACAAAATTGGATATAGAAGCAATATCCCGTGATCCTGATGTGGTTCAGGCCTATAAGGATGATCCTCTTGTGCACGGGTTGGCATCTGCCCGGTTGGGTACAGAGTTTGAACGCTGTCGGGTTTCCACCTTATCAAAAGCGAAGGATTTTGACCTGCCCCTGTTACTATATCATGGAAAAGATGATCGTATTGTACCTTCTGGTGGTAGTGTTGATTTTTATAAAGCACTCTCCGTTAAAGATAAAGAGTTTCATCTGCTTGATGGCGGATTTCATGAGCCTCATAATGATATAGACAAAGATAAAGTATTTAGTATTATTGATAAGTGGATCAGGATTCATATTTGAGGATGTCCCTTACCAGTCCCTAATTGGCAGAATAAATTTCCGTAGAAGATTTTTATTTTGCCGGTATACAATCCGGATTGTGGGGTCATACCATTGCCTTGACAGTTGTACACAAGACAAGATTATTTCAAGCACTCTTTACAGGACTGCGAACAAAGAGGGCTTTTAACTGGTTGGTAAAAGCCCTGATGCATGCACGGCTTAACTGGCTGCCTGTATACGGATAGACTCAGGTGTCATATGACCACTGGGCATCATGTCAACGGGAGGTGGCGCTCCATGTTCCTTCCGATATTGTTTTCTCTTACAATCATCCATCATTGGGCCCTCACAATATTGACGGATCCAACCCTGGCACAGGGTCTCTCTGGAGCTTTGGTATTTTTCAAAGTAACCGCATTTTTCCAGTAGTTCACACTTCTGCATTGACTTATCCTCCTCTAATGAAATATTTCTCAAACTTTCATTTGTTTTCACCATATAGATATGATTCGGATCAATTTTCAAGAACTTTATATGATCTGCTATAAGTTAATTATCATTATAACTAAAAAGGGTTATAGATTCATCTCCTTTCCCTGGTCCACGATTATTACCAAAAACAAATATGCAATCTTGCTTACACTTTCTAATAATAATATGTAACCAAGGAATATTATATATCGTAATCAGTTATAATACTTAAACAGACGTAAACAGTCAGAATCTATCTTATTCGATAAATTTTACGAGTCTTTCAAATAGACTGAAAGTAATAATGAATTTCATCTTGTTAACCAGATGTCGCCGCATGTAAGGGGTTTTTAAGGTTTCGAAGGATATAAAAAATGAAAAAGAAAATTTTAAATATGAATTGTTGTTGTACCAAGTTTATAAGTGGGTCATAATAACCTGACAACAGGATTGTATTATCTAAACCCACAGCCGATTTTGACTGTGGGTTTTTTTTAATATTTAAAAGGATCGAAAAATGAAAACTATCAATACTAAGAAAAATATAATAAAGTCTCATCATCCCAATTTAAAGCATTATCATTTGACCGATCATATCGGCAATACACCTCTTATTGAATTAATGAATATCTCCGGATCTGTCAGACCTGTGAAGATTTTTGCCAAAGCAGAGTGGTTCAACCCTGGTGGTTCAATAAAGGATCGTGCGGCCTTGAATATGATTAGAGATGGAATTCAAACGGGTAAACTAAATCCATCCAAAACAATACTTGATGCCAGTTCAGGTAATACAGGCATAGCTCTGGCCATGATTGGCGCTTCTTTGGGGTACCGTGTTACACTTTGCATTCCGGAAAATGCTGGTGATCTTCACAAACAAATGATGGTTTCTTATGGTGCAAAATTGATTTATACAGATCCTTTTAGTGGCACCGATGGCGCCATAGCAAAGGCCAGGGAAATAGTTGCCGAAAAACCTGATAAATTCTTTTATGTGGATCAATACAATAATCCCAAAAACTGGCAGGCTCATTATGAGGGCACTGGACCGGAAATAACTTATCAGACCCGGGCGCGATTACTCATTTTGTTGCCGGACTAGGATCCAGTGGTACTTTTGTCGGTACAGGACGCTGGTTAAAAAAATATGACCCTGATATAAAATTAATATCAGTACAGCCCGATTCACCACTCCATGGTATGGAAGGAATGAAACATATGGAAACAGCTCTTATACCCGGAATTTATGATTCTGACCTTGCCGATAGAAATGTTGAAATTTCTACCGAGGAAGCTCAAACAATGGTTCATCGTTTAGCTAGGGAAGAAGGTCTTTTGGTGGGTAATTCTGCAGGAGGTGTTATGGCAGTTGCACTCAAAATTGCAGAGGGTCTTCCCTCTGGTCAAATTATCATTATCTTTGCTGATGGTGCTTTTAAATACATGAACCAACCATTCTGGAAGGATTCATATCATGAAAATTAAAATTAATCGCGTTGACCTGAAAGGTATTAAAAATCATGGTGTAAAAGATTATCCTTATGAGTGCTGTGGATTTTTGTTTGGTAAATCCTCTGAGGAGACTAAGACTATCTTGAAAATTCAGCCAGTTCAGAATTCTCGTGCTAGTGAAAACAAACATAACCGCTACCTGATTACACCCCAGGAATTTTTGAAGGCAGAACGTCTTGCCAGAATAGAAGGACTTGATATTATTGGATTTTATCATTCACACCCGGATGCAGAGGCAAGACCATCCCAATATGACCTGGATTATAGTTGGCCGGTATATTCTTATCTCATTGTATCTGTAAAAAAAGGGAAAGCTAAAGAAGCAACATCATGGCAGATAAAAGAAGATCGATCGGAATTTTTACAGGAGGAGCTAGCTATTAATACAGCTCCGGTTGAGATCTGAAGATCACTACAAAATAGTTGGAATTTAGACTTGGTAGTAGCAAAAAGAATGAATCATTAGTGGATAAAAACATGGAGCCATAAATCATGAAGACCCAAATAATCATACCCAGCGCCTTGCGCCAGTATACAGATAATAATGATGCTATTGAATCTGCCGGTAAGACTGTCGCAGAGGTATTAGAAGATTTAACAACACAATATCCGCTGCTTAAAAAACATCTTTTTAGTGAAGATGGCAGATTGCGGAATTTTGTTAATATTTATATTAATGAAGATGATATTCGCAGCCAGCAACAGAAACAAACTTCAATAAAGGAAGGCGATATCGTCTCAATTATTCCATCTGTAGCCGGAGGAAATTTTGATATAGCTGATACAAAGGAAGTTGATTTATCTTCCGAGGAAATCAGTCGCTACAGTCGCCATATTTTAATGCCAGAGGTAGGCATTGAGGGTCAGAAAAAATTAAAGAATTCATCGGCATTAATCGTAGGTCTGGGCGGTCTTGGTTCACCTTTGTCTTTATATCTGGCTGCCGCAGGAATGGGCAGATTGGGATTGGTTGATTCCGATGTCGTTGATCAAACCAACCTGCAGCGTCAGATCATCTATTCTGAAGATCAGGTTGGACAGTCAAAGATACAGAGTGCAAAAGATCGTCTTAGTGGCATTAATCCACATATCAGGATTGATACCTATGAAACCTTTTTTACTTCTGATAATGCAATGGAATTGGCTTCCCCCTACGATATGATTATTGATGGCACGGATAATTTTGCTACCCGCTATCTTGCCAATGATGTCAGTGTTCTTTTGGGAATTCCAAATGTACATGGCAGTATTTTTCGCTTTGATGGTCAGGTTTCTGTTTTTGATGCAAAAAATGGGCCCTGTTATCGGTGTCTTTATCCAGAGCCGCCACCTCCAGGTATGGTTCCAAGTTGTGCTGAGGGAGGCGTTTTGGGAATTTTACCTGGTATAATAGGCATGATCCAGGCAACCGAAGCGATAAAGCTGGCCCTGGGCCAGGGTGATAGCCTGGTCGGGAGATTATTAACCTTCGATGCCATGCGCATGAAATTTCGGGAGTTGAAACTTAACAAGGATCCAAATTGCCCGATTTGTGGTGACAACCCCTCTATCACTGAGCTCATCGATTATGATGCATTTTGCGGTTTAGGTCCTGATTCCCATGATATTCTGGAGGAGGAGTGGAATATTCACCCTAACCAACTAAAAAATGCTCTGGATAAAGGAGAAAAGATTCGCATTGTGGATGTGCGTCAACCACAAGAATATGCTATCGCGAGATTACCGCAATCAGATCTGATTCCCTTATCAAACCTGGAGGTAAGTCTTCATACATTAAATCGTGATGAGGAAATTGTGGTGCTCTGCCGTTCTGGTATTCGCAGCGCTCAGGCAGTTAAATATTTACGAGAGGCGGGATTTAAAAATGTAAAAAATCTTGAAGGTGGCATTCTGGCCTGGGCCGATCAGATTGATTCAGAAATGATAAAATATTAGATCTCAATAATAAAGTGGGTGGCCATGATTAAAATTAAGAAATCGGATAATTACTCCCAGGGAAACAATCACAAAAAAGCTGCCCACAATTCCTCCCAATTCTAATCCTCCTATAAATGAACAAATCAATAAATAGAAAATTGATACCCAATTTAGAAAAATTAAGGATTTCGTCATGTCATGATCTCCTTTTCAGAATATGTATAAACCTTAGTAAATGATACATGCTTTGATGTACATGGCACAGTTACTTTATCTATCTCGTATTAAATAATAAACCAACTGAATATACTCTTCAAGTGGTCGTTATAATTTTTATTCCAGAAATTGCTATATTATTTCATGCTGATGTAGAAGTGTAATATCATTATTAAACGCGTTATCTTTGTCTTTCAAACTTCTTTTATCAAATTGAAATTTAATTAGACTATCATAAGTATCTTCTATTTTGTCTATAACCATTTGAATACTTACCATAATTTCATCGTAGATTTTTTGTTTTACATCATTTAGTTCTGGTAAACTTGATAAAATTTCAACAATAGATTCACCCGTACAACGTACTGCCTCCATTAATTCTTCTTTTATAAAACCCTCAATATATCTTTCTTCGGCCAATTTTCTGGCATATTCGAGCAAATTGGTACGGTCACCTGTTTTTAAATCATTCTCAAGCATCTTGTACAAGTAGCCCACTCTAAAAATTAATTTGTCCAGATTAATTTTTTGATATGATGGAAAAATATTTCTGTTTTTATTTGCCAGAAGTTTTTCCAAAATACTCTGAATGATCTTTTGACGATAAGCAATCAATGATTCATAAATGATTAAATATTTTCTCTCACTTACCGCTTTATATGGTCGTATCTCATTTCTATATCGCCATTCAAAAGGATTACTCTTCATATTTGCTATCAAAAATAATAGGCGGCGTTTAATATCATAGCGAGAAGTTGGTGTCCAGGAAAGGATTGCATATGAAGAAGCTGGATTAACCCTCATTTCCCTATCAATATATTTCACCATCCAAATCTTCTCGAATGTGGGGGTATTAATCAATCGCCCTAATATACATTTGATAAATATTCCAATACGCGTAATACTTTTGGGTATAAACATGGGTTCAACATTCTCGAAATATTTATACTTCGTTGCGATTTCGAATAATTCTTTATGAGAGGTACATTTAGGTGAACTTGCAATTAAAATTTTAAAATCTGGTATCTTTTTTGAGTTTTTAAGGCATTGCAAAAAAAAGAAAACAAGATCATATATGTGTAAGTATGGAACTGCTGCTCGGCCTTTACCCGCTAGCAATCTACAATTCCAATGGGGAGATAACCAAGTAGATAAAAATGAATATAGAGGAAGATACTCGCACCAATCGCTGAAGATAGCTGACTGGCGAACAACAACACAGGGAAAGGTTTTCGAATATTTTTTTACTAACGCCTCCCCTGCACTTTTTGATCGAGCATAGGGAAAGGTTGCATCAGCAGGACTCTTTTCTGTTAAGATACTATCCGACTTTGTAAATTCTGATACAGTAAGTGTGCTTGAAAATATAAATCGGGATAGTCCCAGATCTTTACAATATTTAAGGATGTTTTCGGTGCCAAGAATATTTGTTCTTTCATATTCACGATCTTCACTATTCTGAAAATTATAAAAGGCTGCTAAATGTAGGAAGTAATCAGCACCTCCCCTTTCAGCAATTTCCTCCAAAAGATGCTTAACTTTAATTTCATCGGCAATATCTAATCTATTCCAAACAATATTTGGATGAATAGCTATACCGGCTTCTTTTTGAGATCTTCTCGCCAAGCCATAGATATAGTACTTATCTTTTATGGCGTCCAGGAAATACCTGCCCACAAATCCGGAGGCCCCACTAACTATGATTACTGGTAAATCAGATGGGCGCTTCACCACTGATACCCCTTAAAAACGAATAGGTATATGCACGTAAGTAATTATCCAATTCGAGTAGGTAATTTTATTCTTAGTCTTAACAGAAAAGGAGAAGTGAAAATTTCAAGTAGAGGCTGGATCAGAAAGAATTTCCATGAGCTGTTTTAGGATTCATATCAAATATAGTTATTTTTAATCTCAAAACAAGCGAATTTATTAAGATATTGTGTTATAGTATCTGCAATTGTTATACACAAATTAGCTTCGTATCACTTCATAGAGCCCCGGGTAATTAGATGGATAGTCGGTAGCTGATTCCACAATACTATTGAGTTCTTTATTGTTCAAAGCAGCCATAAAATGGTCTGGTGATTCCCATTCTGAGATAATTACCAGATGAAATCTGGCATCTGGATTGATCGCGCGATGGAACTTCGCCGTTACCTATCCTGGTTGCTTTCTAAAATACGCAGCAAATTTATCCCACATAACAATTGCCTGTTCCTCATTTCCTTCCGATACTTCGAATGGATTGATTACAATTATATTAGCCATTTATCCCCTAGATTTACTAAAATTAATATACCCTCATTTATTTGAATTATTCTATATTCAACCTGCTTCTATTCCGGGTTATTCCATTAGTTAAATATAGAAAAACGTATATTGACAGAATTCAAATGAATAAAAACATATTGAAATTAAAATTGCTGGATGTTATTTTAGAAATAGATTATCGCCTTTATCATCATTCCCAATATTTTAATTGAATACTAATATTGCACCGCTATCTTATATTATAAGGACTAATCCAGGAAAGGATGTTGTTGTGCGAAATTTCTTAAAAATTGTTGCGACAATAGTTCTACTCAAATTCTGTATGTTAATAGTACCGACGAGTGGCTTTGCTCAAATGAAGCCTGTAATCGGACTACATGAGAATGTGCCCAATGTTGTTTATCTGACAAACGTCCGGATTATAAAAGCCCCAGGCCTTGTAATTGAAAAGGGCATTCTTTTTATAAGAGATGGCCGAATTGAAGCTGTTGGATCAGGTATAAAAGCGCCAGCTGATGCCCATGTTATTGACCTGAAAGGAAAAACAATCTATCCCGGGTTTATAGATTTATTTTCTTCCTTTGGTTTGGAAGAGAATGATAATTCCAAAGCAAAAAGTGTCGCGAGTGAAAGCTATCAAACCAGAGGCGCTGTCTACTGGAACCCGGAAGTTCATCCCCAGACGAATGCCGCCCATGAGTTAGAGTCAAACAAAGAACAGGCTGATCTCTTACGTGGGAATGGATTTACGACCGTTCTTACCTTACCGGCTAAGGGTATCTTCCGGGGAAGCGGTGCTCTTATTCAATTAACAGATGACACACCAAATAAAATGATCCAAGAATCCAATCTGGTTCAATCCTTATCATTTAAAAAGGGAAAGATACCTAGGATAAGAAGCACTGCATCATACCCGCGCTCGACAATGGGCAGTATTTCACTCATTCGTCAGGTTTTTTTGGATGCCCAGTGGTACGAACAGGCCTGGACAAAATATCGTCGTTCACCTTCCGGACGAGCGACCCCACCAACCGATTTAACTCTCGAGGCTCTGGTTCCATTTTTAAATAAGAAGAGGCCGGTAATCACCTCCATATCTAACGAATTGGAGATATTTAGAGCCGCCAAGATAGCCCGGGAGCTTGACCTGAAGATGTGGTTCATGGGATGTGGCAGTGAATATCGCCGCATTGATGATCTCAAAGATCTGAAAACGAAAATAATTATCCCTCTCAACTTTCCGCCTCCACCTATCGTTTCATCAGAGGAGCGAGCCCTTTCGGTAAATCTTCGTGATTTAAAATATTGGGATGTAGCAGCAGAAAATCCTGCCCGCCTAGCCAAAGCAAAAATAGATTTTGTATTATCTTCAACGCAGCTCACGAAAGAATCTGCTTTCCTCAAAAATTTAAGATTAGCTGTACGCAGAGGTCTTCCGGAGAAAGAGGCACTAACAGCCTTAACCCTCAGACCGGCTAAATGGCTAAATATGGATGATCAACTTGGTAGTCTTGACAAAGGCAAAATTGCCAATTTTTTTATCACAGATGGTGACCTATTTGAGGATAATACACATATATTGGAGACTTGGGTAAACGGAAAAAAGTATCCGGTTATAAATGTGCCCGTTACGGACCCAAGAGGTCTGTGGACAGTAACCATAGCAACGCAGAGTGGTGAGGAAACAGCAACGCTTGATATTGATGGCTCAATCGAAAAGCAAAAAGCAACGATAACATTGTGTAACGTTGAGGTTAAGATTAAAGATATTAAATTGGAAAATGGCATTCTCAATCTTTCCTTTACCGCAGATTCATCCTGCCATTCCGGAGTTACCCGCCTGACCGGTATTTTGACGGATCGGCAACTATCCGGCCTCGGCATATGGGCCAATGGTAGCAGTTTCCACTGGAAAGCAGATCTAATCAATTCCTTGAATGAAAAAACTGATAGTACCGTAGTTAATTCAAATCGGATGGCCGAATTTCCTGTGGTCTATCCTGACGGTGCATTTGGAATGTCTTCTGCTCCGAATCAACCGCCTTCCCTGCTTATAAAAGATGCCACCATATGGACGAGCGGCCCTGAAGGTATCATTGAAAACGCGGATATGCTCATTAAAAAGGGTAAAATTTTCCGCATTGGTCGGGATCTTTCAATTCCCTCTGACACAAAAATTATTGATGCTGCTGGTAAACACCTAACTCCGGGACTCATTGATGCTCACGCTCATATTGCTACAAGTGGCGGAGTCAATGAAGGTACCCAGGCAATTACTGCAGAAGTCAACATTAGAGACATCATCGATTGTGATGATATCAATATCTATCGCCAATTAGCCGGTGGTGTGACAACAGTCTGCACCCTACATGGTTCGTCCAACCCCATCGGAGGAACCTATGCTGTGATTAAACTAAGATGGGGCGAGATGCCCGATAAAATGTTACTTAGCAAAGCAAAAGATGGGATAAAGTTTGCCCTGGGAGAAAATGTTAAGCAATCAAACTGGTCCAATTCCGTTCCCCGTTATCCACAAACACGGATGGGTACCATTGAAATCATTGAGGATGCCTTTCGGGCAGCAATGGATTATCGTCAAGAATGGAATATGTATAAAACAGAATATAAAAAAAATAAAAATTTAATCTCCCCACGTAAGAACCTGCGGTATGAGAAAATTCTCGATATTCTTGATGGCAAGACTATTATCCACTGCCATAGTTACCGGCAGGATGAATCGTTGGCTTTAATGAGGTTGGCTGAAGAAATGAATTTTAAAATTGCTGTATTTATCCATATTCTGGAGGGCTATAAAATTGCCACTGAATTAAAAGCCCATGGTGCCATGGCGACAACCTTCAGCGATTGGTGGACTTATAAAATGGAAGCCTATGACGCCATTCCATATAATGGTGCGATCATGCATGAACAGGGGATTATCGTTAGTTATGATTCGGACAGCGCAGAACTAGCCCGGCGCCTGAATACCGAGGCAGCCAAGGCTGTCAAATATGGAAATGTGCCGCCTAACGAAGCTCTGAAATTTGTTACTTTAAATGCAGCCAAGCAATTGTTTTTAGAAGATCAGATCGGTAGCCTGGAGCCGGGTAAAGATGCTGATTTTGTTATATGGAGTGATTCTCCCCTCTCTACATATGCCAGGTGTGAACAGACCTGGATTGATGGTCGCAAATACTTCGACCTGAAAGACGATGAACAGAGAAGGGAAAAAGTTGCCAGGGAGCGGAATGTTCTAATTCAGAAAATTTTGAAGATAGAGGAGACGAAAGAGTCCACGAATGAGTAAATCACCCGTTGTCTCAGCGAGAAATACCGATGGGACATATCACGAATTATAATGATTACCGTAAGCAGAAAGCAGGAAAGAAAATATGAGACATTTATTAATCCAATTAATATTACTGTCAATTACATTTCTCGTTAATCAGAATGTGGGTTCAGATCAGATACCTGCCGGACCTCAAAAACAACCGATCGCCCTTACAAATGTAACCATCCATCCCATAAGCACAGAAACCATCGATAATGGAATCATTGTTTTCTCGAGAGGCCAAATCGTTGCCATTGGGAAAAATGTATCTATACCCGGGAATGCGCATGTCATTGATCTGGCTGGTAAACATGTCTATCCGGGAATAATTGAAGCCTATTCCCGGATTGGACTAACCGAGGTCAGCGCTGTGAAAGCAACGAATGACTATCAGGAGCTTGGGCAAATAAATCCAAATGTCCGTGCAGAAGTAGCTATCAATCCAGAATCTGAATATTTTCCGGTCCATCGGGCCAACGGTATTGCCATGGCTGTTTCAGCCCCAACAGGTGGTATTCTTTCAGGTAAATCAGCATTAATACGAATGGATGGCTGGACCTGGGAGGATATGACCTACAAAGCACCTGTTAGCATGATGATGGACTGGCCCTCTTTAAGCATTCCGTATTCTCCCTCCGGAGGGAAATCCGAAGAAGAAAGAAAGAATGCGATAGAGAAGAATATGGCTCTTCTTAATAAAACTTTTATGGATGTGCGTGCCTACATGGTTGCACATAGTTCCCAAACGAATAAAAATACCTCTCATTATAAAACCGATTTAAGACTTGCGTCACTTATTCCTGTTCTACAAAGGGAACTTCCACTTTGGATAAAGGCAAATTCCCTCGTCGACATAGAAGCCGCTATCAGCTGGTCAAAAACGCAACAAATAAGAATTGTTATTATTGGAGCAGCAGACACTGAATTTACCACTGAACTATTAAAAGAAAATAATATTCCGGTGATCGTCAGCCCTATCCTCCGCCTTCCCTCCAGACGGGACGCCAATTTTGATCAGCCCTTCACTCTGCCCAACAAACTATATCAGGCAGGTGTAAAATTCTGTATTGCCAGTGGTGGGGCCAGCGCCGTACGCAATCTTCCCTACCATGCAGCAAAAGCAGCTGCTTACGGTTTACCAAAACAAGAGGCGTTAAAAGCTATTACTGTATATGCGGCTGAAATTCTAGGCGTTTCCGATAAACTGGGTACACTTGAGATCGGGAAAGATGCCACCCTTATTATTACGGATGGTGATCCTCTGGAGATTACCACACATGTGGAAAAATTATATATTGAGGGTAGAGATATTGACCTTGGCAATAAACATAATGACTTATATCTAAAGTATCAGAAGCGATATGAACAAACCCCTAACTAGGGCTGATTTATTCATATCTCAAAGCTTCAACCGGCTCTACACTCGCAGCTTTGCGCGCCGGGAAGAAACCGGCAAATAGACCAATAAGCGAAAGGAGTGTAATAGATACTGCGATCACAGAATGTGATAAGAGAGGACGACCTAGAAAAGACATAGCCCCCTCCTGCGCCGGCATCATCCATACTAATTTGATCAAACCAACAGATGCTAACATTCCTAAAGAGCCACCAATAAAAGCGATGAGCAATGATTCAAAAATAAACTGAAAAATGATATGACTTCGCTTTGCCCCAACGGCCCGCTTAATACCAATTTCACGGGTGCGTTCTTTAGCAACCACATACATAATATTTGCCACACCAACACCGGCAATTATCAAAGACATGGATCCTATCACCGCCAGAAAAATATTTATTCCTCTGAATATTTTTGCGCCTTCCTGTTCATTCTCAATAAAATTCCACATGGGCACTGCTCTTTCATCGGTGGGATCGAAATGATACTTCTTACCAAGAACCCTTCTGATTTCCTGCTCAACAAAAAGCCCGTTTTCAACACGGCTTGGTTTAACAATTAATTCATCAAGATAGGGATCTCCATAAATACTTTGAAAGGTTGTAAAAGGGATAAGTGCTCTTTCATCATCTGGACCATTGTTCATTGATGTCTGTAGCTTTTTGGGCATAGTACCGACTACAGTAAAAGGTATGCCATCAATTTCAACTGTCTCACCATAGGGATCGGGTCGACCGAAAAGCTCCCTGGCAATTTCACCCCCCAGAAAAACAACACGTTTTCTTTCTCGTAAATCCATACCATTCAAAAACCGTCCGCCAGCACCATGAAAGGTTCGACGTAAAAATTCAAATTCTGGATATACACCTTCCATATAGGTTGATGAAATTATATCGCCAACTTTTAGACGCGCTCTTCTGCCTAAACCAGGTACGGCAACAGCAACCTGTGGAATATTTTTTTCAATGACTTCACAGTCTTCGATGCGTAGCCAAATCCGACGGCCTACAGGTAATCCTTCCCATTTTTTTGTTGTCTGCCCACCATAGACACGAATTATTCTGTCACCAGCGTTGAGTAGACCTTCCCGCATTTGATGGGATAATCCTTCACCAAACGCCATTAAAAGGGTTACCGCAAGAATCCCCCAGGATATTGCAATAGTTGTTAAAATAGCTCGGGTCTTTTGTGACTTTATATCCTCAATAAACTCTCTTAATAATATCAACATATTCATAGACATTCATCCTGAAATGGAAATCGGTTAATATCGCAGGCAATCAATTACGATTAACTTTGCAGCCCGGCGGGCTGGGAAAAAGCCAGCCAGAAAGCCAATCGAACTTAAAATAATAACAGTCACAATAGCAACGAGTGGATTTAAAACTGGTGTTCCTACGGCTTCTTTAAAATCACCCATCGGTATGGTATTAAGAAGGGTAATAATCCCTACAGCCAACACAAATCCTATAAATGCCCCAATTCCAATAACGACGAATGCCTCAAGTAAAAACTGTCCGAATATATTTCTGCTCCGGGCACCTACAGAGCGCCGGATACCAATTTCACGCGTCCGCTCCTGAACAACCACATACATAATATTTGCCAACCCGATTCCACCAACAATGAGGGTAATGACACCAATCAAACCCATAAAAACATTAAAACCCAAAGAAAAACTGGCGACAAAATCATCCATCGTCGTTGTATCCCAAATCCCTAATGTTTCTTTATCATTTGGATCAAATTTAAATTTCTTACCCATGACAGTATATACCTGCTTCTTCACAGATGCAGATATTCCCGGTGAAGCAACCTGATAAATAAAATTACTCACATATCGACGACCAAAAAGGGATTTATGAGTTGTCATAGGTATAAAAGCACGATCTCTGTCACGTTGGCTATAAGATGAATTTTGTGTTTTTTCCTTCATCACTCCAACAACCAAAAAGGGTGTCTCATCAATATATACATACTCACCAATAACAGAGGCGTTTTCACCAAAAAGAAAATCCCGCAATCTGTTACCCAAAAACACAACCCTTCTTTTATATTCGTTATCCAAATCGTTAATCCAGCGTCCACCCGGTTCCGGCCAGATATTTCTCATGTACCCATATTCTGTAATTATACCGGTTACATTAGGCCGATTAATTTTATCTTTTACCCGGACAGTAGAACCCCACTTACTAAACTCCGGACTAATTCTCAAGATATCTTTAACCTCATTGCGAATGAGCTCAATATCATCTTCAGTGAGTCGAATACGTCGGTCCCGACCATATCCTTCAAAAGGTATGCTCGTACGCCCCGGCCATACAATACCAATCCGTTCACCGATACCATGCATATTCTTGCTCATCTGCTTCTCAACGCCAACCCCAAAAGCGAGGAGTAAGATTACAGTTAAAGTACCCCAGATGAGACCAAACATGGTCATCGCAGTCCTGGCTTTATACTGTCCCAGGTAATGAAGTATTTCCCGCAGACTATCGAAAAGATTTAACATTTTTTCCTAATTTATCCTCTTAATAAATTTTATCTAACTTCTTTCCTCACGCAACGACGCAAAGAAAAAATATTGTCCACGAATTCCACTAATTTCACAAACTAATTTGATTGTCATTCAGTATGAATCTTCCAGCGTGACAGATAAATATCTTCGATCAGGAAGATACCTATCCCGAGACGCGATCCCGTTCCGGGACGGGATGACGATTATTAACTTATCGTTTACCATTCTCCATTCATAATTCATAACGACCCGGTAACTGGTCGGGCGGACACATGGGTCCCCCCCTACATCTCTTCGCTCTTCGCTTCTCGTTCCACGCTTTACATTTTTTTTCTTAAAGATTAAGTTATCTCCTTAACCTCTTTCTCCAATACTTCCTGACCTTCCTCCAATCCTTCTAAAACTTCAATCTGTATTGCATCGCTGAGACCTGTCTTTATGTAAATTTCCTCTGTTTTTTCAGGTCCGCTTGCTATTTCGACAAAGGCAGAGTCGTTTCGAAAGGTTACCACCCTCTCCGGAATAGATATAACACTATCTCTTTTGGCAATAATAATGTGTGCATTGGAAGAAAATCCTGCCCGTAATACGACATCATTCGTGGGATTTATTTTTATTTCCACTGGAAAAACAGTTGTATTATCTTCTTTTTTCGCTTTTAGAGATATGAGTTTTAAATATCCCGTAATATTTTTGCCAGGTAAAGCCCCAACCTGCAAATCACAGTTCATCCCCTCTTTGATTTTGCCCACATCTATTTCATCTACAGTGCCCTTAAAAATCAAATCATTCATATCTGCCATACGCATGATTGCCGTTCCTGGCTGATATGAGGTGAGCGGTACTACCGGATCACCAAGATTGACATTTTTTTCTAATATAAATCCTGTCAACGGGGATTTGACAACTGTTTCTATATCTGTATTAGCGATTTTCACTTTACCACTTTCTATTAACTGTAATTTTTCTTTTGATATCTGATGACGTAGCTTAGCTTCATCATACTGCCTATCAATAACCTCATAGTCATGGTCAGAAATGAGGCCCTTTTCCTTCATTTGTTTATATCTTTCTAATTCTTTAACTAATGTTTGCAATTCAATGTCAACCATTTCCACATCACGTTTGGCTTGAGCCAATTCAAGAGGGGTGGGATCAGGTTTAACATCCAGGAGCGGATCACCCACTTTGACAAAATCACCAACATTAGCATATAGTTTTCTGACAACGCCGGAAATTTTGGATTTAACATCAATTTCTGTCACTGGCTCTATTGAGCCTACAGCTAAAGCCTTGTCGATGATATCTTTTCGGCTAGCCTTTACGGAACTTCGCCCATTTTCATCACCATTTGAATTTGAGGATATGGCCACTGTTACAATAATGATTATAATAAGGATCACAATAGACCAAATGATCCATTTTTTTGATTTTTTCATCATTGAAGCCCTTCTTCCGGAGGTTAACCGATGCATGATGGCATGTGATAGATTTTACAAACTAAAGTAAAAGTGTATACGCTAACAACTGTAGATTTGTTACGTGTGGATAATATATATCTAAAGATTCTTTTTTTGTCATGAAGGCCTGGATTGGCATCGATATTAATTTTAACTTTTTTTAAAATATTCTTGAATTCAGGGATTATTAAAGTATATTTTTCCTATTATTAGACACCATCCTATAAAAAAAGACAGCATTATAATTATTTTTAAATCTAACCATCCAACATTAGTAAAAATATAAGGATATCCGGTCGTACCATGTCCCCATAAATAATAGTATAACTTAATATTTTAAGAGAGACAACAACAATACCCCAATAATTTGATTGTTCGGTAGAGACAATACAAAGATCTGCTTACGGAAATCAAGGCACATGGAACAATTTAGTTACCGATGTTAGTTTATATTTCATCCCTGCCGCAATATACGCATACATATTAAAATTCGGAGGTATTTATGATACAGAGATTAATGAAACATATGCTTTTTATCGGATCTCTTATTTTTATGGCCACATTCGCACACGCACAAACTAAAACCAGTATAGTCTGTTTTGCCATTAAGCAGCAATGGCATTTCACCATCAGAGGCACTTGTCCTCACCGATGAGCTACTATCTGTTCTTGTACAATCAGATGTATATACAGTTGTCGAACGTAGTAACATGGAGTCAATACTGGAAGAACAGGGATTTCAGATGAGCGGTTGTACCTCCAGTGAATGTGCTGTGGAGGCTGGAAAACTTTTAGGTGTCCAAAAAATGGTGACAGGAAGTATAGGAAAACTTGGTGAGATCTACAATATCAATCTAAGATTATTTGATGTTACCACCGGAAAAATAGAACAAAATATAAGTCAAAAACATGAGGGTTCGGTAGAAGAATTGCTAGACATTATTGGTCTTTTGGGTAAAAAACTTTCTAACTACGATCCTGATTCCGGTAACAGTACTAAACTAACCTCAGAATCCCAACCATCTTCTATCGCTCCTGTCAACCGAATCGGATTTTGGGTAGGAGCAAATTTTCCCAAAACATCCACGATTTCAAATGTCAGTGGTGGATTTACCGCCGGACTATTTTATAAGGCCAATTTGAGTTCGAATTTATATTTACAGCCGGAAATTTCTTATGCCGGAAGTGAAATCGAAATCTATGAACCTACAGACCTTTTAATACTGGAATATCTACAGATAACTGCCTTATTTGCTTATGAGGTAACATCTGCTGGTCAAAATAGTCTTTTTCTCAATATCACTGCCGGTCCCGCTTTAAATCTGATTCTGACTGCGAATAATGATTACGAGGGATATGTTGCAGATGTGAAATCAGAGGTCAATAGCAGCGGAATGTTAGCTATTGTCGGTGCTGGCTTTGGATTTAAAGCGGGCAATATAATAATTTCTCTCGAAGGACGCTATGAAATCAGTATTGATACAATATTAAAAAATGATCAGGAATGGGAAATAGGAAAATTGCAAGCTTTTTATGTATTATTGGGCATTGCTTTTTGATCTATAACAATTTGAGAGCAGAAATAAAGATCCAAATAGCGTAAATTTATAGACACGTCTCATATAGCAACCTGGATTGTAGATTTAGAGACGCAATTAATCACGTCTTTGCATTAAAAAGATAACATTAATGGCAAATCAATTTTATTTAAGGCCGATATTTATAAGTTAAAAGCTTCCGAGCATTCCCACCCAGGATTTTTATATGATTCCTTTTACTTGACAAAATTTTCCATTTAAGCCGGTAGTTATTCATATTATATTTTCTTATTTTACAATTAATGAAATTATACTTTTATATAGCAATAGTAATAATTTTTCTTTTAGGTTGTTCCCCAAAAGGACCAACAAAAATTCAAATTCATGAGAGAAAGTCTGAGAGTATTCAAAGCATATCCATGGGTGGAAATAATCTGGATTTTTTTATTAATAATGAACCTAAACCCTATCGCTGTTCATTGAATACGGGCATAATGATCACAGGATCAGACACTTATTACACATTAAACTTTTCATCCAGGAATCAAAAACTACCTTTCGAATTAAGCAACAACGATTCATTAAAACTAAAATTGGATAATAGTACCGTTAGCCTACCGACTCTGGATGTTAGTCGAACCGGAGATAATTTTTCCGCCTATTATCGCATCGCCTATTGGGATTTGCTAGATATGGGTAATGTGGATGGACTTGAGGTGGTGTTTATACATGGTGATACACTATTCCATGCCAATTTTTCAGATGACAACATTTATAACTATCGATATTTTAATGCCAAATATATTTTAAAAAATGATGATATACCAAAACCCTCACCACTCCCCTATCAACAACCATGGGGATTTTTTAGTGGTGGAGGTGGAACCACTTATGATTTCTGGCTAAGTTATTATACTAATTTTATTTCCACACAATCAGGAATTGGGGATTTTGCCGCAGCAGGTTTTGGACTTTCCCCTTTTAGTTATAGTGAATGGATAAGAATACCCAAGGCCTCCCCTTCTTCAGAAAACTTAACTTATCAAATCACTCCAACAGACTCTTGGCATGAGCTTAATGAAGGACGTAGCACCAGCTATAATTTCCATATTATGTATGGTTTAACGCAACACAAACCTCTTAGACATTGGTCTATAGAAATTGGACTAAGTTTTTTCTACTATTGGTCTGAAGCACGATGGATAGATGGGCAGGATAGATATCTGGGTTCTGATATTCTAACCATCGTTGAGAGTGGGACGACCTTTAAGGGGCCTGCCATAGGTGGATTCATTCAATTTGGTGGGTTATGGTTTCAATACAACAGTAAACCCAGTTGGACTGCGGGCATTGCGATTCCGGTACCTTGGTGGTAACAAATTTCTAACGCAGCGACGCAAAGTCGCAGCGAAGTGAAGAGTGACTTATTTTATACATGTTACGTTCTAAACCCGGTATAAAATGATAATCATGTATATCCTATTATCCTGTCATAAGAATAAACAAAGCAGAGGTATAGAATGAACAAAATATTATCCATTACGTTAATTATCGTTGTTGGAATCATCAATTTTTCATGCCAAAATAATACGCCTAATTTAATTCAGGACTTAAAATGTGAATATGTGGTAAATCCCATTGGAATTGAAAATTCTTCACCGCGGCTCTCCTGGATATACACCTCACCAGAGGGGGGAAGCCGGCAGTCCGCTTATCAGATCCTTGCTGCTTCCGACCCAAATATCCTCAATAAAGCACAAGGTGATCTTTGGGATACAGGCAAAATTCCCAATGATCAATCCATCCAAATTTCCTATTCCGGTAAGAAATTAAAATCCCGCCAAATAGTCTATTGGCAGGTACGAATCTGGGATCAGAATGATCAGATCACAGAATGGAGTGACATTGCCTCATGGGAAATGGGATTCATAGAGAAAGATGATTGGAAGGCTCAGTGGATTGGCGCACCCGGTGAAACGGACAGTTCAGAGAGCTCTCCCCTGTTTCGTGAAGAATTTGTAATTCAAAAACAACTCTATAAGGCGAGAGCCTACATCTCCGGTCTGGGATATTATGAATTATTTATAAATGGGAAAAAAGTGGGTGACCATGTTCTGTCCCCAAACCAAACCAATTACAGTCATCGAAGAGTAGAAAAATGGACAGAATCAAGAATTGGCCATATGTCTACCAGGGTTCTCTATGAAATTTATGATGTCACCCAGTTTATTCGTGAGGGTGAAAACGCTATCGGCGTCTGGTTGGGCGGTGGTTGGTTTATTCAAAATGACCGATTATATGAGCCCTGGCTTTTATATGATACACCTCGCTTCAGCACTCAGATTGAATTAGAATTCACTGACGGTTCAAGACAAATAATTATAAGTGATGACAGTTGGAAAACACATCCCAGTCCCATTCTACATAATGGCTTACACACGGGTGAAATCTATGATGCCCGATTGGAGATACCTGATTGGAATCTACCCGGTGTTAATGAACAGGATTGGAAAAATGCGGTCCATGTTCGTTCACCCGATGGCCCCCTGCATGCACAAATTTCACCTCCCGATCGGGTAATTAAAAATATATCCCCAACATCATTTTCTATTCTTGAAGATGGTATATACCGCTATGATCTTGGACAAATGATCTCAGGATGGACAAGATTATCCATCAACGGGCCCAAAGGTACTTCAGTTAAAATGAAGTTTATAGAGGAATTAGGTCCAAGTTACAGCCAAACGGATACTTACATTCTCAAAGGAGAAGGAACGGAAATCTGGGAACCGCGGTTTACCTGGCATGCCTTTCGGTACATTGATGTTACCTGTTCTGATATCAAATTAACTATTGATAATCTGGAGGGTCGGGTTGTTAATACAGATGTAAAGCATTCAGGTTCTTTTAAAAGTTCAAATCAATTGTTTAATCAAATCTTTGAGAATTATCAATGGACGCAATTGGGAAATATGCATGGGGGAATTCCAAGCGACTGCCCCCACCGGGAAAGGCGTGGCTACACAGGTGACGGACAGATTGCTGCGAAGGCAGCCATATATGCTTTTGATATGGCCCAATTCTATACCAAGTGGCTGAATGACATCGCAGATGCCCAAAATCAGGTAACCGGATATGTACCAAATACAGCACCCTATCAGGATGGTGGTGGTGGTACCGCTTGGGGATCCGCCTATGTGATTATTCCCTGGTATATGTATCTCTATTATGGCGACCAGGCAATCCTGGAAACACATTATAAAGGAATGCAAAAATGGTTATTTTACTTAAATGGTCAATTAGATAAAAAAGGCCGCCTCGTTAATCAGGGCCTCGGAGAATGGGTTCCGCCTGACATAAATAAACTACCCCCAGATTTTGTCAATACCTGCTACTATTATTACAACTGTATCCTCGTGTCTAAGATAGCGGGTATTTTGGAAGAAAAAGCTGATCATACCCTTTATCTCTCCTGGGCAGAGAAGGCAAAGAACGCCATTAACAATAATTATTTCAATGATCACCAAAACAATTATTCCATTGGAAGACAAGGTGCAAATGTTTTTCCCCTAGGATTCGGAATCACTCAAAATAAATTAGTTCTTGAAAATCTGGTTAATCAGATCAATCTGGATTGCCAGGGGCATTTTAATACAGGTATTCTTGGAACCCCCCTGTTATTAGATGTATTAACCACCAATGATCATGCTGGGTTGGCCTATACCCTCATGAACCAACGTGATTTCCCCGGCTTTGGTTATATGATCGAAAAAGGAGCCACGACAATTTGGGAGACCTGGCAGGGTGACCAATCCCACAGTCATCCCATGTTTGGCAGTGTCTGCCAGTGGTTTTATCAGATATTGGGTGGAATCAATCCGGATGAGAATCAGCCGGGATTTAAACATATCAATATCAAACCTTTCCCGATCGATGGCCTGTCTTTTGTTAATACATCTTATCAATCTCCCTATGGACGCATTCAGAGTAATTGGGAGATAGTGGATGATGATTTTTATCTTAATTTAACAATCCCCTCCAATACCACAGCAACAGTTCATATACCAGGAAAATCTCCTGCGCAGATTTCGGAAAATCGTAAAACTATTTCAACTAATTCTGATATTAGTTTTGGAAAATTGGAAAATGGATATGCCTCCTACAATATCGGTCCCGGAAAATATAGATTTATTTCCAAGGGAATTAGCAGTTTAAGACCCATTCCAAACTTAAGTGCGCCTCGTATTTTTCCCAATGATACATTGATCCATAAACCTGACTCACTTAAAGTAACAATCCTGTCAGAACATGAAGGAGCAGAAATTTTTTATTCCATGGATGGAAGCGAACCCACCCAAGAATCCATAAAATATAAACAACCCCTATTTGTAAAAGATAATTCAATAATTCATTCGCGCATTTATAAAAAAAATCGACAACCAGGATATATTAAAAAACGTATCATTCACTTTGTAGACCCAAAATTAAATGGTCTGAACTGGCGTTATTATGAGGGTGAATGGATGTGGTTGCCAGATTTTGAAAAGTTGGAAGTAAAGCGAAGTGGGAGTGTATTTCAATTTGGTCTGGATAATATTAGATTTGATAATGATGAGTTTGGGTTAGTTTTTAACGGGTTCATTCATATAGATAAGCCTGGAAAATATCATTTTTTCACATTGTCCAATGACGGCAGTTGTTTATATCTGAAAAATAGGCTTGTGGTCAATAACGATGGTGGCCATGGACCTGTAGAGAAAACCGGTGCTATCTTCCTGAAGAATGGTACCTATCCCATCCGGGTCACCTATTTTCAGGCTGGTGGGGGTATGTTCCTAAAGGTAAGCTATGAGGGTCCTGAAATCACAAAACAAGAGATTCCGGCTAATATATTATTTAAAAATGACTTATAGATAATTGTTAAACTTATATCACCGTACTTTTTTAACACGAAGTTTCACGAAGACGCTTCTCCAATAGAGATGTCTTTGGCAAAAATATCACGAAGATTGATTAATTTTATTCTAAAAAACTTCATGTAATTTCATGAGTCCTTTGCGTTACTTCGTGATCCATCTGTTTTTTTACGACCATGAATAATGTATGAATGCCCCTAAAAACAAATCAAGATCAGAGGATGCACAGGAACTATATAAATTCGGATACGAGCAGCAACTCAAGCGTTCTATGGGTGGATTTTCAAGTTTTGCCATTTCATTTTCGTTGATATCCATTATTACCGGTATATTTGCTAATTTTGGATATGGCATTAAACTGGTTGGTCCCTATATCTTATGGTCCTGGGCATTAGTGGGAGCAGGGCAGTTTTTTGTTGCCCTGGTAATGGCTGATCTTTCCACACGTTATCCTCTTTCGGGATATGGATACCAGTGGACCAGCCGGCTTATGAATCCTCAATTCGGATATTTTGTAGGGTGGTTACTATTAATGCAATTCCTAACGGGCTTTCCCGGCGTTTGCCAGGCTCTTGCAGATACAGTATACAACATCATTGCCGGAGGAGGTAATGCAGATTGGACCATTACCTGGATAACCGTTGGGGTAATCTCTCTTATTACAGTTATTCATTTATACGGTATCCGCATCGTTTCATTGGTTAATGATCTGGGGGTTTATACGGAAATTATTGGTGCTGCTGCCATCATTTTGATCCTATTAAGCCTTTATTTTTTATCTCAACAATTTGATTTTTCAAATTTTATGAATCAGCTACGTAGGCAGGATGCAACGGGACCGGGTCTTTCGGCTTTTGCCTTATCTTTGCTAATGGGCGCATGGTGTCTTACTGGTTTTGAAGCGGCTGCGGATTTAGCGGAAGAAACCCATCGCCCTCGCCATACTGTTCCCCGTGCTGTTATTACATCACAGGTCACGGCTGCTCTTGGTGGTTTTTTATTGTTATTAGCATTAATTCTCTCTGTAGATGATTGGTCTCTTGTTAAGGCAAATGACTCACCTCTGATTTATATTCTTACATCGCGCCTTGGATCACAATGGATGTCTTTAATTGGATTAATTATTATATTGTCTATACTGGCCTGCGGTGTCGCCTCCATGGCCACTGCAAGTAGATTGATTTACTCCATGTCCAGGGACAATATTCTACCCTTCTCATCACATCTTAAGCGTGTGCATACAAAATTTAAAGTGCCCCGTGCGGCTATATTATTGGTTTGGGCCGTATCTGTATTATGCGTGATTCTGCTCCGCCATCTTGAATTGATTACCAGTATTTCCGCAGTTGCCGGATATTTGGGATATGCGGGAATTATTTATGCGGCCATTTCTACAACTGGAAAAACAAACAATATAACACAGGGATTTTCATTAGGTAAATATCGGCAACCGATACAAATCACCGCCATGATTTGGACTTTGGTTGTAGTTGGCGCCTTAACAGTTCCAGAAACCCAAATCCCCGGTTTAACAGAAACCCATCTTCCATTAAAATCGACGATTGTGGCAATCATTCTGGGAATCGCTATTTATATTGGGGTTATTCAAAAACGAATAAAAGCGGGTGAAGCAGGTCCGCCTGATATAACAAAAAATAATTGATAATTAATTTAACCTGCATTATCTGTCATTCCAAACTTGTTGCGGAATCTCTTGGCAATCGAATCTGAAAACCTGAATTCATTGTAGTAGTGTATAAGTGCAGTAATTTACATGATAAGGGGATAATATTGTGACCGAGATAAAGGGGCAAACAAATGTTAAATCTGTCAGATTTGGCAGTGGTTGTTTAAAGGGAATTGGTAAAGAAATAGGAAAATTTGTTGTAATGACCATGGATCTTCCCTGGGAGGTCACGCAAGACCATCTCGGTGCTGAACCACATGACATTGTCTTTGTTGATTCTGTAGAAAAGGTGATTCTGGATCAAACAATATCCGAATTACCTCTATGCGATACAGTTATTGGGATTGGCGGAGGCAAAGCTATTGATGCTGCAAAATATATGGCCTGGAAACGTGGGATCCGACTTGTTTCTGTACCAACCATTATTAGTGTTGATGCTTTCGTTACACCGGCCGCCGGTGTCAGGGTAGAGCATGAAGTCGTCTATATCGGAGAGGCCAGCCCCGATCCTTTAATCATTGATTACAATGTTATTCGTTCTGCTCCTCCTGAATTAAATATTGCCGGCATTGGTGATCTTCTTTCCATGCACACAGCAACCTACGATTGGGAGATTGCTGAGCAGGAGGGACAATCCAACTACCCCTTCTCAAACAGGGATATACAAAATGCAAGAAATATTCTTACTGACCTCTATGGGCGTCTTACCGATATCAGGGAAGTATCGGACTCCGGCCTTCGATCAATCGTTGAAGGGTATATGCGTTTAAATACTATCTGCTTGCCGGCAGGCCATTATCGTGTTGAAGAGGGATCAGAGCACTTTCTATTTTATGAACTCGAAGAACGTTTGCAACATGCATTTATTCATGGTCATATTGTTGGCCTGGGAATATATTTAATGAGTCGTTTACAAAATAATCAGGTTGAAGAGATTACAGGTATTATGGATGAGGTAGGATTAGAATATCATCCTGGCGGGATGGAAATTCAAAAGAAAAATCTTATTGACAGTCTTAAAAATCTAAGATTTTTCGTGGAGAGCAGAGATAATCTATGGTATACGGTTATTGATAAAACAGAAATGACTGATGATTGGATTTCTGAGGCCATTTCTGGATTAAAATTTTAATAATTTCCAGATGTAAATCCTCAATTGGCAATTGGTAATTAAAAAAGAGATTGATACAAAGATCTGGATAAATGTTCATAATTTTGAAGATTGGATAAATGCTGATTTTATTCTCACCAATTTGGAAGAAAGGGGTAAAAAACACTATGTTGATGCATCCGCCTTTCATAATTACAGCAATTCACCTGCATCACATATGAAAGATCTTTATCAGAAACATCCAGACACAAAAATTGTATTTACGGAACATTCCGAATGGGGTGTTTTCGGTATGTACAATCTCCAACAATACTTCTGGAATTGGTCATCTTCCTATATGTATTGGGTTACAATGACTACTGCACAGTTAGACGAACACAATCAGAGTCCCTACAACAACGTGGATGACCTTTCACCCACCTTATTAATTGAACAAAAGGATGATCCATCCAAATGGTATGTAACAGCAGAATATTATTTACTCTCCCACTTTTCAAAATTTATTCGACCCGGAGCCGTGCGCATCGCCTGTGACAAGGGATCCGTAGACAGGATAATATTCGTTGGGTTTATTAATCCAAACAGTACCATAGTTCTCGTTGCTGTTAATCAGACTCAGATGACTCAATCTTTTACCCTGAAATTTAAAGACCAGTGCTTAACAACTGCTCTGCAAAAAAAATGTATAGGAACTTATGTCTGGAAGAATTAATTTTAAGAGGTATTAGAACTTCTAATACAAACATGCTAACTAACTATGGATTATAAATGAATGCTATATTACTATTATCCTGCCCCGATCGGAGGGGCCTTGTCTCACGAATCTCACACTTCATATACGAGCGTGGCGGCAATATTCTTGATCTGGATGAACATGTAGATCCGGAAGATCATATATTTTTTATCCGGGTAGCCTGGGATATGGAAAACTTTAGTATTCCTGCTGATCAACTTACAGAAGCCTTTTTACCTTTAGCCAAAGAATTTAAAGCTCATTGGGAAATCCGTTTTGATCAAAAGATACAGAATGTCGCCCTTTTCGTTTCCAAATATGACCATTGCCTTCAGGATATTTTATGGCGACATCAGATCAGGGAATTTAGGATGAATATTCTCCTTATTGTTTCGAACCATCCTGATTTAAAAAAATTAGCGGATCATTATAGAATTCCTTTTCATGTATTTCCCATTGACAAATCAAATAAAGACGATCAGGAAAAGAAAGAACTAAAATTACTATCAGAAAATAACGTTGATACTATTGTGTTAGCCCGATATATGCAAATATTATCCCCCAGGATGGTAGAACAGTATCCGAATCGTATTCTCAATATTCACCATTCATTTTTACCGGCATTTATTGGTGGAAACCCTTACAAGCAGGCTTACCAGCGCGGAGTAAAAATCATTGGTGCCACCAGTCATTATGTAACCCCAGATCTGGATGAAGGCCCCATCATTGAGCAGGATATTATCCGGATCTCTCATAAAGATACCCTCAAGGACCTGGTTCGAAAAGGCAGAGATCTTGAACGTCTGGTCCTAGCCAGGGCACTTCATCATCATCTTGAGGATCGCGTATTGGTTCACGGACACCGAACAATAATTTTTGAGTGATTTTTCCAATCAATGATGGCTTAAGCCAGAGTATATTCTAATCATGGTTTATGCTTATTCTCAGTAGTTTAAAGTAGCGACGCGGTTAAGAGGGTGTGTGAGAAGAAGAATCAACCATGGAATCACACAGATTTACACAGAAATTAAAAAAATTTATGGATTACTGTCTTACTTTATTTACTTAACTCACCAACTTAAATCAGGGTATAGTATGAACAGAGTAATTAATCGTGTTTTCTCCATTAATTTCTATTATTTTATAGCCTATCTTTTTACTTCCTCAATATATTCTCTATTCTCAAGATAGTACAAATACTGATCCTGATCCTCTTCGTTTTGAGAAGCAGATTGAGATATTCATAGAATGGGACAAAAAGAACAGTTATCCTGAAAAGGCGGTATTATTTGCAGGAAGTTCGAGCATCAGATTGTGGCCTACCCACGAAGATTTTCCTGATATTCCCATAATTAACCGGGGATTTGGCGGTGCCCATATTTCCGATATGCTCTATTATTTCGATCAAACAATTAGAAAATATCATCCGGCAATTATTGTTTTTTATTGCGGGGATAATGATATTGCCGGTGAAAAAACTGCTGGCAGGGTTTATAATGATTTTTTAAAATTTATTTCTAAGATGCATGATTACCTTCCCGGTACAAAGTTAATATATCTTCCCATCAAACCTAGTTTCTCCCGCTGGGAGATGTGGTCGGAAATGCAGAAAACAAATCAATTAATAAAAGACTTAATTCAAAAAAATGATGATCTAATCTATGTTGATACTGCTAATCCTTTAATTTCTGCAGAGAGCAAACCCTCACAATTTCTATTTATGTCTGACAGTTTACATCTAAACCAAAAGGGTTATAGAATCTGGCAATCGATTTTAAATCCAAGTTTGATGAAATTTTATGATCAGATAAGTAAATAGCGATCCCATCACTTTTTTGACAGCATTCCTATACTTTGCCTCCAAATGAAAATAAATATTCTCAATGAGAACAATAACGCGACTATATATTTGAACAGAAATATAAAGTTGAATAAATTATAGGTCGAATAATTATAAGTAAATATACAATGCCATGTTCAGATTTATAATATGTTAAAGAATTTAATCACAATACTTATTTTAATTTTGCCAGCATCTGGATTATTGATAGCGGCTGAGTCCTCCTCAGAATATTTGGTGGATCAGGAGGGTTATCGTTATATGGAAACCAAAGAATCCGGCATGGATATAACAATTGACGGTGTTATGGATGAAACCGCCTGGCTAAATGCTAAATTTCAGGATCAATTTCTTCAGCGCGAACCAAAATATGGTGAAAAGATTAGTGAAGAAACGCTAGTTGCTGTTCTCAAAGATGGGGATTATCTATATATTGGCATTAAATGCTATGACAGCCCTGTCTCTAAAATAATCGCCAACGAAATGCGTCGTGATGCCCGGGTTGATAATGATGATTTTTTTGAGTTAATACTCGATACATTTCATGACCATCGAAACGGTTATTATTTTATTATTAATCCGAATGGGGTGAAGCGAGATGCAACAGTCGGTGATGAAGGAAAATCCTATAATCCCGATTGGGATGGTATCTGGGATTGTGCTACCGAAATTACCGATGAAGGCTGGTTTGCAGAAATCGCTATTCCCTGGGAAACGTTGCGTTTTGATCCTAACCGTGACTCACTTTGGGGTATAAATTTTGCCCGAATGATCCGAAGAAAAAATGAACACGCCTTTTGGCAGTTAGTGCCCCTCGACGCCGGACGTGGCGGATTGTTTCGTATTTCACAAGCAGGTGAATTACGTGGACTAACCAATATTCAGGCCGGTGGGAATATTGATATCGAGCCCTATTTGATGGGTGGTATTTCCCGGAACCCCGAAGTACTGCAAACACAAAAGAATGTCACAGAAGTGGGAATCGATGCCACTCTTGCTTTGACTTCTAATGTTAATCTTAAACTATCATGGAACACAGATTTTGCTCAGGTTGAATCAGACCAGGCCATGGTTAATCTTAGCCGTTTCTCCTTATATTTTCCTGAAAAAAGAGAATTTTTTCTTGATGGTGCAGAGATTTTTAATTTTGGTAGTGCCAAGAGAAGAAGTGGGGGTGGTATCTTCGGGAATAATGTGAATCTTTTTTATAGTCGTCGCATTGGGATCGTTGAGGGACATCAACAGCCAATCGTAGGTGGGGCAAAATTATTGGGTAAATTAGGTTCTTATCAATTTGGCTTCCTTAGTATGCAAACGGAGGGAATCACAGCCATTGAGGATGATTTATCAGTCAAATATGAAGGCGCCAACTATTCAGTATTTCGATTACGAAAAGATCTGTTTAAACGCTCCTCTATTGGTGTAATGATGCTTAATAAACAATATAGTCAGTCCCCTCTTTATAACCGTTCGGCTGGTATTGACGCCATTTTTCCATTAACTGAAACGTTTACCCTCGCTGGAAATATCGCGGCATCTGTTGACCCTTTATACAAAATGGTTGGTCTGAATGATAAAAACATGGCTGGTTCTTTTTCAGCCTGCCTACGATTCCGATCTTTGGGAGCTCAGTCTATCACATCTTAGCATTCAGGAAAATTTTAACGCTGAAATGGGATTTATCAGAAGAACAGATATCCGGCGTACTTCCTCACAGATTCAATATTCACCAAGACCTGAGAATTTAAAGTCCATCCGTCAATTCGGCTATCAGCTTCAATATGACTATACGACCGACCAACAAAATCGCATGTTAGAATACGATATCGGAGCCCGATTTTCAATAAACTTTCAGAATAGCTCAAGAGTATTTCTTGGGGTGAGCCGCGAAATGGAATTTGTAGATGAAGATTGGGAGGTGAGGGAAAATATCTTTATTCCTAGTCAAAATTACGAAAGTTGGGAGTCTTTTGCCTGGCTTATGTCTGACGAGAGTAAAGATATATCAGGAGGCTTGTTTTTAATGTATGGTGATTATTTTGGCGGAAAACGATATTATGCAAGTCCGGAATTAATATTTAAAAATTTTAAACGTTTACGTGCTGATATTGATTTTACCTATATTAATGTCACACTTCCAAATGGTGATTTTGATATTCGAACGGTCGGAGCCAGGTTTTATTATTTTTTCTCAACCAAACTCTTCCTGAAGGCTTATTTACAATGGAATGATGATCAGAAAGCGAACGAAGGTGATCGTATCGCTCTATCCAATGTTCTTCTTCGCTGGATTTACCGACCAGGTAGTGATATCTACCTCGTTTATAATGAGGGGTGGAATCTTGGCCCTCTTGGCAACCGGAATTTCAACAGGACACTCTTGCTTAAGTTTACCTATTTTTGGAGAAACTAAATAGCGCCCGGATAGATTTCTTCCCTTTTAATATTTAAGATTCAATTTATCTCTTTGAACTTTCCTTTCTTTTTAATATTTTTTCCAATACCAGATGTAGTAAATCTTCAGTCAATCGAATTCATATAAATAACTATTAACTCTCTGTTAATTTTTAATAAAATTTTCAGACCCATTCACGGAGGATTATATGCTTACCTATTTTATCAGAATCTTTATCATGATGCTAATTATCCCTGTTCTTCTCTACGCTCAGGACACACCCATGTGGAAAGCCCATGACTTAAACAGGCCTACACCAAAAATTATTACCCCGCCGGCACAATACCTGCCGGTAATGCCTCCATCCGATGCGATCGTTTTGTATGGGGGTAAAGATTTGTCACAATGGGTTGGAATGGATGGTAAGGCGACAAAGTGGATCAATGGAGAGGGCTACTTCGAGAGTGTCAAAGGGAGTGGTTATGTACAAACCAAACAAGCCTTCGGCGATATACAGTTGCATATAGAATGGTCTGCCCCACTCCCGGCAAAAGGTCAGAGTCAGGGTCGCGGTAACAGTGGGGTTTTTCTGATGGGAAGATATGAAGTTCAGGTGTTAGATTCCTACGAAAATATTACCTATGCTGATGGCCAGGCCTCAGCCGTTTACGGACAATATCCACCTCAGGTAAATGCAGCTCGTCCCCCGGGAGAATGGCAATCCTATGATATCGTCTTCCGCCGCCCCAGATTTAACAGTTTGGGTGTAGTGGAAAAGCCAGCACGTATAACTGTGTTTCATAATGGTGTATTAGTTCAGGATAATGTGAATCCCTGGGGTGGCACAAACTGGCAACGATACACCCCTTACCAGTATCATCCCGACAAATTACCTCTTTCACTTCAGGACCATGGAAATCCGGTCCGTTTCCGTAATGTCTGGGTCCGTGAGCTTTCTGAAGAACCTGAGCAAGCTCCTAATTATCTGCCGTCCATTACACTTAATGAAAAAGATTTAAAAAAATATACTGGAACATACCAGGACCAAAAGGGTGTGAAATACCAAATCATCCTTGAAGCAGACCAGTTATATTTAATTCGTCCCAATGACCGAAAAGACGATTTGATTATTCATACTAAGGATAAGTTTTCCTTAAAATACACGGCGATGGACCTAGATTTTCAATTGGACAAAAATGGCATACCGGTAGAAATGACCCTTACCTTCACCGGAGATAATTTTAAATTCAAGAAAATTGAATAATCCAGATAATGGGTGATTTACTTACAGGATCGTGATTAAGTCTTATAAATTCTTGCTGTGATACCATGCAAAGGTTAGAAAAAGAAGTTCAGAAAAGAGGGATAATTTGAAGATACTTTTGATCTATAATCCTCATGCTGGTCATAAACGTGCACACAAGTTGCTTCCGGAAGTTGAAGCAGAATTCAACAGATATGATGTTAATTTTGACCTCCAACTAACCGATTATCCGGAACATGGCATTGAGATTATCTCTCAGACAGATTTCTCAAAATACGATGGTATCATAGCCGCTGGCGGAGATGGCACTATTTTCGAGGTAATAAATGGTTATTATAAAAATAATCAGTCACA
Organism: Calditrichia bacterium; assembly: GCA_963796965.1. Classification (GTDB taxonomy): domain Bacteria; phylum Calditrichota; class Calditrichia; order JAJRVZ01; family JAJRVZ01; genus CAWCNS01. Next base: position 615,145 of record CAWCNS010000009.1, read on the forward strand.
GAAACCTCCTTTGGGTGTTCTTCCTGTAGGAACAGGTAATGCATTCGCCCGCGATCTGAACTTACACACGGATCACTGGAAAGACGCAGTAAAGATCATTAGCCAGAATCGCACCAAAGGTGTCGATGTTGGACACTTCAAAACCCACGGTCAGGATTATTATTTTTTAAATATTCTGGGCGTGGGTTTTGTTGCTGATGTAACACAAACGGCCCACAAATTGAAGTTCGTTGGCAACATATCCTATACTTTAGGTGTATTGTACCGCACCATCTTTTTAAAGCCTGACAAAATGAAGATCTATCTGGATGATAATTTAATTGAACGTGCCTGCACATTTATTGAGGTTTCAAACACACGCTATACCTCGAATTTTCTGATGGCGCCAGCTGCTAAAATTGATGATGGATTATTTGATATAACCATTGCCGGACAATTCGGGCGGTTAAAACTATTACAAAGTTTCCCAAAAATCTTCACGGGAGAGCATATCAATTTAGAATGAGATTGAAACCTATCAGGCAAAAAAAATTAAAATAGAAAGCGAGATATCAAAAGTGCTGACACCTGATGGTGAGTTGGTGGGAATTACGCCTGTTGAGATTAATTGTTTACCAAAGGCAATCGAGGTGTTTTGGAAATGAGGTTTCCTCAGTCGGTATACCTCTGGTTAGTGGCTTCTGTATATTTTATATCATTTTTGTTCATCGCCCTGGGGGTGTCATTTCTTTTTAGGCCCGAGAGATATGACCCCTGGCTTAAAAAAATCTTACGCTGTTTTTTCAAGGTACTTCGTATCCCTGTAATAGTCGAAGGATCAGAACAAATTGATCCCACAAAATCTTATCTGTTCATGTCCAATCATGTCAGTTTGTTTGATATTCCTTTACTTGGGGGCTTTGTTCCGGGATTGGTCCGGGGATTAGAAGCACAACGCCAACATCGTTGGCCATTGTACGGTTGGGTAATGGGGCGGTTGGGAAGCATTCCTATAGAAAGAGAAAACATTCACAGCTCCATCAAATCCATGAAGAAAACTGCAAATGCCATCAATGAGGGTCTTTCTATAATCATTCTACCTGAGGGACATCGCACTCTTGATGGAAATCTCAAGCCATTTAAAAAACTACCATTTTATTTAGCAAAAAAGATTGATAAGGATCTTGTTCCCATTGGACTTTCAGGACTCTTTACCTTAAAGCGTAAAGGATCCTGGCACATACAACCAATCACAATAAAATTGAAGATTGGCAAAAGAATATCCCGTGAAAAAATTGATGCACTTTCAACACACGAATTAAGAGATTATGTGAGAGACAAAATAAAGGATCTTGTTGAGGAACCTTAACTCTGAATTTATAATTTACTTTTATCTTTGTCCCACCTACGGTGGTGCATGCTAAAAAATGTTTACGATTTTCATTTGCATATAAGTTTTTTAAAAATAATAGTGACAGCTGGTATGATCAGATTGGAAACCACAAAGATATACAGAAGATACACAGAATTTAATTTGTAATACTTTTGTATATATATTTTTAAAACTCTGTGTGTCTCTGTGTAATTCTGTGGTTAAACAATTATTGTTAAAGACCCCGTGAAACGGGGCGGGCTCGAAGGGCGAGCGCTAGGTACTTTGTGCATTTTCCCGACAAAAGTCGGGATGGAGGATTTCATCCCGATATGGCTACGTGATGTAGACATATATATCGGGGCTTAGTGCTCTTTGTGTTTAAAAAGCAGATAAACAATTAAGTAGATCATTATAAAACAGACAGCGTCTCTACAATTTTTAAATGGGTAATAGACATAGATGAGAGGAGCCATTGAATATATTTTTAACAAACGTGTATGTATAAATAACTCTAAATTTCAAACAGGGAGGAAAAAATGAATAATATTCTGGTAATTGCAGGTGTACTTTTTATAATTCTATTTTTATTTGGTATGCGTATCATCCGACCCACGCAAAGAGGATTAGTTGAACGACTAGGTAAGTACCGTAAGTTCGCCATGCCTGGATTTCATTGGATCATTCCGGTAATCGATCAAATGTATAAGATTAATGTGACAGAAATAATGATCGATGCACAACCCCAGGAAATTATTACCAACGATAATCTAAACGCTTCGGTCGATGCACAGGTCTACTTCAAGATCAAAGAAGACGAAGATAATGTTAAACGATCTCAGTATAATGTCAATGATGTGCAGCGCCAGATCGTCAACCTCGCCAGAACAACACTCAGAAATATTATCGGAACCCTGACATTAAAATCAGCCAATAGTGAGCGTGGCAAAATAAACTCTGAACTCCATCAGGTATTGATTTCTGAAACCAAAAACTGGGGTATTGATGTTGTACGGACCGAATTAAAGCAGATCGATCCGCCAAAAGATGTTCAGGAAACGATGAATAAGATCGTTAAAGCTGAAAACGAGAAAATTGCTGCTGTGGATTATGCAACTGCTGCTGAAACTGCTGCCGATGGTGAAAAGAGAGCTTCCATTAAACAAGCTGAAGGTATTAAAAGATCTCAAATATTAAAGGCCGAAGGTGAAGCAGAGGCAATCCAGTTGGTGAACGATGCCGCCAATAAATATTTTATTGGTAATGCCCAGTTACTAAAAAAATTAGAAACCGTTCAAAAATCATTACAGGATAATGCCAAAATCGTTATTCCAGCAGATGGTGAGTTGGTTAATGTTATTGGTGATCTTTCTGGGGTGTTGCCCTTAAAGAGAGACAAAAATAATTAAATTCGAAAATTGCCCGACCGTATCGGTGCGATTAATCGCACCGTTACAGAAAGAGCATTTACCGATATTTTTTTCGATATAATATAACCAAGGGAATAAAAATAAAATTATCGCGTATTAAAATATTAACAATCAAAGAAAATAAACATTTTATCAAGACAATTTTGATATGACTAAATTTAAGACCCTTTGCGACCTCGATAAAAAAGATATTGAAAAAAAATTGGAAGATATTACAAAGATCGTTCTTAATCCCAATTATATTTGCCGCAAATGCGCCCGGGCGTCCAATAAAAAAGATTATTTGTGCAAACCACAAAGGATTAAACTTTAAAAAATCGAATCCAGTATTCCATCATCTCATTCATATAAACATTCATACCATTTGCATATAAGTGCAAGGAAATAATTTTTTCCTTGCACACTCCTGCAAGAATAAGTATTTTAATTAGACCAACTCCCCCTTTTAAAAAGAAATTACTATAAGGTTCCCAAAAATGATTGGGAAAACGATATCACATTTCAAGATTCAGAGTGATCTTGGTGAAGGTGGCATGGGCAAAGTCTACCTCGCTCTGGATACTGAGCTTGAACGAGAGGTAGCCCTAAAATTTCTTCTTCCACATTTGACTGAAAATGAGAAAATTAACTCCCGGTTTAAGCAGGAAGCCCGCACTTTAGCAACGCTGAATCATCCTAATATAATTACAATCTATGAGGTGGGTGAATTTGAAGGACATTCCTTCATTGCAACTGAGTATGTAAAAGGTCAGAGTCTTGAAACGATATTATTCAACAAAACTTTATCTATAAAACAAATACTTGATATTGTGATGCAGCTCTGTGATGGCTTGCATGAAGCACATGCACATGGTGTTATTCATAGGGATATCAAACCAGGTAATATTTTTATTGAAAATAACGGGCATGTAAAAATATAGACTTTGGTTTGGCAAAATTAAAGGAAGCCGGAAGAAAAACCTCAACGACGACCACTCTTGGTACTTTATATTATTTATCTCCCGAACAGATACAAAATTCTACCGTTGATCAAAGGACTGACATCTTTGCCACAGGGATTCTTTTATATGAAATGATCAGTGGACAACTTCCGTTTAGGGGTGATCATGAGGCCGCTGTGATGTATACTATCCTCAATGAAGATCCGGAACCTTTAACCCGTTATAAATCCGGTATTTCACCAAACCTTCAAAATATTGTACTTAAAGCCCTTCGCAAAAATCCCGATGTGCGCTATCAGCATATCGATGATCTCTTATCAGACCTGAAGAATGAGCTGAGCGAAACAGAAACCTCAACAATTTCCATAAAAAAATCTACACAAGAAAAAACAATTCGTAAACTTGCTGCCATCATGTTTACTGATATCTTCAGTTACTCCCATATGATGGGAAAGGATGAGGAGAAAGCATTTAAACTTCTTGAAGATTACGACGCAATGGTCTCACCACTTATTGAAAAACAAAACGGTCAAATTTTAAAGAAAATTGGTGATGGATTTTTCTGTGAATTCTCCTCAGCCCTGGAAGCAGTGGAATGTGCCTTAGATATTCAGAATGCATTAAACGATTATAACCTAAATCAGGGAAAAGATTTTCAATTAAAGGTCCGCATTGGCATCCATGTGGGTGATGTTATAAAAAAAGAGAATGATCTGTTTGGTGATGGTGTAAATGTTGCAGCAAGAATAGAACCCTTAGCACCTCCCGGCGGTATTTATATTTCTGATACGGCGTACTCGGCTATCAGTAGCCATCCCAAGTTTGAGATAATAGATATCGGTCCCAGAACTTTGAAAAATATAAACAAAGCACCTACCTTGTATCAAATAGTCACCGGTTATGAGGACCCAATAGAAAAAGTCAAATCCTCTCATATCAAATCTCCCCCAAAAGCAAAAAAGATATCCACTATAAATGACCAGCAACAAAATCAGCGATTTACTTTGCCTAGATTCGCTTGGATTGTCAGTATGGCAGTTATTATTACAGTTGTAGCCATATGGCTCTCCAACTCATCTAACTCTTCAATTTCAACACCAGGCGAACAGTCAGAAACAAATATTCAAGAAGCTATGGGTACTAAATCAAATTACCCTGAGGTTTCTAAATTGCTTGAATCTGAGAAATCTAAAAGATTTGTATCTGACGTTTTAAAAATTGAAGATTCAAACACCTTATTAAAATATTTAAAAGAGAATAAAAACCTGGGCAGACTAACCTTTGGGAAAAAAGGTAATTATTCAGAGATAGAGGGTAAGTATGTTATTATCCTTGACGAACAGCGGATTTATTCTCTTTTGCTGTATCACGATCAAAAATATTTTGATGTCATGGGCAATGATATCTACGATGATCTCTCTGAAAATTTTCGAGGTAAAAGAGAAATTTGGATTGACTTGTGAATATTGAACTAAGGAACCCTTATGAAAACAAAATACAATCTAATGATTATTGTTTTTATTGTGATTTGGCCAACCATTTTAGCAGCAGTAGAAACTAAAATAATTCTACTTTCGGGTGGTGAGGATCAATACAGAAGAAAAGTTGAGACGGTTCTGACTTCTGTGCTCAATGGTGTGAACAATAATCATGATAAGCAGACGCCCCTGAAAACAATTAGTACGTATTTTACGAAAAATGCCTTTGGAGAATTTGCAGAGCTTGTCGAGAAAACAAAACTTTATGCGACTCAGAAAGAATACCGGACGTATCTTCTTAAAACTTCAAATGGCAATTTTGAGGTACGAAATATAAAAGTGCGTATATATTTAGGAGAAACAACAGGCATTCCTTTTCAAAGCCTCGTATTCTCACTGGACTCAACAGGTGTTATTGTGAGTTTAAACTTTGCTGTAGAAGATCATCATTATCAGGAGATCATCCAGCAGGGCAAACAGCTGGAGGATCTGGCCTACAGAGAAAAAATCCTCCACTTTATAGAATTATATCGAACAGCCTATAATAAAAAAGATCTTCCCTTTATTGAGAAGACATTATCTGAAGATGCCCTGATCATTGTCGGACATGTGATTGAAGTTCAGAAACAGTCTCATGATTATTTAGGGAGTAGTTATCTGGGTGATGAGAAAATCGAATTTATTCGTCTGGGGAAACATGAATATCTGGAAAGATTAAACAAGGTATTCAAAAATAATGATTTTGTTAGAGCCATATTTGATGAGATAAATATTCAGCGCCATCCTCAGTTCGAAAAGATTTATGGGGTTCACTCAAACAACGCTGGCAATCATCTTTCTATAGCGATGAAGGATATCTTTTTCTCCTGGTAGATTTTATTAATGAAGATGAACCGATTATCCATGTGCGTGCCTGGCAACCTGAAACGTTTACTGATGGTTCTACAATAAGTATTTATGATTTTGAAATCATTGAGTAGAAAAATGGCGAAAATTTTTGGAAAAATTACTTTCACTACCGTTGTTATCCTGGCAACTATTAATTTTCTTTATGCACAAAAATCTAATAGTCCGGGCCTCTATTTTTCCGATTCATTGGGAAACAATACTGTTGAATACTATGATGCCAACAATACCGATTTATTACAGGAAGCGCTATACCAACGTCTGAAGACACGAATAAACAATCCTGTCTCGGCTGAAAAAGATCCAGTTTCTAAAACCAGATTTCAATTTCTGCAAAAGCTCTCTGAAATACTATCCACAAGCCTCCCTGAATGGAGAGATACTTGTCATTCCCTATCCACAGGGAAAATTTAAAAGCTTAAGTGAAATCCATTATCATCTCCCATCAGATTTTTTTAAGGATTCCGGTACCGTTACTGCATTACAACCTGAGATTTTACTCATTCAAGGCTCAGATAAGAGCACACTTATTTTTAATAAGGCTTACACGTTAGTCTTTTATCGCTCACCGGGGACAAGTTCTGATGCCTTATTTGAAAGTATTCAGGCGATAAAAAAAGTATATAATCTGCTTTTGCCGGGAGCAGAAAAATCTGGCTCTGGAAAATCAATTTCAATTAAAGGCAGCCTCTTATATAAGGGTTATGAACCTCATACCCATTGGCTCACCTCGCTGAACCAAGTACGTGTCTTCCTGGATGAACTTGCCGTGGAAGGATCACTTTATTTTTATCCCTCCAGAATTGAAATCCATGAAAATAACATCATGATAAATGGCTTATTATATGTCATTAAAAATGATATCTTAAATATTTACCATTTTGCTGATACCACTGTCCTATTCACAAACGCTTCTACGCCTGAATACTCTGAATTCAAAATTAAATTCTATCCGTATATAAAAAACTTGCATGTGACGAACGAATAAGCAGTTTTGTTATTGCACCTCACTGTAAAACGAACATAGTTCATATAACAATAAACTTTAACCGGGGTTTGATGATGACTTCTGAAATCCATCGATATACTTTCCCTATTTTGATTTTCTTTTTCTTTTTTAGTACCTCCTTTGCTCAACAAATACTAGATGAAATGCAATTAAGTGATATTTCCGATCAGCCATCTATAAAATCTTCGGTCATACGGGATCCCAACCAGGCCTTAATAATCGTTAAAACACAGATTTCTGCTCTACGTATAGAATCAAACAATATCATTATAAAGTCAGAACAGGTGGAACCCGGAACCTGGCATATTCGGGTAGAACCCGGCACACACCGCTTGAGTTTCCAGGCTGAAGGATTTATCTCCGTTCAGCAAAGATTTTATTTTAATCCAAAAGATGTAAAAGGTGTCCAAATACGCGTTATATCGGCAGCAGAAAAAAAGGAAGAAAAGAATTCGGGGATCATTGTCATTAAAAGCACCCCGGATAGCGCTGCCGTATATTTAAATGATCAGTTTTATGGCACTACGCCCTATCTTGGTAAAACCCTGGGCGGACAGTATAAACTGGAATTAAAAAAAGAACCTTTCCATTCCCATATCCAGCAGATCATTATTATTCCCGGGGAGACTTTACCTGTAAATGTTGATCTCAGTGCTGATCTCGGCTCTGTAGAAATTATATCTAATCCATCCAACGCCAGAATTGAAATCGATAATCAGTATATTGGCGAGACACCTTTCACTTTCAAAAAATTGGCAAAAGGTAAACATGTCATTCAGGTGAGTTTGGAAAATTATGTGCCTTTTGATTCTGAATTTGAGATAAATAAGGATAATCTTAATCAGCGATTTAATGTTCTGCTAAAACCAAAGGAATCAATATTAAGCGTAAAGGGTTCGCCCCGGAATGCCCAAATTGAACTTAATGAGAAAAAGGTGGGAATTCTTCCCAGCGAAAAGATCAAACTGGCCTTTGGCGCTTATAATCTTACCGTAACCCAGCCAGGTTATTATCAGTATCAAAAAAATATTGTCATCGCTTCAGGTGATCCCTATGACTTAAATATAGCATTGAGGCCAAAAAGCAAATATTCGGCCCTCTTATACTCCACTTTGCTTCCGGGAAGTGGACAAATTTATTCTGGAAGACCAACACAAGGTATCATATTGGGTGTGGCATCCCTGGGATGTGCGGCTGTTGCCCTGGTATTTACAAGCGACTATAACGATAAAAATGAGACCTATATGGATACAAAAGCAATTTACGATAACAATACGGATCTGGGGAAGATGGACGAACTCTATCAGGCCACCCAGGAGAGCTATGGTGAAATGGAAGATGCCCATAAACAGGCACAGCTCATGTGGGGTATTACGATTGCTGTCTGGTTATATAATATGGCCGATGCCCTTTTCTTTTTTCCGGATATTAGTGGGGTACAACTAAAAGCCAATACCCAGGCATCTTCTTCCAAACTGGTTCTGACTATTCAGTTATGATAAAAAATATAACAAATAGTTTTGGTTTTTATCCAGTAGAGACGTCCCGCTGGGACGTCTCCAATTCAATCAACATCAATTTATATACTATTTATTATTCGAATGGAGATTATCTATGAAACGTATTTATCATATCCCCATTTTCAATTTATGCTGTCTCCACATATTATTTGTCCTATTATCTGCTTTCTGGTTGAGTAATTGCAGCGAATTACCATCCAAATCAGAAGGACCCGATAATCCCCTTGATCCAAGAAATCCAGCCAATAAAAACCAAGGGCCGGTTCTGGTTCTTTCTCCAACTCAAATCAATGTAAATAGTGGGAATAATTTTCAATTAGAATTATGGATCGTGGGAACCGATTCTATCGCTGGTTTGAGTACCAGAATATCTTATGATCCTCAACAATTGAGTGTTGAAGAAATAGACTCCCTCGTGACAGCATCCGAATCAATTTTACTACAAAATGGCGGTCAATTGATTTTCTTTAGTAACGTCGATACGGATAGTGGTTTTATTGATATTGATTGCGCCGTTGTTGAGGGGAAACCTCGTAATATCACAGGATCCGGTATAATAACAAGAATAAATTTTCGACATCTTAGTGGTACAAGTGAAACAAATTTGGAAATTTCAGAAAACAGTCTTTTACGTGATGATTCAAATACCGAAGTGGCTCTAGCAGATCGTATTGGCTCGCAGATAAATATTAAATAAGAACGGTTTTATACGAGAGAGGTGACATGTGCAATTATCAAAATCCTTTATCTTCTATATTATTGTACTCTTTTTTTTAATAAAAATAACTCCGGGTCAGACATTTGAAAATATCAGCCTGGTTGGCAGATGGGCGGAAGGACCCTGTAATGCCGTATCTGTTTCAGGTAATTTCATTTATAAAGGCAGTGGTTCACTTATTTATATTCTAGACATCTCCGGCGAGGGGGATCCTCTCCCGGTGGGAGAAGTACTCTTACCTAATATCGCAAAACATATTGCCACTTTTGGGAACAGGTTATATTTGATCGATGAAGATGAGATCCTCTATGTTTTTGATATATCAAATCCAACCACCCTCTTAGAAACTGGCTCTTTACCTCAGGGATATTTGTTGCTGATATGGTTGCACAGGGAAATTATTTATATCTGGGAAACAGTAATAACGGTTTAAAAATATTCAATGTTTCTGATCCCACCAATATCAATGAAATAGGAGCGCTTCCCGATCTGGATGTTCGTGATTTAGATATAAAAAATTCAAACTTGTTTGTCGCAGCGAATACGAAGTTTAGTATTGTTGATATTTCAGATCCTGCTAATCCATCGGAAATTGCTTTTTTATCCTTTAGTGCACATGCCATAACCCTAGGGACGGATTTTGCTTACGTGGCAGGGAATAAAGCATTACGAGTAATTTCAGTTTCTGATCCATCCAATCCGTTTCAGGCAGGCATTACCAGCTATCAGGGATCTATAGATGCCATAGGATATGCTTATAATTATGTTTTTTTAGATGATTATTTTGATGCCGGAGGATATTATTTAAATACAATCCGTGCTTTTTACGTGGGAGATCCGGAAAATCCCGTGGAAACACAGTCTTTTGATATTTCAGGAAATATCAAGGATATTTTTACAAAAGATGGTTTAGTATATACCGCAGCAGAAAATGCCGGACTGTATATCCTCAATGCTTTTGAATTTGAACAGGTATGGGATTTAGAATATTCTGAACCCTGTGCCGTAACTGTTGAGGGTAACTATGCCTATGTCGTTCAACGAACCTTTCCCAGCATATTACATATATTTAATATTATAGATCCGGAAAATCCGGTTGAAATCGGTTCCTGCACTATCGATAATACCAGCGATTGGTTACAGGGCATAACGGTAAAAGGTCCATATGCCTATGTCGTACAAGGTCAGTCAGGTCTGCATATTATCGATATTTCTAATCCCTCTGCACCTAGTAAAATCGGGGAGTTCAGGGATGCGTCTGAATGTCTGGATGTGGCCGTAGAAGGTAACTATGCCTATATCGCCGGCGCAGATCACGAAACCTGGGAAAAAGGCTTGATGATTGTTGATATCTCCGATCCTGTAAATCCATTTCTTGTCTCTCTCACAGGGAATGCCACTGCCTATGATGTAGAATTAAAGGATGGATACGCTTTTGTTAGTGGCCGTGATGGATTTCAGATCTTTGATATTTCAGATCCTGCAAATCCTGATTCAGTTAAAACGGTAGATGATCCAACACGGGGATATGCTTTAGTCCTTGATGGCACCAAGGCCTATATTTCTACTGATCATGGTCTATATATATATGATATTTCAGATCCGGAAAATCCATCTGGCTGGGATTTTATGGTTCCGGCTCCTATGATGGTCTTGAGGTAAAAGGTGATATGGCCTATCGCGCTGCTTATGATGGCCGTTTTGAAGTTTTTGATGTTTCAGATCCCAACAATATTACTGAATTTGACAATCCAAGAATGACATTCCCTTACTATACCGTAAAATTTATGGCACTTAAGGGAGATTATTTATACTGTGCGGGGGAAAGTGATTTCCGTATTTTCAGAACCCTTAACATCACTGAGCGATATCATCACGCTTCAGCAGATTATACAAAAAATATTACCACTTCCGGCAATTTTGCCTTTGTAGCCAATGAACAAAACGGGCTTTACATTCTGGATATAAGCAATCCCGCCAATCCTGACCAGCATGGGTATCTTGATACCCCGGGTAGTGCAAGTAATGTGGACGTTTATGGGAACTTAGCTGGTGTTGCTGATAATAATGAAGGTTTGCGCATCATCGATATTTCTGATCCTGCCTCTCCCTATGAAATAAGTACAGCTGATACCATTGCCTATAATATTGAACTCGTTGATAACCGTGCTTATATAGCTGGGGAAGAAGGCATGCATATCGTAGATCTCTCAAATCCTGCTTCTCCCCAGGAAATAGGATTCTTTAATGCCTATGGACGGGTTTCTGATATTGTCGTTATGGATGATGTTGCCTACCTATGTGGAGGATCCAGTAATAATTACTTTGTTATTGTTGATATTTCTGATCCCGGAAATCCGGTTGAAGTAAATCGTCATCTCAATAGCGGGCGAAATTTAAGTGTAAATGGTGGTTATGCTTACCTTGCCGAAGGCTGGTATGGATTTACGATTTTGGATATAAACGATCCCTATAATATCGTTGAAGTGGGGGATTTCCCGAATAAAGTCCAGGATGTTATTGTTATTGGAGATTATGCTTGCATTACCGAAGGCTCAGATGGCTTACGGATATGGAACATTTCTGCCCCGCAAGCACCCGTTGAAGAAGGATATACCAATATAGGGCAAAATCTATCAGGTATAAGCCTGAATGCAGGCCATATCTACGTCGCTGATGGCGAGAATGGCTTGTATGTATTTAAAGAAGAAATACCACCCGAAAAACCGATAGATCTGCAAGCGGGAGGATCTTCACCCAGCCCCTGGCAAGCTTCACCGATTTTTGAAGTCGATTGGACCAACCCGGGGGACTTATCAGGCATCCGCAATGCTAAATTTAAATTGGGATCTCCCCCGGGAAGTAATGATGACTTTGAGGAGATGGTGGGAGGTGAGCCCCCTTATAATATTGAAGTTTCTGAAGAAGGGATCCATCCTTTATATTTATGGGTGGTTGACAGTGCGGGCAATGAAAATTTTGCTAACTATAATACCGTGAATTTAAGATATGACGGCTCCTGTGCCTCGCCAACTAATTTTAGGGACATTAATGAACTCGAAACGGATGTCTGGCAAAACAGTAAAAATAATGCGATCATTTCCTGGGATGCACCTTCCGATCCGGCGGGAATTGAAAAATACTATCTTTATCTTGGATCGGATCCATCCGGTACCTCCCCTTCAGATTCAACCACGGCAACCAATTCTGACGTGTCTTTTTCCGAAGGTGTCACTTATTTCCGCATTCAGGCCAAAGATAATTTAGGTAACCCTAGCGACTGGATGACCGGTTTTATTTTCAAATATGACAAGACAATCCCCAAGGGTGCACAGGCCTCTGTTGCCGATTCATCGGCCGGCAGTTTTGTCGTCTCCTGGTCTACCGGCAGCGATGAAGGAGGGTCCGGTTTAAGCGGTATCTATGATGTCCGGTATAAAGAGGGTGAAGGTGAATGGTCGGACTGGCTGACCGATTATAACGGCGACAATGCCGTTTTTACAGATGGAGCAGGCGGACAAACCTATTATTTTGAAGCGGCTGCCCGGGATAGTGCGGGAAATGCTGAGCAATTCACCGAACAGGCCGAATGTTCCACTTTTGTCAGTTCACATCTGGGTACTGCTATAACCAATTTATCCGGCGAACAATCCGGTTCTATAGAAATTCATTATACAATCTCAAATTCAGACAGTACCTCAACTGATATCAAATGTGAATATTCATTGTCGACAAGAGAATGTCTGGGATTTAGTCACTATCACTGGAAAAACAACCAATATATTGCCGGCAAGTTATAGTGGTAGTGTCTTTTGGGATTCAGATACCGATGCACCCGGAATTGACCGTAGTTTTGCTCAATTTAGAATCACACCTATTGATATAAAAGGAAAAGGTATCGCTGCTATAACGTCTCCCTTCCATCTGGATAACAACCAATCCCCCACTATTGTAATTGATCCTCTTGCGGAAGAACAAAGTGAAGATATTTTGATTTCCTTTCATCTTTCTGATTCTGAAAATGACACCCTGTCTATCAGAGGTGAATATTTTCATCAAGGAAGTCAGATCTGGCTGGATGCCACCTTGATTGGCGCAACTGAGCATCTTATCGATACGGATAATCAGGTCACATGGCAATCAGGCATCGATCTAAACACGGCCCTTGGTAATTACCAAATCAGGATCCGCCCCTATGATAATGATCACGGAACAAGTGATACTTTAAGTATATTTATTGATAATGTCGGTGCTCCGGATATTTTATCCATGACGGAACTTACGGAAGAACAGAGCGGAGATATCACGATTAATTATATTCTTGCTGATAATGAAAGGCAAACCATTAATCTGATCTGTGAATATTCTCAAGATTCTGGCAAAACGTGGTCCTTAGCTTCTGCATCTGGGAGTGTCACCGGTATTTCATTCAGTGAATATGCCGGTTCGCTAATCTGGCATTCATCTACCGATCTTCCCGGTGTTGACAAAACCACTGTACAATTCCGAATCACGGCTACAGACGGTAATGCCGGACGGCCAAGAGAAACGTCTGAATTTCATCTGGATAATAATCTTCCACCAACACTTCAGATTGGTCCACTTAGGTCAGTACTATCCGGAAATATTGAGATTCCCATAACGATTGATGACACAGAAAATGATACCATATCCGTAATAGGACAGTATAGAAAAGAAAACGAAAACTGGCAGTGGATGACATCAAGTTCCCTATCGCAGATCATACCCTCTCAGTATACCAATGCGTTTTTTTGGGATAGTAACAGTGATCTGGGAATTGGGAAATATTCACAGGTACAACTGCAGACTTTTGCTAAGGATGCTGATAGGGGGGTATCAACAGTAACAGACACCTTCAAAATCAAGAATTTTGCTGGTGATTTCAGTGGTGATATCTCGGTTGACTCCGAAGATCTGCAACCTTTTGCTCTAGCCTGGCGAAAGCAGGATCTTAGTAAAGAGATAGGTCCGGCCAGCGGTGAGCCACCAGATCTTATTCCGGATCCGGATGGTATCATCGATTTTGAAGACTTGATAGTGTTAGTACAACAATGGAACTGCAGTTTTGACGGAAATCTAAGTAAACTGACAGTTGAAAGAGATTTTCAGACGACGGCAACTGAAATCACCCTAAAAACTGATGATCAGCAGAAACATATTTTATTAAACCTTGACAAAAATTTTCAAACACCTAAGCATATGACTCTTCCATCAGTCCAGACAGGCCTGATAAAAATGGCACAATCCGAATATGACAAATGGTCTAATAAATTTGCCGATGAATTAAATTTAGATCTGGATACCACCGCTTCTATTCTGGGCTTTCAGATTGTTCTCGACTATGATCCAAAGATTTTTACACTATCAGGTATAAATTCCAAAATATTTGATGAGCAAGATGGTATTCTTTTTAAGACTGATGATAGTGAGAATAACCACATTCTGATAGATGCTTTTGTATTGGAATCTGAAAAAAATTTGACTGAGATCGATGGTGAATTTTTAACGATCAACATTAAAGCGCTTCAAGAAAAAAGAATAACATCAAATTTTTCCTGGATAATTTATCAGGAAGACGGAACTATTCTCAGCCAGGGCCAATCCGAAATAGATCTTGAGACTCATCGATCTGTTCCCCAAACTTTCTCGCTATATCAGAATTTTCCTAATCCCTTTAATCCCTCAACGACCATTCGCTATCAACTACCTGATGGAGGCAAAGTCCAGCTTACGATCTTTAATATTCTCGGGGAGAAAGTACAGACACTTGTTAACGAGAATCAAAAAGCCGGCTATTATAACTACCTATGGGATGTATCGCAAAGTAAAAGCTCTATCGCCAGCGGAATCTACTTTGTTCAATTATTGGTCAAAGGCAATGATGGAAACCGATATATAGATCATAAAAAACTTATGTTTTTGAAATAGAATTTATGACTTATTGTCGCTATCATATAATGAAATTGCTGTTTCAATAAAAGATATATATCTAAAGAAAAATCTTATCAATCCCAAGGGAGTGTTTATGAAAGTTTTTAAATACTCACTGGTATTTTTCTTATCAATACTATCGAGTCTCTCAGGTCAAACATCTCAGAATGTAAATTTAATTGGTAGATGGGGGCATGGTTCCTGCCAGGCGGTATATGCGGATAGTATTCATGCCTTTATAGGTAATGGTGTTAGCTTTCAGATTCTTGATATGACTGATCCAGAATCACCCCAGGTATTGGGAGAAGTAGTTCTTCCAGAAGCAATCAAAAAGATTATCATCAGGGATAACTTTGCCTATGTGCTAACGGGACAATCTGGGGTACGCGTTGTTGATATTTCTAATTATTATACACCAACTGAAATCACTTTTTATAAACTGCAAACCTATATTGAAGATCTGGCCATTGGTGGTAATTGTGCATATGTAACTGCCGGTGATTCCGGATTACGGATTATTGATATTTCTAATCCCCTATCTATAAATGAAATAAGTGATATTTATCCATCCGGAAGAGCCAGATTTGTTGATGTTGATGAAAACTTTGCTTATGTAAGCATCGAATGGTCTCTCCGTGTTATCGATATATCTGATCCGTATAATCCAAGTGAAGTTGGGCATATTGATACCTGGGCATATAGAATGGATATTTCAGGAGATTATGCTTATGTAACCAGCGGTTCATTTTCTGACCTGCACATAATTGACATATCTGATCCATCAAATCCAAATCAGATAAGTTCTGTAAATACGCCAAGCTGGGCAAATAACGTAACTGTACACGGACAATACGCCTATATTGCGAATGGTGATTCTGGGATACGTGTAATAAATATATCTGATCCTGAAAATCCCCAAACCGTAGCATTTTATCATACACCCGATCACGCCCTGGATGTAGCAATATCCGGAAGATATGCCTATGTTGCTAATCGTGCTTCAGGTTTAAGAATAATTGAGGTAATAAATCCAACTCCTGTTGGAGCCGTAGGTCCCTTATATTATCCTCAGGATGTGACGGTGAGAGAGATTTATGCCTATGTGGCAGATCATTTGGATGGATTGATAATCTTTGATATATCTAATCCGGCATCTCCAAATCAAATAGGCTCAACATTAACACGAGAACGCGCCCTGGGTATCACACTTGGTGAAAACCGTGCCTATCTTGCCTGTGGTGATTCAGGCCTGACGATCGTTGACATCACAAATCCGGCTAATCCAAATGTCCTTGGGGGAAAAAACACACCCGGAGATGCTGTTAACGTAGCAGTCGACGGAAATTGGGCATATGTGGCAGATCGGGGGGCCGGATTGCGTATTATAGATATTTCCAATCCTGCTAATCCGATCGAGGTTGGTTTTTTTCTTACAACAGTCGGTGTATACAGTATCGCTGTTAGAGAAAATATTGCCTACGCTGTCGACGAAATTACTGGCTTGCACATACTGGATATTTCAGATCGCTCAGATCCTGTGGAACTTGGCTCGTATAATAGTGCGGGGGACTCATATGATATCGTCGTTCACGGGGATATTGCCTATCTGGCAGATTATTATGCTTTATGTGTTATTGATATCTCCGATCCTGCCCATCCTAACCAAATTGCCTATATACCTGTGGCTGACGAGTTAACTGATATTGCTATCGAGGGTGCTTATCTCTTTGGAGGTGGATCTGATTTGTTTGTATTTGATATCACAAATCCAGAAAGACCTCAACAAGTTGCTACTTATTCCCGTGGCTCAGCGGGCATTGCTGCTCAAGGGAATTACGCCTATATGGTGAGTGGTATCGGGGGATTCGAAATCATTGATCTAATCAATCCTGTTGAGGCTGGTATTCATCACGCAGCGCACGAAGCCAATGGCATTGTAATAAATGAGAATTATGCCTATGTCTCGGAGGGATATTCAGGTATGCACATTCTGGATATAAGTGATCCATCCAATCCTGTTGAGATTAGTTATTTAGATACACCCGGAGGTGTTCAGGAAATAGTATTACAAGGAAATTATGCCTATGTAGCGGATAACACTTCTTTTCGTACTGTCAATATCTCTGATCCTCTAAATCCGGTTGAATCAGGCTTTGTGTCGGTCTATGCAAATGCATTGGCTCTATCAGGAAATTACGCTTATACATCCAGCGGTCCTATCGAGATTATTGATATTACCAATCCGGCTAGCCCTATAAATGTTGGTACCTATACTACGCCTTCCACTACCCAGGATATTGAAATACAGGATACATACGCCTATTTAGCCTGTGCTTCTGCGGGCTTACGTATTTTAAATCTTTCTAATCCAACTAATCCAGTCGAAACAGGTTATAATACGACAGCGAATAATGCCTACGGTGTACTGTAAGAGGAAACTATGCCTATATAGCAGATTTCGATGTACTTCGCATCTTTAACGTTTCCGACCCTTCCAATCCTATAGAAACAGGTGCGCTAGAAGTAAGTTGTAAACAAGTCGTTATCAGCGGTGACTATGCCTGTGTATCCCATGATTATAATTTTGATTTTCAAATTATCGACGTCTCTGATCCGGAAAATCCACAAGTGGTCGGACAGTTTGACGAGGGATATGGGGCCCGAGGAATATCCATTGCTGGCTCTAATGTATATCTTACCCATGGACCGGAAGGTGTCTATGTTCTTCGGGAAACTATTCCGCCATTTTCTGCCCTTAATTTAACTGCCGGAGGGAGTTCACCCAGCCCCTGGCAAAACAATCCCACTTTTTTGCTCAATTGGCAAAATCCGGGTGATATGAGTGGTATCAATCAAGCGAAATATAAAATTGGTACTCAACCACCTTCCAGCAACAATGATTTTGCTGCATACTTGCCTGGTACTTCACCCCAGTCAATTACAGTTTCTCAGGAAGCCAATCAATCTCTCTATCTTTGGCTGGTCGATAATGCAGACAATGAAAATTATCAAAATATAAATACTGTTGGTATTCGGTATGATGCATCTATTTCCCCCCCCACAAATTTTTTTGAGAGTCATGGCGTTGTATCCGATACCTGGCAGAACAGTACCCGTAATCCGACATTTTCATGGACAGCCCCAACAGATTTATCCGGCATTGATAAATATTATCTATATTTCGGATCCAATCCGGGCGGTAGTGTACCAACCGACTCTACCAGCAATATATCTTTCAGTTTTTCAGGCTCGGAAGGAACCTCCTATTTTCGGATTCAAATGAAAGATAATGCAGGGAATATCAGCGCCTGGACTACGGCGTTTATCTTTAAATATGATAATACGGTTCCTGTTAATCCTTTACAAGCAACAGAAGTTGGCGGAGCAAGTTCTGATGTCTGGCAAGCGGATGTTGCCGATCCCAATTTTACATGGAGTGGCACTTCAGACATTCTCTCCGGAATCGCAAAATACTGGATCTATATGGGGCCAGATTTGGATGGAGAACCGTTTATTGAAAGTACAACCCCTACATTCAATCCGGGTCCGTTTACAAATGGTACATATTATTTGCGTGTGATGGTGGAGGACGCGGCTGGTAATCTCTCACCCCCTAAAACTCTATTTATCTTTAAACATGATGCCATACCCCCAGAGAATCCAACAGATTTTAGTGATATTGTCGGCTCTGAAAATAATATTTGGCAAAATACGGTCAATGATCCGAATTTCTCTTGGAATCCCGGGAATGATCCACTCTCAGGAATTCAAGCTTATCAATACTATTGGGGGAAAGATCCCAATGGGATATCTGATAATATGGTGATGTCTCCCAGTTATAATCCCGCACCGGCCGATACGGGTAGTTGGTATCTTCGGATTAGTACAATCGACAGAGTATCCAATGCTTCGGCCTGGATCACTGCTTATATCTTCAAATATGATAATATCGCCCCCCATGTTATTGCTGCCTCTAATGATACCAGTGGATATCTTAGCTTTACTGTCAGCTGGGTAAATGGAACTGACCAGGGTGGATCAGGAATAGAGTACTATCATATACGCCTCAAAGAAAATGAAGGAGAATGGGTAGACTGGCAAGTTAATACATCCAATATAAGTGCCCTTTATACCGGAGAGCACGGTCAAACCTATCATTTTGAAGCGACAGCCATTGATAAAGCCGGTAATGTTGAAAGTTTTTCAAACCTGACTGAAACATCAACCTATATAGATACGCTGACAACAGATATGATTGCTCCGGGTAAACCCATTAATCTGCTCTCAAAAGGTAGCGATCCCAGTCTTTGGCAGAATTTTCCCCAATTTGAATTGAATTGGACGAATCCGTTTGATGAAAATGGTATTGCCCACGGCTATTATAAACTGGATAGTCCTTCTAGCTCAACCAATGACTATGATGGTTCTGTTGGTGGCACTCCACCTCAAACAGTTGTTATTAATAAAGAGGGCGGTCAAAATGTATATCTATGGTTGGAAGATGGACGAGGGAATGTAGATTATCATAACTACGATTTTATTGAATGTCGCTATGACTCAACGCTACCACGCGGCGCTCAGGCCAGTTCAGCCGATACAAGTGTCACCGCCTCCTTTCTGGTTAGTTGGTCAGGAGCCACTGATGAGGGCGGGTCGGGGATCTCTGGTCGTTATGATATAAAAGTGCGTGATAATCAGAGTGCCTGGTCCTATTGGCTGCAAGACAGTCTTTGTACGAATGCCTATTATCTGGGTGAACAAGGTCATACCTATTATTTCGAAGCAGCTGCACGGGATGATGCCAAAAATATTGAAGTTTTTACCCGTCAACCCGAATGTTCTACCTATATCGGAACCCGCTTGGCCATTTCCCTTTCATCCCTGTCAGGAGAACAATCCGACGATGTCTCATTCAATTACACCATTTATAATTTTGAAAACAATCTTACCAGCTTAGCATGTGAATACTATTCCCTTTCTGATAATGCCTGGCAATCAGCGACCATGACAGGGAATGTTACAGATATTCAGCCTCAGGATTATAGCGGTACCCTGGTTTGGGATTCATATACAGATCTGCCCGGTCTTGATTGTGAGAACATGCGTTTTAAAGTAACACCATTGGATTCAAAAGGGAATGGACTTGCCGACTCCACCTACTTTTTTCATCTGGATAATAACCGTATCCCCTCTGTGCACTTAGATCCCCTCATAGGCGAGAGAAAAAATGATATTACTGTTTCCTATTACTTAAAGGACATGGAAAATGATACGATATCGCTCGTATGTGAATATTACAACCCGCTCAGCCAGTACTGGTTTCAAGCCACTACTACAGGGAATCTATCTGATATATTAAACTATGATGGTACTATCACATGGAAATCATACACAGACCTACCTGGTACAGCAGATTCAATCAAATTCCGGATCCAGCCATCTGATACTGATCCGGGTACAGCCGACACAATTATAATAAATCTGGATAATGTGGGCGCGCCCGATGTCTTATCGATCAGCCAGTTGGATCAGGAACAGAGCGGGAATATTGATATTAAATATGTCCTCGCCGATGACCAGGGCGATAGGGTCAATCTGATTTGCCAATATTCAGATAATTCTGGTAGTCAATGGAATCTGGCCTCTGTCTCAGGTACCACAGCAAATATTTCACAGTCTGACTACACAGGTTCGATCATATGGCAATCAAATAACGATCTGCCCGGTGTGGATAAAACAACGGTTCGATTTAAAATTACCCCAAACGATGGTCATGCCGGAACAGCATTAGCCACCAATGATTTTCATCTGGACAATAATCTTCCCCCTTCTATACAGATTGGTCCAATAAATTCACCGCTGTCTGCTAACATTGACCTGCCCATTTCGATCCAGGATTTGGAACAAGACACAATATATATAATGGGTAAGTATTCAAAAAAAAACGGGATCTGGAAAAAAATGAAGTTTACAGAGTTACCCCTGCAAAATAAAAATAATTATACGGATACGCTCTACTGGCAAAGCCTGCATGATTTGGGATACGGAAAACATGAAACGATCCAGATCAATCTATACCCTGCTGATAATGATACGGGAATTAGTGTTCAATCAAATTCATTTAATGTATATAATAAAGCCGGCGACTATACAGGCGATTTTAATATTAACTCAGATGACCTTCCAGCTTTTGCTTTGGCCTGGAGACAGCAGGATCTCAGCAAAGAAATCGGACCTTCGGATCCCGCTACTACTCCAATCCCGTATCTGATACCCCAACCCGATGGAAAGATAGACTTTGAAGATCTGATGGTATTAGTGCAACAATGGAATTTTTCCTATAAATATCCCAATTATTTCAAAGTTAGTAATAACCAAAGATCCAAAAAGGCCCAGGCTAAAATAAATTTACAAATGGATCAAAAAACCACCCTCTTGTTAAATGAACCTATTTTTATTCCAGAAAGAAATGAATCTGTTAGTCTTAAAAGTTCTCATTTAGTCCACCTCATACAATCAGATTATGATCAATGGGCTAATAAACTCGGCAATGAGCTTAGTATTAAACTTGATTCATCAGTCTCTATACTTGGCCTGCAAATTGAAATTCAGTATGATGCCGGCTCCTTTTCTTTTACTGGCCTGGAAAATAAATTTCTCAAGGAGCAAAACGGCCTTACCTTTGAAATTAATGACACAAAAGAGGGGTTTTATTGTCTAAATACCTTTGTATTAGATGAAAAAAAACCCAACCATTTATCCGGAGAACTTTTACGATTCAAAATTGAAGCCTCAAAGGAGGCTACCTCTTCTATATCCTACCAATGGAAGATATACGCGAGTGATGGACGCATTCTTTCAGAGGGTGTAGACATGTTTGATATAGATGTGCATCCAACAAAACCAACCCATTATGCCTTATATCAAAACTATCCCAATCCCTTTAATCCGGCAACAACAATACGCTATCAATTACCTGTTGATGGAAAGGTGCGCTTGGATATTTTCAATATTCTTGGAGAACGCGTCACAGAGATCGTCAATCAAAATCAACCCGCCGGTTATTATAATCAAATCTGGGATATTTCGGAGAATTCTCGAACGGTAGCCAGTGGAATTTATTTTGTGAGACTTCTCATTTCAGGTAAGGATGGTTCGCGATATGCAAATCACAAAAAGTCTGATTTTGTTAAAATAGTAGAGATCATAATGGAATGTTAAAAACTCCGAGGCCTTTGTGAAAAGAAAGATGTAGGCCACCTTTAAGATGGTCTACATCTATTCCATATTCCACCTAAAACAGATTAATCAATTTTTAATTAGACTCTCCTTCAAGTTTGATTTTATTATCTTTCTTTTTAGATTACCATTATATATTCCATATGCTAATTTTTATTATATTATTTATAAACCCATACGTCGCCTTATTGAATCATTCGATGCATGGATTGGTTCCCCAGAATTTTTATGGAGCGAAAACATGATTAGCCAAAAATTCATACAAAAATTGATATATCTAATTTTGAATGGAATCATCGCCCCGCTACTTTTTTTATTTTTGAATGGCTGCGAAATTAAAGAAGAAAATGCACAAAGATTACCAAACATCATTTTTATCCTGGTTGATGATATGCGTTGGGATCAACTGGGCTCAACAGGCCATCCTTTTGCTAAAACGCCCAACATTGATCGAATCGGCAAAGAAGGTGTCACCTTCAACAATGCCTTTGTCTGCACACCGCTCTGTTCTCCCAGCCGGGCCAGTTTTCTCACAGGACAATTCCCTCATAAACACCGAATAATTAACAATGATCGCAACGGCTTATCCTTTATCAGTCATAAGTTAGTTACTTTTCCACAATTATTACGTCGGGTTGGATATAAAACCGCCTTTATTGGCAAGTGGCATATGGGTGATGATGATTCCCGTCGTCCCGGGTTTGATCATTGGATTAGTTTTCGTGCTCAGGGAATTTTTATTGATCCGGTTGTAAATACCAATGGTCAACGGAGTCAATATACGGGTTATATGACCGATTTATTAAACCAGTGGTCTGTTGATTTTCTCAATCAAAAACATGATAAACCTTTTCTTTTGTATCTTTCTCACAAAGCCGTTCATGCCCCGTTTATACCTGCAGACCGACACAAAAACCAATATACCGATCACTCCTATCTGCCACCAACAAAGAGCATCGATGATCTTAAGGGTAAACCTGCAATAAACCGTAAACTGCCCCCGGTTGATGTTCTCCAAATTCCAGGGGCTACACCGGAACCCGCTGAACCCCGATATGGACGTGGATCAGCTGAAGAACGATATCTATTTGGATCATCATCGCTGTCTCAGTTCTGTTGATGATGGTATCGGAATGTTATTTGATGTACTGGAACAGAATGGTAAATTGGATAATACCTTGATAATATTTGCCAGTGATAATGGTTTTCTATTCGGAGAACATGGGTTGTTCATGAATAAACGAGTGCCATATGAAGAGTCACTTCGGATTCCTCTGCTTATGCGTTATCCAAAATTGATAAGGCCGGGAAGTAAAAGTGAACAAATGGTCTTAAATATTGATATTGCACCGACTTTATATGAGCTGGCTGGTGTTAATGCTCCGATTCCTATTCATGGGAAATCACTTGTTCCGGTCTGGCAGGATCCATCTCTCAAACTCAGATCTGAATTTTTAGCGGAATACTATATTGAAAAAATCACACCTCTCTACGCCACCTGGCAGGCTGTCAGGTCAGCTCAAATGGAAATATATCCGCTATCCAGAACTACCAGATATGGATGAGCTTTATAATCTTGAAAACGACCCCGGGGAATTGAAGAACCTCTTCCATTCTCCAAAACATCAATCCAGGATAGGGCAAATGCAGTCGAAGCTAAGGCAATTGTTAGAAAATTCTCAGGGTGTTTATTAAAAATTGTATATTATAGTTCATGTCAAAAAACAAAATCAAGATGTATCACGATGTGACACGAAGATTAATACAGATTTTCTATTATAAAGTAATCGAACCAACAATAAACCAGCTAATGTCATCCAATTCCGGGAGATAAATTCAATGAGATCCAAAAAAATAAATCAAACAAATGAATCAAGAACCACACGCCGACATTTTATTAAAATTGGTAGTACGGCGGTGGCTGGAATTGCATTGGCAGGTAACAGGTTATTTCCAGCAGACACCTCCCCCAAAAAGATTCGCATCGGGATTGTAGGGGGAAGATTCGGAGCCAGTTTTCAATGGCACGAGCATCCCGACTGCATTGTAGAAGCGGTGAGTGATTTGCGGCCTGAGCGCCGAAAGCATCTAATGGAAACCTATAATTGCAGTAAATCTTATCCAAGTCTGGAGGAATTGGTTAAGGATAAAAATATTGATGCTGTAGGTGTCTTCACTGAGGGACCAAATCATGCCAAACATGTGATCGAATGTATAAAACATGGCAAACATGTGATTTCCGCGGTTCCTGCTTGCGCAGGTGGTGGCGTGGAAGAAGCTGAAGAAATGTTTGATGTTGTAATAAAAAGCGGTCTAACTTATATGATGGCCGAAACCAGTTATTACCAACAATTTACAATTTCTGCCCGTAAGTTTTATCAACAAAAAAAGTATGGGAATCTATATTACTGTGAATCGGAATATCAGCATTCTGGACTTGAGGTGCTCTTTTTTGAAGACGGTAAACGCACATGGCGACATGGCTTTCCTCCCATGCTCTACCCTACACATTGTACTGCTCATTTGATTAGTGTCAGTGGTGAACGTTTAACCGAAGTTGTTTGTCATGGATGGGGTGACGACAATGAAATATTAAAGGATAATGTTTATAATAATCCCTTCTGGAATGAGTCGGCGATGTTTAAAACTAATCGAGGCAATGCCTTTCGGGTAAATATCTGGTGGAAGGGCGCTCACCGCGGTGGTGAACGGGCGGAGTGGATTGGCGATAAAATGAGTTTTTATGCCTATCATCCAAATGGTCTTGGACCGGTGATTGTCCGACCAGATAATGACCGGATGGAAAAGGATGATGCCGGATTTGAACGCTTTCTTCCCGCATTAGAAAATTATAAACAACCGGAATGGTGGAAAACGGATCTATTGCCCGAACCATTAAGACATAACTCCGGTCACCACGGATCCCATACTTTTCTGACGAACGAGTTTATTGATGCCCTTGTTCATGACAGACGGCCAACTATTGATATAAATGAAGTTATGGCTTATACAGTTCCGGGAATCATTGCTCATGAATCAGTCTTTGCAGGGCGGGGTATATATGCAGATCCCTCAATTAAGCTAATTACAAAAAATTTATCTCACGCAGAGCCGCAGCGATTTATAAGAATAAGGATTTCAAATTTTCTAATAATTAAAATGTACTGGATATCTTTAGGATTCGATATGAGAACAATTTTAGTCCTCACTCCATGTATCATTCAATATAGAATTAATTATATTAAAAAAATCATTTCTATACATTCGCCCGCCATTTGGCCAACCATCAATTCTTTTGTTATAGCAGCCTTCTTTCTATTGCCAATGGTGGCATGTAATCAGCAAAATTCCGTTGAAGATAACTTTAATAACGAACTTTATCATCTAAAGAACCTGCAAAGCCGGGCGGCATCAGCGGAAAATCCAACAGCTGAACCTGGTAAGGGTGGTATGACGGCCAATGGATTAAAGGGATCACCGGCCATTAAAGATTTTAAACACGGCACTACCGAAATTCTGCTGGATCAAATAGGACCGGGAAAGATTCGACATATTTGGTGTACATCAAAGCCACGCAAACCAGAACATTTGAGAAACCTGATCCTTAGAATGTACTGGGAAGGTAGCAAAATCCCAAGTGTTGAGGTACCACTTAGCGATTTTTTTGGTGTTGCCCATGGTGCACCTGTGCCGATGTATTCAGCAATGGTTGCAACTCAGGAAGGTAGAGGATTTAACTGCTATTTTCCTATGCCCTTTTCAGATGCAGCTTTAATCACCATCTCAAATGATTCGGATACAGATCTAGATTATTTTTTCTATCAGATTGATTTTACACTCGGTGATCCTGTAAGTAAGGAGGATGGACGATTTCATGCCTCATTTCGACGCGAAAATCCAACTATTTTAGGCCAGGATTTTACTCTTCTTGATACGGAAGGTGCCCGTGGTATTTACCTTGGTGCCGTGATTGGTGTCCGGTCCCTGTCCGAAGGTTGGTGGGGTGAAGGTGAGGTAAAAATATTTATTGATGATGATAAAAAATATCCAACGATCTGTGGTACAGGTCTTGAGGATTATATTGGTTCGGCATGGGGATTAGATGTTCATAATACACCTTATCAGGGCGCCCCTTTAGTGCATGGCAATTTCTTTTCTATATACCGTTTTCACGTACCCGATCCAATCTATTTTCAAAATCGTATAAAGATTACCGTTCAACAAATGGGTAGTACCCATAAAAAAAATGTCCTACCCATATACGGTGATAAATTGATATTTAGCTCTAAGAATCATCCACGACGGGATCCGGAAGATGGTTATTACCTGCGTTCCGATGACGTCTGTGCTGTTGCCTATTGGTACCAATGGCCATTGATACAAAAAAGAAAACCTCTTCCAGATAAGGAAAGGCGAAGAGCTAATTTGATAGGAGATTAGTACTTCCTATGATTTTGTATAATTTAAAATTGTTTTTTATCTTTGTGTACTTTGTGTTTTCTTTGAGCTCTTTGTGTTTATTTTTTCCTTATGACTTTCTGAGGGAATTTATTTTTAAGGTGAACTAATGCGTATTATAAATGTGGAGATTACAATGAATCTAAAAATTAAAAGATTGTTTAGTTTTATTCTCCTATTCCTGATGATTCCTGCTTCAGTTGTTTGCCAGGGAAACACGCAAGAAGCAGATACTGCAACGTTTATTACCCGGCATGAATTTATTACCATGAAGGACGGTGTAAAACTTTCAACAGATATTTATCTTCCCAAAGTAGAAGGAAAATATCCTGTGATTTTGGTACGCACACCTTATAAAAAAAAGGCGTTGGAAAAAGGAGGCGCTCTTTATACGGCTCAAAATTACGTTTTAATTGCCCAGGACTGTCGGGGAAAATTTGAATCGGAGGGAAAATTCTATCCTTTTATCAATGAAAGAGAAGATGGGTTGGCAACCGTAGAATGGATCCGTCAACAACCCTGGTGTAATGGAAAAATAGGGGGTTGGGGAGGCAGTTATGTGGGCTATACCCAATGGGCCATCGCTGATGTTCTGGATTGTATTACACCGGAATTAACAAGTGCCAGCATGTATGATTTGATCTATCCCGGTGGTGCATTTTCATTGGCAACAGCATTTAACTGGGGGCTCGTCGTCGATGCCAAAACTGTAAATCATGTAAAACCAGAAAAGATTTTGGACAGCTACTGGATATTACCTCTTTCGATTGCCGATGATTCAACCACCAAAGATATTGCCTATATTAATGATTGGCTTGCGCACGAGGAATATGATGAATTCTGGCAGGCACAAAATCACCGGCAAACCGCCAAAGCTCCTGTGGTATCGTTAGCCGGTTGGTATGATATTTTTCTCGGACCTCAGATTGTGGACTTTCAATCATTAGATGAAAACATCCGTAATAAGAGCCGTCTGATTATCGGACCATGGTGCCATGGCAAACAGGCATGGGATAATGATTATGGCGGTGGTGCTAAAAAGGGAAATAAAACAAATTGGATGGCCGGATTTTTTAACGAAAATTTAAAGGATAAATCCTTTAATTATGATGACCCTGTCTTCAAAAACAAAATGTACAATCTTTTTGTCATGGGACGTGATGAATACTATGCGTCTAACAGCTGGCCTCCTAAAGCTGTTGAATTTATCCCCTATTATTTGGGACCTGAGAATCAACTATCACTAAACCTACCTTCCGGGGAAGGTAAAGTTTCCTATACCTATGATCCAGTAGATCCCTTTCCAAATAAGGGCGGGACTTTTCTTGGTATGAATGTAGGTGCCGCTGTTCAAAACGAAAATTTAACTCGGGGAGACCAATTAGTTTTTGAGACCGATATTCTGGATTCTGAACTCATTCTATTGGGACCTCTCGCTGCCACTATATATGTAAGCAGTGATGTACAATCAACCGATTTCTATATTTCCCTGCACGATGTTATGCCCAATGATACGATTATAAACATTCAGGAGAGTGGGAAGAAGGTTACTATGGATCCCGGGGTAAATAAAATAGATCTGGATATCTGGGCAACGGGCTATCAGTTAAATCCCGGTCATAAACTACGTGTGGTAATTACTTCAAGTCTTTTTCCACGTTACAACCGTAATTTGAACACGGGAGAGCCCATCTTTTCTGCCAAAACGATAAAGAAAGCAAACCAAACAATTTACTTTGGTAAACATCCCTCTTCGGTAACCTTACCAATTCTACAATGGAAGGAAGGGGATAAATTTGAGGAGTGATTTTGTCCACGGATTTTACGAATTTTCACTAATTAATAAAATCTGACTTTTTGTTAATTAAGTATGGGAATTCGTGTTAATTAGTGTAAGTCGTGGACAATATTATTTTTTAACATCAAACACTACCTTCTCCACAGTGAACCTGGCATAACAGAATTCAATATCATCATAATGCCAGATGGCCTTTCCAAAAGTGGGTATCAGCTGACCGTTAAATTCTTTGTAATCACCAAAAGGTGTGGACCACATGGTGCGAACGTATTTTTTGGGATCTTTTGGATCGCGATTTAAAAACCGGTCATTGGTTATATAATTTGCTAAAAGCCCCTGGTCATCAAACTGCAATTCTGCTTCTATCACTATGTTGTGATCTGAAAATTTAAAACTTAGCACCTTATCATTAACCTCTTTCCAGGTAAACCTGTCTTTAAGCTGAATTAATACCCAGGGAAACATTAAAAAAGCATCATTGATATAAGTGTTCAACTCACCAATATCAAAGGCTTCTCCCCTCTCATCGAAAATGGTAATCAGGCGCATTAACTTTCCTTTCATATTACCATGTCCATCCTGGTAAATATCTGATCCAACCATGGAAAAGAG
Source organism: Calditrichia bacterium (assembly GCA_963796965.1). Lineage (GTDB taxonomy): Bacteria > Calditrichota > Calditrichia > JAJRVZ01 > JAJRVZ01 > CAWCNS01. The sequence goes on from CAWCNS010000009.1 coordinate 644,557, forward strand.
CCCCATCTTATCAGCACGAATAAAAAAGAGACGTAACGGTTCTATAAAAGAATTAAACTGCAGCGTATTAACTTTAATCCACGGCTGGTCTTTTGCCATTTTGAAATCGCCATTAAAATATAAAACGGCATTTTGATAAAGAGGTTTTCCTACCATACCGCGGATTTTAAAATATTTTTTTATTTGTTCAGGGAAGTCCTCCAAATCGGTTTCGTTAACCATTCTTTGCATACCCCTGAAATGTATATCAGGAAGTTCTTCAAGTACCTCGCTTAACTTGTCATCTAATGAGACATTTTTTAAATACAGAAGTACAGCGATAATAATAACCAGGATGATTAAAACAAGAATAAAAATTTTCATGATTTTTCCGATATACTTTGGTGAAGACCTAGTTAATCTATTGCAGATTAGTTAAATTTTAAAGAATAATGTGATTATTTGTTTGATTAAGCAAAATCTATTCGAACAGATCAATACCTATTTACATCAAAATTATCTCCTCTATGAGTGCCTTTAAAAGGTAACTATATTGTGTTTTATTTAAGCTTAATTATTAGAAAATTCAATTGCTAATTTTTTCACCAAGTGGTACCTTATTGACGCACAAACCTCTCGAGAACCGACACCAATTATCAATTGCCCATTGATAATTGCAGATTGACAATTTAGTATAGTAAGGAGACAAATATGTCCTGTTGTCATACTAACATGAACAGACGCGAGTTTCTGGAATTAACTGCTGCCGGTACGGCGGCCATTAGTCTGGCAGGAATAGCACCCCTGTATTCCGGCAGAACAATCCCTGACTGGAATCCCGACGCACCATTTATGAAAATCGGACGAGAACTTATCGTCCAACCGGTTTTAATGTACACCGAATCCACCCCCAGAAAACAAACCTCGTATAAATCCTGGGGAGGCATACAGGATGATGCCTCTGCCGATGAAGAGGTAAATCGTATTACAATAGAATTGAAAAACCTGGGCAAAACATCGGACTTTCCTCTGGAAATTTTACCCGTAAAAAAAGCCAAAACGGTTGATATGGCGAATCAGATCCACAAGGGAAAATTTGATGTAATCATCGTTTACCCGGCCCGGGGTGGTGGTGACTTACTACGTGCTTGTATTTCACAGGAGAAAGATACCCTTATTTTTGCCCGTCAAAAATCCGGGCCTGTTTATTACTGGTATGAAGCGTTGAGTGTTCGTTACCTGAAGACGGATGATCAAACAAGAGAGGAAGCTATTGCAGAAGGTAAATTCGCATCTGTTCAGGATGTCGTAATTGACGATATGGAGGAACTGCAAAGTAAGCTTCGATCCCTGTTTGGTGTAATTAATTTTATGGGTACAAAGATTGTTTCTCTGGGGGGACCGATTGGAAAATATAGTCCAGAAGCGCCCGATATTGCACGAAAGAACTATAACTGGGACATTGTGAATGTCTCATATGTGGATCTCAACAAGCGAATCCAAAGCGCCCGTGCGGATCAACGACTGATCAAGAAATCTAAAGAATGGGCACAGAGATATCTTTCAATTCCTGGAACAACTCTTAAAACCGAGCCTCAATTTGTAGATAACTGCTTTATCCTTTATTCAATATTCAGAGATTATATGAATGAGCACGATACCCAGGCTTTTACCATTAAAGACTGCATGGGTACTGTAATGCCCATGTCCGAAACAACTGCTTGTCTGACTTTAGGCCTGCTCAACGATGAAGGTTACATGGCTTTTTGTGAGTCCGATTTTGTGATTATTCCACCTGGTGTCCTATTACGATATATTTCAGGTAAACCAGTATTTTTGCACAATTCCACCTTTCCCCATAAGGGTGAAGTTACCTGTGCCCATTGTATTGGTCCACGACGTATGGATGGCGATCGCTACGAGCCAACCGAGATCATGACCCATTATGAATCGGAATATGGTGCGGCACCAAAGGTTGAAATTCCAATTGGGCAAGAATTAACATTTCTTGACCCAGAATATAGTACTGGTCGGTGGTTGGGATTTAAAGGAAAGGTTCTTGGTAATCCTTATTATGAGATCTGTCGTTCCCAGCAGGATGTAAAAATTATAGGTGACTGGAGAAAACTAAAAAATGAAGTTCGCGATTCCCATTGGGTAACTGCCTATGGTGATCATTTGGATGAATGTGGTTATGCTGCCCATAAACTGGGACTTAAATGGGAGAATTTTTCAGAAACAATTTGAATCATAACGCGTAGTACAAGCAAGCATCGTGGAATAGGGGAAATTGTGATGACTTCCCCTATTTTTCTTCGTAACTTATGCGACTAAAAAGAATCTAACCACAGAGAACACGAAAATATCTTCAAAGGTATAAAGATTATTGATCTCTTAGTCATCCCGAACTCGTTTCGGGATCTAATTGCACGAGTGATAAGATGCTGAACCAAGTTCAGCATGACGAAATTGATTAAATACGATTCAAATAGTACATGATGTTATTGATAAGATTTCGTGTCTACTTCGTGCTCTTCGTGTTATAAAAAATAAACATTAGTCAAACAAAATAAGATAGGGAAATTATTATGTATAAGTTTGTTTTATTATCAATTATCGGAGGGCTATTTTTAATGGGCTGTTCAAAAAAAGATTCAAACCCCTTTTACAACGAATATGACACGCCATTTAAAACACCTCCCTTCGCTGAAGTAAAGATGGAACATTATATGCCGGCATTTAAAGACGGTATTGTACAGGAAAAAGAGGAAATTATTGCCATTGCCACAAACCCGGAGGCAGCGACATTTAAAAATACCCTTGAGGCAATGGAAAAAACAGGCGAACTTTTAGATAAAGTCAGTAATGTATTCTACAATCTGAAATCATCAAATACTAATGATGAAATGCAAAAAATAGCAAAAGAATTATCTCCGATGCTTTCCAAACACCGTGATGATATTCGTCTTAACAAACAGCTTTTTGAAAGAATTAAAACCCTCTATGACCAGAAAGACAAACTGAACTTAAATGGTGAACAGAACCGGTTACTGGAAAAGTATTATAAAAACTTTGTTCGTGGTGGTGCTAATCTCAATGAAACACAAAAAGGTGAACTCCGGGAAATAAATAAGCAGTTATCGCTTTTAACCCTACAATTTGGTGAAAACATTTTAAATGAGAATAATTCTTTTGAAATGGTAATCGAAAAGAAAGAAGATCTGGCCGGATTACCAGATGCTCAGATTGCTGCCGCTGCAGAAACGGCTACAAGTCGTAAACATGAGGGTAAATGGGTTTTTACCCTCCACAAACCAAGTTTGATACCATTTTTACAATATTCTGAGAAACGCGATTTACGCGAAATCATGTTTAAAGGGTACATAAACCGTGGAGACAACAACAATGATCTGGATAATAAAAAGATATTAACCCAAATCGCTGCTCTCCGTGTAAAACGGGCAAATTTACTTGGGTATAAATCCCACGCAGACTATGTTTTAGAACAAAACATGGCAAAAAATCCGGCAAAAGTCTATGCCCTTCTTGATGATTTGTGGAAACCTGCTTTGGCAAAGGCTAAAAATGAAGTAAAAGAGATGCAAAAAATGATCTATGCCGAAGGTAAAAACTTTAAGCTGGAGCCATGGGATTGGTGGTTTTATGCCGAGAAAGTAAAAAAAGCAAAATATGATCTGGATGAAGAAATGATTCGTCCCTATTTTCAGGTTGAAAATGTTCGCCAGGGAGCATTTGATGTCGCTACCAAATTATTTGGAATCACCTTTACTGAAAGAAAAGATATCCCTATTTATCATGAGGACGTGACGGTTTATGAAGTAAAAGAGGCCGACGGCACCCACATTGGTATTTTATATACAGATTATTTCCCCAGGGCAAGTAAAGGGGGTGGCGCCTGGATGAATGAATTCAGAGCCCAGTCCAATATGGACGGCAAAGAGATCAGACCATTGATTGTCAATGTGGGAAATTTTACAAAACCTGTAGGTGACAAACCCGCCCTGATCAGCTACGATGAGGCAAATACGCTTTTTCATGAATTTGGACATGCCCTTCATGGCCTCCTTACCGATGTAACTTATCCCAGTTTATCCGGAACAAATGTCTCCCGGGACTTTGTCGAACTTTGTTCCCAGATTATGGAGAATTGGGCATCAGAACCAGAAGTATTAAGATCCTACGCCCGCCACTATAAGACTGGCGAACCAATTCCGGAAGAGTTAATAAATAAAATCAAAGAGAGTGGAAAGTTCAACCAGGGTTTTGCAACATTAGAATATTTGGCCGCTTCATATCTGGATATGGATTGGCATACAATTACGGAAACGACCGAACAGGATCCATTAAAATTTGAGACAACTTCGATGGCAAAAATCAATCTTATAGATGAGATTGTTCCACGCTATCGCAGTCCCTATTTTTCTCATATTTTTTCCGGTGGCTATTCATCCGGATATTATAGTTATATCTGGGCAGAGGTTTTAGATGCCGATGCTTTTGCAGCATTCAAAAAAGCAGGAATATTTGATCAAAAAACCGCCAAAGCCTTCCGGAAAAATATTCTTGAGCGGGGTGATACTGAGGATCCAATGGAATTATATGTGCGCTTCCGGGGTGCCGAGCCAAAAATCGAGCCGATATTGGAACGAAGAGGTTTAAATTAGATTCCCATAAATTTTCTTCCTTTTTAATATGGCCCCTTACTACTTTTGTTTGGGGCCTTTTTTTATCCTTTATCCCATGATTGGTTTATTTAACCTGTAAATTGTAGCGACGAAAATTAATGATCAAATGAAAGTCTCATCTCAAATGTCATTCCGAACTTGTTTCGGAATCTAATAGCTATCATTTTAGACCCTGAAACGAGTTCAGGGTGACTAATACCCACCAAATCAATTTAATACAGATTTTCATATAAACTTTTTAGTTAGTACAATTGTTCACGAATTAGTGAGTTGTCGTCAATCTCAAAGATGGACTACAACACTAAGGATTATTCCAATAATATGGTTTCTTAAATCGATCTATATTTATGAAATATTTCTTTTTTATCAGAGGACATTAATAAAACTACAAACCCAATAAAGATCTGGAGGAAATCATGGCCTCTGATAATCCTGCCAATAATATGTGGATCATGCATACCTGGGATGGCGCAGTCGAGTCCATCATGTTACCTGGCCCTGAAATCGGAACCAGACTTGGACCATATACTGAATTGAGAAATATAATCCTGAAAAACGATCCCACTCTTTTAATCGAACCTCTACGCTTAAATAAAACCAATCCTCAATTGGCTAATTGCTGGAATCATGGTCCCCATCACCAGTTCGGCATTACAACGGTATTATGTGAGGGATCTGGGAATTTTTATACAAAAGAGAAAAATCTACAATCCGGTGAAATTCTTATGAAAAGTATTTGTGAGTTTTATAAGTAATTGGATACTTAAAATTATCCGTTTAATCGACAGAGGACTTAAAAAGTATATACCTGGAGAAGTGAATGAAACTTCAAAGACAAAAAATGGTATATTTTTATTTAATGGTATTTATTATAATTCTATCTGCATGTACGAAACCTTTAAACGAACAGTCAGAGCGACTGACCTGGTTCAAAGAGGCAAAGTTTGGCATGTTTATTCATTGGGGTCCCTATGCCCGCCTGGCAGGGGAATGGAATGGCAGAAAAGTTCCGGTAGGTGAAAATGCCGAATGGGTGATGCAAAAATTGAAGATTCCACGTGAATCCTATCGCCAATTAGCCAGAGAATTTAATCCTATTCGCTTTAATGCAAAGGAATGGGTACAGCTGGCAAAATCCACTGGAATGAAATACCTGGTAATTACATCCAAACATCATGATGGATTTGCTATGTATCATTCCGGGGTAAGTAATTATAATATTGTCGACTGGACACCATTTGACCGTGACCCGCTTATGGAGTTGAAGAACGAATGTCGGGCAGCTGGTATAAAATTTTGCATTTATTATTCACATCGGGAAGATTGGGATGAACCCTATGCCTATGGCAATGACTGGGACTTCGAATTCAATCCAAAACAAAATCTGGCATTATTCGAAAACTATTATCTGGAAACAAAAGCAAAACCCCAGATCAGGGAGCTTATCCGCAATTATGGACCCTTTGGTCTTATATGGTTTGACCGGGGATTATATACTCCTGAACAGGCCCGGGATTTTATTCAGCTCAGCCGCGAACTCCAACCCGATATTATTATTAATGGCCGTGTTGGAAACTATGAGATGGAACTACAGGGTGATTATCAAAATATGAATGATAATGGTATGCCTGTTGGGGGAATTGAAGAATATTGGGAAACACCGCAAACCCTGAATGAAACTTGGGGTTATAGTAAGTTTGACACATTATGGAAATCTCCGCTGGAGGTGATTCGGCGCCTTGCTGAAGTTGTCAGTGCTGGGGGTAATTATTTACTCAATATCGGTCCTACTGGTGAGGGTATAATTCCTCAAAGATCCGTAGAAATACTGAACCAGGTTGGTCTCTGGATGAAGAAAAATCATATTGCCATTTACGGCACTTCAGCAAATCCTTTCCCCAGGCTTCCATGGGGGACTTGTACGACCAAGGGAAACCGACTTTTTCTAATTGTCCTGCAACCACCCAATGCGGGTAAAATTGAATTACCTGGTTTAAATAATGACATTATTACAGCTTATCCTCTTACTCAACCGGAATTGAAATTGGAAGTAAATAACCAGTCGATAAGTCTCCCCCCAGCTTTTAAGCACAATGATGTGATCGTTGTCGACCTGGATGGGCTTCCTGATGTTGATCCACCTTTAATTCAGCCCAGAGAAGATGGAATCCTTCTACTTGACTATGTCTCCGCCCGAACTTTCAGTAAAGCCATCAAGCGCTTCAACCGTAAGGGGAAATTTCATATTTCTAAATGGCAGACACCTGAGGATTATGCCTCGTGGAATGTTCGTATATTAAAATCTGGAAATTATCAGGTATTTATGACTTATTCGGCCCAAGGGTCCTCTGCATGTAAAAAAGTACGCCTTCAAGCAAATGACAAAGCATTGGTAATCGAGCTTAATCCCACAGGTGAGGCCTATGATTATAGGCGTCATATATGTGGTGAGTTAAAACTTGACACCGGTGATCAGACTGTTACGCTCCATCCAGGTCAGAGCGGACAAGAGGACCTGTTCTATTTCAAATCTTTGGAATTTATTCCACTGAATCCTTAAAGCATATGACTCTTTTTGAATCTTTTTCGGAAAACCTGATGGCGTTCAAATGATTCATCCTGTTCAGACATCCATATCCCAGCGCCGGAAATAGAGATCCTGGCAAAAGATCGGCAAAGTTTTCTATTCAATTTCAGGTAGTTGCAGAGTAGGAAATATAGTATTGATTCCTAAGCTTTTACTAACTCGTGCTTTTCAATATAATCGGAATTAATATCAACACCTAAACCGGGACCTGTTGGCACTGTAACAACACCACTTGCACTTGAAAGTGTTGAAGTTTTACATTCTCTAAAGGTATTTCTTTATTAAATCCTTTAAACTCATGAAAGGGGCCAGCATTTGGAATCGCCATTGTTTCTTCATACCAATCAAATGGAACCAGTTCTTCATAATCCGGCCCAGGGCAACACAAGCTTATCTGCGAGTGCCCAGAGCCCTATACCTTAGATCTTACTCCACCAATGTGAGTATCGCCTCCTGCAACGGAGATATCCCAAGTTCAACCGCACGTTTTCCGGGGCTGGCTGGTCCAATATATATCTTGAATTCACCCGGTTCCAGAATCGACTCGCCATCATGATTAACAAGTAGCAACATCTCTGGTGTTATTTTAAAATTGATTTTTTTGCTTTCACCTGACTTAAGGTGAATCCGTTTGAAGTCTTTTAATGCATAAAGAGGCGTTTGGACAGATGCCTCAAGGTCAGAAATATAAAGTTGAATAACTTCATCAGCATCAACGTTACCACTGTTTTTAACCTGAATCGTCGCGTTAATTTCTCCGGAATTGTTCATTTTCGCCTTGCTTAGTTCAATTTGGCTGTAGTCGAATGACGTATAGTTCAATCCAAAACCAAAGGGATACATGGGTTCTTTTTCCATATACCTATAGGTACGTCCTGGCATGTTATAATCTTCATAGGGTGGTAATTGATTCAAGGACTTTGGAAATGTTATAGGCAAGCGTCCGGAAGGTGAGACATCGCCAAATAAAACATCGGCTACGCCATTACCTCCTTCCTGTCCGGGATACCATACAAATAAGATGGCATCGGCTATTTTCTCAACTTCCCTTAGATCTATTGGGCTTCCACCGGTAATAACCACGATGATAGGCTTATTATGTTTTGCGCGCATATTTTTTAGAAAATCGATCTGATTTTGAGGCAAATCCATATTTAAACGATCTCCTTTTGACGGTGAAGCAATTGATTCCCCCTCCTCACCCTCCAGCAACCCGGAGATTCCCATAAAAGCTATTGTTATATCTGCCTGTGCAGCGGCATCGCTGGTCCAATCAGCCTGATTAACATTTTCCCTGTCCAAAAGACAGCCCTGTTCATATTGGACAATTCCACCTGGGTTCACTTTTCCAATAATACCCTCCATCATTGTCACCATGTGCTCATTTAGACCATAATAATTACCGAGTAGAACGTTTACAGATGTAGTTGTTGGCCCAACCACAAATAGGTAGTTAATGTCTTTATTTAAGGGTAGGATATCGTTCTCATTTTTCAGCAAAACTATAGATTTCTGAGCGGCTTCTCGTGCTAAGACCCGATGTTTTTCACAGCCTACCACATCAATAGAAATCTTTGAATACAGATTATCTGCCTCAGGATCAAAAAGGCCCAATTTGAACCTGGTCGGTAAAAGGATTGTCAATGAGGAATCTATTGCCTCCTCAGAAATCAACCCATTTTTTACGGCAGCTGATTAAAAAGGGGTAGGTATTACCACAATCTAGATTTATACCATGTTTTAAGGCCAGAACAGCTGATTCTGCTGGATTTTTTGTTACTTTATGGTTTTCATGAAAGTCTTGTAAGGCCCAGCAATCGGAAACGACATGCCCTTTAAATCCCCATTTATCCCTTAATATTTCCTGGATTAGCTCCCTACTTGCACAGCAAACTTCATCATTAGTTCGATTATAGGCACACATAACAGCCTCAACACCGGCATTCACCAGGGCTTTAAAAGCAGGTAAATAAGTTTCGAACATATCTTTTTTAGTTGATTTGGCATTAAAATGATGCCGATCTCCTTCAGGTCCACTATGAACAGCATAATGTTTTGCACAGGCAGCCACCTTCAAATATTTGGGATGCTCCCCTTGTAATCCCTTTACAAATTGCACACCCAGGCGTGAAGTTAAAGTGGGATCTTCACCGTAGGTTTCTTGTCCTCTCCCCCAGCGTGGATCGCGAAATATATTAACATTTGGTGACCAAAAAGTTAATCCGCTATATTGAGCACGATTTCCTTTTTTTATTGCTGCATGATACCTTGCTCTTGCCTCATCAGAGATCGCAGAAGCTATTCGAATAACCAGATCTTCATCAAAAGTGGCTGCCAACCCAATGGCCTGGGGAAAGACTGTTGCACGACCGGCACGGGCAACCCCATGAAGACATTCGTTCCACCAGTTGTAGGCAGGGATATCAAGATGAGGAATTGCCGCAGCGTCATGAACCATTTGCGATACTTTTTCCTCTAAGGTCATGCGGGAAATAAGGTCTTTGACTCTTTCATCAATCGATTTAGTTATATCTTTATAGATGATATCATCATACAACATGAATAAATCCTCCCAGAATGAGATTACCTTTCCTGTGCTTAGGCCTTAAGTATTTTGCAAGTCTCTAAACTGTAAAACAATGCGAGGTACCACATTGAAGAGTTCATCTAAAAAGCGCCTTTTTCACTTCTTCATTTGCTAAAGGGCTGAAAGACATCATTTTTTTATCATGTGCTTTATATATGATTACTTTTTATCGGCTAGGCTTCAATCCTTTTATGTTTTGATATGAAATCCGGATCAATTTCAATGCCCAGCCCGGGACCCGATGGCACCGTCACAACACCATCTTTAATAGTTAAAGAGGATGTCGAACATGTCAGAGGAATTTTTTTATTGAATCCTTTGAACTCATGATAAGGCCCTGCATTGGGAATGGCAGATACAAAATGCATCATATAAAGATATCCAATTCCTGATCCTGATATATGAGGAATACATAGTAAACCCTGGTCATGGGCCATCTTGGCAACTTTCATGGAGCGAATCATTCCACCAAAATAGAACATATCAGGCTGAACAATTTGCAATGCCCGATTACCGATCAACCAGCGAAAGTTTCTCATGCTGGGTTCTTGCTCACCTCCTGCAATTGGAATAGAGAGTGCTTTAGAAACAGCTCTTGTCTCCTCATACCAATCAAAGGGAACCGGCTCCTCATAAAAATCAATTTTATTTTCTTCTAGGATTTTCCCAATCCTAATTGCTTCATCAACAGTATAAGATCCATTGGAGTCGGCATAAATTATCATATCATCTCCAAAAGTTTTTCGGACTAAGGGGATTAGCTCTTCTGTCCGTCTTGGTGGATCATCATAATTATTTCTCATTCGACCGCCAATTTTAAATTTTAACGCTTGTGCCTGGGTCTCTTCTACATTCTTCTTTATTAGCTCAATTGATTCTTCAGCACTTTTGCCACGGTAATTATTGGCGCGATATACTTTAATGTTGGGATTTTGAATCATTCCGATCAGTTGACCCAACGACTTTCCGGAAATGTGGCCAAGCATATCAAGAATTGCAAATTCAACCGTAGCAACTGGGATCCACAGAGCAAGATTTTGCAATTTATAATTGCTTTTATATAGATATACTTCTTGTAGCAAGAATTCTAAATCTCTTGCATCTTTGCCAATAAAGAAAGGTTGTATTCGTATTACCATAATGGGATAAAGAGAGAGCATTTGTGCATTGTTACTGACTGAAATCCCTTCTGCTCCATCACGTGAGCGAACCTGACAGATAAAATTATTTTTGTAACGCAAAAGTTCTAAACTCTCAATGATTACAGGGGATTTGAAAAGATCCTTTTTAAGTACGTCTTGCTTGATTGCCTGATCAATATTTCTATATTTATGAGCCTCATTTTTTTCTGATGATTCGTTACATGATACAACTGATATGGAAGCTAAAGCACTTGCATTAATACTCGTTTTCAAAAAATCTCTGCGATTATAATTCAAAACGATTCTCCTTCCATTCAAAGATAATTTCCCTGACGGTCTTTATATTAAACATCGTCCTCTCTTTGTTTCCTCAGAATTCTTAGTGAAAGAGGACCATTTATTATTTTGAAAGGGTTACCACAGATAATGCACATCCGGTCGGATATCCTTATTATATATTTCTCTTACCTGATCCATCTTTATCATCGATAAGTGTGGTTTTTCACTTACAGAAAAATTCTTGTTTGCTTGAAAGATCGTTTTGGCACCCGGTATTGCACACGTAATCTCATCAAACATGAGGATCCAGCGCAGGGCAAATTGAACCATGTCCATATCTTCGGGACAAATTTCTTTCAGTTTCTCAACGGTGGCCAAGCCCTTTACAAAATCAATCCCTGAAAAAGTCTCGCCACGATCGAAGGACTCTCCTTGTCGGTTAAAAGCACGATGATCGTCTACCTCAAACTCTGAGTTCGGTGTCAGTTTTCCAGTTAGCAATCCGGAAGCCAGAGGTACTCTTGCCAGGATCCCAACCCCTCGCCGTTTTGCTTCTTTGAAAAACAATTCCGAGGGTCGCTGCCGGAACATATTAAAGATAATTTGTATTGTTTGTACATTGGGATATTCAATCGCTTTTAGCGCTTCTTCTACTCTCTCAACACTCACACCATAATGTCGGATTTTTCCCTCCTTGATCATGTCGTCTAAAATACCAAATACTTCCGGGCTGTAATAGACGTCCATGGGTGGGCAATGAAGTTGCAGGAGATCGATGGCCTCCAGATTTAGATTTTTTAAACTTCGATCAACAAAGGCATTAAGATTTTTTCGATTATAGCCATTCGCGGTGTGGGGTGACAGACGGCGGCCAGCTTTGGTAGCTACGTATATTCTTTTATTACTTTCCCTGACCACCTGAGCGATAAGTTTTTCGCTACGACCATCTCCATATACATCTGCAGTATCGATGAAATTTACACCCAGCTCTATGGCACGCCGCAATGCTGATAACGAGTCAGCATCATGAACGGTGCCCCAGCTGCCACCAATTGCCCAGGCGCCAAAACTAATTTCTGATACCTGCCACCCTGTTCTTCCCAATTCACGGTATTGCATTATAAATATATCCTTAATTTTTTTAAGCGTAAACGATTTGTTTTTTCAAGTATGATTAATTTGAATAGTCACATTATTCCAGAAGCAATAGATCAATTTGCCTAAAATTGTAATAATTTTTATTATAAGTATCAAATAGCTAATTTTAGATAAAACTGATACTTAATAATAATTCTGGAGAGATAATTGATACGTCACACAGTTGTATTTAAACTCAAACATGCCATAGGATCTCCTGCCGAATTAAATTTTCTTCAAACAGGAAAGCAACTGGCAGATATTCCAACAGTCAGGAACTTTGAATGCCTTCGGCAGATTAGTAAAAAAAATGATTTTACTTATGGGTTCTCTATGGAATTCGATTCCGATGACGATTACCAAAACTACAATGAACATCCTTTTCACTTGGAATTTGTTGAAACACGATGGATTCCTGAAGTGGAAGATTTTATGGAGATTGATTATGAACCCTACACTGCTGATTAATAACTACCACCCATGAACCCTTGGCCAGATTTCTGAAACAACTTGAGAGTCATTAACAACATGATACCTATCAAACATCGTTGCCGTAGCACAGGAATGGTTCGGTAAAATTCTGACCATACTTCCAATGGAGAATTGCTCCCAATTAATATCTAAACCATCACGATGGATAATAATACCATGTTCCTGACTGGTGGCAGACACAATATAATCACCTATTGGGTGACCATTCACATCGCATACGAGACCATAACCTTGATCCGAGGTCCCCAGGTCACGGGAAAGTGCCGTCCAGCCAGAATCAATAATTACCCAACCCTTATTTTTTTGGTGGCCAATAACTGAAGCCAAAACAGATACAGCAATATCTTCTAGGGTACAAACTTCTAAACCGGCCATGACCAGGTCCATAAACATGTAAACACCAGCACGTACTTCAGTGATTCCCTGAAATTCTTCAGCAAATAGTGCCGTCGGTGTGGAACCGATACTAACTAACGGACAGGGTAAATTACTTTGCTTAAATCGTTCCGCACATATAAGAGCACTATCACGTTCCATTGCTGCGACAGCTTTTATTTCTTCCGTATTTTTGCAGTGATAGGAAGTACCAGCATGTGTTAGAACGCCCTTTAGATTAATATTTATTGCCTGATTCAACATCCGGGCAAGATCGACGAGTAGTTTATCATTCGGTTTAATCCCTGACCTTTGTCCATCACAATCAACTTCGATACACACAGGAATCTGAATATTGTGTTCGCCAGCCTTTTTTGAAACTGCCTCGGCTTGTTCGAATGAATCGAGGATAATGGTAAATTCACATCCTTTATTTATCAGATTTACTACTCTCTCAAGTTTAATAGGAGCAATACCAACCGCATATATGATATCTTTTATTCCATGGCTAAAATAATATTCGGCTTCCTTAAGGGTTGATACGGTAATTCCTTGCGATACATCAGTTAAACACATCTTTATCACATCAATATTTTTGGCAGTTTTTCCATGGGGACGTAGTTGAACGCCCATTTTCTGAATTCGATCATTAAACTTTTTAATATTATGATTAAGCTTTTTCTTATCCAGGATCAGGCAAGGTGTTTCTAATTCAGTGAGATTCATTTTATTTCCATATATTTTTTAACATAGAAAATCCAGAGCAATTAAGAATTAAAAATTACAGACAAATGAAATATTTTAATACCCATTTTCTCTCGTTCAAATTCATAATTCTAAATTCTCAATTTTTGTGTACTTTTTTGACTTCTTTACGAACTTTGTGTTCAAAATCAGATATACGATTAAGTAGATTATTAGAAAAAAGATAAAATACTTACACCAAAATCAAAAATCTGAAACACTCTTTTTTAACTATTTACTGCTGATATGGCATCAACCTCAATCTGAAATCCATAATGAAGATCTCTTGTTGGAATAATTGCCCGGGCAGGGTGATGTTTGCCAAAAAATTTGGCATAGGTCGTATTAACCCGGTCCCATAGAGCGATATCCGAAATATAAACCGTCACTTTTAAAACCTGCTCGATACCACTGTTTGCTGCCTTGAGAATGGCCGCGATATTTTTTAATACCTGCTCCGTTTGCTCTTCAATCGGACCAACTTTTTTTTCTCCACTCTTCGGATCAATAGGGACCTGTCCGGAAACATAAACAATACCATCATGTTCAATAGCCTGGCTATAATGACCCGCTGGTTGCGGTGCATTTGCTGTTAATATTTTTTTCATTTTAATCCTTCTGTTTTCTTGGACTACACAGATTCTAGTTTTCTATATGAATACGGTTAGAAATTGGAACTAACAATCAGATTAAATTATTTTTTATCACGGCTTACTGATTACTGGAAACTTTATAACCTCATTGTTACTTTGTGATTTATAAATTGCCGTGAACAGTTCAACCGTCTGTCTGCCCTGAACAGCCGGAACCATCGGCTCACATTCTTCTATAATGGCTTTAAGAAAATCCTCCAATTGTAATTTGTGGTAATAATTCACGGCATTTACTGACTTAAAGAAATCGTCATCCTCTTTTTGCCATTTTTCCAATAATTCTGCTTCTCCGGGAATTGTCCATATATCATTAATCGGCGCTTCTTCAATATCGGACATGCCGGCAATAAACATGGCCCCACCATCCGTTTGAACACTGACTGTTGCCCCATTACTGCCAAAAACGGTTACTTTACCATATAAAGCCGGATTTTGAGAATTGCTGACAATGATATTTCCTAAGGCACCATTCTTAAACTTTATTATCGCCAGGGCAGTATCATCAACTTCAATATAGGGATGATTCAAATTTCCCCAACGACCATACAATTCATCAATTTCACCCATATACCACAAGAGCAAATCCAACTGATGGGGAGCCTGGTTGACCAATACACCGCCCCCTTCACCATCCCAGGTTCCCCGCCAGGGATCGCTATCATAATAAGACTGATCCCGCCAGCCATACATGGTCACCATCCCTAGAACAGATTGACCTATTTTTCCCTGATCAATTGCTTTTTTTAACCTTAATGAAGGATGATATAAACGCCGTTGACTGATCATCGCCAATTGTCGGTTAGCATCACTTGCTGCCGCCATCATAGCATCACAATCCTCAAGGTTGGAGGCTAAGGGTTTTTCAACAATCACATGGGCGCCGGCTTGTAAGGCAGGAATTGCCGAGTCCGCGTGGTTTGGATGGGGGGTACAAATGACAACAGCATCAATTTTTTCTTCTGATACCATTTTCTCAACATTTGTATGGGCCACTACGCCATATTCTGATGCAAATTGATGACCTTTTGCCTCAGAACGACTGCAGACCGCTGTGAATTCTGATTCAGCAATATTTTCAAGTGCTCTCGCATGAATATGAGCGACTTTTCCACAACCAATGATAGCCGTTTTGAGTTTAGTACTATCCATTCTTTTCCCCATCAGGATTTCTTTGGGCGTTTTCTTCATGGTTAAGAGAATTAAGACCTATCTCAGAGGTACTACAATTTATATATATTTCAGATCTATATGATTATTAAAAAGTAATAAATTTTAGGTAGCAGTCATTCTGAACTTGTTTCAGAATCTATTAAGCAGGATCTGAACTAAATTTTCATGCAGCGTTCATTGGAAAGGGGATCTTGGATCGTGGCTTTATTGTTCGCCTTTTATCACGGATTCAGAACCACCTTTATTAGCCCGGGTTCTTTTTTTTTCAATCGCTTAAACCACCCGGCACCTTCCGACAAGGGTGCTGTCATACTTAACAACACATCAACATTAACCAACCCTTTACTAATTAAATCAAGTACCTCCGGATACTCACCACAGATGGCATAGCTGCCTTGCAAACGTAACTGCCTTGTTACAACATCCTGAAGTGATAGGGTAATTTCCGGTGTAATATTCCCTATCAATGTTAGGATCCCACCTTTTCGTACACACTTCATACCCAGTTTAATTGTTTCGTTTATTCCGACTGCCTCGATTGCCGTATCAACACCACGGTTCCCCGTAATGTCAAAGATCTCTTTTCCTATATCAATTTGTTTGGGATTGAATACCCTCTTCCCCCCTAATTGTAAAGCCATGTTGAGACGAATTGGATCGACATCGGCTACAATTATATTCGAACATCCCTTAGATTTGAGCATCTGCACCACAAACAAACCGATCATTCCTGCTCCAATAACCAGGACGCGATCTCGTTCATTAAGCGGTGTTAATCGCACAGCATGTAGGGCTACGGCAGCCGGCTCGACCATTGCGGCCTGATTAAAGGACACATTATCGGGTATGCGATAAAGAATATGCTGAGGAATGACTACCAACTCGGCAAAAGCGCCTTCTCTGCGAAATTCATCACATGAGACACCCAAAACCTGGCGGTTATCACTAAGATTGTACATACCATTTTTTGTAAACCAGTCATTCTGAGGATAAACCGTCGAATCAAACGTAACCCGATCCCCTCTTTTCCAATTTTTTACTTCCGACCCTATTTGCAGAATTTCCCCTGCAGCTTCATGCCCCATAATTAATGGCGGGATCCTTCTCCCTGTACTCCCGTCCAACCCATGAACATCGCTTCCACAAATGCCACATGACTTTACACGAATAAGAACTTCATCCTGATTTGGCCGTGGATCAGGAACATTCCTATAAACCAGATGATTATATTTTTCTAAAACCAGCGCTTTCATTAAATATCCATTTAATTCTTTTTTTCTCTGCTGTAGAATGTTTTAAACCATTAAGATCACAAAGTAGATATAGAGAACACAAAGAAAAAATACTATAAAACAACTTTGTGATCTTTGTGGTAATAAAAAAATCTCATTTCTCATAATTTCTGCTTATAGACGCAGGTGAATATCAGAAATTTTTACACCGCATTCCTCCGCCCACCTCATCCAATCTGAGTGCAATTCACGGGCTTTTTCAGGATTCTCATCAATCAAATTTTCTAATTCCGTGCGATCATTGGAAAGATTATATAGTTCCCAGGGTTCGTTACGTGCGCCCACTAATTTCCAATCACCTTTTCTGATCCCGACGCTCCCGATATGTTCCCAAAATAATATATCATGCTTTTTTCTTGTTTTTCCCTCAAAAATCGGAAATAATGATTTACCAGTTGCAGAGATAATCTGATTATTATTATAAGCAGTAGGATATTGGGTACCGGAGACATCACATAAAGTGGCCATAATATCAATGATATGGCCGGGCTGATGGCTGATAGTACCTTTGTCCTTTATTACCCTTGGCCAGGAAGCGATCATCGGTGTCGTAGTACCCCCTTCATGGGTATACTGTTTGTATTTACGGAAGGGTGTATTGCCGGCATTGGCCCAAGCCAAACCATAATTATGAAAACCATCCTTGCCTCCCGGAGGCACTCCATTGCCCCAGAAATCCATCCCAAAAACTCCGCCTTCTGCACAGGCCCCATTATCAGAGAGAAACATAATCAATGTATTATCTAATTCATCCATTTGTTTTAGTTTCGCCAGTACTTTTCCTACACCCCGGTCCATGGATTCCATCTGCGCCGCATAGACAGCCATTTTAAGATCCATTTCATCTTTTTTCTCGTTGCTTAATGACTCCCAGGCAGGTGCAATGGGATCTCGGGGAGATAAGTCAGGCAGGTTATCACCAAATAATCTTAGTTCTTTCTGTTTTTTGTAACGACGTTCGCGAAGTTCATCCCAGCCAATCATATATTTTCCACGATACCTGGCAATATCCTCCGGCCAGGCATGCAGGGGCCAATGGGGTGCCGTATAGGCTAAATAGAAAAAGAACGGTTGTGACTTCTTAACCCTATTCTCGAGCATTCTAACAGCCTCATCCGTGATAGCATCAGTTATATACCAACCCTCTGTGGGAGGCATATACTTTTTATTACCTTTGGCAAAATGTCGAATCACTCCCGGTTTTTTTGTTTTGCGTATATCAAAATAATTTGCTCCACCACTTATCAACCCGTAATAGTCATCAAACCCACGGTCCATGGGCCATTGTGGATGCTCTTCGCCCACATGCCATTTTCCAGACATCAGGGTCGTGTACCCGGCAGTTTTCAAAACTTCGGCGAGGGTAACACACTTATTATTCAAAAATCCCTGGTAGGGCCCAGGTTCCACATTAGCAATATCATGTTTTATCATCGCCCCCATACCGGCTTGATGGGCATATAAACCTGTTAAGAGAGAGGCGCGGGTCGGACAGCAACGAGCCCCGTTGTAAAAATTTGTGAATCGCAGACCATTCTGGGCAAGTTTATCAATATTAGGTGTGCTAATTTCACTACCATAGCAGCCCAAATCGGAAAAACCCATATCATCGACAAGGATGATGACAATATTGGGTTGCTCTGCTTCTGATGAAGTACATCCAAAACAAACCAATGCAATAAGTAACACCGCAATAATTGTTTTTCTGATATTCATATCTGCACCCGTTATATCCTTATTCACCGCAAAGGACACAAAGAACACAAAGAACACAAAATATTTTAATAATATTTTGTGTTCTTTGTGTATTCTTTGTGTCCTTAGTGTTTAAAAAGTCCTGGTCTTTTAAATAATTCTTTCTATCTAATTCCCAACTTTAATTTTGATGTTTTTAAAAAACACCTGATCACCATGGTCCTGTAGCAGAATATGACCCTGTTCCGCCTCACCAAAATTTGGCCAAACGTGATATTTACTACGTGAAACCAATGCCCGCCAGGTTTGGGTCCTTCGTTCATACTCAATCACTTTAATACCATTTAGGTAATGTTCAACCTTATTTCCCTTAACCACAATCCGGGCCCGGTTCCACTGATATTTATTAATCCGTTTTGGTTGCTCGTGGGGTGCATAAAATTGGGCGTTTGCAGGAATCAGATCATATAGCGATGCTAAAGTTCGGTTTCCGGCTGTTCCCTGCTTTGCATCAGGATGAAATTCATCATCGAGAATCTGAAATTCACAGCCGATGGCAGATCCCTTCCCTTTATTCAAATTTGGATCAACAAAATATTTGATGCCTGAATTTGCACCTTTTGTAAACTTAAAATCTAATTCAAGAAGAAAATTTTTGAATGTATTTACCGTTATAATGTCGCCCCCATGGGCGGACTCTGCTCCACCCGATTCTTCAACAGACAAAACACCATCTTCAATTTTCCAGCCTTTTTCAGGGAATTGATCTGCTTTGGCAGAACGCCATCCTTTTGTGGTTTTCCCATCCCACAATAATTGCCAGTTTTCTTTTTTCTCACGGTCACTGAGTTGATTGGTTAGATAACTTACCTGGGCAATTCTAGTATTAATTGGCGATTTTTCTTTGTCTAATCCTTCGGTCAGAATTCGGATATTTTTAAAACGAACCTTTTTGCCAACCAACTCTTTCTTTTTACCAATACCATGGACCTGCAAGGCAATAAATCCCTCCGCCGTAAGATCATCAATGAGATCTGCTGTCTGGATTCCATTTAGCCAAACACGGATATTATTTCCGATTGCCTCGACTCTGAATTTATTCCATTCCTCATTCTTATATGCTTTTCGTGCCGGTGGGTTATATTCAAGATGGTAAAGCCAACCTCTTCGCGCTTCATCATAGATACCACCAGTCCAGGCACGGGAAGATGGATCCAATTCTACTTGATAGCCATGTACACGTCCATTCTGGTAATCTGGTGTGCTAAGACTTCGTATTTGTACACCAGAATTCAGACCATCATCAAGTTTTACTTCATATTCGAGTATAAAATTTGCATAGGTCTTTTTAGTTACTAAAAAAGAGTTTGGTGTGTTCATCTTACTTATACCAACGATTATGTTATCTTCGATTTCATATTCTGCCGTTCCATTAAGAATTTCCCAGTTATCCAAATCTTTACCATTGAACAGATTCGTCCAATTTTGCGCTTGAAGATTTGGATATAGTAATAAAATAACGGTACTATAAAGGATAATTGTTTTGACTATCATATTCATACTCCTTCTTTAAATTAAGAAATTTTTTAAAGCCAGAGAGGATCATTCAAAATCTTATAAGATCTTTATATCACTTTACTTACTTCGTGCTCTCTGTGGTTAATATAATTATTTGTTACAATACTTTTCTTAGAAATATTTACAGATTTCTGCTCCTTCAGCTGCTGCTGCAACACCCGTTTCATTGAATTAATTAAAATATTCTTTTTATGTAATTAGTAATTTTATTACAAATTACTAATTACATTTTCAGGTATATGCTCAGAAATGAGCAATAGTCACTTATATTTCCTCCTGCACCGGATTTTTAAGAATCCCTATATTTTCAATTTCAACTTCTACTACGTCTCCATCTTTAATTGCTCCCACGCCTGCGGGGGTTCCTGTAGTAATAAGATCACCCTCCTCTAAAGTGAAATTTTTTGAAATAAAGGCAATGATATCTGGAATTTTGAAGATCATATGTTTTGTATTGGAATTTTGAACAACTTTGCCATTCAAGCGGCATTTAATATCTAAATTTTGAGCATCGCCAATATCTTCGGTTAAAACTAAACACGGGCCAACCGGGCCAAATGTATCAAAGGATTTTCCGCGGAACCAACCTGACGTTTCTGCATTTTGTAGATTACGCTGGCTAATATCATTCATACAGGTAAATCCATAGATATAGTCAAAGGCCTTCTCCTTTGAAACATTTTTACAACGCTGGTTGATGACAAAGGCCAACTCCGCTTCGTAATCGGTCCTTAGTATTTCAAATTCATATTCTTCTAATAACGCTGGCAGAACAATGGCTTCTTCCGGCCCAACAAGAACATTTGGAATCTTTGAAAATAAAATTGGTTCTTTTGGAACATCCTTGTTAATACTTTTTACATTTAGCGACAGGGATTCCTGAATATGTGCATGGTAATTCAATCCGAGGGCTAAAATTTTTGAAGGGTTTAATTCATAAAATTTTTCGTGGTTTTTAATTGGTAATTTTATTGACATCGTAAAACGGTCTCCTTAAAGCACAATATGGGATTTTTAAATTTATCCGTTATTTATGAATGGTAAACCTTCTCTCAAATTCTAAAAAATTTAATTCGTGAAATTCGCTAAAATTAGGGTGATCCGTGGATACTCTTTTAAAACACGCCCGGTACAAGCATATAGATCAGAAGCATACCAGTTATACCCACAACCAGACCATAAAGCGTCATCGGTATCAGGTTCCGCCTGATTAGAATTCCTTCAACTCCGACTAATCCAACTGTCGCACAGGCAGCTATCACATTATGCACACAGATCATGTTTCCAAATGCCCCCCCCACATTTTGCATAGCAACGATAATACTATGGGAAATCTGCAGCTGATCGGCGATCGAATATTGAAATAAGGAAAACATCATATTAGAAACTGTGTTGGAACCAGCCATAAAAGCTCCGAGGGCACCAACAAAAGGTGACACCAGAGGCCAGGCTCCCTGAACGACATCTGTAATAAATTGAGCCATGATGATCGGCATGCTGGCCAGATCGATGGCGTTTTGTCCGGATTGCATCATCACCCTTACCATCGGTACAGCAAAAACCAATGCAATTGCCGGCCCAACCATACGTTTTATTGCATCTCTCCAGGCTGTTGATATCTGTCTTTTATTCATTTTATATATCGGGATGCTTAAGAGTGCAATAAGCATAAAAGGTAGAACACCGGGATTATATAGAATTGGAAATGTATTTTTAATACCGGTACCTAATAAATTTTCGTAGCTGATTGACACGCTCTTTACCATATCAAGAAAGGGGAGTTGCTTGATTCGTGTTAGAATTAATAAAACGCCAATTAGAATATAGGGGATCCAGGATTTAAATACGGAAATGTGAGAGCCATCATGGTGATCACCAGCAGAGATGGAGCCAACCCAGTTTTCTTCCCACTTACTTTTATCCGGGAAGTCCCATTTATCTTTTGGAACCAAAAACCCGGCTTTAGTTGCAGGAATGATTATAACCAGACCAATGAGAGCTCCCAGGATACATGGGAATTCCGGACCTAACAGCCAGGCTACCAACAGATAGGGGACAATAAAAACCAATCCGGCAAATATTGCATACGGCCAAACAGATAATCCTTCTGAAAAACTTCGCTTCTCACCAAAAAATCTTGTCATCATTGCAACCATGATAAGGGGAATAAAGACACCCATAATTGAATGCTGAACAGCCGTCCAGAATCCAACATCATGTATAAATTCGGGATAGGTCATCCCCAGCGTAGAGATGACGTTTACGACTTCTGGTATTTCAAGTGTGCTTCCAATACCAATCAAGGTCGGCGTTCCAACAGAACCGAATGAGACACAGGTGCTATTTGCAATCAAGGCAACCATCACCGCCGCCAGGGCTGGAAATCCTAATGATAATAATAAGGGAGCCATTAATGCAGCCGGTGTACCAAATCCTGCCGATCCTTCGATAAAGGCGCCAAAAAACCAGGCGATAATAATTGCCTGGACGCGTTTATCCTCTGAAATTCCCATAAAACCACGGTTGATGGCCGCCATCGCTCCGCTTTCACGGAGTGTGAATAACAGAACAAGGGCGCCAAATACTATAATAAGTATCTGCAGAGCCAAAACAGCACCATTTAAACTCGATGCCACAATCCACTCTCCCGGCGTTTGCCAAACCCACAGAGCAAGAATAACCGCTAATATCCAGGAGACAGGCATTGCTTTAGTTGCTGGCCAACGTAATAATACCATTAATACAAAAATCACCAAAATGGGAATAAACGCTAATAGAGCTAATAGTCCTAATGACATACTATTTCCTATCCGGTTTTAAGGTTTTCTTTATTTCTAGATTTATTTAGGCTCTGGAAACTTGAGATTAAGGTGTAGATATTTATAATTAACTTAAATCAATTAAATTGTATCTAATGATTAAAAACAGATAGTAATTCAAATCCCAATAGCTGGACTATCTGCTTCTTCATAAAATCCTATATTTGACATTTTCACTGCTTCTATTATGTTCTTTTTATTCATTTCATTCGAATGCACAATCGTATTAGATATTATCATATTATATATACAAAAAGCATTTTGTTTGACTAAATTTATTATATTTAATTTTATCTGCTAAAATAATAACTAATTTCGATAAATCCATCAAAATCTGAGGACAAAATGAAAAATTTCCGCTCAACATCGCGCAGAGAATTTATTAAAACCTCATCCGCTGCTGCAATTGGGGCTGGGCTCCTGGGATCAACCATTCCCGGTTCAGTACTTGGAGCCAATGACAAAATACGAGTCGGATTTATTGGTGTCGGTAACCGGGGTTCCCAGTTGTTACATAGCTTTATGTTAAACCAAGATGTTGAAATCGCTGCTTTTTGTGACGTTTATGAGCCCTATACATCAAGAGATCTTTCATCTGTTCATGAACGGTATCGTAAGATTGGAAGAATTCCCAAGATGGGAGAATCATTTCCCAACAAGGTACAAAAATTCAAGGATTTTAGGAAATTACTTGAACAAAAGGACATAGATGCTGTGTGCATCGCTACGCCTGACCACTGGCATGCCATCCAAATGATCCAGGCTGTTGACGCCGGTAAGGATGTCTATGTTGAAAAGCCCCTTACTATTACACTCCATGAAGGTCGTCGAATGGTGGAGGCGCAGAAGCGGACAAATCGTGTCGTACAGGTTGGATTAAACCGCCGGGGTTCTTCCATATATCAAAAACTGTCAAAAGAAATTCCAAAGGGAAAAATTGGCAAAATACTAACTGCTCAGGCCTATCGGATCAGTAATATGTATCCCGATGGAATTGGCCGGCTAAAACCTGAAGCGCCGCCAAATGATTTTGATTGGGATATGTGGGTCGGTCCGCGTCCGTTCAGAGAGTATCAATATAATATTGCTCCCTACTTTTTCCGCTGGTGGAGCGCCTTTTCTTCACAGATGGGTAATTGGGGGGTTCATTATATGGATGCCATCCGCTGGATGACCGGGGAAACAGCACCATCCGCCATCAATGCCCAGGGGGGGAAATATTTGGTGAATGATGACAGGGATATTCCGGATACAATGGAAGTAACCTTTGAATTTGATTCTGGTATGATGATTCGCTTCTCAATCTATGAGGGAACATCTGGTGTTGGCATTAAAGGTGGTGAGATTGAAATGCGTGGCTCAAAAGGAACTTTGGTTGTCGATCAGAATGGTTATAGAATAACCCCTGCCAAACAGGGACAATTTCAAACCTGGGATTCATTAATGGAACCTGAAGAAGACTCCATGAAAGGCAAACAAAAACATGGCGATTTAGCCATAAGCGAGGATTCTACAGCACACCTGATCCGAAACTTTCTCGATTGTGTTAAGTCCAGGAAAACACCCTGGTGTACCTTAGAAGACGGGCACCGATCTACCTCATTTGCCCATTTAGCAAATATATCCTTGGCCATTGGGCAAAGAATTGAATGGGATCCAGTAAGGGAAAAAGTGACCAATATTGATAAAGCAAATGAGTTGATGCATTATGAATATCGCCAACCATGGAAACTGGGCTAAGCGGGTTTTTGTATAAAAGAAAAATAAACGATCGTGTAACCGAGGTTTAATAATTAAGGACATATAAACAAGCAAAAGGTTTTGAATCATATTAAAATATATCCACATAATAATACAGAAAGACACGGAATTATTTTTGATAACAGTAAATAAAGATTTTTACAATTTTGGCCATTTATCTCGATTTCTGCTGTGAAACTCTGTGCCTCTCTGTGGTAAAAAACTATAGTTCTAACTGCCCTCTCATGGATAAATCTATATTCAAACAAATAATTTTGAAGAAAGAATGTTATGTATACATCCAAACCCATTGATCGTCGTAAATTCATTACAACTATGGCCGCTGCTGGAATAGCTATCCCCTTTACAAAACTTTCCGGAAGAAATTTATCGCTTTTACCTGATAAAAAGGGCCATCCCATTTGTGTGTTTTCAAAACATCTTCAATTTCTCCCTGATTATCAATCAATGGCAGAAGTTGCGGCTGAGATAGGATTCGATGGAATCGATCTAACGGTTCGTCCTGGTGGACATGTTTTACCAGAAAATGTTCAGAAGGATCTCCCCAGGGCGGTATCTGCTTTAAAAAAAGCCGGATTAGAAGTTCCAATGATGGTGACAAAAATAATTGATCCTGATGATCCGCTGACTGAACCCATCCTAGAGACTGCCAGGACTCAGGGTATCGGTTACTATAGAATGGGATATTTTAAACATGAGAAAAACACGACAGTGCTTCAATCTCTTGAAACAGTAAAATCCTCATTTGACAAACTGGCACGACTAAATGAAAAATATAATATTGTTGGGATGTATCAGAATCATTCTGGGAACAGATTTGGCTCGCCACTATGGGATCTGTGGGAAGTACTAAAAGATTTTGATCCAAAATGGATGGGTTGTCAATATGATATCCGCCATGCAATAGTTGAGGGAGCTAATTCCTGGCCACAAGCTATGGAATTGTTAAAACCCTATATTAAAACAACAGCTATTAAAGATTTTTACTGGAAGAAAGAAAACAAAAAGTGGAAAATTCAAAATTGTTCTCTTGGTACCGGTATGGTTGATTTTAAGCAATATTTTGAATTTTATAAAAAATTAGGTGTTTCTGGTCCTGTATCCATGCATTTTGAATACAAACATTATGACAAATCGGATCCTCTTGAAGGAAAACGTAAAAATACAATTGAAATCATGAAGGAAGATCTAACCACATTGCAAACTATGCTTAAAAAATTCAATATCTAACACTTAACAATCAAATCTATTTCTTAACGGTTGTACCTCTTTTAGAGGTTGGTGCTATTAAAGGAATATAAAATATGGATAATAACACATTTACACGAAGAGATTTTCTAAAAACTGTTGGCGTATCTGCAGGTCTTGCTGTTAGCGGAATTACAAGTACAAGTACTATTTTAAATATAGGATGTAATATGGCTCCTAAAAAAATAACAATTGACAGCGTTGATTCCAATTTTGAACGTGAACCACTTGTACGACCTTTTGGATTTAAGGGTGGATATATGAGTGAAATCTGGCAGACCATTGCCTATTTGCGAAGCACATCCGGTACACACAAAATAGGACTATGCACACAAAATGTTTTATGGTCTGATGCCAAAGTATTCGCCTCTTACTCAGAAAGTGGTGGGAATGCCCTTATGTACGCCCTTTCTGATTATGCGCTAAAAATTATTAAGGGAAAGAATTATAAAACCCCAATTGATCTATTAGAAAACATACTGGATGATGTCTATGAATATGGCAAAAAAGTAACGGCGAATCCCCACCTAAGAAAAACCTTTGCCCTTAATGCTCTTGTTGGTGTTGATAATGCTGCCTGGCTTTTATATGCAGAAGAAAACGGAATTAAAAATTTTGACGATATGATTCCTGATAACTACAGACCATCTTTATCCACACATCATAAGAAAGTGGCCAGCATACCTTTAATGGCCTATTCTATTCCTATTGAAGAAATTGAGGAAGCGGCAGATCAGGG
Organism: Calditrichia bacterium; assembly: GCA_963796965.1. GTDB lineage: Bacteria > Calditrichota > Calditrichia > JAJRVZ01 > JAJRVZ01 > CAWCNS01. The sequence goes on from CAWCNS010000009.1 coordinate 671,540, forward strand.
TTACTTTTTTATGAAGATTAAGATCGGTCAACCTGGTACACAGGAAGAAATGCTGGAAAAAGATAAAGCAAGACTTTCTGCCATTCATAAAGCCATAGGTGATCGGGAAACACAATATACAAAAAATGGCAAATTACCTTATTATTTTGATGCGAATGGTCGTTATGAAAGCAAAGAGACGCTGATGCGTTTACTAGATCACGCCAAAAATATTGGCGCTTTTGATCAGATTGCCGTCGTTGAGGAACCATTTCCGGAAGAATTAGAATTAAATGTTAGCGATATTCCCGTCAGGTTAGCCGCCGATGAAAGTGCCCACACCGATGAGGATGCCAAAAAAAGAATTGAAATGGGCTATAAAGCGATTGCTTTAAAGGCTATTGCTAAAACTTTAAGTATGACTATGAAAATAGCCCAGTTAGCACACGATCATAATGTTCCCTGTTTTTGCGCTGACCTGACTGTCAACCCCATATTGGTTGATTGGAACAAGAGTATTGCTGCACGCCTGGGTGCTTTTCCCGATCTGGGATTAGGCCTGCTTGAAACGAATGGGCATCAAAATTACAAAAACTGGAAGACCATGTTTTCGTATCATCCGGACAATGGCGCCAGCTGGACCAAAACTGTCGATGGTGTTTTTAATCTGGATGACAATTATTATAAACAGAGTGGAGGCATTTTTAAACCATCTGGTCACTATGAGGCGATGTTTTCTCATAAAATATGATAGATTGTGTTTTAGGCGAAATGGGTTTTGATTGTGTATCTCTTATGAAATAACTATGAGAAATTGGATTTATCCAACCAAATCCGCAAAAGTTTTTTAAAATTGAGGAATGATATGCATAAGTTACGTTGGGGAATTCTCAGTACGGCAAATATTGGCATAAAAAAAGTTATACCCGCCATGCAGAAGAGTGATAAATGTGAAATAAGCGCCATTGCTTCACGTGATATTGATGCAGCGAAAATGGCAGCTGAGAAATTGAATATTCCAAATTATTATGGTTCATATCAGGAGTTGCTTGATGATCCCGATATCGATGCTATTTATAACCCTCTGCCTAATCATTTACATGTACCATGGTCTGTCAAAGCCATTGAGGCTGGTAAACATGTTCTTTGCGAAAAGCCGATAGCCCTTTCTTCAGCTGAAGCTGAATCATTCCTTGAGGTCTGCCAGACACATCTTGATATTAAAGTAATGGAAGCCTTCATGTATCGTTATCATCCCCAGTGGCAACGGGCAAAACAAATGGTCAAAGACGGACAGATTGGTACGCTGCAGACAATTAACTCCGTATTTTCCTATTATAACACGGATCCGAAAAATATTCGTAATATGGCCGATATCGGTGGAGGGGGGTTAATGGATATTGGTTGTTATTGTATTTCCCTGGCACGGTTTATTTTTTCTGAAGAACCTCAACGGGTATCTGGAACTATTAACTACGATCTTGATTTTAAAACTGATGTTCTGGCCAGTGGTATACTTGAATTTTCCAAAGGGACTTCAACATTTACATGCTCAACCCAACTCTCGCCTTATCAAAAAGTTAATATTTTCGGCAGTGATGGCCAAATCGAGATTGAGATTCCTTTTAATGCCCCTCCAGATAGACCTACACGTATTTTTCACCAATATTGTGATAACAAAGAAGAAATTATATTTGATATTTGCGATCAATATACAATCCAGGGTGATCTGTTTGCAGATGCTGTTCTGAATAATCGGACTGTTCCTACGCCAATTGAGGATGCGGTTGCAAATATGCGGGTTATTGAAGCAATAATAAAAAGTGATAAAGAGGGTACCTGGATATAAAACAAACACCTGTTTTTTTTATTCTACGAATTTTCCATTAGATCACGTAAAGCAATTAAGTTATTACCACAGGTATTACCGATAATGCTTTTAAGAAGAAATTGGTTATAAATCCTGGTTACAAAACTGGCCGGTCTATAGGATATCTCTATTGTTATCTCCGTTGTTCCATCCAGAAGAGGTTTCAACTTGTACGAGGTTCGATAGTCCCTAAGCAGTGGATTCTCATTGAGACCTGTTCTCTGTAATGTCAATTTCTTATCAGGCTCCAAAACTGTCACCTGTTCTTCATGAAAGATCGATGACTCATAGTCTTTCAAAAAAAAACGTACAGTTGCTCCCTCCCAGAGTTGGTTACCCTTATTAAGCATAACTTTTTTAAGGTGCGTATGCCAGGATGCATAATTTTCAATTGTGACGATTTGCCGCCATACAACATTTACAGGACTTTTTATAACCTGGGTACGGGACAAATAGGTGTTTTGGGGTGCAAATATACCTATACTAATCATGATGACTATCGTCACCACAAAAATTACAGCGAATATTTTTATACTCTTAATCATTTAAAACCATTACCTTTGATGCTAAACTAGCAATGAAAGTTGATTCATGGGATACTATCGAAGGAGAAGCATTTTTTTGCTCTGTCTAAAATTACCCGCCTGCAGGATATAATAATAAGATCCAGCACTAACAGAAAATCCGGAATTATTTAGACCATCCCAGCTTACCTCATGCTTTCCGGCATGAAATGTATTTTCCAATAATATACGTACTAATCTACCCTGATTGTTATAAATTTTCAGACTAACATTTTGAATTGCGCTAAGCTGAAATGAAATATTGGTGGAAGGATTAAAAGGATTCGGGTAATTTTGGTTGAGTTCATATGTTTTTACGATTTTACCTTCCTCTATGGAACTTGTCGTAATTAATTTATCTAGCACAGATTTAATATTAGAAATAGGCACACCTCCCCCTCTGTAGCGGACAATCCCTTCCTGGTCAATCACAATAGAAATGTCAAGATCTTCATAGGCTTGATAGGCTGTTCTCGTTCCTGAGGCATTGATGCAAAGTGGATAGGTTATTCCGGTTGCTGATTGAAATTGTCCAACATTTGAAGAATTGCTTCCTGACCAGTAATCTAAACCTATGGCCTGAAAATATTGACTATCATAGTTTTGGTTTATTAAAGCCTCTGTGTCTGGCCCAGACAGAATGCACGCACCTCATCCATGGCCAAAGAAAAACAAATAAACTGCTTTTCCACTAAAATCGGAGAGAGAAATAGTTCCATGTTCGACTGTCGTATGGGTAAAATTTGGCGCTGCTTCCCCCACTCCTTGTGCTGATGCCAGCGAGCACAACCACAAAGCTATAGCAAAAGTTAATATGAATTTTTTCATGGTTTTTATCCTCCGTAGTTTGAGATTTTTAAGTCTTTTTTGCTCGCAAAGACGCTAAGCCGCAAAGATTTTGACTAAAACAACTCAAAGTGCTTTATCTATAAAATCACAATTTTTGTCCAAATTCCTGTAAATTATAAAGTAGTAACTTTGCGTCTTAGCGTCTTTGCGAGAGATCAAATATTTTAAAATAATTCATACCTAGAGATTACTAGTCAGGCGAAATTCAAATCCCTCAAAGGGCAATACCTGATAACAAACGCCCGCAGTACAGGCGTTTCCTCCACGGCGTTTTCCGTAAAATAAGCTGACAAAATGTTCTTGACTATATTGATATCCGGCATTAAAGCCAATCCAATCTTGTCGTTGTTCTCCCGGATCTGTCGTTCGTTCAATCGTGAAGCCTACCGAGAAGTCCGGCGCATAGGATATAGATAAAGAAGCCAGTTGATTTATTATCTTGTGCGGAACACTTAAATCTCTAATAAAATCCTGATATTCAATATCAATAATGGTCGCTAATCCCGGAATCCATTCTGTTTCAGTATAGATACCGTAGGTCTGTCTATTTTTTTCTAGACGAATATCTTCGCTGGCTATATCAAAAAAACCTTTCACCGTCACCTGAGGAGAAAAATAATAACCCAACTCAATAAACTTTTCATTATAATTGAAATCTTTTATAATAGTTTTATTTTTTGCTTCCGAAAGATTTGTTGTTACAGTTAGATCTGTACCAAAATTATAGAAAATTTCTAACTGATAGCCTGTTTCATTATAAGGTTCAAGACTATGCGTACTTCTATTTAACAGGGTATATTCATGTTCTTTTACCAATGGAGGAGGGTCATTAAATCTTAGAAAAAAATCATTGTAATCCTTATATTCCGCACTCAGGCCGGCTGGGCCTAAATAAGTGTTCAAACTGAGATATAAAGCATGCGCTGATTCAGATTTGAGATTAAAAAAGCGATTAGATGAACCGAGTTTACCGGCATACTCTCCGTATATTTGCATATTAAGTGGAAGATTCGCAGACAGCGCAAAACTGGCCAGTTCTTTGTATTCATTTTGGCGGTTTTGTCTAAGATAGAGCTGCCATCACTGTCAAATCTCCAATATATAGATTAGTCTGCGCTGATTCGAGTAAATTTTCGCGTCGTATATCGTTTGAAATTATTGGCGGCAGATCTTCCCGTAATACTCTTCCCCTAAAAGCAATGAATTCAAACCATTTGTAACCATACCCAAGTTTTACACCATTTATGTCACGATAGAAACCATAACGTGTGCGCAACCCTGCTTGTTCTCTAATAACACCAGGGATTTCATACGTACGTAATAATAATCCTCGTCCCAATATTTGATAAAAATGTCCGACAAGCAGATTAAAGTTCTCTTTATTAAAAGATAGTGACCATTGTGTGACGTTGTTATAGGATATATCCTTACTCGTATTCTGAAAATGCTCAAATTTTCCCATAAAGAGAATTTCATTATATCGATAAGACAGACTGAGTTGGTCGAAATGTGTGGTCAGGTTTGATGGTTCTTCATTTGGCAGGTTTCCCATCTGATATTCTAAAATATTTGATACTGAAAGCTGACCAAGAACATTATTAACCACTAAAAATAAAATGAGTGATACGTTATTTTTCATCCTCATTATTCGCTGAGTCTTCTCTGAGTAGTTTATCGATCTCTTCCTGTAATATTTCTTCATCACCTGGTCTGTAACCCCGGTGAACGTATACAATTTCATTATCAGAATCTACGATTAGTACTGTTGGCATTACTGTAACTTGTAGCCTGGCCATTAGCTCGCTATTTGAATCCAATAAAACGGGGTAATTTATACCCAAGGAATTGGCAAAGGGCCTCACCTTTGGTGTATTTCTTGGGCCATCCACGTTTATACCAATAAACTGTACACCCTTGTCCTTATATTTTGCATAGAGATCGACTAATTTTGGAATTTCTCTTGAACAGGGTTTGCACCATGTAGCCCAAAAGTCCAATATGGTTAGTTTTTCTCCCTGAAGTTGTGAGAATGTTACCTTTTGATTATTAAGATCCTTTAGAGTAAAGTCATCCAATATTGCAGCAAAAAGTGTATTTGCAAAAATGGTTAAAATCATTAATGATTTGGCGTTTTTTAAAATTGGCATTGTTATTATTCCATTATTTAATGATAAATATGAACACAACAGAACAGAGAATCTACTATAATAAATACATTTCGTAAGAGTCCTTACTTTTTTCCCTGAGATCTTATATCGGTTAACATGTTTTGTGCATTGATATCGTGATAATACGCACGTTTCATATTTTGTTGGATAAGTAAGTTTATTACATTATTTTTTCATTTAATATTAAGTTTAACATATAATTTATAGCGAAAGGATCATATCTTGTCAGCATTAATGGTTTCGATATCGGGTGTTAGAGGTATTGTAGGAAAAAGTCTCACACCAGCAGTTATCCAAAAATTTGCCTTAGCCTTTGGCTCTCTTATGAATCAGTCACTTATTATAGTAGGCAGTGATTCAAGAACCAGCGGGTCCTTGATCAAAAACATTGTTAAGGGCAGTATTCAGGCCACAGGATGCAAGGTGATTGATATCGGTATCGTCCCCACCCCAACCGTACAAATGGAAATACTACATCATCAGGCCGGGGGCGGTGTTGCTATCACAGCAAGTCATAATCCATCCGAATGGAATGGACTCAAATTCATGGATGCAAATGGACGCTTTCTCAGCCCTGAGAAAGCGGCTGCCGTTTATGAATTAGCAGAAGAGGGGAAATTTAACCTGAAAGAGTGGGAGGCAGTCAGCAGAGAAAGTGCTGACGATGGTGCAAATAATCGTCATATTGAAGCGGTGCTAAACCTTCCCTACATCGATGTAAAAGGACTCCAAAAGAGAAAATTCACCGTGGTGGTGGATTGTGTTAACGGGGCTGGTGGATTAATTATGCCCCAACTTCTTGAAGAACTTGGGTGCACTGTACATGTGATAAATGGAGAACCCAATGGTCATTTTGCACACACACCAGAACCCCTCCCGGAAAATTTGACTCAGCTTGCAGATATAGTTCTGGAGAAAAAAGCAGATATCGGATTTGCCGTAGATCCGGATGTAGACCGCTGTGCTATCATTGATAATTTGGGCCAACCCATTGGTGAAGAATACACCCTTGTTTCTGCTGTGAAATTTATGTTGGGAAAAAAACTGGGCCCTGTTGTGGTAAATATGTCAACTTCACGTGCCAGCGAAGATATCGCTAAATATTATAACTGCCCTTTCATAAGATCAAAGGTTGGAGAAATCAATGTTGTCGAAGAAATGGCAAAGAACGCAGCTGTTATTGGTGGCGAAGGAAACGGCGGGGTGATTCTTCCGGATATTCACCTGGGTAGAGATGCTCCAATTGCAGCGGCCTTATCACTTCAACATTTATTGGAATCTGAAACGACCATGGCTGAACTGGTTAAATCGCTCCCACAGTATTTTATGGTAAAAAGCAAAATTGCCATCGGTGAATCTGATCCGGATAAGGTGATTAACGCATTGATTGAAAAATTTTCTGACCAAAAATTAAATTTACTGGATGGGTTAAAGATTGATGCGGAGGACCATTGGGTACATTTACGGAAATCAAATACAGAACCAATCATCAGGATTATTGCAGAAGCAAAAACTACTGATGAAGTTCAGCAAGTTGTTAATAATTATACCAAGGTTATAAAAAATCTGTTTTAGTGGACATCAAAGTTAATCTGCAAAATTTTCAGCATTAGAGTAATGATGCGATTGAGAGGGTGTATGATAATAAAAAATCAAACACCGATTTACACGGATTTTCCCCGAAATTATATTATTTTTTTAGGTATTAGAACTAATGCTTAAAATAATTTCAATGTTTGCTTTTACTCTGTGAATCTCTGTGTATTTCCGTGATAAAAAATTATTTTTACACGGCCCATTATTTGCGTCCTTACTTTCTCCCAATTAATAAAGTCAATTTTATTCGTTATAGTCCTTACATAATTAAATAATTCTCACTCAGTAAGTTATAAATTTTCAATATAACAGTGATTTAGTAATTCAAAAAAATAAATAATTTATTGACATCTAACTATTTTATACCTATTATTGAACAAATGTTAAATTTACCTGAACATTTGTTCATATATGACAAAACCTACACACGACATATCGCTGCTTCTTGAGACGGCAAAATTGTATTATCAACATGACTTAAGCCAGCAGCAAATTGCTCAAAAAATCGGGATTTCCCGTCCCGGCGTTTCTCGTTTGCTTCAACGTGCCCGGGATGAAGGGATCGTACGAATTGAAATTATTGATCCCTTTCAAATGGGTACACAGTTAGAACAGGATTTAAAAGAAAAGTTTAATCTTAACAAAGTAATAATCGTACCTGCTGATGAGCGATCCCTGATTCTAAAACGTCGTTTGGGGTTTGCGACCCACAGCTATTTAATAACCCTTCTTAAAGATAACATGGTCCTGGGTGTTTCCTGGGGGACTACTATGCAGGAAGTAGCAAAGGCAGTAGTGGCAAAAAAAATAAATAACCTCACTGTTGTCCAATTAAATGGAGGTATTTCGAAGGCAGCATACGATACACATGCCAGTGAAATTGCGCAGAGTATTGGTTTAAAGTATCAGGCTATTCCGTACCTGCTTCCATTGCCTGCGATCGTCGATTCAGCTGCATTAAAAAACTCTATCATCTCAGATAAAAATATTGCCAGAACTCTTAGTTTAGCGGATCAATCAGAAGTGGCCATATATACAATCGGCCTATTTAATAAAAATTCTGTGCTGGTAAAAGCTGACTATTTCGATGATGCTGAAATTGAATCATTAGTGGATAAAGGTGCAATCGGTGATATTTGCTCGCGCATCATTAATCATGAGGGAAATATTTGCTCAAAATCGCTTGACCATAGAACCATAGGGATTGAATTAAAAAATCTGGTAAAAAAGAAACATGCTATTGCGGTCGTTGGTGGTCTTGATAAACTCCCTGCTATCTTAGCTGCTTTGAAGGGGCGATGGATGAATACCCTGGTTGTCGACGACCGGGTTGCCGCAGAATTAATTTTAAGTAATTAGAAGATATCACGAAAGGATTATATTAATATGTCGGATATTAAAACAGTCGCCCTGGGCTCGGATCATGGAGGTTATCGATTAAAGGAGGCTTTAAAAGTCCATCTACGAGATCAGGGATATGAGGTTAACGATTGTGGTACCTTTGGTGAGAAATCCGTTGATTATCCCGATATAGCTGGTGAAGTTGCCCAGAAAGTATCAGATAAATCAACAAGATTCGGTATTATTATAGATGGGGCTGGTATTGGTTCAGCCATGGTTGCCAATAAATTTTCCGGTGTCCGTGCTGCCCTCTGCTACGATGTTTCATCTGCCAAAAATGCCCGGGAGCATAATGATGCTAACATCCTAACCTTGGGCGCAGGCTTGATTGGCTCTGCTTTAGCGCTACAAATCACTGATACTTTTCTTGCCCATGAATGTACCTTGGAACGGCACCTCAATCGGGTAAAAAAGATTAACCTTCTTGACGAAAATTCATCAGCAAACGATTCAGTTTCTGGTGAGAATGTTCTGACAAATGCTGATTTATCCCAAATTGCACAGCGTGTGAGCCAGATTTTAAATGAGACGGATGTTCGAATATCTCCGGAGAGTGCTTCCCCATCCGAAAACTGTGACAATAAGATGATATGCAATTGTGGTGTTTGTGTTGAGAGAACGCCAGAAACAATCAGACAATTTATTGATTATGGTGTTGATAGAATTGGTTTTCTCAACGCAGGTGGTTGTGATTGTGTTCCTGAAGATATTGCCAAATGCATTGACCACACCATTTTAAAACCAGATGCAACAGAATCAGAGATAAAAAAAATATGTGCAGAGGCACGTGAATATCAATTCGCTGCAGTTTGCGTCAGCCCCAGTTATGTATCCCTTGTAGCCAAGGAACTTGCTGGTAGCCCTGTAAAAGTCTGTACAGTTGTCGGATTTCCATCAGGAGCCCATCTGCCGGAAATCAAAGCTCTGGAGACAAGAAGGGCCATAAGGGACGGTGCTGAAGAAATCGATATGGTGATTAATATCGGTGCTTTAAAAAGTGGGAATGATGATTTGGTTTACCGGGATATCAGGCTTGTTTGTGAGGCTTGTGAAGATGGCGGAGCCATTAGCAAAGTCATTATAGAAGCGGCATTACTGACAGATGATGAAAAAGTTCGTGCCTGTGAACTTAGTAAAAGAGCGCGCGCCAATTTTGTTAAAACTTCAACCGGTTTTGGTCCTCACGGCGCCACAGCTGAAGATGTCGCTTTAATGAGTAGGGTTGTGGCAAGCGCTGGAATTGGGGTAAAAGCCGCCGGAGGGATCCGCTCTTATGATGATGCCCAAAAAATGATATCCGCCGGTGCCACAAGAGTCGGCGCCAGTGCGGGGATTAAAATTTTGCAACAGGCAAAAGAAATAACAATTAGTAACTAATATATAAGGCAAAGTGATAGGCTTTGCCTGTACGCGTGTAGTAAAATTTACAGGAGGATAACCAGTGGTAGATCTCAGAGCCTATGTTTTTTTGGATAATCTTCAACCACAATATGCTGCATTTTTGGGCACTGTAGCGCAAGGTTTTTTACCCATTGCCGGTATGGCTTCTCTATACGTGGAGATCTCACCGGGCATTGAAATCAATCGCATTACAGATATTGCCCTTAAATCAACCAATGTGACACCTGGCATGCAGGTTGTAGAACGACTCTATGGGATGTTAGAGATTCACTCCTCATCTCAAGCAGATGTTCGGCAGGCAGGACGGTCGATATTAGAAGCTCTTGAATTAAAAGAGGAGGATCGTTGGAAACCTAAAATTTTTTCCAGCCAGGTGATCCGTCGGATTGACGATCACCAAACACAGTTAATAAACCGCATGCGTCATGGCAATATGATTGTCCCGGGACAAACCATGTTTGTTATGGAGGTCCAACCTGCAGCTTATGCTGCCCTTGCCGCCAATGAAGCTGAAAAAGCATCAGAAATTAATATTCTCGAGGTTCGTTCTTTTGGTAGTTTTGGCAGAGTCTACTTGGGGGGCGAAGAGCGCGACATTGATGTTGGATGGCAGGCTGCGGTTAAGGCTATTGAAGAGGTTCGGGGAAAGGATAAACATTCTTAATGATATGGGATATGGGATATGGACAAATGTATCTCTTTCCTGATTGTTATCAAGTTGTAGTATGATAAATAAAACCCGACATCAAGAATTGCGTATCGAGTATCCAATATTAAATATCTATATCAATAAATAGAAATCATAAATTTTCATAAACGGAGGAATTAAAATGGCTGAAGCATTAGGAATGATTGAAACCAGAAGTTTTCCTGCAGTAGTAGAAGCAGCAGATGCAATGGTTAAAGCGGCAAAAGTTGAATTTGTTTCTTATGAAAAGACTGGAGGAGGATATGTTACTGCTATAATTCGTGGTGATGTTGCCGCTGTTAAGGCGGCCTGTGACGCCGGTCGTGCCGGTGCTACGCGCGTTGGAGAGATTGTCTCAGTACATATCATTGCACGTCCTCATCACAACGTTGATGCTGTACTACCTTTGGGACGCATTAAAGAAGGTGAAACAGCAATGAAGGGAAAAAGTAAGTAACAAGGAGTAGATATGGTTCTGGCAAGAGTTTCGGGGACAGTGGTTTCTACCCGAAAAGAAGAAACGATGGATGGGTTGAAGTTTTTAATTCTCCAACAAGTGAATCTCGATGGGCAGGAAGAGGGCGGCTTTGTTGTCGCAGCTGATGCTGTAGGTGCTGGTGTGGGTGAATATGTATTATATGCCAGTGGAAGCTCGGCCCGACAAACAATTGCAACCGACAAACGACCATGTGACGCTGTTGTTATGGCAATTGTTGATAACTGGGAAATCGGGGGAGATCTGAAATATAAAAAGGGTCTCAACGATTAAACATTCAAATTACATATGCATTTCTTCTTACCTGGGAGACAAATATATTGTCTAACTTAAGTCAATCACAGATAAACACAATTGCCGTAGAGGTTGTTGAACTTCTCAAATCAAACAAATCTGTGGAGAAAGACATCAATAATACACCGGTGAGTGAAAAAATATCCTCTCCCAACCGAGAGGGTATTTTTCCTGATATTGATCAGGCTACACAGGCTGCAAAAAAAGCACAACAACAATTGATGGACAGTTCTCTGGAGAAACGGGGAAAGATTATCTCCAACATCAGAAAAGTGATGCTTGAGAATGCTGAAGATCTAGCAAGACAGGCGCATTTGGAAACAGGCTTAGGACGGATTGAAGATAAAATTGTAAAAAACCGTCTTGTATGTGAGAAGACGCCGGGTACGGAATTTCTTTATCCTTCAGCAAAGTCCGGAGATCGTGGATTAACCCTCATGGAACTTGCACCCTATGGTATCATTGGCGCTATCACTCCGGTTACAAATCCAACATCTACCATCATCTGTAATACCATAGGGATGGTTGCAGCTGGCAATGCTGTTGTATTTAATGTTCACCCATCAGCCAAACAAGTGAGTATTCTCAATATTCAATTATTAAACAAGGCTATTACCGAAGTTGGTGGACCGGTAAATTTAGTCACCACCGTATCAGATCCGACAATAGAATCCGCGCAGGCATTAATGAAACACAAAGATATACGTCTGCTTGTTGTCACAGGTGGTGCCGGAGTGGTAAAAGAAGCCATGAGGAGTGGCAAGCGCGCCATATGCGCCGGACCTGGCAATCCGCCTGTGGTTGTAGATGAAACAGCAGATATAGACCTTGCGGCAAGAAGTATCATTGCCGGTGCGTCGATGGATAACAACATCATTTGTGTTGATGAAAAAGAAGTATTTGTCGTTGCTGCTGTTGCTGATAAACTATTAGCTGCCTTTGCTGGTCATAATGCTGTTGTTTTAAATGATCAACAGATCTCTCAACTAGAAAAAGTAATTTTTGCTGAAAATCTTAGGCCCGGTAAACCTGCTATTATGGAGAAAAGTCTGATCGGTAAAAATGCTCAGGTTATTCTCAGCAAAATTGGAATTACCGTCGATGAAAAAGTCCGTATTGCCGTAGCCCCGGTAGCTGCTGATCACCCATTAGTCTGGAGTGAACAAATGATGCCCATTCTGCCGGTGGTAACAATGCCTGATGCAGATTCAGCGATTGAAATTGCCATAAAGGCAGAGCATGGATTTGGACATACCGCCGTCATGTATTCAAAAAACATCGACAATCTTAGTCGCATGGCTAGGATGTCTAATTGCAGTATTTTCGTAAAAAACGGCCCCTCCTATTCCGGACTAGGTCATGGTGGGGAGGGCTATTGCTCTTTCTCCATAGCCAGTCCGACTGGAGAAGGATTAACAAACCCCAGGAGTTTTTCCAGGGAAAGACGCTGTGTACTCGTAGATCACTTCAGGATAGTATAATGACAATTTACCCGGCTATTGCACTACTCGAATTATCCAGTATCGCCATTGGCATTTATTGCGCCGATGAAATGATAAAACGCTCACCGATTACAGTTATTAAGTCCGGAACTGTTCATAACGGAAAATATCTTATACTTATTGGTGGAACCGTTGCCTCTACTGAGGAAGCTTATATCCTGGGACTATCTCTAACCAAAGAAGAATTAATAGATCAGGTATTTTTGCCTGATATCAATGGCCAGGTACATGATGCTATCATCGGTCAACGGGGACAATGTTCAAAAGAATCAATAGGCATAATTGAAACCACAACCGCCTCAGCAACGGTTAAAGCAACAGATGCAGCCATTAAAGGTGCAGATGTTGATGTTGTTGAAATTCGCTTGGCTGACCATTTGGGAGGAAAAGCATTTTCGATTGTAACCGGTGAAGTTCAAAATGTACAATCTGCAATTCAGGTTGCACAGGAGAGTATGACCAATCCACGATCTTGGATACGCGGCGTTGTTATCCCTCATCTTCATTTTGAAATGGCAGAACAAATTGAGCAATCCACTTATTTTGAAAAACTGAATATGTGGCAGCTTGAGGGAGGGGAATTGTAATGCATCTTGGCAAAGTTATTGGCACTCTTACTCCTTGTATTATCTATCCCGGTCTTGAGGGGGTCCCCCTGCTATTAGTCCAGCCATTAGATAAATATGAAAATCCCGATGGTAAAGTTATCGTTGCTTGCGACTCTACCCGGATGGCTGCACCACAGGAATTAATTTATTATGAGGGTGGAAGAGAGGCTGCACTTGCACTTGAAAAATGGTTTGTTCCTGTCGATCATTCAATCATCGGCATTGTTGATGGTGTTCATCATTTAGAATCGGAGGCGCCATGATATTAGGGCGCGTTTGCGGGGCCATACATTCGACAATCAACCACCAATTTTATGATAACAAAAGGTTATTGATTATCGACAAGATAAACACCAATGGATCACCAACAGGTAAATATTTAATTGCTGTCGATTCGGTTGGAGCTGGTTCCGGGGAGATAGTCCTTATTGTAGATGAGGGAGGTTCTGCACGTCAGATCGTGGATGATCAAGCCGCACCAATTAGATCAATAATTATAGGTATTGTTGACCAGATAAATGTTTAAGAAGAACACGTTTTTTCACAGCAATTATCCATCATAAATTGACAATTATATAGAATGTCGGGGAGCAGATGATAAAAACCGAGTGGGAAACGAGGCGAGATATCATAAATTGCGCAAAGAGGGCCTTTAACAGAGGCCTGGTTGCGGCAACTGACGGGAACATTTCTATCCGCATGGATACGGACCGCGTCATGATCACCCCAGGGGGTACATCTTTTGCAAATCTCAACGCAGGTGAATTGGCCTATGTTGATAGTGAGGGTACACTTTTGGATTATTCCTGCAAACCTTCATCTGAGCTACCAATGCATCTGGAAATCTATAGACAAAGATCTGATATTCAGGCTATTATTCATGCACATCCACCCTATAGTACAGCCTTTACAGTTGCTGGCATGTCCATGGCAACCCCTGTTCTTCCGGAAGTAATAGTTATGCTTGGCGCTGTACCAACAGCAGAATATGCCACTCCTTCTACAACCGAGAGTGCAGAAGTAATTACTGATCTAATAAAAAAACATGATGTGATTCTCCTTGACCACCATGGAGCCGTAACTTGCGGAGAAACGTTAGACGAAGCATATTATAAAATGGATAAACTCGAACACGCTGCCCGAACAATGCTGGCAGCAAATTCACTTGGCACTATAAATCCATTAACTGAGGACAATATTAAGAAATTGCATCAATTTAAAAAAAAGTCAGCATCTACAGAAAAATATTAAAATCTAAATTATGACACCTTACGAAATAATATCTCAAAAACGAGATGGGAAGAAACTCTCTTTTTCGCAAATCGAATACTTTATCAATGGATTTACCGCGGGTAGAATTCCTGATTATCAGATGTCCGCCTTACTTATGGCTATCTATTTGCAAGGTATGGATCAGGAAGAAGGCGATGCCCTTGTTCAAACCTATATAAATTCTGGAGAAATATTAGATCTGAGTCACCTGCCTGGTGTAAAAGTTGACAAGCACAGCACCGGTGGTGTTGGCGATAAAGTGTCAATCATATTGGCTCCAATTGTAGCAGCAGCAGGTGTCCCGGTACCAATGATATCAGGTAGAGGCCTGGGACATTCCGGTGGTACCTTAGATAAGTTAGAATCAATTCCGGGTTTTAAAGTCGATTATCAGGTAAATGAATTTATAAGTATACTTGAGAAATTAAATGTTTGTCTTATTGGACAAACAAGTGAACTTGCTCCAGCTGATAAAAAGATATATGCGCTTCGTGATGTTACAGCTACCGTTCAGTCGATTCCACTAATTGGCGCCAGTATTATGAGTAAAAAAATCGCCGAGGGTATTGATGCATTAGTGCTTGATGTAAAAACGGGTGTAGGCGCATTTATGTCTGAATATAATCAGTCTCTTGACCTAGCCAAGACACTAATCCGAATTGGAGAAAATGCTGGTAAAAAGACAGTTGCCTATATCACCGATATGAATACACCATTGGGACATACGGTAGGGAATTGGCTTGAAATAGAGGAATGTCTCGAATGTTTACATGATAAGGGACCTAAGGATTTGATGGATGTTACCCATGTTTTAGCCGGGACGATGATATATTTAGGTGAGAAAGCAACAAGCATCAACAAAGGAATAGAAATATCTAAGACCCTGATTAAGGATGGAAGCGCCAAGGAAAAATTTATTGAAATTGTGAAAGAACAAGAAGGCGACATTACTTTTCTATATAATCCCGAATCATATCCAACATCTAAATACCAGGTTGAATATAAAACGCCTTATTCTGGGTGGATTGAGTCTATAAACGCCTACGAGACCGGGATGACCGGAATATTACTTGGAGGAGGAAGATTAAAACAAGATGATGTGCTCGATCCTAAGGCAGGTGTGCGATTTTACGCTAAGCCCGGTGATAAAATTGCTTCCGGTCAACCTCTTTTCACCCTGTATACTGATAATAAAAATATAATTGATCTGGCTACTAAAAAACTATCCGCAGCAATCAAAGTTTCAGAACATCCTGTTAAACCACCAGACTTAATCTTAAACTATCTTGACAAATCCAATCTATAGCCAATCGCAGACAAATTTCATTTTACTCAAAAGACCCGAATCAAATATAAACTACCTATTCCAGGCACTTAATACTAAAGAGATTCTTTTAAACGTGAATGATTAATCCCTCTTAGGCAGTTCAAACCGTCTCAATCCATCCCAGGTCATTTTACGACGCAGCGGTAAGGCTATGACTTCAGTATCCAGGTAGAGGGGGATCCAGGGATTATCTTTTGTATGATTAAGCAGGAAGAATTGGCAGGCAGGTGTATCACCATTTCCAATTAAAGCAAATAGTTGTCCCTCTAAATTTTTAGCTAAATCGACAATCATCACAGCATGTCCTTTTGTCCCTTTTTTTACAACAAAGTCTCCAATCTGGACATTCCTTCTATTAACTGTCTCATAAGAATGATAAAACTGCTGGGTATGAGATTCACTAAAGACAACATTTAGATACTTAATAAAAGATGAATAGGATGAATCTGGCCTTGCTGCTGTCTTGAGATTGACCTGCAGGCCATTAAAATATGGTCTGTTTCCTGCTCTCCATTCATCCCAAGACAACCATGTTCCACCAGGTAATGGTAACTGAAAGCCCTTGTATTCCTTTTTATTCCAGATATACTCCGCATATAATCTAATAACTATGTCCATGCACTGCTCCAGACGGCGACCTGAGATATCCCATTTAACCACAGCAGCCACAATGGTATCCTCTCCACTTTTAAAAACATTACCTCTAAAATCTAAAACGGGAGAACCAGTTTTTTTTAGTGCTAAGTTACGCAACCATTGGGCATAACTATTTGGCTCAGCTGTAAGTCGTTTATATTCGGAGGATGGTAAGGGAATGTCTCCAATTATTTTCTGTGCTCTTACAACTGACGTTATACTTAGTTGGAGTATACAATGAATTACTATAACTATAAAATAATACCTGGTATTAAACATCATTCTGAATTTTCATAGTTTGCTTTAATATTTCGTTTAAAGTTTGCATAACCTGTTCTCAACACCGCGCTTTTTTTAAATCTCTTTATAAACGTATCCTCATCCATTGAATCCCATTTCTCAATATGGGGTGTAACATTCCCATCCTTAGGGAGGAATCTTTCTTCTTTACTATTGTGGCTATTTTTATTCCAGGGACAAACATCTTGACATATATCGCATCCAAAGATCCAGCCATTTATATTATTCTTTAGATCTTCAGGGATAGGCTTATCCCAATATTCAATTGTAAGATAGGATATACATTTATTGGCATCCAACTGATAGGGCTCTACGATAGCACCGGTTGGGCAAGCTTTTATACAAGCCTGGCAACTTCCACAATAATCTACCATGGGACTATCATAATGAAGAACAGAATCGACAATGAGTTCTCCGAGAAACACCCAGGATCCAAAATCTCGTGTAATTAAATTTGTATGCTTACCCTGCCAGCCAATGCCTGCCTTTTCGGCCCATAACTTCTCCATTATAGGGGCTGTGTCAACACAAATACGCCCATTAATTTGTGGATCCAGCTCTAGTATATTTTGGAGTAACCGTTTCAATTTTTTTTTCATTATCTTATGATAATCCTCACCCCAGGCATATCGTGAAATTTTTGCATCTCCTGCCTGGGGGGAATGCTTGAAGTCTGTATAATAATTGAAAGCAACGGAGATAACTGACTGCGCATCTGGAACAAATTTCTGAATGTCCATTCGCTTATTTTTATATTTTAACATCCAAGACATCGTCCCATGATAGTTTTTATTTAACCAGATATCCAGTAGTTGACTTTTCTCGGGCTGCAATGCTGGTGAAATACCAACTTTATCAAAACCCAGATCAAGGGCCATTTTTTTTATTTTAGAAGTTAGATTTAACATTGTATACAATCACTTATTTTAGAATAAATTGACTATTTCAAAACATAGTTAAAATATTGACAGCAATTATTCAAAAAAATAATTAACTTTTTTTAAAAATGAGGTGGCATGAAAAGATTTATTATACTTTTTTCATCGGTTATCCTTCTATCATATTCATGCAATTCCAATGATCCTGTAATAGTGGGTCTTGATCGGGTTCAGGAATTTTCATCTTTATTTGATGGTAAACAGATTGGAATAATCACCAATCATACCGCATACAATAATAAGGACCAACATATCACCGATGTATTTATGTCCTTGCCCAATATAAAAATTGTTGCCTTGTTTGGGCCAGAGCATGGTATTCGCGGAAAGAAGGCCGCCGGTCATAAAATAAATGATGACGTAGATCCGTATAGTGAAATTCCAATATATAGTTTATATGGTAAAAACAGGAAACCCACTCCAGAGAGACTATCTTCCATTGATATTCTAGTATTTGACATTCAGGATATTGGGTCAAGATTTTATACCTATATATACACCATGGCCCTCGCCATGGAGGCTGCAGCTGAATCGAACATTCCTTTTATTGTTCTCGATAGACCAAATCCAATAAATGGTATTGACGTTGAAGGCAATATTCTAGAACCAAACTTCTCTTCTTTCGTGGGTTTATACCCAATTCCAGTGCGACATGGTATGACCGTTGGCGAACTGGCCCAGATGTTTAACCAGGAAGGCTGGCTAAAGGATGGTATAAAGGCCGATTTAAAAGTAATTCCCATAAAAAACTGGCAACGGCATCTGTGGTATGACCAAACAGGATTGCCCTGGCGTCCGCCCTCCCCCAATATGCCATCTCTGGATGTTGCCACTGTATACCCCGGCACTTGTTTGTTTGAGGGAACGAATATATCAGAAGGACGTGGGACCTATCAACCATTTTTGCGCATAGGGGCGCCATGGTTTACCGAGGACCAATTTTCGATTATAAATAAAATGGTGGATATTAAGGGGGCTCATTTAGGTCCCATAATCTTTACACCCACCTCAATACCTTCAATGGCGCCAAAACCAAAATTCCAAGATAAAAAGATCGCCGGTATTGCTTTATCCGTTACAGACCGGAGTAAATATAAACCCTATTTAACCGGAATAAGCCTCATAAAACAATTATATGATACGGATAGAGAAAACTTTAAATGGCGGGAAGGTCATTTTGATCGTTTATGCGGAACTGACAAGATCAGAAACCACATTGTAATGGGGAAGGATTTGCAGGACTTAATATCCTGGTTAGATAGAGAAGAAGAACTTTTTAAAGAGGAGAGAATAAAGTACTTGCTCTACTGAATTTCAAATTATTAGCTTTTAGTGATAACTATTTGTCTCGAATCTGGCTCGCTGTAATTATTACACCGATAAGCGAGTCCTCAATATCAGTCAATGGCAAGCCAGCCCATCTAACATTAAAAGAGCCAATATATCCCGGGGTTTTGATCATAGCATCGATTGATTTGGGCCTCGCTGTTTTTTTCATACATTTGCTGATCAATGAGTCGACCCCTGTCTGGTGAATAAAGGGAAAGGTGAAAATATTTCTGCCCTTCCAGTCACCCGGTTCGTTTAAAAATGTTTTAATTTTGTCATTATATTCTTCAATAATGCCATCCCCATTCAAAAGTATAAACCCAACTTCATTTTGATCAAATAGCCAATAGAAATTTAAGTAGGGATCCAGAGAGGAGACTTTCTTGTATACTCCTGTTATATCTCTACTCTTTGCTTCGAGCCAGACAATATATCCAGACATATCACCAATCGACTGCAAGGTAGAATCTTTAGCGATTCGCAATTCTTTAGAAAGACCTGAGGGTGTCGTATATAAAATATTTTGAACTGATTGAAATGAATAATGTTTATCAATTAAAATTTGAGGTGTTTTTTGTGAGGGAAGAAACAATTCTTGCAATGTTATAAATCCGAGATGACTGTCATCAATCACTAGTATTTCTCGCGCATATCCGGATATATAGCGTAATATATTGGATTCATCAAAAATCAGGAATGCTTTTTTTCTGGTGTTAAAATGAACTTCAAGTAATTCGAACCAATTTGTCATAATATAGAAAATCTATTTACGGCTTATCTTTTTATGATCTGCAAAATAACTTATCAATGCATCGGTCAATATCTCCGGACCAAATCTTACAGGATCTGTGGTTGGTAACCCCGTTTTATTCTGGAGGTCCATTACTATTTCCTTCGCCTTTTCATCATTCAGATTATAGGTATTTACTGATATACCGATAACCTTGGCGGGTTTGACAAAAGCAAGCATCTGCTCGTGTAAATTAATAATTCTGGCAATATTATTTGTATCAACCCCATATTCGGAAACACCAACATCAGTACGGTGGCATAAGATCATAGCATCCGGAAGACATCCATGCATGATACCTAGTGCAACGGGGGAAAATCCAAGATGTTGAATTGAACCTTGTCCTTCCACAAATACAAATTCATAATTACCATCAATCGATGCCGTTGCGGCTTCAATATTTCCAGAAATAAAATCTCCTTTTATCGAATCAATTGGCACGCCTTTACCCTTCAACAAGATTCCAATCTGCCCTGTTGCCAACCAATCAGCAGACTTTCCCCTCTCTTGCATATCTTTTACCAATTCTAGCGTTGTTGTCATTTTTCCTATATTACCATGCGTTCCAACAGTCAGAATGATTTTAGATCTAAATCTTTTTGCAATTCCCCTTGCCAACAGATCTGGTTTTTTACTTTTTCTGAGATCAGTAATACGAATCCGATATTTTTCTGCTAGCACGGTAAACTCAGCGATATCACTTAAAAACTCATGTAATCCAGAAACAATGTGTAACCGGTTCTGAATAGCATTGATTATCAATGGATACCACTGTGAAGGGAATTTCCCTCCTGCAGGTGATATACCAATAAGCAAAGTATTAGGATCGTGTCTTAAGGATTCATCTAGAGTATCATATACGGGAATATCTCCGCCAAACCCCACAACTTCTTGAACTGTTTTACCAGAGTTTGATGAGTCGATAACAGCTACAACCTGATCATTTAAATATCGGATAGCTCCATTTGCCATCTTTGATGTTACGGGACCTAGTTTCTTATCCGCCAAGATTACTATTCTTCTTTTCATATCAATCCATTTTTTGAGAGTTTTCTTAGATAATCACACGATTAGTATATACTTTTTTATAAACAGGAACGGGACTATGATTTTTAACAAATTATTCTAAACTGTTCTGACTCACTATAAAATCAGGATAAAAAGATAACAATATATAAGATAATATAAAGAGATAAGCTAAAAAATAATATTGATTTAAGCAATCCTGAAATTTTATTCTATATTTTGAAGATATGGTTTTATTTTTTTAAAAGTCTTCGGCCCAATCCCTTTAATCTTTTGTAAATCACTAATAGATTTGAATAATCCATGCGATACACGATAATTTATAATTCTCTCAGCAATAGCTGGGCCAATTCTTGGTAGTTGTGTAAATTCTTGTTTGGTTGCCCTATTAATATTAAGTAAAAGATTCTCGTTTTTTTTTACAGGATCAGATTGAATTATTTTGCTTCTCCCTTCGTTAGATATTCTTTTGGGGATAAGTTGATTTTTTGAGATTTCTGGACGAATATGGCTTAGACGTGAGAAAAGACTATCCGACTCAGAGTAGTCTATACTTGGTGGAGCTATGGAAGAGGCCGTGAAGATCTGAATTCCTGCGGCAATCAGGATTACAGAAACAATAATAATTATAGTTCGTTTCTCTGATTGTGTGAGATACATCTTAAATATGCCAAATCTAAATATTCAGGGCCTCTTTAAATTTCTCAAAAATGTTCTTGTGGCCATCTGCAGAAGGTTTCAGACTCTCAAGTGATTCCAGTTCTTTTATTTTAGTTTTTTCATCATTATTGAGCTTTGTGGGAATATATACCTGTACCTGTACAAGCTGGTCTCCTATTCCCGCACCATGAACATTGGGGATACCTTTGTTCCGCATACGCAGTATTTTACCAGCTTGAGTTCCAGCTGGGATGCTGATTTTTGCTTTCCCTGTCAGAGTCGGGATTTCCAGAGAGGTCCCCAAGACGGCCTGAGGATAACTCACAGGTAAAACCATGATCACATCATTTCCCGACCTTTCAAAGATCGGATGTCTCTGTTCTTCTATATATACAATCAGATCGCCTGCAGGTCCACTACGCTTACCTACATTACCCTCTCCCTTTAGCGGGATATAATTTCCGGATGCTACTCCCGCTGGAATATTTATTTCAATATTTTTTTCACCCATTTCGCGTCCATCACCCTGACACGTTCGGCATGGATTTGAGACAATACTTCCCTGGCCATTACACCGGGTACAGGTTGTTATGTTTACCATTTGGCCAAAAAGGGATTGTGTAACCTGTCGCATTTCTCCGGATCCGTGACAAACCGGACATTGAACAGGTTGAGAATCTCGCAATGAACCGCTTCCACTACATGTATGGCAAACTATGTGCTTCTTTACTTTAATTTTCTTAGTAACGCCCGTGGCTATTTCTTCCAAATTGATGCGTAACCGAATTTGCAGATCGCCCCCACGATTAGTGGACTGCCTTCTTCGACGGCCACCGCCTCCAAAAATATCGCCAAAACCACCACCAAAAATATCCCCGAACGCACTGAAGATATCTTCAATATTACTAAAACCACCAAAATCACCAGCACCCGAAGTAGCACTATGCCCAAATCTATCATAACGAGCCCGTTTTTCCGGGTCGCTTAATATGGCATATGCCTCAGCAATTTCTTTAAATTTTTCTTCGGCCTCTGAATTACCAGGATTTTTATCTGGATGATATTGTATAGCTAGTTTACGATAGGCTTTTTTTATTTCGTCTGTTGATGCCTCGCGTGAAATTCCAAGTATCTCATATAAATCTCGTTTTGTCGTCATTTATAAATCCAATTTTTTATTTTGATACGATAACCTGTGCATGACGTACAACTTTGTCATTCAGGCTATATCCTTTTAAATGTTCTTCAATAATTATGCCACTTTCAACATTTGGCTTCTCAATTTGCATCAGAGCCTCATGTTTTTCAGGATCAAATTCATAGCCCTGAGCTTCCATTTTTTGCAGACCCTGTTTTTCTAGTGTTCCAACCAATTTTTTTGCAACCAATTCTACGCCCTCGAGTAGAGAATCCACTTCTTCACTTTTTTTTGCGTGATCAATTGACCTCTCCAAATCATCCAGAATGGGCAGAAGTTCTGCTATTAACTTTTCATTCGCATTGAGAACCCTATCATAAAATTCACGCTCAGTCCTCTTCTTAAAATTGTCAAACTCTGCTGTTTTTCGGAGAACCTGGTCTTTTAGATGAGATATTTCTTCCTTTAACTTTTTACTTTCGATCAAATATTTATTGGGTTTCTTCTTTTGATTCTGTTTTTTTTCATCTGCTTGTTTATTTTTTTTTGCTGTGCTCTCAACAGTCATACTAATCTCCCTTTCTACATCTATTAGAGCATTTAAAGGATCCATAGTAATTAATCCTTTAATATGGGAACCTAATAATTTTATTATCTTTATTTTGATTGAAGGATAT
Source organism: Calditrichia bacterium (assembly GCA_963796965.1). Classification (GTDB taxonomy): domain Bacteria; phylum Calditrichota; class Calditrichia; order JAJRVZ01; family JAJRVZ01; genus CAWCNS01. The sequence goes on from CAWCNS010000009.1 coordinate 695,048, forward strand.
TTGTAATAAATCTTGCTGTAAAATCCACGATGGGGATTACGCGGCTATAAACCATTCGTGTCGGACCAATAACACCCAATATACCATCAACATCTCCAACTGTGTATGGAGCTGTGATAATACTACAATTCTGAATCAATTCTTCCTCATTTTCCGCACCAATGGTGACCTTTAATTCCGGGGGGATACTTCTTTTTTCCATCATATGAACAATTATGTTTTTATCTTCAAATAATTCGATAAGCGTTGAGAATTTATTTACATCAGAGAACTCCGGATAATTTAGGATATTTGTAGTTCCGGAGTATATGACATTTGAATACCGTGTAAAATCAAACAACTTATCTGCTGAATCTATAAAAAGACGTATTAATCCAGATTCTTCATCAACCATATCCTTGAGGCGGTCATGAAAAGAGCTTTTAATTTGACTGATTCTCAGTCCAGCCAACCTCTCATTTAATAATTGAATCGTTTCTATAAGATGCGTTTCAGAAAGTTCGTGATTAACTTCAAGCAGAATCGTTTTGGCAATTCCATCCTTGATACTCAATACGACCAAAAGCTTTTCACTCGAAGATCGGATAACATCGATCTTCTCAAGAGTTCCTTCATCAAATTTTGGCGTTAACAATACACCAAGCATGTTAGAGACTTTGGCCAAAACGAACATGGTCTTTTCTAGGATTAAATCTATATCACCACTAAAATCTCCTATATTTTCCTTAATAAGGATTTTCTCTTCCTCTGTAAGATCACTTAAATCAATGACATTGTCCACATAATGCCTGTATCCTTTTGTTGTGGGAACTCTACCGGCGGAGGTGTGAGGATGATCAAGAAAACCCTTTTCTTCAAGATCTGCCATTACATTGCGAATTGAAGCAGGACTTAGGGTTCGGCTTCGAACCTTCGATATCGTCCGGGAGCCCACAGGATTACCTGTAAGTACAAAATTCCGTACGACCGATTCTAATATTTCCTGCTCTCTGTCTGTGAGGATTAAATCCATTTTGATTACAATACCTTTTCCAAAAATGACCTGAAATTTAGTATCTATTTTTTCGCAAGTCAAGGTTCATAATGGTTATACGATCCAAGTAATATGAGAGTTTCGTTAAAACATGTGGACAAATACTTAGACAGACAACTATATGATTTTCAAGTACTTACTGACACTCATTCGCGCACTTATAAAACCAACCATCACTCCAAATGCGAGAAGACAGGCAAATACAACAGGATGATATTCAATATATGGATAGATATATATGCCAATTAATTTAATACCATAAAATATTATAGCTGATGAAAATGAAGCTCCTACAAAACCCTGAATCATTCCTTCAACGATAAATGGTCTCTTTATAAAACTTTCGGTTGCCCCTACCAAACGCATGATATGGATCATATCTCTCCGGGCATGAATGGTTAAGCGGATGGTATTATAGATTAATCCAATAGTAATGACCGTAATAATAAATCCCACAAGACTGGCGAGAATAAATATCACATTAATAGTTTGATTTATTTTTTCCAAAAGAGGCTCATTATAAATAACCTCGTCCACATGCGATAATAATTCAAGTTTTTTCTTCAATTTAGAAACTTCAGCGGAATTACGATATCCATCCTTGATTTCAATAATTACCGAAGCTGGAAAAGGATTATATTCCAATAATTCTAATACATCTTGCCCAAAATCTTCTTTAAACCTTTCGGGTGCCTTTGCTCTAGGAATCAGTTCAATTGAATTTACGCCTTCGACACCCTTTATTCTGCTCGTCAGGTTTTCAATTTCTTTATCAGTAGTACCAAACTCAATGATTAGCTCAACATCAATTTTCTCTCTGACAAACCCAATCCAAGTATGAAGATTCATTCCAAATATAAAAAAAAGACCTATCAATAGTATGGATAGCGTAATTGAAGAGATTGACATCGTCATTGCTAGACGAGCCTTTAAAGATTCCTTTAAATCCTTCACTGATACTAAAACCCAGGCTCATAGTTCCTTCAATTCTCCATTATTCATACTTAATGTTGGATGTGGAAATTGCTTAATGAGGGAATAATTGTGGGTAGCCATTAGAATCGCTGTTCCTCTCTTATTTATCGCTTCCAGAATTTCCAATACCTCTATGGCAGATTGTGGATCGAGATTTCCAGTAGGTTCATCAGCTAATAAAATAAATGGTTCATTGACCAAAGCTCGTGCAATGGCAACCCGTTGTTGTTCACCACCAGACAACTCTCTCGGATAGTGGTTGCGACGGTGACCAAGACCTAATTCCGTCAAAAGGGGCAAAACTTTCTTTTTAATAGTTGAAGATTTTATTCCCGTTACACGAAGAGCAAAGGCAACATTATCAAATACATTGCGGTCATGTAGTAACTTAAAATCCTGGAATACCACGCCCACTTTTCTCCTAATATATGGGATTTCTCTTATTTTTATCTTTGCTGAACTAAATTGATTTACAATCACCGTTCCAGCATCAGGAAATTCATCGAAATATATCAATTTTAGCACGCTGGATTTTCCGGCACCAGTCGGACCAATTAAATAAACAAATTCTCCTTTTTTAATCTGAAAGGTGACATGATTAAGAATCCGCTTATTTCCGTAATTTAAATCAACATTAAAAAATTGTACCATATATGCCAGTAATTAACTTAATGATTTTATGATAACAGGATCAGAGAGTGTCTATCGGCATTTACATACCAAATGCATCCGTCCAGATTCCTTGTCTGCTTTCTCAAACGAAAATTCGTCAAAAATATTAACAATCTCAAATGAATGTTCAGTTAATATATCACTGAGAAATTCCACTGAATAAACACGCTGTGAATGTTTCTCAAAATAGGTTTTACCATTTATAACTATTCTGAAGTCGTTAAATTGCATTCCCTTTTCTTGATTATAATAACTATGACGGTTATACCCAACATTATCCCAATACTCACTCTCATGATAATCAGCATAATGCTCTCTGCAATGTGATGCTGATACAATATCAAAAATAAACAGACCATCTGCAGTTAAAATCCGATGTACTTCCTTTAATGAGCCTTTTAGGTCATCTAATTGTGTTATGTAGTTCAGGGAGTCATATAAAAACAAAGCACAATCCACCGAATTATCTTTAATTGCCATTCTTCGAACATCATTTGTAAAAAGGGGCGTTTGGCTGTGTTTTTCCCTGGCCAGAGCAATCATAGAGCTCGCTTGATCACACCCATATGTTTTCTCAAAATTATTTTTAACGTGAAATAAAAGGCTACCCGTTCCACATGACAAATCTATAACAGAATTTATATTCATCTCCAGTCGGTTGATCAGACTTAAGATATATAATGCCCAATTTTCATAATCAACATGATCCATTAGCTGATCATAAATAAAAGCTAACTTTTCGTAAGGATTAACTTCTTTCATAGGTATTATTTGGGGATTTTCCCATTATTTAGAATTTAATGTTTAAAAAAAGGTTTTAATAGTAAACCCTATTGGTCTTAAATAAAACTGGTGTCAAAATATCTGAAATTACGAACTGGTTTTATAATATAGAGGAAATGTCTGCCCAAATCTATGACGAATTATTTTTGTTTGCAATTCAATCTCAACCCTATTAAACTCACCAAACATAATTCATGATAACACTCTGTAATTTTCACAGTCTGTTAATTAAATTTGCAGAACCTTAAAAAAATTTTAACCCGTCAAAATAAGATTGATCTATGTTTACTTTTATAAACCTCTCTATACTTACAGCACTTCTGGCCGTCAGCCTTCCTTTGCTGATTCACCTTTTTAATCGTCACAGGAAAAAGAAAGTTACTTTTAGTAGTATTCGATTTCTAAAATTACTTGAGAAACAAAGACTCAAGCGTCTCAAACTTTATGAATATCTTCTAATTATTATTCGAACTTTAATTATTTTAATGCTGGTCTTTGCCTTTGCCCGGCCAACCCTGACAACTAAACCTGTTTTTTCATCACAGGGGGCAAGAACTACAGCTGTAATTATACTAGATTCAGGGATAAATATGCGTAGGTATGATGATTCAGGGAATCGCTATTTGCGGGCACTTGAAATATTAGACCAGATTGAGCAAAATTTTAAACCAGAAGATCAGGTATACCTTATCTCTTCAAATGATCCAGACCAAGTCTTAAATGCGACCAGAGATATTCAAGAACAGCAAGCTTCATTTCAGGGTGGAAAATGGGAATCCACCTTTCAATCGTCTCTCAATCTTTTTAGGCAACATCCAAATTTTAACGAGGAATTATATATAATATCTGATTTTCAATTTCAACAAAACGACTTTAAGGAGAATTTGCAGCTATTCTCTAATGCTCATATATATTTTATCAAAGTCGGTAATTTACCTGTTTTAAATATCAGTATTGATACAGTTGACATTAAAAGTCAAATATTAGAAATAAATAAGCCCATTAATTTTGATATTTATTTAAAGAGCTCAAGCTATGAAGGAGCTCATCCTGTAGAAATTCATATGTTTGTAGATAATAAACGGGTATCACATCGTCGTATTTTGATGGGTTCAAACCAGACAAAAATTGTTCCAATGTCATTTTTACCACAGAACTCCGGATTTACCAGCGGGTATATTGAAATCAGCGATGACGATCTTCTCGCAGACAATCGATACTATTTTGTCGTAAACATTCCCTCTGAGATTAAAATTCTTTTTGTCGATGACCAACCTTCTCCATTTCTTCTTGCCGCCATGCAGTCTCTATCTAATCAGTCAAATATATCCTTAAATATTAGTAAGTATAATACATGGGCTGGACATAGCTTTCAAAAATACGATGTTATTTGGCTTTCAAATATCCCAAAATTGTCTACCGAAATCCAAAATCGTCTAAAAACATTTTCAGAGAAGGGGGGTACACTTGTACTTATGCCAGGACTTAACACAATTCCTTCAGAATTCAATGCTCTGGCGAAAAGACTTTCTTACTCACTACAGATAACTGAGATTATTGAAACAAAAAGTTCAAAGGAATTTTACTCGTTTACCCAACCTGACCTAGATCATCCATTGTTTAGTGGACTTTTTAGAACGATGGAGCCTGATATTGAAGAGCCTCGCTTTTACCGTTACTTTAAAACCATTATTCCTGCTGAAACAAGACGGATTTTTTCCTTTCAAAATGGGGATCCATTTCTTGTTCAATTTGACATTAATGAGGGGCGATCTTTCTTCTTTAGTAGTTATATTGAAGATGATTGGACCGATTTTCAATATCGGGGATTATTTCTTCCGCTTCTCTCCAGATTAATGTATTATGCGGTATCTGCATCTTCACATTCCGATTTATCCGGCCGGGTTGGGAAGCCAATAATCATAACCTCGAAGGATCATGGGAGTAATGAAAAGTTTTATCTCTATGATGATGATGAGAACAGAAGTACTATTGTGCCAAAAATCCTTAACCAAACTTATCAGTTTAAACTATCCAACCTGAATAAACCAGGACTATATAAGATTAAAACTGAGAATCAATTGATATACGCTATACCGGTAAATTGTGAATCAAGGATTATTGATGAGCCGCACCTTGATCTTGAATCAATACTAGAAGAGGTCCCCCAGACAGGTTTATTTAGTGAAAATCAAGAATTTGCAGAAGTTGTAAAAGAAACTCGATTTGGCATGGAACTCTGGAAATTATTTATACTTTTTTCTCTACTTTTAATCATCACTGAATTGTTCTTAATAAAGAATATGGAAGGAAAACAAAGGGCTTAATAATAAGAAGAGTATGCTATATTTTTGAATCAAGGACTTCACGCACCTTTTTAGCCAAAGCCTGCATTGTATATGGTTTTTGTAAAAAATTGATTCCTTTATCTAGTGAACCACTACTTGTAATGTGATCTTCGGTATACCCAGATGTGAATAATATTTTTGTATCTGGTACTATTTTATTTGCTTCAATGGCCAGTTCTTTTCCGTTCATTTCTGGCATAATTAAATCGGTTATGATTAGCTCAATCCCTTTCTTTTTATCTTGAAGTACATCAACTGCTTTTTTACCATTAATAGCCTGGATAACCGAGTATCCGAGATCCTTGAGGGCAGTGCAGACAAAATTACGAACGCCTTCATCATCTTCAACAACAAGAATTGACTCATTGCCCAAGAGGGCTACTTTGGGCAGTATTTGAGTTTCTTCCGAAGCCCTATTCTCAGTACTGGCCGGCCAGAATATTTTAATTGTGGAACCTAACCCAGCCTCACTAAAGGCATATATACTGCCTTTATTCTGCTTAACAATACCATAAACAGTTGACATCCCTAATCCAGTGCCCAAACCTTTTTCTTTTGTTGTAAAAAAGGGTTCGAAAATTTTTTCTTTTATTTCATCACCCATACCAATACCGGTATCACTTACAGTAAGGACCACGTGGGGACCCGTATGGCTTCCGTTATGCTTGACTACGAATGATTCATCTAAAAGAACAAAGCCTGTTTCTATTAGAATTTTTTTATCTGCTGCTTTTTCTGTTTTCTCATTTATCGCATCCCTGGCGTTTAAAATCAGATTCATCAAAATTTGTTCTATCTGACCAGGATCTGCCTTAATTAACGGAATATCTGAACGCAGATTTGTTTCAATATTAATATCTTCCCCAATTAACCGCCTTAGCATTTTATCCAGGCTTGAAATGGCACGGTTAATTTCTATTATTCTAGGTGCATATATTTGCTTACGGCTAAATGCTAATAATTGGCTAGTTAGATTTTTAGCTCGTTTTCCAGCACTCAGGATAGAGATAATATCTTTATGAGATGGATGTTCACTTTCCAAATTCATCATTGACATTTCAGCATGTCCATTTATTACCGTTAGGAGATTATTGAAATCATGTGCTATTCCCCCAGCCAAAGTACCGACAGCCTCAAGCTTTTGAGATTGTCTTAGTTGCTCTTCCAATTTTTTTCTATCTGTGATATCCATCTGAATACCCCAGATTGCCAGGAGTTGCTCGTCTCTCAATACACCAAAATATGAGTTTCTAAAGTGGTGCATATTTCCCTTTGAATCCTTTTCCCGGGTTTCAATCATTTCGGTTTTGAAACCATTTACAATAAAGGTTTCCATTCTATCTGTAGATGCACTAAAATCATCGCTAAATTCCCGAGGACATTTGCCAATAAATTCTTCACGGGAGGGAAAACTATACATTTGTGCTAAAGCATCATTGCAATCGGAAATTACCGAGTTATTTAAAATTTGGTTCGCTATCTCTTCTTCTTGTAAACTTATGGGAATCGGGACATCAAATTCTATTTTCCAAATACCAACAAGGCTATTTTGGATAAAATGTTCATATTGCATATTTAACTCATTTACCCGATCCTGAGCGATTTTCCGTTCTTCTACTTCCCGTTGTAAATTATTGTACAGCTGTGCATTTTTGAGGGCAGCAGAAGCAAATGAGGCAAATGTTTCAGCCAAAGAGAGTTCTTCTTTTGTAAAATTTACATGCATTCTACTTAAACACATAGCCCCAATAACTTTATCTTCAATAAGAAATGGAGCAACCATTATCCGCTCTTCAAATTCCTCGGGAGTACCTGGGATCTGTTGTCCCACCGACTCTGGACCGGTTTCATTAAATATTAAACCCTTTTTTGATTTAACAGCCTCTCCTGTAAAACTATTATCCATATCCAATGGCGTTACCATTACTTGATCTTGATATTCCGGATCGATGGCAATTACTGGTCTGAGGGTTTTTAGATTTTTTTCGAGGAGGTATAGAGCACAGCTTTTTGTGTTGAGGATCTCCATAATACCACTACCAATTTCATTCAGGACCTCCTTAATTTCAAGACTCCTGGTCAAATGACGAGCTGTTTTTAGAAGGTTTTCCTGAAATCGCGTTTTATAGAGGAGCGCTTCTTCAGATTGTTTGAGGTCAGAGATGTCTTCAGACACACAGAGGACACCATCTTTACCATCAGGAAGAGCGATCTTTTTTTCGTTCAATTCCATATAACAGAAACTACCATCTTTTCTTTTACTCTTTACAACATGTTTTAAAACCTCACCCGATAATATTCTGTTTATATTCTTCTTAATAATATTAATGTCATCAATATGAGCAATTAAATCGACATTTTTACCTATAAGTTCCTTACGTTCATATCCGAGAGAATTACAAAAGGCGGGATTAACTTCGATGATTTTTCCATCTGAATCTTCAATTAGAATTCCGCTTGGGGATAGTTGGAAAAGCGTGTGATAGTATTCTTCTCTCTCACCAATTTTTCTTTCAACAACTTTGCGCTCTTCAATATTTCTAAGATTGGCCTGAACAGCATCAACCTGATTTCCATTTCTTATAAGTACAGCTCGTATTTCATATGGGACAACATTTTTATTCTTATGAATGATCTCAATCTCAAACATGGGGACGAAAACACCTGAAGTAATTTTTTTCAGGGAGGAATATGCCATTGTTGCAGAATCATCGGATAATATTCTGGTTTCAGATAAACTTCTTCCTATAATTTCTTGCCTTGAATAACCACTTTCCTTTACAAACCGATCATTTATATCTAGAAAAGTACCTGTCTTATCGATGATAACAATCAAATCCGCAGCATTATGAAAATATTTTTCATATTTGTTATCAGATTTGGCAAATGCAGTAGGTCGGCTCACTTTCACATGAGTCTTTTTATGATGCGTATCATCAGCTAATCTTTTATCGCCAAGATCTATTTTTAACTGTGTGTTCTTTTCACTCAAAATATTTCTCGTATTTATAAAATCACTCGGTTTGCCAATCAATCTGATACTATTTTATTTCCTTTTTTGTCACAATACTAACGTAATTCAATATACCATCTGAATTTTCCTACTATTTTCTTATTACCAGAAAATCGTAATATTCTTTTTGTATAATAATCGGATATATTCAACTAAACCTTAGTGGACATTCAATTTAGTTCACTATTTAAATGGCGCTAAGAAGAGGTGGAACTGACACGATATAAGTATTATAGTATACTTTAATGCTATGTAAATATGACATCTGCTATAATTAATTCAGCAGAATTTTCATCAGCAATTAATTTTTCCTAAATTTCTGAGAGATCATACACTATTGCGGAGTGATTAATAAAGTTATCACAAAATTTTTATTTATCTGTGGAGATATCAAATGGACAAATCTATATTTTCATTTCTGGCGATTTTACCAATCTTATTTGTTATTATTTCTTGTAACCGGCAAATGCCTTATCCCCTATCAGATGAGGGATTCCAAATATTCCTGAATGAATATGAAACAGCCGTTGAGCCCCTTTTGACGAAGCAAAATCAAGCACAATGGGATGCCTATATTACCGGAAAAGATGAATTTTTTAGAAATTCAACAGAATTATCTTTAGCACTAGATCAGATTCACCAGAACAAACAGCATTTTCTCTACCTCAAAGAATTGCAAAAAGAGAACCTTCTCTCCACTCCTCTTCTTAAAAGACAACTGGAAGTTGTATTCCCGGCCTATTTAAGTAAGCAGATCGATCCAAAACTCAATGAAAGAATTACTGAAATAGCTTCAAAAATTGAGAAAATCTATGCAAACTTTAGAACGGTGGTAGAGAATAAGAAATATTCAGATAATCAAGTTACCAAACTGCTTCAGAATGAAAAGAATCTTAAAGTGAGAGAAACCATATGGCGGGCACAAAAGGGTCTTGGCGATAAAGTAGCGAAAGATCTGGTACAATTAGCCAAACTAAGGAATGAGGCGGCAAAGGAACTGGGATTTCCAAACTATTATTATATGGCCATGGAACTAAGAGAACTTAATCCAACCGATGTTGAAACTGTTTTTAATGAGCTTTATTCTCTAACACAGCAACCCTTCGATCAACTCCATTCTGAAATTGAATCTGTTTTTTCTCGAAGATATGGTATAAAAAAATCCGAAATTCGCCCCTGGCATTATGAAGATTTATTTGCACAATCTGCTCCAGCAATATTAGAAATAAATCTAGATAACTACTACAAAGATATTGACATTCCAGAAACAGCCAATACTTTTTATCTATCGGCAGGGATACCGGTAGATGATATTCTTAGTAGAAGCGATTTATACGAGCGGGAAGGGAAGAGTCAACATGCTTTTTCATTTTTCATCGACCGTAAGGATGATATAAGAATTCTATGCAATATTGTTCCAAATGAACGCTGGATGGGGACCATGCTCCATGAATTGGGACATGCAATTTACGATAAATATCTTGACCCTGATCTACCCTTTCTACTTAGAGAGCCTGCCCATCAATTTACCACAGAAGGGGTTGCCATGTTTTTTGGAAGTTATTCTTCTAACTCTTATTGGATGAACAATGCATTGCAAATATCCAAATCACAATTGGAAAAGATTCAGACTGTTTCCCGAGCCAACTTAAGATTATCAAAATTAATTTTCGCCCGTTGGAGCATGGTTGTTTTAAATTTTGAGAAAATGTTTTATGAAAATCCGGATCAGGATTTAAATACATTATGGTGGGATTTGGTGGAAAAATATCAGAAAATTAAACGACCCGAAAAACCAGTTGGTAACGAATGGGCCACGAAGTTACATATTGCCACCTATCCTGTATACTACCAGAATTATCAACTTGGTGAATTATTTGCCTCCCAAATCCTCAATTATGTTGCTGAAAATTATTACCCTGGACGGGAACTCGAAGAAGTAACTTTCTGGAATAATCAGGACGCGGGTGATTATCTAAAAGAAAAAATATTTAATCCCGGTAAACAATTACCCTGGAATGAAATGATCAAGCAAGCTACGGGAGAAATATTGAGCGCCAAATCTTTTGTTAATCAATATGTTTCTGTAAAGTAGAAATTATAAAAGGGCTAAACTTAGAGAAATACATTCTCACCATTTAATCCTTTATGAGATATTAAAGTATGATGTATAAAGTCATTTTAATAATAAAGGTATAACTATGAGATATATATCCTGCCTCTTCATAATGTTTTTTCTTTTTTCTTGTGTGAACAAAACAGAAAGTGATTTAAGGCCCATGTGGATTGTAAAATCTATCGATAATTTACAGCAAGAACTTGTAAAAATGCATGGCAATGATCAAAAAGACCGCATCAGGCAGGGTCTTGTTCAGGTTGCCAATTATTGGCGATCAGAGGATGGAGAGCAGGCAGTATTTGAAACATTTATCAGAGATAACTACGCCGGGGACCCGAAAACACGTGATGCCATGTTTCTTCGATTTCAAGATCATATGGAAAATTTAAATGGTCATATGGACCGGATTACCCTTAATTTTCGCTGGCAAGCCGATTTGGACATTGGACCAGTACACCCCTTCGATGAGCTATTTGCTGCATACAATCCTGCCGCCCATGTCAGTTCCGATTTTTTTGATAATAAGCTGGCTTTCATTGCCCTATTAAACTTCCCTCTAAGTACCCTGGAAGAACATTCAAGTTCAGGCAGCGTCTGGACACGTCGTCAATGGGCAGAGAGAAGACTCGCCTCGTCATATGCCAAACGACTTCCCGCCCACATTAGTATGGAACTTAGCCGTGTGGGATCAATATCAGAAAGTTATATTGCCAATTACAATATCTGGATGCATCATTTAATTGATGAGAGCAAACAACGTTTATTTCCACCAAACCTGAGATTGCTCTCCCATTGGAATCTGAGGGATGAAATTCGGGCACAATATGCCAAGGGAAATGAAGGACTCGATCGGCAAAAAATGATTCAACGGGTCATGGAAAGAATTGTTGACCAGTCCATTCCTCAGGCGGTGATCAATAACCCGGCTTTGGACTGGAATCCCTTTACAAATAAAGTTTCACCAGCAAAAGTACAAGATACTGAAATCACGGATCAAATGTCAAAAGATATATCGGGCAAACCAGAGCCCAATACACGTTACACGATGCTTCAAAAAAACTTTATCTGTCAGAAACAAGCAGATCCTTATTGGCCAACTATGCCCAATTTTATTCAGCGGCGTTTTGATCTTAGCCGGGAGATTCCGGAACTTCGTGTAACCGAGATTTTTGACAATCTTCTAACTTCCGAGAATTTTAAATCAGTATGTAATATTATAAAAATACGTTTAGGACGTGATTTGGAGCCATTCGACATATGGTATAATGGTTTTAAATCACGTGCTAATTTCTCTGAGGAAAAATTAAACAAACTTGTTTCTCAAAGATACCCCACCCCTCAGAGTTTTGAAAAGGACATTCCAAGAATATTGAGGGATCTGGATTTCCCCCGGAACCGTGTTTCTGAAATTGCGAATTTAATCGTCGTTGATCCGGCCAGAGGATCCGGCCATGCCTGGGGCGCACAGATGCGTGGGGCTACAACACATTTGCGAACAAGAGTTGGCGCTGAGGGTATGGATTATAAGGGTTATAATATTGCCGTTCACGAGCTTGGTCATAATGTTGAGCAAGTCATATCAATTAACAACATTGATTACACTATATTATCAGGTGTTCCCAATAATGCTTTTACCGAAGCCATGGCTTTTATCTTCCAGGCCAGGGATCTTGAATTACTTGGACTTCAGCAGCGTGACGAGCTTGGCAAGGCCATGCATACCTTAAGTGATTTTTGGGCGACCTGTGAGATTGCCGCTGTGGCCCTGGTGGACAATGCCGTCTGGCATTGGATGTATGATCATCCTCAGGCCACTCCCTCAGAACTTCGCAACGCCACATTGCGAATTGCCCGGGAGACCTGGAATCAGTACTTTGCTCCTGTTTTTGGCCTTAAGGATGCCACTCTTTTAGGAATTTATTCGCATATGATATCTTATCCCCTCTATTTAACTGATTATCCCCTGGGACATTTAATAGCCTATCAGATTGAAGAGCAGATAGAAAAGAGTGGAAAGGTAGGTCCTGAATTTGACCGGATGGCTAGAATAGGCAAGCTTGGACCAGATCTCTGGATGATAAAAGCTACAGGTAATAGAATTGAAGCAGAAGCTCTACAAACTGCCACGCGTTTGGCTATCACGAAAATAGGAATAAAGTAAAATCTCTAACTCGATGGTTTAAAAAAAAGATAAGATCTATTCATCTTAGATACAATATTAAATTCTATTTGTTATTAATGCTGTTTTCAGACAGACTTTTTATTATTTCTCTCAGCATTTTTGATATACCTGGGTAATTTAATTTCAACTGTAGTACCTTTCATATAAGTACTTTGTATAGATATGTCCCCATTAAACTCTTTAAGAATCTCTTGAACAATTGAGAGTCCCAAACCTGTTCCTTCGCCTAATTTTTTGGTCGTATAAAATGACTTAAAGATTTCGCCTATCAGTTCTGATTTAATTCCTATTCCATTATCAATGATTTCAATCATGGTACTATTTTCTTTTTTATAAGTTCGGATGATGATTTGTTTTTCAATCGACTTCTGAATTTTTTTATCTTTAGTAACTATGGCATCTTTGGCATTTGAAACAACATTGATTAAAATCTGTTCCAGTTTATAAGGGTTACCTTTAATATTCCCGATATTCTTTTTCAAATCAAGATTTAAGACAATTCCATGTTTCACAAATTGTTTTCCAATCATTGATAGTGCATCATCTATCACAAGATTGACATTGAACAACTTGTTCACATAGATTTTTTGTTGGCTTGAAAATGTACGTACATGATCGATGATCTGCTTAATGCGCTCAATATCCAAATAGATTTCTTCAATACTATCAAGTAGAGATTTATCAATTAATCCGGATTCACGCATATATAATTCAACATATTCTGCACAAAGTTTCAGATCCTGCAATGGCTGGTTAATTTCGTGGGCCATACTTGCTGCCAATTCTCCCAGTGAGGAAAGACTTGCCTGATGAAAGATAATTTTTTGCTGTTCCTCCTGATCCTTCATTGCCTGTTCAATTCTTTTCTCCAACATAATATTTGCTCTTTTTTTTACCTGAAATCTACTATATCCCCAAAAAGTTATAAGAGAAAACAAGGTAAGACTAAGGGCTGTTAACCAGCGTATCAGTTTACCCCTTTCAAGTTCCAAGCCCTGAATATGGATTTTATCCAAAAGAATTTGTTTTTGTTTTTCTTGTTTACCTTTCTCATAGCGCATCTGCATCTCAGCAATATTATGACTACTTTGAGTAGTAATACTATCCCTTAGTTGAGAAAATCGCATCAGGTATTCATACGCCTTTTGATAGTTATTGGTAGCAGCATAATAATCAGAAAACGCCTTAAGATTATCTAGTACCTAGATCTTGAGCCTCAATATCTAAAGCAATGGAAAGACTATTCTTTAAATATGATACTGCCGTCGTATATTGTTGTGTGCCAATATAATACAGACCAAGATGGTTTAGAATTTGCGTGTTTCTCCATTTCTCCTCGATTGATTCAGAAATTGATAAAGTCTTGGTGGAATAATAGAGAGCCTTATTAAAATTATTTTGTTTATAATAAATAAATCCAATATTATCATAGGACATGCAAATTCCAATTTTCGATTTTGTCTTTAAATTTATAGCTAACCCTTCTGAAAAATATTTCAATGCACCAGAATAGTTTTTTTTTGATGATTTTACAATTCCTATATTATTCAAAATACTTGCCACTAAGGCATCATCACCACAGTCCTTAGCAATTGACAATGCTTTGAAATTATACTCCAGTGATTGTCTATAGTTTTTTAGTTCTTGATAAGTCATCCCTACCGCATGAGTTGACATTGCTAGTATTTTATTATTACTAATTTGTTCACAAAGATTTATGGCTTGAAGGTAGAACTCGATAGATTTATCATACATTGACAAACCACTGTAGTCGGCACCTAAAGAATAAAATGATCCCGCAATGGATTCTCTATCATTAAGTTTTTTATAAAGATCTAATGACTTGTAGTGATAATTTAAAGCTTCATTAAAATTACTTTGTGCGTAATGAATTGAACCCAAAGCGTCTTGAGCTAAAGCTTTCCAGTCTTCTTCATTATTTAGACTACTTATTTTTTCTAACTCTTTAAAGAATTTCAGGGATGACTTATATTTTGATAAGAGATACTGATTTTTACCTAATTCAAAAAGGATGGGCAGATGATTAAATCTCAATTCAAGATCAGATTTACCTTCTACTACATCCATTAACAGGGTTTCAGCTTTATTGTAGTTGCCACTCAAGTTATATGTCTTTCCTATTAAATAAATAGAATAATTTAACGCTTTTTGATTATTGAGTTTCCTTGCTAATTTTGCAGCTTGATGGGACAATAATATCGCGGAATCAACAAAAGTGTCCATATATTCTTCAGCTAATTCGTGCAGGATATTAACTTTCTCAAGACCAGAAACTTTATCCAATTGAATTTTTAATGAATCAATTCTTGCACTGCTATAAACTAAAATAGGGGTAAATAATATTAGTGCTATTATTTTGTGCATAATTTCTCCCGAAATTGAAAAGGAATTCCAAAAAAAACAAGAAATTCAAATTATTTATCCATTATTATAAATAACATGGCGCATAAATCATGCCAAACAATAGTTTAAGAAACATATAAAATTTATCTTTAATATTTTTGGGAAATCCTCGACATTGCTTTTATAATCATCAAAAGAATGACTATAATCTCTTTATGTAATTGTAGTAATTGACATCGTTATGATTCCTGTCCGTATTTATAAAGATATAACACAAGACCCCACAATGCAATCCCTATCAAATCCTCCTGTTCCTTTCTATATAAATTAAAAAAGTAAATTATTTTTGGACATCTCAACTGCTTACAATAAATTCAGACCTAAAGGATATAGAAGAATGAAATATATATCCAACCAAACGAAAGATAGAGAGTATGAAAGACCGGATCAAAGTTCCCTCTGACTCTATTGTTGAGATGACAGAGTTAGTCTTACCAAACGATACGAATTTGTTGGGAAACCTACTCGGTGGCACCCTGATGCATTGGATGGATCTTGCTGCTGGAATGTCCGCTTCACGCTTTTCCAACCATGTGGTTGTCACCGCCGCTGTTGATCATCTCATCTTTCACCAACCCATTAAATTAGGCGAACTCGTAAACCTTAAAGCAAAAGTAACATGGGCAGGGCGTACCTCAATGGAAATACTGGTAAAAGTATTTGCTGAAAACACAAAAACTGGTGACCTCAGACTTGCCAATGAGGCATTTTTTACATTTGTTGCCCTTGATGATAATGCAGCGCCCTGTGCAGTGCCACGTTTAACACTCACAAATGATTCTGAAAAGCATTTATTTGAAGAAGCTGAGGATCGCCGAATGGAAAGGTTGAATAGAAAAAACCGGACATAATAATTTCCTTAAGTTAGCCATTACTATTTTGATACCCGGGGCTAAAGATCTTATTGTATGTCTGAATAAAATATTGTATTTTTCAGTATACTTACTCTGAATATTATAATCCAAATGAAAAACAATTTGTCACTCTCTCTGTTTATTCCCTGTCTTGTAGATCAGGTTTATCCTGAAATTGGTATCGCAATGGCCAAGGTTCTAAAGCACCTCGGCTGCCAAATATCTTACAATAATCAACAAACATGTTGCGGCCAACCTGCTTTTAATGCCGGGCACAGGAATGAAGCTAAAAAAGTTGCCACCGCCTTTATCAATACATTTAACCCGGCAGAGGCAATTGTCGGCCCCTCCGGATCATGTACGGCAATGGTTAAAAACTATTATCCAACTCTTTTTCAGGATGATGCGATGCAGGCACCGGCATCACAATTAGGGAAAAAAATATTTGAATTTTCTCAATTCATCGCTATTCATAATTTAACAAAAAGTATATCAGGTAGCTACAAAGGACGGATAGGATTTCATAATTCTTGTCATAGTGCTCAGGAATTGGGGATTAAAAATGAACCCATTGATATTCTATCCCAAATTGATGATCTCGAAATTATTGTACCAGATCAATTTTCTTGCTGTGGATTTGGCGGACTATTCTCCTTTAAATTTGATGAAATTGGCAGTACGATGGCCAAAACACGAATTGAAGCGTTTACAAAATCAGATGTTCGTATGGTCGTTACTAATGATCCAGGCTGCCTCATGCATATGCGTCAAGAAGCAAATTTTCTTAATTTGGACATAGAGTTCTGTCATTTAACTGAATTCCTTGTAAAAGCTATGAAATTATAATATTATTTAGTTGATTAATTTTTAAACACCAGGTTGACTAGTCAAATCTATGAGTGAATATCAAGAGTTCCTAGATCAGGGAAAAAACAAAGCCCGGGATGAAGTCCATCGTCTGAAGATACTGAAGGCCGTATCAACCTATGAAGTTCAGGTTGATATTATGAAAAACGGGCAATTTCAAAATTGGGAACATGCCCGCCAGAATGCCGGACAAATAAAAGATGTGGTCTTGGAAAATTGGCCTGCTCTTTTAGAGGAATTTGAAAGCAAAATAACAAAACGTGGCGCCAAGGTCTGGTGGGCAAAAAACAAACAAGAAGCACAAGACTATTTTTTAGATATTGCCCAAAATCATAAGGCAAAAACAATAGTTAAATCAAAATCTATGACTACAGAAGAAATTGAGTTTAACGAGTTCTGTCAAGAAAATGATATTGATGTTCTTGAAAGTGACCTCGGCGAACTCATTGTTCAATTAGGAAATGAAAAACCCTATCATATTGTTACCCCAGCGATGCATAAAACGAAAGCAGAAGTTGGTAAATTATTTAGGGAAAAGCTCGGTGCTCCAGAGACAGAAGATGCGCAGGAACTTACTATGATTGCCCGGGAGCATCTCCGTAATGCTTATATTAGCCGTGATATTGGTGTTACCGGAGCAAATTTTATAGTCGCTGACGAAGGTGCGATATTGATGACCGAGAATGAAGGTAATGGTCGATTAACCATGTCTTGTCCTCCCGTCCATGTTGTTTTTGTTGGCATTGAAAAAATTATCCCGAAATTAAGTGATCTCTCCCTCTTTTTGCCTCTTCTTGCAACCAGCGGCACCGGTCAACAGATAACCGGCTACAATTCAATTATCCGCGGACCCAGACAAGAAGGAGAAATTGACGGCCCTAAAGAAATGCATGTAATTCTGATAGACAATGGCAGATCGGAACTATTTGCAAAAGAAACGTATCAATCAATACTTAAATGTATTCGTTGCGGCGCCTGTTTAAATGCTTGCCCCGTATACAGAACCATCGGCGGTCATTCATACCTGACCACCTATCAGGGACCCATTGGTTCAGTTATAACACCACAATTTCGCGGGCTTAAAGAATTTGGGCATCTGGCTTTCGCCTCTAGCCTTTGCGGCGCCTGTACATCAGTATGCCCGGTTAATATTGATATTCACACCTTACTTCTCGAAACACGCTGGGAAATGTATCAAAAGAATTATACCGGAACCTTTTGGAATGTCTCTCTCAAAGTATGGGCCCGGATAATGGGCAGTCGCGCCCGACTTAATTTAGTATCCAAATTATTAAATTTTTCATATAAACTTTTTCTACTTTTCATACCTGCAGGTAAACGAAAGCGTATACCCAACCTACCTAAGAAGTCATTTTCATATTTATGGGAACAATATGAACAGCAGAAATGAAATATTAAAACGTTTAGGAAAGATTAAGTATCGCCACGAAAGCTCTCAATCGGCTGAATGGCAGGATAATACTCTATATTCAAATTATCCTCACCAAGCTGAAGATCTATTTCCAGTATTTAAAAAACAATTAGAGGATCTTTCAGGGGAGGTGTATTTTGTTAATGATCTGGACCACTTTAAAAGTCTATTTCTTGAAAACGTCAAAGATGTAAACGCCAGTCTTTGCAAAGCACATAAATCACCCTTAATCGATAAAATAAAAAGTATTGATCCCGAAGTATCGAATTATTTTGACTATATTGACGATAAAGATATCGACAATATTCAATACTCTAAGTATGATATCGGTATATCCTGTGCAGATGCTTTGATCGCCCGTACCGGAAGTATTTTATTAAGAACACTTTCTGCGGGCGGACGACGACTTTCAGTTCTACCCCCGACCCATATTGTTATTGCGGAAACAAAACAACTTGTACCTTCACTTGATCAAGCCCTGATAGAATTACAGAAAACTCAAGATAATTACAGTTACGCAACCATCATATCCGGACCTTCGCGAACAGCTGATATTGAAAAGCAGTTGGTCTTAGGGGCTCATGGTCCAAAAAGATTGATTGTTTTTGTAATCAAATCATCCTAAACTATTTTTTTTACTTGTAATCAGCCACTATACTTAACCTTCCTATTAAATTCTTATCGCCCTAATATTTATAATATAAAATCTATAAAAACGTAATAATTCTTACCTATTTTTTTAATTAACTTTTGTATAATTAACGCATTAATTTTTAGGGAGGGATTCGAATATTGTATAATGATACTATTCCTGTAATAGACACTGATCAAATGAAAGAAGTTGATAGATTAATGACCGATTGCTATGGTATTTCATTACAGCAAATGATGGAGAATGCCGGACGGAATCTGGCGATGCTTACAAAGAAAATCTTGGACGATGACATTTCTAGAAAAAAGATCTGTATTGCTGTTGGAAATGGAAATAATGGTGGGGGAGGATTGGTTGCAGCCAGACATCTAAGCAACTGGGGAGCGGAGATAACCATCTTAGTCGCAAAACCTGAAGCAAGGTTTAAATCAATCCCGGCAAGACAACTTGAAACCGTGAGACATTTACCTATATCAGTTGTTTTTGCAGATAGCCATTTCGATTATATAAACTGGAATGAATGCGATCTTATAATTGATGCTATTCTTGGCTATGGACTTAACCGGGTACCCGATCAAAATGTATCTAAAATCATCCAGGCAATTAATACTATGCGATGTCCGATTATATCTTTGGATACACCATCCGGGCTGCACACAACAAATGGAGTATCGTTTGAGAATGTGGTTCGTGCAGACGTAACTTTAACTCTAGCTTTACCGAAAGTTGGGCTCATTAACACCGAGGCGAAAGAATATGTGGGTGATCTATATCTAGGTGATATATCTGTCCCACCTCTTCTCTATTCACAATTGGGAATAAAAGTAAAGCCTTTTTTTGGGAAAAACCCGGTTATCCATTACGCGGAACGAGACAACCGGGTTATAAAAATGGCCGAGTAAAATCCTACATCGTGAGTTTTAAGGGATCAAGAATTTCATCTAATTTTTCTTCCGTTAATTCAGTCAATTCCAATGCTACGTCTTTAAGTGTCCTTCCCTCTGCATAAGCTGTCTTGGCGATTTTTGCACCAAGATCATATCCAATAATGGGATTTAGGGCGGTAACCAGAATTGGGTTTTTATCAACCAGATTAAGTATTTTCTCTTCGTTTAAGGTGAATCCCTCAATAGCTTTGTCCGCTAAAACCCTTGCTCCATTACCCAAGGAATCAATCGATTGAAGAAGATTATGAGCAATTACAGGCAACATCACATTTAGCTGGAAAACCCCCGCCTGACCTCCAATTGTAATCGTTACATCATTTCCCATTACCTGCGCACAAACCATTGTTAAAGCCTCAGGTATTACAGGATTTATTTTACCCGGCATAATTGAGGATCCAGGTTGTAAGGCAGGTAACGAAATTTCACCAATTCCAGCTATCGGACCACTATTCATCCATCTTAAGTCATTACTTATTTTCATTATACTGGTTGCCACTGTTTTTAACTGCCCACTTAACTCAACAATTGCATCCTGTGTGGCCAAAGACTCGAAAAAGTTTGATGCTTTTTTAAAAGGGAACCCAGTTTCTTCTGATAATTTGTTTGCAAATCGATCAGCAAATTCAGGATGTGCATTAATTCCGGTTCCCACAGCCGTTCCACCCTGTGCCAACTCGGCAACACGTGGAAGACAGGCTTTTACCCTTTCAATACCATGACTGATTTGACTGGCCCATCCGGACATTTCCTGACTGACCCTCACCGGCATGGCATCCATTAAATGGGTTCGTCCGGTTTTTACAATTTTCTGGTATTTTGATGCCTTTTTTTCTATTACTCTCAACAAATGTTCTAATCCCGGTAACAATACTTCCTCCGTCTCAACATATGCAGAAACATGTATTGATGTTGGTATCACATCATTGGATGATTGACCCATATTTACGTGATCATTAGGATGAATTTTTTCTCCTGCAATGGTTGTGGCTAGATTTGCAATAACTTCATTTGCATTCATATTACTACTTGTTCCAGATCCTGTCTGAAAAATATCAATCGGGAAATGCCTGTCATACTTACCTTCAATAACCTCTGTTGCCGCCTGCTGGATCGCATTGGATTTTTTATCATCTAATAAGCCTAAATCTTTATTTACATCTGCTGCAATTTTTTTAATTAAGCCCAGAGCTTTTATCATTGTTCGTGGGATCGGAATTCCACTGATTGGGAAATTGTCAACCGCCCGCTGGGTCTGTGCTGCATATAAAGCCTCTTTGGGGACTTTTACCTCACCAAGAGAGTCCTTTTCAATTCTGAATTCAGACATATTGGCCTCCTTTAGTTCAAAATATTTTTTCCAAGGCGTATTTCACGCCAGATATAGATAGTTCAAATCTACTTAAATTTTTAAATATCGCAAAAAGATATGAACTTAAGATACTACTTTGTGAAATATTTGACAATAAAATTGTGGAAAATATATTTCTTAGGCAGGTATTATTTAAAATATCAAAAGGTACCAGAGAGGTTTTCAAGATCAAGCTCTTTAATCTGAACCTGATCCCCCTGTTTGAAACAGGTGAGGATGGCATGGGCCACATCGACATCTTTGAGCATTTTCTTTCGGTCCCATTCATAAGGAAGGCTATCTTGCATTGGGGTATCCACTGAGGCTGGATAGACTGAGGTTACCTTGATATTGGTACCGACAAGTTCCTGCCTAAGGGAATCAGCTAATGCTTTTAATCCCCATTTTGAAGCACAATAGGCAGACCATTCCGGAAAAGTTTGTCGACCGGCGATAGAATTGAGAAAAAAGATATGGGCGTTTTTTGCAAGAAAGGGAATTAAATTATGTGTTAGAATAAATGGTACATTCAAGTTGGTTTCAATTGTCTCACGCCAATCAACCGTTTTCATATCTTTTACTTTTCCCACTTTTGCAATGCCTGCATTATGCACCAAAACTCTTATTTTACTACCCGTTGATTTAATTTGGGCAGTTATCTGCTCGATCTGAATATCATTCATTAAGTCAATCGATTGAAAAAAACAATTTCCCTTCTCCCGGGTAATCTCATTCTGAAGACTATCAAGATCTTCAAGATTCCTTCCAATAGCATGAACAGTCAGACCGGCTGCAGCAAAGACTTTCGCTGTACTGCGACCAATTCCCTTGCTTGCTCCTGTAATTAATGCAAGATCATAAGGCACTTCGCTCACTCCGTATTAACTCCAGGAATTCTGTTCGTGTTTTTGGATCTTCTTTAAAAGATCCTACAAGTGTTGATGTAATCATTTTAGCTTTTTCTTTTTCTACTCCCCGCATTGACATACACATATGGTGGCCCTCGATGACCACACCAACCCCATGAGGATTAAGCTGCTCCTGTAAAACATTTGCAATTTGAGCTGTCATACGTTCTTGAACCTGAAGTCGCCGGGCATACATATCAACAATCCGTGGAATTTTACTCAATCCCACAACTTTTCCTTTAGGTATATATCCCACATGAGCTACACCAAAAAACGGTAGCATATGATGTTCGCATAAACTATAATAGTTTATATTTGTTACAACCACCATTTCATCATAATCGACATCAAACATGGCACCATTGATTATTTGTGCTGCCGTTTGGTTGTAGCCTCGTGTCAGCTCCCTATACATCTTTTCTATCCTTTTGGGTGTATCTATCAGACCCTGGCGTTCAGGATTTTCACCAATTTCTTGTAAAATTTTATGAATTGCTGATTCAAAATCTTTCATAATATATCCTAATCTTGCATATAATTTTTTTCTGAAGAGTCACTAGTGCTTAATTTTTCCCGTTTCGAAGTAATTGTTATTGGTTTCCCATAATTTCAGATGAAAAAGTTTGTCATCGGAAAATTCGGTTTTCAATTTTTGCCACAAAAACTGAATAATGATTTCCCCACTGGACAATCTATTTTCAAAATAGTCAATTTCCCGGTTTAAATGTTTATAATTCAAAACATCTAAAACCTTATGAACACACTCATCAAATTCCTTTAATGAAAGGATCATCCCGGTTTCCTCATCCGGACGACCCTTGATACTCACTTCCAAGCGATAATCATGGCCATGACCATTGATATTATTACACTTGTCATAAATATCTGTATTTTGTGAAGAAGTGAGCGATGCCGAGTTTAAACGATGAGTCTGCTGTAAACCAATAAACCCTACTCAGAATAACCTTTGGGTTCATAATTCCTCCCTGTAAACATCTACATAAAGATCAGATCGTTCGTAGAGTCGAATTTTATACAATTCAAACATCCCTTTATCTTTTAGTTCCTTGTTTATAAGGTCAAATAGGATTAAAGCAATGTTTTCGGTTGAAGGAATACGTTTCTTGAAATAGGGTGTATCTAAATTTAAATATTTGTGATCAAATTTTTCTACAACAACGTTTACATGTCTCTTAAGGTCACTGAGGTTGATTATCATCCCTGTAATAGGATCTACCTGACCCTCAATTGTCACATGAAACTCATAATTATGCCCATGCCCATGTGGACTGGTACATAGTCCAAAAATTTGTTCATTTTTTTCTTTTGACCATTCTTCTCGCCAATATCGATGGCTCGCTGAAAATTCAAACTTTTTCGATATGAGTGTTTTTTGCACAGACATAGATTAATGCTCGCTTTCTTTCAATATATATAATAATATACAAAGGGGATGATTTATTCCAAATTTAATACTAACCAAAAAAAAAATAGTGTAATTTCTACGCCCGGGTTGATTATAATTTGTAGATAAATTGCAAGCAGAACTTGTATTTCGATGTGGATGGAAAAATAGTTGTTCAAGAATGAGAGGATAAGGGCAAATTAATGATATATCAGATCAGTTTTTAAAAATCTTCTTTGGAATTTTAACCATTGACTCTGTTGTATCTCTGCCCATAGATATAGGGGGAAGTTTGCGTGAAATGATTGCATTTAAAGCTACTGATTTTAACTGGTTAATATGTGTTTCTGACTCATTTGTAGTGAGAGTTGTAACTATATACTCTATTACTCGTTCAGGTTGTCTGGATAAAATCTTTATTCCTTCTTTATCAATCTGTAGAAAACTGGCAATACGATCATCCGTATTTATTTTTTTTAAAACCTTTTCTTTTGAGAATATCTCTATAGCCTTTATATAGATATCGTTTGCTGCTTCTTGATAAAGCGAAGATTGCTCAGGTGTACTTTCGATGTGTAAGAGGTCTGATCCAACCGTAAGATGGTATAATTTCTCAATAACCATGGGCACCTTATTACCGCTTATCAGGCTGCCATATAAAGGAGCTATGATCAGTGGGTGAGGATCTATCTGCTTTATATTCTGAATGGCATACCGTACAGCATTATTTGCCGGCATATGTAATTGATGATATGCCAGAATTCCATCAAGATGTGAGTCCTCCATCCAGAGTGATTGGTTATGCTCACGACTTAAAATACCACTAAATAGTTCCCCGCTAAATAAAATTCTCGTGGATTTGTCATAAGTAAAGAATGTACTACCAGCAGGGCAAAATGGAGCAGAAATATATATTATCTCATGCTGTGTCGCCAATTTCACACGCCAATCTTTCATTTTATTAATATATTTGACGTTTTTCTCATTTATATCATGTGCGACGATCAACCGCCAGTTTCCTTCTGTAGTTACACAGATAGCTTTAGGATTAGACTTTTTCAAGAATTGAACATTTTGTGTAATATGGGCGTCTTGCTGATTCAAATTGTATACATGAATGTTTTTCATATCTCCAATTAATGATGAAAGCTTTTGCGAAATGACCGAATAATCTGATAAAGGCCCTGGGTTGAAAAGATAATTTATTTCTTTTTGACCGCTTCTAAATCTTCGTAAAAAGACGTTTGTTTGAAGAAGAGAATCTCTGTTTCTCCGGCCGATCCAATAAGTTTCGTCTTCAATTTGAACAGGAGTATTAAGATCTGTGTTATCCGTTGGTTTTTCTTTTTTAGGAACTCCGATGACTTTCTTTTTCGATTTAATTTTGAGGGTTTTTGGACGCAGAATAAAATTTCCTTTTGACCATTTTCTGAGAGAGTCCAGAGCCTCATCTTCTGCCATATCTTTATAATTTATCTTACTGACATCTCCTTTTTCCAGGTTAAAAATTCCTTCTTCGTCGCCGTTTCGCAAGACTAATTCACCGCTGAAAGCATCTTTCATACATAATTCTAATATCTCATCGAGATTATATTCGGTTAGGGTGCCCTTTTGTACCAATGCTTCTTCGCGTCGACTCTCTATACGGTGAAATATTGCCTTTATCTTGACCAGAAGCTCATCAACTTTAAAGGGTTTTACGATGTAATCGTCGCTCCCTGTCTGAATCCCCTCCAGAAGCCTTTCTTTCTTAGCAGTTAGAAAAATAAATGGTATCGAGCGGGTCAGATCTGATTTTCGTACATGCTTACAAAACTCTATTCCATCCATTTCGGGCATGGCTATGTCTGATATGATCAAATCTGGAATTGTCCTTTCCAGTTTGTTCATACCAATTTTTCCATTACTTGCTGTAATAACCTCGTAATCATCTGATAATTCTAGAATTCTTTGCACAGAATATAGAATAGAGGTTTCATCTTCAACAAGAAGTAATGTTTTTTTATTGCCCATTAATATTTCCCTTCAAACCTCTCAACATATTTAGCATCCTATCTCCAACATATGACACCATCAGATGACCTTACAATAAAGAAATCCAAACTATTGTACTAATGTTAACGTACATCTGAATGAATAAGTATGGAGACATGAAATAATTTGCAGAACTAATCTTTCTTCAAATGTCGTTTGTAAATAGGTGAAAATAATTAAATTCTTATAACATTATCAGGATTTTATAGATTTATACCTTTAAAATAGAACCAAAAGATAAGCACCTGATAAAATTGTAAAAATAGTTCATTGTAATCACATACAAAATCTCTTACATTTGGTTATCGGAAGAAAAATCTATAATATTAATATTTTATAAAAGGAGATAAAAATGACCTCCCTTCTCGAACAAATTAAAGGCACCTTAGAGGAGACTTATGATACGGTGAAAGACAGCGCCTCCGTGATGATCGAAAAAGCAGAGGATTTCGGAAAAATAAGTAAAATGAAATTTGAAGTCCGGCAACTCAGTAGTAATGCTGAAAAGAAGTTGACTGTATTGGGGGACGCCGTACTCCCCTATCTTATTAAAAATGACGTCAATGCCTTAAAAGATAACCCTGCTATTAAACTGGTTGTTGAAGAGATACAAGATCTGAACAAAAAAATTGATGATAAACAAAAAGAAATCGATATTTTAGTTTCTGAAACTGAAAAGGTCAGCAAAGAAAAAGAAGAAGAAAAGCTACATACCCGAATAAATAAGCTCGAGAGTGAGATTGAAGAGCGAATGACAGAATTGAAAAAATTAAAGGATTCAGAGGACGAAGAGTAGTCTGATTCATTTATCTATATATTGATTCTTTTAGCATTATCCTTAAATTAGCACATGTCCGTAGGGGTGTTCCGCCAAATGTGGAACTGAGATGACACCCTTCGAACCTGACCTGGATTATACCAGCGTAGGGAACCGGCAACAAAAATGAGATCTTCTTGATCTATAGTCGTCTTCCTCGTTGGGAAACGACTTTTTTTATGGGGATTTCAATGAATTATTTCTCACATATTAGATATTTTTCTACTTGCATTATTTTATCTTTTTCTTCTTTTCTATTTTCCCAGGAGTTAGTGACTGTTAATGGAACTGTTTTTGATTCAGAATCGATGAAACGCTTACATGGCGCTGAACTAATTATTGAAGAATTGGGTCGTGGTACAACCTCTGATGAAAATGGGAACTACACTTTTACTTCTGTCCCGCAGGATGTGTATACACTAAGTGCTAGTTTTATCGGATATAGGGTATCAAAAAAATCGCTGATTACGAAGAATATTTCTGAAACAACTCTAACAATTATGCTTATGCCCATGGTATTAACCGGGCAAACAATTGAAGTGACCGCTACCCGGGCCATAGATGGGGAATCGCCTGTAGCCTTTTCTAATATTACCCGTGATGACCTAGAAGATAATTATACAGCGAGCGATATTCCTCTGCTTCTCGATCAACTCCCCGGCGTATATTCTTATTCTCTTACCGGGGACAACCTTGGGTATTCATTTTTGAAGATCCGCGGCTTTGATCAATCACGTGTTGGTGTGATGATCAATGAAATTCCCATAAATGACCCGGAGGATCAGCAGGTTTATTGGATTGACCATCCCGATTTAGCAGAAAGTGTAGAAGATATTCAGGTTCAAAGGGGTGTAGGAAGCAGTATCTACGGTACTTCTACGTTTGGAGGATCTGTAAATATCAATACAAAAAATTTCAGTTCGAGACGAACGGCCAAGATCACCTTTGGTGGGGGGAGTTTTAACACCCGAAAGGTAATGGCCGAATACCAATCAGGGATGGTACAAAATACTTATGGTTTTTATGGAAGAATCTCCAAGATAACAAGCGATGGATACCGGAACGACTCATCATCGGATCTATTAGCCTATTTCCTTGGCATTGAACGGTATGACAAAAACATAGTTACCCGCTTGAACATATTTAGTGGACACGAACGGACACATCCGGATTGGGATGGTATTCCAGAGGATATCCTGGCAACTGACCGACAATATAAAAAAGAAACTTATGAAAATGCCGTTGATGACTTTACCCAACCACAGATTCATTTGATTAACGATTGGCAACTCTCTCACAATTTAAATTTAACGAATACCTTTTACCTGGTTCACGGGCAGGGGTATTATGAAAATGCAAAACAAGAAGCGAAACTTACTGACTACGGAATGACCTATTTTAATACCATTGAACCAAATCTATTTGGTTCAGACTCCTTGTATTATTATCAATCCGATGGCGATACAGCATTGTATCGTACAAGTGATGGTGATTATGTTGTTAAACGAACAGATCTAACCAGACAAAAATATGTGAATAAAAATCACTATGGGTGGATTGGCAAATTAACGGTTACTGGAGACGATGAAGTCCTTACTCTTGGTACGTCAATCTATAAGTTTAAAAGTAATCATCATGGCCAAGTGGTATGGGCAAAAAATCTTCCCTATATATATAACCCTGAAAGAAAATATTATAAATACAATGGAAGCAAAAACAATATATCAGCATATCTAAATTATCTGTATAATATGTTTCCAAACACAAAAGTTCTGGTTAATATGCTATATGAGCATAAAAATTATGCGTTTAAACAAGAAAAAACGGCATTATTTTCAGGCGCTTCATTAAATCAATATGATGTTTCCTATAATTTTTATAGTCCCCGTATGGGAATTAATTTTAAAGTATCTGACGAATTTAGCTTTTTCGGAAATATTTCATACGCCCAGAGGGAACCGGCGGATAACGAACTGTTTGATCTCTGGACTGGACCCGATGACCTTGGCGCTACGCCATTGTTCGCAAAAAGTGATACAATCCGTGTGAATGGAGAAATCCAATATGTCAAATGGGAAGAGCCCTATGTTGAGCCCGAATCAGTTATCGACTACGAGGCCGGCCTATCCTATTTCAGTGAAAATTTTGCAGCTAAGGCGAATCTATATTATATGGATTTCTCGAATGAGATCGTACCCCTTGGATCCAGGGACAAAGATGGTAATCCAATTCGGGGAAATTCCGACAAAACGATTCACAGTGGCTTGGAACTTTCTCTTGATTATAATCCCACAAATAATATTAAAATGACTGGTAATCTGGCCTGGAGTAAGAACTTTTACCATCTGTATTTTGAAAAAAGCTGGGACGGTGAGGTAGTTGATCGCAGTGGAAATACAATTGCAGGATTTCCTGATTTAATTGGTAACTTTGGTTTATCCGGTTCATGGCAAAGTTTTTCCTCTGCCTTATTTCTTAAATATGTGGGTAAACAATATCTTGACAATACGCAAAATGAAAATAGAATCATCGATCCATTTACCCGACTTGATTTAATTTTGGGTTATCGCATTAAAGATTTCTATTATTTTCCTGAAATTAGATTTCTATTTAAGATTATTAATGTTCTAGATGAAGAATATGAGACAGCAGGATATTATGATAGCTGGGGAGGATTGGCTTATTATTACCCTGCAGCTATACGAAACTACTACTTTTCCATAAGCTTTAATCTTTAAATGTCTATAATTCGGAAGACCTTGAATAAATGGGAATTAAAAAGAAACCACAATCCATCTTAGTTATAGCAAACGGTCGATTACCCCAGAAATATTATGTCAAAAGGTTAGTCTCAGGGGCCCGATACATCATTGCCGTTGATGGCGGTAGTAATTTTTGTTATGAAGAAAATATTTACCCTCATTTTATAATAGGTGATTTGGATTCCATCGATAACAAAGTACTAAAACATTTTCATGATGCAGAAATTATTCAGATTAAAGATCAGAATCGACACGACCTCGATAAAGCCTTGGAATTTGCACAATCGCTAAGTCCCGACAAAATAGCTGTGGTCGGAGCATTTGGTAAGCGGCTTGATCATTCTATTGCTAATCTACTGCTTCTTCAATCATTAAAATCCAACTGTTCAATTACCTTTTTTGATGACTATGGCAGGTTATCCCTTTTAAGTGAAAATCACAAAATCGATTGTTACAAAAACCAGACCGTTTCTCTATTCAGTTTCTTACCCATACAGGGATTAACTCTGGAAGGATTCAAATATTCTCTTCAAAACCAAGATTTTCCAAATGGATTTAGTGGACTCAGCAATATAGCTATTACAGATCAGCCAAAAATTATAATTAAAAGCGGCTCTTTATTTCTATATATTATTCATGAAGACATTACAACTTAACTACTGGGACTATTTAGTCTTAATTACTTATATTCTGATTCTTTTTTACCTTGGATATCGAGCCTATCGAAGGACAGATAAGAAGAGTGCAGACGATTTTTTATTGGGCAACCGCCTTCTTAGTTTACCTGCATTTATTGCTACTCTGGTCACAACCTGGTATGGTGGTATTTTGGGTGTTGGTGAATTTGCTTATTTGTATGGAATTTCCAGTTGGTTCGTCTTTGGGCTACCCTATTATATATTCGCGGGCCTGTTTGCTGCATTGCTGGCTGGAAAAATAAGAAATGCCGGGCAAATAACTATTGCTGATATGTTCTATGCCCAGCATAATAAAGCTGTAGGTATTTTGGGAAGTATCTTCCTTATATTTATGACAACCCCGGCACCCTATATCCTCATGATCGCTCTCCTGTTGCAAATTATAATGGGCTGGTCGTTTCTTGTCTCCCTACTAATAGGTACGATTATTTCAACATGTTACGTGTACTTTGGAGGATTTCGTTCTGTTGTTCAAACAGACAAGTTTCAATTTATTCTCATTTATTCGGGTTTTCTTATCATACTTATTTATCTGGTTAAAGATTTTGGGGGATATTCATTTTTATCACATCGGCTATCTCCTAATCATCTGACCTGGCATGGTGGTAATACTTTTCAGTATATATTTGTTTGGTTTTTTCTTGCTAGTTGGACTTTTGTTGATCCTGGATTTCATCAGCGCTGTGCTGCTGCAAAATCTACACTTATTGCCAGGAAAGGAATTTATGTTTCCATTCTATTTTGGTTCATTTTTGACTTTTTAACAGTTAGTACAGGTTTGTATGCAGGAGCAATTTTAAATGATATTGATCCCATATTAGCCTATCCAATGTTGGCAAATAGGGTACTGCCTCCATTTTTAAAGGGATTATTTATTACAGGTTTGTTAGCTGTAATTATGTCGACAGTAGATAGCTTTTCCTTTTTATCAGCCATTACTTTTGGGCGGGATTTGCTCTGGCGTCTCAGTACAACTAAAAAGCTAACGCTAAGTGGATATACACGTCTTGGTCTTTTCATTACTGCCCTATTATCGATTGCTCTCTGTATCGTGTTCCCCTCAGTAATCGAATTATGGTATGTAATTGGAAGTTTGTTTATCCCTCCGATGATTCTACCATTATTAACTGCCTACTTTCCAAGACTAAAACTTTCAGGAAATCAAACACTATTTATCATGATAATTAGCTTTTCCATATCTTTAGGCTCCTTTATCATCGGTCAGCTAAACATTCAAGATGGTAATCCCAGGTACCTTTTTGAGTTAGAACCCTTTTTTCCTGGTATAATCACATGCATTTTGCTATTTATTGTTCTAAAAACATTAAGCAGTAAAATTAATCAGAAATAAATCTCAAACTGAGATCGAATTGCTTCTTTGCTAACGATAAAATAAATTCCCACTTAACGCGTATTAATAGCATTTTTATTGTAAGTAGAATATTACTTCTTTATCATGATGACATTGTCAGTAACTCAATTATTTTTTCTATAAAAAAGTTGAATATCTATGGGTACTTTATATAATCGAATTAAACGATACTGGAAACCTGGACTAAGCTATGGGCTTGGGCTCCGCAATTCTCTGGCGGGGCCAATAACGGTACATATCGAAACAACAAATATTTGCAATTTCCGGTGTGTCTATTGTCCGCAAAGTAATCCTGAAGACCATTTTACGATTTTGGGCCGGGGTAAAATGGCACTAGATGATTACAAAATAATTATAGATAAAATAACCAACACCTGGCCCTTAGAAGAAATTATCCTTACGCGAGACGGAGAACCACTGGTTCATCCTCAATTAGGTGATTTTATTGCATATGCATCAGAAAAGAGATTACAGGTAACCATTGGATCAAATGGGTCCTATTTTAATGACGATCGCGTAAAAGAGCTAATTGACAATGGGTTGACAAAAGTCAAAGGCGATTTTTGCTATGACAAAAAAAAATATGAGGATTTAAGAAAAGGAGGTGTCTGGGAAGACGTTTTAGGTGGCTACCAAAATTTGGTGCAATATGCCATCAAAAATAATAAAAATTTCCAGTTGATTTTGGTTGATTTAAACAGTTATGGACTAAAGAATTCGGAAGAAGTTGAAGATAGTATACACAAACTAAAGAATTTGTTCGACTTCCCGGAGAGATTCCTTTCTATTGGCCCATCTATCATGCATAATGCATTTAATGAAGCACAAACAATCCTTTCTACCAGCAACAAGCTAGATAAAAGAAAATATAATCGTTGTCATCATCCCTGGATTGAACTTATTATTGACTATAAAGGAAATGCCGTTGGTTGCTGTAGAGATCTGCGGAGCGAGTATATTCTCGGAAATGTAATGGACAGCGAGGATATTATTAATGATATCTGGAACGGTGAACAGATGCAAAACCTGAGAAAGAAATTAGCCAATAAAAAACCTGAAGAAATTTCAATCTGTAGTAAATGTGACCTTCCTTATGGTGTATCCTATGCTGGCCGTGGTATTCTTAATAAATATATTCGTTTCTTAAAAAGATAACTTCCATATTTTGATCAAGATTCTCAGATTAATTTTGATCACCACCTGGAATATCTTTTAGTAATGCTTTTCCGGGTTTGGCTCCCGTATGTTGTCCTTGCTCGACAACCATTTTTCCATTTACAATAACATAATTGATCCCCTGGGGGTATTGATGAGGTTGGACATATGTTGCCATATCTTTGACTTTTTGTGGATCAAAAATCACGATATCAGCCGCCATGCCTCTTTTTAATATCCCACGGTCAAGCAGACCTAACCGGGCAGCTGGTAATGATGTCATTTTTCGGATAGCCTCGGAAAGTGATATAACATTCTCATCACGTACATATTTTCCAAGAATCCTTGGGAAAGTTCCATATGCCCGAGGATGGGGATTTCTTTTCCCCATTAATCCTTCCGGTCGGTATGCATCTTCATCTGTGCAAAAAGAAACCCAAGGCAATTGCAATTT
Organism: Calditrichia bacterium; assembly: GCA_963796965.1. Lineage (GTDB taxonomy): Bacteria > Calditrichota > Calditrichia > JAJRVZ01 > JAJRVZ01 > CAWCNS01. The sequence goes on from CAWCNS010000009.1 coordinate 728,302, forward strand.
TTTTGATACATTTTCCTCAGACATCAGAAAATATATACCTCCCCCATAACCCTCTTCTTCGACGAGTAAATCAAAGATGACCGAAATTTCATCTTTCTTTTTTATTTTAGCAATCTCTTCTATTGATTTCCCTTGTAATGATTTGTTCTTTTCTGAAAGATAACTGACTAAAATACCTTTACCTCCTCCTGCCATTTGATAAAAATTTTCCCATCCTGATCTACTGGTAAGTATTTCGTTTCGAATTCTATCACGAATGTTATCATCTCTTAACCGTTCAATAAGAGCTTCATCTCCACCTTCCTTCGCCCAGGGTGGTATCATTGCATCCAAACCGGTTGCACCTGCTGTATAAGGATAAATATCTGCCGTAATATCAAGACCTTTTGCATGCGCATCTTTAATTTTCTTAATAGCTATCTCGAGCAAATCCCAATTTTCTTTTCCAGCCGCTTTAAAGTGATATATCTCCGCAGGAATTTCAGCCTTTTCACTAATCGTGAGAATTTCATCGATTGATTCAAGAAGATCCCCACCTTCGCCACGAATATGGGAGATGTATATCCCACCATATTCTGCTGCTACTTTAGATAGTTCTACTAGCTCATTTGTATTCGCGTAAAATGCAGGTGTATAGACAAGACTTGATGCAACACCTAGTGCACCTTCTTTCATTGCATCACGAACCAGATCCTTCATTTGCTTCATTTCTGCAGGAGATGCCTGTCGATCTTCGAAACCAATAACATACATCCGAACTGTAGTTGCACCGATAAATGAGGCGATGTTTACTGACGACCCCTTTTCCTCCACATATTTCAGATAATCCGATAATGAATCCCAATCATAAGATATATTGTATTCTAACCAAAAATTTTTCATCCCTTGTTTAATGTTCTCGTTAACCGGACCCATTGACCAGCCTTCACCAAAGATTGCTGTTGTTATGCCTTGTTGCACGACACTGCGGACTTCCCCATCATAGAGCACAGGGCCGGAAGCCCAGGATAAAATGTCGATAAATCCAGGAGAAATAATTTGCTCCTTAGCATCGATCTCAAGTTTTCCGGAAGCAGAAATATGTTCCTCAATTACTTTAATTCTATCACTTTGAATTCCAATATCTGACTTGTATCCCTTGGAACCACTACCATCCAGGATCGTTCCATTGCGGATTATAATGTCATACTCATCCCAATCACATCCATTAAACAGTAAAAATGGTATAGAAAGAACTAACAAAAATTTCATTGGTGCTCCTGATAGTCAAAAAAATGTTGATGAAAAATTAGAATTAAACCGAATAAAACTTTATTAATATAAAAATAAATCCCGTCAGTATATAATTCTTTAGTTGTCCAGCTAGAATCTATGAGATTCATTAAGGAGATATTACCAAAATTTTAAATTTGCTTTAATAAATTACAACCCGAGAAGTATTATAGCCATGATGCCTGTTAATAGAGCTATTATTCCAACTGAATTTAGTTTTTCCTTCCATATCAAGGCCGCTCCAAACGTGGTTAAAAGAATAATGCCGATATTTGTCGTGGGATATACTATTATCGCCCGTAATTGCGATAATGCTATCAATAAAAAAACCGTACTAAATACATTGGGAATGCCTAACATCGCCCCTCTTAAAAATACTGCTCTTTGTATTGGAATCCTTTTCCAGTATAGGACAACTAATGTGTATAAAAATGAACTAAAAAATATTATAAATATAAATAAAGATTTCTCCGTCTGAGGGCGCCAATTTTGGAAAACCTTCATACAAAAATCACTGACTCCTATACCTATCAGCACCGTGAGAAGATAAAAATAATCCTTTAATTCTAATTCCCGATCCTTCTTAGTATTTAAAGAATGATAAAAAAGAAAAACAGTAAGGATGGTAAAGATAAAGCCCAATATTTGAACAATGGATGGCTTTTCTGAGAAAAAAATGATTGATAACAGCAAAGGGACTACAACTGAAAGGCGAGAACTTACTGTTGCAAGAGCAGTTCCGGCTAGGTTCACTGCTTTTGCAAAAGAAAAAAAGGAAAACACAAAAAGAAAACCTAAAACTGCCCCAAAAAGTATCGTTTCGAAACTTACAGCATATGATTCATCAAAAACTACAAATCCAAACCCTATACCAGCAGCAACCAGATAGTTACCCGACAATAGAATCAGGGGTTCCCCTCCCCTGGCTTCATTATATTTCAAAATAAGAGCAATGCTGGTAGAGCATAATATAGTTAAAAATAAAGCCTATCATCAGACCTGATGTCTCAAAACTCTACCGGAACGTTTTTCCGTATGTTTACCCTTATTTACCGCTAACTGTCCATTTACAAATACATATTCAATACCCGTTGCTGTTTGATGAGGATTTACAAACGTGGCCCTATCAATAACTGTTTTTGGGTTAAATATTGTGATGTCAGCAAAGTACCCGGCTTTTAAAACACCTCTTCCTTTTAAACCCAGCTTTTCCGCTGGCATGGCTGTCATTTTTTTTATGGCTGTGGATAAATCAATACAGTGATCTTCCCGGCAGTATTTCCCTAAGACTCTTGCAAATGTGCCGTAGTAGCGGGGATGGGGTTTGCCTGTGCCCAATTTTCCTTGAGGTGATATCGCATTACCATCAGATCCTATCATCACGTAAGGCGAGGATAATACCTTACACAAGTTATCTTCATTCATGGCAAATCCTATAATGTCAGTCTGGCATTGCTCTTCTATAAGGAGGAGACGTATAAATTCAGTTTCCGGAACACCAAGCTCAACCGCACATTCCTGGATACTTTTCCCCTCCAAGTATTTATTGCTCTCATTGTGACAGGAATTGATTATAACTCTATCCCATCCACCGATCCCGTCGCCCCGGCTCTGAACATATTGGATGATTTTAGAGATTTGATTACGGTCCTCAAGTCTTGATATAATCTCATCAGTATTGCCCTGTCTCGCCCAAAGTGGAAGGAAAATATTTAAACCAGTACCGTAAGCCACATAGGGATAACGATCTGCCTTAACCGGAAGTCCGCTTCTATTGGCATCCTCTAATATTTGGAGCATCTTTTCAACTTTATGCCAGTTTGCCTGGTTACATGCTTTTAGATGCGCAATTTCGAGAGACACATTTGCTTCCCGGCAAATTCGAACAGCTTCCTCTATCGCTTCTATTAATGTATCATCTTCATTTCGCATATGGGTGTTATAAATACCCCCATTTTGGGCCACAACCTTGCTGAGCTCAATTAACTCCTCTGTTGAGGCATAACTTCCCGGCGCATATTCGAGTCCTGTAGATAATCCAAAACTTCCTTCCCGCATGGTTTTGTCTATGATTCTTTTCATCTCTTTCATTTGATCGGAGGTTGGAGCAACATCATTCTTTCCAACGACAAAACCCCGAAGGGAACCATGACCGGTAAAAGTAGCGTAATTGATGGAAATTTTATTCTTCTCTAATGCACCTAAAAAGCCGTTTATCTCGTTCCACCTTTCATCAATACCATAACGCTCTTTCAAACTTTTACTTAATTCGTTACCGTCTTCCACTGTAAGAGGAAAAGGTGAGTAACCACAGTTGCCGGAAACTTCAGTTGTAACCCCTTGTAATATTTTACTCATGCCCCTTGGGTCTACTAATAGTTCTGTATCTGTATGGGTATGAATATCAATGAAACCGGGAGCGACGATCAGATCTGTGGCATCAATCTCCAAATCAGCACGTGCATTGTTTATATTTCCCAGAACGACAAGCTTCTCACCAATAATACCCAGGTCCGATTTAACTGCTTTCGTTCCCTGCCCGTCAAGCACAAGACCATTTTTTATGAGAACATCAAATTCATTATTAAAAGTACATCCCACAAACAATCCTGCCGTAGCAGCAGAAGCGGTTTTCATAAACGAACGACGTCCTATTTGTTTCATCATCGAATCTCCTTTTCAATTGCTAAAATTTGTATTCAAAAGATAATAATTTTTATGTTTAGTACCCAAAAGAATATGTTAGTGCAGCTCTGCCATTAGTCTGGTGAAATTCTAGGAAAATATTCTACGTTTAATTTTGTGGTAATTCTATCCTGCTTTAAACTCAGAGAGCAATTTCTCAAGCTCCGATTGTTTAATCTCCCATTCAATTTCCAATGCAGGAATCTTAATCTGGAGCTCCTGATATCTCTTACCGCATTTTGCTGAATTATCCTGATCATTATAAAATTCTGGATCTGTCATTTGGGTTTCCAACAGATCCTTTTCTTTTTCCAATACATCTATTTTATTCTCAAGTGATTGAACTAATACTTGGAGTCTGTTTCGCTCCTCACTGATTTGTTGACGGGCCTCAGCTTCGAGACGCTTTCTCTCCTTGTCCTTTTTAACTTTTGGTTTTATCGATTTGTTCTCATCAACAGATATCACCTGACGTTCTCTTTTCTTTCGAAGATAGTCAGAATAATTGCCCTCAAATCTTCTCAGATTTCCATCTTTAAGTTCATACACAATGGTCACTAATTTATCTAAAAAATAACGGTCATGAGATATTAACAATAATGTGCCGTCGTAATTTGCTAATGCTTGTTCCAGGGCTTCCTTAGATTGAATATCAAGATGATTTGTGGGCTCATCCATTAACAGGAAATTTACGGGTGATAATAAAATCTTTGCTAGAGAAACCCGTGCTTTTTCGCCCCCGCTTAGAACGCCAATTTTCTTTTCTACATCCTCGCCCGTTAGTTTAAACACACCTAATATATCCCTGATCCTGGTGCGATAAATTTCAGCAGCCATGGATTCTACTTCTGCAAATACCGTATTTTTTAGATTTAAGGCGTCTATCTGATGCTGTGCATAGTAACCGATCTCCACCCGCTCTCCAATAGATACCTCACCAACCTGTGCAACTAGCTCTTGAAATAATAACCGGGTAAGGGTTGTTTTTCCCTCTCCATTGGCACCTACCAGAGCCGCTTTTTCTCCTCTAAATAGTTGCATATTAATATTTTGAAAAACCCAGTCCTCGGTATATCTAAATGAGACATTTTTTATGATACAAACATCTTTATAGCTCTTTTGTGGACTCAGAATTTGAAAAGATATGGTTGATCGAGATTTTGGCAATACTACCGTCTCTAATTTTTCTAATCTCTTAACCCGATCCTGCACTTGAGCTGCTTTAGTGTTTTTATAGCGAAAGCGATTTATAAATGCAGTCAATCTCTCCCGTTCTGCTTGAATTTCTTCCGCTTTTTTAAGCAATTGTTCCAATCGTAATGCTTTTTGTTCTTCATAGAAACTATACTTTCCCGGATAATGAATTAATTGACCATGGTCTAATTCAGCAATTTCATCACCCAAACGATCTATAAAAAAGCGGTCGTGAGATACAATAATCATACTACCACGGAAATCGTTAAGATAATTTTCCAGCCATTCCAGTGATTCAATATCCAAATGATTCGTGGGTTCGTCAAGTAATAATAAATCAGGATTTAAAAGAAGTATCCTGGCTAAATAGACCCGCATACGCCAGCCACCGCTCTTACTGGAAATGGGATCAGAAAATTCAGATTCTTTAAATCCGAGCCCGGTTAAAATTTTCTTAGCTTTTGCCTCAATTTCATATCCACCAAGAAGTGAAAATCGTTCTTCAGAAACGCCCAGACGATTGGCCAGATCCTGTTGTTCATCAGAAGATAAATCATCACGCATGAGGTGATCATGCAGCAATGATATTTCTGATTCCAGATCAGTGAGTTGTGTGTTTGCCGCCAGGGATTCTTCTAATACTGAACCACGGCCGAATGAGACTTCTTCCTGAGGGAGATACCCAATAAGATAATCCTTCGGTTGCTGGAATTCACCTTCCTGGAGAGGAAGTTCGCGACAAAGCAACCGAAGTAAAGTGGTTTTGCCAGCGCCATTGGGTCCAATGAGGGCCACCCTTTTTCCAGGATTAATTGTCCAGCTTACGCCAGCAAAAAGTGATGTACCGGCAATCTGAAAACTTATATTTTTTAGTTGTAGCATCTATATAGATTCTTGAGGTTAATATTAAATTTAAGCGTCCGTTTTCTTATGCGATTATTCTGATAATTTATTGCCATAAAGTCTTCATAGTTTATAAAAATATAATATTTTGGGGAATCTCTCTGTAATGAAATACAAGTTCATACGCAATAATGTAAATAATTATGCTAATTGATACAAAATAGCCCCCTGAACAAAATAAAGTTCAGAGGGCTGATATTTGGAGTTACTTGAAAAATTATTTAAACACTTAATTCTGTTGTTCTCTGCCATAAACGGCAGATTTTTTTATCTACCCATTTTCTTGAGTATCTGTTCGATCTCATCCATAACTTTGTTCATTTTTTTCATGGCCAGCGTAAAGGGTTCATCTGTCGTCATATCAATACCGACCTTTTTTAAGGTGGGTATGGCATAATCAGAGCCACCACTTGAGAGAAATGCTAGGTATTGATTTACCATCCCGGCTTTCCCACTAAGCATTTTTTCGGCCAGAGCCTGAGCAGCCAAAAATGAAGTGCTATATTGAAAAACGTAAAAATTATAATAGAAATGGGGGATATAGGCCCATTCCATAGCATACTGTTCATCAATAATACAGATACCTTTATCATGACCATAATATTTTTTAAGGATCTCAAGATAAATTTCTGAAAATTTATCTCCGGTTAAAGCCTCTCCTTTTTCAGCACTCTCATGTATTTTTAATTCAAATTCAGCAAACTGCGTTTGTCTGAAAAGAGTTCCTTTAAAATTATCCAGATAATTTCCAAGTAATGCGAGACGTTCTTCATCACTGTTAATTTTTTTGAGCATATGATCCATTAATATTGCTTCATTTCCTGTTGAAGCAACTTCGGCTAGAAATATTGGATAATCGGCAATATGATAGGGCTGATTCTTATTTGAAAAATAACTGTGCATCGTATGGCCCAGTTCATGGGCTAATGTACTCATATCATCATATTTACCGTTAAAATTCATCAAAATATATGGATGCACATCATAGGCACTTCCCTGGGAATAGGCACCAGATCTTTTTCCTGTATTTGGCATAACATCAATCCATTGTTCTTTAGCAGATCTATCCACCGTGGCGACATAATCACTACCAAGAACGACCAATGCTTCTTTAATGTTTTCTATGGCTTCATCATAGGTATAGACTTAAATCAACGCTTTTAACCATGGAAGGATACATATCATAATAATGTAAATTCTCAAGACCAAGCATGCGTTTACGTAATTTTAAATAACGGTGAAAAGTATCGAGGTTTTTGTTTATATTCTCAATTAATTTATGGTAAACGGATGTGGGAATATTATTACGGTCCAGGGCGCTTTCAAGACTTGAATCATATTTTCTTACGTTTTTATAAAACATGTTTTTCTTGATTTCACCATATAACTGTGTACCAAAAGTACGTTTATAACCCGCTAATGCTCCAAAGAACGAGTTAAACACTTTTATACGATCTTCCCTGTTTGCAGCAGCTCTGTTAAGCGCATACCCGGATGCATCTAAACGAACTTCTTTTCCACCAGACTAAAGTAATTGTTGGATAGGGTAAATCAGCGTTGCTCAGGATTGAATAGGTTTCTGATGCTGTGCCTGACATTCTTCCAGCCTCTGCAATAATCCCTTCCTGTTCTTCCGTCAATGTATGCTTCCGGGTACGCTGAATATTATCAATTACCTGACGAAATGACTGAAGACCCGGTTCTTCTTTAAAAAACTGTTCGATTTTTTCCTCTGGAATTGTAAGAATTTCAGGATCGATATAGGAAGAAATCTTGGATAGTTCGGTAGATCAGCTGCCTCACTTCCTGCTTCATTGCCATAGGATCAGATTCCCGTGTGTCCTGATCTGACAACATTGAAGCATATACATATACTTTGACAAATTCTTTGTTAATTTCATAATAAGTCTCAAGTGCTTCCTTCAATTGGCTTGCTGACTGCCCCAGAGTTCCTTTATATTTGCTTATTTCAGAAAATCTCGCCCCAATTTTCTCTTTTTCATTTTTCCAACCATCAAGTGAAGGATAGAGGTCCTTTAAATTCCACTTATACTTCTCTTCAACATTAGCCCGGTTACCATCATTTTCCCCAGCATAACTTGGGATTAATGAACCACATGCGAGCAGCATGATCATAGCTAGCACAAAAATTAAATTTAACTTCTCATACAAACCTTGCATAGCATATCCTCCTAAAAATTAAAATGTCATTTAAAGACTTCTGATTTATTTGAATTTTAATACAGATTTCTTTTCAGTTATCCCTCGTTTGTCAGGTCTTCAATTTCATCCATAACATAATTCATTCGCTCTACAGTCAAATCAAAAGGTTCATTACCGGTCATATCAATCCCGACACTCTGTAATGTCGGGATTGCATATTTGGAGCATCCACTTGAGAGAAAGGTCATGTACTTATCTACAATCCCTGGTTCTCCATTGAGAAACTTAGCTGCAATAGCTTGCGATGCAGTAAATGATGTAGCATATTGATAAACATAAAAATTATAATAGAAATGTGGGATATAGGCCCATTCCACTCCAAAGATGTCCTCAACCTCCATAACACCATCATCGTGGCCATAGTACTTTTTAAAAATCTCTATATATAATTCGGTAAATTTCTCCCCGGTTAAGGCTTCACCTTTCTCGACTATTTCATGAATTTTTAACTCATATTCTGCAAACTGAGTTTGGCGAAATAATGTACCTCTAAATCCATCAAGCGCATTACCTAATAGAGCCAACCGTTCTTCCTTATTCTCGATTCGTTTTAACATATAGTCCATTAATAATGCTTCATTGACCGTAGATGCAACTTCAGCCAGGAATATGGGATAATGCGAATTAACATAGACTCTGTGTTTTGTTTGAAAAATAACTATGCATCGCATGACCTAACTCATGGGTCAGGGTGCTTACATCATTATACCTGCCTTTGTAGTTCAACAGAATATAGGGGTGACAATCATAAGCAATGCCATCCATATATGCGCCTGATCTTTTACCTTTGTTTGGATAGATATCAATCCAACGGTCATCAAAGGCTCTTTTTAAAGCTCTCCCATATTCTTCACCCAACATGGAGAGTGAATCGATAACCACTTCCCTTGCCTCTTCATATTTATAAGTTAAATCGACATCCTTGGTTAGCGATGGATAGGCATCAATAAACTGAAGATCAACTACCCCAAGCATCTTTTTTCGTAATTTCAGATAGCGGTGTAAGGTTGAAAGATTGCGATTCACATTATCAATTAGTTTTTTATAAACCTCTGTCGGAATATTATTTGGATCAAGAGAGGCTTCAAGTGCGCTTTCATACTTACGTACGTTCTTATAAAAAAGATTCTTTTTCAACTCGCCATATAGCTGTGTACCAAAACTACGTTGAAAATTCTCTAACGTTTCAAAAAAACTATAAAATACTATTTTTCTATCATCACGGTTCTTGCTCTCCCGATATAATGAATAATTTGTTGGATCAAGATGAATTTTTTTACCGTCAGAAAGTTCAACTTCAGGATAGGGTAGATCAGCATTAGTAAAAATATTGTAAATTTCATGAGATGTGCCCGCCATCAACCCAGCCTGGGCAATTAATTCTTCCTCTGACTCATTTAAGGTGTGATTTTTTCGCCTCAGGATATCGGAAATGTATTGCTTATATATTTTAAGTTGCGGCGTTTCACTATAAAATTTATCTATATCGTCATTGGAAAGAGTCAAAACTTCAGGCTCAATAAAGGATGATAATGATTTGAGTTGTGTCTGAAGAGGGATCATTTCCTGTTTCATTGACATGGGGTTGGATTCTTTGGTATCCTGATCTGACAACATCGAGGCATAAGCATAGAGCCGCATAAATTCTTTCTCAAGAGTTGAATAAAAACTCAATCCCTCATAGAGTTTCAAACCGGAGGAAACAAAATTATCGCGAATGAAAGGTAATTTTTTTATCTCTTCAGATATTTTCTCCTTCTTTTCCTTCCAATCTTCAATAGATTCATATAAATCAGAGAGATTCCATTTAAAACGATCGGGTAGTTGTTCCCGGGATTTTTCACCGGACATGTTTGAGTCATTCACACGGTCTATCCTCAAAATATTATTGAATAATTCCAAATAGGAGTATTAATTTACTAAATTCATTTATCTCAATAAAGCTGCATATTCTTAATCTATAATTCCAGAGTGGAAATAAATTGTCCAATTATCTCTTTTAATAGTAACAAATGTAAGGGAATTTTTAGCGTAGGCCTAAAATCAAAAGGGTAGGAGAATAAGATGAGCTATTTTACATCCGATTTTATAGCCTTTTTCGAAGATTTATCAGATAATAATAATAAATCCTGGTTTGATCAGAATCGTAAACGCTATGAAAAATCCGCGAAAGAGCCTTTTAATGCTTTTGTGGAAGAAATGATCGTACGAATCCATAAAGATAATTCTGATATACTGATCAGACCTTCAGAAGCTATCTTTCGGATAAATAGAGATATTCGTTTTGCCAAAGATAAAACACCCTATAAGACCCATATGGCAGCATTAATATCTACGGAAGGTCGGAAGGCAAGAGATTTTCCCGGCTTTTATTTCCAATTGGGTAGTAGTGGTATCCGCATTTATAGTGGTGTCCACCAACTTCAGAAGGGTCGTCTTGATCAGGTTAGAGCGTACATTTGTAATGATTTGTCTATGTTTGAAAAAGTTATAACTGAAAAAACTTTTCAGGACCATTTTAATGAGATATTAGGTGAAAAGAATAAACGCCTCCCATCTGAATACAAAGATTTTTTTGATCAACAACCACTCGTGGCTAATAAAGATTTCTATATAATGGCAGAACTGGAAAATAAATACATAACACAACCAGATCTTAGCAACAAGTTAATGGAATATTATTTTGCTGCAAAGCCATTAATCAGTTATCTCACGGACGCGTTGAATTCTTAACCATTAAAAAGAAGATATTATGGAGCATAAAGGGACAAGAAGACTGGCTGCAATCATGTTCACTGACATGGTGGGTTACACTGCTTTGATGCAGGAAAATGAGCACCAGGCAAAAATAAATCGCGATAAACACAGAACAGTATTGACCAATGCTATCGAAAAATACCACGGTTCAATTTTACAATACTACGGAGATGGTACACTCTCGATTTTCAATTCTGTATTAGACGCTGTAAATAGTGCCATCCTTATACAAAACAGTTTAAATATGGAACCTAAGATTCCTTTACGAATCGGTATCCATAGCGGTGATATTGTACACGATGAGGAAGGGATTTATGGAAGTGGCGTGAATATCGCCTCACGTGTTGAGTCAATGGCAATACCAGGATCGGTCCTTATTACCGGGAAAGTCTATGACGAGCTAAAAAATCACCCACAGTATACCGTTTCTTCAATGGGGACTTACAATCTTAAAAATGTTGAGCAGTCAATACCATTATACGCCATCATTGATAAGGGTTGGACCATTCCCCATCCCGGAGATTTAAAGGGTAAAGGCAAACCTGCAACGCAAAGTATTGCCGTTCTTCCTTTTGTAAATATGAGTAACGATCCTGAAAATGAATATTTTAGTGATGGTATTACTGAGGAAATCCTCAATGCTTTGGTTAAGGTCGAAGGTCTTCAAGTTACCTCACGTACTTCTTCCTTTGCTTTTAAAAACAAAAACATCGATTTGAGGGAAATGGCGGACACATTATCTGTCACAAATATTTTAGAGGGAAGCGTCCGAAAGGCAGGAGAGAAGGTTCGAATTACTGCTCAGCTTATTAATGCCATCGATGGATTTCATTTGTGGTCAGAAACATACGATCGAAAACTTGAGGATATATTTGACGTTCAGGATGAAATTTCCCGGAAAATTACAAATCAACTCCGTTTAAAACTTGCTCCGGAGGATGTACAAGAGAATTTGGTAATTGCACCTACCGATAATCTGGATGCCTATAACCTCTATCTCCGAGGAAAGTATCACTTATATAAATGGACACCCCAAGGTGTAAAAAAAGCAATCGACTATTTTGAACAATCCATTAATTCTCAAAAGAACTTTTCCCTTCCCTATTCAGGATTATCATTTTGTTATACCATGCTCGGAGCAATGGGACAAATGTCTCCAAAACAGGCTTTTCCAATTGGCCGGGAAATGGCTCTAAAAGCTTTGAAACTGGATAAAGGTCTTGCTGAATCTCATGTAACTCTGGCATTAACAAAATTATTTTATGACTGGGATATTGATGGCGCCAGGAAAGACATGGAAGAAGCACTTAAAATAAATTCAGGCTCTGCTGATATATATCACGCCAACTCTATCTATTTCTGGGCTGCCAATAAACCTGACCTGGCCCTTGAATCTATTGTCAAGGCCTGTGAACTTGATCCCCTTTCGCTCGTAATGAATCAACATTTTGCAGAGATACTAACCTGGATGGAGAAATATGACCAGGCATTGGCTCGCCTCGATCTAACCCTTGACCTGGATCCCTCATTTAGACCCGCCATTGAAAATAAAGGCTGGGTATATGTAATGACCGGAGAGATTAACAAAGCTATAGAAACTTTTCAATTATATCACTCTCTCACTGGACATCCGTTAAAAGGTGTAACAGGTTTAGGACATGCATATGCAAAGGCCGGCAATATATCAAAAGCTGAAGAATGTCTCCAAAAACTTAAAAAAAGAGCAGAATTAGAGCCGGATGTAATGCTTCATATGGATAATTTTATTATTTACGTTGGCCTGAGGGATACCCAAAAAATTTATCATCATCTAGAGGAAGCGCTAAAAGCCCAGGCGGGCATATTCTTTATCAAAACATCCAATCTATTTCGTGATATTCGTCAAGAGAAGACCTTTATAAATCTATTATTAAGATACGGCTATAAATAATCCATTTACAATCTCCTTCCTCCATTTTAGGTAGTGTAAAAAATAACCACAGAGCACACTGAGTAAATTATTAATTTTATTTATGTTAATACTGTTTATCATTATCTCCCCTCTGTGATCTCTTATAATATGACTCTTCTTATTCCATCTTTTAATTTGTCTACATTGAAATTAATCAATAGTCCAACTCTTAGATTCTCTGCTTTCAGATAAGTCAACACTTAAGCAATATGAATACCCCTTTAATGCTTCAACACATTTTAATTCAACAATCACCTTGTTTTCTATCAAATAATCTAATCTATAATTCCCAATAGGATTACCCTTGTATTTTATCTCAAGTTCTTTCTGTCTTTTATATTCAATACCTCGAGACTTAAGTTCATGCTCCATGGCCTCTTCATATAAATTTTCTAAAAGACCCGGACCAAGTAAAGAATGAATTTTCCCGATAAATCGGGACACAGGATATTATTTTCTCAGTAATATCTTTAAAGGGATATTCTTTAAGAGTTCTCAGAGTATTCCTCTGAGGGTTCTGCCTGTCCCGTAAAGGCTGGCGGAGCCAAGCTGACACGGGATGGTTTCATCTTACGATCCTATTTTTCATTTTTCCATAGAACTTTTGACACTACCCCATTTTAAATCAGTATTATGAAAGTACATACATAATTAATCCACTTATTTTAGGGAAAAACTTAACACTTAGTTGTTTAACGTATTTTACAGTTGACAAACGTATTCGTACGTTGTATATTTCAGTCATGAAAAAATTAACCGCTTCAGAAGAACAGGTGATGCAAATATTATGGGATATGGAAAAGGCCTTTGTTAAGGACATAATTGAACGCTTTCCTACACCAAATCCCCCATACAACACAATTTCATCCGTTGTAAGAATTCTCGAGAAAAAGGGTTTTGTTTCTCATAAAGTCTATGGACATACCCATGAATACTTTCCCATCATTAGTAGGGATATGTACAAAAAATTTTATCTTAAGGATGCACTAAAAAACTATTTTGAAGGTTCTTTTCAACAGATGGTATCATTTTTTGCAAAAGAAGAGGAAGTGGATGTGGAGGAGTTACAACAACTCATTGATATGATAAAAAAACACGAGTCCGACAAAAATGGATAACTTACTCATCTACATTTTAAAGACAACTCTTTCACTTAGTTTATTATATCTGGTCTATATTCTTCTATTCCGCCGGGAAACATTTTTGGTTTTTAACCGGGCTTTTCTGATCCTTTCAGCGCTACTCTCTTTCATATTACCACATATAAGTCTCCCTCTGCCCTTTGACCTAAATGAAGATCAAATTCATCATTTATCTTTGGACCGACTTTTGTCTGAGATCCCTGAAAATTCCTATAATCTGGTATACCATCAATCTGGGTCTACACCAATTTATTCCGGAACCGATCATTTTGGGACAGTCCTAGGGATTATTTATCTTCTCGGCGTCTTTGTCTATCTTTTACTCTTCTTGTTTCATTTGTATCAGATCTCCCGGGTTGGAGAAAATTATACTTCAGAGTACCTGAACGGTATCAATATCGTTAAAACAACGGGGAATCTTTCACCGTTCTCATTTTTCAAGACCATTTATATCGACAAAGAAAAATTTCGTCCTTTAGATCTGCACCAGATCATTATCCACGAAAAAGTTCATATAAATGAAAGACATACCTTCGATCTTCTTTTTTTTGAATTGATGAAGGCAATTCACTGGTTTAATCCAATTATCTGGTTAATGGCAAGATCAATGAAGGAAACACATGAATTTATCGCAGATCGTGCTGTGATTAATGGTGGTCATAATTCTATCGCCTATCAGTATCTTATCATTAAACAATCAGTGGGATTAAGGGCCTTCTCTATGGTAAACACTTTTTCTCATTCTCAAATCAAAAGGAGAATTAATATGCTCAATAAAGCACGATCGAAAAATAAATCATTGTTTAAAATCTTATTCATTATTCCTGTGTTGATACTTCTCCTTACCATCTTTCATGTTCCCGGCACAGCTCTTGAAGTTCCGTCCATAAATAATACAATAAGTGTCTTCCATCCTCCCTTACATTCAGGTCGTCTTACGGTGGGTTTTGAGGAAATGATTAATCCTTTTACAAAAAAAGCCGTTTTTCATAAGGGATGGGATATTGCTGCACCCCAGGGTACAAAAATATACGCCTGCCAAAGTGGTACAGTCGTTGAGGCTGATTCTGTTAAAGGTTATGGTAATCGGATTGTCATCAATCACTCTCAGGGTTACACAACCCTATATTCACACCTTCTCAAAATAATGGTTTCAAAAAAGCAGGTCGTTAAAATAGGTGAGATTATAGGCTTGGTCGGAAACACCGGTCTCTCGACTGCCCCTCATTTGCATTTCGAGTTACAATTGAACAAAAAGGTGATAGATCCGGGAGAGAAACTAGATATTTCCGTCTATTCGAACAAGCAGTACTAATTTAATAGGTGATCAGAATCCAAATTGTTGACCGGGTTGCTTTCATACCGGATATCTTTCTTTGCTGTGACTGTATTTGTTTGATAACCTAATTTGCACGAATTGTCACCCATCCTACAATTTTTCTTCCCATCCCATCCTATCTTTAGAATGCCATAAAATTGATTTAAACCTGATTCCATTTAGAGGATAAATATGAGTGATACGAGCTATTTAGATACAACCATAGATGTATACAAGAATGCTGCTGAAAACCCTGTAAAAGGACTCTGTTGTTCAACTACTCCCATTTGGCAACTACCAGAATTGTCTATTCCCAAAATTATGTTGGAAATGAACTATGGTTGTGGAACCACTGTTCATCCACGTGATTTGGTAAATAATCCAACTATTCTTTATGTTGGTGTTGGTGGCGGTATGGAATTATTACAATTCGCCTATTTTAGCAGGAAAGCTGGAAGCGTAATCGGTATAGATATTATTGACGAGATGCTTCACGTTGCGAAAGAGAACTTATCTCAGGCAGAAATTATGAATCCCTGGTTCCATGGGAATTTCATTGATTTAAAATTGGGGAATGCATTAGATCTCCCGATTGAAGATAATTCCATCGATATCAGCTGCCCAAAATTGTCTATTTAATATATTTAAAGAAAATGAGTTAAAAAATGCCCTCAAAGAGATGTATCGTGTTCTTAAACCCGGTGGTCTTCTCGTCATCTCAGATCCCATTTCAGAAATTCCCATACCAGAGCATTTGGCCAACGATGAACAATTACGGGCTCTTTGTCTTAGTGGTGCCTTGCCTCTAAATGAATATATCAAATTATTAACGGATACCGGATTTGGAACTATCGAGATCAGGGCTAAAAGGCCATATCGGATTCTTTCACCCCAGGAATTTGAGATACCTGATCTCATTTATATTGAAAGTGTGGAAGTTTGTGCTATTAATGACCCGCTACCCGAAGACGGACCCTGTGTTTTTACAGGAAAATCTGCCATCTATTTTGGTAATGACGACTATTTTGATGATGGAAAAGGCCATATATTATTTCAGAATCAACCTTTATCAATTTGTGATAAAACGGCTGCAGAGTTGGATTCATTCAATGATGAAAAGATCTTTATTTCACCATCTACTTACTTCTACGATGGTGGCGGATGTTGTTGATCAACCCATTATGAGACAATTGTTCTCTAATCCCTGATCACGAATTTGTGCTAAAAGGTTTACCTTTACCAGTTTCACAATATTCTTTCAGACTGGCTAAATACCACCCCCAGTTAAAATTGCAATGTGCAAAAAAATCCGTCATTTCCTTCCAGTCTGAATGATTGAATTTTAACAGGGTTTTTTCTCCCTGTTCTTCCAAATCAAATTGTATCCGGGTACCCATCCACTCATCATCACCCTCCACACATTCCCAGAATACTTTTCTGTTTTTTTCCAGCTTGCATATTTTCATTTTTATAAAATATGCTTCACCAAATCTAAATTCAGCAAAAGCACCTTCAAGATTTTCAGCAACGACATCCTCTATCCACCAACAAGACAGGCCTTTTTGTTTGGCTATAGCATGGAAGACCTTATCTGAAGATGCTCTTATTACAAGTTGATGAATAATCTCTGCCATATGCTACCCCATAAAATAAAGTTATTACCCCGATAACCACTACTTTGAAATCATTAGGTTATATAACGACTAATCGTTATAAATCAGTCCATTAAATGTATATTTTTGAATGGAAACCACAGAAAAGCCTGCAACATTATAGTGTAGATACGTCTCTAATATAGTATGGGACAAATATCATCCATCACTGTCAGTATTTTGTCATTAATCCTGTTGGGTAGAAAAAAGTTAAGTACCCAATACAACATTATTCAAATTTCGCGTATATTAGAACAATACGTCGGGTAAAGAGGAAATTTCAGAGGACTTTAATTGATGATATTTTCGGATACTCAAAAAAGATATCTGCAATGGTGGCAAGATATTGACCTTTCCAAGATTAATACCAGCCGTTTTCTCTTTCATATAATAGGATGGCTTTTAACCTTTTATTTTATTATCGCATCTATTGAGTTTGGAAATTTAAAATGGATGCAGGTTTGGGTTGTCTTTCATATATTTTTTTGGTACCAGTTGAATAGAACCATTGTAGGTCACATTAAACCGCCGATTGGACTTCTCCTTCTTTTAACCATCATTTTATCTTCTATCCAAAATCTACTATTAAGCGCCACATTAAAAGATATACCCACTGAAATATCATTGGGATTTTTCTCAATATTATTGCTTGCTCTCCAGACTCTTTTTATAGGAATCATATTAGTCAGTAATGCAAGTCTTGCAAAAGGGATTGGTGAAAATCTGCATGATAAAAGTAGCAGGTCGGTATCTTCCCAGGAAAGCAGAATTAAACAGAAATCTTTGATTGCCTTCGCTTTAATCGGATATATAGGTTATCAGATTGTTTTCTTTGAATATGAATATGTTCTATATATTTTTCAATTTTTCCTGCTTCTGGCATTATTGAACAAAACACGCTGGCTTGAAAACCTGAACAAACGTGAATTAATTGGTTACTTCTGGGTTCTTGTAGCCATCTTTTTCTTTTACCAGGATCCTTCAGGAATACAATCTATCAATTTTATAAATGTGGAACAGAAGATAACCTGGTTTGGGTTACCATTTTATATTCATTTAGTGTTAAAAATGTACTTATTGGCAGTAATCATCAAAATCCCGATTGTTATTATCTACAACCATGCTACCCTTTCAAGAAAATTGTGGATTGCCGGTCTTTTTCAATCAACAATTCCTCAACTGATACAATTCATCTTTCTCTGTTATATATTTTTTGCTTTGATCTCAAGTTGGCAGGCAGAGAACATACGTGAGTCATTCGATCGACTGATTTTTCAAATTCAGGATGATCGAATACCATCATCATTAACTTATTATAAAATACCAATTGAAACAAAATCATCTTCCATAGAGGTAGACGGATATTTGCCAATATCTATGTTTGTTAATGAACAACCCCATGGGATTATTCGTCTGATAAAAACACATAAACAAGCCAAACGGGATTTTAATCAGGAAGATTATTATCTATTTATTAAATCTAAAGAAAATAACAGGGATTTTCTCCGTCTTGTCAAACTGGACACCGCTTTTGTATCCCAATTAACAAATGATATGTCATTTCTTGCCGGATCAGGATTGATATTGTACCCATTTTCCCCAAGAGAATGGCAACGATTTGTATTTGATTTGCCGTTTTTTCAAGAAGGCCAGATTACTAAGATATATCCATTCGGTATTCTCTCACTTAATGATTCCTGGTCTGTGTTATCTAACAGGAGTCCCGCTGATTCAAATGATGTCAAAATTATTATTGGTGGGCGTGAGGATATATTTGGTAACCAGAAATTTGTTCTCGGTCGTATGTTTATTCCCGTAAGCAATGCTTCTTCCTCAAATCAGATTTACTTTGGTTTTGATACCTATCTGAACCTTCAATCTATTTCCAGTCCATCAATAATTGGCAAAGCCTTCTTAAGTTTACTTGTACTGTTTTTACTCTTTAATTCATTGGTTATTGGGCAAGTTGGAAAGTTTGGAGCACAGATTAATAAGATAATTATACAAAAATTTTCCCAGTTACGGGAAGGAATTCAGCAGATTGCACGCGGAAACTTGGACTATAAGTTTCAGATGGAGGGTGAAGATGAATTTGTCGAATTAGCCGGTCATTTTAATGAGATGAGTAGTAAGCTAAAACATACGATTGCTGATGCGAGAGAAAAGGACCGACTAAATCATGAATTAAAAATTGCCCAGCAAGTACAGCTAAGTCTTTTGCCGGTTAAGTTACCAGAAGTCAGTGGTTTCAATATTGCAGCCTCAATTAAATCCGCAAATGAGATTGGTGGTGATTTTTATGATATTGTTCCTGCAGGTAAAGATAAATATCTTTTTACCATTGGTGATGTTTCTGGTAAAGGTTCATCGGCCGCCTTTTATATGGCCCAGTATATCAGTCTTTTACGATATTCACGACAGTTTACCTTCAAACCGGATGAAATTGCTATCCGGATGAACAAATATTTTTCGACCCAAATTGTTGACAGACAAATATTTATTACGGCCATTATTGGTATCCTTGATCTGAAAAAAAAGGAAGTGGATTTTGTTCGAGCCGGTCATACCTTGCCCATCCTGATTCCTGGAGACGAGCAGAATGAGTTGGAGGATATCCAATCAAGGGGCATGGGATTGGGATTAACCAAATCTGAAACTACATTTAAACAGAAAACTGAGTTAAAAAAGGTTCCCTTAAATCCTGGAGATCTCATCGTTTTTTATACAGATGGTGTTGTAGAAGCGGCTCATCCGTCCGATTCAGAGAATCTCGAAAGTGAATTCGTAGAATATGGCGAAAAAAGATTCAAAAACCTTCTCAATGGTTCCAGAGGCCTTAGTGCAGAAGAGTTAATAATGATGTGCAATGATGATCTTAATTCTTTTTATACAGATAATCTGCGCATTGATGACCACACCCTGTTTTTTTTACAAAGAAGTGCTAAATAAATTTCTTAAAATATCTATATTTGCTGGATTCATTTTATTTAATCCAGCTGGATATTTATTTAATAGTATATTTGAATTCTGCGCTCACTGAATATATTCTTCTCTAGAAAAACTCAAAATAACAAAGACACTGAGAACCAATGTTTTTAGATAATAAAAAAGGAAATAATTTATCTGGTTCGGGTAAACAATGTTGATTTAAAAATTTTTTCTTTTGTCTTTTTTCTTTTATCTTATACTTCTCAGATACTTGGTGTCTTTGTGTGAAATAATCGAAACAGATATTTGAACTTATATTATTTAAGAGAGTGATAGTTATGGCCGGAAATTCATTTGGACAGTTATTTAGAATTACAACCGCCGGAGAGAGTCACGGTCCGGCCAATGTTGTAATCATTGACGGGGTTCCTGCCGGCATACCCCTGGATATCTCAGATATCCAGCCCGATCTTGAAAGACGAAGACCCGGTCAGTCTGCTATTACGACACCTCGGAACGAAACAGACTCAGCGGAAATACTTTCAGGGGTATTTGAAGGTGAAACGACGGGTGTTCCTCTCACTATTCTCATTCCAAATCGCGATCAACATAGTCAAGATTATAACAATATCAGTGAGAAATATCGTCCTGGCCATGCCGATTATACATATGACCAAAAATATGGCCGACGTGATCACCGCGGTGGTGGCCGGTCTAGTGCGCGAGAAACAGTCGCTCGTGTTGCTGCCGGTAGTATTGCGAAAAAGGTTCTTACCTTTTATGGGCAAAAGATCAGCATTGTTGGTTATGTTAAACAGGTAGGAAAGATTTTCGCCTCTATCCCAAATCCATCTAATGTAAATATAAATGATGTTGAGTCTAATCCTGTCCGATGTCCTGATCCTGTAGCAGCAAAAAAAATGATTCGTTTAATTGAATCGGTCAGAAAGGAGGGTGATTCTGTTGGTGGTATTGCCGAAATAATTGCCACAAATGTTCCTCCTGGCCTTGGAGAACCCGTTTTTGACAAGCTGAAAGCCGACCTCGGAAAATCAATGTTTAGTCTTCCTGCCGTAATGGGTGTTGAGTTTGGATTAGGATTTGATGCCGCAACCACTCATGGTAGTGAAGCCAACGATGTTTTTAGCAAGAGAGGTGAAAAAATTGTAACAATGACAAATAATCATGGCGGCATACTGGGTGGTATATCCAGTGGTATGCCCATTATTATTCGTTGTGCCGTGAAACCGACAAGTTCTATTCAAAAAAAGCAATCCACGATCTCTAAATCAGGCAAACAAACTACAATCGCCGTACAAGGTCGTCACGACCCCTGTCTTTTACCCAGATTTATTCCCATTGCAGAAGCGATGGTCGCCATAACTTTAGCTGATCATTATCTAAGAATGAGAACCTACAAAGAAATAGAAATATGATCTGGTCCTGGTAATCTCAATTCTTGATTTCCGTAACTATTTTACCCACTACTCTACAAAAACACTAGCGTTTAATCACCCTTCACGAAAATTTGCAACACTCCCATTTAATATTCGTACATAAATTTGACCTCAATGATCTTATTGGTCCAGGATCACATATATCAATGCGAATATTTCACAGAAGATTACTCTTTGTTTCTTACCCCTTTGTATTCTATACAGAAGAAAAT
This sequence comes from Calditrichia bacterium, assembly GCA_963796965.1. Lineage (GTDB taxonomy): Bacteria > Calditrichota > Calditrichia > JAJRVZ01 > JAJRVZ01 > CAWCNS01. The sequence goes on from CAWCNS010000009.1 coordinate 749,996, forward strand.
GGGGTTATTCTTGTCTTTAAAATGTGATAATCTGAAAATATTAGGGGAGAAATATGAATGTATTTAAATATGTAATTTTTTTGACTCTGATGATTTCTATAATTCCCTGTGTATCGAATACGGATGATCTCATCCTCAAAAAGCAATTTTTAAGTGATAACGTGATGACTATTAGCACAGAATATGGTTCTGGACCCCAGATAATAATTGCCGCAGATAAGGGACTTGTTGTAATTAATTCACTTTGGGGAAGGGAAATAGCTACCTGTTATCGGGCGATTATCGAAGAACAATTAAATCGAAAAGATTTTCTGTTTATCATTAACGATCGGGGTCGGTTGGATTGTGTTGGCGGTAATGCCATCTATCCTGAGGCCGAGGTGGTTGCTCATGAAATTGTATATAATAATTTGCAGAATGCAAAGACCCATCTCAACCAAGAAATGCTGCCCCTAATTGAAATGTGGCAATGGAAGGCTGGTTTATCAAAAGAGAGATTAGATAAATATAGTCCCGGTTCAGAAAACGAAAAAAATGAACGCAGCTGGTATAATTATTGTCTGCAGGTCGCCAATGATCTTTCAAACGATTATGATCTCCGATTACCAACTATCATCCTCGAGGATTCATTGTTACTTGATCTTGGTGACCAGACCGTCGAGATATATTCCTTTGGAAAAGCCTGTTTTGAAGGAGGACTTATTACCTACGTACCAAAGGAAAAAATGCTTTTTACTGGTTTTCTGTTTACTGATCAACATTTAATTCCCACATCTAATTCTTCCCGTAACAAGCTTGAAATTCCCCGATGGTTAGAGGTAATGGATAAATTATTAAGTGAAAAAAGGGATATTGAGAAAATTGTTTGTGGACCAATTCAGGTAAAAACCAAACAATGGTTAATTCAAAGACGAAACTATATCCGCGAACTATGGCAGAAGATAAATCTTCTAAATGCACGCAACTTGGATTTATCAATAATCCAGGACTACCTGTCCATTGATAAAACATTTTCATATTTAAAGGACTGGGATACCTGGGAGATAAGCGGGTCAGATAATGTGATGACAGAACACCGACGTAATGTTCAATTATTTTGGGCACAACTACAAAATTTTGCCAGCGATTTGCTTGAAATTACGATTGAACAAAAAGGAATACATGCAGCCATAAAACAATATTATGAGCTTAAAAAGAGCCCAAGTTCTACCTATTATTTTGATGAAGCTTCTTTTAATACACTTGGATACAAATTATTAAATCAAAAAAGAATCGCTGAAGCTGTTACGATTTTCAAATTAAATGTTGAGGCCTACCCTCGCTCTTCGAATGTATATGATAGCCTGGGTGAAGCATATATGAAAAGTGGTAATAAGGCTCTGGCAATTGAAAATTACCGCAAATCGCTTGAGTTCAATCCAGACAATTCTAATGCTATGCAAATGCTTAAAACGATAAAGGATCAGGACTGATATTTTAGCCAAATTTTTTAAAAATGGGGAATGTATAATGGAAAGACAGAATTTAACCATCGCTATACTTCTTTTAACTATCGTAACCTTTTTCACATCATTATCTGCACAAGCTCTAAATGACAAAATTGATGCTATGGTTGAACAATATATTCAACTTGGTCAATTCTCCGGGACTATTTTGGTTGTCAAAGATGGCCAAGCATTCTATGCAAAAGCATTTGGCGAAGCAAATTAAGATTTTATTTAACCCAGGCTGGGACTTGATCCCAACTAAATCCAAACACGGGTTCTGCGAGGAAATAGGCTACTAATAAAATTAATAAAAGTCCTAACAAATTCATAATTAATCCAATTTTAACCATGCTTTTTATACGGATATAGCCACTACCAAAAACTATCGCGTTCGGTGGTGTCGCGACTGGTAACATGAATGCCGTTGAACAGGATATGGTAGCAGGGATCATCAAAATCATTGGATTTATTTCCAGAGCCATTGACAGTCCGGCTAAAATTGGAAGCAAGGTTGACGCCATGGCTGTATTGGATGCAAATTCTGTGGTAAAAGTAGCCATTGCGCTAACAATTAATATCATCACTACCAAAGGTAGAAAATGAAAGGCTTTTAATTGTTCACCCAACCATTGCGTCAAACCTGACTCCTGGAATCCGTTTGCCAAAGCAAATCCACCACCAAAAAGAAGTAATATTCCCCAAGGAACTCTTCGAGCCCAATTCCAGTTCATAAGCATCTCAATTTTGCCGTCCTTCTTTTGGCCAGAGGGAAGAATAAAAGTAAGTATAGCCATAAATATGGCCACGGTACTATCATGAACATATCCCTTTAAACCAAACAGACTGGCCCATCCTATTATTTTAAACGATCCAAGATCCAGATCCGAACGAAGAAGCCATAACAAACCTGTCGTCACAAAAACAGCAAGTGTAAGTTTTTCTGCTTTTGTCATGGGTCCGAGAGATATTAGTTCTCTGTCCATTACATCTGATTTGAATGAGTTGTCATCTTTTCCAACAGGTACGGCAATATATACAAGATAAATCCAGGCAAGAGGTAAAAATATAACTGAAAAAGGTAGAGCGAATAGCATCCACTGGATAAAACTAATTTGTGGAGCCAATGGAAAATTTGATTCTAGTATACCCACGAAAACAACATTTGGGGGTGTACCAATAATTGTGGCAATACCTCCGATACTTGCTGCGTAAGCAATAGCAAGCATAAGCGCCAGTGCAAAATTATTTTCCCCTTTTTCAAATCTTTCCCGACCTATTGAACCGCCTAACTGAGATATGACAGCTAATCCAATTGGAACCATCATCATTGTTGTCGCCGTGTTCGAGATCCACATGGAAAGAAAGGCTGTGGCAATCATAAATCCCAATATGATCAATCGTTTATTTGTCCCGATGACATTTATAATATTTAACGCAATTCGCTTATGCAATTTCCAACGTTCGATTGTCAGAGCAATTATAAACCCACCCAGAAAAAGAAATATGAGATGATGCCCATAATTAAGAGTGGCTGTCGAAGTAGGCATAATTTTTAAGATGGGATATAAAATAATCGGTAAAAGCGCGGTTATAGGAATTGGAACGGCTTCTGTTATCCACCACACAGCCATCAGCAATGCCGTCGCTGCCATCCTCTTTGCAGATATTGGCATTATTGTATCCGGAATGATAAAAATCAGGCTAAAAAAAACTAATAGTCCCAGGATAAATCCATAATAATTATTTATAAATTTGTTTTTTACTTTTGGCATCTAACCTCATTCTGAATCGAACACGTTTCCCTGTTCTATACATATTTTGAACAATAAAATGTAATAAAAAGACCATTCCTTGATCTATAACTCAATATAGAAGTGTGCAGTGAAAAATACAATATGGTAAGACACCTTCATTTTAGAGTTTGATAAATTACAATTTTCTGTAAATAATTTCACAGGAATGACGATTATTAGAATAAAGTGTTTTAGATATCGGATAAAGTATTATGCAGGAAAAATTCTTAGAAACATCCAGATGTGCGCGTTATGTAACTCTTGGACAACCCTCAGATGCTCTGAAACAAATATTTTACTTGTTTCACGGTTATGGACAACTCGCCACATCTTTCATCGAGGAATTTTCATATATTGCTCATGGGTCCAGATATTTTGTTGCCCCTGAGGGGCTTTCCCGTTTCTATCCATCTGGTTCATCTGGGAAGGTCGGTGCATCTTGGATGACAAGTGAACAAAGAGAACATGAAATAACAGATTATCTGCAATATTTAGATAAATTGTATGAGATTGTTAGAAAAGATTTGCCTGATAAAAAACCGGAGTCCATTTTGTTGGGTTTTTCACAGGGTGTTGCAACAGTATGCCGCTGGTTAGAGCAGTTAAAAGTCCCAGCCGATAAACTTATCCTATGGGCAGGAATCATTCCTCCTGAACTGGATCTCTGGCGAATCAAAGCGCATTACCCAGATCTCCAGGTATTTCTCGTTACCGGTACAAAAGATCCATTTGTTCGGTCCGATGTACTGCAAGAACAGGAGGATCGTCTCGAAAGAGCAGCAATGCATTATCGCAAGATTCGTTTTGAGGGAAAACATGAATTACATCCTCCTACTCTTCGCAAAATTATCTAGATGGTTCAATTTATATTTCAAAAATCTTCTTTTATCTTGCTTAATCCCTTTGTATTTTTATAACAATCTTTAAACAAGTTTACCCAATGCAAGATACCATCCCCAAAAACACATCTATTCTAATTGGAACATCAGGATATTATTATCAGGACTGGAGGACTGTATTTTATCCATCTGAATTACCTGCAAATCAGATGTTAGAATATTACGCCCGGCACTTTAATTGTGTCGAAATTAATGCAACTTATTATAGAATCCCCACTCAAAAAAACTTTGCCGGAATGGCAGATCGTACACCTGATGATTTTTTGTTTATTGTTAAGACCAATCAGGAAACGACTCATCGTCGTAAGGAAAACAAACAAGCATTGATCCAACTATCTGACGCCATCAAACCATTGATTGAGGCTAATAAATTTGAAGGGTATCTAGCTCAGTTTCCCTATTCATTCAAAAATTCAGAACAAAGTAGAAAATATCTGGTTGAAACAAAAAAGATAGTCGGAGATAAAACTTTATTTGTAGAATTTCGAAATAATACATGGCTAAAAAGCCAGGTGCCTGAGTTTTTGAAGAATAATGACATTAGTTATGTCAATGTCGACCAACCTCAATTAAAAGGCTTATTGCCATCTCAGGATATAAATACAACAAGGCAAGGGTATATACGTTTTCACGGGAGAAATGATAAAGATTGGTGGGACGGCCAGGGTTCCGCCCGATATGATTATGAATATGCTGATGAGGAATTAAAAGAGTGGATGACCAATATCAGTAATATTCTAAGAAAAACCTATAAAACCTATATCTTTTTTAACAATCACCCCAATGGTCAAGCTATAAAGAATGCTAAACAAATGATTGAAATTCTGAGATCAAAATCATTGTTATAGTGATACACCATAAGATTCTAGGATCCCACTTTCAATATATTTTAATTACATCTTCACGAAATTTGACATTACAAACGAAAGGCCTGCTTACACCAAACCATAACATAAATATATTCCTATACCCTATCGTGCTTGAAGTGTAATATCAGTGGTTCTTTCCTTCCCCTCATGAATAAAGACAATTGTGGTTGTATCACCTGGTTTATAGGCTTTAAGGGCGTTTGAGTAAGACTTCAGATCCGCGACTGGCATCTCACCCAGACGGATGATCACATCGCCTTTTTGGAGACCTGCTTTCGCCGCCGGGGAATCGGCAGAAACATCCGCAGCGCGCACCCCCTCCCCCTGAAAAGCAAAGTCCGGCATTACCCCTGTTCCTACCTTGCGACTCCCTGAACTCGCAGAAGGATGTTTCCCGGTCGATAGGGCTCCTGAAAAATTCATAGGTTCCTCACGCTCAGCAAGATACATCAGAGCCTCTCTGGTAAAAGTGGCAACTTTCACCATTCCGGCCGCATCAATTTTATCAGGTGTATCTGTCGGGCGGTGATAGTCATGATTAGGACCGGAAAAAATCTGGATTGCAGGCACACCGGCTTTTATAAAACTGACCTGGTCACTGGCATCCAGATCTTGGGTTACTAATTCGTAAGGAATACCAGTAACAAAACCGATACCCATGGCAATATGTTTCCACTCGCTGGCCGATGCACTATTCAACACCAGAATCTTGTTTTTACCCAAACGACCCACCGTATCCAGATTTATTGCTCCCATAATATTTTTTACTGGAAAATTTTTCATGTTTCTAACATAATATTTTGATCCCATTAAACCGCTTTCTTCACCCGTGAATGCAACAAAAACTATGGTCCGGTCCGGAGAAATGGTTGTACCCAAAAGTTGGGCTAACTCGATCAGCACCGCAACCCCACTGGCATTATCATCAGCGCCATAATGGATTTTACCTTCATTGCCTTTTCGTACATCCGGCCAACCCAGGCCCAAATGATCATAATGGGCTGCAATGACAACCGATTGTCCTTCCCATTCCTTCTTTTTACCCGGAATAATCCCAATAACATTTTTTAAAACAATCTCTTCACCTTTTTCCCCAGCTTTTTCCTGCCAGGTCTGAAAATAGCTGTTTCCCTCTCCACCGGTGATCAGACCGGCCTCCTTAAATTCTGATGCGATATATTTGGCAGCCTCCTCAAGACCTTTACTGCCAAGACCTCTACCCTGTAGGTCCTTACTGGCCAAAAAATTAACATGATCTGACATTCTTTTCTCAGAGAACACCGGGGCGAGCGTGGCTAAAGCATTACGCACCGGAAAATTACCTTTTACAAGTTCCCGATCCGATTGTCCATCATAAGATATTATCGCACTTAATGGTGAATTTACTGCCGGCCATTGTCCTTTCAGAATATTAGTCGGCTCATCTCCTTCAAATGCCAGATAGCTGTATTTTCCATAATGGGGGAGTTTCCGCCCTAGCCCTGCCATGGCTTCACTTTTGTCTGAACTTAACCAAACCAGGACAAGATCCTCATTGCCGGGATTTCTTGTTGAAAGAATGATACTATTTTTTTCAGGATATGCTGTTGATTTGCCGATTCGATATTGATCAGATTTCACATCTATATCATACGATGATAAACCTTCAATTATGATGTTTTTAAATCTATTATTGATCCCAAATAACCAGATTGCCCTGTCCGACGGTAGTTCCTTTAAGGCATCGTCTGTAGTGATTTTTATTTTACCTTTATCTGATGATGACCACGATTCAGCCAATTTTTCATAAGCTTCGATCATTACTTTACTCTCATCCGATGGCAAAACAATCAATATTTTTTCAGCCCCAAAAACCTGAGATAAGGAGGGCGGGATTTCGTTCCGATCCAATCGTCTGAATATATCAAATTGAGGATCAACCTCTATCCCCAAAGGACGCTTATTAAATGACAGAGTGAAAGATTGCTCTCTCTTCTCCATTTTCACATTTTCGATTTTTGCCATTTTCTCATTTTCCAAATGGATAGCAATAGGAATATTTAAATGGTAAACATCATCTTTTTGGATCTGTTGAAGAGTGAAAAACAACTGATACTTTTCACCTTTTTTAATTACAGAGGATTTTGAAAGATTTAAGACAGGTGCGCCACTTCTGCTTACCCATTGATCAAAATAATTATCGTATTTATTACCCGTAGCCTCCTCAAACGCCTTTTTAATGTCGTCATAACCGACTCTTTTAAACTTGTTCTTGCGATAATAATTTTGGAGTGCTTTTTTAAAAAGATCATCCCCAATTTCACGGCGTAGCATATGAAAAAGCATCATTGATTTATTGTATCCGATGGATGATGAAGCAGCATCCGTGCGGGAGATAAATTTACTTAGAGGGAATTCATTATCGGCATTAACATAATCTGTATAAGCTTGCAGGGCTGATCGTCTGTATTCTTCCCCCTGTCCACGCTGCTCTTTGATCAACTGATCTGCCATATAGGCGGTTAATCCTTCACACCAGTTGCCTGATTTATAGTCCACAAAGACACTATTTCCCCACCAGTTATGTAAAAGTTCGTGGGGATAGGACGAATGCAGAATAAAGGGGAAACGAATTACTTTTTGTCCCAACAATGTAAATGAAGGCATACCATAACCAGTCTCCCAAAAATTTTCAATCAAGGCGAATTTTGTATAGGGATATTGACCAATTAATTGATTATACATATCCAGGTACTGTGCCGTCGTCTCTAAATACTTGTTGGCCAGGGAAATATCAGGTGAACGTAAATAGGCCAATACATTTACATTGCCTATCTGCTTATGATATTCATGAAAACGGGCAGCAATTAAAAAAACTTCATCCATAGGCTCAGGGGATTCCCACCTGACCAGATACTCCTGTTCCTGAATGGTTTCTGTGACCCTTTTTCCCTGACTGACAACACGCCACTCAGGATCCGTAGAGACCGTCATGGAAAATGTTACTAATTCATTATTAAACCAGGGCAACCAGAACGTAGATCCTGCCAGATATACACCCTCATCAGAAATTATTCCAGGCGTTTCACTAAAACCGCGTGCATATTCTTTGGAGAGTTGTTCGACCGGGTGGTGAACTTCACCCTCATAAGTCAGTTCAAGACGAACGTTGCTTACCTCACCTTTATTTCCACTTATCTTATATAAATTGCATTGCACTTGTTCGGGCGGATCAAAATCATCTTCATTCATAGCAAAAAGACTTGCTTTCAGATCATTTTCAACCGGTTTAACCTGTATCTCCTGAGAAGAAGCAATTATCTTTAGATTAGAATGGAGTAGAAAATAAATATCGGATCCAAGTGCATCAGCCGGAATTTCAATTTTATCTGTTACCTTTATAACCTTTTCTCCTGGCTTTAGTTCAACAGTCAGATCGTGATGGATATATTGGTCTTTTGCGTGGAGGGAAGACAATAAAACAAATAGGATTAAATATTTGAAATAATGTTTGAACATGTTTTACCTCGAAAAAATTATTTTACTTACCATATCTGATGTTTTCACGTCACAATTGGAAATCTGGAATTGGGCTTTTTGTCTTATATTATCAATATAGGTATAAATGTAACGACACGATTAAGAGGCTGTGTACAAAAGAATTTAACCACGGAATTACACGGAGATTCACGGAATCTATATAGAAGATATAAATATTAATTAAAAATTATACCCCATTCTCTACTCAAAAATAATAGATCCATGCTATTCTGTGTTAGTCCGTGGTTGATTTTATATTCTCACACAGCCTTTTAATCTCTTCGTTACGTACGATCCAAAAAGATAATGCTCCGTAAATATCAAATATCACAAAGTTTAAGTTTTTCTATAATCTGCAATTCACTTTGTAAAGTCCCTGAAACTTGAATATTCCATGTTGAATATTGAATTTATTTTTTACTAATTAAATATTTATCTTACAATCACCGTCACCGGATTGGTGATCTTCATATATTTATCCGCCACTTTTTGCACATCAGAAAGCGTAACATTTTTTAATTTTGCTAAAAATTCCGAATCATACATGATATTTTGATGGAAATATTCCGAGTGACCAAGATAATAGCCTTTGTTAATACTGGAGAGACGACGGAACATCATACGTCCAAGATACATATTTAAGGATTTTTGTAAATCAAAATCTTTAAATGTTTCCACTAATTCCTGGTTAAAAAAACCGGGAGATTGCTCCAATATAGGATCAATATTGGCTGGTCTGGTTCCAAGATTTATATAAAACAAGGTATGATCACCAATAATATCAACGCCTGCTTTCATCCGGTAAGCACGCCCTTGCTTCTCGCGGATTTCAAATATAATATGATCAGAAAGAAGTAAACCAAGGGCTTGAAGGGCTGGTTTATCCTCTTTGTCGATTCCTTTTACAAATCCCCAAAACAAAAATGAACGCTCACCACCACCATTAGATTCTTCCCGAACTTCTTCACTTCCAACTTTAAGCGAACGAATATAAGGTTCATCCACCACCGTATTATCAGCTGAATAATCTGCCTGATTCCCAATGGAATAAGTCAAAAATGTTTTTGGGCGTTTGTGGAGATACCACAGAAATTATCATATTTGAGGGATGAAAATAATTCTTTGAAAACTTTAAAAGCGCATCATAGGTTAACGACTTAGAATTCACCACATATTTTTCATCGGCATATATGTGGGAGCGATATGATTTTTCAAATAATTTTGAACTTTTTTTACTACCCATTCCCATCATAGAACGTTTCGTTTTTGCCATTGCTTTTTGAAATTCTTCTTCCTTAGGGATAAAATTGTTTATCTGATTTTTTAAATAATTGATGATTCCTGAAATATCGTCAGCTAATCCTTCGACACGGATATAACTGAAATCCGGATCGAGATATATATCATCCATAGGGAAAAAGGGATTATCATTTACTTTATATGTTAGCCCAAACTGATTACTGATTTTTTGATTTTCTGTAGAGTTTAATCGTTGTCCCAGACAATCATGGAGCAACTTTGCAGCATCCTTCCCAAAAATTGCCTCATATTGTGCCTTATGTTTTATTAGGAAGTGGATAGCAAGCAGATTACTGTTGACATTTTGTTCTGCGATAATACGCAGACCTGATTGTTTATCAAGAAACCATTCTGGTTTTGCGGCTAACTCATACTGCTGTTTTTCTTCAGATATTAAGGGTGATTGTAAAATAATTACCGGATTACCGGATATTTTAAATTGGGCTGTTTCAATCGCAGCCTGTGAATAGGACTCTTTTCTATATGATTTAAGAACACTTTCAATACCTTGTTCTGCAAATAGATGGGCATTATAAATGCCAAACATATGGGGTTTTTCGATATTTTTAATAAATGACGTTTTCGTAGATGTCGCCAGATACTCAATACTTTCTTTTGGTAGTATAAAATTGATATCCTTAAATAGATGGTTTAGATCAGTACTAAGACCGGAAAAATCGTTCTGGCTATCTGCAACCACGGATACTTTTAAATAATTTCCAACGGGTGTCCGAATATTTTCTGTTGTTAAAGATGTTTCAAGTCCTGGATATTTATCTTTTAGAGATTCTGCGATACGTGCCCGGTTTTTGGATATAACCTCATCCATCAAATCGAAATGAGCGTTTTGCCAAGGAAGAGGTAACGTATAATATAGCTGTAAGACGTGTTTTTCTCCATTGTAAAAGCGGTTAAAAGATTTACCAACAATATTTTCTACCACATTTATTTTATCAAATCCTGTTTTCCATAACTTACTTTCAGGAAATTGAACTGTTCTTGGTACCGCAGTACCATACGTGTTTTGTATCCATACTAACATAGAATCGGTTGAAAAATTGCCGATGACACTCATAATCATATTATTGGGTACATAGGTGTTTTTATAATAGTTATAAACGGCATCTCTGTTCATTGAAGCGATAGTCGCATAAGTACCAAGAGTGGGTAATGATAATGCATGCCCCTCAAATAGAAGAGCATTAATATTTCGATCCATTTGTTCATCGCTATTTTCCAGACTGCGGGCAATTTCTTCTAATACTATTCCTTTTTCCTTTTCAAATTTTTCTTGAGGTAATATAGAGTTAAATAACATATCGGCTTGAATATCCATGCCCTTTTTAATATTTGTTGTTGGGGTTACCATCATATAATTTGTATAGAAATGACCGGTATTTGCATTATTATAGCCTCCGATAAGATCCACACCATCATATAGCTCTTCCTGAGTTCTGCTGGTTGTCCCATTAAACAAAAGATGCTCAAGCATATGACTCATACCACTGGAGGAAAAGGTTTCGTAGGCAGAACCTGTTTTTACAACCACATTCACCCCGGTCATGGGTAAACCTTTATTCTCAATCAGCAAAACCTGTAATCCATTATCCAGCGTATGGATCGATACGCCTTTAGGTAATGGATTAATAGAAATACGTTCCATCTTTTTTGTATCGGCATTTACCACACTTAATAAGGCGAAAGACACTAAAACAAAAAAACTTTTTTCTATCAGTTTCATCTAATTTTCTCCTGATTTTCTAACTTACAAATAACAAAAATAAAATTAAAAATTGAGAATACTATAATCTGTCTTGAGATAGTTGGTTAAGGGTTTCCCCATTCCAATAACTTCGATACCTATATTTTTGAGATCATCAGAGACATCATATGAATTGGCACATACGACACATGCCTGAACCTGGACACCATCCTTAATCATGTTCTTTACCTTTTCCTGAAGTTCTTTATTCTCAGAGAGCAATTTTGCGGAAGGTCCCCAAACTATCAGAATAACATGATTAAACCATTTGGATCTTTGTGCTGCATGTGTATACATTAAGCAGACCTTTTCTGCCACATCAGGATCTCCACTTGTCCAAAGGACAACTAACGTATCTTTACTACTTAATGTTTCACTTGTTTGCGCGGATAAAAAATTGGGGACCAAAAGGAGAATCAATAACAATATACAATAAACATTATGTTTGGTATGCATTATAACCTCGTTTATTTAAATGATTCTTTAATTGCACGGCCGGCGACCCACCCGGTGGAAAATGCCGCTTGCAGATTATATCCCCCAGTGTCCGCATCAATATCGATTACCTCGCCAGCGAAAAATAAATTCCCCACTATTTTTGATTCCATCGTCTTCGCTTTAATCTCCTGTACACTTACACCACCGGTCGTTACGATCGCCTCATCATAAGAGCTATGGCCACATATTTCCATGGGAAACTCTTTGAGCAGTAATTTTAGTCTCTTTCTGTTTTCTGAAGAGATCTCACTGAGTTTTCTGTCTTCCGAAATTTCCAATAACTGTAAAAAAATCGGTATCATTTTTTGTGGTAATAATTTTTTCAATAAAGTGGAAAAGTTTTGCCTACCATGTTCATTTATTTCCCGTAATAAACGTCGGTCAACCATTTGTATATCCAGTGCCGGTTTTAAATCGATAGTAACTGATACCCCCTGCCCTTCTTTCATCAATTTTACAACCGTTTTACTTAAAGCTAATATGATGGGACCGGATAAGCCCGAATCTGTAAAAAGCATTTCCCCGAATTTTTCATCAATTTTTTTATTCTGAGACCAAACATTTACGTTAACATTTTTTAGTGACAGTCCCTGCAAACTCTTTGCCAGACCACCTTTTGTTTTTAGGGGAACCAGAGCCGGATAGACTGGGGTAATGGCATGCCCTAAATCTTTTGCCAATTCATATCCCTGACCGTTTGAACCGGTCTTTGGATAGGACTTTCCACCGGTTGCAATAAGTATCTTTTTTGAAGAAATTTGCTCATTCCTAATCTTACTTCCACTATCATTATGCTTATTAACGATAATTTGGAAATTTCCCAATGGATCCTTAATAATTTTTATTACCTCACAGTTTGTCAGGACGGGAATATTCAACCTTCTTAGCTTTTGCAGAAGAGCATTTACGATTTCAATTGCTTTATCACTCTGAGGGAAATAACGTCCACCTCGTTCTAACTTGAATTCGATCCCCATTTTTTCGAAGTATAGGATCAAATCTTTATTAAAAAATTCCCGGAAAGAATATTTTAAAAACCGTCCGTTATTACCAAAATGAGAAATAAAATCATCAAACTCGGCATCATTAGTTATATTACAGCGTCCTTTACCAGAGATTCGAAGTTTTAATGCCGCCCTGGGCATTTTTTCCAAAATAATAGTCTTATGGGAAGAATGGTAACTTTCAATGGCAGCGATCAAGCCAGCCGGGCCAGAACCGATAACGACAAGATCATATTGAGATATGGGCATGATTGAGTTTTTATATGTACATCAGAGAAAGCAGAAAAAGATAGGTATCATCTAAGACCAAGTATTTTTTCTTTATCATTATATCGCAGATTTCTTATTGAGACTACTTCTTTCTGGTTTTCTGCTTTCTTATTTCTAATTATTAATATTTCATTTAACGGGACCAGGCTAGTCCAGAACCATAAGTTCTACTTTACGAAATTCAATAGGATGGCTCTCGGCCTGCAGGGCAAAGTAGCCTTCTTTTAGCATCACCTGACCATCTGTTATGAATGGCTTTGCTTCCGGATCCTCAGGATCCAGTTGAGGCTTTTCATAACTTAGAACGATTTGATCTTCAACAATATGATTGATCATTGAATTTCCTCGTACCTCAATTTCTACAGTAACCCACTGATCACCATGATAGGTTTTTGACCTGGAAGTGTTGCAATGTTTCTTGACCAATTCACCATTCATAACGATATGCGTTCCCGGGCTGCAAACATTAGCGGTGGGACGATCTGTCTCTCCATCTCCTCCCAAATACTGTGCCTCAATTGATACAGGGAAATTCTGATCCTTTTTCATACTTTGTGGTGATTGGCTATGAAACATGACCCCACTATTACGAAATGCCCATCCGGGTCCTCCCGGTGCTTGTTCCCCTGTGAAACGATATTCCACCCGCAGTCGGTAATGTGAAAACTTGTCTTTGTAAAAAATGTGGCCAAATTTCCCATCAAAATTTTCATATGCATCATAAGACACTTTCATCACGCCATCCTCAACACGAAAGGTATTGCCAAAATTATCATCAAGATCATAACCGGTAATTTTTACATGCCATCCATCCAGGTTCTTCCCATTAAACAGCTGGATCCATTCGTTATCTTTTTTCTCTGCACATGCCATCAGGGAAAAAGTGATTAACGAAACACAGATTATTATAAAACAATTTTTTGATTGATTGTAATTCATATTCTCTCCATTTCGCGCAATTAATGATTCTATATATGGTTATCGACCATCAAAATTCCGATGTCAAAAGCCAAATATCAATTCAAATCCCAAAGACTAATTCCTAATGCAAGTGCAAGTGCAAGTGCAACTCCCTAACAAATCAAATTTGCTATTTATTCACAAAGCCTTTTAGATATTCATCTATGATCTTATCCATCAATTTATCTTTAGCCTTGTCAACAATTTGTCTGGATGTGTCCTCCTGATACCAGGATAATATCTCCTTAACCCCATCTTTAAATGGAATTGTCGCCTGAAAATCGGGATTGACTCCCTTAATCTTGCTATTGTCAAACATCAGACAGTGAGCCTTATCCCCTAATAGTCCATCACCCCAATCTTTATCATAACGGTTTATAAACTCTGAAGGAATGTGTATGATTTTTGGTTTTACACCTGCCGCATTGGCAAGGAGCTCACAAATTTGATTCCAGGTTAAAACTTCGTCTGATGTAATATGATAATCTTCTCCAATAGCTTCAGGATTTCCGATCAGACCGATAAAACCTTTAGCAAAATCTCTGTGATGTGTTAACGTCCATAATGAGGTACCATCTCCATGGATAATAACTGGTTTGTCGCGGAGCATACGGTCAATTTGCGTATATCCAGCATGAAGGGGAATCGTTGTTTTGTCATAGGTATGACTGGGACGTACAATCGTTACGGGGAACTCTTGATTTCTATGCATCTCCATCAAATAATTTTCACAGGCAATTTTATTTTGAGAATATTGCCAAACAGGATTAATTAGAGGCTCAGATTCAATAATTGGCAAATTTTCTGATGGTTTCTGATACACGGACGCGGAGCTGAATAAATATATACTGAAGCGTTTTTTCTCTGAAAATTTCATAATCGATCATTACATGGGCTGGTTCATAGGCAATCCAATTCACCACAACATCAAATGAATAGTCTTCAATGACTGCCTTTACCTGGGTCTTATCTCTTATATCAGCATGAAGATGCTTGACACCATTTATCTCATGGTACTTGCTTATTCCCCTGTTAAGATGATAGAGCTCGTATCCTTTATCAAGACATCGTACCGAACAGGCAGAACTGATGATTCCTGTCCCACCAATAAATAAAACTTTCAGTTTTAGTTCCTCCTCTTTTAGAGTAAATATAAGAAACTACACCTTTTAAATGGGGAAAATAGTAAAAAAAAATCCCCATCCTAACAGGCATGGGGATTTACTGTTTATCTTTAAATGTTTTACAGCCCGCTAAAATTTACTCCTTCAAACATCATACTTGGCATACGTCGGGAAGAGTAAGGATAGGGATCATTGCCAACTTCCACCAATTTTTTCCAGAAATCCTGCGCATTACCGGATATATTCATTTCATTGACTGGCTTTACAAGTTCACCATTTTCAACTAATAATCCAACCACACCAAATGAAAAATCCCCCGTGGTTGAATTTGAATTACCCCCGATAAATCCGGTTACAAAGATTCCTTTTTCCATATCTTTTATCATGTCTTCACATGACTGTGTACCATAATCAAACAAAACATTTGAACTTGATCCGGATGTGGGTGTCATTCCTAGTTTTTTACCATAATAATTATCCACATAATAGTTTTTCAGAATGCCTTTTTCAACCATAAATCTTTTCTCAGCAGCAATACCCTCTCCATCAAAAAAGCGTGAACCAAGACCTTTTTCAAGAAAAGGATCATCGATAACTGAAAACTTTTCTGAGGCAATTTTTTCGCCGAGTTTACCTTCCAGGAATGATCTTTTTTGTTGTAGGGCTCTCGCACTCATCGGTCCCTGTAACATTCCCAAAAGACGACTACCTGAACGGTTTTCAACGATCATTGTATATTGTCCGGATTCAATTTTTTTCTGACCAACTTTACGCAAAGCTCTTTTTGCAGCTTCTTTTCCGAGAAATTCTGGTGACGGCAGATCTTTATTATAACGCGTACTACCATAATACCAATCTTCCGGTCGACCACTTTCACCATCTTTAACGGTTACCTCGGCTCCGGCATAAAAGATCGTGCCTTGATTCTCACCAGAAAAGCCATTACTATGTACCTTCGCCGTTTCATAATATACATCCCCATAACCTGCTGTTGAAGAAATAATTTGATCACTCACCTCCATAGCCGCGCTCTCAATGTTCTTGGCCATGGTAACCCGTTCAGATGTCTCAACATTATCATAGGCATTGTCACGTATTTGTAGATTCATGTCAGTATCTTTAGGATAATATTTTGAATCCGGTAAACTACGGAATTCATCTTTTGTCAAATATTTTGTAGCAGCAACTGCTTCAGAAATAAATTTTTTCAGGGAGTCCTTTCTCAGATCATTGGTTGTATGATTGGAATAGCGATGATCAGAATAGATACCAAGTGTAAGAGAGTTCTGAGTTGATTCACTTAGCTTTTCCAACTTTTTATCGCGATATTCAATTTCAACTTCCCTTCGATTGGTAATTGAAGCAGAAGCCTCATTTGCTCCGGCACTAATTGTTTCTTTCATTGCCCATTCGGCAATTTCTATTTTGTTTTTTTTGCTCATTGTAAATCCTCTTTTTACACGTTAATCTGACAACCCCAATTAGCTTACACCACCCACCGTTATCTTAGATACTTTGACTGTGGGTAACCCCATTGAAACCGGTACACTTTGACCATTTTTACCACAGGTCCAACCACCTTCGGCCATCTTCATATCATCACCAACCATGACAATATCAGCCAGAACCTGAGGTCCGTTTCCAATAATATTTACATCTTTTAATGGTCGTGTAATCTTACCATCCTCAATGATAAAACCGGATTTCACATAAAAAGTGAAGTCACCAGCACCAATAAATACCTGGCCATTCGTAAACGTATCGGCAAGAATACCCCTTTTAACAGAGGCTATGATTTCATCTTTTTTATGTGGCCCGGGAAGCATATATGTATTTCTCATACGTGGTAAAGTTGGATATCTGAAAGATTCACGTCGTCCACTACCGGTTGGTTTTACTTTGTAATGTCTCGAGCTGATGCGGTCATGCAAATAACTACGCAGGATGCCATCTTCTACCAGATAGGTTTCTTCCGTATCATTTCCTTCATCATCAATATTGATTGAACCACGAATATTTTCGTTTTTGCCATTATCTACGATTGTTACAAATTTTTCAGCCACCGGTTTATTAATTTTATCACTAAAAATAGATATCTCTTTTCGGTTAAAATCGGCTTCCATACCGTGCCCGATCGCCTCATGTAATAATATTCCAGAACTACCTGCCGCTAAAACCACTTCCATTTCGCCTGCTTCTGGTTTGACTGCATCAAAAAGAGCTACCGTTCGCTCTACTGCTTCCGTACCCAGCCGGTTGACATTATCAGGTGTAAAAAATTCAATACCCCGGCGACCGGAAAGATTAAATCCATTTTCTTCACGTTTGCCATCCTGCTCGGCAGTACAGCTAACCGAGATTTGACTCATGGGTTGATAATCAAAGACAATCCTTCCCTCGGAATTAGCCATCATCATGTAATTTGTTTGATCAAAAAAGTAGATTCTCGATTTAATTACCCGGGGATCTAAAGCAAAAACTTTGTCATTAATAGTCTCCAGATATGGGATTTTTTGGTCAATTCCCACTTTTTCCCATGGTGTTTCAATTTTATAATAATCGGGATGTTCATGAAGTTTCAGAGGAGCGGCCTCAATCTTTTGGCCGGAGTCAGCTATATTTGCGGCTGTTTTTGCCGCTAATTTCATTGCATTTGGTGTCAATTCTTCAGTGAAAGAAAATCCTGTTTGATCCCCTTTTAATACACGGATTCCAACACCAAAATCCACATTGCTGTAGGCACGGTTTACGGCTTTATCCTCCAGAATGATATAGTTATTTATCTGATGCTGGAAATAGACATCACAGTAATCTCCACCTTTTGATAAACCGTCTGAGATGACTTCACGTATTAATGCCTCACTAACACCAAAATGGTCAAAATAATTGGAAAGACCCATATTACCTGCCTCCGGGGTTGAAAAGCTTTGGCCAGATCAGCCTTTAAAAAATAGGGCACCATACCCGCTACCATGAGTCCTTTTGACCCCTTTTTCATGAACGATCTCCTGGAAATATTGTTACTCATTCGCCCACCTCTCTTATTTAACAATAGGTTCTATGAATTATATTTCAAATTTTATAGAAAATTAACCTGACTTAATCCTCCTCAATCATCTATTGTGAATCCTCCTGATGGAAGTGACCAAAATAGGAGATACAATTCCATAACGCAATAAAATAATGAAAATTCATTCCATCTTTACACGTTTTTTCTACACTGTCTTTGATGTAAGGATGCGATTAATCATGTCGTCACTATAGTGCAAACTATAATTTTGAAGAGATATGAAGGTTGGAATTATCCCCATTAAAAACGATCCAATTTCGGTACTAACTGGCACACAATTTTGTTCATTTATAATTTTTCGATTCAGATTTTCAATCCAAAATCCAAAATCCAAAATCTTAAATGGTCTCTTTTAACTCATCCTTAAGTTCAATCCGAATCTCTTTCATTTTTTCCTGCAATTCTTCCATGTGTTCCTTTAATTCTTCATTATGATATTTCATCTCTTCTTTTATTTCGATTTGTAAATTTTCTAATTCTTCTCTGTCAATTTCAGACAATTCAAATTCAATCTCTGGAATTTCTATGTCCATTTCCGGAACAATTACCTCAATCCTATTTGGTTTATGTCCAAAATAACGAAACTTACTGACTTTTGCTTCGCCGAGTTCTACCCGAATCGATTCTTCATCACGATCTCTGACAAATTCGATCTTTATTTCATCTCCAGGATCAAAGTCCCGGACAACTTCGGCTAAATCACTTTTTGAGTAAATCGTCTCATCTTCAACCTCTACGATTACATCGCCGGCTTTTATCCCGCTCTTTTCCGCCGGACTATCCTCAGCCACTTCACTGACAAGCACACCGATTTCTTCATCAACACCAAAATATTCACGCAGTTGCGGGGTTAGACTCTTTTGTTGAAACACCTAACCAACTCGTTTTATTATACTTGTGATATGCCTTTGGTCCATCCGAGAAACCAAAAAGCAACACAGGAATAATAAATGCAAGGATTATACCCGTTAATACTAATGTATGTTTTTTCATTATCCACCCCCATGAGATTAAAAATCGGCTATTAAACATTGAAAATTTCGTGTTTATTAGTACGAAGAATTTATGTGTGAGTTGCATTGTGATATGAATTAGTGGAGGGATAAAAACATATTTCAAAATACTGATATCTTTTTTTACCACAAAGGACACTAAGAATACACAAAATTCACCAAGAAAAAAATAATGTTATCTTTGTGTTCTTTAAGCATTCTTTGAGTGCTTAGTGTTTTTATCTTCTGCCGGCTTTGTTCAACAATATATTAAATTGGATGGTTTTGGTTGAATTTTTTCAGGCGCTCTTTCAGAGTAGGAAATTGTTCTCTTTTAACCAATGAGACACAGGCCCGAATGCCTTCTAAGCGGGTACTGCCTGTAATTGCTAAAGAAATAGCACTGATACCATAATATATTAATTCTGAAAGTAATTCTTCTCCACTCAATCCAGGATAGGAAAATGTAAAATAAAAACCATCGGCTATCGGATCATCTTCATCCATATCAATGCATGGCGGCTCCTGCCAAGGGAACCGCTGGGAATAGCGGGTTGGGCACCGACTCGATCCTGCTGGCGATGGGCTGTGGTGCGTCAGCGTTGAGCACGTAGGCGAAGGCTCCGCCGGCGATGAGCGCTGCGCCCCAAACGGCAATCGCTACCTTGTTGATTCTCGACATGACACACCTCCAGGCAGCCTGGCTTCGCAAGAGCTTCCTCTTGCCACGTCGGCCGCCGCCACCGTCTCCCCGCTTCGCCCTTCCGTGACCCAACAAGGGCACGGGCTGCGCATGCAGGGGATATACGACAATGTAAGTCGCTATCGGCAGTCCGCAAGGGCCGAGGCCGATGAATGGGAGGCCCGAACAATGGAACGACTCGTGTCAGGGATCACTGCCCGTGGCCGTGCCTCGTCATTCGTCGGGGCACTCCTGGCGCGCTCCTTGGCGCCCCGCCCCATCTCGGCCAGTACCTTCAGGGTTTCCAGGACCACCCGCTCGACGACATCCGCCTGCCGCAGTCCGGTGCGTCGGATCACCTCGCGGACGATCGTCCCGGCTTCCGCGCGCAAGCTCTCGACAACCTGCGCTACCAATGGGGGCAGTGGTGCTTCCGGCTCAGGCTGGCCTGACGAGGCATCAGGAGGAGCCTCGCTGCCTCGCTCGCGCGGCATATCGTAGGCGGCGCAAGGCACCCAGTCGCCGTCGGGCGTGCGCAGGCGGGCGTCGCCCGCTCGATCCCGGTGCGACACGTAGCGAAGCGCATCACCCAACAGACGGAAGCTGGCGCGCAGCCCTGACGCCCCCTCCTCGCTCCACCACACCTCGTAGAGCCCGTCATCGTGTCTCTCTCCTGGCAGCCAACCGCCTAGCCGTCCGCGTAACCCCACGCGCTCGAGAGGCATCCGCCGTGTCAGCCGGCGCTCGGCGAGCAGCCCTCTGAACGGCTGGCCGTATGCCGTCGCCCTGTCACAGCGCAGGGGGTCGGTCGATTCCCGGCGGGTGTCCTCGACGAACAGGCCGAGCAGTAGCGCCAGAGTCTGCGCCGAGTGGACGCCATTGTCCGCCGACGAGAAGACCCAGGCCAGCCGATCATTGTCGTGCCGGAACACGTCGAGTGTGGTCCCGAGCGCGGCATCGCCCGATCCCGTCCGGCTCCCTGGTAGTGCTGACTGAGATCGAACCCGTCGCCCTTGCGCCAGCTCGTGACCTGGATGTCGCTTGATTCCGCCATCAAGTAGCTTCGAATGTGGATCTCTTGCATGGCTTCCGCCCTTTCTCGCGCCCTCGCGGGCCGCCGCGAGCCAACCGCTCGCGTACGTGGGACCAACGAAACTGCTCGCCAAAGCCTCCCGTTGAAGCGCCCCCCCCCCTACGGGGAGGGGAGCGAAGCGATGCTGACAGCTTCGTGAGTCCATGGCCGTTTCCTTTCGACCCCGGCGCCGACGGCACGGCGCGGTGCCAGCGCCGACATGAAGCTGTCACGCGAGGCCTGGCGGCGCGTCCGGCTTGCGATCACCCGGCTAATCGCCTCGGCGAGCCGTGCGATCAGGCGGCCGAGTGGATCGAGCAGCCACCGTTGCAACCGCGAGCACGCCTCCGCCGTCGACATCGACCGGGATCTCGCGAAGTAGTCCTCGATCGACGCGTCTCCCGTTCGACGACCTGGAGGTCCTCGACCTCGACCAGTGCCTCCAGATTGGCGAGCGAGAACGGGTCCAAGTTGAAGCTCCCCACGAGCAGACGGCGGCCGTCGACGGTGGCCAGCTTGGCGTGCAGGACCGAGCCGTTCCACTCGTGGATGTGGACGCCCGCGGCGAGTAGCCGACGATGCAGGCTCCTCGCGGCCGCCCGGGCGAAGGGAATGTCGCTCTTGCCGGCGAGCAGCAGCCGAACTCGCACCCCGCGGCGTGCGGCTGCGACGATTCCGCGCGCCACGCCCCGGTCGGGCAGGAAGTAGCCGTGGGCCACGTTGATGGCATGGTGCGCCCCGGCGAACGCCCGAAGATATCGCCGCCGCAGACGCCAACCTCCCGCGGCCGCAGAGGAAGATGCGCAGCGAGCTGTCGACCGGACGAAGTGGCTCGCGGCGGATCATCTGGCCGAGGCGGCACACTGGGGACCGCGGATCTCGAGCGCCAGGTCGGCCCAGCCCAGGCGCTCGCCCTCGCGTACGTTCTCGTCGCCGATGTCGATCCCGCCGAGGAAGG
>CAWCNS010000010.1:0-9517 GCA_963796965.1 Calditrichia bacterium
GTCCGGACGAGACTCGAACTCGCAACTTCCTGCGTGACAGGCAGGTGCTCTAAACCAAATTGAACTACCGGACCAAATTTTAAAAGATCTATGTTTACCTGTCTGGACCCCGAATCCATCGCTTTGCTCACCCTACGGGGCAGGCGAGACTTCCCGATTAAAAATCGGGACAACTTCCTGCGTGACAGGCAGGTGCTCTTACTTCCGCCTATTGGCGGGAAACTACCGGACCATAATAAAATAGTTTTGTAATTTAACAATGCTTTGTCTCAGTGTCAAGAGTACCCCAATAGAATAATAATTTAGAAAGAAGGTCTCTTGTTACATTAAAAATCTATACACAAATTTATATATATATCAGGTTTATTTTTCAAATACTATTTTTCATAAACAAATTTATTGTTTTCTCATTAATTATTTATTATTATACGCTTACAATTTCCCTCCTCACGAAATAAATAGTCCTTTAACCGGGGGACTCCAGTTCATAAAAGACTCATACATAGCCTTGGTAAAACTTACCCAGGGATAATTACCCTTGTTGTAAACTAACGGAGGTATTAATCATGGATAATGCAATTAAACCCGACCTTAAATTCTACAGGAAGTGTACATGGATACTATTAACTATCTCTGCTGTCGTAGTTATTGTTGCGGCGATAATTCATCTTATTATCAGTTTATCAAGCGGAAATACAGAAGCCATCTTAATCATCTGGATAATATTTGCTGGTCTCGTACTCCTTATGTGGATCATTTCTTTTCCCCTTATGCGATTATGGATAAAAAACCTCTCTTATCTCATCCTTGACGACCGCGTGACCATATACCAGGGTATTTTAACAAAAACCCAAAAGAACATTCCCTTCCGAGCGATTACGGATTTTGCCCTTGAACGGACTATTTATGACCGGATTCTGGGTATTGGCGCCATTAAAATTCAAACGGCAGGACAATCCGTATCTCCATCCGGTTATGAGGGAAAATTATCCGGATTAATCGAGTATGAATCCTTACATGTTGATCTGCGGGAAAAAATCAAACATTTGCATCCCCTTTCTGAAACTCTGACAACAAAAGAATCCGAAACTATATTAGATGAAAATACTTTATCTCAAATTCTTTCAGAACTTAAGGAGATTCGAAAAAATCTTGAAAAATAGGTTTAAGATCCTTAAACAACCGAAGGATGACCGTTTTAGAAATGCGGGAAAATGGATAGAACTCCCTCATTTTCCCTATCATTATCCACATATACGTTTTATTGATATGATTCATGCCTGTAAATATTTCAAATGTTTTACCATCAAAATTTAGCTTTGAGATTAATTTATCAATCTTTATATTCTACTTATCCGTCTTAGCCCGGATATGATGCTCCGCCACCACTTATTAATTCACCACTATTTCTCATACTCCTATTCCAGACGCCATACCAGGGTAACGGCCGGCTAATAGATTGATTATACAGAGTTCAATAATAAGAGAATTGGATGGACTTAATCCGATGCTTAGAGTTCTGTTTATTTTTCTCATATTTTTAGTAGCCAATGCCATTCCACAAACCCGGGAAAATTACCTTCATTTTGATCATCTGACTATGGAAGATGGTCTTTCACATGATGATGTCTTTTGTATTTTGCAGGATCAACAAGGATTTATGTGGTTCGGAACGGCACATGGTTTAAACAAATATGATGGATATAGCTTTACAGTTTACGATAGAGATAATACCAACACTCCTTTTTTGACAGACAAATATATCCTCTCAATGTGTGAAGATAAACATGGTAGATTATGGTTCGGATCATGGGATGGATTAAATTTCCTTGATCTGAAAAAAAATAAAATTTTTCAATTCAAGCATGATCCGAATAATCCAAAAAGCCTGGTGGGCAATTGGATTAAGTGTATCTATGAAGACAGCAGGGAAAATATCTGGATAGGAACAAAAGATGATGGCCTATCCTACCTGGATCACGCTTTACTGGACTTTGAAAATCCGGACAGTAATCTGACTTTTATAAATTATTCTTACCAACCTGACGATACCACAAGTTTGGTTGTGAACAATATAAATACCATATGTGAAGATTCTTCAGGGTATATCTGGATCGGTACGCAGGGAGGCGGGTTGAATAGATTCGATCCGGACCAAAAAACATTCAAACGATTTTGTTATCTAAAATATGAGGGAATATGCGATCCTTTAATCCGGAAAATATGGCGTGAACCTGATTCAAAAATCAATAAATTGTGGATTGCTACCCAGCATACCTTGAGCGAATTGAACGTTACAAAAAATAAAACTATCACATACCCCTATAACCCTTACATCCATGATGGATTTTCAGCCATCCAGAAAATAAATGAGCATACATTCTGGCTTGGTTCACCTGGCAAAGGCATATATATTCTCGATAAAAATCAGGGCAGTTTGAATCGAATCCGGGGACAGGCATGTAATCCCGGTAGTATACGTCATAACTGGATTACTGATATCTACCGGGATAAGTGTGGAAGGATATGGATTGCTACCATAGGTGGTGGGATTTATAAATATGACCGCTATGGGCATAAATTTCCCTTGTATCAAATTGAGGTTGAATCGCAAGAGGGCAAAAACATATGCACTGTAAATCATCTTATTAAAGATCGTAACCCGGATAGTTCCCTTTTTTGGCTTGCCACGCCGGAAAACGGTGTAGTTAAGTTCAACCGTGAAACAGGTGAATCAGTTTCAGTTGCCGGGCAGGGTACAAAGATACGATATCATTGCATTTTGCAGGACCCCGACCAACCGGAAATTTTCTGGATAACCACCTGGGGTGGAGCGCTGAAAAAAGTAAATCGGGAAACCGGGCTAGGAAAGCGATTCCATTTTCACGACAATTTCGATAAAGTGGACTTTCATAAACTGCAGACTTTCATGAATAATGCTAATTCCCGTCAGGTTATCAAAGATTCAAAGGGCAGCATCTGGCAGACTGCCCTTGGCGGTCTGTTTCAAATAAATCCTAAAACCAATGATTATGTTGTATATCTTCCGGATAATAATAATTCCAAAAGTATCAGCAGCCGGAATGTCACTGCCATCCTGGAGGATCGGTCCGGGCAAATCTGGGTGGGAACGTTCGACCATGGCCTGAATTGTCTCGATCCGGAAACTGCGTGCTTTACACACTATAAACATGATCCACAGAATGAACATACCCTTGATCAGGATTTCATAGGTACTTTGTTTGAAGATAAATCCGGTACCTTGTGGATTGGAACCGGCCAGATATTACACCGCTTAAACCGTGAACAAAATTGTATCGATCGCTATCGGGAGTTCCCGGGTGTTATAAAAGGAATCCTTGAAGACGATCAAAGAAACCTTTGGATCAGTACCAGCAAGGGGCTTTCCAGGTTTAATCCACTATTGAAAACAATTCGTAATTATGATAAAAATGATGGGTTACAGGATAATCGATTTATTCTTCGTTCAGCTTATAAAAGTCAGGAAGGTGAGCTATTCTTCGGTGGTCAAAAAGGATTTAATGCTTTTTATCCTGATGATATTGTTGAAAATCCACATGCCCCACCGGTCGTTTTAACTGACTTTCAAATTTTCAACCAATCAGTTAAACCAGGAGAAAATTCTCCATTGGTCTCTACAATCTCTCAGACCAGTGAGATATTTCTGAATTATGATCAATCTGTTTTCTCTTTTGAATTTGCTGCCCTGGATTATTCGGCGACTTTAAAAAATCAGTTTGCCTATAAAATGGAAGGGGTAGATCCGGAATGGGTATACACGGATTCCAAACGCCGATTTGCCACCTATACACAGCTCTCATCCGGGCAATATATATTTAAAGTAAAAGCCTCAAACAATGACGGTGTCTGGAATGAAAAAGGAACTTCGGTAAAAATAATCATTCTACCCCCCTGGTGGCGCACCTTCTGGGCCTATTCTGCATATATTTTTCTATTCCTCCTATCGCTTTATGCTCTACGCATATACGATATGAAGCGTCAGCGTCTGAAACAACAGGTAATCCTGGAACACGATCATGCAGAAAAACTCCGTGAAATCGACCACATAAAATCACGTTTTTTTGCCAATATATCGCACGAATTCCGCACCCCGCTAACCCTTATCCTTGGACCGATAAAAAAATGGCTACCCCAACTGCGTAATCGCGATCTAAAGCAGGATTTACAAATGATGCAGCGAAATGCGAATCGCTTGTTCCGGCTGATCAATCAACTACTGGACCTGTCTCGTTTAGAATCGGGGGGTATGACCCTCCAAGCCCGTAAAGAAGATATTGTCCAAATGCTCAGAGGCTATATCCAGTCCTTTGAGTCATTAGCCAGACTAAAAAAAATTAATCTTGAATTTAAAGCTGAGAATGATTCGATCAAGGTATATATAGATCGTGACAAAATAGAAAAGATTATATATAACCTGCTCTCAAATGCCTTTAAATTTACCCCGGAGGGGGGAGAAATTGGAATAACTATAAAAATTCCAAAATCCAAATCCCAATTCCCAATTCCCAATTCCGATTTCATCGAAATCACGATCACCAACACCGGTTCCTATATTCCTCCTGAAAAAATCTCTCACATTTTTGACCGCTTCTATCAGGCAGACAATTCTACCATACGCGGGCATGAAGGCAGTGGTATCGGATTGGCCTTAACAAAAGAACTCGTCGAATTACATCATGGTCAAATAACCGTGGAGAGTGCATTCGACAAAGGAACAACTTTCACCGTCAGCCTGCCTTTGGGCCAAGAACATTTTGAGGAACTGGAAATGACTCATTCAGTACCGCCTTCCTCACATACATTCGACAATGAATTATTATATGAACAAGAAGCACCACTAGGTGTTCGGCCGAAGGCCAGGAAAAAGTCACCTCTGATAATGATAATCGAAGATAATCCTGATGTACGTTTATATATACGCGGGCATCTGGAATCCTCTTTCCGGATTATTGAGGCCGGCGAAGGAATAGGGGGATTAAAACTAGCCATTAAAAAAATACCAGATCTGATTATTTCCGATGTAATGATGCCGGGGATGGATGGCTTTGAATTATGCCAAAAATTGAAAACGGACGAACGGACAAGCCATATCCCGGTTATCCTGTTAACGGCCAGAGCCACAACCGAGGATAAGATTAATGGTCTGGAAACCGGTGCTGATGATTATCTTACTAAACCTTTTGACGCTGACGAATTAAAAGCGCGGATCATTAATTTAATTGTTCAAAGACAGAAATTGCGTAATCATTACCTGAAGTCGTATAAACTTGGTTCGGATGATAAGGCTATAACCCAGGCGGATAACCTATTTATATCTAAAATTATCTCCATCACGGATGCACATTTGGCTGAACCTGAATACAGCATCGAATCTTTAGCCCGGGATGTAGGCTTTAGCCACTCCCAGCTGATACGTAAATTAGAAGGTTTAACCGGTCTAACACCCAGCCTGTTTATCCGATCCCGACGCCTGCTTTACGCCAGACAATTATTGAATGAAAAAGCAGGTAATATTTCGCAGATTGCCTATGATTGTGGGTTCAATAATTTGTCCTATTTTGCACGCAGTTTTAAAAAACAGTTTGGACAACTTCCCTCGGACTATATCAAAGACCAGCATTAATTTCCTACCATTATATAGTAACCGTTTTTCCTTTTATTTATACCCAAAATAACCCTGTTGTCAATCTGAGCGGAATCGCAGCGTACAGGACAACAAGGGTTTGACATAAGAATATATTTCTTATTAATCATATACATCTATACAAATTATTTTATCTTGACCCTTGAATAATCGCCTGTTGAGATGATCAGTCCCTGATGTCAATACGGCTAATTTTCCATTTTCAGACCTAATGCAAAATCAGTGTTAAGGATTGCGCAATGAGTGTTAGACTATAGCAGTAGTAATCCATACTATATTCTTGAACTCTTTTAAGAGATACATATCAACATAAGGAGAATGGTCATGAAGAGTTATTTTCTGCTTTTAGGAATTGTTATCGTCTTTAGCACCAGTGCAGTTGCTCAAACAGATCTTACTGTTTTATCCGATGGAAATCCGGTAATCCCTCTGGGAGGCTTTGATACCTGGGATCATGGGGCTGTCTGGGCTCCAACCATATCAGTTATTAATGATACGTTTTATCTTACCTATCAAGGTACCCGTGATTATAATAGTAGGACCATGGGAGTAGGTTTAGCCACCTCATTAGATGGACACAATTTTACTAAGAGCCCTTCCAATCCTATTCTCAGCGGAGATGAGAGCGGATTTGATTCCTATGCCGTGGGCGGCGGTCCACTCATTTATGACAATGGTATCTGGTATCTGTACTATTCTGGCCTTGCGGCCCCCCCAAACATTCCCGGAAATATTATCAGCCGTGCTACCGCCGATAATCCCCATGGTCCCTGGACACGGAGTAATGATAGTTTACTGACAGTGGGCAATAACGGAGCATGGGACGATAAAGTTGTCCATCCATTACAGATCCTTCCGACAGATACAGGATTGGTAATGTATTATATGGGATCGGATGATTGGTATCCGAATGCTTTTAAGACTCAGATTGGTCTCGCCACTTCTACGGACGGCGGTCAGACCTGGATAAAGTATGATGATCCCACAACTACTGATCCGCCCTATAGCGAAAGCGATCCGGTTTTAAAAACAGGACCTCAAGGAAGTTACGATGATTTCGGGATTATTGGTGCAGGTCTAATTAAAAAGGGCGAACATCACGAGATGTTTTATTGTGGAGCACCCACTTCAGACGATGGTGCAGCAATTTGTTATGCGACAAGTACGGACGGGATTAGTTGGCAAAAATATTCCGAAAATCCTATACTAACTTTTTGGGATGATCCATTGGCTGTTTATGGCTTCCTTGAGTCTGCAACGGTTGCATTTTATGATTCCACTTATTTTATATACTATGATTACGGTCTTGGCTCTAATGCCGCCGGGATTGGTTTGGCGGCTGATCCTCCAATCATCATTAATAAAATAGAACATCTTTCAGAAAACAGAAATACGACTTTCAATCTGTTCCAGAACTATCCCAATCCGTTTAATCCACGAACAATTATAAATTACGAATTACCAATTACGAATGAGATTGATCTAAGTATCTACAATCCGCTTGGACAAAAAATTGCTACTCTTGTCTCAAAAAAGATGCCTGCTGGGAAACATTCAGTTGAATGGGATGCTTCGGGTTTTGCCAGTGGAATTTATTACTACCAATTACATGCGGGAAGTTTTATTCAAACAAAGAAGCTGATTTTAATCAGATAATGTGATTACTGCCCAATCATATCTCATAAAAGCTGGTAATATCTGCATAAAAATAGTTGGATGCTTGACGGAGAGTGGAGTTATTTATGAATAAATTAATAAAAGTATTAATCGGTTCATTATTAACCTCCGGCATTGCGATTGCAGATCCTCCGGATGTCTTTGATCTGAGAAATGTCAACGGGATTAATTATGTAACGTCTGTTAAGAGTCAAAGCGGAGGAACCTGCTGGACCCATGGTGCCATGGCAGCCATAGAAGGTAACTTGTTGATAACAGGAGCCTGGGCCATAGCCGGTGAATCTGGTGAACCGAACCTGGCTGAATACCATCTTGACTGGTGGAATGGATTCAATATGCATAATAATGATGATCTACTTCCACCCAGCGGAGATGGTCTGGCCATTCACGAGGGTGGAGATTACCTGATAACCTCTGCCTATTTATCACGGGGAGAAGGGGCCGTGCGGGACATCGATGCACAATCTTTTTATCTGCCACCCGATCGTGTCAATAGCAGTCTATCATTATTTTTATGCCCGAGATATCGAATGGTATACAGCCGGTGAAAATTTGGAACGAATTAAGATCATAAAAAATAAAATTATGCTGTATGGTGTGCTGGGAACATGCATGTGCTCTAATGAAAATTTTATTTCAAATAATATTCATTATCAACCTCCCTCTTCCGGTCTTAACCCGAATCATGCAGTGGCCATTATTGGCTGGGATGATCATAAAGGAAGCAAAGCCTTAAAGCCCGGCGCCTGGTTAGTAAAAAACAGTCATGGAAGTTATTGGGGAGATAGGGGTTATTTTTGGATTTCCTACTATGATAAGCATTGCTGCCAGCATTCGGAAATGGGAGCGGTATCCTTTCAGAACATAGAACCAATGCGCTATGATCATGTTTATTATCATGATTATCATGGTTCGCGGGATGCCAAAGCGGATTGGGATGAAGCGTTTAATGCCTTTACAATGACCAGTACAGAAGCAATAGAAGCGATTAGCTTCTATACCGCTGTTGACAGCGTTGAATATATCATAAAAATATTCGATCGGTTTGAAGAAGGTAACCTGCAGGACGAGTTAGCTGAGAAATCAGGCAGTTTAGATCATACGGGTTTTCATACGGTCGACCTTGATACTTTCGTAAGATTATCAGCCGGCGACGATTTTTATATTTATTTATATCTTTCCCACGGTGGGCAGCCACTCGACAGAACGTCAAAAGTTTCAGTATTACTGGGGACTTCAGCACAAAGTCTGATTGTGAAATCTTCAGCGGGTGCGGGCGAAAGTTATTATTTTGATGGGGTGCGTTGGCAGGATCTATTTGATTACGATTTTGGAATTACGGCCTGGAATAGTACAGCAAATTTTTGTATCAAAGCATTAACAACCACTAGTCCACCTGATAATCTGGCTTCCTATAGAATCGATAAAATTCCGGAATCATATGTCCTAGAACAAAACTACCCCAACCCTTTTAACAATTCGACAATGATCAATTATCAATTACCAACTGCAAGTCAAGTGGATTTAGGCATTTATAATCTGCTGGGCCAAAAGGTGGCGACACTCGTTTCCGAAAAGCAGCCGGCAGGCTCATATAACGTGCAATGGGATACGTTTGGTTTCGCCAGCGGCGTATATCTATATAAAATGCAAACTGATCAGGGATTTGCCATTACCAAGAAACTTCTGTTGCTCAAATAGTGCAATTTCCGCTTGCAGACCAAGAGGACATCGAAGATATACTATATCGAAAGTAAAATAAGGAGAGAGAAAGAGCCATTCATATAATTATCCCATTATCTTATTAAGATAAGGAGACGCACAATGAGAACCGTTTTAATTGTTTTTATATTACTATTCATTGCCTTTTCAGCCCGGGCAGATAATCTAAATGTCCCACAAGATTATTCCACTATTCAGGAAGCAATCAATTCCGCGCAACAGGGGGATATGGTATTGGTGGCCGAAGGTACCTATCTGGAAAATATCAATTTCAAGGGTAAAGCGATTACCGTTGCCAGTCATTATATCCTGGATCAGGATACCTCACATATATCCGCAACGATAATCGATGGCCGTCAGCGGTCACATCCCGATAGCGGATCAGTGGTTTATTTTACGTCCGGAGAAGATACAACCTCGGTATTACAAGGT
>CAWCNS010000011.1:0-816261 GCA_963796965.1 Calditrichia bacterium
TAAATATTTTACCCTGCATTTATTATTCTCCAGTAAGTATGATCAATCCAATAAGAAGCGGCAGATACCTCATAAAATGATCCATCAGTTTTTCCCGTCCGGCTTACCGGCTCCAATCGGAATTCCCACGGTAAAATATAACGCCCGGTTATACTGGTCAGGCGTTGAATCGTCAATCAGAATATCAACCAGGCCATAATAATAACGAATGCCCAGATTCATTCCGGTGCCGCCCAAAAGGCGGTAGCCTGCACCAACCATTATCCCGGCATCAAGCGGATGGTAAGCATCTTTTGTAATTAGTTGATAACTAAGGTCGTTACTTTCCTTTACCGAGTTGGTGAACTCATCAGACGCTTTGTGCAGCAATCCCAGCATCGGACCACCCTCCACAAAAAAATGCTTATTGATTTTATACTTTATCATGATCGGTACATTAAAGTACTGAAGTCTGGTAGCGACACTACCGCCATTGAAGGCCGCATCCAAATCCTCATCGTTTAATGAATACACCGGTTGTTTTTCTATCCCCAGGGTTGATTTCACGATCACCCCGGTGTGAACCATCCAGGAGGAATCAGGGAGTTTGATATCAAAGTAAAATCCCAAATTCCAGGAGCGCAGTACTGTGCCTGATCAATGCCAGAGATAGATGCCAGATGCACGCCACCATCCAGGCCAAACTCGATCTTACCTGAATTCAGCGTTTCCCCAAATATAAGGGAAATTAAAACCTGAGCATTTGCAGTCCCACTCACAAACAGAAAAAGAGCAATTATCAGAATATTTTTCATTTTCAGCATCTTTCAATTTTAGGTAATGTGAAAAATAACCACCCCGCACTAATCTGACTTTATCAGACTCAATGGGCAGGCAGAGTACCCGGAGTATTTTTCTGTGCCCTCTGTGGTTTCGTCTTATAATCCAAAGCGGTATTGCAGTCCGCTGAGAAATTGCTGACGACTGCCAAGAAATCCATATTCGGCCCGTATCATCCAGTGTTTGTTCAGCACTGAAATTGTGCTCCGACAATAAAATTCCACATATCCTTGAGATTTTTATCCAGTGAATATTGAACAGTTGAACTCGAGGCCGTACTAAGAGCCCCATCTAAGGTAGTTAACAGATTGCCGGCTTTATCCAGTAGCCGGTTGGCTGTCTCATATCTTGCTTTGTTTCCAGGATTTTGCTGCTCGAGTGGTGACAGGTTGTTCCACCAATTATTCACCTGATTGGCAGCTTCCTCTACTTTTATATACCCCTGGTCTACTTTCTCCTGGGTCTCACCAACATCCAGCACTTCGGACAGATCAATCGATCCGCTTGTTTCAGAGGTAAATTTGACCCTGAAACCGCCAACCCAGAAGGCGATATTCATATCATCGTTATTCAACTTGAATGTTTTACCTAATCGGGGTCCGAATACAAAAGTGAACACCGGTTTATCCAGAGCACTCACATCAGACCAGACCATATTCATATCAAGGGCCAGCCAGCCGCCCCCCACACCCATCGTCGGGGTAAGTCCAAAACCAAAGGACGTGACATCAAATTCTGCTTTTGTAGAAAAGGCGGTTACTTCCTCCCAGTTATTATCAGCATCCGGCAGCCATAAACCAGCGTCAATCGCAGTCGATGTTTTTGCTTTGGCCATGATGCCATAAATATTCAGAAAGGGGAACAACCAGATATCCGGTCTGAAATTAATAATATTGGCACCTGCGAGAGCATCATCAAATCTTATCAGTTCATCCACATTGGTCATCGGGCCATTGTTAAAGCCAACACTGAGATTGTTAATAATAAGGGCAGATTCCTGCCACATGTAATTTATGCCGATTCCAGCTGAATAGGGTAATTCAAATCCTAATTTTACGGCCTTTTCACCCCAGATGGGTAAAACATAGGGGTACTCTTGTTGTTTTAAACTATCAATTAAAGCCTTATTCTTTTCACCTATCGGTTTGTTGGTATAGACCTGGGCGAAAGATTCGATGCAAAACAGCAAACTGAAAATTAATAAAAAGAAAGATTGTCTCATCTCTTCTCCTTTCTATGCATGGCGGCAATGTAAAAAATAACCACGAAGTTCACGAAGATTCAGCAAATACAGAATAAATGGAGAATTGTCCAATATCCAATCTCGAATTTCAAATGAATACCCAACATCAAATGCTTAAATATAAAAGTAAATAATTATCTTTTATATTAATCTGTCATCCCTTTAGGGATCTTCCCGCCGTTACGACATTCATTCTCAGATTGTCACCGCAGTGCTCCTTCCACGGGAGGATCTCTGCGAGATGATTTTGGGCTTTTCTATTATTCTTTAGGAAGGACCATCTGTTTTGGATCAGCATGATACGTCCAGGGCAGACCTGAGTTTTTCCAGCCGTTCATCAGCCTTTGACCAACAAATACGCTTGAAGGATCCTTGACCTTATCCCCTTCCACACCATCCGTGATGTTGTAAACATATTTAAATCCGGCAGCTCGCCAGCAAATTCACAGACATCGCACTCCGGCCACCTGACCGGCATGTTACCAGAAGCGTATCTTCCGCTGTGAACAACTCTTTCACTCTGGAAACGAAATCAGGAAGTGGCTTCATCGCAAAATGCTTTTTTTCTGCATCCCATTCAAAGGTTTGATCGGCAAAGGGAATATTCCATGCCATCTCGGCATGACCGATAAAAATATACTCTTCCGGGGTTCGCACATCTAAAATGTTCACTTTCTCCGGCGAAGCCATCCACTTTGCATAGGCTTCTTTGGCCGTAACATAAAGGCCAAGCGTCGTTTGTTTCCCTTTAGGTAACTCGGTATTTGATACCTGTCCAAGTGCAATTGACGAAGTAATCAAGCTAGAGAAACGCAGCGATGAAGAGTATTGCCGACAACTGCTTTACAGATGTCCGGCTAATCCTAATAAATTTTAGATTTTCCATATATTCCTCTCCCCGATAATAAAGTTGATGCAAAACTAAACACAGAGTACCGGTAGGCCCTTCGGATCTAACGTCCTTTGGCAGTTCACATTATGATATTTAATAGATTTTACCACGAGAGCACGAGCACACGAAGCACTTTTCAAAATTAAGAATTAAGAATGTAACCATATTACTAAGATAATCTTAGTGCCTACTATTGCCAGTTAAAATTCATAATTCATAATTTAAAATTGCTTCTTTTCTTCTTATCTTCGTGTGCTTCGTGCTCTTCGTGGTAGATATTATAAATCAACAATGTACGCGAGTGAATAGGCTTTCCTCCCGGCTACCCAAGCCGCGTGCCTTCTGCGTCGAGCCCGCCGCCTTCAGGAAGTTTATCCCAGCTCCTTTTCTCCCATTCTTCTTTGAGAACTTCGGTAGCCGCCTTCTCCAGGAACTCCGGCGCTGCCCATTTCTGCACATCAAAATCGTTTTTGATGTAGCCTTTTTTAACCATGAAATCCTTGCCGATCTTGATGCATTGCAGGTTCTGGGCACTCAGGCTC
This sequence comes from Calditrichia bacterium, assembly GCA_963796965.1. Classification (GTDB taxonomy): domain Bacteria; phylum Calditrichota; class Calditrichia; order JAJRVZ01; family JAJRVZ01; genus CAWCNS01. Next base: position 3,497 of record CAWCNS010000011.1, read on the forward strand.
GGCACCATATCAACGTGCTTGATACCCTCGTATGTATCTTCGGCATCCTTGTAAAAAGTCTGCCGGTTGAGGATCGCCCCGGCGGCACGCTTGTGTTCATTGGCCCAGCGACCGACCTTAATCATCGCCTTCATGTAGGCAATGACCAGCTCAGGGTGCTCCTTGGCCATCACATCGGTGCAGGTGATAACGGCGGGAGTATTGGCAACCTGCACGGTCCAGTCCGGATTCTTTGACAGGTCATAGATCATCTTTATCTTGCCCGTTGCCTCCTGCAGGTGCTGGAAGACTTTGCTCTGGGTGTAGATGGCATCGACCTTGCCGTTCAACAGCGCAGTCTCCAGCGGACGGAAGGCCAGGTCGTGCTTATGGTCACGGCGCATCCACAGCTCAGACGGATTATTCATCGGTGGTGTAAGCATCTCGGGCTTGTCATACCAGTCATCCGGATAGGGGAACTCGACGATCTCCACATCTTTCATGGTCATGTCGTTCAGCATCAGCATGTTCTCGATGCCCATGTGTTCCTGGATGCGCCACCAGTCGTTCTTGATCGTGTTCAGGCTCTTCGAAAGACCGATCTTCTTGCCTTTCAAATCTTTCATCCGAAAGATCTTATCGCTGGATCGCACGGCCATGCAGCCACCTTCGTATACCCACGTTGCCCCCAGCAGCACCGTGCGGCGGAGGTCAGCATGGACATGGATTGGGGGGTAGAGCCCGCCGAAACGGATCAGGTTGTCGAGATTGTGGATGTAGTGCGGGTACCAGTTATTCTCGGGGTGCGTGGCGGAAGTAGGCGTACTCGACACCGATCTTTTTGAACTCCTCACGACACCAGCCCAACTCCTGGTCGACGTTGTTGGCGGAAACCATCGGGCAGTTGGTGAACCACACTTCTTTCCAGTTCAACGGCACTGTAGTGGATACTCTCTTTACCTCTTGTGCCTTTGCCGAGGTCACGACACCGACCGTACCAAGCGCTGCTGCGCCAGCTGCGGCCATCATGCCCGTATTTTTCACGAAATTACGGCGGGACATTGACGTAGGTTTTTTATTGCTATCACTCATGATAATCTCCTTTTATATTAAAATTCAAACACCCCGATTGGGTGTTTGCGGTTATGGTCGTTACAATTTTTTTCTATCCTCCTCAAAGTTAAATTTTCCTTTATTGAAAAAGCACCATCAAATCGTGTGGTCGCCATGGCACATGAGGCATTCCATGTGACCCTGCTGATTGTTCATTCCCTCATTCGAATGCGTTTCGTTGTCCGGCCCGTGGCACTCCAGACAATGCGCGATCTCCTTGGATGGCTTCCACACCGGGGGAATCCAGTTTCCGTCAAAGTACTCATTAAGTGCGAGTGTAGCAGTGTAGGCTACTTCGCCAGCCACTTTGGCACAGCGTTCCATCTTCGCTTTTGAGGTTACCTCCTCACCAGCAGTCAGGACCCACTTCGAGACTGAGGTGTGGCACAATGGCGACATTGCCTTTACTTTGATCTGCCCGGGTATCTCGCAAATGTCGTCAAAACGGTCGGATGGAAATTCCTGTTTCGCATACCACCAGAACATTCGATCGATTATTTGTTTGTAAATACCCATTCTCCGGGTCGTAAGTCACCAGGTTGATGATAAGTGAAGTGCTGCCCAGGGCGCCACACAAAGTTCCATGGCCTGCGTAACCCGATCCAGCATGAATCATCATCATATCTGGCAACGTCGTCCAAGGATAGCCTACCTTCTCCTTGAGCAGACCAAGAAATGCCAGGTAGGTTGTCGCCCCGCAACCGCCCTTGTTTACGTAATTCTTGTAGGCCCTTCTGCCTACCTCCAGAGGATCGAGTTTAACCCACTTCCAGGGTAGTGGTGGAGGGTTTCCGGCGGGTTTGTGCTATTTGAACTGGCGTCCGCCACTGTTGCCCCGCCGATCAGACCTCCGGCAAAGAGGGCAGCAGATCCGGCCAGAATATCCCTGCGGGAAAAGATTCGTGGTTTCGTTTCTTGCCTTTTTGTATTCATGGAGATCTCTCCTTCATCCTAAATAAATTTAACATCCATAGTTCAATCAATGTTGACTTACCCCATCACGTGACGAACATATTAATCTAGTTGAAATCCGATTCCGAGGTTGATATTTTGTGCCAAACTATTCTGATAATAACTGTTTCCAAGGTAGTTAATGGTATAATTTGCATTAAGCAGGATGTCTTCGCTCAAGTAAAAATTAGCCCCGGCCATTCCGCTAATTAATAATCCGCTCTCCCAGGCTGTAACCTGTCCCTTTTCCGTGAAGTAGTTAATATTGGAAAACTGGATACCAAATCCTGCCCCAGCATATCCCCTAAACGTCTCCGATCCGAAATTCACCTTGCCAAAAAAGGATACGGGAATCACTTCATAACCCACCTTGTTGAGACGGTCTTGTTTTTCACCCCCGGCATTAAGAGAATCAGCCGATGTGTTTGAATAGGCAATAACAAAGCCACCAGAAAAGGCCGTAAATAAGTCAGCTTTTTCATAACTTAATGAAAAGGTGTTCCCGTTAAGGTCAGCCTCGATGCCTTCCGGCGAGGCCATGGTCCATCCGACATTGAAGATCAATAAACCGGATCCGGCTTTATACTGGGCCTGTGCCAGACTCAGACTTGCGAGAAGAATTAAAAGAATCATTGAGAGTTGTTTCATTGTGTTTCTCCTTATTTATTGGTTTGGTATTTAAAGATTAACCACAGAGATCCTAGTGCTCACCTTCGGTTGAGCGATGGCCTCTGGTCGTTCAGAGTTAAAAAAGACAAAAATATACCGCAACGTTTACGCCCAAAGGGATCCCTTTGGGAAAAGAAAGCACTAAGGTCACAAAGTTTTTATTAATATTTTTTTCTTTGTGTACTTTGTGCCTACTTGGTGTTCTTTGTGGTTAAAAATCAGATGTACATATAAGTAGATCATTAGTATATACCTATATATAATTAAATCGAAAATGTTTTTAAGATGTCCCACCGGTTGAAAATCCCGTTTTTCGGGGGACGTCTTTACATATCCCCTTTCGGGTGTCATCCCGCCTGCCAGAAGTGTACCGGAATCAGATATTCGACTGATTGCCGCTCGGGTGTATTAAATTTATCATAGATTAATATTTGATTAAGGAACCGTTAGTGGTTGTTTGAGAGTCACTTCCACAAGGGTCCCCGCCGGCACCTGAAGATGGTTTCCGCGACTGGCCAATAAGGCTACCGCGCCGCCAACGGCTGCTCCGGCACCGGCATCCCCGGCAGCCGCTCCGACCAGTGCTCCGGCACCTACCGCCTTAGCGGCCTTTCCTGGCTGGCTTTCCGCGCCTACATCGTCGGTTACAATTGGTATCAATTGATTGTTGATGCTCAGGTCTGTAAAGGTTACTAATAGCCTGGAAACACCGAGGGCCCGCCCACCCCTGGAATCTAATACAGTGCCATATACGAGAGTACCCTTTGTAACAATCACCTTGCCACCCTCGGCCAGGTCGTTTTCCAGTAAGGCACTTACCTTTGCTCCCTTTTTATGACTGGCGGTAGTAATCGTCTCCTTGATATTCAGCATAACCTTTGTACCGGCTGGAATCGTGCCAGGAACGCTTGTAGCTGCGGCCGTAGCGGCCGCTGCCGGTGCTGCAGCTGCGGCTGCCGGCGTGGCTGCCGCCGTTTTTGCTTCCCGTGGTGTGAATGTGAGAGAAGTAATTTCACTCAAAGCCACACTTTGAATTTTACCGTTCACTTCAAACTGAAGGGCCTCTGCAGTGCCTCCGGTGAAATTGCCCTGCAGTACTTTGCCATCTTTAAGTACCAATGTATCCGCCAATGCTGCCAGCGAAAAGAACATCAGGCTGATGCCGATAAATAAAAAGTAGTTTACTAACCTCATTATTAATTCTCCTTGCAAGTTTTCATGTTTTATATTTTTCACCCCATTTGTCAACGCTATCTATTCCGCTAGTTTCAGATACATTATCAATCTTGACTACCGGTTCGTTACACAATACACGAATCGCCCCCAGCAATATGGTAAAGTATTCGCCTCTGAGATGTTTTTCCAGATTTTCCCAAGTTTGCCATTCTGCCCAAAGTTGTATTTTAGTGGAATCATCCTTGCTTTGCTGATATCCGTATTTTAAATTTCCTTCTTCCTTACGTAAATCAACCAATAACTGATCCAGGGTCTGCAAAAACTCATTATTTTTCTGAAGATGTGTCTTGACATCAATATTTAGTTTGATCATTGTAATTCTTTTCTCCCCCGGCAGCTGATATAGAGTTAATCATGCCCTGATTGAATTAATAGTATGTTTCAGGATACGCTTTAACACCAGTATACAAATCATCAAAGTCTGTGCCAATTAAATGACCAGACAAACAAGTACTATCTAAACATCTGATATATAGGAGTTTATCTAATATATGGGATAATGGGAAGTGGAGGGAATGGATAATAAATAACCCTGAAATCTCAGGGTTTGGTGAAAATCTCAGGGTTAACTGAACAACCGAAAATATTCTATTCTCGCAAAGACGCTAAGACGCAAAGGTTTGTTAAGATATGAATTCTCATTTCATATAGTTATGTATAAATATTTCTTTGCGCCTTTGCGTCTTTGCGAGAGGTATGTATGCCATTATAGCCAAAAAGTGTGTAATTTTAACAAAGATTTAATGTCATCCAGTCCCGGAACGCGATCCCGTTGGGAAAGGGATCTTGCAACGTGCAGATACAATTTCGACTAGCTGGAGGATACTCCTGATCCCAAAGGGATTTCGCTCCAGGACGGAATGACAGAGGGAGAGTTTACAAATTACAAATTACAAATTATGAATTACTAATTACTTCTTATTTCTTTGCGGTGGGTCGGCGGATGCCGAGTTTTTTCATGCGGGAACGCAGGGTATCCGGATGCAGGCCTAATCTTACTGCAGCACCATCCTTCCCTTCAATGCGCCAGTAAGTTTCTTTCAATACACTAAGGATATAATTCTGCTCCATCTCCTGCAAGCTATCACCGGGAGCAGGAGAGGCTTTCAAAGGTTCCGCAATCCGTCAGTAAATCCATTAATTTTAAAACGGAACCTTCACAGGTAATCATTGACCGCTCAATTACATTTTCCAGTTCACGAACATTTCCCGGCCAGGAATAGTCCTGTAATTCTTTCAGGACATTCCCGGGAATTTCTGTGATATTTTTACCCATTTTTTTATTAAAGCGTTGGAGAACCAGTCCGTCAGCAAGGGGATATCTTCTTTCCGTTCCCTCAATGGAGGTAGCGAAAGGGGGAAGATATTCAAACGATAGAAGAGGTCTTGCCGGAATTTTCCGTTTTTCACCTCCTCATCCAGATTACGGTTGGTGGCTGCAATGACCCGTAATATTTACTTTACGTGTACGCGTACTACCCAATCGTTCAAATTCACCATCCTCAATTACACGCAGAAGTTTCGCCTGTAATGCCAAGTGGAATCTCTCCTACTTCATCTAAAAATAAGGTAGTATTATCCGCCAGTTCAATACGCCCAATATGCTGGTCATGGGCGCCGGTGAAGGATCCTTTTTCATGCCCGAACAATTCACTCTCGATCATACTGTCATGCAACGTCGCACAATCAACTTTTATCAGAGGCCGCTCCTTCCGCTGACTGAACTCATGCAGTGCACGGGCGATGAGTTCCTTGCCGGTCCCGGTTTCTCCCGTAATCAGGACCGTGGTATCATTAGGGGCAACCTGTTTGAGCCGGTAAAATATATATTTTAATCCACCGCTGATTCCAACTATCTGGCTGGAATGAAAAGACGTTTTAATTTCATTCCGAAAATAGCGATTTTCCCGCGCCAGTTGTTTGGATATTTTGGTGATCTTTTTATTGGCAGTTTTTAATTGTTTATCTTTTTTCTGCATTATTTCCATATTCTCGTTGCGGATCAGTGCATTTATGAAAATTTCGCCCACAAGCTGTAAGCGGGGAGCAACACCTTCCTGCAATATATGGGGTTGTTTAACAGTACTGACTCCCAATGCATATTCCACCTTATCCATCCACACATAGTGGTATGGTGAGGGTCGATTTTAAATTTAGTTTCTTCAGATTTCTGCGGTCATAGTCCGCCTCAGGAGGTAATTCATCTTCCGATGAAAAATGAACCACATCTCCACGAAGTATTTTTTCAGCTGCCCAGGGGAACCAGGACTTTAAGGGGATTTCTCCTGGCCGTTCTACATCTTTTATGGTATGAGAATCAATGGGGATTAAATCTTTTCTATCCTCGAAATCCGGAAGAAGGTACCCCGGTCTACTCCCAAAAATTCCACCAGTAGTTTCAGACTTTCCTCGATTTGTCGGTTTACCTGCCCTGTCTGAAGATTTACAAATTTTGCTGATAACGAAGAGATCAGTTTTTCAAATTCGTATCTGTTTATTAAGATTTTCAAGATGTTTTTGGATCTCCTCATCAGCGCGTTTACGAAAGATGGCATTGGCAAATACCTCACCCAATAACGTCAGTTGTTCAATCGTATATTTCGGCCAGGAAAGATAATTTTCAGAAGTAATAAAACCGATCGCGCATAGCAATGAACCGCCCACCGAAACCGGAATGGTCAGGATCGATTTCAATCCCGTCCTTTGGCATAAGGTTTTCTCTTCAACAGCTCCGTCAGGAAAATCGGAGGGTTTTTCGATAACAATATTTTCACCACGGAGAAGCTTCTTTCCATACCATGGAAAGATTTTGGACACTTCACCCCTGATGGCAGGTTCAAATCCAGGTTTGAAGTACGAATGTGTTACATACAAATCCTTTTTATCTTGGGAAAATTGGGCGACAGTGCAGCGGTCGATCCCCATATACTCCAGAATAATTTTCAATCCGTTTTCGATCTCACTGTCGATTTTACCGGCCGGTAAGATTTACAAATTTTGCAGAGATCTCGGAAATCAATTTTTGAAATTTCAGTTGGTCTTTCAGATCCGCAATGATCGGCTCGGAAGCATCCGCCTTTGTCCAGCCTTGATTTTCGGATTCTGTTGTGGTGATATCTGCCTGGTTTTCTTCTTTGTTGTCAGAATATTTTTTCATTGTGATATATTTATTAACATAGTTATACATTTTATCAATTTTTCCAAAAAAAAACAAAAATAATTCGAATAGGTGTAAGGTGTCCGGGTTTGAAGTAGCGACGCGATTAATCGCTTCGGGGTTATATAATTCTAGCCTCGGGCAATGCCCGCGGTCGAGATATAGGAAAAAGTTTAAACCTGAGGGGATATAATAAATTCAAAAATGGGATTTGGGATTTATTTGTTATTTGTTACTTGGAGATTGAATATTGTTTGTTATTTGTCAAAACATCGCGTACTAATTGAAAATTATATATTACATTTAGACGTCTATAAGTTAAATAAGGTGTCGATATGATAATACGTAATTTTTGGATCACCAGCAGAAGCAGGATTGCACTTATAGATCCCGTATTTTTTTTAGAGCACATTTTGTGGGAGATTTGAAATCCATTTGGTCCGATTCCTTCTGTTGAAATGGCTACAGAGGTGAGGAATTTTATATTAGGATACGTTTTTCCGTTCACTAAAGCAAAATATTTTCCCTCAGGGGAACAATCTTGCCTTATTCAGTTAGGATTTCCAGTAATTTTGAAAATTGTTTACGATTATAACCTGAAGGTAGTTTTATTTACTAATAATTCTATGAAAATCTTCCCAAAAGGCTCCCTTCCGGTATGGCCAACAAAAATTTTCAAATTATTCGGGTAATTTCTCATACATTTTCATCTTAATTTAAGGATTAAATATTTTTGACGATAATGACAATAACGCAAAATGGGAGGATTTTCACTGTGAATAAATATGTTCTGGCCGTAATTCTGGTAATTTCATTAATACTCTTAAACTATTGCGGTACATCAACCAAAGTAAAAGTATTAAAACCAGCCGAACTGGATGTCGGTTCGGTTAAAAAAGTCGCCGTTCTTGATTTTGATTTCATGGGAAGTTGGGACTTTGCCAGTGAGAATGAAACACCTACCACCCTTAAACAACTGGGCGGCATGTTAATGAAAAATATGTTTGACACAAAAAAACCACCCGATCCCTATGAGGCCTATCCGGGGAGAAAGATATCCGACAACCTTGTCTCCAGACTCGTATCCAATAAATACTATACCGTAATCGAACGAACGGAACTATCTAAAGTCCTGGAAGAACAAACTTTGTCTTTAAGTGGGGTAATCGATGAGACCCAGGCAGCTGAAGTTGGTAAACTGTTAGGTGCGGAGGGTCTGATCATGGGATCCGGGACTTACTCTATTAAAGATAATGGAAGTTGGGAAACCTACAAAGAGAAAAAAGTTGAAAAGAAAAGATATCGGATTTACAGGGGTGTAACAGTCCAAATCAATTTTAAAATAGTTAATGTCACAACCGGAACAATTGTTGCATCAAGAACAAACTCGGTTTCAAACGGAAAAAATAAGAAATATTCATCGACTGGAAAAAATGAGCGGGAAGCGATAAAGAGCGTACCTGACTGGCGTCCGATCGTTGATGAACTCGTCAACAGGGTTCTATCTATGACAATAAATCAAATTGCACCTCATTATGTAACCGAAAGCAGCAAAATTGAAGAGGGAGAGTCTGATCAGATGGAGGCTGCAGTAGAATATGTTAAGCGGGATCTTTGGGATGATGCCGTAGAGATATGGGAAATGGTCCTTCAAAATCCTTCTGCTGACCAAGAGGATAAGGTAGCGGCTACTTACAATATTGGACTATATTATGAGTTGATTGGCCAACTTGATCTGGCTGAGGAATATTTTGACAGAGGCTTTAAAATGTCAGGAAATGATGACTATCTTGATTCAAAGGCACGTATAGACAGACGCAGAAAAGAGTTAAAACGTCTGCAAGAACAGCAGGGTTAAATTCATACTGCAGCGTTGCTACCATCAAAGAAAAGATGTAGAGACGCCCCGATGGGGCGTCTTTTTTTTATGAAAAGAAGCGCACATCATAAGAATTTATTTACGGCCTGAAACATCGCTACAATATTCTCAGCCGGTACATTGGCCATAATATTATGTACCTGCTGAAACACAAATCCCCCACCCGTGTTAAGGATTTCTAACTGCTGATTTACATGGGTTTTTATCTGATCAGGAGTTCCATTCGGAAGTATATCCCGTGTATCACACCCTCCCCCCCATAGCGTAAGTTTGCGCCAAATACCTTCTTGAGTTCCCTGTATCCATTCCCAGCGATGTTATCTGTACCGGATTCATGCATCCATACCTGCTTCTATCAAATCATCAATATCGGCCGGATACCTCCGCAACTATGCAGTTGGACTTTAACATCGGCCAATTGTTTGCCCGTTATCCATAATCGTTTGTGGTAAGGCTTATAGAACTCACGATACATTTCCGGTGAAAAAAGAGGGCCATTCTGCCCACCAAGATCTTCCCCACCAAAAAGTATAATATCAATGTATGGCCCAACTGCCCCAAGCCATTTTTCCAGATTTTTCATATAGATGCACGTTAATTTTTCAGAGAGCGCATGAATACCGTCCGGATATAATGCCATATACATGAGATATTTTTCATTTTTGAATAAATATTGCGGAACTTCAAATATACTTCCCCCAAAAAGACCGACGATCGCCCTGTCTGTCTTTTCACGAAGTACCCTGGCTCTCCTTGCTAATTCTGCAAGGCCATCTTCATTAAGCGAAAGATGAGCACCCGGATGTACGGCCGACATCCACATGCACTCCTCAAAGGAATCCTCGATATCTTCAAAATTTCCGGAAGCAAAATTGAAATTTTCCAGCGGGTAATGACATTGTTCAAAATATAAACACCCTTTTTTTTGAACACCCAAATCCACTCCCCCATCCGACAATAAAAACCAGTCGTCGCCACGTTTTTCTACCTTAATGTAGAAGGGTATCAGGCAAGGCGTACCATCCGGCAAAACCCATTCTTTCCAATCGCTATCTTCCAAGAGGAAACCTCTCCCCAATTCGATAGTATCAACCTGGAATAAATCCAGAATATCTTCATCGACAATAGCCAATTGCTGAATCATATCATAAACACGAATCGGCCGCGGTGACAATCCTAAATATTTACGCAGATTCGAATAGGCAATAGCAGAAATTCCCGACGAGCGGTGTCCGGAAAAATCAATCGGGACTTTATCCGGCTGTTTATGAGACATGGCTGCGAGTATGCGGGTTCGGGAATCCATTCTTTGTCCTGATTGTTACTTTAGAGCACATGGAAGTTCAAAATGTCAAATGTCTAAAATCCCAATGTCAAATGAATGTCCAAATCTCAATCTCAATATTTCCGGGACTTGATTGGAGATTGAGTCATTTGAATTTGATTTGTCATTGGGATTTTAGACATTTGACATTATATTAAACTATCTCCATCTTCTCCTTATTATAATGGAATACTTTCTGTTTTTTGTTCGCCATCATGGCCATTTGTAAAACAGTTTGTGTTCGATAAGCCAGATCCATTGGACTCCAGGTGTTAGTATTTCCAGTCCGATAACACTCCAGTAAATTTTTCCAATGATTAAGTATTATTTTCCCCATTTTCAATCGGAATTGTCTGAGGTGCTTTTGCCCCTTTTTCCCTAATGGGTGTATAGATAATATCCTTATTATTTTTATGAATCGTTAAGTGAACCTTCCCAGCCTCTGATAACCGGACATCTTTGTCCTGATCCTCTTAAAACAGTGGAATTAAAATCATTGGCCTGTGTACCCAAAACAGAAATCGTAACTTTTTCCGGATATTGGGCAATTAAATTAAAGGTATCCGGTACATCTCTTAATTCGTAATCATATCGATGAATACCTCCTAAGGCGACAACACTTTCCGGCATATCAACTCCCAGGATATCAATAACCTGCGTCAGGCTATGGGGATAGAGATCAGTAACCGGACCGCCGGCATAATCCTCAAATAGCCGCCAACGGAAGAAACGGTCGACTGAGAAATCACGTTTGGGTGAATCACCTAAAAATGCTTCCCAATTCAAATCCTTACCGGCAACAGCGTTGGGATCATCAATTTTCATTTCTCTTTCCCCCCAATCGCCGATACGGAAAAATCCCGTCTCACCATCAAGAGGTTGGCCGATTAATCCCTCTTTAACAAGTTTTTTCATCTGATGCCAGACAGAATCACTCATTGCCTGAGTGCCCAAGCTGAAAAATTCCCTTTTTCGCCTGGACTGTTTTTAAAAGCTTTTTTGTCAAATCGAACTGTCGCCAGTGGGTTATTGGTTTCTCACAATAGACACCCTTTCCTGCCTCTATGGCATCAATTGCCTGATAGCCGTGAATATGATCCGGTGTAGCAATACAAACCACGTCAATATTTTTATTTGCAAGAAGTTCACGATGATCATCATAAGCTTCGGCTTTATAAGCTGATGCTGCTGCTTCCAATCGGGGACGATAAATATCGCATACTGCGAGTATCTCGATATTCTCTCCTTCTTCCTTTAACTGACTTAACATTCGCAAATGACTTCCTCCCCTTCCACCGGTTCCAATTACACCGATACCCAAGGTATCATTTGGACTGTTGTTTCTGGCCCAGGAATGATTAACTGCTGCCGCACCTAGCAATACCGACGAGGTAGCCAGACTTGATTTTTGAATAAACGATCTTCGTGTAATGGATTTTTCTCGCATCTTTTATCCCTCCTCTATTTGTTAATCTTTTTTTGAGTTTTTTAGCCAAAATTGATATACTTTTTCAATTTGTTCAGGATCGACTATACCATCCCAGAGAGCAACACCATATTTGAGTGTTAGCATCTCTCCCTCCCTGAGGGACAATGGCTCTTCATGCAGACGCAGCGTAGCTGCCATGTAGGCGAATGGTTCTTTCATTGTGAACCACGTTGCCGGGCTGCGTGGATTTTCAGGAGAACTAAACATGGCAATCGTTACTTTTTTTCCATCTACTTCAGATGCATAGGCACACCAACGGTCAGGGATCAACCTCTCCTCACCGCGAAAAATCTCACCACTCTTATTTTCTGCAGTAAAAAAACGACCATTTTTATCCATAGATCGTACAAAGCGCATACCAAGACCATTATAATGAGCCCCGGACAGCTCAACCGAAGACTTCAGGTCCGAACCGATAAAAGTACTCTGCCAGGTATACAGGTTAGTGTTCAAGGATGCGACATGTCTTCCTCTGATAGATCGAATTTCAGATAAAAGCGTCTGGTCTTTTTTTGCATCCATCCAACTAACATTTACGACAAATCCGCCCTCATCGTCATTGGTGGTTACTTCCCGGTAATCTCCGCTAATTTGAAATCCACTTGTAGCAGTTTCCTCCCAGAAATTAATACCGTCCAACTTACAGGCAAACATCAACCCATGATGATGCTTATGATCATCCGGGCTATCCAGAAGTACATTTAGCCCTGCCGGTGTCATCAATTCTTTTACATAGGGTTTAAAGGCATTTTTTGCCTGCTTATATAAAAGCAACTTTTCATCTCCGACATAGATCATGATATTAAAATCATCTGAAATGATGTGGTACTCAGTTTTCTGGATCATGAGTTCACCCTTTTCTGCTGCTATTAGTACCCCATATCCTGCAAAAAAGAGAAACAAATAAAAGACTGTACAACTTATGGTAAAGAATTTCATTATATTTACTCCTTCTGTATTAAGTTGTAGTTTCAAAATGAAAAAAGTCTTTTTTAACGCTGAAAACACTAGTTCCGCAGAGTTAATTTTCTCTTTTAAATAATAACAACTATTTTTCTTCGCGCTCTCCGCATTTCTGCGTTTATAAAATACGTTATATTTTGCTACACTTTTATTTTTTCATGAATTTTAATATCACCTAATAAGGAAGGTAAAAATATATCATACTAACTTTTAAATTTGAATAATCACGTTATCAAGTCAACAGCATTTGTGGCATTTTTTTACAAGGGGTACCACCATTAACCCTCTACAATACCCCAGGGTTTACGGTTTTTCCACATTCCCCGGGTAAAATCAGGTATGTCGACGGGTTTACTTCTGTTGGCGACAGAGATTTCACTCACCTCGGAAATACAACTAAGTGCTGCCGAATCATAAACATCCATATCCGTTGGTTCTCCCTTTCTCAGACATTGTATCAGACGATAATCTTCCAGGAAGTCCATGCCCCCATGACCGGCACCCTTTGCTATCTCACCGATTTTCCGCCATAAGGGATGTTCATATTTTTTCATATAGTTTTCAAGAGGTTCCCATTCATGAGCAGGACTTATACCCTCAATGTGAATCCGATCCGGATACCCCATTGAAATCGCCTTTGTTCCCTGTACCAGGTCAATTCTACTATAGGGTCTGGGTAAATTTGTATCATGATATAAAGTAATCGTCATTCCATTGACTGTTTTTATCATGGAAACATTCACATCCCCAAGGGCGTAGTCAACTTTTGCATATTCACTATCCTGGCCATATTTTTGTGCTGCATATGCCTTCAGGCCTCGGGCCGGGGTGCTCATCGATACCAGATAATCAAAGCGATCACCCCGGTTGATATCCATACAATTCGCCACGGGTCCCAGACCATGCGTTGGGTAAAGATTTCCATTACGCTTTATAGAATGTTTGATCCGCCAGTCATCAACATAATTATCACCTGTTTTATTGCTTCGCAAATCATGCAGGTATCCGCAGGCCCCATGAAGTATTTCTCCAAAAACGCCCTGCCGCACCATGTTCAGGACCGTTAATTCCCGCTTACCATAATTACAATTTTCCATCATTACACAATGCTTATTAAATTTCTCTGCCGTTTCCACCATCTCCCAACATTGATCCAGAGTAACGGCAGAGGGGACTTCTGTCGCGGCATGTTTTCCATTTTTCATGGCTGCGACCATTACTGGTACATGCCAATTCCATGGTGTTGCCGTGAAAACCAAATCCAGTTCCTCTGTTTCACACATACGCACATAATCATGCTCACCTTTAGAATAACCTGCCGGTTTTGGTAATCCTGCTTCCGTTACCCAGTTTTGTATTTTTTCTACCCTCTCAGGAAGTTTATCACAGATCGCTTTTATTTCGACACCATCAATACGCATAAAATTTTTAACATGGTTTGAACCCTGACTTCCAACACCAACAAATCCAATACGAACTGTATCGAGGGGATCCACTTCAGGAAGTTTTGCTTGTGAACTTGAGCTTGTGTGAAGTATCATTACAACTCTGGAGTGTAATACCAGCTACCGCCGCACCAAGTCCTGCCGCAGCACCAATGCGTAGAAAATCACGTCTATTTAATTGATCGTTTTGCTGATTATTTTTCTCATCCCTCATAAATCCTCCGATGATTGTGAATAGCCCCACATAAATTTGAATAAATATGTAATATAAAATAAGGGTATAACGAGCAGTTTGGAAAGGTTGTACGTCATATACAAAACCCTGTCCGATGTGAACAAAGTATAGAGATTTCTATATTTGCAATTTTAAAAACGTGATATGACTCCCAAGAATATAAGGAATCTATTTATACAATGCATTTTAGAAGGAATAATTATTGAAAAATCAATCCAGAATGAGTAAACTGCTTAACGTTAAGACAAGAGGAGAAAATGAAATGAACAAACTGGTAGTATCAATAATAATGATAGCCGTATTTTTTACAGGAGCTTTTGCACAACAAACACAGCAACCTCCTGAAAAGAAACAGAACCAACCAAGCAAAGTATATTGGGGTGGTGAGCTAGGGCTGAGTTTTGGCAGTTATTTTCGTATCAGTCTTGTGCCCCTTGTCGGGTATAAGGTTACACCTAAATTTCACATTGGCGCAAAATTAGGTTTTGCCTATATTGAAGATAACACCTATGAAAATGCTAAGATCACATCCTTTAACTATGGTGGCAGCATTTTCACCCGATATTTACTTTTCAGGGGCCTGTATGCCCATGGCGAATTCGTTTACTGGAGTTATAAATACCAAACAGAAAATTTTGAAGGAGACCGGACCTGGGTACCATTTATTATGTTAGGTGGAGGATATATGTTCCCTGTCGGTCCCGGCGTTTCACTATTTGTAGAAGCATTGTGGGATGTGTTACAGGATGAAAACTCGCCTTATGACTCCGCCAGTCCTCAGGTTAAAGTGGGTGTTGGTGTGGGATTGTAAGAACTAAGAAAAAAGACAAAAGAAATAAGAGACGCGAAGAGAGAAGAGCGAGTAGAGGCGCATGGCAATGCGCCTAAATATTCAATAATCAATGCAGAGCATTCAATATTCAAGTAGAAAAGCATTTGGCGTATAACCTTTATCGTTAATAAATAGATTTAAAGTGTAGAGGCGATCCGAGTGGAATCGCCCGGTTGTATCCAATATCCAACAAGGAGCATTCAATTTTCAAGTAGGGGATTGGCATTGCCAAGCCTGCAGACTGGAAACTGGAATCTGGTAACAATATAGGGGCTTTGGCGGCTTGAAGACGCCTTTTTACGGGTATCTTACCGAATCCTGACTTTTCGACAGGATAGGTTTATATTGGCATCAATAACTAATCTTATAAAAATAGATCCTGAAATGAAATAGGATGACTTATTAATTCTATATTTTATTCGTGAAACTTAGAATAAATTTGTCGTATTTTGTCTTTTTTCTTTTGCCCTAAAGACTACTCATACCGCAACGATTCAACCGGATTTAATGCCGAAGCCTTATAGGCCGGCCAAAGCCCAAATATCAATCCAATTGCCGTGCAGAAAACCAATCCAATAATCGCCCAGTTCATGGGGAAACTAACCTGAAAACCCGTAAAAATTGAAACCAGGTTTCCTAATCCAAATCCGATAAGCACCCCAATGGCCCCACCGATATTTGATAAAATAATTGCTTCCAGCAGAAAATGTGATAGAATATTTTTTCTTTTTGCTCCTAATGATTTACGAACACCAATTTCCCTCGTTCTTTCAGTAACTGAAACCAGCATTATATTCATGATACCGATTCCGGCGACAACAAGCGCTACAATTCCAATTACAAAAGCCCCGGTCTTTACACCGGCTGTAGTATTGTTGAATGTCTTAATCTGACTATCATTGGTAAAGATAGTAAAATCATCTTCTTCGTGTGGTCTTAATCCCCTCTCTTTTCTCATGACTGCTCTGGTTTCAGCTATTGCATCCTCAACAACCTCAGGTGATATGGCTCTAACCGTTATATTGACAGAGCGTTCCATTCCGCGTCGCTCATCTCTACTTCCATAGATATGCTTTAGAGTTGAAATTGGGATGAGGGTATAATTGTCAAATCTTGCTCCAAAATCTGATGATTTTTCTTCAAATACACCAACAACCCTGAACTTTCTACCATCCACCCGGATTATTCTATCTATCGGATCTGTCCAGGGAAATAATTCTTGAGCGATGGCAGCACCAAGAACAATCACAGATCGTCCAAATTTAATATCTTCATTAGATATGTTGCGACCATGACCAATATAATGGGTATTATTAGGAGGATATTCGGGTGTGCCACCACAAATAATAACGTTGGAATTTGTTGCTTTGTCACGGTATTTTAGAAGGTGACCGTACTCCACAATTCTGAACCGACCATGCTGACAGTTTTGACCTTATCGCGGATGGCATTTGCATGGGCTTCAGTGGTAGGTCGTCTTTTCATGATTTTTCGAAATTCCTCAGCTGTCGTGGGTCCGTTAGCCCACTTTTGCACCTGAAACACGGTGGAACCCAATACACTTAACTCTTTTTCTATTGTGTTTTGAATAACCGATATTCCGGTCATCACGCCAATAATTGAGGCAACTCCGGCAATGATCCCGACTAAAGTCAAAGATGATCGGAGCTTGTGGCTGGTAAGAGCCGTAAATGCCATACTGAAAAGTTCAGAAAAACGCATCGTTGATATTCCTTTTTCCTATATTTTTTTCTCTCGCAGAGACGCAAAGCCGCAGATGAGAGTCCAATAAAAAATACAAAATAAAGGATATAATAATATTTTTTATTCCTTACCAAATGGGCTTTGTTATCTTTTTGTATTTTGTATTATTTATTTTTTATTAAATAGCGTTGCGTCTCTGCGTCTTTGCGAGAGTTAACTTATTCGTACCGTAATGCCTCTATTGGATTTAAACGCGAAGCGCGAAAGCTGGAATGAACCCAGATACGACACCTGTGAGTATTGAAATAAATAAAGCAACAAATACAATTGGCAACGAAACACTGGCCGGCATTACATATTGATTGATCAGAGCAGCTACACCAAAAGAAAGAATTACACCTATCACGCCGCCGATCATACAAATGGTTGCAGCCTCAAATAAGAATTGAATCAAGATCGATTTCTTTTTAGCGCCGATGGCCTTTCTTACACCAATTTCCCTCGTTCTTTCAGTTACGGAAACAAACATGATATTCATCACACCGATTCCCCCGACGAACAAAGAGATACCGGTAATACCCAAGCCTATCATAACCACAACCCCCATGACATTATTATAGGCGTCAATCAATGTGTCCATAGTGTTGAGAGCAAAATTATCCTTTTGGCTAGGTTTTAATTTACGGATTTTACGCATCTCTCCGATCAACTCATATTCAAAATCCGCCATAGCTG
Source organism: Calditrichia bacterium (assembly GCA_963796965.1). Classification (GTDB taxonomy): domain Bacteria; phylum Calditrichota; class Calditrichia; order JAJRVZ01; family JAJRVZ01; genus CAWCNS01. The sequence continues at coordinate 21,208 of CAWCNS010000011.1, forward strand.
CCTGGCTTGGTGCTTTGACTGAAATTGTATAATTACGCTGTGAGCCGCCGAAATATTTTTCAAATGTTGTAATGGGCATAAAAACCTGATTGTCAAAATTTGGTCCTCCAAAAAAACCGGCACTTCCTCTCTTTTCCATTACACCCACAACCCTGAATTTATACCAGCCAATTTTCATTTTTTTATTGATCGGATTTACGTTTTTAAACAAACGTTCCTTGATTTCAATTCCAATAACACACACCATCTTTTTATATTGCACATCAATGGGTGTTAAAAATCGTCCCGATTCAGGCACACCATCACGGACAACTATGTATTTATCACTCGTACCGAAGACATTGACACCTTCCATCACATTTGATTCATATTTGATATTTTTCCGGGTGCCGGTTGTAGGGTCAATAGCCACAGCATTTGTCAGGCGGCTTTTTAATTTATTACTGTCTTTGAGTGTTAAATTGGGCCGGTTCCGGTATTCGAAGAAATTTCCTTGAATAATCCAGGGCATTTTTGAAACATGAAAGACATCGGTACCCACGGCAGAAATGCTCTCTTTAAAATTATTCGCCAAACCATTTGCAGCCGTCATGGTCGTAGCCACAGCAACAATACCAATAATAATACCCAGGGTCGTTAGTATCCCTCTGGATTTATTGGCCTTAATTGCTGCAAGGGCTAACCTGAACGCTTCTACTTTTTCATGAATTGATTTCATACGATCCACTGCATCCTTAGTAGTGATTTTCTCTACGCAGCGCGCTGACGACGCAACGAATTTTATCCACGAATTCCACTAATTATTACTAATTTCACGAATCTTATTTATATATTATGTTTTTTAATACTTGAATATTGAATATTCTCTTGTTGGTTATTGGATATTCAGGCGCATTGCCATGCGCCTCTACGCTCAACACTCTTCGCTCTTTTAATTTTTAATTCGTAACTTCAATTGCTTTACCGCAGGGCATATGCCTGATCAGGACCGCCCTCCTTTTCAATCGCAATCTTTGTGTCATTTTTAAGAATCTGGCTGATTGCTCTATAATTGCCAGTGACGATTTCATCGCCTTCACTAATGCCATCAACTATCTCAATATGTGTCTCGCTCTGTATACCTGTCGTGACCTGTATGGCCTTAACAACATCACCGTTAACGATAAAAACTACCTGGACAAAGCCATCTTTATCAGGCTCATAGGCAGGTTGTGCTGCTGTAGAATCTTCCTCTGCATCCTCTTCTGGCGAACCACCTAATTGCATTGGTGTTCTAAAAGCAACACATTGGATAGGAACAACAAGTGAATTATCCCGGACCTCCGTAACAATATCGGAACTGGCTGTCATACCTGGTCTTAACTTAGTTCCAGGATTAATAATCTGTATTTTTACTTCAAATTCTGTCTTTTGATCCGCAGAACCAACCGCATTTATTTTCGCACTGCTGGCGATTTCACTCACAATCCCTTGAAAAACAGTACCAGGCAAAGCATCGATTTCAACACTGGCACTGTCACCGAGCTGTAATGCGACGATATCATTCTCATCAACATCTACTAATGCTTCCATTCCTGTCAGATTGGAAACAACCATTATGACATCTTCCTGAAACTGTGAACCCAAGGCGATCTCTCCGACTTCCTTATTTAACTGGCTGATTGTACCCGCCATGGGTGAATGAATAGTCGTTTTAGAAAGTTCATCCCTTGTTTGCTTCAATGTTGCTTTTGTCTGATCCACCTGCTCCAGAGATGCCTGATATCTGGCTTTTTCAACCTGAAAAGCAGCATGGGCCTGATCCATTACGGCCTGAGACTCTAATTTTTTTTCAAATAATTCTTCCGTACGTGTAAAATCTTTTTGCGCTTTGATCACATTTTGTTTAACCAAATTTGCATTTGCTTCAGCGGCACGCAAACTGGCTTCAGCTCCTTCTACAGCGGCAGCGAATTTTTCTCGGTCCAATTGTACTAAGAATTGTCCCTCCTCCACCCAGTCACCCTCTTTAACTTCTAAATGGGTGATTTTTGCTGCCACATCAGCACTGATTTTCACCTGGGTTTCCGGTTGTATCTCTCCGGTTGCTGTCACCGTTTCAACAATTTTATTCTTTTCGACTTTTGCTGTTTTAACACTTACAGCCTCTTCCCCATTGCCATTCATGGATACAACAACAATTGTAGCCACAGCAACGACAATAATACTCGCGATTATGATAATCCTCTTTTTGGTCATCATACTTTCTCCTATATAAAATTGGATAGTTGGTTAGATCTCACCTATTGCAATTATTACTACGTCAAAAGATTCAAAAATGTTACCTATAATTTTAGATTTATAATCATAAGTGTCCGGTTTAAAAGAATAATCAATGTTTTAATAATAATTCTCATTTAAAAACCCCTTCTCTTCTTCATGAGAAGGGGCTCCTCAAAGTCCCTCTCTTTGTAAGAGAGGGATTTAGGGTGAGTTCATTAAATCAAGTCTCCATGCTGGGAAATTAAATAAATCATTGGATATCTCGTTGTTTATGAATACATATCTAAATTTAAACCGGACACTTATGATTTATGAGATAAAATTCATGAGGGAAAAGAGCAGGGATTGTACTAAAGGAGAAATCCTGAAGTCACAGAGGACTCAGAGGAATTATAACCTGTTTTAAAACAATCGTTTAACACAGGAATAATTAATATCAATTCACAGGACCTAGAGCAATTAAGAATGAATAATCAGCCGGTAAACTAATCTGTACGCTCAGGCTGTTGTAGTAGAGTCAATTAGATATTGACTGACACTGACTATTCTAACTGTTTATACATAAAGAGCGGACACGCGGGTCCGCCCCTACATTAAATGTTGAAAATCATAATAGACAATAAAGAAAATTCGATTGGCTGTTCCTGATTGATCAATTTTATGGACTAAAAGATTCTGCAAATAAACAGATTTCATATTATAACTAAAACACAAATGATATTTCCACCTTAACTATCACTCGAATCGTTATCCGGACCAGTTTTACTGGCATACTTTCCAACAAGCATGGCAATGATAATGGCAATATAAAATTGGCCACTAATACTGATTACTAACGAGAGCGATTTTGATATGGGAACCAGAGGAACAATATCACCATAACCGAGCGTGGTAAAGGTGACAAATGTATAATAGATATATTCATGAAGATGGGCAGCTGCTGGTTCACTAAAATTGATTATTTCGGGGAATTTATAGGCATTATCTATATTCACCATCATGACAGGGCAACAATGATACTATAGGCAAGCCCAAGTAGAAGATAGCCATTGATAGATTCAATAATAACTTGTGAATCTACTTCTTTTGTTTTGGCAATCTGCATAATAAACCGGGCGACAATAAGCATAAAAAAAACAAAATTTGTGAATTCTGAAATAAACTCTAATACCGGCAAATTAAATTTAAAACTTATCCATTCTGTTATCAGGGCGAAACGGCAATCCATAAAAATGGGTCTTTTGTATTTTTCCATGGCCAGCACACCCATGAAAAAAATAAGTGTGAACATAAGGCTAAAAACGATCCTCCGAACCCCAACATTCGGCAACAAGGGTACAATAAACAAGGTGAAAAGTAATACGATCAGGACCGAAGTATTGCCAATCTTCTCGGAAAGTTTATCTAATAATACGCCCTTCATCTTATGCTCACTCCTTTACAGTAGATTCAAAATGTATAGAATTAGAGAAAATATTTTATTCAATTCAGAATTTACTCAGGTGACGGAAATGAAAAATTTATATTAGCAGCCTTTGCTGAATCCAGGCTGGATGTATCGTCCTCAATTTTATCCTTATTTGTGAAACAATTCAATATTAAAAAAAATCCCCCAATAATAGTCAAACGATATCATGGGGGACTTTTCTAATAACTTATATAGTGGTTATTCTGATATGAACCGGTTCTTCAATCTTAACTTCAATTGTTTGATTGAGGAATTTCCTTTTCCTCTCTGGGAACGGTGGTTAAAAAACGACCATAATTCTTCAATTCTTCTAAGCGGCAGGACCAGACTAATTTATCTTCATGGACCGTAATATCGGGACAACCGTCACACATGCTCTGCCGGCCATCCTGCATAAAATCAACCGGTTGAATAAACATGATACTCTGCATATAGAGCGGTTTAAAGATTCTGAAATGGATTTTTTAACAAATCGATAAGGTATCGACCGGTAATTCCACGCAATTTTTTATCAAAAGGCCATAAAAGGAAGGTGGCCGAACGGCCCGCTTTCAGGGTTTGCGGGGAAGCATAGGATAAATATTTATCTTTGGCAAAATGATAGGCACTCATCATCAATTCGAGAAATTTCTCACCCACATAGCCATATATTTTATTTTTCGTGCCAACCCTTTCGGATAACAGCCATTTATAGGCATCAGCCTCTTCCGTGCCATTCAGAAATGCGGCCGGTTCAAAATCAGGAAAATGTTCCCTGGCTATTTTAACCAGATCGGTTGATTTAATATCAACTTTACGTTCCTCATCTGAATGATACATAATTGTTTCCCAGGGCACTTTCTCAGCCACCGGCATACCAATCATAGGGTAATTGGGGAATAATATGGCGGAAACAAATAAATACCATGGTATGTACAATATCGATATGTTTATGAGCCCAGGCAATCATTTCCGGTACATGATGAATATTTTCTGCGTAGACAGTGGAGTTAAAAGAACAGGCAATGTTTTTATGCTCTGCCAGCATCTGGGCATAATGAAGACGTAGATCGTTTAATTCAAGTTCGTTTTTTCCGGCCCACTCACCCGGTCGTCCCTGGTTACTGTCAATATGAAAGGTAAATCCAAAAACGCCTGCCGTATGTAATCCTTTGAGAAGTTCCTTTGTTAGGGCCAATCCATTGGTGTTAATAATCGGTTTTAATCCTCTTTTTTTAATTTCAGCTACCAGGGGAACTATTTCCGGATAAAGTAACGGATCCCCACCGGCAATGGAAATACAATCTGATTTTCGTAATTTTTGAAAAACATCTAATTCGTGTAAAAACGTCTTCATAACTTTTATGTGAACTTTTTTCATTTTCCCTATAACAACCATCACAAGCCAGATTACATTCTGCTGTTGGTTCCAACCAGGAAATGCCGTTATCCGGCAATGTCCATGGCAACCGATACAGACCATGATGGTCGACGACATTGTTACTCATTTTAATACTCCTTCTGTTTTTATTCCAACAGGATCAAAAAAATGATTTACTAATCCTACATAACTACATTGCTGTTCAATTATTCTTCCACCTATAAACTGCTTATATACTAAAAAGAGAAATAGAAGCGTATTTCTTAAGTCAATAATTATATTTTCTGATAAAAAACATGCAGAATTGATAATATAAAAATACTCTGACTCTATTGAAACAAAAAATTCAATAAAATTGAGAAAAATTTCATTTAATATCCCATACGTATTTTCGGTAGTGTAAAAAATAACCACAGAGTACATTGAGTAAGTATCTAATATCTATTGACTTAAACGAGTTAATTGGGTTCTCCCCCTCCGTGTACTCTCAAATTTTAATATTAAAGCCTCATTTTAGTCGATCGTTTGATTCATTTACGACACTCTTAATAATTAAAGTCATTGGTAGTACTTCTTCTCACACACATTATATTCATATAAACAAGAAAATGGTAAGTAAAGCAAGGATTAGATTCTGGTGTTTTTCCATATCATAAATTACAATTCTTCCACTGCTAATTTTATATATAGATCCGATTAGAGTACACGGAGTGTTTCTCTGAGGATTCTGCCTGTCCCTTAAAGACGGGCGGAGCCAGGCTGTTACGGGATGATTTTGTTTTTTTGTCCCTTTTTTCATTTTTTCATATCCCGATTCTATCGGGATGACACTTCCATATTTTCTAAATTTAAGATTCAATAATACTTATGACAAAATTGTGATGTTTGGAGAGGGCTGCCCTTTATTGGTTTGCCTTTTAAATCCTGGAGGATTTTATCCCGGCAAACCGGCAGGAAGCCGGTGGATCGTCGGGATTCGTTTTCCCCTTTACTTTTTCCTTTTCCCTTTTTACTTTTTACTTTTTACTTTTAAATTTATCCTTTTTACATCCTATTAGAAAGCCTCCTCCAGGGCGAAATAAATTCCGCTGGTATCTTTTCCAAATCCAAAATCCAGCGAATATTTATTTTTTCTTTCTCATCAAAGACAAATCGTAATCCGGCCCCATAGGAATATTTGAGTGTGCGGGTATTAAACTCCTTAAAACTACCAGCCACATCGCCCAAACCAACAAATGCGGCAACACCCACCCGCCACCAGACAATTTTTCGATATTCGGCCTGGGCCATGAGATAGCGCTTATCCCGGAATCGGCCGTAAAAATAGCCGCGCATTTTCTGATCCCCACCAAGCGCGGGAAAGCGGAAAAAGGGTGGATCACTGCCGGTGAATTCACCGTATGCCTGAAGGGCAAGAATATGTCCCGTTTTGGTTGAAAAATACTGTCGCAAATCTACAGTCGTTCGGTTGTATTCAAAATCACCTCCGAAATACCTGCCAAAAAATTGCGCACGGATTTTGTAAAAATGATTATTAGTTGGGAAAAATATATTATCCCGTTTATCAAAAATCATTAACAGGCCAAGACCGGCAACTGTACCTCCGGATGAACCGGTATATATATCATTGATCAGAAATTTATTTTGCTGTTTATCAGTCACATTATTCGGAGAATATTCATAAATAAGACCGGTATGAAATGAACTTGACACAAAAGTAAATCCACTGTATTCAATATAGGCACGCCAGGTTTTCATTGTATATTCGGGATTTTCAAATTCAGGTGTGCTCTGACCGACGCCATAAAACTTTCCGATCTCTTTACTATAAATAAATTTCAGATCGATGATATCCTGGTCCATTCCCGGAAAATAAATGACCGGAGTTAATTTTATATAATATTGATTATTTGTGGTATAATAACCGGATAGGAGTATTTTTGAAGGTCGAACAGGTTCTTTGGTCGTTGTTCTAAAATAGACTAATGCTCCGGCGCCAATGGCCAATTGCGTTTCCGGTGTATAAAATGCATAGGGATAGGCCATCCAGCCAATTTTACCGGCGATCACCGTATCGGTTTCCGTTTCTTTTTGGGCAAACAGAAGTGTTGGTAATAATAATAGGATTAATAAACCAGTCTTTTTTCTCATATTTCCTCCGAATTCCATTCACCACTACTTATTTCTCACAGAGGCCAGTGATACAAAGCACATGGCGCATAGAGCATAAGGAAGGTATCAAATCTCTAAGGCTATGCGCTCTGCATCCCAAAAATTAGTACAAGGGCAATCCTGTCACAAAATAATAAACGGCATCAACCAGCAAAGCGATTGCCAGTAAAAACAACATGAGTGGCATGAGTATACTACCAATTTTCTCCATCCATTCGTTTATCTTTTGTAGAATCGGATCACTCTGTTCACGGTATATGCGACGAATAATTATAATAACTGCAAAAGGAAGAATATAGAGCAGATTGTAAATAAAAAGAGCCGTTAATGAAGGGATCCAATCGAGATAGACTTTTAGAATCTGATCAAGAGCGGCAAAATAGGGAATGGCAAAAGGTAATCCGATAAGATTTATTGAAGCACCGATAAAAAATGCGCCAGAGGGCTTGAGTGAATCACTATCATCAAAGTCCTTTGCTTTACGTTTATTTTTCTCTGGCTGGCGGACCCTGATACCTAACCAAATCAACAGGATAGTTATGACCGTTTCAATATAAAAATCAATCTGGCGTGGATTTGCGAGAAAATCAATAATGGCACCCAAACCAAGAGCCAGAACAACACCCGAGATGTAATAAACGACAAACCATCCTGCCAAAGCCATAATGGCATTCAGATAGGGACGCTTGCTACCAAGTGCAAAGATCACTGCCGCCAGAAGAACTGGATTAATAACATCAGTTAGAAGTATTGGGATAAATATTATTATCAAACTAATCATTTTTTGCCTGTTCTGTTTAATCTTGCTTAAGACATCTGACATTTTAACCACAAAGATCACTAAAGAAGTCACAAAGATAACGATGAAATATTATTAAATAATCTTTGTGCACTTTGTGCCTTCTTAGTGTCCTTTGTATTTAATAAAAACCGATTGATATTTCACATAGAGACATCCCATTGTAAACGGAACCTGAAGCCACCTCTTTTATCCGCGACATTCTTCTGAAAATCAAAATAGGACATTTCTGCATTCAATTTATTCCGGTGACTATTAAAATACCAATTTAAATCCAGTGAAATTTCATGATGCAAAACCTCTTCGACATCTTTATCCGGATCGTAGATACTATGTCGGAGCGCAATTTCCAACGGCATGGGGATGGCAGCCCAGCAATAATGAAAGAAATAGCCCAATTGTATATAATTTCCTCTCAATATCGTAACGGTATTATTTAATTATCATTGATTTCTTTCCAGTGTAACTCCTGCTGCCAGGAAAAACCACGAAATTTGAAAGCGGTTTCAAACAAGCCTTGATTAACACGATACTGACTGGCCTCACCGACTTCAAATCCCGGTAATTCTCCCCCACCGCCTGGGAGAAACTTGTATAAGGGCTGCGGTTGGTAACAGCCGCAAGGGCCAGCAAACCGGTCCCCTTCTCATGATATTCAATGTCAGAACCAGAGAACTTTAAGGGGGAGCCTAAAAAATTCCACTGGGTACGAAGCATATACATTAGATTTGTATCATCATTTTCTTTTGCTCCCCGACCGGTTCCCATAAAAACACTTGCCCAATAATTAAAATTGACAAGCCCGGATCCTTTCAGATGGCCATAAAACGAAACCCTTGTTGGCGATCGACAGTAAAATAGCGATTGATTAATGATCGATCTGCCAATTGTTGTTTTCCTGATGAAATCACCCTTTCTCGGTTATACTGAACCTTCCATTGCCCGACCTTTATTTTAAGGTACGGCAATTTTTCAATCATTATTCTAAAATCGAGCAAATTTCCTGCAGCTAGTTCATATTCCCAGTAATACTTAAGCCAGGGTTTGAAAGCATTTCCACCAATTTTCAGCCGTGCGCGGTTGATCTTTAATATCTGCTGATCTTCCTTTCCAAAATCTTCAAAGGTTACCGGATCGGAGTCAAAAGGATAAGCATAACGGAATTGCAGCCGGGATTCTATATGTAATAAAAAATCACCATCTGTTGTACCAAATTCCCAGCCTTTATTGCCGTATGTAACCGATATTTTTTGTTGAGCGGATGCTAATGAATCTGTTCCGGAATCTGATGACAAATTAGGGCCGGCATGGACAGAGAAGACAAAAATATCAGGAATTAGAAATAGTATAATAATAATAATACGCATTGAGCACCTAATCTACATTTAAAGAAAAACCATATGAAAGAACCCATATAAAAAATAGCAGCCATGCCAGTAACGACAATATAACATGCCAGATTGGTTTTTCAATAATCGTTAATATAATCATGATCACCAGGAAAAGAAGCAACCATTCCAATACGGGATCAGTCTGTCCAAAAAAAACCGGATATAGTAATACCCCCCATACAACAGCTAATCCTTAGAGTAAGAAAAAATTTTGTACTGTTTTTAAAGTAAAATTGCTGTAAATCAATTTTTTTTGACTGTTGAATATCTGGTATAATGATAGTCACCGCGACAAAAAGCAACACAGGGCCGGCAAGTAAAAACAGATAATTAAAATAATTCCAGGATGTAATTTTCTGCAGATCCCACAATCCCCACCAGATGTGAAAATGCAGCAATAACATAAAGATAATCCACGAAACATGTAACCAGTAAATTTTAACTTGCTGTGTTCCTACACGAATGATGATTGCTAATGCCATCAAGATATACACCACTCCCATACCCATAATAACACCAAACATCACCGATATAAATGGAAATTCAGAAGAACTCATATTAAGACAACCCCTTTAAATAACCGTAATATTTGTCAGAAAGTAATCCCAATATTAAGACCAAAGACAAGTGCTGTCTCACTACGAACCAAATCTATATCGACAGTTGGGGTAATGATCAGTTTTTTTGTATGATGACTATAGCCGATCCCAACCCGATAAAGAAATTCTGTCTCTGATTTGACATGGGTGCAATTGCATTCCGGATCTATTTCTTCATGCTCGATTATTTCAATTCCCGGACCCGTACGGACTAAAAACTGATCATAAAAATGATAATATACCAGTGCACCAAAGACCCATTCAGGATGTTTTGCAAAAATTATTTCAGCAAATGCCCCTGCGCCCCAATCCTCTGAAGAAGAAAATTTTCGTACATAATCAAGTCCAAGACTGAAATAGGTACCCTTTATTTCAGTCTTTGCTGTTCCACCGACAAAAACGGCCAGCTCATTCAGATCATGATGTACTTCTGCCTTTTGTACCCTGTCCTGATTTTCTTCGGATTGATGATCCTGAGCAAAAAGTGGATTCGATATTACTAAAACAGCAAATAAAATTAAAGGTTTAATGCGTTTCAATTCTTATTCTCCAGGATAGATGATTAATTTCAAATCTCAGTATGCAAATTGCAAATTTCAAGTAAATTCCAAATCTCAGTTTCCAAATTGCAAATAAATCACAAAATACAAAATCCAAATGACAAATAAATTCCAATTAACAAATTCCAAATCACAAATAAATTCCAAATCTCATTTTACAAATTGCAAAATATATTCCAATTTCAAGATAACCACACAATTTTGAGATTTGTTAAATGTGATTTGTAATTTATTTGGAAATTGTTTTTTGTGATTTGTCATTTATTTGTTATTTGCTGTCTGTAATTTATTATTTATCTAGAAATTGTATTTTTTATTTTGTATTAATCCCCGCCCCAAAAATATTGATATGACATAGCAATCGCATCAAAATCGGGTCCTTTCTCAAATCTTCTACCACTGGTCAGACCTAATTTCAATACATGTTGTCTTGCGATTGGAAGACATAGATCAGTCCAAGGCGGAGTGTGGAAATATGTGTATTTCTGTCAACATCATCGATCACGGATCGACCACCCATGCCATAGCCGGCTCCAATACCGATCCAACTTCCATTCGGGGGCAAGGAATAAATCAGGTGTATTTTGAGGGTAAAAAGCGGTCGCTGCTCCAACCTACGTCCACCCCAAAAATTATTATTGGGTGTGAATATCCAAATACCACCATATCCCTCAAAAATCCAGTTATCGATGGTGTGCGCAACGCCTACTTGTGAGCGAAAGGTCCAGCGGTTGGAGCCGAGGTTGATTAATTTATCCGGAAAATTTTCACCAAAGGGCGTGATGATTTGCAGGCTGGCACCGGCTACTGTTTTATTTGTTTTTGAGGCATCAAATGGGCCCGTATAAGAGGGTGCTCCGAAAAAATTGCAAGATAGACGAATACGCGGATCACCAAATCCATCCCGTTTAACATCCGTCTGCTCCCCTTCATAAATACCATCCCAATTACCGGCCGCCCAGGGTACGATGACATCCAGTTTACCGGACATACCAAAAAAGTCAATTGCCCGTACATAAGCCGCAAAAAAGGTATGTAAATCGGAATTCAGATCTTCAATCGGCAGGGCCGGATCAAGCAGAGTATTACCATTTGCATATCCGTATCCAAAGAGGACAAAATTCAGCCCAACCGGCGCATTAGTAAGACTGCGCGGCTCTAATTCCTGGGCATTAACAGACTGTAAAAAAATGACAAACAGGACCAGGACGATAAAGTATTTAATTTTTTTAATTTTCAATTAACCAACCTGCATAGTATCAAGGCGCATAATTGACTCATCTTTTAGAATTTAATATAACCTGATGTTTTTTACCTATTGCCGGCGGCCGTCCACTGCAGCATCTGCAGATCACCATCGGAATTACCAAAAGCAGTTATTAGTCTCTTACCAATAAACTGATGAATACCAACAGGTTTACCCTCTTTATCGTCAATAAAATTAATTTCGGGAAGTTATACTAAAACCGGCTGTCCGTCTATAATTTCAAAATTTACTTTCCCTGAACTGCCAATAACCTGCTCAGGAGGAATGCCGGAAAGCGCTTGTGTGAGTGGACGCATAAATTCTATCCCACCGCCGGAAACGAGATAGGTTTTAAACCCTTAATCCGAAGGTAATCCAGCAATTCAAGCATTGGCTGGTAAACCAGCTCAGTGAACGGTCGATCAAACCGAGGGTGTTTGGCTTTTGCAACCCACTCTTTCACTATTGCCTCAAATTCTGTGGTTGTCATACCGCCGTGAGTTGCCATTACCAGTTCAAGCAAACCAGTTTTAATTAGTCATTTATTCAGACCAAGGATAAATTACTTTCCAATCATTTTTCATATCAACTACTGTCCAGCCTTTTTTATTCGCTTCGTCCAAGACCTTTATCTAATCTTCCAATGTGGGATTCTCTATCATAGGCCCATTCTCTTTCAGCATCTGTATGATGAACATAAACCATCAGTCTTTTACCCTCACCCGCAGCGGTCCATTGCAGCATTTGCAAATCACCATCTGAATTACCAAAGGCAGCGATGGGTCTTTTACCAATAAACTGATGAATACCAACCGGCTTACCTTCTTTATCGTCAAAAAAATTAATTTCGGGAAGTTTAACTAAAACCGGCTGTCCATCTCTCATCTCAAATTTCACTTTCCCTGAACTGCCGACAACCTGTTCAGCAGGGATACCGTAAACCTCTTCTGTCCAGGGACGCATAAAATCTATTCCACCACCTGAAACAATATAAGTTTTAAATCCATTTGCTCTTAACTAATCAAGCAATTCAAGCATTGGCTGAAAAACCATTTCTTTATAGAGTTTATTTGTCTTCGGATGTTTTGCTGTGTTAATCCATTCTTCTACAATCTTTTCAAATTCTTCTGTAGTCATTCCGGAATGGGTTGCCATAATTAGATCAAGTACGCCATGCATACCAAATGAAAGCACGGTTTTTATATCATCGTCTAAGACAGCTTTGAACAGTGGTTTGTTTCTCCATTCGGGGTGTTTTGGTGCCAAGGCTTTTACTCTATCAAGCGCAAACTGTAATTGAAAATAATAGGGCTGTTCAGACCAGAGAGTTCCATCATTATCAAACACGGCAATACGATCATCAGCCGGAATGTAATTGGGATCATTTTCATTGGTTACTTCTTTTACAAAATTTATGACAGCGGTTTTTGCGGCACCCTCATTCCAGGATTTTAAGTAACCAATATCGCTGCTCTTAGGTTGTTGTGAACTACATGATAAAAATAGTAATAAAAGTAAACAGTAAGTTATAAATAATTTTTTTCTATGCATCATATGACCTTATAATAATAGATGCCGCGTTTCCACGGCATCATACAAAATAACATATTAATTAATTCTGCGGCTTTGTCTGCAAACTTTTTAATACCTCACCTACACCTAAAGATGATCCTGACACCGGTGGAAATTCTTTAAACGTTTGTAGGAATTTTGCCGTAACTGCCTGCGCAGGTACAAATGTCCACATCTGATCAGCCATCCAGCGCAGGTACATTTGTGAATCTTTCCATCCGCTTTCAAATGGATCAGCCCTTAGGTTAACAACAGTAGGCCATGAACGCTGTATCCTTACGGCTTCATTAATTGGTCCTTCTGTAAGAGTAAAATGAAGCTTCCAATTCGCATAGCGTATTGCATTCAAATTACCGCCCGCATCAAAATAGAATATCTCTTTTCTTGGATCTTCTTTAACTTCTCCTTTCCACAGAGGCATCATGTTGTATCCATCCAGATGAACTTTAAAGTTTTTATCACCAGCCTGATAACCTTTAAGCAGTTTTTCTTTAACGTCCGGTACACCTGCTGCAGCAAGTAAGGTAGGCATCATATCTTCGTGAGAATAAATATTGTTATCTACCGTACCAGGTTTTATTACTCCTGGCCATCGGATTAGGCTAGGTACACGGAAGCCGCCTTCCCAGGTAGATCCTTTTTCACCATAAAAGGGAGTGCACCCACCATCCGGCCAGGTAAATTTTTCGGCACCGTTATCTGTTGAATACATTACAATTGTATTGTTAGTAATTCCTAATTCACCCAATAAATCCAGCATCTTGCCTACTGCTAAATCGTGTTCTACCATGCCATCAGCATAAAGTCCGATACCTGTAACTCCGTCACTTTCTGGTTTAAGACGTGTCCATACATGCATTCGTGTTGCACTTAACCAAACGAAGAATGGTTTACCTTCTTTATGTGCATTTTTAATAAACTTAATGGCAGCCTCTGTAAATTCATCGTCAGCAGTTTCCATACGTTTTCTTGTCATCGGGCCGGTATCTTCAATACGTCCGTCTGAATAACTGTGAAGAACACCACGGGGACCAAATTCTTTATGAAACGCCGGATCCTTAGGATAATAATATGTTTCCGGCTCTTCTTCAGCATTTAAATGATAAAGATTTCCAAAAAATTCATCGAAACCATGATTTGTTGGCAGGTGTGCATCCCTATCACCAAGATGATTTTTACCAAATTGTCCTGAAGTATAGCCAAGTGGTTTTAACAATTCAGCAATGGTCGGTTGATTATCCTGAATTCCCTGTTCGGAACCGGGCATACCAATGGTGAGCAAACCAGTTCTAAAGGGATGTTGCCCGAGAATAAAGGCCGCTCTTCCGGCGGTGCAGGATTGCTGGGCATACCAGTCGGTGTACATTGCCCCTTCATCAGCAATACGGTCAATATTGGGCGTTTTATAGCCCATCATACCATGATTGTACTTACTAATATTGGACCAGCCAATATCATCACCCCAGATGACCAGGATGTTGGGTTTATCCTGAGCCACTGCTGCAGATGAGAAGACCAGGCCTAAACATAAAACAATTAAATACTTAAAATACATATGTGCCTCCTTCTATTTAATAACTGTCAAATCACAAATTACAAATGACAAATAAGTTCCAGTATTCATATTCCAAAAAACAAATAAATCACAAAATACAACTTACAAATCACAAATAAATTCCAAATAACATATTCCAAATATCAAATCAGACCAAATATCAACTGCAATTTTATTACGAATTCATTTAGATTTTTCTATAATCGCAGAAAGAATCTTTTTTAATTCTATTGCTTCTCCATATAATTTTAAAGCCTCCCTCTTATTATCAAAACTATTACACTCCATGATAAGTTTGATCCAATAAGCGGACTCTTTTGCTTCTTTTCGACTAATGCGCATGCGCATTAAAAAATCTTTTTTTCCTAATGCTTCATTCGCTTCAATGTAATTTGCACCAACCGATCCTGATGATTTGAGAAGTTGACTGATATCTTCTCGATTATGAATAGAAATTCGAATTGCCTTGACGAATAATCTTACATTTTTTGCAAAATCATAAGTTCTTGTCTCTAAATCAACATAGGAACGATATACCATGATAAATACCTCATTTTAATTCATGGTATATCAATTGCAAAATTCATTCCAATCTCAAATTTACCGTCCAATTTTGGAATATGTCTTTTCGATTTTTTCGGAACTTGTATTTTACAATTTGCTATTTAATTGTTATTTGTAATTTGTGATTCATTTGGAAATTGTTTTTTGTAATATGTTCTTTGTGCTGTTAATTTCCCCAGTGATAAATCCGTTTCCAGTCCTGCTTCATATCCACAACAATCCTGCATAGCCTGATAATACTCTCCTGTGAGTATGTCTTTCTCCAGTAAATAGTTCAATGTATATTTTGAGCCAGGATAATTCACATCTCCTAATAAAATAATAATTTTTAAGAATTATAAATTGCCTCCTAATCCAAGTCGTAATATTGATTATAAATTATTACGATTGAATTTCGACGAATCACTCGATGATTTAATAAACAACAGTTTTTTATGAACGTTTGTTATAGAATGACCGAATAGTAAAAACTATCCGGTCATTGATTTCAAATATCTTAATGAGCCCCGGGCGATTCCAATTTTTTCAAAACTTGATCCAGACTGAAACTTGCAGCTTTTTGTCTTGGCGGAAATTCCTTAAATGTTGCTAGAAATTGACTTACATAAGATTGTGCGGGAACCATAAAGAATACGTGATCCATTACCCAATCATAATATGTATTTGAAGTTATTTGTGCACGCTCATAGGGATCTCTGCGAAGGTTAAACATAAGTGGCACCCTCAAAGGTGTAAATGGATTTGCCCAGAGCGCGAATGTCCCGACTTCCCTTTGTTCCATAAAAACTAAGTTTCCAATCGGCATATCTTAAAGCTGTCAAATCACCGTCATCTGAAAAATAAAATATTTCATTACGTGGTGCCTTTATCCTGTTTTCCGGTTAGAAATGGAAGGAAATTGTAACCATCTAAATGTACTTTATAGTTTCTGCCAATGTGACACTGTAACCTGATTTGAGTTTTTCTTTTATATCATTTTCTCCTGCAGCAGCCACAAAGGTTGGTAACCAATCCATATGATGCATAATTTCATTTGAAATGAGCCGGCTTCTATTTGGCCAGGCCATCTAACCATTGAAGGTACTCTCCAACCGCCTTCCCAATTTGTATTTTTCTCGCCCCTGAATGGTGTTGCACCCGCATCTGGCCATGTATTATAATGAGGTCCATTATCTGTACTATAAAAAACTATTGTGTTATCAGCGATTTTCAGCTCATCTAAAAGTTTTAAGAATTTT
Source organism: Calditrichia bacterium (assembly GCA_963796965.1). Taxonomy (GTDB): domain Bacteria; phylum Calditrichota; class Calditrichia; order JAJRVZ01; family JAJRVZ01; genus CAWCNS01. Next base: position 37,994 of record CAWCNS010000011.1, read on the forward strand.
CCAATATGCATATCGTGTTCAACCATTCCATCACTGTATTCATCCTGTCCTGATATTCCACGAAGTTCTTTTTTAACGTGAGTTCTGAAATGCATTCTTGTCCCGCTCCACCAAACAAAGAATGGTTTGCCGGAAGCAACTGATTTTTTAATGAATTCAATAGCCGCGTCGCTTGTTTCATCATCAATAGTTTCCATTCTTTTCTTTGTCAAGGGACCGGTATCTTCAATTTTGCCGTCAGCAAAAGAATGAATTACACCACGAGGTCCATATCTTTCATGAAATGTATGCCCATTTGATGTAATCCAAATCACCAGGATAATCTTCAAGTTCAGGTTCCTCTTCAGCGTTTAAGTGATAAAGATTACCAAAAAATTCATCAAACCCATGATTGGTTGGAAGAAATTCATCTTTATCGCCTAAATGGTTTTTACCGAATTGACCGGTTGCATAACCGAAATTCTTAAGAATTCCTGCAATAGTTGGATCTTCTTCTCTCATTCCAAGATCAGAACCGGGTAATCCAACTTTACTTAAACCGGTTCTAAAAACACTCTGCCCGGTAATAAATGAAGATCTTCCTGCAGTACAACTTTGTTCGCCATAATAATCAGTGAAGATCATTCCTTCATTAGCAATACGGTCAATATTCGGTGTGTGATATCCCATCATACCTTTTGAATATGCACTGATATTGGATTGGCCAATATCATCACCCCAGATGACCAGAATGTTGGGTTTATCCTGAGCCAGGGCTGCAGATGAAAGAACCAAAACTAAAACATAAATTAATTAAATACTTAAAATACATATGTACCTCCTTTTAATTAAATACCAAATCACAAATTATAAATTTCAAACAAATTACAAATATACAATTTCAAATTCCGAATTCCAATTCATACATTCCAGTAACCAATTTCAAATTCCCAATATCTCGAATTCCAAATCCCGAATCACTGATCAGGTATCACTCATCACATATCTCGTATCCCGTATCACATATTTTAATCACTCCGTCAAACGCGCATTTATCTTATTTAGCGAATGACCGTTCTGGTGCGCTGCCAACCAAACCGGTTGCGATTCCAGCCACGTCAATCAGCGGAGGTACGGGTATACCAGCACCAAGATTGCGGTGAGACTGGGCCCAGACGGTCATTGCTGAACGAGCGATCCTGATCTTTGCATCTACCTGAGCACCCCAGGCAATCAGTTCGTCCTGTTTAGCGATATATTCCGCTTTTACTTCATCCAACTGATGAATCAAAATATCTATCTGTTGTAGGTTAGCGATCAGATAGTTCTCAACCTGTTCAAATTGTGCCACTGAGACATTCGTCGTGGAAGGAATAAAATTTCTAATGGCAGCATTTGTTTGAACCAGTGTATCCAGTTGTGCCTGATTTCCGATCCTTGCCTGGTACAATCGGGTAGCCGACAACATCAACTCTTCTTGCAGATGTTTCAGGTGCTCATAATTTGCTCTGGTCTTCGCAAAATCTTTTTCAATCTCGCGATCAAAAGCGATAAGAATAGATGGAATAGCATCCTGTATTTCTTTCAGGCGGCGCTTGATAGCGCTGACCACGCTGTTTATTATCGGGCTGGCAGCAGCAATCCCATCCAGATAAGTCTCGGCATCTCTGAATATTCTTAAACACCGAAACAGCCTCCATTTTATCCACTTGCAGACTGTCTATTTTTTCATCTGTAACCGCTTTTTCCATGGCCTCACTCAAATATTTGGCCAACTGTTTATTTTTATCTTGATTGGAAAGTTTGGCATTATTGATCGCTACGACCTGATTGGAATAATATACAATGCCGTTTAAACCACCAAATAAAGGTTGTGCACGTTTTAAAACAATTTGGTATTCCGGCACAAAAGTATATTCTTTTAAATGTTTCCACTGAAACGGCCGGCTGACCTTTACTGCTTCACTGAACAGGGTCCCGGCATTATCAGAAAAGGGTGTCATATCGATCTGCTTGGAACTTTTAAAAACAGAACAGCTACTGACGATCAATGCCATTGAGACTATGATTAAAATCTTTATTCTCATGACTACCTTTCTCTAAGAATTATATCAAATCACAATTACCAAATAAACAAATTACCAAATTACCTATCCCGTATCCCGTATCATTTATATTACATCCCCCTACCCCCCTTTATTGGGGCTGTTGCAGTCTTTTTTAACATAACTTGAACAATATTAATTATTTAGTTAAATTTTCCCCGTATTATTAGGGGTATATATGAACTTTCTTTCAAAAGATCGTAATCAGACACAAATACTAGGCTACTCCTTAGATGATTTCGTACCAAAGGATGCTAAATGCCGTTTGGTTGTGTCCCTTGTAAATGAATTGAATCTAAAGAACCTATATAATAGATATAGTAATCAAGGTAACCCTGCTTTTGATCCATCTTCTATGTTAGCGACTTGGTTTCTATGCTATTGTGAAGGTGAAACCCGTACACGGAAATTAGAACAATTATGTAAAAGGGATCTTCATTTTATTTACATCTCTTCGAACTTACAACCCGACCATACCAGTCTTTCCCGGTTTCGTCAAGCCAATATTGATTTAATGACCGAGTACTTTACACAATTAGTCTTACTTATCAAGAAGAAAAATCTGGCCCAGTTTAATGATATTGCCATAGATGGCACCAAGGTTCAAGCCTTTGGTAGTAAGGCTAAGGGTATTACACAAGAGGGTTTATCCCGTGAACTAAAGAGAATCCGTCAACAAATAAAAGACTACTTAAGCGCGTGTGATGTCTCTGATAAAGGATCAGATATTGATATCCCAACGATACAGAAAAAGATAAAAGATTTACGTAATAAAAAGAAACAACTCATAAAGCATGATCAAGAGATCAAAAAGCGCCAAAAGCAGTTAAAATCAGAACATAGAAAAAACCATCGGATTAATCTCACTGAACCAGAAGCATTTTTGATGAACAAGGTAAACGGATCTCAAAAGTTGCCCGCTTATAATGCCCAGGCCAGTGTTGATACAAAGACACAAATCATTGCTGCCAATAATGTGGTTCAGGATCGAAACGATGCCCATCAATTCAAAGAGCAATATAAAAATGTAGAAAGTAATCTGGGGCGTAATCCTGATCGTGAATATACTACTGATTCGGGCTACCACAGTTTAGAGCAGTTAGAATATGTAGAAGAAAATCAGATAAAGGCCATCATTGCTGATAAAAGCCCTAAAAGTAGATCACAATCGAAAGTGGTCGATCAAAATATTATCAGAAATAAAGATAAATTTGAAAGGTCTGATTTTACTTACAATAAAGAGGAAGATTATTACCAATGTCCGGTCGGAAAGAAGTTAGTTTATCAAAAACCAATCAAGTGTCACGGCCGGAGAAGTCGCCGATATAAGTGCTTCGACTGTGAAAGATGCATATATCGTAATAAATGTCTCCCAGAACCTAAGCAGGATAAATATCGACAGATTACGCGGGATGAAAAAGAGCATTTAGCTGAAAAAATGTATCATAATACCCAAACAGAATATGGAAAGAACAAATTAATACAGAGAAAACACTCTGTTGAAGGTGTCTTCGGCAACCTGAAAGAAAACTTAGGTTTTAGGCGATTCCGACTAAAGGGATTATCAAAAGTTCAAGGTGAATTTAACATGATGTGCATCGCGCACAACATAAATAAGATCTATATCTTATTTATTAAACTATTTTCACCTTTATACTATATCCAAATTTTCAAAGAACAATTTATATCTATTAAAAAACTATCAGTTGAATATGTAAATTAAAATATGTTGTTGTGCAACAGCCCCTATTAAGGGGGAATTAGATCGTGCTATCCAGCATCCAACATCGGGTATCCGGTATCACCTATCTCACATCCCGTCTCCCGCATCACGTATCTCGTATCTCCTATCCCGTATCTCGAAACACACATCCCATCATTTTATTCCGCAAATCTTTTTTTATGCCTTCTTTTCAATAGACCACCAATAAGTATAACACTCAACCAGGCTAAGTTCCAGGCACCAGGTCCTATAAAAGCGAAAGGAATTGTAAGCGTGGCAGCCAATGGTTCTGTAAGAATACTGATTCTAATCTCATTCCCCTCCTCCGGTGTTACCGCCTCAGATATCAAGTCAGAACGTTTGGAAGCATAGACCCAGGCTAGCACACCAGTAAAACCGGCCAGAGCCAGGGAAACACTTTGCATAAACAAAGCCAAAACATCTGACTGTGTATCCATATCTAACCTTATACTGTAAAAATAAAGTAAGAGAAACATCAACTGCACAATTGAGAGTGTGGTGTGTTTTGCATCTGTACTGACCAAATTTCCGGTCGTCTTATTGTTTTGGTACCAGTAAATTGAGACTATCACAAATCCGATAACAAACATCACAAAGTTCTCCCCGCCTTCGGTAAAAATGACAAGGGGATCAATATTTCCCGATTTGGGATTTGTTAAATGAGGCAAAAGCATAAACAATCTGATAATCAAAAGACCAAAAACTACATCAATCAGGGTTTGCAGCCGACCTAACTGGCGTTTATCCCGCTCCTGCTGTGCCAGGGTTCTTTCAATTTTTTTAGCCAATTTATCCCTCCCTTTTTAGCTTGTAATCCAATTCCAAATTGGACTTCAAGTTCAAGAATTATTTCTCTCGCAAGGCCGTAAATATATTTTCCACGAATTTCACAAATTTTGACGAATTTCACGGATTATTTCTTAATTCTTTTTTCTTTAGTCTTGAAATCCTCTGCGGCGTTGCGGCGCTGCGAGAGATTTTCAAGCCAGTTGTAGTCCATCTTAGAGATGGACTACATCTCTTTTTCTATAGACTAACAGGAATCGTATAAGAAACATTAAAACGATACGAATTCTTAACTGCCGATCCTTCCCAGTTTTTATAAATTGCACTTGTTCTATACTCACCATAAACGTTTAAAGAAGATTTTTCAAATACCCATACTTTACCAAATCGCAATCCAATTGGCAGATAAAATCCCTTGGTATTCCAATCATACAAGGCGACTAAATCAGCCGTTTGAACGTATATTCCGCTTGTACCAAAACGATAGTTTAAAAATGGGGCAATTCCTAAGGGGTTCGTATCCGATTGTCCGGCTGGTAAAGCACTAGGATCTATTGAACGCCACGACTGCGTAAACAATAAACCATAAAACCATTGCCCCGTATTGTTTACAATGGCTGCAGCAAATCCATAACCCCACTCATCTTTTGCAACATCACTATTACCGGGCGCGGTCACCAAAGGCCCGATTCCCGCCCTACCAGTACCCCAATCGGTGGATTTTGGAATAATAAGGGCGAAAAGTTCGGTATTTCCAAATCCAGACTGACCTGCGGCATTTTCGTAATGACGAAAAGTTAAACGAGGTAGAATTGTCATACTTTTTAGGGGCAACGGAGCTACAATACGCAACTGAAGATAGTTATCAAGACCTGCAGGACGGGGACTACCGTTAACAATGTCGTCATAATAATCAGGCATCCACTGATAGGCTCCCTGAAAGCTCCATTGAGAAGCCGTGGCATCCATGGCCATGGACTCCCGGCTTTGTTCCTGCGCCCAGGCTGAAAAGATCAAAGAAAAAAGAAAAAAGAAAAAAAGAATACGCGTAATCATCATAAACCTCTCTCTAGTTATTGATGAACAAATTAAATTATATTTAAATTAAAACGATTAGGCCACCCTGAACTTGCCTGTCCTGTCCAAAGGACTCCTTTGGAGAACCCATTTCAGGATTTCAGGGTCTTAGTTACGTAGATACTGAATCCCGAAATATATTCGGGATGACATAAACAGAAATTTATTTGCGGTTAACGATTAATTGCCATTAACGTAAAATATTTTCGATTTTTGATGTTGTAATTACCTGAGCTTCGGTAACCTTTCCCAAAAAGTCCATCGCCCCCATCAAGGCCTTATAAGAATCTGAACCCATATAAGCAGTCATTTCTTCCCGCAAATCCCATTCCTCCATATAAAAATAGGTCAGGGGATCATCATAAGCCTGGTACATGCGACGGGAAACACCAATTTTTTGTTTCAATTTCGCATCTATGATATAATGAATCGCCTGATCAAATTCATTTTTTTTCTCAGGTGCTACTGTAGTTCTGATTTTTAGAATTATCATAAGTTTTTGGCTGATTAGTGATTTTCAATAGAAGATATACTATCATAGGAAACAACTATTATGCCAATTAAATAATCAAGCCCGGTTAGGGGTTGAAATGGTATTGTTAAGAGGCTATGAAGGGATATTTGTTAAAGTGGTGTGGCGTTTCTTTTAAACAAATTATCACCGTATATGGTTTTATCACCATATACGGTGATTTATAAGAGACTGGATGCTATGTGATTCTCCCCCCTATCAAGGGGGATTAAGGGGGTTTACGATTGGATATTGGGTATTAGATTCTCAATAGTGGATGATTTCCACCGTATCAGGGATCCTGTCGTCCCACCCGGGCGGGAGAGCGAATGTGGGGAGTTTGATGGCAGGTTATACAGAATAGGAATTGGGAAATTGGAAATTGATTTGTAATTTGGATTTGGACATTGGGAATTTGAAACTGTCTATTTTTCTACTTCTTCTCTATACCCAATTTTTGCATCCTGTTTCTCAGGGTATTCGGATGCAAATCCAGTATTTTTGCCGCGCCCTGCTCGCCATTGATACGCCAATGACAATCATTCAGGATTCTTAAAATATAGCGCCTTTCCCACTCATCCAAACTTACAAATTCTTCATTATCAGATGTTATGTTCTGGTTGGTGGAAAGTTGAGTCGGGAAATCAACCAATTCCAGTTTTCCGCCTTTTGAACCGATCACGGCACTTTCAATGACATTTCTTAATTCTCTTATATTTCCCGGCCAGGGATTATCAAGCAATTTATCCAGGGCATGTTTTGGTATCTTTTCAATTCGCCTACCAAGTTTCCGGCTAAATTTTTCAACAAACGATTCTAGTAGAAGAGGGATATCCTCTTTCCTTTTTCGTAGTGGGGGTATAGAAATGGGGTAGGCTGAAATGCGGTAATACAGATCCTCTCTGAATCTTCCGGACGCTACTTCATCCTTTAAAACGCGGTTTGTTGCGGTAATTACCCGGACATCAACGGTTATAGTTTCCTCACTCCCCAATCTCTCAAACTGGCCATCTTCCAAGACACGCAGTAGTTTAGGCTGTAATTCAAGAGGTAATTCACCGATCTCATCAAGAAATAAGGTACCGCTATTGGCAATTTCGAAACGGCCCTTTACGCTGTTTATGAGCACCGGTAAAGGCTCCTTTTTCATGTCCAAACAACTCACTCTCAATCAGATTTGCTGGTATAGCAGTACAATTTACTTTGACCAAGGGCCGGTTTTTCCGATCACTGGTATGATGCACAGCCCGGGCAAACAACTCCTTCCCCACACCGGTTTCCCCTTCAATCAAGACAATTGTATCCGTTAAGGCGACCTGTTCCACCCGTGTCAAAGCATACTTTAGGGCATCACTTTTTCCGATGATATCACGATGATTTTGATCAAGAATGATCTCTTCCTGCAAATAAATATTTTCATCGCGCAGCTGGTCTTTTAATTTTTCAATTTCTTCAAATGCTCTTGTTCTATCCGTCTCATCATTTCCTATAGCCAATGTTCCAATGATACCATCTTCAGAATTCTGCAATTGGACATTTGACCAGGAGATTATGAGTTCTCTACCATCTTTTATTACCATGGCATTCTGATAATGAGGATGTAACCCTTCTTCAAGGATTTCTTCAAATGTTTTTTTAATCGTATCTCTTACATTTTTTGGCAAGAATTGATCAAACCAGTATTTCCCTATTACCTCTTTTTTCTGATAACCAGAAAGTTTCAGAAAAAATGGGTTAACATAATTAACTTTCCCGGAACGATCTAAGCCAACGACTAGTAATTGAATGTTTTCTAATAATGTTCGCCAGCGTCGTTCATTCGCGATAACCTCTTTTGATAGATTGGCAGAGCGAATGACATCAAAACTTATCTCGAATCCTGCCGCCAACACAATGAACAAATAGGCAAATGCAATCAAATAAGGTGAAGAAATGTATCCAATATCCACTAAAGGCGTATGGATTCCGGCTGCTACGGTAAACAGTAAAATACTTCCACCAATCAGAATGGTACGTCTGCGCTCTCCAAGGCGCCACAATTTAATTGAAGCATCGACGACGAAGATCAAAAACAACAGACTCATTAAATCGGCCACATATGAGCCCGGATGGCGCTCTCCGACAAAACGATAAATGCTTTCTCCCCAGCGTAAATCGAATTTAATCAGGTCTACATAAGATGTATAAATCAGGCTATAGGGTGATATAAAATTTAGAAAAAGCAGAATACCCCAGATAGTTGTTATTACTATCCCCAACCAGCGCCGTGCTGTCTTGAAATGATAAATAATAAACCACACTAATCCTATAAAGATGAGGGAGACGCCCAATGTTGAAATCTTTAGAAGAAAAATGTGCTCTTCGATATCAGAGGCAAAATTCAATTGCAGATCAAAGATAGCATAGAATCCTGCGCCGAATGCAGCAAGTGAAAAAAATAGATTTGCCCGGATCTCCCTTTTCTGAATCCAGAGTGTGAGAGTGAATACTGAGATGGCAAAACATATGGCCGCGGCCATGGACCAGGCAACTGTCAGAATACTGATGGTTAACTCCCTATAAACACTGTCAATCAATGAAGAGAATAAAACAGATGATTAAGGTAAAAAAAAAATATAATCGGGGCAAGGAAAAATGGTCGGATCGAGGGGTGGGATAGTTCTCATGACCTCACCCCCGGCCCCTCTCCTAAAAGGAAAGGGGAGATGTGATAGATCATCCTGCAGCTAGGTTTATAATCGCACTCGTAGGCAGATTTACATGTTGGCAGACATATTTTACTATTGGCTTGATGTACTTCCCCTCTCCTCTCAGGAGAGGGGATTGAGGGGTGAGGTCCAAATTAATGTAAAATCTATGAACTCTCCTCTCGGTCAGAATTGATTCGAACTATGGGTACACCTTCAGTTATTTCCTGGAAAGAAAGACAGAATATATTTTCACAATTTTTACCAATCCACTATTACTTTCCCTAGTGAGAACAGAAATCTTTTCCTACAAGAATATTCTGGGACCTCACCCCCGGCCCCTCTCCTAAAAGGAGAGGGGAGATGTGATAGATCATCCTGCAGCTAGGTTTATAATCGCACTCGTAGGCAGATTTACATGTTGGCAGACATATTTTACTATTAGCTTGGTCTACTTCCCCTCTCCTCTCAGGAGAGGGGATTGAGGGGTGAGGCCCAGTAAATCAGAAGAAACCTTTATGCTCTACAATTTTAGGACCAATTTTTGCACTCAAATCCAATTATTCGTTAAATATTAATGAGAATTTTTAATATCTATTCAAACTATGTTCAAAACCCATAATATGATATTAGAACATGCAGCCAGGGATCTATGTAGGCGATTGAGAAAAACACAAACACGGGCAGAAACAATATTCTGGCAACACATAAGGAATCGGAGGTTTAGAGGATTAAAGTTCTACCGCCAATGTCCGATTTTTTATGAACTAAACTTTCATGAATCATTCTTCATTGCTGATTTTTTGTGTTTTGAAAAAAAATTGGTAATAGAAATCGATGGTAAAATACATGAGGTCCAATCTAGACAGGATGCTGAGAGATCAAGAATACTGAATGATTTAGGATTGAGAGTGATAAGAGTAAAAAACGAGGACATTGAAAAGGATGTGAAAATGGTCTTAAAGAAGCTGGCAAAGTATCTTGAAGAATAATTGAAGTAATTTATGCTGTGAGTGTACTCCATATTATCTCAGGACCTCACCCCCGGCCCCTCTCCTGAAAGGCGAGGGGAGATGTGATAGATCCTGCAGCTTGGTTTGTAATCGCGCTCTTAGGCGGATTTACAAGTTGGAGGACATATTTTACTATTGGCTTGATGTACTTCCCCTCTCCTCTCAGGAGAGGGGATTGAGGGGTGAGGTCCCTTGTAACGTAAAAAATACAAGATTCCACTCCTTCCCTTCCCATCCATCGTGGGTACGATTGAGGGGTGAGGTCCTGAATTCACCCAATCAACATATTAGCCACTTCAACTCCAAAACGGCTTGCTAGTAAAGTTAATATTCCGGAAATAAAAAAACTCAAAACAACAACAATTGAAATTTCAGCTGCCAAAATGGATCGTATGCGCTGTTTTGAGCCGCCAATTTTACGGATGGTTAATATTTCTCTCCGTCTTAGACGAATTGATAGGACAAAGACTAAAATGGCTGTCGCAATTGTAGCAATCCCAACACCGATCGTGGCAATTAATATATAATTTCGAACGGAGGCTACGGTTTTTAATAATTCATTTATTACGTGCAAGGGCACAAGAATCTGGACGGCATCGTCCCTTTCTTCATATCGACCGCGTAATATAATTTCTGATTTGCGGTCATGGGGCAGGACAATGATACCATCCAACGGAAACGCGTCCGTATTACCATGAAAATGAAAGGAATCAATGTTCTTATCTGTTATTTCTGTGTAGGACAGGACTGAAGCGTTGGCAACCACTTTCCCTTCCTCTCTTTTAAGCACACCACTTTCAGACTCGGGTTTTGTCATATCCATATGCCCATGGGCTAACCCGGCAATCACCCATGAGGTTTTAATATCCACAAAAATAGCCTGATCCTCAATTTCATCGGTAGGCTGAAGAATACCAACTATTTTCATCTTCAGGGGATAGGAGCCAGCCACATCGAAAGCACCAGCTGGGGTAGACAAAATGAATTCACCTGTTTTTAACCCAAGAGATTTGGCGACTGAGGACCCGAGTACACATTCGCCCATCAGACTAAAGAGCCGTCCTTCCTGTAAAGATAATTTGCGGTACTCTAAGTAATCCAGGTTTGTTCCCAGAATACAAAATCCGGCAGCCTGGTACTGCAAATTAATGGGTATACCCAATGCCAACCCACTTTCATTAACAACAGATAATTCACGATAATTTAGCTGATCAAGAACAGGTTGTTTGAAATACAGCGTTGTCAGAGTGAGATCCACCTCACTGCCCTTGGCTCCTACTAATAAGGGTGTAGATGCTGCCCGCTCGGTTAGCATATCTGATCCCTGATCAATCACAATTTGCAAACCCAGGGGAAGAAAAATGATGATACTGATCGAAGCGATCAGCACCGTCGTCTTGATCCAATTGTGTTGAATATATTTCCAGGCAAGATAGAGGGTGTCGGTCATCTATGGTTCACCTTTGAATTATCATTGTACGACACATGATGCGGGATGCGGGATACGTGATCCTGATCGTAAAACATATATGTTTAATTAGATTCATAATCTTCCATTGGTTCTTTTATTGACTGATGGCAAGTTTTTACAGATTGGATAAAACGGTTTAATTTTCCGCCAAGATTATTTAGGTTTGCACAGAGATCTCGATACAATTTTTCGTCCTTTAACGATCCCGTTTCATAGAGAATGTCAAGATGATCAATTGTCTCGTCACAAGATGAATGAGCATAGACAAGAAATTTTATAAATTCGTTCTTATAATAACGTCTCCCATACCCCTCAACAATGTTTGATCGTATTGATTTTGCAGATCTCCTTATTTGTGCACCTTCTTCATACATCTCAAATTTTGGTAATTTTTCTATGCTCATCTTATGAATATCCGTGCTAACAGTTTTCGCAATCTGCCAAATTTCAAGTTTCTTGTAACTCATAAAATATTTCTCCCCTTTCTGAAGCAAAATAGGACAAATATCATGCCAAATAGAGTAACACTTCCCTAAACCCAAATCATTATCTCATATCCCGCATCTCGTATCTTGTATCTTGTATCCAACATCCCGTCACATCCACCACCCTATCAAACCTCTTGATCAAATCATGATCATGTGTTACAATAACAATGGGCACCTTGTTAGTATCGGAGTACTTAAAAAGAATATCCATGATATGATCACGATTTTTAGGATCTAAATTTCCAGTTGGTTCGTCTCCCATGATAACGGAGGGTTCTGTTACCAGAGCCCTGCACACAGCCACCCGTTGACGCTCACCTTGAGATAAATGGTCTGGCTTGCGATTAACTTTGTCCGCCAATCCCACATCTCCGGCCAGTCGCTTTGCCCGGCTTATTGTATCGTCCGTTATCTCCATTACAGATGTTATTCGATAAGGAAGCAAGATATTATCAAGGACCGTCAGATAATCAAGTAATTCAAATTCCTGAAAGACTAAACCAACACGCACAATCCGGAAATCCTGCAAATCCTCTCTACTGTAATCGGTCAACTTAATATTCCCGATCTGAATTTCACCGCTTTGTGGTTTAAATATGCCAGAAAGAAGGTTCAAAAGGGTGGTCTTTCCCGTTCCACTTGGACCGATAATAGCAATTTTCTCGCCCTCTTTAATCTTTAGGGTTGAAATTGATATATCGAAGGAATTATCAGGATAAGAAAAATTCAATTTGTCTATATTGATCATCCGCTGCTCCAGGGAATCACTTCCCGATCTTCGCTCTTCAATTCAATAGTTGATATCTTCCAATTCTCATCCTCAATCTTTATTTTAAGGATTCCCGTATAGATATTTTGTCGGTGATGAATATGTTGCAAATGGCGAACACGGGCAATAACAGCCCACTTTCCTTCATATGTATAGCCATCAATGGCATTAGTACCATCAATTTTATCACCGACAGAAAGTACTTTTACATCACGAACCGTCACTTCACCCCCCTGTCTTACACCAGCTGTCAAACGTCGCCGACTATCTATATAAATATCGGTCACTAAATCGCCGCTTATATTTTGGGCGAGACGCTTATAAAGTTCCTCCTCATCGTCTATATTAAAGGCAAAATAAGTATTTGATAATACCTGTTGTATAACGCGTTTTGCTTCGGCTGCTTCCGGGGCGTGGGCCTTAAAAAACGGATTTTTAAATGTAAGGGTGCCATATGGAATTATGAAGAATACCAACATCAATAAAATCCAATGTATTAGGGATTTATTAGGATTCAAATTCATATCTTTATGGATTTTTTTTTGTTTTGGCCAATAGGTATAGATGATTAACAATACCACTAGTGATAAAACCGGAATTTGGATTAATCCCATGGAAAACTGCATGGCAACATCCTGACGAAGCCAGGTTTGATATTCCATGATACGCCATACCAGAATCAGGAAAATCACTCCTATACCGATTAATCTTGGACTTAAGATCGATCTATTGATCCGCTTTTGTTTATAAATAGCAATACTTATATAAATGATGAATAAACTAAGTACAGTTATACTGACCGTATTTGCCAGAGGTAAGGTTAAATTTTCTTGTATATAGGTGCCATTAATCCAACCGAATAGAATTGCTGCTATCATGGTTACAAGTAAATTCAAGAGATTTGGTAACTCTCTATAAGAGAATAATTGCATGGCAATCAATAGCAAGGAAATTGAAAATAAAAGTGATCCCAGAGGCAAGGCGATACTATAATAGCCACCGATAGAGCCAATAACCAGAAGACTGCCTAAAATTATGATAAAGTTTACCTGATGATTATATTTCTTATACCAAATCCACACGCCAAAAATAATTGGCAATGATAAGATTCCCGGAATTAAATCTGGAATAACATCCGGCAATAATAGGATACCAGTCAAATTATAGAGCAGGAAACCGGTGGCAAGAACACCAGCAATATAACCAAGCATCATTTCGACCGGCCTGTCAATCTTATCCGAAATAAAAAGTTGGAAAACCTGCCTAAACTCAAAGAGGAAAAAGTATGCGATTACCAGGCCAACACCAACGCCCAGACTAATACCCACTAGTGATAATAATTGTTCAAAATTAGAGAATCCATCCACAACCAGAGAGATGGATTTAAATCCACCATAAAGAATACCCAAAAAAGCTGCAAATCCCCATATATAATTAAATGAATCTGATGATGCACTACCGGATCGGGCCAGGGGAAACGTATAAACCAAAACAAAAACCAGGACAATGATATTAATCAGATCTGGTGAGAGGATAAAAAAGTTTTGGTGAGTAAGGATCTGCCCTATCAGATGCATAAAAATATAAGTCAAACCAGCCGTGCAGAGGTTAATTCCTGACAAACTGTGGGCAACGAGAAGAAGAAATAAAATGAAAATTATTGGTTGCCTTAACAAATGCTGCAATCCTTTAAATCCAGATAGCAGCCAAATATCGACAAATGTAGGAGGCTCAGGTATATCATACCTTGCTTTTCCCGGTTTAAGGGTCGTGGTATATTTTCGTCCCTCAAGAGTCTCGATACTAAGCATCACTTCAATCAAAGTACCTGTAAGGCCTTCGATGATAATTGCTTTACCAAAAAGATGCTCAGGTTGGCATTTTATTCTCCAAGACTCTCGAGAAGAAGTATAATCTGTAGAAATAGTCTTTTCGTTAAGATTGGTACAAACGGTTGGCAGAACCGCATCAGATTTGAGGCGTTGACCATTAATCAGGGGAAGTATAAAATTGACTTCGAATTCAGTCGGGGATACCTCTCTCAGTTCCAACCGGGCGGGGAATATCACATCTGCTGTCAGGGAGTTGAAAGAAATAAATATCAATGTTATAAGAATAAACACCCGGGGCAGATATATCATTCTTGCACACCTGAATTGAGTAATTCTTCTGCCTGCCCCCGGTGGACAACTTTATATTTGCGTAAGATCTCTGTATAAAACTGCTCTTTGGCAGCTCTCCGCTCTTCCCGTAACAGATCATTAATAATTCTGATTCGAATATCCGTCCAATCCGGAACAATAGATTCTGTACGATTATAAATATAAACGGCATGTAAGCCATAGCCAGATTGAACGGGACCGACCCATTTTTCCTTTTCCTGGGCGATAAGAGAGGTCGCAAACTCATTACCAAACAGCGATCTGACTTCCTGTTCTGTTATATCTGCATACTGATTTTGCAACATAAAACGATCACCATACTCTGACAATTTTATAAAGTCCGGTTTATCACGTTCAATCCTTTCAATAACCTGCTTTATAAACGCCTCACTCTTCTGTCCTCTCTCGTCAGTATTTACATATATATGTACAAAACTTATCCTGGAAGGCGTACGATATTTATCTTTGCGTAAAGAATAATAGGCCCTGATTTCATCATCGGTAAAGTCTTTTGCCTGGACCTGACCTTCCGCAATAAAATCCATTTTTCGGACAAGACTACGTTTAATGATCTGATCGTTTTCATCATATCCACGGTTCAGGGCTTCACGGTAGAGTACTTCTTCGCGGATATAGTTTTTTAATCCAGTTTGTAATTCCTGACGTGTCGGTTGTCTTTGCCAGACGCGAGCCCAGGAATCCCGGACCTGTTCAAGATCGCTATCTGTTACAATAATACGGGATATATTTTCTGCCGCCCCGGGAGGGCCAAGAAGAATTAAAAGGATAATAAATAGAAGAAAACCGAACAGAAGTATATGAATATATGGATTGTCTTTAAAGTTAAATTTCATAATGATAGTGATCCATCCGTATAATCAACCCGTTTAATAAAACATATACTATTATATAAAATTCATCGGGAATCAGATTCCAAAGTGTTTAAATAACGCTTCAGCCTTTAATTCAACGGTGCGTGATTCGTCCTGCAATTCCTCTATAAATGGATTGGTCTCCAGCTCCCCTCTTACGGTAATAAAATCTTTTATTTTATCTTCGGGAGATCCATCCAGACCATAACCGATGGAGCTCGATGTATCAAATTCTTTTCCGGCATCGTTCATTATCATATTATTTAATTTGATAGTATTGACTTTCCAGTCTTCAATGATCTGCGTAAATTGATCTTTACTTAGTTTCAAGAATGGTGTCTCGAATTGCTTTTCAATAAGGGAGGCACACCACCCCCAGGATTCCATAAAATAATTTTTGTGGATAGTAATCAGAGATTGGTGAAAGTCATTCAATTCCTTAATATTGTTAGACTTTAACGCTTGAAGTAAATTCGCCTTTGATTTGGATGAAACAAACATCCCGGACCAATCATACCAGTCATCTAAATTAACTTTGTCCGGTTCAATTTTAACTTTTAATTCCTCCAAATCATGAACTGATGGGTGGGCATCAATCTGCCGTATTACTTCTGTACCCATATATATTTTAATAGCCATCTCATAATACTTTACGGCCCGCTTAAGAATTAGACGCTTTAAGTGTACACCCTTATGTATCACAAATTCCACTTCACGCGAAGTATTTTCATACAACCGGCGTAACGTTTCTATTCCTTTTAATATTCTTCCGATAACAAAAGGATTAAACAAGTCGAAGTGGATCATATCAAACTTTTCCGGATCACGCCGTTTATCCCTCTTAGGCCATTTTGAGCTGTCTCTCTTCGTACCAACCGTGAACAAGTTCATGGCTGGCATTAAAACACTTTTACCCTCCTCTTCTGTCACATACGAAAATGGAAATTCAGAGATATTAAAATTGGTGTAATGTTTTCCTATAACAGCCGTATAAGCACCAATGTGGGAAGGCCATAACATGTAGGAGAATGAACCGGTTTTGGCTCCCCGATCCAAGATACCCTGGTGCAAGGGGCCAAGTTTATACATGTGATTACTTTGATTTGTGCCACTGCCGGCATTAAAAAATGAAAACAGACCGGCAATTAATAACGTAGATCTATGGTGCGTCACCGTATAAGGTCCGGCAAAAACACTGCAGGCTTCACTATGGAATGCCTCAGAATTGCAAAAAAAGGCAGAATTTTCGGCAGAGAATTGCTTTCCGATACTAACGGCCTGACCAACAAAACAATGGGTCAGCAAAGCCCCTTCATCAATAGAAGAACCCGACTGAACAATGAAATGTTTGGCGACAACCCCTTCACCTATTTTAACAGTTGCTTTGTCATTACTGAGAATCGAACCCTCTTCAAGTCTTATAACATCCTGAATAGTTGCATGTGATCCAAAGGTAACATTTTTTATAGTACCACAATTACGAATTCGGGTGTTCCGACCTATGGTACCCTGACTATTTCTTTTCTTTGTCACGTAGCGTTCTATCAACTGTTCAAGTGATTTAATGAGATCATCCTCATAGCGGTAATTGACTATAAGATAGGCTAGCTGTGCACTTAAAGTGTCAAATATGGGCAGTTCCCTGCCGCCACCCTCATTTAGTATTTCTATTCGTGTACCATTTCCAAAAGACGTCTCACCTGTCACAGCAAGTGATTCTATACTTTCAAGACAAACACCTTCTTCAATGGTATAATTTTGTACGTAGCCAACATTTGCGATACGAACATTATTCTGTATTGAGACATTATTGAGGAAACAGTTATAGAGCCCGCAAGGTTTAAGAACACCTTCTTCCACTTCACAATAATCTTCAAAAATACCTAAGTTAATGATTCCAGAAAAATGAACATTTATAATCTTTTCAGCGACAAATTTTTCTGGAACACGTATGGATTGCCAATTATCAGATTTACATCCATTCTTAACCAGCGACTCAATTTCCAACTCATTTAAATTTCGATCTGACATCCCGATACCTCATTAGAGCCTTGGGTAAATTATTTAAGCTTTCACTCTCAATATCTTTAAAATACTTCACCGTCCCAACTTTTAATTCCATGGTGGAAGATTCATCACAACAGATCATACCCTTTTTGTGTAACTGAAGCATAGATACCGTCCACATATGGTTAACACCCTCTTCTACAACTTTTTGCAGAGCCCGGGCTTTGCTATAATCGCTAATGATGATGAGTAATTTTCGGGCATCCATCACCGTTCCAACCCCAACTGTGAGGGCTGTTTTTGGCACTTTATTGATATCATTATCGAAAAAACGGGAGTTTGCGACGATGGTATCATAGGTGAGGGTTTTGATTCGTGTACGTGATGAAAGTGACGAACCGGGTTCATTAAAGGCAATATGACCATCCGGACCAATACCACCTAAGAACAGATCGATGCCACCCACCTTTTTTATTTTTTCTTCGAATTCCTCGCATTCCTTCTCAAGATCTTCTGCATTACCATTAAGTATATTAACATTCTCCTCGGGGATATCGACATGACTGAAGAGATTACTCCACATAAAATAGTGATAACTTTCGGGATGATCATCCGGGATACCGACATATTCATCCATATTAAATGTAATCACATTTTGAAAAGAAACCTGACCTGTCTTATAGATCTGTACGAGTTCACGATAAGTTCCGATAGGTGAAGAACCTGTGGGCAATCCTATAACAAATGGTTTTTCTGCTGTCGGATTTGCTTTATTTATTTGTGATGCTACATAGTGGGCTACCCATTTGCTAAGTACCTGGTAGTTTTCATGAATTAAAATACGCATAACCTTACTCCTCTTCTTGAATTTTATTTACAACATGATTTTTGTGTCGGCAATGAGACATCCCTTACCCATACCATGTACAATTAAAGGATTGATGTCGAGCTCCTTTATTTGTGGACAATCAATAGCCAATTGAGATATACGCTGCAAGCTCTTCCACGATAGAGGGGATATCATCTTCTTCCTTGCCACGATAACCCATTAGGAGAGCGGCTGCCTTTGTTTCTTCAATCATCTCCCTGGCAGAAATCCGATCAAGGGGAGCAATTCGAAAACTCACATCTTTAAATAATTCGACAAAGATTCCACCTAGCCCAAACATCAGGACAGGGCCGAAAGAATCATCCCTTTTGACACCCAATATAATCTCTTCCCCGGAAGGGATCATCTGCCCGACCATTATACCCTGAATTTTTGCATCAGGCATAAGATTGGACACATTCTTGATAATTTCGCTATAAGCGTCCTTTACTTGTCCATCAGATGTCAAATTTAACAAGACACCTTTAACATCAAATTTATGAACAATGTCCTCGGAGACAACTTTCATCACCACAGGATAACCAATCTCCTTGGCGAGATTTAAAGCCTCTTCTTGTGATTGGGCCAAACCATTTGCAACGACTGGCAACCCATAAGCAGCAAGAACTTTTGAAGCTTCGATTTCCGGCAGATATTTCCGTTCCTCTTTCAACGCCTTGCTAAGGATGGCCTGTGCTTTTTCTTTATTAACATCATCAAAAATCTCAATCTTTTCTGATTTTTTTTCAAGTTGCATCTTAAAATTAAAAGCTGCTGCAAAGGCCATGCTCATGGATTCGGCCAGCTGATAATGAGGTATTTTATTTCTTTGTAAAATATCTATTCCTGAGGCCACATCTGCTTCACCCATAAAAGAAGTATAAAGTGGCTTTTTATAATGCGCACTAACTTTGCAAATCTCCCGGGCAATGGCATCGATATCTGTCATCGATTGAGGAGTTAAAATTACAAATACACCATCAACATTACTATCAACCAGGGCCTTTGAAACGGCCACATTATAACGATCGACCCGTGCGTCACCAATGACATCTACCGGATTTTTAATATTGGCTGTATTGGGTAAACTCTTTTTAAATGCTTTCGTTGTTTCTTCTGAGAATTTTGCCAATTTCAATCCACGGGTAATTGAAGCATCGGTGGTTAAAACACCCGGTCCACCAGCATTGGTAATAATGGCAACCCGGTTATTAACCGGCAATGGTTGATAAGCCATAGCGATTGCCTTATTAAACATCTCTTCAATATCTGTGCAGCGGATGATCCCTGCCTGACTAACGCCGCGGCTGTTATCTCATCACGGCCGGCTAATGATCCGGTATGGGATGCCGCTGCCTGAAGCTCCTTCTGATGTACGGCCGGATTTAATTGCTAATATCGGTTTTCCCGTTGTTAGATATTACTTCTTTAGCAACTCTCATTAATCCTGGACCATCAGATAATTTCTTCAAGATAAACAAGAATCACTTTTGTTTTAGGATCATTACCCAGGTAATAGAGTAAATCAATCTCACTGATATCAGCTTTGTTTCCAAAACTGATAAATTTAGAGAACCCGATATGTTTTGCCTGGGCATAATCCAAAACGGCCGTGCACAAAGCCCCGCTCTGTGAGATAAAACCAATACTACCTTCCTCTGGCATCTTACGCGCGAAGGAGGCATTAAGTAAAACAGCGGGATCCGTATTAATCACTCCCAGACAATTTGGGCCAATAAAAGACATGTCATACTTTTTGGCTATTTCTTTAATTGTTTCTTCTCTCTCAACGCCTGTTCCACCCACTTCCCGAAAACCAGCGGAGATGATAATCACGGACTTGATACCTTTTTGGCCACATTGATCTAACGCCATATGACATACGGAACTGGGAAATACCAGAACGGCAAGATCGATTGGATCTTCGATATCTACTATATATTTAAATGCCTTCAACCCGGAAATGAATTTTTCTCTGGGAGAAACAGGATAGATAACACCTTGAAAATCCGACTTGAGCATATTTTGGACGATATCATTTGGGACTGTGCCCGGAACTTTATTTGCGCCAAGAATAGCTACAGATTGCGGATTGAATATTTTTTTTAGATTTTTCTGAGATAAACTCAGTTCATCTGACATATGTCCTCCGTTTCTGACGACTCTTTCAGTATAGGACTTTCACTATATATGATTTTTTATAAATGATACAGCATCTGAGACACTTTGAACGTCCAGCGCTTTGTCTTCATCCATCTCAATCTCAAATTCTTCCTCAAATGCAGCGACCAATTCCAAACTTTGCATCGAATCTGCACCAAGGTCAAAAATAAAATTCGCATCGTCAGATATTTCCGATTCATTCACTTTTAAAACGCGGGAGATAACCTTTTTTACGCGTTCTTGTACTTCATTGTTATTCATTTAAACTCCTTCCCTGTTATTTTATTTTCACTATGATAATTATAATTGATTTTTCAATAAAATGTCAATCCATGGGGTATTTGAAATGAGATAATTCATTTCTTTGAACTTTGCCGAAACAGAAAAACACTAAGAACCAACAATAATCCGACAATGCCTATCAATTGAGCCAACCGCCAAAAAAAATGATCGATAAGATCATATCCTCGTCTATTTATTTTTTCAAGGATTTCGTCTGAGAGTTTTTCACTTATAGCAATAATATCATTTATTGTTTTAATCCGCTGGCGATCGATCTCATTAAGGACAGCAATACGTTCGGAGGTTATCGCTAAGAGGATTATCTCTCTTTCTCTTCGTAATTTATTTAATGTGGAGATTTGTAAGTCTGTCACCAATTCGGGAGTTTCCTGAACAATCCTGGTGATGTCGTCAATCGAATTCGTTATTCTTGTCAGATTATTGAAGGTCGCTTGAATATTTTTGTCATCTAATTTCTGATTGATTAGATATTCAGCCTGCCAGCGCGCCTGTCGCGGGAGTAGATCGGTATAAATACTCATACGCTCTCTTATATCAAATATTCCGGCAGCGATATTTCCTACGGTTTCCTGGAGAGTAACTTCATCAATCTGATACATTGTCATCAATGTATCACCTACTGATTTTCTTGTAAAACTGAGATCATCGATGGGGTTTCTTCAGGCCCACTGATAAATAGGTTATTTCCTCATTAACTTGTCTTCCAATGTTACCACCACCCTATTCCATATGATTTTTAATTCCTTCATTATTATTTTTGAGGCATCCCGGGCAATATAAGTATATTCACCAAAGACATCTTTTCCATTTCCCTTGTCAAAAAACTGATCCATCTGAATGCAAAAAGTGGCGATATCAATTAAAGCGGCCATGGGATCATTCAAGAAAAATGCATAGTGTGAAGCCGGGATACTGTTAATTTTCCATCGCAAGGCATTCATTTTGATCTGGGGATCATCACTCTTTGTTATAATTTCATCTGCTGCCCTTTCCACTATTTTAGCAAAGTAGACAGTAAAATTAGTCAACCGATTACGCAATTCCATTCGAGATATATTTTCCACTTCTTGTTGTTTCATTAATGGGCTCTGGCTTGATATGGACCCACACCCAATCATGTGCAAAGCTGTGATAGCCATGAATAAAATAAGTGTCCCGTACGTCTTTTTCATCTTATTTTCTCTTCAATTATATCAGATTAAAATTTATATAACTTCTGCTCAAAATGTAAGCACCTTATCAAATTTATGTCCTATATTTTCATTTTCACCCAGTATGATATCTTTAATTCCTTGACCTCATTTTCCAAATTTCAAATTCTTTTTGAGAGTTGGTTTAAAAAAAGAATTATAACGCCAACTACCATGATCAGAAATATTAACCATGTTTCCATGAGTTCCTCCAAAATAACCGTATTTACATAAATACCATTAATTGAGATACTTATAAACAATGGCGAGGTATAGTATATTAAGAATTATCATATAGCTTTAATTGAGTTAAAATACTCTCTAAGAATTGGAGATTTAAATTATAAGTACCAAAATATAAACAAAAAAAGGAAATCTTTCCTATAACTATTTATGAGAATAATCAGAAGGGTTTATCGGCTGGGGCGATTTATTTACCCTTGTAGTTTAAAGCAAATAGGGTCAGATCATCATCCTGTATTGAATCGGCACAAGCACAATCTCTGATTTCTTCGAAGAGGGTAAAGATAGTCTTTTGGAGGTTTTGTGATTTTTTATTTAATAATACCTTTTTTATAATTTCCTCAAACGGAAAGATATCACTATCATTCATCATTGATATAAAGCCATCGGTATAAAGAAGAATTACATCTCCTACTGACATATATAAACTTTGGGAGATAAATTCAGCATCTTCTATTACACCGAGCACCATACTGCCTGGTTCATTCAGATGTTTTATCTCATTTTGTGAACTTTTATAATAGGGAAAGGTATGCCCGCCATTACTATAAGTAACTTTTCCGGTTCCTAAATCAAGTATACCATAAAATACAGCAATAAATAAGGATGGATCGCTCTCCCGAACCAATACTTTATTTACTTCCTGCAGGCAGAGATCAGGAGGATAACCCTGAAAGGCAAAAGATCTTACCAAGGTTCGACTTGTTGCCATAAAAAGCGCTGCTGGTAATCCTTTTGATGCCACGTCACCAATAACAAATCCCATTCTGTTTTTATCCAGAAAGAAATAGTCATAAAAATCACCACCTACCTGATGCGCAGATTCCGAATGTCCGCCAATATCCAGGCGGTCATCATTGTTAACATTTGAATCCCGGTTTGATATTACAGTGGTTTGAATCTGTCTGGCAATATCTAATTCCTGTTCTAAGGCCAGCAATTTTCTTTGACTGGAATCAGCTTCTCTCAGGGCCAGGGTCTCTTCCAAAACATTGTTCAAAGTTTTTTCAAAATCAGGCAAGTCTAAGGGTAATAATAAGAAATCAAAAGCTCCCCGGTTGAGTGCAGCACGGATAGTATTATAATCATCTCTATGAGAGAGTAACACGGTGTTTATCCTTGGGTGATTTTCTTCGAGATGTCGTAATAGAGCAAGACCATTCATTTCCGGAAGATTTAATTCTGTGTAGACAATATCAAAAGATATATTGTGTTTCAGAGCGGATATGGCGCCGCTTCCACTCTTTACAAAACTGACGTGAAATTGATGTGATTTGTGAATTGAAAGTATCGTGCGGCGAACCTGGTCTTCCAGCACTTTATCATTTACAACAAATAAAATATTTATGGGACGGCTTGATTTCATATCATTCATTGAGCAAAATATCGAATCACGCAGTCTTCTGTTGATTCAACCCGAAAGAGCGGACGGCTTCAAGAATTTCTTCCTTTTTCTTTTCGACGGCTTGTTTCCCGGCGTCCAGAATTTTGGGAACCGCATCAATATCCCACATTTTGATTGTTTTCTCAAAGGGTACCTTAATGGTTATAATTTCGTAATCATGAAGATCTATGGAAAGTGCCATTTGATATTTTGTAACTGCTGTGGATTGAATTTTGTAGATATTATTAAAACATGAGAAAAAGCCTCTCGGGCTAGGATGGATCGGATCCTCAAAGATCACAGCAATAATAATATCCATCTGTCTTTTTACAGCTTCCATAACTGGTAATGAAGAGGTATAAAAACCATCCGTATACCAACGCCCATCAATATTGATGGGGGGTAAAATAGGAAAAATTGCCCCGGAGGCATAGATGGCATCGGCTAATAGTCCTTTCTCAAGCACCGTCCCCTGACCTGTTTCCAGATCTGTAACCTGCAAAAGGGTTTTTGGGTTTAAATCTTCAAGTCTTTTATCGCCAAAAACATCTTTATACATTGCTCTAATTCTATCTGGTTTCAAAAAACCGGATGTTTTGCTGAACCGACCAAAAGGCAAGTTATACATACCGAGCAAAGCACGAAGATCTTTTTTGACAAATAAATCTTTATTTAGAAACTTTTTAGCGTTGGATCTTATTTCTTCAACACTCATCCCGGCCCCCACCGCAGCAGCAAGAATCGATCCACCGCTACATCCGATAAGCAGATCGATCGGAATCTTTTGCTCATTTAAAAACTCAAATACGGCTAATGAAGAAAATGCTTTTATACTACCGCTTGCAAGAACCACACCAACCTTGGGCCCATTTTCATTAGTATTTATGTCGCTTTTATTCACCATTTCCTCAGCCTTTCGTGCCTATAGTAACATTATTTTAAAAAAAGAGTACCCTATTGTAATCAGAGATATAAGCCTCAGACTACATAAGTCTTAATATGGAATTATTTCATAAATTCGCCCAAATACTTTCTCAATTCAGCAAAATTAAACTGTCATTCCGTCCCGGAACGGAATCCCGTCTCGGGAAAGGAATCTTTCAACATATCCGGATGACATCAACACAAAGGAAGATCCCTTCAGGATGACAAAGTAGATGGTCTATCAATCCATAGCCAGGTGCTTCTTTAATGATTGATCACAGCCAACGCATCTTCCCGATTATTGTATACCTGGAACAAATCAAGAAACCCGGAGATATCGAACACCTCCTGAATCTGAGGCTGCAATCCCAATAGAACAAACTGACCATTTTTTCTTTTCAAAGTCTTCAAAGCAACCAGAAAGACACGCAACGCAGAACTACTCACATAGTCCAACCCCGTACAATCACCTATTAAATCCGTCTTACCACTCTCTATAATTTTTATTAATTCAGATTCAAAATCCCGGGAAGTTAGCGTGTCGATCCTTCCATTAATATTAAGAATTAATTTGTTCCCTATTTGTTCTGTTATGATTTCCATTAAAACCCCACATTCCGATATTTACCAGTTTGTCACACAATTATTTTATTCTATGCCTCTGCAATTGCAGTATATTTATGTTATTTTGCCTATGATAGCTAATCGAATCCATCAACTTGAAGATTAGATGTAATCCGATTCCGCCCACATCTCTGTTCTCCAAAGGTTGATTAAGATCAGGTAACTCAAATTCCCTCGGATCAAAATATTTTCCTTCATCAGAAACTGTTATAAAAAATTCTTTTGTATTAACCTTTATCGTTATCCTTATTTTACTAATATCACCATGCTCATATCCATGGTTGATAAGATTAGTGAACCACTCTTCAAGCACAAGGTTTATATCATGAAGATCTAACTTATTCAATCCGAGTCGAGTAAAATATTCATCCAGATTTGCCGAGAGATTTTTTAACTCCTTGAGATTATTTTTCAAAACAAACTCAATTATATTAACGCCCGGATTTTTCAAGATTATTGTCCTTATAACGTAATGGCCATCGCTGTAATATCATCAGACTGATTTGTGCCCAATGTAAATGATTTGATATTTTTTAGGACACCCTGAATCATTTCTTCTGCTGACTTTCCTTTAAAAGCTTGCAATGATTCTATCAGACGATCGCGACCATATAATTTTTTTGCCGGGTTCTCGGCCTCAGTTATGCCATCTGTATACAGAAAAAGAGAGTCACCATCGGACAGATTAATTGTTTTACTTTGATAGGATATCTCACTATCAAACCCAAGAGCCATATTAGCGGTTCTTTCCAACGACTTAACCCCTCCCCCGACACCTATCAATAGAGGACTATCATGACCACCAATACAGTAATTCAAACTTTTATCCTGCACATTCAATACGCCATAAAAAAGTGTAACAAACATGGCCGATGGATTATCTTCGCTTAATACACGATTTACATGACTCAGACATTCGCAAGGTGTCCAACCCTGCAAAGCCGTAGACTTTTATCAGCGAACGACAAACAGCCATAAAAAGTGCCGCCGGAACACCTTTTCCTGAGACATCACCAATTACAAACCCAATCCTTTTGTTGTCAATCATAAAATAATCGTAGAAGTCACCACCAATTTCTTTTGCCGGGATCATTGAGGCTGATATATCATAACCTTCAATCACATTTTTTTTTGATGGTAATACATATTCCTGAATCTGCGCAGCAACATCTAACTCCCTTTGATAAAGTTGTAGTCTGTTTTTGGTTTTTCTTGCTGCTCTTTTTACCTCTGCATTCTCAACAGCTCTCTTAAGAGTAGAAGACAGGGAAAGGGAATCGACGGGAGATAAAATGATGTCATAAGCCCCCTTATTCATTGCCAGACGTGCTTCCTCAAGGTTCCACTTATCGACAACTAAAATCACACAAACGGAAGGATTTGTCTGCCTGATCTCGGATATGAGTGAAAAATTCTCGCCTCCTGAATAGGGATCAACCATAACAATCCCTAATTCTGTATCTCTAAGCAAAGCCCGTTGGATTCGATTGGTCGTTAGGACAAATTCAAATTGCCAGCCCTTACGAGTGGCATTTTTTTCAATCTGTTCTCTAATCGTTTGAGAGTGTAGCGAAATTAGTATTTTCATGGAGACAATATATAGGAACCCATCTTACATTATTATTTTATTTGAATCTTTTTACGAACGATTACCGCCCAGATGATCATCGCCAGAGACTGATAGAAACACATGACACTAAACATCCTTTCATAGGACATGAATGCAAGCATGCAATATTATTAGTACAATAAAAATGAGATTGATCAATGATTAAAAACGGTTAAACACGAAATCTACCATAATTATTTCTTGATTATCAAAATTGTATCTACAAAGGCCAAATTTTTTAAAAACAAGTATTTAAATAGATACACAGTACAAACTTTTTATTATTGTATCATTGGAAAAATTGTGATACGAGCCATTTGAGAATGTGATTATAGATAAAGGTAGGTTTTTGAGATAAAAAAGAGCCCATTGATATTAACAACGGGCTCTTTATAAATGTAAAGAAGAATATCTTAGAAAAATTTGATCATTTATCAGTTAGTTTTGACGGCATTTGCCGCTGCAAGCTCTTTATCCGTCATCGATTTCAGGAATTCGAGTATGGCAATTGCTTCCATATTATTTAACTGTTGCCCCAATTGCATATCAGCCATACGGATTATCGCGTTCCTAAGATCAGGCTCAGCACCATCATGAAAATATGGCCCTGTTAATTCAATGTTCCGCAACGTTGCAACCTTAAACATATATTTATCTGCTTCACTTTGGGTTACATCCCAGTGACCTTTATCTTCTAAATTGGAATACGGTTTAACCAACCCCATTTTCTGATACATATTACCCCCTACCAAAGGGCCGGTATGGCAGGTAATGCAACTTTTTGTAATAAACAGATCCAAACCTTCGGCTTCAATATTGCTTAATGCTTTTACATTGCCTTTCAAGAAATCATCAAAACGATCTTCAGTAATAAGTGTTCTTTCAAAAGCGGCTATCGCTTCAGCTATAGTATCATAGGTAATTGGTTTTTTCTCATCCGGAAATGCTTTCTTAAACATATCCTGGTATTCTTTTATCGCACTTATTTTTTTAACAACCGCTTTTTCATCAGGCATGGCCATCTCAACAGGATTGAGGATCGGTCCCTTCGCCTGTGCTTTCAGATCAGGTTCTCGTCCATCCCAGAACTGAACAAATTGAAAACCGGCATTTAGGACCGTATTGGAATTCCTGATTCCATTTTCACCTTTTGTTCCTGGTGAGGTAGGTAAATTATCCACCCCAGCTTTTTTGCCATCCAACACGTGGCATGAATTACAGGAGATCTCATCATTCTCTGATAAACGACCATCAAAATATAGTTTTTTACCCAATTCAATTCTAACCGGTGTATCCTTTTCTGAACCAGGCATTTTATCGGGTAAAGGCGCAAAAATATTTTTTGCTTTTGCCAGGACTTCTTGTTTATATGCCGTTTTCTCCTCTTCACCTCCCCCACAGGAAACCATAATAAAAGTAAGTGAATAAATTAGCATAAATGATATAAACGACTTGAACATAAACCCTCCAAAATAAATTGTTAAACCCCCAATGAATTGTGAAATAAATATTTGGATAATTTACAAAGTAATTTTTTAAGAGAAAAAACTTTATATATATTTTTCATTATTTTTAGCAAATAGGTGATCTCTTTACGTCTCTGCGCCTCTGCGAGAAAAAGTTTTCATAATTAGCGGATAAATATTTTTTTAGAGCCAAATATATTAAAGGTCCTTAGATAAACAAGTGCAGGTACATGGGTCGTGACATTCAAATCCTGTAAAGGAAGAGTGGCATCGCTTAAAATGTTACCGCTGGAGAGCGAATAAGCAAAGGCTGCAGCATTCAAATCTTCAGGTATATTAGCATAAGCACGCGGCTCAATTTCCTGCGCTATGGTAAGGCTTGTAATTCCAGCCAGCATAAGAACAATGGCGATCCAATTCTTCAATTTCAATACTCCCGATTGTTTGTGAATGGTTACTTATCCTCGATAAAAAAATCCGGTGAATCTTCCAGGGCTTCCATTAATTCTTTTCTAACAACTGACCAATATTTTGATCTTAAATTGAACCGGATGACTTCCCATTCTTTCTCAGTCAATTCCCGCCGGTAAATCATTTCGACTTCATCTTTTTCAAGTAAATCTGTTAATTCAAATATAACGGACATTTTCAATTTTTCCTTTTATTTCGTAAATTTGTTTATTGTGTCTAATAGTGATCTTTAATTTTTCTCTTTAATAAAGATAGCGTATTAAAGAAATTCTTTAATACTGACTATCCCCGATGCCTATTATGGTATTTCGCCAGTTTTATTTTAACACAAATATCGAAAAACAGAATTTCATTTATTTACCTCTCCCCAATCCTCCCCTAAAGGAGAGGGAGAAATAGGTAACCCCGAGGCAGAGCCTCGAGGAATTCTACAGATTAAAGATTGAATAATATATAAAAAGTAAAGGAAAATAGACAAATGAATATATTATTAGTTTACGGGACAAGAATTGTAATTCTTGCACTTATTGCTTATTCTATCTCAATTATTACCGAGCAAAAAACACATCGGGTAACCAATACAGTTATTTGGTTCCTAACGGCCGGAATTATACTGGATATAACAGCAACCATATTTATGATTAAAGGATCGGGTAATTCTGCATTCACACTACATGGATTTCTGGGATATTCTTCTTTGACAGGTATGCTGATTGACACCATATTGATTTGGCGTCACCGCCTCTCCACAGATGCATCTACACAAGTACCCAGAAAATTGCATCTATATTCCCGATACGCCTATATCTGGTGGATTTTGGCCTTTATCACCGGTGGAGCGTTGGTTTTGTTTAAATGATTTTGAAAGATTGGTACTGGGATCTGGGGGACGGTTTTCTCTTTTGGATTATAGCTGACAATTCATGATCTATGCATCCTCTACGAGGATGGGAATCTTTGCCATCGATGGTGCTACAATATTTCATCTTCTACGAAGATGTCCTGTGCTTGAAAGATCAGATAGATAAAAACCTCGCAGAGATTTAATTATTGTAAAACGATCACAACCCAAAAACAATTCGTCCTCGTAGGGGATATAATTTTCAGCCAGTCATCCGAATATTTTGTGTTTACCAATTTAGTCGTACAGTATCAATTCTTCTAAAATATCCCCTGGGAATGGATGACAAGATTGAAAAAGCAGTATCAAATTTTTTACAAACCTCGAAGAGGTTTAATTATTGTAAGACGATCATAGCCTAAAAATATACGAATCCTCGTAGAGGATTAATTATTGTAAATTGTAAGTGGTGGTTTATGATTCTTTTAATTATATTTTAGAATTCTCTTATTAGGTATATCATCAACACATTCAAGAAAGACAATATTCTGGAGGAAATTTATGCAGGTCGAATTTTATTCCTGGGGTGCTGCTGAAGAAGTTACAGGCTCCAAACATTTTCTAAAATTTAATGATCAGATTATCCAGATCGATTGTGGTGCATTTCAGGGACGACGTAAGGAATCTGATGATAAAAATGCAAACTGGCCTTATGAAGCAAGTGAAGTGACCAGCCTCATCCTTACCCATGCCCACTATGATCATTCCGGTCTGACCCCGGTTATGATAAAAAAGGGTTTTAGCGGAAATATTTACAGCACGCCTGCCAGTCGTGATTTGGCCAGTCTAATCATGATGGACTCTGCCCACATCCAGACTAAAGACATCGAATACCTGAAGAAGAGAGCAAGAAAGAAAGGTGAGGTTTTCAATAAAGAACCTCTATATAGTTCAGAAGATGTGGTTGAATGTTTGAATCATTTTGTTACAGTTTCTTACGATCGGGCCATTCCGGTTGGGGATGGTATCGAGGTTACCTTGCTCGATGCCGGTCACATTCTTGGATCCTCAATTCCGGTGTTCAATATAAAGGAGAATGGAAAAGTTATGCGGGTTGCCTGTGCCGGGGATTTGGGAAGAAAAAATTTACCCATACTCAGAGATCCAGAACCTTTACCAGATATAGATTATTTGATCATCGAAAGCACCTATGGTCACCGTCTGCACGATCCCATCAGTTCGGCCATGGATAAATTGGCTGAAATTATTAATAGAACCGCTGACAGAGGTGGTAAAATTATAATCCCTGCATTTGCCATAGAACGAACCCAGGAATTAATCTACTTTCTTCACCTTCTTACTGATCAAAAGAAAATTCCGAAATTACCTATCTACATAGACAGCCCTATGGCAACCAATGCCACGTCAATCTTCCGGGTTCATCAGGAATGTTATGATGAGGAGACAAGGGATGCATTTTTGCAGCATCATAAAAATCCCTTTGGATTTAATGAGCTGCACTATATCACAAATGTAGAAGAGAGTAAAGCATTGAATAAAAAAACTGGATCCGAAATAATTATTTCAGCTTCCGGTATGTGTGAGGCTGGTCGGATCCTGCATCACCTCGCCAATAATATTGAGGATCCAAATAACACCGTAATCATTGTTGGGTTTATGGCTCAGCACACCCTTGGGCGTAGGATAAAAGAACAGCATGAAAAGGTAAAGATATTCGGTGATGAATATAAACTAAATGCCGAAGTTGTTACACTTAACACTTTTAGTGCACACGCAGATTATAATGAGATTCTTGAAAGGGTTGGAGAGTTAAACCATAATACGCTAAAGGAAATATTTTTGGTGCATGGGGAATCAGATGCCCAATCCAATCTAAAGGGACTCCTTGAATCGAAGGGACATAAGACCACAATAGTTAAGTATAAAGAGAGGTACTCCCTTCAAGTGTAACCTAAGTAGATTTGGTATAGAGTACTTAGTTCCGGGCACTCGGTCTTTTAACTAAGATAGAAACAGAATCCTGAAAAATAGAGGATAAACATGGGATTGGGTTGCGCTGAATATTACAAGTAATGTTCACGAAAATTGAACACTTTTATAACTCACTGTTTATATAATTAATCCTCTACAAAGATTCAGCAATTTTGATTTATTGACATAATTACAATAATAAAACCTCTTCGAGGTTTTAAATCAATTTTATTATAACTCGAATCATTCATATTTCTTCGTAGAAGATTAAGTATTGTAAAACCAGAATGAGCTAAAACTTGCATCCTTGTAGAGGATGCATTAAAAATATGAGTTTTGATTATCTGAAAATCGCCCTTAGTAAAAAGGGAATCAAAATTAGCCTTAAAGAGCTGAGAACCAAATACCTAGTCCCCACAGCCCAGCACTTAGATTGAAACATCTTCAACTAATTCCCGTAATTATTTATATATTTTATATAAACTCCGTGAATATCCGGCCTGCCCCGTTTCACGAGGGTATTTCCGTGGTTAGAATGCCTTTTTACAAAGCCTCTTAATCGTGTCGTTACAAGTACAGGATCATTAATATGAGGAGAATTTTTATGAATAAAGTACTCAGTACATTCTTTTTAGTTCTTGGCTTTACAGCCCTTATTGCCGGAGATGTTGCTACCCTCGCTGACGCTAGATCTCTTGCAAAGAAGTCAGACAAACCTATACTCATCGACTTCTGGTCCGATAACTGAGGTGGCTGTATCCAATTTGCCCGTGCGGCAGAGGAAGACGCTGAAGTTATCAAAGAATTAGCATCTGTTATATTAGTCAAAATTCACAATAAAAAAGGTGCGGATGTTGCTTTACTAGAGACCTATAAAGTCCGTGGATATCCGACTTTTGTTCTGGAAAATAATGAAGGGGAAACTCTTCATCGCTGGTGGGGATATTCTAAAGAAGGTTTCCTGAAGGAAATTGAAGCAGGATTCAGCTGATCCAACGACTATTGTGGAGAAGATGACACGATATAAAACCAAACCGGATCTGCACACAGCCCTCGCCCTGGCATCTAACTTTTCAACTATCGGTGAGATGACCAAGGTTGTTTCTTATTATAAAGATGCTGCGAAATTTGATAATAAAAATGACTATGCGTACGAACTATATAGTGCTTATCGCAGGGGATTGGGGAGACCGTTCACAGAAGACGATATCATCAAAGCCACCGATAGTGCCCTGGCGTCTGAATTCGTTGATTTGACTCATAAATTAAGAATTTATGACCAGATGTGCGCTGCCATTATCCAGCTAAAGGGGAATAAAACCATACTTGGTTATATCAAAGATGGTCAGGCTTTCGCCAGCGACATTGCGGACGAAAATCTTCAGTACTTAAAGGATCGTATCAACATCGCCTATGTATTATATATTGAAAATGATGTAGAGAAAGCAGTCAATCTTAAGAAAAACACATTCAAGGAAAACTGGATGGATAATGCCAGAAGTCTCAATTCATTTAGTTGGTGGTGTTTTGAGAATCAAATCAACTTAGATGAGGCAAAAGAACTGGCCCATAGGGGTGTAAAGCTTGCTGAGCCAGGTTCACAAAAAGCCATGATCCTTGACACCGTTGCGGAAATTGAATTTTTGCAAGGGAATAAAGACAAAGCTGAAGACCTGATAAAAGAGGCAATAATAGAAAATCCTGAAAGCGAATACTACATGAAACAACTGAACAGATTCCAGAAAGATTTGGTGATTAAGAACAACGAATAAATACTAAATTATTTAAAATTCATTTTTTTCAATAACTGCTGAAACCTGGGTTCAGAGCGAAATGGATCAAGGAATGGCTCAACATTTATGTAAACAATTAAACCAAAACGTTCATTATAGGCTTGATATAAACCTTCCAACGCAGGTTCCATATTTCCCAGGGCAGCATTCAAAAGAGCCGTGTAAAAGGGAGAAATGCGTGTTTTATCAGAGGCTTTACGTATATTGCCTCCGAGAATAGTACCTACATTTAATTCTCTACCAATTTCTGCTATGTTCAGCTCAGCATTTTTATACTTCATAACAGAAGTCCTGGCAATCACATTTAATCCACTGATTTTTGTCAATTGCGAGATCAACTCTTCAGTCATGCCGTCTGCAAAATATTCGCTCTGTGAGTTATCACTCAAATTCACAAGAGGTAAAACGGCAATTCTGATTGGGGAGACCTTTATCGGAATATCAATTGTCATCTCCTTTATGAGGAAATAAGTGACAAGTACCATTAATAGAACCGATGCCAATAAAAAGGATTTCTGTTTTGTGATTTTACGTATAAAGGGCTTTTCTTTTAATTCCTCTTTTTCCTCCCAGGGAAGACAAAGACGATAAATATTTATTGGAGACTGGATATTTTTTAATTTTTCTAATCCAATTTTTTTAACCGGAATATCAATCTTATTCTGAATCTGCCTGGCGACATCTTCTGAAAGGCAAATGCCTCCCGGTTTTGATAGAGGTTCTAATCGGGCTGCTATATTGACACCATCGCCGTGGACATGCGGACCGACCTGGATAACATCACCCACATGTAAACCGATTCGTAAGACAATTTTCTTTTCCGATTCCCGTTCAGAATTGCGCTCAAACAGAATTTTTTGAATTTCTATTGCACAGTTAACGGCTTCCAGGGCACTTTTGAACTCTACAAAAAAAGCGTCACCAACCGTTTCCACCTCCCTACCTCCGTGTTTTGGAAATATGGGTCGGAGTAGTTGGCGATGTTCTTCAAGAAGTTCGATGGCCAACGACTCATTCTTCTGAGTCAAGGCACTATAGCCGACCATGTCTGTAAACATGATCGCTGCTAATCGACGCTGTTTCTTTGAATTATTTTCGTTGTTTGGCATACTTTTCTTTTTTAAGGGAGATTCAGTATTTCATGTGGCATGTGATGATACACTTAACGTTAGAAAATTACTTATTATTTCTTCTGGAAAATGCATTCCCTCCGTCTTTCTCTTTCCAATAATCATGAGTACACTTTGCTTCTCCGGATTGAATGGCAATAATCAGGTAGAGTCATTGATATTATGCCATCTACCCACACCATGTCCTATCCTTTTCATTAGAGAAATAGGAAATAAAAACTAAAATCATAAAGTTAAAGATAAAAAATAAAATCACATCATAACATATAATCTGTAAATGAAGTATTATAAAAGATGTAGTCCATCCTGGAGATGGACTACATCTCTGATTTTTTGGTAGTGTCATCCCGATAGAATCGGGATATGAAAAAATGAAAAATAGGATTAAAAGATGAAACCATCCCTAATAAGTCTGGCTCCGCCAGTCTTTACGGGACAGGCAGAGGACTCAGAGAAATACTCAGAGAACTCCTAAAGAATATTATCTCAAAGATATTACTGAAATAATCACCTGTGTTTTGATTTATCGGAAAAGTTCATTCTTCTCTTAGACCAGGTCTATATGATATATCTGAAAGCAGAAAAGCACAAGTTGAACTATTGATCAATTTTAATGTTGACAAATTAAAAGAGGGAATAAGGAGAGTCTTATTATAAGATATCACAGAGGGGAGATAATGAGAAACAATATTAACATAAATAAAATTAATAAGTTACTCTGTGTGCTCTGCCTGCCCCGTAAAGTCTGACGGAGTCAGATTAGTACGGGGTGGTTATTTTTTACACTACCGATTTTTTTCAAAGGAGTAGATATGGCAAAATCACCCGAAGAAATGGCAGCAAGCATGATTGAAAACCTCAAGGAGAAAACAGGTAAAGATCTATCAGAATGGATGAACCTGCTCAGACTCAATGAAAGACTCCAAACATGGGGAAATAGTTAAACATCTCAAACAGACACATGGAATAACCCATGGATTTGCAAATCTTATAGCTCACAAATTATTAAAGAGTGATGCGGGAAGCGTTTCCGCCGAAATTGATTTGGTTGCCAATCAATACAGCGGAGAGAAAGCAGGTCTTCGCCCGGTATATGATACACTTATTTCAATTGTTCAAGGATTTGGTGATGATGTGGAAATTTCTCCAAAAAAGAGCTACGTAAGTCTAAGAAGGAAAAAACAATTTGCCCTTATTCAACCAAGTACTAAAACGCGCATCGATGTAGGTATAAATCTAAAGGGTGTTGAATCAAAAGGGAGGCTGGAGACTTCAGGGAGTTTTAATGCTATGGTGAGCCATCGGGTTCGAATCAGCGAAACATCAGAAGTAAATGATGAACTTGCAGGTTGGTTGAAGTCCGCCTATGATGTCTCCTGACATATGGCATGAATCCGGTTATAAGCCTCTAACTGTTCCTCAGGAGATTTACAATAGGTTGTTACCATTAACTTCATACCGGGTTTCCATAGTTTTTGTACCATTGTACTTATCGTATCCACATCCCCGACTATTCTTGCATTTACAACGACATTGGAATCTGCAAATGTATGAAAGGGTTCCACGGGGTTAGGATCAGGATCTGTTTCTGAAGAGAATGCACCATCAACAACCTTCAGATTATTCATTTTTTTAATATGGGCCACCCTTCCGGACCAATTCCCACAAGAATGAAAAGCCGGCCCCCCAAAAGCATTTCCAAACTTTTCAGTGAAGGGCGCACAAAGACGCATATAATCATCACCGGATATCATGAGCATGTTATCATCACTCATACCAATCCCTTGAAAATGAGGAGAGGAAGGAAATCCATGCCCGGGCCAAACGACAACAGATTCGAGAAACTCTAATTGTTTTCGGGTAAATACAATGGCCAGGTCGGCCACCCTGTCTAATAATTGCATAAAGTTTTCCGGATTCATCACCACATCCATCATATCAGCTGGTAGAATCAACCACATAACTGGCACTGTTTAGGGGAGATTGGGTATCAGTCAAGGAGATGGGGATTTTGCCATTAGTTTTATCCAAGAAATAGGTGATCATTCTAAGGATATGTTCACCTATTCTTGTATTCTCTACAGGAACCGGATCATATTCTAATGCTTCTGCAGTCGTATTGAAAGATCCATCAACTGCCGGTGCTTGATTTTCGGGCCATTGATAGTCAAACCCATAGGCGGAAGCGATGGTTCCGATACCATACCAGGGTTCAAGAAAATTAGGGATATCGGCTTTATAGGCCATACTTTTTTGCAAAGCACCCAATTGCCATTCCAGGGAATCCTGCATATTTCTTGATCCATGGGAAAAAACTTCAGCGACCCTCATGCGGCGATATACAAGAACCCCACTTTTTTTTAACCAAAATTTTTTGCACCCTTCCAGCAGGCTTTGTTCATATTCGGAATAAGCTTCCAGATTAAATTTTTCTGGTTTGATTGGTTCAATTGCCGTGGCCTGGGCATCGGCCAGGCTGGTATCAAACGATTTGGGCATATTTTCTCCAGTTTATAAACAATAGATATTGAATATTGAATGTATTTATTCATCTCTCGCAAAGCCGCAAAGACGCAGTTTTTATTTGTTTTGTATTTTTATTAGGTATTTCAGAATATTTTTTACTGCTTTCTGCTCCTCTGCTTACTTTTATATAGGTCTTGGGGTTATTATTTCTTTTCCTATTTTAATCATTGATGATTTATACTCGGCTGACGATAGGATATCGACACAATTATCGGAATGTCATAAAATTCTTTGCGTCTTAGCGCCTTTGCGAGAAGGAAACAACATTACCTGAAGCGAAATTTATCTTTCGTCTATGCCCCAATTGAAACCAGGAACGACATAAATCCCACTAACAATACGACGATTATCACTGATATTAAAAAGCCTGTCCAGTCTTGCCGATCCCAACGGTCAAATTCCCAATTCGAATTCGGGAATAATTTATATTTTTGTACACTTTCCGGATTAGCATAAGCATGTTCAAGATTTTGTTGGTCTATCACAGGATCAGAATCTACTAATACTTTCATTTTAATATAAAATCGTTCAACATTTGTGGTGAATTTTACCCTTACTAACAGGGCAACAATAAAAAACACAATAAAGGGTACAAGGGTACGGATTAGAATCCGTATTGTCTCATTCAGGGCATATGGATTTTGCTGTAAATCAAAGCCTAGGCCATCTAGCAACACGAGCTCCAGATTCAATAAACCACCACCTTTGAGATTATTATCTTTATCCGATTTAATACCTTTTGTCCAAAATATTGACTTTTTAGGCAGAACATAGGTTTTTACAATCGATTCACCCATTTTCAGTTTTTCTGGTTTTGGCGTACACTCCCTCCTTGACAGAATCCATCTGGAGCCACCGATCAATATCTTTATCCCGGTCTTCGATATCCACCATCTTTGCCAGATAAGTACGTTGGATTGGAGCAGGATTTGTCGTTTTTAAGAGATCCTGGTCTGTTCTCAGACCTGGTCCGAATAAAGGAAAGAGTAATGGAAGAATATAAAAGAACAAGGACGTAAACACGATGGAAGACCAGGCTGCCGGAGCATGTGCGCGACGCCACTTCATCCCTAGCCAAAAGCTTGCCGCAACCATTACATTTACTTCCCACATAAATTTTAATATTTGTAAAATTGAATCAAATTGCGTGGCAATAAGAGCAGACCCAATTATCACCAATCCCCCGGCAACCCGGCCGATCAGAACATAATGTTTTTCAGATTTTTTGGGTACAAGTGGTCGGTAAATATTATGGGTTAATAATCCCGAACAGGTTATCATCAGGCAATCGGCTGTTGACATTTGAGCGGCCAGCAGACAGGAGATCATGAGCCCTACCAAACCTAAATTTAGTCCTCCAAGAAGATCCCGTGTGGCGTATCCCCAGATGTAATCAGGGTTGGTCACTTCCCCCGAATATAAAATAATGGTAGTCAAAGCGAGGAATCCCCATAATATCGTTACAAATCGTTTCATAAAACTGCCGGTTACAAAACCAACTCTAGCCGCATTTTCATTTTTTGCAGATCCATTAGCAATAAGAGAATTTGGTTGAATAACCACATTTAACATACCCATGAAAGCGATGGCCAAAATATAATACCAGG
Organism: Calditrichia bacterium; assembly: GCA_963796965.1. Classification (GTDB taxonomy): domain Bacteria; phylum Calditrichota; class Calditrichia; order JAJRVZ01; family JAJRVZ01; genus CAWCNS01. The sequence goes on from CAWCNS010000011.1 coordinate 76,799, forward strand.
TAAAATCTATGGTTGTTGGAGATCCAAAAATCTCAAAAGCGGATTCCGGGAGATGGCGATGTAGAATTCCCATTGCATCCGACATACCCTCCCCCCCAAAACGAAAGCTAATCTGATTCAGGGAAAACGGGATCAGAATAAGTGATAAGATAATAATAAATATACCTTGTATGGTATCGGTAATGAAGGCAGCCTCCAACCCGCCCGTAACCGCATAAGCGATGACCGCCAAAACAATAATCCAAATAAGCATATTCTGATCTATTTTGGAGAAGATTTTTTGTGGTTTTAAAATATCAAGTTCAGCAAGTCTATCTTGTTGATTGTCATCCAGGTATTGATAATCAATATTCCGAAGGGTTTCCCATTCTATGGCTAAATCATATTCCTGCCGCTCTTCCAATGACAATTCATTTACAGATTTGGGTGTAAGTGCTGCCACGGTTTTAGTAATGGCAGTAAAGCCCACGGCGAGTATCGCCATCAGGCCAATACTGCCGATAATGGCATAGACACCAGCTAATGATTTTGAGCCATACCGCTCTTCAAAAAAATCACCAAGGGTGAGTAGACGAAGACGCCTCATCCAGGGCATCACCAACCAGTAGAACGGTGTTGCAAAAAGATAAATAAGCGAGCCTCCACATACCCGCAGCGCCATTACTAAAGGTGGTGGTTGAAACACCAATAGCAGTATCTGCCGAAGTACCTTGTCCAAAGGCTGCAAATGTTTGGATAAATTTACCAAACCGTCTACCTGCCAAAAAATAATCTTCCTGATTTTTTATACGCCTCATAGACCAGAGACCGATGGCAATGACTATAACGAAATAGATAATAATAACAATGATATCAATAAGAGGTAAGCCGAACATAGTATCCAACACCTTTAAATTCAATGATTTAAAACAGGAATTTAGATAAAACCATATCAATATTTCACGCAAAGACTGCCGCCGAGGCGCCAAGCCGCAAAGTTATATATTATTAAAATTCATTATTATTATGCAATGTCTTGACCATGTATTTACAGATTCTTGACTTCAATTTTGAGAGAAAAAGATGCAAGTCAAGGTCATCCTGAGCCCTGGCCTGTCGCTAGGACAGGCTTGTTTCTCCAAAGGAGTCCTACGGATAGAATCTAAGTGTTTAATTTTTATAAGATTCCAAAATCCCGAATTTCATTCGGGAGGATGACGAGTTCTGCCTACTCAAAAATACTTTTTCTTTGCATCTTGGCACCTTTGCGTGAGACTAATTTGAATTAATCTGGCCATAACCTTTGACAAATATACAAATAATATCAGAAATAAGTAGAGAGTAAAATATTACAGAATTGGATTATTACACCCCATTCTTCCAACTCCCTATGTATTCTCTAAATCTTATAGGGAAAAAATACACTTGACTTAAACGAACGTTCGTGCTAATTTATGACATGATTAAAGGAAGCACGACAAAGAACACAATCATCGAGGCTGGGCTTGAAGTTGCCAGTCGTTTCGGTCTTGAATGTGTAACCATCGGCAACCTGGCAAAAGAAACGAAAATGTCTAAGAGCGGATTATTCGCGCATTTTCAATCAAAAGAAAATTTGCAGATTGAAATTCTCGAGCATGCGTCCGTGGAGTTTTCTCAATATGTTGTAATTCCGGCACTCAAAACAGAACGCGGTATACCCAGAATCAAGAAACTTGTAAACCGTTGGATCGAATGGAGTTACAAACTAAGTGGTGGATGTATATTTGTGACAACAAGTTCTGAATATAGTGAAAGACCTGGTAAAATTCGCGACGTATTATTGCATCAGCAAGAGTCCTGGATTGATTGCCTTCATAGGGTAGCTACATCGGCAATTAAAGCGGGTGATTTTAGAAAAAATATTGATTGCGATCAGTTTGCCTATGACTTGTATTCGCTCTTATTAGGCTTCCATTATTATGACCGATTACTAAATGATAAAAAATCAAAAAAAAGACAGAATGTAGCATTAGAAAGACTTCTTAACACCTATCGCCCTGCTCCATCTGGTACAATTTAATTGGGATTAACCGAGGTATCACAATGTCAAAGCGAGACATAAATGAAAACTATAATGGCACGAACGTTCGTATGAATTTAATAAAAAAGAAACTCCTCAAATTAGTATTAAGTGGCTTGTGGTTTATATGGCCATCTTTTGTCGAACGAATAATCCTAAAACTTTTTTTCTCTCCTTCCCCCTATCGGTTAAACGATAAGGAGAAGGATCTTATCGAACAGGGAGAATCCTTCTATATCTTGTCTCGTGGAAACCGAATAAAATGTTGGAGATGGGGCAAAGGACCTGTCATTCTTTTTGGCCATGGCTGGAATGGGCGGGGAATACAGTTTCATCACTTTATTACCTCTATTGTCAATGAAGGATATACCGCCGTGGCCTATGACGCTCCTGCCCATGGAGAGTCGGAGGGTCAATTCAGTAACTATTTTGATTTTACCGATGCCCTAAGAGCCGTCTATAGCGCACTCAAACAGAAGGATTTTCATGGAATTATTGCACATTCTCTCGGAGCAGCAGCCGCTATTAACATGGCAGAAAAAGAGGACTACAAAGGTAGACTTTTACTCATTGCATCACCCCTTAAATTAAAAGAATTGCTTTTTAAAACCTTTGACGATTTTGGGATTCCTAAGATTATTTACCAGAGTTTGATTCAAGACCTGGAAAGAAATTATGAATATAATCTTCACTTTGACAATCCATGCCAAATATTAAAAAGATATAAAAATCAAATACATATCATTCATGACACAACCGATCGTATGATTCCATTTGAACAGGCAGAAAAAATCGCAGATTATTATAGCCATATTCAGGTTCACCTCACAGAAGGGTATGGACATAGAAAAATCCTCTATCAGGACGCGGTTATAAATATAATATTAAAAATCCTTAAACAGCCTGAAGACGAACTGAAATCCATGCAACAGGCTTCCTAATTTATTAAAATATCATTGGCCTCATTTATAGCAGAGATCATGTAAAAATAAAAATCCATGCTATGCGCTTTGCTCCTTACACTATGCAAATACAAATCCCCTTTGCGGCTTAGCGTCTTTGCGCGCATTAACCAATCAAACAAATCACCGAATTTCTTCCTAATTCCTACAACTGAAAGGCATGGCTTATCTTTATATCTTACCAAAATTGATACCAATAGTAAGCCTTTGATTAAAATATTAACATAAATGTTCATTAGTCGTTCGCGAATGACCAATACACTATAACAATTACTTTATTTGTTTTCTCTGCGCGACAACTAATCACCCCTACCCAAACCTGAATGATCCCAAATCTCAAATAGATATACAGAAATATGTAAATTTACATTATTTTAAAATATTTTAGACTTTTGGAAATATTTAATCTCTTAATTCTATTTTAATAGACTTATAAATCTATTTAATAACATTTTCTAATATTTTCACTCAACTTAAAATTCTATGAAGACCATCTTACTCTATTGTGTTGAGTTTTATCCTCATTTCGGATATCCCTCCAATCATATGCGCAGGATAAGCAATTGATTACAGGAACTGTTTTTATCCCCGGTTGTGAATAAGGAGAAACGTACCTTTAGGGGACGGTTATATCGCAATCGTTTATCCGCACGTAAAAAAAAGCAATCCGTTGCAAAGAAAGTGCAATCCGCCTTCTCCGATGTAATCGTTAGTGCCCATCCCCTATCCTATGTCTATGAGGTAGATTCACTTCCTCCTGTAAATATTCTCCAGATAAATGCCGAATTTGTCCCACGTATTATACCCGTTACACCAGGCACAGAGATTCGCTTCATAAACAGGGATAAATTTTTCCATAATGTCTTCAGCATTACAGCCGGATGAAAGTTTAATATCGGAAGGAAACCAACGGGTATAATTGAGCGGAGAAAAATTGAACAACTGGGCGAAGTCAAACTTTTTTGTGATATTCATGCTCAAAAATGAATGCAACTGTTATTTGTATCAACACGCCCTATTTCACCAGGGTTCAGGCTAATGGACGATATCTCATATCTGATCTTCCTGAAGGGATGTATGAATTAAAAATTTACCATCCGGATCTTCCTGAGATTAGTGAGATTATTGAGATTGCTGCTGGACAGAAAATAATCAAAAACTTTACCCTAAGTCGTTAGGATATTATGCGATTTAACATTCAGACAAAGCTTTTTGTTTTAATGGTTGGTATGATGGCCCTAATATTTATCTGGTGTGCTTGTTGCTATTACCATGACCGTATCGGAAAAGATTGAGCAGCAGGTTATTGAAGATTTTAACAAAACCCAGGCTCATTTTCTAGAAGCAAAGCCTTATTTACGATCGCCTCGTTGGAGTCCTGCTTATTGATTGGTGAGAATTCTACCTTTAAAGGCTGATGTTGAAATACATGCGATCCAGCCACGGTATATGAGGCGGTTATGTATCTCTCTAATTTTGCCATGGTAGATCTTTTTATTGTAACCGATGAATATGGTAAAGTGCTTGCCCGGTTTGACCAACCGAATAATTTTGGTGATGATCATCACTAATCACCCCAGCGTAGTTCGTGCTCTTAATGGCATTATACCGGATATCGATCCGTACGTGCGGCGGAACTCTGGACTATTGACAATCAGACTTTTTCAGGTCGCCACAGTACCACTATATTATGATGACTATCGCATTATTGGATCAATTTCGTTAGGCACCCAAATCACAAACCATGAAGGCCAAGGCATTAAAAGGGGATTCAAATATCGATATTACCATGTATCTTGGCGAAGGTGTACTTGCCTCTACTTTTTCGGATTCCCTATCTAACTCTGAAATTGACTCTCTTATCTGGTTTCAGGCAAAACATCAACCAATAATAGATACTGTTTTGTCTGCAATGAATCCAAGTTCAGCCTTTACCAGCAAATTAAATTCTGATGAAGTTTTTGCTTTTATTTCTCCACTTGGTGAGGGCGTGTCAGCGTTCTATCTGGCAACTGTAAAAAAAGCAACAGAACTACTCATTCTGGATGCCCTGCGCAAAAACATCTTTATCACAGCTGGAATCAGCATTGCCATTACCATATTATTAGCCCTACTGCTCGGAAGAACCTTTTCAAATCCTATACTACGATTAGTAAAAGGTATGAATAAGGTCAAAGAAGGTGATTTGAGTATTTCTGTAAATCCTTCGAGCAAAGATGAGATCGGATTGCTTACGACCACATTTAACGGCATGATTGTGGGGTTACGAGAACGGTTGCATCTGATGAAGTATGTGGGGACGCATACGATTGATATGATCAAAAAATCATCTCACGAGGTAGTTTCACTAAGGGGTGAACGCCGGGAATTAGCTGTACTTTTCTCAGATGTTCGGGGATTTACTGCATATAGTGAGCACCATACCCCAGAAGAAGTTATCAATATGCTCAACCGTTATCTAGGCTACCAGGCAGATCTTGTAAGTTTATATAATGGCTCGGTAGATAAATTTGTCGGTGATGAAATGGTTGCCCTCTTTATAGGAGAAGATTCTGTTAAACAAGCACTGGATTGTAGTATTGCTATTCAACGCCTTGTCAAAAAAGAACATGAGAATGATCCAACACCTGTCTACATAGGAATCGGTATAAATCATGGCCCCGTGGTTCTCGGTAATATGGGGGCAACAGAACGTATGGATTATACCGTTATTGGGGCTGCTGTCAACCTTGGCGCAAGATTATGTTCAGCTGCAAATCCGGGCCAAATACTCATCAAAAAAGATCTAATCAATGGACTCTCTGATGAATATCATATTGGAGATTCAAAAATGATGTCATTTAAAGGATTCTCTCATGAAATTGAGATCGTTGATATACTGGCGACATAATTTTCTCATAGGATTAAGTATCCTGATTTTCCTCCCGCTTTTATCCCGGGCACAGGTGGATTTCAACGGTACTTTAGACTTGTCTGTGGCAAAGGGCGGTAAGGAATCAAAATTTATCACCAATGAAATTAATAATGAATATCGCAATTTACACATGTCTATATACCAACTTAATTTATTTGCCTTTGCACAGGTCACAGATGATTTTTTCGTGAATGCACGGATTCAGTGGGATATCTGGGGAACAGGCAAATTAAATGCGGCCCGAATCACCCTTGCTATGATTGGATGGGAACCTGAGGAATCAAACTGGAGTTTGGGTATTGGTCGATTTGTATCGCCCTTTGGTCTCTATCCCCGGCGAATATTATCTGCAGATAATCTTTTTACCCAGGCACCTCTGGGATATGGTTATTTTATTAATATGTCAGATGAAAGAGGTTACTGGCCGAAAGCCGGTGACTCTGGAATTTATGGACCAAATGATGTCGGTTTGACCACCGTCTACTTTGGTGGATATAGTACCGGTTTTTTAGCCAGCTTGGATCATTATACCGGATTTATTCAATATAGATCTCGCGCTAACAAACGCAGCCATCACATCACAGAGAGATTATACAAATCTGGCAAACATGGGGGGAATTATTCGCTTTGGTTTTCAGCCATTCATTTACTGGCAGCAAGGCATTTCAGTAAGTTATGGTAGCTTTATGCAAAGGGCTGGTGTGAACACCCTTTACGATGATTTGGAAAATTACACACAAAGTATCGTTGCCACCGATATTATTCTTGCACATTCCTATTTTGAACTCTCAGGAGAATTTATTTATTCTCTTTGGGATGTGCCTATGTTTACCGGTACAGATTTTATAAAAAATGATAATAATCAGTTAAAAAAATTCAATCTACGAAATTATTCTGCTTATGCAGATTTTAAATATGAGCCTCCCTTCTTTACCGGCTTTTATATTGCGTTGCGCTATGACATGTTACATTTTCTTGATTCAAAAGATATTGAAGACGTTAATTCAAAGAATTTCAACCCCTGGGATAATGACGTCACCCGACATTCAGTGGCCATGGGTTATAAATTTGCCCGTCCCATATTATTTAAAGTCGCCTATATGACTCAAACAACCAAGAATTTAGATCCGGATCCCGATGATGATACGATTATTGCAATTTTAACAGTCTCATTCTAGCCTGATCAAATCATATCACCCCGTTATACGTGTCCTTTGACCCCGTAATAGCGGGGGATGGAAATATATTTATCGGGAGCAGCTCTGCGAGAAAAGAATATTCTCAATTAGTAAAATATTTGCAAAAATACAAATATAAACCAGGGGGATAATATGGAAAGAAGAAATTTTCTAAAGTCATTAAGCTTATACCGGTGGAATTGTAACTACCGCCGGACTTGTTAACGCCTGCTCATCATCAACGGCAGCAACAGACGGGGACTTCACAGAGGATGAACCAATTGTTAGAGCAGGAGCAGAGTTTGAAGCAATGGGCGTAAAAACCTATGAAGCAGCCTGCCAATTCGGGACTTCTGGAAGACCAGGCGATTATTACTACCGCTGTTGCCTATATGAATGACCATATGAAGCACTTGGATGAGTTAAATAAACTTTTATCAACGAACGGCTTTGATGAGATAAATCCCGCTAATGCCAGCCCCGATCCCGGTGTTGGCAGTGTCGCCAATCAAACCGATGTTCTAAACCTTGCTTTAAATGTCGAGTTTCAGGCCGCCACATTCTATTTTTCAAATATTGTAACCGCGATCAAAAGCGCCTCTGCACGAACGGTTTTCGCCAATATCCTTCCTGTTGAGACAGACTCATTTTACAACATACAAAAATGTTCTTGGCTATACACCTGCGATCGATGGATCACTTTTTGAAGATTTGACCTCAGGATTGGATTAATTAATTTTTTAAGCAAAGAGAAAACGTCTTGCCAGGACGCAGAGGCACAGAAAGTTTAAAGAAAAAAGACAAAACACAAAGACTAAATAGAATAAAAAAACTAAAAATGTAATTCGTGAAATTCGCTTAAATTCGGCCTGTCCCGTTCTACGGGAGTAATTAGTAGAAGAAATCTTTTATCTCTCGTGTCTTTGCATGATATAACCAATTGCAGGGATTAGTCATATTCCTGCTAATTCCTACAATTGGAAAGTGAAGGACATGTACCCCCAGCGGTGCAGCGTACCATTTTTAAATTCCGGCGAGACTTGTTGCATGCCTATTTCAAAATTAAAATATTTATAAGATAAATTTATACCACTCTTCGCTTTAATAACAAAGGAATTTAATTCCATTCTATTAGTCTCAACTATTGGGTTGAAAAGTCCTCCCTGAAGTGTCGCATTATAAACAACCACATTCGCATCTATATTTGCAAAAGCGTACATCCGCCAGCCATTACTTCTGTAAAGACCCAAATTTGAAAAATAATCATGATATTCTCCTGCTCTCAAGGTCACACCGGTGCCCGCATAGGTATGGGGTAGGCCAACTGTTCCATGCAAATCCCCACTCATGCCAAACAGTTCATGATTTATCAACCCTTTTTCAGCCTCAAGGCTGTAGTTTAATGCCAGATCTGACTGAACCTGATTCTCCCAACCATATACATGGGAAGAAGTTGGCAATGCCGCATGAACGCCATTTTGAACCAATTCGCCACCAGCATACTTACCTAAGACCCCCACTTCAAATTGTGAAGTAAAAAGAAATTTTGTATCATAGTTCAACGAGGTTTTTTTGCTGCCCACCAGAAGATAGGACGCAAAAGGTCGATCCAGTTTATTATAGATCCCAGCATCCATTTTCTGTGGTGTAAATATGTCCTGTCTTAAGGTAACAGAATTGAAGCTTACAGACGCATCATTATGCAGAAAATGAAGTGGCGCCAATAAACCCATACTATTTTCTGTAACATACGCCAGGTTTATACCATTTGTATAATACTTGTCAGTTTGGAAGACCACATCATTGGCAAAGCCAAAGCGAAGCCATTGGCCATTTTTGCCATACTCCTGAGACCATCCGCTACTCACAAACAATCCCGCCATCATCGTCATCTGCATGACTGTCGTCATAAATTTATTCATATCATATACTTATAAGATAAAACGGTAAAAAAGTTCATTTGGAAGGAGTTATGCGCTGGACACATCATTTTATAACACAGGCTGAGGTGTTAATCCGTTATAAAAAATTAATTGATATGATCGTCATCCTGAATTTATTTCAGGATCTTTAATGCGGTGTCTCAGATGCTGAAACAACCCTGTCCTGGCTACAGGCCAGGGTTCAGGATGACAGATTACCATTGGGTCATATTGAACTTATTCCATAGCTATGCTATAAAAATTAAAAATCCCATGAAAAGTATAAGGTCTGAAAATTACTTCCACCAGAGATACGACCAAATTGTTGTGCATTTTCAAAAATAGCAGAGCGGTGGTGAATGCTGTATCCTAACCAAAGATTCTTTAACTCGTCACCCCCAAAAATATCACCGATGTTAAAATCTAAAGAGAAGTCAAGATAATTCAATAGATTACTAGGCTGGTATCCTTTTCTTTCCATCTCAGAGCCTTCGACATAGGGAATTTCATTAGCATAAGACAAACCCTCAGCAGCGCCAAAACGCCACCGGATTGGCCATCGGACGGTAAAATAAACCTTAATAGCTATTACAGCCTCCCAGGAGTTTGGCTGAACTTGCGATTTGTGATGCCAGACAAATCCCGGGGTGAGATAGAAATCCATCGATAAGCCGAAGAGCTGGTCGGTAAGAGGATGACCATAAAAGACTGAGGTCATCTGATTATTAAATGTATCCTTATTTGCCTGAAATCTGATAATTTTTGCCAGATCTGTTGGGGTTGCCCAACCATGCGCAATCCGTACATAAGGTCGGGTTCGAATTTCCGTTTTCCTCGGCTTGGATACATCATTAGAGAAACCAATCCCAAGATATACCTCACCATTAAAATCCCGGTTTACAAACTCAACCCCCCGGACATTTTTATCCAGGTAGGTTATTTTTCCTGCTCCATATAAGTAAAAATTGCTGATGGCATGGAGTTGCACCACCAGGCCTAACCCTATATCGACACCCCCATCAACTTCCACTTGGGTTAGTCCAAAATAGCGGCTATTGTACTTTTTACTTTTAATTTTAAATTCCAGAAATGGATCGAGTCGGAATGCACCGGTAGTAAAATCTGCACCAAGCCGAACATTACTCGACCAGGCTCCGTAATAATCATTCATAATCTCCAGATCCAAATACTGCCAGTCAAGTGGTCTATATTTTGCCTGAAGACCAACCTCAAGGATATCACCCTGTATCTCATTCTGAAAGTCTTTTGGAATATCCACAAAATGCAATTTACCGAGTAAGGTAAAAAGCCAATCACCCCTACGATAGAAATGGAATCCACCTTCCAGGGCGCGTATATAAAATATTTTACCGTCGTAATATATTAAAGGAACCAGGGTCCCAACGGTCCTGTCACCTTCAGTTGCAAATGGAATGGTAGCACTTCTAGCAATCATTCCCAATGCCCAGGGTCGCTCAGGCTGTATCGTCTTGGTTGAATCAGATGAATAAATATTGGTAATAAGTAAAACTATTATCAGTACAGACAGTAGATAGAATTTTGATGTCATAAGAATCCCCATATAGATTATATTTTATCTATAAATGTTAACCGTTGCCATAATTAATATCAAATTTATTTATACCCGTTGCACACATTCTCAATGCATAAAGAATATAATCCTAATAAACAAAATAGAAGTTTTAGTCTTTAAAATTCAGGACGATAATAAATTAAATCGGTGATTTTTATTAGTAAAAATAGTACCAACCCTTTATTGCCGACATCCTCGCCATGCAAGGGGTAATTTCCAGAGAATTTTTCAGATCAAATTAAAGATGGAGAAAGGTATTGACTAGCATTCCTCACCTTCTGTTAAAATCGATTCAGTTATATCCGGACAAAACCGCTATTCAGTACATCAAAAATGATTGGATTGAATCTTACTCATATAAAGAGCTAGGTACAAAAGTAAAAAATCTCCTTTACAATTTATCTGGTCTTGGCCTGAAAACCGGTGATAAAATAGCCATACTTTCTGACAATCGGCCTGAATGGACTATAAGCGACTTCGCTGTTTTATCATTAGGTGGGATAATAGTACCGATCTCCCCCCTACTACCTCTTGATCAAATTGAGTACCTTTTAAAGGACTCAGATTCAAAAGCATTATTGCTGGAGAATCAAGAAGAATATGACAAAATAAATAAAATCCATTCGACATTGCCTTCACTTAAGCATATCATCTCCTTTGAAAAAGTAGAGCCAGAAAATACCGGAGTTATATTATTTGCTGATTTACTCGAAGATATCACCGATAGTGATAAAAGCATGGATCAATCCCTTCAGGCTATAGATGCCATCAAAACTGATGATGTTTGCAGCATTCTCTATTCCTCAGATTCAAACTCCAAACCCAATGGGGCTATGCTCCATCACCAGGGATTTATTCAGATTATTATGCAGACTCAAAGCAGATTAAAAATCAGTTCTGAGGATGTGGTTCAATCTGATTTACCTTTGAGCCAATTAAATGGCCGTATTATAGGGCAGTGGTGTCCCCTATATAAGGGTGCTACCATTTATTTCACACAAAATCGTTCTACTGTTTTGGGTAGTAAGAATAAACTAAAACCTTCTCTAATCATTGCCCTTCCTAATTTAATTGATAAAATTGCTGGTGATTTAAGGGAAAACATTAATCTCGAATCTCACTTGAGGAAAAAATTTTATACCTGGGCTCTTACAACGGGCCTGCATTATCATGAAAGAAAAAATGCAGGAGGAGCCAATATACTACTAAAAATTAAGTATAATGTCGCAAATTATATTGCCCTCAAAAAAATGAAAAATACAATTAGCGATCAATTACGTCTTCTTGTTTCGGGAGGATGCTCTTTATCAGATGACAATTTAAAATTCTTTGAGGCGATACATCTTCAGATTTCTGAATGCTATGGCTTTAATGAAACCCATGGCCCCATCTCAATCTCCACACCAGGAAAAATCAAATTCGGATCTCCAGGAAAACCACTTGAGGGTATTGAAGTGCGAATTAATGCCGAGGGAGAGATACTTGTTCGGGGTGAAACAATTATGGAGGGATATTTGAATAAGCCGGAATCAACCTGGGATGTAATCGATGATAAGGGATGGTTTTATACCGGCGACATTGGTCATATTGACGATGATTCTTATCTCTTCGTTACTGATCGTAAGAAAAATGTGAATCAGAAGAGCTGAATTATTTCCCATTCCATGTCCCAACGCCACTTATCAAAGTATAAATTGCCGCCTTTCCATTCCACTTCCCCACGTTGTGAATCCAATGTTTCAGAACGGTGATGGTTCTTTTTGGGTGAAAAGGCTTGTGCATAATCATCATTAAAGATCAAACGATAGCTATCCATACCTGATAAATAGAACCATTTTAAATTCTCTTTTTCCGTTTCCATCGGACCATAATAGGCATCCATCGGCACCCAGCCATAGGGTTCAAAATATACCATTCCCCAATCATGCATGGTATCATTTGGTGGTGTAAAATCCCAGCCGGATTGCCAACGAGCCGGGATGCCGTTCAAACGACATAAGGTGATAAACATCATGGACTGTATCCCACAGTCCCCATGTTTATTTTCATAACCATATTGACTGAGGCTGCGGATAGTAGAGTATTCTCTTGCTGAAGCCCAGGGCGTATTATCATTCACCCATTTGAAAAGGATTTGAGCCTTTCGGTAAGGATTAGTTTCATTCCCAAGAATTTTTTTTGATAGATCTTTAAAATCCTCTGTAAAAACAATATGGGGTGGTTCTTCTTTTAAATATGCCTTCAAATCACTCCTCTGTTCGATAGGTCTAACTTTTTCCGGATCAATGAGGACGTATGATCCATTGGAAGTATACGCATAGGATACTGAAAATTCGGTTTTCTGATCCTTGACCGATTCTTTCTCCAGATATACCGTACGTTGAAGATTACTATTATCTGCAACTTTGTGGATTAAGGGATCTGTTTTTAATAGACGGATATCTGTCTGACGCTCCGAAATCTCCCGAGGATGGGGTATCCAACAACGAATCGTTTCACCCGCTGGTACAACATTCTCATTTACAGATAGGGTATAGGATATGCGCATTCGTACAGGATAAACATACCGCTTCCCCGTCGTAACAACTTTATTTATAATATTGCTATTATGTGTTTTATAATTTAATACTTCCCCATCTGTTTTACTTTCATCATTTTCATGATGAGCGTTCCAAATTTGCAGGCATTTATTATTGATACGAAAAAGATTACGTGCTGCCCGGTTAAAGTATTTTTTTTCACCATCAATCGTCATATATTCGAGAGATTTCTCATTCTCCCATTTTCTAAGATCTTTCTTTGTTACCTGGGGAATATATTTCTTTATATATTCTAAAACATCATCCTCGTTCTTTGTAAAATCTTTTTTAATCCGTTCCATTCGTTCAATCTCAATTGTCAGGTCAAATTTTTGCTCATCAGAGAGTGTCCGATCTTCCTTAAGAATTTGCTCAATTCGTTCTTGTGCTTTTGTAAACGCGCCATTATTAATTAAAGTAATATAATCGTCCCCGTTTTTCGAAGTACAGGCAACGAATAATAAAATTAAAGTTATAAATGAAAATCTTAGGTTTAGCAGACTAATTATTTTCATCGATTTATCCTCTAAAAACATGTTGTATTGTAATAAATAATCACAGCAGACCCAGGGCTCTTCTTCCCATGAGTGAAAACCCTTAGGCTTATTTTATGAAAATATATAACCACGGAATTACCCCGTGAAACTGGTCAGGCCGAAAGGACACAGACGATTAAGATTTAACTACTTCATAACCAATCCAATTTGATTATTAGAAAAATATATCCGTGTATTTTTCTGTGTTACTCAGTGGTTGATATATTGATCACTTATTTTTTGATGTGGTGTTCCACCCCGGTCCCTTTACGAACTGGCCCGGTTTTGCCCCTGTATGAGTTCCATGCTTAAGCACCTGCGTTCCGTTTACAAATACATGTTTCATTCCTGTTGCCAATTGATGTGGCTTTTGAAATGTTGCATGATCTTGAATTGTATTTGGATCAAAAACTACAATATCTGCAAAATATCCTTCTTTTAATGTTCCCCGATCCCTTAATCCAAGATTTTTGGCCGGTAACGATGTTAATTTTATAATTGCCTGACCTAAGGTGATAATCTTTTCCTCCCGAACATATTTTGCTAAAAGACGGGCAAAGCTGCCATAAGCACGCGGATGGGTACTGCGATTAATGAATGGTTCCTCAGGTGCCAATGATCCGGCATCTGAACAAAAACTCATCCAGGATTGTTGGACTTTTTTTCGCATATTTTCTTCAGACATACTAAAATATACCACACCAATTCTGCTGTCATCTTCAACAATCAAATCAATGGCTGTTTCTTTTGCTGGTTTTCCCCTCATCAAAGAAATTTCTGCAAGCGTTTTGCCCGTCAGGTTTCGAAGATCTTTATTGCGAAAACCCACGAGGAGTATTTTCTCGGGAGAACCGGCTCCGGCGAAGGTCATTTCAGATAGAATTTGTGATCTAAGATTTGAATCCTTTAGCCTTGCAATCATACTATCATGATCACCTTCGCGCACCCAGGTTGGCAAAAGGACGGATAATCCGGTTGAACTGGCAGGGTAGTTATACATATCAGTGGTAATCAACAATCCTTCTGATCGCATTTCATTGATATGCTGAATGACCTTATCCATTTTTGACCAATTTGGTTCCCCAGAGGCCTTAAGATGATAAATCTCACCGCGAACATTTGATTTTGTTACTATTTCTATAAACTCATCCAAAGCCTCAAGAAGTTTGTCTCCTTCACTGCGAATATGTGAGATGTACATACCCCCATAATCTGCAGCAATCTGCGCTAGAGAAATGAGTTCTTCAGTGCTGGCAAAAAAAGCCGGTGTGTAAATCAGAGAAGAACTCACCCCCATTGCCCCCTCTTCCATTGCTTCGGCGGCCAGCCGGCACATACTCTCCAATTCCTCTTGCGTAGCTGCACGATCCTCATACCCGACTTCATGTATCCGCAACGTAGTAGCACCTACAAATGAGGCAACATTGGTTGAAATGCCTCTTTCTTCCATATAAGAGAGATATTCTCCCAGGGTAGTCCATTCAATGTTGTAAGTAATATCACTCTGCCTGTTTTTTATGGCACGTTTCATTTGCTCATTCAAAGGTCCCATTGAATTACCTTCACCAAGGACTTCTAAAGTTACGCCCTGATAGATATCACTCATGGACCGCCCATCTTTGATCAACGAAACATTCGCCCAACTCAACATATTGATAAATCCGGGTGCAACGGCGAGTCCCTGAGCATCAATCTCATATTTGGCTGTCAGAGTATCAAGGTTACCTATGTAGGCAATCCGATCCCCCTTTATAGCTACATCTACCTGGCGAACATTTTCCCCACGCCCGTCATACACCATACCATTTCGTATTATGGTGTCATAATCATATTGAGTCTGACATGAAAATAAGAATATCAAGATCAGCACAAGGCTTCTAGTTGTATACTTTATTAATCGAACCATCTTAACAATCTCTAATATTCATAATAAACCAGCTAGTACAGTACATAAAGGATTTTTCCTCATTTAAGAATATATTATGCAATGATTTTGTAATTAATTCAGCTGGTAATGCATCCTCTACAAGGATGGTAATTTTGCTTTAACAATATTCTACAACAATCTATCCTCTACGAGGATAACCTATACACGGTAATAGCGGCCATAGATGTAATTGGATTTTTGAATCAATTCACCTCGAAGGCACGGCAAGGCCTATCCGCCAAGCTGCACATCCCCCTAACCCCCTTTTAAAGGGGGAATAGATCACGCCAACCCCTATCTCATATCTCATATCCCATATCAATTCCCAATTCCCAATTCCCAATTACAAAACCACTATCCCATATCCTACATTCCCGATTGAAGCGCCTCCATCGCCGGTAGAACGGGTTCTTCGACTGTCGGCATATCGGGATCAATTCTTCCTCGATTTGACCCGCATCCCGTATCTCGTATCTCCCATCGTAATTCCGACTGCCATATTCTACATCGCCCATCCCACATCTCTAATCACATTCCCAATTCTCAATTACAAATTACAAATTCACTATCCCGTATCCCATAACCCAAATCCTACTCATCCCCCTTCTTCACCTTCTTGTAAAGCGCTGCCCTCTTCTGCCTATCCCGCTCCATTTTTGATAAACGGATATTCAGAGGTGTTATCTCGACTAATTCATCATCGGCGATAAATTCTATGGATTGATCCAGAGACAACATCCTTGGCGGCCTTAATGTCACCGTAGCCTCAGAAGTGGAACTACGCATATTGGTAAGTTTCTTCTCTTTTGTAATATTGACATCCAGGTCACCTTCGCGATTTCTTTCCCCGAGAATCATGCCCTCATACACCTGCGTCGTAGCTTCCAGGAACAACTCACCTCTGTCTACCATGGCCAGACTTGCATAGTTTGTCACTTTCCCTGCTCTGTCGGCGACTAATGCGCCCGATGTTCTTTGTGGAATAGCCCCAAACCAAGGTTCATAGCCATTGTAGATGGAGTTTAAAACACCAGATCCCTTGGTATCTGTCAGAAAATGGCTGCGAAAACCAATTAATCCCCTGGAAGGAATTAAAAATTCCACATTAGCTCTGCCATGTCCATGATTAACCAGATTGGTCATACGTCCTTTTCGTTTGGATAGTTTTTCAGTTACCGTACCCAAATATTCTTCTGGTAGATCAATAAATACATGCTCCACAGGTTCACAGGTTTTCCCATCGATCTCCTTAATGATTACCCGTGGTTTTGAGACCATAAACTCATAACCTTCACGACGCATTGTTTCAATCAATACAGCCATTTGTAGTTCACCACGTCCGCAAACCTCAAAAGCATCAGCCCGTCCGGTTTCCTTTATTTCAATGGCCACATTGCTAAGTGTTTCTTTCTCCAAACGCTCTCTTAGATGCCGTGAGGTCAAATATTTGCCATCTTTTCCAGCAAAAGGGCTCGTATTGACATAAAATATCATTGATATTGTGGAATCATCAACGTGGATACGTGGTAAGGGTCTGGGATTTTCAAGAGATGAAATGGTATCCCCAATCTGTATATTCTCGACACCCGCAATGGCAATGATATCACCGGAATGGACTTCATTAACCAGTTTCCTTCCCATATTCTCAAACGAATACAAGGCCGAAAATTTTATGCCTTCAGTTATCTTATTCTCACCACATAAACTGTAGCGCTGGTTCATCTGTAATTTACCGTTTGACAATCTGCCAACAGCAATTTGTCCCACATAAGCATCATAGTCCAGGCTGGTGATCAAAAATTGTGGTGTTGCCTCATCATCAGATTCCGGTCCTGGGATTTCGGATATGATCGTATCAAATAATGATTTTAGATTTTTAGAATTATCATTCAATTCTTTATGGGCAACACCCAACTTGGCGTTGGTATACAAAACTTTAAAGTCAATTTGATTTTCTTTGGCATCCAGATCGATAAAGAGATCATACACTTCATCCACAACTTCTTCAATCCGCCCATCAGGACGGTCAATTTTATTGATGACCAGGATAATAGGTAATTCCTTCTCAAGGGCTTTTTTGACCACGAAACGGGTCTGGGGTAAAGGTCCCTCACTGGAATCAACCAGCAATATGGCCCCATCTACAAGGTTTAAACTTCTTTCCACCTCACCACCAAAATCCGCATGACCGGGTGTATCGACAATATTTATTTTTACATCTCCATACATCACAGCCGTATTCTTCGCCATGATTGTAATACCACGCTCTTTCTCAAGATCCATAGAATCCATTACCCTGTCCACCACCTGTTGGTTTTCTCTATAATATCCCACTTTGTTTTAGCATGCCATCGACTAAGGTGGTTTTCCCATGATCAACATGGGCAATAATGGCAATATTACGTATCGTCTCTTTTCTTTTACTCATTTTCTACCTTATTTTTGCCCTGGGACAGCTCTACATGTACTCCCCGGGTTATGTTTTTATTGCTGAGATTTTCATTACTTCGTCAATACTTGATTGTCATTCCGTCCCGGAACGGGGGATAGGAATCTTCCTCCGTATCATTTTAGGATCTTCACAATGGTAGATCCTTAGAGGATGACAATATACCTTGCTAATTTTTGGCCGTACTTTGCTGTGCAATTTTCACATCATTCAGAAAATTCAAGTAAATTAACAAATAATTCGAGGAAATCATAATTTATAAGTGATACGACAACATAAGAATGGTGACAATGTTCGGGATTCGTATATCGTGATCTGTGATGGGAATTTTGAATTTAGATAGTGATTAAAAAAAATTGGAATTTCTTGCTGGGAATATTATCTTCATCCTCAAAGATACGGTCAATAAATATCCATAGTGTAAAAGATGAGATTTAATATTATTAGATCATATTGTGATTTGTTACTCCTTGTAACACTTATACAATTCAGCCATGCCGGAAAGATATCGCTTGAAGAAGATATTGTTGATGGATATTTAGATAATCACAGCAAGATTGAAGCAGCGCTGATCCTTTCCGGTGTCACCCAGCCGGATAGCCTACCAAAATACTTAGAGTGGTATGATAATCTTGTGGCAAAAATAAAAACATTTGCCTTTGATCTGGATGATCCTGTAGGATCGGCCCACACCGTATTTATGTATTTACATGGCGAATGGCTTAAAACCTATGCTATGGAGTCTACGACTCTAGCCGATATTGCCCGAAACAAGGAATATAATTGCGTTTCCGCAACTATCCTATACAATATTATTTGTGAAGAATTCAATTGGACCTGCGAAGCTTTTGAAACCCCAACCCATGTATATACAATATTTAACAATTTCAGACAAAAGGTGGTTGTGGAGAACACGAGCGATATGGGATTTGATATCATGAAAAATCTAAAAGCCTACTCCAAATATCTTGCCCAGTATTATCCCAAAAATGAAGTGTTACGTATCGGTTTAGATAGACTCTATCTTCATGAAAATAGCCAGGGACGAATAATCACCAACACAGAACTATTAGGACTCCTCGCTTATAACCGGGCCTATCTGGCCAAAAAGAACAAAAACTATAAGGCATCCTATGAATACGTATTGCTTGCACAACAATTCAATCGCGATTCGAGATCCAATGTCAATTTTGAGATTGGGCTCTACTATACCTGGGGAAGGCAATTATATTCAAGAAATGATTATATTGCCGCTTTTAGCGTTTTTGCCGATGGGTATTACCGCTATCCGGACAATGAAGATTTCCTTAACAACACTTTGACTTCTTTTTACAAATCTTTACAACGCAGCTGGCAAATAAAAGATTGGCCTCTAACTGAACGTCTCATCGAAGAAATGATGATTCTGGATATTCTAAAAGCGAAGGACCATCGCACGCTTTCACAAATATTGAAAAACTGGCAGATGTATTTCAAGCGCAAAAATGATGAGCAATCTTCCAACCAGGCTAATCATTTTTTGGAGAAATTTAGTAACTGATTTTGTGGAGAGAAAAGAGATAATTTATTAGATTCAAAATAGTTATGAAAATAGATCTTTATTTTTTATTCTGCCAGATGGTAAACGTTAGGTCTTGAAATTGTCATCATATAAATATTATTGCAAAAATTTTATTCGTATCTCAATGCTTCTATTGGATTTACTTCAGCGGCACGTTTAGCCGGAAAGGTACCAAAGATGACGCCAACCATGCCCGATACGGAGAAAGCCACAACCACTGAAAAGAGGGTAATAGACGTTTCGAATTCTGCAATTCCATCAATAATTAATGACAGAATTACACCAAGAGATACGCCGATCAAACCACCAATCAAACTCAGGGTTACGGCCTCTATTATAAACTGACTGATAATTTCTTTTCTTCGAGCCCCAAGTGCGCGCCTGATTCCTATCTCCCTTGTTCGTTCGAGAACTGTGGCAAGCATAATATTCATAATGCCGATTCCTCCAACGAGAAGAGAAATTGAGGCAATTGATCCCAGCACCAAATTATATATCCGTCTTTCTTTTTCTTCCTGCTTTAATAACTCATAAGGAATAACAATTTCATAATCTGCATTATCATGATGACGTCTATCCAAAATTCGGCTTATAATTGCAGCACTTTCAACCAATTTATTGGTGTCAGTAATTTTCACCGTTAACTGGTCTATTTCGCTGGCCAATTGCTCCTTTTTAGAAAACCTGGCAAGAAAAGATGAAAGAGGGATATAAATATCCTGATTCAGATTTCTTGCCGCCAATTCACCGACAGTCTCTGTAAAAAGCATTTTATTGCCCATAATACCCACTACCTCAAACCACTGGTCTCCTAATTTTACTTTTTTTCCAATAGGGTTCTCAACAGGAAAAAGTTTTTTCGCGGCATCAGCACCTAAAACACAAACCCGCATACTAAATTCATGGTTCTCTTTAGATAAAAATTTACCGAGATCTGTTGTATAATTGAGTATTTGCTGATATTCGGAGGTTATACCAACAATGGTGGATTCAGAAGATTTATCCGGCATACTTTGCTTCGTGTTTCTAATTCAGCCTGGGGGACAACCACTTCAACAGTAGGCAGTATCCGTTGAATTGCCTCTGCATCTTTAATTGTAAGGCCGGGAGAAAATTTCGCCCTGACTTTTTCCAAGTTCTTCTTCACTTAAGTTTTTATCCCGGATAATAATATTATTGATACCCAGAAATTTATATTTTTCCAAAGCAGCCCTCTTCGCACCCTCACCGATTGACAACATCGCTATTACCGCGCCAACACCAAAGATGATGCCCAACATCGTTAGAATGGATCGGAGTTTATGAACCTTAAGTCCGCCTATACTGAGTACTAATTGTTCTTCAAATTTCATTAAGATTCTTCCTGTTTAGGTGCATATATAGGCATATCTGACTTTTGAAGATTGCCATAAACAACAACTTGTTTGGGATTTCGCGGCCCTAACTTAACCGGGATCCTAATTTGATCTCCTTCTCTGCTCACATATATACAGAATCCTGTCTCCTCTTCATAAATATATTCTGTTTGAATATAAAACACATCCTCTAACTCCGCCACAAAGATCTCAGAACTAATAGTCATTCCTGGCTTTAATATCGGATCGTTATCATCAAGTAATATTTCCACATCAAAGACTTTAATTTGAGAATCATCATCTTCAGAATGACACATTTTTGAAATTGATGTAATAACACCATGGAATGCTCTTTGGGGGAAGGCATCTAAGCGTACCATAGCTGATTGTCCAATTAATATCTTTTTTACATCTCTTTCATTCACTGTTATTGCAGCTTTCATTTTACTCAGATCCGGGAGACCTATAATAGGCTCCCCGGGCCAAAATTCATCCCCAATACTGATTTTCCTTCGTGGCCTGCCCCTTCTGCGATATTCTATCATTCCATCGGCAGGCGCAAGTAATGTAAACCGACTAACCGTATCATGAGCATTTAGGATTGCACGCTCCTGATTTTTTATCTTTTCTTCTAATATAAATTTTTCTTCTTTTTGTATTTGTTCACCATATAGAATTTTTGCTTTTAATTTATCAATTTCCAATTTACACATGTGATGCTCAATTTGTGATTGCTCTTTTTTTGCGATCGATTCAAATTGAACACTTAAGGTGTCAATTTCAGACAACCTTAATGCAGCTTCTGCTGATTCCAATTCTGATTCCCATTGCCTGAGAGATGATTTATGTTCGATTAATAATTTCTGATAATCAGCCTGGGCAATGGCCAGTTCGGATTCCGTTTGCACCAAGATGCGGATTACATTAGAGGTATCAACCTGGGCAACATACGCGCCTTTTTTAACGATCGTACCTTCGATTCCCATATCAACAATTTTTGTTTTTCCATAATGCCAGCTAAAGTCAGGCATATTTATCATCTTGGAGTTCACAGCATGCAACTCACCGCTCTCCGTAAGCGTCGCTTTAAAATTTCCCCAATGAAGGCTTTTTATATTATCTTGGACTCTGGAACAACCACAAACGAAAAGGACAAATATAAAAGTAAAGGATACATTTTTCATGAATCGCCTTTCTTTTTATCATCCTCACGACTATAAGCATCTATAACTATCTGGGGATTAACCAGAGACACTTTATCATTTTCTTCTAATCCTTCGGAAATTACCACGAAATTATCATTTTCGGGGCCTGTCTTTATTGGTTGTTTCTTGAACTCCGAACCATTCTTCAAAAACACATAAGGTCCACTTTCGTCCTTGAATATTGCATCTAATGGAACAAATAACGTATCATCTATACTATCAACTAATACCTCACAACTTACCGTC
Source organism: Calditrichia bacterium (assembly GCA_963796965.1). Taxonomy (GTDB): domain Bacteria; phylum Calditrichota; class Calditrichia; order JAJRVZ01; family JAJRVZ01; genus CAWCNS01. Next base: position 99,268 of record CAWCNS010000011.1, read on the forward strand.
ATCCCTGGCATTAATCTTTTGTCGTTCTCTTCAAGTAATAATACAACATCAAATATTTTCACCTTAGAATCTCTGTCCTTATTTCTGGCCAGGGCTGCCACATTGATGACACGCGCCTTAAAACCGGTATCCGGATAGGCATCCATTGTAATTGTTGCCATTTGCGTTGTATCAATTTTTGAGATATCTACCTCATTTATCATAACTTTTGCCTGCATCAGGGTAAGATCAGGTAGTCGTAAAACTTGCTGGCCACGCCACATCTGATCATCGGCCTGAAATTTATTTCCGGTTTGCCAGTTTCTCCTTATGATGGCAATTCCCGGAGCCGGAGCTCTTACAGTGAGTCTTTCAATAGTTCCTTTTGCCTCTTCTAATTTGGTTTGAGCCTGCCGCACTTTTAATTTTAGTTTGCTGATTTCTTGCTTATTGATATGAATTTGATTCTGTATCTTTTCCTTGGCCCGATTTAGATCTATCTCAGCATTCTTTAGTTGAAGTTCAATCTTTTTTTGTTCAATCTTTGATTTATGATTGGCCAGTTCAAAATTCAATTGAGCAATACGGAGTTGTAATTGGGCTTTCTCAAAATCTGCTTCCATTTCTTTTACTTGCGATTTTTGAGTTGCAGATGCCTTTCGTAATTCGGCCTGGGCAATTTCTAACTCCGATTGGGCATCTTCCATACTTTTCTGCACCTGTCCTTTATCAAATTCAATTAATATATCATTTGCCTCCACCTCAGTACCGTCGTCAACAATTTTAGTGATTTTTAGTGATCCCAGATTCCAGGGAATTTGAGGTGCTGATATGGTGAGTGCATTAACAGCCTCCAACTCCCCAGTTTCTGTGACTGTAAACAGAAAATCTCCCCTATGGACCTGGGATGTTTCAATGCGGTTATCATTTTCGCCTCCACAGCCTATCAATAATTGAATAAAAATGATAATCACTGAATATAACTGCGTGTTTATTACTATAGATAAATATTTTTCTTTATGAGTTAACATTATAAGAAACCATTCATAGATTTTTGGTTATGGAATTGATACAACTATTTCCTTCTTAAGTGAATCAATACTTTTTTTCCTCTTAATTTCTGTATCTGATGAATCAATCTTCAATTCTTCTTCTACAGAGATCGACAGGTGTTCAGGCCAATCGATATCATCTTCATTTGGTTCTTGAAAAGCGATATCTTCCCCACTTTTAAGCCCACTTCGGATAAGAACATATTCTTCACTTTGCCGATCTATCTTAATTGCACGCGGTTCAAAATTTCCTCCATTTTGAATATATATTATTTTAAGACTATCTTTATTAAATACACATTCGTGAGGAACGGCAAAGAATTCTTCCTTTTTGCTAATAAATATCTTCCCTCTTGCTGAGATTCCCGGCACTATGGTTGTCCCACATGAATCTAGTTCCACCAGCACTTCTACTTTTTTGACTTTCGACCTTCGTTTGATTGGTTTAGCTATACGATTTACTTTACTCACCTTTCCACTCAAAATAAGTCCACCAAATGAGAAAGAGGAAATTTCTGCTCTTTGTCCCTCTTTACATCTCTGGGCTGCTGTTTCACCCAATTTAAGTTTGAGTTGCATTATCCGTAAATCGGGGATTTCCACAATGGGTCGTTGGGGATGCAATTGATCGCCTTCTTTAATTTTATTACCATACCAATCCTCAGCATATATCACAATGCCATCCACAGGGGCTAAAATTTTTAATTTTTTGAGATGTTGCTTCTGCCTGGTCTCGTTTCCTTTTTTCTTGTTTTATTTTTAACTGCAATCGGAGTCGCTCTTCCTTTTGGATTGCTTCTAAGGAACCTAACTTATTTTCCAATTTGCGTAAATCAATCTCATTTTTTTCGATTTCTAACTTCTCGATTTCTTGTTTTCGTGCTGGTTCAAAGGAAAGATTCTCCAGACGTAGTCGTGAAACAGCAACAGAGGCTTCCAGACTCTTTACCTGCGATTCTAAGAGAAGACGTTCTAACTCTAATTCAGTCTTGCGCTTTTCCGCTTCTGCTTTGGCAATTTCCAGTTCATTGTTCGCAGTGAGATAAATATTTTCAATTGCCTCACTCTCAAGTTGTACAACCAAATCCCCTTTTTTAACTGTTTTACCCTCTTGTACAATATGCGCTATTTTAAGGCTTTGATGATTTAAATTTGGTGTAACAATAGTATAGGATTTTTTTGCTTCTATTACACCATTTTCATCAATCGTTATGGCATGTTGCGACTTTATCACTTTATAGGTGATGGTTAAGGATTGTTCGCCTGTACCGCATGATAATAATACCAGTAATAGAAAAGTAAAATAGACAATATTTACAAGTTTTGCATTATTTCTATAAGCAAAATAGCGGGTCTGAAACATATGAAGTATCAAAGTTTTACTACCCTTAGCACTGCTTTTATATATATAAATGGTAATAATATTGACAACAGGTAATCTATAATTAATATATCTATATTTATACCGTATAATCAAAATATATTTAAATTAGTTAACTTAATTTATTCCTGTTTGTATGGTACAATTTTCCTATATTTATTTAGAACTCTCTTAGACGTAAATAGTTTGATATTTACAGAACGCTAAAATTTTTGGTGATGAGGATTTATATGAATCTAAATAAACCAGCCATATTTTTATTTATATTATTTATTACATCCATATTTGGCCAGGAGATTTACCATCTCGATTTACCAAAATGTCTTGAAATTGCAGCAGATAAAAACTATCAAATGCGAAGGCTGAGAGAGAACCTGGTCGAATCTGAACATCTTCTTGAATCGGCCACGAATCGATTTAAGACCCAGGTCAATCTTTACATTACTGCACCACGCTATACAGAAACTAGAAATCGTTTTGAAGATAGCCTCGGTGTCTATTATTATCCCATCAGGCAGTTTGATTATAGAACCGCTCTTGAAATAAGCCAACCCCTACCCACGGATGGCCGCTTATTTCTAAGTTCAGAAATATATGCATTGGAGGACTATGAAATTGATCGTAACCTGGTGAGATTTTCAACAAGAATTGGATTCTCCCAACCGCTTCAGTCATTTTACTCATATAACGAGCTCCAATCTGACTTGAGAACGGCAGAATTAAGTTATGAAATATCACAGAAACAGTTAGCACGGGCTGAGCTTGATATAAATTATGAGGTCAGCCAGACCTTTTATGGATTGATTGCCGCCCTTGAACGTGAAAAGATTTCCAGACAAACCTTAGAAGCGCAAATTGATGCAACCGAATTGGCGCAAAATAAATATAAGGCGGGTGTTATTGCAGAAGTCGAAGCGCTACAAATGGAGGTGGATCTTGCTCAGGAATTGAATAATTACGATATTGCCAGGGTTGATCGGATTTCCCAGGAGAATTTCCTAAAACAATTGTTAGAAATTTCATTGAAAGATTCTATTTCTGTGACAAGCGATCTGGGTTATGATATCGTTGAGGTAGACCTTGAGCAAGCTTATTGAATCTGGGCTAAAGCATCGCCTGGAGATCAGAGAGATGGAAATTGAAAGTGAGTTAGCAGAAATAAGTATAAGGCGAATACGTGTACAGGGGCAAATAACGGGCAGTATATTTGCCTTTTATGATTTTATTGGGGTAAGCAGTGATGAACGTTTTCGTGGCATGCCCTACAGTTTTAATAATGCCTGGAATGAGTTAAAACAACGCCCCGGGAATAAGGGCATTTCCCTCAATATCACAATTCCCATTTGGAACTGGGGGGTCATATCCTCACGGGTTGAGGCAGCCAGGGCAAATTATCGTAAAACAAAATATTCTATCGATAATGAAAAAGTTCAGGTAGAAAGAGAGATCCGTGATCTGGTAGCGCGGAATAAAAGTAGTTTGAAAAGATTGCAGATTCTGGAAAAAAATATTGAATTAGCAAAAAAGAGTTTTGAAATCAGCAAAGACCGGTATGCCCGGGGTGAAATTGACAGCCAGGCCCTCGCCTTAGATAGAAACAGAACCAGTAACGCCTATCTTACCCACCTGCAGGCATATATTAGACTATAAATTATTATTAATTGACCTGATCCGAACAACTTTTTACGATTTTGAAAACAAAAAATCGCTTGTTGATGAATAAACCTGTTAACTAATACTGACACTCAGAACTTCATCCACTTTATTCTTTATTGCTGCCGCACAAAAAGGTTTCTCAAAAAAGCGATCTTTCAGTATTAATTTCGCTCTCCTGGCAAGATCTGATGTCGGGAAAGCTGTCATCCCGATAAAGGGTACATCTTTTTTATCATCATAGGTATTTCGCATTAACTGAACACCATCACCATTATTAAGATATAAATCAGAAATCACAATATCGTAATCGAATGCGCGGATTGCACTCATCGCTTCATTAAAATCGGAAGCGAATCCCACATCATAACCCAGATCTTCAAACTCAAATCGTAAGGCCTGACGAATTGATCTCTCATCCTCCACGATTAATATTTTACGCATACTTATCTCCTATAGATTATCTCTATTATAATTACAATTTTCATGCCAATATTCAGCAAATAAGCCCTCCACGCAACAACCAATCCTAATCACAATATTAACAACATCTTACAATGTATTTCCATTTTTCTATACTTTTTACCTGTAATATAATATGTGAACAAAACTTCACATTATGTGAACAAAACTTCACATTTTGCCTATTCCCATCTGTTTTAATTTTTTGCTTAACCATTCGCGTGAGATACCGGCTTCTGCCGCTGCTGAATTCAGTTTCCAGTCATTAAAATCCATCAATCGTCTATAGTAAATTTTTTCAAATCTCTGAAGGGCTTTTTTAAAAGGTAATTTTTTATCAGAACCTTGGCCTGGATAAAGCCTATCTTCTTCCTTTACAGAGCCAACACTATTAAACAGTTTTTTATTGATGGACAGATCTTTTGCATCGATTTTATTATTCTCACAAAGGACAAAGGCATCTTCAATAATATTTCGTAACTCCCTGACATTGCCATAAAACTGATACTTTTTTATCAGATCCATTGCCTGGTGGGAGATAGTAATATTTCGTTTTCTCTCCCGATTAAATTTTTCCATATAAAATTTTGCCAGCATTGGAATATCCGCTTTGCGTTCTCTCAAAGGGGCCACTTCAATATTGATGACACTTAGTCTAAAATACAGATCTTCACGAAAGCCCCCTTCGCGGACGAGTTGCTGGAGATTTCTGTTGGTTGCAGCAAGGATCATTATATCCACATCAACAGGTACTTTCCCTCCAATACGGTAGAAACTTTTTTCTTCCAGAACCCGCAACAACCTTACCTGGAGCGGGAGAGGGAGTTCAGCAATTTCATCAAGAAAGATAATTCCATTCCTGGCTATTTCAAATTTTCCCTGCCGTGCAGAGTAGGCACCGGTAAAGGATCCCTTTTCATGGCCAAAAAACTCACTTTCAATTAGATTATCTGGAATCGCAGCACAATTAATCGGGACAAACGGACCATTTTTACGTGGGCTCATGAGATGGATATTTCGGGCAACCAGATCCTTTCCGGTACCACTCTCGCCATGTATTAAACAGGTTGATTTGCCATCTGCTGCAATCTTTTTAATCTTTTTCTTTAAATCCTTTATTACAGTAGATTCCCCGATAATCTTATAGTCTGAGAATTGCTGTTGAATCGTCTCCTTAAGAATGCGATTCTCTATTTCGAGTTGTTCTATCTTCTGTTTATTTTTTAAAAGGGTGTCGATCCGGAATGACAATTCATCCAGATTAAATCCCTTTGCAATAAAATCATCTGCCCCGGCTTTCATCGTATTAATGGCATTTTCAACCGTATCAAATGCCGTCATGACTAAGATGGATGGCTGATACCATTGTGAGCGGGCCTTCGTTATGATTTCAAGACCATCGCTGGTTTCAGGAACCATTAAATCAGATAGTACCAGATCAAATTCATTTTTTTCTATATGTTTCAAAGCTTTTGGCTTGTCTGAAGCTGTGACAACACTATAATCCTCTTGATCTTGAAGATGAAGTTCAATTCCCCTTAACATTGTCTGGTCATCATCAACCACTAAAATCTGATACATCATATAACCTTTTTTAATAATTATAGCTTATTAAATATTCATGTTTTCTCTGTAAAACCATTAAGAACAATATTTGCATAGAGCATAGCGCAAAGCGCTAATTCAAGTGCCCTGCGCTATGCTCAAGGCACTTTGCGATTAGCCTAAGTGAACTACAGCACTATTCATATATTTCGTGCAGATAATAAAAATATCAGTGCAGATCTGGTAGGGTAATGATAAACTGTGAACCTACGCCTTTCTCACTTTTAACATCTATGCGTCCCTGATGCAAGATGACTGCCTTTTTGACCATTGCCAAACCCAGGCCATGGCCCTGTTCTTTATTGGAGAAAAAGGGTCTAAATATTTTATTGATGCGATCATCGGCTATTCCTACGCCTGTATCCGCAATTTTAATGACCGTCTCATATCCAGCTCTTTTTGTTTCAATGTTTATATCACCATCCTCCAGAATGGCTTCAGTGGCATTATTTAATAGATTTCGAATAGCCATGCTTAACAACTGATAATCGCCCTGTATTTCAGGAATAACCGGATCATAATTGCGCTTTATAGGGATAGATTTATCCACAATCGCCTTAACCTCCTCCTCAATTAACTCATTTAATTGTAGGGGTTTTTTTGAGATTTTTGTCCATCTTGCGATATCAAGGGTTTTGCCAATAAAATCTTCCAACTTCTGTGTAGCCAACAGAATTTCTGTTGAATACTTTTTTAGAGGATCCTTCTCATCAATACGGCGATGCATCCCATCAGCTAAAAGGTGAATCCCACTGAGGGGATTCTTTAAATCATGAATGATATAGGCTGCAAATTCACCAATCATAATCAGACTTTCATTGGAGATCTTCTCCTCAATCATATTTTTAAGATCGAGGGAGAGCTTATTCAGAGAATGCACCAGATGGCCGATCTCATCCTCCCTTTCTAATTCTAGAGTCGCCTCAAGATCTCCACGTCCATAAGATTCTGCTAATCCGGCAGCCTGCCGGATTGGCCGGGAAATGGATCTGGCCAAAGTATAGGAAAGGAAAAGACTGATAAAAATTGCTATCAATCCGATTACTAATATTGTATTGAATAAACCCGCATAAGTATCCTCGACACTATAAGATATACGGGCAATACCAATTTTTTCATTTAGAATTGATATCGGTACAGCAGTTTCCCAAATCTCTGCCCCGCTGGGGAGAAGTCGTTTCTCGAATAGAACCCTCTCCGAAATAAGGGCTTTTACTGTTAAGAATCATGATAAATCTCACCACGCTTTTCCGGTATATCAGTCGGCAATAACTTGACCATTTATGTCCAGAATGGCAATCGAATCAACATCCGGGTTTTCAATCATACTGTCAATTAAGAGTTGGAGAGTACTATAATCATCCACAGAGTATAGCATTTAAACTAGTATAAGCCAGAGTTTTGGCAAGACTGAAAGCCTTTCCTCGTGCCTGGCGGGCCAACATTTGTTTCTGGAAATAAAAAACTGCTGCAGAGACAAAAACAGAATTAAAATCACCAGGGTGGTAAAATATATAAAGATCTTTGGCTGTAGATTTCACCCGCCGCATAAAGGGGATGAGTTCTCTTATATTTGTTTTAACTTTCATGTTAATTGATCAATTTTAGTTGATGATAATATATAAATTCATAGGGACTTACAGTTATTGATTTTATTTTTTGTGTAGTTATAGGCAAAATGTGATTTTACATGCGCCCGGAAATACCGCAGGTGTATCATCTAATACTATACGGACAACCTGGCGGTAAAGTTCATGTCGTTTTCTGATCATCTGCTTCCCGAAAGGCTTTATCAATCAATGCATCCACATGAATCATTGCTATAATTCATCCTGTTGTATTTGGATCTGGAATGAAAAACTGCATATAAAAAATTCCCTGGATCCCCAATCAATTCGCTGCCATAGCCATCTAAAAAAAGATGACACGAACTCTCTGATATAGATTTATGGTAGGAGTCGGCATCATTAAAATATTTTGGTATTAACTTTATACCAATTTTTTCTAATTGATTTTTTAAAAGTTCTATTATTGTTTTCCTGACTCACTGTATACATAGGTATATGTAAATTCAGATTCCAAAGGAGTTATCAGACCGGACTTCTTCATCAGCAGAGAAGCTTATAACAAATCATAACCATCCTGTCTCAAATCAGAAAATCCTTCATAAATTGGTGGTAATGGCCCACCGCCGGTTCAGCATTACCTCTGTTCGTAATTAAAACTGATTTTTTCAGATCAATTGCACTTAATATAGCTTTCCGCAATGCCAATATTTTTCATTGGTTTATTTTTAAGATTAAAACCGAGATGAAGCGTACTAAGTGGTTTCTGGACAATAGTATTTAACACGACCCAACCATTTAATCGATCCAAGCCAGTATCCGGATACCATATACAATATATCTAGTTTACCATCTTTAAACATTATTTCTGAATTTAAAGATTTATTTGGGTGTACAAATTTAATCTTTATTAGATCAATCGTTTCCCTATATCCCTCAAAAGCCTTTAATGTGCACAAAATCATTCTCTGACTTACTTTCAAAACGATAGGGACCTGTTCCGACCGGATGCCATTTTATTTCATCCCCATATTTTTCTAATGCATCTTTTGACATAACAACCAAACCATTGGGAGATGCCAAGGAATATAAAAATGGTGTATAGGGATATTTTAAATCGATTCGAACTTTTAAACTGTCAATAATAATAATTTTATCAATAATTTGTAAAAGTGGATAATCAGGTCTTAATCTTATCTGTCGATTCAAATGAATATTTTACATCCTCTGAGGTTAAAAGTGACCCATCATGGAATCTTATATTAGATTTCAAATGAAATGTATAATGACAATTGATCGGCTGAAACTTTCCAGGATTCTGCCAAACATGGTTTTAACGTTTGATAATCATTATCAAGTTTTAGAAAGTGGTTCATAGATCTGTGAAAATATTTGATACTCAAACAATTCTGTATTTAATGCTGGATCTAAACCTGGGGGGTAAAAATAAATTCCCTGATTGAGTCTCACACCCAGAATCGCACATCCAAAATAATAGATACTTAAAAATATAATTGAGAAGAATATTAAAAGTATATAATCCTCGTGTAACCAACTGCATTATAACCTATTTTAGATATCAACTGATATTATATGAAACATGTGTAAAAACTTAAGCAAATAATTACATTTCCCCAATGCGATACAAATTTACCTATATAATAATTATAAAAAAATATGCATTGGGGAAATGTTTTGACAACTTATTCGATTCCTTTTTCCATTACGGTTTTACTTAATGTCATATAACTGGTTACCAGACTGAGCATTACAAAGGCCATTGGTTTCATTTTGTTTAATACTTTACGGACTTTCTTCAACATGATAAACCTCCTAAGATTGTTAGAATTAAATGGGTATACATATACCCTATTGTTTAGTGGATAAAATGATTAACTATATGATGATGATGTTTCGGATTATTCTGACTTGTTAATTCACTCCGGCTGTAACGCCTGTGTCTGTAGGTTTTTTTGCATCCAGGATATACCCCTTCTTAATATCCTGCTCAAACCTTCTTCCACAACCAGCATTTTCAACCGTAAATTAGTGAGCACCTTTAAATTATAATCATAACCATCAAGATAATTATCTTTTGTCAGAATCCCTTCCGACTTGTAATGCTTGTACACATTACCACCTTTATACACTTCCAGTTTTTTATTAATCGATATCTGACATTTTTTACTGTGAAAGTAGCGACGGGTCAACTGAAACAAAACCGCAAACTGTTTTAGCAGATCAAAAAAAGTGGTATAAGCATCGGCAAGGATCACTGAAGCAATCACATCAATCTCTAGTTGATAAAGAATTCGCAATGCTCTCAAATTCTGCCGGACTGAAATCCCCTTATTAAATCTTTTTAGTTGTTTTTCATCGAATGATTCCAAACCAAGAAAGACCCTTTTTAAGCCAACCTCCTTTAAACGTCGCATCACCGGACGACTTACCGTATCAGCCCGACACATGAGATCAAAATTTATCTTTACATTCCGATTTTCCAGTTCCCGGGCAAATGCATCAATATATTCAAGAGATTTCTTTCCTTTTACCAGGAATTGATCGTCGTTAAATATAAACTCGGACGTCTTATACGCCTCAGATAAATATTCAAGTTCATTTACCAGGGACTGAACCGAGCGTCTTCGCCATGGTTTTCCGGGAGAGATGCCATATAGTCCAATAATATCGCAGAATGTACACCCTCCCCAACATCCCCGTGTCCCATAAACCCGTAAGGGATGATTGCCTTCAAGAATTAAGGGTGCATATTTACGATCTACGGGAGGCAGGATGTCTAAATCTTTTATCAGGGGACGTGTTTCATTTTCAACAATTTGATTCAGATTACGATAAGAAAGACCCTGAATTTCCTGCGGTTCTTTTATGCCTTTCCCGACCAGATAATCCAGAAGTTCTACAAGCGTTAGTTCTCCTTCTCCCCGAACCACATAATCTACTTCTAAGAAATCTCTCAATATTTCTCTTGCCGAGAAAGTAGCAAAATAGCCCCCTACTATTATCGGCCCCTCATAACCCGCAGCCCTTATTTCTTTTATAAGTGCAAACCCTTTATTTTTGGTATTATCCAGAAGTGAGATACCAAGTACTTTGGGATCCATCTCAAGGATATAGGATTTAGCCTCTGAAACATCCATATTTTCCAGAGCCATATCTAAGACTTCAACCAAATAATTATTAGAGCGGGCAAATGCAGAGAGGCTGAGTATCCCCAGATGCTCACTTAGCGATCCCTTCTGCCGGGTGCCCGGATTTATCAGCAACAAATCCATATTCTAAACGCCTCCATTCTACATCTCCTACTTGCCAATACCGTGCCTGTTTTATTAGAAATCCAATAAATCATTATAAAACAGGAAGTTAAAAACTGAGAGACTAGTTATTGGACAGAAAACACATCATCGAAATGTGAACTTTACTTCACATGATGTGAACTATTGTTCACATTTTACACCTGGATGCAAACTGAAATAGTTTATATACGCATGTTTTTTAGATTTTTCTTGATATAAATGCGATTAAAAGTTAAAAATATGAAAAATATTTAGATAATTGGACTCAATTACTTCATTTTTTGCCGTTCTATATCATCTATTTTACAAAATGTGATGGCAGATTACCTGAAATGTGAACTTTACTTCACATGATGTGAACTATTGTTCACATTTTTTTAAATACCTCACCCCATTCACACCAAACATAAGTCATTGTTTACAAAATATTTATGGCTGATTTACAATTATTGGTATAGTTTTTGTCTTATCGATTATGGGAAAGTGTCAGATTTTAAATGCAACATCTTATTATGTACTCTTTACATAACAAGAATTATTTCTGAAGACTAACTCAATAATCTTCATTTTTCTAATGATGAAAGGATTTATCATTGATATTAGAGATCGCATCTGATCATCAGTTAAATGTTGTTGATGTGCATTTTAAAGGTGTTATAGATCTAACCGCTATTAATTCTGCTCTTCAATCAATTATAAATCGAGCAGACTGGGAGCCTGGAAAGTCCATAATTTTTGATTATAGTGACTTAGATTTCAGAGATTTTTCATCTAAGGATATGCGTTTGGTGTCCGATATGGTTGTACGTTATAAAAATGCTTTTGGATCTGCGAAGTGGGCTTTTATCCTATCCAGTGATCTCCAATTTGGCCTGATGCGTATGTGGGAAATCATAACAGAGGACAGGGTTCCAATGAATATAAACTTATTTAAAAACCGGACAGACGCCCGGGTATGGATCATGGATTCAAACTAGAAAGTGATAATTTAATGTATAATTATACTGATAAAAAATAGTTATCTCCAATAAACATTTCCATAGTAGAGATAACCTAATCCTGTTTGATCAGGGTGCTCAAAAACCAAGTCCAAACACAAATATGGCATAAAGGGATAGAGAGATATATCACCTCACCCAAGTATATAACTATTATGACTGTTCAACTAGAAATGAGTGCTGATGCAGGCCTTCCTGAGTTAGAAGGCCTTCTCACGGAGGATAGTAAAAGTCGGTATCAATGGCTGATCGATTGCACACCCATTACGGATCATTTCAATTTTCCTGGTGGCATGGTCGCCTATTCATTATTTAAAGCCTCACGCTATTGTTATGTTTATGGATATTATCTGGCGTCGATGGTCCTTGGATTAGCTTATATCGAAAATACTTTGTCCGGGTTACTGATATATTCGCACCGCGCAGCCCCCCATGACAGGGGATTACCTGTTCTAACCAGAAAAGCGCGTATCGCCGGATTAATCGACGATGATATAGTTGATTGTATTGACCGCACCCGGATTTTGCGTAATAATTTCCCCCCATTTAACAATGACAAAAATTCTGGTGTGAACGAGCTGAATAATTACAAAGCTATTAAAGTCTATGAAGATGATGCACGACGATTAATGGACATTATGATACATCTACTAAATATTAATCCTGAACCCGGATTAGACAGAGGCAATTAAACGAATCGCTCGACCTGACCTCTGGTTACCCCCGGAACTTTGCCTTTGGACAAGCAATGAAAGTTGAAACCCAAATTGATACTAAAAATAATCTTCGGATCCATACGATCACCGGAAAATTCAACCTGGCAGAATTGCTAAAAGTGCTTGCTTCTATTTATGACAGTTCGAAGCAAAACCTTGAGATGGAAGTACTATGGGATTTGCGAAAAGCCGAGGGTATAGGTTCTCTTGAGAGACAACATCTTGATAAAATAGTAAATATGGTTTCACAAAATTGGGAGGCAAGTAAACCCCGCCGGGCCGCCTTGGTGGTCTCACGGTTGGTAGACTTTGGCCTTGCCCGTATGTACGAAATGCAAATGGAGAGCCTGTCAAACAATGAAATCCGGGTATTTAATGATTTTGAAGAGGCCATGCACTGGTTATGTGTATAGTATTTACCTATACTTCCTAATGATTAATAATGAGTTATACCTATACAGTCCAGAATGATCTAAATCTTGTCCTGATACAACTGCAAGGCGATATAAATTATCTGCAGGAGGTCGAGGCCTTTTCTGCGGTCTTTATGGATGATCGAATCAGAAAAGATGTGAGAATTTTAATCGATAGGACTCAAGCCCCAATTAAGACGAATCCTGAGAAAGTCAATCAATTCATCGAAGTAGTTGCCAATAGCCTTCCTGAGGTTGGTCGTCCTAAAATTGCTCTGGTGGTTGCCGATGAGGTCGACTATGGAATGACCCGTGTACTGGAATTACAAGCCGGCACGAATGACAGCCATGACATAAGAGTGTTCTTTGAATTAGATCATGCCTTGAACTGGCTTGGGATTAAAATGGGCGAAATCAGCAAACCTGAATAAGCACTTTGACTACCCCATCTTCATACCCAGCCACTAAATCAAAAGCTTTTTGCACCTGCCTGAGGGGCATATTATGGGTAATAATATGATCCGTTTCTATTTTTTTTTCTGCGAGCAGTTTAATTACAGGTTTGACGGCATGATTTTGTCGTCTAACATTTAAGATTGAAAGCTCCTTACGCCTGACGGTATCGATATCAAAAGAAATGCGATTTTCTGAAGGAATCCCGACTATCACAAGTTTCCCTCCCGGTTTTAAGATATCCACCGCCTGATCTAACGTTTCCTGTTTGCCGGCACATTCAAAAACGACATCCATTAAATCAGGGGCTTTTTGAGAAATAGTTTTTGATATATCCATTTCCGTAGGATTTCCTTTCCAATACACGCCTGCCTCCTGCGCTAATTCCAAACGATAGTCCAACTTTTCTGTGACAAAAAGCCTCACCTGATGAAGGGCGTTCAAAATGGCCTGTACACTTAACCCAATCGGACCTGTTCCCAGAATTGCAATATCCTGTTCACGACCAAGATCCTTCACATATCGAACGGCATGGTAAGCTATAGACAGAGGTTCAATCAGAACAGCATCGCTGAGACTGATACTATCTGGAAGAGGAAAACAATTGGATGATGGCATAACAATATATTCTGCCATCCCCCCGGAGAGTTGTCCGGCGGCACCTAAGAACTGAACATTGGGACAAATATGCTCCTTGCCCTCACTACATTGTGCACAAGTCTGACAGGGAATAGCGGGTTCAACAAATACACGCTGACCTGTTTGTATATCACATACATCACTTCCAACAGCTTCTACTATTGCTGAACATTCATGGCCAATCGTAAAGGGGTATTTAACAATTTGTTCACCAATCTTCCCCTCTTTGTAATAATGCATATCAGAGCCACAAACACCAACATAGCTTATTTTTAATAAAACCTCATCAGTATTTTTTATTTCCGGTTTCGGGTATTCCTGCAATTCAATTTGATTTATTGCTGTTAGTACGGCCTTCTGCATATTGTATTTCCTAACTATGCTCTAATATTTCTCTCTTCGTTGATTATTTAACCAGTTTAAGGCTGCCTCGAAAATAATCTCATGCCCACCATCAAAAATCGTCACCCGCGCATCACCAGACTGACGTCTGAATAAGGGCTTTTTTTCTCCATAACTCTCATCATTAATATTTGATATCAGTTCAGGCGGTACCTTTCCCATTGAGACAAAATAAGATATTTGCTCTTCCGATAGGTGATCAGCATCCTCTGCTACTTTATTAAAGGCAAGAAGGGAATGGCTGACCGGCACCGAGCCCGTATGTCCATCCGCAATCCCGGCATTAATATCCAGGATAACACCTTTCGCTTTTTCAAGATGCGTGAGTGGTGACCGGATCCTATATTCCTGATCGACAGCCTCAGATTCTCCCGGGGACCCCATGCAGGACAAACGGATCATTTCCGGGTAATTGGTTGAATCTTGCACACCTTCTTCATACCAGGCAGTGAGGTCGGAAATCGAACTCCAGGCAGAGACAGCGGTCCACAGTTCAGGGTAATAACTTGCAGCCAATAAAGCGGCCATTCCTCCCCCTGAATTTCCCACAAGGTAAATTCGAGTAGTGTCCACTGAATATTCATTCAAAACAAACTGCACAGCATCATAGATGTCCTGCATGGCCAGGGGGGATCCCGTTGCCTCAGGTTTCTTATTTGCCCCCCGGAAATTTGGATGGATAAAAATCCAATCCTTATCAATACACCATTCAGCGTAAGGGATACTTCCGCTCTGTTTATAATCATTGGACCAGGTATGCAAGGCAACAAGCAAAGGACGGGCTTCATCTTTACCGGGATTAAAAATCAAAGCCGGTTGCGTTGATTTATCAGCTGAACTGACAATTGAAACTTCTTTAATACCCTTAGGCCATTCACTTATATCAATCCACGAAATACTTATTGTCATGACTCCCACCAGTATTAAGATAAGATAGATTTTCACAAATTTCTTCCTTCCCATGCCGGATGATACGTCACTCAATATACGACTGAATTTCATCTCATCTGGCATTCATCTTATTTCTTATTCTCGGTTCAGGTACCTTTTTCCACCACCAAATTATCGAAATCGTAGAAAATAATCCAGCCAAAATAAAAACCGGATTATATCCAAATTTATCCGCCAACATCCCTCCAAGCACACCGGTTAGAATGAAAGGTGCTGTAATCATATTTGTTAGGGCGACAAATACAGGCCGATTTTCCTCCTCACACAATTCTACAACCATGGCCAAACGCGAGAGATGGAATAACGATGTGGTTAATGCTGCACCTGCAAAAACTATATAGTAAACTTCTAATACTGGTGCCCAGATTGCTGTCATACAAATAATTGAGGTAGAAACAGCAGCAACCATGAGATTGTTTCTATGGCCGAACCGATCGGCAAGATAGCCAAAGACTAAATTACCAACAATCATACTTACCATCATGATAACAAGAAAATGACCAGCATATTTTTCAGGGAGATTGAATTTTTTTAGAGCATTTACCGTATAAAATGCATCTGCCATCAATGCTGCCATCATTAAGGCATCGGCAACAAGAAAATTACGAAATCTCGTATTTTCCTTGAGAATAACAACTAAATTTTTATAGTAATCACTTCCAGTAAGTTTTTGACGCGCAACATTTGGATGCTTTTCCCTCAATAACGTCACAAAAAAATAGGAGAATATCATAAAGGTAAATGCCAACAAGAAGAGTAAGGCAAAATTATTCGGAAAAGAAATTGTATCTAAGATGTGCGTAACCAGCACACCTGCTCCAATACCCAATAGAGCCCCCAGAACAAATCGGAAAGCAAATAAACGACCGCGGAGCTGGACCGGAGTGATCTTTGATACTAGATCATACCATCCTGGAAGGCCAATACTGCCGGCTATGGATGCCATGAATAATGTTCCTAAAACCAGCAATTGGGCGACGATACTGGGCACCTGTGTTACAAAGAAATATGTAAGAAAGGCTAGCAATAACCAGGGGAAACGTTGTATAAGGGCGGTAACTAAAACAAATTTCTTTTTAAATGGTAATTTACCCGTGTAGTTTGCAATTAAAATCTGGGGAAAGTTTAGGCCAAACATCCAGATAACGGGAATCATTCCGATGGCAAGGTTACTGCCACCTAACTTTTTTATTAAAACCGGGATCACGGTAACAAGTGATACAAAGGCCATACCCATAACATATAATGCACCATCGAATAGATTCGCAAAGAAATTTACCTTTACATCACCAGATTCCTCAAACTGATCAAAACGAATCACAGAAACATTCATCCTCTAACATAAATCTCTTGCGCTATAGTAGTACAAAACAATTAGTTAGTATCTAATATAATTTTGAGATTTAACTTTGATTTTCACTATCAACTAAATTAACATATAAGAATAACAGTTACAATATTGATAGCCACCAACAAAAAAGTGAAAAAGAGGCTGACAAAAGAAATATTTACCACGGAGATACCCCCGTGAAACGGGGCAGGCCAGAAAGACACAGAATAATAAAATTGATATATTACAATTAGATTCCGTCCAAATTTATAATTCTAAATTCTCAATTCTTAATTGCTTCCAGGTTTAGTTACTCCCACGCCATCTTGAAGACATACATAAAATAGGCAACAAGATATAATAGAAGACATATTATCATCATAAAGTTAAATCCCAACGTGAAAGCTACAAATACAGCTAATGTTGATCCAAAAATAGAAGCGGTTCCATTAACGGCAAAGCCCCAATCAACAAGATTTCCTACGCGCAGAGCTGCTTTAGGAAAGGGCATCCCCATAAAAAAGCCCAGAGGTGCGACAAAAATAACAACCAGAATAATTCTGGACCAAAGTTCAAGATCACCGAACCAATACATCATCTTGGTAAGAAAAAAGATATCTAACAAGATCCAAAATATTATAAATGAAAAGACAAGATTCTCATCTGTTTTTTTTGAGAACCGACTCCCTATTCCTGAACTTATCAGGAGAGTAAATAAAATTGTAATAATGCTATAAACGGAAGGACCTATTAATAGGGTATATTTCTGTATTAAAATAATTTCCAGCCCCATAAAAGCCATTCCAATCGTAAAAAAATAAAGCCAGGGTATCATTCTTAATTTTTCACCCGAATAGAAATAGGGTAATAGATTAAGGGGGGTAATGAATAGGAATACAGCAAATAAGATTATCACTACTATCAAACGGGAAAGCGGAAATCCAAGCCAATCACTATATCCGGCGATCCGCTTAATTTTAGAGAAATCAAGATTATCCCATAATCCCATTTGGGCAATAAAGGGCCGATCATCATCACTTGGTTCGAGATTTAATTTTGATGAATCCGCCATTGCTCTCCAACCCCTCTCAATCTGTTGGTTGTAACGATTGTCTTTTAGAGAATCGGGAGCAGGATAAAGCATTTCCGCATAACGAAAATCTTTCCTCGCATACTCACCCCACGCTTCATCAAGTAAATCCTGAGTTAGGGGCTTCTTAGAAAGCAATAACATTTTCCTGCTGCTGTTTTTTAAGGCATAAACAGCAATATGTGATTGGGGGGATTCAACGCCCAGACGCTGAAGCGCTTCCATGACTGCACTGACAAGACGGGGCATGAACGCCTGATGCTCCATTAACAAATACCCTTTGTGACTAAGTGCATGCCAGTAATCCATAAAAGCTTCTGTTGTATAGATATAATTTTCAGCCAGGGCAAAAGCACCAGAGGCTAAAGCAGCAAAAGAGTTGGAGCTGAATGAATAAATGAGATCAAATTTTCCATCAAAGCGACGCACATAGGACCTGGCATCTTCGGAGACAACGATTACACGATTATCATTGTATATATTCCCCGAAAACTCAGCCAGATCACCTTCTAAAAGTAAGTGATTTAAATGAGCAATAACTTCTACAGCATGGATTTCTGTCGCACCATCCTGCAAAGCCTGGAAGACATCCTGTCCCCCTCCGGCACCCAATGATAAAAAAGTGCAGGAATCAAATTTACTAATCAAATACGCGACAATATGAAATCCAAACTTTAATGAATCCGGTCGATCCCAGTTTCCATCAAAACCATTTACGCCGGTATTGGCTGCATTGTCAATATTGATGCGTCGGTACTCCTCGCCATAATCGTAGATTTTGATTTTTGACATGGCATCCCAATGTTTATAGATAACCGGTATTTTTTCTTCTCTGGGCACCTCTAAGATATCATCTGCATAATATCCAATAATGCAGAGAAGTAAGATTGCACTTAGTGGTAAAATTTTTCGTAATCCTCGGATATGTAATATAGCGAGAAGAAAAAGTGGCAGAGAAGAAACTACAACGGTAATAGGTGTTCCTAAAATATTCATTAAAACGATAGAAAATATGACACCAAATCCTGCCCCAATTAAATCACCCATGTATAGATATGGCATTTCCTGTGGTTTATTTTTAAAAATTAATCCCAGGGTCATACCACCAAAAAAGAAAGTACTATTAAGAATAATTAATGTTAGGAAGAGTTTCCCTACCATAAAAATATCAAAAAACAGGACAGAGAAGTCAAGCCCTAGCCTGAATACAAGCGGTGGCCCAATGAGGGCGGCAAGGCCTGAAAGAGATAACATCCAGCCAAGATTATTTAAATTATCAAGTTTTTTAAATAGACGAAGACTTAAGGCACCTAAGCCAAGTCCGGCAACAGCTAACGATAATACAAGGAATGCAAAAGTATAGAAAAATTCAGCGGAAAAAATTCTGGTCCAGGCCATCTCCAATGATATAAGTGAAAAAGATAATACAGCTACCGTCAACATCCTGTTTCGATTCATTGTATCTCCAGTTCGGTTTTAAAAGCTCCAATATGGCACATTAAAGGAATGCGTTGTTCTTGTTACTATAACTATCGCTCTCATTTTTTAAATTATTGATTTACCCTGATTTTTGAGTGACTAAAAATTTATGATATGATGGTTCCATAAAAACAATAATTTGGACCATCAAATTAGACCTTATCAGCAGGATGCTGATAAGATGATCATACGTAATAAATTGTGAAAATGTTCTTTAAATTCAAAGATATTTTTTAATGACCAGGCAAGACATACATAGCCTGATGAAATCGAAAGAAGTTTCATGATACTATTTTCAAGTTTTTCAGAATTATATCCCTAAATTCGTTAAGTTTTATCCTTATAAAATTCATCACGGGAGAAATCACATTGAAAAAATCTTTTTTACCCTTTCCAGGGTTTGTGATAATCTTTTTCATCACTATCATTTTATATATGAATGCAAACGCACAAATCTTACCAGAAAATTACGATCCTTTTCTACGACCCAATGTCGAATCAGGTCCAACAGAGGTGGAAATCGGAATCTACGTTTATGATATCATTGAAATATCGGATGTGGATCGTACCTGTACCATTGATTTTTTTGTTAATGCCGAGTGGATTGATCCAAGACTTGCCCTGGAATCTTCTGGCGTAAAATCAGGCAATCAAAGACTTCCGATTGAAAGTGTCTGGAATCCAAAAATACTTTTAGCAAACCAGCGAGAAATAGAAAAAAAATACCCTAATGAAGTGACTATTGATAAAAATGGGGTTGTTCACTATTTTCAGCGTTACAACGGAACGATTATCTTTGCACATGACCTGCACGATTTCCCTTTTGATAGCCAGGCGCTAAATCTCACATTCGTTTCCCGCGGCTATGACTCGACCGAGGTAAAGCTGGTTGAATATAAACGTAGAACCGGCCAAAGTGCTTCCTTCTCAATTGCCGATTGGAGCATTTACAGTGGACATGGAATGTCAGGTAGTTTATTTATCGCTCCCAGGAACAAACACTTATCAACCTGGATCTATTCTATAGCCATAAGTCGTCAAGCAGGGTTTTATATTTGGAAGGTTATCGTTCCCCTTTGCCTGATCATTTTTATGTCCTGGACCATATTTATTATCAGACCAGACCAGGTAGGTGCTCAGATTGGTATATCCACCGCCTCCGTTCTTACCCTGATCATCTTTCAATTCAGTCTTAGTCAACTTGTACCAAAAGTCTCTTATCTGACACGAATCGATCAGTTCAGTGTGGGAGCTATTATCCTTGTGTTTTTAGCCTTACTTGAATCTATCTACACCGTGATGCTTTGGGTCAAAGGGCGGGAAACACACTCAATGAGAATGGATCGTTGGTCGTTACTCATCTTTCCGACCTTATTTATATTAAATTATATAAATGCTTTTGTGATATAGATACTCTGGCGATAATGACAAATGAAAAAATCCCAATATCAAATGAATATCCAATTCCCAATTTATAGAACTTAGTCTTACTTTGACATTGAGACATTGGGATTTGATTTAACATTTGGGCTTTGGCATTGGACATTTTTAAATACTGCCAAATCTTTTATCATGGTTAACAATTTCCACATTTTCTTAAAATCATTTTAGATATGAGATAATTGGCCTTTTTTCTTTTTTTAATGAATCGCTATGATTATATTTTTCTACCTTAACATTTTATTGATTGTTAATTCTTAAAGCATCATTTTTACACAATAATATTGAATATAATTGTAACAATGTGTTAAAAATTAAAGTGGCCACCCCACTTCGTATTTACATAATATTTATAAGGATCAATAATGCTAAAAGTAAATTCATTAAGAAGTCTTGTTCTTGCAGGGACAGTATTAGGAGTAATGGCCAGTTTAGCTCTCACCGGCTGTCAGTCTGATTCAAATAAAACTGATAAAACGATTTCTGGTAAAAACGCAGATGTACAGGAATCTATACAGACAGAGCCTGCAGATTATGCAAAACTTGTCGGTCGTTGGCTACGCCCGGATGGTGGCTATATCATTGAGATTCAGAAGGTTGATATTAATGGGCAAATAAAGGCAGCCTACTATAATCCACGAAGCATAAATGTATCACAAGCATTAGCAGCACAAAAAGACGGCGCCATCGAAGTATTTATCGAATTACGTGATACAGGGTATCCCGGTGCCACCTATACGCTTAAATACGATCAGGGGAATGATATTTTGGTTGGCCTTTATTATCAACCGGCAGCTGGGCAGACTTTTGACGTGCAATTCATACGAAAAGAATAATAAAAGCAATTAAGAATTATAAATTAAGAATTTTGAATTGCTATAAATTTCTCAAAAATGTCATTCCGAATTTATTTCGGAATCTATTATTAAACCTGAAAGTAACCTAAGATCTTTACTTGGATATTATATCCTATAAAATAATCCGAGAAATTAGTCAAAATTCGTGAAATTCGTGGATATTCGTTTTATCTGGCGTCAATTTATCGTTTCGATAATATCCCTCACAAATCTCTCCTGATCCCAACCACCTTTCTTACTTAGCCCAAGTCTGACCACAACAAGATCATAATCAGGAATAATATTTACAAATTGACCATCATGTCCGGAGGCAAAATACATGCTTTTCAATTCTGGATGTGGACTATCCTTTGCTGGTAACCAGAAATGAGCTGCATATCGCCCTCTCCCTGATATTTCTGTCCTGCTCGATGAAAATGTTACCCAACCCTCTGGAAGGATCCGCTCCTCATCCCAAACACCATCCTGTAAATAGAGTAATCCAAACCGGGCCCAATCCCTTGCAGTGGCATATGCAAATGAAGATCCCACATACGTCCCCCCAGGGTCTGTTTCCATCACGGCACTAAACATTCCTATCCGATGAAACAGGGACTTAAAGGGAAATTCCAGGTATGATTTATAGTCACCTCCAAATTTCTCTCGGATGGTTTGAGAGATGATATTGCTGGTTCCGCTGGAATAATACCATTTTGTACCCGGTGGTTGTGCTAAAGGTTTATCTGCCGCATAGTGAGCAGCGCTGATAGAATTAAAAAGCATCACCACAACATCTGAAAGAGGATTTCCATAAGATTCATCAAAATCTAATCCGCTGCTCATGCGCATCATCTGCTCCAGGGTTATTTGTTTTCTCGGATCATCCTCATCCTGCCATTCTGAAGCAAGTGCTTGTTCTTCCAATGATAATTTGCCTTGTTTAACCAATATGCCAACTAATGCATTTGTAATGCTTTTTGTCATAGACCAGCCAATCAGGGGTGTTGTTTCATCAAAAGGCGCTGCATATTTCTCCGCCACGATTTGTCCCTTATAGGCGACAACTACTGCCCGCGTGCGCAAAAGGCGATTGGGATTTGTCTCTTCGAAGGCAGAGTCAATCACTAATTTTAGTTTTTCAACATTAATTCCTTCCGGGGCCTCTTTGAGGTCTACAACGTTTCCTTTAGGCCAAATTTTAGTGGTATACTCTTCACCAGGTACTACCTGACAGATAGTATGCACCCTGCTATTGTCATGAGGGTCATCCGCTAGATCCAAAACCGAACCCAAACAGGGTCTATAAAAAGCCGTCTGACTGATAAGATTTAAGGGTGCGCTGACTGTGACAGATTTGCTTTTATGATCCACCTCATACGAAAAGTATTTCAAAAGTGGATCATAGACATCTTCTTTGGCTACCTTGTCCGGATCCATTCCTGAAACATACACATGGGAGCACATCATTTTGCCATATATCCGGCACCGACCGCCGTCAGTTGATAAGCATAATAACCGGCGTAGATGAGTACAAAAAAGAGAACAATTGCCACACCAGCGGCAAAACGTTTGATGGTTTTTTTCACAATGATGATGATTTTTGAGTTTTATTGATATTTAATTTGGGTATAAAAGAAAAAAATAGTCTTTTCTACTTATATTTAAAGGCAGTGGATATGGAATTAGGAACTTGGAGTTAACGAATTCCAAATCCCTAATTCCCAATTACATTTACAATACCCTATACTTTAAACCTGTATTTATTTCTCGGGAGGAAATTCACTCAGCATTTTGCTCACGACCTCATCAATATTTTTCTGTTGCTTTTCTTGATCGGGCTCTTCCCTCACAACACCTGTTGCTGTACCGCGCCAAACCATTTCTTTCTTTTTTGCATCCATTATATCAATGACCAGGGTCGTTTCATCGTATTGGTATACATCTGTTCCACCATAGCCGCCATAGCCACCCCATCCGCGACCATATCCGCCGTAACCATAGCCACCATAACCATAATTAGTTACTTGTGTTTTTTGTTTGTCTCCGGCATGGATGATAACGACAAAATCAAAAGCATCTTGCGTACCTATGGCATATCCTTTGGCCTGCAAGGCTTTATCAATGCCAGCACCAACACGTTTTTTTACCAGCGGATTTGCATTTAACACATCATCATCGGGCATTTTACCTGAATACCACATATAGGTCTTATAGCTGCCAAAATCAGCTGCCGGATCAAAGTCCGTCTTAAATGCAATTGACGAACAACCCCATACTAATAATAAACTGAGAACAATTAATAAAATACCGTAGCGCATATCGAATCTCCTTTGGTTAGTTTTAAATGATATTTCTTGAATAAAGTGGATTTATATATATTATTATAAAAAGGTTTAAGGATAAATTTTCCTGTAAAAACATTCGTTCAGTAAATTGATCTATAATTAACCTATAAGACCAAATCTATTTGAATTTATTCCATAAAATATAGCATTTAATTAATCACCAAACCGATATTTTTTAGTATCAGGTAGTAAATCTCACAATTCACCCACTTCTAAAAAAGTAATCATCAATTTTTATTAACACCATATAAAATTATAAAACCCATCCCTGGCGATAGGGGCGGTGCAAAAATTCATTCGCTTCAGGGACATTGGTTATTTTCATGTTGTCTGAATCCCAATTGAGTTTTTTTCCCGTTCTGATTGCAATATTTCCCAATAAGGTCGTTTCGGTCATCGGACCGGCAAAATCAAAATTGGATTTTGCTGACCCTTCACCCTTACATGCTGCCACCCATTCTTGCCTGTGACCTATTGAACGGGGAATGGTTGGTTCAGGTTTTTATATGCCTTCATTTTTGATTCCGGAATAATTCGCAGACCACCAGCGCCATGAGATCCACATAAGATTTTACCCTTTGAACCCACATAAAGCGCACCACCAAACTGATCACCCATGGACCGCCCTTCTTCCAACTCTTCCGGTCTGGGTGGCATAAGCCCACCGTCATACCAAACCAATTTCAGAGGTGGGAATCTTTCTCTTGCCGGAAAACGATAAGTTACCAGGGATGCCCGGGGATAGGTTTCCGTTATTCACATCTTTTGTCCAATTTAATCCGTGGGTGACAAATGTAGAAAAACTGGCTTCCACAGCTTGTTGGTGCACCTAATTTTAATGACCAAATGATATGATCAAAAATATGACAACCCATATCTCCCAGACCACCGGTTCCAAAATCCCACCACCCTCGCCACATGGTTGGATGATAGCAGGGATTATAGGGGCGGGCTGGTGCGGGTCCAAGCCATAGATCCCATGCCAGCGTTTCCGGAACTGGAGGTGTTTCCTTTGGTCTGCTGGATACCCTGAGGCCAAACCGGATGGGGCGTCCAGGCATGAACTTCATTCACCTCACCTATGGCATCATCCCAAATCCATTCACAAAGTAAACGGATACTCTCACTGGCATGGCCCATATTTCCCATTTGTGTAACCACCCCTGCCTGTCTTGCTGCCTCTGTTACTTTTCTGGCTTCATGAACGGTATACGTCAGGGGTTTCTCTGTATAAACATGCTTATTTAAATTAATCGCCATCATTGTAGCCGTAGCATGGACATGATCGGGAGTAGAAACAACCACGGCATCAATATCTTTTTGCTTTTCAAGCATTATGCGAAAATCTTTATATTTTTCTGCTTTGGGATGTTTTTCAAAAGTCTTGGCAGCCCGGTTCCAATCCACATCGCATAGCGCGACGATATTTTCTGTTTCCATTTGGCTCAAATTATGACCACCCTGTCCCCCAACGCCCAATACCCGCAATATTCAATTTATCACTTGGAGCAATAAACCCTGAGCCACCAAGTACATGACGTGGCAAAAAAACGAATGCGGAAACTGCAGCTGCTGAACCCTGAATAAATTTTCTACGTTTCATGTTTATCTCCAATTTTAATCTATACTCTTACTGAAATTAGGTGTGGAACGACATTATTATAAGCCTAAAAATAAGAAAATAATCATCAATTCCACAATTTTTATGGAGAATTTTTTTTCTGTTAAACTTATGTTCCGGAATCCCTGTCCGACTATCAAAACTGATATTTGTAAAATATATGAACCCTGATCGGAATAATGAGAGATCAAAATCATTTACTGAAATAATATGATGAATCTAATTGTTACAAATGTAAGAGAGCTTATTAATGTTCATTTTTAACCAATGGGAGATCTAATTATGAAGAAAAGCTTAACATTGCTAATGTCCGCATCACTTTTTCTGGTTTTTATTGCCAGTTGTAGTAAGAAATCAGCTGACCCCTCTTCACGGGTAGAAGAAAACGGTCTTACAAAAGAGATTAATGATTTTGTACCACCCTCGGTATTGGCAATTATAGATTCTTTAGGGATGCCTGTTTATAAAGGTGGCAATCCGCCGAGTATTGGTGGTTCCTATCTTTGTGATCCTTTTAAACTGATCAACAGTAATCGTTCTGGTGACTATATTGGGTCAATCTACTCTGATTATTATGTAAAATTTTCAAATCAGAACAATGAAGACCTGACCATTAACATGGATTACGTAAACGGACCTGAGAATGGTACGGGTATTGGCGGATTTATTGTAGGAGATAATGGCGCTTTTTCTGTATTTTCTGAACTAACCGTTGTTGCATATTCTGACACAGCTTATATACTCAATTTGATTTCAGGAAAAATAAAGGAAGAGGGAATAGAGGATTTTTATCTTGCTCTCTTGATGCTTGATAATTTAGGTAATCCCCACGGCTATTTTATTAACGATGAAGATGGACGTGTCTTTATGGATGATGATGGAATGGCAGATGAGATTGCTGATTTTACAAAGCTGGCAAAGGAATCATTTACAAGACAGCGGACAGCTTCCACTGTTGAACCGTAAAAATTTACAACAATTGAAGATCCGATTCTATTCGTTGATTGATATTTAATGTAGAGACGTCCCGGCGGGACGTCTCTACTACTTTTTGACAATAAAATAAATATATATTGGTTTAATCAAAAATTATTCCAGCGGCTTCCCCTCTGAATCAATACTTCCGGCAACCACAAGAACCACCTAATCGAAATTGATATATGTCTATATAATCTCATTTACTTGTTATAGCGTAACTTTATCCAATTCCCGTGGATACCTATCAATATCTCCCACATCAAACCCACGCTTTACAAAACTGAGTAACTGGGCTGCAAGGCCACGTATCGTTTCAAGATTTATCAGATATTCTCCACTGGCCCGGGATTTTATATTTTAAAATTCCTCTTCAGCAATACCCTCATCAGCCCATTTCCTTGATTCTCTCCTGGTTGAAGTGAAACCCTTGTCCAGCAAATCAGGAGAGAATGTTATCGATTTTGGCCTATAATAATTGGTATAGAAATTTTTAATATCCTCTAGTGTTACTTTTTCTACATCAGCAATCAATTTGTCAATTGTTGCACCATATAATTATTATATAGATATTACAACTGATTGATGATAAAGATTATTAAAATCTATTGAGCTTAATGATGGCGGAGGTTCGATTGAAAACAAATTCCTGGATTATTCCCTGGAAACAGGCATTATCGGAGAGCAAATTTCGGATTATTTTAGTTATTACAATTCTATTGTTGATACTTACAGACTACATTTTTTACCACTTTTCTGGATTTTGTGGAGACAAGACCTGGTGTTGTACTTTCAGATCCTTTGCTGGCCTTATTTAGCCCTAGAAATGTTACCTGGATTATTTTTAGTTTAATTTATTTGTCAGTAATTTTAGCCCTTTTTCATCTTTCTAAGAACCCACGGCAATTGATAATTGGTTTACATGCTTATATTCTACTCATACTCGTCCGAACGATTTCCATGTATCTGATCCCCTTTGATCCACCCGTTTTTTTAATTCCACTTGAGGATCCCTTTGTTCAATCGATGAGTTCAGGCGTACTCACCAAAGATTTATTTTTCTCCGGCCATACATCAACATTATTTCTCTTGTTCCTGATCAGCAAAGACAACCGCCTGAGACCATTTTTCTTGTCGGCGACCATAATTGTCGGTTTTTCTGTCCTTTGGCAACATGTACACTATAGTATTGATGTTTTCGCAGCACCATTTTATTCCTATACCTGTTACCGGGCTAGCCTTCTTCTTAATCAAAAGATCATGGGCTCCAGGTACAAGTAGAGAGTACAGGGTAGAGGGTTGAGATAAGATAAGAGAAGAGGGAGGAGAGAAGAAAGAGGAGTGTCTTAATAAATATTCAATAAACAACACGGAA
Source organism: Calditrichia bacterium (assembly GCA_963796965.1). Lineage (GTDB taxonomy): Bacteria > Calditrichota > Calditrichia > JAJRVZ01 > JAJRVZ01 > CAWCNS01. The sequence goes on from CAWCNS010000011.1 coordinate 127,342, forward strand.
TAATCAATTTTCAATGAGGAGATCGGGACATGGCCTCACACACTAAGAGGCTATATTGGCAGGATTCTCAAACTTAGATTTTTAATAAATTGTGAAGACATTTTTTTTATTTTCAAATCATAATTACATCAGAACCCATTGAAAATTGAATATTCTTACTGCATTCTCCCCGACCAGAAAAATTCATCACTAATTATTTTCCCATCGAGATTCCAATAGGTTTCAACACCAACTTTTTTTCCCGCAAACCAATTAACTTCCCATTGTATCTTTCCATCTTCATAAAACCACGATTGTTCACCATGCAGCAAATATTCACCATCGTTTGAAATGCCGGCCTGCCATACGGTTTTAGGATTTCCTGATATGTAATTTTCTGAATATTCCTTCACTGTCGATATGGCAACATCAGGGATTAACTCCCAATCAGCCTCTTCACTCAAAATCCAGGCTTCATTTATCTAATCTTTCTGGAGACGGTGGCGTTTTATCTATCAGCAGATTCTTCAAATTCTCTTGTTTAACCAATTCAAATTCGTCATACAATTCACCTGTTGCCGTGTAAGCTTTATAATTTAGTCGATCACCATCTATCATTATAATTTGAAATAATTGTGTCTTTGCAGCTTTGCGCGTCATCCAGTCACGATCGGCCACGTCATACATCTTTGATCCGCTTACAGAAACAACAAACATTGTACTTGTTTTTTCATCGGAGTTAGTAAAGGAAGGAATACTTTTCATCCCTCTGCCATAAGCATGGTCATGTCCCTGAAGTGCGATATCCACTTGATGTTTTTCCAGGATTGGACCAAAGACTTCTCTTAGTTCTACATTATCCCGGCTGGCCTTGGTTGAGAAAAAGGGATAATGGAGCAATATAGCTGTCCATCTCTTATCATTATGGGTGAGCACAGAATCCAGCCACTTAGCCTGACCTTTCTCTGCCCAATCAAACTCATCGCCCATATCCGTATCGATTGAGATGAGACGCAAATCGTTATAATCAAAGAAATAACAGGTCTCCTCTAAACCCTTAATACCATTATCGGGGAGTGTAAACTGAGGACGCCAATGGGGATCAAGCACCATCTCCCTACTATATTCATGATTTCCGGGTGTCATTGCGCTGGGTATGCTAGCATGAATATAATTGCCCCCATCAAACCATTCTTTCCATTCAATATCTCTTCCTGATCGGTTGATCAAATCTCCGGCATATACAATAAAACCGGCATCCGGCTCTTTTGCATATGCTTCTCGCATCACCCGCGGCCATAATGACCCAATACTGGTTTGTACATCACCCTGATAAATAAAAGAGAACGGTTTATCCCGACCAGCTGCCGTCTTAAAATGAAACCATTCACTCCAGATTTTTCCATGACCAACACGATACATATATTTTTGATCTGCTGTCAGACTATCAAATAATGCCGCATGATAATGAGCAATTATGGTTGATTCACCTTCATAGGTAATTTTAACTTTTTCAACCTTGGCTCTGACCTTTCTGATATTCTCAATAAAAGGGCCGGGTTGCACAATCGCTATCTGTGCCAGAGAGACAGTAACAGTGGTGTCCGTGCGCCAGTTAACAGCCATGGAAGTTGATGGATCTTCAGTGACATTTAAGATGATCCGGTCGGGCTTTTTTCCAGCGGTGACCTTATCCCCATTCATGGCAATCAGGGTATTGCACAGGCATGTAGTCACGAAGACAAGGGTAACAGCAATAATTTTATTAAGATACCGGGCTTGAGCAGTTTTATTATTAATCATAATTGGAATATCTCCCTTTTATTAAAAGTATATAACTTGATCTATCTATAAATTTCCATTACTGACGCCATTACCCCAATATGTCGACAAAAAATCCTCCTATCTGTCTAAAGATCAGAAGGAACCTACTCTACAAATAACTCATCCATTTTTATTTCATGTTTGGGCATATCCGGTCCTTTTATAGAAGCTTTAATCGATCTGCGTCCACCTGATTGAAAATAATCAAGACGGATGGGATGCAATCCTGCCTGCAATGCAATTTGCCCATACCTCTCCTGTGGACCATGCCAACCGTCATTTTCAACGACAAGTTGGTCATCTAAATACAAGCGACTACCGTCATTTGAATCAACAAACAATGTGTAAACACCGTCCGTGGGAACATTTAAAAATCCCCTAAAGGTAAGCCCAAAGTATTCTGGAAGATCCTCAAAAGGGAAATGGAACTTATCAGTATAACCGGTTGAAAAATTGGTGCGTTTTTTAAGATCCGCCGTGGAATCAATCGGTTTTTCAAAAACATAATATGTATATTTTAATCCAGGCTTTAAATTTTCTTTACTTGAAGATTGGATCAAGTCTTGTTTAATAAATTCTCCTTGGTAAACAGGACTGGATTTGCCATTCAAGGCAATCTCTCTTACTCTTAAACTAGAGGACTTGGAAATAATTATAGACTCATCGTAAATAAATGATTCAATTGTTGGTGAGGTACCATCTAAGGTATAGTAAATTTCAGTGGCCGGTCTACCTTGTTTCATTTGAATGGAAATGGTATCAATGAATACATTGCGGTCATCAAAACCTTCCACCCGCGGCCAGCGATAGTTGACATCCAAAGCATCGAGCCTGAAATAGTGATAGGCTAATCGTTTTAAAAAATCATCGATGTTACGATCTGATTTGGCAGACCAGACCACCTCGGCCATGGCACTCATTCTAGGCAAGGCCATATATTCAACCTGGCCTGTGGTTTTAATATGCTCGGTCCACACATTTCCCTGAGCGCCAAGAATGTGCTCTGCCTCCCTTTCTGTTAATTCAGATGGAATGGGTTCATAGGAGTACACTTTTTCCAATGGCAGAACACTTTCCATTGCCTTTGGTTCTTTTGCCGGGTCGCCCTGATAATAATCAAAGTAGCAGTATGGACTTGGACACATGACCGCATTATGTCCTTTTTGTGAGACTTCGATGGCCCCGGCCTCTCCCCGCCATGACATGACAGAAGCATTTGGAGCCAATCCACCCTGTATGATTTCATCCCACCCTATAATCTGTCTTCCCCTTAAATTTACAATTTTTTCTATGCGTTGAATAAAGTAACTCTGGAGTTCCTCTCCATTCTTAAGACCTTCTGACTTTATTCGATTCTGACATTTGATACAATTTTCCCATCGGACCTTTGGGACCTCATCTCCACCAATATGAATATACTTAGATGGAAAAAGATCGATGACTTCCGATAGTACATTTTCTAAGAATGTAAAGGCTTCTTCATTTCCAGCACAGTATATCTCATCAGAGATGCCCCAATTCATTTTCACATCAAAGGGACCACCACTACAGGAAAGATTTGGGAATACAGAGAGGGCAGCCTGACTGTGTCCGGGCATTTCAATTTCGGGAACAATGGTGATATATCTTTCTTCAGCATATCGGACCATCTCACGAATTTCCTCCTGCGTATAATACCCACCATGGGGAATACCATCTAAAACATCCGGTTTATTCAGCAAGGCAGAGGTTGTTCCCTTCCGCCAGGAACCCTTCTCTGTTAATTGAGGATATTTCTTAATCTCCAAACGCCATCCCTGATCATCCGTCAGATGAACATGCAAGGTATTTAACTTATGCAGCGCTAATAAATCGATATATTTCTTTATAAATTCCAGCGAAAAAAAATGCCGGGCCACATCCAGATGCATTCCCCGCCATTTAAAGCGTGGTTTATCTGTAATACGAATTGCGGGGATAGATAATTCAAAATCATCGTCTTTCTGTTTCTTGTAAATCTGAGGGGGAAGAAGTTGCAAGAGTGTTTGGACACCATAAAAAAGACCGGCCGGATTGCCCCGGATTAATATATAATCAGTCTGTAGCTTCGATCCGATAGCCTTCATCACCAAAACTTTCAGGGACATCTTCAGAGGACAAGATAATTGTATTAGGATTGTCTCCCTCAGATTCTATCACGCCAATATTCACATCAATTCCCGTTGATCGATAAATAAAGTCAGCCAGATATCTGGCAGTTCCCTTTACCTCAGGCAAATTTCCTGTCAGTATTTTTGTCGATGTAGATATATTGAAATATCCACTTTGCATTGATATTGAATTTGGCTGGGGAATAATTGTTGGTATATCCCCTGGATATTTGTTGCAATTCCAGAAGCCAAGAAAAAGAATGAGCACAATTAAGCCTGTAAAATATTTTAAAACAAATCTCATTAATTTCTCTCCCAAATTGTTATGGGTAGTGAAAAAATAATAACTATATTGGTAGTTGAAGATTACAGGATAAAGGTAACAAAATAAATTGTAAAATCTTTGTAAATATAACCTGAGTCTGCCGATTTATTTCCCCCTTAAGGTAGACTGTTGCAGTATCGGTTAATTTGCATTATTCTTGGTGTAGTCCCGTATGACGGGATCTCCCCCTTGGAAAGGAGGGGATGTGATTTCGCTATAAGTCTATGTAAAAACATCCCCCTAACCCCCTTCAAAGGGGGAATTAGATTTTGCTTATTCGAACAGAAAATCACATAATTTTGCTATATAGGGCTAATATTCGGAAATTTACATGATATAATTCTCAATCAATCATTCCATATTTAAAAATTAAATCGGAAAGTGAAAATAACACATGAAAATCAACATATTATTTACTATTATCACTAGTATGTTATTATTCGTCGTTTCTCCTGCAATATCTTTATCATCAAATGATATAGAATCGATATCACATATTAATCCCGTGAACCTACGTTGCGAATATCTGATAAATCCATTGGGTATTGATATCGCTTCACCACGCCTTAGCTGGAATCTAAACTCAGAAGAAAGAAATCAGAAACAGCATGCCTATCAAATAATGGTCTCGGAATCGGCAAAAGATCTTAAATTGAATAAAGGAGAACTATGGGATACCGGAAAGATAGTTTCAGATCAATGCCTCCATATTCGTTATAAGGGCAAAAAACTCGCTTCCAGAATGAAGGTTTATTGGAAAGTCCGGGTTTGGGATGAAGAAGACCAGCCATCGGCCTGGAGTTCTGTCGCCAATTGGGAGATGAGTTTTCTTGGACAAATCAGATTGGAAGGCCAATTGGATCGGTGTCGGAGAGGATAAAAATCCAGATTCCCCTGACACAGATTCCGGCCCCTTATTTTCGGAAAGAATTTAACCTCAAAAGAGAGATTAGATCTGCCCGGGCTTATATCAGCTGGTTTTGGTTATTATGAATTTTATATAAACGGTTAAAAAATCGGCGATCAGGTTCTGGCTCCGGCACAAACAAATTATGATCGTCGTAATATGCGCAATCTGCTCTATCCCTATGATGATCAATCTGATACACGCGTATTCTATCATAGTTTTGATATTTCACAAGCACTAAAAATGGAATTAATACCGCAGGTGTCATTCTTGGAAATGGCTGGTATAATCAACGTGACCGTACAGCAGAAGGCTGGTTATGGTATGATACCCCAAGATTTATTCTTCAGATCGAAGTAATCTATGCCGACGATGGACAAATTGAAACCATTTACAGCGACGAAACTTGGAAATTCTCCACCGGGCCCATTCTCCATGACGCAAATTTTTACCGGTGAATTTTATGATGCCCGGCTTGAACTTGATGGATGGTCTGAATCCGGTTTTGATGATAAAGACTGGGAGAGAGCAGAAATTCGTTCGCTCGCCTACCGGGGAACTTGAACCACAACTGGCTCCGCATGATAAAGTGATCGGTACGATAAAACCCATATCTATCTCCGAAGATATCCGAAGGTGTTTTTCGTCTATGATCTTGGACAAATGTTTTCCGGTTGGATCCGTCTTAAGGTACATGGTCAAAAAGGCGATATGATCACTATCCGCTATATTGAAGAATTAGGTAAAGATTACAGACAGAAAGACCTATATATCCTCAAAGGTAATGGTGTTGAGACATTTGAACCCAGATTTACCTGGCATGCCTTTCGTCATGTGGAAGTTAGCGGTATTAGATATGCACCCGATCCTGAATGATGTCCTCGGTATGATCGTTAACACGGCTGTGGATACCGCAGGATATTTTGAATGTTCCAATGATTTATTCAATAAAATTTATCAGAATTATATCTGGACACAATTAGGGAACTTTCATGGCAACTATTAGCAGTGATTGTCCTCACCGTGAACGGCTCGGATATACGGGAGATGGACAGATCTTGGCCGAGACATCCATGTTCTGTTTCGATATGACCCAGTTTTATCGGAAATGGATCAATGATATGGCTGATGCGCAAAATAGCAAAACAGGATTTGTCCCCCATTCAGCACCATTTGGCGGCGGTGGTGGTGGGCCGGCCTGGGGATCTGCCTATGTGACTGTACCCTGGTTTTATTATCTTTATTACAATGATCTGGATATTTTCGCCAACATTATAGGGAATGAAACACTGGATAGACTATCTCGGTACCCGAACAGACGAGAGACGGTATTATGTGGTGCGTGAAGAGCCAGGTGCCTGGTGTCTGGGAGATTGGGCAGCACCTGTGTCAACGGAAGTTCCTCCACCTTTGGTAAATACTGCCTATTATTATTATATATCAACAATTATGGAGAAATGTGCACGGATTCTCCAGGAAAACGAGGATAAAAATCAATTTTCGACATTAGCAAACAATACTCGAAAGTCATTAAATAAAAGGTATTTTGACATAGGATGAAAGAATACTGGGAGGGCCGGCAGGGATCGGATGTTTTTCCTCTGGCCTTTGACATGGTTGAAGCACGGATATGAAGAACAGGTTCTTGAAAAGCCTTCGTAAAAACATCATTAAGAATAAGGGTCATTTGGATACAGGTATCCTGGCCACACCTCTCATGCTTGATACTTTTGAGCTGAATCCGGGTATGAAGATTTAGCCTTTACAATCATGAATCAGCGAGATTTCCCGGGATATGGGGAGTATATCATCGGTAAAAAGGCAACAACCCTCTGGGAAAATTGGGATGGAAGACTATCACATAGTCATCCTATGTATGGAAGTGTGATTCGTTGGTTTTATAAGTATGTGGCAGGAATTAACCCTGACCCGCAAAGAGCCTGGTTTTAAACATATTATTATCAAACCAGGCCTAGCAGGTGATCTTACTTATCGCCCGCGCCGGATATCAACTCTCTTTATGGCAAGATTTCATCGGAATGGCGATTAGATGAGGGTAATTTATATCTAAATATCGAAATTCCTGCTAATACTCACGCCACGGTCTATATCCCGGCAACAGATCATAACGTTGTATACGAACAGGGAATAAACAATTAATCAGCATAAGCGAATTAAATTATACAGGAATGGAGCAAAACTATGCCGTCATTAAAGTTGGCTCTGGTAAAATACAATTTCAGTTCAGAGAACATTAGTTGCTATTGATCAAACCAGTTCATGTTTCAACCCCTCAGATATTTCCAACTGACACCTTATTCTTAAAACCTGAAAAAGCAAAGATACTAATAAAATCAGCAACCAGTGGTGCCGATATATATTACACCTTAGATGGAACGGTGCCAGACAGACAATCACAAAAATATAAGGGATCATTTTAGTATCTGATAACATTGAAGTTAAAGCAAAAGCATATAAAGAAGGATATTTACCCAGTTTTGTTAAAACCGCTAGCGTGCAGTTTGCGGATCCTGCTATTAATGGACTGAATTACACGGTGATATGAAGGTGAATGGGATCAAAAACCAGATACCACAACACTCAAACCCGTTTCAAAGGGAGAGGTATTTCAATTTGATCTGGACAAATAAGCAAGGCGAGAGGATTATATGGCTATCATATTTGAGGGATATCTTGATATTTTGGAGAGCGGGAAATATACATTTTTTTCCTCGGCAAACGATGGCAGTGTGCTTATATATAGATGACAAAATTATTGTGGATAATGCCGGATATGCAGGGTAAAAAAGCCTATTCTGGGAAAATTAACTTAACTATTGGAAAAAGCCATAAAGGTTCTTTACTTCGAAAATTCCGGTTCTGAAACCATCGATATATATTACTCTGGGCCGGGATTCGATAAACGTTCAATTCCTCCTCATCTGCTGTATAAGGAAAAAGATTAAGAGGTAATCCAAGGGTAAAAGCGAATCCCAACGACTTTACGGATTATATTGTCCTTGAATAAAATGGCATAAAATTACCTGATTTTATAATGAACAAAACGTATAATCTATATTCGTGTCAGATTAATTTATCACACCCTTAACGTAACAATTGTATTTTAAGGGTAAGTTTTGTAGTTTTCTTAAACTGATGTATTTTACTATCTAGCAATTACTCTAAGTATTTAATCGTATTTAATAAATAAGAAATCTCCCTCGCATAATAATTATTCATATGGAGGCTTATTTATGAAATTCACTCTGACTGGTTCTATTCATCCTTTTGCTGAGTTTATCTATCGGTCAAGCACAATCGATATACTCTTCAGACACAGATTCTGACGTATTAGCCGATACCGGCTATGTGCCCGATCCTGAGCTTGTACAACAGATGAATCCCAAAAAAAACCTGTTGATTCCCATTGCCGAATCAGTTGGTTTGAATCTGGCTCTGGGCGCTTTTAATGCCTATGTTGGTCAGTCTGAATTTGCCAAAATAAGTTTTAAAACAATTGAAGCATAATTTTGAACGTGGATTTTCAACCGATGCCGATGGATTCCTTACCAATATGTGGGCCCATCCCTTTCATGGCTCAATATATTTCAACCTGGCCCGATCAAGTGGTTATAATTATTTTGCTTCCCTTGGTGTAGCAGCAATTGGCAGCTGGCAATGGGAATTTTTTATGGAAAATGAGCCTCCTGCCTTAAATGATTGGATCATGACCTCAGTGGGTGGGTCTATGCTCGGTGAAATGTTCTACCGGTTTTCCAATAATATCCTTGATGAGAGTTTGGGTGGCTCTGCCCGGTTCTGGAATGAATTAGCGGCTGGCATTTTCAATCCCGGACGTTTGTTTAACCGCCTGATTTATGGCCGTACCGCCAGACAAACCAAAGAGAAACTGTATAAAAAAGAACCCATGCTGGCTGAGATTGGTATTGGTGCTAACAATGTGGCAGACGGGCTCAGCTTTAAAAATGGTCAGAGAAATCTCATGCTGACACTAGATTATGCCTATGGATTGTTTTTTTATAAACGGACTTTGGGGGCATTCGATCATTTTCGCTTCTACTCTGCTTTTAATTTTGGTGGTGTTCAGCCGCTGATCGGCCAATTTCGTATCATGAGTACGCTTTTGGCGAAGAACAAACCTGTTGGCGATGGCAGTCGCTTTAACTGGGGATTCTTCCAGCATTATGATTATTTAAAAAATAGTATATATGAAGTTGGTGGAACCAGTGTGGTTGCCGGTCTTGGATATCGAACCTCACAAAAAGATAAAGTTCAGTTCCTCGGTCTTTTTCATGCCGGTCCCATGCTTATGGGCGGCGCAAACTCTGATTATTCTGAATACTTCAAGGTTGCATTCCTGGACTCAGGAAGAACTTATAATATGGGGCCTGGTGCAACAGCAAAACTGGAGGCCTTGTTACGTTTTCCATTTGGATCCCTACAAATCAAATATAGTTTTTGGTGGATCCATACCTGGGATGGTGCTCCGGGTGATGAGTTTATTGGTATGTGGCAACCTGCTCTACGGATGCGTTTAGCCAGCCATTGGTATTTGGGATTGGAGTGGATAATTTATCATCGACATGGAAAATATGATTTTGCGCCAAATCAGGATGTTCGAAACAATGAACAACGACTTTATGTCGGGTATAATTTCTGATCATCGCAATGAGCTATGATTTCTCTAACAAACTATATAGACCTTTCAAATTGATAAAAATATAAACTGGAGGAAAATACATTGAAACTCCATTGGAAAATATTTTGCATTCTTCTTATCGCAACTGTTGCATTTTCACAAACCTCTGTAGAGCAGACGAACCAGATCTTCCAGGGGGAGAAATTTGTATATGCTGAAGGACTCAGTATCAGCAGTCTGGGAGAATTTAAAGAAAGCTGGGAGTCCGCGTCTGGCTTCCATGTTGGCTATGGGATTATTTATTCTGACAAAGGATCGCTTGTTCTTCAAACCGGTTATATGGATTTTAAGGCCAATGAAGACGGTGGTGTCGAAGAAGGATCTACTTTCAGTGTAATTCCGGTTCAGGTTGGCGGAAGGTATTATATTACATTAGACCGCTTCAGACCTTTTCTATTTGCCATGAATGGATTTAATATCATCCAACAGGATTGGGCGACACCAGACACATCTCTGAATAAGACTAGTTGGCAATATAATTTTCAGGTTGGCTTAGGATTAGATGTGCTTTTATTCAGTGATCTTCAAATAGAACTAGCCGCCAAGTACAATTCCCATCTGCTCGAGCCAACGATTCCTTATAACATCACAGGGCTGGAATATAGTGTGGGGCTGGTCTGGAGATTATCTCCTGCCAGAAAAGATTGATTGTTCAAAATAAAATGGATTACTGACATTATTCTGATCAATTGAAAGAATCTCACGCAAAGGCGCTATAAGAAGAATAATTATAATATATTTAAATTTTAAATAAAACAATCTCACCTGTTTCATATTTAAAAATAAATAAAACTTTGCGGCCTAACGTCTTCGCGAGAGATGACATACCCCAGTGATGTATGTGGAACTCATTCAATATGATTTTCAATAACAATAATCTCTCCGTGTATTCTTCCGGCCTGCCCCGTTTCACGGGGGTCCCTCCGTGGTTTTTATAAAGATCACTCTCTTAGGATTTATAACTAATCACTTCAAACCATGCACCTTGTGGATCCTGGATAACACAAAATCTGCCGACCTCCGGAATATCTTGTGGTTCTACCAAAACTTTTCCACCAAGTGCTTTTGCTTTTTCCACCGTCTCTTCGACATTATCAACTGTCATATAAACGCCCCAAGTGGGAGGCATTTCACCTGAATCGGGTGTCATGGGCATAATACCAGCAACCTCATCCCCATTTGCATTTACCACAGAATAGGTCATGTTCTCCATGGGCATGTCCTTATAGGACCAGCCAAAAATCTCCGAATAAAATTTTTTGGCATTTTCCACATCTGAGGTCATAAGTTCAAACCAACTAAACGCACCATGCTTGAATAATTTGTCGTTCATATCTCCCTCCTCTTAAAACGAATTATCAGACCAACAACAATTAGGTGTACAAATGTACACCTAATTGAGTAATATGTCAAGCAATTTTTCCATGATAATCTTTAGTATCACGAAGTAGCACAAAGCAGACACGAAGAGCCACGAAGATTTTTAATATCTATTTATATATCAGTATTTGGATATAGATATCCTGTTAACCTGTAAAATTTTTATTTTATATGGTAGTACATGGTACGAGTATATATGATTTTAGACAGGATTTGCGGAATTAGTTATTTGAAAAAACCTTCGTGGTCTTCGTGGATTCTTAGGGTTCTTCGTGATATTCCTCTAGTATTACAAAGTGGCACAGAGCAGACACGAAAAACCACGAAGATTTTCCTGATTAGAAAAACACACGATAGAGCAATTTCAGGTTTCTACCCGGTTCGGGCATAATTTCTTTTACCCGATTCAGGTGTTGTCTATAGATTGTATTTTGTGCATTCTCGATCCCAAACGTGAGTGTATGCAATAATCCAAAACTACTAAAATAATATTGGGCCATGAGATCGAAAACGAAATATCCGTTGGTAGGTAGTTCAAATTCGCCAGCACGGTTTTGCTGACTGGCCATGCGTAAGGCGCCCTCAAGACTAAACCCGCCTGTGGCAAATCTGACTCCCGTCCTTCCTTTAAGCGGGGGAATTCGTGGAATAGGAAAATTTTGCTCAACAAGATCTCCCTTGACATAACTTAACGAACCCAGAAATGTCCAGGACTCTAACAATTTCCACTCGAGGGTTCCCTCAATACCATACATAAGTGCATCCTCACCTACGTACTGATAGAGAAACAAATCAGCCTCTCCGCAAGCTTTTCCTGCCTGTATTTTTTGGAAAAATATAACCGTTAATTTCGTTTCTAAATACAGCAACATGCATATTTGTCTGATCCGTGACATGATCAAGAAAGACTTCTAACCCCAAACCATTTTCTTTTCCTAATTCGGAGTTGCCTACCTCATATGAATAGGCTGCCAGATGGGGACCCTCGGAGAATAACTCTTCTATTCCCGGCCCACGGAACGTACGCATAATTGTCGTGCCGAAGGTATACCCCTTTCCGGCATTTAATGCTGCAGTTAATCCGGCTGAGAAATCATCAAATTGTCGTTCTCTTATATGTAGACTAAAATCTGCCCGTTCGACAATTTTCTCTACAGAAGGAACAACCGATTTATGATCGTAACGTAATGTTGCACTAAATCCAAATCGCCCCAGATTATGCTCGCCATAGAAAAAACCAGCATAGGCATATTCTTTTGAGGCAGGTGTGAAATTTAACCCGGAAGAGGCATAGTCTCTTATTTCTCCCCACAATCCAATTTCCGCGTGGGCCAGGTTTCCTTTCTGGTTGAAGTGGGTTAGCAAATTAAAATCCTGGGTAACAACACCAAAGCGAACACCAACCAGATTATCAGATTCATATTCTGTATGCTTATACCGCTTGATAGAGTAACCAAGATCTATACGATATAGCCACGGTATTCCCGGATAGAGTTCTGCTTTTGATTCGAAATGAGTTCGTTCCAGATCAATATTTACACCCCCGGGATGCCCACCATATGGATCCGGAGGAATCCCATACTGAGATCCATAATAGCTTCCCGCGGCCCCAACAAATCCCAGATCAGAGAAATATGTCAAGCCTGCTGCAACATTTTTGGTTTCAATTCCTGTGTTAAATAAAGTTTCTTCAGGAGAGTGAATATCCTCTGCCTGGCGATAACTACCCTCGATTCTTGCTGCAAATGCACCGACGGGTATCACCAGGCCCGATCCAGCAGAGAATCCATTGTTCACGGACTCACCCTGCAGCGTCGCAGTTCCGGTAATCCGATGCGGTAAAGTTGAAGGTACATAACCGCGATTTACATTTATTACGCCTCCTAATGTATTTGCACCGTACAACAAAGCTGCCGGCCCACGAATAACCTCAATTCGATCAGCACTCATTGGTTCGATGACGACCGCATGATCAGCAGAGGTGGCCGAGAGATCCCCTGTACGATCTCCGTCCTCAAGAATTAATAAACGATCTCCACTAAGCCCCCTTATTACCGGCCGGGCTGGAGCCGGTCCCATCGTCCGTTGGTCTAATCCAGGCTCTGATTCAAGTGTTTTTGCTATGGTCATACCGAGATTTTGACGCAGTTTTTTTCCGCTAACTTCAATCACTGGTTTTTGCATCTCAGACTTAGCATCATATTTATCCGATTCGACAACGATACCTTCCGTACTGAGCGGATCATTTTGAAGCATGATTTTCAGAAAAGTTGTATCACTCTGGGTAATTCTTATCGGGATACTCGCATCCTGATATCCAACACGAAAAGTGCTAAGGGAATATTCACCAGGAGGCAAGCCAAAGAAATGAAATGTACCATCATCATGCGCAGAGACAGATCGGTTTATTTCTTCAATATACAAAGTCGTCCATCCGATAGGCTCACCCGTAGCAGCATCTTTAATAAATCCAACGAGACAACCAGGCTTTTGCTCAACCGGTTCCTTTCCAAACACCAGGCTGGCAAAGGATAATAGAACGAAAACGACCAGGAAAGTCAATTTCCTCTGGGATATCACCCTATTCATACGGTTTTCTCTTCACGGCCTGTGTGTATGGAAAGTATAGTTAAATATATGATGAACATTCTCTTACCATTATCTCCCACTAATTTTTGGGTCTGGGATCTGACGGCCCAACAACCAGGGGAATACTGGCAGATTCAAAATCCTTATGATCATTGTGAAAAATTTGAATTTTGATTGTTGTTTCTCCTTCTTTCAGACCAGAGTACTGGATCTCATATCGGCTATGATCTTCCTGTGTTGATACAACATCAGCAATCATCGTATCTTCAATTTCCCATCCAAGGGACCAGACATCCGTAGGAGGAATACCGACATCACCCTCTTCGTCCAAAAATAGCAGTTGATATTTGGGTGAATCAACACCTGTGTCAATACTAAATTTTCCTGTTATGACACCATCTATATATTTGATTACTGTATCTTCCTCGACCAGCGCAAATAATCCGATGGCCTCAAAATGGATTACTTCCGAATCGACAGGATTAGTATCCCCACAACCAAATATGAGCGTAGCGACAAGAAAAACTTGTACAATGATTCTTAAATGCTTTATATACATTCGTACCTCCGATTTTACTATATTCTGGAAATCATATCCGGGTAATTCTACTACACAGCAGATCCCCCCGGGAGAAAAAAGATTTATAATAATCTGAATTAACAAGATGATACCGGGCATCTTAACACCCGGATATTACTCAGGATATCATGCGATTGGTGGTGCACGACCAACGGTTATTGCAGGGATGGATGAAGTGGGAAGATAATTAATGTCAAAAAATGCTAATATTTCTGCTTTTTCAAAAAAGAATCCCATCAATATCCAGAAAAAAATTAGAACGGATATGATCGAAATCTGAAAGACATGTACCGGGCAGGTTGCAGGTTCTTCTAGCGAAACGGCATGATTATGAAAAAAGGGTGCCGTGATAAGGAGCACGAGGAATAATCCCGCAAAGATTGCCACATAATATTTAAATTTTGATTCTTTCATAATGTACATTCAATATATACATCTTCATACTTGATAACAAATAGAAATGTTCCCCAGGAATATAATTTCCATACCGTCCACTAAATAGCAATTCCGTAGATGTAACGAATACGTGATTCCCCTATTTGAAATCCGGGCTGCTTTCATTTTTTTTTGTTTTTTTTAGTTCAAATGGCATAAAAATCCCAATTAACAATCCGATCGCCAGCGTAATGATCAATAGCAAAGATCGTGGCATACTCACTTCAAAGACAAGAAAATTGACCGTAACAGTTGTGAGATTCTGAAAAAGAAATACAAAAAACAGAATAGCTATGATTATCATCAAAACCATTTTAAAAGACATATTGCCTCCCAACTAATATAGTCCCTTATCCCCTCGAATAGTGCCACTTCAGGGACATCTTGAATTTTACCGCCAGGATTTTCCGGGGTTTTATAATTTTGTAACCAAATCAGACAGGATATCCTCTACGTATATAATTCCGATTTGTAAATTCAAACATTTACATATATTTGGAAATCCATCAGCGACACAATTATTTATTATTTATTCTCCAGATTTTTCCCCAATTCAACTATTTTCTTATCCAATGTATGAATCTCTTTTATCAGGTTGACGAATTGTTCTTCCTCAAACAGATTTTCATTCTTAATTTTTTTATGCTGATATTTTGTAAAAACAAGATTCCCCAGGTTTGTCACCAATTTTTGCCGTTCTGCGCTGGCTTTTTTTATTTCAACGGAGTTGTTAAAACGGTCAATATATTCCTGCGCGGTATGTTGTAGATCATCAACCGCTTTACCACCTATTTCATAGACATCTCTGATTCCTTTTTTTGTCCTTTTGATCACTTCCTCTGCTACATGTGAGGTGCGATCTGCAACATCTTTGGCTACATCCGAGGCATATTTGGAGACGGTTTTTGCTCCTGCCTCAATATTCAGAGCTGCTTCTACCAAGATACCCGTGTCGTCAAGATTTTTCTCTTTCGTCTGGACTTTTTTTACGGCACTTTTTGGGGGAGTCGTTGTCGCTTTTTTCGCTATTGTTTTTTTTGCAGCTGGTATGGCCTTTTTTGACACAGGCTTTTTTGAAGCTGTTACAGATTTTTTATCAGCCACGGTTGTAGTTTTTTTTGCAACAGTTATTTTCGGCTTTGGTACAGACTTTTTAGTCGGCGCCGCTGCACTTTTTTTTGCAGATTGTTTTTTTTCAACCATCTTTGCCTCCTTTTTAGTAATTGTCAGGCACGTAATCTTCGTAATATTTATATTTATTACTTGCCATTACAATTTTTTATGTATATCGGATCATTATTAAGACAACAGATTAACATATAACTTTTATGACCATGCACATTCACAAATTACATTTTATTGAAGAGAATTCCCACGTTCGGCTGCATTATATTGTCCATTAGATGTTGACAATTATTACCCTGGCAAGATACAATCCTTTATCTTTCTGATGAAATTACAAAGATTTCAATTAAAAGCATATATAAAAGTAATATTAAGCAAAGAAATATAGAACAAAATGTTCAGGGTGACCAGTTACAGATTAATTTTTCTACAGAATCTGGATACCCTTAGCCATCGATGATTATTTAGGTTATGAAGAAAAATCAATAAAGATCGATATTTTTCTTGATGCATTCCCTCTGTTTCCTTTAATTATGCTCACATCCAACCAGAAGTGAGGTAAATTTGTTATCCTTAAAGAATACGATATCCGGTTTTATTGAAGAAAGGTTGCAAAAACCACCGTTTAAGAATCCTGGCGAAGCAAACAAATCAAAACTCGGAACCTTTGGCGGTGTGTTCACCCCGGATGTTTTGACCATTCTGGGCGTTATCATGTATCTTCGGCTTGGATGGGTAGTTGGAAATGCCGGATTTCTCGGAGCTGTTCTCATCATCCTATTAGCAAAATCTATCACCATCTGTACGGCCCTCTCCATGTCCTCCATCACAACGAACATCAAAATCGGAGCAGGTGGGGCCTATTCTATCATATCAAAATCTCTGGGTCTTGAAGCCGGGGGCAGTATTGGTATACCCTTTTATATATCGCAGACTTTATCTGCTGCTTTATATATTGTTGGATTTACTGAAGGCTGGCTGTTAATATTTCCAGATCATACCCCCGCCCTGGTTTCGGGGTTAGTTTGGATCGTGCTTTTAATCATTTCCTATACGAGTGCTCATTTTGCAATTAAGATTCAATATGTAATCATTGTAATTATCGCTCTTTCCATAATTTTCTTCTTCTTGTCTCCAGCTCAAATATCAGAGAACTTAACATTGGTGGGTAATTTTGAAGATGCCGGTTTCTGGGTCGTATTCGCCATATTTTTTCCTGCGGTTACCGGGATCATGGCCGGGGCTAATTTATCCGGTGATCTTAAAGATCCCAGAAAATCCATTCCCCTGGGCACACTTATGGCAATCGGCGTCACCCTGGTAATTTATATAGGTTTAGCCTTTATAGCATCCAAAATCATCCCCGCATCAGAACTACGCACAAATCAGATGGTGATGGTTGATTACGCCCTTTGGGGTCCAATGGTTATCATGGGAATATTAGCTGCTACATTTTCTTCTGCATTAACAACAATGATTGGAGCGCCAAGGATCTTACAGGCCCTGGCTGAACAAAAAACCATTCCTTCTCACAAATTTTTTGCACTCAAGACAGAAGCCAATGAGCCCCGAAATGCCATTGTGTTCACTGGTTCCATTGTTGCTGTAGCATTAGTATTTGGAAATCTGAATGCGTTAGCATCATTAATCACCATGTTTTTTCTGATCACCTATGGGATGCTCAATCTGGTCGTTTTTGTTCAACAGAGTATGCGGATTATCAGTTTTCGACCTTCTTTTAAAATCCCACGATTTGTTTCTTTTGCCGGCGCCATAGGATGTGCATTAATCATGATCCTGATAAATCCCGTATTCAGCCTGGTTGCCATTATAACGATAATTGTTATCTATATTTGGCTTGGCCGTCGTGGGTTGAGGACTCAAACAGGCGATATTCGTGGTGGTATGTTTCTTGTTCTTGCAGAACGTGCCTCGCGTCTTGCAGCACGGTTTCCACGGCATCAGGTAACCTGGAAACCAGATCTCCTGATTCCTGTTGACAATCCAGATTTATGGGCAGGATCTCTTCACTTTATCAGCAATATAACCTTTCCTCTGGGCAGCATTTTTGCCTTTACCGTCAAGGATAAAGATACTGAGGAACTTGAAAAGAGTCTTGTCGATCTGCTTGCTCCTTTGGACAAACAGGGCATTCTCGTAAATTCGACGGTCATCGAAGATGAAAATTTCTTACATGGGGCAAAATTAGTCATCCAGACACTTAAAGGCGGTGCATTAAGACCAAATACACTCTTTCTTACCTTAGGTTCGGACAAACGTAAAGATCCGACAATCAAAGATCTTATCATGCAGGCTACCCGCCATAATCTTGGTTCGATTTTATTGCGTCAACATCCGCGTATTGCGTTTGGGATGCAAAAAGAGGTTAACTTCTGGTTAAGAGATAAGAGCCCGAACTGGCATTTGGGAATGTTGGTGGCCCTGCAGTTGCAATCAAACTGGGGTGGCCAGTTAAATTTAATTACATCAACGTCAAACAAAGAAGATAAACGAAGGCTTTATGGTTTTCTGGAGCGACTAAGTGACCGGGCCAGATTACCTTCACAAGCGGAATTCCATGTGCTGGTAGGGTCATTTAAGGAATGTTTAAAATCTGCCCCAGCCGCTGATATTAATATTTTTGGCTTAGCGGATAAAATTGACCTTAACTTTGCGCGTGAAGCACCTGAATTGACCAAATCATCCTGCATGTTTATTCGTGATTCAGGGGAAGAAAGTGCTCTGGCATGAGAATTTTTGATTTATTTTAATTCCCATCCTTCACGATAGGGTCTTTTTACCCAATCATTTGCCTCGGGCAGGTTTTTTACCTTCATATTTGGTCCGTCCCAATCAAGCAAATTGCCCGGGAAGCGTTTAGCTATATTTCCGAGCAATGTCATCTCCGTAAGAGGTCCGGAATATTCAAATTTTGCTTCGGGCTTTGTGCCTGATTTACAATGCCGTGCCCAATCCGCTTCATGCGTACCCTCCACACGGGGTAGAACTTTTTCAGTTCCCCCATATGCCTTCATCGCCGATTCCGGAAATATTCTGGGACTTTCGCCATATACCCCAGCCATGATAAAACCCTTATCTCCCTTAAAGATAATCCCACCTTCCTCAGGGAGCCTTCTTCCTGCTTCTAAACCATTTGGCCACGGTGGCTCCAAACCTTCATACCAATTTAATTTCACCGGTGGCAAAGATCCCCGCTCTGGAAATGTATAGGTTACCGATGCAGCAAGGGGATGGGTTTGAGCATTCCCACCTAATACAGAGGCATAAACCGTTGAAGCATAGTCAAATTTCAGTGATTTAAAAACCGAGTCCAGTGTATGTGCGCCACGATCTCCCATCATACCACAGCCAAAATCCCACCAGCACCGCCAGGTCCGTTGATGGTAAGCACGGTGATAAGGCCGAAATGGAGCTGGCCCAATCCACAGATCCCAATTTAGTTGCTCGGGTTTTTCCATTCTATCTTTTGGTAAATCGTCCCATTGTGAACTCCAGGAAGCATGTCCCCAGGGATAATAAGAGAGGCTACACCAGGCATCCACTTCCCGGATCTCACCAATAGCACCATCCCAGATCCATTCACAAATTATACGAATCCCTTCCCCTGAATGGCCTTGTATACCCATTACAGTTGTAACATCTGATTTACTGGCTGCCTCTGCCAAAACACGGGATTCATAAATATCATGTGTAAGCGGTTTTTGACAATAAACATGCTTACCTGCCTTTATCGCAGCCAGGGCAATGACGGCATGGGTGTGATCCGGAGTGGCAATAATCACAGCATCAATGTCTTTTTGCTTCTCAAGCATTTCCCGGTAATCTGCATATAGTTTTGCTTTTGGATAGCGTTGAACTGTTTTTGCGGCATAGGAAAAATCCACATCACATAAAGCGACAACATTCTCATCGCCAACATTTTTCAGGTTACCTCCGCCCTGCCCCCCCACACCGATTCCGGCAATATTAAGTTTATCACTTGGCGCAGGACCCTTTGATCTTCCTAACACATGTGCCGGTATGATGCTGAAAACAGCTGCCGTACCGGTAGTTAGCATAAAATCACGTCTGCTTATCTCATTCTTTTTTTTCTGATTTTTCATCCGGATCTCCTGACAATAGAAATAGGTAAATTTATTTTTAAAATTTAAATGTACTTTTTTTCTGTCTTATCATGCATAGTGCATGGAGCAGAGCGTATAGCGCTTGAGTTATATTTGCTATGCTCTATGCGTCTCGCGCATTGCTTAGACAGTGTTATATTTTAAAAGGCACCTCTTTACACAATGCCTTAAGATTCTCCACCGGTGTTCCCGATGGAATCTCGCATCCCGCATTTACCATATATGGGTTTCCCACCTTTTTATATATAGTATCAATGGATAATCTGATTGATTCCGGATTACCATTTTTTATCTCCGAAACTGGATCCAGATTTCCCGCTATCACGACGTTATTTCCGACACTCTCGCGTACTTTGTAAATATCAACCATATGATCCACATCCAAAACATCTACACCCAAGTCTGAAATACCGGGTAACAGATGTGTCGTATCTCCACAAATATGTAATTTTGCCCAGGCGCCTTCCTTTTTAATTGCCTCCACCAGACGCTTTTCCCGTGGCTGGATTAACGATTCGTATATATCAGGAGAGACCTGACTGGCAATAGCATCACCAATACCGATGGTATCTGCTCCAGCCTTTATTTGTGTGATGGCAAAATCGATGGCGACTTCCAGGCATCGATCCATCAATTCATTGGCGAATACCTGATCTTCAATCAAATCCATCAAAAATGTTATCACACCACGTAAATCTGCTGCTTCCGCTGCCGGCCCTTCAACCCATCCTAGAATTGAATAATGTTTCCTAAAATCTTTATCATATGTCTGCACCGCTTTAATTCTATCAAACATTCGATCAGCGTTATAGGGATCTGGATTCTCCAATATTGACAATTCTTTGGACTTTTCCAAAGGATGGGTGCTTCGTGGCGGACCATCTTTTATATAGGTAATCTCTGATCCAAATCCCTGTGTCTCACGATAGGGATCCGAGATACAACTGAGTTGATCAATTCCAAAATCAACCGCACATTTACGGTTTGCCTCAACCAGAACCCGGTAATCGGAGGCAAAGGCGGCATAGTCAGAACCAATGTATTCTGCGGCATATTGCATTAGAATAGGTGTTCTGGGGAGAAAATCTACCGGTTGCCCTTCTAATGTGGCTTTGTATCGCTCAAAACTATTCATAATATTAAGATTTTAATGTTTGAGTTATCCTGAATCCTGACCAGTAACTTTTATAGGCCATAATCCTTGCTGACGACAATAGATATAAAATAAATTAAAGCGGTTTTTCCAGGTCGCTTCATCAGGTGTTGCGGAGATAACCGAATCTCCTACAGCGGACAAGACCTGACCTTCTTTTCTTACCCAGGAATAGGCGTCCTGAAGATCCTCAATTATCTGCGGCAATTTAGTCTCTGGGGCCAGACGGTAATCAATAGAGATGACAGTATATCCTGCCTGCAGGTAAAAAACAACCTGTTCTTCTTTCATCCACATCCGGCTGCCAAAAATCAAGGCCCCACCATGAATCCAGATGATTGCCGGTCGAATAGTATCATCTGGAAACCGGTAAACATCCGCTTTCATCTGGCATTGACCATTGGTTTTGTACGTGTATGTGTTTTTGAGAAAATTCTGTTTATTATCCGTAGGAATATATCCCCGGGCACTAGCAGA
The DNA here is from genome assembly GCA_963796965.1 of Calditrichia bacterium. GTDB lineage: Bacteria > Calditrichota > Calditrichia > JAJRVZ01 > JAJRVZ01 > CAWCNS01. The sequence continues at coordinate 149,110 of CAWCNS010000011.1, forward strand.
TACAGGTACAGTATAAATGCTTGCAACGGTAAATAAAATAAGTGGTAAGATATGTTGAAGACTTGATCTCATCTGATGATTATTTCTTTTTTCTAATATAAAAAATATAATCATCTATTCAAATAAGGAAAACATGCATGTAAAGTATGCATATAATTTTGCAAATTATACTTTACATTATGTAATCCATACTGTATATTATAAATACATTTATAGGCTTTTAAACTCAGTACAAACCTAGGCTTGGATTTAATAGTATAGAAGAATGCGATAGGTGAAAGGAATCCGGGTTCTTAAGACTCTAAAAGAATTAATAAGAAACTCGGCGCGCTCTGCGTTTCTCTGCATTAAAAAAAAACTTGTATTCTTGAAGAACCATGTTGTATTTAATTATATTCTAACTGAATATATATAACAGTACCCTTCTTTCTAAAAAGGTAAATCAATGAAACTGGGAAATAATTTAAAGCGATGTCGTTTTGACAAGGATAGTATGTCACAGGAACGTCTCGCCATGGCCTCAGGAGTTACACGGCAAACAATTTATTCCATTGAAAAGGGGAAGTTTATCCCATCGACTTATCTTGCTTTAAGATTAGCAAAAGTCTTTGATAAATCCGTTGAAGAACTATTCTACCTCATTGAGGAAGAGGAAGAGTGGCGTTAATATTTGGAGAAAAATATGAAAAATTTAAAATCAAAAAACATGATTTTATTACTCTTAGGTTTTATCGCTTTTAATTCATCCATATACATTATATTTAAATTGAATTTTGATTTCATGGATATTACAGATAAATCAAACCCCGATTTTTTAGCTTGGGCTGGTTATCTGTTTATTTTACTATTTCATATTCTAGCCATTTTTTATATCATTGATCATTTTCGTAGGGAGAAGAAATTTCATCTACTCAGAAATTTAACGCTTATTATTGGAATCATATCATTATTTGCCACTGGTGGTGAAAAGGTTCTTTTTGATGAAGTTGCGCGCGAATATGCTCTTGGATGGGAAATCAGAGGCGAAATAATCATACTCCACGTTTTGCTGATTACCAATATCCTCTTCTATATAATGATGTTCGTTCTCATATTAAAGACAATAATCAGTCCTCAGGAGACTAATACAAAACTACGAATTAAAGACCAGACAATATTTACTTTAGCTCAGTACATGGGAATTATATCAGGAATCATGGGTTTGCTTCATACTTTCAGTTTAATATTAAGGCATGTTAGTCTGGATCGACTCTGGATCTACCTCCCTTTTTATTTTCTCTACCTGTTACCCTATCTCATCATCATATCCTATTGGTTAGCAATGAAGTCGAGAGAAAAGTTTGAAGATTGGTACGATGAGAAACAGCTAAAGGATCTATTAAAATCTGCCCTGACAACCCTCATTTTATCAGTTCCGGTTACAATATTATTTTTATTCTTTGGACAATTCGCCCAATTATATTGGTTTCCCTATTATCTTTTCAGCATGCTAACCTTATTTTCAGCCAGCACACTTTATTATTATAAATGGGAGTAAAAGACCAATTCCCAATGTCAATTAATGTCCAAATTCCTAATTCCCAATCCCAAATCTGGTATCTTATATCTCATATCCCACATCCGGTATCTCCCATCACCCCATTAACCCTGCTGCCTCAAGGACTGCTTTTTGAACAGCCAGATCGTGCTGATAGGAATAGTCAGGTTCCACTTGTCCCTTTACCATACGGGCAAATTGTAGAAGCTGGTCATCATACCGCTCTTTTTCCGGAGGCATCTCTACTACCTGATATCCTTCCACGAATTTATCGACAGGTTTCTCCAAAGCCAGACGAACAAAGGGTGGTTCAAGTGGCTTAATCTCGATCGTCCCTTTGGTGCCACAGACTACAAATTGCCGTCGCTCCCACCCCTCCACTTCTACCAATGCACTTCGAATCGTGGCTGTAGCATTAGGGTATTCAAGAACAGCCAATTCATTATCACTCAGGTCATCCTGATGTTCTAACGTCCTTCGCCTGAAACCGGAAACCTTTTGCGGTTCGCCTAATATGGCAATAACCATATCAATCAAATGACAACCAAGGAGCATCATCGAGCCCTGATAAATATCCACAAGTGGAACTCGTTTTTGAGCGGAGATTGATTTACTGATAACACCGTCAATTTCAAATATATCACCTAACCAGCCCTTACGAACAGCCTCAAGACAGAACTGGAAAGCAGGATTATACCGAAACATATACCCCATCTGTACTATAAGATTTTTGCTTTGAGCGAGAGACAAGATTTTATTAAAATGCTTAATATCTTTCCCTGCCGGTTTGTCCAAATGAATTGGCAATCCAGCATTTAGGCAAAATTCTGCATTTGACAGAAGATCAGGGAGATCGGTTTCTACCAATATCACTTGCAGACCTTTCACCTTCAGCAATTCTTCTACCGAGAGTAAGCGTAAGCCCTGGTAGATGTGATCATCTTTTTTCAATTCCCAGAGGGATTCATTTGGTTCTGCTATCCCAACAACCTCAAAGATATCAGATAATCTCCTCAATGTTTCCATTTTACCATCAGCATGAGAATGCCCTGTTCCGATTTGACCCACTTTAATACCCGTCGTGTCTCCTTGCGGAAGAGATACGGCGGGCAAAAGTAACGAACTCACAAAAGAAGAACCTACCATTCGATTAAAATTTCTACGGGTTATCATGATTTTCCTCATTAAATAATTCATATTATTTTCTACATCCACAATTCAAGTAAATAATAGAATATATAAGATCATGTGTAGTGAGTCAATGAAATTGCGCCTGGTCGCTGTGGAATTGATAGTAATTATAATATCCTTGAAACATTTACATCTTCAGTGATGGAAACAAAATTGCATTCTATTCCCTGAATGATTCCACATCAGCATTAGTAGTATGTAATTCAGATGGTTCAAACCATCAGGTTATACTAGGGTATACTAGGGATGGTACTCAACTGGTACCCACGTTGGTCCCCCGATAGTCATTGGCTGATTTATTCGGTTCAGAATAATATCAGCAACCAAAAGGACATTGATATGTATGCAATCTCTCTCAAAAAATCATCAAAACCGGTTAGGTTAGTTAATACAGATGCAAGGGATTCAGAAGGCAGCTGGTAATAATCTTACCCTCCCCTTTGAAGGACGTCTAAATTATCTAGGATATGAGGAGTTCTTTAAGAAAATAAATTTTGTTCTTTTCTGAGCAAATTCTTCCTAGTATATTGTATTAGTGCGCTCAAATTTCCAAATAAACATCAATCACTTCTATGATGACACCTAGTAATTGGCCCGGGGGACAAATCGCTCTGCGTTTTACACTATGCTGTGTTATTTTTGCTTCTTTATGATTTTGCAAGTAACAGGGGTTTTCAATTCTAATATAAATTGACAAGTGAGATTATCATGCTACCTTCTAATGTTTTAAGAAGTAAAATCGCGTCAATTGATCAAAAGGATTATGGTGCCTATCAGGCTTTGCTAGGTGAATATGATTTTCATGATTATAAAATAATATTTGAGCAGATACCCAAAGATCCCTATGCCCCACCACATACCGGTATATATCGGATTATTTTTGGGCGCGATGATCAAAAAATAATTCCTGTGAGAATAAACACAAAAATTCAAGAAATCACGTCCCGTGATTTTCTGGCCCGCCGATTTTTTGAAGCGGCATCGAAAATTTCTAAAACAGGACGAGGTACAGGATACTCTGGTACAATTACAATTAACCAGCCCGGTCAGGCAATATTAGAGAGAAGTTGTGTTGTCATTGACACTAGTACCATAGAACTGAGATGTTTTATAGGTCTTCCTGCAGCTGGTCGAAAAATAAATGCAAACCTGGCAGCCGATATGATTTTTAATGAACTTCCAGAGGTTGTGACTAATTCTGTGTTTAAAGATCATGTTGTTGAGGAAGAATTGTGCCAACATATTCACATAGCTGAAGAAGCTGAATATTTGAGAAACCAATTGGATACGAGAGGCCTCATCGCATTTATTTCAAATGGATCTTTACTGCCCAGGGAGAGTGGCTCCAGCGAAAAACCACTGGAGGATGCAAATGCTATTCAATTTAAAGCTCCGGAATCACTCAAGATCAAACTCGATCTTCCAAATGGAGGTTCAGTCTTTGGATTAGGAATTCCCATAGGTGTCACATTAATTGTTGGTGGCGGGTATCATGGAAAATCTACCCTCCTCAATGCAATTGAGCAGGGTATTTATAATCACATTCCCGGAGACGGGCGGGAAAAATGTGTATCTCATCCAGATTCGGTAAAGATCAGGGCTTATAGCGGGCGCTATATTGAACAAACAAATATCTCTTCCTTTGTCAATAATCTGCCTTTTGGAAAAGATACCACGAAGTTTTCAACAGAAAACGCCAGTGGCAGCACATCACAAGCAGCTGGAATTATTGAAGCCATTGAACTCGGTGCAAAAGTGCTTTTAATGGATGAGGATACTTGTGCAACAAATTTTATGATCCGGGATGAAAAAATGCAACAATTGGTCAGCAAAAGTGATGAACCGATCACCACATTTATTGATCGTGTGAGACAATTATATCAAGAAATGGGTGTTTCCACTATATTAGTTCTGGGAGGTGCCGGTGACTATTTTGATGTAGCAGATCACGTTATCCAGATGAACACCTATACGCCCCTCGATGTCACAGCTAATGCCAAAGCGATTGCTAAGCAAGTTACAACCAAAAGAGAATATGAGAACACTAGCGAAACTTTTCAAATGAGTGCACGCATTCCCATAGCTGGCAGTATCGACCCCCTAAATCAATACGGTAAAAAAGGTATTTATAGTACGGATACTCACCAGTTAAATTTTGGCAAATATAAAATCGATCTAACAGATCTGGAACAGTTAATTGAACTATCGCAGACCAAGGCCATCGGCTTCGCGCTTGAATATGCAAAGAAATATATGGACGAAACAACAACATTAAATGAGATTGTTGAGAAAGTGATGAGAGATATCGAAGGGAAAGGTCTGGATATTATATCAAACAAGATTTCTCCCAATTTTGCCCTATTCAGAAAATATGAATTTGCTTTTATGCTGAATCGTCTGAGGAGTCTTAAAGTTCAACAAAGAGAGAAAGAATAAATTTCAGGAAATTTGTTAGGTGCTGACTCTTAGTATAAACTAATGCGTTGTGCAAAATAGAAACGGCGCGATTAATCACGCCGTTTCTAAAGTTTAGTATCCAAAAACCAGATATCCGAAATCCAGATATATACCTTTAATTTTTATTTTTAGATCAACCGGCTTTCTTTTCTGCTTTCAATGGTTTATAAATAACCGCCACGATAGCACCATAAATAACCAGACTTATGAGTTCAAAAATGAGCCATTTCATTATCAGACCATAGGTTAAGGGATAAACCATGTACTGTCCATAGACACTTGGAATAGTAAAAAAAGCCCAGATGACAACACCATAGCGAAGCCCCTCCATGATCCCCTTATTCTCATAGCCCTTGGCAAAAACAAAAACAAAGAAAAAGCAAAAAAATGCACCCGTGATCCACTGAATCCACATCAGGCGATCCATGTCTGGACGCCAGACATCGGATAAAGCCTGGTAGGTTTCCATGAGAATTATCCCATGAATAACAAAGCTTAGAAGACCACCGACGACATAAATAACGATAAAAGCAATCAACAACTTCTTCCAGTTCATACACCCTCCCATAGGTTTTGTGAAATGAGTCAGTTACTCTGCATGATGAAATTAATTTCACCCACTACCAAAATGTGACGGAAAAACCCGCTTTCTTGTCTTCTTTGACTGATAGGTCCTGGCCAAATCTATAAAAATTTCCACATCACGATCATCGTCAGATTCCGTTTCATCAAAGTAAAAAATCCTGATAGGCATATTTTCATGGTCTTTACTCACAGCAGGATAGATGGCCTCACTGACGATGCCATTCATGCAGGAAAAAGGGCTAATATCGACAATACCATCAACACCTTTACTGTGCATATAGATCGAACCGCCGATATTAAGGACCATTTCTCCAACGACTCCTTGATAGGGTAGATAAGGTTCTGCCAGATTCAATAACAATTTTATTTCCTCTGGCTCTTCATAACCCATAAAACGATCCCGACAGGGTGCATGCAATTTGTGTTCATCATTAAGTTGGAATTTATTACGGATCACGGTTCCCAGCATCTCAAGCGATACATTTTTCCCTAATACCTTTAGTTCATGCTGCTGATAAAAATTTGAATACCAGACCCATTCTGCTACAGAAGACAACCAGGCCTCCCCACCAAACTTTTCAATTCGCCGGATTAATTCTGCATTGGCTACCCCATCAAAACGGCAATAGATCTCGCCCACTACTCCGATCAGGGGTTTTGTTTGACAATAGTTGACATCAATTCCCAAAAAATCATCTCTAATCTTAACAATTGATTCTACCAGTTGGGCAAACTTTTCTTTGAGACTCTGGTTCTGTTTTTCCATGACAGAACAAATCTGTTCTACAGCTCGTTTGTGGATCTGATCTGTATCACCCGTATGCATCTCATAGGGACGGGTCTGTAAGAGTAATTTGCGCACGATATCTCCACACACCACTGCCCACCAAAGTAATCTATATAAATTATCCGCATCAAAGCCAATGTCATCATAACCCTGGCTGCTGGAGGGAGAAACAACCATCACCTCCTCCAGACCTTTATCCACCAAAACCTTTTCAATCAAAGGCATATATTGCCCAAAACGACAAGGTCCGTCCGTTGTCGGCATCATTAAAGCCGTCCGGGTCGGATTAAACTCATCATTCTCGAATACCTTAAGGAAACTACCCAGAGTAATAATCTGCGGATAGCATTCTTCGCCTATGGTATATTGACGTGCTAAATCATTGCTATAAGAATCCGATTCCGGCACCAACTCAGCATCAATACCCAAAGCGCGATAAGCGGCGGCAAAAAAACTTGCCCCGTCAATACTTAGGCGTGGAACCCATAACTTTCTTCCTACGAGCGTCTTTTTGTTTGTGTAGTTTTTCATGTCAAATGTCAAATGTGAAACGTCAAAAGTGAAATGTGAAATGTTAGAAGCCAGACGGCTTACAATTGAAAAATGAAGATTGAAAATTGGATTCGTGACTGGGTACTGGGTACTCGATTCTCGGTGTTTGATAATGGACTTGCTAATTGGATATTCTCTGATGGATATTGGATATTTATCTATACGTCATACTCAATATCCAATAGTCAACGGCGAATTATCAACCGCAAAAGTACTTTTAAATTCAAGCTACTGATCAAGCACTTCTAAACTGCCAGTACATCGGGAACAACCCTCTTATCGCATATCTGACCCCCACAAAATTTCATATGACAAAATCCCAATGTCAAACCAAATCCAAAATCCAAAATTATTTATTGTATCCCAATCGTGTATCGTAGATATGGAGCCAAGCACTGAGATCACAAGATCCGAGTAGCGAGGTCAGAGCGCGCCTTTACTGTCCAGATAGGCCTCACAGCGGGTTATATATCCGGCATCATTGCTATGCCCGTCAAATTGTAGTGTCAGAAAAGGTTTCCCAGATGCCTGGGTAATAAAATGTTTAATATAAGAATCCGGCCCGCATTTAAAATTGGTCAGATAGATCAAATGTAGATTATCCCGGTTTTCAATAAACCTGGCCGCCGCAATAATTTTTCTACCATAATTCCAATACATATTTTGGTTTACATCCGACACATCAATCGTATCTAATGGTAAGAAATCCATAGGTATGACATTGACACCATAATAATCCCGTAATTTATTACCGATATCCAAAGTCATTCCCCTATCATAAATATTATAGGTCCTTCCGACTAGAATTATTCCTATTCTATCGCTTAAATCCAGATCCTGCAATGCCCGGGATCCAGCTGCTAATAGATTATTATTCACCTTTTCCTGTTCATTATACGACTCTTCCAAAGCTTGCACAATACCTTTTTTTGTCTCACCAAGTTTATTTAAAGATTCATATAATGATGATGCAACCGACTTAATTCCATCTCTGAATCGGAGCGATGGATGCAAAATTTTTTCACTTATGGATGACAGTGCCGAAGCATTTTTCACCACAAAGGGTAAGGTCTGTCCCCAGGGACAATAATAACTGTTAACTTCCATGTAATTTGTTGCTGCATTTATCATATTTGGGATAAAAATCCAATCCACATTCTTTTCTGCCAGTTGCTGGACATGACCATGGTAAACCTGGATAGGCAAACAAGGTTCGGCAACCGCATTTTCACTGCCTTCTCGAACCATCCTGCCATTACTTTCATCAGAGAGAATTAACCGATAACCCAATTGTTGTAAAAAAACTTCGCCATAAAGGCAGATGCTCATAAATATACATTCCCCTGGGCAGACCAATTCTCGCCTTCGCCTCTGGATTTTCTTCATGATCTTATAAAAAACAAATTTCGCTTAAAATTTAACAGATCTTCAATAACAGGCTTTTTATCAACCAATTGTCGCCGCCGGAATTTATCCGAACACTGGTCTCCCCAATACGTTTTTTCTTCCTCAACAGTAAATTCCTGCATATGACAAAAATTTGAACAGGCTTTACAGGTAAATTCGCGCAAGGTATAATCAATATTGTCAATATTAAAACCTCTGAACTTTGTAGTTTTAGTTGTGTCTCCAACATTTTTTCGCGGGCAAGAAGGGCTGCCCCGACAGCCCCGACCACACCATTATAGGGGGGAACAATGATCTCTTTTCCAAGGACCATAGAAAAAGCACTGGCAATAGCATCATTATAGGCTGTCCCTCCCTGAAAAAAAATAACATCCCCAATTTTTCGACGACCCACAACCCGATTGAGGTAATTATATACAATTGAATAGGCCAGGCCTGCTGTAATGTCCTCTTTTTTTGCTCCCCTTTGTTGTTGGGTGGAGACATCCTGCTGCATGAAAACTGTGCACCGCTCCCCTAATTTCAATGGTGAATCAGACGATAAAGCAAGATCTGCAAATTCACCTTTTATTGAGATGTCCAGCTCTTCAGCCCGCTCTTCCAAAAATGAACCGGTACCTGCTGCGCAGGCCTCATTCATTGCAAAATCAACCACCACGCCGTTTTCAATACTAATATATTTGGAGTCCTGCCCTCCAATCTCAAAAATCGTATCCGGTTGTGTATTTAATAACGTTTTAGCAATAAATTCGGCACCGGTTTTATGCGCGGTTATTTCATCCTTTATGGTATCAGATCCAATTAATTCCCCGATTAGCTCGCGCCCCGAACCCGTCGTCCCAACACCCTGAATCTTAACAGTTGTGCCCAATTCTTTGCTAATTTCATGGAGACATCTGTCAACGACTTCTATTGGACGCCCTTCTGTTCGTGTGTATATTTCTTTAACCATTTGACCATTTTCATCTAAGAGCACCACATTGGTACTCACCGATCCTACATCAACCCCAAGAAAACAAGACCTTAGCTTTGTTGTGGTTATGTCATTATCTATTTTCCCAGTCACGAAACAGAACAACCTTATCCATTGACAATGGCTTGGATGAGGTAGAGTGACTGGATTGCTCTGATGATGACCGGAGACGATTCAGATCAGGGATACCTGCATTCTGTTTAACTTCCATTTCAGCCACCGCCGCACCAATTGCAGGTAGCCAGGCATAATGTGGCGGCACATGCAACCCGTCTTCGCCTAGATTAAATACATCCCGAATGGCCTCACTGACCCCCTATTTTTAGCCACACCCCCAACAAAAAGAACCGGTGTTTTAATTCTTTTACTTTTAATGATACTGCTTTTAAAATTCCTGGCAACAGCTTCACATAATCCTTTTAAGATCTCTTCCGGTTTATAGCCTTTTTGTTGAGCATGAATCATATCCGATTTGGCAAATACAGAACACCGGCCTGCGATTTTCGCACTCTTTTCAGCTCTTGTAACAATCTCCCCAATCTCATCAACCTTATATTTTAACCGCACCGCTTGTTGATCTAAAAATGAACCAGTTCCTGCCGCGCAATCCCCACTTTTTTCATAATCGACAATACCTGGATGGCCCCCCTCCTCACCGGAGCCTACCGAGATGTATTTAGATGATTGTCCGCCCATCTCAAATACAGTCGGAAATCCGGGATACAAGGCTGAAGCACCACGAGCCAATGCTCTAAATTCATTGTCCACATTGATATGTAATAATTGGCTAACCAGAGTTGCACCAGACCCACATACGCGCATTCCGGCAATTTGATCATTGGGAATAAGATTTAAAATTGAATCTAAAAGTTGATGGGTTTTTTGAATCGGATCACCCTTAATATACATATAACGGCTAAGTAAAAAAGGCAGATGTCTTCCATTTATCTCGATCTCCTTCACTTCACTTTCGAGAAAAAAATCTCCTGATGTGGATGCGGTAGACAACACATCCCTTGAGGAGATATCTCCCAGCAGGGCGATATTGATGCTGACAGATCCGATATCGAGACCCAGATAAATGCTCATATTGGCTTCTATTTAAATTGGTGAATAAGTAAGTGGATGACAGGTATCATTTAAAACGTGAAAGTCGGAATCAATTAATCCTGCCAAAAATAATAAAAATAAAATGATAATAAAACAGAAAAAAAATAATGATTTTTACAAATTGAATATACGGTAGTGAAATCATTGGTATCAAGGCCTGTTACAGGCGACATAGATAAACTTTGGCAGTTAAATATTTTTAGGGTAAATTGAGGTGATACTCAAATGATCAAAATAGTTATACAGAAAACAGGATACCCCTATTATTAAAAAAATCTCAAAAGGATGAGGAGTAATCTCTGCGGGGATCTGCGAACGCTACATTTCTGCAATGAATAAAAAGACAAATTAAAGATATTTTATACATCTAGTTATATTTGAATAGTTTCTCTTAAACGCGTGACAATTATCAGGAGTGTGATATGAAATTTTGGGCGATTATGCTTTTATCCATTCTATTTTTATCTCTATTTAATGCTTGCAACCAGAATTCTGAGAATAATATCGTCATTTCTGTCATTCCTAAAGGTTCAACCCACATCTTCTGGCAATCAATACATGCCGGTGCCTTAAAAGCTGGCAATGAGCTAGGTGTAGAGATTAGCTGGGTTGGCCCGGAGAAAGAAGATGATCGACAACAGCAAATAGCTCTAATCGATAACCAGGTTATGAAACAGGTATCTGGCATTGTGCTGGCACCTATTGACAACATGGCGCTGCGGCGCCCCGTTCGCTCAGCAGTTGATCGCGGCGTTCCTGTTGTCATCATCGATTCAGATCTAAGAGATTCTGAGGATGTTTACACCAGTTATATTGCGACGGACAACAGAGAGGGCGGGCGAATTGCCGGACGCGAATTATCTAAATTGCTAGGGGGAAAAGGGAAAGTTATCGTATTACGTGAATCGGAAGGTGCCGGTAGTACTCAGGCCCGTGCGAATGGATTTGTTGAAGCGGTCACAGAGAATTCAGACATTGAAGTGGTTATGAATGATCAGTATGTGGGGGTGACAAAAACCCTTGCCCAACAATCTTCAGAAAATATATTACTACGCTTTACCGATGCCTCTGGAGAGTTAACCATAGACGGTGTATTTTGCCCAAATGAGGCGACCACCTATGGCATGTTACAGGCTTTAAGAAGGAAACGGATGACAAAGAAAATTCAATTCATTGGATTCGATAGTTCCGGACCGATTATTGAAGGTTTACAAAATGATGAGATTCAGGGGCTGGTTGTTCAGAATCCATTTAAGATGGGGTATTTTGGGGTAAAAACAATCGTTGAAAGTCTTAAAGGTAAAAAAGTGAATAAAAAGATGGATACCGGTGTCCTTCTGGTAAACAATAAAAACCTAAATCAACCGGAAATTCAAGATTTATTAAACCCGGATTTAAAAAAGTGGTTGGGAGAATGATAATAGAACGCTGATCTCCGCGGATAAATATTTTATATTTCTGGGTATTATACCACTGATAACATCATACTGAACTTGGTTGAGCATCTTACTTCAGGCAGCTCGAGATCCGAAAACAAGTTCAATATGACTATGTTGGTTTATTATTTTTTAGAATGGATTTGTGGATAAAAATTATAAAAGATCTGCGGAGTTCAGCGTTATCCGCGTCATCCGTGTTCTATTTAAACACCTTAGTCATAGTATACATTTTACAATAAATTGAATATTCTTTAAATTAATCTGTATATATCTCTAAATTACTTGATTAGAAATTTTCTATATTTGTGATGCGTTGCTTAAATCAAATAATCCTGTGATAGTTATTATAAATTGGAGGGGAAATCAATTATGAAAAAAGGTTGTCTTATTGCACTCGTTGTTGGCGTTGTTCTTATCATCATCGTCGGAATTAGTTTATACTCTTATGTTAAGGGTACCTACAATGGTATGGTTACAATGGAAGAGAATGTTACCCAAAAATGGGCTCAGGTTGAGAATGTTTACCAACGCAGGGCTGATCTTATTCCTAATCTAGTAGAAGTGGTAAAAGGCTATGCCAGCCATGAAAGAGAGACGCTCGAAGCCGTGGTACAGGCCCGTTCAAAAGTAGGTGGGCAAGTAAATATCGGCCCGGAAGTGTTAAATAATCCGGAAGCATTTGCTCAGTTTCAACAAAGCCAGGGTGCTTTGACTTCTGCCCTGCAACGATTAATGGTTGTAGTGGAGAGATATCCCGAGCTAAAAGCAGATCAACGATTTGCTGATTTACAGGTTCAGTTGGAAGGTACAGAGAATCGTATTGCCGTAGAACGGGGCCGGTTTAACGAAGCGGTGCAGGCCTTTAATACCAATATTAGGGTTTTTCCTGCCAATATTGTTGCCGGATTCTTTGGCTTCCAGCAGAAGGTTTATTTTAAATCCGATGCCGGTGCGGAAAAAGTGCCGGAAGTTAAGTTTTAGTCTCACACAGCGACGCGACGACGCAGCGAAAAATTATTAGAACCATTTTGTCATCCTGCAAGGATCTTCTAATGTGTAGGATCGAACTCTTATGTAGGAAGATTCCTTTCCCGAAGCGCGATCCCGTTCCGGGACTGAATGACAACTAGATATATTTGAGTTAAGAATTAATGCAAATCATATTCTTCCTCTTTTTAAGTATCAATATAAAATCGCCTCCGCGTTACATCGCTGCGAAAAATTAATTATTGACTAATATAGAAACTGGAGTATGTGATGAAATCTTTTTTAAATATAATCGTTCTACTTTGCATCATATCCTCGCTTTCTTTTAGTCAAGAAGCAATGCCAGAGAAGCCAGATTCCTGGGTAAATGATTATGCCGGGATATTATCTGCTGGTCAGAAATCTGAGTTGGATGGTATGCTTTCCGGATTGGAAAAACGTTCCTCAAATCAGATATTCATTGCCATATTTCAGAAGATGCCTGAGAACACCTATCTGGAAGATTATGCTGTGAAGTTGTATGAAAAATGGGGACCGGGATTAGCGGATCAGGATAATGGCGTTTTGGTTCTGCTATTCATTGATGACCGGGAAGTGCGAATCGAGGTTGGGTACGGTTTAGAAGATGTCATTACGGATGCACAGTCCGGATCGGTGATCCGCAATAATATGGCCCCCTTCTTCAGAAATGGAGAATATTTTCTTGGTTTGAGATCGGCCCTTGAAGTTCTCATTCCTGCTGCTGAGGGGAAATATCAGATCCCAATAGAGGAAAAAGGACAGAAACGCAAAAAAACACCGTTCAGCACCTATATCACCCTCTTTATAATTTTCATGGTACTCTCGCGTATCTTCGGACGCCGACGCTATAGTAGTTACGGATCCAAGGGTCGTTCGAGTGGTTATGGGGGTCCGATTATGTGGGGCGGTTTTGGCGGCGGAAGATCTGGTGGTGGATTCGGCGGCGGTGGTGGCTTTGGTGGTGGTTTTGGTGGTATGTCTGGTGGAGGTGGAGCCAGCGGAAGCTGGTAAGTTAAATTCGGAACTCGGAATTCGGATTTTAGATTCTGAATACAGGATACTTGCCTCTCGTAACTCGTGTCTTGCTTCTCGCATCTTGCGTTTAACGGTTCAATTTTCACATTTGACGTTTCACCATAAATATTTGACTAAAAAACGGAAAACAATATGGGCGTAGCCAATTTTTTCAATAAAGAAGAAAAAGATAAGATTATACAATCGATAAAAGATGCGGAATTAGCCACTTCCGGTGAGATTCGATTGCACATGGAATCCCGGTGTAAGGGAGAACCTTTGGATCGTGCTGTTGAGATGTTCGCTAAACTAAAAATGCATGATACCCAATTGCGTAATGGCACGCTTATCTATCTTGCAGTAAAAGATCGTAAATTTGCCATCTTTGGCGATAAAGGCATAAATGAGATCGTCCCAGACAATTTTTGGGAGGAAGCCAAAGAAGAAATGCGTGGTTTTTTTGCCAAAAACGAATTTCAACAAGGGATCTCCCGCGGTATTTATCTGGTCGGAGAGAAGTTAAAAGAATTTTTTCCGTACCAGGATGATGATGTGAATGAATTGCCGGATGAGATTTCGATTGGTAATTAGGAATTTGGAATTGTGGATTGATAGATTAATACGTGCTGTATTTCACATCCTAATTTCTAAATCCTAAACAAATTCTAATCTCAAAATTTCAATACCCAATCTATATCCAATTCCTAATTCCACTTATCCCTTCTTGCATTTTAATTCATGTATCCTCCTCTTATTGGTCCATTGCAATTTACACTATTCGCTATTCATATTGAGCGGGGTGAGAAACTGCAGATATTTGTTTTAACTCCCTTCTTGTAAAAATTCGTAAAGTTCTCTTATATTATAATTGATTTTAAAAGACTTTTTTCAGTCGAAAAATTCATATATACTTATATCTGACTCAAGATCCGTTAAGCTTGTAGGTTAGATATCAAAAAACAACGCTAACAAATCGATAAAATACTTGCATTTCTGCAATAGATTCAATATCTATAATTAAATCTTACCATTACTTCAGAGTAATCCAAATACAATAGAATATATCATTTTAACACTTATGGCAGATAATGAATAGGAGAAATGCAATGGTTTCCCGTCAAGGAATCTTTTCGTTCTATATGTTTATTATTATTTTGATTCTTTCAAATCAATCTCTTTTTAGCCAGTCTTCGTATAATCTCACTAATAGTGGGGGGACCTCGTTGTTTTATGTGAAAAATGATGGAAAGATAGGTATAGGCACTGTAGTCCCAGTAGAAATATTGGATGTAAGCGGTGCTATTAAAATCGGTACAACATCGACTGCCAATTCCGGTACAATCCGCTGGACCGGTACAGATTTCGAGGGTTATAATGGCAGTAGCTGGAGTTCTTTAACCTCAGGAAGCAGTGGCAGTGATGGCGACTGGACGATTTCCGGTAGTAATATTTTCTCTACAGTTTCCGGAAATGTGGGTATTGGTATTTCAATCCCGTCCTATAAACTAGAAGTTCTTCAAACTGGAACTGCACGAGCAGGATATCTTCGAATTGATAATACCAATAATTCAGATTACGCATTTTTTGCTGAGACTAACAGTTCTATGAACGGAAGTGCTATTGGCGGCTATAATTCATTCTCTGGTTCTACCGCACAAATTGCCGGGTATTATGGTATCTATGGGTATTCATCTAATGGAAATGGTGTCTATGGCTATTCATCTAACACCTACGGTGTCAATGGTTATAGCGCTTCAAGACTATGGCATTTATGGCAGGAGCTCAAATACTTTTGGTGTTTATGGGAGGAGCACATCAACAGGATCTGCTGGAGTTTATGGTTTCCAAGCCAACCGCCAGAACTATGGTTATTTAGGTGGGTATGGCGAGGGCGTTTATGGCCGTGGTAACAATGGAATTGGTGTATATGGGAATAGTACAAGTAGTCAAGGAATCTATGGATCCAGTTCAAGTTCCTACGGAGTATATGGTTATAGTAGTAATTATCGTGGTGTGCAAGGCTATCACAGTAGTGGAAATTATGCTTTTCTAGGGAACTCTAGTTATGGTGTGTACGCAATAAATAATTCGGGGGGCTCAAATGGAGCCCTGGCTATGAGTACCACTGGCGTCTATGGTTATCATGGCTCCGGGACTGGAATAAGGGGAACTTCAGGTTCAGGTATTTCAGTTGAAGGAGATTATGTATAGTACGGGTATTGCAGGAAAATTTACTATTGATAATACATCGAGTACAAGTGATGCTTTATATGTTTCAACTAATGGAACAGGTAGAGCAGCTTACCTTGGTGGAAATGTTGATGTTACGGGAACACTTAGCAAAGGTAGCGGTTCATTCAAGATAGATCACCCGCTTGACCCGGAGAATAAATATTTATATCATTCCTTCGTAGAATCTCCAGATATGATGAACGTGTATAATGGAAATGTAATTTTAGATGCTAGTGGTGCAGCTGTAGTGCAGCTGCCAGAATGGTTTGATGCGCTTAATAAAGATTACCGTTATCAACTCACTGCCATAGGTGCTCCAGCACCGAATTTGCATATCGCCGAAAAAATAAACAACAATCGGTTCAGGCTTGCCGGAGGAGAACCGGGAACGGAGGTATCCTGGCAAGTAACTGGCATCCGACAGGATGCCTATGCGAATAAAAACCGTATCAAGGTTGAGGTAGAAAAGTCTGAAAATGATCGTGGAAAATATTTGCATCCTAATGCATTTGGGCTTCCTGAAACAGTTAATATAAATTATGAGTCAACCCAAAAACACAAAGAGGAAGAACAAAGACTTGAAAAGGAGAGAGTTGAAATGAAGCAGGATGTTGAGAAAATGAATCAAGAAATCCAACAGAGGGAACTTGAAAGACAAAGAATGGATCAAGAGATGGAGCAGGCCCGACAAAAAGATGAGGTATTTGAAAAAGAACGCGAGAAAATCGATGCTAAACGACAGAATCAGATAATAAAATGATTTTTATTATACAACTCAACATTACAGGTAAAAATAATGCATTATAAGAAAAAAGCATTTTCTAATAATGATGAGGGTATACCCCAATCAGCGTTGCATAAAATTCTAATATTTACATTATTTTTGTTCGTAGAACTATCGACTCTTCATGCTCAGGTTAACATGAACATATCAAATGAAAACACAGTTACAATAAGCGAAGATATGCGGTTATATATCAGTGGAAATTGGATTAATAATGGTACGTTTATCGCTGGGAGTAGCACGGTATATTTTAATGGAACGGATACGCAGACCATTGACCATACCTCGAATGAGTCTTATAATAATATGACCATAGATAAATCTGCAGGATCTGTACAACTCGATTGTAGTGTAGAGATTTTAGGCGCGATATCCTTAGCCACCGGTAAAGTAACCAGTTCTTCATCTAATCCGTTAATTATTTCATCATCAGGCAGTGTAAATGGAGGTGGTGAAAACGAGCTTTGTCGACGGTCCTATGATACATACTTTTGCATCCTCATCCAGCATTGAAAAGGTATTTCCGATTGGAAAAGGAAGTACTTATCGCCCATTATCTTTAACTATCACCCATGATGTAAGCACAGAAACCCAATATACCGCTGAAGTTTTTAATCAAGAACCGTCAACCAGAAATCTACCCTCGGGCATTAATAAAGTTTCTTCTGTTCGTTATTTTAATGTGAGTAAGAGTAGTGGAGCAAATACCACAGCAGCCTATATCACCCTAAATTATGGTGAAGATGATGGTGTATCAGATCCTGTGAATTTAAGAATTCTGAAAGATGATGGTGCCGGGAATTGGATCAATCTAGCCGGAGAGGGTACTGATATTGGTTCGGGATCAATTAGCTCAACCACAGATTTTACATCCTTTAGCGATTTTGCGCTTGGAAATGCTTCTGATGGTGACAATTCTTTACCTGTTCAACTTGTTAATTTTGAAGGTGCAGTTGTAAAAAATGTTGCCACCTTAACATGGGCAACTGAATCTGAATTGGAAAACCTGGGTTTTGAAATATACCGCTCATCTCAAAAATTCGGTGATTATCACTTGATCAGCAGCTGATATTAATAATCCAAATCTTATTGGACAGGGAAATTCATCTCTGAGGCAGACTTATCTTTTTACTGACCTTAGTGCGACACGAGGAGATACCTTATGGTATAAACTTGCTGACGTTAACCTTGACGGGACCTCAACATTCCATAATACCGTTGCGGTCAATTCCCGGCATATTGTTATTGATTTCCATATTAATCAGAATTACCCCAATCCGTTTAATCTTTATAACAACAATAAGTTATGATATGCCTAAAGCAACAGGTATTGATCTTACTATATATAATGCGATAGGTCAAAAAGTACGTACTTTGGTTTCAGGTTATGCAGAAGCCGGTAAACATAAGATACAATGGGATGCGCGTGATGATAAAGGATATGAAATGGCCAGTGGCGTTTATATCTATCGATTTTCAACCAAAGAATTTAGCAAAACAGGGAAGATGATTCTTATGAAATAGTATCATATGATACTAACTATAAATAAGGAAAATTTTCCTAAACGTAAATAATCAAATAACAAAAGTAAAAATTATGAGTTCCCGCCTACTGTCTGCGTCTCCCAGTTTCCAAATTATTCCCCATCTCCAGGTCCCATTGTATCTTACCCTCCGATTTTGTATGTTTAAACGAATTTATTTCCTCAATTTCTAAACCGGCGAACATGTCCAAACACAATAAAAAGACTAATGGCACTCAGGAGCCTACTTTTGCCCGTGATCTTGGGTTATTTGATGCCACGATGATCGGTGTCGGCGCTATGATCGGGGCTGGAATCTTTGTCCTTACCGGCATTGCCGCCGGTGAAGCCGGACCTGCTTCAATACTGGCATTTGGACTAAATGGTGTCGTCACCCTCCTTACTGCCTTCGCTTATGCAGAGCTTGCCTCGGCGATCCCCCGCGCTGGTGGTGGCTATTCGTTTGTTCGGATGGCTTTTCCTGGTGCAACCGGATTCATTGCCGGGTGGATGCTCTGGTTTGCTTATACGGTCGCTTGCAGTCTCTACGCCCTCGGATTCGCCGGCTATTTCTGGGAGTTTTTCCTAAAATATTTTCCTCAAGTTGCTTCTCTGGCCATGGGAGTGGCCAGTGAGCATTCGGCCCTTCTCATCATTACAGTTTTAATTGGATCACTTTTTGTCTGGCTCAACGTGCGTGGAGCAGAGGTGACTGGAAAGACAGAAAATATTTTAACTGTTTCAAAACTTATTATTCTTTGTATTTTTATTTTCTTTGGGATCAAACAAATATTTTTTCAATCCGATCCAATTACCACAAATCTTACCCCATTTTTCCCAAAGGGCTTTGGTGGCGTTCTTCTGGCCATGGGTCTCACTTTTATAGCCTTCGAAGGTTACGATCTGATCGCCACCGTCGCCGAAGAGATCAAAGAACCTGAAAAGAATATCCCTCGTGCCACATTTATTGCCCTGAGTATGACCGTGGTTATCTACCTGTTAATATTATTTGTATCTCTCGTCGCCATTGATAGTGCTAATGAACCAAGCTGGCAGTTTTTAGGAAAATTTAAAGAAACCGCCATTGTCCGCGCTGCAGAAAATTTTATGCCCGCCATTGGTGTGCTGGTTATTGTTTTCGGTGGATTGTTATCCACCATGTCTGCTCTCAATGCAACGGTCATGGCTGCTTCCCGCGTATCCTTTTCAATGGGACGGGATCTATTACTGCCCAAAAAAATGTCAGAAATTCACCGGGAACGGCGGACGCCCTATATCGCAATCATAACGACAGGTTTTATTTTACTGATTATGGCCATAACGCTTCCAATTGAAGCAGTTGGTTCAGCGGCCAGTCTTATCTTTTTACTAACCTTTGCCCTGGTTAATCTTTCTGTTATTGTCCTGAGACGTAAATATCCGGAGATCCCCCGAAGATATAAGGTACCCCTCTATCCGGTTATTCCGGTTGCCGGTTTTCTCCTTAACATCTTCCTTGCTCTTTATCAGTTTAATTTCCAACCAATAGCCTGGTACGTTACAATTGCCTGGATTGCCATCGGACTACTTATTTACTATGCCGTATTTGAAAAAAGGGCCTCCGTTCTGGAACCACAGGTATTATTACCAGGGAATCTAAATACTATTCCTGAAGAGGAGCCTTCAATTGTTGTTGCCCTTTATAATCCTGATCATGTTAACACATTAATTGACTTTGCGTACCCGGTTGCCCGGGAACGCAACACCAGGTTGATTGCAATTTGTGTGGTTACCGTTCCCCGGCAGATACCCATTCATGAAGGTTTGCGTTTTGCCCATCACAAAGAAGCCATCCTCGCCAAGGCAAAAAAATATGCCGGAGAGATTGGTGTAGATCTCCAAACTGAAATCATCATAGCCCATAATGCCTCCGATGGGATACTCACCGCGGCCGAGAAGCATCATGCTTCTGTGTTGGTCATGGGATGGAAAGGTTTCACCAACGCCACGGGATCGTATTTTTGGTGAAATAGCAGATCGAATCATTCGTTATGCGCCCTGTGATTTAATGGTCTTAAAAATTGAGAATGGTGGTATAATTAAAAATTGCTTGTTACCGACTGCCGGTGGGCCTAATGCTCTGCTTGCCTCCTGCATTCTAAATACCGTGGCCAGTGAAAACAAGTTTTCTGTGACGGGTGGTTTTATCCTACCAGAGACCTTTAATGAAGAAGATGAAGCGTTTGCTTTTCAGAAGATTGAAGAAACATTGGAATGTTTGGAATCATCTATAAATACTAAAAAAAGGTTAATCAGCTCAAAATCAATTGCAGGTGGTATTGCCAAAACCAGCCGGGAATATGATTTGGTGGTTATCGGTGCTGCAAAAGAACCCTTTTTTCGAAAGATGCTCTTTGGTGAAATCCCTGAGAAAGTTGCCCGATACTCACCGACTTCGGTTCTGGTAGTTAAAAAATACGAAGGGGTTGTGAAGAATACATTGAAGAAAATTTTAGGGTAAATGAGTAAAGAAAAACCACAAAGGACACTAAGAAGGCACGAATAGCAGGAAGATTTAAGCAGATGTAGTCCATCTTGAAGATGGACTACATCTCTATAATATTTTTTAGGATATCCATGCAAAAACAAATTTATCTCGTCATTTTTTCATTGCTCCTGGTATTAGATTGCCTTGCTCAGAGAACAATATCTGTATTGTATTTTGAGAATACCAAAGAAGATCCCGAGTATCAGTGGCTGCATAAAGGCCTCGCCGATATGTTAATTACAGATCTTGCTGGTACCCCTGGGATTCATATCGTAGAGCGTGAAGCGCTGGAAAAAATACTAAATGAGCAAGCCCTCAGTTTAAGCGGTTTGATGGAGGATCACCCGGCTATTGAAGTGGGAAAATTGCTTCAGGCTGAGATACTTCTCTACGGCGCTTATATCATCCATGATGATGAAATTCGTATTGATCTCAGAATTGCAGAAGTAACCAGTGGACAAATCATCCATGGTTTTGAGGTACAAGGCGAGGTCGATGATCTTTTTGATCTGGAAGTGAATATAGTCAAACAGATAAAAGAAAAACTAAAACTCAAACCTCAACAGATTCCCAGAGCAGCAGACACCAAATCAGTTAAAGCATTAGCACGTTTTTATACAGGTTTGGATTATCTCGATAATAAACGCTACGAAGAGGCCCAGGTACAGTTTAATATGGCTAAAGAACTGGATCCGCTTTTTTACCGTGCGCAGGAAAGTCTGGCAGAATCCTATAAATTTCTAAAAGCCTTTAAGGAATACAGACAACAACGGGAAATTGCTGAACTCTATTCAAAAATTAAGATTTTACAAGAAAGAATTGATGCTCCCGATTGGCTTTCCTTTTCCGATATCGTCCAATCACCCCAATATCAGGCCATGAGTATCGAAGAACAGCAGGCTTTTAATGCCTCACATAACGAATATCTGATTTGTCAAACCCGGGCACAATGTACCTGGCATATGATGATCACATTTTATGAAATTGGCAATAAATATGGTCAGTATTACAACGATACGACCCAACAAAACGCTTTCTTTCAGAGGATTGTTGAAACGGGAAATAAATCCAAAGAGACCTATGCGACAGATCCCTTTCTTCCTGAGATCCTCTACTTCCGTCTGGTAGCTCTGTATAGCCTCAAAGAATATGATCAATTGAAATCATCCGCTGAAGAATTTATGGTTACCTATCCGGATTTTCGAATGGTTGAAACGGTTGAGGATTATTATCAGAAAGCGTTGGAGGCGCACACGAAGAAGCAGTGAAGAGTTGAGAGTAGAGCGTAGAGAGAAAAAGAGAAGAGCGAGGAAAGTTGAGAGTCAAGATTGTAGGGGCGATCCCGGGGTGTAAATCAATGTTCATGCAGCATCAGACCCATGTGTCTGGCCTATCCAATAACACCAAAAATTAATTTTCAAA
The DNA here is from genome assembly GCA_963796965.1 of Calditrichia bacterium. GTDB lineage: Bacteria > Calditrichota > Calditrichia > JAJRVZ01 > JAJRVZ01 > CAWCNS01. The sequence continues at coordinate 171,658 of CAWCNS010000011.1, forward strand.
CATTTTAAATATCAGGGAAAGTAATTAGGGAAAAAATAATTCGTGAAATTCGTATTAATTTGTGTAATTCGTGGTAGATTTTGTAACTAAATCCGCGGAAATCCGTTTTATCAGCGTCATCAGCGTTCTATAAACATTACCATATACAAAAAAACCCCGGCTATTGCTAACCGGGGTTAAGTTGAAACAAACGACTAACTTAAACTTTAGTTACGTTAGTGGCTTGCAAGCCTTTCGGACCTTCAGTAACTTCGAATTGGACTTTTTCGCCTTCTTCTAAAGTTCTGAATCCTTCGCCTTCAATGGAACGATAGTGAACAAATACATCTTCACCTTCTTCTCTGGAAATAAAACCAAAGCCTTTAGAACCGTTGAACCACTTTACAATTCCTGTTTCCATTAAAAAATACCTCACTAAAATAAATACTGCGTACAACTTAAATCTTAGCCGGCCCTCCGGGCATAAAAAAAATCACTCAGAACGGATTACCATTCGTCACGATTTTTAACAATAAAAACGAGTTTTATTAAAACCAAATGTTAAAAACGGATTGTCGGTAAAGCAGTGTACATTAACTGTGAGTATTATTTTACAAAATTTCATTTCACAAATCAAGTAAAATCGTGCTCTTCAGACATTTTATAGAATTTGTACCCTTCAGATACAATTCATCTTAGAGGTAAAAACGCTGTTAAAATTATTCATAGAAATCTAATGATTTGCCGTAAGAAGTTTTTTATACGTGCGAAATCCGACCATTCGGGCGTTTTTTTCATCCCATAATCTGAATTTTATCGTCTTCAAACTTTCCCAGATTGTAATTGGTTTAACATTACTAAAAACATTTACTTCTTCATGACAGGATTGTAAATAATAATTTGGGATTCGTGCATTTAAATGATGAACGTGGTGATATCCAATATTCCCTGTAAACCATTGTAGAACAGCCGGTAAACGATAAAATGAACTACCCTTTATAGCCTGCCATATAAAAATCCCAATTTTCATGTTTTTGCCAATAGGAATCCTCGAATTGGTGCTGCACATAAAACAACCACACACCTGCAGAATTTGATATGAGGATTATAGGCAAAAGGATGAGTGCCAGGTTTCCAAACCCAATCAGATAACCGAATAAAAGTATTGTCATTACCAGAAAGAGATTATTTAGATGTACACTCCTCCGCTCTCTTTTTTTTGCCCCTTTTGTTACCATTCGATTGCTGATCAAAAACAAGTAAAGTGATCCAAAACCGAATAAAACAATGGGATTACGATATAAACGATACCAAAAGCGATTTAATTTGGACATTTCTTTGTATTCTTCAACAGTTACCGTCCAAACATCGCCCACACCTCTTCTATCCAGATCCGAGCATGTAGCATGATGACGCGCATGATTAAAACGCCAGTCCTGGTAAGGAACAAAAGTGATAATTCCGGTAATAAAGCCAACGATATTATTGAGCCTGTGTGACTTAAAAAATGATCCATGACCACAATCATGGAAAATGATAAAGATGCGTACCAATAATCCAGCAGCTGGAACAGCCAATAACAACGTCAACCAATAAGAATAATCCAGACTTTGGTACATTAACACCAATAATAAAAAATAGGGGATTGCCGAGTTAATTATTTGCCAAATGCTTCTACGTAAATCAGGTTGGTACTTTTTTGATAGTTGGTTGATATCTATCTCTGTAGACTTGCTCATCTTAAAATTTTCCCCAAGATATAACAATTGTCAAAGAATTGATCTAATCGTCTTTTTATATCACGTTAATGTAACGGCACGATTAATCGTGTCGCTACATTAACTATTAATTTATTCATAAATCACGACGTATACAAAAAGTCCTGCTTAACAATGCATCAAAATAAAATGCCATTAAGAAATTCTTAAACGGCCTTTACTATATGACGAAAATGAATACCATAAATTGCCATGGTAATCGCTAACTGAAATTTCTTTGGATAGCGAATAATACTAAGGATTATAAAACGCCAAAAAAACCTTCTGCCACGTTCCAGAATTCCTAATACCCAAAATGACCTCAACAAAGCCTTTATTTGCTGAAAGGTTAACCTAACAGCTGACTTTCCTGGTAACTCATAGGCCTTAAGAAAGGTTTCAATTCTTTTATAATAATCTTTGTGTGAATAGATCGTATTTAAGATAGTTTTATACCCATTCATCAATTGCTGATAATTCATTTTTGGAATAAAATTTATGGAACCATCCATATTATCACCTTTAAAACTTGTTTCCAGGCGGTTTTCAGATTTCAACCGATTAAAAAGACGCGTTCCCGGTTGTGCATTCAACAATCCAACCATAGCCGTTACGATGCCACTTCTTTGAATGAAATTTATTTGCTGCTCGAAAATGTTTTTGGGATCATTATCAAAACCCACGATAAAACCACCAGAGACCACTAGCCCGGATTTCTGTAGTTTCTTGACCGATTGTATCATATCTCTGTTTTGATTTTGGGACTTCCCACATTCCTGTAAACTGGATAGATTAGGCGATTCTATACCAATAAAAGCACTATCGAATCCTGCTTTAACCATTAAATTGAGCAACTCGTCATCATCGGCCAGATTTATGGAAGTCTCAGTCATAAAATTGAAGGGGTACCCCATCTTCTCTGACCAGTTGATTAATGCCGGTAAGAGTTCATTTTTGAGTTCTCTTTTATTGCCAATAAAATTGTCATCGACAACAAAAATTCTCCCCCGCCAACCAATAGTATATAATGAGGTTAATTCATTGAGAAATTGCGCTGTACTTTTAGTTCTGGGCTTATGACCATTCAATAAGGTGATACTACAAAACTCACAATTAAAAGGACAGCCGCGTGAATATTGCATACTCATTGAAGCATATTTGTTTAGATCTAATAAATCCCAGAGCGGTTCAGGGGTATTTTTTATATCAGGAAAATCAGGAGAATCATATATTTTTTTTACGCTTCCGGTTTTTAGGTCTTCTAGCCAGAGTGGTAAAGTAATCTCCGCCTCATTTAGAATTAAATGATCAATGTTTGTAAAAAGCTCTTTTTCCATAGTGCACATAGGCCCACCGGCTACCACTTTTTTTTGTAATCTATTACAGCGTTTTACAATATTTAAAAACGAATCCCGCTGGATATGCATACCGGTGATAAAAACGTAATCAGCCCATAGCAGATCGCTATCGGATAGGGATTCGACATTTGTATCTATTAACTTTTTATCCCAATCCTCGGGCAAAAGAGCAGCAACAGTTAAAAGCCCTAAAGGCGGCTCCGATGATTTTTTTTGAATAAATTTCAAAGCATGACGAAAACTCCAAAACGTATTTGGGATTTCAGGGTTTACGAGTAATATTTTCATGATTCCATTCCCCTATTTCAGCTTATATTATATGCATGAATAAAGTTATTAATATTCATAAACAGACTTTTGTAAAATAAATGTAAAATCTTTTCTGGTACTAACAAGGCTTTCACGGATACCTTATATTGACTTTCTGGCAGAGACGCAAGGAATAAAAATTTATTAATACAAAAGACAAAATGAATGTAAAACGTTTACAGGAACTACCCATACATTAATCAACTAATCTTTTTTATTTTTTCTTTTGTAATTTTGTATTGATTTCTCTGCGTCTTTGCGCCTCTGCGAGAGAAAAACAACCCTACATCTGTTAAGTAAATATCAAAATGAAGAAACAAAACTCCATCATTTACCATGTTATTGTATTCGTAGTGGCTCAGTTAGCCTGGTTTTCCCTACTCTCACTATGGATCTATTGGTATGTTTCAAATTATATTTTACTGACAGAGTTGGGTGACAATATTTCAGCCCAGATAAATCTCGAGAACACACATATAGGCACCTTGATTGGGGGTATTATATTACTGGTGGCTATCTCTGTTGGGATGTCACTGATCTTTATTTATTTAACCCGGCAGATTAATCTCACCCGACTGTATGACAATTTTATTGCCAATGTCACCCACGAATTAAAATCACCTTTATCATCGATTCAACTTTATCTTGAGACAATGAAAAAGCGCAAAGTACCCGCTGATAAACAAAATGAATTTATATCTACCATGCTGAAGGATACGAAACGTCTTAACAATCTGATAACATCAATTCTTGATGTTTCGGGACTGGAACAAAAAAAACTGGCCTACCATTTCGAAGTATATAATGCAGATGATATTTTTAAAATTCTTATAGAGGAATCCACAGAGGCTTTTAGAATATCTGATAGTTCTATTACTATAGAGGGTAAATCACGAGTAGAGATAGTTCTTGATGAGCGGGCCTTTAAGATTGTAATGAATAACCTATTTGATAACGCTATAAAATACTCCCGCGAACCAGTCCAGATTGATATCCGTATATCAAAAAATGATCGCTATTTTGTATTCGAATTCGGTGATAAGGGGATTGGTGTAAGTGCTAACGATCAGAAATTGATTTTCAACAAATTTCAACGGATCTATAAGTCTGACAGTCCGAATGTTAAGGGAACGGGTCTGGGATTATACTGGGTAAGGGAGATCATTAAGTCACATGGGGGGAAAATATCCATGAGTAGTGCGGGCCAAGATCGCGGTTCCACCTTTCGGATTGAATTGCCCATTTATCAAACTGCAAAGAAACGATTAACCAATCGTTTATTGAGGCTTACCAGAACAAGAACAAGAGAAGAGTATATGTCTGATGAATAAGCAAACACTTGAAGGAAGCAAAATTCTGCTTGTCGAGGATGAGGAATCATTGGCACTTGGATTGAGATATAACCTAAGTGAGGAAGGGTATGACGTTTTGTGGGTTATTGACGGAAAGAAAGCGATCGAGGCCGTGAACAAGTCAACATTTGATTTGGTCATTCTGGATGTAATGCTTCCCTATCTTAACGGATTTGAAGTAGCCGAGCAAATTCGTTCAAAAATGCCGCAAATGCCAATCCTGATGCTGACGGCCAGAACTAGAATTGAAGATAAAATAAAGGGGCTTGCATTAGGCGTGGACGACTATATGACAAAACCTTTTAATCTGGAAGAACTCCTTCTTCGTTTAAAAGGAATGTTAAAACGCAAACACTGGTATCAAAATGCATCTGATTCTGAGCCAATATTTAAGTTCGCCGACTTTGAAATTAATTTTGAAGATCTCACCTGCCAAACCAGTTCTCATAAATTACAACTAACACATCGTGAAGCGATGGTATTAAAATATCTCATCGACAATAAAGGTAAAGTTATATCCCGGGAAGAGTTATTAGAAAATGTTTGGGGTATTTCATCTTCTGTTGAGACAAGAACTGTTGACAATTTTATTTCACGTCTCCGTAAATATTTCGAAACCGACCCTGCGAATCCAATCTATATAAAGAGCATTCGCAGCGCAGGTTATATCTTTAATGATCAATCATCTTAATTCCGTTTATTTCAATACCTTTGTAATTCCTGGCATAATAACAATAGATCGTTCTTGCTTTTTGATTGGTACTAAACATAAAATCTTCTTCCAATATTAGGGTAATCTCATCAAAATATTCCCCTACTTTATCCAGATCCGGTTTGTACTCTCTTCTATCGGTGAATACAAAGAGAGCATCCTGTCCTTTGAGTGCGGCAGGCATTCCCCAGACATCGAACTGTAAAGCTGGCTGCCCGTATATATTTTGTGCATACACTTCTTGCTCATCAGAAAGGTAAAATTTTAATAGAGAGGCTGTCTTATAAGAATTTGCAAAAACAAATACGTTATCTCTGCCCCCCTTTTCATGCTGAATATTTAAGATTTGAACCGCTGTCTCTTTCCATCCACTCCAGGTATTACCGTCTCCTAACGGAATATTGGGGATCAATAATATGGAATACGCTATTACTATCAGAATAATTGAAACTGCAATGCCCGACTTTATCCATTTGGATTTTAGTAGATCCTCACGGTAGAAGAGGATCGTAGCAGCTAAGACCAATCCCAGATATCCAGGTAAAAGCCAGTTCATCTTTATCAATGTCTTTAGACTTAGGACGGTAAATCCACCAATTATGAAAACACCTGTTATAAAAAAGAACCTTGAATTGGTATTCTGGCGCCAGTTTTGAAGTATTCTTTTCGTGCTTTTAAAAAAGAAAACCAGCGGAAGTGGTGTCAGGAGAAAAAGTTGACTGGCAATTAACTGAAACACATATTTCGTCTGAATAGGCTTAAGTTCTTCTGAACGATCTGCAAACTGGAACTTTAAAGAACCCCAGTCGTGGTTCAAGTTCCAAACCAGAACCGGAGTAAAAACGAGTAAGGCAAAGAATAATGCTAAATAGGGGTCTCGTTTATAGAGGACTCTTCGCAATGATGGATTCAGCAAAAAAACCACAAAGATACGCTGGTACTATTGCTATGGCTGTGTACTTGCTTATCAATCCAAATCCCAGGGCAAATCCTGCCAGATACAAATCAAATGGTTTTGTGTTATGTATATATCGCTGTACAAAAAAGATGACAAGAAGCCAGAAAAAGATCAGGGATGTATCTTGAACCATGGTTACCGCATATAAATGCGCAAATATCGTCAGATTATAGAATATGACAGCAGCGAATGCAATTTTGTCTCTCCTCCCAGCCTCAGTGGTTTCTAAAGTATTTTGGATAGTCAGATAAAGAAAAATATTGGTTAAAGCAGACCATATAACTGCCATAAATTTTATCCCGAAGATGGTATCGCCAAAGAGATGGGTGCCAATCCAGATGGAATATGCCACCATTGGCGGATGATCAAAGTAGGAAAGATCTGGCTTCAGTGAATAATACCAATAGTAAGCCTCTTGGGGTACAAGCGGGATGATACTAATATAAATAAACCGTAGGCATGTTAATACAGTTACAAAAAGTATCAAATTCTTGTGATCTTCATATAATTTTTTTATTGACTCGATTATTTCACCTCGCTGTATTTTTTCGTAAAACACTAAATTTTAGATGTTGAAAAATAACGACTGATCATATTTTATTCAATTATCTTGTAGTACTTTTATAAATTTATCAGATAACGTAAGGGAATAATTCTATTTACTGAAGTTGCTTATTTTCTTAAATTACATTTATTTAAATTATAATCTATGCCAAAGTTTTTTAAACATCTCTATTAAATAAGATTATACGGAACCCGTTTTGGATCTTATCAACTTACAAAAACGTACGACAATTAAACTGATCAAGAAGCTATTTGGCAAAATTAAGACTTCTTCCACTTTTGAAGGTATTCCGAAATCAATTGCCCTCATGGCTCAGGAGCGATTTGGCGATGTTATTATGATGTCACCATTAATCAGAATGTTAAAGAAGAAGTATCCTCAAATAGAAATTTACATTATTTGCGTAAATAAAATTGCAGAATACTTAAAATATGACCCGAACATTAAGATGGTCCTGAACGCTAAGCACCCGACGAAGGATGAAAATAAATTCTTAAAATCACATACATTTGATATCCTGTTTAACACGAAAGATCATCCATCAGTTACCTTTTTATATTTAAGCAAAACGATTAACGCAAATCATTGTGTTGGAATTTCGCATCCAGAGCACCTCGGTTTTTTCCATCATACATTTTATATTCCTGAAAAACCACAGAAAACAGTCAGCACATATTTCACCTTGTTGGATTATCTAAAAATTCCATATTCTGAAGAGGATCAAAGACCTTATCTACCATCGGGACCGGTTTCAGAAGATATTCGAAATTTTCCTAGTAAAATCGAGGGCACAGGATACACTGCCATTAATTTGAGTGCTTCGCAAGCATATAAGGAATGGCCCATAGAAAAATGGATAGATTTTTTACAAGAGATAAAACAGCCCACTTATGTAATCGCCATGCCCAAACACCAACAGGATAAACAAGTTTTAGAAACAACAATTGATCACGTTATTCCCTCCCCTTCAACCAAGACTATTTTCGATGCTGGGCATTTAATTGAACATAGCAAGATTTTAGTTTCCCCGGATACGGCTCTTGTGCATATTGCATCATGTTTTAATACACCTGTTCTTGCCCTCTACCGCCAGCCGCTGGACCTGCAGAATTTCCCCCCAATGTCCCTTAATCATGAATTTTTGATGGCACCTGAGCAGGAAATTTCTGAGATACCTACATCTGAAGTCATTGAAGCATTTTTTCTATTGAATGAGAGGATTTGATTCCTGTGCCGGGATATTTTTATTTTAATTTCAATGAAATGGATACCTGTTCCTTCAGGAACTAGTATGGTTATTGGTTGCTCCACAGCACTTAGAGTGACATAATCTTTATCATCAACTTTTAATAAAAACCGATTATTAGTTTTTTTTGAAAACCAATCGGATACTTCAAACATCCATGTCGATTCACGTGTTTTGAAATATTGACAATAGTGATCATCATAGATTAATTCAATCATGATGCTCTTATCATCACTTGCAGAAGTGCCATGGTTATCGGCATGAAGATATCCAATAAATTCATGAATATCTATAAAGCGTCCTTGAGGATATTTTTCAAAAATAGTAGTAAACTTATGCCGCGAATGCATTTTCCTATAGAGAAAATTGATTTGTTCTTAGTAGACTCTGACATAATTTCCTCAATAATTTATTGCATGTGTCCCAGAATTCGCCAATAACATCATTCCTTAAACCGCTCTGGATTTATATTGTATTTTTCAATCTTGTAACTTATAATTCTGTTGGTAGTATTAAGGAGCCTAGCTGCCTTTGATTTGTTGCCATTGGTTGATTTAAGTGCATCCTGGATCAATTCTTTTTCATAAGACTCAACAGCTTGATCCAGCGACTGATTTTGCCGGGTATCAGAACTTTCTGCTGTCTGCAAAGTCGGTGGTAAATGATAACTGTGAATAACCTGTTCGTTACATACCAGGGTCGCTCGTTCTAAACAATTTTCGAGTTCACGCACATTTCCTGGCCAATGGTAACGCATCAGCATATCAATTGCTGGTGTAGAAATTCGTTTGATTATCTTTCCGTGCTTTCGTCCATATTTGAGCATAAAATGATCTGCCAGTAGCAAGATATCCGTTTTACGTTCGCGAAGTGGTGGCAAGAATATTGAGAAGACATTTAACCTATAATACAGATCTTCCCGAAATTTGCCAGCCGATATCAATTGCTCAAGATTAGCATTGGTTGCAGCAATTAAACGTACATCAACATTGATTGTCTCAGTGCCACCGACCCTTTCAAACTGTCTTTCCTGTAGAACACGCAGGAGTTTCACCTGTGTTGATGGACTTAAGTCGGCAATCTCATCTAAAAATATAGTCCCGCCATCTGCCAATTCAAAGCGCCCCTTTTTTTGACTGAGCGCTCCGGTAAACGCCCCCTTTTCATGTCCAAAAAACTCTGTCTCGATCAAATTATCGGGAATCGCAGCACAATTGACACGGATAAAACTATTCTTCATCCTGTCAGAATTATAATGGATCGCCTCCGCGATCAATTCTTTACCCGTCCCGGACTCACCGCGAATGAGCACAGTAGTTTCACTGGCCGAAACTTGCGAAACCGATTCATAGACTTCCCTCATTTCATGGCTATTACCAATAATATTACTGAACTTGTACTCATCCTGCAGTTTTTTCTTCAGATTTTCGTTTTCATTTTCAAGTTTGGTCTTTTCCTTTTGCATTTCCTGAAAAAGGCGAATCGGCTGCAACAAGGCAGAAGCGACTAATGATAGAAACTTCTGAGCACTATCAAATTCTCGTTTAGGATTATAGGAGAGTGTAACAACCAACACACCCAATGTTATATAATCAAGCAGTATGGGGACCCCTATAAAGGTTTGTTCTCTATCCTTTTTCGGATTCCATGTACTCATTCTGTTTAAAAACAAGGGTTCTTTACTTACCTGTGGTACAATGACGGGCTTCCCACTTTCAGCAACCCTGCCCGTGAGTCCTTCTCCTAATTTATAAATCTGTTTTGCCGTTTCTGTATCATAACCCACAGAAGCTACCAAAGATAAAGATGACGTATCCTGATTTAAGATAAAGACACCCCCCGACTTAAGATGATAAAAATCAGCCAATATCTTTAATGCGGCACGAAGGGAAATCTTCAAATCTAGATCACGACTTACTGCTTTATTAATATCAATTAAAACAGATAAATTTCGCGCAAGAGCACCGCTTGGATTATTTACCATTTTTTCACCTTCCGACATTTTTGTTTCTACATATACGTATACATACATTATTGTAGGATCTTTGGCGCCAACAGACTTCAGGCCTATCCGAAGCATCATTCTTACCAAACAAATAAAGGGAAAAAATAAATGGTCTCTGGTATAATCTTCCCATACCCATACAATCATCATCACGACTCTATTCTAAAATGTCAAATATTTTATACATTATTGTATGGTATTTTTCCCACTATACATAATTGTATATTTCAAACATAAGCATTCGTGAGCCGGCATCGGCCTTATGTGTTTTGATAACAATAACTTACGAAATATTATAATACTTGGCACATATTTTGATGATCAACCTTTACAAATACGCGTTCTGCAGACGATAATGATATACCAACGGAGGAATTATGTTTACATCAATGAAGATATATTCAGCAGTAATTGTCATCTTACTTCTTGCAGCTTTGACATTACCACTGCAAGCGGCGGTCGAATTTGCAGGCAATCTTACCGGCGTCTCAACTTATGTCTGGCGGGGGATAAAAGCCAATAATGGACCTGCCTTACAGAGTGATGCAGCCTTCACCTATGGCATCATAACGCTTGGCTTTTGGGGTTCCAGTATCGACTTCGGCGATGACCTGGAACTTGAAACGGATCCATATGGTAGTGTTGTTTTAACAGATGGAGATTTTTCCAGTTCACTCGGATTTACGGTTTACATGTTTGACTTTCATACCTTTAACCAATTTGCCGATGCCGAGCTGGAATTAAGTGCTTTATTTGGCTATGGGCCAATCGGATTAAATATCTTCTATGTTCCAAAACAAAACAGCACAAAGGAAGATCTAAACAGATCACTCTATTGGCTGAGAGCTATCTGGCGGTGGTACATGGATGGGTGCTGACCTCTCAGCTGCCATCACCTATGGCACTTATTCCAGCCGCTGGATGGCGGAGGGGCCGACAAAAGATCCTGTCGGATTGCTTCTGCTTACAGCCGGGAAACCCATCAATGAAGAATTTTCTGTTTTTTGGACCTATTCACTCGATGTTTTTGGCTCAGGCTTTGAGAATATATTTTATTTGGGCGGATCTTATTCGTTCTAAATGTGTTAAAATAGTAAATTTTGATGGAGGTAATAATTAATAGTTAAATAAAGTGAAAAGAAGTTCCCTTCATTGAAATCCCCATTTATTTCGACTGGCAGGCCCCAGGCCTGCCAGTTCGTTGGGGTTTTTCTTTTTTCTTTCAACCCTCACCTACTCTTTATCCAAATCTAATCTCTGTTCACTATCCTTTATTCTATTTAATATGTATTCGTTGGAATATTTTTTGTTGATGATAGGTTAAATTCTTCGTTAATTAATCTTCTACGAAGATTCTATTCTCTGGATTCGATATTTATCTACAATAATTCCAACCTCTACGAGGTTAGGGTTATGTCTCCAATCTGAAGCAAATACACTTTAATTGATATAAACAAAATGCTATTGAGGAATGCCCATTAATATCTAAAACAAAAGTCAATAATATTGCCGTAGAGGATTGATTATTGTATTTTACCATAATTCCATCCTCTGCGAGGTTGGGGTTATGTCTCCAATCTGAAGCAAATACACTTTAATTGATATAAACAAAATGCTATTGAGGAATGCCCATTAATATCTAAAACAAAAGTCAATAATATTGCCGTAGAGGATTGATTATTGTATTTTACCATAATTCCATCCTCTGCGAGGTTGGTGTTATGTCTCCAATCTGAAGTGAAGACGCTTTAATTGATATAATGTTATTGAGGAATGCCCATTAATATCTAAAACAAAAGTCAATAATATCGCCGTAGAAGATTGATTATTGTAATTTACCATTATTCCAACCTCTACGAGGTTGGGGTTATGTCTCCAATCTGAAGTAAATACGCTTTAATTGATATAAATATAATGTTATTGAGGAATGTCCATTAATATCTGAGACAAAAGTCAATAATATCCTCGTAGAGGATTGATTATTGTAGCAACAAAATTATTCAATACGAATATATCATCCTTGTAGAGGATGAATACAATAGTGGTATTGAGATAACAATCATAATAAACAGAAACAAACCATCGATATTAATTTTCCAAATATCCTATTAACTAACCCAGAAACTATGAAAAAAATATTGATTTTATTTGCCCATCCCGCATTACAAAAGTCCCGGATCAACCAGGTGTTAATAGAGGATATCAAAACCCTGGAAGGTGTAACTTTCCACGATTTATACCAACACTATCCTGAGTTTGATATTGACCGTATAGCTGAGCAAAAACTCCTCAAAGAACATGACATAATCATCTTCCAGCATCCTTTTTATTGGTACAGCACACCAGCCATTCTAAAGGAATGGCAGGATCTTGTATTGGAACATGGTTGGGCTTATGGTGGAGAAGGTAATGCTCTGAAGGGTAAAATATTTTTTAATATTATCACCACGGGTGGCAAGAAAGAGGCGTATTCTACTGAAGGATTTAATAGGTTTACCATGCGTATGCTTCTTGCACCCATTGAACGGACAGCGATCCTGTGTAAGATGACGTATCTACCTCCCTATGTTATTCACGGTACACACGCGATTGCCCCGGAGACTGTAAAAGAATTTTCAGACCAGCTTTTAAAAACCCTCGATCAATTACAAAATGATCATGTTGATCTTAAAAAAGCAAGAGAACTTTCATACCTGAACGATTATTTGAAATAAGGAAAGTATATGCACGAAGGAGGTTTTTTTTTCCAGGCATTTATTTTTTTGGCAGCCGCTGTTTTATCTGTTCCCATCGCTAAAAAACTGGGCTTAGGGTCAGTGCTAGGCTATTTATTGGCAGGGATATTAATAGGACCCTTTGTTCTTGGTTTAGTCGGGAAAAATGGCCAGGATATCATGCATTTTGCTGAATTTGGGGTCGTGATGATGCTCTTCCTGATTGGGCTTGAATTGCAACCCGCGGTTTTGTGGAAACTTCGTGGGCCAATATTGGGGATGGGAGGGCTTCAGGTTTTATTGACCACCACATTGATCATGTCAGTGGGACTTTTCTTTGATCTTAGCTGGCAAACAGCATTAACGATTGGCTTAACCCTAGCCCTTTCCTCCACAGCCATTGTATTACAAACCCTTAACGAAAAAGGCCTGATAAACACACAGGGTGGTCAAAATGCTTTCTCTGTCTTGCTGTTCCAGGATATCGCCGTCATTCCAATTCTTGCAATCTTGCCCCTTCTCGCAACACAATATAGCAATAATAGTAAGCAGGTAATCCAGGCAGAACATGCCGGAACCTGGATAGATACTCTTCCAATTTGGGGTCAGACTATCACACTGATCGGTGTCGTCCTCCTCATTATAATAGCAGGTAAATATCTTATTAGCCCCGCTTTTCGCTTAATTGCTCAAACCAGACTACGGGAACTATTTACAGCAGCGGCCTTATTGTTGGTCATCGGTATCGCCCTCCTGATGACGAGCGTGGGACTAAGCCCTGCTCTGGGGACTTTTCTTGCAGGTGTTGTATTGGCACAGAGTGAGTACCGGCATGAATTAGAGACGGATATTGAACCTTTTAAAGGATTATTACTGGGTCTTTTCTTTATCGCCGTTGGTGCATCAATTGATTTTAATCTCATTGTATCATCCCCGCTTATGATAACGGAAATGGTCCTGGGGTTGATCGTTATAAAATTTATCATTCTTTTTGTTATTGGGAAATTTTTCAAAATGGGTTTGGACAATAATCTATTATTTGCCTTTGCGCTGGCTCAGGGTGGTGAATTCGGTTTTGTTCTATTCTCATTTTCTGTTCAGCATTATGTCCTTGATCCATCAATTGTAAATCCATTGATGGCTGTAATCGCCGTATCTATGGCTTTAACACCTTTGCTCATGTTAATCAATGAAAAATTGATCCAGCCCAAATTTGGTACAAAGGAAGGAACAGAAAGAGATGGAGATAAAATTGAACAAAAATTCAAAGTAATTATTGCTGGATTTGGACGGGTTGGCAGTACTATCGGTCGATTTTTACAAGCCCATGGCGTTAATGCCACCTATCTTGACATTGATCCAGACAACGTGGATCTCCTGCGTAAAATGGGATTCAAAGTATTTTATGGCGATGCGGCAAGACAAGATATGCTTCATGCCGCTGGTGCAGACCAGGCAGATCTGCTTATTGTTGCCGTAGATAATCCAGAAAAAACATTTCAAATTGTAAGCACATCAAAAAAGCATTTTCCAAACCTAAAAATGATGGTTCGGACTAAAAGCTGGAACGATTCTTATGACATTATTGATTTGGGTATAAAAAATATCTACCGGGAGACATTAGACTCTTCTCTACGTCTAGCCGCCGATGCGTTATGTCATTTAGGCCATAGAAAGTTTCAGACACATCGCGCTATCAAGACCTTCCGCAAACATGATGACATTTACTTGTATGAACTGGCTGAGATGCGACATGATAAAAAAGAGCTGATCCGTGGCGCCAAACAACGTATTGAGGATCTGGAAACTTTGTTACTCACTGAGATTGAAAATATTGGCAAAGACAAAGATCTTGGTTGGGATGCCACTACGTTGATCGAAGAGTTTGGGGAGCACCCAAAGACTTAGAGAGTGGGGCGTTGAGCGTAGAGCGTTCTGAAGAGAGAAAAGATAAGAGGGTGTAAGGGGCGTTAGCCCTAAATATTCAATGATCAAGTAGGGGTGGACCCGTGTGTCATCCCAAATTATATATTGTGAACATTAGATCATACAATTTCCAAGCACCCGGAACCGAGTTCCCAGTTCCTAATTACCAATTCCATTATTTTTCAAACAACCATAAATAACCGCCGTACCCTTCTTCCTCCATCTTGTCCTTTTCAATAAATCGCATAGAGGCGGAATTTACACAATATCGTAATCCCGTTGGTTCCGGACCATCGTTGAAAACATGCCCCAGGTGAGAATCAGCGATATTACTCCGTACTTCAACACGGGCCATACCTAACTTATAATCAATCTTTTTTGTCAGATATCGCGTATCAATGGGCTTAATAAAACTTGGCCAGCCACTTCCTGAATCGTATTTATCGGTGCTGCTGAAAAGAGGCTCTCCTGACACCACATCGACGTAAATCCCTTCCTTTTTGTTGTCCCAGTACTCGTTGGCGAATGCTCGTTCCGTGGCATCTTTTTGGGTGACCTCATATTGTAGATTATCCAACTTGCTCTTTATTTCATTCTCTGCAGGAAGATTATCGCGGTAGGTAGTTGCCTCTCCCCACATATGTCGGATATAATCACTTCTGCCAGATCCTTTTTTATAGTTATTATACCTTTCAGGATTTGTTTTGTAATAATCCTGATGATAATCTTCAGCATTATAAAAGGTAGTAAATTCTTTTATGGGCGTAACCACAGGCTTGTCATATTTCCCTGATCTTTCTAACCTCTCTTTTGATGCCTCCGCTATTTTTTTTTGTTTATCATTATGATAGAATATTGCCGACTGGTATTGTGTTCCACGATCAAAAAAGGAGCCACCTGCATCGGTAGGATCAAATTGTTTCCAATAGATATCTAATAATTCCAAATAGCTGATTACCACAGGATCAAAATAAACCTGTACGGCTTCCAGATGGCCAGTTTTACCACTGGAGACCTCTTCATAGGTGGGATCTTCTTCTTCACCCCCGGCATATCCGGAGATCACGCGATCAACACCATCAAATGTTTCAAAAGGCGCTTCGACACACCAGAAACAGCCGCCGGCAAAGGTGGCCACCTCTAAATTGCCTGAAATTTTGCCAAGTTTTTCATCACTTTTCTCAGCATTTGAATCGCTTGTGGTACAAGCAAATAATAATGTCATCATAATCAACCCACTCATTTTTTTAATAGTCATCACTTTACCTTAAAGATTTTTTACGTTAACGAATTTCATACGTTCTATACTATAATCTAAAAATCAATATAATATATTCCCGTAAGATAAATGTAAGTAAAAATACCTTGGAACAAAATATACCTATTCGAGCGTATATAATTATAGCCACTTGAATTGTTAACTTGTTTTCAATTACCGAAAAATAGATCTCAAAGTACGTTCACAGAAATGATTGTACCATTCAAAGAAAACTATGTACCTTTGATCAATGTTATATTTGCAGTTTAGGTAGTGTCATCCCGATAGAATCGGGATATGAAAAAATGAAAAATAGGTTTAAAAAAAGAAACCGCAGTTTAACAAAGGAGGTAATATGAAAATAGGTATATTAGGATCGGGAGGTGTAGCTCAAACACTCGGGACTGGCCTTTTAACCTTAAATCACAGGGTGATGCTGGGGACACGCGATCCCTCTAAATTGGCAGAATGGCTAAAGGAGAATACTACTGCAACTGCCGGATCTTATGAGGATGCTGCTCTTTTCGGGGAGGTAATAATTTTGGCAACCTTTGGCCTGGCAACCCGGACAGCTATTGATCTCGCCGGTAGAAATAATTTTAGTGGTAAAATTGTCATTGATGTCACCAATCCTCTTGACTTTTCTGAGGGTCCTCCCCCAAAACTTAAATCCTCATTCGGACATTCGTTGGGCGAACAGATCCAAAAGGAAATCCCGGAGGCCAAAGTTGTAAAAGCATTTAATTCGATTGGTGCTCACATCATGATTAATGCCAAACGCGAGGAAGGTGTGCCTAATCTTTTACTCGCCGGAAATGATAAAAAAGCCAAAGACTGGGTTGGAAAACTTGCTGCCCAGTGGGGTTGGGATGAAAGCATTGATATGGGCGGTATTGAAAATGCTTACTGGCTCGAAGCATTCGCTATGCTCTGGATGGTTTATGCTTTTAATAATGATCACTGGCAGCATGCCTTTAAGTTTTTAAAGAAATAATCTCGTAATTAGTAATTGGGGATTCGGATTTGCGCTCCGAATAAAGGGTACCTGGTTTTGGATACGTGTGAAAGCATGGAGGAATTCATTCCAATTTGCTTTCCGGAAGAAAGTGTTTTAATCGCGAGACATTGGATATCTTTAATAGAAAATAGTAAATAACTGATTAGCGAACTGAGAATAAGGGTTCAAATTTTCAAATCATCATTAATAAATCTCAATTCACTCTTAAATTGCCTTGTTATCATGATATAAATCAAAAATGATAGTTTAGACTGATCCCCGTAAATCCATTCGAAAAGTTGTACCCGGCTGACAAATGATTACCATTACCCACTTTATGAAGTTCCGGGATAAAATAGCCAATCAACGCACCAATGGCATACCCAGTCATAACATCTGTACGAAAATGATGCCCCGAGTCCCTCCTCAGATAGCCAACTACAGCCGGATACAGGGCGGCGCCGACCCAGATGAGGGTTTTTGTCGTTGAATTATCGAGATAATCGGAAAATACTTTAGTGACATAAAATGACAGGGCCGCAGCCGTTGACGTATGCCCAGAGTAGAAGGAAACGCGAGCAGCCCTACTTGTTTTTATATCCATTGGCGTATCAGGATCATAGACATAGGGTCGTGTGCGTAAACTCACACTTTTAACAATAGCATTCAATCCAGCCTGAATAAGCAAGACTTCCACCCCGATCACACTAAGCATTTTCCAGTCCCGTTTTGTATTTTCATTGGCCAAAAAGTTTAGTGGTAACAAAAAAGTGGCATACAAGAGCAAGTCTCCCGCCATTGACTCACGATAGGTACCAATGTCATGGCGATCAAAAGCATTGATATCATTGGGATCGAGATGGGCAATCTCCTCTGGTGTCAAAGGAGTAATACTATTCATCATGATCAGGCCTGTGATCCCCATAGCTGCCCCACTACCCAGCAGAATGGTCTCGCGTGTTGTCTCAAGGGTATAGGGTGATTTAAATTTCATGGAATCCGGAATATTTTGGCCCAGGGCTGCCATGTTCAGTACGAACAAGAAAAGAAGACTAAATTGTTTCATTGGGTATCTAACCGATCAGATTGAGATGAATATTTAGAAAAGATTAAGCGTATTAACAAAAAAATCCTCAGGTTTAATCCCACCCTCACGAGTTATCACCCTGAATGAATATCCAGCATCCTCCTTCTAAATTAATCCTTATGGAAAAAAGGGTTCAAAAGATAGCCAGGAAAGATCATCTGGAATTGATAATGTCAGATTTGAGACGAATGGAAAGAACATGCTTTCTCCTTAAATTAAATACATCTTAATGAAACCCCTACGGGGTTTTCAAATATGCTGAAACAATTTTCATCGCTACAACAATATTAACTCTACGAGGTAACACTCAGATTTAGAAAAGATTTTAATCAATACTCAATAGCCCATTGTTGATAACCGATAACCATTGAATTTCCACCTGAGAATAATTAAACACTGTCAGTCAGTTATACCTTTGTTAATCTGGTATTTTTCCATATGACAATACATATGCCTTTCAGTTAGCGAGCCCTCAGTTCCGCCCTGTATTTCCAGTTGACTAAAAAAAGTATCCCCACTAAGGCTGCAGTCCCTGATATCGTAGCATAGGCACTCCAATGGAATCGCCCCCAGGTGCTAACCAGGTAGAAGAATGCCATACCAATAAACAGTACCGCCCCTACCCATTCCCAACGCCAGGCGATGGCCAATACAATAAGAACAATATATACCGGAAGCAGGTGGATGAGGAAACCAAGTATAGATTCCCAAATTGATGAATTTTCAGAGAAAGCATCTAGGGCAAACAGACTTAAAAACATGGCAAAAAGGATACATAAAATTCTGGGGGTCCAAAAAAGCATTTTTTTTGTGTTTTCATTCATTTTTATATTCCTCAACATTTAAATGGTAGTTCTATAGGTTTGGTTTAGATGTTTGAATGTAAAATCAATAATTTTCCTCTTGAGCCAGCCTATAATTATGTGATGATCATAAATGAGTAAATGTTTGACAACTTGAATGATAGAAAGTTAGTGCCAAAAGCAAGGTTCATGATTTAAGTATTTGGTAATTCTAACGTTAGGAGGAATTATTGGAAAATGTGATAGAGCAAATTTGTTCTAAATATATAGACAGGTGTATGATATTATATAACAAGACATTGTCGTTTACGCCTGATTGGCTGGGAGGGAGGACTTACTTTTTTATTGCCAATTCTTTAATTAAACGGTTTAGATAGGTTCTTTGAATTTCCAGATGTTCAGCAGCTTTAGATTCCTGAATAAAGCGCTCTTTATTGCTCTTGTTTTGACTCAAATAAGGGGACAGAAACTTTAAGGCAACAAGCCGATCAAGTTTCAAATCACGGGCTTTGTATACCACCCCCATACCCCCACGCCCCAACTCTTCGATTATATCGTAATGTGATATTTTTTTTCCAAGCATATTAGGAATCAAATAAATAAACTAAATTGAAAGACAAGATAGAAATGTTGATGACCAATGGATCATTCTTCTTAGAATTGAATAGAAAGTACTTCAGGATGGGTATAATCGCAAGAAATTTTATATTTTTCCCATAGCCAAGTCGCAAAGGAGAACAGAAAAAAGTGAAAAGAAATAAAACAAAATTTCATTGCGACTTAGCGTCTTGGCTAGATGAATACTCCAGACTAATTTTTATTTTGCACAACAGGATGGATTGGATTATTATAATCCCTGGTTCAGTGGATCGTTTGTGTATGCGATAAGTCACCACGTTTATAAAAAATAAAACGGCCATCTTCTTCGCCAACGATGAGATCCAGTCCTTCCGGATTGCCGAAATCTGCTGGTGCCGGTGCACAGGCATGCTGGCCGAGAAAAATGGGTTCACCTCTAAATTTTAATAACTCAGGAAATGCAAACAGAGGTTCCGTATTTGTGTTAACGTTTCGCAAAAAAAGGACTGCCGATCCGGGAAGTCCCAGTGATTGTGGTAAACCATTTTCCGGATTGGGAACCGAACCATGGCGTGGTGTACCAACTATCAGATCGATACGGTCATCCTGATCCCAATCCACCAGGTTTAACTTAAGCCGTCCCGTCCCTCCGGCATGAAGAAAGTTGGCACCGATTACCTTCCCCTCCTCCAGTTTTAATTTCCCCCCATCCTCAAGGTTATAATCATCTATACGCCAGTATAAATGGAATTGATCATCATCGTCTAATGCCACATAAGCCATCCGTGTGCCTAATTTTGCTACAGCCGGTTTAACACGCCAGGTACCATGTAAATCCAACCCATCCATGTAGAGTGGATGACCGGCAGCAAGTCGTGGATTCGTTCGATCACCCTGATTAAGAAATATCGTATGTCGAGCCGTACAATCACTCATTAGAATATCAGGAAGACCATCACCATTCCAATCTGCCACTGTTGGACATGTATATCCCCAGCGTGCTTCTCCGGGACCCTGAATATCCATCCGGTAACCAGATTGAACATGAATCTCCTGTCCAGCGGCTTTTAATGGAACGGCTGGCAAAAAGGCAGGTATTTCATTTGACCCTATATTTTGAAAAAACAATATCCTACCCTCAGAGTTACCGGAAACAAAATCCATTTTTCCATCCCCATTCCAATCCGAAACATTTGGGACAGGTAAGGTACCGCCATAAAGATCGGCATCTTTTTGGAGAACCGGCTTAGGATCATTATAGATCGGTTTGCCGGTGGTTGTAAACTTTCCTGTAAACTGATAAAAGTACAAGGCTCCTTCACCGCCAACTACCAGATCTGAAAAACCTGTTTTATTATTTGGATAGGCTATCGGAGAGGCTTTCACGATGGGATGGCGGTGGGCATTACCGTCTGATCGCACAATATGCACCCGCGCTTCCAGGGCGACACCCTGATCCACGGTATTGTGATAATAGTGAAGGCCCCCGTAATGGGAGCCGACGATAAGATCTCGTTCTCGCCCGGTACCTAAATTTACGATAGCTAACTGATCATATGAAAACAATACCTCGCGTTGGGTTACCGAAATCTGGCGGATTTCCTCTGGGGGGCCGGCGAAAAAGGACCGTAATGTCACCGCATAGAGAAAAACATAAGGTAATCCTCCCCGCCAAATGCCTGCACCATCATAGGGTTGATACCGGGGATCTCTGCCACTAAAATCCTGCGGGCGACTGGAAACGCCATCGGAGATTTCAAGGAGAACCTCAACTGTACCGTTTGGGTTTGGCAGAATGGTAAGGTTCTGAGGATGTCGTGGTAAATTATTAAGCAAAATACGATTCTTCACATCAAATGAAATTTTTTCGCGATCAAAGATTGTATGTACCAATTCACCCTTTTGAATCCATAAACCATGAATAGTTCCATCTGAAGATTGGTAAATGTTGCCGGCAGGTGGGTATTTCTTCTCAAATGGATGGGTCACATGTACACCTTCACCAAACACAGGTGTCTCATCTTTCGATGTTTCCAGGAAGGGGAAGAGGAATAATCCGGTATCTTTGCCAAACCGGCCGGTGCCAACAAAAAGGTCCGGGTGATCTGACCCAAATACAGAGGCAAATCCAAGCGGCGTATTTATTACTGCATGAGTGGCTAGCGGACCCAGCTGATCATTCGTGCCTACCAGAATCGGTTTACCACTCGAAAGAGGGCTCGCAGACCACCCGCTTGTTCCAACAAGAACAATCATGAGTGGGATTGTAAAAAAGTTACGAAATCCGGGCAAGTGGAGGAGACCATTTTTCATTGTCACGTAGATCCTTATCACTCCTAAAAGAATATGGGGAATACACTTTTAAATATTGGCGATGTTCAAGATTTTACAAGCAAAAGAACAACAAGGGCCGCTACTATAAGTATGCTTAAACCAACCACAACAAAAAGTTTCGTTTTCTTTGCCTGGGGAGATAAATCGGCCCACCTGGTTTCTTTTCCCCATTTCTTCTTGTTTGCGAGTCCAATTATCATGAGCACAATACCTATAACCAAGAAAGCAGGATTTTCTGTAGAGATTCCAAGAGGGATCCATGTTAATCCGACAATAAAAAGTACGCGGTAGTTAGGAACTTTTTTTCCCTGGTCTTTTCTTGTAGAAATAATTAGAACTATAATGCCGAGTAGAACAGCAACAGCAATTATAATTGCAATTAGGGATATATTTTCCATTTAATTAAGTCCCCTCTCTTTTTGATTGCTTGGTGGTTGTAAATCAAATATAAACGAAACATCCGTGGTATAGGTACTATATCAAGAGTTAATGTTTACAGGCAATTCTCAGAAGAGTTTTCACACCTTCACATTTCAAAGTCAAGCCAAATTAAATGATGATCAGAAGTTAATTTTGCTAAATTTGCGCCTAAAGAGTCTACCTTTGCATCCGGCCAATAGACGCCACCGCTGACAGGTTTCAAGTCTTTGCTGGGAAGCAGGTGATCAATGCGAAGACCGCGGTCCTTCCATCCCGTAGTACGTCGTTCAATATATTCAGGCGGGCCGGCTTTCTGACCTCTTAATGCACCCTCGCTTACCAGGAAATGTCCACAGTCATTTACTTTTTCATGCTGAAGTAACTGGTCAATGGAACGCTGACCTGTCTGTAACGTATCGCCATTGGGCGCAGCATTCAGATCTCCTGCGATGATAAAACTCTCATCTTCCCCTAAGCCCCCCCTGATTCCTAAATCATCCACCATTACCGGGTCATTATTGATATAATGGACCCACATTCGGATCTCGTCATAGTTACGGCGACCATTGCGATCTTCCTTTCCATCAAAAACCGGGGGCGTTGGGTGGGATACCAACAAGTGAATGACCTGTTCCCCAATTTGAACCGGTATATCCCAATGAGATTTACTGGAGAGACGAAAAATATCTATCTCATCTGTCGAATACCATTCCGTTGGTAGAAGATTGTTAGGTAGGTCTTTCCATAGGAATTTTTGGAACGTCCGCGCTTTTCCGGTCTGCAGGGGATAACGCGAAAAAATGGCCATTGAATATTGACCAGGATAGGCCCCATAACCATAGCAATCACCACCATGGTCACGAGATCCCCGATCTGCATCTGTAGCCACTTTGCCGTTATTATCTAAATCCTTCCCCGTAAGAAATCCTGTATTACACGGTGCAGCATATACATAAGGATAGTGCAACGGATTTTCACCCTTGTTTAAATAATCGTCGTTAAATCGGTGCGCATTGAGCGTAAGATCCTTACCATCCGCCAATGCCGCGATATCATGATCAATCTCATTAAGTATCAGTACATCAGGATTGAGTTTAGTTAAAATTTCCGCAGCAGCCAGGAGTTGCTCATTTGAACCATTCCCCTCTTCATCGATTTCAGTCAGTTTTTCTGTCGACATTTCCCACACATTGAACTGTGCGAATCGAACAGTATTTTCTGATTTGCTCTTTTCTGCTGCGCATCCACAGACTGACAACACCCCACCAAAGGCAATTAAGGCACATAGGATTAACACTGAAGACTTCATTTTATCCATCGTTTTCCTCACTTGATCCAGAGATTCGTTTATAGTATTTCCCATTTCCTGAAGAGCGCTCCTGGACATTTCCGGTTGATTCCCGAAAGGTGATGTAGATGGAATCCGTTAATTTTAATGGGCCCTTAAAATACACATTCAACCAAAATCTCTCTTATTATTAAGGTCCCGCTTTTCTTTTGAAGATTTTTCCAGGTCTATGTTTAAAAGGTTTGCCAAATCACATATATTCCATATCACATCAAACATTTCATGCCCAATCTTTCGTCGCAACGCATCCATATTCTGATTTTTTTGATTTAACCTTATTAATTCATTACTTAATTCACCAATTTCAGAAATGAGATACCGAAAGCGTTGGTCGACACTTCTTTCAGACCAGTTATTCTTTTTGCATAATTCTTCAGCGTGTTTTTGGATTTCACTAATTCTCATTTTTTTCACTTATATTTAAATCTTCAATAGACCTCGGTAAAAGTTGGTATCCACCCTTGTATGGCGCTGATGATTTATTTTGACCAACAATGCCAACAACCGTTACTTTTCCTGCCGGAATAGCGACACCTCCAAATAGCCGTGCATTACTTATCCACACATCCAGTTTATCGTCACCATCGCTAATCTGATACCTGTTGTAACCTTTAAATTTGCCCTGAGCAAGAAATGAAACATCTTCTATCGTAACCAGTTTACCTTCAAGGTGTTCAATCCCATCCCATTCCTGATTATTTATATCAGATATGCTGACCAATTGTGGTTCTGGATTTACTCCTTTTTTATGTACAATCACTTCTGAAATTTCTGCATCATAGACATATTCCGTCATACCCCGGTATACCACTAACGGTCCCGTAATTGTTACAGAATCCCCCATACTCAATTTTGATATATAGGCGCTTCCGTATATGGCTACACCAGCCTCATCATCCTGAACAAATGCCGGACCGTTACGACCCAACTGATTCGTTGCAGTGACAATGCCGGATATCGTTTTTGCAGAATCACTATAAAAAGGTATACCCTGGCTGTCATTTTGTCTAAGTTCTTTTATTGAGAGATGTTCAATGTCCGGAATTATTTCCAGATCTTCCAGTGATCTGGGATATAAGCGGTAACCCCCATCATAAGGAGTAGAAGATTTATATTGTCCCAAACAGCCAGCAATTGAGACACGTTGGGAAGGTATCAGAGTATTAATGATATTTACATCATTATCAAGATATATCTCCAGAGTATCTTTATCGTCTGTTATTTTATATACAACATCTTCCAAAAAACGATCTTCTCCCAATATTTGTACGTTCTCTATTTTTAACAACTTGCCCTCAAGTATTTCTCTTCCACTCCATTCCTGTTCCTTTATTTCAGCGATCGTCACAGGATGAGGTTTTAAGATGGCACCTTTATCGTGTGGAATCAACCGAACCGTTTCTGAATCAAGTATAAGTTGTGTCAATCCAGACGAATGTGCGAGAGTCCCGGTTAATGTAACCACATCACCTGTGTTCAATCTATTTTCGATATTGTCTCCATAGACAGCAATACCTGCCTGACCATCTTCAATAAAAGCGGTACGGTCACCTCCAAACTCCTGTGATGCTGTGACAATACCTGTAATCGTTTCAGTCGATCCTTTGTGTAGAGGTATACCCTTATTATCATTCATTCTTGATGCATATATGCTGCTCTCTTCTTTTTCATAGATAAGTTTAAAATCAGCAACCACAGGGAGATGATCACTGGCCATTTCAGTATCCTGTTTAATAACACCGTATTTTGAGAGCGAATCTACAGGCATAGCCGGTGTAAACATGACAAAACTATTTTCCAGATGGAGCACAGAACCGGAGTAGATGATATAATCCAACCGGCCATTTGAATGTGACCCGGGTGTTCCCCTGCCTGTATGAGTAAAGGTATGTGGAAGGTTTGTAGAGAATGGTTTGGCATCTTCAAGAGAGGTGTCATCCCAGTCCAATATAATATCTTTACCAAAAAGATCTTCCTGAATTATATTTCCTTCGATAAGCGTATTCACCTGCCTGGGATCCCCGACAAAGTTCATATCTCCCATCAGGATTATTGGTGTCTTATCACTAATGGTTAGATCACCCCCTGGTCCTTTAACATCTCGCATAAAAGCAGCTATCGCGTCAACCTCATCCTGTCTGGCAGAATCATTATCACAACAAGCAGGATGAGCAACAATGATCAGCAAATCACTATTGAACTCGGGTCTCAAATCAAGTAGAAAGGCACCGTTGCCAAAAGGGCCTGCCGAACTATGGTATTTTATTGAAAATCGTGTTGCTAAAACATTGTCGCTGGTACGTTGGGCTTTCCAGCTTCTACCCTTTGGGGAGGGAAGGATTTCTTCTAAGCGAGAGGTGACATCGTCCAATTTATAATCCTGGTAGAGTTCAGAAAAACCAATAATATCTGGCTTTAATGCCTGATAAATCCTTTTATAAGCATCTTTCCTGTCCCTTCTAAAAAAACTGCTGAATAAAACATTGTGGGAAAGGATCCGGATATGATCATCTGATATTTTATTTAATGAATACGTTTCCAGGGGAGGATGTGTATATTTACCAATTTGATATTGGGCACCCCCACTTTCCGATGGGATAGATACACCGGTTGATTCGTCTTTGATTAGCAGTCTGATTCGGGGTGAGGAAAATAATTTTAAATCATTAGAGATTGAACTCAGAGCGATGGTGATCTCATACCGGTCAGACCATACCGTTGGTGATATAATAAGAGAGAGGGGACCTACCCCAATTGTGTCTTTTTTATTTCCCTGATAAATCACACCCAGTCGCTCACCAAATCTAAACTCAATTTCAGCACCAAGGCCCTGAACCGATTTACCTGTTCCAGGATCATTATCAGTATCCAGATAAAGCGTTAATAAATTATTGTTCTGTAACGACACTATTGAATCTGTTCCAAAATGGATATACAGGAGTTCATCATCGTTTATTACTTTTAATAATTTACTTGAATTTGAACCTGGCTTTCCCTCACCCAGATTCGGAAAAATATCCCACTCTTTAAAATTTTCGTCAGCGCGTATTATGGGCAAGACATCATTATTGCCAATACTGAAGTTTGAGGTGAATACAGCAAGATCACTTTCAAAATCCGAATTTAGTTTAACTTTACAGGAGGATGATTCTATTTCAGGTATCCTCCACTTAATCGAACCGCGATTCGCTTCGACATTTGACTGAATGGTATCCCAATTAAGTCCACCATCAGATGAGAATTGAATACTGAGATTTCCTTTTATGGACGACTCCCATTTGATCTCTGTTTCAGCTCCTCCCTGAAAGTATTCACCACCAAACGGATTTAGAAGTGCAATTTGATTATCGGACTGTGCAGAACTTCTACCAGATAAGACCTGAAATACGATTAAACAGAGTAACAATGACTTATACAATATTATCTCCTCCTGCCAGGCCATTTATTTATAGTTAGTCTCATATGACAAAGGTGTTAAGTTAAGATTTAAATATGAATTTATAGACATCGAAATTTTAAATGAGTATATTAATTTCCCAAAATGGAGACTTGATTAAAAGAACTCACCCTAAATCCCTCTCTTAAAAAGAGAGGGACTTTGAAGAGCCCCTTCTCGTCATTCTGACTCCCGCCATTGCAGGAAAGGAAAGAGAAGGGGATTTTTATTAAAATAATTATTGACAATTTATTCTTCTTTTAATCCGGAGACTTATGATCACATGATATTATTTCAATAAAATTAATCGTCTGGATTGGGTATAGTTACCTGCTTCAATTTTGTAATAATACACCCCGCTAGCAAAGTCAGAAGCATCCCAGGTATATTTATAATTTCCGGGAGGAACCTGCTCATTTATTAATCTGGCGACTTCCTTGCCCACTGAATCGTACACCCTCAGGTTCACAAATTCGGTAGTTGGTAGTGAAAATTCGATGGTTGTGGCGGGATTGAAGGGATTTGGATAATTTTGTTGTAGTTCAAATACGAGTGGACCGGGGTGACTGATATCTGACAAGGTCAGTGTGAGATAACTTAAAGTAAAACGGTCTGTCCAAAACAACTGGTTATCACTAAATATATCGATGGTAACATTTACGCTGTCAGGAAGGGTCTGCGTAATAAAACTGTAAAACGATAAACTCTGTTCTGTTTGACCGGGACCAATATCACTAAAAGTACGAAAATTATCTTCAATGGTGATTTGAGGATTATTGGTTTTTAGTTCTGCGGTTATATTTGAGGCTGTGGTGATAGAGCCATCGTTACGTAACAATAAACGTACCCGTGATCTGTCTCCAACCTGTTGGGCAATATAAACACTATCAAACACAACCGGGCCAATAGTTGTAAATTTAGCACCATCAGATAAGAGGTTGTTGTAAACAGAATCCTGGGTGATCGTGCTAATATGGACCATAAAATCTTTTTCTTCCACCCCTACCGGCCAATATCCTCCATAAAGTCCGTCTCCGGCGGAATTGTCTTCATGAAGACCATCGTCATGCATTCGCACGGTATCTGCCACACTTTGGTCCGTGCTTTTGATAATTGCGTTTACATAGATACTTTGGCTTTGTGGATTTATTATATTTGAGATGACAGATAAGGTATCTTTATTGGGCATGTAGAATATTCTATCGATGGTACAATCCTCTGCATAAGGTCCTGAACTGGGTGAATACACACTTAATGTTATAGACTGAGAGGAACTCGGAAGAATATCTAATTCAACATGGTAGACTGCATATACCCCGGCATCATCAACCTGAAGGATAGTCCCGGCACTAACCTGCGGATTAATCCCGTCTTTTGGCATAAGAAAACGGACCCTGGCATGTTCGAATTGCTCATCAAAATTATTAGTGATAGTAGCCGTCACGATATAATTCGTACCATTATTAGCCGGGGCAAAGGAAATATCCAGGTTTTCGCCATTATCTCCGGAACGTAGTGTTGGTGAAGGTATAATAGTACCGCCACTTACGCGGATCAATCGGAAAGCCCGCCGACCATCGCTGCATGCCTCCGTACTAAGGAAAAAAGGAGGTGTATCGATTGAACCTGAGTTTGAATGCGTATGCCCCCAAAGAGCAAGATCAATCCCCAGGGCCCCGAGATCCAAACTATTATTAAAATCATAATGATAAAATAAAATTTTTAGCAGGGAATCATCGAGATTATTTACCTCGTTCTCAAGCCAGTCCAATTGACTTTCCAGGAAACTTTCCCCACCATAAATATCTGGTCGCCACCCATCATAATTCAGATAAGCTTCCAGGCCAATAAACTGACATTGGCCATAATTAAATGAATAGTCCTGGCTAAAGGGAGGATTTAACCCTCCGGGCTTATCAAGATACTTCCAACCAAAAAAACGCCACCAATTTCTTCTTGCTGTTCCATCCGACATGGGTGTAGCATTCCATCCACCAAGATCATGATTTCCCGGAACCAAATATAAAGGCACCTTGAATTCTGACAACAGGTTTTTTGCTTTTGTAAATTCTCTAAAATTAAATAGGTCCTCCAGTTCACCCTCGTTTATAAGATCCCCTGTATGGAGGACAAATTCTGGGTTTATCAGTTCTATATCTTTCATCACTTCTCTAAGATCTGCAATTTCTGAAGAGTCTTGTTCGAAATTATCATCTCTGCAAAAATAGTGGGTAGGCAGGTGGGTATCTGTAATATGGATAAAATAAAAATCATCCCTGAAACTTTGAATAACATTTACCGCATTCCGGGAGATATCTGTTTCTCCTCCTAAAATCTCCAATTTTAAATCGTAAAGACGGTAAGCAATATTTTCCGGGATTAGAGATTTTAAAATCCATAACTGTCGATCAGAATCAAAGGCTTGACTCAATGCGACAAGGCCAACTTCATAATCTTCTGACAGGAGAAAAGCCGACCAGCCAGAAGGACTTTCTAACAAATCACATACTATATTCAGGGTGTCACCGGATTGAATAATAGCCGGAATATTTATCAAGGGTTGCTGTATAAGTGTCAGCGTGTCACCAATGGCCATTGTTGGCAATGTCTCTATATCTGAGAGGTAGCGGGGTTGCAATTTATAACTGCCCATATCATACACCAGAATACCTGATATAGAAGAGAGAGGTGTGCCAGTAATAGGGATTTCAAAAGAGATGTCCGCTGCATCATTTCCAATAATGGTAAATCCATTTAAATCAGTACATGCGCCCTCGATAGTGCTAACTTCCCACTCTCCATCTCCAAGATCATCTTCGGATATGTAAACATCATTTATGCGAACCAATACCCCTTCATATAATTCCGAATTTGAGGCCTCTGAAGCAATTTCGTTGGTAGTCACGACCTCAGCCTGAGGTAGCGGATTTCCTATACTTAGAATGTCATTTTTATGAACCAGAATCCCCATCATGCCATCAGATACATATAGAGTTCCGGTTATACGCAAGGCATCTCCCTCATTTGCATTTAATGTGGCTGTACTATCGTAAATTAATATACCGCTAAATGATCCTCCATCAGGTTCTTCTATGAACGTTTCGTTGGGATGATAGACTCCGGTAGCAACGGTCACGATACCTTGAACGGTTACAGTATCGCCTATAAGTGCGCTATTTTGTTTGACCTGCGGTATTGTATAAATAGATGAAGTATCGCCATCAGCGATATCTGAGCGATAACGTGGTTCAACTTTAAAATTGTTATTACTGTAATAAAGTATACCGATTATGGCCGCTATCTCTGTACCGATTTCCGGCACATCATATAAAAGATTATCGGCATCATCATCAATCCGGCAAGCCCCGCTTCCGTCATCGACAAGCCATTCCCCTTCCCCAAGACTGTCCTGAATAACGGAAACATTTTTAACTTTTACCAATACACTTTCAAAAGATTCCGCTTCTGAAGAACCCGTGGAGAGATCACTCGTATTAACCACCTCAACATTGGGCAAAGGATTCCCGCTGCTAAATTTGTAAAAACTGCCCACAACAATTTCAGTTAATCCATTATTTTCAGAGACAACCCCAATGACACGTATACGGTCGCCCTCTTCAACATATAATGATGCAGATGCATCCCAGAGCGCAATCCCACTCCATGCTCCGCCATCGGCATCACTCATAAAGGTTCTTCTAACATCAAAAATACCGGTACGCGCGGTAACAATTCCAACAATCGCAACTTCTTTTCCTTGCAAAGAAGGATCCTGCTGAACTGTATAAATATCTGTTACAACAGGCTGTGCATTAAGTTGGAATGAAAGCAGAATGAATAGCGTAAGTGATAATTTTATTTTTATTCTCATAATTTTGAATCTCTCTGCAATATCGTCTTTTGTAATTTCAGGCGCAAGAAATCAATCATTAAATTACTAATAATTAGTATTAGTTTTTTTACCCGTCAATAAATTTAAGCTTTTGTTTTGCCCATTTATTATCGGGATAAACTGCTAGCGCCTTTTCAAAATTTTTAATAGCCAGGTCAACATTCCCATTTAATCTGTATGCCTCTCCCAATCCGCTGTAAGCATTAGAATATTCTGGAAAAGAATTAACATTTAATTTGTAGATTTCAATGGCATCGGTATATTTTTCCAAGTTAACCAATTGGTATCCTAGATTGTTCAACTCCCATTTACTAAAATTATAATGATCAGGTTTTGTTTTTTTCAGGAGGAGATATTCCGCAACTGCTGCTTCCATACCTTCAGTTACTATTATCTTTCCTATCACGTCAGCAATGCTGATCTTTGGCAAGGAATAGGGTTTATCATGCAATATCTGGGTCAACCCTTTGCGAATCTCATAGATATAGGAACATGAATTATTCGTAAGTAGAATAATAGTATTATCTTCTTCAATTTCACGCCAAAGCCAGGTTCTGGCCGCGATCCAACCACCACCATGGCTGACCGCTTTTTTACCGGTTAAAGTCGTATCAATTCCCCATCCAAAACCATAATTGGAAGTATGGTCATTGTTTAACCTGACCGCTGTAAAAGCTTTTCTAACGTTTCTCTCGATACTAATATTTCAGTATAAAGGGCTCGATCCCATTTATATAAATCAGAAGTCGTTGAATAAATGGCACCATCCCCGGCAATACCACTCATATAGTGGAAATCATGGGATATATAATCATTGCCGTTCAGCGCCAATCGATATCCATAGACCCTGTTTTCCATTGGATCATCTCGGATAGCACTATAAACCAATGTATGCGACATTTGTAAAGGATCAAAAATATTATTTTTCAAAAAAACTTCAAAAGGTTCTTGTGCCACACGAGCGACAATGGAAGCCAGAAAAACATAGCCCGTATTGCTGTAGGCATACTTATCATCGGGTTTAAATAAAAGTTCTGGTTGATACGTTACAAACATAGCAATGACATCATCATTGTTGGCATATTTTTTATCTTCAAAATTTTTATTCACGGGATCCCAATATTTCTCAAACAGATCCTCGTATTCGACGATACCACCCGTATGGTTGAGTAAATTTCTGATCGTGATCCCCAAATAGGGTAATTCGGGGAGATATTTTCTAATATCATCTTCATAATCTAACATGCCTCTTTCTTCCAATATCATAATCGCCATTGCTGTGAAAGGTTTTGAAAGAGAAGCAAGTCTGAACTGTGAATTTTGTTTGCAATCGGTTGGTGCGGATTAAAATTGGCTATCCCAAGTGATTCATGATAAATCACCTCACCATTTTTAGCCACCAAAGCACTCCCGCTAAAGAGATGGTTATCATAACAATATTTGATATAGGCATCAATTTTCTCTGATGTAGATTCTCCACAAGAATAATAGCCGAATACAACAAATAGAACGGAAAGTACTCTGATAATTATTGGGATTAATTTATGCCTTTTCCATCCCATTTTATGATTCTCCAATATATTGAATGGACTAAGTAAGGGGATAAATGATAGTTCATTGTAAATTCTTAAGAATGGAATCTAAATCGCCTTTAATGAAATCTATATATCTAATTGAAATAACTTACTATCTGGGGGAGAGTGATTCTTGAAATTACCGATGAATGTCTTGGTCTATTGAGGTTCCTGGGGTATATCACCATCGGCTATTGAATGTTGATATCGTTCGATAGAAGAATTATCTGTATTGGTAATATATACAACTTCGTCATCAGAAACTGTTATACCCATCGGATTATTAAATCTCGCATCTACCAGGCCCTTCTTACCCAAGTTTGCCTGTCTTCCAGCCTTTGCCCCTTTATTAAAGAACTTGCTAACTTTGCCATCATCAGCCGCATCAAGAACAAAAATAGCATCATCTCCACCTAACGCTAAATCCTGGGGCCCTAAAAACCTATTCAGATCCATGATAGGATCTTCATAAAGCGTATATGCAGCGCTAAAATTATTACCGACTTTTTTAAGTTTCTGAACCAGGAAATTACCACCCAGTTGTGTAAAATATATATTGCCCGTATTGTCACAGGTTATGCTTCGCGGATTATCAACAGTTCCGGCTCCCGAACCATATCCTGCAATATCCCTGATATAATATCCACTGAAAATCGGGAAGAGATGTTGGCCTACATCAACCGCAGCACTCACATACAAAACCAATTCAAGGATTCGGTTATTTGTTTTATCTGTAACAAAAACCGTATTATCCTCTACGGGTCCAAATGCGATCCCTTGAAAACTGGCATTTTCATCTTCGTCAATATAGAAAGGATAAACAGACATCACAGAGTCTATGAGATGGGCATTTGAAGAAAAATCAAGATCACCATTCTCCGTTGTATCAAAGGCAACAGCTTTTACCCCGGTATAATTAATAAATTGATTCCAGGCATAGATCTTATTTGTACCATTTACGATTAAGAGGTTCAACTTTGAATTTATATCTATAGCGATTGGATGTTCCACCGGAGATATCCGGTCAAATCCCTGGTATGCTGCTAATTGCCCTGATTGTGTAACCGTAATAATTTTATCATTGTTTTCATCTGCAATAAAGATATACCCGTCATCGCCAATGGTAATATCGACCGCTTTCATGGGATTCCTTGCAGAATATCCCATCGAAGAGGCTGTCCAGTCTGGTTTCAGGTGAATATAGGAAGTATCATTAGCACCAAATGATTCCGGTGAATTTGTTACCGAAGGCAAAGGCATTTTTTCACCACAACCAACGATAATAATAAGTAACAACAATAAATTAAAACCAAAAAATCTCAATCTATTCGCTCCTAAAATTGAAAATCTATAGTAAACTGATGGGTTGAGCCAAGATTTGTAAAACTTTTATAAGCATAATCCACGGATAAGTTCATTGAACTTATCGGAATATTTAGCCCGGTCCCAATTGTAAATTTCTCTTCATCATAATTTATTTTATAACCCGCTCTCAAGTGCAGCTTTTTTATAAAGCTCAAAT
The DNA here is from genome assembly GCA_963796965.1 of Calditrichia bacterium. GTDB lineage: Bacteria > Calditrichota > Calditrichia > JAJRVZ01 > JAJRVZ01 > CAWCNS01. The sequence continues at coordinate 205,789 of CAWCNS010000011.1, forward strand.
CAAGACCGATGACCGCATTTTCAGCATTATCCACAGGATGGTTTACCTGCAATGAACTGGTTAAGGTATAATTTTCAGACTCAACAACCTCCATAGCTGTTCCAACTCTAAAAGTGGTGGGGGGAGAAAATGCCTCATATCCAACAGTGTTATAATTTCCTTCTTTTGTCTCTTTTAAATAACTGCCATCCGGTTTCATATCCGGTCCAAAATTTGATAAACCGACAGCAAATCTTAGACTTTTAAATCCTGTCCAGTAAAATGTCCCGATATCAATCATCCATCCGCCCATTTTTAGCTCCGCCAAACCCTCCTCAACATATTTCACTGTCGTCCCAAAGGAAAATTGATTGGTTAACTTCACTGAAAAAGTTAATGCCCCGAACACATCATAGAACCTAAAAAATTCGCCATTACCTGTAGGGTGATATTCTGTGGTTACTTCCATATCCGGCATATGCAACATACCCATACTTAATCCAATGGACCATACATCACTAAAGTGATGAATATATCCAAGATATTCATATTGAATATCAACCGGCCACTCGATATGACTTAAGGTCAGCGAATTCCCCTCTACTTGTGCGGCTGCAGCAGGATTCCAGTAAAGGCTTGTCGCATCATTTGCCATGGCAACAAAGGCACCACTCATGGCAGCAGCATCAGCTCCCACATCAATTTTTAGAAACGTTGCCGCAGCAGTTCCCACTCTTTGTCCCCCTAATAAGGGAAAGAGATTCTGAGCAAATACAAACGAACTCAAAAGATGGATACTCAGGATTATATATAGTAGTTTCTTCATTTTTCCTTATAAATCGAGATAATTATAAATTTCAAAATCTTACGGACAATCCAAACGTCAACCTTCTTGGCCAACGATATTTTGACGGATTATATCTTGGATCTGGATCTGGATTAATAACGCTTGTATAATTACTCGTTAAAGGATCGCCAGGTCTGTATTCCCGTCCGGTATCCGGATTGATTATTCGTGGAATTTTGGCATCGAAGACATTTTCAATTTCTATTATTGCTGAAAATGTCAAGCCAAAGAGATCAAAGTACTTGTAGAATCTTAAATCCAGTTGTTGCCAATAGGCTGCTATCTTCGCATTAGGATTACCATCATCATATATTTCGTTTTTAACATCAATCAATTCGGTATATCTTTTTCCTGACTCCAATTCCCAGCGCGCACTCATTCCCCATTTAGATGGGAGAGGAAGTCCCAGAAAAGTGATGAGTTCATCGCCAACATGATAATTGAGATCAAGAGTCAGACGAATGGGTACATCCCATGATAAATAATTTTCTTTTAACGGTTTTTCTTCAAGTTGCCCCGACGCAACGAGTAAATTATCATTCGGATTTGATGCTTTTCCCTTACTGACCGCATAGGAAAAGTTGAGCGCGCCAGTTAAATGCTGTGCATATCTCTGTTTAATCCGAAGTTCGATCCCTTTGGAGCGGGCATAATCCATATTGAAATACATGTAATAGCTAATATTTCCCAGGCGGGGATTTTCCATCTCCACCCTCTCTGAGGAGGGATAGCCAAACATATCTTTATAATAGGCTTTTAAATCCATGACAAGATTTTCATTAAACTTGTGTTTTAATCCAATTTCATAGGCAACGGTTGTCGTCGGATTAAGATTTGGATTTCCAAAGAGTTGATAGGTGGCTGGAGAAGTAGATTTTAATTTTGCATAGACATATTGCCCTTTGGGTTGTTGCGAAAAATGCCCATAGTGAAAATAAAGAACATCACGATCAGAAATGGGATGTGAAATTCCAATTCTGGGGCTCAAATGTCCTTTACCTCTCAACCCAAAGAGTTCAAATGTTTCTTCATAAAAAATCCGACGTGCTTCATCAGAAATAATAATCGTTTCCGGATCATCAATGGCTTCCTGTACAAATTTACCGGGAAACCAATAATCATACCGCAATCCTATATTAACAATCATTCCGTCGTATTTAATTTGATCCTGAACATAAATATTGCCCATGTATGAATGAACCTGATAGATATCATAACTTCTTCCAAAACCAGCATCGCTATCTACCCATGGATCGACAATATCAACCACCTGCATTTTTGTAGAAGCTATTTCAAAACCGGCTTTGAATTGTTGATCATTTGTTATCTGGCTGGTTATTTCAGATTTAAGCGACCAGCGGTCGCTATAGTAGTCATACCATTGTCCAGAATCACCATAGTCATAAAATCCATCACCACGCCTGATTGTCAAATTTCCCTGCGAATCAGGGAGATAACGTATGGGGTATAAATCCAATCGTTCGGAATAATCCGACCAGTGTTTATTTTGTACAGAACTATGGGTAGAATTATAAAAATCACTTACGGTGACTTCATAAAATGTTCGTGGACTAACCGTATGTTTCCAGATGAGATTGACTAATATTGCTTCGGTTGTAAATGTTGGGTAATTATCCAGATTTTGACTGAATTCATAAGGATAATAAGCGGATGAGATCAAATATCTTCTAAAAAATCCCTGGTTGATTCCCAAAGACCGATCATAGGAGAGAGAAATCTTCTGACTGGGATTTATTTTCCAGGTGAGTTTGCCTAATACATGCCAGTCATTTTCCTGTCTCGGTGCAAACATATCAAGAGAGGAGCGACTGGGATATAATTGAGCGGCCTGATTGAGATAGGTATCAGAAATATTCCCATAACCGGATAGAAAAAATGATAATTGACCAGGCAGATCCAGGCCAATTGTAGGAAGAATATAATTTGTTAAAGGCTCAGGCCCGCCAAAATCAAATTCAACAATTTGGGTATTGGCATTGTTAAAGGCACCTAATCCCAGATGATCGGATTTGATTTTAAAACTACCGGAATAGGTATCATCACCTTCTTTTGTCACCACATCTATAATCCCGGACATGGCCTGACCATATTCAGCGTTAAATCCACCCGTGACAACTTTTAGCTCTTTAATCGCATCCGGGTTCACATAAACCGTATTACCATAACCAGATAAAGGATCTTTAACAGAAACACCATCGATGATATACATGCTTTCATCAGCCCGGCCACCGCGAATGTGAATTTCACCATCTGACTTTACAACACCGGCCTGCTGGGCGACGATATCGTCCAGGCTTTCTACTATCTTTTGCTCTATATCTCCTGAAGTAAAGGACTCCTCTGATGAGGTTAGATCTACTTCTAAAAGCGGCTTTTTACCAACTACTTCTATTTCCTCTCCAAAGGCAAGAATCGACTCTTCTAATTCAACTTCTATAACTACCGTTTCACCGGGAGCAACTTCAACACCGGTCTTCAGATAAATTTTATAACCGATGATGGACACTTCAATATCATATTGTCCGGGGTTAATATTACTGATCAGAAACTGTCCTTCAAGATCAGTGGCAGCTCCCATATAAGTCCCTTTTAGTTCAACATTCACACCGGCCAGAGGCTCCTGCGGTTCTGAGCATCTATTACCGTACCCGCAATTTTACCTTTCTCGCCGTTCTGAGCCATGGACGGAGACAGAGAGAAAAAAGAATCAGAGTAAGTATAATCAATTTATTCATTGTGCAAACTCTTCTTCCAGGATATATTCAAGGACAGACTCCAAATTTGAATTACCATAAAGATCGTGAAAAGGTAATGAAAAATATATGGATTCACCCTGCCCAACTTCATACCTCAGTCCTACCGCCGGCGAGCCCTTATAGGGCACCGATGTACTGGCTGTTGAATCCGGCTCCATGCGATAAACTACATCGGCATTGGAACCCGGTATTAGTGCCGAAACCCTAACAGCAATTAACGTCCCGAGTTTCAAATTTCTCAGGGAATCTTCCGGTGTATTGGTAAATGAAGCAAGAACCTCCAATCCCGGCAACAATCTTCCTCCAGGGTTTAACTTGTAGACGGAATCAATATCCGTAAATGTCCAGAGCGTATCAGGTACGACCTCGTTACCGTTGGTAATAAAAACTTTGCCGCCATCGGCCATATATTGGGTCAGACTTAATCCTGCTTCTGAAAGATTGGTTCTGCCATAATAGGAAAACCAGATTATTTTACTAAAATAGAATAGATTTGCCTTAATATCCGCTGTTGCATAGGGCAGACTATTTTGAGGATTGATCTCCGGATTACTGGCAGTTCCAATTTCCCAGACACTATATCCATTTTCTCCTACTATATTTTTTAGCATATCTTCATAAATAGTCTGAACAATATGAGTATTTTGATCCAAAGCATAATCATTTACTAATAGAACATCCCCAATAGGCTCTTTTACTTCCCAGGTGTTTGGAACATCATTGTCATCAGGATCAGGGAACGAAATGATATTGCTTTCTGCGCCGGCAATATCTTCTGCTTTTAGAAAGAAACGATGTTCCCCGGTATCTAATCCTGTTAATGTAATGCTTCGGCTGTCTCCGGGTAGTTCAATCCAGGAATTGGTATCATCCAGAGCATAATATATTTTTGTAACCGTTTCCAGAACCATCCGGATCTGAAACATCCCAGATAAAAGTCCGTGTTGGGAATGTATAGGCCGTGACATTGGGATTTCCTGCTGGGGCCGGAGGATTCGAATTCAACTTAAATTCAATTTCCGGCATTGAATTAAAGACCGGAAATATTTGTACAGCAGGCGTCGGATCATTCAAACTATCGTTGTCCACCGCCCAGACCCGGAAAGTAAATTCATCATAACTTGAACGAATCGGTACAAAAAAAGTATCATATTCTGAAGTTGTCCAGACTGGTTTATCCTGATAATCCCATTGATAATAATATCCAACAACCTGGCCATCTTTGTCATCACCCCACCAGTGCAGAATCTGTTTGCTCGCCGTCGTTGCGATACCTATAAAATCTGATGAATCAACCTCAACCGTATCGGGTGCCGGGAATAAAAACAAAAAGGTTTCCGGCGATTGATTTCCCATCATACCCGACTCTTTATCCGGATGAAAGGGGTTGGTATCACAGGTGACAGAATAAAATGCTAAAAGAACTAATAATAAATAATTTCTTGTCATACGCTTCCAAATAGGTCTGAAAATCATCTGATTAATTCAACCTGTTAACAAAACCATGAAAATATTCTCGTTCCCGATTGCAAATCGGGAACGAGAATTTGAAAAATTTAAAGATATAATGTGCTTTATGTATTGTTTGTATCATCTGATACTGAAATATTTTACTCAAGAATCATTCGATACTATGTACATCTATGAAAACTTCCCTTATTTAATCAGGACCATTTTCTTTGAATCCACAAACGAGCCGGCTTTGATCCGATAAATATAGACGCCTGTCGGGACCTGAAATCCATGATCACTTTTTCCATCCCAGTTAACGACATGACTTCCGGCTTTAAAACTTTCCTTCACCAGAGTCCGGATCCTTTGTCCAAGCATATTATAAACCATAATGGTTACATCATGTGACTTAGGAATTTCAAAATAAATCCGGGTTTCGGGATTGAATGGATTCGGGAAATTTTGTTTCAATTGGTATGTTAAGGGTATAGGCTGGAAATCAGTATCAATACCAACCACAGAACCAAAATCAGCCGCACTTCCAACTTCCAATTTAAAAGTACCAAAACTGAACACAAAAGCACCCTGAATCATATCTACCTGATCTCCCTCGCGAATGGTATCCCCAAATGCATAAAGGAAATCATCGCCCACATAAAAATCAGGGAATTCACAGTCATCATCGACTAAACAGGGACCTGTTCCGTCATCGAACGTAACATCATATGAATTAATCGATGTTAAGGTAGCATTTTCGATTTTAACAAAACTGCCCTCATAAGACTCCGCGACGTCACTACTATCTTCATTCAGATCGGCCGTACTAACCAATACACTATTAATAGATTCTCCGCTACTTATAACTTTGACAGAATCAGCTAATATAAGTGTATTATTATCAAACATATAAGACCATTCGGGATTATAGTCTGTCACCGTTCCATTTACTTTTACTTCGTCACCATTCTGAAGATTCAGCCCCATCCCCTCAGCATAGACATACAGACCATTCCATGCGCCTTCTGCATCCTGAATCGGAAAGGAGACATAACCATTCAAATTAAGCGTATCGGCACATAACACGCCGGTAATCTCAACATCAACACCTTCAAAAGGTGAATCAGCCAATTCCCATGGTGTGTATTGAATATCACTTATGGTGAGAGAACCATCTGTCACCGGATAGCAAAGATTTTGTATGGTCGTATCGGACGGAGCGGCTGCCACCTGATCTTTGTCATCAGTAACAACAATATAATAATCCACCCAACTTCCCAATGCCTGAGCAGGGATTACCGCTGAGAAATTTCCCTCATTATCAGTCATAGGAACTTCAACCCTTTCACCCTTATCTACACGATAGTATAAGGAAGCATCCGTAATAGTGAGTTCTGTTTCCACATCAACAGAAACGGTCACGGCATCCGCAGCCGTTGGAATTCCCACATCTCTTATTACATTACTTAGAACAGGGGGTCCGCCACCTCCCCATACGATATCTGTTGTGTAAAGTGGTTCGAGTTTGTATGCAGTTGAATCATTATAACTCCCATAATGATGATACACCCAACCACGAAGGGAGTCAGCAATACTTCCCACTGGTGGATCGGGATAGTTGGCGAGACTGTCAGAGTCATCATCAACCAATACCGAACCGGATCCATCATCTACCTCAAAAAGCTCAAATTGTGGCAAAAGATTAATGGCTTTAGCATTCTTCACATAGACCATTACATTGCCCCATTGTTCGGCGGTAGCAGGCATACGTAAATCACCGGTTTCAACATAATCAGGATCGGGAATAGGTTGTCCAATATCGAGGATCTGAATAGGACTTGTAATCCAGAACTCTGTCATATTGCTCGGGCCGGTAGTATATTCCCCAATATACCCTGACATTTCTATCAGATCACCTTCCAAAAGTTGTGGATAAGCAGATGAATCGGCATTATAAGATAATATGCTACTCCATGGGCCACCACCAACCTCAGAAAAGATAAATTTAATTCCATCTCCGGCATAACTCAATCCTGAAGGCATGGTAACTACACCCGTAACCGTTATGGTATCACCATCCAGATAAGAAGTATCCGAAGTTTCATCAACCGGTGCTTTTAGAAGATCACTGTATCGTGACCTGTTGAACTCTTTGAATCCTGGTATAGTCTCCACCTTCAACAATATCATAAGCCAAACGTGGCCAAATTTTTCTCTCACCATGAGAATAATCCATAACGCCTGTAACACTCTTAACAGACTCATAATTTGCAGGATCAAAATAGCACTCTGCATAATCATCTAATCTACAGACACCGGATCCGTCATCTACTTCCCATTCACCATAACCAAGATCCGCGTTTGTAATGGCAGCGTCTGCAATCTGGATAAGGACACCCTCGTAAGCTTCAGCATTGGCACCACCGGTTCCGATCTCTCCCGTGGTCACCAGCGTCGGCATGACCGTTTTGCCACTATCAAGCAGGACATATTCGGTTACACTTGCCAATTGTGTCAAACCATTGTATTGACTGACGGTTGCCGTAATTCGAACGCTATCTCCATAGGCATTTTTCCTATCCCAATCACCATAAACCAGAATCCCGCTCCAGGGGCCTGAACCATCCTGAATAAAATACCGGCCATCAAATGCCCATCTTTCAGCACTAATGGTTCCCTCAACGGTCACCGTACTATCAAGTAAATGGGATGTACCGTCACCAGGGCCACCGGTTGTATCCTGAACATCAGCAATCGTTGTAACAATCTGCCCAAAACCTGCGCTGGCCAGAAATAAACCAAAACAAAAAATGAGTAAAAGTTTTGTCATAATATTTCTCCTCCAATAAAAGAACATGACATTAACTGATTATAATGAATTAGCACCTCCAAATTTCTTACCTAACACCCTCCTATATTTAAAGTATAACCTACCTATTATAATAATCTAAAGTGTATGCTTTTATCACTTAAAGACGCAACTAATCAAATCATTATTTAATTACCAGGAATTTACCTGTGTAGATCTCTCCGGAATCATCATCTTTGACAGAGTATAAATATAACCCCGTTGCGATAGCCTGATTTTGCCTGGTTATTAGATCCCAGGCATGCTCCCCACCGGAATAGACTGTTTTTTGTGACGCCACACCTTGCGACAAGCGATTAACATCCGCGCCAGAATAGTTTGCTGCATCATGCCTTATTTCATCAATAAGATCACCCGCCAATGAATAAATTCTGATCGTAGAATTTGCCGGTAAATTGGCAAACCAGATCAGGCGATCACGTGTGCCGGTTCCATCCCACAGGGCACCAGCCCGATAGGGGTTTGGATACACATATATTTCCCTGTTGCCGTCAACCGAAGGAAGTTTTCCGGGAACCGCATAGGTCAGATTCTCATTAATGGAACTTTCCATGCTCTGTAATTTATTTGCCGGATTTCCTTTATCATAGGAAGTTATCGAATAAAAATATTTTCCTGACCAACCATTTAGCAAATTATTGTTTACAAAACGATACTTATAGTCTTTACCGTTAATGGTTGTGTCATAGCGAACAGCCCCAAATCCTGTCTCGTAGCCAAGGGCCATGCTATCGATCACGTCAAATTGCGCTAGTAAGGTCGCTTCTTCACTACTCCCAAAGGTCTTGGGTGAGCTGTAGATACGATAGCCTTCGAAATCCTTTTCCCGCGTAATGGGATCTTCATACTTTTCCGGAAAATCATCCCAATACAGACTTACCTTACGATCTCCCGGTATAACTGCTATATTTGGTGAAGGAGGTGGTGAAGGCAGAATATACCTGTCAATCACGCCATTTGAATCCACAATACCACGTTGGAAATTCACATGACTGTCTTCAAAGATATCTAAATTACCATCTTCATCACCAAAGACCTCTTCTCCCAGATTCCAGATTCCATTTCCATCAAGATCCAAATCAGCCCGGTACGTATCTTCATCGGGATCGAGTATACCGTTCTTGTTCACATCTTCATCAGGATCTAATTTTCCATCGCCATCAACATCTTCACCATTATAGGCAACCTGTGCCCAATCTGAATTTATTCTTAGATTTGACCTTCTGGCAGGGGAATCAGATGCGCCGTCACCCCAGAATCCGCACACAACGGCAAAGACGACATTGAGACTATCGCCTGGTTCAATATTACCAAGCGGACCAATGGAGAGCAACAGCATCCAACTGGCCAGGTCATCGACCGTGGACGGAGTAGGCGCTATCGGTGTCGACGACAATTTTTGATATCTTTCTTCATCCGTTGTGGGCATAAAGAAATCCAGATCTGAAGAATTATTCCATTCCCACTGATCATAATGGACCTTATAATCTGTATTGGTGACGGAAGTACCCAGAGCACGTATACCCACGTAACTTTCTGAGAACCCATTATCACCATCAAAATCAAATTGATACCCCATGTTATAGTCACGATCAAAACCGTTTAAATTATCATACCAGGTAAACCCTCCACCAGGTTCATAGGCACTGGTGTAATTCATATTAGCAATAGAGGCATCCACCCATAGTCCTGTATAGACATCTCTTATGGGATATTGCGATCGGTTTATAAAAGTATAATTTAAAATCACAAAAGCATCCGCATAGGAATAGTTCCAGGCATAGGATTCCAGATGGACATCCACCCCCAGAGGGATATGATTAATGAGTTCGATCTCTGTTCCGGGAACGACCAGATTCTTATCAGTAAAATCACAGATAAAATCCTGATGCGAAATGGCCATGGGATCAAAGAGGGGTGAGGTGACAATTGATGATCGCTCTTTTATAATATCACTCTCATCAGCAGAGTTGGTAAATTCAAAGCCGGCCTCGCCATACTCAAAGACGCCGTCAACAATAGCGGTGGACACAAGTGTTTGCTCTTCCCCATCCATACCGCCCACTCCGCCGAACCATAAGCCGGCATAAGAGAAATGTTCAATCTGTTCTTTTTCTCTGGCGGATTGATATTTATACTGACAGGAGGGTTGATCCTGTAAGGCGTTAGAGTAGCCTTGCCCTAATAATCCGTAATTGGTGACCGTCATTCCCAGATTTCCCACATTATGATAATGCGAATAATCATCGACTGTGGGTTTGAAAAAGACGTGATTAGAAAGGGTATCTCTATTAGCAGGGTAGGTTTGGCTAAAAAGGGTATTAAAAAACAAAAGAATACTTAAAAATAAAAAATAGTGACTTACATAAAGGGATGTTTTACGAATCATTATGTTAATTTATTCTTTTTAATGGCGATACTGATCATAATCATTAATAATTTTTTATACAAATTTGATTGTTTTCCACCAATAATGCTTTTGAAAAATAAAGCAAAAAACATGATCCACATTTTAATTTTTTACAGCAAATTTTGAGTAAAATTCGACAATGGGGAATGATCCACCGGTAGGATAATATAATAAATATTAGTTAAAATTCAAGTGCTCATTTTCACCTTGTGACATTTGTCATCCCCCCAAAATCAGACTATTTTTTGCTTTCTTCATGAAGAGGGAAAAATGAAAAACAGGCTAAGCTTTTGATGATTTTACACTTAGTCAGTAACGAAATATTTGCGGATCTACAGACAAACAAATATTCTGATAATTTAAGACAAGAAAAAATTTTCTAAATTATTTTTTTTTAATTGTGGGTTACTCATTTGGGGATAATTATAGAGAATAGACGCTCTTTTTTATTCCATTAATTTCCTTACCAGGTTTCGACAAGTTGTGTAATGAAATAATTAATTTTTTAAATAGGGCGAGGATTTATGATATATAACAGAATAACGTTACAGATAAGAAGGTGGGTTTTAAATAGTATATTCATGATTCCGGATTAAGACGTCGTCTTTCATTTATAGTTGGACTTAGGGCTCCTGTTCTGCAGAGTTCTCAAGGATACTTCAAATACTTCGTTTGTGGGTTATCAATAAACCAGGCACTCCATCGTTGCATGGTTGACTTATGCTCAAATAAATACCGGTCAGCATAGGTTCCACTAATACACGTAAGACCATTGCTACCTGGCATATGATACCATAAACTTTCAGTTTCATAATCATATAAAACAAAAGTCTGATTATAGGTCCAGCCACTGGCACTCAAGGTTAATACTTTACCATCTAATTCCCGACTGTACACGGCAGTCAATTGTATTAACGGTCAGTAGCCAACAGCAACATAGGTGCTGTCGAATTCATCATTAACTATTTCATGAGTATACAAATCCCGCAAACTATAGGCACGTGTCATGTCATTAATCGTTGTTCCAATAACTAAAAATGATTCAGAGGCTGCCGGAAATCCTTTATTGCCTGGATCCAGGAATTCGGGATTTCCGATCGGTGTGATTGCATAAGGTCCCAACCCATTTCTAAAAACGCCGGGACTGAAACCGTATTGTTTAACCGCATGTGTTATTTCCCAGACTTTGCCTGTGTGATCTTTAATAAAAATCTGCTCATCTTCTTCTATCACAATAGCAGGCGATCCACTAACATTCTGGTTGTCACAGCTTGATGATACAGATAGTATTATCAAAATGGATACTAAGAGAATAAAACTTTTCATTGCTCCTCCGATTCTTGTTCTCTGTCATGTAAAAATTACCCGCAGAAAGCCTGGTGCTCCACATTTGGCTGAGCCTCAGCTCCTGAACGTTCAGATTTGAAAGACGATATAATATTTTAATTTCTTCATCAAACTTTTGTCACCACATTGCTCTCACCATATTTTACGTGATTAGAATCATAGGTTTCTTATAATGACGGGGTGATGTAACCACGCTTACCAATCTCGGTATAATTTAAATTGAGCAAAATCATTTTGATTATTTATGGTGAACTACTATATTTGAATTACTGTTTTCCATCCACAAATGAGGCTTCAGGGAAACGCTCCCTGAACTGTGAATTTCAAAATATCCTCGAATTTTCAGAATAAATATAGAACTAATGATTTTAATTCGACCAACCAGCTGTTTTTCCTCCAAAAATGGTCCCTAATCATTAGTCTGCTGAAACTCTATGCTAATCCGCACAAGTTCTTTGGAGGTAATTTTGATGCAATGGCCACGGACAATTTATATCTTTGTATTTTTGACTTATCTTCTATTTTCTATTGTTACTTGTTTTTCGCAGTCGGGTAACAACTCTATTTCCGACTTCAAATACACTGCTGTAACCAATGACAGTGAAGATTTGACTCTAATCCAAAATGAATTTCAGGGTTATACCAGCCACTGGACAGAATATGACTGGACATGGTATACGCAGAACGGGTTCTTTAATTTTTCCCAAACCTCCCCCAAAAGTGAACTAAGACTAGCGGAAATTGAGATCGGGAATCAACTATTATTAGATGAATTATGGATACAGGAAGGTTTTGTCAACCGCCTGGCTGATAGAGCCTCACCCGTGCTTAAATCTCCCTCAAAAAATGAATTAGATGATATTCTCTCTCAGACGGATGTTGTCATTACTGGATTGGATAAAAATCCTCTCATCAATGAATTGATTCTGAGGATTCCCCAGGATAAACAATTCCGGCGAAATCGCGCTTTTTATCTACAAAACGACCAAAGAACCATATTTGTTATTGCCAGTCAGACACAAGAAGAGGTTGAGCGTCTGTCCAGACATATAGAAAATGCGAAAAACATTATTGAGAGATATAAATTATCCAAAGGCTTGGTGGGTGTTCAGAGCAACTATTTGCTCATCACCCCAGGACTCCCCTACAATCCTTATGATTTGATCAACAAGGCTATGCAAATAAGCTGTTCATGGATAATGGTTAGCGGCTATAATGACTGGATGATCCCGGATCAGGTAAATCCAACCCTTAAAAATATTAATTTCCCCTATATTTTTTTACCGGGACAATACGTGACCGGAGGCATCATGTATGGGATGAATAAATATCCCAACATTCAAAACAATACCGTGGAACAATGTCTTGATTGGAAAGAGGAGAGAAGAGGATTTTATTTTGCCAATTTAAGCAGCATTCAAAGTAGCTATAAGAATCGCTTTGATGGATATGTGGTCAAGACCCCTGCCGATCAGATAAAGATCGATTCTCTCGGTACACCATTTATAACCAATGCCGGAACTATTAACCAGACCATACCTCCGGCAATGATTGTCTTTCATGAAAAAAACAATCCAATAACCGAGGACAATATCTGGAAAGCCATATTGGATAAAAAAGCGGTTGCATTATTCGAGAGGGGAAAATTAGTCGGTCCAAAGACCTTGGTTGATCCTCTTAAAATCCTAATGTTAGAAAAACAATTTTTAAGAGAGCAATTTGGTAATCCGGTCACCCTGCAGGCAGAAGTGACACAGGGTGAGATGAACGTTACGCTACAAAACAAATCAACGGAAACGGTTTCCGGGACACTCAGATTTCAGGTTGCTGGAGATATAAAAATCGGAGAAAAGACAGAGCCTATTTCGATCACCCTCTCTCCCTCAGAATCAAAAAATCTAAATTTCAATCTTAATTGCTCGGCTTCAGCCTGTGGCAAAGACCTGCCTGTCGGTATCATTTTCAACACTTCAGATAAACAAGTCCGTGCTTTAACACATTTTGAAATTCCTTCAGCTGTTGAGATCCATCCCCTGATCTTTGATCAGCCTGGCGAGATTCATTATCCTGTTACACTTTATAATTATAGCGATGATATTCCGAGTGTAGAACTTTCCATTTATTCCAAACAAAAAAATAAAATTGTCTATCATGACAAAAAAACTCTCTCCGTAAAAAAATGGCAAAAAGTGATTTCTGCATTCGATTTTAATTTGGAGGAGGGAGAATATACTGTGTCTGTGAGCGCCTTAGGTGATAAAAAGCAAGCAGAAATCTCAATACAATCCCAATCCGGCCAGGTAAATGTCTCCAAATCGGATTTAGATGGTGATGGAATTCCTGAAATTGTCATGGAAAATTCTAAGATTAAAGCGACGCTTCTCCTATTTGGCGGTCGGGTGATTGAATATATTGTAAAGGAAAGAGATGAAAATCTTCTCTTTAAACTATGGCCGCAAAAACCACCATGGGCAGGTACGCCAAGAGGTGTGCGCGCTTTTTACCCCTGGGGTGGATTAGAGGAATTTACCGGTTATCCCTACATCGGTGGTCATATTGTTTTCAAATATGAGATCTTAGAAGCCTCAGGGACACGGGGTCGTGTGCGTTTATGGGCAAATATTCATGGAAGTAAAATAGAAAAAATAATTAGTCTATATGGTGATAGTGAATTGCTGGAAGTACGCTATGCGATGGATGAGATTGTACCGAGTATCACGATTATAGGTATAAATCCCCTAATAGAAATCGGGCCCTCCACCGGCCCGGAAGATGTTTATTATTTTCCTGCAAAAAAACTTGAAGAGCGCCGCCCAGTTTTGGATAGATACTATGGGGATATGTTTTTTCTAAAAGAGGGATGGGCGGCCGGATATGATACAGAAATGGACATTAGCCTCATCGTTGGCTATCCGGTAAACGATGCCATGTTCATGCATTTATGGAACAACCACCCCAACAATACCCCAACGCCCTACTATTATACAGAATTGCAGCCCTGGCTCAAGATCAAACCAAAAACGACTACTTATTTTTCTTATTACCTGTTTGGTAAGAGCGGCGATTGGAAAACGGCATTGGAGAAGTTCAGACAATTGGGTGTGTTGACAAAGGTGGAGCATTGAATAATTGGGAATTGGGAATTGGGAATTGGGAATTGGGAATTTAAATCAAACTTTTGCCTAATTAGACCATTTGCCAACTGATGTGCAGATATTTTTCTCGCAAAGCCGCTAAGCCGCAGAGAAAGATAAAATAATAGATCCAAAATAGATGTCCCGAAGATTTACTGATATCGATAAGACTCTTTTTGTTGTAGTATGTAATATTTAGATTTAATAAACTCTGCGTCTTTGCGTCTTTGCGTGAGAAAGTAATTAACCAATAAGGTATATATAAAACGGAGGTATAAATCATGAAATCCAGGTCAACATTAGTTTTGTTCATATTGATTTTAGTTTCTTTCTTTTTCATTTACGAAACTCTTATGGCTCAGGAAATACGCGTTTTGTACGTCGGTGATGCCGGTGTGATGTTAGGACCAAATATCATCGCCTCACCTTTCTATTATGAACAAAAGGGCTATGAAGTTCATATCTGGTGTCAACCCGTTCTTGACGCCCTAAATGCCGAATCTGATATTACGGTCGAACATATGACCAACTGGAGGGCCCTCAAAGAATTTCCAGAAACCCCGGAAGCGATTGCGGAGAAATATGATGTTGTGGTTCTTTCAGATATTGAACAAGAGGTTCTGGTGTTATATCCCTGGGAACGGATGCAGGATACACCCATGGGACCAAACCGGCTTGAGTCTATCCGGGAATTTGTCCGAAACGGGGGCGGTCTGATTATGATCGGGGGTTGGGAGTCGTTTACCGGCAGGCGGGGTATTGGTGATTGGGGCGGCACACCCGTCGAAGAAGCACTTCCGGTTACCTGCCTTCAGGTCAATGATGACCGCAGGGAAGCACCACAGGGTGTCCACATTCAGACATTGGTTAAAGATCATCCTGTAACCAAAGGAATTGACTGGGATACCTGTCCCATGTTTACCGGTTATAACCGGATAGTTGCCAAACCGGAAGCCACAGTGCTAGCAAAGGTGAAAGAATTTGGTGACCCTTTTATCGCTGTCCGGGAATTTGGCAAAGGTAGAAGCATGGCCTTTGCTTCCGATATTTCACCCCATTGGGGCGCTGGATTTCAAAAATGGGAAAATTACGGCAAATCATTTGTTCAGGCGATACGCTGGCTCTCGGGGAAAAATAAATAAATATTCAATATTCTCCAAAGGAGTCCTTCGGACAACACGGAATAATCAAGGTCCAAGTTTTTATATGAAATCATATTTTTCCGGTTTAGAAGAGGATTCAATATATTAATAAAAAATCTCATTCAAAATCCCCTTCTCTTCTTCATGAGAATGGGCTCCTCAAAGTCCCTCTTTTTGTAAGAGAGGGATTTTCCCGAAGGGATGCCTTCGGCAAGGGTGAGTTCTTCAAATCAAGACGCCATGTTGGAAAATTAATTTAGAATGACCCATTTCAAACGTATGGAGAAATCGATGCCACAAAAACAGTCAAACTTGCTATTAATATCATTCACCCTAATCTTCACGTTAATAACAACCCTCACTGCACAAACACCCACAATTAAATATGAAGAAGGTCAATGGATAAAGACCTGGCTGCTTTGCGGTCCGGTCTTCCTGGAAAAAACGGAAGGTCCGGTTTCGGAAATTGAGCATCTTCCTGGATTTGAGATCGACTATTTGGAACAGATCGGCGGTGAAGCAAAGCCTGAGATTAAGCCCGGGCAAACATTCAGTTTTAATGGTGGAGATTTAACTTTTACACCATTTACCTCAGAGCAAGACAAGATTGATCTGGATATTGCTGTCTCCAAATCCGATAAGGTACTAGCCTACGCTTATTGTGAGATTGAATCAGCGGAAGATAAAGTATCCATTCTCGCTTTGGGCAGTAATGACGGTGGCCGCGCCTGGCTGAACGGCGAAATGATCTGGGATCATCCAGAGGCAAGGGGTCTGTTTGTTGATGATGACAGGGTTCCGGTATATTTAAAAAAGGGTCGAAATAAATTATTAATGAAGATAGAGGAACGCGGTAATGCCTGGGGATTTTGCGTTCGTTTTCAGCCTTTCGATGCCGGCCGTTTTGTGCAGGAAATTCCGCTGTTTTCGATTATTCCGCAGTCCGACGGACAGGCCCTGCTGCGTTTCCTTCAGTCTGAATCCGTCATCAATCAGCTTTTCCAGACCGCCGAATTGAGCATAACGCGTCTTGATGAAAAGGATAAAATGCTCTGGCAATCTGCCTGGACTAAGAAAAAAGAGGTGATACTCTATCCTCAAAATAAAGTCTATGGTCATTTCAATCTTATAATAAAGGCTGTCCTCACCAGCGGGAAAAGATGGACTGTGGAAATGCCTTTCACGATGGGTATACGAACCGATCATGTGCTCTTCAAAAATAAGGCAACGGACTACCGTATTGTGATCGGGGAAGAGGCCTCGGAATCAGAGCGCTGGGCAGCTCAGGAACTTCAGCATTGGCTAAAAGAGATAAGCGGAGCCGAATTCGGTTTACAATCTTCGAATCATCCCAAAAAGATTATTGTCGGTTTCAACAAACTGACACAGAAATTACTGGGGAATTCAGCCCAGGAACCGGCGGAGGAAGATGAATCGTTCACCTACCGCAATTTTGGTCCGGATATTTTTATCTGGGGTGGTAAGGCGCGTGGAACCCTGTATGGCGTGATGACTTTTCTTGAGAAAGAACTGGGCTGCCGCTGGTATACGTCACGTGTTAGTGTCATTCCGAAGAAGCCTGCCTACACATTTGATTATCTGTATCATTCGGAGAAACCCGGTATCCGCGTCAGAAATGATTTCTACTACGAGGCGTTTGAACCGATCTGGGCGGCACGAAATAAAGTAAACGGTGCGATGAGTTACCGGGAACAGCCCGGTGGTGTAGAGGGTTACTGGGCCGTACATACTTTTTATCCCCTTATGCCTCCTGAGGAGTTCTTTGCAGACCATCCGGAGTATTACAGCCTTATCGATGGCAAACGGACTTTTGATCACGCCCAACTTTGCCTAACCAATGCAGATGTACTTAAAATTATTACTGAGCGTCTTAAAAAAACGATCGAGGAAAAACCAGAGTATCTCATATACTCCGTCTCACAAAACGATTGGAGTAATCCCTGTCAATGCGAAAACTGCCAGGCCATTGCTCTGAAGGAAGAGAGTGAGGCCGGACCGATCGTCTGGTTTGTCAACCAGGTAGCCGAAGATATTGAAAAAGACTACCCGGATAAATACGTTGGGACATTAGCCTATTCTTATACGCGTAAGCCTCCTAAGACTATAAAACCCCGGGAAAATGTAGTCATACGCTTATGCAGTATAGAATGTTGTTTTGCCCATGATTTTAACTCTTGCCCGGAGAATGCTTCGTTTGTTAGTGATCTGCAAGGCTGGTCGGCCATCGCCCCCCATCTTTATATCTGGGATTATGTGGTCAATTTCAGTCACTATATTATGCCCTATCCCAACTTCCGTGTACTGAAGAACAATATCAGGATGTTTCGTGACAATAAGGCGATCGGGATCATGGAACAGGCCGCTTATCAGAGCCGCGGCGGTGAGTTCGCCGAACTACGGGCGTATGTTATTTCAAAACTCCTGTGGAATCCGGAATGCGATACCGAGGCATGTGATTAATGATTTTATGTATGGCTATTATGGACGCAGCGGACAATATGTCCGCCAATACTTTGAACTGCTGCACGGGCGTCTCACAGCAGATACACATATTCATCTTGGCCTGAGACCCGATGACAAACTCTTTACCGACGATTTTATCAACCAGGCCGATGAGATCTTTGACGCTGCCGAAACTGTAGCAGATAACGAGGAGATACGGCAACGGGTGGAAATGGCTCGTCTGCCGCTTATGTATTTGAAATGCAGACGCTCACCTGTCGCCGCTAAGTACGAGGGGACCTATGACCGGTTAAAACAAATCGTGAAACGGGAGGGGATTACCCACTTTGCCGAAGCGGGGCAACTTCATTTTGAAGATTTTTATAAAAGTATAGAATCGGCTAAATAGTATAAAAGAACAGCATGGCTCAAGATAAGATAAAAGAGTAAAGATCAAAGATGAAATAGAGCAGAGAAGCAGAAATCCGAAAGCAGTATAAAGAAAATTATAGGATATCTAATTTAATTATGCATATTAAATTGAGTATCACAGAGAAAATTAACACTTAATCAGCATTTAATTTCTGCTTTCTGCTTCTCTACTTTTCTGTTTTCTGAAAAATAATTTGTGGATTAAAAGAATTTATCTTTTTGCGTTTAAATATTTAATTGGAGACATCTATGCTCAATTCTAAATCCGGTTTCGTCATTATGTCACTTGCCCTGCTTCTATTTACAAACATCACAGTGACTGCTCAGACACCGGTCATAGAATTCAAGACCGGTGAATGGATCAAGCAATGGCTGCTCTGCGGCCCCATTCCCCTGAAAAAAACTGACAGGCCTGTTCCGGATAGCAAACATCTCCTCGGATTTGAGACGGATTATTTACTCAAGTTGGGTGGTGAGGCCGCAGCGGATATCAAGTCGGGTCAAAAATTCAGATATAATGGCAATACAGTTTTTTTTACACCTCATAGCGCCAAAGATACGATGATAGATCTGGATCTGGCTCTGTCCAGGAGTGATAATGTTCTTGCCTATGCCTATTGTGAGATCGAATCCAGGGAAGACATAGTGGCGGTCCTCGCCCTGGGCAGTAATGACGGCGGAAGGGCCTGGCTGAATGGTGAACGTATCTGGGACTATACAGGCGCCCGCGGCCTGTTCGCTGACAACGACAAAGTCCCTGTATTTTTAAAAAAAGGTCGAAATAAATTATTGTTGAAAATTGAGGAACGCGGCAATGACTGGGGATTTTGTGCTCGTTTTTTATCTTTTGAGGCCGGGACCTTTGTAAAGGATGTTCCGCTTTTTTCAGTTATAACCGGGATAGATGGTCAGGCGCTTTTGCGTTTCCTCCCCGCTGAATCTGCCATCAACCGGCTGTTCAGGGATGTTGAATTAAGAATTACCAGCAAAGAAAATAGCGACAAGAACCTGTGGCAAGGCAAATGGACAAAGACAAGAGAGACCATCCTCTTTCCTGAGAATACATCCTATGGTGAATTTGTATTGCACCTGGACGCTGTTCTGACAGATGGGAAAAATTGGACAGTAAAAATTCCCTTTCTGATGGGCGTCAGAGATGAAAACGGACTTTTTACGGGTAAAATGAGTGATTACCAGGTAAAAGCATTTGGTGCAAGCGGTGACGGTAAAAATATGGATACACAGGCCATACAAATGGCTGTTGACAGTTGTGCGAAAAGCGGCGGCGGTACGGTTTATTTTCCGCCTGGCGTCTATCTCTGCGGCAGTATCCATTTAAAAAGCGAAGTTGCCCTTTACTTAGATCATGGCGCCACATTAATGGCCAGCTCCAATGATGAGGACTTTGATCCGTATGAAAATCTGGATTTTGAAAACGATGCTGATCATGAAACAAGTTTTTTTCACTTTGCTCTGATTTGGGGAGAAGATGTAAAGCGAATAGTGATCCTGGGGAGCGGAACCATCGATGGTAATCGTAACAAACGTGGTGGTCCCAAACCAATAGCCCTTAAACGCTGCCAAAATGTAACCATTAAAGATATCACAATACTTAACGCACCGAATTATGCCATCAGTCTTGTTAGGGACTGATTATGTCAATATTGATGGCGTCTCTATTCTAAATGGTTATTGCGATGGGATTGATCCCGACGCCTGTCATCACGTGCGGATTTCAAACTGTCATATCGATTGCTATGATGATGCGATTGTTCCCAAAGCCAGTTTCTCTCTCGGATACCATCGTTCGACAGAATTTCTCACCGTGACCAATTGTCAACTTGCAACAAATTGCAATGCTTTCAAATTAGGCACTGAGTCCGGTGGCGATTTTAAATATATTACCGTGAGCAATTGTGTCATGTTCAACCGTTCTGTTGGGAGACCACCTACTTCAGGAATTTCATTAGAAACGGTAGATGGTGCTGACATCGATGGTGTTACGATTAATAATATATCCATGAACAATATACGCGTTCCCATCTTTTTGCGCCTGGGCAACCGTGGACGGGATATGGAGAAAGCAGTTCCCGGTACTCTGAAGAATGTGATTATCAGTAATATAACCGCTAACGGTGCTGAAAGCGCTTGTCCTATAGCAGGGATTCCTGGTCACAACATCAATAATATTTTACTTGACAATATCAATATCACCTATAACGGTGGTGGAGCCAGTGAGCAAAATAAAGTAAATGTACCTGAACTCATAGATAAATATCCCTCGGCAACAATGTTCAAAGAACTCCCCTCTTATGGTTTTTATCTCAGACACGTTTCGGGTATCAAAATCGAGGATGTTCGGTTATCATTAAGTACCCCGGATTTAAGATATGCTCTTTATGCAGATGATTGTGATGAGCTCGAAATCGAATCATTTGGTACGCAATTAATAGAGGATGGGGCCGCTATCATTGCTCTGAAGAATATTCAGGAAGCTGACTATCCGAAATTGTAATCCGCCTGAAGGTACAGATCAATTTTTAGATATATTCGGAGAAATGAGCGAAAAAATCATCCTGATCAATAATGATTTTGAGTGGGTGGCAGATGTTTACCAAAAAAATGAAGATGTGCACGAGCATGCGATAAGAGAATTATTTAACTACTAAATGTAAAAATTCCTACCTTTTTCACGCAAAGGCGCTAAGACATACAACTAATATAAATATTATGCTTAGAGCATGGTCCATAGAGAATTGCGCGATATGAAAACGCCATGTTTTCTTTGCGCTTTATTTTAAATAATCTTTGCGACTTTGCGTGAGAAAAATGTATTATACAATAGCTTTTTATCAACATCTGGAGGAAAATGAATTGGTTTGCAAATGTGGATAACTATGAGAAATTCATTCCCTACATTTCTTTAGATTCATACTTACAGGCCTTCGTATTTTTGTAGGCTGGCATTTTTTATATGAAGGGATCTCCAAATTATTTGCACCCAATTGGTCGTCTACAGGTTTTCTTATGGGATCACACTGGTTTTTTTCATCATTTTTTCACTGGATTGCTGAAACGCCAGGCATTCTGACAATCGTTGATCAAATCAATATATGGGGATTGATTCTCATTGGCTTATTTCTCTTTTTCGGTCTCTTCACCCGCGCAGTAAGTGCTGCAGGTGCTTTCTTACTTATTCTCTATTATGTCGCCCAACCACCCTTGATCGGATTTATGGGTGAGGCTACCGGAGAAGGTCATTATCTTATCGTCAATAAGATTCTCATAGAAGGTCTTATCCTGGTTGTATTCTTATTTTTGCCTCAGCAAGTATTATATGGATTAGACCGCTGGTTTTCCCGGCTAAAAAATGGGCAAACAGATAGAGATGATTTACCTACCAAAGATGAAGGCCGAAGGGAATTTCTCAAAGACCTGGTTACTGTTCCCTTATTTGGTGGATTTGTATATTCTGTTTTCAAAAAACAACAATGGGAAAGTTTTGAAGAGAGACACCTTATCAGCCAGCCCAGCCGCACCGATGCCACTACCGGCGCAAGTCCTACTGGCCTTAGTTATACAAATTTAAGTGAATTAACCGCTAAAGTTTCATCTGGAAAGTTGGGCGATTTTGAAATAAGCCGTATGATATGTGGTGGGAATCTTATCAGCGGGTATGTACATTCGCGGGATTTAATCTATGTATCTTCCCTCGTTCAAAGTTATTTCACTGATGAACGCGTTTTGGAAACCATGTATTTATGCGAGGCCTGTGGTATTAATACAATTATACTGCGGGTGGATACAAATACGCTCAGAATCATGGAGAAATACCGCCATCGAAACGGAAAAATGCAATGGATAGCCCAGGTAAAAATTCGCGATGTTGATATTAAATCTGATATTGATGCTGCTGTTGATAATGGTGCCATGGGGGCCTATATCCATGGTGGTGTCGCAGATGAATGTGTTGCCCAGGGACAGGTTGACCTTCTGGTTAAGGGTGTGGACTATATCAAGAAGAGAGGCGTTTTGGCCGGCATGGCCGGACATGAGCTCGATGTGATTATTGAATGTGAAAAAGCCGGGTTAGATCCTGACTTCTATATGAAAACCCTGAACAGTGGAAATTACTGGACCGCCGGACCTCGTCTGATCCAGGATCCGGATTGGCAGCCAAATCCACTCACCAAAGTTGAACCGGAATATAATAAGAAGATAAAGGACAACATCTGGGAAGTAACACCAAGACAAACAATAGAATATATGAAAACGGTTAAAAAACCCTGGATCGCCTATAAAGTTTTTGGAGCCGGTGCAATTAAGCCAAAAGAGGGTCTGCAGTATGTCTTTGAGAATGGCGCTGATTTTGCCTGCGTTGGCATGTTTGATTTTCAAGTGGTAGAGAATGTTAATCTACTTAATGATATCTTAAAAGGTAATTTAGTAAGAAAAAGATCCTGGTATTCATAATAATTGTAGAGACGTCCCGCATCTAAGACCCCGTTACACGGGGTGGGACGTCTTTTTTTAAAATATAATAATTTATTGGAAGCTTATTTTAGGGATTGATGAATTAGAGAATATCTGCCATAATCAATGCATAAGAAATTCTTCGATCTGATTCCTGTTTCGGTCGGTTAAATTTTCAAATTTGCAGCCAATACCAATTTTTTCTAATGTTTCATCGGTAAGTGCCCAGGTAATTTGCAAATCTGCGTTCAGGGGAAAATTTAGTTTTTGCGGTGATTCGATCTTCAATAACACTATTTTATCGCCCTTTTGAGGTAATTTCCTACAATCATCTTTGGAGATGGCGATACAAATACCTCCCTTACTCACGTTTACAACCTTTGCGTATATGATTCTATCAGAATTAAAATCATAAAAGTTGACAGAGGTTTTATCCTCGGCTGAAAAAACTACCCGATTGTCGAGACGATTTTCACGCATAATTACACACTATAAATTTGGATTGTTTTTTTGAGACACCGTAAAGTTTATTATCACCCTAATATGGGTGGTAATTTGGGTTATTTCAACCCTTACTTATCATTATCGACAGAAAAATTAAAAGTATAGCTTATGTGGGATAAATTTTAATGTTTTGGCTAAAGCCAATATCAGGGAGGAAGAAAAATTGTAATTTATAATTAGGAATTGGGAACTGGATATTGTTGACTGGTAAAGAAATCTCTATTCTTTGTCTCTACCAGTTCGTTGATTATAAGCCACATTGGGGTTAAACCCACTTGTTCGAGAATAACTTCCAACTGATTATAAATACATAAAACTTGGTAATTCGCTGTTGGATATTGGATATTTATGCTAACTGATAAATAAAATATCCAATAATCATCAGAGAATAATCAACCGAAAAGGTTTGCTAAGATTATCCGAAACACATTCTAAATATTGACCAGGGCGGACCCACCCCGTGGCACGGGGTCTTAGATGCGGTCCGCCCCTACTTGAAAATTGATTATTCCGTGTTGTCCGAAGGACTCCTTTGGAGACTATTGAACATTGAGTTGTGCCCCTAAACGCTCTACTCTCAACGCTTTACGCTTTATGATCTAATCTGCCCTTCCCCTAGAATAACATATTTATAACTGGATAATTCTTTAATACCAACCGGCCCGCGGGCATGCAATTTATCGGTGCTGATCCCCATCTCTGCCCCCATACCAAACTCTCCCCCATCAGTAAACCGGGTCGAAGCATTGACATATACGGTCGCTGAATCCACGTTTTGGGTAAAAAGATCCCTACTCTGCTCAGATTCTGTGATAATTGCATCAGAGTGCTGCGATCCATATTTATTGATGTGATCAACGGCTTCACGAATATCCGCAACAACCCTAACGGATAAGATCAAATCCAGATACTCCGTATACCAGTCATCTTCACTGGCCTCAACTGCATTGGGTATAAATTCTCTGGTTCTTCGATCCCCTCTTATTTCGACACCCTGCTCCTGTAAGCGAGCAGCAATTTTAGGCAGAAAGGTACCGGCTATATCCTGATGAACCAGCAAAGTTTCCATGGCGTTACAAACTCCGGGTCTCTGACATTTTGCATTTACAGCAATCTCAAGCGCCATTTGCAAATTTGCATTAGCATCAACAAAGGTATGGCAGACCCCCTTATAATGTTTTAGTACCGGGACGCGCGCCATTTCAGCCACAGCCCTTATCAACCCCTCCCCCCCTCGGGGAATAATAAGATCGACAAGACCTTCAAGCTGAACTAACTCCTTAACCGCATCACGATCAGAAGTTTGTATCAACTGAATCGCATGACGAGGTAACCCCTTTTTTATTCCACCTGCCTGCATGGCCTTACAGATTGCCTGATTGCTATGCATGGCTTCGCTTCCACCTTTGAGAATCACAGCATTTGACGATTTAATGCAGAGTGAAGCAGCATCTGCGGTAACATTTGGTCTTGATTCATAAATGATCCCGATCACACCAATAGGCACCCGTACTTTTCTTATTTTTAATCCATTGGGTCTGATATCTTCACTTATTATTGATCCAATTTCATCGCTTAAAGATATGACATCTAAGATCCCTTGTATCATTCCATCTATGCGATTATCGTTTAATTCCAGCCGGTCCAGCATGGCCTCAGATAATCCATTCTTTTCCCCGCGCTTAAGATCCTCTTGATTAACGAGCTGAATTTCCTGTCGCTGAAGATTTATTTCTTCTGCCATAGCGTCAAGGATTTTATTCTTTTGATCAGGGCTAATAGATACCATTTCTCTCGCAGCAGCCTGAGCCTGTTCGCCTGTTCTCTTGATTTCACCCTTCAAACTCATTTAGATCCCCCATCACTTTCAATTACGACCACCATATTATCCCGGTGGATGACTTCTTCATAATCTTTATACCCAAGTATTTTTTCAATTTCAGAACTTCTATGCCCCATAATTTTTTCAATTCTATCACTGGAATAGTCAACTAATCCACGGGCAATCAAATTTCCGGATAAAGTTTTCACATTAACCAATGTACCTTTACTAAAATACCCTTCTATCTTTTTCACGCCTATTGGTAAAAGGCTATGGCCATTATTTTCAATTGCCTTTCTTGCGCCTTCGTCTATATATAGAGTGCCATGTGTTTTATGAAAAAAAGCAATCCAGCGCTTACGACCCTTTATTTTTGATCTTATTTCACGGGTGGAACCACCAATTAATGTCCCTGAATCAATTCCATTCATAATGCCTGTGATAATTTGTTTTTTCCTGCCATCAGCAATCACTACCCGTGCACCCACATGAGAGGCAGCTTGTGCGGACTGAAGTTTGGATTCCATGCCCCCCAAAGAAAGTGCGCTCGCCTTCCCCCGGACCAAAGACATATCATTTGAGCTAACAGATCTAAGATAGGGAATTCGTTCTGGCTTTTTCAGTTCCATAGCCAGCCTGAAGTCCATTCGTGGTAGTCATTAACAACAAAACCTCCGCTTCGATCAAAATCGTTACCAGGGAGGCCAGCATATCATTATCACCAAATTTTATCTCATCCACAGAAACCACATCATTTTCGTTCACCACCGGAATAATTTTTTCCCGTAAGAGTTCCAGCATCGTATTTCTGGCATTAAGATGCCGGGTGCGATTTTTTAAATCATCATGGGTTAGAAGTACCTGGCCGATGCGCACATCTTCTTTTGAAAACAAATCCTCATAAAGGTGCATTAGTCGAACCTGTCCAACTGCTGCCGCCATCTGTAATTGTGGGAGGGTATTTGGTTTGGATGTCATATTTAAGGAATCGATTCCAACGGCAATCGCTCCGGAAGAAACCAGTACAATCTCTTTGTTGGATTTATGAAAGTGGGCAAGCTCTTTCACCAACGAACGCATCCGTGATAAATTGGGTTTACCATTTTCATCTACAAGCACTCTGCTGCCAAGTTTGATGACAATGCGGTTTGCCTTGGCTAATGCTTTTCTCTGATCTATATTTTCAAATTTCACAATTTTTGTCCACGAATTACGCCCGTAAAACGGGCCAGGCCGAATTTAGACGAATTTCACTGATTATAAAACTATTCTTTGATATTTAAGACTCTTCTCTCCAAAATTGATGAGCAATCCAAGTTTAAGATCAGAGGATTTAAGATAATTCAAAATTTGAGAGATATGGCTGCAGTTTAGTTTTTCAATCGCTTTTATTTCCAAAACTATTTTATCATAACAAATAAAATCAGCATAGTACTTCTTTTTTAATCGAATCCCTTTAAAGTATATATCTAATCCCACTTCACGTTGAAAAAATATTTCTCGCTTCTCAAATTCAATTTCAAGAGATTCTTTATATACAGATTCAAGATATCCACAACCTAAACTTTTATGAACCTCAAAACAAGCGCCAATAATTTTATAACTTTCCTGAGAATAAATGAGATCTGCCATGCAATTTATGCATCACATATCATGCCAAGATTCTTTAAGATTTAAAATATTTTTAAATAATTTGTGAAATTCGTCAAAATTCGGCCTGGCCCGTTTTACGGGCGTAATTCGTGGACAAAAATCATTTAAACACCGAAGCCGGGATTTCCTGTTTTGGAATACCCGGTCCTTCATAGAACACGAACAAATCCTGCCCACCACCAAGCTGGTAATAACCAACCTCAATAAAATGCTCACCACGGGTGAGAAATATTTTGCCGGATTCCTCCCGATAACCATGCGCCCCACCATTATTCACGACTAATTGATTATTAATATAAAGGTTACTACCATCATTGGAACCGGTATAAAAGATATATTCCCCATCCTTTTCAATATTTATAGTTGCCAGAAACTGAATGGCATAGCCTTTTAAATTAGTTTTGATGTCTTTGTAACTGATCTGGGCGACAGTTCCCGTTTTATCAGGAGTGGAAAGAACACCATTTTGAAATGTTCTTTTATTGCTATCGAAATATTTATAGTGGACACCACTCGCCGGTGTATATTTATTATATTCAGAGACCGTACTTCCACTCGCTGCATATCCCTTTTTAAACGCTCTGGCCCTGAGTTTCGTATCATTATTGATGGTGACAGGCTCCTTGTACACCATAGAATTCATATCCGGTTCTGATCCATCGAGGGAATAATAAATTGAAGATTCTGCTGTTTCGGTCATTAATGTTACTTTGACAGATTCATTAAAATAGGCATTGACGGGGTCAATTGTTGGATCTTCAACAATTAATTGGTCAAATCTGGATGTATTAACCCTGCTCTGTCCCAACTCATCATGGATGACGATGGCCTTAACGATACAATCACCAACATTTAGAACTACATCGGTATAGCGTTCAGACGACGAACTTGGTTCAGATCCATCAAGTGTATAATATATCTTTCCATCATCCAACAAGCTGCTAATATAGATGTATCCCTGTGGGTTTCTTTTGACGACAGGTTCTGATACAAAAGGAATTCTGGGACGGGAAACGGTTTGTATTGACTCTTTTTCTTTGGAAAAAGGACGTAAGGAAAAACTAAAGGCATAGGTTTGTGGATCAACAGCACATTTCTTTATCAGGAAACCATTAATTTCTCTTTCTATTGCATCAACACCATTTCCAACACCACGTTGACGTGCATCCAGACAGAAGGTAATGTAGTTTTCCTGTTCCAATTGATTCAAATGTGTTGCTTCTTCCAATCCCTCCATACTATACGGTAAGGCGGTCATCGAAAAATTATCTGAACCCTGGACAAATACAAACCCTTTTTTGTTGCCATTTAGCAATGCAGCCCAGCGCGTATCTTGCCTGGATCCATTTTCCTGAGGCATACCATATGCGACATATTGTTCAGCTGGCGAGCTTTCATAAAATCCGATAGCAGCACCGGTTTTGCGATCGCAATAATTTTCATGGGGGCCTCGGCCAAAATATTTAAGATCTGAAAATGAATCCGGAAGTGTCATTTTAACCCCCACTCTTCCAAGGGTTGGTAAATCACCATAGGGTCTTATTTGATTATCAATAAGGACCTGGCCATTTCCACTGATCTGATAGGTACAAATATGCTCAAATCCACAGCCATTCAATCCTGAATAATTTATCTTAACATAGAGTTGCATAAGATTGCTCTCCAACTCATCAACCTCAAATATTTCAACCTTTGCCTTGAGAGTGTTAAGACCAGCCTCCTTCCACTGTTGAGCGAGATTCTTTTCATTCCTAGTTGGCGTGCGATAGGCATTTAAAACAGGTCCGCCGGGTTTGTCAGATTCGGAATAAAGTAATTCTGATCCCCTGATACATATAGGAAGTCATCAAACCGGATTCTTTGTCATAGATCAATGAAAAATCAACCCCGGAAATGACCAATCTGTTCTCTTCATCTTTGTAAGATAAAGTCGCCCCCTTTGATAAATCGAGATATGGTCTGGGAACTCTTGGATTAATCTGAAACTGCTCCCAGGCTACTTCATGGCCTTTTTTTGCCCAGACTTCGTCCTTTTTTAATTGAAAACTAAGGTTGAGCCAGTATTCTGCTCCGGGAATAAATTTCATCGATTTGAGTGGAATGGTAACTTCTTTGCTTTCACCCGGTTTAACATCCAGAGATTGCAGCCCATCGCCCTGAATTTCGATGCCATCTTCTTCAAGAGTCCAAAACACATTAAAGTTACTTAGATTGGTGAAAGGGTATTTGTTACGGATCAGAACACGACCTTCCTCAGCAGAGATGAGTTTCATTTCTACATATTCATAGACTTTTTTTATTTCCCACAATTTGGGTGAAGGGGTCCGATCAGAAAAGATTAAACCACAGAAAACAAAATTAGCATCCGGTGGTACCAATAGAGGCCCATAATCACCGGCATAGGTATAATACTCCCGACCATTCTCATCTTTTTCTAATATTCCCTGGTCACACCAGTCCCAGATACAGCCTCCAATCAATGAGGGATATTTCTCAATGGCATCCCAATATTCTTTTAAATTTCCACAGGCATTTCCATTCCCAAGCGCATATTCACAAAGAAATAAAGGTACTTCCGGATCTTCTTCCGCATACTGGGTAATCCGGTCCACGGTAGCATACATTCTGCTGTGAATATCACCAGCCTTATTATAACCTTCATAATGGACCAGACGGGTTGGATCCACTTTATGGGCATGGTCACGCATATGCAGAAAGTTCTCACCTGACCCGGCTTCGTTGCCTAATGACCAGAAAATGACAGAGGGATGATTCTTATCCCGCTGGATCATATTATCCAGACGATCGATTGCAGCTGCCTTCCATTGAGGATTTGATTTTGGCAGGATACCATTTACGCCATGTGATTCCAGATTTGCCTCATCTACCACATAAAGTCCATATTGATCGCAGAGATCATACCATCTGGGATCGTTGGGATAATGAGAAGTGCGCACCGTATTTAAATTAAACTGCTTCATTAGTTCCACATCCCGTACCATTGATTCATAAGAAGTGACATGTCCGCCATCACGGGTATGGTCATGTCGGTTAGCACCTTTTAATAAAACAGAAACCCCATTGATCATAAGTTGCGTATCTTTGAGTTCAATTTCCCGGAACCCATATTGACACTGCTGTGTCTCCACAATTTTTCCATCTTCATCTTTCAATGTAAAAATGATCTGATAGAGATGGGGCTGGTCTGCTGACCATTTAAGAGGATTTATAACTTTTGTCGTAAATTCAAGGGCTGTCTCTTCAGTTTTTGATGGATTACGAAAGGTCTTACGCAAAGGTTTTTCAACGGTAATTTGCTCGCCCTTTTGGTCATAAATCTGCGCTTCCAATTGATAGGATTTTTTCTGGTCCGAGCTATAGTTTTTTATTTTTGCTGTTATATCTAATTGAGCATCCTGATATTGCTCATCCAGATCACAGCGGATATAATAATCTCTCAAATGAACAGCTGGTGTGGCAAATAAATATACATCACGAAAGATTCCACCGTAGCGCCATAGGCTCTGGCATTCCATATACCTGCCATCACAATATTTGAAAACCTGAACAGCTAAAACGTTCTCACCTTTTTTCAAATAGGGTGTAATATTAAACTCAGCCGGTGTAAAACTGTCTTCGCTATAGCCAACTTTTTGACCATTTACCCAAATGTAAAAGGCTGATTTAACCCCGCCTAAATGAATAAATATCTGTCGTCCATCCCAATCTTCCGGTACCGTAAAGGTTCTGCGATAAGAGCCAACCGGATTGCGGTCCTCCGGGATATAGGGAGGATTAGGATCGCCAAAGGCAAATTTTGTATCATAAAACACAGGAATTCCGAAATCCATGTAGTTCCCATACAGCCGGGCACATCAAATTCCCCCCAGGCAGTGACATCATAACCGGGATTATAAAATTCCTTGGGACGTTCAGCGGCATTGGCCACCCAATTAAACTTCCATTTACCATTAAGAAGTTTGTAATAGGGGGAGGATTCTCTTACACCCTTCTGCGCCTGTTCAACGGATGCGTAGGTTTGACTGGTGTTACGAGCCGGTTCCCGGTTTACCTGAAATATTTCAGGATTATAAAGCTCCGGTGTCTTGTCCTCAGCAATCAGGTTCACAGATAGACAGATGAGAATCAAGGTTGTCAGTTTTTGGATGTTTTTACTCATTCTCCAAATCTCCAGAATTTTAATTTTGAATTGTTTACAAGAGATAGCCACCAAGACACAAAGTCACAAAAGACTTAGGTAAAAGGAAAGTCTATATCTATGACATTTAGTATATTTGGTTCAAACCCTATGCCATTTAACTTTTTGTTTTTCAGGTATTTATATGCTCGTGTATAAGTATTAATATGGCTACACGATATAAAGATATAGAAATTTAACTAAAAATAAACTCTTAGGAAAATGGGTGAGGTTCTTATTTCAATGATTTATTAGTCTTAACTGACTAAAAGATCTGAATAAGAAGAATTCTTAAATTGTCCAAATGAAATATTGAATATTTTATCTTACTTTTATCTCCACATTCCTAACCTACCTGTCCAATTATATGATTATAGCAATTCTCATTTACGTATTGATTAGAGGAAACGATATTTTAGAGAAGAAAATCTGCGAGGTAAAATTATAAATTTTCAAACATAATCCTGAATCCAATAATAATCAAAATTACCCCACCCAAGATTGTCATATGGGACCGCAAGTTTTTACTGGCCATAGATCCAAGCCTGATACCAAGTAAAGATAGTCCCGATGTAATTACACCAATAATGACAGATGGATACCAGATATTAATGTCAATCATTGCCAGGCTAAATCCTACAGCCATGGCATCGATACTCGTCGCCAGGGAAAGTATAACCAGATTTAATCCTTTTGAGGGATCGTCTTTTCGGAATAATTCCTCAGATTTAAATCCTGATAGCACCATTCGGCTTCCGACAATAAGAAGCAGCCCAAATGCGATCCAATGGTCAAATGCAAATAGTAATTCTGCAACACGATCTCCGGCAAACCAACCAAGAACGGGCATAAAAAACTGAAAAAGACCAAAGTGAAAGGATAGCCTGAATACTGCCCTTTTTGATTTTATCATTCCAGACGCAGAAGCGGCAACTGAGACGACAAAAGCATCCATAGCCAGACCAAGAGCAATCAATACAATCTCAATAAATTCCATCAGATTCGTATCCGTTTAACATAATCGCTATGTGGATTATCCTGAAATATTCATATGATTCGGGCTACTCTAAAATAGCCTCTCGGACAAAAAAAATATTTAACACCGAATACTCGCGCCGTATTATTGTAGCGAAATTCTGATATCATCCTGACAGGATCTGCCAAAATATAGAATCGATTTCGACAAGCAGGAAGATTCCTATCCCGAGTCGGGATCTCGTTCCGGGACAGAATGACAAGTGAAGAAATTAAAAAAGAACTGCAAATGATGCCAATAAATTGAGAAGGTGTTTTATAAAAGGCGTTAATCATAAACCCAAGACGAATACCGCCTTTGGCAAATTTTTTATCTGCACCGGCAAGAAACTAGGAATTATTTATCTCTACATTATTGCTGACAAATATTTTAAAAAAATGACCCCCGGTTTCCAATTCGATTCCAGTCGAAAAGGAATTATAACTATCCCGCCAGCCATTGGTTGTAGGATTCCACTCAACCATTAAACTCCAGAATTCTGAAAAATAATACTGGGCATAGAGACCCATTGTCAGACTTCTCTTAATTTCTTCAGTAAAGATATCGCTGTTATACAAATAGGAAGGGACAAAGCCGATTCCCAATTTTTTAAATAATAGGGTATTAAAAATTAATTGTACAAAATACTGAAAGTTTCTCGGATCACTATTCGATCGATCAGAGATATAGCTATTCCAGGCTGCGCCCAGATTCACAGTTCCCACAAGAGGAAGAATATCGTTATTTATCTCAAGGGCCTTATAGCGAAATTGCAGATCGAGGTTATTTGTCACATTGGTCCGCCCAAGTGTGATCACCATTTTATTGGTAGGGGCATACCCCAGGGCTAATCGAATATTGGCTGGTCCATCCAGGCCCCAGAATTCCTTGTAGCCTTCACTTAGAGCCGGAACAAATCGGTGAGAGATGAGAAACTCAAAATCTCCTTTTTGCATGGTTTCAGCTGTTGGCAGGTTAATCGCATACGTCGAATGAAAAAGTCTCCAGATGAGTGGTTGTAGATTCATTTCGCTTCCATTTTATATTCTGAGCGTATGAGATTTGTAATAAAAAACTTCCACATAGAAATAATGCTATTGTAACTTTCATATACATAATTCATTCCTATTCTTTTTCTACATTATTAATATAAAAATCAAGTTGCATGTCCATATCCTCATCGATTTTATAGAACATAATTGAGGGGATTTCAATTTCAAAATCAGATAATTTTACAATAAAATTTGTCTGAATGTGATAGCCATTGCCATCCCGGGTCAGCGTTCCCTTTACGTTTAAATTTTTTTCTTTGCCATGTATAAATATTTTACCTTCCACCTGCACTGAGTAGTTACCCGGTGAATCTTCACTGGCGGAAATAATTTTACCCTGGAAATAGGTAAGAGGATATTTATCTGTCTCCAGATAGTTCTCACGCATATGTCTGTTTCTCAAACCTATCCCGGTATCCAGGGAATTTAAATCTACTTCTAAATATACCGTACTTTTTTCGATCAGATCATCGCCTTCCCAATATATATATCCATCAATTTTGTCGGTGACACCTTCGAAATCTTCAATGGGAGCATCGGAAACAAATTTCACCATATTATTCCGATCCTTATCAATATGGTATTCACCTGCTGTGAGGATGCTGATCATGACAAATAATGTAACTAGCGTCGTTTTCATGTTTACTCCTTAATTATTTGGGGACCCTTTATCGATCCAGGCAATTACCGAATCAATTACAGCATTGGAAAGTTGTCCTGATGGGGGCATAACCGAGGTTCCATCTCCATGCAGTTTTCGTATAAGGTAACTGCTTTCGCTTTCAAATGGTTTTACCCGCATAAGAGAAGAATTTTGGAAACTAGGTACATTTACCAAATTTTTATATGACTGACCGGTGCTGAGGTTTGGCTGTTGACTCCCCCCATGACAGCCAGATAACGCACAGGATTTATTAAATAACTCATTTTGAATATCAGTAAAGGTAGCTTTCATATTTTCCTCAGGTGCATTAATATCTTCAGGACCCTCAATATTATTTTCGCATGATATGAGAAACATTACCGTCATACTCATTACATAAATACAGTATTTCAACTATTCCTCCTATTCCAGATTAAAGTAGTATCAAATATAAGTACAAAGTTTTAAAAGTAATTAAGAATTAACAATTACGAATTAAGAATGTTTGGAAAATTATTGTTACTTGAGAAAATGTGAGTTGCCTTAACCCTTTGTGTATAAAGTAATACCATTATTAACTAAATCTCCTAAACCGTCATTCCGAACTTGATTCGGAATCTTATATAAACCATCTACATAGATCCTGTTCGAAGGACTTTTCCTGAGAAACAGGTCAGCCGGAAGGTCGAAGATCCTTAGAATCATGCTCTCCATTTTCAATCGCAATAAATTTTTCAAGATTATCAGAGATTTCATTTAATTACCATTAGTTTATAGATCATACCATCTCTTCTTTCTTACTCATACATTCCTAATCATTCAAGTACCATGCCAGATTTGATAACCACAACATAATCCTTTAATAAACAAAATATTACCTACATTACTTGATCGACTAATCTTTTTATACCAGTGCATGATTTGCTCTACAATATTTTTGAGATAACATTTACTGCGCACCTGATCCTTCTGGACATATATCTTTTTAAATCATAAAAACAGGAATAATTTCAATTCACTTTTCGTCTAATGTGCAATATGTGCCTAGTCTATACCAGATTTGCACAAATCAGATACTATTATGAGTTTAAAAATCAAATCTATCATTCACTTTTTTGCATTCGGCCTCTTACTATTTCTCGTGGGCTGTATGGATGATGTGGCTCACGACAATCCCCTTGATCCGGCGAACGATAGCAATACGCTACAAATCAGTGGCCAGGTGTTTACTTTTTATCATCCCCGTTCAGAAATAACCGGAGCGACTATACATATAGATCCGGGTGATGGCATCACTATTTCTGATCAATCGGGATTCTATGAGATACATCATTTGGCTCCCGGTACCTATACCATTTGGTGTTTAGCCGATGGATATAATCAGGATTCTCTTGAAATTGTTCTAAATGGAAATCTTAAACAGGATTTCTTTCTCGATGGCTCGCCGGAATTCACGGAGATTTCTATACGGGCCCACCATCACTCCCGCTGGTTTCCACGAGAAGAGATATATTTTTTAGAACTCGAAACCAGGGTAACTGATCCTGATGGTATTGGTGATATCCGCTCGGTCACCTGTTCCATCCCCTCTCTTGATTTCCAGGATACCCTTCAACCTGGCCTTGAGGCAGGTTTTTTCTCTAAGGAATTATTTGGCCAGGATCTACCTGTAACCTCTATTCATCAACTTATCGGGCAGGAAATTGTACTTGAGGTGATGGATGACTATGGTACATCTGCTAAATCTGAATCTCATTATCTGACACGCATTCTCGAACAGACCCCTGTTTTGCTTAACCCTTCAGGACTGGAATCTGTTCAGGGAGATACAATAACATTTACCTGGGAAGATCTGTCTTTACCTTTTCCGGCATCTCTGCGTATTGACATTTTTCAAATTAGTTTGGGAATTGCCAGAAAAGTTGATGTGATTAAGGATCTCTCTATTTGAAGAGAATATCACCACTATTACATGATTTAAATTCTGGTGATTTCTTCTGGACCCTCAACATTGTTGATGAATTTGGAAACGTCAGTGGTTCCCGGGAAGGAACTTTTAAAATTGAATAAACAAAGGATTGAAATCATATGTCAACCGTAAATCCTTACACTGCCCTGGTAGAAATAAGTGAGTCCATAAATTCCATTCAGGATACATCCCTCTTGCTTGATAAGATCATGGATACGGCAATGACAACCTTGTCGGCGGAGCGTGGATTTATACTCTTAAATAAAAATGGGAAGACCAATTCTCATGATACAATCACAGCCCGCAATATGAACCAGGAAACAATTTCATCGCTACGGAATTTATCTACAAGTGTCGTTGATCAGGTACTTAAGAATAACAAACCAATTTTAAGTTTAGATGCCCAGACAGATAACCGTTTTATAGGATCGGAAAGTGTCGTCCTGCAACAAATCAAATCCGTTCTATGCACACCTCTTTTGTATGAAGACAGATCTATCGGTGTCATCTATATGGATACCCAGCTGAACAGAAAACAATTCGATGAGGCAAGTCTTCACTTTATAGAGGCGTTTTCACGTCAGGCAGCTATTGCCATTACCAATGCAAAAATGCTTCAGGATTTGCAGTCCGAAAACAAGCGTCTGCGTAAACAAATAAATCTTCAGGATAGTTTTCCGGAAATTATCGGAAAAAGTGAATCTATAAAAAAAATCATGGAGATGATTCGTGATGTTGCTGATTCGACTGCTTCGGTCCTTATTGAAGGAGAAAGCGGCACTGGTAAGGAACTCGTTGCTCAGGCTCTGCACAAACATTCTTCACGCCGTGACAAGCCATTTGTACCAATATTTTGTGGAAGTCTTACAGAAGCTTATTAGAGAGTGAGTTGTTTGGCCATAAAAAAGGTGCATTTACAGGAGCAAGTGACAATAAAACAGGATTGTTTGAAGATGCGGATGGCGGAACGGTTTTTTTGGATGAAATCTCTGAAATCAGCCTGAGCATGCAGACTAAGTTACTGCGGGTTATCCAGGAAGGTGAAATTAAACGGGTTGGAGAAAATCTTCAACGCAAAGTAGACGTTCGCATAATCTCAGCTACCAATAAAAATTTAACAGAAGAAATTCAGCAGGGCAGATTTCGGGAAGATCTATTTTACCGTCTCAATGTTATCCGTCTCACATTACCTCCTCTAAGGGAAAGACCGGATGATATAACCATTCTTGCAGACCATTTTCTCAAATTCTATGTTCAAAAAAATAAAAAGAATTCATTAAGACTTTCCCGCGAAACCCTGGAATTGCTCAGAGATTACCACTGGCCTGGAAACGTCCGCGAACTTGAAAATACAATAGAGAGAGCCACGGTTTTGGCCAAACATTCAGAAATTAAACCAGACCTGTTCCAGCTGCAAAAAATCGACAATCAACTACCGCTTGGTAAAACATTGGATGAGATTAATAAGTTTGCGATTTTAAAAACCATAGAAATGGTTGGGGAAAACCGAACAAAAGCAGCCCAGGTCCTTGGGGTCTCAAGAAGATGGCTGCAATACAGATTGAAAGAATGGGGTCTCGTTAATGGTAATTGATGGATATCAAATATTAGGCGAGATTTATCGCGGTCCGGTAACCACAGTTTATCAGGCCAGGCATCTTGGATTGGACAGATCTGTGTTGTTGAAGGTCTTAAATTTACAATGGCGTGAAACAGAAGATCTGAAAAATCGTTTTAGCCGTGAGGCAAAGATTGGTGCACGACTGGACCACACTAATATCGTGAGAATATTTGATTACAAGGCTGATGGGAATGACTTCTTTATTGCAATGGAATTTATTGAGGGAATAAATTTACATGAATTTGTTCAGCAGCATCACCCACTTCCTTTTCCGGTCATCCACTATATAACCGTCAATATTCTGAAGGGACTAACCTATGCCCATATGGAAAATGCAATCCACCGCGATATAAAACCTTCTAATATTATGATCTCCCGCGTGGGAGAGGTGAAAATTACCGATTTTGGATTAGCAGTAATATCTGATCTTCCCCAAATCACAGAACAAGGTCAGACCGTCGGAAGCCCCTCATATATGTCCCCCGAACAAGCGCTGAACAAAAGTTTAGACAAGAGAACGGATCTTTTCAGCCTGGGAACAACTATATATGAATTATGCACTAAAATCCCACCATTTCAAAGTGACAATATTGGAACAACGATCCATAATATATTAACCAAACAACCCAATCAACTATTCACTCTGAGACCGGATATTCCATCCTGGTTTTCTGATATCACACACCAACTTTTACAAAAGAAACCTTTTAAACGACCCGCTGATTCTGAGATCGTCCTGAAACAGTCAATGAAAATAGAAAAAATGATTGCGCCTTGGGAGATTGACAAGTTCCTTCAGCAAAAAGAGAAGACAGAATTCAAATCAATACATCCTGTGACACAATCCCATAATATAAAAAAACTTCTTTTTCGCGCTTCCCCAATTATTCTAATCGTCACGTTCATTTTATTCTGGATTCTTCAGGATAGTAGTTCAGCCTCTAAAACGGATATTCCAATAAATAAAAATGATCCTGGCTTACTAGCGGCAAAAGTTGATTTAGCAAGTGATGAAGACATAAAAGAAGTGCTGCCTGAACAGGAGGCAGAAAACATTCAATCGAATATAATAGACACCTTTCAGAGTAAACCACGGTCTCTTCCAGCGGAGCAAACACCAGATCCGGAGGAGAGTAAAATGACAGTTCTGCCGGGGAAACTGTTTATTGTGGTAAATCCATGGGCCAAAATCTATATAAATGATGATTATATAGAGACCACCCCTCTAACAAAGCCTTTATCATTGAAGCCAGGCAAATATAAAATTGAACTTCGCAATCCAAATTATAAAGAACATATTGAATATTTCGAATCGACTCACGGCCAGGTAGATACATTGTACGCCCAATTGAAATTGAATCGCGGTCTGCTAGTATCTTTCGTGTATCTCCGTGGGCCGAGATATTTATAAATAATCACTATGTGGAAACAACCCCCCTGAAGAATCCTTTATCTCTTCCGGAGGGTAAACATGTTTTAACTTTAAAAAATCCAAATTTTTTAACCATTTCGGATACAATTGAAATTTTGACTGGAAAAACCCTGGCCAAACGCATTCAAATGAAAAATTCTGGCATAGTATTTGAGGATAGTTTAAATAATTAATATGATTATCTTTCTACAGGATTCTTAATGAGACATTATTTTATCATCTCTTTTTTGTGTATTACAGTCACAATGGTTTATAATTCATTCGCCGATGAATGGTATCAGGCAGCACCTTTGAATATTTCCCGTGGTGGTGCGGCAGCTGTAATGCTGGAAGGTCATATTTATGTATTCGGTGGCAAGTCCATAAATAACAGGATCTTAAAGAATGTTGAAAGATATGATCCGGTTTATGACGTCTGGGATACCACGCATGTTCCGGATTTTTCTCATGCCAGATTTAATGCAACCGCTGTGATCTTTAATGAAAAGATCTATCTGATTGGAGGGCAAAATGGAGAACGGGTTTTAAAGGAGGTTGAAGTTTATGATCCTGTGCAGAATACCTGGGATCAAGTGCAAGATCTGCGCAGGGATCGTGAAGGTTTATCTGGCGCCGTTTTTAATGATCGAATCTACGCTATTGGGGGCCAGAAAGACCCTTATAACCTGATTCATGAGATTGAGTGGTATGATCAACCCGCTGATAATTGGCTGGAGGCTATATTCAATTTACCGTATCCCAGATCCGCACATTATCATGGAGTCATTGGAAATGACTTCTACATGTTTGGTGGATTTTATTATGATCCCACAAATACTGCTTATAAAGCTTCTCCCGGAGTAAGTGGATATGAATGGACCCAACTTGAATATCTGAGTAAAAAGCGTGCATATGGTGCATCAGTCATCTCCAGGGGCAACATATATATCATTGGGGGTGAAACCACCTATGGCAAAACAAGCACCGTAGAAGTTTTTTTAACCGAAAGTGAGACCTACGGTCCCTGTGAACCAATCACCTCACCCAGAAGCGGTATGGCCGCTGTCACCATCGAAGATACAATTATCTTTGTTATCGGGGGTTTCGAATCCGAAAACAATGATCCTGTTACCACAGTTGAGTGGTATCATGGTGAATGCTACACAGCACTTGATTATGAACAAAATAAAATGCTGCCAGAAGACCACGTTATTATAAATGGATATCCCAACCCATTTAATAATGGAATCAGATTAGATATTTCAATACCTGAAAGAGACAACTATAAACTGGATATATATGCGATCACCGGCCAAAAGATAAAAACACTTTACCAGGGTTTTATGAACAGTGGTAATCATTCATATAAATGGCAAGTGAATCCGCAATTTTCATCCGGTCTGTATTTTTTATTTGTAAGATCGGAGAAATATTTACAGAAATATAAAATGATATATATAAAATAATACGGGCGATTTTGGGCCAAGCACCGAAAGTTTTATCCACCCAAAGCAGTTGTAAGGATGATAGTGATTCTTTCGCAGACCTCATTCCCTTAAATCAAGAATGCTCCTGCAATGAATTCCAATCACCCGGAGTCGGGAGTCGCGTTTCTGTATTCAATAGATCAGAACCAGGCGATGCTTACTTATAGATTATAAAGACCATGAAACTAAGAACAATATTTCTATTCATTTCCATCATTCTGCAAAGCATTTCTGCGGGAAAAATTTTAGCTCAGCCAGATAATTATGATCTATTACAGGTCAAATATTTATATGATGATCTGCGATTTGAAGAGGCCATAGAAGCCGGTCAGGAAATTTTAAACAGGGGAAATCTTCTTGAAGAAAAAGAACAACTGGCCTTTCTCCATCAATATTTAGCTTTTTCATTTTATCAAATAGGTCAATCCGATTCATCACGCAGCCATTTTATATCACTCATCATCATTGAGCCAAAAAAGGAATTAGATCCCTTACATACCTCACCCAAAATAATTGATTTTTTTTAATCAGATAAAATCTGATTTTGAATCAGTAAACAGTGAAGATATATACATCCCATATACCAGGTATATATTTATAGAAGATAAGCGACCATCGGCTGCCTGGCGGTCAGCGATTTTACCAGGATGGGGACAGTATTATAAAGGGCAGCATACCCGTGCCTATATTTTCGGAAGTGCATTTTTAGCCAGTACCCTATTTCTAGGCGTTGCCATAATTAATGAGAACAACTATAAAGATTCCTATTTAAGCAGTTCAGATCCCGATGAGATATCTGGTTATTATGATAAATATAATAATTGGTCAAAAGTTAGAAAAATTTCAACTGTTACGACCATTGGTATCTGGGTTTTGTCCTTTGCTGATGCCTTGTGGTCCGATTATCCAAAAATAGAATTTAACTTATCGCGGAGCGGATACAATTCCGCCACTCTATCCTATTCCTTTGCTTTTTAGAGAGAACCATCCTACTTTTCACTTCCATCTGTAAATTAGTTTCATATTATAAATTTCTTCCATTACAGGAGCAGCATCAATCCAAATTCAAAATGTGGGCCAAAGGCAAACTTAAAATCTCTCACTGGCTTTCATTTGTGCCCGGAAATATTATTCTGTATTCTCTTAGATTTATCTGTCAAACAGTTTCACAACATGATTCGTAACGATCAGAGAGCAGGATAAATTTAATCCGCCTATCGATGTGATCCTAGACATCCTGGTGCTTTAAACCTGACAGTCTTCGAAAAGAATTTTTGACAAATTCACTCGTACATTCTCTGAAACTGGGATTTAATAATGGGATGGTAGATGAAGCAGTATATGAATACATATTTCAAAAAATTGACAGGAAAACAGGATCTGTACATGCCCTGCCAGGTATCTCAATTCCCGTTTATCCTGTCAATTTTATAATAATTCAGATTTCAATTCCATCAATTACTACGAGTTGGAATCAATCTTTATTCATGAACATTTTATACTATCGAATTAACATCATTCGTTTTGTTTGCTTAAAGTCACTGGCCGCGATCTGGTAAAAATAAACCCCCGTACTCATAGCGAGTCCGGTATCATTCTTACCATCCCAATCAACCTCATATACCCCGGCACTCATTCTGCTATCGACAAGGGTACGTACCCGCTGGCCAAGATTGTTATAAATTGTTAAAGAGACATTGTCTGTTGCGGGGATACTAAATTTTAATTTTGTGGATGGATTAAATGGATTAGGATAATTTTGATTTAATTCATATGATGTCGGCAAACCCACTGATAAATAGTCGGTAATAGCGGTTGGAGAGCGAATATCAGTAAAATTAGTATTGTGTGTAAATCCCAGGATATAATTTCCAGTTGTATTTGTAAATACTTCCCTCCAGGCATGATCTGTCGGTGGCGCATCATAGGACTTATTTCCATTATGATCTGCATAAAAATCAACCTGATAGCTTTTACCCGTATCAATGCCAAATATAGCCTATAGAAAAATCTGCAGCAAATAATTCGTCAATGCGCACCATCTCTTTTTCACTGTCATCACCCTGTTCAAAAAGTTTCAGCTCAAAAAGACTGACCATCATGCGGGTCCATTCCTTCAAACTGAACAGTCAAGACATCGTCATGAGAACTACCTGTATCCCCCGGATTGCGTACCCGGTCCAGAATTCCCGGTGCAGAACTTCCAGATGTCCATAAAGCATTGGCATCCTGCAACTCTACGCCATTGGGAATACCATCCCCATCAGAATCCAATCTTGCCAGAGCATAACGCCATATTACATCCCCATTACTATCAAGATTTGCCCCAACGGCTTTTCCGAAATCATTTCGAGCCCCGCCTCCGGCGGGATTGGTATGGCAGGTAGCACATTTATTGACATCACCATTGGGTATTTGCGCCACCCTCTTAAACCTTGCCCATGTAATATCAGAGCCAAACAAAAGCATAACAATAAGTGAAAATAAAGTAAATGATTTAAACATAGTTCCCCCTTTAGATTGTTTTAGTTAATTATTCTTTGTTGATAACTTCAATGGTACATAAATCGGACACCAACTTATCATTGACGTTAATAATGGAATAAACCCAACCCCACCCCACCAGTTTTGATAATAGATTCCAACAGCGAGTATAATGATTCCGACAATCGATCTGAGAATTCGATCGACCTTGCCCATATTCTTTTTTTCATAAAATCCTCCTTTAATTAAATATATAATAATACAAAGCCCTATCCTCGTCTTATACAACTCCTGTGCCGAAGAATGTTCTCTGTCGTAAGATATTGTTTATATTTTAATTATGAGTGTTTTCTTTTTTGTCTGAAATAAAAATACTTAGAATGAGTGCATGGCGTGCACGCCTCAGTGCAGTGAATGCTCAGCAGAATATCGGTAAACATAAAGGATTAAAACCTGATAAATATATGTTAACATATTGACTAACAAGGATAGATCATTATATTCATTTAAAAAACCAGGAAGAAGATCATGACGGACCTTCCAGATTTAATTCAGACTATTCCCTTACAGAAGATCAAATAGAGGACTATCAGCGCAATGGTGTAATCTTACTCCGCCAGGTATGCACTGAGAAGAAGATAAAGTTACCGTCAAAATATTTCCTCAATGGTTCAGGAATATTCGAAGAAACAAAGAAAATTATCAGAACGTGATACTTACGGTAAGGCTTTTCTGCAAATCGGAAATCTTTGGCAATTTGATGAAGTTATAAAAAAATTTATTTTTGCAGAACGGTTTGCAAAAATTGCCGCGCAACTTTCACAATCTTCTGCTATTCGTTTTTATCATGATCAGGCTTTATATAAAGAGAGTAGCGGTGGCTATACACCCTGGCATCAGGATCAGTATTACTGGCCATTAAATACAAACCAGTCTATTACCATGTGGATGCCCCTGGTTGCGGCATCTGAAGATATGGGAACGATGAGTTTCGCCGCCGGCTCACATAAAAAGGGCTATATTAAGGAGATGGAAATATCTGATCAGTCTGAGCAATTTTACAATAAATATGTTTATGACAGCGGATTTGAAATATTTTATTCCGGAGATCTACAGGCCGGGGATGCCACTTTTCACAACGGTTGGACACTGCATAAGGCCGGACCAAATTTAACCAATAATCTTCGTGAAGTTATGACCATGATCTATTTCCCGGATGGCACGACATTAATGAAACCAGATCATCAGAATCGCCAGAATGACTTTGATAATTTTTTTCCGGGGATGAAGGCGGGTGAAATGGCCGCAAACGAGTTAACACCGGTTCTTTATCCGCAAAAACCGGAATAAGTATTTACCCCCTTCTCTGAAATAACGTATAGATAAACGGACGTAGATTTCCAGAGGGTTGGATATAGTCATAGTCCTGAGAATTTGGGGATGTCTTCATAC
Organism: Calditrichia bacterium; assembly: GCA_963796965.1. Classification (GTDB taxonomy): domain Bacteria; phylum Calditrichota; class Calditrichia; order JAJRVZ01; family JAJRVZ01; genus CAWCNS01. The sequence goes on from CAWCNS010000011.1 coordinate 250,422, forward strand.
CAACCCAGATTCTGTCTGAAATTTGACGCGTAAATATTATCCCAATGATCTTCTTCAGATGCTTTCAGCATATTATATGACTCGCAATAAATTGATTATTAATCTGTTTGTAAAACAGGGCGTGAAGATCTCTATCAACTGCATGCAGAGCCAGAAAAGGCTTTCTGCACTAACAGAGAGTTTTTTTAGTTTAATTATATAATCTATAAATACTTCACATGGAGGTGTAAAGTCACAGTGTTTGTAAGAATACGAAAAAAAAACAATTTAAAGCTAAGTATACGATCATGTTTAATCTTATATTTTAAAATCTAATTCTTTGTCATTTTTCTTTTTTCTTTTGTCTTATATTTTTATGCGTCTCTGCGTCTTTGCGAGATAAATTCTTCTAAACGTCTACCTAAAAGGCCTCTTCCATGCCAAAATATATACCCGATGTCCCCTTGCCAAAACCAATATCCACACGGAGATTGATTTTCTTTTCTTCGTTAAATAAAAATCGTAAGCCAGCACCATAAGTCGGCTTCATCCGTGTGATATCAAAACTGGTTATATCGGAGGCTACATCACCAAAACCGGCAAACACAACAAATCCCATCCGCCACCAGAAATACTGCCGGTATTCTAATTGAGTAGACAGGTAGTTTTTGTCCCGGTAGCGCCCCATAAAGTAGCCCCGCATTACTTGCTTTCCGCCAAGTGTAGGATATTTAAAGAAAGGTGCCTCTCCCCCAATATTCTGAAAAAATAGTTGCATGGCTAATACATGATCTTCAGAAAACGACCAATAACGCCTGGCATTCACCTCTAGCCAGGAAAAAGTGTAATCGCTGCCCAGGTCATTACTATAAACAATAAATTTTACTGTTGTGTATCCACCCCGATTGGGAAAAAAAAGATTATCCCGTTTATCCCAGATATAGCTCACCCCAATACCGGAAATAATTCCCCCTTCCTTTCCCGTGATGGGTTTTTCAGAGTTTAAGTAGGGATTTTCTTTGGTGTCTGTAACATGATAATCACGATATTCGTAAATAAATCCGGTACGTGTTGCAATGAAATTAGCGGAGGCACCTGAAAGTCCAGCAACCCACCTGCATTTGTAATGACATATTCCGCATTATCTATCTCCGGCGTATCATTCCCTATACCATAATAACGGTCGACAATATTAGAAAAGTTTATTTTAAAAAAGAGGGCTCTTTTATTTCTCGCAAAAAACATTTCTGACTCAAATTCAATTTGATAAGATTTAATAGTAGAATAAAAACCATACAGCAATACTTTGGAAGGATTTAATAACCTCTCACGCGCCATATAAAAAGTAACGATCCCCCCTGCCCCAAAGGCAAACTGTGTTTCAGGCGTATAATAAGCAAAGGGATAACCATTGAGAGTGGGTTTAAAAAAATTAGTCGTATCGTTTTTACTTTTCGTTGATAGTGAGGGATATCCATCAAACACAGGATTTAGAATACCCGTTGTATCAGACTTGGTTTGTGCGTAGATAGGTGTAAGCACAATCATACTTAGCAAAGCAATTAAAATTGGTTCTTTAATCATGATTATTTTTTTCATATATGGGATCATAAGTGTACAGTTAAGGTTTTGATATGTATTAATAAACACCGGAATAGCATTTTAACCACAGAGTTGCCCCCGTGAATAGGGGCAGGCCGGAGTTTCACGGAGTTTCTATAAAATCTAAAAACATTCTTTAACAATACTGTCCATTTCTCAGCTCGATGATCCTGATCCGTACTTTTTTGACCATCCGCGATTGTATAAACAAGGTAGAAGCCTGTTTTGACCGCTGGCAACTTATCCTGTAGTTTTGGATGTTGGAGGAGGACATTATGTGTAGCACAGGCTGAGAGGAACAGTATGACACATAGAATCGAGAATATGTGCGACTTTGAATAACTTTGATTTTTCATTGTCATAATATTTTAACCATTTAAGATCCTGAAATGAATTCAGGATGACTATACCCAGTCATTCCGAACTTATTTCGGAATCCCTTTTCATATTTAGATCCTGAAATCCCGAATCCCTGAATCCCTGAAACAAGTTCAGGGCAGGCAAGTTCAGGGCAGGCAAGTTCAGGATAACCATACACTGTGAGTCATTCCGAATTTGTTTCGGAATCTTTTTCTACTAGGATAGATCCTGAAATGAATTCAGGATGACGACACTATAGTCATTCCGAATTTATTTCGGAATCTACTTAAGTTTATATCATGAGTTCAAAACACTTCAATACAAGTCAGGTTTTAAATCCCTCATTTCAGGATTCGTACGCTTAATGAGGTTAATTTTCCATTCTCGGTGCCAGTTTTTCAACTGTTTCTCTCGTAATATTGCCTGTTTTATATCAAGAAAATATTCAAAATACACCAGATCTTCCAATTTGTATCTATGTACAAACTGGGATCCAATCTCATTATGGTGCTCGGCTATTCTCCGCACTAAATCATTCGTAACGCCTATATAAAAAGTGGTGCGATTCTTATTGGACATAATGTAAATGTAAGCGTTTTTCATAGATAAGAGATTTTACAACTAAATAATATGACGATTTTATCTATGATTAATATAGCAAATATTATACCATACAGAGATCCTGAAATGAATTCAGGATGACGACACTCAAGTCATTCCGAACTTGTTTCGGAATCTTTTTTTTACTGGCATGAGATCCTGAAATGAATTCAGGATGACAGAGATTCCAAATTCCCAATCTCTTACCACACACCAGCCCCTATCTCAAATACATAGGTCAGTTCATCAATCTTCATAAAACCCCGGTTTTTGATTCCAAACCGTACTCCCCATAAATCAGCAAAACAGAGAGAAATTTTAGCGGCGAGTATTTAACGTTTCCCCGTAATTTTACCCCGGTCTCAAACACAAAATCCGTGCGCTCTTCTACTGTAGTCACGCCATCCACTTCAAGATCATATTTATCGCGTTCCACACCCAATGAGAAGTAAGGATCGAGGAATCGTGAAGCAGAAGGCGTATACAATAAATTCCATCCCACATCCCGCCAATCTTTATCCTGGAGATAAATTCTGTTTACCAACCATCCCCCAATCAGAGGCGCCTCAACATTTTTGACAATCAATAGCGGAAAACTAAAACTGATACCCCACTGGGAATTATCCAGACGTGCAGCAATGGCTAATGAATTGATAAAATTTTCCGCCTCCCACCAATTAAAAAATTTCTGAGTGGTTGAAGAAATCTCTTTTATAACTGGCCAGTCTGGATACCATAGCCGCTCATATCCTTGGCCAAAACTTTATCAGGAAGTGCTTGATCTGCTGCTGGCATGGGCCGCAGTTCATAAATCGCATTATTTGGGGAATACACCCCATCTTCCTCATACTTTTTCCGGTGCGGACTATTAGCCGGTAGAGGTGGCATAACTTTATATTCGGAGCCTTCGCACTTTTGCCATCCAGGCCTCAAACTGAGCAGAAAACAATTCACCCGTCCGAATCACATCACGTAATCCCCAGGCATCATTGGTGCGGACATTGACATCGTAACCAGGCGTGTAATACCCATCCCCATTCATATCAGTAATACTGGCATGTTTGCCTTCTTCAACCAGAATATGAAAAGGTAGTTCTAACTCAATATTTAAATTATCCGTGTTAACTTTGTAGATATTATCATACCAGGATAAAGCATGTGCTTTCGCAGTGGCCTGAAGCAGATATAATTGGTAATGATACAATATCCAGACTATCCGTATAGGTATGTACATATACTTTGAATTGGGCTTGTTCCGTGTCATGATTATGCTTACCTAATCCAACTTCAAATTTGTAATAATGATTATAGTCGATATCAAGTCCAACAACCCTTCGTAAATCTAAAATAGATTTATTGATATCATTTGGATTATGTTTAAAAGCCTTCGCTCGAATCTGCATTCACCAGAATCTCTCGAACCTGATAGTAAACAACCGGTGAATCAACCTGGTTGTTCAAAGGGAAATGAGGTAGGAATCTGGATATCTTTACCCTCTTTATTCCCTAATTCAGGTTCGTCTAGACGAAAACCAAAAAATCGGCGCACAATACGCTGCCAGTTCATCCATATACATAAATGGTTTGGTCCCCTCCCAGAAAACAATAAATTTCATCTCCTGTTCATTTGCTTTGTTATCCGCATTCTCGGCATTATAGGATTGCTTCATCAGCAAATAATATTAGGATCGTATAAACTATCCAGAATCCATTACCATGATTCATCAAAAACCATTCATCCATTGATTGATCAGCGCTCTAAGTACACATTTGAATTTGTCCTTTACCGTAAAAGGTATTAATTGAATTACGATACAAACAATAACAAATATCTGGATATAAGCATAACATGAGATCTCAATATATTTTAATTCTATAAAAATCATAAAGATATATTGAAAAATGGAAAGAGAGGTAACATTCACCTTTTAAATTGAGGATCTACCTGTACCCCACCTGCTGAATCCGCACTTTTAAATTCTCCCTGATTGACCTTAGGCCAATTGTTTATTTTTGTCTCGATTAATTGGTCTTTGGTGGTTTTTTAGTTTTTTACTGGATGGGGACTTTGTTATGGAATTAATGATGGGATCGTCGGCCATCATACCCACAAATCTCTTTGTGGACGGGGTGTCTGTATTCCCTTTGCTGTAATGGCATCATGCACTCCCAAGGCGATTTCTGTTTTCGCTTTAAAAAACGCACTCGTAGGAATCCAGTAATAGAGAGAAAAGTCAAGAAAATTATCACCAAAACCATTAAACACAGCGAAGGGCTCCGGTGAATTAAGTACATCTTCATGTTCTGTGCCACTTTTTCCAATATCTTCAGCACCTCATGAGGATTATTACCAAATGCCACTTTAACAGGCAGCAGCATCCTTCTCTGCATGTCCAATAAGGTCCAGTTGGTTACTTTATTGGAGATGAGGTCCGAATTAGGAATAATAGCATCAGAGCCATCAAATGTTCGAACTGTACTGGCATTGACCCCGATTTCTTTTACATTACCCAACACATCCTGATATTGAACGGTATCGCCTACTCTGATTGCCCTCCCAAAAGCGATGATTAGACTGGAGATAAAATTTGCAACAATTTTTTGTAATCCAAAACCAAGACCAACACCAAGGGCTCCCGCCAGGATTCCAAATTTTCCCAAATCAATTCCAAGTGAGGATAATGCCAAGAAATATTCCCAGGCAACCAAGGTATACCGAACCATCATATTGATACGCTGAAGGAAGCCCTTTTGGCAATTTCATTCGTGGGAATATTTCCATATCCATAAAGAATGCGAATCACCTTAACAAGGATGAAGGTAATGATAAGAACGAGAATAAAATCAACAATAGCATCAATGGAAATAACAACAGTACCAACCGTCCAGGTTATTTCACGTAGTTCTGCGAACCAGGATTTAAGTGGAACCAGGAGCCCAAAGACATTCAGAGTGGCCCGGATCCAGATATATCCTCCGATTATGGTGATTGTATATCTGGCCCAACGCTCCAGGTTAAAGGCATAGGTTTTAACAAATTGCATAGCTTCTTGCCCGGCGACGGCGAATTAATACCGTGACTAATCCCAAAGAAACGGTAACTGTAATATAAATGGTAACAAGAAGATGCGTACTTTCAATGACTCCCCAGGTCAGCGTTTTGGCAAGTGAAACGCTTCCATAAAGATTCGCCAAAAAGGATATAATCAAAAAGACTATAACCACGTACGCACTTCTAAATAATAGTTTTTTGGCACCAATAAGTTTCCTATTATGTATCGGACTCCGCGGGCGCATCAGCCATAAAAGAACAATCAGGATTGTAAGCGTCGCAAACAAAAGTATCATACGCTGCATTAAGACAAATCCAAGGGCATTTTTCTGAAGAATATCAAGGACAAATACACCGGCCATAATATAAAACGGTCGAAGCAGTTCTCCGGGAAGCATTCCCCTGACTAATCTAAGCACGGGAAGAAGAAGCAATAATAACAGAAACTCCCCCACAGCGGCCGGAAAATCAGGATAAATCCATACGGATAGGAATAAGGCTATCAAGAGAGAGGCTGAAAATGGACGGGAGATAAAATAGGCCGAATCTTTTAGTGAGGAATCCTCTTCATCAAATAGTTGTTTCTTTTTATTCAAATGGCTTATATATAGCATCAGCACTAGTAGGATGACAAATAATACAACGTGGATATAAAAACGATCAGTATTAGCCTGAATAAAAGCATAATTAGAGCGAACTAATTGTTCCCAGCTCTCCTGAAACTGCTCTGCAAGGTGGAGCGTATCTTGATGTGTTTGTATGAATTCCAATAAAGGTGGGCTATCACGGACAAAGATCTGCCCGCGAAGATTGTCTTCAGATTCCGCTATCTTCTTTACAATCTCGATGATTTCATTCTGGCTCTTTGATATAGTGTTTTGAAATATCAATAGCTCATTCAACCTTTTATTTACCTTCTTCTCCCCTTCCACGATTTCCTTTAGGATCGTTGACACTCTTTTTTGTATCGCCTGGGGTGCCTTTTCTTTCTGTGCCTCTTCACCGGTTAACTGCCAGACCACTTTTATTTCTTTTATGGTTAATAGTTTTTTTTCAACACTCTGGGATTCTGTTAAAAGCCGTTCCTTCCACTCATCTATTCTGCTTTGATAGAGTTTCCACTCCTGATGGAGAGCATTTAAGACACGGAGTTCCAGGTTAGTAATGTCTGAAAGTATTTTGTTTGACTGCAGTTTTTTTAGAGAGTCCAGCACCTGTGGAATATTCTCCTCAAATTCAGCAAAAACCTCAGATGATTCTAAATCCTGAAGAATCTTTTGCAAACCTTGCTGAACCACATCCGCTTTTTCGGTGATTAGGGTTACTGGAATAGCTACAGGCTGGGCTTCAACCTGCTCTGAAGGCACTTTTTGATCCTGAACCGCCTGTCCAAAAGATGTGGCAGAAAAGACGACGAAAATTAAAAGTAAGGGAAGAAATTTGTACATAATGGAATCCTGTTAATTTTCTACTATCATACTTAAAAGAGATTCGATTTATTCTGGTGAGGTATGTAATCTCGATGGGAACCCTTGAAATTACGCCGTATGAGCAAAAAACGCAATATTTCTCAAAAAATCTGAATGACATTAGCAATTTTATTTCCTTTTATCGCTTCACGCCCCACGCTCTACTCTCTACGGATGGTCCCCTCGCCTTAGTTTGAACATTGATTATTCTCTGTTGGATATTGGATATTTCTTCCACGAATTCACGAATTCCACTGATTTAAATATCTTTATTCTTATGGCAGACACACCCCGTGTAACGGGATCTTCGACGCGGTCTGTCCCTACTTGATAATTAATTACCACAATAAGAGACGGCCCAGCGGCCCGTCTCTACAACCATCGTATTGTTGATACTCTCCTCTCTTCTGTCTTCTCCTTTCTTTCCGAATAGTCCTTACCTGAACATTCGAATATTGATTATTGAATCTCCATTTAGGTTTTACTCATTCACCCTAACCTTGTATATTTACATATTCACAATAAATTATCAGGATAATAGATGAGAAATCGATATCACATATTGTTGAGTGAATGGCTGCTCGTGATAGTCTATTGGTTTATTGTTTTTTATTTATATTACCTCTATGTGTTTATAGGTTATGGTGAGCAGCTTATTGAAAGCCCTCTTACAGATTATATCAACTCGGGATATGCCTACTATGAATTAATTATTCAAGACTATCCTTTTTGGATTGCTTTTTAATATTATCAACACCTTAACAGATCAGCCAAAAGTTCGCAGAAAATCACTCGGTAAAATAATCTTATTGAAGAGCAGCTTATATTTGATAGCGATTATCGGTTCAGAATTGATTGTACTGCTTATTTTCTACTTCTTCGATTTAATGTCCTATAAAGATTACGGCAGATTTGGGGATTTTGCTTCACTCAATTTCTATATATCTTTTTTGGTATATTTCATTATTTCTAGTCTTTCCATCAATTTTTTCCTGCAGATGAATCGCAAAATTGGTCCCGGAAATATGATTAAATTGCTCCTGGGACGGTACCATAAACCCCACGACGAAAATCGCATCTTTATGTTTCTCGATTTAAAAAGTTCTACAACGATTGCCGAAAAACTAGGACATAGAATCTATAGCCAGTTTATCAGGGATTGTTTCCAGGATCTGACGGACTCTCTTCTACGGTATAAAGCTGAGATTTATCAATTTGTTGGTGACGAGGTAATCCTCACCTGGGAGCAAGATCGTGGATTAAGCGGGCAAGCGTGTATAAGAACTTATTTTGATTTTAAAGATGCTCTTCTTTACCGCAGAGACTACTATCTTCGAACCTATAATACCACACCCGAATTTCGTGCGGGGATGGATATGGGTATTGTAACCGCAACAGAGATTGGTGATATCAAACGTGAGATAGCTTACCACGGAGACGTTCTCAACACGGCTGCAAGAATATTAGGGCAATGCAATAAATACAGTAAAAATTTACTTGTCTCAAAAAATCTTGCGGATCAAGTAAAAAGTAATGAATCTTTCCGGAAAGTCCCAATTGGTGAAGTTCGAGCTTCGCGGCAAAAAAGATAGTGTAAAGATTTATAGTATTGATGAGAACAATCAATAACAACCCGTGAAACGTATGACATGTGACGCGAAACGCGCCAGACGTGCACTGTTCGGAAAGAACGAAGAAGACAGCAGAGAAGAGTATCAGTAATGCGTAGGTTGTAGAGACGGGCCGCTGGGCCGTCTCTTATTGTGGTAATTAATTATCAAGTAGGGACAGACCGCGTCGAAAGATCCCGTTACAGCGTGGGCGATGATCTAGTCCCGATAAGAATAGAAGATATTCTAAGATTCAAGAATGAAATTGTTGGAATTCGTGGACAAACCCAATTAATATCTAAAACCAAATACCAAGATAAAGGAGAGATCCCAATGTCACCAAAAATGAATCGAAGAAGATTTATGGAAGTCAGCGCTGCAACCGGATTAGGTGTAGCCATATCTGGAAATGTAATAGGAAAGAGCGCTTTACCACCAAAGAAGACAGTAAAAGTAGGGGTGGTCGGCACCGGTAATCGTGGTAAAAGTCTTATGCGCAACTTATTAAATGTGGAAGGAGTTGAGATACCTGCTATATGCGATATCAACAAAGAACATCTTCAACAAGCGGAAGAAATTTTGTCCTCTGAAGGCAGAACAAAACCCGAGTTATATATCAAGGATGAATATACCTATAAAAAAATGTTTGAGCGTGATGATCTGGATGCCGTAATTATCGCGACATACTGGGAATGGCATACACCGATGGCCGTAGACGCTATGAAAGCGGGAAAATATGCCGGAGTTGAAGTTCCCGCTGCCTACACGTTGGATGAATGCTGGGATCTTGTCAACACCTATGAAGAAACCAAAGTACCCTGCATGATGATGGAAAACTGGAGTTTCCGACGGGACAACCTGGCTATCCTGAATATGATACGCCAGGGTATGTTTGGTGACATTGTCCATTGTCATTGTGCCCATTCTCATGATTGTGTCGACCACTGGTTCTTTGATGGGGAGACAGGGATGGACCGCTGGTCAGCAAAATATTTACTTAATCATAACCGTGATCAATATCCCACACATCAGCAGGGTCCCGTTATCAGCTGGTTGGATATCGGGTGCGGAGATTATTATGATTATATCACTTCCACAGCCTCAGACAGCCGGGCGATAAACGCCTATTTTGAACGCCGTTTTGGTAAAGATCATCCAAATTATAGTCGCAAATATGCCCAGGGAGATGTTGTCACCACCGTCGTCAGAACAAAGAACGGAAAATCATTGGTTATAAATTATGATATGCAGCTACCCCGCCCCTATGATAACCGCTGGATGCTCCAGGGAACACGCGGGTTATATAATGAGCAGCGGGAAGCACTTTACATAGTAGAAAAAAGTCCCGAATTTCACAAATGGGAACCTTTCGCACCTTACCAGGAAAAATATGAGCATGAATGGTGGAAACAAGAGGTAAAAGGCGGTCATGGAGGAACCGATTATATTGAACTCACTCAGTTCATAGAGGCTGTTCGAAATAAAACCCAAACACCAATAGACGTATATGACTCAGCAATAATGAGTGTGATTGGACCTCTATCAGAACAATCCATTGCCATGAACAGTGTTCCGGTTAAAGTGCCTGATTTTACACGCGGTAAATGGAAAACCCGGAAACCACGCTTTGCTGTGTGATTTTACTCAAGGAAGAAACAAGAAACCACAAAGGACACAAAGAAGGCGCAAAGTACACTAAGATTATTAAGGAATGATATAAGATATAGGGTAAGAAAATAATTAAACAACCACTTCCTTTTACCCCCTCCTTAGTTAAGGAAGGGGATTATGGAGGGGGTGATTGGGAGTCCTTTTTTTTGCGCTGCGTCGCCGCGGCGCTGCGCGAATAGAAATTCATATTCTGGCAACAAAAAATGTGTTTAAGCGGGAACAATATGGAATTTCGATTGTCTAATATTAATATATCAAATCAAATAGAATCAGATCAAAGAAGATCAAATCACAGAATATTAATTAAGAATAATCTATACATTAGACAATCCTAAGGAGAGCAGATAATGTTCAAATTTATATTTTTATCGTCATTGGCATTTGTACTTATGTTCAGCATTACAGCCTGTAATCAATCTGAACCGCAAACATTAGAGCAACCCAACTACTTCAAGAGTTTGGCCGGAAGTGACGCAGAATTCCTCCTCGTAGCCTATTCAGATCCGCTTGAAATTGAACAGGAAGAAGCATTTCTCATTGATGGTGCCGGTCCTATGTATTTTTGGGTCCTGGATCTTACTGAAGAACAAAAAGAACAAATTAAAGAGATTGTAAGTGATTTGCGACCAGATTTTAAAGAGATGTGTTCTCGCTGGACTGAAGGGAAATCCTGGGAAGAGATACGTGAAGAGAGGATGGCACTTAGAGAGAAAATCAGAATGGCTATTTATGAGATCTTAACTGATGAGCAAAAGGCGATTGTTGATGAAATGGCTGCTCAGCTGGCGGCCGGTGAATTTCCTGATGCTGTCGTCGAAAAACGTGTTGAGAAATTGACTGAAGCGTTGGGTCTTGACACTGATCAACAACAGAAGATAACTGATCTTTTTAAAGATTATGGTTCTCAGATGATCCAGATGCGGAATGCCAGTGATGATCCAAAAGAGTTCCATATGGCAAAGTATGAGCTATTTCAGGAATTAGATGCGAAGATCAGAGAAATTCTCACAGAAGAGCAGATTGAACTTTATGATGCTTTTAAGAATGAGAATCGTAAAAGGAAATTTCATGGTAGGTTTCGTGGATGGTCTGATAAAAAATAATACAGATCAATACAATTACATCAGTAGTGGCCGTTCGCGAACGGCCACTACAATTCATTGCTCTTTGCTCCTCACTCTTCACTCTCTACGCTTTGCTCTCCACTTTATTTTTGCCTAGTGAAATACCTGCGAAAATCCCACAACAAATCTTCTTCCAAAATCAGGATAACCTACTACTGTTGAGAAACGTTCATCGGTCAGATTTCGTACCTCCAGATAGACACGTGTCTTGAAATTTTCGCCAAACGATTTCCCAAACGTAGCGTTAATTAGTAGATAATCACCTAATGGTTGCGGCTCGGAGGTTGTCCGTTTACCCTGCCTGCAAACCTTGTATTTTCATAATCTGATACAATCTTTCCAAAAAGGTTGAAATCAAAACCACGGTACCCATAATATACTCCGGCAGAAGTAATAAATTGGGGGAAGGTGGCGTTTTTAATAAATTCTCCGTCCTCCTCATACCGTGAGTAGACCGCCAGCAGATTTACAAAACATTCCAATGAATTAAACCATAGAGCCGATCGTGCTTCAAACTCAACACCTACCTGATCCTGGTTTCGATTCTTATAATATTCCAGTATCCGCCCATCATCAAAATGTACCGTATCGCTAAGTACAATCGCATTGTTTTGTTTGACAAAAAATCCGGTTAACGTAAATTGTCCCACATTTTTGATTATCGTTTGAAAACCAAGATCAAATTTATAACGGGTTTCATTCAAGGGTTTTTCATATGTTTCACTCAAAGAACCTTCCCTGGGTTTGATTTCTCCTGCCGAGAAATTTAAATGAATGGAATAGGGGGAATCAAAATAATATACCCCACCCAGACTGCCCGTAAAAACACCGGGTTCCCATGCATCCACAACCGGATCTACTTTGGCAAATCCTCCTGCGACACCGTTAATATTAAACGCCCCGTACTCATTAATATAGGATCTGGCCCAGCGTACCCCTGCATCCAGATTAAATTTTCCAAAACGGTGCTCATCCACAATAACAGCTGAAATCGTCTCCAAATCTGCTCGGCGACCACTATAAAATCGTTTGCCGTTTGGGGCTACCCAATGATTATAAAGGCCACCAAATCGCAAATTATTATTTTTGGATAATGAGAGTGCCTGGGTAAAGTTGAGTCCAAACTCATGGTCAGATTCGGAGACAACAATGGGTTCAGCATCCGTTTCTGTGACATATTTGGGATTTCTGTCACTATAATAGATCAACAGTTCACTGGATGCTTTCGGACTCGATTGATAAAATGCTTTTAAGTTAAATAATGTCGCACGATAGGGATCATAACGTGATATCTGAGTTTGTAGACGCGTATTGGCTGGGGGTTCAGCCAGGGCTAATTCTCTTTTTCCATCTAAATAATAAAAATTGAAATCGAGATTGAGATCCTCTGAGGCTTGCCAATCCACCCGCCCATAAAGATTTGCCATTCGCTCGGCGGCATTCTTATCCTCCGGACCAGCCGTACCCTGCAGGCCAAGTCCGGTTGCATAACTCACATCGCCTACCTTTGATCCATGGGATAAACGGGCCCAATAGGAGCCAAATGTTCCATACTCGGCAGAATAGGAAGTCTCCATCGTTTCATACTGTCTGGTATCTACCTTAATTACGCCGGCCAATCCGTTTAAACCCGTCAACAATGCCGCACTGGATCTCACAATTTCAATTTTTTCAATATCAGCAGAAGAGTAAAAATAGGGTAATTCATGGAATTCTCTCTGCCAGGCTCCATTTAGAGCATACTCCGGATAGGGGTAGGTTTGCCCCCGTACCGAAAAAAATTGTTTTACTTTTCGTCCCCGTGATTCGACGAATCCCCCTGGTATATACTGCATGGATTCTGTAAGTGTTTTAGCACCCTGTTTTTGGATTTGATCTTTTTTAACAACCGAAATGGCTGTATATAAGGCCGGTGATTCTAACTTAGGAGAGACAACAACATTTCGGTATTTTTGTGCTGTTACTTCAATAGCCTGCAATTGTAACACGGTAGGAACGAGGATAATATTTTCTTGAATCATAGAGTTCACACGTACTTCTACAGTGACTGTCTGAACCTTATAGCCCATCATCGATGTTTCCAGAGTATATTCTCCTGGAGAAAGTTTATCAATTAGATAACTTCCATCATCCTGACTTGTCGTACCAAAAGTTGTACCGCTGACCACCACATTCACATTCTCCAGGGGTAATCCTGTTTCTGCATCGCTTATAGTTCCCCTAATTCCTTGAGAAAAGACTAAGCCCAAATTTAATACAAGTAATAATAAACATTTATTTAAATTAATCTTTTTTATAATATTCATGTAAAAAGTTCGCTTTCTCAATTTACTCTATATATCTTTTATATACAGAAATAATGTCCGGTTCAAAAGAGACATAGATGTTTTAATGAAGATTCTCATTAATAACCCCTTCTCTTCTTTTGAGAAGGGCTCCTCAAACCCTCTCTTTTCAAGAGAGGGATTTAGGGTGAGTTCTTTAGATCAAGTCTCCATTTGGGATATTAATATAATTATTTGATATTTCTTTTTTTATGAAGACAAATTTATTTCTTAACTGGAAACATATGAGATATAGACATTTATAATTTTTGAATTTTTTATATCACTGTATTAGAAATTGGTTGTGATACAATATTGTAGATCTCAATTACCGATTCCAATTGCTTGAACCTCTAATTCGTCCGAGATTATTTCGATGCCGGATAGAATTGCCCTGCTGTTCGGGGCCAGGTCAGATGGTCTAAAACTAATCACAAGTTTATCCTTCACCGTTACCCCTTTGATGCGTTTTACAATATCTCTCTCAACACCACCCGCTTCTTTTGCAATATCAAAATTCTTGAGAACGGGTTTCCCCTGTACCTCAACATTAAAGATTCTCTCTCCAGCCCCTTTTGACCCAAGCTCAGCAAAATACAATCTAATTGAATAAGATGCTGATAACATTGGTTCTGTGGACAATGTAATTTCTACAGTTTGAAGACCTGAAATGGCTGAAGTACTAACCCATGGTAAAATTTTACACCCTGGTAAAAATGAAGAATGCCGTCGCATATAGGTTGGCTCATCCGCAACAATTTTCACTGGAATATCTGGTGAAGGGCCACCAATACTAGGATAATCCAACCATAAAACGCCATTTTCTGCCATCCGGTCGCCAGGCGCATTCATATTTAAACCTACTTTTTTAACCGGGTTACCGTCCCAGGCAAAATCACTGGTTGTCCAGTATTCAACGCCGGGCATGTGCACGAGAGCCAGGGAGGTTTGATTCTGGTAGCCGCATTGACAGGTGCGCGTATAATCCGGTGCGTTTAACACCCCATTTGCAGCGATCAGGTTGGACGTGCATCCAGATTTAAAACCACCAAAATGTCCTAATCCCCCATCATTTTCCAGGTCAAAAAAACCTGCAGCAGAGGATCTAAAGGATAATAAATTTTCAGATGCAATATTATAATTACAGCCTTTTGTTCTGGTATAAGTCCAGGGCAACATTTTCATGGAGAGGGGACTTTCTCTCTGAATTCTTTCACCACTAAATATATCCAAACCAATATGCTCTGTAATAATCTGATTATTATGCAGAATAGGTGGATTATGATAGGTAACGGGCTTATCCCACACTTCTGCACCACTATCTGCTTTATAAACAATCATTCTCCTTCCCTTTTCTCCCGATAACATGTCACCGGAGGGGCGTGTGGCCTGGAGGAGCAAATTATTTTTTTCTGAATATCCCAGCCAGGTACCAAAAACATTTTTATTTTTTTTCCAAACGACATCACCATTTTGAATATTCAGAGCCAACAAGCGGTAATTTGTGGGAAGTTCTATTCCCCGTCTTTCCATTTTACCTTCAATAAAAGCAGGAATTTTATCCAGGCAGTAGAGTTTCCCACCGGAAGCAACAACTGAATTATGAATAAAGCCATGCCGGCTTTCAATCTGCCAATTCACCACACCGGAATACCGGTCCATAATGACCAGCCGTTTGCTGGCCGATAGGTCATAATTTGTTTTATCCCTCAAATCTGTGAATTTTTTCAAGGAAAGCGAATCGAGTTTATTTTGCTCTTCTCTGGACAATGGCGTCAGACTTGAGTAATCGGCAAACTCCGATCCGGCAATCAGATAATTTTTATATACACCAATATAGCCCCAGTCCGGTTTTATATTTCCCTCGATTAGTGGCAAATTAAATATATTATTCACTTCCCCGGTTTTTATATCAAGAACCAGACAATCCGTTCCCTGAATAATATAAACGAAATCATGACTAACGACATAATTTGTACCCCTTCCGTTCGCTCCGGGTATATGTCTTTGATTATAGGTAGCCACAAGTGGGGTATTCGTATACGTCTCATTATAGTACATTTGAAATGTTTCGAGACAGTCGAGAGGGGTCTTCCACAAAACACGGCCCGTGTAGACGTCCCGGGCACTTATGCCATCCATACCTTCGATGATAAGCCGGCCATCAACAATCTGCTCTGGAGGGCCATGTCCATGACGGGGTAATACATCTAAATTTGAATTCCCGCCAAACCACAAAAGACCCAGGGGCATTTTAACCAGATTATCATCTGATTTTACAGAATTCTGAATATTTCCATATTGATGGGTCCAGTCATCGGAACCTGCTAGGGGGCCGCTTCGGGTTAACAACAATCCATCATCAAAGATTTCATGTTCAATTTGCTCACTATCAGATCTATTAATTACAGATATTAACTTTTCACGCTGTATTTCATCCAGGGGAAGCCATATACTTCCATCATAGGGTCTGGCCGTCCAAATTAATTTTTCATAGTTTTCTTTATCCGGATAAAAGCCCGAATCCTCTATATTTTCAATGACAGTCAACGAAGAAAAATATTGTGGAAAATTAACAGTTGACAGACTGCCTTGAATTAACGATATGCGCTGACCGTACAATCCCATATCATCAAATTTTCGTCTTAATTCATTTATTTTGTTTGCATCAGGATCAACACCAATTAAAGAAAGATTGGAATTTAATACCATAGCGGCTAATAGATCTCCATTCCCAATACCATAGACGATTCCATATCCTTCTGGATTAGCCGCGCGACTTAATAGTTTTGCAACGTTTCTGATTTAATTCTTCCGAAGGTGTCCAGTTCTCTGTCTGGTTATAAAATTGTGTTGCATTCAATTTCTCTTTTCCAAAGGCCATTATCTTGCCATCTTCTGTTACGGCAACAAGATAATCATTAGCCGCAATTAAACGACTCACCTGGCCATCCACTTTAAATTGCCAGATTTTCTGAGGTTTCCGTTTATCCGTTGATGGTCTCAATTTTGTTATTACGTTTTTGCCACCGGCATACAAAAAATCACCAGCCATAATCAAGTCACCCGAAGCATCAATATCTGACTTCCAGAGATCTTTACCCGGATTGATTGCACTTCGCGCTGAAATGCTGGGTCCTGAAAAATAGTACATTTCATTTGTGATAACGGGAAATTTACCTGGCCTCCGTGCGATTAACTCCCCATTATTCAGATTATATAAATTAGTCATTCTATCGCGATCATGATTAAAAAACACCGTATCAACAGCACAAATAAAAGACCCGCCAGATTTACCAAATTTTGCCAGATGATAATAGCGCATTTCCCCACTCAATCGATCAAAACAGGCAGGCACCGAGCGCCCTCCGGGGATGAGTAGATTATCGCCACTAAGAGCAAATGCGCCCTGGGGTGCTATACCAGCAAAGGCGGGATAATTGTGCGGTTGTCTGATAAAATTTGCACCGGTTTCTTCATTACGCCAAACAACATCACCATTTTCAGCATCGAGGGCATAAATAAAAGTCCCCATCATCGGCCAGATACTATTCGCGAAATAGAGAATGCCATCTTTGATCACAACACCGCCCCGTGCCGGCCACATAGATATTAATCGTCTATTTCCCAATATCTTTTGGTTCGTCGGTGCACCCTCAAACTTCCAAAGCACATCACCCTTCTCAGCTGACAGGCAATAAAGATTACCATCATCACTGGTAAAATAAATTTTGTTTTTCCAACCAGCCAGGGGTAAACGTACAGGTGCATCCGTGAAGAACTCCCACTTCTGCCTTCCGGTTCGCAAATCGAAAGCAGCTACTTTATCACAATCGTTAAACCCTACAAAAAGAATCGTATCTAATATAACGGGTTCAAAAACACGGTCATATTGCATCAGATCATTATTTAGCGGATCATCCCAAACAGGAATTCGTGCGGTAAAATGTTGAACCCAGTGCATATGCAAGTTATCACTTAGTTCCTCTGAGCTCGCAGCTGTTCTTCCCGCATCATAGCGCCACATGGGCCAATCTTCCGGCAAGCATTCACTCACCAACAACAAAACAGATAAAAGACAAAAAAATAAAATTTTAAAATTCATTTACACAACCTATATTAATTTAAAGTCCTCAATTTTTACGATCCGGTCAGCCATCTTAGCTCGCGTAATATCATGCGTGACAAACAAAACAGATCCCCCATCATTTGTAAAATTTCTCAGAGCCTTGATTACAATCGATGAATTTTCTTCATCTAAATTTCCCGTGATCTCATCTGCAAAAACGACCTTGGGTGTATGTAGTAAGGCTCTGGCGAGTGCGGTTCTTTGTTTTTCTCCTGCACTCATCTCGCCGGGCCTATGGTTTTTTCGATTCGACAATCCAAATGCCTCAATTAAGTTAAGTGCTTTTTGAGTGTCATTTTCTGATTTCAATGCCAAAGCAGGTAAGAGTACATTCTCAAGAGTTGTCAAATATGGGACTAAGTGAAATTGTTGAAAAACAAACCCAAAATTAAGAGCCCGGAATCTTGCCCGTTCCTCACTATTTTTCAGGTAAAGATTTTCTTTATTTGAACAGACCGCTCCCTCACTGGGATGTAAAAGTCCCCCGGCAATCAGCAGGAGGGTGGTTTTCCCACTTCCACTCGCACCCTGGACTGCAATAAATTCGCCAGAATCTACCCTTAGGTTTACACCTTTCAGGACATCAATAGACGCATCATCTTTTCGAAATCTTTTAGTAATATGTGTTAATTCTAACATCCAAATTATTCCTGACTTAAAATCACAGCCGGATCTTGCTGGGAGGCCAAGAAAGCCGGAATCCAGCTTGCCAACAGGGAAATCATCGGCGCCAATCCCATAGCCAATAAAATTAGCTGCCAATCTAAATAAGCCAGTTCAAAAACGACACCTCTAAAGAGCAAACTAAGTGTCAATCCGGTAACTATCCCCAGGACAGCCCCGGCAAGACCCATCACTAATGCTTTAAAAAGAAAAAGACCCAGTATCTTACGGGCTTTCAGACCCGTTGCTCTCAATATACCTATCTCACTCTGACGCTCTCTCACATTTGACATAAATAAAAGCGCAATCCATAGAATACTCAGCCCCATGATGGATGGTACATAAATAGCTGCAAATCGTTCTTGCTCGTCACGAATTTGCATCCGGTATTTTTTTTCAGATTCAATCGCCTCCATTGCTTCTTTAGCTGCCCGGTCACGTGCTTCTGCCCGCGTTATAACTTTCGAAGCCTCTTCGATCACCTGTGTTCCCGGTAGGATTCCCCTTACTTCTGCCCGCACTTGCGATATTTCATTACCGGCACAATGACATTTTAAGGCAAGAATGGCATTAATCTGACCGGCTCTCTTTAGAAGAGACTGTGCCTGTTCCAGATCAATCCAAAAGGTGATATCGTCCTTATTTCCTCTTTCTTCATTGCATTGTGTAATAGTAAAATCTACCCCCTGTATATTTACTTTATCTCCAACGACAAGATTGTTACTTCTATGCAATTCATATCCCACAACTACAGTACCTTTGGGAACCGGTATCAGAATTGGCTCTTTGGGATCACGATGCAGAAAGGGCACTTCACCCCGGGTTCCAATAAGGATTACATTACGCTTTCCCTCTTTCCAGAATATTCTTTGATGTAAACTAGGAAGAAGATGGCGGATTGTCATTATTTTTGATTTTGCCAGAATGTTGACATAATCTTCCGGCATATATTTTGAAGCAAAATCATCAGCATAGAGATCAGTGAAATTCTGTCCCTCCGGCAGGATGAGTAAATTAAAGCCCAGCTTTTTCATGATGATTCTATAATCGTTCTCAAGATCCTTCATCCTTTTTTCAGTTTCTAACTTCTTCGCGGCTATAATCTTTTGCGTTTCAGAATCATGTATGGATAGAGAAGTAGCCGCAGCGATGAGAGCAGCGATGGCAATAATGATGGATAATAATCCGGAAATAAAATTCAATTTACGTCTGTATATCTCCTTATAAACCAGCTGCCAGACGGTCATCTCTCTATCCTCGTTTTCTTTTTCATTATAAAAAAAGTAAACATAATGACTAAGCCTGTAAGTCCCAACAATAACCATCCAATATTTTTTGAGATTGAAAATGTTTCCCGGGTCTTCGCATCATTTGAAATGGCGCGGGCGGAATCCGAACTTAAAGCACTCTTTTTTTCAGGCTTTATGTTCTCTCCTATAGATATCTTTTTGGGCGAAATCGGCTTTGTCTGTATAATATTATCCTCTGTTTTCTCCGATGAAGGGATAAAGCCAGAAAGTCCTGTAAGAGGAGGAGGATCCTCATCTTTGATCCAGGTATCACCTATGCTTGCTGACCAATTCGCCAGAAACAAAAGATCGACGCCCTGGTGCAAAGCTTTTATCTCACAGGAACACCAATCAACCAGCGATCCACATGCTTTTTCAATTGTATTTTTATTAATTCCCGCACCGACCAGCGCGTATAATGATCTTCCTTGTCCAAAAACCGGAAAGACAAGTGGTACCTGGTATTCGGCTAAATCAGATTCCGTACCCAATAGCATTTTTACAAATATGCTCTCCTTTGGGTTCTTCCTGGATAACTTTTTAACTGAAAAACTTAAATCGACATTTTGAAAATCATTTATTTCAATGGGATTGCCATCTACATCTACTCCACTTGTCGGGATACTGATTTTTGCCGATAAGGCCTCTAATTCATTTACTAATATATTATAATATTTTTGATCCAATTCAGGCTCGCCACTTTCCAGAAAAAGAAAAACCGCGGTTTCCCCTGCCAGCAAGAGATCAGAGATTTCTCTTCGTAGGGGAGAATCCCTTAAAATATCCATATTGGATTTGCTCAATTCCCCCAACCATATGGGATATGGAATACCGGTTTGTTCGGGATAAGATAACATCATCAATGGGTAAGTGAGATTATCATCAAAATCTTTAAGAGGATTCTGAGCAGAATTATTCAGGTCGCTATATTCTATAATAATGTTTAAAGTTGAATCACCTTGAAATGAAATCTGGTTCAACTCCGCAAGCAAATCCTTATGATCGCTCGTAATTTCATCATGATAAAAAACGGTTAGTCTATAGGGATCTGCTGTCCATCGCTCAAGGGCATATCTGAAGACAGGTACATTGCATGGAAAAAGAGAGGAAAGACCTGAAAAGGTAAGGGCAAAAAATAATATTAAATATATTACTCTCTGAAAATCATAAATTCTACTGTACATTAACTTTTTCATTGCTTGATAATTCTCTGTAAAACAAGACTTTAGATACCAAGATAATTCAGCATTGCTTAACAAACAGCTAAACTGATTAAATCCCCTTGGTTGGGATTCTCTTCTGAGGCAGCTGTTGATTTGGTTCGAGGCAAAAGGAAGAAAGGGGAAGGCCTAATTCACAACCATCTTAAGAATTATTGTGAATCAATTTACTAAATCACTTAAATTGTTAAGTTCCCATGCTTATTGACTAATTCATGATCCCATCTGCCAAAAAAACAATTGTAAAATTAACAAATTTCAGTCTAAAAGACAATGCATACCAAGGATGAAAATTTATCTATTTTACCTTCTAAACTTAGTTATAGAGCACACGGATTACCCCCGAAAAACGGGGCAGGTCGGATAGGGCTGGTTTCCACTGATTATTTATTATCCGTGCAAATCCGCTTAATCTGTGGCATCCGTGGCCTATAATAATCAGCAGAGAAAATCCAAATTTCAAGTACTTTATCAGTTGAATATTCGCTGTTGGATATTGGATATTGAATAAAATTCAGAAATTGAGCTGGAATTAATCACTTCAACAGTACCATCTTCCGAACCTGCACATATCCCGATTCACTCTGCAATCGGTAAAAGTAGACACCACTTCCAAACCCACTGGCATCCCATTCCATCTGGTAAGTACCAGCAGGCTGATATTTATTGACCAACACAGCCACCTTTTGACCAAGCAAATTATATACACTTAAATCAACGTAATTCGTAATTGGTAATTCGTAATTAATTGTTGTAATCGGATTAAAAGGATTTGGATAATTCTGATCCAAAACAAATTTTTGTGGGATTTTTGATGAATTATTATTGTCGCTTAATCCCGTTATCCCGGGTATATTTTCATCCATCCATCTTAAGCGCTCAAAAAGCCATTCTTCCAGATAAGCCACTTCATCTTCATAGGTATTGCCCACATAGGCATTTGGCCAGTCACGTGTTCCCAGGACAGGCCATCTTCTAAAATTCCGTTCCTGTGCCTCTCCCAATACGGAGTAAAGACTGTCGAGAATACCA
Organism: Calditrichia bacterium; assembly: GCA_963796965.1. Taxonomy (GTDB): domain Bacteria; phylum Calditrichota; class Calditrichia; order JAJRVZ01; family JAJRVZ01; genus CAWCNS01. Next base: position 272,546 of record CAWCNS010000011.1, read on the forward strand.
AGAATATTGATTTCATGGAGATGGGTACTTCTTAATTCCTGCCATCGCTCAGCTAATTTGGAAGAAAATGTATCATCTGACAATAATCGATCCCACCAGAAAGGAATATCTGTATGATCCGGATCATACCAGTCTTTCTGCCAGCCTTCCGTATACTGTGCATTATCATAATTAGCATTGCCAAAGGCAAGATTATAATCCCAGACAGGTCCCATGGTTAATCTTCCATCCTTACTATCACGATCTTTATACATAAACGTACTCAAACGGTATCCGTCAACATTTCTTCCAATCTCCACTAGAATAAAGAAATCAATAAATGACTTTGTATTTATAAGTGGCGAATAGCCGCTGATAGGATCTCTAAAACTGTCACTATACAATGCTTCTTCAAAATTATATATAAAATTCTGAATGTATACGCGTTGTTCAGGAACAATATCGCTCGGCTTTGGATAATGGTATTGGAAGAACAGTTTTGTATAATTTTTTGGCGGGAAAGATGAAGGCCAGCCGCCCACATCTTCCCCCACTGTTTTGTCCAGTTTAATGATATACCCGCCAGTTACTTCCTCGCCGGATATTTCATCAGGATCCAGTTTAGCGATATTCACCCGGTTTTTATCCCGCTTAATTTTCTCCATCAGGATATACACACCTTGATATTCACCGTTTAAGACAAGTTCACAATAGTGGGTTCTGCTGGCATACCAACCCAGGTCTCTGGCCAGTTTATATTCCAGGACATTGCGCATTAGACTTTTATCGACATAGGGCGCATGAAGAATCCAGTCATTTTCTTCGGGTAGTCCTAACAAAGAAACGTTATTGTTCTCACCAGATGGTAAACGTGTTTCTAAAGCGTATTGCTTTTTGGGGTAACTCTGGGAACTCGCTCCGCGTGTTTCAATACCTATGGATCCATCATAATTATTGAAAGGATCTGTAAAATAATTTCTTATACCTTCACCATTATAAATAATTCCCATTTTTGCTGAAATTTTCTCGGCATCAGGAATTAATTTACCATAGGTATCAACAACCACAACAGGAAGATTCGAGGCCTCTAATTTGACAGAGTCCATCGTACCAACATTGTTGCTAAATCCGGGGGTTGGATCCCAAAAACGATAATTTCGTGAGTTTCCATCCGGCTTTCTTCCCCATGATTTGTCTTCAGGGACGTATTTAAAGCCCAGGATATCCTGGGTGATGCCATCTGGTGATTTAATATATAATGTGTCAGTAAATTGTGCGAATGTAAAATCAGTATGTAAACCGGAAGGAAAATTTGTCAATATAGTATCTACTTGTCGTGAATCACCTGGCCTCTGTTTCATAGCGAGAGAAAGATAGGGTATAATGGTTAAATCTGTTGAAAACTCATTGCGATTATGGGTTTCGATTGCCAGGACATTGGTTCCTTCAAGCAGGATATCAGCAATACTTTCTATTTGAAAAATCAGGGGCGATCCGTTTTGATAAATTCGTGCTTCAACAATTTCTTTTGCCGGTTCCGTATAGACAGGTCTTTCACCTGGTATGCCGATATTCTCCCTGGCAATTTCAATCCCATTTAAATAGGCAACAAAACCATCGTCATAATCCACATGTAATACACCGGTAATTATTTGAGAAAGATCTTGTACATTAAATACTTTTCTTATATAGAGAGAAATAGTACTTTCAACAACGGTGGCATCATCATTGTCACCATAACCAAACCCGCTTGCACCGGTTTGCCAGCCCGTATCATCAAATTCCAACTCCGTCCAATTGAGGGGAATATCAGCTGACCCAGGAGAGTACTTCCACTCATCACCACGGGAGATTACCGCCTCCCAATGGGAAATTTGTTGTTTTCGGTCTTTTCCGGAGTTAAATATGACGAGATAGCCCTTTGGATTGAGAAGTCCTTCATCTATCGTCCATTCCGATGGCGCTGTATTGCTACTGGATATTGTATATCCCGATAAGTCAATTGGAAAATCACTCGCGTTATACAGTTCAAACCATCCATTATAATCTCCATCTTCATCCTGATGACTAGAAACATTTAGAACCATCAACTCATTGATGAAAACATTCTGGGCTAAAAGTTGCGGTTGAACTATTAATAAGATTAGAACCAGGCTATGTATGAAATATTTAAGAAACATTGTTTGGATTATCCTGTATTACGCATTCAATACTATACTAACTCACTTTGGACACCAATTGTTTCTTCTAATCTGTGAGTTGGTACATATAAACTTATTTTTTATACCTGCTATTGGTTTTAAAACTGCCCACCACGATCAGATATCCCTTTTTCCCGGGAATTAAAAGATTGTTTTGAGAATTTTTTGATCATCAGTCCCTATAATTTTATCGTCATCGCCTTTTTAAAGAAATTATAGGTAATACAAATATCTCCATACATAATATATAAAAAAAACCACGAATGTCAGATAAAAATATTTTGTTTCATATTTATATGGATGTAACATTAGTATAACAACCTGATTAGGAAAGTGTGAGAATTATAAATAATTATTTCTTTGCGACTTAGCGTCTTTGCGAGAAAAATTTGTGAATCGATCAGGTTATTTTAATAATGAAAAAATAATAGGGAGAGTGAAAAAATGGCAGATCAAAAACGCAGACGTTCCTGGGCTGAACCATATAAAATTAAAATGGTTGAGCTGGTTCATATGACGACCCTTGAAGAAAGAGAAAAGGCCATACAGGAAGCCGGCTTTAATACATTTTTACTTAAATCCAAAGATGTATATATCGATTTGCTCACCGATAGTGGCACATCTGCCATGAGTGACCGGCAATGGGCGGGTATGATGTCTGGCGATGAAGCTTATGCGGGCAGTAAAAATTTTTATCATCTGGAAGACGCCATAAGAAACTATTACGGATATAAATATATTGTTCCCACCCACCAGGGTCGGGCAGCTGAACATATTATCTCTCAGATTATGATTAAATCCGGAGATATTATTCCAGGCAATATGTATTTTACAACAACAAAACTTCACCAGGAGCTTGCCGGGGGCGTGTTCAAAGACATTATCATTGATGAGGCCCATGATCCTGAGAATGAACATCCTTTTAAAGGTAATGTGGATCTTGATAAACTGGAACAACTGATTAAAGAATATGGTTCGGATAGAATTCCCTATATATCTATGGCAACCGCTGTAAATATGGCCGGCGGCCAACCGATTTCAATGCAAAATTTAAAGGAATTACGCCTCCTGACCCAAAAGCATGGAATCCCAATAATTCACGACATGACCCGGGTGGCGGAGAATGCCTATTTTATAAAATCGCGCGAAAAAGGTTACCAGGATAAATCCATTGCTGCGATTGTCAGGGAAATCTGTGACCTTACGGACGGCGCAACCATGAGTGCCAAAAAAGATGCCCTTGTAAATATCGGTGGTTTTCTTGCCTTAAATGATGAAAAAGTTTTTGATCAGGCCAGAAATATGGTTGTCATTTATGAAGGGTTGCATACCTACGGCGGCATGGCCGGACGTGACATGGAAGCATTGGCTATCGGTATTTCAGAGTCCGTCGAGGAAGATCATATCCGGGCAAGGGTTGGGCAAGTGGAATATCTCGGCAATAAACTTATCGATATGGGAATTCCCCTGGTTAAACCAATTGGCGGACATGGGGTATTTCTCGATGCAAAAAGAATATTACCACATTTATCTCAGGATGAGTTCCCTGCTCAAACACTCGCATCAGAAATTTATTTAGATTCTGGCGTTAGAGCGATGGAACGCGGTGTCGTATCAGCAGGCAGAAACAAAGAGACCGGGAAACATAACTACCCAAAACTCGAGTTAGTGCGCGTTACCATCCCGCGCAGGGTATATACCCAGGCACATATGGATGTGGTGGCCGAGTCTATTGAAGAGGTATACTTAAAACGGGAATCTATTACGGGTCTAAAAATGGTATATGAACCCGAATATCTTCGATTTTTCCAGGCAAGATTTGAGAGGATTTAGATAGATATCTCAGATGTTTCAACAAACTTCCACAATACTATCAAATAGAATAATGAATCATTAAACTAACTTGGGTAATTTATTTTATCAGGATCATTCGGCGCACTATCCTTTCTCCAGCTGATTCCAGAGAATAATAGTAAATGCCTGAAGGCAGGGAAGGTGCCACAAAATTAATCTTCGTAATTCCGAGGTTATTTCTCCATTTATCAATGTAGTTATCTTCTGGCCCAGAATATTATAAATGTTTATAGTAACAAATCGTGTTTTGAAATTCAAATTCGATGTGGTCTGCGGATTATAAGTGATTTGATAGTTCTGATGTAAAGTAAATTTATCGGAACTTCTTCTTATGTATTTGATAGTGGTTACAACCTCAAGCGGCTCGAAGGCAATACTGCGAGGTATCTGCAGAAGCCACCGATATTGTCTGCACGTAGGTCCCTGCTGTATCGAATTCAACCACCTGATTCTTATAATATGAAGATGAAAACAGGTGTCCCCATCATCAAAGGCTACCCCGAGGCCCGGATAAATCCGGACGTGAGATACTGCCCAGAAAATTACCATCGGAATCAAATTTCACAATATTATCTGATCCTCCCCCGGCAACAAAGAGTACATCATTTTTATCACGAGCGATACCCATGGGGCTGGATAATCCGCCCCCGGTAAAAACCTTTACAAAATTATCACTTTTATCGAATTTAATAACATTTGCGGTTAGGGCACTAGCCACATAAATATTTCCATCTGAATTAACCGCCACACAATTTGGTCCATTAAGGCCACCACCGGTAAATGACCGCAATCTGTTGCCATCGAGATTAAAAACCACGATTTGGTCATTGTCAAAACTACTAACATATAGTTCTGTTGAGTCAATTACAGCCATACCGGTCGGACCATCGAGCTCCTGGTCACTAAACTTTGTCAGGTATTGCCCAGTTCTGTCAAAGATATAAATTTCGTCAGATAACTGACTGGCCACATAAACTTTTTTATTTGGTGAAAAAACGACACCGCGTGGACCATTAAGCCCTTCTGCACCGAAACTATGTAGATATTTCCCTGTAGGAGTCATAAACTGCTATGCTATCAGCATTGTAATTTGAGACATGAAAATTTCCGGTTCTGTTTGGTGGAAGTAAGGGTTGGGTTATACCTGTTTTTGAAAAAATAATCACCACAAGTAATAGCAAATTCAATATATTTTTCATATTTATTAAAACTAATTCCCTCGATTAAGATATTCCGCCTTATTTTAAATAAAGGATTTTTTTTACTTCCGTAAATTTTTGATTTTGCTGGCGATCAGTAAATTGAATATACAATATATATTCGCCACTGGTCAGGGCCTCATTGTGATCCGAACGCGCATTCCAAATAAAAGTATGCTCTGTATTAACAAGATTAATCTGGTTATAGGTTTTGATCTTCTCACCCAAAATATTATAGATATCCATGGAAAGAAGTCCGGGATTGTTCACCTGTACCGTGATCTTAATTTGCGGATTAAAAGGATTGGGGTAGGCTTTAACCAGAATTGGATCGCTGGGAATATTTAAACTTTTCTCTTTGATTGAAGTAGGATCTGATAGAGTTGTTGTCAGTGAATCGAGTACTTCCGGAAAATTTGGTGTCGCCTGGTAATAGGATTTAAACCTGGCCACTTCAGGCGTATCGTATTGCCATAAATCTGCCACAAATCGTGGACTTAGGCTTTGATAATAGATTTTCGCATTTAATGTATAGGTTTGGCTTCGATTCAAACCGGATAATTTTATAGGTCACCTTATCAGATCCGGAACCTTCTCTGTTAAAATTTGGATCTTATCGGCCAGGCCCTTTACTGCCGTCGAATCATAAGCCGGCCCTGTTTTTGAAAACCCTTCCGGCGGGATGCGGTTATCTTTTTTATAACCGGCCGCTCGCAACAAGGTATACGTAAGCTCATCGATCCACATCCTTCATCAACGATTGATAAACCTGCACCTGATCGGGGTGAGTGATCATATCATGATGGGCCTCATAGTCTTCATCGAGCCCTTGTATTTCGTTTTGGACTATATCCCATTTACCCGATTCAAACACATCATCTCCTCTGCCATCTTTAATCCCCAGATAAAGCCAGGCCCGGCGGCTGGGATAAGCCGTAGGAAATTTATGCCCGGTTTTATTGTTTACGGCAAGTGTCACCTCTAAGGTATCACCCATGAGCCACTTATCGGAAGCATCCAGATCTACGGTTTCGGTTTGCAGTAATCTTTCGTGTCCGGGCAATGGTGCTGTCAATAGTGCACGACTCGGCTGTTAAACCCCAGTTCAGTTCTGTATTTTTTTAAAAGGCGCTAGCATATAAACATTGCCACCGACAAAATAATGTTTGGCAAAGGGCATTCTTGAACCAAGCATGAGTTGGCATGTTCGAGATGAACAATAGGTCCTCAATCTCAGGCATGTTAGGTTTGGCATTCTATATTTTTGCCGGGATAGACACTGTTTTTCCATTCAAGGTAGGGTGTCTGCTCCGGCGCTCTCACCTGCAACCGCTCCTTCATTATCAACATAGGGCGTAAATAATGTATGGCAGGTAGCACATAAATCATAATGATGGTACCTGTCTACAAAAATCGGTGTATAATTTACCCGATTTTGCATGGGCATGGTTAAAGGGTTTTGATAGGGTCCATAAATAATCCGGTCATTTTCAATGATATAATGCCCACTGTAACTTTCCACATTGCCAAGATTATCAGGTTTGATCTGATGACAGGCTGTACAGCTAACACCATCGCGGGCCAGATCATCCTGATTCAATTCCTCAAAGGAATAATAATCCGCTCCCTGGTATTTTGCCTCCGTACGCCCCATGGGTGAATGACAGGTAAGACATTTATCTTCGATGATATCTTTTAAGTGTGGATTTGCCGCTACTTCAGCCGTCATTTTGGCCTGCCAGAAGGGATCTTTCGCTGCATTGGCCATCATGGTCGAGCGCCATAAAGTTTCCGGGAGACATCATTACCCTGGCCATCACGCAATATCGTACTGTTTAGACTGCCCGCTTGATGACAAGAAGAACAATTACCTGATCCACTGAACAAAGTGAAGTCTGGATCGGTAAATTTTGAGCACCTGCATGCCAAATAGCCCTATCTGTAAAGTTTAACAATAAATTCTTGATTTAATCATTGCTCCACGAAATAATGATATAGTAATATCTTCTTTGCCCATGTCCTTTAGATCTTTACCCTTAATCGTAAGCTGAGATAATAGAACGGAACTGAATGCCATGGCAGCCGCTGCAAACATAGGATTAAGCAAACCCAGGGCAGCGACGGGGATACCGATTATATTGTATATAAAGGCCCAGAAAAGATTCTGACGGATGGTACGCATTGTTTTGCGTGAAAGTGAAATCGCCCCGGCAACACCATGCAAATCACCTTTAATCAAGGTTATATCAGCCGTTTCAATGGCCACATCCGCCCCGGTACTATGGCAATGCTCACATCTGATAGAGATCACCTGGGGATTTTTATAATAATCTCTATTCCATGCTCGCGCCGTTATTTGGAGCCCAGTTTCATCGGTTTTAAATCCATACTGCACTCTTCACACTTCCCCGCTTTGTCATGCCGGATATGACTATGCTGGTACATGGGACAACCATAATAATCTGCACTATCCGCTTTTACTTCCACAGCCGCCACTAATTTCATCCCACATTCCGAACAATCACCTGCTGTAGCGCTGGAAATATGTTTATGGCTCTCCATGGGCAGGTATAATAATAAGTCTTTTCAACAGTTGATACTTTTTCTTGCTTGTGCTGGTGCTCTGACATCTTCTCACTTTGACCATTACAGGCAATCAATACTACAAATACGCCAATGCTTAAAATTGCAAATTTCCAATTCATGATAAACTCCTCTTAAATTTGATTAGGTTATTTAATTATGTAAAACAATTATGATTTAGATTAAACTGATTCTTCATTAATGTTTAAAGAGCTCTCCAACTTTTTAATTTCATGACTTTTCCAGAGATAATAGATAGCCGGGATTACAATCAGGGTCAAAACCGTGGAGGATACCAATCCGCCAACCATGGGTGCAGCAATGCGTTTCATGGTTTGTGATCCGGCGCCTGTTCCCCATAGAATAGGTGTCAGGCCAACCATGGTGGTCACCACGGTCATCAGTTTGGGGCGGACACGATCCACAGCGCCCTCAATAACGATATCATACAGATCTTTCAGACTGTGCAGGCGCCCGCTGCGCTTCCAGTCAGCAAAGACATTATCCAGATACACCAGCATCACAACACCTGTCTCAGCGGCCAGACCTGCCAGGGCAATGAATCCCACGCCTACTGCTACACTGAAATTGTAATCCAGGAAGTACATGAGCCAAATCCCACCAACCAGAGCGAAAGGAAGAGATAGCATTACTATGAAGCTTTCCGCAAAATTTTTAAAATTGAAATAGAGAAGTAAAAAGATCACAACCAGCGTAATTGGTACCACGATATTCAATCTTTTTTGAGCTCTCTCCATATATTCATATTGCCCACTCCATACCAGGCTATAACCTTCGGGAAATTCTACTTTTTCCTCTATAACCTTTTTAGCATTTTTGACATAGGTACCCACATCTATACCACGCAAATCAACATAAAGCCAGGCAGTAGTGCGTGCATTTTCACTTTTAATAACAGGGGGCCCCTTTGTGATAGAAATATCAGCCACATAATTAAGTGGTATCTGAGCGCCTGATGGTGTGGGAATCAGCACACGCTTTAAGGCACTCAAATTATCACGAAGTTCACGGCTATAACGAACATTTACCGGGTAGCGCTCCAGACCCTCGACTGTTGTCGTAACATTCATACCTCCAATCGCGGACATAATTACATCCTGCACATCGCCAACAGTAAGGCCATATCGGGCAGATTCGTCCCTCTTTATATCGAAGTCAAAATAATTTCCACCGACAGTCTTATCAGGAAAAACACTGAGTGTTCCTTCCACATCTTTAATGATCGCAGCAATTTCCTGTCCCAGATCGGAAAGGGTCTGTAAATCAGGTCCCATAATTTTAATGCCAACCGGTGTTTTAATACCGGTTGAGAGCATATCGATGCGTGTCTTTATCGGCATCGTCCAGGCATTGGTTAAACCGGGAAATTGAATGGCTGCATCTAATTCTTCCACTAACTTTTCAATAGTCATACCTTCACGCCATTTATCTTCCGGTTGGAGCATGATAGTCGTTTCAATCATTGAAAGCGGGGCTGGATCAGTGGCTGTTTCAGCTCGTCCGATTTTTCCCAGCACATGGTGTACTTCCGGAAAACTCTTGATGATCTTATCTGTCTGCTGTAACAATTCTTTGGCTTTTGTAATGCTGATACCCGGGTCAGTGGTGGGCATATACAGGAGATCGCCTTCGTTAAGAGGCGGCATAAATTCGGATCCGATTTTGCCCATTGGAAAGATCGTAATTACTAAAATGAGCAGTGCAATACCGATAGTAATCCAGCGAAAGCGCAGCACCCAGTGAATGATTGGTTTATATAATTTAATCAGGAAGCGGCTGATCGGATTTTTATTTTCTGGTATAATTTTACCGCGCACAAAATAGCCCATTAAGACAGGTACAATGGTAATTGCCAACAAGGCGGCACCGGCCATGGCATACGTTTTGGTAAAAGCCAGCGGTTTAAAGAGGCGTCCTTCCTGGGCCTGCAATGAAAACACTGGTAAGAAGGATATGGTGATAATCAAGAGGGAATAAAATAGCGCCGGACCAACTTCTTTAGATGAATCTATAATGATCTGCCAGTGATTCTTTTTACCCCCATCACGTTCAATATGTTTATGGGCGTTTTCGATCATCACCACAGCCGCATCCACCATCGCACCGATAGCAATGGCAATACCACCTAAGGACATAATATTGGCATTAATACCCTGAAAATACATAATTAAAAATGAAATCAATATTCCCATCGGTAGAGTAAACAGAGCAACGAAAGCGCTGCGAAAATGCAGTAAAAAAATGATACATACCAGAGCGACAACCAAAAGCTCTTCAAACAATTTCCAGCTTAAATTATCGATCGCCCTTTCAATAAGACTTGAACGGTCATAGGCGGGTATAATTTTAACACCTTCCGGCAGGCCTTTTTCAAGGTCTTTCAGTTTTTCTTTAACCAGAGCGATTGTTTTTAAGGCATTTCCCCCGAAACGCATAACGATTACACCACCTGCTGTTTCGCCTTCGCCATTCCAGTCTGCTAAACCGCGTCGTAATTCTGGTCCGATAACCACATTTGCTATATTTTTAATAAGAATCGGCGTACCATTATTATCTACACCCAATGGTATGTTTTCAATATCTTCTATGGATTTTATATACCCCAGACCGCGCACCATGAATTCGGTCTCACCCATTTCAACCAGCTTACCACCCACATCATTATTACTTCGTTTTATGGCCATCCGCACTTTATTAATTGGAATATTATAGGCAAGCAGCTTATTCGGATCCACCTCAACCTGATATTGCTTTACATACCCTCCGAGCGATGCAACCTCCGCAACACCGGGAACACTGGTCAATTCATATCGCAAATACCAATCCTGAATAGATCTCAATTGTTGCAGATCATATTTGTCACCGCCGTCAAGAACATATTCATATACCCAGCCTACACCCGTGGCATCCGGACCAAGCGTAGGGGTGATGCCCTGTGGTAATCGACTGGAGACGTAATTAAGGTATTCTAACACCCGGCTGCGTGCCCAGTAGATATCGGTTCCATCTTCAAAAATGATATAGACAAAGGATAATCCGAAAAAGGAATAACCGCGTACACTTTTTGCAAAAGGCACGGCCAGCATGGATGATGTCAGAGGATATGTTACCTGGTCCTCAACCACCTGTGGTGCCTGACCAGGGAATTCGGTAAAAATAATCACCTGAACATCACTAAGATCCGGAATGGCATCTACCGGTGTATCCATCATGGCATATATTCCGGCGAAAGCCACAATAGCGGTAAATATTATAACCAAAAATCTATTTTTTACAGATGCCTCAATAATTTTTTCTAACATACGTTGTCTCCAAAAATCTTTTTATTTAACCTTACAAATCGTAATTGTTTTGATTAGTGAACATATGGTTCCTGGTTCCTTTTTTCCATTTGTATAGATTCATCATGTTTCTGCTTTTCAGGGGCCATTTTCATCTCCGAATGATCCGCAGTTGTCTCTGTATTAGAATGATTGTTTTTATCAATATTCTGTGCTTTCTTTCCACCTCCAGCTTTTTCCTGTAACATTTTTTGAATCGCTTCCTGCAAACGGCTCTCACTATCCAATAGAAATTGTGCGGAAATAACAACTTCTTCATTTTCAAACAATCCGGAAACAATCCGTATTTTCCCATCATCACTTTCTTCTCCAATTTGTACTTCACGTGGTTCAAATCGGCCTTCCCCACGGGTAACAAATACTAAATTTCGCTGTCCGGAACGAATTACGGCTTCAACCGGAACAATAATCGCATCTTTAATTGCGGGTGTTTCAATCCACACATTAGTATACATACCCGGCTTTAATTCGATACCGGGATTTAGAAATTCCAGACGAACTTTAACATCCCGGGCTTTTTCATCCAGATAGGGATAGATATACATAACCTTTCCTTCTAAGACTTTGCCCGGTGCATAGGATAATTCCATGGTGGCTTTTTGTCCGACTTTTATCCAAGGAAGTTCATTATCATAAATACTCACATAAACCCAGATGGTTGACAGATCGGCAATTTGGTAGAGTGATGTGCCTTCTTTTATATGAACACCTTCAATAACATTTTTATGAACAACCACCCCATTCGCCGGCGATTCAAGTTTTAAGGTTTTACTCACCTTTCCACTTTCTTCCAAATCCTTAATAGCCGATTCCGGAATATCCCAATACAAAAGTCGCTGACGTGTTGAATTAAGCAGAGATTCAGCGCCCTCCCGGATACTGGCAAATTGTGTTTCGCCAATAAGTTGTTTATTTTTTAACGCCAACAAATATTCCTGTTGCGTCGTAACCAGATCCGGCGAATAAATTTCAAGCAGAGGTTGACCCTTTCGTACTGGTTTTCCGGTATAATCCACATAGAGTTTCTCGATCCAACCGGAAATTTTAGAGGAGACGATAATAGATATTTTCTTCATTGTAGTCTATTTTTCCAATTGTACGAATTGAACGACTAAAATCGGTTTTCTCCACAGTTGCCGTACGGACGCCCATATTTTGAACCGTTACCGGATCTATTTGCACAGCACTTCCGGATGAAACCTTATCTTCATACACCGGTATAAGATCCATCCCCATGGCTGATTTACCTGGTTTATCATAAATTTCACTTGGATTCATCGGCGCCTGCCAATATTTTATTTTTCTCTCAGCATCTGATTTATGGTCTCCATTATTCATGTCTTTATTCGCTGAAGCTGTTTCTGATCTTTTTCAATGGAACCAGATTCATCCCACATTTTGGACATTGTCCTGGTTCATCTACAATAACTTCCGGGTCCATACCACAGGTCCAAAGTTGGCCATCCTCATTCTTTCGCTAAATCAGTATCATCAGAGCCACATGAAATTAAGAAACCCGAAGAAATGACGAATGCCAAAAAACTTAAGAGTATATTTTTTTTATGATCTGCATTTTATTCTCCATTACACTATTATTCTATAATTTAATTTGCCTTAGGATTTTGTTAATTGAATGCCAGTGATATATTCCAAACTCGCGACATCTTTATTATAGTCACTGATCACCCGATAATAATCCAATCTCATAGTTAAATAATGTTATTTGATTATTTATAAGTGTTAGAAAATCTACCTTATCATTTTGATACCCAATCATCGCAGATTCCAAGGATTGAGATGCCTGAGGGATAATTCCCGTTTTAAATAATTCTACTAATTTTGCATTTTTTTCTATACTGGTTAGCTTATTTTCTATCTCAAAATTCACTTGATTCAAAATTTGACTATAACGCTTATCAATCATAGATTTAGTAAAAATAGTTTCTTCCACTTTTTTGGATTGTTTACTATCCGGAATAAATGGGGATGTTTAAACTGATTCCTCCAGATACAAAATCATAACCCGGATTACCATTTTCAAGTTCATCTCTTTGGGTATAAGCGACAAAAACCCCAATATTAGGCCAATAATCTTTTTTTGCTAAATCAATTTTCAACTTACTTTGTTTCTTTACTGACTCCCACCCAATAAGTAAGGGGCGATTCAATTTTGCGACAATTTGTAACGTGTCCAGAGAATAACCCAAAACGGAGAATCCTGGTTCTACGGTCTTACCTAATGTTCTATCTACAGGTTGATTCAAGAATGTATTTAATTGTGCTTCTTTAACATCACGCTGCTGATCTAGTTGAATCAACTTATCAATCATTTTGGAGAATTCAACCTGTGCTTTTAGCACGTCTTGCTGCAATCCTTTGCCTACTTTATATTTTGATTCTGCAATTTCAGTAAATTCCCGCAACAACTGTTGATTTTTACCAGTAATCTCAATGGATTTATCAATAAAAAATAAATCATAGTATCCTAGTTTAAGATCCTGTAATAATTTATTCTGATACTCCAGAAAATTTGCTGTTGAGATGGATGCTCCCTCAGTTGAAATATCCTCCTTTAAACTAAGTTTTCCGGGGAATGGAAAGAGTCTGTCTCAGGGCGATTTGTTTTCCTGTCATTGGTTCCTGGTCAAATGCAAATGAATTGGTTGGCAGATTTAATAAATTTAATGATAAGATCGGATCCGGGAGAGCCCCAGATTGAGATATCTTTGTAGAGTCAGCCTGAGTAGTACTATATAAAGATTGCAATTGTGGGTTTTTTTCGATTGCGGTGCCGATAAGATCATCTAGAATTAAAACATCTACAGTTGGTTGAGAATAACCCAATTGTAGCATAAAAAATAAAATTGAATGTTAAAATAATCAGAAGCATACAAATTGAAATAGATCTTCGTATTCCTTTTGTAGATCTTCCAGCACTGAATCCTCCGGATTGTTTTTCAGATCTTAAATTCACTAACATACCTACCCCTCATTGTTTAACCGTTAGTTTTGATTCGTTCTCTGTAATATTTCCCTTAATTTTTAGCAGCAAATAAATGCACAAAGCCAATAAACCAATACTTGCCCACCAGGGGAAAGCATATTTTTGCAAATAATTATCTAATAATTCAGAACTATGATGTCCTGTTTCACTAATATCCATCCCGCCCGCATGATTATTCATATCCTGATGAGTAGTGCTTGAGCTATTTACATGCGTCTCCCCATGATCTGATGTTACCGGGAATTCAGAAACAGGATGGCCGTGATCAAAGATTCGGTGAAAGAAACATGTATACTGACCGCCAATATTCATTGGGAAGAAAAATACAGCTCCTGCCGAAGTGATCAATAAAATCATGCTCAGGTAAACTTTTTTTGTACTAAATTTTCTGCGTGACATTTTATTCCTTACAGTAGTATTCTATTATACTGTTCAATCACTGTGCCAGAATAAAACAACAACTAATTTAACCGTGTTCTAAGATATTGATATTATGAAGGTTATAAGGATATATGATACGAAATAGTAACAAACAGTAAATATAGGAGGGGGGTAAATAAGTAAGATTTGTATAATAGTCTACAGGTAGGGTGTATAATAGTCTACAAAAAAGGATGGGTATTGGTGGTGTTGCAGATTTGATTTTTTGGTACAATTAATAATAATTGCACGATCTGTCTCCCCCTTGAAAAAGGGGGATTAAGGGGGATGTTTTTTGCTCTAAGTTACTTATAAACATCCCCCTAACCCCCTTTCTAAGGGGGAATAGATTTTGCTTAATCGATAGAAAGTATTCAGATATTGGATAATGACAACTTAATCTGCAACAACTAGAAAAGGGGGATGATTTCATTCCATTCCATATTTTTTTAATTTATAGAGGAGCACATGCCTCGGGATCCGTAACATACGGGCGGTTTTGGAACGGTTGCCTTCTGTCCTTTGCAGCAATTCAGTTATGACATATCTCTCGATAGAATCTAAGGCAATTCCATCTTCGGGAATATGAATTTTTGTTCCTGTACTATTAATAGCACCTCCCGAAATATGTTCAGGAATGTTATCAGGCGTAATATCTGATTCAGTGGCCAGGGCCAGGATGCGTTCGATTATATTCTCGAGTTCGCGTACATTCCCGGGCCAATCATAATTTTTTAATAATTCGATCACATCATTATTTATATTAAAGGTTCTGCCGGCACTGTATTTAGTTAGAAAAAAGTCCACGAGAAAAGGAATATCTTCTCTTCTTTCTCTAAGAGGCGATAGTTTTATTGGAACAACACTCAACCTGTAATACAGATCTTCACGGAATTTTTTTTCTTTTACCAATTGTTCCAAATCTCTGTTTGTAGCGGCAATGATACGCACATCCACTTTAATGGAAGTTGAACCACCCACAGCCTGAAATTCCTGCTCCTGCAAAACACGTAATAATTTGGCCTGCAAATTATCTTTTAAATCGCCGATTTCATCCAGAAATAATGAACCGCCATCGGCCTGTTCAAATTGCCCCTTTCTATCCTTGATAGCACCTGTAAAGGCCCCTCTAACATGTCCAAATAATTCACTCTCAATAAGATTCTCGGGTATGGAAGGGCAATTGACTGTAATGAAGGGTTTTGCCTGCCGGGGACTATTATAATGTATGGCACGGGCAATTAATTCTTTTCCTGTGCCACTTTCTCCGGTAATCAGAACAGTCGCATTACTTTGTGCCACTTGTGTTGTTGTTTTAAGGACCTCCTGCATTTTAGCACTCTCAGCAATCATATTTTCAAACTTATACTTCCCCACAACTTCTTTCTTTAACAGCGCATTCTCATTTTGGAGTTGCCGGATCTGTATCGCTTTTTCAATAACAAACAGAAGTTGTTCCTGCCCGAATGGTTTTGCCAGATAGTCATTTGCGCCCAATCGACAGGCTTCAATCGCATTTTCAACACTGCCATGGGCGGTAATAATAATGATGATCACCTTCTCATTCTCTTTTCTAATCTGACGCAGAACATCAATTCCTGAGATATCAGGCATTTGGATATCGGTGATAACAATATCAAAAATGCTTTTAGAAAATAATGCTAACCCTTCCTTACCATTCCTTGCGGTTGCGACTTCAAAATTATTTTTTTCTAATTGATAGGAGAGTACTTTGCCTAAATTTAAATCATCGTCTATTAAAAGAACCTTTAACATAGTGCTTACACCCAAAATATTTATGAAGCGTTTACAGGAATTATAATGATAAACTCCGTTCCGGAGTCTTTAGCCGAATGAACATCAACCAGCCAATTATTACTATCAATAATGCGCTTTACAATGGCCAGACCTAAACCGGAGCCATCTTCTTTGGTTGTGTAAAATGGTTTAAATATTGCACCTTTATCTTCTTCTTTTATTCCCGGACCGGTGTCTGATATGGATAATCTTAAAAAATGCTGGTTCGCCTGGAGATGGGGGTATAACTTCGATTCATTCAATTCTAACCCATCAGTCTTGACTAGATTCACTATTATCGAGCCCCCATCCGTCATCGCCTGAATCGAATTCAGGATTATATTCATAAGTATCTGCCAGATATCATTGGGATCACCAAGCAAGCGAATTGGATCATCCGGCATCTTTGATACAATCTCAATGCCGCTTTTTCGGGCCTGGGTACTTAACATCATAACCACATTCTGAACAATTTCCTGGAACAAATATTCTGACTCTTGTTGTTTTTTCTTTTTGGCAAAACTGAGGTAATTTTCTAAAACGCTGCTCATTCTATCAGTTTCTTCAATCAGTATTTTTGAGAACTCAGACTTTTTATTTGGTGTCGTATTTTCATCAGTAATTATCTCAACAGCGCCGCGAATTGATCCCAGGGGATTGCGCACTTCATGGGCAAGACTTGATGTTAATTCTCCAATGACAGCAAGTCTGTCTGTCTGGCGCAGTTGACTTTCCAGATCTACAAGTTTTTCCGATTGTTGTTTTACCGTATTCAGGGAATTCTCTAACTCGCTGGCTGTATTTTTATATTTTTTAGTTTCCTCCATTTCCCGCTGTGCTTTTAAACCTGTAAGATATCCTATAACATTATAGAGGACGATCTGCATAAACCTTAAAAGATTGTTTTCTACCAAACCTCCCCAATGTAACATGATATGAGGTAAATACAATACGCTTACCGCAATGGCAACCCCAAGTCCTCCTCTGATCCCAAACTGAAATGCCGCCATAAGGATGGGAATAAAGTAGGCCTGCATATAAATCAGGTGATACTGCCATTGCATTGTTGGGGTAGTATAATGGAGGATGGAGATTACAATCACCAGAATAAATATGATCCCCGACCAAACAAGAGGTTTGTTAGATTTCTGCTCCATAATGAATCCGGTAATTCAAGTAAACATTCAGATGTTTTTATAAATATAGAGTTTAATAGCGCTATTTAAAAAATAATTATGGAAATATGGTAAAAGTCTCGGGATGCGGGATGCGGGATGCGGGATGCGGGATGCGGGATGCGGGATGCGGGATGCGGGATGCGGGATGCGGATGGGATTAAAAAAGTTGTCGCTCAATCAATGATTTGTCAAGTATTATTTACTCTTTTTTTCAATCATCTCCCATAGTGAGGATTTAAATTTATGCCAAAACGCAAGGACTAAGAGCCAGGGAGCGAGCAACCAGAATCGAGATACGAGCATCGAGAAGCGAGTATCGAACATCGTGTATCCCGCATCTCGTTTATCTCTATCCCTATCTCGTATCCCGATATCCCCTATCCCCTATCACACATCTCGCATCCCGTATCTCGCATCTATTCCATATAGTCTACCGTCGTCTATAACTGTGGGCCGTCTCATACATAGTCAATATATTCTCCAACGGTGCATCGGCCTGGATATAGGTATGTCCGGGTCCGAACACATAACCACCCCCATCCCCAAGGACATCTATTAACTGCTTCACTTCTTGGGCAACCTGTTGGGGAGATCCTTTTGGTAGAAGCTCCTGAAGATCGACACCACCATAAAAACAAATGTCCTTTCCAAAATCTTTCTTCAGACCGGCCGGATCCATACCTTCCGCCCGGACCTGAATAGGCTCCAGCATATCTACCCCTGCCTCAATAATCATAGGAAGAAGAGAGCGCACAGAGCCGCAGACATGTAATAGAAATTTTTTTCCATATTGATGGGTAATATCAACCAACTCTTTCAGATAGGGCAATACAAATTCTCTAAAATCTTTTGGGCTAAACAAAGGGCCATGTTGGGAGCAATAATCATCAGCCATATAGATGATATCAATTTCCTCCCCATGATCCTGAAGCATTCTTCGTAAGGCTTCAGCACTCATTTCATTGATGGTACGAAATAAATGCTCGATATAAGATCTTCTCGTGGCAAAATCCATCATCAGATCTTCCGTGCCGCGAACAAAGCAGGCAATAAAAAAAGCACCCCACGTAAAAACACCAATGATTGCCCGGTCATGGTGGTTTAACGCCTCATGGGTGAAATGCGAAAAGTCGAGTATATCCGGGCTGGGCCACGAATAGGATTTTATATCCGAAATGGCATCTTTTCCTGCTAAGGGACTATAGGATAAGGCATCATAAATACCAGCACTGTGTTCTGTAACTTTTGCCTTATAACCCCAAATGGATATTTTCTCCACTTTTCGTTCTTCTTCTGCCGGATACATAAAATTGCCAGGCAACAACATCCAGGTATCCACATTTAAGCGGTCAAAAAGTTTCTCTTTCGTGTTAATCTGGAAATGATTATAAAGTGCCTCGTATACATTATCTTCAGCATCAAAGGTTATAGCCACCCTATCGGTTTCCTTGTGATTTATAGCTGCTAACACCCGTTCTTTCGATGTCATAATATTGCCATTAGGTAAATAATTTTTTATCCACGAATCACACTAATTATATCGAATTTCACGAATTTAAAATCAAAGTTAATATTAAATAATTTGTGAAATTTGTATAAATTCGTGCAATTAGTGGATAGGTTTTTAAAGGATTTTAATTATTCTGTCCCACCCTCTTTAATCCGTAAAAGCATGTTTTTAATGTCAGTTAAGCCCTTCCAGGCAATATAACCAGTGATAACCAGATACCAGCCCACACAGGCCAGCGAAATCAGCAACCAAAACCAATGATCCATCATATTCACTCCATTATATTTTTGAAATTCAGATTCACTTCAAGTAAAAGGGTAAAAGGCAAAAGGCAAAAGGTAAAAGGTAAAAGGTAAATATGTTAAATATTACCCGAGAATATTATATCTTAAACTTTTTCCTTTTTACTTTTACCTTTTTACTTATCTTCTTCTAAAGCCGGCTTAACAAGAGAACCAACAACCATACCCACAGCTGCCCCAACATAAGTTATGATTCCCCAGATATAGGGTCCAATCGTTTGTGAGACAAATACTTCTGTTGCCGGTACTTGTTCGAGGACCAGATAACTTATCGGCATCACCGCTCCGATAATGATCGCTGCGGAAGCGCCATATTTGTTTGCCCGCGGCCAATAACAACAGGCAATTAACAGCACGGACATACTGGCCAGGTAAATTGAACCGGTTACCATAAGATAGGTCCATAAATCTCCTTTAAGCGGGTACCACAAACCATAGACCAGTAGAAATATGCCGATAACGCCAATAATGATCCGATTGGTAATCAGACCTTTCTTCTGCGACCATTTCCCTTTATGGATCGGAGCCATAATATCATTATAAATGACACTTCCCCAGGAGAGCATATAGGCCGCATCCGTGGACATATCGGCGGCGAGCATGGCTGCAATCAGAATACCCATTAATCCTATTGGCAAAAATCCGGCAAGAAATGTTGGCATCGCTAACAACGTATTATCACCAACCTGATCGGGGGTTAGAACAGCTAATGCGGCGATCCCCCATAACCCGGGCAGAATAAATCGGCAAACAAAAAACATGGCCGTACCTTTATATATTTTTTGCCCAACCTTACTGTTTTTGGCTGAGAGAACACGTTGGATCATTGTCTGCCATGTTAGAACGACCGCCAGGGCCACAAGGGAATTAAAGATCATATAATCCCAGCCCATCTCAGGATGCATAAAAGGATTAAAACCCCCTTCACCATAATTTGTCTGTATAGCATTGGTAAGATCAGTCCAGCCTATCTGAATAAATATTAATACGGTCACCACCAATAAGCCTAAACTCATGATGATGAACTGCAAGTAGTCAGTTATCAGCACGGATATCATACCACCCATTATGGTATACATGGCTACGCCGACCAGTAAGATGGTCATGGTTATTTCCAGATAAGCAGGATTCAGCCCAATCACCGTTACCAGAAATTCGCCACCCGTCCGCAGAAATACGCCCATATTCAATAATCCGCCCACGACAATAACAACCCCACTCATCCAGCGAATTTTCGGACCAAATGCTTTAGTAAACATTTCCGGGATCGTCATCACCCCTGCTTTGCGGAGTGGCTTTATACCAAACCCGGTCCAACCCACAACAAACATCGCCACGGCAAAAAGGAGACCGGGCATGGCACCTGCAAATCCCTTATCATAGCCATTTTGTGCGGTATACATACAGGTAACAATTCCAAATTCCGTTGCCGCCAGCGAGGCAATACCCAGGTAGAGATCCATTTCACGACCAGCGACAAGAAAATGCTCCACCTTTCCGACATATTTTCGTACCATCACACCCGCTGTAACCGTTGCCACGAGGTAGAGGAAAACTATTCCACCATCAATGAGAGTAAAGTTGCTCACGATATTTCCTTTCCTAGAGATGTGCTTATTCGTTTTTTTCCACTAATTGCACAGATTAAATCGAATTTCACGAATTATTTTGAATTAATCTTGTCATCGTTACTTGAATATTGAATATTCCTTGTTGGATATTGAATATTTATTTTACATAAGAGACGGCCCACTCCGTACTCGTTGACTTCCGCCAGGGCAGACACATGGGTCTGCACCTACACTCCACCCTCTACGCTTTTCTCTATTCGCTCCTCACTCTTCTCTCCTCGCTTTTCGCTTGAAATCTTGGATGATTTCATCCCGATTTGTTGATAGGATATCTACGCTTTTATCGGGATTACGCTTTACGCTCTGCGCTCCACTCTCTTTTCTCTATTCTCTCTTCGACTTACGCCACTCGATTTACGCTTCTCGCTCTTCCTTCCACTCCACGCTCCTCGCTCTACGCTCCACCCTCTACACTCCACTCTCTTCTCTCTTCCTCATTCATCGCCCAGCACCAAGTCCAGACACGCCAACCAAAAAGCCGGATACTGATCCCAAAAGACAAAATTACATCCCCAATGGGGTGCCGGATCGGACATATAGGCCAATACCCGACCTTTTCCAAATTGTCCTGTCGCGACCAAAGGATCATCTGTTTCTTTTAATTTTAGAACAATCTCACACCCTTCTTTTTCACGTGTTTGATTATATCCAAGTATTGGGGGAAAGGTGTTAAAATCAATATGAGCGAATGCATTATTTCCCGATACGGGTTTGACAGTAAATCCTTCCGTATTTTCAACCAGATCTTCATAGTCAAGACAGTTAACCGGCAAGACCTCCTTCAACCGCGTACGGTTCCAGCCCCCCTTACCCATTTCACCGGTAAACGAAAGCCAGCCACCCAAAAACATGGCAGCCATGCCATTTTCTATCGCCTCAACGGTCAGACGAACCCTATCCGGAAAAGTAAGCACAGCGGTTCCAAATTTTTTACGATCGAAAAAACTGGGTGCTAGTTGGAAATTTTTAGCCTCCACATCGCTAAAAATAATTACATCGTATTCATCAAGTATTTTCTCATATTCACCGGGTCCCAATTTATAAAAGTCCCAGGTAGGTACGGAGTTCACTTCATGCTCACCAGTCGATTCCAGAGCATCTTTTAACCATTTACCGTAATTGTACATTTCAAGGCCTTTATGGGCATAACTAAACGGGGTTTCGGCAAAAACCGGTCCGCACATAACAGCCCAATCTCCCACATAATAAATTTTGGCCATCTATAATTCTCCTTAAAACGGATATGATCAAATCGGTAGGTTGATTTACTGCGTACTAAAATAAGAAATATGTTGGAATGAATCCTAAAATTTTTTCTTTTTCTCTCGCAAAGCCACCAAGACGAGGCTTTAAACCACCTCCCAAATCCCTCTCGACCGGGTTATCACAATAGGAACCCGTCAGACAAAGGACGGAATAAGGATTTAGGGTTGTTCATATGTTTATTAATTCAGGATCCATAAGATTATTTATCAATGGTTCGAATCATTATAATCAAATTTCTTAAACCGAATATTCGGTTTGACGAAGAATGAACTTCGGTATGACTTAAACCGAAGTTCGGTATGATCTAGTCCGAGGTTCGGCTTACCCCGGTACGAAGTTCGGTCTGCTTCAATCCGAGGTTCGGCTTACTCCGATCCGAAGTTCGGTTTAGTGAATGTGATAGTAGTTAAATGGAAAGAGGAAAGAGGAAAGAGATAAATTCATATAATTGATTACTGACTGCAGTATTATTCAAATTCTCACCATTTCTATTAGAAATTTGAAACCACCGACCACAGCTGCGTCAGGTTTTATAGGATGCGGCTTTTTGATTATATTCACGTATTATCATAGTTCCAGATAACGGCTGAGCTAACCGAACAAAAACTAAGCGGCTAGGGGTTATAAAATTACCATCAACTTCGAACGGATTTAATATACTTTATAAAACCGGCAGGCGTTTTTTTTCCGTATTGAGCGATTTGTTATACGCGATTTTGCTGATAAACTTAGCGTTAAGTATAAGAGCAGTAGCAGATTAATATGTAATCCCTCTTAAATTTACAATTTTCTTAATTTAAGTAAAATAGCGGTTCAGGTTAACACCCAAACCGCTATTGCTCTTATACATTGTTGTAAGTAGTTTTTATTTTAATTCTTTTAACAAAGTTTCAGCTGCTAGTTTTCCCAATTCATTAGACGCTAAAGGACTTGCTCCTGTGATTAATTTTCTATCCAAACATACGCTTTTGTCTGACTTGGTATTTACAATATTAGCTCCAAGCTCTTCAGTTTTTCACTTAATCCCAAAGGCATTTGTCCTGGCAAATAACCAATCTTTGGTGCCATTTTATCTACCGAATCAGGGAATACGGCCATTTTGTAGCCTTCATAAATAAATTTCTGATTATTTAGTGTGGTTGTTAAAAATGAACCGGGTCCATGGCAAAGGCTTATAGTAAATAAATCGTTTTGATGAGCCCAATTCAAAATATCTCCAACGTTTTTGTCTTCTGGAATACCTAACATAGATCCATGTCCACCAGGCACAAATACAGCTGCATAAGATGCTGATTCTGTCAATGATGTATCAATAAAATCATGTAATTTTTTCGGTTGCTCAAAACTTGACTTGTATTCATTGTAAATAGCTTTCACATGTTCATCTTTTTCTGGAAAAGCCCACATTTCAAAAACAACAGGCTTTCCAGTTGGTGTAGCTATTTCAAGATCAAAACCCGCATTTTTAAGATGCAGCATAGGCAATAGGGCTTCTACCGGATGGTTTCCTGTAGAAAACAATTTGCCATTCTGCATTTTCATATTTTTTTGTTCAGTGAAAATGACCAAGATCTTCGACTTATTTCCCTGGTATTTTGTGTATGAAATATTTTCAAAATCAGTTGTGTCAACAGTTCCTAACTTTAAAGCAAGTCTTGACGGACTGTAAGAACCATCTGACTCCAATTTTGGAGCAATTCCTAATATTCTTTTTAGCATATCAATAGTCCTTAAATAATTAATTTGTAATTAATGCACAAAGGTATTTCTTGTTCTGCCTCACGTGAAATGGTAGTTTCTGTAGTAAGTATCTTGACAGTTTCCTCATAATTAAACTACCTTGATTTATGCAACAACTTTTTTGGATAATAAAAAACTACAACTGAGTTTTTATCTATTTTATTCTTATAACAAAATTTATGGAATGAGTGGATCAATATTGTTGAATTTGAAGCGTATAACGGTCACTGCTAACAGGCGCGATTTCTATCACAATATGAAATTCATGCCACAGCTGTAGATCTTATGTTTAAAAGTCTTCATGAATTGTTAGTATGTTTTGGCTAACCATTAACCTAACATTCAGGAGGCCCAACTATGGATCAACAAAATAATACCACAATTAGTTTTAAAGGACAACATTTTTTTATCGGACATGATGTACATAAGAAAAACTGGAAAGTAACCATCACGAATTAACAAAACCCAAATTAAACGATTCTCAATGGACCCATCCCCGCAACAATTAGTCCAAAGTTTAAAGAAAAATTATCCTGATGGGACTTATCATAGTGTTTATGAGTCCGGCTTTTGTGGTTATTGGATTCACCGGTGACTTGTCGAATTAGGAATTGATAATATTATTGTCAATCCTGCCGACATCCCTACTTCTCATAAAGAAAAAGATCGTCGCGATGATAAAATCGATAGTGCTAAACTGGCCAGGGAATTGGAAAACGGTTCTTTAAATGGAATTTACATACCATCGCCACAGCAACAATCTCTCAGATCCATGTCACGTCTACGATACCAACATAGAAATAATCTTACTCGGATTAAAAATCGAATAAAAATGTTCCTCCATTTACATGGAATAAAAATCCCGAACAGTATAGCAACTCTTACTGGTCTTCTGATTTTATCGAATGGCTTAAATCACTGGAATTTGAGTTCCCAGGCAATAATCAATATTTGCATCATCATATACAGTCACTTGAATATCAACAGGTTCTGATGAATCGATGTACGTTAATACATCTGCTCATTGAGTGTGCCTGGCGTGCCATCGGTGCAGATCCGTCATTAACACAAGCCTATGCCTCTCTTACATCTAAAATGTCCAAACAAAAAGCAATTGTAAAAATTGCCAAAAAATTGTTAAACCGAATCAGATATGTGTGGCTAAACGAAAAAAAATACATATCTGCTGTAGCCAAATAAACAAGAGGAGCCGAATCGATATATTGGCTTCACCCTTAGACCGTTTCAGGACGCATGCATGCAAACTATGTTTGCTGTAGATTGCGGCTTGGGGTATATATTCTGAAAAAATCATGCGGCTCCTTTTGTTAATATATCAAAAGGATGACTGTTCATAACAGGCTCAATTAAAATCGATCCGGGTCATTGATCTTTAAATATCTTAAAGTATATAGCATAGCAGGAAACGTACGCCCAATTTTGCGCTTTTTACTTGACTTTTAACATAACAAGCGTCCTGTTGAGCAGATGGTAAGGCTGAAATGATTTGATAAATATGGGTTTAAAAGGGAGGAGAAGGGGATTAACTTTTTAGAACTCTCGCTAATTTGATGTTGTTTTCGATAAGATCATTTACAATTTTACTGATATCAGTCTTACTCTTAGCTGCAATCTCTTG
This sequence comes from Calditrichia bacterium, assembly GCA_963796965.1. Lineage (GTDB taxonomy): Bacteria > Calditrichota > Calditrichia > JAJRVZ01 > JAJRVZ01 > CAWCNS01. The sequence continues at coordinate 298,211 of CAWCNS010000011.1, forward strand.
AATAAATCTTAGATTTTCAGGTTCCAAATAAACTGGGTAATTAATTACTATGTTATCCTTGAAAAACTTTCCCCTCTCTCCCTTTGAAAAATCATATTCTTTTCTCATCTATTTCCCTTGATATTGTTTGATTTCTTTTTTAGTTGATTTTCTTGCAGAAATAATTCGGATATTTAAATTTGAATTATCAATTTCACTAAATGTGTGAATAGTTGTTAATATATTTCCATTCCTTGATATTCCCATTGTTATCCAGCGATCGTCTGCTTCACTGTGATCAAAATCATGAATAGATAGCGAATTTGGGTCAAGGAAAATAGTGGCAGCTAGTTCAAAACTGACTTTGTGTTTTAATAAATTCTTCTTGGCTTTGTCAGGATTCCACTCAAAGTTATAATTCAATCTCTATCCCTGATAAATGTTATGACAATATTAGAAAAAACAATCAAGGAGTCAATGAAAAATTCAATATTTAATAAATTCCAGCATAACGGTCACTGCTAACATGCGCGACTTTTACCACAATTTATAATTCATGCTACAGCTTTAAGCGTCCTGTTCCGGGTAGAAGCGGCGGTTGCCCAGCCGCTCCCCCCACAGATCCGTACGTGAAGATTTCCCTCATACGGTTCCTCAGACATAACTTTGCTACCCACATTAGAATTCTTCAAACATCAAAGTGAACAATTTTAGGCAATAACAGTGGATATTTCTCCCGCATCTTGTCAAATTTAGCATAAGAAATATAACCATCCTGTGAGCGTCTACCAAGCCATCTTTTCCATGCCTTCATTAGATATTCATAGTATACTTCAAGAGACTTGTAGTTGCTGCGTATACCATAGTATTGATAGTGGCCTCTCAGCTTTGAGTTAAGAAGCTCCCACTGTTCCTTGATATTTATATGGCGATTATTCCGGCACCACTTCCATATAGCTTTCATGGAACGATTTAATTTCTTCTTTGCTGTTTTGCGTTTCACTATCCAATGTCCATTACGCGATTTTGCCCAGTAATGCGTGAATCCAAGAAAGTCAAAAGTACCTGCACCTTTGAAGATATCATTTCCTGATGATGGTTTTCTGAAATCGATTAGTTTTGTCTTCTCTGTGTGAATCGTAAGACCGTAACGGTTGAACCGCTTCGGCAGTACTTTCATTACGCGACTGGCATCTTCTTCTGTATCGAAGCCAATTATAAAATCATCAGCATATCGAATAAGAAAACACCTACCCGTTAAACGTGGCTTGATCATTTCTTCGAACCATTCATCCAAAACATAATGCAGATAGATATTGGCCAACAAGGGTGATATGACACCACCCTGCGGTGTACCTGTATCCGGATAAAACAATTCTTTACCATCAAGCACACCAGCGTTGAGCCATTTTCCTATCAGGCGGATTATTCTGCCGTCGTTGACTCGCGCTCGGATAAATTCACGCAAATGTTCATGGTTAATATTGTCGAAAAATCCTTTAATGTCTGCATCGATAATCCAACCTATATTTAGTCTACGGATATTTCCCCGAATCTCTTTGATGGCCTGATGCTGGCTGTGACCTTTTCTGAATCCATGTGAGTGATCATAGAAATCTTCTTCATAGATGTGAGAAAGTATCATCTCTGCCGCTTTCTGGACAATCTTGTCTTCAAATTCAGGAATACCTAATGGGCGTTTCTTTCCATCATCCTTATCTATCCATTGCCGTTTTACTGGCGGTGCTTTATAGCGCATAACCTTTAATTGCTTATGCAGGAGGATAAGGTTTTCTTCGAGATGCTCTTCATAATCCTGCGCCGTTTGCCCAGATACGCCGGGAACTGCATCCTTACGTAGTTGAGTGTAGGCTTCTCTCAGAAGATTGATGTCCATTAGATGGAATATTGACGTAAACTGAATTGCTGGATCGCTCTTTGCAAGTTCCGCAATTCGCTTCAGTTTCGGTGATATGGTTGGTAATCCCTGCGTATTTCCCATAGTTCCCCAAAGTGAAACGTTATGCCCGGCTTCTCCTTCGCTACAGTGGATCGTTTGGGTCTCACTTCTCCACCTTATCAATCCGGAGATATGATTCCAGACCGTCGCTACTATGATCCGCTAAGACTGCCATAAGTCCATTTCTGGTCGCTTCGCTTTCGCTATTGCTTCCAGATACCTTGCAGACTCTTTCCTTTGTATTTCCAATACTGGACTCAACACCACGGATTAGAGTCAACCGTAGTGTGCCGGGGTTTTACCTTAGATGGAAGGATTCCCTTTACCTTGTTCCTTTTAAAGGAGACAGATGGCTCTCTCAAGTTCCCGGATTATCCCTTTGAAAATATGCCCCGCTCGTGATTACAGACCCCGGTGGTGTCTTATAAACTCACCATATCATCTATAAGACTGCTGCCTTCTGTGCTGCTCAAAGCCGTCGGCTTTCTCCGCCAGCTGGCGGTTTATCCTAATGACCACAACTATACATATTTCGGGGCTCGGTGACGCGGCCTTACTTTCTTGATTCCTCCAGCTTCGTACCTCCATTACTGGTTTTGCACGTGGCGTTCACTATTACCCTGCTGGTTAGGCTTTGGGTAAGTGGGACTTGCACCGGATATGATCAGCACGCACCCACTGGACAATAATGTCGAATTTCATCCCGATTTCGGAAATCCCAACGACCCGGATTTATCTTGACACGATAAGCACATGGTTAGAAGCACAAAAATTATGCGGGTTTCTTTAGCTCGGCATCTATTTTTTCTTTAAGGATTATCTTTATAAAAGACTGATAGGGAACATCATGCTTATTGGCAATAGTACGAATCTCATCAAGCATGGATTCAGGTAGTCGAAGCGATATCGTTTTTGTAGAGGGTTTTAATTTTGGAAAGGTCATTACTTCCGAATCTGACCATTTTATGTATTCAGTAGAATCAGCTTTTTCCCAAAATTTTCGTTCTTCGTCTTCAGTTTTAAATTTTGGAATTTTTTTAAGATTTTTCTTCATATATTTTTCTCTCTTTTCGATTCATATCTCTGGCAGAGATAACTCTTAGCAGATTGTCTCTAATTGTGAAGGATATAAACAGATAGCGTTCTGATTTTGATTTACCTAAAGCATAATATCTTTTTTCAACTTTTGAGTGTTTTTCATCATCGCTTACGACTATCGGTAAATTGAAGAATATTTCTTCACATTCTAACCTTGTGACCTGGTGTTTTATCCAATTTTTCTGCGAGTTTCCCTCATCCCAGAGGAATCCCTCACACTCTTTGATTAATTTGTTCATATTATTTGTATATTACTAACATATACATGTAATGTCAATATTATGCTCCACTTTTGATCAATCCCTGTGCTTCTAACATTTGATTAGGCGGAGGCTGATTCAGCGCTATGTAAAAGAAGATCCATTGGTTAATCACATTCAACGGCCAACTATCTATTGCTTATTTATGAGTGTTTCCGCTTCAGAAAGCACCCGTAAAAAATTTCCTGACCAAATTTTACCAATCTTTTCTTCACTATATCCACGACGAACCAGCTCCAGTGTAATATTACCCATTTGACTCACATCCTGGCAATCAGCTAATGCGCCGCCACCGTCAAAATCACTGCCAATACCGACATGATCGATCCCGGCAACCTTTACAACATGATCAATATGGTCTACCAGGTCACTAACCGTCGCCAGTTTGGCCGGATATTCCTGGTTGACCTCCTCCCATCGTACCCACAGGTGCTGGCGTTCCTCCTCACTCATTTTGCTGTAGCGTCGGTATTCCCCTCTCAATTCTTTCGTCATGGCCACCCGCTGCGAGTCCTGTTCAATTTTCCTTAGATAATCACTCATCAAACAAATTTGAATCACGCCGTTCTTATCTGCCAATTGTGTGAGCAGCTTATCATTCAGGTTACGCGGATTGTCACATAATGCCCGGGCACAGGAATGGGAGGCGATTACCGGAGCTTTGGACAGATTCAGAACATCTTCAGCGGCATCATCCGAAATATGAGATATATCGATCAGCATTCCTAGACGGTTCATCTCTGCAACAACCTGTTCGCCAAATTCGCTTAAACCGCCGTGTTCCGGTCCATCATCATCGGTTGACGAATCACAGATATCATTATTGCTGGTATGACAGAGGGTGATATAGCGTGCCCCCAGATCATAGTACATTTTAATCAGCGAAAGATCCTGACCCACCGGGTAGCCATTTTCCATACCGAGGTAAATGGCCAGTTTTCCCGCTTTTTTCAAAATCTTGGCATCGGCAGCAGTTAAAGCAATTCCGGCCTGATCAGGATATTTTTTCATTGCCAGATTGATATGATCAAAAATAGAAAGTGCTTTTTCTTTGACTTTTTGGTTGGTTTCAGGATCGCGGGATCCCTGACCGGTGAAAACCGCAAAAAAAGCAGCATCCAGCCCACCCTCTTTCATCCTTGGAAAATCCAGTCGACCGCCACGCCGGCTATAATCGTGGCGGATTCCTATATCAAATTCTCCCCGTATCAGGCGCAGCGGCGTGTCTGTGTGCGAATCGAGAGAAATTACATTTGAATGTATCCGAGCTGCTTTTTGCTCTAAGGTTTCATCGTTAGCACAAGAAAAAATAAATAATACAACAAAGATAAGGATAAGAGCAGAACTTGATTTCATATCAACTCCATTTTCTGGAAGAACTATAATGTGATATATCAAATTAATGGCCAGAGCCGCATATCGAATATATAATGCACGATGATCCGGTGAATTCAATTAACTCACAGGATTTTACTTAAAGATTGAATAGGACTCAAATAATTGTGTGAAGAATTTTTAATGCAATTGGGGGATAAAATTGAGCATAATCTCACTCAGTGTTCCCTATGATAGAATATCCTCGGCGGATATATCACAATAGGTACCAATCAAAAAGGAGGATGGAATAAGGATTTATTATTGGTGATTCGTTTGCAGGTAACTTACCATTTGCTAAAGAACTCAATGCACGATCGTGCTTATATCAAAGTTTCGACTTCATAACCGTGAAAAAATGATCCCAATTCGTTCAGACTTTTCTAAATATAGAATAGAATAATGCGAATTCCAACCGGCAATCTAAGCCATGAGTCGGGGGACAACACCCGTGCCAAGAAAAATCATTACAACAAGAAATAAGTTTGTGGGCTGGCACTAACCTCCATCTTAGCAATAGCCTTTTACTATATATTTTGCAATTAATCATTTTATTATCTTCGCGTGCCTTCCTGCTCGACAATTCTAAAGAAACCTGAGATTCGCTCCAAGGTTTCCAGATAACTATATTCTAAAAAATCACTAAGGGGTTTCGCATTGAGGAGACTACACTCCTCGAGCGAATCCAGGTAATAGTCTTTGTAATCCGTCATAATTACGTCATAATAAAAACCATGAACCAACATTACATAGTCCCCTAAGGCCCGGGCAATTCGACCATTTCCATCATCAAAGGGATGGACGTGAGCAACAAGGTAATGCGCCTGGGCAGAAATCTCTAGGATTTTGAAGAAATTATCTGCTGAGACCGATTGGTATGAGAATAGACGCTCATTAATGGCTGCAAATTGTTGGTGCAAAAGCTGTGATATCTGCGAAAAATGCGGAGGTTTATGACTTACAAGGTGAATATTCACCTCGGATTGACGAAATTGACCAGCGCCTTCTGTCCAACTCTTATCAAATACCATGCGATGCATCTCAAGAAGCATTGATATAGAAATCTCTGTACCCTGCACTGCCTCCGACTCAAGCCACTTCAGCATGGAATCCTGACCTCTGAGTTCAACCGAAGCCTTCTCATACTCAGTAGAAATGTGCGATTTTTCCACTATTCCTGCATCGTGGAGCAGGACTTGTAAAAATATGCGGTCAACCCTTTTATCTTCGATAGCATTTGAATGGATTGCCTTAAGACATCTGAGGGCAGTCATCGCCTCTTCCCGTGCCAAAGGATACTGTTTGCCAAGCCTCTTTAGTTGCATAAACATTTCTAACAGGTGTTTCTTCTCGGATTGAGATAAAATAACTAATGTCATATCTAGATATCTTTTTGGGGGTAGAATCTTATCATCATCATTTGTAAAACGAGTATAGTTATTTAAAAACTTAAAAAGTTACTATCATTTTCATTATTAGAAGTATGCAGGGCACACAAATTATACCCAACCCAATAATTTTAGATGGATCTATGGTAGAAACATTTCTTGCGAAAGATTGAGAATTTTTTCAGATGTGGAATTATCTATTTTACCAAGTCGCTTGACTAATCGAAATTTATCAACAGTTCTTATTTGATCCAGGATTATTTGTCCTTGTTTGCCCTGAAATTTACAAGAAATTCTCGTTGGATAGTCTCTACCCTTCGTTGTCATTGGGGCTATGATAACACTGGAAATATGATCATTCATTTCATTAGGTGAGATGATGGTTGCCGGTCTCGTTTTTTTGATTTCTCTACCTTTAGTAGGATCCAAATTGACAAGATAGACATCAAATCTTTTCATATAATCTTACCATTCCCATTCGTCTTCTTCAAAGGCGGTCTGACTAGGAAGATATTCTTCATCAACTAGCTGATCATCCTCAAATTCAGCCATTTTGCGGAATGAGCTATTCCACCCTTTTCTGACCGACTTTTTAGATGGGCGCAAGATTATCCGATCATCTTCAACTTCAAGATTTACTTCATCATCAATGCCAGTTTGATGCAGTAAAACTTTTGGTATACGAATACCTTTTGAATTACCTATTTTTACAATTTTTACTTTCATATCTCAAATGTAATTACAATATACCTACAACGCAATTAAAATTATTGCTAACGGTCACTGCTAACCTCGTTCTACGAGGTGGAGCAGTTGGTCAGATGCCTGTTATCTTCTTCTAGTTTCTTTAAGAACATCAATGATTTCTTGGGAACTCAAATCAATATTAACTCCCCTTACATTTAATGGAGATTCAACTCTTGGTAATGGAGATAAGACAAAGGAAGATCCATCTCTCTTTTTTATCAAGACTTTTCCTTCCTTCTTTGCTTTGTCTAATACTGCCGAAAAATTTTGTCTTGCTTCTGAATATGTATATGTTGTCATATTTACACCTCAATTACTTTTAGGCCTTCGATTTTTGCTACTTTAATTAAATTTTTGTCCAGTGATAATAATGGAGCATTTAATTCTTTAGCAGCAGCAATAAAATAGGCATCATAAGCATATATTTTATGTTTTAGAGAGATATCCAATACACTTTCCAAATCCAAATCAGAAAATCTGATTGGTATTTCAGTATAGTAGCTCAAGGCAACTTTTGCTTGTTTTAGAGTCAACTTATTCCGTTTGAACATCGCTGAGAATGCATTACCAATTTCCCAATGCAGGGACGCTGGAGCGAAAAGATTTACTCCGGTAGTTAATTCTATAATTTTTTTCTTATTTTTTTCATTTGTTATAACAGCAATAATAATTGATGTGTCAACTATGATATTCAATTCAAATTCTCCCATATGTACAATTGTACAAATAATATAAAGAAATGTTTCATCGCAGGCAAATTTATGACGGGCATTCTAACCTTATAAATAAGAGAAAAGAATTTCCCTCCACATTTTGATTCTGTAGAAACCCTTGGTATATTTGTAGGCTTCATGAAGTAGTGACTGTTTGGAAACAAAACGACAAATCAAGAAATTAAAAGATAGCATTTTTGCTAAAAAATCATTTTGGAAAATGACCCTTCCAGATTTTATATTAACTTTTTGCCAGTCTTAAATCCCTTCACTGATTCGTATCATTGCAGAGCAATTCAGACATATCGAAGTAAAACCCGATATAATTCGGGATATGTAACATTTTATTAATACAGGATTTATATGAATTTATTTAAAGAAATTGGTGTCGATCAAAAAATAATTGAGGCCATTGCCAAATTAGGTTTTGAAGAGCCCCTGCCAATCCAAAAAGAAGTACTTCCGCTACTATTAGAGGATTCTCATCCGGATATCATTGCCCAGGCGCAAACGGGAACCGGTAAAACTGCTGCTTTTGGCATTCCGGTGGTTCAAAAATCTGACGTATCTACAAAAAATACGCAATATTTAATTCTCAGCCCTACGCGTGAATTATGTATGCAAATCACAAATGATATATCAGACTTTGCATCAAATCATCCGAAAGTTAAGATTGTCGCTGTATTTGGTGGTGCAGATATTGAGAAACAGATAAGAAAAATAAAAAAGGGTGTTCATATTATCTCAGCGACGCCCGGTAGATTGTTGGATCTCATCAACAGGGGTGTCGTTGATATTTCATCCGTAAAGACAGTCATATTGGATGAGGCAGATGAGATGTTAAATATGGGCTTCCGCCCGGACTTGGAGGCCATATTAGTTAAAACACCCAAACAAAAGAATATTCTCCTTTTTTCCGCCACCATGTCCAGGGAAGTTCGCACCATCGCCAATCGTTATATGCACAAACCAGTCGAAATCTCCGTCGGCAAACCCAATGCGGGTGCGACGAATATTGAACATATTGCCTATACCGTTCAAAATAAAGATAAGGACAATGTCCTGAGGCGAATCCTGGACGTTTCCAGCGATATTTATGGTATAATATTTTGTAAAACACGAAAAGAAACCAGAAGAATAGCTGACCTTTTAATGCAGGAGGGTTATCCGGCGGACGCTTTAAATGGCGATTTATCTCAGGCCCAACGCGATCAGGTTATGAAAAAGTTTCGCACTAAAACCATCAATCTTCTTGTCGCTACAGATGTGGCAGCACGTGGCCTGGATGTTGATGATCTCACCCATATTATAAATTACACGCTTCCGGATGATAGCGAGGTCTATGTTCATCGCAGTGGTCGAACCGGTCGTATTGGAAAATCGGGGATCTCCATCGTCCTGGCAAATCATAAAGAGCTCAAACAGTTGCCACGGGTGGAAAGACAGTTGAAGAAAAAGTTTGCCTTCGAAGACATCCCCTCTCTTGAGGATGTGTCTGCACTCAAGATTCAATCCTTTGTAGACAGATTAATGAAAGTGGACGTCCACCCTGAACAGATGGCTACCATTCTTCCAGATGTCTATAAAAAGTTAGAGCAACTTAGCCGGGAAGAGATAATCGAAAAATTTGTTGCTCTGGAATTTAAATCATTAATTTTACGGGCAGATCAAATATCTGAACCGGACTCAGCACATAAAACCAGAAGGCCGAGTAAAATTAAAATCCAGAGAAAAAACTTTACACGGTTTTTTATAAATCTGGGTAAGACGCATCAGTTAAAACCAGCGATCCTCATTGGAATGATTAATGATTTCACAAAGATCAGAGGGATTAATATTGGTGAGATTGAAATTCTAAATAATTTCTCATTTTTTGAAACAGAGAATACCTATGCAACCCATATTCTTGATTCATTTCGGGGTAAAACGCTAAAAAAGCGCGCCATCATTGTTGAAAGAGCGGAAGCAAAAACAGCAGAGAAAAAGCCCAGAGCAATAAAAGTGAAAAGAAGAAAAAAAGAATCCACGATTTAATCCACGAATTAATCCACGGATTACACGAATTTTGATAAATGAAAGTAGAAAAGCCGTAAGCAGAAAGCAGTGAACTTCTGCTTGGCATTTCTTTTATTTAATTCATCTAAATTCGTGAAATTCGTTCTTCTAATTCGTGTAATTCGTGGACAAAAAACGATCACGCAAACCCCCTCTCGGCACCATACAAGAATCCTTCCTTCCGAACCAACGGTATCTATTTTCTGCCACCCAATCGTAGATTTTATCACGAATTCTAAGGGGAATGATTATACCCATGTAAAGAAGAGGCCATGGGAATTTTAACAAATTTACAATTTCTAAAAATGCCGTGGATTTGAAGTAAGCCTGGCCATCTTTGATCAACACAATCGTATCAAACTGGTCTGTGGGCATATCCAACCAATTGAGAATTTCTCCGCTTACATCATCCTGAATCCAGGCAAATTTAAATATCCCTCTTTTGTCATGTTTATAAACAAATTGCAGAAATCCCGAACAGAGATTGCAGACACCATCAAAGAGGATGAGGTGGGGATGTGCGTTGATTATCTGGGGATTCTTCATAGTATGTTAAATTGCGATAGCACACGGATGACACGGATTTATATTTAAGATAAAGCAAATCCATTTATGATGTCATCCCGAATTTATTTCGGGATCTCATACAATTACACTAAAGATGCTGAAACAAGTTCAGCATGACGTAGGATACTTAATATAATCCGTGAATATCCGTATAATCCGTGTCATCCGTGTGCTATGCTATTTTCCAGGAATTAGAAATGACTGAATGTATGTTTCCGTGGCGTCGATCATTTTTTGCATCGGGAATTTTTCCTGAACTAATTTCCTTGCCGCTGAGCCCATTTCTTTCCTTCGTTTATCATCACCAAGAAGAGCCAGGGTCTCATCTGTCATTTGTATCACAGCATCGGGAGGTACAACGATCCCCACTTCTCTATTCACAATCGCTTCAGAAACACCCCCCACATCAAAACCAACCACCGGTGTGGCCATCAACATGGATTCAATAACCACATTGGGAATTCCTTCGCTAGAAGAAGTTAATAATACCAGGTCACAGAAATGGTAGAGTTCAAAAACATCTCTTTGCATTCCCAACAGGAAAACAGAATCTTCAATTTTCAATCTTTTAATATAATCTTCAATTTTTTGCTGGTCTTCACCCTCTCCCACAATCAGAAATAGGGCATCTGGAATTTTTTCGTGTATACTTTTAGCCGCCTCAAGAAAATAATGATGTTGCTTTTGATTGTGTAGACGACCAAATATCCCAATAACGGGACGATTTTCAGGCAGATTATATTTTTTCCTGACTTCTTCTTTGTTATCAGGCAGGGGAACATCGGTTTCCAGACCATTATTGATCACCCGCACCAAATCGGGATTCACCCAGCCATACGAGACATATTGGTTTTTGAAGGCTGTTGCATTTACGATGATTCCATCAATCAGATATTTAACAATAAATTTGTCGACCACTTTATCGGTAAGAATCGGCAAACCATGCATGGGAACTATAATTGGTCGTGTTGATATTCTACCAGCTAAGCCAGCAATTTTAGCATCCTTATTAAATGCCAGGAGTACAACATCTATTTTATGGCTTTTGTAGATTGCAGATAGTTTTAGGACAGGTGTTGGCAGTAAATCGCCACCAATTTTAATTGGTATGGTTGCCAGACCCAGATCTGCTGCTTTTTCGAGAAATTTTGATTCCGGGCGGCCAGCTACGGTGATAGTATGCCCCTTATCCCGTAATCCAGCAGCGGTGGTCGTCATCCATTTCTCCCCACCACCCCAGATCTCTTTGTGAATGCTGTTAAAAATCAAAATATTCATAAAGCTTTTCCCTATTAATAGCCCACGATCTCTTTAAACCGCAAAGCGCAAAGAAGGCGCAAATTACGCAAAGAAGATATTAGTGTTTAAGATAAAGCGAATCCAAAATTATGATGTAATTCCGATTTTCATGCAATTCGAAGTTTAAAAATACAATTAACATCTGTAAAGATGCTGAAACATATTTCAATCAATGACACATTTAGTAAACTTAAAATAAAATAATAATATAAATTTCGTGCTAAACTCTTTGCGTGTGCATTTTAATCGTGGGCTATTCTTACCTTAGTTGGCGCTAAAAACCTGACCAAAGCCAAAGGAAAAACCTATACCGCGATTATCACTAAGTGGATAACCAAAATCAATCCGCATGACCGGTGAACCCGGTGCTTTTGTAATTCCTATTCGAAGACCAAATCCAACACTGTAATTCAACAGATTCATGTCAATTTCCTGCCCCCGTTTCCAGACATGACCGACATCAAAAAAGATCACACCGCCCAGAGCAAGCGTTAAAATATCGACAGAACTGAATAATCGGCTTTCCAGGTTCATCACAAATTTTTTATCACCACTGAATTCACGGGCGTTAAACCCGCGAAGATTGGTATCTCCTCCCAATAAGAACTGACTGGATTCTTCAAGATTCCGTGCCAGGGACCAGTTCATATTAAAAGCCCAGGTTTGCCAGGGCAGCATTCTAAAATAATATTTAAACAAAAAAGATGTAATGGTATTATTATAGAATTGAGTTTGGTAGCCAACAGTACTGAATAAAAAGTGCTTTTTTAAAAAGTGGAAATTATAACGGTATTGCAGACCGAGTTCCCATCGTTTAATACCCCTTGGAACAGGAAATCCCGTTCTTGTTACACTACCACTGGCCACCCATCCCATCCGAAAATCTTCAGTTCTATAGAATTTATCTATCTTTTGTCCCTTGGCAAATCCAATATTTTCTACAGAAGCCCCCAAAGAGGTTGAATGAAGTAGTTCATCATCAGGAAGTGGTGTGGTGGTCTGACCCTCAATAGGACTAAAATCCCGATTCTGGTAATTATAAGAGAGTTGAATGCGCTTTTTACGAAATCGCTCTCCAAATGCCCGTGAGATATAGGCATAGGCCCCTTCTGTCTGATAGGTGATACGGCTTACTTCTGCCCCCTGCTCGAACAATCTCTGGGTCTCATCAAGATAGTAGCCACCAAAACCACCGGCCCAACGGGTATCAAGTGAGATATAAGGACGGGCAAAATCTACCGTTACACTTTTGATTAATGGACCTGCATTTAAGCGGGCATTTCCCTTCCACCTGGTCCCAAATAATTGCGGATCTCCATAAGAAGTGGTCCATGTCCAACCCACATCCGATTCATTTACCCCCTGAATAAATAGGTTTTTACCTAAACCAAGGAAGTTTACTTCCTCAAAATTGCCACCAATTTTGGTTAAACCCCCGCCGCTTTCCAAAACATAAGATACTACCGTGCTCCATTGATCTTTTGTATATACATGAATATCGACAGAATCACTATATAGCGTATCGATGAGTATCTTGTTATCACCAAGAAAGTCCAGATCACGTAAGTTTCGCTCCGTTTCCTCCTTTATATCGTTGTCCAGACTGTCGCCCTCTTCAAACAACAATTCATTACGTATTACACTTTCTTTTGTAACCACATGAAGATCATTGGCCAAACGATACACAAGATCTTTACTCTTCAGGCTATCTGGAAAAATATTCTGCCGATGAATATGAATCTTGCGGATATACCTGGTAGAATCTTGTATGGATTGACCAAACCCCGGTAAGGTCAGGCCCATTATCACCGTTATATAAAACATAAGGTATGAACATCGATTCAATAAATTTGTCCGGGAGTTTGTCATGTATTTTATCACAGATTCTTATTCTGTTCCTAATACTCCTTTCGTAGAATTAGGTTCAGTCTCTCATTTTTTATAATTTCTGGTCACTTCTTAAGCACAGCCAGACTTCAAAAATCACAAATATCTCTAAAGTTAAAAAATAATCCGATATTTCCGAAATGAAATTTGATGGAATTTCTATTGGAGGTCTATAGTTAAATCTAACATAAGACAAGATAATTTTAATTCAATAGGTCAGATGATTTAAAACGGATGAGTCAATCGAGCTGTATCTTAATCATCTCACACTAAAAAGACCACGGCCCGATAAGGCCTAAATAATTATAGAAGGAGTTTTTTATGAGTGATCAAAAAGTAATTGCTGTTGTGGGTGCGACTGGTGCCCAGGGTGGCAGTCTGGTTCGTGCCATCTTAGCAGACAAGAGTGGCAATTTCAAAGCCCGCGCTATCACAAGAGATGTCAATTCCGACAAAGCCAAGGCTTTAGCAGCATTAGGGGCAGAGGTTGTTTCTGCCGATGTGGATGATCCACAAAGTTTAGTAAAGGCTTTTGAGGGGGCCTATGGCGCTTTCTGTGTTACCTTTTTCTGGGAGCATTTTTCACCGGAAAAGGAGATGCAACATGCCAAAAATATGGCCGATGCTGCCCAGGCATGTGCTGTCAAACATGTAGTCTGGTCAACCCTGGAAGATACACGCAAATGGGTGCCGCTTAGTGATGACCGTATGCCGACCTTAATGGAAAAATATAAAGTACCACATTTTGACGCCAAGGGTGAGTCAAACGCGTTCTTCACTGAAACAAACCTGCCTGTTACCATCTTAAACACATCTTTTTACTGGGAAAATATGATCTACTTCGGTATGGGACCAAAAAAAGGTGAGGATGGTAAATTAGCCATCACATTCCCGATGGGTAATAAAAAACTTCCCGGAATCAGTGCAGAGGACATTGGTAAAAGCGCCTATGGCATTTTTAAAAAAGGATCTGAATATATCGGCAAAACCATAGGGATATCCGGTGAATTTGTCACCGGTGCGCAAATGGCTGCTACGCTTAGTAAAGCAATGGGAAAAGAGATTGTTTATAACGATGTACCACCCGAGGTTTACAGAAGTTTCGGTTTTCCAGGTGCGGAGGACCTTGGTAATATGTTTCAGTTCAAACGTGATTTCGAAACAGAATTCACAAGCCAGCGGAATATTGCTGAAACAAAGACGCTAAACCCGGATCTGCAAAATTTTGAGACCTGGGTTGCCAGAAATAAAGATAAGATCCCGATGGAATAGACACAGTAAAAGAGTGATTTTTCTTAGATCCAAATTTGTCATAGCACGCGGATGACACAGATCAGACGGATTCTCACCGATCTTTTTTTATTTTCTTAATTTAAATCCTCAAAATATATTTTGAGATTTAAATTAAGAAATAAAATCAGTGGAAATCCGTCTGATCTGTGTCATCCGCGTGCTATTTCCTATCGTTTGTATAAATCTTCCTTCTAATTTCCGCTTTCTTTCCAAAGTTTAGTAACAGACCAATCTCTATATTTGTAGATTTTAAATAATTTAGTAATTGTGCTTCATGTTCCCTACAAAGATTTTCAGCTGCCTTCAATTCTATCATAACTTTATCATCCACTAATAAGTCAACGTAGTATTCACCAACTATTTTTCCATCATATAATACCTTGATATTTTTTTGCTTTTCAACTATACACCCTAATTTCTGAAGTTCAATAATCATCGAATTTTCATAGACTTTTTCCAGAAATCCATATCCAAGATTATTATATACGTTGAAAAATGCACGAATAATCTTTTCTGTAATTACATTGTGTTGCATTTTCATTTCCTCTTTAAGGAAATGTTAGGCAAACCACATGCCAAATTACCACATAACCGTTATTTCATAGTCTTAATTATTATTAGAGACTTCTGGAAAATGATTATATTTACCTGAATGTCATTCTGAACTTGTTTCAGAATCCCTTTAAATAGACCCTGAAATAAATTCAGGGTGACGAAATTCAAATATTTATTACATTTTTCAGAAGTCTCTATTAACAAAAATCCGTGTTATCCGCGTGCTATTTCGATCAGACAGTCTATATAATTTTGGCACAAATATTGTATTATGCTTACTTAGTGGTGTAAAGAAGCTTTTTTATGTTTAATTTCGCACGATAGTGTGAGAATGGACATCTAATCATGCACAGGATGGAGCCAGGTAACCGCATTAAAATTTTTATTGATCTCTCATTTTAACTTTTGTACATTTCATTTGTACAAATAATGGGAGTGTTGAGGATGGATCAAATAGCCGTGAGTGAGTTCAGGGCCAATATGATGAAGATTTTAAAAAAAATTGAACACGGTGCTTCTATAGATATCACATCGAGAGGACATGTTGTAGCTAAACTTGTTCCCCCTGACTATTCAAGAAGACTGGCCAGGGAACGATTAGCTGAAATTGGAAAAAAGTCAACGATCGGGGATATTATATCACCCATTGATACCAAATGGGAAGCGATTGAAGAATGATCACCGTTGACACACATATTATTATTTGGGATGCTCTAAAACCTGAACTATTAAGCCAGAAGGCAAAAACAGAATTAGAGAAGGCTAATAAGGGGGATGGTATCATTTTTTGTGATATTTCATTATGGGAAATTGCCATGCTCATTCAAAAGCAACGAATCGAGATTGATGTGACCTATTCAGAATTCATAAACTTAGTGCGTGCATCCAATAACTACATATTCCAACCCATCACCCTGGAAATTGCCGGCCTTTCCGCACAACTTAAAGAGAAGGTATCTATCGATCCTGCAGATTCTATCATTGCCGCAACTTCAATAATATTAAGGGCCCCTCTGATTACGGCAGATAAGACCTTGCTTACGGCTAAAGGAATTCCGACTATTTTCTAAGGTGAAATAAAGAATAGCACACGGATGACACGGATTTCCACGGATTAAAAGAATTCTATCTATATTTTTCAAATAATCACTTATCTGAAAACCTGAGGTAAAACAGCACGATCAAAAAAATAGTTTTAAAAAAATCCGTGGAGATCTGTGTAATCCGTGTCATCCGCGTTCTATTTCAATATTAACCTATTCCCGATCTAGCCGTTTCAGGGCATCCCGGGCATCAGCAACCCATGCCTGGTCTTGCCCATCACTCTGTATTTACCTCATCCAAGGCGCGCTGGTAGGCATCGCGTGCCTGGCCCGGATCATTCAATTCTTCAAAAGATTTGGCAATATAATAATCGATTTTTCCCTGATCGCGCTCCGCGCTGTATTTGTTTTGTATCTTCATAAACTTAATAATAGTATTTGGATAATACTGATGATCATAAAGTGCCCTGGCACCGTTTATCTCAAAGGGATACCAGTCTTCCTGATCAGTTTTAACCTCTGTTTTATCATCTGCTTCTTTCGACTGGCCATGCACAATCGAGACATTGCCCACTTTAACCTTTTTACTATCATCTGCCTTCTCAAGATTATCAATCTTCTGCGACATCAGATACATAAACAATTCGCGTTGTTGAATGGTACGAATATCAGCAATATCCAGAATTGCATTAGAGCCGAGTTTAAACTTCGTACCATCTTCTAACTCTAATATCACCTGTCCATTCTCACTTGAAAGGATCGTATCTATATTTTTTAGAATCGCCCCAACCTGAGCCTTTTGCCAGGTCTCATCCAACCCCAACCGCACCATCACTTTTCCCTGTGTCTGCAAAATCTTCACATCGGCGTGAATACTGGTTACCGATAAGCAAATGAAAACCAGCATAAAAATTATATTTTTCATTTTTTGCCTCATGTTTGTTTATTTTTCTCACGCAGCGCCGCAGAGTCGCAGCGAAAAAATTTTAACTATAACTAATCTTGTTATTCTGTAAGAATCCTCCTTCATTAAAGTTCGATACTTTCTATCATGAAGATCCCTATCCCGAAGCGCGATCCCGTTCTGGGACGGGATGACACAAAAAAGGTCATCTATTAAATCTTTTCATTATAACGCTGCACCGTCGCGTCGCTGCGCGAGAAAATATCTTTCCGGTCTCTCTCTCAAGGGCGCACACATGGGTTCGCCCCTACACTCTTCTGTCTTCCCTCTTCTCTTTTCGCTCCACTCTCTACTCTCCACAGTTCAATTCACATCAATAACCTTCACCCAGCCTTCAGCCAGACCATTGCGAACCACGCCTTCTTCCAGGTAAGCCAGGGCGCCGTTTTCCCAGGCGGCATTAAACCCTTCTTCAATCAGCGTTGTTTCTACCGGTAACCAGATTGTTTTATGGCGGCTGTTTCCTGAACGGATAACAAATCTCTTTTCATTAGTACTGATCTTATATCCCTGTTCGGGGGGAATACCCGTATCAAACAGTAAATAGAGATGGGCAATTTCCTGTTTTGGGTCCTGTACCTGTACAAAGGCAGTGCGGATCCCCAGACTTTCCAGACAGGAGGCGTACAACACTACCAGGTCATCACAATCGCCGCTGCCAATATGCAACGTTTCGACCGCGAATTGAACACGGTCATCCTTATAAAAGGGCATATTCGGATCACGATGATAGGCAATACCTTTATCCTTTAAGGCATTAAACACGGTTTGCGCTTTTACCACCGTTTCTACGTCCTCATCGGGATTAATCGTAAGACCATTGGCGAGCGTACGATTCATGACAAAGATCTGATCATCATTGGGAGTAACAAAATAGACCAACTTGTCCATATCACCATTCCAGGCATTGCGACTGTGTATGACGATCTGGGCACTGTAATCTTTTTTCTCTGTCTGCCCTGCCCGGCCTTCGATTTCAATATCCAGGATGGCTGGTTTATTGTCACCGGCCTGCAATAGAAGCGAACCAAATACGGCATAAACCGGGATATCGGCGACATCTCCCGTGGGAATCTCAACAAATCCACTTTCGGCAGGTCGTTCCGAATAGAAATCCACTTTGCTGCGAACATTTACTTCAATGGGATAGGGGGCAATATTTTTAACCGTCACCAGGGCAAGGGGATAGGTATTATAGAATTGATAATAGGCGGGATAAATATCCTGTACGACGACTTTTATATCCTGCAGTTGGAACATTTCCCGCTTTGTACCCCACATAAAACTAAGACCCAATCCAAAATCGATACCGCTATATTTTTGATTGACATCAAAGTCCACCAGATGATATTTCAGATCCATGTTCAGGGCCAACCAATCGGTGATTAGAATATTAGTACCAAGCCCAGCATAACCACCAAAAAGAAATTCCGCTTCAAAAGATCCCTCCACATCGGGCTCATCTGTCTGCAGATTTCCCTGTCCTTTCTGTGCCCAATAGGGTCCCAGACCGGCTGAAACATAAGGTTGAAAGCTCGAGCTAAGCCGGGAAGGTAATAAATCATAATGTACACCTAATAAGATGGGGATGACAATATTGACATGGGTTGAATCATTCATTGATATATCGTTCCGGGAAACAGTCTGGACAGAGGCTACTGCTTCAAATGTAAAATCAAAGAAAAGATTATTATGAATCCGCGAAAAAAAGTAGAGGGTTCCACCAGCCCCGCTAATGTCGACATTGGCGGATTGGTCAGCAGCACTGACATTGATCTTCATGGGCCGGCCGGTAATATTCCAGAAATTTCCCCTAAAGCCAATACCATTGGATCTGGTCATTCCCTGGGAAAATGATTGGGAAACCAATATCGTTAAGAGGAATATAATATTTAGAATTTTTCGATTCATTCGTCAAAAGTTATCTAATGTTTTTAAAAGTTTAATATAATAGTTATTGCCATTTCATCAAACCCGATTATTATTTAATCCATCATTTTGCTTCACGCTCAAATGTGTATTCTCTCGCAGCGACGCAGAGAAATAAGGGACAAAAAAACGTTCTCATTTATTGTCATCCCATCATTGTTTTTACCACAAAGGACACAGAGTTTTATTAAATTTATTACTCTAAACTCTTAACTTTCCACGCTTTACTTTCTACAAATGACCTATCTCCTATTCGAAATTGGATATTCATTTTATTTTGTAAGACGGCCCACCGGCCCGTCTCTACATCTCCTCTCTCCTCACTCTTCTCTTTTCTCTCCACGCTCTACTCTCCACTCTCTACTGTAACCACGTCAACATAAACCGTATCGGCGATCACCGATCCAAACACACCAATCCCATCACCATCAATGTTAAATTTAGCCTCATGAAAATTACCATCCATCTCCATCACCTGCTATAGGTCATAAAAAAATCTTTATAATTATCATCCGCTGCATAAACGATGATGCGGTAGCGATCATAAAAATTAAATGTATACCAGGGTAAATCCATCTGCGAGACTCCATCTGAATTCGGGCATATGATGGAATAATTCATAGGATAAGGCATCATCTTCCATATCCACATCCTCAGGCTTTGTATCCTGATACGGATTATCATAGATAAAGGTTTCCAAACTGGGATTCATTGCCTGGATGGCAGCCGTATATTGCCGGCATCCTTCAGAACGGTTGATCTGTAATTGAAATTCTTTTAGTACATCATGGATATCACGTTCACGATATTTTAGTGTATTATGATTAATCGAAACTATTTCAAATCCTTCATTGGGAACCTGGGTAACCGCATTCGCATGAAGTTTCTTATTATCCATCTCTGTCCAGACATCGAGTTGATAGCTCTTTCCTTCCCGGACGATAAAATCTGATCCTTCATAGGTCCAATAGATACTATTGAGATCTTTGTGATTATCTACCTTAAATGTGAGATTATAGATGTGATCAGTTTCCAGATCCGTTACCTGAACGATCGTTTTCTCCGGATCAGGAAGTAACCCAATTTTAGATAAGTCTGCATTGAGAGGAAAGTTTCGGCTGATCTGAATTTTTTCTATATTCTTCCCGGCTTCCAGGTATCCCTCAATAACAATCCTCGGTTCATAACTTACATTGGCCGGCTCCACCGTCGCATCCCCACATGAGCCTAAGAGAAGTATTATACCCAGTAATCCAACTATAATTATTGCTTTCATCATTCTTTTCTCCGTTTTGTGTATCATCCTTTTTAAACACAAAGGACACAAAGTAGACTCAAAGCACACAAAGTTTTTATAAATTTTTAAATATTTCTTTGAGATCTTTGTGGATTCTTAGTGAACTTTGTGTTTATCTTTAGTTTTTTCATTGTTAACCGTTCAAGGATTTTAATATGTAAATTACCACCCCCTCGTTCCCTCCTTAGTAAGGAGGGGGATGATGGGGGAGGTTAAAATGTAAAATTTACCCCAACCGTCGGTAAAAACGGCAGCATGTATTGTTCCTCGATCTCTGGTTTTCCCTCTTCATAGCCATAACTGATAAACCATACATTACCCCGATTACCGATATTGTATATCTGCAGATAGGGGGCCATCATCCAACCCGCATACTGAATCTGATAGGATAAAGAAAGATCCATGCGTACATAATCGGGCAAGCGGATATTATTAATCTTTGTTGGTGCATAATGCACATCTTTCTGAGAATCAAAAGGACCCGAACCGGTTAAATAGGCTGAACCCGGTTCCGTCAATGGCTGCCCGGTAGAATAAACAAAATTCGTTCCCAGGATCAATTTATTTTTGCCTTCTATCAGATCATAGTTACCCATGGCATTGATCGTTGAGGTGCGGTCATGCCGGGGCATAAACCAACGGTCCTGATTTATCCGGTCAATTCTGTATTCCGTATGCGAATAGGAATATCCCAACCAGCCACGCAGACGCCCCCGGTCCTTGCGCAGAAGTACTTCAAAACCATAGGTTTTACCATCACCACGATTGAAAACATGATTCATGGTATTAAAAATGGGCCGTCCATCGGCATGGTGATCATCTGCGACAATTTCCGCACCCACATTCTGATTAAACGAATAAATATTTTGGTAATCTTTGTAGTAACCATCAACCTCAAATTCATAATCATCGCGAAATCTCCTGTTGGTAGCCAAGTTGGAAATGATCCGAACGCGCCCGATCCTGATATTTGCCGGACACTGTCCAGATATCTGAAATAAAGAAGCGGGGGATTCGGTGCAGGTATTGGTAGTAACGTCCCGCTGCTCCACGCAATACAATTGTTTCTGTGAGACGATATTTGACAGAAAAACGTGGTGCCCAATCCTGAGATGATGTCTCCATTTGAAAATAGTTAAAACGCGTACCTAGCTCGAAATCCCAATCAGGATTTGGTTTCCAGTTTAGAACACCATAGAGAGCACTCTGAAAGCCCTTTTCCTGGATATCGATAATCATACCGGCGTCATTAAAGATATAGTCAAGTTCCAGGGACTTATGCTCAAAGCCAAAGCGGCTGCTAAAATTATCCGTTATATGATACTCCATTTTACCCTTAACGGTCAGATCATTGACTGTATTTTTTTCGCTGACCTTCAGCAGATCAAAACCGAAATCGGAATTAAAGGTACTATAGGTTACCCAAAAATTTGAAAAAAGCCGCGGTGAGAACACATGTGTCCAGCGCACACTACCGGTCCTGTTGCCCCAATCATATTGAAATCCTTCCTGATCTGTAGATTCATTGTTTAGGATTAAATCCAGAAAATCATCACCGCCATACCCGCTAATGGTCAGTTTATTGTTTTTATCAAGATCAAAGTATGCCTTTATACTTCCATCGTAGAAATAATAATCGGGGACATCATCGAGATAGGGCGCAATGGTTTTGTCAAAATAGGTACGCCGGATCGAGCCTGATAAGGACCCGATATTGCCAATGGGCATTTGCAGGGTCGTTTTAAGTGATAGGACACTGATATTTGCCGTACCTTCAAATTCTTCGCGATTGCCATCGAGATTAGTGATATCCAGAACAGAAGTTAGACGTCCCCCATAGTCTGCCCCAAAGCCACCTTTTGATAATTCCACATGTTTGATTGCATCGGAGTTAAAGGTTGAGAAGAGACCAAACATATGCTCCGGATTATAAACATCAGTTCCATCAAGCAGATATAAGTTTTGGTCCGGTGTGCCCCCGCGGATATAAAGTGCCGAGGAAAAATCTGATAGGGGTACAACGCCAGGCAAAGTCTGTAAGGTACGTAGCAGATCAGCTTCTGCTACCTGTGGGACACTTCTGATCTGTTGCGGAGATAATTGGACGGTTGAGATCGATTTATCATAAAGTCGTTCAATCGTCCGCTGAGAATCTGCATTGACAACAATAACTTCTGTTTCCAACATATTTTGATTAAGAAATATAGTGAGTTTAATATCTTCTCCGTTTGTAATAGTTATCTCTTTTCTAAATTGTTCATACCCCATATAATCACAAAGGACAAGATGATTGCCAACGGGAATTTCCGGTATCACATAATAACCACTCAGGTTTGTGCTACCACCTATCGTTGTATTTTGTAGATAGATATTGGCACCAATTAAGGCTTCACCATTGGTTGCATCATAAACAAAGCCTGACAATGTGGCGATTTTATCTTCCTTTGCTGCTACTAGCGCGCACATAAAAAACAGCAAGACTATGACTCTAATTTTCATTACTTTATCTCCTCTAAATTACGTTTCAATCCATTATGTTTAGGGCAACATTTCGGCTTGCTGGTGTATAGGAACCCCAAAAAAAGACCATCCCCATGCCAACCTCTACGCCACTACGGTTATGGTCAGCATCAAAGTCAACCATATGGTATTTGGCCTCAATATTGAGAGCAACGCTGGGTGAAAAGTGGATATTTAAACCGGCTGCGCCATATCCACCAGGCGAGAGATTCGTATTAACCGTTCCTTTTTCAACCCCATACTCATGCGTTACATGAATATCGGACAAGATATAGGTACCCAGGCCGCCACCCACATAAGGCTTTATTATACTTTGTGATGTTACCGGTAAAAGATCAACACGTACTCCGGCTAATAAGGGTACCGCTGCAAAGACCTCAACATCCTCTTCCATATGCCATTTATGGTCCGCCATAAAACGCGCCAGGCCACCTACTGAAAATTCTACTGATAGGCGGTCTGAAAATCTGGAAAAAACAAAAAAGATAGCACCAGCACCTCCGCTCGATTCAGCATTAATTCGGGTATAGCCAACACGCTCGAAACTGGCTGAATGCGGCCCGCCATCATAATAGGAGAATCGAAATCCGATGCCCGTAGACTTAATTTCATTTTGTCCATAAAGGTGTATAGATAAGACCATGACAAGTATAAGTGTTAGGTTTATAATTGTTTTCATTGTTCCCTCCGATTGGTTAAAAATTATATGTTTGTTGTGAGAGATAAGGCAAGATGGATGCCAAAGATTCAACGAGAATAACACATAGCCTAAGGCATTGTTTTAAAAGGCTTTATGAATACCTATGCATATGAGGAATTATGGGGAAATGAGGAGAAGTGCGGAAATTTTCCGCGGAAAATCAGGCTTTAACAGAAATGTCCAATGATCAAAACCAAAATGACAAATCAAACTCCAATGACTCAAATCCAAACACTATATTCCAATTTATGGCATTTGAATTTGGACATTTGTCACTATATAAATATGTTCAATTATTCTTTTATTTTTTATGATTTATAATGGATGAAAATATCAAAGTTAACTCGTGTGCTTCTTTCCACAAAAATCGAGTCTCAATCAAAAATGTTGGATTTGCCTTGGCAATCATTCGTAGCCAATGCCTTGTCTCTTTACTTTCTTTTCTGCACAGACTAATTCGATATATAAAATCCTTCTTAGTATTAGCGGCATCAGCCTCCATGTAATTTGCTCCAACACTCGTCCCGGATCTTACAACTTGACTAATGAGTGAATTATTTACTGGATTCCGCTGCAGAGATTTTACAAACTCAATTATTTTTTCACCAAAGACAGCAGTACGCTCCTCCAAATCATATTTCAAATTATCTCCTGATTCTGACATTGGAACTTGGACATTCAATTGGCATTGGGATTTGGACATTTGACATTAAATTAACATGCAATAATCTTGCCAAATACTTGTAATTAATTAAAGCAACGATAAAATGTCCAATATCAAAATCCGAATGACAAATCAAATCCCAATGCCTCAATATCAACTATCTATTCTCATCTTGTGACTTTGGAATTGGGATTTGGACATTTGACATTAAATTGACATGCAATAATCTTGCCAAATACTTGTAATTAATTAAAGCAACGATAAAATGTCCAATATCAAAATCCGAATGACAAATCAAATCCCAATGCCTCAATATCAACTATCTATTCTCATCTTGTGACTTTGGAATTGGGATTTGGACATTTGACATTAAATTAACACGCAATAATCTTGCCAAATACTTGTAATTAATTAAAGCAACGATAAAATGTCCAATATCAAAATCCGAATGACAAATCAAACCCCAATGCCTCAATATCAACTATCTATTCTCATCTTGTGACTTTGGAATTGGACATTCAATTGACATTGGGATTTGGATATTTGAAATTAAAACACGACGGCGAACACACACCGTATAACAGAATCTTCGACTAGTTCGCCCCTACGAGATATGTCTGCCAATACTACAAAAGAAGAAAAATCTTATATTTGCTCGAGCAATAGCGGCAAATTAGCAAGAATCTGATCAAGAAACGGGTCAAATTTTTTAGGTAATCCACGATAGGGCGGCGCCTGCTCATTAGCGGGAATATCTGCCTGCGCAGGAAGTCCGCTGTAGTTTTTAAGATTGGTTAAATAATCTTTTATTTTCTGTTGGATATTTTCTAAAAGAATCTCATCGGCTGAACCAGCAATTGTATTTATCGCTTCTGCAATATTTAACTCAGATTCAACGATCTGCCGGAAACAAATCCCTTTAACATATTCTGTTATGGTTCCTCGGTCACGATTACCGAGAAGATTTGCCGTCTGGGTTACCGCTGAACGTGAGAATTTAAATGTGCGCATCAAATCAAGAATCTGGTCTTCCAAAGGTTTATGCACCATTTGTAACCGATCGGTCTCCTGCGCCTTTTTAATATCCTCGGGTAAATCATCCTCCTGAATCATGCTTCGTCCTTCACTCTGAGCAAGAATGGCCGCTCTTCGGATACAGTTTTCCAACTCTCTAACGTTTCCTGGCCAGGAATAGACATTTAATACCTTTATTGCCTGACTTGAAAATCCGGAAATATCTTTATAACCATGCTTTTTTATAAAATGATCTGCCAAAAGACCAATATCTTCTATTCGTTCTCGGAGTGGCGGTACGTTAATAGGAAATCCATTAAGTCTGTAAAACAGATCTGATCGAAATTCTTCTTTATCAATTAAATGCTGGATATTTTTATTTGTTGCTGCAATAATCCGAACATCTGAGTGTATTTCTTTTTGCCCACCAACACGCTCAAATTTCGATTCCTGCAGGATCCGCAGCAGACGGGATTGAAAGGCCGGGCTGGTTTCGGTCACCTCATCGAGAAAGACGGTTCCCCCCTCAGCCAACTCAAACCGTCCTTTTCTTAAGGAGGTTGCCCCGGTAAAACTGCCGCGCTCATGACCAAACAACTCACTCTCCAGAAGGGTCTCGGGCAAGGCGCCACAATTAACCGCCACAAAGGGTGCCGAATTTCGTTTACTGCGCTTATGAATAATTTGTGCAATCACCTCTTTTCCTGTTCCGGTTTCTCCGGTAATCAAAACGGGAATATCATCCGTGCTAACTTTTGCCACCAATTCCATCACCTCTTTCATGATGCTTGTTTTCGCATAGATCATTCCCTCATCATCAACCTGCTCAGGTCTTTTTATAGGATTGCGGTAGGTTTGCAGATCAGCAAGCTCCTTCTCCAGATCGGCAATGGATTGTTTTTGCTGTTCAATCTCCTCCTTGTTTTTCTCTGATAATTCTTTCTCCTGGAATAATTTGCTATGAAGTTCTTTCAACTCATCACGTGTTGACTCTAGTTGATTTTCTTTTTCATTCAGTTGCCGGTCCAATTCTGAGGTAAACAGGCCACTTTCCAAAAGATTTTCCTTCGCTGCAGCCACTTTTGCCATGATCCCGGCAATAATCATGGTTACCAGTGGATAGATGAGTGGAAAAAGAAGGTTAAACAGGAGCGCTGCCCCCAGGGCACAAATAGCATACCCAATACATATCAGGTAGTTGATGTTAATTGGCATTCCGGCAAGATTAATCCGCCACCTAATAAAACAAAATAATCCTAAAACAAAGATAATAATCAATCCCAAGAGGGGATGAAGTACATTCAGCCAATTATGTTTTATTAGATTATTCAGAGCGGCGATGTGTATGAACGAAGCGGGTACCTGGTCCTTGAGCGGGGTACTTTTAATCTGAGCCACACCGGTTACTGAATTAATAATGACCACTATTTTGTCTTCAAAATCTAACTTTTCCGGCTCATTCCGGAAGATTTGTAAAAAGTTCACAAAACTATATCGCTGTTCGATATCTTCAAAATCAGGATAGTTTATATAGAGGGAACCGGTATGGTTGATAACATCCTCATTTATGGCCTTAAGGTTATTTGCATCAGCATCATTGCCGGAACGGGCAGGTTCATTAAATATCCTGGCCAATGCTGTAGCAAAAGAATACTGTGTTCCTTCAGATGAATTTACCGATAAAGGAAGTTGATAAATAACCGCATCCGACCCGAGGTTACTAAATCCATTTGCGGCCGCAGATTTGCTTATAATCGATATGGAATTATGGGGATCTATTCCAACTATTTCAGAGTTCTCGTTTTTCAGTTCAGAGAAAAACATGGGCAATACGACGTTTCCAGATGAAGTGAGAAAATCAGCCATGGTAGAATCATAACGAGGATAGCGTTTATCAGGACCGGAGAAAAATATATCCAGACCGATGGCTTTTGCACCACTTAGATTTGCTGCATAAATGGCATAGCTATAATAATCCCGTGAAATGGGCCAGCCATCTAATAAGCGGACATCCTCATCACCAATCGTGATAATAACAATGTCATCAGAAAGAGGCGCAGCAGGTAAAATCCATTGATACAATGATATCTCTGCTTTCAAAATTACTTCATTGAACGACCCCGGCAATAAATATAATATTGCCAGACTAAGGGGAATCAAGACAAGGAATGAAAGTTTTGATGGTTTTCTCAACCTGTACCCGGATTTTTATCCACGAATTATTAACGATTATATTAAATGTATAAACAAAATATAAAAATAATCTAATAAAAATATTGATATGGGGTAGAAAAATAAATAAAAAATGCATTTAAGGAAATTGGTAATTGTTACGATAGCACGCGGATGACACGGATAACGCTGATCTCCACGGATTGAAAGAATTTTTTATACTTTTTAAATAATCACTTATCTGAAATCCTGAGGTAAAACAGCAAGATCAAAATAATATAATATTAAAAATATCCGTGAGAATCCGTGTTATCTGTGTCATCCGTGTTCTATTACCTCCTATTCATTGCGTAGAGCAGGCAATAAATCGCCCCGAGTGGCAAATTTAACAGCAATGTAAGTCCACAGGATTCCACTCCCGACAATTGTCAGGAATAATAAAAGAATGGTCAAATACGGCACTGCTGTACCTGGTCTTAACAAAGCAGGAAGGACAGGCTATAAGTGAGGCAAATAAGCCACAGAACGAGCCAATAAACAAAAGATAGATATGCTCAGAAAGAATTAATTTCTGAATTTTGCCGGATCCAAATCCGACTGCCTTTAGCAAGGCAAGCTCACCACGTCTTTCCAGAACATTTCGCGCCACGACAACACCCAAACCTATGGTTCCAAGAATAAGACCCAGACCTCCCAAAATTAAAAAAATTGAAAGATAGGTATTTTCCACCTGGTTAAAAGCATCCAGTCGTGATGAAGTTGAGGCGATGCTTATACCTAAATCCTGCAACCCCCAGGACAATCTTTGAGAAAGAGAATCTGCCGACTCCTGAGGTACATCAATAAGAAACATGCGGTGTCCGCTTATGGAGGGATATTTCTCCATCAGATTTTTTTCAGAGATAAGAACATTGCCTTGGAAAATGGAGTTTGCCAGGCCCGCCATCAACTTGACATAAAATTTCTTGCCTTTTTCATCATGATAGGTAATGGTGTCACCAACGGATTTCCCTAAACCCCATATTATTACAGTCTCATCAGCTATACCGGGTATAATATCACCCCCTATATCTGCATGAAGAACCTGCCAAGGATTCTCAACCTCCACACCGTCTGAAAGCGAAGCGAAGGTAAATGCCCCTCTTCGATTGAGTTCATCTGGATCAAAACCTATAAGTTGAGGCGCTGAAACCCGATTCAGATTTAAACAACTGGCATCATCACCTTCTTTTACCCGGAAGGAGAGAAATTCGACAGACGCCCTTGATAGGTCCCCCAAACCATAAAAGTCATTCTCGGTATTTAAATCATATAATACTGGCATTTCTGTCTGCCCAATCAAGGCAAAGCCTCCTGTCCCGGCAGACCTTTGATATGGATCCTGAATCTTGCCATGCCGGTTCGCACCTACCGTGAAGATGATAAATAATCCACTGGCAAGGAGACCGACAATCAAGAGACTACGCCCCTTTTGGCGGGTCATATTCTCCCGGCTAATCTTTAATAGGGAAATCTTTGTTGCAATTGATTTTTTTTGTATCCAATCGAAGAAATAGGATGTAAAGGCAAGACCTGACATAAGAACCAAAAAACCTGATCCAAAAAAGGCACCTGCCGCATCCTTTCCCTGACCGGGGCCAGTGTAAATAATTAAAAACAGGGCTGAGATTAATGTCCCCAGGGCAAAAAGTAAATTATATCTGGATAGCCATTTTTTTTGTGTGGCAGATCCCACTTTGCTCAGACCGGCCTGCAAACTGCTCACCGATCTTTTTGACCGGTTCCTGATCATTATTATCATAGTTAGAAAAGCTACCAGGATCCCTGCGACAGCGCCTGTAATAATAGTGCCTGATTCAATATGCGTTGTAAGGGCTGAGGTTCCAACAGCACCTTTCCAAACAGATCTAAGCGCCATGATAATGATTTGGTTATAGGTGATCCCAAGGAACGATCCTATCACCCCCCCAAAAATGGCAAGAAGACCATATTCATAAAGAAGAATACGACGCACCTGTTTCTGCATAAATCCAAGTGCAAAATATAAACCGATCTCTCTTGTTCGCTGTTCGATTGTGAGGATAAACAGTAAGGAAGTCAATAATAATGCCGCGATCATCACAAAGAAACTCAGCCCGAGGAACAATTCAGCAAAATCTACTGATTCCTGACTCGCTCTTATTCCTTCTTGTTTAAGGGATAGAAAAACAAAACCATAGTTCTTCGGATTAAGAGCATTTCTTAATTCTCCTTTAAGATTTGAGATATCATCACGTGTAAATCTAATTGCTGTCAGATCCCCAAAACGGTTTTGCCACAAATTTTGAGCTGCCCTTATAGTGATAAAGGCTTTTGGTATTCCCCGATAAACATCCCAGTAAGCCTCATCTTTTTTCCGGATTTTATCCAGATCCACCGGAATACCAGGATCCCAATCCCGGCAATTTTCCTCTCCTGCCAATCCTGGAAAGTCGGGCATTAAATTCTGATCTGCATAAATACCTGAGATGGGTACAATAGTTCTTACCTTAAAGAGTGACTCCTTTTCGGTGAGACTTCGATTGGAGCCGATGATATAGTACTTTAATTTAATCCGATCACCCTTTTTGATACCCAAATCGGCGGCCAGCCAGGAATTCACAATTATTTCATCATCTTTCATTTCTTTAGGGACCAAGGGACTTCCAGGCGCAGAAACAAATGAATAGGGGGTATTTTTCTTATCGTTACTAATTTCATTTACAAAATAGGTAAAAACAGGTACTATCTGGTTGTCAATTTTATGGATTTTATCTGAGATGTCAGATTGGATAAATATGCGTTCACTTTTCATTTCGATGAGAGAAGGATCATCCAATAATTCAAGGTGCAGTCCAATATCCTCAAGCGTCCACACCTTTTCCAGGGCCAGTTCTAATTCTTCCTGTTGTATCGTCTTTTCTTGCCTGGCTGCAATGAGCAAAATATTAGCCCGGTCATTAATTTCCATCAAACTATTAAGATAAGAGAGTGATACAAAGACAGTATTGGGCACAATCTGGTGTGATTTTAAATTAAAATGGCCAAAATCTGATTTTGAGGCAATTGCTTTAATTTGAACACGGGTGGCAATGGATAGATCTGAATCGCGGGAAAAAGGTGCATCTGTAGAAAGATATTCGATTTTCAAGAGACGTAACAGAAATGAATCTCCTGCCTTAAGACCCAGTTTCGAGGCAAGTTGTTCATTTATTATCACCTCATTTTCCTGAAGGTGATAAAGTGAAGGCGGTGTATTTCCAATATCTTCAAAGCGTTCATCTACACCGACGATCTGAACCGGTCTGGCGTTCCGGGACTTCCCGGGTGTAATGGCCATCCCCCGTGTTCTCAGGATGGGAGCAACCGTGGTTTTCAGGTTTTGTTCCAGATCATCAGCTAATTGATTTCTAAAATATTGGTCCCCCAGATCCAGCGCAAATTCAGTTTTACCCAACCGCTCTGAGACCAAGCCTAGCAGACTATAACGAACGGAATCTCCCACTATGAGGGCACCTACAAGGATTGCAGTTGCAAGAGTGATTCCCAGCAAGGTACCGATGTTGGTACGTCGGTAAAATACCAGGTTATTTAAGATCAATTTACGCAGCGCCATAATATCTATAATTCCAATCTGCCTTCCACTAAATTATATGTTTTATCCATATGTTCCGCCAATTTTGAGGAATGTGTTACAACGACGAGTGTCACATTTTCCTCCTTGTTCAGCGAGACCAGCAACTCCCCTAAATTATCCGCCGCTGTTTGATCAAGAGATCCTGTCGGTTCATCGGCAAGGATGAGTTGTGGTTTGTTGATCAGTGCTCTCACGACAGCCACACGCTGTTGCTCCCCACCTGATAATTGATCAGGGCGATGGTCACATGATCCACCCAATCCAACCTTTTTCCAGTAGGTTGTTGGCCCTTAGCTTCGCTGAGCTCCAAGGGAGCATTTGATTTAAAAGCAAGTGTCGGAATAAGTACATTTTCCAGTACTGTGCATTGAGGTAAAAGATGGTGCAGTTGAAAGACAAATCCGATTTTTTTATTTCGAAAGGCGGCTAACTCTGTTTCATTGAGGTCGGCCAATTTCTGGCCATCGCATACTACTTCACCGAATCAGAGGGCTGGTCAAGACTTCCGATGATATTTAACAACGTGCTTTTTCCTGATCCTGATGGCCCAATAATGGCAATAGATTCGCCCTGGGTAACCTTCAAGGAGAGATCATCAAGCACAACCCGTGACTCTGACCCTGATGGTGATTCATATGATTTTGAGATGTTTTTAAGTTCTAACAGCACGATTTACTCCTATATATATAATAGCACGCGGATGACACGGATTTTCACGGATTTTTTAATTATTATATTTTTTTGATCTTGCTGTTTTACCTCATGATTTAAGAAGAGTGATAATTTAAAAAATATAAAAATTCTTTTAATCCTTGGAGATCCGCGTTATCCGTATCATCCGTGGGCTATTTTTCTGATACAGCAATCAGATATTTTTGAGTTCGAAAATAAATCTTATCACCGGAGATAGCCGGGGTGGCCATACAAATATCCTGCATATCATTAACCGCCAATAATTTAAATTCCATTCCTGCTTGAACAACATGGATTTTTCCTTCTTCGCCAGAAAAATAAATCCTTCCATCAGCAGCAACAGGAGAAGCACTAAAGGCACTTCCCTTCAATCTATCTTTATAGATTTCTTCTCCGGTTTTTGAATTAAAACAACGCAAAGAGCCATTCATCCGACAATTATATAGATAATCTCCATAAACGAGGGACGTCAACATATAAGATCCGCCTCTATTGATGCTCCAGGCAATATATTCGTTTGATCTTTGATCATCCCTTAGGGAAATATCTCCTTTGGCACTTGTCTTAATAGCATAGATAGGCGACATCTTTCCATGGGCATTATTTATAAAGATAAGATTGTGAGCAAGAACCGGGGTTGGCACAGGAATATCACCGCCTCCTTGCATTCGCCAAATTTCTTTACCCGTCTCAAAGTCATAACCGCCAATATGTTTATATCCATTCACGGCTATGTGGGTAATGTTATCAAAAAAATATATCGTTGGGGTGCTCCAGGTGGGGACTTCCTCTCTTGCTGTCCGCCAGATTTCTTTTCCTGATTTCGCCTCGAAACTTGCGATAAATGAATTTTTCTGAACATCACATTGAACAATAACCCTGTCTTTATGGATTATTGGTGAGCTGGCAAAACCCCACTGTGCCTCCGGCGCGACAAAAAAACCGGAATCGAGGATCCCTAAGTCTTTTTTCCAAAGTAATTTTCCATTTATATCATAGCAGTAGAGACCTTCGGATCCAAAAAAGGCAACCACATGAACACCATCGGTGGCAATACTCGAATTAGCATGGGTGGATTTTGGATGTCGTTTCACTTTGGGAATTCCGGTACAGGATGTTTGTTCCCAAATCAGACTCCCCTGTATTTTTATTATAACACAATACTTTCCAGGTATGCACGGTTTCATCTTCAACCGGATCGATACTGCCATATAGACCCACTTTTAATTCTGGATCATCAAGACCACTTATGGCTGTGGTTAGAAATAGCCGATCCCCCCAGATTACAGGGCTGGAAAATCCTAAACCAGGAACCTCGGTTTTCCACGTGATGTTTTCTGACTTTTCAAGATTCCAGGAAGTTGGAGGAGAAGCATTTTCTGCGATACCCGAAGCAAAATCACCGCGAAAACCAGGCCAATTTTCATCACCAGAAAGATGCATATTCTGAGCAAGTAATGCTAAAGTGAGAAAGGAAAATAAAAAGATGATATTAAGGATGATATGATTATTCATTGGTCTTCCTTTCTTGTTAATTGAGAGGACAAGATTTTATAGCACACGGAAATAGCACACGGATAACATGGATGACACAGATCTCCACGGATTAAAAGAATTTATATATATATTTTTTAAATAATCATATATCTGAAGATCTGAGGCAAAACAGCACGATTAAAAAAATAGTTTATAAAAAAATCCGTGAAGATCTGTGTCATCCGTGTCATCCGCGTGCTATTGCCTCTTAACCACTTTATTATACACATCTAAAATATTTGTGGCCATGTTATTCATGGAATATTTCTCGAAAACAATTTCACGGCCCTGCTTTCCCATTGTACGAACACGCTCAGGATCATCCAGCAAAGATGAAATGGCCCGGGCCAGGTGCTCAGGATCATTGGGTTCATATATGATGCCTCCTCCGGTAGCTTCAATAAATTCAGGATACCCACCCACATTGGGTTGAACAATTGGAACGCCGGTGGCTAAGGCTTCAACCTGGTAAGCACCAAAGGCTTCGCCTCCGGGAACTGGAACCGAAAGTAATGATAGGGATGAAAGAAATTCCAGTCGATTTTCCAAATCAAAACTGTCAAATACAGTGACATCATTGAGAATTTTATTGGCTTTTAAATTCTTCAGCATTTTTTTTACAAATAATTTATCATCTCCCGTATAACCACCCATCAAATATAATTGCACGTTTTTATACTTTGGATCTTTCTTTAATCTGATAAAGGCGTCAACGATAATACCAAGACCAAAATATTCAGACATCCGACATAAGTATCCAATTACAGGTGGGTCAAAATTCAAGGGAGACTGTTTATATCTCTCCAGATCTATACCACCGTAAACCACCTGGATTTTATCTGCTGGAATTTTCATCTGTTCCTGGGATTTTTCAGCAAAATAATGACTGGCCGCAATGAACATGTCCACATCCTCTGAGCGTTCAGACATTTTGTTCCAAACCTGATCCCGATAGTTTTCCCGCATGGGATCGATCCATTCATTTTCATCCTGCAGTGAACAGACAACCGGTATATTCAGATCATTTTTAAGCCGTTTGGCCATACCCAACAAAAGTGCATTTGAAAGATGTACAACATCCGGTTTAATCTCTTTTTTAAGAAATTCGATCAGATGATCCAATTCTGTAGCCTGTCTTCCCTTTTCTCCATCAAGCATGGATAAGGTCATTTCCTCAAGTCCGGATGCCCGGGTTGACCCGGCCTTTTTTGCAGCCATCTTCAACAAGGGTGTGGAATCTAGAATTCTCTCAAGCCACATGGGTGCTTTACGGTAAAATGGAAGAATCTCTTTTAGATAAATATTGATAGCACCAAAGAAAACCGGTGTATCGCCCATAATCCCAGTGGTTTCAACACTCAGAGGGAGGTAAAGCGGAACCATGATGACATCATTCCCCAACTCCTTGAGGGTTTTTATCAATTCATTATCGCGCATGCAATTTTGACAATAAAAAGTACCACCTGATCCCGGAATAATATGTACTATTTTCATTTAGAATCTCCAAATGCATATACCCTGCCATCATCGGCACCGATTATTATTTTTCCGTCTGTAACAGCAGGAGAACCGGTTATAGCCGCCCCAATTTCATAGGACCACATTACCGATCCATCTTTTAAATCTAATATATAAATTCGTCCATCGTTAGAGCCAATCACCACCCGATCATTGCAAATAACCGGTGAACTATCTACATCACCCCGTGTTTGAAATCGCCACTTTCTTTCTCCGCTTTGCCTATCCACACAGTGGAGAGAATGGTCCCGCGAACCAATGATCACCACATCCTGGTTAACCGCAGGAGACGAGAAAAAGGCTGCTCCTTTTTTTTGATCTTCATATTCCCACAGGATTTTTTGGGCAGACAAGTCGATGCAGATCAATTTATCTCCATAATGCCCGATGTAAGCTTTACCCTCATACAAAGCAGCCGAGCCCGCAATATAGGCACCGGCCGGCACCTCCCCTATTTTTTTACCATCACTTACCGAGATAATGTGGATAACTTCATCACATCCGCCAAAAATTGCTCTTTGCCCATCTATGGCCGGTGATCCATTGATATAATATTCCGTTTCATAGGTCCACTTCAATTTTCCAGACCTGGATTCAAACCCATACATCAGGTTATCATAACTTCCAACAAGGATCAGTTTATCCTTCCTTCCCGGCAATTGGATCCAGTTTGCTGATCCATGGATCTGACCATCCGTCTCATATTGCCATAGCACCTCTCCATTTAATGCATTAAGAGCATAGAAAAATCCCCCAATTGATCCGATATAAATCGTCGAATCAACAAGAAGTGGGGCCGCCTCAACATCATCTTCCGTATCAAAAGACCATTTCTTGGCACCGGTTACCAGATCCAGGGCGTAAACAAACCCATCATTTGAACCAATAAAGACCATCTCCAAACCGACCACAGGAGAAGATTTTATTTCATATTCTGTTTTAAAGGACCATATCAATTGGGGTTGGTCAGGAAGGTTACCCTCAGCTGTACCGGTAAGTCCCGAACTACCTCTGAAAACAGGCCAGCTGGCTGTGTTACTCTCACCTGTCTTTATCTGACCTTCTTTCTCAGAGACGCATCCGAAAAAGGTGGTAAGCATTATTAACAACCATAAAAGTAGAGTGTTATTTATCATTGCCGGCATCCTCAAAACTGTCTTTCGCTGCCAGGGCAGCCGTGGGACAGGCTTCAATGCAGTCCCGGGCAACCTTCTTCAAACCCTCCTGCATTGATTTATTCAACGGTACCTGGACGCGTACATCAAATCCCCGTCCAATAAAAGTTAATCCAAAATCTTCTTTAGCATTTTCTGTAATTTTTACACATAATCCACATTTTATACATTTTCCATCTTCATACAAAACAAAATCATGCTGGACATCCAGTTGAAATTTTTTCCGTACACCCGTTTTGAACCTTAACTGACTGCCCTTATATTCATCGGAATACATCCGTAATTTGCAGGAGACCTGTTTTCGGCAATCACATCGAAAGCAACGACTCGACTCGAGTACCGCCTCATTGGATGAGAATCCTCCTTGTTTGCTATTTTCAGGAACAATCGACAACAATGCGCCGGCCTGTTTGGCAAATTCTTCGCCTTCTCCCTCCATTAACTTTCCCATAACAGAATTGAAACGACGTCCATACCCATTTACAGTTGCCTCATTGAATTTTTGATTTACAGACGCGGCCATAAATTTCCCATGGGCAAGGGAGCGGATAGCCATCTTTCCCTCAGCAAGAATATTTCCACCAGCAAACACATCTGCTAAGTTGGTTTGAAATGTTTTTTTATCTACAACAAGACCACGAGGTGTTTTTTCCAAATCATCGTAAACAGGTAGGGATTTCTCTGAAGAACCTGTTGCCAGGATAACAGCATCATAATCCTGTTGTGCCTCTTCCAAAGAAATATCCTGTCCCAAATTCTTATTCATTTGAAAATTTGCTCCTAATTGGCGGATAATGTCAATCTCAGCATCGAGTACCGATTTATCATATCTTTCATCCGGAATTCCATACCTTAACAATCCACCCGGCTCAGCCTGATTATCAAAAACCGTGCATTCATGTCCCTCGGGAAGCAGGTAATAGGCTGCCGCCAATCCCGCCGGACCCGCCCCGAATATAGCCACCTTTTTTCCTGTTGGATTTTTCTTCAGGGGCATAAAAGGTGAGGCACTTTCAAGATCAACATCCGCTACAAACCGTTTTAGGAGGCAAATTCCTAAAGTACCGTCATGATATTTGCGATTACATCCTTTTTCACAGGGTGCCGGACAAATTCGGCCCAGGACAGCCGGTAAGGCAATGTTTTGTTTAACCGTTTTTAGAGCAGCGGCAAAGTTTTCTTCCTTGATCTGTCTTATCATCAAAGGAATATTCATGTACGCCGGACATGATCTCTGGCAGGGTCCTTCACAATTACCAACATGCTCGCTCAGTAGAAGATCCAGGGTGTCTTTACGGGCCTGTTCAACCCGGTTGTTTTTAGTTTCGATCTGCATGCCATCCACAGCGGGTGCCGAGCAGGCCGGTACAAGTTTATCCAAATTCAGATCTTCAACCACACAGACCATGCAGGAGGTAATTGGTCCGCATTCTTCCAGGTAGCACATGGTGGGGATATCAATACCCAACGTTTGTGCTGCCTGAAGGACGGTTTGTCCTTCTGCAGCTTTAACTTTTTTGTTATCTATGGTTAGGGTGATCATTTTAATAATATTTTTCCTAGGTGCATCAATTTTTTTTCATCCACGAATTATCCGTCTTCTCCGGATTAGGCAAAGACTGACACGAATTTGCACGAATTATAAATTTATTCACCAACGGTGACGTAAGGACGAAGCATTCCGTACATGATCCAAGACAAAATTCACAAAATTTTGCTTGGAATGCTTCGCCCCTACGTCTTCCCTCTTCTCTCCACGCTTTACGCTCTACGCTTAACGATACTATATAATGTCCACGGCATCATGCGGGCAAACCTGTAAACACGTATCGCATTTCGTACATTCTTCCTGGATGATTTCGTGTTTTACATAGGGAATTGCCGGAATGGCATCCACCGGGCATTTTTGGGCACAAATCGTACAACCAATACAGTTGTCATTAATCGTATATTTGATCAGGGCCTGACAACTTTTTGCCGGACATCTGCCCTCCAGATGTGCTTCATATTCCTCACGAAAATAGGTCAGCGTGGAAAGAACCGGATTTGGGGCTGTCTTGCCAAGCCCACATAAACTTCCCTGTTGTGTCTGTTTAGCCAATTCCTCAAGTTTTACCAAATCGTCTCTCTTGCCCTCACCGCGGCATAGTCTTTCCAGGATTTCCAGCATGCGACGGGTTCCTATTCGGCAATGTGTACATTTTCCACAGGATTGATTACAGGTAAAATCAACAAAATAACGGGCAATATCCACCATACAATCAGAATCATCCATCACCAGAAGACCACCGGATCCCATCATCGCCCCAACCCGATATAAATCTTCATAATCTACTTTTGTATCAGCAAGTGCTGCCGGGACGCATCCACCCGAAGGTCCACCAATTTGCACGGCCTTAAACTCTTTTCCGTTTTCTATACCCCCACCGATTTCCTCCACAATTTCTCGGATTGTAATCCCCATGGGAACTTCAATCAAGCCACCCCGTTTTATTTTGCCTGCCAGCGAGAAGACTTTTGTTCCCTTGCTCTCTTTAGTACCAAGGGCGGCAAATGTCTTTGCACCGTTTCGGACTATCCAGGGCACTGTGGCATAGGTTTCACAATTATTCACCAGGGTTGAATGTCCCCATAAACCCTCTTCAACCGGATAGGGCGGACGGTAACGTGGCATACCTCTTTTGCCTTCAATGGAAGCGATCAAGGCTGTTTCTTCACCACAAACAAAAGCGCCTGCCCCCTGCATAATTTTCAATTTAAGCGAAAAATCACTGTCAAGAATCTTATCTCCCAATATTCCCTTTTCTTCGCATTTTTCCAGGGCATTCTGAATGCGTTGAACGGCGAGGGGATATTCAGCTCTGATATAAAAATAGCCCTCGTGGGCACCAACAGCATAGGCAGCCAAAATCATTCCTTCTATGACACGAAAGGGATAGGATTCAAGAATCATCCGATCCATAAAAGCCCCGGGATCACCTTCATCTCCATTGCAGATAATATATTTGATGTCATCTTTGATTTGGTGGGCTATGAACCACTTTTTACCGGTGGGGAAACCGGCACCACCACGTCCCCGTAAACCGCTGGCGCTAACCTGCTCAATTAATTCAGATGGAGCTACTTCTGATAAAACTTTTTTTAAGGCCTGGAAGCCACCCTTTTGGCTGTATTCATCCATATCGAGAGGATCGAGCACGCCGGCAAATTCGGTGGCGATATGTTCCTGGCGGTCAAGAAAAAGACTTACATGTGGATCACGTGTATCCAACGGATGACGCGTAAAATCTCCCTGGTCATCATCGCTGAGCAGATTTTCAATCATCTGAAGTGCTGAATTGGATAGGCGATCCCTTAAACGATCTGGTTTAAAGTGTCGTGTAACGATTTTTTTAACTTCATCGGCCTTAACCTTTTCATAAAGAACCGGTTCCTTATCGGGAGCTATAACTTCAAGTAAAGGCACCCGGTGACACATACCCACACATCCTACCCGTTTAATCTGTGTATGGACGCCCGTATCAACAAGTGATTCTTCCAGGGCTTGTTGAACTTCAGCACTCCCGCTGGCGACACAACAAGAACCCAATCCCACCCGAATTTCACCTACCTCATCTGAAAATGGTTTATGTAACACCTGTCCCAAAGACTGACTCTTTTCCAGGGACAAAAAATCATTTAAAATATTGGCAACCCCATCAGCCGAAGCATGTCCATAAGTAAGCCCGTCAATCTGAACCACCGGAGCGAGGGTGCAGCAACCCAGACAGGCCACCCGTTGAATGGTAAACTGTCCGTCCGGATCAGTATCTTTGCCATTAGGAATATCCAGTTCACGGTAGAAAGCATCCGCAACTAGCTCGGCCCCTTTTACATGGCAGGCTGTGCCCGTGCAGATTTGAATGAGATGCTCTCCGACCGGTAGGTGGCGGAATTGAGCATAGAAGGTAGATACACCAGAAATTGATGCCGGTGTAATTTCTGTTATTTGACAGACATGTTTTAATGCCGATTCGGGGAGGTATTTGTATTTTTTTTGAATCTGATGCAGAATTGGAATGACAGATTCGGGACCCTTTCCGGTTTCTGCCACTATCTTATCTATCTCGGCATTCATTTCATTTCCGACCAAATTATGGAGAATCTCTATTTCAGCCATCATTACTTCCTATACAATACAGATTCTCTTCACCACGTATATAAATTCTACCAGGCATAAAGGCAGGAATGGTCATAGCATCTTCACCAAGGGCCGCTTCACTTATAAGTTCAAATTCTTTACTTACTTTAATTATATGCGTCGTGCCGGACATATCGATTAAATAGACGCGGTCGCCAACAACAATTGGTGAGGAATAGAATCCCTTATCGAATTCGTGGATCCAATATTGCTCTCCATTTTCACTGTTAAAACAGGATACGGCTCCAAAACTTGAGGCCATAAAAAGAAAGCCAGAGACCGCGACGGGACTGGAAACTTCTGACAATTCTTCATCATACTCCCAGGCAATAGCAGGCTCATCCCCTAATTTTATGGCTGCTAATATGGCAAATTCATTCACAGCAAATACCATTTGATCTGCAAAAGCCGGGGATGGTGCCACTTCTCCATACATACATTCCACCCGCCAAAGTTCCTGACCAGTTGAAGGATCATATGATATCACATTCGGGTTGGTACTTAATATAACTTGTGATTGTTCACCCGTATTAATTAGAATTGGTGAGGACCATGAGATTTGGTCTTCCCTTATCGTTTTATACACCTGATTACCATTATTAATATTTAAAGCTAATAACTGCATGCTTTCATTATGGTCATATTGTACAAGAATTAAATCTTCATATCTGATCAAAGATGAAGCATGGCCATAATGATTATCGGGGACGCCTAAATTTTTCACCCAAACACGCTTTCCTTCAAAATTCAGACAGGCCATATCTCCGGTGGCAAATATGACAAAGACCCTCTGCCCATCCGTGGTCATGGTCGGTGCTGCGTAACCGGTATCTTTTGTAACCTTTGGTTTTTTTGCCGGGGAACCCGGTATATCATTCAACTTCTCTATCCAGATAATTTTACCAGAGTTTGTATCCACACAATAGACTTCCTGACCTTCTTTATCTGCACCGGCCAGGAATAATCTATCTCCCCAGACAATGGGTGAATTAAAGCCGGGTTTGGGTATGGCCCATTTCCATAGGATATTTTTCCCTGAAGGTCCATCCCATTCGGTAGGCACATTCTCCTGGTAAGCAATACCTTGCCCGCTTTCTCCTCTGAATCCGGGCCAATTCTGGCGTAGTTCCTCTATGGATGGCAAAGCTATTTCAGGAGAAGATTTCTCCCCTACCCCACTCACGGTCAGGAGATTAGAGATCAGGGCTAAAACGATTATCCCTAACCCGCTGTAAATAATAGACTTCCTGGCAAGAATCTTCTCATCCCAGGTCATATCCGGATGTGTTGGAACCTCAAGATCAGGAAACTTTGATTTTTTTGAATTCAAGAATTTTAGGGCGAGAATCAAAATGACCAGAGAGGTAAACAATAAGAATCCGCCGGTACGAATTTGCCATTGATTAGTGAAGTAGGCTTTACGGGCTAGTAAATCCAGGGCTCTGATCTGCTCTTTCAATACTTCATTATCCGGATCCTTTTGTAACTCAAGCATCATTTTAACGAGTACATCGCTCTTGAGCGGTTCAATGGATTTGGTCTGGACATAATTAGCAATCATTAAAACACTGAGGATGAGTGCAAAGATTGCTGTGACAAGCACAATTTTCCGGGCCAGGCTGTAGGTAAATTCAGATGATTCTGTCATATTTTTCATTTTTAGACTTCAAAAAAAATTATTTCGATATACTCGATAGTTAATTACTCTCGCAAAGGCGCTAAGTCGCAAAGAATAGAATTTTTATAATATAGATGCCGAAATAAATTCAGCATGACAAATATCACGATTACTTTTTATTTAATTTTGCCAAACCATTTAAAAATTGATTGTTCCGTGTTGAATATTGAATATTGTCAATTTTCTTTACCTTTTACCTTTTTCCTTAGAATACTATATATTTTTCATATTTCTTATCTTAAATACGCTGCGTCACCGCGTCGCTGCGTGAGATAAATTATCCGGACTCAAAATTCATTAAGAATGGATGCCCTGTTGAGATTAATAATTCTTTCCTGTTCAAAAGGACAATAGTCAAAACATCGGGCACAACTGTAACAGGTTCCTGTATTCGCTGTATATTCTTTATGTCTCCTCCGAACAGAAAGATTCACTAATTTAATAGAAAAAACAAGACCCAGAAACCCTCCTAAAAACCAACCACCGAATTGAAATTGTTTTTGAATATCCCGTGCCTCTGCTAATAATTGGTCCATGGGTTTGCCGGAGGCACGAAAGGTACGTGTTTCTAATGTGGTTTCAGGTCTTTCACCACTATTTTCCAGAATAATCTCCTCGGCTAATGAGACGGTATTATGTTGCCGGGACAAGGGGAGATGCATTTCTGATACCACCCATCCGCTGCCAATCACTATCACTGGAAGCAATGCGAACAGCACCACCAG
Organism: Calditrichia bacterium; assembly: GCA_963796965.1. Taxonomy (GTDB): domain Bacteria; phylum Calditrichota; class Calditrichia; order JAJRVZ01; family JAJRVZ01; genus CAWCNS01. The sequence goes on from CAWCNS010000011.1 coordinate 340,849, forward strand.
GCGACGGATGCTTAATTTTTTACTCTCCGTTATTTCACCCGGATCCGGTTTATCGATGGCACCAAAGGGACAGGATTCTTCGCATAACCGACAGTTGGTGCATTCTGTTGGTGTTATCGTCACATGTTTTCTCGAAAGGCGGGACATCCAGTTGAGTAGAACGCCATAGGGGCATATAAACCGGCAATAAGGACGGGCCACCACGGTCCCCAATAATAGTAGCGAAACACCAAGCACAATCATATTGAATGTAGCCCCAAATCGAAAGAATCCCACAAAAGGATCATATTGACAAATAATAAATCCGGCACCCGTTGAGGCAAATAACACCGCTAATCCCAAATACATATAAGGAAAAAGTCCCAGAACCTCAGACAACCAGCGTGGTACATTGGTGTGTTTGAGTACAACAACATCCTGAATGGCACCAAGCGGACAGACGGCAGCACAAAAGGTTCTGCCAAAAAATAATGTAAAGATTAGTGGAATGACAAAAAATGCTACCACTATTAATGGAATTCCATAACTGGAATTGAATAAAGCATATACCACATTCTGGATTGATCCTATGGAGCATACACATCCTTCTCGAAAATATCCAAAGTAAATCAAGGAAAATACCATTAATAAAAACACATGTTTCCGGGATCGCATTTTAAGGGCAAAATAGGAAGCGAGGGAAATTGCTGCCAATAGGATAACAACATCAAGATATTCCAGGGCCATGGATCTGGGTTGCGGTGCGGTAGCTATAGGACGGACATAGCCTGATTTAAAATCCGGTTTAGGGAATCTTTCCACCACCGAAAATGAACTGGATATCACGATCAATAAGATGAATAATGCAACTAATTTTTTATGTAGGTTTTTATTCATTTATACCTGAATTGTCATTCCACAGGAGGACGTAAAACGTTACAATTTATTTCACGCAGCGACGCAGAGCCGCAGCGAAAACTTCCACGAATTACACGAATTTTGACTAATTTCACGAATATTATTTTTGAAATATCCAATTGGTCATCCTGAACTTGATTCAGGATCTCAAATTATTCTGATAATACAGATGCCTAAATGAATTCGGCATGACAGATTTCCTGACTCTGATTTAAATTGATTTTGTAAAACAAATTGGACATTGAATGTTCCGTGATGAATATTGAATGTTATTTTTTTTTTCCTTTTGCCTTCTAACTTTTTGTATCTTGTATTTTTTATTTTGTATTAAGTTCCTGACCTTCTTCACCCCGCATGAGATAGGCCGAGGAAGCCGGTACCTGGCGGATGGCCCCTGAGGGGCAGGATCGACCGATAGAGCATTCATTACAATTCTTACAGCGATCATGGCGAATCTGCAGATGAAGTGAACCGTTTCCAAATGCCCCACATCCCTTCACACATTTTCCACAACCGATACATAATTCTTCATCAATGGTATATTCAAAATAGGGATCCTCAATATAGGTCCGTTTGATTGCCCCTGTTGGACAAAGCTGGCTTTCTGCCCCTGTATCTCTCGATTTTGCACCGGGTTCCAGATATCCACTACATAAATCACAATATCCACACATGGAATAGGCATGAACACATTTTACTGCCGAATGGGCAAGCACACAGTTTATGGCACATCTTTCACATTGGACACATACGTCGGGATCGATCTGCCAGACAGTATCCCCGGTGGATGATCGGATCAGAACCAAACCGCCTATCCCACCCAAACCAACTGTAGCAAGGGTATTTAATCCTGACTTTAAAAAATCACGTCTTTTTATTTTATTTTCAGAAGCATTTTCTGCCATGATTGTGCCTCGTGACGATTATTTTGGACAGGATTACCCCAAAGGGGCAGGCAGGATTAACAGGATATTTTTATTAATAATGAGATCCTGAAATAAATTCAGGATGACCAAAGCGTCATTCCGAACTTGTTTCGGAATCTAAAAAGAATAAAAGGATCTTTTATATCCTGTAAATCCTGCCTGCCCCTTTGGGGTTATCCAGTCTATTTTTTTCGCATCCAAATTTAAATTGTGGTCTTGGTTTCAGTTGTTTTCGCATTCTGTGCTTTGGGCAAACTGCAGCCCGTGTATTTGCTGCATCCCTGGCAGGGATTTTTTAGTGAGCAATCACTTGTACCCTCTTCCGGATTTTTTTCTCTAAAACCGAGGATAGCGCCGGTTATCACCAATCCGCCGCCGAGGCCATACCTCAAACAAGTCTTCACAAATTCACGCCGGTCTTTTTTGAAATTCCTATTATTTTTCATGAGTTGCCCCATATAATTCTAAATTGTTAATCTGATTTATCACCACGAAGTAGGTAGCCTAGCGCAAAGGGCAAAGCGCATGGCAAATTTCACAACGCCTCTTGCTATGCTCTATGCGCCTTGCTCTATGCAGAAAGATTCATCGCGCTCTTCCTCCAAAGGAGTCTCTTTAGGAGTGAACTTCGTGGTAAAAATACTTTTGTCCCTTAAATATTTAAATTTTTGTCTTTTCAAAAATGCGAACCTGGCCACGCTTGGGATCGAGGACATAAATACGGTTTTTTGAATCAACTGCCACATCTAATCCAACTGTACCCACGGTGAATTGATCAGGACCGGCCACAACTGAAGCCAGTTGTCCGAGGCGGTTATAGACCTTTACCCGGGCAATGCCCTTCTCAGCCGTAACAAAAGAGCCATCATCCATAATTGTAAAATGGCTGGGGTTACAACAACCACAGAATCTTTCTACGTCCATCCCCGGCTCGCCCCATGTAGTGCGCAAACTTCCCTCTTTGGTATAATTCTCGAGAGATAACCGACCCGTATTGGCAACCCATAAAAATCCATCCGGATCGATAGCCACATCAAAATAGGGGCTGGGAATGATGAATCCGGGAATCCCCTTCTGTTTATCCTTTTTCCCTATTTGCCTTTGCAACTGCCCGTTTTTGTCGTATTGCAGAACTACTAAATTCCCGGCATCGGCAAGAAAGACATTATCAGCGGTAACATCGATGGAAGTTATAATTGATTTCTCATTTATCAAAGACCACCTATTTTTTTGATTACCGGCTTGATTGATAATCTGTATGAACTCGGTACCGGCGCAGTAAATATCATTATTTTGATCCACAGCAAGGGCGGATACAGGGTTCTGCAGACTAAAAGTTGAAACAGGTTTCCCGTTTTTATCAAATATTGTGCAGGCATTCTCACCAGCAAGAACGAGACGATCATCCGGACCAATGGCGATGGCAGATAGAATTTTCAGATCCGTTATAATTGTTTTTAGTTCCGTATAATGATTGAGTGCCTCATCGCTTTTTTTAAAATGCTCTATATTATATTCGAAGGGATTTGACTGCTCACTACCGGAATCATCAAAGAAAGCATTATATCCAAAATAGCTAATACCCAATACTGAGATTATAATGATACCAGCCGTAACCAGCCGGTCTTTATTTTCTTTAAAAGATCTCATCATCCCTCATTTATATGCAATTGGGATATTTATATGTCCACAATTGCCCTAAATTTCCAACGTATGTTTTCGTAGAGACGTCCCGGCGGGACGTCTCTACATTTTGTTGGGTTAGAATGTTACATCCATTAATTACCCCGCAGATCAATACAAACCATTTGCCGGGAATCCCGGGCCAGCATTTTCCCATCGGCAATGGCCAATGGGCCCCAGGCATCATACCCCTGAAGAATTTTCGCCTCAGCGAGCAGGCTATACTTATTTGTGCTGGCATTTAGAACCGTTAGCACACCATCATCACTCAAAACAAAAAACTTATCATCAGCCATCAAGAATGGCCCTAAGCCAAATCTCTTCGTTTTTCCACTGGACCAGATGACCTTGCTGCAATCCTCAGGATTTACACAGACGAATTGGCTCCTCAAGGCACCAGCATCTTTAGGCATCACAGAATACAGGTGCCCCTTGTAATATATGGGTGTTTGTTGCTCAGCCGCCAGACCCTCGTCAGGTTTTAGTTTTTGTACAACTTCCAGACTATATTTTCCATTTGTCTTGGTAATTTTTAATAACATACTTCCTGCCCCATATCCCGCCGTGACATGAATATTACCATTTCCCAGATATACAGGTGAGGGAGCAATTACAGATTGACTCCATTCGGTACTTTTAAATAGAATCTCGCCACAATTATTTTGTTCAGCTGAGACACCAATAATGCCATCAAGTGCACAATAGACATACATTTTCGTGCCGGCAATCGTCATTGGCATAATGGAGGAATGAGACATTTGCCAGTTCATGGAGTTAGGTGTTTCCCAAACCACCTCACCTGTTTCACACTGTACACCAATTAAAAGTGACGTACCACCAACCGCAAGGACAGCAACAGAATCATCAATCAAAGGGCATTGCCCGGTATACCAAAGTGGGACCTCAACCTGATAGGTTTTTTGCAGATCAATTCCCCATTTAAATTTACCTGAATCGGCTGTAACACACATTACCTGACATTTGGCCCCCATGGAAACCACATGGTTTCCGGATACCGCCGGCACCGTTCGGGACATGCCATGATTACGTTTTATTTCCAGATCGTATCCGCGGCGCCAGATCTCCTTGCCATCTTGAAAAGAAAAGGAGCGCAGGATTTCCTGCTTCTTAACCTCATCATAATCAAGTAGGTAGACCCGTCCCTTATAAATAACCGGACCCGCATGACCTTCTCCTAAATCAACCGTCCATAAGACTTTCGGCCCCGTATTCTCCCAATCGGTTGATAATTTTATATTGGCCCGGCTGATGTTATCGAAATCTCTTCCCCGGAATCGTGGCCAACTCCCGGAAACCGGAGACGGTTGTCCATCATACGCTTCAAAAATTTGTCCGATATTAATAGTGGCCAAATCGGTCAACATCAATTCTGGTCGATTATCGGCGCCGGGGAGATGAAGTTGAAAATCCTTAACCGGATCATGTATCATCCACCAGAACAAGGAGATAAACCCAAGCAGGGAGGTGGTGATAAGGGTTGAATTTTGAATGAACTTTTCGTTCATGATATATTGCTCAAATGATTTTTTTGTCCACGAATTACGCTCGTAGAACGCGTCCTGAGACCTCGTTATACGGGGCCTGGCCGAATTTACACGAATTTACACAAATTAAATAATGTATTCGAAATCAAAATTATTTATACACATGTCATGCCGAATCCTGACCTATCGTCAGGGCAGGTTAATTTCGGCATTTATATTAGAAGATCCTGAAATAAATTCAGGATGACTTTCGTGGTCTAATCTATAAAATATTCGTGATAATTCGTGAATTATTTTTTCTTTGAAATATTATACACTCGTAACACTTCCCCGTGACGCAAATAGAGCCGGCCGTTTGCAATGACCGGGTGTGACCAATGGGGCCCCTTTCCAAATTTTATTTTAAACGTGCTGATTATCTCAAAATTCTTTGAATCGGCTTTTACGAGACTTAAATAGCCATTTTCACTGTAACAATAGAATAGTCCATCAGCAGAGATGATCGGACCGCCATCGATTTCTCTTGAAATATACTCAACTTTTCCCGTTTCCCAATTTAAGCAAAACCACTCGCCACGCTTATAGCGTGAGCTATATAGATAACCATCAAATAATATCACACCACCTATCAGGTTATCTGCTTCTTGAGTTTGCCAGACCTGCTCCACTTTTTTTCCATCCATTGATAATTTAAGAAGTACAGCTGCAGAACTCTCAGGGGAACCGGACAAACAAAATACCTTTCCTTCATGATAGATTGGGGTATTTGCATGAATTTCATATTCCTGATGATGTGGTACCCGCCAGTATACAGTTCCGTCCTTTGCATCGATAGCAAGGATTGAATGGGTGGTCATGGTTACGATCAGCTGTTTGCCATTATGGTTTGCCAGTTGAGGAGAACAATAAGCCGATGGTTCACCATTGCCTTCGCTGATCCAGACAGTCTGACCATTGAATCTATTCAGGGCGACAATATTATCTTTTCGCCCTCCCGGTGTGCATATGAGCAAATCACCAATTATAAGGGGAGATTCGTTCATTCCCCAAACGATATTTTCACTATCAAACTCTTTGAGAATATTTACAGACCAACGTTTTAAACCCGTAACTGCATTAAAACACACGACCAAGCCTTGTCCGCTAATGAGATAAAGATCATTATCGACCACTGTCGGGGTAGATCTGGTGCCGGGATAATTTTTATGCCAGACCGGGCCAAAGGATTTCTCCCACAAGAGAGCCCCTGCATGATCAAAACAGAAAAGAATTCCTTCTTTGTCACGCATACCGGTAATGTACACGCGATCATTTGTTACTGCCGCTGAACTGTGACCAATTCCGATATTGTCATTTTGCCAGACGAGTGCCGGACCATTTTCCGGCCATTTTTTCAGTAGATCTTTGTCCGGATACTTACCATCACGGTTAGGCCCACGCCATTGGGAGAAGTCGTCTCCAGCCTTCGCAAATAGAAACAATCCAAAGATTAATCCAATATTCAGCAATATTCTCATTATGAAAGATTCCTATTTCTCTCTCACAAAGACGCAAAGAAACTACCAGAATTTTTCCACGAATTTCACGAATTATTTAAATAAAATTTACTCGTTTAAGTCATCCTGAATTTATTTCAGGATCTTTTAATGTTCTAATATTTAGAGATGCCGAAATAAATTCGGCATGACGAATGTGCTAAATACACTTAGATTTATATACCTCTGCAAATTCGGCCCGGCCCCGTATAACGAGGTCTCAGGACGCGTTCTACGAGCGTAATTCGTGGAGAAAATCATTTTTTCGAGATATCATAAACCTGCATGACTTCCCCATGTCGAACATATAACCGTCCGTCTGCGATAACCGGATGCGCCCAATGGGGTCCGGATCCTTCTTCAATTTCAAAGCTACTGATCACATCAAATTTTTCCGGTGTCGGTCTCACGAGCCCCACATCACCCTTTTCACCATAACAATAGAGCAAGCCATCGGCGAAAATAATATTTCCCTTGTTGCCTAAAACTCTTTCCGAATATTTAACCTCGCCTGTTTTCCAATCAAGACAATGCCAGCCTTTGTTTTTGTGACCGGACCCATAGATATATCCATCAACGATGGCGGCAGCGCCCATTTGGCTATCCATCGTTTTATCCACCCAGACCTGTTCAACACTCTTTCCATCCACTGATAGTTTAAGCAATTGTCCACCAGTTCCATATCCACTGACAATATAGATAAAACCATCCTGATAATAAGGTGTATTGGGATTAATGTCATATTGGGTTATATGTTCATGCCGCCATAAATATTCTCCGCTTTCGGCATCCAACCCTACCACTGATCTTCCGGTCATCGTCAGGATATAACGTTTATTGTTATGCTTAATCAAGACAGGTGAACAATAGGATGATTCTTCGCCATTACCTTTTATTTTCTTGATCGTTTTGCCCGTATGACGATCCAGAATAGCTATCATCACATCGCTACCACCCGGTGTGCAAAAAACACGATCGCCATCCACAAGCAGGGATTCCGTCATACCCCAACGTAAATTTCTTGCACCAAATGATTTAATCATATCAACTTGCCATACTATTTCTCCATCAGCGGTATTGACACAAACAACAGCTCCTTCACCGGTCATGAGGTAAATTTTATCATTTACCACCGTTGGCGTCGTCCTCGCTCCTTCATGCCCGCCATCCCATTCAGGGCCATAGGTCATGCGCCATTTTTGCTTGCCGTTCAGATCAAAAGCTACCAAATATCCAACCCCGTCGATCATGCCGGTTACATAAACGTGGGCCGAGGTAACAGCAGGTGAAGAGTAGCCTCCTCCAAGAATATCCGTGGACCACATCATTTTTGGACCGTTCGTGGGCCAGGTTTTCATTAGATTATTGTCGGGATATACACCATCCCTATTCAATCCACGCCACTGGGAGGAATTCTCCCCGGCATTGGCACTTACTAATAATCCTATTATTATTCCAATTCTAATAAATACTTTCATTAAATCAGATTCCCTTTCTCTTGTAAAAGTTCAAAATATTTTTATCCACGAATTACGCTCGTAGAACGCGTCTTGAGACCTCGTTATACGGGGCCTGGCCGAATTCACACGAATTCTTAATGAGTATTTAAATTCATATAAACTTAACATATTTGTCATGCCGAATTTATTTCGGCATCTATAATATCAATATCATAATAAGATCCTGAAATAAATTCAGGATGACTTCAGTGAATAAACCTATAATTCGTACAAATTAGCGTAATTCGTGGACTATTTTTTCGAAATATCATAAACCATCAACGCCCCGCCCCTGCGCACATACAACCGTCCATTGCTGATGGCCGGATGGGCCCAGCTCCTTCCCTTTCCCAAGGGTACTTCAAATGAACTGATCTTTTCAAATTTTTTAGGTGTGGCTTTAACCAAGGCAATATTCGCTTCTTTTTCTTCATAACAGTAGAGCATCCCTTCGGCAGAAATAATTGAACCTTTGTTAATCCACTTCTCTTCCCACATCACCTCACCTGTTTTCCAGTCCAGGCAAACCCAGTTACCGCTTCGATTATTTTCCCAGTTTGATCCATAAATATAGCCATCAACAAGAACAACCCCTCCCACGTGTACATCAAGCACCTCACTTATCCAGGTTCTTTCAATTTTTGTTCCATCTTCTGATAGTTTATACATGGCACTGGGATTATCATAGCCACTGGTGACAAATACATTTCCATCTGAGTAAAGTGGTGAATTAATATTAATATCTTTTGGATCATCCTGGTATTCGTCATACTCGTCTGACCATAATAGATTGCCGTTTTCGGCATCAATTCCAACAAAAGAGTCAGCCAACTGCGTGGAAATAATTTTTTTACCGCCTCTTTTTATCAGGATAGGGGAGCAATAATTTGCTTCCTCGCTTAACTCCTCCGATTGCCAGATAACACTCCCGCTCATCTTATCAAGTGCAACAACCGATGCATCAGATCCACCAGGCGTACATATCAGTTTATCATCGACAATGAGAAAAGACTCTGCCATGCCCCATCGATGATATTCTCCATCAAATTTATCAATTATGTCAAGGGACCATTTTAACTCGCCGGACTTTTTTATAAAGCAACTAACCTGACCCATACCACTCATAACATACACATAATCATTTTCAACTGTTGGCGTTGACCGTGCCTCGGGATAAGATCCTTTCCACTTTTCACCAAAGGTGGATTGCCATATGATATTTCCTTCCAGATCAAGTGCCGTAAGTGTCTCAATTTTATCGACAACTCCGGTGATGTAAATACGATCTTCAGATATGGAAGCCGAAGAATATCCCTCACCAAGATTTTCTACAGACCAGATTAAATCCGGACCATTTGCCGGCCAATTTTTTAGCAAGTTTGTTTCCTTCGAGATTCCATTCCGATCCAATCCCCGCCAATGTGGCCAGTCATCGGCGGTAGATACCGTCGATAAAAGTGATCCAAACAGTACGGCTATTAATATATGGGTTAAGTCAAAGTTTTTTTTCATCAATCTCATTTTGTATCCCTTTTATTAAATAGTAATATTGAACAATATTTATAATATTAATATAATCAATCATGTCCTTATGCATTTTTAACGACTAAAATGATCTTAATCAGTGCAAACCCACGAAGTCTGTGAGATCCGCTCATCTGAAAAAGCGAGTCCGGGGCCCTTGTGGTTAGTAAAGCACAATGAGGTCGCACAGAACGCTTAAGATGTCCAAAAGTCATATCACAGGGTTAAACAACTCAGGTGGGTTGCAGGTGTCATCCTTCCCCAACATTTTAATCTACTCCCCCGGCTTACTTCGCTACTCTATAATTTTAAAACTATAATGAACATTATACAAGTCTAAATGGAATTTTTGATTTAAAATTTAATAACTTTTTATGATATCATAACAAATTAGTTTCTGTTTAAAGCGTAGAAAAAGCTTACCGTTTGCTACTATTGGCATAGTCCAAACCGGCCCCTTTATTTCACCCAATGCTCTTTCCAGATTACTTACCTGAATAAATTTCTGAGGATCTGGTTTCATTAGAAACAAATTTCCCTTTATATCAAGACAAATCAGGTATCCGTCAACAAGGATGCAGGTTCCCCATCCCATATCATTTGTGCGCCATTTTTCTTCTCCGGTCTTCAAATCAATACACATGAAAGCCCCTCTGTTCTGAAAACTATCGCCGGAATACCCGTAGAGATAGCCGTCAAGAACATAGGGATCTGAATGGTGAGATGAAAATGCTTCACAACCCCAGAGCGAGTCTGCCCCGGTCTGGTTGACTTTGAGTAACATACTTCCGGTAGCATAACCGGATGTGATAAAGACCTGATCATTAATAACAAGTGGCGTGGTAGCATTTACATCATAATCTGTGGGCCAATCGATATTCCACAACTCCCTGCCATCAGAAAAATTTAGTGCCGCCAACCCCTTCCCGTGAAACGCGAGAAGCATGGTATCTGCCCCGCTCACCATAGGTTTTAGCGCAGCATAACCAGCGGGACCTTCACCACTCTTCCAAATAACATTACCTGTATTTTTATTGTAGGCAATAGTGCGGCAAGTCCCCCCTCCCTGGACAAGAACAAGATCTTGGTATACTAAAGGAGAAGATGAATGTCCCCAGGTCGGCTCTTCGCCGCCTTCATCTATGACATTTTTATGCCATAGATTTGTTCCATCTGCCAGATTCCAGCAGACCAGATCACCATCGCGGCCAAATGTATAGACACGGTTTTCATCAATAAACGGTGTTGCACGCGACCCGGTACCATGGCTTGATGAGGGTTTTACCTGATAAGCACCCTGCCAAACCAAGGCACCATCATCTGCATTCAGACAAAACACCAGATCATTTTCAGGATCACGGCCACAGGTAACCAGGAGATTTCCCTGAATTGCCGATGCAGACCAGGTGGCGCTTGTATTGCCCTGGCAAAGATAATCCACTTCCCACCTTTTATTTAGTCCTTTGCTCCAGTCTGTCTTTATTCCTGTAACAAGCGACTTTTTTTCACCATGGGGACCATACCAGGATGGCCAGTCCGCCGCGCCGGTTTCTAAAGATACACGGGCATCTTTTTCTGCTTGTGGAATTGCTTTTGCTTCTTCACTTATGCCTTCTGTTCCCATTAGGATACTAAGTGAATCCCAATTCCAGGCTGCGAAAACCACTACAGACAGGACAATGACACCTACAATTCCTAAGGTCCACTTAAGCCACTTTTTCATAACCTGCTACCCCTTTTTAAATTACATCTGTTCTAAACTTTAATTGCAACATTATAAGTGTCCGGTTAAGATTTAGATATGTAATTATAAACAACGAGATATCCAATGGATTAATAGATTTCCCAACATGGGGACTTGATTTAAAGAACTCACCCTAAATCCCTCTCTTGAAAAGAGAGGGACTTTAAGGAGCCCCTTCTCATGAAGAAGAGAAGGGATTTTTAAATGAGGATTTTTGTTAAAATATTTATTCTTCTTTTAAACCGGACACTCATGTTGCAACATTAATAATTATAAGTGTGTAAAAAGTAAGGTTTGGTTGTTAATCTTGCAAGATTTTTGGTTGGATTTTTTATACAATCCAGAGAATACAGATTTGTGAAGCTGTTTTTTACCACAAAGGGCACAAAGAATCCACAAAGGTCACAAAGAATAATATTAAATATTAATTCTTGGTGTACTTGGTGCCTTCTTTGTGCCCTTTGTGGTAAAAAATAATCTGTACAATTTGATAACTTTTATTATTACGATTTTTCTGGAATATCATATTATTCTTTTAGTTAAATTATTACATGGCATTTAAAGATCGTTTATTTCTATTTTTGAGTGGTATTTTCCTGACCTCATTAGTATTGGGAAACATTATCGGTACAACAAAGTTCGTCAATATTTTCGGATTGGTCGTTCCTGCCGGTGTGTTGGCTTACCCTTTTACCTTTTTAGCTACCGATCTGATCTGTGAATTATATGGCAAGAAAAAAGCACAGACATTGGTTTGGGTTGGATTTGCGATGAATTTTTTTATGCTTGGGCTTATGACCTTGGGACATTATCTCCCAGACGCCACAGGTGTTTCAGGTGCAGCCTCTACTTTTGAGAATGTCTATCGGTTTATGATTGGTAATGTGATCGCTTCCATGATTGCCTATTTAATAGCGCAAACGGTTGATGTTCATATGTTCCATTTTTGGAAACGACTGACCAAGGGCAAGCATCTCTGGTTACGAAATAATGCTTCTACCACTTTCAGTCAATTAATTGATACAATAGCCATATTGTCGATTTTATATTGGGCAAATAATCTGGGGCCGGAAATAGACAGCATTGGCCGGTTAATCGAATTGATCTTTGCCTCATACCTGTTCAAATTCTTCTTTGCCTTATTTGACACACCTCTTTTTTATCTCGGTGTTTACCTACTTAAAGATAAAGTTCATGATGATCCTGATGAGGAGAAATGGGGATATCACTCATTCAAAGAAGAAGCGCTCTGAGCGGATTTGGGATGCGGGATGCGGGATATGGGATTCGTGATACGTGATAGGTGATGTTGGTGGATTCAGGAACGATTTGTGCCAGACAACAGATCTTTTAAACAGGATCACAGGATTGACAGGATTATATGTTAATATTTTGGATTCTGGATTGTGGATTTTGGAGCAATCAAAAATCCTTAAATCCGAATTCCCAATTCCAAAATATTTTATCCTGTCAATCCTGTGATCCTGTCCAAAAATTCTTTGTGTACTTTATGATAAAAAAGAGCAACACGTCGTGACACAAAGATATCAGTAAATAACGGGTGCAAAACATGAGTCAATTTAAACTGAAGATAGTTATCTTTTGCTTAGTGTTCGCCTGGCTCTTTAATGCCTTCCCGGCTTTGGCATGCACGGCATTTATGCTGAAGAATAAGGAAAAAATATATGTTGGCAGGAATTTGGATTGGCCCATCGGAGACGGGTTCATCGTCATCAATCAGAAGAATGTAATGAAATATTCCATGGTAGAGGTCAGTAATCGGAGTATCAGATGGAAATCAAAATACAGAAGTGTGACTTTTAACCAATTGGGGAAAGAGTTTCCATTGGGCGGTATGAATGAGTCGGGATTGGTTGTAGAAGAATTATCTTATAGTCCAGCTGTATATGTATGGAATGACAGCCTTCCAGTGATAAATGAATTGCAGTGGATCCAATATCAGCTTGATAATTTTTCTTCGGTAAAGGAAGTTCTTGAGAACCTATCGAAATTATGTATTGAGAAACTATTATTTGGTTTACATTATTTTATAGCTGATAAGTCAGGAAATTCCGCTGTTATTGAATTTCTTAATGGTCATGTCCGGATCTATTCTGATGAGAGGCTTCCCTACCCCGTATTGAGTAATAATACCTATGAAAATTCAATCAAATATTTACGTGGGTATAAAGGTTTTGGTGGAGAAAAAGAAATTATAAGCGGCAGATCTGGCTCACAGGAACGGTTTCTTTACACCGCAGATTTGACTAAAGAGGAAAATGTACCCAGAGTCGGATCATTACAGGAATATGCTTTTGACATCCTTAACAAGGTGCAGCAACAGGATACACAATGGCGTATCGTATATAATCCAAAGGACCTGGAAATAGAGTTTAGATTTAAGAAATCAAAGAGACCGATTCATTTAGAATTCAAAAATATAGATTTTAACAATTGTAAAATTTACCCCATTCCTTCAAACAATGACGACTTTGTTGATTATCCTGAGTTTATTCCCTATTCACTTCAGAACAATATGCAATTATTAGATTCGGTATTTACACAACTAATCCGCTTAGATGAGGTTGACCCATCCGCTGCCCAAAAAACTCAAACCACCATAAATCAATATTTAGTTATTCAAGATCCAGATTCGTTATGAGAAAACAAACGATTTGTCAACCTAATTTGCGCTATTTACGCTAATCAACTGGCCATATTTGCATTAATTCAGGCAATTTTTATTAACCCATTGAGGGACATTGTTTGGTAATGAGACCATGTGGGATTCAAAGATTCCCGGGTACAACAAGAAAACGAACCATTTTATCCTGCCGGTTCGTATTCAGTATGTTGAGAATAAACATCAACTTAGACGTAGTGATTATGTGAGGACCAAATTTCTGCAGCGGCAGATTTGTTGGCATATGGCATGCCTAAGGCTGCGATCCTTAAAGTATCATTACATCTTCATACGGCGTAATTGTCAATTTCCCCTATTTCCTCCAGGATACCAATTTACCTCAAATTATCTGAAAGCAAAATATTAAAGTATCAGGGAAATAATCCGATAATTTATTTAACAATTTTCAAAAGTTAAACTTTTTCAACAATCTGATTTGACACTTTTGACAATTAATATGGTACTCATCTGCTCTTAATTAATCATGGTAATAGAACTTGAAAAGAATTTTCTTATGGAGGTTTGAAATGTTGAAACGGTTTACGTCGTTTTTTTGTATTATGTTTATTTCGCAATTCATGAATCTTTTTTCACAAACTGTTATTTCGGAAAAGTGGTATGGAGGAGGTTACAATGATGTGGGTTACGGTGCGGTACAATTGGAAGACGGCGGTTTTTTAATTACCGGTATTTACCAGGAATCATATTATAATGATATCTATTTAATCCGAACCGATGCCTTGGGCAATACGCTCTGGACCAAAACTTATGGTGGCTCATCATGGGATAACGGGTTAGAAATCATATCCACCTTGGACAATAACTATCTTATATGTGGCAGAACTTTTTCCGGCAGCAGCACAAATTCCGGCGATGCCTGTCTTATAAAAATCGATTCACTGGGGAATACTATCTGGGAGAAGACCTATGGAAGTTCGAGAAAAGATGGTAGTTGGGCAGTTGCCCAGGCTTCCGATTCAGGTTTTGTATTTACCGGCCAGTATAATTATAGTGATCTCTGGGCAGTTAAAACCGATTCAAAGGGTGTAGAAAAATGGTCCCGGACCTATGGTCCGGTTATTGGATACAAAATCATTGAGACGGCAGATATGAATTATCTGATGACCGGAGCGATTGGTACGCCTAATAAGATGTATATCGCAAAATTGGACTCATCCAACGGTGATACTTTATGGACCTGTACACTTGGTGGAAGTGACATTGATTTTGGATATGACATATGTAATACCCCTGAGGGCGGCTTTCTCGTTTTTGGATCAACAAAGTCATTTGGCGCGGGCGGGTATGATATGTACCTGGCGGAGATAACAGCAGACGGCGATACATTATCCACCAGAACTTACGGTTTAGGACAAGATGAATATGGATATTCAATTTCACCAACCCCGGATAGCGGGTATATTGCCTGTGGTTTCACCGGATCAATCGGAGCCGGTTTAAATGATGTTTATGTCGTCAAACTCGATGCAAATCTCGATACCGTATGGACCGCTACCTATGGTGGCGAAAATAATGATTGGGGACACGAAGTACTCTGCAGCGGAGAGAACAGTTACACGATCATAGCCTCAACCCAATCATACGGAAATGCCGGTGATGTTTACTTTTTAAAAATCGTCGAAAACGAAATAACGGCGATCGATGCGACAGACGAGACTTCCTTGACAACACCACTTTTATATCATTTATCGCAAAACTACCCGAATCCTTTTAACCCGTCCACGACTATATCATTTACGTTGCCAAAAAACGAATTTGTGAAAGTGACACTTTACAACTTAAATGGACAGGTTGTCCGATCAGTTTATTCCGGTGAAAAAACAGCCGGCATGCATCATTTGACCGTTGATGCGTCAAATCTGGCCAGCGGGGTTTATTTTTATACGATTGCCGCCGGGAAATTTCATCAGACAAAAAAGATGATCCTGATGCGATAGTATCAAATGCTAGCAGGTGAATTGTTTTTTTAGACAAGATAACAGGATCTACAGGATAAAATATTGGACGAAGAAAGGAAGCATAAAATATTTAATTATTAACTCGATATGACTGAATATAAGATCATAATTAATAAATTAAATCCTTTTAATCCTGTGATCCTGTCAAAAAAAGAAACGTATAGTCATATGATACAAACTTACGATAATATTTATAAATCGGTTACCTGTGGTCGAAAAGGGATTTTCAAAGTCCCCGGATGTTTAACCTATAAATCTCCGGGGGCGATTTTATACGGTAATTCTTTCTATTAGAGAGTTGAAATAATGTGATATCGACCGAGGGTTACCCTCCTAATAAAATCCTAAGCATGAATTCCTAAACCCTAAACAATCTCAAATTTTAAATTATAAATTAATTAAAAATTTAGTAATTGAGAATTGCTTTTACTCAACCTATGAATATTTTATCTTTCTACTTATAAATTATTTGAATAAGTTATAATTGATATAGTTATTCCTTTACGTATCTATAAAATATGACATTCAAATAATGAATAATCTCATATGAAAATTAATCTGACGTGATACCGGATACCTGCATAAAGATTTAAAAAACAAATGAGAAAACCGAAAAATTAATCCGGAGATATATTGATGGATCCACTTTGGATTGTCATTGCCTTTGTACTTGGTTTTGCGGTCAAACAAATTGGCTTGCCGCCGCTGATAGGATTTCTGGCTGCCGGTTTTGTACTTAATGCGATGGGTTTTGAAGGCGGAGAGACTCTTAACCAAATCGCTGATTTTGGCCTGTATCTCCTGCTATTTAGTATTGGATTAAAACTAAATGTTAAAAGTCTACTTAAACCTCAGATATGGGCGAGCGCTTCTCTGCATATGCTTATCACTGTCGTTGTCTTTGGAGCAGCATTTTTTGCCCTTAGCGTGACCGGGCTCGCTTATTTTACTGATCTGGATTTGATGACGTCATTGTTAGCCGCCTTTGCTCTCAGTTTTTCCAGTACCGTTTTCGCCGTAAAAATTCTTGAAGAGACGGGCGAGATGTCAGCCATTCACGGAAGGATTGCAATAGGCATTTTAATCATGCAGGATATATTTGCCGTCATCTTTTTAACCTTATCATCCGGCAAAACTCCTTCTCCATGGGCGATCGTTTTGGTCGCTATTCTGGTAATCCCCATTCTGCTTAACAAGACACGACCCGTTTCATATATTATCAATAAATCTGGCCATGGTGAGCTTTTAGTCTTACTTGGTGTGCTGATTCCTTTCGGTTATGCAACCTTATTTGGTATGGTGGATTTAAAACCGGATTTGGGCGCCTTGATATCAGGCATCGCTTTTAGTCGTTACCCAAAAGCGAGAGAGTTAAGCAACGCCATGTTAGGTTTCAAGGACTTGTTTTTGGTCGGTTTTTTTCTGACCATTGGCCTCGCCGGCACGCCGGATTTAACTATGCTGGGAATTTCATCTCTGTTAGCTCTATTAGTTCCCATAAAAGTCGTATTCTTTTTTTTAATACTCACCAGGTTCAAACTGCGGGCACGCACATCTACACTTGCATCTTTCAGCCTGGCCAATTACAGTGAATTCGGATTAATCGTCGGCGCAGCAGGTGTTGCGGCAGGCTGGCTTAATCCAGAGTGGTTAATAATTTTTGCTATTGCTCTTTCAATATCATTTATACTGGCCTCACCAATAAACATGGCCGCAAATAGTATTTACGCACGCTGGCATGAGAAACTCCAACGATTCGAAACCAAAAAGCGTCTACCAGAGGATGAGCCCATCGATTCTGGTGATGCAGAAATTATTATTTTAGGTATGGGACGTATTGGCACAGAGGTTTACAAAGTAATGGAAGATAAATTTGGTCAGATCGTGTTAGGAATCGATTCCGAGAAAGAAACGATAGACAACCATCTTACCTTAATGCGGAATGTCATACATGGAGATGCGACTGACTCTGATTTCTGGGAACGTGTCTGTTTCTCCTCAAAAGTACGTTTAATTATTATGGCAACCTCGAATCATTCAGTACAGATGGAAGTCATTGAGCAGCTCAGGAAGTTTACCGATAAAAAAACAATTGTCGCTCTTTCCAGATATGAGGACGAAATAGCAGAACTAAAAGCAGCTGGTGTAGAGGAGGTGTTTAATTTCTATTCTGAAGCTGGTATTGGTTATGCTGAACATGTTTTTAAGTTTTCAAAAAAATCCGGTTTTTAAACAGCGGAATAAAAAGTAACATTATGACAGTAAGTGACATTTAATTTTGGCCTCGCCCTCAAGTGATTTGTTTTACATTTTTACTAAAGACTACCTGCGTTTTAGAGAGAGAATATCCCAAATTTTTATAAAACTCATGTGCCTGCTCACGAATGACATTAGCCCGGATACGGATAACATTGGTATGATCTTTTAGCCAATTCTCAGCGGTGCTCACAAGCCCTTTACCAACACCTCTTCCACGACTTGCTTCATCAACTACCAGACTTACAATTTCACCGTTTGTGCCTGCAGCTAAACGTACATCTATAATGGCTGATACACAACCACAAACCCTGCCTGAAAGTTCTGCAACAAAAACTTCACCGCCGCTACCTCTGACAGCGCTGATGTTTTTTGCCAGACTTTCTTCGCTATGTTCATAGCCTAGTTGAGCCATTAGCTCAAGCAGAGCCTCAATATCTGAATTAGAGTATTTTCGAAATTTTGGAATCATAGATAAAAATGTATAACCTTTGGTAGCTATTTCTTCATGCTAAGTCCAAAACTGAATCTTGAAAGAAGTTAGTTAGTCGTGACAAAAAGTTTACGCTATATAATATTAATTTAATATAATTTCGAATGAGAAATGACATAAAAATTATCCATGATTTAGCCTACCTAAATTTCTGTATCCTGTCGGCAGTCTCCAGAGTCCCTTTTCTTATCCAGTATCTATTTTCTCGTCATCCTGCAAGGATAATCCTCTCTGAAGTATCATTCACGACAAGTAGAAAGATTCCTACTGAATGACACACCATGTGAATCAGACCCAGAATCAAGCATCCGTATCTAATATTGGTGCAAAATGCTAAGTCTAAATACTTAAATTCAAAACGATTAGAATTAAGATTGATATATTTATGCTTTGAAATTATATTGAAATATCATATATTGATGATGATATATCAAGGTAATTAAGGAAATTTATATGGCTTTTATAAATCGACCAGCTGACATTAAAATGATCAAAGAATTAATTCGCATTTTTCCGGTCACCGCAATTCTTGGTGCCCGGCAAACTGGAAAAACGACACTTGCCCGCAAAATGAAAGCGGATCACTACTTTGATCTGGAAAATCCACGTGATTTGGTGAAGCTTGACCATCCACAGACCTCGCTCGAACAATTATCGGGTTTGATCGTTATTGATGAAATTCAACGAAAACCGGATTTGTTCCCTCTGCTAAGGTATCTGGTTGACTCCAGGCCCGACCAAAAATATTTGATTCTCGGCAGTGCTTCGCAACACCTGATCAAAAACAGCAGCGAATCACTTGCAGGCCGCATAGGATATTTTCAACTTGGTGGATTGCGGTTGGATGATGTTTCATCAGGAAAAAGGAATCAATTGTGGTTGAGAGGAGGATTACCGAGATCATATTTAGCTGATAATGATCGGGATAGTTTTACATGGTTAAATAACTATGTTCTGACCTTTCTTGAGCGGGATATTCCACAACTGGGAATTACCATTCCATCACAAACTCTACACCGGTTCTGGCAAATGGTAAGCCATTATCATGGTCAGATTATCAATTATTCAGAGTTAGCACGTTCTTTTGGCATCAGTGATATGACGGTTCGCAGGTATCTTGATATTTTATCACAAACATTTATGATTCGTTTGTTGCCGCCCTGGTATCCAAACTTGAAAAAAAGACTGGTTAAAAGACCTAAACTATATGTTAAAGACTCCGGTGTTTTTCATTCTCTGCAGTCTCTTCAAAGGTATGATGATTTGCTTGCTCATCCCAAATTAGGCGCATCCTGGGAAGGTTTTGCCATTGAAAATGTGATTAGGATTATAGGAGAACCGGCACATAGTTTTTATTTCTGGCGAACTCACGCCGGTGCAGAGCTGGATTTGTTTTGGCAGGCGCATGGTAGTAACTGGGGAGTCGAAATTAAATATGCGGATGCGCCTGGAATCACAGTGTCCATGAAAAACGCCGTTTATGATCTAAAACTTAAACATCTGTGGATTGTGTATCCGGGAAGCGAGGTGTATAAACTTGGGGATAACATTTCGGTAATCCCTTTCACTAATATAAAAGGAAAGTGGAATTACTATTAATGGTCCGTCTTCGCCGGACAACCTCATGATTAATCCGCCAAAGGACAAAATTCCAATCCACAAGATACAAAAAACAAACAAACAACAATGACTCAAGAAGAAAACAAAAATCTAAGTACAATTATTGGAGTACAAACAATACTTAAATTTCTGTTTCGAAACTAATTATTATTTGGGGTTGGGATTTGAGGTTTGTTTGGAAATTGGTGCATGGAATTTGGAATTTTTTGTCAAATAAAAAAGGCCTCAAAAAGAGGCCTAAAGGCTCCCCGGGTACAACAAGAAGACGAACCATTTTATCCTACCAGTCAGTATTCAGTATGTCGATAATAAACATCAACTTAGACGTAGTGATTATGTGAGGACAAAATTCCTGAAACAGCGTATTTATGGCTATTTTTATAACAATTTGCGGATTAATAAACCTGAGAAGTTAACACGGGAAGAGTTACGGGATAATTACCGAAATGAGCGAATTAATAGATCGATCGAGTATCAAAAACTGATTGAAGAAAACGGCTGGAGCAAAGCAGATCTGGCCAGGTATTTGAGCGTCTCCCGAGCGTGGGTTACGATTGTTATGCGGGAGTTGGAGTAAATTCTCTCAGAAGCACCCTATTCTGACTATTTTGTAGTAACATTGTAGTCAATTTCTGACACTAAAAAAGGGTTCACGAATTGAGATAAACCAATTTTTTGTTGGTGGCACCTACCGGAATCAAACTGGGATACACGGAGTTTCTCCATTTCCTCTGTTGTCCCGTTGTGTCTTTGACAGTGTTCACCAAATATTTGCCAAATCACCTGAGCAGCACCATCTTCTTCACATCCTGAAATTCGCCTGCCTCAATTCTATAGAAGTATATTCTGCTTGAGAGATTTTGTGCATTGAATTCTACATGGTGTTGACCTGACATCATTATTAAAATCAGAAGAAGCAAAATGAAGCATAGCTTCGGTAACCTCTACTCGGGGTAATTCTGTTACATCTAAGGGAAAATGAGCAAATAATTCTTTCTTTCCATCATTAATTTGTGTATTATTTTAGCAACCAACCAATTTAAAGCCGTATTTATAAAGAGATTGTATTGATATCCTTACGTCTTACAACACAGTAATATAATGCCACTTCATACTCCTTTGAATGATATTTTTAAGGAATGCACCCATCACCTTAATTTTATTTAGGAGGGACACATTATGAAAGCAAGTTTTACAAATCCCATTATCCTTGCCATATTAATTATTATTATCATTCTATCCGCTTGTGAACAAAAGAAAAAATACCCTATCACGCACATAGAACTGCCCTCTGAATTTTCTGCGGAATATTTCTATATGGATGTACCTCTTCCTGATGGTATTGCCGTCAAGAGTAATGGTGATTTACTGGTAGTAAACGAACGTGAACCTCAAGGTATCTTTTTAGCAACAAAAGGAGATTCGTTTGATGTGGGAGACGCATTTTCAACTACTGGACCTCCTTTCGAGAGCCCAGATGATATAGCCATCCATCCAGATGGGAGTGTCTTCGTTGGAGATGGTAATACAGGGGCATTATTCAAAATCAATTCCGACGGGGGTAAGCCCGAAGTCATTGTGTCCAAGGATTCTATAACGATAGCTAACAATTTTAGTCCTTTTGGAATTACCATAGCACCATCTGATTTCAAAGGAGTAAATGTAGAATCCGGAGATGTAATTGTAGCTGATAATGGTTATCCCTTCTATAAAGCAGTATGGGCCATTAACCCAACTACAGGAAAAACTAAAATCATTGCAAAAGGCGATGTTTTTATTGATGGTCCCCTACGCGTAGTAGCCGGTCCGGATGATATGCTTTATATCTATCAAAATAATAGTCTCTGGTAAAAATAGAATTGTAAGATTAGCGGCCAATGGCAAAGTCTCTTCGTTTCTTCCTCACGTACCCGACCGTGGTAGTATAACTATTAATCCAGTTACAGGTGATTTATACTTTGGACTCGGGCATGACCTAAAACAAATTTGGTCGATTTCGACCAAGGGTGGTTACCCAAGCCTTTTTGCATCTGGATTCAAAGGACGTATACAGGATTTAGAATTCAGCCCTGACGGAAAATCTCTGTATATAAGTGCTGCAAATAATGTTATCGAAATAACAGGTCCCTTCCTTAAACCAATACGGGACGCAAAACCAACACAAGGTTCTATTGCAGGAGCTGTATCCAATGCAGAAGATAAAAGTGCATATGCAAATGTGCCTATAGCAGCTTATCAAGGAAGTGATTATATAGCAAGAATACGGAGTGATGAGAATGGCCGCTACAATCTGATGCTACCGCCTGGAAATTATGCATTGAAACCATACGCAGTGGAATCCTTTGAACATGATTCTATTACCGTCATTGCCGGTCAAGAGCACATTTTTAATCTGGCGTTGAGACCTATAAAGTTCCCAAATATAGTAAAGAAATGCATTGCCACTTATAAATCACTACAAGGCTATGGTGATAAAACAACGATGGTAATGAACATGATTAAAGATAACAAAGATAATAAGAGAACAACTCAACTGTTGTTTTCCTTTGCACGTCCTAATCGCTTTCGATATGAAAATATAACAGATGTCTCAAAGGAAAAAATGGTTGGGGTAAGCGATGGCAAAGTTTTTACAAATTATATCGGTATGTTTGGTCAATATATTCAAAAAGATGCACCTGCTGTGCTTACATATGATGCTTTAAAAGCATCCATGAGAATATTTCTTGGAAATACCCTAGTACAAAAGCTGGTAATGAGCGAAGATCCTGCCAAGGAATTGCTAGAGTTTGTTGAAAAGGTTAATATAACAAAAAGTCAGAATATGAATGGCGTTCCCGTCACCATAATCGACCTAACATTACCCGTGAGTTCCATTGATCCACGGATGATTCCACCCAAATCAAGAGTAGATACACCAGTAACTATGCGGGTGTGGATAGGAGAGAGAGATTTTTTAATACGGAAGGTGACCTATAAACTAAATATGGACTTGATAACAAGGGGTTTGCCTGATGAAAGGGGGGCGATGTTTAAAGACATGAAAATGGAGGTGATAGAAACACACTCCTTTGTAAAATTAAATCCTAATTTCTCAGATAAGATATTCACCTTTGTTCCGTCCGACGATGCAAAATTGGTCGAGCAATTCAGTCCCCCAAGAGCGCCAAGTCAAGATCTGTCCAAATTTGAAGGTAAACCTGCTCCAAATTTTGTGCTAAAAGATCTCGATGGCAGATATGTAAAACTTAATGATTTCCAAGGCAAGGTCCGAATCGTAAATTTCTGGGCGACATGGTGTGCTCCATGCCGGCAAGAGATTCCGGAATTTATCGCTTTGCAATCAGAATATTCCTCAAAAGGATTCACTACAATTGGAATATCGGTAGACCGAGGTACAGAAGTTGTGCGTTCCTATGCCGATAAAAATAAAATAAATTATCCCATGCTAATGGCTGATGAGATTGTACAGAAAAGTTATGGTAATATTTCAGCCATACCCACAACTTTTGTCTTAGATAAAAATGGGATAGTACGTTATACATATATAGGTATGCCGTCAGACAAGAAAGTTTTTCAACAAAATGTGAAAGAATTGTTGGATCAATAAAAAAATTATTAAAAATGCCACTGCAGATAAATCGTTTGGTAATTACTGCCGCCATTGATGCAGCCAAAATGCTGGGCAGTACCGAAAATCCCTGAGCAGTGATAATACATTATTTGCAAAAGTAGATGGTGTGGTCACTTTCGAGAGAAAAGACCATTGACGGAAAAAAGCAAGTGTCTATCCACAGGCACATGCATAAATTTTTTTTCGCACGTGCATACAAAGGGTTGGTGTTGCGATAACAACAATCCTTTTTTATTGCTTCATTTCATTTGCAAAGCCACAAAGATTTTTCCACGAATTATCCGTCTTCACCGGATCCGGCGTAACCGGCCACTAATGAAAACAAATTTCACAAATTCCCAATTCCAAATTTCAAATCCGGCATCCCATATCGCGGATCACGGATCTCGTACCTCACAACGTGTATCACTAACCCCAATTTCATCTGAGTAATATCATCTTCTTCACATCCTGAAATTCACCCGCTTCAATTCTGTACATGTATACCCCTGAAGCAAGATCACCACCATCAAACGGATACGTATGATTCCCTGCTCGTAGTTTGTCATTTACCAATGAAGCAACCTCTTCACCAAGTATGTTGTAGATTTTAAGTGTGACGAATTCGGATTTGGGTAGAGTGAAGTGAATAAATGTTGATGGGTTGAAGGGGTTGGGGTAGTTTTGTAAAATAGTAAAATCATTAGGAATACCTACGTAATATTCATTGACGGATGTTGGATCAAGTTTTACAATCAACTCGCCTGCCAAGTGGTTAAATTGCAGGGGTGTTTGTAGCAGTATTGAGCCAAATCCTGTAATTGTGTTGTTTTCTTCGTTTACTCCACCCACGTTGATAACTATGTTATCACCAATGCTAAATCCCATGATACTTGAAACTTCAAGGCTTTGACTGCCAATTGGTGTATCTTTTTTCAGAGACGTGGTAGTAGTAACAACATTATACCGTGCAATTGGCACGTAATGATGAGAGAAATCAAGTGGTTGTGACATACCTGAGGCGACGATTTTATCATCCTGAAGATTCAATGCCATAAGAAAATTATATTCATTATCAAAATCAGTTAAAATCACTCCATTATCACCAAATGTGCTATCGATTGTACCAGAAGTATTATAACGAATCAGCATAAAATCATAATTTGTACCATTACTACCCGTCCCTCCAAAGATTATCTTACCATCACTTTGAACAACTACCGCATCACTATGAGAATAAACACCACAACTGGCACAATTTGGTATAACTATTATTCCTGTTTTATTAAAAGTAGAATCCAGAATAACATTATTATTATACTTCTCAATAATATAATTCCATTCAGACTCATTTCTACTCCGACCAACAACGACTATCCCCCCATCATTATGAATTACTACTGAACTTATGTAATAAATACTCCCTGACGCAATCGAAGTAATTACTGTTCCATTATTGTTATATGTATTATCTAAATTACCATCAGTATTGAAACGTGCGGCAGCAACAGCACGATCATCTCCATTCTGAGTAAAACCTACAACAAATATTTTTCCACCTTCCTGAATTGACATTGATTGCACATTATCATTTCCACTCCCTATTGGTGCAATAACAATACCATCATTATTAAATGTAGAATCCAAACTGCCATTTATATTGTAACGTACAACAGCAAAATCATAATCACTTCCATTCTGGGCGCCACCGGCAACAACTATTTTTCCATCTTCCTGAATTGAAATTGATCGCCCATATCCACTTCCACTCCCTATGGGTGTTACAACTATACCACTATCATTAAAAGTGGAATCCAATATACCATCAGCAGTATAACGAAGGGCAGCAAGATCGCTATCACTTCCGTTATAAGTACCACCAGCGACAACTATTTTACTATCTTCCTGAATAGCAATAGAGTTTATGTAATCACTACTACTAAGATTAGTTATGGCAATCCCATCATTACCATATGTAGAATCCAAACTACCATCTGGATTATATCGAAAAGTGACAAAATCATATCCAAAATCATTTTCAAAATATCCTGACACTATAATTTTGTTATCTTTCTGGACAGCAATAGAGCGTGCCTCCTGACCTCCATAATTTCTTACATTAGTTATTACCTTACCACCATCTCCAAATGTGGGATCAAGCTCTCCATCTTGGGCATAACAATTAATTATACTAAATAGGGTAAAAAATAAAGTGAGATTTCTCATAATATGACCTCTGCTTAGTTATGACAAAGACTTAGCATATATTAAATATTTATTTATAATAATTATGAAAACAGAAATATGATTAAATGGAAACAATCAATATTCTAAGAATAATATTATTTGGAATGTTTCAACATTTTGTTCTTTTAAATAAAAAAATAAAAGTGTTTATGTGGGTATACTATGCAATAATATATAAAAAAAGGGCCAATGTCAAAAGCTGTAGTTAGTGTTGAAAATGATGATTTAAAGTTAAATATTAAATTTACAGATTAGTAAATAAAACACAGAAATTGTATAAATGAAAAAGGCTTTGAGAATCACCCAAAGCCTTTTTTATTAATAATGTTAGAAGAGAAACTTAATCATTATTTCGTGAGAACTAATTTCTTCACACTTCTAAAATCACCTGCTGTTAGTTCGTAGTAATAGATTCCGCTGGATAAATCCGAGCCATTAAATTCAATATTATAATGTCCTTCATTTAAAAATGATTTCACTAACTGGTTTATCACCCTTCCACTGATATCATAAACTTTAAGCGAAACAAATGTATCTTTGGGTATATCAAAAGTAATAGTAGTGGATGGATTAAATGGATTCGGGTAATTTTGATGTAAATTAAATTGAGTAGGTACTCCAGGATCTGATGATAATCCCTGGTGTTTATACAGGATATTTTGAGATGGATTTACCTGCCCGGTGGGAATGGTCTGTTGTTCGTTTACTAGTTCTGCTAAATCCTTGGCCAGTTCATCGTTTTCTGGATTAGAATCCAGTAATAATTCTGAGGTATAGGTTAGAACATCCGCTGCGGTATAATTATCTTCGGTAACAATTTCATATTGAGCGATTTTTTGAGACATGATGTTTAAAGCTAATGCTGCAATATGTGACTTGGCCTTTGCCTCCATGCCGGCATTACCTTTGACACTCATCACATTTTGCCAGTCTTCAAAGGATGTTTCGTTAAAGAAGATATTGAACCTAGGATCATATCGATTATGAACTTCAGAAATAAATGTAGTGAGATCTTCTGCTGATTCGTGGGCGTTGCCCTTTTCCTTCACATAGACATCAAATTGGTGCTTCCAATAGCCCTTGCTTCTGGATTGGTTAACTACTAATATTTCTGTAAGATTAAAGTTAATCGTACTGGTTTCATTTGCAGTAACTATTGTAGTTTTTGGATTTCCATCAGAAACATAACCAAGCGGCTCTACAATCATTACCTGATAACTTGCTAATGGAGCATCACAAAATGAATACGCCCCATTTGTATCTGTATAAACATCATCAAATCCATCTACTGGTAATCCAAACTCATCCAATAATTTAACTAGTACATTTTCTAATCCATTACCGTTAACTGAGACTGTGCCAGAGATTAATCCTGTCTGAGATGTACATGTAGATTCACTATAATATAATTCTGTTATTTCTTCTTGGGTCAGTGCGCGATTATAAATTCGTATATCATCAATGTCACCTTTAAAGTAAATCGGATCAAAATAAATTGCAGCACCGATAAGGACATTTGAATTACTTATAAAAATGCTTCCTAAACGACCTTCGGTTACTGCAATAAGATTCCCATTCTCATAATACTTAATAAGGTTATCCTGCTGACTATATATTCCTACATAGTGTTTGTAGTCAGATGATTGTTGAAGATAATCGTAGCCAGCATGAGCGGCTGAATAGCCATTCGCTCCAATAACACTAAATGTATAGGGCAAAAGCCTCCAACTTCCTTGATTATGAATAACATATTTCCATTTACTAATAATACAATTTGTACTTGTTGCATCTTCAACCCGTGCCCAAGCTGATATTGTGATTGCCTCATGAATATTTAAAATAGCTGGATTACCTAAATCGATGAAGTCATCTACACCATCAAAATGGAATGCACTTTCAGGATTTCCACAGCGATCTTCTGTAAGTGTAGCACCATAAGTAGTACCATTGGATCCATTACCGGTTTCATCATTCGCATTTCCATTAAACGGGTAATATGCTACGAGTCCATCCGAGATCGTTTGTGCCCATGTAATACCCGTAAAACAGAGCAGCAAAGCGAATATCATTAGACCTTTTAGAAATTGAAATAAAAAATGTTTTCTCATAATAGCACCTTTTTAGTTGGTTAGCAGTCATAGTTCATTCCCAAATTCTATTCCACTCCAACATTCCTCCTTTCTAAAATTGGATTTATAGTCTAAAAACTAAACACAGTTATATTATTATTTATGAATTAACTAATAAATTCTTAGCACTTTATATAGTCTTTGATGCCGTCGGTTAAAATAGTATGACTTTATCCAGTTGATATGTTTGCTGTCTACTAAACAAACAAACTAATTACATCTTAATGATAGTATTTTACGCACTGTAACTTATTTGAGATATATATTCTAATAGATTTAAAGGGGATATGTAAATTGTATTATAGAAATATAAAGGATGAATATCAATAAAATTATTAGACAACTATTCATTAGTGATGATTATTTTAACTCCTGTTTACCTCTCATATTATATTGCCAGTTGCCATAACTTTCAGAGAAATTTCAAATTGTTTCCCATTACTCATAATCTTATTCACTTTCAGCAATTAACTGTCACCTATTTGTCACTTGACTAATCACTAAATCTAAGAGCGTTGATAACTTAAAACCACAAAACTTCACAAACTCTTTTTTTTCAGTGTTTTACATTGTATGGAGGATGAATGGCTCTAACTTACTAGCTTTAAGGACGTAGGATTTTTAGTGCCTGTTCCATTTGAATATAAACAACTGTTTATTATATATATACCTTGTTTTATCTTTAAAATCCAAGATTTATAACTTATTATTTTTCCTCTACTTTCCTCTATTGCCCCCTTCTGTCTTTGACAGTGTTTGCCAAATCACCTGAGCAGCACCATCTTCTTCACAGCCTGAAAATCGCCCGCTTGGATTCTGTAGTAGTAAATTCCACTGGTAAAGGCACTGGCATTCCATTTAACCTGATGAGTTCCTGCATTTTGTTGTCTGTCCACTAATGTAGTAACTTTTTGTCCGAGTAGGTTGTAGATATTTAATTCAACGTAATTCGTAATTGGTAATTCGTAATTAATCATTGTGGTCGTATTAAATGGATTAGGAAAATTTACAATTTTGACACTTATAGGAGCCTTGAATTCCCGATTAATATTTGTGAATTGATCATACATGATATACGTTTTACTCTTATTTATCCATTCAATATCATTCCAGAACTGTCCCAAAATTTCAACATTGTTCCCATTTAAATCGTATTTATGCAAAGTTATAACATGGTTGATCCAAGTATCGATAGTCCAGTTTTGTTCTAACGATTCAATCAATTCTCCATTCGCATTATATTTTATTGACACTCGATAATCATTCACCCAATCCACATTGATCCAATCTTGGCCAATTATATCAATAAGATTGCTGCATTTATCATAGGTGTATTTACTTATCTGATCATTTACCCAAAGAGAATCATTCCAATTTTTTTTTAATTGTGCAATATTATTTCCTTTAGAATCATATGTTCTTATCGCTTTCTTCTCATTGATCCATTCCAGACCCTTCCATTTTTGCTTCACGCTCCCAATATTATTACCATCAGAATCATAGTTTTTGGTATATTTCACATCATTTATCCAGGCAGTATCATGATAAACCTGGTGTAACTCCACCACTGTATTACCGTTTTTGTCACGCTTATATGTATATTTTATATCACTTATCCACTCATATCCATTCCAAAATTGAAATAACCGTTCAACCTCTTTTCCCATTTCATCGTATGTAAAATAAACGATATGATCATCAGTCCAGGCAAGATTCTCCCATTCAAACCCTTCATATTTAATTAGTATTGATCTAGTATCATAGGTATATATATACTTCGCTCTATTAATCCATGTATTTCCTTTCCAATTTTGAAGTGTCCGTTCAATCTTATTTCCAAATTGATCATATTCGTAATTAGATCTTGTTTCGTGAACCCAAACAGAATCATTCCACAGATCTAAAACTTCTTCAACTTTTTTGAAATGAGGGTTATCCGATAAATGAGCCTTTTCTTTGAATAATAGACGATCACTACCTTGAACAGGATTTAAGGCATAGATTTGTTGTACGACAGGAAAATGGGAGAAGTTAAATAAAGCGATTA
This sequence comes from Calditrichia bacterium, assembly GCA_963796965.1. Taxonomy (GTDB): domain Bacteria; phylum Calditrichota; class Calditrichia; order JAJRVZ01; family JAJRVZ01; genus CAWCNS01. The sequence continues at coordinate 371,229 of CAWCNS010000011.1, forward strand.
TTAAAACAAGAAGATTCATTTTTAAACAGAATTTATAGTTAATTCACTAAAGAGTCGGTCATTTATTTCCTATCTTGGCCGAAATGTATAATTTGTTTTATCATGTTTGATCAAGGCTGAAAAACAGGCATAAAATCACCATTCGGACTATTGGTTAACCTAGTTTGCTCCACTACCGTCAGTATTCATAATGTATATTTCATCATTCCCATCTCTGGTGGATTGAAAGGCAATTTTAATACCATCGGGAGAATAAGTAGGCAAATTATCAATAGCCGGATTATTGGTTAAATTGGTTTGTCCACTACCGTCTGTATTCATAATGTATATTTCATCATTCCCATCTCTGGTGGATTGAAAGGCAATTTTAATATCATCGGGAGAATAAGTAGGCAAATTATCAATAGCTCGGACTATTGGTTAACTTGGTTTGTCTCACTACCGTCTGAATTCATAATGTATATTTCCCAATTATCCATCCCTTTCAGAAACAAAAGCGATTTTAGAACCATCGGGAGAAAAAGTAGTCCATTAATCAAAAGCCGGATTATTGGTTAACTTGGTTTGTCCACTACCGTATGTATTCATAATGTATATTTCAAAATTACCATCTCTGTCAGATACAAAGGCGATTTTAGAACCATCGGGAGAAAAAGTAGGCCCACCTTCATTATTCGGATTATTGGTTAAATTGGTTTGCCCACTACCGTCTGAATTCATAATGTATATTTCAACATTACCATCTCTGTTAGATGAGAAGGCGATTTTAGAACCATCGGGAGAAAAATAGGCCAACTATCATTAGCCGGATTATTGGTTAAATTGATTTGTCCACTACCGTCTATATTCATAATGTATATTTCAAAATTATTATCTCTTCTAGATACAAAGGCTATTTTAGAACCATCATGAGAGAAAACCCAAGGCCAATCATCACTCTCGTTCTGAGTTAGGTTTAATTGATTACTCCCGACTACCATTCATTATGTAGATTTCATTATTGCCATCACGTCTGGATGTAAAAGTCATCCTTCCTTTGTAATGATCAATCTCAGGTTCTACAGCACTTTTTTTACACTCGGGAAAAGTCCAAAGGATCAAAAAAATGAGAATAAATAGGAAGAGGTTTTTTCTACTTTTATGACTTTCTCCTTACTCTACCCAGGTATTGTAAAAATTTTTATTTCTCAAAGATTTATATCTATGAAGAAAGTAACTGATTACACTAATCAGATTCAGTTTGCGGTCTGTTAAGACGAATGGGAGTGGATCAATAAGAAGATATGAAGATTAAGGTGGGATTACAATAAAAATCGGAAACACCTTATAATTTAAGAATCTCCTACCAACGTCAAGTATTTTTTCCAGTCAACGACATTCATTATTACCGAAATATGATTTAGGAATGATGTAACGAAAGGAGCCTGTAAGGCGACTGAAGTTACATCATTCATGCGGGCTTTTTTTACCTCCTCTTCGTTGTGAGTGTTCTAATCTGTAACTGTCAATATTGAGTTCTAATATTATGCTATGATGCACCAGCCGATCTATGGCAGCTGCGGTAGTCATCGGATCTTTAAATATCTGCTCCCATTTTGAAAACGGAAGATTACTTGTAATCATCACACTGCCTCGTTCATATCTATCGGCAAGCAATGTAAAAAGCACCTCCATCTCTTCTCGATTTTGCTGGACATATCCGAGATCATCGATGATTATGGCATCATACTTTGATATCTTCTTGAAAAACTGAGGCAGTTTTAAATCCCGTTTGGCAACTAACATTTCTTGAACCAGAAAATTACAAGGCCTGAATAAAACTCTACGCTCATTCAAGATAAGTTCCTGACCGATGGCGCAAAGCAAATGAGTTTTACCACTCCCTGGATTGCCAAAGGCGAGAATGTTTTCAGTCCGGTCAAGAAAGGAACCATCCAGCAATATGTTTAACTGGGCATCTATCTTTTGAGGCAGTCTTTTGCGTTCAAACGAAGATAAGGTTTTCTCTAAAGGCAACTTGGAATCTCGCAGGAACCGGGCAATACGCTTCTCACGACGTGCCTGACATTCAACATCCACCATACCTAATAAATATTGCTCATAACTTAATGACTCGGCCCTGGCAGCCTCAGATTGCTCAGGGTAACATTCCCGGATTGCCGGCAGATGTAATTCTTTGAGAGAGTGTGTTAATCTTGTTTCGATCTGTTTTCCCATTATACGACCATCCTTTCATGCAGGAGCCGATCATAGGCACTGATATCTATTTTGTTTATTTTGACGTCTCGTGCGATAGTATAATTATCACTGCTTCTGATCTGGGAAAGAACTGATTCATATGTGATAGGCAAGTTTTTATCAAGCAGAGAAGCTCAATGCCTGATCTACAGAGGATTCGCTTTCTTTTGCAGCAAGATGCAATATCTTCAGATATTTTTTATGGCTCCTTTGAGTATTGTGTTTTTTCAAAGAATCGTAGGCCATACGAAAGCGATGAGTGGGAAAAAGATCTTTCCGGTAACGATAATTCTCGAATGCGCCGGGTTTACGCACCAGCCAATCAATAATATGGCGGTATTGGATATGATGCCCGTCTGATCCACGCAGCCGGGGAATTTTATCTACACATTTTTGTGCATACCAAATCTCAAAGTATTCTGCATACAAACGTATGTTTACTACCTCACCGATCAACCGGCTGTTCACCGAATAAACATTATGATTTACACGGATCGTAGAAGATGGACCAACCTTGATGCTGATTCGTTTGCAGGAATCAAAACGACTCAAAGGAAGTCGTCTCAGCAGACTTAATTCTTCTGAAAATCGTCTCGTGCGGCCGGCATTGAGTTGTGAAAACAGTTTGTTCAAGAAAGTCGCATAGTCTTCACGACTATTAAAATCCCGGCTGCCACAAAGCATCAATGACTGGTCAAGAGCCCTTTTGAAACGGTGATGTCTTTGTTCGATATCACCATTCTCATGTGGCTTGCCAGTCTGAATCATTTGACTTTCAATACCATAATGTCTCATCAGGGCACTATAACGTCGGGTGAACTCATCCTTTTTCATATGAGCCGGATTCTGTACCGCTGCTGTTAAGCGATCAGTGCGATGCCGGAGGGGGACACCGCCTAATTCCCATAAAGCATTTTGAAGACCTTCACTTAAAGACTCAAAACTCTCTGAGAAACAGATCGTCCCGGTCTCCCAGTTCGAATAGGGCAAAACAAAATGATAGATCAGATGATTAAACCTTTGACCCGATATGGTAATATTAAGTTTATTCATATGGGTGAAATCAGACTGGCAGAGATCACCGGGATAATAGATCTGAGGGAAAAATACTTCTTTTGGCGGTCCTTCAAGTGCACGCCAAACTTTTATTCGCCTTTGAAGAGTTCTCAGTTGACCGTCCTTGTATTTTCCCGGATATTTGTGCTGGATATGGTCAAAGATGGTTTTGGCTTCCAAGCCAGGGTTAATTTCCAGTTGGGTCTGGATATCCGGCCAAATCTCGGCAAAGGAGTCTTCTCTGTTTCGCCAGTTATGTTCAACTTTTACTTCACTGGGTAATTTACCGGAGCGTTCATACTTACGTGCAGTTCTCTCATCCATGCCTGCTTTTGCTGCGGCAGTGGCTTTGGTTTTTTCCGTACGTAGTGCTTTCATCAAAATCCTCACTTGTTTATCTGTTACCATCCGGATCCTCCAAATTATGATCCGGAAAGTTTAATTATTCCTCGCTTAAAAAACGGGAATTTTATTTGTCGTCAAGTGGGAATAATGAATGTCGTCAATCAATTCTAATTCAAACTCTTCCTTATAAGTGGGTATCTCGTTGGTACCCCAACAGTACATTAGGTATAAATAACTTAAATTAATTTCTTCACCTAAATCTTGATAATTGTGATTTTATTGCTATTCTGTTGCTTGGATCTATATAAATGGGGCGAGGTCCCTATTTCCAAGGAATAATATGATTTTCTAAAATACCTAACTGGTATTTCTATATCAACCTTAGGAGGTTAACAAAAACCCCCTCCAGAAAACTACTCTGAAGGGGGTGTGGGATTGCAATGTAATTAAGGTCACCTGAGCAAGATCATCTTTTTCACATCCTGAAATTCACCTGCCTCAATTCTATAGTAGTAGATTCCGCTCGAAACCGATTTTTGGCGTTGAACTCGACTTCGTGATACCCTGCTTTCATATGTTGATTTAATATGATTTCTACTTTTTGCCCAAGGTATTAAATAGTTCAATTATCACGTCTTGGGTTTGGGTAAGGCAAATTTTATCTTTGTTGATGGGTTAAATGGATTGGGAAAATTTTGATCCAACTTATATTTATCCGGTACCTTGTCTGAGATTGCTTCAGTTAAACCACCAGCAGGATCAATTATTCTGTTCTTTAATATATAGAAATTGATTTGCAGAAACATTAGTTGTATCCCACTTAATACCACTGGGCCAGTTGATAATCAGCGAATCGACAATGACCCGCATCACCTAAACCAAAATGTACCACCAAACTGTTTTGTCCCCTGTATCGGAGGTTTTGGCAGAGATTTCCCTGTATTGGCGTAGAGGGATCCATTATTTTGGGTAACGAATTTTTATTCTGGCACCGATTGCATCCCGATTTGATATCACGCCCGTACATTTTATTTTCAGCCATTTATTATTATTACCTGAGTTATTGTAGAGAGCATCTGCCTCTTAAACGTTTGCAAGAAATAAATCCAGATCACCATCATTATCGTAATCTGCCCACCCTAATCCTGTAGAATCATTTATCCATGATTATTGATCTGCCAGTATTCAATCATTGAGAACGTACCATCACCCTTATTTTTATATAAGAGTTGTATTAAAATCATTCCTGATCGTTCCGCCAAAGAAATCGCCTACCACGAGATCCAAATACCCATCATTATCGAAATCAGCCCAGGAAGCAACCCTGCCAAAATTATCTCCCGTGGGAATTGAATTAACCTCAGAAAAAGATCCATCGCCATTATTTTTAAAAAGAATATTTGTCGGCCAGTCGGTTAGAAACAGATCCTGATATCCGTCATTATTATAATCCCCCCAGGTACAGGTATAGGCCTGATGTTTCATGTTTTCGGCGGATCTCGGGTAAAGGTGCCATCACCATTATTTATGATAAAAGTAAGAGTCCGGCCTAAGGATTGCCAATAAAAACATCCATGTCACCATCATTATCGTAATCAGACCAACCCTGCGGATAAGAGACATGAGATTCGGTGACGATATCACCATAATCAATTTTTAAAAATTTCCCATCTCCGACACCTTTATAAAGAAAATTATATCCCTTCATTGGCTGCCAAAAGATCTAACCAGCCATCATTATTATAATCAACCCAGCTGCAGGATGTCCGATGTCCATTATCATTGGCAATCAGCCCGGAAGTTATTTTTGTAAATGTTTCATCTCCGTTATTTTTATATAAATTATTTGCACGGTCATCATCATAACTGATTGTAAAAAGATCCGGATCACCATCATTATCATAATCACCCCAGGTAGCATCATACACAAATTCATCGGATCTTAACAATGATACTATTTATAATTTGCCGAAAACTTCCATTTCCTAGATTTTTATATAAGTTGATTTTGATTATATCCAGTTACCAATATACAAGATCCACAAACCCATCAGAATTATAATCTATCCAGTTAACACAACGCATGAGTCTGATCATTCGCTAATACCTGTATAGCTGGTCTTAATAAATTGATCAACAATAATATATTTTCTCTTTAATAAGGTATCGCTCTGAGATCCATTACTTGTAATAAGTGTAATATCATATTCGCCAAACTCAGTAAAGGCATATTGCGGATTTTTCACCGTACGAACTATCCCCAGTACCAAAATACCATTTCCAGCCGTTAATATTGCCAATGGATAAGATCAGTGAACTGAACAAGGCCGGAGTGGATTGAAAATAAGTGCGGTTTGCAGTAAAAGATATTTTGGGTGTTTCAGGTTCTGTAATTGTGAGTAATCTGATTCACTTCAAGGGCGCCACTTCCGAAACATATCCTGATGGCCAGGTGACTTTAATTGAATCAATAGTATTGGCATCTGCCAATCCAAAGTGTGCTACGAGGCTATTATGCGTCCCATAGCCATGGTGGGCCATGATTTCCCGGTATTGCCAAACATCGAATCCATTAATCATCGACTTGACCTGAACCTTTGCACCAATTGCCGCAGCATTGGAATTATACCTTTAAGTTTTATCTGCTATCCAGTTATTACCACTATGGTCATTTCTATATAAAAAATTATTACCACGTATTGGCAACGAACAGATCCAGGTCACCATCATTATCATAATCAGCCCAGGAACCACTTGTTGAAAGTCCAATATCCGTTGCTAATAATTTCGTAAAAGTTCCATCACCATCATTGCCATATAAAATACTATTAAAGCCATAATTCGCTACAAACAGATCCAGATCGCCATCATTGTCAAAATCAATCCAGGTACTACCCCGAGAATTACCATAATCATTAGGGATAATACCAGTAATTATAGAATTGAAAGAACCATCTCCATTATTTAAATAGAAAAAATTATTGCTTTGTCTTTCATTGGTTACAAACAAATCCAGGTCATCATCATTGTCATAATCAACCCAGTTTGCGCCCTTAGATCGTGCGAAGTCAGTAGTGATGGGAGCTAACTGGATATTCGAAAAAGTGCTGTCATTATTATTGATGAACAAATCGTTTCCATTATCACCATCAGAGTTTAAACTTTTGGTCACAAAAAGATCATAATCACCATCATTATCATAATCGCCAAATAAAAATCCTTTCACGAATCCTGACAGTTGTATGTGTTTATCAACCAGTCTATTTAAAATCCCATCATTGCTTAAATATGGATAACATCTCATTGAAGAAGTGTGGTACAAGGCTAAGATATCAATGCTTCCATCATGATTTAGATCAATCCAGGTACTTGAATTTGAACCTTCGTTATCAGTAGCAGCATCACCCGAATAAATCCTGTTAAAATTTCCAGCTCCATCATTCTTATACAGGTAGTTTCTGTCGTTATTACTTACATATAAATCTAAATATCCATCATTATCATAATCTCCCCAGGTACAATCATTTGAGTTACCTATATCAGTACCAATTTGACCATTTATAATCTTCGTGTAAATTACCATTTCCATTGTTCCTGTAGAGAAAATTCGGTTCACCATAATTGGTAACAAATAAATCCTGATAGCCATCATTATCATAATCTCCCCAGGCAGAGGCAGTGGAATTCCCCCCATCATTAACAATATCCCCAATAGTAATCTTTGTGAAAGGTGCATCATCATAAACAGGGATTTCAGATTTTAACCGGCATAAGGGATCACCAACAACTACATTTCGCCAACTGATATAAGCCATGGACATATACGCCGCTTCAATTAATGTGAAACCACTGGCATATCTGGCAAATAAAATGTTTTCATGGGGGATGGCAGAGGAATAGGGTTCATACACATGTCCAATGCCACCTGTTCCGCCAATGGCAATAAAATCTGCTATCAGGTTATGATTGCTAATTCGGCCTTCCGGAAAGAAACTGTATCCGTTAAAACTTTCATACGTGTTAAACAAAGCACCATTTGCAAAATTAAAATTTAAGTCATTTAATATGAAAGGATAACCGGCATCGGCATGGACACCATGCCCACAGTAGCCCATTACATCTCCCTGATCGTTCTGGGTTATATGGGTGCTGGTATTGTCATAAACAGAATTTTGTACAAGTTCATCCAATACACGTTTAGCCTCAAACATTTTGTCATAGGTGAGGCCGGGGTGATCATCCAGGATGTACCAGCCAGTACCCGAAGTGTCCGGATTTACCCCTCTGTCGATCATTGCCAGTACATCAGTTAAGGTAAAAGCATCAAGACGACTAACCAGATAAGACATTTTTGAACTGGAATAGGGTGGATAGGTAAAACTGTTGAAGTAATGAATTTCGCCAAAATATGCGTTGTCGGCTCTGCTATTGAATGAATATTCATCATTGAATAGCAGACATAACTCTGAATCGACTGAGCTCATGTCCTCACCTGAAATCTTTAAGGGTATACCTTTTGCCAGTACAATAAATCTGATCTGTTCTTTAATACCACGCTGGATCAGGCTATCACGCAGTACATCTCTGATATAGGTGTTATAATAATCTCTTGTAATCACTTCTACCGTATCGCAGGCAATCGCACATATGTTGCTTTGCGGGATCTGGCGGGCTGCCTGGTAATAGGAAGCGATAGAATCGCCATAGGAAGAGTTTGTATTATAAACCACAAAAACGTGTTCTGTTCCTGGTTTTGTAGGCGATACAAAACTCGTAGGCGAGATATCAGTTGCAGAAAATAAAGGGGTATTTTTTAAGTTATCCGGAGTATCGGGAATTTGTGCATATAGCGCGGGAGTGATACTTACTGTGATGAGAAAGAAAAATGAAAGCAGGAGGTACCGTTTATTCAACATTTTTAGTCACCTTAGTCACTTTAGATTGAATTTACTACTTTAACAAATTATCTTCTTTATATTTATCGGGTTGTATACTGTCATTGCTTTATCATATAATTTTCAACTCCCCACCTTATGGAAATATAGGCTTTTAGAATTTTGTATTTTCAATTCTTTCCAGACCTCCATTAAGAAATTAGTTATTTCATCAAAATAAATTTCTTCACATCCATAAATTCCCCGGCATCCAATCGATAATAATAGACACCACTGGAAAGATTCTTAGCGTTGAATTCTACTTCATGTTCACCCGCGTTCATGTTCCGGTTAATAAGAGTGACCACTTTCTGACCAATGCTATTGAAGACTTCTAGTCTAACTTGTCCCTGATCTGGCAAACTAAACTTAATCATTGTGTTAGGATTAAACGGATTTGGATAGGCTTCATGTAATTTGAATTGCTTCTTACTAATTCCATCCCCGGCTATATTGGTGGGCTGTTCGACAATAAACACACCTGAAGTATCTATGTCCTTCGCTATAATTCTTCCCTGTCCTACATTGGTAAATTTCCAATTCTCCATTGTTAGAGTACCAGTAAATTCAAAATCAATAGAGTTTAATTCTGGATTGTACATGAAATTATCACCAACCTCATATGCCGCGGCATACAAGCTCAGACTATCACCAACCTCTACGGTTACAGTGTCTTCGTATTCAGGAAAACAGTCATTGCTTAATGGTAAGCCACCCGGATTACAATGAATTTCTATATAACAAATGCCACGGCTAAGAAAAGTTATTGAACCAGTGGTATCACTCAAGCTTCCTGCCGTTGCTACGATAGTGCCAGAAGCGGGCCCCATACAAGGATCATGTATCTTGTTAAATACAAGAACAGAATCGATAACGCTTATAGGAGCTAATGTACCGGTAGTGCTCCACTCAACTATTTGATTTCGAATGAAGTTATCTAAAGAATCGTAACTAGCGGCATAAAGGGTGATTGTCTGACCTGCATGCATAGTTAAATGACCAACCTCACAGCACCCCCCTTCAGGAGCGCTACGGATTTGGATGTAATCTGGAGTTATTGTATTAGGGTCTTTGACAATAATAACACCTGATGTATCCGCAAAATTATTATAAGCTGCAACAATAATAAAATTTGCTGGATTATCTATAGCAAAAATAAAGTCGATACATCCATCGGTCTGAGATTGCTTTTTGGGAAGATTATCAAAGAAATAATATATATTCCAACTTGCCTGAACATACTCGATAAAATTACCTGCTGAATCGAAGCTCGCTGGACATAGAGCAAGTGTATCCCCAAAGAATATTATTGTATCTTGATGAGCATCATTTCCATCTTCATAAAGAATTTTTAAAGACGCCATATCCTGAGCCATTGAATTAAGAATGAAAAGAAAGATAAAAGAAATGAGGAAAAAAGGTACTTTGGTTTTCATGGTTTATTTTCCTATTTGCATGATTGGCTAAATAGATTTGACTTCGCTCTTTAATTCACAAACATGCGTACAAAAGTAATAAGTCAGGCATTACCTGATTGATGTATATATTTTAAAACGGAATTTTATAGTAGTCTTAATGGAATGAATTTATAACGCTAACATAAAATAATATAGTTTTAAGAAAAAGTTGTGACAATTCTGACAAATAGTAAGTTTAATGATAAATCTGATTTCTATACGATCTTCTGTGAGGAAATTGAAAGGGGATTCATTGTAAAAGCCAATACGCTGGTCCAAAAAATGTCCGGCAGGTTCTGAAGTATCACAAATTATAGTGAAAACATTACCATTTGGTTACTTTTAAATAAAAAGCCCTTACTAAACAAGTAGTTAGTAAGGGCTTAATGCTCCGGCGGGCAGGCGAAAAAACGAATCGCATTATCCTTCCCTTTAAAATCCGCTATATGCAATATAAACAGGGAGGTACGTATTATTATTTCCCTGAAGTTACTATTAAAAATGGAAGGTTAAATGCGACCTTTTATCGCAATCGGGGACTTAAAGATGTTAAGTTCACGAGAGAAGAATTGCAGGCATACTGGCAAGCGAAGAGTACAGTCAGGGCCAGCGAATATCACAAAATGATTACGGATAATAATTGGAGCAAAGCAGATCTTGCCAGGCACTTGGGAGTCCCCCGCGCCTGGGTAACGATTGTAATGCGGGAGTTGAATTGAATAGTTTTTCCGAATAAACTTTTTCCATGCACTTTCAATGCAATTATATTTTTTACGGCTTTCCTTCAATTCGTTGCAGTTAAATACTGCCAAGAAAAGAAGATAATATTGCTCAGATAAAACCTTAATTTTTTACAAGAACATTAATAATACCCCTGCAATAGTATTGCTTACTGAGAATATTTTAATTATCTTACCTTGAAAATGCGGTACAAATCACAGAATATTCAAGGTGATAATCATGATGGTTAAAAGAGAAAAAGAAATTAAAATACTTCGTCAAATGTTGAAGGTTTATCCTGCTGTTGGAATAATTGGTGCCCGGCAGGTGGGTAAAACCACATTGGCAAGGATGATTGCAAAAGAAAGCAAAACGCCGGTTACTCATTTTGATTTAGAGAATCCGGAAGATCTAGCCCGACTGACTGATCCGATGTTGGCACTTAGGGAATTAAAGGGATTGGTAATTATTGATGAAATTCAGATATATCCGGATTTATTTCCGGTATTACGTGTATTAATTGACAAGCCGGAAATAAATATCCGGTTTTTGATATTAGGCAGTGCCTCGCCGGAATTGTTGCGCCAGGGAGCTGAGAGTCTGGCAGGACGTATCATTTTTCATGAATTGAAGGGCTTTTCGCTTGAAGAAGTAGGAATCGATAATTTCAAAAATCTATGGCTTCGCGGTGGATTTCCACTTTCTTATCTTGGGCGTACGGATATTGATAGCAGCGAATGGCGCAGGGCGTTCATTAAAACCTTTTTAGAGCGCGATCTACCGCAACTGGGCATTAATATTCGCTCAATAACAATGCGTCGATTTTGGACAATGCTTGCACATTATCACGGACAAACTTGGAATGCTTCGGAATTCAGTCGGTCTTTTGGCGTCGCGGACACAACCATCATGAATTATCTTGATTTATTAACTTCAGCTCTGGTTGTCAGACAGATGCGACCATGGTATGAAAATATATCAAAAAGGCAGGTAAAGGCGCCCAAAATTTATATATCGGATAGTGGAATGGTTCATAGTCTGCTAAACATTAATAATATGGAAGACCTGGAAAGTCATCCAAAAATCGGGGCAACGTGGGAAGGATTTGTATTAGATCAGATAATTCGGGTAATTGGTGCCTACAGTGATGAATGTTTTTTCTGGGCTACCCATGCCGGGGCAGAGCTGGATATGTTAGTGGTGAGAGGTAAAGACCGATTCGGCTTTGAAATTAAAAGGACAACATCACCTGCAATAACGCCATCGATGCGAATCGCATTATCTGATCTAAATCTAAACAGCATTGTTGTCGTGCACGCCGGTGAGTCCACTTTTCCATTATCAGCTAAGATCAAAGCGGTTGCTTTTACACACATTCTGCAGCATTTAAATCCCCTTACCTAAATAGTAAAGCCTGAGTGAAATGAATCCTACTATATGAGTGATAGGCCCAGTATATGCAAAATAAAATAAATCATAAATGAGCTATATTAAAAGCGAAGAAACTCAAGACCTCCCACTGGATTAAGGAAATTGATCTAACAATTCATATGAATCATATGGAAGATGGAAAATAAAAAGTGGCCCTATGGAATTTTTAACCATAGAGCCACTTTTTTAACTGAACTTAACAGTTCGAGTTTAAAACGTACCAAGCTCCGGCGGTAGGACTTGAACCTACAACCTAGTGATTAACAGTCACCCGCTCTGCCAATTGAGCTACGCCGGAATATAATATCTAATACATCCCGATATAAGCATCGATATCCTATCGATATTTCGGGATTAAATCATCCATGATTTAAAATTACGAATTACGAATTACGAATTACGAATTACGTAAACCTGAATTTACGAAGCGCATTGCACTTATGTCAAATGAAAATTGAGGAAATTATATACTAATTTTGGCTTTTCTAAATGAGAAGCCTTTCTATCTCCTTTACCACCCTGCTTCGCTGTTTAATCTTTATTTCTTTCTCCTCACCATTATCATAAAATACTTTTATCTCATTAGGGCCTGATTTATTGGTGATTTCAGTTACGATAGTGGCCTCAAGACCATGAAAATTGTCATAATGACTGATACGTTTATTGTTTTGGTCAAAATCATCAAAATGGTCCTGACAGCGGTTTTCTATGTCCATTTTGGAATGATCATAGTTATCCCGGGGAATCGCCATTTCCATTTCTGGATAGATTGTAATAATTTTTTTCTTGAGCGGGGCAATTTCCAGGTTAGCCACATACCGGAGGTGAAATAGTAATTCCGGAATCCCGGGATAGGTTTTCCGTTTACAATAAAATCCCCTTGTTCTCGGATTTTTTCAATAATATCATAGTAAATCCGGACCCGAACAGGGCGGACTTCTTCACCATTGCCATTATTTCCATTCAATTTGGCCATTAGATACTCTTTGTCAAAGTAATTTTTGATCTTACTCTTATTGTCGAATGGAAATAATAACTCTTTAATATTCTTGGGTAAATTGGATAAATATCAGGTTAGTTGGGATATGTGGAAAGTTTGCGCGATTTACTTTACAGATTTCAACATATTTTTTTTCAATCTTCCATAACCATCAAATACAAATTGATTTGAAAAAAGTATACTCAGAAATAAATTGATCACGCAGCCTATAAAAATAGCAAGCATTATCATAATCTGATATTTTATGGCTATGCCGGGTGGGCTTCCGCCCAGGATCTGTCCTGTCATCATACCCGGCAATGAGATTAAACCAATGACAGACATAGTCGCGATCAGAGGATTCAAACCCTGCTTAATGGCCTCACCGATAAAAGGTCTTAAGGCCAGTTTAGTATTACCTGTATTAGTGAGCAAAAAATAAAAAAGTTCTGATTTCTCAGTCAAGCCTTTAAAATACGAACTCAATCCAACGATATTATGATTGAGCGAATTCCCCAAAATCATACCGGTTATAGGTATAAAATAGCGTGCATCAAAAAGATAATCGAGTTTTAATACATATCCGAGAAAAAAACTATCTATAATAACAACCGAGGTCAATCCCGCAATAAATAAGGGAAGAAGAAAATACTTCCAGTTCAACCCAATACGGTTTATAGAGGTATAAACCCCGACACCTATCATAAGAACCACCCATAACATATTTATCCAGGCATTATTAATAGCAAAAATCCATTCCAGATAAATTGCAACCAACGCCAATTGAACTACCATACGTATGACACTTATCAACACATCCTTTAAAATCTTAATCCGAAAGTAAATAAAGAATAAGGTAGGAATAACAAGCAGGATAAATCCAACTGCCAACTCCCAGACACTGATATTTGTGATAGAATTCATAAGGCTATCGTTTTATCCACATTAGTCAGCCAAAGATTATTATGTGAAGCTGAAATAATAGTTTTTCCTTTTAATGATTTGACCAATTTAATAAGCAAGTTGATTGAGGCATCATCAAGTGAGGAAGTTGGTTCATCCATTAAAATAATTTTTTTATCAAGACTCAAACAGATTGATATAATGATCCGTTGTTTCTGGCCACCACTTATCAAGCCAAAATCTTTAAAAATAATATCCTTTTCCAAACCAAGTTTTTCACCCGTACTGTTTATAATGTCCTCTTTTGACTGCAAATTCATAAGTTTTATTAAATCCCCTCCATTATTAACAGGGAGATTTACATTTTGTGGAATCCATACAATAGAACCTCTGATTTCTTTTATCGTTGCAGCACTTAATTCCTGATCATTTATCTGAATTGATCCCTCATCGGGGATCACATATCCCTGGATTAATTTTAACAGGGTTGATTTACCAATCCCGGAAGGTCCGCTTATACATACATTTTCTCCACTTGCTATAGAGATATTAAGATTGTCAAAAATAATCTTTCCCGAAAATGAAAGATTTATATCTTTACACTGTATCATAGTCTCTTGAATTAATAGTTAGACAACACCTGCTTCTGAAAATTATATTTATTTCAAAACTGTATGAAATAATTTTTTGTAGATTAATTATTTCCACCTTTAAATGCCGGATTGAGAGTATGCATAATGGGATCTACCGAGTTGAGCCATTGATGTAGCTTGCTAAGAAGCTCCTCTCTTTTATCCGGCATCTTTTCCGACAGATCATTTTTTTCGCCAACATCTTCATCCAGGTTATACAATTCAACAATCGCCGGATCGTAGAATTCTATTAATTTATAGTCCCCGGAACGTATCGCTGCGCCGGGTTTATTCCCCTGTGGGGCATAATGGGGATAATACCAATGTAACTCACTATCATTGTTTATCTCTTGATTAAAATCCTGGACGAGAGACCGGCCATCAATCTGCTCATCCCTTACTTCCCCTGAATAAGCGATATCTTGTATTGTTGCATATATATCTTCGGATATTGTCAAATTATTGGAAACACTCCCGGGTTTTATATGCCCGGGCCAGCGGATAATTAACGGAACACGAATGCCACCTTCATATAAATGACCTTTTCCAAGGCGATAAGGAGAATTATCAGCGATAGATCCTATGGCACCATTATCTGAAGCAAATATAACCACCGTGTTTTCTGATAACCCCTTCTCATCAAGATAGGCAACTAACCGTCCAATATTTTGATCGAGATTATCGACCATGGCTGCATATATCGGATCAATCTTCGTTCCAACGAGACGCGCATTATATTTTTCTATTAAATCCTGTGGTGCCTGAAGAGGTTTATGAACCGCATAATAGGGAAGATAGAGCAGAAATGGCCCTTTCTTTTGCCCCTCCATAAATGCCATTGCTTCATCTGTTAAGCGGTCAGCCAAATACTCTCCCGGCTTTCCTCCTTTAAGGGTGGGAATGGCCGGGTTCCATTTCGATGTGGGATTCTTATAAGGATAAAAATGCCCAGGAGGAGAGCCATGGGTCCAACCGGCCACATTGAAATCAAATCCCATATCGATGGGCCAGAAGCCTTTCCGGCCCACATGCCATTTGCCAATACTAATGGAGCTATAGCCGGCAGGTTTTAAAACTTCAGGTAAAATCTCTTCTTCCAATGGTATGTCCATAAGATCAGCGGGAGGAATAATCCGACTATCCGCGGGGTGACGATGGCGGCCAATACTGGTAATATGTCCGGTGAAATGTACCCGTGCCTGATTCTTACCAGTTAACAAAGCCACCCGGGTTGGTGAACATACCGGGGCTGATGAATAGGCATTGGTCCAACGCATTCCCTCTGTTGCCAGCTGATCAATATGAGGGGTCTGGATAAATCTTTGCCCATAACATCCCAGATCCCTCTCACCAAGATCATCTGCCAAAATTAATACAAAATTTGGCGACTCATCAATAGGCTGAACACAGGAGTAAAGCAGGACAAGCATCAGTATCACTAGGCCTATGATTAGAAGTCTTTTAGACAGGATAACAGGATTAACAGGATTGATAATTATAATCAATCTCAAAAAATTGAGAAGAGTCATTACTGGTCTCTCTATTAATAAATTTCTTCTATCTGGAAATAATTATAACACCCAGTCTTACACCAATCTCAAATATGGAATATTTCCATTAACAGGAAGATAGGACATGATTAAATATAATTATTTTATGTATAAAATCCGGTAAATCCTATTATCCTGTCAAAAAAATCTTTTATATACTTTGTGGAACTTCACGAGACAAAAACAGTATCCTATCGAAAGAATGGTTTCATTTTCCAAACTTTATTAATTTAACCAAGAAAATTCCTGATCACGAAAACGGCATGGTATCCAAAACTCTATATAAAATAGCATTCATGGCCACATTACTGCTTTGTTCCTCTTATGCCCAGAAGAGCACGGGGAGCGAAGAAAGTAAAATTAATACGGATACCCTCACTGTTCGTATAGATGATGATACAACAAAAATTTTAATCGTAGAAAAATCTGTAAAGGATGATATTCTTGACCTGGTCTACGGTGCCATCTTTAGGGACACCACAAATAATAATCTTGACCCTAATGGTGATTTAATAGCAAGTGAAGAGCAATTCAGGGTCTATGAAGACAAAATTATATCTAATATTTATCTAAAGAAGATACCTGTATTCGGGGGGGCAATTGACGACAGCCTGGTTCTCAAAATATCAGATATCGAGAAATTTGGGAATTCTATGCATTCGAATACCAACGATTGGGTCATATTTGAAAATCTCCTTTTCCGTGAGGGCGACGAGGTACAGCCCATTCAGATTGCAGACAACGAGCGTATCTTACGGCGACTTCCGTTCATTCGTGATGCGAGAATTCTGATCATTCCAAGAAAAGAGGATGAGCAGGTTGATGTCCTTATTCTTACACGCGATGTATTTTCAATCGGCGCAAGTCTAAACATACGTACACAAAATGATATCGCCCTAAGTGTATATGATCGAAATCTCTTTGGCAATGGCTGGGAGTTCCGTAATACATTCAGGCATCGGTCTGATAAAGACCCTTCCTTTGGATACGAGGGGATATTTGATGTACGGAATATCATGGGAACTTTTATTTCAGGGACAGCAAGTCTATTCCACTTCCTATGAATTAGAACAGGGACGATTAGAATTCTCTAAGAGATATCTGACACAAGCAACAAAATGGGCGGGGGGGCTCGCTCTGGTACATACTTCTTTCAAAGATGAGAAATATAATTTCCGCACTCTCCTTTATAGATCCAACAGCTATGATTTGTGGGGGGGACGATCGTTTAATATCGGGCACATTGAGGACCAAAATGATCTCAAAATCGGGCTTAGATATTTTCAGAAAACTTTTGACAAAAGACCTTTTGTCCAGGCAGATAGCAACTTCAGCTATCATAAACAAAAATTATACCTGGGAAATATCATATTCAACCGATTGAAATATTTAACCAGTAATATGATTGTGGGATTTGGCCGTACGGAAGATATTCCGCAAGGTTATGCCTTAGAATTTACCGCTGGAATTGGTGATGAAGAATTTAAAGATCGATTATATAGTGGAATGCAAATCTGGGGTGCTTACTGGTTTGAAAGCTTCGGCTATCTGGCTCTTACAGTTCAGGCGTCATCTTTTATATATGATGAAAAAGCAGAGGATGGTCTCACAGGCGTTCGTTTTGTCTATTTTACCCCTCTTATGGATCTGGGCCACTATAATTTCAGACATTATCTCTACACTGATTATCTGACGGGATTCAACCGAAGCAATAATCAGTTAATCGATATAGAGGATGATGGCGGGATAAGAGGATTGTCGCACAATGGGTTATTTGGGAGGGAACGATTTGTACTACGTCTAGAGAGTCGCACATTTACACCCTGGAACCTGATAGGTTTCCGTTTTTCTCTCTTGTCATTTGCCGATTTCGGATTAATAGGAGATGGACACGACCTCCTTAATAATAAGAATTTATCTACTGCTTTCGGAGTGGGTTGCCAGATAAGAAATGAGGGTCTCGCCCTGCAAACAATAAGTGTAAGATTTGCTTACTATCCCAGGGTTCCTGACGGTATTAGTCATTTTGGCTTTAATGTATCCCTTAGTGAACCCATACTTTTCTCACAACTTCGGTTGGGTAAACCAAGGATTTTTCCATTTGAATGATAGTTCAATTGATATAGTAGTGGCCGTTCGCGAACGGCCACTACTGCAAAAGGCAAAATTCTTATATTTTGGTGTGGCGACGCGATTAATAGCGTCGATTCTGACAAGTAGGTATAATAAATGTAGTTAGAAAATCTGGTTTTATTCTACTTTTGCAATATCAACAACTACCGCAGTTGTCACCTGATAAACAACCTGATCGCCAACTTTAACATTTTCAAGGTTTTTTACTTCTGGAGAGACGTCAACAGTTTCAATTTTACCATCGGGGCCTTTTAAGGTTGCCTTTCTATTCTCTACATCAATTGCTTCGACTGTGGACGTTTTCTCTGTAACCTCGACAGTTAATTTCCTGGGTTTTTCACCCTCTGAGTCCACTTCAACGGTACTGGCTCCGGCAACAGATGGTCTTTCAGCATCGGGAGAAGTAACATAAACAGCTGTGGATTTTAGATAGGTTATCCGGACTTTATCACCAACTTTAATTTTTTCAATTCCGGTGAGATCTTCTGCTGCCTGTAAAACAATCTCATTCCCATCAGCATATTCAAGTGTAAACATACGCGTTGGTATATCCATCTCTTTTACAATCATTTCCGTCGTAACTTCGGAGACGTCAATCACTCTGCTCGGTTTTGCCGCTTCGGTCTCTGTCTTTGGCGCTTCTTTTTCTTTACAGGATAATAATGATATGACCAATATCACACTAAATAAAATTTTAATTAGATTTGTCATTTTTAATTCCCCTCCCAGGTAAAATTTTTTGGTTTTTTATTAGAGTCTATAATTTTGTAGTTATGACTGTTTGCAAACGGCTACTGCATATGCCTATAATGTTTGCTGTGGTGGCTGTAAGTTTATTGAGAAAATCATTTACATGCAACAGAAAAACCTTGTGAGAAGTGAAATTACAAATGATTTCTACGAGGTATAGTTAAAACTGATCTCTATCATTTATCCCAATAATATTGAATTATTTGAAACGTTTTTGTGAATGTAGTGGCCGTTCGCTAACGGCCACTACTATATAGTGTAATTTTATGTTACGACGCGGCTATAACTCTCTGAGCCGGACAGTCATTTACCTGAGACGATAAAATTCTATCCTGCGGTTTTTCAGCTCTGCCTTCGCTTGTATTATTAGGTGCTATCGGATTTTCCGGGCCATACCCTTTTGTAATAATCCGGTAGGCTGCGATATCATGCCGCAGCAGATATCCTCTTACTGTGTCAGCTCTTCTCTGCGAGATAGATACATTGCCCTGATAACTTCCTGTGTTATCCGTATATCCACGAATTTCCACCTCAACTTCCGGAAATTTTTCTAATTTTTCGGCTACATTATCCAAAATTTTCATCGAATTTATCGTTAGTTCCGTACTTCCGGAAGCAAAGTTGACACCTTCCAAAACCATCGCCTGTCCGACTTCAATGACTGGTTTTGTATCTGGACAACCATCCTCATCTTGATAACCATTGACTGTTTCCGGTGCATTGGGACATTTATCTTCCACATCAGGTATACCATCACCATCATTATCGGGATCAGGTACACCATCCTCATCCTGAAAGCCATCAATATCCTCTATAGTTAAAATAGCCGCTGCAATCGTTGCATCGGTTCCCGGCATTTTATCATTGACATCCAGAACTCCATCACCATCATTGTCGGGATCCGGTGCACCATCTTTATCTTTAAAATCATCATGGTCTTCAGGTTCATTTTTTGCCTGATCAGCATAATCAGGGATCCCATCCTGATCATTATCCGGATCTGGTATACCATCCGAATCTTCAAAACCGTCAAAATCTTCTGGTCTGGCGGGATCACCGTCATATTTATCAGGTATACCATCCCCATCACTATCTCTGGGGGCACCAAGATAAAACGATAAGCCGAGTGTTGCCGTTAGATACCCATCGTATCTATCTCCCGCTTTAATATCATCCAGATAATCGGTCAGGGCCTGATGGTACATTACCTCAAGTTCGATTCCTACAATTTCAGAGAATAGAACTTCCAGTCCCCCTCCAACTGGAACGGAATATTGTAAATTTTCATACTCACCTGCTGCATTGTTTGGCAATTTGTTTCCATTTTTATCCTGAGGATTTATGTACATAAATTCAAACCCTGCAGTGAGATAAGGATTCAAGGGACTGGATGGGAATAATTTTACTCTTAGCATGGGTGCTGCGCTATACACCATGGTTTTGAAATATTGATCTCCGTTTTCTGCTTGCAGAAATGATGCACCGCCATTGATTCCCAAGGCAAACGGATCAGATAACCAGAAAAAGAGTGAAAGATAAGCAGTTCCATTTGCCTGACGATCGTTAATGTCACCCCAATACGCATTGGCCCCTGCTTTGATTCCGAGTTCAGTTTTACCACTGGTTTCATCAGCAAAACAGTAAGTACTAAATAAAGTGATAATAAAAATAGTAATGATAATTTTTTTCATGATGTATCCCCTTCATATCATGTTGACTAAGAATCAAGAATTTCCACGCCCGAAGGCTGGCAAGTAGATCAAACAGAGTATTTTTCTACGTCCTCTGTGGATTCAAATTCTATATAACTTTTACCACAATCATATCATGAGTGGTTATGTAAATCATATACACAATGTAGTAAGTAAAATTGGTATCATCTAGAATATATTATAAGCCCCGTATAATATTTAATTAATATTCGACCATAATGATGAGACCTGAAGAATTATTTTAACGATGAGAATCAGGATTTGGAATTGGGAACGGGTAATTTGGAACTGCCATGATTCAAAACCTTAAAACTTTATTGCATTCTTTGCTAATCTGCCTGAAACAGATAAACACAAAGGACTCCAAGGAAGCACAAAGTACAAAAAGAAAAGAGTAACTAATTTTTTTTGAACTAGGTTAATGAAGATCTATGGTTATAAATGACAAAACATAATCAGCGAGATCTAAAACCCTAAATTTTTCTCTGCGGTCACTGCAGCGCTGCGTGAGAAAAATCCTTATTCAAAATCTTTCCACATCCTAGGTCTAATCCAGCAAGAAAAATTATGAAAACCGAGTCCCAGAACCCCTATCTCACAAATCTGCCTAACATTTTGCATCTACCGTCTATATTTATTCACTTCTGACTAATATCACATAATGCGTTTCTGTTGGGAAAGCCATGTCAATACGGGATACAGGATGAGATATTATCTGTTCTCCCTCTTAAGAATGGTGAGGGAGATGTTCCATATATGCTACTTGAACATTGATCACTTTAAGATTTTACCTAAAACTCTCTATGATCTCCCCCATTTGTTTTTTTATTTCCAGAGAATTGAACTTTTCTTCCTCCCCATAAGGTCTGAATTTTATACCGACAACAGATCCTTCGTCATATCCACCTCTTGGCAATATCCAGACGATTTTGGCTTTTACAGAAATCACCGGTTGATCTGGAATATGGAGTTCGAGTTCAATGGGTTGTCCTACCAGAATTCGTTGTTTTAAATGAATACATACACTGTTTTTTGTCAGATTTTCTAATCTTGATGACCCTGTTTCACCATTTTCCAGTTTATAATGAGCTTTTGCCCCTGGAATTACAATCCTTCTGAATCCCCTTCTCTCTGTCTTTTCCATTCTGATTCACTTTCCCATAGTTATTATCAGATTTATAAATTCAATATAAGGATTTTCTGGATAAAAAGATCAAATTATTCCTGTGAAATGTGAGTCTACCCGATTCGGGATATGAGATGCGAGATAAAATACAGAGCGCATAGCGAACATCGCCATGCGCTCTGCCCTTTGCGCCAGACTACCTGAGGAGCACCATCTTCTTCACCTCTTGATACTCCCCGGCTTTTAGTTGATAGTAGTAAACACCAGCTGCAAATCCACTTGCATCCCACTGCACCTGATGGTTTCCAACAGATTGACCTTCACTCACAAGTGTCACCACTTTTTGGCCAATTAAGTTAACAATACTGAGTTCCACAAAACTGGTAATTGGTAATTGGTAATTGATCACTGTTACAGGATTAAAGGGATTGGGATAATTTTGAGAAAGTTCAAATTTTTTCAGATGGCTAGAATATTCATCAATTGAAGTTATTCCACCATTAGTTGTTTTTAATATCAGTCCATTAAAACCGACCACCCAGCCGATTTTATCATCAATAAAAAATATTGAACTCATATTATCAGATTGAGTACTAGGCTGGATCTGCCAGAAAGCACCACCATCTGATGTATGTAAAATTCTATTGGTAAAAAAGTGATCCTGATAACCAGCAAGAAGCCAACCCGTACTAGCGTTATAGAAATGTAATGCCGTATATAAAAAATAGTCAGGATCCGACTTTAATTCCCAGTCATCTCCCCCATTCGTGGATTTAAATAAATACCCAGCGCCTAAACACCACCCCGTATTTTGATCAAAAAATTGGATATCATATAGATAAGAATATCCTACATCCGGTCTTGATACACCGCGCTTCCAAAGCTTGCCAGAATTTTCTGTAATTATAACTTCGCCTTGTGCCCCAACAGCCCATCCATGCTGATGATCAGAAAAATGAATAGCAGAAAGGGAATGAAATGAATTATCAAGATTTATATCCCATGTTTCACCACCGTCAGTTGATTTTAGAATTAATGAGCCCAAAGGACCCCCTCCGCAAATATAGCCCGTATCGGCATCTACAAAGCAAATATCGTGCAAAGTCACTTCAGTACTATCCTGAACCTGCCAATGCAAGCCGCCATCAATAGTGCGGAAAATTCTTCCTCCACGTGTATCACTTGGAAATCCCACGGTCCAACCGTGGTCCTGGTCTGTAAAAAATACAGACCAGAAAAAAACTTCACTACTATCCTGAATCGTCCAGGTTTCACCACCATTCTGCGTACCCAAAATAATTTCATCTCCAACAGCCCAACCCGTCTCCATATCAACAAAAAATATTTCGTTCAACTGCGCTTCCGTACCACTTTCCTGTTCTGTCCAGCCGCTTGTTTGTGAATAAGATGCCTGAATCAACAGAACCAAGAGAAATGTCAAAACCATTTTCAGAGTTGCCATTATTTAGTCCTCCTTTTAACCACATCTAAAATGAACAATTCCGTTATCTTACAATGTGAATTATTTCATTATTTTTTAGCAGCAGGTGGAATATTTATATCCTGTTATTACATATATACAGAGTAAATAATATTTTGTTGGTTGAAAGAGAGAAATTTGGGCAATTACTATAAATCAGATGAGTAGTATTGGATTTTATAGTCACAATAATACAAAAATAAAAGACAAATGCAAGGAAAAAGGCTGATCTTTATGATCAACCTTTTTTAAACCAATTTAATTTTAATAATCTTAGAGTTATTACCCTTACCCTGGCGGTCTAGTCAAATCATTTAGGTATTGCGTAATTCAAACACCGTTATTTCCGGAGGCATGCCAACCCTTCCCGGATATCCAATCGATCCAAGTCCGATATTAATATATAAATTCTGATTGCCTTCGGTATATAATCCACCCCATTGTTTATAGCGAACTGTAGCCGGACTCCAACGCCATCCGGGTATTTCAATTCCGAACTGGGCCCCATGGGTATGTCCTGACAGCATCAGGTCAATATTTGTCTTGTCTCTTACCTGTGCATCCCAGTGGGTTGGATCATGGGACATGAGGATCTTAAAAGCTTCCTTATCAACATTCTGCATGGCTTTATTCAAATCCCCATATTGAGGAAAAGGTGGTAAACCCCAGTTTTGAATCCCAATTAATTCAATCACATTTTCTCCTATCTGGATTTTACGCGACTCATCCAGTAGAAGATCAAGACCTAATTCCCCTTGTATCTTGATAAGTCGTTCAATATTATCCTCTTTATCCTTTTGATTTTTCCAGGGATAATATTCACCATAGTCATGATTGCCCAGAATTGAATATTTGCCAATTTTAGCCCTTAATAACTTCAAATCATCAAAGAAGGGATCCACTTCAGTCGAGAGATTATTGACCATATCGCCGGTAAATAAGATCAGATCCGGATTCTCCTGATTAATCCTCCTGACAATTTCTTGTACCTGCTCGGGATGATTCAAAAAGGTTCCGATGTGAAAATCGGATATTTGAACTATTTTAAATCCATTAAACGACAAAGGAAGGTTAGGAAAGGTCAAATTGACCATTCTTCTGGTAAAATCAAAACGGCCATAGGCAACACCATAGATCAGGGTTAGAAAAGGCACACCGGCAAAAACTAACCCAACCTGGTTGAGTAATTTTCGCCGGGTAATCGACTTACCCTGGCTTACGGATTGGGTGGTTTTCTTTTGCCATAAAGTTACAAATTTTCGAATCTGATAAATGATATCATCAAAGATGTTAAATATGACGAATACCAACTTTGGAATATAAAATACGACAAAAGTCCCGCTGAGGAAATAGCTGTAGTAAGAAATCTGGTTCCCGGGGATATGCTCTCGTAAAATATAGAGGATAATCATGCCTAGTATCAGTCCGACCGGAACAATCCAATAGAGATAGAATATGATCCGCTTGATCAATTGGCGGAAGTCACCTGCAATTTTTTTGATACCCCAATATGAATAGGCATCTATTGCAAGTATGATGGCACTAATTATAAAAAATGCTAAAACCGGGTTATTTCGCATCTACCTTTCCTTCATCTCAATTTATTTGGCTATAACCTTTTTGAGACATATTAAAATTCTTAGGTTAAAGGCCTTTATCCTGCTATCCTGCGAATATCCTTACACTCAAGAACTTTCAGATCCGATCCATCCCTGGTAACATTGATCATAGCTAATCCGAGTTCTTCTAATGTACCTACGTATTTGGCAAAAAAAGTTTTTAGCAACGGATAAAGGGGAGCCGTAAATTTATAAATTTTATAGGCATTTTTTAAGCCCTTAATTGGCTGGATATATCCAGGTCTGAAATTATAGACAGATTTGAAAGGCAGTTTTTGTAAATCGTTTTCTGTTTTGCCTTTTATCTTTGCCCACATACTTCGACCGGATTCATTGCCATCCGTTCCTGCTCCTGAAACATAACAGAAGGTCATTTGCGGATTTAAATTTACCAAAATATTCGCAACATGCAGGGTCAAATCATACGTAATTCGTCTATAGGCGTCTTCTTTCATTCCTAAAGATGATATACCCATACAAAAATAACACGCATTGTAGTCGCTTAGTTGATTTTCAATGGGCGTAAGATCGTGGAAATCCTGATGAATGATCTCTGTCAGTTTCTCATGATCAACACCACATGGGCGGCGGTTTATAACCAATACAGATTCCACATCAGGATGCTTCAAACTTTCATACAACACGCCTTCGCCGACCATACCAGTGACACCAAATATAATTGCTTTTATTTTCATTTCGCCTGTCTTTCCTTGTTGCTAAACTCAACTTTCTCCAGCGTGGCGTCCTCAATAAAAAGAGAAGCTTTTAATCCTACATGATCAGATAGACTCTCGCTACTATTATTTTGTACATCCGTTGCATTTATCGAGTGTACAGCTACTCTTTTAAGATTGCTTTCTCCAATCTTATCATAGGCAAAGATATAATCAAAACGTTTATACATATTAAACGTTTTAAAAACCATGGTATATTCTTTTTGGGTTCCATGTCTTTCACTATGTAACTCCCGGGGTGATCCTAGATCAGTCAACAGACGATCAAGATCCTCCTCGTCATACGCATCCGAATTAAAATCGCCGGTCAAAACCACCATGATTTCACTAGAAGAACTAATGGTTCCTGATTGAATGACAGCGTGAACGGAATATTCAATAAAATTTTTGATCTGTTTATATTGCCTTCTCTTTTGCCGTCTTGATCCGATAGCCTGTACATGAGTGGTGAATAAAAACATATAGTTGGAATCAGAAATCTTGTGCAAAGATCCCACCACAGATTTATTAGCAAGAAAGTCTGTTGTAATAGAGAGCTCTTTCGTGAGAATCATATGAAGAGAACCCTCACTCATGGTGACTTCTTTGTCAAGACTAATTTTTGATAAGTCAACCTGAGGATACTTTGATATCATAAACAAACCAGCATCCTGAAATAACATTTCTGGAAATGATTCATAATCCACCCTGGAAACGACAGACTTATAAACTTCGCGGTTAATTTTTGAGAGAATATAATCCCGGGCTCCCTCATCGAACAATTCCTGCAAAACAACAAAATCATATGTTTCAGTATTAATATATTCCACGAGAGCATCCAACTTACTTTCATCTTTTCCAAAGATAGCCTGGATATTGTAGGACAAGAGACTTAACTGATTTTCACTATTTATTTTAATCGGATCATTAATGGCAGGCTGATATGTGATTGTAGAACCACAAGATATGAGCGATATAATTGCCATTGGCAGAACTAGATATCGTAATATATTTTTTGATATTTTTTTCATTAGAGATTGATATTTTGTAATACCTTTTATTTGTAGTCCATCTTTGAGATGGACTACAACTCATTTAATGTCGATTTCAAAGACGTCCTACCGGGACGTCTCTACACCAGACAATGATATTAACTTTCTTTTACGAATATTCATTCCTTAAATATAAATTCTATCACTATTGGTGGTAGCGACACGATTAATCGCGTCGACACCTATCATACATTTATCTATAATTGTTCATTAGAAGACGCCCCACCGGTAGAACGGGGTCCTCAACCGGGATCGTCTCATACATCTATGATCTTTGCCAAAAAGATCTCTACTTCCCAATTACAAATTAAAAATTAGATTATATCATGTAGTAAAGATCCATGAAACCCGGAAACAAGTTCAAGGGATGCAAGTTCAGTATGACAAATCCTGTTAGTATTCTTTACGGTATCGAAATGACAGGTATAAAGTCCAAATTCCTATTTACAAATTACCCATCACGTTCACTCTTATTTTTAGACGCTCCACCGGAGCGTCTCTACATTTTGACTGTTGATGGTCCCAATTACTTATTACGAATTACTATATTTCTCTTATCTTTCATCATTAATCTTATCATTATCCGCCAATACCTCTTCCCACCATTTTTTTTGTGGTATATAGCCATCATAGATTGTCGTCTCACCGACAACCGGGGTTGATGTTACAACCTCTAAGGAGTCGGCAGCCTTTGTTAGCCTCTCCATTGGATCATACCAGGAATGTAGGGATAAGTTAAACGTTGCCCAATGGATTGGATGTAAAACCCGACCCCGTAAATCAACATGAGCCTGGACTGTTTCCTCCGGATACATATGAATATGATGCCATTTTTCATTATAGGCACCGGTTTCGAGAAAGGTCATATCAAAGGGACCATATTTTTCACCAATTTTCTTAAAACCATCAAAATAACCACTATCTCCACTAAAATATATTTTATGATGTGGTGCTCTTATCACCCAGGATGCCCACAGGGTTTCATCACGATCAGTTAACCCACGCCCGGAAAAATGTTGTGCTGGTGTTGCTGCGATCAAAAGATTCTCATCAACCTTGTATTCTTCCCACCAATCTAGTTCTATAATTTTATCACGAGGCACACCAGATTTTCGAGTTCAGCGCCAACAGCCAGGGGAACAATAAATTTCGTCGTCTTTTCATTAAGTATTTCGATTGATGATATATTTAAATGATCGTAATGGTTATGGGAGATAATTACAATATCAATTTCAGGTAATCCATTCAGATTCAGGGGTACCTCGCCATTAAAACGCGAAGGTCCAAAGAACGATACACTCTTCTCAAACACGGGGTCAGTCATAATCTTATAACCATCAATATTAATCATCAGTGATGAATGTCCCAGCCAGGTTACATTGAGTTGATTGTCACCCGAATTTTCAAAGTGATTTAGATCAGCCATCTTTCGCGGCAGCCGACTATCCGGTGTTCGTTGGTCCCCACCAAATAAAAAATCCCAACCTGTGGACAGATACTCTCCAAATGAAGGTTGATCCCAGTGATGATAATTTGAGAATTTACCGTCTTTATATTGTGGTGATTTTTCTATTTTTGTCATTTTTATATCCTCATCATGATAGGTCGCTGATACACAGCCGTTTATTATCAATACGATTACGATCATTATTAGCCCGAGAGACGCTTTTTTCACTATTTTCATAATCTTGTTCATATCTATTTTATTCCACTTATTTTAAATGAATGTTCATTTAGTTAATTGAACAAAATTTTTTATAGTTTTATTGCATCCCAGGCCAGGTTATAGGCGATTTCAATATTTTTTTCCTTTTTATCAAAATGCCTGCATAGACGTTTATTAGAGAGACTATATATGGGATAAAACATGAAGGCTGTTAAAATATCAAAGTCAACATCTTTAATTATCTTCTGCTCAATCCCTTTTTGCAGCACTTGCATAACAGGTTCAAAAGGCTTTTCCAATTCTTCCCTGTTCACCAGATCACTATACGGTGAATTGGAGAATTGTTCTGCAAATTGGAAATATTCCGGATTCTTAGTAATATAATCAAACATATTCATCCAGACGTTACGAAAAATATCACGTATTGGAAGACTTGGTATCAAAGCCATTTAAAAGAGCATTGCCCAACTTATGCTTTATGGCAACATAGGTAGAAACGAGCAGATCTTCCTTATTTTCATAATAAACATATATCGTAGCCGGAGAGACCTGGCCTCTTTGGCAATTTTAGATACAGAACTGGCACAAAACCAATCTCGTTTACCAATTTTACCGT
The DNA here is from genome assembly GCA_963796965.1 of Calditrichia bacterium. Lineage (GTDB taxonomy): Bacteria > Calditrichota > Calditrichia > JAJRVZ01 > JAJRVZ01 > CAWCNS01. The sequence goes on from CAWCNS010000011.1 coordinate 400,341, forward strand.
GGCATTAAATAAGGCGTCTTGCTTTTAATTCATCTTTAACTCTCATGGCTCTAAGTTAAATGATCATTCATTTAATGTCAAATCTATTATTACTTTCGAAGGGAATTACGCGAACTAATTATAGTGTAATCTATTGTTAAACAGGTGGATAGGTGGGTATTTAAATATGGATTGATTTTTACTAATCATCGTTAATAGGGATTAATGATGTAACGAGGCAATTGAGAGTTGGTAAAAAGTTTAATATCGACCCAAAATACAAGAATTTCACAGATTTAAGAAAAAAAGTGAAAATCAAATAGTTATATATACTATTTTTTGTGATACTCTGTGTCCTTCTGTGGTTAAAAATCATTTTTTTATGAAGGTTAGGTGCTGATCAGATTCCTCATCTAATACTCTGGAATAAACCGTATAATTCTGTTTTTGCATTTCATCTATTAGCGGAATTGGTTTAAAATTGGTTTTAAGCAATAAGAATTGATTTGGTTCTAATTCAGTCATCAACTTGTTCATCATCTGGAGGGGATGTTCCCCACGGCTGAGCATTTCAGTGCCATCGATAATCTGTTTTGCTTCTCCCTTTATCCACAAAGGTTCGCCTTCTTGCCACTGTAAATCGGTCTCAATCTCACCAGTAAGTTCTGGTTGTCCAGCCTCACGACGCAATTGGTTAACCAGATCGGTTACCTCCAAATTACCAATTCCGGCAATCTTTTCAATGGTGGTTAATTTACCGACCGTTTTGCGTAAAAGAGGATTTTTAAGGTTTTTAAAAGGTGGCGCGATAGTCATTATTTTATCCTCTAAATCCGGATATTCATCCAATACATCAAATAGTTTAGTCTTTGCTTCTATATTCATCTTAATCTCCATTATCTTTTAACTCAAAGCATATTGACGAAACAATTCCGCAAGACGGGAATTACATAAAAAGATCTTAGCCAGACCAAAAACTGAAACGTGAATCAGCTCACGTCTATCCTCGGCTCAAATAGATTCTAATGAACAAGTAAAGATCATTGAAATTAATTTCATATTGCATATGTAAGAATTACTTGATAAATTCTTTGCGTCTAGCGGCGCTGCGAGAATAAATACTTACGTTCATAATAAATTGTTACATATCATATTTCAATAGGCGTTGTTCGCCTTCCAGGCTTCGGATATCAGATACTTCCTGGGTTACTTCCAACGTACCGCTATAATTACCTTCATCGTCCCGCAGGGCATAATAAACAATATACACAAACTTTGGTCCCATCTGAATCCAGAAACGGGCCTTATCCTGCTTGCCTGCTTTAAAATCAGCTAAAATCTGATTTACAATCCTTACACTCTTTGGAGGATGACAATATTGTACCTTACGGCCCAGAATAGCGCGGGTACGGTCAAAGATTCGTTCTTTTCCGGGACTAAAATAGCGGACCGTATCATCCTTATCCACAAAGGTCAAATCAAAAGGCATAACGCTAAATGCGCTAATTAACTCATCAAGATTAAAACTTCCCGTAGGCATCTGAACACGATTTCCTTGGGCAGCCGGCTTTTTGATTTCATTATGGATCCCCCCTGAAGGTTGCCATTCAAATTCAGGGACATAAATACAATAGCCAATCTCCTCACTCTGGATATAGATCTCATACCAGTCCTGCTCAGTTAATAGATCCAAAGCTGTTGGAAAAAGAATTTTTTCTTCTTTATATATCATATCCTCTATGGCATCAAGAGACGGTACAATAGCAAAAAGATTATAGGCCTGTGCTTCCTGGCTCTCGATCGACTCGATACCTTGCAGACCATCCAAAGTTAATTTCAGGAGATCTCGTGTCTCATCATGTTTGCCCCACATCACTGCAGGTGGGCCGCGCATATCTTTTTTCTCAAAAAATGGAAATAATAAGTTTTCTTTTCGGCGGTAATGTTTATCGACATCCATTAATAGGTTCAGTTCTGCCTGTATTTCCCGGATATTCTCCGTCACATCTGTACTTTCCTTTAGTTCATTGATCTTTTCAATCATATACCGCACGCGCTGAGCCGTTTTAGTCAGAGCTTTATTCTCTTCAACCATTGTATGCACCGGATGTCCGGGTATAGTTTTGGGTGTCTCCTGTAAATCGAGATGCTTTTTTAAAACCTTGGTATGGGTATCACATAAATCCCGTATACTTTCTTGTTCAATACCTTCCTGCATCAATTGAACTTCCATGAGAAAGACATCCGAATAATCTGCTTCATCCAACATAGTTTCTAACTGCTTTTTGATTTTGTCTTCCGGGGCTCCTTTATGGAGTTGTCGTATCAAACCCTTCATAATATCGATTCGCTGTTGCCGGTTATTTATGATTTCACTCATATACTTTCTCACTATATTTATTGTTAATTCTGAAAGAATTTTATTTTTAACTACTACTTCATGGTAGAATATACAAACTTACAGTCTTACCTTCAAGTCTCAGTTAAGAAATTTTTAACCACAGAGAAACACGGAGAAATTCACAGAATAAATTATATTACAAATAATCAAAATAAATTATTTCAATTCTCGTGTTCAAATTCAAATTGTTGTATAATTCAATGGTTATATTTCATTTATTTAGTATATATTGCGAAAAGAGTGGTAAAAGGCTGTCACTTGCCCATCAGGGTGGGCGCCATATAAAATTCCTTTTTTTAAAATCTTTCCCTATTATTCTTTAATTGCGTTTATAAACAAATATTAATACTACGAAAATATAGTGGAAAAACTTTGCCGGAATAAAGATTGCATTGTAAGTTTACCTGAATAAAATATTCAGATCTGAATAAATTACGATCAGGAGTTAAAATGAAAAATATCCACCCTACTGCTTTAATTCACAAAAATTCTGAAATTGCAAACGATGTTGAGATTGGCCCTTATGTGGTTATTGAGGAACATGTAAAGATCGGAGCAGGGAACTATTATACGATCACATGCAGTAATCCGCAAGTACACAACATTGGGTAAAAATAATTTTATCGATTCCTTTGCAATATTAGGTGGAAATCCCCAGGACCTGAAATTCGATGAGAATACGCTTTCATTTCTTGAGATCGGCGACAATAATACGTTTAGAGAAGGTGTGACTATTTCGCGCGCAACCGGGGATGGTGAAAAAACCATCGTAGGAAACAACACACTTTGGATGGCCAATTCTCATGCCGGTCACAATTCAATTATCCATGACAATGTAATCTTGGTAAACAGCGCATTAGTTGCCGGTCATTGCACGATCGGTAAGGCCGTCAATTCTACCCGCCAACGGAAACATACATCAATTTTGCTGGATTGGTGAGAATACGATGTTTCAGGGAGGGACCAATTTGCAGTATGCATGCCCCACCCTATGTCATTTGTACTGGGATCAATAATGTCATATCCCTTAATATCTGTTGGTTTACGCCGCAGCCCAGACCTTACACATGAAGATCGTAACAAATTAAACACGCATTTAAAATAACTTATCGATCTGGTTTATCACCGCGCGAGGCCCTGATGGAAATGGATAAGCACGAAAACTGGGGGCATGCTCGCCATAAGATTCAGGGAGTTTGTCAGAAAAGTTGTAGACGCAGAACCTCCGTTTCAAACGGGGATTATGTCCGCATCTTTCACGCTTGAACAGCGTAGGAAATAGGCCGGGATACGGGATACTAAAAAGTTGTGACTTGATTTCTATATATTTCTTTCCTAAAAAATATCTCAGGCAATCCAGGGACGCACTCGTTCCGGAAGGTTCTTTAATACATCAATGGCTATATTAACATCATCAACGATCTGAAAATCAAACATACCTACACAAATAAAATCTGCACCATTTTCGAATGCATAACGAAAACCATCTTCTGGCCTTATGGCCCCGCCTGCTAAAACCTTGAAGGCAATCCACGGTTTGTTGATTGATTTCATAAACTCAATCGTCTGCTCCGGAAATATATCGAACATATTATCATGAAATTTGTTATGATCCGGTGAATTCGCCTCGATAATTGCAAATTCTTCTCTGTTTTTTCTCGGATGGGCAGACCAATAACGGTCATGGTGGAGCGTTTTAACATAGTAATCAGGATTAATACCGGCTGTTTCGCAAGCTATCGGAACATTTATTGAATGGGCTCCAATTCCAGCCAGGTACCCCTGACTTTTTATATAATCAATTGTTTTACCAAGAAAATCAATTTGCTTATTTTTTACTAAACGATCACACCGGCCTCCATGGATATAAAGAGTGGTAGTTCCATTATCTATAGATTTATCGATATCAGTCTTCATATCATCTAAATATGCGTTGACCTGACAAAAGGTTTGCATTTTTCCACCGGTAATATTCAGGTACTTATGTAAGATCGGAAATTGATCATTCACAATATTCATTGTATTTATTCCGGCTTGCTCGGCAATTTCCATCGTTTCGAATACTTTTTTTTCAGAATTATAGGCTTTGAATAAGGATGATACATAAATGAGATCCCTTGAATGCGACCATCCTCCAATCAGATTACAGCCCAGAGTTAATCGACTAATTTCCAGATCTCCTATCTTCCCCATTGGTATTTTGCCTTTGATATCCCCAAGTTTGCTATCACTCAGTTTGATCGTTGCCCCGGTTATGGCATTAACCTTCTCCCAACTATATTTTTTATAGCTTCCATAAAACAATACCCCTACCACGGGTAAAAGTGCCAAATTTTTAACCCATTCTCTTCGACTGAGTTGGAAATTTTCTCGAAATTCATTTCGTTTTCCACCCTCTTGATTATCTTCAATTATAGCACCTTCTTTCTGGCTTCGTGCATCCGATTTCCTGAATCGACCAACCAATCCCATCAGATAATAATCAAGTCTTAAGAAGGTGCTTGATGAAAATATAACAATAATTATAAGGGCGATTATCTCAATCAATGTTTTATTAACAAAGAGGTAATGTCCCTCAACAGGTATTCCTATATTCATACCGATAAAAGGAGGATGAGCAACATAGTAGAGGCTGAGTAATACAACTCCAAAAACAGATGCACTCTTTATAAAAACGCCTAGAATCAAACCCAAACCAATCAGTATCAGTCCCCATATATTAAAAAGATCCACAACTCTAATTATATCCGGGTTACCGGCCATCCAATTAAATATATCTGAAAACCACCATCGGGAAGTAGAAAGAAACCCGGAAGCGGTCCAATCCGGTGTGAGTAATTTGGCTATACCTTCATAGAGTAAATGCCAGCCTATGGCGATTCTCAGGACTGTCAAAAAGGTAATTTGCAGGTTTGATAAAGACGGATGAGATTTTTGATCAGAAGACTTGTTATCCATATTAATCCCCCGGGATAAAGTAGATATGATAGGGCGCGCTGGTTTTAAGGATATTTTTTGTGCAAATGAAATATAAGATACCCTGGGATATAATTCAATTTTACAGATAAGTCTCAAAGAACAGATTTTTAGAAGGACCACCTTATAAGAAGTCAATATAATATCTTTATCTTGCTTTATTTTCTATCAATTAATATACTTAAGCAATCATATGGGTAAAATCTTCATCAATCATCCTTTAAATATTTAGATCAATGTCTATCTTGACATATTTAAATCTTCTTTTTATATTCTACCTCGAGGTGGGATATGATATTTAACAAAACAACAGAATATGCAATTAGAGTGATGGTTTTTCTTGCAGACAGCAAAGATTCACGCTTTTCTGTCAATCGTCTTCACCGACGTCTAAACATTCCTTATAAATATCTTGCTCGTCTGATGAGCAAACTAGGCAGTAGCTGGATTGGTCGATGTATCTCAGGGAAAACAAGGCGGTTTTCGGCTCAATCCTCAAAGATCTCCCATCTACTTACACGAAATCATCAACCTGGTTGAGGGCCTGGAGAATTACGATCGTTGTATTCTCGGATTTAAACAATGCTCTGACGAGAATCCTTGTTCTTTGCACCATGTATGGGCAGAACAAAAAGATGAAATAAGGAAAATTATATTTAATACAACCCTGGATGATATTGATAAGATCAAAGATGTCAAATACTAATCTTCGACTTTTTATATATTAATTTAAAGGAGGTAGATATGAATTACCGATTACTCACTGCTTTTTTTACCCTGTTCATTTTTTGCACCGCTTTAATGGCAAACACCTGTATTGATTGCCATAAGAAACATCAACCGAATATCGTTATTGACTGGGAGTTGAGCAAGCACAGCCAGAACGACGTTGCCTGTGCAACCTGTCACGGTGAGGCCCACTCGACAGAACAAGACTATGCCAAAGCAAAGATACCAACACCTGAAACATGTGCCGAATGTCATGACACACAGGTTGAACAATTTTCCAAAGGCAAACACGCATTGGCCTGGGCCGCTATGAATGCTATGCCGACAATTCATCACCAGCCTGCTGCCCTGATTGATGGTATGAAAGGATGCGGCGGATGTCATAAAATCGGGTTAAAAAGCGAAACAGATATAAAAAAATTGCAAGAAGAAGGTCGTGGATTTGGTTTGGCCTCCTGCGATGCCTGTCATACGCGTCACACATTTTCAACTAAGGAAGCAAAACAACCCCAGGCCTGCCAGACCTGTCATATGGGTTTTGATCATCCCCAATGGGAAATGTACTCTTCTTCAAAACATGGTGTCCGCTATTTGTTAAAACAAAATGGGACTCTTCATGAGGATACCCCTGCACCAACCTGTCAGGATTGCCATATGCAGGAAGGAAACCATGAAGTTCGAACTGCCTGGGGATTTCTGGCCGTACGCCTTCCTCTACCTGAAGATGAACAATGGAAAGCAGACCAGATAACTATCTTACAAGCCCTCGGTGTTCTTGATCTTGAGGGTAATCCTACCGCTCTTTTGGATGTGGTTAAGGCGGCTGATGTGGCCCGTTTAACCCAGGAAGATTTTGACCGCGAAAGAAATAAAATGGTCAAAACCTGCAATGGGTGTCATTCAAGCAATTTTGCAAAAGAACAGCTGGACCGAGGTGATGAGATGATTAAAGAGGCCGATCATTTCCTTGCTCAAGCGATACGTGAAATAGGGATTTGTATAAAGATAGAATTATTCCAAAACCCGATTCCTATCCCTAGGATTATCCGTTACTACTTACATTTCATGATGCCCCTACCGTCATTGAGCAACGCCTTTTTGTGATGCATCTCAAACATCGTATGCGCGCTTTTCAGGGCGTTTTCCATGCAAATCCCGATTATGCTCTCTGGTACGGCTGGAGTGAAATGCAACGTGATCTGACGGAGATTAAAGCCATGGCCGTAGAATTGCGACGGAATCATGCAAATAAATAATAGATCCTTAAACAATATCGCTTAGTAGCACCGCAATAATGTAGTGGCCGTCGATAAACGGCCACTACTATGCCTTATTTGCCAAATTTATCGGCCTTGATAAATCTATCCACTCAGACTGCTTCTCCAATTTATTTAAATTTTTGCTCCCCGTTACAACATTCCGGTGATTCTCATCACAGGTGTTTCAAACTTTACCTTATTGATCATGTACGTCCCTGTAACCAAATCCAGGGAGGTCTGCTATGATCATCATTCTTGTTATTCTCACTGCATTTATTTCAATTAGTATTGACTATTTTATGAAACTCAATAATGTAAGAAAGAAAGAGGAAAAGTTACTAAAAGAAGCCATAAAAGATCGGAATAAGGCCTTCAAAGAAGTTCTTAATTATCAATGATATGTTATGGTACGGATTAACACGATTATATCGGGAGACTTTGTCCTTCTGTCATTCAGAGTGGATCATTCAGTTCATAGTTTACTTATTACAAGTAGGAAGATCCTTACTGGATGACCGGACCGAGGAATAACGGTAATTATGTAGTCAGATAAAAATTTAGCCAATCAGGATTATGAGGGGAGTGGAAAAGTTATTTGAAATTCTGAGTATTTCCCTTCCTCAGAATTCACTTCAACCTTACCACCTAGTTTATCAACCATCTGCTTTATGATATCCATACCAATACCCCGGCCGGCAACAGTATTTGCCTTTGTTGCAGTTGTGATACCTGGCATAAAAATAGTATCCATCACCTGTTTCTCGTCCCACTGATCAATTTCATTATCTTTCCAGTTTCCACTCCGCTTTGCCACATTTCTTAATCTAGAAAGTTGAATTCCTCTGCCATCATCATGGAAACTGAATCCAATGAGATTATCACCCTTAAATGTCTTCACCGTAATCTTCCCCACCTCATCTTTTTTCGCCTTTTTTCTTTCCTCAGCTGTCTCAATACCATGGTGAAATGCATTTCTTGTCAACTGGACTAGGATATCCTTTAGATCCAAACGACAATTATAGGGAATGGCGACCCCATCAAAATTATTATATACCAGTTCAACCTTTTTACCTGTGCTGCCTTCCAGATTAGCGATCAGGTTTTTTACCGCACGGAAAAGCAATTCTATTTCATAGGATCTTTTTGGTCTGAAATTTTTATATATATGACTGAGTTTGGAGATCAGCTGATTTATGTCATCAACACCATTTTGAATATTCTCCAGGCATTGGCATAATGATTTTAAGTCTTTCTCAGTTGGTTCATTTCCCTCTTTAAGTAAAGTGATAAATTCCTCAGCCTTATGTGCTTCATTCATAAAAAGCTTAAGGTCGAGTATTGCAGCGTTGCCCTTAATCAGATGCATATTCCGAAACATCTGGTCAAGAATCTCATTCCTTTTCTTTGAACCGACAAGGTTACCAAGCATTTTTTTGGATTCATCGATATCACGCTCCAGACTCTCAATAAAATCTTTCAACAATTTTGGATCAACATGAAGAACACCTAACAAAGAATCCATTTGTTTTCTGGACTCTTCCTCCAGCCTCTGTAGCTTTTGTTCGAGCAATACTTTTTGTGTGTTATCCGTCACCATGAATATAAGCCTGTCAATGGATTCTTCCGAAGCAATTCTCTGGCACTCAAATGATAAATATTTTACCGCTAATTCACCATCTGAATCAGAGTTTATTCGGTATTGAATATCACTGAGCGGATTAAGATCTTCAATCATCGATTCATCAATTTTCTCATCGAAACAGATCTCTATAAACTCTGAGCAAGTCTCACAGGTCTTGTCCGGAATTTTGCCATTGAGTAATTCCAAAAGAGCAATATTTTCCAAATTATTGGTCCCGAGGATTTGTTCAAGAGCTTTTGAATATTGCGACAATATCCTCCCTTCTGAATCTAAGAGGAAAAGTCCTTCCTTAACATTATCCAGTATTCCGTCTGTATTTCGTTTAGCTTCTATCAACTCACTATTCTGGCTTTCTACCAATCGCCTGTTCTTATCTAATTCAAGAAGTATATTAACTTTAGATTTCATTATTTCCGGATCGAAGGGCTTAAACATATAATCAATAGCACCTGATGCATAACCTTTAAATATATGCTTGTCTTCTTTGCTAATAGCTGAAACGAAAATGATAGGTATATGCTTGGTGGAGGGATTTCCCCGTATGAGCGTTGCTGTTTCAAATCCATCCATACCGGGCATTTGAACATCAAGAAGAATGAGTGAAATATCATTTCTTAAGAGTTGTCTCAACGCCTCTTCTCCACAATCAGCTGTGACAAATTCCAAAAGCGGATTTTCAAGCGTGCTTTCCAGCACCATTATATTTTCCGGGCGATCATCAACCAGAAGAACCTTTTGAATCATACCTTCATCCATCACATAACTCACTAATTTTTAAATATATTTTATCAAGAGGGAGAATATAATCTACCTTAAATGCTTCTATCGCAGATATCGGCATGATCGGTACTTCTGCAGTATCCGGATCTTCAACGATGGTGATTCCCCCACACTTTTTTATTTTTTTTAGACCGACAGCCCCATCAGAATTTGCTCCGGTTAGGAGTATCCCAATCAGACTCTCTCTATATACATCTGCTGCTGTTTCAAATAGCAGGTCAACGGCTGGCCTGCAAAAATTTATTTTTGGATCAATTGTCAACGAAAATGTGCCGTCCTGCTCCACGAGCAGATGATAATTTGCCGGTGCCAGGTAAACCGTGCCACCAAGAATAGGTTCTTTTTCATCTGCCTCTTTTACTTTTAGAGAAGTAATTCCATTTAAAATCCTGACCATAGCTCCATCGCTCTGAGGGGAAAGATGCTGTACAACAATTATCGGTATATTAAACTTCTTAGGCATTGCTTTGAGTAAATGACTTAATGCATTTAATCCACCTGCTGAGGTGCCGATTACTATTGCCTTAAAACCTCTTTTATGTACGCTCCTTTCAGTCAACACGTTTATAGATCTTTTCCTTGGCATCATATTCCTGAAAATTGTTTTTCATCTTAGAAAACTTTACGGTTTCTTTGCTTCCCAGGCATAAGATACCTCTTCGCACAAGACTGTCATGGAACAAATTTAGAACTCTTCCCTGCAGATCTTTATCAAAATAAATTATAACATTCCGACATACCACAAGATTCATTTCACCAAATACGCCATCGGTGACAAGATTATGTTGAGAAAATACAATATTCTTTTTTAAACTATTATTCATAATTGCTGCTTTGTACCTGGCGGTATAATAATCCGCAAAAGAGGCTTTGCCACAAGCTTTTTGATAATTTTGAGTATACTCCTTGATTCTGTCAAGGGGGTAAATACCTTCTTTTGCCGTTTTTAAAACTTTGTCATCAATATCAGTTGCATATAGCATGGCGTTTTCAAGAAGGTTTTCTTCTTTCAACATGATCGCCATCGAGTATACTTCTTCCCCCGTTGAGCATCCGGCATGCCATATTTTAAAAAAGGGATATGTTTTTAATATAGGTATTACTTTTTCCCTCACCGCACAATAAAAGGATGGGTCGCGAAACATCTCTGTTACATTTATGGTTAAATCCAATAACACCGATTCAAAGAATGATTTATCATAAAGTAATCGGTGCTGCATGGCTGAGATACTATCCAGGCCGGATCGGTTCAACTTATTTTTTACACGTCTGTTTAACGAAGCCCGTGAGTAGTTCCGGAAATCATACCCATATTTTTTGTAGATCGCTTCTATAAGTAAATCTATCTCGATCGTCTCATTATCTGTTGTCATATCTTCAATCTTTAAAATTCACTTAATTTTACCACAATTATTTATACAACCACACCTGCATTAGAGATAATAATTTTTCTATATCAATTGGTTTTGATAAGTAATCACTGGCACCTGCCTCGATGCATTTTTGTCTATCTCCCTTCATTGCTTTAGCCGTCAGGGCGACGATGGGTAGATTCTGATGTTCTTTTATTTTACGAATTTGATGCATCGCTTCATAACCATCCATCTCGGGCATCATAATATCCATAAGTACAAGATTAAAATCAGCATTCTCCTTTAATCTTGATAATGCCTCTTTCCCGTTCTCTGCAACAACAATTTCCATATCTTTCTCGCCTAAGACGCTGGATAAAGCAAATATATTTCTTACATCATCATCCACTAATAGGATTTTTTTATCTTTAAAGATATCGTCACCAGCGGTGGTTACTTTAAGACTGCCTTGTTCATTTTCCGGTAAATCGGATTCAACATGATGTAGGAATAAACTCACCTCATCTAATAATCTCTCTGGTGATTTTGCCCCTTTAATAATGATGCTTTCAGCATGTTTACGAAGTTTTTTCTCTTCCGCTTTTTCCAGATCCTTCCCTGTATAAATAATAATGGGTAGATCATGGTATTTTTCACTTGACTTAATCGTATCTAAAAGATCAAAACCGGAGATATCCTTGAGGCCAAGATCAAGCACCATACAATCGTAATCATCTTTTTCAAGGTATTCGAGAGCAATCTGCCCCGTATCAACACTCGAAATCTCGACGCCACTGCTGTTTAGCAGTTCTTCTATGCTTTTACGCATATCTTTATCATCTTCTACAATCAAAACTTTATTGATATCTCTGGAAATAATGGATTCGATTTTATCAAAGGCATTGTCCAAACCTTCTTTACTGACTGGTTTGGTCAGGTATCCTACAGCCCCCATCTTCATAGCATCAAGTTTCTGATCATGGGCGGATATAAAATAGACCGGAATATGGCGGGTTTTGCGGCTTTTCTTCAATCGCTCCATGACTGTCCACCCGTCAATTCTGGGTAATCCCACATCGAGTATAACTGCGTTGGGATTGTATTGCATAGCCATTTGAAGCCCGGCTTCGCCATCCTCTGCAAGAATACATTTAAATCCCTTTTCACGAATAAGATCAAATAAAATTGAGGCAAACCTTGGATCATCGTCCACGACAAGAATCGTGGTGTCATCCTCGGAAAGATCCATCCGATCGTCACGAATCTGGTTTACCTGACTTTCCTTCTTAGGTACCACTTTTGGAATGGACCTTGGCTCTTCTACCTCAGTATCCTCTACCTGGTCCTCTACATACTCGATTGTATCATCCTCTGGAATTGCATAGGGCAGAAATATTGAGAAACTACTCCCTTTTCCAGGTGTGCTCTCTAACTGAAGTTCACCTTTAAGCATTTTTGCAAGTTCTCTGGATATCGACAAACCCAGTCCTGTCCCACCAAACTTTCTGCTTGTTGTTCCATCCGCTTGTTGAAATGCTTCAAAAATAAGCTGCTGTTTCTCTTCAGGAATCCCTACACCTGTATCGGTAACCGATAGTTTAAGGGTTTGATCCGGATCCAGATCTGGATTGGTCAATACATCTTTTTTGTTTGGTTTGTTTAATTCTACCGTAATACCACCACTATCCGTGAATTTTATAGCATTTGAGAGAAGGTTTTTAAGGATTTGTTCTACCCGCTGACGATCGGTGAGTATCTTCTCAGGTATGCCCTTTCCCTTTTTCACTTTTAAATAAAGCCCTTTTTCATCCACCATATGACCAAAATTCTTCTTCAGATAATCTGGCAGATGAGCAAGCGTCATATCTCCAATATTCAGAATCATTTTCCCTGACTCTATTTTTGACAGGTCTAATATTTCATTGATCAATTCGAGCAGATCTCCGCCGGATGAATGGATAGTTGTCGCAAAATCCACCTGCTTTTCTGTCAGATTTCCGTCTTTATTATCGGCAAGAAGTTTGGATAAAATCTGAATGCTGTTCATAGGCGTGCGTAATTCATGCGACATATTTGCCAGGAATTCTGATTTGTATTTGCTTGTTAACTCCAGTTGGTGGGCATTTTCTTCTACTTCTTTTTGTGCTATTTGCAAATCAGAATTTTTCTTTTCTATCTGATCTTTTTGTTTTTCCAATTCCTCATTGGCCTCTAAAAGATCATCCTGCTTTTTCTTTAATCCATCTTCGGAAGCCTTGAGTGCCTTTGCCTGCTCTTCTAGTTCCTCATTCGTGACACGAAGTTCTTCCTGCTGAGATTGTAACTCTTCATTAGTTACACGCAACTCTTCCTGCTGCGCTTGTAATTCCTCTGCTTGCTGTTGTGTTTGCTCCAACAACTCTTGCGTCCGGGTTCTTGATTCTGCAGAATTGATGGCAATGGCAATATTTTCGGAGACTTGTTTAAAGAACTCCATCTGCTCGTTTTCAAGCGGATTTGCTGAACCGACTTCTATGACACCGCTTATTTTATCTTCAAAAACCAATGGACTGACAATGATATTGCGTGGTACTGATTCACCAAGTCCTGAATTAATTTTTATATAATCCTCAGGAACATCATTAAATATAATCGTCTGTTTCTCCAGAGCTGCCTGTCCAATTAACCCATCACCTTCTTTAAATGAATTGTTGTTTCCTTTTCTATGATTATAGGCATAACTGCCTAGTAAATTGAACTCTTCCGAGCCATTCCGAAGATAGATCGCTCCGATTTGTGCATCTGAGTATTTCGTTAAATAGGCGATAACATTTTGAGCCAGAGTTTTCAAATCCTGTTCACCACGCATTAGATCATTTACCTCTGACACGCCTGTTTTTAACCAGGTTTGTTTTTCAATCTCAGTCATTGAGGATTGAAGATTCTCACGCATGGTCTGCATTGCCTGACCGAGCTCATCATCTTCAGAAAGGATCTTGACTTTTACTCCAAGATTACCGGCTGCAATTTGAGAGGCAACCTCGGCATTTCCGGAAAGATTGGTCTGCAAAACCCGAAGTGATCTCATGGCATCACCTAATTCATCTTTCCTGCGTGTATTAATCACATCCTTTACATTTCCAACAGAAAACTTTTTAAGAGATTCAATTATTCTTTTAAGATCAAAAATGATCCTGCGATTGATTAAATACATCATCACACCAAAAGTGATAAGGATACAGAGGACGACAATAATTGTTGCTAATAATCTTTGCTGATTGAGGGAAGCATAGGTCTCTTCAAGAGAATATCGAATGCTCACAACGGCAAGAGGCTCTCCAATTCTGACGTCATGACATTCGAGACATCCTTGTTGTGCAGGAAGTGTTTCAATGACACGAATCACCCGCTCTTCCATATATTCTTCTTCAAAAAATCTGGACTGACCACTAAGAATAACCGCTTTTTCAGCTGCATCCATTTCCATTGCCTTATCTTCATCAATAATGGCAGTAGGAACAACATGAACATCCCTAAAATTTTCAATTTCGTTAAACATATGCGCATAAGGTTGTGCACTGGTGACACCCTCGCCCATAGAAAAATTGACGGACTTCATCAATATGTCTTTAACCTCACGGACGTTGATCTCTGCTTTAGCCATCTCGTGTGATGTGCTCTGACTGAGCAGTATAATTAACCCTCCACCTAAAACAATCAAGAGGCATGATGCTAATATGAAACCTATACCTGTCGAAATTGAGTTCTTCATTTTTCAACCTTCATTATATAATTATTTTCAATTTTTTTGTATTTGTCACGAATTTCACTTAGTGAATATATTAATTTGTGATGTATTAAGTTTATCGGTCATAAATGAGTATTCTTGAGAAAATTCGACACTATGGTCGAGAAATATTAAGTATATATTTCTTTGTATATTCTGGGGTTAGGGTAAATTTATGCTTAAGAGATACATACAGATACACAAATTTCGCTTATATACAAATTTAACCCTGCGAAAGAATAAAATTCCCAAGGTGAATACTTTGCTTCTGTAGAATTTTAAATCTATTGAGTAGTGAGAAAAGTTAAGTTCAATCAAATTGAAAGATGATAGGATGATCATATAAAAAATAAATAGACCTGACCATCTTAGATACAGTTGAATAAAATGACGGTATGATTGTATTAGACAATAACCACAATTTGGAATAAAAATGAAATTAATAACGAGAAAAATTGCTGAAAGTCTGATCCGGACATCAAATCCAGATTCAATCAAAAATAGACCAGAGTTCCGATATCTTTAAAAGTGATTTTCACCTTTCCAAATGGCAAATCCCTTGTGGTTAACTATGATAGCCATATTCAGGAAAAATCCTATTACCTCATCGATAAAAATTAAAGATTGCCCTATTTCCCCTTCCCACTTATATTTGAATAAATTTACGATTTCTGAGAAATCTAATCTCTTTCAAACATTTTTTGACTGCATTACTTTAGAATTAAGTGATTCACATTTAGTCACCAGTTTCCTAAACAGACTGGTTGGATAACGGATCTATTTTTTTCAGGAATCCGGTGTCCACATTGATGAGATTATTGATACGATGGATAGTTTAGCATTACTGATTGACGATATGGCCGTTCTCGCTGAAAAGACACCAGGAATGCTTGATACAACAATTATAAGATTTAGACAGGAAGTGGAACCCCTGATCAGAGCGCTCGATAAAAAGTGGACAGAAACGCTCATCGTTCTGACCAAAGAACGTATGGCTATTACTGAGGTGCTACGGGAAGAAAGAGCTGCCGCAATGGTAGATCTCGATAATACATCAAAGGCCCTGGCTGATAAAACATTTGAGTACTTACGTAGTATGGTTTCGCAGGTCCTTCTATTCGTTATTATAATTTTGGTTGTATTATTAGGATTTCCATTCACCATGGGTTTTTTGGTCGGGAAGTATTTGAGACGGAAATCTTAATTCATCAGAAGACGCGATAGTGGTGAAGACGACAGATTTGGGATACAAGATACGAGATACGAGATTAGGAATGTAAAAATATGATTTGTTTAGGACTTTATGTTTAATGCTTAAAATTTGAAATTAGAGACGCGGAATTGTCATTCCACCATCTACCATAATGACCTGGCCCGTGGAATAAGCCATAGATCCCTTTACCAGAGCGGAAACAACTTTCCCGACATCTTCGGGTTTTCCCCATCGTTTCTGAATCATCAAACCTTCTGATATTAATCTATCATATTTTTCCTTTACACCTGCCGTCATATCTGTGCTGATGATACCGGGTTGGACCTCATAGACAGGGATATCATATTCACCCAAACGTGCAGCAAAGAGTTTCGTCATCATGCTGAGTCCCGCTTTGGAGAGGCAATATTCACCTCTGTTAACAGAGGCAATAGTTGATGAAATTGAAGAAATTGTGATGATACAGGCCTCGACGTTTCCATTCTGTCTTTTTTGATCGATCATCCAGTTTGCAACTGTCTGGCTCAGGAAATACGGTCCCTGTAAATTGGTTTTTAACACATATTCAAAACTTTCTTCTGAGGCTTCGAGAATATCTTTTCTTTCTTTTGGTGCAATACCAGCATTATTAATAAGTATATCCAGGCGGTTAAAGTAGTTCCGAATTTTACTGACGATTCCTTTGCGGTCTTTGGTAGAGGCAATATCCCCCTGACAGTATAGAACCTTTACACCATATTGTTTTAATTCTTCTAATGCCATGGAAACCTGACTTTCATCCCGAACACCATTAATCGCCAGATTTATACCATCTTTAGCCAGACATTTTGCGATACCCAAACCAATACCGCGGGATCCACCGGTTATGAGGGCGACTTTTCTCTCATCTTTGTGTGTATCTACCATTTTCATCTTTCTCAAACTTTATTATTTTCTCACGCCGCACCGTGGAATGTTTTACCACGGATTGCACTAATTTCTACGAATTTCACGAATTAAAAAATCATTTAAAATTATATATAGAGTTTATTATTTCCAGTCCTGACATATAAGTTAGGAAAAATATCAACTTCGAAATCACCCATCTCGAATCACGTATCCGGTATCTCAAATCTCAGATCCCAAATCACGTATCTACCATAATACTCTATAAATCCGGGATATCCATCCAGGATCTTTTCTCCCAACTCTCCATCCCTTTTTCAGCTAACTGCACACCCTTTGCACCTTCTTTGAGAGACCAGGGAAAGGGATCATCATCAACCACATGACGCAGAAATAGTTCCCACTGCGCTTTAAAAGCATTATCATAGATTTCCTGATCGGGTACAGGGCTCCATCCCGAATAAAAATCTATCATTTGGGGAACATCCGGATTCCATACAGGTTTAGGTGTGTTTCCATAATGCTGGGTACAACATTCTCTTAATCCGGCAACTGCTGATCCTTTTGTTCCGTCCACCTGGATCGTAAGCAAATCATCCCGTCGGACACGGACACACCAGGAAGAATTAAAATGAGCGATAATGTCGCCGTCCAATTCAAAGGTAGCATAGGCTGCATCATCTGCGGTGCCCTTGTAGACGCGGTTCATTTCATCAACCCGCTCCTTTATGTGTGTAGCACCAATACAGGAAACTGCCCGCACTTTGCCGAATAGGTTGTCCAGTACGTATCTCCAGTGACAGAGCATATCGAGAATTATTCCCCCATCATCTTCTTTACGGTAATTCCATGAGGGACGCTGAGCAGGGATCGTTTGCCCTTCGAACACCCAGTATCCAAATTCACCCCTTATAGCGAATATTTCTCCAAAGAAATCATTCTCAATTAACCTTTTTAACTTTATCAACCCGGGTAACCACAGTTTATCTTGTACAACACCATTTTTGACATTGGCTATTTTTGCTAATTCGAATAATTCCATGGCTTCTATGGTATTCGTTGCGGTTGGTTTTTCACAATAAATATGTTTACCATATTTTATTGCTTTTTTAACATCTTCAACCCGTCGTCCGGTCACTTGAGCATCAAAATAGATGGTACTATTTTTATCTTCTAAAACTTCATCAAGATTTGTTGAGAATTTCTCAATCCCTGAGATTTTCCCCAGGTGTTGTAGTTTTGATTCGATTTCGTCCTACTAAAACAGGATCCGGAATAATTATCTCGCCCGATTTAGAGGTCGAGTCCTCCCTGTTTGATTATTTCAACGATCGAACGCATGAGATGTTGATTGGTACCCATTCGCCCTGTAACGCCGTTCATGATGATACCTATTTTCTTCCTTTTCATAAAAATTCCTTTATTCTAAATCTTTCTTAAACACAAAGAACACAAAGGAAAAGCGAAGGTCACAAAGAATACATTTACATTTATTTTTGTGTTCTTTGAGCATACTTTGAGAACTTTGTGTTTAAAAGAAGTTATTTTATACTACAAGACTTTGATTTAAGCGTATAGTAATTACTTACGAATGATCTAGATAGGCTTTAATTATTCTGTCCAAAAATACATCCTGGTCTTCTGCCCAGTGTTTGTTGGAAAAAATTTCCACCTCATTAAATCCTGAAAATCCAGAATCTTCCATCCATCCTCTGATTTGTTGAATAGGAATGCATCCATCTCCCATCAACCCTCTGTCATTGAGCATATCAACAGTCGGACTTAGCCAATCGCAGATATGGAAAGCGAAGAGATTCTCATTTTTGCCACATCGTTCAATTTCAGATTCCAGATCCGGATCCCACCAGACATGGTAAACATCTACTGCAACTCCCAGAAATGGTGAATCAAACAATTCTGCCATTTCATTTGCCTGTCTCATCGTATTTATAGCCGATCGGGTATCGGCATACATGGGCTGCAAGGGTTCAATGGCTAACTTGACCCCTGCCTCGGCTGCAAAAGGTAAGATTGCTTCAATTCCTATTTTAATCTGATCTCTGGAGACGGATAAGGGTTGTTCTTCCGAAGCACCACAGACAAGGACAAGTAAGGGACTACCCAAAGCAGCCGATTCTTCTATTAAGAGTAAATTATCAGCAATTGCCTCGCTACGACCTCTTTCTGATACTGCAGGAAAAAATCCGCCGCGCACAGTGGACACAATATTCAAACCGGCTGCGCGGATCTGATCGCCAACAGTTGAAATATTGTGATCATCAAGTGTATCCCGCCAAACGGATATGCCGCTTACACCTGCCCTGGAAAATTTATCAATTGCCTCTTCAATGGACCAGGGTTTTGTTGTGATCGTATGAACACAAAGTTTCGATAAATCTTTTAACTTGCTCATATTATTTCAGACAGTTAAAGAAGGTGTAATAGCTCTCATTTTTAATCATTCGTTGCACATAAAGCACCAATTCCCGGATATGGTAATCACCCCACATACAGGATTCACCATTTGGAATGATACTCCCGTCCGGTATGTGATCCCAACCATTGGGATAATGATAAATGGTGTGTAAAAGTAGACCCTGATGTTCTGGATTGGTACTGAGATAAGGCTCTTCCAGAAGCCGGTCCATAACAGTGAGACCCGCTTGAAAATAATGTTCTCCACGTGTAACCTCACCATTATTTTTGAAATATTGCCCTAATCTTAATAATCCCTGTGCTCCGATAGCAGCAGCTGAACTATCAACCGGCTCAAAGTTGTTGAACGGATCCGCTTCCCTATTTAAATAATCACCTAATTTGTGAAGATTTGGGGCCCCAGTATCCCAATAAGGGATTCCATCTGTGCAAACATTTTCAATATAAAAATCACAGGTTGCGGTAGCCGCCTTAATCATTAGTTCAACAATCCCCTCTATACCACCAAAAGCAACCAATTCATTTTCATCAATCACTTCAAAAAACTCAAGTTCTTCAGCGAAACCAAGCATTGCCCAGGCCAGACCCCGGGTCCAGGTAGAAAATCCAGTATATCCTTGTTGCGAATTTGGACAACGATAGTTGCCATCATTGACATTAAAAACACATTCATGCGCCGTTCTTCCTCTGACATCATAAGCATCCCTGCCCTCTCCATAAAAAATGGAATATTCTGCCGTTGCAATCAAATGTAAAATTGCACGCTCTAAGAGTGAAATCTTAACATCATTTTCTACGGGTAAATAATGTCCCATCATATGGCTGATCATAAGCACCCGGCAGGATCGTACCGTATCTACGAAAAGAGAATGTGGGCCATTAAATGAATATATAAAGCCCCCATTTTCCATCTCTGTCCAGCGGTTAGCCTGTACTGCCCCGGACAATTTTAAAGCCAGCTGATAGAAGTTCTTCTCCCATTCATTATGGGGCATTTTTCCTTCAGCCATAAGGCGAAGTAAGTTACCATAAGTGCTTACATTATTAAAACCATGATCATGCACCCCGGTATGATTTATATGGGGTGCCATATAATCTATCGTATTTTTTTTACCCATTTCAAGAAATCGGGGATCCCCACCGCCTTCATATTGCAATATCTCCGATCCATATTGAAAACCCTGTGTCCACTCCGTCCAGCCGCGAGTGGTGTATTGCCCCTCAACGGTAAATACAGGTGAGCCTTTTTGGGTGTCATAATTTTTGGCAATCATATCAATCTTTATACCAGACAGATCCCAAAATTTTTCTACTTTTTTCTGTAAATCAGGAATCTTTAAACCTGACTTCATTTCGAGCATGCAGAACTCCAGTTTTAGTTATAAGTATTTTTTTGTCCGTATTCTAAAAAGAGTGAGAGACCAGATGGTGATTTCTTCTGAGACTTCTATGGTCTCCAGTTTTAGACATTTTACTTATTTTATAGCCGATCTTTTCGGCATAATATTAAATCGGATGATGAACGATGCAAGTGTATACAAGCAAAGGAGCAATAGCAATAACATATCAAGTCGAAGGCTAAAAACCATATTGGGAATAATACCAAACAAAGAGGCGATGAACAGCAAGAGGCCAACGAATGTTGCTATGCTAATATCTACACCAGGCTTATTTTTATATAAAACTGCCGAGAATACCATGGGAGCCATAAGAGAAGTGCCTGCAAAACTTACCCTGGCTATTAAAACCAATTCATCACTACTGATAATAGATAAGACCAGGGCAGCAATCCCAAACAATACCATCGAAACTCTTGTCTTAAACAATACTGTTTGTTCATCTCCCCTGAGCAGAGAGCGAAGTTCCGAACCAAGTGCAAAAATTTGTGAGTCACTGGTAGAAAGTGCCGCTGCCACAAGTCCAATAATTGTCAACGCGGCAATGGCACCATGCTGATCAAACATTAATACACTTGCGATAAAATCAGCAGTCGACGCACTAGGATATTTTATTGCTCCATACATTCCTATTATACAGGTCGGTATCAGGATAAGAATAGCAAAGGTACCAACGGCTACAGCCATGCGGTGCATCGCCTTCAGATCCTTCATAACAACCAGACGGGTGGTGAGCTGCGGCTGGGTGACGGGTATAAATAATATGGCAAGAAAAGAAGCAACAAGAAACTGGAAGTTAAATAATCCTTTTGGTCCCGGGGTTGATAATAAAGCTGGTTGTATCGCTTCAACCTGGTCAAACATGGATTTGATCCCACCCAGATAGCTTACACAGGTTACGGCAATAATCCAGACAACGGTCATCAGGATCGCAGCTTGCATAAAATCAGCATACATGATCCCCTTTAATCCTCCAATTTCGCTATAGATTAATAGGGTTACTACAATCATAAGTGACCAGGCCCAGGCTGGAAATGCTTCCGGAAATACAGCATTTAAGAAAATGGCAACCCCGCGAATTTGAATGGCAACATACGGAATCAGAAAAACAAAAACCCCAAAGAAGTATACAAAACCCGCCGTCTTATTTTGAAAGGAGCTGGACATAAGTCCCCCAACACCCCGGAAACCTTTTTCTGAGACTTTTTTTCTGAGGGAATATCCAAACCAGACTATCAGGAAAACCATCCCACCATCCGACACTGCCAGAAAAATCCAGGCACCAATACCATGTACCCGGAAAAAATCAGGCATCCCCATTAAGGTAAAAGTGCTGAATAAGGTTGCTGCGAATGTCATAAAACCGAGGACCATGCCAATATTTGAACCAGCCAGTATATAATCATTGGCGTCTTTTTGTTTTCGGCGCGAATGAAGGGCCAGATAAAATAGAAATGAAATGTATATAATTCCAAGAACAATCAACCAGCTTATCATTCTTTGAGTCCTTCCTCTTTAGGCTGTTGGATACGTGTTGCAATAAATGTTAAAAAAACTAATCCAATGGTAATCAAAATTCCAACCCAAAGCGTATAAGGTAATCCCATAAGTTTGGGTTCGTAAACACCATGGGGTGTCACAAGGGGTGTGAAGGTAATGATCACGAGAAAAACTGCAGAGGCAACACATAAAATCGTAAATAATATGCGGGTATTTTTTATCATTTTTATTAACCAATCTGTTATGATGTATATTGTTTAAAGATTGTCAAATCCTTCTTCATTCCCGGTATATTATAACTAAACTTGTATTAATTTCAAGTGCTATTAGTTATATCTCCAAATAAATTAGGAAACCCCCAGGCAGGGCCTCGAGGAAATCTACAGATTAAAATAGCAGAATATAGAATAAATTTGCGCCGCCAAATTCACCTCCCTGCAATTCATGACTAAGGGAGATATAAAATTTTGATCCCTGGGGAAAGGTATACATCCAACCAAGTTTAATTTTATCCACAAAGTCTTTTACCATACCTGGATCCCCGTTTTGCACTGTTCCATATTGCAATTGCACAACTGAAAACAGGTATTGTAACTCAATTAAATGAGCGGAAAAATATCTTTCATAGGAAATTCCTGACATCACATCCCTGCGATCAAATTTATGGTTATTAAAACCATCAGATCCTGCATCCTGATAAAGATAATTCAATTTTGCCCGAAATCGGTTGACCTCGTTAAATTTATACATGTATTCTATTACGTAGTTATTGATCTGATTCGTATAGTAGTAGTCATATGATTGTTCAGTAAAACTTTTCATTTCATTGAATTTATAGTGATTGAAGGAAAAAGAAAAAATGGATAGATCGGAGGGAAAATAGTAGAATTTGGCTTCGGCAGAATTATACTTTTGATTATGAGCAGTTAGCAAGGGTGATAACTCTCTGTTTGGGAATCTTCTTTTAAAACCGCTCGACCATCTTCCTTTACTATAAAGAGCAAACTTTCCTTTATGATATCGGGCTCTCCATTGGAGACTGCGTGGTGTTTTATCCGAGATCCCATCTAGGGCATTCTTTTCATCATAGACAAAGTCTTCAAGAACCATTCCCAGACGCAGATAGTTCTCACGGCTGCTATCAGCCACCAGGATTCCCATATTCAAATGTGTATTTTCTTTATTATAAGCCGGATTAACAATTAGATAGAGTGAGGTATTATACACAACCTCCTTTTCTAATCCCATATAGGTATATTTTGGCGCATTGCTTAGATAAAAACTGTCATATATGCGACCTTCTCCCCTAAACCACCACCCTTTTCCCAATGGTTCATTGATGACGAGTGACGCGTCATAATGCAAATGATGGGTCGTGACACTTCCAACGGATATCAGAAATCCATTACCTTTAAAGTAATTCTTTTCCCAGTCATTATACCATACCGCATTAAAATCATAATTGATAAGTGTATGCAAATAAGCCAATTTATTTTTATAGGGCTCTTCATAGGGCCAGTCAGGTTCTGAGGCATTGGCCAGAGAAATAATGAATACGATAAGTGCAAAATATTTGATGATTTTTTTACGCACGATGTTGGATGGTTATAACATTGTCATATAGTGGTCATTCGTACACGACAGCCACATTGTAAGATAAAAACAGCAAAATAAGATAAACACAAAGTACACAAAGATTTCACGAAGAACACAAAGAAAAATATTTAAATATCTTACAGACTTTGAATCTTCTTTGTGAACTTTGTGTTTGAGTGTTCTATTTACCTCCATCAAGAAGGGAATAAATTTACATAATATTATACACATTTTGGTCAAAAAAAAACCATTTCTCAATTGTAGCGGCCAGGCGAGTGGCCGCTACGCATAAGAATGGTTATATCGAAATATGTATAGAAGTAAATTTTGGTTAGATACCGATACCCCAACCAAGACGGAATCCCCAATAGTTTGCATCACTGATCATCATATAATATGCACCTATATCAAATCCTGCGATTTCCACACCAATATTGGGAGACAAGGTAAACTCAGAGGATGTTTCATCCCCATCTGCAGCAAAAGCACCTGCACCTTCGTAGGTCACGGTAAACATACTGACCCCTGCTTCAAGCCCGGCATAGAATGACGGACCAACCACCGGTACCCCAAAGTTCCAGCGAAGTCCGGCTAATATTGGAACTGATGATGTTGTTACTTTTGCTGTTTCTCCAAATCCAATGTCAAATTCTTTCTCACCAAAATTCATGTAGCCCACACGAGCCGTGATTGTAAGCAGTACAACATCCACAACGCCAAATGCTTCCACACCCCAGGCGGTACCACTGGTTATATCGGCAAAATCACCGGTTGGAAAGCCCAAATTACCTGCTGCACCAATTTTAAAACCCTGTGCAGATGCCAGACTACAGAATGAAAGTACGAGTAAGATAATAAGCATTTTCTTCATTGGAAACTCCTCCTGTTATGATTGATTCTTGTTATCGTTAATTTCGACCTATATTGTGATAAGATTAGACTGAACTGATTAAATATAACCACAAAGAGCACCAAGAAAACTCTAAGATCATAAAATTTTTATAATTTCTTTCTGATCTTTGCGTCTTCTTTGCGTCCTTTGCGGTTAATTAGAGCCTACATTTAAGAGAAATATTTGCCTGAGTATTAAAATTTTCCGATTATACCAATAAAACCCAGCAGATGCAACAATTCAGAATAGGCTAACGGAAACAAATCCGATTACGACACTAAAATAGGATTGGGCCGGCGATGAACTTGTTTTAAAAGCATAGTTATATCTAAGAGTCAACAGTATATGAATGTCATTCATAAAATCAGCCATAAAGCCAATATCCGGTGCCAAACCGAATTGCCAGCCTTTATTGATGATCTTGCCCTGTCCTGTATATTGGCGGGTAATAATAAAATAAGCACCCACATTTCCTCCGATTAGCGGCCTGAAGCTGCTCACAGCATCTCCAAAATAATAGTGACTACTCACAAGAATTGGAAATGATTCCAGAGAGCGTTCCTCTATAGACATAAAAGAACCATCTCCATTCTGAATGGGCTGTACATTATTATCATTAAAAGAATTCCAATGGAACGTTACACCATAAGAGATGTCAGTATGTGACATTTGACGCGCATCAAGACCGAATCCAATGATACTTGTATTGGGAATAAAGGATTTTGTGTTGTCTGTAGGTACGGAGATATCGTAGGTAATCCCAAATATTTGCTGGGCATTTGCTGAACACACCATGAAACCTGTGAGACACATCACCACAAATATATGTCTCATAGAACAAAGATCTTTTGTGTTTTGATATATCTTTTTCCGGATCAAGTTATTAAATATCCCAGTTTGCCGTAACTTTGATTCGGACCTGGCTTAGTTTTTGAGTCCTCACATATGGATGGTTATCAGGATCATTCGTTGTAAATGTTGGTTTAGGTAGCGGAAGATATTCCACCTTAAGGTCTAAATTCATTTTATCAGAAAGATAAAATCTTGATCCTGCTCCAATGCCGGCCATAAATGAAATATCCGTCGCCGGATCGATCTCTCCAACCTCTACACCGGCTCGTTTTATAAGAACTCTTGCGGTGTTGCTTAGAGCAGCACCAATTGAAAGTTCCGCAAATAATTCCATTTCCTTGTTTAAGGGATAGACGAATCGCGGGCTGATAAGCAGCGAATATATTTCCCAGTATTTAAATTCAAATTGTGTACCTACTGCATTAAGAGAATCAAAGGGAATGGGCAAAACCCCACGGGCAGGAAATTTCTCATAGTCCAAAGCGAAATTAACACCCAAATTCTTCAGCAAGGACAAATAGCCATTTACACCAAAGGAATTAATCAAATTATCACTCGTATTTACAACATCCTTGAATTCTCCAACAGGTAAAGCCATACCAAGACTTACACCCAAATAGAAATTCATATAAACATCCCGGGCCGGATCATACCAGATGAATTTTGAATGTTGCCTGGATTCCTGGCGAAACTTAACTCTCACTTTTCTGGGCTCATTGTCTACATGCATAGCAAGAGACAAATCCGTAACATAGGGTATCTCAGAATGATGAGATGAATTTAACAAGGCCCACTTCTCAAGCGTAAATCCGGGAGGTACAATGAAATTTTTTGCATAGAGGTGATTCCGGCCATATCCTGTATCCTTCCCCCCGTCCTCTAATCCTACAGTTTGCGAAAGACCGGTGGTCACACCCGTCATACTTGCTCCGGCCCCAAGCACAACCGATTGCAGTTCTTTTACAGTCGAAACTTCCATGACAGTTTGGGAGATAAAGGCCCGGTCCCAATCTGCCTGTTCTTCTTTACTTAATACTCTAATGTATTTTTGAGCGTTTTTGTCCTCAAAAAATAGGGAAAGACTGTCAATTTTATACCAATCTTCCCCGGTATTTTGAAAAATGAAACGAAAACTGCCAAAATATTCACTTGAAAATTCACGGTCCAACAAGGCATAAACATTTAATTCCGGGATTTCCTTATCAAACCGGCCTTGATGATACTTGCTAGCCGTTGTACATCCTGATATAATTTGAATAAGAACCAGAGCAACGATGCACACCAATCCTGACCTATTAATGCCAGGTCGTTTTGACAGGTAATAACCTACATTCATAGAGGACCGATCATTCATACTTTTGGGAAGGAGGTTTTTCACATTCATGGTTTTTTTCCAATTAAAATAAGTACACCAATCAAGGCACTTAGGACGGATCCGCATATGATGCCAAGTTTTGCCTGATCGAGCATCATACCCTCTAAAGCAAGGCTGGCAATAAATAATGCCATCGTGAACCCAATTCCGGCAAGAAATCCCCCACCCAATATTACGCGCCACGTGATGTTTTCTGGTAATACAGCAAAATTCATCCTGATAGCCAACCAGCTAAACAGCATTATACCTACAGGTTTACCAATAAAAAGACCTACAATTATAGCAAATGAAATCGCACTGGTCAATCCGGAAATATTAATTGTGACACCTGCATTGGCCAAAGCAAAAAGGGGCATTATCAGGAAACTCACCCATGGATGTAAATCATTCTCGAACCGCTCCAAGGGAGAAACCGATTTTCTGGCCGCCCGCTCCATTGTGCGCAGCATCTCGTACCTCTCTTTTGTTGAAAGCCAACCCTCACCTTTTAATACTCCCATTGTAGATTGCAGCATCAGTGAAAAGCGTCGCTCATTGACCCAGCTCCCTGTTGGCGTTATCAAACCTACAATTACACCAGCTAGGGTAGCATGAATACCTGACTCATGAAATCCAAACCAAACCATCAATGCAACGAAGGCGTAAACAGCCGCATTTTGTACACCAATTTTTTGCATAACAAGAAACACACCTATTGAGAATATCCCAAATATTAATGCCAGATAGTCGAGTTGTGCCGTATATCCAACAGCGATAACCAGAATGGCACCAATATCATCAACAATTGCCAGGGAAAGGAGAAAAATCCGCAACCGGGAAGGAATGCTTTTTCCAAGGACAGCAAGTGCACCAACGACGAATGCAATGTCTGTCGCCATAGGTATGCCCCACCCCCTTGCGCCCGGTTCACCCGCCTGTAAAGCCAGATAGAGACCTGCCGGTACAAGCATCCCTCCAATCGCTGCAAAAACAGGTAAAGCCGCACTTTTCATATCCTGCAATTCGCCCATGACGATTTCGCGTTTAACCTCCAGGCCAATAACAAAGAAAAAAATAGCCATCAGAAAATCATTGATCCAGTGTTTAACAGAGTGAAGCATTTCAAAACTGCCGATTTTAATGCCTATCTTCGTAGCCCAAAACGTAGAATATTTATCAGCAAAATCTGAATTTGCCAGGACCAGAGCGACAATTGTTGCCCCAAGCAAAACGATACCACTGGCAGACTCAACATGCATAAATCTTTTTATGGGATCAATGTATTTATCAATGGGCTCAGCAGGTAAGCGCCCAGGTAGGTCGGTATTATTTTTTTCCATATTTCAAATATTCCTGTTATTTCATAAAAAATATAGAGAAGTATTTACGGTACAAAGAATTTCTTTACTTTTACAAATCTTGTAATAAACTTAAGTTAATGAATTGACAGCTGAAATGATAAATTAATAAGATACTAAAACGACCTAACTGAACTGACCATTCCCCTAAATTATTATAAATCAGTTGAAAATTTGTTCACACTAAAGTGAGGGCTCTAATTTTTCCCTGTTTAAGGAAAATGGGACTTGGTGTTTGGCTATGCCATCTATATTTGAGATATAGGTTTTTATTCTTTGCGGCTTAGCGCCTTTGCGAGAAGAACATAAATGAAGATAGTTATATATTAACAATGGGAGGAAAAAAAACCCGGGATTAACTCCCGGGTTTTTTATTAATAAATGTGATCAGGAAGTACTGATCAAATTTTCAAAAGTCTATCTGTAATAGGCAAAACCGATTTGAAAACTTACATATTGGAGAGCATCGGCTTCATCATAGTTCTCTGTACTACCTGGAGGTAATACATAATTATACTTCATACCCAGGTTAATATGAACATCACCGACAGGCATAGTGAAACCCACTTCCGGGGCGACACCCCATTGCCAGTTTTTTTCTTCAAGCATTTTTATACCCAGGGTTAATCTGGACCAGGTATAATAAGCGCCGGCATTAAGTCCAAAATAGGGCCGGAAACATTCTTCACCCCCAAGCCAGATATGAGCATTTAGCATAATCGGGAAAGTATTGACATAGCGAAATTGTTTTCCACTGACGGTGCCATTTTCTAACTGGAGGGGTTCAGTGGTTTGTTCGTAGAATACTTGCCAACCGGCATAAAAACCAACTGTCATAAATGGAAGGATATATTTTCTACCATCAAATCCAATACCCAGATAACTGGGTGCCTCAATAAACGCCTTTGTTTCACCGGCAGGAACAGCGATATTATATGAAAGGGTTGTCATATAATCCTGACCAAAGGCGGCAAAACTGAGAGCGGCAACGAGAATAATAATGCTGATTAGTTTCATATTGATATACCTCTATTTTTTTGTGATTTTTTAATTTGTAGATGTACCTAAATAAGGTGATTGTACAAAGCATCTATTAACCAACTCGATCAAACGCCTATTCATATTTGTATAGGACTGTTCAACAACGCCATTTATAACTCCAAGCCACATTGGCATCGGTTCATCAGCCTGCATTTTATGATCAGACATGCTTATAAGAACAGTACCTGTTTCAACCTCATAGGTTGCTCCCCCACTGTCAGTATAATAACTACCACTGCCGTAATTATCATATCCAGAGCCATATTCATCTCCGTAATCATACTCACTGTTAAGATTATATCCTTCTTTAACAACCGATAGCGTTACAATCATATCCGATTGATTAGGATCATCAACACGAGTATAACCAAGGGCGCCCATATTTGCAGCAACCTGGCTTAAAACCAAGGCATCATACTCACCCGCAGGATCATTACTATTAGGGCGAGCCACCGTGTCAGGCATGGCATAAGTTTTATATGAACTAAAATTTACATCCTTATCATAAAACGTCCCGACGATATCAAATTCCTCAATATCTTCCGGACCATAAGGAAAACAGGCTTGTAAAATCACAAGACTTCCAAAAATAAGAGCGGAAAAAAGACCGGCTCTGATTAAGTTCTTCCTAAATAGAAGCATAATTGTACTCTCCTTTTTAATTTGATTAACTCTTTTGTATTTGACGATTATAACAATTTAACACCTGATAAGTTGTATATCAGGTGTCCCCATATACTATTTATATCATATTATTTGATTAAATCTCCTCTGGAGTATCTTTAGAACGGTAGAGATGTTCCTTTTGTTCCATATTTTATGCTCTTTCTTCCTTTCCCTGATAATTATCACCAGGTTGGCACTGATATCCCAAAATTAAAAGTCAGATAGGTAAATTCGAGCGGTTCCTTTGTAATAGAGGTACCCCCTTCAAAAGCATGGTTATAGCGCACGCTCGCCTGAAGATAGATATAATCAGTAGGGACAAGAATACCAACCGTTGGTGCGACTCCCAAATGCCAGTTATCTTTTTCAACCATGAACAAACCTACTTCTAACCTTTCAATGATGTAATAAGCACCGACACCGACGCCAAAATAGGGTCTGACACTGCTTTTCTTATGACCGAAAAAATAACTAAAATTTGCCAGGACAGGGAATGAACTAAAATAGCGTATCTGAGTTCCGGTTAAGGTGCTTCCCTCCAATTCAATTGTGCCACCTCTCTGTAATTCGTCAAACGCATTCCACCCTGTAAGGAATCCAATCGTCAGATTTCTGCTTAGAAATTTATCATACTCAACAGCAAATCCGGTCCAACTTAAATCGCTTACAAAGTTTTTTGTATCTCCCATTGTAGAGCCGACACTATATTGAACACCTGCGAGACCAGGATACAACTGAGCCTGTACATTAACAAAGGTACTCATCATTAGAATTATTAAGATAATTTTACGAATTTTCATTCTATGTTCCCATCACATATATTATGAGCGAGTATTATTAATTAGAAGTACCAAGATACGGGGACTGGGTATAAGCCTGATTAATATCCCTCGTTAATCTGTCGCGAATATTTGATTTTGTATCCTCAAGCAAGCCATTAATGACGCCTAGCCATACCGTCGCTAATAATTTCTGGTTTTCATCATATTCATTGGGATCTGCCATATTAATAAAGACCGTACCGGTCCGGTACCCTTCCACAGTTGGCCCTCCCCAGTAAGGTGGATAGTAATAACCATATCCGGGATACCCCCAATAACCGCCCCAGGAATAATTATAATAAACCTGAAGGTTTGTAGAGGAGGTTGCCGCAAGAATTATACCTAGATCAGCACCTGAGACGGTAATTCTTCTATATCCGAGATTCGTCATATTCTCTTCAACAAGACTTAGGATTAATTGGTCATTACTCCGTCCAAGTTCATCTTCTTCGCCTTCTTCAACAATATGGATAATCGTATCAGGCATAAAGTAAGTTTTAAAACTTGAGTAGTTCAAATCTTCTTTGTAATACGTTGCCACGACATCATACTCAGACGTTGACAATCCATAGTCATTGTAACACCCTGCCAACGTAAGGACAAACAAACCCATAACCAGAAGTAATATATATCGACTGATTGATTTCAAATATTTTAAATTCAGAGTGCTCATTCAGCATTCCTCCTTAGTGAAGATTTATAATTTTGAGCATAAATAGAACTAATATTTAAATTTTTGTAAATTAGATCTTGATAAAATTAAGTTGTTAGATGCAATGTATTCATTATTCTATAAGAAAGTAAATTTAGATTATTTATAGTTACATTTCAAATCAAATCTACGTAAATACCTTTTCAGAGCAGCAATTCGTTGAATCATGTATTTTTTCGTCAAACGCACATCCTAATTTATGGTTCCATTTAAAGATAAGAGCATATTTATTCTCCCAGAATGCATAAAAATTAAATCATACTATAGATAAGAGGAACCGGTTTATGTTAGATAAAATTAATGTTTTAGATTCCAGAGAGACAATAACATACATATATCAGTGCCCTTTAATCCCTTATATATATCTTGTATTGATAATTATTTTTGCTATTTCGATTCCGGGAAGTCTCCATGCTGACGATTCCACCCAGAAAGATTCAAGCACAGTAGTAGAACACGTAACTGAAGCCAAACCTTATCCAACATCTTTATGGCTGGGAGCGCAACTTATCCCCAGCCCGGAGTGGATTTTCAGTAATGATGGGGGATCACGTTTTGGTATGCGCTGGCAAGTTACTCCCCTTCTATACTCATTTGGAATAAATAAGCGTTTGTCGCCCTGGCGCTATTTTATAGCGGAACCGATAGTCAGACAAAATGGGTCAATTGAATTATTCTTCACTCCGGAATGGGTGCATCTCACAGATAACTTTTCTAATAATTGGCTGTTCCGAGGTGGATTGAGGTTATATTTTCCACTATACCGCTATGGGGAGTATCTTTCCGGATCACTTTCAACCTCTTACTATAATTACAATGGGCAGCAGGGCATAAGTTATGAGGGGGGCATCTATATATTTTTTGGCATATTAGGTCTTCAGGCAACATATTCCCCCGATATGAGTGAGGCTCCGTGGATCCTTACCTTACGTCTCCGCTTTTTTTAGTTTGAGTCGTTTGGATTTCATTCGGCATTTGAGCTTGGTCATTGGGAATTGAGAGGAGAATTTCAAATGTCTAAATCCCACTGTCAATTCAATGCCCAAATCTCAATTTCTAATATAATAACGCCCTTTTGATTTGAGTCATTTTGATTTCATTTGACATTTAATCTTGGTCATTGGACATTATATTTGAGGATCAACGTACTATCACAAGTTACTCGGCCTAGGGGATCTTTTTTTAATCATAACCGTATCAATGGGTGCAAATTAACAGAATATTATTTTTGTACCTTTTGTGGCCGTTCGCGAACGGCCACTACTATATTGGCTGCTTGAATATTTATAATAGGTAGATAAAAAACGTACTATGAAAAAAAATATATATATACTGATATCAATAATGTTGTTCGGCACATTATTTAATTCCTGCGCGGCAACAAAGTCTACGGCAAATACCATTGGGAGGAGTTTTTCTGCTATATTTAAAACACCGCGGGAACTTCCCGATAAAATAACAGAACCCTTCCGCCCGGATGCAAGGTTAGCAGTATTATGGGTTGGTCACGCCACAGTTCTGATTCAGATGGATGATAAGTTTATTCTGACGGATCCTTTATTTACAACAACTGTGGGCCAACTCTCAAAACGATTGGTAGAGCCTGGCATAGATCCGGACAATCTCCCGGAAATTGATGCCGTGTTGATATCGCACCTCCATATTGACCATTATTCACCTGCCTCCATTGGCATGTTTGAGGAAAAGATAAAGCAATTATTAATTCCCCAGGGAGGATTTGTGTATGTACCTAATTTTGATATTGAGATGTCTGAAATTTCTACCTGGCACACGTGGGAAAAAGACGGATTACGTATTACCGCAGTACCCGTTATTCATAATGGGTGGCGCTATGCCCTGGATAATGCCTGGATGACAACTAGCTTTACAGGCTATATGGTTGAGTACAGGGATTTAACCGTCTATATAGGTGGAGACACGGCTTATGATTCTACCTTGTTTAAAGATACAGGAAAAAAGTTTAAACATATAGATCTTGCAATATTACCCATAGCTCCAATTCATCCCCGTGAATATAGCAAGGCACGGCATACGGATCCGGCAGAAGCACTACAAATCACTATTGATCTTGGTGCCGATTATTTATTACCAATGCATTATGACACCTTCCCGGAATCCCTTGATTCTTTGGGAGAAGCTGGCAATCTAATGCGGGAGGAAATTAAGAAAATGCAGGTTGAACCAGATCGGGTTGCCATACTCGAAGTTGGTGAACAAAGGACACTCATCTATGATCAAAAAGTTGAACACTTAACTTCTCGACAAGATTCTGAAGATCGTTTGGATTAATGTAAAACATCAATTTGCATATCCAGACATCAAATTGTAACTTTTAATTTAATAGTACACGCGTCAAGTTTTGAGGAGAAGTTGACCTGGACCAGATCCTGAACGAAGGATCGGCTATTCAATGAGGATTTAAGGGCTCTTATTATAAAATGTTTGAAAGTATTTTTACTCTTATTTTAGCAGGCTTTTTGGCTGGTGTTGTTTTTTCGATGCCGATCGCAGGCCCGATCAGCATCATCATCGTCTCTAAGGCATTTGAAGGTAAACTACGATTCTGTACCCGTATCGCCATTGGCGCTTCGATCGTTGAAGCAATTTATGTCTTTATTGTGGTTTATGGCATTACAACCTTAATTCATTATTATCAACCCTTTATTCCCTACCTACTGATAATCGGAGCAATTTTAGTTGTTTTTGTAGGTATTAAAATCATGCGCCGAAACATTGATTTTGATGTTTTAAACTCTGAAAAAGTGATTACAGATAAGATGGAGAACAAGGGCGGTATGCGGACGGGCATTGTCATAAATTTAACCAATCCTACTTTATTTATAGGCTGGTTAGTTGCATCTTTCATCACTCTCTCATTTACTTCATCTATCGGGCTTGACACGGGTGGATTAGATCTTATTGTAAATGAAAACGTCAGTTCCGTATCAGAGATCACAGGTGAGGAGTTTGAGAATCTGGATTCACTAAATTCTGATCACTTGAATCAACATCCTGTTAACAATAGACGTGAAGGGACATCCGCAGTAGTATTGAGCCTTGTCTTCGCATTATCAGTTGGTTTTGGGGCTCTTATTTGGTTAGATCAATTAGCCCGGATCATTATCAGATACAGAGATAAGATAAAAGTAGGGATTCTAAACAAGTTAATTCGTTTTCTTGGCATTATTTTAATTATGCTCGGCTTTTATTTAGGCTATCAGGCGTTTTTAATCTTTTTACAGTGATAGTGTACCAGAATTGTTCTCTGAGAGATACTGAAATTTCTGTTAAAAAGCTTATATAAATATTTTATCAAAATTATTCAGTCACGTGTAATTCCTTATAATAATTCACCAATCTATTGAAGTTAATGCAATCCGATTCGTAAATTTAGGTTTTTGCTAAATTCATAATCAGATTGGAACTAAAATGAAAAATATCATACTAGATAGAAATGAAAACAATTATGGCCCGGCGTCTGCTTGTCTGGATGTTTTAAAAAATGCAGACAAATCTTTACTCTTCCCCTATACAGATGCCTATAAAAGGGGTGTAAAAGGTTTATTGTCAGAAAGATTCGCTTCTGACTTTAAGATTGCAGAGGATAGAATTATTCTTGGATACGGGGCAGAGGACATTTTAAAACAACTCGTACAATATTTTCTCACCCCCGGGAGCAAGTTAATGATTCCGGCATATTCCTGGTGGTATTATAAAGCAATTGCCAGTGAGGTCGGTGGAACCAATGTCGAATACCCTCTGCTTAAAGGCGAGAACACTTTCTATTATGATATTGAGAACATGCTTTCCCTGATTAATAAAGAGAAACCAGCACTTGTGTTTCTTAGCTCCCCTAATAATCCAACGGGCAATTCCATTTCAGATGAGGATTTAGCCACTGTCTTAGATAACCTTAAAAATACAACTATTGCCCTTGACGAGGCCTATTGGGCTAAGGGAAATAATCAGAGAGTGACCAATCTTGTTGAAAAATATGACAATCTGATTGTGATTCGGACCTTTTCCAAACTTTTTGCCCTGGCTGGCGTAAGGATTGGCTATGCACTGATCGGTAAAAATTTAAAACCCTTTTACAATATGGCTCAGCGTTACCTGGGGTACAATCTGCTATCAGAAAGAATTGCTTTAGCAGCGCTCGATTCACCTGATTATTATCAGGATTTGCATGATAAAATGGAAGCAGATAAGGAACTCTACTATACTGAGTTGGGTAGCCTTCCCGGATTTACCGTATACCGGTCTGACGCTAATTTTGTTCTGGTCGAAATTCCAGCAGAGATTAAAGAAACATTAAACAGTTATCTAAAAGAAAAGGGTATCATAATTAAGTTTATGAATGAAGAGATCCTTAACAAGCATTTACGGATCACCATTGGAACCCAGGAAGAGAACCGTATCGTTATTGATGCAATAAAAAAATTTATAAATAAGTAGAACTACCATGAATATTATCGAAGAATATAAGAGATCTCTAAAACTAGTTGAAGTTGAAGAGATTATTGACCTCATTTTTTTTAGGCCTCTTGCAACATTGCTCGTAAAAATAGTTTATCCTACAAATATAACACCAAATCAACTGACCTGGGTAGCCCTGTTTATGGGAATCATCGGCACATTATTATTTACTGTCGGTACCCCTGCAGCATTTTTAGCCGGTGCGATTTGTTTAATTGTCTACGATTTCTTTGATTGTGCCGATGGTCAATTAGCACGACTCAAGGGAACCGGAACGCTAACAGGTCGTATTGTAGATGGTTTTGCCGATTATATCGTTGCCGTTCTAACCTATCTTGGAATTGGCTTCGGCTTTGCCAGCAATTCCAATGACCCCTTGTTTTGGTGGGTATTGACAGTCTTAGCAGGTTTTAGCAATGCGATACACTCTGTCGCCGTCGATTATTACCGTAATCAATTCATGGATTATGCGCTCGAGAGAGACAGTCTTCTGGATGAAGACTTAAATAAGTACAAAGAAGAATATAAGAGATTAGTCGCAGAAAATATCAGATCCTATGACCGTCTTATAATTTGGTTTTACTTAAAATACTCTGCTTTACAAATAAAATTTTCTTCAGATTCCGGAAATAAAAAGATGGTCCGCTACGATGCCAAAGATTATTATAAAAAAAACAAAAGAATCCTCCATCTGTGGACCTATATTGGCCCTTCTACAGATCTTACAATAGTCATTGTCTGTGCCCTTTTTAACCGATGGGATTTATTTATGATTTGGATGGTCGGTATATCCAATGTATACGCCCTAATTCTGTATTTCTTCCAGCGAAAAATTAACAAAACCATTAAAACAGTTGGGGTATGATGAAAGGTATAATTTTAGCTGCCGGTGTTGCTTCCAGATTAAGACCCTTAACCGATAATACGCCAAAATGTCTTCTTCCTGTCGGACAAAAATCCATATTGGAACGAACAATTGACAACCTGATTATTAATGGAATCACTGAGTTGATAATTGTGACCGGATATCTGGAAGACATGATTAAATCTTTCGTGGTTAAAAATTATCCGGATTTGAAGGTACATTTTGTTTTTAACGCGCGATACGATTCTACCAATAATGTATATTCTCTGTGGTTAGCGAAAAATCTAATCGCTGAATCTGACATAATTCTCATGGATAGTGATATAATTTTTGATCACAGAATTATTAAACTTCTGATGGATAAAGCGACTAAAAATCGACTTGCAGTGCGATTTGAGGACAATATGGGTGAAGAAGAAATGAAAGTACTTATTACGGCAGATAACCATATAAAATCTATCAGCAAAGATATTAATCCAGCAGAAGCTGCTGGTGAGTCCATGGGTATGGCAAAATTTGACTGCGAATTCGTAGCCGAACTATTAAAGATCATTGAGAGAAGAATTTTCGAGGAAGGCCTTGAAAATGAATTTTATGAGGCTGCTTTTCAGGAGGCGATTGATAATGGGGCAGACCTTTACGCTGTTGATATCAAGGACTACCGGTGTGTAGAAATTGATACCGTAGAAGATATTGACCACGCCAGAAACGAAGTTGTTACTAAAATGGATTCGTGATACGAGAATTGGGATATGGGATACGGGATAGGATCGGGATATGGGATAATGTTTACAATTTTGTTTATACAGAGACTTTGTCTATTTTCTAATAATCTACTTAATTATTTGTCTGATTTTCAACCACTAAGTAGGCTAAGCCCCGATATAAAGATCTACACGATGTAGATCTTTCGGGATGAAATCTTCCATCCCGACTTTAGTCGGGAAAAGGCACAAAGTACACAAAGAGAAATTTCTTAATAAAAACTTTGTGTTCTTTGTGGTAAATCTTTTATCTTTTTTCAAATCTGAATGGCCAGATATCATCACCCGCCAATTTATAATTCTCAATTAAAAATTTACAATTGTTTCTAGGTTCTATCCGCATCCTCATATCCGGTCAGATCAAAATTTATTTCATCCAAACCCATCAGACTCTGTAGAAAGCCTGTAATTCCCGAACCTTCCAGATCAGCATGAAACTTAACAACACCAATCTCCGGCGCAAGCCACTCTGTAACCGTATTTCGTGAACCCATCTCTGATTCAATATGCATCGTTATCTTCAAACATTTTAGTTCACCCATTGGGGTTACGATTATTTCTTCTCCCACAGCCTCACCTTTGATGGTTAACTTACCCGTATCACTACCTGCGGTTTCAAGACCTTCCCATTCCCAGGAACTACCCACTTCTAACGGAAGAGGTAGCCTTAGAACCGGCTCTGGATAGGTCACTTTTGAGCCAAAAAACAAAAAGGCACTGGTTTCAGTTCTGGTTAGATATATGCCATCCTTCCCCTTAAAAAACTGTTGTTCATAAGTTATGCTTCCAGCATTATAGGTAAGAACCAACTCATCATCTACTTCACTTACTTCTGCTTCAGTGTCTCCGGCATTTGAATCATAATTATATAATACATCTCGTTTTAAGGGAAAATATTCAAACCCAAATGACTTATTATCCGTAGATTCAAGTGCTGTTTCTGGCGATACTTCCTCATTTTCAATAATGTCTCCGGAATTCTCAGATGAAGTATCTCCGGAAAGTGAGGCATCCTCATTAGAATCCAGTATACCTGAATTGGCATAAAGATGAATGGACTCATTCTCCTGTGCAGATATTGTCAAAATCATGATCATCATCATAACAAACGCTACCATTACCGTTTTCATTTTTCAAATCTCCATTTCCGATTTATTCCTAAACTAACCGTGTAGGCGAGGGATAATTCCCTCCATCCCTTCCTCATTTCTTCACATTTTCTAATATCAACTTCCCTTCCCGAAACGCAGTATTTGGCAAAAATGTTCCCGATTTTAAATATCAACCAGGGTTTTTGCACATGGTTTCGGGTACAATTTAATTTCTTACACTATGAGATTAGATGACACGAGATTGAAAAAGTTTCTTAATAGGTATGGAATTTCCGTTCTTTTTCCCACGTTTTTTGACATCATGAATATTTTTTCTGACAATGATTTTAACTATATTATAGAAATCTATAAAGAGGCCTTGCATATGAACTTAGCTTCCCCCTATCATCAAAAATTATAATATTCCTTTTCATAATTATTTTTAGCCTCACTTCAACAGAAATGTATGCGCAGGAGCAAGAAAAACAGCCCCCTGCCCCGGAACCAATACCTACCGCGGATATTTTCCAAGAGACTGAAAATGTTGCAAAGATTCTTGATAAGTCGGCCGATCTTCTTCTTCCTCAGGAAGACATTACACGAATTGCTGAAGGTCTCCCCGACTACTTTAAAGAGTTAGACCAACTTAACAAAGAAATGGATTTAAAAAGTTTGGAGCGGTTCGGCTCGAGTAGGCTAACCGATCTGGAACAAAGTTGGAAGTTGCACCATGAAAAACTGTCTCAATGGCAGGAACAACTGGCCAAACAATCAAATTTATTAGATTCAGAACGTAAAAAGTTAGAGTCATTAAAAAATGTATTGATCATTACTCTCGAAAATGCAAAAAATGAGAAAGCCCCGGCAGAGGTCTTACAGAGAATTGAGCAGATAATCCTAAGGCTCACGAGCACTGACAAAAAAATCAAAAAAGAGTTTGGTCATGTCATGGCTGTTCAGAATCGCATATCTATTAAGATTAGCGAAATCGATAAAACGCTTGCACTTGTCGGGGAGAAGATTGCCGAGAAAAAAGCAGAGGCTTTCACCATTGATTCAGAACCTCTTTGGAAAATCTCTAAGGGGAATATGGATGAAAGAGGTTTACGTCACCGTATTTCTCAAACAATCAAGGCCCATACAGAAAAATTCAATGAATTTTATCTAAACTTTGCGGATAGAGTAATGAATCATCTGATCATTTTCCTCCTTCTTCTGGGGACATTATTCATTCTGCGAAATTTTGGCAATAAACTAATTGTTGACAAAGACGCCGCAGAAATATCACGTGAGATTCTCAACCATCCCTTTTCAGTTGCCGTTTTTGTTTCCTTGCTTTTGACATCACAAATGTATCCCCAGGCCCCTAGTCTTATTTCAAGACTTGCCCAACTTGCCAGCCTTGTCCCTATTTTAAGATTGTTTCCGATTCTTACTATCCCAAAGATAAAAACAAACCTGCTCATATTTATAGGACTATATTTACTCAATCTGATATATGTACTCTCCCCGGAACATACACTAACACATAGATTTTTATTGTTACTTATCTCATTACTCTCTATTCTTTTCTTTGGTTGGATCGCTAAAAACAAAAGTATTAAGAGCCTGAGTGACGAGGATTCTATTGTTAAGTATATTGCATATATGATAAGATTTACTATTCCCTTGATGGTTATAGCTGTCCTGGCAAATATTTTGGGCAATGTGATTTTAGCATCCATTCTTACAGTAGGGTCATTAACCAGTATTTATGCTGCAATTATGCTAATCGCTGCCAGTCTGGTAATAATAAGTCTTCTTAATTTATTAATGAGTACGAAAATTGCTTTTTTCTCCCGAATTATCCGTGTCCATTCTAAGTTACTTTTAGAGAAATTGTCAAAATTTATACAACTGATTGCCGTACTATTTTGGATTCGAATAACCTTAAAACAATTTAATTTATTTGATTTGTTCAAAGAGTGGCTAACAGGGTTCTTTTCTGAGCGCCTGCAGGTTGGGACGGTTGATATCTCATTTGGAGATTTCGTCGTATTTTTCCTGGCAATTTACGCCTCGATAATCATATCCCGTTTTATCCGCTTTATTTTACAAGAAGATATTCTTGTGCGTATGCGTCTGCCAAGGGGTGTACCCGCTGCCGTATCCATGTTGGCCAATTATTCCATCATAGGTTTAGGATTTATGATTGCTCTTTCTGCAGCTGGTTTTGATCTAAACCGCTTTGCCATCCTTCTTGGTGCTCTGGGGGTAGGTATTGGCTTTGGTCTTCAGAATATTGTAAACAATTTTATATCCGGATTAATTCTCATATTCGAACGGCCGATTCAGGTTGGTGATGTGGTGGAATTAACCAATCTTATTGGCAATGTAAAAAGGATTGGTATCAGATCAAGTACGATTCGAACTTTTGATGGTTCGGAAGTGATCGTTCCCAATGGGAACCTGGTTTCTAATGAAGTGACTAACTGGACTTTATCTGATAAACTTAGAAGAATTCAGATTAATGTTGGAACCGCGTATGGTTCAAATCCTGAGCACGTTTTAAAGATTCTCAGAAATATAATCAACAATCACCCTGAAGTTCTAGAACAACCTGAACCGATGATACTTTTCCAGGAATTTGGTGATAGCTCATTGAATTTTAATATAAGATTTTGGACCGCTACACCTGAAACCTGGCTGCAGCTCCGAAGCGAAATATCTGTAGATATATTCAGGATGTTTAAAGAAAACAATATTGAGATACCTTTTCCACAAAGAGATCTTCATTTAAAATCAGCTGATCCATCTATTTTGAATCCAATTTCAGATAAAAAAGGAAATGCTACATCAAAAGGGATTGATAAAGGTAATAAATCTGTAAAATCGACCACCCTTACTACCCGTTCAGCAAAAAAATCAGCAAAAAAGAGACCAGATACATCAATAGAAAATATGGATGGATTTGTTTCCGATGAGTAGCTATTGTGTTTAATTCAGTCAGAAACAACTAAAGTTATGTCTGTTTTTGTGGTTAAATTCTTTTAAAATAATAACAAATAACAACCATGGAACAAAACGAAATATACCAGGAGATTGTTGAAATTTCCAATGAAGCGATCTTCCTCGAACAGGACTCTCTGTTAGTATTCGCAAACAGGAAAACATTAGAATTGTTCGAATTAGAATCTACTGATATTGGTCAGATATCCTGGCGCGATTTTTTGTCTGCCGATAGATCTGGAAATATAGCAGATTCCGCTTCTAATGACATATCAGGATCTGATTATCAAAAAATTCAGATTAGAGCAAAGTCCGGGCAGTACAAATGGATAGAGCTCCGCCACATGCCATTGAGATGGGAGGAAAAATCAGCCATCCTCTTTTTTGCAAGGGATATAACACAACAAAAATCTCTTGAAAAAAGGCTACAGATCGCCCAAAAAATGGAAGCGATTGGAACTCTCGCTGGCGGAATTGCCCATGATTTCAACAATATACTTTCCCCCATTCTTGGCTATACAGAGTTGACAATGGACGAAATAGATCAGCAATCTCTTGCCTATGCTAATCTTAGTCAGGTTTATAAAGCGACAAAGAGGGCAAAAGATTTGGTACAACAAATTTTAGCCTTTAGCAGACAAACAGAAGTGGCTTCCAAGCCGGTTAAAATTCATCTTATTGTAATGGAAGCTTTGAAATTACTTCGTGCCTCAATTCCTTCTAACATTGAGTTTAAATTAAATATTGACGAGAATTGTCCTCCCGTGATGGCTGATCCCACCCAAATTCATCAAATCGTCTTAAACTTATGCTCAAATGCCTACCATGCCATGCAGAATATGAGTGGGATTCTTAACATAAAGGTACAAGAAAGTATTTTGACAAATGATCAGATAACCCAGTTCATCACTATACCGGCAGGCACCTATGTTCAAATTGAGGTCAGTGATACGGGACAGGGGATGAAACCATCCGTGATGGAGAGAATTTTTGAACCGTTTTTTACAACAAAAGAAAAGGGTCAGGGGACCGGTATGGGTTTGTCAGTGGTCCATGGTATTGTAAGAGAACATGATGGCTATATCAACGTCCAAAGTGATCCAGGAAGAGGAACACACTTTCAGATTTATCTCCCTGTTATCAAAACCGATAGTTTTCAAGCTGGAACCAGGTTCTATGGAGAACATCCCTGGGGGATCAGAACATATATTTTTGGTCGACGATGAAAAGGACATTGTATTTATGGTCCAACAAATGTTGGAAGTATTAGGATATGAAGTAAGCAGCAGGACCAGCAGCGTAGAGGCATTACAGGCTTTTGAGAATCAACCCAATAAGTATGATCTGGTAATTACCGATCAAATTATGCCAAATTTACCCGGTGATGTACTGGCCCGTCGAATTAAAGAAATTCGTCCTGATTTACCAGTAATTCTGTGCACTGGATTTAGCGAATACCACGATAAAGAAAAACTAGCTGCAAATGGCATAACTGACGTTGTTTTAAAACCCGTCTTAAAAAATGATCTGGCCAAAGCCATAAGACGAGCACTCGATACGACCACATGAAACAGCAATTTAACAAACTTTTTTATCTCCCCGGTTATTATTTAAGCAGCATTGCACTTGCAGGACTCGCCATTCTAATGATTTATAGTGGATTTAAGGGAGATCAAATCTATCAAGATATTCATAAACAAATTGCCGGAATTGATTATAAAGAGAATCAGACCATTTGTTTGAGTTTTATTAAAATTGAAAAATTTGATGGTACGGATGCAGTAGCCAGGGATCGCAGGATGAATACCTTTTATCTACAAATTGATAAATCCATGGCAATTAAAAAAGGAGAGACCTACTCATTTACTGGTCTTATTATGCCATCAGGTAAGATAAAAGTTACAGAATTTCAAATTCATCGTTATAGAAAAGAAAAATATATCTTTTCCAGTTTATCCTTTATCGTCGTCTTTTTCCTGATTTTCAAATATTTTCGACTCGATAAGCAAGGAATCTTTTTGATTAAACCAAGGGACAATAAATTCGAAGATAATTATAATAATCACTCTTAACCCATAATGCCAATTGCCTGATACCTTTACCCATATTATCATCCCCGGAATCTTGAAGCGTTATATTAAAGCGCCATTGATTGTACCGCTAGTACTTA
The DNA here is from genome assembly GCA_963796965.1 of Calditrichia bacterium. GTDB lineage: Bacteria > Calditrichota > Calditrichia > JAJRVZ01 > JAJRVZ01 > CAWCNS01. The sequence goes on from CAWCNS010000011.1 coordinate 444,323, forward strand.
TAGGTACGGTTACGCCGGATTATCTTCGAGAGATTTGTATCCTTTTTTTACCACTTGATTGGTATTCAGCTGTCATGGTATTTCATTCTTTTCCCGGTGCTATATTTTCCAGTTTGTTTTTTAGTTCATTTTTTCATGTCGGGCTAAGAAAAAGTGTTTTTGTAAGTCTTCTGATTGGTCATCTCATACATTTTCTTTTTGATTCTATTCTTTTTTATCAATGTGGTGGGCCGCTTTATTTGTTTTTACCCTATTGGAAATCTTATTCCTTTGCCTTCATTCCGGAGACCGATTGGATCTATATATTTTATCTAAGCATTGTCCTTATGATAGTCTATGTCATTGTAATAGGATTTCAGAAACTTAGTCATAGATCAAGAAATAGTTAAGACACCTTTCGATAGGGATCAAATAGGCACTCTGAAATTATTTATAATCTATCCCACCTACGGTAGGATATGCTAAAATATGTTTACGATTTTATTTATCTATAGACTTTATTTATTTCTAAAAGTCTACTTAATTGTCTATCTGATTTTTGACCACTAAGTACGCCAAGAAGGCACATAGTACATAAAGAAAAATTTCTTAATAAAAACTTTGTGATCTTAGTGCCTTTAAAATCTTGTCCCATAGGCATCCCTATGGGAGTGGTAAATCTTTGACTTTTTTTCAAATCTGAGTGGCCAGAAGCCGTCCGGCCCGGAGGGCCTACTAGGTTCTGTGTGGTTAACTAATCTACCCGCCTTGAGCGAACCCCAAAATCCACATTATCTTTAACCCAGGCGAAAAAATACTCTTGTTTATCAATTTCTTTTTCAGGTAAAAGTATATCCGGATCTTTCCAGGAGATTAATACTTCTGCATCCTGAGTCCAGACTTTAACTCTTCTTCGTTTTACTTTCGTAGACCAATCTCGACCAACAACAGCATTGGTATACAATAAACGTATGGTAACATTCCTTGCCAACCTTTCCAGCGGCTCTACATGTATACTTCCAAAATCTTTACCACCTTCTTTTTTGACATCAGGTATACCGTCACTCAACATAACCACTGAAATGGGTCTGAGGACCAGATTCTTGCTTTTCACAATATGAGCCACTTGTTCAAAAAAGGCATTATAATCCGTAAATGGATTTGAGACCTTTTTGGGAAATATTTCGGTTAGCTTTTCTCTGATTTCTGATATCGATTTATTCTTAAAACTCTGAATTGGAAAAAATGTTTTTGGTTCGTTTGCCTTTGCACCTCCAATCGAACTGACAAACAACACATTCGGTACATCTAGTTCCGCCTAGCCCATTCATGTGGCTGTAAATATAATGTGCTAAGAAATCAAGGGAATCATCAAAATACTTTGTGTTTTTAAATGATCCGCTGATATCGACGCCTATAAACATAGAAAGTCTTGGTTTGGAGTTTTCCATGCTCATATTACAGGATGCGACCAGGAATATCAGCAAGATTACTACTAGGGTTTTAGAAATGAATCTAGCCATCATGCATTCTCCTTCATTGCATAGATATGATTGGCAGGTTTGTTTGACTGCATTATTTTCTCAAACAGAGCTTTTGAGTCAAGCACTTCTGCAAAGTTTTTTAGGGGTAACTCAAATAAATGATTTCCACTAATGAGAAGTACACAAAAATTGATTGCAGCAGCAACAACCTGAAGTGGGGGCAGCATAAGTGCCTGTAATAATTCTTCCCCTTTTGCCTGAATCCATGCATTATTTTCTTTCAGCGATTCCATATATCCGTTTGAATATGAAAGTTTGGGTTGTTGCCCCTGTGTTTCCCTACCTTCTGGTAATTTTATCTGTTGTCCCTGGATGATCTTCATCAAGGTTGGCGTACCATGGGCAGCAAAAAGGAACCAGGATAAGCTGACGAATTCCAAACCAGGCAAAGCAGGATATGGCTAACGTCCAAAAGATACCCAATTCAAAATTTTCTGAATATTGTGCGAACCATGGTACCAACGCGTCCACAAACTCGCGGTATAAAAACACCACCTCAACAGAAAGGACGATGATTTCAATAACACCGATACCAATAATCGCAGATATATCCTTTTTTTTCATCGCCTCAACGAATGTGGAAAGAACAGCATAACTACCCAAGACAATAAATGACATGAATATAAATAAAGGAATCCGTATCATATTCTCAGCGAATTGTTCACCGGTGATATTTGAAAATGTATCAATTACCAGAGGTGTTGTAACATAAGTAAAAATAACAGCCTCAATAGCACACCAAAAAAGCGTTAGAGCGACAGCTATCCATGGAATAGGTGAGCGGCTAACAGATTGGGTCATTCGTCCAATTAACCTGAATGGCAAGAAGATAATTTCCTGAATTAATGACCATAGGCTCAAAACAAGAATTCTTAACATCCCTGAAAATGACACAAAAAATCGGAAGATAAAGTTTACAATCCCTCCCCAGAATGAGACCACGGCCTTTCCCAAATCCCACCAGGTAATTATCAGGGTGGTTATGAATTGTCGTCTGTTTTGCCTGAACAAAACAGTTAAGAAAGAGGCAATGCTCAACCAACAGGCTAAGATGATGGCAAGAACGGGAAGAAGGATGAATAATCTTTTCAATGTCATGATCCAAAATGGATCATTGAGTCCCCAGGCGAACTGTAGAAATTGTGCTTGAAAATGCAAGGGAAATAACACGATCGATAAGATGAGATTAACTAAACTACTGGTACTGGCAAACATTTTTTTCTCCAATCAGTGAATCTTAATTTCGATAATTTCTGTTTCACGTTTTATACAAATGGAGCAAACATCGTACCAATACAATATTTAGAATCTTAAAATATTTATAATCAACTACTTATAAATATTAATAAATTGGGTAGGTCAGTGAATTCTTAGAGGATTGTTATGCAAGGTTTTTACATATATGTAGAAATAGAATAAAACAAAATGAAAATCAAACACAAAGTTCACAAAGAAATCACAAAGAACACAAAATTAATTTACTATAATAACTTTGTGATCTTGGAGGCTACTTTGTGTTCTTTGTGTTTAGAAAAATTTCCCGTATTACAATTCTAATCGATTAACAATTTTCCATCATCCATTATTATATCACCATCGATTGTAACTGTTGGTTTTAAAATGACGCCATCCAAATGAATACCAACATCACAGGTACCTCCCATACTCAGATTATTACCCAGGGCGATATGTACCGTACCCATAACCTTTTCGTCTTCCAATATTTCTCCCGTGACGATAGCCTGATCATTGGTCCCAATTCCCAATTCTGCGGCGTTATAAGCCTTTTTTCCCATTGGCATTAGTAGTGCATCGAGAGCACTGGCCTCTGCGCCCCCCTCAATTTTGATGGCATACCCATCCTTAACCGTTATCGTAATCGGTTTTTCAACAATCTTTCCTACTCCGGCAAATGAACCATCCACAATAAAAACCCCATGTGCTTTCCCCTCCGCTGGCATTAAATAGGATTCCCCACTTGGGAGATTTCCAAAAGAACCTTTCTCGGTGACAAGACCTGTTGATGAGATGGCATCTATGCCTTCAATCGGTATATACAAATCGGTACCCAGATCTGTGGTAATATGCGCTTCTTTGCCAACATTTAGAATCTTTGTTAATTTTTCAGTGCGTTCGGCAATTTTATGATAATCTGCTTTCAGGGTACGTGTCATAACCTCTTCCGTAATTCCAGGCATCGTTCCGACCCGTGCCCCTTTTGCACATGCATTCCTTCTGGCATTGGTATGGGTTAATGATTTCTTGGTTGGGCAAATGACCACATCATATTTTGTCATCATCTCAGAAATCTCATCGGGGGGATCCTGTCCATTCACTTCCCGCTCTGGCATCACTAAAAGCACACTCTCTCTGCTCAATTTTTTCCCGACTTCAAAAAGTGTCAATCCTATATTCATTGTCTGATCATCTGTCAGGACCAATAAGGTTTCGCTCTGTTTCAAATCCATACAGTCTCTTAATGCTATTTCTGCTGCTTTGGTTAAATCGCTCATTTTATTCCTCACAATTTTTAAAAACATATTCTTTTAGATCGCAGGGGACGCAGAGATAATAAGAAGTAAGAAAAAAGATCTCTCTCGCAAAGACGCCAAGCCGCAAAGATGTTCGAGGTATTGCGCTCGGCGCATGGTGATTTTTTTACATTGTGCACTATGTTCTCTGCACTATGCAGATTACTTTGCGTCTTTGCGTGAGAAAATCTAGCATCTTTACGACTCTTTATTTTTTCGTCCTATGTCACCGCATTAATTTTTTATTAAGAAAATGGTGAAACCAAAAGGTTACCTCTTCCTGCATAGCATGCGACCGCCAGGCACCCCGTATACCATGTCGTTGGTTTGGATATATCATCATTTGAAATTCTTTTGATGCTTTTTGTAAATCTTGTACAAATTCAATAGTATTCTGCATATGGACATTGTCATCCAACGCCCCATGGGTGATTAACAATTTTCCTTTATACCCATCAGTATAGGTCATAGCAGATCCGGATTTATATCCATCCGGATTATCTGAGGGCAAATCCATATATCGTTCGGTATAGACGGAGTCATAAAAACGCCAGTCGGTCACAGAATATCTGGCGATGCCATGGGTAAAAAAATCAGCGCCATTAGTGAGGGCAAGACAGGCCACATACCCGCCATCAGCTACCCCCTACAATACCCATTTTATTTGCATCAATAAATGGTAATTTTCGCAACCACTTTACCGCCTGAATTAAATCAGATATTTCCCACTTACCAAGAGATCGATGCATTTTTACCGCTCCCTTTTTCCCAAAATGCTTTGAGCCGCGATGATCAAGGTACATGATGATAATATTATGCTGTGCATAAAAATGATCGGACAAAGAAGGGAAGCGATTGACAACCGAAGCCCTTCCTGGTCCCCCATAGACCTTAAAAATAACCGGATATTTTTTAGTTTTATCAAAATCAGGAGGTAAAACCCAACCCGCGGGAAGATTAACGCCATCTTCGGTATCGATTGAAAACAACTCCATTTTACCAAAACTATAGTCCGCTGTTATCATATTTTGTCTTTTACCAAGATTTTTCACGAGCTGCCCATCACTATCATGTAGATTTGAGACACCAGCCTGATTTATACTATTAAATGTATCGATAAAATAATTACCTTCTTCTGAGATTTTGGGATTATGTGTTCCCGGCACCGAAGTTAGTCTCTTAAGATTCTTTCCATCCATTTTTACCATAAATAAATGCTTGCTTGTTGAATTCTCCTGAAATCCGAGGAAATAAATGATTTTATTTTTTTCATCTATCTTTAATATTTTCTCAACATCCCAATCACCCTCAGTTATCTTTTTTATTAAAGTCCCTTCCAAATCATAATGATATAAATGCCTCCAGCCATCCCGATCACTTCTGATTATCAGACCCGCATCATTTTTTAATATTTGAAGATCTTCAAAGAACTCAACCCAGGCAGATTGCTTTTCCTCATAGACAAGAGAGCTCTGACCCGTTTCCGGATCCGCCTTACGAATCTGAAGATTATCCTGCCCACGATTCATCCATTGGAAGTATAGCCGCTTACTGTCCGGCGCCCAAAAGGGCCAGGCGGTATAAGCATCGGCTTCTGGTTTAGTATCAATCCAAACAGTTTTATTTGTTGTCAAATTAATTACACCTAATTTAACAGAGGGGTTTGTATCACCAGGCTGGGGATATCGTTGCATTTCCAAATAGCTCTCCGGGCCTTCACAATGAAAAATTGGATACTCTGGAACATTAGAGTCATCAAAACGCATAAAGGCAATCATCTGACTGTTTGGTGACCACCAAAAAGCAGCATATCTTGACTTGCGTCCAAGGATTTCCTCATAGTAAACCCAGGAAGCCCAACCATTATAGATGACATCACTACCATCATATGTCAATTGCACTTCTTCATCGCTTTCAAGATCAATTACATATAGATTTGATCCTCTGGTGAAGGCTACCTTTTTACCATTAGAAGATAACTTGGGATTCTTTTCCTCTTCATTTGAATCTGTTAATTGTTTTATTTGCTCAGTCTCAGGTAAATAGAGATATAAATCTTTATCTGACGTGATGATAAATCGGCTGTAATCTTTGTTGTGATCTGCCCATGGTACAGCGTAGGTCCCTTTCGAAAATCGTTTATTCAGATCACCAAAATCAATATATACATCTGACTCACCAGATATGGCATGTGTTTTCATTAATTGATATTTTTTGAAATCATCGGAAGATTTCCAGGAAAGGTAATAGGCATCATCCAGCCAGCCCAGTATATCGGGAAGATCGTTAAATATACTAGGGGCGGCTCCACTGAATGCCTGCTCATAAGTCAATGATTTTTGCTGGGCCCAGCTATTACCAGAAATTAGGATACCAAATAGAAGGGTTACGAGTAGTCTGTTTATTGTGGATGACTTCCTTATCACACTAACTCCTTTTTTCTGAATAAATCTAATTTTGATTAGTTTTATCTTTGTAATAGATCACTTGATTTGGATTAAGAGCCTTATATAGGCTACACTCGTGTATCGACGCGATTTATCGCGTCGCAACCGTAAGACCTGCAAGGTGTAAAACACTCTTTTTGCCTTCGTCTCATATACCACACAACATCAAAGAAAATACATGGATCTAAATATCTCACAATGGTTGATTATTATTCGTGGTAGTTCGCGGACGGCAATTATAAATCTAAATTTCGCACATCATGATATTTTAACTTTATAACAATCTAACCGATACATTGAAATTTGATTAGAACTCCCTCTGCATCGAAACCCGTGATTTAACCTCATTAACAAATTGTAAAAATTCAGGTTCATCCCTTACACTTTCAAAAAGAGGATCCATTTCAAGCCAGCTATAAAAGAGAAAGCCATTTTCCAAGGCTTTGGCCAACCAAATAAAACATGCTTCTGTATCACCTTTAATGGCTTGGATAGCTGCCATATCGTAGGCGACACCCCACCATTGGCTACCCTGATTAAGGGTTTTATTATTCAAGTCTAGGCTATAATTTATCATTTCTTCTGCTTCCTGGAAATGATTCGTTTTTTTTAAGATAAAACCCAGACTTGTGGTTGCATTTATGCCAGTAAAGGGATGCCAGGCTTTTGGAGAAATCATCAATGCTTTTTGATAATAATTACCGGCCGCTTTAGGATCCCCTGAAATGAGAGCAATATCTCCTGCTGCAATACATGCTCCCGGATCATCGGGCAATGTTAAAACCAATTTTGTTGCATTTTTTGATGCTTCCCCCAGATTATGATTAATAATATCGACGAGGATTAATGCCACGGCCGGACTTGGTTTTAGATCAGGATGAATAGCATAAGAGTTATTCAACCAGTGCCTGGCTGATTCATAATCTACCATAAACAAGTCCAAAAGCCCTAATCCCAATTGTGTGGAGCCAAAAACGGGATCTCCCTCTCTGGCCTTCTCAAACCATATTCGCGCTCGTGACAGATCCCCCAAATTCATGTAAATCCAACCAACATTATGCATGGCAACATAATAATTCGGATTCTCATCCAAAGCGAGAAGGTTTTGATCCAAGGCTTTATCAAACCAAGATCGTGAATAGAAGATCAGACCTAAAGCTTTATGCGCCTCTGCAAGATTCCTGTCTATTGATAAAGCCATCTCGCACATGACAACGGCTGAATCAAGCCAGAATGATTCCTCTCCAAATCTTAATGTATTTTGTACATAAGCATCGGCGAGGCCCGTATAAGCCAGAGCAAAATCAGGGTCAATTTTAAGAGACCTTTTATATAGATCGATAGCTGTTTGATTATCAACCATTCGTAATCTATGGTAAAAATTCCGTCCTTTTAAATAATAATCATAAGCCGTCAGATCTTTAGTATAAACCTTGTTTATTTTATTTTCTTCTTTGCTTGATAATGTGATCTGCAAAGCCTCGGCAATATGCCTGGCAACCTCACTCTGTATTTTAAATATGTCACTAAGTTGACGATCATAATTCTCAGCCCAGAGCTGTTCACCACTTTCCTGATGAAATAATTTAGCCGTAATACGAACCGTGTTCCCTTCACGTCGTACCGTACCCGAAAGCCTATGTGTCACATCTAGTTCTTTGCCAATTTGCGAATGGGTTTTCTGCGAGTCCCTGTAATCCATAGTCTGACGGTATGAGATGACCCGTAAACCCGTAATCTTGGATAATTGAACAATAATGTCTTCAGTGATACCATTACTAAAATAGTCATCATCTTCAAGATGATTTATATTTTCAAAAGGCAGAACAGTAATAGATTTTGAGATAACATGAGAGGGATGGTTAAACCAGAGGAAGCTCAGAATAAGTATTACGGTAATCACTACAATGGGAATGGAAAACCGACGAAAATTTAACTTCATATTTTGTTTATTAAAAGCGGGTATAGAATAGGTAGTGCCTGTATCTAAATTAGTTTGTGCATTTTTCAGATCATCAAGCATTTCAAGAACAGTCTGATATCTCTCATTTGGATTTTTTGAAAGAGCTTCTTTGAATAATAGATTCCAGGCTATCCGGTAGACCTTTTCGAAGTTTTTGTACAGGTTCAGGATCCTGATTTATGATATTATAAATAACCGCTTGTTCATATTCTCCTTTAAAAGGTAGTCTACCGGTCATCGCTTCATATAACAAGACACCTAAAGACCAGATATCTGTACGATCATCTACAATATTTCCCTTCGCTTGCTCGGGAGACATGTAATTAGCCGTGCCAAAAGAACTCCACTCCTTTGTCAGACCTGTCTGACCTGACAATTTGGCCAGACCAAAATCCAGAATTTTGAGGGATCCGTCTTCAGTAATCATTATATTGCCGGGTTTGATATCGCGATGCACAATACCATTTTTGTGAGCCATCGCCAGACCCTCAGCGATGTTGGTAGCCATATGAAGGGATTCTTTTATAGAGAGTGGTTTTTGCTTTATTCTACTATCTAATGTTTGGCCGGTATAATACGCCATAACCATAAACATCTGATCATCAGAGCTTTGATCGATCTCATATATTGTGCATATATTCGGGTGATCTAAGGCGGAAGCGGCTTCAGCCTCCTGAGCGAAGCGTGTTCGGGACTCCGGATCGCGGGTGAGTGACGGGGAAAGGAATTTGATTGCAACCAATCGTTTTAGTATCAGATCTTTGGCTTTGTAGACGATGCCCATTCCACCTTCACCTAGTTTTTCTAGGATTTTATAATGAGAAATCGTATGGCCTATCATCGACATAAGAATAAAATAATCCGGTTAATTCTTGAAAGTCTGAAACCTAAAGCAAAAATCCCCGGAAGTAGAAACCGGGGATTATATTAATGAAGAGAAATACCTACATTATTCGTTTTTATAACTATCGACAGCTTCTTCAACTGTCTCGAAAATCTTAAATATGCTAATCAATTGGGTAATGACAAAAACATTTCTTGCTTTCTCCCCCATCCGGGCGAGACGAACATCTCCCTGTGCATTACGTATGGTCGTTAAACAGCGCATTAACGATCCAACACCCATGCTATTCATCCAGCTCACCCCATTTAGATCTATTACAATTCTGTTAACTTTCTGCCCCAAAAAACTTTTCATTTCAGTATATAAATCATCTGTTTCCGGATAACCCATTAATTTTCCCTTAAGGGTTAGAACACCAATTCCATCTTCAATTTTATCCTTAATTTTCATAATGAGGTACCTCCAGGTTTGGAATGATTAATGCAAAATATACCTTATTTTGTTGATTACATCAATATTTTTCAATTCCGGTTCATTATTGATATTACCATATAATTGCTCCCGAATGAAAGTCCCTAAAGTTCATTCACAACCTTTAAATATTTCAACTCAAAAGTGTCCGGTTAAGATTTAGATATCTATTAATAAACACTTTAATATCAATAGATTTGATTAGTTTCCTAACATTGGGACCTGATTTAAAGAACTCACCCTTCCCGAAGATTCCTTTCCCGAGACGCGATCCCGTTCCGGGACGGGATGAAAAGAGAGGGACTTTCTTTAGCCGATAATTTGGCCAGGCCGAAATCTACAATTTTCACTTCCCCCTTTTGGTCAGCATAATATTAGCCGGCTTGATATCACGATGAATGATTCCGGCTTCGTGAGCTCTGGATAGTCCGTGTGCAATTTGAAGAGCAACGGTAATTGTTTCGTCAAGGGGCATCCCCTTGGAAACATTTGCTTTAGACTGGGAGGAAACAGAGGTAGAGGTGGCTATCGATGCTCGGGAAATGATTTTCTTAGATTTTTACCTGTCACTACCTGATAATCCGAAACCTTCAGATCATCACTTGTACTGACATTTTTATCAACATTTTTATCCAGAGCCATTTTCCATTGATAAAATTGAGAGAAAGTTGGTCGCAATTTATTAACTAATTCAGAAAAAAGACCGCTTTTTTCATAATTCTCGGCATCTTTCCTGCTATCCCATATGGTCAGGGAAACAACTTCATTGGCGTTATTCATACCTTCAATCAAATAGGCATATTGGCAACCATTTGTATCCCGGAGAGCAGGTATAATTTCTTCCATATAGATATCGCGGAACTCAGTCACTTTATCTTTCTGCAGAATATGTGACACGATACGTACATACATTTTGGAATGCTGTTTAAACATGTCCATTTTTGTTCTTTCATGCACAGTTACATTGAACTGCTCCAATTCCGGTTCGTCATCTTCCTGCCGGTATTCAAGTTCTAAATCTTCGGATAGTTGAATTTTCCATTCTGAGGATTCTGACAAAAATGGCTTAGCTTGTTCCAAAATCTTTTTATATGTACCACTTTTCTCATAAGCATCAGCATGATCCCGGGAATCCCACAACGTTAAAGAGAGCCCCTCATTGGAATCCTTATTACTCTGTAATAGACCGGCGAATAAACAGCCATCAATCTTTTGAAGTTCACCAATGACAATGGCGTCATAGAAAGATCTCATAACTTCCATATCACTAGATTTGGCAGAGATATTGAGAAGACGCATAAACATAAGACTTACCTTGATTTATTTTTTAGTATTGCTTTATCTTATTTGTATTACATCGGTCAAAAATCAAAGTCGTGTAAAAAACAGCACGCCAGTTATGGAAGACGTGTTTCTATGACGATGAACAAAAAAATCAGAGATCGGATCTAAAACTGGCAATGGCCTGATCAGTCTGATCAAATACTTCTATCACTCTCGTAAGTTTGGTGATCGAAAAAATATTTTTAATATTCTCGTCTAGCCCAGCCAAACACAAATCGCCGCCGGCATCCCGAACAATTGATACAGCACGCATAATACCGCCAATACCAAGACTGGATATCCGGGCCAGATTCTTAAGATTTAAAACGATATGATTCAAATCACGCTCCAGCACTGACTTGATATGCTGGTGAAGTTTTTCTGTGTCATCTGTTGCAATCAATTTTCCTTTTAAAGTCAGGATTATCACACCATCATTTTCCTTTTCAACACATACCAATAGAATTCTCCTTATCTGTCGTCTAATTCCGCTGCAGAAATGATGATACCTGGCTATAGTTAATTTACCTATAACCGAAAATCATCTGCAGATAATTCACAAAATTAAAATTTATGTTATTTATTATATTTATTAGGTAAGTGGACTATTCGATAAAATGAATAACCGGACAATCGCATTTTAAAATATGAGCATGCTGCCACTCATTTACGATGTAATATATACAATCTAATATGATCAGATTAAAAATACAATGAAAAGCTGTTATCAATATCTATGATTTTATTTACTTACTTGTTGTTCAGGAGAAAAAGTTGCCACAATTCTTTAGGATCAGCTCGAAAAATAACCGATAGAGCACGTTTGCCAGTTTTCCCAATGCTGCTCTCCAAAAATTTTAACTCCTCCAATTTATCTTTAATATCTTGTTCAAGTGTAATTTTAAAACCGTTTTGCTGCATCAGGAGAATTCCTTTGGCTCTGATACTGAGTTCCAAATAAGTTCTTAAGTAACAAATCATATCAGCAATTTTTTCACCGGGGATAGATTTTTTTAATGAATCCAGATAATCCCCTACCTTTGTTTGAGAGATTGTACCAGAAGTAAGAAATTCCAGCAATCCGACTTCCGTATCGAGGCCCATTTCAAGCCAACGGTTTAAAGCTTTCTCACTTTGTGTAAAAATGGCCCAAAATAATAAAGGCAAAACAAGCAACTGAATGATAGTTACGTACTCAGGACCAATAGTTCGATGATTAAAAATTGAGTGTATTACTATTGCTATAATTAATCCTGGTAAAAATATATATATTCTCATATTCAAATGGCGATCTACAAGATATTTTGAGACAACGGCAAAGATGGCTGTTGCAGCACCATGCATAACCGCAGTTCCAAGACCTCTTATTATCCAAACAAATGCATCTAAATCTGATGATTGAAAATGATAGATATTCTCTATAATTGCAAATCCAGTCCCTATTGCGAATCCAAAAATGGCTGCATCAACCAAAAAGCCGATATTAGTTGACCGAATAAGGTAGATAATGATGATTCCCTTTATCATTTCCTCAATCAAAGGGGCGCCATAGCGCGTGTAAAAATCGTATCCAAAATCAAATTTAGCCAGCAGCCATTGATTCACCTGGAGACAGATGAGGGCTGCAAGCACTCCAAAAAGCAATGTTTTGATAATTGATTTATAGTTGACCAGCTTAAAACTGTCATACATGATCAGAATTGTGAGAAATATAACGACGGGTATTAACCCGATTAAAAGTTTAAATACTTCGATCATAGAATTTTAAGTGATATCATAAATTCGTTTGACAATTTCTGGCCTTCATGAAAGGCTCCGGCATATCCCAGAGATAAAGTAGTAGACATATGCGTAAAAAATATCAATTTAAAATCTAACTGAATACCCAAATTAGCTGTCATGCTTTTGTACGCCTCGTAATGAACATCTTCCAATATTCCTGTTGTAAAAAAACTTAACCTGGCCCAGTTTAAATACATATTCGTAAAACCCGCCTCGCGGAAGCGGATAGGGGGGAGCGGCCATTCCATCATAAGTTTGAGATAATTCTGTGCCTCAATGCTGTTTAACTTTACCCCAGGAAAGCTATAAAATTCACGGTAACGGCTGACGCTTTTGTCATCAATCCAGTTATTACCAAAGCCACCAAGATAGTAGTTTGAAAAAGAAATATCCCGATCGCCCCTTGAAATTCCAAAGGAACTTCTCAACCATAATGAAGAATGATCAATTGGAAGAAGAATACCATAATTGACATTGAATAATAAATGAGGGAAATACTCCGAATTTGCATAATAATTATAAGAGATCACATCTATTCCAAATCCGCACTCCTCCTCTACCGCTCCCTGAGTTCTAAGAAGGTAACTATATTTAAGAGAGGCTCCAAAAGTAATAAATCTATCCACGGGTGTTACGACGTTTTGGAAAAAAGGTAATCGATCCAGGTCAGCATAAGCGGTAACATTCACATTAAGGTCCAAAAGTCGCGGCTTTTCATAAATGATCGATTGATCATACTGCAATCCCAGAGAATAGCCTTTTCGGCTGGTTTTGGTTGGACCAAAAAGATCATAAAAATCAGCCTGATTATAAGTGGTGTTTAACTGCCAACCCCAATATCTAAATTTTAAATCTGCATGTAATCTTTCATCTGAGGATAAATTTGTATATGGTGAGTAAGATATCCTCCCTGATAATGTCACTACCCCCAGCAAATCCATCAGATCTGCACGTACACCGATTGCAGCATATTCTTTATACCCAAGGATAACGGGATAAATCGAGTTAAGAGAGAGGTTTTTTAAAGGAGAGTAAATACCATTATAGACTGTTATCGAATCGATGTTTACCTTTGCAGGGGAGTCTGCCACCCAGTCTTTTACAATGGGGTATTTATCAACAATTTTGTATCCTAAGAACTGGATGGCACTCACTTCTTCCGGCTGTTTGTTGGGAATCAGGGCCGGAACAAAACCTTTGTCCGTATATCGAAAGATAAGGAGTGAATCACTCGAAATCGGAATTGGCCGAAAAAATCCCGTTTCGGCATTGCTCAATACCACAATATCATCATCACTCAAATTATAACGAAATATATTTGAGACGCCCGAAAGATATGATGAACCATATAAATAGTTTCCGTCATCAGAAAAAGTGAAATTTGCGGGAGTACTATTGCCAAAATTAATGAGCATATCGTAAGATGTATTAGAATTTAAAAGTGAATCTGTACTCATTTTGATTAACAATTGGTCCCCATTGATTTTAACTAAAGCACCTGTTAAGACTTTTCCATCCGGTGATATATCTAAATCATACATATCCTGGCCAAATGGCCAGGAATAAATCTGATTCCATTCTTTATACGGATATGGAATTCGCACGATGGTAGAGATTCCATCTTGATGTCTTATCCCCCAGACAGACTTATCATTTCGATTAAAACATAGATCTCCGGTTCGTGCATCTTTGATGAGTACCTCAGAATTTCCTGTTTGAATATCAACCTTATTTAAATCCCGCCAATCGTTATTATCTGTCGTATAAAACAGGTAATTATTTTCCGGGTCATATGCGAGTGATGTGACATAAAACATACCCGTCCCGGTTAAATTACAGATCTTTTTTTCGAATCCCGATATTAAATCGATCGATGATAAATAAGGAATCTGAGCTGGTCTTTTAACTGCAACATAGAGTTTCTTGTTCAATTTGTCATAATATCCGCGAGATACAGAACCAAGTGCCCTGTCCAAAATAGATCGAGAGGGTGTCGTTGGATGTTGACGGATAGAGTCCAGGTTTGATTTTTGGAATCTCTTTTCCCATTCAATCCATGCATGCCATTCCGAATCAAGGGAGTTGGAATAGATGTTTTCAAAATCGGAAGAAAAATATTTACTTCTATCTTCTGTTTTTGATATCCAATCAATTATTTTATCCGGACCGTACTGATAGGCAAGATAACTTATAAACCGCGTGCCATAGAGATAAGAATTTACACCCATATGAAAATCAATCGTTGTGCCCTCCGATTCCAATCCGACAAAATTATAAATGTAACTACTATCACGCACCATGGTTCTGAACACCATCTCATCATATGAACCAAGGGCACGCCCCAGGCCGCCGGCCATCCAGGTTTCAAAAAAAACTGCTGTACCCTCATGGTACCAGCGGGGCGAAAACAATCGCGGATTTGTCATATAACTGTAAATCATTGATTCAGGATTCTCTGAACTGATATTTACCTTTCCAAAAAATAATGAACGAAAGAATTGATCAGAATCAGACGCTTTGTCAGAAGCAACTATATGGACCAATTCATGATTCATTAACCAATTCATTCTTTCATTAGCCGGTGTCGTCTCATACACATAACTAAAAGGAGCCATATAAAGTCGAATATAATTGTGGGGGATTGGAATGGCACCGGCATTCCCAAAATCACTAAAATCCTGGAAAAAAAGTGTTATCTTTTCAGCCGATTTATAATTAAAAAACCGGCTTTCAAATCCCAGAGAATTTTCAAAGGCGCGCGCCACATAGGGTACAACGTACTCATGTGCTTTACTTGTATATATTAAATTTAAATTATTAGTTTCAAATTTATAAAGTTGGGCTTGCCCCACAGTAATAAAAATTTGATGCATTATTAAAAAAACAAATATGACTTTTAGTTTGCTTAACAAAATGTATTACACCAATAGTTATATTAGAAAGGAAGGAAAAAAATTAAAAGTGGAGACACCATCCCTGCAGCGAGGTATCTCCATCACTATACAATGTTTTATAAACAGGATAACTGATACTTAAATAACCCGTATAATTCATCTCTCGCAAAAACACCAAACCGCAGAGTTTATATATTAGTAATTTTTTCTCTGCGCTTTTTAAATCATGGATGATTTAATCCCGATATGTCGACAGGATGGAGACATTTTTATCGGGAGCGTCTCTGCGTCTTTGCGAGAGATTTTTTATGAAGAGACCCGTATCAGCTGAATATTTAGAGATAAATCGTTACATCGCATCACGAAATGCATTACGAAAAGCGTCGCTTCTCATTGCATTTCGGAAAGCATCATTACTCATTGCATTACGGAAAGCATCACTTTTTAAGGCATTGCGGAAAGCGTCATTCTGCATCGCGTTACGAAAGGCCTCATTCTTCATCGCATTACGAAAAGCATCATTTTTAATGGCATTGCGGAAAGCCTCATTCTGTACCGCATTGCGAAAGGCTTCGTTTTTTAAAGCATTACGGAAAGCGTCATTACTTAGTGCATTACGAAACGCATCATTCCTAATCGCATTGCGGAATGCTTCACTTTCCAATGCATTGCGCATCGCCTCATTTTCCATTGCTTTGCGAAAAGCCTCATTCTTCATAGCCGCCTGGAAGGCATCACTTTTCATTGCTTCCTGAAAGGCCTCGTTTTTCAAGGCATTCCGAAAGGCTTCGTTTTTCATTGCATTGCGCAGAGCGTCATTTTGGATAGCATTACGAAAAGCCTCGCTTTTAAGTGCATTACGCATTGCTTCATTCTGCATTGCCTGGCGAAAAGCCTCATTGCTGATCGCGTTCTGAAATGCATCGCTGCGTACTGCATTCACGAAGAGCATCATTACTCATGGCATTGCGGAAGGCATCACTACTAAGGGCATTGCGAAATGCTTCACCCTTCATCGCATCACGAAAAGCATCATTGCTTAGGGCATTACGGAATGCTTCATTTTTCATAGCCTCCTGAAACTCATCGTTACTCATAAGTTTTTGAATCTGATCGTTCTGCAGAAGATTCTGAATTTCTTCTCCTGTCAATTCCACATCATCTCCCGTTATCTGCTCCGAGCGATATTTTTGTGCTTTCTCAACACCGGCAATTGTACCGGTTACATCCTCCGCAGCAGGGGGTGGATATGTTAGCGTAAAATAGACAATTACAACAATAACAATAAACAAGCCTCCGATGAGCAAACCCGCTCTACGGATTTTGGCAGATTTTTCTTTTGCCTCACTCATAATGGTCCTCCTTATATTAATGTGATTTTCGCCTTTAAAATTGCTGTGATATTATTACGTACAGTTAATAATCAAATCAGTTGGAAAAAAAATTATATTTTTGAAGTGATCCCTCAATTAATATTTTTTTAGCAAAGGGTATAAATTGCTGTACAATTGATTATCCGGTTATTGGATTATAGATAAACCTAATTATGAAAATATTATTTTTAAAATTACATCTAATAGATTCTGCACAGATGAATCATTCGCCTACCTGGTCAAAAACTCATACTCAAGTCGGTTTGAACGAGAGGGATTCACTGTAATTTTCAGGAGTGATTCTGTCTTATTATTCTTGGTGAATGAGAGGATAAACGGTTTAGTCGTTGTAATGGTAAGTTTATTTTCCTGGTGTTCAAATACAATTTTTTCGGGATCAAGTGGCCGTAAAAGAATTAACACCAACTCCTTTGGTTGATATGAAATCTGAACCGTGAACGAATTTTCTGAAAGAAGTTTAGATTCAATCCAAACGATATTATTTGATTCCTTCATATCTACAGAGCCCGAGATCCCATATTGATCGACCTGTTTTGATTGACTGATAGGTAGATTTTTAGAATCATTAACACCGATTGAACCATTAATTTCATTTAAATTCTGGTAATTATTAGCCGTGGGGGGGAATAAAAACAGAGGAGAAATGCAGAGACCAACGATAAACACGGCGGCATAGGCCAGAATAGTGCGAACATTTTGCTGATTAAACAAAGTGCCAAAATTAAAAATTGCTGCATTAGTCTTTTTATCCCTGGAATATAGATTAGGATCGATCTTAGATAGAATGCTATTCTTTAAATCAGCTGGTGGTTTAACTTCAGATATTTTTCGTAGAGTAATAGTGAGAGCCTGAAGTTCCTCATACATATCTCTTGCTTCTATATTATCCGCGAGGTACATTCGGAGCAAAGTTTCTTCTTTGCTCGTTATCACCCCATCGATATCTTTATGCATCATTTCTATCATCGTTGAATCTATCATACTAACAAATACCTCTTTCTCTAAGCACCTTCCCAAGTTGTTGGCGTGCAATAAACAGCCGTGATTTAATTGTTTTTTCAGGAAGATCCATAATCTGCGCAATCTGGTTGTAAGAGCAATTTTGAAAATGCTTAAGTATTATTAACGCTCTATATTTGGCTTCAACCTTAAGTAAGGCCTTCTGAATATTATCCGACAATTCGAGTTGTTCAAAAAACTCATCGGGCCCACTCTCTTTGGACTCATAGGTAATTGGTAATTCCTCCACGGGCTTTTTTTGATTAAGAAAATTCAAGGTTTCATTTATGGCGATACGGTACAGCCAACTAAAAAACTTAAGTTCCGTATTGAAATAGGCCAGTTTCTCATAGACCTTGACAAATATATTCTGTGTAAGATCCCTGGCGTCCTCCGTATGATGACACATTCTGAAAACCACATTAAAAATCGGTTGTTGATATTTATCTATCAATGTCTCAAACGCCTGGAGATTGCCTTTCATGCATTTATTAACCAATATAGAATCTTCGTTGCTATTCATAAGTACAGGTGTTTTTAAAATAAGTTGGATGTTTTTATTACCGGGTAGTAAATAAATTGATGGTGTCATTCAATACGAAAAATCATATCAAAACCAGCGTATCGAAAGACTTCCCTTATATGATTATTCAAATTTATTAATACGAGTTCCTGATCATCAGATTTCAATCTTTTTTGCGTCATCAATAAAACACCTAGCCCGGCACTGGAGATATAGTTAAGATTTTCAAAATCCACATGGGTTGATTTTACAACTTCCTGGAAAACCTTTTTTGCACTTTCTGTTTGGGATGCATCAAATCTGCCTGTGAGTTTCACGTCATTGTGATCATCAATCATAATTTCGAACATTAGCGCTCCCTGTATGTTTTATCAATTCGACAATATTGTTATTATTCTTCATATCTATATTCTACTTTATCGACCATCTGGTTAACAAGATGGACGCCTAATTTCCCAATTGGGCGTTTTTCAAGTTGTTGTGATATATCATAACCCTCTGATTTTGTAGGATCAAAAGGATGAACATTAAAATCTGTTAATACGATGAGTAGATCGTGATTCTGCATTCTCAATTCTAATTCCATGCTGCCATTTACCTTGCCATCATATTTAACCATATTTGAGAAAAGCTCTTCAACCACCAGATCGATCTGAAAATGCAATTGTGAATCCAAACCTGCCGACTTAACAAATGTAGCGATGAAATCAAATAATTTATCTAATGATTTGAAATCTAATTTGAATATCTTTTTCATTTCATTTGCAATGATTTAATATATATTATGGACATGGTTGACGTGGTCCGACGCACAGCCGTGCGATGCTACATTCTATTTCCTCTGTTTTCCGTCTTCTTTAATCACGTCCGGACACGGTAATTGTGTTCACTATTTTCTATGCTTTACGCTTCACGATCTGCGGTGGACGGTCCACGATTCGACGCACTGCCGTGCGTCGCTACGATTATTTAATTTTCACGACAATCAAAACCTGATCGTCTTCTTGTCCTGTACCGGATACAAATGAGAACAAATCGCTTTTTATATGGTCAATAATTGATCTTGCAGACTGATGATCGCTATTGCTTACGGCATCAGACAATCTTGACAAACCATACATTTCTGAATGTGCATTAAAAGCTTCCGTAATCCCATCCGTATAAATGACAATGACATCTCCACTATCCAAAGGTATCGTTTTACATTTATATTCAAATCCAGGTAGCACATTGAGGCCACAACCCGGCCATTCGACACGGTGACATTTATTATCCTTACCGGAATAATGAAGGACTGGATTATGACCGGCATTTGCGATTTGGAAATATTTTTTTAGTGAATCAATCACGATGATCTGCATGGTAATAAACATATCCGGAGGGATTAAGGTGGAAAGAATATTATTCACCTGGTTAAAAATCGCTTCCGGAGATTTAATATCATGCATACTGGTATAGAGGACACCCTTCAGAAGGGTCATCACAAGGGCGGCAGGCGGGCCATGACCGGAGACATCGGCAAGGGCCAATCCCAATTGCCCCTCCTCGGGTTGAAAAAAATCATAATAATCTCCACCGACAGCATCAGCAGGTTGAAAATAACTGGCAATTTCACAGAAATCACTGACCGGATGATGTTCCGGTAACAGTTTATTCTGTATATCTCTGGCTAAATCCAATTGATGTTCAAGTCGTTTTTTCTCGATGGCCTGTAATTGCAACTCAGAATTAACAATTAATTGGCCCGATTGGGCCGCGATAATGGAAAGCAGACGGAGATCGTTTTGTGAAAAGACTTCCCCCCCCTTTTTATTGGTCATCGTTAAGACACCGATGATCGTACCTTTGGAGAGAATTGGTACGCAGAGGACACTATGTATATCACTTCTCTCTTTTTCGGTTAGTTTAAAGCGGGAATCTTCTTTTAAATTTTCAATGATAAGCGATTGTTTGTTTTTCAGAACCCAGCCAGTGATATAGGAACTTACACGCTGGATATTGAAATCATCTGAACTATTATCTTTTCTGATAAGTGTTTTCAGGGGATTCTCGTCCAGGCTGGTTACAAGCATGATGGCCCCTTGTTCGGCTTTGACAGATTTGACCGATTTTTTTACAATGGTGTCCAGGACCTGGTTAACCTCCAGGGATGTACTCGCAGCCAAAGCAAGCTCATTAAGGAGTGTAAGTTCATCAACGGCAGATTTTAACCGCTGAATTTCTTTTTCAAGATTTCTTTCAGACGGCATGACAAGTCAATTGTTTGGATGAATGTTAGTGTTATCAGACTGGAAGGAGTAGATAGTGATAAATATAAGAAAAAATAGGGTAAATACAATTAGAATATTCAATAGTCAATGGTCAATTCTTAATGATCAATAAATAATTAACAATTTGTGGGTATATTTGGTCTAGCCAATTTCCAAATCGAAATGTCAAATCAATTCCCAATCCCAAATTCCCAATTCCATATCTCAATTCAATTACTTGTAAACTTATCCGATTTCAACTTCCTGATCAATTCATCATAACGCGGGTCGGATTTGATATTATCAAAAAATGGTGAGACAGGATAGGCGGGTAAATATCGATTATACTTAGTTGCTGCATCATTTAAATACAAAAATGATTCTTCCACCTTGCCAACCAACATCCAATTAACAGCCAGGACTAATCTTACCTCATCGGACTCTTTGCTATAACCCTTTAATCTATAATAAATTGGTTGAATATTTTCAGTGATACATTCCATATATTTTTTTACAGATAATTCATTAATCCATCATGGGAAAAAATATGTTCATAGCAATTTACTTTATCCTTAAACTTATTTTCGCTCAGGAACTTTTGCATATAGTCAACGCTGTTCGCATAATATCGAAGATGGAGATACATTTGAGCCAGGAACAGGTATTCAATTGCCGCAAGGTCTATTACTTCTTGTTGCCTCTTCTGTTAATCTGATTGCCTCCTTAACCCTTCCCGCTAAAAAATATGCCCGGACCAACCCAATCCAAGTGGCTGGAATCAACATCTATCAATTTTTGATACACTTTGATGGCTTCTTCATGTCTACCAAGGATTGAAAGTACATTACCATAATTCTGTAGATTTATTATTTTTTGGGGACTATTTTCTATATTCACCTACTGTATTCATCCAACGCCTTATCATACTCTCCCAGGGTAAAATAGAAATTGCCCAATTGACGATGACCTTCTTCACTAAGATCAATGCCACTTACCACATCTGATTCTATTCCATTGTGCCATACAATATTTTCCATTTTTAATATTCTGATTATTGCTCCATAGCGTGGATCAGACTTAGATTATCAAAAAATCGAAGTCAATATATAAACGCAACTCTTGTCGCATATGAGATCTAAATTGCTTCAAGCGCAGCGAAAGCATTATCAGAATCATTAATCATTGAATAGTTTATTGCTCTAATTATGTTAAATATTATTATCATCCAAGTTTCTTTCTTTTATATTTTTCCCCATGTTTCGTAACACATCTGAGATAATTTTTCGTTTTTTCCTTATCAAATACTATTTCCATATTGCCGCGCTGGTAACAGGAATCCCAATCTTGTGAACTATCCCTATCCTTGAAATATAGTTGCATATTGTGAATACCTATTTTGATATTGATTTTGTTGCAGAGACATCGCGGCAAGCCAATAATAGCCGTCAATATTCGGTGATTCTGTATTAAATAGTTTTCAATATTCTTTAATCGCTTCTTTATATCACCGGCAAAAAAATTAACCAGGCCCTGATCCATCAGATATGCTTGATCTAACTGCACTGCTTTTTTTGCCATCATTAGTGCATCCTCATAGTGACCAAGTGTGGAAAGAAGGGAAGCATAATCTTTATATTGGTTCGCATTATTGGGCTAAAAATGGACACATTTTTCTCTCATAAGCGCTTTCTAAAATCACCCATTCGAATGTACAAATAACTAAGTTCAAAATGTGTCGCGATATCTGATAAATCAATCTCGAGCACTTTGTGAAAATGATGAATTGCTTTATCGGGGATGTTGATAAACCAGGTATAGATGCAACCTAATTCAAAATCAGCCATATACCCAAAACCCGGATCTTGCAGAATCATTTTCTGATACTTTGCGATCCCCTTGTTATAATATCCTGCTTTCACATATAACCAGACTACAGAATCATTTATAACCATATTGTAGAGTCAACCTCAAAGCTCTTTTCAGCCATCCTTAGCGCCTGATCGATATTATTCGAGTTTCTCTAATACATAAGCATAACCGAGATACCCCAGCAATCATCAGGATTTTGGGCAATATGTTTCTTAAAATGTTTTTCACCTTTTTCGTGTTGTCCACTCATAAAATAGTTCCAACCTAAAATATAGTTCGTTATAACATCGAGTGAATCTATGGCTAATGCTGCTCAAGATTTTCTCCTTCCTCATAATTACCAATTCTCCAACCCAGAAGACTACCAAGACGTTGATAAGAAAAGAGATAATTAGGATCGATTTCTATCGCCTTCTTGAGTTCTTTGATAGCCTTATTATATTTACCGTCCCATGAATAAACCGCTGCTAACGTCGTTCGGGTTTCTTTAAGGGTGGAGTCAAGTTCGAATGCTTTCTTCCCCGCTTTCATAAATTTGGAACGTAGCATATTCCTGGGCAAACCGGTGGTATTTACTTGTTGGGCATAGGTCTCCGCCAAGCCAGCCCAGGCTAATGCAAAGGTAGGATCAATAGCCAGGGCTCTTTTAAAATATATTATCGCCATGCGATCACCTTCCGGATTATATTTATCCCAGAATTTCTGTCCCTTAAGATAAAAGTCATATGCCAAACCCTCGACTTTGGATCTTTCAAGGTATTTTGATTTTTCTTCATCGCTCAGTTCTAAACGCAAATGGTCGGCAATATCACGGGCGATCTCTGTTTCAGGCTCATCCTCATGCCATCGTTCTCTATGATATTCTTTGGTCAGCAGGCTGCGGTTTTCTACGCCGTCAATTATTTCAATATATACGATGACATTATTCTCTTGTAAGGATAGTCTTCCTGTGGCCACAAGTTTAACCCTCATTTCGGTACTAACAATACTTGCTTCCCTCGGCTTATTTCCATAACGGTACCGGAGTGAACTGAAGGGGGCCAATTGAAGGTTGGGTATCTTTTGAAGATCGGAAATAATACTTTGCGGTATGCCCATACAAAGATGTTCTAATTCTTGATCGCCGTTTGTGTTCTCAAAGGGCAGGATAGCGAGTGATTCGGTTTGATCAGATGCCAATATTAACCAAAAATAAAGCAGTACCGATACCATAACTGTTGCTGCTGCTGAGATGGTACAGATTCTCCTGACCTTCTTTTTTCGCCATAAGCGTTTCAGGATTCCAGCAATTGATTCATCAACCGATACAGCCGCCTCATGACTAAAAGGCTTAAAATCAATCAGAAGTTCATCTATAGTCGAATAGCGTTCATCTGCATTCTTAGCCAGACATTTCATGACAATTGTTTCCAGTTCGACTGAAATGTCTTCGTTAAGAACATTTACCGGCAATGGCTCCTCATTGATAATCGAATAGACCATTGCCTGTTCATAATCACCCTTAAATGGCAACTGCCCGCTTAGCATCTCATACAACACTACTCCCAACGACCAGATATCCGTACGCTGGTCGACGGCATCTCCCTCTGGCCTGTTCGGGAGACATATAAGCCACCGTGCCGACTGTCGATCCGGTTTTGGTCAATCGTGTCTGCCCGGCTAATTTGGCTAAACCAAAATCCAGTATTTTGGCCGTGCCCTCTTCAGTAATCATGATATTGGCCGGTTTGATGTCTCTGTGCACAATACCAGCCGTCATGTGCTTTCTGCAATCCCTTCGCAATCTGAATGATGTAATGTTCTATTCGCATCGTTCAGGATCTTTAATCTTTCATCCTTTAACCCTCTGACTGCTTTGCAATACGATCCGGAAACCCTCATAGCACGCCATGGCAATATAGGACTGCCCGTCGTCGGTTTCGCCGATCTCGTGAATGGTACAAATATTGGGATGATCCAGGGCCGAGGCTGCCTGGGCTTCATGAACAAATCGTTCTTTGGCGGCTATGTCCGAGGAATATTCTGAGGGGAGGAATTTGAGGGCCACGGTACGTTTGAGTTTTGTGTCCTGGGCTTTGTAGACCACGCCCATTCCGCCAGAACCGAGTTTTTCGGTGATCGTGTAATGCGATATTGATTTACCAATCATTCATAAATCGCAATCAGTAAATTATACTTATTTGAATGACAAATTTTTAAAATAAAATTTCAAATCCTAAACGGTGCTGGCCTGGTTTCGCCCAGGACCAGGGAATATTCTGGATACTATCGCCATCATCTGTACCAATGTCATATTGTTCTTCATTCCTGAATTGTCCGTAGAGTACGGTCATTTAATATATTCCACCATTCCCAGAAAATCCCTAATTTTATTGATTTATGTATCGTGAAATTCTTATACAGACGCATATCCACATTCAACCAATCCGGATATCTTCTATCATTGATTGGAGGATATCGGGGGGGAGATTGCATTGTGGATGAAGTATAGGGTCTACCGGAATTATAAGTTAGTATAAAGTTAATTCCCCAATCGTCAGTCCAGATATTATCAAAATATCCTTCGGGAATACGATAATCAAAGTTTGCAGAGATCATATGGCGTACATCCCAATCAAGATAAAATTCCTCAGTACGCGGACGACGGTTATGATAATCATCCTCAAAATGCTTGACGATTATTCGAATTTTTACCTTTTGCCCGGGAATACGTATACGCTATATTCAGTATGGTATTATACCAGCGTCGTGTTTTGAGGGCAACTTCAAAACCTTTTACCTCAGCATAATCAGCATTGATATTCACCCAGTATGGGGTGCCAGTCTCATCATCTCTGAATTTTTGTTTGTTGACCAAATCAGCTATATCTTTATAAAAACCGGTAATAACTAATTTAACATCATCGGAGAATCCGTGCTCGACGCCCGCTTCATAGGAAATAATTTTCTCCCAATCCATATTCGGATTACCCATATATTTATATGCACCCAGCATTGCCCAGCTATAATTTTCATAAAGGGTACCCATGTTAGGCATACCGTAATAATGGCCATAGTTAATATGAAAAACATCATGCGCACTGATCGGGAAGGCAATACCCAGGCGGGGCATCAAAATGGATCGGCTTCTGGCTTGTGTAGGATTTTTTATCCGATCTTCGGCTGGCGAAAGCGGATTTTGGTACAATTCGCTATTTGGATCTTTCGCATCGGCAACCAGCGGATCGGTAAAATTTTCCGGAACGATCGCATCCGGGTCAAAAAAAACAAAACGGAGACCGGCATTGACAATCATACCATTAGTTTCAATTTTATCCTCAATATA
The DNA here is from genome assembly GCA_963796965.1 of Calditrichia bacterium. Lineage (GTDB taxonomy): Bacteria > Calditrichota > Calditrichia > JAJRVZ01 > JAJRVZ01 > CAWCNS01. Next base: position 470,460 of record CAWCNS010000011.1, read on the forward strand.
GGCTGAAATTTTCTTTGGTCGTATATCTTCAAAAAAATTAGTATACTCATTGCCGCCAGATGCAAGACCCTCATACCACATATACAGATCATATAATTTAAATTCTGCGCCGATACGTAGTTCGTTGTATTCATTCAATTGGCTGACCAGATCGCCAGCGAAGGTCCAGACCGTTTGGCAGTCGTCCTGGCGATCTCTCAAAACAAACATTGGTTGTATAAACCATTCGCTCTCGAGTGTCAGTGCCGTTGGTGCACCCGGAGGGAAAAAATCGGAATGCGCAGGATTTGCAAAACGCAGAGTTCGAAAATCATCCAAACCTAATGGTTTGCCGGTTGCCGGATCATAGGTACGGGATTTCCCTTCCGTCATAAAATAATTAATATCCAATTTATAAAACGTTTTGGACGAAACCGTATTTTTATAACTGAGAGCAAATAGATTACTGCCGTATTCCGAACGGGGGATGTTATTTGTCATATCATAATTCTTAACCGCTTCTAAGGTCCCATCCGGATGAACGATAGAACCGACAAGTACCTTATATGGTTTTTCGGAGCCTTTATTGTAACCATAAAGCGTATCACCGGTGGTTACAATGGATCTATAATAATGAACATTATAAGTTAGTTCACCATGCGAGGTAAGGAAGGTAAAGGTAAAAGTTGAATTTGAAGCGGTGTTATAGACCAACTTCAGATTCCATGTTTCTTGCTGCCCGGACTGACCGACAAAAAAGCCGCCACGATCGATAAAATCCCCGTTGATATTAAAAGACATGCTACCGCCAACGCCCAGACCGGTCAATGGAATCGGTCCACCAAAGCCAATTTCGTAACGACGAAATCTCGGATTTAAGAACTGTTTTGATGGGGGCGCATAATAATCGTCATTGACATCTGCACTACCTGTCCCAACATGTTTTCTCTGTTCGGTCATTTTTTCATGGGAGATATAACCCGTTGGCTGCCCAAAACTATAATCTATAATATTACCATCACCGTACTCACTTGGGGTCATTTTAGTCCTCATATAACCACTAAAATTAGAACCTCCTGATTTGGTAATAATATTGACCACAGCTGATTTGGCACCGTACTGAGCACTCATACCACCGGTAATGACCTGTACTTCCTGCACAGCTGCTTCAGGAATATCCGTAGCCATATCAGCATTACCTTGCCCCGCTGGGGCACCAATATCATGTTCAGCAATAGGATTAGAAACATCTACATCATCAATAAAATATTTAACCTCTCCGTTGTCTATTCGTCCACCACGGAAAGAACCCTCTACGAAGCCAGCGGTTAAACCAACTGTTCTGGCAATATCATCAACAGGCTGAGAAGCAATTACATCTCCAGTAATAACGGTACGAGATGACGTATTGTCTAAATGAATTAATTCCCGCTCAGCAACTACTTCGACAACCTCCTGGATTTCCAATACAGTCTGATCCATATCGAAATCACACCGGGTAGTTCCATCAGCACTAAAACACGGATATTTTTAATCAGGATCTCTTTATATCCAATATAAGATACTTGTAACTCATGCAAACCAACCGGCACATTAACAATTACATAGTATCCATCATGGTCTGTAGATGCACCAAGTGTGGTACCTACAAGAAGAATGTTTACACCGGGAAGAGGTTCACCAGTGTTTTTGTCCTTGACAAAACCTGAAATTTTACCTGTTGTACCGGCAACAAGAGAGGAAAAAAGAATTAAAAGAATCAGAAATACTACCAAAGTTCGAACCATTGCAAACCTCCCATTTATTGAATGGGTGATGAATGTTTTCGGTCAACTAGGTATTTCTGCGTTTCAGTTTAATATGAGGTGCAAGTTAGCAAGGGGCCAATTAAAAAGATCGGTCTATAAGAATATCTTCATAAAAGGTAAATTAAGATTAGTTTTTACATATATATACAGAGGTACTATTTAAAAGTTTGAAAACAATGAGTCTGATTATAATATATTAATAGAGGTATTGGAATGCAATAAATAAATGCATGATAGAAAGGAAGCGTGAATGGTGGTATTAATTGTCAATTGTCTATTGATAATTTATGAGACTCTCCTTCAAAGGAGCCAAGACAATATAGAAAATCCTAAATTCTAATATCTAAATCCTAAACAATTCCAAAATCCGAATTCCAAAATCAAAAATATTATTTATTCTCTTTATGTATTATGTCTAAAATCCTTACAACCCCCTTACCCCCTTTTTTAAGGGGGAACATATCACGCTATCCATGATCTCGTATCGCGTATCTCCTATCCCACATCTCATATCCCGCATCTCGTATCCCGAATCACGAATCGCGCTACATCCGTTTTAATCACCACCAACGTCATATCATCCGTCTGGGGGGCGGTGCCGGCATGCTCCTGGACCTGAACCAACAATTTATCCGTCAATTCTTTTGGCGTGGCATTCAGATTTTCTTTAATTACTTCCAGAATACGATCTTCCTCAAATTCCTCTTCCAGCAGATTCATCGCTTCACTGATACCATCGGAAAATGTAACCAGGATATCGCCCTTATTAAAAGGAACCACTTCTTCTGTATAGTCAAAATCCTCCAACCATCCCAGCGGAATCCCCACCGCCTCCAGACGACGAATGGTCCCGTCCTGGGAGACCAAAAAAGGATTGTTATGACCGGCATTGGCAAAGGATAGTTCATTTTTTTCCGTATTAAGAACACCATAAAACATGGTGGCATATTTTTCCATATCGGTACTGTGATACAATAAACCGTTTGATCGTTTCATACAGTCCAGCGCCCCTTGACATCCCATAGTAGTGCCACGGAGCGTGGCTTGCAGGTTGGCCATTAATAATGCGGCGGGCATCCCCTTTCCGGAGACATCGCCAAGACAAAAAATAAGACAAGAACTGTTCTTGGATATAAAATCATAATAATCCCCGCCCACTTCCTGAGCAGGTGTGCTCATACCATAAGCTTCATATCCTTTTAGAACAGGCATTTCGCTGGGCAGAAGGTTTGTCTGGATGTTTCTGGCCAGGTTCATCTCCTGCTGCATTTTCTGATATTCCGTCTCTTCCAAATATAAACGGGCACTTTCGATAACCTGGGCTGATTGGGCCCCGATTATCGTAAGTAAACGCCGGTCATTATCTGTAAAATCCGCTTCAGCTCGTTTATTGAAAACGGTGAGAACCCCAATCATTTTTCCTTTTTGTGTTAAGGGCACGGCAAGAAGGGAGCGAATAAAATGATCTTCATTCTTAACAACCTGAAAACGCTCGTCGGTTTCCAGATTTTGAATAATTAAGGGTTGTTGATTTTTAATCATCCAGCCGGTTAATTGAGTATCAAGGCGGTATGGCAAGCGGTCTGCTTGGGAGTTTACTTTGCGGAACATCGTTTTTAGCGGCGTTGCTTCATCCTGGGCTTCTAAAAGCCAAATCGCTCCCTGATCTACTTTCAAATGCTTGACGCATTTCTGCACAATTAATTCAATTACACGATTTAAATCCAAAGTCGAACTTATGGCAGTGGCAATCTCGTTTAGTACAGATAGTTCTTCTACTGCGATACGCAAACGTTGGTTTTCAGATTTTAATTGTTCTAATTCTTGTGGTATTTCAGCGGGACTTCATTTATATGCTCCATAAAAAAGATGAAATCTCTTTTCACTAGATATTTTGCTTCATTAATCCTGATTCAACAGGATATAAATCGATTAATTTCATTGGTAGTTTTCTTCCAAATGTTTGGAAGGTTTGCAACCAGAGTATATGGTTTCCTGATATATATATATAGTGAAAAGCACCCATTCCCAGAGCGATAAAGACGCTGATCCTATGTAGGCTTTTATGGTTCGAATATGGGAAAATGGACTGTTTTTGGCCACTTTCATCTTATCCATCATTTGATAAAATATCTTTTACTGTCTCTTCATTGTCCTGATAATAGGAGATGTAGAGCAAGTCTTTTTTTTCTCTACCGTATTCGGCGATAATGTTTTTACTGGCTGCCACGGATAATCCATGTAATTTATTAATTTCTTCAATCGCTTCCCCGCCAGTTATAACTTTGCTTAGCTCAAGATCACCTAAAGTCTTCGGCACAGCTAAATCACTTTTCTCCTGACAACTAATTATGAGAAAAGAAATAATGAGCAAAAATATGTAGTTTTGCATCTTATGCATTATTATTTCTTATAGGATTATTAATTACTTTTATTGTTTGCGACCCTCAAAAATGACCATAATAAAAGGTTTTAATGATAAGATCTTTTTTGATTCTCCTTGCCCTCCAAAGAGACTTTAAAAAGGATTTAAATTTTGCTTGAACTTCGTTTATATTATTAAAAATAGATTAGTGAAATCTAAAAAAATTAGTCTTGGCTCGTTTTACAAGTGCAATTCGTGGATAGAGTTTTCTTGATTTGTCGCTGCGGCGTCGCGGCGCTGCGTGAAATATAGTTAATAAATATAACAGACTTATGATACTATCCAGAAGGGATATTTCCAAATGAAATATGTCTCTATACTAGAAGGAAGATTCCTCCGGGATGACAAATTTAAATATTTCTTTCCGTCTTCGCGCCTTTGCGTGAGCTGACTTATGTCCTATTAATCTCAGAAATCACAGATCCAGACACTGCTTCCTCAGCATGATATGAACTTCTGACCAAAGGTCCTGATTCCACATGGGTGAAACCCATTTCGAAACCCAGTTCCTTCAGATCTGCAAACTCTTCAGGTCGATAATAGCGTTGAAGTGGATAATGTGCTTTGGTAGGTGGAAGATATTGTCCAATGGTCAAAATTTCGCAACCAACTTCACGTATATCAGTCAGAACTTCAGCAATTTCATCAAACGTCTCACCGACGCCAACCATAATTCCGGATTTGGTCACGGCTCCTTCCTCTTTTGCCCACTTTAATATTTGTAACGATCTCTCATAATTGGCCTGGACACGTAAATCTTTCTGAAGTCTTTTTACCGTCTCTAAATTATGATTGAGAATATCCGGTTTTGAATTGAGAACAATATTAAGACTTTCCCGATCACCTTTTAAATCAGAAATTAAAGCCTCGACTGTACAATCCGGTTGGACCCGTTTTATCTCCCGTACGGTCTCCGCCACAATAAATGCACCACCATCTTTTAAATCATCCCTGGCGACCATGGTTAGAACAGCATGTTTCAATCTCATTTTCATGGCAGCTTCAGCGATTCGCTTAGGTTCCTCCGGGTCATAGTGGTGCGGTTTGCCCACTTTTATATTACAAAATGTGCATGAACGTGTGCAGACATCCCCAAGAAGCATAAAGGTAGCCGTCCCTCTGGACCAGCATTCTCCCAGGTTTGGGCAACGGGCGCTTTCACAAACGGTATGGAGGTCTTTTTATCAATAAGATGGCGAACATCACTAAAGGTACGCCCCGAACCCAGACGTACACGCAACCATTCAGGCCGGCGTAGTGATTCATTCTGTACAATATTTAATGGATTTGTTTTTGATGGCATTTGTATTATGTATAATCCTGAATAGTCTTTTCACGCAAAGCCGCGAAGACGCAAAGATCACAGAGTTTTTAATAATTATATTATTTTATACGATTTTCTTTAGTTTTTATCAATATACCTTCAATTTGATGTCAATATTTAGCGACTTCGTGACGGTCTTTGCGTGAGATATTCAACTCTTATCAGAAGAATCAACTATTTCCATCTATAAAAATTCGATTTTATGCTTGTAGATTATCCAATTTTCAACTATTCAATTTTCAATTATTTAATGGCCAGTGGCCAATTTTTAATTAAAATCTGATAAGGGCTGAGGCCCAGGTAAATCCGCTTCCAAAAGCGGCCAGGCAGACAAGAGAGCCCTCTTTAATTTTACCTTCTTCGATTGCCTCACTCATGGCAATCGGGATTGAGGCGGCGGTGGTATTTCCATATTTTGCCACATTACTATAGACCTTGTCTTCGGTCAGTTCTAGTTTCATCCTAACCGCATCAGTTATTCGTTGGTTCGCCTGATGAGGAATGACCAAATCCACTTCACTTTTTTCCACTCCGGCAGCCTCAAGTGCTTCCCAAATAACCTCAGGAAACCTGGTTACAGCATTTTTAAATACATGGCGTCCATTCATATAAGGATAGAGCACCAGGTTCATCAACCATCTCGTGAGTTATCATCGGATTTCGGCAACTCCCAGGTAGTTCCTGCCATAATTCTTTTGAATAGCGTCCATCTGCATGCATATGTGTAGTGAGAATACCTTTATTTTCATCGTCTGTTCGAGACACGACCACTGCTCCGGCACCATCACCAAAGATTACGGCAACATCACGGCCTTCCGTTGTTTTATTAAGACCGCGCGACTGAACCTCTGAGCCGACCAATAATATATTTTTATACATACCGGTTTTTATAAATTGATCCGCAACGGATAAACCATAGACAAAACCGCTACATTGGTTGCGAATGTCAAGCGCTCCGATAGTAGCCAATTCAAGTTTCTCCGACAACAAACAACCTGTACCGGGTAAATAATGCTCAGGACTCAATGTGGCAAATACAATAAAATCAATATCTTGCGGGATTAGACCTGCGTTTTCAATGGCTATTCTGGAAGCTCGTTCAGCCAGATCAACATTGTTATCTTTATCATCAATCCAGCGTCTTTCTTTAATACCCGTGCGCTCCTGAATCCACTCATCTGAAGTATCCATCAATTTTTGTAAATCAAAATTCGTGACAACACGTTCTGGTACATAATGACCAACACCGGATATTTTTGCTCTATACATATGTTCCTCTCATTAATATTAAGTTACAATAATTGCCAAAATATACGGGTAAAGCAGATTATTTCAAAACAATATTGGCGACTTTTAGTCCCCTACCTAGACCCGGAAATTCTCTGGATTAAAATCAAATATTAAACACAAAGATCTCAATCAGACATTAGGATTTGGTCGTTCTTGTAACAAATATGTTAGATAAAATATCATGTGTGTGCGGTTAAAAAATACAATCAATGATTTAAGTAAATAACTCATTCCAAACCCCTTCTTTTGAAGAAGAGAAGGGGCTCCTTAAAGTCCCTCTCTTTTCAAGAGAAGGATTTTCCCGAAAGGGATGCCTTCGGCAAGGGTGAGTTCTTTAAATCAAATTACACCGAGGAGGACAGAAAATTAATATCAGGCTGGTACCTTGAGGGAGACATCTACATTTTTATCCCTGCCATTATGCCACTTTTTATATAGCCATGAAAAAATTACAATACCCAGAACATCAGCCAGAAAATCATAGATATCTGCATAGCGTCCAGGCACCCATAATTGATGAATTTCATCAGACGCTGCATAGATAAAACAAATGAAGAGTGTTATGTGGAAATATTTTTGCTGACGTTCCCGATTCTGAGAATGATGGACACCCCGGGCAACTAACCACCCTAATAAACCAAACACGCTAAAATGAAGAATTTTATCTGACCAGGTAACACCCAAATCAGGGATTTCTAATTGGCTCATTGATGATTGGACAAAAATAGCCAACATCAATACCTGCCAGGGTAATTGATATATCAAATAATTTTTTAATTTCGAATTCAATTTAAGTTCTACTTTCTACTTTTTTTTGGTTTTTCTCTGCCCTTCAATGGAGGATCAACTGAACCTGTTGAATAGTTGTGAATTTCTTTTTAACCACAAAGTGCACCAAGAATGCACAAAGTAAAATGGTAATTAAGTATTTAGAATTAACAGTCTATAAATTGGAAAATGTAATAAGAATGGATTTAATCTATCGATATTCTAACCATATTCTTAATTCGTAATCATTAATTCTTAATTTCATTGCGGCCTCTACCAAACGCACTCCTTTGGGGGTGCCTATTTTGAGAAATCTGTGGTGTAGAATTGCACAATTCTGACCATAATTCAAATAAATCGGCCAAAACTTAGATATATCGTTTGAAAAAACAAAAATATTTAAATTTTGCTATCTTTAAAAGTGACTCAGATCACGTTAATATTTATGGGCGGAATAGTTAAATAAATCATTTCGTTGACGATAATATAAATTGAAAGAAATTTATGAGTTAATTATATTAATACCATTAATAAGTGATAACTTAGGGTAAGAAGATCTATATAGACTGTTTATATCTCTGATTATTAAGCGTTTACAGCTTTTCGGTTTCAAATAGATAGATACTAAAGTAAAACCAATAACCAGATTGATAGAATTCGACAAATGGGCGAAATAAAGAAAAAAAAGTTTAAACTGGAGTTTTTCAGCGATACAAAATATTTAGAAAAGGTTGAGAGACTAAGTACAAAAGTGGCCGGATACGCCCTTCTCAGTGAGAGCGAAAATGATGATCTTGGCATCGTAACCACTGAACTCGTCAATAATGCCATTCATCATGGTAATAAAAATGATCCTACAAAAAAAGTAAAAATTGTATTCACTGTTGATAGTGACAAACTTGAGCTGAGAATATTTGATGAAGGAAAAGGTTTTGATCCGGAAAAATTAAAAGATCCGCTTGCGCCAGAGAATCTCTTTAGTGAGAGTGGCAGAGGCATCTTCCTTATAAAAAATCTTATGGACAGTCTTGACTTCGAATTCACTGACTCAGGAACCCAAACGATTGTAACCAAAAACTTACACTAATACCTACCGATCATCATCGCAAAGAACTCTCTGAGAAAGCTACCCAAACAATAATACATTTTAAATGTCCCTGAATTAATCATTTATTATAAAAGTTTAATCTATTGGCGCTGAATCATTAAATTGAAAAGACAAATATGAATTCCTTTTCAAGCAAAGATGCTAAGTCGCAAAGTTTGTTTAAGAATTAGGAAAAAGGAAAAAAGACAAAAATAATTAATTTTCAATGATCTTTTTATAACCCCAAGAGTCTGATTATATAGATTAGACTTTTAATAGTTCTTTTGTCATTTTTCTTTTGTCTTTAATCTTAATAACTTGCATCGCTGCGTGAAATAAATTAATTATAGTTTAATTAAAATTCTTTTTACACAGTTCGAAATGAAAGAACAAAAAACAGTTGTTGTTGCCATGAGCGGTGGCGTAGATAGTTCTGTTGCCGCCCTTCTCCTCCATGAGCAGGGTTATAGAATAATTGGCATCACAATGAAATTATGGGACTATGAAGAAGTTGGTGGAAACATCAATCAGGAGAGTGGTTGCTGTTCCTTATCCTCCTTTAATGATGCAAGGGAGATTTGCGTCTCCATGGGAGTACCCCATTATATTCTAAATTTTAGCCGGGAATTCCATAAGGAAGTGGTTGAAGATTTTATCGATGAATACCTTGCCGGCAGAACGCCTAATCCCTGCGTACAATGTAATACCAAAATAAAGTGGAAAACTCTCGTAGAAAAAGCAGAGGAGCCTGGTGCAGATTATATTGCCACAGGACATTACGCCCGTACGATGTTTAATACTTCAACAAATCGATATGAATTGCATAAGGCTAAAGACAGGAAAAAAGACCAATCGTATGCTTTATGGGGCATCCGTCAATCCAGCTTAGCAAAAACATTATTTCCCCTCGGCGAGTTAACGAAACCTGAAGTTCGTGATTTAGCCCGTAAATATGATCTTTCTACTGCAGAGAAGAAGGAAAGTCAGGAGATTTGCTTTATCCCCGATAATAATTACCACCGCTTGTTAAAAACAGTTTATCCGGATCTTGATAAAAACGTGGGTAAAGGCAAGATGATCGATGTACAGGGTAATAATGTCGGCCAACATCAGGGGTATCCTTTCTATACCATTGGTCAAAGAAAGGGTTTAGGTGGTGGATTTTCTGAGCCGGTCTATGTCGTAGATATCAATGCTGAGAAAAACAATATTACCATAGGTAATAAAAATGCCTTATATTGCGAGAAGTTTATCGTGGATCAGATCAATTTGGTCAGTCAGGAGAGGATTGACCAGGCAATTAAAGCACATGTTAAGATTCGTTATAACGATGAGGGACATCCCAGTACCTTGCACCCTCTTAAAGATGGAAAGATTCACATTAAATTCGATACTCCTCAATTAGCCGTTACACCGGGTCAATCCGCTGTGTTTTTTTCTGGTGAGAAAATCATTGGAGGAGGAATTATTGAAAAACGTTTCGATCAGCGCGGTTGATTTTATTAAAAGTGCTACATTTAGGAACCTATTCCAGCACTCCATAGTTAAATATAAAAAAAGTTGACTTTGAGGCTTTCGCTTAATATTTTCTATACAAAATATACTGTGAAGGATTACCAAATGAAGTATATGAAACACATCACTCTTCTACTCATAGTTTTACCAATACTTGGTTTTGCACAATTAAAAACAAATGTCACTAAACCCAATATTTCGGAAACACTTGAAACAGGTACAAGCAATGATGCTTTTGTAGGATTTCTTGATCCTTCTCGCATTCATATGAGCCACAGTCTATCCATGTCCTATATGTCTTTTGGGGGGGGCGGCGCTGTAGTTAACTCATACGTAAATACACTTAATTATAAATTTTCAGATGATCTGTTTCTGACTACTAATATTGGCATTATGAACACGCCCTACAGTACACTCCCAGGCAACGAGGACCAAAATGGGTATGAGTTTTTTGGTGGGGCGGAACTGAAATATTTTCCAACCAAGAATTCTGCAATATATTTGAGAGTTGAAAAACTTCCTGGTTTATATTCTGGAAATTATTATAACCGCTACGGTAATCCTTATCGTAGCTCCTTTAGTAATTCCTATAACAGCCCTTTTGACTACTCCCAACCAGAGTGGTAGGGGAAATTAAAAAATTGACATTCATTTCTAAACACCATCCCACCTTAATAATATTAAATGTCAAAATCTTAATTTCAAATAAATTCCCAAATTCCAATTTAATTGAAATTCAGGTAAAAGTATTAATAATTAAGTCATTGTGACTTTATTTGGCATTTGGGCTTGGGTATTTGACATTTATTTTAATCTCATATCTTAGTAATGTCTTTGCGGCTTTGCGCCTTTGCGTGAGCTCAATGAAGCTGCGTTATAATAATTTATTTTGATTAAAAATAGATATCATATTAAATTACGGTCTTGTATAGACAGAAATTAAATCCGTTTAATAACAACAAAATACGGCAAACATTTGCGCAGAAAAAGAAGACAGTCAACCCAGATAACACGTAAAAAAAGTATTCAGGAATCAGCTGTTACCTCGTATGTTCCACCTCCCAAATCCGGAGGTAACGGTCGAAAGGTCTTATATTTTATCATTACGATTGCTCTTTTAGCAGTTGTGAGCTGATTATCTTTACGACTTAAGTTTTATAGATGAGAGGTCTCCCAACTCTGAACAAGTAGTAAACAATGAAAACGAGAGCATTGCAACTGGGGACAGTTCTGACCAACCCCTCTCGCAAGAAGAACCTCCACCGTTTGAACATAAAATCCAGATCGAGATATTAAATGGATGTGGAAAAACCGGTGTCGCTAAAATATTTCAGAGATATCTGCGTGACCAGGGATTTGATGTTGTTAATACTGAAAACTATGTGAAGAATGGTAAAGTATTTTGGCAGTTAGAAAAATCTTTTGTAATCGATCAGATTGGTGTGGAATCACAGGCCAAACTTGTGGCGAAATCACTCGGTATTCCCATAGAATATGTTGAAAGCAGACAAAATCCTAATGCTATTTACGACGTGAGTGTCGTGATCGGAAAGGATTATAAAAAACTCATATCAGAGTAATAAAACACACAAACCGTCAAATCATAATAAGTCGTGATATCCCCTCAATGATATTATGTGGAAGTTCTAAAGTACTCATATTTGCTTCCCGGCGGCTTTACCCATCAAACATTTAAAATTAAATTGAATTATATATGGAAGCAAAAGAATTAGCCTATAAAATAGCCCACTTGGCCTTAGAAAAAAAAGCAAAACAGATAGTAGTCATAGATCTGGATGGTGTAAGCAGCATTTCTGATTATTTTGTACTCATGAGCGGCGAATCAGATACCCAGATAAAAGCTATTGCTGATCATATTTCCAAGGAACTTAGGCAGCAAAAGATCAGGACCTATCATAGTGAAGGATTTAAATCCTTAAGATGGGTGCTTTTGGATTATGTGGATGTAGTTGTGCATGTTTTCAGACCTGAAGCCAGAGAATTTTATGGTTTAGAACGTCTCTGGGGGGATGCAAAAATTGATTTTATAATGGATGAAGAAAATGAAGGCTGAAACCTATATCCGCAATGAGATTAATCGCTTTTTAAATGAAAAAGATATCGAGCAACTCCTGATTAAATTTGAAAAGCCTAAGCAAAAGCAGTTTGGTGATCTATCCTCAAATTTAGCCATGCAACTTGCCGGAAAATTAAAATCAAGTCCCCGACAGATAGCAGAAGAGATAAAATCCTTTATTAAAATTGATCCTCAATTTTTAAATAAAATCGAAGTTGCAGGTCCTGGATTTCTCAATTTTTACCTCGCTTCCGAATCACTCTACACCCAACTCCAGGGTCTCCTTCAGGAGAAAAATAACTTTGGTCGTTCCAATATAGGTGCGGGTACAAAAACCCAGGTAGAATTTATTAGCGCAAATCCAACCGGTCCATTAACGATTGGGCATGGAAGACAGGCCGTTCTCGGTGATACCATTGCCCGTCTTCTGGAAGAAATCGGCTATAATGTTACCAGGGAGTACTATTTTAATAATGCAGGCAGACAGATGCGTATTCTTGGCGATTCTGTTCGTCTGCGGTATCTACAACTATTAGGAGATGATGTTGAATTTCCCGAAGACTATTATCAGGGTGATTATATAACAGATATTGCAAAACAAATTCTCGAAGACAAAGGAGACGAACTTCGAGAGGAAACAGATGTAACCCTATTTAAAGATAAAGCTGAAGAAGAAGTATTCAATGACATAAAAACCACGATCTCCCGCCTCAACTTTCACATGGATACTTTTTATAATGAAAAGTCTCTCTATGATGAAGGAAAAATAGAAGAAGTTATAACGCTGTTAAGAGAGAAAGAATTAGTCGATGAACGCGAAGGCGCTGTTTGGTTTTTAACGACAAAATTAGGTAAAGACCAGGACCGTGTCATCGTCAAAAGTACGGGAGAACCTACATACAGGCTCCCGGATATTGCCTATCACCGTGAGAAGTATAATCGTGGATTTGAGTTAATTATTGACATCTTTGGTGCTGATCACATAGATACATATCCTGACGTATTGCTCGCTGTCGAAGCCCTCAATTATGATCCCTCTAAAATAGTGGTCTTGATCCATCAATTTGTAACCCTGACGGAAGGAACTGAGAAAGTCAAGATGTCCACTCGTAAAGCCAATTTTATTACACTGGATGAATTGATGGATGAGGTGGGTGAGGATGTAACCAGATTTTTCTTTCTAATGCGTCATATGAACTCGCATCTGAATTTTGATTTGACCCTGGCAAAAACACAATCTGATGAAAACCCGGTATTTTATGTTCAATATGCCCATGCCCGGATTTGCAGCATCGTCAGATTTGGTCAGGAAAAGGGAATTGAATTTGATACTAATCCTGAGTTATCTTTGCTCAATACGGATGAAGAACTTGATTTAATAAAACATCTCTTAGATTTTCCATCGACTATAAAATCAAGTGCTCTAAAATATGAACCTCATCGTCTGGTGCATTATCTTATCGACACCGCAACGCTCTTTCATAAATTTTACACTGAATGTCGTGTTATTACCGACGATATTAAACTTACACAGGCAAGACTTGCCCTCTGTGAAGCAACAAAAATTATCATTGCAAATGGAAGTAAAATTCTCGGTATAAATGCCCCGGAACGAATGTAACAGGAGAGAATATGCAGATTTTAGTAGTAGGATCCATTGCTTTTGACACCGTGGAAACGCCTTTGGCTTCAGTAGAAGACTCACCAGGTGGTTCAGCTCTTTACTTTAGCAACGCAGCTGGCTTTTTTGCACCGGTAAATGTTGTCGGCGTTGTTGGATCCGATTTTGATTTATCTAAAATCCAGTTGGCCAATAGCCAGTCCATCAATTTTGATGGACTCTATTCTGAAAACGGCAAGACCTTCCGCTGGGGTGGGCGTTACTATGAGGATCCAAATAAAAGGGATACTCTTTTTACCCATCTTAACGTCTTTGAAGATTTCCAGCCAAGAATACCAGAGGGTTATAAGGAAAGTGAAATTGTTTTTCTTGCTAATATTGATCCTGATTTACAGTTGCAGGTATTAGAGCAAATGACAAATCCTGCCCTTGTCGTATTAGACACAATGAATTTTTGGATCTCTGGTAAGCGAAGTTCTCTTGAAAAAGTAATATCAAAAAGTAATATCTTGATTGTTAATGATGAAGAAATAAAGCAGCTCACTGGCGTTGTCAATGTGATCAAAGGGGCTGAAAGTGTTCTGGATATGGGACCCGATGTTGTTATTATTAAAAAGGGTGAGCATGGCGCAGTTATGATGAGCAAAAATTCTTATTTTTCGGCTCCGGCATTTCCCGTATCAGAGGTAATTGATCCAACCGGGGCTGGTGATTCATTTGCGGGAGGATTGGTCGGATATCTCGCGAAAAATGGAAAATTTAACGATAGTGAAATACGTAAAGCCCTTATTTATGGGAGTGTTGTCGCTTCATTCAATGTGGAAGATTTTTCTTTTAAACGTCTGGTATCACTTACCGAAGAAGATTTGAAGCAGAGATTTGAAAAATTTAAAGAGATAACTAACTATTAGTCAGTTATAAATTTTCTGATTCGGTCAATTTGTTTATGCAGGATCATAAGGTAGAATTACAGTAAAAGTACTTCCTTTTTTTTCTTCACTTTCTACATGCAATTCGCCATGGTGGGATTCAAAAACCTCACGTGCTAGAGTTAATCCTAAACCAATACCCCCACCCATAAATTCAGTTTTAGATGTCATGTGGTTAATGACATTCTGAACCTCATAAAAAGGCTCAAAGACCAACTCAAGTTTATCACTTGGGATGCCCACACCATTATCTTTGACTTTGATAAAGAACTTCTTGTTCTCTTTTGCAATGGATGATTCTAATGAAACCGCGCCACCCTCTGGCGTAAATTTAAGAGCATTTTGCAATAATTCCCGCAGAGATCTCTTAATCTGTCCATCATCACCTTTTAGGGTGACGCCTTTGGTGTCAAACTTTGTTGTAAATTTAATTTTGCGTTTTTCGAAGAGAATCTTCATTTCCCGTGATATTACTTTGAGAATGCTCTCTATATCCACATCCGTTTCAACCATATTCTTCTTCCCATAATCAAAGGAAGAAATATCATGCATCTGCTCAACAATACTTACTAATTCACGCATGGTCCCCATCACAATTTCAATAGCCTCATTGATTTCTTTATTCCGGCTATCCTCAAGAAAATAATCGATTAACTCGATATACCCTTTTAATACGGTAACCGGGGTACGTAACTCGTGGTTTGTGATGGTAATAAACTTATCTTTTAGTTCATTTAACTCCTTCAGACGCTGTGTTAAGGATCGCAGCTCTTCATTCTCACGCCGTGACTGAATCTGCTTAACACATTTCGACAAAACGATACGCACATGTTCAATGTCGATTGGTTTGGCGAAATAATCATACGCCCCTACCTTCATTGCCTCGATAGCATTTTCAAGTGTGGCATATCCCGTTATAACAATTACTTCAATATAGGGTTTCTTTTTCTTTATATATTTTAAAACATCTATACCATTCATTTCCGGCATATTGAGATCGGTAACGACTATATCATAATCATTTTTTGTAATTCTCGCCATACCTTCCCGACCATTTGGCACGGATTCTACCTCATAGCCGAAAAATTCCAGCATATCATCATAGGATTGCCGAACTTGCGCTTCGTCTTCAATCACCAATATTTTTGCACTTTCAGAGGACATATATCTCCAGTTTTCAGGGAAAACTATTTGGTATTTTTGGGATATTTTGAAATTATATTTCTAATTCTCTCCATTTCCTGATTCACGCTATTTAAATAACGCCTGGCTTTAGGATCTTCAGTACTGGTAGATTCATGGAGTAAAAATAATGATGTACTTAAAACATTTAATCGTGTTCTGAGTTCCTCAATCATCACATTGTACTCAGTGATTATATCATCACCGGCTCCGCCTGCATACTCACCATTGATATTTTCTGCGTGAACTGCCAACTACTGCCTTCCTTCCTTAATAAAATCCCACCATGAATATCTTTGTTTTCTATCATCATCGGTAGAATATCTACTTTTTAAAGTATTATCGTACCTTTTATTTAAAATCTTGAAGAGAAATGAAATATTTTTTATGGGGAGGGAAATCAGGAAATTGGGAATGCCCATTATAAATGACAAATGTCAAAGTCCAAATGTCAAATTAATGTCCAAATCCCAATGATCAGGCAGACAAATATATTTTGAATTGAGATTTGGGATTTTATTTGATATTTGGATTTAAGCAGTGGACATTATTATGAATAACTAACGCATGAGCGCTTGATTACATAGGTTAGGAGGATGATATTTCATATTTTTTCAACTTTGACATAAAGGTGCTGCGATTGATTTTAAATTTCTGAGCTGTTTTCGCTTTATTTCCCCTATTTTTATCCAATTCAGACAGAATCAACTCCCTTTCATAAGATTCTACAGTGCTCATTAAACCGTCTTCTTCATTATATTCTACCACCGCCGTTTGTTTCCGTGCGATTGTATCGGGAAAATCGTTCATTGTTAATATCGTATTCTTACTAAGGACAATAGCCCGTTCCATATAATTTTCTAATTCCCGGATATTACCAGGCCAATCATACTCTTCCAGAGCCCGCAGTACTTCAGGTTCAATTTTAAGAATATTTTTTTTGTAGACCTCGTCAAATTTGTCAAGGAAATGAGAAACCAGAAGTTCAATATCATCCTTTCGTTCGCTCAGGGGCGGGACGTTGATTGGAATTACATTAAGACGATAATACAGATCTTGCCGAAAGGAACCTTCACGAATTTTCTCATCGAGTTTTTGATTTGTGGCAGCAATGATCCGCACATCAACCTTAAGGGTTTCTGATCCACCTACACGCTCAAATTCCCCTTCCTGTAACACCCTTAAAAGTTTCACCTGCATACTAGGGGAGATTTCTCCAATTTCATCTAAAAACAGTGTTCCCTTATTGGCAAGTTCAAACCGTCCTACTTTATCTTTTATAGCGCCGGTGAATGATCCTTTGACATGACCAAATAATTCCGATTCCAATAAAGTTTCTGCTAGTACAGCACAATTTAGTTTGATAAAGGGTTTATTAACATTGGGGCTATTGTAGTGGATCGCGTTGGCTATAAGCTCTTTACCGGTACCATTTTCGCCTTGAATTAAAACCGTCGTTGCTGTTGGTGCAACATCATGAATAAGCTTAAACAACTCATTCATTTTCTCACTTTTTCCAATAATACTTTTGACATTAAATCTATTTGCCAACCTGCTTTTGAGGTACTCGTTCTCCTTTTCGAGATTCTTTAATTGAGCGATGGTTTCAACTTTTGCCAGGATTTCATCCAGTCGCAATGGTTTTAACACATAATCCTTAGCGCCCATTTTAATAGCTTCAACAGCTGTTTCAATTGTTCCGTGGGCGGTAACCATTATAACCGGTATATTGGGATAATTTTTACTCAGGACTTCAAGCAATTGCATACCATCCATATCCGGCATTCGGATATCACTGATAACCATATCCGGATCTTCTTCACGGACAACAGTTAAGGCCTCCACCCCATTGGTTGCTGTCAGAGGTTCATAGCCGCGACTTTCAAACAATTCGCACATTAATTCTAGAACATCAACTTCATCATCGACAATAAGAATTTTAGTTTTCACAGAATTTCCCTTAAAATTATTTTATCTTTCGCGCAGCGACGCAACGACGCAGCGTTTTTTTTTACTAATAGACTTTTTTAAAATCTGAACAGGCTTATTATATTCCCTATCGGAGGTCTGATGCAACACTTCGGTTTATATAATTACAATTTATTCTCTGCGTCGCCGCGGCGCTGCGAGAGACAAATATGTTATTATTTTGAAGAAATAAAAGTAATGGCCGCATCGAGACGGCGTAAGACAGTCTCCTTGCCCAGGATAGAGATCACATCAAAAATTCCCGGGCTAACCGTCCGGCCAGTTAGAGCCAGGCGTATAGGATGAATGAGTTCCCCTGCTTTGACCTCAATTTTATCTGCCTGACTACGTATAACCTGTTCGATATTTTCCATATCAAATGGTGACAAATCACGGAGACAATCCCGAATCTTTCTGAGATACATTTGATACTTTGGATCAGAAAAGAATTTTTCGATACCCTTCTCCTCGTACTTTGCCGGATCTGTAAAAAAGAAGGTGCAGGCTTCATACATCTCAGGAATTGACTGCGCTCTGGTCTTAACCAAATCAATTAACTTTCCAAAATCATCTCCCTTTTCAAGGATTGTTTGCTTTTCATCCTTACGTAGAAATGGCTCAAGGAGTTTTGTTAAGGACGAGCTTGATTGTTGAGAAATAAATTTCCCATTTATCCATTTAAGTTTTTTCTCATCAAAAACCGCATTCTTTTTATTTATTCTATCAAGAGAAAAAATATCAATCAACTCTTCTCGTGTAAATATTTCTCTCTCATCACCCGGAGACCATCCAAGCAGACATAAGTAATTAAATAGAGCATCGGGTAAATATCCACTTTCCCTAAACTCTTCCACTGAGCTGGCCCCGTGTCTTTTTGACAATCGGCCCCCATTCTGCCCATGAATGAGTGGTAGATGGCCATATTTAGGCACAGGCCAGTCTAAGGCTTTATGGATCAATATCTGCTTCGGTGTATTGGAAAGATGATCATCGCCTCTGATAACATGAGTTACGCCCATATTATGATCATCCACCACAACAGCCAGGTGATAAATAGCACTTCCATTTGAACGCAGTATTACAAAATCATCTAATTCTGCATGATTTATGGTGATTCGCCCTCTTATATAATCATCAAAGACCGTCTCACCTTTTCCAATTCGTAAACGTAAAACATATGGATCACCGGAATCTAATCTTCTATCGATCTCCTCCTGCTCGAGTTTGTCACAACGTCCATCATATAAAAAAGCCTTTTTTTCCGATTCAGCCTTTTTACGTTCAGCTTGTAACATATCTGCGCTGCAAAAGCAGTGATAAGCATTCCCTGACGCGAGAAGATTTTGAGCAACCCTGGTATAGCCATCCCCCTGTGTACTTTGGTAAACAGGCTCGCCATCCCAATTTAGATCAAGCCATTTCAAACTTTCAAGGATCTGATCTTTTGACACTTCAGTAGATCGCTTTGTATCTGTATCTTCTATGCGGAGAAGAAATTTCCCGCCAGATCCTTTGGCCAAAAGCCAATTAAATATGGCTGTTCTTGCACCTCCAACATGCAATACGCCGGTTGGGCTTGGTGCAAAACGATAGACAGGATTTGATTTTTTATCCATTTTTTCAACTTGTGTATGAATTTTCGCCCCACTGGAAGGAATATGTCGTAGTTTTCAACACAATTTACATTTATGATTAAAATAATGCAAGATTTGAGAAATTTGGATTTTATTCTCTTCTACTATAATTTTAATAATATCAGGATTATTTAACCTCTCGCAGAGACGCAAAAACGCAGAGAAAAAAATATATAGGAATCACAACTCCTCTTTCCTCTCCCAAAGTACAGAGTGGAATTCTGGTGTGATGATTATAAACCATATCTACCCAGCAATGTTGGTTTATAATTTAACTTTGCGACTTGGCGTCTTTACGTGAGAAGTACATTAATATACAAGCCAATTAAGGTGAATATGAGAACATCGCCCGGTAAACCAGAACCGCTTGGTACTTCCAAATATGGAAATGGAATAAACTTTGCCATTCATGCACGGGATATAAAAACGATAACCCTAATCATACATCCAGAGTCGAGAGGAGATGATATGATTGAAATCCCTCTTGATCCACAGAAAAATCGGGCTGAAAATATCTGGCATATAATGATCGAAGATTTACCCAAATCATTTTCTTACAACTACAAACTTAGACAAAACCTCGCAGACCCACCATTGATTGTAAATGATCCCTATGCCCGGATCTTACAGGGACGAAACCTTTGGGCTGCTCCGAGGAACTCATTACCCATATATCGATGCCTGCATACTGAAAGCACTTTCAATTGGGAGGAAGATGTTTCCCCAAGTATTCTCCCCGCAGATACTATTATTTATGAGCTTCATGTGCGCGGATTCACACAAGATCAATCCTCAGGGGTAAAAGCACGCGGAACTTTTTTAGGATTAACTGAAAAAATCCCTTACCTGAAATCACTTGGTATTACAACTGTTGAGCTCCTACCCATTTGTGAGTTTGATGAGACCATAGTCGATCGTAAGAATCCTTTAAATGGTAAGCAACTTTTCAACTACTGGGGATATGATCCACTAGGATATTTTGCCCCCAAAACATCTTATGCCTGGAATTCTGACCGAGACGGTCCCATTATAGAGTTTAAGACGATGGTAAAAGAGTTCCATCGTGCCGGATTAGAGGTGATATTGGATGTTGTTTATAATCACACGGGAGAAGGTCCTCAGGATGGTCCCACTTATTCTTTCCGGGCGCTGGATGAGACCGGATATTACATGGTAGATAAGACCGGATATTATCAAAACTTTACAGGTTGTGGCAATACATTTAATTGTAATCATCCGCTCGTACAAAATTTAATTATAGACTCCTTACGTTACTGGGTCATGGAAATGCATGTAGATGGATTTCGGTTTGATCTTGCCTCAATTCTGAGCCGGGGTAAAAACGGACCAGCTATGAAAAATCCACCACTTTTAACAAAGATAAATAGCGATCCCATCCTTTCAAAAACAAAGTTAATTGCCGAAGCCTGGGATGCCGCCGGATTGTATCAGGTAGGAGCATTTCCCGGAGGAAAACGCTGGGCTGAATGGAATGATAAATTCCGGGATACGATTCGACGTCATGTTAGAAGCGATGAAGGGGTAATACCCGAGTTGGCAACAAGAATTTCTGGTAGTTCAGATCTTTTCCGGCCGGGTGGTCGTTCACCCAACCATAGTATCAACTTCATCACCGCCCATGATGGATTCACTCTCAATGATCTGGTTTCTTTTAATCAAAAACGTAATAAGATGAATGGTGAAGACAACCGCGATGGCGCAAATGAAAATTTTAGTTCCAACTATGGAAAAGAAGGACCTTCTACCGATTCTCGAATCAACAAGTTAAGATTAAAGCAGATGAAAAATATGTTTTGTCTTCTGTTGCTCTCTCAAGGTACTCCCATGATAGTCGCCGGCGATGAATTTGGACGCACCCAGCAAGGCAATAATAACCCCTACTGCCAGGATAATGAGATCAGTTGGGTCGATTGGGAGCAACTAGAAAAAAATGCCGATTTATTCAGATTCTTTAAATTCTTAATCGAATTTAGAAAAGAACATCCCTCTCTGAGAAGAGAGCATTTTTTTGATGAAGAATCTGCCCAAGACTCCGAAATAATCTGGTATAATTCAGATTTAAAATCTCCGCAGTGGTCAGGAAGATTATTTTCCCTTGCATTTCATTTAGCAGGGAATAAAAAAGACTCTGACATCTACGTGATTTCAAACAGCGCAAAAGAAACAAAATATTTTAAATTACCCAAACTTGTACGGGAATTATCCTGGACCTTATCTATAGATACTTCTAAAGCCTCTCCAGAGGATATAGTTTCTATTGGCGAGGAACTGCAAATTGAAGAACAGGAAAAATACAACGTTGTGGCGCAATCCACAGTGGTCCTGGTTGCCAAAAAGTTTTAACATTCTAATCTTTCTTCCATTATATAGTCCATTCTCAACATGCTACTCTCCACTCTTTTCTATTAATATAATTTGTGAAATTCGAATAAATTAGTGTAATTCGTAGTAGAAAATATTTATTTTGTGGCAATAAACTTTTTCAGCAGTTCAAACTCCTGTTCGAAGTTGGGCGTAAAGATATCTTTACCAAGATTTTTTTCGATTTCAGCAATTCGCCAGAATTTACCAAATAGTATCTCATCAGTATTTATCTTAAACGGACCATTGGCCGTCATTCTGAAGGTATGCACCAATTCACTCTCATAATTGTTACGCATAATATACTGATAGAGCGGTTGATAGTTTTGCACCTCCACACCTAGCTCTTCTCTGGCTTCTCTTTTTAAAGCTGTAAGAACATCTTCACCACTATCAACATGCCCCCCGACAGAAGTATCCCATTTACCCGGTTGAACATCCTTATTTAATGCCCGCTTTTGCAGATAAAGATGTCCCTGTTTGTTAAAAATATGGAGATGAATCACAGGGTGAAGTAAATTGGGATCGCCGTGTACAGCGCTTCTCGGCGCCTTACCAATTATTTTCCCTTTTTCATCAACCAGGTCAAACCATTCTTCTCCATCATGTCCTTCAAACTTTCTAACGGCGGGTGCCTGACGTCTTACCCGGATGTAGAGCCATTGTCCAAGGAAAACCAAACCAAAAATTATATAAAACAAGCCACCGGAAATAAACGCCCAGGCTTCCTTACTCATATAGTAAGCAGAATAGACAATGAGAGCGACATGAACAGTAATGATAATAAATAGCACCCGTGTTAATTTGCGCATCATCATCAATTGAAGGTCATTAACGGGTAGGTCCTTCATATAACGTTTACCCATCATGAGTAGCAGAGGCTTGTCGGAAAAAGCATGAACACCCAGTAGGAAGACAAGAATCAATTCAATAAGTGCTGGTTTTAGTTTAAAAAACAACTCATTTTCAAGAACTATGGAGATACCACCCAGAATGACGATCAGTCCAACATCAAATAATATAAACGATTCTATTCGCTTGTCCTTGATATAGAAATAGGCAAATTCCCCAATTCCGACCAGGATGGCTGTTATAAGACCAATTCTCGTTCCAAACAATTCATCGGCAATAATAAAGATCAGAAGAGGTATGAAACCAATTGTAAAATTCTTTAATAATTCTTTCTTGTCAATTGTCTGTGTAGCCATTTTTCAATTTAGAAATAAAGATTTTTTCAATCAATAACTTCTGATTACTTCCTACACTTAAGCCACAAGATCACCAGTTCCCTATGAAATAATACATCAATGAATTTTAATTTGAGTCTCGGATTGTTAAATAAATTTTCTAACATATTTATCTTTTAGTTTATGTAGTTTCGTTTTTCTTTCGCCTTTGGGTCCCTAAACCTATGAAAATTATCAACTTACCCGCTCAAATTGTGCAAAAGATAACTTGAAAAACAATGCAATTGTAGTTGTGCACGAAAAATATTCTTTTTATATTTGAGTTTGCTAATTGTATGCGGTTCTGGATTTAAAGAGGATATTTTGATACCAATCAATATTAAAGAATTAAAAGAACAGGTTCCTGATGTGATTTTTAAGCAGGGTCTGGAATATTATAAAAATGACAAAGTAAAAATCACTAATTGGGATAACTCGTCGGTCATTGCCTCCGTCCTGGACGAGCATCCTTATGTGGTTAGATTAAGTTCCGATGAGCGTTCATTTGAATCGGTTTGTACCTGCTCCTATAACCATATTTGCAAACATGCTGTGGCTGCGGCATTAGCATTAATCGAAGATCATGTTCGTGAAGATGATTTAGTTGAGGGTTCAAATTGGCGTGAATACTTTGAAAAGCAGATTGCTATTCAGCAGGTTAATACGGACTTTTCTCAGGAGGTGCGATGGAAGCTCATCTATGTCATTCACATTCTTGAAAATTACTGGAATCTAAAACCGATAAAAGTTTATATGAAAAAGGATGGTACTTATGGCCGTATTCAGGAACCATCTTTTAATGAACTATCATTACAAAACGTTTTTAATACAGCCGGTGACTTAATTGCTATTTCGTATCTTGAACGTATTCAGACCCAGCAATCATCTACATATTATCGCGGCAAACTCGAAGCTTCCTATTTAAAATTTGGGTTAAATGCAGGTGAAATGTTCAATTTGCTCCAAAACAGCGAAATTCACATAAAGAATGAGGATGGCTCAATTGGAAAACGTATCCGATTTGGCCGCAAACCCTGGCGCTTAATCTTCCGCTTAGAGGAAACGAATAGTCACTATCAGTTCCAACCCTATTTTATTCGCGGTGAAGAAGAAATAAAAGTAGACGAAAACATAAAAATTCTTAGTACCAACCCAATTTGGTTTTTTCGCGCCGGTAAACTTTACACATGTGCTTTTCCTTTTTCCTATGATTACTTAAAATCTTTTATCGAAGATGGGCTGCAGGTCAATTTATCGAAAGACGAATACCAGACTTTTATCTCAGATTATCTGGCAAAACTTCCAATCTTTCCTTATCTGGAGTTTCCGGAAGGTATTGAGGTGCAGGAGCTCAACGATGTCACTTCCAAACGCATCTACCTGGAAGAAATTGAGGACCAATTAGTTATAACACTCTCTATAATCTATAACCAGATTGAAGTACCTTTTAACCAACCGACTGATCAATTTCTTCATTACGATAAAAAAAACAACCAGATTATTCGTATCAGAAGAGACCGCTCAACTGAAGATCAGATTCGCAATGAGATTGTTGAGAGCGATATTATGGAAGATTCCCCGGGACTTTTTTATTCCAGTTGGGAATCGGCTCTGGAATGGTTATTTGAGGAGCTACCGAAGTTAGTGGAGAGTGGATTTGAGGTAATGGGTGAAGAATCACTTACCAAACTCCGTGTAAACAGAAAAAAACCTAAAGTTAATATGTCTTTATCCTCAGAGGTGGATTGGTTTGATCTTAACCTGGCCATAGAGTTTGATGGCGTTCCGCTTTCACTGACCGAATTAAAAAAAGCATTACAAAAAGAAAAAAGATTTGTTCGCCTAAAAGATGGTAGCATTGCCCGTTTACCAGAGAAATTGATACAAAAATTTCAATATCTCATAGAATTTGGACAACCCGAAACAAGTTCCATAAGATTTCAAGACCATCACCTCTCATTTGTTGACAAATTATTAGATGAGGCAGATACCAAAGAATTAGACAAGCTAAGCGAAAAGAAGCTGAAAAAAGCTTAGCCGCTTTAAAAAGATCAAAGAATATCCTCTACCAGAGAACCTTATCGGTGAGCTTAGAGACTATCAACTTTCTGGTTATAACTGGCTTAATTTTTTACGTGAGTTTAATTTTGGGGGTTGCCTGGCTGACGACATGGGCCTCGGAAAAACGGTTCAAACATTAGTCTTTTTTACAGAATGAAGTAAACAATAAAAAGGTTCCTAATCTCATCATCGCTCCTACTTCTGTTCTTTTCAATTGGCAAAGAGAAATTGAAAAATTTACCCCGGAGATGGATTATATGCTGCATTACGGGACAAAAAGAACCCGTGATGTTCGACGGTTACGTAAAAAATCTTTGATTCTGACGACTTATGGCCATTTAAGAAGAGATGTCAGTTTTTTAAAGGATATTGACTTCCAATACGTGGTTCTGGATGAATCTCAGAATATTAAAAATCCCCAATCTGACACGGCACAGGCCGCAAAAAATCTACAGGCAAAAAACAGATTGACCCTAACCGGAACCCCGGTTGAGAATAATACCATGGAACTATGGTCTCAATTTTCTTTTCTAAGCCCCGGATTGTTAGGTAGCCAGACCTTTTTTAAAGAAAATTTTATGCGACCAATCGAGAAAAACCAGGATGTTCAGGCCGCATCGACATTAAAGAAGATTATTTTCCCCTATATACTCCGGCGAACCAAAGAAGAGGTTGTTAAAGAATTACCACCTAAAATAGAGAATGTTATTTACTCTCCTATGAGTGATGAACAGCAGAAAATTTATGATAAAGTACGTGATACATACC
Organism: Calditrichia bacterium; assembly: GCA_963796965.1. Taxonomy (GTDB): domain Bacteria; phylum Calditrichota; class Calditrichia; order JAJRVZ01; family JAJRVZ01; genus CAWCNS01. The sequence goes on from CAWCNS010000011.1 coordinate 496,504, forward strand.
GCCAGACGATAGAAGAAGAAATTGCCTCAAAAGGGCTTGGAAAATCAACAATGCGTGTATTAGAAGGATTGACCAAACTTCGTCAGGTAGCCTGCCACCCACACCTGGTAGATTCAAAGTATGAAGACGAATCAGGAAAGTTTGAGGCACTTAAATTAATGATTGATGAGATCATATCCGAAGATCATAAAGTTTTGGTATTCTCTCAATTTGTAAAGATGCTCACGGTGATGCGTGAATATTTGGATGAGGAAGCTATTGAATATGCCTATCTGGATGGTTCAACAAAAGATCGCGAGCAGGCGGTTAATAGGTTCCAGGAAGATGAGGATATACGAATATTTCTGATCAGCCTTAAAGCAGGAGGTGTTGGTCTAAATCTGACAGCCGCCGATTATGTTATCCACTATGATCCATGGTGGAATCCTGCCGTTGAGATGCAGGCCAGCGATCGCGCACACCGGATTGGACAAACAAAGCGTGTTTTTACTTACAAACTTATAGCCAAAGATAGTGTGGAAGAAAAAATCCTCCAACTGCAAGAACAGAAGAAGGAGTTAGTAAAAAAACTAATTACCACTGAAGGTGGTTTATATAAATCACTCTCCAGGGATGATATAATAGATTTATTCAATTAAATAATTCATTTCTCGCAGCGGCGCAGCGACGCAAAGGTTTATTTCTAAATGATTTATGTAAATATAATTAGAATTTATTTAAAATTGTTTCTATCACCTTAAAGATTCATAAATATATATTTCTATGCGATATGCTTGCCCTACGGAAACGGACGCTTGCGCGAATTTTTATCAATGATTCAGGCTACTTAATATTCCATAAACATTATAAAGTTGATCAATCTTTCTTCTATCCCATAAATTTTAAGATGCGACCATTTTTCAATGCAAAACAACTATAATTCAATATTATCTGAAATAGTTCACGGTTGTTTTCCGTTTAACAGCGTTGATAGATTTCTGATTTTGAATTTTTAAATTGGACATTCAATTGTCATTGGGATTTGGACATTTTTAATTAAATAGTATTTAGTGTTTTAATTGATGGGGGTCGTAAAAGATAATATGACAAAATATGAATATTTAAACAGTGGATTAAAAAAATTTGCCGGGCAGGATTATCAGGCCGCTATTGAAGATTTAAACAAAGCGATAGAATTGGATTCTACCTTTGATTTGGCCTATAATGCGCTGGCAGAATGTTATAACAAGTTAGGTGATTTGGAAAAAGCGATAGAAATTGCCCGCAAATATGTACAAATTAGTCCAAATGATCCCGTTGCCCATACGGCCCTCTCCCGACTTTATGTACAAAAAGGGATGATAGCAGAGGCCGAAGAAGAAATGGCTATCTCCAATCAGCTGGCAGGTTCCGGATAAGCATAGGAATTTTTAAATATGATTAAACTTATTATTTTAATGGTCTTAATACCTATGATTTCATTTGCACAACATGAAAGAACCGAACACTGGCAGGAGCGAACAAATTTATTTATCGGCGAGTTAGACTCCTTACCAAAGGGAAAAATTGTTTTTCTAGGTAATTCAATAACTGAAGGTTTTGATCTCGAACATTATTTTCCTGATGCCCTCCCTATTAATCGGGGAATTAGTGGAGATCACACCGATGGTTTATTGGAGCGATTAGAATACTCTGTCATTAGTTTAAAGCCTTCACAATTATTTATTCTTATCGGTATTAATGATATAGGAGCTGGTGATCCAAGTTCATTGATCCTAAAAAATTATTATTCACTTATAGAGAAACTTGCTGAGACCTTGCCAAATTCAAAGATCTACATCCAATCGGTTCTACCGACGACCCAACAATGGACGAACTGTCCAAAGGATAAAATTATCCTTATAAATCAGAAAATTCTTGAATATTGCATTAAATTTAAATTCACCTGGATTGATCTCCATACAAAATTTGTAACCAATGATGGCTATTTAAATAATTCCCTTACGGAAGATGGCTTACACTTAAATGATACAGGATATGCCCTGTGGGCAAAAGTTTTGAGAGGCTATATTTCTGTGAGATGAATAATTTCAGTTAGTTAAAGAATATATTTATAAGGAAAATAAGTACGTATAAATTTATAATTTTCAGAAGATGAATAAGTGAGGTAGAATGAGATTTATAATTCCATTTTTTTTAATTTTGTCGATGATGATCGGCTGTGCCACGAAAAAGCCCCCTGAAATTGAAGAAGAATCCTCTATAGTCGAAAAAGAGATAACCCCTCTCCCCGATTATTTATGGGCATTCAAACCTAATATCAATGTTCGTGAAGATCATTCACCATCCTCATCAAAGGTGGCCCAGTTGTCTGACGGCGACTCGGTTATAGTGATGACCAATGAAAACGGTTGGTATCAAATCAGGACGAATGAAAATACAATTGGTTGGGTAAGGACAGATCTGCTTGGGCCAAAAAACCTTAGTGCCTTTACCCGTGCAATCTCCTTTGTTGACAGTTTAAAGGAGAATGAAGAGATCGAAGTTTTTTTTGATAAAAAACTCTATCATAAGAGGATATATATTTCTTTTCCAGCAGCATTCTATACATCGAAATCAAAGGTCGAAGCTATAAACAAAGGCGCTTGTAGATAATTTTCAAGCGCGCGTTTATAGGGGACAGGTAACGGCACGGGTTCTAAAACCAGGCTCTGAGGAGGAATATCTTACCATTGTTGTCAACGGAGTACCAAATGCCGATCCTCTTTTACCAGTAATCCCTTTTGGGATTATTCGAAACGTAACACCAAAATACTCCAACGGAATTGATCTTAAATACGAAGCACCTTCCAATATTCCTGATCAACAGATACTATCTGTAGCACGAAATTTATCCGAAAATTTCCCGCTGACCTATCGAAGAATTGAGATAACCTTTATCAGCACGTCTGAGTCAGGTCCAAAACAATGCCGTCTATGGTATATTGAGGACGTAAATGGTGAAGATTATAAGTTCAGCCCCTGTCCATAAATTTCCATTTCTCGCAGCGAGAAATCAAAATCATTGTAGAGTCTTGCTCTTTTAAAGATAATTCGTGGAATTCGTGGACAAATCTTTTATAGTCCATATGTTTAAACAACTATTTTACATAAAATCGGACATTGCGTCGGAGAGCAGAATTTGAGGATGACTCCAGAATATCAACTCTGAGGAGATATTCTGATGGTGAAAGATTTTTTATATCAAGCATTTGACTTACGCGATGAGATCTCTCCGTCACCGGATAATTATTTGTTATACTAACGCCCAATTCAATTTCCTGATCAGCAATAAAAATCGAACCAAGCGTTTCCCACACAGATTCGGATTCCTCAACCGGTGAAATTGTATATTGAATTTCTAATGAATTCTCCCTGTCAAGAGTATCCAAACCATCCATCTCAAATGAGATTACTATTCGTTCACTATGGTGAAATGAATGGGACGCATTGGGTATTTCAGATAGCGATGCCAGATTTATCGATCCATCAAGATCATAAAAACTTAACTGGATATCACCCATCATGACATGACGGGGATTCAGGTCAATTATTGTGTCTGAAAATTCATGTCGAAAGAACTCTTGCGTGTCTTCATTAAAACCTTCAAATATCCAATCATATGCACCCGAATAAGCTTCAAATTGTTTCTGTCCTAACAGCGTGGTATCCTTCTGCCAAAAATCATTATCAGCCTTATGTGATTCCCATTCAGAAAATTTTCTATAAATGTCGGAATCGGCTCTGGATCTGAAAAGAGCAAATTTCCAGGGCCTGATAATTTGATCCACTTCAGCAGGTTCCAAAGAATAATTAAAATTAAATTGAACTTGATTCTTTAAAAGGTGGTTGCTTACAATTTCTGGAATGGCTTTTACTTCCCCTCCCCGTGTTTCCAGCACGTATGATTCTGGTTTCGTATTGAACAGGTTTTCCGCAAAGAAAGCATGGGATTTCTCCGCCCGCGATTTGGAACGGCTGGCAAATTCATCTTTTTCAGCAAACTGGAACTGACCATTATTTAATTCATCATCAAATGAGATCTGGAAGTCAGGGTAGTACCAGGTCATAAAATCCCAGTAAATTGGATTTTTTGTATCGCGGATAATACCACCACCTTCATCTATGGTGGCCCTTCTCTTATGCCAATAGCCGAAATCGCTAAATTTCTGTTGCTCTAAATAATCCCAGCCCGGTTTCCAAGCTTCATCAATAAGCGCACCCTCCATTTCCCCTCGTACAACGACCTGATCCAAAGGAAATCCATAACGTATGACAATTTTTCCCTGATCGGACTGCCAACCCGCTAAATCATTGAATTGAATAGTAAACTTTTTCTGTGCATAGGTGACGCGGGCAAAATGTTCTAATTCCCTTTCATTATATTCGGTGACTAAAAGCGGGTCTGCTAAAGAGTTGTTTTGAATTGTAGTAAGATACTGCGTTCGTGCATTTAAATAGTTTTTAGATATATAATAGGGATCCTGTTGCTCATTTGACATCAGGGCAAAGGCTTTTTTGTAATAGCTGTCTGCTCTTCCATAATTTTTGATCCTGACATTAACCAATCCAGCCAGTTCATAAAGATCAGCATTATATTTCTGATAATTAAAATAAGAATCCAGCATGTTCGCAGCGGGAATCAGATTATTTGAATCATAATAAAGCCAGAAGATATTCGTTATCAGGGAATCCCCGCCATAATTATTCTCCAGACATTTTTTAAAAGCCCCATCTGCTAATTCGAAATACTCAGAGGCATATTCCTGAAAGGACCAACCTTTTGAAGTGATCTCATGCCGATATCGCGCCATTTTTTGGCGATAAATTTCTCCCAGACGGTACCAGGCCAGCCAACATTCTTTATCAATCTCTAGTGCATCCTCATATTGATCAATGGCCTCACTTTCGAATTCATGGTCGTACAGAATATTTGCATAAATCACTATTAAATCGAGATTCTCATCATATTTGGAAATTGCTTTTTCCAGGAGTGATTGAGCCGTTTTAAATCCATCGACCGTTTTCAATCCAATCTGATATTTGGCCGCTTTTAAATATTCTTCTGGCGTACCTCCACTGAAATGAAGCCGTTTACTTAGGTGCTCCATAACGTCTCTCTGGTCATCCTGATGAACAGGCTCTTGACTAACCACTATATTTGCAGAGAAAATGAAGATACTAATATATAAATAGATGGTTTTTAATCGCATTCTTTTATAAAATATTAATGATCTGATTCAATTTACAACATAATTTTACGCATTCAATGGGAAAGGGTTTCAGGGTATAATAATCTATGTTTCTTAAATAGAGGAGAAGAGATTTCTCAATCGAAAAGTAATCTAAAAGCGCTAGGACGTATAAAGCAGTCACAAAGACTTTTTCTTTTTTATTAACAACCAGATAAAAAAGGGCCCACCCAGCATCGCCGTAATAATTCCTACAGGCAATTCTGCCGGAGAAATGACTGTCCGGGCAAAGGTATCACACCAGATCAGAAAAGTTCCCCCGAATAACGGAGCAGTGATTAATAGTTTACGGTGGTCGGCACCCGTGAGCAAACGCAACAGATGGGGAATGATCAGACCGATAAATCCGATTGGTCCGGCAAAAGCCACTACCAGGCCCGTTAATGCTGATCCTATAAAAAATATCGATCGTTGCAAATGCAGAACATCTACGCCTTTGCTGAGTGCCAGTTCATCGCCAGAACTTAAAATATTCAGAGCCGGGGCTTGTCTATAAAAATAGATCGCAGCTAAAACAACAAATGGCGCTAATACCAATGAATAATACCAACCTACAATCTGCAGACCACCCATCAACCAACGGATCATGCGATAGGTTTCAGTAAAATCAGCCAGATAATGGACAAAAAGGATGAGTGAAGAGAATAACAGACTTACTGTTACGCCGGTTAGTATCAGAATAAGAGGGGAAAGCCCTGCCCCGCTCCGGGCAATATGATATATGATGTAGATGGTCAGCAAACTGCCGCTTATGGAGAAGATAGCTGTTGTGGTGAACCCAAATAACGAAAATACCAATCCGCTTTTAATGGCAATAACGGCACCTAAGGCCCCACCTGATGAAACCCCTAAAGTATAAGGAGTCGCCAATTCATTTTGCAATAATGCCTGAAAAACAACACCAATCATGGCCAGGGAAAATCCAACCAGAAAAGCAAATACAACACGTGGTAGACGTAATTCCATCAGAATTTTTTGACCGGTCTCTGAAAGATAGAACTGTCCTGGTTCGGAAAAACCACTTCCGATTAACGGTGCGATCAAAAACGTTAGAACTACGAAAGCGAGAATTCCAATTCCGGCCATTCCGGATAATTTTATGTTTGGGCGTTGTTTATCCATAAGGCAGAATATACAGAGTTTTGGTAAATGGATTAATATCGATATATACTTTTACACCAAAGGTATCCTGTAACAGCTGGAACTGCAATACTTCTTCCGGCTTGCCATCACGAATTATTTTACCTTCACCCATGAGTACCACCCGGTCACAGAACTGTGCCGCAAGATTGATGTCATGGGTGACTACAAATATAGTTAGATCCTGTTCTTGTTTTAGTTTTTGCAGGATTTGATAGATGGCAATCTGATGATGTAAGTCCAGGGCACTCGTAGGTTCATCCAGAAGTATAATTTTTGGGTTCTGGGCTAAAGCACTTGCGATGAGGACGCGTTGTTTCTCACCGCCGCTCAATTCATTAAAGTGTCGGTCAGCAAACTGATCAATTTCCATAAGAATCATCATCTCCTGGACGACGTTAAAATCCTCGGCAGTATAAGCCCGGACTCCTTTTTGGTAGGGAAAGCGTCCCATTAAGACCACATCACGAACCGTAAAGGAGAAGGCAAAATTACTTTCTTGCGGTAAATAAGCAATGGTGCGGGCCAATTCCTTGCGGGTAATCTCTGTTAAGGATCTTCCATCGATCATAAGACTACCATGATCTGTATAAAGGATCCTGTCAATAAGTTTTATTAGAGTTGATTTCCCAGCACCATTTGGCCCAATAATGGCAATGAACTCCCCGGCAATCGCAGACAAATTAATATCTCGTAAAACGGGGGTGTTTCCATAACTGAAGTTTATATCTTGTAATTCAAGCATCGGTCTATATTTCTCTTCACGCAGCATTGCAGAAAATTGGTCCACAAATTACACGGATTATCACGAATTTTAAGTTTAATTTTATATTTCACCTACACGATATCTCTCGAATATCAGCCTGAAACTTCAGGTTTCCAAATATCATCATCCCGTATCATGCATCTCGTATCTCGTATCACGCATCTACATCCTAATCTCAAAATCCAACTTCTCTCGATAATACCGCTCGTCCTCCAGACGACTGATCGGGACTAATCACTAATTACTAATTGGATTCTTCCGAACCCTTTCTATGATATTTTCAAAATCCTCTGCCAGTTGCGTCATCCGTGGACCGGGGATCATGGTATGATTACCCCCTACTACATATACCTGTCTATTTTTTATCACCTGATTATTTTTGAGCAATTGCCATTCTGCTCCTAATTCGACCCGTTGGATGCTGCGTTCTTTCTGCATATCAAATTCTATTATAACTGCCGGGTTTCTGATCAGTAAAGATTCAAGATTAATGGCGCCATAGCGTGTTGGTAAATCCTCATAAATATTCTTACCACCAACCATCTCCCAAATTTCATTCATATATGTATCTTTACCGGCGACCATCATATTCTGCAAGCTGCCCTTAGTTCTACCGATGAGTAACGCCGCCGGCACCTTTTCTTGATTGTCATCTTGAACCTTTAAAGCGGAAAAAGATTTGTTAATATTTTCGATTAGAAGTCGCGCAGATTCCTGCCGGTTAATCTCACTACCAATTATTTTAATAGATTCCAAAACATCGCTAATTTTTTCATTAGACATCATTGTAATTTTATATCCGAGAGATTCAAGCTGCTGATTTAGTTTTTCATGAGAGGGCATTCCAAAGAGATGCGTTGGTTTAAGTCTAACCATCTTTTCAATATTAGGATTGAGTAATCCACCTATTTTTTCCTTCTTTTGTGCCTCCGGCGGATAATTACAAAAATCAGTAACCGCAATCAATTGATTCTGGGCGCCAAGCGCATAGACAATTTCTGTTATATGCGGTGCCAGTGAGATAATCCTAAGATTCTTGAATTCATCAATTTCAGATTTATTCTGGCAACTAGAAATAATCACAATCAAGAAGCATACTGCTATTAAAATGTATATACTATTTCTTATGATAATTTTGGTATTTATGATAAAATGTCCTTTCTCGCAAAGACACCCAACCGCAGCATTTAATAATAAAAGATAAATAATGATGCTTTGCTTTATGGGTGGACGAGACTATTTTTGTATTTTGTATTTTTTCTTATTTTTCTCTGCGTCTTTGCGGCTCTGCGAGAGATTTGTTCTCCCCAAATGCTAATAATTCTAAAGATTTATCTGCAAAAAACACAAAGATTCTCTGATTTCAGAGGTTCATAGGGATCAAGATGCAAATTGCCAAATCCCTGAAGATCACTAAAACCCACTTCCTCCAACAAACCATAAAGTTCATCATGTTGCAGTGGGTATAATTCCGTCGTTATTGTTTTATCCTGATCCGGTTTTTCGATTTTTACATTAAATTTAATTGTACGTTCATTGTACTCGTATGTTCGGGTAAAAATTGTATCCCCAACCTGTTTTACTGACAGTTTTTCTCTTTTTTCAACAAGAAATTTTGTATAATTAATGATCTGAATACAAAGATAGCCCTGATCATTCAGGGTGTTTTTAAAATTCAAAAGAGCCTGAACCAGTTCCTCTTTGCTGAGTAAATGTACAAAACTATTACCCAGACAATAAATCAGCATCAAAACTTGCTGTCGGGATATTGTGCATATTCAGGAAATCTGATTTTATAAAAACCGGATCGATTTTATATTTTTTTGCATTGGAGGCCGCCAGATGGAGCATTTCATCAGAAATATCTATTCCTGTTACTTCTAATCCCAGTTTTGCAAACAAAACAGTATGAAATCCTGAACCACAACCAGCATCCAAAATCCTTTTGGCCGGAAATTTTTTGAGAATAGCGTGAAATACTTTTTTCTCGGTATCTAACCGGTCCTCAAAGCTGATCATTTGATCATAATAGGGAGCGAGATCCTGGTAAAATTCCATTTAATCTTCCACATCATATTCGGGGACCTGCCCGCGGTTATGATCATACACAGGACTATTAATCTCCTGTATACGGCGCATATATTCCTGATCGCTGATACCGTTCTGCCAATGCCCGGTGATGCGCGCGATTAAAGTACCAAATAAAAAGAACAAAAGTACTGTCACACCAAAGGCCCATGTAGGGATTGCTCTGGATTTTTTTGATATTTTAAGATCCAAGGTATCTTCTTCCGGGCAGGATGCGATACAAAGGCCACAAGCCGTGCATTCATCTGAGATTACGCGTAAATGTGTGTGTACTTTTATTGAGTGCGGGCAGGCATCGGTGCAGGCTTCACAATCTGTACAAGTTTCCACCGTTCGGGTAACCTTAACGGGACTAAACATGCTCAGGAAACCTAATAATGCGCCATAAGGACAGAGATATCTACACCAGAAATTCTTTATGATGAGGGACGCTGCAATAAGAATCGTCAATGTCCATAACGCAAATGCGTCTATTTTTGTAAAAAAATAAAGCATTTTTATATCAGCGACCTTATTGTACGGACTATAAATGAACTGCTTCAATGAGAATAAATCCATCTGCACCAGAACCGCCCATGCAAAAAACAAGAGCAGCAGATACTTGAGGCTACGAAGGGGATAGTCTAGCCAACGCCATACCCGGAGATTCTTTCTAAATATTTTCTGACCTAATTGCCAGAGGCTCTCAGAGATTAATCCGACCGGACAGATATAGGAGCAAAAACTTTTTTTGAGAAAAATTCCCAATATTAGGATAAGGAGTAAGATCACCAGCCCGGAAGGATGTACGTCATTGATAACACCTGTCATAATCCAGTATTTAAGACTGATCAGGGCACTGATGGGTAAAAATCCTTCCACCCCGGGTGGGCGGGTGAAGTGCGTACTCTCTCCTGCTGTCTCAAGATAGCGAACAAATCCATAAAACTCGAAGCCAATCCAAATGATCACGAAAAAAAATATCATCTGGATATAGAATCGTACTTTTTGTCCATCAGACTTCAATTGATCTATATATAAAAAAACCTTGCTGCTGCGAAGGTTTTGAATAAATTCATGCATATAACCTATCCCTCTCATCATTTTGTTCTGATCATCATTCAGTTAGTATGGATTAAATGATAGGTTTGTTAAACAGAAAGGACACTAAGTAGGCACAAAGTACACAAAGTTTAAATTTGAATAATCTTTGTGGGCTCAGAGTCTACTTTGTGAACTTTGTGTTCAATTTTCTTTCATTCCTCTCTAAAATGAATTGGTCAAGTTAAGTAAGATTACTTTTTCAGTCAATAAAATGCATTGATTCAAAAATTAAATACATGTTTCTATTTACACTGATTTTTTTTACCTTTTAGATTCATACTGCAGCAGTTTGCTGCAATCAAAAAAAAAGAAGTCCACGGATTACACGAATTAACATGAATTAACATGAATTTATAAAAATCTATGAATCACTTAAAGAATCGCGTATTCTTTATGCCGCCCGCCTGAGGCGGGTCGGCATCTATAAATTCAATAAAAACAAGAGATCCTGAACTAAATTTAGGATGACGATTCCGGTCTTTCCCTAATTAGAGCAAACTCAAATATATTCTTTATAAATATTTTTATCCGTGCAAATCAGTGTAATCCGTGGATAAAAGTTTTTTTAAAGTTTGCTAAAAGAACAAAGTTTTCGACTACACTAGCATAAAACAATCCAGATATGTATTCATCTTTAAAAAATTACTTTATTTTCTTATTCTTCCTGGTCCTTTATCTTCTGCCAGTACGAAGCTGGTCTGATATCAGAGATTCCAGCCTATCTCCACATTTGTTCCAAAAAACAACTGTTCCTCGTTTAATTCCTGATATTATGGATGCAAATGGCGTAGCTTTCAGGGATATCAATGGTGATAATCTTCCCGATATCTACGTTACCTGTTTTCGCGGTGAGAACAGATTGCTACTTAACCAGGGAGCCTTCCGACCCTTTAAAGATGTAACGCAGATGTCCGGATTGAGTGGTATCCTTCGTCCAGAGGGTGTTTATAATTTTGAATCTCAAAGTACTATATTCGATATTAAGATTGGCGCAACAATTGTAGATCTGGACAATGACGATGATAGCGACGTACTTATCACCGGCAGGGGTATATCCACAGCATTATACCTAAATAACAATTTTTTGAATTTTCAAAATATTTCAGATCGGCTGGAGTCTCTACCCTCCCGTAGAAACAAATGCTGGGATTAGCGCTGACATTGATAATGATAGATTTCCTGATTTGTTTATCACTGACACCATCCAGGGTTTTCGCTTACTGAAAAATGAGGGTGAGGGTTGGTTTACCGATATAACTTCAAGGCTCATTCCCTTCAAATCCGGGAAGATCTGAAGGGGCTGCGTTTAGTGATATAGACAGGGATGGTGATCAGGATCTATATATTTGTCGTCCGGGATTGCCTGATCTACTTTATCAAAATATAGGCTCTGCTCAATTTACCCCGATGTCTCTTCCATTATCTTCCTTGGTGGATACATTACACACGGTCTCCATCAGTATTGCTGATATTGACAATGATACAGATCCGGACCTGCTTATTATTAATTCTAATGGAAGAAATCGAGTTCTACCTGAATGAAACGGCCGAAGGTGATTCTGTATGGTCATTTAAAGATGTAAGCCTTCAGGTATTTGGGCAGTATTCGACACATTCCATTAGCAGTATAATAGCAGATCTGAATAATGATCGTTATCAGGACATTTATATAAATAATACAGGAAATAACTGGATTTTCCTGAATAGCGGGGACAATTCATTTACTTTTTTTGAGGATACAGAAAATATCGATGCTGAACAACCTGAGGTTCAGAGTAAAGGTTTAGCTTATGCAGACTTTGATTTGGATGGTGACATCGATTTATTTATTTCAAACCGAAACTTTCCATCCCAGCTATTCATGAATACCACCAACGACAATAACTATATAAAGATTAAACTGATTGGTATTCGCTCCAACCGAGATGCTATTGGTGCCCGCGTTGAACTTTACCAGGAAGAATCTGAGGAGGATGAGCAACTGTTAGTGGGCAGCAGGGAGATCTCCGTAGGTTCAGGGTATTTCTCGCAGAACGATATGGTGCTTCAATTTGGTCTTGATACAATTAAAACTGTCCGAGCTCGAATCTTTTTTCCATCGGGAACTGTTATTGAAGAGACAAATCTGAGTGCTGGAATGACTTATACCATATACGAAAATGGTATAATTTCACGTTTTTTTATCCAAGCTGGTCACCATATCTATTATTTGATACAGCAATCATCTTTTTGGTATCAGGTTCTTCTAGTCCTTCTGTTTTTTGCATTAACCGTTTTATTTGTACGGTTAGGTTCTCGTCGCTATAAATGGACCGCCGGTACAGCCAGTGCCTATCTCATTGGCTTTTTTCTTCTGGCTATCATTGCCCTCACGGCATTGAACAAATTAGGTCTGCTTTATGTTTTTTCAATTATTAATCTGCTGACCATTGTCTTTGTTTCCATATTTATAGTTAATTCTGAACGTATTTATCGATTGAGATTTATTCGGGAAAGGTATCAGACAGTACTTATTGATTTAAGTAACCAAATCGTTAACATACATGTCGACCAGGAACTCTATGATACTGTTATTGATAACATTATAAAAAACACTGAGTTTGATAAAGCACTTATTGCCCCCCTTAACCGCAATATCCACAAATTTAATCAGCCGGTCGGTAAAGGGTTAGATGTATCTGCAGATGAGCTAAATAAAAGGATTGATCTCTCCGAATTTATTAGTGCTCTGGAATCCAATCATCTTATTCAAAAATATGAGACTAAAGAATTTCAGGAATATTTCAATTTGCTCTCCTCCGTCATTCTTATTTCAATTGAAAGAGACGGCAATCTATATGGTATTCTTTCTTTAGGAAGCAGTGAGACTTTCTCCCCTCTAACCAAGGAAGATATTGAGTTGTTTATGTCTTTGGGAAACCAAATGGCCATTGCAATAGAGAACAATGAATATATTAAACGCTCAACTGAAATGGTCAAAAAATTAACCGAAGCTGAAGTTCGGGAAAAATATTTAAAAGAACTTGAAACCACCAATGCTATTTTGGATTCAAAGAATCGTGATCTGCAAAAATTGTATGATGAACTTAAAAACACCCAGGCTCAATTGATCCACTCAGAAAAGATGGCCTCCCTCGGTCAATTGGTTGCTGGCATCTCTCATGAATTAAATAATCCAATTGGCTTTATTTATGCCAATATTAAACAGCTTAAAACCTATACCGATAAGATAGAGAACTTTACTAAAAAATTGAACAATCCTGATAAAAAATTATCAGATCTTGCAAAACATGATGATCCAATCACTTCTCTAATGCCGGATTTAAAAAATCTTATTGATGACACCATCCATGGTAGTCAAATGGTTAAGAATTTGGTTGACAATCTTCGTAGATTTTCTCATCTTGATCAGGCACAATGGAAAAGGATCAACATCCATGAGGGTCTTGAGAGCAGCCTTATGATTCTTAATCCTGAGATCAAACATCGTATAAAAGTCGAAAAGGAATATACAGTAAATACAGAAATTGAATGTAATCCAGGCCAAATAAATCAGGTATTTTTAAATTTGCTCTCCAATGCTGCCCAGGCCATTAAAAGTGAAGGTACGATCCATATCAAATCTTGGGAGGATAAAGACAATCTGTTTGTCTCAATCAAGGACAACGGGAGTGGGATTCCTCCAGATGTTCTAAATAAAATTTTTGATCCTTTTTATACGACAAAAGACGTCGGAAAAGGTACCGGTCTGGGATTAAGTATATCCTATTCCATTATTAAAAATCATGGTGGAAAAATTGATGTAGATACTATCCCTGGAGAAGGCAGTACTTTCACAGTTGTGCTGCCATTTAATCAAACAAAAATGACCAATTAAAGTTAATAATTCTTTTCTGGCAGAGAAGTAATATTTGATCGGCTTTAATGCCAAAAGGTTCGTTTGGAGCAACGCGATTAAAGAACTGTGTAAAAACAAAAATTTTACCACAAATATTCACGGAATAATAGCAAAAAATCAAAATAATTATTATCATTATTATACATTAATTAACAAAATAATTGTATTTCCGTGTAAGTCGGTATGATTCCGTGGTTGATTTTTTATTCTCACACAACCTCTTAATCGCGTTATTAAATTTTAATGATATAAATTAATTGTTTTTAAAAAACTTTTTTATTTTTAATAATTTCTCAGAGAATCAGTCATGTCAAATGGTAAGCAAAACATCCTTTTAGTAGACGATCAGGTAGAAATTTTAAATTCCCTGGAACGATTATTAAAAGAAGAATACACTATCTTTAAAGCGGATAATGGCAAGGATGCCCTGAAGTTTTTAGACGAAACAGATTTTGCCGTTGTCCTGGCTGATCAGAGAATGCCTGAGATGACCGGTGTGGAATTTTTGACAAAATCATTGGCAATCCAACCAGACATCGTCAGAATCCTTGTCACAGCCTATGCAGACATCCAGGCATCAATTGATGCTGTCAACAAAGGGCAAATATTTTATTATATCTCCAAACCCTGGGAGCCCGACGATCTGAAATTAATTGTGCAACGTGCCGTCGATCATTTTGAGTTAAAAAGAAAAAATGAACAACTTGCAAATGAACTCAAACAGGCAAATGAGCAATTAGAGCAGGAAAACATTTATCTACGTCAGAACATACGAGAAGAATATAATTTCAGTACAATCATCGGCCATAGCCCACGAATGCTTGATGTTTTTAAACTAACCCAAAAAGTGATCGATACACCAACAACCGTCTTGATTCTTGGGGAAACCGGAACGGGAAAAGAATTATTAGCCCGTGCGATACACTTTAATAGCAAGCGAAAGAATCATAATTTTATTGCTCAAAATTGTGGCGCTCTACCTGATTCACTTTTGGAAAGCGAGCTTTTTGGTCATATACGGGGTGCTTTTACCGGTGCCGTATCCGACAGAAAAGGGATATTTGAATTGGCTGACAAAGGTAGTGTTTTTTTGGATGAGATCGCTGACACGTCTCCGGCCTTGCAACTAAGGCTTTTGCGCATTCTACAAGAGGGGGAGTTAAAACCTGTCGGTGGAACAAAAATGATTATCGTCGATGTTCGGGTTATTGCCGCCACTAATAAAAATATGGAAGAGGAAGTTAAAGCCGGGCGTTTTCGTGAGGACTTGTATTATCGGTTAAATGTTTTTCCTATCAACCTTCCCCCATTACGCCATCGACGTGATGATATTCCTGATCTGATTGATCATTTTGTTCGAAAATATTCAAAAAAAATTGGCAAGAAGATAAATGGTATTAAGTCGGACGCACTTAAAATGCTTACAATCGCACCATTTAAGGGAAATATCCGCGAACTTGAAAATGAGGTAGAAAGAATAATAACATTAGCCGATGATAACTCAGAAATTACGCCGGACCTGCTATCTCCAAGATTTCACTCAATTGATGACAATAAAGTAATTATTTCAGAGTCAAACTCGCTTAAAGAAAGAGTGGAAAACCTTGAAAGAACGATGATTTTAAAAACACTTCGAGATACCGGGGGCAATATCTTACGCGCAGCAGAAATCCTACATCTAAGTAGGGCCGGCCTACATAAGAAATTAAACCGCTACCAAATCGATCCCAAAAATATGTAAACTTCGTAGACATATACTGTATACTTTGTTTACTTTTTTATCTCTCTTCTCTTTTCTCTCTTCTTTATCACAGTACATCTATATACTTTATTAACAACAGGTTACCGAATTAAAAAATATTCTGGCCCAATAGTTGTAATAGTATATATTGAAGTAAGAGGAGAGGTGAAAAAATGAAACAGTCCAAATTATTTACTAGCATAGTTTTCGTAGTCTTAATGCTCGGTTTAACCAGTTGTTATACACAATTGGGTTATGTTACCAAGGAGCAGGCCTACGAGGAATACCAGGATAATCCTGAGTTGTATGAGGAGGCCATCGAAGAGTACGAAGCTAACCATGTAATCGTACAGCGGCATATTTACGTTCCTTCTGTTTATCATCCGACCTACGTCTATTTTGATCCTTATGACGCATGGTATTATGAGCCAGGTTTCCATTTTACAATTGGATACTACACCGGACCGGCCTATATCTATTCAGGTGCTTATTTTTGTTATCCACCGGTTCACTATCCCCATTATTATCCACCATACCATTATCCCTATCCAGTCTATGGGCATCCAGTTTGGGTCGGAGGTGGACATTACGGGCCACGTTACGGATATAATCCTCCAGTGATGAAGCGTAGAGGGTTTGCCCGTCGCGGGGATCGTGTTCTCGCTGGCAGTAGCGAACCACTTAAACGACGTGGATCAGGCAATTCCGGTCAATTGACACGCCGAACCAATACAAATGCCCCTTCAAGTGGAAATACCGATGACGGTCGCAGACGGATAGATAAACGTCGTACAACATATTTTGGACCTGACAACACATATTATACTCGTAACAGGAGTGAAAAACGCACAAAATCAACCTATACAAAAAAATCAACCAATGAAGAACGCCGAAATACCAATTCAAGGAATCGGAAAACTTATACGTCCAATGGATCAAAAAAATCAAACTCCAGTTACAAAAAACCGACATCTAAACGTTCGGGTGAATCTTCAAAAAAGCGCGTCTCACGCTCTTCAACCAAAAAGTCTACACCTACTGTATCGCCAAGTCGTTCATCGGGAAATACGCGCTCAAGATCAACACGAAGCAGTGGAACAAGTGTCCGTAGTTCTGGAGGATCCTCCAAATCAAGCTCAGGTGGAGGATCGCGGTCAAGTTCCGGTGGCAGTAGTCGTTCAAGTTCCAGCAGCTCAGGCAAATCGAGAAGGCGTTAATGTGTATTATCTTTCAAAGCATCTGATAGATAAAAGAGGAGGGATAAAATGAAAAATCTAATAAAAAACATAATCATCGTCGTAATACTAACCGGACTAACATCTGCCCAAACACCTCAGGAAGCAGTAAACTTTATGTATGATGAGGAAGGGGTTGGTATAAAAGCACAGTCCATGGGAAATGCCTTTGTTGGTTTGGCAAATGATTATAGCGCCATCTACTGGAATCCTGCAGGATTAACGACTTTAGAACAAAGTGAAATCGCAGGTAGTTTGTATCATCTAAAATTCAACAATGAGGCCACCTATGTAGGTAATTCAACTCCGGATAATCGTAATTTTACAAAACTTCATTCTCTGGGATTGGCTTATAAATTCCCCACAACGCAAGGTAGTTTTGTTTTAGCATTCGGATATAACAGATTTAAGAACTATGATGATTTTCTATACTTCTCTGGTTTCAGTGCTGACAGCATAGATCTGGGATTTGATTTAGATGATGATGAGGGCAACATGAGCTATTACCCTTACGACCGCAATGTATTGAGGACTCAGGAAATCAGCCAGGATGGAAACTTGGGCGCCTGGTCGATCGGTGGAGGCATTCAACTTTCTCCTCGCCTGGCTCTCGGTCTGACAATCGATTTTTTCTCAGGAAAAAGCCAGTACCTGATGGATTTCTATCAGGATGATGTAGATAACAACTACAATCAATACCCGGCGGATTATGACTCTTATGAGTTACATGACCAAATTACGTCCCGCTTTAGTGGTTGGGGCGCCAAGGTAGGTGCCATGTTTCACCTGACCGAACATTTGAGAGCCGGTGTTACTGTTGATCTTCCACGTTCACTCATTATCCATGAGACCTATTCGACTACAGATGTGCTGTTTTTTGATGACGGATATGGTGATGAGGCCGAATTGGCTTCTGGTGAGTGGGAATATGTTGTCAAATATCCCTATAAATTCTCAGGTGGTGCATCACTCGATATGGGTCCCTTTACTTTTGCCGGATCATTTGAATACCGGGACTGGACACAAACGGAGTTTGAAGTTCCCGACGACCAAATGCTTTCTGAAGATTATCAAAGCCTGATAGATGACAACAGATTTTTTGCTCAGGAATTCCGCCCAACATTCGGTTACTCCGCCGGTGGCGAATTTCGTCTCCCGGGAACAGGTATTGCCCTAAGGGGTGGTTATCGTATCCAACCATCACCGATCATTTTTGCCGATGAGATATTAGACCGCGAATATATAAGTGCTGGTATCGGCTATAATTTTGATGGTAATACAGTTTTTAACTTCGGCTATACGGTAGGTACCTGGAAAAAGTTTAGTTATGATTCCTATACCCCATCCGGAACCTCCGAAAATATTAAGTCGGAGCGCTTCATGGCTGGTATAACTTTCCGGATTTAACAGTGGATAGAATGAAGTTATTAAAGAATAAGCAGATATACCTGAAGATACGCGATTAATCGCGTATCTTCAGAAACTTAATAGATTAGGAAACTAAAAAGTAATTGACACTTTATCATTCAAAACGAGGCTAGTAAAATGTATCACGGGACATCTTCTCGATATCCCATCCTCCTTCACCCCCCCACCACCCACCCATAGGTCCAGAGAGCATCCGGCCGGTGCGCGTGCCGGATGCTCTTTTCTTAATACATCACTTTCCCTTTGCCAACCTATCGTTAATTTTGTACCTTAGACTGTAAGTGCTATTTTATGGGCACATAGTATGTCTTCGCCTCCCTCAAATTTGAAAAGAATCATCTCTTTCGACATCGTACTCCTCTTAATTGGAATGGTAGGGATATTTCATATCATATTAAGAACTGGCTTTAATCCCTATAACCAGTTAGAACTGTCATCCTTTAAATCAGGTGGTATGGATATTTATCTTCTGATAAACCGAAGTACCGTTTATATTACAGTCGTGAGTCTTTTGCTTGGATTTGCATTTAACTTTTAATGATATGAAATTTTTATTAGTTAATATATTACTCATTGCAGTAATAATGCATTCTTCATCTTCTGTTGCAGATGAATATTTTATGGCCAAAGCCGATAATAATCCACCTGCTTGGGGAGATTTAAAAGAAAGCAATTATCCCTTATCGTCTGAGAGTCAGGATGCAAGTTCTCCTCAAAACCGAGAGGAAAAAGATACTAATAAGCGCGCTGATGCGGACTCAATTCCTTCAAAAATAGAACCACTTCCCTTTCTCTCATATGATTCGAATACAGGCATAGGATTTGGGGTAAAGGCCTTCTTTTTGAATTTACTAAAATTGAAAGAATCATTTGATCTCATTATTTTTATGAGCACTTTAGGAGAAAGATGGATTAGCTTTGTAATATCTGTTCCTGACTTTGAGCTACGTCAAGGTACGATATATCCACTTTCCTTAGACGTTCTCCTCGATTATGACAAATGGATAGCCTATAACTATTTTGGTATCGGCAATAATTCAAAATACGAAAATCGGGAAAACTATACACGCGAGTTAAGAGAAGTGCGGACAACCTTTTCCCGTGGATTTACCCCATCATTTGTCGGTCAGATTGCTCTAAAATATGGTAGAATCGAAAGCTGGGGATTCGAGTCTGAAGGAGATCTCATTCAACTTCCTCCTACAAAAAACTTTCCTCTGATCGAATATATGTCTGTATATATAAATTTTAGATATGATAAAAGAGATAGGCTATATTCATCCTACCCATGGCACCGTAATCCAGACTGATTTCGAATGGGCTCCAGGTAAAAGCACTGGAAATATGCCTTTTAAACGCTGGTCTGTTTGGTTTCAATATTACAAACAAATATTTTTCCCTCAAACAATTTTAGCAATGCGTTTTGGTCTTAAGAATATCACTGGGGATGATCTTCCGGTACAAATGTTAATCCCCTTGGGCGGGAATCGAACATTACGTGGCTATTCTATGGGCAGATTTATTGATAAAACGGCCGGTCTACTAAATATAGAGCTGCGTTTGCCGATTTATGGCCGTCTGGGGGGTCTTTTAGGTGCCGATGCCGGACGCGTATGGCATTCACCTGAATACTTAGACCTATCTGATTGGCATTCCAATCTTGTGGTCGGATTGCGATATTATCTGGATACTTATCTTGTACGGGTTGATTTCGGAATTAGCAAAGAAATGCTGGGAATTTATTTTAATTTTAATCATATTTTTTAGTATATTAGCCAGAATTATTCATGTTTTGGTTGATCCAAAGGCCAAATAAATGATGGATCAATGGATATTGAGGGGGAATTGTTCATTTGGAAACCAATCTGTAGCTAACCAAAATAATTCCAAGATAATAATTATCTGAAAATTAATCATTTTGTTGTATTAGTTTGTCTTGGTCTTGCTTCATGCCTCCCTGTTAGTTGATTCAAGAACAAAAACACCTAAATTAAACAGATACTAATATTCAAAAGGATAAAGTAAGAGGAGTTATTTATGGCGAGCGCATCTGTTCCTATTGCTGAACCAACCGGACGCTATTCGATGAATTGGATTGTAAATAAAAAAGCCGATCTAATCCTATTTATTGGAGGAGCAATAACCGGTTATCTTATGTTTTTCTTACATGCCGGGTTGCATTTAAACATGCTGATGGTCTGGTTTATTTGGGTGGTTTTGATTGATACACCCCATTTTTATAGCACTTACCTGAGAACTTATTTTGATAGGGAAGAATATCAAGCACGGAAGAAATTATTATTAGGCAGCCTTTCCTGGTTACTGGTCGGACCTGCTCTAATAGGTTTATCATATTTATTATATCTAGCCGGAATTGGTATTTATATAGCCCCTTTCGTTTTATTTGTAATCTTTTTTAATCTCTGGGCGTATTGGCACGTGGTTCGGCAACATTATGGAATTCTTGCACTCTATAAAAGGAAAAACAGCGATTTTGGGGATGTTGATACAAAAATTGATAAATATTTACTTTATGGCGGCTTAATTGCCCCCTTCCTCACCTTTGCCATCAGACATCCGGAGGCGAGAGCTCTTTTTGGTTTAAATCCTGAATTTCCACCCTATCCAACGGCTTCAGTATTTAGCTCTTCATTTTTTGCACAAATGCACTGGGAGCATGCGCTCGTATATTTATCTGTTACGTTTATGATTGTTATTTTAAGCATTTTTATTGGGCGTCAGGTACAGTTATGGAAAGCAGGACAGCCCTTGAATATGCCAAAAATATTCTTTTTCACCGCCCTTATCCCGCTTTATGCTTATATCAATTATAGCCCTGCAGTCCTAACCGCCCCATTAATTGCTTTTACCGCTTTTGTTACAATTTATCATGATGTACAGTATCATGCGATCGTCTGGTTTTATAGTCAAAACAGATATCATCGTCCGGGTGTGGATAAAAAGAAATATGGTTTGGCTGTAACTCTGAGTAAAAATTTTGGTATCTATGCGTTAGCTGGTATTGCTATGGCCGCCCTACTTCGCGTTACGGGCAGCATCTTTGACGTTACACCCGGACTTGATCCATTAGTGAAAACCAGTCAGATTACATTGTTTGGAGATGTCACACTTTCTGCCTTGTTTCTCAGTATTGTGATTGGTATTCCTATGCATCATTACTTTGTTGATCAATTTATCTGGCGACCAAGTAAGGATAGAGAACTAAGGGAAGATCTGAAGATTCAGAAATAAGTAGCTTCGGGAACATTTCTTGTTTACCGCAAAGGCGCGAAGATGGACAAAGAAAACTAATCTCGCGCAGCGTCGCTACGACACAGCGTTTTTTTAACAAAAAGACAAAAGAATTGAGAAAAAAGATATGTAATACTCAAGGTTTCTTTTTATTATCTTTTTTCTTTTTTCTTTTTTCTTTTTTTTTAAATATTTTCGCGTCTCTACGTTAAAAAGTTCTGATATTTTCTGAATTAATATTCGCTGACCGGATTTATCTCATAGGAATGGGTTATTTCAACGGCTTTTTTCAACATCGCCGATACTGAGCAGTATCTATCTTGAGACAAATTTATTGCCTTTTTAATATTTTCTTCTTTTAAATCATTTCCCCAAAACTTGTAAGTCAGATGAATTTTTGTATAAACTTTAGGATGTTCTTCCGCCACTTCAGCATCAATATCAATCTTAAAATCGGATATATTCTCACGCATTTTATTTAGAATTGAAGTCACATCCGCCCCGGTACAACCACCTAATCCTATCAATACCAATTCTTTGGATCTTACAGCAGAATCACTTCCATTAAAATCAGCAGGACCATCCATCGGTATCCAATGTCCACTATTTGATCTACCGACAAATGTTAATCCTCTTACCTGTAAAATTTCTGTGCTCATTTGATATCTCCTATCTTCCATTCGCGAAAAGAATGCCAATTACGGCGAAATAAATCGTACTAATTTTTGGATTACAAAGGATGGGACATCCGTATTCAAAACGGGACATATATTTTCCAATCAAAAAACCAACTGCAGCTCCGGCTATTCCACCTATTATCATTGTAATCATTTCTTACTCCTGACGCTAAAGCTTTTTATAATTTACTGTGATACTTCTCTCACAAAAACATTTTGTTGGGGTATTGTGTGTCCTAAGTAATTTCAAGCCCCATTGAGCAACAAAATTCTTATATAAGTAGATGCTTGTTCTCACAAGAAGGGACAATTTCTATTCAAATTGATATATTTTTGTCTCCTCAACACCATTGAGAACCCGTAATGCACCCATCGCAAGAGCTTTCATCTCCTGTTCACCGGGTAGAATAAATACCCTGCCAATAAACTGAATTCTTTCTTTTACGAGCGATGTAAATTGTGAACTATTTGCTAACCCGCCGGTTAAAACAATCCCATCAACATTGCCATAGACAATCGTAGCAGCGGCTCCAATTTCTTTGGAAATTTGGTAGGCCATACTCTCATATACCAACTTTGCTTTTTGATCACCTTTGTCAATTTTTTCTTCTACAATTCTAATATCATGTGTACCTAAATAGGCCACCATCCCCCCATGTCCCTTTACTAACTTTTTCATTTCCTGGAGGGTATATTCACCGGAAAAACAGGCTTTTATCAAATCCCCGATTGGAACGCCCCCGCTACGCTCCGGACTAAACGGACCATCACCATCTAGACCATTGTTGACATCGACTACCCTACCCTGTGAATGACATCCAACCGTAATACCTCCACCCATGTGTGCAATAATTAAATTAATTTTTTCATAGGGTTTGTCCAACTGTTTAGCAACATCACGACCAACCGCTTTTTGATTTAAAGCATGAAAGATACTCTTACGCTCAATCAGAGGCATTCCTGAAATTTTTGCAACTTCATCCATTTCATCGACAACTACCGGATCGACAATATAGGCCTCACACCCTAATGACTTACTTATCGCATAGGCAATCAATCCACCACAATTAGAAGGGTGATCTCCCATCACCCCTCTTTTTAAGTCAGCAACCATTTGATCATTTACAGTATAGGTACCTCCCTGAATCGGTCTGAGCAATCCACCCCTTCCAACCACAGCCTTAATGTTAGTTAAATCAATATTCCGTTCTCTTAAAATGCGAATAATGATTTCCATCCGATAAAGATCCTGATCTGATGCTTTATTAAACCGGGCAAGGTCTTCGATCTTATGATGAATATTCTCAGTGAGAATCTCTTTGATATCACTAAACATGGAAATTTTAGTACTGGTTGAACCCGGATTTATTACAAGAATATTCTTTTGCATATTGTTTTCCAAAAACCCTCCCTTAACTGGCTTTAAGCGCACATAAAATAGACAGATACTTTGATTCCTCTGAATCTGCCCGCGAGGTCAAAACAATCGGCGCCTTTGGCACCGACAACGATTCCGGCGACTTTTGCGTTACCCGATGATTGTCAATAACTTATAAAATACATTTCCAGTTTCAATATTCGGAACAATGCAAAGATCCGCATCACCACCCACCGGAGTTTTTAACCCTTTCACTTCGCATGATTGGAAAGACAACGCATTGTCTAGTGCTAAGGGACCATCAATGATGGCGTTTTTTATTTGTCCCCGATCGCCCATTTTAGCCAATATGGCCGCATCAGCAGTGGAGGGAATCTGTTCAGCATTTACTTTTTCAATGGCCGATATAATTGCCACTTTGGGTTTTTCATAGCCTAGATTTATCATGGCCTCAATGCATTTTCAGTAATCTGTACTTTGTCATGAATTGTTGGGGCTATATTCATTGCACCATCAGACATCATGAAAAGTTTATGATAGTTTGGACTTTCAAAGATGCCAAGATGGAGATAATATCTTCCCTGACCTCAATCCATTTTCTTTATCAAGTACTCCTTTAAAAAAATAGCTGTTGAGCATAATCCTTTCATCAGGACCTGGGCATCGCCATTTTTTACAAAAGAGACAGCCATTCGATACAGAATTTTCTTCTCCCTTTGGGTGGGAACAATTTCATAGATTCTGAGAGTCAAGAGTACTTGCTCTAATAACAATGAATTTTTCTTTTCCATTCCCGGTTAAGACCGCCTGCGTAAATCCTTTTTTTCTGGCCTTTTCCAGGGCATTCAAATACCAGCATCTTCTGCCAGGGCCACGGCAATTTTCCGCGGCTTATCACTTCTCATCTTTTTCTTCAAGTGCTTTGAAATTTGATAGCATTCTATATTCCTTTATCGATCTATATTAAAACTCTATGTAGCAAATATACAGTCGCATCGCTATAATCCACCACATCACTTCCTTAAATAGTTCTGATGGACATTCCTGATCAAATTCAGTCTTTTTTCGGCCAATCTTGCAGCTGCCTTTGCTGTTGTAATATCTTCTTTATCTGCAATATGATAAACCTCCATGAGAATATTATAGATATTTTTCACCTTCTGGGTTACCCTTTCCCGTTATATTCATTAATTACTTCAAAAAATACATTTATAACCCCACCAGCATTAATCAGATAATCAGGAGCATAAAGAATATTTTTGTCTTTTAACTTTTGACCGTGAATTTTTTCATCGAGCAGTTGATTATTTGCACCACCTGCAATGATCTTAAATTTCATTCTTGGTATTGTATCATCATTTACTATAGCGCCCAGAGCACAGGGAGAAAAAACATCCGCCTCAACATCATAAATTTTATCTCCCCCCACTGAGGTTGCCCCAAAATCATCTACGATTTTATCCACCTGCTCTTCAAAGATATCACTAATAATTAATTCTGCACCTGCATCATGCAGCATTTCACACAAGTAATATCCAACATGCCCGGCACCCTGAACAGCGACCCGTATACCTTTAAGATCCTTACGTTTGAGTTGGTATTTCACACTGGCCCGGATGCCTTCAAAAGTTCCAAGAGCAGTAAATGGTGAAGGATCACCACTACCTCCGAACTGTTCAGGAAGCCCTGCCACAAAGTCCGTTTCCATGTTGATATATTCCATATCCTCAACTGATGTTCCCACATCTTCAGCCGTAATATACCGGCCACCCAGACTTTGAACAAATCGTCCAAAAGCTCTAAATAGTGCTTCACTTTTATCCTTATTCGGATCGCCAATAATGACGGCTTTACCCCCACCCAAATTTAATCCGGCTGCAGCATTTTTATAGGTCATTCCCTTTGATAGTCGTACAGCATCAGCAATTGCCTCTTCTTCTGATTCAAAAGGCCACATACGGCATCCACCTAATGCAGGTCCAAAAATAGTATTATGAATAGCAATGACTGCATTTAATCCCGTCGCCTGTTCATGACACAACACAATTTGTTCATGTCCATATTTTGAAATTGTTTCAAATATTTTCATTTCTATCCTCCATTAGAAAAAAAGGACAAATTATTTCCAACCTTCCATATTTCTGCGCATCCAAAACTGCAATTGCTGTCATATTGACAATATCATTTACTTCACAATTACGCTGTAAGACATGGATCGACTTATCTACTCCCATCAGGATGGGACCAATTGCCTCAGCACCTCCTAACCTGTTCATGAGTTTATAGGCAATATTCCCAGATTCAAGACTTCGGAAATATAAGCACATTGGCTGATCCTTTAAGATCACAGAAACTATAAATATTATTAAGAATGTCGGGAACCACTGCCGTATCAGCCTGCATTTCCCCATCAATCTCAAGATCAGGCCGTTGTTCTTTAACCAATTTCGTTGCTTCTGCTACTTTTTCCGAGAAAGGATGTCTCACACTTCCAAAATTACTAAAAGATAACATCGCAATGCGCGGTACAATATCAAAATTTTTAACTGTCTCTGCGGATATAATAGCAATTTCCGCTAATTCCTCTGCTGTTGGTTCGATATTAACCGTCGTATCAGCAAAAAAGAAAACATCATTTTTAAATACCATCATATATAGACCGGCAACAACACCCAGATCTCCCTTAAGGGGGATTGCTTGTAAAGCAGGACGAATCGTATCCGGATAATGATAATTTACACCGGCAATCATTCCATCTGCATCACCCATCTTGACCATCATTGCACCAAACAATCGCCAGTTGGCATTTAAGTTCTGTTTTTGCTGAGGAAAGCGTCATACCTTTTCTGGCCCGCATTTTATAAAGAGCTTTTGCATAAATATTCAGTTTATCACTTTTAATCGGATCGATAATTTCTACATTTGAAATATCTACATTTAATTCTTCACTACTCTTTTTAATAAATTTCATGTGAACCAAGATATGATCGGTTGCGCAATTTCTTCATCGTTAATAATCTGGCAGGCCCTGAAGATTTTTGGTTCCCATCCTTCGGGATATACAATTTTTTTTGGCTCTTTTTTCGCTTTATTTATCACTAACCGCATTATTTCTCTGGATTTGCCCAAGAAGACTTTCCAGATGCTCCTTGTAGGCATCAAAATCATCAATGGGTTGCCGGGCAACGCCTGTTTCAACGGCAGCTTTTGCCACAGCACTTGCTTCCCAGATCAACACGCGGGAATCAAAGGGTTTTGGGATAATATAATCTTTCCCAAATTGAATGGGTTTATCTCCATAGGCCTTGATCACAGAATCGGGAACATCCTCTTTGGCCAGATCTGCCAACGATCTTACTGCCGCCAATCTTCATTTCATCATTTATGGCTGTAGCACGTACATCTAATGCTCCCCGGAAAATAAAGGGAAATCCGAGTACATTATTGACCTGATTTGGATAATCTGATCGCCCCGTTGCCATAATTAGATCATCACGCACACTAATAGCATCGTCATACATTATTTCGGGATCAGGGTTTGCCATGGCCATGATAATCGGCTTGTCAGCCATGGATTTAACCATCTTTTTTGTACGAGATTTGCAACAGATACCCCGGCAAAAACATCACAACCTACCATCACTTCTTCTAATGTGGCCGGACCATCACCATTCGCCAGTCTTTCTTTATAAGGATTCATTCCTTCCTTTCTACCTTGATAAACAAGGCCTTTGGTGTCAATCAGATATAAATTTTCCTTTTTTACCCCAAGTTTGATATATAAATCAGCACAGGCGATTCCTGCCGCTCCGGCCCCACTAAATACAACTTTTACATCTTCAATTTTTTTATTCTGTAATTCCACGCCATTTAATAATGCCGCGGCAGAGATGATGGCCGTCCCATGCTGATCATCATGGAAGACTGGAATACTCATTATTTCTTTCAGTTTCTCTTCAATATAGAAACATTCCGGTGCTTTTATATCTTCAAGATTAATACCACCAAAGGTCGGTTCTAGTAATTTTACCGTACGTACAATTTCATCTGGATCAAGCGTATCAAGTTCAATATCAAACACATCAATATCCGCAAATCGTTTAAACAATACGCCCTTTCCTTCCATCACTGGCTTTCCAGCCAGAGCGCCAATATTACCTAATCCTAACACTGCCGTACCATTAGAAACAACAGCAACCAGATTACCTTTGGCAGTATAATCATAGGCGGTCCCCGGATCTTTCTCAATCTCCCGGCAAGGTTCTGCTACACCGGGGGTATAAGCCATTCCCAGATCCCTTTGTGTTATACAGGGTTTTGTTGAAACTACTTCAATTTTTCCCTTCCTTCCCTCGCTATGATATTTAAGGGCATCTTCTCTTCGTATCATCTTCTCCTCCAAAATGAACAGTTTTTATTTTCCCGGCAGGTCATTTGTAATTCCTGATATTCCCGGAAGAAACTAGTACTTTTAATAATCCTTTGTTATTTAATAATCTATTTAATTTATATTGGATTTCAATTGCGTTGATTTAAACTTATAAGATCAATTAATTTGATATTTAGCTCATCCATTTTTCGATATAAGGATGAGAGACTTATACCAAGAATATTTGCAGATTCTTCTTTATTAATCCCCGTTTTCTGCAATATTTTCTTTATATGTTCCTTCTCAAAATAGGCTACAGCATCTTTTAGACGAGTAGGAATATCTTCTTCGATTTCTGCATTAATCATGTTAGGAGGTAAATCTAGTGGTGTAATTATATCACCATCGCATAATATTAATGCTCTTTCTATAACATTCTCCAACTCCCTAATACCACCCTTCCAGTCATGGTTTCGTAATATTCGCATTGTTTTATTATCAGGGTTCTTGATATGCCGATTCAACTCCTGATTATATTTCTTAATAAAGTGCTGAACGAGTAAAGGGATATCTTCTTTACGGTTAGTCAGTGATGGCAATGGAATTTCAATGACATTTAATCGATAATACAGATCTTCCCGGAAATTGCCTTTTTCTACTTCGACTGCCAAATCCCTGTTGGTGGCAGCAATAATCCTGATATCTACTTTAATGGGATTGCTTGAACCTACAGCATAGATCTCCTCTTCCTCAATAGCCCTTAATAATTTCACCTGCAAAGGCAATGGTATATCACCTACCTCATCAAGGAAATAGAGTACCCAAATTGGCAATTTTAAAGAATCCATCTTTGTCATTTATGGCACCTGTAAATGAACCTTTTTTATGTCCAAAGAATTCACTCTCCATCAATGTGCCTACAATCGCCCCACAATTTATAGCAACAAAACGTTTATTCTTTCTTGGGCTGTTAAAATGTATAGCCCGGGCCACCAATTCCTTTCCTGTTCCACTTTTACCTGTAATCAGGACATTACCTTTGGTTGAACTGACCTTTTTAATCAGCTTAAACACCTCCTGCATTTCCTGACTTTGTCCTATTATATTATTGAAATTATATTTTTCATCAACCTCTTTTCTCAATGCCTGATTCTCCAAAGCCAGTTCTTTATGTTTAAGCAGGCGCTGTACTTTGAGAATCAAATCATCGAAATCAAAGGGTTTTAATATGTAATCAAACGCCCCAATCCTTAAAGCCTCAATTGCTGATTCAACGGAAGCATGGGCAGTGATAATAATTACAGAAGTCTGAGGGCAGATCTTCATACTTTTTTTGATTAATTCTATTCCATCCATTCCTGGCATTTTCAAATCAGTGATCAGGATATCATAGTCTTGTTCATTAAGAAACTTCAGGGCTTCACTACCGTTCGAAGCCATTTCCGTTTCGTATCCTTCTTCAGTTAAAACCAGGGAGACGGATTCACGGATAGCTTTTTCATCATCAACGATTAATATTTTGGACTTCATATTATTCCTCAATTTTATCCTTAATGGGTATATTTATCAGGAAAGACTTCCTTGCCCTGATTTACTCTCGACAGAAATATCCCCATTCAGTTTTTTTATAAATCCATAAGTAACAGTTAATCCAAGACCGGTTCCTTTACCAACTTCCTTTGTTGTATAAAAAGGTTCGAAAATTTTATTTTGCATGTTTTGTGGTATGCCACATCCCTGATCAGAAATTTTTACATAAATGGTTGCATTTTCCACATAGGTTTTAACTTCAATCTCATTACCATAGCCTTCGCTGGCATCGACCGCGTTAATTAGTATATTGAGGAAAACCTGCAGGAGATGATCTGAAACGAGGACAGTCTTTGGAACATTCTCATCTAATTCTAATTGATAGATAAGATCTTTTGATCGACGATCATAGCGGATTATGCCGACAGCAGATTTAATAATTTCATTAACATCACAGGGTGCTTCTTCATATGAAGAGGGGCGACTAAAATCAACCAATTCCCTTACTATTCTTGAAATTCTATCGATACTTTTCAGAATGGTTGATACATATTCCAAAGTTTGCGCGTCTGAATTTCTCCGTTTAATTACCTGTACCATAGATGAAATACTTGTCAGAGGATTGCCAATTTCATGCGCAATACCTGCAGCCATCATTCCCAAAGATGCCATTTTCTCCTGATGAGAAATTTGTGCCTGTGCCTGTTGCAACTCTCGTGTTCTACTTTTAATCTTATCTTCCATACCCGAATAAGATTCATGCAGTTTCTCTCTCATTAGTTCAAATTCATCAGCAAGTATCTCTATTTCATCGTTGCTACTTAATTCAATCTTTTTATCAAATTTTCCTTGTCTGATTTGCTGAGTTGCCTGAATGAGCCTATGAATAGGTTGGGTGATCCGACGTGAGAATATAATGGCAAGCAGAACGAGTATAATGGCAAAAAAGACATTGGCCAGTAAGATTCTATCCCTGAAAGTATTTAGTTCAGCATAGAAGGATTTCGTATTTATTCTGGTTATCAATACTGCCTGCTGATCCTTAAGCCAGGTTGATGCATAAAGAAAATCTGCACTTTTGATAATTCTTGTATACTTTAATTCAGATTTTGGCTGTAAAATAATCTGAGTCAGGCTCAGATCATCGATTTCGGGCCTGGGCAGACTTGTGTCACCAATCATTTTCTCAGAATTGAGAAAATATGCAAAATTATGCATATTCTTAACACTGATTGATAATAATTCTTCCACATCCTTGACCGGGACAGCAGCAGAAATTTTTGCAACAGGTGTATCAAAATGAAGGATAAGTGGGTTCTCAGGGAGAAGTAATGATTTCTCTTTATTTAATTTGATAGAATATTTATTAGTAAATCCAGTAGTAATAAAGAGGAACTCATTGTTTGTAAAAGTTTTTGCTGATAGAAATGAGCCAAAAGATACTGTTTTTTCTAAACTTTCGTATTCCGCAACAACATTTTTGATTACATTGTCTTTTAGTTGAAAATAGATATTAAGTTCATTGGCATAACTTGTATTAATTGAGCGGAGATGATCCTCATTAACGCGGCTGATCAGATCTTTGTTTAAATAATATCCCAATATGCTAAAAATAAGCAGAGGTAAAAAGGCGAAAGAAAGAAAGTAGACGACGATCTTGGTATTTAATCGCTTGAAAATTGTTAAAATTTGTGCAAACTTAGCAGACATTAAATACCTATGATGATAGGAATGGAATAGATATTCTTAATGTTGGGAAAATATATCCTTTTTTTAAGATTATAGCAAGGACAATTGAAAATTTGTAAATTTATTTCTTAAATTTCATTGCATTTTTGAACTGCTATGTTTATTTTTCGTATAATATTTATAATGAGTTGGACAAAATAAAGAAGTTGATTTCAGACCATCTCAAATGGTATACACTTAATACGGAGGTTAGTTATGAAGAACAAAATCCTTGCAATAGGGTTGATCATCGTTTTCTCCTTCACCCTTCTGAGCTTTGCCGGGGACAAACCGGAATATGTGGGTGCAAGTAAATGTAAATCTTGTCATAATGCGGATAAGAATGGTGGTCAGTTTAAAAAATGGCAGAAAGAGAAACATTCTAAAGCCTACGAATCACTTAAATCTGATGCTGCCAAGAAAACAGCTGAGGCCATGGGAGTAAAGGACCCTCTCAAAGATGATAAATGTCTCTCCTGTCATACAACTGTAGGTAGCAAGAAAAATATAAACAAAAGTTATAAAGTTGAAGAAGGCGTTGGATGTGAATCCTGTCATGGTCCTGGAAGCCTTTATAAAAAGTCCAAAGTGATGAAAGATCAAAAAGCGTCTTTAGCTGCTGGCATGATTATTCCTGATGAAAAGACTTGTATAAATTGTCATAAAGCTGAGATCAAGGGACATAAAGTGAGTTTTACCAATTGGAAGGATGAATACAAGAAAATTGCCCATCCAGTCCCACCTGAAAATGATCGACGGAAAAAATAGTGTCTATATTGCTGATGGGTTTTTAAACTCATGACAGCGATAAAATAACCACAAGTGAAAGCCGTTCCATAGAGAGCGGCTTTTTTTTTTCGAAATTTTCTTGCATCCTATTATCATCACAACTAAAATTTATTATCATATAGACATTAAGGACATCTATGGAGCATTTTGGATTTTGGTCTCTTCTCCCGCCTCTGGTAGCCATTACATTAGCCATTAAAACGCGTCAGGTTTTTATTTCATTATTATTTGGAATTTGGATGGGTTGGGTCATTCTCTCAAATGGAAATATACTAAATGGAACTATTAATACCATTCAGGCTATGGTCGATGTCTTTCAGGATGCAGGAAATACCCGTACTATCATGTTCAGTTCGCTGGTCGGCGCTCTCATTGCTTTTGTTCAGCGATCCGGAGGTGTCGAGGGATTTATAATCTATATTAATAAATTTCTCATAAAGATCGAAGAGCGTAAAAAAACCAGCCCAAGAAAAACCGTGCAAATTATGGCATGGTTGACAGGAATTGCCATCTTTGTAGAATCCAGCATAAATGTTTTAACCGTTGGATCTATTTTTAGACCTATTTTCGACCGTCTAAAGATCCCCCGGGAAAAATTAGCCTATATTGCGGATTCAATTTCTGCCCCAACTTGTATATTAATACCCTTAAATGCGTGGGGTGCTTATATTATGGGATTGCTTTTAGCACAAGGTTTGGAAAACCCCTTGGGTACAATGATCAGGGCCTATCCGCTAAACTTTTATCCAATATTTGCAATGATAATCGTTGGGATCGTTATTTTCACCCAAAAAGATATTGGTCCAATGAAAGAAGCGGAGAGAAGGGCACGGGAAGAGGGCAAGGTTATAAGAGACGGGGCCACCCCCATGATTTCTACCGAAATAATTAGTATGGAAAAGGCGGATAATACGATCGCACGAGCAATAAATATGATTATTCCTATAGGTACCATGGTGGCAATGATGCCCATAGGCCTAATTTTCACAGGTTGGTCGAACGTAGAAAATATTAATACCTATCCCTTTTGGCAGCAAATTTTTCTGGCTATTGGAAAAGGTTCGGGTTCAACCGCTGTTCTATGGGCTGTGCTTTCTTCTATTCTTGTCGGAGCAATACTCTATCGAGCACAAAATATATTTAAATTACCTGAGATAATAAACCTGATATTCAAGGGTATTGGCGGGCTCATTCCTTTGGCCCTTCTGATGATGTTAGCCTTTGCAATAGGAAAAGTTTGTCGGGATCTGGGAACCGGTATCTATGTCGCCGAGGTCACACAAGCCTGGTTAAGTCCAAAATTTGTCCCTGCAATAGTATTTCTGGTGGCAAGTTTTATTGCTTTCTCAACCGGAACATCCTGGGGTACATTCGCTATTATGATCCCAATCGGCCTGCAAATGGCCCAAATGATGGACGCCAATATTTATTTAACCATTGCAGCTGCTCTGGGTGGCGGTGTGTTCGGTGATCATAGTTCTCCAATCTCTGACACAACAATAATTTCTTCTATGGCCTCTGCGAGTGATCATATCGACCATGTAAAAACACAATTACCTTATGCCCTTATTGCCGGTTCTGCTACAACGGTGCTTTATCTGGTAATTGGATTTGTTATCTAACCAGGCACTTTTTCTCAGGAACGCAAAGGACAGCACAAAAAATTAAAGCAATCCCAAATAAAAAATCTCCAGGGTTTCCTATAAGATGAGAATAAATAATCGTTTATGAGCAATTATGCATAAGCCGGGATATATTAGTCTGGCCGCCAATGGAGAATTGATGCGTCGAGCGGCATACTTAAAACAAAGACTAAAAAAATGTGTAATTTGTCCACATACCTGTGGGATTGATCGCAATATTGATAATTCTGGCTTCTGCCAATCATACAGCACCCCATATATTTGTTCCTACGGTGCCCATCATGGTGAAGAGCCACCGATAAGTGGTTATAGAGGTTCAGGAACCGTATTCCTGGGTCGTTGTAATCTGAATTGTGTATACTGCCAGAATCCTGATATCAGTCAATTAATATCCCATCCGGAAGGATATTCGTCCTCAACTGAGGAATTTGCCCAAATAATGCTTGATTTGCAAAATTCAAAGGGTTGTCATAATATCAATTTTGTTTCCCCCTCTCATTTTGTACCTCAAATCTTAGAGGCTATTGCATATGCCACATCCTTAGGCCTTGAGATACCTCTTGTCTATAATACAAATAGTTATGACCGTGTGGAAACACTCAAGATTTTAGAAGGTATCATCGACATATATTTACCTGATTTAAAATATAGTGACGACAGTATGGCCCAAAAATATTCGGGAATTCCTGATTATGTGTCAGTTTCCCGCCAAGCTATTGCGGAAATGTACCGCCAGGTGGGATTATTAAAAACAGATGCTAATGGCATTGCCAAGAGAGGATTGTTGATCCGTCATCTTGTTTTGCCAAACAACATTTCCGGCAGTGAGGATAGTCTAGAATGGATTGCCTCCAAATTATCTCCGTTAATCACCGTAAATTTGATGGCACAGTATCATCCTGCCCATAAGGCAACTGCTTACCCAGAATTACTGAATAGGCCCTCAGGAAAAGAATACATGAATTTAGTGAATACCATGGAGAAAATGGGATTTCAAAATGCCCTTTATCAAAATATAGGGATTTGAGTTTGATAGAACTTTTTGTCATGACTTTTAAATCTGGGAATAATTTTCAAAAACTATACGATAAATCAGTAAAGGAAGAATGATATGACACAGTTTGATGAAAAAGTTGTATTTATAACCGGTTCCAGCAGCGGGATTGGCAAAGCCTGTGCCTATCGTTTTGCAAAAGAAGGGGCAAGACTGCTTCTATGTGCCCGGCGCAAAGAGAGATTAGATTCATTGGCAAACGATTTAGAAAGAATGTTTGGTACCAAAATCTATACCTTTCAACTCGATGTCCGTGACCGTCAACAAGTAGAGGTAGCCCTTGAGGCTTTACCCGCGGAATGGAAATCTATTGATGTTCTCGTAAACAATGCGGGTCTGGCCCGAGGTTTTTCCAAAGTTCACGAAGGCTTAATTGATGACTGGGAGGAAATGATTGACACCAATATTAAAGGGTTACTTTATATAACAAAAAAAATTATCCCTTGGATGATTGATAACGAACGCGGCGATATAATCAATATAGGCTCGATAGCAGGCCATGAAGTTTATCCTAATGGTAATGTCTACTGCGCCTCAAAACATGCTGTAGAGGCGCTTACAAGGGCCATCAGGATTGATTTACTAGGCACACCTCTTCGTGTTGCAACTGTTGACCCGGGAATGGTGGAAACGGAATTCAGCATCGTAAGATTTCATGGGGATAAAGAAAAAGCAGATAAGGTTTACCAAGGACTTAAACCACTTGTCGGAGAGGACGTTGCTGATGCTGTCTTCTATTGTGCCTCCCGTCCGGTACATGTTCAAATTGCCGAGATTATTATTTTACCAACAGCCCAGCGAACAGCAACCATGGCCCATAGAGAAGAATAGATATCCAATAATTAATCCGTTCAAAGACAATATCATAAATTGATAGAATTCTACCAGATTATTGGTTAAATTTAATGCTTATATGTGAATAGTAATTTCACATTGATCGTTATGATAATGAATGGCATAATTGAATTAATATAAATATTTGAGGAGAAAGTATACATGGCCTATGTGATAACCGAACCCTGCTCAGGTGTATGTGATACTGCTTGTGTAGATGTTTGTCCCGTTGATTGTATCTATCCTGCTGAGGGATATAGCCTTGAGGAGGCTGATAAGGTAAAAATGCGTGCGGCAAAAGAAATGATGTATATTCATCCTGAGGAATGCATAGATTGTGGGGCTTGCGAACCAGAATGTCCCGTTGAAGCTATTTATCCTGAAGATGAAGTACCCGAGAACTGGAAAAGCTATATTGAAAAGAATAAAAAACGATTTGGATTATAAGTAAATCTTCTTTAGGAACAAATTATGTTTTACCATTCCTGGGGTTATTATAACTCCAGGATTTTTTTTAACAAAATTTAATAGCGGCCGTACCTGATTTATCGTATTTTTATTTTATCAATTTGAGGGGATTGTCTTATAAATATGGCGAATATTTTTGTAATTGATGCCTGGAATGTTTGCTTTAAAATTCCGGAGATTGCTACCTTAATTCCGGATCAACTGGAAACGGCCAGAAATAAGTTTAATATTTCTGTAAAAAGACTATTTTTCACAAAAAAAGATTACATTCAAAATAATATATGATGGTCAACCTGATATTTATACCAACAATAGCAAAAGAGATCCGTCAATAGCCTTTTCACGCAATCCGGAAAAAGCCGATGACTTAATAATCCGCTATATTCAGAAACAATCTAACAAAAGAGGCATAACGGTCATCACTTCCGATAAACAGCTGGCTATGCGTGCAAAAGATCTGGGAGCAAAAGTTCTATCGTCAGATTTATTTATCTCCAGGCTTCAAAAAAGAAACGTTCAGGCCGGTAAATCTTTCAAGCAAGATCCGCAGATCGGTGAGGATGAAATTAATTACTGGTTAAATAAATTCTCAGATGATGATCAGAGAAAATGATGATCCAACCCAACTTTGCAAAACAACAAAAATCACTTTATTGGATATTCGGTATCGGTTTGTTGATACTCTTACTTGCCAATGCGCTTGGTTGGATATATCTTCAACGAATTAAGTCATTTTTTGTATCGGACCTTAGATTTCGTCTCGAGAATATTTCCAGCGTTTCCGCCAGACTAATTGATGCCAATGATCTGGCCTATATAATCCCAGAAAACAATACATCTCCGGAATATATTTTTTATCAGAACCTGCTTTTTGAACTGAAGGAGACTAATAATCTTCAGGATGTATACGTCATATCTCCGGCATTAGAAACACTTATCGATTTAGCGCCTGAAATAACCGGTATTGCAAGTCACCGACTGCCTGATAAATCCCTTGTTGAGATTGCATTAAGTGGACGAACAATTGTCGGCGATATGCAAACACTTGGTGATCATAAGTTCTTGACGGCAGTCACACCTCTGATTGATATTGATAATGTTATCATGGGCATCTTAGTTATAGAAGCGCCAGCAGAATTCTTTGATATGCTTGATCAGTTCGACAGGGGTTTGTTAATATTCAGTTTTTTGAATGCTTTTCTTATTTTAACTGTAGCGCTGTATTTAATACGTTCTATTAGAAAAATACTTCATCTGCAAAATCTGATAAAAAATCAGGAGCATCTCGTCGCCCTGGGAGAAATGGCCGCAACTGTTGCCCATGAAATCAGAAATCCCCTGGGGATCATTAAGGGCACAAACTCATTGATACAAAAAAAATATGGCCAGACATCGGATGAAGTTTTCTCATATATACCGGCGGAATTAGAACGATTAAATAATCTGATCGAAAATTTTCTCACATTTGCCAGAAACCACTCATTTAATACTAAGCCTGTGGATATTGCAGATTTAATAAAGCAAATAAAAGTCGGTTTTTCTGAATACGATAATATTGAAATTATCACCGAGCTACCAGAGAACCTTCCAAATATTAACAGTGATAAGAATGCTTTAGAACAGATCCTGTTAAATATTATTAACAATAGTATTCAGGCCATGCAAAAGGGTAAAATTATCATTCGTTGTGAGTTTGGCAAGCATACATTCTCAATTCATATCATTGATGATGGCCCGGGGATACCTTCAAAAATTATTGACCGGGTTTTTGATCCTTTTTTTACAACCAGAGACCAAGGCAGTGGATTGGGGCTTGCTATTTCCCAGAAACTGGTTCAGCAGTTAAATGGCACAATGACAGTTCAATCAGGTTCAGACAAAGGCACAACGGTCACAATAATCTTCAAACAATAGTTAACCCAATGAATATGAATGAAATTCTTTCTGATAGTGATACAACGCTTATCCTAACCTTACTCTTCCCAGTATTATACGCGGAAACACATTACCGTTTTAAGTACTTCTTTAGTTATCTAAAAAAAAGAGAGCCGGAAATAATCATTGACATACCTTCAAGGCTGCAAAAAGGCGAATTGCTCCCCATATTACTAATTGTAAAAGATGCAAATAAATATCCTGTTGAGATTCAAACGCTTACAGTATTTGAGAATGAACAACCACTAGAAAGTTTCCAAATACAGAAACATATCGAGCAGGCATATTTCGATACGATAAATAAAATGAGTACATCAAGACTTGAAACGGGTAATCATAACTTTTCTATAGAAGTGCGTTATAGGATCGGGAAAAAGACAAAAAGATGTATATCTGATAATCATCGCGGAACAAGCCACAATCCTTTGCGGATTTATATTTCGGAGGATCCACTGCCCCGCCTGGGAGATTGTCTCTATGGAGAGACCCATTGCCATTCTAATTACACCTCTGACCAGGTAGAATTCGGAGCCTCTTTGTCTGCTACTGCTATAATGGCCGAATATCTGGGATTGGATTTTTTCTGCGCCGCTGATCATTCCTATGATATGGATGATTATGAAGACAACTACCTTTTGAATGATCCGGATCTGAAAAAATGGAAGAAGTTCAAAGCGGAGGTTCAAAGAATAAACAAAGCGAAGAATAAGGTGCTCATTATCCCTGGTGAAGAGGTAACAGTCCGCAATACACGTCGACAGAATGTACATTTACTGGTGTATAATTCAGAGGAGTTCTATCCCGGGAGTGGGGATAGTGGTGAAAAATGGTTTAAGACTTACTCTGAATCGTCCATAGAAGATATCATCAAATTGAAAAGGCAACATGTTTTCTATTTTGCCGCTCACCCGGCAGAATCCCCACCGTTTTTGCAGAAGATTTTTATTAATCGCGGCGAATGGCGAAATGATGATTGCCGTATACCTGGCCTAAACGGTCTTCAATTCATTAATGGAGGTGAAGACATATACAAATTGAAAGGCCGAGATTTATGGATTAGGCAATTATTATCGGGGTATAAACTCATAGGATTAGCGGGAAATGATGCCCATGGCAATTTTTCAAAATTTAGACAGGTAGGGTTTCCTTTTTTTACCATGCGTGAACATCATTTACATCTTTTTGGGGTATGGCGAACCGGGGTTTATTGTGATGGAAAAGAGATAACAGTAGATAACGTATTGGGCCAATTAGGAAATGGTAACTGTTATCTCACAAATGGACCTGCCCTACAGATGAGGGTTCAATCAGCAAATGTCTGGTATCCAATGGGATCATCCTGCAACGCACCATCAAAACTCAGGTTAGAATCATTGTCAACTGGAGAGTACTCCCCATTAGAAAATATCCAAATCATTGTTGGTGACGTTACCCGTGGTGAAGAGAAGATACTTTTTAAAAAAGAATTTGAAAAGGAAATTTTTCAAAATTCATTCGAGTTTACTTTCACAGATCTTCCTGTGAATGGCTATATAAGGTCTGAAATAAAAACGCAAGAAGGATTTTTAGCGTTATCAAATCCGATTTGGATTGACAAATCCGACTTAATCGCACCAGGTACACATTAATTGATTAAGTAATTGCAGTAACATAGAAATAGGAATAAATCATGAAAGTTATTGAGCATCTCGAGAGAGCAAAAAATCCATTAATTAGTTTTGAAATAATTCCTCCAAAGCGTGGAGGAGATATCAAAGGCCTGTTAGCTATTCTCGATGATATCATAAAGTATAATCCTCCTTTCATAGATATAACCAGCCATTCTGCTGAGGTAATTTATGAAGAAACAGACGAGGGGATCCGAAAAAAAGTGAAACGCAAAAGACCAGGTACATTAGGGATTTGTGCGTTGATTCAGAACAAATATAATATTGAGGCTGTGCCACACGTGCTCTGCCAGGGGTTTACGAGAGAAGAAACGGAGGACTTTTTAATTGAGATTCAATATCTGGGGATTGAGAATATTCTTGCCATACGAGGGGATAGCAAAGGATATGAGAAACCTCTCCAATATGGCAGATCGGTAAACGCAAGTACAGAGGAGTTAGTCAACCAAATTTCAGCGATGAATTCAGGTTTATATCTGGAAGAGAATTTAATTGATGCAAAGCCGTCTAACTTTTGCATTGGCGTCGGAGGTTATCCTGAGAAGCACTTTGAAGCACCAAATTTGAGAGCAGATATTAAATATCTCAAAAAGAAAATTGAGGCTGGCGCGCAATATATTGTCACACAAATGTTCTATGATAATAATGCTTATTTCAATTTTGTCAAAACTTGTCGTGAAGAGGGTATTGAAGCCCCAATCATACCAGGCTTAAAAGTTCTTGTGGCAAAATCGAATTTATCATCACTCCCCCGCAATTTCCACGTAAATATTCCTGAAGGACTGGCTGATGAAGTTATGGAAGCTAAACCTGAACATATTATGGAAATTGGGGTGAACTGGGCCATGCGGCAAGTTGAAGATTTACTCAATAACAATGTACCTGCAATCCATTTTTACATCATGCAGAATGCGAAACCGATTAATTTATTGATGAAAAAGGTTGATTTTTGATGCGGGATGCGGGATGCGGGATGCGGGATGCGGATGCGGGATGCGGGATGCGGGATGCGGGATGCGGGATGCGATAAAAAGGTGTCACTCAATCAATGACTTGTCAAGTATTATTTACTCTTTTTTTCAATCACATATCCGGTATCTGGTATCCCGGATCGCGTATCTCGTATCACACATCTCATATCTCATATCCCGAATCAAGCATCGAGATTACTTCACCAACAACATCTTCTTTGAAAGAACTCCTTCATTGGTCTTCAGCCTGTAGAAGTAAATACCTGTTGGCACCTGGTTGCCGTTTCTGTTTTTACCATCCCATACAATTTCATGGGATCCCGCTATTTTAACTTCATCACTTAGAATGAGCAACCTCCCTGCCCAGCACATCAAATATACTCAAATTGACAGGTCCCTGGCGGGTGAGATCAAAACGAATGGTTGTGGTAGGATTAAAGGGATTGGGATAATTTTGATCAAGGCTAAAGGTTCGTGCAATTTTCCCAGGTGTTTCATCAATTGCATTGACATATTCAATCCTGATATTTTCAGATTTCAACTGAAGATTATAGGCGCTGCTAAAAACCTCTCCGAGTTTTCGCCACTGGTCAAAGAGAAATATTTCTGAATAATTTTCAGCATATTCAGTTTGACCATTATCAAATTTTATTTTAATACTGTCTCCCCCGATCAGAAAGCATAAGTACAATGTGATAGTTCTCACCACTCTGAACCGTTGCATTTGCGTCCAATAAATTGATATAATTATCTGTGCCCGGGTCTAGCAGGTCAAGTGAATGCGCAATGGTGGATCCATACTGATTGCCTGGAAACCCATTATCATCCTGATGGATGGATACGAGTAAATTTCCATCTCCCTTAATGATGGGATTAACATCCGGATGGTTGATAAGCGTCAAAAGGTACGCACCTGATATCTTTCCCGAGAACGGGGCAGTATAACGGATAGCAAACCTTTCCATACCTGTGAATGCATAATAGGGGCCTTCAGGTGTAGATACATAGCTGACAATTTCTCTGGTAAGAACTGAGTCTTGCGTTTGCTGTTTTGCAACGGCCTGCAAGATATCCATCTTCCCGTAACCCCAGGTATTATTGGGCGTAGATTGTGTATTATCATCCGATCTTGCGGTATTTCCCAACAACGATTTAATTTCATCCACCGTAAGAGATGGGTTATTTGATAATAATAAGGCAGAGGCTCCTGTCACATGCGGTGCGGACATTGAGGTACCCTGCGACAAAAAGTGGATATTGTCAGGATTAATCCAAACATCGCCTTCACTCTCTTCCAATTGGTTGGAAAGAGCCGCAACAATTCCTTTACCCGGTGCAGTGATTTCGGGCTTCATACGTCCATCTCGTGTCGGACCCTGACTACTAAACACAGCAATGTCACCAGGCTCATCACCATCTGTATAGGAGTATTGACCACCGTTAACCGATGGCCAGGTAACCTTGGTTACATAGGCACCAACTGTGATTGCCTTATTTGCCGTGCCAGGCATTGCCACAGATTTGTCATTATCTCCATTTTGAAGTAAAACCCGGGAGGCTGGCTCTCCAATCAAATTATCTGATAACCAGCCGTCATAGCTGATAGAGGTACTTACTCCTATTAATTCAAGCGT
Organism: Calditrichia bacterium; assembly: GCA_963796965.1. Classification (GTDB taxonomy): domain Bacteria; phylum Calditrichota; class Calditrichia; order JAJRVZ01; family JAJRVZ01; genus CAWCNS01. Next base: position 539,082 of record CAWCNS010000011.1, read on the forward strand.
CCAAACCCCTTCTGCCGGGGTATTTCCCAATAATGCATCATATACCTCCAGTCCAATTGTCCGCTTGTTCCCCGATATAGTCAAATTTTCCAAATAAATCTTTCCATCACTGTCATCAGCTGCTGTTCCGGCAGAACTCGTGCGTTCATATACAACCCCATTCGGTGAGGTTACCTTTGCTGTCACTGTGGCGCTCCCATCGTACCATACATTAAATGAGAAATCATCATTGCTGGATCCTGATTCAGGTGTATAGGAAGGAACCGTAATCTGAAAAGTCCCATTTCCACCACTTGCAATACTCCCGGAAATATGCATCTCATCAGCGCCATCATTACCAGCAGATACAACCACCACCCGTCCCGGTTTATTACTAAAATTATCTATCGCTTCTTCGTAGGATCGGGTACCATCATGAGGGCCATCCTGACCACCCAAACTGAGATTGACAATGATTGGTTTGCCAAGGGTGGTTGCCTTTTGCTCGGCATAGGTTAAAGCATCGATAATATTATCCTCAGAGAAACTGCCGTTACCACCTTTGACGACAATAATATCAGCCTCAGGAGCCATACCTCCAAATTTTATACCTGATCCCGCAGCGGTTCCTGCCACGTGGGATCCATGCCCATTTGAATCCTCTTCACGAACAAATCCCGAAGGTGAACCATCAATCTCATCATCAATATCAGACTTTGTATATTCCACGCCATAATTAAATCCCGAAGGCCGCGATTCTCCGGCCTCAAGACCCAAAAGTGTTTGATCCCATATATATAGAATTCTGCTCTTGGTTGGATCCTCAGGATCTTTAAAATCAATATGATTCCAATCGATACCCGAATCAAATATCAGAACGAGTACATCCTTGCCTTTATACTTAGTATTATTAAGAGCCCCGTTGTGCAATAGGGCGGTCCCATTCTGGGGCAAACTGACATTCGTTGCCGGGTAAGAGATAGTTGGCGCATCGATATACGCGACTTCATTTATGTTTGATAACCGCTTCAGTTCATCAATTGAAACTTTTGCCGTTACAAATTCAGGATAAACAGAATTGTATGGGATTTCAGCTTCATCCAAAATATGACTATTAGTAGTTCTTATCAAAACACCAATCTTTGCTATTTCCGGATTTGAAGAAATAGGATCCCCATTTAGTTTCAGTAGTATGTGAGATGGGTCGCTCTCTGTTACAAGTGATACCAATCTTGGATGTATCTTAGTCAAATCTGCATCAGCGCTAAAAACTGTGCCATTTATTAAAATCGTAAAAAGTATTGAGACCAGAATCATTTGCGATTTAAAAATACGCCCCATTATAACAGCCTCCATTTAATGTATAGAATTCTTGGTACTATGGTTGATGAATATAACAGATTTTAAATTTGCAAGCCTTCGAATATCTTCTTTGGTAAGTTTTGCTGTAATAATATTTCCGGAATGGCTATTAATATGAATCCCTGATTTTTTTATATCCTCAACATCTTCCGTTTTAATAATAACCCCATATAGAACCGTGCCATCATCTTGTCGGTAAATACTGTATTTACTTTCATTGATATCTTCACCCAAAACCAATTGTTGTAGAAACGGATCTAGTTTCTCCTGTTCTACCTGGTTTAAAGTTTGATTATGGCCACAGTTCTGCAAGACTACCATAAGCGAGAGCATTATTATAATTAATTGTTTTTTCATATTATAGTTTTCTTATTCTATCGGATAAACTTATTATTGCAATGATTTTATTCCGTTAATAATATTTTAGATTTCTGAAAAATTATTCTCAATATATTTAGAATGTACTTATATGGAGAACTAACGGATGTGTTAATTGTCACAAGAATTGGGACACCCCCATTCACTTCATGAAACAATTTGTCAGACAGACTTTCTGCATATGATGAATAAAAAAAGAGCCTTTAATCCTCAAAACTTGGATTAAAGGCTAAAAGATAATTTTTCAAGATTGGAGATAAAAATCTGGCTTTCCTTTTAAACAGGATGAAGATAATTTCAGGCTAATGGTTATACGGGATATATATTACCACCTTTTCAATGATAATTAAGATTACTCCAGTATTTCAGGGAACTCTTCAGAAATTTTTTTTAGTTGATCCTCTGAAATTTCTGAGAATTCAATTCCAATATTATATTGATCTTCACTATTTTTATCCACATTTCTTACGATACCTTTGACTTTGATCAGATCTTCTGTTAAAGCAATGGTTAACTCCACCGTTGATCCCACTTCAAACGCAGTCCGATTTTCAACAGCGACGCCGCTCTGGCTGATATCTTTTGTTTTAGCCATTCCTTCGTCACACACGCGGTTTTCAGAATCAAATACACGGTATGATATAAACTGATCTGAATCCAATCGCGGAGACTTGCGGTCCTGATTTGACATACTCATTCCTCCCTTGATGCCTCTGATTTTGACAATAATTCTTCAATCGACTGGGGTAATTCAATGTCGGTGAGATTCATCTTCTCAAGTTCACCCAATATGAGGGCGATATGGTGTTCTTCCTTATCGGCTCTATTGAGATAAATGAAATTTTGATCTCTGTAACGACACAGACCTCCTCTAAAATACCCTTTTCTATATTTTAATTCAATAGATAGACTATTAAGTAATGTTTCAAGTTCTTTTAGTATTTGATCTTTTTCCATACGACCTGATAAAATATATGATTATAATATATTTCGCACAAGAATTCTATAATATTTTACAGATATGAATTCATTTTTTTTCTATTCAAATAATCAACAATATGTTTCACATCCTGAGATCGGTTTTTTTTGCAGATAAGGATGGCATCATCCATATCCACAACAATCAGATCTTCCACATCAATTGCAGCGATAATCTTCTTAGGGGCATGAAAAAAATTATTTTTTGCATCTATCAATATGTTTTTCTTTGAGATACAAACATTTGCTTCTTTATCCTGCTGGGAAATATTATAAACCGCCTCCCATGATCCCAGGTCATTCCAGTCAAATGTTGATTTAATTACAACAACATTTTGCGCTGCTTCCATAATACCATAATCAATCGATATCGACTTCGTACGTGCGTAAACCTTTGCAAGAATTTTGTTGAATCCCGGACGCCCAACATGATTATTTATTAGGGTTAAATCTTCATATAATTCCGGGAGATGCTCTTCAAATTCTCTCAGAAGCGTCCTTACTGACCAAATAAACATGCCGCTATTCCACAAGAAATCACCACTCTTAATAAATCTCTCGGCCGTTTCAAGATTAGGTTTTTCTGCAAAGGTTCTCACATTAAAGAGGTCTTTTCCTTTTGCAGAATATATTTTTTTGTCCACTTGGATATAGCCATACCCCGTCTCCGGGAAGGTTGGCAATATTCCAAGAGTAACTAAAGCATCATGGTCACGCGCATATTCGATGCCAACGCGGAGCGTTTTACGAAAATCAGTGAGATTGGAGACAAGATGATCTGCTGGTAGTACTACCATTATTTCATTCTTATCAGAACGATTTTTAATCAGGCTTGCAGCAAGGCCTATGCAGGGTGCTGTATTCTTACCCTCTGGTTCACCAATAATATTTTCTTTCGGTATTGCTGGCAGTTGTTTTTCAACTTCTCTGCATAGATCTTTATTTGTAATAACTATAATTTTGGCATCTTCAGTCAGCGATTTCACCCGGTCGTATGTTTGCTGAAGCATCGTTTTCTTACCGGTAAAACTGAGCAATTGTTTTGGGAAGGCTTTTCGACTCATTGGCCAAAATCGTGTTCCCATTCCTCCTGCCATCAGAACAGCATACATACACTATCATCCTTTTATCTGAGACCAAATGTTAAAGCATTTTATTCTAATTATCTAGTTGCTTGATGATGGATCTTTTTGAATTTTCACAAGACTGTCTTTTGCATATTGATCGGCCGGATTTATATCCAAAACTGTTTGGAAAACTCTCTGAGCATTCTTGTTTTCACCCATTAACATATATGTCTCACCCAGGCTATTCAAAGCGATTACGTATCTTTTCTTTAATGAAATTGCCCTTAGAAAGAGTTTTACTGCATCTTGATACCTACCGGCTACTTTGTAGACATAGCCCATATTATTTATTGCCTCAGCATAGTCTTTTTTGAGTATGAGAGCCTTATTCAGATGCTCATATGTCGCATCAAGACTATCTGCATAATAATAAGCTACTGCCAGATTGTTATGAACCTCTGGATTATTGGCATCCATTAGCAATATTTTTTCGTAGAACTCAATTTGCTTGTCATAATCATCCAGTTTAGCTGCCTGCTCTGTCAATTCAAAAACTTCTCTCTGCAACTCACCGCTCATTATCTTTTTTGTGGTTTCATAATTTAATTTAGCAGCGGTATATTCCGGATTGATATCTAAAGCCTTTTTAAACGCCTTCTGGGCCTTACCATACTTTTTTTGAAGAAAAAGATCATACCCTAAATTATTATAGGCCTCATAGTAATTGGTATCCAACTCGGTAGCTATTACAAAATGCTTTGAAGCATCCTCATATTGATTAAGATTATAATAGGCTATACCAATAAAATTATGTACCTCCGCATCACCTGGAATAAGTTCAAGAGCTTTTTGCCAGGAAGATACAGCTTTCCGGTAATCACCTTTTTGATAATATTCTACACCCTCAGTAACATCATTCTCAGCCTTCATCAAGACCTCAGAGCTTATTTCCGGCTCAATCTCTCGGGGCTCTTCCTTTGGTTCTGGTGGGGGGGTGCTGCTACTAAACCATGCACATGAAGATATAAATATTACCCCGATCACGAAAATCAGTACGCGTTTCATGAAATTTCCTCCTCAATATATGTGCCTCTATAAATTACTTTTACAGGTCCTTCTAAAAAAATAGTACCATGCTTCTCATTTATTGATACAAACAAATTTCCACCACGAGTGCGAACAGCTATCTTACTATTCTTTTCTCTAAAACTATTCGCCACACTAAGTACACAAGCCGTAACACCACTACCACAGGAAAGGGTCTCAGCATCCACCCCCCTTTCAAATGTTCTGACGACCAGTTCATCTCTTGTATCGGATCTTTCGACAAAATTAACATTTGTACCTTCAGGCTCATAGTAAGTATGAAACCGTAGCGTTTTCCCTAATTGTTCTACAGGTGCATTTGTGACCTCATCGCACAATAATACGACATGAGGAACACCAGTATCAAGAAAATCTATGAAAGATATGGATTCTGGTAGTTTAAAATCAACAGGAAATTTGCGAGAATCTTTATTTTTGTGATATTTAACTTCCACTTTAACCAGATTCTGCGCCAATATTTCACCAGAATGTACACCATCACCAGCTTCAAAACTGTGCGTTTTGTCAATAACTTTCAATAAAAAAGCGATGTAACAAATACATCGGCTACCATTCACGCACATCTCTGATTCATAACCATCTGAGTTAAAATAACGCATCCGGAAATCAGCACTATCTGAATTTTCGAGCAATAACAATCCATCAGCTCCGATGCCTGTGTGCCTGGTACAAATTTTTTTCACAAATGTATGGTCGGTTGAAGGAAAGATTTTATTCCGATTATCAACAGCGATAAAATCATTGCCTGTACCATGAATTTTAAAAAAATCAAATTCCATACAAGATTAAATTCCTGGAATCAATAAATGTAGATCAGAAAGATCCCACCGTTTTCTAACCCGAAGGGTATCATCCTGAATTATGTATGGCTCAGAAAAAATAAAAGGATTTAAACTACCTGGTGAATATCTTCCATTTTTATCTCTATCTACATAACCACCCAACTTATACTTGCCTTCTGGCACCCAATTAATAATAAACATCCCACTCTCATCGATGGGCACCGAATAAGTCCGTTTACCACTCAGAGCCATAAACAGGATATAGACATCCTCCTCCACTTTGCCATCCGAGTCCAATTCCCCACTAACAGATCCAAATTCATCTTCAGAAAGGGTGAAAAACGTATTTGCATATGTTGTATCTTTAGAGAGAGTATCACCCCATAACGTTTTCAAATTGGTTGTACTAAAGTTATAAATATATGTTTTTTCGGGCAATATTTTCGTATCTGGCCAAAAATATCCATTGGACAATTCCACCCAAGACCAAATACCATTTAAATTCACGCTATCCTCTGACATAAAACTAAATCTATCTGAATATGATATCGTATCTACCGGGAGTGAGAATTCAGTCCTTACTTTTACACTCAGGTCTATTTGAGACATACTATCAGCTGGCGCTATCTTTAATAATTCAAATCTCGTAGTATCCTTTTTTGTGCTAGCCACGAATTCTACCACCTGATTCATATCTTGCAAATTACCTGTGGTATCTGTGATTTGCGGGACACTTAGACGATAAACTGATCCTGAATCTTGTGGTACCGTATAAATATTAAAATATTTCGGCTCTTCTTTATTTCGTGCCAGGCCAAGAATCGAGAGCGTATTCCCGATTAATGTGTCTACAATGGTAACCATTGCAGATGTCAAATCATCAATTTCTTCACTAAATCGCAATTGGATAGTTCGGTTATCTATAGCTCTTGCGCCCGAGATTTCAGGTAATGTTGTGTCAATCCTGGTTGGTACAAAATGCAAAGGCCCTACAGCACCTGAGGAACTATCAAGTTTAACATCTTCAGTTGGAATTCCAATTCTCTCGCCTACCGCATCGAGGATAAAATTCTTATTCAGATCCTCAATAACGAAAATCCGATAGTACCCTTTAGGTAAATATCTTAACCAGAATTTTCCATCGGGTCCGGCTTGGCTCAGAAAGTCGGCTTCAACATATTGAGGATCAAGAGAATCTGGATTCGTATTTTTATAGGCATAAACATAATAGACCTCATTTTTATCAACACCAAAGACCCTACCATATATTTCCCCCTTATCGAGAGAATCGCCCGTAGCAAAGGCCAGTTGAAATGAATCGGACATTCTATTCTTTCTCATATCCATGGCGCCAGAACCAATCGTAATTACATAAGTCTGGTCATTAGTGAATGTATCCGTTAACGTCAACGTAAGTTCATCTCCACCAGACCAGTCTGTCTCATACTCAAGAGGTGGAGAAAGAAAAATAGATTTTTGCACCGATCCTTCATTCATTCTTTCAGAAAAATAAAATATAATTTCTTCTATAGACTCTAATCCTGTTGAATCAGGTCTCGGCTCCGTTGAAAGAATGAAAGGGGGTGTTTTATCAACAGGTCCTCCTCCAGGTCGGCCCCGCGACGCACAGGAAAACTGAGAAAGAAAAAGACTCAACACAGATACCCAGACAAATAGTTTTACTGCAATTCTGGCATCAATCATACAATAAATTAAAGATATTACCTAAAATATAAAAATTTAAATACACCCTTTTATTCATTTTAAATCTGTAGGAAATCCGAAAAATAACCGGCCTTATAAGTTTGATCGCTGAAAGGACGATAAATACACATCCTCACATCCCCTCTATCAATTGATTACACCGCTCAATCATATTCAGATTGAAAAGATGATTCTAATGATGCTTTTAGATCCTGCAAATTCCATTCTCCGGGGAGCAGAGAAAAGCATTTCATTACATCTATAACCATTTCCCCTTTCAAATGTCGCTTGGACCACCGCGGAAGGATACGATAACCCCCTTTTATATTAACAACTACCACAGGCACCTGAGCACTTAATATGAAACGAATGGTACTGTATTTAAAATCCCCTAAACGCCCATCCCATGTTCGTTCTCCCTCCGGAAATATTCCAATACAATGGCCTGTTTTTAATCGTCGGATTGCCTGCCGTATTACAATTGGATCGGTTTCATATCGTCTGTTAGGTATTGACCGATAAGCCCTCAAAATAGGCTGCAAAATTCTATTTGCAAAAGAAGTGCTTTTTGTAAAAAACCCTATTCGTCTCGGCGAAAGAGTAGACAGGAGAATAGGATCCAAATAACTTTCATGATTGGCAATTAGAATACAGGGACCTTGACGTGGAATTAGTTCTTTGTTTCTGAATTGAAGATTTGCGGAATGCTTTAAATAATGGGTGACAGGAAGGCCAATGAGAAGATGCAGAATTAATTCAAATATAGAAAACTTTTCTTTAAACCTATTTGCATCAGCTGTAGGATGTGGAATTAATGGTTTTAGTGGCGAGGGAATTTTGTATTTTAATATGGGTTGATGTTCAATGAACGCACCAAACGAAGAATACTGTTTATACCACTTTATTAACAAATCCTCATATTTTAAGGGACTTTCTTCTTTAAAATATATTTGAAAAAAGGGTTTATCCCTGATCTTAAACTCCAGGTATTTAGAATTTGTGGAAAATCCCATTATATCGGATATATTAAAGATCCAACTGGTCTGCGCACCTTGGAATCTTAATCGATCTTCCTCAATCTTCAAGATACCCTCCGCAACATCAACTGGTTTTTCAATAATCGTGTACTCTCTCTCAAATCCCCTAAAAATCATCCTTTTTATTCCTTGCCGTAGGATCGCCTGCTTTGATTCCCTCAGTACAGGACCCTTAGATATTGTTCTTATTAATAATTTTTGTTTGATAAGATCATAAAAATAGGGCAATTCATATTGTATGTTACTAAAAGTTATAAAGTTATTGAGGAACGGGAAATGACTCTGACAAGTGGAACAGTGGAGGGAATTACCAATCTGGTTTATCGTGTCTTCTTCATGGCAGACAGGACAGAGATAAATGAGTTTTTTAATCATCCAGTATAAAAAACCATATTTGCTAAATTTGTTAATGCTTTAGCAAATATGGTTTCAATTCGATTTTTCTATTTTTCAGCGATACGAGCAGCTTTACCGCGTAATTTTCTAAGGTAGTACAATTTCGCCCGACGAACACGACCAATTTTTTTATTCTCAATCTTGGCTATGCGTGGGGAGTGCATAGGAAAGATACGCTCAACACCAACACCGTTCGATACTTTGTGGACGGTAAATGTTTCATGAATACCGCCGCCTTTTCGGCGAATACACACACCTTCAAAAATCTGGATACGTTCCTTTTCACCTTCAATCACTCGTGTATGAACGCGCAGCGTGTCACCGGCTTTAAATTCCGGATGGTCCGTTCTTAGTTGATTCGCTGTAATAGTATTTATTAAGTCCATTTCAATCACCTATCTTCTTTAAATATTTTTTATATAAATCAGGACGTCTGTCCTTTGTAATTTTTTCTTTTTGATCCAGTCGCCATTTGTCTATTTTATCATGATCCCCGGAAAGCAAGACTTCTGGCACTGATATTCCTTTAAAATGTTCTGGCCGCGTATAGTAATCGCAATCCAGTAAATTGTCGCTAAATGAGTCAGTGAAGGCCGATTCCATATCGCCTAAAACACCTGGCAATAAGCGTACAACAGCATCTACAATTGCCGTTGCTGGAATCTCTCCGCCCGACAAAACAAAATCCCCTAATGAGATTTCAGTAATGGGGAAAAAAGACTTAAGCCTCTCGTCTATACCTTTATAGTGACCGCAGATTATAACCAGATGCTCCAACAGTGATAGTTTTACAGATTTGGCCTGGTCAAATTTTTCACCCCTGGGAGAAGTTAAGAGAATTTCCCTTGAAGTATATTTACTCTTTTCCAAGATCTCAGTCACACATTTGTAAAGAGGTTCGATCTTGAATACCATGCCGGCACCACCGCCATACGGTGCATCATCAACTGTCTTATGCTTATCCTCTGTCCAGTCTCTAAGATCGTGAACTTGGATATTTACAATACTTTTTTTTACCGCGCGGCCGATTATACTTTCCTGTAATGGTGTGGATACCATATTGGGAAAAGTGGTTATAATATCTATCTGCATATATTATATCAATCGACTAAGCCTTCTAACAAGTGAATCGTTACACGTTTGTTTGCTATATCCACATGTTCGATTACATCCTTTATTGCAGGGATAAGAATCTCTTCACCGGATTTACTCTCAATAACATACACATCATTGCTGCTTATTTGCAAAACTTCCCGGATAACTCCTATTTCCTGACCTCTATCTGAAACAACCTGGCATCCAATAAGATCATGTATAAAAAACTCATTATCAGCCGGCGGAATCAAATCTTTCTCCTTAATAAAAATCTCGCCCCCTCTTAACTCTTCTGCATCATTACGAGATTCTATTCCGCGGAGTTTAAAAAAAACAAACCTGTTGGAAATTCTTGATTTCTCGACAAAATAGGCTTGCTCTTCATTTTTTAAAACTATATATATTTTTTCTAATTGTTTATATCGCCTAATGTCGGGTGAAACAGAATTAATTTTTATTTCACCTTTAATCCCTTGTGGCTTTAAGACATAACCAATCAGATACATTAATTCAAAACTATTCTAAGATTTCAAGGACAGCTCTTTTACCTGCTTTAGCAGAGGCAGCACCTAATAAAGTCCTGATGGACTTTGCAGTTTGACCGTGTTTCCCAATGACCTTTCCAAGATCACCATCTCCAACACGCAGTTCATACACAGTCACCCGCTCTCCATCAACTTCGGTTACTTGCACTTCGTCAGGCTTGTCAACGAGGTGTTTAGCGATGTACTCAACAAATTCTTTCATCTCGATTCCTCCTAGAGTGTAGATCTACAATGAACGGTAACTCCAATTAGACTATTATTCATCCTTTGAATCTGCTTTTGCAGCAGCATCGTCTGCTGCATTTTTATCATCACTTGCCTTTTCTGCTGTATCATTTTTTGTCTTTTTTGTGCTCTCTTCTTCCTCGGCCACCTCAGGCTTCTTTTCTTCCTCAGCTGGAGCCTCTTCAACAGTCTCAATCTTGGGTTCTTCAACTGCTTCTTCTTTTTGCTCCTCAACAGGTTCTGCAACGACATCTTCTTCTTTTTCTTCGGCAACCACTTCTGCAGGTTCAGTCTCCTTAGTTTCAGACTACCTCAGGTTCACTCTCCTGAGCCTCCACTGGTTCAGGCGCTGCAACTACCGGTTCTTCCGCAACACTTTCTTCTTGCTCTGCTTCTTTCTTGGCTGCTTTTTCCTTGGCTTTTTTCAACTTATTTGCTTCCTGGCGTTTCTGGCGCTCAAGTTGAAGTAGTTCCCATTTTTTCATTTCTTCTTCGATTTTTTCAGGTTCTAACCCACTTTTCTGCAATTCAAGACGATGCCAGATACCTTCTTTACGAAGCAGACTTCTAACTGTGGTAGAGGGTTGTGCACCCTGCTCAAGCCAATAATAAATCCGATCTTCTTTCAATTCCAACTGATGCGGATGTTTCAGTGGATCATAACTACCCACAATTTCAATAAAACGGCCATCTCTGGGTGAACGTTGATCTGCAGCAACCAAACGATAATATGGTCTTTTTTTACGGCCCATCCGTCGCAATCTCAATCTTACTGACAAAGCTGTCTCCTTCTTAGTTTTAACAATCAACCCATTGGAAAGGGCATCTTACCCATTCCTTTAAAGGGTTTTCTATTCATATTTTTCAACATTTTTTTCATTTGTCCAAATTGGTTCAACAGTCGGTTTACATCCTGCACACGGGTGCCGCTTCCAAGAGCAATTCTGCGCCTTCTGCTTCCATTCAATATTTTTGGATTTCGTCTTTCTATCAATGTCATAGAGTTAATGATAGCCTCAATGTAAACCAACGAGCGATCATCAACTTTCGCCCCTTTTATCTGGGCACCCATACCGGGAATCATTCCTAACAACTGATCAAGAGGGCCCATCTTTTTGATCTGCTGTAGTTGATCAAAAAAATCCTCAAGATTAAAATCTTGCTTTCTTAATTTTTTTTCCAGCTTCGCTGTGGTTTCCTGATCAATGTGTTTCCTGCGCTTTTTCAACCAGGGTGACCACATCACCCATACCCAAAATGCGTGACGCCATTCGATCCGGGTAGAACTGCTCTACATCATCATACTTTTCACCCATACTAATAAACTTGATCGGCTTTTCGGTAACAGCTCTTATGGAAAGCGCCGCTCCTCCACGGGTGTCGCCATCAAGTTTAGTCAACACAATACCATCAAACTCCAAACGGTCACAAAACTCCTTAGCTGTGTTGACAGCATCCTGACCAGTCATACCATCTGCAACGAAAAGAATTTCATGAGGTTTCACTTTCGATTTAATTTCTTCAAGTTCCCTCATCATCTCATCATCAATATGCAGACGACCGGCCGTATCTAAGATCAAAACATCACAATTTTGTTTTCGCGCTTCAGCAATGGCATTTGAACAAATTTTTACAGCATCTTTGCTCTCTTCCGTGTAAACAGGTAGGTTAAGGTTTTTTCCTACTACTTGCAACTGCTCAATAGCAGCTGGACGGTAAATATCAGCTGCTACCAACATAGGATGTCGACCCTTTTTCCGGAAAAACTGTGCTAATTTTCCGGCAAAAGTAGTTTTACCTGATCCCTGCAAACCGGAGAGCATAACAATGGTAGGCGGTATTCCGGCAACCTTTATCTGTGTAGTTGTTTCTCCAAGCAAAGCGACCAGTTCAGAATGAACAATCTTGACAATCATCTGACCCGGGGTTACACTGCGTAGAACCTCCTGACCAACAGATTGCTCCTGAACAGATTCGACAAATTTCTTTACGACCTTGTAATTTACATCCGCCTCAAGAAGTGCCCGGCGGATCTCTTTCATTGAATCAGCAATATTCTTTTCGGTTAACTTCCCGTATCCCCGCAGATTTTGAAATACTGATTCAAGCTTTTGAGTAAGATCTTCTAACATATAATAATAATCTAAATTTGGTCAATAGCCTTGAAATTTAAATAAATATCATTGCCTTAGCAATAATTTATTGAATTTTTAAAATTGTTTTAGGGCTTTTTTAGAGGACTTTTCCAGGTGCTTATAATTCTTTCTGAAGTTTTACAGCAAAAGACCCTTCCATATCATGGATATGTGGGAAAGTACGCACATATTTATTGTCAACTGAAAAGGTCTGAAACGACTCTGGGGGAGGTACTATTCGATATGTGTTTGGATTCTTACTTAAGAAGTCCTCAATGACTGCTTCATTCTCAGAAGGATCAACTGTGCATGTACTATAAATCAGGTATCCTCCAGGTTTGAGTATCCGATCGGCATCTTTCAATATCTTTAATTGTAACGTCTGGAACTGAAATATCTCCTCAAGTGTGCGTCGCCATTTAATATCAGGATTTTTCTGAATCGTGCCCAATCCTGAACACGGTGCATCCACTAGGATTTGGTCAAAAGTTTTATTTTGAACTGGAGCTGACTGCGCATCTCCTATAACTACCATAGCATCTGAGAAACCCAGGCGGCGGCAATTCTCTCTGATTTTAAGAATTCTTCCCTGCTGTGATTCCAATGCCATTATTTTTGATCCTGCATTCTTTTCTAATAAGGCTGTGTATTTCCCACCCGGTGCAGCGCAAGCATCAAGGATAGATTCACCTTCTTCAGGCTGAATCAATTGTGTAACTAAATAGCCACTCTCATCCTGAATTGTGCATAGACCCTTTTGTAGCATACCAGTCTTTATGATACTTTGAAGATCACTTATTCGAAACATATCTTCGAAGTACTTAGAAGAAGTGAAATTAATCTTGGCTTCTACAAGGGCTGCTTTAAATTCATCTTTTTGAATTCTTTGTAGATTAATTCGTACATCAAATAAAGGACGCTCGTTCATGGATTGACACATTTCCTGAACAAAATCAATATCCCAAACACCCAGCCATCTCTTTATCAACCATTCAGGATATGAGTATCTTACTGCTAATCTGGTATCCGCATATTTAAACTTTCTTAGCGGATCAAGACCACGACCTTCCCGAATATAAGTTCTTAATATGCCATTAACTGTCTTGAAATTTGCTGCCGGTAATTTTTTCTTGGCGATTGAGACATATTCGTTCACTGTGGCATGAGGGGGGATATGTTCCAGAAAATCGAGTTCGTAAATTCCCAGGCATAGAATTAATTTAAAATTATTAAGTGCTTTTTTGTAATTTCCATTGAATAGAGAAGAGATTTTCCAGTCAAAAAGGCTGCGGTGTCGGACGACTCCTGAAACGAGATTATAGATAAATTTTCGCTCTTTGTCGGATAGGTCACCTGTCCGAAGATGTTTTTCGAAAAGATCATCCAATCTGTTTTTTTCTCGTTCAAATTCCAGCAATATTCGAATTGCTGTTTCGCGCGCGTTCATAGATTAGATGTCAAAAAGATTTTTGTATTGAAAAACTGAATTCCCCGATATTGGGGTTATAATTAAATCCCAGATCCATAGAATTCTCTTCTATCTGGCGATTATGTGAATTTGCTAATCTAAGCGCATTAACCGCTGAGACCAGATGATTGAGGGCGATAGCGGCAAAAAAATACAAACGTTTGTTTTCAATTTCACGGGTCTCAATCCGGTAGGCATCGTAATCAAATCGACTAGATGTCAGGTCCCATTGCCAATAATAGAATCGGTTTTCCGGATATAGGCCATCGATATCCCGCTCCCGTCTTCTCTCTTCGTTGTACTCAAAAATATTGTCAAATTTCCCAATATCAATCCAAAATTGATTCACTTTACCTTCCCTGACAACATTTGCATGTTGAACAGCATAATTTTTATAGTCATTCTCTCTTAAATTTACATTTACAAGATTGGCAATAACCAACCCCCAACCAACGAGCTCAATTCCTAGAAAGAGTTTGCTTTGAAAACTTTCACCAACATAGGCTTCACCGGTACCAGGCAGCAACAAACTATAAAAAAAGGCACGTGATGGTGATTTCCTTTCCAATTCTACTTTCTCATTATCAAAAGAAAACGTCAGCTTTGGATCAGACCAATTTTGACTCATTAACATCCGGCTTCCCGGTGAAAATGGCACGACAAGAGAATCCTCCTGAGCCAATAGAGGTGCATGGTTTATTGTAAATAAAACCATCAGAAATAATATATATTTCGATCTTTTACCAGGTAACATTGACACCAAACATTTGCACATTTTCATCAAGATATCTCTTATTATAAGCACGAATCTTTATGTTAATCTCACGATTATAACTGCGGGCTGTCCAGGCAGCATCCAATGCACTTAATACGTGGTTTATTAAAATTATATTTGTCACAGTTGAGACTTTATCATAATAATCATTCATCCCATTACGCATATCCCGGTAAGTAAACATCTGAGGGGTCATATCGTCTGTATTACCATAATATTCCCGGTCGAAAACAGCATCTGCCCAACCGTTACCAAACTGTGTCAGGTATTTATAGATCATCTCATAGTATTGCTGGGTTTTTGTTTCAGGTAATCTATGCGAATGTCCTAAAGCATCCTCAAGAAAACGTAAACTTTTAATTACATCTGGATTATAGTCAATCAATATATTATTTTCATCAACTCGGTAGACGGGTAAAGTGCTAATTCCACTCTGTAAGGCTTCATAATAAAGTTTGGACCAATACCGTTGCTCACTCCAGTTTGCATTGGCATAGGCCTCCATTGCCTCTTCCTGATCACTCGCCTTGCCAGAATAAACAATATAAGCTGTCCATGACGCTACCTCTATCCCTGCAAAGAGAATGACTTTCCATGTTGAACCGGCATAATATTGGCCCGTTCCGGGAATAACGGCAGAATATAACGCAGCCCGAATGACCGATTTTTCTTCATTGTCTTCAGAGATCAAAGAATCTGTTTGCTGATAGGATGAATTTATCAGAACATGTTTTGCAAGGTTGGGCTCAAAATAGACTGTTTCGGATTTTTCTCCGGCCAGAAGCCCTTTACCAAAAATTAAAAGTAATGTTAGTATGTAGTATTTCATCATAGTTTTATCTGCGTTTTCTATGCGATATGCGTGGCCCGTGTCTCTCACGAATGTCAAACTCAAACAAAATACCAAAATAGTAGCGCCATTCATTATCATAGAAGACATTATAACGTTCTACATCATCTAAAGGATAAACCGCCTCCCAAAAAACCCTTGTTGGAAAAAGATGATTAGAAAATACATTTAGACGTAACTGAATACCAATATCTTTTTTAAATCTATCCGCATAAATACCGTCCCCATCCCATGCATCTCCCCAATCATAGAAAACACCCAAGTAGAGTTTATCGATATAAAGGTTCCAGATCTGCCAGTCTATATTTTGAAGAACTGGAAAACGGTAAGTAAAAGCTGGAAATGAATTTCTTGGTCCCACCAAGACTGAAGTAGGAATACCCTCTCATCCCCAATAAACCACCTGCCCACAAATAAAAGAAATCATCGACAGGACGATCGATAAGACCGGCCTGTATTCTGATAGAAAACGAATGGTCTTTAAATATTGGCGCAGAAAAATACTCCTCCCAATCTAATTCAAAGCGATTAAAGATATATTTTTCATACACCTCAAGACCAACATTTTTACCCGTGTCAAAATCTACAAGAAAATCATTATTTTCCCATGTATATTTAAATTGGACGAACCGCCCCCCACTGGGATTGATAGTGTGATTTTTATCGTATTTAATGTGATCTGCCTGGGCCCGTACCTGAAGTGCTTTACCATTTAAATAGCGATAGCGAAAACTAAGAATGTCATTAGCAAAGGGATCAAACCATTGTAATTTGGCATGATAGAGACTCATTATATATGAAAAACGCCATTGGATCGCTTCCGGTAGATAAAATCGTAGCCCGGCTTGTATCTCAGTCAGATCAAAATTTATATCCTGATCAATAATTTCATAATCACGACCGGTTCTGACGGCCAGACTGTCTGTGATATTTTGACTCAGATTATAGGCTTCAATAAACAAAGTTGGAAAAAATTCGCGGTATTCAAAGACACCATACAAATCATAATCCATATTCATATTCATATCCGCCCCGGCAATAAAGGTCATTTTGTCCAGTACATCCGATGCAAATAAGTAGAATCCTGGTTTAACAGTACCATAGTCAATTAACAACCTGGGCATTATGTGCAAACCAGTAAATTGTTGACTGTAGGGCCGCGCCTGCCAGTCAGGTAATTGTGAATCATCAAAATTTTTATCGGGTACAGTAGCCAGGTATTTATCATCATATATGGCTGACTTTGGCTCTACCGGAGCAGGATTATTTAATGTATAAATATGATAACCAAGATTGTCATAACCGGAGTAGACAATTTCATCCTTCTGGTTAACAGTCTGCCATCACCGCACCACCCGTTACATTGGTTAATAAGTCTACCTTACCATTGTCCAGATTTTTTTTATATATATTATAAATGCCGGTTTCACTGGAGGTATAATAGAGTTCATTTTTTTGCGGATGAAAGACCGGGTATCGTAATTCTTCTTTTCCGGAAAGTACTATTTCGAACGAGCGGTCATCAAAGTTAAAAATGGCTATATCCCGGCCATAATCTATTGCTGTTCCCATTACGAGTTTCTTATCATCAGGTGACCATCGGGGATGATATACTTGTCTTCCATCGGGAAAAGGTTGTAGTAAACTAATTCGCCCGCCCCTAACTTCCACCTTCCTTGAGCCCTCATTCTTTTGAGTCTCACTCAAGAGGGCGCCACTCTCTGGATCCACATAAAACGTTTCCCATGAGCTGGAGATAATGTCATCTATTTCGTATAAAAACAGATTGCTAAGACCATTGTTCTCCGTTACAAATGCAATCTTTTTTCCGTCATGGCTCCAGGAGGGATTTTTAGATCTCATCTGGCGGGTAAGACGTGTCGTTTTGCGATCTTCCAGGTCATAGATAAATAAATCACGGTACTTGGATCCGGTCAATCCCGCCGATCGATGAGCAGTAAAAAGAAGAGATTTTCCATCCGGTGAGATGGAGAGGGATGAACTGATCCCGGTGAGATTGATATTTTCTTTTTTATCTTCAACAACATCATAGATAACCAGATGGTTTTGTCCCCAGGAATCGCTGCCTTTATTTGAGACATAGAAGATCTTTTCTCCATCAGGTGACCAGATGGGATAAAGATTTGAGAATCCTTCGGTCTCAATGGCCTTTCCCTTAATCTTATTGGACAAAATAGTTTGCAACTTGTTCTGATAATTATTTTGTAAATCCGTCAACCAATCCTGGTAGAGGTCATCACCTGATACACCGGTTGCATTTTCCAGAGCACCATTAAAAGTAAAAACAGATATGTCACCGCTTTGCTTTGTTATTTTTTCAAGAACATTCTCTCCAAATCTGTTACAAAGATATTCCACGAAGGCAAAACCAAGGTTATAAGCAGATTCATTGCCCTGGCTATTCTTCCCAAAAACACCCATCTCATTATAGGAAAGCATTTTATCCTGAATAACCCGGTCACGCAATACCATTTCGCGATTGGGATCACGATAATCATAGCGTGCGCCTGTTGCCTGATATTGGGCAACTCCTTCAGCAAACCAGACTGGAATGGTAATCGATGAAATCGGATAAGAAACAATGGTGTTCGGAAATCCACGAACAACATCTTTCCGTCTTTCCGGCTCATAATTAAAATATTGAAAAAAACCATAGGGTACAGTACGTGAAAATTTGATTGATTTCTGAATCGATATCATATGTGCATATTCGTGGGTCACCACATCTCTCAACCAATTTCGGGTACCACGCATGACATAATCTAAATTCTGAGCCCATATTTCGACTTTGTTATCAAAGAAATAGGCACCTCCGTTGGAATAATCATCCGTATCCCGAATAATGAAATGAATTTTCCCCGATGGTCTATAGTCATACAGACTCGTTAAAGGCTCATGAATATCTTCTGCTATTTTTCCCACAAGTTTTGCAGTTCTCTCGGTACCATTATGGAAATGGATAAAAAAATGGTCGGTTTCAAATGATTCCCATTTCAATTCCGGATGGTTATACATAAACGGATCTTGGGCATATAGCGTGGTAAAAAAAACGACAAAAATTAAAAGTATCTGTATGTATTTGCTAGATAAACTCATTATAATTATTTAATTACCATAATTTTAATAATCTTGAAACTAGATTCAGATGACGCGTTTGCCTGTACCCGGCAAAGATATACACCGGAAGCAACATCGGTTAGATCCCACTGTTGTTCATTATGGACATTACCCTGCCCCGGACCCGAGAAACTGGCAACCATATCACCAGCCAGATCAAATATTTTTATAGTGACTTCGGCGTTTTCCTTTAAAAAATATCTGATGGTAGTAAAACTTTGTATATTGGGATTCGGATAATTATAGACGCTCGTCCCAGGCATCAGTTCTGAATTTTCAGATATTACAGGATCCAGTCTTTTTTCAATAAACATATTTCTATTTGCCCGGTAGGAGGATTGGTTCCACCAAACAGATTGGGCATCAAAAGAGGTTTCCAATTGCCAGGCAAAAACCTCACCCTTTGTATTTAGAGAATATATCTCAAGAACATCATCGCCATCCAAATCATTTGCGATTGAGGTAACATTAAGTTCTCCACCTGTCGTTGTTGGGAATCCAGGCAATACATCACCTTTTAAATCTACAATTATCACCCTTCCTGAAGAAGTCGAAATCATTATTTCCTGTTTACCATCATTATTAGCATCAAAAACAAGAGGTGTTCCCACAAGACATTCACTCTCTTCAAGATGGAGGTTAAGTGGAAAATTCGAGACCATGCTTCCATTATAGTTTAGGATAAACATGGTACCCATTGTGTTAAAGAGAATTTCATAAAATCCATCCCCATCCACATCAGCAAAGGAAGGATTGGAGATTACCGAATCTGGTAAAGATTTCTGAAAGGTTTTTCCATCAGAATCGATAGCAAGTTGGTCAGCTGCTATAAGGGTGACGGTTTCGTTTTTTCCATCACTATTCAAATCTATAATCACTGGTGCAATTTTATCAACGACCCCCTCACCAAGGCGAACAATTATTTCTGTAGAAGATAAAACCGAAAAAGAAGCAATAGGATCATTATATCTGTAAACGGAATCGAGTTGGCCATCCGTTAAGGTAAACCGCAAGATATCTCCATCCCTGGTTCCGATATAACAGTAAAGCCCATGAACTACAGGTCCTGCTGTTAACATGCTTTTATGTTGATAAGTACTGATTGTGTCAAGAAGAGAGTCTGTATTGGAATCTGTAAATCCAAAGAAGTCAATATATCCATCAGGACTGCATGCTATAAGTTTATCATACTGATTATCTGAATTCTCATCAGCCATAGCCAACGAAGCAGGAAAGGGTGTTGAATGATAGGCAGAAATGAGTTTATCAGGATAGAGGAATCCCTCTCCGTTTCCAGATATAGCATAAATTGCTCCCGATGAGTCCGAAGTAAATATGACATTTTTACCATTGTATTCGGTAGAACCAACGATGGGATGGGTAAACGTTCCTTGAACATCATTGGTTAGCTGGACGGGAAAACCCGCTTCAAAATAATCACGGGTATAGTTAAATGAAATATTTTCCTTATCATTATTTGAAAAATCTGAAAGAATGATATGCGAATCGGCGTAATTTCTATTACTTCTGGTATTTGGAGCACTCGATACAGAAAAAATATTCTCATAAAGCGGAGCAGGATTGTCAGAAAACCAAAAATCCAGCCAGGTACCTAATTCAGAGTTAAAGCCTGGTTCAACAATTGAGTATTCATAACCGATATCCTGCGACCCATCGGCTTCCTCAAGATCCACTGCCCGGTTATCCCGGTCATCATTAATTGCATTAAGATCTTTTTTCTCACGGATAACTTTTTGATCAACATGCCAGATCAAAACCCCCCAACCGGGTAAGCCCCAGTCATAATCATCCAGACTCAACAACACACCGGTCGAATCTGATACTTCAATCCTGTCGGGAAAATATGTTTTAAGAACTTCAAGATATGTTGGGAATATATCACGACCTTCAGCAAGCACAGCAAAAAGGCTATCAATATTCACATCACGATCACCTCTATTCTCAAGCAAATAATATTCATCACTATTGAGAGGGATCTTAATAATTGAGGGTTCTAAACGTTCTTCTTTTTGGAGGCGTCTTAAATACAGATTGTTTTGCGGGGTGTTTTTAATTGTCACCTCATCCCAATTCATTAACTCCCGTGTAAAGGCACATGGCAGAGCAGGGGCAAGACCAAAAAGATTAAAGAGTCCGGAATCCATCAAACCAAACCGGCCAATTCCAGGTCGTTTTGTCGACGGGCTAAACAAGTCATACATACCCAGGAAACTTCCTATATTCGCAGCAAATATTCCTGTCAGGGCCAATTCAAATCCCGCCTGACTTTCGGTTTCAGGAAGTATTATCCCATTTCTTATAATGGTATTTCCATTATCAACTCTTATCCCACTAAATGTGTCCCCTAATGCTTTCTTTAAAAATTCATGGGAAATAAACAAGGAAGGTATATCCTGGGGCGTTTCGTCAAAGCCAAGATCTATATCATTTCCAACCCCGGCATGAAAGATGGTAACCAAATCATAATCACCGAAAACAATCTCTGGGTCCTCATCGGCAAGTTTTACGGCTTCAACAAAAAGCTTTGCCAAATAAAAATTATTTTCCTCTTCCGTTGTATTTGGATTATAATAACCCATCGGTTCCGACATTTGATAAGAAGAGATTTGCTGAAGTGGAAAAACCTGGCCTTTAATTTGAAGATGGGAATTCGAGGCAGCCCTGTAATAATTATCCACAGCAATAATCTGATCCTGAAAATAGCTGCGGTCATGAGGTGGTGGATCAATGGTATAGGGTGTTACACCGGAATCGTTTAACATGAACCGGCCATCACCCGTCGTCAGAATATTTTCTTCAGGCTGGAATTCAATTCTGATAGAACATAAATTTAATTTATCCTGTCCAACGAGGGAAGAAACAAATAACAAAACTACCATAGCCGCAAAGATTAACTTACTTTTTTCCAAGTTCTCAGACTCCGTTTTCGCCTCAATTAGAATTGTAGATATGCATAGTTTTTCATGGCCAGCAGTAAACAGGACTGAAGACTAAAATTCGATTAATACTGAAAAACGCATTGTATCCGAAAGTGGATGATCATCATTGGCGGAGATATAACCAAAATCAATACCAAATATGTAATATTTTAATCCTGCACCAAAGGTTAAGAACTGACGGCCACCATAATTTGCATCCTCATAAAAATAACCAGCCCGCAAGGCTATAAGATTTCCATACCAATATTCAAGGCCTACGGAATGTTGAATCTTTTTAAAGGCATCTTTTTCTACCCAGGCTGAATAAAAAATGGATTCGAAAACACCATCAGACCCCTCTTCGTTGCGAACAACTAACAACTTGTTCATATCATAAACTGCCGTAATTCTATTGAACTCATCATCAATTATTTTATATGCAAGACCCATTTTTATATTTGTTGGGAGAGGATCGGCCTGGGCCTCATCAATATAGGTCATTTTTGGACCGATGTTGGATAAATTAGCACCAAATGATAAGCGGTTACTAAATATATCATAGGCAGGTACCCACTTTACACCGATATCAACGGCAAATGAAGATGACCGGCCATCCCTGTTCTCTGCCCCCACCTGCAAATTTTTATCTGTAAGATTACTCTGTATATATTTAAGATTGAGACCTAACCCAAGATTTTCATTCAACTTTGTAGCATAGGAAAGTGTAACCGCATACTCGAAGCTGTCAAATGTACCAAGATCATTACCATTTTCATCCGTGGCATGATTCTCCCCAAGATTCAGGTATGTGATACTGGCCCCGATCATTCCGATATCATCGATATAATATCGTGCTGCAAGAAAATCATACCAGAGATCACTAAAATTAAACTGGGGTAACCATTTAACATGCATCAAAGAAGCTTCTCCGCGACTTTCCGTTTCAGGATTATCATATTGGAAAGCCAGGCCACCGGGATTCCAAAAGATAGCCGTGGCATTTGTCGCTGTAGCCACACCGGCTTCTCCCATTCCGCCAGGACGTGCATCAGGAGCGATTAAAAGAAAAGGTACCGCTGATTCACCTTGTGCAAACAGATTGGACATCAAAAGCAACGCCATCAGACTGATAATTAGCACATTTAGATTTTTCATAATTAACCTCCATACAAAAAAAAACCGATTATATCGAAAGATCTCCTTTCGCGTATAACCGGTAAACAGAAACCCAAACACATTTCGCTAAAGGCAGACCAATTCGTCTAAATACATTACGACTATGTAAAAAAAAGCCTTTAACAAACGGTGTATAGGCAACTCCTAAAAAATAGTAAGGATCTAATTTACATTTGTAAATTAGTCATGTCAACTGATTTTATCTTTTAAACACCTTATAATGCAACGTGTTCCAATATTTTTAATATTTTTTTGCTTCATCAATAAGCATTACCGGAATATCATCCCTGACTTCATAGATTAGTCGGCAGGTTTGGCAAATTAATTCATTCTCATCCGGCTTGTAATCCAAATTTCCCTTGCATTTAGGACAGGCTAGAATGTCCAATAGGTCCTTTTTTAACATACTAACTAATATCCTTATTCATTCCAGAAACCCATTTTAGAAAATTTCTCCATTCTCATCTCTAACAGTTTATCGACAGGAATTTTTGAAAGTTCAGTTAAGGCTTGAATTATTTCAGATTTTACTATTTTTGCCGCACCTTCAGGATCCCTGTGTGCACCACCTTCAGGTTCCTCTATTATTTTATCAATGACATTTAGATCTAATAGATCTTTCGCAGTGACTTTCATCGCTTCCGCCGCTTGCTCAGCATTTGCTCGATCTCTCCATAAGATAGCAGCACAACCTTCCGGGCTTATCACCGAATACCAGGCATTTTGCATCATTAGAATGCGATCACCAACCCCAATACCCAAAGCGCCACCACTTGCTCCCTCACCGATGACAATAATGATAATCGGTACAGGATAACGGGCCATCTCAAAGAGATTTCTGGCAATCGCTTCCGCTTGTCCTCGTTCTTCTGCTCCAATTCCGGGAAAAGCACCAGGTGTATCGATAAAAGAAATAATTGGTTTATTGTATTTTACCGCCATTTGCATTAACCGGCGCGCTTTCCTGTATCCTTCCGGATTAGGCATACCAAAATTTCTGTAAATATTTCCCTTTGTATCCCGCCCCTTTTGATGACCGATAATTACACAGGAAAAATCATCAATCATACCAATTCCACTAACTATCGCTTTATCATCTGCATATAGCCTGTCGCCATGAAATTCTTCAAAATAGGTGCACATTTGCTCTATATAATCTAACGTATAGGGTCTTTGTGGATGACGGGCTAATTGAACATATTGCCATCGATTCAATTGACTGTAAATTTCTTTCCTCAACTGCTCTGCTTTTTTCTCAAGTCGCTTAATATCATCACCCAGATCAACACCTGTAGATGCGGCATATTCACGCATCTCAGTAATCTTACTTTCAAGATCAACTACCGGTTTTTCAAATTCTAAAGCAACTTTAATATTATCAATTGGCATAATATCCCCTAATTCAGTCTACCGATGATACTTCTGAATTTTAATTTCCATACCATCCAAACAGCCTCACGAATAATTGCCTTTGACATTTTAGATTTGCCAACGGCCCTATCAATAAAGATAATCGGTATTTCCTTAATCCTGAAAGCCTTTTTTCCATGCTTTAAAATTCATTTCAATTTGAAAAGAATAACCACCCGATTTCACATTATCCAGATTAATTGTTTCTAGGACGACCCTTCTAAAACATTTATAACCGCCCGTTGAGTCGCAGAGAGGCAAACCAGTGACAATGCTCGTATATCTATTTGCAAAATAGCTCAGGAAAAGCCTGCGCAGCGGCCAGTTCACAACATTAACACCGGTTATATATCGCGACCCGATTACAAGATCAGCCTCTTTGATAGCCTCTAAAAAATTTGGGATTTCTTTTGGGTCATGTGAAAAATCTGCATCCATTTCAAAAATAAATTCATAACCGTTTTGCAGGGCAAATTTAAATCCTGCTACATAGGCCGTTCCTAATCCAAGTTTTCCTTCGCGTTCCAATAGGTATAGATTATTAAATGTCTCCTGCAAATCTTTTATATACTTTCCGGTTCCATCAGGAGAACTATCATCAACAATTAATATATCTATAGAGTGATTAAGATCCGAAATTTCCTTAATCATATTACCAATATTTTCAATTTCATTATAAGTAGGGATAATAATTAATGTCTGCTTGTCATTCATATTTTAAACCTGCTGTGATTTCAACAATTTTAAAGATTGATCAAGATCACCGGGAAGCCAATCCAATACATTACTCAGCTTGTCAAGATTGAAAGATGAATTCATGGGCCTCGGTGCTTTCTGATCCAATTTGCTTGTTGTAATTTCTTCTATTAATGATGCATCAAGATCAAATATTTCGGCAATTTTTATCGCAAAATCAAATCGTGAACATATTTCGTTGCCGGAAATATGAAACAAACCATATTCCCGCTTTACAAGTAACCGATGAATGGCTTCCGAAAGATCATCAATATTGGTTGGATTTCCCCTCTGGTCATTAACGATTCGAATTTTGTTCCTCGTACTTAACTGTTGAATGACCCAGGTTAAAAAATTGTTCCGTATATTTTTTCCCCATCCATAAAGAACCTGAGATCTCGCAATTATATAGTTTAATCCACAGTTATGTATTAACTTTTCTGCAGCCAACTTAGTATGCCCATAATACGAAACCGGATCTGTATCATCACTTTCTTTATACATACCGGAATTACCATTAAATACGTAATCTGTAGATACTTGGACAAATATTGGTGAAAAATTATTAACTGCTTCTAAAAGTAGTTCCACACTCTTTACATTTACTGCCCAACACTTGTCACGTTGTTCTTCGCTTAAATCAACATTGGTAAATGCTGCCGAGTTAATTATTATGTCAGGTTTATTCATATTAAAATAATCCTGAACACCCTGCCGTTTAGTCAAATCTAATTGATCGTATTGAGTAAGTGTTTTTTCCGCATTGAAATCTTCTTTAGATAAATCACATCCATATACATCAAAATCGTGGGCAAATCGTCTTACAAGAGATTGCCCCAAAAGCCCGTTTGATCCGGTTATTAGGATTTTAGTCTTTTCTGACATTATATAATAATTTGATATATTTTCAAAGTTTTTCCCATCAAAATTTAATTATTTTCGTGGGAAGAGAAATATACGAAGAATATCAGATAATTTTAATAGAAAAAATGTGTTTTTTGATTTTCTTCAGGAAAATCTTCAATTAGTTAACGGCTCAATTAATTTCCCGATAAAAAAAATATCTGATAATTGAACAAGGTAATTCTCTATCAATTATTGTGATATTCTGAACGGATTAGAAAGGTAAGTTAAAGAAACACGAAATTGAAAAGCAATTTTTCTTTTATTTAGATCAAATCTTCGAGCCTTGAATCTTGAACTTCTCTAATTTTGATTTTATTTCCACGTCATGAAGTGATAAGATCTGAGCACAGAAGACACAAGCATTTCTAAATCCTGCAGTCCCAACTGCAAATGTTGCTACGGGTACTCCTGCTGGCATCTGAACGGTAGAAAGCAGGGCATCTACCCCATCCATAATTCCACCCGGAAGCGGGACGCCTAGAACAGGGAGGTCTGTATGTGCGGCAACTGCTCCAGCTAAATGCGCAGCCATTCCCGCACCGGCAATAATAACCTGATAACCATTTTTTCGTGCTCCTTCTGAAAATGCGGCAACTTTTTCTGGCGTTCTATGTGCAGATAAGATTTCCAGATCAGCCGTAATATTAAAATAATCCAGATACTTTTTTGACTCATCCCAATATTTTAAATCTGATTTACTCCCTAATAATATTCCAACTTTGGCCATACTGTTTATCCTCCTGAAGTACTGATCTTTATGTTTCTTGCTCTACCCTGTTTACCTATTTTCTCAAAACAATAATAGATAATATCGGTTACAATTTTTGTATTAATGGGCAGATAGAGAGAATTGATTTCTGCTCCATATTGCGTACTTATAACCCCAATCTTTTTTAGAATCTCAAGTTCTGCCTCAGTTAATTGTCGAAACCTGGTTTTTACAAGCAGGCTACCATCTGGCGGATTAATTGTTATCTCTAATTTATCATGCGGATATAGACGAGAAGATATTAATATCCAACTTAATTCACCTAATTTTAATTTACCAAGTAATATCCGTAAATAATTTCTAATATATGCTTTTTCATCTTCGTAGGTTTTGTTCCAAATCCTCTCTTCGATCCGTCGTTTTTCATATTTTCTGCGCAGACCTCTAAATAGATAATACATTGAAAAAAGTATCACACTTGTCGTAGTAAGTACAATAACAGTAAATAAATTTTCCATGCTACATGATGATCAGCTTTTAACCAGGGTAATGGAATTTGCCATGACCTCAAGTTGATCTAAGAATTGCTTCTTTAACTGACCAGGAGCTGTAACAGATATGTCAATTATATAAATATATTTACTCTCCTCATCATAAAATGCATAGGTTCTAAAAGGACCACCAATGAGATGCTTGCTATTTTGCCAAACACCTGTCAGTTTTAAAGCCGATTTGCCCCCAAATTCAACATTTTGCACTATCGTATCGACCCTATCAATGCTGTCACCTTCAAAAATAGCAGTTGTTATACTATCACGTAGATTAAAAAGCCACTCTCCCTCCTCATTAAATTCCTGGGCCTGAAAACGATGTAGAAATAATGACCGGTCCGGATTTAGTCTTCGAAACCAGGCAAAATCGCCACTTTTATCCTCTTTGACCAATTCATAGTCATGCTGGATACGCATTTTCCAACCGAATTCTTCAGCCAGGTAATCTTCAAGCATCAATTGTTCACCCTTTAAAAACATCGCTTTTTCCAGCTGTTCAAAATATAATTTATTCAGCTGTTTGAATATAAATTCACCCTGGTTTGTCAAATTGGCTTCAAGAGATGAAATATCTTTTGCGGGAAGAAACATGACCACTTGATCAGTTGAGAACAAATTAGGTCTGAAAATTTCAAAGGTCTGGTTATCACGGATTGACTCTTTGAGTTGTGGTGAGAATGATTCAGTTATAAATTTCGAGACTTCGTCATCACCATCCAGAAGCCCGATAAACATCAAATTTCTTCTGGTTTTATACGTCTCAAATGCGCTTAAAGGCTGGAGGTCGAGATAAAAACTCCGCTCGGTATGGGGTGTATAGATATACTGATCGAAGGTCTGTTCCAGTTCGGTTTGGACGGCCATAAAAAGTGAGGAATCAGCAAAAACAACAATTTTTTGAAAACTGCCAAAACTGGTTGGTTTGTAATCACAGGCTAATATGGCCAATGCTGCTATAAACAAGAATACTTTTTTATTAAAAACTTTCTTCAACAATTTTCACCTCCTCCTCACGTAATGCCTTTTTCTGCATCATAAAAAGAATTCCACCTGCGATTGATATAAGCATAGGAATCAACAAAGTAAGGAATGACAACGAAAGTGCTTCAGCCTTGCTTATGCCAACGTAGGCAAGTAACACAACATACCCACCATCGCGGAATCCAATTCCGTTAATTGACGGTACCATCATAAGTAGGAATGTAATCGGAACGACTAAAAACAAATATCCGTAAGCAACATCTATACCTAATGCTTTAGCAAGAAGATACGTTTTGGTGATAATAAGGGTTTGGCTTATTAAAGATACAAATAAGATTTTCACATAAATAAATTTAGAGTTAGAATAGAAACGGATAGCATCTAGGAATTTTTGAATACGTTCCCCTAATCTAAGAATTGAGATCTTGTTGCAAACCATCTCGATGGGTTTTTCAAGTCTTTTAGAGAATGCTATTCCAAAAAAAACTATTACCGCTGCCATTAGGAATAAAGTCATATATAATAAAAGATTGCTTTCAAATTTGTCCTGTAAAATAATTATGGAAATAATAGCCAGGATCAATGTACTGGTTATTCCTAACAAGCGTTCGGATATAACAGAGGCAAAACTAATTGTTCTTTCACCGGTATCCTTGAGTAAGTTGTAAATGCGTAAAACATCGCCACCGATACCTGTTGGCAAAAAATTATTAAAAAACAACCCAATAAGATAGTATTTAAAGAGAGAGGAAGTGGGGATATTAATACCATAACCGCGAACAAGAATCTGCCAACGCCATGAAAGAACGAGTAGTGAAATTATAAATAGTAAAGCGGCTAGAGTCAGATAAATCAGTCCACCCTCAAACCATATTTTATTGAGAACCTGAAGGATTTTTTCAGGATCTGCAATATAAATCAAATACGCGAGCAAGCCGATTGATATTACCGCTTTTAGTACTGTTCTGACAGGTTTCATTCTTTGAGATTTTCTGCCTTACTTTCAAAATAGGACAACTTTTGCTTGGCCTGTGGATCAGTTGGATGATCTTTGAGCCAATTATTCAAATATTCCACCCCTTTATCATATTTTTTGAGTCTGTCAAAGATATCAATTAACATACTTAATGAGTGGACATTATTAGGGTTGGATTCATAGATTGACTCAAATAATTTTTCAGCATCATCCAACAAACGCAGGCGGTATAAATTCTCTGCGACTACCTGCAGGTCATTTTCGGCATATTGGTTTGCTAAAAGACTATCCACACTCATCTGCCCGGTAGTTAATGCATAAGAATCTCGAATTAGACGCAAATAGCGATTTGTCCAGGGGATGACATCTGATGGGATATTTTTCTCCATATCATCCATCAAAAATTTCATTTTCTCAGTATTACCTTCTCGGGCATGATATTCTATTACTTGCAGATAGGCTGTGCGGTAGTTTTGCAGCAAACCTTCAATATTTTTATCATAATAGACTGATGGATCCTGCAATCCCCGGTATTTATATACATCGGTCAGATTTCTCTCCAGATGGTCCGGGGAGATTTTCCAATTTTTAAAAGGTACTATTTTCAGAGCAAGACCATCCATTCGCATATATTGCTGAAGTTCGTTTAACATATTACTTTTCGCCACTGTAACTGCAAAATAGATCGGCTTTTTCCATTTATTAGCATTCAGAATTCTCAATATCATATAATCCTGGATCCTAAGCACAGGACCAAACTGAGTATTTAAGGCGGGCTTTACCTCAAATGTTATTTTTTCCGGCGCAGAGATACTAAGATTGCGATAATTCTGCTGATATTCACGGACATAGTTTTCACCAACAGATTTTGGTACATCTAATGTAATTTGCCTACTCTTCCATGGTACTAATCCTAACTTAGTTAACTCAGCATCAGAAATATTTAAAGGTACCTTTGGTTCCAAGTCCCTTAATTGTTGAATATACCAACCTGTATTTAACAAACTTAGATTTACAATGCGGACGTCCCGTCGCACACTGTCCACTTCCTGTAGATACCAGAGTGGAAAAGTATCATTGTCGCCATTTGTAACAAGAATTCCATTCGGAGCACAGGTTTGTAGCATGTTATAGGAATAATCCCAGGCAATATAACGGCCTGTTCGGTTATGGGTATCAAAATTTTTCGCTAACATCATGATCGGTGCAGCGATTAATAGTAAAACAAAAATTGTTACTGGCAGAACCTGAGAAGACTCTGAGTCAGTAACATCATCCTTCTTTTTCTTCTTTTTCCCCCGGAGTAACTCCATCAACCCCGCATATCCCATCCCAATCCAGATAGAAAAGGCAAAGAAGGAGCCGACATAACTGTAATCCCTTTCTCTGGGCTGGGGATCAGGCTGATTGAGATATAAGACGATTGCCAACCCTGTCATAAAGAAAAGAGCTAATACTGCAAGGGCATGTTTATTGTCATTCTTAAAATGCCAATAAAGGCCGAAGAGGCCGAGAAGGAATGGTATAGCAAAAAATTGTTTAGCGGACCAATCTCGTTCGTTTTCATCCATACCAACAAATTGCCAGAGAAAATATCGGATATACATTTTATCCACCTGATATTTCCAAAAAAATTCGCTCGAGCTTTTCCATTGTTTACCATTCGGTGATTCTCTCCAGACCTTTGTCCTGTCTGTAATACTGTGATCACCATACTGTTCACGGTTAAGATAGGATATAAATTTCTCAATGGTCTCCGGGTTATTTTCATCAATCATTGGATCAAGATTGGAACGGATATATATCATCGTATAAGTACTATAGCCAATAATTATTAATAAAACAGAAAGAGAAATGAGACTGGCTACTTTTTTATTATTATTAATCGCCCAGAATACGACGGCAAAAAGTCCAATAAAAACGACCGCCAATCCAAATGTACCCCCAACATCTGCCACATGGGGCAAATATTTTACAATACCCGGATAAACAAATAATACCATGGCAATGGTAACAATAATATTTACAATAAATGTTTTTAAATTAAAAGGGTATCTTTTATAGTAGTAAATAAGCGTTACAAAGGGTAAAGCGAGAACATTTAATAAATGGACCCCAATTGCTAACCCAACAGCATAAGATATCATTAGTAAATATCTCTCGTTTCCTGGCTCATCAGAGCGTTCAGCCCAGACCAGAATCAACCAAACCAATAAAGCGGTAAAAAACATGGATGGTGCATAAACTTCCGCCTCAACCGCATTAAACCAAAAACTATGGGTAAATGCAAATGTTAGCGATCCAAGTACACCTGAAAATATCGCTGTTTGCCAGTCTTCGCGGTTGTCGAGTTTTCCCTTCCATTCCCTGATGAGGTGCACAATTGACAAGTATAAAAACATTATAGTAAAGGCACTGGAGAGAACGGAAATAAGATTAACACGAAACCCAATATCTTCCACAAAAGGAATCATTGAAAAAAATCGACCCACCAATAAAAACAGGGGGGCTCCCGGTGGATGGGGCACAGCTAAGCCATAACTACAGGCAATAAATTCACCACAATCCCAGTATGACACGGTGGGTGCAACGGTAAGGGTATAAACGACAAATGAGAATACCCAGATTACTGCTGCCGTTATTCGGTTTGTTTTTAACCAATCCATTAATGATTCCTCTTTGATATTTTTATTGAATAGATTTTAAATAATTTACTAATGCCTCTTTCCAATGAGACATATAATTCAAATCTACAGATTTTAATTTTTTATTTTCAAGAACACTGTAAGAAGGCCTCTTAATTGTCATTGGAAACTCGCTACTCTGACAGGAAATTAATGGCGTCTTTAATTTTAATGTTTCAAATATTACACCTGCAAATTCGAACCAGGAACAGCTATCTTCACAGGACATATGATACATTCCAAAAGCTTCAGTATCAAGCAGGTGCTTCGTATTAAATGCAATTTCCGAAACGGGAGTAGGGGTTAGAATCTCATCATCAACGACTTTCACCACATCACGCTCTTTAGCAGCCTGCTGCATTGTTGTGATGAAATTTTTTCCTTTTGCCCGACACACAGTTTGACCATATATCCCGGAAATACGTATAATAAAGCGCCGCTTCAGATAATTCTTAACAAGTATTTCCCCATTCAACTTAGTCAGAGCATAAATATTTAAGGGATTTGCTTTATCCGTTTCCACATAGGGTTTTTTCTTTGCACCATCAAAAACATAGTCTGTGCTAAAATGAACAAGGGTTGCATCAAGATCATTGCAGACCTTTGCCAAATTTAAGGCACCAATCGCATTGACCTGAAAAGAAATATCCGGATGTTTTTCGCATTCCGGTAAATTATGATAAGCGGCCGTATTTATTATGGCATCGGGTTTTAGATCTGACAGAACTCTCGAGGCAGAATCAATATTTGCTATCTCAATATCTGAATGTGTAAGCCCAATTACTTCATGATCCGGCTGAAACTGTGACACGATTTCAGAGCCCAGTTGTCCATTCGATCCTATTACAATTACTTTCAAATCTTATACAAATCCTTTTCTCTATCACCAATTGTATCTAATCAATACTAAAAAATGCACTACTGGCTCTCATCCCGATTTTATTTCAAGGTTCATGCAATGAAGGTGCGAACGAGAATTGAAATGAACTTGTTTCGGTTCTCGTAATGCCCCCAGAACAGAATAGCATATTTCTTCAGAAAGTCTTATTGTATTTTTTTTGACTTAAAGACTTCAATATTATAGTATTGATCATTCTTTAAATCGCTAAACAGGTCATAATGTTCCACCAGATCATTAACGATGCCATCGATATCATATCGTGGTTTAAAACTAAGGATATTTCTGGCTTTTTCAATACTGACTTTATAGTTACGGTAATCCTGTCTATGTTCGATATTTAAATTAATTTCCTTATTCATTTTGACTTCTATACTGGTTTTCACTAAATCCGCGACTTCACCTACTGTA
Organism: Calditrichia bacterium; assembly: GCA_963796965.1. Classification (GTDB taxonomy): domain Bacteria; phylum Calditrichota; class Calditrichia; order JAJRVZ01; family JAJRVZ01; genus CAWCNS01. The sequence continues at coordinate 572,479 of CAWCNS010000011.1, forward strand.
TAGTTTCCTGAAGCCACATTAAACACACCATTGATTCCCTCATTGGACTCAATTGCCCTCACATAGGCCGTAACAGCATCATTAATACTTAAGATGGGGCGCCAGATGGCCGGATTATGTACCGTAATTTCCCCATCAAGCATGGCACATTTAAACATGGTATTTACAATCAGATCTAACCTCATACGCGGACTGTATCCGCTCACGGTTCCCTGCCTCAGACAAATAACAGAAAAGTGATCGTCTAGCATTTGGATGACCGCCTGTTCACCTTGTAATTTTGAAATACCATATGGATAGTTTGAAACTGCTGGAGAAGTTTCGTCATATAGTTCATTTTCTGTATAACCATAAACAGAACAGGAACTCGCATAGATAAATTTTTTAACACCGGCCTGTTTTGCAATATAACCTAAATATGCCGGGGCAGAGGCATTATGAATAAAATTTAAACTGGGAGAGTATTCTGCCATCGGATCATTTGAAAGACCAGCCAAAAAAATTATCTGGTCATATTTATTTACCTCATCCCTGCTTACATCAAAAATATCTTTTTTAATTTTAACGACTTTATCCGGAAGAAAATCTCCAAACCAGAACAAGTCAACCACATCAACGTCATAACCCCGATCAAGGAGATGGGGCGCCAGCTTTGAGCCAATATAGCCTGCACCACCTGCTAATAGTATTTTCATCTTTTGCCCTTACCTGAGTGATTTGGTTTAACTCACCATACCAATTTTATTCAACTTTCAGATTGTCCGCTTTATCAAACTGAAAGTTATTAGAATTTATACTTTCCTGCCATTCGCTGAAAGTTTGTGCATCTTCATCTTTATGTGAAAGGATAGGATCCTTTACAGGCCATTTAATCCCAATTTCCGGATCACGCCATAGAATACCTGATTCACATGTTGAATTATAAATACCCGTACAGAGATATTGAATCTCCGCATAATCAGACAACACACAAAATCCCCTGGCAAAACCAGCCGGAGCCCATAATTGTCTATGGTCTTCTGAAGAGACTTCCACCCCAAACCATTCTCCCAGAGTGGGGGAATTTTTCCTGATATCCACCGCTACGAGAAAAGCCTTTCCTTGCAAGACACGCATAAGCTTCCCCATGGGTGGTTCCCACTGAAAATGCAATCCTCTTAATACATTTTTTACCGATCCAGAATGATTTTCCTGCACAAATTTTTGTGGCAATCCTAATTCTTCAAACTGATCCGCCCGAAACTCTTCCACAAAAAAACCTCGTTCATCTTTAAAAAATTCTGGTTGAAGAACTGCAACCGCATTCATATGTACCGATTCAAGCATCATCCTCATTCACGTACCCCATAGCATCAATTAATATTTTAAACTTTTGAAAGTTTTTCTTCCCTTTAGAAAATATTGAATCACCAATGACCCAGGATAGATAAGATGTTTATATCCCTCATCATCAATGGTTCTGAGAGACTGAACTTCTTTGCGTTTATTCAGAATAAAACGTAGATGAAAAATAACCCATAAATGTGATTTAATAATTGAATAAGAATGTTTAAAGTCAAATTGAATGAATCCGGCATAAAAAACATTAATCATATCCAGAATTATTCGCACACCTATTACTCGCACCAGATTTCTTAGTTGTAAATTTTTCAACAACGCAATTATTCCATTTCTGTGATTCCAGTATAATTTTTTAAAACTATCTGCTTTTATTGTCGCCCCGGCATAATGATAAATGACAGATTCCGGTATAACTTTAAGATTATATCCGACCAGAAGGAGGCGCCAACATAAATCGATCTCCTCCATGTGATGAACAAAATCTTCATCGAGATTGCCACTTACCTTTAGTGCTTCAGCTCTTACAAACATCGCAGCACCACTTGTCCAGAAAACGGAGCGATTATCATTATATTGTCCATCATCTTTTTCAATTGTATAAAAGATACGACCACGAAGAAATGGATATCCATACTTATCAATAAATCCGCCACTCGCACCAGCATATTCAAAAAAGCCATCATCGATAAGAGATCTGATCTTTGGCTGCAATGCGCCAATGTTATTATCATTTTCTGCTGCTGAGACCATCGGCTCTAACCAGTCTTTATCGACAACAACATCATTATTAAGTAAGATATAATATTTACCTGCCGCTTCCTTAAAAGCAATGTTATAAGCGCGGCTATAACCCGCATTTAACCCTGTTTGCACAATTCTAATTTTTGGATATTCAGATTGCGTATAGGCAACACTATCATCGTTAGAATTGTTATCAACCAATACAATTTCATAATTTGGGTATGCACTCTGATAGAGTGAGTCAAAACATTCTTTTAAAAATTTTTTTCCATTGTAATTTAATACAAGTATACTGACCAGAGGTTCATTTAATTTCAAATCACTTTATCCAAAATTTTCAATAAGAGGGTTTATCCCTTGGCAATTCGTTAAATTGACACAAATCTTGAAATTTCTACATATTTCTGACTAAAATCAAATTTAAGGCCAGCTTTTTAAAGATATATGGATCAATAGGGCTGATCAATTCTCAAACCAAAAAGGAACATGAAGATATTATATGAGGTGTTTCTCTCTTAGGAAAAAGATTGATCTTGTTAACCGATGTTGATGTAATTTATCCTTTCTGCATAATTTTCTAAAAAGTGTACTTTCAGATCACTATTTTCCTGTAAACGTAAATGTGGATCTTCGTTTATTATAATAAAAGCATCATGACGGGAGGTCTTAAGAATTTCATGATCCAAAATTGGATTGGCGAGGCGAAAAGTTGGTAAACCATGTTGGCGGGTCCCAAAGAACTCTCCCCACCCGCGCAACTTTAAATCTTCTTCCGATATGAGGAAACCATCTGTTGTGCTCGTCATAATTTTTAAGCGTTTCCTGGCAATTTCTCCTACCTGGTTGGGAGTTTTTAATATACAGTAGGATTTCTTTGTTCCCCGGCCTACCCGTCCGCGAAGTTGATGCAATTGTGATAACCCAAAACGCTCCGCGTGTTCAATTAACATAACCGTTGCATTGGCAACATCAACACCGACTTCGATTACAGTCGTTGAAAAAAGGATTTGAATTTCCCCTTCCGTAAATCCTCGCATGATTCTTTCTTTTTCATCTGATTTCAATCGTCCATGAATAAGAGCTGAATAATGTGCTTTAAATTCATTTTCCTTCAGCTGTTCATAACTATCTGTGGCCGATTTCAGATCAATTTTCTCAGAATCTTCAACCAGAGGATAGACAATATATACCTGCTCACCGTTTTTAACATGTTTATTTATAAATTCATAGATATCATTTGCTTTGTTGTCAAATCGCCATATGGTTTGAGTGGCGATTCGCCCGGCAGGCATTTCATCAAGTATGGATACCTCCAGGTTACCATATATGGTTAACGCTAATGTTCTTGGAATCGGTGTCGCTGTCATAACTAGCACATCCGGACTTATACCCTTTTCCTGCAGTCGGCTTCTTTGAACGACGCCAAACCGATGTTGTTCATCAACAATAATAAGGCCAAGCTTTTTAAATTTTACATTCTCCTGAATTAAAGCATGCGTTCCGATCGCAATTAACGGTTTACCGGATTGCATCAACAGATTAACTTCTTTTCTCTTTTCAATGTTTGTACTTTTTGTCAGCAAAATAATTTCAACTGCAAGATCTTTCAATATTTTTGTAATATTCAGGTAATGTTGTTCTGCCAAAACCTCGGTTGGTACCATTAGGGCAGTTTGAAATCCATTATCAATGGCGATAAGCATCGCCATCACAGCCACTAACGTTTTTCCCGAACCCACATCTCCCTGAAGAAGTCTATTCATAGGGTGGGGATTTTTCATATCCCTGCGAATTTCCTTAACGACTCTTTCTTGCGCCCCCGTCATCTTAAACGGTAGCCGGTAATAGAGTTTTTTTAGACGCTCGCTTGATTTATCAAAGGTATAACCAGGCACTTCGTTTTTTGTATGGATTTGCTGTATTGCCAGCATAAGTTGGATAAAAAAGAATTCTTCATATTTAAAGCGGTTAATGCTTTGTTTAAGATTCGGCAATGTGGTTGGGGTATGCATTTCCCTAAAGCCCTCTATTCTTTTAGGAAAATGATATTTTTCAATTATTGACTGGGGAAGAATTTCTTGAATTCCCGATAATTTTGTTAAAAAGACCGACTGAAATATTTTTCTGAATGTATATGAATTTAATCCTGCTTTTTTAAACTCATCGCTTCCCGGGTATATGGGGACAATTTTACCCGTATTGAGGACTCCGGAAAGATCGTCATCTCCTAAACGATCATAGTCTGGATGGACCAATTGATATCCCCGATAAAAGCTCACCTTTCCTGATAAAGATATCCATTCTCCTACACTAAAAATATCTTTATAGCGTTGGGCATGACTAAACCATACAGCCTCAAGGAATCCTTTTCCATCGGATATAACGAGATAAAATGCAGATTTTTTACCACGTCGAATACTGGCCGATTCAATTTTCCCAATAACCGTAACATCTTCACCTTTTTTTAATTCAGATAAAGTTATAATATTTGAACGGTCGATGTATTTTCTGGGAAAAAAATATAGAAGATCTGTTAAGGTATTGAGGCCAGATTTTTCCAGCGCAGATGCTCGTTTAGGACCGATGCCCTTGATATACTGGAGTTGTGTGGTCATTTAAGAAATATAATTAAAGATCCAGGATTCTAATTGTAAGTAAAAAGGTAAAGGTTAAAAGTTAAAAAATTATATTGTTTTTTTGACCGGGCTTTTCCCTTTTCCTTTTAACTTTTTACTTTTTACTTTTATTTCGATATGCAGCAAATGTAAATATATCTACTTTGCTGATTTATTGTGGTGATTAGATTTAATCATACCATCTTCTAACTCCACAACGCGCCCTGCCTTACTGGCCATCATTTCATTGTGAGTTACGATAATAAATGTCTGATTAAATTTATTATTAAGTTCCAGAAGTAATTCATATAAAGCCATGCTGTTCTGTTTATCAAGATTTCCAGTCGGTTCATCGGCTAAAACAAGTTTCGGATTATTTATCAATGCCCGTGCTACCGCAACCCGTTGTTGTTCACCGCCAGATAATTCTGAAGGTTTATGGGTCAGTCGATCGGCAAGCCCAATTTCGGTTAATAAACTTTCCGCTCTATCCCTGATGGCCGGGACATCTCCTTCATGCATCATCCCGGGGATCATAACATTTTCTAAGGCTGTGAATTCAGGAAGAAGATGATGAAATTGAAAAACAAATCCAATTGATTTGTTTCTGAATACCGCCAGGTCCTTTTCCTTTAATACGAAGATGTTCTCACCGTCTATCAATACCTCACCCGATGAGGGTCGGTCCAGGCCGCCGACAAGATGGAGCAATGTACTTTTCCCAACACCTGAAGGCCCCATGATGACAACAATTTCTCCTGTGGCCAAGTCCAGATTAATATTCTTTAAGACCTCTACTTCTTGTGGTCCTGTTTGATAGGTTTTACACAAGTCTGTTGTATTTAAAATTTTACTCATATCGAATCGCTTCCACTGGATATAGTCTTGATGCTTTAAAGGCTGGATAAACCGATGCTAAAAAACATAGGATCAATGCAATGCCGGATATGGCAACAAAATCGATCATATGCATTTCAATAGGAAGTGAATCAATGATATAAACATCAGCCGGTAATGACACTAATTTATACTCCAATTGCAGAAAACCAACCGTATACCCAATTACACAGCCTAAAACCGTACCAATGATTCCGATTCCTATTCCCTCGTACATAAATATCTTCATGATACTGTTAGAAGTGGCCCCCATGCTTTTTAAGATTCCTATTTCCCGGGTTTTCTCCATAACAATCATGATGAGTGAACTGATAATATTAAAAGCTGCCACCATTATTATCAGACTTAGAATTATAAAGGCTCCCCATTTCTCGATTTCCATCCAACTGAAAAGTGACTTATTTAATTCAAACCAGGTTAGTGTCGTAAAAGGATAGCCCAATTCCTCCTCAATACGTAAGGCAACCTCACCGGCCTTATAATAATCCTCTATCTTAATCTCGACCCAGGTAATGCCATTGGGCATATTAAACAGTTTCTGAGCAGATTCAAGAGATATGAAGGAAAAAATTCTGTCATATTCGTAATAACCAAATTCAACGATTCCTGCCACATAAAATTGTTTTACATTTGGTTGGCTAAAAATACCACCCTCTTTTGGGATGGTAAATAAGGTAACCACTTCACCGATATCCAGGGCAAGGAGACGGTCTGCCAGATATCTTCCCAGAACTATTCCCGGTAATTTTTTACCATCTATTTCTTTTTCACTAAAATCGAGTGTGCCCAGTTTCATTTTTTCCCGAATATTTGAAATTTTTGAAATCGATTCAAGATCGATTGCTTTTACAGCAGTAGGACGCTGGGTATAACCCGATCTAATCATACACTCTTCTCTGATAACCGGAGAGGCGCCAATGACCTCGGGTTGTTTTTCGGCAACTTTTAATAATTTTTCTTTTTCCGTAATGGTCTGGTTATAAAACTTACGTAGTCGGATATGGGCATCCGCATCTATAAGTTTGGAGCGGACTTCCGATTCAAATCCATTCATTACTGAGAGTACAAGTATTAAAGCGGTGACACCAATAGTAACCCCAGCAATCGACACAAAAGTGATGATAGAAATAAATCCGGTTCTTTTTTTGGCCCGAAAATATTTTTTTGCAACAAATGATTCAAATGACATATTTATTACGTCCCTTCTGGTCTCATTTGTGGAAAAAATATAACATCTCTGATACTGGCAGAATCTGTAAGAAACATAACCAGCCGATCAATGCCAATCCCTAATCCGGCCGTAGGCGGCATTCCATATTCTAATGCCCGAAGATAATCCTCATCAATAACTTGTGCTTCTTCATCACCACGATCCCTCAATTTCATTTGATCAAGAAATCGTTCTCGCTGATCCAGAGGATCATTCAATTCACTAAAGGCATTACCAATTTCTTTACCCCCGATGATCGGTTCAAAACGTTCAACCAGACGTGGATTATCACGGTGTTTTTTTGCCAATGGTGACATCTCCACCGGATAGTCCATAATAAAGGTGGGTTGAATTAATTTTGGTTCAACATGATCTCCAAATATTTCATCAACCAATTTTCCAAATCCCATGGAAGAATCTTCTTTAACATCTAACTTTTTTACCGTTTCTCTTAGAGTTGATTCATCCATATCACTTATATCGATTCCGGTATATTCTTCAATGGCGTCATACATGGATAATCTCGGCCAGGGGGCAGAAAGATCAATCTCATGTCCCTGATACATAATCTTTGTGGTACCCTTCACTTCCTTAACAACAAAATTGATCATCTCTTCCACAAATTCCATCAGCCAGATATAGTCTTTATATGCAATATATAATTCGACCTGTGTAAATTCAGGATTGTGAAAACGATCTATTCCTTCATTACGAAAATCTTTTGCAAACTCATAAACCCGTTCCATACCGCCGACAATTAAACGTTTTAGATAGAGTTCATTTGCAATGCGCAGATAAAGATCAATATCCAATGTGTTATGATGGGTAACAAATGGCCTTGCCGCCGCACCACCATAAATGGGTTGCAGAATGGGTGTTTCTACTTCAAGAAATTCATGTTTATTTAGAAACGAGCGGATTGACGTAATAATTTTACTTCTCGTAATAAATACATCACTTACTTCAGGATTTACAATTAAATCTACATAGCGCTGTCGATAACGTAATTCAACATCAGCAAATTGATCGAATACTTTTTTCTCATCCTCTTCAATTTTTTCTTTTACAATGGGTAGAGGTCGCAATGATTTTGATAAAAGTTGAAATTTTTCAGCCAAAACAGACATTTCACCGGTTCGGGTTTTAAAAACCTTTCCTTCAACCCCAACCAAATCACCGATATCCAGCAATTTAAATAGATCAAATCCATTTCCATCTACCTGGTCTTTTCTTATATATACCTGAATTTTTCCTGCACGATCCTGTAAATGAAAAAAGGCTGCTTTACCCATCAGCCGAACAGACATCATTCGTCCGGCAATTGATACTGTTTTTTCTTCAATTTTCTGAGAAGTTTTCTAATATATCTGTATGAAAGATCGTTTTGATTAAAAATATAGGTATAGGGATTCACCTCCATATCGGCTAATGTGTTCAACTTTTCCCTACGGAGAATCATTATTTGATTTAAATCTTCCACTAACATACTCCTGTTCATCGACAATGGTATTTACTGGCGGACGAGAAACTCTTTAATAAAAGGATCCAGATTCCCATCCATAACAGCTTGTGTATTACTGGTTTCATAATCGGTGCGATGATCTTTTACCAGATTATATGGATGAAAAATATAAGAACGGATTTGGCTTCCCCAGGAAATATCTTTCTTTTGTTCTTCCATTTTCTTTTTTTCTTTTCGCTGTTCTTCCTCTTTTAATTTATAGAGTCGGGCGGCAAGAATTTTCATAGCATTTGCTTTATTTTTATGTTGTGAGCGTTCATTTTGACATTGGACAACTGTTCCACTTGGTAAATGTGTAATCCTTATGGCAGAATCTGTTTTATTTACATGCTGCCCTCCGGCACCACTGGCCCGATAAGTATCAATTTTTAAATCAGCGGGATTGATTTCAATATCAATCTTATCATCAATTTCAGGTAAGACAAATACGGAAGCAAAGGAGGTGTGGCGTCTTTTATTTGCATCAAAAGGTGATATTCTGACCAAGCGATGGACCCCTGCTTCTGCCTGCAAATAGCCATAGGCAAAATCACCAACAACTTCTATTGTCACACTCTTTATTCCCGCCTCATCCCCACTTTGGATATCCATTATTTCGGATTTAAAACCAGCATTTTCGCAATAACGCAAATACATGCGCATAAGCATTTCTGCCCAATCTTGAGATTCTGTGCCACCGGCACCCGGATGGATAGTCAGAATGGCATTTCGTTTTGCCATTTTACCAATAAACATTCGTCTAAACTCCAGATCCTCAACCTCTTTTTCAAGTTTGGCTAAATTCAGTTGAATCTCTGGTTCTAAATCTTCTGAAGGATCCTCCTGCTGGAGTTCGATAAGAAGTTCAATTTCTTCAAGTTGAGCATTTTGGGAATCCCAACTATCCACCCAGGTTTTACGGTCATTAATTTCCTTTAAAACCCGCTGGGCTTCCTCATTATTATCCCAAAATCCTTGTTCCTGGGTTTTTTTTTCAATCTCTGCTATTTCTTTTCGTTTTTTATCAAGGTCAAAGAAAACTCCGTAGATTTATTAACTTTTCTCGCACACTATCTACACGATCTTTAATTTCAGAGTTCATCTTTCCTCCGTTTATCCACGAATTTCACAAATTATTAAAAAAGAAAAAAAGCAACATCGAACAGTTTTCGTTATATCATCACCCAATTGATAAAGATTCTCTCATGATTTTTGAACAAATAGTGAGATTCTTAGCCCGCTAAAAACTACTTTATGTCTTTTTTCCTTTTAAATCATGGACGATTTAATCCCAACACATTTAAAGGATATCGATAATATTATCGGGATATCTTTGTTCTTAATTTTCTTTTCAGAATAGCATATAATTTACTTCTTTTTATAGAGCATGGCAAGGTAAGTGTAATTCATGGAAAATGGAAAAAAAAATCCTTCTTAACAAATTGCGTTAAGAAGGATGAGTATTTTTAAATTTGATGTAGATATTAATCTTCCAACACTTCTCTTATCTTTTCAATCTCCAGATCTGCTTCTTCGCGGACTTTTCTGATTTCTTCCAGTTCTTTTTCCATATCAGCCGCTTTTTCTTTCTCTTCCATTACCTTCTCATAAAAATCAACGCGTCGCTTAACCTCTGCATTATACACACCGCCGCCATACTGGGCACGTGCACCGGCCGGCAGAATACTGAACGTAATCCCCATCTGAACACGCCAGGGTGGGTAGTTTTTTGGCAAATCCAAACGATCAGACCAATCAGGTACACCACTCGTGCGTTGCCGTTCATCCGGAGAAACTCTGATATCAACCCCTAAATCAAAGTCATCCAACTGTAGGGTGCATAACTGACAGAAGGGGTAAGAAATGCATAATCCTCTGCACTGTAGACAAAATTATCAGGAATTGTCGTATAAAGGCCACCCCATAATTCCAGCCAGAATTTGAATAATCCAGCCGGTATGGTTGAGGAGAGCATAATCCTTAACTCCGATGAGTTAACCGTCGCGGTACGTGTCGTTCCGCCCTTTATATTCACCTCATTACCTTTTTCATTATGATTCCACCACCCCATATTAAAATGAAAACCAAGACCCTGATCAGGGAGATAGGCGTTTTTATAATAGGATATACCACCAAAAATCCCGTATTCTACACCGCCCCCATAAAAGTCTGCCCAGGGATAATTATTGACCTCTGCTGTAGGAAAGAGCACGGTACCCCAGAAGGCACCGGCAAAATGACCATATTCAAAATTGAAGGATCCGGCTTTAAGGGTGAGAAAAACATTATCAGGGACATTGGCTGTCGTGGTGTGATGATTATCCTGATATACGCGGATACCAACAGTAGCATCAAGATGCTTGAAAATGCCGTAGGATATTGATGTATTCCCGCCACAATCCACCAATTAGCCGCTTGAAAATCAGGGGGGGCTTGACCAAGAAACTCACCTAATTTTGTATAAAAATTAAGATTGCCATAAAAATCCCAACGACCGGGCATTAGGGTACGGCCTTCCTGGGTGTGAAAAAGCCCAATACTTCCTGTAGTCGCCGGATTTTGGCCATAGACAGCGGTAGCAGTATATAGAATATATAGGAGAAGAAATAGTTTTCTCATCTCATGCCCTTAGTCGATCGAAGTCGTATTCGTCACCCGATTACTAACCTTCTTCTTCCAGAATTTGTTTTAACTCTTCCAGTTCTTTTTCCGCTTCTTCCCGTTCCCGTTTCAACCGATCCAATTCTTCCTGTACATTGTCGATCCGTTCCCTCTCTTCAATAATATTCTGGAAAAAATCTACCCGTTTATTAAATCGATCCCGTTCCATTTCTTCCGGCGTTTGCTCGGTTGGGGATAATGGTAGTAGAGTAAAGTTAACGCCATCCATGCTTTCCATGAGGATAATTGGGTAGATCTAATATCGGTCTCCATGGTGGTTTGGTTTCTTCTACATTATTTGAGATCCGAATATCTACACCAAAATCAGCATACATCCAGCGATAGGGTTTATACCGAATGGCCGGTGTGACATAGGTATAAGCTTCACGGCCATAGACCATCGTATCAGCCTGATCAATCCAGGAGATACCATTCACTTCCAACATCAGATCAATCATACCGACAGGATAGACAAGCCCCAGGCCATATTGTAATTTGGTGGCATTAAATCCTGGTTTTCTGCCACGACTTATCAACGACTTTTCCGGCATCATTATGGGTATACCAACCCAGATTTAAATGGGCTGAAAAATTGCGGGTGAGCAGATAGGGATCGACATAATAGGATAAAGAGCCCATGCAGGCCAAATTCAACTTTACCACTGGAATATTCTGCCCAAACATAATTGGGTACTTCAGCCAGAGGAAAACGAAAATTCAACATGCCCACCGCCATAGAGATGGCGTGTACCCAGTGTAAATGAACCGGTTTTTAAACTAAGAAATAAATCGTCGGGAATATTGGCATTTTCGCTGATATTGGTATCCTGATACCAGCGAATGCCCAAAGCCATATCAAGATGATCAACAATACCATAGGTGGTCCAGAAATTGCTGGCAACAACCCAGTAATTAACCGCAGCAAAATCATCGGGAGCAGAAACGATATTACTCCATTCCCCCAATTTTGTATAAAAATTCAAATTTGTTTGAATCTCCAAACGCCCCTGTTCAAAGGTTCTTGCTGTCTGTGTATGCGATCAATGACCAACTACCGGTGGTCTGGGTTTGAGCAAGGGCTAGTGATGTAAGAATTAGTATTATTAATAGTGGGACGAGCCGCTTCATCCCATCCTCCCAAAATGATTAGATAATCTCAAGAATATTATTAATTTATATTATTTTTGTCAAGAAAAATGAGGCAAATAAAAATATTTACCGGGACTCTAAAAATATCAATAATTTACGAATAAAACCAAACTTATTCTACATTTGCTTAAAGATAAAATTATTCATTGTTTTTTTCTCTCGCAGAGACGCAAAGACGCAGAGAAATAAATTCAAGATTATATAATTTTCTACTAAGGTGCAGATTATATAATCCAGTTAATCAATATCTTCCAAACACTAATTTGAGAAGATACAAAGAAATCGCCTTAATAAAAAATTATTGATGTACTAAGAAAGTATCGGCCCGTTTAGGGATGTCTTTAAAAATATTATAAGAAATTGAATATATTCTCTTTACAGGTGGTTAATTTATAAGACTTATCAAATAAATGGCATTAACGATGATCGCTATATCTCTGACAATTCCAATAAATCGGGTAAAAACATCATAAGCGCTTCCTGATACAATGATCGTATCACCCGGCTGCAGAAGTGGTAAGAGTTCACTGTTACCGGTTTTGATAAATTTTTCCACATCAACATTGATCACCTGTTGATTGGTGCGAATGATACGTACATCACTTAGACGGGCAGTCGCTAAAGGGCCCCCAGCCGATGAGATTAAATCAATTAATCCATAGGCGCTGGGAATACTGTAGATACCAGGACGTTGAACATGACCCCATAAATTTACATTTATCAACAAGATATCTGCACCACCAAGGATATATTGGGCCGGACGGTCACCGTATTGGATTGATGTTTGTGAATCCTGGGCAAAAGAGATTGAAATCAATATGAAGATAAAAATTAACGGTAGAAGTTTTTTCATTTGACTCCTGAATTATTCAATTATAAATGTTTTCCATACAGATTCTGATCCACTGTTATCCTCATTGGGGCCAATTGTATCTATTCGCCATTTGTATGTTCCGGGCAGAAACTTAGGAAAATTTGATATTGTCTTCAGATCTAAAATTTGAGACTCAAAATAATTTTCAACCTGAAAGACACCAATATAATGAAGGTGTCCAAAATTATTTTCAATTCTCAGGATATAAAAGTTTGGGACTTCCACAAAATCCCACTTAAGTATCGGTAACGTATCAAGCACGCTTTCATATGTTTGACCATCAGGTTGACGGGTTTCAGGCTTACTTAGCAACATGTACTTTAATGTATCGCCTGCGCCACTCTCTTCGTCCTGAGAATTTGTGGCTGTTACAAAATAATGATAATAAACATTCAAATCCAAACCCTGATCTGCATTATCATCCACATAGGTCGTATCTTTTCCTGCAGAGACCTGCTCAAGAACAATTCTTTTAATTATTCTAAAGTATGATTCATCATCCCGTCGTCGATAAACATTATATTGTTGGATATTTCGGTCGTTTAAATCATACCAGGCCAGGAAAATACCGTCATTTTCCCAAACAGCATCAATACCCCGTTCCTGGGCTAATGTATCCTCAACCGAAGTATGGTGGACCATGTACACATTTTCCGGATCAGGCACAATTGGTTCACCTGCATTATCACAAGCGGCCATAAATAGCATGACCGTGAATAATAGTATTTTTAATGTTTTAAAATATAAATGTAACGCCAACACGATGTGTATTTCCTAAATCATAATGTTGATAAGCATAGTCGACTTTAATTTTCCAATACATCACACCCGCTCCGGCTGTAAAATGACCATCATTACTTCCAACCCGGACCGCAAACATGGATTCATACAATATCTCACTTCCCAGATGCCAATTTCCACCGTATTTGGTATCTACATCGTAGAGTAAAAACAACTGGCTGCTCATAAAATTGAGTGGCTGCATAAATGAAAAGCCAAAACGCCACATGCGTTCAATTTTATCTTTTTGTTTCGAATCTGTATCCCAGGTAATACTGGTATCAAAGATATCAAAGACACCCAAGCCGAGGCCAAAGTATCCAAAATTATCATCTGCAAACAGATTATTCAGCCCCATTTTAAGACGAACACCGGCGTCCAATCCTAGTCCGGATCCCGATCTGTCATAGAGGTTGGTATTGATCATTTTGAAATTTACACCGTAACCAAAATCAATTGGAATATCAAAATACTGCCAACCCATATCCACATTCCAACGGGTTAACTTTGAAACGGTAATAAAATAGGCATTATTGGTAAAACTAAATGAACCGGAAGATGGCGCGGTTAGGCCATCCGTATCGGGATTTGCATAGCGTTCCGGACGTGTAAAATTATACAAATTATTATCATCAAAAAAAGGAATGTCATCGACAGCAAGCCGTATCCAACTCGCGGCAAGGACCGTGTTACCAAATATAGGTAAAGCAATACTGGCGAAACTATGATTTTCCAAAGAATTGAACATCTCCGCATACATGGCAGAAGCCTGCGGACGGGATAAAAAGGCTGTCCCGGCAGGATTCCAGTAAAAGCCAGATCCATCATCGGCCTCAGCTGTATAAGCACTGCCTAAAGCCAGGGCCCTGGCCCCGATCCCAATATTAAGAAATTCGCCGCCATATTTGGTATCCTCTGATGTCTCCTGCGCAAAAACATTGGCAAGAAAGAGCAGAGAGGATATAATAACAAATACTTTCATCTCAACCTTGCCACTTTCATCGTTTGTTCGAACGATTTTCCTTTAAAATCAGCCCGTACTAATGCAAAATAGACCCCATTGGCAACAAATGCACCATCCTGATCACGACCATCCCATTCAATTTCGTGATACCCTGGATCCCAAATCTCATCAGCCCCCTGGGGCCTGGTAATTTCTCTTATCTTTCGTCCTGATACCGTGTAAATTGAAATTGTAAATTTATCCAGAATATCATTGGCAACAATTTGAAATGAAAATATAGTCATCTCTTTAAAAGGGTTGGGATAATTTCCATAGATCTTAATATCAAAACCATTGGCAACCTGGAAATCGAATATTTTTTCAGTGCGATTACCAAATGCATCGGATACTTCAACTCTAAGATTATGATTACCAGAAGTTAAATCCGGTTTGGCAACGAGTGAGATGGCATTAGCATTCTGAACAGAATCGGGTACATTTAAATCCTCTTCTGACAACAATTCATCATCAATATAGACATTAAATCCTGAAGAGATATCTACCCCATTCTCGTCCTGGATAATAAAGGCAACGCTGGGATTTTGCGGAACCAGCATATCATTATGCAAAATTCTTCCGTTGATTGTAATTTCTATAACCGGTTCTTTGGAATCCGACACATTAAACAACGCAAATAAACCATTCTCTGAAATAGAAGCCGTATAACTGTTTCCGGATAGAACCGTATTGACAGCTAACCAGCGATTCAAATTTGGTATATACCGACAAATGAATACATTTTCAAGAAACACCGGCTCATATAGGCTGGTATCTACCTCAAATTCAAGATAAGCATCTTCATTCTGTACTGTTGCCGGATTTCTAAACGACAAAGAAACACCCATTGGTTCCGTTTGACTGGGGGCCTGAACATAGGTCAGACCGGGTTGTAAGTCAGAATCAAAGAGAGAGCGGTTTGTTTCAGCTGCATATTCCAATACAGTTGAGGCAGATATACTTTGTGCTGGTAAATGATAACGCGTTGAATTGTTAAGAACGATGGTATCATTGGACACACCATCGGTAGAAGAACCAATATTTTTTGCCAAATTAAATAAGTGTTCCGGAGAATAGATCATCGCAAAATTATTGGTTTCATGTCGCTCTTCGATGGCAAAATCTGCATCTACCACAGTATGGAATTTTCTGCCAACCTTAAATTCAGAGGGATCTATCGGGAAAGTAATCTTTTTAATCTCACGAGAATTTAAATTAACGTTCTGTACCGTAAAGGGTGGATTCTGGCTACTAAGCGAATCCAGGTATAACCCTATCATAACATTGGACAAAAGCGAATCTGAATTATTCTCTACTGTCAGAGATAAATCAATTTTTTCCGTACCCCCAAATCCATAACTTTGAGCCATAATCCTCAGGTCGGGACGTGGATCTCGTATGATTAACAGATGTCGTCGACTGAGGTAGGTTGCATCCGCTGTATCATCGACCTGGACATCGAAATAGATCGTATCAGCAGAAATGTAGGGACCGATGGACTCTGGGGTACGCCATACATTTTCACTGTCTTCCACTAACTCCCTGGTTAAATATTTTCCGGTCGGACCGCGTAAATTTTTGATCCTCACACGCTGTATTTTTACAGGAGAAGTGATATGAGCAGAGAAACTAACCTGATCACCGACAAAGGGATTTTCAGGCGAGATAACCAATGAATCAAGCAGCGACTTGTTGATGGCAATCCGGGCAAGCCCCCGGCCGTCTAAATCACCGGCAGAATTTATAGCATGGGCTTTTATAAAACCCCGTTGATCCTTGAGTTCTTGTGGGATGATAAAGGTTGCTTCTGCCTGGCTATTCGATATAACGAAGTAGGTTTCATCCAGGGGTTCCTGTTTCTCATTGGTCAGTTCAATCCTGCCACTTCCTGATACAAAAGGGGCGGAGATGGTAACGGATATGGTATCACCCAGAGAAGGAATGGTATTATCGACCCTAACCTGAAGGTTTTCATGAGGTACATTGATCTTTACATAGGGATCACCCAGTAAATTGTAATGATTCACCATTGAGTTCTTCAGATTATAATAACTTGGGACAGTCGCATCATAAGCCTCTGTAACATAGAGATTATTATTCAGATAGAATAATTTTGTATAGAGGACGGCCTC
This sequence comes from Calditrichia bacterium, assembly GCA_963796965.1. GTDB lineage: Bacteria > Calditrichota > Calditrichia > JAJRVZ01 > JAJRVZ01 > CAWCNS01. Next base: position 589,380 of record CAWCNS010000011.1, read on the forward strand.
CCCAACGGTAAGATCCTGCTCTAGGAGGAAATTAGTTAGCGTCCAGCCAACAGCAAAATCATTATGCAACCAGCCGACTCCAGAAGCCGCAAATGCACCAATTGCACCCTTATCCTCTGCAATAACGAGTTCCTCTGCTATACCTTTTATACTGGCACTTTCAAATGCACCGGTGAAACAAGTCATACTTTTTATAAAAGGTAAGCGGCTACCATTATTCAAACGGTCAATATCATCTGTCTGAAATAATCCCACATCAGCCCATATTCCACCACCGCCATGCCCAAGAAAATTTATTAATGAAACCCCTTCATCAATATAATCTGTTAAGGTTGGGGTAGAACCAAAATTAGGATCACCTCCGGGAATTGATGAATCCCGGACTGTATTTAATTTTCTGGTAAAATAGCCATCAGGAGTATTCATATTAATCAGACGCTGGTTTTGTGCTCTAAAGGCTGGTGCACCGGTAAATTGCTCATAGGTACTCGCATCATTACCGCTTATAAACAACCCACGGTTCCGCCATTCACCAATATTTGCCGGATCCTCATAGGCCTTCAGTTTGTTAAAATAGGCCTCAAATTCAGCATTGGTACTAATGGGCCAACGCCCAATAACTAAATCGGGGGTACGGTCATCTCCTGAAACCAATGCATATTGGTGGTCACTGGCTGCAGCACCATATTTTTCAGTATCAAATAAAAATGTAGGTACAAAATCTGCGTTAGCATTGCGGTAAGTGTAAGAGGCATCACCCATCAGATTGACATAAAGCAGGCCCCAATTGGCATAAGCATGCCTAAGAAAATCACGAATAGCGATAGGGGACTTAATGCCATAATTAAATTCATCATAAATATCTTCAACTTTAACCACTGCCACGTTTAAGCCAGAGCCTTCGCGGTAATCCTTCAATGAAAGAGAACTTTCATAAAACAGGTCGTGGGTAACGATGAGATAGTCAACCCTATTATTGGGATCTAAAAGTGAGGTATTGACTGTTTCAGGCAACCAGGGTTCATCCGCCACAATATCCAAAGGTTTTTTCTTTTGATCCGGGGTTATAGGCAATATATTCCAAATCCGGATAGAAAATATGGTCCTGGAAAGAGATCCGGTAGGAAGAAAAATTATCATCATCACTATAATAGTCAAGACGACCGTTGACTATTTTACTGACACCAAGTTTATAGACCTCTATATCCTTATTATTAAATCCATTCACCTCAAATTGTAAGACAAAATCTTCCGGCACATTTTTCTGCTTTCTAAAGCGGATAAAATTTTCGTGGGCCCGGTATTGACGTTCATAGGAGATATCAAACCAGTTCAGCAGCGCAACATCTAAAACGCCGGTCTGATCCATTTCAATAAAAAGCTCATTGTCGCCATGTGAAAGATCCGACTGAGATAGCCCTGTGCTTCCCTCATTCGTTATGACATGAGCCTCCTGGTTTACCCATTCACCGGAGTTCGCGACAGGCTTTGTATTAAGCCAGACTTCAACCCGATGGGTTAAAGGAAGTTTACCTTTTTCTGCAAATGACAGTCCACGCATCATTGTTTTTACAAAAACAGAGCGGGTACTTATTTTTGTATAGGGCCAGGGGAGAAATGCCTTATAGGGTCTTTTTTCCTGCGCTGTAACCCCACGGTCAAAAAACCAATGGTCAATGGTATGACTCAAATTATCCGTATTTGTCTGGCCAAAGCGGATAAAGGAGTTATCTTCTTCAAAATGCAGTTTTTCTGTATATGCAAAGGGTACAATATATTGAGACGGATTGGTCACTGTCAGAGCGCCACTTTCTTCAGCCATGCGCAGACCACTGCTTGCAGAAGTCCCCAGCCAGTAAACATTAATATCCGTAAACGGATCCTGATAAACATCCGGGTATTGATTTAAAAATGTTTTTTCATTTTTTTCTCCCCAGAACTCAAAATAATCCCCGGGATCAAAACGGCCATCCTCGCCGCCTTTAAAATAGATAGGTATCTCTTTGCCTTTATTCACAAGTCGCAATTTTCTGGTGTCAAATTGTTCAACAGGAACTTTAGCATCAAGGAGATCTGTATGGGTAATTTTATAGAGTCCGGTTTGATTAACCAGAATCTTATATTGATTTTCTTTGTAGGGCCAATAATGATCAGCTGCCTTGACCAGGGGATCGGCCAGGGTGTAGTTAATAAAATCACCGTTTACAAAAAGTTTGTTGAGGACAGATTTTTCTTTCTGGGAAAAAGTTGAAGTGATATAATTGCCAGTTGTGACGCCACCTGTTCCCGTAAACTCGATCTTTATAGATGTAATCACTTCTGCCGATTTCCCTGAAGGATCTACCTGTACCGGAAAAACTGTAAGGGAAAAAATCGGTACATCGCGGAATAATCCATGGGACCCAACTTCAACCCTGTTTTTGTTTCTTATGACTGTATTTTCAGTAACAGGCTGCCCGTCAACCCGATTAACATTAAGGGCATAATGGTCAAAGGTAACTGTTGAAGAGGTGATCTCTAAAATTTTATATGAAACTGCACTGGCCGGAAGTGAAAGCATCTTATTCAGATAGGGAACACGTGGGTAGCCTTCTTCCTGCAGGAAGGGTAAACCTTTCATTGAAAGAAATTGTTCAGAATTATTTACCCCGCTTTTAGTGAAGCTTTGCAACTCTGCTTTGGGGAATGAAATGGTAAGGACGACTGATTTTGACGATTGAGTATTGACCGCAACATGGTCATCAGCCAGCACTTTAAAAGGCAGGATAAAAAATAATGTCACAAAAATTAGGGATAGATAATGTTTCATCATCGGATATTCAAGACCGCTTAAAATTGTTAACTACCAGTTTAGTTACAATATACATTTCTCATGCAGAGATGGAGAGACGTAAATAAAAATCCATCTTTGAATTAAGAAATATATATTTAATCTCACTGTAACAATTAAACCAGCATACCCTCCCTATTTTTGAGCTAAAAATAACGGGACAAAGATTGTCCCGTTAGACATAATCGGAATATATTACAAAATGTTTAATATTTCGTTGTATTTCTAATTTCATTGTACGGAAAAGAAGCCTATTGAATTTAGAACCTAAGAAATCCCAGAGAATGCTCCCAATCCCAAATTACCAATTCCTAATTACTATTTTCTACTTCACCAACAACATCTTGGCCGTCTGTTTAAAATCCCTGGCCGAGATCATATAGATATACATCCCACTGGCTACGGATTGTCCATTTTTATCCGTTCCGTCCCAGGTTAAATAATGTTCACCCGCTTCATATGATTCGTTCAACGCCAACTCACGCACCAGGTTCCCTTGAATCCCGTAAATCTTCAGGGTAATTTCTGCCGTTTCCGGGACACGAAATCCAATCCGGGTGGTTGGGTTAAAGGGATTCGGATAATTGCCAAGCAAGGTATATTCGGTTGGCATCGGGACATCCACTTCAACTATTTTTTCCTGAATCCTCACACCGGCATAGGAGACTGATTCAAGCATATATTCGTAGGATTGACCGGCAGCAACACTTTTATCATAATAGTCATAATCGGCTCTTTCAGCGCTGTTTCCCTGGCCAGGAATCATTGCCGCCGTCAATAATTGCCATTCACTTTTATCTTTGGCCATCCGACGATAGACGTTAAAACCCTGGTTCTCGACTTCTGATTCGGTACTCCAGGAGAGTGAGACACCACCCATGGAAGGCTCGGCTTTGAAAGAGACTGAGGCTAACCGGCAGTGAATTGTCTCCTGCTGATGAACCGAGTGCAAAAGGACCATAACTAGAGAATGTGGCAGAAGAGGTGACCGTTCCCGGAGTAGTACCCGAGACATTGTCAGCAGTACCGGTATCACTTCAATCCCAGGACTACTTCCTGTCCAATTTGTTACCAATAGAGAACTTGGTGCCTGAACACCATCTGAAGGACTATCCAATATAGTTTCACCGTTGCACTGTGCTTCCTGTCACTGTCCAGTAATTTAAAATTGATACTACCGCAACATTCGTACCGGTTTGAGAACCATAGGCTTGTTGGGGATCAGAATCAAAAAATTCGGTTGTATAGCTGGTGCTGGTTTCTGTTGGTGTGATACCAATCTGACGTACAACGCCATTTTTACCAATTGGAAGGACTCTCTCCTCTGTGCCAGTAACTATTTGCAGGGTTACAGGACCATCAATATAACTGGTAGTGCTCCGGAAGTGGAATATCAGTTCCAGCTGATGAAATTGTAAATGTACCATTCGATGTTTTCAGCACCCCATCAGTAGAGTACAAAGTTACCAGAAACAGAAGGAGAAGTACCCGATGAGACTGTTACACCATCTCACTTTTATTATTTATAGTCAGATCTGTAAATGATAAACCATACATTGTTTCTGCATTATTCCCCGAATATTCAACTCTTCCGGCCAGATTATATACCAGAAATTTATTCAACGGGAACTAGAATAAGACCCCCCGGTCTCCAATGTACCGGCAACATATAGTGTTGTCCCTGAACCATTTATCGTAAGTGTCTTTCCATTCAGATTTAATAAGCCACTACTTGATACAGTCAAAGAACATCCGCTGGCAATGGTTACACTACCTTCTAATTTAACACTACCCTGAGCTATTGCTTACGGTTAAGGCATCATTAACCGTAATTCCGCTTAACTCCCCAGCGGTTGAGGAGATTGTCAAATTGTCTAATTCAAGGTTTCCAGAAGCGACAATTTGATTATCAAGTCCTGACACACTTAACGTTCCGCCATCAGTGGTACCAAATTTTCCAGTGCTCGCCGTAACATTACCGGTAACAAATAATGTTCCTGAAGTTTTTAATTCACCGGAAGATAAAGTTAAATTAGTTGCGGTTTTAGGGTCGCTACCCCTTATCGTAATATCATTCGTATTAGAAATGACTACATTTGGTACATTTGTACCGACGCCGGGCCATTCATCATCAGTTTCCTGAGCAATTGATGCACTATACTTGAGTGTAGCAGCATCACCGCTATAGGTAGGGGTTCCACCATCTGTAAATGTACCACCATTCATATCTAATGTACCGCTAACGGTTAATGAACCACTGTTAGTGAAGGTATTGTTTCTCAGCGTTGCTGTACCCGTTACCGTGAGCGTCCCAGCCGCACTAATGGTAAAATTTCCACCATCTATGGTTAAATCAGCAAGTGATCTTGTCTCGCCGAAGGTTGTTATCCCTCCATTTAATTTCACTTCAGCCGGGCTTCCACTTGAGGGCCATTCCTCGGCATCAACTATAAATGAAATCGTACTCGCATTATAGGTTAGCGTCGATTCCATCATTATAGTTCAAAGTACCAGAAATTCCCGAAGCCCGACCTTTCCTCGTGTGCTATGATTGATATTATATGTGCACACCAGAGAAAAAACTATGATGCCGTCGTATCTTCAGAACCAGTAATTCTAATACCATCATGAATCACATGACCAAAAGTGATAGAGTCATTTGATGTAATAGTTAAAGTTGATGATGTAGTTCCTAATTGTATAAAGGAACAAAATTAAAGGTTGCGCTGGCACCAGTAAATGTACCGCCAGACTTTCTATTTAATTACTGTCGCATTCCCTATTAGTCAGTTGAATACTCGAAGTGCCTGAGTTAAAAGTTCCTGCAGATTGTATGATGAAGAATTGATGATTAGTGGAAGAGCCAGCGTTAAAAGTCCCACTTGCACCGTTAACATCTACGGAAACACCAGAAACGTAATTGCTTCCCATGTTTACAGCCCCCTGTGTAACAGTTAGGGTTCCATTCAAATTCAGATCAAATCCAGATTGCGTGATGGTTCCAGATGTATTAATAGTGATATTATTGACAGTAACAGAGGCACTGATTGTTAAGTTATTGCTTCCTTGAACCACAAAATTGTCATTTCCAGAAGTAAATACGGCTGTACTTGCCGAGCGGATTTCCTCCGCTTGCTGCATCAAACCAATTTGTTGTATTAGTAAAATTCAGCGTTACCTTGAGAATACCAAGTTGTTCAAGCAAAGATCTCTGTCAGTAAAGGAAATGAACAATAATGACAGTACAATAACATTGAATTTTAACAATTTTTGTAGAATCTGCATCATCAGGTCCCCTAATAATATTAGATAAGTCCATATTTATCATACGCTTACAACGTACGATAATACGAACTTAGATAAGCCACTATAATATATTGATTTACAATACTCTCCCGAATATCAATTATTACCAATTTTTTGTAAAAAAAACAAGAAAAATATCTATTATTTTTGAGAATTAGTCCATCTTGTCGAACAGGTATAAAACCAATAAATCATCGCCTTTATGACAACGCATAATTACGATAAATAATTTCTTTCAGGGTTAATATACCGGAAATATAATATTCAATTGCCAATCGCCGATGGCCGATTTTCGATTGCCAATTGATTATTGATCATTGACCATTGATAATTGATCACTGATCAGCGGTCATAAAGCTAAGCCCCCACTTCTTCTTTTCTTTCGGTACCGGTGCAAAAGCCTCATTCAGGCGGGCATGGAGCATCTCCTCTGTTAAACCACGTATCATCTTCCCTTCTTCAACAATCGAGATCATTCCCGTTTCCTCCGACACCACCACAATAATCGCATCGGTCTGCTCTGAAATACCTACCGCTGCACGGTGACGCGTCCCTAAGGCCGGATCAATATCAGGACTCTGGGACAAAGGCAGAATACATTTGGCGGCCAGGGCAATCTCTCCGCGAATGATCAAGGCCCCATCATGTAAGGGGGAACGGGGATTAAACACCGCATTGATCAATGGCTTGGAAACCCGCGCCTGTAACTGAACACCTGTTTCGAGAACGCTCTTTATCCCTGTATCGCGGAGCATAACGATGATCGCTCCAAAATTTTTATCACTCATCTCGATGGTCGCATTGGCCACTTCTTCGATAAACTCCGGTTCGCCTACTTTAACAAATGTTCGAACCAGACGACTCTGGCCCAGATAGATTAATAATCGTCGGAGCTCCGGCTGAAAAATAATAACAAAAGCAATGACCCAAACCGTTTTTAAATTGGACATGATCCATGTCAGAGCACTCATATTTAACAACTCACCAAAGAGTGATATGATTAATATCACGGCGAGACCAAGCAACATCCGGGATGCTATACTGCCCTTTAGAAATTCATATAATTGATAAAAAAGGAAACTAACCAGCATGATATCTAAGACATCAATGATCGTTATGGGCAGAAATCCAATCTTGACCAGCATACTATATCCATCTTAATTTTATTAAAAGATTAAAAGAAACGGTCCACGAATTTCACAAATTTTTATAATTTTAGAAAATAGTATTAATATATTCGTGGATAATGACCTTTGCGCCGATGCGAGAAATACATGATTCGGGTTAATGAATATTTAAACGTAAGTGTCGATTTTTACATAAGTTAATAAATTTTTTAATAAAATGAAGTGATATTTGTCATTTTTATTAATTTGACTCATTCATACCGCAGTACAAGGTCACAATCAAAAACAGAAATTTTCCACGGATTTCACAAATTTTCACAAATTACATTATATATTTAAAAGCATAAAAAATATATACGTCCACTCCAAAAGGGGAAAAACCCGAAACTGTCATCCTGAACTTGTTTCAGGATCTATTGATTTCTTTAGAGTTATAAATGCCGAAATAAATTCGATATGACTTTAAAAACCTGTTTAGAGTATGCTCCTATATTTTTTTTAGAAAATCGAGATAATTAGTGTAATTCGTGGATAAAAATCTTTAAAAATATGAGTAAAGAATCAACGTCTTCGTCCATAATGGCGACTTTTTATTAAGTTTCCCAATCCAATCTAATTCCCCATCCCCTTTAATACATTAATAAAATCCCGCGTCTCAGACACATCATGCACCCTAAACACATTTACCCCCTTTTTGATCAAGGGCCCCAAACTGGCCAGACTTCCGGCCAATCGCTCCTCCACTTTTTTACCGGTCAATATTCCGATAAAGGATTTGCGCGAAGTGCCATAAAGCAAGGGGTAGCCATGCCGCCTGAATAGCGTAGCCCCCCGGATTAGGTTCAAATTATCCTCTAACCTTTTACCAAATCCAATTCCCGGATCGAGAATTATTTTATCGACACCTTCATTTTTTAAGTTCATTATGCGCTCTGAAAAAAAGTCATCAACCTCAAGACATACATTTTGGTAGAAGGGTTTGTCTTGCATATTCCGTGGGGTTCCCTGCATATGCATGATCACCACCGGACATTGATATCTTTTCACCACAGAGATCATCGCCTGATCAGCCCGAAGACCGGAAATATCGTTTATCCAGTTAGCGCCTGACATTAAAGCCTTTTCCGCCACTTTTGCCTTTATTGTATCCACAGATAGACATATGTCAGATTTCGCCCGGATTCCTTCTACCACCGGTATTATCCGGGCTAATTCTTTCTCCTCTGACACTTCAACGGCTCCCGGTCGTGATGATTCACCGCCAACATCGATAATCATTGCTCCTTCCTCTTCCAGACTCAAGGCATGATCCACAGCCTTATGAACATCAAAATAATGGCCACCATCAGAAAAAGAGTCCGGGGTTACATTTACAATCCCCATAAGAGCAGGTGTTTGCATATTAACGCCATAAACATCGGAGGTTAAAAAATCCGGATAGATATAGCTTCTTATTTGATCCAATAATTGAGCAGTCTGGGCAGAAAACAATTTTTCGATATATGATGGAAGATATAAATTTGATTTTTGTTTTAATGGGAAGCTGATATGAATGTAGGGATCGTCCTCATCTAAAATGGTTATGAAGCCGGGGAAGTCAGAATTCGAACGGTTTAGTTCTTTTATTATTTGGGGGGAAGGATTTTCAACAAGGAAATGAGCCATGAGACCATTTTCTGGTTCGGGCAATCCAAAGGGTTCATAGGAAAAGGCAATCGTTTTTGCCGAGTCAATTTTTATCAGCCGCAGGTTCATTGTGGATCTCCTGCTCTTCCTCTTCCGCTACTTCATTAAGAATTAATCGTATCCCCTCCATTGCTTCTTTGGCATAAAGATCATCATCTCCACGCTGTCTTCTCACCCGCTCCCGGTAATAATGGAGGGCTTTATCCCTATCCCCGGCTAATCTATGGATGGCACCGATATAGAGATAGGCATCGGGATAGTCATTCAAATCTATCGCTTTGTTAAAAAGGTCCTTGGCCCGGTCATATTCTTTTAAGTGGAAATAACAAATACCGAGATTGTAGTTATGGAGTGCTGAATTTTCTGAGAGGATAACCAATTTTTCGAATATCTGAACCGCTTCTCTTGTATATTTTGACTGCAATAGGATTTTACCTAAAAGAGCCAATATCTTCTCATTATTTGGATTTAATCTAGTAAAGTTTTGAAGATATTCTATAGATTTTATTGTTTTAGGATTAGTTGAGGCCGCAGTTCCGGTCGTATAAAGTTCATTGGCATATTCATATACAGCCTCCCAGTACCCTGGGTCGAGTTTCACGGCGTTCAACAATACCTCATCCCGGGTTTTAAATCCCCTTTCTTCATACCGGCTTGGATGAAGGAAACTGAGATAGTAATAAATACGGGCGTTATATCTATCCTGGGTGATCGCCTTTTCCAGACATATGGCTGCCATTTCATAATTTTTGATCTGTTGATACATTCTGGCCAGAATGATATTCAGATCAGCGGTGTCTTGTCCTTCTCTGCTATACGGAATAATCAAATTATAAAGTTTCCGAAACCAGGGGTTGGAGAATTGTGTATCCTTCATTGTTGGCCATACTTTATCCTCATTCTCCTCAATACCTTTATCAAGATAAGCCCGGGCTAATAATGCGACCTGATGAGAATCCGGCTCTAATCCCATCTCAATTACCTGATCGAATTCGTCATCCAATAAGAGTAGTGAGACCTGAGCACTCATTGCCACTTGCTCATCTGTAAGAGCAGCTGCTTTGATCCAGTTCTTGCTCAGCAGATCAGTATTCTGAGACAGCCATTGCACAATACTCTGCGTGGCCTGGTGATATGAAGAAGCCTGAATATTTATATTATCCCGGCTATTTGATTGTATTACCTCTACGTCAAGGTTCAAATCGTCATTTTTCTTATTCACTTTTCCAGAAATGACCATACCCATATCTAATTTTTCAGCAAGTATGAGGCGGTATGAGCGATCTGATAGAGAATCTTTATTTGACGTTTGATAATACCATTCCCAGGGATGATTTGTGTAGTTTTTATTTAGTTGTCCGCTTAATTGACGTTGCAAAGCAGCAGAAATAGAATAGTCCAGGACATTCTCATTTTCAAAGGGCAGTATTAGAACCCGATCCGGGAGACCAGGAGGACGGAGCACAAACCACAGGATGGCATAAATACCCAGCAGAAAAACATTGGCTTTACTTGCTTTTCTTATATACTCGTGTTTGGTAAATAATTTTGAGCTTTTGTAAAGATAGCGTAGGGCAAGATTGATAACCACCAGCAAAAAGAGCAGGAGTAGTACACCTCCTGGCACCTCACCGGATATGAAATGTAAGAAATCTCGCATAAATGATCAGGTTCTCTAAATTGTTCTAAGTAAATCTAAGGTTAACAGGATGATGACCGGATATTAATCTGTTACATTAATTATGTTTGCATAAAGACACAAAGACGCAAAGAAATCAAATAAAAAGATAAATTATCTACTATCCCAATATTGATAAACATCTCTTATTTTTTATTGGCTTTCTAAGCGTCTTTGTATAAAATAAATATTCCAGATCCATCAGATATAATAATCAGGCTTGGCTATCGTCTTTCTTATCTCCGGTCGGCTTACTGCTTCGCCGGGTTCTTTTTTTCTTTTCAGCCGGCTCTTTTTTCTCTGCCTTTGGCGATAATTTTTCACCATTCAATACCTTGTCGATCTGTTCACCATCAAGAATTTCATAGTCCAATAAAGCTGCTGATAAATCATGTAACTTCTTAAGATTAGCACTCAAAAGATTTTCAGCCGTCTTTTGTGCAGCGTTAATTATCAGGCGAACTTCTTTATCAATTTCCATTGCAGTCGCTTCACTGTAATCTCTATGTTGAGAGATTTCTCTCCCCAGAAAAATCTCCTCTTCTTTTTTTCCAAAGGTAACGGGACCAAGTTTTTCACTCATCCCCCATTCGCAAACCATTTTGCGGGCAATTTCGGTAGCCCTTTCAATATCATTGCCGGCACCTGTCGTAAATTGATTAAGAACAATCTTTTCTGCTGCCCTTCCTCCGAGCAGTTGGGCCAACATAGAAATTAGATAACTCCTGGAATAATTATGTTTTTCATCAATGGGAAGATATGAGGTCACACCCAAAGCCCGTCCCCGTGGGAATAATCGTGACTTTATGAACGGGATCGGTATCAGGTAACAAGCGTGAAACTAATACATGCCCGGATTCATGATAAGCGGTGCTTTTCTTTTCATCTTCGCTAATAATCAGCGATTTGCGTTCCATTCCCATCATAACTTTATCTTTTGCTTCTTCAAAATCATCCATGACAACTTTATCACGATTTTTTCTGGCTGCAAGAAGAGCCGCCTCATTTACCAGATTTGCCAGATCTGCACCGGAAAATCCGGGTGTCCCTTTTGCCAATACTTCCAAATTAATATCTTTAGCCAGAGGAATTTTTTTTGTATGAACCTTTAAGAATTCCTTCCCGACCTCGCACATCAGGCCGATCAACAACAATTTGACGATCAAATCTTCCCGGTCGCAAAAGGGCTGAATCAAGCACATCCGGGCGGTTTGTTGCGGCTATCAGGATGACACCTTCTTTTGTATCAAATCCATCCATTTCAACCAACAATTGATTGAGCGTTTGTTCGCGCTCATCATGACCACCACCTAGACCGGCACCGCGATGCCTGCCAACGGCATCCATTTCATCAATAAAAATGATACAGGGTGCATGTTTTCGGCCTGTTTCAAACAGATCCCGAACACGGCTGGCACCAACACCAACAAACATTTCGACAAAATCAGCACCACTCATACTGAAAGGAAAGGAACTCCTGCTTCGCCGGCTACTGCTTTAGCCAAGAATGTTTTACCCGTTCCCGGAGGTCCCAAGAAGCAGAGCACCTTTTGGAATTTTACCGCCCAATCTTTGAAATTTTGCAGGATCCTTTAAAAATTCAATAATTTCCTGCAATTCCTGTTTGGCTTCATCTGCACCCGGCCACATCGGCAAAAGTAACTTTCGTTTTATCCTCGGTCACCATTTTTGCACGACTTTTCCCAAATGAGAAGATCCCTTTGGTACCGCCCCCCCCTTGCATCCGGCGGGCGATAAATATCCACACCACCAAAATCAAGGATCCAGGGTAAAGAATTTACAAGGATAACCGTCCATTCACTGGAAGGCGCTACTAAATTGAATTTTTACTCCACGTTCCTCCCACTCTTTCACCATTTCATCATCGACAAATGGAAGCACCGTTTTAAACCGGTTTATTGGCTTAGTATTATCTCCAAGTCTGGAAATGCGGTTCTTTGGTCACTCCAATTAATATATTATCTTTGACAATAACCTCACCCGATTTGCATATTATCGTCTTTAAGAATTCTCATATATTCAGAATAGGAAATTTGTACCGCACCTTCTTCTCCGCTGGGCCAGAGCGTGCTAAAAAATATAGCGGCCACGAGGATAGCTATCCAGATCAGACCGGTTTTTGAGGCTTTTTTCCACTGAAATTCATCATCTTCCGTTTTTTGCGGTTTGGATCCTGATTAGATCGATTATTATCATTCTTATTTTCCTGCATGTACAGACCTTTCCATATTATTTACTCATTCATTACCAACTACATAAATTGCCCGAAGATTCCTTTTAATTTGTCGATCATCAAGTCCATAGCCGATAACATATTTATCATCTATATCAAATCCTATAAAATCTATTGGCACATCTATTTTTATACGTTCTTTTTTTCGTAGTAAGGTGGCCACCTTTAATGAGGCTGGCTCAAAAGCCGATAGCATTTTAATTAAAAATTGCACAGACAAACCGGAATCAACTATATCTTCGACAACAACCACATGCCTTCCTTTAATATCTGCACTTAAAGGTTTTAATACTTTAATATGGCCACTTGATTCCTTCTCATCGCCATAACTTGAAATTCTTAAAAAATCGATTTCACAATCAAGATTAATATAGCGTATCAGATCTGCCAGAAATATAAATCCACCATTTAAAACACCAATTAAAATGGGAATACTTCCTTTATACATTTCAGTCATTTCATTCCCAAGACTAACCAGACGTTCATGGATTTGTTCCTCACTGAATCAGAACCGAATAACTGTTATCTAAAAGTATTTCTTGATCGTTTTTTATTAAACTCATGTCGTTTTCTTTAATTCCAATTTATAGAATAATTTTGTATCAGCCGTTATTTTAAAATTATCATCAAGTCTGTAACCAGCAATCCAGATAATCCGATCATTATTGCAAACAATAGGAATTTCTTTTTTCAAAGATATATCTAATTTTAAATCAATAAAAAAATCACTCAATTTTTTGCGATGATTCATTCCCAATGGTTGAAAATAGTCACCTTTCTGCCAAAAGCGAACAGATAATTGACTGCCACTCTTTTCACCATCAATAAATTCAACATTTTGGTTATGACGCATCATAACGTCGGCAGCTGTCACCTTCATTACAGTTAAAATGAAATGATCATCGACCTTGACTGGCAGTTTTAGCCCAGTGCATATGAGTCTGGTCTGATTCTCTGGAATATCGCCAAACAAAATTTGATTCCGTTCTGCGATGGCCATTCCATCATTCAAAAAAGTAATTTTTTTACCCGATTGTGCCTTTTCGACAAATTCATTCCAGATAATAATAATTTCTATCTGAAACTTTGTAATTTACAGGATAGAGATTTGAAATACAATATTCTATCAATCCCCGTCTTATGACCTCATTATAGTTCATGATAAGTTTTTCGGTTTAACAAAATTATTTTACCTGATCTTTTTACGGATAATTTAATCGCTTCCTTTAATTTTTCTTCAAAAAGATCATTAAACAAGGTCAGATTATGAATGACCTGGATAATATTATGATCGAGATTTTCATCCAGATTATTTTTGAGATAGGGAATAATCTTATGACGAAACAAATTCCGTTGAATTGAAAGATCAGAATTGCTTGAATCATCACTATACTTTATTCCCTTTTTACGGGCGTAGGATGTCAATCTCTGACCTGGAAAAACACAAGATCGGTCTGATAAATCCTGGGCGGGAAGGACGTATTGCCATTAACCCTCTAAGACGAGATCCCTTTGCCAAGCGCATGAGAAAAGTTTCAATATTATCATCACGATTATGGCCGGTTGCAACAACTGCTTTTTTATCGGCGTTGAGAACTGTATGGAAAAAATTATACCGCTCTTCGCGCAAGGAGGTTTCAGTATATTTCTTCCTATTTTTCTTTAATTCTCCCAGACGTATATCCAGACCATATTGATTCGGCAAGGTCTTTAACAAATGCCTCATCCCGATCACTTTCTCTGCCTCTTGTCTTATGATTAAAATGCAAAACATGGATTGACACACCGAAGTCATTTTTAAGATGGTTAAGCAGGTTTAATAACACACACGAGTCAATACCACCAGAAACAGCAACATAGACTGTATTTATTTCCGCCGGAAGCAGATTATTGGAATGGATAAATTTTTTAATTTTCTCAATCATTGAAGAGATTTAAAGGAGAGAGGTAAAAAGAATTATAAAACTATGTAGCGGCGCAGGGATTCGAACCCCGGACACGTGGATTATGATTCCACTGCTCTAACCAACTGAGCTACGCCGCCATTAAAAAAAGGTGGCAGAAGAATCTCTCACCACCCTATATTTTAGTAGCGGGGGTAGGATTTGAACCTACGACCTTTGGGTTATGAGCCCAACGAGCTACCGGACTGCTCCACCCCGCGATTCAGTCTGACAATATAACAAATTTAGTTTTTGAAGTCAACATACTCCTGGAGTTTATTCTTGAACTTTTCCAAATTGGTGAGCATCCCTATTCTTCTTAGGCCAACCACCTTAATTTCTCCCAAATAGGATGCATCGACCCGCACCAAATCCTTTTCCGTTGTAATCAAATATTCCGATTGATTTCTTTTTATTTCTTCAACTAAACAAAGGTAGTCTGCTTCGGAATAAAAATGATGATCAGGAAATGTAAGAAATTTATCCACATGAATATGATTCAATTCTAAGGTCTTCTGAAATTGCTCTGGATTTGCAATGGCTGCAAAAGCAACACAGCGCTTCCCTTTAAGAATGGAAAGACCACCAATTGGGTTCAGATCGGTATCAACAATACTCTCAACCTTAAATAAGCAACTGAATTCATTTTCTAATTCTACATTTATATTATCTTGAACCGCATTCCCTTCCGATCCTGTAAAAACCAGAATATTTGCGCGGCGGAGATGTTTTAGATGCTCTCGCAAGTTCCCCAGAGGCAATATCTTTTCCATATCAATATTCTTTTGGGAATTTATTAATACAATATCACAGTCTCTGTGCACATGACGGTGTTGGAAGGCATCATCTAAGAGAATTATTTTTGCACCATAATTATTCACAGCCGTTTCAACTCCAATGGCTCTTTTTTCTGAAACGATGACGGGTACCCCAGGATATTTTTTAGCAATTAAATAGGGTTCATCACCACTTTCCTCAACCGGAAGTAGGATTTGCTTGTCATCGGAAACAATTTGTATACCCTTACTTTTCCGACCATACCCCCTGCTTACAACCACAATTCTTGGGAAATACGGTGAAAGTAATTCAATCAGCAACATGGTAAAAGGTGTTTTTCCTGTCCCACCGGCGGTAATATTTCCAACACTTACTACCGGAACTGAGCATATTGATTGTTTAAAGATTCCTTTATCAAACAACCAATTTCGGAAATCTGTAATCATTCCATAAATGATTGATAAGGGATATAGAAGAATTTTTATAAATATATTTCTTCGCAGATCTTGCATGCTATTTGATTACCCTGAAATACTCATCTTGTGAAGAGCTTTTAATCAACAAAACAAATGGGTCCACGAAATACACGAATTTTTACTATATAGAAATTGGATAATTGCATACTAATACTAGTACAAGAATATTTCGTGTTAATTATTGTAATTCGTGGATTTAAATTATCCTGTCTTACCAAAGAATCTTCTCAGAACCACCTTCTCATCCTCCTTAAACAATCCAAGAATGGGAATAAGAAAAGGCATGCCTGCAATTAAAATAAATCTGATTAGGACACCAGGATTTACGGTATAATAAAAAATCAATGCCGTAACCAAATAAGTCAGTATCCAGAACATACGTCCATATTCATACTTAATTCTGTACAATTTCTGATTCGCTATGAAAATTGATATCATCATTACAAAATAGGCAAAGAATGCAGCAAAAGCGGCACCCATCATCCCGAAAGCCGGCATGAGGTAGAAATTACTGGAAATATTGCATACAGCAGCTAATCCAGTAAAAATAATCATCCATTCGCTTTTATTCTTAATATAAACACCTACCGTAAGGTTTACATATATGCCATAAAGAAAATAAGCGAGGAGAATGATGGGAATTATTTGAATGCCACCCCAATAGGCCTCGCCTAAGAGGGTTTTACCTGGGGCAACAGGCATCTGTACAATATATTCGATAACCATTGTCACACTCAATACCACAAAACTACCAACAAAAACAAAATAGGTCATAACCCGGCTGTATATTTCTCTATTATCTTTCTCTTTTGCGATTTTAAGAAAAAATGGTTGCCAGGCTGTACGAAATGCCGTAACTAATAGAAGCATAATTGTTCCTAATTTGTGATTTGCTGTATACTCCCCTAATATGTCTTTGTTTAAAAGTCTGGGCATCAAATAACGATCGCTAATTTCTACCATCATAAATGCAAGGCTGTTGGGAACCATCGGCAACCCAAATCGGATCAGACTACGAATAGCCGCCCAGGAAAATTCCCCTTTTAAATATTTAAATTGAAATGGTACAAGCACAATCAAGTTTATTGCTGCTGCGATGATGTTAGCGTATAAAATCCCCTTAACACCCATCTTTAGGAAAACAATAAATATGATGTTAAAAATCAACTCAAGCAAAAACCTCCCGACTCTAATCACAGTATAAGCGATGGAGCGCTCTTCGGCTCTAAGAATCAGGTAGGGAATATTGCACAGCGTATCCAGGAAGAGAATTCCCGCCGCAATTTTTACAAAAAAGTCATATCCGGAGTCATCAAAAATAATGGATCCTAACGGTTCAGCGAAAAGAAACACCAGGGCCGAACAAAACAATCCGGTAATGGCTAAGAACTGATAGGCCGAGCGATAGATTGTTTCCCGGGGATGCTCTCCCAAAAAATAATAACGCAAAAAAGCCGCATCCATACCATATAGATAAAACACATTCATAAAGGCAATAAATGTATAAATGAGGGCGTAGTCACCAAATTCACTTTTTGTGGCCAGATATGAGGGATCGGTTAAGATAGGCAGGAGAATCAACCCCTGAAGACGTTGAATAAAGGTTGCGATGGTATAGACGGCTGAATGTTTTGTAAGATTTTTAACCTGATTAAGAATGGACATCAGATTTAGATCCCATGATATTTAAGTAGTAAAGTAATTTGATTCTCGTCATCCGCCATATCGTTTTCCACCAATTACACTGATTTAGACGAATTTCACTAATTTAATTAATAGAGACTTTAATCCTGAATTGTTGGTAGAATATGAATGCTAATCTCAAAATGACTTAAATTTATTCGTGTAATTAGTCGTAATTTGTGTAATTCGTGGAAAAATCATTACGACCTTGTAAAAGATTATCCGAGAGATTTTAACTTTTTAATGGCCAGCACATAACCTTTTTTACCATGACCTGATATTACAGATTCACATGCCGGAGCCGTAACCGATATCCTGCGGAAGTCCTCCCTCTCATAGATATTGCTTAAATGGACCTCAATAACAGGAACCGGACAGGTTTCTAATGCATCATGGATAGCATATGAATAGTGAGCATAGGCGCCCGGGTTAATAACAATACCATTAATCTCTTCTGACTGCGATTGAATTCTATCAATAATACTACCTTCGTGATTAGATTGGAAAAATTCGAAATCATCATCTTTAAATGATTCCTGAATATAGCCATTTATCTGATCCAGAGTTTCAGCTCCATATATAGCCGGATTCCGTTTCCCCAATAAGTTTAAATTGGGACCATTAATGATTAAAATTTTCACCTTAACCTCCACTCTCCAGATCCAATGTCAATCCATCATAAGCAAAATTTACATTTTTCGGCAACGACTTACTTCTCAATTCATGGTCAATTTTATGGCTCATATGAATCAGGTAGGTCCTCGCAGGTTCTATTTTATCTACTTCTTCCAGAGCCTGTGAAACGGTAAAATGTGTGGGATGAAGATTCTCTCGTAGAGCATCCAATATCAATACATCCAAATCTTTTAACAAATCATAACTTTCTTCAGGTATAAAACTCACATCTGTACAATAGGCCAGACCACCTATACGGAATCCCAAGATCTGTTGATCACCATGAAATAGTTTTATGGGGATGACATTTAAATCATTGATATAAAATGGTCCATTTATCTTTTTTGGTTCGAAATTTGGCAGACCCGGACGAAGTTGTCCATCGCTGAAAGCATAATCAAATATAGTCGTTAATCGCTTTAAAGTACCCGGCTCTGCATAAACGGGAATTCTCTCCCGTTGCAACTGATTAAATCGGCGGAGATCATCAATTCCATAGATATGATCGGCATGGGCATGGGTATAAAGCACCCCATCCAAACGGTTTAACGGATTTTTCAATAATTGTTGTCTAAGATCGGGGGTTGTATCGATTAATAATTTAGTACAATCAGTTTCTATTGAAATAGAGGTTCTAAGTCGTTTATTGCGGGGATCCTCTGAAGTACACACTGGACAGGTACAATTTATTATCGGTACACCCTGAGATGTTCCCGTTCCTAAAAAGGTGATTTTCATAGTAAAACCGAAAAACTGTCTGCCAATAATTTTTCATCGGAGACCGGTTTGACAGAAATTTTTCCTATGCCTTCAGGTAAAACCAGATTTATTTTACCCTGACGGATTTTTTTATCCCGCTTCATTATAGAAACAAGTTCCTCGGGATTCAGTCTTTTAGTCGTAGGAATCTCTACATCAAATTTATTGATGAGCTCCCCAATACGCATAGCAACATCTTCTTCTATTATATCTTGCTCCTGCGATACATGCAATGCTGATTTCATTCCGAGGAGAACAGCCTGTCCATGCTTTAGGCCTTCATAAGAGAAATATGTTTCTAACGCATGCGCGAAGGTATGTCCCAGGTTTAAATGAGCGCGGATACCTTGCTCTCGTTCATCATCTTCGACGATCTCTGCTTTAATCCTAGCACAGCTGGAAATTATTTCCATTAATAAGTCCGGTTCTCTGTATAATATCTTTTCTAGATTGCTTTCCAATCGTATAAAAAGATCACTTTCACTAAGAACGCCATATTTTACGACCTCTCCCATCCCACATACAAATTCCTCATCAGGCAGACTCTTTAAAAAGGAAATATCAGCGACAACCATTTTAGGCTGATAAAAAGCACCAATGAGATTTTTACCAAGAGTGTGATTTATACCAACTTTCCCGCCGATACTGCTGTCTACCTGCGCTAACAGGGTTGTTGGTATTTGAACCAGGTTAATGCCACGTAAATATGATGCAGCTACAAATCCAGCCAGATCACCGACCACACCGCCACCTAAAGCCAGAATCGTTGAATTTCTCTCAAACCGGTTCTCGATCAACCAGGTATATAGTTTATCTACAATTTTGCCAGACTTGCTAATTTCCCCATCAGGAACATCAAAAGTTTTAACTTCCCATGCCGCAGATAAAGAATCCTTTATTTTATTGAGGTAGAGCTGTGATACCGGTGGGGTTGAAATAATCGCTATCTGTCTGTTTATTTTAAACCTGGTAAGTAATTCAGGTAATTGTGAGACTATTTGGTTCCCAACAAAAATTGGATATCCCCGTTCTCTTAAATTCACCATTATTTCAATACTTTGTTCACTCATAACTGCTTTCTTCTCTTCTATGATTCAAGATATCATCTTGCCGCAGAATTACAATAATTTTTATTAAACTTGCAAATAGCGTCAATATGAAGATCGGATATTCTTTTAATCCTGTAAAAAGTCTGTGTTGGATTTGGCGAATATTTTGTTTGTCCGACTCAAAAATATATGTATTACTCTAAATATCTGTATTCAGTTCTAAAAGAATTTGTTCTACAATTTCATCCACTTCTTTGCCATCACGATCAATGACTATATGTGCTTTTAGGTAACCTTCTTCCCTTTCACCCATCAAGATGTTCATACGTTCCAGGTATCTTTCCTTACTCCATTCTTCACCCTCATTGCGTAAAAGTGGTCTTCTGGTTGAATGTTTGATCCGCTTCCAAATTTCGACCGGATCACTTTTTATATAAATTAGCATCCCATCTTCAATAATATTGTTCACTGTTAGGGTTGACAAAAGGCTGCCACCACCTAATGATATTATATTTCGATCTGGTTGTGAGAGAACAGACAAAACTGTTTCTTCCTCAATCTTTCGGAACCACTCTTCGCCCTTTGCAGCAAAAATTCGGCTTATTCCCATTCCGACCTGACTCTCAATTTGTTCGTCCGTATCGATGAATCCGACATCCAGTTTCTGAGCCAAACGTTTGCCGATCGTACTTTTACCACTTCCCATAAATCCGGTTAAAAAGATGTGATTTAATAATTGACTACTCATTAGAAAGATTCACCCAAATAGAAAAATGAAGTCCATACATTCTGTATATTTTATAGATCACAAAGCATTCAGAAAAATTCACATAATTAATTTTTGATTGATTTTAAGTATTCTAATTGTAATAGATCACTTTTATACTTCTGTGTAATTCTGTGGTTAGACAACTTTTATTAAATATAGAGAAATCCCGGAGAACGGTGCAGGCTCAGAGGACCTACCAGGATTTTTTCTGCTATTTACATACTCTTATAGGCCAGATTAGCCTCTAAATATTGCTTCGGATACTTTTACTGATTTTATTAAAAGATTCTTCCCACTTTAACAAAACGCCTGAAGCGTTTGGATTGTATTTGTTGAAATCAAAAAACAACTCCTGTGTATCATTCATCACAACGTTCACAATTTGATCCAGCTTTTGTAATCCGGACATCATCAAAGGCAAACGGGATATACCAAGATCATGAAGAGCCCGGCCAAGATGATGTACCAGGTTCAGATTAAAAGCCATTAATTCATCATGTTCTTCAGCAGTCATATTATAGACCTGTAATCCAAATTCCTCGGTCAATAACTGCACGAGAAATCTGTACTCTCCAAATGGAACCTGGCCGGGAATTAAGACCATCAAATGGTCCCTAAGACGCACTCTAGCCGAATCCGGTCCAAAAAGAGGATGAGAGGCCACATAGAATATATCCTCTGGTAAATACGCCTCAAACCAATGCATTACAGGCCCTTTAACAGATGCACAGTCAATTAAAACGGATCCAGGTTGAAATTTATCACGATTATCTTTTAAAAATTCCTCCAATTTCCCAATGGGGATTGTAAGAAAGATGAACTTTTTTTGAAGACATTCATCTAATGATCGCCATGATGCAAACCGTTCAATTTCTTTTTCTCGTTCTTTATCCTGATCATAGAAAAAGGTTGGATATAGTTTGCTAAGATGTTTTCCCCAAAATGTGCCGAACCTACCGGCACCTATAACTGCAAATTCAATATTATTTTCAGAGGGTAATTTCAATTTTTATTCCTGTGACTTGTAAGATGCTTCCAGGATTTGCTGCCAAATATTTGCAATTTTATCAGCATCAATTTTGAGATCCTGGCATTTTTTTTCTAATGCATCAAATAAGGCTTTTTCGCGAGGGGTATCAATAATAGTCATGCCGTTCTCTTTTTTTACTAAGCCTATTTCTTTTGTAAGTTGCAGACGCTTTTTTATTAATAGGAGTATATTATCATCCACAGCATCAATTTCTTCTCGTAATCTGGCAATTTTAGTTTCAGTCATATTAAAAATCCCCAATCAATCTATTGTTTTTTGCCAGTATGGTAAATGCTGCCAGAACTGGGGATATGATTTGTCCACACAATGGGGATCATTTATTTTAACATCCTCTATTCGGGTTCCGGCGACGGCAAAACTCATAGCAATCCTATGATCGTTATAGGAGTTAATAATACCCCCATTATAGGTCTTTTGTGGAAAAATTGTCAATATACTGTTTTTATACTCGCTTTTTCCACCAAGTGTTTTGATATTTTCCTGAATTGCCTCAATGCGGTTGCTTTCTTTATATTCAAGCAATTTCACATTTCTTAATTTGCATGGTCCATCGCTGAACATCCCCAAAACGCTCAGCGCAGGAACGAGATCCGGTGTATCTTCGCAATTTAGATCGAACGCCTTCTTCTTGTCGCCGATTATCTCGATCCGATCTGTATAAAGCATTACTTCTGCTCCAACCTCTTCTGCGATACGTAATATTTCTTCGTCACCCTGGAGAGAGGGTATATTCATATTTTTCAAAACAACCTTAACACCGTTAATCAAGGCATAAACGATCCAATAAGATGAGGCGGAGAAGTCCTTTTCCACAGATAACATCCAATCCAGATCCGGTTGACCAGCGACTACATGTATCTCACTATTTGAATACTCAACATGTAATCTCAATCTTTTCATTAAATTGGCAGTCATTTTTATATAGGGGAGAGAGGGCATTCCCTCCGGCAGACGTACTGTCAGATTTTTTTCCATTTTCAACGCGGCCATCATAAGGGCAGATACAATTTGTGATGAAGGCAATATGGGAAATGTTATCTTTCCCCCTGTTGAATGTCCGGGTAAAGTGTCCACTGGAAGAGAGTTTGATGAATCCTTGTACTTATGACCAAATGTACCAATGGCTTCAAGGAGTTCAGAAAAGGGTCTGCTATGCAAACGATCTGATCCATAAAAGCGCATAGGCTTATCCAGAAACGTGCCCAAGGGTATCAGAAACCTGGCTGAAGAGCCGGAATTACCCAAGTAGACTTCTGAATCATTTGTCTTACCTATAGGATTAGTAACATGATATTGGCCATCAATTTCCTCAAAAACTGCTCCCATTTTTTCCAGAGCAACACGGGTAAGCTGTGTATCCTCAGCCATTAATGCATTGGAAATTCTTGTCCTGCCTCTGTTTAAGGCGGCGAGGATAAATAATCGATGGGTGATACTTTTTGAGGAAGGCAGTTCTATTACCCGATCTTCTGCTTTATCCGGAATAATTCGATGCATTCTTTTCAATTTCCTTCTGTTTCTTCTTTCTCAAAGCAATAACAGAATCATATATCGTCTGCCAATCTTTGAGAAACTCATCCATCTGGTCATAATTTAAGGATTGATTTCCATCTGAGAATGCTTCGTAAGGACGTGGATGTACTTCTACCATCATCCCATCAGCACCGGCAGCCATTCCGCCCAGCGATACCGGCGTAATTAGATCGGTTCGCCCGGTAGCATGACTTGCGTCAATAATGATCGGTAAATGAGAGACATTCTTAATCATCGGAACTATATTAAGGTCAAACGTATTGCGTGTGAACTCGACAAAAGTCCGAATTCCTCTCTCACACAACATAACCTTTTCATTTCCCTCCGATAAAATATATTCCGCACTCATTAAGAATTCATTCAGGGTAGCAGAAATTCCTCGTTTTAGGAAGACCGGTTTATCTGTTTTACCTAATGCCTTTAGTAGTTTAAAATGCTGCATATTTCTTGCACCTACCTGAAAAATGTCCACATAGTCATATAGCAGGTCAATATCACTAATTTCCATCACTTCAGAGATAACAGGCAGGTTATGGGCTTGTCCTGCTGCCTGAAGCCATTCTGCTCCAATTTTACCCAGGCCTTGAAATGCATAGGGACTTGATCGGGGTTTAAACACACCACCCCTGAGAATATTTACACCTTGTTTTGACATCTCTTTGGCAATATCCCATATTTGTTCTTCAGTTTCCACTGAACAGGGGCCGGCAAAAATTACCGGTTCTATTCCACCGATATCGACCTTACCAACTTTTATGATCGTGTTTTTTGGATGAAAATTTCTTGAGGTCAGTTTATAGGGTTCTAAAATTCTAATCACCTTCGTAACCCCAGGGAATGCTTCCAAAGCCATCTGATCTAAATCACGTTTATCACCGATAATCCCAAGCACCTTTCTTTCTATGCCTTCAGATTCATGCAGTCGTGCGCCGGTCTTGGTGATATATGTTTTTAAATTCTCAAGCTCTTCTGGTTTGATCTTGTTATCTAATACAATAATCATTTTTCTCTCGCTATTTTATATAAATTTTTTTATCAAACTGACAACTGTAATTATTTGCCAGACTTGCTTTACATTTACCTAATTTACGAATTTTATAGGGACTTTTTAAGTTAAAATGGTCTCAGGGGAAGATTCTTAGATATATTTTGTCAAAAAACTTTTTCGGTGACAGGCACTAAGGCCGGTTTTTCGAATTGCCTCTAAGTGATTTCTGGATCCATAACCCTTATTTTTTTCCAGATGGTATTGAGGGTAGGTCTCACTGAGACTCTCCATATACACATCTCTGAATTCCTTGGCGATGATTGAAGCTGCTGCGATCGTGAATGAGCGGTTATCCCCTTTTATAATTCCTCGCACCGGTATCGATAAGTGCCTGACCGATTCCCCATCTACAAGCACAAAGTCCGGCTTAAAGGATAAACCATTCAATGCTCTGCGCATGGCCATAAAAGTTGCTATTCGGATATTAAAAAAGTCTATTTCCTGTTCAGAAGCAGACCCAATATTCCAGGATAAAGCTTCTTTACATAATAATTCTTTCAGCTCTTTCTTTTTTTTTCTACTTAATTGTTTAGAATCTTTTACCCCTGCATGAAAGAAGTCTGACCTGAAGATTGCAGCACAGGCCATAACCGGTCCGGCCACAGATCCTCTACCCACCTCATCAATTCCACAAATATGTTTAATCCCACATTTCCATATATTTTTTCTCGATCTCTAATCTGTCAGGTATTGATGCTTTCATCAAATTATTCAGTCTATATATACCGGTATTGATTACTCTTATCCTGGCTACAAATACTCACTTTATGTGATCCGTACCATGTCAACATTCCCAATGCCGACATTTAATGTCCACAATCTGAATTTTAAAAAATGTAAAATAAATTTTGAGATAGATTCAATGGGACTTTGATTTGACATTGGTGCTTCGGGCATTCGACATGCTTCATTTGGACTCTCCTCTCTACTTCTCTCTACTCTCTACACTCTACTCTTAATATTCTATATCTCCGTACTTTTCAACAACAACGCATTAAATAAAAGTTTATATGAAGCCTGGGTCGATGCTCTAAACTGAGGGTTAAAGGCATACAATACCAGCTGTCCTTTTCCCTTTTTCAACCAAACCATAGCCGTTTTATTTTCCAGCTTTTCTACCATTTCACAATACCCGCTGAGCAGAATATCCTTCTCAGGAAAGGTGGCAATAACTCTGCGATCCATATCAAAATCTGGGATCGATGTCCTGAAAACCGGACGGCCACGGTAGAATATCCCAATTTTGTTCGGAAGTCCAAGGGTAAGAGGATGCTCAGGCAATACATTTATACCAACCAGCGAACCTGGACAATACAAACCTTCTTTTTGAAGTTGATCAGAGATATCCGTAAAGGGCAACTGGAAAGAATCCGATTTATCATCATCGAGGGGTATTTCTAATGTTCCTTTAAAAAGACGGGTCGATCTTCCCCAGGCAATAATCAACCCACCACTCTCAAGATATGTCATCAGATTTGCCATTCCCTCTTTACCAATCCCCGCTGTAAATTCTGGTGGATAATTGCTTATGTAATATTCTCCTTCAGATTTCCATTTGCCATCCATAAGAACCGACTTAGCCACATCCGGAAAAATGACAACATCATAATCCTTTTGAAAATTTATATCCTTGAATTCGCCTGGACGGATTACCTTATACGGAACATTATACTGGTCAAAAACAAAACGTGTCCATCCTGCATCCATATCATGAAAATAAGTTTCAACCAAGGCGATTCGCTGCATTTTAATCGCCTTTGCTCTGACATCCGGTTTTTGGTTTAAATACAGGGGTGATGATCCGAGTGGTTCAATAATCTTTGCCAAAGTCTGGCCTTCGCCGGATACGATAAAACTTCCAATGGGCAAAGTTTTTCCATCCACGTCAAATTCTGCGCGTGTTCTTTTCACTTCTAACCCATTAGCAACGGCATTAAATGCTGCTTTAAAACTTTCATTTTGATTAGAAGTGAATACAGCTCCCCAATATGCATTTGGTGAAGATGATTTTAGATTGAAAGTCCGGTCAATAAGTTTTAGACTTTTTTCTAATTTCTCTGATCTTTTATCAATCTGTACAGAAGTGACACTCCGATGCAATGGTAATGACCAGGAAGTAATATCATAAGGCTTAATGATTTTTCCATCGGGCGTATAATGACGAACCGGGAATTCCTGTTCTTCCAGAACTTCTTTTACAAAAGGGCGAAAAGGTTGTGCCAATGGGAACGACGATATCGCCTTTACGATACAAGCGTATCATCTAATTTCATACGTTTTCTAATTGGTAAACATCGACGCCATGTTCCTGTAACAAATTTACCAGATTAACCAATTCACTTTCATCATGCTGTTTTAAAGGCAAGATATAGTAATAAGGAGCTTTGGTCTGTCCCCTCGATTGACCTCTCTTTTACAAATATCGTTTCGAAACTCAAGTATTTTTCCTCTGTATAGAGAGGCCGTTTCAATAATAGAATAGGTAGACACAATTTCATAATCTACAATATCTCCCAAACGCCACCAACCTCCCGGCCAGGGATCAGGCATATTGATGCTTTTTTTGTATTCGGATAAACCTTTTCCATATACACTTAATTCATTTGGTTCGATAAAGATTGGTTTAGCATAATCCGTACTTGCACATTCGGTTAAGAATACCAATTACATTTTTCCAGATACATGTTTCCGTTGAACCTGGCCAATAATCGTCAAAAATATAATGTTGTGAAACACCTCTCAATCCCTCTGCTGTCATATGTTTAATCAGATTAGCTCCAAATAAGCCGGTCCAGTTCCAAACACCGGCCTCAATATTTTCAGCGATAGGGTCATGAATCGGTGGAACAAAGTAACGGGGTCCCGTGCTGCCCATCTGATGTTTTTCAACCATAACCTGAGGAAACCAGGTCTGGTTATAGATAGCGGCAATGGCCCGTGTGTCTTCCTGTGAAAGGATCACAAAATCACGGTTATTATCATGTCCAACATATTTATGATATACACCGGGCATGGAACTTCCTTCATACTTTGTACCTTTATACTTTTTATAGTGGTTTACAATCATGTCCATACCATCAGGATTGTGGCAGGGAACCATCATATAGACCACATTACTCAGCCATTGGAGTCGGCTGGGATCAGCGGTAGTCGCCAAATCATAAGCGATAAGTGGTGCCGATTGAGAAGGCCCTACCTCACCAGAGTGCATGGAAAGTGTCGCTAAAACAAATACTTTTCCATCCCGGGTAAATTGGGATTTTTCCACATCAGATAGATCAGGGTCAAGTGCTAATTTTTTATTGATTTTCCGTAATTTTTCCAAATTTTTGATATTGCTCTCAGACGAAATAAATGCAATATACATCTTCTTACCAAGTGGTGAACTTCCGATCTCCTCCAGTTTAATTCGATCCGACAAGACATCAACTTTTTGCAAGTAGTTAATAAGATCTTCATAAGTGAATAACATCCGGTCAGTGCCGGGCTTAAAACCAAAAAAGGATTCAGGTGTAGGAACCTCATCATAATTTTGTGCATGAGTTCCAACTAATAAGGCAAACAAAAGAATAAATAAGAGCATCAGGGTACTTTTCACAATCATCATCCCTCCTCAATTATGCACAAGATGGATTATTGTTAAAATTTCAATCAGAAGTGGGCAGAAATTACAAAAATTATGAATAAATGTACATTGGACTTTAAAAAAATACACGATATAAACTATTTACCGCCAATTTTTACGTACAATATTTTCGGGTCCAATCAATAATTGTACACTTCCTTCCTGACTGGAAAGAAAGGTCCGAACTCCCCAATTCTCGAGTCTTTCAATAGTATGAGCCGAGGGGTGATTAAATTTATTTTTTTTTGCCACAGATATAATCACTGCAATTGGGTCCACCTTCTCTAATAATCTCTGAGAAGTGGAGGTTATACTCCCATGATGTCCAACCTTCAATATTTCACTTTCAAGAAATGAGTTGTATGTCAGTGTCGGAATCTCACCTTCTCTCTCAAGATCTCCCACAAAAAGTATACTGTTCTCGCCATATTGAATTTTCATTACAAGAGAGCTGTTATTACATTCCATACCACTAAAATTTGCGGCCTGACAAAATGTACTGTCTGGATGCAAAATATAGACGCGACATTTCGGATCTGCAAAAAGTTGGTCTCCCCTATGGACTGTTTTAAGAAAAATTTGATTTCTTGCCCGTATGCGCTCTATATCCCTAAATAAATGCGAATGATATTTATAGGAGCTCTAAAACCAATGTATCGACAGTTAGATTTTCCAATAAATGAGGGAAACCGCCAATATGATCATTATGAGCATGGGATCCTACCAGGTAATTAATCCTTGTGATACCCTCAGATTGTAAAAAAGGAAGAACTGTTTTCTCACCATAATTCCAGTACCGGGAGGCACTTCCAGCATCAATTAACATATTTTTTCCATTGGGAAATTCTAAAAACGCAGCATCTCCCTGACCAACATCCAGGAAAGTTACTTTTAAAATGTCAGCTGCTTTTATCCAAGAAACCAACACAAGCAAGATCACCGGCAGAATTGAATACGCCAGCATTTTAACCCCTCCATATGTTTTTATGTTAAAAATTAGATAAATCCAAACATAGAGAAGTAATATTTGGTAGAGTGTGGGTCTTATTGTTATGATTGAAGCAAAAGGTAGTTGGGCAAAGAGTTCCGTAACAGTCTGAAGTATACTATCTATGAAAACGATCATGGTTCCAAGACCCAGGGCTAAAAATGTAGAAAGGGCCGCAGTCAAAAGAAGGAATAGACTTAGGAATACAATTACGCCGGCCATTGGAATGATAATCAGATTTGCAAAAATCGCATAGAGGGGTATGCTTCCGTAATAAAAAAGTGTTAGAGGTAATGTTCCTAACACCGCAGCCACAGATACCAGAAGAGGTATCCAAATCGCCTTAACAATGATCCTGCTAATCCATGAGGATTGTGACCCTTTTAAATATTTATTTAAAGGCAAAATATCGTTTAATCTCTCATATCCATAAATGATTGATAGTACAGCGAGAAAGGAAAACTGAAATCCCGGTTTGAATAATTCTCTGGGATCAATCATCAGAATGAGAAACATGGAGGCAAATATAATATTGTAAACGGAAGCCCGCCGTTCAATTCCTTTCGCTATCAGAAACATTATTGCCATGGCAGAGGCCCGGATGACAGGTATCTTAAATCGTACCAGAATGACATATATGATCAGGATGGTTACAAGAAATGCTAATTTTTTGCCCTGGCTAAACCGTAGCAAGGAGGCAAAACCAAAAACAAAGGCAATTATAAATCCCACATGTAGTCCCGAAATAGCCAAAACATGAACGACACCTACTTGTTGGAATAATGTTAACATTTCAGAGCCCAGATTCTGTTTTTCTCCCAGAATTAATGCCTTTAAAAGAGCACTTGTTTTTTCTGATACATACGTATCGAATGTTTTTCTAAAATAGGCTCTCAGAGGTACAACCATATATTGGAGAAGAAAGGTGCCCTGTTGATGTCCAATAATTGTAAATGTATCTGACGGACTTATTGTCAACAGGTGATAGACATCCTGCTCGGCTAGATATTGGGAATAATCGAATTGACCTGGAAATCTTTTTTTTTCCGGTAAAGTTAATTTACCAAAGAATCGTATTCGGTCACCATAACGAAATTTTGTACTTATATTTTTTGTTCTTAATAAGACCTTGCCAGATACCAGGTTTTCTTCTGTCAAAGATGCGATTTTTTTGACAGATAGTAGAAATCGGTTTCGACCATCTCTTTTTATAAAACAATCATCAATGATACCTTCAATAAACTTAATATTTTTTATATCATATTTGCATAAATGATTTTTCGGCAGCAATGTTGTTGAGATATTAAATCTGATGGCCATTGATCCCAAAATTGTGAGGAGGAGAAATAAATTTGATACACCTGTGCGGTTTTTTAAGCGAAAGAAACCAGCGAGACATAGAACTGAAAGTGTCAGAATTATGGCCTGAGCCAAGGGCAAAAGGAATCGGGCTCCCAGAATTCCTGTAACAGCAAAAATACAAAATAGTATGAAGGGATTCTTTTTGAAAATGTCGGTCATATTCACACCTAAATAAACATGAAAAGTGCAAATATAATGCCGTAACTCAGAACTCTATTTCCATTCCTTCCTCAGCAATTATAATTTTACCTTTAAAATATTTTGCCGCTTCACCTGCCGGATCCATTTCCCGAACTTCAGGATACATATGTGTTAAAAGAAGCTGATCTACTTCTGATAGTGCAGCTAATTTTCCTGCTAATCCTGGTGTAAGATGTCCCTTTATCTTGGTTTCTTCTGTATTCGAAGCTTCCATTATCGCTAACTGACTACCCTTTGCATGAGATCCGATGTTCTCATCATAATCCGTATCACCTGAGTAAAAAAGAGTTGTGTTATTTTTTTCAATTCGAAAACAAATACTATTATCCGAATGTAATGTTGGTATTGCCTTTATAATATATACTCCGATTTTCAATGGTCGTTTATCCAATTCTATCATTCTTATATTCATTTCTTGTGGCCAGGCTCCGATCTGATTTGTTAATTTTATATACCACTCATTCAAACCATTTGGGCCAATAAGGGTGAGTGGTTTATCCCGGTTCTCGATAGTTAAATATCTTTCCTGAAGGAAAGGTGCAAAATCGGAGGTATGATCAACATGGAAGTGACTAAACAGAATAACATCAATCTTTGATATACCGATCTGATGGTGATGAAGTGCTCGCCAAATACCAGGTCCGCAATCAATTAGAGTCTTTTGGTCGAGTAAATAGCCTGAACAATTTCTGGCCATCCCTTTTTGAATAATTGTACCACAGCCAAGAACGATCAAATTCATTTTTTATCCTATTTTCTTATATTTTGATTTAATATCTATAAAATAGCGTCGATAATGAATGTAATTTAGATTTATTCCAAATTTAAAACCAGGAGATTGCAATGAATTTGTCTAAAATCGTTATGTCAATTGTTCTCATATCATTACTTTCGCTTACCGCCTTTAATTGCGGTAGTGATCCGGCTGTGGAAGGTGAGAAGGCTTTTCAAAGTGCTAATTATATGCTGGCGATTAAACATTATATTGAAGCAAAAAAGGAAAACCCAGATAATAAAAACGCCTTTGATGAAAAAATTGCCATATCGTATATGTTACGTGGTCAGGAGCTTTATAACCGTACAAAAAATGTTAAGTCCTTCAGTGGCAATTTCGAAAAAGCACTCGATTATATCCCGGATAATCCTTCAGCGGATTTTAATCAGCAGTATAGTGAAGTCTTATATTCAATTGCCAATGCTTATATGAATGCCCGGCCTGAGAATGAAATCCAGAAAGAAGAATATCTAAACAAAACACTTAATTATCTGGAAGACGCTCTCGTTAATGATGAGAACAATTCCAACGCCTCAGAATTGTTAGATAAAATAAAATCTGATAATTTCCAAAAGATGCTCAATAAGGGAAAAGATTTTTATTCAAAAGCAGGGCGTACAAAAAATAATGATTATTATATTAATGCTGAATACTATTTTCAAAGGGCGGCTTATTTTGATATTCATAATAAAGATGCTGAAAAAATGCTCTCCAAAACCCGTAAAAAGACACTTTCTATTCTGAATAACCGGGATGACTTAGCAATGGCAGTCGCAGACATGAGCAGACAGAGCCAAAATCTTATTCTGGATCTTACTATTAAGAATTACGCTACAAGCCCAATTACGCTCGACATAAAAAACTTTGAAATCGTAGATGTTAATGGGAATTCATATAAAATCAATGAACAAATGATGAATGAAAAGTTCAAAGATAAAAAATTGAAAAATCAGAAACTTGCTGAATTAAAGCTGGCTGAAGGTTACATCGTTTTTTCGATTCCTAAAAAGGCAAAAATTGATTACATGGGCTATCAATTAAGCGAAGAAGAAACTGCAAAAAAATACTTTCCATAAAATTTATTAGAGGGAAAAGGCAAAAGGCAAAAGGTTAAAGGTAAAAAGTCTGTTATCGGTAAGAAAGTTAGATACAGTATTTCCCTTTTCCCTTTTGCCTTTTTACATTTTCCTTATACAGCAGGTTAATCTTTAACTATTTGAAAAACCTCCCGATCAGAAATAAGCCGGATACCCGGTTATATCCTCTCCCAGGATCAGCGTATGGATCTCATGCGTTCCTTCATACGTATATACAGTTTCAAGATTTAACAGATGTCTGATCACCTGGTACTCATCCGAAATCCCATTTGCGCCAAGTATGCTGCGTGCCATACGTGCTATTTTAAGACTTATTTCAACATTATTTCGTTTTGCGAGTGAAACCTGTGTTGGTTTCATTTTATTTTCATCTTTTAGTCTACCCAATTGGTAAACCAACAATTGCGCCTTCGTTATTTCCGTCAGCATGTAAACGAGCTTTTGTTGTGTCGAGCTGAAAAGAAGCAATCGGCCGGTCAAATTGAATTCTACTTTTCGCATATTTCAGGGATTCATCATAACAGGCCATAGCAGCTCCGAGGGATCCCCAGGCAATACTATAACGTGCCTGTGTCAGACATTGCAAGGGAGATTTTATTCCCCCGCTTTCAGGTAAAACATTCTGTTCCGGGATCTCACAATCATCAAAGATCAACTCTGCTGTATCTGATGCCCGCAATGAATATTTACCAGTTATCGTTTGCGTTGTAAATCCGGGCGTTCCTTTCTCTACAAGAAATCCCTTCACTTTGCCATCAAGTTTTGCCCAGACCACTGCAATATCTGCCAAACTACCATTGGTTATCCACATTTTACTACCATTCAGAAGATAACCGCTATCAATCTTTTGGGCTACTGTCTTCATTCCTGATGGGTTTGATCCAAAGTCGGGCTCCGTCAGACCAAAACAGCCGATCTTTTCACCGCTGGTTAACAAAGGAAGCCATTTCTTTTTTTGTTCTTCGCTTCCAAAAGAAAAAATTGGATAAATAACAAGCCCACCCTGAACCGAAGCAAAGGAACGAAGCCCTGAGTCCCCGCGCTCTAACTCCTGCATGATAAGTCCATATGCAATACTATTCAGTCCAGCCCCTCCAAATTTTTCAGGTAACGTTGGTCCTAAAAAACCCAGCTCGCCTAATTGAATAATTACTTCTTCCGGAAATTTACCTTTTTGGTGAAATTCGGTTACAAGGGGAAGATACTTATCCTCTACAAATTTTCGTGCCGTCTGTCTGGCCAATTTTTCTTCAACATTTAATTGAGAATCCATCTGATAATAGTCCAACGACTCAAACATACCCAAACTCCTATTAATTGAATTATAGTATGATAATATTCTGCTCTTCCCTATTACAATAAATTAAATTTTAATTTTAGGGCAAACAATACCTAATTTAAAAAAAAGGGTTATTACAAAGATATTTAATACTTGCCCTGAGGTTAGTGACGGGCTCTGGCCGATGATATAAAATAAAAAAATTCTAAGCACGGAATTGCCCCCGTAAGATGGGGCAGGCCAGAAGAACACAGACATTAATGTCAGATGA
The DNA here is from genome assembly GCA_963796965.1 of Calditrichia bacterium. Lineage (GTDB taxonomy): Bacteria > Calditrichota > Calditrichia > JAJRVZ01 > JAJRVZ01 > CAWCNS01. The sequence goes on from CAWCNS010000011.1 coordinate 623,622, forward strand.
CTAAAAGGATCATATTAAAGCTCATCAGGTTGATTATTACTAAAATAAATAATTCCGTGTACGCTCCGTGTCTCTCCATGGTAAATATTTTAGAATCGTAAATGTTTTTGTACACGTCGCAGCGTAGCTGCAAAAAAGATAAAATGGTTAGAATATTGAGGTTAAAAAAGATGACGGTAGATTTCGTACATCTCCCAAATATTATCAACATAGGTTATTGTCTCATCAGAGCCATAAAAATAACCATATTTCGGCTTTCCCTGTGGCCAAACCTGAAGATGAACCTTCCAGTCAGTCTTCTTTAATTGAGGTAGGTATGTTTTTACATGTTTCCATTGGTCAGGAGAATATTTCTGATAGCGGGCAATATCCTGGGCATCAAATACCCGTCCCGCACCTGAATTGTAGGCAGCCAGAGATAATTTCATTCTATTCATATACGTTGCATGTGGGAAAAAACCATGTTGTTTTTTTAAATGGTAAATGCCTGCAGCAATATTCTCTCTTGGATTTTTAAGAATGTATTGGAAGTCTAATTCGCTACTTATTTCTCTCTCCGTGCGGGGCATTAATTGCATTAATCCCCTGGCGCCAACCGGACTTCTGGCATGTTCTCGAAATTTAGATTCCTGCATAATCTGAGCGACGATTAAACGCCAATCAAAACCATACCGTTTCGCATATTTTTTTATCACCGGGCTATATTTTAATATTGATTTATTATAGCGGTTCTTCTCTAATTTCTTTTTTACTTCGAGTATCCGCTTATTTTTTGCATCAATATCCCCTTTTTGTGCACTTAGAGAATCAACAGAGGCAAGTGTTGAGGTATCAGAGCTGGTACTATGGCATCCTAGAAGTGATAAAAGAATTATTAAATTTGCAGCCCCATATGTCAAGAATTTTCTCAATTCAAACTCATTCCAATAATCAAACCGACAATAAGACCAATCATGATAAAAATCCCCCCCACAACAACCCCGACGGCAAGATTTCCTTTTTCTAACTCCCTGGGAATATCAAATAAAGTCGTCCTATTAATTAATTTATAGGTTAGAACTGACGAAAAAACACCAACTATCACACCAAGAATGGCGTAAAGAAAATTCCGAATCATAATCATATCAATCCACTCTAATTCCATCTGATCCTCTCTTTGCAAGAAATAGAATTTTAACCGAACAGTTATAGTATTGAAGTCTTGTGAAATATTATTAAAGTTTTCAAAATCTGTATGTGATGTATAATACTTTATATTAAATATTTTCCGGATTTATGTCAATGTCTTTGTTATTTACGACTATGGGACATGTCTGGCAGTCGTTTAACTCGCAATACTTATCCTTTAAATTAAACAAACCCTGATTCATATAAAATTTATTGAATTTAATATCGGACCAGTAAGGATTTTTATAAAAGGGCTTTAGTACTGCATAGGGGGTTAATTGGGGAAGAGATAAATAGATTGATTGCAGATATCTTTGAAATCCAAAATTAGATTGATGACCAGCCTCCCAATCAAAAAAGGGCAGAATCACATTGCCTAATATTTCTATTACTTGTGACCGGCCCCATTTTATTTCTTTTGTCGCAACATTAATTTTTCTCTGTTGCGAAATATTCTCTGATGATTTTATTTTAAAGACCTTTTCTAATTCACCAAGCATTATTACATTAGGTAATCGCTCTCTTAACTTGGACTTAAATTCATGGTATAGGGATTGTCCTTCAAATCGGTGGAGCCAGAAAGCCAAAATTTTTAAATGATGACCGGGCTTATTAAAAGGGCGTTGACCCGCACTAAACCACATAGACGATTTTAAGCCCTGTCTATTGTTAATTGCTTCAATTCGCCCAATCAAAGACTTAAGAGGAAAAAATTCTGGCATCACTGAAATCAGATCGCTTTTTATTGCAAATAATGCAATCCAGTCCTCATAACTCATCTTAAACCTTTCCTTAATTACCATTAAATCATTCCAGGTTAAGATGGCGGAAAGATATTGGAAAGTCTTTTCATTATTGGGTTTACCAATGATACGCATTATTTGTTGGAAAATCATCTGATCGTAAGTCATCTTTTCTGCGTTTTTACGGAATCTTATCTGTCTTGACTGAAACCTATCTATAGACAACTCTATTAGATGATGCCGAACTTCTTTGATGTTTTTTTCTTGTTCGAAACATTGACCTTTTCTAATTTTAGGTTGTGGGAACGCTGGAAATATTTTAAAACCAAGCGTGCAAACTTCTCTCATTTTACTATTATTAACAGAAGATTGCCCTATTTCATCTAACACAAGATGTAAGAGCACGTGATCATAATTATTATCAAGATGGTGATGATGATTATACCAATCATTGGTTCGTAAATGAATTTCAACGTCTCCCCGGTATATTGTACCATCAAGTTCAAATTCGGCACCCTGAAAATCTGGTCCACAGAATCGATTCAATTGGCCGGCATAAATTCCCCGTAATCTATTATCTTTTGTCAAACTTCCCTGATGACAAAAATCCATCCAGATAGCATAAAGATCTTCCTCTCGTTTAATCATATCCGTTTACCTTGTTTGATAAAAATGATTAAAAATTGGACTTTGTTTTCATCTGATTTATTTTTATTTTTAATCACATCTATTATGCTCAATAATAGATGGAATATAACGTTTATTATCATGAATAACAATTATTATATTTAAATTTTCTTTCGAGGATCAAACGTCCGGATAAAAAGACCATTAATGCTATAAATAAATGATAGGATTTAAAAATTAACGAGGTGTTTTATGGAAGTTATTCAGGAGCAGGTTTCAAAACGAATTTTTTTTCTCATGCAGGCCCTTGGTGCGAACCAGAAATCTTTTGCGGACCTATTAGGCGTTACCCAACCAGCCATCAGCAAATATCTAAAAGACAGAATCCCCCCCCCATTGGCATTGCTCAAATTAGCTAAAGCATCGGGGACTAGTATAGAGTGGATACTTACGGGACAACCTGATCAGCAGAATAAAATAGTTGCTGAACCAGAAGCCCCTTATGATCACACTTTTAAGAATGAACAAAAGATATCACAATTGCCCATTAATGTACAAGCCAGTATAAATGCATTAATTGATGCTATACTCGAAGAATCTGAGATTCAAAACAGATAAGAGTCAGGGAAGTTGGAACTCTTTTAGAAGGGCTTTTTTTGCTTTCTTGATCTGGTCGGATTTAATCACACTACTGATACTGGATATACTGCAGGATATGGCCAGAATATTTATTCCTGCCCGTCCTAATATCTTACAGAATTTTGCAGGAAGTACCGGTTTTTCTCTAAAATGTGGACCATATATACCAATAACACTCACTTCTGGTACTCTTGTTATCTTAATATGTTTAATTAGGTCATTATTTCGCTCAAAAATTTGATCAATGCTTTTTGCCTCTTTCATAGTGACACAAACTGTCATAACCGCGGTATCTTCCGGTGCACTTGATTCGGTAATATACTGTAGCCGGACGTTTTCTTTGGCGAACAATTTCAAAATTTCACCAGCAGCACCCGGTCTGTCCTCAATAGAAGTCATGCGATACATGGTTAGATCACTATTTTCAACAAGTCCACCTATCTTCATAACTTTTATTTCCTTGTTCTCAATTTGTCATTTGCGGATAGGAAACCTAACATTTACCGTTGTTCCTTGATTTAATTTTGACTCTATCCAAATTTGACCCTGATTATTTTCCACGATTTGCTTGACGAGACTTAATCCAAGACCGGTACCCAACTGAACCTCTACTTTTGCGTTTTCAGACCTGTAGAATTCTTCAAATACCTTATTTAAATCATCCTCAGCAATCCCTATACCCGTATCTCGGACAGAAAACAGTATGTGTTTATCAGTTTCAATGGTTTTTACAAACACAGAACCACCTTGTTTTGTGTAGCGTATGGCATTTACTATAACATTAGAACATACCTCTTTTAAATCAGAAGGAATTCCAAATACCATTTTCGGCTCAATAGTTAGTTCGAGGGAGAGTGAAATTGACTTTGTTTCCGCATGATCTTTCTCCTGCTCCGCAATCTCCAATATGATGTCATTTATATTTACGAGTTCACCTTCTTTTTTGCCAACCAATGATCTGTTCCGGGACAGTTCTAATAATTCACGGATGATTTGTAACATTTGAGTTGATCTCTTTGAGGCCCGGCTCAATATATCCAACCCCTTTTCATCGATCTGTTTGTTATAGCTTTTTATTACCCCATCAATGGAACTTTTGATCGCCACAACTGGTGATTTTAATTCATGAGAGGTAAATCTGTAGAATTGTGTCTTTTGTTTATCCGACTCAATGAGTTGCAGATTCTGTTCATCCATCTGTCTTTTTATGCTTCTATATATATACATAAACGACGTACAGATGTACATGGTAACATAAACTGTAATTGTAAAAACAGCCAATACAATAAAAATAAAAAATTCGTTTGAATGCATATCTGAACGGAATATGCAGTAATGATGAAGAACACCGGCATATTCAAGATAAACGATGGAAGCAAATAAGAGGACGACGAATGTAGTGAGTGCTACCGGTCGCCAACCAGGGAATAATATCGAACTGAGAACGACATGAAAAGCATAAAATAAATAGATGGGATTTTCAACACCACCGGCATAATGAATCAAGAGGGTCAAAAATAGCAAATCAACGATAATATGTATTTGAAGAAATAATATTTCTGCCCGGAAAGAAAACTCTTTATATAATTTAAAAATTACAAAATAGAGTGTGTTTATCCCTGCCAGAAGAGCAAGAGCAATCCATATTTTCTCGTATGGAAAGGGCAATCCAAAGAAATGGTCAGCAATAAATGAGGCACAAAAATATCCAGCCACGATCATCCAGCGAAGAGTAATCGACCAGGATATTCTGCTCTGTAGTAATTTGATATTCAGAAATGGAAATTTTTCTATTGAAAGTGTTTCCATGGGTTTCTAATCAATCTGTTATCAATATTGTGAATTGGGCTAGTGCCCTAAATGGACTTTTACTACTTCGATCAAAGTGTCCGGGTTTACCGGTTTTTCCATGAACTCATTCACCGGTAGGAAATCTTCATCTTTATCTTTATCAAAACTAAAACCTGTCTCCTGGCCAACCGCCGTGAGCATGATGATAGGTAAGTCAGACTGTTTTAGCGTTATTACGAATTTGATAAGCAATATGAAATCCTTCATCCTGTGTTTTCATCATAACATCAAGAAGGACCAGGTCAGGTGATTCCTGCTCAATTTTTTCCAAACCCTTCTGACCATCTTGTGCATCAATCACAAGAAACCCCTCACTTTCCAATGTGAGACGCATAGCTTCTACTAAATCAATATCATCATCAATAATAAGAATCTTATTTTGCATATTTCTCTGCCTCCTCCTTCACCATCTGTATGACGGTTGGGATACTTTTTTTTACCGTACCAGACAGTCCCGTATTAAAATCCATCTTTTCAGGTTCCACACCAATCACTATTAAATCATTTTCAACACCCATGCTTTGTGCCATTTTCCAAACATCGGCCAAATTAAAACCATGAAGTGAAAGACCATATTTTGATTCGAGAAATCCATTATCCTTTGCCGAAATTTTTCTGACGCTTCCTGGTTTTAACCCCATGCGGGCACAATCAATAACCAGGACCGGCTCCGGTTGTAATAGTTTTTCTAAAATGGAAAAAGGATCAGAGCCGGCATCACAAAGTTCGACAGGGTCGTCATTCTCATCATTCAGCAAATTCTGAATGATCAGAGGACCAATTCCATCGTCCCCGCGCAGACTATTGCCTAATCCAATTACCTTTAACATATCGATCCTATTCGATAAAATCAACATCCAACAAATGAACGGAACATGAAATACAAGGATCATAGGCCCTGACAAGCATCTCTAACTTTTTCGTGATTTCTTCTTTAGAATTATCAATAATCTCAGGGACAAGTTTTTTCATATCATCATCAATATTGGCAAGATTTTGACCTGTAGGAATGATGCAATTAGCCGCCTCGATATTTCCCTGACGATTATAAGTATAGTCATGAAAAAGAATGCCACGCGGTACTTCAGTTGCTCCTATACCCCTCCCATATTTGGTGATTTCTACATTTGCTTTTTCTGGTTTAATACCATCTCCAAGTAATTTATTTATAAGCTCAATGGTATCATCAATACAATGGACGACTTCCACCATCTGCGCCACGGAATTCATATAGGGATTATAACAGGGTGCGCTAAGTCCTAATTTTTCAGCTGCTGCTTTCGCTTTCGGTCTCAGTAATTTAGCACTATTGTTAAAACGCCCTAAAGCCCCAACCATATAGGAAGAGCGATTAAATCGGGCATGCTTACTTGAAGAATGTGGTACAACAAACTCATTTGTTACATCCAGATAATCCTCTATAGGGCGCAGTCCGGTATCTGAGGAACATATTTGTCCATCATACAATCCATATTCTTCATCGTTGTACAAACTTATGTATTCTGTCTCACGAACAAAATCAGGGAAATTACCCGCCAGAGAGGCAACCACATCGATGGCAAAATCGGCATCCGGCATACCCTGATTAATAAGTTTATCTCGCAGATCAATCAATTCTTTTTCAGTGGGCAGTTTGGTAAATCCGCCTGGTACCATTGTAATGGGGTGTACAGCACTGCCGCTGATCACGTCACCAATATCATTGGCTAACCTTTTCAACCTTAAAGCAGCCAACACAACATCTTTATGCGTATTGATCAATGGAAAAACAGACCCTACATTCAATAGATCAGGCGTTGCAAGGAAGAGAGCATGAAGTACATTACTTTGAAAAGTAGCCCCATGAACCAGAATTTTTCTTAAATCTTTAGTCTGGTTCGAGATCTCAATGCCTAATGCATCTTCAGTAGCCTGTAATGAGGCGATTTGATGGCCAAGCGAACAAATTCCACAAATTCGGGAGGTTATGATAGCTGCTTCCTGAAAATTTCTCCCTTTTAGCATGGCCTCAAAAAATCGCGGTGCCTCTACAATGTCCAATTGGGCTTTTTCCAGCACACCATTTTTCATATTAACAACAATATTGCCATGTCCTTCTACCCGTGTCACATGATGGACATCTATATGCAGATCTTTTTTCATCTTAATTTCCCCTATTCGATCTCATTTGCACAAAACATTTTCATTCGTTTCATTGCTTCCTGGGTGGATAGATTGTGTCGTTTTAACATCTCAATGGCACCATTCTCATTCACATTGGATATCAATCCCCGACATCCAATACAATATTGGCCATTTGAAGGACAAATAGCCTCACACCCACCTCGTGTAATTGGTCCCAGGCAAAACATACCTTTATCCAAAACACATTCATTTTCCTGTTGTTTACATTCCACGCATACAGAATAATCGATAATCTCAGGACTTCTACCCAAAGCAAGGGATTTAAAAATATGAAGATATTCGGGAGTACTCATTGGACACCCGCGCACTTCATAGTCTACTTTTACAATGGCGCTCACAGGTTGTACAGGCATAGAGGGAAATAGATATTTATCATCACCATAAACCGTTTCCTTTACCCATTCCGGCGGATGCAGATTTTTCATAGCATTAATACCACCCGAGGTAGCACACGAACCCAGGGCTACCAGGACCTTGCTCCGGCGGCGTATATCATGGATACGTTCGACACAAGTAGGCGTACTGATACTCCCTTCAATAAAGGCGATATCGTATTCTTCAGCCTTGTCATCCATTGCTTCGCGGAATTCAACAATTTCTACCAATTCAAGAATATCGAGCAAATCATTTTCAAAATTCAATTTATTTAATTGACAACCTTCACAACTTGTAAAATCAAAAAAGGCTACGCGTGGCTTACTCATATCGCTTCCTCCAACTCTTTCACATGCGGATAATGATAGACCGGGCCGTCTTGACAAACATAGGTGTCATTGATTTGACAATGACCACATTTTCCCACACCACATTTCATACGCCGTTCTAACGATAAATAAATATTTTCATCTGCGATCCGTTTCGATTTCAATGCCATAATAACAAACTTATACATAACCGGGGGTCCCACTACGGTAGCAATCGTATTCTCAATATCCAGATCAAGAGGTGGTATTAAGGTTGTAATCACACCAACATTTCCTTTCCACTCCTCATCCGCTCGATCAACTGTCATATGGAATTCAATATCTTTACGGCTGCCCCATTCCTCAATATCAGATTTGAATAAAATTTCTCTTGGGCTTTTTGTACCATATAAAATGACAACACGTCCAAATTCATCCCGTTTGTCTATCGTATAATCGATCAAGGATTTCAATGGCGCTAGTCCAATGCCACCACATACGAAAAGCATATCCTTTTTCAAGAAAGATTTAACATCAAATCCATTTCCAAAAGGCCCACGGATACCTAACTGGCACCCTGCGGTCAGCTGATGCATCTTATCCGTAAGCCGGCCGGCATTTCGCACTGTAAGTTCAAATCCTGGCGTCCTCGTTGGTGAAGAACAAATCGATATGGGTGCCTCGCCATATCCAAACAAGGAGACTTCTACAAACTGACCTGGTTTATGATCTAAGGCTTATGTTATCCGGAAGATGTATTTCGAATTTCTTTTCTAACGGGGTCAATGTTTCAACTTTTTGTATTTCAGATATCAAAGGATTATACAAATTCTTTGATTCAACAGCTAATACTTCCATCCTTAACTCCTCAAATCTATACGACTTGTTTTTGCTGTTGATCGGTATAATCAACAATCAGATCATTAATAATCTCTACGATACTAATATCAGCTGGACAATATCTGGAGCATCTGCCACAGCCTACACAATGCAGTTCCGCAGAGTGGTCAGTAATATATTTGAATTTTCGATACAGACGATGTCGGGTGCGTTGATCGAGTTTATCTCTAAAATTTTCGCCGCCGGCGACTTCGGCAAAATCATTGAGCATACAGCCATCCCAAAATCGACTGCGGGTCCCATTGACAAGATCTAATTCAACCTCATCCCGAACATCAAAGCAGTAGCACGTTGGACAAAGTAGATTGCAGGTGCCACATCCGACACATTTCTCAGCAACCTTCTCCCATACTTTCGATTTATATACATGTTCAAAAACCTGAGGCAAACGATTATAATGGTATTTCAGTTTTGTTTTAAAAGACTTCTCAGTAACCTCAAAATCCAATGGTGTATCAACCAGAGTTCCATCGCTAAATTCAGAAAGCAGTTCCCGGCCGGTTTCATTCACTTCAAAAACAAGATGGCCATTCTCTACAGGTTCAAAGAATAGACTAAATCCATCTAATTTTTCAATTTCAATTCCAACCGATTTAGAGAAATGCCACTTATCCGGCTGAAATGAGATACCAATAAAACAAGATTTTTTTCTTTTATCAAAATAGTTTGATTCGGCATTTCCCCTTGCAAAACTAAAATCCAATCGTTTTATACTTTCCAATTCATAGGCATGTATACCAAAGAAAATGCGCTCTTTTACTTCACTACTCGTTTCTTCAAATGAATTATTTCCCAAATCAAAAGTCAACAAAGTTTCTCTTGCTGGAAGAAAGTATTTCTTTAAAGGTTGGATAGTCCGCGGATAGTCTAAAACAACATCATTAACATCGCTGACCTCATCAAAAATATAAGAAGCATCACCTTTTTTATGGGGCGCGATTAGGGTTGCTTTACTTTTAAGATATTCGATGAATTTTTTCGTCGTCTCTTTGTCAAAGAAATATCGTTTCATCTGCTCAAGGTTTTTAATGTTTTCATTTGCCATGCTTGTCTCCATTTTCACAAATCAAGATCGGTTAAGTCCTTTTCTTCAATAAGTGTGCCACAAAATCAGACAATAGATTAACCTATTGTTACTACGTAATTTACAGGCTATACGGATGAGAAATATAGAAAAGAATAATGGAAAACATGTGATTTTTTTCCCATTATCAGTAATCCTTTTTTTTATTTTTTCTAATTTTGGGAAAGAGGGATAAACAGAACGTTTATCCCGGTAAATGGATTATAGATAAGCCGATAATGGGGATGGGGATTTAAAAAACCAGTTTTATATTTGCTGCCGTCGAGATTCCTGTTGCATCAGTGTACCAGAGTGCTTTATGAGTCGAATAGGCCAGGTCAAGATGAAAGGGACCGAAATGAAGGCCTAATCCCAGGGCCATTCGATATTCCCAAACCCCTCCGAAACTCATACCGGCACGTAAAGGCAAAAAATCAATGGGTGCGTATTGAACTCCTATCGAAAGCTGGGCCCGATCTGTATATCCCATTTTTTCCTCAAATGCCTGTTCCAGGTCGAGGGCAAATACAAGATTTTCATGTAGCTGGTAGCCTACTCCGATATGAAAAACAATAGGTAAGGTCGTTGTATACGGATCGATTGATCGGGTGATCGTCGTATCAAGGGTGTTACCTTCTTCAAATTCACCAATCTTAATCGAGTCCGAGATAACGTAGGTTCTGCTTTCTTCTAAATCCTGTTTCCATTTGATACCTGCCAATACATTGTAAAAGGCCATAGAAACAGTCCATTGATTGTTTATTTTTCCTGTTGCCCCAAGGTCAAAACCTATGCCATCTCCATTTCCTCCGCTGCGGGAGGTAACATCAAGTGAAGCTAAAATTGCATTATTTGTAGTAATAACGGAACCATCAGCCTGGGTAATTTCACCCTGGACAATTCCCTTATAATAATTGAAATTCAACCCGACGGCAAATTCTTCAAAATACTTTTTTATAAGGATCGGATGCGAAAGTGATAAACTGAACTTTACCGCTGTAAATCCTTCACCATCAAGATCAGCAAAACTAAATTCCTTATACAATTCCTGATTCCCCCGCATTCCCAGCTCAAATATGGACTTAGGTATTATACCTAATGCCTTCCCAATTCCCTGAACCGAAATTCCATAACGACCAAACATTAATCCCAGAGCATTTCCCTTTGCCTCTGCCGAAACTTGTAATCCCTCATCCGGAATCAGAGCTGAGGATATGATCTATATCCTGTTTATCCCAGTACCCATTATGACCCGATTCTGTGAAATATCTATTATACTCATTAATCGATAAGGTGGAATTGGTACTATTAATCTTGACACCGACCAGGTTTATTTCAAATTTACTGTCATGACTCAGGGATAAATTGGCAGGATTCCAGCTAAAGGCATCCACGCCGCGTGCTAATGCAATATAAGCACCACCCATGGAAAGTCCCGAAGCCCCAAATCCCTGGGCAAAGAGTGGTAAATTCATACCCATCACCCAAAATATAACAAGCATTAATACAATCGTTTTTTTCATATCTATTCTTTCTATTCTTCTTTATTCATTAAAAAATCGAATTTAAAATTCCCAAAAGTTGTTATTTTATCTTTCAATCTGAATTTTACCAATCCGCTTGTTTCATTCAGAACAACTTTTGTTCCAATATAAACTGTTTCATTTTGGGAGAAGATTTGTAATTGTGTCTCCGTTAATTCAATTTGAACATCATTTTCAGTCTCATCTTCAACATAGCCATTAATATCAACCTGTGCTGCTGGAACAGTAATATCCGAAATAATAAACTTTGTTGTAGAATCGGCTACCTGATCAACAAATAAATCGGTTGAATCATTGGCAACATAAATGGAAGCAGAAGAGCCTACGGGAAGTCCGTTGATTACCTGAAAATAAACAGCTGCATTTTTTATATTATTTTCAATTTTATCCCTGACATCTTCATCCAATTTCTCTTCCGTTATCTCAGACTCTAGATAGGATTTCTCTGCAATTCGCAGAAAGAGAGGTGAATAGATCTGATAGTCAGCACGCACAGTCTGTCCAACCTCAACTGAGCCTTCACCATCAACAATTGCTGTCGCATCTAAACGTATACTCTTGGGCAGGATTGCCATCAGATCGACAATATTTGGATGCGGATCATTGCCACTCAATTTTACATGGGTGATATCAAAGCCACTCGCTTCAATTTGAATCGGTGTTAGATTTACCTGTTCCAGGCCATCACTCCCGCTAATATTCAATGTTATAAATACAGGGATCCCCGTTCCGTTAGAGACATCAAGTGTCATTTCAAGACTATCCAGAAAAATGGTTCCTTCAATTTGTGACAAGTCTTCAAGATCATCTTTAATAACCGGATCAATTTCAATTTCTACCTCGTTAACCTGACCATCTATCCTGCTGAAAAAGATAGAATCCGGATATACTTCAACCGATACCGAATCATTTTCCGATAATATTGTATACTCATCCGTGGTATCGGTTTCCACCAAAACCTCATATTTCAGATAATCAATTAATTCACCTGAATTTCTATCGGGATAATCTGCGATCAGATAATCGTCCAGTTCAATGGACCGGTTCGTAGTTTCTTTTGCTGATAATATGAGGTTATCCGTTAAAACCTCTCCTGACTCGTTTGTAAAATTTAGCATTCTGACCAAAATTTTTGCCGTCGCATCTAACTGGTTATGGATGACCAGATCCATTTTGCCATAATCGATAACCGCAGTACGGATACGGTGCTCTTCATCCATCACGGAAGTGGAATCACGTACATCCATGTATTGCGGTGGAAATATGGCTTCGGCACTGGTAACGGTAAGATCAATTAATGTGCCATTCACCCAGACACTATCATCCAGGTCCTCATCAGCAATCACTTTGTTTACGGCATCGATGGGCATATGAATTCTTAGAAGAAAACGAGTATGAATCTTTTTTCCACTCAAGTCCATATCGGGGGAGGCAATGCCCTTACTCATTGCAGCGATTGAATTAGGAAAAGTTGTCGTGCCGATCAAAACATCCGTGGAATCATCATAGATATCTATTTGCATACCGCTTTGAATATTAAGAAAAGTGTTATTTTCAAACTCAAGTTGAAAAGTACCATTCTTAATTTCTGCCCATCCAACATCAATATAAAGAAGGTAAACCAGATCCACATCCAATGATGTAGCCGGTAGTATTAAGGGTACGCCGACTGTAGGCGTGACACCTAGCAAACTACCTATGGGAATTGCATTGGAACTTACCGGCCCCAGCGTACCCAACGATAGTTCATCAAGGGTTGCCCCTGCCTGATCACCATCGGGTTTAATGGAGAGGTCCGAACTTGATACGGTTCTTTCTTCTGTGGAATCCTTTACCGATATGGCCACCACCGTCTCTCCTGATAAAGTTGTATCCGCTACAAAATTGGGTTCTTCTAATACTTCATTCATTGAATAACTTGATTCAAAGGGGACGCGCCACTGGGCAAGCCAGGTTGGTAAAGCAGGTTCTTCTAACGAGCAAGAAACAAATACCACCAGAGATAAAAATATTCCCCATTTTCTTATAATTTTATTCATATTTTACCATCTTTCATATTACACATTTCAATTTTATTTCATTAAAGATTGTCGGCAAATATACTACTTTCATTAATAATAATAATACTTATAAAGAGGAATGATGCGATTTGTCACACAATTCGGATGATACAGATCACAATTAGGTCATACCACCCCGAACTTGTTCCTGTATACCCAAAAAACATGATAAAGTTCAGGCGTTTATCCCGTAATTAATCAGTTTTTTTGTTTAGGTTTCAAATTGGTGATTTTCATCAGAGAGAATTTTAGGAGAGAAAATATTTTGTGGAATTGTTAGTATTTGTTGGTTGAGGTATTAAATATTGAATGTCCAAAACCAAAGGTCAAATAAAGTCCGAATGACTCAATTTCAAAAAATGCTTATTAAATTTGAATGGGATAATTGTATGACCTTGAGATTTTGGCATTTGAAATTATCCGGGCAGGAATCCCTGCACAAGATGACTTTTAAGGATAAGTGAAACTTAAGTGATTCCTGGATATTTATTTTAACCGATGATCCAAACCAAACTCATATCCCTTATCAACTGCCTTTCTGTTAATATCCATAAACCGTTTATGCTTGATAGCAGATTTTAATGATTCGTAGATGGTATCCTTACCCATCAATCCGGTATAACCCATATAAACACCGAACACGATCATATTCGCAATTCGGGTATTACCCAACTCATCGGCCATTTTTGTTGCCGGAACTGAAAGAACCTCAACATCATCTCTGGTTGGCTCAATATCGATCAAGGAAGAGTCATAAATAATCAATCCATTTTTCACAACATCTTCTTCAAATTTTTCTAAAGAAGGACGGTTCATGGCAATTAAAACGCTCGGATTGCTTACCATGGGTGATCCAACATCTATATCTCTGATATTTACATGACAGTTTGCTGTGCCCCCTCTCATCTCAGGGCCATACGATGGCAACCATGATACATGGAAGTTTTCAATCATTCCGGCCTGTGCCATTGCTGCACCGAGTAGAAGGATACCTTGTCCACCAAAACCAGCAATTTTTATTTCGGGATTTTTATATCTTTCCTCGGTAACACTTTTAACAGGTTCAAAATCAATTTCATTTCTCAGATTTAATAATGTATTGATCTCTTCAGCAGATGGATTAAGGATTTCAGGTTTATAAGTTTCGATATCCTTTGTCTGATCCCTGAATACCCCCAGAGGAAACTCCTCCACCATGGTCTCTTCCATCCAGCGCATTGAATCCACAGGGTCCATCTTCCAGCCTGATGGACAGGTTGAGAGTATCTCAACTAATGAAAATCCCAGACCATCCACCTGACATTTAAGCGCCTTCCTAATGGCCATACGTGCTTTGGCGCGCCGATTATTGTCATATAAGGCCACACGTTCCACATAAACAGGTGCATGTAATTGGCTAATCAATTCTGCGACTTTTATGGGATACCCTTCATTGGATGGTTCTCTGCCTCGAGGAGAAGTCGTTGTTCTCTGTCCGACCAATGTTGTCGGTGCCATTTGTCCTCCTGTCATACCATAAATCGCATTATTGACAAAAAAGACAGTGATGTGTTCACCCCGGTTTGCAGCATGAAGGATTTCGGCTGTACCAATAGCAGCTAAATCTCCATCCCCCTGATAACTAATGACAACACTATGGGGATGTGCCCGTTTAATGCCCGTGGCCACCGCTGGTGCTCTTCCATGTGCAGCCTGAATATTTCCAGTGTCAAAATAATAATAAGCAAACACACTACATCCAACCGGACTGACAAAGATTGTTTTGTCTGCAACTTCAAAGTCTTCTAATGCCTCAGCAATCATTTTATGAACATGACCATGCCCACAGCCTGGACAATAATGGGGCATTTTTTTATCCGCACTTGGATTTCTTGTATATATATCATAAAAGTCTACTTGATTTGCGTAAAATCTTAGTCGCCATAATTGATTCCCTCAGTTTTATTCAGATAAGTTTTTAATAGCTTGCTCCAGAACCTCCGCCGTAGTAGGGACCACACCACCCATACGATTGTAAAAATCGATAGTTGTTTTTCCCTGGGCAGCTAGCTGGACATCTTCCAGCATTTGACCATTGCTCAATTCAACAACAAAAAGCCGGCATTCTTTTTCAGCTAAGGCCAAGATCTCTTTTTTGGGAAATGGAAATAAAGTTATCGGTCGCAACATACCCGCCTTAATGCCTTGCTCTCGTAATTTTTCTACAGCAGTTTTTAAAATACGGGAAACAATTCCATATCCAATAAGGACATATTCAGCATCTTCCAGCATGAACTCTTCCAGCAATAACTCATTCTCTTCAATTATTTTATATTTATCCTGCAATTTTTGATTATGCCGTTCTAATTCCAGGGGGTCAAGATAAATGCTGGAAATAAGATTATGCTTGCTTTCTTTATCAGCATAAAGAGCCCAGTCTTTGCGTGGTAGATCCATAACAGGCTCCGGGAATTCAACCGGCTCCATCATCTGACCGATGTATCCATCAGCAACGACATAAACAGGTGTTAAATATTTATCGGCCAGATCAAATGCTAACATGGTTAGTGAACACATTTCCTGTGCTCCGTTTGGGGCCAGCACAGGACATTTATAATTTCCATGCCCCCCCCCTTTTACAACTTGATTATAATCACCCTGTTCCGGAGCAATATTACCTAGACCGGGTCCACCACGCATGATATTTACTATCACACAGGGAAGTTCCGCCCCGGCCGCATAAGATATCCCCTCCTGTTTGAGGCTTATACCGGGACTGGATGAAGCCGTCATAGATCTTAAACCTCCACCGGCAGCACCATAAACCATATTTATGGCAGCAATTTCGCTCTCGGCCTGTAAAAATGTACCCCCTATTTTTGGAAAATAATTGGCAGCTCCCTCCGCAATTTCACTTGCCGGTGTAATAGGATATCCAAAATATAGCCGGCATCCTGCCAATAAGGCCCCCCTTACAATTGCCTCATTTCCCTTCATCAGATATTTGGGCATCAGGTTACCTCCTCTATTTCAGCACCTTTTTTATAGACAACAATGGCTTCAGGTTCCGGGCAGGCATAAAAACAAACACCACAGCCAGTACAACCATCGCCGAGATAATAGGCATAGTGATAACCCTTTGTATTGAATTTTTCGTGATATTTTAATACATCTGGTGGGCAGGCATCGAGACAGAGTCCACACCCTTTACACAATTCAGGTTCAATCGTAACGGTAGGTTTATCCAGCACTTTCACACCCATAATACCATCCTTTATTTTATGAATGTTAATATGTGATAAATTTGAATGGACAATATTCATGCCATGAATTTATCAATAGAAACGTATCCAAGTCCCTCCTGTAGGTTTAGAATAATTAAAGAGTTATAATATTATCAGATTTACCCTTTTTTGAACATTTTATCGCTTCACTTCTTAAAAGTAAAATTGATTTATCCCATTTTATCAATTATTGGAAAAATTCTATTCTAATGCCTGTTCCTCTGAGGATCTATTTGTCCAGAGAATATCATCGCATCCTGATTCTTTATTCAAATACCTGGCAAAGACAAAAAGAAAATCTGACAAGCGATTGATATAGACCAGGATATTTTGATCTATTTCCTCCAACTTAGCAAAACCCACCAGACGACGCTCCAGGCGACGACATACGGTGCGGGCTATATGGACAACAGCCGACGCCTCACTCCCCCCAGGCAAAATAAAGTTTTTTAACGGAGCTAAATTACTCTCCAGATCATCAATATTATTCTCTATCTTTTTAATGTTATCCCCAGTAATCAATATTCCCTTTATTTTTTTCTCCTTCTCGCGCGGTGTGGCCAATTCTGTCGATATTCTAAAAATATCATCTTGGATATCTTGCAATAAATTCACCCATTCATCCTTTTCAAGATGGGATATGATTAGACCCAGATGACTATTTAGTTCATCGGCAGCGCCATAAGCCTCAACACGAAGATCATCTTTATCTACAACCTGGCCTCCAAAAAGCTGTGTCCTTCCGGAATCTCCAAACCCGGTGTATATCTTCAATTCCAGAACCTCCACATAAAGAAAGAAGGCCCATTTCTGGACCTGTTTTACATATAAAATACGATTCGCTGTATTGTTTGGTGAGTGAATAACATAGCTTTTAATATAGGATAGTTGATCGTGAAATCCAAGAAAAGAAAAAAGAGAGCGTTGATAAAAGTGAGGGTTTTTGGGAGGCTTTTCACTTTTATAAGGAGGTTATGGGGGTAAATTATCAACACTCTCATAGGATTGCTTTTACATACGTCAACTTCCATGCCAATGTTTCAAACAATTCTTCTTTAGACATAAAGGTCATAGAGGTATTTATATAATATTATTGGAGTTATCTTAGTTAGATGAGAAAAAATTAGAAAATAATAATTGATGTGGAATATTTCCACATGTGTTTGTTTTTATTTAGTTTAATAGATCTCCGAGGCCTCTATGGTATAAATTCTGGCCCGAAGGCGGAGAACTATAATAAAATAGAACAGTGGTGCGGAAATGAAATAATTTACTCTTTTTGCCAGGTGGGACCTTCAGGTGTGTCTTTCAAGGTAAGACCATGGTCTTTTAACTCATCACGGATCTTGTCAGAGAGAGCAAAATTTTTCTCTTTACGAAGATCAGTACGGATTCCAAGTACTATCTGCATCACATTTTCAAGATCTTTTTCTGAAGTGTTCTGATTGTCTTTCTGTGTGATAGTGATTCCTAAAACGCCTTCTAATGTATCTTTTAAAATTTCCTTTAATTCAATCCAGTCGTTTTTGGTGTATTGCTCTTCTGACATATCCATTGATTTATTTACTTTATTGATCAAATCAAAGACAGATGCCAAAGCCTGAGGTGTGTTAAAGTCATCATTCATAGCGCTTTGGAAAGAGTTTATAAAACTCTCTGTTAGTTGGCCGGAAGACTTTTCGTCATCTGAACTGGTTTTTATTCTCTGATTCAGGCGAACTAAAAAAGTTTGAATTTTTTTCAGACCAGAAGTGGCCGCATCCAGAGCCTTTTCGCTAAAGTCTAGTGCTGAGCGGTAATGGCTCATTAATATAAAATATCGGATAGCCATCGGATCATACTTTTGGACAGCGTCTTTGATTGTGATAAAATTTTTTAATGATTTACCCATTTTTACACCATCGACTGTCACCATATTATTATGCATCCAATATTTGACAAATTGCTTTTGATAGGCTCCCTCACTTTGAGCAATTTCACATTCGTGATGAGGAAAAATATTTTCCAAACCACCTCCATGGATATCTATTGTTTCTCCTAAATATTTTGTGGACATGGAAGAACATTCAATATGCCATCCCGGATATCCTTCACTCCATGGACTTTTCCAGCGCATGATATGTTCAGGGAGCTGCTTTCTTCCATAAAGCAAAATCAGCTGGATGTTTTTTGTCATCGACAACATCAATTCTGGCACCTGCCTCTAATTCATCCACTTTCCTTCCCGACAACTTTCCATACCCCGGGAAACTATGTACATCAAAGTAGACATTCCCACCAACTTCGTATGCAAGTCCCTTCTCGATTAACGAATTAATCATCTCAATCTGTTCCATTATGTGCCCGGAGGCCCGTGGGGAAATATCGGGCCTAAGATTACCCAGCTGGTCCATATCCTCAAAATAACTTCTGGTGTAATGTTCAACAACTTCCATGGGATCCAGCTTTTCTAACCGCGCCTTTTTAGCAATTCGGTCTTCTCCCTCACCTTCGTCACCAAGCATATGGCCAACATCCGTTAGATTCTGGATATACTTTACCTTAAATCCAAGATAGCGGAGATAACGGACAATAATATCAAAAGAGATATAACTCTTAGCATGACCCAGATGGGAATCATCATACACCGTCGGCCCACAAACATAAATACCGACCAAGCCTGGTGTTATTGGTTCAAAAGATTCTTTTTTTCTTGTTAATGTATTGTAAATATTAAGATTATCCATGAATCCCACCTTAGTTCCACTATTTAATTCAGCGTAAGTTAGGTTCTCACGCAAAGACGCTAAGACGCCGAGAAAATTAATTCAAATAAAATATTTAGTAATTTTTATACCATATAATATCAGGTTTAAATAATCAATAATTTAAGGAAAATAGATTTTCAAGTATATCAACGATCAAACGATTGTGATTTTTTATCTTTTCCTTTGCGCCTTTGCGTCTCTGCGAGAAAAAATAAATATTCAGACATTCCTATCTCTCTATTGCCTGGTTAAGATATTTGAGGATCTTCTCTTTACCAAACACCTCTATTACCACTGGCAATTCTGGGCCTGCTGTCAGGCCGGTCAAAGCTACTCGCACCGGCATCCACAGATCTTTTCCTTTTACACCTGTTTCCATCTGTACCTTAACCATAATCTGTTTAAATCCGTCCAGAGTAATGTCAGCCTCAGATGCTATTTCCTCTGCGAGGGCTTTAAAAACTTTTTTACTTGATTCACTTTGAATCCAGGGGAGAGCATCTTCCCCATACTCTAAATCCCCGTCATTTATAAAGAGACTCACTTTTTCTTTAAGATCACCAAAAGTTTCTAAAGAATTTCTCACTGCCAGCGTGATTTGATCAATTTTATTACGGGTACCTGAATCTAATTCCAGTTTTTTCATTTCCTCCCGCGCATAAGCAAGATATTTTTCTTTGGGCAATTCTCTGATATAAAGACCGTTCATCCATTTTAACTTTTCCTGATTAAAAACGGCACCGGATTTACTCACACGATCCAAAGAAAAATCGGAGACCAGTTCATCCATTGAAAATATCTCTTGGTCATCCCCGCGGTTCCAACCCAGCAATGCCACAAAATTAATCAGTGATTCGGGAAGATATCCCTTATTACGATAATCCTCAACCGCAACATCTCCCTGTCTTTTGCTCAATTTACTGCGATCGGGATTTAGCAGAAGTGGTAAATGGGCAAAAGCGGGTAACTCCCAGTTCAGATAGTGATAGAGTAGAATATGCTTGGGTGTGCTGATCAACCATTCCTCTCCACGAATCACATGCGATATTTTCATATAATGATCATCAACCACATTTGCTAAATGATAGGTGGGAAAACCATCACTTTTTATTAATACCTGATCATCAATCATTTCATTCTGAAAATCAACTTTTCCCCTGATTAAATCCTGGACCGATGTTATACCATCGGCTGGTATTTTCAGGCGAATGACGTGTTCTTCATTTTTTCGTCTTTTCTCTGCCTCCGTTGGAGAAATTTGCCGACAATGGCCATCGTATTTAGGAGTTATTTTTCGATTTATCTGATCTTCGCGCATTTTCTCCAAACGGTCTGCAGTACAAAAACAAGGATAGGCATTTTTTTGATCTATTAATTCTTCCGCATACTTTTTATATAATTCAGTTCGCTGTGATTGGTAATAGGGGCCAAAATCTGTCTCCTTGTCTGGTCCTTCATCATATTCCAAACCACTCCACTGAAGCGTATCAAGTAGGTTTTCTACCGCTCCTTCTGTATAGCGGGCCTGATCCGTGTCTTCAACGCGTAGAACAAATTTGCCATTATGATTTTTTGCAAATAAATAATTATATAATGCTGTACGCAGACTGCCTACATGAACGAACCCCGTAGGACTTGGCGCAAAACGAACACGTACATTACTCAATATATTTCTCCCTCAGAATTCTTATCTTGAATATTCTGTTTCTTTTTTCGGTAAATGATATATCCAACAACTAAGATCGTCAATCCTATTAATACTATGTTGTACTGAGAAATAATATCCGTGATTATTTCCCAATTGTTACCGACAAGCATCCCGGCCATTATTAAAAGTCCATTCCAAATGGCCGCACTCACAAATGACAATCCCAAGACAATTATAAAATTAAGATGGAAAAAGCCGGCGAAAAGCGATATGACACTTCTTGTTCCTGATAAAAATCGATTGGCAAAAATGACCCAATAGCCCCATTTACTAAACCATATCTCAACTTTATTAATCTGTTCTTCTTTAAATATTCGCGCTCTTGAATCTTTATAGATAAATGAACGACCAAAATGTCTTCCTAAGAGAAACATGGTAATAAAACCGGCCACACTGCCAAGGGTTGTCGCAAGATAAACGCCCATAAACGTTAATTGACCAATTGAAACGAGATAGGCCCCCAGAACAACAACCGTGTCTCCCGGAACCGGAGGGAGTACATTTTCGACAAAAGCACTGACAGCCAGGATAAGGTAGGCCATTGTCGGACTGATCTGATCAAACAAGGTCTGAAGATTTTCAATCATAATGATCGTTACCTTGGCTTAAGAAGGGCGATGGCATAACAGATAGCGCCTTCGCCACGACCAACAAATCCCAGGCCTTCTCCGCGTGTGGCTTTTACATTGACTTGATGTGGTTTCAAAAAAAGGTTTCGGGCAATATTTTTTACAATTTCACTTTTAAACGGTGATATTTTCGGTTTTTCAAGCACAATCGAAATATCAATATTTACAATTTCAAACTTTTCAAAATGGATTTTCCTCTCTGTTTCCTGCAAAAACCCAAGGCTGTCATAATCCTTATATTTTTCATCCGTGTCAGGAAAATGTTCGCCTATATCCCCCAGACCGGCAGCCCCTAATAATGAATCAACAACCGCATGTGAAACAACATCAGCATCAGAGTGGCCACTCAACCCTAATTCTGAAGGAATATGAACACCGCCCAATATTAAGGGCCGGTCCTTGACAAGAGGATGAATATCATATCCGAATCCAATACGCATTAGTTGATTCCTTCCTGATCAAAAATCCGGGCAATTTTTAAATCTTCTTCTGTCGTGATTTTAATGTTGGAATAGCTGCCCATAACCACCCTCACCGAATATCCACACCATTCGACTAATGCTGCTTCATCAGTTGAATAGTAGCGGGCCTCTTTCGCTTTCTTATGAGCCTCTTTTAATATATGATATTTGAAGGTTTGAGGTGTTTGAATTTGCCAGAGATCTTCCCTGGGGATCGTTTCCTGCACCTCTTGATCCATTACACGTTTAATGGTTTCTTTGACGGGGACTGCTATCACACAAGCACCGGAATCGGCGGCCGTCTGAATTGAGACATCAATCATCTGGGTTGTTAGAAATGGACGGACACCATCATGGACCATAACAATATCTGTCTCTGAAGGTATAGCCTCCAAACCTTTATAAACAGAGTCTTGCCGCTCATTGCCACCGGCTACGATTTTAAATTTCTGTGAAAAATCCTCTATATTTGATAGTAGCTGACGGGTGTTTTCGATTTCATTTGCTGCTGCCACAACCACACCGTGATGAATCGATGGCAGAGAGACAAATTTTCTAGTTGTGATGGAAATGATTGGTTCATCGTTGAGTTTCAGATATTGTTTGGGCACGGGGCCACCTAATCGTGTGCCCCTGCCCGCGACGGGTATGATTGCAGAAACAATCATCTCACAGAATCAACATTGCATCGCCATAGCTGAAAAAGCGATATTTCTCTGCAATAGCTTCCTCATATGCAGTTTTAGCCAGATCATAGCCACAAAAAGTACAAACCAAAATATAAAGGGTTGATTGGGATTGGTGGAAATTGGTAATCAGACCGTCTACCATTTTAAATGAATAGGGCGGAAAAATAAATTTATCTGTCCAGCCGCTGGATGCTTTCACTTTCTTGTCAGGAATTGCTGCTGTTTCCAACACCCTAACTGTCGTCGTTCCAACAGCAATTATTTTACCACCATTTTTCTTTACCTGATTTATCCTCTCAGCTGAATCCTCTGACAACTCATAATATTCTGAATCCATCTGATGTCGGCTTAAATCTTCAACCTGTACAGGTCTGAATGTACCAAGTCCAACATGCAATACTAAGGGAATTACATCGACTCCCTTTTGCTTGAGTTTCTCAATTATGTCATCGGTAAAGTGCAATCCTGCTGTAGGAGCAGCGACAGCACCCGTTTTTTTGGCATATATTGTCTGGTACCGCTCTTTATCAATGGCTTCCGTATCACGTTTGATATAGGGCGGTAATGGTGAATTTCCAACTTCTTCCACTAAATCAAAGAAATCTTTACCGTTATCATCAAATTTTACTACCCGACCTCCTGAGATTGTATTATCGATGACATCGCAACCTATTGTATCGGCAATAACCAATCGATTACCGATACGTACTTTCCTTGCAGGTTTCACCAAAACTTCCCACATGGTATCTTCCAACTGACGTAACAACAGTACTTCAACCTGTGCATTGGTTTTTTCCTTAAATCCGATTAATCTTGCGGGAAACACCTTAGTCTCATTAACCACCAAAGCATCCCCCGGATTTAAGTGATCAATAATACCTGAGAAATCATGATGCCCAATCGATTTATCTTCCCGGCCAAGTAGCATCATCCGGGAATCCCCCCTCTCGACAGATGGGTATTGTGCAATTAATTCTTCAGGTAAATCATATTTAAAATCAGTTAATTTCATCACGCGCCTCTGCTTTTTATTGTTGTTCAGAGAACAAGTCTCTTGGTTTATTAGTATTTTTAGGAGCTGGCATTTTAAAATGCTCATACGCAAGGAGTGTCGCCTCTCTTCCCCTGGATGTTCTTTTTAAATACCCCTGTTGTATGAGGTAGGGTTCATAGACCTCCTCAATCGTGTGACTTTCTTCACTGACCGCCACCGCAATCGTGCCTACGCCCACCGGACCGCCATTATATTTTTCAATGATTGTCATAAGAATCTTTTTATCCATTTCATCAAATCCACGTGAATCAACTTCTAACCTTTCCAGGGCATTTGAAGCAACAGATTTATTGATTTTATTATCCGCCTCAACCTGGGCAAAATCCCTCACACGTCTCAACAATCTGTTTGCCACCCGCGGTGTTCCCCGTGAACGACCGGCTATTTCCATTGCTCCATCATCATCAATATGAATATCTAATATTTTAGCTGACCTTTTGATGATCTGAAATATATCAGCTGCTTCATAATAGTTGAGCCTTAATACGACGCCAAATCGTGCCCGCAATGGCGAGCTCAATAAACCAGCCCTCGTTGTTGCCCCGACCAGGGTAAAGGGACTCAAATTCAACTTTATAGATCGTGCATTCGGCCCTTTATCAATCATAATATCCAGGTAAAAATCTTCCATGGCTGAGTAAAGGTACTCTTCTACAACTGTATTGGAGCGATGAATCTCATCTATAAATAGAACATCGTGATCCTGCAAATTCGTTAGAACACCAGCCAGATCACCAGCCTTTTCTAAAACCGGACCACTCGTCGACATGATCTGGGCCTGCAATTCCTGGCTGATTATATTCGCCAGGGTCGTTTTTCCCAGGCCTGGTGGACCATGCAATAGAACATGATCGAGCGCCTCTTGTCGTTCTTTTGTTGCACGGATAAACACAGCCAGATTTTCTTTTAAACGGTCCTGGCCAATAAAATCTGCCAGCTTCTGTGGTCTTAATGAAAGATCAAGATCGAGATCTTCATCAATTTTATCAGGCGTAATCAGATTCCGCATTTGCGCTCTCTGTTTTATAATAAAACTTGATTGCTCACATAAAATAAAATCTCAACTGAAGTCAACCTGAACTTGTTTCAGGTTCTATTTTAAGTAGATTCCGAAACAAGTTCGGAATGACGCCCTAATCGTAAGCGCGTATGATGATGATCTGTCAAACGCAAATACGTACCGCTACTTTAGGTTCAGATAACCTGCAAAGCTCTTTTTATTAACTCTTCAGCGGTATCAACTTTTCCGATAGATCTTACTTTCATTAGGGCTTTTTCAATATTTCCTCGTTTATAACCTAATGAAATAAGTGCCAAAACCGTTTCCTCTTCTAACGAGCTTAGAACAGGAAGGATAACTTTCTTATCCAGGTTTTCCTGAATCAATCCTAACTGAGAAAACTTCTCTTTCAGTTCCACAATCAAACGTTGTCCAGTTTTCGGACCTATACCGCTCACTGAGGTAAGACGGGGCAAATCTCCATTTTGAATAGCCAGAATCAGCTCATCGAGTTGAATGCCTGACAATATCGTTTGTGCCAACCTCGGGCCAATTCCAGATACCGAAATTAAGGCTATAAATACAGACCGCTCTTCCACTTTTGAGAAACCAAAAAACTGCAATGCATCTTCTCTTACATGCAAATATGTCTTTAGGGTCACTCGCCCGCCCACATCAGGAAGATCTTTGTAAGTATTCGTGCTAATCAGCAAGAAATACCCCATACCGGCATTTTCAATTACGACCTGCGTAGGATTTTTATCAGCAATGGTACCGGAAATAAAATCTATCATC
Organism: Calditrichia bacterium; assembly: GCA_963796965.1. Lineage (GTDB taxonomy): Bacteria > Calditrichota > Calditrichia > JAJRVZ01 > JAJRVZ01 > CAWCNS01. The sequence goes on from CAWCNS010000011.1 coordinate 649,429, forward strand.
GACCCTTTAACTTATCATTCAGACGGTGATAATGACAAAGTGCAACGGCTAATGCATCAGAGGCATCGTCTGGTGTAATGTCCTCCTTTAACCGCAGTATATTTTTAACCATAAAATGAACTTGATCTTTGGAAGCATTGCCCCTGCCTACAACGGCCAATTTTACCTCACGTGGTGAATATTCTGCTGGTTCAACCCCCAAATTCATTGGAGCGAGTAAGGCAATCCCCCGGGCCTGTCCCATAACAATGGCAGTTTTAACATTATCACTATAAAAGATATCCTCAACAGCAACGAAATCGGGATGATACTGTGTAATGATGTCGGTCAGGCCATTATATATTTGCTTTAATCGATGAGGAAGTGGTTTATTTCGTGTGGTTCTGACACATCCGTAGTAACAGAGATTTACTTCTCTTTTTTCCGAAACATCAATTATACCAAGACCCGTAATCATAGAACCCGGATCAATACCTAAAACTCTGATACCTGATGACAATTATTCAGCAACCTTCGCCAAAACTTCATCATCAATATCAAAATTTGCATAGACATCCTGTATATCATCGTGATCATCAAGAATGTCCATCAATTTAATCATTTGTTCTGCAGATTTGTCTTCCAGTTTAACTGTATTTTGGGGAATCATTGTTCGTTCAGCAGTAGCAACAATCACACTACTTTCTTCCAGGGCAGATTGTACCGTTTCCAGATTGTCAGATTCCGTGTAGATATCATAGAATTCATCATCATCAGTCTTCATGTCCTCTGCGCCTGCATCTACAGAAATCAGAAAAAGCTCTTCCTCATCATAATTCTCTTTTGAAACGCGTAATAATCCTTTTTTCTCAAACATCCAGGCAACACATCCGGTTTCGCCCAAATTTCCACCGTATTTACTCAAAAGATGTCTAATCTCTGCCACCGTACGGTTTTTATTATCTGTAAGTATATTTAAATACAAAGCAACGCCAGCAGGACCATATCCCTCATACACAACCTCATCATACACCACACCGGGCAGTTCACCAGTCCCCTTCATAATTGCATTTTCAATATTTTTGGCAGGCATATTAGCACCCTTCGCCGCCTGAACTGCAGTCCGCAGACGTGGATTCATATCGATATCTCCACCTCCCATACGCGCTGCAACAGTAATTTCTTTAATTACACGTGTAAAAATTTTGCCCCGTGCTGCATCAGCGCGGGCTTTTTTATGTTTAATTGAAGACCATTTTGAGTGACCGGACATATTCAACCCTCCAAATCTTGAACGGCAAATTTAATAAACTTTTTAGGCCATTCCAAATCAAAAGCCCGCATATAAAATCCCCTTCATCTCCATAATATAATTGGATTTATACAGATACTGAATCATTAAAATCTATCCAAGAATTATTTCCTAATAGAATTAGTAAGCCTGAATACAATTGCGTTATCAGATGGGAATATTTAAATTTAGATTTGGTTTAATCATTTTCATGGGATGCAAAGAAGGGAATAATACCCTTTATTGGTGTTGTTGCAGTATCGGTTAATTTGCACAATTCTTAGTGTAGTCCCGTATGATGGGATCTCCTCCTTGGAAAGGAGGAATAGATATTGCTTAGTTCGATAAGATCAAAACATTTTTATGTCAAAATTAACTCATCTGTAACAGCCCCAATTAAGGGAGATTAAATTCTTGGTTATATGTTACTTGTGCTCTTAAAAGTTAATTATTTTATAAATTGATCAGGCTAAACAATTCATAACAATGGAGGAATTTTCAATGCAATCATTAACAACAACCGTAGCAAGAATTATCTTTGCCATACCCTTTGGTATCTTTGGACTATTACACCTTATGAGCGGTCCCAAAATGGCAGGCATGGTACCACCATGGTTACCCGGTGGTGCCTTTTGGGTCTATTTAACAGGATTAGCATTAATTGCAGCTGCTGTCAGTATTATCATGCAAAAAATGGCCCGCTTGTCGAGTCTCTTGTTAGCTGCGATGATGGGTATATTTGTTTTATTCCTTCATCTTCCTGGAATCTTTGGTGCCGAAAACGAGATGGCCACGATGATGTCTATGAGTGCCCTGTTAAAAGATATGGCCCTTGGAGGCGCAGCACTTGCCTTTGCCGGGCTCGCGAAAGAATAACAATTTTTATATTTGTCCCGGACAAAATCGGTACTTCTCGATATTATGGAGATGTTCTTACTTATGGAAAAAGACAAGGGGCAGTAGAGGGTAGAGGGTAGAGGGTAGAGAGTAGAGAGTAGAGAGTAAATCTATGATATATGAGGTTAAAAGTCTTTGATTTTTTCTTTAAAATATATCTCCGGCTCAATGCTTTGTGAGTAAACAGAATCAAACAAGATATTTAGGAAATTGCTTTATGGCAGCACAAGAAGAAAAATCACTTAATTTTATCCAATCAATTATTCAAAAAGATCTTGAAATAAATAAATATAAGGGACGTGTACACACCCGTTTCCCACCGGAACCAAATGGCTACCTTCATATCGGACATGCCAAATCCATTTGTTTGAATTTTGGATTGGCGGCAGAAAATGAAAACGGACTTTGTAATTTACGTTTTGATGACACGAATCCTATTAAAGAAGAAGCGGAATATGTCAATTCAATCATCGAAGATATCCGCTGGTTGGGCTTTGAGTGGGAAGACCGGCTCTATTATGCTTCAGATTATTTTGACCAGCTATTCGAGTGGGCAGTACAGTTAATTAAATCGGGCAAAGCCTATGTGGATAGCCTGACCGCTGAGCAAATACGTGAACATCGTGGCACTCTCACCAAACCAGGCAAGGAAAGTCCTTATCGGAACCGTAGCATAGAGGAGAACCTTGACCTGTTCGAAAAGATGCGCGAAGGTGCATTTGCCGATGGGACTCATGTATTGCGGGCAAAGATCGACATGGCCTCTCCAAATCTAAACATGCGTGACCCTGTTATGTACCGTATTCTGCACGCCACACACCATCGTACCGGTGACACATGGTGTATTTATCCCATGTATGACTGGGCTCACGGGCAATCCGATTCTATTGAGAAGATCACCCATTCCATCTGTACCCTGGAATTTGAAGCACACAGACCGCTCTATGACTGGTTTCTCGAATCTCTGGACACCTACCGTCCCCAACAGATAGAGTTTGCCCGCTTAAACCTTAATTATACAATAATGAGTAAACGTAAACTTCTCTTACTTGTCAAAGAAAAGCACGTGGATGGATGGGATGACCCTAGGATGCCCACCTTATCAGGGATGCGCAGACGTGGCTACACACCGGAATCCATTCGTGACTTTGCAGAACGCGTTGGTGTTGCTAAAAGTGATAACACAGTGGAGATAGCACTTCTGGATCACTGTCTCAGAGAGGACCTGAATCTTCGTGCCCTGCGGGTCATGGCTGTATTACGACCTATAAAGGTTGTCCTAACCAACTATCCCCAGGACCAGTTAGAAGAGTTAGAAGCAATTAATAATCCTGAAGATCCTGATGCCGGTACACGAAAGATACCTTTTTCACGGGAAATCTTTATCGATAGTGATGATTTCCGGGAGGAGCCACCGTCCAAGTTTTTTCGCCTTGCCCCGGGACGCGAGGTGCGGCTCAAACATGCCTACTACATCACCTGTAATGAGGTAATTAAAGATCCGCAAACCGGGGAGATTGCAGAACTTCATTGCACCTATGATCCCAAGTCCCGCGGAGGATGGACCGATGATGGACGAAAGGTTAAAGGAACACTACACTGGGTTTCAGCAGAACAGGCAGTAAACGCTGAAATTCGCCTCTATAACCATCTGTTTTTGCAGGAAAATCCGGAAGATACTGAAGAGGGTGAAGATTTTATTTCTGTACTAAATCCCGATTCTCTTGAGATCCTGAAAGATTGTAAAGTTGAACCCAGTATGCGAAACGCCACAACCAGTGAACGCTATCAGTTTCTCAGACAGGGGTATTTTTGTCTCGATTCAAAGGACAGCAAACCCAATGCCCTTGTATTCAATCGCACAGTTCCATTGAGGGATACCTGGGCAAGAATTGAAAGGTCACAAGCACGGAAAAGCTGATCAAATTACGAATTATGGGTATCTGATAATATCAGCTACTTTAGATCACTATAAAATTTTGTCACTTACTATATTAATGCAATAAAACAAGATCCGTGAAGCCAGATAATCTAACCTAACCAGGTTTGGGTCATTATGTATTCCTATAGCCCAGATAATATCAGAGAAATTGATCACACTGCGGATATCGGTTTACATGCAGACGGTAACACATTACCTGAATTATATGCCAATTTAGCCTTTGGGATGATCCACATAATTGCCGGAGATGTAGAAGTATGCGAAAACAACTTTTTACATATCGAAATCGATGAGAAATCAGAAACTGATTTAATCGTCAGTTGGCTTTCTGAGATCAACTACCACCTAAGTGTTCATCATTTTCTCCCCTCTGTAATTAACAAACTTATTATTCATACCACAGATGATGGTCTTCTGTTAGAAGCCGATCTGGGCGGAGTCAATATTCTCAACCAGACGATCGAACTTAAAACCGAAATAAAAGCTATAACCTATCATCAGTTGAAATTTGAAAAGACGGAACATGGGTATCTTAGTCAGGTGATATTTGATATATAGAATTGGGAATTGGGAATTGGGAATTGGGAATTGGGAAAATTTTGCCCGACCTTGAGCAACTTGTCAAGTATAAGTTTAATTGTTATTTATGTCAGAAACTTTCCAGATTAATTTTTCCCTTGGAATCTTCTTAAAAAGGAAATATCTGAAATTGAAAATTCCGTATCAAATATCCCGTATCAGTATTTTCCAAATTCCTAATGCCTAATTACTGAAAAAGAATATAATGCAGTACAAAAATCTCACAATCCAAAAAATCCACAACAACTTATTCGAGATCCCTGCCCATGGCGACATGCTGGTTCCGGGAAGAATCTATGCTAATGATCTGATGATGAAATCTATACTGGAAGAAGATGAGAGTATTCAGCAGGTAATCAATGTTGCCCAATTACCGGGAATTCAGAAATATTCACTAGGGATGCCTGATATTCACTGGGGCTATGGGTTTCCTATTGGCGGTGTAGCTGCAACAGATTTTCATTCCGGGGTCATATCACCAGGTGGCGTTGGCTATGATATAAATTGTGGCGTTCGTCTGGCCCGTACCAACCTGTCAAAACAGGATTTAAAACCACATCTTCAAACATTGATAACAAATCTGTTTAACACCATCCCTACCGGGGTGGGTTCTTCAGGTGCTATTCATAAATTGACTGACAAAGACATGAAACGACTGTTAAAAAATGGGATGGCCTGGGCTGTGGAGAATGGATTTGGTGACGCGAGAGATCTTACTTATACCGAGGAGGGGGGTGCATTAGACGATGCGGACCCGAATTTGGTTAGTAAACGAGCCATTGAAAGAGGAAAACCACAATTAGGCACTCTGGGATCCGGTAATCATTTTCTGGAAATAGATGTTGTAGACCATATCTACTTATCTGAAGAGGCCGAAATGATGGATCTGTTTGAGGGACAGATTGTCGTTCTTATTCATACAGGCTCCAGAGGATGTGGATACCAGATCTGTGATGATTTTTTAAAGATACTCGGTCCTGCAGCGCAGCGGTATCGAATTTCCTTACCCGATCGACAATTAGCCTGTGCCCCTCTAAATTCAATAGAAGGACAAGATTATAGGGCAGCTGATGGCTGCCGGGGCCAATTTTGCCTGGAATAACAGACAGGTTATCATGAGTTTAGCCAATAAAACCTTTATCCGGACTTTAAATATTTCACCCCGGGATTTAAATTTTAATCTCGTCTATGATGTATCCCATAACATAGCCAAGATAGAAACTCATCAGGTCAATGATAAAACCAGAAAAGTCTGTATGCATCGCAAAGGTGCAACCCGCGCATTTCCACCGAACCACCCAGACATTCCTGTAAAATATCAGAGTATCGGACAACCCGTGCTTGTACCCGGTGATATGGGCCGTTATTCTTTTATATGTGTAGGAACAGATAAAGCCATGAATGAAACATTTGGAAGTACCTGTCATGGGGCCGGCCGGCTTAAAAGCAGAAGAAGGGCCAAAATGATAGGTAAGGGCCGTGATTTGTTTAAGGAAATGGCTGAAATGGGTGTCCAGGTTCAGGCTAAAGGTTTTCACACGATGGCAGAGGAAATGCCCTATGCTTATAAAGACGTTGCAATGGTGGTGGATGTAATGGATAAAGCAGGTATCAGTAAGAAGGTGGCAAAGCTCAAGCCGCTAGGCGTCATCAAAGGATAGTTAAGTGGATTTAAATGAGTATGAGTAATCCTATAATCTGTAAATACACAAAAAAGAAAGTGTTTAAAAACAATATTCTTACCACGGAGTACACGGATATCACGGATATTCACGGAATAGAATTATAATTTTAAAACAATTATAATCATTATTATATAGTAATTAATCAAATAATTTTATTTCCGTGTAAGTCCGTGTGATTCCGTGGTTGATTTTTTATTTTCACACAGCCTCTCAACCGCATTAACAACTCAGAAATGGTTTGAATAAAAATTATGCCTAATTATTATTCAACAAATTGAATTTTGCACTTTCGAATAAATGCTTCACGATAGCCATATTGCTTTGCCATATCTCGTAAGTTCTCTGCATCAGAACGTTCTTTGCAATCACCAACCTGAATTTTGTAGAGCGGTGCTTCAAAGATCAGATAGGTTTTATGCTCTAAACTTTCAAATCTCTCAGTTGCTTCTTGCTCAAAAAGGGAGGCCGTCTCGATATTTTTAGTTGCCAGAATCTGAACCCTGAATCCATCAATTTCTTTAGGGGGTGCCGTCTCTTCTGCTACAACGGTTGGATTCTCTGGTACAGATGACGTAATTAATGCATCTGCAATAATAATATCATCATCATTTAGAGACATCGGATCAAAAGATTCATCATATTGGGGCTTTATTTCCTCAATCGGTTCTTCTTTAATAGGTTCTCTCGTACCTGCACATCCCATATAGAGAATAGTAATAAAAAGTAAAAAATATTTCATCATCTCAGCCTTAAATTAATCCCAGATCTGAAGACTTCATCCATCCAGTTTTGCCATCGGGAATCGTAATCTCCATCCAGTCCCCCCTCTCCCGGTTCACCTGGACTTTTGTACCTTCATGGAGAATAAATACCTCCGTACCATCTAAATCAGGTTCACTTACAACCGAAACCTTCTCCTCTAATATAACACCAAACTTTGATGTTTCAAATTCATATATTTGACCGATTGTGAGCATCAAAACCAGAGCAAAGGTCGACAGAGATATCCAGATAAATTTTCTTATAATGCTTTGCTCAAAAAGTAACTGTAAAATAACAAAGGTGATAAATAGTGTGAATAAAAATAAAGACAACCATAAAAGAACATTCATTGATACTACATGTGTTATTTCGTACCACCATTCCTCGATAAAGAGTTTTGGTATTTCCTCCAGTTCATCAATAATTCTTAGCTGCGCTAATTGCAGATTTTGTTCAAGAGCAGGATCTCCTTCCAAATATTTTCGGGCCTTTTCATAATAGAGAATTGCTAATCCAACGGTATTCTGTTTATAGTAAGCATTTCCAAGATTAAAATATACTTCACCACTTTCTATGCCTTGTTGGAGAATCTTTTGATATAATCCAATTGCATTCTGATAATCACCGGACACATACGCCTGATTTGCGCCTTCAAATAACATTTCCGGATTTTGTGAATAAACTGGTCCGGAGCAAAACACAGTGAGACAAACCAACAAGACACCACCATATTGTACAATTTCCCAAATGTTGATTTTCTGATTACCGCCTATCATAATTTGTCCGTTTTATCACAGTTATTTTTAATCTTGTTATTATTCTAACCACAGAGAGCCCCCGTAAAACGGGGCAGGCCAGTAAAAAACACAGAACTATTTTTTTTAGATATAATCAATCACGTTTACTTTAATATATTTACATAGGGTATTCTACGATTAATTATCTGTGTTATTCCGTGATTATACTTTCTTTTATTTAATCTAAATAGCCAGATGCCCCCGCTCATCCAACGGGTACGTCTTAGGCTCTCTGTAACTAATAAATAAGATTATATATACTTTTCTAGTTGTGTTAAATTCTTTTTAACACGTTGATAAAATGACTCCATCTCCCCGACATCCGTCTGACTCCCGGAATAGCGGTTAAAATCACTTTCCTGCAGGCAATCTAAATACTCATCAATATCTTCTTTCCCCAGGCCAGCTCCTTCCAGATCTTTTTTTACCTTGATGGAACTAAAATCCGATATTTGTACATTCAGTCTATCACAGACAAATCCCTGGAGAGAATCTGTAGTCGCTCTGTAAAAGGCCTCTTTATTATCGGACTTAATCTGTTTTTTTGCTGCTGCAAGATGCTTGGAAGCTATTCTGCCCGCTTTATGCTTTCTTGCAAGTTGAATATTTCCACGCATTTTTGTACGATGCGTATTATAGCGCCAGGCTATCACAAATCCAATGAGTGGAATCAAATAACTCATCAGATAAAGCCAATTGACATATAAACTTTGACCACTAAAGTAAAACTCTGCATTTTCTTTGATATAACGAATATCCTGACCGAGTAAAGCCACCTCCTGCTTACTTAGACTGGAACCGGCCAGAAGGCCTGCTCCTGTTTCATCGCCCTGCAAAACGTTTAACAAGATTGGTTTTGTGCTTGCTCTCATATATTTACCACGACGTGGATTGAAATAACTTAGGGATACCGGTTCGATTTCATATTCTCCTTTAAATCGAGGTACTAAAACATACTCAACGGTTTTTATCCCTGTAATTTTATTATCCTTTGGCGAAATAGTTGTTTTTTCGCGTGGTGCATAAACTTCCATATCAGCCGGCAATTTTAGTTGTGGCGGTTTAACTAGTTTTATGTTTCCTTCCCCCCGGATTGTCAATTTTATAGAAACCGCCTCATTTGTTTTAAGCTCAGCAATATCCGATGTGGCAGAAATTTGATAATTGCCAACAACACCTTCGAAATCTGATGGACGATCCGCTAGAAGGATGGGGTTTGACCGTAATATTCACCGGCTTACTAGTGAGAGACTTCTTTACCGTTCGCCCAAAGGGATCATCAAAAAAATTATCAAACAAACTTCGTGATCGTTTGTTGCGTTTAACCAAAGCATCGACAGATATGACCATTGGTTCAATTATTAATTCACCACTGCGGGTCGGGAAGAGTGCTATCTTTCTTAAGGTGGCAACCTGATAGGTTATCCCATTGATAATTTCCCTGCTAACCTGAGGTTGAGATGCAATTTTAAATTCTTCCATCCAAAAACCTGAGTTAGGGGGAATTTTTTCAATATTATAGCTACGAACATCGACCTTAAAATAGAGTTTGTATTCAACCAGTATTTGTTCATTCTGAAAGGCGGATTTTTTACTGACAAAAGTTTTAAGATAAAGACTCTCTCCCAGCAAATCCTGATCATTTTTACTATTAACCTGGGGTTTATCCTGTTTTGGTTTTGAGGTTGCTTTAACGACTTTAATACTTATGGTATTTGATGAATAGATCTCACCGTCTTTCTCGAGGGTCGCAGGTTCAATTGTAAAATCTCCTTCTTTTTGGGGAAGAAGATAAAATGCATAAGAATGTGAAGAAGACATGGCACCATTTACAAATTGAATATTTGTTGAAGTATTTGGCCCTGAGAGGACAGAAAAACCCTCCATGGAGGGAAAACTGGGCTGTGGCAGATTGGTGCTCTTTCCGGAAACCTGTACTGTATATACAAAACGATCATTGATGGCAACCTGGTTTCGATCGACCGTAGCTAGTATGGTCACCTCTTCGGCATAAATGGAGGAGAAAATTGTGCCTGAAAGAACCGTAAATATTAATGCATATAAGTTTTTTTTAATCATCTGCGTTTTTGTATTCCAATATATTCGAACTAGTGATAAAATATGACTTTCACAAAAAACAAAAAGGTATTAATCACCAATCTTTATCTACATTTCTTTTCCGTGATTTGGCCGGTCTTTTCATCTTCTGTTTGTCTTGCTCATCATTTTTCAATGCATCAAGGATGCGTTCTGCATCCTCTTTGGTCATTTTATCCTGAGATTCTTCAAGGGCTTCGCTCTGTTGCTGTTGCTCCTGATCCTGTTGTTCTTCGCCGGCTTGCTGTTGATTTTGTTCCTGTTCAGCCTCGGCTTGTTGCTGTTCCCCATCCTGTTCCTGGTTGTCCTGTCCCTCTTGGTCTTCCTGTTGTTGTTGCTGTCCATCTTGCTTTTGCTGCTCTGAATTTTGCTGGGGCTGCTGCTGTTGTTTATCTGCAGATTCTTTTAATTTTGCTCTTGCTAACTCGAGATTGTATTTGGCCTCCTGATCATTTGGATTTATATCTAATGCTTTCTTATAAGACTCAATACTCTCTTGCAATTTATCCTGTTTAAAATATGAATTCCCTATATTATAGTAAACTTTGCTATCCATTAGCCTATCTTCACTGCCGATAACTTTCTGATATGTCTCGATGGCCTCTTCATATTTATCCAGTTTATATAGGGCATTTCCCTGATTAAAATGTGCAATCTCACTTTTTGGATCCTCAAGTAAAGCATCCTGATAATTATTTAATGCCTCCTCATATTTCTCTTCATGATACAGGGCATTACCTTCATTCACTTTCTGTCTTATTTCCTGACCATTACTGGTTCCAGCCAGGAAAAACAAAATGCTGACACTAAAATAAGCGCGGAATGACAAAAATTGTTTTTTTGTAAGAATTAAATTAGATATCATATTAATATTTCTGCAGAATAGACAAGGTCCATTGATCAGACAAATCTGCCCTGCCATTCTTTTTTTATACGTTTACGTTCAGGGATTAACATTTCCAACAAGACAAGGATCAATCCAATGATTAAAAATATCTGAAACCGATCTTCATATTGCGAAAATCGTTTCGATTTCAATTCTTTCTTTTCCATTTCCGATATTTCACTGTAAATATCATCCAATTCCGCTTCTCCCCGGCTCGCGAGGTAGTATTTACCACCGGTTTCATAGGCAATCTTTTGAAGGGTAAGTACGTCCAGTTTCGTGGTAACGATATTCCCCTGTCTGTCTTTTTTGAATCCTGTTTGACTACCACTCCGGTTATAGACAGGTATTGGTACCCCCTGGGTTGAACCAATGCCAACCGTATAAATTATGATACCTTCTTGTTCTGCTTCTTCCGCGGCTTCTAAGGGTTTTGACTCATGATCTTCACCATCTGTTATGAGGATCAACACCTTATGTTTTCGTTCATCAGAATTAAATGATGAAACCGCTTTTCTGATTGCATTCCCGATTGCCGTTCCAGGTTGAGGAATCAGATCAGTATCCATCATATTTAAAAATAATTTGGCTGCGCTATAGTCTAATGTAAGGGGACATTGCACATGTGCAATTCCTGCAAAGGCAATTAAACCAATACGATCACCCTTAAGGATATCAATTAGCTTTCCAACCTCGTGTTTTGCCTTTTCCATACGAGACGGTTTGATATCTTCGGCAAGCATACTGGTAGAAACATCCATCGCTACCATGATGTCAACACCTTCCCGTGTAAATTCTTCCAATTTCTTTCCTATCTGAGGATTTGCGAGGGCAAAAACGAAGAAGACATAACTCAATGTAATAAGAATATATTTAAGATTTCTCCTGCCTGAAGAATAGGAGTACATGAGCTTTTGTAAAATCTCAAGGTTGCCAAACCTTTTCAACAATATCTGTTTATACTTTACTGTCCAGATAAAGAAAGCAATGAGAGCAAATACACCCCATAAAAAATGGAGAAAATCCGGGTTTTCAAATCTTAATACTTCCATAATTCATTAAGTCTTATACGATAATCATAAATAAAAAGTTCGTTACAGTTTGATATACATTATCTGTTTTTAATTGCTATAGTTAATACTCGCTTTGATTTTAAATACAAAGCACACCAAGCCCCGATGTATATATCTACATCACGTAGTCATATCGGGATAAAATCCTCTTCCGACAGAGAAAAATTTAATTACCTCCCCCATTATCCCCCTCCTTATTAAGGAGGGGGATAATGGGGGAGGTAATTCGAAAATTTTCTTTTTTCTTTGTGATCTTTGTGTCTTCTTCGTGAACTTTGTGTTTGATCTTTTATCTTTTTTTCGCATTTGAACGGCGCCCCATGTTCACCCGATAGAAAGCAGTCCAGATTTTCCAGGATCCATAACTAGGGTAGTTTTCTGAACACTGTGCTACCAAGTACTATTTCCAATATAAAAAACAAAAGACCCGAAATGAGGAATACATGAAAGTATTCTTCATACTGGGTAAATTCCTTCACATCAATCTTTGTTTTTTCCAATTCACCAATTTCTTCATAAATTTCAGAAAGTTTTTTTGTATCAGTTGCTCTGAAATATTTAGCATTTGTATTGGCTGCAATTTTTTTTAACACCTCTTCATCAATTTCTACGGGCATTGGGACAAATCTTTTACCTAAAAGTGGGTCGTCCACAGGGTAAAGAGCTGTGCCCTGGGAACCAGCACCAACCGTATATATTTTCACATCAATGGCTTCAGCAATATTTGAAGCTGTAATCGGATCTACTTCACCACGGTTATTTACACCATCCGTCAGTAAAATAATCACCTTGCTTTTTGCCTTACTGTCCCTTAACCGGTTTACAGCATTCACAATCCCCATCCCAATTGCTGTTCCATCCCAATCCTTATCGGCTACTTTAATTTGCTCCAGTATCGTTAATAATACCCCATAATCTAATGTTAGAGGGCATTGTGTGAAGCTTTCACCAGCAAAGATGACCAGGCCAAGGCGATCATTTTGACGTCCCTCAATAAATTCTTTTGCAACCATTTTTGCTGCTTCAAGACGGTTCTTCGGTTTAAAATCTTCCGCCAACATACTGGACGAAACATCAATGGCCAGGATAATGTCCACACCCTCTGTGGTTGTTTCACGCATCTTACTTCCAGATTGAGGTCGTGCGAAAGCAATGATAATCATTGATACAAACAGAAGGCGCAATAGAAAGAGGCTATGCCTTAATCGCTGCTTTGCTGTTTTACCAACTTTTTTAATTACGTGAATATCCGAGAAACGGATTTTCCCGCCTCCCTTTCCCCTCTTTTTCATATACCAGTATGCCATTATCGGCAAAAGGAATAATAAATATAAATATTCTGGATTGGCAAAACGATACATCAGCTCTGTTCCCCGCTTACAGCTGTGGGTGCTTCTAAAAAGTCGGCTATTTTTACTTCCAGATTGTCAAAAGAACTACTTTGAATCTCCACAATGGCTTTAGATGAAGGACAAAAGGCGACTTTAATTTCTTTGTGAGAATTGACTAATAATTGCTGAATTTCCTTACCCTTTTGATAGCAGATAATTTTTCTTTCAGGCTGAGATAATCCAAATTCCCTTGGCGACCCAACTCCTTCGCGTAGAAATTTTTCCGCCTGCAAATTATTGATCGTATTTAGAAAGGAATCAATTTTCCAGTTCTTGACCTTTTGAGTTCCGGATAGCATCCATGTAGAACTGGTATCTTTCACAAAATAAAGGATTGAATCGCCCTGATTAACGACGATACTATCCACGACATTCTTATCAAAAGAAGCGATCTTTTTATCCCGTAAATCAAAAAATGACTTATCAATATCCCTGACAAAACTTGAATCGACTGTCATTACGTGCGGCCGGCTGTTCTCTTTTACATTTGCTGAATTATTTACCAATTGTGATACAATAATCTGTTTATGTGCTTTACCCTCTCCTAAATATAAATCTACTGTATAGCGCGGATTAGCCAGATTATACTGTCGTGGATTATCCAATTCTTCGGAAACAACCGATTTGGCCTGGCCATTTTCAAACTTTCTAATCAGAGAGTTTACAGATATGTTATCAGCGGAAACCTTTTTGGGAGATAGAATATTCCAATCATCTCCCTCTTTTGAAAGATGTACAGATCCCTTCGTATTTTTTAATTTTAGTTCACGAACATCTGCTTCTTTAACCTTTGCAATAGACTTATCCCGCCAATCAAACAGCATTTTAGTAACATTATTTTTAAGATGTGAACCCACCGTGTAAACAATCGTATCTCCTTTCGAGATAAATACATTACTTCCTACAGGTGTATTGTCACCAAAACGAACAGAATCTCGCGAGCCATTATTAAATTCAAATGTAAGAAGGGAAGATCTTCCCACCAGACCATAATCTTTCTCATCCCCATCTTTGATATAAAATTGTCTGACCTTTTTCATATTCTTGATAGCAGTCATCATACCATCTATCGTTGATTTATCTGCATCGGTTTGAACTGGTTTCAATATGCGCCATTCATTGCCAATACGCTCGAACTCAAATTGATTAAATATACTTCGTATTTCAATTTTTACTACGCTGTCTGGTTCAAAGACAATGATTTTTTCAGCAATTTCTTCTGCCTTTTCTCGTTCATCTCCACCCTTTATCTCATATAAATACACATACGCAGCAAGGACTGCCAGAATACCGAACAGAATCAATGTTTTTATCGTACTCATCTATTCCTCTATATTTTTACAAATCATTTTTTTGTTGTTAGCTGAATGTGAGATTGCAATCCCCAAATCCTAATTACTAAGTACTAAGTACTAAGTACTATATATAACAAATTATTTCCCCCGGCGAATATAAAATATCACGCCGGCAATAATTACCAACAGAGGAATCGCAATCACTACCAAATAAAACAATGTCTTCACATCCGCTTGAGTAAGTGTCACACGACGATCATCAATATCTTTTGGGCGGATAGAAATGAGGTCTTCTTCTTCAGCAAGGTAATTGATCGTATTGAGAAAAATATCGGCGTTACCTTGGTTTTTCCAATAACCATTACTGGCAAAATCTGAATCTCCAAATATAGCCAGACCCATTTTACTTTCACCAATAGTTTTTTCAACCAGAACAGCAATTGTTACCGGACCCTGTAAATCTGCGTCGGGGTTAAATGATACTTCCGGTTTCGTAAGATCAGTTTCCCCCCAACTATTCTCACTGGTTTGAAGGATATTCTTAATATCATATCCCTCCTTATCTTCCATTGGGGTGACCGACGAGGTATTCGGATAAAATGTCATTACATTAAATCCCTTGGTTATGGTCAGATCCTGATTATAATTGGTGACCAGCGGCATAGCCGGACCCGCACCAAAAAGTTGTCCCATTCCACTCGCATCAACAACCAAATCATTACCAACAATTACTTTATATCTGGCTATTAAACTAACCAGGTCTTGTGGATGATCCGGATCTATGAGAACAAACGCTTTGCCACCTGACTCCAAATAACTTTTTATGCTATCTAACTCACCCGGAAAAAAATTCGCTCTCGGATTTACAATTACCAGAACATTGCATGAATCGGGGATTGATCTGCCCTGAGCGATATTTCGGACCAGATTTAATTCCTTTACCAGATAGTTTTCCTTTTTTATCGATTCCGCCGCCTGTGAATAGCCCGATTGCCCCTGATCATTTATGGATTTTTCACCATGTCCGGTCAGGAAGTAAATCGTCTTAGCCTGCTCACGGGTAACTTTCATGATAGCATTGGTCAAATTGGCTTCGTTTAATTCTTCAATTATTTCCTTTTTAACACCCGACTCAACTATCACTGTATTATATTTCTCGACCTGATATTGCCGGGCTATTTGGGGCTCTTCATCAGGATCTACAAATTCATATATAAGTTCTCCAGAACGAAAAGCATATTCATCGAGTAAATCTTGCGCTGTTCGTTGTTCACTTGTTTTGTAAAACGCTGTAACTCGAACCTCTTGTGCCAATCCATTTAAAATTTTATCGGTCTGATCAGCCAGACTATACAATTTATTTTCTGTCCAATCACTTCGAATATGTTGTCTTGTGGTAATAAAAGCCAGAAATCCGACAATTCCAAGAACTATCACAATCTGAACAATCACATTTGAGCCATATTGCAGGCTTCTTTTGGACAGACTTTTATCCCGTGTTTTGTAATGATAAAAAATGAGATATCCAATGCCAGCTAGTCCCAGCACAATTGTAATCCAGTTCAGGACACCCCATATATTCTGGATCGAATAGTAAACCAGAGAGAAAAGAAATAGTACAATTCCAACAATTCCAATTATTTTATCTTGCAATTTCATTTTTAATCTCCATTATATTGAAACACAACATCAGGTACGCCATTTGATCGATTCAATTGATTTTAAAGATAAATACAATCCGAAGAATGTAAAAAGTATATAGTAGGCAATATGCGCACTATCAATTACACCCTGAGCAAAATCTTCAAAATGGTTGATAATCGATATATAATTGAGGACGGGAGACCAGGTAGGGCCGACATAACTTGCTCCCCACCCTATAACCCATAATATGAGTGAAAGAGCAAAACCCCCAATTGCAGCAATAATCTGATTTTCAGTTGTTGATGAAATAAATAATCCAATTGAGATAAAGGCTGCCACCCATAAAGATAAGTCCGATATACCCGGAGAGCACAGGTAAAAATTCAGGACTACCATAGACAAACAGTAAGGATTGAAAAAACATTGTAGGGATAAGCAAGACAATATAAAAAGCGAGACCTGCTAGAAACTTTCCCATAATAATCTGAACACTGCTTATAGGTGTGGTATATAGTAGTTCGACGGTTCCCTGTCTTTTCTCCTCAGAATAAAGCCTCATACTGATAGCCGGCAGGGTAAAAAGGGAAATAAGGGCAATATTCCAGAAAAAGGGTCTTATTAACATTATATTTACATTAAATTTTTGAGGCATTTGTCTGTATTGTTGTGCTCGTATTTGATCCATAAACGCTGCTTCAACAAAATTAGAGAGATATAAATAGAAAAATAGCCCTGTTAAGGCTGTAAAAATACCAATCACGATATAAGCCATGGGCGAATAAAAAAATGATTTAAATTCTTTCTCAAATATAGCAAATGTCTTTTTCATATCAGGCGACCTCCTCCTTTGTCGTCAAATGCAGGAAGATATCTTCAAGGGTTACTTTATCTGCATGCATTTCCAGCAAACCAAGTTTTGATGTAACCAGTTTATATGCCAAATCCTTCCGCAAATCTTTTTTACTTTCAATTGCAATTTTATAAATATTATCAGCATGTCGTATCGAACTTCATTGAGGTTATATCAGGAAAAGATTTAAAGACACTCTCTATTTTCTCCTTCTCCCCTTCTA
This sequence comes from Calditrichia bacterium, assembly GCA_963796965.1. GTDB lineage: Bacteria > Calditrichota > Calditrichia > JAJRVZ01 > JAJRVZ01 > CAWCNS01. Next base: position 666,820 of record CAWCNS010000011.1, read on the forward strand.
CTTCCAATAATACACGATCGGATCCACGCATTCGGGCAGTAAGATTATCAGGTGTATCTTCGGCTACAACAAGGCCGTCAGAAATAATCACAACCCGCTCACAAGTTTGTTCAACCTCTGGTAAGATATGTGAACTCAGAATAACTGTATGGTCACCTTTTAAGTTTTTGATCAATTCTCTAATTTCAATAATTTGCTTTGGATCAAGACCCACCGTTGGTTCATCAAGAATCACAACCTCAGGATTATTCAAAAGACTCTGGGCCAATCCGACTCTTTGCTTAAATCCCTTGGATAATTTACCGATCACACGATCTCTGAACATCCCCCAGACTGACTTTTTCAATAACCGTATCGATTTCTGACTTTACTTTATCCTTTTCAACACCTTTTATCTGGGCAACAAAATTTAGATAATCCATCACATCCAATTCGTTATAAAGCGGTGGATTCTCAGGCAAATAGCCTGTAATTTTTCTAATTTCCATACTTTTATCAAAGATGTCATAACCACCGATTGTTGCCGTTCCACTTGTCGGCGGCATATAACAGGTTAAAATACGCATGGTTGTAGTTTTTCCTGCGGCATTTGGGCCGAGTAATCCAAGGATCTCACCCTTTTTTACGCTGAATGACACATTGGATATGGCCTGTTTCTGACCATAATAACGTGTTAATTCATTTACTTCTATCACTTCTGATCCTCCATCATTTGTTGTTTAATAATTAAGAGGTTATATTAATTTCAGTTCCAAACTTTTTTTTTCACGCAAAGACGCAAAGAAAAATTTATAAACAATATACATTAACTGAGTACTGCTTTTTTATTCATTTCCGATTCACCTTCAGGTTTACTATTCTCCTCAACCGGACTCTGCTCTTCATAGACGACTTTTGTTAATTCAATAAAATCTTTTGCCCAATTAACGACATCTGTATTTTCTTTTTCTGAGGGAAAATATTTAGCAAATTTCGCCAGATCAGATAACTCTAAAAATGCTTTAATGGTTGATGAGGTCTGGTCAGTTAAATCCTGGTTTTGCAATTCTTGTAAAATTTCACGACTGGTTTCCTCCAATGCCGGCACATAATAGCGCCCCTCAATGTAACGGCGGATAATCTCAGAAATTTCACTATAGAATAGTTTTATTTCACCCTTACCAATCAGATTTTTACCGATCAATTCCTCTAAAGCCTCCAGGGCGACTTCATGTGCTGGACGTGCTGGTTCATGCGGTTTTATTAGATACCCATCCTCTTTTCTCTTTCGGTAAAATCGATATCCAAGATAGACTAACACACCGATTAGAATGACAGAAGCCAGGACAGAAATCAACATGAGGTAATCGTAGGGAATTTCAATCGGTGCTTTAACATCCCGAAGTTCCCTTTCCTCATCCTGAATAACAGATTCTACATAAATTGCTATTGCACTTGCTTCAATTAGCCTGTAGTCCATCAAGGAGTCCGTTGGAAAATAGGCCACAGGAAAGGCGGGTATGATATAAGCACCTGTATCAAATACGCTTATAACATATTCAAATTTTTGTGAAATACGGCCATCCATTCTCAAGGGATCATGAACTTTATAATCCTTAATTTCAAACTGACCAAGATTCACTCCCTCTCCCGGTTTTTCCACTCGCATAGTATCCACATGATCGATGGTAATCGTATAAGTTATACGATCCCCAATAGTAATACGAGAGGTATCAACGGCAGAGGTTACCTCAATTAATGGTTTCTCTTCCTGAGCATTTACCATATGCCCCAAGAGACAGACCCATATATTTATTGTTAAGATAATGATTCTCATATTAAAATTCATTTCACACAGAACTGTATAACATCCATCCGCTTAGCGCTTGGCGGATAGTGCATATCAAAAAAATATATTTATACCATGCGCCCTGCTCTTTGCCTTTTGGATATCTGACACTGAGCTTTCATGTCTCACATACCAACCATACTACTTCACTTTGTTTTCATAAACTGTAACTTTTTCCGCTTTCATTAAACGTTCAAGAAGTTGTTGATAGGCCTCTTGTTGTTTTTCCACAAACAGATCCTGGGCAACCTGTTGTCCAACTTCCTGAAAGGACTTCTGTCTGGTTGTTTTCCCTTTATCATCCTTTTCAACATATTTTTCTTTATTTGCCTTATAATAAATCTCTATATCTGCCTGGTTTATATCGACCAGTTTCTCTATCTCTTCCTGAAGAACTTTTTGAGCCATTAACTGTTTTTTTGCCCTAAATGTCCCCTCAATAATTTCTTTATCCTGGTCAAGGTTTTTACGCTTTGCTGAATCGTATAAGAGAATCTCTGCCAGGTATTGACGAAGGAATGCTAACTTTTGTTCCCGTGTTGTAAATTGCGATTTAAGGTAAGGGGGGAGTTGATTTATTTCAAAATCCAGATCACCCTGTGTAAATTTTCTATCTCCAATGGTCGCCAGCACTTCCCCAGGTCTGCTTTCCACAACCTCTTCAGGCCTGAGAGCGGTTTCTTTTTCAAGAATTCTTTGGGCATCTTGAGATCTTTCCAATCGTTCCAAACAATTTACAATTCTTTTGCCAACATCGGATTGTATGTCACTTTCAGGATAGAGGTATTTTATGCGTAGATAATTTTCCAAGGCCATATTATAATCATGAAGCCTTTCAAAATAAATATTCGCTATCTGATAATAAATATTGGCTTGTTTGGTTCTGCTTATCGGGTATCCAGCAAGATATTCTTCATATTCCTGAATCGCTGCGTCAAATAATTCATTATTTAGAAAAGTATGGGCAAGATTAATCTTTTTATCTGCATCTATTTGCGGCTTTTCACTTTCCGAGCAAGCGTTAAGGAAAAGACCAAACAAAACAACACCTAACATAATATGTATAATGTGGTTACATCTTATTTTAAACATATCCAATCCCAAATTCCTATTTCTTAATTACAAATATCAACTTTTTTATTTTGATTGTCAGAAGATTAATACATCATCCGTTTTGCACGCATTCTAAAAAAGCGCGTAATCGGTTCCACATAAGATTGATCCGTTTTAATATTAATATTATCAACACCGATAGATTTAAAAAACTTTTCTCGTTTATCACGCTCTTCTTTCGACTGTGAATAAAAACTTCCTCTAATTGAAGGACTGGCTGTATCAACGATAACCGTCTCACCCGTTTCAGCATCTTCCAATTCAATAAAGCCAACATTTGGCAATTCTACTTCTCTTGGATCTATAATGTTGATAGCAATAATATCATGCTTTTTATTGGCAACTTGCAGGGATTTTTCATATCCTTCCGTGAGAAAATCAGATACCAGGAAGACGATGCTGCGGCGTTTAATTACACGGCTAAGATACTCCAGAGATACATTTAAATCTGTTTTTGAATCCTCTGGTTTAAAGTAAAGAATCTCTCTGATTACACGTAATACATGTTGCTTCCCTTTACGAGGTGGAATAAATTTTTCGATTTTGTCTGAAAAAATTATCAGGCCAACTTTATCATTATTCTTTATAGCAGAAAAAGCAAGCACTGCGCATAATTCGGCAGCGACCTCACCTTTCATCTGGCTGGCAGTCCCAAAGTTACCACTGGAAGAAACATCTACCAGCAACATGACCGTTAATTCCCGCTCTTCATCAAATACTTTTATATAGGGATGACCAGCCCGGGCGGTAACATTCCAATCGATATTACGGATATCATCACCCATCTGATATTCCCGCACTTCTGCAAATTCCATCCCACGACCTTTAAACACAGAGTGATATTCCCCTGAAAAAACCTCATTCACCAAACCGCGGGTTGCAATTTCTATTCGTTTAACTTTTTTTAATATCTCTTTTGGGATCATTTCAAACAGCAATTTAAAATTTAGAATTTAGAATTATTAATTGTCTTTATGGTACCTCAACACGGTTTAAAACCTTACGGATGACATCTTCAGTGCCAATCTCTTCGGCTTCTGCCTCATATGACAGGATAACCCTGTGCCGCATCACATCCATGCCAATCGATCTCACATCTTCAGGTGTGACATATCCCCGGCGACGTAAGAATGCATGTGCTTTTGCAGCAAGGGCCAAAAAGATTGAAGCACGGGGCGAGGCACCAAAAGTTATTAGATCATTTAAATCTTCCAACCCGTATTGACCCGGATTTCTTGTGGCAAAGACGATATCGACAATGTATTTTTCGATTTTTTCATCAATATATATTTCTTTAACTGCCTTACGGGCTTTTACAATATCGGAAGGAGAAATAACAGGTTTCACCTCTACCTCATCGTTTTTAGTTACCCGCCGCATAATTTCAAGTTCTTCCTCTGGGGATGGATAGCCAACACTCAGTTTTAACATAAAACGATCAACCTGTGCTTCAGGGAGTGGATAAGTACCCTCTTGTTCAATGGGATTTTGTGTAGCTAAAACTAAAAATGGATCTTCAAGTTTAAAGGTATTTTCCCCAATTGTGACTTGCCGTTCCTGCATAGCCTCCAATAGAGCACTTTGAACTTTTGCCGGAGAACGATTGATTTCATCTGCTAAAATCAAATTAGAAAAGATAGGACCTTTTTTTGTTGTAAATTCCCCATCTTTTTGATTAAAAATAAGTGTTCCCAGTAAATCGGCAGGTAACAAATCCGGGGTGAATTGGATCCGTTGAAAATTTGTTTTGACTGTTCCAGACAGTGTTTTAACCGTCAAAGTTTTGGCTAAACCTGGCACTCCTTCAAGTAAAATATGTCCATTTGACAGAAGTCCGATTAATAACCGCTCAATCATATAGTTCTGACCAACAATGACTTTTCCTATCTCCGCGACTATCTTTTCAACAAATTCACTTTCTTTTAAAATCTTATCATTGATAGCCTTAATGTCCGGATTCATTTATCCTCCTCTGAATTATTTATAGATTTTTGTGTTTCTAATACCAGTTCAACCGTATCATATAGTTGATGGAAATCTGATTCATCTGCCATCTCCCCTGCAAATTTCACCTTGTTCGCTTTATCATAAAAATCCTTTACCTTTTGCAGGGAATCATCTGGAAACTCTTTTTCACTTATGGCTGTTATAAGATCATCATTTGACATATTAAGAGCCGGGATATTATAATGTTCTGAAAAATAACCCGTTAACAGATGACTCAGGTCGCTCAAACCATCTTTTAAATTATCTGTATTCAAATGTATCGTTTCTTTTAGTAATCGAAGATATTTTTCCTCAATTGTTTCTGACATACCCGAAAGTGATTTCGATAATTCTTCTTTTTGTCGTTTTTTGTAACGCATAAAGAGGATCAGTCCTAAAACCAATAGAATTAGTGATAAAACACCTCCCACAATACCGGTGAGTGTACCATTCTCAGAAGACTCTGCAAGCGGTTCACTAATCTTTATTCCAATCCTGCTTGAAATAAGACTCTCGTCTTTTCCTAAAACGGTATCGTGATACCTGATAATAACCCCATCAATATAAGCCATACCCATTTCTGATGGACGGAAGTAAAATGTGATATCTTTTACCGAAACCATACCGCCCATAGAATTTGTTCTGACTTTATTTGATGAACCACTTCCTCGCGTTGACAAGTTAGTTATTGCCGGTTCAATGATCTCCGAGATAGTATAGCGACTTAGATCTCCCTGCCAGCTTAACTCGAGGTGATACACAACCTCACGATTTAGGGGGACGTTTTCGGATTCCACATAGGTCCGTAACTTAATTTCACTTTTAATACTATCCGATGAAGACTGTGCCAGTATTGAAGAGGCCATCAAACAGATAAAAGTCAGAAAAAAGAATTTAAACATCTTCGATCACCAATACTTTAACGGGTAATTTAGTAGATTTTATAATTTGGGGATTTGTAATATTTCCTCAGTTGCAGAAAAAAAGCAGCAGAGAGCAGACACAAAGAATCTTTTTGATTGAGATAGAACAGTATATATCTATCTGAATTTTATGAAGATAACTATATAATCAATACTTCTCCGGCAAAAACTTCACAAATACCAGATTGATCTTTGTGAATAGTCTCCCTTCTGATTTACCTATTGGAAATCATCACAAAAACCCGACAGGATTTTACTCTTAATTTTTATTCGCTTGCTCTACGTTCGGATCGGAATCCTTGAAAATAGGAAGATCGTTTATATCCTGTCCTAATGTTTGTAGCTCATATGTAGCGTCATCAGCCAGGTCATGCTTCGGATACTTTTCAATAAATAATTCATAGTATTTTTTTGCTGCTTCATAATTTTCAATATTATTGGCATAAATGTAGCCTATCATGAAGGTTGCTTTTGGTGTATTTTCTCCCTTGGGATAATATTCTATAATCATTTTAAAATCTTTGATAGCCGTCTCGTACTTCTCCTGATTATAATTATCATGGGCTATTTTAAAATATTCTGCTTCTGATTTCTTCTCAGTGCAACCAAAAAGAACAATAAATGCCATAAGGATTGAAATAATAAAGAAATACCTTTGCATACGTTTCCCTTTCTAAAAATACCCACACTTAAAATATTATCTATTTTAAGTGATTTTCTGAAATCCTATAATTTAATTTATTGCCACTATAAAAGCAATATTACATTTGCCTGATCAACAATAAATTATTCTACTTTTGTATGTAAAAAAAGTTCAACATAAATGAGACTAATTTTCCCGGTGTTAGAAAATAATAAGTGATAATCCCTTTGGGCAAAATGAAGATATGGAAACCCCAAAGACAAAGTTACAAATCCACCTGTTTTAGCGCTTGGGAGAGATCTTCAATCAAATCCTGCCTGTCCTCAATTCCGATTGAGAGACGTACAAATCCTTCAGATATTCCAATTTGCTCCAATGCTTTTGCATCGTAAGTGGAATGGGTCATTGAAGCAGGATGTTCAATTAACGAATCCACATCTCCCAGACTTACGGCTAAAACAAAAAGATTAAGACTATTCATGAGTTTCTCACCAGCTTTACGCCCGCCCTTTATTTCTAATGATACGATTCCCCCATAACCGGACATTTGATTCCTGGCAAGTTCATATTGTGGATGGGTTGTCAAACCTGGATACCACACCTTCTTAATCTTTGGATGAAAGGTTAAATATTTGGCAACTTCAAGGGCATTTTCTTGATGGCGCTCCATTCTAATTGCTAATGTTTTAAGTCCTCTCACCAATAACCATGCATTTAGAGGGCTGATAATACCACCCAGATCCCTCAAAGTATTCCCGCGCAGATCATCAATATATTCTTTTTTCCCTATAACAATCCCTGCAACTGTATCGCCATGTCCACCAATATATTTGGTAGCAGAATGTAACACTATGTCTGCACCTAAATCCAACGGTCTTTGAAAATAGGGTGTACAAAACGTATTATCTACAATAAGGGGAATGTCATATTTATGTGCGATTTTAGCACATCCAGCAATATCGAGAACTGCCAACGTTGGATTTGCAGGACTCTCTATATAAATACACCGTGTTTTCTCATCAATGCTATCCGAAATATTTTTTAATTGCGTACCCTCAACTTCTCTTACAGATATACCAAACTTTGGCAATGTTTCAACAAATAATTGATGGGTTCCACCATATAGAGTATCACTGGCGACAAAATTATCACCACTTTCACATAATGAAAGTATAACCGATGAGATGGCCGCCATACCAGAGCCAAACGCCAGAGCGGCTTCACCATTCTCGAGAAATGCAACTTCCTTTTCAAGAGCCGCTTGCGTGGGATTGCCAATTCGGGTGTAGACATATCCCTCTCTTTCTCCGGCGAATATCTCTGCACCAGCCCGGGCACTTTCAAATGCAAAAGTTGAACTCTGGTAAATTGGTAACGAAACAGCACCGGTTGAAGGATCAGTACCCCCACTACCATGGACACAGACTGTAGCGAATTTTGCTTTTTTTAGATTTAACTTCGACATTAGCAACCTCTACATTTCGTTGACTTTAACAGAGATATAAGCAGAAATAAATTAACGAATAGGAAGAACACAGGAAAGTAAAAATATTAAAATAATAAGTAATGCTAAAACCATCTTATATTTTTATATTTTTGTTATCCTGTCCCCAAAGGGATCCCTTCGGGTTAATCCTGTCAAATTTATAAATTTTACTCATCATTTGGTCTATCACTATATCTGAGATAAAACTATGTTTTACTCGTTTGAACAAAATCCCCTGCCTGCAAACGATAATAGTAAATACCACTGGGAAAACCGGCGGCATCCCATTGAACCTGGTAATGACCAGGTAGTTGAACTTTTGATACAATCGTTGCCACCCTTTGCCCTAAGAGATTATAAATTGAAAGTTCAACAAAATTGGGAATTGGTAATTGGTAATTAATCTTGGTAACAGGATTAAAGGGATTAGGATAGTTCTGGCCAAGGCTGAATTTTTGTGGCAATGCCGTTTCGCCAGAGATTGCAACAATTGCCTCCACAAGAACGCCCACCGTATCTGATGATAGGCTTTCCCATCCATCAAGTACGGCTGTTAGATAATAAAAATACTGACTTCCAACATCAACAGAAGAATCAGTGTAGGCGAAAACTGATGTAGAATCATGGAAAGAAAAAGAACCTATTCCATCTTTTCTGTAAATATTAAAAGTAAGGTCATGACCAGGGTGCCCATCCTGCCAGGCTAATCCCACGACTTCATCCGTTCTTGTAATATTTACATCATCTGGAGGTGGGGGGATCCGGAATAAGGTGAAAGAAAAGTATCCTTCTTCAGGAAGGGTTGATACGTTATTATTCTCAGCATTATCGCGGGCAATGATTTTATAGTAAATTGTATCTCCTGCTTCTACAGTATCAGTATCTGTATTAAAAGTTCCCTCGAACATCCCCGAATCAATCTCTGTCAGAGTAAATCTATTCAGTTTGTCAAAAGATCCAGTTTTATAGGCGACCCAGACCGAATCGACACCAAGATTATCCCTAACAGTCGTTGATACATCCACTGGCCAAATTGAGATAGGCTGATTATACAACTCTTGGTGATAAATGTCGGGGGCAATCGTATCTGGTCCTGTTAGAAAAATATGCATACTATCCGGTGCACTTTCGGGATGTCGGGCCGTTAGACCAGTCGAATCCTGTACTGAGATGTAATAAGATATTTTTGCAGGTGATAGGGATCCAGGAATTTGAGATGAAAAATAATCTTCAGAAATCAAGAAAAGTTTTGAAGAATCTGATCCGACTGAATCTATCTGCCATACAACCCACAATTTTGACGTATCAAGCCCCGCTTCTCCGGATATTATTTGACAGTTAATTTCATAGGAACCATTGAGGTCCTCAGAATGAGGATGTGGTGTATGAACTATCTGTGGCAGATATGTATTTTTATCTACAAAACCATGAGAGTCAAACCAATACGTTATTTGAGGCAGATGAATGCCATCATATAAATCACGATCCGCCTGAATAAATGATTCGGCCGCTTCGACAAATCCAGGCCTCTCACTCCAATAATAATGTGATTGCAAAAACAATGCATCGGTTATATCTGCGCCCAGATCCGTCCAGATATTCATGAGCGCCGAAGACCATATCTGCCCACCCTGATGGGTTCCATCGTATAAGTAATAGTCTTCCGGATAATGCCAGTCAAGATCACAGCGGCGCCCGGCCCAAAAGGTTGTATCTCCTGCTGCAGATTTAATACCCGCATCCCATAGATACAACTGTGGCCAATCAAATGAGTTTAGACGTCGCCGGTAGGATCCGGCCCAATAATCTGCTGCACCCTCAAGCAATGAAAATGTTTCACCACCCGCAGTAAATGACACGATGGATAAATGATTTTGGATCGCATGGGCGTATTCATGCCAAATGACACTTGCATCTTCTGCATCATCCACCCCACCTTCACCAAATACAAAAAAATTACCATAAGGAGAATAGAACGAATTATCATCATAGGATCCATGAGGATCCGCCTCAATTGCTTCCAGATTTATATCTGAGAATCCCAGCTCCAATCATCCGTCGGTAAGCCCGATCTATATGATAATAGACCATTACATGTTCAAATTCCTCTTCCGACCGCAGATAAATAAAACTATCGGGATGGCTTAGAGCGGGAAAATTATCAACAGGATCATATTTCTCGGCTAATTTAATATAGGGTCCTTCCAAAATATAGTGGCCATCATTATTTGTAGAAAGGTCATTCAACGTTACGATAATCCGTTCATCATTGAGAGAGGGATGATCTGCATCACCAAAATCCTGGTAAGCGGCCGGGTCAATACCCTGTCCATAATATTTTTCTGCCATACTCAGGGGATCGGGTTCCCAAACGGCCCCAGTTCCATTTGTACCATCCTGATACATCAAACCATTCAACACTTGTAAAATATCACCATTATCAGCGTCAACAATAATTTCCCAATCTCCAAGAGGATCAGAAACCGGCAACTGAACACGGTAGGCCAGCATTGCACCCATCTTCTTTGTATCAACTACCATCAATTCTGTTTTTTCTTCAGCATGAAGAAAACCACTGACCTCTAAATAGTTCCGGGCATTTCTCAGAGCCTCTCCGGGGCTAATATGCGGGTGTAGATTTTGTGGTCGTTTCACCCGGTGGAGGCCATCTACCATGAAAGTAATCTGATCCCGATGGTTTACGGTAAGTGTAAGACAGGAATTATAAACAGGGATATCACCGGCCATTTCTCTGTAAAGAAGGTGATTCCCAGCGGGACTAGAACGAATATTTTCAATTGTTAAATTATCAGAAATAGTACTAAGACCGATCTGAGTCTTGTGAGTCTGAAGAAAATCTTCTGCACTCTCTTTTGCTCGGTTTGATTTGGTTTGGTTTAACTTTTGTATTTTATCCGGCATATAACGCTGATGTTGGGGTAGGTTTTCCTGATTTAGAATACGATTTGGAATTGTTTTAAGCGTACTAAACTCAATTTTTTGATGTTTTGAAACAGGTTTTTGGGAATAGGCACGTCTTTGACCGCCTATCATAATAAGGATCAAGATATTTGCATATATTAAGATTTTACTATGTGCAAATAGTTGTTTTGTACTTGGTCTATTTATCTGAAAAAACTTCATCTACAATTTTCTTATGTCTTGGCCAGAATGTCCGTTAAGAATTTGATTAGAACTCTCAATTACCGGAATATCAATTAATTTGGATAGTGGCATTCAATTTATAGAACTTACCCTTGCCGAAGGCATCCCTATGGGAAAATCCCTTTCCTGGAATGGGAGGGACTTTAATGAATTACATTAAACGGCTTGTCCAATAGATACTATTCCTGTGTTATATATGAAGATATGTTATTTATGTTCCAACTAGTGTGATCATAATCATAATGCCTCAAGACGGACATTCCATAAGCAGATCCCGAGTCCCAAATTCCTAATCCCCAATTACAAATCTTATATCCCGTGTCAGTCATCTAATTCTGAGATTACTTTCTCAATAACATCGTTTACCAGAATATTTTCAGCCTCAGCATGATAGGACACTACCAGACGGTGTCTTATGACCGGCAATGCCATCTCTTTAACATCGGACAGATCAGGTGTAACTTTTCCCAGTAGCGCAGATCTTACCTTAGCCGCAAGAATCAGATATTGGGAAGCTCTTGGACCGGCTCCCCAACGTATCCATTCCCTTATATAAGAAAACGGATTTTCTTTAACTGGTCTGGTCGCTGAAATCAGCCGTACGGCATAGTCGATTACATTGTCAGCAACCGGAATTTTACGAATTAGGTCCTGGTAAAATATGATATCTTCTTTATTTACAACTTTTTTCAATGAAATATCCTGTACACCGGTTGTTTGTGATACAATCATTTTTTCTTCATCAGGAGAAGGATAGTCAAGCCATAAGTTGAACATAAAGCGATCCAGTTGCGCTTCCGGCAAGGGATAGGTTCCCTCCTGCTCTATCGGATTCTGGGTAGCCAGTACAAAAAATGGAAGAGGCATAGAATGTGTTTCACCCGCCGAAGTAACCCTAAATTCCTGCATAGCCTCAAGCAAAGCAGATTGCGTTTTAGGGGGTGTGCGGTTGATTTCATCAGCAAGGATAATATTTGCGAATATGGGTCCCTGAATATATTTGAATGATTTTCCTCCCGTACTCAGGTCCTCTTCAATAATTTCACTACCCGTAATATCCGAAGGCATTAAATCGGGTGTAAATTGTATGCGGGAGAATTTAAGATCCATTACTTCACCGAGTGTTTTTATTAACAGAGTTTTCGCCAAACCAGGGACACCAATGAGCAAGCAATGCCCCCTGGCAAATAATGATATAAGCAGTTGATTGATAATATCTTCCTGGCCAACAATAACCTTTGCAATTTCACTCTTTATCGTGCTAAATACCTCAGGCAATTTCTCAACCGCTTCCACATCCGCATTTTTTCTTTTTTCTACCATTACTTATATTCCCTTGTTCTTCATTTTAAGAGTCTGTAAATTTTTATCGAAGGTTAAATAATAAACCACTAACATCCAAAATTGAATTTTACAAAGCCAGCTTTCTTAATGCAAACCAATAATCAGCCTAGAAAATACTTGCTTGATTCTTCGAGAGAAGAAGTCATACGTTATGTTCAGGAGATTGGATTAGAACCGTATCGTGCAAACCAAATTTTTAAGGGTATGTATGTACAGAGGCTGCCTGATTTTTCCGGACTTACAACTATTTCTAAGACCTCCCGCGTAGAATTAAATAATAAATCTACTTTGCGAACCTTTGAACTCCAGGATCAAACAGTATCTGAGATAGATGGAACTACGAAATTTTTATGGTCTTTAGCAGATGGTTTAAAAATTGAAAGTGTCATTATATATGAAGGCTCACGGGTTACATTTTGCATATCTTCCCAGGTAGGTTGCGCTCTGGATTGTCAGTTCTGTACTACCGGTAAGATGGGTTTTATCAGAAACCTTAGCAGCGGAGAGATTGTTGAACAGGTTTTATTAATGATTGACAAAGCAGATAGACCATTAACTAATGTAGTTTATATGGGTATGGGAGAGCCCCTCCTCAACATTAAGAATGTGATCAAAGCGAGCTACCTTATGGCCGATCCGGAGGGTTTGGCTATTTCAAGAAAAAGGATAACCATTTCAACAAGTGGAGTCGCACCTGTCATCCGTGAGTTGGCCGATTCAGAAACACCATTCTCATTGGCTGTTTCCCTTAATGCTGTATTTGAGGATAAGCGCAAAAAAATAATGCCCATATCGAAAAAGTTTCCTTTGGATCTTCTTATGAAGAATATCCGGTATTATGTCCAAAAAACAGGTATGCGCGTAACCTTCGAGTATATTATGATTAAAGGGCTCAATGACAGCCGCAAAGATGCTGATCAAGTGATAAAGTTAACCCGTCAGATACCATGCAAAATAAATTTAATTCCATGCAACTCAACCGATCCTGCCTATCCGCCTTCAGAGAATGAAACAGTAAGATGGTTTGGGGATTATTTACACGACAGAGGGAGAACGGCAACGGTTCGATTGCGTAAGGGTTGGGAAATTCAAGCCGCCTGCGGACAACTATATGCGAAGAACAAAATTAAAATAGGCAGAAAAATAACAAAAATTTAATCCCAGGAGATTTAAATATGCATTTAATACTGTTTGGTGCCCCGGGTGTGGGCAAAGGTACTCAGGCGAAACTAATAAGTAAAAAATTCAACATACCACAGATATCAACAGGCGATATGTTGCGAGAAGCTGTAAAAGCAGAGACTGAACTTGGTAAAAAGGCATCAGAGCTCATGAATGCCGGCAAACTCGTACCCGACGAAATTATGCTTGCCCTGATAAAAGACCGAATCGCAAGAGATGACTGTGAGCCTGGATTTATCCTGGATGGATTCCCACGGACAATAGCCCAGGCAGAAGGCCTCGATAAGCTTTTTTCCGATCTGGCCCTTCAAGATGTCACCTGCATTGAAATTAGTGTTCCTGATGATGAGATCATTAAGCGGTTAGTAAGCCGTAGATTATGTGAAAAATGTGGAACTGATTATAATTTAGTCACAAATCCACCACCTCAGGATATGCTCTGTTTAAAATGCAGAGGTAATATTATCCAACGTAAGGATGATAATGAAGAAACAATCTCTAACCGTTTGCACGTATATCTGGCACAAACAGCACCATTGAGGGATTATTATGAAGAAAAGGGTGATTTTTATAGTATTGACGGATTACGTGGAATCGATAACGTTCGTGATGATATTTTTAAAATATTAGTTTGATTACGATCGATTCTAGCAATATTTAAAATAAAGTTACCTTCTTTTTAGTTTAATAGGGTATATTATTCAGAACAGGACTGGACTACCTCAAGTCAATGAATCTATCTGGTTATATAAAAGTATAAGGGTGATTACCAGATAATAATTTAATGAGGTGTAGATTATATGTTAAATAAATTAATAGTCCTATGTGGACTAATTTTCATCTTGTCCTGCTCAGAACGAGATAAGGGTAATCCCTTTGATGTTTCCGGAGATATTTCTTTATCTCTTGACATCACATCTGCTGATAAACGCGTGGAACTTACCTGGTCCAGTCCCCAGGTAGATGGTTATAGCGGTTTTAATATTTACAGGATGGCTGAAGGCTATGATGATTCCTTTAAAAGAATTGCCATGAACCTATCCCCAGGTACCAGAAAATATATTGATGATGATATTCAATACGAAAGAACCTATATTTATAATATTACAATTAGTGGATTAGATATCGAAAGTAGTCCATCCGAGAATGTCAGCATAAGCCCCGGTCCCGGATTCATTTGGATTGTAGATAAATGGGGTTTTCAAATTGTTAAAACAACCTATGATCTCCAAAACCAAATAGTTTCATATGACACAGATTGGCCCCCAACGAATATGGCCTTATCAAAAGAGCTGGGCGTTGGACTCGTTCTTTATCTGAGCTCAAATACCATTGAAAAAATCAATCTCAATGGAGAGAGAGTCGGGCGATATAATCAAATCAAATACCCGATGGATATCGTATATGACCAAGTCAATTCTCTGTTTTGGATTGTGGATAGTAGCGGCACTCTTTATTCCTTTGACACCAGAATTGATCAGATATCAGAGATTTCTCAATCTCTCTCCAAACCGACAACCCTTTCTCTGGCCGCTGACAGGAAATTGATCTGTGTGACTGATAGAGGAAAGAATGAGATCGTTCAATTTAACCAGCAAGGAAATATCGTTCAGACCATTTCCTCAATAAATGAGAAGAAACTAAGTGATCCCATTCGATTTGTGATTGATGAAGTAAACAACAAAACCTGGTTGGTCGACCGCCAGAACGAATTCGACTATATCTATATAAAAGGCGCCGGTGAAAATGAATATACCCTCCTGGATAGTGTCCATTATAGGAGCGAATTACATGGTGATTTAGAATTAAACATGCAGGAAGATGCAAGTTGGCTGATTTCTTACAATGGACAGAATTCTGCTGTTGTGCAACTTTCTGCTACGGGATCTCGTCAATTAGAATTATCTGGATATTATAATCCATATGATATCCAAATCAATCCCTATGACGAGACATTATTGGTCGCTGATTCGGGACATAGCATTGTTTTACATTATAATCGTGACAATAATCTTATAGGACAATCGAAAAATTTACAATTTCCGGTAAAAGTATTAGTAGAATAATGGAAAAAAAAATATCCGCTAAAATAATAGTACCTCTGCTGGGCATTCTATTCATATTGCCCTTTATTTACGATTTATACCGGTTCTATTCAGATGTGGATATCATAGTCGTGGATTATATTGCTGAAGGATTAAATATATTATTTGGATTGGTATACTATATATTCCTAACATATAGAGCCAATCTTCAAGATAAAAGTATTCAGGAAAATCTGAAAATTTTTGTTTACCTGCTTGGGATAATGTATTTCAGTATAATTGTATCCCAAATATTGCTCAATCCCAGTTTCTCTTCCGCTGACATTCCTCCCCTACCTGAAACTTTGGGAAGTGTGATATACGCCAATTTGGTCTCGGCTGTTGGGATTCTTTTAATGATTCCTATATTTATAGTCATAAAAAATTTAATCTACTATAAAAGAACACGTCACACTTATTTTTTTATGCGTGGTCTGTATTTATTTGCTGCAGCAGCAATTATATCCGGGGTCATATCCCGATCTCCCTTTAGATTTGATTTTGATATTACAAACGCAGGTGTTTTTAATGATATATTTTTAACCTTATCTATTGGTCTGATCATTATCCTCTCCTTACGTAATTCCTGGATCACTTATCTATCCAGAAAAGAGAAAGTTACTTACTTTTTTATTTCAATATTCATTTTTTGGGCGGTTTTATATCTATATGAGTTTGCCTTTAAACTCGCTGTCCCGGCTCATAGCATTGCAGCGGGCGTATTCGTAAATATCTCCTGGTATTTTCAGGTTGCCTATTCATTATTTGCCGCAATTTATTTGTTATTTCAATTGCCAACAGCACGCGTCTTCGATCGAAAAATGCATGAAGTTGCTTCCTTAAGAGATTTGAATCGTGTGATCAGCACCGAATTTGATTTCAACAAACTTGTTAAACTTCTGACCGAAATGGCCATAAAGGTAATCGGGGCTGAAACAATTTGGCTCGAGCTGTACCATCCGGGTACGCGGGATCTGTATATTGCCTCCTCTCAAAATTTGGATGATGAACAATTGGAAAGTTTTGGCAAACGGGGAAGACTTCGGTTGAGTGAAAAATTATTAAAAACACAAAAACCTGTCCTGCTCAATGAGATAACAAAAAACCACCCCTATGCTTATATTCGAGAATGGAAACCGGACATTGGTTCAATAATCGGTTCCCCTCTGATCTCGGGTAATGGAGCTCCCCTGGGATTTCTCTTCGCAACAAAAAAACATACCTTCGGTTTTTATCCGGATGATCTTGAGATGCTGGAGTCGTATGCACATCAGGGGGTTATTGCCCTGGATAATGCCAAATTATTGAAAGAATCTTTTGAACGGGAAAGGATGGAGGAAGAATTAAGAATCGCCCGCGAAGTACAACAGCGATTACTCCCGGAGAAGACACCAAACTTTGATGGAATCTCCATCGAGACATTAACCATTACCGCTTATGAAGTAGGCGGAGATTATTATGATTTTATGAAATTTTCGGATGAACAACTGGGATTAATCATAGGAGATGTGAGTGGAAAAGGTACCTCTGCTGCCTTCTATATGGCCGAAGCCAAGGGAATTATCCAGTCATTAAGCAAATCATTTAACCAACCCAGTGAATTGTTAATCAGAACAAACGAAATTTTGTATGAAACCCTGGAACGTAAGACTTTTATTAGTATGCTCATGGCCTCGCTTAATTCAAAAACCCAAACGCTGACTTTCGCCAGAGCAGGACATTGCCCACTCCTATATTATAATGCTTCTAAAGAGAAAGCCGAACTTTTGCAGCCAAACGGTATTGGAGTTGGTTTAGAAAAAGGAACAATTTTCAGGGAACTATTGGTCGAACAAAATATATCATATAATAAAGACGATATATTCGTCTTCTATACGGACGGACTTTCAGAAGCACGTGATCATGACGGACTTGAATATGGAGATATGCGATTAGTAGATTTGATAGAAACAAATGCACATCAAGCAGCACCGAAACTGAAAGAGATTATAATCGATTCTATTCTTTCTTTTTTAGATGGGAATAGCCTTTCAGATGATTTAACATTGTTGCTTGTAAAAATTTAATATAATTTTGTTTGATCTATAAAAATATGTGGAGGATAATTGATGGAGAATTTTGAGGTTGACCGAATCGATCGATCAGGAATTAGTATTCTTAGACTAAAAGGCTTTCTGGACGCTCATACTGCACCTAATTTTGAACATGCCATCCAGGAATTGCTGGAAGAGAATCGTTTTAAAATCATTATCAGTATGTCCGATCTCAACTATATCAGTAGTGCCGGTCTTGGTGTATTTATGGGTTTCATTGAAGAAATACGCGAAAATAGCGGAGACATTAAGCTTTCGAATATGTCTGACAAAGTGTATAAAGTATTCGACTTGTTAGGCTTTCCAGCACTCTATCAGATCTTTAAAGAAGAAGCGGAGGCAGAAAAGGAGTATGGCAAAGATTAAGACTTTCTTTTCTCATACTTACGCTCACATTTCATTGAGGGATGGAAAAACTATGAAACTTAAAAATCAAATATACAGACTAAACATTCCGAGTATTACGGAGAATCTCCAAATGATTCGGGAGTTTGTGGTCAAAATTGCAGCCAAAGCCGGATTTAATGAGGAAACCCGTGAACAAATTGCTCTGGCCGTAGATGAAGCCTGTACCAATGTCATTAAGCATGCGCATCATCATGATGCACGTCGGTTAATGGATATAAAAATACAGACAGATAAAAACAAAATGAAGATTATCATAACCGATAAAGGGCATGGCTTTGATATTACAAAATTAAAAGACCCGGATATTGAGAAATATATCAGGGAGTCAAGACATGGCGGGTTGGGTATCTATTTAATTAAAACGCTTATGGATGAAGTTAACTACGAGTTCAATCCAGGTGTAAAAAATCAGGTAGAATTAACTAAATACTTACAAAAACCGACAGCATCCTGAGGATAAAATGCCTGATCACCTTGCAAATTTCAAAGAGCGAAAAGATATAAATAATCTCGAATCAGATGATATGGATCGTCATCTGCTCGAACTCTCCGCCCTATTTGAGATAAGTCAAACCCTAAATTCTTCACTCAATCTTAAATCAATCCTTAATAATGTCCTGCTTGTACCCATGGGACGGATGATGCTGGGCAAAGGGCTTATTTTAATCAAAAAAGATGTAAACATATTTACTATTGAAAACATTAAAGGACTCCCGCTCAAATTACAGGGTAAAGCAATTGATCTTACGGGAATTCCCAACCACTCCTTTTTGCTTGAAAATATTAAAGAGGAATATAACTGGGCAGACTTCTTCAAAGAATTCAAAATTGAACTAATGGTGCCTTTTATTTCTAGGACCGATACCATTGGTATGATTGGATTTAGCCGAAAGATTACTGGGGAAGCTTTTAAAGATGAGGAAATAGAATTTTTAAATTCACTAACCAATATTGCAACAACCTCTATCGAGAATGCATTGGTCTTTGATCAAATTCAAAAAGTTAACCGGCAGCTCGATCATAAAATCCAGGAATTAAATACACTCTTTGATATTGGGAAAGAACTAAATTTAACACTCGAGAAAGGTAAAATACTTAAATTACTCTCTTATGCCTTGATGGGGCAGGTTACAGTCAACAATTTCATCATCGCTTTGAAAGAGGAAGATAAATTTCAAACAGACTATGGTAAAAGGTAGCGTTTTTAATATAAAAGAGGGTAGCTATTGCGAAAACCTCTGTGAGATATGTCAAACACTACATACACCTTATTTATGTGAAGATGAGACAGAATTTGATAATCAGCTCAGTGATGCGGCAGTAAGAGTCGTGGTTCCTATGCAAATTCAATCGGAGACAAAAGGATTTATATTTTTAGGAGAGAAAGTCACAAAGCAGCCTTTTAGTCCCAGTGATCTTGAGTTTTTACAAACCTTAGGTAATGTGGCCATAATTTCCCTGGAAAATGCACGTCTTTTTGAGGAGACATTGGAAAAACAGAGACTTGAAGAAGAGATGGCCCTGGCCCGTAATATTCAATCACGACTTTTACCTAAATCTATGCCAAAACTCACTCATCTGGCAATCCATGGATTAAATGTCCCAAGCAAACATGTGGGAGGGGATTATTTTGATATTATTGAGTTGGATGAAAGTGATTGTACTGGAATCACCATCGCTGATGTTTCCGGAAAAGGGATGCCGGCAGCTTTATTAATGTCAAATTTGCAGGCTAGTCTTCATTCTCTTGTTCGGGAAGATTACCCTCTAAACAAACTCGTTGGCCGGATTAATAATGTAATCTTTAACAATACCGATCCCGATAAATATATCACCTTTTTCTATGGAAATTTGAACAAAACAACACAGGAATTTCGTTTTGTAAATGCCGGGCATAATCCTCCCTATTTATTACATCCGGATGGAAGGATTGATGAATTATCAACAGGAGGTATCATTTTAGGTATGATGCCAAATATGCCTTATGAAATTGGATCATGTAAACTTGCAAAAGGTGATTTACTTATGCTGTATACAGACGGTGTAACAGAAGCCATGACAGATGATGATATTGAGTTTGAAGAAAAAAGACTCATGGAATTCTTAAGAAATATTGATCCCCGGATAAGCCCGGAAGAAATAAACATGAATCTTATTATGGAACTAAATAAGTTCTCTGCCGGCGCACCCCAAACTGATGATATAACCATCCTGACGCTTAGAATGCTTTCATGATACGTTACTAATACCTGGACAAGGACATTCTCCCCTATTTCACAATATTTATACCGCATAGACACCCTAAAGTTTACCTTATAGTGGTGTTTACTATCCAATTTAGGATTCGTTTTCACAAAGTTGAAGAAAATACCATGCATCCTGCTTGATATTAGCAATCATGAGCAATAAATTTAATATTTAACCAGGAGTAAATTTGCTTACTAAAACGACTCAAATAATTCTTCAAGTTGTCTTTTTTCTCCTCATTTATATTTTGCTCAGAACTGTCTTTCATATAGGAGACATTCCCGCTGTTTTCATAGTAACCCTATTGATACTTGTATTTAAATCAGCTATCGACAACCTTCTATTTTCTCTATGGGGATGTGTGATCAATCGAAATTATGTTAAAATCGAAAAAGCGCTTACCACATTTGAAGATCACTTAGATGGAATATCCCACTATCACGAATTGTTTCCTCAGTTTTATCATTTATTTAATTTAATATTCATCCCAAAATCCTGGTTGTTTTATGTATTTGAGGACTCAGGCTTTCGAATCGTAGAATATGATACATCCAAATTCGAAGAGGGTTTACCTGTTGAGATAAACTTTTATAATGATCAGGAAACCACAGAGATTATTGATCTGAAAGAGCTTAATAAAAGCACCATGAATGACAGTTCATTCCAAGCGAAGACATTTTTAAACAATCAATTAGACATGCTTATTCCGATTAGGGGTAAAAGCCAAATTGTCGCACTATTATTTATTTCTCGCTCCAATGGCAATTTTATTCAAAATAACAAAATCCGTAAAAGCACAGAAAAAGTACTTCAAAAGGCCGGTCAGATTTTAGAGAGTACAGCATTATATCTCGATATAGTCCAAAGAAATCTTGAAATAAATAAATTATTTGAGGTAAGCACAAAACTTTTAAGTACCTTGAATACAGATGACATTCTCGACTTCTTACTCGATTCACTCTCTGAAGTAATTCATTTTGATGCCGGTGTTATCTTTCTGGTAGATCCAGAAAGAAAAAAACTATATCAAAAAGTTAGCAAGGGATATGAAAAAGGCCAGGATCTTACATTAAAACTTGGCCAGGGAGCCTGTGGATGGGTCGCAGAAACCAGGAACATTTCACTTATAATGGATGTTGATTTAGCGGATCATTATTACCCTATCCGCAAAGAAACGCGTTCCCAGATATCTATTCCCTTAATCAAACAAGATGAATTGATGGGAGTCCTTTCCTTAGAAAGCAACGAAAGAAACGGATTTTCCAATCAATCTCTCGAACTTCTGAAATTATTTGCCAATCAAGCCATAATTGCATTAGACAATGCAAAACAATATGAAATTTCTTTAACCAAAATGCACCTGGAACATGAACTTGTCGATGCCCAAAAAGTACAAAAAGTTTTACTTCCTCAACATCCACCTAACTTTAAAGATCTAAATATTTCATTTGTTCATATTCCAAGCAAATTGGTTAGTGGCGATCTGTTTGACCTGGTCTCAATTGATGAGCATCTTCTTGGCCTGGTCTTAGGTGATGTCTCAGGTAAAGGTGCAGGTGCCGCAATTATGATGTCCCTGGTGCTTGCCGGATTTCGTGCTTATAATAAATCTCATTTGACTGTATGTGAGGTGGTGGCCCGGCTTAACAATCTGCTCGAGGAAAGTGTTAGTGATGGTAACTACGCCACTCTATTCTATGCCTTAATATCTACTAAACAGCAAACCATTACATTCACGAATGCCGGCCATAATCCCCCATTATTATTCAGAACTGATGGAAGTATTGAAGAATTGTCTGTTGGTGGTATTGTTCTTGGCTATCTGGTTAACCAAATATATAAACAGACGACCGTCCCCTTCTTACCAGGCGACCTTCTCCTTACTTACACCGATGGAATTTCTGAAGCCCTGAATATTAAGGACGAGGAGTTCGGGGAAGAAAGGTTAAAATCTGTCGTCAAAGAAAACTTGCATCTAAATAGCTACGAATTAAAGAATAAAATTCTCCAAGAGGTTGATTTATTTACCCAAAGTGATAATATTAGTGATGACCGCACAATTGTCATCGTAAAACACCTTTAATCTTCTTTTATTTCTGCAGAATACCTCAGTAAATTTAAATTTTTGCCGATAATCCCCTATATGCCCCAGATTATATTTTTAGGGGTAAAAACTCTTTGCATTTTAGAAATATTAATTACAGAGGAAACAGAGTATATAGAGCTATTAAGAATTCAGAATTTAACTATTAAAATAGGGATGGTTTGGTTAGTATCTCTGCGATATATGATATATAACTTCTCTGAGAACTCGGTTTAAATAATAATATTTACAAAGTAATTAAAATGTCAGAACCAGCACAAAGAAAAATACTTTATATTGAAGATGATCCTGATTCTCGCGAGATGATGGCCGATGTTCTTCACATGCACGGCTTTGGCTTTATGGGTGCCACACGCGGCTTAGAAGGGATTCGTATTGCCAAAAATGAATCGCCAAATCTTATCCTTCTTGATATAAATTTACCTGACATGGATGGGTATGAAGTCACGACCCTTCTCAGGTCAATCAAAACGCTGGATAGTGTACCTATTATTGCTATCTCTGTTGAGACAACTGATAATTCCCGAGAAAGAATTCTCACGGCTGGTTGTGATGGCTTTATTTCAAAGCCAATTAATATCAAAGAATTCCTGGTAATAATCGAGGAGTATTTAAAAGGTAGAAAGGATTTGATTGCACCGGAAGATGAAAAAAAATATCTTGCGGAATATAATATCCGCCTTGGGGAGCGACTTCAAAATAAAATTGAAGAGTTGGAGAAAGTCAATAAAAGCCTGATTTCCATGAATGAGGAGTTAAGCGAGTCTCAAAAACAATTGACAGACTACAACAACCGCCTGTACGCAATGAATAATATTGCTAATATATTGCGTTTGCAAAATTCGCCCCAGTCCGTGTTGGAGATTTTACCGGAAAACATTATGGATGGATTTAGTGTCGACCGTTGTCTAATATTTGAATATTTTGAGGAGAAAGATAGGTTAGAGATTGTTTATTCGGCCGGAATTTCAGAACTAAATGTCAAAAAATTGAAATTTAAAATAAGCCAACCAGCTTCTATCAACGTTTAAAAGAAGATATTAAACTAATGTGGATCAGGAATAAAAATGAGATACCTGATGATAATCTTTATAAAATTGCACAGGAATTAAATTCCACATCTTTTATAATGGCTTCTCTCTCTGGCTTTAGCAGCCGCCAGGATGCAACTAGTATTTTCCGATCAATCGTTTCATCATCGGTAGAGGAAGATGATGAATTCGCCATAAAAAAACCAAGACGGTATATAATATTTTTGGATAGGGGAAAAACTCAGAGACCCTTCCTGCAATATGAGATTAGAGTTCTAAAGACATTTCTGCAAACTGCCAGCATTATCTATGAAAATATGATGCTTTACCATAAAATGATGAAACTTTACCGGATCAAGGAGCAAGAAGCTATTACAGATGGGTTAACAAATGTTTACAACTATAGGTTTTTCCAGAGTCAGATAGAAAGAGAAATTGTTCGATCTGATCGTCATGGCAATTCCTTCTCTATAGCGATGATTGATCTTGACAATTTTAAACAATATAATGATACACAAGGGCATTTAAGGGGGGATGAGGCCTTAAGAATGATTGCCCAAACCATTGTTAAGAACATTCGTAAGAGTGATACATTAGCACGTTATGGCGGGGATGAATTTGTAATGATCTTACCCGAACTGGATAAGACCCAGGCAAAAGCTTTAGCCGAGAAACTATGCGATGTCATTAAAGTGACAAGCGTACCCAAAAAGAGAACTTCCCGCCGAGTAAATCTTACCGTTAGCCTTGGTATCTCTACCTTCCCTACAGATGGACATAATGAGGAAGAGTTGTTACGTAAAGCTGATGAGGCCCTTTACCGGGCTAAAGATCTTGGTAGAAACGCTGTCTGCATATCTGCTTAACTCTTTTACTTATTCAGTCCCATAAATACGATCTCCAGCATCTCCCAAACCAGGTAAAATATACCCATGATCATTTAATTCACGATCCAGAGCTGCTGTATAAATTGGCAAATCCGGATGATGCTGTCTCATAAATGCCACACCCTCAGGTGAGGCCACCAGGCATACAAATCGAATACTCCGCGCCCCCTTTTTCTTAACAAATTGGACAGCAGCTGCTGCACTGCCTCCAGTTGCCAGCATCGGATCAATTATTATGACCTCCGACTTATCTATATCATTTGGGAACTTACAGTAATATTTAACGGGCTGGAGGGTGTCCGGATCTCTGTAAAGTCCAAGATGTCCAACCCGTGCCTGGGGAATCAGGGTTAAGATACCATCGCACATTCCCAGGCCTGCTCGCAGAATTGGTACTAGGGTCACCTTATTTGCCAATACATAGCCTGTAGTTCGCTCCATCGGTGTGGTAAGCTCTTTTTCAGTCAATGGCAAACTACGTGTTACCTCGTAAACCATCAAGGCCCCAACTTCACTCAGGAGACTACGAAATTGTTTAGGATCAGTATCTACATCGCGTAAATGACACATTTTTTGTTGAATTAAAGGATGATCGAGAATGAATAAATTGTCCTTATTCATGCTTCACTTTCATTATAATGGGGATCATAATTATCAATGATAAACTGCCGGACCTGGTCGCTTAGTTTGTCCCGGTCTTGATAACTAAAGGCACGCGTATCGATTGGATCACCAAAAACCATTTTTAACTTCCCTGGTTTCACCCCCATACTTTTTTTACGTAATATAAACCGGCTGCCGGAAACAGAGACCGGTATAATCGGAATTTGACCCTTTAATGCCAGAACAAACCCGCCTTTCTTAAAATCCTTTATTACACCATCTTCGCTGCGTGTTCCTTCCGGAAAAACAACAACCGAAACACCCTTTCTAATCTTTTCAAGTGCCTCATTCATGGAAGCAATTGACTTTCTCCTGTCGGAACGGTCGATCCTTACGGTCCCTGTAGCAGCCAGGGCCCACCCAAAAATGGGGATTTTATATAATTCTGCCTTGGCCATAAACCGGGCTGTTAACGGCAAAGCAGTAAAGATAGCAAATACATCAAAATGGCTCTGATGGTTGCCAATAAAAATATAACTTTTTGTTCTGTCAATTTTCTCCAAACCATCAATTTCTAATTTCACTCCCGCTGCAAAAAGAATCGAACCGGTCCAGGCTTTTGCAAAAAAATTGATTATCCTGGAATAGGGTCCGAAGACGCTAAAAATGACACAAAAGGTGGAAACTAAAAAAGTTGAGACTACGACTGTAATCATTGTAAAAATAGCGCGAAACATCACTTACTCCCTCTTATCAGATCGCATCCATTGAGGTATGGCCGCAGTACTTCCGGGACAATGATGGTGCCTTCATCTGTCTGATTGATTTCAAGTAAGGATACCATCAGACGGGAAGTAGCAAGGCCGGAACCGTTAAGCGTATGAACAAATGTAAGAGATTTATCCTGTTCCTGTCGAAAACGAATATTGGCACGCCTGGCCTGAAAATCTTCAAAATTACTGACACTGGATGCTTCCAGCCATTTATTTTCTGCAGGTGACCAGGTCTCGATATCATAACATTTTGCCGCTGCAAAACTCAAGTCACCTGTCACTAATGATAAGACGCGGTAGGGTATTTCAAGTAATTCTAAGATTTCTGTGGCTTCTTTAAGAATCCGTTCATGCGCCAGATAAGATTCTTCAGGGAGCGTAAAATTTACTAATTCTACCTTATTAAACTGATGAACACGCAGAAAACCCCGCGTATCTTTACCATAGGATCCAGCTTCACGGCGAAAACAGGCTGAATATGCCACATATTTTAGAGGTAATTGATCAGCAGAAAGGATCTCATCCCTGTGCAGATTTGTAACCGGTACCTCTGCCGTGGGGATCAGAAAAAGATCGTCTTTTTCTGCGAGATACATATCTTCTTCTAATTTGGGCAGCTGCCCAGTGCCATACATACTTGCCCGGTTAGCGAGAAATGGTGGAAATATTTCAGTATATCCATTCTCGTATATATGGCGATCGAGCATAAAATTAATCAGGGCACGTTCTAATTGTGCACCCATGCCTTTATATACCGGAAAACCACTACCGCTGATTTTACCTCCCCGTTTAAAATCAAGTATATCTAATTTCTCACCAAGGGTAAGATGATCCTGGACATCAAAATCAAATTGCGGTATTTTCCCCCATGTTTTTATTTCGACATTCTGATCACTGCTTTGGCCTTCAGGCGCTGATTCATGGGGCATATTGGGGATACGATCCAGTTCAATCTTCAATTGGGCATTTAGTCCCGCCAATTTTTCATCCAGATCTTTAATATCGGCCGAGATATTTTTTGTTTTTTCGATCAGGGCCGCAGTATCCTTCTTTTCTTTTTTAAGTTGTGCAACCTGATTACTATTCTCATTTCTTTCCTTCTTCAGCTGTTCAACCTTAAAGATAATTTCCCGTCTCTCTTTATCAATAGTGAGAAGTTGGTCAATATTCGCCTTTTCATTCTTTAGGCTTACTCCTTTTTTTACAAATTCAGGATTCTCCCTAATAAATTTTAAATCTAGCATGTATTTCCTTTTCGACTTTTATCTATAAATAGAACACGGATAACGCAGATGACGAGGATTTTCACGGATAAAAAATATTAAAAAACTTGAATAACAAATGGTAAAAAATATACCCAAAAAGATACTTTAAAATCTCTTATAAAAATCTAAGAAGATCCGTGTCATCCGCGTCATCCGCGTTCTATATAAATTTGATATTATTACTTATCCGAAATTTACTGCAGAGATAATTGTGGAGCAAATACTATCCTGATCCTTGAATTAGAGATTTTATGATGATTTCCAGATCTAACCAAATATTTTGATTCTTTAAATAGTACAATTCGTACTGTTCCCTCTCCTTATTTGACTCCAATCTGCTTTCATTAGATTGCAATAATCCAAAAAGACCAGGTTTGTAATAATAAATGGGTTGAATGTCTTTAATTATCCTAAACGGAGCACCAACAAATGACAATCTTCCTTTAAAGATATAAATATGAAGTAACAGTTTATTTAATAATCCTGAAAATGGATTCTTCCAACTTTGTTTAATTGCCACTTTTTCACTGTTTTCCCCCCAAATATAAAAGGTTTTAAAAGATCTCCAGCGAATAAGTAATAGAATACTCCAGATTGGTAGTGTTATTAATAGGACTATTACAGATCCTATAAGGTCAAAAGCCCTCTTTAAAATCCGATTATAAGGTTTACCAATTGCATAATCGATATCTAGTAATTGATAATCGGTAAATCTCTCAACGCTGGCTTTACCGATAATCACTTCCAGGTTTTGTGGTATAATTTTATATTCCACATTACTGCTGCCAATCATTGACATGGTTTTAATAATCGTCTCATAGGCAATGTTATGCGTGGAAAAAATTACCTGATCAACTTTTTCTAATCTGATATACTCCTTCATATTGTCAACAGTAGTTACAATAGGGACATTTTTAATTTTCTCGCCGACTTCTTTGGTAGATAAGGATACCAAACCTACTAAATCTATACCTGTTTTAACATGCTGCTTTATCTTCTCGATCAGGTTTTCTGTTCTTTTATCTGTGCCAACTAGAACTGTACGCCGCTTTAAAATATCTCTTCCCAGCGTACTCCCGGCACCCCTCCAGTATCGCCTAACCATAAGGCGCCAAACCATCATCACCAACGTACTAAAAAATGCTGCAATAACCACTACCATTCGTGAAAATCCAAATTGTTTCATAAAGAAAGTCAGGGCGGAGAGAATAAAGAATGTAGCAAAATTTGTTTTAAAAATTTTCACCAAAGAGAAACGATAGGTTTTGTACAGGTCCAAAGAAAAGGCCGCAATTGAAAAAATCATCGTTGCCAACAGGTTGATGATGATATAGTGGTTAAAAAATTCATCAAAACTAAATCCTGACTTAAACTCAAATCTCACAATGAATGTCAGGAGTATCACCAGGTTTATTAAAAATATATCCAGCAGAAAAGAGAAATTTGAGATAATGCTATTCTTGATATAAATAAAAGTGCCGCGTAAAAATACGCCAAGCAATATTAACCAACCAACAAGTGCAAAATACTTTTGATGAAAATGTTTTTTATAGAACAGGTAAAGGGAGCGATTAAAATTAATCACATAGTCGATGTTATTTTTTTTTGTACTCTCCCCTTTATAATGGATAAGGCTCGAATCCGGTACATAGTAAATTTTCCATCCTGACTGTGTAATCCGGTAACAATAGTCCACATCCTCACAATACATAAAATAATCTTCATCCAATAGACCAACATCTTCATATGCGGCCCGGCGGATAAACATGAAAGAACCTGATATCGCATCCACCTGATTTATTTCGTTCTCATCAAGATAGGTTAGGTTGTAGCGTGCAAAAGTTTTACTTTTAGGAAAGAGTTTGCTCAGGCCAATTTGTTTCCAGAAGGCTGTCATTGGAGTAGGTATGCTGTGGCGCGAGTCAATAGAAAAACTGCCATTCGGATTTAATATCTTACATGTAGCAGCCCCAGCATCCGGATGATCGCTCATAAAACTGATTAGAGATGTAAATGTATCTTCTTGTACAACCGTATCCGGATTGATAAGGACAATATATTCACCTGACGACTTTTGAATGGCAAGGTTGTTCGCAGCTGCAAAACCTACATTTGATTTATTTTCGATGATCAATACTTCCGGGAAAGTATTCTTCAACATCTCCACTGATCCATCTACAGATGCATTATCAACTACAAATATCTCTGCGGATATATCCTGGAGTGCTCTTTGTATTGATTCAAGAGCATGCATAAGGAAATCACGTACGTTGTAGTTAACAATAATTATGGAGACTAAATTTTTTTCTGACATTTTATAGTTTATTTGCTAGTAAACAATCAACCCGCCCAATTATTAGTCACAGAGGGTACAGAGATAACTTTTTGATAGAACAATAATTATTAATTGGCAATTTCTTACCGCGTAAGCCTGATAAAATACCTGGCAATTGCCCGAACAATAATTCTAAGATCAAATCCCAGAGACATATTCTCCAGATAAAACAGATCCTGGCGAAATTGTTCTGTTTTCATCTCAAACTTGGATGAGGCCGGTACTCTCAATTGCGCCCAGCCTGTGATACCGGGTCGGATCATAAATCGTCTGTTATAAAAACGAATCTTTAACTTCAGTTTATCTACGATATCTCTCGGCTCCGCATTTGGCCCAACAACAGACATGGAACCGATTATAACATTTAATAAATTAGGAAAATAGTGGAGTTTCAGCTTTTTTAGATAGATTTCAAACTTTTCCCGACCTTCACCTGTATTGAACTGTACCAAACCAAAAATTCTTCCATTGCGACCCACACGATCGTGAATTTTAAAAATGGGTTGAATGCCCATGGTCATTTGAAAAAGAATGACAATTAAAAATATAGGAGATAGTATGATTAACATTATAAATGCAAATCCAAAATCTATTATCCGCTTTGCTAACCACTGCCAGGGAAGCATATGTTCAGGAAAAAGTCGAATCAAAGGATGTCCAAGAACTTCTTCAGTCTTCAATCCGGAAATAACATCATACATCTCCGGAATCACTTTAAAGGAGACGCGTAGGTTTTCTCCCTGTGCAACAATATTGAGTATTTCATCAGGAGATTGATTGTCAATGGCAATAATAACTTCTGCAATACCTCTGTTACGGATAATTTTTGATATTTGTTTATACGTCCCCAGATAAGGTAGATTGTCAATTTTTTTCTCAGGTCGGGATTTAGCCACAAATCCAATTATATGATAGAGCAGATGTGGATTTCTTTCAATCTCATCTATTATTCTGAGCGCCTTTTTATCAGAGCCAACTAAAAGTGTATTATGGGGTGCATATTCTAACAAAGCCAGTTTTTTTTCAACAGAGATTATAAATAATCTTCCGGCATTGACAAGCAACATTAAGATAATGGCATAGATGAGAATATTTAGACGTGCTACACTAAAAATTCTCCCTGGATCAAGTGTAATTATGAATAGAATAAATGCGCCAAATAATATAACACGACTTACACGGATCACGTTATCAAAACGGGAAACATCCCAGCGCATGCTATAAAGTCCATTTAAAATGAAAAGAAAGATAAAAAAACTGGTCGCAAGTAACCAAATGCCTGAGTTGAAATAATAATCTAATGAGAGAAATGTTGGATTATCAAAAAGACCGGAATGGAATCTAATTATATAAGTAAAAATTAAGGACAGGTTAAGCATTATAACATCTGATATTGCCAGAGAAAACTTATGCCAGATTCGCCTCATCGAAAGAGGTGCCATCTCTTTTTTCACTTCAATTATCTCTTGTTCACCCACATATGTTTTAATCTTCTGTGCTTCTAAATAACCCAATCTATAGAGACTAAAAATAGCTATGATGAATATAAGTAGAACAATCAACCCGCCAATCAAACCGGTTTCAGTGGCAATTAAATAAGCAGCCAGACCAAATAAAAAACTGAAGAGAAAAATAATATGAACAGCCTGGCGGTGGGATAATCCAAGGAATAACAAACGATGATGCAGGTGGTCTTTATCGGGACTGAAAGGATGCTGTCCTTTATTTAAACGCCTGAAGAAGGCGAGAGCGGTGTCACCAATCGGTACAGCCAGAGTAATAATTGGCACCAGTAAGGCAATATTCCCCTCTGACTTTTGCAATCCCTTTACCGATAGTGCAGCAATTAGAAATCCGAGAAAAAGTGACCCCGTATCACCCATAAAAATGCTGGCTGGATGATAATTGAAATACAGGAAACCAAGGATACCACCAATAAAAGCAATGCAAATGGCAAAGGTCATCCAATCCTGTTGCTGATAAGCTAGGACAGAGAATGTTGCCAGGGCAATCAAACTGACTCCGGCAGCCAATCCATCAAGTCCATCCAAAAGATTGATAGCATTCGTAATACCAATAAGCCATAAATAGGTGATTGGAATCGAGAATAATCCTAATTGAATTGGATCACCAAAAGGATTTATGATTGTTTCAATTTTACAACCAGAGTAAATAACAATTGTAGAGGCAACCAATTGTAAAATAAATTTTTCCCGCGCTTTCAAACCTTTTGTATCATCAATAATGCCTGAAGCAAGCATCAACAATGCCCCGGTAAGAATACCTGCATACTTAAGAGTAAACATATTCCAATAGTATTCTTTCCAGGTTAAAGCAACCAATAAACCAAATGCCCCTCCAATGAAAATACCAAGACCTCCCATGTGCGGGATAAAGCCCGTATGAACCTTGCGTTTATTTGGAACAGTGCCTATTCCATTTTTTATTGCCAGATGACGGGTGCCATAGGTAGAAAGAAAACCGAGGACAATCGATATAGCGAGTATAATATAACTTTCCATAATACCTTTAACATAAAATTATTCAAATACATCTTGTATACACAAGACAATAGGAATCACATGTATAAATAGTACCAACAGTATAACAAATTTGACAAATTCAATTGCTATCGAACGAGTAATAGTTTTTTAATGTATTTTTTATTCACCGATGATGCAACGAAAAAGTAATGACCAGTCGAGACAGATTCACCTCTATCATTTTGACCATTCCAAATAAAAACATAATTGTTATCGTTTTGACTATTTTCTGGCTTAAATGTACGTATTTTCTGACCCAAAACATTGTGAATCGTAAAGACAATCTTATTCTTATTCTCTCTGTCTGGAATCTTCAATTTTATTTTTATTTGAGAATTGAACGGATTCGGATAGGCAATAAAAGTGCTATCTCCATCTGTTTCGGTCAGGGACTCGTTGATTGATGTTAGTAATTCTGTTTCGTCTAAACAATCATAACAAACCTCTCCACCACGACTAGGTTCCAAACATAAAAAGGCGGTATATTGTGAAAGAATTCTTTCATCTATACTATAATCAATAATTTCACTCACGATATCATTTCTTGGCGTTTGGGCTTCAAGTGATTGAATCTGGTTTCCCGCCCAAATGGTTGAACCTAATGAATCACAAGCCTGGATAGCACTTTCTTCAATTTTAATTTGCTGAGAGAAAACATCGGAGAAATATACTCCCGAGGCTTCAATTATGAACGGCAGGGTACCTCTGTATTTACCCACTTGTAAAATCGGACGATTAAGATAGATAGAGTTGGATTCTTCTCTAAGATAAAACCGGCCATAACAAAATCCATCCTGAACTTTCGTATGTAGGTCAAAAGAAGTAATAAATCCACTCAATGAATAAAAGGCTGAGCTGGTTAATTCAGAAAATGATAAACCGGAACGGGCATAAAAATAATTGCCCGTTGTTAATCTTGTTATATTTGTATAGAAGTACTCATTACCATAATAATATCTCCCTCCAATATACCGCACTGAAAAGTTAAATTGTTGAAAATCAGCTACATGCAGCGGCAATGGTGTCTCCATCAAATCCATCAAATCATCAATGAGCTGGTTGGCCATTTCAAAGTCACCAACTTGATCCGAATTTGAGATAAGAACCAGACTGGCATCATTTCCGTGCTCGTTTATAAATTCAATGCCATTTGCCAGTAGCGAGGGTAGATTGCTGTAGCTGGCAAGGTCATCTTCACTGAGTTGATTAAATGTATTTTCTATTGTCATTGAATCAGCAGGTAACCAGGAATCACTGATTCTATAGGTTTTTACTGTGAGAAAATAAGATTAAATGAATCTGTTGCTGCAAAATTTGCATGAAGGAGAGATTTTGTGGTTGAAAGAATTTCGTTTTTAGTAACCTCACTTTTTGAGGCATCGTAATCAAATAAAATTACAACCTTATATGCAGAGGATAGATCCAAAGCCTGCGATGGCAGGATAGCTGCTTGATAGTATCCGCCATCTTCCGTTTTATAATGATTCAGAAACACGCCATTGTTAAAAGGCGCATCAACCGAAAAGTGTAGATTACTATATATTGATTCTTGAGGGATATCAAGACGTAAATAATTTCCAAAAAGAGAGTCGTATTCACTTTTAAATGTTAAGTCTGAAAATTCAATTATTTTGGGATTTTTCCAAAATTCATCCAACCAGGTTAGGAAATAGAAATTTTCCAAATTATATTTTGAGGTTCTAAGCAAATTTGTCGGCAGAGAAGCAATTACTTCATTTGTATTCCATTGGGTTGGTACTAAATATGTGATTTTTACTTTGCGGGTTTCTTCTCCGGCCATTGGGAATATTCGGAGTTCATATGATCGCGGCCCAATCTTATAAAGTATGGATGGATCCCTCCTTCTTTTAACAATATCTTCATAAATTGATTGGGCGGTCCACTTATCCATGATTTCACCCCTGATAATCTCATCTTCTATCCACAGCCAGGAATCATGGACAATTGAACCTTCAGGCAAATCAAACTTAAACTGAACTTCGAGCGTATCAGAATTTGAAAAATTTAATCCTCTTGCTGAAAATGTTAAATATAAACCACATTCCATATATAATCCACGGGGTTTAACAGATATAACAGACTTCTTCTATAGTTCCGGTCCCCCCTCTCCATCCCCTCGGATCACTCACATATAATCTGTCATAAGCATGGCTGATGTTGAACAAAAAAAGTAAGATCAATCCTATCAATCTAAAATTTGCATTCATGATGATCTCCTCCAAATTAAAGAGCAATATGCAAGCAAAAAATCAAATTTAGTATCTGAGGACTCTGAGTAAACGCGTAATTTCATTTTGGTGCGTTTATTAATTTTTCTATTAACTTCAGATATTGATCTGCTAATTCATTTCGATCAAAATGCTTTTCAACATAATTTCGACCGTTTTTACCAAGAGAGACAGCATATGCCTGATCTTTTTTTATCAAAAGGATTTGCTTCGCTAAGTCCTGAGGATTTTCTGGTAATACGGCAATGCCGGCCTTAGCATCTTTGACAACAAGATTTTTGGATTCTCCTTCTACACTTATCAGAATTGGCTTAGCCATCGCCATAATCTCAAATATTTTTGAGGGTATTACACATTTAAAGAGGGGCAAATTTCTCAATGTTACCAGTACTGCGTCACTCGCAGCATAGTAATGAGGTAAATCATCTTTAGAAATCTGATCAATAAATTTTACATTTTTGAGGTTTAACTGCTTGGCTTGCCGGATTAAATTATTTTTTTCGGCACCTTCTCCAATAAAAAGGAACTTAATTAGAGGTTGATCCTTTAAGAGTTCTGCTGTTCTAAGCACAGAGTCCAGAGCATGCGACAATCCGTGGGTTCCGATATAAGATATGATAAAATTGTTTTGTGAATTCAATCCGCGCCTTACCTCTGCCCCATCACAGAGATGATTAAACAGTTCCAGATCAACGCCATTTTTGATTATACTGATCTTATTCGCCGGGACACCTCGTTTTGTTAATATCTCTACTGTAGAGTCAGCTACTCCCACAATATGAATAGCCTTGTGGTAAAGAAACATTTCGATTGCTTCGAGCATTTTAATAATTAATCTATTTTTTAACAGACCTAATTGAATAATCGATTCCGGCCAAAGATCGCGAACTTCAAATATGAATGGAACATTTTTTAAACGGCTTATAGCATACCCGGCGATACCGACAAAAAACTGAGGACTTGAAGCAATAATAATATCTTGTTTGCCGCTCTGAGAGGCACCCTGTATTATACTGGAAAGCATGAAAGACATGTCACTTAATATACGCTTGAAAAAGCCTTCATTTGGTGTGGCATAAACATAGGTACGAATAACTGAAATCCCCTCCCGGGACTCACGCATGAAGGATTTTCCACGATATTCGGGAGGTATAATCCCTGTGGGGTGATGGGGGAAGCCTGTAATTACTGAAACTTCTGCACCTTTTTTTGCCCAACGGCGGGATAGCTCAAATATTCTCGCCGAAGGTGCTCCCATTTCAGGAGGAAAGTATTGTGATAAATACAGGATTTTAATTATTACGATCCTTTAATATATTTTTGTTTTTAGAAATCACTTAAAAGAAGGTTTTAAATCTAAGAAATAATTTTGATTTATGTTACCTATATTTGAACAAATAAATCGTGATAAATATCACGCAAAGGGTGAACACAAGAGATACTATTCAGGACCAAGGAAATATTCTTTTGCACTCGAGAGAGTATCTTCAGGAGCGATCAGATAGGATATGGTTTTAGCAGGTATCAACTTAGGGGAAATAACGATTTTCTTTGATTCGATATTTTTACCAAACTCGGGAGTATAAATCCACTCTTCAATTTCAAGGTCGTATTGATCTGAATTAAATATAATAAAACAAACATCATGTCCTGCGGATAAGCGAATTTCTCCATCAATAACATCTATATGGCATTTCGGATTTGGATGAATGATTGATTGCAATGAATCTAATTGTTTTGTTTTAACCTTATCCCGGATGAGTATATATTTATTTTCGATTATTCTTACTTCCCGATGATGTTCATATAATCGGCTACGTAATAGATTGTTCTCATATTTTCCCTGAAAAATTAAAATATTGCCATCTTTCTTTACTTCCACCTGGGGAGATTTTATTCTACGGCCCAAACGGAATGATTTCCAGAATTGTCCTGGCTCTAATTCATTTACATACAATGTATTATGGCCAGTAATGCTTCTTGCCTTTTGACGCAATTCCGTATCCAAATACTCACCAGGTCCTGAATCAACAATAAATCTTGTACCCTTATAGGAATATTCGTAACTAAACACATCTCCATGAGCATGACCTGGTTGATAAACGGCCCCAAGTTTACCCCCATCTATTATCAGATAGTGATCTTGTGTTCTAAAAATATAATAGCCCGAGGAATCAAGCGATTCAATATCTGCAAAATCATCCAAGCTAATTGTTTTCTTGAGAATTTGCTCGGTATATTCTTTCAACTGATCAAATCTCAAAGCTATGTTGAATGCGGAATCCCCAAACAAGGGTATATTTCCATCAGGCTGAATGATCTTATATAGCCAAACCAACATCTTCGTCGCCTGATCATCCCAATACTCTCTATTAATATGATTTCCATTCGATTGATAAACTGAACAAAAATTCAAAATATCTAGTATATCTTCCAGAACAATCGAATGATACATGGGCGAGAGTTCGAAATGGCCACCATCAGGCAATATCTGCTCGTTTAATTCTACCTCGAGAATTTTTTGACCTCTTTTTAACCATATATTTTGATTAAAGAATAGACCGGCAATTAATAAAGCTTTGGCATTTTTAAATAAATGATTAGCACCGATATGAAATTCTATATATTTGGAAAGATAGGCACTTTGATGATAAATACTTTTTATAAAAGTATTTTCAAATTCAAAATCTTGTTCGATAAACTGATAATTATAGTGATAAAAATAAATCCAATTGACAATTCTGAGAGAAAGTGGGTATGGCTCCCAACCATTTCCAAAACCTATCGGATTAGAATTAATCCACTCTTCTATAATACATTTTTTTATCTCATAGATTTCTTTTGACTCATTCTGTTCCTCAGAAATCAGATAATCAAAATAGTGCAAATTATATAACCATAATCTTGCTTGGTTCTTATCATTCCAATTGATCAAGTCTGTAAACACAACTTCCTTGTTCAAAAAATTAAAACTTTTAATAGTAAGATTGTGAGGACTTTGTAGTACAGGCTTTTTGTGAATATTTTTCCCTGGGGCAGGAAGAGGGGATTTTAGTTTTGATATATGACGTATATACCATTTAACTAACAGGACTTTTTTTATATGAATTAATATGTAGTAAAAGATTTGATTTAATCTCAAATATCTTAATGTATTCAGATAAAGATTGAGTTTTTTTAAAATATTCATTCAGTATTTGTGCGTTCTCAATGATTTTAATTTATTCTGCTCCCAGATCGAAGGGGGCTTACTCTTCAATTTTTGTGGGTTTTCCCGTTCTTAGGGACTCAAGAATTTTAAAAGTTGCCAAAGCACCATAATAAACATCCTCAAACGCGTAATGCTTATCATCATTTCCTCTAATCAGATCAACAAAGAATTTAATTTCAGATTGTTGACCTTTATCCTGGTTTGCCAACCTAATTCGTTTCTTTTTCGATGCGCCATAAAGATATAACTCTTTAAAATCTACTAATTTTGCAGATTTATCATCAGAAAAAACCTCGACATATTCTTTCTCCATGGCCGAATCACCATTTGCAGTATAAATAATCGTCCCTAAACTTCCATTCTTAAATTTTAGCATTGTTGAAATATTATCCTCTACTACCTGATCATTATGATTTAAGGATAAACCGGAAGTAAAAACTTCGATTGGAATCGAGTTAGTAAGAAAGATCATGTAATCAATAAAATGACAAACTTCTCCAATAATTCTTCCTCCGCCTACTCCAGGGTCCTGTACCCAATGATCTTTTGGTATGAAA
Source organism: Calditrichia bacterium (assembly GCA_963796965.1). GTDB lineage: Bacteria > Calditrichota > Calditrichia > JAJRVZ01 > JAJRVZ01 > CAWCNS01. The sequence goes on from CAWCNS010000011.1 coordinate 704,880, forward strand.
CCTGCATTTACGCGATAGATTATATTCTTTGGTGCGTCTTCATTCACAAAAAAGTCTTTAAGATTTTGAGATAGAATGGAATATCTGCGATTATAGCCAACCATTAATATATTTGGTTTTTCCAGGTAGGCATCTTTAATCGCCATTAATTCAGCTATGGATAGTGCTAATGGTTTTTCAACAAAAACATGTTTTCCCGATTTTATTGAGGCAATAATCTGTTCAGCATGAAGGTTATGTCTTGTTGTGATAAAGACTGTATTGATTTTTTTGTTTTTAAGCAATTCCTTATAATCTGTAGTAATAATTTCAGCATTATATTTTTTTGCTGTATCTTCTGCGGAAATGCCTGTGCCTGTAGCAACGCCATGTATATCAATTCCTGAATAATTTTTTAGATTTGGGTATAACATGCTCCCTGCATAATTACCTGCACCAATCAATCCTACCACAATATCCGATCCCGGTTTTTTAATAGGACTAGATTTTACCCTTACCATTCTTTCATGATTACGCTTCTTATCATATTCAAACAGGACACCCAAATAATTGTTATTACCTTTTAATATCTTATCATAGATATCAAGTGCCTTTTCAAACTTAAATTTGTGTGATGTTAAACTTTTAACATTTAATTTGCCCTGTGCAATTAATTTCAAAACAGCCTGCATATTTCTCTGTTCGGTCCAGCGAACATAGGCATAAGGATAATCCTGTCCCCTCTCCTCATAAAAAGGATCATATCTTCCCGGTCCATAAGACATTGAAAGTCTCAGGTCCAGCTCTTTCATGTAATAAGCATTTCTTGGAACATTCATTGGAATCATACCGACAGCTATTACTTTACCTTTATGCCTGGCAAGATCGGCAGCAAATTCAATGGGTTCGTTACTTTTTGAACTTGCTGTTATAATAACTGCATCCACACCCTGATTCTGAGTAATTGCATCAACCTGGTTCAGCAGATCGTAACGATTACCTACCAAGCCATAATCAATTCCTAAATTCTTAGCCATTTTGACTTTTGAAGGATCTAAATCATTACCTATTACGACACACCCGTTTGCCTTTAATAGTTGAACCGAAATCAATCCGAGTAAACCCAAGCCCATCACATAAACAATATCGCCCAAACTAGGCTCAGCCTGCCTCACACCTTGCAGGGCAATAGCACTAAGTGTCGTATAGGCTCCCTCTTCAAAGGAAACGCTATCAGGTATCTTAACTGCAAGATTTTTAGGAACATAATTTATTTCAGCATGATTTGCATAACCCGCACCAGCACAGGCTACACGATCTCCAACCTGATAATCACCTCCATCTTCACCTACTTCAAGTATAATTCCTGAGCATGAATAACCTAAAGGCTTTGGTTCTTCGAGCTTATTCATTACTTTTTTATAGGTTGTTCTAAGTCCTTCTTTCTTAACTTTACTGATCACTTGTTGTACCTGATCCGGTCGCTCTTTTGCTTTGCCAAGCATGCTTTTTCGTGCTAAGTCCAGCATCATTTTTTCAGTACCGATGCTTATGAGTGAATTGACTGTTTTTACTAATACGCCTCCTGCTTGTGCGTAAGGTGCAGGAACTTCCTTCAGGTCCATTTGACCATTTTTAAAATTTTGAATAATTTGTTTCATCTTAGCTTTCTGTTTTAGTTAAAATTTATTCATTGCCATAAAAATAATAGATGATGTTTGACAAATCAGTTTGATCTTCCGAAATTCGCCATACTGCTCCTGAACATTTCAACAGGATCATTGAATTAAAGAAATTAAAATCTATAAAATATAATTTATTTCTCTATAGATTTCTTAATTTAACAAAAACAATTAAATATCTCATCAAAATTATCTTCTCATTTGAAAATGGATTTACTCAGGTAAACAACTAAATGCAATCAAAACATATACACTATTTAATGACTCATGGATTGGGTGACATAGTAACTGTAATACCTGTGCTGAATCGATTACTTGCATCTCCCTCTATAAGCCTCTCAATTACAGTAAAAAGTAGATTAGAAGCAGATTTAATTACTTTATTGTGCCTTCATACGGATATCAAATTTATTTATTTTCAAGAAATTATAGCATCTAGAAATTTTATTAGATCCTTTATATCTTTAGCCAGACGAATACGAAACATGAAACCTGATATAATCATTGCCCAATTTGGTGTCGACTCCAAAAAATCAAGTTTACTCTCACTCTTTTCAGGTGCAAAAATTCGTATTGGCTGGGAGGGAACTTTTTCGTTTTTAAATACAAAAACCTTATCCCCAACAGATCAACACAAAATTGATGAAAACCTTAGAGTGCTTAGTGGCTTTTATAATGATTTTGATAATCTTCCGGCGGAATATCCGGAATATCTCTCCACAGATGATAAAATTAAACAATCCCCTATTAACAGGCTCATACAAAAGAGTTTTACCAATATTGTCATTAGTCCAGGATCGGGAGAGGTGGAGAAGCATAAACGATGGCCATCAAAAAATTTCAGTTCCTTAATAAATCAGATTTTATCAAAACATGAGCATATTTCTGTTTTCTTGGTTGGTTCACAAGCAGAACGAGATCTTTGCAAAGATATTTTAAACAACTGTGATCATAATCAAAATATTCATAATGTCGCCGGTCAGACGAGCATCAGAGAATTATTAGAATTGCTTAACAGAGCGGATCTCACAATTGCCAACTGTAATGGTGTGTCACATCTTGCCTGTACAACCAAAAGTCGCATCATAGGTCTTTATGGTCCAACAGATTATCGAATTACCGGGCCAAAATCGCCAACATTTACTCCTGTTACAGCAGGATTAGAATGTGCTCCCTGTTATGCAAAAGACTATCTAACTGGATGTGGAAATCCTATTTGTATGGAAAAAATAGAACCAGAGAAGGTGGCTAAAATTGTCACTGATATATTAAAGTGATTTTAATTCTTTATGACTGTAGAGTGTATTGATTATTTGGAATACAAATATAAATAATATAAAAATGGCCGACATTTCATAGAGAGATAGTGTTGTAAAATACTGGCCGTAGAAACTCATCATGCATAGGGTCAGGAAGATAAAATTTAGGTAAGGGATGACCGGATTCCTTTTTTTATAACTTAGATAATAAAATAGATAAGAAAGAACGGCTAGCAAGGTCGTCATAAAAACAGTAAAAACGTATCCGCCGATCATATAATATAAACCGAAACTCGTGCCAACATTTGAGGTTATTCCCGGCGCAGTCTCTAAAAACCCATGCCCTACATAGGGGATCAGATCAATACGTGATGGATCTCCCATCACTACTCTAAAGGTATTGATAAAAACTATTAACAATGTCCAGTCTGGTTTAACCAATGGCCAATCCAACCATCTATCCAAAAGAATTGGTCCGGAGACGAAATAATTAATTGAATTATTAATCAGATAGTCTCTTACACCTTCATTCTGTAGAGAAAAGGTTCCCCAGGCAAAAGTGAGACTTATCCAAAAAACATTCATCATCAAAAAAACCAAAACACTTATATTGCCGACACCCTTTAATTGCTGAGAGAGTTTTTTAGGTAAATTCAGATACAAGAATCCAATGATCATTAACCAAATCAAATGATATTTTATTTGTAAAAAGGCAACTGATATAAATAGACCGGCCAAAGCTATAATGATATAGATCTTTCTTTTTGAATGTGGGTAAATAAAAAATAATAATAGAAAACATACCTTTGCGACTTGGGCCATATGAGCAACAGGTCCAGTAATCATCATTTCCTCAAATCGCTCATCGCCAAAAAACCACCAACCACCAAATTGGTTTATCAGACTATAGACCCGATAAAAAATAATTAAAGACAATATTCCAGAAAGAATTATTAGAAAATATTGATACCGGACAAATGGTTTGAAGACAGATTTGAAGTCTAAGGAAAGTGATGTAATACCCTTTATGTGATAAATATTTGAAAAAATGAATCCAACTAACCAGATGATAACAAGATTGATTAAAATAAACGCATGAACACGTAAGGTCATCGGTGGAAATTGAAGAAAGCCCAGCAGAAAGTTTGTGACCAATGATATGATTACAAAGGGCCAGGCGGCAACACTAAAAGGTGTAATAATGGTTTTCAATCTTCTGGCGTCATAGATCGTAAGTGATAATATGGCAAGAAAAAACACCAAACTGGGAAGCTGTACAGTCATATATATCTAACCCTTAACCTACAATAATAAACAAACAGTATAATTAGAATATTGATTAAACAAATTTAATTTTGGCCAAGGATCTCATTATAAAAAATACCCCTTGGGAGATAAACATTGCCCTTTTGCCTTTTACTGGTATATCACCACAATTTCAACTCAGTGTATATTTCTTCAACAGTCTCTTTCTGAACGTCAATTAATTTTCCGGAATATTTATACAGTTTTTTTATTAAATAAAGTGTGCGCTTCAAGGATACCCGATACTTAATCCATAATAGAAATATGAAGTAATTTAAAGTAAAGAATCTCCAAATATACCATACAAACTTTGGGTAATAATCTTTAAGATCCACAGTCCGGTTTAGGGCGAAAAGAAAGGTCCGTCGTTCATAATTTTTCATTAATTTATTTACAGAACTACCAACTTTATGATAAACACAGCTTCCCCCTGAACAAACCATTTGCATGTGGTTTTTTTTCATACGCATGCTAAACTCAAAATCCTCCTCTCCATGGAAGAATTTGTCTGACAGATTTCCAAACTTCCCAATCACACTTGCACGTACAAATAATGCACAACCATTTACAAAAGAGATCTTTCTTACTTCATCTCTCTCAATCGATTTAAAATGCTTTGTCTGCCCCCATACTAATATTTTCCCACCTGCATTTATAATTTTCTTCTCATCATAGCTGTATATTGTTGATTGGGACACCTGAATAGTATTATTAGATATCATTAGGTTTACAAGATCTGATATAGCGCTTTTGTCGATGACTGTATCATTATTGAGTAAAAAATAAAACTGACTCTTAAACAGCCTTTCAGCAATATCCATCCCCTGATTATTTGCTAAAGCAAATCCGATATTTTCTTTGTTTTTAACAAATAATATGGATTTATTCTCAAGACTTAATTTCGAATTTGGAGAGGAATCCAAGTCAAAATAATTATAAAGTTGAATTGGTTTATCTACCAGGGGAAATACAAATTCAGGGTACAGCGTATCGATAGTCAATTCTGAATTCCCGTTTACCCAATCTTCGATTCTTTGAAGAGAATTGTCCGATGAGCCATTGTCAATTAAAATAATATTATAATTATCATATGTCGATTTCAGCAGACTCTCAATACATTCAATTGTATCCTCCCATCCATTCCAATTTAGCACTATTATCGTGACATGTGGATTAACTTGAGACATCAGTTCCATCCCATTTTATCGGACTTGATGAAATAAACCAAATCATTATTATGAGTAAAAAGAACTCCGCAAGAAGAAAAGCAATCCCGGCACCCATGGCACCCATCAGATATGAGAGGAATGAACATAATACAAGATTAATTAGCCCCACAGTTATAACACTATATGAAAATTGCTTTTTCATACCATAATTGGTCATAAAGATAATACCAACAACAAAATTAATAACTCCAAATAGTATAACCGGAGATGCAATCTTCATTATTTTTGACGTCGCCTCGAATCCCTCACCAAATGCAAGTAATGTGATTGCATCAGAAAAAATAAAAATCCCCAATGCAACACTACCAGCCAAGACACTGATAAAGGCAATCGTGTATTTAATCACGCGGAGACTTTGTGAGTGTGACGTTTTTGTTATTCTTGATATATAGGGATAAAAAGCCTGTGTAAGGGGATTAAAAGTCCCCTGAATACGCTTTGATGATTTTTTCTCCAGCGCTGTATATCCCAACAGATGCATCATTAACAAAAAAACTCAATATCAACACATTTGAATTTCGATATAGATTTGCAAATATATTAGATATATACAATTGTCTATCCTGTCTAAGAAATATCGGCAATTCTAACGGAATAGAACTGTTAAATTTTATTCCAAACTTAAGATACATCAACCCCAGGCTTATGGTTCCTCCCAATAACATCGAACTGCTATATAAGATGGGTACCAGAATAAAGTCTTCTTCGGAGCGGAGTAAAAGAAAAATTAGAATTACATAAATGGAGCGATAAGTAAAACTTAACGTACTGATAAATTTTACTTTTTCGCATCCTGTATAAAACCAGGGTGCTAAAAATATTGTGGCTGTTGTACTGAAAAAATAGAAAATAAATATATTTTTATAGGCAGCAAAAGGAGGATAGAGACTAAAAACAAGGAACATGAGGATAAAACAACAGGCATTGATTGTCAACTGTATGGTGAATACATTTTTTATAATTCTAGATCCTGCATTTACATCTTTCTGATTTTGGGAGACATGTTGAACCCCGGATATGCTATAACCATAATCCGTTATTATCCACAAATAATAGGTTAAAGCTTGTGCAATACTGAGGATCCCGAATTTTTCCGGACCGATGATTCTGACAATATAGGGGATTGTGATCAGAGGTACGAGATAATTTATTACCTGGAATAATCCAAAATTGGCAAAATTTACTGATAGACTTTCTTTGCTCCGAAACGGCGACAATTGAATTAAGTTTTTTTCTGATCTTATTCAAGAGAGCTATCCATTACACTCTTTTTTAAATTTCTGATAGATAACAATTGAAGCATTTATGCCCAATTGAATGAAGAAACAGAGCATGGCCATAGAGATAATTAGCAGAGCCCTCTTAGGACGGCTTTTTCGGTAAGGTGGATAAGCTTGGTCGAGAATTTTTATGTCAGCAAGATTAACCATATTATCAGCAATAAATATTTCCAATTGTTTGCGAAACTCAACCAATAATTGCGTTTGTATTTCCAAATTACGGCGCATTCTGATTTGCTCAACCTGGAAGGCAGGCAAGGTCGGATCAGTACTTGTTTCCAAAAAAATCATCAAATCGTTCTCAGCTATTTTTAAACTATCTTGAATACCATTAAGCCGATTTTCCAGATAACTGAGTTTCTGACGATATTCTTTTTGGACCTCTGTTTTTACAATATGATTAAGAACCTCAATAATTTTATCTGCGATCTGGGCTGAAAGAAAAGGATTTTCAGTTGTTATATCCAGATATAGAATATCATTATCTGCACTGATATTTACAGCAACCGCTCCCTCACGCATCACTTTTAAAACCTTCTCCGATATCTCCCGCTCATCTTCTTCATCAATTTCAAAGAATTCTACCAGATTTTGTTTTTTCACTTCTCCTTCATGCTCAAATTCATAATCAATATAAATCACCTCATCCAAAAGACGCTTCGAATAAATAATACCCATATACATTTCCTGGCTTTGGGCCCGGGAACCAGCCCCAATATCGATTCCGGCTAGTTTACCCAAACCACCCAAATTACCCAGCATTCCCTGGGAAAAACTTGCTGCTGAGGGTAACACTGATACACCAGCTGTATATTCAAGCGGTATTACAAATAAAACAAGCCCAAGCAGAAGGATACAGTATGCCACACCGATATAGATATTTTTTTTAAGGTGCTTATAAATAAATGATAGAATGGGATATTTGCTGTTCATAATAGATTAAGAGACACTCTACAATGTGTCTCTGCCATTTTATTTTTTTGTTCTATGGGCGGACCCCATACAATTATATTTTAATTAATTTGATTTGAATATTCCTTGCTGTCTAAAGGATTCTTTTGGAGAATATTGAATATTTTTCGACGCAATCAATGCGTCGCTATTTTTCTATCTTCACTCTTTTTACTACGCTCTACTCTCCACCCTTAACTCTCTTCTCTCAACGGTCTATTTTGCCAACGTGACAACCACCAATACAACTGCACTTACCTGAGCAACTATCGCCAACCCATCGATAAAATAAGTATACCAGTCAATTCTATCCTTTTCAGGAATAAATATGATATCTCCTTCATTAACTTGAGAATCATCCTCCACATCATTCCATTTACCTGTTCGGGAATCAATAATAGTGATCCAACTTTCTCTAGCCAGATATGTAAATCCACCGGCAGCTTTGATATAATCTTCATATCCCCAATCGGATCGATAAGTAATGTTACCTGGTCTTATCACCCCACCGGAAACAAATACGGTCATTTTCCGTTCAGGAATGATAATTAAATCTTTATTATATAAGAGAACGTCACTTGTTGAGTCCATTTCAACAAATAATTTATTATAGTCAACCGTAACAATATATCTGTTTTCCCTTGTACGTAACCGAAAATAACTCGCTTCCTCAACAGTCATTTCCACGGGTCTAATATTTTCTAACCGTTGCAACTCAACCTCATCTGTAAACGTGGAATTTTTTCGGATGAGTGATGAACTGAGGATAGCTGCGTCATCTGTAAAACCACCTGCCTGTTTAATAATTTCAGACAGATAAGTTTTACCATTTTCAATTGGATATTCACCCGGATAATTGACTTCGCCATTCAAAAAAACAGAAAATTTTTCATGATATTGCTTTTTTTCTCTGATAAAAATGCGATCATCAGGCTTTAAGAGAAAATTGCTATCTGCCGGGAAAGATAAGATTTCTGTAAGCAATGACTTTTTGTCCGAAGCAAACCGTACCAATTCCACACGCGTTGAGTCTGCAGTCGGTAATAGTCCGGAAGCAAATCGGATGGCTGTTTTAAGATCATCTCCGGCTCTATATTCATACTCTACCGGGCGGGCGATCGCACCTCTCACCGAAACCGTATATCGCGTAGAGTCCCGGAAATTAATATATACAATATCTTCATCCTGCAAATAGGGATTTTGAGAACGATCGCCTAATAATTTATAACGGAGTAAATCATATCGTGCCGTACCGGATTTTCTCTTAACTTCAACTGCTCTAAAAGAGACAACATCCCAGTTAAAGATAATCGTAGTATCCAATATCATTGGCTCGATCATTTGGGTGACCGCTTCATATAAGCGATTGCTGGAATTCATTATCAACGTGCTCGTGAGGGGAATAGCACCAAGTACATCTACCTTTATTGGATGCACCTGAAAGAGATGTGATTCAACCATAGCCTGCGAGAAATTTTTTCGCAAAACTTTATCAATTTCTTCCTTCGCCGCTTTAAGGGTTAAATATCTAACGTACACGGTTGGTGCATCCGGAATAATAAGATATCCATCCGGGGTCACGATACTATTAAAAATTTTGAAAGCCGGTCCTTTTACATCAACTTTTATAATAAAAACATCACCAGCATCGACCTTGTACTCCTCTTCATTAACAGATGACATCAACATATTTCCACTCTGAGGTTCGGGCATCCTTGTAAACCCCCCGCTTCCTAGCCCCATCAAAGAAAAAGTTGATTCTTCCTTTTTATCTGATTGTGAATAATCCTGAGATAAAACTAAAATAGGTAAGCAGAGAGAAATTAAATAAACAAACCGTATATATTTGAATAATAATTTCAAGGTCTTTTGAGGCTTGATCATACTTTTTAATCTTTTCTCGTTTGACAATTGATGTTTGACTTAATTTAACTTCTCACCCAAAATATTCACAATCCGTTCAGCAGCTCTGCCATCCCATAATTCCGGAATTGATCCTTCTTTTAATCTACCAGCAAAAATATCGTTAGCTGCTGCAACTATTTTATCGGGATCTGATCCAAGAAGAATATTTGTACCCACCTCAATTGTTACAGGTCGCTCAGTATTTTCCCGAATCGTCAAACAGGGTATTTTCAAAAAAGTCGTTTCTTCCTGTATCCCTCCGGAATCAGTCAAAACAAGTCGTGCATTCTGCATCAATTGCATGAAATCAAGATAACCAATTGGATCTGTTATTATCAGATTTTCAATGTTATCAGCCTTTGACGAAAGGCCAAACGAATCAATCATCTTTCTTGTTCGCGGATGCATAGGAAAAACAATCTTCGAGTGCCTACTGATTTCCTCAAAGACATGCATCAGTTTCTCCAGGTTTTCCTTAACATCCACATTACTTGGCCGATGTAATGTCACCAAAGTATAGGGATCACCATTTATCTCAAGATCGGATAAGATAGGAGATTCTTTGGCTTTTTCCAGAAAATATACGAGCGAATCAATCATTACGTTCCCACAAAAGAACACTTTTTGATCTGAAATCCCTTCATTTTTAAGATTCTCCATCCCACTTTTTTCCGTTACAAATAGATAATCAGACAATGTGTCCGTAATCATACGGTTAATCTCTTCAGGCATACGACGGTCAAAACTTCTTAAACCTGCTTCCACATGGGCTATTTTTATATGCATCTTAGAAGCCACAAGACTGCAGGCAGCAGTAGAATTTACATCACCGACGACCAATACAAGATCAGGCTTATACTCCTCCAAGACCTCTTCAAAAGCAAGCATTATTTTTGCTGTCTGTTGCGTATGTGTACCTGATCCGATACCCAGATAGACATCTGGTTCTGGTAAATTGAGATCATCGAAAAATAATTTGGACATTTTCTCATCATAGTGCTGTCCCGTATGCACAAGGATAGGATCAATTGTGGGAGTATTACGCATCTCTCTGTGAATAGGGGCAATTTTCATAAAATTTGGCCGGGCACCGACGATATTGAGAATCTTCATATTCAAAACTTCTTTTTAAGCACAGAGTCCGCAGAGAAATAGAATGAATATCCATGGATTCTGTAAAATATTATGTGTTCAGTTTATCAGGTAAATTTATGTATAATAGAAAGTTAAAGCAAGATGAATTCAGAAGAGTGAAGAGGGAAAAGTAATGCTCTACACTCCGCACTCTACGATCTACCGACTAGATCTCCCCATTAACCAACTTCTCCGGTGCAATCTCTTTTAGCAAATTATGGGCTGCACGCTGCTCAGCCACTTTTTTGCTTCTCCCACTACCCCGGGCGCAAACATTATCACCAAGATGGACATCTATTACAAACTTTTTTTCATGATCAGGTCCGCTTTCATTCACTAATTCGTAACAGGGGCCATTTCCCCCCCTGCCCTGAGCGAGTTCTAATAGTATACTTTTATAATTGACAAAACTCTCATTTTTTAAGACGAGTTGGTGATCGTTTAACAGAGTGTCTTCGATAAATTCCCGGGCCTTTGTTAATCCCCCATCAAGATAGATTGCACCCAAAATTGTTTCATAAAGGTTGGCCAGATTGGAGGGGCGTTTTTTACCACCGGTTTTTTCCTCCCCAAAATTAACCAGGAGGAATTTTCCGAGCCCCAGATTAGCAACAACCTCAGCAAGAACTTTGCGTGAAACCAAGACTGATTTCATCTTTGATAAGGTTCCCTCCCGGGTCTTGGGCTTTGTACGGTACAAAAATTCAGTAACAACCAAATCCAGAACAGCATCCCCTAAAAACTCCATTCGTTCATTGGAATCATAGGATGCCCCGCCAGAGATTGACAAATAAGAACTATGGGTAAAAGCTGTGAGGAGAAAGGAGCGGTCTTTAAATTTATATTCAATAATTGATTCGACTGACCGATAATCCAAATTTTTGGATCGGTTCTTTGAGAAGAGTGATGTGATTTTGCGAAGAATATTCAAGGACATATAAAAGTGGGGATGTAAAAACATCCCCGATTATCTTTACTTGTATTTTTTAAGGCTTAAGCAAGCATTGTGTCCCCCAAATCCGAACGTATTACTTACGGCCACATTAACCTCTTTCTCAATAGACTTATTCGGTGTATAGTTGAGGTCGCATTCCGGATCTGGTGTTTCATAATTGATAGTTGGGGGAATCTTGTTTTCATGAACGACTAAGAGCTGAGACAATTAATTCAACGCCACCAGCTGCACCAAGAATGTGCCCTGTCATAGATTTAGTCGAACTAATAGCAATATCGTATGCCCGTTCTCCAAAAACCGTTTTAATGGCCTGGGTTTCATTTTTATCATTATAGGGTGTGCTGGTTCCATGGGCATTAATATAATCAACATCATCGGGCGTCAAACCACCATCTTTAAGACATTGGTTCATGGCCCTCACGGCTCCCTCACCTCCTGGTGCCGGAGCTGTTAGATGATAGGCATCGGCCGTAAATCCGATTCCAGCCATTTCAGCCCAGATAGTTGCTCCACGTGCCAAGGCATGCTCCAACTCCTCAATCACAACGATTCCAGCTCCTTCTCCCATGACAAATCCATCACGATTCAAATCAAAAGGTCTGCTCGCAGTAGATGGGTCATCATTACGTGTGGAAAGGGCCTTCATGGAATTAAACCCGGCAATACCGATCGGTGTAATGGCCGCTTCAGATCCACCCGCAACCATAACATCAGCATCTCCACGCTGGATAGCCATTACGGCAGCCCCAACAGAATGCCCCGATGTTGCACAGGCGGAAACTGTTCCATAATTTGGACCCTTTAAATTATATTCCATAGAGATATGTCCGGCTGCAATATCCGAGATCATCTGTGGAATAAAAAATGGACTAACCCTACGTGGCCCCTGATTAAGAAGTTTTGCCATTTCAGTTTCAAAAGAAAGCATTCCACCTATACCTGAACCTACAATTACACCAATCCGGTCACGATTTTCATTTTCTAAATCTAATCCTGATTGTGTTAATGCTTCGCGTGCACATACGATGGCGTATTGTGCAAATGGATCGAGGCGGCGTGCCTCTTTTTTGTCAAAATAGTTTTCCGGATCAAATCCCTTTACTTCAGCAGCAAACTTTGTCGTATAATCAGTGGTATCAAAATGAGTGATCATTCCAAGACCACTTTTCCCCGCTAGGAATCCAGACCAGGAATCTTGTGTATTGAGACCAAGCGCATTGATGGTTCCCATACCCGTAATAACTACCCGTCGACGCATAATACGAATATCCCCTTTCTAATTAATAAGAAGAAAAATGGTGAGCGTTAACCCAACTTACCACTCAAATATTCAATTGCGTCACCAACTGTACGCATTTTTTCTGCATCCTCATCAGGAATTTCGATATCAAATTTTTCCTCAAAAGCCATGACGAGTTCTACTGTATCCAAAGAGTCAGCACCAAGATCATCAATAAAAGATGCTTCAGGTTTTACCTGTGCTTCATCAACACCAAGTTGTTCAACAATGATTTCTTTTACCTTATCATCAATAGCCATTTTTAAATCCTCCTACTCTTGTGTATGTTTACTTTTGTATAAATTAACTTTATCTGTATATCATTTATTTTATGTGTTAAATCACAATTTATTCGCTACCCGCCTAGCGCCAAGCGCAAAACGTTCCTACATCACCATTCCGCCATCCACATTTATAACCTGACCGGTTATATAACTTGATTGGTCTGAAGAAAGAAAGAGTACAACCCGGGCGACATCTTCCGGTTGCCCTAATTTTGCCAATGGAATTAGTTTCAATAAACTCTCTCGTGCTTTTTCAGGAAGTTTTTCGGTCATGGCTGTTTGTATAAAACCAGGAGCAACGGCATTTACAAGTATATTTCTCGTTGCAAGTTCTTTAGCAACCGACTTTGTTAATCCAATTACACCTGCCTTTGAAGATGCATAATTAGCCTGGCCGGCATTGCCCATCTGGCCAACAACGGATGCAATATTTATAATTCGTCCGAATCGTTGCTTCATAAAGAACTTTGTTGCAGCACGGATACAGTTAAATGTTCCTTTAAGATTTACAGATATAACACTATCCCACTCGTCTTCTGACATTCGCATTAATAAATTATCACGCGTGATACCCGCATTATTGACCAGAATATCAATTTTACCAAACTCTTCTTGTGCTGTTTCGATTAACTTCGTTGCTTGATCAGTTTGACTGACATTGGATTCAACCCAGATGGCTTTTCTTCCCATCGTTTTAATTTCTTCAACTGTCTCTTTTCCGGCCTCAACATTCAGATCAGAAATAACCAGATTAGCCCCAGCTTCTGCTAATGTAAGTGCAATTGTTTTTCCAATACCTCTGGCTGAGCCTGTTACCACTGCAAGCCTGATCTAAAAGTTCCATTCGGTTCTCTCCAAGCAAGATTAAATTAAGTTAATTTAAATTCAAAAACATCTAAAATATAACACTCTTATCCATTTAATATTGATTCCACCTCAGATACGTTACCCACAGATGAACTACTAAAGTCTCTATTAATTCTTTTGTTTAATCCGCAAAGTACTTTTCCCGGACCAATCTCATAAAAATTCCCAATCTGATCGGAAGACATATTGGTAATTATTTCCTCCCATCTGACCGGATGGGTTAATTGCTTATAAAGAAGGTCTCTAATTCTATCAGATTCTGTTGATGGAGTTGCTTCAACATTTGTATAAACGGGAATTACCGCCGTTTTTATTTCTGCTTTTTTTAGAGCCTCCAAAAATCCACTTGCAGCTCCCTCCATAAGAGGGGAATGAAAGGCACCACTGACTACCAGCTCAATGGCTCTTTTTGCACCCCGGTCTTTTGCCAAGATCATTGCCGCTCTTACGGCAACCACATCTCCAGATAATAACTATCTGACCTGGTGAATTGTAGTTTGCCGCACAAACTATACCTGAACTCTTTAAATTTTCACATATTTCATCAACCACTTCTGCATCAAGACCAATAATTGCACCCATTGTTCCGGGGTTGTCTATTCCGGCCTGCTGCATTAATTCGCCCCTTATTTTTACTAATTTCAACCCATCTTCAAAACTGAGAGCGCCTGCAGCAACTAAGGCACTGTATTCTCCTAAACTATGCCCCGCCACAGCATCCGGCAATTCTGTTCGATCTTTAATAAGCCCAAATACAGCCATACTATGTACGAAGATGGCCGGTTGTGTAATTTCTGTTTGTTTAAGTTTTTCTTCCGGACCTTCAAAACAGATGGAAGCCAGATCGAGATCCATGATATCATTTGCTTGTGAATAGATATCTTTAACTTGAGAATATTTATCATAAAGATCTCTGGCCATACCCACAAATTGTGAACCCTGTCCAGGAAACAAATATGCTTTTTTACTCAACTCTGATAATCTCCAAATTTACTTTAAACTCATAAATAGCAACCACAAATTAACACATTTTTCACAAAATTTTATTATATATTTTCTTTTTGTACCTGAATTTTGTGTTATCTTTACATTCTTTGTGGTTTAATCCGCTGATCATTCTTATCCTACCCTCCATTTGAAGGTGGATTAATACCCCAGCGGATAAGTGCACTTCCCCAGGTAAAACCAGCCCCAAAAGTAGCGAGAACGATCAGATCATTTTTTTCCACTTTACCTTGTTGATAGGCCTCGGACAAAGCCAGAGGAATCGTTGCTGCCGTCGTATTTCCATATTTATTTATATTGATTAAAACTTTTTTAGGATCTAATCCCAATCGTTTTGCAGCCGCATCTATAATTCTCAGATTGGCCTGATGAGGAACCATAAGTTTTACATCTTTTCCAGTATAAGAATTTCGCACCAGAACCTGTTCCGCGATGTCTGCCATTTTTTGTACAGCAAATTTAAAAACGGTCTTACCATCCTGATAAATATAATGCCAATCATTGGCAACTGTTTCCACTGTTGCAGGATACTTTGAACCGCCTGCCTTCATGTGCAGATAGTCAGCCCCAGATCCATCAGAATGGAGTATGAAATCCAGTAACACCAATATTTTCATCATCCGTAGGTTCAAGCAATACTGCTCCTGCAGCATCTCCAAACAAAACACAGGTATTACGATCATTATAATTTGTGATCGAAGACATTTTATCTGTTCCAACCACAACGATTTTTTTATATCTTCCTGCTTCAATGATCTGCGTACCCAGCGATAAAGCATAAATAAATCCAGAACATGCTGCTGAGATATCAAATGAACAGGCATTTTTTGCTCCACCTTATCCTGAACGAGATTTGCTGTACTGGGAAAAAACATATCAGGTGTAACAGTAGCAACAATTATCACATCAATATCATTGGCATCAATCCCCCGTTGTTCAATTAATTTCTTGACGGCCCCAGCTCCCATATCTGAAGAGGCTTTGCCATCCTCAAGAATTCTTCTTTCACTAATTCCTGTACGGGTACGAATCCATTCATCAGTGGTATCAACCATTTTTTCCAAATCGCTATTCGTTAATACTTTTTCCGGAACCCAATGACTGATCGCTGATATATATGCTCCTCGTTTCACGCCTGTATTTCTCCTCTGGTTTTAAAAGTATCAGCAATATGATCATTTACATTTTTTAAACGCATTTTTTCCGCAACCAATAAGTGCATTTTTAATTGCCTTTGCACTTGAACTGCCGTGGCAAATAATGGAGATTCCATTAACACCCAAAAGCGGAACCCCACCATATTCTTCATAATCATAATTTTTTCTTAGTTCCGAAAATGCTGGCTTTACAAGCAATGCACCAAGATTGGTAAACAGGTTTGTGCCGATATTTCTTTTCAGACTTTTTGACAATACCCCCATAACACTTTCTGCAAACTTTAGAATGATGTTTCCAACAAATCCATCACAAACGACGATATCAACTTTTCCTTTTAAAATATCCCTTCCCTCAACATTACCCACAAATCCTGGAAGATCATTTCTTCATTAGTTGATACGCAGCTTGTGATAATTCATTCCCTTTTTTTTCTTCTTCACCAATATTGAGTAATCCGATACTGGGTATCCCAGCACGATAAATATGTTCAACAAATATCCTGCCCATAATTCCAAATTGCAAGAGATTCAGAGGTTTGCATTCACTATTTGCCCCCACATCTATAAGAAGGGTTACCCCTTTTTCACTTGGTATAAATGATCCGATTGCCGGTCGATGTACCCCATTAATTCTACCTAGGTTTAATAAGGATGCTGCCATTTGAGCACCCGTATTCCCGGCACTTACAAAAGCATCAACTTCACCTTTTTATGAAGTTTTAGCCCAATCATAATAGAAGAGTCTTTTTTTTGCTTGAGGGCATCTGTGGGTGATTCATTCATACCTATATTTTGACTGGCATGAACGACAGAGATTCCGGATTCCTTAATGTCTTTAAAACTGCTTAGTTCCCGGCTAATTTTTTCTTCATCGCCGACAAGAACCAATTTATTTCTTCTTTTGGTCTCTTTTTGATATAAATATGCCCCTTCGACAGTCGCCTGAGGGGCAAAATCTCCACCCATTGCATCTAAAGCAATTCGCATCTATTAATTCTCATCCAGAAATTGGAAAATATCAAGTGGTAACATCAGGGGTATAAATTGCTCGACCTTTATAATAGCCACAATGTGGGCAAACATGATGCGGAAGTTTCATTTCACTGCAGTTTTCACATGCGGATAGATGATTTCCATGCAATTTTGCTGCCCAGCTGGCACGTCTTTTATCACGTTTCGATCGGGATATTTTTCGTTTTGGATTTGGCATTGCAACTCCTATTTCAACAAAGATTTTAATTTTTCAAGTCGTGGATCGACATTCTCAAGATGACAATCACAATTTTTCAGATTTAGATTTATACCACAATTAGAACACAGACCTTTACAATCATCCTTACACAATTGCTTTATTTTACGATTTAAAACAATAGATTCCTCAATAGCTTCTGCTAATATTGATTTCCCTGCTATTACCCGGCAAAATAATTATTTCATCACTACCAAGATCATCTGCCCCTAGATGGTAAATCTGTTCAATCATCGCATTGACATGTGACAAAAATGGCTCAAGACAGCGATCACAAGGGAATTCAATATCCGCCGAGACTGAAATTTTAAATCGGTATAGATTTTCTAACTGGTCCACAAAGATCTTCAAACGAATAGGCCCAGAGAAAGATCCCACCTCAGCCAAATCATAATTCTGAGGAGGAACTTCAAACTCAAACTCATTAATTCCTTCGTAAAGATCTATATATTGCTACATTCATAACAGTCGAGAAATTTAAGAAATGTCAATTTGAATAGCAAATTCGGAATGAAATAAAAGTATATTGAATTGACTATATATATTTAGTTAACAATACTAATTAGACTTTAGCCTGTTAAGAGAAAAATATAATATAAGATAAAAAGTACTCAAGATAATCCCTGTACAATCTTCATTGTATCTAAAGCAATGACCAATTCTTCATTTGTAGGGATTACATAGACTCCCACGTCGAGAATTGTCACTGCTGATCGCTCTTTCCCCCTTTTGATCAGAATTGTTTTTAGCACTATCAAGATCAATACCAAGAAATGATAGATTATCTAAAGAATTTTGACGGACTAAAGAGGAATTCTCTCCAATACCACCTGTAAAAACAACTGCATCGAGCCCTCCCATTGCTGCAGCATAGCTGCCAATATATTTTTTTATCCTGATAGCAAAATACTTGGTGGGCCAATCTTGCCCGGCTATTATCTTCATACTCTTCCTCAATTTCACGCATGTCACTGCTGAGCCCGCTCAATCCCTGTATACCACTATGTTTATTAAGCATGGTATTGGCTTCATGCATACGTTAATTCTTCTTTATTCATTATATGCAGCACCACAGCCGGATCAATATCCCCACTTCTTGTCCCCATTAAAAGTCCCTCAAGGGGCGTAAAACCCATTGAGGTATCGATTGACTTACCGTGTTGTATTGCCGCTGCAGAGCAGCCGTTTCCGAGATGACAGGTAATAACCTTTTGCTCTTCCAAGGGTTTGCCTGAAATTTCTGCCAGACGTTCAGCCACATAAAGATGGGAAGTTCCGTGAAAGCCATAACGACGGATGCCATGGCGTTTGTATAACACATGCGGAAGACCATAGATGTAGGCATAATTGGGCATTGTTTGGTGAAAAGCAGTATCAAAAACACTAACTTGTGGTGCATTTGGCAGGAGTGCCTGCGTTGCCCGAATTCCTTTAAGATTTGGTGGATTATGCAAAGGTGCATAATCCATACAAATGGATATTTCCTTGATCACCTCTGAGTGAATCAGAACAGAACTGCTAAACGATTCACCTCCATGAACCACCCGATGACCAACTGCTGAAATTTCTTCTTTGTTCTTAATCACACCATGATTTTTACTTAATAAAATACTTAAGACATATTCTATAGCAACTTTGTGATCCAGAATTTCTCCACTGAGTCTTATTTCCTCTCTGTCATGGGGCTTATGTGTCAACATCGCCCCAGCCATACCTATCCTCTCGACCACACCCTTTGCCAGGGTTAACTTCTTTTCAGGATCAATCATTTGATATTTTACAGATGAACTACCACTATTTAATACTAATATATTCATTCATTTCCTCGTTGCGATAAATATTCTTAAATCTTGTCATGATTTTTTCCACGAATTTCACTAATTATTGCGTATTACACGAATTCTTTAAAAGTTGTGTATATTTTCTAAACCCAAATAAAGCCCAATACAGAGTTTGGAAAAAGTAGTGAAATTAGTCTTAATTCGTGTAATTCGTGGACATCTTTTATCTTTATGAGTTGGGATATTCAAAAAATCCCTTACCGGTTTTAACCCCCAAATGACCAGCACGCACTAATTTTCTCAATAAGGGACAGGGACGATATTTTGATTCTCCTAATTCCCGGAAAAGTGTTTCCATCCAGGCCATCAATTCATCCAGACCGATCATATCGGCGAGAGAAAGAGGGCCTTTCGAAAAGTTATAACCAAGTTTGATAGCTATGTCAATATGCTCCGCTGAGGCAACGCCCTCCATTAAAATATACATTGCCTCATTGATCATCGGCACAATTACTCTGGTGGTTATGTAACCGGGATATTCATATACCTCAACGGCCGTTTTGTCCAATGTTTCAGAAAATTCATTGATTAACTTGAATGTTTCATCGGAAGTCTTTAATCCCCGCACGATCTCGACTAATGGAATTTTTGGGACAGGATTAAGAAAATGCATGCCAATTATTTTCTCGGGACGGTTGGTTACTTCGGCTATTTCAGTAATACTTAGAGCTGATGTGTTTGTAACAAAGACCGTCTCATCATCACATATTTCATCAATTTTTTTTAGAAGGTTTTGTTTGGCTACAAGACTCTCGGTGATTGCCTCAATTACAATATCCCCGTAAACAGCACTGTCGATTTCTTTTGTAACTGTTGTTCTCGAAAGAATGGCTCTTTTCTCGGATTCTGTCATCGTCCAGCGATCGATTTCAGCATCCATACTTTCTTCAAGTTTTTGCCTAGCATCTATGACTTTATCATCATTTCTTTCGATAAGAATAACATCAATGCCTTTTGATGCAATGAGCTGAGAAATGCCTCTTCCCATTATTCCGGCACCGATAACAACCGTCTTTTTTATTGGTTGATCACTATCCTCCATCTCCAGCGTTCCTCTGCTCAGAATTTCAATATTCATAACTTTTTTATCTTCTGGCATCAAGAACTCCTCTAATTTTCAAAACATAACACATCGATGTTTTTCTCTTCGTGAATTTTTTATTTAATGATTTTATTTTACTCAAATTACTGAAGCACTATTAGTTTATTTAATTGGGGGCATTGTATCGAGTATTTCTTTCTTCGAAAAAAAGAATGAACTCTCGATCACCGCATTTTCTTTTGAATCAGAGGCATGGATAATATTGTTTTGTTTATTTTCAGCGAATCGTTTTCTAATTGTTCCTTCTTCCGCTTCCGCAGGGTCTGTATTTCCAATGGTTTTTCTTAGTTCCTCAACAGCATTTTCTTTTTCCAGAATCAATGGAACAACTTCAGATTCGGTCATAAAGTCCAATAAATTTGGATAAAACGGTCTCTCTTTATGTACAGCATAAAACTCGCCAGCACTCAAACGATCAAGTTTAACCATTTTCATCGCAACAATTTTAAAACCTGAATCAAGAAGATGATCTATTACTTTACCAATTAAATTTCTTTGAACACAATCCGGTTTAAGTATCGCCAATGTCTGTTCTTTCAACAAAACCTCCATGTTTCTCTATCAACAATTATACTGCTAACATCAGGTTAAAATATAAGAATTATTTATATAAAATTCCCTGAATATATCTCGTATCTTAATGCAAAACATCCTCAATCGTTTTTCCAATATCCGCCGGACTTTTGCATACATGTATGCCCGCATCGGATAGGGCTTTCATTTTCTCTTCAGCCGTCCCCTTCCCCCCGCTGATAATAGCGCCGGCATGGCCCATCCGTCTTCCGGGCGGGGCTGTCTGACCGGCAATAAAACTGACCACCGGCTTATTCAGATTACTTTTAATCCAAACTGCCGCTTCTTCCTCTGCCGTTCCACCTATTTCACCGATCATGACAATGGCGTCTGTGTCAGGATCATCCTTAAACAATTCAAGTGCATCAATAAATCGCGTTCCAATAATGGGATCCCCACCGATTCCTATACAGGTGGATTGCCCAATGCCCCGGCTGCTTAATTGCCCAACAGCCTCATAGGTCAAGGTACCGGATCTGGAAATTACCCCCACATTCCCTTCCTTGTGGATAAATCCGGGCATGATACCCATCTTGGACTTTCCGGGTGAAATGATCCCGGGACAATTGGGTCCGATAAGATGCACACCATTTGACTTAACTATCTGATAAACATTGAGCATATCCAGGGCTGGTATTCCTTCTGTAATACAGGCGATAACATTAATCCCTGCGTGAGTTGCCTCCAACACAGCATCTGCTGCAAATGGTGGGGGGACAAATATTGTAGAAGCATCAGCACCTGTTTCTCTAACCGCCTCTTCCACTGTATTAAAAATAGGGATTTTTCCTTCGAAAAATTGCCCACCTTTTCCCGGTGTAACACCAGCCACAACATTTGTTCCATACTCAATCATTTGGGTGGCATGAAATGATCCTTCACTTCCGGTAATACCTTGTACGAGCACTTTTGTCGTTTTATCAATCAAGACACTCATTAGTAACTCCCTCATTTAGGGTAAAATTAATAAGGCAAAAAAATAGTTTTTCCTTTTTAACTTTAAACTTTAAACTTTGAACTGAGAACTTTTAGATCTTTAATGTGTTTACAACTTTTTCAGCCGCATCTTCCAGGTTTTTTGCTACAATGCAATCCATGGCAGATTTTTCCAATAACACAGCGGCCTCTTTTGCATTTGTGCCTTCAAGCCTTACAACAACAGGGACATTAATGTCCACCGTATTTGCGGCTTCAATAACCCCTTTGGCCACTCGATCACAACGGACGATGCCACCGAATATATTAATCAAAATGGCTTTTACATTCTTATCTGATAAAATGATTTTAAATCCATCACGAACGGTATCGACATTTGCTCCACCGCCCACATCAAGAAAGTTGGCTGGTTCTCCACCGGATAATTTTATAATATCCATCGTAGACATGGCCAACCCAGCACCATTTACCATACAACCAACATTTCCATCTAACTTGATATAGTTAAGATCATATTTTGATGCTTCAACTTCCAGAGCATCCTCTTCATCCAGGTCTCTCATGTCTGAATATTCTTTATGGCGGTAATCTGCATTATCATCAAAATTAATTTTTGCATCTAAGGCAACTACCTGCCCATCTCTGGTAATAATCAGGGGATTGATTTCTGCCAACGAAGCGTCTGTCTCAATAAACGCTTTGTAGAGAGACATCATAAATTTAACGGCATTGCCAACCTGTTTACCCTCCAGTCCTAATCCAAAGGCCAACTTACGTGCCTGGAAGGGCATTAATCCCAGCGCCGGATCAATCCATTCTTTTAAAATCTTTTCTGGTGTTTCAGCGGCAACTTTTTCAATTTCCACCCCGCCCTCCGTACTGGCCATCATAACCAGTTTTGAGACCGCTCTATCCAAAACCATTCCCAGATATAATTCACGTGCGATATCCATTCCTTCTTCAATGAGTAGTTTTTTTACAATTCTACCCTCGGGGCCGGTCTGATGTGTGACCAGGTTCATGCCTAAAATTTCACGGGCCAGTTGGCGTACTTCGTCTCGGGATCGGGCTAACTTCACCCCTCCACCTTTTCCCCTTCCGCCGGCATGAATTTGTGCTTTTATAACGACAACCTCAGTACCAAGATCCTTGGCAATGGTTACAGCCTCATCTACACTAAAAGCTACCTTTCCGCGCGGGACAGGGACATTATATTTTCTTAATATTTCTTTGGCCTGATATTCATGAATTTTCATGAAGCACTCCCTACTTAAAATTAAAATTGGTTAATAAAAAGTCTGATTACGAAGCGCATATATGATTTTAGTGAACCGTAATAATCGTACCGGACTCTCCGGCAAGAGCCATTAAGGCCTTGTCTATTGAAGTGATGATAACTTTTTCACCACCAGAATCAAGGAAATTAATCGCAGCTTCAATTTTAGGCCCCATACTTCCTTTAGGAAACTGTCCATCGTTAAGGTAGCGTCGCGCCTCAGGCAGCGTCATAGCATCCAGATTTTTTTGATCTGGTTTCTTATAATTTAATGCGACCTGATCTACCCCAGTCAAAATTAGCAATTCCTGTGCATTTATATCGCGGGCAAGAACAGCAGATGCCAAATCCTTGTCAATAACACCATCGACACCCTCCAACCACCCCGTTCCTTCCCGATAGACAGGTATTCCACCACCACCTGCTGCAATTACTATTATGTCTTTATCAACAAGGAGTTTAATGATTTCTTTCTCAACGATTTGCCTGGGGATAGGAGATGGAACGACACGCCGAAATCCACGACCAGGATCCTCTTTCATAATCCATCCCCGTTCCTCCTCTAACTTTTTCACCTGATCGTTTTTAAAAAATGGGCCGACAAACTTAGTGGGATTAAGAATAGAGGGGTCTTCTTTATCTACCAATACTTGCGTTAAAACAGTTATAACCTGCCGGGGTAGTCCGCGATCATGGAGTTTGTTCTGCAAACATTGTTCAATCATGTATCCCATTCCACCTTCTAAATCTGCCACAATTATTCCAAGGGGCAATGGGGGCACCAGGTGGCGTGTTTCTTCAACTCGAACTAAAGCATTTCCAACCTGCGGGCCATTACCATGCGTTATAACGACCCGGTACCCCTTTCGGATATATGCTACAACACTCCGAAGACTACGCCGTGTATTTTCAAATTGCTGGGTAATGCTACCTTCTTCAAACTCCCTGGTGATGGCATTACCACCCAATGCAACAACCACTGTTTTTTCCCGCATCATAGCCTTTCATCGATTGATGCAGATGCAAGAATTAAATTTAAGTTTTTAAAGAATTTTTTGCAAGGCATCTGACAACGTCGGTTGACCAATTTCCTGCAATTCATAATAAACACGTAAAGCTGGTTTACTTATTGTTATAATTTTTCGCAGATCAATCGGGGTACCAATTATAACCAGTTCAGCATCTGAATTCTCAATGGTCGTTTCCAGATCTTTCATTTGTCCATTACCATAGCCCATAGCAGGGAGCAGCGTGCCAATCTCGGGATATTTTTCAAATGTTTCGGTAATGCTGCCGACAGTAAATGGACGGGGGTCAACCAATCTCTGAAGCGCCATATTTTTCTGCGGCTACAATTCCTGCACCAAACGTCATTTCACCATGGGTCAGGGTTGGACCGTCTTCTACTACCATAACCCGCTTTCCTTTAATCAGCTCAAACTGATCTACGAAAATGGGAGAAGCCGCGTCAATGACCATGGCTTTTGGATTAACCTGATTGATATTTTCCCTCACCTCGAGAATATCATCAGGATCAGCGGAATCAATTTTATTAATTATGATCGATGTCCGCCATGCGCAAATTTGCTTCTCCTGGATAATAGAACAACTCATCACCTGGACGATGCGGATCAACTAAGACAATATGCAGGTCCGGTTTGTAAAACGGTAGATCATTATTACCACCATCCCACAAAATAACATCCGCTTCTTTTTCAGCTTCTTTTAAGATAGCCTCATAATCAACCCCGGCATAAATGACGGTTCCCGATACGATATGTGGTTCATATTCTTCCCGCTCCTCAATCGTACAATCATGTTTGTCCAAATCCTCAAGAGAGGCAAAACGCTGTACCTTTTGGGCGACCAGATCCCCATAGGGCATGGGATGTCGAATGGCCACAACTTTTTTTCCACTCTCTTGTAGGAGTTTACTCACTTTTCTGGTAGTCTGACTTTTACCACAACCAGTCCGGACGGCACATACAGAGACAACCGGCTTACTGCTCTTTATCATGGTTTTGGATGGCCCAAGCAATTTAAAATCCGCCCCGGCCGAATTAACTAATGCTGATTTATTCATCACATAGTCATAAGGTACATCACTATAAGCAAAGACGACTTCATCGACATTATATTTATGTATAAGATCCACTAACTCTTTCTCCGGGTAAATGTTGATACCCTGAGGATACAGATCTCCGGCCAGCTCAGCCGGATACTTTCGTCCGTCAATATTAGGTATCTGGGTGGCTGTAAATGCAACAACCTCGTATTTTTCATTACCCCGATAAAAGGTGTTAAAATTATGAAAATCACGGCCCGCAGCACCCATAATCAATACTTTAATTCGTTCCATTAAAACCTCCTTAAATATTTATAATTTAAATTCGATTTTGTTCAACCAATAAACCAATTTCTCACGCAAAGGCGCAAAGACGCCAAGAAAAGATAAATTATATATATTTTTTTTAAATGTACCTATCCATTAAAAATTCTTGACTAAATCCATAGATATAAAATATTTACCTTTGCGTCTCTGCGTCTTTGCGAGAATTAAATGCATCACAATTCTTGACTGATAAAAAAAAGGGCTTTCACCTTTTTATTTCATAAACGGATAGGTCCAGTCTTCGGGCGGTACTAATGTTTCTTTAATGGTTCTTGCCGTCATCCATCTTAAAATATTCATGGCACTTCCCGCTTTATCATTGGTTCCGGAGGCCCGGCCACCACCAAATGGTTGTTGTCCAACAACAGCTGCCGTTGGTTTGTCATTAATATAAAAATTGCCTGCCGCATTACGTAATCGATTGGACATGGTTACCAGGGCATCACGATCCTGGGCCCATATGGCTCCAGTGAGAGCATAAGGAGAGGTTTCATCACATAAGGTTAATGCCTCTTCAAATTCCTCGTCCTCATAGACATAAATAGTTAGTACCGGACCAAAGATCTCTTCTTCCATTGTTTTAAATCGGGGATCAGTCGTAACAATAGTTGTCGGTTCTATAAAATAGCCCTTTGAATCATCATACTTTCCACCGGTTAGAATCTTAGCATCTTCCGAATCATTCGCAAAATCAATGTAACCTGTTATCGTATCAAAGGCCCCCTTATCGATAACAGCCGTAAAGAAATTTTTAAAATCTGTTGGTTCACCCATCTTAATCTTGCCAACCTCTAGTTTATACAGTGTCTCAAATTCTCCCCAAAGTGAACGTGGAATGTACATCCTAGATGCCGCAGAACACTTTTGTCCCTGGTATTCAAACGCACCTCTAATAGCCGCCGTAACTAATGGTTTAACCCTTGTAGAGGGATGAACAAAAATAAAATCCTTACCACCTGTTTCACCAACGATTCTTGGATAATATTTCATTTTAGAAATGTTTTCACCAACGGTGCGCCACATACTCTGAAAGACCTCCGTAGAGCCGGTAAAATGGATTCCAGCCAGATCAGCACTGGCCATTACCGGATTTCCCACTTCCCCCCCAGATCCGGGGATAAAATTGATTACGCCATCAGGTAGACCTGCTTCTTTGAGTAATTCCATTAAAAAATAGGCAGAATAAACAGCACTGGAAGCGGGTTTCCACAAAGATACGTTCCCGACAATTGCCGGGGCGGTTGGAAGATTTCCGGCAATTGATGTAAAATTAAAAGGTGTTACGGCAAAGACAAATCCTTCCAGGGGGCGATATTCTAATCGGTTCCACATCCCGGGAGGCGAATAAGGCTGTTCGGACATAAGATCTGTCATATAGCTGGCATTAAAACGCCAAAAATCACAAAGTTCTGCAACCGCATCAATTTCCGATTGATAAACCGTTTTTGATTGTCCTAACATCGTCGCAGCATTTAAAGTCGAGCGCCAGGGTCCGGCTAATAAATCTGCTGCTTTCAAAAAAATTGATGCACGGTGCTCCCAGGGCATCTCTGCCCAGGATTTTCTTGCTTCTAGAGCAGCCTCGATAGCCAGATCCACTTCCTTTTTGCCTGACTTGTGATAGGTGCCGAGGAGTATATTATGGTTGTGGGGTGCTCTGATTTCGACTGTCGCACCGGTTTTTATAGGTTTTCCACCAATTATAAGAGGGATCTCAATTTCATCTGCCTGCATGGCATCTAATCTATCTAATAATTCATCCCGTTCACTCGATCCAGGTTCATAATTAAGGACCGGCTCATTGTAAGGTTCAGGTACCTGAAAATATGCATTGCTCATGTATCGTTCTCCTTCTAATAGAAGTGTTATTTTGCCGTATTTACAAATGAAGAATGATTAACTTTTAGAAAAACACTATCAATAAATATACCATCGGCTTTACTGAAAATCAACCGAAAACAGGCCATTTTTTGCCATATCTATCTTATTGTATTTTAGTGCTTTACATTGGGTGGTTTTATATATGCAGAATAGTAAATATTTATGCATTATTTTATGATGGAATAACAAAAACAATCACGAGGTTTTTCACCAAATTGAGGAAGAGTTAACCAACTTCTTAGGACACCCTCACATTGCATGCCACATTTTTCCATTACATTTTTTGATGCGGTATTCTCAACATCACAAAATGCCCACACCCGGTAAATATCATTTTGCAGAAAAGCCCATTCGATTATCAATCGAAGTGCTTCCGTCATGTATCCATTACCCCAGAAGGATCTGGCTAAAACATATCCCAGGCAGACACCGGAATGATCAATAGAGGTTATCTCAACCATTCCTAATAACTGATTGTCAGATTTTCGTATTATCGTCCAGGGAAAGCTTCGTCTTTCTGCCATGTTAGAACACACCGTTTAATAAAAGAACGGGTTTCTTTTATTGATTTGTGGGGTTGCCAGGTTAAAAATTTTGTAATCACTTTATCCTGAGCATATAAATCAAAAATTGTCGAGGCGTCTTCAAGTACTGGTTTTCTTAATACCAGACGATCGGCGCTCAATAAATCAGGAGGTTTCCTGGGCATATTATCTCCTTATAACTTTTGAGCCAGGATTACCGTTGTTTTTAATTCATGTAACGTACCCCGGCGATCGTTTAAAACCTGGATATAGACAATATAAATTCCAATGCGAGCCCGTTTCCCAGAATCATCTTTTCCATCCCAGACGATATTGAACTGGCTGCCCGTAAATCTATTTTCCTTCAGACTTCTGATCTTCCTTCCTCTCACATCAAATATCAGCACTCTAATTCTGCCACTTGTTTCAGGGATGCTACCAGTGATTAGGGTTCTATCATCGATGCCATCACCATCGGGAGAAAAAGGATCGGGCCTGGCTATTAGTTTTCCCCGAATCTGGGTTAAAGAGGAAAAAATGCTATTTCGGTATCCGGGTGTCGCATCCATTTCATCTATGCTCGGACCCCAGTTCTCTGCAACATTCGCTGCCAAAATTGGATTGATCTTCTCCAGACTTGGATTTCTGAAAGCCTCCCCTTCCAACCAGTCTGACTCATAGATAATCCTCTCAATTTCATCACCATTTGGTGCGATAAGGCGAATTTCATCACCCTGATCATTAAAAGTAATAAATTTTTTTAAAAGAACTAAATGATCTTCAGATATTTGATATTTGAGGGGCAGGGGTTTCTTCGAAATAACCATATATTCGGAAGGTGAAATATAAACCGAAGAGTCTATCAAGACCGTATCGTTCTTATCTGCAATTGACCATCCCTTCAAATACACCTCCTCTTGTCCTAGATTATAGAGTTCCAGCCACTCCGACTCATTTATGCCCTCAAGAAACTTAATCTCATTGACAATCAAATCGCCCCCGCTATTCAACACTTCTAACGCTCGAACCAGTTTATCATTTTCAGTGTTTTGATCCTTATCAAATCGAAGTTCTATGACTAGAAAATTGAGCCCCGTAGGAATATCAGTCCATTCAAATTCGATCACTTGTGCGAAAGTGAAGACTGTCTCCCTTCCGATTATCCTATCCTCTTCCTGGAAAATCGAATCATTATTCATATCAGAAAACACAAGTATTTCCATACTATCGGAGAGGGTAGCGGTGCCATATTGGTTGATTTGAACAGAAATTATTACAGGCATTCCAGTATAAATTTTCTCCGGAAGCATCAAAGACAAGGCATCAAAACCAAAGTCATAAGGAATAGGAGAAACAGAATTTTGATAGCCTGGGGTCCCTCCATCCCTTTCACTGTCTGCCCAGTTATCAGGGTCGTTTGTACCATCAAGGTCTATTTTTTCATCTGACCGGCCAGGGATATTTCCAGTGGAATAGGAATAGAATGTCACGATATTTCCTGAGGAGTCCCTAAGTGTCAGATATTCCGAACCTGAATTTGACAATCCATTCTTACCAAAGGAGTTATCTGAAATGGTCAGGATTACAACACTATCAGGAATTATCTCATCATATATATTCGAATTTGTCAAATACGAACCATCAAGAATAATTGCATACGAGCGCGGGGGTATTTTCATACCACCCCTGATAGATACTATATTGTCGACACCTGCCTCGTCGCTAAATTGAAAACCACTCACATCAACTGAATCGGAAATGGAGCGATTAAATATTTCAATAAATTCATCATGATATTCATTGGTCGCAACATCATACATTATCTCTGAAAAAGTTAATTGAGCGAACGCAACCCTGAGAATGCATATGGGAAGAATAATATAAAATTTAAATGACCAAAGCCCTTGCATAATATGAGCTTCATACAAAATCTATACCAAAAATTTTTGAGGACTTTCCTTTCCTCTCCGAATCAAACAAATAATTTGCTTGCTATCGCAAATTCATTTTTATAGTTTCTTTTATAACGTGAAGGATACCGGGTCATGAGTGATGTATTCATCGATCATACCAAAGAGGCATATATGAAATTTTACATTCCCTTACTCATAATTTTTTTACTTACATCCTGCACTTCAACCCAAAAAGTGGCCGAATACAGAAATGCAGAATTCAGCAAGAGCAATTATTATGAGACTTTTAAATTTTGGCGGGAATTAGACATATGGAGATTCGAAGAGGATCTGTTAAACATAAAAATAGGAATTGTTCCTGAAAATCTATCCAATTTCAGATCTAAAAAGTCAATCATATTTACAGACCATTTATGATAGTATTCAGGTTTTGATCAAAGAAAAAGATGAAGCGTTCCGTGAATTTAAAAAGGAATATTTTGACACGACCGAACAGGGGAAAACAAGTTTATTTAACTACCTGAGATCTGATAGCACTGACCTTCTCTTCTTGACCGAATTAAAAGATGATCCCTATAATGTTTTATATGAAGATATAAGAATAAGGACAACATCTGTCCTTCAAAAAACTTCATTTTATTTTTCGCAGAAAAATTTTGAAGACTATATACAAAATCGCTCCTTCACTGTTTGTGAAGAGCGAGAACTCATTCAAATCTTTGGAAACAGTACCTTAACACCGGAGAGTATCTCCAAAAATCATTGGCATCTATTGGCAGAACAAAAAGTAAGTTTCATAATAATGTTTACGATTAATTTTTCTGCGGATTACAGCGAGGAAGCAGGGGAACGAATCGGTTCTGAAATAATAGTGATGAAACTTTTGGATGTTTATTCCGGCAAAATAATTACATCTGCCGAGATTACACATTTTTGGGGGCACGATATGGAAGGTGTGATTAAATCAAATGATGCTTCTTAATTTTAGGCCAGACCTTTACGCTTTCGAATCAACCATTCTGCAACAAGCAGAACAATTATCAGAACCAGCATCGGCCAGCGATTCCAAAGTTCAATTGTCTTTTCCTCCGTCTTAATTTCAGACTTAAAATTTAACTGATTAATTAGTTGCTCCAACCGATCGACCGGCACATAATTTCCTCCAGTCGTAGCGGCCAATTGTTTGAGAAGCAATACGTTTTGTTTAATGTCCCGGAACTCCTGATTTACCGGAATTGCTATCAGTTCAATTTTATCTTCTCCAAGTTTCACATCATTTCGCCAGGCCTGGGCCTCAACCAGGTACTTACCGGGGGTCATAGGTATAAAAGTCCCCTCATAGTTTCCCTCGTAAACAACCTCTGATTCAATCTCAAAGGTAGATGAAGGATTTGTAATTTTTGTACGGATCAAAGCATCCCCTATCGGCTTGTAAGTCCCATCGTATACCTGAGTTGTTAAATGAATATTTTCCCCGACCTGGTAGGATTTGGATGGTGAGGAAATAATTACATTTTTGCTTAATACTTCACTATCCAGCCAGCGAATCATATTTTTGACCATAATCTGCCAACTATCCCGGTAGGCTTGATCTTCCGAAAGAAGAAAATGCCATCGCCAGAACCCAGAGCCTAATAATAAAATGCTTTTATTGTCTCTCCCTTCAAAAACAGCAACAACAGGCAGGTTTTGATCTCCTGAGCTCTTTTTCCCAGAACTCTCGAGGAGTACCGTGACTGCAGGTCCAAAATTTACATCCATAAATTCATAGCTAATAGGGGGAATTCTCGTCCAAAACTTATGCGCTTCATCCTCACTATTAAAAACATTAAGAAGGGGTATTGATTTTTCCGTAATGGAGGGGCTCGGTTGCATTTCGATGGCAGATCTGCTTTTTTTGATTGAAAGAATCGGGAAGATGGTTTGAAATGTCTTTAATACGGGGCCCGAGGGGACACGGGAGAGAATCACAAGTGTTGGTATCTTGGTCTTTGCGGCTTTTTTGAGGGCACTATCAAATCCGCTATTTTTACTGCCAGAAAAGGGATAATTATCCAGGACCAGAACATCAAGACTATCTAATATTTTTTCTGGTCTATTAAAATAATATTGATTATTCTTTTTAATTATGGATGATTTTAAATCTATTTCGTTAAGATTTGATAATACAAATTGAAGGAATTTGTTTTCATTACCGGGGCTTGCACTAAAAAGCCCTACCTTTACTTTTCCCTTCAACACATCCATGGAAATAGTATATGAATTGTTTTTAACAACCGCTTCTTTTGGTAAAGTCTCAACTTCTATTCGATATTGTACTAAACCCACTCTCTCAGGCGTGAGCTCAAATTCTGCGATGCTCGTTTCACCGCGCTTCCCCATTTGAATCTCCTGGGCCTGAAGTACTTTTCGCCCTGCCAACAATTTTACACGAACTTTCTGATCATCTATACCTCGCGCCACGATATACGCTTTTATCTCGGTTGGTTGATTCTGATAAATGATCTGGTTTGTTTTAACATCTGGTATCAGGAGGTCTGGTGGATCAATCGTATCCCCAATGCCAACGGTAAATAATCTTATCTCGTTAAGCATTCTTGAATGTATCGGATTATCACCAGCCGTATAATTCCCATCTGTCAACACTATCAAATCTTTTATATTGTCGGAGTATTTGAGAACAGAATTAATTGACCTTTCTATATTCGTTCCCAGATTCGTCGTATCCAATTCGAAGGAATTTAAATGTATCGTATCCATATCGAATGCATACAATAAAATATTCACCTGGTTATCTATTTTCTCTACGATTTTTTTTGCTGCAGATAAGGCTCTGTCAATTCTGCTCTCTGACTCTTCTTCCATACCCATGGATGCCGACCGGTCTATGAGTATTGCGAGCTCCCCTCTCTCGCTAATTTGCCAGATTGCTGTAATCTCAGGTGCAAAGAAAAGCAGTAAAATAGCTGCAATTGCCAATCCTCTTAAAATACCGAGAAATATTTGTAAAAATTGAGATATTGGTGGAACCGTTCTGCGGTATTGATAATAGGCGATTAATCCAGCGACAATCCCCACTATAATCAGAACAAATAATGATATATTGGAATGGAAAAACGAAGGTATTTGATCAAACATTTATATTATTTCTAATCTCTAACAAAGTTTTCTGATATTTAGTATTCATTGTATGAAGATTCATTTCACGCTATTTCAATATTTTCAAGTGACAAAGACGGATAAGCATTCAAGTCAAATGGAGAGGTTATTCCGTGATTAAATCGCTCCATCCCAGCTCGTGCAATCATAGCAGCATTATCTGTGCAATAGTCCATCTCAGGTAAAAAAAAATTCATCTTCAGTTTATTAACTTCTTCTGACATCCATGAACGCAACAAGGAATTCGCAGCTACTCCCCCAACGACTCCCACAGATGTAACTTTATATTCTTCCGCGGCATTCATTGTTTTATGTACGAGGACTTCTACAGCCGCTCTCTGATAACTGGCACAAATATCAGGAAGATGTTCATCGACAAAGGACTTGCTCTTGGATTCAAGATAGACGAGTAAGGAAGTTTTTAGTCCACTGTAGTAAAGTCGAATGGTCCATTCTTCAAAGTGGCACGGGGAAAATGATGGAATGAATCCACACCCCGCCTGGCAAGCTTATCAATTAATGGCCCTCCCGGATATCCCAAACCCAGCAATTTAGATCCCTTATCAAAGGCCTCCCCAACGGCATCGTCTCTCGTTTTGCCAATGATTTTATAATTTAGATGACGTTCCATTATAACAATTTGTGTATGGCCTCCCGAGACGACTAGACTTAAATGTGGGAAATTTATCTGAGGATTCGAAAGAAAGTTACCATATATATGTCCTTCAATATGATTGATACCGATAAAAGGTATTTTCAAAGCTGTCGATAATCCCTTGGTTAAACTAAGGCCCACAAGTAAGGCACCAACCAATCCAGGACCATGGGTGACCGCGATTCCATCCAAATCACTTTTATCGATTCCCGCCTTTTTCAGAGCCTGGCTAATGACCATTGTGATAAGTCTAATATGCGCCCTTGACGCTAACTCCGGAACCACCCCACCAAATTCCGCATGGATCTCCTGGGAGGAAACGATGTTCGACAATACCCTGTTACCCTTAATCACTGCGGCAGAGGTCTCATCGCAAGATGATTCAATTCCAAGCACAATTTGTTCTTTTTTCTTATCCATTAAAAACAACAATATGTTTTATGATTTGGAGGATTTAAATGGGATTTAGTACTAATACTCTCTCAGGTTTTTTGCAATCTGAGGATTGTTACACTACCCAACCATTTATTTCTTCTTGACTTGAAGAGAGATTTCCTTGGGATATGATTCAATCCAACTAATTTTCTCGGGTGTGATAATACTAACCGCATATCTTTCACGACCCGGTTGATAGTTATGTTTAAAATCGAATTCAGCCCTGACAGAAGATGTATCCAATGCTGCAACTAGCATCTCCCCCCCTTTACTTTCAGAGCCAGTTTTGAGGGACGAGCTATCACCTCGAGATTGCCTGGTACGTTATGAATTTTTATGGGAATTTCGCGTACGAAACCCTCCACTAATTTTTGAATCTCAATATTTAAGTCTACAGAAACTGGAGACAACAGAAAAATTCCTGGCTCCGGATTTATAAGATTCGTTTTTTCAGAAAACGAGGATGTGTTCCCGGAAAATTCAATTGATTCTGTCATTATAGTGGATATCTTATTTACTTTTGATCTGGGGCCTCGTACAACGGCCGAATCTACAACAAAGTGATGATCAATTAACGTATAGCCATCTTCAGGTTGGATGACACCAACAAACTGAATAGGGATTTCCCGAACAATTTCCTGATCAATCTTTAGTTCTATGGTACTTGGTTCGAGAACCTCCAGAACGGGTAATCCAAATGTGGTGGGAAGATCAAGAAAAGGCAGGTAATCTGCAAGTTTTATATTTTGTGATTTAGTAATATTTGGTAACTCGAGTTTAAAAGCGACATCATAAAACCACAAACCAATAAGTGCACGTCCTTTCCCCTGAACTTCGATTATCGCAGTTTTTGGAATAGGTTCGAGCAATGTCTTACCCTTGGCCAACCTTCTAATTTCAATCGGAACTGTAAATTGATAGACGTAATTTTTTTCATTGGCAACCATCAGCCATAATATTATGGCGAACGCAATTGATCCTAAAATGGGTTTAATATTTAACTTTATTTTTTCTCTCATATTGCCTGCATGTCATATTACCAAATATTACTCAGATATCTCACACAGCGACACTAAACCGCAGCGCATTTTTTTATTATACAGGATGTATCTCAAACGTTTATATTCGGCTGGCAGATGGGGCAATAATGGGTTCCTCTGCCAGCATGCTTAATTTTGACTATCGGTGAATCGCAGTTAAAGCATGGTTTCCCTTCCCTTCCATATACCTGCAAATAATTTTGATTTTCTCCGAATCCTCCACCACTTGTTTTATAGTCAGATATTGTTGTTCCCATCCTACGAATTGCCTGACTAAGAATATACTGAATTGCATTATAAAGTGTCTGACTCTGTTCTTCTGACAGATCGCCGGTACGAGCTTCCGGATGAATACCCGAACGGAAAAGAGTTTCATCTATATATATATTTCCTAGGCCTGCAACAAATTTTTGATCTAATAAAAATGATTTTATTCTAACCTTTCGCTTCTCAATTAATTTATATAGATATTCTGATGAGAATTTTGAGTCAAGGGCATCAATCCCTGTATTTTTTAACACCGTCTGCGGATCCATTGTCAGCCATATCCGGCCAAACTTACGCAAATCATAAAACAGTAAATACTTGCCAGAAGAAAGTAGAAAAATTAAGCGCAGATGCTTCAAATCTTTTGGGGCAGAACTTCTAACGATAAGTTGACCTGTCATTCGCAAATGCGTAATTAAATATCCCGAATCTAACTCAAAAAGAATATATTTTCCTTTTCGTGAAATCTTTTCAATTCGTCTCTGTTTAATTTTTAGTTTTGAAGCATTAACATAAGCACCGGACCATTTTTTTTTAAGATCAGATACTGTCTCTCCACAGATCTTTTCGCGCAATTCCCTTACAATGGTTTCAACTTCTGGTAATTCAGGCATTAGTCAGAAAAACTTGTTGTCTGTTAGTATATAACGTATGTATCGTTTAGGATTACTTCTGATTTAATGTTGTTATAATTTTATTAACCTCATCAAAGTACTCCGAACCAACATCTTCCTTCAGATATTTATTAAACTCCTCTAACGCGGAAGATTTATCTCCATTAGCAAGGTGAATTTTCCCAAGATAATACCGAGTTTGAGTCAATTTCGGATCCAGGACAAGGGCATGTTTAAATTGTGACTGGGCGTCATTAAAATCATTTTTCTGGAAATAATATAGTCCACGGTAAAAATACCATTTACCATTTTCCTTATCTAATGCTAAAAGTTTATTAAAATAGGATACCCCTGTCTCATAATTCCCCAATCCATAATAGTCCAAACCCTGCAATGTTATAGATTTTTGAGTTGGTTTTCTGATATTTTGGAGATAGGTTATGGACTCCTCAAATTTCTTTCTTCTAAACAGAATATCAGCCCTTAATAAATAATAACCATCTTCGAGGGGTATATTATATTCCAGAGCACTTCTTTCATAGATATCCAGGTTATGCTGTGCAACCTCTAGCTCATTCAATGCAATATAACACTCAACTATCCTAAGGATAATATCGATTCTTTGTGGCTCAAGACCTGTTACGCGTTTATAAGCCCGAATGGCCTCATCGTTCTGATCCTGTGCCTGATACATCTCACCAATAGATTCATGAACAGCAATAAAATTCGATCGCTTTTTCAGGGCTTGGTTAAAGGCTAGTAATGCCTGTGTATAATCGAACTGGGCTCTATATATTTCACCCTTCAATTGATAAAATTTTGCCATATCTTTGTTTAAAAGGATGGCTTGATTTATATAATCTAAAGCAAGTGGTAAATTTTGATCGTTATAGGCTTCAACACTTTGCAAATAATAGGTATAGGGATCGTCCTTTTCAGAATATGATTTTTTTTCCGGTATTGAATATGGCGCACATCCATTAATGAATTGGAATAAGAACACAGCGATGCAAATAGATATGATACTTTGAACAGAAGAGAATTTTCTGAAATTCAATAATTCTTTCGGAACCAACCGGAATTTTACTCCAGATAGGTAAATTGGTTTCAATTGCCAAATACCTCCTCCGCACATTTGGCGCAGTTTTTTTCTGCCCAATCTTTTATGTCTTTCAGGCTCATATAGTTTATATCACATTTTCGCTGTTTTCGAATAATAACCATCCTTTCGAGAACTTCAACGACAAATGAGACGTCTCCCTCCATATACCACTTTTTGATCCAGCTTAATACCGATTTATAATGTTCTGAGCACTGTAAGAATCCTACGAGACTTGCAGCAGCGGCCCTCATTTCCATATCTGAATATGTCCGGTATCGTTCGATATATGGAAAAACAGATTGGGGTTTTTCAATACCACATAATTTTAGATTATTTAAAGTGAACAAGCGTACATTTTCATCGTTATCTTCAATTAACTTTTCTAATAAAGGTTTTAACTTCTTTTTAAGACCTATTCTTCCTATCATTTCTGCTAAAATCGATTTATCCATCGCGGATTTAACAGAATGGGCAGAATAGAAAGAATCAAGAGCGCGTGGTATTGATTCAAAATATTCGGATGTAACTTCTTCCTGAGATGCAATATCTAATGCACGGCAAACATGGATCATCATTGACGTCGTATTTCTAATTTTTCCAGAAGAAGGACGTGTTTCAATGTACGCGTCGTACAATTCTTGTAAATTATTCATGCATGGTTCTTTCGAGAGATACGGATTTTGAATGATTAGAATTTATAACCAATGGTACGCAGGAATTGTTTTCTGTCATTAACATCCTCCTCAGACTCTATACCCTTCGTTTTTATACCATCAATAACTCCGAGGATACCACGACCTAAATCCGTTTCAGCTATTAAAACCTCTGTTTCATTCCCGGTGGCGCAAAATATCCGCACGACCTCCGGCACTGATTTAATAGCATTAAGAATGTTGAGTGGGAATGCATTGCCAAGAAAAATGACAAAACTATGACCACAGGCAAGATTTAATGCATTATTCCGGGCTAGATTTATTAAATCCTCATCATTTCCGGAAAAACGGACCAGAGCCTTTTGTGAGGCTTCGCAGAAGGCAATGCCGAACTTTATACCGGGATTAATGTTTACGATTGCCTCATGAATATCTTCAACAGTCTTAATAAAATGGGACTGCCCAAGGATAAAATTCATTTCAGCCGGTTTTTCAATTTTATATATCGAGATGTCCATCTGGTCTATCCTGCTTTTTTTTATAAATTTAATGAAAAGTTATTATTAATCAACAACTTAATTCCCTCACTACCAGAGATTTTCAAAGGGTATCCAAATTAAAGAAAGTTTTTTTCTTAACGCAGAGGGCGCTGAGCTTGCAAAGATAGGTAAACACAATTTTTTGCACTTTCATCCATTTATAATAAGGGACTATGTATCTTTGAGATAAAATAATCATCTAATAATGTCACGAGTCGTACGATAATTCGTTTCTTAATATTGTTCGAAAAAATAAACAACAGTAAATTAAGATACAGTAAAGTTTTTTACCAAGAATATACCAGAAGCCGACGGAGGTTTAAATAATATGAGTGATCAAGTTCATCATAAAGTAATAATTATTGGTAGCGGTCCCGCAGGATTAACTGCAGCAATTTACACAGCTCGAGCCAATCTGGAGCCCTTAATTCTGGAAGGGCAGCAACCTGGCGGACAATTAACAATTACAACAGAAGTTGAGAACTATCCGGGTTTTGCAGATGGTATTACCGGACCCGTATTAATGGATGAAATGAGAAAACAGGCAACACGCTTTGGCGCAATATCAAAGTTTGAAATTGTTACAGATGTTGATTTTTCAAAGCATCCATTCAAAATTACTGCTGAAAACAAAACATATACGGCCGACTCAGTAATTATTGCGACAGGGGCCACAGCGAGGTGGCTTGGGATTGAATCGGAGGAAAAATATAAGGGATTCGGTGTTACGGCTTGTGCCACATGTGACGGTTTCTTTTTTAAAGACAAAGAAGTAATTGTAGTCGGTGGTGGCGATTCGGCAATGGAGGAAGCAACATTTTTAACCAAATTTGCCAGTAAAGTGAAAATTGTACACAGGCGTGAAGGATTTCGTGCATCGAAAGTAATGTTGGAAAGAGCAGAGAAAAACGAAAAAGTTGAATTTATTCTCAATAAAGTAATTGTTGAAATTAAAGGTGATAAAAATGTGGAATCTGTTGTCCTAAAAGACACTCAAACAAATGAGCTCTCTGAGATGAAAATAGATGGGATCTTTATGGCTATCGGTCATATTCCCAATACCCAGGTTTTTGGGGATCAATTAAAGAAAGACGAGACGGGTTATCTCCTAACCGAACCTGGGACCACCACACGAATATTGAAGGTGTGTTTGCTTGCGGGGATGTTCAAGACAAGATTTACCGTCAGGCGGTAACCGCAGCAGGATCCGGATGCATGGCGGCTATTGATGCTGAAAAATATCTCGAAGCGCATGAGTAGTTATAACATCTAATTCTTTAAACACAAAGTTCGCAAAGAAGGCTCAAAGATCACAAAGAAGAAATATAGAAATAAATATTTGTGTACTTCGTGCTTGCTTTGTGGGCTTTGTGTTTATTCTTTCTTACTCTTCAATCGTTTCCTTCCAATAATAATAGACCGGAAGACCAGCTGCAATCACAATCAATCCAAGAAGTGCCTCAATGGGTTTTTCTATCAAGCGTATTTATCATTATCCAGATAATTGTTAATCCGAATATAGCCGGAACAAACGGATATCCCCAGACCCGATAAGGTCTTTCCCATGAGGGCCTGCGCCAACGAAGCACAAAAACAGCAGAGACAGTTCCCACAAAAAACATAATACAGCAAAAGTCACATAGGTGAATAATTCTTCATAGGTACCTGTTAAACATAGGCCACCCGCCAACAGGCCTTGCCATAGGATCGCCATTGTCGGTGTCCTGTATTAGGATGAATATAGGAAAACTTTTTAAAGAATAATCCATCATTGGCCATGGCATAGTATATTCTCGGTCCAAATATTATCGTTGCACTTAAGACAGCCTAAGAATCGAAATCAGAATTAATCCTGCCATTAATGTTCCCGCCAGAGTACCAAAGGCATAACTCGTCGCATGTTCTCCTATCCTTACAACACCAACCATTTCCTCCATTGGTAATGTGAAAAGATAAAACAGATTTATCAAGAGATAGATCAGTCCTATAAGAGAGATGCCAATTATCAGACTCAGCGGTAGGTTTCTTCTGACATTTTTTATTTCACTGGCAATGGTATTTACAGAATACCAACCATCAAAGGTCCAGAGTACAGCTATCAGGGCAATCCCAATGACAACCGGGATTGATTGTCCTGTCGGGATTTGGATGAGCTATTGTCTGTTACTGTGCCATCCCGCCATTAATCAGGACATAAATCCCGGCCAGAATTAAAATACCAATGGCCAGTAATTTAATAATTGTCAGAACATTTTGGACAAAACTTCCGGATCGGATACCATAGTAATTGACAATCGTTAACAGAATAATACTTGTGAGTGCCACAAGTTGGCCCGCTGAAATGGAAAATCCTGCTATGATAAAGACTTCGCCGGTCCAGTCCGAAATCGGGGACAAAATAGGCTAGATACTCAGCAAACCAACTGCCAATGCAGCAATCCCCCCTGTTTGAGTAATAATAAAGGCCGTCCAGCCATACATAAATCCAGCCATTGGGCCATAAGCCTCGCGCAAGTATACATATTGACCGCCGGCCTCTGGTATCATTGCTCCCAATTCTGCAAAGGTCAATCCTCCAAAAAGAGACAATAAGGCACCAAATATCCAAACAAATAATATCCACTCAGCAGAAGGAAGTGATTCTGCAATAATACCAGTCGTCAGAAATATCCCTGATCCAATAACAGAACCAACCACCAACAACGTAGCATCAAATAAATTAAGTCGCGCTAAAAGGCCTTTATTGTTTAAGTATTTATTCATTCTTTATCCTGGTTTTAGGAATTCCAATTTAGGTGATATCTCTTTTTAAAGAAAATATTTTTGTTCATAAGCAAATGTAAGAATTCTTTAAACTGCAACATTTTATAGATATTTGGTGTCTGATTTATAAGAATGGCTTCTTATTATAATAGCCGTTCACGATCACTAACTATAGAAACAACTTAATTTTATTTTGATAAAACAATTGTCCATATTATCCGTATGAATTAATAAATTTACTCCCTTCAAAAAATAAAATTCCCATGAGGAAGCATATGAGCCTATCGATCAGCATCCCATTCAGATACCAAAGACAAACCATTTTTAGCCTAATCATCATTATGCAGTTATTGTTTGCAACTACTGATTTTTTGTATGGACAAAGCCTGGATATTCCTGTAAAAGGTTATGGCATCAGCTTTGGAAATTCAAAGTATTTTACTGGTCTGCGTTTTAATTTCCGTGATAAATGGGTTGAAGAAATCAATGGCATCAATGTTACCCTGTGGAAATCAAAAGAAAATGATGAAGCCGTGGTAAGAGGTATCTCTCTTGGCATTATTCCGGAAGGTGGTGACCTGGGATATATAAACTTGGGTGTGGCTGGTGTGGGAGCCTCATATCAATTAAGCGGTCTAAATATTGGAATTCTCGGTGCCGGGTCTGGTGGAGATGTTGACGGAATCACAATTGGTGGTTTAGGTGCCGGAGCAGGGAAAGATGTAACGGGATTTACATTCGGAGGACTTGGTGCAGGGGCCGGTGGCGATTTAACGGGTGTTACGATTGGTGGGCTCGGGGCCGGTGCGGGTGGCTCCTTAAAGGGTATCACCATAGGCGGACTAGGTGCCGGTTCTGGCGAAGATTTAGTTGGCCTTACGATAGGAGGATTAGGCGCAGGCAGCGGAGGTGATGCCAGCGGTATCACCTTGAGCATCTTAGCGGTTGGGGCTGGTGAAAATTTATCGGGAATAAATATTGCCGGTCTTGGTACAGGAGCCGGAGGTGATGTAACTGGATTAAGTTTTGGTGGGCTGGGATTGGGAGCCGGTAACAATCTTACTGGTCTGAATCTTGCCGGATTGGGCATGGGGGCAGGAAATGAAGTACGGGGAATATCCCTGGCTCTGGGTGCCATTGGCGCTCCGAGTGTAAAAGGTATCACCATCGCCGGGTTGGGGGCAGGAGGTGAAGAGGTAACAGGCTTAACACTTGCCCTGGCCCATGTTCGCATAGAAAATGACGGTACTCTGACTGGATTTGCTGCCAGTGCTTTCAATTATGTAAAAGGTATATTAAAGGGTGTTACATTGGGCATATTCAATTATGCCTATGAGGTGGAAGGTATTCAGCTTGGCGTGCTGAATTATGTCAAAGATAATCCATCAGGCTTAAAGATTCTTCCGCTTTTTAATACAAGTTTTTAACATCAACAACTAACATTTGTGCATGCAGGCTCTTTATTTGCAAATAACTTTATAATATTCCGGTCTACGGTCCTCAAAGATATCATTTAAAGGTGTCATGTGTTTATCTTTAGTGAGACTTAGATCAATTTCCTGAATATGTATATCTTCCCTTTGTGAAACAGATCTAAAAAGCAATTCACCTTTCGGCGCCACAATCTGACTCTTGCCTGTAAAATTTAGTTTGCCTTGCGGTCTCACATCTGCACCAAACCGATTTGCAGTAATAGCAAAGACATAATTCTCAAGACACCTACTGATCATGGTTTGCTGACAATAGTCGAGTACCAGGTTGGAGGGATGACAGATAATATCAGCACCCATTAAGGCTAGTGAGCGGACTACTTCAGGAAAAATCCAGTCAAAGCAAACCATTATTCCAAGTTTTGCTCCCTTAACTGCCTGCAATTGTAGAGGGATATCGCCCGGATCAAACCACTTTTTTTCTTGATTAAACAAATGTAGTTTTCGATAGGTGTGAACAGTACCCCCGGGGCCGAGTAACAATGCGCTATTAAATAGTTTATCTTTATATTTTTCTGCAAAACCTGTAACAAGATGAAAATCTTTTTCCTTACATAATGTAATTAGGCTATCTACCGTGGAAGACTTTTTTACTTCTTCAGCTAATTCGGAGACCTCATTGCGATCCTTAAAATAATATCCGGTAAATGGCAATTCAGGCAGCACAATAAGGTCGGCATTCATTTCTTTTAGTTTGGATAGAACCTTGTTTAAATTTTTTTCAACCTGTCCAAACATTGGCCTAAATTGGTAAAATCCTACACGTAACATTTTAACCTCTATCGTTTGTCCACGAATTATCCGTCTTTGCCGGATCAGGCTGTGCCTGAAACGAATTTAAAAATATTTTTCTCTGAATTTATTCTCGAGATTAGATAATTTACTTTATGTTTTAATTATTCTCTTCGCATTTCTCTTTTCTCTCTTCTAAGGCACTAATCAAGTTATCACTATTATTTCTAATTTTGACAAATATTCTTATTAGAATTCGTAAAATTCGTGGATAAGTGTTTCTCCTCTTTTTATCCAAGCAGGATATTCCGTAAGGTCATGGCACCTCGTTTTAATCGCTCTTCGGGTTCTCCTGTAAAACAAATACGAATGTAGTTCTCATATCCTTTACCGAAATCTTCACCTGGTGCAACGGATACACCCTGTTCAAGACATTCATCTATAATTTGATTATATGTTTTTTTTCCAAAAAATGATTCAATCGAAAAAAAAGTGAAATAGCCTGCTTGCGGGGTATATTTAAGAAGATCGATAGTTTCAATAAATATATCACGGAGATCCTGATAATGCTGTCGAACCTTAGTCGTCCATTCATGGCGGGTTTTTATTGGCTCTATCATCATTTGCTGGGCAAACGTCGATGGACTGTATAATTGATGGACCATTGTTTTATTAATATTTTTAATTACGACTTCACTTGCTACAGCATAGCCAAGTCGCAACCCGGCAAACATATATAGTTTAGAAAAGGTAAAAACGGATATGGTTCGTTCAGAAAATGCAGGCAAAGAGGCGATGCAAATATGATGCTGATCATCATAAGTCAATCCGTCATAGGCTTCGTCAGACAAAATCCACAAATTATTAGATGAAGCAAACCCTCCTATCGCATTTATTTGATCTTTAGATAATACTTTTCCACTGGGATTATTTGGCGAATTAAAATAGACAGCGGCCGTTTTAGGTGAAATAAATCTATTTAAGTCACTCTCAATATCCAGATCAGGGTTTTCATCAAGGGTCATGTAAAATGGGACTTCAACAATCTTTGCCGGGACTGACTTAACCAGTCCGGGAAATATTGGCCAGCAGGGTGTAAAAACGAGAATTTCGTCCTCCTGATTCAAAACAGTATGCAAAGCAGCACTCAACGCATTGGTCGCCCCCGCTGTCATAAGAATATTATTTATCGTAGATTTAATACCATTATCACTATTCAGTTTTTCTTTCAACACTTTTCGCAGCTCAGTAATACCAAAGGTATTGCAATAACGATTGAAATTCTGTCTCGATGCCAAGAATTTTTCAGTCAGGGGGATATTATAATAGGGTCGCTGATAGGTATCCCCAATATGTAATCGCACCATTTCTGGTCCATAGACGTCCATTTTTTCACGGAATTTTTCAAAAACCGCATTTTTTATATTGGAAACCTTATAAGAGAATCCTGGAAATTTTGGCAATGTTAATCCTTGTTAAATGGAAAACCATATGGGAATAAATAAGTTAATAATTCCAACCCATAGAGTATAAAATATAAAAGTAATCTGGATAGATTAAAACAATTA
This sequence comes from Calditrichia bacterium, assembly GCA_963796965.1. Taxonomy (GTDB): domain Bacteria; phylum Calditrichota; class Calditrichia; order JAJRVZ01; family JAJRVZ01; genus CAWCNS01. The sequence continues at coordinate 749,855 of CAWCNS010000011.1, forward strand.
TTGTAAAATTCATATAATTGCACCAGATTTTTATCCGTAAAGACACAAGGAAAAATATAGTCGATAAAGTATTTCAAGAAAAAAGACAAATATAACTTTGTGAACTTTACGCTTATTTTTTTCTTTTGTTTTTATTCTAATATTATCTTTGCGGTCGCTGCGGCGATGCGTGATAAATAATAAAAAACAAACTATGAAACTCTATTCACGAATCATTGGCGATGGTGATCCCCTTATCATCATGCACGGACTTTTTGGCACCTCCGATAACTGGCTCACCATCGGAAAACAACTTTCTGAAGATCACAAATGTTTTTTACTGGATCTACGCAATCATGGTCGTTCCCCACATAGTCCGGAATTAAACTATGATGATATGGTAGAGGATTTGTATGAATTTCTGACTGATTTTGGGTTAAGGACCGTGTCAATCATTGGCCATTCAATGGGCGGGATGACAGACTATGAAATTTGCTTTTGAATATCCCCACCGTGTTAACAAATTAATTGTTGTGGATATTGCACCAAAATCATATCCTGCCCTACACCAGGATATTCTCTCTGGGTTAAGTGCAATTCCTGTAGAGACAATAAGTTCCAGAAAGGAGGCTGATAGTATTCTGGCCGAATTCATTTCCTCCACCCGCATCCGGCAGTTTCTATTAAAAAGCCTTTACCGAACAGAGAAAGGTCATTATACCTGGCGTATAAATCTGGACGCCATTGCCGGACATGCGGCTGATATTGGTCGCGGTGTTTCAACAGAAAAAGTTTATGATCAACCTACATTATTTATTCGGGGTGAACTATCAACCTATCTTACTACGAGCGACATTCCAGAAATAAAGAAGCGATTTCCAAAGGCCAGGATAGAAACGATACATGAAGGAACCCATTGGCTGCATGCGGAAAAGCCAGATGAGCTGGTAAAAATAATACGAACCTTTCTTTGAATTGAATTTATTCTGCTTCTCGCAGCGACACAGCGACGCAACGTCTTTTTAAGGATTAAAACAAAAAACTTCCCGCTTTGAGGATCGATATCCTAACGACATATCGGTGCTATATTATTCACGAATTAAAGAGACAAAAATTTTCTATCGTTATTAAATAATAAAGATCAGATCACAAATTTTATAAATTTAGAAAATTAGGAAAATCTTATGCAAGACAAACATCTCATTATTACTGGTGGGACTGGCGGTTTGGGAACAAGTGTCGTTCAATTAGCACTAAAACTTGGTGCCAAAATCACCGTTCCCTACCATTCTTTGAATGGCGTAGAAGAGTTAAAAAAAAATCTAAAGAGCAATAAAATTGATGAGATTAACTTTGTCTTCGCAGACCTGAGAGATGAAACCAAGGTAGTGGAGGTAATTACCTCGATGAAAAAATTGGATATTCTCATTCATCTTGTAGGGGGCTTTGCCATGGGACCAACAACTGATTTCTCGATCGAGGAATGGAGAAGACAGATTGAGATGAACATGACAACCACTTTTCTGCTTTGCAAACATTCTTTACGTAGGATGGAAGAAAATGAATATGGGCGGATTGTTACCGTCGCTTCACGCACAGCTCTGAATCCTCTAGCGGAGACGACTGCTTACAGCGCTGCCAAGGCGGGCGTACTTAATTTTACCCGAGCTGTTGCTGAGGAAATGAAAGGCACAGCAATAACCGCGAACTGCATTCTACCAAGTGTAATAGATACACCAGCTAATCGAAAAGCCATGGGTGAGAAAAATGCTGATAAGTGGGTCAGGCCAGAATCTTTGGCCGAAGTAATCTGTTTTCTGGCCTCAGAAAAAGCAGCTGACCTGCGGGGTGCAGTCTATACCGGTTTATGGTAATATTTAATCTGATTAACAATTGGTAATTGCTAATATCAACTTATATGTTCTCCAAAGATATCATTGGGGAAATGGTGTGTTTTTCCCAGCGATCAGTTTTACTGGTCCAATCAAACCCGATGGCATCAGCGACCACTTTGAGGCATCAAACTTTTTATAATTGATGTTTACAAAATTTATCTCATGGAATTTCTTCCATACTACCTTCCTTTCATCAAGATCCTTTATGCGATTAGCCGATAAATTAGTCACCTCAATTTCTAACCTGTTTTCACCCATCTTCAGATATTTTCCAACAACAAGCCTAAATGGAAAACTCCACAATATGCCCACATTTTCTCCATTTATTTTTATTCGGGCACTTTCATATACAGTCCCCAAATCAAGCGTCCATCCATCGGATGTCTGGTTGGGTAAGTTGAACGTGGTCGAATAGCGCGCCGTCCCGGCAAAGCGTTTGCACTCTTTATCGGGAAAATCAGTCCAGGAAACCAACAGATCGGTTTGATAAGGGGATGGCAATACCGGACCACCATCAACAAAATCAACCTGCCAGTTTGATCCTATCTGCGTCTCATAGTCACTTTCAAAGAAGTAATTCCAGGATCGTGCTTGTTGTTTCTTGTTAGTAGATGTTTTAAGGATCAACGATTCCCCGGGTTGCAGTTGCAGATACACTTCTGATTTTTCCTTAAGATTACGTACTCTTGCTTCTCCATATCCTCCGGAAATTGGTTCAAGAATCAATGCTGAAACGAAAGGTTGACTTAATGCTACCCAGTCATCAAGAGCCCGATCAGATAAATTCGCCAGAAAGTAGTAATATCCATCCTCATGTTTTCGCCGGATAAAGCCAACACCTTTTCTGGCAATAGGTTCTGCCTTCACTTTAGCAAATGGAAACAATTTCTCCTCATTCGTTCCCAGAATTAATCTGCCCTTACCCAGGTCAGCTGTGTACGTTTCGGTGTCGGTTTGTGTATCAAAATTTAATCCACACATACTATTAGACAAGGCTTCCTGTCGATCAATATAATTTGAATAACCCGGAACACTCGTAGGTAATTTGTTGTCAAACAGAATGGTCGCCCCACTCTCAGCCAGACCCAGCAATTTATCCCAGGTTTTTTCAGGCATATAGTGACATTCAGGTATCAGGATCGTTTGATAACTTCCACCCTCTAATGTAATCTTACCATTTTTATAAATTGCGCCTTGTAAGAGATTATCGGAGATATAATCAAAAGTATAGCCATTAGATTTAAGATAATGGGCTAATTCTCCACACCGTTGTTCCGTAAGCCATTTATTATCATGAACAGTAAGTTTCTGTTCCATTCCCTCTGGATCATGCCAGATATCAAATATCGGCCAATAAAGCAATATATCATTGGCGGGCTCTCCCGACTGGAGCACAGATTGCACACGTTGGACATAGGTATTTAAAGCAGGTAAATCACGCCAGATGGCATTCTCTTTTTCAAAATGAGTGGAGGCATAGAAAAGCCATCCCGGCCATTCCGCCTCAGCGGGTGTATAGGCATTGCCATGATAAAAAATGTGATTAATTCCGGCCAGAAAAAGTTGATCTATTTCCGGCTTTGCTTGAGACAACGCTGATTTATAATGATCTCGCAGCCATGTGCAGGTTTCAGATGCCACTAACTTTTTCCCGGACACATGGGCGGCAGAGGACGAAAATTGAAGCACCAACAGATTAGGTGCGTCTTTGGCAATATTTTCCGGCAATCGTCTTAGTCCCGGGATTGCAAATTGTGTTGATCCAAAAGTCTCAGTTTCAGGAATATCGGCAGTTGCATAAAGATCCAACAAATTTCCTGGCGCGCCGTGGGCCTGATCGCGGGTGGATGAACCAATCTTATGGGACCAATCTACCCAATTCTTAATATATTTCTGATGTAACTCTGCTAATGTTTGCCGGTAATCGGCTTTTATACGGCTTGTTAATTCCGGCTCCCCATCCCCGAAGAGGAGAGGCAGATGTTCAGTCAGATCATACCCCCTCCGCGTGCTAAATTCTGATAAGAAATCATCGGTCCAGTTAGCATGATAGTACTCAAAAGAATCATGGTATTGTGCGCGTGGGGCAGGCCCGTTGTATTTCTCAAAGGCTTCGTCAAATCGCTGTAAATAGAAATCCAATGATTTCACAGAGAATGGGTCTATTACCAATCCTTGATTACCCGGTGCCGCTCGCTTGACTTTTTGTCCGGTTCCACTTTGCCATAGGATATAAACTTTCCAGCTGCCTGCTGGCGCTTTCCAGATGAGTTCCTTCTCTGAATTAATAGTGTCAGAAAGATCGATAGTCTTGCCCTGCTTAGAAAACGCCTTAGCCAGCACCCAGCCTGAATCACTTAAACTTTCGACAATCTGCTTTCCACCCTCTACCTGAATAACCTTACTTTCGATCTTTTTCGCAGCATAGGTCTCAGTAACATGTGATCCGCCAAAGGGCCAGCCAGTGCCGGTTGTCATATCTACCCACATACCCAACCTGTCTGCTTCCTGCACGGTGTGTTCAAGCATTTTCATCCAATCAGGATTCAAATAATTAATAAATTTATCTTCTTCTCCTTTTACCCCATAGATGGGTACTATCGTTACACCTCCAATTCCTGCAGCATCCAAATTCTCGAGATTGTAGGTGATGTTTTCCGCATCAACGGCACTTCCCATCCACCACCAATAGACACCTGGCCTGTGTTCAATTTTTTCATCCGGCCAGACCTCGTCAGAGGAAAAATTCGAGAGTGAATCACAACCGGCTAATATAACCAGGATTAATGAGGTTAGCATTAAATAGCCATGTTTCATTTTGTATCCCTTCTTGATATAATGTTAATCTCACACAGCGCCGCTGCGTCGCTGCACGAAAAATTATATAATCATTTCATATTTTCTGAGAACATGCAGGAAAATCCCTCATGATAACAAAAGAATCTCTATTTGTTCTCTGCGCTACGCCTACCGGCGGGCAGGTCTCTACGAGAAAAATACAGAGGCGGTGCAAGCCTATTTATTAAGTTTACCTGATATCTGAGGGATGGCATCTTTATGTACCAGGTAGGCCAGAACTTTAAGACGGGAATAATCGGCATGATAGATAAAATAGCCTTTAAATTCACCCTCCCAGGCATCCCTCCAGGAATCTTTTACCAGAAACCAGTCTTCACCTTTAAAATTTGTATATCCCACAATATGCATTAAATGATCGTCAGTTGTTATCTTTTTATTAAAGCGATAGTCACGCGCCGCCTGGTCAATATAATCTCCAGGAATATCATAGTCCGGAATATAACAGACATCCATGGAACCAAGTCTACCCGGTTCCCCTATATCACCATCAATCGCCAGCGAGTAACCCCTTGATAAAGCGTCTTTCATTCCCAAATAGAAGAGATCCAATGGCACATTAAAATAGGTAGTCAATCCCAACCAATTGTCCGGCACATCGAGTTTAACAAATTTATTAAAGGGAGCATATAAAAAAGAAGTAACTGCGAGATAATCATCCCAGGGCAAATTAACATATTGACGAGCGAAAGATAGCGGCGTGTATTGTTTGCCCTCATATTCGAATGTAGCAGGAGGGCGTCCCAAATACTTATCAAGAATTTTTGTCAGATTTTTAAGGATTTCCTCTTTCTGCCAAGTGTCTCGAGCAATAATTTCATCTTTCAGATCTTCAATCTCAGATTCCAGGGCTTTATGATTGTATTTTCCTGAAAATGCTACCTGCCCTTGATAAGCCTCATCGGGCATGATACCATAGGTCTGAATTATTTCCAATACAGTTGGAAATAAATCACCGGGACTGAATCTGGACTTACCCTTTGTTTCAACAAAATACTTTCCTTTTTCAAGAAAAGCATGATATACGGGAAACATAACCGCCAGTTTTATCGATTTTCCATTAATACGATACATTTCAGATTCAATTAATGAAAGTGTCGAGAAGCTCCAACAGGCGTTTGTTGTATCCTGATTCACCGGTGGTAAATGATAAATTGGATTAAAAAGCGCCAAAGATCCGGGTTTCTCATAGGGGATTTTATCAGCAGGGTCACCAGCCGCTAAATTTTTAAGAATTAAAACCGTTACTGTTGTAATTATAAGGACATATAAAGATCTTTGTGTCATAATTTGAACCCAATTTTATCTTATTAGTATAGAATTTATTTAATCTTCAGGATATAGACGATAAAATATACCTCCCGTGTTTCATAGATACAAGATCTGTAATTCCTAAATTTTTTATTTCCCAACACCTCTCGCAAGAACTTGGAAATCTCCGATCTTGCATCTTACCAATATAATTTTTAACCTTAAGTTCTAATTGCTTAAACATCTCAAAACAGTATCCACAGGCTACACGAATTTATAAGAACATTACCTATTTTTTTAGATTACCGTTTTGATGATTAGGAATATCAATACTAATAATCCCAAAAATTGGAATTTTAATTCGTGTTTGTAAAAACCTAACCCGCTTTCGGCGGATTACTATGCTTAATTTTCATTTCGTTCTAAACCTGTTAATACTTACTCAAAAGGTTTTCTCATACTCGTGATAGTCACCTATCTAATTATATTACTCACTGGCATGTCCGTGGGAATAGTATCCACAATTTTTGGCGTTGGCGGCGGTATTATTATGGTTCCCCTTTTAAGTTTGATTCTCCCTTTTAGCCATATTGAGGCCGTGGCAACCAGTTTGGCAACAATCGTATTTGTGGCAAGTTTCAATACCTATAATTTTTCCAAAAAGGGTGTTATTGTGTGGGCCATTGTTCCATGGATTGCCGTTGCATCATCATTCTTTGCTTTTCTCTCCGCCAGGCTTTCTACTTATTTACCAGAATTTGTATTGATCCTGGTATTTTTACTCTTTCTCTTCTATACGGCCATTCGAACATTCCTCATAAAAAAAGATGACGGTCAAGAATTATCCGGGGAGCATCCGAGATGGATACCAATTGGAATCGGAACTGTCAGTGGTATGATTTCGGGTCTCACTGGAATTGGGGGAGGTGGAATTACCACACCAATGATGCTGGTAACAAAGTTAGTTAAAAATATACAAGCAGCTCCAACTTCTAATGCGATCATGATTTTCACTACTTTTTTTTCCAGTTTGGCCTTTGCAATTGCCCAAACAGATCTGTCGGATGCCTTTATGCTGGGATATATTCATCTCGATACCGCATTTCTCCTATTTATAGGAAGTGCATCAGTATCCAGATTTGGCGTTTCACGTAATCATAGGGTAACACTATTCTGGCGCAAGACAGTACTGGGACTTTTATTAATGTTTATCTGTATCCGATTGCTTTATCTACTGATTTGATCTTCTTTTCCACATCGCGTAGAGACGCTCCCAATGGAATGCCTTGGTCAAATAATAATTCAAGGCCCCCAGGCAGTTGGAGAGATTAAAATCATCCTATGATTTAATTTATATGTTGTTTTAAATATTAAAAAAGTATGACATTCCAAAATATTGTTCATCAAAAATTATAGGGAATTCCCTGCGGCATTATCTGAGAAATTTATATAACATGAATCACACCCATCATCTCTACCCTATGGATTGTATTGAAGGTGCAAAAAAACATCTTCAAGATAATTCTGTGGATTTGATAATCACCGATCCACCTTATGGCATTAAAGGGGATAAAATACATGTCCATTATAACCGGAAAGAAAAGAATGTTATCGATGGCTATGTTGAAGTGCCCCTTGAACAATATGCAGAATTCAGCCATAAGTGGATCAATGAAGCAGTACGCGTTCTGCGCCCAGGGGGTAGTCTCTACATCGTTTCCGGATATTCAAATCTGACAGATATTCTTATCACCCTGCGTGATACAGAACTGGTTGCGGTAAATCATTTAATCTGGAAATATAATTTCGGCGTTTATACTTCTAAAAAATTTATATCTTCTCATTATCATATTCTCTATTACACGAAACCAGGCGGTTTGGTGACATTTAATAACCACTCCCGATTTGGGTCTGATGAGAAAGACGAACAAGGAGGTTCTTTAAATTACCGTGACCGCGAAGATGTTTGGCTTATTAATCGTGAATATAAACACGGAGAAATAAAAAATAAGAATGAACTGCCCATGGAATTAATCATTAAAATGATGCAATACAGTAGTAATGAGGGAGACCTTGTTGCTGATTTCTTTCTTGGAGGTTTTAGCACTGCAAAGGTAGCACTTGGCATGAACCGCTCGATGGTTGGATTTGAAATCAATTCTAAAGCTTTTAATCATCATATACAGGAATTTTCACTGATAAAACAAGGCTATCTTCTCGATTCACTTAGAAAAGGAAACGGTACTCTTCCCAAAAATCTAAGAAAAAGGTGGACAGAAAATGAAAAAAAAAGGTTACAAAAAAGATTTAATGTGCTGTACCAACAATTTCGAAATAAACGTCAGTCAATAAGAATTCTTGAACAAGAATTCGAGCGCGGATACTTTGCCATTTTAAGACAATTAGAAAAAACAGTCAGACCCAAAAAATAATTAAAGGAAATCAGTTTAACTCTGTTTCGAAATCACGAATACCAAACACGCACTCCCTATAATTCAACAAAATATTTATTAAATTGTTAGAATATTTTTACTTAATAAATCGTTATCTAGGTCAAATCTATTTTGAGTATCCAGATTAGAAGGATTTACATCATAATAAAATAAAAGAGAACAAAGTTCTCACTTTAATTTTACCTAAAAAGGAGAAGATAATGAAAGGATCAATTAAGATTATTACGATGCTTGTATTGAGCATTTTTGCGGCGAACCTGGCCTATTCACATTGCCAGGTGCCATGTGGGATCTACGGTGATCAGTTGCGTATAGAACTTTTAAAAGAGCATGTTACAACTATTGAAAAAGCAATGAATCAAATCAATGAGTTGTCCAGAAATCCTGGCGCCAACATGAACCAGCTGGTTCGATGGGTAGAAAATAAAGATAAACATGCTGATGAATTTACAGAAATCATCACTTATTATTTTCTTGCTCAAAGAATTAAGATTAAGGATCCAGGAAATTCAAAAGAATTCCAGGATTATCAGAAAAAATTAACTTATCTTCACCAAATGATGGTGTTTTCAATGAAAGCAAAACAGACAACTGATCTTAAGAACACGAGTAAATTAAAACAATTGGTTGAGGAATTTGCAGGTATTTATTTCAGCCCGGAAGATTTAAAACATTTAAAATCACGTCAGCCTCATGGTCAATCTGGAAAATCCGGATCATCTGGATCATCTGGACGTTAATCACTTATCTAATATCTTGAGGTTTTCGAGAAAGGCCATGACTTCTAAATATTTTTTTGTTCGTGGTCTTTGTGTCTACATCGTGGTACTTCGTGATATAACAACATCTCACGAAGTACCACAAAATTATCACGAGAATCACGAAGCAATAATAATAATTGCAATCCTATAAATCCTGTTATCCTAAAAAAATAGTGGAATGGTGTAGACGCAAATATTATTTCAATAATAGCATTTGTTTAACATCAGAAAAATGTTCAGATAATAGGTGATAGTAGTAAATTCCACTGGCTACTTTTTTTCCCTGAATATCCCTTCCATCCCATAGCACAACCCACTGACCTGCGTTTAAAAATTCTCGAATTAGCGTTGCGATTTTTCCACCTGCTATATTATAAATTGTGATGGTTACATTGGAAGGTTCCGTAAGTTCAAAGGGTATTGTGGTACCTGAATTGAAAGGATTTGGATAGTTCTGGCCAAGACTGTAAATCCTGGGCGCTTCTTGTACAATGATCCACTCATGATCAACTGCTGCTTTTTTGTCAGAAACTTCAACTTTTAAAGAGTGGACTCCTTTGGAATATTTGGTTGATTCATAAGTAAAGATAGTATCCTTAACATCTGTTAACTGCTCGTCGAGACGCCATAAATAAATCAAACTATCACCTGACAAATCATTTGCTGAGATATGGAAAGTTTGAACATCACCCGTATATATTGGAACCACCTCCTGATTAGGTATGATATTATAAATTTGTGGTCTGTGTTTATCCCTTAGCAATTGCCAATATAAATCGTAAGCAGTTTGCAGATTTTCCACAAGGCTAAAAATACCCTCTCCAATACCAAGTCCAAATGCGACATGTAACGTATCGCCAGGCTGCATATCCCAAGGACCTGCGGATTGGAGATACTGATAGTCATCTACAATCTGGGGAGCCAACATGAATTTTTCATCTGCCATTTTCCTATAATATTCAGATCCCCTGTTCGGCATTTCTTGTTGAGAATACCATTGGTGTCCTGATTGCTGATTCGCAGGTACTCCCCTTTTTGTCTGCGGGCTATTTAATATCCGGGAGCCAACATATCCCAAACTCTCTTTGGGAATATAATATCCTCCCATATCATTTTCAGGAGTGTTCAGATCATTACCATCATACATAAATGATATGGATTCAGGAATTTGATTCACCCCCCGACTGAGCAAGTACCCTACACGATCGTCCGACCAGTATGGCATTCCAGCTACCAATCCCCCGGCTGCTGAAATATCAAAGTCCATTAGCAGACCTGCATAGATATCTTCCAATGGTTCCGATCCTTCATTGATGATCAGATATTCATAAATAAAGAAGTCATCCCGCCAAAAGTCAGTCCAGGCATATACACGGCAAACTGTGCGTATTCTTTCCAATTGTAAACCAGCAGAGTCATCCGTCATTGAATAGGATACCATGATATGAGAAGGGATGTCACTTGTATTATTTTGTACTTTAAAGTCTGTTGATGTTTTTCTATTGAATAAAACAGTCGTGGAATCAATACCAACAAAAAAAGTACCTGAAGACAAATAATGATTATCCGGATATCCTCCCTCGATCCAACTCATCGAAGGATAGCGTAAATCATCACGACCGATACGGAATGAATGGGGATCATCATCCGTAGAAAAATTCTTTGTATTATTGGCCACAAAATTTTTCAAGCTACCAATATTTATAATAACAGAATCATAAGGTATCGCGTGAAATGAACTTTTGGAGGATTGGGAAAATTTGCCTGGCATTTGCTGGGCATTCAACAATGAAGCAGAGAGTAAGAGGAGAACGATTATGATATTTTTCATCACCACGGTTTTTCGCATATTTTTTATTTGTATACTCCTTAATTATACAAAAGTTTAATTAAGGTATTAAAATTCCCATTTAATTGGTTTAAAAGTGATAAATATCTCCATATGAAAGACTGTGAATAACTTGTGAATAACTGTGAATAAATCAGGCTTTTTTTTAAATAATGCCACAATAATATCTATTTTTATACAGAAATAGATTCAATAGGTGAACAAGAGTATACAAGTTATTAAAATTAATGAACTCTAATATCCCCAACACCATTCAACCATTTTAAAAAAGATCTCAATAATAATATTTTGGCATAAACTTTTAAATAATAATGACTTACCGGATTTATACATGCCCTATTCTTAAATTCTGGCAAAAACACAACGAACTTCTGCTCTATTCCCGGGCTTGATTTAAGGGGGTTTGAAACATCTATGCTCTGTCCATCATATCGGCGAGATTTATCATCATATACGATAAATTTGTAAAATTCTAAACCATCGCTTTAGATAATCCCTTCTGGGGATAACTTTTTTTACACAAAATAACCATCATTGCCAATATCAATACTTTTTCAGGGCATTTTACCCTCAATAATCACTATAAATTTGAAATAGGACTACCCCATCCAAAAACCTTTCCGATGTGAGAGTCCCAAAACAGCACGACAATGAGGGCAATAATAAATATACCGTCTACCAAATGCCCCACGCAGTTCCTGGTACCAAACCGTATCAATATCAATTTTACAATGCCCGCATATTGGCTTCACATTATGTTTTTCTAGCATTTCTACCATCATTCTTCCCTCCGATATTTCATGATAAAATGTGTCTAACCTAAAAACCCATTTCAAAGTCCGATACAATCAAATTAATCCAGATTCAATTAGACAATTCATATAGATATCACCTCCATGGAAATTACATGTCAATAGTTATATATACACATGAAATAAAAAATAATTCGGGGGATCTGAATTAATTTGCAGAATTAATTGAGTAGGTCCATAGGGTTGAAAATTAAAGATTGGAGATTTCTACAATTTTAGTATAGGGATCAGGAAGACCTTCAGAGCAATTGGTACACATATCAATTGATTTTCGAGCGGTTAATATTTGATTACGGAATTTTTGTGCACCTTCACCCTGCCATAATGAGCGAAAGGTTTTGCTGTTATCAAAAAGATTACCGTAGGCATACTCGGCATCTTTGTCAAAACAGCACGGAGAAAATGAACCATCCCAGTTAATAGCAGGATTTAGCCATAATCGTTTGCACCAGTTTTTAATTTCTCCCTTCAGGACATAGTCATCTTCGGTTCGTGTATAGCGCCGAAATTTCTCATCTTCAGGTAGAAAAGACTCTGCCTGTTGGTTAGAATATATTTGAGCCGTTTTGAAAGACAATCGATTTAAAGCCAGTTTTTTACTAATCGATATAATTTCATCTATCTCAGCCTGGTTATGTTTGAAAATTAAAAATTGTAATTCTATTATAGGAGTATCACTCATCAATCTTTTTTTAGCCGAGGCAATTCTCTCTAATGTTTCCATCACCAGTTGATAATTTCCACCAACTCTGTATTTTTCATAGGTCTCCTGATTGGTACCATCCATTGAAAAAATCAATAAATCTAATCCTGACTTTATTATCGCCTCAGCATCCCGGTCTGTGCGTATGAAATGACCGTTGGTCGAGGTTTGGGTCATGATACCCTTTTTATTGGCATAGTGTACAAATTCTAAAAAGGATTTATTAATAAAGGGTTCTCCCTGGTTCCATAGCTGGATCTGCAAAATATATTCACCAATGTCATCGATCAATCTTTTAAAGTTCTCCAGATCCAATTTCCCCATAGCACGTTTCATTTCACCATTACCGGAAGGACACATGGGACATTTTAGATTACAAATATTTGTCGGTTCGATCATTAGTAATGGCGGATATCCCCAGATAATCGGTTTTTTTATAATTCTGGAGAGAACCAATGAAACATATATTTTGACCAAATTAATTAGGCGCCTTGGGGTAATGCTGACATTTATTAATGAGAGAGATTTAATCAGAGATTTTAGAGGTACAATCATTTTGAATTTTCTTTATTTAAGATTTGAAACTATGGACTGTCTTGATTTATTTCTCTATCGTATCGGGAGAGAATTTATGCCACAAGATCTCAAGTACTACAAATTTACTTCAAGATTATTTTTTATCTGTATGACCATTTTCTGATCTGCGGTTTTGTCTGACACTGGCAATAATGTCTCTTGTTGACTTTATACTATCTTTGACTTCACGAAAATGGGCTCTTTTTTTGTAAATATAATAAGAGCCAATGAGGGAAGGGAAAATAGTATTAACTACAAAAAGGAACAGGGAGGTAGCAACCGCGTTTGCCGGAGAGACCCCATAGAGGCGGAAAAAAAAGACTGCTAATCCTTCACGAACTCCCAATCCAGAAATACTTATTGGTACCATTCCAGCGCACCATAAATATACTGAGGAATGAAATGTCGCAGCTAGTGATATCATATCGACCTGGTTCAATAATATATAATACTGCAAACCCATTACCAGGAAAATTCCTAAAGAGAAAAGAACATTATTAGCAAAAACAATATGATAGTTAACATCCTTTTCCTGCCAATCTTTAAGATAGGGTAAATGTGGAAATAAAAAATAGGTAACTACTAAAACTACTAATAGGACGAGAGAATGGAAAAAATATTGAGGAAATGTTAGGGGTATAACAATCAGTATCGCTATAAGTTTTATAAAAGTAAGAAATACTTTTTCCATTCCAAATGCGAGGATCTTACCACGTTTCTTTCCTGGCAACATAAAAATCTTACTGAACTCTGCAGGACCACCAGGTATGATAATTCGGAATGTGAATCCCGCAAAAAAGGAGGGTAGCAAATCTTTGATATCATAATGGTCTGAGTACTGCTCAATCAGATAACGCCAACGACGGAACTGGATCACGAGGCTCAACACACTCAAGACCATAATGAAGAGGAAATTATACAAATATATTTTACTAAAATAAGCGAGGAATTGTTTCTGGTCCACCTGCATTATGATCCAAACAACCAATACAATGCCAATGCAGATTTGAATAATATATATGAGGCGTCTTTTAAGAATGGTATCCATCAACTGCCTATTTTTTCCAGTGATAATGCTGGAAGCTTCCGATCAGACTAAAAACAATAATATACAGCGGATAGATGATTTGCATCAAGGGAATAAAAGGAATTATATCTTTTTGTCTAAAAATAATAGCGGCCTTGATTAATGGAATAAATTCAAATATAAATTTAAGAAAAATTAAAATCAGCCATGGTATTAGCATACTCGGATAAATAATTGGCAGAGATATTACCAGAAGATAGTAAAAAAAGATTAACGACATGAGTACAATTGAAGATATTGATAACTGAAAAGTTTTGCTGTTTTTACGAATTTGTTGTTGGAGAACTTCCTCATTTGAGGCAGGAATTAAAGTCTGAACGAAAGTTCCCGGATCAGCACAATATTCAATTTCCCCTTCACTATGCCGATGAAAACGATTTGTTAAATGAATATCATCTCCGCTCCGGAATTTTTTCAGCGCGTGGAACCCTCCTAATTCATGATAGGCATCTTTTCGATAGGAGAGATTTCGACCCACACTGGTAAAGGGATAACCAAGCTTTACCGGAGCTGCAGCAGTAATGGCAGAGAAAAGATTATCAAATTGAAGTAGCCTGTAATACCATCTCTTTTCGTATATCAACGGAGAGTAACCCAGCACCATAGACACGTGATCCTGGAAATAACACACCATATTTCTCAACCAGTTACAGGGAACGACGCAATCTGCATCAGTCGTAAAAATCAACTCATTTTGAGCCTGAGCGATACCCTCACGAAGGGCATTCTTTTTACCCCTTAAGTGAGTACTTTTTTCTATAAGCCGAATTATTTTCCAGTTTTGATGGCGCTGACAGTACGTCTCAATAATCCCGGCTGTCTTATCAGTAGAACAATCATCGACAAGGATCACTTCATAATAATCCTTGTCATAGTCAATTGATTCAAGGCTCTTCAGACAAGGCTCAATCCTGGTTTCTTCATTTCTGGCCGCGATGACGATACTAATCGAACGATGTTTACTCTGTCCCGGTCTTTTTAATCGGCGCATTCCTATCCAGACAGCAAATAAAATGAGGAAATATAAAATATTTAGTACAATAAAAAGATTTATGATCAATTTTTTTTAACCTTTTACACGATGAAGCTTATATTGAGATTGCGATTGCTTTGAGTTTGGAGCATACCGGCTTTGCGTCTTGGCGAGAAGAAAATATACTGGGATAATGAGAGATTTAGTACTCTAACCGCAAACCAAAGTGCAGTTCTGTAACGTCTTTCGTATTTGCATCATCCATATATTGACTAAATCGTGTTGCTACATTAAGAAAGAGCCCATTTAGAGCCTCATATTCAGCATAAATCTCAACTTTTTTTTCACTTTCAAGGATTCCTTCCAGAAAAACACGTGTCTCTCTGGGTTCTGTTTGATCTCCGATCAAAGTGTTATGTCCTAATAAGATATCACCACCAATGTTTTCATTATCATAGTTCCTGCCATGTTTCCACTGCCACAATTTTACCCCAACGTTGAGTCGGCGGCTGAATTGTTTTTCCAGATGGAGATAATAGACTTCTGAGTTGGGACCTGACCAGTAACCAAGTGGCACACCATCGCTAATAAACCGATTGGCATTATATTTATGTGTATAAACCCAGGGCATAATTGCTGTATATTCAAAACGAGCAGCAAGATTCGCAATTCCGAGTGGATCCGTCAGATGCAATCCTGCCTGAAAACCATGCTTATTGCCATACCAATCGGAGCCCAATTTATCCTTGCGCAATTCATCCAGAAATAAACTGCCGTAAATTTTCACACCATTGAATAATCGAGACTCAAGATCTAATGCGAGTAAGGCATTATCCCTGTCTCTTAGTGTATGTTCCACAGCTCGAAAATAATTTATCGGAAAAAGATAGGCCCAATCCGCTGAACGATTACCATAAATGATGGCACCCGTCAATCCCACCGCCATTCCGGTTAAGGGGGAGAATTCAAACCGATTGATCGCAATCCATTTATCCGGATGCTGTGCCTGCCCCTCCTCTGAGCGCCCGGTACTCTCTGAAAGCAGTTTTCCATGCATGAACGTAAAACTTCCCCAACCCCAATATTTACCAATGCTGATATAGGGATATTGCTCAACGTTATCAGAAAGTATTAATGACCCTGATTCACCTAATCCCCAGGCAGTGGGTTGAATAGCAAAATGGAGATCCACCCATGGCGTACTTAACCCAAGATCTCCTCCACTGCGGTCAAAGTACGTTACTTCTTCCCGATTGTTTCGCCATGTATTTTTTAAAAATGAATCGCTGTTCCTGTATTCGAAATCGCCGTGAATGTTTGCCATAGCAACATTAACCATATATCCGAAGTTTCTGGTGATGCTGCCCCGGGCCTCAAAGTTCATTACATCCTTGCTTCTATTAATTTGTTCATTTTTTTGATCATAAGTGATTTCATAGGCAAAATCAAAATAAAAACTGTTTGTAGAATCTTCCCACAGAAACACATGATTATCTTCTTCAGGTTGATGACGAGCAAAGAACCGAAGAAATTCATGTGCAATTTGGTTAAATCCGGAAAAGGGCGTGTACCAGTTCTTATTTCCATCAATCTGTTTATATTTTTGGGAAGGGTCAATTTCGAATCTGAAATCCAGTAGATAATTGTCCAGAATATCCTTATCGATATGCGTTAACTCATCGCGCTTATTATTGACTCCAATAAGCAAATCAGCCACATGCCCACGGCTAAAAGGTTTTACACCATCAAGAATATTGTCCAAAATTCCTAATGTCTCCATCCGATCCAGAAAATGATAAACCGGATTTGTCAATGGAACACTCACTGGGTTATCAGCTGTTAGTGGCACAACAAAAAGTAATAGGATCAGAAGTACAATAATTTTCTTCATAGGGCGATGTTAATTTAATTGACCATGCTTTAAATTACAAGAAGGGCTAATAGTACTCCTAATGTCTGCAAAAATTAATATTACCTAAATATGGTATTACTATTTGCCTTTTGTCTAATATCTTTTAAATTCCTCTTTTCCTTGAATGAATTAATCTGGATAAAGTTCAATGATTATTCTTAATGAGTTGGTGCTCAGCCGGCTTCTTCGCTCGCTAAACATCCGAAGAATCGGCAATATTATTAAAACAACCCTTGCGTTTATATTTTCTGCGTTAACCGGTAAACCAGTGGTCTGGGGAATGCCTCCGGTTTTAACCATCGAACCGACCAACATGTGTAATCTGCACTGCCCCCTCTGTACAACAGGATCCGGTGAAATGGAACGAAGTGCCGGCAGAATGTCTATGGAGACATTTAATAAAATTATGACACAGTTGGGTAATGATATATTCTTTTTGTTAATTTATCATCAGGGTGAGCCCTATATGAACAAGCATTTTTTCGACTTTGTAAAAATGGCAAAAAGAAAAAATATCTATGTAACGACCAGTACCAACGGACATTATTTTACCGAAATAAATATACAAAAAACGCTGGAATCTGGTCTGGATAGTATGATTATATCGTTGGATGGCATCGATCAGAAGAGCTACGAAAAATACCGGGTAGGTGGTCAATTGAAAAGAGTTCTTGATGGCACGAGGGACCTTCTTTTAGAACGAAATAAGAGAGGTCTAAAGACGCCAAATGTAGCCCTCCAGTTTCTGGTGATGAAGCAAAATGAACATCAGATTGGCGAAGTTAAAAAATTATCAGAACAATTGGGTGTGGATAGGTTATTGATTAAAAATATAGAAGTACGTTCGTTGGAGGAGGCAGAAGAATGGCTTCCCTCAAATGAGAAATATCGACGTTATGATTATAGCGGTCATGATTATAAAGTAAAAGGTTCTGAAAAAAATTCTTGTACCCGGCCCTGGCTCTCAACATTGATCAATTGGGATGGTACATTTGTACCATGTTGTTTTGATAAGAACGGGAAATATCCAATGGGAAATATTCAGCACAAGGAGAACCTTGATGAAGTATGGACGGGTCCCGCTTTCACCGATTTTAGAACAAAATTGCTTAAAGACAGGAAACAAATTGATATTTGCCGCAATTGCAATCAGGGATTTGGGAGTTTCCTTCCAACTAAACTTTGGAACTTGCGAGAGCAAAAAGATTAACAATTCGTTAGCTCAAAAATTATAGAGATGATTATGCTCTTTGTTATCGATATTTTTTTTCTAATATTTATATCGCTTCTTATCCTTTATCTCACCTCACTTTACTATTTGAGGAGAGGGTTAACACAAGTAGATGTACGAATCGATGACCATCATCCCAATGTTTCTATTATTGTCAGTATGCATAACGAAGAGGAAAATGCACGGGATTGTATCCGGAAACTACTTGGTCAGAATTATTCTTCAAAAAAACTGGAGGTAATTATCGTTAATGACCGCTCCAGTGATAAAACAGCTGATATTGTTCAGGAATTGAGTGATCAATACTCAAATCTCAATCAAATCACCATAAATGAGACAAATGAAACATATGCACCAAAAAAGTACGCCATTGATCAAGCCATGCAGAAGGCAAATGGAGAGATAATCATTCTAACTGATGCAGATGGTAGGCCGGGACCACAATGGGTCAATACAATAGTTTCACGCTTTTCCCAAAATGTGGGTATGGTATTAGGCTATGCCCCTTATATCACCGAACCTCCGTATGATAAAATACGCTATCATCTTTTGTCCTTGGAATATTTGTCACATGCCGCAGTTGCCTGTGCATCCACTGGTCTAAAATTCCCTTTAACTTGCGTTGGAACCAATATGGCGTATCGTAAAGAAGTCTATAACCAACTTGAAGGATTTGGACAATTTAAGCATATTCACACTGGAGATGATGACCTTTTTTTGCAGAGAGTACGTGAAGAAACTGATTGGAAGATTGTGTATAATTCAACCCGCGAGGGACAGGTATGGAACGCCCCTCCCGCCACTCTAAAAAAGTTTTTTCACCAGCGACTTCGTTATGCCTCTAAAGGCTTTTTATATCCAAAGGGGGTTACAGTTTCATTGGTAGCCTTTTTTATTCTTAATTTATTTATTGTTATGTCTTTACTTTCATCATTGTATAGTGGTATTTATATCTTACCCCTTTTCTTTCTGCTATTACTGAAGTTTTTTGGCGAGTATCTCTTTCTTAGCCGCGCCGCATCAGTCTTACATCACAGGGAACATATCAGTTTGTTCCCATTTGCTTTCATTCTTCATATCCCTTATGTTTTAATATTTGGATTATTGTCACAGTTTAAGCAATTTGAATGGGGGAGCCGTAAATCCTGATGTTTATGACTCTGAGTACCATCCTGACAATTTTTGTGGTCATTTATATTCTTATTGGTTTATTAAATCATATTGGATTAAGTAAAATATATTCGACTACTACTTTAAAACCATCCGTTACAGTTCTTATCGCTGCCCGTAATGAAGAAGCATTCATTGCACAATGTTTGACAAGCCTCGAAAATCTTCAATACCCAAAAGAAATGTTACAAATTATTATCTTAAATGATCGATCGACAGATCAAACCCGTCAGATTGCTTTATCATATAGTGATCGTCTGGTCCATTTTACATTAATAGATATTGAGAAAGATGTCGATGGCCTGTCTGGAAAAATGAATGCATTATCTCAAGGGCTTGATCAGGCAGAGGGGGATATCATATTGGTTACGGATGCTGATTGTCGTGTGCAACCAGCCTGGGTTGATCAGATGTGTGCATATTTTGCTGACGACACAGCAATGGTTGGAGGTTTAACAGTCATCGGTGAGGATAATAATAGAAGATCTGAAACATTTCTAAAATTGCAACAATTGGATTGGCTATTTCTGCAATCAATTGCCTCAGGATCGGCAGGGATTGGAATACCAGTGAGTATTTTAGGGAATAACTTTGGTTTTAGAAGATCTGTATACGAAAAATTGGGCGGTTTTCGTTCAATCGGATTTTCTTTGACAGAGGATATGGCATTGCTTAGAAAAATGGTTGGTTCAACAAATCACAGATTAGCTTACAAATTAAATGATCAGAATATGGTAAGGACCTTCCCATTTAATAGATTTAAAGATTTTCTTGAACAAAGGAAGAGATGGTTGCGTGGCGGGATTAGAGTAAATATTTGGGGATGGATTATGATGTCCATATCATTCACGGCTCATCTCATGATATGTGGTGGAATTTTTATATTTCCTTTGAATCCCCATTTTATTTCTGCGTTAGCCGCTGTATTGGTGTTGGATTATTCCTTGGTATGGCGTATAGGAATGCGAATCAACCTCAGAGTTCATCTGCTTTATTTTATAGCTTATGAACTCTTCTATATATTCTATTCAATTTTATTAACAATAAATCTAATTTCCAGATCACCCATTTCTTGGAAAGAACGTACATACAAAGAATCATAAAAAAAAGGCCCTGCTTTTGACAGGGCCTTCATATTAGACTTCCATGATCTCTTTTTCTTTATGTTCCAGAACCCCGTCGATTTCTTGGATATGCCTGTCTGTGACCTCCTGAATTTCATCTAAAATCACACTCAATTCATCTTCAGATATATCATGGTTTTTTTGCATTTTTTTCAGATGATCGTTTGCATCGCGTCTGACGTTGCGAATGGCAATCCGCCCCTCTTCTGCAAATTTCTTTACTAACCTGGCCAGATCTTTACGACGTTCCTCATTCAATTGTGGAATCGGTACTCTGATAAATGTTCCATCATTTGAAGGTGTCAGCCCCAAATCAGACTTCAATATAGCTTTTTCAATTTCAGCAATCATATTCCGATCCCAGGGCTGAATAGCTATAAGTCTGGGCTCGGGAATGGTTAAAGTTGATGCCTGGGATAATGGGACCATATTCCCGTAATAAGAAACTTTAACCCCATCCAATAGAACAGCAGAGGCCCTTCCCGTGCGGATTTTAGCAAATTCATGCTGGATGTTTTCAACTGCCATCTTCATTCGGTGGTCAGCATCTTTTTTGATTTCTTTCATATCCATGGATTACTCCTGAACTTTGGTTCCTACGGATTCTCCCATCACAAGACGATTTAGATTACCCTCTTTATCAAAATTAAAGACAATGATTGGAAGTTTATTATCCATGGAGAGTGTTATCGCAGTTGTATCCATAACCTTTAAACCGCGTTTAACAACTTCCATGTATGATATCTCATCAAATTTCATTGCATTTTTAACTTTTTCAGGATCACTGTCAAAAACGCCATCGACACGTGTACCTTTAACAATCACATCTGCTTCAATTTCTACTGCCCGGAGGACAGCTGCAGTATCAGTCGTAAAATAAGGATTTCCTGTACCACCTGCAAAAATAACGACACGTCCTTTTTCTAAATGCCGGATAGCCCGTCGTCTGATAAATGGTTCTGCCACTTCTTGCATCTCAATAGCGGTCATTACACGTGTATGAAGATCTCTTTTCTCCAGGGCATCTTGTAAAGCAAGACTATTTATAATTGTAGCCAGCATTCCCATATAATCGGCCTGAACCCGATCCATTTCACGGGCCTTTTCGGACAAACCACGAAATATATTGCCCCCACCAATAACAATGCCAATTTGAACTCCAGATCGGTGGGTTTTTTCCACTTCCCTAGCAAAACGGTTCAAAACGTCTGCTTCGATACCAAATTCTTTAACTCCAGTGAGAGACTCACCACTTAATTTAAGCAATATTCGTTTGTAAACAGGCAGCTGTCCCATTATCAGGTTATTCCCCTATTTTAAAACGTGTAAAACGGCGAATGGTTATATTCTCACCCAACTTTGATATCGTCTCTGTGACAAGATTTTCAATTGTTTTATCCGGATCTTTCACAAAAGGTTGCTCTAGCAAACAAATCTCAGAATAAAATTTATCTAATTTCCCTGTGGCAATTTTATCTATAATATTTTCAGGCTTTCCTTGTTCTTTAGCTTGTTCGCGATAGATTTTCATTTCCTGATCAATGGTATCCTGATCAACATCTTCTCTTTTTATAAATAATGGGGATGAAGCTGCAATTTGCATGGCTACATCACGGGCAAATAATGAAAAATCATCTGTCTTAGCCACAAAATCTGTTTCACAATTTATTTCCACCAGGACACCTAATTTGCTGCCAGGATGTATATAAGACTCAATACGTCCCTCATTGACGGCACGGTCTGCTTTTTTTGAGGCGCGTGCAATTCCTTTGGTTCGCAATACCTCTATAGCTTTATCCATATCACCATCTACTTCTTTTAATGCATTTTTGCAATCCATCATACCGGCGCCGGTTTTTTCTCTCAACTCTTTCACTACGGCGGCTGTAATTTCTGCCATTTCTGTCTCCTCTTCTCGGATCTATAAATTTATATTAAAATCTACCACAATCGGATATAATACTTTTCACGGTTTGTGAACGCAGAGGCAATACACCTGGATCAGTAGACATCTACTGATTTAAGATAACTTAGAATTAATGTTGCGTTAGATTGGATAAACAGTAAGCCGTGAAATGCTGTGGTAGTGCTTATTTCTCTTCCGTCGCGACTTTTTCTTCTGTCTTTTCTATTTTTTCGGCTTCCGCCTGTTTGTCCGCCTTTTGTTCCCTTAATTTCTGGCTTCCATCAATCACGGCATCAGCCATAACCCGGCTAATGATACTGATACTTTTAGCAGCATCATCATTTGCTGGAATTGGGTAATCGACAATCGTAGGATCTGAGTTGGTGTCAACAATGGCAACAATCGGAATATTTAGTTTGCGGGCTTCTTTTACAGCAATTTGTTCTTTTTTTGTATCAACGATAAAAATAATACCCGGAAGACGTTTCATTTCTTCAATACCATCGAGCACCTTTTTCATCTTTTCTTTTTCTCGTTCGATACTCAGAATTTCTTTTTTAGATATATTTTCATAAGTACCGTCCGTACTCATTTTATCCAGGTTCTTCATATGTTTAATAGATTTCCTGATCGTACCGAAATTTGTTAAGGTACCACCCAACCAGCGATCAGTAATGTAGTAGTTATTACATCTTTTTGCTTCACCTTTAACGATCTCTTTCGCCTGTTTTTTGGTACCAACAAACAAAATATCTTCGCCGTCTTCAGCAATTTTTTTGATAGCGTCAAAAGCAGCATCGACTTTATTCTGCGTCTTTTTGAGATCAATAATGTGTATACCGTTGCGCTCCATGAAGATAAATTCTTTCATTTTGGGATTCCAACGGCGTGTAAGGTGGCCAAAGTGGGACCCTGCAGCAAGCAGAGTTTCTAGATTTAGACGTGGCATGACAACTCCTTAATTTGGTTAATCCTCCATTGACATCAACTTTGTCCAGACTCGCCAATGACGAGACCACTGGTTCAAATCAGCCAATGTGTGTTTTTTGTTTGTTGCTAATTGCAAATATAATACTATTAGTCAAACGTGAAAGGTGAAAAGTGAAACGTAATATGACGTTTGACCTTTCACATCTGACTTTTGACGAGTGACTATCTTTTCGAGAACTGAAAACGTTTTCTGGCTTTTGCCAATCCGTATTTTTTCCGTTCTTTTTCGCGCGGATCACGTGTTACAAATCCACCACGACGAAGAACAGAGCGAAAATCTTCACTATAGTTCATTAGAGCACGGGCAATGCCTAAACGCACAGCACCAGCCTGCCCGCTAAGCCCACCACCGAGCACCGAAATATGAAAATCAAATTTTCCCGACATCTCGGTTTCTTCCAGCGGTTGTTCAATATCCATCTTTAATGTCTCGCGCCGGAAATAGCCAAGCAAATCTTTACCATTAACTTGAATTTTTCCATCACCTGGTTGCATACGCACACGGGCAATTGCATTTTTCCTCCGGCCCGTTCCGAGATAAACCTCCATTACTGCTCCTATTAGTTTTAAATTCCAGAACTTCAGGCTGTTGCGCTGTATGTGGATGCTCTGAACCTGCATATACTTTTAGTTTCATGAACATCTTCCGACCCAATGCATTTTTGGGTAGCATTCGCTTTACGGCAAGTTCAACAACGCGCGCCGGATGTTTCTGAAGCATCTGCTGAAGAGAGGTAGCCTTTTGTCCACCCGGATATCCGGAATGCCGGTAATAGATTTTGTCTTTTAATTTATTACCTGTAACTTTGATCTTTTCAGCATTTACAACTACAATGAAATCACCCACGTCCTGATGCGGTGAATAAATTGGTTTATGCTTCCCTTTCAGGATTGATGCGATCTGGGTGGCCATTCGACCAAGAATCTGATCTTCTGCATCAATAATAAACCACTTTTTTGATTCCAGGACTTCTTTTTCCTTGGCAATATATGTTTTCAACAAAAACCTCCTGAACAATAAAAATCGAGCCTTAAATTTAAAGTCTTATCATAGAGCAGTCAAGTAGAAGATAGATAATTTTTGATATTTTACAGGTTATTTTAAAGAGAAGCATTTTTAGGGAAATGTGAATAGAGATTTGGAATTAGTAAATAGTAATTTGTAATTGGAATTGGGGTCTGGGAATTCGGAATTCCTAATTCCCAGATCCCAATTCTAATTTTTCAATTACTACAATGACAGGTGTATCTCTGTTTTTTTATTAACTTAGAGATGACGTCATAAATATCTTTCCATTATTTATGGCAGCCAAAGATCTGCCTTTTAATGGAAAATCAAGAAATGGGGAGTTATTTGATTTGGATAATGATACGGTATCCCTGAATTTCCATTTTTGGTTCAATGTCAACAAGGTAAGATTAGCAATGTTCCCCACTTTTATTTTTGGAACCTCAAGATTCAGAATTTGCCGCGGATTTCTGACACATTTTTCATATATATCCGCCAATGACAAGATTTTTTTATCATAGAGCTGAGAAATGATCAGGCCGGCAGCTGTTTCAAGACCCGTAATTCCAAAAGGTGCATAAATATATTCTGCTTCCTTTTCTTCTATTGAATGGGGGGCATGATCTGTCGCAATGACATCAATCGTACCATCTTTTAAACCATCCATAAGTGCTTGTCGATCTTCTGCACTGCGTAGAGGCGGGCTCATTTTAGTGTTTGTATCATAACTCTCAACAACCTGGTCAGTCAACGTAAAGTGATGAGGTGTTACCTCGCAGGTGACATTAATTCCCTTCATTTTTGCCTGGCGTACTAAATCAACCCCACCCTTTGTACTAATATGGCAAACATGGAATTTACCCCCTGTATATTCTGCAAGCATGATATCACGGGCAATTAAGATTTCTTCAGAGACAGGGGGGATTCCCTCAATACCCAATTTTGTTGAGTAGAAACCCTCATGCATATGCCTGTTTTTGCTTAAGTTAGCATCCTCTTCATGCCCAAGAATCGGAATCCCGAACATCTTACTGTATTCCAAAGCACGGCGCATAAGTTCAGCATTCATTAATGGAGTTCCATCATCAGAAATGGCCACAGCGCCGGCATCTACCATTTCAGCAATGGGAGCCAACTGCTCTCCTTTTCGTCCTTTTGTAATAGCGGCAACTGGATGAACATCAACTAATCCATTTTGAGTTTGCTCACAGATAAAATTAATAATTTCCTGTGAATCAATCGCCGGTTCTGTGTTAGGCATACAGGCGGCTCCTGTAAAGCCTCCGTTGGCGGCTGCATTACTTCCGGTGATTAATGTTTCTTCATCCTCCCGACCCGGTTCACGAAAATGCACATGCATATCAAACCATCCTGGCATTACAAGACCTTCATCATGTTCAAGAATCTCACCTTCAAAATTTTGAGGTGGTTTATCAAGAATATCAGTAATCTTACCTTTCTGTATGATGAGGCTCTTCATGACATTCAGTTTTTCGGCCACATCAACTATATGCACATTTTTTAACATGAGCTTTCCAGGCAAAGATTTATCTAGGCTCATGGATGTCATATTTTTATTAAACATTGACATTTTCCCCTCCGGATAATAAATATAGTACAGCCATTCGGATGGCGACACCATTGGTTACCTGATTTAATATGAGTGAGTGTTCGCTATCAGCCACATCAGAGGCAATTTCAACCCCCCTGTTTATTGGCCCCGGATGCATGATGGTTATCGGGTGAGATAAACGGTCAAGACGGTCTCTTGTGATACCAAAATAATTATGGTATTCCCGTAAACTGGGGAACAATCCACTATTTTGACGCTCCAATTGTATCCTCAGGACATTGATAACATCTACCCTCTCCAGAACCTCATCAACATGATAGCAAACGTCCACACCAAGGCTCTCAATCTCTCTTGGAATGAGTGTAGCCGGTCCACACAAGGTTACTTTCACTCCCATTTTCAACAATCCATGTATATTAGAGAGGGCGACCCGGCTATGAGAAATATCCCCAATAATGGCAACTTTTAAACCGTCCAGGGTTTCATGTTTTTCTAACAAAGTCATCATATCTAATAGAGCTTGAGTAGGATGCTCATGGGCGCCATCCCCAGCATTTATAATGTTGGCATCAAGATTTCTAGCCAAGAAATTTGGAGCACCGGGAGACTGGTGTCGAATGACGACCATGTCGATCTTCATGGCTTCAATATTTCTTGCTGTATCCAACAATGTTTCACCTTTCTTCACACTACTGGTTGATGAAGAAAAATTGACAGAATCGGCGGAAAGTCTTTTTTCAGCTAATTCAAATGAGATACGTGTACGCGTAGAAGATTCAAAAAACAGATTTACGACTGTCTTACCCTGCAGGGTAGGAACTTTTTTTATAGGACGTTCTAAAATCTCCCTGAAAGATTTTGCGGTATTAAGAATAAGTTCAATATCATTTTTATCAGTGTATTCCAACCCAAGTAAATGTCCATCTTTAAATGTCATATTTAATTGCCTCCAGAAACTTGTTCTACAAGATTGACACTATCCTCTTCATCAACTTCAGTTAGCTTTACCCGCACTTCTTCTCCAATTGATGTAGGTATGTTTTTCCCAACAAAATCCGCCTTAATCGGTAACTCCCGGTGTCCACGATCCACCAGAACAGCCAAATCTATGCGGGCCGGACGGCCAAAATCCATAAGGGCATCAATTGCTGAGCGAACCGTTCGTCCCGTAAATAAAACATCATCAACAAGAACAATGTTTATTTCATCCAATGGGAATGAAATATTTGTAACCTGAATCTCCGGTTGTTTAAGCCGTGTACGAAAATCATCACGGTAAAGCGTTGCGTCAAGAAAACCTGTAGGTACCTCCTGGTTTTCAATATCAGCAATTTTACGTGAAATTCTCTCCGCTAAAAAAGCGCCACGTGTGTGGATGCCGATAATGGCCAATTTTGCTATTCCACGGTTTTTTTCAACTATTTCATGGGCTAACCGGGTTATTATCCGGCGCATGTCTTCGGACGTGACCAAATTTGCCTTTATACGGAACTCCATATTTTATCTCCAATAATTTCTGATTAACCACAAAGTTCTCAAAGAAGGCACAGAGGTCACAAAGAAATACGTAAAATTAAAAACTTTGCCTACTTTGTGCCTTCTTTGTGTGCTTTGTGTTAAAAAATGCTTTTAATTAAGCAAAAAAAAAGCCAATAAGTACAAGACTCATTGGCTTTATCTATATACAACTCTATACTGTTTTACAATCATAATATCTTCCTTATCTGCCTCGCCGGGCAGAATTAAAGGTTAAAAGCTATGGAAATATACAAATAAAATATATTCCCTACAAATCATATTAATCCCTAAGTAATAAATATTGCCTTGACTCTTTATTTTTATAGTGCTACATATTTTGGTCTAGGTTATGTAACCGGGAGAAAAAGATCATAAGGGTTTTTAGAAATTAAAAGTGTTTAAATATAAATTTTCACCCTGATATAGAATTAAAATGATTAATTGTTTTTCTTTTATGTTCTCAATGGTGAGGAGATCCTGCAGTTTGAGTTTATTAAAGCCTAGCAGATATTAAATTGATGCCATTGTTTTTTGTCGATGTTAAAAAAAAAATTAGAAAAAGAGTGAAATATTTGAATATTATTCCTAAAACTTGCCTATATTTTTTCAAAATTGAGCCGAATAGATAAATATTCGCAAATATTAAACGAGTTGGAAAATGACTGATTTGAATAATCTAAGTTTTGAAGCCCGTCTTGAATTGTATTTTGAACGCGCTGTCCAGGCATGGCTTTTACTCAAGGATGAAGCCGGACTTGTTGCCGCATTAGCAGCTGCAAAAACATTTAATTCGATTGACCGTCAAATTATTATAGCCGTTCTCGATAATCTGGCTGTGCAAGGTGAGGAAGAGGAGCCCGATCAAATGGTTATTGATTTCTTAAAAAGCATAGGGGATTTAAAAGAGATTATAACCTCCAAGGATTGGACGGTAGAGGATGGCGTGGCTGAAAGAGGTCGATTGAAAATGGTCAACCCTGAATACGAAGAAGCGCTTGTAAAGGGGGATCCGGATATTTTTGCCAGCAAATACCCGGAATATTTTAATTTGATTACGAGTTAATTTCCTGTGGGACAGAAGGGAGTTGAACCCCTGACCTCTACGATGTGAGCGTAGCGCTCTAACCAACTGAGCTACTGTCCCCTCTCCTGATAATATAATAATGATTCTGGCTCGAACAATGAGTGAGCAATGGTCAGTGAACATCTATTATACGATTGGACAATTGTTGAGGATTTTGTGAAATAAACTTCGAAATCCGCCCACTGCCGGAAGTACTGTCCGCACACTAATTGTCAATTACCAATTGAAAAGAATTAATGGACTTGAAAATTGATTATTCTATATTGAATATTGATTTTATAACTCTGCAATATGCTGCTGGGCACGGCTTACGTAATCACTATCGGGATATACATCCAACAGGCGTTGAAATTCTTCCCTGGCCTTATCACTCTCTCCAAGCCGCACATAACATAAACCCAATTTAAATTGTGCATCAGGATTTTTGTTTGATTTAGGGAAAGTAAACACCTTTTCAAAATCAATGACGGCGGCTCTATATTGGCCAAGGGCATAGTGCGATTCCCCGATCCAAAATTGGGCATTATCAGAGAGGCTATTGCTTGAACTGGAAGCAAGAAGTGCTTCGAATACTTCTATAGCGGCCTTGTAGTTTCTTGATTGGAATAAATTAAAACCATCCTGATAGCGCTGTTCATATTCACCGGCTGAAATATCACCTGAGACACCCGCATAAACGTTAACCGGGGTTGATTTTGCCGCTTCCAGTTGGCTGATCTGAATATTCTGATTCTTGACCTGCCGTTTGAGGTCAGCAATCAGGGCATCTTTCTGAGCCAACTGAGAGTCAAGTTCATCCGTTTTCTTAGCGGGAGGGGGAGGAGGGATCATTTGGGTACCCTTCGATTGCCCTTTTACAGGTACATCTTCAGAACTGAGCAATCCCAGCGTATCTTCGTTCTTTGTACTTTTCTTTTTCTTGTCCTCAGCCGGCCGTTCAACACCAAGCAATGCCTCAATCTCATCTAATTCTTTTTGACGGGCATCATCCTGACTCGTCGCATCGACGGAATCCTCATCAGGTGAACTACTTGCACATGAAGCAAGAAATAATGAACTCAAAATAAATATAAAAATTAATCTAAACATGGCACCTCCGTATTGAGGAGAAATTTGTTAAAAAATTTAGATATGTACACTCTATAAGTCAAGTAATTTCTGAATTTACGCATCTTTTTCACCTATCTATGCTTGAAAGATAAGATATCATTTACAGACGATTTAATCTTCTCTCGCAAAGATACCAAGTCGCAATGAACATGAATACAAAAAATAAAAAAGGAACAAACTCCTTATTTATCGAATAAAGAATAAATTTTATTTTCTATTAAACTCCATTGCGTCTTTGCGACTTTGCGAGGGAGTAGAGCTGATAAAGACACCACTTGTTTACTTTATATAATAGTTTCTGGAAATATTTAAAATGACGCCTATCATAATAAGATTGGCAACAAGGGATGATCCACCATAACTAAGAAAAGGTAATGGCAGCCCCGTTACCGGCGCCATCCCAATTGTCATTCCAATATTTATCACAGTATGAAAAAATATGACCGTTGTAATCCCAATGACGGTTAAACTTTCAAACTGTCCTCTAATATTAGAAGCAATGTGAATGAATCGAACAATGAGTAGAAAAACTACTATAAGAATCAATCCAGATCCTATAAAGCCAAACTCCTCACCAATGACAGAAAATATAAAATCCGTATGCTGAGCAGGCAAGAAACGAAGATGGGTTTGTGATCCTTTTAGATAACCCTTTCCCCATATACCTCCTGAACCAATGGCAACCTGTGATTGAATGATCTGGTACCCTGCGCCTTTTGGATCTTTCTCTGGGTTGACAAAAGTTAATATACGCTGTTGCTGATAGGGACGTAATTGACCCCATAAATTCGGCGTCGCAATCCCAACACCAATATTTAATAGAAAAACCGCCACCAACACAATCATTTTGCGTCGGGAAATATATAAAACTAATACAATTGACAACATCAATACCATAAATGCCCAGAAATTGAACGAAAGTATCATGGTTAAAAATGGCGTAACGATTGTAAATATATTAAACCAGTTCAACCCTGCCCAGTAAAGCAATGGAATAATTAAAGCTAAAAATACCAGGGCTGTTCCCAAATCAGGTTGTCTGGCAATGAGCAGAAATGGTACCAAAATCAAAGCAATAGATATGGCAAAATATTTTATCTTATTGACATCTGCATACTTATCTGACAAAAATTTACTTACAGCCAGAATCGTGGCAAGTTTTGCAATCTCCGATGGTTGAATATGGATAGGACCGAGCGCAAGCCACCGTTCGGCACCCTGACCAACCCTGCCTATAAATAAAACTAATAATAACATCAGTAAAGAGATTGCATAAAGCCAATAGGCAAATCGATTGATAAATTTAATCGAGATAAAGCTCACAACCAACATGGTAATAATACCCACGCTACACCAGATCAACTGCCTCGTAAAATAGTCACTTTCCCCCGCATCAGATGAGTAAGTGGCGCTATAAATTGCAACACATCCAACTGCAATAAGAATAATAACTAATCCCAAAGATATAATGTCAAATTTTTGCATTTATCCTCTCAATGTGAGATACCAATTCGCAACCTGTCAAAATTCTCCAAATCCATTGGAATTACATTTTCCAGACTGTCGGAAACGGTTGTGTCTTTTTTAGCAACTACCCTTGGCAAGAGTCGATCATAAAAATATTTTTCCATGCATTTGCTTGCAATCGGAGCAGCCACGGCACCACCACCACCGCCATTTTCCACGATAACTGCCATCGCTATAACCGGATCATCAAAGGGGGCGAAAGCGATAAACCATGCATGCGATTCGCCATGGGGATTTTGAGAGGTACCCGTCTTTCCCGCCACCTCAATGCCAGGAACACCGCCCCTCCAACCAGTTCCACCTGCCACAACTTTACGCATTGCATTTCTGACAAGATCATAAACATCCTCTGAAATACCTTTAATATAATCCGTTTGCGTCGGAAAAAAATGACGTGTTCCATTTGCCTTGTTATAAAGGTAATTTCCGAGATGGGGACGATGCACCACCCCTCTGTTGGCAATAATCATGGCAAATTGAGCCATTTGAAGCGGTGTTGTTAGAAGTTCGCCCTGCCCAATGGCCAGATTGGCCAAATTTCCCCTGGTCCACCCATTTGGACCATATAGTTTTCAGATAATAATCAAGAGTAGGAACCAGTCCACGGCTTTCATTTGGCAGATCAATATTCGTTCTCTCCCCAAAAAGAAACATTTGGGAGTATTTTGACCATATATCTATTCCGATTTTCAGACCCAGTTGATAAAAGAATACATTGCACGAACCTTTTATCGCCTGATCTATATTGATTTTCCCATGACCTTTCGCATTCCAGCAGTGGATGGTCTTACGACCCAACTGAAAATAACCGGGACAATAGGCCGTCCAGCGCGGGGTAATGATACCCTCCTGCAAGGCAGCAATCGCGGCAATAATTTTGTATGTGGAGCCGGGTGGATAAACACTCTGTATGGTTCGCGAATAAAGAGGATGCGCCGTATCTCCCTGCAATTTTGCCCACACTTCCGATGATATTCTTCCGGATAATAACCTTGGATCATAGTCAGGCTTGGAAACGAAACCTATAATTCGCCCGTTTCTCGTATCTAATGCAACAATCGACCCGCGCTTATCAACCATTAAGGATTCTGCAAATTGTTGAAAGGAATAATCAAGAGTGAGATATAAATCCATGCCCCCAATAGATTCAATATTCCGGTCTGCACTAATGATACCCAAATCTCGTCCTTCCGCATCTACACGGGCAAAATAGACACCCTTTGTACCCCTTAAACTGGCATCATATTCTCTTTCCAGACCTTTTTTTCCAATAAGCTCTCCTGGCCTCTAACTCTTTATTCCGTTGCGCTTCTTTTTTATCAACTTCACCAACATAACCAAAAATATGAGGAGAATTTATACCATCCGGATAGTATCGTTTGCTTTCAACATCAACCAATACACCGGGAAGATCCAGACGCCGTTCCTCGAGTTCAGCAATAACCGGATATTTTAGGTCTTTTTTTATAAATACGGGACGAAATGTACGACGGCCGGATATTTTTTCACGGATATATGCAGGATCCTCAGAAATGATTCGTGCGAGCGTATCAATGGTACTTTTTGTCAATTGACGGGGAATTACGGCCACAAAAAAGGAAGGGCGGTTATCTACTAAAATTTTACCTTTTGAATCGCGGATAGTACCACGCACCGGGTATTGGGTTAAGGGGCGAACACTATTATCCAGAGATATTTCATAATATTTATCGCCGCCGCGAACTTGTATTCTGAAAAATCCCGTCAGAAGTATTACTAACATTAAGACGACGACCGAGCTCAAAACCAATTGCCGTGTTTTGCGCTGCTTGTCTGCTTAACTCATTCATAATTAGACCTCTTCGAGGTTTGGCCTGATAAAGAATGACAAGACAAGTCCAAGCACAAACGTATAGATGGTATTGGGAAAGACACGTGTTAGGAGAAGGTAGATAAACGTACTTTCTGACCTTAGTTGATAAAAGAAATAAAAAATGCAGCCATGAATCAGGATAAGCAAAACTGTTGCCAGTATCCTTGCATTCACAGCCAATTTTAATTGTCTTACCTGTCCGGCAGAAAAACCAATGATACTCCCTGCAAGAGATGAGATCCCCAAGGGAAGTGGGCTGAGGGCATCTTGTAAAATACCTAAAACGAAACCGGCCAAAGCACCGGGAATCATCCCATAACGGTATCCAATATAAAGAATGGCTATCAACACCAAATCAGGCCTCCACACACCTATTTCTATAATAGGGACAAAGAACGCCTGAACCAGGATCGCCAGGAGGCCGATAAACAGAATGTAAATAATATTTGTATGACTATCAGATGCCATCTGTATTCTCTTTTACCTGAACCTGAACTTCTTCCAATCGATTAAAGTTTACTGCGGGTTTAACCAATATTTCCTGAAAAAGTCCTTTTGTATCCAATGAAACTTGTACGACCACCCCAATTTTTATATTTTCAGGAAAAATCTGACTCATTCCTGAAGTTATTATTACATCACCGACATAAACCTTTATCGTTTTTGTGATATAAAGTAGCTTGAGGTTATTTCCGCCATTCCATGCAATAACACCCAATTCGCGGTTTCTTTGAATTTTAGCACTAACCCGGCTGCTTGGATCTAGAAGAATCTGACATATGGAATGATCGTTATCCACATTTACAATTTTACCGACCAACCCCTCGGCGGTGACAGCAGGAGCCGAAATATAGATTCCGCGTTCAGAACCGGCATTTAAAAGATATCCATTTAAAATATCATGAGGATTCTCTCCAATCACTTCAGCCGCTGTTAAATTTAGCTGCGACTTTTCCCTGAATCCCAACAATTTACGCAAACGGATATTCTCTAATAGTGCATCCTGAACCTGCAAATATTTATAGGCAAGTTCTGCGTTTTGGTTCCGTAAGACTTTATTTTCATCAGCCAGGCCAAAATAGGATTGGGCATAATAGATATACTGTCCCGCACTACCAACCAGATCAAGGGCAACCCCGCGGAAGGACCCACTCTGATCCTTATCTGTTGAGATCATCAGGATCAAAGAAAGAAGAATACATATAATCAGGACAAAAGCGTCCCGAATCTCTATTATAAAATTTAATAATCTTATCACGATTTTATTATTTAATTGTTTAAAATTGGTATATACTGGATACTGGATACTGGATACTGGATACTGGAATATTCGATTCCGGTCCACTCCTTGTCAAGTACTACTAATAATTAATTCCTTACTTGATCAAATATCTCAACAACAAAAAGTTTACTGAATCCTTGATCTACAGCGTAATAATACAAGTATCGAGAATCGAGTATCCAGAATCGAGACTACATTCTCCGTTGTTTAAGCAGCACTTTCTCATAGCGCTCGAAATTTTCCAGAATTGCTCCACACCCTCGCACAACACAGGTGAGAGGATCTTCGGCGATATGAATTGGTAACGAAGTATCTTCCCTCATTCTCTCATCCAGATTTCTAAGCAATGCACCTCCACCGGTCAAAACGATCCCACGATCAAGAATATCAGATGCTAATTCTGGGGGGGTTCTCTCCAGGGCTACTTTAACAGCCTCCACGATGGTCTCTATTGCTTCATCAAGAGCTTCCCGTATTTCCACAGAGCTAATCTCGATCGTTTTGGGGATACCATCAACCAAATCCCGTCCCTTAATCTCAGTCCGAATCTCTTCTGCCAACGGTGTGGCAGAGCCGATACTACATTTTATCTGTTCAGCTGATTTTTCACCAATCAGCAAATTATAATTCTTCTTAAAATATTGCATAATGGATTGATTCATTTCATCACCACCCACACGGATAGATGAATGATGAACAATACCATTGAGAGAAATAACAGCGATTTCCGATGTACCTCCACCAATATCAACAATCATATTTCCAATGGGTTGACTGATATCAAGCCCAACACCAATCGCTGCCGCCATGGCTTCAGCAACAAGATGCACTTCCCTGGCACCTGCTCTTTCAGCTGAATCCCTGACTGCTCTTTTTTCGACTTCCGTAATTCCTGATGGAACATCCACTACAATTTTCCCAATTAGCATGCGATTAATATTGGCCTTCCGAATGAGTTCACGCATCATAATTTCCGTTGCTTCAAAATCAGCAATAACACCATCCTTAAGTGGCCGTATCGTTATGATATCCCTATGCGTACGGCCCAACATTTCCCGGGCATCATTTCCAATTGCGACAACTTTATCAGATTCACCGTCAAGGGCAATTATAGAGGGTTCATCAACAACAATACCTTTACCCCGGACATGAATCAATGAGTTTGCTGTTCCAAGATCAATTCCAATATCTGTTGACAACATATTTAAAAACTTAAAGGCCATACTTTTATCCCCAATCTAATTTCTATTTTTAATGTTTAAAATGTCTCATTCCCGTCATCACCATACTCATATCACCTTCATCGGCAGCCTCAATTACCTCGTTATCCCGGATAGATCCTCCTGGTTGGATAACAGCAATAATACCCGCTTCTGCCAATGCTTCAACACCATCTTTAAAAGGAAAGAATGCATCTGAAGCACAGACGGTACCATTAGTGGAATGGCCCGCTTGTACAGCCTTTTTAACAGCTAATTCCGCTGCATCTACCCTCGACATTTGTCCTGCGCCAACCCCAATCAATTGTCTATCCGTTGTATATATAATTGCATTTGAATGTACGTGTTTAACTAATTTCCAAGCAAATGCCATTGCATCCCACTCCTGCTGGGTAGGTTCTCGTTTTGTGGCAACCTTTGCTTTTCTTATATCAATCTTCTCATCGTCTTTCCCTTGAACAAGAATCCCGCCATTTATAGTTCTCACCTGATAAGGATTTATTTTAACTTCACCTTTTTTATAAGTGAGCAGACGAAGATTTTTCTTTTTTGTAAGCACTTCCAGGGCATCATCAGAAAATTCAGGTGCCAGGATACATTCAAAAAAATGTTCCGACATCTTTTCGGCCAACGCCTTATCAACGTTACCGGTTAATCCAACAATTCCGCCGAATGCTGACAAGGAGTCACTTTTTAAGGCAAGTTCATAAGCATCAAATATAGACGCGCCACGCGCAGCGCCACAAGGATTTGTATGTTTTATGATAACAACAAAATCTTCATTGAACTCTTTAACTATTGACAAAGCCGCATCAAGATCTAACAAATTATTATAGGATAATTCCTTGCCATGTAATTGCTCAAAATCATCAAGGGGATTTTTTTGAGAGAAACTGTAATAGGCTGCTTTTTGATGTGGATTTTCACCATATCGCAAGTCATGTACCTTTTTTCCGGCAAGAGTAAACTCGTCTGGCAAACCCTGACTATCAGGTAATTGGCTGACTAAATAATCTGAAATCAGAGCATTATAACGGGCCGTATGCTCAAAAGCTCTTATCGCACAGCGGTGGCGGAAGTTTTCCGAGGTCTGTCCATCGTTTTCATTAAGTTCTGTTAATAATTCCTCGTACTGATCTGCCGAAGTTAACACCGTAGTCCAGTTATAGTTTTTAGCAGCGGCCCGAATTAGGGATGGACCGCCAATATCAATATTTTCTACTGCCTTTTCCAAAGTGCAATCTACCTTGCTGATTGTTTCTTCGAAAGGATAAAGATTGACAATAACCAGATCGATTGCATCTACATTTTGTTCCTTTAATTGATCTAAATGTGCCTGATTACGTTTAGCCAGGATTCCAGCAAAGATAACCGGATGGAGGGTTTTCACCCTGCCATCTAGTATTTCCGGAAATCCTGTAACATCAGAGACGGCTATAGTTTTAATCCCTGCTTTCTCTAGAGCAGTCTGAGTACCCCCCGAAGAAATAATTTCCACACCTCTGTCACTTAAATTTTTAGCAAGATCCTCGATACCAGTTTTATCAAATACACTAATGATTGCTCTTTTAATCATTTCAAATCATACCTTTTCATTTAATTCTTACACGTGAGCCCTTTATTTCCAAACGATCTTCCACAAGGAACTTTACCGCTTCAGGGAATAATCTATGCTCAATTTCTAAAACACGCTCCGCGATCTCCTTCGCAGTGGAGGCATCGTCTATGCGCACAGGCTCCTGTAATACAATCGGACCGGCATCATATTCATTGTTGACCAGATGGATCGTTACCCCACTGTATTTTACGCCCCTTTCGAAAACAGCCTCATGAACATAATGTCCATACATGCCCTTGCCTCCGAAGGATGGTAACAGGGCGGGGTGAATATTGATGATTTTATTACTATATTGATCAACAATCTGCGAACCAATCATCTTTAAATAACCGGCAAGAATAATATAATCGATTTTCGCAGATAAAAGTTCCCTCAGGATCGCATCATTAAACGCGGATGTATCCGGAAACTCTCTGGGTTGAAAGATTTTGACCGGAATATCATTAGAAGATGCAATCTCAATCACCCCCGCACCAGGACTATTGGTAATACACAGTTCAAATGTGGCGGGAATATAGTGATCCTTAATCTTCTTCAAGATGGCATTAAAATTACTACCTCGTCCGGATGCAAATACTGCTAATCGTTTATTACCCATTCATGTTTCCACAGTTTAAGCTTTTAATTTAACTAAATTTATCTAACCATTCAACAGGTGTGAGACACATTTTTGAGATTGCCTCCATATTATAGTCAAATTTAAAAATGGACTTCAATTCTCAAATTACAGACTATAATATGTAGGCCAATTCAAAATTGGACTACATATCTATGTATCGTACTGGATTTATCAGGTCTGGAAGGGATTGGAGACACGGAATCGCTTTTGATTCGTATCCAGGGAGGATATTACCCCGACCGGCATTGAAAATTTGACTTCCCCATGACCATAGGGGAAATTTTGTATGACGGGAAAAGTTGCCTGCGAAAAATAGTGATCTATTAATTCTGAAATAGTAAAAGATCGTTCGTTGTCATCTTCACAATCAAGAAATTCACCCAGTATCACTCCGCCGATAGTATCGAACACACCCGTCTGTTTCAGGTGCGCTAAATATCGGTCAATTTTATAGGGCTGCTCACCTACATCTTCAAGAAAAAGAATAGCTCCCTCATAATCTGGAGAGAATGGCGTTCCCAATAGATGACTAACTAGTGACAGACATCCGCCTAGCAGATTTCCCTTCGCCTCTCCCGCTATCAATGTTTGAGATGAAGTTGTCCCCAAATCTAGTTCATATTCCTGATTGTTGTTAAACAATTGTCCCCAGAAATGTTTTTCTGTAAAGCCATTCATCTCTTTGCCCATTTCCACACCAACCATTGGTCCGGAAATGGAGGGGATCCCGGTCTTGGCCCAGATGGCAAGTTGTAAGGTTGTAATATCACTATAGCCAATTAATGGTTTTGGATTATTTTTAATCAATTCATAGTCGATCTGGTTGATAAGACGCAATCCTCCCCATCCCCCTCTGGAGCAAATGATCATCTCAACCTCCGGATCTGCATACATTTGGTGGAGATCTGCTATCCTCTCGTCATCAGTGCCAGCAAAATAGCCGTAGGTCTTTCCGAGGTTATCCCCACGTTTGACTCGAAGATCTTTAGATTCCAAATATCTAATTCCAATCGTGAGGCGATCCATCACTGGAATCCAGGCCGGCGAGACAAGGCCTATCGTACTATTTTTGCCAATCTTCTTAAACATGAATTTCCTCTCTATAAAAAACCATTTTCTGATCTACGTAATCCATATAAATGCAAAGACTGCATTACTGTTGATCTTCTCTTCAGCATTCCCAAACTAGTTTTACGATCGCGTATGATAAAATATACATACGTAGAATTTAATCTAAAAGCCAGATAGATAAAAGATAGGTGGAATTTAAGTACCGACTGGGGTGTTTAAATCACTAAATGGTATAAAACAAAGACATATAAATAGTTTGAGTTGGATCGTTGGTATTATTTTATTTATTTTCACATACCATGATATTTTATTCTTTGTAGAAGTGGGCGTTGGCGAACGGCCACTGAATATAAGAACAATCATTATTTTAAAGGCACGTTCATCATGTGGTGGTTTATTGTTATTTGGAGTGTATTATTAATTCTTGTTTATTGGTATGTGGGCATT
This sequence comes from Calditrichia bacterium, assembly GCA_963796965.1. Classification (GTDB taxonomy): domain Bacteria; phylum Calditrichota; class Calditrichia; order JAJRVZ01; family JAJRVZ01; genus CAWCNS01. The sequence continues at coordinate 789,313 of CAWCNS010000011.1, forward strand.
CGATTGATAAAACCAGCCAAACTAACCAAAAAGCAAACAAGAATATCATGGTTATTGTTATTATTGGTTCCTTTATCCCAACCGGTTTCGTTGATATTGCGTCAGGTTACAGTTTTAAATACGTTAAAAGATGTGATCGGATGGTTGAGTTATGTTGGTTTTGGTTTTTTTTCGCTTATCCTAGCCGGCTTAATTTTCCGCGATATTTTAATTTTATTTAGTTCTGTGTTCAGAAAAATAAAAACCCGATTTGGAAGAAATGATGAGAATAAGAATATAGATTCGAATCCTTTTGACCCGGAGCGCCGTCGTTTTTTGTTGAATGTTACAAATTTGGGGATATTAGGAACATCTGCTCTTATGACCGGCTACGGCTACTATGAAGCACGTCGCGAAGCAATACTGGAGAAGGTGAAAATCCCCATACCTGGCCTGCCTTCAATTTTTGATGGATTTACGATCGTTCAGTTTACCGATATTCATGCGGGTCCCACGATTAAAAGACGCTTTGTTCAATCCGTCGTCGAGCAAATAAATGGATTAGGCGCAGACGCCATTGTCTTCACCGGGGATCTGGTGGATGGATCCGTTCCCAATCTGCGGGAAGATGTGTCGCCACTGAAAGATTTATACGCATCGAATGGTGTCTATTTTGTTACGGGTAACCACGAATATTATAGTGGTGCAGAATCGTGGATTGAGGAAGTAGATCGCACTTGGTCTCCGGGTATTACAGAACAATCACCAGGTTATCAAGAGAGGTAAGAGTAATCTTGTTTTGGCCGGGGTTCCGGATTATACGGCCGAAAACTTTATTCCCTCACACAAATCAGATCCACATAACGCCTTGCAGGGAGCACCCGAAGATGCGGTAAAAATACTCTTAGCGCATCAACCAAAAAGCATTTACAGGGCCGAAGAAGCGGGATTTGATCTACAGTTATCCGGTCACACCCATGGCGGCCAGTATATCCCCTGGAGTTATCTGGTAACACTCACTCAGCCTTATATAATGGGATTACACAAACACAAAAACACCTGGATTTATGTCAATCGGGGAACTGGATATTGGGGACCACCACTCCGCTTGGGAATCCCTTCTGAGATCACACATTTAACATTAAAATCCGTTTAGTCTGATAACCCGAATTAGAGATTAATTTAATCGTTTTGAAAATTTTTAGTCGTATAATTCCCCTGACAATATTTTGTATTTTGAGTGTAAAATTGTTATACTTTGTCCTCAGGAATTCGAATATTCAACCAGGGAAATTATCGTTGCGATTTGGTCTCAGAGAAGCGATCCGGAAACCATTAGATCGGATGGTCCTTGGGAAATGGGTCCTATATAAAAATTTAATTAAATTGATTTCCCTGTCATTTATTCAAATAAATGCAAAAGTTACCGCTGAAAGAAGGAGAATGATCAATGGTCGATGTTATGCCGCATGCTAGAGATTTTATGGATAAATCCTTTATAACTCTCACACCGGAGATGGATGTATACCAGGCGATTGACATAATGCTAAAGGGAGATATTACAGGTGCCGCCGTCGTAGATTCAAAAGAGCAGCTGGTTGGTGTTCTTTCCGAAAAAGATTGTCTCCGTACACTCGCCCATGGTGCCTACAGCGTTCTTCCCAGTGGCAAAGTTTCTGATTACATGACAGAAAAGCCAGAAACCATTTATGCTGATCTTGACATTTTCACCGTTGCCGATAAATTCCTAAATCGCACCTACCGTAGACTTCTCGTTGTCGATGAAGATAACCGATTGGTTGGTCAGATAACCAGACGAGACCTGCTTCGTGCCATTCAACAACTTCATGAAAAATAAGGATTAAAATAATTTAGTCTTTTACAGAGTTGACTTAAATGGTAAAGCTCTCTATTACCTCCAAAAAAGTAATCTCTATGAAAATCATGTCTCATTATTTTATATTTCTTGTCGAGATATAGATATTGATCTTTTACAGGGGCGAGAATGAATGGGAGGCTGATTCCCAGAGATGAATGGTGAAGTGGCATTAAATGAAAAACTAAAGGGAAGAGTACTATGGCAAATCAAATGGCAGAGAAAAGAAGATTTAATCGCGTTCCATTTTCGTACAATGACAATATTATTGGTACTTTTATTCGTCCGGGAACCAGCAAAAAAATTATTGCCCATATATTAAATTTATCTGTTCAGGGTCTGTATTTTTCACTCAAGAAAAATGAAATTTCAGATATAGAAGAACATGAAAAATTAGTTCTGTTAGATATCAAAGTACCCCGTAATGATGATTTTATTTTAAATATCGAGATGGAGATCCGGCGAATTTTAGACCATCCGGAACTTGAACACATTGGATTTGGATGTAATTTTATAACATTTCCTGAAAGCAGTCGGGATCAAATTCGCCGCTTTCTTGAGGTCTGGTTTTTGGAAGGTCGCGAAGGATAAAATCGCAAGTTGGACAGGACAAGCCGTATAATGTTATCAGATAGAATAAATAGAATTAACGAATCTCCAACCGCAGAAATCGCCGCAGTGGCCAGCCAAATGAAACGCGATAGGGTCGATATTGTTGATCTGAGTATCGGAGAACCTGATTTCCCAACACCTCAAAATGTTAAAAAAGCGGCATTTTTTGGTATCAATCATAACCATACAAAGTATACACTCATCCCCGGGACAATTGAGCTGCGCGAGGCAATCGCAAAAAAGTTAAAATCAGATAATAATCTTGATTATAATATCGATAATATTATTGTCTCAAATGGCGCAAAACACGCCATTTTCAACATTATTCTAACTTTGATAAATACAAACGACGAGGTCATTATACCCTCACCTTACTGGGTATCCTATCCGGAAATGGTATCCATCGCCGATGGTAAGTCCATAATTGTTCCAACTTCTGATGAAACCAACTTCAAACTATTGCCAGAGCAATTATCTAAAGCCATTTCTCCCCGTACAAAAATGTTGATACTATGCAATCCTTCAAATCCGAGCGGAGCGGTATATTCCAAATCTGAGTTACAGGCATTGGCTGAGATTGTTGAAGGTAAAGATCTTTTCGTGATTTCCGACGAAATTTATGAGAAACTGATTTATGACAATTTAAAATTCACCAGTTTTGCAGAGATGAGTCCGACGATTAAAAAGCAAACGATTGTCGTAAATGGGCTTTCAAAAGCCTACGCCATGATGGGTTGGCGCATTGGCTACGCAGCCGGAGAGAGAGAAATCATTCGTGGCGCAACTAAGTTACAAAGCAACAGCACAACTAACGCCAGTTCGGTATCACAATTTGCAGCAGTTGAAGCATTAACCGGACCACAAGAAGAAATAAAACGGATGCATCACTTTTTTGAAGATAGACGAGACTTTATCTATAGTAGTCTTTCTGCCATTGAGGGTATCTCATGCTGTAAACCCAACGGCGCATTTTACGCCTTCCCTAAAGTCTCAAGATTTTTTGGATCTAATTCTTCCCAGGGAATTATTAATAATTCAAAAGACTTTGCCCTGTATTTATTAAATGAGGCGCGAATTGTACTCGTGCCAGGCGTTGCATTTGGCTCCGATGATCATATCAGGATATCCTACGCCACCTCTATGGATAGGTTGGAAGAGGGAATGTCCAGGTTAGAATCTGCAATAAAAAAACTACATTAACATAAAACCCGGCATTAAAATTTTCGACGAATTTTTTTCCATAACCCCGATCCAATAAATTTATCAGCCGCAGAAATAATATTTTTTAAAGCCGTTAGAATATCCTGATCTCCTGCCCATAATTCCCGTACAATACTGGAATCTGTCTCATTAATATACTGGTTAATCACATAAGCTGTTAAAGCAATATCATCAAAATAACCCAACGGGCCAAGGAACAGTTCCGGTAAGAGGTCAATAGGCGAAATGAAATATGCAATGACACCCACAAATTTTAACTTTTTATCCGAAGGAACTCGTTCATCAATGCTAAGTTTTACTAGTAAATGAAACAGATCAGGCGCAAGCAACAAAAATTCGGCATAGGGGGTTTCATGTTTTTGTAAAAATGCATTAATCTTAGTTCTTAATTTTACATAAAAATCTTTTTGTTTTTCATCCATTGACTTGTGCCTTTAAGATTATTTTTTTCACCGCAAGGACGCAAAGAAGGCGCAAAGCACGCTAAGATTTTAAGATCAAATTTTGGGAATCTATACTTAAATCTTAGATGCTGAAACAAGTTCAGCATGACGACTAAGATGCGCTATGCTTTGTGATTTGTTAGGAAAATATCTTTGCGTGCTTTGCGCCTTCTTTGCGTCTTTGCGTTTAAATTATTGATATTGCATTTATTTTATACTTCCTGGATCAAAATTGCAAATCGACCATTGGGATTTTTTTTAAAACTTATGTAAATTGCCCACCAATTAAAAACTAAGTATGGAACATATTATGTCTGTTTATAATAGTCTTTTAACATCCTATGAAAATAACAAAGCGGGTTATTGGGTATTAATTGATCCCGATGATTTACCCGTAGACAAAATCCCTTCCTTTATGGAACGACTTAAAAAAAGTGACGTTGATATTATTCTCATTGGCGGGAGCCTAATTATCAATTCCGATTTTGAGCATTTTGTAGGAGAGATTAAAAATCATTCAGGGTCTATACCGGTTGTCCTTTTCCCTGGAGGTGCTTACCAGGTGAGCCCTCAGGCCGATGCCATCTTATTTTTGTCTTTATTGAGTGGTCGCGAAGCCTATCACCTTATTTCAAACCAAGTCATGGCAGCGCCAATAGTCCACAGAAGCAAACTTGAGCCTATATCGACCGCCTACATGCTTGTCGAATCGGGGAAGCCTACTTCGGCTCAATTTATGAGTGGTACCACACCTCTTCCAAGGGATAAACCCGATATTGCCGTCGCCCATGCTTTGCAGCCCAATATCTGGGATTTAAGTTAATTTACCTGGAAGCAGGAAGCGGCGCGGAATTATCGGTTCCCGAAGAAATGATTGCTGCTGTGTCCAGAACCGTTGATATTCCATTGATTATAGGTGGGGGAATCCAAACACCCGAGCAAGCGGCAGCCAAAGTGGCCGCCGGGGCTTCTTTTATCGTAACGGGGAACATTCTTGAAAATAACCATCAGCAGAACTTGATTTCCGCATTTGCTGATGCAGTTCACAATACACAATCTTAGCTCACATCTAAAAATTTCGAATATGATGCTATTTTTCCCGAAATATTTGATTTTTTTAGCAAAAATTTTACTAAACGAGATAATGATTTTCTCGCAAAGACGCTCCCGATAAATATGTCGTCATCCAGACGACTTATCCGGGATAAAATCATCAATGATTTCAAAATATGCAAAGAATTATATAATTTTAAATATTTTTAATTCGTGAAATTCGTCAAAATTCGTGATAATTTGTGGATAAGTTATTTTTGATTGCAGCGTAGTGCCGCAGTATGATTTTATTGAGATAGAATGTGTTCTTCATCAATAAATGTGATGATCAAACTTTTCATATTTCCCATGAGCGAGAAAAAACGCCGATATATTTACAAAACCGGCTGAGCGGACAGGATATATCCATAATGAAAAAATGACAAAAAAGAACGCCTTAATCATTTTTATTAAAACACCGTTTCCCAATCAGGTTAAAACACGTTTGCAGCCACAGATATCAGGTGAAGATTCAGCACGACTCTATAGTGCGTTCCTCAGGGATATTGACAATCATTTTACTGGAAATGATACCTTTGATTGCTGGTATGCTATTTCTCCAGAAAGATTTGACCAGAATAACTTAGCAGATCTGGTCACTCTTTCAAATTATTATTTGCAGAATGGATTGGATCTTGGTGAGCGGATGGCGAATGCCTTTGAATATCTTTTTAATAAAGGCTATGAGAAGATTATACTCATGGGAAGTGATGTTCCAACACTTACAGTCGACACGATTGTTGAATCATTCGGATTGCTTAACACCTCCGACTGTGTATTAGGACCAGGTTTTGATGGCGGCTATTATTTAATTGGGATGAAAAAATTGTATTCATGAAATTATTTAAGGATATTGCCTGGAGCACCTCTAGCAGTATTTGATGAAACAATGACACGTATAGCCGGAAATGATATTTCAGTCAACACTTTGAATCCTATGAGAGATATTGACACCTTTGAAGAATTAAAAAAATTGTATCAGGGACTTCAGAGAGCAGATAAAAAATCACGCAGATTTCCCTAGCCATACCTGGGAAGTATGTATTGGAACTGATTTGCTAAAGACACGTAATCGTCCCGCGAGCAAATAGAAAATATTTCGCAAAGAATCCAAGGCGCAGAATTAAAATAATTAAAGACACAAATTGATTTAAAAATTCCAGGATATCAGTTAACAATTTATATTTAGTAAATTTGTTATTATTTATTTTGTATTAATCATTTCGGCTTTGCGGCTCTGCGAGAAATAAAAAAATAACATATAAGCAAGATGAAGGAGAATAAATGAGTATGAATTATTTGGTAACCGGCGGTGCCGGATTTATAGGATCAAATATTGCCGAAACATTGGTAAAAAATGGCGAGAATGTAAGGGTGATTGATAATTTCCTAACAGGCAAACCTGAAAATATGCAATCCATTTAAAGATAAAATAGATTTTATTGAGGGAGATATCCGTTCGCAGGAGACAATGAAAAAAGCGGTTGAAGATATTGATTATATTATTCATCAGGCGGCCCTGCCTTCAGTACCAAAATCAGTTGATCTTCCTCTGGAAAGCAATGACCACAATATCAACGGCACTCTTAATGTCTTATACGCGGCCAAAGAGGCTAAGGTTAAACGGGTTGTTTATGCGGCCTCCTCTTCAGCCTATGGTGATCAACCGCAATCGCCCAAAGTGGAGACCATGCGTCCTATGCCCCTTTCACCTTATGCCGTAAACAAGTTAACCGGTGAATATTACTGTGCCGCATTTACAAAGGTTTATGGTCTGGAAACAGTGGCTTTAAGATATTTTAATGTATTTGGTCCCCGTCAGGATCCAACCTCATTTTATTCTGCCGTAATCCCCAAATTTATTTCTGCTCTTTTAAAAGATGAAGCCCCAACCATCTTTGGTGATGGTGAGACAAGCCGGGATTTTACTTATATTGATAATGTGGTTCACGCTAATCTGTCTGGCCTGTAAAGCGCCTAATGCTGCCGGAACGGTTTATAATACTGCCTGCGGTGAAAGCGTGACCTTAAATCAACTATATGAAGGCATCCAAAAGATCCTTGGAAAATCTATTGCGGCGAGTATGCTGATGCCCGTATAGGCGATGTCAAACATTCCCTTGCCGATATATCAAAAGCCAAAGAGGTTCTTGGTTATGAAGTATTCGTACCCTTTGAGGAAGGATTAGAAAAAACCGCCAACTGGTTTGTCGAGAATCAATAATAATTTGAACTTTGCCGAAATATTTTATACAATCGTTTTTGCCCAGCCAACCATTTAAAAGAAATCTACATCGTACAATGTAGAGGCCTGGCGATCGGCCACGACAAACATCGTTATTCACTAAAATTAATAATTTATACAAAGAGTGTAAATAAACTATGAATATTTTAATTACCGGTGCAGCAGGATTTATTGGATCTCATTTATCTGAGGATTTAGCCAAAGGAGGACATAAAATCTTCGGAATTGATAGTTTTACAGACTATTATAAATATGAACTCAAATCTCAAAATCGCGATAGCATATGCAGGCATGGCGTTGATTTTCAAAGGTCGACCTCGTAACAGACGATCTATCGCCTGTACTTGAAGATATCGAAATAATCTATCATCTTGCTGCTCAGCCCGGCATTTCTGCCTCTACGCCATTTCAATTATATCTCCAGAATAATATCATCGCCACCCATCGATTAGTAGAAGCAGCTTTACAGTCACCTTCGCTAAAGTTGTTTGTAAATATATCAACCTCTTCGGTATACGGTGCTGGCGCTACCGGTGATGAATTAACAGAAACCAGACCAACATCTTATTATGGTGTGACAAAACTGGCCGCAGAACAATTGGTAATGGCAGCCAATCGCGACAAGGATCTTCCGGCTTGCTCCATGAGATTGTTTTCAGTTTATGGGCCACGCGAGCGTCCGGAAAAACTTTATCCCCGCTTAATTGATGCTATTTTAAATAAAAAAATATTCCCCTTATTTGAGGGAAGTAAAAACCACATTCGCAGACTATACCTATATTGATGATATTATCCTCGGTTTAGAAGCAATCCTTAAGAATATTGATCGCTGTAAAGGGGAGATTATTAATCTTGGAACTGATCAGACAATTTCCACAGGGGAAGGAATTGAAATTGTTGAAAAAATTATGGGTAAATCTGCAAGTATAAAAATAAGGCAAAGACGACCGGGAGACCAGGAGAAAACCCACGCTAACATTGAGAAGGCCCGAAAAATACTAAACTATAATCCCACCGTTGAAGCTGCAGAAGGCCTTGCAAAAGAAGTAGATTGGTATCAAAACAATATTTATAAAAAAATTGAATTATATTCAGATCAATAACCCCGATTCAGCCTTTGAATAATACCAGTTTTCTATTGTATATTTCAACTGTTTCCAAATTATATCATCATAACTCAATAACATTTCAGAGATAATTGGAAGTTTAATCAATAATCATATGAAAATTTTATTCCTGATAAATTCACTGCAAAGAAATGGTGCTGAACGGATTGCCCTGGCTCTGCTTGCTTATTTATCAGAAAATATAACGCAGGATACATATATTTTATATACTCTGGAAGATACGGACAATCCTCTTTCTGTTCCGCCCGGTATCGAGCATTTCCATGGTTACAAGGACGTAACATCGAATTCCTTTAAGTTTTTTGTTTTACCTCTTCATGCTCTGCGTCTGAGAAAATTAATAAAGAAAAAAAAAATTGATTCAGCTATCAGTTTTTTGGGTCGTGCAAATTACGTAAACCTTTTGACCAGAATGATGAGATCAAAACACCACTGCATCATCAGTGAAAGGAATATTCCGAGCCTCATATATAACACTAATAATATACCAGATGTGTTAAACCGTTTTCTCAAGCGATGGTTGTATCCTTATAGCGATACAATAATTGCTATTTCTCAGGGCGTAAAAAAAGATCTTATTAATAATTTTGGCATATCAGAAAAGAAAATTTCCGTCATATATAATCCACTAAATATTGATGAAATTGAAAAAAAATCATTAGCGCCAGTAGATAATAAATGGCTAAAAGCGAAAGATAAAAAAATTATTATCACCGTTGGCCGGTTAGAAAAACCAAAAAACCAGCAAATGTTGATGCACGCTTTCAAAAAGGTTATAAAATCATTACCCCAATCTCGTCTGATCATCATCGGGGAAGGCTCACTTAGAGTACCACTTTTAGATTTGGCCAAAAATCTTGGAATTAATTCAGGAATTGATTTGGTAGGATACCAGAATAATCCCTACGCCTATCTGAGTAAAGCCGATCTTTTTGTGCTATCATCCAGCAGCGAAGGATTTGGGAATGTCATCCCTGAAGCCATGGCTTGTGGCTGTCCGGTGATATCAACCGACTGCCCCTCCGGGCCCGGAGAGATCATAACAAATGGTAAAGATGGAATTTTAATAGCAGTTGATGACGTCGAAAAAATGAGTAAAAGCTATTATTTCTCTCCTCGATGATAATAAAAGCAGGGAGGACTTGATAATAAACGCCAGGGAAAGAGCTGCCGATTTCAAACTATCTTTAATCGCTAAGAAATATTATGAAAAATTATTAATAAATTAATAGAATAAGCGAGATATATTAGGGCAAGAGAATATAACTAACGGGCAATATTTTTAAAAATCACCTATTAAATGCAGAATACCAATAAACAGAATATTCATAAAATATTTTCTTCTTCAGTATCCTATTCTTCTGAAGAAATAAAACTTGACTCAGGTATAATTATATGGATATCACAGACTTGTATAAAAATTATAATACCCTTTGCCACACTCGGCAGCTTGTTTTATAAAATCAGTGATAATGTGCTCGAGATCAGTAATGATCTGAGGATGCTTTACACAGGCAAAGAAGTCCTTGATTCAGCTGGAATAAACTCACTCCTAATCTTTGGGGCAGTAGTCCCTCCCCTTTCACCTTTTAAGAATATAAAATCTTTTATACCTGGATTTAAATATGAAATAAATCCAAATACATTTGAAATAAAGTCTGAGATAGACTGTCATTGGTCCATCCCTAAAAAAGAAGATTTTAATATGAATATGGATGACCAGGTTTTATATTTAACAAACAGATTAAATAATGCACTCAAAGATATTTGTCCGGAAATGAATCCAATTGTATTATTTAGTGGCGGGATCGATTCTAGTGTCATGGCATTGATAATCAAGGAGATGGGCTGGTATGATGCCTCCTATTTGCATTACACTTTTGGTAAAGATGATAAAGAAACTATAATTTCTAAGAAAATTGCGGCCTTCCTTGATATCAGTATAGATATCGTTCCGGGTGATCCGAAGATAGGTTTCAGTCTGTTTACAAAGGGCCGCGGAGATATTTCAGGAACCATTTTGTAATCATGGGGCTGTTCAATCATTTTCTCTGGCTCATGCAATAATTTCAACTTACTCTAACGATCGAATTATAATAGATGGTACAGGTGCAGATGGTATTTTTGGTATTTTTGGAGATATTAAGAAATCATCTGTTTTGTATAAACTACCCCGGGGAATCAGAAAATCTATTGGTTCCCTCTACAGTGTATCTTGGCCTTTGGGAGAATGCCACAAAGTTTGAGTATTTTATCAGGTTACTGAGACGCTCAGCCGCTTTTTCAAGTGTACCAAATTTTATTGCCTACAATCCACTTTTCAATATTAGTTACAATGTATCTTCTGAGGATCTATTGCTTATTGGTAATTTATGCGAAGAATGGATGCAGGCAGTCTCACGCTCCAAGGAAGAGATGGAAACTATCCCCCTTCTTGATACCGCTTTATTTAATATAAAAAGATCTGTACCAAAATTAGCCCCTATTCTCAAAAATGACAATTTTCAAATTTCATTTCCTTTTATGAGAAAAGAAATCATTGATTTCGCTCTAAATCATGCAAGATATTGGCCTGGAAGCACCTACCCGAAAAAGGCGTTAAAACATTTACTAGCAACCAAAGTACCTCCAGAACTCGTTTATAGAAAAAAACAGGGCTTTTTAGGCCCTCTTACAGAAAAATTTGCCCATCCGATATTTTTAAGTCATCTAGATCAAGTTTTAGAAACAGGTTCACCTTTATTTGAATTTATCGATAAAAAAACCGTGTCGAAAATGAAAGATCTTCTGGTTTCTCAACAAAATCTTGCTTTACAAACCTATAATTTTTTATGGGCAATTACATTTACAAATACCTGGATAACTCAATTGAAAGAAGATCATGAGCGAATAAAAAATAATATTCAAGTTATCCATTAGCTGACGGCCGGGTTACAAGTTTTGTATCACACCATTATTAGATTTAAATTCCACACGCTATTATATAATTTCCGTATCATAAATTAAATCACACATGAAAATAATTACAAAAATTAAAAATAGCACCTTTGCGATCAATGTAATCAAACTGATTTCTGGCACTGCTTTAGGTCAGTCAATCATTGTTTTTGCTGCTCCTCTGCTTACCCGCTTATATTCACCTGATGATTTTGGAATTCTGGCAGTGTATGTCTCTATCGTATCCATTCTATCTGTAATAATCAGTCTCAGATATGAATCGGCAATTATTTTGCCAAAGGATGATAAAAAAGCACAGGACCTTGTTCTTCTTTCCCTTGGGATTGCCTTTGGATTTAGCCTTTTACTTCTACTTATCACTTTCATTTTCAACGAATCCCTAACAGAATTCATCGGCATCCCTGAATTTAGTTTTTATCTCTATCTGATTCCGCTTAGCACATTATTCTATGGCAGTTTTCAAACTTTAAGTTTCTATCTTACACGGAAACAACAATTTAACCAATTGGCAGTGGCTAATACCCTAAAAGGATTTAGTACGGCGGGCACACAAATTACCTACGGGGTGGTGACCCATCCAGGGGCTTTTGGCTTGATTATGGGACAGATTGCCGGGAATGGTTTTGCCTCTCTCATGTTATTTCGAACTTCCTTCTTCGAACTCCTAAAACGTATAACCCCGGAGATCAAAACAAATTTGAGAATGGTATTAGTTGAGTATAAACTCTTTCCCCTGTTTACAAGTTCAACCACTCTGATCAATGCTATTTCCCAAAATATACCTGCCTTACTGCTCGCTTTGCTTTTCTCACCTGCTATCGCTGGTTTTTATGCGGTTGCCGCCCGTGTATTAATGGTACCCATCGGATTAATCGGGAATTCTGTACGACAAGTCTATTATCAAAGAGCCTCGGAAATATTTAATCAAGGGGATTCATTATTCCCTCTATATAAAAAAATGACCATGAATCTGGCATTAGTTGGAATTATACCTGCAGGGATCATTTTAATTTTAGGTGAAAATATCTTTAGTTTTGTACTAGGGAATTCCTGGGGAGAGGCCGGCATTTATGCCTCAATTATTACACTTTGGCAATATTTTGGCTTTATAAACCGACCAAGCGTAGCCAGCCTTCTCATATTAAAATTAAATCACATACAATTAATCATGGATTCGATTTCATTCATCTTAAGATTAGGTGCTATTCTGGCCGGTGCGCTTATATTTAAGGATATCTACATCACACTCGGATTATTTACATTCGTAGGGATAATGTTTAATTTATCTCTTATTAGCTATGTTTATTTTAAATTACATAAAGAGCACATGATCAAAAGTAAAAAGCAAAAAGTTAAAAGTAAGGGGATTTTTTATTTAAAATTTATGATCTTTTTTCCTTTTTCATTTTTACTTTTATCTTTTTACTTATGAAGATTTTCCTGGATCATAAAATAAAGGTTATAAATAGATGGATAAATTAGCTAAAATAGATAACATCCTTTCCTCTCGGTCAAATCGGGATATATAGTTTTGCCCTGTTTGCTCCTCTTTCTATTGCCTTTTCTCAAATCAGTATCGGCATTACCATCTTTGGCTGGATCCTTATCATAGCGCAAAACAGGTCCTTTCGCTGGAGAAAAACACCCCTGGACATTCCAATTCTTCTATATATTTCCGTTCAGTTTATCGCAGCCTTATTTTCACAGGATGTGCTCATCGGTATTAGGGTATGGTTGAATACCGATTGGTTTATTCTTTTCTGCTATGCGGTTATTCATCTGATCGACGATGAAAAGCAATACAAGAACATAATCATTCTGCTAGCCATATCAGGAAGTATCAGTGCTATCTATGGCATCATTCAACATTTTGATGGTGTTGATTACCTTCGGGGAATGAAGAGTCTAATCATCTATGGAAACTTCTATCGTGCCATTGGATTTTTTGATCTTCCTCTGACCTACGGTGGTGTTCAACTTTGCCTGTTCTGGCTTTTATTACCCTTCTTTTTTATCAAACAAAAACTGCTGGATAAGAGAGTTCTTTTTATCATTATCACGTTACTTTTGCTTTCTATATTTGCCAGTTATGCCCGCAGTGCCTGGTTAGGCCTCGGAGCAGCCTTTATTTTTCTTTTGTTCTTCCTTGATCGGAAATACATCATTTCTTTGATCGGGGCTGGCGTGGCAGGCATTATCCTGATCTATTTTTTGCATCCGGATCTCTTATTTAACAAAGGTCTATTCTCCATGTTTGATATGTCCGAAACCGCCCATTATAATAATCGGGTTCGGATGCATTTATGGCAAACCGCCATAAACCTGATAAAGGATAATTGGTTTCTCGGAATCGGATATAGCCACTTTACTGAAATCGAAAATCTATATAAAATACCCTTTGATTACAGAGGTTTAGGTAGTCCCCATAATATATATTTAAAAGTGATGTGCCATTCTGGCATCTTAGGCGGGCTCGTCTTTATAAATGTTTGGATTCAATATCTGAAATCAATTTATATGGGACTAAAACCGGATTTTTTAAAGAATCTCAACCTATACCGGGCAGGGAGCATTGGTAGTTTTTTTGCCGTTTTTTCATTGTTGATTGGTGGACTCGCCCAGGAGTTTTACTACGATCATGAAAATGCGGAATTATGGTGGTTTATTGTTGCCCTGGGAATGTCAGGTCTTCTAAAAATTAAGGCAAGTAAAAAAGAAATCTAATTTAGCCAGGAATTTATTAGCCACAAAGTCTCTAAGACACAAAGTTAAAAAACTTAATGATTTGATTGCAGATTAGTGCTGCGGAATGCTCTCGTAGCCATAATCTTTGTTATTTTATCAGAGTTTTTACTAGTTGAGAATATTTTTATCTCGCAGAGAGGCAAAGGTTTATTATTAAAATAATTTATGTCACTGTTTAAAAATATATAAGTAAAAGTGTAAAAGATATATTATTTTTTTATCATCCTGAAAGGATCTTCCCACTTGCCGAGATTTTCTTTACGCGGAGGAAGATCCCTTCGGGATGACAGAGTAAAGTAGAACAAAACTCTGCGTCTTTGCGCCTTAGCGAGAGATATTAAAAAATATTTGATTGTAGCATCGCTGTGTTATGAATAGATCATGTTAAATAGTGTTCTATTATATGAATATATCCGAAATGCATCATTTAAAAATAAAATTCTTTCTCATCAGATAATTCCAAAGAAATACAGCAATTCCTGCCAATACCTTTCCGGTCATCTTTTCCATATGCACTAAATCAATGAATAGATAGAGAAATGCTAAATGTAAAAACAAACCCACTAAACTGACAACATAGATCCAAAATATTTCAACACGCTTTGTAAATCGTACCTTGCTTTCAAAAACATATTTTATACTGAGGACGTAGTTTAGTAGAGTAGCGAGAATAAAACCAAGTCCTCCTACCCACAAATAATTAAATCCCTTTATTTTTGCCAGGAAGAGAAATATCAACAGATCTAATAAGGCAGAAATCCCACCCACAAAAAAGTATCGAACTATTTGTGATGATTTTAGTGGAGAAAATGCCCTAGTTATCATTTAAAGAATCCATATCGTAAAATACAATAAATAGCCCATACACCATCTTTCCAATTTATTTTTTTCCCTTCCATGTAGGTTCTGCCATAATAGGATATACCAACCTCATAAATTCTGATGCCTGGTATTCTGGCAACTTTGGCTGTAATCTCCGGTTCAAAACCAAATCTGTTTTCTTTTAGATCAATTTGTTTAATGATCTCTGTTCGAAATAATTTATAACCGGTCTCCATATCCGTTAAATTAAGATTTGTAAACATATTTGACCAGAAATGTTAAGATCTTATTTCCGATGGAATGCCAGAAAAACAAAATGCGATGTGGATTACCGCCAATAAATCGAGATCCATAGACAACATCAGCTTTTCCATCCACGACAGGTTTTAATAATATATTGTATTCCTCAGGATCATACTCCAAATCGGCATCCTGGACAATCAGGCACTCACCTTTAACATGCTTGATGCCCGTTCTAATTGCAGCCCCTTTGCCCTGGTTTAAAAGATGTTTTTCATACTTAATATTAGTTTCTCTTTGGATTTTCCGATAGTCCAGAATTCTTGATTCAGTACCATCGCTTGAACAATCGTCAACGATAATTATTTCCTTATTGATTTCATTGATTAAATTAACACTTCGAATCCGATCAAGAATTTCGACGATCGTATTCTCTTCATTGTAAACCGGAATGATAATACTTAAAGTTGTTATATCCATACTTAACCATCTTTCAACATTCGAACTACCGGATAACATCTATTATTCTCACCAATTCAAATGTACCTAAATTGGCAATAATTGTAAAATAGGATTAACTTTGGATTGCTTTTTATCTTTGTGTGCTTTGTGCTTTCTTGGTGTACTTTGTGGTTAAAAATCAGATAAACAATTATGTAGATCTTTAGAAAACAGGCGACTTCTATAAATAAACAAAAATCGTGAATGTTTTTTAAGATTATCCGGCTAAAAGAAGAATGAAGACAAAAAAACTATTATTTGTTGTTACCGAAGACTGGTATTTCTGTTCCCACCGCCTATCGCTTGCGACTGCTGCTAAAGACGCAGGATATAAGGTTTCAGTCGCAACACGAATTACGGATGAGAAATATGTTCCTATAATTAGGGATGCCGGAATTGAACTTTTGCCTTTAAAGAAAATGACCCGGGGTGGAAAAAATCCGATTACTGAATTGCAGGTTATCCTCGAATTAATGACAATATATAAATCGCTCCAACCCGATATCATTCATCATGTGGCGATTAAAGGTGTTTTATATGGATCTATTGCCGCTAAATTGACAAAAATGAAAGCAACCGTTAATGCTTTAGCGGGATTAGGACATATCTTTGTTTCCAAACAGATCTTAGCACGTTTGCTGAGAATATTTATTATTTCTGTCTTCAAATTTAGTTTTAACGGTATTAATGTAAAGTTTATTTTCCAGAATCCTGACGATATGAAACTATTTGTAGATTTAAATATTGCGGATGGTGATGATTGTGTTTTAATCAGGGGTTCTGGCGTGAATATTGATCAGTTTCATCCCGTAGATTTGAAGTCAGATGTTCCTACGTTTATTCTTGCTTCAAGAATGTTATGGTACAAAGGCGTCGGAGAACTTGTGGAGGCGGCCCGTATTTTGAAAAAAAAAGGATTAATCTTTCGTATACTTCTGGCCGGCGAGCCCGATTTACAAAATCCAAAAACAATCACTCATTCGCAACTTCAAGCGTGGCATGATGAAGGAGTTATTGAATGGATAGGATTTTGTTCTGACATGGTCGATCTTCTTTCAAAATGTGATGTTGCCGTACTACCATCCTACTATGGAGAAGGTGTTCCAAAGGTTTTAATTGAAGCGGCAGCAATGGAATTATCGCTCATCACTACTCAAATGCCTGGCTGCATAGAAATATGCCGCCATGAAAAAAATGGTCTTCTCGTTCCACCAAAGGATATCCTTGCACTTACCAAGGCTATCGAACGATTAATTAACGATGAGCTCCTACGAAAACAACTTGGTGTCGAAGGCAGACAAATTGTAATCAATGAATTTGAAGAATCAATCGTCAATACAGCTACCCTAAATCTCTATAAAAATCTCCTTTAATATCCTTCCTCTATCAAATGGCATAAAAAAGAAATGATAAATTGGATAATAATTGTTATTTTAAGGTCTTATTATTCGCATAATTAATGAAGTTATAAATTCTTAATTAAAATTGTATTTTAGAGATGATATGAGTTTGATGATAGTCGTAATTTTCGGATATGTATTTCTGCTTTCATTGGCCCTATCCCTTATTCTCGTACCTGTCGCAAAGAAGTTGGCTATACACTGGAATATTCACGATCATCCCGGTGAACGGAAAATACACCAAACGCCAAAACCCTATTTGGGTGGGGTCGCCATCTTTTTGTCATTTTTTATCACGATTGTGTTCAACCTGATTATTTATTTGATATTAATCGGCAACCCAGACATTCAATCTCAATTTCCTTTTCTTACAAAACAATTACCTTATCTGGCAAAAGCCTGGCCAAAGTTAGCTGCCATATTATTTGGTGCATTGATTATTGTTTCCGTGGGAGTGATCGATGATATCAAGAGTACCCTTATTTCACCCAAATTAAAATTATTTTTTCAGACTCTTGCTGCTATCATCGCTGTTTATTTTGGTGTTTCTATCTCATTTCTTCCTTATGACTGGATGAACTGGATTATCAGCGTCATCTGGATCGTTATATTAACAAATTCCTTCAACTTATTAGATAATATGGATGGTCTTTCAAGTGGCGTTGCTGCCATTTCCGCTCTCATTTTTTTTAGTGTCTCAATCTATCAGGGACAGGTTTTTATGGCTTTTATTCTGATAATATTTGTGGGGAGTATTTTAGGGTTTCTTAAACATAACTATTATCCCTCCTCCATATTCATGGGTGATGCGGGTAGTTTATTTCTCGGCTATATATTGGGAACCTTAACAATATCTGCCAGTTATGTAACAAAAGAAAGTACCAGCCTTTTGCCTGCCCTGATGCCCATTATTTATATTAAGTATACCAATCTTTGATACAATTTCTGTGGTAATAATTCGACTAAGAGAAAAACGTCCGATATTTGTTGGTGATAAACGTCATCTTTCTCATCGTTTGGTAGACATGGGATTCTCGCCGCGAAGTGCTGTAAATACAATTTATTTGCTTACTATTGCAATCGGATTGGTCGCTTTTCTTTTACCGTCACTTATCCGTTCATTTAAGCATTTTGGTTTTTGTTCAGATATTAATTATAATTTCGATTATTTCCATACTGATGTTTGTGGGAAAACGTAAAAACAACCAATAGGAGTTCAATACATGCGTGTCTTAATTACCGGCGGTGCCGGATTCATCGGTTCACACCTTTGTGAAAAATTGTTGGAACAAGGGGATGAAGTTAGCGTTATTGATAATCTCTCAACAGGAAGAAAACAAAATATTAGCCATTTGCTTTCCCTTGAAAATTTTGATTTTTTTCAGACTACGATAATGAATGAGTGGGTTCTTGAGGATCTCATTAACCAAAGTGATATTGTCTATCATCTGGCTGCAGCCGTGGGTGTCAAATTAATTATTAATAAACCGGTTGAAACCATCGAGACCAATATCCGTGGGACAGAAAATGTGCTTAAATTTGCTAATAAAGCGAGAAAAAAAGTGCTTATTGCTTCCACGTCAGAAGTTATATGGAAAACTACCCCATGATCTTTTGTCTGAAAACGCTGACCGTCAATATGGGCCGACAACCGCCCATCGCTGGAGTTATGCCGCCTCCAAAGCGATCGATGAGTTTCTTAGCCCTGGCCTATCATAAGGAATATAACTTACCGATCATTATTGCCCGCTTATTTAATACCGTTGGGCCACGTCAAATTGGTCGTTATGGAATGGTATTGCCAAATTTTGTAAAACAGGCCTTAGCAAATAAACCTATCACCATTTATGGAGACGGGGAACAGTCAAGAAGTTTTACATATGTAGGGGATTGTGTAACTGTTTTAAAAGGATTGATGGACAGTGATAAATCTGTCGGCGAAGTATTCAATATTGGTAACTCTGAAGAGATCTCAATTAAGGGATTAGCTGAACGGGTAAAGGAATTGTCTAAAAGTAAATCAGAATTAGTCTATATTCCTTATGAAGAAGCCTATGAAGGTGGATTTGAAGATATGCAACGGAGATGTCCGGATAATTCAAAAATCAAAAATCTGCTTGGATATAAACCATCAAAGACACTTGATGAATTAATTCAAGTTACCATTGACTACCATCGTAGAACAGGTCAAGTTAAAAATAGTTTTTCTCACGCCAAGCCGCAAAGTCGCAAAGACAATTACATATTGAGCATTAATTTATCTATGATTATTTATTTTTTATCCTTATCTCTTTGCGGCTTGCGTCTTTGCGTGAAAATAAAAATAGACATCAAGTTAAAAGTGAACTGATATTATATGCCGAACACCAATGCAACCATAACCGTCTCCATTATTGGACATAATGAAGCTGAGAATTTACCTGCCTGCCTGGATACTGTTACCTGGGCGGATGAAATTGTATTTGTTGATTGTGAGAGCAATGATAACTCTATCGAAATTGCAAAAAAATATACTTCAAAGGTATTCTCCAAACCGAATAACCGTAACCTAAATATTAACAAGCAGTTCGGGTTAGATCAATGCACGTCTGACTGGATCTTATATCTGGATCCGGATGAACTTATTCCTCAGGAAACCGCTGAGTGGATAAAAAAGGAAATACAGAAGACAAGACTATAGCGCTTTTCAGTTCCCCAGAAAGAATCATATGTTGGGACAGTGGCTAAAGCATGGTGGTCAATACCCGGATAACCAGCTGCGTTTATTTAAAAGAGGGGATGCACATTTTCCCTGTAAACATATCCATGAAAAACTTAAGGTAAATGGTATAATTGGAAAATCGCCAAATTTTATTATGCATCATCCCTATCCAACGCTAGAAGTTTATATAAATAAATTTAATTTTTATACAACCTTTGAGGCCATTTTTCTGGTTGAAAAACCTCCTTCTCCTCTGGGGTGGATAAATTATCTTATTTTTAAACCGATTACACGTTTTTTTAAACGGTATTTTTTATATGGTGGTTTTCTGGATGGTTTCGGCGGGTTAATTGCAGCATTTTTTGATATGATAAACTTTCCGGTTCGCTATTTTAAATATCTGGAAATGAAGAGAAATAGCACTAGCGATACCATAAATAGGGATAGTGTGTAAAAATGTATCGTCTTCTCGACAAACTAAGCAAAACCAAAAGGAGTCGCTCTCTATCAGACATAAGTAAGATATTAATACTACGACCAGACCGTTTGGGTGATGTTTTATTAACCTTGCCTGCCGTTTATAATGTTAAATCTGCCTATCCAGATGCTGAGATTTATTATCTTTGCCGAAAGTATACTTCCCCAATATTAAAATCTTATCAACTTATTAATGATGTTCTTATTTTTCCTGAAGATGAAGATAAAGATTCAATCCATCAATTAGTAGGGGAAATGTCGGATCTCAATTTTGATCTTGCCATTCACCTGTTGCCGAAGGCCAGCTTGGCAAAAGCCTCTTATCAAGCTAAAATAAACTATCGATTAGGCATGGGATATCGTCTTTATTCAATTTTCTATAATCTTCGTCAATTTGAGCATAGAAAGTATAATGACTACCATGAAGCAGAATATAATTTACGAATGCTTGGATTGCTGGATATAAGTACCGCCTATTCGGAAAAGAGTTATGGACAGTTTGCATTCAAACCCGAAGATGAAACCAAAGCAAATATATATATACAGGAAGTTTTCGGTACCGATCCTTATATTTTAATTCACCCCGGAAGTGGCGGTTCTTCCAAGGATTGGCCTCTCGACCATTATATTGATTTGATAAAATTGTTAAATCAATGGAATATGTATAAAATCGGTGTGACTGGAACAGATGCCGAAAAACAACTTCTCGCCCCTCTTCTTAATTCTGGCCTTGAGATAGTAGACTTAAGTGGACAATTAGATCTGATTCAATTATCACTCATCACTAAAAAATCATCGTTGTTTATCTCAAATAGTACTGGTCCATTGCATTTAGCAGTGGCAATGGGTACGCCCGTATTAGGATTTTATGTTGCCGCTTTCGATCTGGGACCCAAAAGATGGGGTCCATTTATGCGGCCTGAAGACCAGGTTATTACGCCAAATGATATGTTGGCCCAAGAACAAAGAAGTGAAAAAAATGAAAATCTGTCTAAAATCACACCTAAAAATGCCTTCCAGCGAATAAAAACCATTCTTAATAAATAATTGTAATTTCTTTAGTTAACATCTAATCTGTTCCATTAGTCAAAAGTTACAATTTATTCATGTAGAGATTTGCCGGCGGGACGTCTCTATTAAAATATAAAAATAGATTATTGGTATGATTCGGAAGTTATCTAAACCTAGTAGCCTCTTTAGTGTCGGCAAGAGATTATAGCAATATTAAATATGAAATAAATATATATGTCAAAAAATCCAATAATTGAACTACAGTCAATTAAAATATTCTTTGCGAATTGCCGTCTTCGTTAGAAAATCGTTATGAGTTTTATAATTTTTTTAAATCGTCGCGGCGCTGCGCCGCTGCGAGATAATTTAATTGAAGTTTGAGGGAAGAATTCAGAATTGGACAAAAAAAAACTGGTGACGACCTACTCTCCCGTCCCACTCATAGGAACAGTACCATCAGCGCTGGTGGGCTTAACTACTCTGTTCGGAATGGGAAGAGGTGTTGCCCCACCGCTATAGTCACCAGTAAACTTCTATGTTAGTAGAGTGTTGAGAGTAGAGAGTTAAGAGTAATGCACAATGTATCTGTTTGTGCACTTTACTCTCCACTCTCTACTCTCTTCTCTTTACTGCTTTTCATTCGTCTAAGTAGTAAAATTATCTGCTGCGCAAGATATAAAATTATTGGTTAAGCCTCACGGCCGATTAGTACTGCTCGGCTAAACACATTACTGTGCTTACACCTGCAGCCTATCTACCTCCTGATCTCGAAGGTGCCTTCAGATCCCGTAAAACGGGACGGGATACCTCATCTTGGGTTGGGTTTCGCACTTAGATGCTTTCAGCGCTTATCCACACCGAACATAGCTACCCAGCAATGCCTCTGGCGAGACAACTGGTACACTAGCGGTTCGTCCACTCCGGTCCTCTCGTACTAAGAGCAGATTCCCTCAAGTATCCTAACGCCCACAACAGATAGGGACCGAACTGTCTCACGACGTTCTAAACCCAGCTCACGTACCGCTTTAATTGGCGAACAGCCAAACCCTTGGGACCTTCTCCAGCCCCAGGATGCGATGAGCCGACATCGAGGTGCCAAACCACCCCGTCGATGTGAACTCTTGGGGGTGATAAGCCTGTTATCCCCGGCGTACCTTTTATCCTTTGAGCGACGGCATTTCCACACACTACCGCCGGATCACTAAGCCCTGCTTTCGCATCTGCTCGACTTGTTTGTCTCGCAGTCAAGCTCCCTTATGCCTTTACACTCTTCGCACGATTACCGACCGTGCTGAGGGAACCTTTGGGAGCCTCCGTTACATTTTTGGAGGCGACCGCCCCAGTCAAACTACCCACCTGACACTGTTCCTCCCGCCGATTCAGACGGGCAGGTTAGTATTTCAACCAACCGAGGGTGGTATTTCAAGGGTGACTCCACGTACACTGGCGTGCCCGCTTCAAAGTCTCCCACCTATCCTACACACGAATAGCTAAAATACAATATCAAGCTGTAGTAAAGGTGCACGGGGTCTTTCCGTCCCGTTGTGGGTAGCCGGCGTCTTCACCGGCATCTCAACTTCGCCGAGCTCCTCGTTGAGACAGTGCCCAAGTCGTTACACCATTCGTGCAGGTCGGAACTTACCCGACAAGGAATTTCGCTACCTTAGGACCGTTATAGTTACGGCCGCCGTTTACTGGGGCTTCAGTTCAAAGCTTCTGCCGACAAGTCGGCATGACCTCTCCCCTTAACCTTCCAGCACCGGGCAGGTGTCAGTCCCTATACTGCGTCTTACGACTTCGCAGAGACATGTGTTTTTAGTAAACAGTCGCTTGGGCCTGGTCACTGCAACCCCCCTCGACTCGACCCGCGAAGGGCTTCATCTAATAGGGGCACTCCTTCTCCCGAAGTTACGGAGTTAATTTGCCGAGTTCCTTAACGAGGACTCACTCGAGCGCCTTAGGATTCTCTCCTCATCTACCTGTGTCGGTTTACGGTACGGTCACCAATGTCTCTCACTTAGAGGGTTTTCTCGGCAGCCTGATTAGGGTCAGTTTATGTCCTAGGGACTCCTATTCGCATCTCGGAGTTAATGAGTCGGCGGATTTGCCTACCAACTCCTCCTACGTGCTTAAACCACCATCCGTCAGGTGGCTGACCTTTCACTTCTGCGTCACCCCTTCGCTCAAACAAAACAAAGGTGGTACGGGAATATTTAACCCGTTTCCCATCACCTACGCCTCGCGGCCTCGGCTTAGGGACCGACTAACCCTGAGCAGATTAACTTTACTCAGGAAACCTTAGATTTTCGGCGAACACGTTTCTCACGTGTTTTATCGCTACTAATGCCAGCATCCTCTTTTCCCTCTCCTCCAGCAAGCCTCACGACTCACCTTCACTGGTTAAGGGAATGCTCCCCTACCGTCCTTGCGGACCCGTGGCTTCGGTGTATAATTTAAGTCCCGAGTATTATCGGCGCCAAACTGCTTGACCAGTGAGCAGTTACGCACTCTTTAAATGGTGGCTGCTTCTAAGCCAACAT
This sequence comes from Calditrichia bacterium, assembly GCA_963796965.1. GTDB lineage: Bacteria > Calditrichota > Calditrichia > JAJRVZ01 > JAJRVZ01 > CAWCNS01. Next base: position 813,303 of record CAWCNS010000011.1, read on the forward strand.
CCTGGTTGTCTGTGCCGCTTAACATCCTTTCTCACTAAACTATAACTTGGGGACCTTAGCCGACGGTCTGGATTCTTTTCCTCTCGCATACGAAGCTTATCCCTCGCATGCTGACTCCCGATTAACATGTCTACGGCATTCGGAGTTTAACAGGGGGCGGTATCCTTGTGAGGACCCTAACCCTATTAGTGCTCTACCTCCGTGACACTATAAATCGAGGCTAGTCCTAAAACTATTTCGGGGAGAACGAGCTATCTCCGAGTTTGATTGGCCTTTCACCCCTACCCACACCTCATCCAAACACTTTTCAACGTGTCCTGGTTCGGACCTCCACGACATCTTACTGCCGCTTCATCCTGGACATGGGTAGATCACTCGGTTTCACGTCTACCGCAGGTAACTATGGTCGCCCTATTCAGACTTGCTTTCGCTTCGGTTACATCTCTTAAAGATTTAGCCTTGCTACCTACGAGTAACTCGCTGGCTCATTATGCAAAAGGCACGCTGTCATCCCGCAAAACGGGACTCCAACTGATTGTAGGCAACTGGTTTCAGGTACTATTTCACTCCCCTCCCGGGGTACTTTTCACCTTTCCCTCACGGTACTATTTCACTATCGGTTACAGAGGAGTATTTAGCCTTACCCCGTGGTCGGGGCGGATTCCTACAGGATTTCTCGTGTCCCGCAGTACTCGGGTGTCTAATCAATGGAGTCTGTAACATTTCGCCTACGGGCCTCTCACCCTCTCTGGAAGTACGTTCCAGTACATTCGACTATATTACAGATTTCTTACTCCACGGCCGATCTGCAAATCAGCCCGACTAAATCCCACTACCCCCGGTGCACAACGCTTGCAGGCTTATACATGCAACCAGGTTTAGGCTCTTCCCGCTTCGCTCGCCGCTACTAAGGGAATCTCTTCGTTTTCTCTTCCTGAAGGTACTTAGATGTTTCACTTCCCTTCGTTCGCTTCCCGGCTTACGCCAGGACGACCCCGCATTACCAGGGCCAGGTTGCCCCATTCGGATATCCACGGATCTACGGTTATTTGCACCTTCCCGTGGCTTTTCGCAGCTTATCACGTCCTTCATCGCCTCTCTGTACCAAGGCATCCACCAATTGCCCTTACTAACTTAACCAAAAATCTAATATCTACACACAGCAGATAACTTTACTACTTATAACGAATTGTCAAAGATCAAAAAATAATAAAAGCAGGGAGACGAGACCATTAGAGGTCTCATTAAATTATATTCCTTAGAAAGGAGGTGATCCAGCCGCACCTTCCGGTACGGCTACCTTGTTACGACTTCGCCCCAGTCATCAGCCTTACCTTCGACAGCTCCCTCCTAAAAGGTTGGGCCACCGGCTTCGGGTACTGCCAACTTCCATGGCGTGACGGGCGGTGTGTACAAGGCCCGGGAACGTATTCACCGTGGCGTGCTGATCCACGATTACTAGCGATTCCGACTTCATGCAGTCGAGTTGCAGACTGCAATCCGAACTGAGACCGGTTTTTAGAGATTGGCTCCACCTCGCGGTATTGCGACTCGTTGTACCGGCCATTGTAGCACGTGTGTAGCCCGGGATGTAAGGGCCATGAGGACTTGACGTCATCCCCACCTTCCTCCGGCTTATCGCCGACTGTCCCCCTAGAGTCCCCGACATTACTCGCTGGCAACTAGGGGCAAGGGTTGCGCTCGTTGCGGGACTTAACCCAACATCTCACGACACGAGCTGACGACAGCCATGCAGCACCTGTCATAGTGTTCCGAAGAACATTTACATCTCTGCAAACTTCACTATGATGTCAAACCCCGGTAAGGTTCTTCGCGTTGCATCGAATTAAACCACATGCTCCACCGCTTGTGCGGGCCCCCGTCAATTCCTTTGAGTTTCAACCTTGCGATCGTACTCCCCAGGCGGAACACTTAATGCGTTAACTGCGGCACTGATCAGCCTACGGCAAACCAACACCTAGTGTTCATCGTTTACAGCGTGGACTACCAGGGTATCTAATCCTGTTTGCTCCCCACGCTTTCGCGCCTTAGCGTCAGTTGCGAGCCAGGTAGCCGCCTTCGCTACTGGTGTTCTTCCCAATATCTACGCATTTCACCGCTACACTGGGAATTCCACTACCCTCTCTCGCACTCAAGCCTAACAGTTTCAAATGACCATCCCCGGTTAAGCCGGGGGCTTTTACATCTGACTTATTAAACCGCCTACACGCCCTTTACGCCCAGTAATTCCGGACAACGCTTGCTCCCCCCGTATTACCGCGGCTGCTGGCACGGAGTTAGCCGGAGCTTACTCTGTAGGTACCGTCACATAAGCACCCTATTCGAATGCCTATCATTCGTCCCTACTTACAGGGGTTTACACTCCATAGAACTTCATCCCCCACGCGGCGTTGCTGCGTCAGAGTTTCCTCCATTGCGCAATATTCCTCACTGCTGCCTCCCGTAGGAGTCTGGGCCGTATCTCAGTCCCAGTGTGGCTGATCACTCTCTCAAACCAGCTATCCATCGTCGTCTTGGTGAGCCATTACCTCACCAACTAACTAATGGAACGCAGGCCCATCCTTACGCGATTGCTCCGAAAAGCAACCTTTGATTATAATAACAGGTGATATCAAAATATTATACGGTATTAGTCCAGCTTTCGCTGGGTTATCCCATTCGTAAGGGCAGGTTGCCTACGCGTTACTCACCCGTCCGCCAGTATACTAACCCAATCGAAATCAGGTGTTCCCCTTGACTTGCATGTGTTAGGCACGCCGCCAGCGTTCGTCCTGAGCCAGGATCAAACTCTCCATTGTCCTTGCTCTTCTTTTATTACTCGCAAAATTTAATGAAACACAAAAATTAGTCTCATTCTCCCTGCTGTCAAAGATCGTTTCTCTATTTCGTGCGTCGTATAATATAAAAAGAGAAAATCACGTAATCAAGAACCAAACCA
>CAWCNS010000012.1:0-137922 GCA_963796965.1 Calditrichia bacterium
AGGCAAATTTATTTTAGGAATACCATTTTTTTTATTTCAGTATATGTCGGAGTTTGTAATCTATACATATAAATTCCGCTATTTATACTATTGCCATTAAAAATGACTTTATGACTCCTGTTGGTAATTGTGTATCAATTAGAGTTATTATCTTTTGGCCAAGTGAATTAAATACCTCGAGTAATACGTGCTCGCTCTGTGGGATCTCAAATGTGATACTTGTCTTATAGTAAACGGATTAGGAAAGTTTTGATGTAATTTGTAATCACTGATGTTTTGATATGAATTTTTTTCTAGTACATTGGGATTATTATCAGTAAATTTGATTACAGAATTACTATCACCGCATGCAACATATGTGTTGGAATCAATCGAGATAAAATCAGTTAGCACAATATCTGAATTCTTGATCAGCTGAACGTTCCGTCAGATTACCATCCACATCAAATTTATATATATCTGAGTTCTCAGCAAGACAAAGAATATTATCTTGTCCATCAACAATGAGCCTGCGACCTCCAGCGAAAGGTATTTCCCAAATAATTTCACCTTGTAGATCCAATTTGCTTAGGTATCCTTTCCTTATGAAAACTATTTGATCATCAGAGGTACGTGCTAATTTATATGGCAATTCTCCTTTAAATGACTTTTGCCAAACATGATTCAAATTCATGTCAACCATTCGGATGCTGTTGTCATCTAATGCAATAATATATTTTTCACTATCAAGTTTGGTAACTGCCCATATTGGATTGTTGGGATATCTTTTGGTAAACAAAGTATCCCCTTCAGAATTTATTCTTAATAGCATCCCATCTTTATTTGTAAAACCTGGAGTTGCCAATTCACCGTGAATTGAAAGAATAAATCCTTTTTCTTTTGTGATTTCTCGATAATCTAATTGAGTACACCATCCTTCATACGCATAAACGTGATGACCCCAATCACTCCAATTATAAAAATAAGCTCTATACCAAAGTAAGTCGCAATATTTCCATATGAATAGAGTTTCAATGCTCCGGTAAATATAAAATATCCAAAATTTGATGAATAAAATAATTTAGCAACTCCTGGATGAAAATTGATTTCTTTATTCGGTAACAAAGTCTCACCATTCGTATCAAGATTGACCAGCCATTTTTGTCCGACTACAGATCCGGTGTATCCAAATGCCAATAGAGCCTGTTCCTTCATCAGTCTTACATATAGAATAACTCTGCGCATGAAGCGCACCGGGCACTTGAAATTTTTTATGCCAAATGATATTAACCTGAGCATTAATTGTACTAATTAGAGAACAAGAGAAAAGAATTAAAAGAATTTTGTTCATCAAGCCTTCCTTCCTGATACATTTGTCTAACGGTCAGGCATAAGTGGCCGGCCACAATTTTTCGGTAACTACAGAATACTAGGTTTGGCTACCACGCGTTTTCCAGTCCACTTGATGCCATTGATATTATCAAAAAGGTCCTCCCAAAATTCATTATCTTTGTTTTACCACAAACCAAAACCATAAATATAGGAGGACCTTATCATGCGTTATGCTCAAATCAATTCTAAATTTGTCTGTGGCATCGATCTCCATGCAAGGGAGATGTATGCCTGTGTCATGAACCAGAAAGGTGAAGTTCTTCTTCATCGTAATATGCGAACTGACTTTGACCTATTCAAGAGAAAGATTCAATCCTTTCTGCCAGACCTGGCTGTTGGGGTAGAATCAACTCATATGTATTACTGGCTGGCCGATGCCTGCAAAGAGCAAGGCATTCCTTTTTTTCTTGGCCATGCCTATTATATGAAAACCATCCATGGCGGTAAAACCAAAACCGACCGTCTTGATAGCCGTAAAATAGCCGATCTGATGCGGACCAATTATTATCCATTAGCCCATGCCTATCCAAAAGAAATGCGCGGGACTCGTGATCTGCTTCGCAGAAGACATCGCCTTTCCCGGCTGCGTGCTGAATGCTATCGCCATATTCAATCACTCTTTCATCAGCAGGGTATATCCATTAATTCGAATGAAGTAAAAAGTGTTAAAACAAGACGAGAACTTATTCAAAATCATTTGGATAACGATATTTATCTCAGCGCCCAGGCGGATCTGGATATGATGGACTTCCTTGATCCTAAAATCAAACAATTAGAACAGCAAATCAGAGCCCAGGCAAAATCTCATGACAGGGCAGCGCTTAATATCCTTTTGTCTGTACCCGGGATCGGTGATGTCTTTTCACTTGTCATCCTTTATGAAGTATGTGATATCAACCGTTTCCAATCTCATCAGCATTTCTGCTCGTATGCCCGGCTTGTCAAATGTGAACGATCCTCTGCCGGGAAACATACCAAAGGTGGAAACCAGAAGATTGGTAACCCCTATCTCAAATGGGCCATTGCTGATATTATCATTCATGCTGCCCATAAATCACAAGTGATTGGCGAGTATTACCAGAAACTGCAATCCCGTTTTGGAAAAAGAAAGGCCAAAAGTATCATCAGCCATAAATTCGGTATTGCCATTTATTACATGCTCAAAAACAAACAAGTCTTTGATGAAAATCGCTTTGTGCAGACAAATATGAAATAAATATGGGCTGGGCTGTCAAACCCGGCGCCTAACTGGTGGGCAACTCCGGAAATTTAGCTTAACCAACCGCGATTGATTGGGGAAACAGCCCTTGCCCCTTACATATACAACGATCATTTGATCGTATGAACCAGCTGCCCCTTGCTGTAGCCATTTCCTAACCGGATCCCGGCTTTAAACAACTGCAGGGAAGCCATTATGCTTTTGACTAGCACAGCATCAGGGTATCCAAGATAATTCTGGCGTCGCATCAAACTGCGGCATGTTCTGTGATTTCAAAGAACAATAGAACCTATATATGTGTTTAGTGCAGATGGTTTAAAACCATCGAGCCCGAATTTTTAGAATGAAAGTCAGCTGATAATATTGTTCATCCGATGTAATATGATTGTTAATGTTTTATGTAACTAATGATATCAATCATTAATTTGTCGATTTTTTTAGCAAAAAAGTCGAACAGGAGGGCTTTTTGTGCTTGACATTGGACCTTTAATATGGGTTAGGTACTATTCAACCATACTTCTGGTTTAATGTCTCGTTACATTGATTGTATTTTCTAACTTTTTCATATAGCAGTTCGATCGCTATAGTCTTGCTGTAATTCTACTTATTCTTTCTACATTAATCAGTTCAATATCTCTCTTGGTTTGAACTTTTAACCAAGATTCTTTAACCTCAATAACTTCACCTTTCACCGCATCAGAAAAACTGCTTACTACTCCAAGGTATATCGTTACTGTTTTACCTAATAATTCTTGCAGCATACGTACCCTCCAAATTAATCTTATAGAATTGCACCTAACGGTCAGTGCTAAGCAGCCGGCCACAATTTTTCATAAGCAACAGAATGCTAGGCTGATCTACCATGCGTTTTCCGGTCTGCTTGAGCACATTGTTAGGCTGCCAATCTTTAAAATTAAATCAACTTACGACATTTTATCAGTCATTAACTCTAATGGATCCGTCCCACTCAGACTACAAATCTGCATCATATATATGGAAAATCTTTTATCTATCTCTATCTGTGTCGCGATCTCGCGGTACGTAAAAATGGGTACTATATCCATATCATGAACAACACTGTTTACTAAATCCGCTAACATATCTACTTTCTCAGTCTTTGGAATTTTATAGATCTCATCGAGACATAAATCGATCATCTGATCTTTTGTAATATTTGGTTTTATCCCATTCTCATTATGAGTTGGAATAGAATCCATGTTAGTTATCGGCATGATAACATTTTCTTCTCCCGGCATTGTAAATTTTACATCTTTTTTTCTAGCCGGTACTTCAATGAAATCTTTCTGAAAACAACAATTTTTGTATTTTTTTCCACTACCGCAGGGGCACGGAGAATTACGCGGAATACCCATAGCAATAAACTTTCATTAAATTATAATAGCAGCCTAACGGTCACTGCTAACAGGCGCGATTTTTACCACAATATTAAATTCATGCCACAGCTGTCAGCGTCCTGTTGAGCAGATGGTTAGAATGAACAATTAATTAGACTAAGTTTCTATACCAAAAAATAAAATAAATGATTTTAATGTGTTCTTTGAATCACCACTTCCTGGTACAAATTCTTCCCTAAAGAAAGGTGAGATACTAATATCAAACACAAATCTAAAAAATATATTATGGTTTTTGTTATGAAATAATTGGATACCAAGTGAAATACCATAGTCATAATAATTAATGTAATCCTCAATTTGTCTAACAGCCATTGAAGAAGAGGCGTCGTGTATTGAAAAATTATTAGCCTCAGAATTATCCACTGTAAGTACACGGGATATAAATGGCCCCAACTGAATTGCTAATAATTCGGAATTGTCCTCAAAACGAAGAATGGAAGCAGAATAGTAAATTGGTATTTGGAGATATGAAACGTCATAGTTTTTCACGTAATTGTCACATCCAGATATTGGAAGCCAAGTACATCCCCATCTGGCGCCCTTATTTATATAGCGAATTTCAGTGTAGAGTTTCGAAAAATTAGATAAACTATACTTGAAGTAAAGACCGAGATTAAAACCAAAATTACTATACTGCTCTCCATAAGGATTCTCACCCGTGAATGAAGATAGATTTGCACCAACTTGGTAACCATATTGCCATATTGAATCTTGAGCGCTACAAATAGAAATTAGTACAAAGGCAATTGTAACGACAGAAATAGAGCTTCACTATATTATTTTCCATGTTCATTCTAACGGTCAGTGCTAAGCAGCCGACCACAATTTTTCACCAACCTCTGACTTCTACGCTGAGTTACCACGCGTTTTCCGGTCTGCTTGAGCACATGGTTAGACGGCGTTATTTGTTTTTTAAATTATATATAGCCTTCAACCTGGAATCAGATTCTGTATCGCCTTCTAAATATCCTTGCATTTGAACAAGAGGATTGCCTGCAATATCTGCGCTAACTCTAAATGTATCATTAATTGAATATGTTCTTCCAGGCTCTAATTTCTGCATCACATACCAATCCACATATCCATGTCTATCATCATTCCATTGAATACCATACCCGCCAACATAACAAATATTCCCAGTTACTTTGTACTCGAATTCAACGGCATACTCAAAATCAGGCTCAGAGTTGTTTAATTTTTCAAAATATCCATTATTAATAGTAAGATTTAATTCTTCAGGTTCTGTGGTACAGCAAAATTGTAGGCAAATAAGACATATTGAATAAAATATTAAAAGATACTTCATTTCAAATATCTCCAAGTTTTGACTCCACCTGTATGAGCCGACTAACGGCCAGGCATAAGTGGCCGGCCACAAATTTTCATAAACCACTGACTACTAGGTTAAGCTACCACGCGTTTTCCGGTCCACTTGATGCCATTGTTAGCGCAAGTTTCGTTATCATATTGGTTAATATTCGGGTATTTCATCTCGCTCTTCAAAAGGCATTCTTATTGTATTCTCGATGTGTTCCCTCAATCTTGTTACCGCTGCTTTGAAGATCGAGATATCTATTTCATCCAGAAGACTCCATGATTCTAAATAATCTTCCGGATCCTTTTCTATTTCTCTGACAAATTTTAAAATTCCCTTTAGGTATTCGTTTTCTTCTTCGAACCGGGAACACGCGGCCCCAATTTCAGTTTTCAATATGTCACTTGCTTCATTAGCGATAATAATGCAACCGTAAGCCATTGGAGTCAAATAATCTGTATCCATAATTATATCTATTTTACTTAAATGATTCGTAAGTGCTAACGCTAGTGTTCACTGCCGAGCGGTGGCAAGTCCTTTTGCAGCGTGTTGCTAGCGCTTGATTTACCAAGTTTGATGAAATGCATTGAATAGGTCTCTTCCAATTTTGAATCGCCACTTTTTGAAAAACGCAATATTTTATTACTCTTCTGATAAGGTGTAACTTTTGGAATTAAGTTTAGGTCATGTGCATGAAATCGAAATATTCTCAAAATTCGATTTAATTTAGCACAGTTTCCTTGCAGCACCATTTCAAGGTAAGGAACTTGTCCTCTTTCCCAAAGATCGATGTCCTTTTTATCAATCATTCCCATTTTTAAAAATACATCCAAAGGTTTTACCTCTCTTTCATGAAACTAGGTATTTTATCAACCACTTTTACAATTTTTAGGTAGTATTTATCTTCGCGATAATTTTGTAATGTAACTTTTTTCATCTATTGATTAATTTGTTAGCGCTAACGGCCACTGCTAACAGGAGCCGGCTTTAAGCAAAATTAAAATTCACGCTACGGCTGCCGGCTTCCTGTTGAGCAGATGGTTAGACGCCGTCTTAATATAAAGTTTAATTAGTCCTTGTTTAACTTATTGAATTGTTGTTTAAAATTTTCTATTTGAGATTTAATTTGATGATTTTCCATATCTTCTGGCTCAGCTTTTATTGCCTCTTCTATTACTATTAATGCAGTATCCCATTCTTGTTTCTCTAAATACAAGACACTTAAATCTCTATAGGATTTCGATTTATCAGGGTTTAGTGAAATCGACTTTTTTAAATACTCAATTCCTTTTTCAACATCCTTGTTATGTCCAAGAACCCATCCTAATTGATTCCAAAATTCCCAAAAAGAGTCGTCTAATTTAATCGCATTTTCCAGATGAAAAATTGCCTTATTGATTTTTTCATCATATGTAAAAGCACAGCCTAATAAATAATGATAATGTGCTTGATCAGGTGCAAGCTCAACAGCTTTAGATAAAAATGAAATGGCTTCACTTATTTGATGATTATTTAAATATATTTCACCAATGCCCCAACAAGATAAGTGGTACGCCTGATCAGATTTATTGGATAATGTTATAATCTGTTTGTAAGCAGAAATGGCTTCGGGAAAATTGCCTTCTTCAGTTGCTCGATTAGCTTTCTTAAAAAAATTTGATATTTCACTCATCTAATTTAATCTACTTTCATGTTTTAGTTGAAAACAGAAAAATAAAACACAAATTTATAGTAAAAGGCGTATAACGGCCACTGCTAACAGGCGCGAGTTTTACCACAATTTAAAATTCATGCCACAGCTATAAGCGTCCTGTTGAGCAGATTGTTATGTGTTTAGTCAAACGTTCTCACGGTATGGCTAGTAAGGTATTGCGGGTTATTCACCTGTCAGTTTACATCCTTTTTTAATGCGGGCTACAAACCTATGAAACCCTTATTAACTATACTGCGTATTAGACGATGATATTTTTATCATTCTATAATGTGTGAATTAAATATTAATTCCAATCAGGGTTTCCTGGCCATTTCTCATCAATTATCTCTTCCCCTTTTATTTTTGAAGGATCAATTTTAACGTACTTTATTTTTTCCCTTCTCCAGGTGTACACAATATGTACCATTCCATCCTTAGATTGAATTACCGAAGGATAAGAATACTGACTGATTTCAGAATCCTCCAGAATAAGTGAAGCAAACCATTTCTTACCATCTTTCGAATAGGCTACGTTCAAAGGTGTTCGGTAACCTTTTTTCGCACCGATAGGAGTTTTAACATGATTATATACCAATAAATGACGGTCATCCGCTAAGCTTACTGCATCAAGACCTGACTGATTATTCGGTAACCCGGATTCTTTTAATAAAGACCAGGTTTTACCATTATCTTCTGACCATGAAGTGGCAATTACTGAATTTTTACTTCTACATAGAATTTGCAAATGCCCATTTTCATGAACAAGAATAGTGGCCTGAATCGCAGCGTAATTATTATCACTATTAATTGGCCCAACCTTTTCCCATGTTTTTCCAAAATCATTGGTGATGTTAAAAGATACACACCAACCCATTTCACGAGAAGATGATGGGCAGATAAGTGTGCCATCATCAAGTAATATGGGTTTGTTTTTCTCCGGACCAATTAATCCATCAGGTAATTTTACGGCCTCGCTCCAGGTTTTTCCATGATCCCCTGACCGTTTTAACATGCCCAACCTCTTTCCCTCAGAATTGGTCGTCTTATAAAATAGCATTAAATCTCCATCAGGAATTTGGAACAAAACAGGATTCCAGGTATGAAATCGAAGGGTGTCATTCACAACACCATCAGCGGCCAATTCAGGTTCTGTCCATCTTTTATCAATTTTTCTGCTAACATAAATACATACATCCGGATCTCGTTCACGTGTACCACCAAACCAGGCTGCCACCAACCCCTCTGGTGTATTTGCAATGGTTGAAGCATGACACGAAGGAAATGAAGCAGTGTCATAAATAAACTGTTCTTCAACAATACCGGTTTTCCAGTCGTTAGTTGAGCACCCCATTAAAGTTATTAAAAATAATGCGGTAAAAATTCTAATTCCTGTACATAATTTCACAACTATTATCCTTATTTAGCGTAAGATTCAATCTCTGTTTTTACTTTACAGCAGTTCTGCTTACACATAACGGTGAGGCATAAGTGGCCGGCCACAATATTTCATAAGCCACAGAACACTAGGGATGGTTCCCACGCGTTTTCCGGTCCACTTGATGCTATTGTTAGACAGCAATTCTTATTAAAATATCATTATTTACCGTTTTCCACAGCGATAATATTTTTAAAATGGAAGATCAGGTAGCTTATTAAGTGCTTTAACAAACCTATCCTTATTAAATGGTTTTTGTTGCTTCATTACATCGAATATTTCAGATGAAACAACAACTCCAATTAATTCTTTTGATTTATCTTCAGAATAACCTAGTTTTAGAAGTCTCTCAAATGTTTTTTTTGTTTCTGGTGGATCTAAGGATTTAATCTGATTCTCAACAACTCCTATGATTGCTCCTTTTAGATATTCATTTGACATACTGTATTCCTCTTTCATATTTAGTCTGCTGTCTAACGGTCACTGCTAACAGGCGCGAGTTTCACCAAAATTTAAATTCATGCTACAGCTTTAAGCGTCCTGTTGAGCAGATGGTTAGCCAGTGACTATTTTACCAACAACATTTTTCGAACTGCTGTATGATTTTCTGTAAACAACTGCATAAAATAAATTCCCGAAGGAAACGACTTGCATCCCAGATTAATTCTATATTTATTTGCCAATTTCTTCCTATTTTCCAATACCTGTACCAATTGTCCAGTAATATCATATATAGAAAGATTAATCCTTCCTGATTTTGCCAGCTGATAGTAAATGGTTGTGCTATTATTAAATGGATTGGGATAGTTTTGATAAAGTTTAAATTGAGAAGGAAAGAAATTTCATTTTTAATAAAATTTACTGGATTGATCCCAAAGGCACCCATATCAGGGGCAAGCCATCATATTCTTCTGGTAGTAAATTGACGATTGTGTCTCCATCAAATTCAGAAAGGCCGTACCAGCATCAATACAAGGAGATTCTGGTTTTAAATGATAATCAAATAGTTCACCGCCGACAAATAGAGGATCTTCATCTATATTACCTTCCAGCCAATTTATGGTGGTTGTCCCATCCTTGACGATACCATCTTCACCGAATTCAATATTCGACCAGCCTATAGTTACAGAGGGATAGGTGTTAAAGCCCCATTTGCATAATATTGATTTTTCCCCATTGCCTCTTATTATAGAATTAACGACATTTACCTCTGCATGACCTAAAACACATAATCCACCGATATGATCTGATGAAGCATTATAGTAATTATCTGCAATAGTAACATTTATTAAGTCCGCGTCCAAACCGTATATATACATACCCGCAGATATCTTAGAATTTGAGTTTGGAGAGTTCCCATAAATTAATACATTTTTTAACTGGTAATGATTTGGGGGATATGCAATATTAAGAGATATGGCACCTGAATGACCACCGTGATTATTTCTAACAACCAGATTTTCAAGGTCAATGAGGTGCCCCCCTTCACTATAAATCCCCCCTCCTCCAGAATCATTGCCATTTTGTAAGGTAATATTTTTAATTTTAAAATTTCTAATACGAGAAAACTGCCACAGTTGATTCTTGTCTTCTCCATCTAATAGTGTTGTCTCTTCTTTATCCCCGATAACTGATAAATAATTGCGACCAAATAGTGGTAAATCTTCCCCAGTTAATGAGTCAGAATATAGACCGGGTGCCACATATATATATCTTTGTTTGCTGTTATCAGTTGAAGTACATAGAATTGCTTTGTTTATAGACCTGAGTGCGTCTGAAGGTGAAGTACCTGAATTTTCATCCGAACCATCGGCAGATACATAAAGATGGGCATCGACGCTCTCAAAAATGGGATTCTGAACAGTTAAATTAAATTTTTCCAACGGATAGAAATGAAACTGGCTGGGCTCAGAAACACGTAAAACTATCCAATTTTGCCTCAAATATCCATTTCATCATTGGCCATGGCAATATCTGCGCCGCCTTCATGGGCCTTGTTGAAATAAATGCTCGATGGTTTTTCTTCAGAAAATGATAGACTTGTCGGTGATTCACAAAATATACCACCGCCCGTATGACGTTTTATTTTATTGTTGAAGATACTCACATTTGCAAGATGAACTAACATTTCCCCTTCACCACAACAAATACCTCCCCACCTGAATTGTCACACATATTGTCATTTATTCTGACATTATCCATATATACTTTGGTTGAATCGCGTCCAATAAAAAGACCACCTCCAAGTAAAAAGATATATTTGTTTTATTTCAACATTTTGCAGATTCAACCTGTAGAACCAAATACAGATAATACCACCGCCACCTCCACGAGCATAATTTGATTCGATAATTGTGTTTAGAGCAGTCACATATGACTAATCAACGATAAATAATCCACCGCCACTGGGAAATCCTTCAGCAGGACCACTTATGCCTTTATTGTTTGCAATAAGAACATTATCTAGTAATAAGTCAGACTTTCGGCAATGGATACCCCCACCAGGAATATAAACTTCATTGTTTATTATCCGGGTATGTTGAATAATTGCCCTTGATTCATTTAAAACTATCCACCTGCGGTACATCTGGCACCATTTGATAAGGTAAGACCAATATAATTGAAAGGTTGAGTCAACGTACATTTACAATTTTGAGCACAGATCCCATTCCTTGCCATCGATAATAGTATTAGAAATATCACTCGTGTCGTTACTGAACATGAATTCAGAAGTGAGAACAAGATATTTGCCATCCACCTTAAGGTTCTCATAATAGGTACCGGGAGCCACCAGAACGGTATCTCCGTTTAAAGTGCTGTCAATGGCTGACTGGATGGTAGGGTATAAAGGGATGGGAACATTTAGCACATCACTTTTTAAGGTAATGTCGCTGTAAAACAGAAATACGATGAATAATATAACTCTTGTTGAACTTTTCATTTGAACACCTTTCTATCTCGCTGGCTAACGGCTGGCGCTTAGTGGCGCCGATTTTTGGCAACTCACTTTCGCATGCCACGTGTTTAGGCGTCCGCTACAGCGCATTGTTAGACGCATTTTTATTTACAATATAATCTTTAAATTCCTGATCATATATTTTTTATGAATAATTCAAAAACTTTTTGAATTCGCTTAGTAATATCAATAAAATGCCAAATTTTTTTTTCAGGTTTTACTTGAATTCTGTCATAGGAAAGATGAGTTATTTCTTTATGGGCTCTTTTTGTGCATTAGATAAATTGTCAGGTATATTTGGGCAAATAGTCAACCATTCTGACTTTGTTTAAAAAAATCTTCGGCGATTACATGATCATTTTTTGGTTTGACTGACCAAAGAAAATCGATAAGATTTCTTACATGAAGGGCAAAGGATTCAATTAAAGCATTATTAACAACACTGTGTCCAAATACTCCAGAAGATAAACCACTCGAAACATTGATTAACATGTCCATTTCATAAATCAAATGCCCAAGAATATTTTTAAAGATCTGAGTTGGTTCTTTTTTTACGACTCATTTTTATTCTCGGTGCGTCTAACATATGATTAACTATTAAAAGTAATCATAATAATTATAAAATTGGTGATGAAATTCACAATAAAATAAAAAAAATAATTTTTATATATACAATCTAATTAATGACTTGTCCAAGTTCATATGGTGAATGGTTCACCATAATTTGTTGAGACAGGGTGTCGTGATTACTCATAATAGGCGGTAAAAGATTCCCCTACATAATACTCCTTTTATAGCCGCCAATCATAGCGCTGCCAGGTAAGCTACAATCATTTATATCACAACTTTCATGCCATCATCAATATTGTGCTATAACCCTAATAAAATCAAAAAAATACGCAAGAATAATCGTTTGACAATTTGTCACCATATGTGAACGATACTTCACATCATGTGAATAATACTTCACATTTGCCCCTTTTATACTTGAAAAATTATCTGTCCCCGATTTTACAAAAATAGGTTTAAAATTGTCCTTTTTAAAAATGGAACGATCTTTGCAACTATTCCTCATCAGAGGGAATATTTATAATTAATATAGGAAATACCACTGCCATGTCAAGCAAAAAATTTCTCGATCAAATGCGTGATTTTATCCGTGCACGGCACCTCAGCCTGCGTACGGAACAAGCTTATCTTAATTGGATAAAACGTTTTATCCTCTTCCACAACAAACGACATCCGGTCACAATGAATGCCCGGGAAATAAACCAATACCTTACCTATCTGGCGGTGAAATCAAATGTCGCTGCCTCTACCCAGAACCAGGCCCTCAATGCCATCATGTTTATGTACCGCGAATTTCTCGAAAGGGATATTGGAGATATTGGTAATTATATTCGTGCAAAAAGGTCCCAGAAAATGCCCGTGGTTCTTTCCCGTCAGGAAGTTGACCAGGTGTTATCAAATTTGAATGGGGTATATAAATTAATGGCTGGATTGATGTATGGATCCGGATTGCGCCTGATAGAATGTGTGCGATTACGCATCAAAGATGCGGATTTTAGATACAAAGCTATCAATGTGCGGGAGGGAAAGGGCAGTAAGGATCGTATGACGGTGTTACCAGATAAAATCGCAACACCCCTTAAACTACAAATAAATAAAGTGAAGATTATCCATAAACAAGACCTGCAAGATGGCTATGGTTCAGTTTTCCTTCCCTATGCGCTGGATAAAAAATATAAAAATGCAGAAAAATCCTGGCAATGGCAGTATGTCTTTCCCGCATCACAACTCTCTGTCGATCCCAGAAGTGGAAAAACCCGCAGACATCACGTATCAGAAAACATGGTCCAGAAAGAAGTACGTAAGGCCGTCAGGAAATCGGAGATTGCAAAACCGGCCAGCTGTCACACCCTCAGACATAGTTTCGCTACCCATCTACTCGAAAATGGAAGTGATATCCGAACCGTTCAGGAACTTCTTGGCCATAAAGATCTGCGCACAACCATGATTTACACCCATGTCCTCAACCGCGGTCCCCTTGCCGTCCACAGCCCCTTGGATTAATCTAAATAAAATTTGCTAATGTCTTCCATTTGTATCTTCGTCGATACTATAAAAAATAAAAGATAAACACCAAGCACACAAAGTAGACACAAAGTCCACAAAGAAAAGAACTATTCTATTAACTGAATCTTGCTTGGTTAAGATCTATGATTCTAAATCAAGATTTATGATAAGCAAAATTTAAAACCCTAATATTTATTCTCTGCGTCGCTGCGTCGCTGCGCGAGACAAAAAGATAAACACCAAGCACACAAAGTAGACACAAAGTCCACAAAGAAAAGATTTAATCTACTAATTGAATCTCGCTTACTAAAGATCTATAATTTTAAATTAAGATATAGGCGAAGCAAGATCTAAAACCCTAATATTTTCTCTCTGCGTCGCTGCGTGAGATAAAAACCTCATAATTTGAGAATTCGTGAAATTCGTCAAAATTCGACTTGTCCCGTTCCACGGGAGTAATTCGTGGACAAAGCACCCCATCGCTAAAGAAAAAAGAGTCCTATTTCGCCAGATCCACCTTCCCGCTCAGATCAAAAGGCAAATTAAAATCACCCAATAAATCCAGGGTACTCGATAAATTTCCCTGACCGCTTAACCGATAATTTAATCCTTGTCCATTCGCAACCACATTATAAACCGATGTTCCTAATTTTAAAAAACTGATCGAAAAGGGCAGGTGAACAGTATCTTTACCTTTGCTGGCCAAAGTGATCTTATCTTTGGTCTGACCGGATATCCAATCACTGCCGTTTATGTTTAACCCATATTGTAAGGCATTAACGATAAGACCCCAGCTATTCGGATTATCAATACCGATGGCCAGGTCAAATTCGGCTCCCGTAAATGTTAACTTGGATAGTTTAATAGATGCTAAACTAATTGCCGGAAGTTTAACCATTGGAACCTTACCGGATGTACTCACCGGAACGCGGACAGGACCCAGAATTGGCAAATTAAATGACAGACCGGTGTTTAGAGTATATCCCACTTCGTCTTCAGTTTTTAAACTTTGATACGTTTTATAGATATTCATGAAATCTAAAGTTAAGGGTATTTGCACAGTGGCATTTCCCTGTGCTTTAATTTCCATTTCCTTTTTCTGATCACCTTTTAAAAAAGACTGCTTGTTCAATAACAGATCATAATCGAATCCGGCTAAACTAATCCCAGCAGCGTTTGGATTGTTGATCTCGATATCGAAGAGCAGATCAGCCTGATCAAAAGATAAACTGGAAAGCTTTGCGTTACTTACTTTTACAATGGGTTTTTTTATACCACTCTGGTTCAGAATCTTCAATACATCCGAACAGTGATATAAATTCAGACTAATCATTATCACCACTAAAATTCTAAAATATTTCATTTTTCTTCCTAATTCTTTTTATTTTCAGAAATAATATTACTTCACCTTCACATAATATTCAAATATACTATTACAATGATTCAACTACCTAAAATGCTGTTCATGTTTTGTATTAATTATCTTTTATTATTGACGCCTCCGCGAGAGACAAAAAGATAAACACAAAGAACACAAAGAAGTCACAAAGTCCACAAAGAAAAGATTTAATCTACTAATTGAATCTCGCTTGCTTAAGATCTATAATTTTAAAGTAAGAAATTGGGAAAGCAAAATCTAAAACCCTAATATTTTTCCTCTGCGCCTCTGCGTCTCTGCGAGAGACAAAAAGATAAACACAAAGAACACAAAGAAGTCACAAAGTCCACAAAGAAAAGATTTAATCTACTAATTGAATCTCGCTTGCTTAAGATCTATAATTTTAAAGTAAGAAATTGGGAAAGCAAAATCTAAAACCCTAATATTTTTCCTCTGCGCCTCTGCGTCTCTGCGAGAGACAAAAGATAAACACCAAGCACACAAAGACGTCACAAAGTCCACAAAGAAAAGATCTATTCTATTAATTGGATCTCGCTTGATTATGATCTATAATTTTAAACTAAGATATTAGGGAAAGCAAAATCTAAAACCCTAATATTTTTCCTCTGCGCCTCTGCGTCTCTGCGAGAGACAAAAGATAAACACCAAGCACACAAAGACGTCACAAAGTCCACAAAGAAAAGATCTATTCTATTAATTGGATCTCGCTTGATTATGATCTATAATTTTAAAGTAAGAAATTGGGTAAGCAAAATCTAAAACCCTAATATTTTTCCTCTGCGCCTCCGCGCCTCTTAAATCTTGGAAGAATTAATCCCTGTCGAAGATCCGTCCTTTGGCGGACAAGTCGACAGGATGTCGACGCTATTGTGGGGATGCGAGAGACAAAAAGATAAACACAAAGATCACAAAGAATAAATAATATAAAGAATAAAATTCGTGAAATTCGTGAAATTCGTGAAATTCGTTCAAATTTGTGTAATTAGTGGATAATCCATTAAACCTCCCGCAACTTCCACCGCCCCCGTCTGAAGACAGCAATGCCAAGCACACCCAGCATCGACTCAGATACAATAATCGAAAGAAATACACCCCTCTCTTCCAAGCCGAGAACCAATGCTAAATAATAGGCCAACGGGATTTCAATCATCCAGAAACAGATAAAATTCAACACCGTTGGTGTCATGGTGTCACCGGCACCATTAAAGGCCTGGGTCATCACCATCCCAAAAGCATAAAAGGCATACCCATAACTCAGGAATCTTAGACATTGTGCACCGATGGCCACAACCTTTGGTTCATCAGTGAAGAAACGAATCAGAAAATCCGGGTAAATGATAAAAATAATTGCGATTAAACACAAAAAGATCATATTTATAAAAGCAGATATCCAAACAGACTTTTCTGCCCGGTCTGGTTTCTTCGCTCCAAGATTCTGGCCCACAAGGGTAGAGGCAGCATTACTCATTCCCCAGGAAGGCAAAATCGAGAATACAATGATCCGGATCGCAATCGTATAGCCTGCCAGGGCTTCACTTCCAAAAACAGCCATTATACGCATAAGTCCAACCCAACTGGAAGTTGCAATCAAAAATTGTCCGATCCCTCCCAGAGAGAGTCGTAGAAGTCGTTTCATTACCCCAAAATCGACTTTTATTTGTTCCTTGTAAATTTTTATACGGCCATTTCGTCTAAAGAGGAGCATAAACTGAAACAATACACCCGTACCTCTACCTATGGCAGTAGCCACAGCTGCACCCGTGACGCCGAGTTCCGGAAATGGACCAAGGCCAAGAATCAGACAAGGGTCTAAAACGATATTTATAAGATTTGCTATCCATAGAATTCTCATTGCATAGGCTGCGTCTCCTGCACCGCGGAAAACAGCATTGATGATAAATAGCAGCATAATAACGACATTACTGCCCAGCATAATACCGGTAAAAAGATATCCGGATGCTATCACTTCTTCAGAGGCACCCATCAGCCTTAATAAATCTGAGGCATAAAATATTCCGGCAAATGCGATGATAATCGAAACAAGAACGCCCGTTAGAATGGCCTGCACAGTTGCGACCGCAGCGCCTTCAGGATTTTTCTCCCCAATTCTGCGTGATACAATTGCTGTGGTGGCCATACTCAATCCGATGGAAATGGCATATACCATTGTCAGCATCGACTCCGTCAACCCAACTGTTGCCACGGCCTCCGCACCAAGTTGTGAGACAAAAAAGATATCAACCACTGCGAAAACGGATTCCATCAACATCTCTAGCACCATCGGAATTGATAGTAGCAGAATAGCCCTGCCGATACTTCCCGTGGTAAAATCCCGTTCCGATCCTTTTATAGATTCAACAATATCTTGCCACAATTTCACTATCATACTTTAACTTCCAAACCCTCAACAAGTAAATCATTGCACGGCTTAAAAAAAAGATAAACACAAAGTCCACAAAGAAAAGATCTATGGTTTTTAATTTGAAGATTTAAGGTAAGCAAAATTAAAACCCTAATATTTTTCTCTGCGCCTCCGAGTCTCTGCGAGTAGAAAAAGATAAAAGATTTACCACAAAGTTCGCAAAGAAGGCACAAAGTCCACAAAGAAAAGATTTAATCTATTAATTAGATCTCGTTTGATTACAATCTATGGTTTTAATTTAAGATTTAAGGTAAGCAAAATCTAAAACCCTGATATTTTTTCTCTGCGCCTCCGCGTCTCTGCGAGAGAAAAAGATAAAAGATTTACCACAAAGTTCTCAAAGTAGGCACAAAGTCCACAAAGAAAAGATTTAATCTATTAATTGGATCTCGTTTGATTACAATCTATGGTTTTTAATTTAAGATTTAAGGTAAGCAAAATCTAAAACCCTGATATTTTTTCTCTGCGGCGCTGCGTCGCTGCGTGAAATATAAAAGAGCAAAAAAAAACCCCGGAAGTTCCGGGGTTTTTTTAAATCATTTTTACAAAGAATTTATCCTAAATATTGCATCAGGGATTCTTTCCTGGAACTATGACGCAACTTTTCAATTGCTTTTTCCTTGATCTGACGAACACGCTCACGGGTCAGTTTAAACTTCACACCAACCTCTTCCAATGTATGGGGTCTTTCGCCATCAAGGCCAAAATACAATTTAAGAATCGTTGCTTCGCGATGTGGTAAAGAATTTAAAATATACTTCACATCTTCAGAAAGAGATTCTTCCATGATATCAGTATCCGGATCGGGTTCCTGATTATTTTGAATGATATCAACCAGACGATTGTTTTTGCTGTTAGAACCGAGTGGCGAATCCATTGAGACGGAATGGGCAGCTTTTTTGATGGTATCTCCGACTTCCTCAGAGTCCAAATCTAATACATCTGCGATTTCCGACGGCGTGGGCGCACGTTCAAATTCCTGTTCTAAAGCACTGTAAACCTTTCCTATCTTGGTTAATGTACCAACACGATTTAAAGGTAAACGAACAAGACGGGTCTTTTCTGCAATTGCTTGCAATATAGATTGTCTAATCCACCAGACGGCGTAAGATATAAACTTAAACCCTCTGGTTTCATCAAAGCGGTAGGCGGCCTTCATCAATCCCAGGTTACCCTCATTTATGAGGTCTTCGAGCGATAGCCCATGGTTCTGGTATGATTTAGCAACACTTACCACAAAACGTAAATTTGCGTTGACCAGTCTGTTTAAAGCCCTCTGGTCCCCCTGTTTAATTTTTTGGGCTAATTCAACTTCGTCTTCCGCTGACAACAGTGAATATTCACTGATCTCCCGAAAGTAGTTCTCCAATGTTTGATTACTACTGACACTAAAATCCGACACGTATTACTCTCCACTAATTAATAAAAACATCATTAATTAAAACAACTATTTAAATATAATATTGTTCCAAATTTGGTTGGATGTCCCCTTGCTGAACATATGAACGCAAATATACTAAACTTTATGCCCAAAAATCTGTGACCAATGTCATTTTTTCGAAAAAAAATGAATTTATTTTTATATGAAACAAACAAACTCCCCAAAAAACCAATGACACGCCCACAAATCAGCACCTTTAGAGGATTTCCAATCATAGTAGATATATATATTATAATATCTAATACGTGTTTTTTCTCACTTTTATTGCATAAAAAATAAAATAATGGAAATAGTAATGAAATGTGCATGAATTAATAGATGGAATTAGAGATTTGTAATTCGTAATTAGGAACTACTAATTAAGTTTTGCTATGAATTCTCAATTCCCAATTCCACATCCGGTATCTCACATCACATATCCCGCATCCCGTATCCCTCATCCCAAATCTGCTATCCCATATCTAATATCTCGTATCCCCCCCCCTCACTCCGCCAAATACCCTTCCGCCACTTTTGTATAATTTTCCACTTGTTCTTTTTCCCAGGACGTGTTCTTTTTTAACTCCTTGGCTAGATATTTAGCCACCAATGGTGCCATTTCAATGCTGGTTTTTGCATCCAATAAAATATTGCGTGTCCTGCGAGATAAAAAATCTTCTACAGTTCGTGCCATCTCATTCCGCGCCGCCCAGACTATTTCTCCGATTATTGTCTTGCTCTTGGAATGGACAACATCGCTATAAACCTTTTTCTCTTTCAGGATATGCTTAATTTCAAGGGCGTCCGAGCCATAATCAGCTAACGATTCAAAAACCTCCGGATTTTGGTGATGGCCATGAATATTTAGATTTGCCGTTGCCGAAGGATTAAATTCTAAATCACCAAGTACAACAGCATGATCGATGGTGTCTTCGGCCATCCGTCGGTAGGTTGTCCATTTACCGCCTGCAATAGTTAATAGACCCGAGGGTGAAATATGCAAGGTGTGATCACGAGACAATTCAGATGTGTTTTCAGCATTTCCTTGCTTAACCAAGGGTCTTATTCCTGCAAAAGCACTACGTATGTCTGAATGGGTAGGGTCTTTGGAAAGGTATCGGGCAGCGTGAGAAATTAAAAAATCAATTTCTTCCTTTAAAGGTCTTGGCTCCAATGATATATCCGATATGGGGGTATCAGTTGTTCCAACCACCACACGGTTATGCCAGGGAATAGCAAACAACACACGCCCATCATCAGTTTGTGGTATCATGATCGCTGTCTCACCTGGAAGAAATGACTTGTCTAAGACGATATGGACACCCTGGCTGGGAACAATCATTGGTTTTATATCGGGATCCGCAAGTTTGCGTACATGATCAGTGAAAACGCCGGTTGCGTTAATTACAACTCTGGAATTAAGTGTATATTCTTTGTCATTTTCAATATCGTGAGCTACAACCCCTTTTATAAAATCTCCTTTTTTAATCAATCCTACAGCTTTTGTATAATTTAATACGGCCGCACCCTGTTCAACAGCAGTTTCGGCCATGTTTATGACCAATCGCGAATCATCAAATTGACCATCATGGTAAATCACACCTCCTCTCAAACCTTCTGTTTCGATGGTCGGTATCAATTCTAATGTCTTTTCCTTTGATAAAAGTTTTGATTCGCCAAAGCCCTCTTTTCCTGCCAATAAATCATACAATTTTAATCCAATTCCGTAAAAGGGTCCCTCCCACCAATCATAACTGGGAACAACAAAAGGTAGATTCTTTACAAGGTGCGGGGCATTCCTGCCTAATAAACCCCGCTCCTTCAAGGCTTCCAGAACAAGGGATATATTTCCCTGTTGAAGATAGCGTACACCTCCATGAATTAACTTTGTGCTTCTGCTGGAAGTACCCTTGCTAAAATCATCCTGCTCTAGAAGCAGAACATTATATCCTCTGGAAGCACCTTCAATGGCGGTTCCAACACCGGTTGCTCCACCACCAATGATAATAAAATCCCACAGAATTCCCGGATCTGACATCCGGGCCACCATTTCATTTCGATTCATATTTTTTCCCATCTTAAAATATGGTTAATTATTACCTTATTTATTTTCCTTCTTCTCTCACCCCTCTGCATGAATTAAAAGATAACCACAACGTTCGCAAATAAAAGATCTATGGTTTTAATTTAAGATTTATGGTAAGCAAAATCTAAAACCCTAATATTTTTTCTCTGCGCCGCTGCGTCGCTGCGAGAGAAAAAAGATAAACACCAAGCACACAAAGAATTCACTAAGTTCACAAAGGAAGATCTATTCTATTAATTTGATCTTGTTTGATTACAATCTATGGTTTTTAATTTAAGATTTAAGGTAAGCAAAATCAAAACCCATATTTTTTCTCTGCGCCGCTGCGTCGCTGCGTGAAACACAATATAAGGGAGAACCATCTATATCTCTTTTGGACGCCATCTCTTCAAAAGCCATTCCATTCTTTCCATCAACCAAATCATAAACCGCGAACGGTCCAGACAGAGAAAACTGTATAGAATATCAGCGATTTCCGGTGTTCTCAGATAACCATAGGCTTTATGTGGATTTTTTTCGCCATTTATTTCATAAGTGTTCGTGACTTGAATATCGGTGACTCCAATCCCATGGGAGTTGGGTGCATAATCATCTGCCAGATCATAATTGAGGGCAACGCGATCGTGAAGATCTGAAAGATTATACCAGCTGCTGCGGATATTTTCCGGAACAGTGAGTTGCACTTGCGTCTCCGGTATGTTTTGCTCTAATCGAAATTTGTGCATGATGACTGGAATGCCTAGTGGCGATCCACAGGTAACGAAGGTATGGATAGGTATTTCTGGGACAATTTGAGTCAATACATCATAGGCGATTATCGATCCCATTGAATGACCGATAAGCAATATTTCATTTTTTTGATTTTTCCTTAATATATCCGCCAGGTGATAACGGATAGCGTCGCGGGCACGATAATCAGGAATAGCAGGAGGATTAGAGCCTTTATTTGTTACAGATCCATAATATATCTCCAAATCATGAAAAAAATGGTGGATAATAAAGTCAGAAATCTTAGAAAAATTTATGGTCAGATCTTCATTCAATAGAACTTTGTCAAGTTGTTTTTCTATATAATCCCGAATCTTTTTTTGAAATGGTTCCCTTTGGCCACGTGTGATTAAGCCCGCAGAGGTATAAGGTTCTTCTATAAATAAGGGATGATTTTTATCCAGTTCAGCTGGATCCAGGGGGTGCGCATGGATAAAATGAGCCCAGTATACTAATTCAAAATTTAACCAGGAGGTCGGGTAACGCAATGACTTAAAGCCATCCTGAATCGATTGCAGCCACCATTCCTCCATAACAGTGACGGGAGGTTTGTTCCCCAATCCATGAACGGCAATAATTTTTTTAGACATAGGCAAATTTAAGTAATTAGATGACAATTTGTGTGCTTATAATATTGCAAATATAAATTTAAAGCAAGTGCAAAAATTTTATCCACTAATTATCACACCGGAAGGTGGATCCGCTCATCCCGTAATACGGGCCTGTCTCCTCCTTGGAAAAGGGGATGTTGAGAGTCATTGGTGGATTATTCTTACTTCATAAGTATTTTTTTAATTAAATTGTAAACACGAAGTCAAGTCAGGACAATTTATTAATAAAAGAAGAAACCCTGTAAACCCTGTAAATCCTATTATCCTGTCAAAAATATAATTCGTGAAATTAGTATAAATTGGGCCTGGCTCGTTTTACGAGCGTAATTCGTGGATCTAATTCGTGGATCAAATTCACGGATAAAAAAAGGGCAGACGATAACCACCATCTGCCCCGATATAAAGAAAATATAGATTATGTTAGTTGCTCTCAGCCGGCGGAACTTTTAAAACTTCGTCAATGATTTTTACAAAAGCATCTTTTGGAAGAGCCCCAGCAGCCATCTGCGGTTGTTCCCCCACAGGAATAAATAATAGCGAAGGGATACTGCGGATACCAAATGCACCGGCTAATTCCTGTTCATTCTCAGTATTGACCTTGTAAATATTAATTTTTCCTTCATATTCTGTGGACAATTCTTCAAGAACAGGTGCAACCATACGGCAAGGTCCACACCATTCAGCCCAAAAATCAATTATTGCAGGCAACTCGCCTTCATATTTCCAATCTTTGTTTTCTTCAAAATTAAATACTTTTTCCAAGAATGTGGTTTTCGTTAATTCTTCTGGCATATTTCCTCCATATATCAAGTGTTTTTTATTTGCATTTATATCTTTGATGATACCTTACACAAAAAGATACATCCAGGGAACAATTAATTTAACCCACCGTTTAAATCCTCAATATATGACAAAAATATTATTGTCATATACTTGACAAAATATATTTTGTCAAGTATATTCGCATCAGTGGGAAGTCACTGCGGTGCTTGAACAGAATTTTCTTCTTTGATTAGACTTGACTTTCAGACCATGCTCCACTTCCTGGTGCTGCTCTTTTAATTGTTGAAAATGGAAATATTTAGGGGACTTGCTTATGCAAGTTAGGGGAGGAATTATGGGGGTTTTATGGATCTGTCGGATATCAGGTATGTCGGTCTTTTTGATGGACTTGCCGAATATCAGTTAAAAAATATTCTTTCTGTAGTCGTAAGGCAGGATTTCAAAAAGAATCAAATGGTTCTTTTTGAAGATGAACCGGATACACGGCTATATCTTATCCTAAAAGGTCTGGTAAAGTTAACGCGCATTACAGAAGAGGGAAGAGAGTTTATTCTTTCATTCCTCGGTGAAGGTGATGTGCTTGGTGAGTTATCGATACTGGATGATGAGGTAAGAACTAACAATGCTGTTGCAGTTGAAGATACCACGCTTCTTTATATTAGCCGCACTGATTATCTCCATATATTTCAGGAATGTCCTAAGTTAACATTAAATCTCTTGCGTGATATGACGCAGCGGATCAGAGAAAGAGATGCGCAAATAAAAAGCATGTCTCTGCAGTCCGCCACTGGAAAAGTTGCCAGCACTATTCTCCGCTTCGCGGATGAAGTAGGGAAGATAAATATGGGAAAAGTGGAAATAACACGTCTCCCCCCGCATCGGGACCTCGCCAATATGGTTGGCACCAGTCGTGAAACAATTTCAAGAGCCATAAACTGGCTCACTGAAAATGGATATTTGCATAAACAAGGAAGCCGTCTTGTCATTAGTGATTATGAAAACTTTAGAGATTCTTTCTATTAATCTGTAGAATTCCTCGAGGCTTTGCCTCGGGGTTTCCTATTTCTCCCTCTTCATTAGGAGAGGGTTGGAAAGAGGTAAATAAATTTTACCTTCTCATCCTCTAATTTATTATCTTATGATGTAATTCGTTGTTTATACATTAGCCCATTTACAATATACATGCCGAGAAGGTCTGGTAATATGAACTTTTTCGCCTTTAATAATCCTGCTGATTTTACCAATCATGAAACCTTAGAAGTCGGTAGAAGTGGGCCTTCCAGGGTTGTGCGCAATTCCCCAAATACTTCGCCAAACCACCATCATTTTCTTAATATATACAATCCGGCAAATCAAACCCGGGAAGAGTTAATAAATAACTTTGTGGTGCGAAAAAGGGAATTCGAAGAAATCTACTCTACGATTAGTCAGGATGACATGAAAGAACCACCGCGCCATTTTATTGTACAGGGTCAGCGGGGAAGTGGAAAAACAACCTTGCTTCTCAGGCTCTATTATGAGATAAGTAAGTCTGAAAAACATAAAAACTGGCTGCTGGCAATTCGTTTTGATGAAGAGCAATATAATATCAGAACTTTATATAAACTATGGGAAAATATTGCCATCTATCTTGAAGAAGAGCTGGAGGAAGGATTTGAAGGGCTTTTTGATGAAATGCAGCGCTACATTGAAGAGAAAGATTATGAAAAAATCTGTTATGATTTGCTAAAAAAAGGTTTACGGAAACAACATAAAAAATTAATCCTCTTTATCGATAACTTTGGGGATATGCTTGGCAAATTTCAACCCAGGGAACACCATAGGCTTGAATATTTGCTCACACATGAAACTGATTTCCGTATCATTGGGGGCTCGTCTGTGGTCCTGGATTACAAACAGGAATATACACAACCTATTTATGAACTCTTTAAAATAATTCAGCTCGAGGGTTTGAACCAATCAGAAACAGTAGATTTACTTTTAAATCTTGGCAAAAACTATGATACCATCTCCATAAATGATATCGTAGTACATGAATCCGGCAGAATTGAGGCCCTGCGTCGACTTACGAGTGGCGTCCCCAGAACCATTGTCCTCCTTTTCGAAATATTTGTTGATAATGAATCCGGAGATTCCTTCCGTGATCTGGAAACCATTCTCGATCGGGTAACACCTCTATATAAACATCGCATGGATGATTTATCACCACAGCAACAGGAGATTGTACACGCCATTGCCATGAATTGGGATGCTGTAGGTGTAAAAGAAATCGCCCGAATTACTCGAATGGAGAGCAAAGCGGTATCTGCCCAGTTAAAACAATTAGAATTCAACCGAATTGTCTCGAAAATTCGAACCAATATTAAAAATCATTTTTATCAGATCAATGAACGTTTTTTCAATATATGGTATCTGATGCGCTATGGGCGAAGACGCGAACGAAACAAGGTACTATGGCTGGTCCGGTTTCTACAGAATTGGTGTAACCGTGAAGAATTGATCTTACGTGCGGAACGACATATACAAGCGTTACAAAAAGGAGATATCTATGAAAAACATGCCCTTTTTATGACGCAGGCACTCTCACACACGGATATCCCTGAAGATCTTCAATATATAATGATTAAAGAAACCCGTAAACTCCTTACTGAAAAGAATAAAGAACTACTAAATGAGCTTTCAAAATCCGACAAAGAGCTCTATAATACTTTTGCTCTTTTTTATACAGAGAAGAATTATAGCCAGGCCCTAAAAAATCTCCTCGAAATTCGCAACAAAACAGGCTTTGTTCTCGCCATGACCGGATTCCTCTACGAATTACATCTCAGAGAATTTACAAAAGCAGAACAGTACTATTTGCAAGCGATTGAAAAAGGGTATGATGGAATGATCTCAAACCTGGCAAGTCTTTACGAACTTGAATTTCATGATTTCAAAAAAGCTGAAAAATATTATTTGATTGCATTTAATAAGAATAACAACAATGCCATATATCGACTTGCCCTTATGTATCAACTTAAATTAAATAATATCACCAAAGCCATACAGTATTTTAAACTGGCCATTGATAAAGGCAATGTAGAGGCAATGAATAGTCTGGCCTTATTGTACCAAACTGACTTAAAGGAATATGATAAGGCAGTTAAATATTTTCGAATGGCTATCGATACCGGCAATGTGGAGGCAATGAATAATCTTGCCTGGCTCTATTTTATCACCAAAGAAAATAAAAAAGAAGCGATCAATTTGCTTAATAAGGCCTATCAGGAAAGCATGACCGTTACAAATTCCTATGTTTGGGCCATGGTCCTAATTTGGAATGATCAGATAGAAGAAGGCATATCCCGGGCGAATGATTTTATGGAAAATGAAGATATGATCACCCGGTTTAGTATGGGAATAGAACCCTACCTGATGCTCCTCATAGCAAAAAAACAATTTGATTATCTTTATGATCTTTTTCATAAAAATCAGTACAATATACGGGATGTATATAAACCAATTTATTATGCTCTTGTGTATTTTATGCAAGATTCACATCCCGATGACTATAAACGTATGGGCGAAGAACTGCGCCAAACTGTTGAAGAAATCATTAACCAAATCCACCAGATGGAAATAGATTACCTCTAAATAATTACAAAATCATCATCCCGTATCTCGTATCCCGTATCCCGTATCCCGTATCAAGCATCCAGTATCGAGAATCCGATTTTTTATCCCAAATCCCCCATCTCTTATCCCGTATCCCGTATCCCGAATCCCGAATCCAGCTCCCCCATCCCCTACCTGCCCATAATTTTTTTTGAACACTTTTTTGTCACAGGCGTTAAGATTTAGTAAATTAAAAACTTTTAAAAATTTAGAACAAATAGATGGTTTGCTATATAATCACAGAAAAAGTAGAGAATTACTGTGTTCTCTGTATTCTCAGTGGTTAAAAAAATAACTTGGGGGAATGAATGGACATCGGTTCTTTTACAATAATTGCGGCATTCATGGCCGTTTTAGTTTCATTGGTGGGGTATTTAGCAGCAGCCCGTAATGAAGATATAAAAGAAGTTAAGGGTAAAAAGGAGGAAAAACCTTCGTTTTTTCTCGATCTTGCCCGACTCAGCTACTATATTACAACAATTTCTATAACCATTGCTTCTGTATACCTGTATCATCTCATCCTCACACATCAATTTCAGATTAAATATGTATATCAATATTCTTCGAGCGATTTATCCTTCGGCTTATTGCTTTCAACTTTCTGGGCAGGGCAGGAAGGATCTTTTCTCTTCTGGACTTTGTTAATTGCCCTCTTCGGACTTCTGTTTTTAAAGAAATCCGGCACATACGAAGCGAAATCTATGGTTTTTCTAAACCTAATTCTGGCTTTCTTTTTAGCCATATTATTAAAAGCAAGTCCTTTTGTAACCATGACCAATGTGCCAACTGAAGGGGCCGGGCTCAATCCACTGCTTCAAAATTTTTGGATGATTATCCATCCGCCCATTCTTTTTATTGGCTACGCTGCCATTGCCATTCCATTTAGCCTCGCTCTCGCCGCATTATGGAAAAAGGATTATAATGGTTGGTTAAACCAGGCTCTTCCCTGGACAATTTTCACCGCGCTTACACTTGGTGCCGGGATCATCATTGGAGCCTTCTGGGCCTATGAAACCCTTGGTTGGGGAGGTTATTGGGGGTGGGATCCTGTCGAAAACTCTTCTCTGATCCCCTGGCTTACTCTACTTGCCCTGGTTCATGGAATAGTTGTGCAACGCAGAAATCAATCTCTAGCCAAAACAAACTTTATGTTTGCGATTCTTTCTTTTGTATTGGTTTTATATGCCACTTTCTTAACCAGAAGCGGCGTTTTAGAAGACTTTTCAGTTCACTCTTTTCAAAATCTTGGAATTAGCAATTACCTTATCATATTTATGATCGTTATGCTCGGGATCGGATTAATATTTTTCTTTAAAAGACTCAAAGATATTCCCCTCAAACCGATGGATCTGAACACCTTAAACCGGGAAAATGGTTTGTTTGGCGCAATGATTGTTTTAGCGGCCTCGGCTTTTCTTACCTTTTTAGGCACATCTTCACCGATCATTACGGGCCTGATGGGTAGCCCTTCACAAGTAGATATTTCCTTCTATGATAAGGTTAATTTACCAGTGGGTATAGTCATGGCCATATTACTTGGAATTACACCATTTCTTTTATGGATAGAAAAAGATCTGAAATCTTTACCTCGGCGATTGGCGGCGCCGGCCTTTTTGGCTGTGGTTTTTACAATTTTTACAGTCATAATGGGTGATCTGGGTATCGGGGAAATAATTTTTGTATTGGCGTCTTATTTTGCTCTTTTTGCAAATATTATCGTGCTTTACCGTCAATGGAAAATTAGCTGGAGAAATATTGCTGGTCCAATCTCTCATTTTGGTGTAGCCCTTGCTTTTATCTCAATCATAATTTCTGGAAACTATTCTGTTGAACAACGCATTGTTCTGGACAAGGATAAAACCGAGGAAATAATGGGACATCAGGTTACATACAAAGGAATCAAACCGAAGGCAGATGGAAAGAATGTTCTTGAGATTCAAGTGGAAGGTAGTGGTGTCTCTTATACGGCTACACCGCGTCTTTTCAATACAAAAAACAATGAAGTGATGCGTGAACCACATGTGAAATCAGGATTTATTAATGATATTTATATCTCTCCTTTAGAGCACCGTGCTGGCGGTAATCATGCGCATGGCGGGAGTCTAACCCTTGTAAAAGGTGAAACAAAAGACTACAAGGGGATGCAGATCACTTTCAATACGTTTCAGATGAAACCCCATGATGATGGCAGCTCATTTAATGTTGGAGCCGTTTTAAATGTTAAAGATGGTGATCATGCTCATACGGTAGTGCCCATTCTTACCATGGGTTCGCAAGGAAGAACAAGCCAGCCGGCTGTGATTCCCACCCATGGCAAATATGCCAAAGAAGTTAAAGTGCTCCTCAAAGGTATGGATGCTGATAAGAAAATGATAGAATTAGATATCCTTGGTTTGGGCGACGAAAAAATTGTTGCCGATCAGATTGGTGAGCAATTAATGATTGAATTCAGTACCAAGCCCTTTATGTCCATCCTCTGGTTTGGAACCATATTGCTAATAGCAGGTTCGATAATCGCTCTTACCCAAAGAATCAATGTGGCCAAATAAGTTCCGGGACAGGCCTCTTTGTCTTTGATAAAAAAACGATATATTGCATGCAGAATTAATAATAATGAATAAAGGAAAAAAATAATTTATTGACCTATTATAATGTCTATATGAAACCGAAGATCGAATTCCCCCTTGGAAGGGACTGTTGCAGTTTAGGTTGTTATTAGCCAAAACTGAATTTTTTCTATCGATTAAGCAAAATCTATTCCCCCTTAGAAAGGGGGTTAGGGGGATGTATTAATTCGACTTAGCCATGAGAACCCCTTTAACCCATCTCCGTCGGCATATCGGGATCAAATCTTCCATGATTTGACCAGCATCCAGTATCGAGTATCAAGCATCCACCTTTCCTATCACGTTTTTAATCCAAAATCCGCCTTCCAAAATCCCGTATCCCGCATCCCGTATCACGTATCCCGCATCCCAAATCGTAGATCACCGATACGCCGCCTTATCCATTTCACCAACAGATTTAATTGGCCGCGGAGGGTTTAGGTATCGTGTAAGAAATTTGTGAACTTTTAACCTGATCTCTTTAGCCTTTTTGGTGTCCATTCGGTCAAATGAATGTCCACCGGGAACATCCTTATAAATTTCGTACTCAAATTTTTTACCTTCAGCTTTTAATGATTTAATCAAATGTTCAACCTCGAGGACATTTACATCATCATCATTTGTGTTTGTATGGATAAGCAGGGGGGTCTTTAATTTATGAGCTTGCCAGGCCGGAGATCTCCTTTTATACTCTTCTACATTATCATTGGCAATTTTGCCAATATGATAATCGGCGGAGTAGAGTTCCCTGTAATCCTGTGTCATATATCCCATTCTGGCAATCAGATCACTGACCGGAACACCAGCGAATGCTACTTTGTAATCATCAGGATGGTCAAAGATGTTGAATAGCGAAATCAAACCACCATGACTCCAACCTATAATTCCCACGCGATCCTCATCGACAAAATTGTAATTTTCAATCACAAAGTTCCTGCTTGCATAGACATCTTCCACTTCAAGACCACCGTAATCAATTTTCTCATAATGACCTTTGCCATACCCTGTGCTGCCACGATATTCTGCAGCGACAACGATATAGTGTTGGGCAATCAATTCTTTTACAATATGTGTATAGTAAGTAGAAAAATTGCTGTGAACGCCCCCATGCGGCAATACAATAAGAGGATATTTCTTATTGGTATCGATGTCCCGGGGAATAAAGACATAAGTCCAGAACTTGACAGGATTTTTTGCACCCATCGCCGTTTCATTCTTGATTTTCCAGAGAGGTGGGCCATAAATGTATACTTTATCAATAAAAGCAACATTGCCAACCCGTTGAAACCATAAAATATCATCGACGCTTTTCTCAATTTCATCCAGCCGGTGTCTGAGATTTTCATTATCCTCTTTTAGTGATTGCAATACCTTCGCTGAATCCTGTGCATTCACTGTCATCCACATCATGCTAACTAACAGAATAGCCATTACATATACAGGATAATCTCTAAAATTTTTCATAACAACCCCATTTATTTTAATCTCTAATTCCTAATATCTAAATTCTAAAAAATTTCCAATACCAAAACCCCAACCCAAACCACAATCTTTCAATTCCTAATTCCTAATACCCAATTCTATATCCCAAATTTTTTATCCCCTATCTCCCATCCAATTCCAAATTACAAATTCCCAGTTCCTAATTCCAATTTCAGGCACCTGTCACCATATCAAAATTACCGCACAACTGAAACATTTTCCCCCTATCTTACGTCTTTCTTTATATAGCGCACCTGGACCTATAAATAATAATTGTGGGGTATTCGATGAAAAATATTAAAAATTCTTTTCTTTTTTCTTTTGTCTTTTTTCTTTTGTCTTCTTCAATAGCACAAGAGTCCAGTCTGATTGATATGTCAGAGTTCTATTCCGAGGAGATAAAAGTCTCGGGATTTGTTCTGAGTTCCGACCAGTCTGTAGCAGTTGAAACAAAAATTATTTCGCCCAGACGTAATTATCATGATTACAAATTTTCCTATGCATGGATATTAAATGCGGATACACGTGAAGTGGTATGGCAACTGTCAGATACGGAACCCGAAGATCGTGATCGGTATACGGCTACTTTTGAGGCAGAATTTGATCTTCCTGCTGGAACGTACGAAGTATACTATTCAACCTATCCGGGTTATGATTCAGATGATGACGAATATTACTGGCATTCAAGGGGCTTTTTCTCAGGTTTTTTTAATACCCTGTTTGATGATGACAATGATCAGAAAAAATATAAATTTTTTGAAGATCTGTATGATGAAATGTATCTGCGGGTGAAAACCAATGGCCTTACCCTCTCTCTGGATCAAATTGAAGAAAAACAAACGGCAATTAAGGAAAAGGCCTTTATAAATTTTACAGAACTTCGGGACGAAGAGTTTGTCGAACAAGTATTTAAAATTTCCCAGCCAACTGAGGTTGAAATATATGCGTTAGGAGAAGCCCGAAGAGATGGGGAATATGATTTTGGTACTATCATCAATCTCGAAACCCGTGAACGTGTATGGCAACTGAACTACCGCGATACCGAAAATGCTGGAGGCGGGAAAAAGAATAGAGTCTCACGCGAGAAAATAACCCTTGAACCAGGTGTCTATAAGGCCTTTTATGTGACGGATGACTCACATTCGAGTCGTCGTTGGAATGTTGCCCCGCCGCTTGATCCTGGCTTCTGGGGAATGACCATTTCTCTTTCTAATCCAAACGATAATTCAGCTCTTGCCCTTATAGATTCAGAAGAGTCAATGTATCAGGCTACAGTTATTGAGTTTACCAAAGTTAGAGATGAAGAATATCTAACCCAGGGCTTTACTTTAAAGAACCCCCTCAAATTACATATATATGCTTTAGGGGAGGGCAGAGATGGTGATATGTTTGATTACGGTTGGATCATCGATGTAAAAACCCGCGAAAAAGTTTGGGAGATGAAATACCGTGATACTGAACCAGCTGGTGGAACCAGTAAAAACAGAATGTTTGACGGTATTGTGAGAATGGAGCCGGGAAATTACATGGTCTATTATATCACGGATGGTTCCCATTCATATCGTGACTGGAATGAATCACCACCTTATGATCAAAAGAATTGGGGCTTATCCATTTTTGTATTGGATGACACGTATCAGGATGGAGATGTTGTACCCTATGAACCTGGTGAAGATGCTTCGATTCTGGCTCAAATCGTTAGAATTCACGATAATGCCCGGAAAAAATCACATTTTAGCCTTGAAAGTGATGGATATGTACAGATCTACGCCATTGGAGAAGGTTCTGGTGGAGATATGTATGATTACGCCTGGGTAGAGGATTCCAATACGGGCCGTGTAGTATGGGAAATGACCTATCGCAAAACAGATCGCGCCGGTGGTGCTAAGAAAAACCGCCTGTTTGATGACCGTGTACATCTTGAAGCCGGAGACTATACGGTCTATTATGAATCTGATGATTCCCATTCATTTAATGACTGGAATGCTCGCCCTCCAAGAGATCCTTTCAACTGGGGAGTGACTATTTCCAGAGTGGAAGACTAATTTAAATTTAAAGAGTTATAAAAGCGGTAACTGGAACCAAAAAAAACACAAAAAAAATGGTGCCGGTTACCGTTTTTTTTATTAGCCACTAATAGAATCAATTACGACTTCAACATCCATATATCAGTGTATATTCGCTTACAATATTTACTGTATTAAGTTGACTCCCTTCTCGATATTACATAATTTTTTGAAATACAAAGTTCTTGTGTTTCAATTAGCCTGTTTACTTCATAAATTGTAGATTCATCAATTACCACCAGTTAGGTTTCACTTTAGTAAGGGCTGTTGTTGCAGTTTAGGTTGTTATTAGTCAAAACTGAATTTATTCTGTCAATTAAGCAAAATCTATTCCCCCTTAGAAAGGGGGCTAGGGGGATGTAAAGAATTGATATATACCAAAATCTAATAATATTTGAATGAGAGAGGTAACCATGGAAACTTACTATGACCCAATGGACTTGGATAAATTTTCTGATATTGG
Source organism: Calditrichia bacterium (assembly GCA_963796965.1). Lineage (GTDB taxonomy): Bacteria > Calditrichota > Calditrichia > JAJRVZ01 > JAJRVZ01 > CAWCNS01. The sequence continues at coordinate 33,241 of CAWCNS010000012.1, forward strand.
AAAAAATGTACCTGAATTGTGGAAAAAATTTAGTGAATGGTACGGCCATATTTTTAAAGCCGGTGCATTAACAGAAAGAGAAAAATCACTCATCGCTTTAGCGGTGTCACATGCAATTCAATGCCCATACTGTATTGATGCGTATGCCCAGGATTGCCTGGAAAAGGGAAGTAACCCCGATCAGATGACTGAAGCGGTACACGTTGCCGCTGCCATCCGGGGTGGGGCATCGCTTGTCCATGGCGTTCAGATGAGAAATGTAATTGACAAACTATCGATGTAGGGGAGAAAAAATTGGAAGAGAGTCTCATTATTAAGGATGATTTATCCCGAGATGTAAAGGAACAGTTAAAGATCATCAATAATAAAAGTAAAATTGAACTATTTGACGAAGAGTTAGATAAATCAGGATTATTCCCATTGACAGCGCAAGGAATAGAGGTTCTGCAGGTAAACCTGGGGAAGATGTGCAATCAAACATGTAAACACTGTCATGTTGATGCCGGTCCCCATCGCAAAGAGATAATGACCAGGGAGATTATGGAATATTGTCTTAAAGCCCTGGATGAGACTAAAATTCCTGTTGTCGATTTAACAGGCGGAGCGCCGGAAATGAATCCCGATTTTAAATGGTTTGTCTCGGCCATTAAAGAGCGCAATCGGCATATTATTGTTCGCTCCAATCTCACTATTCTGGTTGCAAAACCATTTAGTGATTATCCGGGATTTTTTAAAGAAAATAATGTAGAAGTTGTCTCCTCTTTACCTTACTTCTTAGAAGACAGGACTGATATTCAGAGGGGAACAGGTGTATTTAAAAAATCTATCGAGGCTCTTAAAAAATTAAATGACCTTGGCTATGGCCAACCCAATACAGGACTCATATTAAATCTTGTATATAATCCAACAGGTGCCTTTCTGCCACCTTCCCAGGCTTCTATTGAGGAAGAATATAAAGGTGAACTAAAATCCCGACATGGTGTTGTCTTCAATAATCTATTTACGATAACCAATATGCCAATAAGCCGTTTCCTGGTCTATCTGATCCATTCTGGAAATTATGATCGTTATATGAAAAAACTTCATAGCTCTTACAATTCCGGAGCAGCGGCAAATGTTATGTGTCGTACAATATTGTCTGTAAGTTGGGATGGCAATCTTTATGATTGTGATTTTAACCAGATGCTCGGCCTGACAGTTAATCATGGTGCCCCTTTTCATATCACAGATTTTGATTTTACCCAACTTTCACAAAGGCGAATTGTCACAGGACAACATTGCTATGGCTGTACAGCTGGCGCCGGTTCCAGCTGCGGCGGCGCAATCGCTTGATTTTGCTGTTCCTCGCTCTACTCTCAACGCTCTACGCCCCACGCTCCTCTCTCCACTCTCCACCCTCCACGCTCTCTCGCTCTTCGCCCCACGCTCCCCCCTAAAAATTAAACTACAAGTTGGATAAAAATTTTTGTAAAATATAGTTTGTCATAAATACAGAATGTTGAGAGGAAAGAATGGAACAAAAAGCAGAACACTTGGAACGCCCGTTAGTTGAAACAATGGATGAAATATTGGGCAAACCATTTAAGGTGCTGGATGATGGATTTGTAAGGGTCGTTGATTATCTCGGAAATGATTCATCAATCGTCCAGGCAGCCAGAGTATCTTATGGTAAAGGGACTAAACAGGTGAGGCAGGATAGGGGATTAATACGATACCTGCTTCGTCATCGTCATACAACGCCTTTTGAAATGTGTGAAATAAAATTGCATGTCCGTGTTCCAATGGATTGCTGGCGTCAATGGATTCGCCACCGGACAGCGAGTATTAATGAGTATTCTACAAGATATTCCATCGCCGTTGACGCCACTCAGACGACTGAGCCGGATGAATGGCGGATGCAAGCCGTGCGAAATAGACAGGGAAGCGAAGGCGTTCTGGATATTGTAAAGGGTAAAGAACTCACAAACCAGGAACGCGACCTGCAGGATCTTACCCGTAAGATATATAACGAGAGACTGGATATTGGAGTTGCCCGCGAACAAGCCAGAAAGGATTTACTACTTTCTACATATACTGAAGCCTACTGGAAGATTGATCTCCATAATCTTTTACATTTCCTGCAATTACGAATGGAGGAAAATGCCCAGTATGAGATTCGCTGTTATGCCAATACAATTGGTGAAGAAATCGTAAAACGCTGGTGTCCTGTAACCTGGGAAGCCTTTATGGATTACCGGGTAAATTCATTAGAATTTTCCCGGCTCGAGCAAAAAGTCGTTTCTGCCTTAGCCAGTGGAAGTCCGAAAGATGCGGTTGCGGTTGCTACTGATCTGGATTGGCTCAAATATGAAGAAGGCAAATTAAAAGACAATATCGAACGTGCCGAGTTTGAAGATAAATTAAAATTATTAGGTTTAAAAATTCCGTGGTAGTAATTCCAAATAGGTGTACTGTATAAATCTCAATGGGCCACGGATAACGACTCGTCAGAACGAAGCCAGGCAGGATTTAGCGAGATTTACACAGATCATAAATTTAGTGCTTTCTTAAAATGATTTTTGCTATAAATTAAAATACTATTATTCTGAATCCCCTTCTCATCTTTAAGAGAAGGGGACTCCATAATAATTAGATCACTGTCATTTTATGAAATCCTTATCATCCTTGGTCAATTCGATATTATTTAAATGGAGATATTATGTCAATCAATGCAACAACACTCAAACAAACTTATGATCAGATGGCCCGGAAACTGGATCATCTGGTCCCTGAGATAGAGATTAAATATAAAGCAGAACTGGCCTTTGAAATCAATCGTCTCAAAAAGGAGCGAGGGGCCATTATTCTCGGACATAATTATATGGAACCCGCTTTATATATTTCTGTGCCTGACATTGTTGGTGATTCACTGGAGTTGGCCCGCGCTGCAGCTGACACGGCTGCAGAGATAATTGTATTTTGTGGTGTGAGATTTATGGCCGAAACGGCTAAGATACTCAGTCCTGAAAAATTAGTTCTTTTACCGGCAAAAAAGGCTGGTTGTTCTCTTGCTGAAAGTATTACTGCAGAAGATGTACGTAATCTGAAGAAGCAATTTCCCGGTGTTCCTGTTATTACCTATGTAAATACCTATGCCGATGTTAAAGCCGAGACAGATATCTGCTGTACATCGGGCAATGCGGTCCGTGTTGTCGATTCGGTTGATAGCGATGTGGTAATTTTCTTACCCGATGAATACTTGGCCCTGAATGTTGCCCGTGAGACCAATAAGAAAATTATATTTCCTTCAAAAGAGCAAAGTCTTCTTCATTGGACAATCTGAATTATGAATTAATCGGTTGGCATGGAAAATGTGAAGTACATGAACAATTTAAAGTTGAAGATATTGAAAATGCGAGAAAACAATTTCCGGATGTGCTCGTTCTCAGTCATCCGGAATGCAGTCCCGAGATTGTTGCTGCTTCAGATTATTCGGGAAGTACATCGAAGATGATTGATTATGTCAAGAATTCGGAGCTCCGAGATATTTGTTGTTAACAGAATGTAGTATGGGTGATAATATTATTGCAGAAAATCCGCGATAAAGAAATGGTCCGGATCTGCAATATTCGTTGTCCACATATGAATGAGATTACCCTGGAAGATACCTTAGAAGCGCTGAGAAAGGATCAATATCCTGTAGAAGTCCCGGAGGAAATTCGCATAAAAGCTAAATCATCCATCGACAGAATGCTGGAAATTGGTTGAAATGTAATTGATTACAAATATTGAAAATAATAAATGCTGGTTTAAAAGAAAAATCTAAAACTTTTTGATGAAACCCCTTCTCATCTGTAAAAGGGTCCAGTCCCTCTATTTCAAGAGAGGGATTTAGGGTGAGTTCTTTAAATAAGACCGATCAAAATAATTAATATTGAAAATATAAAATAAGCAAAATCTATTCCCCCTTTGAAGGGGGTTAGGGGGATGTAAACTTTCTGTAATTATATAAAAACAATATCCTATTCCCGTTGCGTCGCAGCGGCGCTGTGTGAAAATATTTAAACATTCAATTTTACTTTTATCAAATCAGGATCATATCAAAAATGAATATATATGCTATCATTATCTTAATCACAATGCTAACCGGTTACCTGCTCGACCTCATTACCAATTGGTTGAACATTAAACATCTCAAACTGGAACTGCCAGGCGAATTTGAAGAAACCTATGATCAAAAGGCCTATAAAAATTCACAGTCCTATACACGTGTTTATACCAAGTTTGGATACCTGACGTCCACTTTTAGTCTGGTTTTAACCCTTGTCTTTTGGTTTTCGGGCGGTTTCAATTATCTTGATCTGATTGTACGAAACTGGGAATTAGGCGCCATTGGTACAGGTCTTGCCTACATGGCTATATTAGTTATCCTGAAGTCTGTTTTTTCTTTACCCTTCAGTATATACACCACATTTGTTATTGAGGAAAAATTTGGATTTAACAAAACAACACCCAAAACATTTATTTTGGATATTTTAAAGGGATTATTTCTAGGCGTCTTGCTCGGCGGTCCTCTTCTTGCTGGATTGCTCTATTTCTTTCAATCATTGGGTTCATATGCCTGGGTATACGCCTGGATTGCAACGACATTATTCTCATTGATTGTCCAGTTTATTGCACCGACCTGGATTATGCCATTGTTTAATAAATTTATTCCCTTAGAAGCAGGAGAGTCTAAAAAACGCCATACTAGAATATGCAAAAAGATCAAAATTTCCCTTAAAAGGTGTCTTTGTGATGGATGGTTCAAAACGATCCAGCAAATCGAATGCTTTTTTTACCGGTTTTGGCAAAAATAAACGCATTGTCCTTTTCGACACATTAATCAAAAATCATTCTATCGGTGAGTTAGTATCCGTTCTTGCTCATGAAGTAGGGCATTACAAAAAGAGACATATCATTAAAAGCATGGTCATTAGTATTCTCCATATGGGATTGGTATTTTATCTTTTATCGATTTTTCTTACGCATCCGGGTCTGTTTTATGCTTTTCAAATGGAGAATATGTCCGTTTATGCCGGTTTAATATTTTTTAGTATGCTCTATAGCCCAATTGAAATGATTCTTTCGGTTATCATGCAAATCTTTTCCCGAAAAAATGAATATGAAGCGGATGCGTTTGCCGTGAAAACAACGGATGATCGGGAAAATATGATCACAGCGCTTAAAAAACTCTCTCTTGACAATCTATCCAATTTGACGCCTCATCCTCTTTACGTTTTTCTGAACTACTCTCATCCACCTGTGCTAAAACGGATTGAAGCCATACGGAAGTTCAGTAAAGCGTAAAGTGTAGAGGGTGGAGCGTAGAGAGTTGCTCGCGAAGCGATAATGAAGAGTGATGGGAGAAGAGAGAAGAGGCATGAGCTCTTTCTCTACGCTCTCCGCTTTGCGCTCCTCTCTCCTCTCACATCTCTCAACTCTCTACTCATTCTCCACCCTCTACGAATAATCCTCATCACTCCACGTGGAAAAATTCCCATCTTAGCAAAAAATTATATAGAGTTTTTGCAATTATAGGAATCATAAATATTCCTTGAAGGAGGTACCTCTATGATTAAACTCATGTAAAGTATTGTTATTTAATGAAATATATGGTTTGTAAATAAAAGGGAAATGATTGGCATGATTATTGACAATTATTGCCTAAGGAATTTTCATACCAAGGAAGGTATTTGATTTATCTGTGGAAAGCGATCGTGTCGCTTTCGGAAAAGCCGGATTTTTAATCCGGCTTTTTTTGTTATTTCAATTCTAAATCTCTTTTTTCTATATTTATAACCGTTTCAGATAATTTCCCATAAGAAATGTTTCTATTATTGCTGATTGAAAAATTATTTATCTCGCTGAGCCGCCGCGACGCTGCGAGAAGCAAATTTGGATTTAGATATGAATAGTAAATGTCAAGGAGATCAGTCTATGCCCAAGATGAAATCCCTGGTAAAAAAGTATGACAAAGAAGGTCTCTGGCTTGATGAAGTACCTATCCCCGAATATGGTATTAATGACGTCCTCATAAAGATAAAAAAAACGTCAATCTGTGGCACAGATGTCCATATTTACAACTGGGATAATTGGGCGCAAAAGACGATTGAGACACCAATGGTAATTGGGCATGAATATGTCGGTACCATTGAAGCCGTTGGCAGCAATGTCCACGACTTTTATAAAGGTGAGTTAGTTAGTGGGGAGGGACATCTCACTTGTGGTCATTGTCGCAATTGTCTGGCCGGCAGACGACATCTTTGTCGTAATACCACGGGTGTCGGAGTGAATCGTGATGGCGCTTTTGCGGAATATCTTGTAATCCCGGCCAGTAATGTATGGGTCTGCGATCCTAAGATAGAAGAAGATGTACTCTCAATTTTTGATCCCTTTGGCAATGCCGTTCATACTGCTTTATCATTTGAAATTCTCGGTGAAGATGTCCTCATAACCGGAGCCGGCCCCATTGGCATTATGGCCACTGCTGTTGCCAGGCATGCTGGTGCAAGAAATATAGTCGTAACCGATATCAATCCCTATCGCCTTTCTCTGGCGGATAAACTCGGGGCAACCCGTGTGGTTGATGTTAATAAGGAAAAACTCGACGAGGTTATGCAGGAATTAAATATGAAAGAAGGATTTGATATTGGCCTGGAAATGTCTGGTAATGAACAAGCTTTTAATGATATGATTTCACATATGTTTCATGGAGGTAAGATTGCTCTACTTGGTATTCCGGGTGCGGATATGGTGATTGACTGGAATCATGTCATATTTGATAGTCTAACCATTAAAGGTATTTATGGCCGAAAAATGTTTGAAACCTGGTATAAGATGACAGCAATGCTTCAAACGGGTCTTGATATCTCTGATGTCATTACCCATAGATTTGATTTTTCCGATTTTCTGGAAGGCTTTGAATTGATGCGCTCCGGTAACTCCGGAAAGGTGATTTTGGATTGGTCAGACTATTTAGCCAATTAATTAAAAAAGACTACCACAAAGGTCACAAAGAAGGCACTAAGATCACGAAGATTTAATAAGTAATAGCTTTTTGCGAACTTTGTGGTTATCTTTTTATTTCACGCAGAGCCGCAGCGACGCAGAGAAAAGAATTATGTTTTTAGATCTTAATCAAACGAGAAAAATATTATAGATATTATCTTTTCTTGGTGAACTTTGTGGTTATCTTTTTCTCTCTCCGAACCGCAATAACACAGAGACTACAAAGAGGAGATAATGAGAAATAACTTTAGCATAAATAATATCAATAAGATACTCTATGTGCTCTTTCTGTCCCGTAAAGTCTGACGGAGTCGATTTTGTACGGGGTGGTTATTTTTTTTACACTACCACTTTTTATGAGAGGATAGGCAATGTATAATAAGATGAAGTCATTCCTTAATGACGAGTTGGCTGCAATCCGTGACGCAGGGCTTTATAAAGATGAACGTCTTATTCTTAGTCCGCAGGATGCAAAAATAGAAGTTAGTAATGGTAAAGAGGTATTGAATTTTTGTGCTAATAATTATTTGGGTTTATCATCTCACCCTGAAATTATAAAAGCAGCAAAAGAAAGTTATGATAAATGGGGATATGGATTATCCTCGGTCCGATTTATCTGCGGAACACAGGAGATCCATAAGGAGCTGGAACTGAAGATATCGGAGTTTCTCGGAATGGAGGACACAATTCTGTATACGTCCTGTTTCGACGCCAATGGAGGTCTGTTCGAGACACTTCTCTCCGCAGAAGATGCGATTATCAGCGATGAATTAAATCATGCCAGCATAATCGATGGTGTTCGTCTTTCCAAAGCGCAGCGTTATCGATATAAAAACAGTGATATGAATGATCTGGAAGCAAAACTTAAAGAGACTTCCGGTGCACGTTTTAGATTGATTGCCACCGATGGCGTTTTTTCTATGGATGGCTATATTGCAAAATTAAAAGAAATTTGTGATCTGGCTGATAAATATGATGCCCTGGTCATGGTTGACGACAGCCATGCTGTTGGGTTTATGGGTGAAACAGGGCGGGGAACCCATGAGTATAATAATGTCATGGATCGGGTTGATATTATTACCGGTACGCTTGGAAAAGCACTCGGAGGCGCCAGTGGTGGTTATACCAGTGCAAGAAAAGAGATTGTTCAGTTATTACGGCAAAGATCGCGTCCTTATCTTTTTTCAAATACAGTTGCACCGGGAATAGTAGTTGCCTCTCTCAAAGTACTGGATATTCTTACAACATCAGAACATCTGCGTAAAAAATTGCATGAAAATACAGCCTATTTTAGACAAGAGATGACAGCACGAAAATTTAATATTCTACCAGGAACCCATCCCATCGTGCCGATCATGCTTGGTGATGCACGAATCGCACAAAATATGGCAGAAAATATGCTCGAAAAGGGTGTTTATGTAATTGGTTTTTCATTTCCCGTCGTACCAAAAGGGCAAGCACGTATTCGCACACAGATATCCGCGGCTCATAGTAGAGAAGACCTTCAGTTTGCTATAGAAAAATTTACCGAAGTTAAAAACGAAATGGGGTTGTGAAACAATTGTATATTATAAATGGATTAAGAATTTACCCTACTTTGTTGATTGTATGTATGTTTGTAGAGACGTTCCGTTGGGACGTCTCAAATTAAATTTATTAATTGTAAAAAATTAAGATTACAGATTACAAATTGCAAATTACAAATTAACAATCACTCTATTAAAAACTCATAAATATTGGATTCCGAAAAGTTAAATAAAATTTTCTCAGACAAGCGTTTATTGTTTTGTTTGCTTGTTTTCACTACAGCCATTTCACGGCTTCTGATCATAAATGGCAATTATTCTATATTTTCATGGGATGCTGGAAATTTTGCATTGGCGGTTGATTCATTTTCCCTTCAGGAGGGCAGCCCACATCTACCTGGCTATTTCCTTCATGTGCAGTTCATTGACCTGCTAACATCAATTACTGGAAATAAATTTGTATCAATGAATTTATTCTCTGTCTTTTATTCTGCGGTGGCTGCAGGATTTATCTTTCTAATTTCTACCCGATGGCTGACAATTTTTGAATCTGTTCTGATCACACTTCTTGTAATAACAAATCCTCTCGTATGGTATTTTAGTTCTGTAGCGGAAATCTATTCATTTGATCTGTTTGCTACTGCATTATTTGTATGGATGGGATTATCCCCCTATGCACTGGTTGTGACTCCCTCCCTAATGGCGTTAATTGCAGGTGTAAGGCCAAGCACGGGTATACTTTTATTTCCCTTATATATTTATTTTTGGCAAATGCATTTTAGAAATAAATCAATTTCGTTAAAGACAATCTTGTTTTATCATGCTGGCGCCGTAATTATTCTACTTTCCTGGTTAGCGCCCTTAATAATAATGTCTGGAGGGATTGATGCCTATATCCAATTATATAAAACAAATAATCCGGTGGAAAATATCACGATCCTGCAAAAGCTTGTATCGTTTTTCCTCATATATAATCACCATCATCCCAATTGTTCTGATCTTTTTTATCGCGGCTTTTATTAAAAGAAACAGAGCGCAAAAGTTAGTAGATACTTTAAAGAATGAAATTTTAAACCGTGATTTTTACTTTTTACACTGGTGGTTATGGCCACCATTAATCTTTTTTGTATTTGTACATTATTCGAAGGGATATATATTAATTAACATAATTCCTATTCTTATCTTAAGTTTTCTTTTATTAAAAAATCAAAATTTAAGGAAGATAATTACAGCAGCCATCGTATTTAGTCAGATTTTGTACTTTTGCTTTTTCCCATACAATAATCCTGATCCCGAAATATATTTTTCACCTGTTCAAAGACAACTGGACGTGTTCGAAATCTGGTATGAACGGACAACCTCAGAATATCTGATGGGCAGATCCCATATCGTTGCCCTTCAAAACTGTCATGATTTTATTTCGGAAGCGGCCGAAAGTGGGGTATTGCATGCAGGTGATAAAAAATATTTATTTGTTGACCCTACGGTAATTGTAAGTCCAAGGGCGATACAGGCACATTTCCCACAGATGGAGATTACAAAATACCTTTCATCTTCCGCTGACCAGTTTGGTTATCATAATCGACGAATTCAGGAGGCAAGATTTGGCCTGATCCCGATGTTAAGTGAGGCTATGATTATAAGCCGGCTGGATTTTATTGAGGAATATCTTAACGATATTGATATTGAAATTTTTCGGAAAGACAAACACTGGTGTATCTTTTTTATATCAGAGAAAGAATCTCCGAAACTCTCAGCAAGATATAACCAACTCTTTGCACGTTGATATTATCCCACTGTTCAGGAAAATTACGATGCACATCAATCTGGCAGCACTTTTACCTATATTCAGACGCATCGCAATGCGCCTCTAACCCGATTACAACCCTCTAATCTCTCTTCTCTCCTCTGTCTTCTTACTCTTTACCCTCCACTCTCTACCCCCTACTCTCTACCTCTACCGCTCTTCACCCTCCACTCTCCACGCTCTACTACTATCCCTTCTCTCTTCTCTCCTCTGTCTTCTTACTCATTACCCTCTACTCTCCACTCTCCACTCTATACTCTCTACCAACAACACTCCTCTCTCTTCGCTTCCCGTTTCCCGCTCTTCACGATTCTTTTCAAGCGAATAATAAAATCTGATATTCATCTCTTAAAATATAGAAAGATCCTTTCAGGATGACTGATAAAAAGTTTGTTTTGTTTCGTTGCGTCGCAGCGGCGCTGCGTGAGACACGAATTTTTCCAGTTACCTATGTGACATCCTGGTGACTCGACAACCGCTTTCCCATCCATCCTTTTGCCAATAGTAAGGAGATAGGTGTAATAATAGCGATACAGCCGTAGATAAACCAGAGCGTTTCGGTATTTAGCTGGTCCGGAGAGATGCCTGCCGGGGCAAAATTCATCAAAAACCATCCCGAATATAAACTGGTTATAAACTTTGTCATAAACCAGGGGAACTGTCCAATACCCATATAAATACCAGTCATATTCTTCGGGGCGATTTCTGCGATCCAGGCTAAAAATCGGGGTTGCCACATCGCCTCACCAATGGTCATAATGATGAGATAGCCGAAAACGTTAGGTAATGTCGGGCCTAACGCTAAAATAAAGGTAGGCGCGGCCATGACAAAGGTCCCGATAATCATCATTTTGTATGTATCTTTTTTTAAGGTCAATGCCGTAATAATTGGCGCCAAAATAAAAATTAAGATCGGATTAAAATTGACAAAAAATTCAAAGTTTTCGCTTACGACACCGGTAAAAGCGCGGCTGAAATATTGGGGTAGGGTTAACCAGTTATGAGCGAATAGGGTTTGTACTGGAATGAGAATAAAAATAAAAAACATAAAGCGTCCATCTTTAAGGGGAATATTGCGCATATAATATTTTACCCGTTCAACAAACTCGGTAGGCTCTTCTTCGGCTGGTACTTCAGGCTCTGGTTCAGGCTCTGTCTGCGCTGCTACCCGTTCTAAGGCAAGTTCAACGGTCTTTTTTGAGAGTATCACAGCAACCACAATAATACCCACTACCGTCAATGCAACATATACCCAGAACACACCAAGAATACCAAAGCTATGTCGGATTGGCGGAGAAATTATACCAGGTAAGAATCCACCTAAATTCATTAATGCATAAAGCATGGCATAACCCATCGCTGCATTTTCCTTGGTAGTAAATTTCCGGATGGCAGCATAACAGGCAGGTTGATAAATACCAAGTCCGAGAACGATGCCAACAATACCTAAAATGGTAACAAGATGGGCCGGATTCCAAAGACCTGCACCTCCTACAGTCGGGGCAATGCTTAGAAAAATTCTACCAAAAAGAAATAAAAATAGAGATATGAGAAGGGCCTTCCTAACGCCAATCCAGTCCACGGTTGCTCCCAGAAAGAGCATAGCCAGGGTAATACCCCAGGTGAGAATACCCACCATAATCCCTGCCTCAATATCATTTAAACCGATATACTCATTATAATAAATGGCTAACAAACCCAGGACGCCAAAATAGGTGAGACCTTCAATCAGGTAAGATAGATTAATACCCCATAAGGCACGCGGTGCCTTAATCAGGTTAATAAAAGGATCAATAATTTCCTGTAACGGACTCTTCTGTTGTTCTTGTGTTTTTTCCAATTTGATTTCCTCGTTATTTTATCACAACCGCATTAAGTGTGTGGAGTGATAGGTTCTTATATTATTTATAAAGATTCTAAAAAAATGTAGAGACATCCCGGTGGGAGGTCTAATGATAGGTCGCATTTTTCAATTGTGATGAGACAATGAACCAGGTTCAGTGTGACCCAATTGTCATCCCGAACTTGGTTCGGGATCTAAACCGTGTTTGCTTAAGTGTAAAAGTTAAATTATTGCAATATTACGGGCAAATTTATTTATTTGAAGAGACGTAGCGTCGGTAGAAAATCCCGTTCATCGGGAGATGGCATTTAATTTTGATTATTTACCTAATATCATGAATGTCCGGTTTAAAAGAAGAATCAATATTTTAACAAAAATCCTCATTTAAAAATCCCTTCTCTTCTTCATGAGAAGGGGCTCCTTAAAGTCCCTCTCTTTTCATCCCGTCCCGGAACGGGATCGCGTCTCGGGAAAGGAATCTTCGGGAAGGGTGAGTTCTTTAAATCAAGTCCCCATGTTGGGAAATCTATTAATCCATTGGATATCTCGTTGTTTATAATTACATATCTAAATCTTAGCCGGATACTTATGACCTAATATCATGAATGTCCTGCTAATAAAATATTGTTGATACGGTAAAAAATCTTTAAAATAACATCGTACCAAAGTATCGATGATCCACTTGCCTTGTTGAAATGGCATAATGTAAATGTAGAAATAATTATGCGACCGGCTGGAAAGGTAAAAAAAAATATGAATTCATTATTTTTCAGATCACGTAAATGTAACGGCGCAATTAAGAGATTGTGTGAGAATAAAAAATCAACCACGGACTTACACGGAATAGCACGGATCTATAATCGTTTAGTTGAGGAATGCGCAGTATTGTTAAAAAATATTTTACTCTTTTATAAAAACTCTGTGAAACTCCGTGTATCTCCGTGGTTAAAATGCTTTTTTACACAGCCTCTTAACCGCGTTGCTACATTTACCACATCCTCATCTTTTGTTTTCCTCTTCTTAATCTCAATCTTGTTGGAGAACGGAATAGCCCAATTGGAAACTTCCCAACACTTAAAGGAAAAGACATGTTTTCAGACAGCTGCTCCCTGGAAGGCTGAATATGATGTGCGTGCTGATATAGCTATTGTGTATGGCATGACGGATACCTTTACTGAAAGGGTGCGTCACTGGAAAGATCGGGGTTATGGTATTCATTTTATGACCGGAATCGCCTGGGGCAGCTACCAGGATTATTTTACTGGTAAATTTGATGGTCAAACCCATATGGAAGATGGACAGGTGGATAGAGATGGAAATACTATCTGGCATCATCCGGATGTTCCTTATGTCGTTCCTTCCAAACCCTATCTCATTTATATCAAATCTCTGGTTAAAAAGGCAATTGACGGTGGTGTGGCCGCGATTCATCTGGAGGAACCCGAATTCTGGGCCCGTGCCGGTTACAGCGCGTCATTTAAAAACGAATGGCAGCGGTTTTACAATTCTCCATGGATGCCGCAACACCAATCACCGGAAGCAACCTATCTTTCCTCAAAACTTAAATATAATCTCTATTTCGAAGCGCTGAAAGAGGTCTTTTTGTATGCAAAGAATTACAGCGAAAGTCAGGGGAAACGGGTGAAAGCATATGTACCGACCCATTCACTCATAAACTATTCTGCCTGGCGCATTGTCAGCCCTGAGGCAAGCCTGGCGGCTCTTCCCGGTATGGATGGATATATTGCCCAGGTATGGACAGGCACCTCTCGCACACCCACTTATTTTAATGGTGTGATCAAAGAACGGGTATTCGAAAATGCCTATCTGGAATACGGTTCAATGATATCGATGACGGAGCCAACGGGGCGCAAAATGTTTTTTCTTACTGATCCGGTTGAAGACCGTGCACGAACCTGGGAGGACTATAAAAGAAATTATCAGGCCACCTTTATTGCCCAGTTAATGTATCCCATGGTTGATAACTACGAAGTTATGCCCTGGCCAACCAGAATCTATCTGGGAAAATTTAAAATGGAAAACAATGAAGAAAAACAGGGCATCTCAAGACCCTACGCTACACAGATGCAGGTCATGATTAATTCATTAAACACGATGCCTCCGTCAGAGACAACAATCAACGGTACGCAGGGTATAGGCGTTCTTTTATCAAACTCGATGATGTTTCAACGATTTCCCACCCATAAAGAATATGAGGATCCCCGTCTTTCCAATTTTTATGGAATGGTCATGCCCCTGATAAAAAGAGGTGTGCCCGTAAAAACAGTACATATGGAAAATCTTCATTTTACTACCTCCCTAAAAGGTATCAAAGTTCTGATAATGAGTTATGCGAATATGAAGCCGCTTTCCGCTGGATATCATTTAAAACTTGCTGAATGGGTGGAGAGTGGCGGTGTATTAATTTATTATGGACGTGATAATGACCCATTCCAGGAGGTCAGGGAATGGTGGAATAGCGATGGGAATTACTACAAGGCGCCGTCTGACCACCTATTTGAACAGATGACTATTAAACCGATGGAGGGGCAGCAAAATTACTCTTATGGTAAGGGTAGGGTTTATATTCTCCGTCAGGATCCCAAGGAGTTAATTTTGCAGTCCGGTAAGGATTTAGCGTTTATCAATCTGGTAAAACAGGCTTATGAAACAGATGCCTCGGCCGGTCAAATAGAATTTAAAAATAATTTTTACCTCCGGCGCGGACCCTATGATATTATTGCAGTCCTTGATGAATCAGACAACGCAGGCCCCTTGGAGATCAAAGGACCGGTGATCGATCTCTTTGATCCGGAATTACCGGTATTGACAAAGAAAACCGTTCAACCGGGAGAACAAGCGTATCTCTACAATCTGAAAAGAGTCTCAAATAGCAAAATTCCGAAAGTTCTCTGCGCTGCCTCCAGGACCTACGAAGAAAGTATCAGCGAGAAGGGGTTTTCTTTTATCAGCAAAAGCCCCTCAGGAACCTGGAATGTTATGCGGATTTTATTGCCTGTAAAACCCAAGAAAGTTAGTATAACCGACCATCAAATGAAAAATGAAGAGCAGGTGAGTATGGAATGGGATGAACAATCCAGCACCTGCTTGATCAAATTTGAAAACAGCAGTGAAGGGCATCGGGTGGATATTGAGTGGTGAGGGGCAAGATCATTAATTTGACATTGAAATTTATGGGCATTAAATTTCAAAACTGTTATCGGGGCCGTAGCTCAGTTGGGAGAGCGCTTGAATGGCATTCAAGAGGTCAGGAGTTCGACCCTCCTCGGCTCCACCATAAGTCCTCATGATATTCTAATCATGAGGACTTTTCTTTTTTATATTGATTTTAATATTTTTTTTCAAAAATATCGTTTATCTTCTTTCTACTCTCTACTCTCTACTCTCTACTCTCCACTCTCCACCCTCCACCCTCCACCCTCTACCCTCTACCAAGTACCTCTGTCAGTAAACAATCCGATATATATTCATCCAATTCTGTGACTCTGGGAATAATAAAATTTTATTTTGGGTTAAATAGGACTAAATTAGTCGTATTTAGGCAAAGTGATATGATAAGAATCAGTAAAAAAACAGAATATGCGATCATTGCGCTGGTCGACATGGCCTCAAATGAGAGCGAAAGCCTTGTGACAGCTAAGGATCTTTCTGATCGATATAATATCCCACGCGAGATTCTGGGGAAGGTTTTGCAGAACCTGACTAAAAGCAATCTGATTGATTCGCAGCTGGGAGTAAAAGGGGGGTATCAACTACTGGTACCACTCGATTCAATAAATATAAATAGGGTCATTGAAAGTGTCGATGGTCCAATAAAACTTGTTGACTGTACGGATGAAGACAGAGCCAATTGCGGTCAGATTGAATATTGTAATATCAAAAATCCTATGGAATTTATACAAACGGAATTAATCCGCTTTTTTGATGGTATAACCCTGCAGGATTTTAAAAACCAGCATGCGGATCTGATTCCGCTTATTGATTTGAAATGATATGAAATGTCAAACGTCAAACGGCAGACGTCAAACGTGAGACGTGAAAGGTGAATTATAGTGGTATTGTAGGGTGGGCCTTGTCCAAGAGGGTGGAGCCTTGTGAATTAAAAAGAGGAGAGAAGACTTTCTCGTTAAGGAACAAAATAAGAAAATAAATTCGTGAAATTAGGTTTTTAATTTGTGCAATTTGTGGAAAAAAACTTTGCACTATTTGCGCCTTCTTAGCGTCTTTGCGGTTAAAAATAGTTATACCAGGAAATATTATGACAGAAGAAAAAAGACAATTAGAAAAATTAGCAAATCAGGAATATAAGTATGGGTTTGTTACGGACATAGAAGCAGATGCGGTACCAAAAGGCCTGAATGAAGACATAATCCGCATAATATCGGAAAAGAAAAATGAACCGGATTTCATGCTGGAATGGCGCTTGAAAGCCTTTCGGTATTGGCAAAAAATGGATGAACCCCGTTGGCCAAATGTTAAATATGATCCGGTAGATTATCAGGACATTATCTATTATTCAGCCCCAAAGCAGAAAAAAACGCTGAATAGTCTGGATGAGGTGGATCCTGAACTCCTGAAAACTTATGAAAAATTAGGAATTCCACTGAATGAACAGAAATTGCTGGCCGGAGTCGCTGTTGATGCCGTTTTTGACAGTGTTTCAGTGGCAACTACTTTCAAAGGAAAATTATCAGAACTGGGAATTATATTTTCATCTTTTTCCGATGCTTTACAAAATCATCCTGATTTGGTAAAAAAATACCTGGGAACAGTTGTACCACATACAGATAACTTTTTTTCGGCTCTAAATTCAGCAGTTTTTACCGATGGCTCTTTTGTCTATATCCCAAAGGGCGTTCGCTGTCCCATGGAACTATCTACCTATTTTCGTATAAATGCAGCCAACACGGGTCAATTTGAACGTACCTTAATTGTCGCTGACGAGGGGAGTTATGTCAGTTATCTCGAGGGATGCACAGCCCCCATGCGCGATGAAAACCAACTCCATGCTGCTGTCGTGGAGTTAGTAGCCCTGGACAATGCACAAATAAAATATTCAACGGTACAGAATTGGTATCCCGGTGATAAAGAAGGTAAAGGGGGCATTTATAATTTTGTCACCAAGAGAGGCGCCTGCCGGGGTGTGAACTCAAAAATTTCATGGACACAGGTGGAAACGGGTTCGGCGATTACCTGGAAATATCCAAGTGTTTTGCTCCAGGGTGATAATTCTGTTGGTGAGTTTTACTCCGTCGCTTTGACGAATAACCACCAGCAGGCAGATACTGGCACAAAGATGATTCATCTGGGAAAAAATACGAGCAGTACAATCGTTTCCAAAGGAATTTCTGCGGGAAAGAGCCAAAATTCCTATCGCGGTCTGGTTAAGATAAATAAAAAAGCCAGCAATGCCCGAAATTATTCTCAATGTGATTCCCTCTTATTAGGTGATAAATGTGGGGCCCATACCTTTCCTTATATTGAAGTCAATAACACGTCAGCAAAGGTTGAACATGAAGCAACGACATCTAAAATTGAAGAAGATCAGATATTCTATTGTAATCAAAGGGGACTTTCAACCGAAGATGCGGTTAATATGATTGTAAATGGGTATTGTAAAGAGGTCTTCCGGGAATTACCCATGGAATTTGCTGTTGAAGCCCAAAACTTGTTAGCCATCAGTCTAGAGGGTAGTGTTGGATAATTAAAGAACGTTGCGCGTAGAGAGTAGAGCGTTGAGGGTAGCGACGCAAGGCATGCGTCGTCAGAAGAGAGAAGAGAATATCATCGATCATGACATGTAAAGGCGCATGGCAATGCGCCTCAGCGTCATGAAGGTAAAAACTTAAAAATAGAGGATATAAATGTTAGAAATAAAAAATTTACACGCATCCGTTGCCGGAAATGAAATTCTTAAAGGAATAGATCTTTCTATAAATCCGGGTGAGATTCATGCCATCATGGGACCTAATGGTTCAGGAAAAAGTACCCTGGCCCATGTGCTCTCAGGGAAAGAAGGCTATGAAATTACTAAAGGTTCAATCATCTATCAGGGAAAAGATCTGATCGAAATGGCGCCAGAAGAACGAGCCTGTGAAGGTGTGTTTCTCGCTTTTCAGTATCCCGTGGAAATTCCCGGTATCTCCAATACATACTTCCTGAAAACAGGTTTAAACGAGAAGAGAAAATACCTTGGTCTTCCTGAAATTGACGCTTATGATTTCTTAGATTTAGTAAAGGAAAAGGCGAAGTTAGTGGAAATTGATGAAAAATTGCTCAAGCGTCCTGTTAATGTAGGTTTCTCCGGTGGTGAAAAAAAGCGTA
Organism: Calditrichia bacterium; assembly: GCA_963796965.1. Taxonomy (GTDB): domain Bacteria; phylum Calditrichota; class Calditrichia; order JAJRVZ01; family JAJRVZ01; genus CAWCNS01. The sequence goes on from CAWCNS010000012.1 coordinate 51,791, forward strand.
ATGAAATATTTCAAATGGCTGTCCTGGATCCAACACTTGCCATCCTCGACGAGACAGATTCCGGACTTGATATCGATGCCCTTCGTATCGTTGCCAACGGTGTTACAAAACTAAAAAGTCCTGAAAAATCGTTTCTGGTGATCACTCATTATCAGAGATTATTACACTATATAGTACCCGATATTGTACACGTATTGTATGATGGACGCATTATCAGGTCAGGTGATAAGGATCTGGCTCTTGAGCTGGAAGATAAAGGTTATGATTGGTTAATAAAAGAAGCAGAGCAGGCCGTCTGATGAAAAAAATATATGAAAAAGGAAATTCTGATTGGTATGCAGAAGTTTTCAAAATTTTTGAAAATGGTCTGAACGGTCAGTTAAAGACAGATTTCCATCAAACCCGTCAAAATGCGATGGAAACATTCCGTCAATTGGGTTTTCCAACAACGAGACATGAAGAATGGAAATATACCAACTTATCTTCTCTTTTAAACCATAATTTTGAGATTTCGAAAGTAGTTGATGAAGATAAACTACCATATAAAGATATTGATAAACATCTTTTTAATGATAGTGGATATCCGCTTCTGGTTTTTGTAAATGGATATTTCATGCCAGCTTTATCAAATATTGAAAATCTCCCAGATGAAATTGAGGTAATGAGCCTTGAACAGGCCTTAAAAAGTAATCATCCCAGCCTGAGGGATCATTATTCAAGATATGCGCTGACGGAAGCAGAAAGTTTTATTTCGCTCAATACAGCATTTGTACAGGATGGTACGCTAATCAATATTCCTGATAATATGATCGCCGACCTCCCGATCCATTTGCTCTATCTCACGTTGCCTGAGGAAAAACCTTCTGTGAGTTTTACAAGAAATCTGATTGTCACAGGTAGCTCCAGCCACGTGACTTTTGTTGAACACTTTTCCGCACTTTCTCCCGGGAATCTATTTTACAAATTCGGTAACAGAGATTTATGTGGGTGAAAACGCGCGTGTTGAGCGTATAAAACTCCAAAACGAAAATGAAGAGGCTTTCCATATTTCCGCTCTAAATGTTTTGCAGGAGAGGGACAGTCGTTTTGTGGATCATAATCTAAATCTTGGATCCGGACTAAGCCGAAATAATATTTCAACGATTTTTAATGATCAGGGCGGATATTCTGTGCTTAACGGTCTCTACGCCGGCGACAACAATCAACTCATGGATAATCACACCTCAATTGATCATGCTCATCCTCATTGTGAAAGTTTTGAATTGTATAAAGGTATCCTCGATAAAAAATCCAGAGGTGTGTTTAATGGTAAAATTTTTGTCCGTCCTGATGCGCAAAAAACCAATGCGATCCAGTCAAACAATTGTATATTGCTCTCCGATGAGGCAACCATCGACACAAAACCTCAGTTAGAGATTTTTGCCGACGATGTTAAATGTACACATGGCGCAACAATTGGACAGCTAGATGATGATGCCTATTTTTACATGCGCGCGCGCGGAATTAATAAAGAAAAGGCGAGAAAATTACTAATTTATGCCTTTGCCAGTGAAGTTATTGACAAAATTGAACATAATCTGATCCGAGAGAAAGTAACCAGCTTGTTTGAAGAGAAGTTGGTGCAGATTAAATTGGATTAAAGGGATTAAATAACGATGAGAAAAGAGAGAATAGAACGTTAACATAAGACAAGCAGAAGTTTAATAAGTAGGGGCGGGCCAGAAATAGGTGGCGTGCAATACGTTTTTTGATGAGAAAAAGAGAAGAGTAAATAGAGTTAAGAGGAGAGAATTGGCGAATGGATGAACTACGGGAACTGTATCAGGAAATCATTCTTGACCACAATAAGAATCCAAGAAACTTCAGGGAAATTGAAAACGCCGATCAGGTACAGGAAGGTTTGAATCCGCTCTGTGGAGATCATTATAAATTTTATCTGGTTTTTGAAGATGATAAAATTAAGGATATTGCCTTTAAGGGAGCGGGATGTGCCATTTCTAAAGCTTCAGCTTCATTGATGAGTTCATTGCTGATTGGCAAAACAAAAGATGAAGCAGAACATCTTTTTCAATTGTTTCATAAAGTGGTTACAGGTGAGCTAGATGCGGTTGAACACAGGGATGAATTAGGGAAATTAGCGGCATTTGCCGGCGTTGCCGAATTCCCCATGCGTGTAAAATGTGCTACCTTAGCCTGGCATACCATGCATTCAGCATTGCACGAGGAGGAAGGCGCTGCTTCCACTGAATAAAAGGGTGTTTTTTTAATTTAGTCCATGAATTCTGTGCATTTTTATTTCGTACTAAAAAATGTCTTAGTTTTGATACTGAAACTTATGTTACATCTGTAAGCCCCGAATAAATATTAGAAGTTGAAATTTTTTTATAAAGATTTTATAGATTTGCGCATCTATTTGAATATCATAGTATTAATCATAAAATTATTAAAATAATTCGTGTAAATTTGTGAAATTCGTGGATGAAGATCTTTGCGCTGCTCCGCCGCTGCGTGAAACAGAATCTGAGAGGACAGTATGATTGATCCAAAAGAACTAGAAGAAAAAGTAGTCAATATAATAAAAACCGTATTTGATCCGGAGATCCCGGTCAATATATATGAATTGGGATTGATTTACCGGATTCGTATTGAACCTCCCGATCAGGTCTATGTTAAAATGACATTAACTTCACCTCAATGTCCCGCTGCTGAATCATTGCCCTTTGAAGTTGAATCCAAAGTTAATGCCTTGGAAGAGGTTTCTTTTGTTAATGTGGAGATCGTCTGGGAACCGCAATGGACACCGGAAATGATGAGCGAAGCAGCTAAACTTGAACTGGGTATGCTTTAAATTTTAACCACAGAGTTACCCCCGTAATACGGGGCAGACCAGAAAAATTTACAGAATTAATTCCTGGCTAAATTGAAATAATATAATAATAATCATTTTTTCTTCGGTGTCCTTCGGTGGTTAATAAACTTTTGTTTAAAGAGGAGCCAGAGTCTGTCAGGCCCGGAGGACATCATAGCCCCTCTGTGGTTATAATCCATTTTTTTCGAATAGAAGGATCAATATATGGAAACTACTAAAGTAAAAAGAAAATATAAAATAGATAAACACACAAAATTCGACCCCTATAAATATCGCCCTGATTTTCCAATTCTCAGCGAAACGGTGCATGGCAAACCTCTGGTGTACCTGGATAATGCCGCGACAACACAGAAACCGATTCAGGTTATTGAAGCCATTAGTGATTATTATATGCATTATAATGCCAACGTACACCGTGCTATTTATAAACTTGGCGAGGAAGCTACCCGGGCTTTTGAGGATGCACGTAAAAAAGTTGCCCAATTTATTGCTGCTCCCTCAGAAAAACAGATTATCTTCACCAGAGGAACGACTGAGGCAATAAACCTTGTCGCCAGCGGATGGGGGAGAAAATTTATTAGCCGGGGAGATGAGATAATTCTGAGCGAAATGGAGCATCATAGTAATTTAATCCCCTGGCAGATATTAGCAAAGGAAGTGGGAGCCTCCCTTAAATTTATTCCCTTTAAAGAAGATGGAACAATCGACTTTCCTGTGTTTGAGACGTTGTTAAGCAGTCATACAAAATTAATTGCCATTACACATATGTCCAATGTCTTTGGGACAATTAATCCAGTTATAAAAATTGTACAAATGGCACATGACAGAGGAATTCCTGTTCTCTTCGATGCCGCGCAAAGTGCAGCACATTTACCGGTTAGTGTCGAACATCTAAATTGCGACTTTCTGGCATTCTCAGGCCATAAGATGTTGGGACCAACCGGAATTGGTGTTTTATATGCTAAAAGCCAAATTCTTGAAAATATGAATCCTTACCAGGGTGGGGGAGAGATGATTAGTTCCGTTTGGTTTGAAGAAGCCACCTGGAATGAGATACCGCACAAGTTCGAAGCTGGAACACCAAATATCGCTGGTGCCATAGGTCTTGCTAAGAGCTATAGAATATTTGGAAGATGTGGGTATGGTTAATCTGACTTTATATGAACAGGAATTAACAACTTACGCTTTGGAAAAAATGGCACGAATACCGGGAATGAAAATTTATGGTACAGCTCCGGAAAGAGGAGGTGTAATTTCTTTTAATCTTGGTGATATTCACCCTCATGATCTGTCTCACTTTCTCGATCAAGAGGGAATCGCCGTTAGAGCAGGTCATCATTGTGCACAACCGGTAATGAGAAAACTTAATATTGCTGCTACAACGAGGGTTAGTTTTTACTTTTATAATACAATAGATGAGATCGATTATCTGGTAGACCAATTGGAAAAAGCAAAAGATTTCTTCGCCTTTTAGCAGTATTTAACCCTTTTCTATACATCTGATTATTATCGCATATCCCGTATCACGTATCCCGTATCTCGTATCGCGTATCCCATATCCCATATCCCGTATCCCATATCCTGAACCCATTTCCCATCCTAATGATTCCACTTGCTTTATTGCCGGGGCAGGTGCTAAATTGTTCCACTAACAAAAGGCGAAAATGGTAAAAAGAATAGGTCTGGAAGAACGCAAGAATCTGGTCAATATTCGCAGAAAATTCAGAGCCCCGGTAATTGGTGTTACCGGGAATGTGGGAAAAACGACAACGATTGAAATGATTAAAACTGTCCTCGAGAAAAATGGCTCTGTTTTAAAATACAATCAAGGGCATGGTAATTGGGATAATAACTTAAATACCCTTCGCAAACTATCCAGCGATTATAATTATGCCATCTTTGAATTTGATTTTCATCGTGGGCAAAATTTTGCTGAACTTCTTCGTCTTATAAAACCTAATATTGGCTTGGTTACAAATATTGGCGATGCACATCTCTCCTATATTGGGGGTATGGTTGATGTGGCGCTTCAGCGTTCTGAAGTAGTGAAATATTTGGCCAGGGATGGAACTGCCATATTAAATAAAGATGATGAACTTAGTTCAGCCTTAGGAAAGTATCTTACAACAAAAAATATATTTAAGTTTGGTCTAAGCCAGAACGCAGAATACTTTGCCTGTGGCATAGAACATCTTGGACCTAAGGGCACTTCATTTACTCTAAATAACAAGTTCCAGGTCAAAATCCCGGTTTACAGTATCAGTGATGTTTATAATTTTTTAGCCGCTACCGCTGCCTTGGTTGCACTTGATTTCCCCATAGATAAAATCATTGAAATATTTGAAAAAGATTATCAACTGCCTCAAGGTCGTGGAAAATTGTATAATTTAAACGGTTTCTATGTCATTGATGAAAGTTATGAGGCAACGACCCGATCAATTGCTAAGGCTTCCCGTGCAATGACCGGATTTAAGCCATACACAGATAAATTGGTTTATATTCTGGGCGATATGACAGAATATGGGCCAAATGTTGAGGAACATCATCTTAATATGGGTTATTTTTTATCCGCTCTGCCCATCGATTGTCTGATTACAGTTGGAAACTATGCATCTTATATTGGTAAAGGCTTTTCCCTGATTCAGAACAAAGAGAAATTGGTCTATAATTGCAATTCAATCAATCAGATCTTGAAAACTTTAGATAGTGTTTTAAAGAATGAAGCTGTTATTACAGTGCAGGGGGTCGGCCAGGTTGCCTTGAGAAGAATTCTGAATTATCTGGGAAAGAAAACGTAAGATGCATGAAATGTCCCTTGCTCAGAATATTTTAGATATCGTTGACGAATATATGCGTGATGAAAAAGGAAAACTTCTCGAGGTTGCTGTCGAAGTTGGTGAACTGGTTGCCGTCGTGCCGGACTCTCTCACCTTTTGTTATGAGGCATTGGTTGACAATACATCCTATGAGGGATCTAAAATTGTCATAAAAGTACTTCCACTATCAGCCACATGTAAAAATTGTTCAAAATCATTTAAAATTGAAGACTTTAATTTTATATGCCCACAATGTAAAAATACAGATGTAATGGTGCAAAGTGGTCAGGAATTAAGAATTAGCCATCTGGAGGTAGAATAGATGTCCGTTATAACTGTAGAGAGAAAAATTTTAAAGAAAAATGATGAGGTTGCTGCTGAAAATAGAAAGATTTTCAAAGATAATAATGTATATACCATCAATCTTCTTAGTTCTCCCGGATCAGGTAAAACCAGTTTGCTTGAGAAAACACTTGAATTGCTAAATAATGCCATAAAAATTGGTGTAGTTGAAGGTGATGTTCAAACCGATAATGATGCACGACGGGTTGCACAATATGATGTTCCGGTGGTTCAAATTGTAACAAATGGTGGATGTCACCTGGAAGCAAAATTAGTGCAAAATGCCCTGGATAACTTTGATCTTCCATCACTTCAACTTTTGGTAATTGAAAATGTAGGTAATCTCGTCTGCCCGGCAAATTATGATCTTGGAGAAGAAAAAAAAATAGTTATGGTTAGCACGACTGAAGGAGATGACAAACCTGCCAAATACCCAGCCATGTTTCGAGCTTCTGACATGATGATCATTAACAAGATCGATTTGTTGGACTATGTGGATTTTGATATGAAACGAGTCCGGGAACATGCTCTTACTATCAACCCTGACCTGGAGATAATCGAATTGTCATGTAAAACTGGTGAGGGCCTGGATGATTGGATAGAATGGTTGATGAGAACCAGTCAATAGATGTTGTAAACTTTTCCTACAGCCACTAAATTAATCCAACATATTTGCTTTAAATATTAGAAAAATCAACAATCTATCCCCTGTGGACCTGTATAAAAATTTCTCATTTCCTGCAATTAAGGAAAATTCAGTCATTTGGCATAGCATGCTATCAGGTCGTTTCAATACTCAGTTTAAACGGCATCATATTTGCAGAACTAAAAAAGGCTTTTATTTCAGTTTAAAAATTAATATCTTTCATAAATCTATGTAGTAATTAACTTTGGAGTCAAAATGTTAAAAAATCCAGCGATTCATATAAAAATCTTGTTGATAACAATGTTGCTAGTCTCGACGTCCCTAGCTCAAACAGCCAAGGATAATATTTTTGCGGATGTGGAGAAGATGATAGAAGAGGCGCGGGCCCAGGGTGCTGAGCTTTTAGCACCGGAATCTTTTAAAAAAGCCGTTGAAAGTTTTAATGAAGCAAATGATTACTATAAGAATAATGAAAGTACCCGGGATATCCGCGAAAAACTGACCGAGGCGCAGCAACATTGTAACCGGGCAATGGAGGTTGTCAATCTTGGTAAAATTTCTTTAAAAGATGCCACACAAGCCCATTATGATGCGATGAAAGCGAAAGCGGATTCTTATGCCCCTGAGCTATTTAAGGAAGGGCAGGAACTCTTCAAAGAGGCAACTGTAGAGTTGGAAGATGGGGATATTGAGGGTGCCAGGGATAAGGGAAGTGAGGCTGAAAAGCTCTTTCGCCAGGCAGAACTCAAGTCTATAAAGGCCGCTATTCTTGGAGAATCCAGAAAATTGATCGAAGAAGCGAAGGAAAAAGAATGTCCGGAAGTTGCACCAAATACATTTAATTATGCCCAAAGCCTTTTAAATGAAGTTGAATCTCTATTGACAAATAACCGCTATGCTGTGGAAGAGGCGAAAGCGAAGGCTACTGAATGTGAATATCAGGCGAAACATGCCATGTATCTGACCTCAGAAATAAAATCCTTAAAAGAAGATGAACGAAATTGGGAAAAATTGCTTCTTGAAGCAGAAGATATTTTAACCGGATTTTCCGGGCAATTTAATGAAATGCCTCAATATGATCATGGGTTGAATGATGCCATTACTCTGATTCAAACAAAAATAACCGAGATGCAAACTGAAAATGATGAACTGCGGGCAAAGGTGACCAATTTACAGGAAAAATATGAGGTCGTCAGAGAAGAAGCCGTAGTGTCGTCTACGGAATTAGTAAAAAGCAGGAACTTGAGGCTAACATTTCCACAATTAAGGCCATGTTTACACCCAATGAGGCCAAGGTCGTTTTTGATGGTGATAATCTGGTACTTCATGTTTATGGTATTAATTTTCCCTCTGGTAGGGCCATCATCCAACCGGAATATTTTTCTCTGCTTACAAAGGTGCAGGAATCGATAAAAGTTTTTCCGGAGCGCCACATTCTGATTGAAGGACATACAGATAGTCAGGGTAATGCTTCTACAAATAAAAGCTTGTCGGAGGAGCGGGCCTCGGCTGTGCGTGAGTATATCATAGCCAATATGAACCTTGATCGTGAGCAAATTACATCTGTTGGATATGGATCTGCACAACCCATTGCATCAAATAAAACGGCAGAAGGACGGTCCCAAAACCGACGAATTGATGTTGTAATCAATCTTAGCAATTGAGGTTAACCCATGTGTCTGGCTGTACCAATGAAAGTGATCTCCAGAAATGATGGCACAGGTGTTGCCGAAATGTCGGGAGTAAAAAAAGAACTAAGTTTTATAATGCTTCCTGAAGCAAAGGTTGGTGATTATGTTATTGTTCATGCCGGATTTGCCATCCAGATATTAAATGAAGAGGAAGCACAAAAATCACTTGACTTATTCAGAGAGATGGCCGACCTCAGCGATGAAACCTGATCCCGTTAATGTCTTCAATAAACCGACTACAAATAAACGTTTCAGGAATTGTGCAGGGCGTAGGCTTTCGTCCTTCTGTTTATAGATTAGCAAAACGTCTTAACCTTGATGGTTTCGTAAGTAATAATTCTAAAGGTGTGTTGATTGAAATTGAGGGAATAATTGAATCGACACACCTTTTTTTACAAACAATTTCCCGCCAACCGCCGCCTCTGGCCCAAATTACACATATTCAATATCAGGAGATACCACCTCTCAATCAATCCGGATTTATCATCCAGGAAAGTCAGGCAGAAAAGCAAAGATCCACATTGATATCACCGGATATTGCCACCTGTGTTGATTGTCTGAAAGAAATGAATGATCCTGCTGACAGACGATATCATTATCCATTTATCAATTGTACAAATTGCGGTCCCCGCTATACAATAATATCGGATATACCCTATGATCGACCAAATACTTCAATGGCTGGTTTTAAGATGTGTCCGGAATGTCGCAAGGAATATGAAAACCCCAGCGATCGACGGTTTCACGCCCAACCAAATGCCTGTGCGAAATGTGGGCCAACTCTTCGATTTTTAAACCAGGATCAATCAGAGAGTGACAAAGATCCTATTATGGCGACTATATCTGCATTAAAGGAAGGCAAAATCGTTGCAATTAAGGGTCTTGGGGGATTTCATCTGGCCGTAGATGCTGCAAATTCACAGGGAATTAACCTGTTGCGGCAAAGAAAAAAACGGTTTGAAAAACCGCTGGCCCTGATGGTTAAAAATACAGATAGTGCTAAGAAATACACCTATGTGAATGATGAAAAGATTAATCTTCTTGAGAGTTTGCATCGTCCCATCGTCCTGTGTAAAAAGAAAGAGGAGCATGGGCTGGCTGAAGCCATTTCACCCGACAATGAATATTTTGGGATTATGCTGCCTTATACACCTCTCCATGAATTATTGTTTGTTGATGGGCGGGTGGATGTCCTGGTTATGACGAGTGCTAATATCTCTGAAGAGCCGATTTGTATTGAAAATAATGAATGTTTCGACCGAATGAACCATATCGCTGACTGTTATTTAATCCATGATCGTGATATTTATATCCGTTGTGACGATTCTGTTCTCCAGGTAGAAGGTAGATCAGAGATATTTATTCGCAGATCAAGAGGATATTCACCAAGACCAATAATACTTAAAACCTATGGTGATCCCGTGCTGGCAGTGGGTGGGCAACTCAAAAATACGATCTGTCTAACACGTGATAATTCAGCTTTTATGAGTCAGCATATAGGTGATCTGGAGAACCTGGAAACCCTGCAGGCATTTGAAAATACCATTCAGCACCTTCAGAATCTTTTTGAAATTGAGCCAAAACATATCATATATGATCTTCACCCTGAATACCTTTCCTCAAAATGGGTACAAGATAATGCTTCTTTGCCGTCATTCCCGATTCAACATCACTATGCTCATATCCTTAGTGTTATGGCCGAACATGATCTGAGTGAAAATATTATGGGTTTTGCATTAGATGGAACGGGATATGGTGAGGATGGTGCTATCTGGGGGGGAGAAATTCTTCTTTGTAATCATTCAACTTACAGTCGTTTGGCCTATTTCGATTATGTTTCCATGCCGGGCGGTGACGCTGCAATAAAGGAACCCTGGCGAATGGCTGCAGCTTATCTGCAGAAGAATTTAAATAATGGTGAGCATATAGCCCTTGAATTATTTCCCGATAAGTCGTCTCAGTTAAATATCATTAGACAAATGATTGAGAGAAGGGTAAATACGCCCATGACTTCCAGTTGTGGAAGATTATTTGATGCGGTTGCGGCTATACTTGGTTTGCGGGATGAGGTGGCCTATGAAGGTCAGGCTGCGATTATGCTTGAGGCTGTTGCCCATAAATCGAGACATAACTTTCCTCTGATTGCACCATTTGAGGTAGAGAAAAAAGATGACATGAGAGTAATTTGTTCAAATGAAATTTTCGAAGACATCGTAAAATTTAAAAAACAGGGTATGGATATTGCTAATATCAGCCTCGCTTTTCATAACGCTTTAATTGATGTTTTTCTTCAAATAGCTCTTCTTATAAGAGATGAAAAAGGTACTGAAAAAGTAGCTTTGAGTGGTGGGTGTTTCCAAAACATTTTGTTGCACGCCGGATTAATCCAAAAACTTCAGGATAACGGGTTTAGTGTTTATATGAATATCGAAGTACCACCAAACGATGGAGGCCTGGCATTAGGACAAGCCTATTGGGGGATGCTTAATTATTGAAAATTGTCCAAAGGACTCCTTCGGAGAAGATTGAACAATGAAAATTAGATACGAGATATGGGATACTTAATACGTGGTAGTTGGAAATTGGGACTTTGATTTTCATTTGAAATTGGGATTTTAATATTTGAAATTGATTAGGAATAACATATGTTATTACATCTACGAGTTCAATTCATAGAATAATTAATTATTGGGAAAAGTTAATGAGGTATATTGAGGAATTTCGTGACCCTCGCTTTGCTCGGGTATTGGTTGAGCAGATAAAAAAGAAAGCAGAATCACTTCCTGAAATAAAATTGATGGAAGTTTGTGGTTCACATACAATGGCTATTGCCCGTTATGGAATTCGTCAAATGTTACCGCCAAACATAAAATTAATTTCCGGACCAGGATGCCCGGTATGTGTAACAGCAAATAATTATCTGGATAAAGCCCTTGCCATAAGCCGGCTTCCAGATCTTATAATTACCACATTTGGGGATATGATGCGAGTCCCTGGTTCAACTACCTCGCTGGAGAAGGAACGCTCAAATGGTGGTGACATTCGAGTCGTTTATTCAACGATGGATGCCCTCCAACTTGCTAATGATAATCCTGATAAAAAGATAGTTTTTTTAGGAGTAGGTTTTGAAACCACGGCACCGACTATTGCCGCATCAATTTTAGAGGCAGAGAAATTAGATGTGGGTAATTATGCCGTTCTTTGTGCACATAAAACAATGCCCAAACCAATGGAGACGATTGCCGGTGGTGAGCGTGTTGATTTACAGGGTTTTATATGTCCGGCACATGTGAGTACAATTATTGGTGCAAAGCCTTACGCATTTTTAGCGGAAAAGTATCATAAAGCCTGTGTGATTGCAGGGTTTGAACCTTTGGATGTGCTTGAGTCTGTTAAAATGCTCCTTGGTCAGATTGAATCTGATTCTCCAACAGTTGAAATTCAATATTCAAGGGTTACAAAAGAAGAGGGAAATCCTGCGGCACTCACAATAATGTCAGAGGTGTTTGAGGTGTGTGATGCTGATTGGAGAGGTATTGGTTCAATTCCGGGGAGCGGTCTTAAAATCAATAATAAATACAGCCGTTTTGATGCCGATACTATATATCAAATTGAGGTTGAACCTACCCAGGAGGCAGAGGGTTGCATTTGTGGTGAGATTATGCAGGGGGTCGCTATGCCAGACGAATGTGCTTTGTTTGGGACTGTTTGTACACCGGAAGATCCGGTCGGGGCCTGTATGGTCTCCTCTGAAGGTAGTTGTGCGGCAGCACATAAATATGAAAGTTCTTAATAGGTGGATTTTTAATAATGAAAAATTTGGATAGAATATTACTTGGCCATGGAAGCGGCGGAAAACTTTCACATCGATTGTTATCAGAAATATTTTTGAAATATTTTAAAAATGATGAATTAGCGAAATTAAATGATGGTGCACGGCTCGATTTTCCAGGTAACACAATGATTTTCTCCACTGATTCTTATGTGGTTGATCCAATTTTTTTTCCAGGTGGCGATATTGGTAAATTGGCGGTTTGTGGAACCGTCAATGATGTCGCAATGATGGGGGGCAGACCTCTTTATTTAAGTTGTGGATTTATCATTGAAGAAGGATTTTTATTTACAGACCTTGAATTAATTCTAAAATCTATGGCAGATTCCGCGGATGAGGCTGGTGTAGCGCTGGTAACCGGTGATACAAAAGTCGTACCCAGAGGTGTGGCAGACAAAGTTTTTATTAATACAGCAGGTGTTGGTATTGCCCGGGAAGGGGTTAATATTTCAGGTCATCATGCGAAGGTTGGAGATATGATCGTTATTAATGGCAGCCTTGCCGATCATGGGATTACTGTAATGGCAAAGAGGGAAGGACTTGACCTTGACGTTGATGTTCAGAGTGATGCGGCTCCGTTAAATATTATGATTGAGGATGTACTTAAAAACATTCCTGATGTTCATGTGATGCGAGATCCAACACGCGGAGGATTGGGTACAACGCTAAATGAAATAGCCTCTCAGTCAAATGTAGGGATTAGGTTAATAGAAAAAAATTTACCCATTTCGGCACCTGTCAGATCTGTATGTGAAATCCTGGGCCTTGATCCCTTATACATTGCCAACGAAGGTAAAGTTTTGGTGTTTGTTTCGAAATCTCATGTGGAAGATCTTCTTGTACTTATGTCTAACCACCCCTATGGGGAAAATGCATGTGTGATTGGTCAGGTAACGGCCGAACCAAAGGCTAAAGTAATCCTGGAAACAAGTATTGGTGGAAACCGTTTAATCGATATGTTAACAGGTGAACAATTTCCCCGGATTTGCTAATATCTATGCCAATATTAATCTGTAGAATGCCTCGAGGTTTCCAATTTCTCCCTCTCCTTTAGGAGAAGGTTGGGGAGAGGTAAATAAAAGCAATTCTGTTTTTCGACATTTGTGTTGAAATAAAACTGGCGAAATACCACGATAGGCATCGGGGATAGTCAGTTTTAAAGAATTTCTTTATTTAATTCCTAATTCTAAGAATATTTACCCTACCAATTATTATAATATCAAAAAAATTATTGATTGCAAATATCCCTGTATGTGTATTTTTGTGCATAAATAAATAAAAATATTTATTTATAGATCAGGATTTATCTGAGAAAGATATGGCACATATTTTGTACACTTTAATAATCATGGCTACTCTATCGACTTCAGCAAAAGTCTGTTCTTATATTAGAAAAAGATCGTGATCTTGCAGATAGTATACGCGTATTTCTTGAAGATGCTTATCCTGTTTATATACTTGAAGATCCGTCCAAACTAGTCTCGCATATCAAGAGATACGGAATAAAATTGCTTGTTACGGATTTGGATTACAGCAATGCGGATCTACGCTCAAACCTTCTTGATATCAGATCGTGTACCCCGGGGATTAAAATTATTTTGATGTACATGTTTTTGGATGATGAAAATCAAAAAAGCCATTCTCTGTTAAAAGAGGCTGATGATTATATTTTTAAGCCTTTTGATGCAGATGTATTCCGTTATAAGGTGGACAAACTTCTTTCTTAAATAAATCTGTAGAATTCCCCGAGGCTGTGCCTCGGGGTCTCCTATTTCTCCCTCTCCTTTAGGAGAGGGTTGGGGAGAGGTAAATATATGAAATTCTGTTTTTCGACATTTTGTATCGAAATAAAACTGGCGAAATACCACGATAGGCATCGGGGATAGTCAATTTAAAGAATTTCTTTAATCCTCTTTTCCTCTAACTCCTTCTATCCCATGTTTCCAATATTCATCCAATAAAATCAAATGGTGCTGAATATGATCTCTTAGAAAAGGATTAATCGATTAGCCCAATATAATAATCATATTTGGTTAATAAGTGATTTACAGATATGAGAAAATGCGGGTTTTCATTCTAATTGTACTCCTACACTCAATTCAATAAGTATGTTATATAACTAAGGTTTTACCCTCAACCGACCGAAAATAGAGTAAAATCTTTATGTCTGCGGTTTTGATTGATGAGGCTATTAATAATATGGTTGAATATTCATTCTGAGCACAATAAATTATAGGTTAACTTCCAGGGAGATTTTTTTGAAGAGCATTGCCTTCCATAGCAAAATTCATCTACAGACACGAGAATTCCATGTTCATACGGGCAGTGTTCCTGAAAAACAGGTGATTATTAGTGAAATTTTTGAAGAAGGACAATTTATTACCTCTCATCAACTACCATTTTTATTCAGGGAAATTGAGAATAAATCATCAGAGATTTATTATTTAAAAACACTCGCAACAGATCTTCACGAGACAATTATTGATGAACTAAAAATGCTATTTACTATCCATGACCGCATCAAGTCTCTTAATAAATATCTTGCTCATTTTAAACTAGGATCACTATTCTATTATCGCAATATTTTAGACGAGGCAGTTGAAAATTTTGAGCATACGATAGAATTGCAACCTGATTTTATTTCTGCTTATATACAATTAGGTAAGTGCTTTATTAAAAAAGAAGCATATCAAAGTGCTATAGATATATTTAAGCGGGGATTGGAGATAAAGAGTGATTTTCCTGATCTTCTAAATGGCCTTGGTGTCGCATTAACTTTTGCCAATAAATACGATGAGGCAACACAGATACTTCAACAGGCAATAAATATTAAACCCAACTTTCATGAAGCAAATCTAAATTTGGGCATTGTTCTTCTTCTAAGCACGCTGGAAGGAGGCGAGGAGCAGGATAAGGCTGTTGTGCCATCACGTGTTATTCGTTATATCAAAGCCTTACACTCATTGGATAGGTATAAAGAAGATCAATGGAAGCATTCTTTTGAAATGATAATTCAACAAATAGAGGATGGAAACCTTGAGGATATTCTTGCCAGTTTACGGTCTATTCAATATAACTTGATTACCCACCTTAAGATTGATATAACAATCGAGTCATTTTATTTGAAATTTATGTATAGTGGACGTGAGTTAGCCTATGAGGAACTGGAATCCTACGAGCGAAAAATCCAGAATCTTGCGAAGCAACGGGAAAATTTTGCTGATTACTGGAATGAAATGGGAATCATACATATTATTCAATGTCGCCACCTCTTTTTAAAATCAGTTACCGAGTTTGAAAAAGCAGTTGAATTAAATGAAAATTACAGGGAGGCTGCAAATAATCTGGCGTTAATAAAAAATATCCGTAAAGGATTTTTAATCCTGCTTCGCGCAATCCTCAAATAGTGTTTTAAATGACATGGCCAAAATTCTCGTTGTAGATAATGAAGAACGCATGTGCAAGATCATCAGAGCGGCGCTGGAAATGGATGGTCACTACGTGGATATGGCATTTTCCGGTCAGGCTGCGCTTGATCTCCTTTCTGATGACAAACGGTATGATATTGTCATAACAGATCTAAAAATGCAAAAAGTGGACGGGCTGCAAGTGTTGCAATCGGCTCGAGCACTTAACCCCACTCCCGATGTTATTTTAATGACTGCTTTCGCTTCTCAACAGACCGCAATAAAAGCCATGCGTGCTGGTGCCTTCGATTATCTTATCAAGCCCTTTGAGATAGATGAATTGTCTCTGAGGATCAATAGAATTATCACTCAAAAAATCCTGGTAGATGAAAACCAAAAATTAAAGGATGAAGTAAAATCTAAGCAGATTCACAATATTATCGGTAAAAGTGAAAAGATGCGTCAGGTTTACCAGCTCATTAATAAAGTGGCTGAAAGTGATGCAACGGTACTAATTCTGGGAGAGAGTGGTACCGGAAAGGAATTGGTTGCAGAAGCCGTTCATAAGCAGAGTGGCAGATCAAAGGAAAATTTTATTGCGGTCAATTGTGCCGCGGTACCAGAAAATCTGCTAGAAAGCGAATTGTTCGGGTATGAGAAAGGTGCTTTCACGGGAGCCAATCAACGTAAAATCGGACTTTTTGAATCTGCAGGGAAGGGGACAATTTTTCTCGATGAGATTGGTGATATGTCACTCAGTACCCAGGCCAAGTTGTTGCGGGTTTTACAGAACAAGGAAGTCATTCGTGTTGGTGGTACAGAAAAAATTAGGATAGATGCACGAGTCATTACCGCAACGAATCGAAATCTTGAAGAAATGATAAGCGCAGGTTCCTTTCGTTCTGATCTGTATTATCGTATAAATATCTTTCCCCTGCCTCTTCCACCACTAAGAGAGAGAAAAGAAGATATCCCGGAACTGATCGAATTTTTTCTTAACAATCTGAATGAAAAGGGGATTACTGCACGAGCAAAAATGGTATTGATGGAGTATGACTGGCCGGGTAATATCCGCGAACTTTTAAATATTCTGGAGAGGGCGGCCATTGTTGCGGAAAAAACTATTGATGTAGAGCATTTACCAAATCAATTTACCGGTCTTCAGGTCTCGAAGGGCAAAATTGAAATCCCTGATGAAGGTCTAAGTTTGGATGAGGTTGAGAAAGATCTGATAATTGGGGCATTGCAGAGAGCAGAAGGCAATAAAACCAGAGCGGCAGAATTACTCGGTATTACCCGCAGACGTCTTTATTCTATGATGGAGAGATTTGAAATAGACCATTAATTAACAATATATTATATGGATGATTTATGACTCTATATATAGAGCGGGAGCTGGGGATGGGAATTCACGACCTCGTCCTCGAAAGGCGGAACTCGATCTTGAGGAGGCTCCCGCTCTGATAACATAAAAGGACTTTATATACATAAAATAATTATTTATTGAAATCTAAATGTGATATATGCAACAATTGGGAGGAAAAAAACATTTTAATTCAACAATCACCTTGTTTTCTATCAAATAATCTAATCTATAATTCCCAATAGGATTACCCTTATATTTTATCTCAAGTTCTTTCTGTCTTTTATCTTCAATACCTCGAGACTTAAGTTCATGCTCCATGGCTTCTTCATAAAAATTTTCTAAAAGACCCGGACCAAGTAAAGAATGAATTTTCCCGATAAATCGGGACACAGGATATTATTTTCTCAGTAATATCTTTAAAGGGATATTCTTTAAGAGTTCTCAGAGTATTTCTCTGAGGGTTCTGCCTGTCCCGTAGGCTTGGTAAAGCCAGGCTTGTACGGGATAGTTTCATCTTACGATCCTATTTTTCATTTTTTCATATCCCGATTTTATCGGGATGACACTACCATTTTAGGAGAGGGTTGGGGAGAGGTAAATAAATGAAATTCTGTTTTTTGACATTTATGTCGAAATAAAACTAGCGAAATACCACGATAGGCATCGGGGATAGTCAGTTTTAAAGAATTTCTTTATTAATTGAATATTGGGCTTGCTGACGCTTATTCCAAAGAATGGATAATTAGGCCTGATCTTAGTTTGGGTTCAAACCAGGTTGATTTAGGGGGCATCGTTTCACCAGCATCTGCCGTTGCCAGTAGATCCTCTATACTTGTTGGATAGAGCGTAAAAGCAACAGACATCTCACCTGTATCTACTCTTGCCTCCAGACCCTCAATGCCACGCATTCCACCTACAAAATCTATGCGTTTGTCCTTCCGCAAGTCTCCAATTCCGAGTATAGGTTTTAATAAATTGTCAGTCAGAATACTTACATCTAATCGTTTTGTGGGATGGTTGTTGTCCCAGGAGCCCGGGATAGCTGAGAGCCTGTACCACATTCCGTTGAGGTACATACCATAATCATGTCTGACCTTAGGACGATATCCCTCGGAACGAGCAAATTCACGAACAAGGAATTTTTTTCCAATTTCCTTTATAAAATCCTTTTCACTTAATCCGTTCAGATCTTTCACAACGCGGTTGTAATCCATAATATACATCTGATTATCAGGAAAGATGACAGAGAGAAAATAATTATATTCTTCCTCTCCGCTATGGCTCGAGTTTTTTTCTTTCAGGACATCTGATACCCTGCTGGCGGCAGCCGAGCGATGATGCCCGTCTGCAACATAGAGTTCCCCGATGTCCGCAAAACCTGATTCAATCTTTGTGATGGTCTCATTGTCTGTTATCGTCCACAGGGTATGCAGTATACCATCGTCAGATTTAAAATCATATTCAGGTTCTCCTGAACTGGCTGCCGATATTAAGTCATCGAGGGATTTCTCCGCGCGGTAGGTAAGAAATACCGGACCTGTTTGTGCGTTTAAACTAAGAATATGATTTAGTCGATCATCTTCTTTCTCAATCCGGGTTAATTCATGCTTTTTAATTTTATCTTGCTTATACTCCTCACTTGATACACAGGCAACAAGTCCAATCTGAATATGCTCATTCATAATTTGTCGGTAAAGATAGAAGGCCGGTTTCTCTTCCTGAATAAAAACACCATCATCAATCAATTTGTCCAGATTCTTCCTGCCCTGTGCATAAACCGATTCATCATAGGCATTTGTTTCGGCAGGCAAGTCTATTTCTGGCTTATTTACATGTAGAAAAGACAGAGGATTGCCACGGGCCAATTCTCGTGCCTCCTCAGTATTAACAACATCATAGGGTGGAGACGCTACTTGTTCAGCTAATTCCGCCCGGGGACGCCATGCCCGGAATGGTCTGACAATTGACATATTTAAACTCCCATAAATAATATAATTTGAAACTATCAGTAGACGGTAGACGGTACCCATCACCCGGTACTGGGCACTGGGTCCAGATTCAATCTAACAAGAATTCCCGTCTTTAAATTCTACATTCTTAATTCTTAATTTTAAATTCGGTTTTCGTGATTCGTAATTGGTAATTTGAAATTACAATAATATAAGTCATCATAACATAAAAAACACCAGAAAAATATTGATTTCCCTTTGACTATAAATAAGGGTGGCATTAAATTCGAATGCAGAAATTTTGTAAGAATCCTGACAAAATCTTCTCTTATAACATTAATATAATCAATAAATTAGATTGGTATAATAACTTTAAATATGTCTTTCGCACATTTACATTCACATACAAATTATAGTCTGCTTGATGGTGCCGGTAAAATCCATAAAATGATTGCCGAGACCAAAAGGTTGGGAATGGATAGTCTGGCCATTACTGATCATGGCAACATGTTTGGAAGTCTTGAATTCTATACAGAGGCAAAAAAAAATGGTATAAAACCTATAATCGGATGCGAAGCTTATATTGCTCCCCGCGAAAGAACCTTACATAAAGCCGTAGAAGGGGAATCCCATTCCTATCATCTGGTTCTTCTTGCAAAAAATGAGATCGGATACAAGAATCTCATAAAGTTAACCTCATATTCTTACCTTCAGGGTTTTTATTATCGTCCACGAATTGATAGAGATTTACTGAAAGAATACTCAGAAGGATTGGTTGTCCTATCGGCATGCCTGAAGGGTGAGGTTACATATAAGTTAAGGCGAGGCCGGAGGGAAGCAGCCATCGAAGCTGCTGAATTTTATTTGGATGTTTTCGGGGATGACTTTTATTTAGAGATGCAGGATCATGGTATAGAAGAAGAGCATGATGTATATCCTAAAATATATGAACTAGCCAAGGAAATGGGTGTACCGGTAGTCGCCACAAATGATGTACATTATCTGCATCAAAAAGATTCGCATGCACACGACATTTTATTATGTCTCCAGACAGGGAAGGACCGGGACGATCCGAACCGGATGCGTTATAATACAGATCAACTCTACCTAAAATCACCAGAAGAGATGTATCGTCTGTTTAAAGACCATCCGGAAGTCGTAGAACGTACATTAGAAGTAGCAGACAAGATCAATCTGGAAATTGATTTTAACAAACGATATTTACCCGAATTTCCTATACCCGAATCTGAAGGTGACGGCTCCCCTGATAAATATCTGGAGAAATTATCCCGGCTGGGTTTAGAGAAGAAATTTACAGAACTCAATAAGGAAATCGAAGATAGATTGAATTATGAGTTAAATATTATTGAAAATATGGGTTTTGCCGGATATTTCTTAATTGTTCAGGATTTTATTGATGCTGCGCGGCAACGGGATATTCCTGTAGGATTAGGGCGGGGCTCAGCTGCTGGCAGTCTGGTTGCCTATGCCCTGGGTATCACGGATGTTGATCCGATTAAATATGATCTCCTTTTTGAACGATTTTTAAATCCAGAGCGCGTATCCATGCCCGATATCGATATAGATTTTTGCTATGAACGACGCGACGAGGTGATAGAGTATGTTCGTGATAAATATGGTCAGAAAAATGTCGCACAAATCATTACTTTTGGAACCATGGCATCTCGGGGAGTTATCCGTGACGTCTCCCGTGTATTAAAAATTCCTATAGCGCAGGCTGATGCTATCGCCAAAAAAGTTCCTGTCGTTCAGGCTAAACCTATGCCTCTGGAAAAGGCTTTCAATACTGTCCCTGAATTAAAAAAAATGAAAGAGGACGATGATGAAAAAATTAAGGAGTTAATTGAATATTCGAAGACCCTGGAAGGTCTTTCACGTCATATGTCCGTACATGCAGCCGGAATTCTCATTGCTCCGGATGACATCACCAATTATGCCCCGCTCTGCCTTAACTCAGATAAACAAGTCACAACCCAATGGACAATGGGATGGTGTGAGGCAGTGGGTCTGCTGAAAATGGATTTTCTCGGTTTACGTAATTTAACTGTTATCCATAACTCAGAAAAGATGATTCGTGCAAAGTATGAACCGGATTTTTCCATCCGAGATATTCCTCTTGATGATGAAAAAACCTATCAATTATTTGGAAAAGGAAATACGATCGGTATTTTTCAATTTGAAAGTTCTGGTATGCAGGAATATCTACGTAAACTGCAACCGAACAGGATAGAAGATCTGATCGCAATGAATGCCCTCTATCGACCGGGTCCGATGGATATGATTGACGATTTTATTGATAGAAAAAAAGGGAAAAAAGAAATAACCTATCTCCATCCCAAACTGGAACCAATCCTTAAAGAAACCTATGGAATTATAGTATATCAGGAGCAGGTAATGCGCATTACCTCGGATCTTGGTGGATTTACTCTGGCTGAATCTGATATTATGCGCCGGATTATGGGAAAAAAGAAAAAAGAGGAGATGGAGGCGCAAAAAGAAAAATTTATCCAGGGATGTATAGATAATAATATCAATAAAAAAATTGCTCAAGAAGTTGCCGATTTAATTGAAAAGTTTGCATCCTATGGATTTAATAAATCGCATGCGGCTGCCTATGCCCTGATCGCTTATCAAACCGGATATCTCAAGAGTAATTATCCGGCAGAGTTTATGTCATCCAATCTATCCAGCGAAATGACCAATTCAGACAAAATTGTACTCCTTATTGATGAATGCCGGAAGATGGGGATCGAAGTTGTCCCTCCGGATGTAAATCATAGCAAGGCCAAATTTGAACCCCTTGAGCATAATAAAATTGCTTTTGGTATGGCCGCCATAAAAAATGTAGGACTAGGTGCCATAGATTCCATTACAACCATACGTGAAAATGAAGGTCGATTTACAAGTCTTTTTCAAATGCTCCAAAAGGTAGATTTGCGTCTGGTTAATAAAAAGGTTTTAGAAAGCCTGGCTCAATGTGGTGCCTGTGATAGCCTTGAAGGTAATAGAGCTCAAATATACAATGCGGTGGAATTGGCCATTGATTTTGGACAGGATTTTCAGGGAAAAAGCAGATCCAATCATAACCAGCATTCAATATTCGATCAGGATCCGGAGGTTGCCGATCTTGTTATCGAGCCTAAATTACCCGATATTCCTGATTGGACACCCCAGGAAAAGCTAAACAAAGAAAAAGAGTTCCTCGGATTTTATATCTCCGGCCATCCATTAAAAAATTATTCTGCTATAATCAGACTTTATTCTACTGACTGGAAAACAACGAACGGTGAATTGTTTGAAAATAAATCCATGGTTGCAATTTCCGGAATAATAACTGAGATCCGGACACTTCTTGATCGTAATAATAATAAGATGGCCTTTGTTAAAGTAGAAGATTTTGAACAGACATATGAAGCGGTTATTTTTGCTTCGGTTTTTCCTGAATATGAAAGTCTACTCGAGATGGATGCGATGGTGCTTATGAAGGGGAAGATTAACTCAGAGGCTGATGACCCCTTAAAGAAAATTATCTGTGAAGAAGTATACAGTCTGGAAAAGGTACCTGGTGAATTAACAAAGTCTTTGATGTTGAAAATCGACAAATCTAAAATATCTGAAGAAAAAATTACCTATTTGAAGAATCTTCTCAATGCCCACCGTGGTAAAACACCGATCTATTTTCGTGTTGCTCTGAATGGAAAGGACGAGGTAAACATGGTCTCTACAAAAGCTAAAGATTGCCATGTCTACAACGTTGATAGAAAAATTGATAGGTATTCTGGATCTGGAAAATATTAAAATTCAGGTGAAGCCAAATTGAAAGTAGTTGTTCAAAGAGTGAGTTCTGCTTCCGTAAGGATTGATGGTCGGACAGTAGGTGAGATTGGTCAAGGATTGGTACTTCTGGTTGGGGTTGCGGAGTCGGATTCGAAAACAGAGATAGAATTTGTTGCGAATAAATGCGCTGAATTACGTATATTTCAGGATGATCAGCAAAAGATGAATTTATCGCTCCTTGAAGTTGGAGGTGAAATTCTATCAATTTCCCAATTTACCCTGCTGGGTGATACAAAAAAAGGTCGCAGACCCAGTTTTATAAAGGCTGCAGAACCAGACAAAGCAGATGAATATTATCAATATTTTAATCACTTGCTTACACAAAGAGGAATAAAAGTAGAAAAAGGCATATTTGGAGCGATGATGGATGTTGAATTAATAAATGATGGCCCCGTAACTTTAATTGTAGAATCCAAGTAATTCAAAACTTAGTAAATGTATTATGAAAATAGTTGATTTAATAAGAGATTTTTGGTGGGCAAAACTAAGTGTCATTTTTTTAGGCCTTGTGCTAGTAGCGTTTCTGGTGGATAAGGTGATTATGCCCTTGTATGTGGATCTGGGAAATGAGACAGAACTTCCTGATGTAATAGAAATGTCTCTCAGTGAAGCAACAAATTTATTAGAGGAGAAGGGCTTTCAGATTGTGGTGAAAGACTCCCTCTTTGATGCCAAACATGATGTAGGCACCGTAATCGAACAAAATCCATATCCCTATGCAACAGTAAAAGAGGGTCGGCGGGTATATTTAACTGTTTCGATTGGAGAAAAACCGATCATTATGCCAAACTTATTCGGTGTCTCTCCTCGTGAAGCAGAACTTATTCTGGAGACCTTTAGACTAAAGTTGGGTTCTAAATTCTACGTGCCAAATGAGAGATATTATGAAGGAACCGTAATGAGCCAGTCTTACCCTCAGGGTCAGGAAATAAAATCTGGTTCTAAAATTGATATCATCATTAGTCTCGGTCAGATTAGCAAGGATGCTATCGTACCTGATCTGGTAGGTAAAAGTTTGCATGAGGCCCGGGAACGACTAAAGGCTGTCGATCTTGAAATTGGCGAGATTGTCTGGGAGGAAAGGGATAATATATTACCCGAGACAATCATATCGCAGTCGATACCAGCAGGCCAAACCTTTGTGGAAGAAGAAACCATTATACTGGTAGTCAGTAAGGAAATGTCTCCGGAGTCAGAAAAGGCGAAAAATGAATAAAGTATTTATTGCCCCATCAATTCTGTCAGCTGATTTGTTAAAACTGGAGGAACAGATAAAGGCTGTTGAAGAGCGGGGTGCCGATTATATCCATGTTGATATTATGGATGGACATTTTGTACCTAATATCACCTTCGGCCCGGTTATTGTATCTACATTGAAGAGAATAACGGATCTGCCGCTTGATGTTCATTTAATGATTTATAACGTGGATCAATACATCCCTCAGTTTGCAAAAGCGGGCGCAGATATCATTACTATTCACCAGGAAGCGGGACCACATCTCCATCGAAGTCTGCAGCTTATCAAAAGCATGAATGTCAAAGCAGGGGTATCCTTAAATCCTGCTACTGATAACTCTTCAATCTCAGCTGTATTAAATGAGGTGGATTTGGTATTGTTAATGACTGTAAATCCAGGGTTTGGTGGGCAAAGTTATATTTCGACAGTAACAGAAAAGTTAGAGCGACTCTCCGCTACTAAAAAAGATAAGAACTATTCTTTTCTTATTGAGGTGGATGGTGGCATCAAAGCGGAGACAATCCCGGAGGTTGTTAAGGCAGGAGCAGAGGTACTGGTTGCAGGCAATGCCATATTTGCACAATCAGATCCAGGAATAGCCTGTGAAAAATTAAAAAAAATGGCTAATGATGCGTTAAAATAACCCTATTCTCTCAAAAAGTGATAGGACAATTTTACGTGAATAAATATGGATTCATCCGATCGGTTAAAAGTTTTACCAGAGATAATACGCAAAAGTATTCATCTGGGTTGTAGTATTCTTCCTTTGCTATATTATTTTTATCTTAGCAGGGAACAAATTATAATATTAAGCAGTATTATAAGCATTATACTTATAATCTCTGAGTATCTCCGTTACCGCTTCAATGGTACCCGTAAATTATTTCATATGGTTTTCGGATTCCTGCTCAGAGAAGATGAAAAAGACAAAACGATTACAGGAGCATCCTACTTATTTATATCTGCTACCGTTACTTTTTTAATATTTGAAAAAAATATTGCCATCCCGGCAGTACTGGTCTTAACGATTTCAGATTCATTAGCCGCTATTGTAGGGAAAGCAACAGTTTCTCCAAAATTCATTGGAAAATCTGTTGCAGGATCTGTTACATTCTTTTTTTTTACAGGATGTATACTGATAATTCTTGTTCCGGGTAAGGCAGTCTTCATGGTAACGGTTGCGGCCCTTCTTACTATTCTTGAAGCCCTTCCGTTAAAAATCAATGACAATATCTTGATCCCGTTAGCAACAGGGATTATTTTGTATCTGGTAATTTAATCATGAGTGGAAAAATGGTGAAAATAAAAATTACATTGTTCCTTCTGGTTGCCTGTTTTACCTCACTTCAAGCGGATGGGTTTAAAAAGTATGCAGGAGAATTTCTGTCTGCCGGCGTTGGTAGTCGTGCACTTGGTATGGCCGGTGCTTTTGTTGCTGTTGCAAACGATGTAACCGCTGGTTATTGGAACCCAGCCGGTCTGACTGAATCGCGTGGTCTACAGTTTCAGTTTATGCATGCTAAACAGTTTATGAGTTCAATCCAGTATGATTATTTTGGTAGTTCAAAAAAGTTGAGTGAGAACTCTGCTCTCGGTCTTTCCCTGATCAGGTGGGGGATTAATGATATAAAAGATACACGAAATGCACTAAATGGAAGTACCATAAGCGAGGGTCTCGATTATTCAAAAATAACCTCATTCAATATAGCAGATTATGTGTTTTATGTCAGTTATGCACATATGTATACTGAAAAATTATCTCTTGGTGCCAATGTTAAAATCATTTATCGTGATTATGACTCGGAAACGGCAATGGGAATTGGTTTTGATGCAGGATTAAAATACAGGTTAGCGGCAGGTCTCGATTTGGGCTTGATGGTCAGAGATATAACAACAACGATGATGGCCTGGAGCACCAACGAAAAAGAATTTGTAGCACCCTCGTTTAGACCGGGAATTTCCTACCGCCTTGATTTTCATAGTATCGATCTGTATTTACAGCCCTCAATGGATCTGGCAATTTTGCTTGAATCCAGAGATAATTCTGCCCAGCTTGGCCTGGGTCTTCTGAGTGTAGATTCATTCTGGGGTATGGAAGCTGGATTCAAAGACCTTTTATTTCTCCGATTGGGCTATGATGATCTTTCCCGGTTTAACGCTGGTATTGGCGTTGCTATTCAGAAATTTGGTGTAGACTATTCCTATACGAATTTTGATCAGGTACTTGGCAATGTCCATCGTATTTCTTTCTATCTTAGACTTGGTTCAGACGGCATTTGATTAACATTAGAATCACTTCTCAATCCCACAATACGATATCATTATATATTCTCATGATCCTGACTATTCTCATCAGATAATTTCGGTATTAAAACAGGAATTGTGCATGGGAACAACAAATTGTCCGGGTCGTTAGTATATATAAGATATTTTTACCAATATCCCTTATTAATATGTGTCAGAATAGGTTTGATAAATAAAATACTTTCATAAATATAGATAATTGTAATTTTTTTTTGTTGCTGGTAATATTAAATTGGATTGATTCCACAAGATTCTTTAAAATAAGGTCTATAAAGTATAAATCATTGTAATATAATTTGTGAAAGTTATTTCTCCTACTTCGCTAAATGGTGAGTGGGAGAAATAATGGTTGCCTCTTTGAATGGGGCAGAATAGCAGGAGATAAAAATGGGTAATTTGACACGAAGAAATTTTTTAAAAAACACAACGATAGACTTCTGTTGCATTAGGCATTGGTACCAAGACTGCCATCTCTGCATGGTCCAGACCACTGGGCGCCAATGATGATATTCGTCTCGCAATTGTTGGAACGCGGGGGAAAGGTAATGCCCATATACAGGATTTGCTCAAGATCAAGGGAGTGAGGATTGCCGCACTTTGTGATGTGGATCCCCAGATACTGAGTGAACGTAAAGAAGAGTTGATGGCAAAAAATATATTGGTTAAAACCTATACCGATGTGCGGAAATTACTTGAAGATAAAGAAATTGATGGAATTGTTGTAACAACACCTAATCATTTACACGCCCCGATAACCATTTGGGCTTGTCAGGCTGGAAAAGATGTCTATGTGGAAAAACCGGTTTCGCATAATGTCTGGGAAGGTCAAATGATGATCAAGGCTGCGCATAAGTATAATCGGATTGTGCAGTCAGGGATTCAGGCACGGTCAAACAAGGATATCCCCGCTGTTATTGAATATATCAAAGAGGGACATATTGGAAAAATAAAATGGGTTCATGCTTTATGGTACAAGAGAAGGGAAAGTATTGGTCTGAAGAATCCCTGGTATCCTAAAGATGTAAATTATGATCTATATTGTGGCCCCTCTGCAATGGTCCCCTTGGAAAGAAATAGAATTCATTATGATTGGCATTGGATGTGGGGTACAGGTAATGGAGACTTGTGTAATCTTGGCGTTCATATGTTCGATGTCTCACGCTGGATGGCAGGACATGATAAAGCGCCCGATCGTATTCTCAGTCTTGGGGGACGATTTTCAGTAAATGATGCTGGCGAGACCCCGAATACACAACTGACACTCTTTGACTATCCTGAGATTCCTATTATTATGGAGAACCGTGGGCTACCAATGAAACCTGGAGTGAATGCGATGGATCATTTGCGAGGGATTCGTGAAGGAGTGGTCGTTCAATGTGAAAACGGTTATTACGCTGGATATCATGGTGGTTGGATCTGGGATAACAATGGCAAAAAAGTAAAACAATTTTCTCAGGGGGGTGCGGAATCGCATATGCCAAATTTTCTGGAATGTATGAGAAATAGAAAATACGATAACCTGCGTGCACCAATCGAAATGGGACATCTATCAACATCTGCTTGTCTGATAGGTAATATATCGTATAAAACAGGAAAGCCCGCAGTTATTGACCAGATACGGGAAAAACTTAAGAGTCATGAACTGGCATCAGATGCTTTTAATAACATAGTAAAACACCTTAACAATAATAATGTAGATCTGGAAAATACACCATTGAATTTAGGTCCGTGGTTAACTTTGGATTCAAAAAATTCAAAAATTGAGGCTGTTAATGGTGTGACCCAGGGGGAAGAACTTGAAAAGGCCAATTTTCAGATGAAAGATGTTTATCGCCCACCCTATGAAATATCACTTGAGACATAGTAACCGGGAATTGCAGGAGAAGATGCCATGAACAAACTTCACATTCTCATATTCTTAATTGCCCCCGTTTTGTTGTTTGCTCAAAGTGCAGCTGATGAGTTAGTAAATATTAAAGAGTTGATTCCGGACATTGTCCTGGATCTTAAGTATAGCACTATTGATAATTTTACCGGTCAAAAGCTCTACACCACTAATGAATGCTTGATGTCGCATGGTGCAATCAAGCACATTATCCTTGTGCAGGACTCCCTTAAAAGAATATCCCACCACAATGGAAAATCTTATCCAAAAGGAATTGGAATTAAAGTATGGGATGCCTACCGTCCCAGAGCGGTTCAATATTTAATGTGGGAGATCTTTCCTAACCCAACTTATGTTGCAAATCCCTCCAGTGGATCCGTTCACAACCGGGGTGGTGCTATCGATCTTACACTCGTTGATTTGAGTACCGGTGAAGAATTAGAAATGCCGACTGAGTTTGACTATTTTGGTGAAGAGGCCTGGCATGGGTATTCTGATTTACCACCAGATGCTATCGCTAATCGTCAACTTTTATATGATATGATGACAAATATCGCAGGGTTTGAAATATATTCAAATGAGTGGTGGCATTATACCTGGACTCCTTCAAAAGCTTTTCCCCTACAAGACTTCCAGATGAAATAAAGGATTGTAAATGATAAAATTAATTACATTTACCGTTTTTATTCTGTTTGTTTCTATCTGTTTTTCCGGCGAAGAAGCACTGGTCAATACCTATACGGATTCCACTCAACGTGATCCTCAAATTGCCCGGGATGGAGAGGGGAATTATGCCATCGTCTGGAATTCAAAAGAGCAGGAAGGCCCTAAATCGCAAGGGGATATTTATTTACAATTATTCACGGCGGCTAATTTGAAGGTAGGGGATGAGCAAAAGGTAAATCTCGTCACCAGGGGGGATCAGGAAAGACCGGCAATCGCCATGCATGAAGACGGTACCTTTGTGATTGCCTGGTCATCGTTTACGCATTCCGATTCTGTATATGATATAAAAGCAAGACTTTATAAAAATAATACACCCATAACCTCTGAATTTATTGTAAATACGACAACCGTTCATTCTCAAACAAATCCAGATGTGGCTGTGGATAGCCAGGGTGGTTTTATTATTGTATGGGATTCCTGGTACCAGGATGGAAGTGACCGGGGGATTTTTGCACAGCGTTATGATAAAGATGGTAAAAAGACAGGCTCCGAGTTTCAGGTAAATACAACCACTATATATAGCCAAGCCAGACCTGCAGTTGAATTTCTTGTCGATGATCGTGCTCTGGTTACATGGGAATCCTGGAATCAGGATGATGCAAATCCTTCAGGTTATGGTGTGTTTGGGCAACTTTTTGATTCTCTCGGTGAAAAAATTGATGATGAATTTCAGGTAAATACGCAGGTTGAGAACTACCAATGGTTTAGCGCAATTGAAACGTTTTCAGACAGTACATTTATTATTGTCTGGTGTAGTTGGGAACAAGATGGGGATGATGGCGGGATCTATTTACAAAGATTCGATAAAGATGCAAAAAAAGTTGGTGGAGAACTAAAAGTCAATCATCAAACAATTTACTATCAATGGCTCCCGAGAATAGTAAATCTTGATGGGAAAAATTTTGCGGTTATCTGGTCCAGTTGGAAGCAGGATGGTAGCCGCGAAGGTATTGTTGCGAGATTCTTTAACGAAGCGGACAAAACGGCTTCGCTCGAAGTATCGGTGAATGATTATACGGATAGTTACCAATGGGAACCTGATGTAATAAAAACCGCGGACAATGAATTGTTAGTTGTCTGGTCAAGCTGGGGAGAATTGGGAAAAGATTATGAAATTAAGGCTAAAAATATATCCGCCCATTATACCCAGGGGATATTAAATCCTTTCTCTTATGAGCATGAGGCGGGAATGAGTACGACCTCATTTATAGTACATGTTCTTGATTCTACAGCGCTAACCGGTGACGAGTATGCACTTCATTTTGAATCACTAAATTCGGATACGGCTTTAGTGAATATTAAAAATCGCCGAAGCGATATATGGGTTATTGAGGATTTTCGTATACATATAGGAACAGGCTATTCGTTCATTACCCCCGTTTTTGAAGGTGTAAGGGTAGAAATTATTCCGGAATTTGAGTTTAGGTTAGATGAAGAGCGTACCACGTTCATTAATAATTCAGGTAGTACCTTACAATTTGAAGTAACTGAGAGTAGTGTGGGTACTAAAAATCTTGCACCGATTGATGTCGCCCTGATCTGGGGAAATATGGATAAACTTGAGAATGGCACCTATGTCAGTCCCTTGGATACTGCAATGGGAATTGATGGCCTGGTGGATATCGAAGTTCCCTTTTTCGCCTTAAATTTATCAGATGACGCAAAGATGGACCTGTTGGTTGTTGATGAAGATGAAGTTGTTAATAATCAATGGGACCCCAAGGAGAGAATTGTACTTTTTACTCCTCCACCATATGGGAAATCAGCCACGGATATGCATGTACAGGTGGCAACAGATTTCTCAGCCGATAGTTTGATTTTACCCGCTGAAGGTGATTCAAATCTAATATATACTATCAGGCCCCTAAGAAATACAGATGTTTTTACTTTTAGTACAACCGCCTCGGATATTCTGAGTACTGAAGAAAATATCGGTTTGACTCCGGAACATTTTGAGATTTATCAAAACTACCCAAACCCCTTTAATCCAAACACAAAAGTTGGCTTTCATATCCCTGAAAGCGGCAAAGTTAATGTGTCTGTTTACAATGTTTTAGGTCAAAAAATAATAACATTGGTAGATGGTATACGCAAGATGGGGTATCATTCCGTGGAATTTAACGGAAACGGGCTTGCTACTGGAATGTATTTTTATGTCGTTCGCTTCAATGAGCAGTTTCAGAGTAAAAGAATGCTCCTGGTCAAGTGATAAAAGATACGGGATATTCGATATTGGATCGAAAGAGTTGATGTGTGCCTCGAGATACGCGATCCGGGATTAAAGAAAAAACATTGTTCAAAACTATTTGACATAGAACCAGAGTGGACACGCCTTCTTATATTAATAATCAGGAGACGTCCACCTGGGACGTCTCTACAACTTTGCTCACTACTCTTTTTTTTACTCTTCTCTCTTCTATTTTTATTCTATTCCGCCCTCAAATCCTCAATACTATCTTTAGCCTTTTCTGCATATTTTGAATTTGGAAAATTTTTAATCACTTCCGTATAGGTATCTATTGCTGCCTGCTTATTATTTAATTCATCGGAATACATTTCAGCAGCGTCGTAGAGCCGTTCAGATGCATCCTCACGCTCGGGATATTGACTCGAATACAATTTGAGGATCTCAATGGCTTTTTCATAATTCTCAATATTTTTTCGATAAATAGTCTCGATCTCCAATAATGCTTCCGGAGCGTACTCATTTTTTGGGTACAATTCGAATATTTGATGATAACTGGCAATCGCCTCTTCGTGTCGCTCTTTGTCTTCCATGATTTCTGCAACTCTCTTTAACGATTCTACAGCATATTTACTATCTGGATAGGTTTCAACCAATACTCTGTAGTTTGCTACGGCCTCATCAGGATTGTCTAATTTTTTCTCATATAATTCAGCAAGATAGAATTGTGCTTCGCCAGCTACAGGTGCCTCTGGATGAGCAGCAATAAGACTGACAAAGGTATCTTTTGCTTTTTGATAGTCCCCTGTCTCTTCATATTGTAGGTATCCCGTTTGAAACAATGCCTGGGGTATGAGAATACTTTCAGGCGTGATAAAACGTATGCGGTTGTAGGAAAATATTGCCTGATGCTCCTCTGATAATTTTGTATAAATATCACCAATCCAATAATACAACTGATCGACATTTTTTGCTTCCTTGGTATAGCCACGCATATAGGAATTGATCTGTTGTATTAGCGCCTCATTTAGGCCTTCGATATTGAGCTCATAGAGAAAGACTTAAATATTCATAGGTCGCCGAATTTCGATCTGGAAAAGAAATGGAATGACTAATCAATTCATCGATTTGCTTCCTTTTTTCTTTAAAAGTACTCTCATCTTTGTTATGGACAATCTGATTGAGGTTTGAAAGTGCATCATTCCGTCTGTCGCTGCTTGAATATATAAATTTAAACTGAAGGTATGATAAAAATGCAAGTGAAAATTCTTTTTCTTCTTCATATAGATTCGCCAACATGAAAAGAACTTCGTCAGCATTTGGAGAATTTGGAAATTGTTCAAGAAACTGCAAATTCTCTTGAATTAGATAATCCATAACATTAGAATTTCTCATACTATACGCATCCTGCAAATACTTAAATGATCCCTCTTCAGGAACCTGTGCTAAGATTCCACTAATAAATATCAGACTTCCTATTATACTTAAATAGATTGTTTTCATGATCCTCTCCAAATTATTTATAAATATTTTTTTGGTTCTACAAAAATTGTTTTACTATGTGTTATTAATACAGCACCCGGTTCAGATTTCCTTGGTTTACGTACATATTTTACTTTTGTATAATTGACTGGCACCGTTGCAGATGTCTTTGCTGCACTAAAATAGGCTGCAATACTGGCTGCTTTTTCAATAATAGCCATGGGTGGCTCTATATTCTTATCGGTCTGATAAATGATAACATGAGATCCCGGAACACCCTGGGCATGAAGCCAGTAATCATATTTATGAGCAAATTTGAAAGTAAGCAAGTCATTGTTCTTTGCATTTTTCCCAATCAATATCTCCCATTTATTATCCAGTAATAAGCGGTTAAAAGAAGATTTATCCAGGATATTCGTTCTTTTGTTTGAAACTCCTTTTTGCCAGGCTCTTTTTTGGGTTAAAACTTGCTCAAGCTGTTCAACTTTTTTTAAGCTATCAATTTTTTTTGAATCTTCATAGATATATTTCCAATAATTCAACTCATCGTTGTAAGTGTCTTTCTTGGAGATAATCTCTATCTTCATCTTATCGATGTTTTTATACTTTGAAAAATACTTGGCTGCGTTTTCCTGAATTGATAATCCGGGATCAAGTTTAATTGTTATTTCTTCGTTTTTATCTGAAAACAAGTTTTTTAGTGCAACCTGATGATCTCCTCGTCTTATCTCATGAGAAAAAGTTTGTAAAAGATGACCTTTAACTTCTGATAATTTCTTTTTTTCTTCAAGATCGCTAAAATCAGAGATTTTTTTGAGTGTCTTTTTTAGATAATCTATCCGCTTTTGCACTACGGTTTGGCATCTTGTCAATTTCTGCTGAACCTGATGTTTTTGATGATGCAGATAGAGAAACCGGCTCCACGCCATATTCAAATTGTCAAATTCTGATGGAATATAACCGGGCTCGAGATGATTCAGCGGCAATAATGAAAAGATCGGAACCCTGGTTGCATGTTCATTCAAATAATATGAATTCGAACTCATCTCCCCATCTAATGCTAATACACCTCTTTTTATTTCCGCCCAGCAATTTTTATCAATATCTGAGAGTAAAGTCTCATTATTTAGTTTTGTCCTGAAACATAACTCTTTTATCAGCAAATTATTATAGCCACCAACTTTATGTTTGAGATAATCGGCAATGGATTGGTTACTTTCCGGTTTTTCAACGTCCTGAAATTGAGAAGCAGATAATTGTTCCTGTGTAATTTTATTTTGATTAATGGCTTTTAAATTCCTGTCCTTCTTAAAAGAGGCTTCTATCTTGTTCTCATGGTTAATCAATAATATATTCTGATTAGATCCGTAAAAGATGCACTGGATCTGGAAATCCTCTGTTTTGAGAAAGATTTTTTTATCGTAGGGAAAAATCTTTATGTCTTTAATTCTTTTATTCTCTAGTCCTTTAAATAATTCAATCCGGGGATCGCGAATATTGTGTGCCTTATCGAGAATTATATATGGAAGGTGTGCTTGGACACCTATTCTTAAATAATAATGTTCCTTATATTTTAGCTCTATAATCAATTCATCTTTGCGAAAGGAGAAGCAGCTAGTGATCAGCTGCTCCTTCTAAGTAGGCCGCCAGGTTGGATACCTGTTTCTCAAATAAAAAATAATTTCGATGCATGGATGATCTATAATCTACCCGTTTAAAATCGTTGAAATCAAGGATTGTCTTAAAAGCCCGTCTTTGCTTTTAATTCTTTATTTTTATAAATTTTAACACAAAAATATAACTAAAAATAATGTACACTTCAGGAAAAAAACGCCAATAATGCTAAGAAGTATGACAGGCTTTGGCCGTGCCGAAATCAAAAACGGTCAATTTGAATTTTCGGTAGAGATTAGAAGTCTCAATAACCGTTATCTCGATATCGGAATGAAAATTCCAAAATCGTTAAATGCTTACGAATATAAATTAAAAGAATTGATCAAGACCTCTGTTAAAAGGGGTAAAGTTTCCATTTCGATTTCTTTTAATGACCTTAAAATGTCTGATAGTGATTTTCGTCTCAACGAGGAAACGGTACGATACTATCTACAATTATTGAAGGAATTAAAAAAAGTAACACAGATTGATGACGAGATCACCTTAACCCATTTATTACAATTTAGAGAATTGGTTGAACCGGAAGAAATCACTCCCGAGGATGGAGATATTGAGTTATCGCTCATCCAGGTATTTAAAGAGGCACTCAAAAATCTCAATGAAATGCGCCAACATGAGGCACGTAATCTTGGCGCTGATATCCGGGACCGTTTGCAGATAATTAATGAGATAACCAAGAGTATAACCGCGAGAGCAAAGGATTCTCCCCGCCATGAATTGAATAAATTATATAATCGGCTAAAAGAACAAATCTCAAATAATGATATAGATAAAGATAGACTTGAACTTGAACTGGCATTGATCGCAGATAAAGTGGATATTACTGAAGAATGTGAGCGAATGGCCAGTCATGTGAAATTATTTGAGGATGTTTTAGCAAATAATGATGAGGTGGGTAAACAGCTAACCTTTCTTTTGCAGGAAATGCACCGCGAAACAAATACAATCGGTTCAAAAACTGCCGATATAACTATATCCCACGAAATGATCAGATTAAAAGAAGAAATAGAAAAGTTACGCGAACAGGTGCAGAATCTGGAATAGATATTATGTCTGAGTTTAAAAGTCAGTTAATCGTCCTCTCCGCTCCCTCTGGTGCTGGTAAAACAACAATCGCAAATCTATTGGTTTCCCGCTATCCTCAAATGGCCATCTCGGTATCCGCGACCACAAGGACAAAGCGTCCACGTGAAAAGGATGGAATCCATTATCATTTTCTTGATGAATCGCGCTTTAAGGATTATATCGAAAAAGATAAATTCCTGGAGTTTGAACAGGTTCATGATGACTACTACGGAACTCTGAAAAGTGATGTGGAAAAATTACTGGAACTAGGAAAAACTGTAGTTTTTGATATCGACGTTAAGGGTGCTCTTTCAATAAAAAGAAATTATCCACAGGCAATTTTAATTTTCATCAAAACGCCCTCATTGGCAGAGTTAAGGAATCGTTTAAAGAAAAGAAAAAGCGAAAGCAAAGAGGCTATCCAAAAACGACTACAAAGAATTGAATATGAATATGTGCAGGCCGATAAATTCGATTATATCGTGATAAATGATGAACTTGAGCATGCCATTCAAAAAATAGTCGATATCATCAGTATGTGATAAAGATTTTTTCGAAGTGTACAATTCTGTTTTTCGATATTTGTATCGAAATAAAACTGGCGAAATACCACGATAGGCATCGGGAATAGTCAGTTTTAACGAATTTCTTTATTTCTGTCGGCGATTTTTTTTTGTCCATTATATTTAAAAGAGGTAGGTGTGATATGAACTTAGAAGGTAAAAAGATTCTTCTGGGTATAAGCGGAGGTATCGCTGCTTATAAAACAGCCGAGATGGTTCGCAGCTGGATTAAAAGTGGTGCTGAAGTTGAAGTTATAATGACACCTGCTGCACAAAAGTTTATCACGCCCCTCACATTAGAAACCTTGATCAATCGTCAGGTTCATACAGAATTATTTCCTGAATCTCAGTTTAGTGCAACGGTGCATATTGATCTTGCCGATTGGGCAGATATTGTAATTGTTGCACCGGCCACTGCTAATACAATTTCCAAAATCAGAATGGGAATTGGAGATGATTTACTTTCTACCGTTTGCCTGGCAGCCTGGCGGAAAACGGTACTGGCACCGGCAATGAATTCAAATATGTGGATTAATCCTGCGGTTCAGGAAAATCTGGAGTTATTAAAAAACCGAGGTTATCTTGTTATTGAACCTTCTGCCGGTGATCTGGCCTGTGGCTATACAGGTATTGGTAGACTACCCGATTTATATATCATAGAGCATTGGTTAAAGTATGCATTGCAAAAAACTAAAAAATTAAAAGGGAAGACCGTGCTGGTAACTGCCGGGCGCACCGAAGAGGAAATAGACCCTGTACGCCTGCTTACCAACAGATCTTCCGCGAGAATGGGCTATGCCTTAGCCGAACAGGCCGCTTTTAATGGCGCACGGGTCATTCTGGTCACTGGCCCAAATCAACTCAATCCAATCCCTGGAATTGAAATCCATCAGATAATATCTGCCACGGAAATGGAAGAAGTAGTCGCTGATTATATTGAATCTTCAGATATTGTTTTTGCCACATCAGCTGTCTCTGATTACCGACCAAAAGAAGTGCTATTCAGAAAAATGAAAAAAGATAAAAAGGATTTTAGTTTATCAATGGTACAGAATCCTGATATACTGGCGGGAATTGGAAAATTGAAAGGTAAGAGAATTGTTGTTGGCTTTGCGGTTGAAACGGATAATGAGGAAGAAAATGCAAAGACAAAGATGCGTGCAAAAAACCTTGATATGATTGTTCTAAACAATCCATCTGAACCGGGCGCTGGTTTTGGAACGGATACAAATAAGGTGACAGTCTATATTCCCAAGAGAAAGGCCATTAAACTTCCTCTAATGAGCAAATCCGATGTTGCTGCAAGATTAATTAATGAGGTAGCAAAGATCCTGATTAATCAGAAAAAGAATAAATAAAGAGTTTATTGATATCTGTTTCCTGCAGATTTAAAAGTGCGGTGGAAATTTTCGCAATATTGAGAAAATTTGCCTAAAATATTGAAAGTAGAAATTAATATAAATCTAATATAAACAAATATATATGCTGTTTGGCTTTATATTTGCATTTAATACATCCTTAATCTAAACCCCAATTACGGTAGACAGATACAAAATAGGAGAAACATGACGTTGGGATTACCAACTTTTAAAAAGGGTATACAT
Organism: Calditrichia bacterium; assembly: GCA_963796965.1. GTDB lineage: Bacteria > Calditrichota > Calditrichia > JAJRVZ01 > JAJRVZ01 > CAWCNS01. The sequence continues at coordinate 89,292 of CAWCNS010000012.1, forward strand.
CCTAAAGACAATAAGGCCTATACAAATCAGAAGCCAATCGAATTCCTGCCATTACCTGATGAAGTTTTTATTCCTCTTCAGCAACATATTGGTGTAAGTGGCGATGTTATAGTGGAAAAGGATGCCGAGGTTAAAACCGGGCAGGTTATTGGGAAAAGTGAAAAGTTTGTTTCTGCCCCGGTACATGCCTCAATAACCGGAAAAGTTAAGGCGGTTGATCAATTTTTACATCCACTCGGTACAAAGGTGACGATGATCCATATCATAAAAACCTCTGAGGAAGATGAGTGGGAGAAATTGAAAGTTCCGGAAGATTGGAAATCCACTTCAGTCGATGACTTACGAAATCTAATTTGGAAGGCGGGTATTGTCGGATTGGGTGGCGCGGCGTTTCCTACTCACGTAAAACTGGCTCCTCCCCGGGAGAAAAAAATTGATACATTTATTCTCAATGGTGTGGAATGTGAACCTTTCCTTACTGCTGATCACAGGGCTATGTTGGAAATGGGTGATAAAATTCTGATGGGGATGTCGATCATCATGAAAATTCTCGGCACAGAGAAGGGATATATCGGAATCGAGAATAACAAACCTGATGCCATCGAAATAATGAACAAGTTAGTAAAGGATAAATATCCTTCTTTTAAAGTATCGCCTCTAAAGGTTAAATATCCTCAAGGTGCAGAAAAGATGCTGATTGAGGCTATTGTAAAGCGCAAAGTACCTGCTGGTGGATTACCAATGGATGTGGGGTCAGTTGTTAATAACGTTGGCACGGCCCTGGCAATTGCTACCGCCGTTACAGAGGGAAAACCACTGGTTGAAAGAATTGTGACTGTGACGGGGGAGGGTATCAATGAACCAAAGAATGTTATGGCGCGTATTGGAACGCCATTCCGGGTTTTAGTAGATGCTTGTGGCGGGATGAAAGAAACAACAAATCAGGTTTTTATGGGAGGCCCGATGATGGGTTTTTCTCAGACTAATCTTGATGCACCGATTATCAAAGCAACCAGTGGAATCATATGTCGTGATTCTGTCTCTCCGAAAAAAACTCATGTTTATCCCTGTATCCAATGTGGAAATTGTGTTTCTGTATGTCCGATGAATCTACTTCCCACAAGATTGTCTTCCTTTTCAGAAACAACAAAATTGGCAGAGGCAAACGCATATGGAATTTTAAATTGTATCGAATGTGGATCCTGTAGCTATGTTTGTCCTTCAAAAATTCCTCTGGTGCAATGGATCAGAGTAGGTAAACTTCAGGTTAGCGAAGCAAAACGTAAAAAGGTTGCATAACTAAAGAGATAAAAGGTTTATGGAAGAAAAAATTAATTCAGAAGAAAAACCGGAATCACCAAAGGAAAACACAGAGGCTCCGGCAGCTGGAGATGGCGCAGAGAAAACACCTGCATCATCAGCAAAGCCTGCGGATGGTGAAGATAAACCAAAGCCCAAGCCGAAACCGGCGGCTAAGGATCCGCGAGATAAATTATATAAGCTTGAAAGGCCATTAATTCTCTCCTCGTCGCCACACTTTCATTCGGGAGATAGTGTACCTAAAATAATGTGGACGGTGGTAGCAGCATTGATTCCTGCCACTGTGATGGCGATTTATTATTTTGGTATTCCTGCTCTTATAATGATTGGAGCTTGTGTTGCCACTGCTTTAGTCACCGAAATCATCATGAATAAAATGAAGGGTGAGTCGCTGACGCTCAATGATGGCAGTGCTGCTATAACAGGTTTGCTCCTGGCATTAACATTGCCTCCCTCCCTCCCTCTCAGTGCCGGAATAATCGGGTCAGTCTTTTCTATTGCTGTCGGAAAACAAATTTTTGGTGGTCTGGGTTATAATATTTTCAATCCGGCATTATTAGGGCGAGCCTTCCTGCAGGCAAGTTTTCCGGTGGCGATGACAACCTGGACTTTTCCTGGTACTGAAAAATATGCAAATATTGATGCCGTTACGGCTGCCACCCCGCTAGGACAGTTTAAGTTTGAAAAAGTTCTAACTGATTACGGTGATTTGTTAACAGGAAATGTCGGCGGTTCATTAGGTGAGACATCAGCATTGGCCGTTATACTGGGTGGTGTGATTTTGCTAGTAATGAAGTATGCCGATTGGCGTATTCCACTCAGTTACCTTGGTTCGGTATTTCTAATAGGAGGTCTGTTTTGGTATATTGCCCCCGATCAGTATCCGGATCCTATATTCCACATGTTGTCGGGTGGTTTAATGTTGGGTGCATTATTTATGGCAACAGATATGGTTACCTCACCAATTACAGCAAGCGGAGCCTGGATATTTGGGGCCGGGGCGGGTATTGTTCTTGTGATTATTCGGTTATTTGGTGGTGTTCCGGAAGGTGTTATGTACTCGATCCTTTTCATGAACGGGTTTACCCCCTTAATTAACCGCTATACACGACCGAAATATTTCGGGGAGGTGAAGTCATGAGTACAACCACGAAAATGATCGTCGTGCTGACGGTGTTAACTATGATTGCCGGTGGGTTGTTGTCATCATGGGATGGTATCACGGCGCCCAGGATAGCAGCTTATAAACTCCAGGAACTTAAAAAGGCCATAAGTGAAGTAATGCCTGCCTATGAAAATTATGAGGAGATTCAAGGTGAAGGTATGGTACTATATGTTGGCAAAAAATCTGGTGAATCCAATCCCGTTGGCATTGCTTTTCGAGCAGTTGGGAGTGGATTCCAAGGTAAAATATCTATTATGGTTGGTATGACACCGGATTTTTCTCAGATCACCGGTATTAAAATTCTGGAGCAGATAGAAACACCCGGATTAGGTACAAAGATTATTATCGATCCAACCAATAAGCAGGATCCACACTGGTTCCCAAACCAGTTTAAAAGTCTGAAGGTGGATCCAAAAATTGAGGTTGTAAAGAACATGAAGCCTTCGAAACCGACCGAGATTCAGGCGATTACAGGTGCCACTATCTCTTCAAAAGCGGTGGCGAATATAATTAATAGTGAGATTAAAAAAGCAAAAGCGATTTATCAAACCAAAGTACGATAGGTAATTAAATGGCAAAAAAGCAAACAACTATCGGATATGAATTTGTCAAGGGTTTATGGGATGAAAATCCTGTATTAAAATCTTTGTTGGGGTTGTGTCCCGTCCTCGCCGTAACAAATTCAGCCATAAATGGATTGGCCATGGGTCTGGCGACGACTTTCGTTCTTCTCTCATCGAGTATTATTATTGCCTCTGTCCGGAATATTATTCCCAGCCAGGTTCGTATCCCCAGCTTTATCGTTATAATTGCAACATTTGTGACGGTTGCTGACCGGTTTTTGGCCGCCTACTTTCCATTGATCAGTAAAGATTTAGGTCCTTATGTACCACTCATTGTTGTTAATTGCGTTATTTTAGGACGTCAGGAAGCTTTCTCATCAAAGAATTCTGTATTCAGATCAATTCTGGATAGTTCTGGTATGGGCGTTGGCTTTATCCTTGTTTTGATTGCATTAGGAGGCTTTAGAGAGATTCTCGGATCTGCCAGTTTATTCGGTTTCACCGTCCTGGGTGATTGGTTTGATCCCTGGATGGTCATGATTTTGCCCGGTGGTGCCTTTCTGGGACTCGGTTTTTTTATTGGTCTTACTAATTGGATAAATGACAGGAGGGCCAAGGCATGAAATTGATTCTTTTATTTATATCAGCAGCCGTTGTCAATAATTTTGTCCTTAGTTATTTCCTGGGAATTTGTCCATTTGTTGGGGTTTCAAAAAAAGTATCTTCGGCGGTAAGCATGGGAATGGCGGTTACCTTTGTAATGACGATTACTGCTGCTGTCACCTGGCTGATATATCATCTGATTTTGGTTCCGGCGGAACTGGAAATTCTGGAATACGTATCATTTATATTGGTTATCTCTTCTCTTGTACAATTGGTGGAGATGTTTGTTAAAAAGATCAGTAAACCTTTATATGATACATTGGGAATTTATTTACCTCTTATAACGACAAACTGTGCAATTTTAGGATTGGCCTTATTTTCTGTTTTACGTGAATATGACTTTATAGAAAGTCTGGTTTTCGGTATTGGAGCTGGAGCGGGATTTACGCTAGCTATCGTTATTATGGCGGGAATTCGTGAAGAACTTGAGTTAGCAAAAGTACCAAAACCATTTGAAGGCGCAGGAATCACAATGATCGTTGCCGCTTCATTAGCACTCTGGCATTTATGGGTTTTGCAGGACTAATTTCAGTTTGAGTTAAGAATTGTCTCACGCGGCGACGCAACGCCGCAGAGAAATATAAAATGACAGAATCAAATTATCTTTTAACTAAGTGTAAATAAAGTTTATTTTTGTCTTATTAATTTTTAGGAATAAAAAACGTTGCGACGCCGCGTCGCTGCGTGAGAATAAAAAAAAGCAAAATGAGGATATAAATGGACTTAACTGCTTTAATAATAGCTGTTGTAAGCATGGGCGGATTAGGGATGCTTTTTTCAGCCGGTCTTTCTATCGCTGATAAAAAATTATATGTTGAAGAAGATCCGCGTATTGCCGAAGTAAATGAAGAATTGCCAGGTGTAAACTGTGGGGGGTGTGGACTGCCAGGCTGTGCTGCTTTTGCTGAAAGTATTGTTGCCGGAGAATCAGAGATTACCGGCTGTCCGGTCAATACAGAGGAAGGTGCAGAAGCGATTGCTCATATAATGGGTGTCGAAGTGACAACTTCAGAGCGTCTTTTGGCCCGGGTTTTTTGTCAGGGTGGGGATTATGAAACGGCAAAAAAAGGTGTTTACGATGGCATTGAAACCTGTATCGCCGCAACATTTGCTGGTGGAGGCGATAAACTTTGTTCCTATGGCTGTATTGGTTTTGCTGATTGTGTCCGTTCATGTCCCTTTGATGCAATGTTTATGAATGAGAATGGCCTGCCGGTTGTTATTGATGACAAGTGTACCGGTTGTGGGAATTGTGTTGAGGCCTGTCCGCGGAATTTAATGGAGCTCCATCCGGAAAGCCATAAACTATTTGTACTTTGTAAAAATGAGGATTCTCCAAAAGAATCACGAAAAATTTGTACCCGTGCTTGTGTGGGTTGTGGTATTTGTGTTCGCCTTGCCGGAGAAGGTAATATGGAAATGAAGGGCAATCTGGCTGTTGTCAATTACGATATTTATGGCACAGAACCGGTGCTACCAACTGAAAAATGTCCCACTGATGGTTTGGTGGTAATCGGTGGACAAATAGTCGAAGAAAAACAGAGCGCCTGAAATGCAAATGAGTGATTCCGGTTCTGAAAGAGGAGTCGTTACGGCCATTCAGGATAATGATGCAATCATTGAATTCTCACTACAAGAGTCCTGTGAATCCTGTGGTGCGCGAATGATCTGCGTTCCGGATAACACAGGTAAACGGAGACTTCGGGCGGCTAATCCTTTAAATGCCGGAATTGGCAGCCAGGTCTCTATAACAGAAAAATCTAATTTTCTGCTTCTCGTATCATTCCTTCAATATGGTCTTCCGCTGATCCTGTTTTTTCTCTTTATATTAATCTTCTATATGAGCAAATTCTCCCTTGGCTCTGTACCAAAGGAACTGATATGGTTTATAGGGGGACTTGGAGGACTTTTTATTGGTGCTTTGATCTCCCGACATTTTGTACAACGTCTTTCTGAGAAAGGCGGTAGTTTTTTTGAGATCTCAGAAATCCTCAGATAATTAAATATGATTTGTAGGGGCAGACCCATGGGTTCGCCCCTACATTATCCTACAAAAATCCCATTTAAATTGCAGGATAACCTACCATTTAATAAATTCTCCTAGTTCTAATCACTGGCTTCCTTAATCAGAGGATTCTATCCGATATAAAAGTCGGACGAAGGCCTGGATTATAAATATTAATATTTAATTATGAATCCAAAAAACACAGTTACTGCAATTGCGAATGCAAATATTGCCCTGATAAAATATTGGGGTAAACGCGATAGTGCTCTAAATCTTCCTGCTGTCGGATCGATATCATTAACATTGGAATCATTAAAGACAAAAACACGGGTGTCTTATTGTTCAGAACTGGAAAATGACAAACTTTTCATCAATGATGTTCCCGCGACTGGAAAAGATTTGGATAGAGTTCAGAAGTATATGGCTATAATTCGGCAGAATTATCATATTGATCAATTTGCCCAAATAGATAGTCACAATAATTTTCCAACGGGTGCCGGGCTGGCATCATCAGCTTCAGCATTTGCCGCCCTAAGTCTGGCTGCCACTTCTGCGGCGGGTACTCATCTTTCCTCTAAAGATCTCTCTATTTTGTCTCGAAAAGGATCAGGTTCTGCAGCCCGTTCCGTTTATGGTGGTTTTGTAGAGATGAAACTAGGTACACGTTCGGATGGTGATGATGATTATGCCATACAATTAGAGCCGTCTACTTACTGGGATTTGCGTCTGTTGATCCTTGTTACATCGAGACAAAAAAAGAGTATTGGATCAACTGAGGCAATGCGTATATGTGCTGATACATCTCCCTATTATGGTAAATGGATAGAATCTTCCCATAATGATTTAAAATCAATGCGTGAAGCAATTAGATCAAAGGACTTTGAGTTGCTAGGTGACCTTGCGGAACATAATGCCCTAAAGATGCACTCGGTTATTATGAGTTCCAGGCCACCCGTCATATATTGGAACCGAATGACGATCGAACTTATCCATTATATTCAAAAAATACGTAAGGAGGGAATCCCTGCTTATTTTACTATTGATGCGGGTCCTCAAATAAAAGTTATAACGCTTCCTTCCCATGTATCAAAGCTTATAAAGAGGTTTAGTAAGGTTTCAGGAATTGAAGAAATCATCGAAAGTAAACTTGGTAAAGATGTCCGATTGAGGGAGGAAAGTCGTTGAGTATTCAGGTTAAAATACCCGGAAAATTAATCCTTCTTGGAGAATACGCTGTTCTTGAAGGTGCCCGAGCTCTTGTAATGGCAGTAGACCGATATGTAAAAGTCTCTGTTCAGGAAAGAGAAGCGGCTACTGATTACCAAATAAAGACCAATTTAAATCATACGCTATACCACTTTATGATTGATGAATCAGGAATGATTCAGCCTCATTCATCGGAGACAGATGTAACACGAAATGAGATGAATTTTGCCTGTCAGGCTATCCAGGCAATTTGCAGACAGATTCTTGGAAGGGGAGGTACCATATCTCCATTTTCGATTGAGATTGACACAAGACAATTCTACTTTAATGAGTCTCAAAAATTGGGACTTGGTTCAAGTGCATCCGTAATTGTTGCCATCATTCTGGCACTTGCAAAATTTTACCATGTTGATGAAGACTTATTTGTCAATGAAGGAGATCTGTTTGGATTTTGCCAGAAGATACATAAGATTGCCCAAGGCAATCGCGGAAGTGGAATAGATGTGGCTTCCAGTGTCTTTGGTGGGATTGTTGAATATTTGATGCCAAAGGCCAATCATGATATGTCCGCAAAATTTAGAGTGTATACATCTATGCCATTGGGTTTATTCATGGTGCCAATCTGGACAGGCGTTTCATCATCCACCAGGAATTTACTAAAAAAAGTTGATGTATTTAGATCAGAGAACCCTGTTGAATTTGAATTAATTATGGAGAAGATGACAAATTTATCCAATAATGGATGTAGGGCCTTTAAAAATTCCGATGTTAATACATTTCTTAATATTGTCTATGAATTTTATCATGTATTATTGAAATTTACTCAGCGTAGTGGTGTACCCGTCATATCAGAAATACATAAAAATATTGCTGATATCGTTTATGATGCAGGTGGTATTTATAAACCATCCGGCGCAGGTGAAGGTGATCTGGGAATCGCATTCTGTGATTCTCTGGATAAACTTTATTTTATAAAAGACAGTTTATCAAAAAATCAAATTCATACACTGGACCTTGAAATATCAACTTCAGGGATTCTCTAATCAGGCAAAGATGCAAATTTTCTTTTAATGAAGGAAAAATTATGGATCGGTCACGAATTCCGAAATTTTACCAGGCTTCAATACCTGAAAGACTCGATATTTTACGTGAAAAAGGTATACTTAATCGCGAAGAATATATTCAGTTATTAAGTGGGGAAAATATTCTGGCTCCTGAGGCTGCAGATAGATTGATCGAAAATGTTATTGGTGTTTTTGGCTTGCCCATGGCTTTGGGATTAAATTTTATAATTAATGAAAAACCGTATCTTATTCCCATGGTAGTTGAGGAACCGTCAATTGTTGCTGGTGTTAGCTCGGCTGCTAAGATAGTCCGTAATACAGGGGGATTTAGAAGTATAAGCGATGAGCCTGCTATTATTGGTCAAATTCAGATCGTAGATATTGAGCATCCCTCCAAAGCTCAACATGCCATTTTAGAGAATAAAACTGAAATACTAAATCTTGCCAATAGTCTTCATCCAAGGATGGTTGCCCGGGGTGGGGGAGCAAAAGACCTTGAGGTAATGATTCATACTGGTGCCTCACATCGGGGCGATATGGTTGTGGTACACTTGATTGTAGATACTCAGAATGCCATGGGTGCCAATCTTGTTAATAGTATGTGCGAGGGGGTTGCGTCCCTTATCGAAAAAATAAGCAATGGAAAAGTCTTTCTAAGAATCCTTTCAAATTTGACAGATAGATCGATGGTAAATGCCAGCTGTACAATTCCAACCAAATATCTCGAAGGTAAAGGATATACAGGGGAAGAGGCAAGAGATGGGATTATACTTGCCAATGAATTTGCCCTCGTTGATCCTTACCGGGCTACGACGCATAATAAAGGTATTATGAATGGAATTGATGCCGTTGCCATCGCCACTGGCAATGACTGGCGGGCGATAGAGGCCTCAATTCATGCTTATGCGGCAAGGGGTAAATCCTATACAAGCTTGACGCACTGGGGAAAAAATAAGGACGGAGATCTGGTCGGCAGGCTGGATATTCCTCTGAAAGTTGGGACTGTGGGTGGACCATTGGAGTCAAATCCTTCAGTGGCCCTCGCCTATAAAATATTGAATGTTGAATCTGCTAAGGAATTAGCAGAAGTAATCGGAGCAGTTGGGTTAGCCCAGAATTTTGCTGCATTGCGTGCGCTCAGCACAGAAGGCATTCAACAGGGCCACATGACCCTGCATGCACGCAGTGTTACTATGGCTGCCGGGGCACCACCAGAAATTTTTGATGATGTGGTTGAACTCCTTGTTCAAAATGGTGATATCAAGATTTGGCGCGCTAAAGAAATTCTTGAAGAGATGTATAAAAAGGCTGAGAATGCCGGTGTCGTTGAGGTAGGTAAAAAATTAGAAAAAGCATCAAGTGGTTGTGGAAAAGTCATTTTGTTGGGTGAGCATTCGGTTGTTTATGGAAGCCATGCCATAGCCGCTCCCATTTGCCTTGCCATGCAGGCAAAGGTCTGGGATAGTAAAGAAGGGACCCATCTGCTCATTCCAAGATGGGGGGTTGAAGAAAAAATTCAATCGGGTGTCGAGCATAAATATTCTGTCTACAAATCGCTTGATATGATATTTGAAAAACTGGGACTTCAGGACCGGAATGTTAAGATTGAAGTTATCCCCCATGTACCAAGGGCAATGGGACTAGGGGGATCAGCGGCGTTAGCCGTTGCCATTATTCGTGCCTTAGATGAACATTTTCAACTCCACTTAAATGATGAGCAAGTTAATGTTTTGGCCTATGAATCTGAAATGCTCGCCCATGGAAATGCATCGGGGATCGATAATACATTGGCAACCTATGGCCGGTCAATAATGTTTAAAAGAGGAGATCCACCAGAACTGGAGGATCTCAAGATTAGCGAAGATATTCCCATTGTGATCGGTTTGACCGGTGTTGAGAGCCTGACTGCTAAAATGGTGTCAAATGTCAGAAAGGCCTGGGAAAATAACAAATCAATTTATGAACGTATATTTAAAGAAATTGATGATCTTGTTTTGCAGTCTGTTAAGGCGATTGAAAAAAACGATCTGCAACAGTTAGGCGAATTAATGAACATCAATCAGGGATTGTTAAATGCTTTACAGGTATCGTCGCGTGAACTGGAAGAACTTATTGAAATATCACGGCGTAATGGTGCCCTGGGTGCAAAATTGACCGGAGCCGGAGGGGGAGGAGCCATGGTGGCTATTTGTCCTGAAGATGCGGAAAAAGTTGCTTATGCCATGAGGGCGGCTGGATATAAAGCATTTGTTACAAAGATTGGGAAATCTGGGATGTGATAAATTGAATAGCAGGGCAGAGACTTTTGTATTATAAATAGTGAAAGCAGGTTGGTATGACGAATGATAAAGTGGTTTCTTTTGACAATGAGATGCTTATCCTTGTCGATAATAAAGACAATATTCTTGACTATAAATCGAAAATTGATTGCCATCAGGGGGATGGCATTCTACACCGGGCTTTTTCGATCTTCATTTTTAATAATGATAAGGAATTAATCTTACAAAAACGCAGTCAGCAAAAATTGTTATGGCCTATGTATTGGTCTAATACCTGTTGTAGTCATCCACGGAAGGGGGAGGAAGTTGATGAAGCCATCCATCGACGGTTGATGGAGGAGATAGGATTTGATACGGAATTGAAATATCTTTATAAATTTAAATATCAGGCCCAATTCCTTGATGTCGGGGCAGAAAACGAATTATGTTCTGTCTTTATTGGCAAATCAAATGATACTGTACGCGTCAATGATAATGAAATCGCCGAATGGCGGTATATCAGCATTTCTGATCTGACTTCAGAGATTCTGGCGAATCCTCTCTCCTTTACACCCTGGTTTAAGATGGAATGGGAGCGATTGACTTCTCAGCATTTATCAGAAATAGAAGCGCTTTAATATCCGGAAGCCTGTCCATCTTTTCTTGATTCAGAAGCACCCACATATACCTTGTTCAGTTCATCATACATGATTGCCTGATAACCGCCATACCCCCCGGTATTAAACTGAACGACATGTCCCATTTTATCGAGCGCGCGCAGGGTTTCATGTGCAAATCCGGTTTCCAGATAAACCCGGCCGCCATCAGTCATTTTCTGACCTGTGGGTTGAGAGGAGCCCACGTGTCTGATTCGTGGAGCATCACCGGCTTCCTGTAAGTTCATCCCAAAATCAATCATGTTTATCAAGATCTGCACGTGGCCCTGTGGCTGCATAGAACCACCCATGACGCCAAAACTTATATAAGGTTTACCATCTTTTGTTACAAAAGCCGGTATGATGGTGTGAAATGGACGTTTCCCAGGCTCATAGGTATTAAAGTGATCTTCTTCGAGAGTGAAAAGGTTACCACGATCTTGAAGACAGAATCCTAATCCGTCCGGTGTCATACCTGATCCCATCCCACCGATAATTACTCTGGATAAAGGATACCATATTCCCCTCCTGATCCGCGACGGTTAAGTAAATGGTATCACCACCATCGGGGGGAGCAATTCCGGCAGGGAAAGTTCTTCCGGCACGTTCCTTATTGATTAACTTCTTTCGCTCTACTGCATATTCTTTAGAAATTAAGTAATTGATTGGAATAGTGTTAAAATCCGGATCAGCATAAAATTTAGCCCGATCCTCATAAACAATTTTTTTGGATTCCAGAAAATAATGAAGATGCTCTTTACTACCAAAACCATAAGATTTCAGATCATATTGTTCAAGAATGTTTAGAATTTGCAATGCAGCAATACCCTGGCCATTTGGCGGTAATTCCCAAATATCAAAACCACGGTAGTTGGTGGAAACCGGTTCAACCCAATCAGATTGATGGTTGGCCATATCCTCATAGGCAAGGAAGCCACCCTCCCGTTTCATATAAGCGGCAATCGTCTCTGGCAATGGGACCTTTATAAAAATAATCCCTGCCGTTCTTAGCGATACCCTCCAGGGTATTTGCTAAATTCGGATTTTTAAAAATCTGTCCCTTTACCGGTGCCTGTCCATCAATAGTGTACGTTTCTGTAAATCCCGGGTATTTCATTCGCGCTGATAGATTCAGTTTCCAGGCATAGGCAATAACTTCACTCAAGCGGAAATCCTTCCCGAGCATAGTTAATTGCCGGGTTAAGAATATCGGACATGGCAAGCTTGCCAAATTTATTATGCAGTTCAAACCAACCGTCCACACAGCCAGGAACAGATACGGGTAACGGTCCTAGAGCTGGAATGGTTGTATAGCCATTCTTTAAAAAGTAATCTATCGTAAGAGTGGACGGAGATCGACCACTGGCATTAAGGCCATATAATTTTTGTGATTTTGCATCCCAGACGATAGCAAAGAGATCCCCTCCTATGCCACAACCGGTTGGTTCCATTAATCCTAAAGCGGCATTGGCCGCAATGGCAGCATCTACAGCAGATCCTCCCATTTTTAGGATATCGAGAGCAATCTGTGTTGCCAGGGGTTGACTCGTTGCTGCCATGCCATTTTTCGCAATGACCTCAGAGCGGGTTGTAAAGGATCTGTCAGTAATTCTGTCACTACTTATTACCGAAAGGGGAATTAAAACAAAAAACATCAATGCCGTTAAAAATTCGTCCATTTGGTTCTCCTTTATTATCGCCAGTTGGTGTGAAAAAGATTTAAATAAGATATGGATCTTAATAATAATTTATCGGGCGAACACACCCCGTAGAACGGGGTCTTCGACGCGGTACGCCCCTATATTAAACTAAATATGTGTTTATGAGCGTAGGGGCAGACCCATGTGTCTGCCCTGATTAATTTTAAACCTGCCCTAACTAAATTTTCAACCGCCCTGAGCATATTTTGCCCATCTTATAATTTTTTCTCCGTGTGATCGAGATGATATAACTTATCTCTAATATAACATTGGATTTCCAAATGTAAAGAAAACATCCTAATTATTCATCAATATATATTTCGAATTTCTTTTTACTTTTGCCTTTTTACTTTTTACTTTTGAAAATCTATTACCTAACAATAAGAGGTCTAAAATGAATTTAATACAGAGATGTTCACTTTTTTTCATATCACGTAAATGTAACGGCGCGATTAATCGCGTCGCTACATTTACCACCATAAGTTTTTTAATGTTACTCTTGATAACGATGTTATCTTGTCAGCAGGGAGACAATAAAGAATTACGGATAACTCAGAGCCATGTGAAAAATGCAGAAAAAATAATCGGTCTCACCTTTAGTGAATCGGAACGAGATTCCATGTTAAAAAACCTGGATGAGGAGTTGCAGAATTATGAAAAAATTCGTGATATCCCCATTCCAAATGAATTAGCTCCTGCACTTATATTTGATCCAAAACCAATCGGATTTAAACTCAAACAAGGTGAGTCCTCATTTAAACCAGGCTATTCAAGCAAAGCAAAATTACCAGAGAATAGGGATGATCTGGCCTTTTACAGTATCCAGGATCTGGCCTTTCTAATACGTACACAGCAAATATCTTCCCTGGAGTTAACCCGTTTTTTTCTGGAAAGACTTAAGAAATATGATACAAAATTGCATTGTGTCATAACGCTAACTGAAGAATTAGCATTAAAAGAAGCAGTCCAGGCTGATAAAGATATTGCGGAAGGGAATTATAAGGGGCTGCTGCATGGCATACCCTATGGCATAAAAGATCTTTTTGCTGTTGCCGGTTATAAAACAACCTGGGGCGCCACGCCCTACAAAGATCAAATTATTTCTCAGGATGCAACGGTGGTAAAAAAATTACGGGATGCTGGAGCGGTATTATTAGCAAAACTAACTCTGGGGGCGCTTGCCTGGGGAGATGTATGGTTTGGTGGGAAAACGCGTAATCCCTGGGATTTGGAACAAGGCTCCAGTGGCTCATCTGCGGGTTCAGCTTCAGCGACAGCAGCAGGCCTGGTACCTTTCGCGATTGGAACCGAGACCTGGGGATCCATTGTATCACCTTCCACCAGGTGTGGGACCAGTGGCTTACGACCGACTTTCGGCCGGGTGAGCAGGGCAGGGGCGATGGCATTGAGTTGGTCTATGGATAAAATTGGACCGATCTGTCGGTCGGTAGAGGACTGTGCGATTGTTTTTAATGCCATATATGGATTTGATGCGCAAGATCAATCAACTGTAGATGTACCCTTTGAATATTCACCGGGCCTGGCATTAAAAAAACTTCGCGTGGGGTATTTAAAATCTGCCTTTGAAGAGGATTATGATAATAGGGAGAATGATCAGCAGGCGTTAGATAAAATACGAAAATTGGGTTTTGATCTGATTGAAATAAGTCTTCCAGATATTCCTGTTTATGCCATGTCCTTCATACTGAGTGCTGAAGCAGCAGCGGCTTTTGATGAATTAACGCGATCCGGAAAAGATGATCTACTGGTCAGACAAATTAAAAATGCCTGGCCTAATGCGTTTCGTTCAGCAAGATTTATCCCTGCTGTGGAATATATTCAGGCTAACCGTCTCCGTCAAAAGTTAATACAGGAAATGCATAAAGTGATGACAGATATTGATTTATATATTGCACCTTCTTTTGGTGGTGGGAATCTTCTTTTAACAAACCTATCCGGACATCCATGTGTCGTAATGCCAAATGGTTTTGATAAAGAAGGTCACCCGGGAAGTATTAGTTTTACCGGCCGTTTATATGAAGAAGGGCAGTTATTAGCTTTTGCCAGAATGTATCAGGAATCAACAGATTTTCATTTGCAGCATCCGGTAGATTTTTAGTAAGATGGAAACGGGTGTATGTAATGTAAATTGGATGGTTTTAGATTAGCACTACAGGGTTAATGCAAAAGGTCTAACTGGATTCCTCCTTAGAAGGGGCTGTTGCAGATTAGGTTCATTGGCACAATTTATTAGAATTGCATGATCTGTCTCCTCCTTGAGAAAGGGGGACTAATCCCGTCATACGGAGATCTAATCCCCTTTCGAAGGGGAGGGGGATGTTTATACATAACTTATATTAAAAATCTTATATAATCTTAACTTCAATTACCAATTACCAATTACTATTTACTAATCCCCAATTCCGAATTACAAATTCCTAATACCTGAAACATAAGCCAGATTTATCTAACTGGTGCTAATTTTATGCCCGGGTAGGCGAACATCACCTTTGCGTCGGGTAAATCCTTCAGCATCAAGATATTCAAAAAGAGGAATGGCATATTTTCGGGTTGTATTGATGAAGGTTTTTAAATCGGCAACAGGCATCTCTTCATGATTTTGAAAATAGTTTTGGAGGTGATTTATAATATCATTCCAGCAGGTTTGATGAAGATAAAAATCCTGCATGATATGAATGAGACGATTCTCCTTGATTAGAAGATTGGCTACTGACCGTATCTCGGCCGGGGACATCTCCAGGTCATAGGAGATATCTGTTAGAGACGGCGGAGAATAACGCGCCTCAATAAATCTTTTTTCAATAGCATCCTTCACTTCATCTACGTTTTTACTAACTTTTATTTTAAATTCTTTTAAGGAATAAAACTGGTTTTCCATTTTCAAAGTATTATTGTTGATTAGTTTTTTCAGAGCAGCTTCAATAATTTCCGATGATATCCATGATTGATGGGAATGACTTAACAGGGTCTGTGTATTAATTCCAGGCAAGTGGCTGTTTTGTTGGTGAAATTCTTCAATTTGAGATTTTAATATGTTAACAAGCCTATCAAAGTTTTCTTCAAGTATATAATGGGAGGTTCCCTTGATTTGAAGAATACGTATCTTTTTTTGTTTTATTAAACTATCAATATATCTTTTTATAATGTCATTATTTTGAAATAATTTTTGCCCTAGGAAGGCCAGAGAGACTGGTGTAAGGTACAACCGCTGTAGTATCGAGGTGAGAACATCAAGATCATCACCATCTACCATTGTCTTAAAATAGGCTTGCCATTCGCTCTCATTATGATGGATTTTTGGCGGATTGATCTCTAAAATCCTTCCACCTGCTAGGGTGATAACCGGAGAATTGAGTCGTATAAGAAATGCGTCATTTCTTGCTGCTGCAATGGGTGATTCAAGAACAACTCTAACATGATATTTCGAACGCTCATTTAAATACTTTGATTTTTCATACCAGATTAATCGTCCAATATTTTCTGCTGTCCCGGTATAGATGCGAACATTACTTCTATTGCCAATCTTGATAGGAATATTGGAAACGGTGGTCAATACGCCGCTAAACTCATTTGTGCTGGTCAAAGAATCTGGTTTTATAAGAACATCTCCTCTTGCGATGTCAGTTTTTGAAATTCCCTGAAGGTTTATTGCCGCCCGGTCTCCGGCAATCACTGATTCAGTTTCATGACCATGTGCCTGTAATCCACGAACATTCTTCAATATACCAGAGGGTAATACTTGAATCTCTTCTCCCTTGGAAAGGTTACCCGAAAGGACTGTGCCGGTGACAACAGTCCCAAATCCCTTTATTACAAAAGACCGGTCAACCAGATGACGAAAAGGCTGCGAAGATTCTGATTCACTCTGCTCTTGAATTTTTTGATTAACAATATCGCCAAGTTTCTCAATATTGTGGTTTGTGCCAGCAGAAACAGAAATAATTGGCGAGGATTGGAGATTATATTTTTCTAATAATTGTGAGACCTCATCTTCTATCAATGCCAACCATTCTTCGTCTACAAGGTCAGTTTTATTAATAACAACAATGCCATCTCTTACATTGAAAAAATTAAGGATATCCAGATGTTCAATCGTTTGAGGCATAATCCCATCATCTGCAGCAATAACCAACATGAAAAAATCGATGGTGCTGACACCAGCAACCATATTGCGAATAAATTTTTCATGGCCTGGTACATCTAGTATCGTTACATCATCCCGCCAATAAGCAAATCCTATATCAATAGTAATACCACGCTCTTTTTCTTCTTTTAACCGATCTGCGTCAATACCGGTTAATGCCTTGATAACAGCTGTCTTGCCATGATCTATATGACCGGCGGTACCGATAATTGTGTGCTTTTTCATAAGACTCGATTTAGCGTTTTACTGACGACATCTATATCGTCATCTAATACAGCTAGGAGGTCCAGATGATAGGTATTGTCTAAAATATATCCGAATAAAGGTGTTTTTTGCATACGCAGTTTTTTTGCCAATTGATTAGCAGTTAAAACAGATGATGTTATTTGAAAGGCGAGGGAGGGTATGGGAGAAACCGGGTAAGCCCCGCTTCCGGCGCGGCCGGAAGAATTAATTAGTTTCAACTTTGTACGATGTTTTTCATCCAGTTGGTCTACTATGTGATTAGCCATTTTACGCAATTGGTTTTCGGTTCTGGATAATAGATTTAAAGTCAGGTTGTTTTCAAAGAGCGTATTGCTGTACAAGTATTGTTGTAATGTCTTAGAAAGCAGGGCGAGATTTATTTTATCACATCGGAGAGCCCTCAGAAGATGGTTTCTTCTAATTTTTTTAATCGGGGTTTCTTTACCTAAGTATGATACCTGCCTGTGGTCCGCCGAGGAGTTTGTCGCCTGAAAAACAGACAATATCAAAACCCATATCCAGAACATCTCTGACAACCGGTTCTTGTTCAAATCCTAACTTTTGTAAATCAATTAAGGCGCCACTACCCAGATCATAAATGACCGGTACATTCCTGGCCCGGGCAATACGAATTATTTCAGCATGATCCGGTTTCTGGGTGAATCCTACAATTTTAAAATTAGATGGATGAACGAGCATTATGGCTGCTGTTTTTTCTGAAATAGCAGAATCATAATCTTTCAAATGCGTCTTGTTTGTAGAACCGATCTCAATCATTTTAGCGCCACTGCTTTTCATCACTTCAGCCATTCTGAACGAGCCGCCGATCTCAACCAACTCACCACGGGATATGATTACTTCTTTGCGTTTTGCGATTGAATTTAAAATTAACAATACGGCAGCTGCATTATTGTTTACAATTACTGCATCCTCAGTGCCGGTGATAAGTTTGAGTAGCGGTATAATATGGTCTAAGCGCTCTCCCCGTTTACCGGAATCAATGTTAATCTCAAGATTTGTATATCCGAGGATGCTATTCAGATTCTCAATTGATTGATTACCCAAAGGGGCTCGTCCCAGACCAGTGTGGAGAATTACACCCGTGCCATTTATGATTCTTTTAAATGAAGGAGATGTTAAATCTTTAACATTTGAACCGACTTCAATTCTGATATGCTCAGTTATATCTTGTCTGGTTTTTTCCTTTAATCGAAAACTCTCCGGGTTCGATTTTATTCCAGAAACAGTTTCCTCTATGAGTGTTTTTAAAAATGGGGGAGAAAAATGTGGATGATCATTCTTTAATAAATTAATAAGGTCATTTATTGAAGGTATTTTTGCAAGAATTGATTGCATTAGCGTTTTCTGGCAATTGCAGGTAATGGTGTAATATTTATTCTAGTCTGATTTATTTTCACCACAGAGGACGCAGAGTATTATTAAAACTTATAAAATCAAATAGTTAGATAACTATCAGTTAGTTTTACTTACGCCAATTAAAGTGTAATTATATAGTGCCCTCTGTGATCTCTGTGGTTTCTATATCGAGAATTTCAGAAAAATTATGATCCGGAAAAATTAAATGCCCAAACAATATGGCTATTCTGTAAAAGTCTTTTGAATTCTTACGTTCTTAATTCTCCGACGATAAACTTTTTCAACGGTAAATTTATAATTTTCATAGGCAATAGATTGTTTTTCCTTTGGAACAGATCCAAATAGCCCAAAAAGAAACCCACCTATCGTTTCAACACCTTCCTCTGTAGGCAAGTTTAGATCAAGTTCTTCGTTTAACTCTTCAAGATCCATGCTGCCATCTACCAGGTATTCAAGGTCACTAATTTTCTGATACAATGGTAGTTCCGAATCATGCTCGTCCTGTATTTCACCAACAATCTCTTCAATGATATCTTCTAAAGTGACCAAACCTGCCGTTCCGCCATATTCGTCTACCACAATGGCCATATGGATACGTTCTTTTTGAAATTCTCTTAAAAGTTCATCTATTTTTTTCTGCTCAGGGACGAAATAAGCCGTTCTTGCTAATTTCTCCAGGTTAACTTTCTCGCTGCTTTTTTTATTGATTAAAGGCAGTAAATCTTTGGCGTAAATGATACCTATGATATTATCAACTTTATCCCGGTAGAGCGGGATTCGACTATGAAGATGCTGATTAATCAGACCCAGGAGCATATTTAATTCTGAATTGACCGGGGTACTAACCATATCGATGCGGGGAATCATTATCTCGCGAACTGTTGTTTCTCCAAATTCAAAAATAGAATGAATCATTTCTTTTTCATCTTGTTGCAAAGTTCCTTTTTCTTCTACGACATCTACGAGAGATAAAAGTTCCTCCTCTGAAACAAGGAATTTATTTTTACTCACCCGTAGAATTGAACTTAACCATTGTGTGAAGGCATGGAAAATGCTTACGATAGGGGAGAACAGGTAGAAAAATATAGTAAGAGGAAAAGCAAAATTTCGCGCTACTTTTTTTGCATTTTTAACGGCTGCAATTTTGGGAACAATTTCAGTACAGATTAAAATAACAAATGTTACAATGATAACATCAATTATTACACCTATGTTCGGATCAAATCCCACCTTTTCACAAATATCAATTGTCAGAATAGCTGCCAGGGATGCGGCCCCAATATTAACAACCGTGTTTCCAACTAGAATAGTAATCAATAATCTTTTTGATTGGGAGAGGAGGGTTATTACCTGTTTCGAGCCATAGTCTTTTTTTGAACGCATTCTTTCCAGGTCCCTAGCAGATAAGGAAAAATACGCTGTCTCTGAGGCAGAGAAAAAGCCTGAGAGAATCAATAAAAATAAAAAAACAACGCCATATGAAAAAATCACAATATCCAAGGTATCTATTTTCCTTTGTTACTCTAACTTACAATAATTTAATATTAATCGGCAAATCTGCAAATTCAATTTTAAAGAATAATTTTTATAGCCCCAGCCTAGGCCGTAATGTCTATGTTGGAGACGAAAAATTTTCAAATCTCTTCTCAGCCTGGTGGAGATAGTAATCTTCCTGTTCCTTCATTTTCTTTCTTTTTCTCTCTTCTGTATCATCGTATCCGGAAAGGTGTAAACAGGCGTGAATTAATAGTCTCATTATTTCATTTTGGTAAGATACATTATATTTTTCAGCATTTTCACGAGCCCGATCAATGCTTATATAGATCTCTGAGTCAATGGAAGGAGAGTCGCTTAAATTGAAGGTCATTACATCTGTAAAAGTATCATCGTTAAGAAAATCCCGATGCAACTCTTTTAAAGATTGATCGTCAGTAAATATGACATCTATTATCTCTGCAGATAAGTCTAACTCATCACATATCCAGAATAATAAATCTTTGATAATTCCCCGGTATCTAATGGAATCCCCTGCATTATCGTGAATTTGAATTTCCATTCTGGGCGATTTTATTCACTTTCTCTTTTTTTGAAGTTTGTTGATTAGTTGTCTTTTTTTCATCCTCTTTGGGATATTCTATGCGCTGGTGATAAATTCCTAGCAGAACTGACATAAACCCATCAATAATACCTTTCAAATCCCTCATTGTAAGTTCGCTGTCATCCAATTCACCTTCGAGAAAGCGCTGTTCTACTAACTCTTCAACCTGTTTTCTCAATCTTCCTGCCGATGGGTTGCTTAATGTTCGCGTTGCTGCCTCGATTGTATCTGCAAGCATAACAATGGCTGTCTCTTTTGATTTCGGAGAGGGACCAGGGTAACGGTAGTCTGATTCACGTACATCTTTTGACTCGTTGTCTTCTAAAGCTTTGTTATAGAAATACTTCATCAAATTTGTACCATGATGTTCTGGAATAAAATCACGAATTACTTTTGGCAGGCTGTTCTTCTCTGCCAATTCTAATCCATTCTTAACATGAGAGGTCAATATCAGCGCACTCATATTCGGCGCTAAGCCCTCATGTCTGTTTGCTTTCTCCTTTTGATTCTCCACAAAATATTCTGGTTTTACCATCTTGCCTATATCATGGTAATAGCTACCAACCCGCGCTAGTAGTGAATTAGCCCCAATCGCCATGGCTGCTGATTCAGATAAATTGCCGACGATAATACTGTGATGAAATGTACCGGGAGCTTTAACAGCAAGTTCCTTTAATAAAGGCTGGTTTAAATCTGATAGTTCGAGTAGGGTCACATCAGTTGTGATATCGAATAATCTTTCAAATACCCCCAGCATCATATAGGTTATAAAGGGAGAAAGGATAGCATTGGGTAAAAGATAAAAGACAAAATTCTGAAAAATTTCCTGGAAATCCTGATATCTCAATGCGCCGAGGGTAAAGATTATTATCAAATAAGCACTGATAATATAGAGGATGGCTTTAAATATCTGATTTCTTGTTCGAATACGGGTGACAGAGTATATGGCAACAATTCCTACAAACATGATCAAAACAGCAAAAGCATAGTCAAATCCATTAACACCAGCTAGAAGCAATCCTATGACAACTGTTCCTACCAATCCAATTCCCGGATCAAATAAAATACCCAATAACATAGAGGAAATTGTTGTTGGGATAATGTAAGATTCCCACCCGAGTGGACCTAAAATTAAGGCTCCAACGCCTACCTGACCGAGAATGAGAATTGATATAAGCAGTAGTTTGTTGTTATCCCGGAATACTTTGTTTCTATTTGCAGATAAATACAGGACATAGAGGGTCAGGATCAGGGCCGTAAGTAAAAATTTACCTAATTGAGAAAGGATATTCTGTAGATCTCCACCTAATTTACTCCTTTCTGCAATCTTTACTTCAAGCGAATAAAGTTTTTGGTAAATATCTTTGGTGATCCGTTCATTGGCATCTACTATTCGTTCATTATCATAAACCAGATCTTTTCCTAATGGAACAGCAGCCACCGCTTCACTACGACGCTTTTCTGTAAACTGTTCTAAATAGAGAACATTGGGTTGGATAAATCGTCCAAAAATCTTAAGCAATGGTGTACGATCGTTGAATTTAGCAATTTCAAGTTGTGTATCTATAAAAGAATTCATCTCCGAATCATCAATAAGAGAGGTGATGGGTACTGATTCTTCGATACTATTGTTTATTATGGTCACGTATTCTTGTTTAATTTCTTCTTTGCTAATATTTATATAGTAAGCACCACCAAGTGAGGTGAATTCTGTTAATATCTTTCGTTTAAACGACGAATATCCATTTTTTTTAATCGAGCTTTAATACGGTCTCTACATCCTGCTTGCTGAGATTTAACCCAAAGTTAGTAGAGGCTCGTTCGCGTGTACGTTCAATGGCCAATGAATCGTCATTCAGAGTCAGAATTTCATTAATTACCCCCGGCTCTTGCTCAGGAGGGATGTAATCCCTACTAAGTTCTTGTAAGAGTAAAAGGAACTCCTTAAACTGATTTTCCTCATAGAATTGAACCGAATCTACAAAAGAAAAATAAGCAGGAACCTTTTCACTAGCCTCCTTGCGTTCTTCTTTCAACTCATTTTCTAATTTGAGTACAGAAAAATCAAAAGGTGCGATTACCTTTTTAGTGGCAATGCTCCCTTCAGCAAGGTCCGTATATTTAAAACTCCGACCACTGGGAAACATGAGGGGAATGATAATAATGAGAGCGAGAATCATCCCAATCTTTGGAAAAATCTCCCTAAAGGGTATTCCTCCGATAGAACGATTCTGCAACGAATTCAGAAATTTTAATTTATTCTTAATGTTAAACATATGCGCAATTTCCTCAAGAAAAGATCCCACTATTAAAATACGAATCAGATCTTATATGTATTCGGACAGAAAACATCAAATTCCAGATAAATACTTTTTTTGTATCTTTTTGTTTAGGTGTAATCAAGTTTTCTCTAGTTTTACCAGAGAATCCTTTTCACCAAAAATTAAGAGGGTATCACCCATTTCAACAACATATTGGGCATCAGGTTGTACCGTGCTTATGCCTTTCTTTTTGCTCTCTTTTTTAACAAGCAGAACATCTACTCCATAACGAGACCTGATATTTAACTGGGCTAACGTTTTGCCGATGAAAATAGTCGGTGCTTCCAACTGGACCAGATGATATTTATCGATAACAGGCACAATTTTCTGTGTACTCATTTTTCTAATGCCAACACTCACCTCTCCTGACATATCTCTTAAGAATATCTGCTTATTATAAGTCTCAATAACATCATGTTGCCAAATACTTCCGATGATTTGATTACCCCCTGATTCGGTAACGACTGGTAATTCGTCGGCATTATTGATTCCAAATTTTTTCATAACATCATCAAGATTCTCATCAGGGAATACTCGAATAACATTTACATTCATTACATCTGCAGCAATCAAAAGATTTTTTAAATGGTCATAATCTATGATTGTTCTTCGAATCTCTTGTAACGAAATTGACCCCTGAATTCTATTCTCTTTATCGATAACATAAAAATAATTGTGCTGACTTCCCGCCATTTTTTCGATGATAGATGTAAAAGGTTCAGATTCTGGGATTATTTCAACGGAATTTTTGTAAATATCTTTGACCTTTAATTTTTTTAATACATTTAACTCACGTCCCCCGAATACATTAATACCTTTTAGTTTCAATTTCAATGTGTAGATCGACTCTTCTTTCAACTTCATCGCCAGAACTGTGGCTATGATACACGTGATCATTAAAGGTAGCATAATCTTATAGTCACCACTCATTTCAAATATAATCAGGATGGCGGCGGTTGGCCCATGGGTCGCTGCAGCCACGACACCTCCCATCGCGACCAATGCATAGGCTCCGGGAGATATTTGCAGATCCGGAAAAATTTGCGCAATAAGCGATCCATAAAAACTTCCCAGCATGGCACCTAAAAACAGAGAAGGGGCGAAAACACCACCTGAACCACCAGAACCAAGACTAAGCGATGTGGCAAGAACCTTAATAAAGACAAGGGCTAAGGCCAGCTCCCAGACAATAGAATTATTAAGAGCGTCGGTTATTGTATCATAGCCAATACCGAATATTTGAGGAAAGAAAATCCCGATCAACCCGATGGCAGCTCCTCCCAGAGAAGCCTTTACCCACTCCGGCCATTTTTTATTATCAAAAAAGGCTTCTGAAGAATAAAGGGATTTAATAAACAAAAGCGCTACACCGGCGGCAAGAAAACCTAAAATGACATAGAAAACGAGTTCAATTGGAGAACCCAGTCGGTATTCCGGCACTTCAAAAGCGGGGAAATCACCCAGATACGTACGTGAAACGATAGTTGCCATTACGGATGAAATTACCACCGCGCTGAATTGGGGAATGGCAAAATCTCCTAAAATAACTTCAACCGCAAATAATGCTCCTGCTACAGGTGCATTAAACGCAGCAGCAATCCCTGATGCAGCACCACAGGCAACAAAGGTTCGCATCCTTTTGGCATTTACCCTGAAAAACTGACCTACAGTTGAACCGACAGCTGCGCCAATTTGGATTACCGGTCCTTCCCGGCCAACGGATCCGCCAGATGCGATATAAACGGCCGAGGCTAACAGTTTTGCTACAACCACTCTGGGCCGTATAACACCATTTCGCATGGTGATGGCTTCCATCACCTCAGGAACGCCATGGCCCTTTGCCTCGCGGGCTACAAATTGAATAATCAGGCCAACAAAGGCACCACCCAGCATAGGGATCACGATTTTGTAGACGAGCGGAGTACTATTGATTGTCTCAAGATTAAAAGGACCTCCCCAAAAGAGTAATTGGAATTCCTTTATCAGAAATTGTATTCCCACAGCACCATAGCCACCCAATAAACCTATCACTACAGCAACCGTTAAAACAAATGAGTTCTCACGCATTTTTATTGAATCGGTCAAATTAGTGGCGCGTTTGGAAAGACGTTTAAAAAGTGAATCTTTATGTTTGGAAGATGGGTCGTTCATTAAAGTGAGGTGACTATCAGTATGTTTTTATAATTTTATAATATGGTGTCTGCATATGTTTATTAGGTCTCAAATTTTTTTACAAAGATAGCCATGAATATGGCAAGAGTGGATAAGAAAATTTATAATCAAATCAATCAGATGTCTATTTATTTAATTGACCGGATCCTTTATCCTCGCCCGATATATTCCTGTCAGGAACAAGATGCTGAATTTACGTATATGCCATCGTCAATTCAACAAAAACTTCGGCTATGTTTATAAGGATTAAGGATGTAAATTTTTAGGTTAGTGCACAGCGCCGGCTAGTAATAGATCAATTAGAAATATTTTATCAGTAGAGGACAGCCAATTAAACCTTGCACACATCACGCTAAATCAGTAAATTTTGTCGATTTAAACTTATTTCTTTACACTAATAAAAAAGGAGAGCGACGATGACGCTTATTGTTGATGTGATGGCCAGAGAGTTACTCGATTCCAGAGGAAATCCGACCATAGAAGTTGATGTTCATTTAGAGAGTGGTGTTGTTGGACGTGCGGCGATTCCATCTGGTGCTTCAACTGGCGAACACGAAGCGAATGAATTACGAGATAAAGATCCTAAAAGATATTTTGGAAAAGGTGTTTTGACTGCTGTTAGTAATGTTAATGATATTATAGCTGAACAAGTGGTCGGGCTCGATGCTACCGATCAGGTTGGAATTGATAAATTAATGATTGAATTGGATGGTACACCCAATAAAAGCAAATTAGGTGCTAACGCGATACTTGGTGTTTCACTTGCTGTGGCAAAGGCTGCTGCTGAGGAATTGGGTTTAGCTCTCCATCAATATCTTGGCGGTGTTAACGCAAAATTATTGCCTGTACCGATGATGAATATTCTAAATGGTGGAAGCCATGCGGATAATAATGTTGACCTTCAGGAATTTATGATTGTACCCGCCGGTGCATCTTCTTTCAGCGAGGCTCTACGTATGGGAGCAGAAGTTTTTCACCACTTAAAAAAGGTGTTAAGTGCAAAAGGTTATAATACGGCTGTTGGTGATGAAGGCGGATTTGCCCCCGATCTCAAATCTAATGAAGAAGCGATAGAGGTAATTTTAGAAGCCATAAAGAAGTCTGGCTATAAAGCGGGTAAGGATATTTTTCTTGCTCTCGATCCCGCCTCCAGTGAATTTTACAATAAGAAAAAGAAACGATATATTCTTGCATCCGAGAAAAAAGAATTATCTGCTGAAAAAATGGTTGATTTTTATGTTGACTGGGTGAAAAAATATCCAATTGTTTCGATTGAAGATGGTATGGCTGAAGATGATTGGGATGGCTGGAAGATTATGACTGAAAAACTCGGTGATAAAATTCAGATTGTCGGAGATGATCTTTTCGTTACAAATACCAAGAGATTAGCAAAAGGTATTGATAATGGTATTGCTAATTCTATCCTGATCAAGGTAAATCAAATAGGAACATTAACTGAGACGCTTGATGCGATCGAACTTGCCCACAAAGCAGGCTATACAACGGTTATTTCGCATCGTTCGGGTGAAACTGAAGACAGCACAATTGCCGACCTGGCTGTAGCCACAAATGCTGGTCAAATTAAAACGGGGTCTGCTTCCAGGAGTGATCGCATAGCCAAATATAATCAACTCCTGCGGATTGAGGAATTCCTTGCTGATACGGCTATATATCCTGGCCTTAAGTCAATTAATGTTGCCAAAAAATAATTTAAATTGAGTAATAAGAATGGCAAAAAAGCGTAAATCCGGACGTAAAATTACCCAGATCATGGAACAGATCTCGCGTAAGAAACGTGTAAGGCAAATTACCCTTGCTGCCATTCTTATTACGATTGTTCTAATTTTTACAACAGGCTCCCGGGGTACTTATAAACTGTACCAGTTTGAGAAGAAGAAGGAGAACCTGGGGAAAGAGATCATTAAACTTGAAAATGAAAAAAAAGATCTAGAGAAAGTGAAATCAGGTATTGAAGATGACCCTGCTTACCTTGAGAAAATTGCCCGGGAAAAGTATAAAATGAAAAAAAAGGGGGAGAAAGTATACGAAATAGTCGAAGAATAGGGCTATCTTTTTTTCTTCTTTTATTTGTACTAATTATTTACAGCCCTCCTGCCACCGCTATTGGATTAACTCAAACACCGATTTCTCCACTCAACCGATATTGGAATTTATCGTTTATTAAACAAAGCATAACCTGGGATTGGCGGGGACAACTGGTGTTTAACGAGGATCCCGCACAGGGGATGGGTTTTTTGTTTGATGATCGTTTCACCACAAATTTGCTGGTCCAAAGTTATAATCAGCAAATGTGGCGTGATGAAAATATTTTGCATGCCTTCCTTTTTAATAAGTATTCTACCAATTATTATGGTGTGTATGTTAATTCATGGACGCTGGTTGATAAGCAGACAGTTCTCACCAGCCGTTTTAGCAATCATGCTGCCGGTATTAAATCTATTTACAATTTTAACAGACATATTATAATAGAACCTCATATTGGCTATCAAAGATCAGAAAACAGATCGTATATTGATATGGGATGGGATCTTGGGTTAGATGCCGATATTGGCGGAATTTATCTTGGTGATTATCGAACGAGTTTATATCTGACCACAGAGTATGATCTTTATCCTCAGAGAGAAAATTATGCTAATCAGTTTAATGTACAAATTCATAAACAATTCTCAGCAAAAGCGCGGGATTCGTTACATGTTGGTTATGCAAAAACAAAACAGCAATTTTATTCAGGTGATTCCGGAGATCTGGTAGAAGTAAATATTGAAAATAAAAATCTTCACAACGCATTAGAATATTTCATCTCATCTAATTCCTTGCTTCAATTAAACACCATAGTTCTGGACAGAAATATCTCAGATAATACACCCGTTAATCCCAATGTTAGAAAGGTCTTTCATTTTGAAAATAGATTGGGTTATCGTTACTTTTCTTCTAAAATTTTGATCTATTTAGGATTTAACACTTTTCAGGAAACATTAGATAACCTTGATTTCCGAACAGACAGTGAAGCCCTGCAATCGGGGATTCGGTCAGACTTTTCCTACTTCTTTACAAATATGAATCGACTGGATGTACAGTTCAATTTTATTAAATTTCAATATGATACACCCGATCAGGTAGATAATCATGATGACCGGGATGAAATTCGTTTTGTGGGTACGGCAGGGTATTTTCATCGCCTTAGTCCCCTGCTTTGGATAAAATTTGATACCTATGTAAATCTTTTCCATAAATCATATTTATATAAAGAGCAGAGTGCTAATAATAGTTGGAACAGAATTTACCGAATACAAACTACAGTAAATTATCAGTACAATGGCTGGCAAAATACCTTAAGAACTCATGTGCTGACAAACTATAATGTTTATGATTTTGATCATCTTTTTACTAATACACGCAGTTTTGTATTCCGTAAGTATTCAGTTTCTGATTCGCTTCTTATTCCCGTTACTTATAGCACAAGAATAGGCGTATATGGTCGGCTCGAACTTGAAGATAGGGGAAGTTTCTATGAAGAATTATTTGCACAATCGATTTCTGAATCATCACGGTCAACGTATTTTGATGCATTTTTGCAAAAACGAAATATCTTTTATTTTAACCTGGAGATTGGCGCGGCATTTTATAATAGAACAAATTGGCGTCACATCCCGGTAAAAGTCCTAAGTAGAGAGATAAGAAGGATAAGTCCCTATATTAGATTTGTTTACCCGTTAGACAGAAATCTCAGATTTTATTGTCAAATTGCGCAAAATTTTCTTATTGACGAAGGTAGAGAAAAATTAAGTTATACCTTTGGTCACCTGGATTTGCATTATAATTGGTAGGACCTCACCCCTGGCCCCTCTCCTAAAAGGAGAGGGGAAGGTCTGTGTCCCAGTGGTAACTATTGAATTTTCTTCTTTATATTTCTCCAATAAATGCTGAAGATGTCTGTAAATGGCGGTAGATTTAGGGGATCCAGGTAGAATTATATCTCCTCTCTCCTTTTAGGAGAGGGGCCGGCCCGAGACGCGCTACGTTGTAGGGAGTGAGGTCCTAATAACAGACTCCCAAGCCCTATGGTAGAGCGGAGAAAGCAGAGTTCTTTTATCTGTAGAAAGGATGTACAGTGATTCCTATGAAGTGGCTATAATATTTCATTTCGAAAAGAGAGGGTGTATTACGGCTTAATGCTCAAATTTATAATGTTCTCTCCATAGTTCATTTCCACATATTCCCGATGACGATCATGGTGTTGCGAATGAATTTCTATCCTCGCGCTAAATATCTTTGGCTTTGACCAATAAAATATTTCAGTATTGTACACCCCCTCATGATTACTAAAAGTCGAAGCTAAAGTATCTTGTTGATGGATGACATATACTCTGGCATTTGGTACAGGTTTGTTTGATTCTCTTTCGCTTATTAAGCCCTTCGCATAGTATTTAATTCTGAGGGGTTTGAGAGAATGTTCCGTTATAAATGGCTTTTTTGCATAGACCGTAAAATCTTCACTTGAACCATTATGATCAATATCCGTTAGAACTTCCAGATTTACCACCATTGATAATGCCGTATCCGTTAGAGTTGTCTGATAGAGTCCATTATCAGATTCAATAGTATCCACGATTGCATTATTCTGATGAATCACTATTTTTTTATTTAATCTTTTACCTGTCAAATCATCTTTAATCACTCCAGTGAGCAAATAGTCATTCACAGGTTTATGCAACTCAATATTTTTCTGGTTACTTCCAGGATACAAGGTGATGTATTCAATATGTGTCTCATAGCCATAACGGATTAATTTAATCATCACGTCATCAAGTTGTTCTGCTACCTTTGTGAATGTCCCGCAATTATATGTATTGCCTACAACGCCATTATAAAGTGTATCCGGTTCATTAAGTGGATGGTTAATTAATAAAAGCCGGCCATTTTTTATGTTGTTTCCGTAATTGTTCTGGATTGTGCCGCTGAGTTTAAAAGTTATATAGGGGCTTATGCTAAACTCAAATTCATTTCGTACACCCTCAATTAACCGGACATTGGTATCCAGGACCGCATAACCTGGTCTTATTATTTTGACTTCGGCAAAGTCGTCAAAATTAGAATTGGAATTATTAAACATATTTGTTGGATGATAACTTGAGCGATCTACCTGCTCCAGGTAAATTGTAAAAAACCCACCATCCAGGGCAATCATTTTATTCTGTGCTACTTTACCTGTCTGATTATCTCGTAAGCGATATACATAAACACCACTGGCCATTTCGATGTCGATTTGGTTTTGGCTATTCACATTCACCCGGATCAAAAGTTGTCCCAAAATAGTATAGATCTCCAGAACATCGTACCCATCCGGAAACTGAATGGTTGTGCTGGGATTAAATGGATTAGGGAAATTCTGTACAATATCTTCCTCAATACTTTTCCATTTGCCATTAAAATGCCCTAAATGATCTGTTTGAAAATTAGTGCTATCAGGTAAAATAATAAATCGGGCAGTCGCACCGCCAACCGGTCTTTGAGAGAATGCATCGTAAATCTCTCCTGAGATAGGGTAGGTGAAGATAGTTTCATTCCTGGAGACTCTTTCATGGTTATCAAAATTTTGAGAATAAGACTCCAATACCAGAACAAGGAAGAAAAGAAGGGTCCAGTTGATAGGCAATCTAAGTAAATTCAATAATGTTCGAAGCGGGATAGAATATGTCATACTTATTTATATCAAGTCTGTAGGTCATATTAAAAATTATACAGGTCTTAAGTCAATAATTTTACAACTTTATGTATTAATATTCAAATTAAAAAACAGGCAAAAGGCCAAAGGCCCTTCAATAATTTTTATTGATGCCTATGCATTAAACTATTATATTTTATCATAACAATCTGGTTAAGTTTTAGATATGAATTCTCACGTACCGGATTATCACTATTTACATCAAATTATCTCACTAAAAGATAAAATGTATTCCTCAGGTAGAAAAAATCAAAAAAGAGAATTTAATCCCTTTAATATTCGTGAAAATCATACCGATAATAAATATCATATCAAGTTTGAAAGAATGGATGCGAGAATTAGAACAAAACCTTTCTGGTGGTTTATTCTCGCTCTTGTTTTTGTGATAATCTTATATTGGTATTTAAATGTTAGATTTTAAAATCATCATTTTTTTAATATCATCCAATATTCAGGATGTGCTAGCCGGATCTCGGGAGGCCTAATGATACAGATTAGTAAAATAATCCAAAAAGTACCTATTTTTAGAATGCTGGGTAAAGAGAGTATTGATTTTATTGTTGAACGACTGAAGTTCAAGTCATTTGATGAAAATTATTCAATTTGTAAAATTGGAGATCCAGGCGATACCATGTTTATCATCATAACAGGGAATGTAGATATTGTCATCAATGATAAAGAGGGGAATGAACAAGTCGTTGCCTCATTAGGGTCAGGAGATTATTTTGGTGAAATGGCCCTCCTCACGGGTGAACCTCGCACGGCAACCGTACGTACATCCGAACCTTCAGAAATGTTTTTATTAGTTCAAAAAGATTTTGATGTAATACTGGAAAAATTTCCTTCGATATCGTTGACCATGGGGAAAGATGTATCTAAGCGTCTCCGGGACTTGTTATCAAAAGCACTTGAGATGCCAAGAAAAGCCGTTAAAGAAGCAGGACCTTCTGGTTCTTTGAGCGAAACGCCATTAATTGATCTGGTTGGTTTTTGTGAATCAAATTCTCTGACCGGTACACTCAAACTTAAAAACGGAGCAGAAGAGGGTGTTTTTACCTATGAAAGTGGTGAGTTACTCTCTGTAAAGGCCAGTAGCAAATCAGATGATGAGGCCCTGGATATGATGCTTCATTGGACAGAGGGTACCTTTGAGATTGAGTCAAAGCCGCTAACGCTTAAAAAAGAACAGCCGGTTTCTGCAAGTTCCAAAGAGGTTAAGGAAATATTGATTGTAAACAATAGTCTTGTAGTTAGAAAATTAATTGAACGGGCTTTTAAAAGTCTTGGCTATAAAATTAATACGGCAGAGAATATTGCAAAAGCAACAGAAATTATGGATACATCACCTGCTGATATCATTATCACGGATGTAAAACTTTCAGATGGATCGGGTGTCGCGTATTGCCAGGCAGAAAGATCAAACAGGAAAACACCCTTTATCTTTCTGGCAGATGATTCAATGAAGGATGATTTAATCACAGAGATAGAAAACTTGGGAGATGCTGAATTAACCAAGACACATGAAGTGAGTGAGATTGTCAAACTGGTGGAGAATCTTATCTAAGATGAGTAAAACAGACCTAGATTATTTGCGCATCCTTCCACCTTTTGAGGATCTTTCCGAGGAAAAATTCGATTCTCTATCTGAGAATATTAAGGTTGTTAACTTATCCAAGAACCAATCGGTTTTTAAAGCCGGAGAAGAGGGAAACGCGTTTTATGTCATCAAAAGGGGTATGGTGCGGGTGTACATTGAGGCTCCTGAGAGTGGTGAAAAAATTATCCTCTCAAATCTCTCCGAAGGAGATTATTTTGGCGAGATGGCATTACTCACCAATGGACCCAGGTCTGCTTCAATAGAGACGATTACCAATGTTTCATTGTTGTCTCTGGACAAAGAAGGATTTGACCGCATTCTGGAAGAGGATCCGAAGGTATCGATAGCGATATCACATATGTTGAGTCAACGCTTGATGCAGGCAAATCTTCAGCGGGTAGCATCAGAACAGTTTTATCAGTCTAAAATCTCACCCTCTGGTTCCCTTGAAGATTTTGATATTTTGGAAGTACTTAAGTTTTGTGAGGAAAATTCATTAACCGGCAAACTAGTATTGGTAAAAGATGATAAATCTGCCCAGATCTCTTTTTTGAAGGGCGTTGTTCAGAAAGTTGTTATGGACGATTTAGGGGACGCTGAAGCAATGGATGTCCTGACCCTATGGAAAGATGGCAGATTCAAAATTGAACCATCTCTGTTTACTATGGAAGAAGAAAAAAAGGATGTGATTAAAGAAGAACCGGTTGCTGCTGAAATGCCCTCCACTGAAATCAAAGAAATTAACATCATTGCTGTTTTAGAGGACTTTCTTCAAAATTCATTTATGAGATTAATTGACCTTATCGGATCTCAGCAAATGAATGAGGAAGTATCCCGCGCTAAGGAAAAATGCATCCCTTATTTTCCAGTACTTGAAAATTGTAATTTTAATGTTGTTCCCAAATTAGAAATAAGTTTAAAAATTACCGGAGATTGGACGGAAAAAGAAACCCTGGCCATTGCTGTCTTCCTGGAAACCATCATTAAAAATTGTCATGATTTTGTATATGGGATGTCCTTTTTTGATTTAGAAGAGATTGCCGGTGAGAAGGCCGGGCAATTGAGAAGCATATCTTTTTTTGAATATATGGATAATGCGAGAGAGTTTACATTTTAGCCACCTCTACAATCTCTCTTGTATTAGTTGTAGAATGTTTGGGCTATTTGTACAGATCCTCATTGAATTAATACTTGTTTCCCCCTTAAAAGGGGCTGTTGCAGTTTAGATAATTATAACAAAAATATGGGATTATCTATTCGAGTAAGCAAAATCTAATTCCCCCTTTGAAGGGGGGTAGGGGGATGTGCTAGTGTGCATGAAATCCGATTTATGAATCGTGATTGAGACGTCCCAACGGGACGTCTCTACATATAATTTTTAACCCCTCACATTTTTAATCAGATAATTAAAAGCATCATCCACATCATCTGTGAAATACATCAGATCTAAATCTTCTTTACTAATCGTTCCCCATTTAATCATAGCCGGTATATCTAAAACTTCATTCCAATATTCACTGCCATAAATGACGATAGGGATCTGTTTGCCAAGCTTATTTGTTTGTATTAATGTTAACACTTCCATTAATTCATCCAGCGTACCAAATCCACCGGGGAAAACAACGACAGCCTTTGCCAGATAAACGAACCAAAACTTACGGATAAAGAAATAATGGAATTCAAACATTAAATCTTCATCAATATAGGGATTAGGTGTTTGTTCCATGGGGATGCTGATATTTAACCCAACCGATTTACCGCCGGCAAGGGCAGCTCCTTTATTAGCCGCTTCCATAATCCCAGGTCCACCTCCCGAGCAGATATAATGTTTTTGTTTTTTTGTTCCTTCAATAAAGGACCATTCCGTTAATTTTTTCGATAATTCGACGGTATCTGTATAATATTGTGCTTGTTTTTTCTGAATTTCATTGTTGGGATCAATCATGGATGGGTTGGGTGTGCGCGCAGATCCAAAAAAGACTAATAAATTTTTAATATCATATTTCCGGAATCGCATCAGGGGTTCGTTATACTCAGCGAGCATGCGAATGGTCCTGGCATCAGGACTGTTTAGGAAATCCTGGTTGCGATAAGCCTTTGGTGGTTTTTTTCCCGAATTCTTCTTTTGATTATTCATGTCTGTCCCGGTTGTTTGGTATGATTGTTTTAGTCACTATAATTTATTAAAATCAAAAACGAATTTAGCAGGCAGTCCCTTTTAAATCAAATATACACCTTTAATTATTCCCGGTAGGAAGGCTGAATAATAATGATAAGAAATATCCTGTTAATCTTTATTTTATTGAGTTCCCTCGCTGGCTGTGGCCAAAAGAAAGGAAACCAAGTGGATAATTTTACTATGACAGAGTTAGAGCATAAAATAAATAATTATATTAAGATGAAGAATGGATTTATCGCTGTTTCAGTACAGTTAACAATCCCAGACCAATACTTAGGTATTAATGACACGATATCTGTTCATGCTGCGAGTACGATGAAAGTGCCTGTAATGGCTGAAGTTTTCCGACAGGCAAATCAGGGTGTTTTTAGTCTCGATGATTCTATGTTGATAAAAAATGAATTTACAAGTATCATTGATGGCAGCCCCTTTTCATTGGATATTGCAGAGGATGGTGGTGATCGTTTATACGGAATGATTGGTAAAAAAGAATCTATCAGATCGCTTGTGGATGAGATGATCACCTATAGTGGAAATTTAGCCACTAACTTATTAATTGAAAAAGTAGGGGCCGACAACACTCAGAAATTTATGGAATCTCTGGGTGCAAAAGATATTCAGGTGTTAAGGGGCGTCGAGGATATAAAAGCATACAGGGCGGGAAAGAATAATACAACCACCGCAAAAGATTTGTCCATTATCTTTAAATCTATTTTATCAGGAGATGAATGGGAAAAGTCAAGCCGGGAGGACATGCTTAATATTTTACTGGATCAAAAATTTAAAAAGAAGATTCCGGCAGGTCTGCCAGCAGAGGTTAAAGTCGCCCATAAAACAGGATCGATAACCAAAATCGACCATGATGCCGGTATTATCTTTCCTTCTGATAAGGCCCCATATATATTGGTTGTATTGACCAAAGGCTTCGAAAATCATGATGAGGCTCAGGATTGTATTGCGGATATTTCGCGTATGGTATACCAATGGTATATGAAAGAAGGATAAAATTCTGTAAATAACCTCCGCCATTTCTCCCTCCTTGCTAAAGGGGCTATTACAGTTTAGATAATTATAACAAAAATATGAGATTATCTATTCGAGTAGGCAAAATCTAATTCCCCCTTTGAAGGGGGGTAGGGGGATGTTATTACACAACTTAAGGGGATGGTAATCTAAACGGACCTCACCCCTCAATCCCCTCTCCTGAAAGGCGAGGGGAAGGAGATCAAGCCAATAATAAAACGTGTCCACCAACATGTGAATCCGCCTAAGAGTGCGAATACAAACCTAGCTGCAGGATGCACACATCACATCTCCCCTCTCCTCGCAGGAGAGGGGTCGGCCCGAGACGCGCTACGTTGTAAGGGGAGAGGTCCCAAGACAACATTAAGCATACTCACATTGTTAACCATTTTCAAATCAATGATTGCTTTATAAGGAATGTGATAATTCAGACACGCCTCCCGAATACGGGATTTTCAATCAGCGAGGCGTCTCTACAACGTAGGTGGGGGCAACTAGCTGTTTGCATATTCTGCGGATTATTTGGATCAGTTATTTGCCATTTTTAATTGCCTCAATTTTCCAATCGTTTTTTCTGCCTCTGATCGTATCGAATCCAATTTCTTATTCAGATTAACAACAAAACCATTCTCATTATAGGTTCCCACAATCGCCGCAAATTCTTTATTCCTCATCTCCTCGTTTCCATTGATACCATATCCAATTCTGCTTTTTGGGGAAAACTCTTTTGCCGCATCCTTAAGAACTCTGCGAATGGCTTTTTCCGATGAGGAATGCCAGCTGTTTATGATTTGTATATAGACGGATATTAAATCCTGATTTGGATATCGTTCTTTAATAATGTTCTGCGTCCATATCCAGGAATGATTATCGTAATCATTATGTATTTCTCTAAAGCGGTCAACAATTTGGTGAATAGAATTTAATTCCTTCCCGCCAAGTTCATCGTAAAGTGGCCTTATCAAATTTATTGGAACTATCATACCTGCCGCGTCCACCCAATGGGCATGATTTGCTTGGTTGTCATTATTAAACAACGAAAGGACATCCGGTTTTTTAAAGTCATCGCCCAGCGTTTCAAATTGTTTGAGCAGCGCATCGCCAAGATATATATGGAGTATCGATTCATAATCGTTAATGGCTTTATTTATCCTTGTTTTTTCAATTATCATGCCATTTATATGGGCATGCGTATCATTTTCGGATAAGTTTTGATTCATCTCCTTTAAGAGTGAAAGTGCTTTGATTATTTTGCTCACGATAAAGGGTGTCAATACATTGAAATTGATCAAATCATATAGATGAGGATCCGTTCGGTTGTCGCGGTATAACCATTTGTTTTTGTCCCGCTCTGTTCCTGCAGTAAAATAATTAAGAGCGGGTAAAATAACTGTTTTACCTTTGGTCTCTAATATATAGGAGAACGGAAAGTCTGCTGCATCAAAATTTGTCAGATGTTTACCAATAATAACGGAGAATGCGCCAATTCTTGATGGCCAGAGGAGATAGGAAAACGAACCTGTTTTGCTGCCTCTTTCGACAACCCCCTGATGAATTGGGCCTAGCTTATACATGTGGTTGCTTTGATT
The DNA here is from genome assembly GCA_963796965.1 of Calditrichia bacterium. Taxonomy (GTDB): domain Bacteria; phylum Calditrichota; class Calditrichia; order JAJRVZ01; family JAJRVZ01; genus CAWCNS01. The sequence continues at coordinate 126,405 of CAWCNS010000012.1, forward strand.
ACTTCCACTTCCTGCATTAAAAAATGAGACCATGGCAGCAATTAAGAGAGTCGATTTATGATGAGTAACGGTAAAAGGACCGGCAAAAATATTACAGGCTTCACCATGAAATAATTCGGAATTACAGAAAAGAAGAGAGTTGTCTGCTGAAAATTGTTTGCCAATCTGAACAGCCTGACCGATAAAACTTTTTTCAATAATCGCCCCGCTGTCAATCCTTGAACCCGATAAGACGATAAACTCCCGGGCGTCGACACCGTCACCAATATAAACGGGTGCTAATGAATTGCTTGAAATTGTGCCCTCCTGCAAACATGTAACACCGGATATCTGAGCAGATTCTCCAATCGTAACATTGATTATCTTGCCGGAATCGGTGATCCGAGAATTCTTTTTTATTTTGCCCCGGGATGACTTTTTACTTTCCACGTATGAATGTATAATCTCTTCAAGTTTTCTATTTAATTCAGGATTTTGACGGTATGTTGTCATTAAATAGGCAAGTTGTGCTGTCATGAGATCAAACATAGGAAACTTGCGATTCCCATTTGCATTCAGAACTTCAATATCAACACCATTGCCAAAAAACGTTTCACCCGTCACTTGCAGACGACCTACATTTTCGATAATCACATTTTCTTCAATATCATAGTTGATAAGATTTTTTACATCCGAGATATACACATTATCTGCAATGGTACAATCCTGTATCGAAGAATTTTTTATTCCACATTTTTTTTTGATACCGCGTCCCAGATCTAATTCACCATCATAGACACCCAGGGATACCTGTCCGCTAAAAAAAACATGATGGATCGATTCTGGTGAAAATCCTTCACGAACTTCAATAAGAGACCAGTCATCGGCATGGCAGGATTGTTTGCTGAGAATATTTATTTCTTCATTTGTTAATTTTCTACTTTTCATTTATATATTTATCCCAAATTTCATGGATGTTCAGTATATATTAGTATTATTTAATAGTCAATTCTGACTCATTGCTTTCATATCTCGCAAAGACACAAAGGCGCAAAGTCTTATGATCGACTGATTTATGTATATACCCTTGAATATTATTTAATATTAATTCAAACTGAGTGTCCAGTTAAAAAAAACAATTAATGATTTAAGTAAAAAACTTATTACACAGCCGAACCTCTTGAAAAGAGAATGGGAGCAAAATATAAAATAATTTAAACGATTGAGTTACAGGATATTTGATATTGGTCACAAGTAAAAGGGTAAATTAAGATGAAGAGTGTTTGATGGTAGGCGCATGGTTTGTTCAGGACCTCACCCCTTACAACGTAGCGCGTCTCGGGCTTCTTTTTTATGGGAAAAAAAAATTAAACCACCCGGCCCCTCTCCTGAAAGGCGAGGGGAGAGGTGATGTATCCTCAATCTAGTTTTGTAATCGACTCTTAGGCGGATTCACAAATTGGTAGACAAGATTTACGATTGGCTTGATCTATTTCCCCTCTCCTTTCAGGAGAGGGGATTAAGGGGTGAGGTCTTTTGTAATCCCGAATTAACAACTCATTAACTATTCTAATCCTCTAAGTGTGGTAAAATATCAACATCATATTTTTGGCAAGTCTGTTGTATTATCAGTTTTACTTTTACTGTGAATCTTGTATATTCCGATTGTTCAGTCCTTGAACAAACATCGGCTCAATTCAAAAATTAAAAAGGTGAAAATGTTACAACAGGTTAGTTTTGGTGTGAAATTCATAAAAGATTTTAATGAATTGAACATCTTGCGATTTATCAAACATCACGGACCGGTTTCCAGAGCCGAGATCGCAAAAAAACAACAATTTTCAAAAGCGGCTGTTTCAGAAATCGTCTCCCGCCTCCTAAAGATTGGCTATGTATATGAAACGGGTGTTGGTAAATCTACTCTCAGGGGGGGGAGAAGACCAATCTTATTAACATTTAATCAAAAGGCTGGTTATGTAATAGCCGTTGATATCAAACATACCTATGCAATTATCAATTTGGTGGATATGAATGCACATATTCACAAATCGCATACCATTACATTTCCAATGGGTACCTCCTTAGCCGAAGTTGTAAAAATGATATTCACTGTAACCGAGGATATTCTCACAACGGATTGGGTAAAAAGGGCGCGTCCGATTGGCATTGGTATTGGAATTCCAGGTTTGATTGATTATAAGCAGGGTTGTATAAAAATGAGCAACACCCTCAAATCCTGGGAGAATATTCCCATTTGTTCCATGTTTGAGGAAGCATTCAAGATACAAACAGTCCTTGAAAATGACGTGAAGATATTTACTCTGGGGGAGTGTTTATTCGGGGCTGGAGAAGGACATCAAAATCTTATAAATTTATATATTGGAGACGGCATCGGGGCTGGTATTTTTCTGAATGGCAGATTAATACGTGGTGTAACGGCAAGTGCCGGTGAAGTTGGATACAGCGAGTTAGGATATTTTGTTACAGATTTAAAAAAATTTCCGCTTCTCTATACCAAGCAGGTGAGTTATGGGGAGATATTATCTCAAAAATGGTTAATGAATGCCGCTAAGAGAGCCCTGACGAATGGACATGCGAGCCAATTAATGCCAGAAACCTTGTCACCGGTTACCATTGTTCGGGCTGCAGAAAAGGGTGACGTTTTAGCTAAAAAATTGTTAAATGAATATGCGACCATCCTGGGTTCTCTCTGTATTAACCTAATCAATATTCTTAATATTGAGCTGTTGATTATCAGTGGTCAGATCGTTTCTGAAAGTGATTATTTGGTACGCCAGGTGCAAGAGAAAATACATCATGACCTGTTACGGATTCCTGTGGACGCGACAAAACTATGCGCAAGTTCATTGAAAGATAATGGCGTGACTCTTGGCGCTGCAGGTTTGGTATTAGAAGATCTTTTTTATCAGGATAAGATTAATATTTCGAAGTATAGGTCTATTTTCAAGTGAGCAGGCCAAAGGCCAAAGAAAAAAGGAAAAAGGGTAAAGAGGAAAATAGGATAAGAGGAGAAAAAATTAAAGGCTAAAAACTAAAGATTTCAGGATTTAGGCTCAAAGATCCAGGATTCAGGTCTCTATCTCCTATCGCCTTATTTCTTTTCCTATTTTCCTATTATCCTTTTCACCAGTTCCCCCAAAGCCTTTGGCCATTGGCCTGTTTTCCTTTTGTCCTGTTAACCTTTTTCCTCTTCCGCAGGCATCTTGCTCGAGTTTAGTTTATTAGTTAAATTAAAAATTACGAATTAAAGGCAGGGCCGGTGCACTTTACGCTTGAAAAAACCGATACGGATTCCAAAGCACGCTGTGGGATGCTGCAAACAGCCCATGGGAAGATCGAAACACCTGTATTTATGCCAGTCGGGACGAACGGTACGGTTAAGACCTTATCCCCATTAGAATTGGTAGAGAATAATGCCCGCATTATATTAGGAAACACCTATCATCTCTACCTGCGACCGGGAGACGAATTGCTGGCCAACCATGGCGGATTGCATAAGTTTATGGGGTGGCAAGGACCTATTTTAACCGATAGTGGCGGATTTCAGGTTTTTAGTCTGGCCGATTTGAGAAAGATTGATGAAGATGGGGTTACTTTTCAATCACATCTGGATGGTTCAAAACACCGTTTTACACCTGAAAGAACCGTGGAAATTCAGCAGAATATCGGATCGGATATTATGATGGTGCTGGATGAATGTACTCCCTATCCCTGTGATAAAGCCTATGCAGAAAAATCAATGAAGATAACCATTGATTGGGCACGCCGGGCTAAAGTACATAAAGAAAGAAACGCTCCCCGTCACGATTGGGAGCAGATGTTGTTTGCCATCGTACAGGGAAGTACGTATGAGGATCTGCGTGCCACGTGTTCACGGCAATTAGTAGATTTGGATTTTCCCGGATATGCCATTGGTGGTCTGGCCGTTGGTGAACCCGCTGATGAGCGTGAGCACATGACCGATATTTGTACTGATTTGCTACCGGCTGAAAAACCACGCTATCTGATGGGCGTTGGTTTGCCAGAGGATATTCTGCAGGCGATTGCTCTGGGGGTGGATATGTTTGATTGTGTGATCCCAACCCGAAATGCCCGTAATGGCACCGTCTTTACGCGGGAGGGAAAACTAATAGTTAAAGCGGCCAGGTACAAGGACGATAGCGATCCCATTGATATGGCATGTGATTGCTATACCTGTAAAAACTTTTCAAGGGCTTATATTCGACATCTGTTCAATAGTAATGAAATCCTGGGTCTGCGTCTGGCAACCGTTCACAATATAAATTTTTATATGTGGCTGGTCGATCAGGCAAGGGCGAGAATCATTAGTGGTGGTTTTATGAATTGGAAGCGGGAGATGTTAAGAGGTGGGAAAAGGGTAAAGGTTAAAGCAAGGCAAAAGGTCAAAGGCAAAAGGAGATCCCAATGCATAAAGCGTTAATTGCCTATGCTGGGGAGACATTGTTGATTCTAATCTTTTACCTTTTGCCTTTAACCTTTTGCCTAATTACTATAAAGTTTCAAAATAATAATGTAATATAAATCAATCAGTTGAACAAAGTGAGAGGAGAGACACGTGTTTTTAAATCTATTTTTAATGGCGCCGCAGGGCGGTGAAGGTGGTGGTGGTGGATTTTTAGGGTTTTTACCCTTTATCTTGATCATCGTTATCATGTATTTTTTGATGATCCGTCCCCAGGTGAAAAAACAAAAAGAGCGAACAAAAATGGTTGAGGCTCTGGAAAAAGGCGATAAAGTTGTAACCAGTGGCGGTATTCATGGCAAAATTGCCGGTTTTACTGAGGATGGAAAAACCTTAATTCTTCAGATAGACGAGAAGGTGAAAGTAAATGTTGACCGTTCGGCTGTCAATGCAGTAAAAGGTAAAACCCAAGCCTGATATGAAAATTATATTTATGGGCACACCGCAATTTGCCGTGGTGTGCCTTAATTCCTTGTTAGATTCAAAACATCAAATCCTCACCGTTGTTACGGCACCCGATAAACCGGTCGGACGGGGATTGAAGGTAAGACCTTCGCCGGTTAAGGAAACCGCCCTTTCCGCCAACCTGCCCATCTTGCAACCTGAGAAACTAAAAGATCCACTGTTTCTATCGGAGATTAAACGTTTAAATGCAGATTTAATCGTTGTCGTGGCCTTCCGTATTCTACCGGAAGAGCTTTTTACAATGGCAATATATGGTGCTATTAATTTGCATGGATCTCTCCTGCCAAAATATCGCGGTGCTGCACCAATCAACTGGGCGATTATCAATGGCGACAAGGAAACCGGTGTTACCACCTTTTTTCTAAAAAAAGCAGTCGACACCGGTAATATGATTGCCCAGGAGAAGATCCCGATCGGTGAAAATATGACTGCCGGTGAATTGCATGATGTCATGGCAGAGACGGGAGCCAATCTCATTCGCAGGACAATCGAGATGATAGAGCAGGGTGGGGTTAAATCCCAAACCCAGGATGAATCAGCAGTCAGCAAAGCCCCAAAAATATTTCCACAGGATTGTTTGATTGATTTTAATCAACCGGTCGAAAAGGTACATAATTTTATCCGCGGGTTATCCCCACGCCCGGGAGCCTATACGTATTTAAAGGGTAAACGTCTGGTCCTATTAAGATCTCAGGTGGGTGAAATAACAAAGGTGTCAGGAAAACCGGGCACCATTCTGGATTCACCTGAATCAAAATCATTAGTGATCCAGTGTCAATCCAGTCAATTGCTCGTATTGGAAATTAAATTGGAGGGCAAACGGGCGATGAGGGTTGAAGATTTTTTGAGGGGGTACCGTATTGACAAGGGTGTGGTTTTGGGTGAAGGGGAATAGAGGCCAAGGGGAAAAAAGGATAAGAGGTTAAAAGGATTGAATTTCCACCTACCGTGATGATATGTACGTCATCGAAAACACTGATGATGTCATGGTTGATCTAATATTATCCGTGTGTAGAGACGTTCCCGCTGGGACGTCTCTTATTATGAATAAATAATTAATAATATACAAAAGATGTATCAATGATGATGAGATGATCAAACACCATTAAAAATATTTGGAGACGTCCCACCGGGAACGTCTCTACAACACAATCAATCGGATTGTCATCCCGAACCCTGGCCTGGCGCCAGGACAGGCTTGTTTCGGGATCTAATCAAATTTTATTATATAGGGCGAACACGCCCTGTAGAACGGGGTCTTCGACGCGGTCTGCCCCTACAATTATCCTCTTCTCCTTTTTTCCTCTTTAACCTTTTACCTTTTACCTTTCACCCAATTTACCTATTGCTAAAAACACAATGATTACCTAACTTGATCCTTTAAAAAACCAAATCGACAGCAGGAGAAGAAATGGATCCTGAACAAAAAAAGATATCTTTACGAAATATTAGTTATGGTGTTTATGTTATGACGGTGAAGTCCGATAATATTATGCTGCAGCCACGGTTACATGGGTTTCGCAGGCTTCACTTAATCCACCTAAGATCATGTTGGGTTTAAAAAGGGAGAGCAAAACAGCGGATCTGGTAAAAGAATCCCAACAATTTGTACTTAATATTATGGGTGAAAGTCAAAAGCCCATGGCCAAGGCTTTCCTAAAACATGCGAATATAGAAGGTACAAAACTAAATGGCTATAATTTTTGTACGGGAGAAACCGGTGCCCCGATCCTCACCGATGCACCCTCTTTTCTCGAATGTAAAATCGAGAAGTTTGTAGAAGGCACGGACCATGATGTGGTTATAGCTGAAGTGATCAATGCTGGCGTGCAGAGTGAGGAACAGCCGTTGGTGTTGAGAAGTACGGGGTGGAGTGACGGCGGTACACATTAATCAAGAGTTATTATGTGAATCAACGAATTTCAAACGAAAAGTTCAGGATTAAAAGGTTAAGGTATTTATATTATGATAAATCGGGTTAAACATTCTGTATTTAAAAGGTAAAAGGTAATTATTTAATAATTTGTAAATTGTTAATTAGTGTAATTCGTGGACAAAATCTTTTTAAATCATCTTTTTCTGAAAAAATCTTATAACCTGATGACATAAATCACATATTCTATTCGAGAATATACCAATATTTAGCAATCAATAGTACGATATTCCGGAGGAAATGTTGAGATCTATATTAATTATTCTATTAGTTAGTACATTATTTATGCTGTTGCCGATCCATTGTAACTTACCTGAACTGGCAGATATTGATCCGCCTTTGGTGATCCTGGTTTATCCCTATTCGGGGACCGTGTTAAATGGTGAGGTCAATATCACCGTAGAGGCAACTGATAACAGAAAATTAAAAAAAATATGGTATACCCTCGATGGCATTTTGATAGAATCTGTTTCTGTGGATGCGGTGAGTGCCGCAAAGGTTTTTATCCTAAATGTTGCCCCTTATGCTGATGAGAAGGAACATGTGATTCAGGGATTTGCAAAAGATGGTGAAGATAATACAGGACCTTCAATTCAGGTATTGGTTACCTTGTCTGCAACCGGGTGATGTAACCCCTCCGGTGGTTGAAATTACAAATCCGGCTCCGGGCCAGTCTGTTGCTGATTCAGTATGATTATCGCCGATGCCAATGATGATCGTATTGTAAGCGAAGTCGCTTTTTTTATAGATGGCGATTCAATCTCCTCCGATTTTTCCTATCCCTTTGAATATAATTGGAATCTTGATAGGTGTTGGTGTATATACGGATCATACCATTTTTGCCCGTGCCTTTGATGGTTCCGGTAACAGTCTCAAATTCAACTCAAATTGGTGTAACGGTGTTACCTGCAATTGATCAGGTACCCCCGGTCGCCCAGTTAATTTATCCCATTGTAGGACAATTATTGTATGGCACAATTTTGGTCCAGGTTGATGCATCCGATGACAGGCAATTGGATATAGTGGAATTTTATATTGACGGAATACTAAGATCTACCGTAGATGCTGATGGTAAAAATTCACCCTATTCCTATGCCTGGAACACACTCTCTTTGGCTGTGAATTCCCAGCATTCCCTCTATTTTAAGGCAATTGATGCTGCAGGCAACGAATCCATCAACCCGGCAGTTTCGTTTACGATTGGGCAGGACGATACAGAACCACCAACACTGACCTTGTTGTTTCCTGTCGGAGACGAATCCCCTATCGGGTACCGTAACAGTTAATGTTGATGTTTCTGATAATGTCGGTGTGAGCCGTGTAGAGTATTACGTTGATGGCGGTACAAACGGTGCACCGAATTTTGTGGCCTCTGCAGCACCCTGGTCCTATAGTTGGAATACAGCCCCCTGGGCTGATGGCCTTAGTCATACCTTATATATAAAAGCAATTGATCCATCGGGCAATAGTGCGACGGTCGGACCGATTAGTTATGTGATTCAATAAACTTTCCATCCTGCAGTAATTAATGTTATCATTTGTAGAGACGCCCTGGTAGGGCGTCTCATTTTTGTCATCAGGTCCGATTAGGGACCAGGTGTATATATGATATTAAATTAATCCTATAATTTCTTCCCTATTGGGACAAGATGTTGTTATTTGTGATTCTATATTTATATTTTTCTTTGAAATCAAATTGACTTGGATTATCCGTACGAGTATATTACTTGTTAGTAATCAAAAAAAATACCGTAGGATGATATTAGGAATCTACTTTTACCCACCCCCCCGCCCAATTATTTGTATTTAAAAGGTCCTGCACCAGGTCTTGAACATAAATTTCTTTAAGAACCAGTGATCTAATTAGCGCGAAGATATCTCAATAGCGTTAGTTTAGGTTGAGGAATGCTTACCAGGCATTTCTTTTGCGCAAAATGTATATTTTATATTTATCTATTTAGCAAGTGTTTTGCATTTTACCACGCTTATGGGCAAGGTAGATTTTGTAACCGAGATGGCGGAGCCATGCCTTGCTTTTGCGATCTTTTTCGTAATTGCCCTTGATTTTATGGCTAGGATAGTCAAATCGGCTAAAGGATTGGACGCAAAAACCAATCTGAAGATCCTCTCGCTGCCATTTCCCCTTAAACACAATTTGGAGGTTAATAGTGATAAACATCGGCGTGATTGGTGTTGGTTACTGGGGCCCCAATTTAATTAGAAATTTTGTGGCCAACCAAAAAACCAATGTAAAAATGTGTTGTGATGTGAAAAAAGAAAGACTTAATTATGTTGAAAGCCTGTACCCGGCCATTAAAACAACAGAGACAAGCGCAGATATTATTAAGGATGCCGATATTGATCTGATTTGTATCTGTACACCGGTGTTTTCACATTTTGAATTGGCAAAGGCTGCCCTGGAGGCAGACAAACATGTACTGATTGAAAAACCGATGACTGCATCTGGAACAGAATCGGAAGAGCTGATCAATCTGGCAGAGCAAAAAGGTTTGCGTATCTTTGTTGATCATACCTTTATTTTTACGGGTGCCGTACGCAAAATAAAAGAACTGATTGATAAAAAAGAATTGGGTGATCTTTATTATTTTGATTCCACGCGGGTCAATCTGGGCCTCTTTCAGCATGATGTAAACGTCCTCTGGGATCTGGCCCCCCATGACATTTCGATCATGCATTATTTACTAAACAAAGATCCTGAATGTGTGGTTGCCACTGGAGCTGACCATCTGGGTAGCGGCATTGAGAATGTGGCGTATCTCACCGTCTATTTCCCCGAAAATATGATTGCCCATATCAACACCAATTGGCTCTCGCCGGTCAAGATCCGTCAAACCCTGATTGCCGGTAAAAAGAAAATGATTGTCTGGGATGATAACCAGCCCAGTGAAAAGGTACGCGTCTATGACAAAGGCATCGAAGTGGTCAATACAGCCGATGAGGTTTATGATATGCTAATTCAATACCGCACCGGCGATATGTTCTGCCCAAAGATAGATGCTACAGAGGCCCTCGGTGTGGAGATCAATGAGATTGTCGCCACCCTGGAAAACAACCAACCCTCCAAAGCCGACGGCAAAGCCGGCTGGATGGTGGTACGGATACTTGAAGCGGCGCAGGAGTCGATTAAGAATCGGGGCCAGGAAATTATGGTTTTATAAATGTAATACTATAAAAGCCTCTTCTGAAGAATAACTGACATGGAGGTAACATATGAACATCCCTTTTTTAGATTTGAAAGCACAATACGTCAGCATTAAACATGAAGTCGATCCGGCCATACAAAATGTATTGGATAATGCCGCATATGTTCTGGGTAAACCTGTTTTTGAATTTGAGAATAGATTTGCCGCCGCCCACGATGCAAAATATTGTATTGGTACCAGTTCCGGCACGGATGCAAATCATTTGGTCTTATGGGCACTGGGTATTATGCCAGGTGATGAGGTGATTTTGCCAGCCAATACTTTTATTGCTACTGCCTGGGGAGCAACACTCTGCGGAGCGAAACCAGTATTTGTAGATGTAGATCCCGATACCTATAATATTGATCCTGCTTCAGTAGAAAGGGCAATTACCCCACAAACAAAAGCTATTGTCGCTGTTCATCTATATGGACAGCCGGCAGACATGGATTCCCTAAAACAAATAGCTGACATACCAGGTATATCTTGTGGAAGATGCTGCTCAGGCCCATCTATCGGAATATAAAGGGAAAAAAATAGGAGGGTTGAGTACTGCATCTTCATTTAACTTTTACCCTGGAAAAAATCTGGGTGCCTATGGCGAAGCTGGGGCTGTGCTTACTAATGATGACAAATTGGCTGAAAAAGTAAAAAATATGCGTGATCACGGGATGCCTAAAAAGTATTATCATGAATATCCGGGGCATAATTATCGAATGGAAGGCATCCAGGGTGCTGTTTTAGGTGTAAAATTAAATCATCTGCATAAATGGACAGAGGCAGACGAACAGTGGCAAATAAATACCGTGAATATCTATCTGATGTGAAAGAAATAAAACTACCTGCGGAGTTAGAGACAAACCGCCATGTGTACCATCTCTTTGTTATTCAGGTTTTGGACGATTGCACGCTCAAAAGAGATGATCTGGCCAAATATCTAAATGGACATGGTATTGCATTTGGCCTCCATTATCCCATTCCCTTGCACCTGCAAACCTGTTTTAGTGATTTGGGATACAAAAAGGGAGATTTTCCTGTCTCTGAAAAATTGTCTGAGTGCGGTTTATCCTTGCCAATTTTTCCAGAACTTTCTGATGAGCAAATCCGATATGTGGCAGAAAAAGTCAGGAATTTCTTTGAGGGATAAAAAAAATATGGCTCCAGGTATCGTTTTAATAAATTCTAAAGACCTTTAGCCTTTATATCTTAATCATTGAAATCCTAAGTAAATTCATCCTAATCATTAAATGGATCCACGTGTGATCTCATCGATAGAATATCGATGATTATATCTGTTTTTTTTCCCTGAGAATAAAAAATAATCCCAAAACCATTGATCCAAATCACAGTTAATGAATTGCTTATGGGGGATATTGTGGGGTGATGAATGAGGGTGGCTCAGGAGAAAACATCCCCCTCGCCCCCTTTTCTGGG
>CAWCNS010000013.1:0-14780 GCA_963796965.1 Calditrichia bacterium
CAGATCAGCAGCCCCACCGCGATCCTTCCGACTATACCATCAATGTTTCAGCGTATGCCTCAACGATCTCATCTTGGGTCATAAACCGAGACCGGGCATAATCAAAATAGATTTGGGTCATTACTGGTTCTATGTCCTGATATTACGGAAAAAATCTTAAAAGAGTTTAAGCTTTTGGAAAATTTGTAAGAAATTTTTATATGAGATGAAGATAAAGTTTTTTTTAATCATGACGATATATATAGAAGGGCATCAATAAATTTTATTAACTGCTTAAGATATTAGGAAAATTTAATAACAATGCTTATAAAAAAAATATTAAATATATTTGGTATCGAAAAAGGAAAAAAGATTACAAATTTTAAAAAGATATTAATTTTCTGCTGCCTTTATATTTTTTCAATTGTTATTTTATCTATTATTATTGCTGTAAATAAAGTTTTGAACGAAATTCAAAAATTCTTCAGCGTCCCTGGTAATGTTGCAATTACCGTAATAGGAATTTCAATATTTATTGGAATGCTTTTGGCTACTATTTTGAGAATTAAGAAAAAATCTGAACAGAAACGAAAAGCTCAATATGAAGAATTGATTAGATTAGAGGAAGAAGATCGAATCAGAAAAGAAAAAGAAAGAGAATTTGAAAGAACAAGATTACAACAAGAAAAGATTGCTATTTTAAAAGCCGAAGAAGAAAAAAGACAAAAAAATATTGCTTATGCGCAACATTTTTTAAAGTATATTTCTAACATACTGAATGATTACGTTATTATTGATTCAAATATATGGATGGGAAATGACTATGACAATTTTTTTGAGGTAATTAATGAAGCATGCTATAATTAAAACGTACTATTAATATTCATGGAGTGCAGTTTGATGAAATAGTAAACATAAAAGAAAAAATACGAATTTGAAACGGTAAAGAGCAAAAAAGTAGATGTGCAGTAGGAAGAATAGAAAGATTACAAAAAGAAAATTTTCTTGAGATAAAACCGATAACAATAGATGCTAAACAAAATGCTTATGCAGACCCAGTTTTAATTAAATGTCTATTAGATCAAGCTGAAAATGGAGTAAAAACGACCTTAATATCTAACGATAAAGAATTATGTATTAGAGCGAGACAACTTCTTAAAGATGAGTCAGCAAAGAATTGGCAGCGTTGGACTTTGATAAGTTATTAAATGATTGCAAATTCTATATTAAAACCATGCGATATAATTTTGATATTAATTGCTTTAGTTCTAAGGTCGCATCGGAACTTCCAAACTGATTATAATTATCTCGATGATTATAATATTCTTTCTGATGGCTAAATACATCAGAATACGCAGGAGACTGCGTAAATGCGTTTTTCAAAATGAAAATTTTCACTGTAGGGGGTGCGAGGTTCTGAAGAAAAAATACCGGTTCTCTTTGGACATCATTTCCGGTTCTGCAGTGCACGTAGCTCCAACGCCATCCATATGCCTGTACCGTTAACATTTCCGCGAAGGACTCTTCAATCTCATCTAATGTCAAAATAAAGGACTCATCTCAAAGCAATAACGTGTTTAATTTTATGATTTAATTTACAATAACCCTATGCAACATTTCCAGCGCGAGAGTAAAAAAATGCTTTTGAAACTGGAAAAACAGCCGAAAAGCCTATAGGGGAAATAGCATGTAAGGATGCTCCTATGTAACTTAAAGGAATAACAAATATTTTAAAAGGGTAGTAGGCAACACAAATCTTATGAGAGGTAGAAAATAATTCGCGAGGAAATATTCGACAGAAAAAAACATCGTAAAATGCAAGGATTTTAAAATGAATGAAGGTAGTCTTAAAGACTTGGTTGACTTGGTTTTTAAAAAGCATTGATGCGTTGCCAAACCCAACAAGAGAATTGGTCCGAAAAGAGTTTATCAAAATAAAGGAGATGATTTTGGAGAACCGTTCCCCACGGATAATGATTGTCGGTCGTCGAGGTGCTGGCAAGTCTTCTTTAATAAATGCTATATTCCAAGAAAGAGTTGCTGATGTAGGCTCAGTCCTTTCCGAGACAGGAAAAGCTATATGGCATAATTTTGAGAATAAAAAAGGAACAATACGAATTCTTGACACTCGTGGCATTGGGGACAGGACCGAGCCAGAATCATCTAACTTTGAAAATGCCATTGATGAGATTAAAAATGAAGTAGAAAAAGAGTGCCCAGACGCCATTCTTTTTTATGTAAAGCCAAGGAAGTGGATGCACATATTTCAGAAGATATTAAAAATGTTGCTTTGATTCGTCAATTTGTACACGAAAAACACAGTTATGATCTTCCTTTAGCCGCTATTGTTACCCAAATAGATGAACTTGATCCGAAGCGTGTTGAGCCACCATACGAAAACGATCAAAAACAACAAAATATTAAAGCCGCGATAGATGCCATTAAGCAAGTCTTAGAAAAATCAGAAATTGATTTGTTAAAAGTTATACCTGTGTCTACCTATGCGGGAGTACTCTGAATGGAGAAAAAATATACGACAATTTCTATAATATTGATTTACTTATAGAATATTTAATAGAAATTTTACCAAATACAGCACAGCTGCAGTTGGCAAGGCTTTCCGCATTGAAAAAGGTTCAAAGAAAATTTGCCAAGGTTCTAATTACATCAACCGCCACTGTATGTTCTGGCATTGCTGCAACTGCTAATTCCTGTAGCCGATGTGATTCCCATAACAAGTGCGCAAATAGCTATGATTGTTGGGATAGCTTACATTTCTGGAAGAGAACTAACAAAAAGAAGCGCCTTGGAAGTTTCGATCCTGCTCTTGGTGTTAATGTTGGGGCAAGTTTCGCTATCAGAGAGGGAGCAAGGGCTATAGCTGAACTCTTTCCAGGTGCTGGAAATGCAGTTTCTGCTTCTATAGCTTTTGCAGGAACATGGGGAATCGGCGTGGCGGCTATGGCTTATTTCATTGATGGGGCTACAATTGAAGAAGTTAAATTTCAATTTGAAGAAGGAAAAAAAGAATACAATGGTAAGAAACAATTAGCGAATAACTAACACTTAGAGATCAAAAATATTTATAAATTGTCCATGAATACGCAGTTAACTGCACATAAAAGTTTCTTTTCAAATCCAAATTTCTAATTGTAGGAACCGTATCGTTTTAGAGAAAAAACCCTCGTTCTATTCGGGTATTATTTGCATTCTGCAGTTTACCACGGAATGTCTACAACATTCTTTTGAACTTTAGCGACTGTCCATTAATAACAGTTCCCACCGATAGAACAACATAAGAACCCAGGATAATGCGTAATATCGTTAATGAATATAAAATTAAAGAAATTTCCATTCTTGTCGATAGTACAAATAGGATTTATTAGATTTTTTATTAAATTTTAAATAAGGAGGGACCAAATTATGCCAAGATGTCCAAGCTGTGGAAGATCTGACTATGTAGTAAAAGATGGTATCTGTATGATATTGTGAAAGCTCAGATGGACCATTTGTATTGTCACCAGCCAGCTTTAATTTCAATTCTTTTAACTTTCCTTCTTCTCCACTCACTATTAATTGATTTCTATATGCAATTGCCATTTTTTTCTCCTCTTTGTATTTTTATTAATCTCGTCTTATATTTGCGCGCCATAAAGACGCGCACTTATAAGTTACGATTGTTCCTTATTCTAAATGTGTTTAAATAATCTCTCAAAATACTCGTCTTCATCTAATATTGCACAGTCTCTGCATTCTCGACTACTACCGATGCAGCCATATGCATATACAGCGTTAAGGTATTGTTGCCCCTTTTCTTTTCCGTATATTTTAATCATCCAACCCTCTGGATCCTCACCTGCGTGTCCTTCTTCTTCCATTATTTTTTCAACATGTTTAAAGGCCTTTTCAGCTTGTTCATTATATGGGAAAGTCCGTCTCCATTTCTTCACCAATAACGCACCATCAAAGTTACCGACTAAAGGATCGCCGGCTTTACCAAAAGGCGTCAATTCGTTAATGTGCCTTCCACAGCAATCACACCAGCGATCTTCAAGCGATGGGTTTAAATTAATATTTGTTTTGCCTTCAATTTCCTTTTCTTTTGTAGTAGTTTCAAAATTTTCAATATCATCGTTATCAATAAGTTTGGTTTTCATATTATCTTCTTCCATCGCTTCCTGGTATTCAATGTTGCTAATAGTTTCATGTTCAAAAAAGTCATCATAGTTTGTTGTTATCCTAACCCATTCACTTAAATTCTGATCACTATCTCTATCCACAATATATTCCTCCTTTTCATTTCTAAAGTTTTCTTCATCCTTCTCTATTCCTTCGCTATCATGTAAATTGGCCATCATTTCTTTTTCTGTTTTGGTCATATATCTTTCTCCTTACCTGCTTGGGTTACAGGATTTAGTTTTTAATCCCAATTTGTTATTCTTTTATTAGTCCTTCAAAACTCTCCATGCCAGGTCTTAATCCCCTTCCTGGGACACCGATATCTATACGTTTGTATATCTACCAGTTACTTATAAGTGTTGATTATATACTTTAATCCGGAATAAATTTTTTGTATATTTTCCAGGAAAAGTCTAAGGTCGCTTATATACCTTCCGCAGCAATCACAGCGGCCAACTACCGGCGGAGGTGGGTTTATATTGATCCTATCCTTTTTTTTTAAAACGTTTTTACCAGAAGAACATCCTAAACATACAACATTCTTGCTTTTATTTATCATTTTTTTCCTCCTTTTAATTTTATTGATATCTATACTTTTGTATTTCTAACGACTATATATAAAAATCTAATTATATACTTTACTCAGGAATGAATTTTTTGTATACTTCCCCAGGAAAGATGAATAACGATGAGTGATGATCTATATTATTTTACCAAGCCTTCAATGAACGATTTCCAAATAGAGAGACATGTCTCCAGCATTTGGTAAGAGTCCGCTGGCCGGAAGGCTTTGTTTGCCCTCGCTGTGCAGAACCGCGTGGATATTTCTTGGGGGATAGAGATTTATATGAATGTGTTGCGTGTCGATTTCAGGCCAGCGCGACATCTGGAACGCTTTTTCATAATTCACATGTCGATTTGCTTAAATGGTATTGGTTTATATTTCACTTAGTCGTACAAAGGGAAAGATATTCTATAAGATATATTCAAGAAAATTTCTTGTTCCTCACATATAAAACAGCATGGTCGATGGCTCAAAAAGTTAATCACTATAATATCAAGAATTGATGAACAATCGGAGATTTCGGGTTTTATTAAATTAAAGATGGAAAACTCACCGAACCAGGCGCCAACTATTGATAATGAATTTACCCAAGGATTTGAGCTTTTGTTTTTGTTGGTTTCCTGTTTTGCCGGGAACAATCAACCTCAAGAATATTTTATAAATATGGCTATAATCTCGAATTCATACGAAGATTCCATAAAATGGATATTAGACAAAATCGGAAATGACATAGAAATTGAGAGAGAATAGATACTTCAATATAATATTGGACGAAGTAGAGTCTAATGGCTGGAATCAAGTCGCTGACAACCGTATAATTGAAGGATACTCATTTTCAGATATATCCATTTGTAATCTTAAAGATGATATTGATCACTTGAGCATTATAGAAACAATATTCAATTCATTTGAACGTATTTTATCACATCGCGAAATAAGAATAACTGGAAGAGACAGTGATCATTTCTTCACATCCCTTGCGGATCAGTTTAATTTCGATATGTTTAATATGAAGGTTTTCGACCAAGTAATTAGAGAATCAATTCCCAGATGATTTGCTTTGTAGTTATGAACATATTTTGATTCAATTCGAAACCTTATTATCAAAGTTTTAATACTGTCCAACAAGAGTGACTCTTACCAATGGTGTGTGATCTACTTTAATATCGATATTGAATAGATCCACCTCTAATTCACTTAGATAGATATCAATCAACAACATTCTTCTCTCTCATTTGTTATAATACCATAGCGAACATTAAGAACATTTAGCTCACCACCACCGGCGTAATCTCCATACCGCCAATGTACACATATTGGTTTCTGATCCAAAATTATTTATTTCTTAGGCATTCCTATTCTTATAATCCAGGTTTTCTGTTTATTTTGATTAAAAAATATAAATACCTTTAGATATACATTGAATAAAACTAACAAGGAGGATTTATACATGAATAAATTAAACAAACTTTACAGCTTCCATATTAGTGATATGGAAAAGAAAGCAATCAATGTGATACGAGAAAACGATATCAACGTTAGTAGGTTTTTAAGGTTTTCATTGAGAAGTTTACATAAGCTTATTCTAAAAAAAACATAAGGGCGACACTGATTTTTGTTTTGTTCGGATTAAAAACAAAGACGATTTAAAGAAATACTCATTCTTAATGGAGGATATAAAATGAAAGAACTAAGAGTGCCTAAGAAGAAGTTAATGAAAAAGATGTATAATTTGATATTAGACAATCAGGCTGAAGAAATAAAATTATTACTATTTAAGAAAGGCCAATCTATACCTTCTCTATATTACGATATGAGTTCACTTCTAGAATGAAAATAAAGTTTATATATCCAAAGCAACATTTAAAAATCTGTTGATGGACTCACGTAACCAGAATTATGATTGGGAAACAAGATTAAAGGTTATCAATTTAATATTAGAATACCTTAATCCAGGGAATATTGAAGCGGCATATGAAATGGTGAAGCAGGAAAGAAATAAGAAAGTTAGAGCGATCATGGAAGTTTTAAAAGGTGATTATAAAGATAAGAAAGAATATTTACCCTTAGAGACTCTTATGCATGAGTATGAAAGTCTGCCAGAAGATATGAAGACATATTGGGAGAGTTGGAGAGACAATTAAAATGTAGTCTATAGACTAATATAGTTAAATCAGTAGGTTAAAAAATCAGTGCCAAATATTAGTGAAAAATAGTCTATAGACTAATATAAGTAATAGTAGAGAGAATAAAATCTTTTTACAATAAAGCTTTTAACGTTTGAAACGTTAAAATATAGAGCTTTAAAATTAAACTTTAAAACAAATAATTAAAACAAATATTTCACTTCGGAAAAGCAAGCGAAAGCTTGCTTTGGAGAAGTAATCACGAAGTGATTGAACGTTTTATTGCTACGCAATAATCAAATCGCGAATGAGCAAGCTCATCCTCAATTTGATGAAAATTTAATTTAAAATTTATAATATACTTTAACAATATTCAAATACTAGATTTTATTTGCACAGTTATATCCTAAATTTGAACTTTAAATTTAATGATAATTTTCGCAATGTAAATCTAAATAAACATGACCAATAACACTAAGGAGAATATATGAAAAAATACTTATTTACTTTTAATGGCACAGTTGTTTTAAATGCGAAAAATTATGATGAAGCAGAAAATCTTATTGAAGACTTAAAGATGGACGATTATGTAATTGATGAGAAAATTTTCGAGACCGATGAATATTGCTATTTCGCCTGAGATAAAGATGAAAGAGAATCACAAATAGGAACATATCACCATCCAATAGATAACCCGAATGAATTTGAACTGTTCAAAATTCGACAATGTAATTACATATTCAATCTTTAAGACTTTCTTAAATGGTGTGATAGACAAGCAAGAGCTTATTGAAAAAATATCCAATGTCGATGATAGAGAGATTCCTGATGATTGTGACCTGTTCGCATCATTAAAAATGATAGAAATGGATACAAAGACACTGAAAACAGTACGGCTATTAACGGTCGATTAACAATCCAGGTTTTCAGTAGACCATTTCCAGTAACGAAAAAAGGCAGAGCCCCGTTAGAGGCTCTGCCGTGTACCGCCATATCAGCGGATTTTAATTTTGTTGCCTAATATTTCGAAGCTCTGCCGTTAATCATGCCCTTAAATCTTGCAGGTGGCTCCTGATGTCCGGCCGGCTATACACTTGTTGATGAAGTATCCCAGCGTAATCAGAGTAATTGCAGTTCCTATCATAGGGCACCGTCCTTTCAGTTATCCCGCGACATCGATTCCCATGTCACATCCCAGGTTCTCATCTTTCTTTTCACACTCGAAATTGGCTTCGCGGGTATCAACGTGTCCTTCGTTCTTGTCTTCAGTGTAATCCTGCACTTTATTTTCGGCCATGGTATCACCTCATTGGTTAGTTGTTTTGTTGTTGGTTGTGTTCCGTTCTTGCTTATTTAAAAGATACGGCATCAAGTGGATTTGGGCAATGTGAGCCGGTTGGCTGTGAGGTGGTAGGTGAAAGCTATTATCATATAGGTGGAGGCTTGTAGTCCGGGCCTTAGTGGCCTATGATGTCTGATAATGATCTTGGATCAGGTTGTTCTGTCCGGTTGCTAAAAATCAACACCACAATCTGGAGACCGCCGCAATGGGAGACACTTGGTATACGAACCTGAATGTCTTTCTTGACGATAATGGGGAAATCGCTGTCTCCACAGGACCTGCTCGAAAGTTGGCAGAGCATATTACGGCGATAGTTGCCATGGCATCGAGACCGGAATTGATTCCCCTACCGGAATACCAGGTCCGTTGCCGCCGCCGTCCTGGTCGGAAACCATGCACAGGAATAATCGAAGCGGATTTCGATCCCGAAGATTATAGGATCATGTGGTGGTGTCCGGTTTGTGATGACTGCGGATATATCAGCAACTGGCAAGGTTCGATGTGGGATCTTCGTAATGCCGACGAGGTTCACTGAAGCAGATAATTTAATCCGCCGGCGGAAAAATTATGACCAACCGATCCGAACATAGACCAAATCGTCCAAGAAATCCTGGCTGACATGCCCCTGAAGGAAAAGGCCATCATCGCCAACCTGGACGAGGATAAGGTTCCCTACCTTCAATATGCCTTTGATGTCTGTATCAGAGGTCAACTCGGGAAGGATGACGAAATGGGCAAGGATGTCATGCACCGGATCTGGGAGGTGTTACAGGAGACGTATCGGGTTAGGTGTGTGAAGTAATATAAAAGATGTGCAGGCCTGTCACTAAGGCAACAAACTCGGATCTATAACCGTCTCGCCAAGTTCCGATTTAATCCCATTTCCCGGCTTTGCAGTTTAGACTGCCATCGGCCTTCCATACACAGTATATCCTCCGTTGTCTCAGATGTTCCAGCGACTTCCAAAATCGAAACCTGATAATCGCTGGGGTCACGACTTTTTAATCCCTTATTCCCACCGTGTCCGGTATGGATGTATTCTTGCCATCTGCCCCAAAAACCACTATCGCCAGTTGCTGAACCGACATACTGTTCTTTAGTCTTCGGGCAGGTTAACAGGTAGACTCCACGAGAAGACTTAAGGGCATCAATCCAACCTTTGGGCATGTTATCGAGTTTTGACAATGGCTGGATAAATTCCATAAAACCTGGGAATTCGGGTTCTCGAAACGATGTGCGTAACTCGATAACGGGTTTATCCTTTCGATCAGCATATTGCACCCAGGCGAGTGCTCCTGGCCCCCAATCTATAACAAGTTTTCCGATGAAATCGCTTAGAGTATCCTGGAGCTTAAGGTCGTAGGCATCGTATTTTCCGGCATTTGCAATCACATCCTTATGAGGCATTTGTGTATCCTGCTTTATCAATCCCAGATATCTTACACTGTAGAGTCCTGCAAACATCGTTTCGCCATTCATATTGACGACAAATACCGCCCAATAAGGTGCTGTTAGTTTTTTCCGATTCGGGATGCTTTGGATAGATTGATAAAAGTCAAAATTCGAGCGATCATCACGCCAAAGTTCGTAAGGCGTAAAGCCCCTCTTTGCACGATTGTCTTTGTGACGGATAAGGCGAACATTTTTCAGTGGAAGCCCTACTTCATGAAGTATCGTGTTCAACATTATCGGCATGGTACAGCGACTCCTTTCAATCGACCTTTTCGGTGCACCAACCCACTGATCACAGCATCACACCAATCACATGTTTTTTATTCTTAAGAAATTGCATATGAATTTGGATCAGCCTTGAATACTCCTTCATTACAGTATGGACATCGTTGCTTATCCAACAAGAAAATAGACGTAAACTTTCTTTTTCTGCATTTTGGACACCTTGTGATAGGAGCCAAGGAGTCCACTAAGAATTCATGTCCGCATTCCAAACAAAGGTTTGGGCTATCATTGCCAATGCAACGGTCGAGTCTTTTATGGTCGGGGTGGTAGGCATATTGCTTAGCTCCGGCCTTATCGTAATAATATGGATTACCGTCCGACCAAGCCTCGATGGCTTGACCACAATTGTCACAGATATATGTAACCCCTTCTGCCATGGATTTAATTTTAAATAGGATTATCAAAAATACAGGCCGATCTTAATTCACTCACTCATGTTATTGGCCTTTTCCCTCCACTCTTTAATTAACGGCCCATCTTCACGCCAGACCCAGCAGGTGTTTTTCACCCGCCCAAATGCCATTTCCAGATAGGTTTCTTGCTCAACGGGTTCCCGTATCACAGCACTCCAGGCCCCCTGGACGGCTGCAGGTGCCATTGCAGTCAATAATGACAACAGATGACAGCATCCTTTCCTGCCGCCTACCAGCCTCTTTACCTTGGCTGTGAAGCCGGCAACGATAGGCATGCCCTTCAGCTGATTCAGTGTAGCGAGGGTTTCAAGGCACGCTTCATACGGAATCGTCGGCATCTCAACTTCAATATCCTCGATGGTCAGTTTCGGTCCCTTGATCTCCATGCGTATGATCATGTGGTGAACAGTACCGGGGGGATGCATATCCCCAGTTGGACGATATGTCTCTACCAGGCGTTCATCATGAAGAATACCCTCGACAATTACGGAATCAGATGCCCCTTCATACGTGGTGATATCAATTTTTCGGTTGTGAATTATCTGGTCCAGTTTTTTTCATTCACTTTCCGTTTTTCATTGAAGATTTATATTGTTCGACAATTATTGAATTCCATATCCTCTTAAAAACACGTTGAAAATGAGTCCACCAAGGAAAGCCCAGAATATAAGGAAAAGAAAACCCACTATCATAATAGCTGGAATGGCCGCCAAGATGACCTTGATAAATAGCATTACCATACGGCTAAAAGGCATGTTTACATCAAACAAGGTCGAACCTTGGGATAGTTGGCCCTTGATTTCCTGGAGCTGATTGTAAATGTCAATTAATTCAGTCTTGTCTGAATCGGTGTCGGATTCTTCTATATCGAAATCAGTCTCGTTAAAACTTGGTTCCTCTTCAGAAGCATCGAGAGTTTCTTCACTACCAGTTCGGTCAGACTGTATCCGCCTTATATCGGCTCCACAGAATTCGCAAATTCCAGCATAGGCGTTGTTCATCTTTTCACATTTTGGACACTTCTTCATATTACCTTCCGGTCAGATTTCTTCTGTTAATGCACCGTCTTGTTGAAGACTGTCCCACAGTAAACACACGAATCCCGCTTATCTTGCTGAACCAGCCCACACTCCGCACAGACCTGTCCATACATCGGCATCCTCGGGAAATCCGTATCAACGAAAACACACTCGCCCCGATCATCAATTTCAAATACAGTTTGACAGGAAGGGCAGATTGTCGTTCCCGAATTGTCCACGATGTCAGATTGTCGGCAGAAGGGGCAGATCATTCGTTCTTAAACACCTTAGTTCTGTGATAGGTGATGTATTTTCGATGATCATCATTGATGATTCGGATCTTGTAACTCTCCACCAGAATCGATTCCCATTGATCTCAAGTCGTCTGCGTTCAAACCAGGTGAGAATAAGGCGGTACCTGTTTCATCAAAGGATAGAAAACCCTGATCCAGCAATAGATCAACGACTGGTGTCAATGGTAATCCGTTGAGGGGATCAATTCTTTCTTTATTGTCATCGCATTTGGACCATGGCTTTAGGTGGCCGGCCCTGAGGAACCTGGTGTCATCGACTACCAGTAAAGGGGCACCTCTTATGCAAGGCAATCACATCATCTCTAAATCGGCCTTGCCCTTTCCTTGCCTTGACGATCGTTTCTTTCTCGGTAGTGGTTATGGCGGAGTCCTTCTTGATGAGCTTTTCAATCCGCTCTTCTTCAGCTTCAAGATCGGTTTTGGCCTCGCCTTCATGTTCCTTTCCTTCAAAGAGTGCAGGGTTGGCATCTTCACCAATCAATTCAAGCAGTTTTCCTGCAAGACCCTCATTAATATGAGCCAAGTAAACACCCTGGTTCCCATCACCAGTCTGTTGCAACGGCGAATACCTATCCGGTAAAAAAGGTCGAATCTCATCTATATAGTCCTTGGGTCGGATTTTGTTCCTCACCGGCCTATAGTCGACGTTGACCATCCATCCGTCTTGATCCCAAGCATCACCAGCAGAACCAAAGTCAGGCTTTGGCCGTGAATAACCATGTGATGTTATCACTCCGAGGTAAGGGATCCTTCTACCGAAAAAGGAAAACACTATGTCACTGGGCTTTACCCTGGTCATATTGTCGTAGAAGGTGTTTCTGGCACCGTCCTTTTTGGTCTTTGGGGACCACATGTACCCACCTTCAATCTCGTGATTATGTTCGTCTGATTCTGATTAACCCACCAATAGTTCATGGTACCATCCATTGTTAATTTTTATGGTTCCGGCGCATAACATTTCAACGAACGGAACATCTGCTGGAGCAAAATCAAACTCAGTAAGTTGGTCAACGGTGACCCAACGGTATGCTTTGTGATCGTTCATGGTGATGGCGCCACCTACCCAGGATGCTCGATAAGCCATCAGTTCAATGGAAATATGGTCATAGTGGTGGACATTGGAACCAAGATGTTCACCGATGGTCACATCGATATCGAACTCCTCCTTGAGTTCACGGGCCAGGCACTCCTCCGGTGTTTCCCCTGGCTCAATCTTACCACCAGGGAACTCCCACTTACCGGATAGATGGTCACTGCTCTTGCGTTGAGCGATGATGATCTGGCCATCCTTTTCCAGGATGGCGGCTGTGACCTTGATGATTTTTTTCATGCTGGGCTTTCAGGTTGTTCATTTCGATGGGCATCCTGAGCTTTATCCCTCACCATCCAGATTGTCAAGGAATACCAAACCCTTGACACGACAAGGGAATGGTGAGATCTAATACGAGTTCCCACCTTTCCTATGTTAATGGAGACTCAATGACACAAGCCGGTTATAGTGCAAAATTGTCTGATTTTTCGATAGCTCATGTTGCTACAATTGTTAAGGATCTCAAAACATTCATTCAAGACGCAGGCGATAGTCAAATAAAGGCTTGGAGGGATTCAATAAAGATAATTCAGAGATCCGTTGGCGAAATGATCGGCAAGAATTCCGATTTCGCAGAAAATGGCTCAGTGATTTTTGAGTATACAATCCCGCTCGAATCCAGAAGAATCGATGTATTACTTCTTTTAAATGGAGTTGTGATAGTAATTGAGTTTAAAGGTAAGCCATATCCAACACAAGCTGACATTGATCAAGCGGCTGCTTATGCCAGAGATCTTCGCGCATACCACAAAGAATGCTCAACAATACCTGTTAAATGTGTCTTAGTGTTGACGAGAGGTGCGAAAGACTTCCAGTATCAAGGTGAAGTGGATGTCATAGGTCCGAATCAAATATCATCATATTGCGAAAAAGCCATTCGAGACGGTGAGATTGCTCCGAACCCTGATAACTTTTTAATGTTCGAATGTTATCAGCCAATGCCTTCGTTGATAAAAGCAGCAAGGGAACTTTTTAATTCAGGGACGCTTACAAGAATTCATCGCGCTGCCGTAGCAACAGAACCGACATTGGATATTTGCTCTGATATTGTTCATAAGACTGCGAACAAAAAACGACGTGCATTGATACTAACAAGTGGTGTTCCTGGCGCCGGTAAAACACTTGTTGGGTTACAACTTGCTCACGCAAAATATCTGGATGATTTGGCGGTATCTCGCAAGGGAATTGGAAAACCTACAGCAACGGCTGTATTCCTTTCTGGAAATGGTCCATTGGTGGAAGTGCTTCAATACGAATTGCGGTCCGCCGGTGGTGATGGAAAAGCATTCATTCGTGGGGTTCATGAATATGTAAAAACATTTACCAAAAGAGCTGAGGTGATACCTCCACAGCACGTTTTAATTTACGATGAAGCTCAGCGTGCGTTTGATGCTGCTCAGGTACAAGCAAAGCACAAGGATATGCCGATTGCATTCCAAGGGCTTTCAGAGCCAGAGTTGTTCGTTCAATTTGCCGAAAATGTCCCAGAATGGTGCGTTGTGGTTGGTTTGATCGGATCGGGGCAGGAATCCGTAGTGGGGAGGAGGCGGGGCTTAGCCAGTGGAAAGACGCGATAGATAAGGCTTTGGGTCATCTGAGAAATGGGATGTTTACATTCCTACTATCGAAGAAGTGAAGACACACTTCAGTGCCCTAGCCAATGTAGAGCATTATGAAGAGTCACTCGAGTTATCAGTGACAATACGTTTCCACCTTGCTACTCGGTTGCATGAGTTCGTAAAGAATCTATTGGAAGGCAAAGCAGAGGATGCAAGGGGAATCAGCATAGAACTTGAAAAGAATGCATATACTCTGAGGCTTACTCATGACCTACAGAGGGCGAAGGATTATCTCACTAATCGCTATAATCGAAATCGTGAGGCGCGCTTTGGTATGCTTACGTGCGCCAAAGACAAGGAGCTACCGTAACCCACCGGAATTCCTAAAGGTTTCAAAAGCCCCGGGGAGGTTGGGCCGGGCGGATACTGGGAAATGGTATTCCGAGCCTTCTCCTTT
>CAWCNS010000014.1:0-12847 GCA_963796965.1 Calditrichia bacterium
ACTTGGGATTTGAAATTGGGAATTAGGGACTCGTTTCTCGTCACTCGATTCTCGATGTTGGCTGAAATAATTTTAGATTTTAGAATTCTGATTTTGGATAGATTTTGATTTACACTCTTGAACATCAATAAAAACCTAGTGGCGAGCGTAGCGAAGCCTGCGCAAATTTTGTTCGAGCAATGAAATTTACCATTGAGCAATAGCCATAAGCGAGTTTAATTTGCGCGAGCACTTTTTGGTTACTTTTTGGTGCATTCAAAAAGTAAGCCCTGCTGGAGGCAGAAAGATTTATGATTGGTACTACAATATCTCACTACCAAGTCATAGAAAAAATAGGTGCCGGGGGCATGGGCGAAGTTTACAAAGCCCATGACACCAAACTCAAACGCCCCGTCGCCCTGAAATTCCTGCCAACCCAACTTTCCTCTGATCCGGAAGCCAAAGAACGCTTTATCCATGAAGCACAAGCTGCCTCGGCATTGGATCATCCCAACATCTGCACCATACATGAAATCGGTGAGACGGAGGATGGGCAATCGTATATCGCCATGGCGTGTTATGACGGTTTATCTCTGAAAGATTGTATGGCACAAGGCGGTCTCCCCACTCGAGGGGGGACTAAGGGGGGTGTAAAATCGTCAGGCAGCAACACCCCCCTTTATCCCCCCTTGCCAGGGGGGAAACAGATCGGTGCCCTGGCTATCGATGAGGCAATATGCAATCACCCTCCAGATCGCCCGCGGCCTGCAAAAGGCCCACGACAACGGCATTATCCACCGCGACATCAAACCGGCCAATATTATGATCACCGAAGATAGAACGGCTAAAGATCCTGGATTTTGGTTTGGCGAAATTAGCCGGGCAGACGCGATTGACCAAAACCGGCTCGACGGTCGGTACGATTGCCTATATGTCTCCCGAGCAGGCCAAAGGTGAAATGGTTGATCAGCGTACGGATATCTGGTCGTTGGGTGTAGTGTTGTATGAGATGCTAAGCGGGCAGTTGCCGTTTAAGGGCGATTATGAACAGGCCGTGGTGTATTCGGTCCTCAATGAAGAGCCGTTGCCGGTAAGTGTTTTAAATGAGGACGTTCCCGCAGAATTAGAAAGTATCGTAAACAGATGTCTGATCAAAGATCCCGAAAATCGATATCAATCGATTGAAGAATTGTTAATCGATTTTAAGCCATTTAGTAATGATACAGTTCTCTCTATTGATGAATCGGTCGCTGGGATTTTAAAGCGGTTATGGCACAAGAAAAAGGTGAGACAGATTAGTATCATATCTGCCGGTGTAATTTTAATATTGACGGTTATAATATCTTTGTGGCTCATTGTTTTTCCGGCTAGACCAAAATTAATAGCGATAATGCCGGCAGAAAATAACAGCGGTAACCTAGAACTGGCATACCTGTGTACAAGTTTTCCAGAAGAAATTATGCGTGGTCTGCAGAAGATATTACCGGACATACAATTTTATCCATACAGTGTCCTTCTGCATCGCTACGAAGACCAAGCCTATGATCCTCAGGTAGAGGGTAGAAAACTGAATGTTGATATGATAGTGATTCCGCGGTTATCTGTGTTGGGCAAAGATACAACTTATAACATCGAGATGATTGGTGTAGACAATAACAGCAGCCTTCTCTCCAAGGCTTATCCCGACGTAATGGCTAATCTGGTCGCCATCAAAAATAATATTGTTCATGATATAAGTGATTATCTGCAACCAGAGTTGAAAGGCGGAGAGAAAGAAAAATTACTGCATACCCCAAAAATCAATGATCTGGCTTATCAGTATTATCTAAAAGGACAAAACTTCTGGTTTAAATATAATCCGGAAAGTGATCGAAAAGCGATATTATATTTTAAAAAGGCTCTGGAGATTGATTCTACTTTTGCATTAGCCTGGGCCGGCCTCGCTGAGACATTTGCCCAACAAGTAGCGACCACCGGTTTGCCCGAGAATTTGTTGCGGCCCAAATTTATGAAGGCAGGAAAAAAAGCATTTACACTTGATTCCTCACTGGCAGAAACCCGAACAACTATGGCAAAGGTCTATTCATGGGATCGAAAATATAATAAGGCTATTAAAGAACTCAATAAAGCGATAAAGATCAAGCCAACTTACCTGTTTGCCTATCAACGTCTTGGTTCTCTTCTTGGCTGGACAATGGGTAACTATGAAGAAGGTGAAAAAGTTCTTGAGCAAGCTTTAGCCATAGACTCACTCGATGTTATAACGAACTATATTTTAGGTTGGAATTATTTTAAGAGTGGACAATATGAAAAAACTGAAAAACATTTTAAGAAATACATAACCCAAAATCCTGATGACTGTACGGGATATCTCGGCTATGCCTATGTATTAGAAAAACTCGGAAATATCGATCAGGCGCTAAAGATGGCTGATAAAAGCCTTGAGGTTGATTCTACAAATATGTTGATAAATGATGCCGCAGTTTGGTTATATGTGAAAGCAGGATATTATAAAAGGGGAATCGCAAAATATCAGAAAATGATTCTGCAAGATCCGGGTTTTGGGTATATGGCTCATTTTGAATTAGGTTGCATCTATACCTGGTTTATCAACATCCCCGATAAAGCAATACATCATTTTCACAAAGTGCTCGAGATTGATTCATCAGATATCGCGACTCATTTTGCACTCAGCAATTTGTACATTCAAATGGGTGATTATATAAAAGCGCTCCATGAGAGAAAGATGTGTGTTCATTTTTTGCCCAATAATGCGGAACAATATAAAGAATATGCTTTTCTTCTCTCTACACTTGGCCACCATAAAGATGCACTAATGATGGTGAAAAAAGCAGTGCAGTTAGATCAAGCATACCTGCTTGATCAGGGTCTGATTAATTTTTTTGCTGGCGATATACAAGAAGTGACTAAGAATATGGAAGACTATTTAAATACAGAATCACCGAATATAGATGGCTATTATTGGCTTGCCGCGATGTCTCTGACTCAAAATCAATATCAAAAAGGTATTCACAATATGCAACTATATTTCAAGGATAGGGATAGTTCACAAGATTGGGATTCCTGTTACCAGCGCGGCAATATGGAAATAGTATTTGATAAGGAAAAAACGAAAAATTATCTCAGATGTGTTACAAACATGGGGAAAAATATAAAAGAAAGAAACTTGGATGATAATATATTTAACATAATTAGAGCAATAAACTATTCAATGATTAATGATTCTGATAATGCTTTCGCTGCGCTTGAGCAATTTAGATCTCATATGCCAAGATTGCGTTTATATATTCAATCTCCATTTTTTGATAATCTAAAGTCTGATCCACGCTATGGAGCAATAATCAGAATATTAAAAATGGAAAATATTGTATGGCACAATGGAATAGAATCAGATGTGGTAAGTGGCATTGATCTTAGTGAAGAAGGTCATCGTCAATTGGGCAATTTCTATTTTACCCTGGGAGAGTATGATAAGGCGTTGGATGAATATAAGGTGAATATAGAAAATAGTCCCCAAAAAATAATAAATCTACAGAATTATGGTAATGTACTTTCAATCCTTGGTAGACATGAAGAAGCCATCAAAGTGTATCAAAAATTGATAGATGTTGATTCAGCCACTTGGATTGGGTTGGTCCGGACATATTTTTTAGCGGGAAGGGTTAAGGAGGCAATCAAATTAACAGAAGAGGCGACAAGTAGTAATACCCTTGTGGCAATTGACTACCTTTTCCTGGCCCAAATGCATTTCCATCTTGGATATTATCCAAAATGTGTTGATTATATGCAAAAGTTCCTGAGCGAAAATAAGTTTAAGGATAAAGTAAATTGTTATGACCAGATTTTTTCCCACGAGGGAATTAATGAATTGTCTGCAAAAAAATATATCGAATGTATCACCGAAGATATTCAACCAATTTATTATAGACTGAAGGATTATAGCAATGAGTCCGATGAGGTAAGATTAGTCTCTGGCTGTTAATTGGATGTTGGTTGGTAAGGTGGAAGAATCATTTTTGTATTTAAATGATGCCGAAGCTAAGTATAATCGATATTTACCTGGCTATCTTGCCTCACCATTTTTTGATAACATCAAATCCGACCCGCGTTATGATGAATTGATCAGAAAATTAAAGCTGGAGAAGTATGTACCAATTAATACAAAATAAATAATTCAAAATACAAAAAATATTAGGAATTGGGAATTTGTAATTAGGAATTGGTATATAAAACTGTTGTTGTTTTTACCTGAATTGTGAACTATATTATGAACCATAATAATCTAAAAATGAACCAAAATAAAAGAAGTGCGAATGAAGTCAATAACCATACATGGATTGGATGAAACTCTTGATAAATTGATCAGGAAAAGAGCAAAAAAACAGGGAAGCAGTCTCAATAAAACCATCAAAAGACTCCTGGAAGAATCTCTCGGTTTCCATAGGAAACAAAATTCAGACCATCGGGATGATTTTTTAGATCTTTTTGGTGTCTGGACGAAAAGAGAATCTGAACAATTCATGAGTCAAATTAAGGATCTGGAAAAAATTGACAAAGAGGATTGGCAGTGAAAAAAATACTCTTGGATACAAATGCCTATGTCGCTTATTTAAGCGGGGATGAGCAGGTATTCGATGAATTGGCTGCAGCAGATACAGTCTTTATGTCTGTATTTGTCTTGGGCGAACTCTATGCGGGATTCAGGGGTGGTACAAAATATCAGAAAAACAAAACTATTCTGGAAAAATTCCTTCAAAAACCTACCGTTGAAATCTTAAATGCCACAGAGACAACCTCTGATATTTTTGGACAATTAAAAAACAGCCTGAAACAAGCAGGCACACCTCTGCCGATCAATGATGTCTGGATTGCTTCTCATGCACAGGAAACAGGTACTGTTTTAATTACCTATGATAAACATTTTAATAAATGTCCTGGACTGCGTTTGTGGGATCATTTATATAGTCAATAGATTTTCTATCTTCCATCTCTCTGAAAATGCATTCTTGTATCTATAGCATCTGTTATTACAAAAGTAATGTGTGAAATTCGTCCAAATTGGTGGAATAAAAATAAATATTCAATTTCCAACACGGAATATTCAATATTCAAGTAAAAGGATCTAAAATTAGAAATTTCAAAATTATCATCAGAATTCGGTGTTTCCAGATAAACCGTTTACTCCTATCTCTCATTTATTGAAGGATCTTATTTTATCTTCAGGATCCCACCCTTTAGCCGCAATGTCGATAGGGAAGTGAGTGGAACCAAAAAGATTTATTTTTGTGATAATGGCATTATTAATCTGTTTGGTAAAGTATCAGATGGTGCGTTGCTCGAAAACGCTGTTTTCAAAAATATTCAACAGTATGGAGAAGTCAAATACTACCAGAAACGCAGCGGTGCTGAAATTGACTTTGTCCTGGCTGATAAAAAGATAGCCTTTGAAGTCAAAAAACGGGCACATCAACACGATCATCGACGATTAGAAAAGTTATCCCATTCTCTGAATTTAGAAGAAGCCTATATCATAACGCAGGATTTTTCAGCTGATCCTGGTATTATACTTGCTCAGGATCTTTAATCCTTGTCTTGCCAGCAGTAATGAGATATATAGGTGAAGAGGGCGGAGAGCCTGGATACGTGTGATTAAAATATATCGGAATTCATCCTGCATTCTGACAGAATTTAGTTAAATATGGACAGTTTATTGACAAATTTAATATTAAATAGTTCTCATTTTCTAAGATGGAATTTGATGTGAATTAGGACTCCGCAGACGGGCAGACTCCGCCAGTGGTCGGGCAAGCCCCTGTCGGCGTGATTGGGAATTTGGTGTTGGAATAAGATTTGGAAACTGGAAGCTTAGACAGCAGATCGTATGTTTGATTCAACATCTGGAATTTGCAATTGGCTGTATTTGAGATACTTCTATCTGCATATTAAATCAAGGAAGATTTAGTCTCGAATTATATTCTGGAGGATAATGTTTTTTCGGGATGGTCTTTTTGCTTTCTAACCTGGCTAATTCATGAATATCTCGCGCAAAGGCGCTAAGACGCAAAGAAATAAATATTTAGAGATTCTTCTCTAAAATGCGTTATATTATTAATTTCATATAAAATATCTGCATAAACTATTTAAAAATAAATCTTTGTCCCGCCCGTGCGGGATCTTTGCGAGAAATGAATTATTCAGGCTAATATATAATTCGTGAAATTCGCTATAATTTGCGAAAATTCGTGGATAAAAAAATATACTAATTCAAGCCTGGATGATAGAAGAATCGGTTATTTCTGATCTCTATTCATCATATAATTGATCACCATCACCACCAGTAAAAGCATCCCCCAGGTAAACTCAGTGGTAAAATTACTAAAGCGCAGCATATTGAATCCACTGGATAAGAATTGCAGGGCCAACACAGCGATGACAACGCCTGAAACTGTCCCAAATCCACCATTGGGATTAACTCCGCCTAAAATCGCCACCAGGACCGCCTGCAAAAGATAGGAACTACCGTAATCTGCTTTGGCCGAATTTGTGCGTGCAATCATCAAAATTCCGGTTAACGCGGCTAATAAACCTGATAACATATACGTTTTGATGAGCATGCGGTTGATCCGAATACCGGAGAATTTTGCGGCAATTTCATTAGTACCCAACATATAGAGATTGATCCCATACCGGGTACGACTGAGAATGATACTCATCACCAGGGCAACAAGAATAAACAGAATCAGGGGAATCGGAAAAATCCCTACCATCCCATTCCCAATTTCAAGAAATAGTTCCGGATATCCATACACGGCCGTCCCTTTGGTCATGACAAAGGCAATACCCATGAATAACTGCATGGTTCCGAGGGTGGTAAGGATGGGCGTGATCCCTGCTTTGGTAATTAACCATCCATTAATCAGGCCGCAGACAAGCCCACTCAACAAGGCGGTAGAAATGGCGATAATCACCCATAAGATAATTTGCAGATTGCTTGCATTTTGGGGCATAGCCAGGGTTAAAATAAATGCAGCGAGAATTCCGGAAAGATTGGCGATGCTTACAATGGATAGATCGATACCCTCTGTAAGCAGAGAAAGCATGATTGCCAGGGCAAACAAACCCAGTTCCGGAAATTGGAAAGACATGGAAGTGAAGTTCTGGATCGTCAAGAATTTTCCGGGATTCATTACACTCATGGCAATGAAAATAGTCAACGCAATTAATATTAATCGAATAACGTTGCCGTTATGACCAAAATAGTTTCTAAGGTTTAAGAATTCAGTCTGTATCGCGATATATGTTTGATTTTTCTTTTCATTCACTTTGAAATTCCTTTTTGCTGAAAAATCTTCCTTTTAACCGTTGCAGCCGTACCAGCCAGAATGATTAAACCTACTGCCACTTTTTGCCAGTAGGAAGGAATATTTAAAAGGATCAGACTATTATTGATAACGACTAATAATAAAACACCGAGGGCTGTACCCGATACGGTTCCTTTTCCACCGGTAAGACTGGCACCACCCAGTACCACGGCAGCGATGACAACTAATTCGGTTCCTACCAGATCGAAGGGATTGGCATTTCGCATCATCGCCGCATAAATAATACCAGCGATGCCTGAAAGGAAGCCAACGAATCCATAGATAAAGTATTGCGTATTTCTAATATTAAAACCGGCTCTTTCAGCACTCACCCGGTCACCGCCCATGGCATATATACTCCTTCCGAGGAGGGTGTAACGCAATAGAAGCCAGCTGATGACTATAAAGATGATCAAAATAATAATCGAGACGGATAACCCGATCTTTTCACCACCGGGTAAGGTCTCTTCAAAAAAAGCCAGTTTGGAGAACCAAACCAATGATTGGGGCAAATTATTGATGATTGCGGTACCGATAAATGCAAGAAGAAATCCACGGAAAACACTGGCGGTTCCAAGAGTAACAATCAGCGTGGGCAATCTGAATTGAGAAATAAAAAAGGCGTTAAACATACCCAGGAACAAACCTATCAGACCAGAAAGAATAAAGGCCAGCAGAAGGGAATCGGTTATCTCGAAACCCAACAAGATTTTGCAGCTCACATACATACTGAAGGCGGCAATGGCCGTAAAAGAAATATCGATGCCCCCTGAAATAATCACGATCAATACGCCGAGAGCGAAGAGCCCCATCACCACAGCACTTTTCAGAAGATCATAAAGGTTGGAAAGGGAGAAAAATACGGGATTTTTCAAACCAATTGCGACTGAGAGGATAACCAACACGAGAACCATATAGAAGGTATGTTGTCGCAAAAGTTTATTCATTAGGGTATAATTCCAATTACGTATTGGTATTTTCTTATATCTAAATTAATCCAACCGGCGCATATGCTCAATGAGCACAGAATCATCACATTGTTCTGTGTGATATTCATAAATTAATTGCCCTTGATGCATCAGATAAACACGATTACAGGTCTGCATCAGTTCAGGGATATCATCGGATATCACAATAATCCCCATACCGTCTTTCGCCAAATCACGGATTTTCTGGTGAATATCCATTTTAGCACCAATATCCACACCGACGGTTGGTCCGTTGAGTATCAGGATCCTGGCCTGAGCTGCAAGCCATTTTGCCAGCACTGTTTTTTGTTGATTCCCTCCGGACAACCATTGTACGGCCATTCGAGGAGAGGGTGCATCAATATTAAGCGTATCGATCCAGGTTTTGGATATATGATTTGCTTCCTGCTTATTGACGAGTTTTAACTTGCTTAATAATTTGCTCACTACTGTTACTACAATATTTTTTTCTATGGATTGTGCCAGAAATAATCCTTCTGTAAGACGATCCTCGGGAAGATAGGCAATGCCATGGCACATTGCATCCTGTACAGACTTTATCTCGATTTGTTTGTTCTTCAAAAAAATCTGACCGGAATCAAAAGAATCAACACCGAATAATGAGCGGGCTAATTCGGTTCGCCCGGAACCAAGCAATCCGGTAAAACCAATTACTTCTCCGGCCTGTAGATCAAAATTAATATTATGATAAGTACCACTTTTAGACAGTTTAACCACTTGCAAAAGTCTTTCCGTTTCGGAATCCGCTGCATGGAATGTATGATGCATTTCTGTCAATTTTCTACCGGTCATATAATAGGCCAGGTCTTGTTGCGTAAAATCTCCTGCTTCCCCTTCAGCGACCACCTTTCCATTTCTTAAAACGGTAATTCGCTCACTGATCTCCATGATCTCATTCAATTTATGACTCACAAACAAAACCGAGATATTTTCCTGCTGCAATTTTTTGATCACCTCAAATAGTCTGTTAATTTCTTTTTGGGTCAGCGCTGTGGTCGGTTCATCCATCACAATCAGGCGGGCCTCATGCAGCAGGGCGCGGGAAATAGCCACCAGCTGTTTTTCAGCAACAGAATGGTTTGCTACCAGGTCGTTTAAATCCAGGGAGATATCAATTTGGGTTAAGGCCTGAAACGCGATGCGTTTTACATCTTTCCAGTTAACGATACGGTGCTGCTGTTCCAATAAGGTGTTAATGGCCAGATTCTCCGCCACGGTCAGGTTTGGAAAAAGGGAGAAATCCTGATAGATAATTTGAATACCTTCGCGTATGGCATCAATGGGCTGGAGGTTTTTATATGATTTACCATTAATGAATATGTTTCCACCATCCGGTTTGTACTCCCGGCAATCAACTTAATAAAAGTTGATTTCCCGCTTCCGTTTTCACCGGCCAGGCAATGTACTTCCCCCCGATTGATGCTGATGGAAACACTCTCTAACGCCTGGACACCGGAGAAATTTTTAGAAAGATTTTCGGTGACAATAAATTCATTCATGCCCATATCAGCTACTCATTATAAATTACGCCTTTGCACCCGTTCATCGTCGCACTTCCCACTTCCAATTATTTGTTTAATCATTAATCTTAATTTCCATTTGCCTTTGGCCTTTACTTTTTTTTTCGAGTATCCAGCATCACGTAACCAATTCCCATTTCCTAATCCACATTCCTTTTCTGTACGTCGAGCTAAAAATCATAATTGCTCATATTTTCTTTGGTCACATCTACCCAGGCAGAACCATAGAATAAATTGGATTTATTTGGATCTTGTTTAAGTTTGTGATATCCGCTGACTCCAAGATCCATTCCGTTGGATAGCTTTTTCTTTTCAAGAAGCATCAAAGCAATTTTATTCATAACATAGCCGGCGTCTGCAGGATCCCAAAAACTGATTAACTTAACGCTGTTACTTTCCATATATTGCCGGCACATGGATACCAAGCCACATCCGACAACCGCTATTTTATCCTGAAGCCCTTTTTCTTCGACCGCTAAGCCGGCCCCGGCAGCCGTAGTAGAGGCGCTTCCCTGTATGCCTTTTAAATTGGGATACGCTTTGATTAACTCTTTAACTTTTTCGTAGGCAAGATTTTGGTTGTCATATTCTTCGATCCGCTCTGTCACTAACTTCATTTGCGGATATTTCTCTCTTTGACGGTTAATAGCACCGTCAACCCATTCATTGTGAGATTTCGAAGTGAGACTCCCGACAAAAACAGCGAATTCACCTTCTTTATTCATAAAATGAGCCAGATGATCCATGAGATGGGCACCAAAGGTATGATTATCAAAGGCTTCGATGATTGCATCGGCATTAATTTGATTGGACGCCTCATGACAGACTACAATAATCCCCATCTGTCGTGCCTTTTTTAGGACCGGTTCCAATGCTTCAACAGCAAAAGGCACCACGCAGATGGCATCCACACCCTGGGCGATCAGATCTTCTATGATTTGTACCTGAAGGGCGGCATCGGCTTTGGGTGGGCCTTGTAAAAAACATTCCTGACCGGTATCTTCACTGAATTTCTTTACTCCATCGCGCATCCGGTCAAACCAGGCAATTCCATCAACTTTAACCACTGTGGCAATGGTATATTTACTATCCTTTGAAACCTTTTCATTTTGCGTATCACACCCGCTGTGGAATACTAATGAGAGGATTACTGGCAGCGAAAGAGTTAAAGATTTTAAATTCATCATTTTCTCCGTTCAGATTGCGCTTATGTTTAAAAGAGGAAAATTACAAATTCCTCACAAACTAAAAATAACCTTATGATCCCAGTCAGGATGGTCTCTGTACATATCAAATTTCCCTATAATTTTTACTGCCACATGTCGTCTGTTCTGTGGAGGAAAATTTTGATTATAAATTATTTTTTTTATCCTTGGGTAGTTGATTTAAAGTTATTCAGAATAGTTATTTGATTCAACCTTCTGACGGATCATATCGGTATATTTCCTTAATAGTAGTTTAATCTTTGATGGAATCTGAGATTTGAATAAGCGATTGAAATTCGCAATTTGCTAAATCTGGCTAAATCATGGAAGATTTAGTCCCGATGTGTGGGCTGGAGGACGACATCATTAATCGGGAGGATTGAACTTTGATTTGACATTTTGATGTGGACATTAAGAATTGACCATTGACTATTGAATATTCTAATTGTATTTACCCTATTTTTTCTTATATTTATCACTATCTACTCCTTCCAGTCTGAT
The DNA here is from genome assembly GCA_963796965.1 of Calditrichia bacterium. Lineage (GTDB taxonomy): Bacteria > Calditrichota > Calditrichia > JAJRVZ01 > JAJRVZ01 > CAWCNS01. Next base: position 11,577 of record CAWCNS010000014.1, read on the forward strand.
AACACTAACATTCATCCAAACAATTGACTTGTCATGCCGTCTGAAAGAAATCTTGAAAAAGAAATTCAGCGGTTAAAATCTGCCGTTGATGAACTTACACTCCTTAATGAGCTTGCTTTGGCTGCGAGTACATCCCTGGAGGTTAACCAGGTCCTGGACACCATTGTAAAAAAATCGGTCAAATCTGTCAAAGCCGAACAAGGGGCCATCATGCTTGTAACCAGCCTGGACGAGAATCCCCTGAAAACACTTATCAGAAAAGATAATAGTTCAGATGATTTCAATATCCAGCGTGTAAGTTCCTATATCACTGGCTGGGTTCTGAAAAACAAACAATCGCTTATCATTGAAAATTTAAAAGAAGATTCCCGCTTTAAACTAACCGAAAAAGAGAGAAGTGATATACATAGTGTCCTCTGCGTACCAATTCTCTCCAAAGGTACGATCATCGGTGTCTTAACGATGACCAATAAAAAGGGGGGGGAAGTCTTTTCACAAAACGATCTCCGTCTGCTTTCCATCATCGCGGCCCAATCGGGCCAATTAATTGTTAATTCTGAGTTGCAATTACAGGCCATCGAGAAAAAACGACTTGAACATCAATTGGATTTAGCCAGAGATATACAGAATAAACTGTTACCGGAACATCATCCGGTCAGTGATTTCTGTGAAATTGCCAGTTATTTTCAACCTGCTGATGCTGTCGGTGGAGATTATTATGATTTTTTTCAACCCGAGGAGGGGCAATTGGGATTGGCCCTTGCCGATGTCTCCGGTCATGGCCCGCCTGCCGCCCTTGTGATGACCCTTCTGAAGGGTGTCCTCTATACCAGTATGCATGATATTAAATCTCCGGAAGCGATTTTTAACCAGGTGAATAATATTCTTTCCACCTTAATCCCTCCGGATATGTTTATTACCATGCAGATCATCGTGATTGATTCACTAAAAAAATATTTCCAAATCGCAAATGCCGGTCACAATCCAGTCCTTCATTATTCCGGTAAGGATAATAAATGTCACCGTGTCGAATGGCCGGGTTGTGCCCTCAATGTGCTACCTGGATTTGAATATAAATGTAAAACGATACCTTTGGATAGTGGAGATGTCATTGTCATTTATACGGATGGGATTACGGAAGCTTTTAATGCACATTCAGAAATGTATGGTTTGTCAAGATTGTCTGATGCCGTAAGCAATAGCGATCATCAGTCTGCAAGATCAATTATTGACCATATAAAAAGCGATTTGTTCTCATTTGTATCCGGTAC
>CAWCNS010000015.1:0-30827 GCA_963796965.1 Calditrichia bacterium
AATATAACGAGAATAAACATTCCGGCATAGAATACAAAAGAAAAAAGACAGCAAATGGGAGAAACACGGATGCTTTTCGATCATTTTAATAAGTCAAATTTAGTCGCATTTGCGATTCTAATGCTATGTTCAGTCGTTATAGGCAAAGAACAATTTGACTATTTTCAAAACTCCTGGGCGCTTATCGGGCTAAAGGATTATGAGCACGGTACGAGAATTACACCCGCAAATGAGTTGATGCTCTCACAAAAAAGGTTGTTGCGATTTCGTTTTGGTTCTAAACTGATACCTCTTGACCGCAGGCAGACCAAGACCTGCTTTGATGGTTGGCTACCGGTGGTGGAGCTCAAAGCCCTTGAAGGCGCCGTACACTATGATTTAACGTTCTGGGCTACCCCTCTTCCTTCTGTTACAAATTGGCGCAAAGCCTATCATTGGCCTACGCAAGGCGAGAATTATCTCAACTGGGTGTGGGTCAAAGTTATCAATACCGGTAAATCGGCAACAAAAGCAAAACTGCAGGCTCAGATCGTTGATCAGCCCGAACAGAATTTGCCGTCGTATGCATGGTCTTTAAAACCAGGAGAGAGCGTGGAGGCAGTGCTTCGTATACCCTTCGAACCGATTGGGGACGAGACCATATTTGATAATGAAAATCCACAACGCTGGCTGGATAGAACAGTGGCATTTTGGCGTAATTTGATCTCTACAGGGGCGGTATTTAAAGTGCCTTGCCAAAAAGCAATGAATGCACGCCTGGCCGCTCTTGTCATGCAGCTGATCACCTCTGACCACGGGGAAATTCAAGGTGGTGAGGGATTCTACGATGAATTCTATATTCGCGATGGGGCCTATCAGATGATGCAACTGGAGGAGGCAGGCCTTTGGGAGGCCGCTGATAATGCCATCGAATTTTTCCTAAAGGCGCAGAGAGACTATGGACGCTTCGAGACTCAGGAAACCCAATACGATGCCAATGGTCAGGCTCTATTGGACACTCTGGCAATACTATAAAATCACCGGTTACAAAAATTGGCTTGAGTCTGTCTTTCCAAAAATGTATCAATCTGCACTCTGGCCCAGGAAGCAACGTTGCCGGGAACAGCCAAATACCCCATTCGCCGGGCTTCTGATTAACGCGCCGGCTGACGGAGAATATTTATGGGAGAGCAAACATCACATTGTCGGTTATGACTTTTGGAATTTGCGTGGTATTTTATGTACCATCGATGCGGCAAAGGATCTAAACAAAAGGGACGCAGTCGAGAATCTACAACGACACGCGGCCGAGTACCGATCTGACATTGATGCTGCCTGGCAACGAACCGGCCTTGATTTTTTTCCCCCGAGTTGGGAACAGGATGGCACCCATTGGGGTAATACGGAGACCTTATGGCCGACTGAAATCTTCGAGCCGGATGATCCACGGGTAACGGGGCTTCTAAAAGAAGTGAGAGAAAACCATGGCGGAGGCTTCATTGAAAGCACGATTCAGTGGCTTGGGAAATGGCCGGCCATTCATCCCTATATGTCATCTTATTCCTCAATGGCCTCTCTTATTCGGGGAGAAAATGAAAGGGTCATCGAAGAGTTCTATTGGTATTTGCTGCATTCAACGGCTACACATGCCTTTCCGGAAGGTGTCTTTCCGAAACGACGATTCGCCTGGTTTCATACAATACCTCACGGAACCGGTGCCGCCAATTATGCCAACTGGTTACGACATCTATTGATTCACGAGCGTGGGGATGAATTGCATCTTCTCCCGGCAGTGCCGGATTGGTGGTTGGAAAATGGTGAAGAAATACGGATTGAGCGGGCACCGACGCATTTCGGTGAAATCAGCCTTTTGTTGCAAGGCACAACGAAAGGCGTAGAAGTTAAATTTGATCCGCCGGATCGGGCGAAACCAAGCCGAATAGTACTGTATCTCCCCAAATCCCGACCTCTCATTGGTTCTGCGGATGGAATCACTGTTGTTACACGGGCGGATCAAAAACAGCGTTGGGATTTTGACCACGTGGTGAAATTGTATCAAAAGAATGCCATACAAATTGATCATACTTTATATTGGAAGGATCAAGAATAATTAAATTGCTCCCATTTGACCGAAGCGCAGGCTTAAAGGCAGAGGTGCAATATATGACAGCGTTTATTGTGGTTTGCACCTCGGCTATGGTCTTAAATTTTTATGGGTATTCTGGTTTTTGAGTATCTATTATTTAATACCGTGGATTCTATTTCCTGCGATTGCAATAATACTGAATAAAAAATATCACTAGATGTCACTATTTGCTGAGCATGGTATTTTTTTATCCACGAATTACACTAATTAATACTAATTACACGAAATTTTATTTATATTAATAAATATATATATGATTTTAATTAGTGAAAATTCGTGAAATTCGTGGACTAGAATACTTTGCGTTCTCTGTGTTTAAAGAATTGAGACGGGATTTATGAAACAAAATATAATTGAAAATACACTTATTATCATTTTGCGTTTATCTGGCATCATGCTGGTAACCGCCTTTATTGCCGTATTTCTGCCCTATGAAATGATGGCCAGAATTCACGAGCAAATGGGACTTGGTCATTTACCCCAGGTACCCATTTTAGATTATTTAGCCCACTCCGTTTCTTTGTTTTATGGCATCCATGGCGTGATGATACTTTACATCTCATTCAATCTGATCAGGTATTTGCCGTTTCTAAAATTACTCTGTTATCTGAGTCTGGTTTTTGGTATAGCGATGATATGGATTGATATTAATGCACCCATGCCGGTAAGTTGGACTTTCGGTGAAGGACCGTTCATTATATCCCTAACCCTGGTGATTTATATTCTTGTAAAAATGCTTGAATCTAGGTTAAAAAAATAAGTCCACGGATTACACTAATTAACACGGATTTTTTATTAATAAATTTAATTTTAATTAGTGAAAATCAGTTAAATCCGTGGACTAAAGATCTTTGGGTCTCTGTATTTCTCGCAGCGCCGCTACGCCGCAGTGTTTTTTTATTTTAGGATATTTTTGGGATCATTTTTCATTATATTTCACATTGTGCCTGATGTCTATAGAGTATTTTTTTAATTAAAAAAAATCTTTGTGATCTTTGTGTCTTCTTGGTGTCCTTTGTGTTTAAAAGGATCTAAGGTTGACCGCAAATGTGTATTTCTTTCACCAAATAGGAGCTGAAATATGAACACACCAATTAGACTCTATTTACTCATATTTGTTGTATCTCTTATAGGACTTCCCCTGACTGATTCAGGAGCACAAAATGATCATAAAAATATCAAAGTTGGGCCGCAGCCCGACGGTAGTTTTTTGGTACCCACAAACCAATTGCTGCGCCCGGCCGGGTTCCAGGTCTATTTTCCGGGCCGCCCGGTCGATCTGGCTCTGTCTGCTGATAAGAAATTTCTTATTGTAAAAAACAAGGGATCAATAGATATCATTCGCATCCAGGATCGGACCATATTACAATCATTAGAATTAAAAAAAGACGGTAGTTCCTTTACGGGATTGTGTATCTCTAAGGATGGGCGCAGACTATTTGTAACAGACGCGAGAAACAAAATACAGATAGCCGAATTGGATGAAAATCGCCTCATGCACTGGAAAGAGGCGATAACCTTGCCAGCACCCTCTATTGGCGGTAAAACGGTTCCGGGCGGGTTAGCCTTAAATAAAGAGGAAAGTAAAATTTATGTTACCTTGAGTCGAAACAATACCCTGGGGGTTGTAACTCTGGGTGACACGACTGTAAAAGAAATTCCGGTGGGAATCGCTCCCTACGAGGTGGTACTTGCCTCTGATATAAAAGCCTATGTGAGTAATTGGGGAGGGCGTAGACCGAATGAAGGTGAGTCCACTTATAACACCTCCGGCAGCCAGGTATTGGTCGATCCTCAAACGGGTATTGCCAATAATGGATCCGTTTCCGCGGTTGATTTGACCACAGGGAAACAAATCAAGGATATTAAAGTGGGATTACATCCAAGTGGAATGGTATTAAGCCCCGATCGTACTCGCTTATATGTCGCCTGCGCCAATAGTGATCTTATTTCGGTGATCAATACCGCTAAAGATGAGGTGATAGAAGAAATTTCTGTTCATATGCAAAAGAATTTACCTTTCGGGTCGCCCCCAATGCGATGACAATTTCCAGGGATGGCAACTTTCTTTATGTGGCCAATGGCACGGATAATGCCATTTGCGTTATCCAGATCGGCATGTCCCATAAGATTGTTGGCTATATTCCCACGGGCTGGTATCCCGCATCGGTTATCCTGGATGAGAAAACAAACTTTATGTTTGTGGCAAATTTAAAAGGCGCCGGTTCACGCAATCAAAAAACGAACAGAGCCGGTTATAATAGCCATGACCATTTAGGATCTGTTTCTATAATCCCTCTGCCTCAGGAACAAGATTTGGCAGGAATGTCAAAAATTGTACAGGAAAATAATTCAAACATCCAAAAAATAATAGCGCATCCGAAGGGTAATCAATTAAAAGGCAAGGTAGCGGTTCCGCAGATTCCGTCTCAAAGTTCACATTTTAAACATGTGGTTTATATCATTAAGGAAAACCGTACCTATGATCAGGTCTTTGGTGATATGCCCCAGGGCAACGGGGATATAAATCTTGTCCATTTTGGCCGGGAGGTGACACCGAACCACCATAATTTAGCAGAGACCTATATTTTAATGGATAATTATTATTGCAGTGGCATTTTAAGCGCCGACGGGCATCAATGGACCGATGAAGCTTATGTGACAGACTATATTGAAAAGTTTTTTGGCGGGTTCAACCGTAGTTATCCCTATGATGGGGACGATGCCCTGGCTTATGCAAGTTCCGGCTTTATCTGGGACAATGTTCTAAGAAATGGATTGACCTTTCGGGATTATGGTGAATTTGTTGATGCGATAATCGAGCCAAAAGACGCCACTTTTATGGATATGTATCAGGATTATTTAAACGGCACCCGAAAGGTGAAAATCCGGGCCAAAGCGAATCTTGAACAACTTAAACCTTATTTATGTCCTACTTTTGTGGGATTTCCAAATACAGTACCCGATGTCTACCGCGCCGCTGAATTTATAAAAGAACTCAAAGCATTCGAAGAAAATGATAATTTTCCTAATTTCACTATTATGCTTTTGCCCAACGATCATACCTCCGGGACACGTCCCGGCAGGCCTACACCGCGTGCCGCGGTCGCCGATAATGACCTGGCCCTGGGCCAGATCGTTGAGGCAATCTCACACAGTAAATTCTGGAAAGAAACCTGTATTTTTGTTACGGAAGATGATCCTCAGGCCGGGTTGGATCATGTGGACGGGCATCGCACAGTCGGTCTGGTCATCAGCCCTTATACAAAACGGGGCGAAGTTGTTTCAACCTACTACTCGCAAATTAATATGGTTCGAACCATGGAGAATATTCTCGGTATTCCGCCGATGAATCAATTTGACTGGGCTGCCGAGCCAATGAGCGATTGTTTTACCGATACACCGGATTTTACTCCTTATAAAGCCATGCCCAATATCATTCCCCTCGACGAATTAAATCCACCGCTGGAAAGTTTAAAAGGAGACGCCTTGCACTGGGCGAAGATGTCAATGCAACAAGATCTGGATGATCTTGATCGCATCGATGAGGATACCTTTAATCGCATCATCTGGCATGCGGTTAAGGGATATGATGTACCATATCCGGTATTAACACATAAATAAAGAATCTAGCCAAATAATAGATTCATATAAGAATGCCAGATAGGGGTTTATTTATATATTTTCTCATTAGTGTCCGGTTAAGATTTTGATATCTATTAATAATATCCATAAGATCAACAGATTCTATGAGTTTCTCAACGGTAGGACTTGATTTAAAAAACTCACCCTAAATCCCTCTCTTGAGAAGAGAGGGACTTTCTTTAGCCTGTATTTTGACCCCTTCTCTTCATCCTGAGTCCCGCATTGGCGGGAAAGGAAAGAGAAGGGGTTGGGGATGCGTTTTTTTGTCTGACAGTTTAATGCGGACAGGCATGATTTTTTTGTATAATCTAGTATTATAACTATGTGTTATTTTAAAAAATCATCAACCTGAGATAACAGGTATTCTGTATCAGTTCAAAAGGTAGGACCAAATGTTAAAATGTGGGATTCACCGATTTCTTAGCAATTTGATTATATCGCTAACTGGAATTCTTTTTTTAACCTCAACCGCCGGCACTTCCCTCAATCGTCCCAATATAATATTTATTATGGCCGATGATCATGCCTCTCATGCGATTAGTGCTTATGGAAGCCAGTTAAATAAAACCCCAAATATCGATCGCCTTGCCCGGGAAGGCATGCGTTTTACAAATTGTTTTAATATCAATTCTCTTTGTGCCCCAAGTCGCGCGGCATTGATAACAGGAAAATATAATCGTCACAATGGTTTTATGCGCAATGGCGACAACTTCGACGGTTCACAATTAACCTTTCCCAAAGTATTACAAAAGGCAGGGTATGCCACAGCCCTAATTGGAAAATGGCACCTAAAAACCCAGCCCCAGGGTTTTGATTATTATCAGGTTATTCCGGGGCAGGGTGAATTTTTCGACCCTGCCTTCAGAAAAAGCGGCTATCCATGGGAAGAAACCCAGGTCATAAAAGGCTATCTCACAGATATCATAACCGATAATGCCATCGAATGGATGAAAAAACAGGATACCAGCAAACCTTTCTGTATAATGATTCATCATAAAGCACCCCATACACCGCATTTATACCCGCAGAAATACGAAAAACTTTTCGCTGATGGGGATCTGCCCCTACCGAATAACTTCTGGGCTGACTATAAACTCCGTGGTAAAGCCTTATCAGAAAGTCAGGGGCGATGGTCAAAACTGGATTTCATCAAGCCCAATCATTTCAATATTCCCATACCGGAAAACCTTAAACAGGGAACAGAAGCCTATAAGGAATGGAGTATCAACGTTTTTTTAAAGGTTATCTCCGTTTAGTCGCGGCGCTTGATGATAATATTGGTCGCCTTTTGGATTATCTTGACCAGGACGATCTAACAAAAAATACGGTGGTCATTTACACCTCGGATAACGGCTTCTTTCTGGGTGATTTTGGCCTTTTTAACAAAATGTGGATGTATGAGGAATCCCTCCTCTTACCTCTATTGGTGCGCTATCCCGATCATATTAAACCGGAAATAATAAATACCAAAATGGTATCCATACTTGATTTTGCCCCGACCATTCTCGATTATGCGCGGGCAGAGATTCCAAAAGAACTCCAGGGAAGATCTATTCGGGCATTCCTTGAAGGTAAATCAATAACAGAATGGCGCGAAGGACATTATTACCATTATTATGGACAATATGATGTTCCGGCACATGTTGGTGTACGTACCTCAAAATATAAACTGATACATTACTACAACGAAGATTATTGGGAATTATATGACATGGTCAATGATCCCAGGGAGTCTCAGAACATCTATAGCCAATCCAATCAGTCAGAAGTCCTGGCAAAAATGAATACGTTGATGGAAAAGCTGCAATTAAAATATGAGGGTGTCATCAATAAGGATCTTCAGGAAAACAGCGACCCTGATAAAAAATAATACAAAAGAAAAAACACAAAGAAATTGCGGCTTTACGGCTATGTGTTAAAAAGAATAAACACAAAGATTCTTTATATTTTTTTGATTGTGGGTCACCTAGATCATAAACAAAACGAATAGTTTAAGTAGGCATAAGAAACAGTAATAAATTTTTTCGCTGCGGCACCGCGGCGCTGCGTGAGAAAAGTATTACAAAATAAAAACATAAGAGACAAATCTTGGCGTCTTAGCGGCTTGGCGTGAAAAAAAACAAACACAAAGACCTCTAAGGGAGCACTAAGTTCACAAAGATGTTTTATATTTTTTTGATTGTGGCTCACCTAGATCATAAACAAAACGAATAGTTTAAGTAGGCATAAGAGACAGTAATAAATTTTTTCGCAGCGCCGCAACGACCGCAACGAAAATATTAGGATTATAAATTTTCTCTTTGTGCTCTTCGTGCCTGCTTTGTGATCTTTGTGGTTCATCTTTTTCCTGCGCAAAGCATTCTGAATTTTTTTTGGGGGGGAAACATAATGATTAAACATTCAGACAAAAAGCATCACCTGACTGACAATGTTCCCTGGGTGATCTCAAGACGTCATTTCCTAAAATCCGTAGGTTTTACGGCTGCGGGTCTTTCTGTGCATGCGGGCTGTAATCTCTTTTCAAACAGTATCCGTTTTGGAATGGTAACAGACGCACATTATGCCGATCGTGACCATCAGGGGAGTCGTTTTTACCGGCAGTCCACTGCTAAAATGCGTGAATGTGTTGAACAGATGAATAAGGAGGATGTCTCTTTTCTCGTGGAACTTGGTGATTTTAAGGATCAGGATAATCCGCCAACAGAAGAAAGTACCCTTGCCTACCTGCAATCCATTGAAGGGGAATTTCAAAAGTTTAAGGGCAATAAATATCACGTTCTGGGTAACCATGATGTTGACAGCATATCGAAAGAGCAGTTTCTGGCGGTTGCCACCAATACACATATTCCGCGTGAGTCAACATATTATTCCTTTGATTCGAAGGGCCATCATTTCATCATTCTTGATGCCAATTACCGTTCAGATGGTCTTGACTATGATAGTGGTAATTACGATTGGACCGATGCCAATATTCCACCGAAAGAACTGACCTGGCTGGAAGAAGATCTTGCTTCTACATCAAAACCGTCGATTGTTTTTGTCCATCAATTACTTGATGGGGAAGGGGACCTCTATATCAAAAACGCGGCGGAGGTGCGCCGGATCTTGCAGAAACATCAGAGAGTCCTGGCGGTTTTTCAGGGACATCATCATGCCGGTGATTACAGCCTCATTGAGGGGATTCATTACTATACTTTAAAAGCGATGGTGGAGGGGAGTGGAGCGGAAAATAATCTTATGCCATTGTTGAAATCCATAATGATCAAAGTATTACGGTTACGGGGTATCGTCGGGCCTTAAGCCGTAAACTGTAATCGGCGAAAGGCATTTGTCCACAAATTATGCTCGTAGAAAGCGTCCTGAGACCTCGTTATGCGGGGCCAGGCCGAATTTGAACGAATTTAACTATATTTAATTACCACTCTCTCTATTTTCCTCTCCTTACTAAGGAGGGGGATGAAGGCACAAGGTACACAAAGATATTTCTTATTTCTTTGTGAACTTTGTGCCTTCTTTGTGTACTTTGTGGTAAAAGAGAAATATTGATTTCAGCCAGCGCTTTAATAGTATAGCCTATGAGCAAAGAGAGTAAGGATGAAGAGTAAAACCTTTTTTAATCAATTAAAATCCTACCTTTTTTTAGGTGTAAAATTTGGTATTGCCGGCGCCTTGATTGGTTTTGTCCTTCATGCCCTCTGGGGAAATTTTCAGGAAATAACCTATACGATTATTAATGGCTTTATCATTGGATTTTTTGTTGGATTTTTTGAACTGGTATTTTCCAACCCCAAATTAGCGAGGCTTCCCTACTCAGCAGTATTACTATTAAGAACCCTTACCTATTCCCTGTTAACCGTAATTACAGTCTATTCTTTGATTGTTATCTATTTAAATAGTAATGGATTAAGTACAGGGTATTTACGAGATCCTCAGAAATTTGAACAAATAAAGCGTGTTTATTTTCTCACAAATATAAATATGGTTTATATCTTGGTTTTAGCCATAATTGCCACATTTATCTGGCAGTTAAAATCATTTTTTGGAAAGGGCGTTTTAGTTAATTATTTAATCGGTCGCTATCATAAACCGGCCATTGAAGAGCGGATCTTTATGTTTTTAGATTTGAATGATGCAACAACCTTTGCAGAGAAATTAGGCTCCAAAAAATACAGCTCATTTCTAAGTGATTTCTTTAATGATTTAGATTATGTATTTACAAAAACAAAAGGCCAGGTATTTCAATATGTGGGTGATGAAGTTGTTGTTATATGGAAACCGAAAAAAGGTCTGAAAAATAATAATTGCCTCAATGCCTTTTTCTTAGCCGAAAACATTTTAGAAGATAAAAAAGAATATTATTTACGCAAATATGAAATATTTCCCTCGTTTAAAGCATCTCTGCATTTGGGAGAAGTGACTGTTACAGAAATTGGTGTATCAAAAAAGGAAATTGCCTATCATGGAGATACAATCAATACCGCGTCACGCATATATTCCACCGCCCATAAACTGGGGAAAAACATTTTAATTTCTAAAGCTTTATATAATAAACTAAATAAAGATGTTACTGTCGTTTTTAATGACCTGGGAGAGCATTCCCTTAAAGGCAAAGAAGAAAAAATTCATATTTATAGCGCGGAATCTCTCGATGCGAATAAGAACCAACCGGAGCAGAAGTATACCTGATCTTTGCAGTAAAAAGAATCTCTCGCAGAGCCGCAAAGACGCCAAGATTTGTCCCCTAAGTTTCTATTTTATGTTCCTTTTCTCACGCAGCGCCGGGGTGCCGCAGCGAAAAAATATTAATGTTTCTTATGCTTAACATAAATCATTCGTTTTGTTAAAGATCTAGGTGAGTCATAATCAATAAAATATAAAAAATCTTTGTGAACTTAGTGATCCCTTAGTGTTCTTTGTGTTTGATTTTTTCACGCAAAGCCGCGAAGCCGCAATTTCTTTGTATTTTTTCTTTTTTATTATTTATTTGCTGTGTCTTAGCGCCTCTGCGAGAGTTTTTTTGTATCTTGCATTTTTAATTTTTATTATTCTTCTTTGCGTACCTTGCGCCTTCCTCGCGTCTTTGCGGTTAATTTTTTTTATTTATGCCTAAAACCCAAGGGAGATAGTCGGAGAAATGAGCAACAAACCCAACATCCTGCTTATACTTAATGATGACATGGGATATTCAGATCTTGGATGTTATGGCGGTGAAGTGCATACACCGCACCTGGATTCCCTGGCAGCCGATGGGCTGCGCTATACACAATTTTACAACACAGCCCGCTGCTGTCCTTCCCGGGCATCATTACTTACCGGTCTCTATCCCCATCAGGCGGATATCGGGCATATGATGGGAGATGATGGCATTGATGGCTATCTGGGGGATTTAAATCAGAATACGGTAACCCTTGGCGAAGTTATGAAGCAGGGAGGCTATACAACCTATATGTCCGGCAAGTGGCATGTGACCCGCCATCTGGATGGCCCAAAACATAATTGGCCCAAGCAACGCGGATTCGATGATTTTTATGGCATTATCACCGGCGCAGCCAGCTGATTATCAACCGCGCACATTAACCCGAAACAATGAAAGTATTGAACCCGAAGGAAGTGATTTTTTCCTAACGGATGCAATCACGGATGAAGCAATTCGTCAACTCGAAGATCATACGTCTCTAAAGGAAAACAGGCCATTTTTTCAGTATGTGGCCTATACGGCGCCACATTGGCCCTTGCATGCCCATGAAGAAGATAGTGCCAAATATAAGGGCCGTTTCGATGCCGGGTGGGATGATTTGCGCGAGCAACGTTTGGAACGGATGGTGAATATGGGTCTTATTGATAAAAAGTGGCTGCTTACGGAACGTGATCCACAAGTGGGGCCATGGAAAAACGAATCTAATAAAGAATGGCAGGCCCGTCGGATGGAAGTGTATGCCGCTCAGATTGACCGAATGGATCAGGGCATTGGCCGCATATTACAAGCACTTGACAATACAAAGATATTGGAAAACACCTTAATAATCTTCCTTTCCGATAACGGAGGATGTGCGGAAGAACTTAGTACCAATACAGCCAATTGGATTGCCAAAGGGCCAGATAAGGCAGGAACCCTTAAAACGCGGAAAGGTCGGAATGTCCGCTTTGGTAACGATCCGACTATTATTCCTGGCGGCGAAGATACCTATAGCAGTTATGGTATTCCCTGGGCTAACCTATCCAACACACCGTTTCGTCTTTACAAGCATTGGGTTCATGAAGGGGGTATCGCCACCCCATTTATTGTTCATTGGCCTGCCGGAATCAAGGCCCGGGGCGCGCTTCGACATCAGCCTGCACAGTTACCTGATATCATGGCTACTTTTCTCGATATTGCTGAAGTGGACTATCCGAAAATTTACAATGGAAGGACCATCAAACCTTTGGAAGGATATAGCATGGTGCCAACCTTTGCAGACCAAAGTTCTCCTCGCGAAGTGCTCTATTGGGAACATGAAGGAAATAAAGCCGTACGCAAAGGAAAATGGAAGTTAGTATGTAAATATCCGGGCGAATGGGAACTTTATAATATGGATGCCGACCGAACGGAATTAAATAATCTTGCCGCAGAACAACCCAATAGTGTCCGTAATCTGGCCAGGCTCTATACGGAATGGGCGAAAAAGTGTATCATTTTACCCTGGGATGATGTCATCAAACTTAAGTCAGAAATTAAAAAGAAATCGGTACGGGAATCCGGATCGGAAATAGATCCTTTTAAGAGATGAACTGATTTTTCACGCAAAGACCTGCCCGCCGGCAGGCGCGGCGCCAAGCCGCAGAGGAGGATACTAAAAAATAAATAATATCAGTCGGCGGACCGATTTGCACGCTGGGAGGCGCATCTTCGACCTATCGGCTGATTAAATACTAAAAGTGTAATGATTACGTTATCTAATTTTTAAAATATTTTTTTCTTTATTTTGTATTTTTTATTGATTCTCTTTGCGTCTCCGCGTCTTTGCGAGAATTAATAACGCAATTTTTCTGGTAAAAAATCTGGATTTCACTAGAACCTTTTGTGACTGCCTGAATATGCAGTATTAGTTTAATATATTAATAAATTAAGAGGGGAAACACATGTTTGAATGGTTCTTTAGTCCCGAAGCATGGTTGGCTTTACTCTGATTGCTGAAGGGTTTGATGTCCACGTTCCTAAAGGCTACATATATTTTTCCATGATATTTTCACTCTCTGTGGAAATGTTGAATTTACGACTACGTAAAAAACAAACGGCTACAATCGCTTTACATAAAAAAATGTAAGAGGATGAGTTTTTCTTATCACAACATTGATCAAATTATTTAAACCGGGCACTCGTGATTAATGGATAAGGGTGACCCGTCGCTTAGGTCACGATCGTTATGTTTAAACTTGCTACAATTATGCAAACTGTTATGGATATGACGTGTAAAACTATAATTCCAGGGAGAAGTAAAGGATGAAGATAAAAATATATTCACTTCTTGTATGTATTTCTATGTACGCCTTCGTGTTAAGTGCTTATGCCGGTGGTTTGCCAAAAGGATTTGTATATATAAATGATATTATACCAGATGTTTCGATTGAGTTGAGATATGCCGGGAATAACAATTTCGTCGGAGAGCCAATTGAGGGATACGGATCTGACCGATGTATCATCACGGCGGATGCTGCCTATGCCCTGAAAAGAGTGCAAAATCATTTGAAATTATTTGGATTAGGTTTGAAAATATTTGATGCCTACAGATCCCAGGGTGCCGTTGATCATTTTATTAGATGGGCCGAGGACACAACGGATACAAAAATGAAACAGCACTATTATCCCTCTGTACAAAAATCTGAATTATTTGATAAAGGCTATATTTCACGTAAATCGGGTCATAGCAGAGGAAGCACGGTTGATTTAACATTAATTGATCTTGCAAGTGGGAATGAAATGGATATGGGATCACCCTATGACTTTTTTGATGAGAAATCACATGTTTTGTACAGCGGAATTTCCACCCAGCAAAGGGCAAACCGATTGTTATTGAGACAGGTAATGACCGAATATGAATTTATCCCCATAAAATCTGAATGGTGGCACTTTACACTGCAGAATGAACCTTTTAAAGATACCTATTTTGACTTTATGATTGAATAAGGGTGCACTGGTGTCATCGCAAATCTATACCAATAAAGGAGAATATCTTAAATAATGAATCGTCGTGATCACCTAAAAATGCTTGGTTTACTGCCTATGTTTACAATTTTCGGGATGGGCAGAAATAACAGAGATAAGTCACTAGTGAGAAATAATGCTGAAATGAGTTACGATATCCTCATATACGGTGCAACTCCCGGTGGCATTTCATGCGCAGTTCGGGCAGCCAGAGAAGGATTAAATGTAGCACTTGTCAATCATACGCATCATTTAGGGGGTATGTTTGTCAATGGTCTTGGTACTATGGATACGCTTTATAATGGGTCTCGTGCTCCTATTTATGATGAGCTTCGATTCAGCATTTATGATTATTATAGAAAAAAATATGGGTATAATTCAAAACAATATAAAGCAACTCAACCAGGTTTTCCGAAAACCCGCTTTGAATCCCATGTACTTGAATATCTGATCAATGAAATGTTGATAAATGAACCTGGAATTACGATTATTAAAGGGTATTATCCAACAAATGCACATAAGACCAAAAGGATTCTTAAAAGTGTTTCATTCAGCCAGTTGGACGGTGATAATACAATTGAATTACAGGGTGAAATATTCGTGGACTGCTCCTATGAAGGCGATCTGGCCGCTATTGTCGGTGTTAAATGTCGGATTGGCCGCGAATCTCGCAATGAGTATGGAGAGGAACATGCCGGTATCATCTATATGGAAAAAGGATACTGGCCACCCAAGGAAGGATTACACCAGAAAGATTTTGAGCAAGTACGTCGCCTGAATCTTTTTAGATATGATGATTGGTCTAATCCTATTATAACTCCGGAGAGTAGCGGAGAAGCCCATGAGGCAGTTCAAGCCTTTAATATACGCACAACACTTACCGATGATCCAGGCAACCGAATTATACCGAAGAAACCTGATAACTATGATCCGGAATATTTAAGAAAGACCTTTGGTCATGATGGATCGCCAGGACTAGGCGTTCCGAATATGAAAACGAGCTGGAATCAACCAGAATTGGTCGGCGAGCAAAACAATTATATTGAGGGAGATTGGTCACAAAGGAAACAAATTTATCAGAAGTTTCGTGATGTAACTTTGGGATTATTATACTTCAGACAGAATGATAAGTCTGTACCTGACAGATAGGCAAAAGATGTGGCAACAATTTGGACTTCCGAAAGACGAGTATAAAGACAATGGGTATATGCCGTATGAAGTATACGTCCGGGAATCAAGGCGCATAGTAGGCCGAAAAGTTTTCACCGAAAATGACGCCGTGATAGCAGATGGATTAAATCGCGCCCCGGTTCACCCTGATAGCATCAGTATTACAGAATGGTTTATGGACTCACATGCCTGTACGAATAAACGTTTGCCGGGTAGCAAACTAGAGGGAGAGGTGATGCTCAAGAACCAGACATTCCCGGGTCAAATACCCTTTGGCTCAATTCTTCCTCAAAACATTGATAATCTCATCGTACCTGTATGTCTCTCCGCAAGTCATATCGGATGGGGGACGATTCGGCTTGAGCCGACCTGGATGAGTATCGGTGAAGCAGCAGGCTATGTTGCTAACCTGGCCATAAAAAAGCAAATTCCACCCGCATCAATTAATAGCGATGAATTAACACGCTTATTGGCAAGAAAGGGCATTATGTTGTCCTTCTTCAATGATATGGAAGGAAGGGAATATTCACCATGGTATCCGGCCCTGCAATATCTGGCTACCCAGGGTTTCTTTGGATCCTATGATGCCCTCCCGAATGAAAAGTTAAAAACAAATTTAGCAGATGCCTGGATAGACTATTTCGGCAAATGGATTAAGGACCGATCTTCCTGTACAATACATACTATTGCGGCAATACTTTCAGCAGAACAGAAAGGTGGCAAGGCAGTCAAGGCGAACGGCTTTGCCAAACGTTTAAATAGTATACTTTATCCTGATGATCATATGGCTAACGCTATGATGAACCTGCTACAAAGATTAGATATCTCTCCGGACGGCTTAATATCCCGGGGCGATGCCTGCCGGTTGATGTTTGAGGCTACTTCCTAAAAATAAAGAATAATGTTGATAGGTTATGTAAAAATCATAAAAAAACTATATAATGAATAAAATATGATAAAGAAGCTGTGAATTATTTTGTGTTTCTCTGTGGATATTTTTTACACTACCAACAGGGGAGTAAGGAGAGCAATACTGAGAAATCGTAAATACATAAGCGAATTAAAATTAAAGAGAAATTAATTAATATTATTAAAAATTCGTGTTAATTAGTGTAATTCGTGGACTTTCTTTCCGCAAAAAGGCGCAAGAAAACCAATAAATTGATGTAAATCATTATTCGTCTGCATCATTGGCTTACAAGATTAAAGAACTAGATAGGAAGGAAGAAATATAATGCAATACCATTTGCTCGGAAATTCAGGGCTAAAGGTCAGCGAAGTTTGTATGGGTGCCATGACTTTCGGCCGGGAAACAGTGAAAGCCGACAGTCATAAAATGCTTGATATCTATATGGAAGCGGGAGGCAATTTCATCGATACGGCTAATATGTATTCTACGGGTGTTTCCGAAGAAATTGTAGGAGAATGGTTAGAGAAACAGAATCGGGAAGACATCGTACTTGCCACAAAGGTCCGTTTTCCTATGGGAACCGAGCCAAATCAGTCCGGTCTAGGGCGAAAACATGTGCTGGCCTCTGTTGAAGCCAGTCTCACCAGGATGAAAACCGATTATGTCGACCTCCTGTATGCGCACGCCTGGGATGATCATGCGCCCCTGGAGGAAACGCTGGAGACGTTCAGTGGTCTGGTCAGACAGGGCAAAGTCCGTTACATTGCGGCAAGTAATTTTGGCGCCCGGCATATTCAGAAGGCGGCTGATCTGAGCCAATTCAAAGGTTATATGCCTTTTATTGCGCTGCAAGCCAAATACAACCTCCTGGTTCGATCAGCGGAATGGGAACTTCTTCCCGCCTGTGAAGAAAATGGTTTGGGGTTTACCGTTTGGGGTCCGCTCCTGGGCGGCTGGCTCAGCGGACGTTACCAACGGGGAATGAAGGAGCCCGGAGCCGGCCGGGTTAAGGATGCTGAAAAATTTAACAGATTTGAAAAATGGTCACGATATAATACCGAATTAACCTGGTCGATTATTGACAAAGTAACCGAAATAGCTGGACGATTGGATAAAAGTCCGGCACAGGTTTCCTTAAACTGGCTTCTTAATAAGAAAGGTGTCAGCTCCGTAATCCTGGGGGCGAGAGAAATTGACCAGTTAAAAGATAATCTTGGCTGCCTGGGTTGGCGTTTAAGTGAAGATGATATGGCTGAGCTGGATAGGGTCTCGGAGACAGACAAACCCTATCCCTATGATTTTATTGAAATGGCAAAAAATCTATAGGAAGATTTGTACCAACAATCCATTAATGTAGGACATTATCTATATTTAAACATAATACTTTAGAGGATTTTCTATGCATCAGCGGTTGAAACTTCTCCGATTGATACAGTTTGTATTAATTTTTTCTGCAGTCACGATGGCAGCGGAGTTAAAAGTTTCCATAAATCATTCAGGTGGATCCGGAGAGGTGTTGCTGATTGATCAGCCGAGCCGATTGATAAAGATTAATCCAACTAAGCATGAAAACCGTGGATGGGTTTGCTGGTGGTATATCAAAGTAACGGGGATAAGTCCAGGTGATACGATCACCCTCGATGTAGGTGAAGGATCCTGGGCGACACCTTCCCGCGCAGCATTTAGTTTAAATAATGTTAAGTGGCAGCAAACTAGCCCGGGTAAACGTCAGGAGGAACGGATTATTTATAAACAAAAAGTAGATACGTCCGAATGTTGGTTTGCCTGGGGCCCCCCGTTTGGACCAGAGAAAGCAAAAGAACTGATTGATGCTGTTGCATTACATTATACATATGCCACTGCTTTCGAGTTGTGTAAAACCCGCGAGGGAAGATCTGTTCCCGCATTAATTATCAAAGAAAATGGAACGGATAATAACAAACCAAATGGTATATGGATTCAGGCACGTCAGCATGCCTGGGAATCCGGCGCAAGTTGGGTTTGCAGTGGCTTTATTGACTGGATCACCAGCGAGAATCCACGAGCGGAAGTTTTACGCAAAAAATCAGTTATCACAATCGTACCAATTATGGATATAGATAATGTAGTAATTGGTGCCGGTGGAAAGAACCAGAAACCACAGGACCATAATCGTGATTGGAGTGATTCACCTCATTGGAATAGTGTTAAATCGGCGATAGAGCAGATTAGAAACATGGATAGGCGGGGTGAATTTGAATTGTTTATCGATCTGCATAACCCGGGTGCAAGGGATCAGGATCCATATTTCTACTTGTCGCCGCAGGAATTCCTTTCTGATCTTGGCGCCAAAAATCTTGATCGATTCCTTGCGGCGTCACAGCAAGAGATCAGTGGGCCACTTGCTTATAAAGGTCGCAATGATGCTTTGGCAAAAGATTATGATGAGAATTGGCAAAAGATAAGCAATAACTGGATTATTTTGAATACAGCTGATAATGTTGTGGCAGCCAGCCTGGAAACGCCGTGGAATACGCCTTACAGTAATACTGCTGGTTATCAACGAGTTGGAAGGGAACTGGGCAAAGCAATTGAGCGATACTTTCGTTCAGAATAGGTGCTGAATTTTTATTCTTTTTATTTATATTGGAGTTTATTGAATTGTCCTTACACAGCGGACATAATTAAAAATTCTGATTGCATCACCCTGGGGACCATGGCCGGTGGGGAAATCATCAGGATTACCCATTTTAGGATCGCTGCGTTGGGCACCGGCGCCATGTACGTCCTGCCATCTACCATCCATATAGCCCATCGCCCGGCCAAAACTCACATAGGAAGCATACCCACCCGCGACAGCTGACCAGTTGGCATGTGTCGTGCTTGTCCAATAGCAACCATAATCTGCCTGGCCGGCTTCATTTGTGATTTGAGTACAATTAAAAAGCGGATCTATAGCTGCAGAGCCTGTTGTCCCTGGTGAACGTGCATAATCAACAATGCTTTGCATCTCTTTTACATTCGGCAAGCGCCAATCAGAATACCCTGCGTATTCCAGGTTTTCAGCATAATTCAGGGCATCTTCCCAATTCATACCTGTCTTGCTGTCATTTTGCATCCACATTAAACCGGTCGCATTGTCGGTAATCGTGCTGTCACCGTTATCTGCAAAATTATTAATACCATATTCCGTGTTACCTCTTACATACAAAACAAAAAAAGTTTTTTCACCCGGTCCAAAAGGCATTCGTAATCCGTACCCTTTTATACGTCCGTCAGCAAAATTCACCCCGAACAATAATTCTCCATCCATATACATATTTGAACTGGCAAATTGTGAATCAATAATACGTTCTCCGGCATCGGTGTCGCCATAGGCAAAATCGAAATAATCCGTATTGATGAAAGGAACCAGGCCATCAGTTGAAGTACCTTCATAACCGCTGGGATCCACACCGCTAAATAAAATGAGTGAATATTGTTCTTTGATAGTTGGCAGGCGCCAGTCGTCGTAGCCGGCCAAATCAAAATTGTCTGCACCGGCAACCGCTGCATCATAGGTCATTTTATCGGCTGCATCGATATCGCCGTCACCATCCATATCCGGACTTTGGGCCCACATCAGACCGGTTACCATATCCGTTACGGTTCCATCGCCATTATCTACATAATTTGGTTCATTGCGTGAGTATTGTGCATCCTGTCCGTAAAATGCCTCGCTGGCAGCAGGAGAGGTGATCTCACTATTATTATTATAAAAGATTGATTGGTTTGTGCTCACCAGCGGATAGCCAGTTATAGCCGGCAGGTTATTTACTTCAGTTTCATCTGGCTCAACGGCTGTCGATGATTCATTGCATGATATTTCAATGGGGATTAAAAACGCGACGAGTATTATGAAAATTGCTTTCATTATTATATTCTCCTTCTAAAAAGATCCCGTACCAAGTTCGAGATGACAACTCGTCACCCTGAATCCTGGCCTGTCACCAGGACAGGATTGTTTCAGGTCTTATTTAATAAGTTAATAATTATTTATGACCTGGTCTGTTTTCATCATGGTGTCTTTGCCGGTTTTCCATGAATTCTTCAAACTCTGTTATTTGCTCATCTGTTAATAATTCTTTTATCTGTTCTTCAAAATCCTCTCTCAAATCGTCCATGGCCTGGCGATGGTTTTCACGGTCACCTTTCTGTTCTTCCATGAGCTCTTTTGCCTCTTCAAAATGATCAAAATGTATTTTAGATATAGCGGCCTTCTGTTCCTTTGTTAATGAAAGTGTTATATCCAATTCTGCAATTATTTCTATAATCTGTATAGAATCAGGAAGTGCCGGCGGACGATGCTGAGGCAGTCTGTTTTGCATAAAGATTTCCTGAAACAATGAGACTTCCTAACAAAATGATTAATATCCAATTTCTGATACTTTGATGCTTGCTCATGATTTACTCCTTTGTATTTAGTTTTAATTATTTATTCTTTATTATTTAAGACGATGTTTGTAAAAGAAACTTGTGGGTGTGTGAAAACTTTTTGGGATGTGTTATAGTGAGGCCAAAAAAAAGCCCCTTACCTGAGTGTGATAAAGGGCTTGCTGATATTTTAAATTGAGCAGATTTTAATTCACATAATTCATTACAATAGTATAACGGTTGTTGGCATGGGAGATCAAGTAATTCACAGCAACATCAAAATCACCATCAGATTCTAAAAAAGTATAATTATCCTGTTCGCCATCTGTTCCAACGACATAATTATATATTAAATTTTGATAATATTGATATTTATTGGCTATTTTTGATGGTTCAAAAGCGGACTCTACAACCTGGCCTAAATATATCTTGTACCTATTCAGATAAACTTCATCATCTAATAAATAACGAATCAGAGGCCAGCCACTATTCACCTCGTTACAGGAAACCGAAAGGGCTCCCCCTCTTTTTCCGGTTTGTAAAGCTTCGTTATTATCCCAGGGAATCCAGGTTAACCAGTTATGTTCAGGATCATTGTATAAATAATAGTTATGGGTCATAATGCCATAGGTGTCCCAGTTTTGAATAGCGATATTTACAGCGAGCCATCTCAAAAATCCATCCACATTAAATACCTTTTCCAGAGATGTCCTCCAGGCGGTTGCATCAGTCGTTCTTTGGGAGGAATGCAGAACATTATAAAGCGCTTCAACATCTGACCAATCGGTTTCTTCATTGGTCTTTTTTTCAAAATCAAATGTATTGAATGTGTTCTTGGCAAAACTGGCTCCACTGCCTTCCGGTTTATAAACATTGCCGTCATCATTCGAGAACTGGTCCTTTATCACTGTGTTATCAACAATCTCGACCATTGTATACAGACCAAAATAGATGGGTCCGGTCCCATAATCGATATAAATCCGGTAATAGGCGGTTTGAGGAGCGGGAACCCCAAAATCCCTGAAGATTTCAGGGACAATCTTTTCGCGCATTAATGATTCATCATCATAATTACTGGAAAGAGCGAGCTCTTTAAAACCATAGAAACGCTGATTGGCAATTTTCGGAATGTCATCCTCAAAACGGTCGAAATTTAGCCGTAATGGCATTTTCCAGATTCCGCTTGCCCAGGAATTCTGCAGGCTGGAATTTCCTTTGAAACGTAGGCCAACCTGGTACCATTCGATGTCCCCGAAAAAAACAGAACAGGGTACATAAATCGGATTATCGCCGGATTCTCCTGCTTCTGGTGGCCGGCCGCCGGAGGATCCAAAACTTCCATAGTTTTGAGTCATATCCTCCAGCATTACCTGCCAGTTGTCATTATCTATTACCAGGTCTATACGATTCACCTGATCCTGGGGAAAAACCAGGTCATAATTAAGGTCAGCGCTTTTGCTGTGAGTGGCTCCCGTCCAATCAGGAATTTCAATATCCGTATCCACGATCGGCTGACTTTCCATAATATTTGTGGTTGTTTCTTCACATCCGGCTATTAGTAAAGTAATGATCATGAATGATAATAATTTGTTAATCATTTTTGTCTCCTTTAAAGTAATTTGGTTATGTCAAAAATATATCATGAGGTTACTGATACAAAACATTATTAAACGCAGAGGGCGCTGAGAACGCCGAGTTCCGCAGAGGTTTTAAATATTTTATATCTGAGTTCACTCTAAAAATGGAAAAGACCAAATCTGTCATCCTGAACTTGTTTCAGGATCTCTTGTTTTTATTGAACTTATAGATGCCGAAATGAATTCGGCATGACGTTAGGAGTAAACACATATCTAAAAAATATTCTCTCTGCGCCCTCCGCGCGCTCTGCGTTTAAAAAATATTCAGGTTTTTACTATAAATTATTTTCTAAGAGTTCATAGAATAAATCTCTATGGTTTTATCCTATTTTTCATAGAATTTTTGACATTGCGATTTAATTAATCGATTGTTAAACGCGTTTTCTATATTTAAATCTGTTCTTCATCAAAAAACAGGTTAATATTTTTAACACCAGCCGTGCCATCCAATGCGCTTATAAACTCAGGATTCTTTTCTTTCTTTTTCAATTTGACATAATAGGACAATTCCATCAGGTTTTGCTCTTCAATGGTTTTTACATTGATTATATTATGCCGCCGGCAATATTTTTCCAGGATTGGGATGTAGGGTGGGGAGGGTTCACCATTCGGCTGAAAAGAGAATTGCAGCAAGTAATCATCTTGCCGGATAGACGTAATATTTGATTTTGTCAGCAACATAATAATTATCCCAACAAACACCGATCCAAAGACAGCTATTTTATAATACCCCACACCCGAGGCCATGCCGATGGCCAAAGCAAAAAAGATAAAAACAATATCCTGTGTATCCTTAACAGCTGTCCTGAAGCGAATGATCGACATGGCACCAACAAGCCCAAATGCACGGGCCAGATTATTACCTATGACCATGATGACAATGGCGGTGATCATCGTAAGAATAATCATCGAACTGACAAAAGCGGAGGAATACCCTGCGCCACGGTAAGATTTGCGATAGATATAAGCGATATAAAGGCCACAACACAAAGCAACAATAATATTTGTCATAATCTCAAATAGAGATGCAGGAAATAAGTTCATACTATTCAATTCATTAAACATTACATTGCTCCCTGCTTTTAATCATGTTATGCCTGGCATAGTGTTGATTATTAAACTCTTTATGACTTTCCAATGACAGGGTGTATTTTGATAGCGCTCTTCGCTCTAACTTATACTTGCCTATGAGCGATTTAATCCAGGCTGGCAGGCTTCCATAAAATTTTACTTCAAAAATGAAGTGGTTAGCCAATGTAGATTTTACCCTGTCTTCTTCATAAAGCTGGTTTAGCTCTGGATAAATGGCACTGCGCAGGTTCTTATCAAATGTTAGTCTCAGGGTAGAATCAAATTTTCCCAAAAAAGCTTCACGATCATAAATAACCAAAACTGCCGGACGTAAATTCTTTAAGTAATAATAATAGAGGAATTTCCTGGCATATTTTTTTTCAACGCCGTTTCCACTAAATGATAGTATAAAATCATCAACACGACTCGTGTTCAGCATTCTTGCAACATTTGTGTAATAGAGCGGAGCCCGGCTTTTTGATATGCAGTTTGTATTTTTATGTTTTATTTCAAGAAAGGCTATACTTTCTTTTGAACAATGATCATATCCTCTGATTCGAAACTTATTTCTAATTTGGATACCAGCAATTTTTTCATTGTAGCATGCAAACTGGGGTGAATCGTAATAGATGCTCCTAACCGTATACTGCCCGTCCATATGTTTATGAGCATAATCATCTAATCTCATAAACGGATTCAGTTCTGCCCGTAGTTTCTCAACAAGATTATTGGGGACTAAATATTTATATTCATATCTCGAATTCATCGGTTTATCCTAATTTAAAATATTTCGTTTCAGGTAGGCAGAGAGAGAAATGGAGCCACAGTTGATTTTGACCGGTGCCAGCAATCCTGAAATAAAATCATTTGATATCGGATTAAAAGTCGCCAGAACAATAATGCACTGTTTCCCGCCTATGAGTTGCATCACCGGTTGTTTTATCTGGATTTCTCCTGCCCATTGAGATGTAAGGTTAGGTGAATCAAAAGACACATTTCCACCATTAGGGATAAAGTAAGCTTGTTCCAGAGGAACCGGAATACAGGCAATTCCCGAATCGAAATTTGACAATATCAGAAGTGTATCATTTGAAAATGACCGGTCAATTCGACCATCAAATGGTGCAATAATTAAATTCCGCGAGTCCACTTGTTGCTGTAAAAAGGAAATTCTGTTTTTAACAGCACTAATATTTTCTTTTAATTGGTTTATTTCTTCATCCTTTTTACCACTCAAACCAGATTCAAGTTCAGCCTGACGAACATTTACAGCCTTTTCCAGAATCTTTAATTCATCAGCTGCTGTTTCGTATTTTTCCCTGGCGATAATATCTTTTAAATACAATTCTTTAAGGCGGTTAACAATTTTTATCTGCTTGTTGACTTCCGATTTTGCCACAGCGAGCCTCTGCTCTGCTTCCCGTACTTCCGTTTTTTTATCACCGCTCATGCCTGTTTTAAGAGCGGCTGTTAATATGTGCAATTCACCATTCAGTTGGATAAGGCTTGCATGCTGGGCGCTTGAATAAATAATACCGAGCGTATCTCCTTTTGGTACTATATCACCATTGCTTCAGCTTCGGATCCAGGTTCAAAATTATGGATTCTCCTCTCTCAAATGAGGTGAGCTGGTAGGAATTATTTATTCCGCTGACTAAGTTCTCTGTATTCGTTATAATCTCACCGTCATTTCCGCGCAATAAAACCCAGCGATGGGCAGGCAACATTTTTGCCACACTATCTATTGTGTAGGGAACTTTGACAGGTAAAAAGAACAAAGCTAATAAAGTCAGAATAAAAGCGGTGGTGATCAGAATAAGACGATTTTTTTTCAACCTTGTCTACCTTTTTATTAGTATAATTTAGCGCTGACAAACTTCTTATCAGTATCTAATAATTAAGACGTGGTCTGAAAAAAAAACTTGCGGGTGTCTATTAATTTTTTGCTAAACAGGATATCTGATTCTTGTAAAAAAAAGCCCTTCATTTCAATTAATGAAGGACTTGTAGTATTAAAGGATGTCACAAGTTTTTTGAGGAAAGGTGGCACTTCAGAATATCTGTTTGTGGTTTTTATTCATGCCTTAGCGCTTCTATAGGATCCTGCGCTGCTGCTTTACGCGCCGGGTACCAGCCGAAAAACACACCAATAAATGAG
Organism: Calditrichia bacterium; assembly: GCA_963796965.1. GTDB lineage: Bacteria > Calditrichota > Calditrichia > JAJRVZ01 > JAJRVZ01 > CAWCNS01. The sequence goes on from CAWCNS010000015.1 coordinate 25,291, forward strand.
CAGAACAGAAAAGATAGCAGTATTGAATTTGTTGTTATAAGTACCGGCCAGGCCATTAGATTTTCAACGGTATTTGAGGCAAGTATACCCACAGCCACCCCAATAATACCTCCCAATACACTTAGCAATATCGCTTCTAAAAGGAATTGCTTTAAAATATCTTTTCCTTTACCTCCAACCGCCAGGCGTAGTCCGATTTCACGGGTACGCTCGGTTACAGATACATACATGATATTCATGATACCAATGCCCCCGACAACCAAAGATATGGCTGCGATGGAACCAAGCAGCACCAACATCATTTCCGATATAGAACCAAAAGTGCTGATCAACTCCTGCTGAGTCCGAATTTCAAAATCATTTTCTTCACTATCCTTCAATTTATGCGAAAGGCGCATCGCTTCCTCAATTTGGATGGTCGCAGCATCGATTTGGTCTTCTGATACTGCAGACATAACAATTGCACGCAGATGCGTTTGGCGGATAACTCTTTTCATGACTGTGGTGTAAGGCGCCAGTATGATGTCATCCTGATCCTGCCCGAATGTATTTTCACCTTTTTCTTCCAAAATGCCAATAACTTTAAATGGTATCTTTTCAAAGCGGATGGTTTGCCCAATGGGATCAATATCATCACTAAAGATATTGTCTACCACTGTTTGTCCAAGCAGACATACTTTTGCTGCGCTTTTTATTTCCTGTAGTGAAAACGTACGGCCGCTGGCAACTTCATATTTTTTTATGAACGTATAATCCTCATTTCCGCTAAGTATTTGAGTGGGCCAGTTTTTTGCGCCAAAGATTGCCTGACCGGAGCCATCAACTTCGGGAGATACGGCCTTAATTAAATCGCAGTTTTCTCTGATGAAATCAACATCTGAAACAACCAGGGTTTGTGACATCTCCCTGCTGCGTTGAACCCCGCCACTGTTTCTGCTGGCGGGCTGGATATGAACAAGATTTGTACCCATAGTGGATATTTGTGATTTTATGCTGGCATTAGATCCTTCACCAATGGCAAGCATAGAAATCACGGATGCTACACCGATAATAATTCCTAACATTGTGAGAAACGAGCGTGTTTTGTTTCTTTTTATGGCTGCCATGGCAATTTTTATTAAGGTTAATATTTTCATTTTCTTGCTCTTTTTTTTGTTTAAATAATAAATTCATTCACTCATAAATATGTTATTTATGCGACGCATACATCCACGAATTCATCAAGTAGTGCATCTTCATCTTTCAATTGCTCAAGCGCATCCACCGCGTTTGTTATTTTATTTATATGAATATCTTTGATTATCCTGCCATCACGAAACACAACATTTCTTTTTGTAAAAGCTGCAATGTCAGGCTCATGAGTCACAAATCCGATGGTTATGCCTTTGTCATTTAACTCCTGGAATAGGGCCATAATCTCATAAGAAGTCCTGGTATCAAGGTTACCAGTTGCTTCATCGGCCAGAATGATTACAGGATCATTAACCAGGGAACGGGCGATGGCAACACGTTGCTGCTGCCCACCGGACATTTGATTGGAAAGGTGTTTCATCCGATCTGCCAAACCAACTGCCTCCAGAGCATACTCTGCTTTCTCACGGCGCAGTTTATTGGTTATGTCAGGGTTGTATAACAAAGGTAGTTCTACGTTTTCCAGAGCAGTGGTTCGCGGTAAAAGATTATATGACTGAAACACAAATCCCAATTTGGTATTACGTATATCGGCCAATTGATTTTTTTTTAACGACTTTACGTTTTTACCATCAAGCCAATAATCCCCAACTGTTGGTTTATCAAGACAGCCGAGTATGTTCAGCAGGGTCGATTTACCTGATCCGCTGGCACCCATAATCGCTACAAATTCCCCTGCATTTATTGTAAGATTAACACCTCGCAGTGCGCTGACTGTTTCAGCTCCTACCTGGTAATCTTTTTGAAGATTCTGTATCTCAATTATTTTATTATTTTTCATTTTTCTTAGATTTCTAATTTTACAAAGTTATAATCTCTTAACTATTAATTTACTATCTGCCACCTCCAGGGCGACCCGGACGTTCCTGAACAAATGGACTTTTTTGTGTTTCTTCGCTCTCCTCATAATCCGAGCTAATTGTACTACCCATTTCTATGGAAGTAATGACCTGATCACCTTCATTCAATCCAGAAATAATTTCAATGTTTACACCATCGGTTACACCGGTTTCAATCGCAACTGGTTTTATAGTTGCCCCATCTTTTACCCATACACGTTTCATGTTATCAGGCATCTCCGCCCCTTGTGGAACTTCAGCTTGTTCTGCCGTTTGGTCCGGACGTTTACCAGGTTGACGTTCTGGTCGTTCACTTTCAGGAAGGCTGCTGAAATAATCCATCATTTGTTCACGATCCGGGGTAAATCGTGTTGCTTTACCGGCCAAAACCAAGACATCATTTACTTCTTCTACGTAACCGGTAATACTGGCTGTCATACCTGGTTTTAACTTTATATCTGGATTTTTGGCGGCCACAATTACAGTATACGTAATAACATTTTGTGTTTCGGTCGGCTGCAGCCTCACTTCGGTAACTTCACCGGAAAAGGTTTCTTCGGGAAAAGCATCAACCGTAAATTCTACGCGCTGGCCCTCTTTTACCATCCCGATATCCGCTTCATCTACATCTGCTTCAACCTGCATTTCCGAAAGGTCATTAGTGATAGTAAAAAGTTCGGGTGTGTTCAAGCTTGCGGCAACCGTTTGTCCTTCCTCAACCGCGCGGTTAAGCACAATACCATTGATGGGTGAATAGATCTTGGCATAACTTAAATTTTGCTCGGCCCTGTTTAAATTGGCATTAGCCGATTTTAATCCTGCTTCGCTTTTTTTAAAGTTATATTTTGACAGATCGTGGTCGCTTTCGGATACCAGATCTTTTTTAAAAAACGCCTCAACGCGTTCAAAATTAGCCTTTTGATAATCGAATTCAGCCTGTGCGTTATATAAGTCAGCTTCAGCATTTTCTAAACTTGATTGCAAGGTCGATTTATCAAGTTCTGCAATCAATTGTCCCTTTTTTACTTTTGAATTAAAATCTACATATAGCTTTTCAATCACACCCGATACCTGGGTTCCCACTATAACCGTATTGGTGGCCTCTAATGTCCCGGTAGCAGTGATTGTATTGTTTACAGATCCTTTTTTTACTTTTACAGTTTCAAAAATGTATCCGCTCTCAGCACTTGCATTTAGAAGATATGCCATACTTGAGACAATCAAGATGATGAGTATTAATATTGTTAGTGTAATTCTTTTTCTTTTCATTATAATCTCCTCGATTATGATATCGTATTTAGTCGTTCTATTACTTAAGACGTTTTCTTTAGAAAAAACTTGCGGTGGGATGTATCTCTATCAAAGTTTGTGAAGATATAAAAACAAAAAACCCTTTATCCGGTAGGGATAAAGGGCCATTGTTACTCAAAAGAATTTATTTGTTTGCTAGGGTTGATCTCCCTCAGCAGGAGGAGGTGGTGGAGGTGCACCGTCATCACGGGATCCGGATTTCTGTCGAAATACTTCACGCATAAGTAGTTTTAGCTTATCCCGTTGTTCCGGTTTGCATAATTTCTTCAGGTCCAAAAAATGTTGGAATGTTACTTGTTCGAGATCGGCCTGTTTTTCCTGGATCAGTCTTAATAAAGAATCGGAAAGTTGCGGTTGCGGACTATCCTCTAAAACTTCATCAAACATTTGTTTTTTTACCTGCCGGATCTCATTATTTAACAGCTGAGATTGTTTATGGTGTTCCTGGCGCATCGTTAAATATTGTTCGATCTGCATTTTGTCAAAGCCCAGTTCCTTCTGTAGCATTTTTTCGGTTCTCTTTTTTTCTTCGACAGGGTGTGGGCGACCAGTTTGCGGTCTTCTGCCTTCTGGTCTTCCCAGCCATAAAAGTGTTAATGCCGCGAAGTTCATAATGAGCAGAATAATAACTGCAATCCACAAATAGCGGTTTTGTTTAAAAATATCCATAATAGTATTCCTATTTAATATCAAGTATGTTGCTTTGATTGTTGTCCAGTTTAAGATCGCTGGCCAGAATCTCAACTAATTCCTGACGTGTTTCAAACTGCTCAGTCTGACTCGTTCCGCTTAAGTACCAAATCAGCTGTGCTCAGATTAATGGCCACTAAAGCAGTAAGTAGAGCCGGTCTTAAAATTGCAGAGAACACGTTCTGCTTTTTCCGTCTCTCCTCTAATCTGGCCTGAACACGGGTATAAAAATAGGGATTAGGCGGGAGATTCTCGGTATTCTCAATCTGATCCAATGTTTTTTGAATTTCCTGTTCAATTGTATCTTTTTTGTTCATTTTTATCTCCTCAATTTTTTGGACGATATTTTGATCCAAAACTTGCGATGATTAAAATTGTTTTTCAAAATGGTCATATAATAATTTATGTAGATTTTTCTTAGCCCGATGCATCAGCGCCTCAACCGCTGAAAGAGACAATTCCATAATTTTGGCAATTTCTTTATTACTGAATCCTTCGATTTTACTTAGTGTAATGACTGTTTTTTGATTTTCAGGAAGTTCGTCAATGGCTGAATCCAGGATCTGTTTGCGTTCCTTGTCTTCCAGGTCCTGTTGCGGATTGCCATCGGCTGGAATAACAATTTCCTCTTTTTCTTCATTGAAACCAAACAAAGAAGTAAGTTGCGCCAATCGTTTTTTACGTTTCTTTTTGCGAATAAAATCCAGCGATTTGTTTACAGCAATGCGATAGATCCAGGTTGATAATTCCGCATCTTCACTGAAATGCTCCAGCGATTCATATACCTGAATAAATACTTCCTGAGCCACATCGTCGGCATCTTCCGGATTTTTTAAAAAACGGAAACAGGTATTGCGTACTTTCTCCTGATGGGTTTCAACTATAGATTTAAAATCTATCCGTAACGACATTAATGCCTGCAATTAAAATTTCTGGAATTTTATGTTCTTTTAATTTAGACGCTTACTTCATTTAAAATCTTTTGCAAGAAATGTAATTTAAAAAATATTTCACACACAATAGCCATATTTTATCTATATTTATTGACGTAACAATTTGCCAACCTAAATTTTAAGAGACGATTAATTCTATAACCGAAAAGATATAATTATGAAATGGATAATTAACATGATGGCTATTTTTATGTTCTCCCTGTCTGCAGGTTGTATGGATGAAATCACGACAGAAACCACCGTACAGAATTTAAAATGTGAGTATATGAAAGAGGCAGTTGTTGCCAGACCATCTCCCTGCTTCAGTTGGGAGCTTGTTTCAACACAAAATAGCCAGGGACAGACAGCCTGGCAGGTTATTGTTAGTGATGACCCGAAAAGTATACAAAAAAATGAGGGCAACGTCTGGGATAGCGGCAAAGAAAACGGCGATCAAACCTTTAGTATTAAATATGATGGGGATGGGTTACAATCGTTTACTAAATACTACTGGCGTGTCAGGGTTTGGGAGGTTAATGGGAAAGTTTCAAACTGGAGTGATACAGCCACCTTT
>CAWCNS010000016.1:0-369512 GCA_963796965.1 Calditrichia bacterium
TATTGAGATAGCCTTTTTTAATCCGATGAACTTTTACTACGGTATCCAGCGTAATGACCGCAAACAAATGAACGGACGCTGGAATCTGGATATCTTCTACAAACCCCATCAAAAGGTTACCCTCTATACCCAGTTTCAGATTGATGATATTATTGTAAACAATGAACCCGGTCAGGACGATCGTGCCGCGCATCCCGATCGTCTGGGATTTTTATTCTCAGCGCGCAGCGGTGACCTGCTTATGCCGGGACTTAATCTGCAGTTAGACTATGTACGCATCTCCAACCGCATGTACCAATCCCGGAATACCTATGAAAATTATCACTACCGCCAGTTGGGTTTGGGCTATCCGGTGGCGAGCAGTGAAGAAATTCGATTTAAATTTGGTTTATGGACCTGGTTTCCATTTTATATCAGCAATGATCTGGTTGTGGGCCGCTACGGGAATGTAGAACTTGATGATCTGTTTACTTTGGGTAAGGAGGAATTTCCGGTAGAACCGGTGACGAACAATGTGGTTAATACTTTCAAGGTCCAGTATTTCATGAACCACTGGTTTCAGTTCTGGGCCCGGGCCAAATACCTCAAGGAAGCTAATCATTATTCCAACCGTATCAACCCGGAGAAGGGCTGGCGCTTTGCTATTGGTTTGCAACTTACATTAGCGGCTGGCGTCAGTTTATAAGCCAAACACAAAGGACACTAAGAAGACGCAAAGTCCACAAAGAAAAGATTTTTTAAGGTTTTAGATCTTAGTGAACCCAAAATTAAGTTATTGTCTCAGATCTTGGATAAGCAAATTCCAAAACCATAAATTCTTTCTTTGTGTACTTTGCGCCTCCTTTGCGTACTTTGTGTTTAATAACAACCTCTCATCAAGCAAGATCCTTCTCGAACCGCCAAAAAACCCTTTCAATCACCGCTTGGCTATTGGTATGCAACTTACATTAGCGGCTTGTGTTAGTTTATAAGCCAAACACAAAGGACACTAAGAAGACGCAAAGTCCACAAAGAAAAGATTTTTTAAGGTTTTAGATCTTAGTGAACCCAAAATTAAGTTATTGTCTCAGATCTTGGATAAGCAAATTCCAAAACCATAAATTCTTTCTTTGTGTACTTTGCGCCTCCTTTGCGTACTTTGTGTTTAATAACAACCTCTCATCAAGCAATCGCCTTCTCGAACCGCCAGAAAACCCGCTCCACCACCGCATGGCAATAATGTGAATAAAAAGCAATCGGTGCCACCCAGGGAATTGTGGCAGATTCCAATCCTTCCTCTTTCATATCCTGTAAACATCTCTTAAGCAAAATTTCCCCAATCCCCAAACCGCGCAGATCCGGATGTGTCCCCATGGGCCCAAACCATCCCGTCCCAAAATTATTGGTATTATAAGCCGAAAAAGCCTTTACCTTTCCTTCATGTATCGCAATATGGTTTGATATGGGGGTATTTTTATAGGAAGTCTCGATCTCTCTTCGCCATAGCGCAAAATGTTCATCAATAAACACCAATAAACTCTCCTTATCCTCCTCCCCCGCCCGTCTAATCAATATATTACCGTTTATATGTTGTTTAGTCCTACTTTGGCTCTTGAAATCATGGATGATTTCATCCCGATTTGTCGATAGGAGATCGACGATTTTTTCGGGATTTATCTTTAATCTTTCTTCTTTAATCTTTGTTCTCCAGTCCTTTGCTTGCAAATCCACCCCCATATTTGTCGTATCGGTGAATCGTTCAAATCCCATTTTCCAGGCAAAACATAAGGGCTGCCGTGTAACGCGGATCGATTCCCGGCATCCAGTAATTGAAGGGCGTATCATAGATGCGCACCTTATCCATTTTTCTTTCCCTGAAAATCTTCTTCCAATTTCTCATACATCGCCCTGGCAATTCCCTGCCGCCTGAAACCTTTATCCACCACCATTAATTTTATATAACCGATCTTTTCTGTGGGCAGTTCCCGCTGAACGCCTTGCATAAAACCAACAATCTTGTTATCCATTTCGGCAACAAAGGTGGTCTGTTGATCATAAAAGGGATCACCGGTTAGTTTTTCCTCTAACAAAGATTGTGTTAGTTGGTCAAAATCGGAGTTTTCATTAAAAAGATTTAATACCTGATCAAAGTCATGATCTTGGTAAAATCGAATTTTCATTGATTTGCCTTGTTCCATATTTTACCACAAAGTACACAAAGTAGGCACAAAGATCACAAAGTTCTCTAAATTTTGGATTTTTAAATAGAATAATCTTCACGCTAAGCTGGGAATGCTAAAATACATTCTGTTTCTCATTGATTCATATTAATCCGTGTGATTCAGGGGCCATTTTTGTCTTTTTTCTTTTGTCACTTTTCTTAAAATACGTTGCGGTCGCTGCGGCGCTGCGTGAGATAAATTAACACAAAATACAAAATGATTGAAATAAGCCGCCGATATAATCCCTGTCATCGTGCTTGACTCAATAATGTTATATCAGTAAATTTAAAGGCTTTATAATTATCAATTGACAATTAGAATGGAGAGGTGGCCGAGTCGGCTGAAGGCGCTCGCCTGCTAAGCGAGTATAGGACAAAATCCTATCGTGGGTTCGAATCCCACCCTCTCCGCCAGTTAAACAAAAGACAAAAGAACTAAGACAAAAGAAGCATAGAACAATCGTCTATTTTCTTTTGTCTTTTTTTTACGCCTTTACATCTTCATTTCTACTCTCTACTCTTTACTCTCAACGCTGTTGACTTTTCTCTTTTCCCTTTTACCTTAATTTTCCCTATTCTCTTAAATATGTTCTTGCATTGTATCGTATCCCGCCTTATAATTAATCTGCTCAATCGCCCCTATATAAGAAAAAAGAAAAAAGACAAAAGAAAAAAGATCTATAGATTCCCAATTCCTAATTACAAATTACTATTGTTTTCCTTTTATCTTTTTTCTTAAGAATTTGTGACGAATATCAGCTTTTTAAATTAAAGGGTTGACTATCTTTAGTCACTCTTTTTTCCGTGCTCCACGTATTTTAGGACCATTTCTATAAAATTATGGTGCTTATATCTATAAAATATAACTAGTTAGAGTTTTTTTGATGAAAAAAATAATTGTACTTATTGCCTTTTCTGCACATTTCCTGTTTGCTCAGCAAAATATCATGCAAATGAGCGCTGAAAAAAAAACGGGTTCTGAGGCAAATTGGGAAACAACGATTATCATAGATATAATTGATGATATTGGAACGGGATTTAGCCTGTCATTGCCAAACGGTTTGCGCTTGATACCACTTTCCGTTGCCATAAACCAAAGCCAACTATGGCTGCAGAATTCTGAGTCTGTCGCTGAGGTGGATTCGGTTGTATCCTGGAGCTTTTCAGATGATGGACTTGTTTTTGGCTTTAATCCGAATCAATTATCGTCTGGTGACCAGGTGTCCATAAAAGCGATGACTGCTCTGAACAGGAAACAGCTAAACGCGGAATCGGCTATAGGCATCTTTTCTCTTGGAAATGAACAGGCTATACAAGCGGTGGTAATACCGGCAATTTTGCTTAGTGGTGAATAAGAAATCTAACCGCAAAGACGCAAAGAAGGCGCAAAGTTCGCAAAGAAAAAATTTAGGGTTTTAGATTTTGCTAATTCTAAATAACTAGTTTATATAATCAATTTTATACAAATAAAAGTTATAACTAAAAAGCGATTATAATTTTAAAGCCGAGAACAAAAAAAATAATAAAAAACGTTGCGTGCTTAGCGCTTCTGAAATCCTGGATGATTTTATCCCGATATGTCGACAGGATGGAGATGTAATTATCGGGATTTGCGTCTTTGCGGTAAAAAAAAATTCACATTAATTTATGACAAAACACTTAAAAATACTCTTAATCCTTTCTCTTGGAAATGAACAGGCTAAACAAGCGGTGGTAATACCGGCAATTTTGCTAAGTGGAGAATAAGAAAACGATAACCGCAAAGTAACACCAAAATAGTAAGATTAAAGATTAAAGAAATTAAGAAAACTAATGATAAAGAAAGAGAAAATTACTGATGAACTTATTTTATCTCACTTTCATCTTTAATCTTTGATCTTAAATAACCAACAAGAACGAATGACAAGACACTTAAAAATACTTTACTCTCTTCTATTCCTACCGGTATTGGTATTTGCCGACCAGGGAAGTGCGGATAGTATGGATATATGTGGACCGATGCCGATGGTACGGTAGCTATCGATTATAACTGGATCGATCTGCAGGGGGAAACGAGTGTTTTTGGTTCTTCTTTTAATGATAGCCTGAGTCCGGCCATATCGCTGCCGTTCAATTTCCCCTTTTACGGCACCAACCGCAGTCAGATTTACATTTCTTCCAATGGCTGGATCAGTTTTGTCAATCCGGGTGATACCACCTATGCGATCAATGATACGATTCCCGATGGTGGCGGCCCAAATCATGCCCTTGCCGTCTACTGGGATGATCTGGAAAGTACCCCGGGTAACAGCGGCGGGGTCTATTATAAAACCATTGGAACTACTCCTAATCGACAGTTTATAGTCGAGTGGCAGGTGATTAATGCCTCCGGTGAAATAAATTTTCAAGTCATCCTTTATGAACATAGCCACCTGATAAAATTTCAATATCAGACCGTCGGGGCAGCGTACCTCGGGGGGGCCAGTGCGACCATCGGTATAAAAGCAAGCACAATATTAGGAAATCAATATAGCGTAAATCAATCCGGAAGCGTATCTTCCGGGGATGCGATTCTTTTTCATAACAGTTCCATTAGTGGTGTTGGACGCCAGCATCTCTCCGGCAACTGCAATCATCGGCGGTTTTGAGACGTTTAAATACACGATAGATAATATTGATCCTTCTGGCGCTGCCGGGCTTGGAAAGCTGGATCGTATTGCCATAAAAAGCCCTTTTTCCAATTTTCCGTCTGTTATACGGGTCAAGATCAATAACACCGATGCTTTGCTGCAATATTCAACCTCTAAACCGGATCAGGCCGGTCGTGCAACCTGGAGTTATAATGGTACAAATGATTCTCTGATCGTCCAGACCTCCCACTTTGATGTCAAAGATTCGGTTGTTATAGAATTTAACCAGAGCGTCCCTGATGTCTCCGTCGGATCCTATCCTTATGCCGGCATCGCTGATGCTGAATTGGATCACGAGTGGTGTTACTGCTCCCGCTGTCCAGCCATCGGTAACGATTTCTTCCGGCGGTCTGGACTATCTGGTTATCCGTGACGGACCCAATGAAGGGGGCAGCATTGTCACGACACGTGCCCTTACAACAGATAATTCCCTCACCCTTTATGCGGCTGGTTATGACGCCGCCGATAATTACCTTGGTGATCAGGATGTGACCTGGAGTATTACCGGAACACTTGGCGGGAGTGGCAGTTCTGGTACCAGTTTTGCCTTTAATCCCAATGTGGCCCCCGCTTCCGGAACGATTGAAGCGGAAACCGGCGGAATTGTCGATGCGACCGGTATGATTAGTATCTCCGTAGGTATTCTAGATGAACTACGTATCCGAGACGCTGCCAATGGAGCTGGTGGCGGTAGTGGATGACGATGACCATGACCACCGACGATACCCAGGAATTCTGGTCGGCGGGGTATGATGCCGATGGTAATTATCGCGGTGATGAAGCTGCGACAGTTTGGACCTCTACCTTGGGAATTAGTGGATCTGGCCAATCAATCGTCTTTACACCTACGGCACCTATTTCAGGTACACTAACCGCTACAATTGGCGGGATCTTTTATACAACCGGTACAATCGACGTCAACTCAGGAGACCTCTGGATTATCTGATCATTCGTGATGCTCCGAATAACGGTGGAAACGCTGTTGATAACCGCTCACTTACCACTGATAATTCCATAACCCTCTATGCCGCCGGATATGATAGTGATGATAATTATTTGGGTGACCTGAATGTTACCTGGACAGTCTCGGGTACCCTTGGTGTATCCGGTAGTAGCGGTGCTAACTATGTATTTAATCCTGCTGTCCCCGGGGCTGGAACTTTTACAGCAACCGTTGGAGGCGTAGAAGATGCCACCGGAGTCTTAACTGTCACCGTTGGCGCCCTTGATGATATCGTCATCCGTACCGGTGCAAATGAAAGCGGTGACATTGTCACCGATTTAATTATGACACCGATGAAAGTGTGACTTTCTGGGCAGCCGGGTATGATGCCGATAATAATTATCGTGGTGATGAAACAGCGACGGTTTGGACTTCGACTGGTACGCTTGGTATTTCTGGTACTGGCAGTTCAATCCTGTTTGATCCTACCGCACTGGTAAGCGGCACACTCACCGCTACAGTCGGGACTGTTTTTCATACCACAGGTTTAATTGAAGTCACATCGGGTACCATATCCTATTTAAAGATCCGTGATGGGGCAGGGGGGACCGGAAGCGAAGTCACAGATTACCCCATGACTGCTGATGACGTTCTCACCGTTTATGCCGCTGCCTATGATGCCAGACAATAACTTTATTGCCGATCAAAATGTGGACTGGTCGGTAACCGGAACCCTGGATGGTTCTCCGCAAACCAGTACGTCCTATGCCTTTAGTCCGGTCCTGGCCCCTACTGCCGGTGCGATTGTTGCCAGATTAGGAACCAGTCACAGTACCACAACCGGTACGATTACCGTTACTACAGGGGCGCTTGATGGCCTGGAGATCAGGACCGAATCAAACGGAGATGGGGATTTGGTTACGATCTTTCCCATGAGTACCGATCAAACGCAGACCTTCTGGGCAGCCGGCTATGATGCCGATGGAAATTTCAGGCAGGATGAACCTGCTGCTATCTGGACCTCAACGGGAACTCTGGGTATCAGTGGTGGCCCGGCAGCATCGATCCTGTTTGCGCCGACAGTACCTGTATCAGGTACCCTGACGGCCAATGTTTCCGGTGATAGTTATACAACCGGTACGATTAATGTGACCGGTGGTGATCTGGAATCATATTATTATTCGTGATTCCCTTGGTGTGGAGATCATAAATCGAACCTTAACAGCCGATGATCAGTTGATCTTCTATGCGGCCGGCTATGATGCGCAGGATAATTCTCTTGGCAATCAGATTGTTAACTGGACCCTCACCGGAACACTTGATGGCGGGGATGTATCCGGGACAGCCAGTTATACATTCAGGCCGGAAATCGCCCCTACCTCCGGATCCGTAACCGCCTCCGTTGGCAATATAAATGATGCCACCGGGACAATTTCGGTAACAGTCGGTGCTTTAAACAGCATTTCCGTCAATACAACACCCGATGCCAGTGGGGAGCCCTTTAATGGCGCCATTAACATCACCACAGATCAGTCCATCACCCTTATATTCGGTGGGCTTTGATGCGGATAATAATTTTATCGGTGAGGTAAATGCGGTCTGGTCAAAAACCGGAAACCTGGATCCGGTAAGCCATACCGGCTCGGGCTACACCTTTGCCCCCCAAACACCCGCTACTTCCGGTACGATTGTGGCCACATATCTTGGACATACCGATGATAGCGGTACCATTAATGTTGTAGAGGGGGAACTTGATCATATCATTATCCGGAATGCCCCTGGTGGTGGGGGTGCTGAATTCGGAGTGGCCAATATTACCGCCGATGATCAAATCGTCCTCTATGCGGCCGGTTATAATTCCGATAATATTTTCTTCCAGGATGTAACCGTTTCCTGGTTCTCCACTGGGACCTTAGACCAGATCACGGCAGTGGGCTCCACGTACACCTTCCAACCGGTAAAGGCGCCGACAAGTGGACAAATTGGCGCCCAGACGGGTGGATTATCTGATTTTACCGGAGATATCACGGTGGCCGTGGGTGCTCGCAGTGAAATTCGTGTCAACGATGCTCCTGGTGCTTCCGGCGTGGAAATTGGAAATAAAACATTAGAAGCCGGAGAGGCTCTAGATCTGTTTGCCTCGGGCTATGACAGTGATGGTAATTATCGCGAAGCCATTACGGCAACCTGGTCAAAAACGGGCTACTCTTGATCCGGTTAGCGGGAATAGTACATCAATTACCTTTACGCCCTTAACCGCCCCATCTTCCGGTACGATCATAGCCACGGGTGGTGGATTTAGTGATCCCACTGGTAACATAGAGGTTACCTCAGGAACCTTAACCTATCTGAGACTCCGGACACAGGCTAACGGCAATGGTGTGGTCTATTCTGATACGGCCATAACCGCCGACGACACCCTTATTCTTTATGCCGCAGGTTATGATAATAATAATAATTATCTGGGTGATAAGGTTGTTGATTGGTATTCTACCGGTAGCCTGGATTATGTAAATGCGAACGGTACCAGTTATACCTTTGATCCGGTCACAGCACCGACTTCCGGAAAGATTGGGGCCACCAATGGTACGATTAATGCTTTTACGGGAACTGTTAGCGTTGCCGTAGGGGAAGACAAATGAAATTTTGATCACAGATGAAGATGGCACAGAAATCACAACCGAAATAACCATCAATGCCGGGCAATCTATAACCTTCTATGCCAAAGCGTATGACTTTGATGGAAACTTTGTAGAAGATGCCAATGCCACCTGGTCTTCCACAGGGAATCTGGATCCGGTAAGTGGGACGGGCACTTTCTATGCGTTTGCTCCGCTGACAGCCCCCACTTCAGGAACTATAAAGGCTGATTATTGGCATTTTTAGCGATGTAACCGGTACGATTAACGTTGATATAGGGAAGCTCTCCTATCTGCGCATACGAACCGCGGCTGAGGGTGGTGGTGTTGTCGTTGGTGATACAACCATTAATGCTGACAATACGATGCCCTTATATGCGGCGGGATATGATGCGAGTAATAACTATTTAGGGGATTATACGGTTTCCTGGTCTTCAACCGGTACGATCGATAATGTGATCGCCACGGCGAGCAACTATGTATTTGATCCGGTCACCGCCCCTACCAGCGGTACCATACGTATTACCAGTGGACCCAATAGCCATCAGACCGGTACCATAACCGTAAATGTGGGTGCACTTAGATCATGTTGCCATCAACGATGCCAGCGGTTCAAATGGTGTAGAGGTTCAATCAGTTGCCATGACGGCGGATGAGTCACGAACATTCCATGCTGCCGGCTATGATGCCGATAATAATTTTATTTCCAATGTTGCTGCAACCTGGTCACGCACGGGAACACTCGATCTCGTGAACGGAACCGGAATATCACGTATTTTTAATCCCAGCACGGCACCGACCAGTGGAACGATACGCATATCCTATCAGGGTGAAATCGATGCTACCGGAACCATTACCGTATCATCTGGGGCATTGGCTTCAGTTAAAGTCAATGCATCACCCGGAGCTGGTGGCATAGAAGTTCCTCCGCTTACACTAAATGTTGGACAGGATCTTACCGTTTATGCCGCTGGTTATGATCAATATGGTAATTATCGTGGCCTGGAAGAAGCCGTCTGGCAAACCACCCCATCCCTGGATCCACAAAATGATTTAGATTCAATCTTTACTTTCACGCCTTCAACGGCCAATACCAATGGTACCATTATGGCCACGACCACGGTTGGTAATTTTATTGATGCCACGGGTCTTATAACAATCGATCCAGGTGTTCTGACAAACATAAAAATCAGAACCGCCCCTGATGGTGGAGGTGTGGAATTCAGCGGTACCAATATGACTGCCGATGAAACCTTAACCCTGTATGCGGCTGGTTATGATGCCGGTGATAATTATCTTAAAGATGAATCGGTCAACTGGACCTCCATTGGATCTCTCAATGATATTTCTTATACCGGGGCAGTACTTAATTTTAGCCCGACCTCAGCACCAACCCAGGGTATTATCCGCGCTCAAACGGGTAGTATTATAGTAGAAACACCTACCATAAATGTCTCCAATGGTGTTGCTGCTCAGATCATCGATTCTGGCGGGTTATCCGGTGAGCGTACAACCGTAGCCGGAAGTACGCAGTGGATTAAGGTAAAAGTCGTCGACCAGCATGGCAATGCCGTTATTGGTACCACAGTGTCCTTTTCTCCAGCCTCACAAATGTCAGACGCTACGGATGTAACCGATGCCAATGGGCTTGCTGAAACTGTCTACACAACCCCTCGTGAAGAAGACCAGACGACGGTACAAACTTCGGTCACCGGTCTCGATCCTTATCAATTCACAATTTATGGTATCCGATATGTTTCTGATCCGGGTTTATATCCAAAAGTTGTGCAACGCGGTGCCGATGCTACCTTTACGACAACCATTTCAAATCCGGGC
Organism: Calditrichia bacterium; assembly: GCA_963796965.1. GTDB lineage: Bacteria > Calditrichota > Calditrichia > JAJRVZ01 > JAJRVZ01 > CAWCNS01. The sequence continues at coordinate 10,288 of CAWCNS010000016.1, forward strand.
AATGTTGCCGTTCCTCTAAATATTTCATCAACGAATATTGAGTTTTCAGGGGGTGGTCATACTTATACAGCAACGCTGCAATCACCTTCCATATTGCCAGCTAACAATATGTCTATTACTTTGACATGGAATGCGGAAATGGTGCATGCCGATTTTCCGGGTGGTGCTTATACCCCGGAAATACAGTTGGTGGGCAGTGGAAGTTATAGCAGTATGAATGGAACATTTACTACATCACCAGGCGAATTAACCATTGGTGATCAAAGTATCACCATTGGTAATATCCAGGTCATTGGTCCAAGCGGAACAGATCAGATCCTGCAGGGAGATCAGAATGTTCTTGCCAAAATGAATGTCTTAAATGTTGGGATCACGTTACCCATTGATGATTTTCCGGAAACGACGATCTTCTTCAGAATGGGTGGATCCACATTTTCAGTGTCCAATTTGCAACGCACGGATGATCTGACGGTTTTGCAAAGCGGGTTACAAAGCGAACTTACCTTCACCTTTGATGTACCCACCAATGCACAATTAGGTGAAGTTGAAATTTATGCCAGACTCAGTCTTGACAATGGCAACCTGGTCATTACACCTGAAGAGCCATCCGGCTCATTTGATGTGCTCTCATCTGGTGTAGCCGAATATGTAGCTGGTAGTTTGTGGCCTCGTCCGGTTGTGCCCAGCGAAAGCATCCATTTGCGGTTAAAGTTTCTAAACACCGGATCGGCTAATATCGTTCTCAACAAAGACCAGTCGTCTGTAGAGATATTGGGCACAAGTATTGGCGCAAGAAATCTGATAAGCCAGTTTACCCTAACCGGTGGTCAGGAAACAGAGATCATATTTGAACAAATGAATCTTTCTGCCGGATTATCACCAGGTGATTATGATGTACGCTGGCATTTACAAGGGGAATTGACCAATGGTTTTCCCTATGATTCCATTTCAGTAATTCAGGATGCCTTCCGGGTTGTCCAACCGGCTAATCTGGTATTTTCTAAGATCATGATAGGGCCGGACACGGTCAGGCAGGGTCAGTCTGATATAACCATAACCTACGAGCTTCGTAACACAGGCGGATCAGACGCTAATATACGTGATATTGATCATAACTTCAGAATCGTGGGTGGTGCGGCAATACCAGCCAACGAATGGATTGCGACTGATATCGAACCCGAATTTCCTGCTCCTTTAGAAGCCGGTGCCGTACGCAGTTTTGATGTGAGTTATGCCCTCATACAGACGGCGACCACAGGGGCTATCCAACCCGTCCCGATTGTCAGCTTTAATGATACACGTACACCCACCGTAGAGTATGAGTCGGCTACGGTACAAAACCAAAACGATGTGGTGCAGGTTATAAAACCAGCATCAATTAAAATTGTCAGCCTCGAATCTTTGGCACCAAATGGTGGCACCGTAAATGTGAATCAAAATTTTAACATGAGACTTGCTGTTGAAAATACCGGTGCAGATAGAATTGATATGGCGAGAATACATATTCGTAACAATACACAGCAGTTGGTTAGAGAACTCGTGCTTAACGATATTGCCCCCGGGGTACAGAAAAGTCAAAACTTTTCATTGAGCCATCCGCTAAACGAAACAATCATCTATACCGCAAAAGTCGATACGGCGTTAGATATGATTGGCAATCCAGTTGTACCGGAGCAACCCGATGACCGCGATGAAGTGATTACCTATCAGCTGCCAAGCCAGCTTATAATTGATGCGGCAATTTTCTCCCGCGATTCTCTTTCTGATTCACTCATCGTTTCTCTTGACCAAATCTTTGATGTACGGGCTCAAATCACCAATCTTGGTGAATCGGCCTTTACAGAAAACGGCCTTGGAAGCCTGGTCCTCCATTTTCCTAAAAGCCACTTTGTATTTGCAAATCCTTTTTCAGACAGCATAAGAAATTTTTCTTCTACTGATTCTATTGCCGTATGGACATTACGCGCTACAAATGTTTCGGCACAGCAAATCTATGAAAACATTACCTTTGAAATGATGAATGTACCTATTGATATAAATACTAATGCTGAGGTGCAGGCTATTGATATTATTGATAATCAGGTACATGTCCTCAATGAGCCCAAGGGTGCGATTTCAGCTACGGTATATTTTGATGATCCACCGGGCACCCTGGATGGCATCTTATCGACAGAACAGCAATTTATTGTAAAAGCGACTATAGGCTATAACAATTCTATTGCTCCGACCGGCAAAATGGCAGAACTGTCCTTACCCTTTGAGTTTGAATTAACTGGTGAATATAATTTTAAGGTTGATATCTCCGCCGGAGAATTTCCGGAATGGACTGTTTATGCACCCGACCGGGACCGGGATTGGTCAGATATAAGAGTGGTCGCGGAAGGAATTGATAAAAACAGCGGAGATAAAATCATTCTTAATTCAAATGACCTGGCTGTAAAAGTTGTTGATCGTGCTACTTTGAATATGTCATTAGATATTTCAAAACTTACCGGAACCGGGGATACATTATCGGTGGATCAGGATTTCGATCTGGTTGTCCTTGTAAATAAAGGAGGCACGGCCAAAACAGAAGGTTCCGGAGAAGTGGTCCTGAAAAATTCACCTTATGTCTCAATTATTGGTAGTCAGGATACGTTAAAAACTTATGATGTTGGAGAACCAGTCTCCTGGCGTTTACGAACCAATGATTTGCTTCCTTCTAAAACGACCTTAAAAAATAAAATTAGCGCATTTTTAGAAACTTATAAACTTGAGTCGGGATCATCTCCGATGGAAGCCGGAATGCAGAAACCGGTCAGCCTGAAGACAAGGGAATTATCTGCAGAAATTACCGATCTGATTCAAAAATCATTTGATGAATCTTCTGAGCTGACTGTTCAGATGACTGAATTTCCTTTAGATGAAAATACGAATGAGCAAGCTTATACCCAGGATAGTATAAAGACACAGGTCATTTATATTCAGCAAGCTGCCAGAATTACAATATCCAATCCTCAGTATCCGGATACCGTTTCGACAGGACAAACCTTTACGTTTAGGGTTTCTATAAATGCGGAGAATCATTTAATCGATGCTCTGGGGATCCTTACTTTACCGGAAAGCTTTAAAGGAGCTTAATAGCGGTGAAATGCAATTAATATCCGTTCCGGATTTGGTAAATAATGAAGTGGTTTGGCAGGTCCACGTGCCTTCCACAAATGACTACACAGGACCGGTGATGGATAGTATGTCCGTTCAGATTGTTGGAACGGACGGAAATACGAATCAGCCGGTATATAGTAATACTATTCAAGGAAAAAGGCTTTATCTCCAACTCCAACCCCGAATCAAAATGATCGCCGAGATATTAGAACCACATTCAGCTCGCGATGCTGGCCGCATATCTCACGGACAATCACTAAAAGTCCGTGTTTGGGCAGAATTTGTTGATAAACTCGTTGCAACAGAGTTAGAATACGCAAATATTGAAGGAACAGGGACGATTAAACTCGATGATAAGTTATTCAGTGAAGAATATGGATTTAAAAAGATTGCTCGGCGAGGATTATGAACCACGATTTGATAAAATCGGACCGGAGGGCTTTAAAGATTTTATTGTTCGCGCTCCTTCACAAAATAAAACAGCGCTCTTGAATTTTACGTTTTCCACGCTTCCAAAAGATGAAAACAGTGGTGACCTTATCGTCGTTGAGCCTGGATTAGGAGTAATCTCCTTGCCCATTACTGTCGCCGAAAAGAAGATTGTTGTTACAATGTTACCTGATTTGATTGATAGTTATACTTTTCCACGTGGTGAAGAATTTCATCCATTAATGGCTTTTGAAATATCTAATGAGGGGTATCAGGACAGTCTGATATTTGAAAAAATACAACTGACATTTTTAGCCCGCACGGACACCAGTCTGCTTGCCAGAGAAGGGATTCTTGATCTGATTGAAATTGTCGGTGTCATGGATCATGAAGCAGCACAAGATGAGTTAACAAAACCCTCAGACATCAATTATGTGGATTATACGATAACTGAAACAAACGCAACCAATCCCTTAGAAGTTGAATTCAATATACCTGGGCACTTAGGGGCGGGCGAGGCCGTCACCGTCATGGTTCTACTTAAATTTAAGGCCGGAGAAAGTTCTAGAAGTTTTCGTGCACGCCTGGATGATGTATTTGCCTATAATATCGATGATGTCAACAGGGATAGCCCGGTTACCATTGTTGATCCGGAAGGAAAATTAATCCAGCTGAGCGATGACGCAACAACAAAAATTATTAGTGTTACTTCTAATGATCCGGAAAAGACCTTTGGGAATTTTCCCAATCCATTTGGACGGGCACCCCATGAAACAACACAGATTAGCTTTTTACTGCTTAAAGATGCCGATGTGACCTTACGGATATTTTCTCTGGCCGGTGAATTGGTACGCTCAACATGGAATAAGAGTCTGGATGGTCTGCCAGCAGGATTTGCATTATGTGGTCTGGGATGGTAAAAATGACTATGGAGATGTCGTACTCAATGGTGTTTACTTATGTGCTATTGAGATCAGAGATAGCAGTGGCAGTAATCAGTATATGACGAAGATTGCGTATATTAAATAACGTGGAGCGTAGAGCGTGGAGCGTGAAGAGAGTAGAGAGTAGAGAGTAGAAGAGTAGAAGATGTAGAGACGTGCCGAGTCGAAGACCTCGTTCTAGGGGTGGGCCGCCTGATGAGTCGCCAGGACTCTGCGAGACTCAGCGAGATATGAAAAAAATTAAATAAAAAAGATAATGAACCTTTTAAATAAAATAAATCACGGAAATCAATGGCTGGTGGGCAGTCTGCTCCTCCTTCTATGTCTATCGCTGCCGGTAATGGGGCAGGATGGAGATGGTGGCACCGAAGATAATATGAGCATCCTCGGATACGGTGCCCGGGCTTTGGGTATGGGCAAGGCTTTTACAGCGCTGGCCGATGATCCTACGGCTGTCTATTGGAATCCCGCTGGTTTGGAATTCCTTAACCAGCAGAGTGCAACATTCTATCACTCATCGCTTTGGGGTGGAACCAGTTATGATTTTCTCGGTTATGCCTATCCAACATTAAGTATAGGAACCTTTGGACTTGGTATTGCCAGGATTGGTGTTGATGATATTCCCCAGACAAGTGCAGGGGAGCAGGTTTATGATAACACCTTCTCCAACTCCGAATATCAGATCTATGCCTCCTATGCCAAAAAAATGCCTTATAATTTGACACCGGGCATTACGCTTCGTATGTTCCAACGTAACTGGAGTGGTATTATTGATGAAGCTGATCTGAGTGACACGGGTTTCGGTGTCGACCTGGGTTTAATGTTTCGCCCTGAGTGGCTGGGTTCACCCTGGTTACAGGACTGGTCATTTGGATTAAAGATCCAGAATTTGATTGCTCCCTCAATAAAGGAAGGAAACGTCAGCGAGAATTTTCCACTTACGGTGAAACTGGGTACATTTAAAAAGGTCCGTTTTGTGGGGGGTGAATATTTTAACGCCCTTTTTGATCTCGATTATTCACAGTACAGAAGTTTAAAGGCCCATTTGGGTGCTGAGTACCGGGTGAAAGACTATGGTGAAGTTCGCTTAGGATACACAACCGGTGGCTTGACATTTGGTGCCAGTATCGAGTATCAGAAATTCCGTTTTGATTATTCCTATGGTTCGTCTGCTTATTCTGATGTACTACCGGGTGTTCACCGATTTTCACTCTCATTTACCTTTGGTAATACCCGTGAAGAAATGTACGAAATTGCTGAAAACAAACGCATCGAAGAGCAAAATGAAATGTTGGCCCGTTTACGTGAGGAAGAAAATCGACAATTTATTGCCGATCACTTGGTTTTGGCAGATAACTATTTCAATCAGGAACGTTATCTCGATGCAATTGTAGAGTATCAACAGGTATTGAGTCGTGATTCTTCTCAAACAAGGCAACAGCGATGATAGATTCGACTAATGCCCTGTTGGAGATAAGATTTAATGAGGCGCAGGCTTTAGCAGTACAAGATGCTATAAATAAGAACAGGGCAGTCGAGAACAGGCAGTTTGTTGATTCCCATTTTGAAAAGGGCCGTTCTTTACTCGATCAGAATGAATTTGTTCCTGCTCTTGTTGAGTTTAATCTTGCCCTGGAACGTGATTCCAGTAATATTATGATTACCGATGCTATTGAGACGACCTATCGCCGGCAAAATGAAGAAGCCCAGCGTCTGATCCAATTGAGTAGAGAAGAAGCCAAAAATCAGAATTATTCAGAAGCCCTTGTTCTCCTGGTCGATGCGCGCTCAATGGCTTCTACAGATTCCGCTCTGGTGAGAGAAATCCGTGCTGTTAAAAAGCAAATCGATATCCAACGTGATATCCAAAAAGGAATGCTTCTCTTTCAGGTTGAAGAATATGCCCGTGCTGATTCCGTATTTCAAACCATATTAGAGAAAGAACCTGATAATGAAGTCGCAAAAGACTTTTCCAGACGTTCAAGGATTGAGAGCACCGGAAAAGATGATAAATTGGATGAAAATACCGAGAAGAAGTATATGGAAGGGATGGATAAGTATCTTGATGGCAAATATGCAGAGGCCATTGAGGTATGGAATAAGATACTTGTTGATCAACCCTATAATAAACGTGTTAATAAGGCTATTCAGGGGGCAAAAGATAAAATGTCACAGGGGACAGAATAAAATTGATTTTAGCCTATTCGGAGAACATTGAGGAAGAGAAAACTTACAATTCCCGCTCAGATAAAATACCTGGCTCAGATCAGAGGGTTTATAGATTATATCGGTCGGCGCTACTCCTATTCGAATAAGGATATCCATGCCACAAAACTCGCTGTAGAAGAAGCCTGTACGAATATCATGCGTCATGGCTATAAGGATACACCCTACGGTGAGATTACAATTAAGATTTTAATCCGTCGGCTCAGTATGACCGTTGTTCTCTTAGATCAGGGTACCGCGTTTGATCCCAGAACCGTCAATAAGCCGGATCTACTCAAATATGTAGAAATAGGCAAAGTGGGTGGATTAGGGATCATGATGATCCGTAAATTAATGGATGAACTTCAGTATAATGTTACGGATCGGGGAAACGAATTTCGCTTAACAAAATACCGTGAGAAGGTGAAAGATACTCTTCTGTTTAAGATCTGGCATTTCTTAAAGACCCGCCATAAAAATAAACTTACCATCGACGAACGCCTCGATTATATAAGCGGCTAGTTTTTTAATAGAACACGGATGACACGGATAACACGGATTTCCGCGGATCTTATTTTCTATTTTATTTCATTTTTTTGCAGGGCATCAATACAATAAAAGAAAAAACAATAAATTGAAATCTTTAATTTTTTGTTTTTGAAATATTTATGAGAAAAATCCGTGGCAATCCGTGTTATCCGCGTCATCCGCGTTCTATTGGATCACTAAGAAAAAATTGATCAGGTATTAGAAATATATCCCATAGAAAACCTGATCCCCGCTGAGACGGATCGTTGGCATGGGAAGTTTGAGGAAATTAAGTTCATCTTTAATAAAGCGGACGATGGGAAAATCATCAAGTGGCCCAAGGGGAATTTTAGTAATATCAATATCAATACTTAACAGGATTTCCCGACGCCCGCCAAGGGAATTTCTGGCCACACCCTTTGCGCTATGTCCAAGGGCCAGACCAAAGGGCTTGAGTATGCCCGGATACCCCTTTTGCCAGGATCTGGGCATCATATCATAAATATTAGCGGTAAACCAGAAAGTAATGCCCTCATAGTCATCGATTTTGGATATCTCCGGCCGGTAATATTGATTTGTACGGTAGGCAATGGATGTATGATAGCTGACCTTGAATCGTAGCCCGCCTAGCTTGAGAAGGGAAATATTGACGGAGGGCAGAAAAGGTAGCCCCTGCCGTATTACCAATTAAATCACCGTAACTGAATCCCCAGCGGACAAAAAATCCATCTGTAATCTCCATTTGTAACATCCATAACCAGCCGGTTAAGGAGCCCATCCAAATAGATTGATTTGCAGAAAATCCGGACCAGCGATATACTTTTGAAAAAAAGTCTGAAGCGAATGCCGCATGTACCAGGTGACCCAGCTTATCCATCTGCTGCCAACGGCGGATATCGGTTTCCCAGGCAAGAGCATGGAATTTACCCCGTTTGTCATTATACCAGGTATCTTTTAATTTCATCATTCCTATAAAATCGAGTACAATGATACCACCGGTCGCAATCATTAATCGTCCGGAATTCACATCGGAATCCGTGCGCCAGATAGTCCCGTCATTTAGTTTCGGATATACCTCAACGAGGGACGAGTCGATCTGACCCTGAAGTAAAACAGGGATGAGTATGAGAATAAAAGTATAATGTTTAATAATATTTTTATGCATTTTTTAAAACTAAAAGATAGTGACGTACAACAGTATTAAAACGAAAAGTAATAGAAAGAATCGACCTGTTTCAACTAAAAGTATACTTATATTTTGCAAAAAAGTATGTGACAAATGTCAGAAATGATATTCTTTTGAATTTGTTGTTTGGAGGTATTAAATTTGGGGATGTTAGAGATGGTAATTAGTAATTAGGAATTTGTAATTCTTTTACCTTTTACCTTTATCTTATTTACCGGAGGATTAGGCTAACTGGTAAGTCATCCCCCGTAGGACGCGGTCTAAGGATCCGTGAAACGGGACGCCCTCTTGGGCTTGGGATGATATAAAAAAATTTTACATATTGTTGTTTTAGCGATTGCTGGAGGATTAGGCTAACTGGTAAGTCAGCGGTCTTGAAAACCGCCGCCCTTGCGGGCTTGTAGGTTCGAGTCCTACATCCTCCGCTCCAATGAAAAGCCCCGTAAACAAAGCGTTTGCGGGGTTTTCTTTTTATAAAACAATGCATTATTTCAGATCATATATTACCCGGGTGACAGATAGGTGACAGATATTGTCACTTGATCAGTATCATTTTCTTTGCATCCTGAAATTCACCTGCCTCGATTCTGTAAAAGTAAATTCCTGAAGATAGATTCTGTGCATTAAATTTAACTTCGTGATAACCTGCTTTCATTTCTATATCCAATAATGTTGAAACTTTTTGACCACAGGTATCATAAATTTCAATTTTAACGGGATCTGAATTATTCGTAGAAAATAATATAGTAGTCACCGAATTAAATGGATTTGGATAATTATGTAAAAGGGCATTAGAAGGGGTAAAATTATTATCCTTGTCAGTTGTAAAAATTTCTATTGGTCCAAATTCAATATGATCCCCAGAAAAATCATATTGGACTAAGTTTATAATAATAATTGGTCCCAGGATTAACATTTTGATGAATATAATTATATTGTTTTCCCTGGGATGAATTCCCTAACCCCATTAATGAGTAATCTTCTGAATAATCTGCAAGTAATTTAAATTCATTTTGTTTTCCTTCTTTTACGTATATTTCGTAGCCAAGATTATTCAACTCACTAGTTGTTACCCAAATTAACTCTATATTTCCATTAAAATAATTTCCATTAAAACTTTTCAATTCAACAGGAAGGGATTGATCTCTGTCAGAAATATTTTCGTAAGCCCCGATATCTGGCGGATTTCCCCTTTGTATATATTCGATATCTGTGAGAGGTACTCCAATAGCAGTACCGCTTCTTATGCATGGACTTGTATCTTGGATATGATAATCACTTCCACTAACAAATAAGGGATCTGAAAAAATTAAAGATTGATCATCTATGTTACAATGATCAAAATTTTGTCCATTATTCCAAAAAATGCTATAGGATATTAATGAATTTTCTTTAACATTCTTCATCGCCAATACAACACTGTTTACAATAACATTATTGTATGCAGTAAGATTTGCGCCGCCAGTGACGCCATAATCATTGCCGGAGATTGTATTATTAATCAAATATATTGACTCAGGAATTGCAGCCCCTTCATAATTTTCTGATGTATTTCCGTTGGCCATACAACCCAATCCGGCCATAGAATTATTTACAATCAAATTGTTCTCAATGTAGAAAATTCTGTTAGACATCCCAGGATAGTCAATTAGTTGTATTCCATCCTCATCGTTTCCGGATATTATATTATTTCTAATTTTTATGTTCAAAGAAGAATTGCCACTATAAGAATGGAGACGTATTTCGAATATTACCAGTATCATCACCATTATTAATTATTTCATTATTTTCAATAATAACATCTACATCGTAATCCAAATCAATTCCATCATCACTATTATTTTCAAATTTATTATCTATGCAAATACCACCACTGCTTCTTTCATAATCAATCCCATCGGAACAATTTTTTATATGGCAATTTGAGATTTTGAAGGGTGCATGGGGATATACCATCATCTCCATTTTGCAGAGTTAATCCTTGGATTGATGTTGTGAGTTACAGCTGAACTTTTATTGAAAGAACAAAAGATTTATCATTACCATCGATAATTGTTTGTGTAATTTCAGCTGGATCCCCGAGTTAAGAGGTAATTTGAAGTAAGTGTGATTGATTTTCCACTAATAACTAATTGTTCATAATACACTCCAGAGCGCAACGACGAACGGTGTCTCCGTGGCTTGCATATTTAATTCCATCCTGGATAGAGGAATAATCATCAGGAATATTGATGATTTTTGCTTGTATTTCAAATATAAGAAATAATATAAATATGAAATTAGACAATACTTTCATTTAAAATATAGTCTTTTATATTTTTTAATTCTTGAGGGTAATTACTAAAAATGTAAAATTGACAACGAACGGATACGTTTGATAATAGGAGCTCATTCGGATTAGGAATATTAATTAGACCATAATCGATTATCGGTAATGATGCTTGGTTAATTATTAAGTCGAAAAAGTGAGAGATGTTATTACTAAAATTAGCCTTAGGTTTATTAATTTAATTAATTATTCACCAATTTCAATAAAAATCGAAAATAGTTTATAATTGTAAAATTTTCTTTATCATATTTTTTATATTTGCGTCCATATTGATACTTCAACCTGTATATGAATAGATCACTAGTGGCAATATATGGACAACTGATGGTGCGTACATATGCGGATAAATACGATCAAGTACGGTCAGATAAGGCTCTACAAGATTTGCCACTTGACTAGAACGATACGTTGTTTTTATTGAGGTTAGGAGTCTTGTTTAGGTCTTGAAAACCGCCGCCCTTGCGGGCTTATAGGTTTCGAGTCCTACATCCTCCGCTTTTAATAGCCTGTTACATTAACTTGTGACAGGCTATTGTATTTTATGAACTTATGGCATGAATTATTCCCTAAATTACCTGCTTTACTTCTTACAATACTTGATTTTGTGTCCCGTCTACCAGACTTAAATTAATTTGTGTCCCGTGAAAAAAGATTTGCCGGACAAAAATTATCCTTATCTTATACAAAACCCGTAAAGTCTGGCATTAGATATATCAAACTGAATCTTGATCGCGCGTCCGGATAAATCATCAAGACCTTTCCCCTCAAATGAAACCGGTATTTCAACACTGTCTTCTCCAGAAACTGAACTTTGAAAACTGCTTATATGTTTGCCGCTTTCATCTAATAATGAAACTTTAATCGACCCATAACTTGTATTAGCATTGAGAGATAGATTGGTACCTGTAAATGAAAAAGGTTTGGTTATTATTTTTCCACCATCAAAACTGGCCTCCAGCGATACAAATCGTCCCCGCTTTATTTTAGCCAGACCAATGGCCCCATTTTTAGGACCTGTATCGTCCCCTTCATAAGGAGAGTGACGGTAAGTTCGTCCGCTATAGTAGAACCACAGTTCGTCTTTAACTTCGATAGGGGGAAGGTCTCCTGTGGCGATGTTAAATCGATCCCACGCGCCCACTCTTCCTTCGGCTATAAAAGGATCTCTTGGTTCAACACGTGTAAATTGTCTGCCATCGCGGCTGACAGCCAGTTGAATATCCAGATTTCCCTGATCTTTCAAGCCATAAAACATTTGAACACAGCCGATATATACTCCCTGGTATGGAAAAACGGACATGGAGTAAATCTCCGTACCTTCCGGATCATCACCATCAGCCGCCATTACCAGTTCTCCCTGAGACCAGGTGCGAAAATCACTGCTTTCGATGCGGGTAACCGCTCTTCCCCAACCCCATTTTTTCCAGCGGTTGTGTAGCCGATCAGGCGTGAGCTTGGTCCGTCCATAAAGTACATATTTATTTATTAAATGATCCCAAAAAACATGACTGATATCGTATATCTGATGACTGGCAAAATCGTTTTCCAGGGTAAAATGTATCCCGTCAGGACTTATGGCTACACCTAAACCACGACGTTGCGTTCCATGGAACGGACTGACGTTTTCACCCCGATAATCACGTTGGATACTGACAAAACTCGCCTTATACCGCCGCCCGGGATCGGGATCATTTTTATCTTTTATAACACCAAAATTTTCGTAAAAATATCCCATATTACCGCGTTCTATGACCAGATTGGTTTTTTGTCCTTCACGAATAACGACATCCAGCTCAGGCTTATCCCAATTTATGCCGTCCTCACTGGTGGCATAGGCTAAATGCCCGCCGTCGCAATAATACCACATCTTATAGATATTCTCCTCATCATCATAGATGACCCGTCCAAACAACAAAGCCCGGATTCCTTCCCACATTTTATCGGGTTTGAGAACCGGACCAGCAGGGTGTTTTTCAGCCGGATTTATGCACCGGGTAATATTTTCGACATGCTCAATGATATATTCATCCAAAAACAACTGCTCTTCGCTTCCGATTTGAATTGTTTGGTTGTTGTCTGATGCCGATAGTGAGATAGCGATGGATAGAATGATAAGTTTGAATAGTCGTTTCATGATTTTATCCTTTTTATAAAATTTACTAAAAATTTCTTATCATGAGTGTCCGGTTTAAAAATCCTAATCGAAGTTACATCAAAATATATCGTTGCCAGCCCCATTCTCTTGCTGAGAAGGGGCTTCATAAAGTCCCTCTCTTCTCAAGAGAGGGATTTAGGGTGAGTTCTTTATATCAAGTCCCAAAGTTACGAATTTAATTATTTCAATTAATATTACGGTCTTTAATAACACCTGATTAAATCTTAACCGGACACTCATGATTTCTTATATAAAATAAATTTGAATACAATATAGAAATCATTTACGACATAATTTTACAACGATGCTAATTTTATTTAATAGAACTATAGAGTAAAACCACCGCCCTTTGGACTTGTGCCGAAGGCATCCCCTTGGGAGAGTCCCACAACCGCCGCCATTAGTGGCAGTTGGTGAATCCGTAAGAGTCGCTTACTGTCAGTTATGTCCCGATGAGCGAAGTGAAAATCGGGAACTTAAGAAAAACCCCGTAAACAACTTGTTTACGGGGTTTTTCTTTAAGTCTAAAAAATAAGACGCAAATTTGGTGAAATTTTGTCGCAGGAATTTTTACACTTTTGATATCAATGTCTACTACTGTCAAAACTGAACAACGCATTTTTTGATGTGCTGTTCAGTCATGACTCGAGAATAAAACGAACAAATATCCGTTTTTATCTTATTCAGTAATTTTTCGCTTTACCTCTATTGTAATGTTAATATTAACTTCACTCCCGACAACATCCCTGTAAGTCATTGCAGCTTCCCCGGGCGTTGAAGTACCTGTCCCAACATTATAATCCTTCCGATTTATAGAAAAATTAGATATCTCAAAACTTGCTACTTCATTACTCCCATCAAACACATTTTGCATGTCTTCCGGAATTTGTTTTATACCAAGTAATTTAAAAGGTAACTCGATATCATTTTCAATTTCCCTAAGTTTAAATTTACCCTTGGCAACATATTCTCCATTGCCCAGGCTTATAATTTTTGAACTTTTAAAAGTTATAACAGGAAATTCATCAGTATCGAACCAATCCTCAGTTTTCAGATGCTTGTCTCTGGGCCCCCATCCTGTATTGATGCTGGCTGCCTGGATGGTTACATTAACGCTGCTGTTGTCAAGATTGTCAGGATCAAAATTTAATTCAATGTCAGATTCATCAAATTTGCCGGTTACCGGAGTCATTATATGCCATATTTTGAAATTAACAGACGTATTAGCCTTATCTACATTCCATGCTGTTGCAGATCCGGCAAAACTGCTGCTACTAAAAATTAATGTCAATAATAACGCAGTTACCATAAGTTTAAAAACGTATCGCTTCATAATTTTCCCCCTTTGATTAGTCATGTAGTTTAATTTTGGTATGTGAAACTGAAAGTACGTGCAATATATTTCTATTTTTATTTTATAATTGTTATCATACGTGTCCGGTTTAAAAGAAAAGTCAATGTTTTAATAGAAAATCTCATCCAAAAATCCCTTCTCTTCTTCACGAGAAGGGCTCCTCAAAGTCCCTCGCTTTGTAATCCCGAAGGGAACTTCGGGAAGGGAGAGTTCTTTGAATCAAGTTCCCATGTTTGGATATTAATAAAATTATTTGATATCGTGTTGTTTATGAATACATATCTAAATCTTAACCGGACACTTATTAATTGTTATTTAATCTTAATGTGCTAGTCTTTTATATCTTTTGGATTCATCTGAAACTTGTTATATTTGCGATGTTGATCCTCCTCCTCATTTACTTGATTATAGTATATTTTACTGTCTGTTCTAACAATTGATATTTTCTATAATGAGATAGTATGTTAAAATTAAAATGCCTGATTTTTCTAGCGCCCTAATACTGTTTGTATTTAATCTGATAGATATATCATTAGGTGATAGCATGGTTCTTGGACAGAACTGGCCCCAATGGCGTGGTCCCCAATCATCCGGTTTCTGCCCTGAGGGCAACCCGCCAGTGGAGTGGAGTGAACATAAAAATATAAAATGGAAAGTCGAAATTCCGGGAAAGGGTTTTTCAACGCCGATTATCTGGGGGAATCAGATATTTTTAACCACCACTGTTGAGACTGATCGAAAAGAGCCCTTACTCTCATGGTTTAGAAGTCTCTTCTACCCAGAAAGTGAAGAAGAGACCATACATACAAATATTGTTCATGCGTTTAATGTTTTGTCCGTAAATCGCCATGATGGAAAAATAATCTGGCAGTGCAAGGTCCGTGAGCAAGTGCCATTGGTTAAAACACACAACTGGGGAAGTTGGGCTTCAAATTCCGTGGTCACAGATGGAGAAAATGTTTATGCTTATTTTGGATCGCATGGGCTCTATTGTCTGGATTTCCATGGGAATATTAAATGGGAGCGGGATCTGGGTAAGATGAATAAAGCCGAGGGATTTGGTGAAGGTAGTTCACCCGCTCTTTATGACAATAAACTGGTGATTCTCAGAGATCACGAGGAACAATCAAAACTGATTGCCCTGAACAAAAAAACAGGAGAGACCATATGGGAGGTGAATCGTGAAGCAAATACATCATGGTCTTCTCCATTAATTATAGATGTCGAAGGATATTATTCAGGTTATTACTACTGAAACAAACTGGGTGCGGAGTTATGATTTAAATTCCGGGGAGTTGATCTGGCAATATTCCGGTCTCTCTGCATATCCCATTCCCACACCCCTCGCTTCTGATGGCATTATCTATGTGATGAACGGCTATGAGGGATTTAAAGTACTGGCTATTGATCCGGTGGAGGCAACAGGTAACATAACCGGATCAAAATCCATCATTTGGCAATACGATAAAACCGCTCCTTATACACCGTCTGCATTGCTTATAGAAGGTTTGCTTTATTTTCTACATAATGAGCAGGGCCGGTTAACTTGCCTGGATGCTATAACTGGAAAAGAACATTATTTTAAAAAACGGCTGAGTAAAACAGGCTATGTCCTGGCATCACCGGTTGGAACAAATAAGCACATCTACATTGTCGGTCTTAAGGGCAGAACGCATGTGATCAAACATGGACCGGAATTTAAGGTACGCGCTGTAAATAAGCTCAATGACCATTTTCCAGCCTCACCGGCAATTGTAAATGATTGCCTTTATTTAAGGGGAGTTAAATACCTTTATTGTATTGCTGAAAAATAGCGTGATACGATAAGAAATATAAAAGATCAATCTCTGGTTTTACAATGATTTTAGAATGTGAGCAATCTATTTTTATTTGAGTCTATAAATTTGTATTTAGGATTTTCCTTCCGGTAATCACATTATTTATTATTCAGATGTTCCTCTAATAGCGTAGGTGTTTCCCTCCTCTGTTTTTTGATCCACGATAGATCAGATTTTGTGTGCAAATAAAATTAAAGTAATATTTATTACATCCTATTTGGTTTTTATTAGTTAAGTATGGTCTGATTTGCCCATGGAATTAAATCTATATAATTTTAATTATTAATGTTATATATAGGGGAAGTGAATAGGCTATTATGAAATTATATAATATATATATCGTCGTGATAATTTTAATTAAAGTACTTAATGCTGGTATTTTGCCCCAGGAGCGTCGTATAGATTGGACGCCGGGCCTTCAGGGTGAATTTCCGGATAAATCACACAAGATCAATGTTCGGGATTTTGAAGCCAAAGGTGATGGTGTAAGTGATGATACGCAGGCCTTCCTTGATGCCATAAAAGCAATAGCGGAGGAAGGGGGAGAGATTTTTATTCCGGAAGGATCCTATCTGATTAAACAACCCCTTACAATTGATAGAGGTATTCTTTTTAAAGGAGAGGCTGCTGATAAAACGCGACTGTTTTTTGACCTGGCCAAACAGAGTAAGAATTGTATTACCTTTGTGAAAATTGATCATAGTAATTGGGTCACGATCAAAACGGGTTACAAAAAAGGATCACAAAAATTGGTGGTTGATGATCCTGGCATATTCCAGGCGGGAGATTTTGTTGAAATTCAGCAGGAGAATGATCCGGAGATTATGTATACCAATAAGGATTGGGAGCAGCCCTGGGCGCAGAATGCCGTTGGACAAATCTTGAAAATAGATGCGGTTAATCAGGATACGTTACTTCTTAATAAACCTCTTTATATGGAATACCGCCTGGATCTAAATCCAAAAATCCGCACGATAGGTATGGTTATGTATCCTGGGGTAGAAGATCTATATATTAAACGGCTGGATGCCGGCGATGGGCACACCATTGAAATGCGCTATACTGCCTTTGGAAGGGTACAACGAATTGAAAGCGCGTTTACCTATCGTACCCATATTTACTTATGCGAGAGTTATGGTTGTGAAATACGCAATAACTATCTACACCATTCTCATGATTATGGAGGCGGTGGGCATGGGTATGGTGTTGATGTCATATTACATTCAACGGATAATCTGATTATAGACAATATATTTAAATACCTCCGTCACTCGATGATGACCCATGTGGGGGCAAGCGGAAATGTCTTCGCTTACAATTTCTCAACAGAACGGGAACCGCAAAATTTGTGTGATATATCCCTTCACGGTCATTACGGCAATTATAATCTTTTTGAATCCAATGTCATCGAAGAAATTAATGTCTCTGATTACTGGGGACCTATGGGGCCGGGCAATACCTTCCTGAGAAATAAAATTACCGAGGAGAATATTCAAATTAGAGATGATTCACACGACCAGAATTTTATTGGGAATGTTCTCCTGGCGAATAGTAGTATCCGTATTTTTCCTGATGTAAATGGAACGTTTGTCCATGGAAATATTATTAAAGATATGGTAGATTGGGATGATGATACGGACGACAGAGAGATACCTGTATCCTATTACTTGCAATCTAAACCGCAGTTCCTGATGGATATCCCCTGGCCGCTCTTTGGCCCGGATGTGAGTGAAGACTATATACTTCCTGCCCAGATGCGATATGAAAGCGGTTCACCTATAACAAATATCAAAACATTCCCACCCACGATACCGAAAGGATATAACCTGCGGGTATTTCCAACACCCTTTAATCCGGAAACAACCATATATTATACGTTACGGGAACAACAGGAGGTGAAAATTCAGATTTACACGATCCGTGGTCGTTTATTGACCACGTTAGTTGATTCTATCAAACCAGCCGGTACCCATATCGTCAATTTTCAACCGGATAAACAGGTAGCTTCCGGTATCTATTTCGTAACAGTCAATACCGAAAAAGTATTTTTAATCCAAAAAGTTATTTTGATCAAATAGTATTATTATACAATACCAAAAGAAAAAGCCTTTGACAGGTTTATCATACATAAAAATAGCAAAATCGGAAGAATTTGCATTCGACTTTTGCTTCCTATATATTATAGGGTCACGTCATCAAGAACTATAATTTGCCGAGGTCCGGACTGGAGCTCGATTCAGCCTGGCCGGAGCTAATCATTAACCGTCGGCGTGACCGGAGAGTCCGCCACACCATGACGGACTTTCTTTATTTCTGCCTTTTATTCAACGGAAATTGATTTTTTATCCTGCTTTGAGATCCTTCTAAAGCCATTGCATCAGGAAATGTCATTCTTAATGGCTTAATTTCCCGAATTCGCTCATTAGTCGATATTTTCCCTAATGCCCAGTTGACGACAAAGGAGTTAGTTGATGCGATTGGGAAATCGCGATCTATTAGTGACTTGGTAATTGGACATTTCTTGTTGGATATTGGATATCAGTAAGACTATATTTAAATCTCAGATTTTTAATTGAAACTTTCTTAAATTTTACCTCTTTTACTTACATTCCATTAAAATTTAATCGGTACATGTCTGCATCTAATAATAATACTGCAAACATATGGGGAAGAATATGAACAGAAAACAGCTGATTATCTTCACATTATTAATTTTCACTGGGACTGTTATTTCCCAGGAGCAAACACCTTTTGGAAATTATTCGGACCGTTCGGATGGGTGTACCACTGTTACAGTCGGGAAAAAAGCTTCTTTCGATGGCTCGGTAATGACCTCGCACACCATGGACGGTCATCGGGACCGGGTGTGGGTTGATATTGTTCCGGCCAAAGATCACCTACCGGGATCAAAAAAGGCGGTGATGAAACGCATTGATATCGATACAACGGCTATGCCATCACATCTTTGGCAGTCGGCTGGTGAGATTCCCCAGGTTGCCCATACCTATGGTTATATCAATACAACGGTTCGTTGTATGAACGATCAACAATTTGCCATGGGTGAATCGACCTTTGGTGGAAGGGAATCACTGCACTCAGAAGAGGGATTAATTCAATATGAAACCTTAAGCGAATTGTTGATTGAGCGTTGCCGCACGGCTCGGGAGGCCATTCAGGTTGCAGATGATTTAACAAAAAAATATGGCTGGGCTAGCTGGGGAGAAGTGTTTACCTTTGCTGATCCGAAAGAAGTATGGCATTTTGAGATAATTGGGCCGGGGAAGGGAAAAATTGGTGCCATTTGGGTCGCCCAACGGGTACCCGATGGCCATGTCTCTGTTGATGCCAATGCCAGCCGGATCCGTCAGATAGATCTGGATAATCCGGATATGTTTCTCGCTTCTGACAATGTCTTCCAGGTTGCTCAGGATAGTGGCTGGTGGAATCCGGATGAGGGTCCCTTCGAATTTTGTTATGCCTATGATCCCGACGGGCGAGACAGCTTTTCAGCCCGACGCCGGGAATGGCGCGCTCTTATCCCTGCTCGCCCCCTCATTGGATCTGAAACCCAATGCAGAAAATTATCCCTTCTCGATAAAACCGGACAGTTTGGTTACCTTGAATAAGATGGTGCAAATTTTCCAGGATTATTATGAGGGTACAGATTTTAATCCGGTAAAAAATATCACCTGGCAAAATCCTGATACAAAAAAACATGAAATTTCACCGCTTGCCAATCCTTTTATGCCCTATGATATGCTTCATTTATTTAAAGTTAATGGCGGTTGGAGCTGGCGTGGTGAACGAACCATTGCCCGCTGGTATACCCAGTATGCAACCATCATTCAATGCCGGGATTGGCTGCCCGATCCCATTGGCGGTGTGGTCTGGCTGGCCTGGGAAAATGTGGCTACAGCCGTCTACACACCAGTCTATTGTAGAAATACCGATGTCCCGGAATCATTTAAGGTTCCGGCCAGGTTAACAGGCTATACGCGGGACTCGGCCTGGTGGGCATTTAACCGCTTGAGCACCTTAACCGCCCAACGCTGGGGGGATATGCGCTGGGATGTGGAGGCCGTTTGGAAACCGATGCAGGCTGGATTGTTCACTGATCAGAAAAAGTTAGAGGAAGAGGCCCTGAATCTATATAATGAGAATCCACAGAAGGCTGTAACGTATTTGACGGACTATAGCCTTAAAAAAGGTGAATTGGCCGTGCAAAAGGCCTGGAAATTGGGAGATTTCTTGTGGACGAAGTATGATGAGAAATTTTGAGTTCTTTTATCTTAAAATGTGCCATCCTGTAAGGATCTTTCTTCTTGTCGCCTCTGTATCGACACTTAGGAAGATTCCTTTCCCAAGACGCGATCCCTTTCCGGGACGGAATGACAGTAACAAAAGTATTTATCACAATTCATGGATTCTCATTCCCTACGGCTTAATACATGAGAGACGGCCCACCCCGTATAACGGGGACTGCGACACGGGCCGTCTCTGCAATCCTCTTTCTGAGCTCTTTGCTGCTCGCTTAATGCTCTACGCTATACGATTCTGCCGATCAGTAATTTGCCGCTACCTGAACATTATGTAGATGTAATCTTGCCACAACCCTGAAGAAGTCCGTTTAAACCATTCATCCCCAATCTTTGCCACTACTGAAACGAAACCGCGTGGTACAATGATCTCCGGATCAGCGGGTGGCGGTGGTACCTGTAGTATATAGGTGTAAGGTACCACAAGAGGATCACCAATGATTTGTACATCGTGGCGGGCAAGAATAACATCATAATCAATTAAACGAATATCGTCATAAGCGGCTCATTGATCATTTGTCATAGTTTTGTCAAAAAAGATTCATAAATAAGTCTCAGAAATTATTGCATAAAATTATAGAATCCTCTATAATTAACAATCACCTCATGAGGTTTTTCTATGCAATTCCATTTTGCCAAAATACCGGAAATTATATTTCAATCAGGTGCCTTCAATACACTTCCTGAAATTATTGAAAGATTTGGATCTAATGTCTTGATCATACTCGATCCCTTTTCTGTGAAATCCTCAGAATTATTTTCCGATTTTAAAGCAAACGCGATTGCCTTTCATGCCTATGAAGTTAGTGGTGAACCTTCCCCAGAACGGATTGATACTATTGTAGCAGAGTTAAAGAATCGGAAATTCGATGTGGTTATTGGTGTAGGAGGGGGTAGTGTCGTTGATACGGGTAAAGCAGTATCGGCTATGTTAGGTAAAGAAGAATCGGTATTTGACTATCTGGAAGGCGTCGGAACCCGGGTACATGATGGATCCAAGGTACCGTTTATCGCTGTACCAACCACCGCCGGAACCGGAAGCGAAGCGACAAAAAATGCTGTACTCAGCCAGGTTGGAGAAAAAGGATTCAAAAAATCAATTCGACATAATAACTTTGTTCCTGATATTGCACTCATCGATGCGGAATTGAGCCTCACCTGTCCGACCGGGGTTACAGCAGCCTGTGGGATGGATGCATTTACCCAGCTATTAGAATCCTATGTTTCCACTAACGCTTCACCAATGACTGATGCTCTTGCCTATGATGGATTGCGAATCATGAAAGATCATTTAGTCCTGGCAGTCGCAGAGGGAAACGAAAATTTATCGGCCAGAGAGGCGATGAGTTATGCCGCCTTAATGTCCGGCATTACATTGGCTAATGCCGGATTGGGTATTGTACATGGTCTGGCATCTCCCATGGGAGGCTTCTCGGATATCGCTCACGGCGTGGCGTGTGGTACACTCGTAGGCATTGCTACCAAAATTAATATTGATAGATTACGAGAAGAAGGCGAATCAGGAGAAGAATATTTAAAAAAATATGCAGCAATCGGGCGGTTGTTCTCCAATGATAAGTGTGATGACCTTAATGAATGCTGTGATTTTCTGGTTGATAAAATTGAGTCGTGGGTCGATACACTTGGAAATACCGCGTTTAAATAAGTATGGATATGATAACGCTTTAATTGAAAAAATCATTGAGGGAACGGGGAATAAAAATAATCCGGTTCATCTATCAAAGTCAGATATGAGACATATTTTGGAGGAACGGATTTGAAACTTTTGTGAAGCGTGAAGCGTGAAGCGTGGAGAGTAGAGCGCAGAGAGAAGAGAGAAAAGGGAAAAGTGAGAGAGTCGTGTCGGGTGGTCCGTGACAAAAAAGATAGTGAAATTTGCCGTCAAATATGGTCCTTAGAGTAGGGCGACACAAATGTCCGCCCTGAAAAAATTATTACATTTTTGAATATTCAATGTTCAACGGACGTGAAATGTCAATCGTATACCATCGTGATAGTAGGGGCAGATCCTTATCAGCAAAATAATAAAAGATATTCGTAAAATTCGATCAAATTAGTGTAATTATAGATAAAATAATTGCTGAAATCAGGTCAATCCGTGTCATCCGCGTTCTATAAAACAGGAAAAATTATGACTATTTCAAACAAATTAGTTGCTGGTGTCGATTATGGCACCGATTCCGTACGTGTTGTTATTGTCGATGCAGAAAATGGCAATGAATTGGCCTCGGCTGTGGAGACCTATCCCCGTTGGACAAAAGGGAAGTATACCTATCCTGCTAATAACCAGTTTCGTCAACATCCTCTGGATTATATTGAAAGTCTTGAAACAGCATTCAAGGCTGCATTGGCTGATGCTCCTGAAGGAAGCGCCGATAAAATAATTGGAATTTCTTTGGATACAACAGGATCCACCCCCGGGCCAGTCGATAAGCAGGGAACGCCATTGGCGATGACAGCGGGATTTGAAGAGAATCCAAATGCCATGTTTGTTCTCTGGAAAGACCATACGGCTGTTAAAGAAGCTGAGGAAATTAATGACAAATCAAAAAACTGGGGTGGTGAGGATTTTACCAAGTTTGAAGGGGGTATCTATTCCTCAGAATGGTTTTGGTCAAAAATTCTACATATACTTAGAGTCGATCCTGAAGTCGGCGATGCCGCCTATTCCTGGGTTGAGCACTGTGATTGGATTCCGGCGCTGCTCACAGGTGAGACAGATCCTTTAACATTAAAAAGGAGCAGAACAGCGGCCGGACACAAAGCCATGTGGCATGCCTCCTGGAATGGCCTGCCTTCAGAAGAATTTCTTGTGGCTGTCGATCCTCTGCTGAAAGGCCTCCGGGCGAGATTGTATGAAGATACATTTACAGGTGATACGCCGGTGGGTACTCTCACCTCAGAATGGGCTGAGCGCCTGGGTCTTTCCACAGATGTGGTTGTCGGTGTTGGGGCATTTGATGCGCATTATGGCGCTATCGGAGCGGAGATCGAAAAAAATACCCTGGTTAAGGTGATGGGCACTTCAACCTGTGATATGATTGTGACAGAGATGCCTGAAGGCGGAGAACATCTGGTAAAAGGTATTTGTGGGCAGGTTGACGGTTCAATCTTACCAGGACTTCTTGGAATGGAAGCCGGACAATCCGCTTTTGGCGATGTTTATGCCTGGTTTCGTTCCCTGCTGATGTGGCCCATGGAGAAACTATTGGCTTCCTATCCGGCTTTATCGCCTGATTTTAAAGATAATATCATCAATAAAGCCCATGATGATATAATTCCACTCCTGTCCAAGGAAGCAGAAAAATTACCAATCGATGAGTCGGGTTTAATTGCTCTTGATTGGATGAACGGCCGACGCACACCGGATGCCAACCAGAGATTAAAAGGTGCCATTACCGGAATCAATCTCGGTTCAGATCCACCTCGAATATTCCGGGCACTCGTTGAAGCGACAGCCTTTGGCTCAAAGCGTATCGTGGAACGATTTGAGGAGGAAGGGACTGTAATAAATGGCATTATTGCCATTGGCGGCATTTCTAAAAAATCATCATTTGTCATGCAGGTCACAGCCGATGTCCTAAACAGGTCCATCAAAGTGGTTAGTTCTGAGCAAACCTGCGCATTGGGTTCTGCTATGGCCGCTGCTACAGCAGCAGGGTTATATTCCTCCATTGAAGAGGCTCAAAAAGCCATGGGTAGCGGTTTTGAGTCAACCTACGAGCCCATCCCAGAGAATGCCAAGAAATACCAGGCATTGTATGAGAAATATGTGAAGTTGGGACAGTTTATCGAGGATGAACTTACATGATTAATTGATTCCCCTTCTCACGCAAAGGCGCAAAGCCGCTAATAAAAAGATTAAGGAAATTAAGGTAATTAGGTAATAAGGTAATAAGTAAGGTAATTAGGAATAAGGGATATAATGAGAGATGCTTTCAGGAAGGACCGGTACTCCAACGGGCCCCGAATCGAATGTCGGAACTAATGCCGGGTAAAATAGAAAGTAATAGTGGAAGGTCATTCCGAACTTGTTTCGGAATCTATACTTTCGAATTTATGAGACAAATTAGATGCTGAAACAAGCCTGTCCTGGCGACAGACCAGGATTCAGAATGACCGAATCAATGCCAGTTGTATGTACATGGCCTAATTAAACTTGGCGCCTTTGCGTCTTTGCGAGAAAAAAGAAATAGACATCCAGATAAAAGCGAGGAGCGAAGAGAGAAGAGCGCAGAGCGGAATGATGATCCACAAATTATAATAAATACTTTTGTCATTGTCATTCCTAAGGAATCTTCCTGTGTGTTAATACTGAATTGACAAGAGGGAGGATTCTTGCAGAATAACATTATTAAGAAATAAACGCTGCGCCCTTTGCGCCGCTGCGTGAAAAAAATATAAATAAACAGGAATGACGTAAATGGAAAATATACCTAAGATAAACCTGGGGTTGATTGCGGTAAGCCGTGATTGTTTTCCCATAGAGCTTTCAAAAAACCGGCGGATTGCTGTCGGAAAAGCCTGCCAAAAAGCAGAACTAAATGTAACCGAGCTTGAGACAATTGTTGAGAATGAAAATGATGTGATCAAAGCATTAAAGGAGATTAGGGAAAAAAACATCAATGCTTTAACGGTTTATCTGGGAAATTTCGGTCCGGAAGGACCAACAACGCTTCTCATACAAAAATTTGATGGTGCAACCATGCTTGTGGCGGCGGCAGAAGATACAGGGAAGGATCTTATCCATGGTCGTGGTGATGCTTACTGTGGATTGTTGAGTGCCTCCTACAATCTGGGTTTAAGGCGCCTAAAACCATATATTCCATCCTATCCTGTTGGGGATCCTGATGAGATTGCCGGAATGATGGCTGAATTTATCCCCATAGCACAGGTTGTGAATGGCATTCGCCGCTTAAAAATCATCTCTTTTGGTCCCCGTCCTTTTGATTTTTTAACCTGCCATGCACCCATTCAACCACTCTATGACCTGGGTGTCGAAATCATGGAGAACAGTGAGCTTGATCTATATGATATTGTACAAGCCGAAGAATCTAATCCGGAGATAAATACACGTATAGAGGAGATGAGGGATGAGTTGGGGCAGGGTAATACCTATCCGGACCTCTTGGGTAAACTTGCACAATATGAATTGGCGTTGGAAAAATTTATGAAAGAAAATCTCGGTGCATCGGAACATGCGGCCTTTGCCAATAAATGCTGGCCGGCGTTTCAAAAATATTTTGGGCATGTACCCTGCTTTCTCAATTCACGATTGGCAGCACGGGGAATTCCTGTAGCCTGTGAGGCGGATATCTATGGTGCCCTCAGTGAATACATGGTCGTTTGTGCAACGGAATTGCCTCCGGCAATCCTTGATATCAACAACACGGTGCCAAAGGATCTTTATAACGAAAGTAAATCTGAAATTGGTAATTATAAACTAAACGACCTTTGGATGGGATTTCATTGTGGTAATACCTCTACAGGATGTATTGTCCAGCCTATAATGCAACATCAGTTGATTATGCACCGTCTCATGGAGCCTGGTGAAGAGCCAAATATAACAAGAGGGACTGTGGAAGGTCAGATAAAGGCTGGTCCAATCTCTGTCTTTCGTCTGCAATCTACCTCTGATGCCAAGTTAAGTAGTTATGTTGCGGAGGGAGAAGTTTTAAATATTAATCCAAAATCATTTGGTTGTATTGGCGTTTTTGCTATTGATGAAATGGGACGTTTTTATCGACATGTGATGATCGAAAAAAGATTTCCGCATCATACGGCCGTTGGTTTTAAACATAACGGGCATGCCTTATTTGAGGCATGCAAAATGCTTGGCGTTGAAGATGTATACTATAATCTTCCAGCAACATTGCGTTATCCGTCGGAAAATCCGTTTGGCAATATTAAATAATCAACACAGAATAGTCTCCGAAGGAGTCCTTTGGACAATATTTATTGAGTGTGAAACGTCAAATGTCAAATGTGAAATGTATTAAAAAAATGGTAATTTTAGGGACATCCGGCTCTGGCCGGACCGTGTCATTAGGTATATATACAATTTTTGGTAGGGGTGGATCGCGTCGAAGACCCCGTTCTAAGGGGTGTCGGCCCTGAGTTCTATTTAATAAATTTTCAACAAACGTTTCAAAAAGGGAGATAGAAAATGGAATTTCATTGGATCGACTGGGTTGTGATTTGTGGTTACTTCCTGATTATAATGGGATTAGCCTGGTGGGTAATTAAACAAAGACAGGATACATCTACGGATTATTTTCTTGCCGGGCGCCACCTGGGCTGGTTTATTGTCGGCGCTTCTATATTTGCTTCAAATATTGGATCTGAACATCTGGTCGGATTAGCCGGTTCCGGGGCCACTGATGGTGTTGCGATGGCACATTATGAATTGCATGCCTGGTGTTTACTGGTTCTTGGCTGGGTGATGGTTCCATTTTATATGCGTTCCAAGGTATTTACGATGCCGGAGTTCCTGGAAAAACGATTTTCCCCCGCTTCACGAACGGTACTCTCCGTTATTTCTCTCGTTGCCTATGTCCTTACAAAAATAGCTGTCGGTATTTTTGCCGGTGGTATTGTGTTTAGTGTCTTATTACCAGAAATGAACGTTTTTGGACTGAATAGTTTCTGGATTGGCTCTGTACTGGTTATTGTTTTAACCGGATTTTATACAATTTTAGGTGGTTTGCGCGCTGTTGCCTACACCGAGGCTTTGCAAACAGTTGTTTTAATATTCGGATCGATTCTGGTCACAGTGTTTGGATTACAGGCCCTGGGCGGGTGGGGCGAATTACGCGCTATTTTAGGTCCGGAAATGTTTAATCTGTGGAAACCACTGGTTCCCTCTGGAATAGAAGTCTACCTGGGCGCCAGTAAGAGAGGCTGGTCGAATGGCCTGGTACTTCAACGATAATTACCCCTGGTTGGGAATGTTGTTGTGTGCACCGATCATTGGATTGTGGTACTGGACTACCGATCAATATATTGTTCAGCGTGCACTCGGGGCACGAAATGAAACAGAAGCCCGCCGCGGATCGATCGCAGCCGCATTCCTGAAATTATTACCGGTATTTATATTTATCATCCCCGGCATGATCTGCATCGCCTTGGCTAAGAGCGGACAGGTACAAGCGATTCAGCAACAGTTACTAACTGCTGAGGGCGAGATAATACGGGATAATGCCCAATCGGCATTTCCACTCCTTGTAGCCCATATTTTGCCTGTCGGAATAAGGGGAATTGTTGTCGCCGGTCTTCTGGCCGCGCTGATGAGTTCTCTTGCCGGTGTATTTAATGCCTCGTCCACCTTGTTTACCATGGATTTTTATTCACGCTTGCGACCGAATAGTACGCAACATCAACTGGTTTGGATGGGGCGTGTGGCGACCGCTGTTATGGTACTTATTGGTCTGCTGTGGATACCGGTAATTCAGGGTGGTAAAGGCCTCTATGATTATCTCCAGGGAGTACAGGCCTATCTGGCACCACCAATTTTTGTTGTGTTTTTTCTTGGTGTTTTTCATAAACGTCTGAACGCTAAGGGGTGTCTCGCTGCTTTGACTACAGGTTTCATTTTAGGAATTTTCCGATTAGCTGTAGATACACCTGTGAAATTGGTAGATGGTTTTTCATATTCAACAGGTTCATTCTTCTGGGTGATAAATAACATATTTTTTCAATATTATAGCCTGGTAATTTTTATTGTCTGTATTATTGTTATGGTGGGTGTCAGTTATATGACAGAAGCGCCGAACTATGAGAAAATTAGTGGGCTGACTTTTGCGACGACATCCGACAAAGACAAAAAAGAATCACGGGATAGCTGGTCGATTGGGGATATTGTTTCCTCTGTATTGGTTTTAGTGTTAATCCTGGCGGCTTATTTGTACTTCGCAGGATAGAAAATTAAACACAAAGTGCTCAAAGCCCCGATATACATGCCAATATCATGTAGGCATATCGGGATAAAATCCTCTTTCGAAGGAATCCTTCGGGACAAGATTTCAAAGGCACAAAGTTCACAAGGAAGTAAGCAGATATAATTACCACCCCCTCTTTCTCCCTCCTTACTAAGGAGGGGGATTATGGGGGAGGTCATTCAGACCAATTCCTGCTTCTATAAGTTCTTAGAGCTGTCTTAGTGATCTTTGTGTTTATCTTTATAAAAGTCCGTATTTAGTTTGAGAAAAAAGTAGATTATATAAATCAGGATGAGAAATGAATATAATTAGTAAGGTTGTTTTTATGATGATTCCAATTATTGTATCAGCAGATAGCTTAGATATTCATGATTTATATGAAAAGTCATCTGCATATATCATGACACCAGATAATCTTATTGAGATGCGACATGAAATGGTTGTTGACAGAATGAAAGAAATTCATGATCTTAATAAGGCCATAGAATTAAATGAGGTAGGGCAATCAGCTGAGGGGCGATCAATTAATATGTTTACTTTTGGCAGTGGTAAAACAACCCTCCTCCTCTGGTCGCAAATGCATGGTGATGAACCTACTGCTACTGCAGGTTTATTAGCGATATTCAACTATATGGCCCTAAACTTTGATACACCATTTGTACAAGAATTACATCGAAATCTTACTATTCACGCCATTGTTATGCTAAACCCTGACGGAGCAGAAAGGTATCAACGGCGGAATGCCCAGGGGATCGATATTAACCGTGACGCAAATCGACTTGCTTCTCCGGAAGGGCAGATCCTAAAAAAGATGAACGAACAAATACAACCTGAATTTGGATTTAACCTCCATGACATGCGTGGCAGGGAAACAGTCGCTGATGTTGATAGTATATTGACGATAGCATTAATGGCGCCGCCATTTAATAAAGCAAATGACGATAACCCCTCTAGAATACGTGCAAAAAAACTTGCCGTGCATATAAAAGATGTTCTGGATGAATTTATACCCGGACATGTTGCAAAATATAAAGCCGATTACATGCCCCGGGCATTTGGAGACGCTTTCCAGAATTGGGGTGTTAGTACAGTTTTGATCGAATCTGGGTTACCAAATAAAACAGAACCACATTATCTGGTTCGCCTGAAGTTTATTACTCTATTATCGGCATTCAGGTCAATCTCAAATGGATCAGTCGATGATGTTGATGCCAAGAGATATGAGCAGATACCACTTGAGGGACCCGAACAGTATGATTTGTTTATTAAAGAAGCCCGTATTTTCAATGGACGAAGTATCAGCTCCTATACTGCTGACATTGGAATAACTATTGATTTTCATTTAGAAGGCGGAAAAGTGGTGGAAGATAGCAATATTGAAGATGTCGGTGATTTATCCCTTACCACAGGTCGGGAGGTTATCGAAGCTGGCGGTTTAATTGTCATACCGGGTCTTATTGTCAGGAATATGGAAAGAACCTCACCTGAAGAAAATTTAAAAAGAGGAATCACGACGGAAGCTCCCCTGAAATGCAAGAGATCAAACTATTCCCTAAAGACGGGATTATTCCATTGCGTGATCTTCCTACATATACCCGTGAATCTGCAAAAATCATGCAACTAAAAAATGTTGGTCTCATAGATAAAAATATGAAAGCGGATCTTCTCATTTTTGAGTCAAATTCTCAGAATGAGTTAATGCTAAATGACCTTCTTTATGTGATTAAAAATGGAAAGATCGTCTATAAAAAATAGATCACTACTATATTGACTGTTTTCTAATTATCTACATAATTTTTTAGCCGATTTTTTACCACTAAGTACACAAAGAAGGCACTAAGATCACAAAGTTTTTTTAGGAAATTTTTCTTTGTGTACTTTGTGCCTTCTTTGTGTACTTTGTGGTAATTCTTTTATTTTTTTTCAAATTGACCCCGTAAAGTCTGACGGAGTCAGATTAGTACGGGGTGGTTTTTTATTACATTTCTAATTCACTCAATGGGAGTATGCTATGAAAATTGTTTTTACATCAATCATTGTTTTGTTCATGCTGATCCAAATATTGCCAGCTCAGGACCAAAAGAAAGACAAAGCCATATTTAAAGAAAGTAAAAATGAATTTTGGGAGCTTATTAAGAAGGAAAACAAGGAATTCAGAGAACCAGAAAAGGAATCAAAAAAAGTATTTAAAATGGATTTTTCCGGAATGGATCTTCCCAGCTCTGTTGATCAGTTTGAGAGTCAATGGCATCAGACACCTATTTCTCAGGGTAATACGGGCTCCTGTTGGTGTTTTTGCGCAACTTCGTTTTTTGAATCTGAAATTAATCGTCTTCATGGAAAAAAAATAAAGATCTCAGAAATGTATACCGTGTATTGGGAATTTGTTGAGAAGGCACGTCGCTATGTTCAGAAAAGAGGGAATTCATTGTTCGATCATGGTTCAATGGGAAATGCGGTTATTCGTATCTGGAAAAAATATGGCGCTGTGCCAGCGGCGTCATATAGCGGAATGCTTCCCGGGCAGAAATTTCATGATCATGATCCAATGGTTAAAGAAATACAAGCATATCTTAAATTTATCAAAGAAAATAATATTTGGAATGAATCCGATGTACTTGGTAATGTAAAATCTATATTAAATTATTATATGGGCGATCCACCTCTAAAGGTGCTTCTGGATAATAGAGAAATGACGCCATTGGAATATTTGAGCGATCATATTAAACTTAACCTGGATGACTATGTTGATCTGCTTTCTTTAAAACAAGAACCCTATAATTCTTATGTAAAGAATCCTGTTCCAGACAACTGGTGGCTTAATGATCATTATTATAATCTTCCTCTGGATGAATTTACTGCTATCGTTAACCAGGCTTTGTCCAAGGGATATACCGTTATGCTCGGCGGTGATGTTTCTGAGGCGGGATATGATGCACATACAGAGGTGGGTATGATACCGACTTTTGACATTCCATCAGACTATATTGATGAGGATTCCAGGCAATTCCGGTTTAGTAACAAATCCACGACAGATGATCATGGTATTCATGCTGTTGGAATGATGAAATTAAATGGTGATTATTGGTATTTGATAAAAGACTCCGGTTCAGGCGCACAAAACGGTCCAAACAAAGGATATCGGTTTTATCATCAGGATTTTATCAAATTAAAAATATTAGATTTAATGGTACATAAAGATGTAACTGGGGATTTGCCAAATATGAATCGTACGAAGTAGAGCGTGGAGAGTAGAGAGTTGAGAGTTGAGGGTATCTCCGCCAAATTTGGGTAAAATCATCCATGATTTCGTTGGAAGAGAGAAAAGAGAAGAGAGAGGAGTGTAGACCTTTTGCAGGTCCGGGGATTTAATAATTAGAAAATTGAATAAGTATTATAAATGAGGGATTATTAAGGAAAACTGAATGATTAAAAAGATAGGTGTTGTAAGAGAAACAAAAAACATATGGGAGCGACGTGTACCGCTTGTCCCTGCAGATGTAAAAGAACTCATTGATAAAGAAGGTATTGAAGTTAACATTCAACCCTCTGAAAAGCGGATCTTTCCTGATTACCAATACAAATCCATTGGTGCTTCCATTAAGGAGGACCTGTCAGAATGTGAATTAATTCTGGGGATCAAAGAAATAAAAATAAGTGATCTTTTGCCTGAAAAGGTGTATTGCTTTTTTTCCCATACAATAAAGGGACAGTCGTATAATATGTCCTTGCTTCAGCAATTACTTGATTCGCGGAGTACGCTCATTGATTATGAACGTATGGTTGATGAAGATAACCGGCGCTTAATATATTTTAGTTATCATGCCGGTGTGG
Source organism: Calditrichia bacterium (assembly GCA_963796965.1). Taxonomy (GTDB): domain Bacteria; phylum Calditrichota; class Calditrichia; order JAJRVZ01; family JAJRVZ01; genus CAWCNS01. Next base: position 42,508 of record CAWCNS010000016.1, read on the forward strand.
CTGGAATGGTCGAGACGTTATGGGCATTTGGAAAACGCCTGGAATCGGAAGGCATTACAACACCTTTTAGTAAAATTAAGCAGACGTTAGATTATAGCGATCAGCAAGAGGCAGAAACGGCAATTACAGAATTATCCAGGGAAATTAAAAAGAATGGCCTTCCTGCTTCTGTCTCACCACTGGTCATTGGTATTACTGGATATGGAAATGTTTCGCGAGGTGTCCAGGATATGTTAGATCTTCTTTCCGTTGATGAGATCTCTCCTGCTGATATCTCTAAGATTCAGAGTCAGAATGATAAGCAATCAAATAAAATCTATAAAGTTGTCTTTAAGGAAAAAGACATGTATGAGCCTTTATCGGATTCGGAGGTGTTTGATTTACAGGACTATTACACAAATCCGGAAAGATATAAGTCAATATTTTATAAATACTTATCCTCTTTAGGTATCCTTGTCAATGCCTCCTTTTGGGATACAGCCTATCCAAAACATGTGACAAAGGGGGCCTTAAAAAATCTATCCCGGAAGAAAGAATCCCCTCATTTGCGTGTTATCGGTGATATAAGTTGTGACGTTGAAGGGGGAATAGAAGCTACGATGAAGGTCACAGATCCTGGCAATCCTGTTTTTGTTTATAATCCGGATGATGCATCATTCTCAGATGGGTTTGAGGGTGAAGGGATTGCAATTATGGCTGTGGATAATCTTCCCAGTGAACTTCCTAAGGATGCATCTATTTACTTTAGTTCTGTATTGAAAACACTCTTACCAGACATAATAAATGTTGATTTTTCCCACGAGTTCGATAAATTAGATCTTTCTGAATCGAAAAAAAAGGCAATTATCACCCATAGGGGTTCTCTAACCGAAGATTATAAATTTTTAAATAAATATTTGTAAAATAATTTTACTAAATATTGCGTCGTAGATGAAAATTGATATTTTGAGTATAGACTGGTTTTATAGAATTGTGAGATCTCTATATAATGCAATTCATGAGTGTCCGGTTTAAAAATCCTAATCGAAGTTACATCAAAACATATCGGTGCCAGTCCCATTCTCTTGTAGAGAGAAGGGGCTCCATAAAGTCCCTCTCTTCTTCCCGTCAACGAGAGAGGAATCTTCGGAAGGGTGAGTTCTTTAAATCAAGTCCCAAAGTTAGGAAATTAATTATTTCAATTAATATTACAGTCTTTAATAACATCTGATTAAATCTTAACCGGACACTCATGAATGCAATTAGTTAAGTACCCAATGTCAATGCCGAAAAAAATCGAGAAAATATTGATATCAGACACATGGATGTGGCTCAAAGTATGATACATTAATCATGAATGTAAAAAATATGAAGACAGGAGAAATGAGGAATGTCTGAAACCAATAACCGTGTAGTCGCGAATCCAAATCATGTGATGGATGCAGAAGTTGTTGTAGGAATTCCATCTTATAATGAAGCGGACAATATCGCCTATCCGACAGATGTGGCCAGCAGAGGGCTAAGAGAACATTTTCCTGATAAAAAAGCTGTGATCATCAATGTGGATAATCATTCTCCTGATGGTACAAAGGATGTTTTTCTTAATACACCAACTGAGGTACCAAAGATATATATCTCGACAGCACCAGGAGTAAAAGGGAAGGGTAATAATTTCCACAACCTTTTTGAAGCTGCTGTCGAATTAAACGCAAAAGCCATAATTGTGGTTGATGCAGATCTAAAAAGTATCACTCCACAATGGATTCGCTATCTGGGTGAACCGTTGATGGGACGTTTTGATTATGTGGCCCCTATCTATGCCCGGCATAAATATGACGGTTCCATTACCAATCATATTGCTTATCCGTTGTTACGCTCCTTGTTTGGAATTCGTGTGCGTCAACCTATTGGCGGAGATTTTGGTTTTTCTGGTAAATTGGCCCGCGCCTTTCTTTCAGAAAAATTATGGAATGATAAAATTGCCAATTTTGGAATCGATATTTGGATGACAACCATAGCCATCGCCCGTCGTTTTAATATTTGCCAGGCCTTTCTTGGAAGTGCAAAAGTCCATAATCCTAAAGACCCTGCTTCTGATCTTGGTCCCATGTTTACGCAGGTTGTCTCCACTCTCTTTGATTTGATAACCGATTTTGAGTTTATTTGGAAAGATACATTCTCTTCAACTCCGAGTAATATTTATGGATTTGGACTTGGCGTTGAAGAAAAACCACCAACAGTGAATGTTAATCCTGATAGCCTCTTTGATAGTTTTATGGAGGGATTTAAGAAATATGGTAAAACATGGGAAAAAATTATTCCCGCACCTGAGTTTATGCAAATAAGTAAACTACAGAAGGTCAAAGAAAAAAAGAACTTCTATTATTCAAGTGATCTTTGGGCCAGGGTGTTGTTTAATTTTGCTATAGCCTACAAGATGAATGAGATCGATAAAGATACCTTGATCGAATCGATGATCCCATTTTATCATTCAAGAGTTTTATCATTTGCCAATAAAACAGAATCGGCAAGCATTAAAGAAGCGGAAGAATACCTGGAAAATGTAACCCGTGTTTTTGAAAAAGAAAAATATTATCTGGTACAACGCTGGGATGCTTCAGTAAAGCATCTGGGACATAAATTGTTTAAATAGGGCGGACACCCCGTAGAACGGGGTCTTCGACGCGATCCGCCCCTACATTAATTATATTACCTTACAGAAACGCCATAGCATTTTTCTGTGTTTCACATTTGACATTTCACTTTTCACATGTCGCTCCACGCTCTACGATTAATGCGCTTCTCTCCTCTCATTTCCCTCTTCATCATGTTATTCTGTTTAATCTAGGGATTAGAGGGGCGAATATCAATCTCACTAACCATGGCCCGCTGGGGTAGTTTGATCATATGGATGATACTCTCCGCTACATCTTCTGAGTGCAGGATCCTGTCTCGTTTGGGATCAAATGTACCATGATGGTCGTCAAAAAAATTTGTGGCGACAGATCCCGGACAAATAGCCAAAACCCTTACCCCGTTTTTTCTTTCCTCTAGCATGAGACATCTGCTAAAACCAATTACGGCATGCTTGGTAGCTGCATACCCGCCCCCATTTACAAAAGCGTTCTTTCCAGCTAATGAGGCAACATTTATAACCACCGATTCACCCGCTTCTCTCAAATGAGGTAGGGCCTCCCGGGTTGCTATAAATAATCCACGTACATTTAAATTGAACATTTCATCCCAATCTTCGGTGGAAAAATCTGCTATGGCATGAAAATACCCAAAACCTGCATTGTTAATCAGAATATCCAGACCACCCAACGATTGTTTTGTTGTTTCAATATAGGATTTTATCTCTTCCTCGACACTCATGTCCCCCGCATGACTATAAACCCGGGCTCCTAATTGCCGTGCTTCATTGGCTGTTTCCTCAAGCAATTCACTATTTCTAGCAGAAATGGATATTGAGGCACCTTCACGAGCGAGTGCCAATGCAGTTGCTTTCCCTATCCCCTTGCTGGCGCCGGTGATACATGCTACTTTATTCTTTAATTCCATAATACTCCCCGTTAATATTTGATTCAATTATTGTATTCTTAAAAAGTAAAAATTATATTGTTTTATTCCAACATTTCTTCAGCCAAAGCCAGGGCTATCAGTTTAATTGAGAGTATAGAGTTAAGAGTAAAGAGTAGAGGGTAAAAGAATTTTTAATGAAGAGAGAAGAGTGAGGGGTGTTGATGTCAACGTTATTAATAAAGAATGGTAGAGTCATAACAGATAATCAGGACTATTTTTCTGATATTTTTGTCGAAAGAGGAATTATAACTACCATTTTTGATAAAATTGATACCCCGGCAGACCGGATTATTGATGCAAAAGGCAAGTATGTTATTCCGGGTGGTATTGATGCCCATACACATTTGGATATGCCTTTAGGGGATATTTTCTCATCTGACAATTTTGAAACTGGAACCATTGCAGCTGCTATCGGTGGTACAACAACGATACTTGATTTTCCAACTCAACGGCATAATCAACCTCTTTTAGAGGCCCTTGATATCTGGCGGCATAAAGCAGAAGGAAAGGCCTGTATTGATTATGGTTTTCACATGATTATTACGGATATATCACATGCTGAGATAAATGATCTACGTTCATTGGTCGGAGAGGGTATTACATCTTTTAAACTATTTATGGCTTATCCCAATACCCTTATGCTTGATGATGATGCTATTTTTAAGGTGATGTGTGATGCACAAAAAATAGATGCTTTTGTCTCGGTACATGCAGAAAATGGACAAGTCATTGATGCTTTGGTTAGATCAAATCTCTTGGAGGGTAAAAAGGCGCCAATTTATCATGCGCTTTCGAGACCGGCAGTTTTAGAAGGTGAAGCGGTGAACCGGGCAATATCTTTAGCTCAACTGTCCGGTGTTGTATTATATATTGTTCACCTTTCTACCAAAGAGGGTTTACACCATGTAATGGAAGCACGCAAAGAGGGTCTCCCGGTTTTTTCTGAAACATGTCCGCAATATCTGCTCACCTCTATCGATGATATGATCGCGGCGGGTGAATACGATAGTGCGAAGTATGTATTTACGCCGCCGCCAAGGGCGAAGGAAAATCAGAAAGAATTATGGAAAGCCATTTCCGATCGAAATATCCAGGTTGTAGCAACAGATCACTGCCCTTTTAATTTTGAGGAACAAAAGAATCCTCCCGGTTCGGATTTTAGTAAAATACCCAATGGGGCTCCCGGTATTGAAAACCGAATACAACTTCTGTTTGAAAAGGGGGTCAATGAGAATAGAATTGGATTAAATCGTTGGGTTGAAATCTGTTCTACGGCTCCGGCAAAAATTTTTGGTATCTATCCTCAAAAAGGTACGATAGCGATCGGGAGTGATGCTGATTTGGTCGTCTGGGATCCACAAAAGGAATTGATAATTTCTGCGAAAACGCATCATATGCAGGTGGACTATAATTTATATGAAGGAATGAAGATAAAAGGTAATGCAGAGACGGTTATTTCCCGAGGGGAGATCATTGTTGAAAATGACAGTTTTGTTGGCAAAAGAGGCCGTGGAAGATATCTGAAACGCGGCACGTTCTCTGGCGAATTGGTTTGATAAATGTGAGACGTGAAACGTCAAATGTGAAATGCAAAAAAGAGATACGGGGTTTCGACCCATTTAAATATTCAATATTCAACACGGAATATTCAATGTTCTAGTATATCAACTGTCAATTGTGAACGATGAATGGTAAATTATGAATGATTCGTAGGGGCTTGTCCGTGACAAGCCCGGGAAGAAATGATCCCAGAAAATTTTCAATATAAAGAATTCGTGAAATTCGAATTAATTAGTGTAATTCGTGGATAAAAATCAGTAAAAATTCCGGATCCAGCGATAATCCTCCAGCTTCTTTATTAAGGAATCTGATAAAGGACCCTTTTTTATAAAATCCGTATTTGATTGGAGATGGTTACTTTTACGCATACCCGGTATTACAGTCGTAACAGCTGGAAAACTGATTGTAAACCTTAATGCTGCTTCAACAATCGAGTTTGTTTCCTCTTGTACATCCGCCTGGATTTTCTGGACCCGATCCCAGACCTGCTGCTTGCGATCTCCGCGGAAATAGTTGTTACGCCAGTCACCGCGGGGAAATTCTGTATCAGGTTTAATATTTCCAGTTAGAGATCCCTCATCCAATGGTACCCGGGCAATAACAGCGATCTTCTGCTCTTCGCAAAAGGGAAATAAATGGTCGATTGGAGATTGATCGAAAAGATTAAATATGACCTGATAAGAATCAATGTAGCCTGTTTTGCCTGTTTCGATACCATTTTCAGGTTGATGATCATTTATTGAAATGCCAAAATAGCGCACTTTCCCTTGTTGTTTTAATTGATCGATGGCTTCTTTCCATTCATCATTATCGGCCCATTTATCATTCCAGACATGGAACTGTTGGAGATCGATATACTCACGGTTCAGGTTTTTTAGACTTTTCTCCGTCATTTTGATGATGTGATCTTTGGGATAAGAAGCCTCGAGAGTCGATTCATCACGAGCAGGCCATTCGAATTTCTTTGAAGGCATTTTAGAGGTAATAAAGAGTTTCTTTCCACTTTCTTTTTCTACCTGTCCTAAGAGTCTTTCACTATGACCGTTTCCATAGACCAGGGCAGAATCAAAAAAATTAAGTCCATTATCTATAGCCAGATGAAGTGATTTCTTTGATTCCTTGTCTTCCGCACCGATCCACATGGTTTGTCCGATACCCCAGGCACCGTATCCTAAAAGTGAAATTTCTTCGTCCGAACGAGCAAATTTATTATACAACATTCTACTACCTCATTATTATGGTTATAGTTACGTGTTAGAGACCGGGGGATATAAATTAAAATACTATTTATATCTGCAAAATCATTTAATTAAAAATTACTAAATTTATTGCAGAGGTGAAAGATAATCTTGCCTGTTCGATTTCAAGAAAGCCAAATCGAGAGAACTAAAGAGATACTACATTTCGTCTGGCTATTTTTCAGTTCACCTTCAAAATACTACTGTTTAGAAAAAAAGTATTCACTATAAAGTTGATCTTTATTAAATTCCATATCTCAGGTTACCCATAGATGGAGATAATAATGTTGAAAAATATAAAATTAACCTGTTTGATGCTCATTATTCTTTTTCAATCAGATCTGTCCGCTCAACCTAAGTATGAACAGATTGTAATTCCTATGGAAGAAGCAATCTCTCGTGCGCTTAATAAAAATAATCGAGTGAAGGCCAGTGAATATGCTGTACAAAGGGCCTCCTGGGATCATTATCATTCCTGGACGCGATTGCTTCCTGTTCTTAGTTTTAGCACAAATTATACATCGATTGATGATAGCACCTATGCCTTGCGGGATTTTACACGCTATTTACCCTTTCCCGTGCCAAAAACGGTCTTCCAAAATTCTTTCTATTCCTATTTCAATGTTTCTATGCCAATTTTTAATGCATCAATATTAAATGGTATTGCAATGGCTGAAAGAAGTGAGAAGATGGCCGAGGAGTTAAGTGAGTCTGCCAGACGCACGATTATATTTCAGGTTATTCAGAGTTATCTGAATGTACTTAAAAATAAGGAAATACTCGATATCCAGAATGATTATCTGGATTTGTCCAAATTGAATTATGAAAAGGCGGAGAGATTATATGATGCTGGCCGCTACTCTAAAACAGATGCCATGCGTTGGCAGGTAGATTATCAACAGCAATTGAGTATTGTGACAACCAACCAATCTAATTTACGTCGAAGTCGTATTATATTATCAAGACTCTTAAATGCTGCTCTTGGGGAATTTTTTGAAGTAGAAAAACGGATACCGAAACCACTTATTAAAGAAAGTGATGAGCTGCTTAAACTAACCGATCTCGATCTCCTCGATATGATACAGCTAAATGATGAAGATTTGATCCTGGCTAATTCGGCGTTAGCAGCTGGAAAAATGAGTGAAGAGATATCAGAATCAGCCTACCGGAATACATATAATGCCTATCTGCCAGTTGTGAATCTTACATATATCCATGCCTGGCGTGAAAATTCCACGATCGCTTTGGATGATTATTCACCAAAAACATTGCTTGTCAATCTTAGCGTCCCAATTTTTACTTCATTTCAGAATTTTACCCGGCTTAAATCTTCCTATTATGATTACCGTCGAAGTCAGGAAGAATTTAATGATCAATTGCTGAACATCAGATTTGTACTCACTGAGACAATCAATAAATTAATTAATCTTAAAACGCAAAAAGAACTTTCTAAAATTAGTGTTGAATTTAATGAAAGAAATTATAATATCGTTGAACAACAGAGAGAAAAGGGACTTGTCTCAAATATTGAGTTGGTAGATGCAAAATTGAATCTTCAGGATGCCAATCTTTCTGATATTAGTAATTATTATGATTTTATATCAGGAATGGTTGAGTTGTATTATCTTTTAGGCAAACTTGATAAAATTGTTATGGAAGATATACTTAAGGTCAATGAGAATTAATTACGTTACAAAGTATCAGGATAAATTCTGGTATCCCGGATCCTAAATGGAGATTGATCAACATGAAATCAAATTCGAATCTTTTGCAGATTATCATTTTTACACTTCTGGTTTGGTTTACGGGATGTGAAAATAGCGATAATAAAAATGCACCGGTAGCAGATCCCAAAATGATGGATGAGGTCTCTCAAAAAATTCCGGTTGAGATCTATATCGTCAAAAATAGAGAAGTTCAACGCGATTTTTCATCTAGCGGCATACTTCAACCCAAACACAGCGTTGATATTGTGGCGGAGGTCGCTGGAAAAATTGAAAAAATCGAAAAATCAGTGGGAGACCATGTAACGCGGAATGATGTTTTAGCGCAAATAGACGATGCTATACCACTAAGCAATTATAAGCAAGCCAAGTCACAGGTTTTGTCGGCCGAAAATAATCTAAAAATAACCCGTCTTAACCTTCAAAGTGATGAAGAACTATTTAAGAGTGGTGATATCTCCAAGCTGGAATATGAAAATTCTGTATTAACAGTAAAAACAGCAGAAGCTAATCATCTATCTGCCTTAGCCACCCTGAGTTTATTAGAGAAGGCTTATAATGATACACGTATTAAATCACCGATCAATGGGCAAATTTCAAGGAAATACATTGATATCGGAAAAATGGTTAATCCCAATACCCCGCTTTACCGGGTGGTAGATCTTTCGCTGCTTAAACTGGAAATAGGCATGCCACAGGAATATATCAGCAATGTGCATAAAGGAACGCGGGTCCGTGTTGCTGTATCCGCATTGGGCGATGAGATTTTTGAAGGTCAGGTGAGGTATGTTTCACCGCAAGCCGAAGAGAGAACCGGATCTTTTGCAGTTGAAATTCATGTTAAAAACACTTCTAGAGAACGTTTAATGGCCGGTATGACAGCAAGGGCAGAGATCATTTTTGAGAATAGTTCAAATAAATTATTAGTACCGGATCATTCTCTTATAAAAAATAATGACAGCAGTTTTGTTTTTTTAATTGAAGGGAATCATGCCTCGCAAGTACCCGTTATAGTCGGAGAGACTTATGGAAATTTTGTTACAGTAAATAACGGTTTAGCAGAGGGTGATTCCATTGTAACGGTGGGAATAAAAAGCCTTAATGACGGATCCTCTGTTTGGGTAGAATCTGTTCAATAAAAAAGAAGAAAGACTATGAAGCTTATTCAATTAATATTAATACTCTCACTTTGTTTTCCTCTTTTTGCTGATGAGGAGGAAGATAGGGTGAGAGATCTGGCCTTAAAGGGGATTGATCTCGCTACAAATCTCCATTATCAGGAAGCAGATGACATTTTTAAGGAAATTGTACGTTTGCAACCGAAAAATCCGAGGGGATATTTCTTAAGATCGGCCACCTATTTTTGGATGTTTTCTGAAGATGTGAAAAATGAAGAAATAGGCGATAAATTCCGTGACCTTTCCTACGAAGCGGCGGAAGTAGCCGAAGCACGGTTAGAAGAAAATGATGAAGATATTGATGCTATGTTTTTTCTGGGCGGTGCTTATGGAAGTCTTGGTAGATATTATGCCATGTCAAAAAGTTTTTTAAATGCCTATTGGTATGGCAAAAAAGGTGTGGGATATCTGGAAGATGTGATTGAGGCAGATTCCACTTATTACGATGCCTATTTGGGACTGGGTATTTATCATTATCTTGCCGATGTATTACCACGTTTTGTAAAAATTCTTTCCTTTGTACTGGGTGTCGATGGTGATAAAGAATTGGGTATTGTGGAATTGGATCTCGCTGCCAGGCAGGGATTTTACACCAAGACTGAAGCTATGTTTTTTTTAGGCGCCATTTACACATACCGGGAAAACGAATTTGAAAAAGCAATTGTTATATTTAATGATTTGCTAAAAAGATATCCCAATAATCCTGGCGCTCTGCTCAGTCTTGGACGCTGTTACTCTAATATGGGTGATTGTGATAGAGCAATTGAAGCATTTGAAAAAGTTTTAATAAACAAAGAGGGACAAAGCAGATTACCCCGGGGAAGCATATTCTATCAGCTTGGCGATGTTTACTATAAGAAAAATGATTTTAATAATGCCGCAGAAAATTTTCTGCTGGCTATTGAGAGTGATACGGCTGAGGTTGGCAAGCGACGTTGGATATATCCAAGATCTCAATATAAATTGGCCATTTGTTATACGATTCTGGGAGATACAACAAGAGCGAGGGAGTATCTGAAACAAATTAGCGAGGATGACAATGAGCGTACCTTTGAGCGTGCGCAGGAACGTCTGGTAAAATCATGGAGTGAATTTGAGATTGCATTGATTAAAGCAGAAAACCTGAGAGAATGTAACCAGTATGATGCATCTCTTTATAGTCTTAACGAAATTGAACGTAGTTATAGCAACACAAATGATCCGGATGTGAAAATGAATCTGGTTGAAGTTGCCTATCGCAAGGCCGAGATTTATTATGAAAAACAGCAATATGATAAAGCAATTCCTCAGTTCCAGAATATTATAGCATTAGAAAACGATAAAAAAGAATGGATGGACCACTGGTCTTATTTTTATCTGGGAAATTCCTATAAATCTCTTGGTAAATACGCCGAGGCAGAAGAAGCTTATGATGAAGCCGAAGATACGGATAACGACCGGCTCCTCGAAAAAATTGAAAAAGAGAGAAACGGCTTACCGGAATAATGCGGTAAAGCGTAGAGAGTAGAGTGTGGAGCGTGGAGCGAGGAGAGAAAAGCGTAGGGCTTGTCCCCCTACAAGCCCAATGAGCAGAGATGGGGCAGGAGTCCTTTGGACAATATGCGAAGAGCGAAATGTGAAATGTCAAAAGTGAAACACAGAAAAAAGATATGACGTTTCTGTAGGTAATACGATAAATGTAGGGGCAGATCGCGTCGAAGATCCCCTTCTACGGGGTGTCTGCCTCATATAGATATTATCGTAATTCAATATCCAATACCCAATTTCTATGCACCGAAAATTATCACATATCAACACATCCATAAATATTTAGCAGGATAAAAAATGTCTATATCTGAGTTTTCTGTAAAGAATCCGGTACTCGTAAATCTTTTAATGATCGGACTGTTTGTTGCAGGAACCGCCTCCTTATTAAGAATGCCAACTGAAATTAATCCACAGGTTGATTTTAACTGGGTCTTTATCACGGTTATTTATCCAGGTGCGGCTCCTTCGGAAACTGAAAGTTTGATTGTTGATCCGCTTGAAGCAGAAGTAAAAGATATCGATGATGTGTCAGAAATACAATCAAATGCCGGTGAGGGATTTGGATTTGTAATGGTGAAGTTTGATGACATGTCTGAAAGCGAGTTCCGCGAACATTACGTTGATCTTAAATCTGAGATTGATAAAGTGAAATTTCCCGATGAGGCTGAGGATCCGATTATTGAGGCCTTTGATAGCGGAGATTTTCTACCTATCATAACCATCAACATGTCCTATACAACCTCCACCACAGATGCACAAAAAATTGCAGATAAACTGGAGGAAGATTTGCAGGATCTTCCGGGAGTAGCAAAAGTTCAGGTTTCTGGGTTGGCAGAAAGAGAAATATGGGTAGAAGTTGATCCTGCAAAATTAAATACCCGGAATGTATCTTTTACTGAATTAATTTTAGCCCTGCGCACCAGAAACCTCAATGTTCCCGGTGGGAATATAACATTCGGTAGAAAAGAATATCTGATTCGCTCCCTTGGTGAATATCAATCCGTTGAGGAAATCGAAAATACAATAATTCGTTCTACGGGAAGCGGTGAGTATCTGAAAATTAAGGATGTGGCAGATGTAAATGATCGACGAGAAGAATTAAATATTCTTTCACGAATTGATGGGAAACCCTCCATAACATTTTCTATTTCCAAGACAAGTGATGGTAATTCAATTGAGGTTATTGAGGATATTAAAAATATTATTGAAACCTATAGAGAGAGAGCTCCAAAAGGTATTTCATTTAGCTTCACCAATGATAATTCAACTTACATCATGCGAACAATTAATGTTTTAAGAAATAATGCCATTACAGGTATGATCTTAATTATAATTGTATTATACATCTTTTTGGGAAAAGGGAACGCCTTATTGGCGGCGCTCGGTATCCCTATATCGTTTTTTATCACTTTCATATTCATGGATTTGACCGGATACACCTTTAATGGAAATACGCTTTTTGCTCTGGTGATGGTTTTAGGTATCATCGTTGATGATGCGATTATTGTCGTTGAAAACTGTCACCGTTATCGAATGCAGGGCTTCAACTCATATCAGGCTGCCATTATGGGATCAAAGGAGGTTATCAGTCCTATCCTCTCTTCGATTGGAACGAATATTGCCGCATTTTTACCCCTGATTCTTCTACCAGGAATCATGGGAAAATTTATGAGAATTATACCGATCGTATTTTCTTTAGCCTTGGTTGCTTCTATGTTCGAGGCGTTTATACTATTACCTTCCCATTATGCGGACTGGACCAGTAAGTCTAAAGTATATAAGAGGGGGGAGAAGGACTTTTTTAAAGCTTTACGCAGGGCTTACGGTCATTTCCTGATTAAGGTGCTACGTAGACGGTACATGGTGCTTTCAGCAATGGTTGTGATCTTAATTGTTGCCCTTGGTATGATACCCCTTATTGGTGTAGAAATGTTTGGCGAAGAAGACTGGGATCAATTCAGGGTGTTAGTAAAATGTCCTGAGGGTACCAGTTTAGAAGAGACTGATCGAATTGTCAGCAAATTTGAAAATGCCGCCGGGGTATTACCGCAATCTGAAATTCATGCGCTTGTAGTAAATGTAGGGCTCTTACAAGGAGCAAATGAATGGTTAACCAGAAAGAATGTGGCCCAATTATTATTTGAGTTAAAACCGGTTGAAGAGCGAACTTATTCAACAGATGAAATGATTAATTTGATGCGAAAAGAAAGTGATAGAATTAGCGGACCGGTTTCTGTGGAATTTGAAAAAATTTCTGGTGGACCACCTGTGGGCAAACCGATATCTGTTAAAGTCCAGGGAAAATATCTGGAGGATATAAAAAAGGCCTCTGTCGCTTTACAAGATTCTTTGCGCAAATTATCAGGCACACATAGTATTGGTGACGACTATCCTCCCGGGAAGGATGAAATAAGAATTACTGTTGATGATGAGAAAGCGGCACTCTATGGGTTTAATACGCAATATGTGTCGATGAGTGTCAGGTATGCTTTTGATGGAATTGAAGTGACTGAATACCGCGATGGCGATGAGGAAATTGATGTGGTCGTGAAATATGAGCAAACAGCACGCTCAGGTATTGATGATGTGTTAAATTTGCGTATTACCAATGATCAAGGGCAAACTGTCGCCTTGCGGGAAATGGTCCGATTTGACATTAGTACAGGACCCGATGAAATTAAGCGATTTGATCAGAAGCGTACTATAATTGTTGGTGGAGAAATCGATGATAATGTGACGACATTAGATCAGGTGAATAACTACCTCCTTGATATATTTCCGGATATGGAAGAAAGATTTCCTGGAATATCATTTAAGTTAGGTGGACAGTTTGAAGAGTTTATGAACATTTTCAATGATATTACATCTCTGTTTCTCATCAGTTTAATTCTGATTTTTTTAATCCTGGGTACCCAATTCAACTCCTATGCCCAACCTCTTGTCATCATGACTACAGTCCCATTTGCTCTGATCGGTGCCATGCTCGGATTGATCATATCTGGGAATCCCTTTAGTGCCTTCGCTCTATTTGGATTTGTCGCCCTCGCCGGGATTGTGGTAAACGATGCGATCGTGATGATGCATTTTGTCAATGAAAGACGAAAAGGTGAACACCTTTCTGTTTTCAGACTCTGGCGAAGTGTAATAAATGGTGGGCGTCTCCGTCTTCGGGCGATAATTCTGACTTCATTGACAACCATCTCCGGACTTATTCCCATGGCTTTTGGTATAGGCGGTATGTCTGAGATGTGGTCCCCCTTAGCAAATGTAATTCTTTTCGGATTAATGGTTTCCACCCTGTTAACACTTTTTGTTATCCCGAGCTTTCTTGCAGTTCTTGATGATATAAAAGGAAGCCGCCGAAAGGCTAGAAAATATCAACTAGAAGTAAATGAAAATAACCCGCCAATCCAAGTATGATGAACTTAAAAGATCTTGGCTGGAATCGGCATTTTAGTATTCATTTTAAAAACTTTAAGGAGCAGGGCCTAATTCCGGCCCGCGTGTTCACTGAAGGGCGTAAAAATTATACTCTTTTTTCAAAAAAGGGAGAACTCAGCGCCAACGCACGCGGCCTCCTCTGGCATCAGAAAAGCACGAAGACCGAAACACCTGTAGTGGGTGACTGGGTTGCGATTGAACTCTTACCTGAGAAAAATATTGCTCTTATTAAAGCAGTCATTCGAAGGAAAAATAGTTTCTCACGAAGAACGTCTGGCGGAAGGAAAAAAATAGGTGGGGGAGAGGTATCAGAACAAATTATTGCTGCCAATGTTGATCTTGCTCTGATTGTGGTTGGGTTAGACCGTGATTTTAATCTTAGACGCATTGAACGGTACATGACCCTTGTTCAGAGCAATGGTGCAGAGCCAATTATTATTCTGAATAAATCAGATCTTTGTGACGAAAAACAAATAAGAAAAAAAGAAGTTAAAAAGTTATTCCCCAATACCAATGTTCGAACGCTGGTTGCCTTAAATAAGAAAGACGTTTCCTCCTTAAAAAAATTTATTAAACCGGGGATGACTGTTGCCGTTTTAGGTTCTTCAGGCGTTGGCAAATCTACTCTAATCAATCAATTGCTTGGCTATGATAAACAATTTGTTAAAAATATCAGTAATAAAGCAGGGAAAGGGCAGCACACCACAAGCCATCGTGAACTAATAATTCTTCCTGAAGGAGGAATTATTATGGATAATCCGGGAATGAGGGAGATCCAGCTCTGGGGTGATGAAGAGGATTTATGGGAAACGTTTGCGGATATTGATCATCATGCTCAGGAGTGTAAATTCAGAAATTGTCGTCATGAAAATGAGCCCCAATGTGCCGTTAGGGATGCCGTTGATAGTGGAAAAGTTGATAAAAAACGATTTGATAATTATCTAAAACTTCGTTCAGAGCTGGGTGAACTCCAAAAAAAACAGCAGAAAAAACGATGAATCCGTGGCATGTAGGGGTAGACCCATGTGTCTGCCATTATAATTGATCTGACTATTAAAAAACAACCCCAACTTCCAATATTAACTGCCCACGCCAATCACGATTAAAACCATAATCTATACGGAATATTTCAACATAGGGTAAATGGAAAAGAATTCCGAATCCAAAACCTGTCTTATAATTATTTATATGATGTTCAAGTGGATTGCTCCATATAATGCCCGAATCAACAAAAAGTGAGGCACTTACACCAAATTTTAAATTATGCAAATATTGCTCTGGAAGAGGAGGAACGTTTAAGGAAAAATACTGAACCGGTATAATATTAAACCGGGTTTCTGCACTGAGGATCTGAACATGACGGCCCTCAGCGGACTCATAAAAATGCCCTCTTATCCTTTCAGAATAACCTATATAGTTCATTCGATATACGGGTACATTTCCAAATAAAGAATTTTGATAGAAACGACCCGCCAAAATAATAGGTCCTACTTCTTGATATTTCCTGAGATCTACTTCAACCCGGTTGTAGTGGTTATATGTTTCAAATAGACCATAATTAAATAATTTTATGTTATTAAACCATCCATCAGAAGGATAGTAGTATAAATCGCGTGTATCATGGCGGATTGAGAACTCAACGCCAAATGTGTGTTCAACGAACTTGCCCGATTGCATCAAATATTGAAATTGAGGGTCTACTTTTATGCGATCATAATGAAATGTAGCGGCCGTATTAAAATGATGTCCCCACCATTTGCCAAGCATGATATTGCCTGTTATATGACTCTCTTCAAAATCCGGTATAGTTCTATGTGTAATATTTGATTTCGTAATACTAAATCCAGTATTAAGATGAAGAGAATCCCCGGCCCATTGATCAGAAAATCTAATTCCAAAACCAGGGCGATAGCCAAACCAGAATCCTAGCCAAACCCTTTCGTTCTGACCGCGAAAGTTCTGATCAATAGCACTTAAACCATAGGACCATTTACTCCAGTCACGTTCATGGATGGTTAATATAGGTAGGGGATAAAAATAAATCTTTTCTGTTACTTCAATTAAAAGAATAAGGCTCTTCTCATCCTGGGGATAGAGTTTAAACTCAACGCGATTGAAGAGATACAGGTTCATTAATCGCTGACGTGACTCCTGTAATTTCTCTTCATTGGGGATATCTCCAACGTGAACCAACAATTCCCTTACTATCACATTGTCACCCGTAACCTCATTACCCATAATAACAATATTCTGGATAGTTTTAGTGCTGTCCTGACTTTTTAGTATGGAGAAATTGATAAAGAAGAATAAAAAAATAAAAAAAATATATGTGGATTGAGTTTTGTTTTTGATTTTCATGATTTAATTATTTATAAACCGGACGCTCTTTTCTTTTGATCTTAAATTAAATAATAGAGCGGATGTTCCTAAAATATTTCTTTTTTATTAAAATGATTGAATTATTAACTGATTAGCATTTAATTTAACGCCAGTGAATTGAAATTCAAAAATAATAAAAGATGTATAACCATAAGATTTATTCCATTATTATTCTCTTATTTTCTTCGATCATATATTTTATAATCGGATTCTTAGACGATTATAAGAGCCAGATTGAAGTATATTTCGCCCTGATAATTCCACTTTTTATATTTTATGGAATCCTTGTTTACAAAATCATAAATACCCGTATTTCAACGGGTTGGGTAATGATCACTTTTTTTGCCACTGCAATTATTGTACGTCTTTTGCTGATACCCTCAGAACCCGTACTTTCAGATGATGTCTACCGTTATTTATGGGATGGAAGAGTAAATTCTGCGGGAATAAATCCCTATCAATTTACTCCGGATAGTAATGAGTTGAAATCCCTCCGAGATGAAACAATTTACCCCAAAATAAATTTTCCGGAAATTGCCACGGTCTATCCACCCCTTTCACAATTTTATTTTCTTATTAATGAGTGGATTGGAGGTAATCTTCTTTCGTGGAAGTTATTATTATTGATGATGGAGGTTTTAGTTTGGGTTTTGCTAATCAGGCTTCTTAATTATTTTGATATTCACAAATCAAGAATTTTTATTTTTATATATAATCCACTGTTAATAATTGAGACTTACCAAAGTGCTCATCTTGAGATCATTGGCGTCTTTTTTTTCTGGTTGGCTATATACGAATTTTATAAAAAGCATGATTGGAGAAGTGTCTTCTTTTATACATTATCGATTCTAACGAAATTTCTCCCCTTATTCTCCGGGATTGTTCTATTTTGGAATAAAACATCCCGTAAAATATTGTTAATGCTGGGTATAACTCTTGTTCTTTTGTTGCCATTCAGTTTGTCCGAATCCATTCCTCTTCCCGGATTATTCTCATATCTAAATCGCTGGGAGTTTAATGGTGCTTCCTTCCAACTCATCGATTCCCTTTTTAAAATGATTCATCTACCGGAATACAAGTGGATGACCCTTGACCTGAGTGGTCATTCCGAAACCTTCCATGTGGGAACCGGGTATTACTACAAAATAATTGCAGCAATCTTTTTTATTATCTTGGTCTTTGCCCAGTTGAATAAATTACAGGCCACAGCGAGATTTCGCACGATTTCATTTCTCCAAACCAGTTTCGTATTTACAGGGGCTATTTTGCTCCTGACTCCCACATTATACCCCTGGTATATCATTTGGATTCTCCCTTTTCTTGTTTTCATACCAAATATCTCCTGGCTCCTTTTTTCTTTCCTCATTCAATTCTCATATTTTATCCTAAAGAGTTATAATGTGTCAGGAATCTGGGAAGAGTCCGTCTGGATTCTCCTGCTCGAATATGTGCCATTTTACCTGCTTTTAATCTTTGAGTATTTGGATAAGAGTAATATTAGAGGATGGTTTATTAGAAAGGGCAATATAATTTAGTGATAGAAATATCTCTCATCGGGCTCTGCGTTTAGATGATATTTTACTTGAAAACCAGATTAAATGTGTTGATTGGTTATGGCGTGTCTGTAAATCTAATATACTTTTCTTTCAACATTGTGTAATATTTTACCTCTCCTGCTTTTTCACGTTTATTTGCGCCGAGTAGATATATATTTATTTTTTTTAAAAGCATTTGAATCGCAGACTGTTTCTTCTTTCTGGATAAATCAGACATGTTAATGATCTTTTCCAATGCTTGTATTCTAAAACGATCAATACCCCAGTATTTATGAGAAAGTTGATCGCTATGACCCCCATATTTTATTATCTGGGCTTCTGAAAGATAAAGAACGGGTAGGAAAGCACTTATCCGTAACCATAGATCGTAATCTTCACATACGGGAAGAGATTCATCAAACAAGCCAAAGGAGTCAAAGACAGATCGGTGTATGATCACGGAAGAAGGGGACATTACACAGAGGGGTAAACATTTTTCGAAAATTTCTCCGCCAAACTTTTCATGCTTCTTGCCTTGATTAACGCGCCGGCCATGTCTGATCCATATTTCATTTGTATGACATATTTTATACAGGGATTGTTTGTTGAGGGCATCTAATTGTTTCTCTAATTTTTGGGGGAGCCATTCATCATCCGAATCAAGAAATGCTATCCACTCACCTTTTGCGGTCCGGATTCCAAGATTTCGGGCGCTGCTTATTCCAGTGTTTTTCTGATACAGGTAAGATACATGAGGATATGATTCCTTGATAAAAATATCTGTGTCATCAGTGGATCCATCATCGATGATAATAATTTCATCTGCCGGCTTGCTTTGGTTTAGCACGGAATCAATTGCCCGCCCGAGGACCGGGCGTCGATTATAGGTAGGAATTATAACAGAAATAGAGTTTGTATTAAATGATGACATAGATTTATATTCTAAGTTAGGAATTAGGAATTTAGACTAATTTGTTGATTTCTAAATTGTAAATCTCGTATCTCGTATCTCGTATCTCATATCTCATATCTCATATCCCGATTCCTGTATCCCGTATCCCAAATCCCAAATCGCCGATCTCATCTGTTTTAAACATTCATAACCAATAATTTTAATTCCGTCATTTCTTCCATGGCAAAACGGACACCTTCGCGCCCCATTCCAGATAATTTTGTTCCACCATAAGGCATGGGATCGACACGGTAGGTTGGTACATCTCCAATGACCAAGCCTCCTACTTCTAACATTTCATATGCTTCAAATATAATTGCTGCATTTAGAGTAAATAATCCTGCCTGCAAACCGAAGTCAGAATTGTTTACCTGCTTCAAAGCCTCCTGAATATCATCATAGGTATAGACAACTGTCAAAGGAGCGAAGACCTCCTGGCAACTCACCTTCATCGAAGGATCAACGTTACTGAGAATCGTTGGCATAATAAAATTTCCTTTACTTTCACCTCCAACCTCTATCCTCGCTCCACCACCCGTTGCTTCATCTATCCATTTATTAACACGATCTACTTCACTTTTATTAATCATTGGACCGACGAAGGTGTCTTCAGCCGCAGGATCACCTACTTTTAGGTTACGAACGATATCACAAAATTTATCCATAAATTTCTTGTAAATTTTTTGATGTACGAAAATTCGCTGTACGGATATACAATTTTGACCGCTTTGAACATACCCTCCCATTGCACATCGCTCCGCAGCAAAATTGATATCAGCATCATCGTGGATAATGACACCAGCATTTCCCCCCAATTCTAACGTTACCTGCTTACGACCCGCCTTGTTTTTAATAGCCCAGCCAACTTCAGGGCTACCTGTAAAGGTTACCATCCTAATCCTGTCATCCTCAAGCAAAATATGTGCATCAATTGAAGCAGCTGGAATTACATTAAGTGTTCCTGCCGGCCAACCGGCTTTTTCTATGGATTGAGCCAATCGAAGGGCAGAGAGAGGGGTTTGAGACGCAGGTTTTAGAATCATTGTATTTCCGGAGGCAAGGGCCGGGGCGACCTTGTGACAAACAAGATTGAGTGGGAAGTTAAAGGGAGAGATGCCCAGAATAGGTCCGATTGGAAATCGTCTCAGAAGGGCCCAACGACCCTCAGATGCCGCTTCGAAGTCCAGAGGCATGTGCTCCCCACGTAATCGTTTAGACTCTTCTAATGCATCGGTAAACGTTGAAACTGCCCTTGCAGCTTCTCCCCGGGCGGTTTTTATGGGCTTTGCCGATTCTTCACTGATAATTTCTGCAAATTCTTCCTGGTTCTCGCGGAGGTCATCTATAATGAGTTGTAATTTTTCAATTCTTTCATAGAGGGGCATTTTTCGCGTAAAAGAGAAGGCCTCAACAGCACCCCGAATGGAATCCTCAATATCTTGTTTGCCGGGGCGGTACGTTTTACCAACAACGTGCTCATCAAAGGGAGAGTAAATCTGTCAATTCTGTATTCGACTTCCGTAACTCCCCATTAATATACATGGGAAAATCATACGTCATTTCGATCTCCTTTCAAGATATGGGAACGACTCAAGATAAAAAAAAATATCATCTGGAAAAAGAAGAACCCAGAAAATTTTAATATCCAGTTGTTTCAAATTAGTATGATACCTAATTTTACAAATACTTCATTTCAATCTTAATAAATCCAAATAATAGGTCAGTTTTTATCAAAACAAGATGTACTAACGTAAACTAATTACGGATCAGCTTTAATATTCATCAGTTACATGTATTTGCAAATGATGTGGAGGAACTATGACTAAAATTATTTCTTTTCTTTTTGTTCTCTTTTTGTTTTTAAATATCTATGCACAACAGAAAAATATTCAATTTGTAGAATATGATTTGTCTAATGGCTTACATGTGATTCTACATCAGGATGATACGACACCGATAGTAGCGGTGTCAATAATGTATCATGTGGGATCAAAAAATGAGGATCCGGAAAGAACAGGATTTGCACATTTTTTTGAACATTTGATGTTTTCTGAAACAAAAAATATTGGGGAAGGGGAATATACCCGTCTTGTTCAGAATGCCGGCGGTACATTAAATGCTTTTACCTCTTTTGATCAAACCTATTATTATCAGATATTACCGTCCAATCAAATAGCTTTGGGGTTGTGGTTAGAATCGGAGCGCATGAACAATCTTAAAATAACGGATAAAGAAGTGGAGACCCAACGCAAAGTCGTAAAGGAAGAACGAAAGAAACGTTATGAGAACGAACCCTATGGTTCATTCTTAGAACAGATGTTTAAGCGTGCCTTCACAACACATCCGTACCGTTGGATTCCGATTGGCCAGACACAATATATCGATCAGGCCAAAGTAGAAGAATTTGCCGACTTTTATGCCCACTATTATGTGCCGCAAAATGCAACCTTATCGATAGCTGGTGATATCAATATTGAAGAAACAAAAAAAATGGTTAAACAGTATTTTGCTGATATCCCACGGGGCGAATCCAAAATTAAACGACCGACAGTAACAGAACCACCACAGAATGCTGAATTAAGGGATGTCATATATGATAATATTCAATTACCCGGTGTATTTTTAGCCTATCATATACCCGAGCAGGGCAATGCCGATTATTATGCGCTAAGCATGCTAACTACTTTATTATCAACAGGACAGAGTTCACGTTTATATAAAGAGATCGTAGATAAGCAGCAAAAAGCAGTCCAGGTAACAGCGATACCTCTGGCGTTTGAAGATCCGGGACTATTTGTAATCCTGGGAATTGCCAATGTCGGCGTCGAAGTTGATGAAGTCGAATTATTAATGGAGAAAGAATTCGATCGGGTGAAATCTGACTTGATTAGTGATAAAGAGTTTCAAAAATTACGTAACCAAATAGAGAGTCAATTTGTTGATCAAAATTCAACCGTTGCAGGTATCGCTCAGAATCTGGCGAATTACCACATCTTCTTTAATAAGACAAATCTCATCAATACCGAGATCCAGCGCTATCTAAAGGTAACCAGAGAAGATATAAAGCGTGTCAGCTAACCAATATCTATCCAAATCCAATCGTGTGGTTCTCCATTATCTTCCTCAACCAGCGATGTAGACGCATTAAGTTTAAGAAGAGATAAAGATTAATGAGTAAAGAGAAGAGAGAAGAGGGAAGAGAGAAAAAAAGTGTTTATCTGTCGATCCCTTCTCTGAGTTGCTAAGAATCTATGAGAATTTGATAAACAATATAATGGGGTATGAAATGAAATATAGTGTAAAAGGAGCCATTCTTGTACTTTGTATCGCTACTATGGTTTTTGCGCAAATCGATCGAACCGTGCCGCCGGCACCGGGACCTGCACCGGAGATTAAAATCGGTGAGTCTCAAACTTTTGAGTTGAAGAATGGTTTGCAGGTCTTTGTCATTGAAAATCACAAATTGCCAAAGGTTGCATTGGCCCTTGCTTTTCGACTTGATCCCGTCCATGAGGGTGAAAATGCGGGATACATATCGCTGGCAGGGCAGATGTTGCGTACGGGTACAAAGACAAGATCCAAAGAAGAATTTGATGAAGAAATAGATTTTATAGGCGGGACCCTGGTAACATCGGCTGATTTTATTTACGGCTCTGCTCTAAAAAAACATTTTGATAAATTGATGACCCTTTTTACCGATGTGACATTAAATGCAAAATTTCAACAAGAGGAATTAGACAGACTTAAAAAACAAACGATTTCCGGGATTGCTTTTTCAAAAGATAAACCGGATATGATCGCCAATCGTTTGTTGAAAATCCTTAATTTTAGTTCTGAGCATCCCTATGGTGAAATTTTAACGGAGGAGAGTGTTAATAGTATCACATTGGAGATGTGTCAAAAATACTATGAATCATATTTCAGTCCCGATAATGCTTATCTGGCCGTCATTGGTGATATTACCTTGAATGAAGTAAAACCACTAGTTAATAAATATTTTAATGAATGGAAAGCTGTTGAGGTACCTTTTCATCAATACAAGATGCCCAAAGCACCTGAGAAAAATCAGGTGGCGCTTGTAGACCGGGCTAACTCGGTTCAATCGACTGTAATGGTTACTTATCCCATCCGATTGAAATTGGGAAGTCGTAATCAGATTAAAGCAGAGGTATTGAATGAAATTCTGGGCGGTGGCTCAACAGGGAGATTATTCCTCAATTTAAGAGAAGATAAGGGATATACCTATGGCGCTTATTCAACCATGGATGCTGATCCAGTGGTTGGTTATTTTTCTGCACAAGCTGAAGTGAGAACCTCGGCTAGTGATAGCGCTGTAACCGAAATTCTGAAAGAAATGAGTGGTTTAAGGGACAAACCCGTATCGGAGGATGACCTGCAATTGGCAAAGAACTATTTAAGCGGTAAGTTTGCCCGCTCGCTTGAAGATCCGCAAACGCTGGCCCAGTTCGCATTAAATATTGAGAGATACTGGATGCCCAAAGATTACTATAAAAATTATCTAAAAAATGTCGAAGCAGTCACCGTAAAAGATGTACAGGATATGGCAAAAAAATATCTTAAACCGGAAAATTCTCACATCATTGTTGTCGGAAAAGCTGAAGATATTGTGGGTAAAATGTCCGCATTCCATAATGAAGGGAAAATCCAGTTTTATTCACCATTCGGTGTTCCTGTCTATCCTGAAGCTTTCAAGGCTCCTGAAGGTGTGACGGCAGAAAAAATTATCGAGAAATATATCCGGGCCATAGGGGGACGAAAAAAACTGGAAGATGTTCAAGATATTACCATAAAAGCCCAAACAAGTGTTCGTGGACAAAGTTTTATGATAATGATATTAAAAAAAGCACCCAATAAACTGATAACAAAAATGGAGTATGGAGGATCTGTCTTTCAGAAGACGATATTTGATGGAAATAAGGGTGTAACCGTTGCCGGACGGGTATCTACCGAAGTTGTTGGAAATAATCTCGAAGCATTAAAATTTGAAGCAGAAATGAACGGACTCCTGAATCTGGACAAATTCTGGATTAATGCGGAGATCGATAGGCGAAGAAACCATAGAAGAGAAATCTACCTATAAAGTGAGGTTTAAACCTCAGATAGGATATTCCTGGATTAACTATTATGATAAAAAGACGGGACTCCAGCTGAAGCAGGAGAAATCGATGGATACACCGAATGGTGTGATGACACAGGTAACATATTTTAGTGATTACCGTAATGTAGACGGTTTAATGTTTCCATTTGAAATTACGCAAAGTGTCGCTGAATCAAGATCTCGTTACATCTGTTATTTTTGTAAACATAAATGATGGGATTGAAGACTTTGAATTTGAAATAAAATAATAAATAGAAGAGAGTTCTATCTTAATTTAAATTTCAATATATATATTATCTCAAAGGGAGGAAAAAATGGATATGAACCAGGTTTCAAGTGAGGTTTCTGTCTATACGGATAGGGCATTAAAATTATTATTTGACTATGGACCTAATGTACTTTTAGCATTGCTTACCTTAGTTATCGGTCTTTGGATTATTAAAGTTTTATCTAAGGGCTTTGGACGTAGCATTACAAAAGGCCAATGTAGAAGCTTCACTTAGAAAAATTTTTACTAAGTCTTGTACGTATTATGTTGAAAGTTCTTCTGGTTATCAGTGTCGTATCAATGCTGGGTGTACAAATGACATCATTTATTGCAATGCTTGGTGCTGCCGGTCTGGCAGTGGGTCTCGCCCTTCAGGGCAGTTTGGCAAACTTTGCTGGCGGTGTTCTCCTTTTGCTATTCAAACCCTTCAAAGTAGGTGATTTTATTGAAGCCCAGAGCTTTACCGGGACAGTTAATGCCATACAGGTTTTTAATACTGTTCTTAAAACACCAGATAATAAAACAATTGTTATTCCTAATGGAAATTTGTCCAATGGGGCAATTACGAATTTTACAGCAGAAAAAAATCGCCGGGTTGAATGGAACTTTGGTATCGGTTATGCAGATGACCTTAAAAAAGCGAAGGAAATTCTAACCCAATTAGTTAAATCAGATTCGCGGATATTAAATGAACCTGAATCACTGGTTGCCATATCTGAACTTGGTGACAGTTCGGTTAATTTTGTTGTACGTGCCTGGGTAAAATTGGAAGATTATTGGAGTGTTAATTTTGATATGAAGGAAAAGGTAAAATTAACTTTTGATGAACAGGGGATATCAATTCCATTCCCACAAAGAGATGTTCATGTTTATAATCATTAGCTATCATTCTTTATTTCTATCCTGCCTGTCAGGCATGGGATGAGAGTAGATCAGGAAAGGATAAATGACATTAGAATATGGAGAAGTATTTATGACCGTGTACTTAATCTTATCGTTACAAATATTGACTTTAGAGTACAGGAATTTAAATGTTAGATAAAATTGAGTATCGGGTAGCTGCAAAGCTGGCAGAATACCATCTTTATCCTTATGGGCGGGAAATATATATCCATATTTTCAGAAAATTTAGTCACTTTCCTTTAAGATTAGAAGACCTGGGGATTAAAGGAGATGGATTAACAATAACTTTCATGGCATATGTAACACTGTTCTGTTTTGATAAGAATAAGGAAAATTTCCTACCCTTCTATAAAAGAATTGTTTCTGAATTGGAACCGGTAATCCATTCAATCTTTCCATATAATATCTCAGTTGAAACATTCCTGGGCTGTGTTTTATATTATTATCATCCCGTTGATATCAAGAATGTTCTTTCATCCATTGAAGTAAATGCCATTTTTGATGAAAAAGAGCAATATGAATTTCAGTTAAAGAAAAAGACATTACTTATTCATGCGATTTAGACTAGCTATCATTGCTTTCGTCAGGAGTGGTAAATGCGGAAAATAATAGTTTTCATATTGTTTCTGCTCGGGATCTCATGGGCACAGCAAACGAATGAATTGAAAATTGGTGTTGCCTTGCGAGGAGGCGGTGCCCTGGGTTTTGCTCATATAGGATCACTCTCTGTTATTGATTCACTTGGTATCCCCATTGACTATATCGCCGGGACAAGTATGGGTGGATTAATGGGGGGGCTCTATGCTATTGGTTATTCCCCAAAAGAGATGGCGGACTTTGTTCTGGGGATTGATTGGAATGATATTTTTAATGATGATCCTGCAAGGAAATTCTTACCCTATTTGATCAAAAGGAATTCGGGAAAATATCAACTTGCTCTGGATATTGAGGGTTTTGCACCTGCTTTACCCGACGGTCTTATTGCGGGTCGCAAAATATACAATTTATTTTTTTCCATTACCTATCCCTATGAAGGGATCAAATCATTCGATGACCTGCCTATTCCATACCGATGTATTGGTTCTGATCTCATCTCGGCAAAAGAAATTGTTTTTTCAAACGGATCCCTTGCTAAAGCCATGCGCGCGACGATGTCAATCCCAACGATTTTTGATCCAATCCGCTACGGAGATTCACTCGTTATAGATGGGGGGATGTTGAATAATTTCCCCATTGATGCGGTTAAAAATATGGGTGCAGATTTTGTCATTGGTCTCGATTTGATCCATCCCTCCAGGGATATCGAATATTATGATAATCTTTTGAAGATCCTTGACCGGACTATGGATGTGCCCAGAGAGGCAAAGTTGTTGCAGACAACTGATATGGCTGATCTTTTGATAGATCAGAATATAGATCAATTTTCGTTAGCAGATTTTGATAAAGAGACCATTCCTAAAATTATCTTGAGAGGGAAACAAGCAGCCTATAGAAATTTAGATAAGTTAATTGCTCTAAAGGAGAGATTGATCTAAAGGTGAAAAAAAATCAGGTATGAAGATTTTGGGCATTGAAGTGCAAGGAAATTCCCGAATCAGCAAAACACAGATTGAACGAATTTTGCATATATATACCGGGAAAGTTTTGGACGAGAAAGATCTTAAATATCGGATTGATAGGTTTAACAATGCGACAAATCTGACGCGGATTGAATATGTTTGCCAAGATGATGGTAATGAAGGTGTCTTGCTATTAATTGATGTATGGGAAAATAAGAACCCTGTTATTAAAAATATTTATTTTAGTGGAAATGAACGAATAAGCGATACATTTCTCTTAAATTTTCTGGGATTACAAGCCGGAGAAGCAGTCAACCTAACGGAAACCCGTGAAAATATTATGCTTTTATATGGTTTGGGATATTTTAAAGAGATCCGTTATCAGATACTACAAAATACAGATAAAACTATTGATGTTTTATTTGAAATTAAAGAAAAATCAGCCCAAAATTTTTTATTTGGCATACATTATGACGATTTTTTCAAACTTGTTGGCACTATTGGATTAAGAGCGACCAGTGTATTTTTTCCTGGTTTATATCTTGAGTCAGATCTTCAGTTTTCAGGTTTAACAAGGTTTAAAACAGATTTATATTACCCCTCCAGGTCAATGGAGTTTCCGATTTATCCAATTTTGTCCTTGGGTTATATGAGTATTCCACGCGATGTCTATGATTCTACCGGTGTACGGGCCTTTCGGTATGATGATCAGGGCTGGTATTTTGGCGGTGGACTTGGTTTGAGTATAACCAAATTTTTAAATTATGAAGGTAAATTGCTGCTGGAATATCCCAATATTCAATTGGATATTGGCAATGCTGAGAATAATCAAAACGAGATTAAAGATAAAATTCTTACCTTTACTTCTGATCTGGATCTGGATCTTCTTGACAATGTGCTCATTCCGAATGATGGTCTAAAGTATAATGCCTTTCTGGAATTGAGTTTCAAAAATGTTGGTTCAGAGCATGACTACATCCGTTTCTCTTCATCTTTTGATTATTATAATACTTTTGCCAGGAATCATACAGCGAGATTATTTGCACGATATTTACAATCTTGGAAAGAGGAACCATTCTATAAAACCATTTTTTTTGTTGGTGGACCAAAGTCATTTGTTGGTTTGAACTATATGCAGGCGTATGGTCCCCGATTTAGTATAGTTCGCGCAGAATATCGGTGGCAATTTTTACAGGGAATATATATAAATGGAATCGTGAACACATCCTTTAACTATAAATTGGGGATCCCAGGGTCAACGGTCACGGGAAAGCCCTTTTGGGGCTATGGTTTTTCATTTACTTATAGCTCTATTCTGGGACCCATTGAATTGTATTTTACCTGGGGAGATGAGACGCCCTATAATCCTGGGAGTAATAAAGTTCTTCGCACGTATTTCTGGGCCGGGTATTCACTCTAATGACAAGCTGTGGTAAAAGAATAATCAAACAATAATTGCCATTCCAGGAGTTGAATCTTTTGGCAAAGTTTCTCTAATTCTGATCCGCTGTTTATAACCTCTTCAACAAGGTCTACAAAATGGAAAGGATCCCATGTGGATTGAGTCGTGAAATGGGAGATTTGATCTATATTTGTTTCAGAACATAAGAAGACAACACCCTTGTTGAGCGTATTAAAAATCGGGTGTTCTCCCACACGCCTGAACCAATACTTACTATTCCAGTAATCACCCTCTCTGCGATGCATAATACCATGCCAATAACTACCTGTTGTATTTAAGATAGACTGGCTGAGAGTGTGGGACTGATCAAGAAAGTCATGATGCAGCCAGATGCCGGCAAGACAGGCTTTAGCATAATCTCTGTCGTTTACATCCTTTGGGGTAAAGGACTGAGATAAGTCCATACTTTCCAATTGAGCCAGATATTTCATCTCCGCATTTCCCGGTCCTAACACGTTGAGTTTATCGGGATCGATCAACTTTGCGAAACTTTCTCCATAGACGGTGGGATTAATTAATTCCATACTCTTGTATCCTTTTCAATAGAACGCGGATTACACGGTTGACGCTGATTATCGCGGATAAAAATAATATTTGAACATTGAATATTCCCTGTTGGATATTGGATATTCAGATAACTTATCAAACGCGAGACGAAAAACGTCCAATGTCCATGTACAAATGCCAAATCAGGTTCCAATTCCCAATGAGATAATACTGGTTCATTCTAGCCATTTGGATTTTGGATTTGAATTGGCATTGGGACTTTGATATTTGTCATTATTGATTATCATGGTAAAACAGATGAAGCCTGCGGGCTTGTCGCGGACAAGCTCTACTTGTTTAATGGTACGTTCATTTCTGTCAACAAATGATCCGCACCGGCTAATTTTTGTGTCACCCAAAGAACATAACGGATATCAACTCCTATTGAGCGGCTATAATCTTCGCTCCAGGCATAATCATTTATTGTCGCCTCCCAGGCCCGATCAAAATTTACACCTATCAATTGTCCTTTTGCATTCAAAATCGGACTTCCTGAATTCCCACCGGTAGTATCCGTATCATATAAAATTCCCACCGGTACATCCTGTGTTTTTTTATTGTAGAACTGTCCAAAATTTTTATTCTTGTAGATGTCAATCAAATCCGGAGGTGTTACAAAAGGTTTGATTTGGGTTGTCTTTTCCATAACACCCCTAAAGCCCGTTATTGGTGAACAATAAACGGCATCTCTTGGATTATAACCATGAATATTGCCATAGGTCAGGCGGAACGTGCTATTGGCATCAGGAATAAATTCTTTATCATAAAATTCTTTTTTCATTTCTACTAACCTGGGGTGCAGTTTTGCGAGAGCTGAACTCAATTTTTTCGATTCATCTTTATACATTTCTAGTTTGGGATTTAAAGCGAGAAAAAATTCAAGTGCAGGGTCATCGGATTTGGATAGATCCTCTGCAGTCATTTTAAATGCTTCTCGCACATATTTTGCATCTGCAAATCTGGAATTGTTGTAAAGGTTCGAAACAAACGCTTCAATAGTTATGTCTGTAAATAGCTGGTTAAGTCCTTGTATCTTCTGTCCTTCGGGCAATTTTTTGGCTTGTTCTAAAAGATCTGTAAGAATTATCTTTTCTGAGGCAGGGAAAAAAGATTTTAATCCAAGGAAGAGATACAATTTTGTTCGCCTGATGTTCCGATCCATATAAACAGATTCACGTTCAATATCTGGTTTCTCCCGGTTCTCAGCATCACCATAAACGGTTTTTGCGTTTTTTAACGGTGTAGATAATCTGAAGATATTGCCTAATAATAATTCACGCTTTGCTGTTTTCGCTTTTTTATCATAGACTGATTTGATATCCGCCAACACAGTTTTGTAATATTCTTTTCTATTTGAATCAGATAGGATAAATTTCTGAAGTTTTTCTTCCTCAGATTTTCTTTTAGACACCAGATCAAGACGTTTCATACCTGTTAGTTTACCTCGATAGTTTTTCATCCGGTTGGAGAGTCCTTTTATCGCTGAGGCAAGGGTGAGAGCTGCCTGGGGATCTTTTCGAGAAAAATCTTCCATAATAGATATCGCTTTCTCATACTCATCCGCAATATATGGCATTCTGAAGCGCTCTTCATAGTCAAGATAATAGGACGTCCGATGTCGATATGTTCTTCCAGGATATCCCATGATAAAAACGAAATCATCTTCCTGCACACCCTGAGGGGCAACCTGAAAATGGACTTTCGGATTGTAAGGAATATTTTCCATCGATAGTTCTGCCGGAGTGCCGTCAGGTGCCACATAAGCACGGAAGAATGAAAAGTCTCCCGTATGTCTGGGCCAAATCCAGTTGTCTTCCTCGCCTCCGAAGTTCCCGATTGAGACAGGCGGGATATAGACCATACGGATATCTCTCAACTGTGTGTAAATGAATAACATATATGTTTCACCAATAAACATTTCAGAGATTTCTGCCCGTTTTCCCGGATAGTCTTTTTCTGCCTGAATTATAATTTCTTTTTTCTTCTTTTCAATGGCTTTCGAACGTTCAAGCAGATCCATGGATTCATCAATGGAATTCAAAACATCCTCGGAAACATCCCTATATAATTCAAGAATACTAGCGGTATAACCAGGTGCAGGGATCTCTCCCTTACGATTATTGGCTAAAAATCCATTAGTAAGATAGTCATTTTCGGTGGTGCTGGCTTGTTGAACTGCTCTGAAGGCACAATGATGATTGGTAATAATAAGGCCATCTGCAGATACAAATGATGCTGTGCAGCCACTAAGACGTATAATGGCATTCATTAAACTCATTCCACCGGGATTGTAAATGTCTTCGAGAGGTATGGTAAGTCCTTTTTCATTCAAATTAATTCGTTCAATCTCTGTAATCGGCCACATCCCCTCATCAGCAAGTAGGGAAGAAAATACAAACAATATCAATGTAAAAGTAAGCAATCGAATTATCATAATTATTCCTTTATAATTATCTAATTGAAAAATAAAAATGTATACAAAATTAAACACAAAGCACTCAAAGTAGACTCAAAGTTCTCAAAGGAAAAATATATAGAAAATCTTTGTGCCCTTGGAGTATTCTTGGTGTACTTTGTGTTTAAGAAAAACGATTAACTCATTTCGATACAAATCTAAATTGCACCACTTCTGCGCCGGCGCGGTAACGGAGAGGTATAATACTCATACCAATGCCATCAGTTACAATAACAGGCATTGAATCTTTAATTCCCATGCCGGAATAAAAATCATTCTCAAACTGTGTGGGTGTAACTGAAATGCCAAAAGGTTTAATCACGATCTGCCCACCATGTGTATGTCCTGCCAGTAGCAAGTGATATCCAAACCGGGCGGCATAGGTAATGACCATTTCTGATGGTTGATGAACCAATAGAACTTTAATATCGGCCTCAGGTGCATTTCTCAAAAGTTTTTCTAATCTGGGTGGGGCAATTCGTTTGCTATAGACATAACTGATGCCTGTAATGAGAATTTTTTTGTTTTTATAATCAATAAGTTGGTGCTGGTCGTCAAGAAATTGCCAACCACATTTCTCAAGACCGGTCGATATCCTTTCTGCATCAGCCCAAATGTCATGATCTCCCAGGCAGGCAATTCGGGCAAGGTTTGCTTTAGTTTGACACAGAACATCCAAACCACGATCTATATAGGCTGTACCACTTGTAACCAGATCACCGGCAAAAAATAGTATATCCGGATTTAGTTTTCTAATAATCTCATGAAAGTTCCTGGTTTTTTCTTCTGGTGTATAAGAATCTATCTGAACGTCAGCGGTTAATACAAGATTTAAATCTGTAAATTCACCGGGTAAATTTTCAACAGGAACGTCATATGAAACCAGATCAATCTCTCTCGTATCAATATAGGATCTAATCAGTACAAACAGAAAGAAAAATGAAAACACCGCGATTTTACTAAGTGAAATCCATTTGATCCAGTTAATATCCTGAGACCATTTTAACCAGCGGCTGAGTAATAACACTAGATCTGAGGCGAGAAAATAGGGCAGTGACTCTAAGACAATCAATAATCCTATCCAGAATGGATAAACAAGCAAAATATCTACAAATGAAATTTCATCGGCATAAGAAAACCAGTTTCGGTATTCTCCTAAGAGATGGGCGATACCCATCGTTACAGGAAGTAAATAGATAAAAACAAAAAAGCCAATAATACCATACTGAATCAATTTAACCTGTTGAGGATAATAAAAGGTTAAAGCCTTAATAAGTCGCCAGGAGGTATAGGCATAAGGTAGTATTAAAACGGCAGATGTAATTAAAATCATTCTCAAGGCCCAGGGCAAAATATAAATCCTATATTAGTTTGAAATTCCATTTAGATTTGAATCAGGCGAATCTAAATTTAGCAAAAATCAAGATATTATCAAAACTTGATATTTTCCAGCATTCCCCTTATTATCTCTGAGCAGCTAATAAAAATGAAGGAGAGTTGGTGTGGATATTAATATGCTAACAAACTTTTTTTTGTGGTGCACGATAATTAATGGCGCTCTTTTACTTCTCTGGGTCATTTCCTGGAAAATTGCACCGGATATGGTATATCGTACACAATTTAAGTGGTTTCCCATCCCCCGGGAATCGTTTAACAAAATATTTTATTCATTCCTTGGATTATTCAAAATCGTGTTCCTTGTTTTTAATCTTGTACCATTGATCGTATTGATGATTATGGAATGAGATTCAAAAACCACGAAATTTGCATAGGGATTTTTGAGCCATTTCCATTCTAATTGATTAAACATTTGAATTTACGGAGTGGCGGATTATGAAGGAGAAGAGTCATGACAAATAGAGAGTATCATCCTTATTCTTTAGTAAAATATTTCTATTTTTCACTTCTGATTTTGATGATTCTTGCCGCAGGTTGTGCCAGCTGGATGGGATTCCCCACTTATTATGATGTAACTACTTACAAGAATCTCACTGATTTAAAGCCGGAAGTGATGATGCTCTATGATAGTTTTACCAGGGAATCCCTTGATGATAAAAAAATTGAGCGTATAAAACTCAAATTCGCACAAATTTATGAATACGAAAAAGGTAAGGGTGAAAAGAATATAGAGACTTTCACACAAGTAAAAATGATTAGTGAAATGTTCGAAAGACATCTTTTAGACCGTACACAAAATGGAATCTGGTCAAAGATACACCTTGAGAATCAGAAAGAAAATATTGCAGAGGCATTTGATATTGCGATTAAGACGGAAAGCAAAAAAAATAAAAATGACTGAGGATTAGAACATGGCAAGCCAATGGGAAAAATTTTTTCAGGAACTTGTTGATGAAGCCGGTGAATTGATAAAAAATGAGGTGAACGAAATGCTGGAATCGGCAAGAAATGATTCTGAAGTGTTTCTTAATCGCCAGGCTGAAAAAATAGAAAAGTATTTAAACCAGTTAGTAACCGGTAAGATCGAGAAGAACCAACTTGAAGGATACCTGATGGATATCAAGGCCTTAACGGAGATGCATGCCTTGCAATTGTCGTTAGCAAGCAGAGTTAGGGCACAACGTTTAGCCCATGGAATCTCTGATTTGATTGTAACTAAATTGCTGGCATTTGTCTAAAATCTGGGAAATGGGAACTGGGTGCTTGGAACTTGAATATTGGATATTTAATCGGTGGAAAAATAGTTCCGCCCCACATAATTTGTATTACCTTACAGATGCGCCGTATCTTTTTTCTGTGTTTCACATTTCACATTTGACATTTCACGTTTCACATATTGTCCAAAGGACTCCTTCGGACAATATTCCGTGTTGACATATTGAATATTCAAATGGGCGGCCCAACGGCCACGCCCCTACATAATAATTAAATATTGAATATTTAAATCCGATCGTCCCCTAGGATTCCCAATTTTCCTTTACCAGGGATAGTTTTTTATAAAAATCGAATAGGTGTTTGCTGAATTTGGAGGCATTTGCCTTTAATTCATCCACATTTGTTTGCTCACCTGCCGTATCAGATATCAGCTTATAGGATTTAAACGGTAGCGAAAAGAGGTGACAGACGGAACCGATAGCCCATAGTTCTCTATCTACCATGTCCGCAAAAGGAGAAAGTTGTTGGGCATATTCATTGCTCAGAACCGGCTGAAGAGCAGACACGCAATCCAGTTTACTCAGCGTTTCTTTACAATTAAATGATGGATACCCTGGAATGCCATTCATTTGATGGTAAACGGACCGAACACCATAAATTTGGTTTAACTGAGTCTCAGGTTTTAGACTACCGGCGATTCCCATATTAATAATACGATCGATCTGATGACTATAATAGGTATAAACAGCTGCAGAGACGCATGGTGGCTATCTGGATACCCTCTCCACAAATTAATAGCATGCCATCATCTGAACGATATAAACCTTTAAAATGAAATTCAACGGTTTGTTTATATTTTCGTCTAATAAATTCCTGTGCTTCCCCATGGTGCGCAATGGTTAATAATAACATCTCCTTTTCATCCCCAATTTAATGGTAAAATATATACTGTTATGTTGAATCTTTATTAAGAGTAAAGATAATTATAAATATTCAATAGTCAACACGGAATATTCTCCGAAGGAGTCCTTTGGACAATATATGCAAAGAGTGAAACGTGAAATGTCAAATGTGAAACACAGAAAAAAGATACAGCGCATCTGTAAGGTAATATATAATGGTATAATTATTTTAAAGAGTTTTGTATAAATATACAAAATATAATCATAATCATATAAAGAGAAAACCAGGGTTGAAGGGCTAAGGGTAGTGAAAAATAGAAAAAACCTGCGACCGGATGATCGCAGGTTTTTCATAACCGAGGATACAATAGAATGAGAATACTATCTATTTTAAATGTTACTCGGTGGAGGCAGTGGCTGTATTATCGGCATACCTTTCATCCACTTCTGTCTCTATTGTAGGATTGTCCTTGCAACACATAATTGCCAGAAGTTGATGACGGATTGCAGGATCTGATTCTTCGTTGAAATCATCTTTTATTGAATCCAGGAACCAATCATTTTGCATTTTGTAGAGCGCAACGAGGGCTAATTGTCGCATTTTAACGTTTTCATGTTCTTTAAAGATAACGTAAACATCATAGGCGGCTTCATGAACCCATACTTTGCCTTCATGTTTAATGATCATCTGCATGGCTGAAGCCTTAAGACCATCATTGTCAGAACGTAATGCCTGGACAAGATTGTCGCTAAAAGTATTCCACTCATCCGAAGCGGAAGCATTACTGAAAACCATTGCCATCGCAAAGACTAAGGAAACAATTACGAGCTTCTTCATGATATGTACCTCCATTTGTTTGGTTTTTATTTTCTTATCTCTTCTGAATTACTTTACGTGATGCCCAATTGAATGTTGCATATTTTTTAAAAATTATACTTGAAATCTAATTTTTATGCAGTTTTATACGGAAAATAAATCCCATAAAAACATTGATTTAGAGAAAGACAAAAAAAATCAAATTATTTTTAAAAAAAATTATAAAAATCCATTCTTTTCTATCCTTTTATCCAGAAATGAACAAGGAAAAATGTTGAAAGTTAATGCGATTATTAAGACATATGAACCATAATTTTGTTGTGCTTTAATCTATCAAATGTGACAAAAGAAAAATTTTGCAATCAAATTAAAATTATAAAAGGGAGTAAACTTTTTGATTCAATAATTATAAAATTGTAAGATAATCTATATTTCATTCATTTATTTCTGCATTACTTATAATTCTTCCTACTTTGTTTATTATGTTTGCACATATTAATTGAAAGAACTTTTTTATGAAACATCTGGTTATATTGGGAAATGGGATTACAGGTATCACCGTTGCACGCCATGTGCGCAAACAAAGTGATATGAAAATCACAATCATTTCAGCGGAATCACAACACTTTTTCTCCCGAACGGCATTAATGTATATTTTTATGGGGCATATGAAGTACGAAGATACAAAACCCTATGAGGATTCCTTTTGGGAAAAAAACCGTATCGATCTTATTCACGGTTTTGTAAATGAGGTGAATTGTTCAAAAAAGTGTTTGGGTATGGATGATGGGAGGGAAATCACATATGATGTTTTGGTTGTGGCAACGGGATCGAAGAGTAATTCCTTTTCCTGGCCAGGCAGCAATTTGGAAGGGGTGCAAGGTCTTTATTCTCTCCAGGATCTTAGCTTGTTGGAGGAAAACATAAAAAAAGCTTCCAGGTCGGTCATTGTCGGGGGGGGCTTGATTGGATTCGAATTAGCAGAGATGCTTTTGTCAAGGGGGATTCAGGTAACTTTTCTGGTTCGGGAAGATTATTGTTGGAATATTGTACTACCCGAGGAAGAAGCGAAGCTGGTCAGCCGGCATATTGTTGAGCATGGCGTTGACCTTAGGCTCAAAACTGAATTGAAAGAGATCCTTCCTGCTAGTGATGGCGGTGTTGATGCTGTTCTTACGCAGGATGAAGAAAAGATTAATTGTCAATTCGTCGGTATCACTATTGGTGTGCATCCAAATATTGAGATTATCAAAAATTCTGATATTAATACAGGTCGTGGAGTGCTGGTAAATGAATTTTTGGAAACAAATATACCTGATGTATATGCGGCAGGTGATTGTGCTGAAATTGAAATCGAAAATAGACCTCTTAACCGTGTAGAACAGCTATGGTATACCGGTCGTATGCAGGGGAAAGTTTTAGCTAAAACAATTTGTGGTGACCGTACAGCCTATGACAGGGGGATTTGGTATAATTCAGCAAAGTTTTTTGATATTGAATATCAAACTTATGGACAGGTTGGGAATGTTCTTCAATCTGGAGAAAAAAGTTTGTATTGGGAGCATCCAAACGGCAGAAAATGTCTTCGATTGCTATATAAACAAGATTCTGGTGCATTTTTAGGAGCGAATATTTTGGGTGGAAGATTAAGGCAAAATGTTTGTGAAAAGTGGATAAGGGAAGAACAAAATATTACCTATGTGCTGAAAAACCTAAGGTCGGCAAATTTTGATCCTGAATTCTTCGCACAAGATGAAGAGGAGATTGCCAGAGAATTTAAAAGTCAAGGTGTTGGTGTCACTATATCTTGAAGGGTGGAAACAGTAGGCTAAGATTAAATGAATGGAATTCGTAACTGGTAATTAGGAATTCAGTTAAGATATAGTTATGTAGTAATAAACACTGGAATATCAAATAATTTTATTAGTACCACCACGGTGGGACTTGATTTAAAGAACTCACCCTAAATCCCTCTCTTGAGAAGAGAGGGACTTTAAGGAGCCCCTTCTCTTTCCTTTCCCGCAAGTGCGGGACTCAGGGTGACGAGAAGGGGTTTGGAATGAGTTTTTCACTTAAAACATTGATTATTTTTTTTAAACCAGACACTCATGGTAGCGGGTAATTAGTAATTCGGAATTTGAAAATTATTTACCAATTGCTAATTACGCAAGTGAGATTTTCATTTTTTGGGTCTGTGTTTTTTGTTCTGTTAATCATATAAGGGTAAAAATATGGAATTGGTTCAAATAGACGGTGTGAAGATCCAATCTAAGCATCAGGATTTTTCAATGCTGAAAAAACTCGGAATGACCCTCCTATCTATAGGATTGTTTTTCTTATTGTTAGGCCTGTCATCATTAGGAAAAAATTATGCATCAATCATGCTTATATTAAGTGTTGGTCTTATTGTATTAGGTGGCATAGGTTATATCACTGCAATCAGCAGGGCAGAGCCATCCGGAATTAAAAATAATGGAGTTATGTTTCGTTCACTAACATCCAAAGGTATGGCTGCCTGGATTTTGGCTATTTTCCTTACATCATTTTACATCGTTCTATACTGGTTTCCCTTTTTATTAGAAAACTGGATCCGTCTCGTCGATCCGATAGCTTATCTGATTATGAAACAACCAGCCGATCGGTGGTTTTTATACGGCACATTTTACACGATTGCAGTCCTGATCATGGGCCTGTATATGATCTATTATAAATACCGGCATAATCGTTATCATCAGATCCGCACCCTTTCGATCATGTTTTTCCAGTTCGGTTTTGCCTATTTAATCCCCTATGTCTTAAAGGGATTAAACCAACCAGATTTCTATTTCAGCTATTTCTGGCCTTTGAAATATGATTATTTATTTCCGGGAACCGTGGGGTATTTATTTAATCATCCCGGTGGCTTGGGTATGTTTATGTTCTTTTGGGGAGCAATTATGTCCTTTGTTGCAGTACCAGTTTTAACCTATTTTTTTGGTAAAAGATGGTATTGTTCCTGGGTATGCGGTTGTGGTGGATTAGCAAATACAGCCGGTGATCCATTTCGCCATCTTTCTGACAAGTCTGTTGGGGCCTGGAAGTTAGAGCGCTGGTCAATTCATTCTGTATTAGTGTTCGTGATAATAACGACGATTTTGATATGGACCAACTCCCTGTCGGGTAGGGAAATCTTTGGTCAGCTTTCCCAAACTATTAGTAAAATTTATGGGTTTTTGATTGGTGCCATGTTCGCTGGTGTCATTGGGGTTGGGTTTTACCCTCTTTTAGGTAGTCGGGTCTGGTGCCGGTTTGGTTGCCCCCTCGCGGCAATTCTGGGTATCATACAAAAGTATTTTTCCCGATTCCGGATTACAACCAATGGAAGTCAATGTATATCCTGCGGAAATTGTTCAACCTATTGTGAGATGGGTATTGATGTGCGCTGGTATGCCCAGCGTAAACAAAATATTATTCGTGCTTCTTGTGTAGGATGCGGTGTTTGCGCGGCGGTTTGTCCGCGGGGCGTGCTTCGTTTGGAGAATGGCTCCCTGGTTGGCCGTATGGAGTAATAGAAGAGAGAGTGGAGAGTAGAGGGTGGAGCGAAGAGCGAGGAGCGTAGGATTTTGCCTCAACAAGCCCGCCGCCGGAGATGGGAGACAGGAATCAGATTCACAATGTAGGGGCGGACCTATGTGTCCGCCCTTTTTTATTTAAGAAAGCAAAAGATAGTCTCACGAATTACACTAACAGAATTGAAATATAGAATAATGAATATTAATAGTTTTTAGAAAATAACGCTTTCGAAGTAAGTTTGGAAATATTTATATTAATATATCTTGAAAATTCGTGATATTCGTAATAATTCGTGTGATTAGTGGATATCTTTTCTCTGCGGCTTTGCGACTCTGCGTGAGAAAAAATATCTTGTTTATGCAAATAAAATCCGAAGATAAAACAAAGGATTAGCCAGCCTTTTCCGCGGTACCTCGTTTGCCAGCATTCCGGCAATGATGTTACTGACTTCAGCATTTCTCGCTGCCTTTTTAATCACCAGATTTAAGAGAAAGCGGTATTTGCCGATCTTTTGCAATTTTGTACTCACCTTTAATTCATTTCCTATAACCTTCCATAACTCATTTTCATACTTTGACAGAAAGGTTTCACTAAAATCATTGGCATCAATGGCTTTTTTTGATGTCTCAACCGCGAATTTTGCAGAATACAGGGCATTCCCTATGCCTTCTCCGGTAAAGGGATCGATCAAACCGGCGGCATCTCCTAACAACATAAATCCGTTCCCATAACTTTTACGTCGCTTGCTGCCTACGGGTAAATTCCAACCCACAGGTTTTTCCATTGGTTCGGCCCCCTGAAAGCGATCTTTAAAATAGGGGCTGTTAATCGTATCATTAAGTGCTTTATTTAGATCAATATTTTGTTTTTTGATGTATTTATGCAGCATACCAATACCGATATTAGCATAGCCTTCCTCTAAGGGGAAAATCCAAAAATAGCCCGGGATCACTTCATCA
The DNA here is from genome assembly GCA_963796965.1 of Calditrichia bacterium. GTDB lineage: Bacteria > Calditrichota > Calditrichia > JAJRVZ01 > JAJRVZ01 > CAWCNS01. The sequence goes on from CAWCNS010000016.1 coordinate 82,758, forward strand.
ACATAATGTAATTCAATTTGATCAGTCAGATCTTTTACATCTTTATAATAGCAGCGGAGGGCGACAACCCAGTGGTTGGGATCATGATCATAAAGTCCACTTTTGCGTGCGACGATAGATTTATACCCATCAGCCCCTAAAACTATTTTTCCTTTAAAGATTTTTTCATTGCCATCCCTATCTTTCCCCCGCACACCACATACCCTATCCTTTTCAATTAGAAGATCGGATACTGAAAATTTTTCGATAGTTTTTGTTGCCACTTTTTTAGCTTGATCGAACATAAATGCATCATAATTTTTCCGCCTGATCACAAAACCCTTTGGAATATCTTTAAGTTTGGTGTTTCTCAAATCGATACGAAACGAGTCATGGCTTGGGCTGCTAAAGACGATAGATTGAATATTAGCACCTGGTAGATTTTGTACTTCTTCAAGTAGATTTAACTCACGAAGAGCAGTAACTGATTTTCCTGAAAGGGCATCCCCACAGATTTTGTCGCGAGGGAAATCCTCTTTATCAAGTAAAAGGGTTGTTAAGCCCTGGCGCGAGGCATGTAATGCCGCTGCGCTTCCCGCAGGTCCTGCCCCGACTATTATAAGGTCGTAAACTTTATCGTTATTCTGTTTCATCATCTTAGTAATATTCTTTCCAAATTATGTGAAATAATAAAAAAAGAAAGCAGAATGCCGAATGCAGAAAGCAGTTACCTATACACTATTAATATCTCATAGTGTATAATTAAGTACTGCTTTCAGCTTTCTGCTCTCTGCTTTCCTCTATGCCTATAACTTATTTTTAATCAGAGATTATCCCGGAGGCCACATGAGCCTGCGACCACCAAGGAGATGAAAATGAAGATGAAAGATGGTCTGCCCGCCATTTTTTCCCTCGTTCATCAACAAACGGTAGCCACCTTCATCTAATCCAAAATCTTTTGCAATTTGCCTGGCCACAATTACCATCTTTCCAAGAATCGCTGCATCTGATTCATCAGCCGCAGTCAATTTGGGTATGCGTTTCCTGGGTACGATGAGAATGTGTACAGGCGCCTGAGGATTTATATCTTTAAAGGCAACGACATCTTCATCTTCATAGATAAATTCGGCAGGCTTCTTTTTGTCGATAATCTGACTAAAAATGGTTTCTTCTTCCACAAACGCCCTCCTCAGAGTATTAATTTCTTAAAAGATTAATAAATGAGGCTGCAGTAATTGCAGCCGTCTCAGTTCTTAGCCGGTAATCTCCAAATGTAATGGGTCGATATCCATTTTTTTTACAGAATTCAATCTCCTCTTCATCCAGGCCACCTTCAGGACCGAGCAAGAAGATAATGTCTTTCTTCCGCGGAACGGTATTCTCTGATAATAAATCGGAGAATTGCTGCTCTGTATTTTGTTCCGCGATATATTTGAATGAAATCCCGGCCGTTTCTGAATATGACATTTTTAAAGTTAGAGATGATCTTTATCTCGGGTAAATATACCCGGTTGCTCTGTTTCATCGCCTGACGGGAGATTTTTTCCCATCGACCTTTATTGTCTGTCTGGTAATTCGAATATCGACTGGGAAAGAGATAAAAATGAGAGATACCCAGTTCGGTTGCTTTCTCTATCAGATAATCCATTCGTGCCGGCCGGATAAATCCAATCCCAAGTGCGGATTTTTCTGGCACTGGCCAAAATTTTCGGTCTGTTGATGAAAAGGCCGCACGAAGAACGGGCTGAGTAGCGATTATCCTGCCTTGATACAGGTAGCCTTTTCCATCAGTGAACTGAATCAGATCCCCTGATTGTTTACGCATCGTTTTCAGGATATGTCTGGATTCAAAAGCATCGAATGTTGCTTCATTCTTACTTATGTTTTCTGATTCAGTAAAATACAATTCCATAGTTATAAAACCAATATGATAAATTAATGAATTAAAATCAATATCAATTTATAAGGTTATTGCACTATTACATCACTTGGAATGTTGTGTTTAAATCAATAAGTTATAGGTAGATTAAATTAATGATCTCTCGCAGCGCTGCGACGTCGCAACGAATTTTTCCACGGATTACGCTCGTAGAACGGGCCGGGCCAAATTATATCGAATTTCGCTCGTAGAACGAGCCAGGTCGAATTTATAAATATGTTTTAGAATTGTGATTTTATATTTTGATATTGTTTAGAAATTAGAATTTAGGATTTAAAAGATGTGGATATTAAAAAATATTACACTATTATGCATTGTCATTATTTTTAAATTATCTTGTCAGTCAGAAAGGCTTTGAAGGATCACGGTCCTGCTAAAAACTTTACCCTTTATGATACCGATTCAATCCGCTATGAATTAGCGGATTATAAGGGGAAAATTGTAATGATTCATTTCTGGGCGGATTGGTGTCCCAACTGCCGTGGTGAGTTTCCGAAGATACAAGCGGCCTACGAAAAAATATCGTCTGATGATTTCGAGATTCTGGCGGTAAATTCAGGACAATCAAGGGCCCATGTGAGGGAGATTAGAGAGAGTTATCAATTAACTTATCCCTTATTGGTTGACCGGGAAACAAATACAGCAGAGTTGTATGAAGTGGCAGGTTTGCCCAGTACGTTTTTTGTCGACAGAACCGGTAAAGTTGTTAAGATAAATGTGGGTTGGTTAGAAGCGGATGACATTCTTTCAACTTACGAACAACTAAAAAATGATACAAAAGAGTAGTCTGGGAGTGTTTGACATTAGGGCTTAAAACAAGTAAATTTTAGCCTTTAAATGATGCCGAAGTGGTGGAATTGGTAGACACGACGGATTCAAAATCCGTTCCGGTTGATCCCGGGTGGGGGTTCGAGTCCCCCCTTCGGTACGAAAGTTGCAGCATCTGCTTATGATCTGCAACTTTTTTTTATGAGAAAAAATGTATTTTGTATATGTCTTACTAAGTGAAAAAGATCAAAAATATTACATCGGCCAGACGAATAATCTCGAATCTCGAATAAAGAGACATTCTTTAGGCTATGTAAAATCAACCCGGCATCGTCGTCCCTTTAAATTGATATATCATAAAGAACTTTCTTCTCGCTCGGATGCAATTCGGTTTGAGAAATATTTAAAATCTGGAGCTGGACACCAGTTCCTAAAAGCAAAATTGGTAGACACGTCCCTCGAATAACGAGGTCTTGAAACCGTAAAACGGGATCCGGTTGATCCCGGGTGGGGGTTCAAGTCCCCCCTTCGGTACAAAGTTCAGGGTATGCGGAGTAGATCCCGTTATACGGGAGCCCCCCTTCGCTACTTGTTTTTATTGGAATAAAGGGCCAGGCACTATTTTCTTACATGGCCCTTTATTTTGTTACTGATACTATCTACTATCAGGAAATATTTTCTTATCTGATCAGGATCAGTTTTTTTGTCTGCACGAATGCTTCTGCTTCAAGTCGGTAAAGATAAACGCCCGAGGCCAGATTTTGAGGCGTCCATACCAGCTGATAGCTGCCGGCTTGTTGTACGCCATCGACCAGAGAAGCAACTTTTTCCCCTAGGATATTATAAATGTCCAGTTTTACCTGACCGGTTTTCTTCAAACCATAACTGATCGTGGTAGACGGGTTGAACGGATTCGGATAATTCTGGTGCAGATAAAAACTTGTCGGTGATGTATTTTGTCCGTCGATGCCGGTCCAGAGCCGGTAGATGAACTCTACATAATAACTGCTGTCATTTTCCGTTACTGTAAGCAGTGTATCAGACGGAACCAGATAATACTCTTGCGGGTTGATCCATACCGGGGGACTTAACAACCACTGGCCCTCACATACGCGCAACTGATAGGTAGAATCTGCTTGCAGTTCAGCACCTGTCTGATATACCCACGGCCATTCCCCCATCGTATTTATCCCGTAGAATGTTTCCCCCTGATTTATTGGAACATCACCGCGGAGTTTTACGGTGATGAGCGCATGGGCATAATTCAATTTAAAATGTAGTGTATCTACGGTGTCGGCCATGACACTTATCGCATTGTAGCGACTGGGCATTGGTAAATATTGATTATTGTCTTGAATAAATTCTACATCATATTTACCGTTCATTACCGGAATAAAGAAATTATTGCTTTGATCGACAACTGATGAATAGGATGACGTATACGTGCTGTCCCAGGCGGTTACACGGCTACGATCATAGTCAAGATCTGTCGGATCCCCGGGATCAAAAGTGATTGTTCCGGCAATGGCCGCATTAGCCGGTATAAGCTTAAAGTACACCGTATCGCCGGGCATTGCCATTTGCCAGTTTTGTTCAATAATATATCCCGGTGGCGGAGGGGTTCCCCATTGCGGATCATCCTGCAGCCAGATATTATAGGGTGTTCCTTCACGTACTGACAATTCAAAATAGCCGGTTGAGGGATCGGATTCTGTCTCCGTCTGACCAAGTGAATCCGACCAGGCTCTGAATCGATACAATTTAGATGGATTCTGACCGTTCTCGCTGATATAACCGTAAATTTTCGCATTGGTTTGATAGGCAACCAGATTATACTCAAGACTGTCCCCCCAGGTCAGCTCAAACTGTTTATTGTCAGGCGGCTGGAGATAATCAGGAATAAGCATCCTGTCATCAGTCCTGATCTGAAATGTATTGGTCGAATCTGATCCCTGAATGATTACCTGAGCAGGAATCGTGTAGTGGCCGCCGGTGACGACAGATTCAGTTTCACCTCCGCTTGTCTGATTAGCCAGATTAACATAACCATCGCGATTGATTAATGTACCGTTCTGATCGAAAATGCTGCCATAGACATAGGATGACGGCAGTTTGAAAGTGAAATTGATTGAAGCGGTGTTACCTGCCGGGATACTGCTTTCATAGCCCCTGGGATCTTTTATATACCCGGGCAGTGTGTTTTCAAATAGTGTACCAATTTCCCATTGGGCATCAGCAACGGGCAGATTGATCAAATAGTCTCCGTTTACATCGGTCAGACCACTAAAAATACCGTTTTCTCCCATGGCGCCAATCATGACGTTTTCGTACTTTGAATCCGGTTTATCCGTCCCTTCGATCGTGATTGTGCCGGTAATCGTTGCCGGAGGATCGGTCATTGGATTGACCTGAAACCAGTTTGTTACTGAACTCTCATCCTGATCGGTGACGCGCATGATATAATTTTGCTGGGCAAATCCAAATGGACCGAACTGCAAATAAATAATCCCGTCCGCTACAGTACTTGAATCAGAAGGTCCCTCGCCCTGCTCGCCATCGGTAATGGTGAGGGTATCGAAAAAAAAGTCCCCCGTATCTATTGTCCGGGAGGCATTGAGATCAAGATATATTTCAACTGCCACACTACCTCCGACCGAAGAAAGATCCAGTTCCCAGGCAAAATTATCGCCCTGTGTAAGCGTATTAGAACTTTCCCCATTTACCCAGAACCAGAGATGTGTCGTCGCCTTTGAATTGACGGGTAACATCATTGAACTTAATAATAAAAGCATTAAATATTTCTTCATATATACCTCTTTCAGTTAATTGGTTATTCTGAGTGATCGGATCATTTTGATATATAGATAACTTATTTATAAACATTTTTTTTAGCCTGATTAATTCATAAATTTTGGATTTAAAAAAATAACACGAAATTTTCTTCACGCCCTCGCGTCTCTGCATGAGAAAATTTACTTTCACTAAAAGAGATCAATCTAAAAAACTAAACGAAAATTTACACGAGGTAAATATAATGAAGAACTATTTTATGGGGATAATTCTATTACTTTCTTTGTTTGGTAATCGCCTGTGGGGGCAGGAGTTACCGGTAGTGAGTATCTTTTACTATAGCAAAACGGGAAATACAAAAGCGATGGCGGAATCCGCTAAACGTGGTGCTGAAAGTGTCGATAGTGTCACCGTGCATCTATATTCAGTCGAGGAAGCAAAATCTGAACATCTTCTGGAAGCCGATGCGATTATTGTCGGATCCCCGGTCTATAAAGCCAACATTGCTCCATCCGTAATACAGTTTATCAATACCTGGCCGTTTGAGGGTACACCCCTTAAAGACAAGGTAGGGGCAGCATTCGTTACCGCCGGTGGGATTTCTGCCGGGGAAGAACTGGTCCAGATGAATATTCTCCAGGCGATGCTTCTCCATGGTATGATCATTGTAGGTGGACCCGATTGGAAGGGTGCTTTTGGTGCATCTGCCATAACCAGCGAAAAGCCATTTAATCTAGATTCTACCGATGGTCAGGTGCAGGAGCAGTTTCTAAAGAAAGCAGCTTCTTTGGGGAAACGGGTTGCGCTTTTAGCAAAACGTCTCAAAATATAATGTTTGTTTAAAGCCAAAAATAAATAAAATATTTCTCGCAAAGACGCAAAGTCGCTAAGAAAAGAAAAACATCTATTAACTAATCAAAAGAATTATTTTTGATTAATATCTTTGCGGCTCTGCGTCTTTGCGTGAGAAATTCAATTATTCATTTAGTCAAATCTTGACAATTTGCTTGCCAATATTGTCGCCGGAGAATAATCCCAGTAAAGCGGATGGGATGTTCTCAAATCCTTCTACAATATTTTCGTGTGATTTGATTTTACCTTCTATCAGCCATTCTCTTAAATGTTCGCGCGCCTCCTTGAATTGATCCCGGTAATCATAAACGATAAAGCCTTGAAGTTTGGTTCGGCGGATAAGAAACTGGGGGTAGAGTCTTGGTCCCATACTGAGGCGGTTTAAATTATATAAAGCAATCTGTCCGCAAAGAATCACGCGTGAAAAATTATTTAATAAGTAAAATACACCATCAGAAATATCACCGCCAACATTGTCAAAATAGATATCTACTTTATCCGGGCTAATTTTTCTAAGTGCTTTTCTGATGTTTGGAGAATTCTTATAATTGATAACCTCATCAAATTTTAATTCATCCTTCAGATAGGTGCATTTTTGATCAGAACCTGCAATACCAATGACTTTACATCCTTTAATCTTTGCAATTTGACCGGCAATGGAGCCCACGGCGCCTGCGGCACCTGATATTACGACTGTTTCACCGCTCTTTGGTTTCCCAATATCAAGCAATCCAAAATAGGCAGTTAATCCGGTGAGACCCAAGGATCCCAGATATTCTGTGGGTGAAAGGTTCTTGTCCGCTTCGATCTTTTCAACCTTTGAAGGAGAAACAACTGAATATTCCTGCCAGGGTAGTTGCCCGGTTACCAGGTCGCCCGGGTCGAATCCTTTATCATTCGACTCAACAATTTCAGCAATAACATCACCATTCAAAGGCTGGTTCAATTCAAATGGGGCGACGTATGATTCGACATTGTTCATCCGGTTTCGCATGTACGGATCTACTGAGATATATTTTGATTTAACCAGAATCTGACCGATATCCGGTTTTGGAATCTCTCCTTCAATTAATTTCAAATTATCTTCATTTAACATCCCTGACGGTCGGGTGTTCAATAATATTTTTTTCATCGGAGACTTATCCTTTGATAGTATTCATTAGCCTGGATATTTCATTTCTTGCAATGTCGCGACGATCTATTTAAAAATGACTTATTATTAATTTACATGAGTGTCCGGTTTAAAAATCCTAATCGAAGTTACATCAAAACATATCGGTGCCAATCCCATTCTCTTGTAGAGAGAATGGGCTCCATAAAGTCCCTCTCTTCAGAGAGGGATTTAGGGTGAGTTCTTTAAATCAAGTCCCAAAGTTACGAAATTAATTATTTCAATTAATATTACAGTCTTTAATAACATCTGATTAAATCTTAACCGGACACTCATGATTAATTTATGTAATTAAACTTATTTGTATAATCCTTTCTGAAGGATTTATAAATAATTATTTACTAACGACTTAGCACCCTTGTGAGAAATAGTAATTAATAGATCAGTTTATCTAATTATGAGCACAAAGTAAAAAGGAAAAGGGAAAAAGTAAAAGTAAAAAAGCAAAATAAATATGTGATCTATTATTAAGGGTGTATCAGATAATGTTTAAGAGAATGAGCTTATTTTATAATTACTCCTATAATTCGTGGACGATTTATTAAATTTCATATAAATTTATGCTTATTTAAAAGTCTATATCTTATGTATTATCAGAAATATTTAAATAATAGGAATTTGACGTTTTATTAAACTATATTAATTCATTAGTGTCCGGTTAAGATTTAGATATGTAATCATAAACAACACGATATCAAATAATTTTATTAATATCCAAACATGGGAACTTGATTCAAAGAACTCTCCCTAAATCCCTCTCTTACAAAGCGAGGGACTTTGAGGAGCCCTTCTCGTGAAGAAGAGAAGGGATTTTTGGATGAGATTTTCTCTTAAAACATTGACTCTTCTTTTAAACCGGACACGTATGATATTAATTATTAAAAATCGTCGTGTCTTTTAAATCTTAGAAGATTAATCCCGGAATGTCGACGCTGTCGTCGGGATGCGTTACTGTGCAAGAAAAATAATTAACCACAGAGACCATGGAGAAAAAATATATAGTTTTAAAAATTCGACTGGTGTAAATCTTAGATAAAAATATCAGATTTAAGAGAAGCAAAATTCAAAATCCTATTAAAACTTTGTGAACTTTGAGTCTACTTCGTGTCCTTTGTGTTAAAAATATGATATTATATTTCCCACAATCTATATGAAACGAAATTAATAATCTTAAAGATGATAGAAGGATAAGTAGTGAAAACAAAACTGGAGATTGCCCAAAATTGGCTTCCCCGATATACGGGAACCCAAATAGATGAATTTGGTGATTATATTCTATTAACGAACTTTCATAACTATCTGTTAAAATTTGCTGAACAATATGATTGTGAAGTAAAAGGTCAGGGAAAACCGATGCAGACAGCAACAAACAATCTTGGGCTTTCTATCATCAACTTTGGAATGGGTTCAGCGAATGCTGCTACTATTATGGATCTTCTTGTTGCCCGTGAACCGAAAGGTGTGCTATTTCTGGGAAAATGTGGGGGGCTGAAGGCATCGACGGAAATTGGACACTTTATATTACCGATTGCCGCTATCAGGGGAGATGGAACCAGCGCAGATTATATGCCAAAAGAAGTACCGGCTTTGCCATCATTTAAATTACATAAATTTGTATCAAATAAACTTGTCGCCCATAATCTTGAATACCGGACAGGGGTGATCTACACAACCAATCGGAGACTGTGGGAATGGGATGACAACTTTAAAGAATATCTCGGCAAATTATCAGTGTATCGGTATTGATATGGAGACAGCGACCATTTTTGTAGTTGGACATGCCAACGAGATATCTCGTGGGGCGCTATTGATGGTCTCTGATATGCCACTTATTCCGGAGGGAATTAAGACAGAAGAGATGGATGAAAAAGTTACCGCTGATTTTGTGGATTTGCATTTGCAGCTTGGGATTGAGGCGATGACAGAAATTGAAGAACAAGGTGAACCGATCCGCCATTTTCGATATTAAGACGTTATGATAGAAAAACCTTAACCACAAAGTTCACAAAGAAAACACTAGCCAAAGGCGGGCAGGCTAAAATCGCAAAGAAATAAGAAAATCTCTGAATGACCTCTCCCATTATCCCCCTCCTTACTAAGGAGGGGGAAAGAGGGGGTGGTCATTACATTCTTCTTCCTTTGGTCCCGGTTAAAAATCAGATAAACAATTAAGTAGATCATTATTAAATAGAAAAAATCGATATATAAATAAAAATCGGATGATTATCCTTGATGATAACGCCAGATAATAAAAAATACATGAAGCGGGTTTTCGATCTCGCAAAAATGGGAATTGGAAAGGTGAGTCCCAATCCTCTGGTTGCTGCTATACTTGTGAAGAATGGCAAAATTATTGGTGAGGGATATCATCAGGAATATGGTGGTCCGCATGCAGAAGTTCATGCAATTAATCATGCCACTGAATCCCCAGCCGGGTCAACCCTCTACTGTAACCTGGAACCCTGTTGTCATCTTAATAAACAAACACCTCCTTGCGTGCCAATTATTATTTCACAGGAAATTAAAAAAGTTGTAATATCAAACCCAGATCCAAATCCTGATGTTAATGGTAAAGGTATCCAACAATTAAAAGAGGCAGGAATTGAAGTTGAAACGGGTGTTTTGGAGAAGGAGGGTAAAGAACTTAACCGCTTCTTTTTCAAATATATTAGCCAGAACTTACCCTATGTCACTGTCAAATTAGCTCAGACGATGGATGGCTTTATCTCATCTAATTATGATACACAAGAATGGATTAGCGGTAATCGTTCCCAGCAACTGGTCCATCAATGGCGGGCGCAATATGACGCTGTCTTAGTTGGTGGCAATACCTTGAGGGTGGATGATGCAGCACTTACTGTACGACATTCTAAGGGCCGTGATCCAGTCCGGATTATATTATCTGCTTCATTGAATATGGAGGAATCCGCTAAAATATTTAAACATAAATCGCCGGAGAATACCTGGATCTTCACCACCGTTGGGGCAGATCCGTATAAGGTAAATAAGATGAAAAAATTGGGTTGTCGTGTGATATCTTTGGATTCGAATAGTGATAATTATATAGCACTTTCCCGTCTGTTAGAGTATCTGGCAGAGCAAAAAATTACCTCTTTGTTGGTGGAGGGAGGGCAGCAGCTGAGCTTCTCAATTTCTCTATAGTAATTATTTTGATGAATTGAAAATTTTTGTCTCTCCAAAAGTCTGGGGTGAAGGTCTGTCTGCTTTTAAAAAAAGCCCGGATTTAAGTTTTCCTCAATTGAATTTTGTAAAGTTAGAAAACGTTGGTGAAGATATCTTATTAACTTTGCAACCTCAGAAAAAATAATCATTAATGTTTTTTAAAAATATTATATTGAAAACATAGTTTTTCATGTTTTCAGCACATTTTCTTTGTAAGTTTGCCAAATGTTTACAGGTATCATAGAAGAAACGGGAATTTTAAAGAGTATTGGTGCAATCCCCGGTGGAAAAAAAATATCGATAAAGGCCTCCAGAGTGTTGGAAGACCTTAAGATTGAGCATTCAATTGCTGTCTCTGGTGTTTGTTTGACTGTGGTTGATGTGGACAAAAATTCCTTCACCGTAGAAGTCTGTGGGAGAAACGCTAGAAAAAACAACACTACATAATATAAGTGTTGGATTTTTGGTCAATCTAGAGCGAGCCATGCGTATGAGCGATCGTCTCGGTGGGCATCTCCTGCAGGGTCATGTGAATGGTACGGGCCGGGTACATCAAATTATACAACGTGGGGATAATTGGCTAATAGAAATTGATCTGCCTGATAATTTAAAAAGATATGCACTTCCGGAAGGAAGCATTGCTATTGATGGGATCAGCCTGACGATTGCACAAATAAAGGACGATAGAATAGGATTATCTATTATTCCTTATACTTATAAGAACACAACGATAAAAAATTTAAAAACTGATGATTATTGCAACATTGAGACCGATATAATTGGTAGATATGTGGAAAAAATGTTGCATAATACAACAAATGAAGATGGGGGGAGCAAAATTACACCAGATTGGTTGCAAAAGCAGGGTTTTTAAATTTGAATTAGAATATTATTTATTAATGAATTGAATTAGGCTATACTAAAACTATGAATAAATTTAATACAATTGAAGAAGCCATTGAAGCCTATCGGGGCGGTGAAATGGTAATTGTGGTCGATGATGAGGGTCGGGAAAATGAGGGTGACCTCATCCTGGCCTCACAGATGGTTACTCCAGAAAAAATAAATTTTTTGGCAAAAAATGCCAGGGGTATGATCTGTGTTTCGATTACTTCTCAACGAGCCAAGGAACTCAATCTGGAGTTTATGGTTGATGAAAATACTGCTTTGCATCATACGCCTTTCACGGTAACGGTTGATGCAAAGGCAGGCACGACCACCGGTATATCAGCTCAGGACCGGGCAGCGACCATTCAAACAATCATCGATCCTCATACAGGTCCTGGTGATCTGGTCAGACCTGGGCATATTTTCCCTCTTGTAGCAAAAAAGGGTGGGGTGTTACGACGGGCTGGTCATACGGAGGCGGCTGTTGATCTGGCAAAACTTGCAGGTCTGACCCCTTCCGGTGTACTATGTGAGATCATGGCTGATGATGGGTCGATGGCCCGAACGGATACCTTAATGGATTTTGCGGATAAATATCAGCTGAAAATCATCACTATAGAAGATCTTATTGAGTATAGACAGAATCGGGAAAAGTTAGTTCTACAAAAAGATATTATAGATATGCCAACAGAATATGGCCATTTTAAACTCTATCTTTATCAGAATATTTTAGATGAGAGTGAACATCATGTAGCGCTTGTAAAGGGAGATGTTTCAAAAGGTGAGCCCGTGCTGGTTCGTGTTCATTCAGAATGCCTCACTGGAGATGTCTTTGGTTCTAAACGGTGCGATTGCGGAGATCAATTAGCGGTGGCAATGATGCAGGTTGAAAAGGAAGGTCGGGGTGTGGTTCTTTATATGCGCCAGGAAGGACGTGGAATAGGATTAGTAAATAAAATCAGAGCCTATGCTTTCCAGGAAAAGGGAAAGGACACTGTCGAAGCCAATGAAGCTCTTGGTTTTAAAGCCGATTTACGCGATTATGGAATTGGCGCACAGATACTCAAGGATTTAGGCCTAAAAAAAATCAAATTAATGACCAATAATCCTAAGAAGATTGTGGGATTGCAAGGCTATAACCTGGAAATTGTAGACCGTGTGTCTTTGGAAATGGAGCCAAATAAATATAATGAAAAATATTTAAGTACAAAACGGGATAAGATGGGGCATCTTATACTGAATAGGAAATAGATGGTGAATGTAGAGAGTAAAGAGTAGAGAGTACGAAGAGTTCCCTCTCCACCCTTTACACTCTACACTCTACGCTTCTATGTCCCTACTTACTGTTATAATTTTAACAAATAATTTATGTATAAGTTAAATATAATAAGGGAGAATTATGATAAAGAAGATTGAAGGAAATCTGAATGCGCAGGGTAAAAAATATGTCCTGGTTGCAAGCCGCTTTAATGAGTTTATAACCAATAAACTGGTTGAAGGAGCCATCGATTGTCTTAGCCGTCATGGAGCCGATGAAAAAGATATTTCAACCGTCTGGGTACCAGGCGCTTTTGAGTTACCTCTTATCGCTGACAAATTGGCTAAATCAAAAAAATATGATGGGGTTATATGCCTTGGTGCTGTGATAAAAGGGGAAACACCTCACTTCGATTATGTTGCAAATGAGGCAGCTAAGGGAATTGCACACGTATCCCTATCAACAGGTAAACCGGTCATATTTGGTGTTATCACAGCAGATTCTTTAGAACAGGCGATAGAACGAGCTGGTACTAAAGCTGGGAATAAAGGTTGGGATGCGGCCCTAAGTGCCATTGAAATGACAGATTTGATGACAAAATTATAGTCATTATACTCTGAATTATTTTGATAGGGTATGTGAAATAAAACAGTATTATAATTTATAATGATTATTATTTTGTAAACATCTGGTCAAGACAACTCAATTTATTGATAATATTTTTTTGAGGTAGCAGCGATGGAAAGAATTAAATTGCTGGTCCTAATATCTCTGATATTCAATTTTTCATTATTTGGACAGGAGATTGAAAATGTTAATCATGTCATTGCTGCTATTGAGAAAGATAGATTCCATGGTTGGCCTGCCAATAATGGTGCCTGGCATTGGGAAGATGAGATATTAGTCGGGTTTACCCAGGGCGATTTTAAGGTTAAAGAAGGACATACGATTACAGGAATTCAGGAGAGTAAATTTGCCAGAAGTTTAGATGGCGGTGAAACCTGGAAAATGTTTGACCCGGAGAACTTTCTGGATGATGAAAATATAAAATGGCTGCCTAACGGTAAAAAAAATATAGAGAAGCCAATGGATTTCAAGAATACCGGATTTGCCATGCGGATCTTTGCCAGCGGCTATCATGGCAATGATGATCCGGAGGGTGGATTCTACTATTCATATGACCGGGGTGCTAATTGGAATGGACCATATTTTTTAGGGAAGGTTAATGACGATCCGGAACTAAAAGGAAAGACACTCACCCCTCGTACCGATTATATTGTCATGGATAAGCAGACGTGTTTTATTTTTATCACAGCAAAAGAGAACAGAAAAGTTAAAACCAGTAGGATAGCTTGCATTCAGACCAGAGACGGTGGCATTAGTTTTGAATTTATTGCCTGGGTTACACCCTTAGATGGAAACAGCAATGCTATCATGCCCAATACAGTGCAGCTATCCGACAATAAATTTGTATTGACCTTCCGAAATATTAATGTGGACAAATCACAACTGGAAAGCACCATTGATGCTTATGTGTCCAATAATCGATGCCGTTCCTGGCAGTTTCTCAGCACCATTAAAGAGATTAAAAACAATTCCAATCCTCCGGCAATTGTCAAACTCCGGGATGGAAGACTATGCTGTATTTATGGTGATCGGGATAACCTGTTCATTGGTGGAAAATACAGCGAGGATGAGGGCAAGACCTGGAGTGAAGAGTTTATTATTCGCAATGATTTTAAAGGGCTGGGCGATTGGGGCGATATGGGTTATCCCAGATTGGTCCAAAGAACAGACGGCAAACTTGTTGCTATGTATTATTGGGCAACCGCAGATCATCCTCAGCAGCATATCGCCGCGTCGATCTGGATGCCCTAGTTGAGCATCATCCAAATACCCTCTCCTGCATTTAAAACATGATTATTAAGTAGAGCGTGGAGCCTACAGATAGAAGCCTTGGTTCGATATCTAATATTCAATAATCAATGTTCAATTTTAGAATTTCATATATACTCTGCAAAAAAGAATATCATCCGTATCCTATTCCCGTGATAAAATGAAAGCAAGAATCGGGTGGAAGAAAGATGTCATCTTTGTAAATTATGATAAATATTAAGCAGTCATGTAAAAAGGATGGATTAAGATGACAGAAATTTTTGCCCGGAATGCCCTTGATTACCAGCGGGTAGAAGAAATTATCCTCTATATCGAAGAAAATTTTAAACACCAGCCGGAATTAAAAGATGTTTCTCAACATATTGGTTTAAGTGAATTTCACCTCCAGCGATTGTTTAAACGCTGGGTCGGTATTAGCCCGAAAAGATTTCTCCAATATCTCACCAAAGAATACGCCAAATCTTTATTACGAAATTCAGAGAATATTTTATCAACAACCTATGCCAGTGGACTTTCCGGACCAGGCAGATTACATGATTTATTTGTTAAATGTGACGCTGTTACACCGGGAGAGTATAAAATGATGGGGCAAAATCTGGATATATTTTATGGCATTCATCAAACACCTTTTGGAGGTTGTCTGGTTGCCCAGACGGAGAGGGGGATTTGTGGACTTTTTTTCCTTCAGAAAAACAATGGATCCAGATATATTCAACGCCTTGAAAACGACTGGCCAAATGCCACAATTATAAATGATTTGCAAAAAACAGAAGGCACAGTAAAACATATATTTAACTTTGCCAATTGGGATAAGAAACAACCCTTAACTCTCTTTCTCCAGGGTACAAATTTTCAAGTCAAGGTCTGGGAAGCTTTGTTAAAAATTCCTCAGGGCAATGCGGTTGCTTATGAGGATATCGCGAAATCCATAGGCAATCCCAAAGCGGTGAGAGCCGTTGGTTCTGCTGTGGCTAAAAATCCTGTCTCTTTTATCATTCCCTGTCACCGGGTCATCAGAAAATATGGGGATTATGGTAATTATCAGGGAGGTCCGGCTCGGAAGAAGGCGCTATTGGCCTGGGAGGCGGCTTGTTAGCCGGGAGAGTAGAGCGTGAAGCGAAGAGCGAATAGCGAAGAGAGAGCAGCGAAGAGTATAAAGAGTATCTTCACTCTTCGCTCCTCATTATATGCTTATGATTTTTTTCCTTTACCAATGGTCGAGAATTTAAACGGAACATAAGCAGGACACCATCCCACAAAGCTCGGTGGCCAGAGGAATCAGCCCAATCCAACCCCAGGGTGTCTGTGGTCCCACAAATACGAGTGAAATTAATACCAGGCCAACAATTATCCGCAAAGTTTTGTCAATACTACCCATATTCTTTGTCATAATTTTCTCCTTAATTATTTGTAAAATGAATATAATGAATTTTAGTCCACGAATTACACGAATTTTCTGAATATAATATTAACAACTTCAATAGATGCTTTTTAATAGTATTATACTTATATGGTTTAGATTTGGGTACAATTTTGATTAAATCTACTACAAAAGAAGTCATCATGTACAAAATTTTTGTGAAAATTCGTGTAATTCGTGTAATTCGTGGACCATGTTTTAATAATGAGTCAAATACCACAGCAGGAATTTATCTTTTTGCTCCTGTAAAAGAAATATAATAAGTTTAGAGATAAATTTATGTAAAATTGATTACTCTTTTTAGAATAAGGGCTTTAAATGTCAATCCGATTCGAAAATATCAATTGTCTACTTTGTAACTCTTTAGAACAGAATGTCCTATACAAAGATGTTCCCGACAGATTCTCAATTAAAGACAAGCATAATGTCGTGCGCTGTAATCGTTGCGGTTTTACATTTCTTGCACCCCGTCCTATGGAAGATGAAATGGCTAAATTTTATGATTTGGCTGATTATCAACCCCACAATCTTTCAGAATCGTCTTTCTTTGACCGTCTTTACGGATTTATACGAAACAGAAACTCAGTCAATAAAAGAAAGTTAATACAAAAATATGTTAAATCTGGAAATATTTTGGACATCGGTTGCGGAACGGGTGATTTCCTTTCAGAGATGAAATCAGCAGAATGGTCCATTAAGGGGATGGAGACGGCACCCGAGGCACGGAAAATTGCAGAAACAAAAGATATTGAGGTTTTAGATGAATTGTGGAAAGTTGAGGATAACTTTGATGTGATTACCATGTGGCATGTTCTGGAACATGTGCATCGTGTTGAAAATCTGTTTGAAAATATTAAGCGTTTACTCAAACCTGGTGGCTATCTAATTCTGGCTGTACCAAATATTGAAAGCTGATGATGCCCGACATTATAAAAATGCCTGGGTGGCTTTAGATGCGCCCCGCCATCTCTATCATTTTCGGCCGGAAGATATTTCTCAGTTGCTTCAGCAGAACGATCTGGATATAAAAAAGATCAGTTCCCTGCTTTATTTCGATCCCTGGTATAACGCTCTTTTATCGGCAAAAATTAAAGCTGAGATAAATGAAAAGAGAAATTTGCGATATCTATTTGGGGCACTCGCTGTAGCTAAACTATCCTTTTTTAATGGCCTCCTTACTAAGCTCGAAATGCTCTAGCCCAGTTTTCATTGCAAAGATGAAAGGGTGAAAAGAGAAGAGCGAGGAGAGAAGAGCGTGAATCGTCGCGATGCGATTTATCGCGTCGACCAATAAAATTTAAAATAAATATTTTATAATCAACATGGCACATTCCATATACAAGAATTTTAATTCTGAATTGTGAAAACTGAGTAGAGAATTATTATACGGCGTACCAACGGGAAAACAAAG
Source organism: Calditrichia bacterium (assembly GCA_963796965.1). Lineage (GTDB taxonomy): Bacteria > Calditrichota > Calditrichia > JAJRVZ01 > JAJRVZ01 > CAWCNS01. The sequence continues at coordinate 100,313 of CAWCNS010000016.1, forward strand.
CAGTAAAATAACAATTTTCCCAATCATTGAATTGAAATAAATCAGATTTTTATTGTTTTCCCGCCCTCATATTCATATCTTGGTTTTATTTAACTCCTATCAATCTAATATTTTCTACTTCAGAATAATTCTGAAAACCGTTTTCATATATTAAATTTGTGTAATCAGTCCACAAGGGCTTGTTCTGGAAATGAGGTGTTTCAGGGAACACAATTCGACAATTATCTTTCATGCTTGCCAGTACGTAGGCAAATGGTATTTACTATTATTGATTTAATGTGGGTGACTTTCAGGATGTGAAGAAGATGATAATGCTTAGGTGACGTTGCTTACATGGTGATCCGTATCCCCATTTCAAGTGAGTATCCTTTATCATTTATATAAAGGTTCATATCCAACCTTACCAATAATAAGAGTCGTTTTTTCTTGAGAGGATGATCCTATGACTGATATTAAAGAGGTTGTTGACTATCTTGTAAAACAGATAGTCGATAGTCCAAATGAGGTTGAGATAACTGAGAAGAGCGGTGAACATGTAATTATATTTGAAATCCATGCCAAGAAACAGGATTTTGGGAAAATACTTGGAAAACAAGGAAGAAATATACAAGCGATTAGAACACTTGTAAACGCTGTTTCTGCACAAGCGGGAAAAAGAGCAATAATCGAAGTAATTGAGTAGATTAAAAAAGGGTCGCGTTACCGCAACACCGGCCAATATGCCTAAACTCAATAAAAACAATGACTACGTATAGGTGTCTATTGGTGACAGATAGACACCTATCATTCCATACAATTCCGAATATTTCCATACATATCCACACCATCGGTTGCCACCTATCTGCCACCGGAGCATAATTTATATTCATGTGGAAGTACCGCCGTGGACATAAGGCATGAAGAATTAGTGGTTGAAATTTTACCAATATAAGATATATCCGATTTCTATTGCATCAACGATTACATTTTTATAGTTTACAACAATAATAGTCTCAAGTTCCTTCCCTTAGTATAAAACAACATACGCACTCTTTTCAACCAGGTAATTCTATATGATCGGAAAAACCGTTTTTCATTATATGATCACCGGGAAAATCGGTGAAGGTGGTATGGGTGTTGTTTATAAAGCCGAAGACACAAAACTCAAGCGTAATGTTGCTTTAAAATTCCTGCCCCCTGAATTTACCCGCGATCCGGAGGCAAAAAAGCGTTTTCTTCATGAAGCCCAGGCTGCTTCCTCCTTACAGCATCGAAATATCTGTACCATTCATGAAATCGACGAAACCAGCGAAGGGCAGGTTTTTATCTCAATGGATTTCTATAAGGGAGAATCCCTTAGCGAGAAAATCAGCCGTAGACCTTTGCCACTTAATGAAACCATTGATATTGCTTCTCAAATAGCACGGGGATTGAACAGTGCCCATAAAGTGGGAATTGTCCATCGGGATATTAAACCGGCAAATATCCTGATTACAGAACAAAATGAGGTAAAGATAATCGATTTCGGATTAGCTAAATTGACTGACAGATCGAAGGTCACGCGTTCCGGTACAACGTTGGGCACGGTTGCCTATATGTCCCCGGAACAGTTACAAGGAAAAAAAGTTGATCAACGTAGCGATATCTGGTCGTTGGGTGTGCTGATGTATCAGATGATCACGGGAATCCTTCCCTTCAAGGGTGAATATGAGCAGGCGTTATCTTATGCAATATTGAATAAAGAACCGGAACCAATTACGGCACTTCGCACAGGTGTGCCCCAGGAACTGGAGTGGATTGTCATGAAGATCCTGGCAAAGGATCCGGGACACCGCTACCAGCATGCGGATGAGCTGCCAGTAGATCTACAATCGGTAGAGGTGGGTGATAATGTCGTCTCCCGTCATATCTACTAAGAAGAGCCTAACCTCGCTTAAATTACGAGTAATGCGAGGGAAAACAGTAATAGGGATGTTGTTTGTTGGATTTTTCATCGGTGTAATTCTGACAAGCGTTTTATTAAGATTGAACAGTACAGAGGTTGAGCCGGTTCTAGATGTGATGCGATTTCCTATATTCAGCTTCACTACCTAATGTATGATCCATGGCTTGCTATTTCACCAGACGGAAAACAAATTATTTATCAAGGTGCGAACAACGAGGATCTTTACCGATGGCCTCTAAACCAGCTGGAAGATCAATTCCTTGGAATAAAGGGGCGGAAACAATTTTTCTCACCGGATGGCCGTTGGCTTTGCTATCAGGCTGATGGGAAGAATACTTTATAAAATATCGGTTGAAGGAGGGCTTCCGATTCCTCTGACAAAATTACACAAATACATCTAAGAGGGGCCTTTTGGGGTTTTGATGAACGAATTATTTTTGCCGTAAGAGAAAATCTTTACATGGTAGACACCGACGGATCAAATCCACACATGATCGCCAAACCTCATGCCGGTAAAATAAGATATCCAGCCCCCCTGCCCGGTGGCAAATCCATTCTATGTACAGTTTGGCACGGGATACTTGAGCAAGCGCAAATCGGTTTATTAGATCTGGAGACTGATAGTTTAGAGGTGCTGGTCGAAAGAGGCACATCTCCGGTTTATACGCATTCCGGTCATATCGTTTATGCCAATCAGGATGGTGTCCTCATGGCTAGTCCCCTTTGATGTCACTAGTCAAAAAGTTACAGGGAGATCCGTACCCACCTCCATCGTTGTAGATCAGAGACCATTAGCAGGAGATTCATTTTATTCGCTTTCCAGCAACGGAATACTTGTCTATGTCCCACTCTAATATTGTTCTAAGATACTGTCGTCGAGGTAGATCGAAAAGGTAATGAAAAAATCCTGATTTCGGAACCCAGACAATTATGAACATCCACGTTATTCACCGGATGGCAAACAATTACTTGTTCAGATTAAAGATAAAGGAAAATTTATTATCTGGATTTATGATATTGAAAGTGGCAGCTGGTTTTCTCATATCGCTATTGATGATAATCAACGAAATCCCGAATGGCACCCGGATGGCAAGTCGATAATATTTTCTACATTGGGTATGCCTGATTTTAACCTGTATAGAATTTCAGCAGATGGTACCAGTAAATTAGATACACTTTATACTGCCACAGAGTATCATGGCTTTAACTCTATTTCCCCCGATGGGAAATGGCTTTTTCTTATAACCCATACACAAAAGACAAAAATGGATATATGCAGACTTCCCTACGGTGAAAAGTCCAAACCTCAAATAGTGATCCAGACGCTTTTTGACGAGGAGGCGGCAACGCTTTCTCCTAATGGGCACTGGCTGGCCTATCATTCAGAAACAACCAGGAAGTATGATGTATATATCCGATCTTTCCTGGATAAAAGCAAAGAAGCAATAAAAATTTCCAAGGAAGGTGGCTGGCTACCCGTATGGCATGCCGATGGAAAAGAATTATACTATCAATTTGTGGAATAAGATTTATGCGGTTAAGATTACAGATGATCCGGAATTTAAGAAAAGTGAACCACATCTATTATTTGAAAGAGAAATAGGTACTGGGGGGGGGGGTAGAAACTGGGATATACACCCGGATGGGAAAAGATTTGTTATGATCAAAGGTGGTGAAAAAAAGCCGAATCGTATGAATGTTGTTATAAACTGGTTTGAGCAATTAAAGAGGCTCGCACCGGTACATTGATAAAAAGAATAAATCCATTTAAAACATAATGAAAATTCAATAAAAGAGGCTTGGCTATCGGATGTCTGTAACGAACGATGAGGTGATGGTAATAGCTAATCTCAGGCAAGCGGTTGATGAACTCTCCTTTCTGAATAAATTATCTAACACAATTAGTTCGACACTTGATGTTCAGGAGATTATGGCGACGATCATAACCAGTTCTATTAAAGTAATTGATGTAGAACAAGGTACGATTATGCTTTTGGAAGAAAAAACAAAATTATCATTTAAAACCCTTATACGCGGTGTTGATGAGAAATATCACGGTAAACTCTATAAACTTGGTGATTATCTGTTCGGTTGGATGATTGAAAACCAGCGGCTATTGCTTGTAAATGACACATCCAATAATGAACATGTAAAAGGGCTGGAAGCAAGAGAAAGCGGCATATTATCCCTGCTAAGCATACCCTTACTTTTTAGGGGCCAATTAATCGGATCAATCAATCTGTACAACAAAAAAGGTGAGAATCAATTTTCTGAAAGCGATCAGAGACTTATGTCCATCATCGCTTCCCAGGTGGCATCCTTTTTAGCCAATGCCAGATCTTTTGAACAGGTTCAGGAATCAAGAGATGTGCTCCAGAGACAAACCATTAATCTCCAAAAAGAAGTGGGTTCAGGTTATGGATTTAACGGTTTTATCGGTGAAAGTGCACAAATTTTAGAAATACAGGATAAAATTAAAATCCTGTGCCGATAGCGCGGCTAACGTATTGATAACCGGTGAGACCGGAACTGGTAAAGAACTCGTTGCAAAAATGATTCATTACAACAGTGATCGAAAAAATAAGTTATTTATTGATGTGAATGCGGCGGCTATTCCGGATAATCTTATCGAAAGTGAATTTTTTGGTATAGAAGAGGGTGTTGCTACAGGTGTGAATAAACGAATTGGATTATTTGAACAAGCCAATGGCGGCACAATTTTTATCGATGAAATTAGTGATATGAGTATGGCTTCCCAGGCAAAAATTCTTCGTGTTCTGGAAGAGCATAAAATTCGTCGCGTGGGCAGCAATTATAATAAAGATATTGATGTCCGGGTCATTGTAGCAACTAATAAGAATCTTAAGGAAGAGGTTAATCTCAAAAAATTTCGTGAAGATTTATACTATCGTCTATGCGTTTTAGAGATTCAGCTGCCTCCTCTTCATGAACGACGAGAGGATATTCCACGATTAATCGATCATTTTGTGCGAAAATTCTCCATAAAAGCGGGAAAAGTGGTCAATGGATTTACCGATGAAGCAGTAAATGCAATGGTGAGTTATAATTGGCCAGGTAATATCCGCGAATTGGCAAATGTGGTGGAACGGTCGATAATAATAACAAAGGAACCTGAAATAGGATTAGAATATTTGACTCCGGAAATTAAGCCGGCTGACGGATCACTATTTAACCCTGGGGATTCGTTCGATGAAGCTCTCAAGAATTTTAAGATCCATCTGATTACCAAAGCACTTCGGAAATCGGGAAATAATAAAGCGGAGGCGGCACGGAATTTAAATATCAGCAAAGGATATCTATTCAGATTATTGAAACAATTTGATTTAAAATAGCATTTTCCTCATAAATTCTTTATAAAATCATCTCTCAACCAGTAAAAACCTGGCTAAAAAAACACAGTTTATGGTTATAATAGCATAACGTAACAATACCGCAAATGAAAAATGTCCAATGCCCAAATCTAAATGACAAATCAAATCCCAATGTCTCAAATTTAAATAGTTACTGATTTATTTATGTGTATGGATTTTGATCTTCGTTTGATTCTAAAATTTGGACATTTGTCATTCTTTTGTAATTGGGATTTTGACATTGGGCATTAATATAAACTTATCTCCGATTTTACTGTAGTGAATAATACCGGTTAGATTTTATCAAACCCTATCCTACTTAAATATCCCTCAGACTTAGGTAAATCCTGTTTATCCAAATAACACCTAACCGTCTACAAATGTAGACGGTGCTGTTAAGCACGCATCTACAATATATGACTATCCCAAATTAGTAAATATTTCTAAATGAATATACCTAACCTTTTGTTATTTAGACGATCATCAAGGTTAAATAGAGATATCACAATACCATAAATAGAAATGGTATATTGTTTGCATAAGATACCTTCAGAGAAACTTAATCACTCTGGAGGTTGTCATGACCTATCGCATACTATTTCTTTCAAAAGCCTGAATCAGATGTATCATTACCGGTTGGTTGATCGTTAAATTTGCAGATGAAGTAATACGATTGGAGATCATGATTCCTGATATCTAAGGCAACAATGATCAATTTAGTGAAATGCAAACGGAACCAACCTTTGCTGCGGATAGCAGAGGAATTTTATTATATCATGACAGCATAAAGCTGCTAAAACCACTTATTTAAAAGGAGATAATGCTATGAAAATTTCAAAGTACTTCAACGTTGTATCCCTTTCATTTTTAGGATTCCTGTTAATTATCGGGTGCAGTGAAAAACAAATGGCACCCACAGAAACGGGTCAGGTGCAGGAACAGGTTGCCCTGGAAAAGAAGTCTTTACCCTCTGGGCCAAAGATTCTGTTTACAAGCAATCGTGACGGCAACCAGGAGATTTACGTCATGAAAGGCGATGGTTCTAATCCGAAACGCCTGACGAATACTCCTGAGAATGAAAATTGGCCGCGTTGGTCTCCCGACAGGGAAAAAATTGCCTATAATATCAATCATGAAAACAAGAGGGATATCTATGTTATGAATGCTGATGGATCCGGGCAAACAAAACTGACTAATAATCCTTGGTGGGATTATTATCCGAGTTTTTCTCCTGATGGCGATAAGATTGCCTTCACAACCTGGCGGGATGGCAACCGCGAGGTTTACGTTATGAATGTCGATGGTTCCGGGAAGACGAATCTGACAAATAATCCGGCTAGCGACGGTGATCAAAGTTGGTCCCCTAACGGTGAAAAGATTGCCTTCAATAGTAATAGAGACGGCAATCCGGAAATTTATGTCATGAATGCCGATGGATCTGATCAAATCCGTCTGACGGACCAACCGGGTATGGATGCCTGGCCGAGTTGGTCCGCTGACGGTGAAAAAATTGCTTTCAGTAGTAGTAGAGACGGCAATATGGAGATCTACATCATGAATGCCGACGGATCTGATCCAACCCGTCTGACGGATCATCCCGATTGGGACGCTTGGGCGAGTTGGTCTCCTAACGGGAAAAGGCTGGTGTTTTGTAGATATGATTCCGGGAACTATGAGATTTTTGTCATAAATGCCGATGGATCTGAACCAACGAACCTGACAAATAATTCGCCTCTCGAATTAGATCCCCATTGGGGCTTCTTCGGCACTTGTGAAGATTAAGCCTGAGATATTGGGATGTTTATCTTTTTGGGATTGAGACTAATCTTGATGGTATAGATTCATTTCGGGATGTGAAGAAGATAAGATGATGTCGGGATTTGAGATACGAGATTCCGGATATGGAATTTGGAACTGGGAAATCGGAATTGTGAAGGGTATGGATATGGAGAATAAAAAACTGAGCAGTGAGATGTAAGACTACGTAAAATATGTAAAAGGATATATTGCTATGAAAATTTTTACAGATTTTTTACTTTGTAGCTCTAACATTCTTAGGGATCCAATTAATCAATGGTTGCAGTACAACTACAGACTCTGATCCGAACGGTGGGAACGGTGATTCTACTGATGTCAATCCACAGATATTATTTGTTAGTAATCGTGCTGGTAACCATGAGATTTATAAAATGAATAGCAGATGGATCTAGCCTGTATCGTCTAACGAATACTACGGCCAATGAAGCATTATCCGCATTGGTCTCCCGACAGGAAAAAAATTGCATTTAATAGCAATCGTGAAGGCAATATGGATATCTATGTCATGAATAACAATGGAACCGAACAAACAAATCTGACTAATAATCCCGGAGAGGATTGGTATCCGTGTTTTTCCCCTGATGGGGCAAAGATTGCGTACACAACTTCCTCGTCGGGTGGTACCGATGAGGTATTCGTCATGAATACAGATGGATCTGATCCAATAAACCTAACAAACCATGCGGCACATGACAGATGTCCCAGTTGGTCCCCCAATGGTGAAAAGATTGCTTTTATGAGTAAACGAGATGGTAATCTTGAAATTTATGTGATGAATGCAGATGGTTCAAATCAAGTCCGTCTGACAAATCATTCGGGTTGGGATGGATTGCCATGTTGGTCTCCAGACAGTGAAAAGATTGCTTTCAATAGTGACCGGTCCGGTAATTCGGAAATATATATTATGAATGCCGATGGATCAAATCTAACCCCTCTGACGAATGATCCGGATCTTGATGCTTTCCCGAGTTGGTCCCCAGATGGTGAAAAAATAGCTTTTGTGAGTAATCGGACCGGTAATCATGAAATTTATATCATAAATGTTGATGGATCTGGGCTAAAGAACCTGACAATTAATCCAGCTCTCGAATTAGATCCGCATTGGGGTTTCCCTGAGGCTTCCGAATGATGCGCTTGATTACTTCAAATTGACAATATTTTTGAGGTAGATAAGAAATTATAGAGGTTGAAGAGGATGATATTGCTGTGCTGATGCGGGATACGAGATACGAGATGCGGGTCAAATCATGGAAGATTTGATCCCGATTTGCCGAGAGGATCGAGGCGTTGTTTTCGGGAATATGGGATTTGGAACTGGGAATTCGTAAAATTCGATTTAATTCGTGCAATTCATGGAAAAAAATCTTTGCGTCGTTGCGTCTTTGCGTGAAACAAAAAAAGGGTCGATGTTATCGCAACACCGACCCTTTGTACGCACGTGTGAGAAAAATTTATGCTTGTGCCTGTGGGTAGACACTTACTTTTTTGCGGCAGCTATCTTTTCTTTCAAAAGTGACCACACCATCTACTTTTGCAAACAACGTATCATCACTTCCAAGGCCGACATTATTGCCAGGATGTATTTTTGTACCCCGTTGGCGAATAATAATAGATCCGGCACTCACCATATTGTCCGCCAAAATTTTTACACCCAAACGTTTTGAATGACTTTCCCGTCCATTTCGCGAACTTCCAACACCTTTTTTATGTGCCATCTATTTCTCCTTCTTCTCTTTCGCCGCAGGCTTCTTGGCTGCTTTAGCCTATTTTGTAGCGGCTTTCTTCGGTGCAGCCGCTTTTTTGCCGCTGGTTTTGCAGTTTTTGCGGCAGCTGTCTTTATCTTGGCTGCGGCTTTTACAGTTTGTTCTTTAGGGATCGTTGCTCGGTCTTTTAGCTGCAGGTTTTTCAGCTGGCAGGTTTGGCTGTCTTTGCGACGGCTTCTTCTTTCTTTTCTACCACTGCTTTCGCCTTTGGTGCAGGTGTCTCTTTCTTGACTGTACCGGCGCCAATGGTATTAATTTCAATAATCGAAAAACCCTGACGATGACCTTGAATCTTCTCATAGCCTTTACGTCGTTTCTTCTTAAAAATAATTACTTTTTTATCACGTCCATGCTCTACAACGGTTGCGTTTACCAGCATATTTTTGATTAGTGGGCTACCAACAGTCGTTTTGCCTTTATCATCCTCAAGAAGCAGAATTCGATCAAATCCAACTTTTTTCCCTGGTTCAGAGTCCAGACGCGGGACCTTTAATTTCAGATCTTTACTTACCCGGTATTGTTTGCCGGATATCTCAACAATGGCATACATTAAAAAATTCTCCTCGAATTATCATAAAGCCCCTTAATTTAAGGGCATTAAACCAATGAGTCAAGAATCAATTTAAGGATATTTGCGATTTATTAAATTTATCATATACTTTGAACTCTCTGGTACCTAATGTACTGTCTTTTACAAATTTAATCTTAACCCAATATTTCCACATTAATTGTAAACGGCGCGAGAATTTGCCATTCATTACATAATTATAAATTTCTGGTGTCACGCGAACTGTTATTCGTCTGTCACCGCTATTTGCCCGATACTTTTGTATCCACCGTTCCAGTTGAGAAATCTCGGTACTTGCAGTTGGAATAAGTCCCAATCCCTGACAATGCGGACAGTCTTCATGCAATGAATGGATAACACTGGGTCTCACCCGCTGTCGGGTCATCTCAATTAAACCAAAACGACTCATCTCTTCAATTTTGGTTATTGAACGGTCTTTCTGAAACTCCTTTTTGAGTTCCTTGTAAACTTTCAATTTATTTTCTTCAGCAAGCATATCGATAAAATCAATTACGATTAATCCACCAATGTCTCTGAGACGGGCCTGTCTGGCAATTTCTCGGGCGGCAGCGAGATTGATTTTGAGAGAATTGCTATCGTGATCTCTCTTACCAATAAACTTGCCACTATTTACATCAATGGAAACCATGGCTTCTGTTTGTTGAATCACAATATGGGCATCCACCTTTTATCCATACCTTCTGCTCAAGGCTACGGTTGATTTCTTCCTCAATTTCAAACTTTTCAAATATGGGAAGTTTCCCTCGATAATATTCAATTTTATGTTTGAGTTGGGGAGCGACTTCTTTGACATAGGTTGTGATTTCACGCATCAATTTTCTAGAATCTACCACAACTTGCGTCACATCCGTGGTAAAGAGATCTCTAATAATTGAAGACATCATCCCCATATCTTTATATACGAGATTTGGGGCCTCAACTTTTTGTATCTGTTTGTTAATCTTATCCCAGATTTTTAAAAGACTTTTAATATCGTGGCTTATAATCTTTTCAGATTTGCCCTCTGCCTGGGTTCGGACGATTAGCCCGAAATTTGTGGGAAGAATTTGTCTGGCCAGACTTTTTAATCGCTTCTTTTCTTTATAATTACTGATTTTTCTTGAGACGCCAATATAGCTTTCATTTGGGATCAAAACACAAAATCGTCCGGGAACAGAAATTTGTGAAGTAACGCGGGAACCCTTGTTGGCTATTGGTTCTTTCATGATCTGAACGACTATATCCTGATCTTTTTTCAAATCACGGGCGGCTTTAAACAGATCATTTTTTTCACTTTTGCCATTTTCCGCTGTTTTTTCAGGATCCTCATCAGGATCAATCAAAAATTGTCCTGTTGCACCGGAGACATCAGAAAAATGCAGAAAAGCATTCTGTTCTAATCCGATCGAGATAAAGGCTGCCTGCATACCGGGCAGCACCCGGCTTACTTTTCCCTTATAAATATCTCCAACCATCCGTTGTGCTTCGGGGCGTTCGACAAATAATTCCATCAGGCGGCCATCTTCTGTAATAGCAATCCGCGTTTCTTCATTTGTCGCATTAATAATAATTTCTTTTTTCATATGTCTAAACCTCTTTCTATCATGATAAAAATACTAAAGAAGAGGTAAACTTAGCGGACTTCCATCGGCGAGATGGTATTTCCATTTTGTTTGATTAGCTGGCGTGTTCTATGAATGGGGAAAAATGAATCCATGTATGTCTGAGGGTTACATAGATGGGTAACAATTTCATCCACTCTTACCGTCCGTCCATCGACGGCCGTAGTATGTACTGTGAGAACTTTTTTATCTCGTTGGATCGATTCAATATAGGGTCTGATATTTATTGTTTTTTCTTTGCCCTTTACCCGGCGCACAATTGAGATTTCAGTCTCTTTAAGTGCCGTATTGATCTCTTTCTGAGTTATTTCAAATTCTCCTAAATCAATTTGATATTCGGCCGCATTGATGCTAGCCATTAAAGATGGTATGGAATTATTGATAGTGATGATTTCAGTAACCAAAATCCCTTCAGGAAGAAAATTATTTAATTTTTCTTTGATCTCCGATGCAGAAGTTTCATAGACCTGAATGTCTACGAACTCTGCTTCACTACTATATCCTAATCGGAGTGGGGGGCCGAATGCAAATTTGGGGCGGGGATTAAAGCCCTGGCTATGTGCAATTTTGATTTCTGCTCTTCGACAGGCCCGTTCAAAAGCGCGGACAATGTCAAAATGTCCTAAATATTTGCTATATCCCTGCTTTGAAAACCGAATGCGATAATAAGTAATATCTTCTTTTAATTTTTCATTTACCAGTAGTTGTTCAGGGGAACTCAGTTTTTCACCCCGTATCTCTTCACTGGGTTTGGCTGCCTTATTTTCCGCATCTTCATTAAGATAACAGCTGGTTAATTCCGCAAATCCATTCTTTCTCTGTATGCCGCAACCATAACAGGATGCATCTTTACAGTCGATAATACTTAAACCCTCATAGGCATTTTTTCGTTCTTTGCGTAAATAACTTTTTGTAATTCCTTTGTCGATATGATCCCAGGGCAGAGGCCTATTATCTGGCAATTCATTCAGATAACGGTCCATGCTCACACTGGATTTTTCAAAGGCATTTTGCCATATTTCAAAACGAAAAAAATCATTCCATCCATCAAACCGGGCACCGTCTTGCCATGCACGTTCAATGACAGTCGCCAAACGGCGATCGCCTCTGCCAACGATGCATTCTATTTGAGATACACCCGGATCTCGCCAACTTAACTTTACCTGTTTATATTTGGCTAATCTTTGCCTTATCAGGTAAATTTTTTCGTTAAACTCTTCTTTAGTGTCTTGTTTTTCCCATTGAAAAGGGGTATGTGATTTTGGTGAATGGGGCGACACCGATACATTCAGTTGAACTCTCCCATATTTTCTACTTTCTTTAATAACCCTTTCAATGAGGTCAGCTATTGCTTCAATATCCTCCTTTGTTTCTGTCGGTAGACCGACCATAAAATAAAATTTTAAAGTTTTCCAACCATTTGTCAGAGCAATCTCGGTCGCCTTCATCAAGTCATCTTCACTTATATTTTTGTTGATGACCCTGCGCAGGCGTTCGCTCCCTGCTTCGGGAGCAAAGGTAAAACCCGATTTCCTGACCGTTTTGGCAAATTCTGCAATTTCTTCGTTAAAACTATCCAGGCGCATTGAAGGAAATGAAAAATTTATTTTTTGACCCTCAAACGCTTCACGCTCTTTTTTCATTAATGAGTTTAGTGAGGAATAGTCGGATATAGAGAGAGATAAGAAAGAAACTTCCTCATATCCTGTTCGTTTCAATGCTTCTTTGGTATATTGTACGATTTCATCTTCATTTCGTTCACGGGTTGGACGATAAATCATACCAGCATTACAATAACGGCATCCTTCTGTACATCCGCGCATGACTTCTATAGAGAGACGGTCATGGGTTACTTCAATCAGGGGTACCAGTGGTTGCAGGGGGTAATCGTCGTTATTTAATGTCGGGGCTATTTGAGTCTTAATTGTCTTGGGCGCTTCACCATTTAAAAGGGTAAGGCCATTAAAATAGCCATCTTGATCATAGGATGCCTGATAAAGTGAGGGGATGTAAACACCTCGTATCGAAGCCAGCTGTTCTAACGTTTTCTTCCGGTTCGATCCATTTTTTTTTGAATCCATCACTACCTGACATAAATCATCTAATCCTGCCTCTGAATCACCAATATAAAAAGCGTCAAAAAATGAACCCAAAGGTTCCGGATTACAAGAGCAAGGTCCACCACCAATAATTATCGGATCTTTTTCTGATCTGTCTGAGGCATGCAAAGGAATCTGCGCCAGGTCCAGCATATTCAGAATATTAGTGTAGGTAAGCTCATACTGGAGCGTAAATCCGATTATATCAAATTGTTGTAATGGGGTTAGCGATTCAAGTGAGAAAAGCGGAATCTCGTGTTTACGTAATAGTTCCTCAGCATCGGTCCAGGGAGCAAAAACCCGTTCGGCCCAAATATTTTTATTTCGATTAAGCTGGTGATAGAGAATGTTTGTCGCCTGGGAGGACATAGCAATCTCGTAAACCTCAGGAAAGGCAATAGCGAAACGAAGATCAACTTCGGTCGTTTCTTTTAGGATTACATTTTGCTCTATGCCCAGATATCTGGCAGGTTTTTCAACAAAGGGTAGTAATCTATGCTCTAAAATCGTTCTAATTTTATCGTTTATCAACTCAGTTCCAAATAGTCAAAAATAAATCAAAGTTAAATTTAATCAAAAGCTTAGCCCGGTGCAAACGAACCTCGATTCTGGGTAAATGGATAATCGATAGGTGATTCGTGATACATGATCCGGGATGCAGGATTTAAAGATTCATATATATTTGACAAGAACAGGCTACCAGCGATACTTCCCTTTTCCCTTTTCCCTTTTCCTATATCGATTAAGCTTGTTCATAGCCCAGATTTGTTTTATATTACGATTCGGTGTGATTAATCTTCTAAAAATCCTATGAAAATTCTATCAATGCAAATAAACAGCCCCGATGCGGAATATTGTACGCAAATGCTAACGCAGGTTTCCCGTACATTCGCACCGACCATACGTATGCTGCCAAAGAGGCTATACCTGCCCGTTACGGTAGCTTATTTGCTTTGCCGGATAGCGGACACAGTTGAAGATGAAGCAAGTATAGCGGCAGAAGAAAAAGAAAGACTTCTTCTTATCTATGCAGATCTTTTTAAACTGAACAATCCCGATCATAAAGAGATCTTTTTAACCGGGGTTGTCAATATTCCTGACCATAATGCCGATGTTGCTTTAACCAAAAATCTTGAACGTGTCCTGAATGTATATAATACCTTTCATCCTGAAGTTCAGAAAATGATTGCCACCTGGGTAGTTGAAATGACCCTGGGTATGAAAAAATATGCGCAATCTTCAGCTAAAAGAAAAAAACAGTTTCTCCGCTCAATGAAAGAGCTGGATGAATATATGTACTATGTTGCGGGAACGGTTGGACACCTGTTAACCTCGCTATTCACCTATTTCTCAAATAAAATCACACCGGGCATTTCTAAAAAATTGGAGATTTTTTCAGAATCATTTGGAAAAGGTCTTCAGATGGTAAATATCATACGCGATATGGCTGGCGATCTCAAGCGCGGGCAATCTTATATTCCGGATGAGATTTTACATAAATATGCCCTGACACGACAATCAATATTTGAATCAAGTAATCGTGATAATGCTGAGTTGTTATTCGATGAGCTGATTGGGACAGCCGTTGATCATCTTGATCAGGCTTTGGCCTATGTTGTAAACATCCCAAAAGAGGAAGCACGTATCCGTATTTTTTGTTTGCTTCCACTATTCTGGGCGATGCAAACATTAAGTGCTATTCACGAAAACACGCTAAATTTATTAAAGGCAGAAAAAATAAAAGTATCACGAAAAGTTATCAGGGTTGAATTTTATAAAACTTTAATTCTGACTTTCTCAAACCGTCTTACCGTAAGACATTATAATAAAATTAGAAAAAATCTCGCCTTACAACCCCTCACAGCTATTCATTAATCCCAGCTTTACTCATATAGAGCATGTAATGGAACGCGGATTACGCGGATGACGCTGATCCCAGCGGATTTTTATTTATAATTATTTTTCCAATTGCTTTATGATCATTCGCAAACACTTTCCTTTTAAATTCGGCTTTCTTTCCAAAATTTAACAATAATCCAACCTCAATATTTGTTGATTTTAGATAATTTATTAATTGTGCCTCATGTGCTTTACATATGCTCTCAGCAGACTTTTAATTCAACTATTACTTTATTTTCAATAATTAAATCAGCATAATAATCACCGATTACTTTTCCTTTATAAAAGATTTGTATATTCCTCTGCTTTTGAACCTTGCAGCCTTGAGTTTTTAGTTCTAGTTCCATTCCATTCTCATAGACTTTTTCGAGAAAGCCATATCCAAGTGTATTATATACAGTATAGAAGGCATTAATAATCTTTACAGTAACATCACTATGAATCATGCTATTCTCCTTTTTTTTAATGTTCAAATAAGCAAATATTATGCCGAACAAATTTCCAGAGAATTAGTTTATGAGATTATCCAAATCAATATAAATACATCCGCGGGAATCAGCATCATCTGCGTAATCCGCGTTGGATTTTGTACTTTTTCCAAATTCAGGTTTTTAGTTTTAACTTATGTTTGGATTTGTAAATGTCGTAGAGGATGCTAATGGCTTGATGATTGGTGTGGTAAATTTCGCTAAGCGTATGTATGGAATCCAAATAGGTATATTTAATTTAATCGGTGAAGGTGGCGTTGCACCGGTTCTGCCGATCGTCAATTGGTCGTTTTAGCTAAGTTCCTGGGAAGGCCAGGGTTCTTGGCACATGCTGCTCGAGTTTGAGGTTGGGTGGAAAAACTTGAGATCAAAGAATTTCAATTTTAACTTGACAATAAACCGATATGGACAAAACTTTTAATCACGCATCCCGTATCACGCATCACGCATCACGCATCACGCATCACGCATCACAGTCGTACAGCGTCTCGTGTGTCCCATCACAAAAAGGTTTATTCCCTGAATGTTTACACCCACACCAGGCCACTTCCTTCTCCTCTTTGATCTCCACAATTATAGGTTTTAGATCGGTTTTTATATGTGTACCATCGCAATAGGGTTGTTTTGCAGACCTTCCGCAGGCACACCAGGCATATTTTTTTGGTTTTACTTTTTCTACATACGGGGATTTTTGGGCGATAATTGGTTTTGACATGAGATCTCCCTTTAAATTAGTTAAATATTTTGTTAAGGAATATTACTTACTAAATATTCAATATTCAACACGGAACAGTCAATATTCAAGTACTTTTATTGTAAATTGAGAATAATCAAAATCTAATAAATACGATAATTATGTGTAAATATCTAGTATCAAAATTGTATGTACTTAAAATCCGGCATACGAGAATGCTTGCGATATCCTGTAATAATTTTTACCTTAAATAGGGCGTTTGGTTTTAGATATAAATCATCTCCCGGTTTTACTATTCTGGAGGAATTCTACATTAGGTGATACATACAATACCAAATGAAAGTTTAGATCACTATCTAGACACACTTCTCGGAGATGATAAAGATTCATTTCTTTCAGCTCCGGCTGAGCCAATGGCGGTACGTCTGAATTCCTTAAAATCCTCTGTCGAATACTTGCCGGGGTTTTTAAAAAAAAATGAGCAGTCATTTGAGAAATTAGCATTTACAGAATCCGGATATGCTCTAAATTCCGAAAAACCACCATTAAGTCATACAATAGCGTTTTTTGAAGGAAATTTTCAGTATCAGGGTATCTCTTCCCAAATCCCTTCGATTGTTTTAAATCCCCAGCCTGGTGAAAAGGTATTGGATATGACCGCAGCACCCGGTTCAAAATCCACACAAATAGCAGCCATGATGCAGCAGAAGGGGATTCTGGTTTTGAATGACTGTTCCAGGCGTCGTCTCCAGGGTCTGCAGACAAATATGCAACGCTGCGGTGCTCTAAATTTTTATATACTGAAAGAAAGAGGGGAGAAATTAAGCCGCATTTACCCAGAATACTTTGATAAAATTCTGATCGATGCCCCTTGTTCCGCCCTGGGAACGCTTTCCACCAATAGACAGGTTCGCCATTGGTGGTCAGAAACAAAATTAGAAAAACTCACCGAACTTCAATATCGATTATTGGTATCTGCCTTCAAATCTTTAAAAATAGGCGGTGAGATGGTTTATTCTACCTGTTCGGTGGCTCCGGAAGAAAATGAAAAGGTGATTGAAAAATTACTATGGAAATTTCCACTCCAGATTGTCACTATTCCGGAAAATATCCGCCAGGGTTATGATAAGGGATGGACCGAGTATGAAGGTGCGGCGTTACCAGAGGACCTTGCAAAAGCCGTTCGGGTTTGGCCCCATAAGCATAATCAGGAAGGATTTTTTGTCATTAAACTTATTAAAACTGCTGGCTGGAAGAAGGATTCTGAGGCCGCAAAAATAAGCTGGAAGGAGACCCAAAGTCATACTAATGAAACGATTGTTACTATACTGGAAGCGATGAGTGAACAATGGGGAATAAATAAAGAAACATGGTGTAAATACAGGTATCTGTTAACCAAAGATCGTATTTGGATGACCAGTCAGGAGATCGAACGGGTTCCCGATGATAATTTTATTTCTGCTGGTATCCTCTTGGGGGAAAGACGAATTTCAGGCTGGAAATTAACAAACAGCAGTGCTCAAATTCTCTCAGAGACTTATATCAAAAAGAAAAATTATCTTATCCATTTCTCAGATAAAAAGTTTATTTAAAGAAGGACGAACGGGCTATCCAGGATTAGAGAATGGATATTATGTGTTAGAATATGATAAAAGAATTATCGCATCGCTATTTTGCGAGAAGGGGAATCTGAGAATCCGCTTGCCCCATTCCTTTAATCTTGTGATGTGAAACTATATACGCTCTACCCGATACTGGTTAGTGGGCTTGAGGTCTCTGGTTATTGGGTTTGTGATTACTGAGAAAAATATTGAACATGGTGAGTTCTCAAAAATAGACTTGATAATAGATTGCGTTGGACACAACTTTTATAAATTACCAATTACCAATTACCAATTACCAATTACCAATTACTCAGCATATTGGAAAGAATATGAAACCCATCTATCTTGACTATAATGCAACAACCCCAATCCTCCCCGAAGTGGCTGAGGAAATGCAGCCTTTTTTAGGCGATCTTTTTGGAAATCCTTCCAGTTCCCATTTATATGGGCAGCAAACAAAAAAAGCGGTTGATACGGCAAGAGAAAGAATTGCCCGATTATTGGATTGTGATAGGGACGAAATTGTTTTCACCAGTGGTGGCAGTGAGGCAAATAATTATGCGATTAAAGGAATTGCTTTTGCCAATAAAGAGAAGGGGAATCATATCATTACCTCTAAAATTGAGCATCCGGCGGTAATCGAAGTATGCGAATATCTAAAAAAATGGGGTTTTGAAATTTCTTATATTCCTGTATCATCGGAAGGTATTGTTAATCTGCAAGAACTCGAGGCCTCCATCAGACCTTCGACAATTCTGATTTCAGTTATGCACGCCAATAACGAGGTTGGCACAATTCAACCTTTGAGTGATATTGCCAGGATTGCCCGGAAAAGGAATATTGTTTTTCATTCGGATGGGGCACAGTCGGTGGGGAAGATTCCTATTTCTGTGAAAGAGCTTGGGGTTGATCTTTTTTCAATTGCCGGACATAAACTCTATGGCCCAAAGGGAATTGGAGCATTATATGTGAAAAAGGGAATAGAATTAGAGAAGTTAATTCATGGGGCTAAGCAGGAGAAAGGCCGGCGGGCCGGTACGGAAAATATAATGGAAATCGCGGGTCTGGGAAAAGCATGTGAAATAGCTAAAAGAGATTTGGAGATAAATGGAAAACATTTGAAAGAGATGCGTGATCGTTTGTACCTGGGAATAAAAAAAAATCTTGATAATACCATTGATATTAGAGTAAACAGCCCTCAAGAGCAATGCCTACCTAATACACTTAGTCTTTGTTTTGCAAATATAGAAGCCAATGTGCTCATCTCAGAAATTGAAGACCGCGTGGCTGTATCCGCTGGAGCCGCCTGCCATTCCGGGGACATTGATATATCAGGTACATTAGATGCAATGGGCATACCCCTCAAATACGCTATGGGAACGATTCGATTCTCAACAGGGAAACCGACCATTAAAGATGAAATTGAACAGGCCGCGGAGATTGTTTGTGATGCGGTTGTTAAAATATGTAATTAGTAATTCGGAATTTGGAATTAGGCGCTTGAATAAATGGTACTATTGATGTCGTCCCCTGTGTAATATGACAGATTTGTGTATCAGGGCAAGAGATAAAGCAAAAAGGTTTTACCTTTTGTCATCAAATGTTATTTTCGTTTAATCCAGTTTGATGGATTATTGATGATATATTGCCTGATTGCATCTAATTCAGTTTGGTTGCGAATTATGTGTTCATAATAATTGCGTTGCCATAATTTTGATCCGGGCGTTTTTCGGATTTGATTAATTTTTCGTGTGGTTATGGATGAAAAATTTTGGATTATCGCGGAAATTGATCCCCGTTTTGTGCCGTTGGGTTGGGATATTATATGTAGGGGCGAAGCATTCCCGGCATGATCTGAGATGAAAATACCAAAATTTTGCCTGGAATGCTTCGCCCCTACCATATCGTCAACGGTTTTATCGTTCAATATAATTATTCCATGTAAATGGTTTGGCATGATTTGAAAAACGTCCAATTGTGCGTTTTTAACATGTGTTGTAATATCAATCCATTTCGATTGAACGACCCGGCCAAATAAATTTAATATCATTTTTTTGTTATTAATTCTACCGAATAAATGTTCACGATCCTTTACGCAAATGGTTACAAAATAATAGCCTGTTTGTGTATAATCATATCCTGCTAACCGCATTGATTGACGTCTGTATTGCATTGATATCCCTGAATGATTAATTAAATTTAATTTCAAATATTATGCCAATTGAATAGATAGATAAACTGGACTATAAATAGTCTCTTCCTCAGGATTGAAACATCCATTATTTTCAATAAATTGTAGTCGGTTACAGACTCAATCCTCAAATAAAATCAGGAAAGATATATGCGGGCATATAAGATGTTTCATAATTATATGCATGGAAAAAATTTCTAATAATTTATTTATAGAGAATAAATTGGAGGTTTAATCGAGTTATAGCACTATAATTTATAAACGGAGTTCTCTGTCATGTTTGCAGTTATATATTCAATGATTGATGTTTGGTCTAAATACATAAAACTTATTTGCATAGTTACGGGACTAGTATCCCTAGTCTTGACACAAAAAAGTTATGCTTTTGTGTATCCGGAACACAGGAAAATCGCTTTGCAGAGTATATATGACCTCGATGAAAATTACCGGTCGGTGCTGGATAAATTATGGTTGGAAGCACGCACAGGTTATGAGGATCGTCTTAATTTATCGCCCGCAGATTCAAATCAGATTGAAGATTTAGCCGCTATCGACTATGCAGCCTGGCCAGCCATTGCCGGAGATCATTCCTGTTCTGCTTCAAATATGTTGTATACTATTCTGGAATCTGATTGGATAATGGATGTAGTCGACGTAACCTCCCGATTAAATGATCGTCTTGATGCGGCTGGTGATGAAAAATACAAGCGAATCAACGCTCTGCGCGATTCTGATTTTGAATTGTTGGCCGTTGATCCCCTCTATGCTACCCGGGCAGGTTCGAACAATGTTCATTTTCTATTCCCAAAATTGGGAGCGCATATCGATGTAGGCGACTATATCGAATCCTGTCTGCATGAAGACAACGAAATTAATGCCATAGGGGTCTACACATGGTATCATTTCAGTGCACTTTCCAAAGCGGCTTATTTATCAGAAACTGATTTGTCTGAAAGGGAGAGGGCACAGTGGGTTCGGGCAATGTTGGCTGATGAAGCATTTGCGCTGCATTTTCTACAGGATACCTTTGCTGCCGGACATATTGCCGGATCCTGGGGCGCAGCCTCCCTTCGCAAAGGGACCCATGATTATTACAATGAAAATGGTTTGGAGGTGACATCCTGGAATGGCAGGTCGTTTGTCGTACTTGGGGACGCCTGGATGCGTCCCGAAGATGCCAGGCGGGCAGCCAGAAGTGTACAAAAAAGCCTTGAACAGTTGCTTGATACCGCCATCGGTAAGGGTATTAGTAGGGAAATGTCATTTATAGAAAATATCGTTCCCATACCAGATTCTCTGAATGTTTGTGCATTGAATTTTTTGCCTTCCCGCGAAATGGACATCAAATTTGCCCGATTGTTGATTGAAGTAGTGGACCATACCCCCATGCCAGGCCTGAATAAGGGATTAGGAGCCTTACCACGCTTTAATGCGGAATTGGGACCGTTCCTAGGATTGACCTCTGCATTGCAAGCCAGTTGGTATCAGAGTGGTTTTCTGCAAGACCAAAACTTATCTGGCTTTATTGGAGGACTTGAATTAGCCTTACGCTTAGGGATTGGTTTGGAGGGTGTTATGAATGAGGCAGGTGACGGACTTGTATTTTTAGATCTGGGTATATCACAGGCTGTCGCATCCAGCTCAAGTATAGCAGCCCTTCCTGAACTAGAGGAGTTTGGTGCCATTACAGCCACTATTCCCTCCAGAACGGCCCTGGTATCACGACTACGAATGCCTTTCTGGTTGATTCCCCTTGATTTGCTGATAGCTGCACCGCTGTTAGCTCTTACATCTCCCTCCACGCTTACCCGAATGGCTGTGGTTTCAACCAATGGTGGTTTGCTTGGCTGGCAGTCGGGAATCGCCACTTCAATTGGTCGTTTTCAATTTATCCTCGGTCGTGAAATAGGCGTCTATTTTTATGGGCATAGTAAAAACAATGATCGAGTGTTTGCATATGGTGAGGTAGATGGGGTGGAGGAGCTATTGTTGGTTGATGTTAAATCGATACAACTGCAATTACCGGTTCTTGATTATAGGAATTTCCGTACCTTTTCAAGGAATCAGAGTAGTGGGCTGCACATGCAATTATATGTTAGTTTTGATATTCCGACGAGTGTGGAGGTCGTTGTCCCGGAAAATGCTGTTGAGCCTGATTATAAAACAATTTTTCATATTGGCTTGAGAGCCTCATTGGATTGGCGTCATTATTTTTAAGGTCATTCTTTGATCTTAGTTGTGATCAATAGAGACAGGTATGTGACACTGTTTTACCAATAAAGGATCATGAAAGTTGTACGAGGAGGGGGACTTGAACCCCCACAGGCTTTAGCCCACTAGATCCTAAATCTAGCGCGTCTACCAATTCCGCCATCCTCGCAAATAAACTAATATTAAAATTAACAATTTGGCGTGCTAAAATCAATTTAGTGATATAATAGAACGCAGATGACGCGGATAACGCTGATTTTCGCGGAATTTTATATATCTCAAATAATATGTATAAATTTGCGGGTTTATATCGCTCCTTGTTTCTTTATTTGAATTATGTTATTCTATTCTTAATAATTCCCGTATATATTATTTGTACACTAAATTTATAAATATATATGTTGGAAAAATATTGAAATAATAAACAAAATCTGCGAAAATCAGCGTTATCCGCGTCATCAGCGTTCTATCTATGTTTCATTGAAGGAAACTTATCTATGAAAAAAGGAAAGATCGTATATTCCACCAATCCCGACTGGCAGGAAACCTGTCCTGTCTGTGATAATTCTATTGAAGCCTGCACTTGTAGTAAAGGTAGCTCATCCGCATTAAACTCTCAGACGATTCTGATAAAAAGAGAAAAGAAGGGACGCGGCGGAAAGACGGTGACGACTATAAGAGGTCTCAAGACCGACCCAAAAGGAATGAAGAAAACCCTGCAGCAATTATGCGGCAGCGGGGGAACTTATAAAAATGGCATTATTGAAATTCAGGGAGATCACCGCGAAAAGATCCAAACCTATCTGCAAAAGGAAGGGTATGAGGCAAAGTTGGCGGGGGGGTGAACGGTGAATAGTCAACATTCCATTTTCAATATTCATTTTTATGAATTGAGAATGATTATAAATTGTTCACAATTCGCTATTAATTATTCACCATTTTCAATTACATCTTTTAAATCCCAAATCCCCCCTAACCTGTATCTCACATCTCGTTTTCTATCCCGCATCCCGTATCCCGTATCCCTCTATAGCATATCCAACAAACTTATACAATCTTCCATATTTTTAATATTTTTCTTTACTTTTTCCTTTAGAATGTTATATTATAAAACACTTATTGCTGAAGACTATTCTTTATATCGAATCCTCAACTGAAAAAGACCTCACCTATTTTTATTGCTGAAAGTACATTTATATGCAACCTGCTCAGGATTTTACATCACTGAGTGAGTTATTACGTAATTGTTGTGATGAAGGTTCACCTCACCGGGAATCGGCTTGGCGAGAATTTCTTAAACGATATAAGCATTTTATCTATCAGGTAATTACCCATCGCTGTTTAGGATGGCAGGTATCACGATTGCGTCGGCAATTATCTGATGTCGTTAATGATGTTGTTTCAGAGGTGTTCATTATTCTCACAAAATCCCTCACTCAGTTTCGGGAACTAGAGGACGAGAAGAAATTTCGTGCCTGGCTGGCAATCGTCTGCAACCGTGCCACCGGGCGTTACCTCAAAAAGGAATTTGTTGCCGAAATTGTGGATCCCGATATCGAAGAATTACAGAATTATATAGAAGGATTAGAATTCGATTCCCGCTGGGAATTATATGAAAGTGTCATTGAACAACTTCGATCAGGCGACTCCGCCAAAAAAAGAAATCTCGAACGTGATATTAACCTCTTCCAATTCTATCTCTGGTCCGACCTCTCACAACCGACTATTCAAACCCACCCTTGTTATACTAAAATTGGCCATCGTGTGATTGATAATGTAGTAAACCGTTTACGGGAAGAATTACGTAAAAAGGATAATTAGTAGTAATTGTGAGCGTATCCTCTCGCAGCGCCGCAGCGTCGCAGAGATAAAGAATACAAATAAACCAATAAAAAATTAAAGGGAGATCTCTCTTTCACGCCGGGGTGAAGTATTTTGTATCTTGTATTTTTTATTTTGTATTCAACTCGTAGCGTCGCTGCGCGAAAAAAATCATACACTTTGAGAGAATTTGGGGAAAGAGTGGCTCTTATAAGTAGAGGTTAGGGAATCAACAACACTTTTAAATTCAATTAGGATCTGGTTATGGAGGCGACACACACAAAACTGGGGTGGGCCCTGGCGCACCTGCAGGCTGAGAGGACGACTACATCTTCTCAATTAACACCGTCCGAGCAAGATTATCTTGAGCATATGAAAGACAGGTTCAAACTCCTTAATGGTAATGGTAAAATGGTTTCATTATTGGAAAATTTGCCTGATAGAACCTGTTTAATTAACCAACCCTTCCTTGCTGATAATGAAGACTTTTTTATCGCTCTGTTTTCTGATACCAAACACGATGAGGCTTGTATTCGTCTCTATAAGCATATGAATGATTGCTATCCCTGTTTTGAGATATTCTCCCAGGTATTGCGGGATTATTACCGGCAGGGGGAAGTCTTAAAGGAATCTTTTCAGGAGAAAAATCATGGATGAGAAATGGACGCATGAGCGATTGAGGACATATCTGAGACGGCGCGAAGAGCGTAAAGCGTTGAGCGTGGAGCGGAAAAGAAGTCCGTTGAGAGTGGAGAGTGGAGGGTAGAGAGTAAGGCGTTTGAGGGATTGCTGGATTTGGTTGATCGGGTGAGGGATGGGATTGAGATTCCGGAATCTGAGAAAGATCTGAATATTCCCCGGACCTTTGATGAGATTGATGCGTTGTTGGGTGAGTTGTATGTGGGGAATGCTGGTGCAGATGATAAAAAGATGTTTTTATCCGGGCTTTATCATTCCGAGATTTTTTATCAGCGGGTGTTGATGAAAACACTGCAGGTTCAGCCGGTTTTGGAGGGACAAGAGTAAGATAATCTATCTAATATTAAAGTATTATCTGATGAGCAGATTTTGATCAATATGAATCTGATAGATGGAACTGAGAAGACAGAAAAAGTAGATATTACATATAAGATCCCAGTTAAGTTTTGGGAAAGATTAAAAGAAAAAAAAGGCAGCATTAGCCTGGGAACCAAACGTTTGGTTTATGCTACAGCGAGCATTAGTGCCATTATAGTGGCGACTTTTTCGGGTATTCGTTTTTACAATACAACTTATCAGATTATGCTGGCGGATGATCTATTAAAAGAAAATTACCGAGTCTATATGGCCTATACACCAAGATTAAGTGGAGGATTTGCACCAACGGGCATTAGCACCCTAATGGGTGATGAAAAAATGCAGTATACTTTTCTCGATCATGCTCTCAAATACATCAATAAGGCACTCCAATCAGATAATGAGTTTTCATCTGCATTATATATGAAAGCAAAAATAATGATTATAAATAAAGAATATGATAATGCAGAATCAATATTTAGAGAAATTAGAGAGAGAAATAAATTAACTGTGCCAATGTTAAATGATTTAGGAATTCTATATTTTAATCAGAATAAGATAGAAAAAGCCATTAATTGTTTTCAACAGATTCAGCATAGGGATCCTGAATATAAAGAATCCTACTATAATTTGGCTGTTATGATGGATCGTCTTGAAAAAAAGTCTGAGGCAATTACCGCTCTCGAAAAGTATCTTGAATTAGAAACAAATGAAGAATGGTTAACTGCAGCAGAACAATTTCATGATGAGTTCTTAAATAAGAAATTTAAGAAAAATCGAGAGTAGATGGGAGGATTTTATGGTAAGTTTATTTAGAATAATCAAACTGAAATTCTCAAAAGGAATTATTAAATACTGGTTTATGCCCAGATATAATTCCCTCAGGGTCCATCTTTTAGGATTAACAATTGCTTTTATAATTTTACTTATTCATCTTGGCCTGTTTACCTTCAACACCACCTACGAGGCTGAATGTTGTAGATGGATAATTGAGGCTGATTATCAAAGCCTTGCCGGTTTAAACTCAATAGTATACAGTATTATAATTATTTTGTGGTTTGGATTGGTTACCTACTATTTTGGTTTTTGGGCAATCTTAACCCTTTTTTTACTGATTTATATTGGTATACGCTCCTCCCGAACATCCCTTCTTTAGATCCTTTGAGTTAAGCGCATGGTGGTATATTGCAGGATATCTATCAGGGGTAATCTTTGCGATTTTCTACAATGATATTCTTTATTTATATATGATTATTTTTCGCCAAAACGAGCGCAAGTTAATTTTTGCCTATGATCCCCAAAAAAAAGTAAATATAATCAAATCTCCCAATCGGGAAGAAGAGGTCGCCTTACCGGATTTCCCAGATGAGGGAAGGTTATATAATTTTGGGCCAGTTGAATGTGCCCGACCTTACACAATAGTTATCCTTGCAAATCCTCGCTACGGGAAATACAGAAGCCGTGAAATTGTCCAGGATCCAATTATGAAAAATCTTGATTTCTTCCTCCGGTCAGTCGTGCGGGCATTGGAAAGTTTCCATAATAATGAGGTACTTGGGCGTCCGGAAATCTGGAGTCGGGTAAGAATTGTTACGGTTTTTGATGAAAATATTGGGAAAGGGCTTGACGAGGTAAATGAGTCAAAAGATGGATTTGTAGAACAAGTGAAATCGCTTACTGCTGAAATTGACGCATTAGTAATACCAAAATATAAAACATCAGATGATATATTAATTGATAACGTTCTTAATGGAGAAATAAATAGACTGGGCGGCCCGATAAAGTACAGCGATATCGATGTTGTCTTTTCATTCACAGCAATGCCGAATTTTACTAGAGCCTGTGCTCATTATTCCTCTAAAGATAATGGTGATTGTACTGAAAATCCAAAATCAAATTACAAATTTGAACGGGAAGGAAAAGTGTCTACCACTAAATATATATATGAAGATAGACTTGTTCACCGGGAAAAGTAGCTTTGAATGTTCTTGGTGCAACGCAAAAAACTTTCATCCATGAGTTTGCTCATGCTATGTCTCATGCTGAAAACGGGGCAATTGTAGATGAATATTACGATGAAGGTGTTCTATTCCTGGATTCTTCGGGTAAACCGGAAAAAGGAAAAAAGCCAATTTCAACGATGTTCTCAGTGAATCGCTTGAATAAAAGTGCTGGTACAGTTCCTGTCCCCAAAATATTTTGTAATTATCATGAATCATCTGCAGAAAAATTTGTATATGCTTCAGACAGGAATCACCCATCTGCTCAGGAGAATTGGAGTGGTTTTTATCCGGAACGCAAAGAATCCGATGTCTATTGTACGATGGATCGCCGGTATGGTCGATACCAGTTTGACAAACTTATAGCAGACTATATGTATGACCGTTTATTACATAAAATTATTTAAGGAGGATATCATGCTAGCAATAAATCTATCCTTCCGTAGAATGATAAAAAGATATGTACCTAATTTAACCGAACAAACTATTATCAATTTTGAGTCCTATGTCTCGCTGAGACATCAACTTCAGGAGGAAAATAGAGTTTTTGGACAATCGGCAGCCAGAGATAGCACGATACAAACATTAGATAATCAGATAAATAACCTAGTCCAGACTAATTATAGATTACTAAGGTGTCTGGTAAGATTATACTCGGCACGAAGATCCTTTGCATTACAACATGGACATCATTTACAGATTCCTGCCACATCAGCTGATTTCAGTAATTATATTCAGGCTGCTTTTTATTTACTTTGGGTTGAAGTAATTACCTACCCTGTTTTAGTGTGGGGTTATTTCCAGAATAATGCTCCTGTGGCTCAGTATATTGTTCTTGGCTTGGTCGTCCTATCCCTTCATCGGTTTCTCCAACTTGTACCGCAAATCATCTCAACGCCAGTTTCTAATGCCAATCTTGGTGATAGTTACTCGTATCAGGTTGTGGCAGTTGATTCAAGTACGGTAGATAAGTTAACCTATACACTCATCTCTCCACCTGGATTTCTTAGCATCAATAGTGCTACAGGATTTATAAGCGGTACACCATCCGACACGGGGTCCTATATGATTAAAGTTATTGTCAGCGATATGTTTGGTGCAAGTGATGTGCAGGATTATCAATTAAAAGTTGATCCATAAATTAAAAGTATATCAGAAAAACATACCTTTTCATGCAAGAATAGTTATTCCTGGAAAAAAGTTTGAAGAAAATAATTGTTTATATAGTCATATTAATTATCCTTGGATGCAACCATCAGCCAACGCTTATAGAACTACAGCGATTAGGTGTAACTGCTGTGAGCATGAGTGAAAAAAGGAAAATTGTTAATCTTGTAGAGAAGCATTACCTCTCGATAAATAGACAAGACTCGATTCTTAGTCACATAAATGAGATCGTAGAAACAACCATAAGCGAATACGATGTGAATATAAGATTAGAAAAAATGGAATTATTAGGGAATGAAAATATTTATGAGACGGAGCTGAAAACTTCATGGCATAATTAAAGATTTTATTATTCTCAAGGCCAGAGAAGATTCGGTCGGGTGGAAAAATTGTTTAAGTCTTATTCTTCAAGTGGCTCAAGAGGTAGATTCTAAAACAAATAATCATTATTGGATAAATTTTATTAACCAACTCAAAACTTTTTCAAAATCTCAGGCATTGGCCTGGTTAATTGCAAAGGAAGCAAGTATACGATGTAAACAATATCATGATAAAGACCAACATTGGAAAATTGCTGAGCAATATGCCTCAATTGGACTTGAGATGCTGCAAAAGATAAATGATAAACGTATACGCTTGGACATCCATCATAGAATACAATTTATCCTTGACCATTTTTATGGTTTACCGGCACTATCTGTCACCATTGCAGAGATAAATGCACAAGATGCCATAAAAATAGGATACCATTTGCGAGCTGGCGGAATGTGGTTTCGAATGGCATGGACACTCCATACAATGGGAGAAATTGCAAAATCATATGAGATTAATCAAAAACTGATTAATTACACACAAAAATATCAAGATGTGCTCTTTATGGACTGGTATCAGAGAGAAAGTTCAATTCTTTTAGTTAATGAATATTGGCAACTGGGAAAATATCAAGAAGGACTGGATATATGCCATTCCATACAAAACCTGGATCTGACCTATGATCAAATATACCGGATTACAAATATCGAAGGGTTGATTTATAGAGCACTTGGTCAGTATGAACAGGCAGAATTAAAGTATAATAATGCCTTACATTTTGCTGATAGTTCAGGTAATATCTATAATAGAGTCAGTATCCTGACTAATCTCGGGGTATTGTTCGATCAGCTTTCCGAATTTAAAAGATCTATTGATTATTTTACTACTGCCAGAAACCTTCTTGAAGCATCAAATCCGGAAAATCAGGAATACAGGGCTGATCTTACTATGAATATTATCAATATTTACCAGAAGATGGGAGAAAGTGATTCTGTGCTGATTCTTCTCAAAGAGGCCAGGGTGATTGTCGAGAATTCAGGAAATGTTGCTAGTAGAAAAGTAGATCTGCTCATGGCCCTTGGGCAGATTCATAATGCCCTTGGGCAGATTCGCGAATCCGTAGAACTTTTAGAAGAGGCAATCCAGATTTGTGATCAAAACAAAATGATTCATATTGGTCTTCAGTGCAATATTAAATTCATCGAAGGATTGATTCAGTTGCAAGAATATAGTCGTGCGGAAATTGTATTGAGAGAAATTTTAGAATTATCAGACCGAACAAATGCTATTGAACGCATGATAGATGCCTTAGCAATTCAGTCCGAAATTCAATACCAAAAAGGAAATCTTGATGAGGCGATTCGAATATCAAACAAACTTATTGATAAGATTCACACTTTGAGTCAAGAATTTGAGGCAAAAAATAGATTATATGCATACAGACAAAAAATATACGATTATCTGAAAAGATCAATTATATATGAGATTGCTCATGATCGGATTGATCTTGCCTATGCTAAATTAACTTATGCCAAACAGAGATCTTTCCTTGATATTGGATCCGAAATATCACCAAATACTCATACATCGAATGCTGTCGTTCTTCAAGATTTATCTGGTTCAAAGTCGGAATTGGGTTTATCAGCTAACGTGTTGATGATGGACTATCTTTTGACAGATAAAACGCTCTATGTTTTTGTTGTTGAACCGCAAGGCTTGAGATTACTACAGAGGAATATAGATTATAAAGATCTCCAAAAGAATGTAGTATTGTTTAAAAAAAATATCCTAAATACTATAAACAGTCTTAATAATTACAACAAAAATAAAATAGAAGAGCATTATTGGACATCCTGCAGATTAGGTTTTATTTTATATGAAGAAATAATAGGATCATTTGAACTAGATAAATTAATAAGTGAGTTCCAATATTTATGTGTAAGACCAGACGAGTTCTTACATGAAATACCTTTCGCTTCTTTGGTAGTGGATACTCTAAATAGTATCACCTACTTGGCTGAAAAAATAACTATATTAACTAACACGGACCTTTCCTCTATTACAAAATTTAAAGCTGCTTTGCCAGATCCATATTTTCGCAACAAAAAAGTTTTGATCAGTGCTGATACAGATATTCCAGGAGTCAAGGATTTGCTTAAATTTCTCAAATCCTATTTTAATAACAGTTCAGAATTAGCCGTAATTCGAGACATTTCCAAGGAAAATGTTTTAATGGCTTTGAAGCATGATTATGATTTTTATATTATTATTGGACATGCCTATGCAAATGAAACATACCCGGAGAAGTCAGCAATAGAATTTGCTGTAAAAAACATTTCCTCTTCCACTACACAGAAAATTCTATTATCTATGTCAGATTTAGAGACCGTGTCATGGGGAGATGTCGACATGATCCTCTTAGTTGGTTGTGAGACAGGATCTGGAAGAGTTTACAGAAATTCAGGTATCTTTGGTCTTCAACAAAGTTTAAATACCCTCGGGGCTAAAACTGTTCTTGGCACACTATGGAAAATTGATGGTCGCCATGCAACGGATTATATCAAAGATTTTATAAAACATTGGACCTTTACAGGAAATCCTGCCCTGCTTTAAGAAAAACACAACTGGATGCTCTTCAGAATTTCAATGAATCACAAATTTTACAGAGGACCACATCCATATTTTTGGAGTGGCTATATCTTGTCATATAACTAATTTAAGAGAGGAGTTGCAATGGACCAATCACAATATGTTTCTCCAGGAGAGAGAACGACACCACCTGGAGGGGGGCCTGAAGAAAATCCAAACTATACAAGGACAATAGTGAGTTCTCAAGGACTGCTCACACTGGCCTTTGGTTTTGCGTTAGGACTTACATTG
Organism: Calditrichia bacterium; assembly: GCA_963796965.1. GTDB lineage: Bacteria > Calditrichota > Calditrichia > JAJRVZ01 > JAJRVZ01 > CAWCNS01. The sequence continues at coordinate 131,801 of CAWCNS010000016.1, forward strand.
GTAGTTATTTATTTATTATTCAAATTACCTCTTTTCCCTGAAGACATCCTTCGTTTGTTTCCTGCATTGTCCGAAAATAGTTTGATATCACTTCTCTATTATTTCTTGTCGGGCTTTGTCGTCGGTTCAATAACTGCCGGATTATATAATTTACTGGTTGTAAAAAGACTCAACCTGTTCGGGCTTGAAAATTAAAGGCATTAAAGATTAAATAGTACATCAAATCATACAAAATATAGTGAAAAGGCCCTAAAAAGAATAAATTAGTATTGTGGATCTTATTTTGAGAGAAATCTTCCTTCCCCTGTCTCTATATAAATGAAACCACTGAACAAAACCCTGAAACCTTCGTAAGAGACAGGTAGTTGGTGTTTTTGAAACCAACTGAAAATATTGCTTACGCCTCTTCTATTGCATGGTAAGGTTGCGCAGTTAGACTTGTGGCTCACATACTTGACGTAAAAGCAGGGTTGGACATTTTAGCGTTCTGAAGGGAGTCTCTCATGCATGCACATTATTATCACTCCGATGGATTAATGAATATAATAACAAAACCCTCTTATCAACCTGCATCATACTTTTCTGGTAATGTATCCAATCCGGCAGATCTCATCGATAAAATAATTTCGCATTATAAAATTGTTGAAAAAATCGGTGAAGGGGGGATGGGCTATATCTATAAAGCCATCGATTTAAATCTGCAGCGACCAGTAGCCTTAAAGATTCTACCGCCCCATTTATGCAAAAAGGAAGAGGAGAAAAATCTTTTTCTGCAGGAAGCACGTCTCCTTTCTGCGCTGGAGCATCCTTATATTTGCACGATCCATGATATCTTTGAGAGCGATGAAGGAGCCCTGTACATGGTGATGACCTGCTATGAGGGCAAAACCCTGCGCAAACATCTTCAGGAAGATACTGTCAACCAAGAGCGGGCTATCTCCATAATTAAACAAATCGCCTCCGGATTAACCGTTGCCCATGAAAAAGGAATTGTTCATCAGGATGTTAAGCCGGAGAATGTGATTATTACGACCAACGATATGGTAAAGATCATTGATTTTGGTATTGCCCAATTGATGGGCCATAACCTTAATGGGAAAAGCAAAAACTCCATGGGTACCATCGCCTATATGTCACCGGAGCAAACAAGCCGCGGTGTTATCGATCACCGCACCGATATCTGGTCACTTGGCATTGTTTTTTATGAAATGTTATCAGGAAGTCTTCCCTTTGATGATGAATTTGAACAAGCGATTATATATGCTATTATGAAGGAAAAACCAAAGGCCCTTAAAAATGTGCCAAAACAATTAAGTCGGATTGTAATAAAATGCCTCGAAAAAGACCGGCAAAATCGCTATAAAGATATACGTGAAATGCTAACTGATATCGAGGTGTTTCTGACCAGAAATAATAAGCTGAAATCCTTTGACCGGAAAGCTAGATAAATATGAATATTCAATATTCAACACGGAATATTCAATAGCCAATGTCCAGGGAGTGGAAAAAGTCAACCGATAAACGTAGGGGCGAACCCAGGTGTTCGCCCTGCTGTGGAATAAATATTAAACATGGAATAGTCAATAATCATTCTTAAATCAGTATTAGCTATTCACGATTAAAATGCATATTTTATATCCCATATCCCATATCCCATATCCCATATCCCGTATCCCGTATCTCGTATCCCGCATCACCTATCCCGTATCCCGAAGCCCATCACCCCACATACACCTTCAACTTTTTTAACAATTTCCTAAATACATCCGGTTTATCGGTGACAATACCATTTACGCCAGCTGTAAACGAATTATACATTTGTGAGGGCTCGTTAATGGTCCAGTGAATGATGGTAGAGAGTTTACTCTTTGCATTATAGTCCCGGTCTCGGGTAGCCTCGGTCATTTCTCCCAAATTTCCTGGTCTGAAAAGACTACCAATAGAGATAACAGAATTGTTCATTTTTCTCGCTACCTTTAAAGGGTCCTTTTTAAATCCGAATATTGCCCCAAAGGAACCCTGGGCATCAAAGGCGAATTCACAACGGTTCTCTCCAGATTCTCGGAATCCCTTCTTTAGATGTTTTAAAACTTCTTCGCTGCCATTACTTATAATAAGACGGGCTGGTAAATCTGGAAATTTTTTAATCTCCCTGGCGAGTCGTTTACCATAGTCGATAAATAAAGCAGCGTCATCCACTTCATCCCACTTTGGATTTTTTACATCGAAGTACAATAGATTTAACTGTTCTCTTTCCTGCTGGGCAAATGCTAAAAATTCGCTCAATTCCGGGATATCATGTTCCACCTTGTCCACGTGGTGATAGCGATATAATTTTTTTATCTGATTTAGTGTCAATTTAATGATGTCTAACTGATCATCGGATTTTAATTTTATTCTCCGACTGGTTTTGTAGCCCCCATTGATCAGATTCTTAATACGCGCCGTATTACCTGTAAAACTAAATTCAGGAGAAACAAGCTCAAAGGGAAATCCCTCAAAAAGCGTGCGATCCATCCTATCCGGATGCTTTACCGGTTCAGGATCATGGAAAATGACCAACTTTTTTTCTTTGGTAATACAAATATCAAACTCAAGCCCATTCGCACCAAGATCCACTGCCTTCCGAAATGAAGCCATCGTGTTCTCCGGAAAAAAATGAGGTGCCCCGCGATGGCCAATATTATAAATTTGTCTGAGGGGGATCCGAAGGATTAGCGGTGCAGTGGGTGTGGGATCAGAAATTAGATCATCATCATCAAAAAATTCATTGGTTTCGTAATCATCATCCCAACCAGAATCCCAGTAAGGTAAACGAGCCGGGCAATAAAGAGGTAAGTGGGATGGTCTCAACTTCGTTAGCGGCCAATAATTGCCCATTTACTTTTGAAAAGTTTACCTTTTTAAAACTTACCCGAAGATAATGCGATTGACTGACATGATATCTGGGTGCATTTACCGTGAATACATCGTCATCAACATCATACTTTAATGAGCGACGATTGAATCCAACCAGGGGATTGAAATCATTTATTTTTACTACATCTACCTGAATTCCATCTGATATAGTGAATTCATCATCTTCAAGAGGATCAAATACGACGACTCTAACATATAGGGATTTCATTGTTTGCTACCTCTATGAATAGTTTTACGCTATATGAATTGTGTAATCTATATATTTATTGTTATAAGATCATTTATTAAAACGTAATCGCTATTCCCCATTTTACTAATATTCCAACATCAGCTGCTGCCATATCTATTACTTTTATTCGCCAATCTCCTTTTGCTGATTTACTGATCAATTTACTAAACAAAGTAGGTTCATCGGCTGAGCGAAATGTTTTAATCAGATCATTACTATTTCCGCCGGTACGGTCCTGCAAAATTATTTCCCGCCCCTGAGGAGAAGTCAAAATCACTTGTAAATCACCAGACCAGGTGTGAGTAATCTCAATAGAAATTTCTATTTGTTTTATAATGACATCTAATGGAAATGGAATGATAGAATCCACAGCACCAAGATCGGGAATGGTTCGCTGGATACGGTGTTCCATAGAGAGTACCTGGGGTAAGGTGTCTTCTCCTGTTCCTGTGACTAGTTGCAGGGCTTTTTCAGCATTTATTCGGCCATAGCCGAAGACTTGAGAATGTCCTTCAATATAATTTCCATTGGTTGAATCAATTTTATCTGCAGTCTCAATCATAATTTGTTTTACTTCGGCTGAGCTGAAATCCGGGTTCTCGGAAAGGATCAAAGCAGCCAAACCTGCTGCTAACGGTGTAGAACTGGATGTTCCGCCAAAACTAAAAGTATAGTCACCGGCATTGTATCCCCGTGAACCCCGACGATCAGTTGTGACAATTTGTTTCCCCGGGGAACCACTGGAAGGTGCACATAAAGTCAGTTCTTTTCCAAAATTGCTGTAATATGATTTTTCATCCAGACTGTTTGAAGCGCCTACCGAAATTACATCCGGATGCATTGCAAAACCTTGATGAGAGACTCTCCCATCTTTTATCCCTTTAAGAGGTCGGTTTTCATTGCCGGCAGCAAACAGGATAACACAACCCTTTTTATTTCTTCTGCCTTCTGTGGCTGTCTTATGTATCATGGCTGTCATCATGCTTGACAAAGGGAAGTTCCACGATGAGGCTGACCAGGAGCAACTGATCACATCTGCATGATGATCACTAGCATATTGAAAGAGATCCGTAATAGCATTATCTGATAACCAGCCTGATGTGCGAATAGGCATTAATGCACATCCTGGGGCCAGGCCAACAATACCTGTCCCATTTTCCTCTGCTACAGCGACTCCTGCACAGGCGGTACCGTGATTATCGGAATCATTTACAGGATTTGGTTGGAAATCATCTTGCCCAAAATCACGTGGTGAGATTATTTTTCCAGTAGTATTGAAATCCGGATGCTGCAAATCAAAACCATCATCCATGACACAAACATTTATATCACGTGATCCGCGGTTAATATCCCAGGCACCCTCCGCTTTTACATCTGCTCCTGTACGCATACCTGGCGCACCACCCCTGTTTTTCAAATGCCATTGATCTTTATACAAGTCATCAGATGGTTGATGTTTAAATGAGATCCGGAAAGCAAGATCGGGATCTGCGATTTCTATTGATTCATTAGCCTGTAATTTTAGTGCAATTTTGAGTGGATTCTCGGTTGAAAGAGAGGTTAATTTTACCAGATAACCACCAGGTAAATATTCTAAATATTTCACGATTCCTAAACCAAATTCCCTTAAGATTTCTTCCTGCTTTTCAGTTGAAACAGCAGAGGCAAATTGGATCGTTAATAGCCCGGTTGGTATCATTTCACTTCCCGGTGAATCTTCCAATGAATAGATATGGGTTGTTACATCAGCACCCGGCGACTTTCTTAACTCGTCTATAGTGGATTCTGTTTCCTCTGAATTTATTACGGAAAATATGTTCATCTTAATAACTGCGGCTTCATCGATATGAATTACAGTTGTCCGGGTTTTACCGCAGGCAGCTTCTAACGATTGTTCATTTCTGGCAGATCCCTGTTTTAATCTAATAGCAAATTGGTCACTTACTTTTGTAAAAGTTACAGGATCACCTCCGCGTTTAATTTTAATGATATCCATCGTTTATTTCCTCCCATATTACCTGAAAAATATAATGAAGATATTATCATTATCAAATAAACGCAACGCAAAATCCAATTAATTCATTTCATTCTGATGAACCGAGACATCAAAGAAGTTTAGGTGTTTATAACTGCAGATGAAATCCGATGATTAAGGGGTAGGAGATAGTCACACTTTTGGTTTTATTAACTTCTTATCAAATATTTCAACCAGAAAGAAAATAACCACTGCAATTAAGACGAATGAGAGGTTGCCGTTTAATTTTGAAAGAATATCGGAGCCATAGGAAGGTAAACGGCTTAGAAATGAATTTCCAATTTCCGCCAAAAATGGCAGAGGATTGATAAAATAGAAACTGATAGCCAGACCAATTAAAATGAGGGAGATAACAAAACCGGATTCGAATTTTTCCCACTTGCTTTCAGCTGATTCGGGAATATTTGAAATGACATTACTGGCAAAGGTTTGTGACAATTCCGGAATAGTGTCTGATTGCAGAGACGAATAGAGAGTTTTATAGAGATGATAATTATGCTGACAACCCTGGCAACTTTTCAGATGCTCTTCAATGGCCAGACCATTATTCCTGACTTTATCATCCAGATATTGTTGGATTTGTTCATCACTTAAGTGTTTTTGTGTCATATGGTTTCTCCTTGCAGCGTAGTGGCAAGAATTCCCTTTAGTTTTTTTCTACCTCTAAATAAGTAACTCTTTACCGTTCCTTCCGGCAGATCCATTATTTCTCCAATCTCCTGGTAGCTCATCTCCTCCAAATGAAAAAGGGTTAGGATGGCGCGGAATGGAGCAGGTAAATTCTCAATCTGTGTTTGAATAAACATATTACGGTCAAGAGACTCGACAAATTCCTCCGGAGTTGGATAGTTTGATTTTATAGATGCCATCCGATCCACATCCTCGATCGCTGTATTTCTATCTGATTTGCTATTCATATCATCAATCAGGGGTAATCTTTCTTTACGCATAAAATTTAGGGTTGTATTATATGCGATCCGGCCTATCCAGGTTGATAATTTTGATTCAAATTTAAATTTTGAAAGATTTTGATGGACTTTTATAAAAACATCCTGACATATCTCCTCCTGGTCTTCTGAATTAGAAACCAGGCGATACACTATATGGGCTACCAATCTTTGGTGAGACTCAATCAATTTCTGAAATGCTTTGAGATCACCCCGTAGGATTTTATTTATGAGTACACGATCTTTTTCCAATACATCCCCGTTTTATAAGATAAGACACGGAAACTAGGAATATGTTGCACCCCAATAATATCGTATTTTTATCCAGGGTGCAACATTTTTATCTTCACTGTGTCTATTTATTCAGAAGTTCTTAAAAAGGAGAAATAAAATGTACGATTTATTACCTATGGTAGTCGTTTCGGTTATATTTGGAAGCCTGGTTTTAATTATTAAGATTCTTTCAGACAATCGGATACGCAAGAGTTTGATTGAGAGCGGTCAGGTGGATGAGAAGGCAAAGTATCTCTATTTAAGAGGGGATAGAAGACCGGTTGATCCATTAAGTTCCGTTAAATGGGGCATGGTTCTGGTGGCGGTTGGCCTGGCCTTAATTATTGGGCAATTTGTTAACCAGTTTATGTACTTTGGAGATGCCGAGGGTCTTACCTTCGGGTTGATGTTCCTTTTTGCCGGTATTGCTTTCCTGGTCTATTATAATCTGAAGAAAAAGGAAGATGTCAATTCTGAAGAACCGACGGCCGAATTATAACTAACCATTTTTGTCAACTCGGGCGGAAATACATTTCCGCCCCGATGATTCCGGTCTGACATTCCTTTCTCAACAGGGCGAACACATGGATTCGCCCCTACCTATCACTTTTAATATTTCACGTCCCTCCCCCCTGGAAATTTTATTTTCTCTGATAGATAATGAAATGGGCAGTCCGTCCGCGCAAACATAATAATAGAATAGTGAATATTCTGTGTTGATTGTTGAATGATGAAATTTGATTCTTGCATTGTAAAAAGAATGATCCTATTTTTGAAATAGAGAAAATAACATTATGTCTATTCAATAAAATTCAGATTTCAATTATGCCTTCAAAACATTCAAACAGATCGCTTCTCATCATTGCCGGTGAGGTATCCGGTGATATCCATGGTGCTCACCTGATTGCTGCTCTAAAATCCAACGATCCGGAAATAGAACTCACCGGTATCGGCGGTGATTTAATGAAAAAAGAAGGTTTAGAACCGGTCTATCATATTAAACAGATGGCTTTTATGGGTCTTGTTGAAGTATTAAAACATCTGCCATTTATAAAAAAAGTGTTAAACGATATGTATGCTTTGGCAGAGTCTATTCAACCGGCAGCCATTATTTTGATAGACTATCCCGGTTTTAATCTCAGATTTGCCAAAAAAGTAAAAAAATTGGGCATTCCGGTAATATACTATATAACACCACAATTATGGGCATGGGGTAAACGACGGGTTCATAAAATAAAGAAGTATATTGATAAAATGCTGGTGATTTTTCCTTTTGAAAAAGATTTTTACGCAAAATACGCTATTAGGTCTGAATATGTGGGACATCCTCTTGCGGATAGTCATTATAATGATGTGAACCCCAAAACAATGACCGGGGATAAAATTATTCTTGGCTTACTACCCGGAAGTCGTATACAGGAAATTGATAAATTACTACCCGATATGGTTCGCACAGCCAAAATCCTCAAATCCTCAGGAAAAATATCAGATGCCCTTATCCTTAAAGTTAATTCGATTTCTGAGCATGTTTATCAGTCCTATTTAGGAGATGAATCCTATATACACCTCTATGATTCAAGTTCTGCTGAGTTTTACAATCAGATCGATGCTGCGCTGGTTTCTTCAGGCACGGCTACATTAGAAACCGCATATTTTCAGGTACCCCTGGTTATTGTTTATCGGGTCAGCCAACTAACCTGGGTTATAGCAAATCTATTTGTCAATCTGGATATAGTCGGATTACCAAATATCGTGGCCGATAAAAAAATTGCATTAGAATTGCTTCAAAACAGTTTTCAACCGGAAACAGCCAGTCCCGAGTTGGAGCGATTGCTCGAACCGGAAACAAATTCCCGAATCAGAAATGAATTAAAAATTATTCGTGAAAAAATTGGTCCTCCCGGTGCCTCCGATCGGGCAGCAAAACTGATCATAGATTTTATCTCAGAATCTCCTCATTCTGCCTGATCGACCCGGTTGGTCAGTGAAGGTAAAGGGAGTCTTTGGAAACTTAGACAAAACACTCAAAAACGAACCTGTGAGCGATTTTAACCAGAAACTTGTTGATAAAATTATGTTCTTACAAACCGGGCCTGAATTTCTTGAACCGCTAAGACGCGAAGAAGGCGCAAGGTTCGCAATGAAAAATATATTTAATTTATAAAAACTTGGCGCTCTTAGCGCCTTCTTTGCGTCTTAGCGGTTAACTAAAGCAGGATTAATTATCATTATTTCTTATGCCAATGTGTCTGGGTGGTGTGGCGGGACTTCCTCTGATAGATACATCTCTCAATTTGAAGATTGATTTATGGAAAAAAATTCATTCTCAGACTCAACTTATAAAAGTGCTTTGAAAAATAATACATGTTGGGAATCATTTTCGGTAGGGCGATTTGAGATTTCCCTAAAACGAGTTCAGGATATGGAAAAGTTGATTGAGGCAATCTCTTCGGATGAATTCAATAAGGATGAGAGATTGCCATACTGGGCTGATCTCTGGCCGTCCGCTCTTGGCCTTTCCCAGTATCTCGTTGAAAATGAAAATGAGATAAAAAACAAGCAAATACTTGAACTGGGATGCGGGTTAGGACTTGTTGGAATAACAGCCAGTTATTGTGGCGGAGATGTCTTGTTTACAGATTATGAGCCCATGGCACTCGAATTTACTCAGAGCAATTTTATGCGAAATTTTAACCGGCCGGCGGCCGTTCAATACATGGACTGGCGCAATCCTCATACGGATAAATCTTTTGATGTCATCCTCGCTGCGGATGTTCTCTATGAAAAAAGATGGTTGGAGCCGGTGATTAATGTCATCCAGGAATGCCTGAATGATCATGGAACAGTTCTTATTGCAGAACCTGACCGTTCAATCGCTAAAGATTTTTTCAATATGATTGATAATTTGAATTGGAAACATCATTCACAGTTGAAAAGAGTCTCAGTCGGTAATAAATTAAATTCCGTTTCTATTCACAGGATATCCAAATGCTAGCACTCACACCAACCGAAGTGCGTGTATTACATGTCTGGGCTGAAAGAGGTCTAAACAGTCCTTTTCCCCAGGAAGCATCTTTGGCAGGTAGAGTTATTGCGAATACTGCCAATCGTGAGATGAAGTTATCGCTTAAAGAATTAACTGTTGTCTTGCATTGGGCAGAACTAGAAACCAGGGGACATCATGGCACGGATCAATTTCTCCTCGAACAAGAAGCTTTACTCTTACGTAAAATTGAAACCTATATAGCGGATATGGAAGATAAATCTTTTGGATAAAAGTTAATCTGACCGTCCTTAAATTGTGAAACCAAAGGCTAAAACTATATGATAAAACCAAGAATATTAGTTATTGATGATGATGAAGCACACCGCAGTGCCATGGTCATTATGCTTGAAGATGAAGACTATGCCGTGGAAGAAGCTGATTGCGGCGAAGCAGCCCTGGAGATGATAAAGAAGCGCAGTTATGATCTGATTATTACAGACTTCAAGATGAAAAAAATTGATGGGATGGAATTACTCAAATTGATCAATGATCTTGATCCGCTCCTCAGAGTAATTATGGTAACGGGATTCGGTTCAATTGAACATGCTGTTGAGGCCATCCACAATGGCGCGCTAGATTATATACCCAAACCAGTCGATCCGAAGAAATTAAAATCAACGATTCACAATGCCCTCAGCCCAGCCAAAATAATACCAAAATATCGTCAGGTTAAACCCAAGCCCAAATCGCCGGAAATTGATCGATTTGATAATATTATCGGCAAGGGCAAGGCAATTACCCGGGTTTTATCCCGTGTTCGTGAAATTGCAGATATCGATGTACCGGTTTTGATCACTGGGGAGAGCGGAACGGGTAAAGAACTTGTAGCGCGCGCAATCCATAAGGCATCTAAAAGATCTTCGGGATCTTTTATTGCCGTTAATACAGGTGCCATTGCCAAAGATCTTATATTGTCAGAGCTTTTTGGTCATGAAAAGGGCTCTTTTACAGGAGCCATTGATCAAAAAAAAGGTAAATTTGAGGAGGCTAACGGAGGTACACTTTTCCTCGATGAAATTAGTACCATGAGTGAACAGGTACAGATCTCCTTACTCAGGGTTTTAGAAGTCCATACAATTGACAGGGTTGGCGGGAAGCGTGAAATTCCAGTCGATGTGAGGATTGTGGCTGCAAGCAATGAAAATCTGGAGGAATGCATTGCCCGGGGCTCATTCCGTGAAGACCTCTACTATCGTCTCAATGTATATCTAATCGAGCTGGCGCCCCTTCGCGAACGCAAAGAGGACATCTCACTCTTATGTGATCATTTTATTCAACATTTTAATCAGGAATATGGACGTAATATTTCAGGCATTGATCCTGAGGCTTTATCCATGTTAAAAGAATATGGCTGGAGAGGAAATGTCAGAGAATTGAGGAATGTCATTATCCGGGCTATGATTTCTGGGAAAGATATCATTAAAAAATCAGATTTACCGGCAAATGTAATTCAGGGGAGTCTGCCCGGAGAGGAAATCAGATTTAAGGCCGGAACTTCCCTGCCAGAGATTGAGCGGGAGTCCATAATTAAAACCCTGAAAAAAGTCCAGGGGAACAAGGCAAAGGCCTCTGACATGCTTGGAATTAGCCGGCGCTCGTTATATAATAAATTAGCTGAATATGGAATAGAAGATTCTGAAATTGAATAAGGATGAGTACTGATTAGTCCTTCTAACCACTTTGTAAATATTAAATATCTGGAAAAAAATCATCGATGCGCCCGTATGAAAAATATCTCAGAAATCCTGATCAATTATATGATTTAATTCGGGAGAAGTTGGAAAACCGAATACCAAAAGAATATAAATATGCGGACGTGCCCTATAAAAAGGCAGCTGTTATAATTCCACTATTTTTTAAGAATCAGGAGGCCCATCTTCTTTTTACGAAACGAACAGAGAAAGTTGAGCATCACAAAGGCCAAATTTCCTTTCCAGGTGGATCTCATGAATCTAATGATGCTCATTTACGAGAAACAGCGATTCGGGAAACCTGGGAAGAAATGGGGATTGAAAAAGATGATTTGGCGATTGTCGGGAGTACAGATAAATTTTTAACCAATACCCATTTTCTCGTCACGCCATATGTTGCCTATTTCAATTATCCCTATCCTTATAAAATTAATCCCGACGAAATAGATCAGGTGATTGAGGCCCCCTTAAGTCATCTGATTGATGCCAAGAATTTTGAAATAAATCAGTGGGAAAAAGATGGTATTATTTGGGATATCCACTATTATGATTTTTTTGGCGAAACTATTTGGGGTGTAACAGGATTTCTGCTCAGCAATTTTTTTTCAATTGTATTTGATCTTCCACATTTAAAGAACACATTTTAATCTGATGACGGTAATAAATATTAATAATGAATTATTTAAAATTTGATGTAAACCGATATAGAATAAAATCTGATTAGATCATATTTCAATTCCATTCTCAGGCGATTTTAAATTTTCCAATCTGAGATTTATTAATTCTTAATTCAATTTTTAAAGATTAGATGTTGCCTATTGGAACTAAAATTACATATTGGCACAATTTATGTAAGTTGATGGTATATAATTGAATGATTTAGACCTCGTTTGTTTGTAAATTTTCTCGTCCGTAGGAGATGCTGACGGAACCTGAATATGAAATGCTGATGTTCGGGAACATATATGCGGTGCAGACGTTTTTTTATTAGTTATACTTGATTTTACCGGAGGCGTTTTTGAGAATATTAATCGTGATTTGCATGCTGGTTTTATCTGTGTCTATTTTGCTTGCCCAGGGGCTTCAGGATTGGCAAACCATTACATATATGAATGATGTAAGTGACATGGTTTTCTCGGATGGGGATATATGGATTAGTACAAGTGGGGGGGTATATAAATACAATATTCTCGATAGTGCGGATGTGAAATATACCAATACGGATGGATTGGGTTCGCTGGATTTATCTTCTATTGAAAAAGATCACTATAACCATATCATAGCCTCCTCAAAGGACGGGACGATCAGCATGTATTCCGAAAATGTTGAAGAATGGTCGGTTTACAATAATCTAAGCGGAACTGAGATTGTTGATCTGTACTCTATTGCCGATACTTTATGGGTGGCAACGACGACCGGTGTCGGTGTGTTTTTAATAGAAGAGAACAGTCTGGGGTTCAGAGATTATTATGATAATTTGCCCATTGAGCCAGGGAAGGCCTATCGCATCACTGTCTTTAATAACCGTGTCTATTATGCGACTGAGAATGGATTACTCCATGCACCCTCAAATTTTATCCAATACAACCTAAAATTATCAGATAACTGGAAAGTAATGACATCATCAGGCGGTTTGCCATCAAATAGTGTCCGGGATTTGGTTCCAATATTAGACTCACTTTTTGTAGCTACTTCAGCCGGAGTGGCAACAATCTTAAAGGATGGTACCACTGCTATTCTGCCATCATGGAACTCAGGGATTGTAACTAAAATGCTTATTTCAGGCGATACACGCTATTTTATTAGGGAGATAGATTATTTTAAATGGATTGAAGGAAGATGGTCTTATATTGCTAATGAAAATATACCTATAAATAGTGCCGTATTGGATGATAAAAAAGAGTTATGGACAGGGCGGAAAGAGGGTGGCATCAAAAAGAGAACCTGGCAAAACGCCTATAAAATTGATGGGCCGGCAAGTAATTATGTGGGTATATTAATTAAAGACCGTCGTGGCACATTGTGGATCTCCTCGGGTAAATTTAAATTGTCTCATCCATATGGGTTTTACAGATATGACTTTCCTGATTGGAAGAACTATGCTTTTGCCAATGGCGATTGGTTTCGAAAGAATAGCATGGCCTATGTATATGAGGATAGAAACGGCAGAATTTGGTTTGGCGCCTGGGGTGGTGGGGTGGTGACTGTCCATAATGAAGAGATTGATTATTATCATTCATGGACAGGTGCAGGTGAAATGACTGTTTCAACATCTGAAGGTATTGAAGAATATCTACTCCCGGAAATCCCTGAAAATAAATCTTGTCTTTCGGGGGCAAATATTTCTGCAGCCGATTACACCGTGATTCCATGTATTTTAGAAGATCAGACGGGTAATGTTTGGTTAGCAAATCATTTATCCCGTGATTTGAAATATCTGGCAGTGGTCCCCCGAAATTCCCAGGGAGAACTGGATATGGATTGTGCGGGATGGACCTACTTTGGAAGCAATATTGGTATTACCAGCACAGAAAGTGAAATCTCATCACTGGCATTTGATGATTTTGGACGGTTGTGGATCGGAACCTTTACTTCTGGAATTCTCGTTTATGATTTTAATGGAACCATAGATGATAGGACTGATGATAAAGGATTGATTAGAGTCAATACCTCCAACGCTAATCTTTTTAGTAATATAATTCTTACCCTCTCCAAGGATCAGGATGGGGTTATGTGGATTGGTACGGCAGGCGGGCTAAATTCATTTGATGGATCAAGTTTTTATAAACATGTGGGTGAAACAGGGCCGGTGGATAATAAAATTAATCAGATTTTTGTAGACAATTTTAATAATAAATGGCTGGCAACTGATGGTGGGATGAGTGTTCTCCAATCTAATAAAAGCCCTTGGGATACTGGTGCATGGGTACATTATACGACCGAGAACAGCGGTTTACCTGCCAAAATTGTTAATAGCATCTATGTTGATTCTAAAAACAGCGAAGCATATATAGGTACAGAAGGTGGTCTGTCGATTTTTTCGGGTTCATTTGCAGAGTATAAAGAAAATTTGGAATCGGTCGTTGCAGGTCCTAGTCCCTTTATTCTGAACGGAAGTTCTCAATTTGTTATAAAAAACCTTATATATGGAGCTACTATAAAAATCTTAAATATGAATGGCAGACTCGTTCGTGTGTTATCCGAAGACAATGGAATGGTTGAGGGGGGAAGGGCCGTATGGGATGGAAAAGATGAAAATAATTCGAAAGTGCCCAGTGGGATCTATCTTTATATGATTTATAATGATGAAGGTGTCACCGGTAATGGAAAGATCGCTGTAGTCAAACCCTAATGGGAACCATAAGCACCATGTACGCTTTAGTTATTTTAAATACCAGGCCTGGAAGAGACAGGACGCTCAAATGATTAAAAAATTATACATTAAAGATTTTGCCATTGTAGAAGAACTTAATATAGAATTTACTACGGGATTTATTGTTATAACGGGTGAGACCGGCGCAGGGAAATCGATTATAGTCGGTGCCCTTGGTCTTCTCTGCGGTGAACGTGGTCAATCTGATCTGGTACGGGCAGGGGCAGCAAAAGCCATACTTGAGGCGGAGTTCCATCTTCATTCTGATGAAAGAATGGAGCAAATCCTTAATGATTACCAGATAGAAGAGTTTGATTCCCAGATTCTTATCCGTAGAGAAATAAACAGTAAGGGTATGAGCAGGGCATTTGTTAATGATACGCCCGTCAATATGAGCGTCCTTCAGAATCTCACCGCCATCCTCATTGATTTACATGGGCAACACCAACATCAACGTCTGATACATCCGGAAAACCACCTGGGATATCTTGACAGTTTTGGAAATTTACATGGTATGGTGGAGGATTTCAAAGCCTCCCATAAAGAGTACCAGGAGCAATTGAAATTACTGAAAATCTATATTATTAAAAGAAATGAAAGTTTTGAAAAACATGATCTTTATACGTTTCAAGTCAATGAGCTTGATGCCGCAAAGTTAAAAAATGGAGAATTGGAATCACTTATTCAGGAAAGAAAGATTCTGGAGAATAACGAAACATTGTTTGATGTAGCTAATCAAGCTGGATCACTCCTTTATTCTGAGGAAAATTCGGCATCTAATAAGATCGCTGAAGTGATACGACGCATGAAACCAATGGCAGAAATAGATACATCTTTTAAAGACTTGCTCCAAAACCTGGAGACTGCTCAGGTTTCAGTGGAGGAGAGTGGACGGCAATGTGAGATGTATGCTACAAAACTAGAATTCAATCCTGAAAAACTCGAAGAAATCCAGAAACGCGAGTCGGATCTCAATTGGTTAGTGAGAAAATACCAGGTGAATGGAATAGATGACTTGATATTGCGTCGTGAAACAATGCGAAAGCAATTGACGGAGTTGGGAAACTACGATGAAAAAATTGAGCAGTTGGGAAAAAGTATAGAAGAAAAGCGCCAGTTGGTTGAACAAAGGGCGTTAAGTCTCTCCGATGCAAGAAAGCAATGTGCGGAAAGTTTTGAAGAGAAACTTTCATTAGTGTTGGCTTCCGTGGGATTGAACAATGCCCGGTTTCAAATTAAAATTGATCAGATCCCAAAAAATGATGGTCTTATTTACAAAAATGAAAATAAATATGATATAAATGATGATGGAATGGATGTGGTCTTATTTAATGTTGGTCTCAACATTGGTGAACCGGTCAGACCCCTCCACAAAATAGCATCCGGAGGAGAAGTCTCGCGAATTATGCTTGCCATCAAGACAATCATGGCAGATACTGATGAAATTGATACTCTTATTTTTGATGAAATTGATAGTGGGGTTTCCGGCCGATTTGCTGAAATAGTTGGAAAAAAGATGCAGGAAATCTCGAAGCATCATCAGTTGCTCGTAATTACACACTTACCACAGATCGCAGCACAGGGTGACAGCCATTATTCGGTTATCAAAGAGGAAAAAGAGGGACGAACATCTGTCTCGGTCGAAAAACTAGATTCAGAAGCTCGAATAGTTGAGTTGGCAAAATTACTGGGTGGAGAAAATATTACACCTGAGGCACAAGCAAATGCCCGTACCCTTCTGCAGCTCGCAGATATATAAAAAAATTGTTTTGAATGCTCATATTCGCTATAATACTGAACTTGCTTGCTTTTATTTTTCAACTTTCTTAAGTTAAATTTAATTTAACCTTTATAAAGAAAATCTGGGGCTAGGGATATGAGAAGATCAAATTATCGTTTTACCGGCTCATTGCCAGACGAAAACCCACATTCAAGACGATATTTTCTGAAACTATTTAAATCAAAAAAGCGAATAGCAGAAGATTCGAGAGACCCTAAATCAATTCACCCAACTGAATTAAAAAAGCGTGTTATTGAACTGGGTAAGGGCAAAAAGGTTAGCATTCTTCGCCTTTCTTATGATGGTGTTCCGGAAGATCATCCCGTAGCAGTAAAAATTATCGATATTGGTAATGATCATTTTACCGGAAAAGTTGTTAATGTCGATCGGGAAGTGAGTGAGAGTCAGGAAAAAAAGCTGATTTTTGTAAAAGGTGGGGGCGGCACTATTGATTTTCAATTTGCAGATGGTGATATCCTGAGCATTGAAGAAGATATAGATGAAGAGATTATCGAAGAACGAAGTATTGAAGAGGTCCGGGAAATACTTGAAGCCCTCGACCTGAATGAAGATGTTACCATTAGCTTCTATGATAAAGATAAAGGTGGGGTAATAAATGGTTTGGGTGTTTTAACAGCAAAAGATATGGAAACACTCGATTTCACAGTTACGCTGAAAATGATTAATGAGATTAAACTAAATGAACCCCGCGTCTTAGCATTGAATCTCGAGAAAGATAAAATCCTGGATCTGGAAGTCGTGATATAAATTTTACAATTATTGAAAAAAAGCCAGCCAGATATTTTGGTTGGCTTTTTTTTTATGTAATATCATAGCACTGATAAATAATATCCATTTTTTAATATAGAGGAATAGAGAACATGACAAAAGAAAAGATAGAGGAAGCACTTAGACATGTGATATATCCCGGGATGAACCGGGATATTGTTACATTGGGAATTGTAAAAACAATAGATATTTCAGACAAATCTGTCTCAATCGGTATGGATCTTCGCAGTGATGATGATGCGGAAGTCAAAGCAGTGCAAGAAGCTGTAACGCGTGAAATTAAGAATCTATCTGGTATAGATACTGTTTCTATTATTAATCAGAATAAAGAAAAAGCCTCTGCTGTAGAAAGCCCTTTTCTGCCAAAGGTAAAAACAAAGATAGCTATTGCCAGTGGTAAGGGAGGCGTGGGAAAATCAACGGTTAGTGTAAATCTGGCGGTTGCCCTGGCTAAACAGGGCCTTAAAGTTGGTTTGCTGGACTCGGATATTTATGGACCCAGTATTCCCCTGATGTTTGGAATTAAAGAACGACCGGCTTTTGATGGCGAGAAATTGCTTCCTTTAGAAAAATTTGGCGTCAAACTGATGTCTTTGGGGTTTTTAGTTACAGATGACAGCCCGGTTATCTGGCGGGGGCCCTTAGTGATGAGGGCACTTCAGCAACTTATGAGTGATGTTGATTGGGGAGAATTGGATATCATATTATTCGATATGCCTCCTGGTACAGGTGATGCCCAACTAACTCTTAGTCAGTCAATAACTCTGGATGGTGCAGTTATTGTTACAACACCTCAGGATGTTGCCTTGTTAGATGCTGTTAAAGGTGTGGAGATGTTCAGAAAAGTTAATGTGCCAATCTTGGGGATAGTCGAGAATATGAGTTATTTTGTATGTACTCATTGTCAGGAAAGAACGGATATTTTCTCCTCCGGAGGTGCGAAGCGGGAATCAGATCGTCTAAAAGTTGATTTACTTGGAGAGATTCCATTAAATGTTGATATAAGAATTGGTGGAGATGAAGGTGAACCTATTGTAGAGAAAGATGAAACGAGTGATCAGGCAAAAGCCTTTATGGATATTGCCAGTAAATTAAAAACATTTGCACAGATTAATTAACTGTTATAGGAATGTAATGAAAAAATATGATCTGGCGATAATCGGAGCAGGACCTGCGGGTATTGGTTGTGCGATTTCAGCCGTAAAGAGGAAATTAAATGTAATTATTCTGGAGAAAGGGAATATTGTCAACTCAATCATAAATTTTCCAACACAGATGTCATTTTTTTCAACAGCGACTGAACTTGAATTGCACAATCTCCCCTTTAATAGCCAGGCGCTAAAACCAGTGAGAATAGAAGCTATAAAATATTATCAGAGTCTTATCTCATTTTTTGAAATTCCGGTTGAAACAGGGACGAAAGTTAAAGAGATTGTTAAAACAGATGACCGTTTTTTAATAAATTTTCAGAAAAATGATCAGGCATTACAGGTAGAATGTTCAAAATTAATAATAGCGACGGGTTTTTATGATACTCCCAATAAACTCAATATTCCGGGAGAAGATTTAGATCATGTCTCTCATTATTACCGCGAACCGTTTCAGCATTTTAATCAGGATGTTGTTGTTGTAGGCGGTAAAAATTCTGCAGTAGAAGCTGCATTGGATTTGCACCGTCATGGTGCACGCGTACATCTGATACATCGTCGCAACGAAATAAAGGAAAGCGTTAAATACTGGGTGTTACCGGATATCAGAAACAGAATTGCGGAGGGTAGCATAAAAGTTTCGCTCGAATCTGAACTAAGCCGGATTAATGCATCGCAGATTGAGGTAAATAATAATGGTACAAGAAATATATTTCCCGCCGATGCCGTATATTTGTTAACCGGCTACTATCCCAATCCAAGTTTGTTGGATCAATGCGGTATTGATTATAATCCTGAGAATCTTGAACCAAAGATTAATCCTCATTCACTCGAATCAAATGTGGGGGGTATATACCTTGCCGGGTCCATTATTGCCGGCAGGAATGCGAATAAAATATTTATTGAGAACTCAAGGGAACATGGTGAGAAAATTCTTTCAGATATAGAAAATAAAATAGAGAATCTATCCTCCCGATAGTTGACACCTTACTATAAATCATATATATTGATTAAAGCGATATATGGAAAATTTATATATAGGGCTCCTCGGTAGTCTCCTGATATTGGATACAACCGTTGCCTTTCAATTTTTAATTTCACAACCACTTATTGCATGTACATTGCTTGGCTGGTTTTTGGGAGATGCCCAGTTGGGAATGCAAATTGGGATCTATCTTCAATTACTATGGCTGAGTAGTATTCCTGTTGGTGCTGCCATTATTCCAGAAGGTAATGTCGCTGCAATAATAATTACAGCTCTGGTTTTAAGATACAACCAGGATTATGTGAACTTTAATACCGTTCTGATATGCGCTCTGTTGTTTGGTGTTCTTGTTAGCTATTTCGGTGGTCAATTGGTTGTCTTCTTTAGAAAGTCAAATCATTATTTTTTAAAGAAAGTTTTGTCTTTCGCCAGAAGGGGTAATTTGTCCACCTTGACTCTTATAAACTATCTGGCTTTAGTATTCCACTATCTATTGATGTTTATATTAATATTTCTTGCCATGTATGTTGGTGATTTTATTTTTAAATATGTTATAAATATCCCCTTGGATTGGGATAAATATTTTAAATATAGTGTTATGGCATTAATCGGAATTGGAGCTGGTTTGATGTTATCGATGTACAAAGAACGGAAAAATTTACTTCTTTTGGGTGTGGGGCTAATCTCAGGCTACATATTTTTCTTATTAAAATGAAATCGACAAAAAAATTAGGACCAATGGTCTTCATCGATATATTCTTTCGTTCTTTTTTTATCCAGGCTGTCTGGAATTACCAGAGTATGATCTCTATTGGTTTTTGTTTTGCTCTGGCTCCGGTTGCTAAGAAGACTATTTAAGGATAGTGCAAGACGTAGTGCTTTTATAAACCGTCATCTAAACTTTTTTAACGCGCATCCCTATTTCTCATCATTTGCTCTTGGTGCTATTGCCAAAGTAGAATATGATCTTTATCAGGAAGAAAATGATGATTTTTACAAACTTGACCGATTGAAAAATGCACTGATTGGACCTCTGGGTGCAATAGGTGACCAGCTAGTATGGGCGACAATTAAACCAGCCTCTATATTGATCGGTATGTTGGGAGTCATGTTATTACCTGAATTTCATGTAAAAATAATATTCTTAGTGGTACTACTGGCTTTATATAATATTCCTCATATATATATCCGAATTTTTGGCCTTATAAAGGGATATATAGCCGGCTTTGAGATTTATAAGTTATTAAATCTTGAGAACTTTAAGACGGTGCGGAACATTTATGGAGGGTTTGGCGCGGTAGCTCTTGGGACTATATTTTCTTATTCGTTTTTTGAAAGTGGTAGCTCTGATATTATATATGCAATCGTATTCATTATTTGTTTTTTTGCAGCGTATTATTACAAAAAATGGCGCCAATCTGTATACAGGAGTCTTGCATTTCCTGTTTTGCTCGCCTTTCTAATTGGGATTATTATAGAGAATTTATGATAGAGCAGAGTCTGACAATAACAAATAAGCATGGTCTTCATGCCCGTCCAGCAGCTCAGTTCGTAAAAATTGCTGGTAAATTTACTTCTGATATTAAAGTCATAAAAGACGGTTTGGAGGTAAATGGCAAGAGCATCATGGGTATCATGATGCTGGCTGCCGAACCAGGGAGCGAAATAATTATAAACGTTGATGGAGAGGATGAAAAAGAAGCATTTGAAGCGCTGAGCGATTTGATCATTCAGAAATTCTATGAAGATGAAAAATAAACAGATAAGGCATGTGAAGAAAGAAGTCCGCCTGGAGGTGCTTTCAGTAGTTCCCGGTTTGGCAATGGGACCGGCTTATCATTTTAGAAAGTTATCATTTGAGATTGATGATCTTAATTATCCCATTGATAGTATTGAGGGGGAGATTGAGAGATTTCAACATGCCTGTATTAAAACTGCGAATTTTCTTAAGAAAACCAAGCAGCTTAGTAGTGCGATTTATGATGAACAGTTTCTGGAAATTTTTGAAAGTCAGATTGCACTCCTGGAAGATCAAATATTTCTTAAAGAGATAGAAAACTTTATTCGAGAGAATAAAAACTCAGCTGCATTTGCCGTGTTTACCGTATTCCGTGAAAAGATGGATTATTTCATGGGGCTTGATAATGAATATTTTCGCGAAAGATCCATGGATATTCAGGATCTTAAGCATAAGATATTACATGCCATATTTGGTGTCGGAACCGAGTATCAAATATCAATTCCGTCGGTTATATTTGCAGAATATCTCTCACCCTCGGATACGATTCATTTTAACAGAAACCTGATTTTGGGATTTGTCACCGATACAGGAGGAAAGACTTCACATGCGGCTATTCTGGCACGCTCGTTAAACTTACCCTATGTAATTAATAATCAATCTCTATCGAAGATTGTCCAAACCGATGATTTTGTAATTATTGATGCTTATTCAGGCCAAATGATCGTTAATCCAACCCCCAAAACCATTGAATCCTACAAGGTATTAAAGAAAAAATATATCGACATTGATCTCACTCTAAAAGAGGAAGCGGGTTTACCCGCCAGAAGTCTTGACGGCGTTGAAATTGATGTACTCGCCAACGTGGAATTTTTAAATGAGCTACCTGATGTTCATAGTCATGGATCCAATGGGATTGGTCTCTTCCGAACGGAAGGGATTTTTTTGGAAAAAGATGGTCTACCAAATGAGGAAGAGCAATATCAAATTTACAAGCGTGTTTCCGAAGAAATGGGTGAGAAACCAGTCATTCTTAGATCCCTCGATGCTGGAGGGGATAAGGTCCTGAAAGATATCGATCAACCCGAAGAACAAAATCCGTTCTTGGGTTGGCGGGCTATACGGTTTTGCCTGGATGAGCGTGATATTTTCAAAACACAATTAAGGGCAATATTAAGAGCCAATATAAGCGGCAATCTGAAACTATTGTTGCCGATGGTGTCGTGCTTGAGGGAAATCAAGGAATCAAAAAAGATTTTAGAAGAGGTGAAAAATGAATTGCGGCGCAATGGAAGTGAATTCAGGGAGAAGATAGAGTTGGGTATTATGATCGAAATTCCAGCTGCCGCAATTATGTCAGATATTTTCGCTCAAGAAGTGGATTTTTTGAGTTTTGGAACCAACGATTTAACACAATATACCCTTGCTGTTGACCGTACAAACCAAAAAATTGCCAGACTTTTTAATGATATGCATCCTGCCATACTAAGATTAATGCAAATGACGATTAATAATGCACATAACCTGAATAAAGAAATAAGTATTTGTGGGGAACTCGCGGCCAATCCAACTGCTATACCGGTGTTAATCGGTCTTGGCTTAAGAAAGACTGAGTATGAGTCCTTTTATGATTCCCAGGATAAAAAAAATAATACGATCATTTAATGTCTCTGATTGTGAGTCTCTTGTAAATCACCTATTAACGTTGCCTTCAGCGCTTCAGATAATTGAAGAAACAACAAGATTCTTTAATGATAAGATTACAAATAAAGATTTATTAATCTAAAGGAGAGCAAATAAGTATGTATTCAGTCGATAAAGAAAATTTTAAACAATATCTATTGAGTTTTCCTGAGCAGATTGCTGGCAGTCAAAAAATCTTTAATGCAAGTAAGATTAATCTTAAGACGGATTCTATTAGAAATATAATTTACCTGGGGATGGGGGGCTCCGCTATTGCCGGGGATATTATATCAGATGTATTATTCGATCAATTAAGTTTTCCAATTCAAGTCGTCAGAGGGTATCATATCCCTGCCTCATGTTCTGATTCTACGCTGGTAATTGCTTCAAGTTACTCCGGAAACACAGAGGAAACTTTACAGGCTGTGGGAGAGGCAAAGAAAAAAGGGGCCCAGGTTATAGCTATCACCTCCGGCGGTGAGATGCAAAAGTTAGCTGAAAAAAGCAAATGGCCAATGCTGTCATTACCGGAAGGTTATCCTCCACGCCAAGCCTTCGGCTACCTGTTCTTTCTCGCTCTTCAGACTATATTGAAAGCAATAGGGAAAGATATAAGTGCGGATGATTTTAGGCAGATTATTCATATGACCGAATTGATAATATTTAATAATGATGAGGAGACAGCTCCTGGAAAGGTTTTTGCTAAAGACCTGGCCATCAAGGTGAAAAATAAAATCCCGATTATATATTCTTCTGCACCATTTTTATCGAGCGTGGCAACACGTTGGAAAAACCAGTTCCAGGAAAACTCAAAGTCCATGGCATTTAGTAATGTTATTCCTGAAATGAATCATAACGAAATTGTTGGTTGGGAGATGAGCCATAAAACTCTTGATGACTATATTGTCGTGTTTTTGGAAAAACCTGATGAAAATCCTAAAATAAAAGCGCGTATTCAGCTGACAAAAAATATTATCCATGACAGAGGAACTGAGATTGTTGAAGTCTATTCACAAGGCCAGACTGCAATTGAACATGTCATTTCTTTAATCAGTATTTCCGATTGGACTAGTCTATTATCTAGCTCTATTATATGAAAAGGATCCGGCAAGTATTGTAAATATAGATTATCTGAAAGGCGAATTAAAAAAACAATCCTGAGTTGGGATGAAATAGATTATGCAGTAAATTAGATGAAATAAAATTATGGAGAGGATACAGATGGCAGAGTATATATTTAGTTCAGAATCAGTGACGGAGGGACATCCGGATAAAGTTGCCGATCAGATTTCAGATGCAATTCTAGATGCGGTTCTAAAAGAAGATCCTTTTGGAAGAGTTGCTTGTGAGACTTTTGTAACGACTGGTCTGACACTAGTAGGTGGCGAGATTACCACAAAGTGTTATGTTGATATTCCGGCTACGGCACGACAAGTTATAAAGGAAATAGGTTATGTAGATGCAAAATATGGATTTGATTATGAAACCTGTGCGGTACTAACCTCCCTTGACCAGCAGTCATCTGATATTGCCATGGGTGTAGATAAAGCAGGGGCAGGTGACCAGGGAATGATGTTTGGCTATGCAACGCGGGAAACACCAGAATTTATGCCTTTACCAATTCACCTAGCCCATCAGGTTACAAAACAATTAGCAAAATGCAGAAAATCGGGAGAAATTCCTTTTCTTAGACCTGATGGTAAGTCACAGGTCTCAGTTAAATATGTCGATAAGAAACCGGTTTCCGTAGAAAGTGTTGTCGTATCGACGCAGCATGAGCCGGATGTTGATATTAAAACGATTGAAAAAGAAGTTATTGAAAAAGTTATAAATAAAAGCATTCCGAAAGATCTGATTAAAAACGGAAATGTGCGTTATCTAATTAACCCTACGGGTAGATTTGTAATTGGCGGTCCCCTGGGTGATGCCGGATTAACCGGAAGGAAAATAATTGTAGATACCTATGGCGGTGCATATTCACATGGTGGGGGCGCGTTTTCAGGTAAGGATCCTACCAAAGTTGACCGATCTGCCTCATATTTTGCCCGTTATGTGGCTAAAAATATTGTCGCTGCAGGTCTGGCCGATCGTTGTGGTCTTCAGGTGGCCTATGCCATTGGTGTTGCCGAACCGATATCTTTGATGGTTGAAACCTTTGGGACAGGTAAAATTGAGGACAGCAAACTCTCAGAGTTGTTACTAAAAACCTTTGATTTTACACCGGGTGGTATCATTGAATCTTTGCAGTTACGGAACCCAATTTACCGTATTACTGCGGCTTACGGTCATTTTGGCCGTACAGAGAAAGAATTTACCTGGGAAAAAACGGATCGGGTGAAAGATCTCCTAAAAAACGTCTAGTAGAGATTTATTCTGGGTGGTTTGTAATAAAATTTAAATAAATTACCTATGTTCTTGTTTCAAACATTTCAAATTCTTCTGATTCATGGGTAATAAGAGAATAAAAAAAGAGACAGATTTTCTTAATTGACCATCTGTCTTTTTTTTATAGTTAATTTTCCCTGCCATTATTTATAATCTTATTGTTTTATTACTATTCTCTGCCTATAAAATGCAAAAGGACCTTCTTAATTCCAAGAAAGTCGAAGCAGAGGCCAGTAAGAATTCAATAAAACCTGCCCAGTAATATCTTTTTTATATTATGAAATTGCTGCACCATTGATTTGTGTAGTACGGAAGATTTGATTGATAAACTGTATACAAAACTAAAATGGAGTGTGTGTTATGGATTCAACTAAATGGAAATTTGTGATCATATATATGCTCTTCGTCTTATCTGTTACAGCCTTAGCACAGGATAATGAAGAAGAGAAGGAGTTAGGCTGGTTTTTTACTGCTGAAGTTGCCGGATTATGGACTGGTGGCAACTCTGAATCCAGAACGATGGGTTTATCAACTACTATAAAACAAATATGGCCGAAATCGGCACTAAAATTTAATCTTGGTGGAACCGACACAAAATCCAGTCTTACTACAAGATCGGCCGTAGGAACCAGTGAAGATTATTCAATAAGTGAAGTAAAAAAAACAGAACAGACGGCAGAATTATTTTTTGCACGGGGTCGATACGATTTCAAGATTAGCAAACGATTTTATATGCTAGGTGGCGTCGATTGGTTGAGAAATAGATTTGCCGGTATAGATAGCCGTCTTCTGTTTGTGATCGGTGCAGGGAATAATTGGATTGACAACGATCAAATGCGTTTTGAGACAGATTACGGTTTTACATATACATTTCAGGATGATATTATCGAGAATCCTTTTTTAGCCACTAAATTCCCGGGTGTGCGGATTGCTTATGACTTCTGGTGGAAACTGACTGCGTCGACCGAATTTTCTAGTTATATAACTGTCGACTGGAATATGGATAACACAGATGATGTTAGGATTGATTTTACCAATGCGCTGCCGATTGCTATCAGCGAAACATTTTCGCTAAAACCCTCACTTCAGCTGTTATGGCGGAATGATCCCGCATTAACCGAGGTTGAATTGCAAGCACCAGACGGCACACCAACTAGTGAGAAAGTGTATACACCGCTGCAAAAGCTGGATACACTTTTTAGTTTAACTCTTGTCCTCAGCATTTGATGAAAGTTGTACGCCCTTTGCATTTGAGAAATTGGGATTCAATTAAAGATTTTTACATCATTTTCATAGGTAGGTTTTGTGTGTATGCGGTCAGGCGCTAAGTAATTAAAAGAAGGTTATAAATAAGAGTGAAGAAAAGATAAACTATTAATAGACAGTTACATGCCATTGCCTCTGCGGTATTGTCTGAGATAATATCTCATAAATATATTTTCAATTTCTAACTCCTTGTCAGACTTTATCGATTTGGTACGAATCTCGATGATATCCGCTAAGGTATATGGTTCCAGAATTTTCAATTCACTTAAATCCATCTCATCATTATGGCCATACTCAAGGATAATTATTAATTTATCCAGGCTTATAAATTTAAAGTTATATACCACATAAGGTTCAAAAGCCGCTCCGGTATCTGTCTCAATGATCCCCATTACTTTATCTAATTCTATACGGTCCTGATAAGGCTTGCGGGAGGTCAGGGCATCAAAGGCATCGGCTACGGCCAGAATCTTTCCTCCAAGCGGTATATCATCTCCCCTCAAGTTTTCCGGATAACCCTTTCCATCGATCCGTTCATGATGACTGGCTGCTATTTCCGGAATATCTTTATATTTTTTCATAAAATGAATTTTCTGAAGAATGCTCTTAGTGAGATTAGCATGTCTTTTGATCATTTCATACTCGTCTTCAGAAAGTTTTCTATCTTTTAACAAGATGACTTCTGGTATTCCGATTTTACCAATATCATGCAGGAGTCCCGCATAACGGATAACTTCCCGTTGTTCCGGATCGAGTTTCATAAGACGTGCTATTTCGGAAGCATAAAGGGTGACGCGACGTGAATGACCAGCGGTAATATAGTCTCTGGTATCTAATGTTGCTGAAAGGGCCTCTACGAAACTTGTAAATGATTTTTTTTGTTCTGTGTAGAGTTGAGAATTTTCTATTGCAGACGCAGCAATAGAAGTTATTGCAGCCAGAATTTCTTCATTTTCCTTTGTGAAGCGTCCCTGTTTTCGGTTGAGAACCTGAAATACACCATTGGTTTGGTTAAAGCGGTTCTTCATGGGCATTGTGAGGATAGATTTTGTTATATAACCTGTCTTTTTGTCAATCTCTGGATTAAAACGGGTATCATTGTAGGCATTTGGTATATTAATTGTCTCACCAGTTGTAAAAACAGTACCGGCGATACCTTTATCGGCAGGAAAACGAATTTCTTCTTTTAAACCATAAGACATCCTCGACCATAGTTCATTATTTTCCTCATCAAACAGGAATATTGTACATCTTTCGGCATTAAGGATAGTTCTAACTTCATTGATTATTTTTGCCAATAGCGTATCAAGATTGATTTCCGCTGAGAGAATTTTTGCAATTCCCAGTAAGGATTTCAATCGCTCCTGTTCATTCTTCAGGCGGGTTATCTGACTTTTCAGTTTAGAATCACCTGAGGATGTTGAACTTTTATCTTTAGTCGAGTTCCTCATAATCTATATCTTGAATGTTATTTCTATCTTGATGGTGATCTGGCTTTTTTGATTGACCCTGAACATGTTTATTTGAAGGACCTGCCTGAATAAAGCCTTTTATCACTTTGAATATGAAATAGCCAATAAGAAAAAGAAAAATTAATCTAAATAAGCCCATTAATACACTCAAATTTTATGTGGAATATAATATCTTGTACCGGCTGTATGCTGGTTTATTTCATATAATATATCCTGATAGTCACTTTCATTATGAACAAAATCCAGATCATCTGTATTGATAACCAGGAGTGGGGTATCGCTATAATGAAAAAAGAATTTATTATACAACTCATTGAGAGCCTGAATGTACTCCAAAGTGATACCTTTTTCCATTTTTCTCCCACGTTTTCGGATAAATTCCATCAAGTGGTTTGTGGAAGATTGTAAATAAATGACAAGGTCTGCTTTAACGATATCTTTTTCCATAATTTTAGCAAGTGTATCGTATAATTTCATCTCTTTTTCATTCAGGTTCAGAGTGGCAAAAATGCGATCTTTGGAAAAAATATAATCACTGATCATACATTGTTGAAATAGATCATGTTGCTTTAAAGTCTGCTGTTGCTGAAAACGGCTGATCAGAAAAAAAATCTGAGTTTGGAAGGCATAATGATCAGGATCATCATAAAAATCCTCTAAAAAGGGATTTTTTTCAAACTCTTCATAGATAGCCTTAGCACCTAATGTTTGGCTTAATCGTGCTGTAAGACTTGTCTTTCCCGCACCAATTACACCCTCGATTGCAATAAACCTTAAATCTTCGATAGCCATTTTTTTACCATACTGATTCGATTTTCTGAATATACGATTGATCCGTACAAGTATCCAGCAATTCTGAAATTGCCTGATTGTGAAGAGGTATACGGAGATCATTATCTAATTCTGCCAGAGGGACCAGGACAAAAAGCCTCTGGGCTAAAAGGGGATGAGGTATTTTAAGATCAGGTTCATTCACCTGATAGTTCTCACATAGCAGGATATCAATATCGATTTCCCGTGGTCCCCATTTTTCTCTTTTTCTGCGTCCAATAAATATCTCGATATTTTTTATTTCTTTCAACAATTTTTGAGGTGTCAGTGAAGACTGAAATTTTATAACGGCATTATAAAATTCTGATTGTTCCTTGTTCCCCCAAGCCTGGGATTTGTAAAGGGCAGATTTATTAAGTATCTGCCCATACTGTAATAGATGCGCACATGCTTTATTAAGGTAATCAATTCGTGGCTCAATATTTGAGCCCAGACCAAGATGATAATTATTGATCATCTCTTGTTCTTTTGATTTCAATTTCGATATGGTCAAGAAACCCTTTTAAGGGAACATGGGGCTTTCGCACCCTTATAAGCACTGAAGAGACTGCGAAAGCGTGCAGTATTTGACTTGCGATTCTCTCTGCAACCGTTTCTAAGAGTTTAAACTTATTATTTTCAAAAGTGTCTTTTACCAAGGCATAGATTTGTTGATAGTTTACAGTTTGGTGAAGGTCATCAGAGATTGCAGCCTGTCGTAAATCGCATTCAACTTCGATATCTAACTCAAATCTTTGGCCCATCTCTCTTTCCGCTTCGTAATAGCCATGGTGGGCATAAAGTACAATATTAGTAAGTTTTATAATATCCATTGAAATTGTAATCCGATCTAAGGGGGTGAAAATTCTTTGGCATTTAATATATCAATACTATCATTTTATATCAAAAAAAAACCCTGACCGGATTCGGTCAGGGTTTTGAGTAGGGAGTACTTTATATTTTAGTACATTCCGCCCATTCCACCACCCGGAGGCATTGCCGGCATAGCAGGAGCATCCTTCTCCGGCTCATCTGCTATCAAGGCTTCGGTCATCAGCAATAAAGCTGCGACTGATGAAGCGTTCTCCAGAGCGCTACGTGAAACTTTGGTCGGATCTATGATACCAGCCTCGAAAAGATCTTCAAAGATTTCCTTAGCGGCATTATATCCATAGGCCCCGTCTTTAGATTTAACATCTTCGACGATGACGGCTCCTTCTTTACCAGCGTTGGCAACGATCTGCCGAATGGGTTCTTCAATCAGCTCTCTTTAACAATACCAACACCAATGGTATTGTCTGCGTTAGCACCTTTAATTTTATCTAGTGCTTTTATGGTACGCAAGTAGGCAACACCACCACCAGGAACAATACCTTCTTCAACAGCTGCGCGTGTTGCATGTAAGGCGTCTTCTACGCGTGCTTTTTTCTCTTTCATTTCAACTTCTGTGGCAGCACCGATCTTCAATACAGCAACACCACCGGCTAGTTTGGCAAGGCGTTCCTGAAGTTTCTCACGGTCGTAATCACTGGAAGTGTTTTCGATCTGTGTACGGATCTGAGAAACACGGCCTTTGATCTCATCACCTTTACCACCACCTTCGATGATGGTCGTATTATCTTTGTCAATTACAACGCGTTTGGCACTACCTAAATCAGTTGGCTGAGTATTCTCCAGTTTAAAACCAGCATCTTCACTGATCACGCGACCACCGGTCAGAATAGCAATATCTTCCAACATAGCTTTGCGGCGATCACCAAAACCTGGTGCTTTTACAGAAGCGATCTTTAAAGTTCCGCGTAATTTATTAACCACCATAGTGGCTAATGCTTCACCTTCGATATCTTCTGCAATTATCAAAAGGCCTTTGCCCATTTGTGCCACTTTTTCGAGCACCGGTAAAAGATCTTTCATATTACTGATTTTTTTGTCATGAATAAGAATGACAGGATCTTCAAGAACGACTTCCATAGTATCAGCATCAGTTACAAAATAGGGAGAGACATAACCACGATCAAACTGCATACCTTCGACAACATCAAGGGATGTTTCAATGGATTTTGCTTCCTCAACAGTAATTACACCATCTTTACCTACTTTATCCATTGCATCAGCAATCAGATTGCCAATAGCATCATCATTATTTGCAGAAATTGAACCAACCTGAGCGATTTCCTTTTTACCAGCAACTTCGCGACTCATTTTTTTCAATTCACCAACGACGGTCTCAACAGCCATCTCGATGCCTTTTTTAAGCTCGGTTGGATTTGCTCCAGCCGTAACGTTTTTCAGACCTTCAGTATAAATAGCCTGGGCTAAAATAGTCGCCGTTGTGGTTCCATCACCAGCAACATCACTGGTTTTAGAAGCAACTTCTTTAACCATCTGTGCGCCCATATTCTCCATTGGATCTTCAAGTTCAATTTCTTTTGCAACTGTAACGCCATCTTTTGTTACAGTGGGAGAGCCGAATTTCTTGTCAATTACCACATTGCGTCCTTTAGGACCAAGTGTAACTTTTACAGCCTTTGCAAGTTGATCAATACCTTTTTTCAACTTGGTGCGGGCTTCGCTATCATATTCTATAATCTTAGCCATATTTCCTCCAATTAATTTATATTATTTATACTATTGCTAAAATGTCGCTCTCGCGAACGATTAAATACTCACTGCCTTCAATGGTTACTTCCGTGCCTGAATATTTTCCATAAAGCACTTTGTCGCCAACTTTTACTTCCAATTTAATGGTTTCGCCTGAATCAGCAACTTTTCCAGCGCCGGCTGCTACCACTTTACCCATCTGTGGTTTTTCTTTAGCCGTATCTGGAAGATAAATACCACCACTGGTTTTCTCTTCAGCTTCCAATGGTTCGATTACAACGCGATCTGATAATGGCTTAACTTTCATTGATTCCTCCTATTATGATTATGATAAATGATTTATTTATATTTGTGTTAGCACTCAATATTGCTGAGTGCTAACAATTTACTATCCTTACCTCTTTAAAATCAAGAAAAATTTATCTTTTATACACTAAATATCCTAAATTTTCATGTCATTATTTTCTGAATCTATACTTGGATTAGACTAAACCGATAAAGATACAAGATTAGAGGAAAAGGGTTTGTATCTTATAGATGTTTTTGAATTTCTTTATAAAACTCGATCCCTGATGCCTTGAGGGTGATTCATCGCAAAGTTTTAATCAAATTAAAGCAAGATTTTTAATACAGTTAGCATATAGATACAACAGAAAAAAAGAAGAAAAATTTTATAAATTAAATACTATGCTTGAATATTTTGTGATAAAAATTCGTAACTTGATTATGAATCTAATTACAGTAACGAAATATCGCTTGTCCTGAGTAACGCTTGGTGAATATCCCTCCAATATTTATAAAGCGGGATTTGACTAATTCATTCAAACGTTTTCATTTATTATATCATTCCTGCCATTTTTAATTATTTATTGAGGTGTTCATGAAAAAATTCAGTCTTACAACGATTCAGAAAGGAATTACTGAAGCAAAACTAGATGGCTGGCTTTTTTATGATTTTATGGGTAGTGATCCGGTAGGGCGCTCGATGTTGAAAGTCAGTAATGAACTGATGAATTCACGTCGTTGGTTTTATTTTATTCCTTCACAGGGTGTACCGACTAAACTTGTCCATGCCTTGGAGAATAAAATTCTCGACCATTTACCAGGGAAAAAAGAAGTATATATGGGTTGGGTGGAGATGGGCGAAAAACTTCAATTAATTGTTCGGGAAAAATCAAAGATAGCTGTTCAGTATTCTGCAAAAAATGCCATTCCTATGATATCTCGTATTGATGCAGGAATGTTTGAGTTGTTGAAATCATTCAAAATAAATCTTGTCTCTTCAGGTGATCTTGTACAAGAGTTTGATGCCCGTCTGAGCAGACCGCAGATCAATACACATCTAAATACAGCTACTGAAATTCACTCTCTTTTTGATAAAACAGTTCGCTATATAAAACGTAAATTGAAAAGTCATCAAGAAGTAAATGAGCTAAGTATACAAAAATTTTTACAAGGTCAGTTGCAGGCCCGTGGATTGGTGTCAAGTTTGCCCCAGATTATTGCTGTTGGACAGAATACGGGTGATCCAAGATATTTTCCTACTGAGAAAAGTAATAAGCCCCTCCATGATAAAAGTCTCGTTCAATTATCACTTCGCGCGCGTGATAAAAGTGATGATGCTATTTATGCCAGTGGTAGCTGGGTGATTTATATTGGTAAAGAATTGCCGGAATTATATGAAAATAATTTTCACATTTTAAAAAATATCCGCGATAGTGCATTTGATTTCATCCGCACATCTCTAAAAAAGGCGAAACCCATTCATGGTTGGGAAGTAGACGCCTATGCTCGAAAAATAATTGGTGAAGTTAATCTTGAACCCCATTATCTCCACCGAACCGGTCACTCTTTGGGAAGCGCTTTCTATGGTAATGGGGCAAATCTTGATAATCTGGAAACCCGTGATAACAGAAAGATTATTCCTGGCCTCTGTTTTACTATTGTTCCGGGTATCTATTTTTCTGACTATGGAATGCGTAGTGAGATAAACCTGTATATTGATTCAAAAGGCGTTCATCTTAGCTCGCCTCAAAAACAGGATGAGATTGTTCATATCCTGCTGGGGTGATGCGCGCCACTGGCTCCTCAATGCTCGTCCCTCGGTACCAGAATTTAGCTACTCGGTTTAAGGTTATAGAAGACTTGTGAAACTTGATATTTCAGGTCACTAAAGTAAAATTAGACTTGATAAGAATGAGTGAAGGGAAAAACTTTTAGATCCCAGATCTTAGTAAACCAATTCTATGAAAAAGCGTATTCTTATAATAACCGCTTCAATAATCTTAGTTCTTATTATTTCATTATTCATCACCGTTTATATCCTCCTTACAGCCTCACTTCCTGTGAGGGAAGGAACTATTCAGATAAGTGGTCTGCAGAGTGAGGTGGAAATCCTTTTTGATGAAAAAGGGATTCCCCAAATCTGGGCTGATAGTGAGAAAGATGCCTGGCTGGCTGTTGGTTGGTTACATGCGTCTGACAGACTCTTCCAGATGGAAATTACACGTCGGATTTCTCAAGGTAGGTTGTCGGAGTGGTTTGGAGATCTAACCCTGAATTACGATCGTCAACAACGTAAAGTCAATCATTTAGATCTTGCCAGACGTAGTTTGATTAATATTGAAGAATCCCATAAAGATTTACTCAAGGCTTATGTTGCAGGAATTAACCAATTTGTTGATCAAACAAAGGCACTTCCATTTGAGTTTTATCTTTTGGGTGGCACATATAAGCCATGGGATATGACCGATGTTGTGGCGGTGTTCAGTTTTCAAACCTGGTTTTCAGACATTCTGCAGAATAATGACCAATTTTTTATATCTCTCGAGGATTCTCTGGGATCCGTGAAGGCGAATAATATCATCATCCCCTACCCGCCTACGGCACCTAAAACGGTACCACAACCAGAATCTATGTCTCAATTAGAGGGAAAATCCACCAGATTTAACAAAGAGCAAAATTCATGGAAGTCGGCTATTGTAAAGGCCTTATTCTTGGATGGATTTAATCCGTATAGTCTCACGCAGGCTTCTAATGCATGGGTTGTTTCTCCGCAAAAAAGTCAATCAGGGCAGGCACTTCTGGCAAACGACCCACATCTAGAGGTGAGCCGGCTTCCTCAATTCTGGTATATCGTGGGTATTCATACAAATGATGGTGAATTGGATGTTGTTGGAATTACCACGCCGGGTGTTCCAGCTGTTGTGATGGGACATAATGGGAATATTGCCTGGGCCTTTACAGCAGCCGCAATTGATATTACAGATGAATATGTCGAAAAAGTCAACCCGGAGAATTCGGCAGAATATCTGCATAGTGGAATATATTTACCATTTGAAGAACGCATAGAGTACATAAAAGTTGGTGGTTCAGGGCAGATAGATACGCTTTTGGTAAGATCTACAAAAAATGGTCCTGTGATAAGTGAAAACAGGGAAGGTACTGAGGTCCATACGATGCACTGGGCTGGCACTGATATTTTACCCTCAGAGGCAGTCGGATCAGGTTTTAAATTGACAAAATGTACTAATTTTGATCAATTTCGCAAAATAGTAACCCATTTCGCAGCCCTGGATGCAAACTGGCTTTATGCTGATAAAGACGGAAATATTGGCTATCAGCTGGGGACACCTATTCCTGTCAGAGAGTTTGAGAAAAGTCAAACCAGGCTGCCTGGTTGGAATGATGATTATTCCTGGAAAGGATATTATTCATTGGAGGATACACCTCATGCATATAACCCGGAAAGAGGTTGGCTGGCATCGTGCAATAACAAGCCCGATGATAAAAATCTTAAATATCCTCTGCCAGGAAATTTTGCTGATGGTAGAATTCGGCGTATCCAGGAATTACTCACTTCAGCGGATCATTTCTCTGTCTCCCAAATGAAAAAATTTCAGTTGGATCTTGTTTCTGTAAATATTTTGAAATGGAAAAACGAGATTAATAAGATTCTTCTGGAAATTGGTGAAATAATGATGGCGGAATCTATCAATAATTGGAAGGGAAGTGCGGATATAAATTCAAAGTCAACGGCACTTATTGAGACTTGGATGATTATACTAATTCGGGAAATATTTGAAGATGAATTACCAAATCATATGAAGGAATTTTATAATCAGACTTATAATCGTGAACGAAATCTTTTTTCACTGTATTTTTCTAATGATGAGATGTTTTTAAACAAGAGTGAAGGTGGGGGAGATCGGCACGAGATAGCCACCCGGGCAATGCGAGAGGCAATTCAGATCGTAGACAGAAAATCCTGGGGCGAAATTCAAACCCTGACCATGGCCCACCCGCTTGCAGAGGTTCCGCTTCTTTCTTCTTTATTGTCTCTCCGTCGGGGACCCTTTCCGAGGCCCGGTGTTACCAGTAGTTTAAACAATTCAACATCGTTCTGGAATGAAGAAGGCAAATTTGTAAGCAGGGGAGGTCCAAGCTGGCGCTTTATACTCGATTTTGAGAATAGTGATCAAACTCAGATTGTCATCCCAGCAGGACAATCCGGCCACCCTTTGAGCCCTCATTTCTTTGACTTTTATTCTTTGTGGGAACAGGGGGAGTATTGGGTATTGCCTTTCAGCAAAGACGAAGTTATTGAGCGATCCGAATCGGTTATAAGAATGACATCGGAACGGTGAGACGCGATATTAGATTTTTGAAGTTGATTTTGGTTCTGGTAAAATTCTTGATGATTTTAACCAGATTCGTTTTCCCGAGGGAAACGTTTCTTTCTGGTATTCTCAATAATTGGTTCTTGGTCCTAGGCCCTCGCTCTTCGGTTCACGGTACCGGAAGAGCTGTAACCTATGATTTAACAGGCCACTTAAGTGAAACAAGACTTGACAAGCTGAAGCAAAGGACACAACTTTTAGTATCCCGTATCCCGTATCCCGTATCCCGTATCCCGTATCCCGTATCCCGTATCCCGTATCATAAAAAGGAATTTTCATGCACCAAATAATAGATTTGCATTGCGATACTATTGGCGAGGTACAGGCCGGGGCCAATCTGAGAGAGGGTAATCCCGGGGGTCATATCGACATCTCGAGGTTAAGAAAAGGGAATGTAGGATGTCAGATTTTTGCATGCTATATTTCTTCGGTTGTTCCCGAGAAATTTGCATATAAAGAGGTTGTTACGCTACTTAACCTGATTAATGATATCTGTGAAGTATTTTCTTCTGATTTTCAGAAAGTAGAAAGTGTTTCAGATCTTTCATCCTGTGCAGCACAAAATAAAATTGGTGTTATTTCTGCTGTGGAGAATGGACATGCTATTGCAAACAATATAAAAAATCTCGAAAAATTGTATGATTTAGGTACGCGTTATATGACCCTGACACATTCGAAAAATTTAGAGTGGGCTGCATCGTCGGGGGAATCTGAATGTTCCTTTGATGGATTAACATCATTCGGCGAATCTGTCGTCTCAGCTATGAATGAAATAGGAATGATAATCGATGTTTCTCATGTGCATGAAAGTACATTTTGGGCGGTGGCAAAAAAAACAAAAAAACCGGTCATCGCATCCCACTCCAATTCAGCAGCCTTATGTCCGATACCCCGTAATTTAAAAGATGACCAGATAAAGGCAATTGCCGAAACAGGAGGTATGGTTGGTATAAATTTTTATCCCGGATTTTTAAACAAGGAATATGAAAAAAAACAAAATGAACGGTGTGGTGATTTATTTTTGATGCTTCAGGATATTGAAAAAGATCTTTGGCAGGATGCCAAAGAGAGACAGCAGGCTATGAATAAGTTAGGAACTGAATTAAATTCACGAATGGTAGATTTACATGTTGGGATTGAATCAATAGTTGATCATATTACATATATTGTTGATCTTGTAGGCGATGATTATGTTGGTTTTGGTTCTGATTTTGATGGGCTGCCGGCTCTCCCCGTTGGAGTGACTGGTTGTGATATCTTCCCCTCAATTATCGGGGTCATGGATGCAAGAGGATTTTCTAACTCCTCTATTAAAAAAATATGTTCGCAGAATTTTATTCGTATTTTTGAGGCAATTCAATAAAATAATTGAATTAGGAATTAGGAATTAGGTATTAGGAATTCGGATCTTACCTAAGGTTTTCTTACCAAAGTCTTCCTCGAATTGTTCATTAGTGTCATAAACATAGCCCAGAGATTTTTCCCAAATACTCGCTTTTTCCATGCACAAATAAAAGAATACATCATCCTTCCAAAGATTAAATGCCTCGTATATTCGTTTGAACATTTTGACTTTTATATGATCCGGGTAAGTCATTTTGCCATGAGGATCGGTAACGAAGTCCATCTGCAATGTCTTCGTGGGATTGCCAAGTTTACGGATTTTTTGGATAACCGGTTTTATTAATGTAATAGATCCAAATGAAACAAATAGAACTTCGTTCGGATCAAAATTGTCGATAAGCTGCGCGGCTATCTGTGGATAATCGTCAAACCATCCCTTATAGTAGACCATGGGGTGAAAATGAAAGGCAACTTTTATTCCTGCATCGGCACATTTTCTTGCAGCCAAAATCCTATCCGAAAGAGAGGCCGTGAAATGCTCCTCGTTTTCAATAATTGTATTACTATTTAATGACCAGCTGCATACAATATTTGGGGGAATTTTATTCTCGAGAAAATATCTAATATTATTCGATTTTGTCTTAAACTCCATTAAAATGTTTTGATGGCTTGCTGCAAATTCAAGATGGGCATCGAGAATGCCATTGCGATTTCCCCAGACTAATGAATCTGAGGATTGCCCGGTGCCAAAATGATAAAAACGATTGGTATCAATGGGGATAGCTTTTAATTTTTCGCTAATATTTTTTTGTATACGGATATCCCCTTCATAAAAAGTCTGGATTGTGCAATAGCTGCACCCATAGACACAATTTTCTACTGTATCAATAGTATGAAGATTGCAGCATATTGTCTTATCTGAAGCGACTGGACACATACCATGGATCTTTTTATCATTCTCTTCTGCTGTAATAATTCGCGATTCCCGCATTATGGGATGGAATTGAGATTCTTTTGGATAAACTTTTTCCTGCTCTTTTAATTGAGAAAGATAAGATTTTAGTTTGTAAAACAGATCTTTTTTGTCTCCTATTATTTTTTCTTCCGAATCATTATTATATTTTTTACACCATGAAATTATATCCGGTTCACCCCACATGGCCAAATCCCTGCTCGCTTCAACAAACTGACGGAATTCCTGGAAAGTAAATCTATAACGACGGGCCATCTCTTCAATAAATTGTCTTTGATCGGGCGTTAAATCTTCAAATAGGGTTTTACCCTTGAATGAATCGAACTTTGTTGTATAATCAATTGTTTTTCTCATACTATTTTTAATGATAATCTTGCCTTATATATTTCATATAAATCGATTGATATTCATATTTATCTGATTCTGGTCATATTGAAATAATTTAGGGTGAGGAGATTGATCAGGCAAGTAAACCAGGTTTAACATTTGAGAATATTTATTAATAATTTTGTATAATTTTTTTTTATTCTTAATCTGCATAGTCTTAATTTTTAATAAATGAATTTTTGGAGCCATAATTGAAAATTGCCCTGGTACAATTTGATCCGGAATGGGAAAATAAAGTTGAGAGTCAGAAAAGGATACTTGCATTATTGGACAAGTTAGATTCAGATGTCTCATTGATTATTTTTCCAGAATTAACCCTAACAGGATTTACAATGCGATCAAAAAGGTTCTCGGAAGGCTTATCTGGAAAAACCATCAATTTTTTTTCTCAATTGGCAACCGACTATTCTACCCATATTATAGCCGGATTGATCGAGGCAAGTGACGAAAAATATTATAATACTTTGGTACATCTAAATGATTCCGGAAAACTTATCTCAAAATATCAAAAAATTCACCCATTTACTTTTACGGGTGAAGACAGACATTATAGTTCTGGAAAAAATCCCACAATTACAAAGATCGGGAATATAAAAATTGGACTCAGTATCTGTTATGACCTTCGTTTTCCAGAACTTTACCGCTTTTATGCCAAAGAAAATGTTGATTTAATTGTAGATATTGCTAACTGGCCCGAGGTGCGAATCGACCATTGGTATTCTTTATTGAAGGCCAGGGCTATCGAGAATCTATCCTATGTAATTGGTGTAAATCGTGTGGGTGAGGATAAGGCAAACCGCTATGTGGGTTGGAGTACAGTATTTCATCCCGGTGGTAAAGAATTGTTATGTGCTAAAGATGAGGTGAAAATAGTACATACTGAGATCAATAAGGAAGTAGTAACGGAGGTTCGCACTACGTTTCCATTTCTAAATGATATTCGATTAATTTAAAATACCAGAATCTATCAATTTGTTTCCTCATGAAATGATCTATCGATAAGTTCCCTTTCCTTTTCGTAGGGTACCATGGGTGGGGTTAAAACCACTCAGGAAAGTCTGAAAACGTATCACTATTATCTACCCACATCCTGGTGGGCATATTCGAGTTCTCTTGAAAAGAGTCGATGTAACCAAGGCTTCCTAAGAGAAGTGAGAAATGAAGACATCGGCTGATTCTATTTTATTCATTGGATTGGAATTTCATAAACAAATGCCTGATTATAATAAATAACAAAATCATGTGAGGTGAAAAATTGCGAGCCATAAATCATAAACGAATCGGCGGCCCATCTGTGTTAAAAATAACTGAAGTCCCCGATCCGGATGCCGGGAAAGGCGAAGTTCTGGTTAAATTATCATACGCAGGGATCAATTTTGCTGAAATACTTTCGAGAAAAGGACTCTATGGCTGGGCGCCCAAACGACCCTATATTCTGGGTATGGAAGGTTCGGGAATAATTGAGAAAGTCGGGGAGGGTGTTGACCCTTCCCGGATTGGTGAAAAAGTGGTTGTTGGTGTGCAGCATGGTTGTTATGCGGAAAAAATTGCCCTTCCGGCGGCACAGGCATTGCCTGTCCTGCCCTATCTTTCCATGGAGGAGAATGCCGCCTTGTTGGTCAATTATATGACTGCCTGGGTTGCTCTTATAGAATCGGTGAAACTTCAAAAAAATGAATCGGTGTTAGTGACTGCAGCAGCGGGTGGTGTGGGAACAGCTGCTGTACAGATTGCTTCAAAATATGGCTGTCCAACATATGGAATGGTGGGCAGTATAGAAAAGATAGACCTTGTGAAAAAACTGGGGGCTACCGAGGTTTTTAATTATCGTCAAAAAAACTGGATAGAGGAATTTGAGGAAAAAATAGGGAAAGTAGATGTTGTTCTTGAAATGGTTGGCGGGGAAGTGAACAGACAGAGTCTATAAATTTCTAAATTATTTTGGCCGTTTGATTGTTGTGGGATATGCTTCTCTAAATCCCACTTTATGGAATCCAGTCTCTTGGTGGCGCACATGGCGCGATATTCCCAGAGTTGATCTTATGGAAATTGCTACGATATCTGCCGGTGCAATGGCTACTCATCTGGGCTATTTACTTAAAGATCCTGAGAAAATGACACAGGTTTATAACAGAATGAAGGATTTTCTTGTTGAGCAAAATATAAAACCCGTTGTTAGCCGGGTTTTTCCCCTTGAAGAAGCCGGGATAGCACAGGCTTTTATTGAGTCCCGACAGAGCACCGGGAAGGTTTTGCTGAAGATAAACGATCAAATATAGGTCAATAACACTTCTGGATTTTATTAATTGCAATATAAATTGTACAAATTTTCTTTGCGATTAAATTAGAAATTTTTTACTTTCAGCCATATTTTTGCACCTGGTCACATTTTTATTGTTCTCTCCTGTTTAAATTATATAGAGTTAAATATGACAGAATTACAAGGAACTTGTTGCATGAATGTGAATCATCACATTCGCCCATGGAATTCAATAGTTTAATCAGAAAGGAAATGGTGTGAAGATTTATATTGACAATCTGGCTGAAAGCGTAAATGAAAAAGATTTAAGGAATGCTTTTGAAAAATATGGCGATGTCAATTCCATCGAGGTACAAAAGCATCGATTTGGGAATAAACGCAGGGGGTATGCATATCTGGATATGCCGAGTGATGAGGATGCCATGAAGGCCATGAAGGCATTATATGGGCATAATATCAAAGGTACCCCAATAAAAGTCAATCAGGCGCGAACGGGACCCAAGGATCGTAGAAACAGTTCCAGGGGGGGAAGGCGTCTAACAGATTCACCCATTGTGTAAAAGACTTTGTAATTACATTTTTAAATTTGTTTCCGAACATTTCGCTCGATGAATCAGAAAGGAGATATAATGAATGATTTAATTATTCGTATGATTAGGGCTGCCAAACTTGATGTTAATTTGTATGAAGAGGTTGAAGCAGACAAAGGAACTATGGGACAGGCTACGTTGGTGGTTGTCCTATCCAGTCTTGCGGCGGGAATTGGCAGTATGGCTTTATTAGGTATCGGTGGTGTCATTGGTACGGTTCTTTTAGCATTAGTTGGTTGGTATATTTGGGCATATCTTACTTTTCTCATTGGCACAAAATTATTACCTGAACCTCAGACAGAAGCCGATTTGGGGCAAATGTTGAGAACTATTGGATTTGCCAGCTCTCCTGGCTTAATCAGAATATTAGGAATTATCCCCGGATTAAATATTATAGTAAATTTAGTGGCCTCTATCTGGATGCTCGTGGCTATGGTTATTGCTGTTCGCCAGGCCTTGGATTATAAAGGCACTCTCCGAGTCTGTCTTGGTCTGTGTCATTGGGTTTATTATCTACCTTATAATCATGATGCTTATCACGTCATTATTTGGATCTCCCTATCCTGCTTAGGAATCAGTATGTTTCGTGAATTATTACTTAAAAACAGAAGTTGTCGGCGATTTTATGAAAAGGAGGCTGTGAGTGACGAGATCCTCAAGGAATTGATTGATCTTGCTCGAATAGCACCATCCGCATCAAATTTGCAGCCCCTAAAGTATGTTGTCAGCAACAATCCTGAAATGAATAACAAAATATTCCCCCATTTAAGTTGGGCTGGTTACCTAACAAATTGGTCAGGGCCCAAAACAGGCGAACGTCCGGCCGCTTATATTATAATACTTGGGGATACATCCGTTGTAAAATCATTTAATTGTGATCATGGCATTGCGGCACAAACTTTATTGCTTGGTGCCTGTGAAAAAGATTTAAAAGGGTGCATCATAGGATCTATCAATCGGGAAGCCATATATAAAGCGTTGAAAATACCTCCGATGTATAAGATTTTACTCATCATTGCCCTTGGCAAGCCAAGGGAGGAGATTGTACTCGAAAGCGTAAAAGAGGATGGTGATATAAGATATTGGCGTGATGATAATAATGTCCATCATGTTCCAAAAAGAAATCTTGATGACATTATTTTAAAATTATAATATCTGAAAATATAGATTTCTCATTTAGAAGATTTTGTGCTGTGGTCTGACGATGCTTTCTAATGATTAAATAATAAATTTATAGATCGTTTCCAGATGAAAGACTATCACAAAATCAAGTATCTATATGCTTGAGAAAATCAATATATCCTACTCTGACTCTCTTCCTGATTTATCATATTTATAGAAGTGAAGACAATATCCAGATCAAAATAGAAAATGTTGTAATTACAATTCTTCTTTCAAATAGTCCCCAAATAATAACCTATTTATGATGTGCTACTATGACGAATAAATCCTTCCGGTTCACAAGCCACTTTTTTATTTTTATCCTATTACTTTTCTCATTAGGGTTTTCTACCCTTCAGGGAGATAAAGATGATCTAGCTATGCGTGCAGTGAATTTTGTCAAATTTCTTTCGACAAGCGAGTATGAAACCGCCGTTTCATATTTTGATTCGAATGTTAAGAATCTGATAACCCGTAATAAACTAGAGAATATATGGATAGATATAACAGGTAAGGTCGGGGCCTTCAAATCAATTAAAAAAGTGAAGCAGGTAAAACAAGGCAACTATCAAATAATATTTGTCACCTGTAAGTTTGAATTAATGGACCTTGATATAAAACTTTCTTTTAATGATGGCAATGAAATCGCTGGAATGTATTTTGTCCCCGCTGCTTCAGGAACTGAATATAAAACACCGCCATATGTCTTGCCGGGGAAGTTTAAAAATGAGTTAGTTAGTTTTGGTGCGGATCCTTGGAAATTACCCGGAACGCTATCCATTCCAAATAAATCTAAATTACACCCTGTTGTTATACTGGTTCATGGATCAGGCCCGAATGATAGGGATGAAACCATTGGACCAAACAAACCTTTCCGCGATATTGCCGAAGGACTTGCCAGCAAAGAAATCGCTGTGCTGCGGTATGAAAAACGTACAAAGCATCACCAGGCTGCAATCTCGGAGATGAAAAACAGTATGACTGTAAATGAAGAGACAGTTATAGATGCTCTTGCTGCAATCGAATTTCTATGTGCAAGAGAGGATATTGATCGGGAAAGAATCTTTTTATTGGGACATAGCCTTGGCGGAATGATGGTGCCCAGGATTGGTTTAAAAGATTCTGTATGTACTGGTTTTATCCTATTGGCTGCACCAAACAGGCCTCTGGAAGACGCTATCCTGGATCAAATAACCTATATTTTTAATCTTGATAGTGTCTATTCTGAAGAAGAAATGACTAAAATTCAGGAAATTAAGATGCAGGTCAATCGGGTTAAGCAACCAAATCTAAGTACAGATATGCCGGCTGATAGTCTGCCTTTAGGAATAAGCGCTCGTTATTGGCTTGATTTGAGAGATTATAAACCTTCCGAAGAGGCAAGGAATCTAAAACGTCCCCTATTAATCCTTCATGGTGAAAGAGACTATCAGGTGACTTCCGCCGATCTTACGGGTTGGAGAAAAAATCTCGCCTATGAAAATGATGTCGAAATTATAGTTTTTCCGGGTTTAAATCATCTTTTTATAACCGGTGATGGCCCAAGCCGACCAGAAGAGTACATGAAATCTGGAAATGTTGCGCCTGAGGTAATCCAGACCATTGTAAATTGGATTGAGGGTCTCGAGAATTAACAATATGAAATCTATCCTAGTATATATTTTTATTATCGTTATATACTCCTTTAATGATTTGATTGCGCAGGAGCAGTTGTTTAACTCCTTTAATGGGACCAGTGCGCGGGCAGCAGGGATGGGCCAGGCCTATACTGCTCTCGTCGATGATCCCACGGCTATCTACTGGAATCCTGCAGCAATGAGCATTATTAAAAATGGTTATGCCGGGTTAATGTTAAGGCGTGGCAGCAAATCATTTTCTTCGAATACAGATAATTCCCCCTATATTAAAAATTGGGAAGTA
Source organism: Calditrichia bacterium (assembly GCA_963796965.1). Lineage (GTDB taxonomy): Bacteria > Calditrichota > Calditrichia > JAJRVZ01 > JAJRVZ01 > CAWCNS01. The sequence goes on from CAWCNS010000016.1 coordinate 176,285, forward strand.
TCAGCCAGACCCGTCACTGATCTTGGTTTTTTGGGAATTGTATTCCCTTTTCATGCCGGGATAGCAAACACAACCCTGGGAGTCGGAGTTAGAAGAAGTGTTGCTTTTCCACAGGAGCAAACAGAGGAAATAATCAATAATCATGACGAAAACTATAAATTAAATTATAATCATGATGGAGAGTTGAGTGTATTTACAGTGGCAATTTCTCTCAGTCTGAGTGAAAAGTTGTCTTTGGGGGGTACTTTTAACTTTTATACCGGTGAGGAAGTTTTGAGTCTCAAATCATCAAACCAAGGCGCCGGAGAAGAAGTATTATATAATATTACCCAGGAATATTCACGAACGTCTTTCGATATGGGTGTCCGCTATCAATATCAACACAACTGGATCTTTGGTTTAAAAATTAACTTCCCTTTTACTCTGGCTATCAAACAAACCATTGGTCTGACCAATCCGGTTGTCAGGAGTGAACTGATTTCTTTTCCCTTATATTTTAATTTAGCTGCGGCGTATCTTATAAATGAGGACATTAAAATTACTGCAGATTATTTTTACAGACCGTGGCAATTAGTGAAAATGAATTCACTGGAATCAGAATATCAATTAACCGAACATTCCCTCCATTCACTACATCTTGGAGGGGAATATTTAATGGCTATTTTTGAAATGCCTTTAGCCCTTCGCCTTGGTTATTATGCTGTTCCCACTCTCTTCACAAATAGTTCAAATGTTCAACGGGTTAATCATGCTTTGACTGCTGGAGTAGGTTATCCTGGTAACTGGATAATCATAAATTTTGGGCTGGAATGGATTCCTGCCACCTATAAGACAGACGCTTTGAGTAATAGTGTTTCCAATATCCCTTCAGATATATCAATAGAGACTCGGACTATACAGATCAGTTTTGATCTTTTTTTGCGAATCACCTAATTTATCTCTATCGTTATTTTCATTAATTACTTGTTATGTTTTTTATAAGTTTGTTTTCAGGAGATCACTATCAATATGAAACGAATCCAACATTTAATATTATATATTTTTGTTTTTAGCACGCTTTCACTTTCTCTCGCCCAGCAGAACCCCGTCAATCACGAACGGGCAAATGATATTGAGATAAAGCTGGTTACCATCGGTCCAGGCGATGACCTTACCTCATGGTGGGGACATACGGCAGTGATTGTCGATGATAAACGTCTAAATTCATCCTTATTTTATAATTATGGGTTATTTTCTTTTGATCAGGACAACTTTATAATCAATTTTGCCATGGGACGTCTGATTTTTTGGGTGGCTGCATGGAATACCCGCGACGCCCTTGCTCATTATTTGAGTCTTAACAGGGATATTAGGATGCAAGTTCTCGATCTGACCCCCGAAAAAAAGATAAAAATGGTTAAATTCCTGGCAAATAACATTAGGCCTGAAAACAGATCCTATTTATATCATCATTATCGGGATAATTGTTCTACCCGTGTACGAGATCTGATTGATCATGTGCTGGATGGTCAGTTCTTTCCCGAAATGCAAAATACCTCTATCTATACATTCAGGCAGCATACCATAAGACATACAGATCGTAGTTTTGTAATGAATTGGATTCTAATGTTTTTAATGAGCGATAATATTGATCAGGAAATATTTGTTTGGGATGACATGTTTTTACCCGAAGAGATGGAAAAGAACGTGGATAAAATTTTCTATATGGATGAGAATGGAACCAGGCGCAAGTTAGTTAAATCCTCCTACCCTTATTATGAGGCAAAGAACAGAGCATCATTACCAAAGGGAGTTCCGGTCAACTGGCCGCTAGGCTTGTTTTATGGTATATTACTGGGATTAATTGCCCTTGTGTCGGGGGTATTATTGGATAAGGGTTATAACTACTCAAACCATCTATTTGGTAGCTTCCATATTATAATTGGTGGGATTTTTGGAGTTCCCGGTCTGGTTTTGTTCTTTTTAAATTTCTTTACCGATCACACCGTCACCTATAATAACGAAAATCTTTTACTTTCAAATCCGTTAACATTTCTGTATCTACCCCTGGGCATCTTTTTAATTTTAGGTAAAAAATTTAGTCATCGATGGCTCTCCATCCTATCTTACCTCCTTGCAGGGTCAGGATTGTTGTTATTGATTTTGAAAATATTACCAGCATTTGATCAAAGAAACGAATTGTCAATTGCTTTAATCCTTCCTGTCTCAATTGGTATGGCAGTTTCGTGGTATCTCCAGGGTAAAGATCTTTTCGGTGAGCCTAAAATAGATCAATGACTAATATTATAAAGATCTTCATAAATCTGTAAAAGATTTGTATTTCTCTGCGTTGTTCCATTTACTTGAATTTCTAATCCAATTTAATTATCAATGAATAAAAGAATATTAAAATTAGTTATACCTAATATTATCAGCAATTTAACTGTCCCGCTTCTTAGCTCGGTTGATACGGCTTTGATGGGTCACCTGAGTGAAATATATTATTTAGGGGCCATAGCTGTCGGTGGAATGATCTTTAACTTTATTTATTGGGGGTTTGGATTTCTACGGATGGGAACCACAGGACTTACGGCCCAGGCTTATGGCAAAAAAGATGATAATGAAAGTATTAATACTTTAGGGAGAGCGCTCTTAACCGCCCTTGTATTCAGCCTGGTTTTAATCTTGCTCAGAAAACAAATTATTGATATCAGTTTTTTGATCATAGACGCGAGTCCCCAGGTGGAAATACATGGACGGATTTATTTTTCGATACGTATTTTGGCTGCACCGGCAACGTTGAGTCTTTATGCCGTTACGGGATGGTTTCTCGGGATGCAAAATGCCCGATTTCCTCTAATACTCGCATTGGTTATCAATATTTGTAATATTCTTTTTAATCTGCTTTTTATAAAGTATTTTTCTATGACTGTTGATGGTGTGGCGCTTGGAACTGTCTTTGCAAATTATATTGGCGTAATAACGGCATATATTCTGATTATAAAATCATATAAGAATCTGTTAAAAAAACTAAATTTAAGTACAATACTAAATGCTGGGTTATTTAGGAAATTTTTCAAAGTCAGCCGCGACATTTTTATCCGAACCCTGATTCTTATTTTTGCTTTCTCCTTTTTTACAGCTGTTTCAGCGAAAAGCGGGGATTTGATACTTGCTGCTAATACGATTCTTATAAACCTGTGGACAATAATGGCCTATGGGATTGATGGTTTTGCCTTTGCGGCCGAGAGTCTGATCGGAAGATACTTCGGTGCGAATGACAGAAAGCGATTAAATAAAGCAGTTGGATTGTCATTTAGTTGGGGATTTGGGCTGGCACTTTTATTTACAATAACTTACTTTGTTGTTCCTGAATGGATTTTAGGAATTTTTACTAACAAACAGGATGTTATTAACCTGGCACTTCAATTGATGCTCTGGACCCAGTTAGCACCTTTAATTAGTTGTTTTTGTTATATTTGGGATGGTGTGTTTATTGGGGCAACGGCCACAGCAGCCATGCGTAACTCTATGATCGTAAGTTTAATTGTGTTTTATTTGCCTGTTTATTACCTAACACGTGACTTCTTTGGTATTCAGGCATTATGGGTTTCATTGACAGTATTTATGCTTGTCCGGGGTGCTACCTTAGCTTTATTATATAGGCCTGCCATACTAAATAAAATTAACTAAACTGAGAATCAAAGGTAAAGTTCTTTTTTCTCGGGAACATTAATGAGGCCATCTGGTTGATAAATGAAATATTCAGATTCGTTTCGAGGGAATTTATATTGGAATGATTCATTTAAAAAGATAGATTTTACATACTTGCGATAGCCTGTGAATTCTTATTAAATTAAGGGTCTCGTGAATGTTGGGTAGGAATAGAGTGGAAATAAATATACTTTATTGAAATGAAGATATATACCAAAAACTTTTTTAAGGAATTTGATTATGGATTTGAAAGTACAGGTTGAAGAGGCACCGGTAAAATTCCAGGAAATTATGCAGCATATTATGCGAGGTAAAGACGTCGTTATTATGGATAAGCAAAAGGCAGTAGCGCGCATAGTACCTATCTCGTCTGATCAGGAATCACAAAAAGATGATAAATGGACAAGCGATGATTTTGATATTCAACTATCAAAGGATCTATAAATCGATTTAGATTTTTCATGGATTCTGTAACTAAATGAATATATTGATAATCTAAATGACTAATAGCTCGGATAAATAAGGTTTCATAAGTTTCGTTAATAAATTAAAAAAAGATTATATAATAATCGAGATATAATATAACACCTGTTCTGAGAATTCAGGACAGGATTATACGTTTTATTTATTTAAGGAGGTATCATCGAAGATGGAGAAACAAACATATAAATTTAAAGTCTGAAATAAAACAATTATTGGATATTCTTACACACTCTCTTTACACAAACAAGGAAATATTTTTAAGAGAGTTGATCTCCAATGCATCAGATGCTTTGGAGAAAGTACATCTGGAAACATTGAGCGGTGAAAAGGTGTATGATGATAAGTTGCCCTTAGAAATCGTAATTTCGATGGATGAGAAAAAAAATATTTTAACATTGACTGATACCGGTATCGGAATGACCGATAAAGAATTGATTAAGAATATCGGCACGATAGCAAAATCGGGTACAGCAGAATTTTTAAAGAAGGTATCCGGCGAAAAGGAAGAAAGTACCAGTATTATTGGTAAGTTTGGGGTCGGTTTTTATTCCGTGTTTATGGTAGCGGATCATGTAGTTATCACAAGTCGTTCTTTTCAGGAAGATGCCAAGCCGGTAAGATGGTATTCTGAAGGTGTTGGCACTTTTGAGCTTGAGATTATTGATGAGAAAATCCCCCGCGGTACAACAATTGAGATTCACCTGAAGGAGGATGACAAACAGTATACTGCAAAATGGCAACTGGAGCAAACCATTAAAAAACATTCAAATTTTATTCCCTTCCCGATAATCATTGAAAAAGAACAGGTTAATAAAGTTCGGGCGATTTGGCGCGAACCAAAGTTCCAGATAAAAAAAGAAGAATATGAAGAGTTTTATAAATTTTTAACCTATGATAGTCAGCCTCCACTTGATACTTTGCATGTGTCTATTGATGCCCCGGTTCAATATAATAGTCTGATGTTTATTCCATCAAATAATCAGGATTTTATGATGAGCGGGGAAACTGAACGTGGATTGGATCTCTATGTTAAAAGGGTTCTGATACAGCACGAGTATAAAGAAGTATTACCTGAATATTTACGCTTTATACGGGGTGTTGTTGATTCTGAAGATATCCCACTTAATATCTCCAGAGAGACATTGCAGGAGAATCTGGTTGTAACGAAAATAAAATCTAATCTGGTAACCCAGGTCTTATCTCATCTCAAAAAGATGGCTAAGGATGATAGCGATAAATATGCAAAGTTTTGGAAAGAATTTAGCCGGCAGTTCAAACTGGGTTATTCTGATTTTCAGAATAAAGATAAATATGCTGAATTACTTCGTTTTAATTCTTCTTCTGTTACGAATGAAGATGATCTTGTATCCCTGGCAGATTATTCAGGTCGCCTGAAAGCAGATCAAAAAGAAATATATTATCTGTTTGCCACCAACCGTGAGGCCGTTTTGTCTAATCCGCACCTTGAGATTTTTAAGAAGAAAGAAATAGAAGTTTTATATATGTATGACCCGATCGATGAGTTTGTAATGGAAGCATTGGCCAAATATCAGGATTATGAACTTGTTTCGGTTGAAAAAGCGGATCTTGGTAAGGTAGAAAAATTTGCAGATCAAAAAGAAGAGAAACAGAAAAAATCACTTAGTAAGGATGATGAAAAGTCCTTCGATAAGTTATTACGCAGAATAAAAGACATCTTGGGTGAGAAGGTTACCGAAGTGAAAGAATCAAAACGACTAACCGATAGCCCCGCCTGTTTAGTCAGTCCGGACGGCACGATGACTTCCGGAATGCAGAGGATAATGCAGTTGATGAACAAGGATGATTCAATTCCTCAAAAAGTCATGGAAATTAACAAGGATCACCCTCTTGTCCGCAATCTGCTTATGATTTATAAAAATGATGTAAATGACCCGCATTTGATTCGAGTCTCTGAGCAGTTGTTTGAATCTTCTTTACTTCTTGAAGGCTATTTAAAAGATGCACATACAATGGTTAATCGAATTGAAAAATTATTAGAAACCTCTACTGAATGGTATGTAAAAGAAAAAACACCACCTGCCAAGAAGACAACAACAAAGAAAAAATCGAACTAAAATTCCTCGAATCGAAGACTATGCGTTTTATATTATCTTTGGGGATCATCCTGATTACTATTACATCATGCGATGATCCTCAAAGTTCTAACAACCTTTCAGGTAATGTCCATATCCACTCACCTCTGGATGGAAGCACTGTTTCAGAAAACGTGAGGATTAACTTCACTTTTCCTGGTAGTGGTGTTGTCAAGATGGTTGAACTCTGGATAAATGATCTTCCCGATACGACAGATTTGATCCGCCCATTTAACCTTGAATGGTCAACTGCCTCCCTTGAGGATAACTTAATCTACACGTTGTTCGTCCGTGTTTATTATGCTGATAATCGTAGATTAGATAGTGAGAAAATCCATCTAACAATTGACAATTCTGACTCCTATCCGACGAAACCAAGGATCATTTCAATTCAGTATCAAAATGGAGAATTTTATCTAAGATGGGTTAGAAACGAAGATGAAGATTTTTATGCCTATTATCTTTATGAATCGCTTAACGCAGATATGTCGGGAGCTGATGTCTATGGTCCGTTTACATCCCGCCAGACGACTAGCCGAACGATACCAAATATGAAAGAGCGGGTTAGATACTATCAACTGGCTACGAGGGATATTCATGGTCTGGAACGTTTTAGCGAAATAGTAAAAGGAAATGGATTAAGTAAAATCATATTTATTTCTGACAGAAACCTGGGCCAGGATATTTATCAAATGTCAAGTGATGGAACTGATGTTATAAATCTATCAAAATCTGATTTGTATGAACAATATGCCCAATACCTGGATGTAGTAGGTAAAATTATTTATGTTTCCGGACAGCGTGAAAATCAGGATATTTTTATAATGTCTAAGGATGGCTCAAATCAACAGAACCTGACAGACCATTTCGGAATTGATGCGGAACCCAATGTTTCAGCAGACTATCAATCAATTGTTTTTACCACAAATCGAGGTACTAATTTCGATATTTATAGCATGGATATTTCTGGGGATAATTTGAAACGTGTCACCAGTAATTTGGCCAATGATTATACTCCTAAATTTATTTCTGATGGTAACCGGATTGTATTTGCTACAGACAGGAATGGTCAGGAGGATATTTATACGATAGAGGCTGATGGAAGCGCAGAAAAGCGCATCACATTCAGCTCGGCTGATGACAGACAACCTATGATTTTTCCAGATGGAAATAAAATAATATTTGTTTCCAATCGGGATGGTAACGATAATTTATATACGATGAATCTTGATGGAAGTGACCCGCGACGATTAACCTCGTTACCTGGAGATGAGGTCAACCCCTGTTTTTCAAAGGATGGGAGAGAAATTTTATTTCAGCATATTGAAAATAACAAAAGCCAGATCTATTTGATGTCCTTTGACGGTTCACAGCAGGTAAATATTACACCTAATTCTGAAACTGAAGAAAATCCCATGTTTTCTACAGACAATTCCCATATATACTTTCAATCTCACAGAGATGGAAATAAAGAAATCTACAGCATAAATAGAGATGGTACCCAGTTATTAAATCTGACTAATAATCCTGCAGAAGATTTTCTACCAGATCAGTTTAATCCTCGTCCACTGGTTTCTGACTAATTCAACTGGTAAGAAATTCTGGTGGTTTTCGTTTTAACTGATAAAAGTTGAGAGAATTGATCTTACCGCAGAATTTCCCGATATATTCGCCATAGTTTTTCTACTTCATTCTGTCCTTCAGATCCATAAGAACTCATGATAAAAATCGGTTGCCTGGGAAGTATCACCGAATTCCGTATCCAGGGCTCGGTATCTGCTTTCTTCTGAAAAATAAATCCATCAACGACCCGCAAGCCAAACTGTTGTAGCCAAAGATTTCTTTGTGCCCATATGTCTTCTCCACCATGGTTACCGATAATTTTTACTTCCTCACCAACTATACGTCGTAGCCAGCGGAAGTTTAAGGGGAGACTCAATTTTTCTATCTGAACCAGATCAGGTTTAAAATCTGCTAATAGTTCAAATGAAGCAACAGGTTCCTGCCACCAGCGCAGGGTCGGGTCATAACCGTCCCGGGTAAAATAATAGGTTATATTGTTTTGGGTAAAAGTTTCGTTAAAATCGGCTCTTTGAGTAATGATAATAGAAATATTTGATTTTTGAATGAGATGTACAAAGTGCTCATGGCGATTTTGGCAAAGTTTAAGGTATCCAGATGGCGTTTTAAAATCATGAGGTTGATCAAGATATAGAAAGGCAAGTTTCATTGGATTAACCCTCAGGATTATTTTTAAATTTCTTCAATTCGAAGCATATTGGTACCACGTCGAGAATTAAAGGGCATACCGGCGGTTATAATGATTTTATCACCTTTTTTTAGGATTAGTTTGCTTTTTATCAGAGATAGTATTTCATTAATGGCATCATCGAAGTTGTCACCAAACTCGCGAATTTTATAGGGCAATATTCCCCAAACCAGATTCAATCGCCTCAAACTTCTATCAGTATGGGTTGCAGCTATTAAGGCTTGCCGGGGTCGAAAATGGGATATCATTCGTGCTGTTGACCCTGTTTGGGTTAAACAGACGATCATAGCGGCATCGATCCAATCTGCAGCCTTACAAGCACTAAATCCGACAGTCGAGGAAATGTCAGTTTTTCCGTAATCATATCTTTCTCGTAGTCCTATTCTTTCAACGGGATTTTTCTCTTCTATTAAACTGACTATTTTTTGCATGGTTTTTACAGTGGTAACAGGGTAGTCACCAATGGCGGTTTCACCGGAAAGCATAACAGCATCCGAACCATCCAAAATAGCATTTGCAACATCTGAGGCTTCAGCGCGTGTTGGGCGTGGATTATGGATCATAGAATCCAACATCTGTGTGGCGGTAATAACAGGTACCCCTTTTCGATTACAAAGGGAAATAATACGTTTCTGGATCGGTGGTACTTCTTCTGCACTTACCTCCACACCCAAATCTCCGCGGGCAACCATTACCACATCCGCTACATCTGTGATCGCCTCGATGTCATCTACTGCCTGCGGCTTTTCAATTTTTGCGATCACTGGCGTATCTTTCCCTGCATTTTTAATAATTTTTTTCAGATCTATAATGTCCTCGGGTTTTTGAACGAAAGATAAGGCAATGTAGTCAATATCCATTTCCAGACCGAAATGCAAATCCTCTTTATCTTTTTTGGTAAGCGCTTTTACGGAAAGAATGCTACCTGGTAAATTTAATCCCTTGTGATTTGAAAGGCGTCCTCCGTAAATTACCTTGCAAATCACATCTTTTTCTTTTATACGCTTAACCTTTAATTGAATCAAACCATCATCTAATAAAACAGTATCCCCGACCTTTACATCACCTGAAAATCCGTGATAAGAAACCGATACGATTGAATTATCTCCACTTACAGTCCGGGTAGTGAGTGTAAAAATATTACCTGGTTCAAGGGTGACAAACCCAGCCTCAAAAGTTTGCACACGAATTTTGGGGCCCTGTAAATCCTGCAAGATGCTTATAGGTTTATTAATCTCTACGAGACACACGACGGATACTTTTGATGACTTTTTTATGTTCCTCATGAGATCCATGTGAAAAATTTAGTCTTGCAACATCCATCCCTGCTAGAGCAAGTGACTTAATTTTATCTTCTGTGTTTGAACTGGGACCAAGGGTACAAATAATTTTAGATTTTCGTTTAGGTAGTATTCTCTTTGCCATTCGTATTCCTGAGAATTAATTTATTTAATAATCCAAAAGTACTGTATCATAAAAAGAATAGCAAGGGGTATTGAACATGATGAAGCCATGAAAATAAGCTGGTTGCAGTAGTCTCACAGAAAGTTTAATTTATATGTTCAGATCAGATAAAATTACCACCCTCTCTTTCCCCCTCCTTACTAAGGAGGGGGACTATGGGGGAGGTTATTCAGAGATTTTCTCATTTCATTGTGATCGTAGCTTGCCCCCGCCAGAGGCGGGTGGTGTCTTTTCCCGACAAAAGTCGGGATGGAGGATTTCATCCCGATATACTTACATGATGATGGCATAATATCGGGTCTTAGTGAACTTTTGCCATAGGCATCCCTATGGGAGTGGTAAATCTTTTATTTTTTTTCAAATCTGAACAGCCAGAGACATCGTGCTCATGAATTTTTTAGGTAAAGATGAGTTTTAAATTCAAAAAAGAAGTATTGGAAACATCAAAACTGGCCTATCCTGTCATCATTGGTCAGCTAGGTCATATGATGATGGGGATTGTTGACAGTATTATGGTTGGCCAAATTGGGGCAGCACCTCTGGCAGCATCATCCATTGCTCATGGTATGTTTATGGTTTTTATGATTTTTGGTATTGGTGTTTCCATGGCAATCTCCCCTTTGACCGCCATGTCCCGTGGGGCCCAAAATTATAGAGAATGTGGTGTCGTCTATCGTCAGGGACTTCTGGTTAATCTCGTGGTTGGAATTGTGCTCACAATTCTAACTATTGTTGGTGCAGATCTGATAAATTATCTTAATCAGCCAGTTGAAATCGTTGAGCAAGGGATTGCCTATATGGAGATCCTGGCATATTCTGTAATCCCGGTTATGATATTTCAGACCAATAAGCAATTCACTGAGGGTCTGTCAATTATGAGGCCGGCGATGGTAATTACCTTGTTGGCCAATATTGTAAATATTTTTGCAAATTGGGTATTTATTTATGGTAATCTGGGTGCTCCTGCCATGGGATTACCCGGAGCAGGGTGGGCAACCTTTAGTACAAGAACTCTCATGGGCGTGGTGTTCTTGGTTTATGTGCTTTTATCTGAACGATTCCGACCATTTGATGCAACCCTACATTTCCGGCGAATCAATTTATCAATGATCAAAAAGATATTAAAAATTGGTATACCGGGTGGAATGCAGTACTTTTTTGAAGTCGGCGCCTTTGTCGGTTCTGCAATCATTATTGGTTGGTTGGGGACTAAGGAACTCGCTGCCCATCAGATTGCAATTAATCTCGCTTCCATATCATTTATGTGTGCATTGGGTATTTCTGCAGCTGCCGGCATTAGGGTTGGTTATACTGTGGGACGAAAGGATCAACAAGGCACAAGACATGCAGGATTTGTAGCATTTATCTTAGCCGGAATTATAATGGGTGTCTTTGGAATTGTTTTTATCCTGTTTCGTACTCTTTTACCTACCTTCTATATCGATGATTCTGAGGTTGTCCAGATCGCTTCATCGCTACTGATTATTGCAGCATTGTTTCAACTTTCCGATGGTACCCAGGCAGTCGGGATTGGTGTCCTAAGAGGAATTGCTGATGCAAAAATCCCAATGATCATTACTTTTATTGCCTATTGGATAATTGGTTTGCCTGGCGGATATTATCTTGGATTTACCCTGGGATATGGTGTACAGGGTATTTGGTTCAGTCTCTTTATCGCTTTGACGGTCTCAGCAGTCTTACTTACAATTCGATTCAATCTTAAGAGTAAACAGGAGATCCGGTTTTGATGCTTAATGTTGGATTCTGGGTACTCGGTGCTCGATAATTTGCTCTGGTTGGCAACGCGTATTTCGAAAGTGATGGATCATCACAAATCTCAAAAAAGGATTTGAGGTGTAACAGAATGGGGTACAACTTTTACCCAGTTCCCAGTTCACAATACCCAGATCAGCAATTCTCATCAAATGCCTGAGTAAGATCAGCAGCAATCTCTTCAGGTGTTCTTCCTTCAATCCGATGCCGCGGGATAAAATTGACAAGAGATCCATCTTTAAATAATGCAAAAGAAGGGGAAGATGGGGGATAATCTGAGATATATGTCCTGGCCTTGGCTGTAGCCTCTTTGTCCTGACCGGCAAATACAGTGCTCAGATTGTCAGGCAATTTATCATTTTCAAGAGCAAGCCTGACAGCTGGTCGTGCGTTGCCGGCAGCACATCCACATACTGAATTTATCACTAAAAGAGTAGATCCCTTCTGTTGTGATAATAATTCCTCTACTTCTTCCGGGGTGCGTAATTCCTCCACACCTAGTCGAGTTAAATCTTCACGCATTGGTAAAACCATTAAATCTGGATACATAATATACTCCATTGATAAATATTTATATAAAATCTCACTACTAAGATTGAATACAGTGAAAAAAGGTGGAATCAATTTGTGAGATTTGTGTTGTTTATTTCTAAGTATCAACTATTGAGAGGGAAATTGTATTCCTGGCAGGAGAAAATAAAAATTGGCAATTATCGATTGTCAATGGATATTTGAATACCAGTCCTTCTCTTGTCATCCCGTCCCGGAACGGGATCGCGTCTCGGGAAAGGAATCTTCGGGAAGGGTGAGTTCTTTAAATCTAATCTAACTGTTGGGGTACTAATAAAATCATTTCATATTCCAGTATTTGTAACAACAAAGCTAAATCTTAACCGGGCACTTGAGATTACCAGTAATAATGAACGGCTGCTTTAACAGCTTCAACCAGACTGGTCTCGCTGGCAATATTTTTTCCGGCAATGTCAAATGCCGTACCGTGGTCAACAGATGTGCGTAAAAAGGGCAAACCCATGGTAAGTGAAACAGTATGATGAAAATCATAGGTTTTTGTAGCTATATGTCCCTGATCATGATAAAGTGACAGGACTGCGTCAAAATGGCCTTCACCTGCAAGATGAAATACTGAATCACCGGGAATTGGACCTGCCACATCCAACCCTTTTTTCTGAGCTTGCTGAACAGCCGGTCCTAATATTTCCATCTCTTCTGTACCAAACAGACCTTCCTCACCACCATGCGGGTTTAGTGCAGCCAGAGCTAATTTGGGGTTGTTGATACCAATTTTTTTCATATGAATGTCGCAATCGGCCAAGGTGTCCACAAGTTTTTGAATATCCAGAGAGGCACTAATATCCTTGAATGCAATATGTCGTGAGTAGAAAAACACCCTCATTTCACGGGTTACAAAGAGTGTCATCGTGCGGTTACTATCGGTTAATTTAGTTAATATTTCTGTATGATCCAGAAAGGGAACAGCAGCAGCTTTTAATGATTTTTTATTGATTGGTGCCGTGACAATACCATTTATCTGTTTATTCATCGAGAGTTCAATTGCTTTTGCTAAATAATCAAAACTATGTTGCCCACCTGCAGCTGTAACATGACCAAATTTATGATCAAATGATACGGGATTGATATCTAAACAGGCGATTCCCTCAGGTAGGGTATTTGGAATATCATTTTCGTTTATAGTTTGGATGTTGAGATTCAAGCCAATCTGCTGGGCAGTTTTTTCTAAAATTACTTTGGAACCAACGATAACCATCTGACATTCTTTATATAATTCAGGATAATTAGCTACTGATTTCAAAACGATTTCGGGTCCGACACCACAGGGATCACCGATAGTGATAGCAAATACAGGTTTCATTTTATTCTATTCTCCTAAACTTTTGTATTATATGGGTTTGCCTATTTTGAGATTTCAGAATGATATTAACATATTTTAACTTTACCAGAAAAGATCATCTGGGATAAATCATATGTTAAGGAGAGTTCCAATAATTGTCAATGCTGAATTAAATACAGATTTTTTTTCTTACTCACAATTTGATATATTTGTTATTCTTGAGATAAAATGAGTTCATATTTTTCCCACTACCTAAAAGGTGTGAGGCAAGATTTACTCATCTCTTTCAAGTAAAAGTCAAAAATGCCTATCGGTGGGCGATTCCGTCCGGGGAATGAGATTATTTAGTTAGACTATCACTCTATTTTATTAAACCAGACTTTTGTAATAAATATAAATATCAAAAGAGACTGTTTATTGGTCTATTTATTTGGAAAGGAATTATGTTAGGCGATATCTTTTTGTTTTTGATAGGGTTAGTTCTTCTATATTTTGGTGCTGAATTACTGGTCCGAGGATCATCACGGCTGGCATTATTAGCCCGAATCAGACCAATGGTTATCGGATTGACAGTTGTCGCTTTCGGAACATCCTTCCCGGAATTTGTTACAAGTCTTGTGGCTGCCTTGCAGGACAAAGTTGATGTAGCAGTTGGTAATATTATAGGAAGTAATATTGCGAATATATGTTTGATTCTTGGGGTAAGCGGACTCCTTCGTCCCATTCTTGTAGAACCTGGTACGGTCAAAAAGGAAATATTCTGGCTTTTGGGTGCTACTGTTCTCTTTATGCTGTTTAGTTTTGGTGGATATATAAACAGAGTTGAAGGAATTATCTTAATTGCGGGGGTAATTGTATTTACAGCGCTCCTTATTCGTACCAGTGCAAAAGAAAGAAAAAATAATAAAGATGATGAGAGTTTTACTTCAGAGCCGTCAAGATTAAAAAATATGTCTATTCCTCTTCGTTTTGGTTTATATTCAATCATGACCATTGCAGGAATTGCAGTTCTGGTATACGGGTCTGAGTGGCTTATTATTTCAGCTACAAATATCGCCCGTAAACTGGGTGTGAGTGAAATTATTATTGGTTTATCTCTTGTTGCCTTTGGCACTTCTTTACCCGAACTGGCTACCGCTGTGATAAGTATTCTTAGAAAAGAGAATGAGATATTAATTGGTAATATTGTGGGCAGCAATATTTTTAACCTCTTGTTTGTCGGAGGAATGCTTTCAACCTTTTTTCAAGTTCCAATAAACAACCGTGTTATCTCATTTGATTTGCCAGTGATGTTGATTATCAGTCTTCTGTTAATTCCAATAGTCTTTTGGCGTAAGGCAATTTCAAGATTGAGTGGGGGAATATTATTATCGGTTTATTTAATCTATATCGCTTATATATTTGTTAATCAATAAGCCTCTTATAAACCTGGAAATTATCCTATTATTTATCTTTTATATTCGTACCCAATTTTTGTAAGACGTCCAGGCAAAAGAATTACCTATATTCAAAGATCGGAGTCTCGGAAAGACCTTGACAACCAATAGACCAACTGATAAATTATTTTTCTGATCCGAAAAATGTATTTAGGCGAGCCATGAGTTGACCATTGCAGGTAGGGTAAATATTGTTTGTAAGGAAATGAATTGGAAATAAAAAGGGGATTTATAAATGTAAGTGTTGCCAACCTCTATATGGAGGGAACGTACCACAGCGAAATAGTATCCCAGGCATTGTTAGGGGAAAAAGTTCTGATCAAGCGGGTGGAGAAGGACTTTAGTCTGATAGAAATGTCTGATGGATACGGGGGTTGGATAAGTAACCACCAATGGGTGATTAAAGATATCATAGAAAATGATACCCTAATGATTCGTTCTCACTTCGCAGCGGTTTATTCGGATTCAAGCGTGGATTCAATGAAAATTAGAGATGCTACATTAGGTACTATACTCCATGTGGGCGATCGCCGGGATGGATGGATTCAGGTGAAACTACCTGATGGTAAAAGAGGGTGGGTCGAGGAAAGAATATTTGGGTCGTTCCCCAGTTGTAGCCGGGAAGCAGCAATAGACTTGGCCAAAGAATTTTTAGGATACCCTTATTTTTGGGGGGGACGCTCTCCCAAAGGATTTGATTGTTCCGGATTGACACAAAGAATTTTTTGTTTATTAGGTGTCTCCTTGCCCAGAGATGCCTGGATGCAACATCGGGATGGTGCTTTTATTACAGATAAGCCAGGAGAAGCAAAACCGGGCGATCTTTACTTTTTTGCAGAGAATAGCTCAAAGATTACGCACGTTGGTCTGGCGATAGGAAAATCACGTATGATACATGCCCGGGGTTATGTCAGATCGAACAGTCTACAACCAGGAGATGAAGATTATAGCCCAGAATTGAAGGCTACATTTATTGATGTAAGATCCTATTTTTAAGTATATTGACTATCATTTTTTTTAGGTAATAGATTAGGAGCTGGTTTAATAATTACATAATGTAATGATGATCACTTATATAAAATAAGTGAAAGGGGATTGTAGAGAACACAAGAACGGGGTATCAAACTTGGATGGATTGAACAGAAATGTACTTGTGTTAAATCAGAATTATGAACCTATAGCGGTTTGTAATGCTAAAAAAGCTGTAGTTCTGGTTTATCTGGGTAAGGCCGAAATTGTTGAGTCGTTGGATTCTGAAATTAGATCTGTAAGTCTCACTATGGCTTTTCCCAGTGTGGTTAGATTGCAGATATATATATACAAACCCTATACAGCTGTCATCCTAAACCGTAAAAATATTCATCGTCGTGACAGATCAACGTGTCAGTATTGCGGAAAAAAATCCGCCCCATTGACTGTTGACCACATTATTCCCAGAAATTTTGGAGGAAAAGATACCTGGGATAATTTAGTTTGTGCCTGTCTTCGATGTAATAACCGAAAGGGAAATCAAACCCCCGATCAGGCAGGAATGAATTTGCTTAAGAAGCCTGGGAAACCGAGTCGCCTTTTCTTCTTACAGTTTTACATAGATAAACCACATAAGACCTGGCGGCCTTATTTATTTTTACATTAAGTGAATTTTAAAGTAATGGACAATCTGAAAGATACTATATAATTGACAAACAGGAGTCGTAATGCCGAAAAAACGAATTTTGAGTGGAATGCGCCCCACGGGTAAATTACATCTTGGGAATTTTGCAGGTGCACTCGAAAACTGGATTAAATTACAGGATGATTATGAAAATTATTTTTTTGTCGCTGACTGGCATTCTTTAACAACCAATGCAGCAGCATCCTTTGATGTTAAAATGCAAACACGGGATATGGTGATAGATTGGTTGAGTGCCGGGATAAAACCAGAAAATCCAATATTTATACAGTCACAGGTTAAAGAGCATGCTGAATTGCATTTGCTCTTCTCGATGTTGATCACAACTGCCAGGTTGGAGAGGAATCCCACTTTGAAAGAACAGGTTCGTGATTTAAGCGCGGATACAGTCATATATGGTCATCTTGGTTATCCGGTATTGCAGGCTGCCGATATCCTGATGTATAAGGCCAATGTCGTCCCGGTTGGTGAAGACCAGGCTCCGCACGTAGAAATTACCAGGGAGATTGCCCGAAAGTTTAACACGACTTATGATGAAGTTTTTCCTGAACCTGAAACAAAATTGACAACATTTGCCCGGCTACCTGGACTGGATGGCCGTAAAATGGGGAAGTCAAATAATAATTTTATTTTAATGTCAGATTCAGAAGAGGATATATTTAAGTCCGTCAGAACTGCTATAACCGATCCGCAAAAGGTCAGACGTAATGATCCGGGACATCCGGATATTTGTAATGTTTTTGCTTATCATAAAAAATTCAATAATGATGAAGTTCCGCAAATTGAAGAGGATTGTATCAGCGGGGCATTAGGCTGTGTGGATTGTAAGAAAAATTGCGCTTCAAAAATATCTGATTTTTTTGCACCGCTTAGAGAAAAGCGTGCGTATTTTTTAAAGAATCCCAATGAGGTGGATGATATTATTTCCTCCGGAATTAAAAAAGCGCGCTCTGTAGCTCAGGGAACCATGCATGACGTTTATTCGGCGATGGAAATGGGTGGATAATGCAATATCGTGTAAAACTGGACATATTTGAGGGCCCGTTCGATCTCCTCTTATTTCTAATCAGAAAACATGAGGTGGATATCTACGATATTCCTATCCATGATATCACTAATCAGTTTCTCGAATATCTGGATTTAATGAAAATTCTTGATCTGGAAATCGCCGGCGAGTTTATAGAAATAGTTGCTGTTCTGATGAATATTAAGGCCAGGATGCTGTTGCCTAAACCGGTAATGGGTGATGATGAGGAAGCAGAAGATCCAAGAACAGAATTGGTTGAAAGACTTCTTGAATATAAAAAGTTTAAAGAAGCGGCAGAAAATATTCGTGTATATGAAGAGCGGCGAAGGAGAGTATTTTCAAGAAAATATTTTCCGTCTATGAGGGAGAAACAGGAAGTCTCACAAGAAGAGTATCTGCAGGATGTTACGCTCTTTGATCTTTTACTGGCCTTTAAAAAAGCATTAGATAATATGCCCAAAGTGACCTATCATGAGGTCAGAAAAATCGAAGTAACAGTAGAAGAGCAGGCACAATTTATTATGGGTAAATTTTCTGAAACAAAGATGATTCTCTTCAGTGATCTGGTAAAACAAATAAAAGACCGGATTGTGATAATTGTAACATTTCTTGCATTATTGGATCTGATGCGTCTAAAAAAAGTTAACGTTAAGCAATATCAAATTTTTGAAGATATTCAGATCTCATCTTTGGAGTAAATACTCAATTAAATATCTAAAAATAAAGTAGATTTAAACTATGGATCTTAATTACAAAAATATTATTGAATCTTTATTGTTCGCCAGTGATACGCCTCTGACTTTACAAAAATTGAAAGAAATCACAGAAGTAGATTCGGTCAAAAAAGTTAAGAAGGGGATTGATTCCCTGAATAAATTCTATGAAGAAAAGAAATCAGCGATGAAAGTTGTTGAAGTTGCGGGCGGATATCAAATCGTATCAAAACCGGAATATGCTCCCTATGTTCAAAAAATGTTCAGAGGGCGACAGGCTTCCCGTTTGACTCAAAGAGGTCTTGAAACCTTAGCTATTATTGCCTACAAACAACCGATTACAAAGAATGAAATGGAAAATATAAGGGGTGTAAATGTTGATGGTGTTGTTAAAACGTTATTAGAACGTAATCTGATTAAAATAGAAGGTCGCGAAAAAGCACCGGGAAACCCCTTGCTCTATGGCACAACAAAATATTTTCTGGAATATTTTGGTCTAAAATCATTGGAAGATCTTCCAAAATTGAAAGAAATCGATGAACTATTAAAAGATGATACTAAATTTTTGGAAAGCCTTGACCAGGTTGCCCTGCAAAAATTAGAACCGGAGGCTTTGGGGATAAAAAATATAGAGGCTACGGCAGAGCCAACGGGCGATTCTGAGATGGCCTCCGAAAAAAGTGATGTGGATGAACATGGTCAAATTAGTATAGAAACGGGTATTAAAGATAAAAATGATACGCCTGAATAAATATCTGGCTTCTGCTGGTGTCGGATCAAGACGAAAATGTGACGATTATATTGTCGCAGGCCGTGTAAAGGTTAATGGTAAAATTGTCCAAACCCTGGGTGTGAAGATCGAGGAATCCATTGATAAGATCTCCTTTGATGATCAACCAGTTAATTTGATTGAAAAATATCTCTATTTGATTTTGAATAAACCTGCCGGTATTATAACATCAGCAAAAGATGAATTTGATCGTCAAACTGTTCTGGACTTGATTCCCGTCGAAGAAAGAATTTATCCTGTAGGCAGGTTAGATCAGGATTCAACCGGGCTTGTCTTTCTAACCAATGATGGTGATCTGGCCAACAAATTAATCCATCCAAAGTATAAAATTTCCAAGACTTATCATGTCTTATTAAATAAAATTCTCCACCCCAAGGATATGTATCATTTTGAACGTGGATTAATTTTAGATGATAAAATTACCGCACCATGCAAACTATCTGGAATTCGGGTTATTGATAATTGCAGTTTTCTGGAAGTAATTTTGTGGGAGGGACGAAACCGGCAAATCAGACGGATGTTTGAAATGTTAGGATACGAGGTAGATACATTAGACCGCATCGCTCTGGGATCCCTGACACTTCGGGGACTCAAAAGAGGGGAGTGGCGCCATCTGACTGAGGATGAAGTCAAGGAATTGAAAATTGCAGAATAGACCCCCGGAAATAAACAATTACAAATTACGAATTACAAATGTCTCTGTTGTATTTGCAAGGTGATTCTCTAACATACTCAAAAAAATATGTCACAAAATAAACTCAGACTTACAATTGCCATAGATGGGCCAGCAGCTTCAGGAAAAAGTACTACCGCTCGACTGGTTGCCCAAAAACTCGGATATCTTTATATCGACACAGGGGCCATGTACAGAGCTCTTACTCTCGCGGTGTTGAATCGTAATATTGACATTGAAGACGAAGAAAAGGTTGTATTAGCTGCGAAAGAAATTGACATTCGTTTGTTAGCAGAGAATAATAAAATCCGAACATTTTTAGATAATCAGGATGTCTCAGAAGATATTCGCTTACCTCGTGTAACATCTGTGATTAGCATTATCTCGGCTTATAGAGGGGTACGAGAAATTATGAAAGTGAAGCAACAAGCCTTGGCCAGAGAAGGTGGTGTTGTAATGGATGGGCGCGATATCGGTACGGTGGTATTACCACAGGCAGATGTAAAAGTGTTCATGGAGGCATCTGTCGAGAAAAGAGCAGATCGTCGTCTCAAAGAACTACAAAATAAAGGTGTTGATGTTGATCGTGAGCGTATCAAAACAGAAATTATCCAGCGGGATGAATTAGACTCAAACCGCGAAGTTGCCCCCCTAAAACCTGCCACAGATGCTCACATTCTCGATACCTCTGATCTCAATATTGATCAGCAAGTCCAAAAAGTTCTGGATTTGATAAAACCCCTTTCAGAATAAAGACCTTTTTCTCACCATTTTTCCTAAATCACCCTAAGATAGAAATATTTCTTCCGGATACCCATGTCTATATTGAGCAGCAGACGGTATGCAGAGGATGAGTAAGGCACAAAATGATTTGAAAGTTACTATCATACGCAATAAACTTTGCGACACCTTTTTATATTTTCGCAATAAAAAGCATCTTATCAATCTTTATAAAGATAAATGTGCCCTTAGTCGTGCAAAAAAGATCATGAAAAAACAGTTGTATAGGCAAAATAATTACTTTAAATTAAATATCTTTGCAATTTACAAACTACCCGCTTATCGGGTATTATACTTGATCTTAGGAGGTTTTAATTAAATGACTGAAGAGAAGAAACAGGTCGAGGAATCGACCACAACCCAGGTGCAGGAAGATGTGGCACCTGTTGAAGAGAATGTAGAGCAGGAAACGGCGAAAGTCGAAGAACCTGAAGTGGTGGCTGAAAAGGAGAGTGAATCCGAAGAAGAAACTCCTGCTGAAGAAGAGAAAAAGGAAGTAAAGGAAACAGCCACAACTAAATCTATGGAAGAGGAAGAAGTTGTACGTCTTGAGGATCTGACAGAGGAGACAGAATACTCACAAGAAGAAATCAGTTTTCTAACTCAGATGTATGATAAAACTTTGCATGAAATAAAGCAAGGTGATATCGTTAAAGGAAAAGTACTTGATGTCACTGACAGTGATGTTCTGATTGATATCGGATTTAAATCTGAAGGTATTATTCCAGGAGATGAGTTTGATGACCTTAAAAAAGTTCAGGTCGGAGAAGAAATGGAAGTCTTCCTTGAGAACGTTGAAGATCCCAATGGACAATTAATATTGTCCAGGCGTCGTGCTGATTTTATACGGGTATGGGAAAACGTAGTAGAAAAATTTGAGAATAATGAAACCATCTCGGGTACCATTGTTCGCAGAATTAAAGGTGGTATGGTTGTAACCTTAAATGGAGTGGATGCCTTTTTGCCCGGATCACAAATAGATGTAAAACCAATCAGAGATTTTGATGCTTATCTTGGCAAAGATCTGGATTTCAAGATAGTAAAGGTTAATCATATTCGTAGAAATATTGTGGTTTCATCCCGGGTACTCATTGAAAAAGAGATGGAGAGTCAACGCTCAGAAATTATCAAAACGATTGAAAAGGGCCAGGTACGTAAAGGTACGGTTAAAAACATCACCGATTTTGGTGTTTTTGTTGATCTTGGCGGTGTTGACGGATTATTGCATATTACTGATCTGAGCTGGGGGCGGGTAAATCATCCTTCAGAAGTTGTGAAATTGGATGAAGACATTGAAGTCGTTATCCTTGATTATAACGAAAATAAAGATCGGATTTCACTAGGTAGAAAGCAATTAATGCCTCATCCATGGGAAGAAGTAGAAACAAAATATCCCGTAGGTAAAGTTGTAGAGGGTAAGGTCGTTAGCCTTACAGATTATGGTGCATTTATTGAACTTGAGACAGGTATTGAAGGATTGATTCATATTTCAGAAATGTCCTGGTCACAACATATTAAACATCCAAGCCAGCTTCTTCATGTGGGCATGGAAGTGGATGCAAAGATCCTTAGTGTTGAATCTGGTGAGAAAAAAATCTCCCTTGGTCTTAAACAATTAGAACCGGATCCATGGGAAAAGATCGATGAAAAATATCCCGAAAATTCAAAACACACCGGTGTTGTACGGAATCTAACACAGTTTGGTGCTTTTGTTGAAGTGAGAAGAGGGTATTGACGGTCTGGTACATATTTCTGATCTCTCTTGGACAAAGAAAATTCGCCACCCAAGTGAGGTTGTTAAAAAAGGTGATGAGATTGAAGTCATTGTTCTGGGGATCAACCGTGAAGAAAGACGAATTGCACTGGGTCATAAGCAGATCGAGGAAAATCCCTGGGATGCTTTTGAGGATAAATACCAGGTGGATACAGAAACCAAGGGTTTAGTTTCGCGCATCATCGACAAGGGTGTTATTATTACATTGCCTCTTGGTGTTGATGGATTTATTCCGATAAATCATTTAGGACATGTAAAATTGAAAAAAGGCTTCTGACTTTTTTAAACCAGGTGACGAAGTACCGGCTAAGGTAATCGAGTTCGATAAAGACAATAAGAAAATAGTTTTGTCAATCTCCAATTATTTTAAAGATAAAGAAGAGAATGAATGGAGTGATTATCTGGCAAAACAAGGCGTGGAAAAAACCACGATGGAAGAACTTGTAAAAACTGTGCCTGAGAAGGAAGAAGAAAAAGAAACCACTCCTGATGAGAATTTAGCAGCAGAAGCTCCTGCTCCTGAAAAAGCTGAAAAGGAAGAAGTGGCGGCTGATGTTCCGGAAGTTGCAGAAGCTGAAACTGCTGAGAAAACCGAACCTGAAGTAGAGGTGCCGGTGGCAGAGGAAGTTGTAGAAGAGGTGGAGAAGAAACCCAAGAAGACGAAGAAGAAAGAATCTGAAGTGTTGGAAGAATCTCCTGCTAAAGCAGAAGTAGAGGAAGAGCCTAAGGAAGAAGCTGAAAGCCGAAATGGAAGAGAAGAAGCCAAAAGCTAAAGCCTCAAAGAAAAAAACAGAAACCAGTAAAGAGTCTGAAAGTACTGATGAAGAAAAATCAGATTCCTGAGTTTCTTGATATAAAAAGCCAGTCCAAGGTAGACTGGCTTTTTTTTATCTTTAGTAGATTTTTGAAGTATAAAAAAAAATAATTGGATATTCTTGCAAAGGATTAAAATTTCATACAATCATTGGAAATTCTTTGGAATTAATTTAGGTTTTATAATTTTGATGCCGATAACAATAATATAGATATTATTTTCTCTTTACCTCAGCCTCTAATTTAAAGGTGAAGATATGTTCAATTTCCTCAAATATGTTTTTACTAATCTGGGTATTGATCTTGGCACTGCAAACACTGTTGTTTTTGCCGAGCGAAAAGGTTATGTCGTTAATGAACCATCCGTTATTGCGTTCAATAAAGGACATAATGTTATTGCAGTTGGTACAGATGCAAAGGAGATGCTTGGTAAAACCGGTGACCAGATAAAAGTTATCCGACCATTAGCAGATGGAGTAATTGCTGATTTTATTGCCGGAGAGGAAATGGTCAAGTCGTTTATCCAAAGCGCATCCATTCCGAAGTACCGGATCGGGAAAATTGTTATGGGTGTGCCAACGGGTATTACGGAAGTTGAAAAACTTGCTGTAATTGAATCTGCCGAACAGGCTGGTGCCCGTGAGGTGTATTTGATTGCTGAGCCAATGGCCGCAGCGGTTGGCATTGGGCTCGATGTCAAAGGGAAAGATGCCCATATGATTGTTGATATCGGTGGAGGAACAACCGATATTGCTGTGATCAACTATGGCGGAATTGTCGTTGATAATACGATTCGTATTGCCGGGGATGAGCTGAATGAATCGATCATTCGCTATTTTAAAACAAAATATAACCTTCGTATTGGGGAGACAACAGCAGAGCGGTTAAAAATGTCCTACGGAACGGTTTCCGAGAAATATAATGGAAGAGCGGTATCTATAAAGGGACTTGATGTTCAGAATGGACTACCACGTCAGTTAATTCTTACCAACAGCTGTTTTATTGATGCGACAAAGGATGTCGTCGACACAATTATTACTGCAATATTAAATACATTAGAAAAACTCCCTGCAGAGTTGGTGAGTGATTTGGTGGACCGTGGCATCATATTAACAGGTGGTGGTGCCCTTCTAAGTGGACTTGATGAGGTGATCTGTGAGAGGACATCGCTGCCCGTAAGTGTTGCTCATAATGCCCTGTATTCTGTTGCCGAGGGTACAAGGCTTATTCTTGATGATTTCTATAATTTTCATGATATTTTGATGAGAAGATAGTTCTAATAAAGGAATATCCCCCAGAGAAGTTGCTGTAAAACTTGAATCTTTTTTGCGCATTCCATAAAATAACCCTCAATTTTAATCCAATATCCTGACTAAACAATTAGATAGAAAATAATTACCCGTGATAACTGGAAAAAATATATTAATTCTGCAAATACTTTTTATGCAATTAATTTGCTCGGGGTATGCCGCAGATCGTTGGATCAAAGAAACAATTGAATTGACAATTAATACTGATTTTGAGGGTGCCCTCAGAGTTGCTCAAAATGAGATTGATATAGATCCTGAGAATTATCGGGCCTGGTTCTACATAGCAGCAACTTATAATTCTAAGATGACACATTTTGAAAATGACATCGGTGTTGAACAATTTGATAAGGCCATCGATAAAACCATTGATTTGATTAATTTTCAGTTTGATAATAATGAGAGTTTGAATGATTCAACCCGGGCTCAGCTATTGTTTTATATGGGAAGCGCCTATGGGTATCGTGCCTATTTGCAAGGACGGCAGGGGCTGTACCTGGCAGCTATTTCTAATGGTCTTAAATCCGTTGGCTATCTCAATGAGTCATTAGAGTATGATTCAAATCTGTATGGTGCCTATTTAGGTATAGGTGTTTATAAATACTGGCGATATAGTCGATTGAATTTTATATCCTGGTTACCTTTTGTCCCTGATGATCGTGAAGAGGGTATTGCGATGATAAATATTGCCATTGCAAATGATTCCCTGAGCAAGTATATGGCTATGCATCAATTGGTATATATTCTACTGGACTATGGTAAATTTGATGAGGCGTTGAAATTTGGTAAGATTATTGTAGAAAAGTATCCGCAAAGCCAGTTTATGTGGTGGGCAAATGCACATGCTTATTTTAAATCGGAAAAGTATAAGGAAGCTGAAAAGTCTTATGAGTATTTATATCAATTGATCCGGCAGGACAAAAACCGGAATGTGACCCACTTGATTAAATGTCAGTACAAAATGGCCCTTACTGCTCAACATTTGAATAATTCTCGGTTATGTAATCAGCGTTGTGAGAACCTTCTGGAATATGCCGGTCGTGAAGATCTTACCGATGATGCGCGGGATATACTTTCTGATACAGAAGATTTGTGGGAAGAGTGTCAGGAGCAACTGAAGGAAATCCGTTGAGACGGTGATGGGGGATGAGGCTAAAAAAATTCTCATTATTATAAACGTTATCTCCCCTTAACACCATCCTCTATTTATAAATGCAAATTTCATGCCGGATTTTCTTGCGTTCCATTTTTATTATAATTAATATATCGTTTGTATAAAAAGAGTCCATAATAAAGCCCTTTTTATACCCATTTGGCCGGTTTTCCGCTATCGACGGTGAGCCTTGTATTTACCAGGACCAATGTCAAAAATAACATATTAAAAGTATAAGTTTATATGGTACAATTATCACAATCAATGCGGTTAGGCCAGGTTCAACAACTCTCACCGCAACAAATATTACTTTCGACACTTCTGCAATTACCATTGCTTAGTCTGGAGCAAAAGATTCAGACTGAGCTTGAATTAAATCCTGTCCTTGAGGAAGGTCTTGAAGATGAATTAGATCAGGAATCTGAGATAATTGAGGTAACAGAAGAAGAGAAAGTAGAAGTCGAAAAAGAACTGGAACTCACAGATCCTGAAGATAGCGGTAGTGATCTGGATGTAAAGGAATTGAAAGAAGCGCAAGAAGATGGTGACTGGGATCAATTGATTAATGATGAGGATTCCTATGAATACCGCCTGCCCCGTGATAATAACGAAGAAGATTTCGAACGTCCCGAGGTTGAAGTAGCTCGATGACAGATCATCTTTTAGAGCAATTAAATTATTTATCACAAGATGAGATAGAAAATAAGGTTGGGGAATACCTGATCTGGAATATTAAAGATGACGGCTATCTTGATGAGACACTTAACCTGGAAAATGTAGCGGAAATATTTGAATGTTCCCAGGCAATGGTTGAAAAAGTATTACGTAAAGTTCAGAAATTTGATCCGGTCGGAGTTGGTGCGAGAAATTTACAGGAATGTCTATTAATACAGTTGGAATTAGCAAGACCGCAGCCCCAAATTGCTATACTAATTATTAGAGACCATTTCGAAGATTTTAAGAACAAACGGTATGATAAAATCATGTCAGACCTGAACATTGATAGAGATGGGTTAAAAAATGTATTAGAAATCGTGTCAAAACTCAATCCAAAACCAGGTCTAGGATTATTCAACACGAAACATAACTATATCGTACCCGATTTTATGGTCGAAAAAGTTGATGATGAATTTGTCGTGACCTTAAATGACTGGAATATCCCACCGCTTCGCATTAGCAATACTTATAAACAATTATTAAGAAATAAAAACAAGACAGATAAAGAAACAAAACAATACATTCGCAAAAAGATTGAATCTGCAAAGTGGTTTATTAATTCAATATATCAAAGAAAAATGACAATGTTGAACGTGATGCGTGCTATTGTTGAGAGACAAGATGAGTTTTTTGATAGCGGCCCGGCACATATCAAGCCACTCATTATGCGTGAAATTGCAGAGATGATAAATATGGATATTTCAACGGTAAGTCGGGTGGCAAATGGAAAATATGTACAAACTGAT
The DNA here is from genome assembly GCA_963796965.1 of Calditrichia bacterium. Lineage (GTDB taxonomy): Bacteria > Calditrichota > Calditrichia > JAJRVZ01 > JAJRVZ01 > CAWCNS01. Next base: position 203,552 of record CAWCNS010000016.1, read on the forward strand.
CACGGCATTTTTGAATTAAAATATTTTTTTACGGAACGTATTCAGATGGATGACGGAGAAGAGGTCTCAACCAGAAAAGTAAAATCAAGAATTGCAGAGATGGTTGAAGAAGAGAATCCCAAAAAACCTCTGAGTGATGAAAAAATATCTCAAATTCTTACAAAAGAGGGGTTTCCCGTTGCCCGCCGTACGGTAGCAAAATACAGAGAGCAATTAAATATCTCTGTTGCCAGATTACGAAAAAAAATCTAACCAATATTATCAACCAAAAGGAAATAATCATGTCGATGCACGAGCCAGACAGGTTTATGGCTACAACTATTGTAGGAGTCCGTCATAAAAATCAGGTGGCAATTGGAGGAGATGGCCAGGTTACGCTAGGCCAGACAGTAATGAAACACAATTCAACAAAAATCCGTAAATTATATAATGACACCATCCTCGCTGGTTTTGCCGGAGCGGCAGCTGATGCTTTTACACTCTTTGAAAAATTTGAGGAGAAACTGGAAAGATACTCAGGAAATTTAGCTAAGGTAGCTGTCGAGTTAGCGAAAGAGTGGCGAACAGATAAATATTTAAGACGACTTGAAGCATTATTAGCTGTTATGGATAAAAAATCAATTTTCCTGATTTCAGGTACAGGTGATGTAATTGAGCCAGATGATGGGATAATTGCCATTGGATCCGGTGGCAATTATGCTCTGTCTGCCGCGCGGGGATTAGTCAAACATTCGACGCTAAATGCCGAGGATATTGTCAAAGAATCACTTATAATTGCTTCCGAAATATGTATTTATACAAACACGAATATAAAGATTGAAACCTTATAAGGATCTTACTTCGATGAACGAATTTACTCCCAGTGAAATAGTCAAGGAACTAGATAAATATATTATTGGACAAGACGCGGCAAAGAAATCTGTCGCAATTGCGCTGCGAAACCGTTGGCGCCGACAAATGGTAAAAGGTGCAATCCGTGAAGAGATTATGCCAAACAATATTATTCTGATCGGTCCCACCGGTGTTGGTAAAACAGAGATTTCACGTCGCCTTGCGCGTTTAGCAAATGCTGCTTTTATAAAAGTTGAAGCATCGAAATTTACAGAGGTTGGCTATGTCGGTCGTGATGTTGATTCCATTATTCGTGATTTAATGGATATTAGTATTCAAATGGTTCGGGAAGAAAAAACCAAATCGGTAGAAACTAAAGCCCGCGAAATAGCCATGGAACGATTGTTAGACGTCCTTCTTCCACCACTTTCGAATAAACCGAAACCGGTTGGTGAGATGGAAGAAACCGATGAATTGGAATTGCGGCATCAACGAACACGTGAAAAATTACGTGCTCAACTCCAAAAAGGTCAATTAGATGAACGCATGATAGAAATTGATGTCCCCGTTGATTCCTCTCCGATGCTGCAGGTTTTTTCTCCACTGGGTATCGAAGAAATGGGTATGAATCTTCAGGATATTTTTGGTGGCATGATGCCAAAGAAAATGAAAAAAAGGAAAACTACGGTCCCCCAGGCCCTGGATATACTTACGCAACAGGAAGCGCAAAAATTAATAGATATGGAAGAAGTGGTACGCGAAGCGACCAGACGGGTGGAGAACTCGGGGATTGTTTTTCTAGATGAGATCGATAAAATTGCCGGTCCCAGTAGCGGCAAACACGGCCCCGATGTATCTCGAGAGGGTGTCCAACGTGATTTGTTACCTGTTGTTGAAGGAACGTCGGTTACTACAAAATATGGTGTTATAAAAACAGACCACATCCTTTTTATCGCCTCCGGTGCGTTTCACGTCTCAAAACCATCAGATCTTATCCCTGAACTGCAGGGACGCTTTCCGATACGTGTTGAGTTGAACAGTCTGACAGAGAATGATTTTATTCGGATTCTGACCGAACCTGAGAATGCCTTGATTAAACAATATACATCTCTATTAGAGACTGAGGATGTCCTACTTACTTTTACCAAGGATGCTATTGCCGAAATTGCCCGAATTGCAACATTAGTTAATACAAAGGCAGAAAATATCGGTGCTCGTCGTTTACACACGATTATGTCTACTTTGTTAGAGGATATTTTGTTTAATGTTCCGGAAATGGGAGCTAAAAGAATTAAAATTGATGGTGCAAGAGTTAAGGAAAAACTTGAAGCGATTGTGGAAGATGAGGACCTCAGTAAATATATTCTTTAATCAGGTATAATCTATTCAAAATTGACTTAAGCATATGCTTTAAAATTGGGAGTAAGTGTGAATAAACATTTTTTATCCATCGCTGATTACAACAGAGCGGATCTCGAAGAGATTCTCGATTTAACAAAAGAATTGAAGGATAAAACCCATCGAGGGGAAGAACATCATCTTTGCAGGGGTAAAACAATGTCTATGATATTTGCCAAACCTTCTGCGAGAACCCGCATTTCTTTCGAGACCGGGATGTACCAACTAGGTGGCTATGCGCTGTATCTTTCTCCAAATGATATCGGCATTGGTAAGCGCGAGTCAGTGAAAGATATTTCGCGTGTCATTTCACGTTATAACGATATTATTATGGCAAGACTTTTTGAGCATAAACATATATTGGAATTGGCCGAATATGCAGATGTTCCGGTGATAAATGGATTGACCGATTATAATCATCCATGTCAGATTATGGCAGATATTTTTACAATTTTAGAAGTCCGGGGAACATTATCCGATTTGAAAGTTACATATATTGGTGATGGAAATAATGTAGCAAACTCATGGATTAATCTGGCTTCAGTCTTACCCTTTAGCCTGGTTATATGTTCACCATCCGGGTATGAACCGGATCCTGTTACTTTAGCGCATGCCCGTGAGAAGGGCATCAGTGACGTGAAGGTAATAGAGGATCCAAAGACAGCAGTATCAGAAAGTGATATTGTATACACGGACGTCTGGGCAAGTATGGGACAGGAAAGTGAAGCAAAATCCCGCGAGAAGGCATTTAAGCCATATCAGGTAAATCGGGAATTGATCAGCCATGCAAAACCGGATGCCAAAGTGATGCATTGCCTGCCAGCTCATCGTGGCAGTGAAATTACTGATGATGTCCTTGATAGTTCCCAATCAATAGTTTTTGATGAAGCCGAAAATCGCATGCATGTGCAAAAGGCTATCATCGTTAAACTTCTTGGTCAAGTATAGAAAAAATTCATGATGTCTGAGACCGGGACAGAATTAAAAATAAAAATTGTAGCCGATTCAAACGATGCCCTGTGGGATGAATTCGTAGCCAATTCACCACAGGGCACTTTTTTTCAAAAATCAATCTGGATTAAGCTGATTACAGAGGCATTTGGTCTAACCTCTAAACGCTTGTTCTGCCTGCGCAATAATCAAACAATTGGTGGGCTTCAATACTATGAAAGCAAAAAGTTGATTTGGAGAGTGGCGACACCCACTCCCCTGGTCCCATTTACAGCTCCTCTTTTTTACGCACCTAATGATGAAAGATTACAAAAAAGAATATCAAATTACTTAAACATATCATCTGCTTTTTGTAAATATCTGGATGATAATCTCGATTTCTGGATTCTTGATGCGTCGCACACATTCACAGACTCCCGTGCCTTTATATGGCAGGGTGCTTTAGTTGAACCTCGTCATACCTATGTTGTCAATCTTACGGAAGAAGAGGATTTAATTGATCAATTTAACCAAAGCACGCGTAAAAAATTGAAGTTAGCGAAAAAGGAAAAAATTAAAATTCTTGAATCAGATGATCCTTCAATTCTCATCAAACTTGTTTCAAAAAGTTATTATCGTCATAATAGAAATCCTTTGCTCCCTGAAATAATGCTGGAGAAAATAATAAAACCGATGATTAAATTACCCAATGTGAAGCTTTATTATCTTTCCATGCAGAATCGGGTTCGGTCAGCCAGATTAATTGTTGAAGACCGTCAAATCGTCTATGATCTATTGGCTGGGGGTGATGATGAAACAGGATTTGCCTCTGCCTATCTCATCAGCAACATCTTAACCAGATATTGTCATAGCCATCGGCAATTTGATTTTATGGGTGCAGATCATCCTGATATTGAAAAATTTAAAAGAGGTTTTGGCGGTGAATTAAGGCAGGGATTCAGAATTTCAGGGAAAGTAGGTTTCCCACTTTCGATGCTTATTAAATTAAACGAATACCGTTTGAACAAAAATCGTGAATTATGACTATAAATTTTTATATAGATAAAAAATATTTTTCCCGTCGGCTTGAATATATCATTAGAATCATTGCCAGGAGACTTGGTTTCCCCTATCAGTTCATTCTATCGCCAGATAAAATTGGCGATGACCAATTAACTATTTCTTATCTACCTCTTCAGGAACTTAAATCCACATGGTCTCGATCGATCATTAATATTTTCAATTCACGTCAAATATCCGACCTGGATGCAGCTGAGAAATCAATCAATCTTTTTGAGTGGGGAAACTACAGTATACCCTTGGTTGGCAACCAGATAAAGAATGATCTGTTGAAGGGTTGGAAAGAATATTCCAGGGGCACTTTGTATAAGAAGGGTAGTTCAGGTCATTGGTTTATACCTTGTGATATCTTTTTAAATTCATTCTATCATCTCAGTCGTTATGAGGAGAAATGGCGTCATTTTACTGAAGAAACTATAACAGACCATTCGTCATCTATTTTATCACGCTATGAAAATTTACATGTTCCTGTTGTGGATTTACTCATTGCCTACTTTGATGAGATTATACATCAAAGAGTAAAAGCGGATAAAAAAGTAGCGATTCGTGTTTTGCCCTGGCCTGGCGGGGAAGATTTTGGCGTTGCTCTTACCCATGATGTTGATTTGACACGTGGGGTCCATTTGTATGAACGTGCGTTAATGAAAAGTCAGGGATTAGTCCATCGTCTAATGGGCAATAAAGTCACTTCTAGTGAGATAAATAATTCTATTCAGGAGAGAGATGATCAGGCCTGGGGTTTTCCGGAACTCCTTTCAACCTACTCTTCTCTGAAGTACAAAGCCACCTTTTTCTTTCTTGCAAAAATGTTGGAGGGACGGCATTTTCGTTATAATATCACATCGAAAAAGTTCAAAAAATTATTTAAAGATTTAAGAACTACCGGGCATGAAATAGCCTTACATCCCAGTAAATTTGCCTTCGATAAGCCAAATTATTATCGAGAGGAAAAAGAAAATCTGGAATCGGCAGTAGGGAGCAGCATAGCAGGAATGCGACAACACTATCTGCGGGCAAAATTTCCCCGGCTCTGGATTTTGGCCGAAAAGGCTGGCCTGACTTACGACTCATCACTCGGATATAACTATAAGGCTGGCTTCCGTGCTGGCACGACACATCCGTTCCAAACATTTGATGTACTAAACGATACACCTCTCTCCCTTACCGAATTTTCATTGAACTTATTTGAATATAATTTGCCAGAGAAAGGTGAAAATATTGAGGCTTCAAAAATAATGATTGATATATTAGTTGATGCCAACTCAGCGTATGGGGGATTGTTGGTTGCACTTTTACACCCAAGTAATTTAAAAAAGCAACCTTTTGAAGAACTATGGAATTATCTGCTGGATGGACTGAAGAAGAAAAAAGTTTTTGTTGCCACTCTTTCCGAACATCTGAGCTGGCGAAGAAGGCGAGATCGCATAAAACTTAAATTTAATAACAATAAAGACCATAATAAGATAGTTCAAATCTCATTGCCGGATGGCATTAATCACTTGGCCGTTGAAGTTATCGGTGCCCAATTAGGAGAAACGTCGAAAAATGTAATTGTGAATAAACAAGGGCGAAATTGTTATATAATCAAAAGCCGCAATAAAAACATAACCATTCCTTTTGAGCCAAATGGATCACAGTAGAATGCGCATCTGCCACATCACTATAAATCCCATAGAATATGAAAGACGGATAATTAACCAAGCTGAAAGTGCTATCGAGGCAGGATACAAGGTAAATATTGTGTCACTGGAATTGCCTGATAAAAAGGCTGAAACGATACAAATAAGATCAGAAATTACTGCTCTCAAGACACCATTTTATAAAGGAGGTGTTTTTAAATTTTTGCATTTTAATTGGAAAGTTTTTTTATATCTCATTAATAAACCTCTAGAAGTTATTCATTGTCATGACCTATGGATACTGCCGTCCGCAGTCACTTTATCATTATTTAAAAAATGCCGTCTAATTTATGATGCCCATGAATTCTATGGTGGGCTAGAGATATTTATTCGCCATAAATTACGAAAAAAGATTTGGATGGCCATTGAATATCTGGCTATTCCCTGGGTTGATGTATTAATTACCGTTTCTGCGCCCCTGGCCGCCCTCTATCTTAAAAAGTATCCCCGACTGAGGCAAGTGGTCGTTATTAGAAATTTACCCAAAATAGAGCCTCTACCAGACAGAGATGCGCCGCTAATTAAAACAGATGAACCGGTAATATTATTTCAAGGACATTTTAGACCAGGTCGAGGATTAGTTAATCTCTTTGAGGCATTTTCTCAGACCCAAGGTATGCATTTGGTAATGATTGGGGGCGGAGAACTTGAGGATGAATTAAAAGGGATGGTGGTAAAAAAGAATATGGAAAAGAGAGTTACCTTTTTGGGATATGTACCAACAGATGACCTGATCCAAACCACTGCCCAGGCTGATTTGGGAGTGGTTTTGTTTGAGCCTACGAGCATTAATTATTCATACGCTCTACCCAATAAGTTTTTTGAATATATCATGGCTGGAATCCCTGTACTCGCAAGCAATATCGAAACATTTAAGGAATATATAGATTTCTATCAGGTAGGTTTGACAGTTGATCCCAAAGATGTTGCAGGTATTCGAGAAAGAGTAATGGAAATGGTTTTTGACAAAGATAAAATGGTCAAATGGGGTGTCAATGCACGGGAAGCATCTAAAGAACTTAATTGGGAGTTAGAAGCAAAAAAAATGAATCAGATCTATGAAAATTTTAGATAATATTTCTCTTCGGTTTACATCACAACGGTAGAAAGATCTGAATATGGAATCCAGAAGAGAATCGATTGATAATACGTTGTTTTTTTACGCGGCTATGGTTTTAAATATTTTTTTAGGTTGGATCATAGCCAGACTTAATACCGATTATCTTGAAGTACCTGTCTACGGTCAATTGGCATTTTTTACAACGATTATACTTTTTGGTCGTACATTATTTGATTTTGGGTTCTTTGAAGCCTCATCTCGACTCATGGCTATTGAAAAAGACAAGGCTGTGAGAAGTCGGCTCTTGGGTGCAAGCTTTTTATGGGCCATCTTCTTTGCTCTTCTCTCTGTCGTAATTCTCTATCTTCTCGGTGAATTTATCGATAGCATTTTTGAAGTTAAAGTAGGCTTCCTTTGTCAAAAATTTGCCTATGGTTTGGGTCTTTACGTCCTTTTGGCGTATGTTTCTCGTATCATGCGGGGTTTAGGTCATATTAAAATTCTCGCTTTACTATCAATTGCCCCCAGAATTATATATAGTCTGCTTCTAATTTTAATTATATTCGTTGCTGAATTCACATTAACTTCTACTTTAGAGATGATGTTTTGGGGGATTCTTCTTACTCTTCTTGCCGCATGGATATATCTTAAACCATCGTTGAAATACCTTGCTGAACAATCAAAGCGCATTAAAACTGAAGTGAAAGCCTATGGGCGTCATATCTATGTAAGTATAATTTGGGGAGAGCTGCTAATACATGCAGATAAGTTTCTCGTCTCATATTTCCTTGATAGTCAGTCACTGGCTTTTTATGCTTTAGCCTTCACCTTAGCAATACCTCTATCTCTCTTTTCAACCTCATTAGCCACGAGTTTATTTAATAAGTTTGCTTCTGTGGAATTCATCAGTCCTAAAATCATTCGCGCAAATTTCATCTTCGTAATCAGCTCTGTTATAATATTTCTTTTAATTCGCAAGCATCTTATTTATTATTTGTTTTCTGAGCAATACGAACCGGCGATCGAACTCCTTTTACCCCTTGGAATTGCGTTCGGACTCTCAGGGTTGAGCAGACCCTTTACGATGTTTTTAATGGCGAATAGGCATGGAAAGATCGTCAGAAATATTTCTGTCCTTATTCCAACAATTAAGATCGGACTAAGTATACTGATCATACCAATTTATGGTGTTTATGGTGTCGCCTGGGTAACGACGATTGTTTATGGTCTTGATTTAATTTTATTTGTTTTTTCCTACCTTCGTATCACTAAGATTCCTTTCTCACAACTACTTTAATCCTTCTGGTGGGGGGTGTGCAATGGTAAATACATCCACACGTTCAACCCCTGCGTTTTTCAAGCAGGTCACACAGGCTTCTACGGTGCTTCCCGTAGTAATTACATCATCGACTAATAAGACTACATTCTCAGAGATTCTGTTGGGACAATAAAAAGCATTTCTAACATTAAGATCTCTTTCTTTTTTTGACATTGTTGTTTGAGAAATCGTATTGCGTTTCCGCAGCAGTAGTTCGCTTTTAACTGGTATCTGGAATTTTGCCTTAAGGGCAAAGGAAATTTGTTCACTTTGATTGTATCCCCGCTCGCGTTCTCTTGTTTTATACAATGGAACAGGAATGATTGCATCGTATTTATTGTTTTTCAAGTGGGGAAATCGAAGAAGGGACTCTTCTGCAAAGTAATGGGTTAAGGATAAGTAGCGATTATATTTTAACAGGTGAATTAGCATCTGGACAATCTCTTCATATTTAAACAAGATATAGATAGTGTCGAAAGACCTTTCTATCAGAGATTGATCTAAGTCCCCCTCAAAGGGAGGTATTCTCTCCCAGCATGTTTGGCATATGATCTGTCGGTCTTCGGTTAATAATTGATCACAATGATGGCAGAGTGGTGGGTATAGTACATCTGTCAGAGGCGTGAATATATATTCTTTTAACAAATAAATGATTGATGAGGTCATTTAAATCTCGTTTATCATCAATCGCGCAATTATTGGACCAATTTGGGTAGGGACGACCCACAGGGTTCGCCCCTGATAATATATCACATGTTAAATATCAATGATACCCTTGGTTCAAATCTTTCCTGTGTCTCATATACATTTGGAGCGATTTGGATAAAATTCCATCGATATCGGAGCGAAACATAAAATATACTATAGGCCCTATAGCCCACTTCGGCAACAGCCTGGGAAAAAATATCCAGGGTAAATGCATCTTTAAATGTCTGAATATTTGTTTTATCATAATAAGCCAAAAGCAAAATATTTGGTAGAGCATCAATTAAGCGTGCCTCAAGATGCATAATACCGCTGTTAGACATATCATCCTGTTGTTGATAGTTTCCCATGAGCCTGATTATATTGGCGATATTACCGGCCAATTCGCCAAAATATCCACTGGATCTAGTCATTTGAGCCAACCGGCTTTGCTTATCATAACCATCGGGTAACCCTCTTTCCAGTTCATATAAGGTGTTGAAATAGTTTGGAATAAACTGATCGCCAAGCCAACGTCTCTCAAATCTTACATCAAGACTTAACAGGCCAAGAGCATCAGGAAAACCAAAATTGATACCTGCCACCCTGCCTTCACCGTAATCAATAAATTTTGCATAATCGAAATACAGGGTTGTTTTAAAAAAATCACCTTTAATTACCGGAAGGGCAACATCAAGACCCCATTCAGTTATATCATCATCTGTTTCAATATTATTATCAGGATTTCTATCGCTGACTACAGTTCCACCGAATTCAAGATTACTTAGAACCGGAATCTCAGCGGTATGTAAGGGTCTGTAATAAAGACGTCCACCAATAATTTCAATTTTAGCCAGGTTACTTGTTACCGATTCCATCCCAAATGCACCCAGATCTAAGTCAAAAGCTAAACCGAATTTCCGGTTATCATATTCTGCCTCATTGCTGTAATACCACATTTGGAATCCATGACCGAGCCTGGCTGCCATAAGAGAACCGAGGCGTATATATACCGGATCGTCTTTATGGGCATAGCGAATATATCGTATGGCACGGGCGATGGCAGAAGCATCCTCCCAACCAACTGTCCTAAATTTGAAATTCTCTTCGTTATTGAAGAGTAAATCAATCCGGAGGCCTAATCCAAACTTGCCGAAAGTGAATTCAGGGCTTATTGAGACGGTAGTATAGCTAATACCATTTATCCAAGTTACACCCAAACCACCATTAAAAAAATTCGGGTTTTGATTTAATGGATAGGGCAAAGGCTTGTCTGACTCATCTTGGGCTAGGAGAGGAGAAATGATTAATAAAGATAAGAGAACAACTATAAGTATCCGCATGGTCCACCTCACTATGCTGATGCGATAATTTCGATTATTTTTGCTTGATCAATTTCAATATGATACTCGGCATAATCGATATAAACTTGATCATTCCAATTGAAATCGGTGATATTTGCTTGATTTGATTCTATCTCAAATGCGATCAAATATGCAGAAGTGTCGAATATTCGTCAGTTTTAATGTCGAAAAATCAGTCACATTTTTGCTAAAGTGGGTAAGGATTAGACACAAAAAAGTAAAAATAGAATTATATTTATGCCTACAAGACATTGTTAAATATAGGTTTAGGGCGCTATAAATGAAAAGGCATGGATTTTTTGGCACAATAAATGCGAATATTCAAACTCGCCTATCAATTAAAACCCTTATGAGGAGGATATAGACCATGTATAACACGAACGCAGATCAAGTTTGGCAAACATACAAAGCAACGGGAAATCCAAAACTTCGCCAGGAACTTACCCTACGTTATCTCGGATTGGTCAAGTATGTTGTCAGGAAAATGATCAAGAACTATCCTCCAGCCATTGAAGAGCAAGATCTTTATCACATTGGTACCCTTGGACTGGTAGAAGCGTTGGACCGATTTAATCTGGAATATGGCATAAAATTCGAGACCTACGCAATTCCACGTATTAAGGGTTCTATAATTGATGAATTAAGGAAACTCGATTGGATACCTCGCTCATTACGTAATAAAACTAATATGTATAAAGAAAAAACTGTCGAATTAGAACAGAAATTCAGCGGTGCTTATACGGATGCAGAAGTCTCAAACGGACTTGGTATTAACGAAGGTGATTTAAACACATGGAAAAGAGATATGAACAGCCTGAACATGCTATCACTTGACAGACCAATCGATGATGCCAATAGTCAAAATCTATATGATATGATAGAAGTCGATGAAGAAACATATGCCGATAACACTATAGAAGAGGAAGAAATGAGGAAAGTATTATTAGAATCTGTAAAACAATTGCCAGAAAAAACACGGCTGGCCATTACGTTATACTATTACGAAAAACTCACCTTCAAAGAAATCGGTAAAATTCTGAATGTATCGGAATCCCGTATTTCCCAAATTCATTCTGAGACAATGACGAAACTGAAAAAGTCAATAACAAAAATGATCTATGCTTAATATAAATTATAACCGTTAAAATCCAATTTTCATATATTGAGTATTGGATTTTAACGGTTATACTCAGATTTATTCCTTCCTATCAAGCCTCGGCTTAAAATTATTTGCACTTAAATACTTAAATATCTTATATTAATACCACTTAAATTACTTTTTTCATACCACGAAGACACCAAAACACAAGACTTTATTGTTTTCAAAATACAACTTATTAAAATCAATATTTCAAACTGATAGCAATAATAAATTATTAAGTCGGTGGTTTTAGGGTGCGATTTAATGTATTGGTGAGAAACCTTTCAATCAAATGAAGAATAATTAATATTATGGCAGCCGAAAAAAATCAAAAAATTTTAATTGTTGAGGATAACCAGGAAAATATAGATCTTCTGGTTTATTTTTTGCGGCCTCAGGGCTACGAACTGGTTACCGCCAAAGACGGTTTAAGTGCTTTGGAAAGAGTTGACGAGGGGCATCCGGATATTATTTTACTGGATATTATGCTTCCCAAGATGGATGGTTACGAGGTCTGCGAAAGATTAAAAAACAGACCAGATACAAAATTTATCCCAATTATCATGTTGACTGCCTTGAAGGAATTGCAGGATAAGGTGAAAGCCTTAGAGGTAGGCGCTGATGATTTTCTTTCCAAACCCTTCGAAAATGTAGAATTACTTGCCCGGGTAAAATCTTTACTCCGTCTCAAACAATATCATGACGAGTTGCAATATAAAAATAAAGAATTAGCAGGAAAAAATGCTTCACTTTTGCGTATGGATAAGTTCAAAGAGGATCTTATCAACCTGATCGTCCATGACATGAAGAATCCTTTATTCGTTATCCAGGGTAATCTCCAAATGATGTCAATGTCCATGCAAAACCTCTCTGCTGAATTTCTAAAAAAGTATACCCAGCGTATTGAGCGAAGTAGCCAACAATTGCTAAGAATGGTTGTAAATCTCCTGGATATATCCAGGATTGAAGAAGGAACTATTAAACTTAAAGAAGACAATGCCAGTCTCAATGATATTATAAAAGAAATCGCTTTACGTATCAGTGATTATCCTGAAAATGAACAAAAACAAATTGTAATCGATCTTGATTCTGATTTGCCGGAAATTAAAGCAGATAAGTCAATTATTGAGAGAGTTTTGGAGAATATTATTAATTTTTCTGTTACAAATGTTGATGATGAAGGGAAAATCCTTATCTCCACTTCCACGCGCGGATCTGAACATGTACAATTTATAGCCCACGATAGCGGTACACAAATTCCTAAAAACTATCACGATAAAATTTTTGAAAAATTTTCCCAGGCAGAAATTAAAGATAGTGGATCCCGTGTTGACCGGGCCCTTGGGTTAACATTCTGTAAACTTGCAGTAGAGGCTCATAAGGGAAACATGTGGTTGGATCTCGAGAATAAGATCGGTAATAAATTCATAATTGAACTTCCTTTATCCATAAATAGCTAAATCAATATATTACGCACTCCTTGAAATCTTCCAGACGCGATAAAATCGCGTGCTTATAATTATTTAATCTTCACTAATACGCCTGATGTCGTTATCATTTCAGATTAGAATAATTTTCCTCAGCTACTCTTCATAATCATGATTTGTATTTGATAAGATCAAAAATGCTCGGTCAGTATTATAGTGAGACACAAATTTGAGTATTTGTACTATGGGGTGAATTAGAACTTCGATCGATCTGGTATTTCACAGATTTTTCGCACTATCTAAGTCGCTACTATTTGAAAGAATTATTGTTTTTGAAATTTTATACCTGGGAAAGAAAAGGAACAAATTTAATAATATTCGGTAAAAACATTTAATAGAATGTTAAAGTTTAATAAGCCAGCACCGATTATAAAAATGTAATCTTTGAATTTTAGTTGTATAAAAGAAATGAAAAAAGATAAAATGATTAAAAATGAAACCCCAGATTCCTTCGAGGATCAGAAATTAGATTTAATCCGCTTAAGGATAAAAAATGGATATTATAAAAATCATCATATTTTGGAAAATGTTGTAAAGGAAATACTAAACAAAGAGATAAAACGAAAATAGATTTTAAATTTTACCGATTGATTATCTATCTGCAAAAACATTCTTAACCGCAGTAAAACTTAATATAACCCACTTTTTACTTGACTTTTAGACTACCATTTGGGAAATTTACGCATTCCACAATTGAATTGCTTATTTATTCAAAGTTATCTAAATCATCTGAAATTAATTACAAAAACAATTCAAATTCACTTATAGGAGGATTCTTAATGAGCAAGCAAGAACTAGTAAACTTTATCGCTGATCAGGCAGGTTTGTCAAAAAAAGATGCAGAGGCAGCCTTAGCAGGATTTGTTGATGGTGTAAAATCATCTCTAAAAAAAGGTGACAGTGTTACTTTGGTTGGTTTTGGCACATTTTCCGTTAGTCACCGTGGTGCCCGCACAGGAAGAAATCCGCAGACCGGTGCAACGATTAATATACCTGCCCGTAAAGCGCCAGTATTTAAGGCTGGTAAAGCCCTTAAAGAAGCTGTAAACTAAATAAAAGGGCGGTATAACCGCCCTTTTTTATTTGACTTAACCCTACAAACCCCATGCACAGACAACCCACCAGGAAGGTATCGGTTAGTAAGTATCTGTTAATTATTTTAATAACCTTTATTGTTTGTGTCTTTGGTTGTACTTCCACATCTAAAGTTGCTCCTCATTCAGTTAATATATCGAATTTAGATGCGCTTTCAGCAAAAATCACTTCTCTTATATCAGATCCTCGTCTTTTCAATGCTCAGGTCGGCGTATATATTGAATCTGTTGACTATGGTGAAACTATTTATTCTCAAAATGAGCATAAATTATTTATATCTGCTTCAAATATGAAGATTTTTACAACGGCAACGGCATTACTCCGTTTCGGACCGGATTTTAGATATAAAACAGCGGTGTTTACTAATAGCACGATTAAAGGCGGTGTCTTGGAAGGCGATCTTATCGTTAGGGGGAAGGGAGATCCGACAATTGCACCAAGGTTTAGCGGTGGTGACCCGCTAACATTTTTTCGTTCCTGGGCAGATAGTTTAATTGATAAAGGAATTACTGTTATTAATGGTGATATCGTTGGGGATGAATCCTATTTTCAGACGGATCGGCTTGGATATGGTTGGCAATGGGATGATGAACCCTTTTGGTATTCTGCCCAAATTAGTGCATTATCTTTTAATGACAATTGTATTGATGTAACAGTGACGTCTAATAAAAATTCAGGGGAACCCCCACTGGTAACTTTATCACCACCAACAAAATATTTCACTATTGAGAACCAGGCTTTAACGGTTGACCCGGATTCTACCCGCACATTATTTTTAACCCGTCCCCGGATGCAAAATGTACTACTTGTCCAGAACCATATTCCCCGGAATAAACCAAAATATTTAGAGTCAATTTCGGTTGATGATCCAGCAAGATACTTTGTCTTTGTGCTCAAGGAAGTGCTTGAGGAAAAGGGCATAGAAGTAAGGGGGACTATAAAAACTAACAGACAAAAAGGGTATTATCAATATGATCAATTGTCGCGTCTATTTACCCATCAGTCACCACCTATGACCGAGATAATAAAGGTTGTGAATAAACGAAGCCAAAATCTCTATGCTGAACAGCTTTTAATTACACTCGCCGCTGAATACGGTACAGAGGCCACAGCAGATGAGGGGGTTCAGGTGGTAAACAGTACTCTTTCTGCTATGGGTATTTCAACCGGTGAATTTCTTATGCATGATGGGTCAGGGCTTTCACGCGTTAATCTTATTTCTCCATACAGTGTTGGATTGCTTCTGCGTTATATGTCTAAAAGTGACTATTTCCCATATTTTCATGATTCACTCCCCATCGGTGGGGTAGATGGTTCTTTGCGTCGCAGAATGGTTGAAACCCCGGCACAGGGTCGGGTAAATGCCAAGACCGGCTATGTTGGACATGTACGCAATCTTTCAGGGTATGCCACGTCGCTTGATGAAGAAACCTTTATATTCTCAATTTTAGTAAATAACTATCTGATTCCGACCTCAGCTATAAATCTTCTCCAGGATCGAATTTGTATTGTACTTGCAAATTTTAGCCGTTCCCAATCCGTTCGCTAATTTTCTTAAAACTTCTGATATTGCTATCAAACATTTTCATTTTTTATAATCTTTATGTATTATTGTTTCATTAGCTGGTCAAAACCTCTTCATAAAGTGGTTTGCAGATAAACATTTCAGGCAACATATAAAGAGAATATCCGCTTATTATATTTTCCGTAAAAGGGGAGGCCAAATTGGATCTTAAATCTGATTTCAGAGGTGACTTTTTAATCATAGAAGTAAATAAGAGAAGAGCTACACTTGATCTCGCACCTGAAATGAGAGAGAAAATCATTTCAGAGATTAATCACGGAAATGGAAAAATTATTGTTAATCTTAGCTATGTTGAATTTATTGACAGTTCTTTCTTAGGGTCACTTGTTGCTGGAGTAAAATTGATTAAAGAAAAAGGTGGTAAAATTATCATTGTCGGTCTTCATCCCCATGTTCGAGTTACTTTCGCACTTACGCATATGGATAAAATTTTTCCGGTTTATATCACTGTTGAAGAGGCAATGCGTAATGAGAGTGAAAATTCCGGGTCATTACCGGGCTAGGACATTACATCATAACTTATCGTTAATAAAGCGCATACTTGCTATCAGAATTAATGGTTTCCATGAAAAAGATCTATAACTTATCTCAAGGAATAGTAGAATTAATTGAAGATGATCTCACCAACCTATCTGTTGATGCTATTGTGAATGCGGCTAATTCCCAGCTTGTGCTTGGTGGTGGTGTTGCCGGAGCAATTAAACAAAAAGGAGGACCCTCGATCCAGAAGGAATGCGATCTAATTGGGGGAACCTTTGTTGGTGGGGCCGTCTTAACAAACGCGGGGAATTTACCCGCTCAGTATGTTATTCATGCTGTTGGGCCTAGAAGGGGAGAGGGAGAAGAAGACGACAAATTAAAAAACGCGACTTTAAACTCTCTAATAATTGCTTCAGATGCTAAACTAAATATTATTGCTTTTCCCGCTTTAAGTACAGGTATTTTCGGATTTCCGGTTGATCGCTGTGCACGAATCATGATCAATACGGTCGTGGTCTATTTGCAAACTCATCTTATTCCCCAACGTGTAATATTTTGTTTATGGGGGAGAGAAAATTATGAAGTATTTAGAAAAATGATGGATAAAATAATCAAAAACTGAATATGACGAGATGCTCAGATATTTAGTGATTTTTGAATATATGCTACATTATCTGTAATGACACCATTTACAGAATATTCCAGTACTTTTGTGAGTATTGGCTCTTCATTAACCGTCCAAACATATAACTCTTTATTGTACTTTTTTGCTTTTTTAACCAGACTATCATTGACAACTCTAAAATGGGGATGCCAGGCGTCAGTCCAGGTTATTAGATCATAGAAAGTGTGCATCCAGGTCATACGTTGGAATAGATAGCCAGTTTTGATATTTGGGTTAATAAGTTTTATAATCTGAAGAAGAAATGGATTGAAGCATGAGATCCATACTGAATCCATTAGATCGTGTTTTTTGATTGCATTTATGATTTTATGTGCAAATTTAAAATCAAAAAAGTGAATCGTTTTAGCATCGAGGTTTATCGGAACCCGTTTACCAAAATGTTCAAAAAAATCATCCAATGTTTCAATATATTGCGGGTTTCCTACTCCCAGAGATTGTTTGTATGGATAGGTTCTGAGCTGCTCATACGGTGTCCTACCCACGTAACCTTGCATCTCAAACATTCTTTTTAGGGAAAAATCGTGAAATACTACAATCTCACCTGTGCTCGTTTGACGGATATCAATTTCGAGCGCATTTGCACCGGCCACAATGGCCTTTTCGCAGGCATCAATGGTATTTTCAATCCCTTTGGCGCGATCTCCCCTGTGAGCAACTATTAATGGTTGACTAGTCACTTAATATCTTTTCGTAATAATCAATATACTTAGGAACAATTATTTCAGGTGAGAATTTGGAGGTGGCAATTTCCATACCCTGCTTACCCATCTCCTTTGCCAATTTATTGTCTGAGAAAATGACATCGATGGCTTCGGCAAAGCCTTCAATGTCACCAATATTCACAGTAAAACCTGTCTTGCCATCAAGGTTAACTTCTGGCAGACCGCCGGCATTTGTGGAGACACATGGAGTACCACAGGCCAGCGCTTCAAGTGCTACAAGTCCAAAACTTTCCGATTCACTCGGTATTAGGGCAATGTCAGCGATAGATAATAATTCTGAGATATTTTCCTGTTTACCAAGAAAAATAACTTTATCACATAAATTTTCATTTCTACATTGCTCTTCTGTTTTATATCGGTCAGGACCATCGCCAACCATCAACATTTTAACTCTATGCTTTTTACTAACTTTTTTAATTATTGGCACGATATCAGTAACCCGTTTGAGTGAGCGAAAATTTGAAATATGAATTAAAATCTTTTCATCATCGGAGGCAAATCGTTGACGGATCTCTTTATTCGTCTTAATTGTGCCGAACTCGAATGGAACAAAATTTGGAATAACTTCAATTTCTTTTTTTGGATTTAAAACTTCAATTGTTTTATTCTTCAAAAATTCAGAAACTGCTGTAACACCTGAACTTTGTTCGATACTGAATTTTGTAATTTTAAAAAATGAGGGATCCCCGCCTAGTAAAGTTATATCAGTTCCATGAAGAGTTGTTACAAATCTGATGTTTTTATCTTCTAAAATTTGCCTGGCCAGATATGCACTCGTCGCATGGGGGATAGCATAATGAACATGCATGATATCTAATTTTTGAAATTCAAATACTTCGGCCATCTTAGAAGCCAGGGCGAGGCTATAGGGTGGATATTCAAATAAAGGATAATGGATAACTTCAACTTCATGAAAAAATATTTTTGAGGCAAAATTTGTCAGACGATAGGGAAGGGCATAAGAAACAAAATGAACCTCGTTGCCTCTCTCGGATAATCTTTTCCCAAGTTCAGTCGCAACTACACCACTTCCGCCATAAGTCGGATAACAGGTTATTCCAATTCTCATGACGAGGTGGTCATTTCAATTGAGAATTGTTTGACACAGTTACGCCCAGCATGCTTGGCAGCATACAATGCTGTATCTGCCTTATAGATAAGATCTGTTGAGTCTTCTGCATCGATAGGCAAAGATGCGGTTCCAACACTGACTGAAATCCTGTTCAGAGGTTGTACATCTTCATCAGGGAAGATGGCATCAGCCACATGAGCACGGATACGCTCAGCGAGTATGATGACACCATCGCGTCCGACACTGGGCAGGATGACGGCAAACTCTTCCCCACCATATCGGGCGACGATATCATTTTCACGTACCGTATCTTTTAAAATATTAGCTAATTGTTTTAAGACTAAATCACCAGCCTGATGCCCAAGGGTATCATTGTAATTTTTAAAATGATCGACATCGAGAATAATTAGAGAAACACCTTGTTTATTTCTGGTATGTCTTAGGATCTCTTCTTTAAGTCTCATCTCAAAATAGCGAAAATTATGTAAATCTGTCATACCATCCGTATAGGAAAGCTGAATGACTTCGTCATACAATGAAGCATTTGATAATGCTGTCGAAACAATATTATTGATTGTTAATAGAATTTCAAGTTCATTCTTTTGATAGGGTTTTTCATTTACCCGCGACCCTAAACATATAAGCGCATCTTCCTGATCCCGGACTGTTGTAATGGGAGAAATCAATTCAATGTTGATTTCCGCCAAAGCAGAAGTACCCGAGGACTTCAGGACATATTTAGGTAATTTTGTAATAAATTGTGGCGATTGGTTCTTATGCAAATATGAGATGAGTTCGTCACTTTTTTCAATGGTTAAATCCTCTACATCAGCTTTATAAAGTCCCTTTGAGTTCAGAACAGAGAGACGCTGTTCATTCTTTTTTGCAGGGTATAAAAATACAGCGCTTTTACAGCTAAATTTTCCGATGAGCGAAAGCAAAGTTGAGTTTATCAGACGATCTACATCAAGAATAGCATGCAATTCGAGAGAAACATCAAATATATTTCTGAGGTCATAGATTTTCTTTCTTAATTCTTTATTTTTATCGACAAGATTCTGATTGAGATCATAAATCTGCTTGTTTGCATTTTCAAGCTCGTGGGATTCTTGGCGCAGGTTGTCACTTAGTTGTTTGAATCGTAGCGCCGAGTTGATACGTGCAATGAGTTCCTCAAAACTAAACGGTTTAATGATGTAATCATCTGCACCAACCTCAAGCCCCTGGATGACATCTTTAATCTCACTTTTTGCTGTCAACATCAAGATGGGAATGTATTCATCTAGCCGGCCATTTAGTCGGATTTCTTTTGCGACTTCAATTCCCGAAATACCTGGCAACATTACATCAAGTAGAATAACATCCGGTTTGGACTGATAATACTTTTTAAGCGCAATTTCACCGCTCATTGCCTCTTCAATCTCGAAGCCCTGTTCACGCAAAAACTTGCTTAATACCTGTAGCATTTCCTGATGATCATCGACAATTAGGACCCGGAAAGACGTCTTTTCCAATTCAGAACCTTCTTTAATATTTTAGTCTTGTGGATTGATATATGCGAGACAAATCGTTAATTTTCTAAAATTAACAAAAATGATATATTAATACAAGCAATAACCTTAGGTATAAATTGAAACAAAGTAATATACATTACTATCGACAGGAGCAGGTTTGCAATAAGAGTCGTGAGTAAGTGCTCAATAAGTGAAACATTTTTATTCTTACCGGGTTAAATTAGATCTGAAGGATAAAAATCATATATATTTAATGAAATCTCATCCATGGTTGACTCAAATGATATAAGAAATTAAGACAGGATATAAATATGAAGAAGTACAACAAAATATTTGGTTTTACCTTTTATCTGATTATTGTTCTCGGTATAAGTTTATTTTATGCGATAGCCTGTAACACAAATTCAACGGAACCGGAAAAGGAAATATCGCTACCGGATAGTAATCTGAATTATATCGAACATATCCAGCCGTTATTAATAACAAAATGTGGCAGTAGAAATGGTTGCCACGGTAGTTTCGAACCTGCTCGTGGTTTAGATCTGACAGATTACCAGCTTATGATTTCTCATATAGCTGCCGGGAACCAGCAGTTGATTATCCCAGGTAGTTCCGAGGTGAGTTTTCTATACAATATTCTGCAAGGACAAGTTTTGAATGTTCCAAGAATGCCATTGTATGAACCCAAACTTGAAGCAAAGTATATTCAGGGTATCAAGCAATGGATTGATGAGGGGGCAGAAGAATTTCCCTAAATCAAAAATGTACAATTATTGCTCACTTTACCATTTTCTATTTTGATGATTATCATTAGGGGGTATTTGTAAGGCCAATATTAACAATGATTTATGGAAATATATATTTTTTGGCACCGTAATTGCATTATTTAAAAGCGAGCACCTAAATTCCTCTTTTGTTCCTCACCAAAATGCCTCCTCCTGGAGGCATTTTTCTTTTTATCTCATTTATGTTTTGATGATAAATAGATTTTTTTGCTGTCTCTTGCTGCACATCGTTACCCGTACTCCGAAAAGATGAATTTGAAGTCTGTTTTTGATATGAATTTTTGTATTTTTTAAGTACTTTTAAACCTGTTCTGAATAGATCTAAATCCTAAATAAAGAACATCGAAATCTCATTTCATTCAGATAGTGTAGGAGAAATTTATGCAATTCCACATACCAGATTCACTGGGTTTTACAAATGTACCTACTCCGATCGTCAAACTTAATGCCCCGGGTGGATACAACCTGTGGCTAAAAAGAGATGACATGACAGGACTGGAGTTAAGTGGGAATAAGATACGAAAATTGGATTTTTTGGTTAATGAAGCAATTGAAGACAACGCTGATGGAATTATCACATGTGGTGGCTTACAATCGAACCACTGCCGTGCTGCAGCCTATTTATCTCAAAAATTGGGGCTCGAATGCATCTTGTATCTTCGTGGTGTCCCTGAGGATCTGGCGACGGGCAATCATTTTCTTAATCTCCTAACCAATGCTATCATACATTATGTTTCGGCGGAAGAATATCAGGAAATTGATGGCATGATGGAAATGGATTCGAGAAATCAAGCAAAAAGAGGTAAAAAGTTTTATGTTATCCCGGAAGGTGGATCCAATGCAACAGGAGCCATGGGATATTGTCAGTGTTTTTATGAAATATTAGATCAGATAAAACACCAACAGCTGCCCGTGGAGGCCATAGCAGTTGCTACGGGGTCGGGAGGTACCCATGCCGGCCTTCTTGCCGGTAAATTTTTAAACAATAGTAAGATAGATATATTCTCAGTTAATGTTTGCGATGATGCATCATATTTCAGAAAAAAAATCATCTCGATTATTACAGATTTTGACAAAAAGTATAAGACGAATATTGTCCTTGAAGAAAAAGATATTCATATTATTGATGGATATGTTGGTGGCGGTTATGGTGAGATAGGCAAAGAAGAAGTCGATCTGATAAAAAGAATTATACGACAGGAGGGTATCATTCTTGATCCGGTATACACAGCAAAAGCTTATCTTGGTTTAGAACATCAAATGAAAATAAATAATTTAAAATATAGGAATATTCTGTTTATTCATACAGGGGGTGTTTTTGGACTATTTCCTTATGCAAAAAATTTTGCTTAATTCGTTATTTGGAATTTATAACTTTGGTATATCACATTAGCTCACATGAATTAATCAGATTAGAATATGAATAGCAAAATTCCTGGTTATAAAAATGACAGATGACTTAAAAGCAAGAACTAAATTTCGTTGGATGTGGGTGATTTATATTCCAATTGGGATGGTTTTACTCATCCCAGCCCTCTACCTGTATATTCTCATCACGATGCCTGATGTGAGTGTACTAAAGAACTCAAATCCAGAAACAACAGCGCTTATTGAAGCACGAAAAATAACAGCGCAGGAGGAAGGAAAAAAGTATAAAGTCAGACAATACTGGGTCACCTTTGAACAAATTCCGGTTTTGCTAAAAAAGGCGGTACGTATTAGTGAAGATGCAGGTTTCTATTTACACGATGGTATCGATGTTGAAGAGTTGGAAGAATCTATCAAAAAAAATTGGAAAGAAGGGCGTTTTGCCCGCGGTGGTAGTACGATTACCCAGCAATTGGCAAAAAATATATATTTAAACACTGAAAAATCTATCTGGCGCAAAATTCGGGAGTTTTTCATTGCAAGAGAACTGGAAGATGTCCTATCTAAGAACCGTATATTTCACTTATATTTAAATTTAATCGAGTTCGGACCTGGTATCTTTGGGGTGGAGGCCGCCTCCCGATATTATTTTCGAAAACCTGTATCATTGTTGTCAGAGGATGAGATGATTCGACTCGCATCTATAATACCACGACCTCTGATTTCACGGCCCGATAAGAATTCAAAGTGGTTATTATGGCGGTGTCGCTGGATAACGGGAAAACTTTATCTTTATAAATATATTGAAAAAACTGAGCATGATTATCTGCTTAATCTCTTTAGTCCTCAATGACCTTTTTACCATATAATCTAACCACGCCAATACAAAGAATGATGCCGATTGGTAGCAATATCCAGGGACTTACCCCAAATCCAATGGGAAGATAGCCAACCAGAATACTAAGAAATCCCCCAAGCAGGGCATAGGGGATCTGTGTCCTAACGTGATCAATATGATCGGCGCCACTGGCCATAGAGGACATAATTGTTGTGTCGGATATGGGTGAACAGTGATCTCCAAACGTAGCGCCTGCAAGTACGGAAGCGATGGTGCTCAATAAAATCCCTTCTTGTTGTAGTAGTGATATTGCCGGGTCCGATTGGGGAACGAGGTGGGCAATAGGGATTATTATTGGCATTAGAATGGCCATTACACCCCATGATGTTCCAGTGGCAAAACTGATCAGGGCTGCAATAAGAAAAGACAAAATGGGAATAAAGTAGGGCGATAAAAATCCCTCACTTATGTGAATGATATAATCAGCTGTGTTCAAATCCTGGCAAATATTACCGATTGACCAGGCCATGGTTAATATCAGAGCTGCCAGGACCATCGCTTTTACACCACCAACCCAAGCCAGAATTGATTTATCCAGGGACATTAATTTTTGACTCATTGCCAATATGATTGCTGTAATACTGCCAAAAAGCGAGGCCCACATCAGAACCGAATAAGAATCAGACGCGCCAATAACCAAACTTACATATTGAACAAACCCCAATGATTCTAAATTTACCCCTTCCCCTGTTAACGAAGAATATCCTGTGAACCATAAACCCAATAAGGTTGTTATCATGACAACAACGATAGGGATAAAACCATTATACCATCTCTTATCCGTTTCCTCGTCAACAACAATTTCACTGCTGTCAAGACTAGATACAGGTGTTGCATTGGGTGCAAGGACCTGACCTGTTTGGTAACTTCGACGTTCCGCTCTAAGCATCGGTCCAAAATCACGGCCGGTGATTGCAATTGAGATTCCAATTACCAGGGCAAAAATGGGATAAAAATTGTAGGGTATCGTCTGGAAAAACACAAGATAGGGATTGTCTGTAATTCCAAGAGATTCAAATGAATTCCCGATTAAACCAATTTCAAACCCTATCCAGGTGGATATTATCGCGATGTTCGCCACGGGAGCAGCAGTAGAATCTACAAGATAAGAAAGTTTTTCACGACTGATCCGAAGTTTATCTGTGAGAGGACGCATCGTATTTCCAACAATTAGGGTATTCGCGTAATCATCAAAAAATATAAATATGCCCATGAGCCAGGTAACGACCTGACCACGTCGGGGTGTTGAGGCCTTTAATGCTAATTTCTCAACGATTCCCTGCATGCCACCCATTTTTGAGATGACCCCAACCATCCCACCAAGCGTAAGACTAAAAACGATAATGGCCATTTTATCCGGATCAGCTGCTGCCACACCGATATAATCTGTTAAGGCATATAAAAGTCCTGCAAAGGGATTATAATCATAAATGAGGGCGGCTCCGAGCCAAATACCTAAAAATAGTGCAACCAATACCTGCCTTGCAATCAGCGCCAATACGATAGCAAACAAAGCGGGAAGAATACTCGTCCAACCTGGAATAACCCTGAGGTCGGATTGCCAGTTTATACCCTCGAACTTTATGGTTCTCCATCCACTCTCAGGAAATACTGCTGTAGGAATCACACTCGTACCTGCATGAAAATCCAATGTGGATAATTTGTCAATCTGTCCATTCTGAATATGCGATAGACCCCTTACCTGCAAAGTGGTATCAATAGTAACTCTCTCTGCATTTTGATCTATAAGTGAAAGTTGTATCTCTACTGGGATGTTAGCCAGAATTACTTTTGGTGATTGTAATTTTAGTGAAAGTTCCTCTCCAAAGAGCGGGAGAACAAAGATACATGTCGTCATTAGGGTAATAAAAATAAGTTTCATGGATACCTTTCTTATAGATCGATAAAAAAGGTAGTTTATGTGGGAATTAAAGTAAAGAATAAATTGTCATTTAAAATGACAATTTACAGTCCCTTCACGGTGGTATTTCGGTAATTTAAATGTTTTTTTCAAAGTCTCTAAATTGGTTCTCTTTAGTTGTCTTGGTGGTTAGCCCGTTTTCAATATAAATCATGTCTATAGAATTATAAAAATTGGTACTTACAGGGGAACCTTTAATTGATTATCAGAGTAAGGAATAAAAAAGGTCATGTCTGAATTTTTATAGTTAAATGGACGATAGAAATTTTGATACAACTAAACAAAAAACAAATAATTATCGATCCTTGATTTGAAAATGCAATATATTTAAATTGAAATTTTGGGAGTTGTTATGAGAAGAATAATTATACTACTGTTTCTCTTACTTATTATTTCGAGTCTTTTTGCGCAGATGCAAGGCAAGAGACCCACACCTTATGGTTTTGATGTTAATGTAAAGCCACCAATTTATTATGATCTTTATTTTTCCATTAATCCGGAGAATCTTCAACCTCAGATCAATTTTATGTTAAATATTCAATACGATCTATTATTCTTCACCCGGACTGACAGTGGCTACACCAGTGGTTATAATATTTCATTATTTATTAAAAATATCGAAACTGAGGAGATCGTTTACTCTCATCTTTGGAAGGAGAAGGTTCACGAGGAAAACTTTAAGATCACAAACTCACGAACTCATTATCATCTAAATTCTAAAATATTTCCTGCTGATTTTTCTCAAGGAAAATATGTGTTAACTTTGGAATTGACTGATGAAACATCACGAGACGGATTTAAAAGTAAAAGAGCGCTTGAAATTCCAGACTTGAACGCAGATAGTTTTACTTCGCAGATAGTGTTTATTACAAAAGATAAAAGTCGTTCAGCAGAAATTGTGGTTGGTGAGAATCAAACAACTCTTGAATTTAACGAAGATATTTATCCATACTTTGAAACCATTCTTCCAGATCCCGGTCGTGCAACCTTAACTTCAGAATTATTTCGTGTTGAAGAAGAAGAGAAATCATTAATCAAGAGCGAACAGTATGATTTAGATTTTAAGGGAAATCACGCGCGTCATTCAGAGGTTATTAAAAGGAAAAACCTTCAAGAGGGCGATTACCTCCTAAAGTATCAATTAAAAGCTGGTGATTTTTCAAAAGTAATAGAAAAAAAGTTTATTGTTGTCTGGTACAGAAAACCAATTTTTCTCTATGACCGGGAGATGGCTCTTTTACCCATGCGATATATACTACCTGAGGATGAGTGGCAAAAAGTTGGCGATTATTCGGATGATGAGCAGGATGAGTGGTTTAAGAAATTTTGGGAGGACAAAGATCCTGATCCGGAAACACCATTAAATGAGGTACAAATTGAATTTTATCACCGTGTTTCCTCTGCGAATAAAAAATTCCGTGCCGAAGACTATGAAGGTTGGGATACGGATAGAGGCAAATCCCTCATACTTTATGGTGAACCGGACAGGGTGGATTCGCAGCATTATCTGGATAATTCGCAACCTTATGAAATTTGGTATTATGAATCAAAGAACAAAAAATTGATCTTTGTCGATGCAGATGAAGATAAATCGTTTCGTCTTGTAAGTGTCGAGGAAATTGGAGAAAAAAATGAATAAAACGTCTGTTGGCGTTATTGGAGTTGGTCATCTTGGTAAAATCCATGCAAAACTCTATCAGCAGGTAGAACCGGCGCATTTGGAAGGTATTTACGATACCGATCATGATAAAGCTGATAAAATTGCAGGTGAGTTAAATATTAAGGCTTATAACGATTGTGATGAGCTCCTGGAAAAAGTAGAAGCTGTAAATATCGTTACACCAACCTCGACTCATTTTGAAATGGCCGAACGTGCTCTGGAAAAAGATTGTCATCTTTTTATAGAGAAGCCGATAATGGCTACAGAAGAAGAGGCCAATAAAATTATTCTAAAAGCAAAGGAAAAGAATAAAATTATTCAAGTTGGCCATATTGAAAGATTTAATCCGGCAGTATTGGCCATGTCCGATGTACCAATGAATCCGGTATTCATTGAATCTCATCGTCTTGCCTCCTTTAATCCGCGGGGAACGGATGTCGCCGTTATTCTTGATCTGATGATCCACGATTTGGATTTAATATTGTCATTGGTCAAAAGTAAACCCGTACAGATCGATGCGAGTGGTGTGGGTGTGATCTCAAATACAATCGATATTGCAAATGCAAGGATTCAGTTCGAATCTGGATGCGTCGCAAATGTAACCGCAAGTAGGATCTCGACCAAAAAAATGCGTAAAATGAGAATATTTCAAAATAATGGATATATCTCGGTTGATTTTATCGAAGGATTTTCTGAGATCTATTATATAGATGATAAAAATGTATCACAGTTTAAGGATGGAACCCTGGCGTTTTCGCTTGGCCAGATCGAATGCAGGAGACAACCGTAAAGATATAAAATACAATAAGTTACAACGATCTGATGTTAATCCGTTAAAGTATGAGTTATCTGGATTTATCGAGAGTATTCAGACAGGTGTTTCTCCCCTGGTCAGTGGGGAAGATGGTTTTGCTGCTTTGCAATTAGCGAATAAAGTTCTTGAAAAAATTGCCGAGCATACCCGTATAGTTAAGAGGGAGAAAGCTAATTGACCTTTGGAAAATTTCTTTTTGAATATCGTGGGTATGCACCTATTCCATTCTATATTCTTGCCGTAATTTTTGCAAATCCTCGTGAAGACCTAATTGTCTTAGGCTTGATATTAATGGCAATTGGAGAATTATTACGTTTTATTGCTTCAAGTTATTTAGGGATTTCTTCACGCTCCACCCTCCTTGAGTCAAAAGAATTGGTGACAAACGGTCCCTTTGCCTATGTTCGTAATCCAATCTATTTTGGAAATCTATTACTTTATATGGGCGCAAGCATTTTATCAGGCGCATATTTACCTTATTTGCTGTATCTGACGATCATTTTTTTTGCTATATTTTATGCATTTATAGTTAAATATGAAGAGTCGTTTCTCGGGGACACTTTTGCAGCAAATACGAATCCTATTTGATCAATGTACCAAGGTTTTTTCCACGCCTTTCTGCTTACCCTGAAGGGGGAAGCACTAAACCAAATTTTTCTGAAGGTCTAAATGCCGAAAAATCGACACTTATGACCATCATTAGTTTTATTGTGTTCGTCTTGATAAGTTGGTATATCAAAAGTTTATAGAAAGACAGAATAAATGAATCATATTCCTCTAAATCTAGATAACATTGCAGAACAGGTCGTCGGAATCGATCATCAGGTTCCTCTCCTGAGTGGCGAGAAAAAACGCTATATCTATTTTGACAATTCTGCAAGTACACCAACCTTGAAGCCGGTTCTTGAATCGCTGAATTTATTTATGGAGTGGTATTCCAATATTCACAGAGGAACTGGTTTTAAGTCACTTATTAGCACACATTATTTTGAACAAGCGAGAGAAATTGTTGCACAGTTCTTTAACCTTGATCCAAAAGATCATCTGGTCATTTTTGGGAAGAATGGGACTGAGGCAATTAATAAATTAGCGCATCGTGTACCATTACCTGAAGACTGTGTGATTTTGCTTACCAAAATGGAACACCATTCCAATGATCTGCCATGGCGCTTCCGTCGCCCGGTCATTCATGTAGATGTAGATAATCAGGGAAGATTGGATTGGCAGGATTTTGAATCAAAACTGAATGAGCAAAAAGGAAAAATCGGGTTGATTGCTGTAACAGGCGCTTCTAATGTTACCGGGTATATAAACGATATTTATCGGATAGCCGAAATGGCACATCAAAACAATGCAAAAATCATGGTTGATGCTGCGCAATTAGCGCCTCACCGTTTTATTGATATTAAAGCGCCCGGACATCCGCAACATATTGATTTTTTGGCCTTCTCAGCTCATAAAATTTATGCACCCTTTGGACTTGGTGTATTGATTACTGACAGAGAGATGTTTAAGGAAGGTGATCCTGATATTGTTGGGGGAGGGACGGTTGACCTGGTGTCTGAAGATTATGCTTATTGGACGGATGCTCCGGAAAAAGAAGAAGCGGGTACTCCAAACGTAGCGGGAGCGATCGCACTTGCTAAGGCTCTTAAAATCATCCAGGAAATTGGCATGGATAATATTGCCAAACATGAAGCGGATCTCACCCGTTATGCCCTACATAAATTAAAACAAATCCCAGGATTGATTTTTTATGGTGCATTACGTGAAGATGAGGTTCATAAACGACTTGGTGTCATTTCTTTCAATGTTAAAGATATGCCCCATGCCAAGGTTGGGGCAATTTTAAATTATGAGGGTGGGATCGGTGTCAGAAATGGATGTTTTTGTGCACACCCCTATATAAAATGTCTCCTCGGTGTGACAGTTGAAGAAACAAAAATCCTGGAAGAAAAGATTCTGAGCCATGACAGAAGCACTATTCCGGGGGCTGTCCGTGTTAGTTTTGGTATGTATAATACGGAAGAAGAGGTTGATAGCCTTGTGGAAGTTGTTAAGATGATTTCAGAAGGAAAGTATAAAGGGAATTATTTGTTAAATTCAGAGACCGGCGAATATTTTCCTGAGGGATTTGAGATTGATTATTCTGAATATTATCAGATTTAATAAATAGATGCTTCATTGTTCATTAGGATTTCCTTTATAGATCAGTTATCAAGGATTTTTAGCTTGATCTATTGATAATTGCTCACACAAAGACGCTGAGTCCCAGAGAAAACTAATACAAAATAAAGGCTAAAAAATATAAAATAGAATTAAATTCTTTCACAATACCATGTGTGAAATGTTTTTATATTTTATATTTTATATCTTATATTTTTTATTTGCGCACTTTACGTTTCTGCGAGAAATGAATCATTTGGGTTCGTTCATTCTACAATAATTATAGTTACCTTTTATTATGTCCTATAAATAACTCATTCATGTCTCTAAAAATGAAATACTATACTGATCCTTACCAGACTGAATTAAAAACTGATCTCGTCTCCCAACGGAATGATGAGCGGGGGATTTGGTACACCTTTGCAGATACCATTTTTTATCCTGAAGGAGGAGGTCAGGAGGCTGATAGGGGACAGATTAACAATATACCGGTTCTGGATGTGCAATCAGAAAATGACATTGTTTGGCATTTATTAAAATCATCTCTTTCGACACCAGTCATAATGGAATTGGATTGGAATAGTCGATATGGAAATATGCAGCAACATACGGGTCAACATATTTTATCAGCTTGTTTTAAAGACCTGCATGATTTGAATACGGTTTCTGTTCATCTGGGAAGAGAGATTACTTTAATCGAGCTCGAGACAGAAAAAATTACTGATGAAATTCTTGAGGATACGGAAATGGCTGCAAATGATATAATTCGTCAGAATCTGGCTATTAAACCATTCTGGGTCAAGCAGGAAGAATTGCATGAATTTAATCTGCGGCGCAGTATTAAAACGACAAATAAAAATATCCGCCTGGTTAGTATTGGTGAACTTGATTATGTTGGATGTGGAGGTACACATGTCCGTACTACGTCCGAGGTCGGGTTAATAAAAATTGTAGGGACAGAAAAAATCAGAAAACATGTTCGGATTAAGATAAAGATCGGAGATTCGGCATATCATTATTTCAGAGAATTGCACTCTACTTTTTTCGGGCTTTCATCTCAATTGACTACCTCTCTTCCTGATCTGCCAAAAAGAGTTGACCAACTTGTTCTGGAAAATCGTGATCTTGGCCGGAAAATTAATAAAATCAATAACTTGTGGTTATCTGAGTATGTAAAGAATATACCAATTACAGAACCCTCAGGCTGTTACTTTTTAGAAGATTTTTCCAAGGAGAACTTAAAATCTCTTTCAGAAAATTGGAGCAAAATTTATCAAAAGCCCTGTTTGTTTATCAGCCGTGAAGAGGGAAAGTTCAATTTTTGTATGCGCCTCTATGGGGATAGTGACCATGATATTCAAAATTTTATTCAGGAAAATCGGGAGAAGTATTCACTCAAAGGAGGGGGTAGGAGAGATTTTGCCATAGGAGAGATCGATAAAAATAGTGCGAATACAAAATTAATCGAGAACCTGTTCAAAACCTTTGATAAGTATTTTAACTAGGGAGTGGACCACTCTATGCCATCAATTAGAGGATTGGTGTTAATGAGCCGTCTTGAGTATTTAGAAAAGAAATATGGAGCAGAAGAGTATCGGGGATTTTTAAAGAAAATCAGTACAGATGAGATGAATTTACTACGCCAGCCCCTTGACGGTGCACAAATTTATCCGGATAGTCTCCTGACGACGATAGATCAAATTTTATTGCATGAATATTTGAATGAGGATATGGGGGAATTTAAAAATCTGGGTAAATGGGGGGCGGAAAATTTTATGTATCGATTTTTCAGCCAATATGTTGACGATTCTGAACCTCTCAACTTTCTTGCCCAATATGATCGTTTACGTGACTATCTTATTGGTTCTGGTCATATGAAGATTCAATCGATCAGTGAAAAGCATCTAATCCTTTCAATAGATTATGGCCAACAAATTCACAAAAGTGTATGTCTGAGTGAGCAGGGTTTTATTGAAGGTGGAATGGAGCAATGTGGAGCCAAAAATGTGAGAATTGTTGAAACCACCTGTGCCAGTGAATCAAAGGGCTTAACCTGTCAGTTTGATGTGACGTTTGAGTGAACCAACCACTGGGCTTCTTCAATTTTACGCCCCAATAATCTTCACCAATACCCGTTTGCGTCGTCTTCCATCAAACTCGGCATAAAAAATTTGCTCCCAGGGACCAAAATCCAACTGGCCATCAGTAATAGCAACAACGACTTCTCTCCCCATGACTTGTCTTTTTAGATGTGCATCTCCATTGTCTTCACCCGTCATGTTATGCCGGTAATGAGATATAGGTTCATGGGGGGCCAGACCTTCAAGCCAATCATCGTAATCTTGAATTAATCCATTCTCATTGTCATTAATATAGACACTTGCAGTTATATGCATAGCGTTAACAAGACACAGACCCTCTTTGATTTGACTCTCCCGCAGACATTCATCCACATCACGGGTTATATTTATATAATCTCTGCGGTTTTGGGTACTAAACCAGAGTTCTTTGCGATATGATTTCATTATTTATTCCTTATGCGTTTTCTGTAGATTTTTTTATCTCACTAGATCTCTCGAAAAATTCGTCCATGGTCATTTTCTTTAAGAGTACCAATCCACGTGTGGAACGGGTTCTTGAGTCTTCACTTTCATAGAAAAATCCCCTTCCAAGCAAAGTTTTCAACTTTTGATACTGTTCCACCTGAATTTTTTGTGCAAGATCAACAAAAGGTCCATCATGCTCGTAGCTTGGGAAAGATGCCTCTGCCTGGGAAGCAAATGAATTCATGAACGAATGCTGTAAGATGGCAAATGTATTTAAAGTGACCGGAATAAACATATTTGTATCAGCCAGATGAAAACGGAACCATACATTGCGATAGCCCCATACTTCAATATCTTTTCTCCCTGTCTCCTCCCGATAAATCTTTAATGCTTCTGAAACCGTTTGTAATACCTTATAATGCGTATCAGGGCCGCTGCTTTCCGGGTCAAAGGCTACAGTTACGATATCGGGATTTATTTTTTTTAAATTATTGAGTACAGGCAATACATCTCTTTCAACTGTAGGCTCTTCAGTAAAGATATCACCTTTGTAGAATCCCAGTCGAGAATGGAAGACTGAGGAACAACTAAAACCAAAATACCCCCACAAAACATCCGCTTCCCATTCTCTTGTCATACCTTTTAATTGTTGAATATAAGTAAGATCCTTTTTACCCGGGTATTGGGTTTTAAAATAGTTTTCTAACTCATATACCCGGTGATGAAGATTGTCTACACTGTCTTCTTCAAAAGTCTCGATTAGATTACGCATCAATCGCCGGGCCTGCGCTTCCTCTCTAACTAAATGATGATCACCGGCAACACCATCTAAATAGAGCCACACATCACGGTTTCTGGCAATGAGATTTGTGGGATCAAAGTAATTGGAGTCAGCTAAATGGCGGAATTCTTTTTTATTTAAAAACCACTTAAGCCGCTGGACCAGTCGCAACATATGTGAATTTGTTACGGCATTAAATCCACTGGTTAGATAATTAAAATAATGGGTATTGGATTGTTCTCTTACCAGTCGTACAATGTAGGGTAAATAACCTAACATGATGTCGTCATGGTGGGGGGCTGTATGGAGCAATGTCTTGTTTTTTGGTATCTCAAGAGTGGAACTAAATCTTTTTTGAAGTTCCTTTTCAACCTGAACAAGTTTTGTTTTTATGCCCTCATTAAATCTACCCAATAACTCTTTGCTGCTGCGAATGCTCTCAAAATCTTTTTTAGTCAGATTAACAATCTTTTTTCTTTTATTTAAGGCTAAATCAATTATGATTTGTAATTCATCTTGTTCGGAGAGCACTTTATTTTGTTTGATGTGCAGATATCTTCTTTCTGTTAAAAGCTTTGCTGCTCCCTTGGTCAAATAAAAAGCAGCAGAACCGAGGTCCTGAAGTACAGTTGCCGGAAATTCGTTATCCTTAGCTCTCTGGATAGCATCAAATACTATTTTAGCCTTTGCCTCTCCGGATGCAATTATTATTGCTACCGTGTCCGGATTGTAAGTAATCGTTTGAAGACCAATAGTGATTACGAGACGGTTGCGCGAGATCTCGATTCCTCCCAGATCGGAAGCCGCAGCAGCTTGTGTTTCATAATTTGTAGGGGTGAGTCGGGTGGTTGAATAATGATCTGATCCTTTTACATTAAAACCAATGTGTCCATCGGGGCCAATACCTCCCAGAAAAAATCCTATCCCCCCCAGTGATCTGATTTTGCTCTCATAGTCTGTACAAAATTGATCGACGGATTCTAAGACTTTTTTCTGCCTCGCCTCATGTGCGGTTTTGGGTTGGAGAATACGTAATTCCAGGTCAACCAGGTGATCGGGCCAGATAGTTTCCAGTAAATCATCTCCTGATAGCCCAATTGTATTGGGATTGATCAATAAAGCTTTCTGAGCATCCAGCCCAAATCCCTTGATGTAATATTTGTTTACATAGTAGTAGAAGCTATTATGCTGCTCGGTATTGATAGGATAGAACTCGTCTATCTGGATAAAATGAAAACTTTTCATGTCTGGTTTATGTCCGGGATCAACACCATTCTCTTCCAGAAGTTTCCTTGTCGCTGGTTCGTTCCACCCATTAAGTAAATGAGCCACCCATTTGATAAAATGTTCAGGGGTCTTACCTGTAGGAAGGGAAATAGTCCATCCTTCATTATTCTGAGCCCATTCCAAAAACCGGAAAGCCGTTAGTTTCCCCAAATCCGGAAAGTTATCTACAACTATGACATTTATTTTTTCTATGGGGGCATAGCGCAAGGCTTCGCCACTTTTTTTTATCGCTAAATCTTCAACCTTTGAAGGATTAGCTGTTCTTGGGACATCTCCCATATTTTCTCCAAACTGTGATTAAATTTGATCATTTTTTAATAAAGACATAAAGTTATCTAAAGTATATGGTTAATCACAAATTTAAATTTGTTTTAATTTTATGATTTTGTGAAATTACGCGCGGTATAATACTGCAAATTAAGTATATTATCTATTATTGATGAGCTTAATTAAATATGTTACTTCTAATCGGTCCTTATTAAAATTTAAAGGGCCAGATTAACTATATTATTTAGAGGAGATTGATAAGAATGTATCCTGAATTATTTTCAATAGGACCAATTACGGTTTATAGTTATGGGCTGATGGCTGCCATAGGATTTTTGCTTGGCGGTTATCTGCTTGAACGGGAACTCGACAGAGTGGGCAAAAATAAAGAATTAGCAGGCTCAATTATTATCTCAGCTATTGTCGGTGGAATTGTCGGATCAAAAATATATTTTCTAATTGAGAATCCTGCTCTTTTACAAGATGATTTTTTTGGGGCCGTATTCTCTGGTGCCGGTCTTGTCTGGTATGGTGGACTGATTGGTGGTTTTTTGGCTGTGGTCTGGTGGATCAGACGGAAGGGATTACCTTTTTTACTTGTAGCGGATCTTATGGGCCCTCTATTATTGATGGGCCAGGGTATGGGACGTATGGGTTGCTTTCTCTCAGGAGATGGTTGCTATGGACCACCTGCTGACGTTCCCTGGGCCATGTCTTTTCCCAATGGCGTAGTTCCTACTATGGAACTTGTTCATCCAACACCGCTATATGATGTTATTTTGTTAATGTCTCTTTTTGGATTGTTATGGTTGTTACGCAAAAGAAATTTTAAACCGGGGACAATATTTGGATTATTTGGTATGTTTATGGGAACAGAAAGATTTTTTACTGAATTTTTTAGAACCAATCCCAAAACAGTTTTTGGTATGTTTAGTCAGGCCCAGTTTATCAGCATCCTCCTTTTCTCAGCTGGCCTCGGCCTTATCATATATGTGAATAAGAGAAAAGCTTATCCTGAACAGATAATTGATAAGAGTGATAAGGTAAAGCATGTAAAGCGTAAAGAGTAGAGCGTGGAAAAGATTTTAGAAGAGCGACGAGAGAAGAGAGAATTGTGAAATATATGAATCCTATATTCATTAGTTGATTATTCTCTGTTAGATATTGGATATTGATCTTCACACAAGATTTAATTATCCAATAATCTAAAGTCAATATCCTAAAACGTAATTTTCAAGTATCAAGCATTGGGTTCGAACGTCGTATCAATAGCCATCAACCTTAAAATAAACTAATTCCATCTAAGATATATTTATCCATAATGTATATTTTTTTGAATAAATAATTGCCCTACGTGTATAAGGTTACTATAGAACAATGAATGAAGATCAAATAGCAATTATGGAATGTCAGACGGGAAAAACCGAGAGTTATCGTTTTCTGGTTGATAAGTATAAAAACCGCGCTTATTATACGGCATTATTATTTACTGGAAATCGTGAAGATGCGCTGGATCTATCTCAGGAGGCCTTTTATCGCGCTTTTAAATCTATAAAATCTTTTACGCCGGGCAAGAATTTCTACACCTGGTTTTATCGTATTCTTAAAAACATATCTATCAATCATTACAAACGTGTTAAAAAAAGAAGTGTTGTATTCTCTGATGCAGAAGAATCTACTGGTGCAAGGCTTTATATCTCTCCATTAGCCAAACCTGATGAAGTATTTGAAGAGCATGAGATGCGGGAAGTTGTTTGGAATGGTTTAGCAAAATTAAAAGCAGATGATCGGGAGATAATTATTCTTAAAGAATTTCAGGAAATGTCTTATAAAGAAATTTCGGAAACATTAGATATTCCTCTGGGAAGTGTGATGTCCAGACTGTTTTATGCAAAGAAAAAACTGGCAAAAATTCTGGAGGAGTTAGCATGATCAAAAATGAACTATCCTGTGACGAGATTGAAGTCAAGGTCATGGCCTTGCTTGACGGGGAACTATCAGAACAGGATATAATTATAGTAAAAGACCATCTTAATTCCTGTAAAAGATGCTCTGATGAATATGCCTCGTTAAAAAAATTGAAGGAGGTGACCAGCGCAATGAAAATGAAAAAATTACCCGAATATTATTGGGATGATTACTGGACCAATGTCTATAATCGTCTGGAGCGTGGCATTAGTTGGTTATTAATATCTCTTGGTGCCATTATTGTATTAGCCTTTGCAGGCTGGGAAGCACTTTCCGCTCTGATTGCAGATCAGGAGATGAATCCGCTTCTAAAAATAGGGATATTTGTTCTGTTGATAGGTTCGGTTATTCTGATTGTTTCCATATTGCGCGAAAAATTACTGGTAAAACGGATCGATAAATACAGAGAGGTGAAAAGATGATAGTGACAACAATAAATGAGGTTCCTGGCAAAAAATTAGTTAAATCGCTTGGTCTGGTCAAAGGAAATACAATCCGGGCAAGAAATCTGGGGCGGGATATTATCGCCACTTTAAAGAATCTGGTAGGTGGAGAAATTGAGGAGTATACAAAACTTCTTGGAGAATCCCGCGAACAGGCTGTGGACAGGATGATTGCTACTGCTGAAGAATTAGGTGCTAATGCAATTGTCGGGGTAAGATTCAGCACGTCTTATATTATGCAAAGCGCTGCAGAAATTATGGTTTATGGTACGGCTGTGATTGTTGAGGATGAATAAGTTAAGTGGAATTAGTAATTAGTAATTGGGAATTGGATTGATTTTTACTTGTGGATATTATAATACTTCAAATCACATAGATTTTAACTATATTCCATTCCTAATCCCCCTAAATACCTAATTTCAAATTACTAATCACCAATATTTCTCCATATGTATCGATCCTGGCTCTAACTTAGTATGCTCACGAAAATTGGATTTTTCTAAGAGTTCTACCATTTCCCGGATCATCTCCGGATGGCCACATAAAAAGATGCGCGTGTTTTCTGGAGATGAGTCGTGACCCCACATATTCTGAATAACTTTTTCTTTCCATATTTCCTGTACAAATCCAATCCTGCCTCCCCACGGAATTGGCTCCTTAGAAGGTTCACTAATTACCGGAATGTAATGAAAATTAGGACAGAGTCTTTCTATCGTAAGTAGTTCAGATCTATACCCCAAATCCCAGGAGTTTAGAGCGCCGTGAATTACAGCATAATTTCGTTTTTCCTGAATTATGACATTAGAGCGAAGCATACTCATATATGGTGCAACCCCGGTGCCGGTAGCAAAAAGGACTATATTTAGATCCTCAGACACTTCATCCATGGTAAACATACCCTTGGTCTTGTTAGACATCCATAATTTGTCACCGATATTCATGGCAAATAAACGAGGGGTAAGAGAACCAGAAGTGACCAGGCGTACATAGAACTCTACGTATTGTTTCTCTTTAGAACTTGAGGCGATTGAATACGCTCTACGTACTAATTTGTCTTCCCTTGGAGGTGTTGGTTCTGGGTCCGAGTACATATACCGTGGTGAATTTGGTGGTAATCCGAGCACCACGTATTGTCCGGGGGTGAATTCGGGCAATTCCCAACCCTCCGGTACCACCCTGATAATGATTAAGCCGGGGGCTACTTCTACTTTCTGGGCCAAAACACAATTCAACTCTGGAAGCACCATTATATTACTCCATATAGGTAAAATATTACCTCATATTTACTGATTTACATGAAAACATTCAATGTCATGCTTGCATAAATATTTTGAAATATGGCTCATGGAATCAAATTTAGTGAAATAATCCTATGGGACTTCTCCCTGAATTGAGACTTATTTAATGAGGCAGCTAGGGGAAATGCGTTTATCAATAAAACATGAAGTGATATAAATAAGTAATTACATAAAAATAGAAGAACTCTTTGTGAGAGAAATATTTCTTGAAATATATCTTGCCATATCGCCGCGTTCTTTTTAGTTTAATCTATATTTCTCACCAGAGACTCATACAGTCCGTTTCTTTACTTCTACAATTTCAACTCTAAGTGAAATTAAATGAAATCTTTGAGGATCAATAATCGTTTGAAATTTGTAGGAAGAGATCCATCAAATGAACTATGATCTAAAAACATTCATATATTTAATTCTACTCAATATTCTGACTTTCAATTTCGCAGTCAACGCTGCAAACCCTGTCCCGCCACCCTTAATATCGCATGGGCACTGGCATCATGATAAATATCGAAATTTAGATCGGTTATTGATCATGAGTGATGCGGAAGTGACAGAGATAAGAGCCAGAATTCTTCAGGCTAATAATATTTTCAGCCAGATTTACTCCAACACATATTTAAATCGCGAGGGTGGCTATATAGGTGGGATATATCAAGATGCTCTTCGATCCACCTATAATAATCGCATGGATCGCGCCATAAGAGCAAAAAATAAAGCGTTTGTTGCTCTTATGGGAATTGGTGCGCAGGGCGGTACCGGTGAACTATATGAATTGTCGGAATCAGAGAGAAATATTTTTAGAGAACAAGCGCTGGATCATTTACGTAATTTTGTGAATTCCGCCTGGTCGGATCAAGCGCGACCCTTCAATCCATTTGAAGATTTGCTTTTTACTGCTCAGCATTTAGATGAGCTGTATGATTTGCAATACCGCTCCCGGGAACTAATATGCTATCTGGAAGCATATGATATGTTGAGACCAATTGGCGGAAACCGTGTCTGGGAGGAGAGCATCGCAAGACGCTTGATTAAGTTTGCTTCCAACATCTATTTTATGGCAGATTATTTTGGTTTTACCTATGCTTATAATAATCATCGTATCATGACTGGCGCAGCCTTGGGGATGGCAGGTATCTTATTTGGCGATTGGGGGTGTGATGATGGTGATTTCGATGATCGTGATGCCCGCTCTTATATGCCAACCGCCTGGATTGGCTATGGCATGATAAATATAAATACGGTTCTCTATAATTATCAGGTTTTTCCGGATGGGGGATATAATGAGGGACCGCATTATTTACGTTATGCCTTTATACATGCGCTGCCTTTTTTCAAGGCAATGAAGAATTTTGGCGAAATTTTTCAAATGAATAATGCCGGTGAACCCTATGGAGATTGGATTGAGTCATACTCAACATTCCCGGGTAATCACTATTCATTACGTTCTCCCTGGTATGGCCGCATAAATGATAGCAAACCAGATCTCTGGGATATCCTGGGTTGGGTTAGCAAAATTCG
The DNA here is from genome assembly GCA_963796965.1 of Calditrichia bacterium. Lineage (GTDB taxonomy): Bacteria > Calditrichota > Calditrichia > JAJRVZ01 > JAJRVZ01 > CAWCNS01. Next base: position 243,397 of record CAWCNS010000016.1, read on the forward strand.
CCAACCGGAAGGCCGCGTTCCAGGCATAGCGAACACATTTAATGATACCTATTTCCCTGAAACTGCTATTGCTGGTGGTCCTTATTTTTGGCCACTCGCATCCTATGAATCGACCATCGGGGATAATGCAATTCTCAACTTGTCTCTCACAGCTTACACAGATAGCCGAGCAGACTTTATAGTCGCAGGCAATAATGTTGAACAATCTCCTCCAAATTGGGGTAATCTTCAAGTCTTTCCGAATACGGGCAATATTGTTTTTCGAAGTGGTTGGGGATTAAAGGATATTTATATGCATGTGTCGGCGAGAAACTATGCCTATAGTTCTTCAGACTATCATCGCGATACTCATACCCAGCATGATAACAGCAGTTTTCTGTTAGGATATAATGGACGCACTTTAGCACTTGATGCCGGGTATATTTCCTGGAATGACAAAGATCAGGTTAATAATCCTTATAATCACAATCTTATACTCGTACAGGGTCTCGGCCCATCAAAAAACTCAACTACAGCCAATATTGAAAATATTCAATCAGGTGGATTTTATGATTATGTCAGAATTGCTACCAACTATCGAGATACTTTTATAAGAAGGGGATTTCTTTTTTATGATGATCGCTATTTTATTATTAAAGATCGGATCGCTGGCTCCGGTACAAAAGTCTATCAATTTTTACTTCATGGTAACGATACAAATCCGGTGAGTGGGCCTGATGGGGTGCGCTGGCTCCAGGAGGATGCTGTATTACAATCTTTCATTACTACCAATGGAGGAAATTCAAATCTGACTCTATCATTCAACGATTATATACATGATAATGGATATGGGATGCATCGTGTTAAAAACCATAAAAGACTTAGCGCTGGAATGGTGGCGAGAAATATGCAGTTTTTATCAATCCTGTTTCCCTATGATGCCAACCTGCCAGTAGAACCTGAAATTATCGATGCCTCAGCAGATAATGCTTATGCAGCGGTTTTTGTTGACCGAACAGCACATGTACAACTCGGTAATCGCTATGAATTTATCATGTCGAGATTTAATTCTGGTAATATTATAACAATCCCAGAATCACAGTATGGTTTGAATAACAGGACAATTAAAACTATTAAAACCGATGCAGCTTTACTTACGCTCGGATTTGATCCTGCTGATCCTGAAGATCCTAATAAAATTGAACTTTTTCACAAAGACATGACCACCTGCGAATATGGTGATTACGTGTTATTTCCACAGATCGCACCAGAAATTTCTGCTATTGAAAATATTACAATGAATGAAATGGATACCCTTGATATTGCCATTACCGCTTCGGATGTCAATGGTCACTATCTCAGTTTAAGCGCGGTTAATCTACCTTCATTTGCCCAACTTGTTGATAGCGGTAATGGTAGAGGAACAATTCGATTTACACCACGCTATTTGGATGCCGGAACCTATCTGTCGATTCAGATTATTGTAACAGATAGTGGGAAGCCTCCCTTAACTGCAACCGATACATTTGATCTTGAAGTACATAATCTAAATATTCCCCCACGTGCCAATGCGGTTTCTAATATTATTGAGGGCTCTCCACCCCTATCGGTAGCCTTCTCTGCTGAGGGCAGTGTCGACATAGATGGGATGATTCAGAGTTATCTCTGGGACTTTGATGATGGTACCACAGCTTCATCATCACAGGTCACTCGCAATTTCAATATCGCCGGAAAATATTATGTAGTTCTTACGGTTACTGATAATGAGGGTGCGATTGCCCGTGATACGATTATTATAAAAAATCACCCTGAACTTTCACAATTGTTTATTAGTGAAGTTTCATTTGCTGATGAAGAATATGGTGAATTTTTAGAGATCTATAATGGTGCCCCCTACGACATCAATTTAAGAGAATTCAAACTGGTTAAACTCCACTGGAGAGGATATATAAAGGAAATCTATGATATCGGAAAGGATGAGGTGTGGGATGGCTCAGATAGTGATCGTACCCTCAAAACAATTTCTCCTTATTGGTAGAAATACTGATGTCACAACATTTGCAGATTACTGGCATTTAGATCCAGAGACGATACATTTTAATGCTGCGGATCTGATATTTGGTGCACAGCCAAGTCGCTGGCAGTTGCGCTACTTTGATGGCATCATTGACCAGGAAGATGGGACTATCATTGATGATACACAAACGAATGTCAGTGGCTTAGAATTAAGATCCTATCAATTCGGAATTGGATTGTGGCGTGACTCTTATTTTGAGGAAGCAACCCCCGGTTATCTAGATGGGGATCAATCCCTGCCTGTAGAACTCGTTTTCTTCGAGACAGAAGTGAGCACTAATTCTATCATGTTAAAATGGGAAACAAAATCTGAAGTAGATAACATGGGATTTAGGATCTTGAGGAGTGTCTTTAGAGATAGTCTTTATATGCAAATTGCTTCATTTCAGGATAATGATGATTTGCTTGGTCAGGGGAATAATTCAACTGGAGGAATATATGAGTATCTTGATAAGAATGTTACCAGAAATGTGACTTACTGGTATAAAATTGTTGATGTAGATTATTCAGGTAAAGAAAGTTACTCTGGTCCTGTTAGTGGAATACTTTTGTCTATCAACGATCATCTGTTTCTTGTGGATGCAGAGACCGTGCCCAATCAATATAAATTATATAATAATTTTCCAAATCCATTTAATGCCAGCACATCAATTCGATTTGATATCCCTGATGGTATAAATAATCAAAATCGTTTTTTTATTACCGTCTATGATCTTTCTGGAAGAATCATTAACCGTCTATTTGATGGTACTTTGAATCCGGGCACATATCAGATACATTGGACTGGTAAAAATGAGGCGGATATGGATATGGCCAGCGGTCTCTATGTACTCGTTTTAAGATCATCAGTATATTTTTCATCAAAAAAAATGATTTTACTCCGATGAGTTAATAGAAATTCGTAATTAGGATTTGGGGATTCCGGATATGAGATATGGGATTCGATGATGAATGGAAGTTTGATATTTCATTGATATTCAGATGTTGACATTAAACTATATAATCTCCAATTCCAACCAATTCCAAATGAAATCCCAATGCCCAATGCAAAATAAATGTACATTGACCTAAGGATTTTAATATTTAATTGACATTTAAGCTTTGTCATTTGACATTATAATCTATTTCTCCCTAATATCTCTTCAAATTCACTCAATCCTATATTCTACTCAAAGGACACCTTATATGGCTCTCTTAATATTTTATATCTCCCTCGCACTCAGCGTTTCATTTCTCTGCTCTATCATGGAAGCAGTATTACTCAGTGTTTCTCCACCTTTTATAGCAAAAACAGAACAGGAGAACAAAAAATTAGGGCAGCGATTAAAGATGCTTAAAGATAATGTTGACCGTCCTCTGGCTGCAATTTTGAGTCTAAATACGATTGCACATACTGTTGGTGCAGCGGGTGCGGGGGCTCAGGCCACAGCCGTATTTGGCAATGCCTATGTAGGTGTTATTTCTGCTATATTGACTTTTCTTATCCTGGTAATCTCTGAAATCATCCCCAAAACCCTCGGTGCAATTTATTGGAGAAAATTGGCCTCTTCTGTTGTTACACTTGTCATTCCCATCATCTGGATCATGTGGCCGTTGGTTAAAATGGCCGAGTTAATTACCAATATGCTGGGAAGTGGTAAACAGAGTGTCATGATCCGCCGCGAAGAGTTTATAGCCTTGTCAAGACTAGGAGCCCAGGAAGGTGTTCTTGAAGAAAATGAATCGCGTATCCTAAAAAATCTTTTTCGTTTTAATCAGCTTTGCGCTGCAGATATCATGACGCCGCGAACGGTTATTTTTGCCCTTGAAGAAAATCTCACGATATCAGAGGTGTTGGATAAAAATGAGAAACCACAATTTACACGCATTCCCGTCTATCAAAATGATCTTGATGAAATAAGCGGATTTGTGCTTCGCAGTGATCTTTTCTATGATGCTCTCAGAGGACAAGAAAATACGAATCTAAAGAAGATCCGTAGAGAACTGATGGCCATACCCGCAGATTTAGGATTGGATGAGCTTTTTGAGAAGCTAATCAGAAAGGTAGAGCATATTGCCCTCGTCATAGATGAATATGGTGGAACCCTCGGGATTGTAACCTTGGAAGATCTGATTGAAACTTTGATTGGTCTGGAAATTGTGGATGAAACAGATTCTGTTGAGGATATGCAGAAGTTGGCCAGAGAACAGTGGAAGAAGAGGGCTCAGAGACTGGGGCTAACAATAGATGAAAAAATAAAGTGATACTCATGAAATGTCAAATGATCAAGCCTCAAGGCCAATTCAAATCCAAAATTCGCATATGCGTTCAATTACAGTATTAGTTCTTATGTTTGTCTTCCTCGTTTCTGGTGAGAAACTTTATAGTCAGGAAGGTTATGTCCTCGATAATCTATATTTCGAGGGGAATAAGACTTTTTCAGAAAGTGAGTTAATAAGTCAGACGTCTCTTTTTACCATAAATTGGTTCGAAAAATCAATTTTCAGAAAAGATAAGTTCATTGTCAGTGAAGATTATCTGGCAGCTGACCTGGATAAACTGGTTTTCTTTTATCAACAAAATGGATTTCTATATGTTCAAATAAGCTCTGAATATAGTGACCTTGATCATTCCAATGAATCGCTTGACCTAAAGATCATTATAGAGGAAAATGAACCTGTCTCCATATCGGCAGTAAAACATCATAACAAATTAGATAAATCACCATTTAATAATACTTGCGATTCTCTCTTTAGAGCACTTATTCCCGAACTCAAACTTCGTGAAAATGAAAGATTTTGTGATGATTATCTGGAAGAGGATCGCCAAAAGATTACGAATAACTTTCTGAATGCAGGCTTTGCCTATGTTAAAGTTGAACCTGAACTTCTGTTATCTGATGATGAGAAAGAAGTAGAGATCATTTGGGGAATTAATTCCGGGCCGCTTTGTTATTTTGGCCAGGTAGAGATCTTTGAAGTAAAGGATGTCTCTGAAGAATTAATTATTGATAGAATTGAGTTCAAAGCAGGCGATTTGTATCAGAAAATCCTATTGGACACGACGCATCACAGCATTTATTCTCTGGGATTATTTCAGGTCGTTTCTGTTCAGGCCATTCTAAATCAAAAAAAGCCGCATATCATACCTGTGCGAATTACTGTAAAAGAAGCCTCAAAATATACCACAAAATTTGGCGCCGGATATGGGAGTGAAGAAAAATTCAGGGCCTTTGCTGATATTTTAAAAATTTCATTCTTAGGAGGCGCACGTCGCCTCAACCTGATACTCAGTCATTCTGGGATACAGCCCTATAATGTTGATCTGCGTTTTATGCAACCGGCATTTATTGTTAGACCCCTGGCTCTTATTTTGAATCCTTTTATGAGGAAACAGGATGAACCAGGTTACAAGGTTGAGAGAATAGGAGTGAAATCTACATTCTTATATTCTTTTGCTTCAAGATTGACATCATCCTTTACCTATACCTATGAAGATGTGCAAAGCGACACAATTGATCTTGGTTTAATAAATGATTTAATAGAGGACAGATACAAAGGCTTATACGACAAATCTATGATAAATCTGGGGTTTAACTGGGATACATCTTATCCAATGTTCTACCCATCCAGGGGGTTTCTCGCGTCCATAAACTTACAGTACAATGGATTCATTTTAGTAAGTGAATATCCCTTTGAAAAAACCATTCTCGATATACGAACGTATCAAAAAATATCAGAAATGGTACTTGCTCTCAGACTAAAGCTTGGAGGCATTATACCCCTACGGGGAAATGATTTTATACCGGTAGAAGAACGATTTTACTCGGGTGGTAGTTATTCTGTCCGTGGATGGTCCAGACAGGAATTAGGACCCAAAGATCCTATTGGGGGACCCATTGGAGGTCAGAGTCTGCTTGAGTTTAGTAGTGAATTCAGATTTAATATCTATGATCCGGTTACCGGTGTTGCTTTCATGGACTGTGGAAATGTATGGTTAGAGTCCTATAAATGGTATCTCAATGAAATCAGATATTCACTGGGTGCCGGGATCAGAGTTAAAACGCCAATTGGTCCTGTCCGGTTTGATGTGGCCAGACCGGTTTTTGATGAAGAGAATACATGGCAGTTTCATTTTAGTGTGGGTAATGCTTTTTAGTCGCAAAGCACCAGGCGCATAGCATTACTCATATGAAATGATTGCTCTGCTCGTTGCGCCATGCATAATCGTTGGAAATGATTGAAGTAAAACCAAGTATGAAAAAAGTATTTAAAATATTATTGTGGATGCTGATATCCCTTATAGGATTGATTCTTATTGCCGGATTAATCACCCAAACGTCATTTTTTAAGGGTTGGTTAAAGGATATTGCCGTCTCTGAATTGAATCAGATTCTCAATGCTAATACTTCTATTGGAGAAATAGAAGGCAATCTCTTCAGCAATCTTGTGATTCAAGATGTGCTTTTTATAATGGAGAATGATACACTCGGCTCAGTTGAGGAAATTTATATATCTTATAACCTTTTTAAATTTCTGTCTGATGAAATACATGTTAATGCGTTGACAATCAAATATCCAAGATTTTTCCTGTCAGAGGACTCTGTACAGGGATGGAATGTCACTAACGTGATTCACCAGGACGAATCCCTACCCGACACGTTATCCCCGGAAGAAAAGGAGCCTTTTCAGCTAAAAATAGTGATCGATTCATTTAATCTTCAGGATGGATATGCGGAGATTAAAGCAAATGATGATTTAATATCCGAGAAGATAAGCAATCTAAACTTAAAGTTGAATGGTTTATACTGCACTGACTCATTGGCTATCCAACTCGATAATCTGGCTTTCCAGTCTGAACGACCAAACCTGCTCCTCAAAAAGTTATCTTTTAGTTTTAGACAAGATCATGAAGGATTATATTTAAAAAACCTGGTTATTCAAACAGATGAAAATACGATCATCTCAGATGCTACTTATCAGGAGTTGAAGAATAATCATCTGAATCTTAACGCAAATAATTTAAATCTGAGTGAATTTGAATTTATTCTTCCTGGATTCAGCCTTAATAAAAATCCCGACATCCAGATTGAATCAAATTTTAATCGGGATTCTCTCCAACTTGTCATCGATATAGGTACTGAAGATGAAAGTTTTAATATAAAAGCAAAGGCTGTAAATTATCAGTCCTTCTTTGAAGATATTAATTCTGATCCGATCCACTTTAGTCTTAATCTCCTGATTCCCCAATTAAGAGTTACATGATTGGTCAGATCATATTCCTGTAGAAAAAATCCGTGGTGAGTTAAGCGCAAGTGGTACTCTCACTACATTGGATGACATTCAGGCAAAAGTCAAAGGAGCCTTTTATGATATAGAAATAGAGGGGCTTACAGCAGATTCTATCCATATTGATGCTAGAGTAGATCAAAATAAGGTCAGTGGAGATATGCAGGTGTTATCTGAATTTATCAATCTGGATCTGGAATTTAATGTCGATGATTTCATGGATCAGCCCGGTTACCATGGTGATCTTAACGTGGTTCATCTGGATTTGGGACCCATATTATCAGAAGACAAAATTAACACAGATCTTAATTTTAATTTACTTTTGCAGGGAGCCGGTGATGGTCTTTCAAATCAAATAATCTCCATGAAATTAGATCTTCAATCATCCCGGTTTAATGAATTCATGATTGATACATTATTTGCCCGGGGCGTTCTAACCGGGACTGACTATAATCTTGAAACCTTACAGATTCAAACCAAGCTCGGTTCGCTCGCTCTGGCAGGTTATGGTAATATAGATTCCCTTCTTACGCTTACGTATGATATTACTATTGGTGATTTACAGACATTGGCAGCTACGGTCGGTGCTGATACAATTCAGTCATCTGGTCATATTTCAGGCCAGGTAAAAGGCAATCTGACATCATTGAAAAATGAAGTAAGTTTTGAGATGAGAAATCTGCAATATAATAATTTAGAACTTGATTCATTAGCAGGAAATGCATCATTAAGTTTACAGGATAGCCTGTTTAGTGGCTCGACAGAGTTCGAATTTAAAGATCTGATGGTTGGAAGTAAATTGATTGATCTAGTTAAACTATCAGCGGTATATGAGTACGGTCGAATCACATCGGAACTTGAGGTAAAATTTGATCAGAATCTTCGTTCATCATTAACAGCAACGATAATACCTGACAGTGTCCTGGAAATTTCAATGCCTAGGATAGATATAGATTTTGTGGATGAAAACTGGAATGGCAGCATGAATAAACTCTCCTTTGATACAGGTACAAATAATTTGCAAATAGAGGATTTTCTTTTAAAGTGCCCAAGTGGTGAGAGTCCAGGTCAATTGGCAATGAACGGATCCTTAAGTCCCACTGGAGAAGAGGACTTTACTCTGAAACTGGAAGGTCTGCGCCCGGGTAGTTTTTTATTCTATCTGGGAATTGAAAGTGAAATCGATGCACGAATAAATTCGAATCTGGAAATTACGGGCACAGCTGATAAACCGCTCATTCAGGGTAATTTATCATTTGAAAATGGATTGGTCGGAGGTGTAAAATATCAAGGAATTTATAGCGCTTTCGATTATCATGACAGTCGATTTAATTTCGATTTTTTAATGGATTTTAATGGCCAGGATAGTTTGACAGCCGGGGGTAATCTTCCTGTTCATCTATCATTTGCAGATACGGTAAAGATCCTGGATCCGAATGAACCGATCCACTTGAATATCCGCTCAGAATCAATCCCTCTGGCCATGTTTTTGTCTAATGTGAAATCATTTCCTGAAGTCTCTGGTGTCTTTTTATGTGATTTAAGTATTGAAAATAATTTAAGTGATCCAAGAATTAACGGAAATTTGCAAATTAAGGATGGCTCGTTACGTTCAACCTATTGGGGAATCAATTATCAGAAAATTGAAGTCAATATTTTAGCTGAGGATGATAAATTCTTTTTAGAAAAGTTTCAGATCATCACAAATCAAGGCAAAGTAGAAGCTGCCGGTAAAATTCAGTTTGATTTTGATAATATCGAGAAGCCAATATTATACAGCGATATGAATCTGAAAGCAGAAAATTTCTTTCTTCTTCAACACAAGGATTTTGAAATCCAGGTGTCAGCAGATATTAAATATAAAATGGAGGAAGAACACCCAAAGGTAGACGGATATATTGAGGTTAATCGGTCAAATTTTTACTTGCCGACGGTCAGAGACCGTGCCGGATATGTAACTGAAGTTGGTGAAACAAGCAAACCGGTACTGGTCCAGGTGCGAAATAAAAAATTGGGATTGGATAAAATTGCAAAACAGGATCTGACTCAATCGGTCAAAGGAGATACCTTACGTGCCCCAGGATTTCTGGAAAAGCTGGAGGGCAACTTAGTCATTCGTTTCCCCAGGAATACCTGGATTCGTAACCCACAGCTTCGTCTGGAACTTGGTGGCGATATTCAGATAACTATGGTAGATGGCGATGTCCTCCTAAAAGGACCCTTGAAATTTGTTCGAGGTCAATATGATCTGTTTGGACGTCGGTTCACCGTAATAGAGGGAAATGTCGATTTTCAGGGGAAGAAGGAAATAAATCCTCCTATTCTTCTTGAGGCGGAATATATATATAGAACTACTAGCAGAGAGAAAAAAGCATTGGTTTTAAAAATAACAGGTAACTTGAATTATCCCGTCGTATCTTTTTTTGAAAATAATAATAAAATTTCGGCAGAAGATGCCGTCTCAATTGTATTATATGGTCGTAAGAAAGACGAGTTAAGCTATGGGACCCAGACCAATTTGGCTGAGTCGGGTGTGGCGAACACCGCTGCAATGGGGATTGTTTCCAATATGTTATCGGACCGATTATCGCAGTGACTGTGGGTGATGATCTATCTTTGGATGTCATTGAAGTCAATGCCCAGGATAATTGGCAAGGTGCTAATTTTGTTGTTGGTAAATATATTACAGAGGATATTTTTCTTGACATATAAACGAGAATTTGGGCAGAGCCAGGACAATAATCTTTATCCGGAGACCATCATCCATGGAGTATGAGATTATAAAAAATTTCTTTTTCCAAATGATTCAGGGGGATCCAAGGGAGAGTGGATATGATTTATTGTTTAAATTCGACTGGGATTAATGAAGGAAAACAAGAAGCGAATTTATGGTATGCATTCTATTTTGGATTGCTGCTTCTGTCGTTTCCATGGGATTAGCCACAACTGTCTGGGATATTAAGGCGCGTGAATAGGTTTTTGTACGCGTATCATGCCAAAGTTAATGATTGAACAAATAGAAATAATGTCCTACTAAAATTGTGAATCATGATGTTTATGAATCTGTTAGATATAATAATTATTGGTTTAATTTGTTTTTCTGGCTTGGCTTGTAAGCAGGCGGAAATTTCATCATTGGCAAATTACGATGAAAAGGGCAGAGGTACGCTATATATCCATTGGGGAACGAAATAGAGTTAAAAAGTTGTTCGGATTATTTTCCCCAAATAAATGTTATTAATAGGATCTGGTTTTTCACGCAGTTCAACGGGCCATCACATCATCGTTTAGACCTAATCTATATCTGAACAATACCAAAAATTCAAAAGATTTAGAGATAAAAATTTGCTAAATTATGGAAGTTAATACTTTAGGATAACAAAATTGAGAGAGGAATGATTATGCCTAAAACGTTAAATGATCTTTTGGATGTCGCCATACATGATGAAATTAATGCTCAAAAATTTTATCGGATTATGGGTGAAAAAACAAACAACCCAAAATTAAAAGAATTTTTTGACTCTTTGTCAAATGAAGAAAGGGGACATGAAAGGATACTTAAGGGTGTTAAGGAAATGGAACTCTATGATGGTAATTTAGAAGTAGATGAGGAGTCTTTGCGGCAAATAGAAGGGGCACATGTTATCGATGATAATGAATCAATTGAAGATATGACCATCGAAAGAGCGATGGAAATTGCGATGAAAAGAGAAAATAAAGCTTCCCAGGTCTATGGTCAAATGGCTGAAAGCACCAGTCAGGAAGAGATAATGAAATTATTTACCAGTATTGCCTCAGATGAACGTCGCCACTTTAAAACGATAGAAGAAAAATATAAAATCCACACGGGTCAAATGGGGCAGGAAGCGTAATCTGGTCCTATAATTTTCGATTTTGGATTGAGGATTTTGGATTATAGAGTACTTTTTATTGAATTAAGTTAGAAATATCGCACTATCAAAGGTTTTTTCTGACCGTTTTTATAGATGCTACAGTGATTGCTAGAAGTTCATCGCATTCTTTTAATAAAATGTCTATGAGTGGATTGGAAGAAATTTTCATTTCTTTAATGAGTTCAAGCCATAATTGAGATTCATCTGCTTCTTCTTCGACAATACCCATTTTTGATATAAACTCTGCTTTGGACCGACCCCGACAAGCTGCTCTGTAATTTGCCGCTATAGATGTTCCAGATCTAAATAGTTGATTTCCAATTAGCCTTCCTTCTCTATTATTAGGCAGAGTGCGACAAAACTGAATTATATCTTTAGCAAATCTTTTTGTTCTCTCTCTTAATTCCTTCTCATTCAATACCAATTCCTCTTACTTTCGAATAATGAATTTAGATTGTGGGGCATATGTTAGGCATTGCAAAAATTATACCATATACAAGAATTTAAATTCAAGCTCTTCCAAAATCCGCAATCCAAAATCCAAAATTAGAAACGGCAAGCATCCCTTGTCGAGAACCCAAACCCTTCATCTCAATAAAATCAATTTCTTTGTTTTTACAAATTCTCCCGCCTTTATTCTGTAGTAATAGACACCACTGGCAAACGCGGAAGCATCCCATTCTACTTGGTATGATCCAGCATGTTGTTTCTCAGATACCAGAGTAATTATCTCCTCACCCAAAAGATTGTAGATGCTCAACTCCACCTCATTGGTCATTGGTAATTGATAATTGATCATTGTAAGGGGATTAAAAGGATTTGGATAATTTTGTTCAAGGTTATAATGTGATGGTTTTAATTCATTTTCAGACAACATAATGTTTGTTACGACACCACTAATCACCAAACCGGTTACACCGGCTTTTCCGGTTGACCCAATTAGAGATCCTGTACCATTTGTCGTATCAATAGAAATAAAGGAAGTAATTTCTTTTGGAGAACCAAATCCCGATAAACCAAATAATTTTCCTGCAGAATCAAAGCATATAGCCAGGCTTGTATTAAATCCACTCTTGCCAATATAGGTTGCAGACGCATTGCTTTTATCGATTTTGTATGATGACCCATCTACCGTAGACACCCAGAGCTGATCATTAAATGGGTTGACAGCAGCCCCCAAAATAATCCCGATATTTGCGGTTCCCAGAAGTGAGGCTGATCCTGTTGTATCATCAATTGCATACAGTTCTCCTGCGAATGCATTAAACCCGAAGAGGTTTCCCTCCTGATCAAATGTTATTGCGCGAAGATTTCCTTCCGGGATGGTATATTTCTCATACGCTTTTCCATTCCTGGCATTAATTCTGTAGATGGTTGTTTGATGCCCCAAAGCCAGGGTTGCCCAGAGTTCTTTAGTAAGGGGATGTAAAACTAGACCGGTAATATCTGCTAAACCGGTGGATCCAATGGACTCTGTCTGACCATCAGATTCACTTACCGATAATAGTTTCACCTGGTCGTATTTGCTTGTGACAGCATATATCTTGTTTTCTTCAGCCGGATGTATGATCCAACCGGTTCCATGAAGATATAGTCTGTTTAGCGGATTTAAACTATCATTGGTAAAAACAAGAAGTGTATCGCTAATCGTTTCTTCGTTAGTTGCGGAGAATATCACTTCAATGTTTTTATATTGATTGAATTCCGATAAAACGATAGGATAATTAATCCCCGGTGAGAGTGTGAAGTTCTGTCCTGATATTTGAATAGTATTGATAGTCAGGGTATCTAAGCCACGATTGTATATTTGGATAATATTTGTATCAGAGGAGGCAGCAACTTCTGCTGAAAATTTTAGCGTGTCCACACTAAATTCAAGCGAAGGTTCTAGCGTTGGATACGCAACACCAACAGCACTCCAGGCATCAATTACAGAATTTAATTCTTCTGAAGAATCGCCAAATAGATCTTTAGCCGCGTAGATGGCCGCTCTTCGGGCATCATAAAATCTGGAGGTGGGCATCAGGTAAACTGTCAACATCCGATAGGCAATTCTTCCGGCCTTTTCGGATCCAATTCCATCTACTTTAAATGAATGACCATGATCATTTGTCCCTGTTCCTCCCTCTGCAAGCAAGTAAAACCAATAGTTCTGAACGCTGCTGTTAATGTGGACCCCACCATAATCATTTTCTTCCGATGGCCAGGGAGTTTCCGGAAACCAGAAATTACCCAGATAGGTGTCTGGGTAACCCAGGGAATTTGGATCTTCCATTGATCTGAATACCATACCATCAGGCATGAAGTCTTCGCCCATAACCCAGTCACCATTAACACCCTCAATATAATGTTCAACCATAGTCCCGAAAATATCACTGAATGATTCATTTAAAGCACCAAATTCATTTTGGTAGATAAGACCTGCAGAATACTGGGTCACGCCGTGAGTCAGTTCATGTCCAACTACTTCAAGTGAAACAAGTGGTGATTCATTGCCGGCTCCGTCACCGTAAACCGCCAAGTTCAGATAACTATTCCAGAAGGCGTTAGATAATTTATCATCAAAATGCACAAAAGAGATTATTCTTCCCTCTGAGTCGTCATAACTTTTGCGTTGATGATGATTGAGGTAATAATCATAAGTTACTTCTGAAGCCCAATGTGCACTGACCCCTGTTTTTGAATCAATATCTGTGAAACTGCTGTCCTCATCGACAAAATCCGATGCATAACCCAATTCAATTTCGTTATGAAGATTATATGTTGCGATTCCTAATCCCCTGGATTCTTCCCGTAACCTGTATTTGCCATCCTCGATATGCATAACCTCGCGGGCCAAGTTTCGGGGAGTTAATCCCTCTTGAACACCATCATTAAAAAATAATATACCCTGATCACCTGAAATCTGGATACTGTCAATTTGCCAGCCAAATAAATCCGGCCGAATATCCTCAGCAGAATAATCATAATCAGAAGCAAAAGCGAACCTGAGTCTAACGGTGTTTCCAGATAAATGAGATAAATCAAGATCCACTTTTGACCAATCAAGTACACCACCACTCCAACCGGGAATTCCCGGTCCTTCTCCAAAAACGCTTCCAAAACTATAGATACTGGAATCAGTATACCCTGGACTGGGGTGGTTTAAAACTTGCCAGCTTTCACCATTATCTATTGAACATTGTACATTCATCCCTTCCCAGGAGTCGTAACCTTCAGGATAGTTTTCCATAGGCTCCGTTACAGCATAGCGATGGTAAAATGAAAGATTTATATCTGAACCTCGTAATGTCATGGTGTCCGTATCTAATACTTCATACCAACTGTTGCCATATCCCCCATCGTCTCCAAGCAAAGTATCTGCCATCCACCAACTATATCCCTGTCCACCCATGGCCTGCCAGGTGTCAGGATGCCATTTTGGTGGCGATGGTATCGGCTCACTAATCGTATCAGAGACGGTAATCTCTCTCATACTATTATAAAGGGTTAATCCCTTTCCGATAACATCTTCTGTCAATACAGATGGATAGACATTAATCACCGATCCATCAATGGCGTCGATATCAATTATTTTGCCTCCAAAGGGGATCTCGGTATGAATATTAAACCGGTAAGCTAAACGGAACTCCTCCTTTAGCATAAGAAAATTCTTCGAGACAATGAGCAATTTTCCCTCTGGGAAAAATGAAGCAGATGGATCATTTAGCATTGTTTTTATAAATTTATCATTACTAACTTTTTCCCACATGTAGGAAGAAGCATTGATATGTTGCATAGCCTGGGCGAGAGCTTGTTCTTCTGATAAAGCAGGTTTTACATTTAGATTAAGATCATGAATCAATTTACCATGAACATAAAAGATCTGTCCGTTTTTTTCATGAGCAAGTAATTGTACTCCGGCGAGCTCTAAGCCTTTATAATATTGTTTGAGTCGGTAATGAACCTGATCAATCTCATCGAGGAAAATCGAAGATTTCTTGATTTGGGTGTCTGTGGTTTTTAAATACTGTCTCTGATAGTCCAAAATAAATCTATCGACGCTAACTTCATCAGTCAGTTTAAAAGTGATTTCAAGTGGGGTATCATCCCGTTGATCATATATAATGTTTGCCTTATTCAGACTATTTTGAGATTTGGCATCTGAGAATGCGGATATCAAAAAAGTTATAAAAATGAGAAAACGAAATATGGAATATCGGATTGTGTTCTCCATTTTAAACTCCTGTTGCTCGTTCATATCTGGTTAAATATTTTGATATTGCAAGGATTAATCTTGAGGTAAAACCGGAAAAACAGTAAATCAAATAAATCTATATAGCACAAATCTAAAACTAGTCAGAGGATATTATTTTTTAATTGATCAGGCTAGATACATTAAAAGACGTGAAACACTAAAATTAGTTTCAGAATTGGTATCAGTGACTATCTTTCAGATTGTGAGAAACACGAAAAACATACAATAGCTGGCTCAATTCCGGGGTTGTAATGCTTGTTAATTACTACTAAATTTGTAACAAAATTCACGTGATGTTTTAATAGAAAATATAAAATTTACATAAAGAATTGTGGCTTGCCTGTATTCATTGTTTCAGATATCCAGGTATAAAAAAATAGTTAAGTATCAATTGGAATTGATGATAGAGAAGGGGAGAAGGATGTATCTCATTACTGAGGCAAGGTTTCTTGCAGAAGATGTAAAACTTTTTAAGATTAAGGCACCAAAAATTGCGAGAAAAAGAGAAGCAGGACAATTTGTTATTATCAGAGTAGAGGAAAATGGTGAGCGTATTCCACTGACAATTGCAGATTCGGATAACGATAATGGTACGGTAACTATTATTGTACAGGGTGTAGGGAAAACCACCCGACAATTGAATAAAATGAATAGCGGCGATGAAATCCTGGATGTGGTTGGCCCACTTGGGATGCCTTCTCATATTGAAAAATTTGGTACTACAGTAAGTATTGGAGGGGGAGTAGGATCGGCCATAGCATATCCGACTGCAGTCGCTTTAAAAAAGGCAGGCAACCATGTAATCACGATAAATGGGGCCAGAACAAAAGATCTGGTCATACTGGAAGATGAAATGAAGACTGTCAGTGATGAAGCTTATATTACCACGGATGATGGTAGTTATGGACATCATGGATTTGTCACCGATATGCTGCAAAAACTCATAGACGATGGAAAGAAAATTGATTTTGTACTGGCTATTGGTCCGATCCCAATGATGAGCGCAGTGGCAGAGGTGACCAGACCCCATGGTATCAAAACAGTCGTGAGTTTAAATCCGATTATGATTGATGGTACGGGTATGTGCGGCGGTTGCCGGGTAACCGTGGGCGGGAAAACCAAATTTGCATGTGTTGACGGCCCTGAATTTGATGCCCATGAGGTAGATTTTAAAAATCTGATCGACCGCAACCGGATGTATGCAGCCTATGAAAAAAAATCTCTCGAAAACTATGAACATAAATGCAATTTGATAAATACTGTTGAAAATCGATAGGTTGAATAAACCACAGAAAGACACAGAATATACACAGAATTTAAATGACTGACTTTCTCTATAAGGATCTTTCTTATAAAATTATTGGCGCTGCGAAGGAAGTTTATAAAACTTTAGGCAATGGGTTTCTGGAGTCCGTGTATGAAGATGCCTTTTGTTATGAATTGGACAAATTAGCCGTTTGCTATCAACGGCAGGTGGAATTAGATGTTTTTTATAAAGACCGAATATTTGAAAGAAAATTTAGAGCAGATCTTGTCATTGATGATAAAATATTAGTCGAAAACAAAGTTATAAAGAAGATATCTAATATAGAAGAAGCGCAACTGATAAACTATTTGAAAGTAACAAAATTAAAGGTTGGATTAATTTTGAATTATGGTAGCCCAAGATTTGAATTTATGAGAAGAATTTTCTAATTCTTCTGTGTTTCTCTGTGTGATTCTGTGGTTAAATAATACAACACATAAAGCAAAATATAAGTGAAAAGGAAAATCTATGGCAGAGTTTTTAAAACCTAAGGAGAGGATGGCCATTCCAAAACAGATCATGCCTGAACAGGATCCTCTTGAACGACGCACTAATTTTAAAGAGGTGAATTATGGACTTACACAGGGAGTTGGCAATAAAGGAAGCGCAACGATGCTTAACCTGTAAAACGCCAACCTGTATCGACGGCTGTCCTGTAGATATTAAAATAGATGATTTTATTAAGCTTAATTGTTCAGGAAGATTTTCTGGCCGCAGCTGAAAAAAATTAAAGAGGATAATATTCTGCCGGCTGTTTGTGGAAGGGTTTGCCCCCAGGAAGAACAATGCGAGAAAACTTGTATCCTTGGAAAGAAGTACGAGCCGGTTGCCATAGGTCGACTTGAAAGATATGTTGCTGATTATGAGATGAATGCTGGGATTGAGCCAGAACCAATAAAAGTTGCTAAAAAAGGAAAAAAAGTTGCCATCGTCGGAAGTGGGCCTGCCGGTCTAAGTTGTGCCGGTGACCTCATCAATTTTGGGTACGATGTTACTGTCTTTGAGGCTTTGCATGAATTGGGTGGTGTGCTGGTCTACGGAATTCCTGAATTTCGTCTCCCTAAAGAAATAGTCCGTAAAGAAATTCAGAATATGGAGAAATTGGGAGTAAAATTTCAAACGGATATGGTTATTGGCCGCTCACTCACTGTGGATGAATTATTTGATGAGGAAGGATTTGAGGCAGCATTTATCGGAGTTGGCGCCGGGTTACCCTGGTTTATGAATATCCCGGGTGAGAATCTGGTTGGTGTGTATTCTGCCAATGAATTTTTAACCCGAATCAATCTGATGAAAGCCTATCGATTTCCGGAATTTGATATGCCTATGCTTGATATGAAAGAAAAAAATGTTGCTGTAATGGGAGGGGGCAATACGGCAATGGATGCGGTTAGAATCTCGAAAAGACTTGGTGCAAAAAACTCGTATATCGTTTACCGTCGCTCGGAAATAGAAATGCCAGCCCGGATTGAGGAAGTTCATCATGCAAAAGAGGAGGGTGTTGAATTTCTGATGCTAACCACACCAGTGGAAATGATTGGTGATGATGATGGTGTGATCAAAGCTGATGAAATGTCTGAAAATGGAATTAGGTGAACCGGACGATTCTGGACGGCGGCGTCCTGTCCCGATAGAGGGATCTGAGTATATTCTGGATATCGATGTGGCCGTAATTGCGATTGGAAATGGTTCTAATCCTTTAATTCATCAGACAAACCCGGAAATCGACGTAAATAAATGGGGAAACATTACGGTTGAAGCTGATACCATGCGGACAACGAAGAAAGGTGTATTTGCTGGCGGTGATATCGTTACGGGAGGGGCTACAGTAATTCTCGCCATGGGTGCCGGCAGAACAGCAGCCAAGGCAATAAATGAATATCTTTCCAATGGCAAAGAATGGAATTCTTGATTGTCAATTCCCTTGTATCTTTTATTTTTTTCAAATCTTATTGGTCACAATCCGCTATAGTCTCAGTGTCAAAAGAAGATATGCTAAGGGGGAACGAAAGATGCGAATTGATGCAAAATCCGTAGAGGAATATTTGGAGAAAATACCAGAAGATCGAAAAGAATATTTTAAAAAACTCAGAGAAACGATTAAAGAAAATATCCCGGATGGATTTGTGGAAGAGATGAGTTATGGAATGATCGGATATGTTGTGCCGCACAGTATTTATCCCAAGGGTTATCACTGTGATCCCAAATTACCTTTACCTTTCACAAACATCGCTTCCCAAAAAAACTTTATTGCCTTATATCATTCAGGCATATATGCCAACCCTAAAATATTGAATTGGTTTGTTCAGGAATATCCAAAACATAGTAAACAAAAACTTGATATGGGAAAAAGTTGCGTGCGGTTTAAAAAAATCGAAGAGATTCCCTATCAATTGGTTGGGGAATTAATGCAGAAGATGTCTGTCGAAGATTGGGTTGAATTGTATGAGGAGAAAGTAAAAAGATAATTTGGAGTATCATTTGTAGAGACGTCCCGTCGGGACGTCTCTACATACGAATGAATTTAGATAGTTTATGCATATGTAACGGTGCTATTAAACGCTCCGCTCCCCCTGATTCCCTGGTGTGATCTAAGCAATCAAGGAGATCAATACCTGCCACATCAACTATCCTTAAACTCTGCCACAATCGCTGAAATACTTTCCTTTGCATCGCCAAACAACATCCTGGTATTGGGTGCAAAAAAAAGTTCATTCTGGATTCCTGCGAATCCTGCTGCCATAGACCGTTTCAGAACAAATACAGTTTTAGCATAGTCAACATTGATGATTGGCATACCATATATGGGGCTGCTCTCATCATGCCTGGATGCAGGATTTACCACATCATTGGCACCAATCACAACCGCTACATCTACAGTATTGATGATCGGATTGATATCATCCATTTCATATAGTTTATCATAAGATACATTTGCCTCGGCAAGCAAAACATTCATATGGCCGGGCATTCGTCCTGCGACTGGGTGTACTGCATAGTAAACATCAGCACCATTAGCTTCCAGCAAATCCCCCAATTCCCGGACAACATGTTGCGCCTGGGCTACGGCTAAACCATATCCCGGTACAAAAGCAACAGAACTTGCAGCCTCCAGAATAAGATAAGCGTCTGCTGCTACAATAGGCTTTACTTCTCCCTGCTGCTCACCGCTTTTACCCGTAGTGGTCGTGGCACCAAATCCACTGAATAAAACATTACTGAGGGATCTGTTCATAGCTTTGCACATAATATTAGTGAGGATAATACCGCTTGCCCCAACCAGGGCTCCAGCAACAATCAAAATATTGTTCTGAATAACAAAACCTGCTGCACAGGCTGCTAAGCCGGAATAACTATTTAATAGCGAGATCACCACGGGCATATCAGCGCCGCCGATGGGAATGACAACCATAACACCTAAGATGAACGACAAGATAATAATGCCAATAAATAGTTCATAATTAATGGCTGGATTTATTATATAAATAACACCAACCGCTAATGTACCGAAGAATAATAGGGCATTGACGATTTTTTGTCCAGGGAAAAGTGTTGGCTTTCCGCCGATAATCTCTGCTAATTTTGCAAATGCAATTAGACTACCTGTAAAGGTTACTCCTCCAATTAGAACCGAGAGGAAAATTGTTGTAATTGTAAAACTGTCAGCCATGGGAAAAGAATGATAGGCTTCCCAACCAACCAGAAGACTGGCGATACCGCCAAATCCATTAAATAAGGCGACCATTTCGGGCATCTGGGTCATCGCAACCATCCGCGCAGCAAAAGCACCAATAATTGCACCTATAACAAAACCGATCGCAATCCACTGAAAATCAACGATTTCTTTGCTGATTAGGGTTGTAACTACGGCAAGAAACATACCAATTGCCGAGATAAAATTTCCCCGTCGGGCAGTTGCAGGTGAACTTAACATCTTTAAACCATAGATGAATAAAGCACCTGAAATGATATATATAAGATTTACAATAATATCTATGCTCATTTTTTATCCCCTGTCGATTTTTTCTTGAACATTCCCAACATTCTGTCTGTTACCATATAGCCACCGATAACATTGATCGTAGCAAAAGCTACCGCTGAAGTTGCCAGAATGATGCTAATCGTTTCGTTTCCCGTAGATCCGGCAGCAATAACAGCACCGACAAGAGTAATTCCAGAAATGGCATTTGATCCGGACATGAGCGGGGTATGAAGTGTTGCGGGTACTTTAGATATAACTTCAAATCCAAGAAAATTGATAACATTAAAATAAATGCCAGAAAAATTAATGTAGTAGGGTCCATAATATTTCCTCTATAGTTTTTCGTTATTCTCCCGAATGTAATTCGGGATTTCGGAATCTCGTCATTTATTTAAATTCTTCATCATATCACAAAAAATCTCGCCCTGATAGGTAACCAGGCATCCCTTGATAATTTCATCCTCCAACTTTAATTTGAAGGATTTCGTATCATCGTCCCAGAACGTTGCCAATAATCCTGCCAGATTACTGGAATACATTTGTGTGGCATGAACAGGGACGCGTCCGGGTAAATTCTCCAAACCGATAATACGGACGCCGTTGATATCAACTTCCTCTCCAAGTTTTGATCCTTCAACATTTCCTCCCGTTTCCACAGCAAGATCAATTATCAGACTCCCCGGTTTCATACCCTGAACCATATCCTTGGTTATTATGATAGGGGCTTTTCGACCAAAAACCTGTGCAGTGGTAATCACAACATCAGATTGGGCACAATGGCGTGCCATGGCTTCTCGTTGTTTGGCTAATTGTTCATCAGTAAGTGCTTTGGCATAGCCATCTTTTGTTTGCCCGGTTTCACCCAGGTCTATTTTGATAAACTTGGCGCCTAATGATTGAACCTGTTCTTCCACTGCAGGTCTTGTATCAAAGGCATCAACTCTGGCTCCCAGGCGCTTAGCTGTGGCAATTGCCTGCAGGCCCGCTACTCCGGCACCAATAATGAATACCCTGGCAGGAGTAATTGTTCCGGAAGGTGTCATCATCATTGGAAAAATTTTATCTAGACGTTCTGCCGCAACAATGACAGCAACATATCCAGCAAGACTTGCCTGAGAACTCAACGCATCCATTTTTTGGGCAAGAGTTGTTCTGGGAATCAATTCCATAGAGATGGCATTAACCTGCTTTGATTTTAATTTTTCAATCAATGACGGCTGATTAAAGGGGTCCAGATAACTTATATGGATGCAGCCTTTTTTCAACCAATCGACCTCTTCTTCGGGAGGGATCCGAAGCCGAAGAACCATATCGGCCTCACTTATCATTTTTTTCCTGTCATCTGATATGGTTGCACCAGCTGCAGAATATTCTTCATCCTTGAAGCCAGATCCTAATCCCATACCTTTCTCCACGGTGATGTCGGCACCGCGTTTAACAAGATCCGCAACAGTTTGAGGATTAACAGGTACTCTTCTCTCTGAAGGATAGGTTTCTTTTGGAACCACTATTTTCACGAATTACCTCCTCTACAAAATCATAAATTGACTATTTTAATATGATAACTTAATCATATACAGCAGTAAAATTTGATTACAGAATTTGCTAATTGGATGGTCTAAGAGTTCCCCCTGACGACACCCGGGAAATAATAAAAGCATGGCGCAGAGAGCAGAGTGTACAGACTGAATAGAAATAATATGCAATGCGCCACGCTCTAAGCATTATGCAGTCAAAATCTTATATAAATTAATCCTGCACTGTACTAGTTGTGCGGGATTTGTTCTTTTTTCCCCGATTCCTCAAATTCATCTGTGTTCTTTGATGCCACTGTTTGCCGAATGACACATACTTTTATCTGACCCGGATATTCCATTTCTTCTTTGATCTTTTTTGCAATATCAGATGAGAGTATTGCCGCCCGCTGATCATCAATTCTTTCAGGTTCAACGATGACGCGTAATTCCCTCCCGGCAGATATGGCATAGGTTTTTGAAACCCCCTCAAAGGAATTTGCAATCTCTTCCAGACCGGTGATTCTTTTTGTATAAGCCTCTAATGTATCTCTACGGGCACCAGGGCGACTACCACTTATCTTATCTGCAGCGGTGACCAGAACAGAAATTGGTGAAATGGGTTCTGCTTCTTCGTGATGAGCAAGGATTGAATTTATGACAACCTCATGCTCTTTATATTGCGTACAGAGATCCACGCCTAACTTGACATGACTTCCTTCTGAATTTATGGTAAGGGCTTTGCCAACATCATGAAACAGTCCGGCCCGTTTGGCTAACTTGATATTGAATCCCAGTTCTGCTGCCATCGCGCCAGATAGCAAGGCTACCTCCTTAGAATGTTCAAGAATGTTCTGACCATAGCTAAAGCGATATTTTAACCTCCCTAGTGTTTCTTTAATTTTTGGATGCACATTCTTCAGACTAAGAAAACTTAACGTATCTTCGGCAGCCTTCAAAATTGTCCGATCCACTTCTTTTGTTGCCTTTGAAACAATCTGCTCTATGAGGTTTGGATTGATATTTTTGGTTTTAATCAAATTCTCCATGGATAAGCGTGCAACTTCCCTACGGACAGGATCAAAACCGGATAGCACTATGAGCTCGGGTGTGTCATCTACAATTACTTTTACACCAGTTATCTCTTCAAATGCACGAATATTTCGACCTTCCCGGCCAATGATCATTCCTTTGTATCGTTCATTGGGCAGTTGTACTGTTGAAAGTGTCGATTCCATAGTGACTTCATAGGCAATGTTTTCAATTGCATAGGCTATAATTTCCTTTGCTTCCTTTTGAGCCGTTGCTTTTGCTTCATCCTTGATATCAATAGCCATCTGCGCTGCTTCCATCTTGACACGATCTTCCAGATTCTTTTTCAATTCGTTTTTCGCGTCTTCAACAGAAATTCCGGCAATTCTTTCTAATTTGGTGTTTTGCTCAGCAATTATAGATTCAACTTTTTGTTGTTTTTGAAGAAGGATTTCCTCTTTCTGCTCGAGCTTTTCATTGTGGCTCTTTAATTTATTTTCACCAAATTTCAGATTATTTTCAAGACGTCGCAGTTCTTTTTCTTTTGCTACAAGTCTTGCATCGCTTTTCTGAATCTGATTCTCTTTTGATTTAAATTCCTCATGAAACTTTGATCTTTTCTTCTGCATTTCTTCACGAAACTGGAACAGTTTTTCCTTTTTAGCTTTTTCTACTTCCAGATGAGCGCTGTCCAGTACTTCTTTCGCCGTATTTTTTTTCTTATGCAGGTAGGCTGTATAAAGACCTAATGTAACTAGACAGCCAACAATTAAACCAACAGCAGCGGATATTATAAGATATATCTCAGACACGGAAAACTCCTTTAATCTATATTAAATCTGTAGATAAAAATCTATTTCACCATGAATATATATTTATAGTACCAAAGGGTCAAAAAAATATTCTAAACCAACAAAAAAGGGTAACGGCATATATACACCATTACCCTATAATGCTAAGTGAAATAATGACACAAAAAATTATTCGCCGTGGATTTTTGCCTTTTTTGCCAATAATTCTTCTTCAGTTTCTTCATTGTCCGGATCTTTGACACAGGCATCGGTAGGACAAACTGCAGCACATTGCGGTTCATCATGAAAACCTATACATTCTGTACATAAATCCGTATCGATCACATAAAGTGGATCACCTTCGGTAATCGCTTCATTTGGGCACTCTGGTACACATGCATCACATGCAATACATTCATCGTTTATCAATAGGGCCATCGGTTGTTTCCTCCTGAAAATTTGATGACTTTATCTGAATTATTGGATTCAGTCCAACAATCTGAATCCGACCTTTAGAATAACCTGATATTCTGAGACTTCATCTTCCTTGATGCCTCCCCGCATTTGAGCAACTTCGAACCAGCTCAATCCTTTCAAAGACTTTGACGCTTCTTTGATCGCACTCTTAATTGCATCCTCGTAACTCTTTGTGGAAACGCCTACAAGTTCAATAATTTTATAGGTTTTACTCATACAAAATTCCCCTTAAATAGGGATAATATAGATAATATAGGGCATTAATTCAATAGCTGTTTTGTATGATAAAGTTGATGGCTGAATTAGGTTTTTTATCTAAAATCTTCTTTTTTTATCACCTAAACTAAAAAAATCATTATATTGTGAACAATCTATTTTGCTCTAATAAGTTTAGTCCAACCATCTAGCAGATTTTAAATATTCTATGAATGAATATGATATCCAATCTGACCATCCCAGAATCAAATTATATTTTAAAGAATTGCAGAAAACAAAAACCAACAAGACTTATAGTACAACAAGATATAAGTTGTTTGCCCGGTTGATAAAGTATTTTGCCGGACAGGTCGGTTGGGTGTTTTATGAAAGATTTCCGGTACCTGCTGATAAACGGGTTGTTTCTGTAGACGCTTTACTCCTCGATTCCTTTAACATTATTCAGGGAATCTGCATAGATTTACCTGATATTTATGATAGGAAAATAAAAATTAAGGAAGCGCTTTCGACAGGAATTCCTACAAATAATATATTGTTTATACAAACAGAATGGCTAATACTCTGGCGCAGAGGGAAAAAAATGATAGAGATGCGCTGTCTCTCTCCCAAAGATACCGCTTCTGTACTGACCACTTTTTTTCGCTCTCCTTATAAGAACGCTTCTGATCTTGAACCACTCATGGAACGTGCCCATTCAGAAGGTAACCTGGTCGCCCGGACCTGGGTTGAAACAGTTAAAAAGGAGTCAGAGGAAAACGAACCCTTTAAAAAAGCGCTAAATATTCTTAAACAGAATTTCCATAAATCGGATTTTCCGGATCAACCTGCAGATACTATTGGGAATATGCTTGTAAAATATCTGCTGATACGACGATTTTGTGATAAAATTTTTCGCCGGTCGAGTTATATCACCTCATCTCATTTATCCGCAGAAATTGAAAAAGTTATCTCTCTTGCTCCAACTCTGCGTCTTCCACCTGATCTAGTTAAAGATCTCGAAACACAACTCCGCCAGGTATCTGGCCAGCTTAAGACACAGAATGAAAAACTACTTTTATTAGAAACGATTGTCTCAAAATTTTTTCCGCGCATTCAGAAAAGAATCACCGAAATTTATAGCCGAAACATTAGTCATGAAGTTCTTTCAAATCTATGTACAAAATTTCTTGCGGATGTAATGGAAAAGGAGTTTAATCTGAAAATTGGTGATAATGAAATCAATATCCTTGTTCCTTTCTGCCATAATGGTGCTTATATAAGGCAAATTCTACTTGGATTATCAAAAAAACAGGTAGAGGACAAATATCGAAAAGAACTTTATGGTAATGAGACGGATATTATTTCATATTTTATATCTTTGATAAATATCGAAAACACATATATAGATTTGAAGGGACATTATCAGGCATTTAGCGGACTAAATTTAATTAATACTTTTTCCCTTACGGACGAAGAAGATCTGTCACTTTATAATGATGAAAATAGCTTACGACGAGACAAATTAAAACATATACCTTTCAACATAATCCTTGGTGAAACCCCTCATGTAAGTCGGAGGGAATCATCTCAAAAAAACAGAGATTCGTCTATACTTGATAAAAGAGTCTTAATGACATATGGCCGCTCTTCGAAAGCGAGGAACAAAAGTGTTCTATCAGATTCCTATGTAAAGGCGCTGCGGTGGGCGAGTGACGCCATAATCAGGAGCAAAGAAGGAATAGTTTGTCTGGTCTGTAAAAACAATTTTATCGGAGATCTGGCTTTTGATGGTCTCAGACAACATCTCAATAGAGATTTTGATGCCGTGTTCGTACTTGAATTGGGAAGTGATGAAAATAATCAATCCATAAATCATTTTGATACCAATAAGGCATTATTGATTCTGATTAAAAGGAAAAATTTTTCCAAAAGCGGCATATATTACCACCGTACAGGATGGGGGGATCTTCTGAGCAAATCCTGTAACGGGAATATTAATTTTTATACATGTTTTCCCTGGCGGAAGATTCAACCAGATAAACATAATACCTGGATGACGGAGGGATTACAAAAAGATTTTGAAACCCACCTTCCCTTAGGTACAAAAATATCCAAGACGGGGAGAGGTAATGCTATTTTTCGTAATTATGGCCGGGGATTAGCCACATCACGGGACGCCTGGGTCTATAATTTTAACCGTGAAAACCTGGTGAGTAATATCCAGGATCTAATTCGAATTTACAACAAACATGTCCAAACGTGGGCAGAAATGCCTTCAAAACCACAATTAGAAGCATATTTAACAGATTCAAATGCAGATATCCCGTGGTCCGAAACTTTAAAAAGTTATTTGAAACGCCATGTACGATTACGATTTCGGGCAACGGCAATGCGTGAGGCAATTTACAGGCCCTTTGTTAAAAAACATGTCTATTTTGATCAGTATCTCGTTGAGCGTTGGTATCAGCTACCCCATATGCTTCCAACTGAAAGAAATGAACGTGAAAACCGGTTGATCTGTGTTTCATCTCCTGGCTCAAAGCATTTCTCCTGTCTTATGACCAATAGAATCCCTGATTTAAATTTATTTGCAGGAGCATCTCCGATTCAATGTTTCCCCATATTTCATTATGATAAAGATGGTAAAAATCGAAATCAGAATATTACTTGTTGGGCTTTGGAAAAATTCGTATCCTTTTATCGCGATGAGGGTATCACAAAATATGACTTGTTTCATTACATCTATGCCGTTCTCCATCATCCAACCTATTTGCGGAAATATGCTGCGAATCTGAGAAAAGAATTACCCCGGATTCCATTGGTCAAGTCTTATTATAATTTAGTGGAGGCAGGTAAAAATCTTGCACGCATTCACCTCTATTATGATGGCCAGGAAGAATATCCGGTTAAATTATCAACGTCATTTGGGGCTAAGCCAGAATGGCGAATTGAACAAATATATTTATCGGAGGACAGGGGACGTATTATTCTAAATGATAATTTGATTGTATCAAACATCCCCTCCCTGGCTTTTAATTATCTTATCGGAAACCGCTCTGCCTTAGAATGGGTCGTTGATCAGTATCGGCTAAAACTTCCATTTTCCAGCGGACAGCCGGATGATCCAAATATAGAGGATGATCCTTCTAATCTTCTGCGTTTGATTGGACAGATCATCACGGTAAGACTTGAAATCTGTAAAAATAATTGAAGGCATGCCTGCCTGGGAAGAAATCGATGATGCGAACCTGCTTGAAAAAAGGTAAAAGGAAAGACGAAACCCGGTATAGTCATCGCTATTTAGGCGGAGCGGAATCTTATAAAAATGAAACACTTAGAACCTGTCCGAAGGACTCCTTTGGAGAAACAAGCCTGTCCTGGCGCCAGGCCTGGGTTCACGATGACCCTGACTCGCCTCTTTTTCTCTCCACATTTAAAGTCAAGAATCTGTAAACACATGGTCAAGACAATACAAGTTGTTCTTAGAAAGGAAATACATGTTTAGTCGAGAAACATATACACTGAGACGAAATAGGTTGGTTAATGATGTAGATTCTGGTCTGGTGCTTTTTCTGGGAAATGATGAGATGCCCATGAATTACAAAGGGAACACGTTCCGTTTTAGACAAGACAGTTCATTTTTATACTTCACCGGATTAGATTTACCAGGATTATCTGTTGTGATTGATATCGATTCCGGAGAAACAACATTATTCGGCGATGATCTGACGATAGACGATATCATTTGGATGGGACCACAACCATTATTAAAAGATCAGGCAGCACAGGTTGGAATTAACCATGTTCGACCGGTGAGTGCTATGGAAAAATATCTAAAGGAAAATGCCCGAAAAGGACGAAAAATTAATTATTTACCGCCGTATCATGAAATCCATATCTCAAGATTGTCGGATCTATTAGGAATAAAGAGGGATCAGATTTATGCTAATTCTTCAGAGGCCCTTATTCTTGCAGTGGTTGCACAGCGTTCGATTAAATCTATGGAAGAAATTGAAGAGTTGGAGAAAGCACAACATATCGCTTATGATATGCATATTACTGCCATGGGTATGGCAAGACCCGGAATCTTTGAACGAGAAATTTCTGGTGCTATTGAAGGCGTCGCCGCTTCCCGGGGGCCAGGAGTCTCTTTTCCGGTTATTTTGTCCATTAGGGGTGAAATTTTGCATAATCATTATCATGGTAACCAATTAAAAGACGGGGACATGATTATAAATGACTCAGGTGCTGAATCAGAATTACATTATGCCTCTGATATTACGAGAACATTTCCGGTTAGCGGAACATTTACATCACCACAACGGGATATCTATGAAATTGTTTTGGCTGCTCAGATAAGCTTCGATTAATGCTGTGGCACCTGGGAAGAAAAATAAGGATATCCATTTGCAATGTGCAAGAATAATTGCCGAGGGTCTAAATAGAACTAGGTTTCATGAAAGGTGATATTGATGAAGCTGTCCGCGAGGGAGCTCATGCGCTGTTTTTTCCCCATGGACTAGGCCATATGCTTGGCCTTGATGTGCATGATATGGAGGGGCTTGGCGAAGATAGGGTCGGATATAATAATGAGGTTAACCGCAGCGAACAATTCGGCCTGGCTTACCTGCGATTGGCCAAGACTCTTCGTCCTGGTTATGTTCTCACTATAGAGCCGGGTATTTATTTTATACCCCAGCTTATAGATAAATGGAAAAATGAAAATAAATTTCCAGATTATATTGATTACAACCAGGTTGAAAAATATAAGGGTTTCGGTGGTGTGAGAATTGAGGATGATGTGGTTGTAACTAAGGAGGGGCAGCAGGTTATCGGCAAGCCCATCCCAAAATCAATCACCGAAGTAGAAGCCGCCTGTCAGAAGGATTAGAAAAGAGTGTCGGTGGGTTATATATAATGAATCTCTTCCGGAGACACAAAGTATTATAATTATTTAGGTTAGCTGATGTGTTTAAATTATATCCTGTTATTTTTGGTCATATTGATCATACCAGGGATGAGTCATTCTGAAACCATTGTGATCATTTACACACATAATACCAATGGTGTCTTTGAAAATTGCGATTGTCCCGAGCATTCTTATGGAGCCATTGAAAAGCGTGCTTTTATAATTGATAGTGTGCGTAAGGCAGAAAAAAATGTCCTCCTCATCGACACGGGCGATATCCTTGATATTAGAAAAAGCAGATTGCTGCATGATTATATAATGCGCGCCTATGCTTTATTAAAATATGACTATTGGGTGCCTGGCGATCAGGATTTTATTGAAGGCAGTTCCTTCTTTTTTGATCAAATGTCAAAAAAGGCTGGTAAAATGCTGATTGCAAACCTTTTATATCAGGGCGAAAAGGTTGGAAGGGATTCGGCCATAGAAAAATTTTGTAAAACCAGTATTGGATTAGCCGGAACTATCCGTGCTGATCTTTTTAAATATCTTGATCCGGATTTGCAGAAAGACTTTTTATTTAAAGAACAGATTAGTTCTCTCGCACCGATCATTTTGAAATTAAAAAGCGAGAGTGACTTTGTTATTTTGCTGTCCCATAGTGGGATGGACCGCGATCGTGAAATTGCCCGAAAATATCCTGATATCGACTTAATCCTGGGTGCCCATTCACAAACATTACTTATGGAACCCGAAAGAGTCGGAAATACATATATTACCCAGATTGGAGAAAGTGGATATAGGGTGGGTATTCTTAAACTTTCATTTAAAAATAAATATCTTTCTTCTCTGGATAATCGGGTGATTCTTTTAACAAAAAAAAGAGGTGAAGATCCTTCTATCAACGCTCTCATATCCGAGTATCATCAAAAAAGATTAGAGAAGTGAAATTGATCTGTAACAAAAATAGCTATATATTCAAGTTTATTCTTAAAGATAAGCAGAATTTAAAATAAGGAGAAACAAATTGGGAAAGCAATTAAAATCTGTTGTCAAACGTAAACGTCGTAAACGCTGGATTGAGAGAAAAAAGGATGCCGTCAAGACGTTAAAGAAGCATAAATAAACTTTAAAATAATACTATGCACATTATCACTGGCATACTTCTATCATTACTTGTAAAGGGAGAGAAAGATAATTTTAAATCTCCCTTGCTGAAGATGAGCTGGCCGATTAAAACAGTTCATCTCCTACCTGGACGAGTACGTTTCAGAATTCCATTAATGATGGGAAATTCTTCCGATTTAACGCGTGTTTCTTCTGACATGAAAAAAATTAGAGGAGTAAAGACTATTGCGTTTAATGAAATTAATGGCAGTATACTCATTCATTTCGAGGAAAGACAGGTTCAGGCAGATTTGCTTTTTGCTGCTCTAATCCGTCTCCTTGGCTTAGAGGACGAATTATCTAAAGTACCCACTTCCAAGGTGAACAGAGAGTTTCGGAATGTTATTGAAGCCCTTAATCAGGTAGTCTACGACAAAACGAATGGAATTATTGATTTTTATACGGCATTGCCTATTGTTCTTGCTGTATTAGGAGTCAGTAAAATTGTCAATGAACGCACTTTGACACTTCCAACTGGATTAACATTACTTTGGTGGGCTTATAATGCATTAATTTCAAACAAAAACGGTAAGGGTTAATGCCGTTAGAAAAGATATTTAAATCGATTCACCTGCGGCCGAGGATTCTTCACCGCTTGCCAGGGCGGCTGCGTATCCATATTCCTGCGTTAAGACAGATATCGGAACAATTTCAGATATTTGTAAACTTATTGTTAAAAGATTTCACTCTTCCCAATGGTATCCGGACAGTCAAGATAAATTTTATTACTGGGAATTTATTGGTTGAATATGATTTCAAAGTAACTGAGGAAAGAGAGATTCTTTGCTGGCTGGAGGATATTACAATGATAGCAAAGGGGGTCTGGTCGAGATTTTCTCAGGTGAAAAATGGGAAGAAAGATCAAATAAGTGCAAATCTTATTGATTTTTTCACTCAAAAATCAAACAATAATGAGAACTTAGATAAAAACTTCTATATTCCAGAATATGTTTGGAACTAAAAAACAACCATTACTTTCCTGTTCGATTAGGCATGCTCTGCCTGGTCGGATTAGGATATCCTGCAGGGCTTTGAGGTATCTTAAGGAATATGTGGCTGAAATAGAGGAGCGCCATGTGAGTATTCCGACGATATATAAAGCAAAGGTTTCAGTGGTTACTGAAAATATTTTAATAAACTACGATCCAATCCTTACCGATGCAGAGGAGATACGGGATATGGCAGAATCAATTATTTCAACCTATTCCCGCATTGCCTACCTGGCAGAAAGAGACTTGATTCACAAAACCACAGTTAATGAAAGACGGATCCAGGAAGCACCGATCAGTGAAATGATTACCCGCGTGGTTGTAACTACAGTAACATTAGTCATGGCATGGCTAAGAAAGGGCAAATCAACACCAGCAACAACACTGCTTGGAAAATTTTTAAATATGCCTGCTTTGACTACACTTTCACTGGGTATGCCCATATTTAGAAGCGGTTTGGAATCTCTGCGAAAGGATATGCGGCCGAATGCTGATACGTTAAGTTCTGCCGCGATTTTGGCAGGTCTTTTGACCGGAAGCGGTTCATCGGCATTAACGATTATTTGGTTGGCAGATATCGCTGAATTATTAACCGCGTATACAATGGTGCGAACCAGAAAAGCAATTCATGAAATGTTATCAATTGGTGAAGAATATGTATGGCTGTATAAATGAAGATAATACAGAGAAAAAGGTACCGCTGGATTCATTAAAGACCGGAGATCGTATTGCTGCTCAAACAGGTGAAAAAATAAGTGTTGATGGTTTAGTGAATAGTGGGGAAGCCGTTGTAGATCAATCATCAATTACAGGAGAATTTCTACCGTTAATAAAAAGAAAAATGATCAAGGCTTTTGCAGGTACAGTGGTTAAAAGTGGTCGTCTTGGTTATTAAAGCGGAAAAAGTTGGTGACGAAACAACCGTTGGGCGAATTATTCATATGGTTGAAGAAGCCTCTCATCATAAGGCAGCAATTCAATCCTATGCTGATCGGTTCTCGGCACAATTTATACCGGTGAATTTTGCTCTTGCACTTATTGTATATCTTGTTACCAAAAATTTTTCCCGGGCACTTAATATGCTAATTATAGATTATTCATGTGGGGTTCGGCTTTCGACAGCAACGGCATTTATCTTCTACGATTGGTTTAGCAGCGAAAAATGGTATTCTGGTTAAAGGGTGGAAATTATATTGAAATGCTTGAAGAAGCAGATACGATAATACTTGATAAAACAGGTACGCTAACAGAGGGTAAAGCACAGGTTAGTAGTATTCTAACGATTAGACCCGGATATTGATGAACGGAAACTGAGTTGAGTTAGCTGCTGCTGCGGAAGAAACATCAAATCATCCGATGGCCCAGGCTATCCTCGAGCATGTTAAGAAAAAGGGTTGGAAAATACCAAAACATACGGAATCTAAAGTACATGATTGGAAGAGGTATTGAGACAAAAGTAAGGAAGAACCATATTCGTGTGGGAAATCGCCGGTATCTTGAGGAAAATGGAATTGATGTTTCACCACACCAGGAGAGATTGATGCGAATGGTAAGACAGGGTGAAAATGTTATTTATGTTGCTGAGGATAAAAAACTTGATCGGGATGTTGGGAATTCAGGATATTTTACGTGAAAATATGAAAAAAGCACTTAACAGATTGAGACTTATCCGGTATGGATGATATCATTCTTCTGACAGGTGATGTGGAACATCATGCGGAAATTATTGCCAGCAGAATGGCAATGGATAGTTATCGGGCAGAACTTCTTCCGGAAGATAAGACGGATATCGTATTACAATTACAATCAAAGGGAGTACAGGTAGTGATGGTTGGTGATGGGATAAATGATGCACCGGCACTAGCATATGCAGATGTAGGCATTGCAATGGGTGGAACAAGAACCGATGTGGCGATGGAAGCTTCTGATATTACGATAACAGGTGATAATCCACTTATGATTCCAGCCATTATTCACTTGGCGGGGAAAACAATGAAAATTGTTCGTCAAAATTTTGCAATTGCGATCGGAGTAAATACGATTGGATTGATGTTAGGGTCTCTTAGGGGTAATTCCTACTTTTTGGGGAGCTGTATTGCATAATACAACAACCATTGCCGTGGTTATTGAATTCCGGCCGGATATTACTTACATAAACTTGATTAGAGCAGAATGTGAGAATATAATGGAAAAAATATCCACAATTAAGAATCGTACATCAATTACCTGGAAGAGTCAGATTAAGGATTGAATATTCTACCGCAAGATTCTTCAAAAATGGAAAAAATGGTAAAGAAGTCATCCTGGAATTCTTGAAGTCAAGTATAGTCCTCACAGACACAGTCATTACTATTGATGTTATGAGCCAGGATATAATCACGTCAGGAAGAACTCATCATTCGGGCAGCTGTATTATCTATGCACTTGAAAATAATTTTTGTTCCGTTCGAGATATACTCTGATATTGAGGTTACATGAACTCTCTAATATGGCTTTTCTTTCAGGATTTTTTATTGTGAGTGCCCTCGGATGTAAAACTTTTCAGACGCTTTAGTCAGAGTTCATCAGTTTGTTAGATTGGATTGCGGGCATAAGTACAGCTTATTCAATCTTAGATCATGCACATGGTGAGTTGAAAGAACGGGGTAATTTTGATCCTGAAGTTCTATCGATCATTTAACTTTTGATGGCCTTTATGCAGGGAAATCATATTACCGGCATCTTTCTTTACCTGGATAGCGACATTTGGAAGACATCTGCTTAGAAATGCCATGCAAAAAATGTTGAAATATATGCCTAGAAAATTGGTAGGGACGAATGGAAAAAGAATCATCAATATGAAGTGGTCATAAAACCAATTAATCGGTTGCCGGGTAAACAAATGCTTTTTAAATTATTGCCGGCTTTGATCATGCAAACATCGATGGGAGATAGTGCTCGAGTATTGCAGGGTACATTATTAGATGAAATAAAAAAAGTATCTAAAGATCATGGTGAAGTATCTTGAAGGTTTTGGTCAATTACAGAATGGGATGCCGATTCGGATACAATATTAATCTTAGATTGAATGATAAGATAACGATGGTCACAGAGATGATCTCAATAGGGATTATTTGTCGTCACGTATACTGAAACAAATTCAGAATACGTTTTAATAGATTCCATAACTTCAATTAAAAACAATGATATTTGAATTGAAAGAGGATGACAGTTATTTTTAATCTTGTAGTAATAAAAAGAGTAATTAACATGATAAAGGAATAAATAAATGAATATCACATCACAGCATATTACAGGATTTGTAGTTGGTGTGGGGGAGCCGCTGTTGGTACTATTTTATAAGAAAAATCAGGCTCAGGTAGATGACTTTTTACGTCGTCAAGGCATCCAGATTCCGGAACGGACACTTCGTGAGCCGGCTAATATGATAATCGTATACGTCTCTGTACAGAGCGTCTATTGGCGATATTAGAAATAAAGAAGATGTACCAGGATCCCGGCAATTTGTACATCGAGGAATAAATATCAGAAAAAGAACGCCTGGAAGATATTATTGCCGAAAAGGAACATGAGTCACAAGAGCCTGTAAAGACTGCATCAAAGAAGTAGTTATACTCATCTATAGGTATCTCCGAGTATTATACCGTGGTGGTGTATATAAATGTGAATCGGCTTAAGCGGGCAAGATACAAATTTTATCATATTTAAAAGTGGATAACCATGGTTATTCCGGGACCTGAAGTCGTCATGTCATAGATGAAGAGGTTGTCTCCACTTCCGGTTTTATATTTGGCATACCAAATTCTGTAGGCAGCCATAAACGTAATATTGGACAAGCGATAACCAATGCCACTGGCGATGTTCCATTGAAAATCAGAGCCAATCCCGAATCCGCCCACATCGGCTCGGAATGTAAACATAAGATATTTAGTCAAATCCATTGTAAATCGACCCCCAATAATGGGATCAACCCAACTTTTCTCATCTTTTCCCAAACTCTCCGTATCCTCTCTAAATTCAACCTCTGATTTAAAATAGCGACCGCCACCTATTATTTCCAGGTTCTCGGATAGTCGAATAGCCAGACTCACCTCACCAAGGCTAAGTTCGGTATAGGTCGGATTTTTTATTAAATCCACATAAAGCCAATCGAAAATTAGAGCCCAATTTCTCTTCTTTAACTCAACATGACCGCTTAAACCTAAATTGGAATATTTAAAAAAATCATCGTATGTGAAATTGACGTGACGGGTGTTTCCGTTAACCGTCAAATCTCCGTTAAGGGTGGTCAGCCAGACATAGGGCGCAAACTCTAATCGTAATCTATCATTATATCCATACTGCGCATTTGCAGTCGTGGCCAAGAACAGGACTATTGCAAGAACACCATATAGTGTATTTTTTTTCATTATTACTCCGGTAATGAAAAGAGGTAGTGTTAAAAGTTTGACACTTCACGAGAAGATGCACATAAAGTGACTTTTTTTATCATTAAAAAACTATAACAATTTTTTTCAATTTCTTAATCCATTGTTTTTACGCTGATATGGGTAAAACAGATCCCAATTTAATAAATTAAATGTTTTCGTTCTCTGTTTAACTTTGCATATACCTATTGAAGAGGTAAGTGGGGATTTATTTGGTTTCCGTCGCCTGCTGGCGATATATGATTTGTAAAAAGACAATTGTAACGGTCATTAGCATTGTTGCTATCAATGAGCCCTCAAAACCAAATTCCCCACCCGTCCATAAATCACTGCCACTTAAATCCTGAATAATAACCCCTTTTACATCTACGCCACTGACCTCAAATCCAAATACAGGACCCTGAAAGAAATTCCATGAAAAATGAAGAGCGATTGGCAGCCAAAGATTACGAATATGAATATAATAGACACCTAAAAGAATACCTGCAAGCAAGATATTTATAAATGATAAAAAGGTAACATGAGCATTGGCTAAATGCATTATTGCGAAAAGTAGAGAAGAGATGAAAAGGGCCAAATATTGATTCATGGAATCCATCATATTGCTTAGAAAATAACCACGAATCATAATTTCTTCATTCAATGAGCCAATGATAAAAAATATCAGATATCCAAAAAGAAGGTATCCATCGAAAGAATATTCTTTTACTGTAATGATATCTGAAACAGCCAATATACTGAAACCCAGGCTAATCAATGTAAAGCCCAGAATTAA
The DNA here is from genome assembly GCA_963796965.1 of Calditrichia bacterium. Classification (GTDB taxonomy): domain Bacteria; phylum Calditrichota; class Calditrichia; order JAJRVZ01; family JAJRVZ01; genus CAWCNS01. The sequence goes on from CAWCNS010000016.1 coordinate 280,411, forward strand.
TCCCACCGTCGCATCTCTTTGATATCCTCTGAACTTAAATCCCAATGATATGAAAGACTTTTTATCAATAAATCGCCTAAAAAGTAACGCGGTTGACAACATCCCCAAAAATCCAAATATGGAAATTACGATATTCGCAGGAAGTCCCAGATCCTTGATTAAATCCCGGGCGTTTGTGGCAAGAGATGATAAATCCATGCCGTTGGCGAGGGCAATGATGGAAATGCCTACTGAGCTGAAAATCACTGTTAATATCAGCGACGCAAGGAGAAACAGGGTGGCGCGTAGCCAGCCATACTTGATAAGAGGAGCGGGCTCGACTTTTTGTGTATTCTCATTAATCATATTTCAATCCTCATATTTATTATAAGCCTTGATTTTTAAGGGCTGGCATATCGTATACTAAAGGGTCTGGCCATAGTGTCGAGATACTTAATTTGCAAATTCACTAACTGACGTATGTGCAGATAATCATGTGCTGTCCATGCTGCAAGGAGATCACCGGCTGCTAATGTACCGATTGTCGGATGATTGTAACTCTGTTCCAGTTTAGAAAAAGATAGTAGTCCAAGCCATTCTATTGATTTATTGCGTTCTAATCTGAATTTTTCTAAGGATTTTTGAAAGTCTTTTTGATTATAGTTGTGGAGAGAAACCCAGCCCACGGGATCGATACCCGGCCATTCTTGCTCGGGATGATGCAATGTCAAATCAAGACGTTTTCTGAAATCATTACATTCTTCGTCGTATAAATGATTGATGACTTCCAGAACTGACCATTTTGACGGTTCTGGTTTCCAACGGGCTTGTTCATCAGATATATCACTGACCATCGCCTCGATCTTTGTGATACCTATTTTAATACTTTGAATAAAGAAATTTATATCCATGAGTTTTCTCTGTAAAATCGACTATCTTGGCTTAAAATCCAAATGATTATTTACAGGATTTTGATGGCTGGTATCTAACGATTTAATCCAGTCAATGAGAGGTTGCCGGTAGTTTATTCCTGTATCATAGGGATTTTTATCATAAAGGTTAAATTTTTCGTTGGGATGTGTATACATAAAATCGTTAATCAAAACAGAATAACTGGAATCTGCCTCAAGTGGACGTCCGTCCTTAAGTCGATACCCTCCAAGTGATGTTAGTCCTGCCATTGCAATCGAAGGGGAGAGGCTCTCTTTTATTTCTCTGCCAGTCAGATTCAACTCTAGTATATTATTTTTAAAAGGCAGTACCCCTAATATTGTTTCAATGGTAATTTCTCCCGCGGGGATATCCTGACGTATTCCACCTGTATTTGTTAAAGCAATATCCGCACGCGGATAAGTAGAAAGCCATGAATCGGTAATCATGTTTTCCATCTCTATAGAACTTTCAGGTATCAGAGAACTTGTATATCCGATCACTTCTGTCAATGCAAGATCGAGATCTGCACGCCAATCCGAAATGATACCGGATATCCTAGCATCTTGCACCCCACCATCATTGGAATGCAAACTTGCCACAATCTGAGTAACGGTATCGGCAGCATCATCAAACAGAATTTCTACCTTTACATAATTTTTCCAATTTGATCCGCTCTGCATAAGGAGTACATCGTTTGCCATATCTTCATATAATTCATGGCAATGGCCACCCCCAATCACAGAGATTCCCAACTTTGAGGCAAGAGGGGCTAACTCAAGCATTGTTTCATGACAGATATGACCAATTACAACTATTAATTCTGCACCATCGGATTTGGCTATGGGAACAACCTCAGTAAGAGTTTCCGTATAATTAGCAAATTCAAAATCTGATACATTTTCTAATTTCGTCATCATGGGTGTTTGAATCAAAGCCAGCCCGATGATTCCAACCGTAACTTCTCCGATCTCTGTGAGCAGATAGGGTTCCACAAAATCAGGTTGTTGGCCATTATTTTTATATTTTAGATTAGCTGCAAGAATGGGAAAGTTCATTTCTGAGATGCGTTCGTTAAGGTTATTTACCCCAAAATCAAACTCATGGTTGCCAAGAGCGGCTGCGTCATAGCCCATCGCATTCATGACGTGAACCATTGATTCTCCTTGAGTGAGAGTCGAGAGAGCCGGCCCTGTCCACATATCACCACCGCTAAGTATCAAACAGGGTGTGTTCGGCCCACATCCCTCATTCTCCCTCCAGGTGTTCATTAACGCTGCGGCACCGCCATGCTCTGCGGAACCTTCCATCCAACCGTGCTCATCGTTGGTATAAAGTATTACAATTCGCTCTTCTTCTATGCGATCCTGATCAGATTTAATTAGTTGATTTGATTGGCAGGAAAATAATAACAGAAATAGTAGGAGCATGTAACGTCTGACGTTCATCAAATCATCCTATTTTAAGTTCACATTCATTAATAATGCTCACGCAAAGACGCCAAGCCGCAAAGAAAACAAAGAAAAAAGACAAAAGAATTTAAGCAATAATAATACAATTTTGTTTCACAAAATAACTTTCGCCAGTAAGTATTTATCTCTTTTCTTATGGATATTTTTTTAGCGGCTTGGCGTCTTTGCGAGAAATATATATATATATTCAATTTATAGATCTTTATTTATTGCCTAAATTACTATCTTCAGGGTAAAGAACGACTTGCACAAAATTTTCAGTATTCAAATATTTTCGAGCTACTTTCTGCACTTTATCCACCGTCAGAGCATTTACAAGTGTTAGATAATTTAAAATATCCTCAGGCGGGTCATTATGATAATACTTATATTCAAGGTTGGACATCCAGAAATTGTTCTTTTTCAGATTCGTTTCATATTCACGGATTTGAATTTCCTTGACTTTTTTTAAGTATTCTTCATCCAAACCATAATTTTTTAAACTATCAATTTGTGTAAATATTTCTGTAGTCAACTCATCAACCCTATCCGGATCAGAGCCGAATCGAAAATCGATACGGTATCTACACACAGGATGATGTGTAAAACTTCCACTTGCATTAATTGAATAGGTTCCCCCCAAATCCTCCCGCAGACGCTCTCTTAGTTTAATTCTTAGCATATGCAACATGCTGCTAATAGCATATCTGTCACCCCGGTTCCATACAAAAGGCCCTGAAATTACAATCGATGTCTGGCTTTTAGGCTCCTTACCTTTGTACACATTCTTTTTAATTACACCTTCAGGATATCGAAATGTTTTATCCTGCCATGTTTCGTTTCGATTAGCAGGTTTTAATCCTCCCAGATAGGTTTCCACTAATGGTTTTATACTGTCAGGGGTAAAGTTACCTACAAATAAAAACGTAAAATCGGACGCATCAGCGAACCTATCCCGGTAGATTTCCATCGATTTTTTGAAATCCATATTGTCTAATGACTGAACGGACCATGGTTTGTATCGGGTGTGATACTGGGTTAGCGTGGCTGTTAACGTGTCGTAATAGGCCGCATCAGGGCTGGCATTTCGGTTTTCATAGACCCCCTTAAGTCTTTCCTTGAATGATATAAAGGCTGTAGAATCTTCACGGGGTTTAGTAAAATAAAGGTAAATGTGCTGAAATAATGTTTCCAAATCTTTGGGTGAAGCGAATCCGCTGAAACCTTCACTTAACTCTCCTATATAAGGAGAAACTCTGACAATTTTTCCTGACATATATTTCTTGAGTTGGTTACGATCAAAATCACCAAGACCGCTCTCCAAGAGGATACCAATCGCTGATTCGGCGGCAATAAGATTTGAGTCCGGTACTAAGGAAGATCCTCCCGGACTGAATGCGGACATACGTATTTCATCATTTTTGAAATCTGTTGGCTTTAGTATGATACGAATTCCATTCTGAAGGGTCCATTCTGTTACATCAAGTTCGGATTTATGTAGAGAGGACACAACCGATCCAGGTGTTGGCAATGATTCAACCAGAGGCTGGTCAAGGGTGTTATCAGTATAGGCTTCAATAGACTTTGTTTTTACAAATGCCATTATGTCTGATAATCCTTTTTCATTGGGTAAATCAATATCTGCCTTTTCGGGTACATCGACCATAATCACCCGACTTTCTTCACCCATCCATTTATCGGCTAAAATATTTACATCTGATAGAGAGATATCAGGCATAAAGCGTTTTTCCAATTCATATTGAAAAGCAATGGAGGGTAGGGGGTTGTTGTAGAGAAAATTACTCAAACACTGTGAGGCAAAACTGCTCGACTCAGTTTTATCCCTCTCCTTATATTGTCTTTCCCGGAACCTTAACAGGGCCACTTTTTGACGGTCTAATTCTGTTTGGGTAAATCCGAATTTCCGCACACGCCTCGCCTCGGTCAATAAGGCATCGAGACCTTGATTGATACCATTGTCCTTGACTATCGCACTAATTGTATAAAAATTTTTACTTCGAATCATTTGTCCTTCCCGTGAGACTGCATAAATAAAGGGGGGATTCTTAATGCGGGTGAGTTCCGATAATCGTTCATTCAGCATCCGGTTGTAGAGACGTTCAATCATATGCTCCCGAAAAGCAGTGGCCGTTTGAGTGTTCTCAAGAGGTAATTTATTGTAGATACTGACACGTGAGTAAGTGGCTTCAGAATCGGAGGCAATGGCAAATAATGTTTCCTGATGATCTGGTACCGGGAATAATTTTCTCTCCGGAGCTTCAGGAAGAGTTGGGATATGTTGAAAATTTTTAATGATAAGATCTTTTATTTTATCTGGCTCAAAGTCTCCGACAGCAATTATTGCCATGAGGTCAGGACGGTACCAATCTTTGTAAAACCGATGCAAAGATTGATGGTGAAAGGTATCCAATACCGCCTTTTTACCGATGGGCAGGCGATCTGCATATCTGGAATCTTTTAAAAGTATGGGAAATTGTTTGTCACGCAAACGTGAGCCGGCTCCTCTTCCAAGTCGCCACTCCTCAATCACCACACCGCGCTCTTTCTCAACTTCCTCTTTCTTCATGGATATGTTGTGGGCCCAGTCACTCAGAATCAGGAAAGCCTTTTCCATAACTTCCAGGCTATCTGTGGGGATTTGCAACATATAAACGGTCTCATCAAAACTGGTATAGGCGTTTATGTCTGGTCCAAAGCGCATTCCGATGGACTCTAAATAATCAACCAGATCCTGCCGGGCAAAATTCTTGGTGCCATTAAAAGCCATATGTTCAAGAAAGTGAGCGAGACCTTGCTGGGTTTCATCTTCTAATATTGAACCGGCATTGATAATCAGTCGTAGTTCTGCCCTTTTCTCCGGTTTATGATTGGTTCGGATATAATAGGTTAGGCCATTGTCAAATTTACCATATGTGACAGCCCGATCCATTGGCATATTTTCATCTAAACCAATAGTTTTTGCCAGTTGTTCGTCTGTAGAAACTGCGAAAGAGAGCGGGATATATAGCAAACTTAAAAGAATAATTATTTTCATAATAAGTCCTTAAAAAAATTAAACAACTGCAATCACTTCTCCGCCCTTATTATAAAGAGGATGGAAATTGCTGTTTAATGGTATGTATCTCTGGACGCTTTTTTAGTGTTAAAAGTTGCGTTCAATTTAATGATACTTACGTTAATATAGTATCAGAAGATTCCAGGAAAAAAGATTTTCACAGGATTAACAGGATATAGGATTTATAATTTTGGATTTCGGATTGTAGATTACAGTAAAATAATGCCAAAATCCACATTCTAAAATTCCAATTTAAAGATGTCATGTCATCCTATATAAGTCATGAAAAGTTATGATGACAGGCCGTTTATCTATCTTTCAAGCAGATTACGGGTATAAAATGCCTGATTGAACAAATTAAATATTTGTACGTAAGAACTAATGTTGAATTTTGTTAAAAATTGGTTATTTATAACTAAATATTTTAAATTAAAATTTGAATTAAATATTGCATTCACAGGAGGAACTATGCACAAATTTTTTAATTTATTTATAGTTTTGGTCTTTGGTGTAATGAGTGTATATGCAGGAACCGCTACGACACTTGAAGAAGCCAAAGCCATGTCAGCAAAAACGGGGAAGCCGATCCTCATGGATTTTATGACGGAATGGTGAGGTGGTTGTAAGGAATTTGCCCGTGCGGCAAAATCAGATGAAGAAGTACAAAAGAAGTTAGATTCTGTCATCCTTTTTCAGATTGACTGTGAAAAGGGTGAAGGAATAGAATTAAAAAAATCTTATAATATCAAGGGCTATCCAACCTTTATTTTGGCCAGTAAAGATGCGGAAACCTACCACCGCTGGTGGGGTTATACAAAAGAAATGCTATCTACAGAAATTGATGCTGGTTTTGCTGATTTGACAACTATTAAGGAAAAAGAAGAGCGTTATACTAAAAAACCCGATGGTAGAACAGCGAAATCATTAGCCACTTATTATCAGACCCAGGGTGAAATTCAGAAAGCAGTAGAATTATACAATGATGCGTCAAAATATGATCCTGAAAATGATTATCTCTCTGAGGTGTTTAGTTTATATGCTTCCGGATATCGTCGCAAGGCTTATTCACTGGATGAAGTAATGGTTATAGCTGATAAGGCGCTTATGTCGTCAGATGATGACGAACTTAAACTACAAGTTTATGCACAAATGTCCTCATATGTGAAAAATAGTCCAGAAAATGAAAAACTGTTAGCCTATGCCGATGATGGACATGAATTCATTCAGAAGAAACAGGATAATGTTCCCAAATGGGCAAAAAATGCGATTGAGTTAAATTATACCTTGTTTGTCATAAAAGATACCGATGAAGCGATTAAAATAAAAAAGAGTACGTTAAAAGAAGGCTGGGAAAATGATCCTAATGCCATTAATAGCTTTAGCTGGTGGTGTTTTGAAAATAAAATCAACTTAAAAGAAGCGAAAGAACTCGGTCGACGGGCGGTGAAGCTTGCGCCAGCGGGACGGGAAAAAGCTGATGATTCTTGATACAGTCGCGGAAATTGTAAATCTTCAGGGAAGTCCAAAAGAAGCAGTTACTCTTATGGAACAGGCAATTAAAGAGGATCCTAAGACTGAAAGCTGGAAAAAGCAGTTGGAACGGTTTAAGAAGGAATTAAACAAGACTTAATTAATTGGCCGAACTAATAATTAATTTATTTCACGCAAAGACACTGAGATTTTAAGAATTAAGACAAAAGAAAAAAGAAAATATTTACAGTTAACCATATGCTTGTAAAGTGTTTTTCTTAATTCTTTTGTCTTTTTTCTTTTTTCTTATTCACGATACCTACCAGATTTTTACCCGCTCCTCATCTGATCTGTAAAGTTTGTCATTTTCCGATAATTCATATGCAGTATAAAATTCAGGCATATTGGAAACAATACCCATGACCCTGTATTCACTGGGAGAATGGGGATCGGTAAGAAGTCTCTGACGTAATTCTTCATCCCTGTATTTGCGGCGCCATACCTGAGCCCATCCGGCAAAAAATCTTTGATCACCGGTCATGCCGTCAATAACGGGAGCCTCTTTTCCGCCTAAGGCCATTTTATAGGCATGATATGAGATAGTTAGTCCCCCCAGATCGGCAATATTCTCACCAAGTGTCAGGTTGCCATTTACATGCATGGTATCTACCGGAGAGAATTGGTTGTACTGGTCTACCATAATATCAGCTCGGGTCTTAAAATTTTCTCCATCGGCTTCTGTCCACCAATCCCGTAAATTTCCATCTCCGTCTGATTTTCGTCCTTGATCGTCAAAGCCATGGGTCAACTCATGTCCGATAACGGCCCCTATCCCACCATAATTAACAGCATCGTCTGCATCCATATTAAAAAAGGGTGGTTGTAAGATTGCTGCTGGAAAAACAACTTCATTCATTGGAGGATTATAGTAGGCGTTCACTGTTTGAGGGGTCATAAACCATTCGTCCCGGTCAATTGGTTTACCAAGTTTATCGTTTTCACGGGCATATTCCATCATTCTGGAACGGCGATAATTACCCAGGAGATCATCCTTGCTTATCGATAATTTTGAATAATCTTTCCATTTATCAGGATAGCCGATCTTTGCGACAAATTTGGAAAGTTTCTTTTGTGCCTCTACTTTTGTTTCAGGGCTCATCCAGTCTAGTTGATCAATACGCTTGGAATAGGATTTGCGAAGATTCTCAACAAGCTGAACCATTCTTTTCTTGGCTTCAGGTTTGAAATGTTTTTTTACATAAACCTTTCCCACAACTTCACCCAGGATACCATCAATGGCACCGACGGCACGTTTCCAGCGGGGCTGATTTTCTTCAATTCCACTGAGGGTGCGGCTATAAAAATCAAAGTCCAGCTCAACAAAGTCTTTACTTAATAATTCAGCACTACCGGTGAGTAATTTATAAGTAAAATAATTTTTCCAATCCTGTACTGAATACTTCTTGTAAACCTTATTAAACTGTTGAAAGTAACCGGGTTGCCGAATGATCATATCCTCAACATCGGAAATATCGGCTTCTTTTATATAATCAGACCATTTGAATGCGGGAGTTAATTTGTCCAGCTTTTTAATACTGTATTTATTATAAGTTTTATTACGATCACGGTTTTGTACTCTTGTCCAATGTCCTTTTGCCAGATTCGTTTCTATCTCAAAAATCGTTTTCGCTTTTTTGTCGGCATTTTCTATGCCTCCCATTGATAATAATTCTGTTACATATGTGACATATTTTTTACGAATATCTCGAAATTTTTCATCATCCCGAAAATAATAATCGCGGTCTGGTAATCCTAATCCACCCTGGTTGAGATAACCAATATATTGATCGGATTGTTTCAAATCCTGATTGATCCAATATCCAAAGGGAATCTGAATATTGATTTTTTTAAAATAGGCGATTAGTTTCAGTAGATCTTCGCGATTATTAACCTTACTGATCATGGCCAACTCGCTTTTGAGGGGTGTCAGTCTTAATTCTTCGACCAGATTTGAATCCATATAGCTCAGGTAGAAATCTCCAACTTTTTGTTCATCCGACCCTTCTTTTTTATCTTTATGCGCTGCAGATTCCTCAATGATAATGCGGAGATCAATCTGAGACTGATCGTAAAGCGCTGTAAAAGCCCCATAGTTAGATTTGTCTGCCGGAATCTCGGTTCTCTCGAGCCATTTCCCGTTGATATACTGATAGTAGTTATCCTTAGGATTGGCAGATTTGTCGAAGCCAGATATATCGATCCCTGATTCCGGTCCCTTAGAGCAACCGATTAATAATCCGAAGACGAGTAATAAACTTAATAAAATGCGAATCATTTTAAATCCTCCATTTCAAATAATTTTGTTTTAACTAATAAATTGGATGTTTTTTTTTCTTAATAGATACAGACGTCCTTATATGGGTTGATGAATTTTCATACGGGAATGTCTTCGTCTACGTAATTTCGTATCATTTGTTTTAAATTAATTGAAATATCGTCCGGGTATCCCCGGTTTCAGCAATTGGGACCAGGTTCAATCTATAATTGCACAGGATTCTTTAGATCTTGGTTGAACTTCTGACTTTTAAATAGCATGTCGGGAACATTATAAGCGTTAGTATTGTTCATTAATAAAACATTCTTTAACAATTCAGATTGTCCTTAATCCCTTTTCAATAATCATTGAAATTTTGTTGAATTAAGTGCTAAACCATAGTATAATTGGGACAAATAGCAAATGTATACAGGAGGACTTATGCATCATTCCAAATTAATTACTCTATTTATTATTCTGACTCTGGTATTTACAGCTATTCATTGTAAGAAAAGTTCACCAACTGAAGGAGATCCTTCAGATCTTGTGGGTAATTGGGCGGCTGGACAAAATATCGATGGCACTAAAATGACTTATACCTCTATGGGAACACCACCGATTCCTGTTGATATGATTGCTTTTCAATCTGCACTTAATGTCGTCTTAAGATCCGATAATACATATACCCTTACTATTGTAGTTCCACCGCTTGATGTGAATGAGATAGAGGAGGGCAAAGTATCTTATTCGGGAAATAGACTCACCTTGACGGCTGATGATTATCCGGATGAAGCGATTACCTTTGAGTGGAGTTTAAACGGCGATCTATTAACCTTAAAGTCTAATGATGCGGAATTTGATTTCAATTTTGATGATGTGGATGATCCCGCTATTCTGGATATCATCCTCCGCAAGGTTGATTAGTTCTTAAAATAGTGAACGATTGATACGTATGATTATTTTTATTTCAATCCCTGATCCTTTGAAGGGATCAGGGATTTTTATATAAAGAAAGATTATATACGAGCCTGATAGGTGTACAATTCATAATATCGCCCTTCTTTTTTAATTAACTCCTCATGGGTGCCCTGTTCAGCAATCTTACCCTCCTCGATCACCAAAATCTGGTCTGCCTGGCGAATGGTACTGAGTCTATGTGCAATGACAAAGGTTGTACGACCCTTCATTAAATTGGATAAACTCTCCTGAATAAAAGATTCACTTTCGGTGTCCAGATTGGAAGTTGCTTCATCCAGGATCAGAATCATTGGATCAGCAAGTAGAGCACGGGCAATAGCCACACGTTGGCGTTGTCCGCCGGATAATTTTACGCCTCGTTCTCCGATTAATGTATCCAAGCCATCTTCAAACCGGTCCGTAAATTCGCTCACATGGGCTGCTTTTACTGCAGATAGAAGTTCTTCTTCGCTTGCATCCGGCTTAGGAAATAATATATTTTCTCTTATCGTACCTTCGAAGAGAAAGTCATCCTGCAGGACAACGCCTAATTTTGACCGATAACTGCCAAGTTTAATTTTTGCCAAATCGATCCCATCGACAGAAACATAGCCTGAAAGGGGTTTTAAAAAGGAAGCGGCAATACCTGCAATGGTGGTTTTGCCGGAACCAGAGGTTCCAACAAGAGCAGTGACAGAGCCGGCATCAGCTTTAAATGAAATATCTTTGAGGACTTCTTTATTCTCCTCATATGAAAAATTTACTTTTTGAAATGATATATTGCCTTGCAATTCTGTTAGAACTTCACTCCTGTTGGGCTCCTCTCCTTCCTTTTCCAGACTTAACACTTCTTCCATTCTGTCCAATCCCGCAAAGGCCTCCGTAATCTGGCTGCCGATATTGCTCATTTGGACGATGGGTGCAATTAAGAATCCCAGATAAAGGGTAAAAGCAAAAAAGTCACCGACTGTCATTTGACCATCAAGAATAAGGTTTCCACCAACACCCATAATTAAAACGCTGGCGACACCTAAGAGTAATGTTGCTGCACTGGTAATCAGGCTCGTAGAGGTAAGCGATTTTTTAACATTCTGAAATAGCCGATCAAGACCTTTTTCAAATGTGGTGATTTCCTGGTGTTCCGCATTAAAACCCTTTATAACTCTTATACCACCCAGCGATTCTGTCAAACGTCCTGTTACCTCTGCATTGATCTCACCCCGTTTTCTAAAAATGGGGCGGATATAGGCAAAGGCTTTTAGAGAAACCAAACCGAATAAAATGAGTGGCAATACGGCAAAAAGGGTCATACGGGCATTTATATGGATCAGAATTCCTAAAGAGATAATTGATGTGAGAACACCACCAAATAACTGGACAAGTCCTGTACCCACTAAATTTCTTACCCCTTCCACATCGGTCATGATTCTGGAAACCAATGCTCCGGATTTGGTGTTATCGAAAAAACTGATCGGTAAGTGGATGATCTGTTTTTGCACCTGGGATCGTAATAAAGCAATAAGGTGCTGGGCTTCAACACTAAGCATACGGGTGAGAGCAAAAGATGTAATAGCCTGAATTGTTACTGCCCCGCCGACCGCTGCTAATAGTAAATAAAGAAGTCCCCGATCTCCCTGACCGATTACATCATCAATGAGATATTTACTGGCACCGGGCAGTACGAGACCGCTCAGGCGATTTATGACAATTAAAACTAATCCAATCAGGAGAAGATACTTTCTAGGTAGCAGGATCTCTTTTAGAACATATCTGATGCTGTTTGTGGAGAATTTTTTCTTTTTCTTATTATCATCCATTGAATTTATATTTCCCTTCTTTATACAATGTTTTAATGAAATTTTGATTTAATTCATTTATACTAAACTCTAAAGACTATAATTTTATTTTGAAATGGGGGATAAAAGAAAAATATTTTTAATCACGGATTGACAGAGGATAAAGTAACGAATTATTTTAATTTTGTTTTTATAATGCTTCATATTATTCTGCAGTAAAAATATATATGCCGTGAAATTTCACTCACTTTCTATTTTTACTCAGGGGTAGCTGTTTAAGTCCATCGATGGGGAGTCGCAGCTTTTCAGCTAATTCTTTGATATCGGTGAGATCCTCTTCATTAACATAGTGAACGTCCAAAAGCCCACCTGCCTTGTAGCCTGTGCGGAGAAAATTCATTTCGTCAAGACTGAGACTCCAGCCTTCCAACCAATTGTTGAGATCACGTTGTTGATCGGGATTACCTGAAAAATTTACCAGAAGATCGATATCACTTCCTGCCTGCGCTGTTGTGTTTTGTGTACTACCGACTAAATAGAGGGATTTTACACCAAATCTCTGAGCATCCAATTGTGCAGCCATCTTTTCAGCCATCTCACTCCGCCAACGCCAGTGCTTTCCTTTCTGCTCAACCATAAATTCCTGGATTTCGTCATCTGTAAATACAGAGGATGTGTAGGGACTTAACATTCCGACAGCTTTATCAATATCAGCATTCATTAGCACCCTTAAAACCATGCCATTTGTTGCTTCCGGAACTTCAATGACATGAATAGTATCACTAAGATTTGAGTAGGCAGGTAAGAGTTCATAGAGTGTATTGGGTGATTTTAGCATGAAATCTTCATTAAAAATTACATTCTCTTCATCCGGATAAAGAGGAAGATACCGAATCCCGGCTTCGACCAGATCCTGGAAAAAATGAGTGCCAAATGAGAGATCCGGAACATAGTTTCCCTTTTTTCGTGCGACTTCAATTAACATCGCCGTATTGTTTATGTCCGAATAGGTAACACTCACACCAAGTTTTATATCTCCACGGCTACCCCAGCGGCCAGGCCCGATGAGGATGAATTGACGTTTGGGTAAAATTTGATTCAATTTTCCTATTGCTTTCCCAATAGCTTTTAGGTCATTGATCGTCGAAATTTCGCTATATTTCTCGGGATTCACATAAACAATATGGGTGATATCCGGTACGGTTCCATTAGAAACGAATCTGTTTGCTGTAAATATAATTTTATCGGCTGATATATCTTTTGGTATAGGAGAGGGCGCATCATATTTTGAATAACTCTGAGGTCGGCTTTGCAAAAGATAAAAATCTTTACCATCTGATGCGAATTCTATATCTACCGGATAAGCAAGAGCATTTTGAAGGGTTTTAAGGATTATATGGATCTCTTTTATAAAATCCGTATTATTGATTAAGCCATCAAAAGTAAAGATTACATCTGCTTCACTAAAATCTGTCTGAAAGGCCATCGGTTTTTTGAGGTGATCATGCTCATATATAGACACAAGTTTTTCGATGGATGGATAATCATTCCCAAATTTTTTCAACAAGTCTTTTATCTTAATGGTTTCAAAGGCATTTGTTTTGAGATTTAGGACGTCAATCATTTGGGGTGAATAACGTGCCATATCTTCTACACTTACATTTGCCCGCAGGCCCGGTTGCCCGGCAGCAATCAATACAGGATAATCGGCACTTAGACGATCAACCGCACGTGTCCCTAACCCTGGTACGAGGCGCACTAATCCATCTTCGCGCTTAATACGTGGTGACCAGCGAAATTCATTATTACTGAAAGCTACCCCAGCAAAAGCCGGAAAATAATAATCTCCTACCTGTTTTCCTACAACTTCCTGAATCATGATACCCATCTCTTCGTGATAATCGATTAACCCCCGTTCAGAACGATATTGCATCGGATCCGGTCCGAGTGTGGAAGCATAAACTTCGGCTACAGCATCTAAAAGCGCTTCAAGATTATCATTTTTTGTTCCCTGGTTAGCGAGAAACAAACTTTTATACTTACCTGAAAATGCTGATCCCAGCCGGTCCTCAAGAATACTGGAACTTCTAACGATTACAGGCGAATTTCCAAAATCATCGAGGGCCATCGATAAGCCCTGTACGATCTCCTGAGAGAAATGTGAATTTTTAAACAATTGAACAACATGGGGATATTCTTTGCTGACTTCATCAATGGGTTTATATTTTTGTTCTAGCATTTCCTCCAAATTATTATAATACATAAACTGAATCATAGCATCAGAGGATATATACCAGGTTTTAGGCAGTTTTATGTTCTCAAAAATTTGGTTGTTTGATTTTTGACTTTGGAGAATTCGGTATGCAAGGATAACGCCTGCGGTTTTTCCACCCAATTTGCCATGACTGCCGGGAGGGAAAATGAGATGAAGCAACAATTCGTGAAAATCACTTATCCTGATAAAGTTTTTTGCAATTACCACATATTCTAATTGATCCGTTAAGAACCGTCGGATAAGTCCTGCCCTTATACCGATGCGGGCCGATGGGGCTAATTCCAATCCTTCTTCAGGTGCTATCTGGAAATACCGTCTAACAGCTTTGTTGATATCTGTTAAGGAAGAGTTTATGTCTGAAGTTGCCCGAACAAGAAAACTGGTTTTATCCTGCTGGATCCATTTGCGAATATTATTAAATATTTCTTCGTCCTGCATATTCTTTTCGGCAATCTCGAAAACTTTGTTACTCAGTTCATAGGAATCACCGAGAGCGCGGGTTTGGAGAGGACGATTGGTGTCAGCTACAATATCTTCTTCGCCATATCGTAGTACAGGTAAAAATTGTTGCAGGATTTCTTCTGCTTCGGCAATCCCTTTCCATATTAGATGATTTAGCATTTTTCTCGATATTCTAATAAAAACATCTGGATCAGTTTTTTTCAGAAGATCAAGTATAATTCGCCACTCACTCTCATTTTTATGTTCATTTGCATCGTTACGAATACCCAATCCCTTGAATACACCACGCAAATTCTGATACATGATGTGATCACCAAGCCGTTTTGCAATAGTTTCTAAAACCCGCTTCTCTTCTTTTATAAAGGGGCCGTCATCCATTTCAGGCTTTTCTTTTAGATAGTAGATTTCTATTCGTCCGACGGCTTGTTTTTCAACAAAGATATTTTGAATAAGTACCCAGGCCGTGTCTTCAAAATCATGGCCTGTTATTAACTCATCCTGAAAGTAAATTTTTGCGCGGCAAATATCCGGATATTGCATCGCAGGAGGTAGGACTTCAGAAACTTTGATTAGTATACTTTTAAGATCTGACGTGGTGTTTTGTAAGATCTCCTCAACCTCGTATATGCAGTTTAACTCTTTGGCACGTTCCAGCAGGTTCCCAAATAATTTGTCGATGGGTTTTGATTTCTTAGCCATAGGTTGATCCGTTATATAATTAACAGTTTTTAACCAAGATCCTACTCAATCTTCTGTATAAATTATGTTTGTCCGTCGTCTGCTAATCTGTAAAGAGGTCCCGGTGGGACGTCTCTACAAACAAGTGACAGAAATTAAACCTTGTGAACCAGATGAATTATTATTATTGAAAAAAAATATGCACCTAAATTAAAACATCCGCTGTCAAATAGCCAACGGATGTTTTAATAATACTGTGTATAATAAAAACAAATATCCTATACCCAGCCACGATCTTTGCATGCCTGAGCAACCCGGCTAATGGCAATCACATAGGCAGCATCACGCATATATAGTTTACGTTTCGTTGCCAGATCATTGACGGCATGAAAAGCTGAAGTCATTTTTTCATCTAACCGGGTAAGAACTTCATCTTTTCCCCAGAAATAATTCATATTACTCTGCACCTGTTCAAAATAACTACAGGTTACACCACCGGCATTTGCGAGGAAATCAGGAATTACATATATCTTTTTTTCTTCCAAAAAATTATCTGCTTCAGGCGTTGTTGGTCCATTCGCACCTTCAGCAATAATTTTCACTTTTTTATTTATCATATGAACATTATCACCACTTATCTGATTTTCCAATGCACAAGGCATCAGAATATCCACTTCCTGTTTCAACCAGTCATCAGCGGGGAGTTGTTCATAACCCAATTCTAATGCTTTATCTTTCTCAATACCGCCAAAGCGATCGGTTATCTGCAATAATTCATCTAAATCAACGCCTGTATTTCTACGATAGGTGTACGCAGTCTGGTCATTTTGATCCCAGCAGGAGACCGCAATCACTTTTCCTCCGAGCTCTGCATAAAGCCGGATTGCATATTGGGCAACATTTCCAAATCCCTGTACGCTGGCAATGGTATCCTTGGGGTTAATATTCATATCTTTTAGTGCTTCCCGCAATGTATATATAAGGCCATAGCCAGTCGCTTCGGTTCGGCCCAATGAACCTCCCATACCAACAGGTTTACCTGTAATAAACCCGGGGAACTTTGATCCCTGGACTGCCTCAAATTCATCCAGCATCCACAGCATATGCTGTGCATTGGTCATTACATCAGGGGCCGGAACATCATTTATCGGACCAACATTTTTGGCCATCTGTCGAACCCAACCACGACAAATCTGCTCCTGTTCTTTTAAACTTAGATTATGCGGATCGCAAATAACACCGCCTTTGCTACCGCCGAGGGGAATGTCAACAACGGCGCATTTCCAGGTCATCCAGGTTGCTAGTGCACGGACTGTATCAATCGTTTCCTGAGGATGAAAACGGATACCACCTTTTCCAGGTCCACGTGCATCGTTATGTTGTACCCGGAAACCCCGGTAGACTTTTACCGAGCCATCATCCATGTGGACCGGTATACTGAAATGGTATTCACGCAGAGGATTGCGTAGCAACTCTCGGATGCCTGCGTCCAGATTAATCAGATCGGCAACTTTATCAAATTGAGCCTGCGCCATTTCAAAAGGATTAAATGATTTTCCAGCCATGGTATAAGTTCCTTTCAAAAAAAAAGGTTGAATCAATTAGATAGCGTTTCCACTTAAATTTCAGGGTGGAAGATCCCGACAATTTAAATAATAGTTCATTCAAATTGCAATAGAATATTGCTTTATTATTCACCGCCCGGGCAATTCAAATATCCCTGATATTTTACTTGTTCATTAAATCACATGCAAGGCCTTTTATGGTGTTTTTTTGTGTTACATCCTTTATATTTTGCCCGAGTTGTTTGGGTGATTGGGATTTAGAGGCACATACCAATATTACAAAAATAAAAGTAGAATTAATTCAGAAAAAATACGATATTTAAAATATCGACAATAATTCAAGGAACTTAATTATGCAAAACATTTCCTATGCCGGTCAATTTCGTCCAGCTGTAAAACGCCAAGCGTTGGTTTATGATTTAATGATGGTTCTTGGGGCATCCATATTTATTGCCTTAAGTGCACAAATTGCTATTCCTGTGCCATTTAGTCCTGTACCGATCACTTTACAGACCTTTGCTGTGCTTCTAACCGGCGCTTTTATAGGAAGCCGATTGGGAATCCTTGCGGTGCTTGCTTACTTGCTGGAGGGAAGTCTTGGAATTCCCGTTTTTGCCCAGGCCCATGCGGGATTAATTCATTTGGTCGGGCCCACTGGTGGCTATTTGCTAGGTTTTGTTCCGGCTGTTTTTATTACGGGCCTTCTCGTTGAGCGAGGGAATCAGATCAGCGTACTCTGGTCTCTATTCATAATGACTATTGGAACAGCAATTATTTTCCTCTTTGGTCTTACCTGGTTATCCCTGGTATTTAATAGTTCAGAGGCACTCTTAATGGGTCTTTATCCTTACATTCCAGGTGCGATAATAAAAATTGTTGCAGCTGCCTTGATATTGGTAGGCAGTGATAAAATTATTAAATCAAAATTTGAGTAACCCCTTCCAGCCCTTTATATGATGATTATTAGAATCGTTTTAATTCGTTCATGAAATTCCATCGGTTGCAAAACATCTGACTTTTTATAAGTTATATATAGTGTGAACAGTTGGGCCAAGACATTATTGACTCTAACTCCAAAGTTTATAGAAGAAACCAGAAAATACTTTTTGTATTAATATTAACTTTTCTATTTCGCACCATTTTATCTAAAACCAGACAGAAAAAATCAATTGGAGCAAAACATGAAAATATTTCTTTTTTTTATACTCATCGTTCAATTAATATCTGCAATATCTCTGGCACAAAATTCAACGATCACAAGTGGTGATTTAACAGTTATCGTTAATGGTCTGGAGAGTGAAGAGGGTAAAGTTATGATAGCCCTTAGTCATAGTCAGGAAGATTATGACACAAAGGGCGAACCTTTTCGTGGTGGAATAGCTGACATTAGCGATTTGACAGCGATCTGGACTTTTAAAAATATTCCAAATGGAACCTATGCCCTCAAAGTATTTCATGATGAAGATGAGGATGAGGAACTGGATACGAACTTTATCGGAATTCCATCTGAGGATTATGGATTTTCAAACGATGCCAAAGGAAGTTTTGGACCAGCAAGTTGGGAGGATGCAAAATTTCTGTTTGAAGTGAAATCTGATACGGTTGTGATTAATGTAGAATGAAATAAATATTCAATAATCAACATGGAATACTCAATGTTCAAGTAGGAGCGGACCCGTGTGTCCGCCCTGTCGATGTATCATGATATATTAAATATTTGGTACGGAATGTCCAATTTTTGGGAATTAAGAGAATGGAAAATCAAGACAAGAAATATGATGTAATTATCATCGGTTCGGGGATGAGCGCCTTATCTTGTGCAAGCATTCTCTCTCAAATGTACAAGAAGAAGGTGTTAATCCTGGAGCAGCATGGGAAAATCGGTGGTTTTACGCATTCCTTTAAACGAAAAGCAAAATATGAATGGGATGTGGGATTGCACTATGTTGGGGGAATGCGTAAGGGTGAGATGGATCGGTCCGCATTTGACTATATAACGCGAGGGCAGCTGAAGTGGCAGAAAATGCCCGATCCCTACGATACATTTATGTATCCAGGTCTGACCTTTAAAGCGAGAGGTGGGGCAGATAATCTTCAAAATGATCTCATTGATAAATTTCCTGCAGAAGAAAGAAGTATCAGGCAATATTTTAAGGACGTCAAAATCATCCTCCATTGGTTTGCCAGGTATAATAAAAGTCTAATCTTGCCTGGTTGGATGAAATTTATATCCTGGTTGATAAAAAGGCCGGGAATGGTTAAAGCAACCATGTTAACCGGGGATTATCTTAACCAAAATTTTGAAGATCAGCGTTTAAAAGCTATCCTGGCATCACAATGGGGTGATTACGGATTACCACCCGGAAAAAGCGCTCTCGTGATTCATATGCTGATTGCACATCATTATTTTGAAGGCGGCTATTACCCGGTTGGGGGATCAAAAAAGATAGCCGAAACTATCACACCCGTAATAGAAGATGCAGGGGGTACCCTACTTACCCGTCACCGTGTAGAAGAAATTATTGTCAAAAATGGTAAAGCAACAGGTGTGCGTTGTTTGGCAGGAACAGGGGAGGCATTAGAAGAAAAAACTATTTTCGCTAATAATATAATCTCTGCTGCCGGTGCTTTTATAACTTATAACAAACTATTACCCGGGAAATATGCAAAGACGATGAGTGAAAAATTGAAACCTTTTCTACCGGGTCTCAGTAATGTCTCACTCTTTATTGGATTAAAAGAAGATCCAGAAAAATTGGGTTTTAAAGGTGGGAATTTTTGGATATATGATTCTTTTGACCATGATAATATATTTAATAACAGGAATGATTTGATAAAGGGGAAGGTTAGGGCGGCCTATGTTTCATTTCCCTCAAAAAAAAATCCACAAGCATTGTCACATACAATGGAAGTGCTTGTTTTTGTTGATTATGAACCCTTTGCGAACTGGGAAAAACAACCCGTAAAAAAACGTGATGAAACTTATACTCAGATAAAGGACAAAATTTCTGATGGAATTATCTCTTATATCGAAGATAGATTTGCCGGATTTAAAGAATTAATAGACTTCTACGAATTGGGTACACCATTGACGAATGTCCATTATACAGCCCATATGTTTGGTAATGTATATGGCATTCCTGGTATTCCGGAACGGTACCGATCTAATGTTGTTAGTTATCGTACCCCTGTTAAAAATTTGTATCTGACGGGGGCCGATACAGCTGGCCATGGTATTTCAGGAACCCTGATGTCTGGTTTGTTGACCTGTGCTGTTATGATGGGTCTCCCTTCCCATTTGATAAAAATATTTGCAGGAGTGCAAAAATTCAGCAAAAAACTCGATAATGGATAAGTGATATGACAGTTATTGATCTCTCGCATACAATCTCACCTGAAATGCCTGTTTATCCCGGGACAGAACCGCCGGTATTTGATATCCCTGTTTCAATAGAGAAAGATGGCTTTTTAGAGAAAAAAATTACCTTATTTTCACATACAGGAACACATGTGGATGCCCCTGCCCACATGTGTGAAGGCGCCCTTACGCTAGACAAAATGAATGTCGATAATTTTGTGGGAGAAGGATTTATTATTGATGTTTATGGGCTACAGAACACGACTATAGAAAAAAGAGCACTTCTTCCATTTAAGGATAAATTGCAAAACACAGATTTTGTTCTCTTCTATTCGGGATGGAGTGAGAACTGGGGGAGCGAGAAGTATTTTACTGAATACCCGGTTCTTAGTGAAGAAGCTGCTGAATGGATCTGTGAATTTAATTTGAAAGGTATTGGTATTGATATGATTTCCGTTGATCCTGTAGATTCACCCAATATGCAGGTTCACCAGGCTTTATTTAAACATAATCTTATCATTATTGAGAATCTCACCAATCTTGCTGCCATAATAAAGAATGAATTTACCTTTTTATGTTTACCAATAAGAATAGATGAGGCTGATGGAGCACCAACGCGCGCAATTGCCATCTTTTAATGGGTAATATATCAAGGTCCGATTAAAATTTTTAAAATTCTTCAAATAAAATTCAAAAAAATATAGTTGTATTCTTTGTCTTTTGTAAATCGACTTTCTAAATTGTATATCTGATTTTAAAATTAAATTGTTTCACGCAATGGCGCAAAGAGCAAAAAGCATAGCAAGGTTGGATTTTCTCATATGCTCTCTGCTCCATGCGCTTTGCTTTTTGTATCTTTGTTAAATATTATATACTAAATAGATAGGAGTTCCGATGGTTAAGCATGATGTAAAGGATTTGTCCCTTGCTGCAGAGGGGAAAAAGAGAATCGAGTGGGCAGATAATGATATGCCTGTATTGAGGAAGATTAAAGAGAAATTTGAAAAAGAAAAACCACTTGCTGGGAAAAAGATGTCTGCCTGCCTGCATGTAACTGCAGAAACGGCAAATTTGGCCAGAACTTTAAAAGCCGGTGGGGCGGATTTGGTACTTATTGCTTCAAATCCATTGAGTACACAGGATGATGTGGCTGCCTCTTTGGTAGCAGATTATGATATCTCCGTATATGCTATCCGTGGTGAAGATAATAAAACATACTATGATCATGTTCGTGCTGCCATCGATCACGAACCGGTTATCACAATGGATGATGGTGCGGATTTAGTGGCAACCATACATTCTGAATATCCTGATAAATGTGCTCTGGTGGTTGGCTCAATGGAAGAAACCACAACCGGGGTTATACGTCTGAGGGCTATGCATAAAGATGGCGCTTTGAATATGCCCGTGATAGCGGTTAATGATGCCCAGACCAAATATCTTTTTGATAATCGCTATGGAACTGGTCAATCAACTGTAGATGGCATTATCCGTGCTACGGACTTTTTGATTGCCGGAAAGAAAGTTGTTGTGGCCGGTTATGGTTGGTGTGGAAAAGGATTTGCCAGTCGCATGAAGGGTATGGGAGCAAACGTTATTATCTGTGAGGTGGATCCCATAAAAGCACTTGAAGCGGCAATGGACGGATTTATGGTAATGCCAATGACAGAGGCGGCTAAAGTTGGTGACCTGTTTTGTACGATTACCGGAGATATCCATGTGTTACGAAAAGAGCATTTTGAGCTCATGAAAGATGGTGCTATCATTGCCAATTCAGGCCATTTCAATGTCGAGATCAATATAGGCGATCTGGAAGAGTTGTCTACTGAAAAAACAGTCAATGTTCGTAATTCAGTAGATCGATACAAAATGAAAGATGGTCGTTCTTTATATTTACTTGCCGATGGAAGACTAATTAATTTGGCTGCAGCCGAAGGTCATCCGGCAAGTGTTATGGATATGAGTTTTGCCACACAGGCCTTGGCAACAGAATATTCACTTAAAAACCAACTTGAAATTGGTGTTCACGAGGTCCCTTCTGAAATCGAAGATTGGATTTCTAGAGCGAAACTTAGTTCGATGGGGGTTGAGATTGATGAGTTAACTGAAGAACAAAAAGAGTATCTCGCTTCCTGGGAAATGGGTACATAAGCAAAATAATAAAATCATACTCCGGGATGATAAATTTATGTAATCATCTTGCGGTTTCGAGTAAAAAATCTCTCCTTATGAGTAAAAAGACGTCTATAATGGGCGTCTTTTTATCTATTCATGTTTGCCTCATCCCCCTGCCACTATATATTTTAAATACCTTTATATTAGTCAATAACAATATTTATCGTATACTTTTTGATATTTTATTTATATAATATTATATTTGAGCAACTGTTCAAGTGAGGATGTGTTATGATTCTTGAAAATAGTCATGCAGACAAAGATCATCTAACGAATGCAGAACGTATTCAGCATGTGCAGGACCAGTTACCTGATAATAACAGGTTGGATGATATGGCACAACTCTTTAGCATGCTTGCTGATCCTACGCGTTTGAAAATCGTAATAGCACTCAAAATAGCGGAACTATGTGTACATGAAATATCCGAAACAATCAATTTATCGGTTTCAGCTGTTTCCCATCAGCTTCGTCTCCTAAAAACGGCAAAATTGGTAAGGAGCAGACGTGCAGGGAAAATGATTTACTATGCCCTAGATGATGAGCATATAAGCCAATTATTATTACTTGTAAATACACATGTCAGAGAAAATAATTAAACTGGGTTATTATTAAAAATGAAAGTTACAAAGGAATATCGTATAGAGGGGATGGACTGTGCTGACTGTGCCCGGCATTTGCAAGAAGCCGTGAGTAAGGTAGATGGGATTGGGACAGTTACAGTTAATTTTGTCAGCGGTAAGATGAGTCTTACAACCACAGATCAGCCCCCTTCTGACCAGAGAATATTTAATACTGTAAAAAAATCGGGTTATAGAGCATACTCAACTTCGACTTCTTCTGAAGGTATGCGACCCACTCGGTGGATTCTATTAGTAATATCGGGTTTATTTTTGCTTAGTGGCCTAATTCTGGAATCTCTTTTCCTTTCTGAGGTCATGAGCAAACTGGCCCTTGCTTGCGGTATTCTTTTCGGAGGTATACCCATTGCAAAAAAAGCAGTATTGGAGGCCAGAAATCGAAGACCAGGAATGAACTTCCTGATGAGCATGGCAATCATTGGCGCCATATTTATCGGAGAATGGCTGGAAGCCGGTACGGTGGTTTTTTTATTTGCCCTGGCTCAGTTCCTTGAGGCGCGCAGTATGGAAAAAGCCCGAAGATCAGTTAACAGATTGATGGATGAAACGCCAAAGACGGCACACCTGATCTATGGGAAAGAGACTAAGGATATTCCTATTGAGGAAATAAAACCCGGAGATCATGTTGCGATCAAGCCAGGAGAAAAAATCCCGGCGGATGGAATTATTGTTGAAGGAGCATCTTTTATAGATCAGGCCACAATTACGGGTGAGAGTTTGCCGGTTCAAAGAAACAAAGGTGAAAAGGTATATGCAGGTACGCTTAATAAGGATGGATATCTGGAAATCGAGGTAAATCGTTCATATGATGATTCCACTTTTTCACGAATTATACATTTAGTTGTGGAAGCCCAAACAAAAAAGGCTGAAAAGCAGATATTTATAGATAGATTTGCTGAATATTATACACCCGGCGTATTTCTGATGGCAGTATCGGTCGCAATAATCCCACCGTTACTATTTGATCTCCAGTGGGAAGTGTGGTTCTATCGTGCATTGGTTATGCTGGTCATTGCCTGTCCCTGTGCATTGGTAATTTCCACACCTGTTACCATTATATCCGGTCTGACGGCGGCAATCAGACGGGGTGTGTTGATTAAAGGCGGTGTATTTCTCGAAAATTTCTCACGCATTAAAGCAATAGCTTTTGATAAAACCGGAACTTTGACAGAGGGGCGACCGGTGGTGCATGAAGTTATTGCTATAAATAACCAGGAGCGTGACGACTTGCTGGCCATTGCAGGATCGCTGGAAGAAAAATCACAACATCCTATTGCTGAAGCAGTGGTTACTTTTGTGGAACAAGAGGGCATAAAGTTTCAGGAAGTAAGTAATTTTAGATCGTTAGATGGGAAGGGTGTTGAGGGAATAATTAATGGAAAATCCTATTTGCTAGGTAACCATAGATTGTTTGAGGAAAAGGGATGGTGTGATGAAAATATGCACCACAGGTTAGAAAAAGTAGAAGATGAGAGTCATACGGCAGTACTGGTCGGAAATGAACATTCAGTTATGGGTATCTTGTCTATAACTGATGCCTTGCGTCCTCAAAGCAAGATTACGGTCAGCAATCTTATCAGGAAGGGTGTTGATAAGATTATTATATTAACCGGTGACAATCACCGAACAGCTGAGAAAATTGCGCGATCAGTCGGAATATCCGATTATTATGCCGAACTTTTACCAGAAGATAAGGTCCGGGTGATCCAGGAACTTCATGGGAAATATGAGCAGGTGGCCATGGTCGGTGATGGCGTTAATGATGCCCCATCATTAGCTGCTGCTGATATTGGCATTGCCTTAGGATCCGGAAGTGCTGATGCGGCTTTAGAAACAGCAGATATTGTTTTAATGAAGGATGATTTGAGTAAACTCGAATACGTAATGGACCTAAGTCATAAAACGATGAGCATTATTAAACAAAATATATTCATCGCACTTGGATTGAAATTCATATTTCTTGCCCTTGCTCTTCTGGGCCTGGCCACACTTTGGATGGCTGTCTTTGCAGATATGGGAGCCAGTCTCATTGTTATTTTTAATGGTATGCGCACACTGCGCTAGTCTTCTATCGGCCAATAAATCTGAGAATTATTGTGCGTATAAGATTTCTATTTGAAAACAATTTTACCCGCAAGACTATCCAGGCTTTTAAATTATTTCTATTCCGAAAATTAATATAATCTCACTGAAAACATAAATATTCTTTCCTGCCTGCCGATAATAACTCTAATCTATCATATTATAATCGGCCATGACAAAATCTAAAACACCATATTTTAAATGTCTCAGTATGAATACAATCATGTTTACCCTAATGCTGATTCATATGATCTCCACAATAGCTAGTGCACAGCGATATCCTTTCCGGACGTATAATGTTGCGGAGGGCATTTCCCAGTCCCAGATCAATGATATCATCCAGGATTATGATGGATATCTCTGGTTTGCATCAGCAGAGGGATTAACACGTTTTAACGGTCATGAATTTAAAACATTTGGCAAATCAGATGGGTTAGCCGGCTCATTGATAAATAAAATTTTGCTGGACAGTGAGGGCAATATGTGGCTGGGATACCGTGATAAAGGTGTCTCAAAGTATCTTGTTAAAGAAAAAATATATATACCGGTCTTCCTTCCTGCAGGTCTTGAGACAGCGGATATTGTAGACATTATAGAGACTGTTGATGGATCATTATTATTTGCCACAGATGATGATGGCGTGTTGATATACCATGAAGGGATATGGAAATTAATAGATGATGATGAGGGCCTCCCGTCGAATAAAGTTTTTTCATTATGCTCTGTCAACGATAAAATCTGGATAGGAACCGCGAGAGGTCTTTGCATATTAAGCGGGGATCAATTTGAAGTTGACACAACGTCATATAAAAGTAACTTTACCCGCTTTGCAGATGAGGAAATTTCTGCATTGATGTGTGATCATGAAGAAAATATTTGGATAAGTACAGCAGGATCGGGAATTTTCCGCTTCATCCCCAATTCCGAGACGAATGGAGAGGATACATTATTAAATGTATCTGAATTACTAAACCTTCCTCAAATATTCCCCCAATGTATTATTGAGGATCAGGAGCAGAACATTTGGGTCGGGACAAAAGAAAAGGGTGTTATCAGGTTTGGTAGTGATATTTTTGGTAAAGATTCAGTATTTGTGATCATTAATAAACAAAATGGGCTCGACCGTGTGGATATCTCAACCATATTTCAGGATAGTGAAGGTTCGTTCTGGTTTGGATCTAATGGAGGAGGTGTATATCAGTATAGGGGAAATTGTTTTGAAAAGTACGGTGAAATGGAAGGATTACTCGACGATGTTATTTGGGCAATATTTGAAGACCAACAAGGTGGATTTTGGTTCGGTTCTGAAAATGGACTGACCCATGTTAAGAATGGGGAAGATTGGCAAGATTTTTATTATTTCTCATCAGATCAGTGGCAGGGTAGTAGAAGTATTCTGGATATTGATGCGGATTTAAATGGAAATCTTTGGTTGGTTGTGCATAATTCGGGTATACGCGTATTAAATTCAAGGACCAAATTGTTCAGTAAAGTACCGGAGTTGGAAGATAAAAAGGTTATCTGTATTGAAAGAGGAAATGCTAACGATTTCTGGTTCGGCACTTTTGACAATGGCACTTTCTACATGGATCTTGATTCAGGAATTGTGATTAATTATAAAGCTGATGATGGATTGGCGAGCAATACTGTTTACGATATTATCAAATCATCAAAAGGGGACATATGGTTTGCAACAAATAATGCCGGTATAACGAAATACGATGGATCAAAATTTATTAATTATGGTAGGAGTTCCACATTTGAAAATAGTTCTGTCCTTACCCTGGCCGAAAATTCCAAAGGGGATATCTGGATTGGTACAGAGGGTGAAGGCCTGTTCCGGTTTGATGGACAGAAATTTGAGAGTTATTCTCAAAAGTATGGCTTGTGGAAGGACGATATCTATTCTGTAGTTTGCGATGATCAGGACAATGTATTTATTGGTACGCGAAGAGGAATCGAAAAATTTAGTCCAAGTGATAGTCTGACAAAGAAATTCGGAAAAGTTGAAGGTTTTTCAGCAGTTGAGACCAATCAAAACTCAGTGTATAAAGATGCTGCGGGTCGCCTCTGGTTCGGTACTATTCAGGGTGCGATAAGATATAATCCGGCAAGTGAGCGGCGAAATAATGTACCGCCCAAAACATATATCGATAATGTCCGTGTATTTCTACAGGATCAGCCTTTACCTGTTGACAGTTCATATGTGCATACCGATAATCATTTAACATTCAATTATACAGGTCTTAGTTTTGTAGCCCCGGAAGATATAAAATACAGCTATTTACTGGAAGGTTTGGATCGCGATTGGTCCCCCTTGTCTTCAGAGCGGTACGCTACCTATGCAAATCTATCACCTGGTGAGTATACGTTTAAAGTAAAATCCATTAATAGTGAGTCCATCTGGAGTAAGGAACCCGCGTCTTATAAATTTTCAATAAGGACACCTTTTTGGCAAAAGAGCTGGTTCTATGTGCTTTTAGTTTTTAGCATAGGTGCGATAATTTATGGATCCCATCGATATCATGTTCGCAAGATTTACAAGAACAATTTGCTCTTAGAAAAGATGGTTCATTCACGGACCAGTGATCTGGTTACAGAGAAGGAAAAAGCCCAGGAAGCTTTTAATGCACTCAGGGAAAGTGAACAAAAGTTAAAACAGGTGACGGAAAGCATAAATGCTTATCTTTGGAGTTTGAATATTGATGATTCAGGCAACCTGGAGAATACATTCATTACAGATACCTTTTTTAAGATTGTTGGTTATGATCGTCATGAATTCCCACAAGCAAAAAATAAAATGGAAAGGTTTTTGAAAATTGTCCACGAGGATGACAGACAGTATATTAGGGAATCATTTATACGGGCAAAAAAAGGTGAGACAATTAACCTGAATTATCGAATCGTTAGCAAAGAACAAGAATACCACTGGCATTATATTCATGCTTTTCCGATAGAAGACGTCCAGGGGAAAGTTAATCTTATCCATGGTGTGGGATTTGATATTACGAACCGTAAACTGGCCGAAGAAGCATTGCGTAAAAGCGAAGAAAAATATGCAACATTTTTGCGCTATAGTACAGAAGCCATCTGGTGTGTTGATCTTAAAGAGCCAATTCCGGTAACATTACCCGTCGAAGATCAAATTGAGCGAATTCTCCACGATGCTTACCTTTCCGATTGTAACGATGCGATGGCCAATTTGTATGGATATAATTTAGCCATTGAGATCATTGGATTACCTCTTAGTGCCGGGTTGTTAAGGGATGTGCCGGAAAATAGACAATACCTCCATCAATTCATTGAATCCGGTTATCGTTTAAGAAATGCAGAATTTAAAGAGCTCGATAATTCGGGAAACGTAAAGATTATGTTAGTTGGTTTTGTTGGGATTCTAGAAAAGGGTCATTTGGTAAGGGCCTGGGGAATGCAGCGTGATATTACCGAACAAAGACGTGCTGAAGAAGCGCTGAGAGAAAGTGAGGAGATGTACCGCAGGCTCATCGAGCGTTCACCTGATACAATTATTGTACACAGTGAAGGAAAAATTGATTATATCAATTCGGCAGGAGTAAAACTTTATGGGGGAAAGCATGTATCAGATTTCCTGGGGCATAAGTTGAAAGAATTCTCTCATTCTGATTTTTGGGAGTTAGGGCAGATGCGAATTCAGCAAATATATCAGGAAAAAAGAGAAGTTAGCCTGATGGAACAAAAAATGGTTCGTCTTGATGGTACTGAATTTGACGTAGAGGTTATGGGCGCACCAATAATTTATAATGGCAGGGCCAGTGGACAATCAATTGTACGTGACATCACTGAACGCAAAAAAATGGAAGCAGAAATACAAAAAGGTCAAAAACTGGATTCGGTAGGAATTCTGGCAGGAGGTATTGCTCACGATTTTAATAATATTCTTACAGCAATTTTAGGAAATATATCTCTTGGGAAAATGTATACAGAGTCCCATGGAGAAGCGAATGCCGTATTAAGTGAAGCTGAGAGGGCAACTCTGCGAGCCAAAGATCTAACGCAACAATTGCTTACTTTTTCTAAGGGTGGGGCACCGGTAAAAGAAACCACATCAATATATGAGATTATAAAAGATTCTACAAATTTTGTACTACGCGGATCAAATATTGATGCTGACTATGAGTGTCCTTCAAATTTATGGTCTGTGGATGTAGATGCTGCCCAAATTAGTCAGGTCATACAAAACCTGATTATTAACGCCGAACAAGCTATGCCAGATGGTAAGAGAATATTAATTAGACTAGAAAATAAAGAGCTGAAAAAACCAATCTTTCCAAACATGCAACCGGGAAAATTTGTTGAGGTCAGAATAATAGATAAGGGGATTGGAATATCTGATGAACATCTGAGCAAAATATTTGATCCTTATTTTACAACGAAGCAAAAAGGTAGTGGTCTTGGTTTGGCCACCTCGTATTCCATAATCATCCGTCATGGTGGCCATATCAATATTACCTCTCAAATGGGGAAGGGAACAGAGGTCCTCATATATATTCCGGCTTCAGATAAACAGGTGCCTGAGAAAAAAATTGATGAAGATAAGATCCTTTCAGGCAATGGGCGAATACTTGTAATGGATGATGAGAGGTTGTTGCTCCAACTGTCAGAACAGTTTCTCAGCCATCTTGGATATCAGGTGACTACTGTAACCGACGGCGAAAATGCCATAAAAGAATATAGGAGAGCGAGTCAGGAAGGTTCACCATTTTCATTGGTGATTATGGATTTAACGATACCGGGAGGAATGGGAGGTAAGGAAACCATCAAGGAATTAAGGAAAATTGATCCTAATGTAAGGGCAGTTGTTTCAAGTGGTTATTCAAATGATCCGGTGATGGCAAACTATATGGAATTTGGATTTCAGGCAGTTTTGACCAAACCCTACAAAATTGAAACCATGAGTTCTGTAATCGCTGAGGTTGTAAATGAGCATTCAGCATAATTCACTAATATATATCTTTTTGTCCTAAAATCTACCAAGAAACTCCGATAATTTTCAAAATCTAACCTTACTTTTGCTTGAAAAGAAAATAGTATTTTCTTACCTTAAAATCTTTGCTTTAATGACAATAAATCAATTATTGTGTTCTAAGGAGGAGAATTGAAAAATTATAAAACAGATCAATTAAGAAATGTAGCCTTAGGGGCACATGGCGGTGCGGGTAAAACCACTCTGGCTGAGGCAATGCTTTTTAATATGGGTGAAATTAGCCGGATTGGTTCTATTGAGCAAGGTACGACTACTTCTGATTATGATCAGGATGAGATGGAACGTCAAATATCCATTAATACATCGATGTTACATGGTGAATGGAATGATCACAAATTGAATATTATTGACACCCCTGGATATCCTGATTTCTTTGGTGAAGTAGTTGGTGCTTTTCGAGCAGTAGAAAGTGT
This sequence comes from Calditrichia bacterium, assembly GCA_963796965.1. Taxonomy (GTDB): domain Bacteria; phylum Calditrichota; class Calditrichia; order JAJRVZ01; family JAJRVZ01; genus CAWCNS01. The sequence continues at coordinate 311,054 of CAWCNS010000016.1, forward strand.
TATGATAGTTATTTCAGCAACTGGAGGGGTCGAGGTTGGGACAGAACTTATCTGGGAGGAAGCGAAAAAACTTGGTTTACCGCGAATAATGGTAATTAATAAACTGGATAAGGAGAATCTTGATTATGATAGTGTCTTGACATCTCTTCAGGAGAGTTTTGGGCATCAGGTTGTGAGTGCGCAATTTCCTGTTAATGTTGGACCTGGTTTTAACAGTATTGTAGATCTTATTCGCATGAAGTTAATGAAATTCAACACAGACGGCAGCGGCAAATATTCTGAAGAAGCAATACCTGACGATTTGAAGGTAAAAGCGGATGATCTTCATCTGAAACTGATCGAAGCAGTTGCAGAGAGTGATGATTCATTAATGGAAAAATATTTTGAAGCAGGTGAATTAACCGAAGATGAATTCAGGGCTGGTTTGCGGAAAGCAATTCTGGCTAATGAGGTCTATCCGGTTTTTTGTACATCAGCAACTGATAATATTGGTGTTCGCAGGTTAAATGATGTTATTGCCAACTTTGCTCCCGCTCCCTGTGACATTAAAACAATTCCTGCATTAGATAGCAATGATAAAGATGTCGAAATCTCCTGTGAAATTACCGGATCTGCATCGGCCATGGTATTTAAAACTATTTCTGAGGATCATGTCGGTGAATTATCTTATCTAAAGGTGTTTTCTGGAGCGGTAAAGGCTGGCGATGATATGCAAAACAGCACGCAAAGTAAATCTGAACGAATCGGGCAGATGTTTGTCCTGAATGGTCGAAATAAAAGCAGTGTGGATCGCCTTGTTGCTGGTGATATCGGAGCTGTGGTCAAATTAAAGTCTACCCATACGGGTGATACGCTATGTGATAAAAGCAAGATTATCAAATTTCCAAAGATCGCTTTTCCTAAACCCAGGATCCGGACGGCCATCTTGCCAAAAGCAAAGGGGGACGAAGATAAAATTAGTGTTGGATTACATACATTACATGAAGAAGATCCAACCTTTGTTTCACAATTTGATCCGGAATTAAAACAAACAATAATTGCTGGTCAGGGAGAGATGCATCTGGCTATCATATTAAAACGGTTGCATAAAAAATACCATGTGGAAGTATTGGAGGAACCGCCAAAAATTCCATATCGTGAAACCATTAAAAGCAAGGCAGAAGCGCAAGGAAAGTACAAAAAACAATCGGGTGGACGTGGTCAGTACGGTGACTGCCATTTACGGTTGGAGAAAAAGTCAAGGGGAGACGGTTTTGAATTTGTGGATGCTGTTGTAGGAGGAGTTATTCCTGGAAAATTTATCCCTGCTGTTGAAAAAGGTGTAGTGGAGCGAATGGATAAGGGCGTTATTGCAGGATTTCCAGTAGTTGATGTAAAAGTAACATGCTTTGACGGCAGCTATCATAATGTCGATTCCTCTGAAATGGCTTTTAAAGTGGCTGCCTCAATGGGTTTTCAAAAAGCCTTTATGGCTGCAAAACCTGTTCTTATGGAGCCTGTATATGATGTGACAATCAAAGTACCCGATGAGTTTATGGGCGATGTGATGGGAGATGTTTCCGGGCGACGTGGAAAGATTATGGGAGTGGACTCAGATGGAAAATTTCAGGTGATCAGAGCTAAAATTCCTCTGGCAGAATTATATAAATATTCAACTTCTTTACGATCGATGACTTCGGGGCGGGGAATTCATAACCGTGAGTTCTCTCATTATGAAGATGTCCCTTCTGATGTGGCGGAAAAGATAATAGAGCAAGTGAAGAAAGAAAAGGAAGAAGAAGCCTAATAAATAGCTTATATCTCTATTTTATCTGCTAAGGAATAGTCGATCTTACAATAGTAACGACGCGATTAAGAGAAGAGGCTGTGCAAAAAAGAATTTTGACCACGGAAATACCCCCGTTCTACGGGGGGTAATTCCGTGGTTGATTTTTTATTTTCACTCAACCTCTAAATCGCGTTGTTACATAATTCTGATTGCAAATTTGCTGTTCCAGTATCTTTTCCAATCATATAACGTGTATCCACAAAAACTGGAATGGTAAAGCACTTCTCTTATTTCATCTTGACCAAATAGATTTATTAGAAATTTATGTTATTTAACCATGGATTGAGTGGAAAAGAAGAATGCATATGAAAAGATTATGGGCCCCGTGGCGCCTCGAGTATATAAAGAATGCACAAGATAATGGGGAAGGTTGTATATTCTGCCTCAAACCCGGTGAGTCCAGGGATAAGGAAAACCTCATTGTTTATCGTTCCCACCACTGTTTTGTAATAATGAATAAATATCCTTATAACAATGGGCATATCATGGTTGTACCTTATCTCCACGAGTCTGATTTTACCAGTTTCTCAGATGAGATCCTGCTCAATATCCAGCACATCATTCAATTATCTGTAAAAGCACTTCAAAATTCAATGAATCCACATGGTATTAATGTCGGTATTAATCTTGGTAGGAGCGCCGGTGCGGGAATAGTTGATCATCTACATTACCATCTTGTACCACGCTGGGATGGCGATACCAATTTTATGCCAGTCCTGACCGGAACGAAAGTTATTTCTGAAGGTTTGACCGAATCGTGGGAAAAACTGCAAAAGGCATTCAGAGAAATTTCTTGAATCTGTAGAATTCTTCGAGGCTTTGCCTTTGGGTTTACTATTTCTCCCTATCCTTTAGGAGAGGGTTGGGTAGAGGTAAATAGATGAAATTTTGTTTTTCGATATTTGTGTCGAAATATAACTGGCGAAATACTACAATAGGCATCAGGTATGGTCAGTTTTAAAGAATTTCTTTATTCAAATTGACCTGATAGTTATTTCAATAATTTAAACATATGATAACACTTATAAAAAACATCGGACAACTGTATAGTGTTGATACCAAGGGTGGTTATGGCGATTATATAAATTATAGTGACTGTGCAATCGTCCTTGAGAATGACATTATCAGCGATATCTATCAGAATCCTCAACCAAAAATAAGGAATGCTGATCGAACAATCGATGCCGGAGGGAACACAGTTCTCCCGGGTTTTGTCGATGCCCACACCCATCCGGTTTTTTGGCAGACACGGGAATCTGAATTCATTATGCGTATAAGAGGCATGTCCTATGAGGAGATTGCTAAAGCAGGAGGTGGGATCAGGAACAGCTCACGCAGTTTTCAGAAAGCTTCTGAGGCGCAAATCAAAGAGGTTACCCGGGACCGAATCCGGACTTTTCTTGAATATGGTACAACAACGATTGAAGCTGAAAAGTGGTTATGGCTTGTCTTTGAAAAGTGAGTTAAAAGCATTGCAGATTATCGCTGATCTCAACAAGGAGCAGGCATTGGAGATGATCCCCACATTTTTGGGTGCCCATGAAGTACCGGATGAATATCGAAACAACCGCAATGAATATATCAATCTGGTGGTTAATAAAATGATTCCGGAAGTGGCTGAAAAAAAACTGGCCCGCTATTGTGATGTATTCTGCGAAAAAGGTGTTTTTACCCTCACTGAGACCAAATTGATTCTTCAAAAGGCTTTGGAACACGGACTCCTGGGAAGAATTCATGCTGATGAATTACATGCCTTTGGAGCAGCTGAGTCTGCAGCTGAAATGAGTACAGTTACGGCCGATCATCTTGTAAAAACTTCTGACACAGGTATCCGGATGATGGCGGAGGCAGGTGTGATCCCTGTACTATTACCTGCCACTACTTTCTTTCTAAGGAAAGACGAATATGCACCTGCAAAAAAAATGCTTTCCGCCGGTTGTGAGGTAGCTCTTGCTACAGACTTTAATCCGGGTAGTTCAATGACACAAAGCATGCAACTTGTTTGGACTATTGGGGCTCTTAAACTTGGTATGTTGCCCGGAGAATTGTTATGGGCAACTACCTATATTCCGGCAAAGAGCTTACAAATGGGTCAACAGGTTGGCAGTATTGAAAGAGGAAAACAAGCAGACCTGATTCTCCTGAATATCCCAAACCTTGATTTTCTGGCTTATCATATGGGAATAAATCATGTGATGTATACAATTAAAAAGGGATTGATTGTATACAAGCAAGATAATCTGCTATAGAGTCTACCTAGTTTAAATAATTTATATATTTATGTGGCCAACGAAGAATGACAAAAAGTAGTAGTTGCTCCTGGCTGGAACCTGCAAAGATTTATCTGATTCACTTTATACATTGTTATATATATTCCTTCAATTCATTTTCTTTATATTAAAAATTATTATTAATAGATATACTTTTCTGGCGTCTTTTAATATTATTCTTCAGAGATTTTTGTTGATTTGTGATCTTCCTGACAATTTCATACAACCGATCTATATTCTACCCGTATAATAATATAAATTAAAAACAATCCTGCAGTTTTACATATGGTGAAGGTTCTGTCATTCTGTCCCGGATTTCAATAGGGATAAGTCATATCATGTAAATGCAATGAAAAAAAATGCGTGGCACGTCACAAGGCACCTGAACGGAGATTGAAAATCATTGATACTAAATCAACAAAATAAAAGGATAATACGGATCAATTTAGTTATAAAAGGTTAATTGAAATTTATCCATCTTGGGAAGTGTAAATTTAGAAATTGCAGGTATCTTGTGTGACTTTATGGCAGATTGTATCTTGACTTTACAGGGGGCATTTGATAACTTCAAATAAAATTAAATCACCTACTTTAACATATGTTTACTTATGACTGATCAAAAACCAGATAAATATAACGATATAAAAAATGAAATTGGCATTTACGGCGAGTCACCCGAGATTGAGGAAATGTTACGGATCGTTGGTACGGTTGCCCCCACGGACCTCTCGGTACTAATAAACGGAGAAAGTGGAACCGGAAAAGAGTTAATCGCTCGTGCCTTACACAACCTGAGTACACGGAAGGATAAACCCCTGATATCTGTAAATACCGGAGCAATTCCGGAGGGGATACTAGAAAGTGAGTTGTTTGGCCATGAAAAAGGATCGTTTACAGGAGCTATTGGTCAAAAAAAGGGTATTTTGAAGCTGCTGATGGTGGAACGATCTTTTTAGATGAGATTGGAGAGATGCCGCTTAATACACAAGTTAAGTTGTTGAGAGTATTGGAGGAATCGGAATTTATGCGTGTTGGAGGTACCCAGTTATTTAAAGTAGATGTTCGTCTGGTAGCAGCAACAAATAAAAATTTGGAAAATGCTGTTAAGAATGGTGAATTTCGTCAGGATCTTTATTTCCGCCTCAAAGCCATTACAATCGATATTCCCCCACTGAGGCAGCGACGGGAAGACATCCCTCTTTTGGTTTCTTTTTTTACTAATAAGTTTGAGGAAGAACAAAATCATTCATTCAAAGGTTTTTCACCCGAAGCTTTACAGCTGATGAAGGAATATGATTGGCCTGGAAATATCAGGGAGTTGCGGAACTTTGTTGAGACCTCTCTGATATTGAATAAGGGCGAAGTTGTAAACTCTACATACGTCAGTGCTAATTTGAAGCTCAGAGGAGATTCAAGAAATCTGCCGGTACCGCTAAACCGGCCTCATGATCAGGCAGAGCGTGAATTAATTTATCGCACACTTTGGGCACTTAAACTGGATGTTGATGAGATTAAAAATATTTTATTAGAAATTCAGGGACGCAATTTTAGCACAGACAATCTTTCTGACATGTCGTCTATCGGGGAGGATGCAGTTTCGGACCCTGATGGTTTTGAACTAAAACCGATGACCATTGCTGCAATGGAAAGAGACATGATAAAAGATAATTTACGAAAGTTCGATGGTAATCGAAGAAAGACCGCGCGTGTCCTTCAAATCAGTGAAAGAACATTATACCGGAAAATAAAAGAATATGGCTTGTAAATCACTCATTTTTTCTATCGGATTATTTATCACTATCTATGGTGTCGGATGTGTATATTCATTTGGTGGATCTATTCCTTCTGATGTTACTAAAATAGCAATCCCCTTATTTGATGACAATACTTCCTTCCCGGGGGTGCGGGAAGATCTGACAAATTTGGTTATTGATGCATTTATCGCCAACAATATTCTCCAGGTGGTAGGTGAGTCGGAAACGGACCTACTGTTAACAGGAACCATTCTCTCAATAAGACAGCAAGCAGCGATCATTACAACCGGTGAAGAGGTTGATCAATTTGATGTCTATGTAAATGTGAAGGTTAAGTGTGAGCATTTGAGCTCCGGGAAAGTGTGGTGGGAGAAAACGCTGCGCCGTTTTGGTACCATGTCTGGGGCGGGGACTCAGGCAGATCAGCAGGAAGCCATAGGTGTGGCGATACTGCAAATAACAGATGATATCCTCAATAATACATTAGCTTATTGGTAATAGATGATTCAATATATAATATTAAATATATATCTTGTATGTTTGGGTATAATTGGTATATTCTCAATAGAAGCGCTGTATCTTACCTTCAAATTCTGGCAGGGTTTAAAGAGAGAAGGTTTACAGAAAAAGAACGAATCACTACCAATTGTTACGGTCCAATTGCCGATTTATAATGAACAATACGTAGCAAAGAGATTGATACATTCTGTCTGTTCTCTCACATATCCAATCGATAAACTTCAGATCCAGGTGCTCGATGATTCTACTGATCAAACCACTCACATATGTAAAGAACAGGTAGATCTGTATAAAAAGAAGGGCTTTGATATTATCTATATACCCCGGGTTGTGCGCATCGGCTTTAAGGCAGGGGCTTTGCGCGAGGGTCTTGTAAAAGCAAAAGGAGAACTTATAGCAATATTTGATGCAGATTTTATGCCCGGCAAAGATTTTCTCTTAGATACCGTTCAGCAATTTAATGATCCACTGGTCGGAATGGTGCAGACACGTTGGGACCATCTTAATGAAGATTTCTCGCTTTTGACACGGGCACAGGCATTTGGGCTTTCTGGTCATTTTGTTGTTGAGCAAAATGGACGTAATAATGCGGGATGTTTTATAAATTTTAATGGAACTGCCGGAGTATGGCGCAAAAAATGCATTGAAGATGCAGGAAATTGGCAAGATGATACGTTAACAGAGGATTTGGATTTAAGTACAGGGCGCAAATCAAAGGATGGAAATTTTTATATTTGAACGAAATTCCAACATTATCAGAATTGCCCGCGGAAATCAATGCTCTCAAAGGTCAGCAATATCGCTGGACAAAAGGAGCCATCGAGACGGCTCGAAAAATTTTACCTCTTCTCTGGAGGAGTGACCACTCTATATTTAAAAAAATTCATGGAACCTTTCATCTTCTTGGGAATCTGGTTTATCCATTCATCTTTTTATTAGCGATATTAAATTTACCGATTATACTGATAAAAAATGAAATGCCCCAAACAAGGATATATTTTGTGGTTTTTGCATTATTTATGCTTTCATTTGCATCATCGTTTATATTTTATTTACTTTCTCAAAAGGCGCTTCATAAAGACTGGAAGACACGACTGTTAATGTTCCCTGTCTTTATGTCCGGTAGCATGGGGTTTTCTATAAATAATTCATGGGCAGTTATCCAGGGATTATTAAAAAAACGAACACCTTTCGTTCGTACACCAAAATACCATTTAGTAGGAAAAACGGGTACATTTAAAGGTAAAGGTTACAGCGCATCCATAGATAAAATGGTGTATGTGGAAATAATAATGGCTGTTTATAGCTGTATTGGTGTGCTTATAGCCATTTATTATCTTGAGTTAGGCATTCTACCCTTTATGATAATGTTTTTAATTGGATTTTCTATCACTGGATTTTTATCAATAAGTCATTATATTAAGATTAACTATAGGAGAGCCTGAATTGGAAATTTCCGAAGATTCAATTAGTATGCCTGGCGGAGATATTCTGTTTGCCCGCCTCGCTTATAACTTGCTGGAATCTGGTGATGTTGAAGAGGCGACCAAGATTCTCGAGAAGGGTTTGCGGGCTTATCCATCATATGCACAGGCACATTATATTCTGGCCAAATGTTACATGAAACAACATTTAACGGATGAGGCGCGTGCAGAACTGGAACGTGTTCTTCGTTATGACCCTAACCATGGAAATGCGATAAAAGATCTTTCGAGTATGTACTTTTTAAATGGATTTCAGGATTTATATAAAGAGTATCTTTTAAAACTATTCACGCTTAATCCATTAAACGAAGAAATTGTTGATGAAGTTAAAAAGTTGGGCGAATACAAACTCTGGGCACCAGTGACAGAAAGTACTCCCCTGGCTGATTTAGCCAATACCAATTTGAAGGAAAAAAATATTCCTGAACCTGAGGAAGGGGCAGTAGTTGCACCTGAGATTCCAGAACAGGTGGAATCTAAGGACTACCCTGAACCTATATTTTCCGCTAAAGTTGATTTGAGTCAGTTTGATAATGTACATGACGATTTTACAACGATTTTGCATGGAAATTTAGAACTTCCTCAAAAAAGTGTGATAATAGAAGATGAGGACCTTGATCTATTGAAAAGTAAAGAGGAAATATTTGGTGGGGAGGAAGAACCTGTTGAGATAACAGAATCTGCCCCTGAGGAAAGCCTCGAATCTATGAATGATATTTTAGGAGAAGATGAAGAATTAGTGATCCAACAGATTAAGGATACTGATGATCACCTCCTTATTTCTGATGATGAAGATAACATGCTTCCGGGGGATATCTTAAATACACCTACCAAAGAGGAAGAAGCAAATGAGGGGATATCTAAAGAACCGGAAATTTCACAAACCAGAGTGGAAGAAGACCAGGTTGATATAGATAATATCCTCATGGAAAAATCTGATTCAATGGGTCTCAAAAAAGAAAGACTTGCCGAGTCAGATCATCCTGTTGCAGATTTTGACCACCTGCAGGATGATGAAGAAAGCAAATTCGAACAACCAAAGATTATAAGTCAAACTCTTGGTGAGATTCTGGTATCACAAAAAAAATATTCAGAGGCAAAATCAGTATTTGAAGCATTAAAAGAAAAAACCCCCAACAATAAATCACTGGATGTGAAAATAGCCTATCTTGATAAAATTATAGGTTTGGAAAAAAAAACTTGAACCATATGAGATATTCCTAAATTATTGAACTTCTCCTCTACCTGTTAGTAAAATGGAATAAGTTATTAAGGAACCTTGAATTAGAGACTATTTCAAAACCGAACTTCTGGAAAATCGTTTATTTATTAAAATAATATTCTTAATCCAGTCGCCGGAACAGTGAGATATTTTCGTTCATGGTTTATGCGTTTTTCAACCATCTGAATATTATACTATAAATAAGATATATTAACTATCCAATGATTTATAAGCCGCATGCTACTTTCCTGATTTTGATTTCCTGCTTGATACTCTTTACTTCTGCTGGTATGGCAGCCGGCTCCCATAATAAAGAGTACCTCATTCGTATCGCAGGTGATCTTTCGTTAGAAATTGAAAACAGCCAGGCAAAGAATGCACCCGATTTTTTAAAAAAATCACTCCAGTTGGAAGACGGTTCGGAAATTACCAAAATTCTGGATGTGCCAGCCTCTTTATTGTCGAGATGGTATCACATATCAATCGCACCCAATTCTCGAAATCAAATCTCAGCCCTTCAGCAAAATCGAGGTATAGAATTGGTCCAGGAAAACAATCATTTCCAGATACATGGACAGCTGATAAATGATTCCCTCTATTCAAATCAATGGTATCATAACAAGATTGGTGCCTTAGCATCATGGGAAAATTATACCCTGAAACCGGAAGCACTTATTGCCATCATAGATACAGGTATTGACTATGAGCATCCGGATTTGGAGGGAAGTTTATGGATTAATGCAGAGGAGGACCTGAATGGCAATGGTCAATTGGATCCAGGTGACCAGAATAATCTTGATGACGATAACAACGGATATATTGATGATGTGATTGGTTGGGATTTTACGGATGCGCCCCGACTAAACAGTGGGGGGGATGATACCAACCCTGATAATGATCCCATGGATGAGTATTCGGGTGGTCATGGTACAAAAATTGCCGGTATTATTGCTGCCCAAACGAATAATTATCGCGGTATATCGGGGTTGATTCCAGGTGCGAAGGTGATGAATTTGCGCTCGGGTACGGCAGATGGATATCTGGAAGAAGACGATGTTGCCCGAGCGGTGTTATATGCGATCAATAATGGTGCTAAGATTATTAATATGAGTTTTGGTGACGTGGTTCTTTCAAGATTTCTAAAAGATGTCATCGCGTATGCGTATTCTAAGGATATCATAATTGTTGCTTCCTCTGGAAATTCAGGCAATGATCAGGTCCATTATCCTTCTGGTCTTGCAGAAACTATTTCGGTTGGTGCTACAGATCAAAATGATAATCGGGCCAATTTTTCTAATTTCGGTGGAACCATTGACCTGGTGGCACCAGGTGTTGATATTCTAAGCACAAACCTGGGGGGAGGATATGGCATGGCCGGGGGAACAGCTTTAGCGCGCCTATGGTATCTGCGACAGCTGCTGTATTGATCTCTAAAAATAATGATTTATCTGTTGAACAAGTCCGCAACCAATTAAAAACTTCAACTGATGATATCGGTGTACAAGGATGGGAACCCAAATTTGGCTCTGGCAGACTCAATATGGAGAAAGCATCTCTAGTAAAGGACGAAAGTAGTCTGGTGATTCACCATCCCCGTACAGGATCGCACAGTGCTGATGACAGCATCGTGATTGTAGCCACAGCATTGGATCCAAATCTCATTTCACTGGATCTGGCTTATGGATTTGGTGCTGATCCCTTGGAGTGGATTGATATTCTAAAGGACTATGGATATCAAATTATTGATGATACACTTGCAATTCTTCCCGTGGGAGTTATTCCGGATACTGTGCTGACATTGCGCTTACGTTTAAATACATGGCAGGGTCAAATTTCAGAAAATCGCTCCCTGATAAGCCTGGACAGGACAGGACCAAAAATTGAAAATCACATGGTTGTTCGCCAACTTGATGGGGCTCAATATTCTTATCTTATAAAGTTTGAATCGGATGATGTTTGTACGGCTGATATCTTTATACGATCTAAGCCAGGTGATCAGGAATTTACCCCTGTTCATCTTTCCTACGAAACAAGAAACCATTATTATCTGATTGGCCCAGAAAGAGATAGTGAATATTATTTAAAATTGACAAACTATAGTGGACTGGAAGAAATAGATGATAATAATGGTACTTATTTCCAATTAAAATCAATTGATCAAAATATTATCCAAAATGAGTTTATTCAGACTGATCAATCTATTCCATCAGGGTACATTCTCACAGAGCCAATTGATTTTGATCAGGATGGTAACTACGAGATCGTCATCTCAGCGTATGACGTAAATCGTAATTTTGGTCCGGTTGTTGTGTTTGAATGGGAAAACGGACAATTTGTCAAACAGATGGAAACACCATTTAAAGCAATACCACGTTCCTTTGGTGATGCTGATAGTGATGGCAAACCGGAATTACTTTTGGGATATGGACAGAAAAGTTATTTACTGGAATCCACGGGGTCTGATGGCTGGTCTTCACAAATTGTATGGTCAGATACAGGTGCTTTCTGGGCAAGTAGGATCACAGATCTTGACAATGATGGAATTAATGAGATTCTGGGCAAGGAAGGACAGGATTTTGTCCTATATGAATCTACGGGAGACAATACTTTCTCAAAGGTTTTTACCTTTGAGAATTCGAGTCAGGGTAGTAATCAACTTGGTCCTCCACGAACTGAGATTGCTGATCTTGACAATGATGGATATTCTGAAATATATTTTGGTGACTATGATGGTGATATCATTTCTTACGAGAATACGGGTAATGATACCTATAATTCGCTTGGATCTATTTCTCTTCCTCTGGAGGATGCAACAAATTTTTTTACTGCGTCAAACCAGACTTCGCAGGGTCTCCGATCATTGGTTGCTGGATCTCATACAAATACAAATGTAAGTGATGAGCATGAATTCGCTGCTCAATATTGGTCCTATTCAGTGATTCGGATGAATTCAAATAATTCCTACGAAATAAAGCAGGAAATTCCCGTCTACGGATATGCAGATCTTAGGGATTTCGAAGCAGGGTGCGCTACCGCTACCCTGAGTGAAAATGGTGAAGAGTTTGTTTTTCTTGCCCCATATCCTGATCTCTACGTTTTTAAAACAGAAGGCGACAGTCTCGTGCCAGTGTGGTATCATGACGATGTAAATACAAACACCATCTTGGTATACGATTTTGATGGGGATAAAAAGAATGAATTCTTTTTTAATGGCAATGATCACATTGTTGCCTATACAGAATCTCTCCTTGATAGGCCTCTCCCTCCATCCAACTTGGAGGCTTTTCCGCCTGATGAATCATCAATATCTCTCTCATGGAAAGCCGTCTCCCAGGCTGATAAATATATTATTTACCGGGGGAATGATCCACAACATTTAGTCGCTTATGATTCTACTGAATGGGAACCCCTCTATATGGATAGAGATGTCGTTGAAGGGGAGCGCTATTTCTATGCCGTCGGTGTGGTTTCATTATCCTTTGAGCATATGTACAGTAATTTTAGTGAGACAGTTTCAGCAACTCCGAACGAAGCACCACAGATTGATACCGTGCTGGTAAAAAATGAACGGCAGGTGGAACTGTATTTTAACGAGAAGATGGACATTAATTCGATGGCAACCGTAAATTTTTCACTTCTTGGAGAAGACAATCCGACCACATCTGCCATTTCTTTCTTCGATGGCCAGGCTGTATTACTCAGTTTTTTTCAACCATTCCAGGATGGAGAGATTTATGATTTGAGGATGCATGCGGTAAGAGATACAAACAGGACACCGTTGCTTGCCATGGACACCCTTCAGAATTTTACCTATTTTGCCCAAGCGGGCGATAAACCATATATGCGGGAGTGGATCTATGCGGGAGATAGACGTCTGATTCTGAAATTTAATATGCCAATGGATCCAGAATCTATTTTAAATTCTGGTAATTATGATCTTGAGCCTTCCGGCTCTGTTATTGGCGTTGAACAAATAGGCACATCCAAAATGGATTTCCACATTAATCTCAGTAAAGATACATACCCCCCGGGTTCCGGAATCACAACCTATTTGATAATGAATGGTTTGCAGAATGCACGGGGTGAACTTTTAAAGGAGGGGAATCGTATTGCTCTGATCAAAGCAGAGGATAATATTGATAATATTATAGTGTATCCACAACCTGTTACCAGGGACAAAGACGGGCTTATGTTTGCAAATCTTATAATGGGAACAGAAATAAGAATATTTGATATAAATGGCCATTTTATTGTCTTGTTAAAGGAAGAGGATCAAAACGGTGGTATTAGATGGGATCTTAAGGATAATCGTGGACAAAAAGTTAACAGCGGAATTTTTCTTTATCAAGCTACCTTTGAAAATCAGAAGAAAATCGGTAAATTCACTATTATAAAATAAATGAGAGAACGTTATAGCAGTAGGCCTCTCTATTTCCTGCTAAATAAATTCTCGATTTATTTTTTTTGTGAATCCTTCATATATGTAACGGCGCGATTAATCGCGTTGCTTCAAGGATATGAAGCGCATACATAAATTAATTTTGTTGTGTATCGGAAATAATAGGCGAATCAAAAGTAAAATATTATGGTTAGTAAAAAGGTCTAAATGAAGAGAATTACAAAATATACGAATCCTAAAGTGATAGCAGTTACGGGTGGTATAGGGAGTGGTCAAAGCACCGTATGCAAAAGGTTAAGTGAATTGGGTTGTAGAATAATTGACCTGGATAAGAAAGCAAAGCAAATTATTGAAAAGGACGCTTCTTTACAGAGAGAATTGAAAAAAACTTTTGGGAAAGAGATTTTTACACCTGATGGAAATCTTAATCGAAAATTGCTCGGACGTCTGGCGTTTAGTCATGAGTCCAAAACGATGGAATTAAATAAATTGGTTCACCCCAGAATGGTAGCCGATGTAGTAGAAGAAATGGAAACAGCTCGTTTCTCTGAGAAATACCCATTAATTGTCATCGATGCTGCTCTGATTTTTGAAATAAGTATAGAGCAAATGTTTGATGCAGTGATTGTTGTGTACGCAAATAAGGATAATCGCATACAACGTGTCATGAAAAGAGATGATCTTAAGCATAATGAAATACTTGCCCGCATGCGTCGTCAAATTCCTTTGGAAGATAAAAAGGAGTGGGCCGATCACGTTATCGATAATAATGGAACAATTGAAGAATTATATAAACAAACAGAACAAATTTTTAATAAATTGGTACATAGTATCAAAACTGCCCACCGAATTCGTGTATAGCATAGTCCTATAATAAATCTTTTACCTCATTTATTGCTTTATTGGGAAGAAAATTACATCAAATTAAGTTGTAAACTTTATTTTATAATAGAATAATAACAATTGCTTTGAGAGAGATTGCCACTGGAAATGTCTCCATATTGGAAATAGTCCGATATTAATTGTTTTGTCGCTACTATCTGATTAATAATTTTAATTAAACAATAAGACGGGATATTACATAAATGTCAAACCACTCAAATGCCGGCAAAGTGCCCATCATAGAACTTGTTCAGAAAAATGAGGAAATGGGATTACAGTTTTTTAGAGAATGTATAAATAAAACCAATCAATTTAGTGCACAATACATTCTGAATAAGCTTCTTCACAATTATACGGATCATGTGAAAGATCTGATTCAAGAGTTTCAGAAGATTCCAACTGAAGGGATTAACCAAAGACTGGCGTATGATTTGGAAGAGAGATTTTCACCAAAAGATTTGTGTGTAGAATTTGATCTATCAACACTTACGTTCTTAGAGGCAGCCAGGATTGTAATTCGAATGACAGAGAAAAATATTGATTTCTATAAATATTTTATTGAAGGAAAACTAAATAAGCCAACTCAAAAGGCACTTAAAAAAATAGTGGCACAGAAAAAGCTTATGTGGATAAACTGCGAGACGAGTATACCAGGTTAAACCCACACCGTTAAAATTCAGAATCGAAATTCTATGTTCATCCAGCGTACTCAAGGCGTTTCTTTAATTCCTGCATTTTCTTTCTGAAAGTTTTATCCTCATCCATCCTTTTTACCATCATTTTTTGTGCATAGATAACAGTGGTATGGTCCCGTCCGCCGAAGTGGAGTCCTATGTTGACGGTTGAGTGATTTGTTAATTCTACGCTAAGATACATTGCCGCCTGGCGAGCCAGGGCCACATGTTGTTTCCGATCCTTTTTCATAAACCGCTCTTCAGGTACATTAAAATGTTTGGATGTCATTTGAATGATCTGCTCAATCGTAGAGCTGACGTGATCTTGGCTTTCCAATCTCTGCCACTACGCTTCTCGCCAATTCCAGGGTTGGCTCCGTTTGTGTCAATAGTACCTGGGCCATCAGCCTGGTTAACGCACCCTCCAGTTCACGGACATTATGAATAAGGTTTACAGCAAGAAATTCAATGATCTCATTGGGGATTTCCAGATCGTTCTCTTCGCATTTTTTACTTAATATAGCCATGCGGGTTTCCAGATCCGGTGGCTGTATATCTGCAATCAACCCCCATTGAAATCTTGAGACAAGTCTTTCTTCTAAAAATCCAAGTTCAGCTATTGGGCGATCCGAAGTAAGTACAATCTGCTTTTCTTTTTGATGAAGTTCATTAAATGTATGAAAAAACTCTTCCTGTGTTTTACCTTTATTGTTAAAAAATTGAATATCATCTATCAGGAGCAGGTCGCAAGAACGGTAAAAACTTGAAAACTCAATGGCTTTATTTTGTTGGATAGAAGATATAAAATGACTGGTAAAACTTTCACTGGACGTATAATATACCTTTAGATCAGGTTTTTTTTGTCTAACCTTATTACCAATTGCTTGAACAAGGTGGGTTTTTCCCAGACCTGTACCTCCATAAATAATCAGCGGATTGTAATTGGTCTTTCCGGGCGCATCGGCCACGGCGCTGGCAGCGGCATGGGCAAATCGGGTGCCATCGCCAACAATAAAATTTTCAAAATTATACTGCGCATTTAGATTCGTTTCGATTCGTGGCGATGCTTGTTTGGTGGCAGGAACCGGTTCTGTCTCAAAGGTATTACCGGTGTATGGCGAGGAGTAGGTTTCGTCTGCCATCACCTCATATTTTATTCCTAAAGAATGACCGGCAACCTGCGCGACAGCATTTTGGAGTAGTTTTAAGTAATGATTATCAAGCCACTCACAGAAAAATTTGTTAGGAACCCTGAGAACAATAAAAGTTTCCGTCAGAGAAGTGGCTTTTAGAGGTGCAAACCAGGTTTGAAAACTACGTGGATTAATGTTTTCTTTAATGATTTCAAGACTTTCATTCCAGATGTGTTCGTACGAAGCCTGGGTGGCTTCTAAACTATTGGACATATTGGATTTCCCTCACCTTTTCTGCAGTTATCCACACTGAAAATTTACAAAATATTTTTAGATTGCCACCTATGTTTTTATTGCAATACGTGAGACAATAAACCAACGAAACATTGATAACTATCTGTTATATTTGAGGTTATGCACTGTTATAAAACGTTGGAGATTATTGGTGGCCGGGATAGGCACTGTTCAGGCTGTGAATAATTAAAAAGTTATTCACAGCTTATTCACATGCTTAATTTCTCCCTCTATCAGTTTAAGAAGCAGGAATTAAGAGTCAAGTTTTTTACCTAAGTTTTTTCATATTTTTTGTGTATTTTTAGTTTCACGTTAAACAATAGTTCAACCGAGAAGAGGTAGTTGCAATGTGGATATAGAGTTAGGCTATATTTTTTATTTAGCCACCCTCAAGATTTGATTAACAATACAATTTATAGCATTCTTTTTAGTGAGATTTATGATAATTATTTGTAATATTTCAATCCACATGCAATATATTGAGTATCGGAAGAAATTAACAGGAGCACTGGATGGAACGAGAAATTATTTTTAGTAAAGAAGCACCCGATCCCATTGGGCCTTATAGCCAGGCAATAAAATTTGGACAATTAATATTTACTTCCGGTCAGATTGCAATCGACCCAGCTAGTGGTGATGTGGTCGAGGGATCTGTCATTGAACAAACCGAACAAGTCCTTAAAAATCTTAAAGCTGTTCTGGAAGAGGCGGGATCATCTTTTGATAAGGTCGTTAAAACGACAATATATCTAAAAAACATGTCTGATTTTGCTCAGGTCAATAAAGTCTATGGCAGTTATTTCGGTGGATCTTTACCGGCCAGAGCAACTGTTGAGGTGGCCAGATTACCAAAAGATGTATTGGTGGAGATTGATTGTATTGCCTCCGGTGAGTGATAATTCATTTTAGGTAAATAATTCTATTTGACACAATGAGCCTAAGGTATTAATTTTCAATGAGTTCTAAGCGAATATTAATAAATCAGGAATCAGGAAATTGGTGTTGGTAATTGGTAATTGGGTATATGGGATTTGGATACCTGATATTCCTCACTGAATTTTCTACTACAGAATTCCAAATTTCACGTACTTTAATTTTAACATAAACATATAATTATTGTAACATCTAACATACCTGGTAGACAATATGCCCAACTACAAAATCATTGTAAATCCGGCAGCTTCCCGAGGAAAATGTTTGCATAGGGCTGAAGAGGTGCGCATTTTCTGTGACGCGAATCGCCTCGATTATGATCTGGTCTATACACAGAAACAGGGCGATGCACAAATGTATGCCAAGGCTTCTCGGGACAAGTTTGAATGTGTCGTAGCGGTGGGGGGAGATGGTACAATAAATGAAATTGTAAATGGACTTATGGGGGGCAACGCCAAGTTGGGTATTGTTCCAATAGGGAGTGGTAATGATTTTATTCGGGCAATTGATATTCCTTCCAGTATAAATGCCGCCCTTCAGAATTTGATTAGAATGAAAACTCAAAAAATTGATATAGGAAAAGCAGGTGATCGATATTTCCAGAATGGATTGGGAATTGGATTTGATGCCTGGGTAGTAAAACGTTTATTGGAAATCAGGAAACTAAGCGGTACTGCCATGTATCTTTATGCAGTAATAAAGACGATTTATAGTTACAAACCACCAACTGTTCATCTTTCTTATAATGACATTAATCGAACAGAAAAATTCTATCTTATAACAGTTGGAAACGGTACCAGTCTCGGAGGGGGATTTAAGTTAACCCCTGATGCCATAATTGATGATGGATTATTTGATCTGAATATTATAAGAAATTTGAATAAGATAGAAATTTATCAGAATTTAATCGGTGTCTTTTCTGGAAAACATGTCCGATTGCCACAAGTAACTATGGACAGGTCGGACCATGTCCGAATAGAATCGGAAGAGGGATTTGCTGCACATGTTGATGGAGAACTCCTCTCCTTAGATCTTAGTTCGCTGGATGTTAAACTTCTACCGAAAGCCCTTGAAGTTGTTGTTTCATAAAGAGCAAATTATAAATATAGTTCTGGTAGGAATGTTGATCCTCCAATCTATTCTCTATGCTCAGAATACTGATTCAACCTATTCTGAAGTTGTGGATTCTGCCCAGGTGCAATTATTAGATTCTCTAAACCTGATCATGGCTGATCCGGCTGATACGATAAAGACAAGTCTTTGGCCGGCCCTGATTCGCTCAGCCATTATCCCGGGATGGGGGCAGATTGAACAGGAGCATCCGGGCCGTGCCGTTGCTTTTTATGGGTTGGGTCTGGCCTGTCTCTATAATATTGCCTATCAGTATCACTGGTATAATAAAACAAATGATAACAGTAATATGGTTGGTTTGAGACGATATACGATTATTTATTTAAATGTATGGGCGCTTAATCTTGCCGACGTTATTATCAGCTATGAAACAGGCAATGATAAACCCTGGCCACAAGATATGTATAGTGATATACCTCTAAAGTCACCCTGGGGAGCTGTGGCGCGATCGGCGATGCTTCCGGGTTGGGGGCAATGCTATAACGAGTCCTATGCTAAATCAGTCATTGCCTTTGGCGCGTTTTTTTATTTTGCAAACCGGATTTATAGTTATGAAAAACAATACAGAGAGACCGACGATATTTCCTACCGGGATAAACGGGTGACCAATACCTGGTATCTCGGTTTTACTTATTTTCTCATTTTGGTTGACGCTTATATTGATACGTATCTTTATAAATTTGATGAGACAATACAATTTTCCTACCAATATCGACCAATTGAAAAAACATTTACCCTCGGAGTCAATGTTGTGTTTTAAACGCATGTCCTATTTACTTATTTTACCATGTTTGATGTTGCACTCATCCTTACAACAACTATCTGCCAGCGAAAAGCCTGAAACGCTTGATGCTTATGTTAAAAAGTTTGCTGTAGGAGAGAAGAAAAAAAGTTCTGATACGTGGTTCTCGCCTGATAAAGGTTATCATCTGGTTGGTAGTATGATTGGTACAACATTTTTCGGTCAAATAAGCCAACATGGCTTTAGTTCAAATTCGCAAGAATCCCGGTATATTGGAGCCGGGATAACTTTCTCTTTGGGATTGGCTAAAGAAATTTATGATTGCGGAAAGCCAAATAATATTTTTTCATGGAAGGATCTCACTGCAAATTGTGTTGGAATTATGATAGGTATTGTTCTATTAGGGGTTCATTGACGTGCATGATCTATTACATGAATATGTTGGCGTTATTCACATACACTCAACCTACAGTGATGGGATGCGTCCAATTCCGGAAATCGCTCAAATTGCAAGCGAAGTAAGCCTCGATTTTTTAATGTTTACGGATCATAATACTTTGCAGCCTAAACGTGATGGTATGGAAGGTTGGTATAATGGCGTCTTGATCTCAACAGGATATGAAATCAATGATGCTGATGATCTTAACCACTATTTAACATTTGGACTTGATCGTGAACTTCCCCAAAATCTAAAACCTGCTGAGTATGTAAAAGAGGTCGATAAGCAGGGAGGTTTTGGAATTATTGCACATCCTGATGAGAAGCGAAGCGCTATAAAAGAGTTCCCCCCTTATCCCTGGACCGTCTGGGATTCAGATAAATTTCATGGTATTGAAGTTTGGAATCAAATGTCAGAATGGATGGAGGGTCTGACGCATTTTAATAAATATTGGCGTATTCTCCATCCACGCCGCTCCATACTTGGCCCTATGCCGGAAACACTTGAAAAATGGGATATTGTAAACCAGCGAAGAAAAGTGTTGGGGATTGGAGGCGTAGATGCCCATGGTCATAAATATAAATTATGGGGTCTCTTTCAAATTACGGTATTCCGATATAAGGTGCTCTTTAAGACCATTCGTATCCACATCCTTACTGATAAAGCTTTTGCCGGAGAAGGCGATCACGAGATGGATATACAGAATCTCTATCAAAGTCTCCGTGACTGTCGATGTTTCATTTCCAATTATTATTGTGGTGATGCAAAAGGTTTTCGATTCCAGGCTGAAAATAAAAGAGAAAAAGTGGAAATTGGAGGCCAATTAAAATTTGATAAATATACCCACTTACATGTAAATTTGCCACAGACCGCAGTGGTACACCTGATAAAGAATGGCCAAAAAATTTCTGTACAAAAAGGTGATTCACTGGTATTTGAAATAAACGGGCCAGGTTCCTATCGGGTTGAAGCTTATTACTTCGAACGACCCTGGATATTCTCCAATCATATTAGCATAATCTAACAATATTGGTAGACTAATTATGTATATAGATGATGATCAGCCCAAAGAATTTTGTGGTATTGTTGGTGTATATGGTACTCCCGAGGCTTCTATACTATCTTACCTGAGTTTATACTCTCTACAGCATCGTGGACAGGAAAGCGCCGGAATAGCCTCTAGCGACGGAGAGCAAATCTATAAACATCTTGGGATGGGGCTTGTCTCAGATGTGTTTAATGAACAAATCCTGAATGAACTTCCCGGACATCTGGCTATTGGTCATAACCGCTACTCTACTACCGGTTCTTCCAATGTGCAGAATATTGGACCGATAGTAGTGAACCATCGGCTTGGAACAATTGGTGTCGCCCACAATGGGAATTTGGTTAATTCATTTACTCTACGAGAAAAATTAGAAAAAAGAGGATCCATTTTTCAAACGACGACCGACAGTGAGGTGATCCTCCATCTTGTCGCAAAGTCTAAAGAAGAAACGATCGAAGCTAAAATTCTTGATGCTGTCAGGCGTATAAAGGGTGCATTCTCTTTAGTTTTCCTTACCCGGGATAAAGTTATAGCTGTACGTGATCCGCATGGGTTCAGGCCACTCGCCATTGGAAAAAAGGGAGATGCATATATTTTTGCCAGTGAAACCTCAGCCTTTGATCTGATCGGCGCTGAATATGTTCGTGATGTTAAATGTGCAGAGATGCTGGTTGTTGATGGGCAGGGATTGCGGTCATATGAGATACAGAAGAAAATAAAACCAACCCATTGTGTGTTTGAGTTTATTTATTTCTCGCGTCCTGATAGTCAAATATTTAACGAATATGTTGATAAAACAAGACGAAAGTTGGGTAAAAACCTGGCAATAGAAAATCCCTGCGATGCAGATATCGTAATAAGTGTTCCTGATAGCAGCAATACGGCCGCGCTAGGGTATGCCGCGAGAAGTGATGCAAAATTTGAGATTGGTTTGATTCGAAATCACTATGTAGGAAGAACTTTTATCCATCCAAAACAGAAATTGCGGGATATGAATGTTCGTATAAAATTCAATACTGTGGGCGGTGTGATAAAAGACAGAAGAATAATCATTGTTGATGATTCAATTGTTAGGGGTACGACGCTTCGGGCATTGGTCAAGCGTTTAAGAGATGCAGGAGCGAAAGAAGTTCATGTACGTGTAAGTTCCCCTCCCATTATTTACCCTTGTTTTTATGGTATGGATTTTCCTACGAAGGAGGAACTTATTGCAAGTCAGAAGGAGGTCGAAGAGACGGCTGCATACCTGGGTGCCGATTCCCTCCGCTATCTCTCCTTAGAAGCGATGCTGAACGCCATGCCTAAAGACAATGGACAGGCCTATTGCACAGCGTGCTTTAGTGGAAAGTATCCTATTCAGATTGAAGAAAAGCAATTTAAAGAGCGTAATGAGGGCTGAAAAGAATAACAGTTGGCTTTCCCGCCTGGATTATATTTTCCTCCTAAGACCCATGCTGTTTTTTCCTGGCTGGTCAACTATGCTGGCAGGTTATTTTATATCCACAAAAGATTACCTGATACCAATTCCTGGCCAAGATGTCGGCTATCTGACTATCTTCCTGTTGATCTCTGGTTTTGCCATGCTCATGGGCAGCGCCTTTGTACTTAATCAATTAAGAGATATTGAAAGCGATAAAAAAAATAATAAATTATTTATTATATCAGATGGAATTGTATCACCCTCTTCCGCCAGGAAAGAAGTCTTTATTCTTACGGTGCTATCAATAATCATAGGATTTTATCTTAATTATTTTGTAGGTATCCTATTTATCTTATTTTTTGTTATAACGGGCATATTATATAATTATAAGCCTGCTTCCATGAAAGATCGACCCTGGGGATCTCTAATTGCCAATGCTTTAATGGGGTGGCTGGCATTTAGTATTGGCTGGTCGGTGAACTTTGAACCAGGAATGCCGCTGATCATCGACTCGCTCCCTTATTTTTGCTTTAACACAGCTCTATATTTATTTACGCTTTTGCCTGATGTGAAGGGTGATAGGGTGGCAGGCAAGAAAACATTAGCAGTCGTACATGGAACAAAGAAGGTGATTCTCTGGGCATCCCTTCTATATGCTATTGGTCTGATAATTACAATTGCTGTTGTTGATTACCAGGCTCTTTTATTCTATCTGCTTTCGTTGCCATTTTTCGTGAAGAGTATCGCCACACGCCAGGTTCCTGATGCAATCAGAACCACAAAGTTTGGTATATTATTCTTTGCCCTGAGCATATGTTTACGCTGGCCCTATTATCTCGGGTTAATGGTTGCGGGATTTTTTATAACAAAATGGTATTTTAAGCATAGATTCGATTTTGAATATCCCAATTTTGCAGGGAAATAATTATTGGGAGAGAAGGGCGAAGACGTGGAGCGTGGAGAGTTGAGCGAAAAGTGAAAAGAGAAGACAGAAAACGTGGAGCGTGGAGAGTAGAGCGTGCAGGGGCAGACCGCGTCGAAGATCCCGTTATACGGGGAGTCTGTCCTGGATAGTGTTATCATGAATATGAATGCGACCGAAAAAATATATAAACGTCAAAGACGTCAAAGAAGGCACGAAGTACACAAAGAACTATTTCTTATTTAAATCTTCATCATCTTAGTGCCTTCTTTGCGAACTTTGTGGTAGTCTTTTTAAATTTGACCCCTTAAAACGGGGCGCTCAGAATATTTAATTATAAATAATTCGTGAAATATGTTAAAATTAGTGGCATTCGTGGATAAAAGTATTCATTATTAATGCAGAACCAAGTATCCAGAATCGAGCATCGAGAATCGAGAATCAAGTATCGAGAATCAAGAATATGATTAAATTATATGAAAATACCTGCGATTTTTGCGGTACTTGTGTCGGTGTCTGCCCGGAAAATTGCATAGAATTGGAAGAAACCAGACTTACGGTAGATCACGATTTATGCACCCTCTGTAATAAATGTGTATGGATCTGTCCCGTGGAAGCTCTTTATAAAGAAAATGTAACATGAAAATAGATGAATGCTATGATGTAATCGTTGTTGGTGCTGGTCCTGCCGGAAGCCTGGCTGCTTATACGGCTGCAAAGGAAGGTGTATCAGTACTCTTGCTGGAAAAGGACAGGGAAATTGGCACACCGGTAAGATGTGCTGAAGCGGTGGGAAAAGACAGCCTTGATAATCTGCTTGATCAGGGCATTGATCCCAAATGGTTGGCAGCTACGATAAAAAAGTTCAGATTTGTTGCCCCCGACGGTTCAATCGTTTACCCGCAGGTGCCGATGACCGGCTATGTGTTAAATCGGAAGATTTTTGATTATGATTTGGCTCGTTATGCTGCTGAGGCAGGAGCGGTCGTTAGAACAAGAGCTTATGTCTCTGCTCTCTTGTGGGAAAATGATGCGATTGCTGGTGTAAAATGCCTGTTAGGTAAAGAAGAAAAGTACATAAAATCAAAAATAGTTATTGGGGCAGATGGGGTTGAATCAAGAGTGGCACGTTGGGCAAATATTGATACAACGACGGCAATGCGTGATATGGAAACATGCTCTCAGATGACCCTGGCGAATTTGTCCATCGATGATGATACATGTGCTTTCTACTTTTCGCAGAAAAAATTCCCGGGAGGATATGCCTGGGTCTTTCCTAAAGGCAATGGTACTGCAAATGTCGGATTGGGAATTTCAGGAAATAATGCCCGCCAAAAATCAGCAGATTCCCTGCTCGCGTCATTTGTGGCGGAAACATTTCCTGCTGCATCTGTATTAAATAAAACCGTGGGTGGCGTGCCTTGTGCAGATCGCCCGAAAAAGATTTCTGCACCTGGTTTGCTCCTGGCCGGGGATGCCGCCATGCAAACTAATCCGGTTTCCGGAGGTGGAATCGCTACGGGAATGACGGCTGGAAAAATAGCGGGAAGGATTGCAGCCAAGGCCATTAAATCTAATGACGTTTCTTTATCTTTTTTTGAAACCTATGAAAAAGAGTGGGACAAAGCCTGTGGAAATATCCAAAAACGTTATTACCGGTTAAAGGAAGGAATTAGTAAACTCACCGATGAGCAATTGAATAGAACGGCCGCTACCTTGAAAGACGTCCCTCTGGAAAAACAAACACTAGTAAAGATTTTTCAGACAGCATTAATCAAACAACCGGCATTACTTGTAGATGTTCTAAAGACACTAAGTCCGTTTTCCAAACGATAAAAGGACTTAGATTTTAGGACAATTAAAAAGCATTTACCTCGAAGTTCACGAAGGAATAATATAAGAAACGCCAAATGTCAAAATCGAAATGCCAAATCAATTATTAATGTCCAATGATAATTATTTGCTTTTATAGTTAAGCATTTGATTTTGGACATTCATTTGACATTCGGGCTTGGGCATTAGACATTTCGCCTTTTATCCTGTATTTGTTGAATCTTCGTGACCTTCGTGTTAGGTATTTAAATAAATGATTCGTGAAATTAGTCAAAATTTGTGTAATTCTTGGTCAGAGTTTTATAATTGATTAGTCTTTTTGTATTTGAAAAAGGAGAGGAATAGTACTTGGTAAAGTTTTTTAATCGAATTCAATCTAGTCTAAAAAAAACACGTGAAGGTGTTTTTGGAAAATTAAACAGAATTTTCACAGCCAAACGAAATATTGATGATGATCTACTCGATGAAATTGAGGAAATTCTAATCGCTGGTGATGTTGGTGTTGATACGTCTCTGGATATTATAGATAAAATAAAAGAACGTGTGCGTGCGGAAAAGTATGAAACCAGCGATGAACTGGAGTATCTGATCCGAGATGAAATCTCCGGTATTCTTCTTCCACCTGAGGTACCTGAGGAAAAGAATCAACAAGGATTACAGGTTGTACTTGTGGTCGGGGTGAATGGTACTGGTAAAACCACTTCGATTGCTAAATTAGCAAAGTTTTATATGAACCAGAACAAAAAGGTACTTTTAGCCGCTGCTGACACCTTTCGTGCTGCGGCAATTAATCAGTTGAGTATTTGGGCAGAAAGGGTAGGTTGCGATATTATCAAACATCAGGATGGTGCTGATCCATCGGCTGTTGTGTTTGACGCGGTTAATGCCGCCCAGGCCAGAGATGTAGACTTCCTCATAATTGATACGGCCGGCCGACTACACACTAAATCAAATCTTATGGCAGAATTAAGTAAAATATCACGTGTTGTTCAAAAGAAAATTCCTGAAGCACCTCACCAGATAATCCTTGTCCTTGATGCCAGTACAGGGCAAAATGCCATCAATCAAGCGAAGGAGTTTAAGCAATCTGCCCAGGTTAATTCAATATTTTTAACCAAATTAGATGGTACGGCAAAGGGTGGGGTTGTCCTGGCTATAAATAAAGAATTACAGATACCCGTGAAATATATTGGCACCGGAGAACAGTTAGATGATATGGATGTGTTTGATGCAAATTCATTTGTGGAAGGATTATTTCTAAGAGAATGAAGAAAGTTCATATGACATCGCTGGGATGTTCTAAAAATCTTGTCGATACGGAAGTGCTCCGCGGTCAGCTTAAATATAGAAACTTTACCTTTACAAAAAGACCTGAAGATGCAGATCTTATTATTTTGAATACTTGCGGATTTATCAATGATGCTAAATCAGAGTCAATTCAGGCAATATTTGAAGCTGTAAAATTGAAGGAGAGCGACCAGAAAAAGCAAATCTATGTAACAGGGTGTTTATCTGAAAGGTATAAGTCATCATTAACTGAAGAAATTCCTGAAGTTGATGCGATTTTCGGAACCGAGGATTATGCCAGCATTCTGGCCAACCTTGGTGAAGAAAAGTTTCATGCTGAAGAAATGTATCAGTTACGTGATTTAACAACCCCACAACATATGGCTTATATCAAGATTAGCGAAGGCTGCAATCATACCTGTTCATTTTGTGCCATACCGGGAATCCGTGGAAAACATCGGAGTCGCTCGATAGAGGATATTTTGTCTGAAGCGAGAATTCTGGCGGAGAAAGGAGTAAAAGAACTTATTCTTGTCTCGCAGGATACTTCCTACTACGGTAAGGATATTTATCAAAAATTCGAAATCGTAGAATTGCTTCGAAGACTTGCCCGCGAAGATATGTTTACATGGATCCGCCCTTTATATTGGTACCCCACAAATTTTCCCATGGATTTTATACATTTGATGAACGAACATCCATCTATCATACCTTATCTTGATATGCCTGTCCAACATGCTAGCGATAATGTGCTTCAATTAATGCGTCGTGCTGAAAGAAATGATAAATTACATGCTTTGTATTCTAAAATCAGGGAAATCAGATCTGACATCATTCTGAGGACAACGGTTATCGTTGGTCATCCAGGCGAAACGGAGGAAGATTTTGAGATATTAAAGCAATTTATTTTAAAAAATCGTTTCGATAGGATTGGTTCTTTCATATATTCAGACGAAGAAGGTACTACGTCATATACATTAGATGAGAAGGTTAGTCCAGAAACAGCCCGAAATCGGCAATCTGAACTGATGATGCTGCAAAGTGAAATATCACTTGAAAATAATCAAAAACTTGAGAATTCTGTTCAAATTGTTTTAATTGACAGTTATAATAAGGATGAAAAGTATTATCTTGGCCGAACTTATCGCGATGCACCAGAGATTGATAATGAGGTTATAATCAGAGATGAAAAAGAAAACGAAAAACTTATTGGTACTTTCCAAAACGTGCTAATTACCGACAGTTCGGAGTATGAACTTTATGGCACGTTTAACGTTTGATAATATGAATAGAACAGGAACTATGAAAATGAAAAAAGTACTATACGATGGTCTCCTTTTCCTACTTGTATTGGCTAATTCATCTTTTGGCCAATTTTATGAGGAGAGTCGGTTAAGTGGTGCCGGCAATCCTTATTTCTCTATCGAACTGTTCCGAACGGTCTCCGATGATATGAAATCAGGCCAGATTTATATCTACAGCAATATTGTGAATGATGATTTAACCTTTATTAAACATGATAGTCTTGATGTTTACTACTCTAAATTCGAGTGGGAAGTTGCCATTATGGATGAAGATGAGGAGCAAACATTGGGCTCGGATAATGTAGTAAAAGAGGTTATGGAATCCGACTATAAAGAGACAAATAACAGAGAGAAGAAGATATTTCTATCTACCAATTTTGATATCCCGGCCGGAGAATATATTGTTTTCGTGGAAATGCGTGATCTTATTACCAAGAAAACCGTCTCTCGAAAAGTAGAAATTGAAATGTTTGATTTTGAGAACAATCAAATGGATATGAGCGATATTCTTTTTGTTGATGAAGCAAGTTCTGATTCACTTGGTAATCCAACTCGATTTACACCACGTGTAGAAGATAATTTTTCACGTGAATCCCCCTATATTTATATCTATAATGAGGTTTATACTAAAGAAGTACCAGCAACCGTCTCAATCCGGTATCAACTGTTAAATAATGATGAAGATGTTGAGTTAGATACGCTTGTTTTTAGAGAGTTGGATAAACCGCTTACCTCTCATGTAATAAAGTTAGATAAACAATCCCTTTCAAGGAGTTATTATCGATGTGTTGTGCAGGCAAAAAGAGGGGGAGATCATGTAGAGCGGTTCCGGGGTTTGACATTCTATTGGATAAGTGTTCCTGAAACTCATGAAGATCTTGCCGAGGCCTTAAGACAAATGCGATATATACTTGATGGTGATTCTCTGGATTTTTATGAAGAAGCACCTCTCGAAGAACAAAAGGCATTTTTTGCTCGTTTTTGGGCGGCACGCGATCCGAATCCGGATTCAGAAACGAATGAACTTTTGGTAGAATATTTCACACGCGTTAATTTTGCTAACCGGGAGTTCTCAAATTATTCAAATGATGGGTGGCTCTCCGACAGAGGCAGGATTCTGGTCAAGTTTGGATTCCCGGATGATGTTGAAAGGCATCCTTTTGAGATGGATTCGGTACCTTATGTGATATGGCGATATTATGGATTGAGAAAGGTCTTTTTGTTTGTGGATAGAAGCGGGTTTGGCGATTACCGTTTGCCCCCTGAATATCAGAGTGAGGAATATCGGTAAAGATCAATTTTCAATAGTCAATAAACAATAATCAATATTCAAATTCAGTCGATGAAGTGATTGTTTTTTAATTTGTGAATTATTCTGTCCACGAATTTGATAATGTAATTGTCATTGCGGTCTGCCCCTACACTCTCTACTCTCCACCCTCTACGCACCGCACTCTTCTCTCTTCCCACACCTCTCCACCCTACATCAAAAACTTGAATATTGACTATTGTTTATTGCATACGATTATTATCCGGCCTTGCCTATTTTATGACATCTTCGTATATTTTACTGCTCCACCTATTAGGAAACGGTGGTATTGGTATCTGCACCCGTACGCTCAACTGGTAGAGCAGTTGACTCTTAATCAATTGGTTCGGGGTTCGAGTCCCTGCGGGTGTACAAGAGGCGGCACCATCCTCTGGGTTCTCCCCCTACCCAAATTTGGTGCTGCGGCAGAGAATGACGATAACGCTCGGTTTTGAGGTTGTCCCCCGGCCTTCAAGCCAGCCAGTCATTCTCTGTTTTTTTTCTGGAACAAATGAGAATTTGAATCGTTTTTAAACTATGGGGACGATCTGGCTTCGACGGGCAGGATGCGGTTACGGATGGCATTCCGGGATTATCGGATAGCCCGTGATTATCCGGTAGCACGACAAGTGCCGATTATGATTACGCAATGGCAGCCTAACTAGGTCTGTCACATCCTGAGGGACACTAATCTACCGGGGTTTTTCAGGATGCCATTTTGGGTAGATCGATTCTTGAGGGTGTCAGGACCTTAAGAATTGTATTCTTCTGACTCGCAAAATTGTTGGTTGGTTATCATACCTGCAATGATGTTAAATCTAAATGATGACTAAGAATGTAGAGGTCTGTAATGGTGCCTGTTCGGACCCGGGTTCAATTCCCGGCGTCTCCACTAGTTCGGTAGAGAGTAGAGCGTAGAGCGTTAAGAGAAGAAGAGAGAAGAGGGAAGACAGAAGAGAATATGAGTTAAATATTCTCTCCTCGCTCTTCTCTCTTCCTTTTTTGTATTATACCTCACCCTCTACTCTTTACGCTCAACTCTCAACGGTAAAAAAGATGTCCACAACCCTTATGATCGCTATTCTCGCAATAGTAGTAGTTTACCTTCTCATCGCTTCAAAAAATCAACGAAAAAAATCAAACGAAGTTAAACGTCAGGGTGAAAGACCGTGCCTGGCGAAGGGATGACCGTGAAGCGTAGAGCGTGGAGAGTAGAGAGTGTAGGGGCAGACCGCGTCGAAGACCCCGTTAACCGGGGCCCTGAATGACAAGTAAATATATTCGTGAAATTCTGTAAAAATTAGTGTAATTCGTGGTTAAAATCTTCCAAGAATTCACACCTACCCAGTATTGACATTGAATTGAAAAGTATCTAAATTTAACGTCCAAATATAATAGTAATCTATATGAAGAAGCGAGAGTAGACTCAGCTGGTAGAGCATCACGTTGCCAACGTGATTGTCGCGGGTTCAAATCCCGTCTCTCGCTCTTTTTTTATTTGTGCAGACCACAAGTAAAAATTTTGGATTTCAGATTGCGGAATTTGGATTTAATTCCAAAATCCGAATCCGAAATCCAAAATTGAATGGCGACGTACTCCCGCAAGACTAGAGCGGCCAGTAGACTTAAGGTAATCGAGTTGTTTGACAATAAACCGAGAAATGGATCGGGAGCGAATATTTATATTATTACGGCGACGTACCCAAGTGGCTAAGGGAGAGGTCTGCAAAACCTTTATGCGGCGGTTCGAATCCGCCCGTCGCCTCCTCATAATAAGAAAAAAGACAAAAGAAATAAGAAAAAAGAATGTGACATGGATATTAAATTCATTTTTCATTAATCATTTTTCTATTGTCTTGATTCCCGCCGGGGTGGTGGAATTGGTAGACACAAGGGACTTAAAATCCCTCGGGAGTTAAATCCCGTACCGGTTCAAGTCCGGTCCCCGGTGATACCACAAAATCCCGCTTATAGCGGGATTTTTTAAATTCGAAACTCTAATCTCTAAATCCTAAATAATTTTCAAATCCCAAGCACCAAACCCCAAATAAATCTCAATCTTCAATAACTAATTTCCAAACAATTTGAACAATGGAAATTGGTATCTAATCGGATATTGGTATTTGGGTATTATTTGAAATTTGGTACATGTTATTTGGAATTTATCCTCCACGGGATTAATTAACTATTTCCATCAAAAAAGTCGGTGATTATAAATGTAGATAATAGTTCACCCGATGGTACGAAGGATATGTTGATGAACACACCAACGAAAGTTCCAAAGATATATATTTCTACAGCACCAGGTGTTAAAGGAAAAGGAAATAATTTTAAAAACCTATTTGAAGCGGCTGTTGAACTTAATGCAAAAGCCGTTGTTGTTGTCGATGCAGATTTAAAAAGTATTACCACCGGATGGATAAAATATCTGGCCGAACCTTTATTGGGCCGTTTTGACTATGTGGCTCCCATCTATGCCAGACATAAATATGATGGTTCCATCACAAATCATATCGCTTATCCGATGCTAAGAGCATTTTATGGTTTAAGAGTAAGACAACCTATTGGTGGTGATTTCGGATTTTCAGGAAATTAGCGCGTGTTTTTCTAACAGAGAAACTCTGGAATGATAAAATAGCTCACTTTGGAATTGATATATGGATGACGACCATTGCCATCGCCAGAAGATTTAATGTTTGTCAGGCCTTTTCAGGTACACCTAAAATTCACAATCCGAAAGATCCTGCGAAAGATTTAGGACCAATGTTTACGAAGGTTGTTATCACTACTTTTGATTTGATGATCGAATTTGAATACCTATGGAAAGATACTTCAGGTATCCAGCCAAGCAATATATATGGTTTTGGTCTTGGCGTTACTGGAAGCCCGCGGTTTTAACAGTTAATAAAGATGCTCTTTTTGACAGCTTATTTCAAGTTTGGAGCCGTTATGGAAATTTGTGGAAAAAAATCATATCACAACCAGAATTGATTGAATTGGGTAAGATTGAGAAAATTGTCAAAACAAAAATTCTATTATCACAGCGATCTTTTGGGCAGAATTCTGTTTGATTTTGCGATCGCATATCGGAACAATGAAATACCTAAGGAAAAAATTATTGAAACTCTGATACCATTCTAACATTCCAAATTCTCTCTTTTGTAAATAAAACCGGTGAATTAGATACAAAAGAATGTGAAGATTATTTAGAGAGTATGACCGGGTATTTGAATCTAAAAATGCTCCTTTAATAGAGAGATGGGATCAGGATCAAATTAAATTGGGTCATAAACTTTTTAAAAGAAAGATTTAGCATTGCTTTTAATTTCTGCATATTTATCAGGTTCATTGTCGTTCTCAATTGTCTCTTTATTCTTTTCCTTATCTTTTTTATCGATTACAACAATACAGTCTGTTGGGCATTTATCTGTAGGTACCATTGTCTCCGTTCCATATAATTGATAGTTAATTTGAGCCAAATTATCTACTATGTTGATTTGGCCTTCATCAACAGCACGAACACAGATTCCACAAGCAATACAGGCTTTGGTGCATACTTTCCTGGCAATCTTTGGATTATCTTTATTTTTACATAATATGAAAAGTTTATGATTCTCAGGATGCAGTTCAATGACGCTACGTGGGCAGGCTTCAACACATTTACCACAACCAGTGCATTTGTCCTCTATTACAACCGGTAGCCCGTTATTATTCATGTACATCGCATCAAAGGGGCAGGCATCAACACAATCACCATAACCGATACAACCGAATTCGCAGAGTTTTTCTCCCCCACCGACAATTGAAGCAGCAAGACATGAATGAATTCCTATGTATTCTGCTTTTTTCGCTGTTTCAACCATACCACCTTGACACATGACTCTGGCGATCATTCGCTCTCTTTTTTCACTTCTACTCCCATAATTTCAGCGATTTCTTGAAGTGCCTCAGCAGAACAGACAGAGCAAATATCTATTTCAGCGTTCCCATTCACCACATTTTCTGCAAAACTCGTGCATCCTGGGAATGCCACATGCACCACAATTTGCTCCTGGAAGTAGTTCACTAATCCGGCTGATACGAGGATCTTCCTCCACATGAAATATTTTATTTGCAATTGCAAGACCAATAGAGAAGATAAGGCCAAGTCCTCCCATGGCAAGTAGGGCTATAGAAATTGTGCTAATATCCATGATGCTATTTCCACTTTATATGTTATCCTTAGCATTATTAGATTTTTAGTTGAAGAGTAAATTATTTTATCATAATTTATACCCAGAATTTTATGCCAACTATAAGTTATTCAAAAATTCATATAATTTTAAGAATATATAATAACATCTATATAGCAATACTATTTCATCGCGCTTCAATAATGCAACTGTTGCATATAATTTGTTGCAATATTGCAAGTTCGGGACTATAGACTTATCCATTTCATACTTTTTTTACCGTGCTTATATACGGTGAAATAAGCAAGTTAATCATCTTCATGTAATTTTGGCTTACTAATTGCATTTCTTCCATTATGAAAACTATTGCGATTCCAATATTTAAATCAAGGGTTTCTGTCAGATTAGATTGTGCTGAAGATATACATCTGGTGACTATTGAAAAAGATAAGATAAAAACCAGAGATGCTGTGCGTCTGGTTTCGACGAATCCGCTGGAAAAAGTGAAAGTTCTCATTCAATTAAATCCAGATGTATTGATTTGTGGTGGGCTGACAGAATATTGTAGTATCAGGCTTAAGGAGATAAATATTCAGATAATCCCTTGGGTTCAAGGAGATATAGAAGAGATTTTATCTCTGTATTTAAAAGGAGAGTTGAAAAAAAAACATTTAAACACATGAGATATATTCTATGATAAATATTTTTAACCATTCCCTGATGATAACAGGATTTGTATTTGTGATGATGCTGGTAATCGAGTATGTCAACGTACTCAGCAACGGAGAATGGCAACAAAGGCTGGCTCAGCATAAATGGGGACAATACATTCTAGCTGCACTTACTAGGCGCCGTTCCAGGTTGTTTAGGTGCATTTATAGTGGTGGCGATGTATTCACATAGGATATTAACAGTCGGTGCTGTTGTTGCGGCGATGATTGCCACTTGTGGAGACGAGTCATTTGTTATGCTGGCCATGATTCCAAAAGAAGCTATATATATTCATGCACTACTTTTTGTTTTGGGAATTATTGCCGGGGCATTGACGGATATGATTTTTCGAGAGAAAGTTTCGCTACATCCATCAGGCTGTGATGACTTAAAGGTACATATTGATGAAAATTGTAATTGTTTTCCCAGTGGCCAAATAATACAGCAATGGAAGGAATATTCCGCTTTCAGGATTATCTTAACGGTAGGATTATTGGTATTCATTCTTGCAATTATTACCGGACAGATGGGTCCAAGCACCTGGAACTGGATAAGGATTACGATTCTGTTTGTCTCCGCAATTTCACTTTTCATTGTCGTTACTGTCCCTGAGCATTTTCTTGAAGAACATCTATGGGAACATGTGGCAAAGAAACATATTCCCCGTGTTTTTCTATGGACATTCGGTGCACTTATTTTAATGCATGTATTGGTTGATTATCTACATTTGGAAGGTATGATTCGTGAAGGCAAATGGATCGTCCTTTTTGTAGCCTGTCTTGTCGGCTTAATCCCCGAATCCGGACCTCACTTGATTTTTGTAACTCTCTACGCGCAAGGAACCATTCCCTTCAGCATTTTACTGGCCAGTTCCATTGTGCAGGATGGACATGGAATGTTACCCATGTTAGCCCAGTCGAGAAGATCATTCATATTCATTAAGTAATTAATCTAGTTGTAGGTTTAGTCGTTGGTATTATGTTCATGAAGTTGGGAGGCTAATGAAGGTGATAGACTACTTTCATGATGATGAGTAACATGAAAGGAGGTAATTAAAATGAAATGGAAAGGCTGGATAAATGTCGTATTGGGGCTGTGGTTATTCACTTCAGTGTTTCTTGGCTTGGGCTCAGCTATCTGTACCTTGAATAATATCAGTATTGGCATTATTGTTCTAATGGTAAATTTTAGCATTGTTCATAATAAATTCTGGTTTGTATGGATCACGAATATCATTGCTTTATGGCTGATCTTTTCTGCTTTTAACCCGGATTTGGTGCGCGGGATAGGTCTTTACTTTAATAATATTTTTGTCGGTATGATTTTCCTTATCACAGGATTTGTCATCCTGGCACATGCTGATAGGTTAATTCAACATTCCAGATTAAATAAATATTACAACTACCTTAATTATGGTAAAGAATAAAGTGAGGCTGCCGGGAAAAATATCTTCTTGAAGGAATAAAAAATATGAAAGAATTATCATTTGCTATTTCGAAAAGGCCTGAAACGACTGAATTAGAAAAAGACTATGATCTCATTGTCCTTGGTGGTGGACCTGCTGGTTTAACCGCTGCCATTTACGCAGCACGGGCACAAATGAAAATATTATTGCTTGAGAAGGAAGCCATTGGCGGTGAGGCAGCCAGTACTGATTTAATTGAGAACTATCCCGGATTTCCCGAAGGGGTCAGCGGATTCGAGCTGGCAGATCGTATGCGCCGGCAGGCGGAGCGGTTTGGAACTCAAATCTATTATGCACCTCCAGGCGAAATAAATTTAAAAAGTCAGCCTAAAACCATCACTTTGGAAGGGAAAACACTTAATACAAAAACAGTTATTATCGCTTCCGGCACCTCACCAAAGACCTTAAATATTCCCGGGGAAGCAAAGTTTAAAGGACATGGTGTTTCATATTGCGCAACCTGTGATGGTCCCATTTTTTCTGGCAAAGATATCGCCATTATCGGAGCCGGTAATTCTGGTTTGCAGGAAGGGCTGTTTATTTTGAAATTCGTAAAATCACTGGCCATGGTGGAATATTTGCCTACCATTCAAGCGGAGAAAATTCTTGAAGAGCGCATACGTGCACATGAAAATGTTAATTGGCTGCTCAATCATCAAATCACTTCCATAAATGGTGAAAAATGGGTTAACTCTATTACCGTGAAAGATCGAGAAACTGAAAAAGACAAAGAAATTCCTGTGGAAGGTGTGTTTATATATATAGGTCTAAATCCCAACACTGAATATATTGATGGACAGGTGGCCTTAGACAAGTGGGGATATATTATCACTGATCAGAAGATGCAAACTTCTTTACCCGGAGTATTTGCTGCCGGTGATATTCGTGAAACTGAAATACGTCAGGTAGCTACCGCTATCGGTGATGGCGCCGTGGCCGCAAACTCGGTACAACATTTTATTGAAAGATATTTTTGAGATCACTGATGATACGAAAAAAAATCTCTATCGAGGATCTTGTAATGAAGTTACCTGAGTCAATAAGTTAATTAAAGGAGGAATTAATATGGCTTTTATTCAGGAAAATGATCGGATTGAGATTCAAAATAAATTCGCTACAATGCAGCAACCGGTAAAAATCATAAATTTTACTCAGGAAATAGAATGCACTTATTGTAGGGAGACTCGTCAGTTAATGGAGGAAGTTGCCGCTCTGTCAGATAAAATAAGCCTTGAGGTCTACAATTTCATTATTGACAAAGAACAAGCCAACAAATATCAGATTGACAAAATACCGGCTACAATAATTATGGGGGAAATGGATTATGGCATTCGATTTTATGGTATTCCCTCCGGGTATGAGTTTAGCACTTTGCTTGAAGATATTGTTATGGTATCTAAAAAAGACTCCGGGCTGGCTGATGATTCCAAGAAAATACTTTCAGAGATTCCTAAGCCCTTGAATTTACAGATCTTTGTTACGCCGACCTGTCCATATTGTCCTGCAGCGGTATATTTGGCGCATCAGCTTGCTTTTGAGAGCGACCTGATTCGTGGAGAAATGATCGAGGCGACTGAATTTCCCCATTTATCACATCAAGTATAATGTCGGGAGCGGTACCGAAAGTGGTAATAAATGATACTGTCGAATTTGAAGGTGCCCTTCCTGAAAAGCAATATTTAGATAAGGTAATAGAAGCCACGAATAAGATATAAACAATGGATTTGATTCGGTGAATAAAGTTATTAAGCGAATCAAATTTATTTTACAGCGAGTATTTTTAATCTACAAATAAATTGTGAATTGGTGAAAAGGATAATTTAGATCAAATAGTGAGTTTTAACATTAGTAGATAAAGTTGCATGGGTGAAATTAATCTGATGGAAACAAAATATTTTAAAAATAAGGAAGACTTAACTATTGCCATTATAGGCAGTGGTGGTGAGGGGTCATCTCTGCTGGTGAAATTTTACTTCGCGCCGGTTCTCAAAATGGTTTATATGGAATGATGTTAAAGAGCTATGGACCGCAAATTCGTGGTGGTGAAACTATGGCCCAAATTCGAATGAAAAATTCACTGGTTTTATCACAAGGTGATCTAATCGATGCGTTAATTATTCTAAATTGGGATCATTACTATCGCTTTGAGGAGGAGATATCTCTAGATGACAGGACAGTAATCTTTCATGATAACATTGAAATGCTTCCCCCAGACTTGTCATTTCCCCAAAAGATTCAATTTTTAGGGGTGCCGTTTACTGAAATTGCAAAAAAAACGTCAGGTACATCGAAATCCAAAAATCTTGTCGCACTTGGTTTTCTATCAGGTTGGTTTGGGTTGGGAAAAAAGGTTTTGAACGCGAGATTCAGCGACAATTTACCGGAAAAAACAAGGACATAATTTATGGTAACTTAAAATCTTTCAAAAAAGGGCTAGAATTGGCTGAAAGCAACAAAGCCGCAACACCTTTTGATTGGTCAAGTAAGAACCACAATCCAAAAATGATTTTAACCGGCAATGAGGCGATATCTTTAGGGTCTTTATTTCGCTGGGGTGCAATTCTATGCTGGTTATCCTATTACGCCTGCCAGTGAAATTATGGAGTGGATGGCAAATGAGCTGCCAAAGTTTGAAGATATTTTCATACAGACAGAAGATGAAATTACGGCAATTACAATGGCCATCGGAGCTTCATTTGCCGGAGCTAAATCAATGACTGCCACCTCTGGTCCAGGACTGTCTCTTATGACAGAAGCCATTGGTCTGGCTGCTATGGCAGAATTACCTGTTGTTATTGTGGATGTACAACGAGTAGGACCGAGTACCGGAATTCCAACAAAAACAACCCAGGCAGACCTCTTTCATGCTGTTTTTGGCGGTCACGGCGATTATCCGCGCGTAGTTTTAGCCCCCGTAAACGTAGCCGATGCGATTACTATTGCTGTACATGCCTTTTATCTATCGGAAAAATATCAATTACCTGTGATTATACTAAGTGACCAATTTATAGGCCAACGTCTTGAGATTATTCCCCAGGTTGATTTTAAAGCAATGCAATCAATGGTTATAAATCGATCTCTTCCTTCAATCGAAGAATTACATAACTATAGCAGGTATAAAATGACTCCAAACGGTGTTTCACCGCTATCGAAACCAGGAATTAAAAACGGTATGTATACTGCATATGGCATTGAACACGATGAATTGAGTTTGCCAACATCTTCCTCTAATATCCAGAAACGGATGAACAGGAAACGTTTGAAGAAAAATCAGACAATTTTGCAGCAGGAATCCGACATATTACTTCGTCTCGGTAATATGAATCCCAGGATTGGTATCCTTAGCCTGGGGATCTACCACAGGTGCTATTCAAGAAGCTGATTTCTTCACTCCTGGAAGATGATTATAACATCGGTACTATCGTACCACGCCAATTGAAACCATTACCTACCAATCAAATTCAGTCATGGGTGAACCACTTAGAAGAATTGATTATTTTTGAGTTATCCGAGGGACAATTTTATACCTATTTAAAGAGTGAAATAATATTGCCCAGAAAAACAGGTCTATTTGCTCGTCCGGGAGTGAACCCATTTACAGTGAATGAAATAATAAAGGCAATTATAGAAAGTAAATTAAAATGGAAATCTATTCAACAAAAGATTACAAAGCAATTTAAAACCGGTATGGTGCCCTGGTTGTGGTGATTATGCAATTTTAAATTCACTGTACCAGGCATTAGCCAAATTCAGCTACCACCAGAGGAGATTGCAATCATATCCGGAATTGGATGTTCCAGCCGTTTGCCGGGATATGTAAAAACTTACGGATTTAATAGCATTCATGGTCGGGCATTACCTGTGGCTCAAGGTGTAAAATTAGCCCATCCGCAAACAACTGTAATTGCGGTTGCCGGTGACGGTGACGCTTTTAGCATTGGTGGTGATCATTTACCACATACTGCCCGGCGCAATATTGATCTAACTTATATCATAATGGACAATGGCATTTACGGAATGACCAAAGGGCAAAGCTCTCCTACAACTGAAGAAAGCCAAAAGACAAAAACCACCCCCTATGGGATTATGGAGGAACAAATTAATCCTATTAAAATAGCATTGAGTTATGGAGTTTCTTTTATAGCTCGCGGATTTTCGGGAAATGTTAAGCAGATCGTTGATCTTATTATTCAAGGGATAAATCATCCGGGATTTTCGTTCATCCAAATATTAAGCCCATGTGTAACATTTATGGGGAAAGAACAATACGATATAATTCGCTCTCTGTCCAATGATCTTGGACAAGATTATGATGAAACCTCAGTTGAGGATGCATGGAATATTAGTAATGAAGTAGATATGATTTCCATGGGAGTGATCTACCGGGTAAAAAAACCCATTTATTGTGAGCGGTTGCATAATGTAGAAAAAATGGCTAGGACACCGGGAAATATTAATTTTGATTCTCTTTTGAAGCGATATTTGGTTGCCTCATGAATAGATTTTAATTAGTCAGGGGTAAAAGTAAATATAAAGAAAGATATAATATGCCTAAAACAAAGCCTTTTGATAAATATTGGAAAGAATATGAGGGGTGGTTCGCTGAACATCATCATGTCTATCTAACCGAAGTTGACGCAATTCATCATTTTATTCCCAGGGATAGAAAAGGAATAGAAATTGGAATAGGAACGGGTAGATTTGCTATGCCATTTGGTATTAAAGAAGGCATAGAACCGTCCCACGCAATGAAAAAGTTTGCAGAACGAAAAGGTTTAAAAGTTTACGATGGTGTGGCTGAAGAGTTACCGCTTTCAGACCACTCCTATGATTTTGCATTGATGGTAACCACTATTTGTTTTGTTGATGATATGCTAAAATCCTTCCTGGAAGTTAATAGAATTCTAAAAAGGGAAGGAATCTTTATTATTGGGTTGGTAGATAAAAATAGCCCATTGGGTAAAGAATACGAGAAGATAAAAGACCAGAATAAATTTTACAGAGAAGCTTTGTTTTATTCAACGGACGAAGTCCTTGATTACTTGAGAAAGGCACGATTTAAAATAGTTAAAATCATCCAGACTGTTTTTGGCACATTGAATACGGTTTCAGAGATTCAGCCATTTATAGAGGGGTATGGCGAGGGTGGTTTCGTGATAATTAAGGCAAAAAAACTTGTTTAAAATAAAAATGTTATATGTACAATGCTACTATTTTAAACTTAGAGTAAGAGTGAAAGGAGTGCATCATGTTTAAACCATATGGATTAGATTTAGAAGTCGTTGAAGCCAAGTTCAGTTCTTTGAAAAATGATGTGAAACTGTTATTTTTCACGCAGGAAACAAAGTGCCCGCATTGTAATAAAACCCGCAGATTACTGGAAAGTCTTGCCTCCATTACACAAAAGATAGAGTTTGTTGCTTATAACTTCGCAATAAATAAGGAAAAAGACAGTAAATATCACATTTTTACAGTACCGGCACTTGCGTTAATCGGCGAAAATGATTATGGCATACGCTACTATGGATATCCACAGGGAATGGAGTTAAATGATTTTCTTGATGACATTATTTATGTCTCTAAAGGGGAAAGCACACTTAAGCCGGGTGTGGTAATTAAATTGCTTCAACTTAAAAAGCCGATCCAATTAAAAATCTTCATCTCCCCGGGTTGTCTCTATTCCCTTCCGGTAGCCAAATTGGCCTTAAAACTGGCGATTGCTAGTGAGTTTATTAACGTGGATATTATTCATGCAAACGAATTCCTGGAACTGGCGGAGAACTATAATGTGCGCGGCATTCCAATGACTGTGATTAATGAGAAGAAAAATATATACGGCGCATTAGATGAGGAAGAGTATATAAATCATATTCTGGAGCTTATTTAATATATAGTAAACATTATGAAAAATTGCCTCATGAATAGTTTTCTAACCTAATTAATACCGAAAAAAATGTATTGTATAATAACCGGCTGTCTTAAGTATTCTTTTTTAACAAATATATTTTCTTTCTTGCGACAGTTCCTTCTCAACAGTTGCGATATTGCAACAATTAACTAGATTACTCCTTCAATATCTAATTTCCCCTTTCTTCTAATCCAATAATTATCAATAAATTAGCTGCCCTGTTTTTATTCTGGCCTGTGAATTGCATTATTTCTAAATAAAAGGAAGAATTTCAGCTGATGAATTATAGAATTCTATCTTTCTTCTTTATTAAACGGTAAATGATAGGTAAAGATCGAAATGATGAGATTAAAACTGATATAAATTGCAACTAAGGAAATTCAGGTTATGTTAACATTTGGCCCAGTACCATCCAGACGCCTAGGGCGCAGCATGGGAATTAATAACATTCCTCCAAAGATATGTACCTATTCATGTGTCTATTGTCAGGTGGGCAGCACGATAAAGATGCGCATCAAGCGACAGATTTTTTTTGAACCGGAAGAGATATTACAGGAAGTAAAAAAGAAAATTGAAAAGGTACATGAAGTTGGGGAAAACATTGATTATTTAACCTTTGTTCCCGATGGTGAACCGACATTGGATATAAATCTCGGTCGGGAAATAGATCTCCTGAAGCCCTTGGGTATCAAAATGGGGGTGATAACTAATGCTTCCCTCATTTGGCGCGAAGATGTCAGGAATGAATTAAATAAAAGCTCGATTGGGTTTCTTTAAAAGTTGACTCTATCAAAGAAGACGTTTGGCGCAGGATAAACCGTCCTCACAAATCTTTGCAATTACCTTTGATTCTTGAAGGAATGATTGAATTCGCGCGGGAATATCAGGGAAAATTGGTAACCGAGACAATGCTAGTCAAAGGATTGAATGACAGTGAAATTGAATGTAAACAGGTTAGCGATTTTTTAAATCAAATCAGTCCTTCCACTACTTACATATCAATTCCAACAAGACCACCTGCTGAAAACTGGGTACAACCTCCAAGCGAGGAAGTGCTCAATCAGACCTATCAAATATTCAGTAAAATTCATGACCATGTCGAGTTTCTGGTTGGATATGAAGGTAATGAATTTACCTTAACCGGAGATGTGGCGGAAGATCTGTTGAATATTACCGCTGTTCACCCCATGCGTGAAGAGGCGGTGAAAGAATTTTTTTCAAAAGCAAAGGCAGATTGGTCTATTATTCAAAAATTAATAAATAAGAATCTGCTTATGGAATCGGAATACGATAGGAAAAAGTATTACATGCGCAGGCTTCATAGGAGAAATTAATTTGATCTACGGAAGAATATTTTATAATGATGACACTGCATACTCAGGTAAGTATAATGAATTTTGATCAAAAGAGAATCAATCCAGGGGGAAATAGCCTGGTCGATGTCAAACTCACTGTCATATATGATATCTATCCTGTGATGAGCAACCTGCAACCGGGACGCGGTTTTGCCTGTGTGGCAGAAGTTGGAGAAACTACCGTGCTTTTCGATACAGGTAGTGATGGAGCTATTCTCTTAGCAAATATGAATAGGCTGGGAATAGAACCACGAAGCTATCCAATTGATCCTGATTTCACATAATCGCTGTGGTCATATTGGTGGACTTGATGATTTTCTGATAGAGAATCCAAAAGTATCAGTATATGTGCCGCAATCGTTTCCAGATTTAGTAATTGAAAACATTGAAAAAACAGGAGCAAAAGTCAACCGAGTTGCTGCTGCTAAGGAACTTCGAGCAAATGTTTTCACTCTAGGTGAATTTGCTGGCATTTTTAAAGAGCAGGCTATGGCCTTGCGGACATCAAAAGGTATCGTGGTGGTAACCGGCTGTGCACATTCTGGAGTATCAAGATTTTGCATAAAGCAAAGACTTTTTTCCCAGATGAACCTCTTTATCTGTTTTTAGGTGGATTTCATTTTTCTGGTTTGAGTGACTCAGAGATATC
Organism: Calditrichia bacterium; assembly: GCA_963796965.1. Lineage (GTDB taxonomy): Bacteria > Calditrichota > Calditrichia > JAJRVZ01 > JAJRVZ01 > CAWCNS01. The sequence continues at coordinate 354,141 of CAWCNS010000016.1, forward strand.
AAATATTGTAAAAAACTTCCAAAAGCTTAAGGTCCAAAATGTTGCCCCCTGTCATTGTACTGATGAAGCAGGCCGGCTACTTTTTCAGAAGGCTTATGGTGAAAACTATATTGAAATGGGCGTGGGGGGTGAGATAAAAATTCCATTTACTAATTGAAGGGCAATATAAAATGCGTCAAGAAACTTTTAATACAGGTAGGAGGTTCCGGAACAGACTATGGTAGGCAGGGAAAGGGACAGGCCGGATATGGAGGTACAAAACCAGGGATTGGTCCGGAAGGATATTGTGTCTGTTCATCATGTGGAGAAAAAATCCCTCATGAGAGAGGCGTTCCTTGCCAATCAATTAAATGTCATAAATGTAATACTCCCATAATGAGATAAAAATAACATATTGTAAAAAAAATGAAAGGAGTGCAAGTTTTGGAAGAAAAAATTCTTGATTATGAAAATATGGAGTGGCAAGAGGCCATGGGATATCCCCCAGGGACGAAAATACAGGTCTTTAGGGAAGAGGAAGGAGCAAAGACATTTTTACTCAAATTATCTCAGGGATTCAGAATAGAAGCGCATTGCCATTCCTCAACGACACAGTATTTTGTGCTCATGGGGCAATATGAAATTGATGGGAAAGATTATGGTCCCGGATCTTATAATCTTATACCGGAAGGTGATATCATTGATTCATTTGCATCAAGGAACGGTGCTATTCTTTTAGTCATATGGGATCCTTCAATAAAAAAATGAAAAGTTTGTAACGAGTATGTTTAGAAACATTGATTTATTATATATTCTTAAATAAAAACAAATTCATAGAGGAGGTTAATTATGGCTTTAATGATAAATGATGAATGTATTGCCTGTGATGCTTGCGTACCTGAATGCCCCAATGATGCAATATCAGAAGGTGATCCGTTTATATCATTGATCCCAACTTGTGCACGGAATGTGTTGGTTTTTTTGATGAACCGCAATGTATTGAGGTTTGTCCGGTTGATTGTATTATACCTGATCCTGATCATCAGGAAACAAAGGAAGAGTTACTGGAAAAGAAAAAACGAATTCATGGAAAATAAGAAGAATCAATTCAAACTGGACTCCATGACTCCAAATATACCATTAGAACAGTATGTCTATAATGAAACACGCTATAAAATGCTAACAAAAAGCATGCCTAAACGAGCTAAAATGTTACTGCAAATGGCCCAAAAAGAAGTAAACGATCGCTGGCAACTGTATGAACGAATGTTAGAAATTTATGAATAAAGAGCCCGAAGAAGTTCAAGCAAAATTTAAAAAACACGGTTAAAAATATCGATCTTGATAAATCCTTTTATAGGAGGAGATCTTATGAAAGTACTCATATTTGGTGGAACCGGTAAGATAGGTTCTGCTGTTGCCTGGGATTTAGTAAGAGAGTCTACGGTTGAGGAAGTAGGGTTAATAGGTAGACGAAAGGGAGCACTGACCAAACTAAAAACTGGATCAATAGTAATAAGATAATCATACATCCTCTCGACATTGCCCATACGGAAATAATTAAAAGAATAATGAAAAAATATGATGTAGGTGTAATCGCATTACCGGATAGAAGGACAAGTTATAAGGTTGTTGCAACCGCTATTGAAGCAGGCTTAAACAGTGTCGACATGTTGGAAGAATATCATCGCAAACCGGATCAATATGAAATGGAGGGGTTAGAAATTCCAAATGGGTTATCGCTCAATGGGTATGGAGAATGGCTTCACAAGAGAGCAATTGGGAAAGGGGTAACGATCTTAGATGGAATTGGTTTTGCTCCAGGTTTAAGTAATGTTACTCTTGGTGAAGGTATTAGCAAAATGGATAGTGTAGAATCTGCTATTGCCCGGGTGGGAGGAATCCCCTCCAAGGAAGCAGCTGAATAACCATCCATTGAAATATATGGTTACCTGGGCATTTCCACATGTTTTACGTGAATATATGGTAAAAGTAAAGTAATTAAGAAGGGCAAAATTACAAATGTAAAGGCTACTACAGATCGTGAACGATTTAAATTTGAAAAATTCGGTAGAAATGAAGAGTCTAGAATGTGCTGTTACACCGGGGATGCCCAGTTTTATTTATACAAGACCTAACCTTGGGCAATTTTGCTGAAAAAACAATTCGCTGGCCTGGACATTGGCAGGGAATAGATGTATTAAAAGAATGTGGTCTGTTGGATTTAGATCCGGTTCAATATCATGGTCGAAAGATAGTTCCACGTGAATTCTTTTTAACGTTAATAGAACCCAAACTGAAGCCATTGGAGAAGGATGCAGATATTTGTGTGATGTGGAATCAGTGATTGGAATGAAAAATGGGGAAAGAAAAAGGATAGATTATTATTATGTGGGAAGAAAGCGATAGTAAAAATGAAATTTCCGCCATGGCAAGAGTTACAGGATTTCCCGCAGCAATAAGCGCAATACTTATAGGAAAAGGTGAAATTACCAAGAAAGGTATTGTAGCACCTGAGGATGGTATTGAAGGACACCTGTATCAAAAATTCATGGATGAATTAATAAAAAGAGATATTACCGTCATCGAAGAACAAAAGGTTACAGGTCAAGTTGACAAGAGACTTGATGAGTATTTGTATAATCTTGAATAATCGTCGATATAGATGATAGTAATTTGGGCAAAAAAAGGAAAACAGATTATGAAAGCGTCCATGATTGATACCAAAATTCCTAAACGAGAACAAATACCGTACACGAGTGCATATTAACAGCAGGATTACTAAAAAGTGAAGAGAGAAAAGCCGAAGTACGAGTAGAAATTGAATCTGATTTATGTAAAGAGTGTGGTTTGTGTGTGGAGGCATGCCCTGTGAATGTATTGAGGATATCTGAAAACCTGAATGTAATGGGTTATCATCCGGTAGAATACATTGGTACTGGATGCACTGGTTGTGGTATTTGCTTTTATGTTTGCCCGGAACCTGGTACTATTTGTGTCTACATCCCGGCAACAGAAATCGCAGATGATTTGGGCAATACGAAAGCTGCTAAAATGGTTATGGCAGGTGCATATATAGGATACACTGGTTTATTGTCTTTGGAAGGCGTTCTAACCTGAAGCCAATAGTGTGATTAAGAGAAATCAACGAGAAGGCAATCATTAAAGGGGAGGATAATGTCAGAAATAAATAGTTTAAATACAATTGAAGCGTCAGTAGTTAAATTCCTTAATTCAATCCCTTCCACTGTTATGTTAGTTGCCGCCGCAAAGACGAGAACCCCTGAAGAAGTGAAAGCAGCTATTCAAACCGGTATAAAAATTATCGGCTACAACTATCTTCAGGAAGCTGAACGAATGTATCAGAGAATAGGAAACGCAGTACAGTGGCATATGATCGGGCATCTACAGAAAAATAAAGTAAAAAAAGCGGTCAGGATTTTCGATATGATTGAAACGATTGATTCGGTTCAACTTGCAGAACGGGTTGATAATCGTTGTACTTTAGAAAACAAGATAATGCCTGTGCTTGTTGAAGTTAATAGCGGGGAAGAGTCGAATAAAACCGGGGTTCTGCCGGATGATGTTGATGAATTGATTTCAGGCATAAGCGACTTGCCTCATTTACGAATTCAGGGTTTAATGACCATGGGGCCCCGCTTTGGCAACCCAGAGGACGCCAGACCCTATTTCAAGGCCACAAAGAATGCATTCGATCGTTTGAGTCGTGCGGGGATACCCCAATGTGGAAATGCGCTATCTTTCCATGGGGATGAGCAATAGTATCAAATCGCCATTGAAGAGGGTGCTAATATTATCCGTATAGGTACTAATTTATTCGGTGAGAGATAATCGTTATAAATATCTGATGCTTTTGTAATCCTAAAGAAATAGGAAATGAGGGAAAAGATAGAAAAATTAAAAAAGGAAAAAAATGCAGTTATCCTTGCTCATGTTTATCAACAAGGAGAAGTGCAGGATATAGCAGATTATGTTGGTGACTCATTAGATTTGAGCAAGAGAGCGGTCAGCACAAAGGCCGAAGTCATTGTCTTTTGTGGCGTTCAATTTATGGCTGAAACAGCCGCCATTCTTAATCCCGAGAAAAAAGTGTTATTACCTGATAAAAACGCAGGATGCGGCTTAGCAGATATGGCAACTGTTGAACAGTTAAAAATATTAAAAAAACAATATCCGCGTGCGACTGTAGTTAGTTACGTAAACAGCTTCTGCAGCGGTGAAAGCAGAATCAGATATTTGCTGTACTTCAGCCAATGCGATTAATGTGGTAAATTCTTTGCCCGCTAATCAAATTCTGTTTGTTCCGGATAGAAATTTGGGTTCGTATGTGGCTGAACATACTAATAAAGATGTTATTCTGTGGGATGGCTATTGTTATGTCCATGAAAACATTACCACCGATCAATTATATTTAATAAAAGAAAAACATCCCGCTGCTGAAATTATTGTCCATCCGGAATGCAATGTTCCTGTGAGACACCTGGCTAATTTCATAGGTAGTACTTCACGGATGTCACGTTATGTAGCACAATCCCGACAAAAGGAGTTTCTCGTTGGTACAGAAAGTAATTTTGCATATAGATTGAAGAAAGATAATCCGGAGAAAATGTTTTATCCGGTTAATACACTTTGTGAAGGTATGAATGAAATCACATTAGAAAAAATAAAATTGGCCTTAGAGCAGATGGAATATATAATTCATATCCCAAAAGAAATCAGAATAAAAGCGAAAATTGCATTAGATAAAATGTTGGCGATCCAATGAAGGAAGCCCTGTTATATCAAAAACTTGATGCAAACAAAGTACAATGTAACCTTTGCGCTCACCGCTGTGTGATTAATCCCGGTAAGAAAGGGGTATGCAAGGTGAAGGAAAATATTAATGGGATACTCTATACAAAAGTCTATGGAAAAACGATTGCTCAAAATATTGATCCCATTGAAAAAAAGCCTTTGTATCATTTTTATCCCGGTTCAAAAGCCTATTCTATTGCCACGGAAGGTTGTAACTTCCATTGTCGTTTCTGTCAAAATTGGGATATTTCACAAATCACTAATGATGAAATAGTGAAATCAGGCAAGAAGGCAGCGCCAGAGCAAATTGTATTGAATGCAAAACAGTACGGTTGTAAAAATATTGCTTATACCTATACAGAACCGACTATATTTTTTGAATACAGCTACGATACAGCATGTGTAGCTCATGAAACTGGACTCAATAATATTTATGTAACAAACGGCTATATGACAACTGAAATGCTGGAAATGATTAGCCCTTATCTGGATGCCGTCAATGTCGATTTAAAAGCATTTCGCGATGAAACGTATCGAAGGATTATCGGTGCACGCTTACAACCTGTTCTAGATAATTTAAAAAAAATAAAACGACTGGGTATTTGGCTTGAGGTTACCAGTCTGATTATCCCCGGTGTGAATGATGATCCTCAGGAGATTCGGGAAATGGCAAATTTTGTTGCCAGCGAATTAGGACGTGATGTTCCCTGGCATATTAGTCGCTTCTTGCCGGCTTATAGAATGAAAGAAATACCAGCTACACCATTACAAACTTTTCAAATGGCGAAGGATATTGGTTTTGAAGCGGAGCTTAAATATGTCTACCTGGGTAATGTGGGCAGTGATGGGGATATAGATACAAAATGTCCCAAATGTGGCTATGTGCTGATTGAGCGCTCTTATTTTGGAATGATGAAAAACAACATTCGGGAGAATCATTGTCCCAATTGTGGAAAGAATATTGCCGGTGTCGGTTTATTACCCAAATCTTTTGAAGCAAAAAACTGAGTCAGAAAGACAAGATAAGAATTTGAATCCCATAATTTCTAAAATTTAGGAGCATTGTTTAGAAGAAAAAATAGGATGCGTAAATGAAAATTACAATCCTTTATGATAATACCGCATTTCAAGCAGGCCTTAAATCTGATTGGGGATTTTCTTGTCTGGTAGAGCTCATAACCGAACGATTCTTTTTGATACCGGTTCAAACGGTTCTATACTACTTGAAAATATGAAAAAACTTGATATAGATCCATCTTCAATTGATGAAGTGTTCATTTCTCATGCTCACTTTGACCATACAGGTGGTCTTTCAGCCTTTCTTAATGAGAATAATAATGTAAAAATTTATGCTCCGGTTTCGCTTAGGGGTATTCGTAATGCAAAAGAGATCATCCATGTTGATAAACCTTTCGAGCTTCATGAAAATATTTTTTCTACTGGTGAATTGGAACATATAGAACAATCAATGGCAGTTAAAACAGACAAAGGACTTGTTTTAGTCGTCGGATGTTCACATCCTAAAATGGAACATATTCTTCAAGCAGCCTCACAATTCGGGAAGGTTTATGCAATAATTGGTGGTTTGCATGGATTCAATGAATATGAATTGTTTAAAGACTTTGGATTGATCTGCCCGACGCATTGCACCCAAAACATAGCAATGATTAAATCTTTGTATCCGGAGAAATATATTGAAGGTGGTGTTGGAAAAATCATAGAAATCTAAAAGGTTAACAGTTTTTACCATTATAGTTCAGAAAGGAATTGAAGGAATATTGATGGATAACAAATATGAACTTAGAATTTATCCGGATGCCGTTTTACGGCATAGAGCTCATAAAGTTAAGACCATGAATGGTGAGATTTATGAGATCATCAAAGCCATGAAAGGCATGATGTACGAGCACCAGGTATTGGCCTGGCGGCACCTCAAGTAGGAAGACTTGAACGGACTTTTGGCACGAGTTGTTCAGCACGAAATCGACCATTTAAATGGCGTTTTGATTATTGATTACCATAAAAAACGATCATCATTAAATGAGGTAAATACAAATGAAAGTTAGTCGTGTGAATGAAATGAGAAATCTGGATCGTCGGGCGATTAAAGAGTATGGCATTAGCCAGGAGATCCTCATGGAAAATGCTGGTCAGGCCGCTTACTTTACCATTTTGAGAGAATATGGTGTTAAAAATAAAAATTTTGTGATTTTTTGTGGCATTGGCAATAATGGCGGCGATGGTTTAGTACTAGCGAGGAAAATTTATTCTAATGGGGGCAAGGTAAGTGTTTTTATTTTAGGTGATCGCTCTAAATTTAAAGGTGCTGCAAAACAAAATCTTGATATTGTCAATAAATTTAAATTTGAAGTGATCGATTTGGAAGATGTTTCTTCTGCGTTTGATGCAGTTCAAAACAGTGATGTCATTATCGATGCAATATTTGGTACAGGGCTTGATCGAGAAGTTGGCGGGAAATATAAAGATATAATTAATTTGATTAATGCAAGCCCAAAGACAGTATTCAGCATAGATATTCCGTCAGGTATTCATGGAGATAACGGACAGATTATGGGTACAACGGTGAAGGCAAATTATACAACCACCTTTGGTTTACCAAAAACAGGAAACCTGCTTTATCCTGGATTTGAGATGGGAGGTAAATTGTATGTTACACATATTTCATTTCCTCCTATCCTCATTGACTCTGATCAACTAATAATCGCCACAAATGAATTTAAATCAATCCCTTCAAGAAGTAAGGATACTCATAAAGGTGATTATGGTAAAGTGCTGTTTATTGCCGGATCATCCAATTATCTCGGTGCACCCTACTTTGCCGCGCAATCATTTCTAAAAGTTGGCGGTGGTCTTTCATTTTTAGCAACACCCAGAAACGTTGCAGATTTCATTGGAAATAAAGGGAGCGAAATTATTTTTATACCGCTGGAAAACACAATATCAGGAAGTATTAGTTTGGATAACAAGAGGCAGCTCTTGCAATTCTCTGAAAAGGCAGATATGGTTGTCATTGGACCTGGATTATCTTTAAATGAAGAAACACAATCCTTAGTAAGAGAATTATGTGCTGAAATTAAAAAGCCATTGCTAATTGATGGAGATGGAATAACTGCTGTTGCCAATGATTTGGAAAAAATTAAAAAACGGAAAGCCCCCACAATTTTAACACCTCATTTGGGGGAGATGGCGCGAATGGTGAAACAAAGAACTGACGATATTTTAAAAGATAAAATCGATATTCTACAAAGCACAGCTCAAGAACTCAATGCCACGGTTGTCTTGAAAGGGGCTCATTCATTGATTGGCTATCCTGATAAAAAAGTGTTTATAAACCTTAGTGGCAATCCTGGTATGGCTACTGCCGGAAGTGGCGATGTTTTAACCGGGACAATCGCCGCAATGTTCGGACTGGGATTTTCGATTAACGATGCCGTGCGTATGGGCGTTTTTATACATGGTTTTGCTGGCGATCTTGCGGCAAAGAATAAAGGGGAAGATGGTATCATAGCTGGCGATATCATGGATCAGCTACCTGCGTCAATAAAATTGTATCGTGAAGAGTATAATTCGACAGTAGAGGATTTCTACCACAGCATTTATGTTATATAGAGGTAAAAATGAAAGCGTGGATTCTTGAAAAACAAGCACCAATTGAAGATAGACCGCTTAAACTGAAAGAGGTTCCCACACCGAAACCAGGAGCAAAAGAGATAAGAATAAAAAATATTGCCTGCGGCGTTTGTCGAACTGATATTCATATAGTTGAAGGGGACCTACCGTTAAAGAAATCACCGTTGATTTTAGGACATGAAGTTGTGGGTATCGTTGATAAAATTGGGGAACAGGTTACTAATTTCAATATTGGTGATAGGGTCGGAATTGCATGGCTTAATAATATCTGTGGACAATGCAAGTTTTGTCTGTCAGGAAGAGAAAATTTATGTTCTCATGCACATTTTACCGGGTGGGATGCAGATGGTGGTTTTGCTGAATTCAGTGTTATTGCGGCTGATTTTGTTTTTCATATTAGCGAAAAATTTTCGTTTTTAGAAATGGCACCGTTAATGTGTCCTGGCATTGCCGGTTATCGTGCATTCCGCCTTACAGATTTGCAGTCAGGAGATAAGTTGGGACTTTATGGTTTCCGGGCCTACTGCCTCTTATGTACTGCAAGTTGCTAAGCATAAGAATATTGAAGTTTATGTGATTACACGAAGTGAAAAAAACAAGAAAGAAGCGCATAGACTAGGTGCTACCTGGATCGGTGGATATGACAAAAAAATTCCTACGAGATTAGATGGCGGTATCATCTTTCCCCCGGCTGGTAATTTGGTTTCTTACGCTTTATCACAGTTAGACAGTAACGGTAGGCTTGTTTTGGGTCCGGTAACAATGTCGCCCATTGAAATTAAAAATTACAATCTTATTTGGCAGGAACGCTCTATTATCAGTTTGGCGCATATCTCCAGAGAAGATGGTTTCGATTTTCTGCAATTGGCAAATGATATAAACATACAATCGTCGATTGAGATTTTTCCAGTTGATGATCTGCCCGAAGTATTAATTCTGGTTAAGGATGGAAAGGTGAACGGCAATGCAGTGATACAAATTACCAAGGAAGAACTTCTCTAATGTTTCACACAACTAAACTTTAGATTTGTTAAAGGAGATCAATGAAAATAGAAATAACTATTTAAAGGCTGGAAGATTTAAAGAATTAGTTTAATTGCTTCAAGCAAAAATATTAATATTTTGTGATTATTATATATAATACTCTGCCGTAAGTGACAAGGTTATTTGATAATAAAGGAGAATTTATGTCTGTTAAGATAGGATTAGCGCTTGGTGGTGGCGGAGCACGTGGTCTGGCGCATATTGGAGTATTAAAAGTTTTAGAGAAAGAAAATATCCCCATATATCAAATAACCGGCTGCAGTGTGGGAGCTATAATTGGTGGCGCTTACGCCTTTTTGGGAAACGCCCCTGCAACAGAAAAGTTTGTCCGTAACTTAATAGAAAGCCTTGCATTCAAGAAACTCGATATTCAAATCTTTTCAACATTCAATCATAACCAGGCAACACGAGATCTTGATTATTATTTGAATAATCTGAAAAAATATTTTTCTTTATTCAAAGCAGTAAACCGTACTGCCGTTTATGACGAAAAACAGGTTCGCGAGATCCTTAAAATATACCCTGAGAAATATATAGAAGATCTTCCAATCCGGTTTGCCTGTATTGCAACAGATTTAATCAGTGGGCGGGAAATTGTTTTAAAAGAAGGAAATTTAAGAGAAGCTGTGATGGCATCTGCTTCGATACCTGGAATTTTTCCACCGGTTAAAATGGTGAATCAATTCTTGATTGACGGTGGAGCAACGGACAGCATACCTGTGCAAATTGTTAAAGGACAAGGGGCTCAGTATGTGCTCGCCATCGATGTGACCAAGTGTATCGATGATGTGGAGAAATTTGACAATGCTTTACACATTATTTATAGGGCTGAAGATATCGTCACCTATCATCTAACTAAGGAACGTTTGGCCGGAGCGGATTTAATTATCCGTCCTAAAGTGCGGCACTTTTCCTGGGCAGAGGTTGACCAGATTGATAAAATTATTGCTGCCGGTGAAAAGGCTACACAGGAAGTAATTCCGCAAATCAAGCATTTTATTGAAAGTTGAATATATATATGGATAGTATTATACAGTGGAATTAGATAAACGGATATCAAAACACAATTACCAGTTATATTTCCATTTATAGGCGGCTGGATAATAACAAAATTTGGATTTAATCCGTTCTTTATGTTATTCATTCCGATTATTTTTTTATCATTCTATTCTATCCATAAAATTAATTGTAAAAAATGAAATCAAGAACAGACGAAATATATCCTGTCTTGGTAGTTGAATTGAATACCCTTACGGCAAAAAAAAATGATAAGGCTATGAACATTGTTTCTCTTTGGCTTTATTAGCAGGCAATTAAGGCAATCGATATTCATCATGGAGAAAGAATTATCGATTTAGGTTGCTGTACAGGACGTAATATTTGTCTTATGCCAAAAGATCTAAGTGATATCGGAGAAATATTCGGTATGGATATTTGCAAATTTTGGAAAGGTAATTTTAATGATAGCCCAAAAATTAACTACCAATCAGAAAGACCGAATAAGAATTGCCACCCCAACCAATGACGAAATAAATATATTTCCGAAAATGCTGGGCATGGCACGATACTTTTTAATTTATGAGATAGAAAATTCGGTGGAGTTCAGACTTATTGAAAAAAGAAATAATCCGTTCGAAAAAACAATGCAGCATTTGAAGACCTTGGATGTATATGAATTGATCCGAGATTGTTCAATCATTATATCTTCTCATATAGGCAAAAAAGGGATAAAAAGACTTCAAGAAAAAGGAATGAAACTCATTTTTAGGAAGGGCAATTTACAAGAAGCAATAATTGATTGCATAAAGGATTTATAAAATAATCGAATTCAAAACTTACTGAATTAAATTTAAAGATTATCAACAGTTATTTTCCAGAATACGAGGAAAAAATTTTGTAAACATAATAAAAATAAGGGGAAAGAATATAATGTTGCCATTTAAGAATAAATTCATTTTTGCCCCCATTAAAACTGGGTATAGTGATGGAAATGGTATTGTAACCGAAAGACATCTTGCTTTTTATAAAAGAAGATCTAAGTATTTGGGAGCAGTTATTCCTGAGCCCTTTAGGCCTTCGGCCAAGGAGGTTGCGGAATAGGGCGAGGTCGAGAAACACGCAACCAGGGGTGCGAATCTCATTGACTCACACCCCCGTGGGATCTGGTTTGTCCCGCGGAAAGCTACTCTTCCTTGGCCTCTTCGGCCGACTCTTCTTCGGCATCGTCGGCCGGGGCCTCGTCGACGACCTCTTCTTCGGTCTCTCGCGGTCTCTTCGGACCGACTTCGTCGTCGTCGAAGGCGGGCTTCTCGCTCTTCTGCTTGACGCGATCGTGCACGCCGACGAATTCGAGGATCGCCTGGGCGCCGGCGTCGCCCAGCCGCGGCTTGGCCAGCTTGAGGATCCGGGTGTAGCCGCCGTCGCGGTCGGCGAAGCGGGGGGCGATCTCGTCGAAGAGGATCTCGACGGCCTGCTTGTCGCCCAGCAGTCGCAGAGCACGTCGCCGAGCGGCCACGACCGGCGCGATGGCCTGGTTCCACTCCTGCCACTGGTCGCTCTGCCGCCAGGCCCGCCACTGGTCGCTGCCGCGATCGGCGTCGGTTTCCAGCTGGTCGGCGGCTTCCTGATGGGGCAGGCTGCGGCGGGCGATGGTGACGCACTTCTCGACCAGCGGGCGGACTTCCTTGGCCTTGTGGAGCGTGGTGACGATGCGGCCCTTGACCTTCGGCGCGTTGTCGTCGTCCTCGGCGTCGCGCTCGGTGAGGATCAGCGCGCTGGCCAGGTTCCGCAGCAGGGCCCGCTGGTGGTTCGGATTGCGGCCGAGCTTGCGGCCTCTTCTTCGATGTCGCATGGTCGTCGATTGTCGTATGAAAGTGGTTGTCGTTGCGGTCAGTCGCGGGCCGGCTGGGCCTGCGGACCGGCTCAGAACGGGCTGGCCGGTGCCGGCGGCAGCCGCATCCCCAGGCGCAGCCCGATGTCGGCGAGCTTCTCGCGGACTTCGGTCAGCGTGGTTTCGCCGAAGTTGCGGACCTCCAGCAGCTGGTCTTCGGTGCGGGTGACCAGGTCGCGGACCGTGTTGATGTTCTCCGATTCCAGGCAGTTGGTGGCCCGAACCGAGAGGTTCAACTCGGCCAGGCTCATGGTCAGCTTGGCTTCGATGGCCGGGTCGAGCCCGCTGGCGCTCGACGGCCGCGGGCCTCGGCGTGCACCTTGGTGCCCAGTTCGCTGTACTGGACGAACGGGTTGAGGTGCTTGCGGAGGATCTTGGCCGCTTCGACCAGGGCCATCTCCGGGCTGATCGAGCCGTCGGTCCAGATCTCCATGGTCAGCTTGTCGTAGTTGGTCTTCTGGCCGACGCGGGTCTCTTCGACCTCGTAGCGGACGCGGACGACCGGGCTGAAGGCGGCGTCGATCGGGATGATGCCGATCTCCTGGACCTGCGGCGCTGTGCTCGGTGGCCGGCACGTAGCCGCGGCCGTTCTCGACGACCATCTCCATGACGAACGGCACGTCGTCGGTCAGCGTGGCGATGCACGTGGTCCTTGTTGATCACCTCGACCGGCTCGTCGGTCTGCGACGTCGGCGCCGGTGACCGACGCCGCGCGTGTTCTTCTCGATCCGCACGACGCGGGTCTGATCGCTGTGGTTCTTGACGACCAGCGACTTGACGTTGAGCACGATGTCGGTGACGTCCTCGACCACGCCGGGCAGCGTGGTGAATTCGTGCTGGGCGCCGTGGAGCTTGATCTGCGTGACCGCGCTGCCTTCCAGGCTGGAAAGCAGGATGCGGCGAAGGCTGTTGCCGATGGTCACGCCGAAACCCGCGCTCGAACGGCTCGGCGACGAACTTGCCGTAGGTGGCCGTCAGGGACTCCCTGTCGCACGATCACTTGACTGGGCAGTTCAAGTCCGCGCCATCGAATACGCATGAGAAGCCTCCGATCGATAAACTGTAGCGGCTTGCAGAGGAATGGCTCGACGCCGGCTACTTGGAGCAGAGCTCCACGATCAATTGGGTCTGAACGGGAATCGAGACGTCTTCGGCCTCGGGCAGCCGGACCACGTGCCCTTCGGGCTGTCGGCCGTCGACCACGGCTGAGGAAATCGGGGACCTCGCGGCCGATCTCCGCCAGGCTGGCCTGGACCAGCTGCAGGCTCTTGGGCCGGTTCTTGACGCGGATCACGTCGCCCGGCCGGACCAGGTAGCTGGGGACGTCGACGCGGCGGCCGTTGACCGTGACGTGGCCGTGGCTGATCATCTGCCGGGCCTGGGCCCGCGACAGGCCGAAACCCAGCCGGTGGACGACGTTGTCCAGGCGGCGCTCCAGCAGGCTCATCAGCACCTCGCCCGTGTTGCCCTTGGCTCGCTCGGCCTGCTCGAAGTACTTGCGGAACTGCCGTTCCAGCACGCCGTAGTAGTGCTTGACCTTCTGCTTCTCGCGCAGGTGGATCCCGTAGTCGGTCAGCTTGCCGCGGCGGAAGGTGTGCATGCCCGGCGGGTTCTCGCGGCGCTCGAAGGCACACTTGCGGCGTGTCGCACGCGATGCCCTTAGGAACAACTTGCATCCCTCGCGGCGGCACATCCGGCAGACCGGTCCGGTGTAACGAGCCATGCCTGGTTTCAACTCCAAGCCGATAATGGTGATTCGTATGGTCGTTTGCATGCCGTCGGATGCCGTCGAACGGCCGTCTCGCCGCGGCCGTGCACGGCTCAGACGCGGCGGCGTTTCTTCGGGCCGGCAGCCGTTGTGCGGCAAGCGGGGTGACGTCTTCGATCGACTTGATCTTCAAGCCCGCCGCCTGCAAGCGCCGTGATCGCACTCTCCCGGCCGCTGCCCGGGCCCTTGACCTTCACGTCGACTTCCTTCATGCCGAACTTGATCGGCCTTCTCGGCGGCCTGCTGGGCGGCCAACTGCCCGGCAAAGGGCGTGCTCTTGCGGCTTCCCTTGAAGCCGCTCGTGCCGGCACTGGCCCAGCAGAGCGTGTCGCCCTTGGTGTCGGTGATCGTCATCGTCGTGTTGTTGAACGTCGCCTTGATGTGGGCGACGCCCACGGTCACGTTGCGACGCGTCTTGCGTCGTTTCGACTTTGGCCACCGCTTGCGTATACTCCTAATGCAGAGTCGTCGTGCTTGATTCGACTCGGTTCGCGATGCATGCGGCCGATCGCTGCTCGGCAGGTCGCGCTACCGCAGGTCCTTGACGCCCTTCTTGCCGGCCACCGTCTTCTTCGGGCCCTTGCGAGTGCGGGCGTTGGTCCGCGTCCGCTGGCCGCGGACCGGCAGGCCGCGGCGATGCCGCAAGCCCGCGGTAGCAGCCGATGTCGCGCAGCCGGCGATGTTCTGGTTGATCTGCCGCCGCAACTGACCTTCGACCACGTAGTCCTTGTCCAGCAGCGCCGCCAGCCGGCCCAATTCGTCCTCGCGAAGTCGCGGGCCCGGACGTGCGGGTCGATGCCCGCCTTGTGGCACAGCTCCCGGGCCGTCTTCGGCCCCACGCCGTACAGGTACGTCAACGCGACGACCGTCGGGCGATCGTTCGGAATATCGACACCCAACAAACGCGGCATAGGATTTCTCCCTTCAGCGGCCGGCCGCCGGCCTAACCAATCTCGAATCGGCTGGCTCCGCACGGCGGAATCGCACTAGCCCTGCCGCTGCTTGTGGCGGGGATTGCTGCACACCACGTAGATCACGCCCTTGCGGCGCACGACTTTGCAGTTCTCGCAAATCCGCTTCACGCTGGCACGGACTTTCATCTCGACCTACCTCTCTCACAAATCAACGGGGCAAAGCACCTCAGTATAAGCGGTGCGCATGCCAACCTGCCAAGGGCCCAGCCCCTGGGATTCCGCCTCCGAAGGCGGCCTGCCAAGGACAACAG
>CAWCNS010000017.1:0-7502 GCA_963796965.1 Calditrichia bacterium
ATTAAAGAGAATGGCAAGAAATCGATAGCCGGAACTCCATCAAATTTGGAGCTAATCTTAGAGCATATCATCAATTTAGCCGAAGTTCCGATATTCAAATTATATCCCTTGAGAAACAGGGTGATCTCAGAAAAAAGATCACCCTGACATTATTTTGGCATACAGGTTTTCAATCCATCTAATCGCCTCCGTACTCTGATTTTATATCCTCATGATTCCCACATTTTTTATTACCTCGTAAAGTATCCCATTAATAAAAATAGGTACCTACTCTCCTAATTATATAACCTTTATTGCATAATCGAATTTCAATAAACCTTAGAGATTCCATCATAACATTCTAATTTAATGTATATTTTTTTGATGTCTATGTGGATTTTAATTTTGGCGAGAATTTTGCTTATGTATATTTTGGTAATTAAATCCAGTGGCCATAGCCTTTGAAAATTAATGGCAAAAATCACAATCAAGTCGATTTAAAATTTAACAAAAGGAGAATGATTGAGACCAAGGATTTTAATATTTGAAGATAATGACATCCTCCGGTCTACGCTTAAATATATCCTAAATGATCGGAATTACGAAGTTTTTACTTTTTCGGACCCTACAATGTGTCCAGTTTATGATTCCATTAATCACAAATGTCCCGTAGATCATGCCTGTGCAGATATAATCATTTCAGATGTCAATATGCCATCAAAAACTGGATTAGAACTAATTAAAGATCGGCAGCGAAAGGGATGTAAAGTAAAATATCGAGCCCTCATGTCAGGAGACTGGACTGATTCCGATTTGAAATATGCGCAGGATTTGGGCTGTCATATATTCCATAAGCCATTTGATATAAGAAAAATGCTTAAGTGGCTTGATGATTGCGTTGAAAAAATAAAATCTGACAGAAAGTTATCTGATTTGCTTACAAAACCAGATTTAATATCAGAAAAGAGATAGCATAGATCCCTAATTTTATTTATCTTTAATAATCTTATTACTTCAAAATTTCAAATTACTCTCCAACAAAGCTGGAGTAATTAAAGGCCATTAAAACTTATGATATCATCCATCCCATTTCTTTGATGTCCGTTGCTGATTGCTGCTATGTATCCGAAACCAAAGGCACCATGATTTTATTAAGATAGCCATAACATATCTGAAATATAACATAAATTTAGATACTGGCAAGCAATCTGTAATCTGGGCCCGTCAAATTTGGGGCTAATTATAAAGTATATTACGACTTCAAACGGATTCCAGATACTCTCAACCGCAGATTGACGTAAAATTGTGATACTGGTAAGATGCCAGAATTGATTTTAGCCATAAAAAGAGAGGTGAAAAATGAGTAAATTTTCGTTTAGAGAAAAGACCGGATGGATTATATGTTTTTTGTCGGCAGCATTTTTTTTCAGCGGATCTTATGCACATGCTCTTTTGGGAGGCAAAATTAATGAATATACCGCAGATCAGGTCAGGATCGACCCGAATGGAAAGGTTCAGAATGAAGGAAAGATATATGTAACGCCGGATAAGATAAGAATGGATGGCATCTCTCCAACTGGCGAAGGAAGTATCGTTATGATTTTTCGTAGAGATAAAAAAATTGGATGTACGTTGAATCCAGAAAAAAAACTATATATGGAAAGACCTCTCAACGAAAAAGAAATGGAACAGGCCTCAAAGAAATTCATTGATTCGAGAAACGAAAAAGCTTTGGGGACGGAAAATGTAAATGGATTTAAGTGTACAAAAAAGGAAGTTGAAACCTCCGTTGAGTTCATGGGTTATAAAAGAAAAGTAAGAAATATCGTCTGGATGTCAAAGAGGTTGGACATGCCCATTCGGACAAAGTCTCAGGACGGCTCCATTACGGAACTAAGAAACATCAAAGAGGGCACCCCAGCAAGTAAATATTTCGAAATTCCCAAAGGATATAAAAAAGTCGCAAACATGATGGAATTAATGGGTATGGACATGTTAGAACATAAAGATAAGTCTTCAAAAGCTGCCGGCGAAAACGAAACATCCGGCTCCCAGCTTCCTTTTAAACTCCCTAAGGGACTTAAGGGTCTGTTTGGAAATTAAAAAATGAGAAAACTATTTTTTGCTTTCCACAATATTTTAAGGCAGAATCCTTTATAGACACTGTCTTTTAATTTTTTGGGTTGTGATCACTGCTGTGTACCACAGGTTTTCTATCCATTTAAAGACTGATGTATCTCCAACGTATCGGCAATAATGCAAGGCCTAAAAAACATGTGATATTATCATTTCCAGCTATTTGGCCTTAGGTTTTGTTCTGCTATTTATTTTAACTTTTTAAATACCCAAATTTTTATGATTTCCAAAAATTATCTTTGATTCAGAGGGTGAATCCATTTTACGGGATTCACCCTTATAATTTTTACGCATACAGGTTTTCAATCCATCTGATAGCCTCGGTATCACTGACTTTTCCTAGGTAAATTTCTGTGGTCGAAAGGCTCGAATGTCGTAAAATTACTTTGCTAATTATCTCTAAAGGAACATTTGAACGGGATGCGAACGTTGCCGCATGACGTCGCAGATCATGGGGCCTTAATCGTATTCCAACCAATTTGCCGGCTTTTCCCACCATTGCTCTGGCTGCTCCATAACAAATCGGAAAAATCATCTGCGTCGGTTCAATTTTCTGGATACGAATATATTCTTTCAAACGATCGGCTACCTTTTGCGGAATAAAAATCAATTCTTGCTGTTTACCGCTTTTGGTATCATTTAAGATCAATTTCCGGTCAAGAACATCAGCCGGTGTCAACTTTAAGACCTCACTGACTCTCATTCCGCCTCTTGCCATCAGTTCTAGTATTAGCCGGTTGCGAACATTGTCGGTCCTGAAAATAATTTCGTCGACGGTATCTTTTTCAATAATATCCCAATGAACAACTGCCTTCGGCCGAAATAGTTTACGCAGCATCTGTGAATCACATGGGTTTTTGAAATCGCAATCGAAGTTATTTCCCATAAAATTGAAAAATGCGTTCAGGTGGGAAAAGCGAACCCGTTTCGTCTGAGGTTTTAGGCCCTCGGTAAATTTCGTCATAAAATCCAAAATATCATCCGTCGACACCTCGTTGAGGTTGAGATCTGCAAAATTTTGGTTAAACCTTGTAATGGTAAATTTGTAGGCCCGGATGGTATTGTGCTTTGAATGGGCTCGGTGATAATCCAGCCAAATTTTTGAAGCTTGAGAGACTTTCATCGTTTACCTCCTTTCGGTATTTGAATTTGACAATTACAAACCGACTGGGGTAAACGAATCATAGTGGGTTTATTTCCGCAAACAATTTAACATTTTTGAAATATGATATCCATTAGAAATCTGTATAAATTTCAACAATTTCTTGGTTGCATAGAATGGCAAGATAACGCAACAGATGGGATTTAAAAAACAAAATAATTGCGTGTCCTAATTTGAGAGGTAATATATGAAAAAGCGTTTTGCTATAATAGTCATTTTATCTTTGTCGTACATCTTTATTGGTATAGCCAATGCTGACTCTAAAGTTATTCCTTGGATACCGCTATTGCTGTTGGATGATAATAACCCATCTATTGATAAAGTAAAAATTGAATATGAAATTTCAATAAACGATCCGTCAAGCCATGAATTATTCGTTAAATTATCTGTTTATGATATAGACCAGAATAATTTGTCAGTAGGTAGACAAAGAATTGACGTGGAAGCTGCGTCAATAATATCTGAAATTTCTGTTAAGGATGAAGACAATAATCCTGTAAGTTATCATTTATATGAAGTCACGCCTGGTGACCGAGAGGACATAGAAAAAATAACGGTTAATACTGGCAAGAGGAAAAAAATAACTATCGAATACAAAGTGGATCTTACTGTTAGAAGGGATAGCCCACATTGGATATTATTCGAAGATTATGGTGCTGTTGAAACTCAAATTCTTTTGTATCAACCGTTTGGTACTACTGCCGCTGAAGAGGTGAAGGTAAGATTCTTTTTGCCTGGCGGTTGGAGAGCTATTACAAGATTTGAAAATTCAGGCGAGGTATATCGAAAAATTGATCTTGATGACATCGTGAACCATAGAGGCCTTAAATTCTTCTTCTGGGGACCCATTATATTCGGCAATTTAGATGTGTATAAGCAATTAATTGGAAAGGTGAATGTTCAAATAGCTTTTTATGGTCGGCAAGACATACAGCAACAAATAGCAAATACTGTATTTTCAATCATTGAGTACGGACAGAACGCTATCGGCGATCTTACAATGGTCCCAAATCTTAATATTCTATACACATATTTTTCAGGGCAACCAGCAGAAAACTTGGACCCGCCGGGCTCAAGAGATCATATATTGGGAGATTTTAGATCATTCAGTGATGATTATCAATTCAGATATCGTGAATATGCTCATATAATATTTCACACTTTCTTTTCACATGAGAATTTAGAACTTTGGGATACAATCTCTACTGGGCCAGAAGAAGGAATAATCCAATTTTTTGCACTAGAGTCATTGGAAAATACAGGAGCTTGGGCATTAAGCAGTGTCCACGAGGAACTCATAACATGGTATAACGATTATTCGAATTACATCCTTGGAACACAGTATGATGTTCCTCTTGAACCAGAATCTGGTTGGTTTGGATTTCCAAATGATCCTGTAGATTCTGAACACAGCTATGGTGTCTGGTATATAATGTGGTATGAAAAAGAACCTCTTGTATTCTGGCTTCTTAACGAGAAGATTAAAGACGTTTCTGGAGAACAGAAAAATCTTGCTGATGTATGGAAGTATTTTCATGATAATTATCCTGGCATCCCCCCAGATAATCCTATAACATTTAATGAGATTCTAGCTATATGTAATATCATTAGTGGCCACGATTTCACTACATTCTTCGATTATTACGTAACAGGCAATAATAAGCTTCCTTATTATGTTGAAAATAATATGCTTTTAATTGATGAATCTTTGTTGCCTCCCATACCACCTTTAGTTAGTCGCCTTAGATAAGTTACAAGTACGATTTTGCTTTAAAATTTTTAATTTAAGATCTCTGCTATATCTGCTATATATTTGAACATTTGACATCAACTGAAATTTTATGATATCCATTTGTAAATCTAACATTTTCAGTGAGTTACGATATTGGCAAGAAATCGTTCGCTGGCATTCTGTCAAATATGAGGCAAATTTAGAGCATATCATTAATTTTGCCGGATTACGGATAATCTCAATCCATCTGCACATTGAGGATACTTATACTTTGAACCAAATACCTAAAAAACTATTAATTTTTACCTTTTTTAGATTTAGCCTTTCGGTCTTTACCATTGACCTCCTAACCTTCTTTATATATTAATAAATTTATACCAAACAAAGTTGTCCTCTCTACAATCGATTAAAAGCCTTAATCAAGGAGCCTACGCATGACAGAGCAAAGTTTTAAACGTAAGCTCACCGCTATTTTTAGCGCCGATGCAGTTGGATACAGCCGTCTTATGGCCGAAGATGAGGCTGCTACCGTAAAAACTATCGCTACGTACCGTGAAATTTTGACTTCTCTGATTAAACAACATAGAGGCCGAGTTGTTGACTCTCCGGGAGATAACATGCTGGCCGAGTTTTCCAGTGTAGTTGACGCAGTGCAGTGTGCTGTGGCTGTGCAGAATGAACTTCAGACCCGCAACGCACAGTTGCCTGAGAATCGCAGAATGGAGTTTCGGATTGGTATTAATCTCGGTGATGTAATTGATGAGGAAGACCGGATATACGGCGATGGGGTTAACGTTGCAGCCAGGCTGGAGGCACTGGCAGATCCAAGCGGAATATGCGTTTCAAAAACAGCCTTCGATCAGATCGAAACGAAACTACCTCTGGGGTATGAATTTTTGGGGGAACAATCAGTTAAAAATATACCTAAACCGGTAGGTGCCTATCGGGTTTTGATGAAGCCTGATGCTGCTGGTAAAGTGATTGGTGAGAAAAGATTTTTGGGCCGGTTTTCACGTAGGACAGCTGTGGCCGCTATTGTCATTCTGGTTGTGGTCGCAGCAGGTTTGGTTAGCTGGAATATTTATCTTCAGCAATTAAAAAAAGTAGAGCCGGCCTCTGTTGAGAAGATGGCATTTCCGCTGCCTGACAAACCTTCGATTGCCGTTATGCCCTTTGTCAATATGAGCGGCGATGACAAACAGGACTATTTGAGCGACGGTTTCACAGAAGACCTGATTACCTCAATCTCAAAGATACCCCGTATATTTGTAATCTCCCGTCAATCGAGTTTCACCTATAAAGGTAAACCGTTGGATGTGAAGAAAGTAGCCGAAGATCTGGGTGTGCGCTACGTCCTTGAAGGCAGCATCCAGAAATCCGGCGACCAAATAAGGATTAACGCCCAACTGATTGATGCGCTTACAGGCCATCATCAATGGAGTGAACGTTACGATCGCAAATACGAAGACATTTTTAAACTTAAAGATGAGATTATTTTGCAAATTGCTATTGAGTTAGCCGTCGAACTGACAGAGGGAGAGCGTGCACGCTCCTTATCGCGCTATACAGACAATCTTGAGGCTTGGCAGACTGTTTTGCTCGGATCAAAGATTTTTAGGCGCTATAAAAAAGAAAGCAATATCCGAGCCCGCGAGCTTTATATAAACGCGATCCGGCTCGATCCCCAGTTTTTACCGGCATATTCTGGGTTAGCCTGGGCTCATTTTATGGACGCCCGGATGGGTTGGACCGACTCACGTAAAAAATCCTTTGATCTGGCTGTTGAGTCTGCCAATAGAGCGCTCGCCATTGATGACACATATTGGGCATCCTACGATATTCTCTGCAATATCTACTCGGTGAAACGAGAATTTGAAAAAGCGAATGAATATTTTAAAAAAGCAGGCCGTCACGCTCCGGCCACCACCGATTTTTATGCGAGGCGGGCGTTTCAACTAAACTATCTTGGGAAGCCTTACAAAGCGATCGAGCATTTTCAGGAAGCCATGCGGCTCAGCCCTTTTTACCCCGCGTGGTACCTCTATCATCTGGGATTATCATATCATCTGACCGGGCAATATGAGCAAGCAATCGAAACCCTAAAAAAGGGGATTGAGCGAACACCGGATGCTTATTTTCCGCACGTTAGACTGGCTGCAGTATACAGCGATCTTGATCGCGAACAAGAGACTCGGGCTGAGGCGGCGGAAGTTCTCAGGATAAAGCCAGACTTCTCAGTAGAAAACTATGCAAAAGCCAACCCCTTTAATGATTCTGCTATTGTGGAATACAGAAAGGAGTTGCTGCGCAAGGCTGGGCTACCTGAATAATAGTCAACGTAAAGATATGCCTCTATGGGCCAAAGCTTTTATACAGTTCTAAAATTTGCGATAGCTCCAACAAAGCTTGAATAATCAGAGACCATAAAAGTTTAAGATATCATCTTTCCCGGTTTTCATACTGCTGGTGACGCTATCTGCTATATATCAGCAA
>CAWCNS010000018.1:0-13524 GCA_963796965.1 Calditrichia bacterium
CTCACAGCAAAGGAAATGGATTTTCCGTGCGATGCTTAAGAGATTCGCCAGATTACAAACAAAAATGATTAAAACCCCAGCGGGGTGATATTGTTCTTGCATCAATATGTCACTCCTAGTGGATTCGGGATTGATTGGTGTTTTCTGTATGCTAGAGACATGCCCGCTACGTGGTTAATTCCTAATTCCTCATCATCCCTGCCGAATTTTGAAAATATTGTGTTAATAATATTTTCTATACTATTCATTCGAAGTAACGGCGCGATAAAGAGGTTGTGTGAAAACAACCACACAACCTCAAATTTTTAAAGAAATCTAACATAATATATTGTTATTTATTAAATTAGGTTAATTATTTAAAATTAACCGGACTATATCTATGCATTATATTTTTCCAGATGATCGTAACCAGGTTACTTTCATGCAATCGCTCGATGACTTGGTTCCCTATGACCATTACGTTCGATTGATCGATGCTCTTATTGATGCTATTGTGTCAGCTAACCCGGAAGAATTTGCCTATAAGGGGCAAAAGAACTCCGGACGTCGTGCCTATAACCCTGTAACGATGTTAAAACTTTTTCTTTATGGTTATTTAAATAGCATCAAAACCAGTCGCAAATTAGAACGCGAATGTCATCGTAATATCGAAGTTATTTGGCTTATAGGCAACCTTAAACCCGATCATAAAAGTATTGCTGACTACCGCAAAGATAATGCTGCTGCAATTAAATATGTTACTAAAAAGTTTCGCCACTTTCTTAGAGACAAGGGTTACATCCAGGGAAAATTGATTGCTATTGATGGCAGCAAGGTGAAAGCCAATACCAACAAAGATATGCTAACCATCAAGAAAATTGAACATCGTTTAGACCACTTGGACAAAAAACTTGATCAATATTTAGAACAGTTATTGATAAATGATCGCCGGGAAGATCTTTTAGAAGAAATTGACGAATCTTCTTCCGATGATGACTTCAAGGATCCCGGTAGTACGAATCAGGTCTTGCTTGATAAAATCTCCAAACTTCAGAAACAGGTAGAAAATCTGCAAAAACAAAAAGATATTTTACTATCACAATCACGAACCTCTATTAGCCAGAGTGATCCACAGGCTAACTTAATGCGCAGTCGCGATGGAATGATTCCAGCCTATAATACCCAGATTGCTGTTGATCAGGCCCATCACATGATCGCCCACAGCCACGTTTTTGATGCCTCAAACGATACCAATCTTATAGAACCGATGCTCAAAGAATTAGAACAGGAAACAGATTTAATACCTGAGGCTGCCGTTACCGATAGCGGATACTATAACCTGACTCAGATAGAAAACGTCGAAAATACAAATCAAACGACCTGTTATGTTCCAAGGCCAAAACACAGATATGATGATCGCCCTATAACTTTTAACTATGATGAAGAACAAGATGAATACCGTTGCTCAGAAGGTAAACGATTAATAAGGAAACAGAAAAACAAAGTTGATAACGGTCAACGATACGATGTCTATCAAGGTATTGAATGTGACCGATGCATGTCGAGAACCCAATGTACAACTTCTAAATATGGACGTCTTATCCAACGTTATCATAATCAGAGTTGGCGTGATACTTATCGTCGTCGTATGTCAGGCATCACCGCTAAGAAAATGATCCATCTTCGCAAGCAAATGGTTGAGCATCCCTTTGGTACGATTAAATATTGGATGGGAAAAATTCCATTGCTTCTCCGAGGTAAGAAAAAAGTGACAACTGAAATAAATATCTTCACGACCGTTTATAATTTTAGGCGATTATTATCTATTGAATCATATCAGGATATTATGGATATGATTCAGAGATATGACTGGAAAATGGCTTGATATCTAAGTCATTTTGTTTTTCATTGCCTAAATCGGGCATTTTTGGAATAATATTGTCAAAGAACAACTAAAAATCTGAAAATTTACTTAAAAATAAAGTATTGAGGCTGTGTTTCTACACAGCCTCTTAATCGCGCCGCTACATGAATAATTTAATCCTCTTCAACAATATTTATACTAACTTTGATAACATCTGAAGCATCTGGATATTGGAATCCGTCATTCACCATCTCTACCATACCGTTTTCAGTGGCGCCTGTATTTGGTCCCGACTGTCTCGGTGCCTGATTTAATCCAAAACCAGGTTTCTCATTTACCTCTGTTCCGGCATCCCAAAGATAGATCATATCTGTGATATCGCCAATAACCGGTATGCGGCCCTCAAACAATTCAATTCCTTCGCCATTCGGGGCATAAAACAAATCATTGGATTGCACAAACATGGTGGCAAAACTTAGCATGTCGCCTTTTTTGGCCGTAAAGGTAAATTGATAGCTGCCACCTGGTGTAAGCGGACCGGGCGATCCTGATCCGAGTGGTGTATTAAATATCTCGCCTGACCTAAAACCATCTTTTCCTGCTATGCCTAGCCGAGAGCATACCCGGATCTCCATCCTCTGCCAGGGCTTCAAGGCCTTCTCCCATGTCCTGCTCATTAGGGGTAAATAGTATATTGTTCTCCTTATGTACGGTCCAAACACCGGGGGCAAGGATTTGGGTGACACCACTATGCATGTCCAGATAGGCATGTAATGTGCCGGGATCACCATCTTCGGCCAAACCTTCCAGACCTTTACCGCCATCGGGTTGTCCGTCTGTAAAAAGTGGATTATCACCGGAATGAACGACAAATACGCCCGGTGCCAGGGGAACCGCCCCAATGATACCCATTGAAGAGTTGAGGGTAGAAGCGTTTGATACATTCATGATTGTGGCCTTGAAACCGGTTGGGGAAGTGGACGAGAGGGTTACTTTAATTACGTCGGTAACGGCGGGCAAATTTCCATAGGTATCCATTGCCATACGGACAGAGTTATCCGGATCGGGTGCACCGGTATTCGGCCCTGTTTGGTGGGGCGCCTGATCTGCGCCAACACCGGGTTCCTGGTTGACTTCTGTCCCGGCATCCCATAGCATGATTTGGGAAGTAACCTCTCCAGTGACCTGTGTAGTACCGTTAAACAACTCAATTCCCATGGTACCCGGTGCATAGAAAAAATCATTGGAGTGCACAAACATGGTGGCCAAGGACAGGCGCGATCCGGGGGCCGCATCAAACATAAATTCATAGGATTCACCGGGACCTATCGGGGCCGGACCGGCTGCTCCAACCGGGGTGTTGAAGAAACCACTTCCGGTATACGTGTAGGCCATCGAAACATTCTCGATGGTGACCTGAAATTTCGCTGATCTGTGAATGGAATCTGTAGGCTGGCCATGTCTACATCCCAAAAACAACGAAATTGACAATAAAGCGGAAAAAAACAAAATTTGACGCATGATAATTCTCCTTATGTTATGTTTGTAATAACATACAGGAAAAGTATCACGGCTTTATCACGAAAGGTTAAAAGAAGTGTAAAGATTGGCCACGGTTTCCACGAAGTATTTTAAGGTAAGCAAAGAGGAGATTACTTCCTTCTGCTTACCTTTATGTAATTCGTGCCAATCCGTGAAATTCGTGGACTGCTAACATTTGGGCAGGTTGAAGGTAAAGGTTGTACCCTTTTCAGGTATACTATTTACATTGATTTCTGTATGATGTGCTTCAATTATCTTTTTCGTTATGGCCAATCCCAAACCGGTGCCTTCCGATGAGCGACTTTTATCTGCCCGGTAAAATCGTTCAAAAATATGGGGAAGATCTTCTCCATTAATTCCTTTACCGGAATCACTCACCCTTATTTTTACCTCTGTGTCGAGGATCTCCAAACCGACATTTACCTTGCCCTGGTCCGGTGTGTAATTAAGGGCATTTTCCACCAGATTGGATAAGGCATTTTCTATCATGGCGATATCACCGTTTACCATGGGCAAATCCGATGGCTGGGTGTAGTTAATATCAATATTCTGTTTTTCTGCTCTGGGTTTGAATTTCAGAACCACATCTTGTGTCAAGTCAGCCAGAGAGAAAGGCTCCGGTTTGGGTATTACCTGCTGCGCATCTAATTTTGATAATTCCAGCAGATCATATACAAGTTTATTGAGATGTTGGATGTTTTTATAGACAATACTTAAATATTGATTAAGATCAGCCTGTTTTAATGTTTTCTCTTTGATAAATATGGTTTCCAAATAGCCCTGAACCGAAGCAAGGGGGCTCCTTAAATCATGAGAGATATTGGCGATAAGATCTCTGCGCATGCGGTCGCTATTTTGAATTTCTTTAATATTGGCGTTAATCGTGTCGGCCATTTTATTAAACGCATCAGATAACTGACCGATCTCATCCTGTGTATACGATTGAATCCGCGATTCATAATTTCCGTCTTCAAATTTCCGGACAACGGAGGTGACATTTCTCAATCTTTTTGTCATCAAAAAAAACAGGATCAGTCCAATAAATACGGTTAAAAGAAAACCAATGCTTAGAATTGTCGTACTGGTTCTGAATATATAGCTGTCCTCTACCATACCCAGCGCCGAATCATACAATTCACCCCCCAGAATCACATATAAATAGCCAACCTGCTCGCCGCCAATCTGGAGAGGGGTTACGGAAAATGGTTTCTGACGGTTGGGATGCCGAGGATCATCTCCGTAGAGGGGGAGATTTATATTATCTCTATGAGCCAGCATATAATTAACCGGGTCCATATTTATTTTTGTACGTTTTATTTTTTCCGGATCTGCAAAATAGGCCTGTATAACCCCGCTGCTGTCGATCAGATAAAACTCAACACGGGGATTCATTACCATCATTTCCTTAAAGGAATGCTCTATGCTGGCATAGTCCAGAGAGTCTGTCAGGTAGGGTTTAAATTTTAGGGCTAGATTATCGGCCAGATCAAGATTTAATTTCTGATCGGTTTCCGTTACAAACTGGGATGAATATTGAATAAAGAGCAAAACCTGAAAAACAGCCAGAAACAGCACTAAAACAAGAAAGATAAGAGCGATCTTTCCATATAAACTATGAAAAATCTTTTTCATTGGTCAAAATCCTCCTCTTCTGAAAAGCGATAACCCACGCCCCATACGGTGAGGATATATTTTGGCTGGGCCGGGTTATGTTCGATTTTGCTGCGCAACCTGTTGATGTGGGAGTTAACGGTATGCTCATATCCGGAAAACTGATATCCCCAGACAGAATTGAGCAGCTCTTCCCGCCGGAAGGCCCTACCTGGATGTGTGGCAAAATAAGTCAGCAGATCATATTCTTTGGCGGTGAGTTCCAGAACCTTATCAGCCAGCAAAACCTGGCGCTTTTTGAAATTGATGAGCAAATCCCGGAATTTAAGGTTTTCCGTTTCATCTTTTGAGGTTAACTCGTCTGTTATCGCTTCCACGCTGCGCAGATTGGCTTTGACGCGGGCGATGAGTTCTCTGATCTGGAATGGTTTTGTGATATAGTCATTGGCCCCGATTTCCAGTCCCAGGATTTTGTCCATTTCCTCCGAACGTGCGGTTAGCATCAGAATAGGAACAGACTTGTTCTCATCGCGAATCTTTCGGCATACATCTATACCATCCATTTCGGGCAGCATCAGATCGAGGATGATCAGATCAAAGTTTTCGGATAAGGCTTTCTTCAATCCCTGGCTGCCGGTGTAAGTCTTGGTTAGTGTAAAGCCATAATCTCTTAAATGAATATCAATCAGATCGGTGATATCGCGGTCATCTTCAATTATTAATATTTTAGATTCCATTTAAAATTCCTGTCATCTTTATGTGTGATGGATCAACATAGAAAATATACTACAAAAAGATCACGATTTTATCACGAAGTATAAAAATTTGTAATTTTTGCGACCAATATGAGACGTAGTACCGATCCAGGTCACAAAGTGGGTGGTTTGGGCAATCAAGACGTGGTCTCTATAGTATCATCTGCTGCTATGAGAGTTATTTTTGGGACAGGATAACCCCGAAGGGCCAGGCAGGATAAACAGGATTATAGTAATACCGAGGATTGAGAATATTTGTGTATAAATAATTGAAATTAAATAAGTTAGAAGAAATATCATGTAGATTCTGTTATCCTGTCTAATTTATTATATTCCTAGGGTCATATGATACAAACTATAAGTGGTAGATTATTCGTAATTTGGAATTCGTAATTATTGAGATGGTAACTTTGTACATTGTCTGAGATTAGATTTATTTCAGTAGTATTATTGATCATTTTTGTATATTATTGATGTAGATTCGGGGTAAAATGATGAAAAAGATGATCTTTCTGATTTGTCTCATTGGTTTGATGAAGATGGTTTCCGGTTTTAATTCTTTATAGCGGTGAGAATATAGGCTCAGATAAAAACGCCTGGAGTGTGCAGATACAGGCGGAATTGTAAAATAAGAAAGATTCAAATGAATCCAAATTTAGTCCGTGTGATACCTACGGGTACCTATTCAACCCTAAAAAGAATACAGGGTTTTATTACGCTTCCCAGGATTTTTCTTGAAGCAGTAAAGGATGAGGCGTGTGATAAATCAAAAATTAGTATTATGGGGGATTTATTATATATCTTTTTTAAGTTGAAATATTATCCAACAGATTATCTAAAATGCAGGTTATGGGAAAATGATCGTGAGAGCCTGGTTTACTTTTACGGTTCTCCCAGCAGTTTATATGCCAGAATCAGACTGAGAAAAAGCGTACAAAGCAGAGAGTATCAGATATTATTTGATGACAAATATTTAACCCTCCAATATTTAAAAGGCCTGAATGTCCCCTTACCCAAAACGTTTGGTTTGCTGGAGGCAAAAGATTTTAATAAACCTTATATCAATGATTTATTAAATAGAGTAAATCGAGAAGAATTATTAGTGAAGCCAATTGAAGGTAATCGTGGACGAGGCGTATTTATTATTAGAAGAAAAAATGAATCAATCTTTATTGACGAGGGTGGCTCTGAAGTTAATATAGATGCCTTTAGTCTAAATGACTTATCCTTAGTCCAGGAAAAGGTTGAACAGCATAAGAGCATTTCAGAGATCTATCCCCATTCACTAAATACGATACGTCTTCATACTTTATATACGCATGATGCAGATGTTTTGATATTGGGGGCTTATATCCGTTTTGGAAAAGGCGGAAATATTGTGGATAATATTGGTGCTGGTGGTATAGCAGTTGGGATTGATTATGATTTAGGAAAAACAAGCCAGGTTGGCTATGATAATCTGGCAAAGAAGTATTATGTACATCCGGATACAAAACTAAATTTTTGTAATTTAAATATACCTGATTGGGAGGAAATTTTAAAAATTGCACAAAAAGTTCAAAAGGCTACATTTTTTTATAAACTTTTAGGATTAGACATTGCAATTTCCAAAGATGGACCGGTTGTGATAGAAATTAATGCTAACCCGGAAATGAGTTACAGTGAGTTATACACCCAACCGTTGCTAAAAGATAAAAAAATTCTAGAAGAATTTTCAAAATATGATATACTCTTTAATAAACGTCAAAAAAACTTAATTTTGTATTAGATTATGTATCTATTTTCAAATAGAATCTTAAAATTCACGTGACTCATAATTGAGGATCTGATTAATTCCCGGATCGTTAATCTGGAACAAAATTATCCCAACCCCTTCAATCCAAAAACAATTATACATTACGAATTACCAATACGAATGATGTTGAATTACATATCTATAATTTACTTGGGCAAAAAGTGGTGACTCTGGTTTCGGAAAAGCAGAATGCCGGAATTCATCAGACCGAGTGGGATGCCTCGGGATTCCCCAGTGGGATCTATTATTATCGGATTAGCGTCGGGAAATGGACGGGCGTGAAGAAGATGGTTTTGATGATATAATCCGAAATGATATCAGGCTATTCAAAAAGCACCACAACTTTAATAGAAATCCGAATCGTGGAAGAAAAACCATGAAGTTGTAGTCCATTTCATTGAACAATAACATAGAGCAACAAAACATCCCCCAAACCCACTTCAAAGGGGGAATAGACTTTGCTTAATCGATAGTAAATATTCTGTATTTATTTACGCTCAAAGTAGCGTTTACGTTCCCAGGCGGTTACAACCTCATCAAACTTCCGGTGTTCGGTTTTAAAAAAATGCAAATAATGATCGCTGTTTTCTCCGTTACATTTATTTGTGTCGGTTTTTTCTCTCGGGAGAGGGGATCAGGGGATGAGGCCGTACCTGAAACAGTTTTATTTTACTTCCGTTTGTTTCTAAGGCGATCGGTTGTTCCCTGTCTTATCCGGTAAGGTATACCCTGATTTGTGTACTGACTTTTGTTTATTATTACTCGTATTTATATCTGCAAATAAGTGGGAATAAAAAAGAATTTGATTTATGCTGAATATACAAAATTAGGGATAAGAATACTAAGTTTGGGTTGGATATGGTTGGTATGTGGTGGTATTTAATAAACCACGGATGACACGGAGTTTTGTGAGGAATAATCTTTGTGACTCTTAATTAAACCGTGGAGAACATCTAGATTAACTTTAGCTTCTTTTGATTTGGTCAACTGAATATGTTGCCGAACAGATCAGATAGCTAAGATTTCTTTTCCGGTTCAACCGGATAAGACATGACCTTCTCTAAGGCTGATTATCCTTATTCACTATATTTCGATTAATGCTCGCCGTTGTTGGACCGACTATATATAATAGGATGAATATGAGGACTTTTTAATTTTTGGAAGAAATTTTAAAAAAGAATATGAATGGATGAATCCAAATGCTTAAAGAATTATCCGGTGTAATGCCAACCCCTGTTTATGTATTGTTCAAAAGAATACAGGGAATATTCAGGCTGCCATGGATCTTTATGGACGCCATCCGGGATGAGGAATGTCAAAAACCAGTATCAGTTATTATTGCTGACCTTTTATATATCTATTTCAGATTGAAGTATTTTCCCAAGGATTATCTGAAATGCAGGTTATGGGAGCGCAATCGGAGAGAACTAGTCTATTATTATGGTTCTCCCAGCGGTTTGTATGCGCGCCTCCGGCTCAGAAAGAGTGTACAAAACAGAGAGTATCAAATCATCTTTGATGATAAATATTTAACCTATCATTATTTAAAAGGACTGAATATTCCTCAACCCGAGACATTTGGTTTATTAGAGGCCCAGGATCTGCAAAAATCCGACATCGATGCGTTGTTAACAAAACTCAAGCGCGATGAAATTATTATCAAACCAACCGAAGGTCATCATGGACGGGGTGTTTATCTCATTCGAAGAAAAAAGAGCATCATCTATGTCACTAATTCCGGACCTGAATTTGAGATGGGAAGTTTTAGTTTGAAGGAACTCTCGCTGATTCAGGAAAGGGTAAACCAGCATCCAAAAATTTCGCTGATTTATCCGCACTCAATAAATACAATACGTCTTCATACCCTCTATACACAGGAGGGAGATGTCTTGATCTTTGGTACCGGTATGCGTTTTGGCAGGGGAGGCAATGTGGTGGATAACGTCGGTGCGGGCGGCATTGCTGTGGGGATAAACAACTATAGCGGCATAACCGTCTCAGTTGGTTTTGATGGCCCGGCAAGAAAACATTATAACCATCCGGATACAATGGTCAATTTCTGTAAATTTACGATCCCCCATTGGAAAGGGATCGTGGAGATCGCGACAAAGATACAGAAGGCGTCCTATTTTTATAAACTTCTCGGTCTGGATTTTGCGGTGTCGAAAACGGGACCCGTTATCATCGAGGTCAATGCCAATCCGGAGATGGGGTATCAGGAACTGTATACCGGACCCTTGCTTAAAAATGAGCGGATACGCCGTGAATTTGACAGATATGGTCTGCTCTATAACAAAGCTCAAAAAAAATTAGTACTCACCTAAATTATCTACCGGTTGATCTGTTTCCCACAATTCTGTTCACTTCCTCGATTACAAGTGGAAAACCGGGGTAAATCATATTGTGGCCATAACCATCCAGTTCTAATAGACGGGTCTCCTCATGTCCGACAACTTTCATCATCCGCATCAGGTAAGCATTCTCCTCATAACGGCCTAACATCTCCATTTCGCGATCCCCGGTAATCAGCAATAGGGGCGGGGCATCGGCACGGATATGATAAAGCGGTGCCAGGTCATCTATGATCGGCTGGGTCTCAGGAATGCCGCGCTCTTTTCGTACGGTGAGATGAGTGATGGTATGTCCACTAAGGGGAATGAGTCCTGCAATTCTGTTGGCATCAATATCATGGACCTTAAGCCATCGTCTATCCAGACCGATCATACTGGCCAGATAACCACCGGCGGAATGTCCGGAGATAAAGATCAGGCTTGAATCACCACCAAAGCCGGCTATATTATTAAAAACCCAGGCCACAGCGGTAGCAGCATCCTCAATATAAACGGGTGCTTTCACTTTGGGGTGGAGACGATGATTGGCCGCAACCACGCCAAAGCCCTTTTCTTTAAAATGGGAGGGAATTGCTTTCTTGCCTCCCTTTAATCCCCCGCCGTGAAACCAGATAATGGTAGCAAAACCATTTTTGTCCTCAGGATAGTACAAATCAAGAACACAACGCTCTTGTTTGTAACTATCCATCTGTATTTCGTTTTCACTATAATAGGGCAGATCCAATTTTGTCACATAGGTTTCCTGGGCAAAAAGGCTGCCGATTATGAAACAAAAGGTCACAGTGGTTATCAATAATTTAAATGGCATTGGGATCCCCTATAAGTTTGATATTTGGAGTAGAATTTATAAAATAATGATGACCTTTGTATCTATTTTTCGTGTTTTGTGATATAATCTTTTCTCTCGCAGAGGCGCGGAGCCGCAGAGAAAAGCAAATATTATTTTTTTGTTTTGGATCTTGCTTATCCTAAATCATTTATTAAAGCCCAATACCTCCACCAGCCGAAAAATAAAAAAGTATATAATATCTTTTCTTTGTGATCTTCGTGTATACTTCGTGTCCTTTTGCCGAAGGCATCCCCTCGGGAGTGTTTATCTTTTTCTCACGCAGCGCCGCAAAGCCGCAAAGAACGTTAAGGTTCATTATATTTATTTTAAGTATTTAATGAGAATTATGAATAAATTTGATCCCTGGTGCACAGGGTGTGGTAATAATGACCCATCATTAACAGATTAACTTTTAGGAAAAATGTCTTTAATCGCCTTACAAAATATTAACATTCATTTCGGTGGACCTCTTATCCTTGATTCTATCAGTGTGCAGATAGAAAAGTATCAACGCATCTGCCTGTTGGGCAGAAATGGTAGCGGCAAATCGACCCTGATGAAAATTTTGGCGGGGGAAATTCTTCCCGATGAGGGCCTGGTTCAAAAAGGACAGACCACGCGCATCTCCTATTTTAGTCAGGAAATTCCGGAGGATATGGATAGTACCGTGTTTCATATCGTTGCCAAAGGTTTGGGGATCCAGGGTGAACTTCTGGAGCAATATCATTTGGAAGAATTACGTTTGGCGGAGAATCCTGATGGTGATCATAAAGCCTATAACAAACTTCATGACGAGATGGATGCCCACAATGCCTGGGGCGCTGTTGAGGAGATTAACCAGATCCTTTCGCGCATGGCATTGCCCGCCGATTGGCAATACAACACGCTATCTGGCGGTCAGAAACGTCGGGTGATGCTGGCTGCCGCCCTGGTATCAAAACCCGATCTGCTGTTGTTAGATGAGCCTACCAATCATCTGGATATTGATTCTATTACCTGGATGGAAGAATTCCTGGTGCGCCAGAAGATGACCCTCCTTTTTGTGACCCATGACCGCATGCTTTTAAAGCGCTTAGCCACCCGCATTATCGAATTAGACAGGGGCAAATTGGCGGACTGGTCCTGCGACTATGAGACCTTTTTAAAAAGAAAACAGGCGGTTTTGGATGCAGAAGAAAAAGAGTGGAAAGAATTTGATAAAAAACTTACCCAGGAAGAAACATGGATCCGAAGAGGTATTAAGGCCCGCCGTACCAGAAACGAGGGGCGGGTAAGGGCCTTAAAAAAAATGCGTGAAGAACGCCAGGCACGCCGCCAGAAAGAAGGCACGGCGAAAATTCAGGTATCCGGAGCCGGTCTTTCCGGAAAATCTGTCATTGAGGCCTGCAATATTTCATACAGTTATGATGAAAAACCTTTAATAAAAGATTTTAATACGCGGATTATGAGAGGTGATAAAATTGGCATTATTGGCCCCAATGGCTGCGGCAAAACGACCCTGGCAAATATATTGCTTAAAAAGATTACGGGATTTTCAGGAACGGTTGCCCATGGCAGCAATTTAGCGATCACCTATTTTGATCAGTTGCGCGGGCACTTGGATGAGAGTAAAACGGTTTGGGAGAATGTCCTCCCCAATGGTGACACGGTTTTTTTTGAAGATCGTACGATCCATATCATCACCTATTTACAGAATTTTCTTTTTACACCAGAACTGGCTAAAGCATCGATTGTAAATCTATCCGGAGGTGAACGAAACAGGCTGCTTTTGGCCAAATTATTTACCCAACCCACTAATTTTTTAGTGCTGGATGAACCCACCAACGATCTTGATGCGGAAACATTAGAGTTGCTTGAAGAACTTTTAATAAATTTTAACGGTACGTTAATGCTTATATCTCATGATCGGGAATTTCTAAATAATGTAGTCACCAGCATCTATGCTTTTGAAGAAGATGGTTTGGTAAAGGAATACGTTGGCGGCTATGATGACTGGCTACGGCAGTCCCAATCCACACCTGATGCTACAGAAACACTGCCAAAGCAAAGCAAAAAAGAAGCCTACCAGGAGGAGAAAAAAGCCAAGCGCAAATTTAAACTTTCCTTTAAAGATACCAAGGAACTGGAAGCGTTTCCGGCTATAATTGAAAAACTGGAGACGGAGATGTCCGCACTTCATACGAAAATGTCTCAGCCCGATTTTTATAAAGACCATGAAGAAGTAAAAAAAAGCAAAGAGCAGCTTAAAAAATTGCAGGCTGATTTGGATCAGGCTTATACGCGGTGGGAAGAATTGGAGAGACTCGGTTAGAGATATGTGATTTAGATGTTTCATGGTCAACTCATTGTGGGATTTCCTAAGTTCTCTGTTGCTAATAATTATGAATAAGATCATATAATGACATGTAACGGCGCGATTCAGAGGTTGTGTGAAAACAACCACACAACCTCTGAATCGCGCCGTTACTTTATTGTCGTATACTCTCATATCTTTCGGTCAATTAACAAAGGAGTAAAATAATAAAAACCAGCTTCGATTAATGATGGGTTTTGGAGTTTAGAATTTTGAGATTGTTTAGGATTTTCCCGAAGGGATGCCTTTGGCAAGAAATTAGTGCTTCGAATTTGCCAAAGGTTAGAAAGGCGGGGAGGTAGGTGTAATCTCTCATAAATTATGTAAACACATCCCCTGCCGAAGGCATCCCTTCGTGGCTAACCCCCTTTCAAAAGGGGGAATTAAATTTTGCTGATATGGACAGACAGGGGGGAATGGATTGTGTATTGTTAATCGTTATGTT
>CAWCNS010000019.1:0-19824 GCA_963796965.1 Calditrichia bacterium
AGTTGTTATTATATATGATGTTAATGGAAAATTGCTGATATCTGATTAACTTTTGTTAGAAAATGCTAATTAGTACCTTATTCGACATAATGTATCTTAACTTCTTTTTTAAAGCTTGAGATATGGTGTGGTGGTATGATTCTCTTTAGATGTTATTCACTTTTCGCACGAGTGTCCCTAAGTAGAAGGCATTCCTTTTACGACAGATAGGAAGCCTAACCGATAAATGGTCCCGCTTCTAAATATTAAATCAAAGATTCCTTTCAATCAAATAATCGTTAATGGTCTTATAATCTGGGTCGGTTTCAATTGATGGCTCTGCCTGTAGTATTCGTTTTAACACCTCGCGAAGTTTTTTAGATGGCCATTGCTGATCTTTGGTGAACACCATTGCA
Source organism: Calditrichia bacterium (assembly GCA_963796965.1). GTDB lineage: Bacteria > Calditrichota > Calditrichia > JAJRVZ01 > JAJRVZ01 > CAWCNS01. The sequence goes on from CAWCNS010000019.1 coordinate 396, forward strand.
AGCAATCGAAGTATCTCAATAGGCTGCTGCTCTGGCAATTTCTTGGCATTAAGGTGAGCTAAGAAAAAAGAAAGATCTGAAACAGGTTTAATATAGGGCCGGAGAAACTCAAGAGCCTCAATAAATGCTTCATCCAATTCGATAGCCATCAAGGCCAAGTATTCTGATGTTTTTTCCGAAACAAATGTTGCAGATCAGGCCATGCTCTATTCATAAAGGGTTGAATCCGGTTTTGCCAATAATTATTAGAGCTTTTTGGATCCCCCGCAATACTACGCCAGAAAAAATCTGCGAGATGAACGAAACCCCTCTGCCCCTGCATCAACAAGCACGTCGTGTTGTTCTTTTCCCTTATATAAATCTGGGAATTCCAGACAAACAATTGTGAATAATTGAATCAGTCTTTCTATCTTGACTCCTATCTTATTTGCATTCTTTATCGCGTTTGCTAAGTGTTTTTTAAGGGCAAAAGCCAAATCGGCTGAAATTCGTGGATTCCACAGATATCCTTGCCAATACAAAGCAGCATTCTTTAAGTCTTTCCATTCAAACAAAGGAATAAGTTTCTTCTCTGTCCAGATAGGATCTATCGTATGAAAGTAATGTAAACGGGAAGCAAGAATTATTTTACCTGCAAGGAAATCTCGAGTCTTTGACGAAAACAGTTTGTTTAAACATTCTCCCAAAGGCCCATCTGGTATGCCCCCGCCAAATTCCAACTTACAGGCCCCAAGTCTATCTATCAACGCTTCTGTAATAATACCTATTGGATGATTGATTGCGTAGTTAACAGCGTCACGAATTGGCTCTTCACGATCCGAGACACTATTATTTAGAAGCAATTCAAAAATAACCCCAAAATAATGTTCTCCGTGTCCTCCACATTTAATTGATGATACATTATTATTGGTCCAGTGTGCTATAGCCCATGCCTCTTCACTATAAAATTCCGGCATTGCATCTTGAAGTAATGGTGCAATTTCCTCCCAGGTGTTATCATCGCTATCTGCAAGTCCCACCAAACCAGCATGCCAAATATTTCTATCCCAATTGCCTCTGACAGATAGATATTTTAAAGTCTCAATAGCTTTATCACTGTTATCCTTACAACCAATTCTAAAGAGGCCTAACCTGCCTTCAGCATATTGCTGGCTTTCCTGAGATAAAACATCGACAAGATCGGGAATATCTTTTGCGAAAATCTCATCAATTGTTATGTCAACCTCATGACCCGATCCAGTCTCCATCCAAACATTAAATTCATCACGATCGCCCTCCTGTAAAACTCTTTTCGGATATTCTGATTTGATTTGTTTTAGTGTTTCGGTCGCATTCGTAGGCAAGATTCCGCCAAAACTATCCAACTTGGAAAGCATTAGCCAGATATCGCTTTTAACTATATGATCCCACTCTTCTGCGGTGAGATCGGCCCTATACATCTCTCTTGGCGGTCCTTGTAGGATTGTATTAACTAAATGAACAGCTGTTGCTTTATTAAGTTCAGGCCATAGAACAGCCAACAGTCTGAAAACTTCGCGGCGTGTTTCCAAAGCCCAAAGCCATTGTCCGTTATCTTCTAATAAATAATCAATCTTTACATCGGACTCTGTTGGGCCCTCAAAAGTCATAGCATGAAGTGTAAGACGCCTAAATAATGGGTATTTAAATGAACGCCAAATACCCAAAATGGATTGGGCCTTTTCTCTATTATCTTCCCAGGTGGCCTCCCACAAGTCTCTACAAAGTTCAATTAAGATTACCCAGGATCGATAACGCCTATTTTGTGAATGTGGCGAAATCGAAGCCATGTCCCAATGACTACGATCATATATTTCGTTGTTAAAATTAGCAAAAGCCCAGAATTCAAGTGCTTTTTTTAGCGCATGGGAAATTGGGATCAACAAACTTACTAAGTGGCGTGGATACGCCTTCAACTTGGTTAACTCATTTACATCCAATCAGAAAGACCGATCACAATCTCAATTTCATATGGAGGCTTTTTTATAATTCGGTCTTCATTTGTATCACGCAAGAGACTAGACATATCAATTGATTTGTTAATCTTAAAAAAAGGCTCAATTTGCTTACAAAACTCAGACAAGGTCAATGGATCAATCTCTTTCCAAGACCTCGGACATGACCATATCCGTTACTTAAAAGATCTCTTTCACATTTTACAAAATTTGAAGTGACTATTTTCCAGAACCTAAAATATGGTTCATTGGGCGGATCACTTTTTATATGTCTTGAAATGATGTCTTTAAGAACTGGATGCAAACATGATCCATGATCAATAATCCAGTGTATGAGGGTGTCTGACCCTAAATGGTGCAAAAACCAGTGCCACAGTTCATATGAAATCTTATTAGGCCCTAATAGGTTAGATTCATATGATGACCAGGTTACTGGGTATACAAGGTGACGATTCTCAGCAATAAATAATAATCCCTTGCTATCGAGCACAGGTAACCATTCAATTGGTGCTGCAGGATTATCCAATTTACTAAAGACTTTTGCAGGGTAACCTGTAACATTCTCTTGATTGGGTATTATTTTTTCGGACAACACATCGATCAGCTGTATCACACTTGGATCTTGGTCATAAGGCGGCAGTGGGGCAGAAGGTGCTTCTTTAATAATGATTCGCGCTTTTGCATTCAATCCATCTCTAACATAGTTACCCCACTCTTTAAGAGTGTTATATAAATTACTGTGTCTGTATGAGTACAAGACTGGTTCAATACCTCTTTCCTTCCAGATTTTCTCAGTATCAGACCACTTAGATGGTTTGGAGGCAGCGAATATGTAAGGTTTTTTAAAAACTTTATCTCCACGCAGTCTCTCCGAGGCAATTGCATCTGTCATGTAACGAATCACCGGATCATTGACGCTATAGCCAACAAAAAGAACAGTAAAATTGCGAAACAATTCAGTAATAAATCTACTTGCCCAGCCCTCAGTTAAATACGCTGACCCGAAATCACCACTGGTAAAAATTAACTCTTCACCGTTTGGATCTTTCTCAGAAATTATTCCGTGCAAATGCACCACGCTTGCCCATTTATAAGGTTTAGGAACAGGCAACTTTGGTGCGGCATCAATGTCGCTTTGTGAAACAAATTTCAAAAATCCGTGGTCTACATTAGTAGTTACCAAACGTGTCTTCTGGTTTATTGTTTTTGATAGCAGTAAAATTGCCTGATGATTTTGTAAATTAGCACCATCTGCAATAGTCAACTCCTGAATAATTGCCTTTCGAACAAGATTGACACCTGATTTGTGATCACCCAAGATTCTTTTCTCCAGCAACCCCAATGCACGGTCATAGAATCCGGTCTTTATTGCTTCTGCCTCTAAATCAGTCTTATTTTCACAAAGGCTGTCGTAAACCCTATCGACCAACCCACGAAATCCTGGCAGATCAGCTGAATAGGAAACTCCAGCACCGCAGAAAAATACAAGGGTCTCTGATTCTTGTGCCTCAATCAGTTCTAATGGAATATTCGGTGAACCTTTACGTGTAATAAACTTCATAACAACACCAAGTTTTTGCTAATTTCATTTTTCGGTTATTGGCACAAAGAATCACCAAATGTCTAAAACTCACATGCTATTATTTACGTAATCCGAAGATATTGATCAAATATCTTATCTAATTCCTTTTGTTCAGAGCCAAACCAACCAATAATCGTAATTAAGTGATCCCCACTTTATTAGTATTTTGAGGTGCTACCCCCAGGCAACTTTCTTCGCCAACCCTGAATAACATAACAACGATTTTAAGCCGCAGCAATAATCTATCGGCTGCAAAAGTCCCGTTTAATGATATATATTAGCTAATTGACCTCACTTCGAGATCAAGTATTTTTCGATTGTTTACATTAAAGAGATGACCGCTCCTAATATTTTTTATCTCACCTGAGAAATTTCTGGCCAAAGAAATTCTATAGTTTGCCCAATTGCAGAGCGAGATCTGGGAGACAATGGATATTCTGTCAGCAGCCCAATTTACGGTAACTATATGCCCAAGGCGCCTCCTGCCTTCGACTTGTTCATCCCCTAAAATTGGATTGCTTTCGACCCTCACAAGAGGATATTCAGTCAGTTTGCCATACCGAATGAAGTTTCTCAATGGGTCAAAGGATTGATGTAAAAGGAAATCGCTTCCTTCCCAGTAGGTAAGATAATTAAAAGCTATTTTTGCCACAGTTCAAAAATGGTACTATCAATCAAATACTCTACTTCACAAAGCAAATCCTCTTTATGGTTTTCTGATGGACCTGCCTTACCCTGATATTCAAACTTAATTTTTTTTTCAGATAGGATTTGGCGTACGGTATCAACATCAATACCAAAAACTCTAATGCATCTTGAATGTTTCAAATCAAATCCATTATTATCCAGATAACTTTTATGTGGAATCTGATCTAATAGAAAGTATTCGTACTCTGGCGGTTCATTTTTCAAGAAACCAATTTGAGGCAAAGGTTTTATCACGATGTTATCTTTTTCTTTAGAATATTCCTTATAAACATAAGCTCCTTTATATTCGCCTTCTGAAATCTTTATTGTCATTCTGCTTCGCTTACCAAGGGATTTGAAATATTTTCGGGGCTTTCAACTCGAATTCGAACCTGGACGCCCCCTCAAACGAGTCTCTGGCCATAACGATTTCAAGGTTGTCTCCAAAGTACTGATTGCAGTCGTCACATACTGTATTCACTAAAGTGAGATTATTTGTAAACAAGCCAAAGGATTGAGGCATAACATGTTCAACTTTAGTAAAGGCGGAGAGGGGTTTGTCCTCAATACAATAAACACATTTCATTCGGGTTGCCCACCTTAAAAGCCTGAGATAAATCTGACATCCTTAATCCTGATTGCATTGACTATCGCTCATCGGATTTGCGTTCATCCTTTATCTTACTTTTTTCAAAAACTTAAAATCTTATATTAGGTCTTAAAAAGGAAGGTGTCCCAGCATAATTAAGAGCATTAAGTAATTTGTCTAAAAATATCATACCATTTTTTTCTAAATCACCATCAAGAGAAAAAACTAAACTCCTAATTCTATTATCACCTATAGTTTCATCTAAGTAGTCCTGTTATATTGGAAGGATAAATTAGAACAGCTTCAGAACAATTTTTAACTTCTGAGTATGTAACAACCTGTGCAATATCATCTGAGGAGGGTGAAGACTTCGCTTTATATTTTGTGTCAAGAACACATAGTGCCTTTGCTGTTGATGCATCATATAATACTAAATCAATGTTAAACCGTATGTTGTCATCATTTCCTATCGAAACATTTTCTTGATACTTCAACAGAATATTTGAAGGGAGGTTCTTCCTAAGCCATTCTGAGACAAATAGTTCAAATAGACGGGGCATGTTAATCAAGAATGGAAGCATTAAGTGGTTTCCAATTTCATGGCTTGGACCTTCTTGATCAAGAAAAAAGGCACATAATGCATGGAGAGATAAATAATCATTATTTAGACGATTATAAATCCGGCACTTGCAACTCGATGAATTGTGGGGGATTAGGTTTGAAAAGCCTTGTAACGATCGAAATGATCGACGAATAGCAGGAAGAGAGTTGTCTGTACACCTGCCGCTTTGTGCGATTCTATGCAATGTCCACATTAAAATCTGGTTGTCTGGAATATCTGCGGTATGATTCTCATATGTACACTTAAGTTTTACATCCCAAGGTCTGTTTATAGCGTTTCTAACATCCAGTTGGCCTCTGACATATGGCAACCTTTCATTTTCAGGAATATATTTTCGATAATATCCTTTACGACTTCTATCCAATATTCGTAGGGCGAGTATTTTTGCCAGTTGCTCGTAAAAGTCATCAAGAGATTTACAGGCTGTAATACCTTTCAGAAATTTAAAACTTTTCAACCTATATGCGTATTCAAGCATTCTGAAAATATTGGTAAGTTCGACCTTAGGTTTTAATGTTATGCTACAATTTTTTGCTAAGGGGATATGTCCGACCCAACCTTTGGATATAAGTTTCCAATTGCCGTCAGTTTTCGGAGAAGGGAAATCAACATCGACTACATTATCGTAGTTACGCCATAAGGTGTCGCCTAATTCATAGGAAAGTAAAGTAGGCTCGATTGATTTGGCCTTATATTCGTGAAGTTCAATAATCCGATGTTTTTGATTTGCCATCATAGTATTTGGTTGCTGATTTTACCCCACCTAAACTCTCCGACCTTCTCTGGTTGGTCGAAAAAATATTCTTCTAAATATGGTTCGATTTCCATTCGCCATACATCTTCAATTTGATCAAATATGTCTTCAAGAAGGAAGAAGGTAATTCCAACTTCATAATGAGGATCGGCTATTTGTAGATTGAGTTTTCTTAGTATGTTTATCAATCCACTGACATTAAAACCGGTGTTTTCATGGTAAGATTTCAATACTTCATAATTCGGCTTCAAAGATAGAAATGCGAATCTTCTTCTTAAGGCATGATCAACAAGTGCAATTGAGCGGTCTGCGGTATTCATTGTTCCAATTAATTTTAATATTTTCCGGTATGCGTAGTTCTCCACCTGACGCAATAGGTATTTTTTGATCGTCGATATTCAAGTAAATACATCAATTCTCCAAATACCCTGGATAAATTGGCACGATTAATTTCGTCAATTATCAATACGCAAGTGCCTATGCATTCTTCCGCTTTTTCACAAAAATTAATAAATCGCCCAGGGATCATTGCGTATTCAAGTTGACCATTTAAATTAACTAATGGACGTAATCCTTGAATAAAATCTTCGTATGAATACGTAGGATGAAATTGGACAAGTTCATAAAATCCATCACCCCCACCGATCAAATATTTTGCAATATGGTTGGCAATAAAAGTTTTGCCGGTACCGGGCGGACCGTAAATAATGGCCTGATTTTTTCTGTTAATGGCTTGTATCCAACGTTGAAGCTCGGTATTATCAATTCCGGTGATATTGGATATATGTTCCAATGGAATAATTTCATTGATTGTTTTTGGGGGAGGTTCAACAATGCCGCGATCTGATACTATACGTAATATTTCTTCAAATTCATCTTCAGTAGCTGAAAAATTTGTTCCCTGATATCCAACTTTCAAATTTTGTAGTTTTGGGTTTGATTTAATTTCAGCATGGAATATTGGATCATCAACAAGTGAAATATCAACAGCTAAATCACATCGATCTATTTCAATATTTTCTCCATCCTCCATATAGTATTGTTCTTGATCTTCGCTGTCATATCCTCTGTAAACATCAGTTGTAATTGTCCCGAGCGCATAGCATCCCGAATTTGATCCAGTAATCCACAAAATGAATTTATCACCCTTTTTGATTCGTTTTTTATGGGCAGCTACAGACCATGTGGTTAAATTGTTTTCCTCCAATGCCCTGAATGACATCAAATAATATTCGGGTTACCCTGGAAAATCCAATACGAGGGAATATTAAAAGTCGGAATCCCTTCAGAAAGTAATGGGGAAATTTTATCTGGATCAAAAATGGCCTCTGTTATTTCTGAATATTGTATTTTCTTAAGTTGCTTATTTTCCAGTTAATAAATCTTTTCGAAATGTTCTCAAATGTGTCTTTTATAACTCGATCTTTAAATTTCTCATTTGGGGATTGTAAGATCTCAATTGGTAATTCAAAAACCGAGATACTGGGTTCACTGTTTTTAAAGGGGTCCCATTTTTGAAAATCATCAGTAAATCAAATTGGTCATCAAAAAGAGCGATTCCCAAATCATATTTTGAATATTCAGGTCCGTAAAATTGAAGAACAGCCCAATTCCCATAATTCAGTCGTAAAACCCGACCTTTATGTGAAAGGGTAATGGCAACACGGGGGTCATTAGCATCTTTAACGCCAAGGAAACTTAAGAATCTTTCCCAGGTATCTAAGTGCCCATTCTGCATCGTTTCGAGTTTAAATATCTTATCAAATGGTTCTGGAAGGTCAGATGCAGAAAGCAATTCTTCAATTTCAATTTCAGATTAATTCTGATTTTATTAATTCAACTCTGTATTCAAATGGTATTTTTGTTTGATAAAACTCCATAAATTCAATGCTTTTACGCAATAGCTCCGGATCAACATTCTTGGAAATGCGTTCTTTTTTATGTCCGTAATCCGATAAGTTAGACTAAATTCATTCTTTAAATATTCCTTTAGATCGGTATTATTGTCATAGCGAAGCTGAAGTGTGTCAGTATCAAGATTAGTCCGTTTAATATTTCTAAGATTTGCATCGAATATTTTGTCATCAAATATTAGCTTGATATCTTTTGAGTGACCACGATCTACGTGAGCACCATCATTAGCGGCTTCAAAATACTTATGAAAGGGAATTGGTATATGTGTCCCATATTTGAAAACTGAAAGGTCTACTTTCTTTATACCAATTAGCTGATCTAATTTTCTGGCCTTGACCAACTTCTTACTGACAATTCTATATCCTTTTTATCACCCTTCGAAGATTTGTCTTCAGTTCCCATTGCAGTTAACTTATCAGTGCTCCATACCTTAGCAAAATCTGGCCATCTTGTTTCTTTTTGAGAGTTTTGGATAGTTAATAACGCAGATTCGTTAAAACGAAAAAGATAACCCTGCTTAATGCCACCAGTTGTATCGATCGGTCCATGTTCAATATTAAGTTTGAGAACATTCTGATTAAATTTAACAAGAGAAATCGGAGGATCTAACTCATGGTATCTAACACGTACTATTCGACCGTCTTCTTCCCAATCATGGCTTTCAAGTGAATGAGGTTTTTTTTCAATTGTGGCAGTTGTTTCTGCCACACTTACATATCGCAAATATCCATTTGCATAGTGTAGAATAATATCTTCCTTTTGTATCTCTTTTAAAGTATCCCAATGATAAATAGATTTTCCATCTTTTGACTTTAAGGGAGCCCAAATAAAGCTATCTTTTAATTCAGCAGATAATGATGCTCCCTGGTTAACCCACCAAATCGATTTTTCTTTTGGCGGTGGAAGGCCTTCTTGATTCAAAATATAAAGAAACCAATCAAGCTCTAAAAAATCTTCAGCGCCAAGTTCTTCTTTCAATCGATGGACACTTTTTTGAAATTGTTCTAAAGAGCTTGCATCATAGCCAACATATTTTGTTAAAGCTTCAATTGATTGCTTGTTATAAATCGCAAATTCATTTGGGTGAAATACCATTACAAGCCCTGTGCCAATATTCGGTCCAAATCCAGGGATATTCATTATACGTTTAGCCTTTTCCATTGGCCTAAGCGCTTCATCTTTTAGGATTTCCGAGGCTTTTTTTATATGTTTTAATTTTATCGAATTATCTTTTTCGCGTGGAAAATATATTTTGCTGCCCGCACCCCATATTTGATTACCATGTAGTTCAAGGTCACCGTTGTCGTATGCTTCTATAAGTTTATCCACCTCTTCTGGGCTCGGTCGTTTATTCAGATATAACAGACCTGTTCCCATTTCTTGACCATTCAATGTACTCCCGCTATCTGATCGCCAAACTTCTTGATTGAAAATTTCAACGTCCAAATTTTCGATATCGGAAAGAAGCTTAATTATCTTTGGTGAGTGTTTTCGTCTCACTTCCAGAATTAATTTATAAAAAGTATCTTCGCTAAATTCATTAAATTTGTCTTTTATTGCTTTTAATAATTTTAATTCGCCGTTCTGGTCATATTCTTGATTTGATATCTTTTTATTTACTCGACTGTTTAGATACTTTATTCATCAATTCAACTATCTCATCATATTGACTATCCAAATTATAAACAGTAGTTAATCCTCCCATGCTATTAGTTAGTGAGTCACTCATCAAATCACGTGAAAAGATGCCAATCCAATCAATTCTTCTTGTATGCGAGAAACCTTCTTTAATAGCGTCCGGAATAAATTCATATTCACCGATAACTTTCCCAGAAGCACAGTTCGATTAACTCTATCAGGTGTTAGGACAATATCATTAACTGATATTTCGTGAGCGAATCGATAAAGCTGCCCCGCAGCACTACCAACTTTGTACTCAGTTGCTTCTGGTTGATTTGATCGATATAAATCTTTGATGCTTTCTTTATCGAATATGTTTTTTATACTTTCAGTTACACCAAACCTAATAGCAACCATCCCCTTACTTATGACCCTATCAATCACACCCTCGCCTTTGGGGACTCGGACAACCCATACATGTATATCATCCATCTGAAAAACTCCTTATCCTCGTGAAAAAGAAAAGCCCCGATTCTCTTATTGAGAACCAGGGCTTTAGTGGATTATTTCATGGCCATCCCATATTTAGCTTAGCGGGTTATTTAGTAATTTTATAAAATTATCATAGCGTTCTTACATATGTCAATGAACAACAACCTAATAATTTATTTTGATTATTCATCCTCATTTAAAATATCAAAATATAGGGTCTACGTTATCTCTGTATATTATCATCAATGAGTGCCCAAAATATATATTTGATAAAAAGGAACGTATATACTGATATTGATATTCGATAAAAACTATTTACTTTTATCGAATAATATATATAATAATAACAATATTTCATATTAACTCCAAAATACAAAAGATTGCCATCATGATAAGACGAAGAAGAAAAAGACTATTGGCTATCTCCGGGTATCAACGGTTGACCAGGATCTTGAAAAGAACAAGGCGGACATAACCTATTTTGCCAACGAAAAAGAATTGGGCCACGTTGAATGGGTAACAGAGAAAGTATCCGGTACTAAAGACTGGCGAAAAAGAGCACTGGGAACAACGATCTCAACAATGGGGCTGGCGACAACCTGATTGTTAGCGAATTATCCCGGCTGGGTCGATCAACATTCAGATCCTGGAAATAATGAAGGAGTGCAAAAAAAAGGACATCAGTGTCTACGCTGTCAAAGGTGGTTGGGCATTAAACGATACAATCGAAAGCAAAATCCTCTTGAACATCTTCGCAATGATATCTGAGATTGAACGGGATCTTATCAGTCAACGAACCAAGGAAGCATTGACCGCATTAAAGAAAGCTGGGGTCAAGTTGGGACGTCCAAAAGGTCCGGGCAAAAGTAAGTTGGATCCCTTCCGAGAGGAGATACAGGCAATGTTGAAGGCGGGAACGCGACAAAACTACATTGCCAAAAAATACGGGTGCACTCCAGCAACATTGAACAATTGGATAAAGAAAAATCGAAATCTCCATTGAAGTGGTATATTAGTACAACCGTTATTTTTACAACCGTTGATACCAACCCTTTTAGGGGGTGGGAAAATGTTCATGTATCATCGTTGATAGACCGACGTAATTCACGATAAGAGAGGTCAATATGCCAACCGTTGATATCAAAGGGTTTGGAAAGAAAGGTAAGATTGAATTCGATGATACTAAACCTGTAAATTATTCAGTAACCTTTCCTGATGAAAAGATCCGGGAACAAATTATTCAATACCTCAACACTCCACAGGAATATCGAATCCCGGAATCACAACGCATTGATGATTTCCGAATTGACTGGGCCAAGCCCATTGATGATATGATGTACTTTGATCTTGCCCTGTGTACTCTTTATAATGAGCTTGATATATTTGTGACCTGGAAATAGTAAAATTCTGTCAGACATTTAATCCAATATACAAGAAAAAAGGTTTCAACCCTTCAAGGATTGAAAAAATGGCCTTAACAGAAGCAGAGAAAACTATTCTTGATGTTCTTGCCCAGTATTCTTTTCTTACCCAGTGCAAAGATACCGGATTGCTTGATGCAAATACACACGCACAAATCATATATCGGTTGGGGAAAAGAACATGGAGCTTATACATTACTATATGCAACGATTGGATGGGCATCACAACGACACAAGGGCGTTTTTGGACAAATTGATTGGTAATAACGAGTGAGCCACAGCCACACCATCAGCATCAACTCCAGCAACTTGGACTTCCCTTGTCCGTTCCTCTTGATATTCATATCCCATTACCCTTCGTAACAGGGTCAACTCAACCTTCCCGGTGTCCCAATTGTCCCGGCCTTCTTTTATGGCCTGGTTTAATCCGGGGTTGTCTTTGATCCATTGATTCAGTAACCCTATTGATATTCCAAAGGCTTCAGCTATGTTTTCGTTGGTTGCACCGTATTGATTGGCTATATTAAAAAACCAGAGCCTTTTAGGGGGGGCGAAAACTACCATTGACCACCCCATTGATATATCAATGATTTAAACAATTGTGCGAGTTACCTTAGAGATTGTCCCTGGTCAATGAATTAGCCTTTTGCTCGACAGCAAGGAATTTATCCCACTCTTTAGGGACTCGTAAAATACCATTGACCATCTTCATTGATGTGTGAATTGATATCAACTATCTGTAACCACCGGGTATGCAAAGAATTGATGGTATCACAGCTTTTTCGCTTGCCGAAAAATTAGATTTTTTGATAGATTATGCATTGACTTAGGGCACGATATTCTCCATGCATCATAACCGGCTGATATTTGTTTTTCAGGCTGCCGATTTGAGCATATCACATCTTCTGCATCGATATTAAAATAACCATATCTTGTGGTTTCAATAATTTCCTGATATTGTGTCTTAAATCATGAATCAGGCTTGTACCTGCTCTGATTTTCAAACACATCTCGACACGCCTGATCATTTTTCTTTTGATCTTCACAATAGCATCACTATTCTTGAGTTCGATAACATCTAACAATAATGCAAGAAAGGCTGAGTTTTTCGGTTTTTGGAAACTCAAGTATACAGCGAGTATGGTTGAGAATGGTGGGTGTTACACATAACGAAAGAATACATGATTTTTACAAAAACAGGCAAAAAGATATAATTTACAGAATACAAAGGATCGACCATGGATAAACCGATAGTTTTATATTTTTCACAGGTCGTTCTTTTTTCTATTTTTCCTTTTTATTTTGCCACCATCAAAACCTATTTTCGAAACAATCTATTTTACATATACCTTGGTGTTGTCCTTGGTTTCGGCGGGCTCCTTGGTCAGGTCTGGGCCATTCAGCTTACAGATACCATCAGAATTTCAGGAGGCAATATCGCATATGCAGCCTTCATGATGACGTCCATACTGTTTGTGGTATTGGAACAAGATATCGCGATAGCCAGAAACATTATAAAACTGGTAATCGTTGTAAATATTTTTAAGTACCTTCTTTTCAATTCGATATATGCCTTCCTGTCAAATCCGCAATTTATCAACCCAAATTCTGTCTCTCCAAAAGTTTTCTCAAGTTCAGCTGCAATGATGCTCGTAGGCGGGATTCTGATTATAACCGAACTGGTATTGTTTTTATTTGTATTTGAGAAAATCAAAAAAGTCTCCAAACAATCTTTTATAACCATTCTTCTTTTTACTATCTTTTTTATCATTTTGCTTTGCTTGGACGGTATTTTATTTCCATTAATTAATTTCAGGCTTTTTCCGGATTTAAGCGCTGTTATTATTGGAGGGATAAAAAACAAAATCGTATTAGGCGCTTCTTTTTCGCCGGCAATGCTTTTTATTTTGATTGTCTTCAGGAAAAGATTCGAGAACTATTTATATACAGATCTACGGTTAAAAAACATTTTAAAAAAATCCAAGGAGGATTTGGCACTCATTGTTCAAGAACAATTTGAGGAAATTAAAGTTAGCGAAGAAAAATACCGAACCCTTTATGAAACAATGGCGCAAGGTGTTGTCTATCAAGATGCGGATGGCCATATAATATCAGCCAATCCCGCTGCTGAGCTTATATTGGGGCAACCGCTATATCAAATGAAAAACCAGACATCAGAAAGCGTAATATGGAAGACAATAAATGAGGACGGTTCAGAGCTTCCAGGAAGCAAGCACCCATCAATAATGGCTTTAAAAACCGGTGAGCCCGTAAAGAATACTATAATGGGTGTTTTTAATCCTGTAATCAAAGACTATGTCTGGATAAATATCAACGCAATTCCGCAGTTTAGAAAGGGAGAGAGCAGACCCTACCAGGTATACACAACCTTTGAAGACATAACGGAACGTATACAAATCGAAAAAGCTTTAACAACAAATACGGACCGGTACGCCAAAGCACAAAAAATGGGGCAAGTCGGAAACTGGGAATATGATATCGTGACTGAAACTTTTTGGGGATCCGAAGAGGCTAAACGTTTGTTCAGTCTGGATCAAAAAGTCGATTCACTTTCAGTAGAAGATGTCGAAAGCCGGATAGTCGAACGTGACAGAGTTCATCAGGCTCTCGAAGACCTCATGGAACAAGAGAAACCTTATGACATTGAGTATGAGGTCTATGCAGGCGATAACGATAGAAAAACCATAATCCATTCCATTGCCGAAATCATTAAAAACGAATCGGGAAATCCGATAAAAATTGTTGGCGTTGTTAAGGACATCACTCAACAAAAAATATCGGAAGAATCACTTACACAATACAAAGATCAGCTAAGCCGATTAAATGCTTATCTGCAGAATGCCACTGAACAGGAAAGAATTTCCATAGCGCGCGAGATTCATGACGATCTCGGACAAACCCTGTCCGCCTTGAAAATGGACCTGGGTTGGATTGGTAAGCGATTGTCGTCTGACCAGGGAAAAATCATTGAGAAGATAGGAGAGATGAAAGCGCTTATTGCCAATACCGTTCAATCCGTCAAACGGCTGTGTAGCGATTTGCGACCGGGTCTTTTGGATGACCTTGGGCTTGCGCCTGCACTGAGCTGGTACACGGATCAAGTCAACGAACGCAGCGACTTCAATATCCGTTTAACGATTGATTTAATGGAATTTGATGTGAATAAAGATCTTGCAACCTCTATTTATCGGATTGTCCAGGAATCGCTGACCAATGTTTCTCGTCATGCGCAGGCGGAAAATGTTTGGATATCGCTGGTCAAAGATTCCGAGTCTATTGTATTGAAAGTGCAGGATGATGGAACAGGTATCGACATGAATACAATCGATGGGAAACAATCTTTTGGCATTATCGGCATGCGCGAGCGTGTATTCGCACACGATGGAAAATTCGAGATCATTCGCCGTAAGGAGCGTGGTACGGCTATTAAAGCTGTTTTCCCATTAGAGCGAGTTGAGACCCTTTGATCTGAAGAGGCATAAAATGATCAAAATATTAATTGCGGACGACCATAAAATTTTCAGAAAAGGCCTGCGACAGACCATTGAGGACAATGCGGACATGACAGTTACCGGAGAAGCCGCTAATGGCAACGAAGTCTTGAATCTGTTGTCAAAGAGCCATTACGATGTCCTGATGCTCGACATATCGATGCCTGGCACAAGTGGTCTGGAGGTATTGAAACAAATCAAAGCGGATAACCCAAGATGCCTGTCATCATGCTGAGCATGCACCCTGAGGAGCAGTTTGCGCTGCGGGTGATGAAAGCCGGAGCTGCCGGTTATCTCACCAAAGAAACCGATGAGGAACACATCATCGAAGCCATCCACAAGGCCCATCGAGGTGGAAAATATATTACTCCCTCTCTTGCCGAGAAACTGGCGTTTGCCATGGAAATTGATTTTGATGAATCCGCCCACGAGAAACTTTCGGATCGGGAGTACCAGGTCATGCGTATGATCGGGCAAGGAAAAAGTGTCAGCGACATTGCCTCAAAACTCAACCTGAGCATTTCAACCGTCAGCACCTATCGATCCCGGATTCTGGAAAAAACCGGTCTGAAAAACAGTGCCGAAATCACCAACTATGTCATCAAAAATAAACTGATCGACTGATCTAACAAACGCCATCACGACCTTCCAAATCGTTTTCCACACTTCCATTCAATCCGGCTTCTTTACCCCTTGTCGTTGAAAATGTGACACCCTGTAGAACAAACCATGACATACAATTCG
This sequence comes from Calditrichia bacterium, assembly GCA_963796965.1. Classification (GTDB taxonomy): domain Bacteria; phylum Calditrichota; class Calditrichia; order JAJRVZ01; family JAJRVZ01; genus CAWCNS01. Next base: position 16,306 of record CAWCNS010000019.1, read on the forward strand.
CAAATTCACTACACATTATAGCCGGAAAATTTCGACAAAAATATCATTGAAACACCGATACACAAAACATCTTGCAGGATCTATATTGAGATCAACATCATGAGATCAAGAGATCAATTCCAATTTGTGGGGATTAAATGAAATTACTTATTGCAGACGATTCAAAGCCTTTGAGAGAAAGCCTCAAGGCGCGTCTCTCCGATATAGCGGGCATCAGCGAAATCCATGAGGCAGGGAGCTGCAGCGAAACGCTTAGCGAGCTTATAAAAAAGACCCCGGACCTTGTCATCCTTGACATTCAATTGGGTGACGGTACGGGCTTCGATGTCCTTGAGCAATTGAGTTCAAAAAAAATAAAGACGTCGGTAATCGTTTTCACCAGTTTCTCCTATCCCGAGTATCGAGAAAAAGCCCTCAGCTTAGGAGCACTCAATTTCATCAGCAAGTCTGACGATGACAACCTTTTTGACCTTCTTGAAAATATGGCTGGACTGGATCGATACAGCGAGGCCCAGGTGGTACAAGATGAGGTGGACAAATGAAACCAAATCCGCTTTCAGACAAAACAATTTTGAAAAACACCCAAAAAGAACTTGCTGAAGCAAATCAGCGTCTTAATGATGAAATTTCTGCCAATGCGAAAACAACTCGGGAATTGGCTAAAAAAGATGAAGAAATTCAATCGATCTTGGACAACAGCCCTGTCGGAATCATGCTGGTCGACCAGCAGACGCGTAAAATATCATACATAAATCACAAGACAGAGTCACTAAGTGGATATTCAAAATCAGACCTTTTCGAAAGTGTTTGCAATGAAGTGATATGCCCTGCAGAAGTTGATCGATGCCCGATATTGGATCTTGGCGAAAACATAGATCATTCAGAACGAATCCTGAAAAGCTCAAACGGCCAGGAAATACCCATACTGAAGAGCGCTTCGTATGTGTCCTATCAGGGTAGACCTCATATTCTTGAGCAGTTTATTGACATTCGAGATCAGAAGGCCGCTTTGGTGAAAACAGAAGAAAGCGAAAGAAGGTACAGGCATCTTTTTGAAAACCTGTGCGATGCGGCGTTTCTGGCAGATCAGAAGACTGGCATGATCATCGATGCCAATGCGCAAGCCCAAATTCTTATGGGAAAAACGCGGAACGAAATTGTTGGAATGCATCAAAAGGAGCTGCACCCGCTTGAAAATATGGATAAGTACACCACAGGTTTTAAAAATCACCTTAAAAAAGGGCCTTTGGCTGATTATGAAGGTGAAATTGTCCGAAAAGATGGTAGTCATGTACCGGTTAAAATCCATGCATCACCTTTTCAGACAAACGGTGATCGCCTGGTTTTAGGAATCTTTAAAGACCTGTCTCAAGAAAAAAAGCTCAATGATAAAGCCAGGGAAAACGAGAACAGGTTTCGCTTGGCTTTTGAAAATTCAAATGAGGGTATGTGTCTTGTTGACGCGAAAGGCAACTTGATGCGGACAAACAAACGCATGTGCGAAATGTTCGGATATTCCAAACAGGAACTCGAAACGTTGACGGTCAATGATATCGCCCATCCAGAAGATAAAGAGATGAGCCCCAAGGTTATCAGAAATTCATTGGCAGGTCATGCTACTAATACAAAGTTTGAGAAAAGATATATCCATAAAAAAGGTCATACAATAACGGCGAAAGTATCCACCGCCCTGGTCAGAAACGAAGAACACAAACCTTTGTATTTCATATCTCACATCAATGATATCACAGAAGAGAAAAATCGGGAAAAGGGCCGTCGTAAATACGAAAAACAGCTGCGGCAGTCCCAAAAACTTGAAGCCATAGGAACATTAGCCGGCGGCATTGCACATGATTTTAACAATATCTTGTCCTCTGTTATCGGATTTGCTGAATTGGCCATCGATGATGCGGATGAGGGTTCTGTTATGCACGATAACCTGTCGGAAATCTTGACAGCCGGAATAAGGGCCAAAGACCTCATTAAACAGATATTGATGTTCAGCAGGAAAGAAGAAATTGAAAAAAAACCAATAAAGTTGAAATCGATTGTCGAGGAAACGAGCAGGCTATTGCGGGCATCGATACCCACAACCATTGAATTTTCTATTAATGCTGACAGTGAATCAGTGGTGATGGGTGACCCTTCACAATTCCACCAGATTCTAATGAATCTATGCACCAATGCTTCCCATGCCATGCAAAAAACTGGCGGAAACCTGAATGTCGAATTGAAAGATGTCACACTCGATCCAGCTTTTGTTGCAGTCTACCCCGGGTTATCATCCGGCCCCCATGTCTTGCTTACAATTGAGGATACAGGGACTGGTATCCCAGAACATGTGCGTGATAAAATTTTCGATCCATTTTTCACAACCAAGCAAAAAGGCGAAGGAACTGGTCTGGGACTATCCGTGGTGCATGGTATTGTCAGAGATTGCATGGGAGGTATTTTTGTGTACAGCGAAGAGGGAAAGGGTACCATATTCAAGGTATATTTCCCGGTGGTCAAAACGTCCATTCAACCTGTGCATGCAGCACCAGTTGTTATTCCTAACGGTTCTGAGCACATCCTGCTTGTTGACGATGAGCCTGCTTTGGTGAAGATGGGAAAACAGGCTTTGGAATGTTTGGGATACAGGGTAACGACACGCACATCCAGCATTGAAGCACTCGAACTGTTTAAGGTGAAGAATGAATCGTTCGATCTGGTCATTACGGATATGACCATGCCCAAAATGGACGGGGAGGACCTTGTAATAAATCTTAAAAAAATCAACTCCAAGTTGCCTGTCATTCTTTGCACGGGGTTTAACCCGAACATGGACGAAAAACGCGGTAGAGAAATAGGAATTGATGCTTTTGCCAACAAACCTTTTCTTAAAAATGAATTAGGGCAAACCGTTCGGCGCGTTTTAGATAGACGCACATTGGCAGATTATCGATGAGGTTAGAATGATATTATAAGGCTTAAATATGGAAATAGATCCTAAAATATTAAGTAAACAAATCAATGTATCAGGAGAAAAGGAAATGCCTGCTATTAAAATCTTAATTGTTGGAGATGAAAAAAAATTCATTGAAGTTTTGAATCTTGATCTAAAATCAATGGGGTATGAAATCTGCACATTGGCATCCACTGGGATAGAAGCGATAGAAACAGCAGAAAAAGAAAGGCCTGACTTGGCACTCATGGACATGAGATTAAGTGGTGATATAAACTGTTTTTTAGCTGGCGGAGAATTAAGTTCCAGATTTAAAATCCCTTCTATCTATATGACTGGCGGTAGAGAAGATAAACTAAAGGGAGAGACGATAACTAATCTTTTTGGGCTTCTTGTTAAACCGGTGACTGGTGATGAATTAATGATGGCAATCAACTTGGTTTTGAAGAGGCAATAAAGTGAATAATAATTATCCGTACCTGGCTAAAACGATCTAAAAAATACTGGATGAGACCAAAGGATAAAGTTAAGCATATTATCGAATGGTTGAGAATCTGGCCGCCTTAAAAGCTCCA
>CAWCNS010000020.1:0-77793 GCA_963796965.1 Calditrichia bacterium
TAGTTGAAGCAAATTCTAAATCCGAAGCACGAAATCCTAAACAAATTATAATCTTTTAAATTCCAAAACTGTTAAGATATTTGGGATTTAGAGATTATTTAGGATTTAGAAATTAGTGCTTAGAATTTTTACTGCGGGTTGTTACTGGTTTTGTCACTGGCTCGAAAGGCGAAAGGCCAAGAGGCAAAAAGGCCAAAGGTTTTCAATAAAGAAATCCTTCGGCCTTTCAAACATAATCTCTATTTTACATTCTAACTTCTAACTCCTAACTCCTAACTTCTACCTGCAAACCGCTTCTACCTCAGCAAAATCATCATCTATGAATCTCTAAATGTGCCTACCAAAATCTGGTACTGATAACCACCAACAGGGCAGTGGAACATGAAAAATTACTCATAGATAACCACACCGGTATCCGGCAGATCTCGCCACATACTTTTGCGTCTCCCGCGCCTGGGTAACTATGGTTATTTGGGAGGTGGGGTGAATTTTTTGAATAATAAAATTTGAAGTGATTACACTTGGTGTATATAAATTCGGAAATATCAGAGGTATTTTAGTAATTCAGCCTCACTCCAACAACATCCTCTTTTTCGTTGTTTTTATGTAAAGTGTTTTATATCTTTATCTTATAGTGCCTCCCTCCTGTATAATATAGATCATAAAAATATGAGAATATTATTTATAAAATTTATCCTCAGCGTAATTATTTGTTCGGCGTCATTGGCCCAGAATAATCAACTAAAATTTGAGCAATTTTCAACTGAGCAAGGATTATCACAGTCCACTGTGAATTGTATCTATCGAGATCACAAAGGCTTTCTCTGGGTAGGAACCGTTGGAGGATTACATCGCTTCGATGGCTATAGCTTTAAAATCTTCAGACCTGTTCCCGGTGATACCAATGGTTTTAAAACAGGAAGTATCGGATTTATTAATCCAGACAAAAATAGCCCCGAACGATTTCTTTGGATTGGCACTGAAGATGGATTATTGTATCAGATAGATTTTGAAACAGAACAAATTAAGCATATTTCTCTAAAGCATAACGATAAATTATTGAGGATAAATACGCTTTGCCATGATAAAAAAGATGGAATATGGTTGGGTACCGTTAGCCAGGGTGTAATTAAAATTGATGCCAATCTGGAAATAGTCAAACAATACGCGAATAAATCTAAGAGTGCGCCAAATCTTAGAGGAGATTTCATTAGTGATATTCTATGTAGCGAAAATGGCCTATTATGGATTGGCTGTAATGTAAATCGTCAAAAACTCTCGGACTAAAATCGCTTTAAATTAAGAGACACTTTCGTCAGTTACAAACCATTTCCATTTCATAGTTATTTAAGTTTTTCATTCGTCTCCTCTTCAACGTTTCTTGCTTTATTCTTTCCCTTTCATTCAGAATTTCATTTCTCCGGCCAGCATATACATCTGCCGGTGTTACATTGTCTATAGATTCATGATATCTTTCATGATTATAATAATTAACGAATTTCTCTAGCCTTTCCTCAAGTTCCCAAGGATAATAATGATTTTCAAGATTTATTACATTTTTCATCGACCTATGAAATCTTTCGATTTTCCCCTGAGTCATAGGATGATATGGCCGTCCACGAATATGATGTATTTCCTGATCCTTAAGATATTCCTGTAATTGACCTGACACATAACATGGTCCATTATCAGAAAGTAATCTGGGACGATGCTTGACCTTTATTTTCGTCACTCCCGTTTTTGCTATGGCCAGATCCAATAATTCCTGGACATCAGAGGTGGACATAGTGCTGAATAGTTTCCAGGCAATGATGTATCGTGAGTAGTCATCCAGTATGCTTGAGAAATAATACCATCCCCAACCTGTAATCTTGAAATATGTAAAATCAGTCTGCCAGAGTTCATTTATCCGCCTGGTGGGATGTTTGAACTTATCACTTGCCGATAATACAATATATGCCGGGCTGGTAATCAGATCAAATGCCTTTAGAATGCGATAAACACTGGATTCTGAAATGAAATACCCCTCTTTATCAATGATATCAAAAGTTAATTCCCGTGGCGTTTTTTCTGGTGACTCCAGGGCCAACTTTACTACTTTCTCACGCTCTTTATCAGGAATACGGTTCCAGAATCGATTAGGACCACAAGTTCTGTCCTGCAACCCATCGAAGCCGCCCGATTCATATCTGCGGTACCAACCATAAAATGTACTCTTTGGCACATCGAGTTCTTTCAGCGTATTTTTTACCGGAAGGTTTGATTCTTCAACCATACGGATGATTTCCATTTTCTCTGATTGGCTGTATCTCATAAATCGTCCATATGGTCTTCCGAACCGGTCAGACTTTTTTTTAACACTCTGTTCTTCAAAAACAAATCTGCGACCACATTTTTTAACTGGTTGTTTTCTTCACGTAATGATTTAACCTGGTCACTGTTAGCTTCACGGACGGTATCTCCTTCAAGTCGTTTTTTGCCGGCCTCTAAAAAATCCTTGCTCCAGCGATAATACATATTAGGATTTATGCCCTCTCGGCGAAAAAGTTCTGCAATGGATGTTTCACCACGCAAAGCTTCTAATACGATGCGGATCTTATCTTCGGAAGAATACTTGCGGCGGGTTTGTCTTTTGATGTCTCGCACTATCTTTTCGGACTTCGATCTACCAGTCATTTTTAATTCCTTTCCTTAAGGTTAATTTAAAGGAAAGTATCTCTTAGAAAAATCGAAATTTTAGTCCGAGAGTTTTTGACGATTTACATTTTGTTTTTTAACGATTGAGATCCTATTTGTTTCAGATTATAATTGAGATACTTTTATATTATCCCACCATAATTTGGTTTTCCAGGTACGGAAGCCAATCAATCCTTTATTATGAACGTCATTGTATTTATCATCAATACAATCTAAAAAGGTTTTACCATCCACGGAATAGGTTAATTTATTTCCGATTTTTGTAACTGCTATTCTGTAAATTTTGTTTTGTCGGCATTCGTAGTCAAAATTTTCCTGCAATACATGGAAACCGCGATCATCACGAAGCCTGAATCTGGCTGTATCAGGGTTTCCATTTGCCAAATATGTAAACACATATCCATCCAATTTATGATATTTTTTGTAATTAGCGTTTTTTCGATCCCCTGTCGTTTCCAATAATGATTTTTCGCTCGAATCTGAGAACAGAAAGAAAAAATTAATATTGTTTTTATCACCGGGTGATGATAAAACGCAGGCATCAAATTCAACTTTTAAATCACCTGAAAATTCTTTGTTCAGCCATATTGTACACATGCCAATGTCTCCCTGAACTTGCTGGATGGCATCAACAATCAGACGCCCGTTTTCTACTTTAACTTTTTGAGACCCTTCAATGAACATATCCCCCGGCAGTTTGGACCGATTAAATTCTTCAGAATGTAGAATCCGTGAACTGTCATTGCTGCATGAGGTGAAAATTGAAAAGAGAATGCTTGCCAAAGAAACGTATAAAATCACCGATTGCTTATTTTTCTCACTGTCGATTGTTAACATAGATACTCTCTAAAAATCAATGATTATCATTCTATCTTGGTTGATCTGATTTTTGGAATTCAAATCCCGGAATTCCTTTGCAAGTCTCGGAAAGCCAATTTCCACTCCATCTAACATCTGCTGATATAGTTCCGGTTTCTCTTTCTTTACCCATTCAATAACATCTACAGACTCCGGATTGACCGGGTGATATTTGTTACTCACCGGTTTTATCATCTCAATCTGTAATACTTCAGACCCTGCCGGACAAAAATGCCTTTAACTTAAGATAGACCTAAGCCTCTCATGAGGTGTTTTACCTTCAAATGATCCATGTGGTCTGTGAAAGTTATAAAACTGTTCCCAGGTTTCCAATTTCTTATTCAAATCTACATCATCAACATAGGTCAACAACTGATAAAATTCCTCCTGATCTATTCGATGAGACCGTTCAACTTTTCCATTAAGTTGTGGTGAATGTGGCTTAATATAAATATGTCTATTCCCTTATCTTCCACATGCCAATGAAATTTTGCCTGAAACTCATGCCCCCGATCCGTTCTGATTGTATGTATCCGGAAGGGAAATTTATTTTCCACATAATCAATAAATTCAATGGCAGTTTGTTGATTATGCTTTGAATATATTTTTAAAGCACGTATTCTGGTAGCATCATCAATAGTAGTGTATTGAAAAAGTCTTATCCGCTTTCGATCTGCATCCAAAAGCGAGATGAACTTAACATCCACCACACATGGTGTCCAGGGGTGCCCTTACTGTATCGCTTGGTGTGAAGTGTTTTTGTTGATGCTGTTTTTGGCAGACGATTAATTTTATATTTTACTAAAGTTCTGGTAACACTTGACTCGGAAATGATAATGTCATCGTATCGTTCAAGATAATATTTTATTCTCCACGAACCTCGTAGATATGTTTTTCTTAAATTGAGTTGTCTTAACCATGTGTTAACACATTTGATCTAAAAGCAACAAAGTATACTGGGGTACCCCAGTATACTTTGCGATTTTAATTGACAACTTTTTGTTTTAATTTTCTGGGATGATTTTTGGCGATTGGTTTTTTTTCTTAATAGACCGGTTTTACCTTCCTTTTCAAAAGCTATTTTCCAGTCATAAAAAGTGGACCGAGTCACATTAAATTCCTGACAGCCTGTAGTGTTGCTTCCACATAGTCTTGCATATTCTAATACTGTAAGTTTACGCCTGTGATTAAGGATATCTTTTACTTCTTGATTCATTGCCGGACCTCCATTTATGTCTCTTAGAATTTACATATTATTGTCCGGCAGGGTCTGAAGTATTACAGTACTATGTAATAAGCGAAAAAATTAAATCTATGATTGAAGATGGTACATTAAAGCCAGATATGAAAGTCTCATCAGAAAATGAAATCATTGCCAAGTATCAGGTGAGTAATACAACAGCCAGAAAGGTTTTGTTAGAGTTGGAAGAAGCAGGATTAGTTTCCAGAATAAAAGGAAAAGGAACCTTTGTACAAGGTGAAAAAGTTGAGCGATCAGTAACGCGAATATTTGGATTTACAAAATATATGATTGAAGCCGGACACGGTCCTTCGACAAAACTTTTGGGAATTGAAAGTTTCAAAGGCGGAAATGACGATTGTATTAATCACCAAACATATGAAATAAATGACACTGTTATAAAAATTATTCGGTTGAGATTTGCCGATAACATACCAATGATGCATGAAGAGCGTTTTATCTCAACGAAACTTTGTCCGAATATTGACAACAAAAATCTTGAAGAATCTTTATATGATATTTACGAAAAAGATTATGGTCATGTGCTTACTTGAATAAGACAAATGATTCAGTCAAAAACTATTTGTAGTGAAATGAAAGAAGTTTTTCGTCTAAATGAAGACATTCCGGTTTTTTCAGTTACAGGAGTGCCTTATTGTGAGAAAGGGGAGATTTTGGAAATAGAAAAATCGACTTATCTTGGTGATACATATAGTTTTTTTGTAGTGGCCAGATAAAACTTTTAAAATATAATTATGATAATAATTAAATTGCTAAAACTCCAAGTTCGAGATAATCAATTCAAATCGTCTTGTTATTTATGTCGTTCTAATCTTTGTACCTGGACACCCACTTCATGTAATATGGATCTCAAAAAAAATTAAAGGGCGAGTATTTATCCCAGCAAATATGTAAAGCTAAATAGAATATTTATGTCCTCCCTTGAATCCCCAAAAGATTTCTATTCTGGTACCCAGAGAATTTTCAATTAAAATCTAAAATCCAATAGATAAGTTTCCAGCATATTGACATTTAATAAAAATAACTATACTTTTAACGCTAACGCGGTAAGAATAGTGGAGTCTACGAACCTTCCACTAATTCTGTTTCCAAGAATCATATAATCTAAAACTCTTTATATAAATTTAATAATAAGGAAAATAATGGCCAAACCGATTAACATGCCGCAAGTCGGACAGGATCTCGAAACAGCTATCATAACCGAGTGGTGTGTTGCCGAAAATGAGAGTATAAAAAAAGGTGATATTTTAGCAGTTGTAGAATCTGATAAAGCCTCATTTGAGGTGGAGACATTTGAACCAGGTACTGTGATAAAACTTTTGTATAATGTAGGTGATGTGGCAAAAGTACCGGAGCCGATCGCTTATATCGGTGAACCTGGTGAAGTGCTCGATGAACCTGGCGAAAGCTCATCTGCAATGGTGGAAAGTTCGCTTGAAACAGATGACGTTGTAAAGGAAGAAACAGTAGAGCTTGTACAATCTAACAAAAAAGTAATTTCTTCTCCGGTTGCCCGTAGGATGGCAAAGGAGAATGGGATTTACCTGACGAGCGTTAAGGGTACGGGCCCCAATGAGCGTATCGGACGCGAAGACGTTCAAAGGGCCATTGATGAAAAAGGATCTCAAATCAATAATCTCGCTGAAAAATCGGCTTCAGAGAGTCATCCAGTTGGATAAGATCAAGTTATTTATTATACAAAGATGCGTCAGGCAATTGCAGCGGACTTGTGGAAAGCAAGCAAAATATTACACACTTCTATTTGTTTCTGGATGTAGATGTAACCAGCATGCTAGATTGGCGCCTAAAGAAAAATAATGACTTGGTAAAAGAGAATAAAATTTCAATCAATGATATTTTAATTTCTGGTGTATGAAAAGTATTAAGAAAATATCCTCAGATAAATGCACATGTTGAATCAACACAGTTAACAATTAAAAGAGAAATTAATATTGGTATTGCTGTTTCTGTTGAGGACGGCATTATTGTTACTGTAATAGAAAAAGCAGATGAAAAAATATTAGCGAAATTGGCATAAGAAGCAAAGAAATTGCTCAGGGTGCAAAAAAAGGAATTCTCAAATTGCAAACGAATGGGACTTTTACCTGACAAAGATTATTTAGAAATAAACTAACTTGGTTGATAATAATTATGGACAAAACCTGTAAAAAATTCTTCAAAGTAATAAATTATGAAAAAAAATGTTTAATTATAATTATTGGAATAATCTCACTTATTTTCACACAGTGCAAAGTGAACCAATTATTCGTGTCTGGCACGGACTTCATCAAAAAGTAGGTCACCTTGGAGATGCTCAAGATGATTTCAACCTAATGGGTGAAGTAAGTGGACCAGATTCTATTGTTTCATTACAGTATTTTTTAAATGACATAGCAGCGGTTAATTTATCAATTGGCAGAGGGCGTTATGGTTTTAAACGCAATGCTGGAGATGGCTTCTTTAACGCAGACATCCCAATTAAAAAACTTAATCCTGGAATAAATAAAATCATATTAAGTGCAGAGGATATAAAAGGCAATATAAGATCAATTTTAGTCTCACTTGAGAAAAACTCTTCAACAAATTATCCTTTACCGGTTGAAATTGATTGGGGAAATGTAGTAGATCCACAAGATGTGGGACAGTATGTGGATGGCGAATGGGTAATTGAAAAAAATGGCTTAAGAACAGTACACTCAGGTTATGACCGAATATTTTTAATTGGAGATAAAAGCTGGCAGGATTACGAGGTAATGGTTCCGGTTACAATAAACCGGGTTGATACTTCGGAGGGCAATAAAAAGTTTGACAATGGTGTGGGTATTCTAATGAGGTTCACCGGGCATGTCAGTGGTGGACATAGAAGTTTTGCAAATGCCCAACCTAAAGATGGTTACCAACCGTTTGGAAGCATTGGTTGGTTAAGATGGATAAAACATATACACGAAGAATTTTCGAGAATTCAATTCTACTCTGGTTTTTCTGACGAAACTTTGTATAATGAAAAATATTGTATAGAGGTTAATGAAACCTATGTAATGAAAATGAGGTGTGAGACATTATCAAAAATTCCCAAAGGGGAAGTTTTATGGGAAAAACAAATTTTTCCTAAAAATGGAGATATAAGATTTGAACTACCTGAGATTCCAGTTGAAGAAGAAGGTATTACACAATATAGTTTCAAAATATGGGAGCAAGATGAATTTGAGCCTGAAAAATGGAATTTCCAAATTACCCAAGTAAGTAGAAATGCAAATCGAAAGGGAGCATTTGCGCTGTTAGCTCATCATGTGGACGCTACTTTTGGTAATATCACTGTTAGTTCATTGGGTTCAAATAGAAAAATGTTCTTGCTTGAAAAAAGTAAAAAATTATAATCATAAATTATACTATTATTTTATCAATATATTTTATAAGAGGATGAAGATGAAGCAAATCACCTCCGTTTAAAGAAGTACTACACTTTTTATATAGAAACAGTATTCAACTCTCGGTTGATCCGTTATTATGAATTATAACGGTTTATCCTTAAAATATACTCTAAGTCTATATAGTAACTGGAGCAACAGACAATGAATAAAATTAAAGGTCCAGGAATTTTTCTAGCACAATTCTTACGTGACGTGACTCCTTTTAATACGCTTGAGAACATTGGGCGGTGGGTAGCAGGACTTGGCTATAAAGGTGTACAAATCCCAACCTGGGACAGTCGTGTTTTTGATCTTGAGAAAGCGTCTGAATCGAAAAACTATTGTGAGGAAATTAAGGGATCACTTAAAATCAATAATCTTGAAATATCAGAACTAGCATCACACCTTCAGGGTCAGGTTCTTGCCATGAATAACGTATATAAGGAAGTCTTTTTTTGCTTTCTATCCCCCAGGTCTTAATGATCAACAGGTGATCGAATGGGCAACCGATCAACTTAAGAAATCAGTTTCAGCATCTGTCAATTTAGGGTTAAAAACGATTCCGGTCCTTTCAGGTGGATTTGCCTGGCATATGGTCTACCCCTGGCCGCAGCGACCTGATGGTTTGATTGAAACAGCCTTTGCCGAACTTTTCAAACGATGGAAACCTATTCTTGACTTTGCAGAAGAAAAAGGGGTTTCAATTGCCTATGAACTACACCCCGGTTCCGATTTGTTTGATGGGGCAACTTTCGAAAAATTCTTAGATATTTCAAACGGACATCCCGCTATCCGTATTAATTATGACCCCAGTCATTTTTTATTACAGCAATTAGATTACTGTAGATTTATTGAATTGTATGGAGATAGGATTTCAGCATTTCACGTTAAAGATGCGGAATTTATCCCAAATGGAAGAGTTGGCGTATATGGTGGATATGAGTCATGGAAAAAAAGGGCCGGCAGGTTCAGGTCTCTTGGCGATGGGCAGGTGGATTTTAAACGGGTGTTTACCCTGCTCACCGAAGCAGGTTTCGACGGGTGGGCTGTTTTGGAATGGGAATGCTGCATTAAAAGCCCGGAACAGGGTGCCCGAGAGGGCGCTCCCTTTATCGCCGATCACATTATTGAAGCTACGGATGAGGCTTTTGATGATTTTGCCGGAGGCCAAGCAGACAAAGAAAAAAATTTAAAAATTCTTGGGATGAATTAAGAAATAATTGTTAATAAAAAATATGTGAGGCTAAACAGGGAGTGAGATATGCAAAAAGAAATTAATGTAGGTATTGTTGGTGCTGCATTTATGGGGAAAGCACATAGCAATGCATACATGGATGTGTCACATTATTTTAAGTTACCAGCAAATCCTGTAATAAGGCAGTATGTGACCTGAATTCTGATTTTCTTGATGGACTAGTGAATCAATATGGTTGGCAAACAAAGGAAACTTCCTGGCAAAAATTAATCGAAAGAATTCCCCGATGCTTGCATCGGGGTCAAATAATTTTCAACTTATGGGAAGAAGTTAAGAAGATGCTCTGGGGAGGTCATTTTTGGACAAGTGGATACTATGTCAACACAGTTGGTCAATTTGCAAGTGAAGAAGTGATAAGAAATTATGTTGAAAAACAGGGGATGAAATATCAGCAACTATTTAGCCAACAGCAATCACTGTTCGATCGGCCTGAAGATACCTCGTAGCTTGCTGCGAGGCAATTCATTGTATCAACACTTTAAGCAGTTTAAACAATCTTATTCTATGATAGCATCTGTGTTCGGCCTACTCTTTTTATTCGTTTCCCATTTTATCGGGTGTTATCAGAATACCCAAAATATAAGACTGGACGAGAGTGATTCCGTTATCTATAAAAGTAGAACATATTCAATTTACAGTCATTCAGTCGTGGACTCGGTTTACGAAGGTACTGCAAATCCAGCAAGAATTCCAAATGACACTACCATCATTTCCCCGGTGCGGATCATACCAAAAGGAAAAACGGTTGTTCTGAATACATCGGATCTCTGGCATCCAGTGCCTGAAATAAAAAAATACCCAACTCTCCACACAAATCATCCATCTATTAATGCAACTTATAATCTTGCCCTGGATCATCTTTACCGCTGTAGTTCGGGTGAATATATGCGTAATGCTGGTGAAGAGGGTATGTGGCAGGCAGGATACCGCAGAGGCGAGGGGTATGGTGTTTGGACCAGGGATGCTTGTTATATTGGTTTGTGGATGGGATCATTTCTGGACAGAGAAGTCGGTAGAAAAACCATAGAATATGTCATATTGGATGGAATTGATAATGGGGAAGATGGTTTGGCCCTTCCGGCGATCGCCGTATGGAACCATTATTTGGTTACCGGTGATGCCTCGATCATTCAAAACACCTATATAAATTTGAAATCTAAAGTAGATAAAATTCAATACAAAAAAGAACGGAAATTAGGCTTTGCGCACTCGGGTTCCTTTATTGATTCTGGCCCTCAACCGGAGGCAGGTGGCTTCCCCCTAAGTACCAATATTCTTTATGCAGAATCATACAAAGTGATGGCGCAAATGGGCAAGATGAAGAACGAATCGCCTGCTAAAATTGATCTATGGAATCGCAGATATGAGGATATGAAACAAACCATTAATGGTGAATTTTGGAATCCCGATCTAGGATATTATACGCTTGGACCGAAAGGATCGGAATCTTATCAAAAAGGCCATTGGGAAAATTTAGGGCAGTGTTTGGCAATCTGGCCGCAATGGGATTATGCTGATCAAAATAGAAGAATTTCAGTTTTGCAAAATAAAGATGCCTTTTATAATAGTTATGGATTTATGGATCTCAGTTATCCCCGAACAACAAAAGAAGAGAAGAGTCTACATGGCCTGCAAGTTTGGATATTTACAGAAGTAGGTGAAGCTGCCGCCATGGCCCGGGAAGGAAGAAGTGACGAGTTACTTGAACTTCTGGCTTCTGTTATAAGAACTGCAACTATTCACAAAACCTTTCAAGAATGTGTAGATTGGAAAACAGGTGAAGCATGGCGTTACGATGGTCAGCTTTGGCATGCGATGGGTTACCTTTCTATGATTTATTATGGTGTTCTTGGCATGGAATACCGTCAAAGCGGATTATCTTTCCACAATGCGTGTGTGCCCAAACCTTTTGCAAATTTAAGTATTTCTAATTTCCAGTACCGCCAAGCTATTTTAGATATTAAGGTCAACCAATGGGGAGTTTATGATCATATGCTTTTGGATGGCCAGCCTGTTGAAATTATTAATCCACACTTAAGTGGTAACCATGTTATTGAAATTGTGATGAAGAGTGATTCAAAAGAATTATAGAATGCTAAAAGTAAGAAAGATTTAAAGATGTTCCGTTTAAAGAAAAGTGCCATAATATTTTTTCTGTTGATTCTGGCTTTATAATCAGTGGCCCAAATTCCGACTGATCAATCGCACCATTCTGCCATTGATAGCACACCCCAAAAATGGGACGATTTTGATAAACACGGCTGGCTGCGTTAAATGAGACTTTGATGCCGGAGATATCACAGGTGATCATTATTTGGATATTGTTGCAGGGAGATATTTTTATCGAAATCCCGCCGACAATATTGCCCAACATTGTAGCCGGACAGATTTGGGTAAAAACGTAGATGGGATGTTGTTTGTGGATGTCGATGGCGATGAATTTGGCGCTTATTATATCAGCATCCCGGATGATCCTTTAAAAGTTATTTGGGATACAGTACGAATTACAAAAAATACAGTCGATGAAGGTATTGGTATTGGTGATATTAATCCGGATGGCCATTTGGATGTTGTGCTGAGTACAATGATTAAACGCAAAGAATTATATAGTTTAAGCTGGTATAAAAATCCGTGTGATGGTACGGAAAATTGGCAAAGTTTTTCAGTTAATACAGGATTGATAGAACCCGATCGCATTATTTTAGCAGATTTGAATGGCGATCAATTATTGGATATCGCCGGGCCAAGCTGGAATGATCAGCAATATCTCCACTTGTGGCGCAACGATGCAGTAAAGAAGTAAAAGACAAGAGAATAAACTCAAAGGTCAATTAAAGAGTCTTTAATAATGAAAACAGGCTATAGAGAAATTGCAACTAAGGCAATTGCAGCTTTATCAGCGGCTGTTTTTTTAACAGCCTGTATAGGATCGGGCAATGAAGAAAAACCGAATATCCTGATCATTGTTGCAGATGATTTAGGCTATTCTGATATAAGTTTTCTGCCTTATGCCTCAAAAGACGTTCAAACACCAGCTATCGACAGAATTGCAGAAAACGGAGTATTCTTTTCCAATGCCTATGCCACATCTCCCATTTGCAGCCCCTCCCGGGCAGGTTTAATTACCGGCCGCTATCAACAACGCTGGGGAAATTACTGGTATAGTGAAGGCGGGTTACCTGCAAGGGAAACCACTCTGCCGCAAATGTTAAAAAAGGTGGGTTACTACAATGTAAAGATTGGCAAAACCCATATGAACGGTGGGCCGGTACATCATCCCATGGATCATGGCTTTGATGATTTTCTTGGTTTTATTGATCATACCTGGGATTATCTAAGATTAAGCCAGTCTGATGTAGATGCCTATGGCGAAGAAAATGCAAAAGCGGCGCATTTGGGGCCACTTCTTGAGGGCCGTGAAAAAAAATCTTATAGCGATAGTTTTACAACGGATATTTTTACGGATAAAGCAATAGAAGTAATTCAAAATAAAAAGGATCAACCTCTGTATATCGAGTTGGAATACAATGCTGTGCATCATCCCACCTATATCGGTCATCCGGGGTATCTCGATAAATATGGGATTGAGCAATTCCCCTTTTGGGACCCAAACGCAGAAAGTTATTTGGTGTGGCACCGCAAATGGGGATATTTGGGTGAAATTGATCCCGACGGACGGAAGCGTTATTTATTACAGTTAGAGGTGATGGACAATGGCATTGGTAAAATAATAGATGCATTGGAAAAAGCAGGCGAACTGGATAATACCATGATTGTTTTTCTCTCGGATAATGGCGGCACCATCAATACTTATGCACAAAATAACCCATTAAACGGCTATAAATATATGTTTGGCGAAGGCGGTCTGAGAATCCCTATGATTATTTCTTATCCGCCACAAATTGCTAAAAAGAGTACCACAAATCAGATGATATCCGCCATGGATATTGTACCAACCATTCTGGAAGCGGCTGGCGCACAGCGGCCAGAAAATCTGGATGGGAAATCTTTATGGAATGCTATCGATAAAAATGAAACGGTGCATGATGCATTGTGTTGGTCAAATGGCCGGGATAGTTGGGTTGTGCGTCAGGGCAAGTGGAAGCTGGCACATAATATTGGCTGGGAGCATATCACCTATAAACTTGAAAATGGTAAGGCCAAACGAGCCGACCAAGACTATACTTATCCGGATGGTATTAATCTGTTTGATTTGAAAAATGATATTGCTGAAACAACCAATCTGGCCGCTCAGTATCCGCAGAAAGTTAAGGAGTTAACAGCAACTTATAATAAGTGGCGCAGTGAAATGTCTGATCCCCGCACATCCGATGGCGTCTTAAAACCTAAACAGGAAAAAGGCACGTTTAAGCAAAACAAACTACAGCAGTTAGGCGCTCAGATATCCTCTGATGGCTATGATTATGAACACTATCTCAGTATGCTGATTGATGGTTATGATCAAACCTACTGGAAAACAATTGAGGGACTCAGAAACACCCCTTTGCCTCATCATGTGGCTATCCATTTAAAAACAATGGAGCCATTTTCGGTGATTAAATACACGCCGGTACCGGAAAATCTTAACCTCCGGATTTCTTCCTACAACATTTATATCTCAGAGGATGGTGTAAACTGGGGTAAGCCTATAAAAAAAGGCACTTTGCCGGATTCGGATAAAATGGTGAAAATTAAGCTGGGAAGAAAAATAGAAACACAGCATATAAAGTTTGAGGCGGTTACAGTTTATGGTAACGAGAATGAAGCCGGCATAGTCGAATTGGATATTGAGTAACGGAGGATTTTAATTAATGCTTTTCCATACCGGTAAGATTCTTCATAATTAGCAATTAAAATTTAGTTGATCTTTATGCTTTTCATTTCCCACTTTTTGCCTCTTTTAATATTTAATTTTGCCGTTTTTGCAGATTTAGAAGTGAGGAGGTATTCTTCTTTATCCAGATTGTAAGTTACCTCACCGATTCTGTCTATGCTGTCTAGGATAACCTCAAAGTGTTTTGTTTTAAGGTATCCAGCTACCACAAATTTACCTTGTCTTGGAATTTCAATTGGTTCGGTGTTTTGAATAAAATGTTTATTGGTTAGTTGTAGCCTCGCATCTATTTGCTCTTTAGAAGCATTTTCCCAATGCGCTCCGCCATTAAAAGCACCCACACCCTTAAGTTCTAAGTAGATAATGAAATCCATTTTACCAACTTGTTCCGCTTTATTAATATATACTCGTGATTGTTCAACTTGCACGCGAATATCCCTATCGCCATGTATGATTGCCATTGGAGTAAGTAGATTCTCTACGATAGTAAGACCGCCGCGACTGGCGTAAGCTTCAGGATTAGTCTGTGGAGACCCACCGATCCAACCTTTAGTTTCCATTTCATCACGAAATTCTTTTTTGATGGAATCAGCCCTATACCACAACCCGTAATCACTTATCACAAATTCAGCAACTGCGGCACTAAAATAATCCGGAAATTTACCAACAAGACTTAAAACATTACCACCGCCACCACTGCCACCGAGAAGGCGAATACTGTTGGGATGACTGATAAGCGCTGGGTATGTTTTTTTTGCGTATTCAACTGCATCTATAACGTCTTGCAATTCCCAGCCATTGCAATCTTGTTTACCTTTGGAATCGCCCCGGCCCCGCATATCGGGCTGAATTAAAAACCAGTCATTTGACAAAGAGGGTGCTACATCGTCTGTGCTTCGTTTTTTCGCCCGGCCATGCCAGCCATGCAGCCAAACCAATATTGGGCTTGGTTTACTTGGAACGAAAAAATTAGCGTATAATGTGAGAGAAGTGTCCTGAGATGAAGTGTAAGGTTTGTAAACCGGGTTATTTTCTAATAATTTTCTGTCAGGGACTTGAATCAATTTTTTGACGTTTTTCCAGGTATAGAGTTCAGTACTATCTGCTTTAAATTTTACATTAATGAGATTTATTCCATCTATGTTTTCCCCGAAAATGCCTTCTTTGGCGCTGCCTGAAATATTTTCAAAAGTCATATTTTGTATTGGTTGTTCTGGCATTCCCCGTAAGTAAGAAAATTTACCTTTGTTGTTCTCAATATGAATATTCTTAAAATGAATATCTCGAAAAAGCGGAGTCGTGGGATTTAGCGCAATAAAAGTATCCGGGTTGGCGTATTTCCCATAATAGAACATATCGACGGCCAGTGGTGCTCGGTTATATGGTTTTTCGGGGAAGTTATTATTTCTATAAACACAATTCTCAACTCTTACATCTTCTACAACAGAATATGGACGATTCCTATTTGTTTTAATATTTATAATACTGGCCACATCAATAAATTGGCAGTTTTTTACGAGGATATGCCGAGCCCCGCCGGAAACTTCACTGCCGATCGCCAATCCCAAAGTTGTCGCTCCTGGAACTATTGTCCCATCAAAGATACAATCACGAACTGTGATATATTCGCTAGACCGGCACCGTTTATTTTCGTCAGCACTATATCTTCCGGATTTAATGGCAAAACTGTCGTCCTGGGTTCCGAAGGTGCAGCCGACAACTGATATATTACGTGAAGCATCTGCATCCAATCCATCGGCATTATGACCCTGAACGATTGAGATCTGAAAGAATTTAACGTCAGAAAACAAAACACTGTCTGCATAAAGCAAATGGTTGTTCCAAGCTGGTGGATCCTGGAAAGTAATCCCTTGAACAAGAATATTTGAGCTTTGGATAAAACCCAACATAAAAGGTCTGCCACCTTTTACGGTTAATTCTTTATAATGTGGCCACCATGTTTCGCCATTACCGTAGATAACACCACTGCCTGTTATGGTAACATTCTTAACTTTATATCCTGTTATTAGATATTTCTTCTGATAGTATATCATCCCATCGGGGCCTGATAATTGCGTGGTTGTTGCTGGATAGCTTCCTCCTTCATTAAAACCAAGGAAACTCAAACGAGAACCTTCCTCAAGCTCTAATGTCATATTGCTCTTTAGTTCTATATGGTCTAGAATATAAGTTCCAGCGGGAACAATTACTTTCCCACCCACAGCACAAGCATCAATTGTATTTTGAATGGATTTAGTATCAACTGTTTTTCCATCACCTACAGCTCCAAACTCTTTAATGCTAAAAATTTTACCAGTTTCTTTTGTAGCAATTTGAATTTCGGTGCCTTCTTCATCAGTTTTCTTAAAACTTTCATTTAGCTGTATGGAGAATGTATAAACAGAAGAAGAGGAGAGGTTATGAACTGCATAAGTTCGTTGTTTTGTGCTGCCTATCTTTTCTCCATCTTTGAATACATAGTATATACGCTCTATTTCTTCTGAATGAGGTTTTGTATAATCTGGTATGTTTGAATCATCCCAAAGTAGCACAGCACTTGAAGAAGTGATCCCAAGAGTTGGTGCTGATAAATTGTTAATATCTCCAATGGGAGTAAATGGTTTTGCCAAAACTGATATAGTAAAAACCAAAAATAAACAAACAATTAAATACTTCAAACTACCTCCTTTAAGAAACTGAATGTTTTTTGTATCCCATTTTGTTAGAATTGCCTTCATACTGTTTCTAAATCAAATTAAACTCACAATTGAGTTTTCTAATTCTTCTACGGAGTTTAAAACTCAGTGCTGCAATATTATTAAGTATCTAAACAGAATCGCAAGTTCCTGCTAATACCGATTGTTGGCTACTGAACTGTCAAGTTGCATGTGTATTTACTAAACATTTTCAGATTCAAGATAGCCTTTTAAAAAATTAGCACCTGCTATGGCCACTATCCCATCCTGATCTGGTTTTGCTCCAGACACTCCGATTGCTCCAATAATATTCCCTTTATTTAATAAAGGAATTCCTCCTTCAAATGGACAAATATCGCCTACTGACAAAATCCTTAATCCTGGACCATCAGCGGCTACAGCCTCATCATAAAATTTGGTTGCACGTTTAAAATTAACTGAAGTTCTCGCTTTAGCTTGTGCAATTTCCACACTACTGAGCTGAGCATGATTCATTTTATTTAGGGCAACCAAATGTCCAGTACTATCGAAAATTGCTATTGTTACTGCCCAATTATTCAATAGTGCTTCTGTTAATGCTTTATCAATTACTTGTTTTGCGGTTTCCAATGTGATTGGTTCACCGTATTCGATTATATCCATTTTGTAATTTCCTGAATTCTGTAATAATAAATTCCAACAAATCAATATTTTTTAAATGTTTCGAAATTCCAAATGAAAATGCTTATAAATATAAGTGCGATATTTTGATGCTAATCAATTATAAATTCAACTCCAGTTTATCGAACTCAGAATCAATAATTTCAATTTCTTCTAAAGAGAGCTTAAAACTCAACGCAGTAATATTATCAAGCATCTGAACCGGATCACGAGCTCCTACTAAAACCGATGTTATTGCTGGCTGTTGTATTGTCCAGTTTATTGCTAATTGAGTCAGACTAACGTTTCTTGCCTTGGCAATTGGTGTTATAGCTTCTAGCATAGCCATAATTTTTTCATGATTTCCACCTTTAAAAAATGATGTATTAGGACGATTATCACCTTTGTTAAATTTATGTCCTGGTTTGATCTTTCCAGTGAGCATTCCTTTTTGTAGAGTTGTATGAGGAAGTATGCCAATCTCATTCTCTAAGCAGTAGGGTACTAAATCTTTTTCAATGTCTCTGTGAATTATACTGTAGGCAACTTGATTTGTAGATAGTTTAACTTTTTTTTCAGATTCGATTAATAAATCAACTGGAGAGTTGCATACCCCAGCGGCTCTAATTTTTCCTTGCTGTAAAAGTATTTCTACTGCTTCCATCGTTTCTTCAATAGCAGTTGTAGGATCAGGCCAGTGCATTTGGTATAGGTCAATGTAGTCTGTCTGAAGTCGGGTCAAGCTCTTTTCACATTCTTTAATGATGTTTTCCTTGCCATTGTATTTGTACACTTGAACAGAGTTTCCATCATTGTCTTCTGTGTCAAAGATAAAAACTCCATTAGAGCCTTCCCATGTCATACCAAATTTAGTCAGAATCTGAATTTTATCTCGTTTCCCCTTTATTGTTTTTCCTATAATTTTTTCACTATGACCCATACCGTAAATGGGTGCTGTATCTATAGTGGTTATTCCATTATTGATTGCTGTTTCAATTGTCTTAACAGCATCGGCCTCGTCAGATCCCCCCCAAAACCAACCGCCGATTGCAAATGCCCCAAATGCAATTGGAGATACCTTAATATTTGTACCGGGTAAATATTTGTATTCCATTTTTACTCACTATTTATTTATTAAATCTATTTTTTTATGACAGTTACATTAAAAAGAATCTACACGGACTAGTGAATCATATCATTTCGTCTGTTCAAATTCTGATTGCAATTCTTGGAATCTTTTCTAAATCTTTGTACATTAACGCACTAACATAATAAAATTTAAATAAAAAAAAAAGGAAAATTATACATTGGCATTTACTTTTAAATCTAATTTCGTGTTTAAATACGTAATGATATCTGCGTTTTTGATAAGTATGATTTTTATCCTAATAGGCTATTATGAACTTACAGGACCCCCTATAATAATTATGTTTTTTTCAATGGCATTATTTTTTATGCAAAGAAATTCACTTAAAAATTTCGCCTTTACAATTTGGGTTTTTGCTTTTGTTTCCTTATCGATGTACTACCCATCAACATTTGGGGAGTGTCTAGGTTTAGATTTGAAATTTCTTATTGTACCGCTTATTCAGATTATCATGTTCGGAATGGGTACTACTTTGAATACAAAAGATTTTACACGAATTTTTAAATTACCATGGCCAGTATTTATTGGAATGATGCTGCAATTTACAGTAATGCCCTTGGGCGCTTTAGCTACTACATATATATTTGATTTCGAACCCGAGGTTGCAGCTGGAGTGATACTTATTGGTTCGTGTCCGGGAGGTGTTGCATCTAATCTTATGGTATTTTTAGCCGGCGGCGACGTCGCGTTATCTGTTACTATGACTTCTACCTCAACTTTACTCTCGCCA
Organism: Calditrichia bacterium; assembly: GCA_963796965.1. GTDB lineage: Bacteria > Calditrichota > Calditrichia > JAJRVZ01 > JAJRVZ01 > CAWCNS01. The sequence goes on from CAWCNS010000020.1 coordinate 19,528, forward strand.
GTGATGACACCATTAATGATGCAGATTTTAGCTGGGCAGCTTGTCCCGATTGATTTCCTATCAATGATGTTTTCAATTTTGAATATGATTATTGTACCTATTTTTGCAGGATTGATTGCAAATAAAATATTATATGATACAGCCGAGTGGAACTTAAAATCAAGTTCCTTATTGCCTATTGCCGGGGTTGGTTTAAGCCTGGCTATTGTGTTCGCTATGATGGACATTAATCTTTTTGGTATGTTTGTTTCAATGAAAAATGGTTTAGTAATTGGAGCAGTCTTAGTTGGAGTTGTTGCATTTGCAAATTGGTTAGTGCGAGTTAAAATGAAAATTTCGATAAACTGGATGGACAAAATATTGCCTTTGGTCTCGATGGGAGGAATAATCTTCATCATTGCAATTATTACCGCTCGTTCAAGTGAAAAGCTTGCTTTCTGTTGGTTTTGCACTTATAGCAGCTGCAATTATACAGAATTTTATTGGATATATTTTAGGATACTGGCTTTCTCGTGCAGCACGTTTAGATGAAAAAAGTTGCCGTACTGTCGCTTTTGAAGTGGGCATGCAGAACGGAGGCATGGCAACAGGTTTGGCCATGTCTGTTTTAAAAAGTTCGACTGCTGCACTTGCTCCGGCTATATTCGGGCCATGGATGAATATTTCCGGCTCTGTACTGGCCACTTGGTGGAAAAAAAAGCCGGTTGTATCAAAAATCGAATGACTTTACTTTCATAATCCGGTATGCTAATAGCACTAACCCACAAGGGTATGATAGTTAGTGCTATTGCCCAGTACCTATACAAATTTAAGGCAACGATTATAGGCATATATTGACCAAGATAAGACAGGTAATCATTGCAAAAATTCTTTGTAGTGAAATGAAAGATGTTGTAGATGAAGATGTATTTTGCATTTTTTGGCCATAGGGATGACTATTTGGACAAAGCGAGCATTAAAATGTCGCTAGATAGAACAATCAAATCAGATAAAAGTGTTAAAGATGATAAGGCCTATCCAGTAATACTAAGGAGTGCTTTTGAAAAAATGTATAAAATCCGTGTATTTGAAACGGAATGTATCAAATTATACCGGCAGGGATTAATCAGGGGATATTTTCATCCTTATCTTGGAGAAGAAGTCTATTGCTGTTGGTGCATGCGCAGCACTTAATGAAACAGACTATATAACCAGCACCCACCGTGGGCATGGGCACTGCATTGCCAAAGGGGCCGGCTTGAAGCCGATGGTTGCTGAATTATATGGTAAACACGCCCTAGTCAGAAAATGGAAACACTTTTAATGAAGAATTTTCGGATAAGTTTAATATCAGGATTGCTGGTTATAATCCATTCTGTTTTGTACTCACAAACCAACAATCAAATATTTGAAAAATTTGTCGGCAAAGCTGCCCAATTGGATCTTGCTCAAATCGAGCTGTTATTAAAATCTAACAGCAAAGAAAAGATATTTGTCGATTCTAATGGCGATGGCCGGGATGATGTCCTTTATATGATCGATAATGATGAGCGCCATGAAGAGTGGTATAAGCCTATTCTTGTAAAAATTGTTGATGAAGACGGCGATATGCATGAAAGCCGCGAGGGCGATTTTGACAGTGATCTGTATGTGGCAGACTGGCATGCCGATGGCGAAATTGACTGCATAGTTGATTATAAAGACCTTGATCATGATAATGATCTTGACGAACAGTATTTATTTTACAGTATGGACTCGGCTTATGCTGCACAAACTCACCAAAAGTGGCTGCTTAAATATGGGGCAAAACCAAAAACCTACAAAACAAAGTATCCCGGTAAAGACTACCTTTTACATTGGACAAAAGATATTTCGGATGATAATAAAGTACAGTGGTTTGTGAATTATGAGGTAAAACAGGATTTAAACCAATGGAAATCTGACAACAGCGGTGATGAGATGTTTATCAATTCTTTTGTATACGACTATGAGAATAACCGCCTGATTCCAAGTGAAGAACACGGATTCTGTTTTTTTGATGAGGATAATGATGGCTATGCCGAAGTCGCAGCGCGTTTTGGTGGTATGGAAAAAACCATAGAAAACTTTAGATACAGCATGGATTTGGATAACGATGCCCGTGGCCGCAAGAAACATGATTATGATTTTTCCATAACAGCCATTGGCGAAGTGAGCCTCGGAAATGAAGTTAGTCAAACCCTTACGGTTAGAGATCATGTTACGGAATTAGTGGCCCGCTGGGATAAAATCCGCCAGTTTGGGAAGGAATCCAAGTGGGAGAAAACTCACCTAACATGGGATGAAAATGATCTAAATATTGCAGGCTGGGCTGGAATGCGCAGAGGATTATACGCCAAGGAGAGATGGGAAGGTCTTCTCAATCATCCCAGCGGCTACATGAAACAGGTTGGAGGCCCTTCCTGCGGCCCACTGAATAAGCGAAACGAAGTGGATACCTCATATATCGGCAAGATGAATTTTTATTACTCTGATATTGATAAGCGTTTCCATCTCTATGGTGCAGATGTCGGCTGGATAATGGTTGATTACAATAATGACTATCAAATGGATATGTTTATTTGGATGCAGGACAGTGATAATGATGGTTTTTTTGATACATGGAAATATGACCTGGACGGTGATTGTTTTGGTGATCCTCTGGTCATTACCAAGCAGAATTTCAGGAATTTATGGACCTATGCAGACATAGTCGGCGAAGATCATTTTGAACGAGTGTATTCAACAAAAGATGAAATGGAAGAATTAATAAATATTGAGTTTAAGTCCCTTCATCTACTTTACACAGAAAGATTAAAAGAGATAGTTAAAGAGAATCAAAAATTTATCAATCTGGCTAAAAATACTCTTAAAAAATCTACTTCAGACTTCCAGGTGAATGCTATAGAGAAATATTTTTCAACAGACTTAATTAAGTATGGAGATAATATATATGCTAACCAGTGGGGTGGGGTAACGCTGGACATGCATTATGGTGAGAATATACGGGAGGGATTAGAAGGAACCCGTTATTACCAGGATCTGATTCGTGAACAATACTGGGCGGAGCTTCAAAGAGTAATCTCGCCCAAAAAGGCATTTCCTGAAATTGCAAAAGCGTATGAAGAGGGACGGTTATCGGATGTTAATATCCTGCTCGAGAAGAATTTTAAGGCAGCAAACACAGCCGAACTACCGGGTTATAAAAAACAATTTACCCTAACAATATCAAATCCAAGTGACCTGTATTTAGAGCATCATCCCTTTGTAATCCCGGTAGCTGATATAAAAGTAAAATACCCGGATGTTGATCTGTCCAAAATCGTCCTCATGGAAGCAATCCAAAAAATAGATAACCGAATTATACCTATTCAGGCAGATGATCTAAACCAGGACGGGAACTTGGATGAGCTGGTTTTTATTTATTCATTGCCACAAAACAAAACTGTCGACTTAAATGTTTTTTCCGTTTTTGAGAAGTTGAAATTACCGCATTACAAAGTTAAAACGGCCGTTCACCAGAACTGGTGGAAAACAGAAGAAAATACGATAGGCTGGGAATCCAATTGGGCTGCTTATCGCATGTTCAACGGACGTATTGATTTTCTTGGAAAGAAACTCGAAGGTTTATATCTCAAAGAAGAAGACTATCATCATATGCATACTTGGGGAATGGATGTGCTTAACTTAGGCAAAAGTTCAGGGCTTGGTGGAATCAGTTTATGGGAAGGGGATTCTCAAATTCGTTCATTTAATTACCCTGATGAGCAAAATGTAAAAGTTGATAAAAGAGTGATTGCAATTGGTCCTGTGAGATCAACGGTAGAAGTTCGATTTAGTGAAATAAAAACAGATAGTAATAGCTACGAAGTTGTTCTGAAAATGTCCGCTTATGCAGAAAATAATTTTTCTAAACAATCAATAATTATTAAGGCTGAAAAGGTCAGCGAAATTATTTACAGCCCTGGAATAAGGAAATTACCAAATGATAAATGGACAATAAATACTAACTCAGGTTTTTTAGCTTCATGGGGATTGGAAGAAAGTCCAATTGGTGAGGTGGGTTTGGGATTGATCTTCCCATCCAGTGATTATTTATCCTACTCAGAAAATGAGCATGACCGATATGTAAAGTTGAAAGCAAAATCAGACGTGGAACAGACTCATTATGTATATGGGGGCTGGCAAAAAGGGTTTACCTCCCCGACGGCACCTAACCTTCAGAATTGGGCGCATGATATTGAACATCTTGCAAAACAATTAAGAGTGCCTATTGAAGTTAAAGTTAATTAAATGGTAAGTCCTTTTCTTATTGAGAATAACACCTGATATTTCATGCCCAAATATTTCAGACTGCCTGTAAGTTTTCAAAAACTTACAATCTTAACCTGATGAACACCGGTCATCATCGCCACCGGTTTGGCGAACAAATGGAATTTGTACAAAGTGTGTTAGTAAATAGCACACCTTCTTCAGCCAGCTCATTTAAAGTAGGCTTTTTTACGCCTCTCATTCCATAACATTCCAGGTCATTGCTAATATCCTCGGCCATTAGCCAGATGATATTGGGCTTTTCCTGCGCGCATGAAGTCGTAATGATCAGAAAGAACAAAGTAATCAGAAACTTAAATAATTGATTTTTTGAGAACATCAGTCTTGTAAAAATACGGCATCTAGGTGCCAAATTATTAACCGACTTTTATCTGGCGGTCGGGAGAAACTTCGTGACGGGCTCAAGGACCAAACCGCGAACCTCCTGACACACCAGAAAATGTTGGTTTTATTGAAAAAGAACAAGTAAAGTTTTATAAAAAATGTTTTTAACTTTAAACATACAAGACGCAAAGAAGGCGCAAAGTCCGCAAAGATTATAAATATTTTTTTAACTTGATCTGTTCATAAAACACAAAAGACACAGAGATATATGTTTATTTTTATAAAGCTTATAAATACTCAGTACTCTCTGTGGTAAATTATTAAGGTTAAATAATAAAAAGCCTTGCGTGCTTTGTGTCTGCATTGCGTCCTTGCGGTTAAGTAATCCGTGGTTAATTATACTTTTTGAATTCAGCCCTGGGCTGCGGTCTGAATAGATCAAGTTAGTTTAGAAGTGATTGTTATCCGTTATTTTATATTTTTCAACATATATCGTTATTTAACAAATAACATTTTCTTTATCAGGTGTTGATTGTTATCAAACTTAAGTACATAAAAGTACAAACCGCTGGAATATAAAGAGGCGTCCCATTGAACAGTATGAGTTCCTGCAGTTTTTATGCCGTTAGGCAGTATTGCTACTTTTTGACCGAGAATATTAAATATTTCTACCTTTACCCAACCTCTATTTGGTAATGAGTAACTAATAGTAGTTGAAGAATTAAACGGGTTGGGATAGTTTTGAAACAAAGCTAACTTTTCTGGTACACCGAGTACATCATCATTAATATTTGTTTCCACAGAATCTGGAATATCATAAACCAGAAAATTATCCACGGCATCAATCCCAGCTTCACTATTTGCAACTATTGCCGCATAAACATTATCATTAGCATTTATGGATGCATTTGAAATTTTCCCCGAGAGCGTAAGAACATCCTTCTTGCTTAAAAACAGGGCACCATCTTCATACTCGTCCAATGTGGCCTGATAAGCTATGGAATCATTTTTTGTCTTTTCCCAGGTGATACTAAGTTTGTACCACAGATCCGGATCCGGAAAAAATGTGTATAAAGTTGAGTCTGCAATTTCATAGTCAACCTTACTTATTTTATTATAACAGCTCATTCCCCAGGTTTTCTGGTCTTTAGGGACATTTAAGGAAATGGCAATAAAAGAGGAGTCTGAAGAATCCAGATCTAACTCATCTCCCACAACGGAAATCAGACCAAAATTCAGGGCATCAACATTCTTGAGATTAATTGATTCTGATTTGATGTAAATAGTTTGGCCAATGGTTTTACTTTCTAAACATGAAAATGATTTGCCTAAATAGGCCGAGGTGTAGGGCCTTTTATAAACCGGTTTCAGGACGCCAAAATCTCTGTTAACTCCTTTAAAATCATATAAATAGTAGAAGCCGCCATTTTCATTGATCCAGTTATCCCCAATCATATACTGAGATTGATTACTAAAATCGAGAAAGGCTTTTTGAGCCGGTGATGTTATTGGGATTTCTTCTGAAGGGGAACTCCCGTAGTCGTTAAAAGCCGAAACTCTGTAGATGTATTTAGTTGACTGCGCAGATCCAGAATCTATAAAATAAGTACGTTGCGCCCAATTTACTTTGCCTACGACAGAATAAGAGCCATTCTCGCTTTTTCGTTCGATGATGAATCCCTTCTCATTATCCGCAAGGTCATTCCAGTCAATTCTTAAACCAGTTTCACTCACATATACTGAAACACTATCGGGGGCCAAAGGTGCTGTTTTATCAGTCTGGCTAAAGTCAACTTTTAACAGGTGCATTATCCCCGGCCATTGAACTTCCATCCCATGGTGGCCCGCCTCAGATTGTCCGGTAGTAAGAATGTTTTCCTGTTGATTAAAAACATTCATATCACTCAGGTTTATACGATGGAAATAGTATGCGTGTAAAGGACCTTCATTTTCGAATACATGGTTTTCGTTTATAAAAATGCCCTTCATGTGTCCCGAACTCCAACTTGTCCACACCATTTGAGCAGCAAGGATTCTGTCCATATCGGAACGAATGAAAAATTTTTCTTTTCTATCCGGTTTTCGAGTTACGAAAGCAGGTGAGATATCGTAAGGCTTTAAAAGAACAACCGATGTCTCGGTGCGATCCAATTGCAATTCCGAAACGGGATCTGTAAAATATATCATGTCTGATTGGTCAACAATACGAGCGGCAATTTCCATAGGGTAAATTTGATCTGGCACCCAGGTTGTATTCCAGTTGACTGTATATGGAGCCGAAAACGCTGACCCTAAATGATGTAATACAGTACCGCTTTTATAGTGATAATGCCACTGACGGTAAATTCCATCTCCTTCATAATTTACATCTTCATAATTTCCAATAAATTGAACAGTTTTAATATTGGATCCCTTACTGATTACTTCAGCCTTTAACTGAACTGATTCTCCGAGATTGCCACCAGATGTTGGGGAAACAATTTCTCCTGTTGGATGCGCTTTTTTATCCGGATCGTAATAAACTCTAAAATGTACCCCGTAAATAAGATTTTGCGGCCAATCCCACTCTTGAATGGGGTTTACCCTTAATCTGAATTTATTATCAAAACCGTAATTAAGATAAGATAGCGGTATAGGGATAACGGGGTAAATATTATGCATATATGAAGCCTGAGGTTTTTTGATATGTTCAGATATGGGTACTGCTATCCAGCCCTTATCATTAATATCAATTTCCAGATCTTTTGTGCCTTCATGGCTTTGTAGTTTTTCGACAACTACTTCAACTTTAATTGCATCTACCAGGTCAATATTTGTCCCGTGAAAAATAAAATGTCCACCATAATCCAAGTCACCACCAACACGCAGGTAACTATTAATTGAGTTGAACCAAATGTATTCACGGAAAACATCACCGGGGCCGGGTTGAGCATACGATGTGCTAAAACACAGGACAAAAATAAGAGTTACTACTGTTTTCATAGTTATCTGTAAACACATTGGGATATTATTGTTCTCTGAATGTCGAGAGGTATGGGACTCATCGATTATCCTCTCCATTCTATACTTTGCGTCCAAGTAATTCCTCCTTGATCCTGAAAATAAACATTTAAGAGATATACAATGTTGATATAACGCACTTTGTTCTCTTGTTAATTAGAGAAGAGGAAATTTTACAACATGAATTCTCCGTAAATCCTATCTTTAAGTCAGATTATTTTATCTTTCCCAGCATCACTTCAACTTTTGGCGAATGATGTTTATAAGGCTTTACCAGAATATCAAGTAGGTCGTCTCCGTTCAGATCGCCCAAACGTCCTTCATGGATTCCTTGACCAGTGCGGATAATTTCTTTGCTAAAATTGCCTTTCCCGTCCCCATAAAAAATGATAATATCGGCATTATCGCCATCACCGGGAATTCCCATTTCCCCGGTAAAAATGTCCATGTTTCCGTCCTTGTCGATATCCTGTATATCCAAAGTATGACCGTGAATAATAGAATCAAGGACATGGGTCACCCATTGTTCATTTTTCCATTCATACCATTTAATGTTGCCATCGGCATCACCGGGGCAGAACACAACCTCGATGGGTCCGCCATTAATCAATTGGCCAACAGCCGATCGGGTGAAATTCATTTTTTTGTCAATTACATGGGGAATAAATTCTACTCCATCTTTATGCTCAAACCATTTTCCGGCGCCGACAATATCCATTCTGCCATCCTGGTTGATATCCCCTTTGGCAAGGCCTTCATCATTGCGGACACCATGATAAATCGCTGTATACTCCCACACCTCTGCCTTTTTCGGGTGTGTAGGTATTTCAAATATATAGAGGGTACTGTCCTTTTGGTTCCACGATACTAACTCCTGTCTTCCGTCAGCATCAAAGTCCCCAAAAATCTGATCATGATGCTGGTTGTCGCCATGGTTTTTAATAAGATATCTTTTCCAGGTTTGGTCGTAATTGGGATAGGGGTTTTCCCACCACCAGATTTGATTAATCCTGGAGTCGCCACCGAAAACAATATCAAGATCGCCATCTTCGTCAATGTCCAGATAGGTACCTCCGGCTTCAATGCGCAGTTGTTGGTCATAAATAACTTTTTTGTCCCATGATGTTCCGTTGAATATATACCATACCACCGACGGGGAGCTTTTACGTTCAGTGATAACAAAGTCATTAATCCCATCCAAATTGATATCCAGGATGAGTGAAGCAGTTTGCTGGGTACCGGAATTGGGCGCTTCAATGTCATTAACGATATCCCAATCAGGTTTATAACCATTTGACGGGGTACATGCATTAAATATTAAATAAAAAATACTGAATGTTACTAACTTGTGTTTTGCTGATTTCATGACTTTTCTCCTTTAATCTTATTTATTTTGACCGGAATGGATTTGGAGTGACCATTTAAATCAGGTGCCGTTAGTTTAACAATATTTTTACCATCTTTTACTTGACCAGCATTGATTTTTGATATTCTAATTGGTTGTTCTGATTTTGTTATAATCCTTGAAGAATCTGATCGTACAATTATTTTTCTTGTGGGTGTAATGGCGGGCTGTACCAGCGGAGGCTTATAATTTTTTTTTGAGTATTTCGAAAGAGAAGGGTTTATTGTCCAGGGAAATCCCTCTTCATAAAACCAATGTGGCACAATATCATTTACTCCTTCACCCTTAAAAAGTGGGGAGGGTAGTTGTTCCAAAATGAACCCTATGACTCACTGCCCGTCTTCCTGGTTTCCAAATTAGTTTTACATTTACTTTAATATCTTCTGAATTATTCTCAGGTGTTGGATTCGAAGCCACTTCTGGGGGTACTAGTTCATCACCAGTAGTAAAGCTCCAATCTTATTGTAATAATAACATTTTCTTGGTTTTTATATTTTCCCCTGTTCGTAATTTGTAATAATATACTCCGCTGGGAAGATCACCTGCACTAAATGTAATATTATGCTCACCTGAACTTTTAATCTCATCAACCAACGTGCGTATTTTTTGGCCAATTGAATTATAAATAATTAATTCTACCCAATCCGAATGTATTAATCGATATTTGATTGTTGTGTTAGGGTTAAAAGGATTAGGATAATTTTGCATGAGAACAAATGTTTTTGGTCTTGTATTAGTTTTAGTGAATGAGGGTTCAACTGAAGTTATCTTTCTATACTCCTGATACCTTAACATTGCTTCAATAAAATAATAGTCCGCATAAATCAGCGGTACATCAACACGAAGTTCTGCAGGCTTGTGAGCAGTAGAATGGAGCAAAATCGCATTTGTAATGTTAGGATCTGCCAGATATTTATCTGATGCCAATGATTCTAACATAGCAAATGCTGCATTTTTGAACTTTTCTTTCTCAGCCTCATTATCTGTAAAATTGAGCAGTCCAAATAGAGCTGATGCGACGATTGCAGTAGCAGAAGCATCTTTAGGCTCGCTCGAGTTGTAGGGAACATCAAAATCCCAGTAAGTTACACCATCGTCTTGTGGTAAATTGTCAATAAAATAATGGGCAAGTCCAATATCTGTGTTTAAAAATCGTTCGTCTTGTGTATAGTGATAACACATAGTAAAACCATAAGTTGACCACGCTTGTCCACGTGCCCATGTACTCGAATCAGCGGCACCCTGGACTGTTCCGCTCATCAAAAAATTACCTGTACTTAACTGATAACGTGATACTTGAAAAGTGCTATAATCGTCCCTAATATTATATTTTGCAATTTTTAAAGCATATGCGTTAGCAATTGATGAAAAACTTGTATCACCAGATAACTCAGTTGCTTTATAAAGAATTTCAATATTCATTAGCTGGTCAACTGCGCCAGAGATAATGTCTTCATTATTTGCCCATAAAGATTTGTCATAGGAGTCAAAAATTTTGAGATCAGTATTCCAACGTACATCAATATATTTTTGAGCAGCATCAACAATTATTGGAATATAAGATGAATCATTAGCTATGCTAAAACCATTTCCGTAGCTGGGCATATATATAAGTCCAAAGTCAGGCCATCTGTCATTTGGATTTGAGTTAATTGCATTTTGCAACCAATTAGTCCAGGTAACTGCATATTTTTTCAACAAAGGATTATTTGTATTTTTATACATATACCATAAACATCCCGGGAAAAAACCACTTGTCCACTTGTGGTCAGGGTTGCTTATCCATTTGTTACTTTGTGTGATCTCAACATAGCGCGGAAAGCGGTTGTTACTTGTTGTATCAACTTCATTAACAGTATTTAGAACTTGCTGCTCGGCAAAAATTAGAGTTGATGCAACGCGCTCATCAAGGATTTGTGCCTGAAGTGATATTGTAAATATTAATATTATTATTAAAGATTTTATTAAATTCATTATTACTTCATCATTATCCCAGTTTCTATTGAAATTATTTTTGTCTTCCCAGCATAACTTCCACTTTAGGTGAATTATGTTTGTAGGGCTTAACAAGAATATCTAATGTCCCGTCACTGTTTAGGTCAGCAAGACGTCCTTCATGAGTTCCTTGTCCGGTTCGGATTATTTCTTTTGTGAAATTGCCTTTGCCATTACCGTAAAAATTATTATATCAGCATTATTACCATCGCTTTGGGATAATCCCTTCCCTATTTATACCATTAACGCACTAAGTTACAACAATATTTAATTTGATGCAAGTTATATCGGAAGTCTCAGCAATTCACTTTGTGTATCTAATCTTATGGTATTTTTAGCCGGCGGTGATGTCGCGCTTTCAGTAATAATAACCTCTACTTCAACTTTACTTTCTCTTGTAATGAACCATTATTGATGCAGACATTAGCGGGGCAATTGGTGCCCATTAATTTTCTATCCATGATGTTATCGATAATGAATGTGTATGGATTTTTTTGTTTTTTTAAAAATTTTAATTGACTTTTCAGGTAAAAACAAATATACTTATAGCACTAACACACAAAGATAAATAAGTTAACGTTTTCCTTAAAGAAATTATGAACCTGAATTGGTATTATGAATGTTGGATTCCGACAAATATTTACCAAAATATTATAAAATAAGCGAAGAAATTAAATCTCTGATTAAGGATGGAACTTTAAAGCCAGAGATGCAAGTGCCGTCCGAAAATGAAATTATTGCCAAGTATGGTGTGAGCAATACGACTGGCCGGAAGGTTTTGCTGGAACTTGAAAATGAAGGATTGGTTGTCAGGATAAAGGGAAAGGGGACTTTTGTTCAGCATAAAATTGTTGAGCGTTCGGCTACACGAATACTTGGATTTACAAAAAATATGATTGAGGCAGGTCATCTCCCTTCAACAAAAGTTTTAGAAACTGAATTAATTGAGGAAGGATATAAAGATTGTATCAACCACCAAATGTATGAAATGTCCAATCCGGTTATAAGGATTAAACGGCTCAGATTTGCAGATGACATCCCTATGATGCTGGAAGATCGTTATATCTCCGCAGAACTCTGTCCTGATATCAGTAGCAAAGATCTTGAAGTATCTTTATATGAAATATATAATAAAAGTTATGGACATTTTCTAACGGAAGTAAGACAGATGATCAGCACTATAAATATTTGCGATGAAATGAGAAAAGTTTTTGATGTTGAGCAAAATATAGCTGCCTTTTTGGTTACTGGTGTTACTTTTTGTGATAAAGGCAAAATTCTGGAAATGGAAAAATCAACCTATAGAGGTGATAAGTATAATTTCTCCGTTGTAGCGAAATAATTTTTTTTCAAAATAGATAGTGCGTTAACGTCTACATGCACCCAGCAGTGACAACATGTCAAGGAATAAATTAACTCAAGATTTAAGGTAAAAAAGAACAATGTATAAAAATCCCGTTAAAGATGGAAATGGTAATGGTGGCAGATTCTTTAAATCTTCATTTGAAAAAATGTATAAAATCCGTGTATTTGAAACGGAATGTATCAAATTATACCGGCAGGGATTAATCAGGGGATATTTTCATCCTTATCTTGGAGAAGAAGCTATTGCTGTTGGTGCATGCGCAGCACTTAATGAAACAGACTATATAACCAGCACCCACCGTGGGCATGGGCACTGCATTGCCAAAGGGGCCGGCTTGAAGCCGATGGTTGCTGAATTATTAGGAAAACGCTCAGGTTATTGTCTTGGATTGGGCGGCTCGATGCACATTGCGGATATGTCGAAAGGGAACTTGGGAGCAAATGCAATCGTTGGCGCCAATCTCCCTCTAAGTGTTGGTGCTGCATTGGGAACATTGGTAAAGGGTGAGGATAAAGTTACCATTGCTTTTTCATCCGATGGGGCGGTTAATAATGGTGTTTTTTGCGAATCCCTTAACCTTGCAGCAATCTGGAATCTGCCTGTGATTTTTCTGATAGAGAATAACCAATATGCCGTATCAATGCCAATACATCATGCTACCCGGCAGCCTGAGTTATATAAAAGGGGTGAGGCGTTAGGCATCGAAAGCTGTTCGGTTGACGGTAATGATGTCAAAGTAATTTTTGAAACTACAAAAGCAGCAGTTGAGAAATGCCGCACCGGTAAGGGTCCGGTACTTATTGAAGCTATAACCTATCGCCATGGTGGACATCATGTGAATGACCCCGGGACATATATGCCCAAAGAAAAAAAGGAGTATTATAAATCGATTGACCCAGTGGTTAGAGGGAGAAATTATTTGAAAGAGGATTGCATGCTCACAGAAGATGAAATAGGGCAGATTGAAGCGCGTATTGACAAAGAGATGGAAAATGCCATTGAATTTGCGAAAACAAGCGATGAATTAAGTTATAAAGAATTTATAGATCTTGTTGCGGAGTATTAATTATGGAAACGCTAGTCAAGAAATCTAAGATTAAAGATGTTCTAAAAACTGATAAGGAACCTGGTTTTGAAAATAGGCGGCAGATAATGTATCGCGACGCTCTAAATGAAGCATTGTATGAAGAAATGAGCAGGGATTCGTCGGTGTTTTTGATGGGAGAGGGTATAGCAGAGCGCGGCGGTTCCTTTAAGGTTACTGTCGGATTGTTAGAGGAGTTTGGCGCCCGTCGCGTAATCGATACACCGATTGCAGAAGCTAGTTTTACAGGAGCCGGGGTGGGGGCTGCCATTGTTGGCGCCCGTCCTGTGGTTGAAATACTGTTTGTCGATTTTACCATGCTTATTCTAGACCAAATTGTAAATCAGGCAGCTAAGTATAAATTTATGAGTGGCGGAAAAGCGGATGTTCCTTTCGTTTTGCGGTCACAGGGCGGGGTCGGTAACGGACTTGCTGCTCAGCATTCGGAAAGCCTTGAAGCCATATTCTATCATATTCCGGGATTAAAACTGGTTATGCCCTCCACATCCTATGATGCTAAAGGACTTTTGAAATCATCGATCAGGGATAATAATCCGGTTATTTTTCTTGAGCACAAATTGCTTTACATGAATAAAGGTTATGTTCCAGAAGAAGAATACCTAATCGAACTTGGAAAAGCTGATATAAAAAGGGAAGGTAAGGATTGCACTATTATTGCTTGGTCAAATATGGTACTGCGTGCTTTAGCTGCAGCGGATATATTAAAGGATGAAGGAATTAGCGTAGAGGTGCTTGATCCGCGAACATTAGTCCCACTGGATAAAATAGCTATTCTCGAGTCAGTCCGAAAGACCGATCATGTAGTCATTGTCCAGGAAGCAGTACGTCGAGGCGGAATAGCATCTGATATTGCTTCGATCATTCAGGAAGAAGCCTTTGACTATCTTAATGCGCCTATTAAAATAGTTGCGGGGTTAACCGCTCCGGTCCCGTTTAATTTAAGTCTGGAAAAACAGGTAGTGCCTCAAGTGGACGATATAGTTGAAGTCTGTAAAGAAAACAATCGAATAGTAAATAAAATCATGGTTACGAGATATACCGAGAATAGTGTGCACTTAGTCAATTCGATTATTAAAATTACAGGCTCATCTTGCATATATATATTATTGTGGTAATGATTTACTATTGTGGAAAATGTCACAGTTATTTAAGCCATAATTGATAAGCTAAATCAATAGAATTTATTTTTAATCGAAAGAATTCCCCGATGCTTGCATCGGGGTCAAATAATTTTCAACTTATGGGAAGAAGTTAAGAAGATGCTCTGGGGAGGTCATTTTTGGACAAGTGGATACTATGTCAACACAGTTGGTCAATTTGCAAGTGAAGAAGTGATAAGAAATTATGTTGAAAAACAGGGGATGAAATATCAGCAACTATTTAGCCAACAGCAATCACTGTTCGATCGGCCTGAAGATACCTCGTAGCTTGCTGCGAGGCAATTCATTTCCACCTGATGCATATATATAAGGAAAATTGATATGAGTCTAAAAATATCGAATAACATCTTAGTCCTTCCTTTTTTAATCTTACTATTGATGTTCAACTTTCTTATTGCCGGCACCACAGGAAAAATTAGCGGAATTGTGACCGATTCTGAAAATGGTGAACCGCTTCCCGGAACAAACGTCGTTTTAGAGGGCCAATATATGGGTGCGGCCACAGGTCTTGACGGGTACTATGTTATATTAAATATACCACCCGGTGAATATACCGTCCAGGTATCAATGATCGGATACCAAACTGAAACCATGACCAATGTCCGGGTTTCTATTGACCGCACAATAAATCTGAATTTTGCCTTAAAAGATGCCCCCTTAGAGATCACTGAAGAAATTGTCGTTGTCGCGGACCGGGAAAAAATAAGACCAGATGTCTCTTTTACGCAGACATCTATGAATATTGAAGAAATGAAAACGGTTCCGGTCAGTCCGGATCTTCGTGAAGTGATTGCTTTTGCCCCCGGAGTCTATCGCAACGATAGGGGTCAGCTTGAAATTCGCGGTGGTCAAATGGACGAAGTAGGTATGTATGTTGATGGCATATCGATGCAGAATTCCCGCACAGGTGTTGGTGTTCTCAACTTACCTCAAGCTGGTATAGAAGAGATACAGATAATACGTGGAGGGTTTAGTGCCGAATATGGCCAAGCACAAGCCGGTGTTATTAACGTTGTTACAAAGGAAAGTCAAAAGGAGTATCATGGTTCTCTCAATGCTCGTTATGGCCCGGCCCAGCAAAAACATTTTGGTCCCAATGTTTTTAGTCCTGAGAACGAGTATCATGTAGGCCGATTTTTAAGTATGGACCCTGTATATAGAAGCATACCATGGACCGGAGAAGAGAACACCCTGGTTTTCCAGGGTTGGAACAACTGGTGGGCGGATTCCACAATTGAAAAAACGGATAGATATCACCCTGAGAGGACTTTCCCTTATGGAACTACAGCGGAAGAAGCACGTGAGATTTGGATGTGGCGGCACCGTGAGCAAAAATATGGAGACGAACCCGATTATACAGTCGATGGTACATTTTCTGGTCCAATCCCCTTTACAGCTGATAAATTGAGCTTATTTATTTCTGGACACTATGACCGCTCAATATATCCCTTCAAATTTTCCAGGCCCGATTTTACAGAAAAGGCATTTAATGGAAAACTTATTTATAAAATAAACAATTCAATGAAGTTAGCCTACCATAACATGTATAGTTCTCAATCAGGAGCAATCTTCACTTCTGAACTTGGCTCAACAAATATGGCGGACGCCCGTCATTGGCTAAGCTCGGCAAGGGTTATGGGAAGGGTCTTTGGATCAAGTACATCAAATCAAACAGGTATGTATAATGGTGACGGCCAAACAAAGACCAGTGAATTGGAAGTGATTAATCATACCCTAAAGTTTGATTATACTCTAAATAATAGTTCATACTTAAAGGCCTTGGCTACCTATAGCAAAACGCAGGAGGGCGCCAAAATTGATCTGCCTTTTAGAGATTTTACCAATATCGTAAAAGTTATTGGTGGCGATAGTTTGGATTTAGCACCGCTCTTCCCTGTAAACAGAATTGGGTCTAATTATGTTAGTAATAATGATATTTTAGATGCCCACTCAATGGGAGGTATCAGTGGTGTTAGTTATTTTGATGATTCGATAAATGAAAGTGTAATACTAAAGGCAGATTATACAAATCAAATTAATAAGATACACATGATACAAGCCGGTTTATGGGGAATGCACACCAATATAAAACTAAATTATGGTGTTAAGGATGCTATTCACACAATAGATGGTGTTGAGGAATCGTTTCTTAAAAAGGAATGGTTCACCAGAGAAATTCCATATTCAGAATTTGCTTTATATGTTCAGGACAAGGCTGAATACCAAGGATTAGTACTAAATGTAGGATTCCGCCTCGATGGAATGTACAACAATGAACAAGACTTCCCGGATTTTCATTCCTATTATAATAATGGATTTATTAGTGATAGCCTGTATCTCATACCCGAGTCTGATGCTCCGAGGGGTAATTTAAAATTATACCTGTCACCTCGTATAGGCGTCTCACATCCTTTAACCGAGAACAGTAAATTATTTTTCAATTATGGATATTTCTATCAGCGGGCAACAATCGCGCAGTTATTTAGCAATAATTATAAAATTGACTATTCAGGTGCTAGCCTAAGCGGTCTTTCTTCAGCAAACCTAAATTTTCGTAAAACAATTCAGTATGAACTGGGATATGAACAAATGGTAAATGATTGGTTCAGAATTACAGTTTCCGGATATTATCGTGATATCTCTAATACGTTGGATAGGACAACGCTAACAAATATAGATCTTCAGGTTTACAGCCGTTTTTACAATACAGGTTTTGGAGAAGTGCGTGGATTTGAAGTGGATGTTCGCGTTCCCCGGCATCTGTTTATTAGCGGTTGGGCAAATTATGACTACCGTTCTAAAAGTACCGGGGCCTATGGGTACGAATATTATGCAGAAGAAATCTCTGTTGGCAGAATTGAGGAGAAAGATCCTAAAGCAACTGTCACCCGCGCGCAACCAAATTTTAGAGCCAATATAACACTCTATTCTCCGGAATTTGAAAAAAGCCAGATAATGCATCTCCTTTTGGCGGATTGGCAAGCCTCTTTTCTATATCAATGGCGATCAGGAAAATACATTACCTGGCATGAAAACGAAGATCTAAATCAAACAGATCCGTTTAATTTACAGTGGGAAGCATTCACCCGCCTGGATTTACGGGTTTCCAAATTGTTTAACATAGGAGAAACGCAATTATCCCTTTATATGGATGTGCGTAATTTATTAAATGAGAAATATTTTCACCCCGAATTATTAGGTAATTTAAATTCCAATAGGGATTATACAAAGTTTACAAGTGAGGACTATTTTAAGGCTATTGACCGGCTTGGTCTAAAGCCGGGTAATGTAGAACATCCTGAAATAAAAAGCATGCTTGAGCAGTCAGCTTATTGGATATTTTACGGAGAGCCACGGCAATTTTGGTTTGGTGCAGAATTTAGTTTTTAATTTATACTGTAGATGTGTTTGGCAAATTTGTAGGAGAAAAATATGCGATTTATAAAGTTTCTAACAATAACCCTAATTATGTTTGAATTTACTTTTTTAAAAGCCCAGACTAATGGCCTCTTCATGGATGGAGGAAAATTTATGTGGCAAATAGAGGCAACAAACCAAGTTACTCATGGTGCTCCACAAAACCCGAAGGCGAATGGCTATTATCCGGGTGATTTCAGGAGAGATATAGGTTACACGGGTTGTTGGCATGGCGGGCTTTATGAATATACCATTGGTGAAACCAATCCATTCTCTCCGCCAAATAGTGTTGGTGTAACAAGGATGTTTCCCGGAGGTGCATCGAATAATGATCAGAAAAAGTATATGCGTTACGCCTATCCCGTTATCACGGTCGATGGACAAAATGCCGGATTGTACCAGGATCCACGATTTATTATTGACCCTACAATGGACTATGAAATGAAAGGTACCAACAGGGGAAAAGGTGCAATGGGGGTTACTCATTATACAACCATTTACTCCTGGAGCCATCCGGATTATCAGAATATTATCATTGAACATCAACAGATCATCAACGAAGGGTACCGTGTTAAATGGTGGGAGCCATCTGCGGAAGATACCGTAACCGTAAATGATCTGGGAGAATATTTTGTAGGATATCATAGAGGTTATGCCCAGGGGGCCAGATCGATTGACCTTTTTGTTACTGAAACAAACTGGAATTTTTGGGGCTATGGCGTTCAGGATTCGGTTACCGACCCCAGCCAAATGCTAATGTACCAATGGAACCCGGATAAAAAAGAAGCATCTCCTATAGAAGATGAAGGCGAGTGGAATATTGAGGATAATCGTTTTTGGTATCCATACTATTTTGGATTTGGATATTTAGACGCCAAGGGCCCCTTATTGAACAATGCGAACGTTACTTCGCCCAGACATTGGTGGGGCATCGAGAGTTATCCACATAAATTGTACAATACAAATTCAGCGGGATTTAAAGCTTTTCTGCAGGCACGTTATAAATATGGTGTTGAACCCAATTTGTTTCAGCCTGACGGTGGACCCAACTCCTACGCCAATCCCCATGATAGGGATCCCGATGGCGATACCGATTATTTATTACCGAACGGCTGGGATGATGCTAATATGACCTTTTATTACGGACCTTTTGATATTTCCATTGGAGATACAATAGATATTTGGCAAACCCATCTTGCAGGGGGTATTGACCCTCATTACGCTAATGAACTTGGTGAAATATGGGCGGAAAAATTTGATCCGAATACGTACCCTGCCGGGTGGTCCGATGAGGATATCGCTTGGAAAAATGATATTCTGCGCAGTGCCGGTATCAGCGATATGGTCAGCGGCTATGCCAAGGCGCGGGAAATTTATGCCAATGACATGAAAATTCCGAAAATGAACCTGGTTCCGCCGGCAGAGATCACGATTACCTCGGGAGGTGGAAAAGTAGATATTGAATGGGCCGCTGTCCAGGGCGCCGTTTCCTATAATATCTACCGCGGCGAAGGGGAGGAAAAAAGTTTATTGTATGATAAGATCGATGGTGTGGAAGCTACTGTAACCGCTTATAGCGATACATCTGCCAGACGGAACTTTTCCTATTATTATTATGTGACAGCGGCAGATGAAGACGGTGTGGAAAGCAGTCATTATGTCGTCAGACCTCTGATACCGGCAACTCCGTTTTCTGAACAGGGACAGACTTTAGATGCTGTAAGAGTGGTGCCGAATCCCTATGTCTGGAACCCGCAGGGAGCGGACGGTTATGGACCGGGTGAGGTAGATCGTATCACATTTGCCGGGCTGCCGGGACCCTGTAAGATAACCATATTTACCCTTACCGGTGATATTGTGGATGAAATTGATCATATATCAAAGGATGGTTCTTATCAATGGGACAACCGTACGAAGTATAATCAGTATATTTCCAGTGGTGTTTATATCTATCATGTGGAAAGCACTGAAGGTAAGGGATCAAAAATCGGTAAATTCATAGTAATTCGATAATCGGGGAAGGATCCAGATAATGAAAAAAGGTATCAAGTTTATCACCGTATTATTCATGCTGTGCTTTGTACATGAATCAGCGTTATCTCAACTGGTATTTGATGATTTTAATAAAGTCGGGCAGGCCGGATTTAAATTCTTATCAATAGGCGTCGGTGCCCGCAATACAGCCATGGCAGGTGCCGCGGCAACCAATGAAGGGGACGCAGTCTCTTTATTTTGGAACCCGGCCGGTATTGTATCCATGGAAAATATTGGATTTTTTGCCGGGTACACGCAGTGGTTTGCTGATATCAGCCAGTCATCTGTATCAGCCGTCATCCCGGTAAGCTGGATTGGCCATATTGGACTTAGCGCATCAGTGATGAACTATGGTGATATTGAGTCAACTATTGTGCCTGGAGTGGATAATGATAACGATATCGGTTATATCGACAACGGCATTATCAACCCTTCTGCCTATCAGGTTGGATTGACCTATGGAAAGGCATTGACTCAAAATTTTCATTTTGCCCTAACAGTTAAATATGCACATGAAGATCTTGTGGAAATGGAAAAAGGTGCTGTCGCTTTTGATTTTGGCACGATTTATAATGCCCAGGTTCATGATATAAAAATAGCGGTAGTGATGCAGCACTTTGTATTTGAGGAATTAAGCTGATATAAATCAGGATTTTATGCTGCCCCTGACATTCCGGGTTGGGTTTTCGGTTGATGCCCTAAGCCTCAGTGGTGTAGATTCTGAAACCTCAAAATTGAATTTGGCCATTGAAGCGGCAAAACCGCGTGATTATTCTGAGCGAATTCATTTGGGCGCAGAATATTGGTATAGAGATCTTCTCGCACTCCGTGCCGGGTACCGTTTTAATTATGACACCGAAGGACTGACACTGGGTTTTGCCATAAAATACAATGTATTTGAATTGGGTTATTCCTTTGTTAATTATGACAGCCGTTTAGGCAATGTGAGTCGTTTCGGCCTTATGTATAATATGTAAGCGGGAAATAGGAATTACAGTATCGAGGTAAGCCGGCGTATAGAAGAATTAAATTATAAGAAGCGTTGAAAAATGTAACTAGTTCAGATTGATATTTTTGCAAATTGATTACATAAATCCATGATTGGAGGTAAGTATGTCAGTAAATTGCAGAGGAGACCCACCTATAGACATAAATTAAATTTCTTTTTACAGGTCTATGCTCTTATCGCAACATATGCTGAGTTGTAGACCGGAGTTGTTAAAATTAATTACAATGTACGAGGGGAGAAACAAAATGAAATATTTGCCACGATTTAGTTTTTTAACATTATCTCTTGTTTTTATGCTCATGGTTAGTTTAGGAGCTCAGACAACCATAGAGTTTGAAGCAGAAGATTTTGATTACAATGCAGATCCCGTTGGTACCTGGCTTGTTATTGATGATGCCAATGCTTCAGGCGGAAAAAGTCTTAAGCAAATTAATACGAATTATAAAACAGGAATTTTTGTTGGTTGGAAATTTGAAACAACTTCTGCAACCGATACAGTTTATTATGTATGGTATAAAATGAGAGTAACTGTTGGCTCAAACAGAGAATTTAGCAGGGTATGGATTAATTGGGACCAGGATGTTAATACTGATGGTACAACCTGGCCCAACCAAGGAGAGCATGCTTGGTATGCAGATGAGTACTATTATGATATGGATACTACATTTCATTGGTACCAAGGATTTGGCTCTTACCACGGTATTACAGCAGATTCACTGATTTTTCAACCCGGTCAACATGAACTATTTTGGCGCCAGAGAGATTTGAATTATTACGCATGCGACAAAATTATTATTACAAATGATTTAACTTTCAGACCTGAATATACTATTGAAGAATGGGAAGCAGAAGGATGGCCGATAAGCACTCCCCTGGAAGTAATTGCAGAAGCAGGCGCATCGGGTGACTCGGTAGTAGCCACCCAAGGCGGAAGTGGAACAATAAGTAATGTGGATCTCTTAAATGGTAATTTAGATATAGGTGTTCGTGATGGACGTGTAGCAGAGGATACTTATTACTTATGGATGTTGGTAAATCTGCCATCGGAGAGTGCCAACTCGTACTGGATAGGTATGGGAGATGAAGGGATTATCCCGCCAAGCTGGGAAGGAGCCGTAACAAGTGGTTACGAATGGCGTCAATTAACGGATGATTTAGGAGCTGTAAAGCCACTTTATATTGTTACAGAAGATTTCAATGCCTTCTCAACTATACGACTTAAGCAGCAGGAAGAAGGAACAAAGATTGATAAGTATTTACTTACCAATGACGCCAGTTATGTTCCAACAAATCCTGGTGGATCGGGTGAGAAAACAACCATAGAGTTTGAAGCAGAAGATTTTGATTACAATGAAGACCCCGATGCTACCTGGCTTGTTATTGATGATGTCAACGCTTCAGGCGGACAAGGCCTTAAACAGATCAATACAACTATTAAAGCAAAAAAATTCGTAGGCTGGAAATTTGAAACCACATCGGCAACGGATACAGTGTATTATGTGTGGTATAAAATGAGAGTTACCCCTGAATCAAACAGGGAATTTCACAGAATATATTTCAATTGGGACCAGGATACGAGTGTCGCTGGTACAGATTGGCCATTTCAAGAGGAGCAAGGCATTTATGCTCATGAATACTATTTTGATAAGGATACGTCATATCATTGGTACCAAGGATTTACATCTTACCACGGTATTACAGCAGATTCACTGATTTTTCATCCGGGTCAACATGATTTATTTTGGCGCCAGAGAGATAATAATTATTACGTTTGCGACAAAATTATTATTACAAATGATTTAACTTTCAGACCTGAATATACTATTGAAGAATGGGAAGCAGAAGGATGGCCGATAAGCACTCCCCTGGAAGTAATTGCAGAAGCAGGCGCATCGGGTGACTCGGTAGTAGCCACCCAAGGCGGAAGTGGAACAATAAGTAATGTGGATCTCTTAAATGGTAATTTAGATATAGGTGTTCGTGATGGACGTGTAGCAGAGGATACTTATTACTTATGGATGTTGGTAAATCTGCCATCGGAGAGTGCCAACTCGTACTGGATAGGTATGGGAGATGAAGGGATTATCCCGCCAAGCTGGGAAGGAGCCGTAACAAGTGGTTACGAATGGCGTCAATTAACGGATGATTTAGGAGCTGTAAAGCCACTTTATATTGTTACAGAAGATTTCAATGCCTTCTCAACTATACGACTTAAGCAGCAGGAAGAAGGAACAAAGATTGATAAGTATTTACTTACCAATGATCCTGATTATGTACCGATGGTTACTGCCATAGATGATGGCCTTTCTAATGGAACGCAGCCGCGGGTATTCTCAGTTGCGCAGAATTATCCCAATCCATTTAATCCTTCTACAACCATTGCTTATTCATTGCCTAAAACGGCTGAAGTAGAAGTATCCGTCTATAATATTCTCGGTAAAAAAGTTGTCACGCTTGTGAATGGTGTACAACAGGCGGGGAATCAGGAAGTGAAATGGAATGGATTGAACACGGTCGGTAACCGCGTTTCAACAGGTATTTATTTTTATATGGTGAAATACCAGGATAAAGTTGAACACAAGAAAATGTTATTGCTGAAATAAGATTTTGAGATTTTTGTATTTCCGCAAACCCGGCGGTTGTTATACTGCCGGGTTTTTTAACTTTGGAAGATAACCGAGGGATGAAAATGAAGTCTATTAATGCACTAATTATTTTGGTTATGTTCTTTTTTTTAATGAGTTCAGAGTTATGCGCTCAGTTATCTTATGCCGAAGGCGGGCCACTAGTGGAAGATCCAAGATTTGAGGTTGTCCCGGAATTAAGGCGTTATGTCGATACAATAAGCGGCAATGATGACAATGATGGCAAAACTCCGGTAACAGACTGGAACACTCAGTAAAATTAATAGCCAAAAGAGTACATTTTTACCAGGATTTCATGTTCTTTTTAAACGGGGTCAATCATGGACGGGAGATTTAGGTTCCGAAGCATTGCCGCATGGTGCTGAAAATAAGCGTATAGTTTTAGGGGCATGGCATGAGCTGGGGTGAACCATTAATGGAAAAAAATACTAAGCCGGCGGCCGGAACTGTTTAAATAACTACAATGTTCATGAGGAGAAACAAAATGAAATATTTGATACGATTTAGTTTTTTAACATTATCTCTTATTTTTGCACTCATGGTTAGTTTGGGAGCTCAATCAACTATAGAGTTTGAAGCGGAAGATTATGTTTACAATGAGGACCCAAATAGCACGTGGCTGGTAATGGATGATGTTGGAGCATCTGGAGGTCAGTTTATATCTCAGGTTCAACAAATCAGATCGTATAATGCTATTGGTTGGGAATTTGAGACAATTTCAGCAACAGATACCATCTACTATATATGGTATTATGCAAGAAGACCACTAAACTCTTCGTTTGATTATAATCGTTTTTATGTGAATATGGATGGGGACACCAATACAGTTGGTTCCAGCTGGCCATTCCAATACTTTAATAATTTACAATTTCAGGAAGAAGCCGCAGATAGTGTTTATGATTGGCTTTGGTACCAAAACCATGACGGCGCGAAACATGACTCGATATATATTCAGCCCGGCCAGCATGTTTTATATCTTCGCCACCGAGATCCTGCTTTCTGTGAAATAGACAAGATAAAAATTACTAACGATCTAACATGGCAGCCAGATGTAAAATATGAATGGGAAGCGGAAGCATGGCCGTTAGCTGCACCACTGGAAGTGGTATCTGAAGCAGGCGCATCAGGCGATTTGGTAGTAGCCACACAAAGTGGAAGCGGAACAATAAGCAGTATTGATCTTCTAAACGGCAACTTAGATGTTGGCTTTCGCTCCGGCCGTGTTGCAAATGCCGATTATTACCTGTGGTTTTTAGTAAACCTTCCTTCAGAAGCAGCCAATTCCTATTGGATAGGTACAGGCGATGAAGGGATTATCCCACCAACTGGGAAGGCGCAGTAACAAGTGGTTATGAATGGCGTCAATACACCGACGAATTAGGGGCAGTTAAGCCACTTCATGTCTCTACAAATGGTAGTTTCAATGAGTTCCATACCTTACGCATTAAGCAGCAGGAAGAAGGCACAAAGATTGATAAGTATTTACTTACCAATGATCCGGAATATGTACCGCCAGTAAATTCCGGAATTGGTGATGACCTGTCTGAAAACGGACATCAGCCGGCAGAATTCTCGGTTGCACAGAATTATCCTAACCCGTTTAACCCGTCAACAACTATCAGTTACACCTTACCGAGTACAGTCTAAAGTAGACGTAATTATTTATAATATGCTGGGTGGAAAAGTGGCTACCCTTGTTAACGGGATACAGCAGGCAGGATTTAAAGAAGTTAAATGGAATGCATTAAACTCAGCAGGTAATAACGTTGCTTCAGGAATTTATTTTTATTTGGTAAAATTCAAGGGCAAAGTTGAATATAAAAAGATGATTTTAATTAAATAGGATTTATAAATTTTTGTATTTCCGGAAAATTGACAGTTGTTATACTGCCGGTTTTTTAACTTTGGAAGATAACCGAGGGATGAAAATGAGGTCTATTAAAACATTAATTATTTTGGCTTTGTTCTTTTCATTAATGAACATAAAATTGTATGCACAATTATCATATGCAGAGGGCGGGCCATCAGTTGAAGACCCGGGACTTGAAGCAGCCCCGGAGTTAAGGCGATATATTGATGCCGTAAGTGGCAATGATGCCAATGATGGAAAAACCCCTGCAACCGCATGGAAGACCCTTGGTAAAGTTAATGCTCAAAAAAGTACATTTTTACCTGGATTCCATATTCTTTTCAAAAGAGGACAATCATGGAGCGGGAATTTAGGATCTGAATCGACGCCTCATGGTATTGAAAACAATCGAATAGTATTTGGCGCATATGGTCCACTTACCGATGCTTAGACCAGTGATCAGTGGAGAAATTTTTGCATCTACTTATCATATGGTACGTGATTTACAAGGTTCGCAATTTTATTTAGGTAAATATGGTAATCACCACAGTATCTTCTATAATAATATCTGTTTTGGTGGTGGAAACAATGCGATTATGGTAATTGGTGATGTGCATCACTCAAGCTATTGTTGGAAATATTATTTATGATGTAAGCAGTAATGATGCGCTCTCTATTCATGCACGGAACTGGGTTACTCCTGTAGAGAACGTTAAATCGCACCATTGGATACTCGATAATATTTCTATTGGTAATAGCGGCATGGAAGATGGAATTGATGTTTCGATGGGCGATTATACAGCAGAGGGCCAAAGGGTAGAGGGAGATGTAAAGGTAATTGCCAACAAAGTTCAAATGCAGGCTGTACCAGGTTTATCAACTAAAACAGGCGTGGGCCTGCAATCCATTGCTATGGGGCATGAAGCTATTTATACATGGGTTATTGGCAATATTGCCAGCAGCGGAACCACTTTAGGATTTAATGCTGCAAGAAATCGTCCTGAAATGAAAGCCAGTGGTAATATTTGGTTTAAGGGGAATTCTACTACTTTTTGTCTATTAGATGCCCCGAATTTAGTTTTTGAACATAACACCATTTTCGATTATACGGGGAATGCAACCGCTATTTATTTAAACAGTAAAAATCTGGAATTTTCAAAAAATATTATTTTACGCCCTGATGGTGGTTATTGGGCACAATTGTTCGTTAATCCGAACTATATGGATCAAAACTGGTGGGGGCCTTCAGATTCCCCTGTTATAAATGGGCAATCATTCAGTGAATGGCAAATATCAACCGGATTTGATCTTAATTCTGCTACTGGTCCAATCCCAGGTATAACAGCACCACTAAATGATGCTTACAATCACGATCCGCGCAATTGGAATGATCAGGTTTTTCTGGATCAATTTATTCCTTCCCCAGAATTTGAGGGAACAAATGGCCTCATCCCAGGAGCTTATGATAACAAAGGTAACCGTCAAGGATTGGCCATACTCCCTTTTGAAGGATCAGATTTAGAGAATGGCGGCTTAGGCTGGGAAGGCCCACTTATTGTCCAGCAGCGCTTAAAGGAGTTAGGCATTAGCTGGGGCGAACCGCTTCTGGCCAAATACCCTCTGCCATCAGACAGGTCAGCAGATGTTACTATCAGCAGTACTTTAACTGGCAGGCCGGTGACAGCACCCTCAGCCATGATGTCTATTTAGGGACACATCCTGATTCTATCGTTTTTCAAGGCAACCAAATCAGTTTAACCTTTGATCCGGGTACATTAAATTATGAAACAGTTTATTATTGGCGAGTTGATCAGGTTACCGGCGACAGCACGTATACAGGGTCTGTCTGGTCTTTTACCACTGAGTGGGAACCTGTAGTCCCCGCATTCACTGTCAACCCCATTCCAGAAACGAACGCAGTGGATCAACGTACCAATCTGCTTTTATCATGGCAATCGGGAGCCAGAACCTTAAGCTCCGATGTCTACTTTGGCACAAGCAATCCACCACCCTTTATCGGCAACCAGACCACAAACAGTTATAGCTCCGGAGATTTGGATTTAAGCACCACCTACTATTGGCGCATCGATGGCAAAAATATCTGGGGAACGAGCGAAGGCACAGTCTGGCAGTTTACGACCCAATCGGTACCGACACTTCCAGCAGGCTGGGCCAGCCTGGATATTGGTAATGTAGTGCTTCCCGGCGATGACGATTTTCAGAATAACAGACTTTATAATCAGCGCATCGGGTGCCGGTATTAAAGACCAGGCAGACCAGTTCCGTTATGTTTATCATGCTTTGAGCGGCAATGGGGATATCAGCGCGCGCGTGGTCTCTCTGGACGCTACCAATCCTTCGGCCATGGCTGGTGTGATGGTACGTGATAAGCTGGATGGCACCTCGGCCTATCATCTCAGTGCCCTCACTGCCGGATCGGGTATAAAAGCGCAAGGCCGATTATTTGACAGTGGCCTGACAAGCATAAAAGCAGGCACTGTGGTAAGTGCCCCGTATTGGGTTAAAGTGCAGCGGGTGAGTAATTATTTAGTGAGTTATGAATCGGCCGACGGTCTGTTATGGAAAACACTTAAGACCGAACAGATTGAGATGCAGACCAATGTTTATGCCGGGCTTGCAGTTACAGCATCGGATAATGATAGCCTGACGAGAGCAGTTTTTGATAATGTCAAGATTAATGGACAACTCGTGACCTCTTTTGCATCATCACCGATAAGCAATCTAATACCAAAAGAATTTAAGATTGGTAACTATCCCAATCCTTTTAACCCTGAAACGACTATTCGTTTTGACTTACCAAAGGCTGGAAATGTAAAAGTCGGGATTTATGACATATCCGGACGAACAATAAACGAGTTAATAAATGGCCAACAGCAAGCAGGTTCTCATGCGGTGGTCTGGGATGGAAAAAACAGGCATGGAATTCAATCCGCAACCGGCATTTACCTGTACCGTGTTCAGTATAACCAAACTGTTAAAACAGGTAAAATGATTTTGATGAAATAATATCATTTGATACTATGAGCAAAAAATAATTATTTCTAATATCATTTTTAATTCGTGAAATTCGTCAAAATTAGTGGAGTTCGTGGACTTCTGTTCTTTGTTTGCAGCATTGTGCTGTGTTATGAATAGAATTGGCTAAAGAATTGTACCAAACAGAAGGGGTACAAATATACGATTAATAATATTACTGAGTATAGCGCTTTTATTAATTCTAATTTCATGCAATGATCGTTAAAAACAGAAACAAAATCCGGAAAATAAAAGCGATAGTCAATCGATACAAAATCAAAAGAAATTGAATCAGTACAAGAAGTAATTGATGATTTATGGAGAGCATTAGCCAGGCAGGATGCTGAAAGGCGAATCTAAAGAACTTTCAGTTGGTCACCTCGGAGATGACAATTAATGTTTCTGGAGAGCAAGCCTGGGCAACTTACAAAGCAGAAATGAATGGATAGGTTCAGAAAAAGAAACGGAATGGCAAGTTCCTCATGCCAAATATTCTAAAAAAAGAGAATGATGTGTGGCATATCGTGCATGTGCATGAATTACAGTTTGAATAATTTCACAAAACCCATGAGTACCTGAACAGGATTTGCATGTTTACCGGCCATGGATTTTTCATCTGGATTTAGGAGGAATCTTCTTATTTTTTATTTTAGCCTTTAATCAAAAATGTGAGAGGAGATTGAGATGAAAATTAAAACTGTAAGTCTGCTTTTGCTTTTATTCATGTTGTGCACATCATTATTCGGGACAGAAGCTTTCCTGTATATAATGTCTTGGATTTCGGTGCTATAGCCGATGGAAAGACCAAAAATACAGACGTATTTAAAAAAGCTTATTACCAAGGTTAAAGAGGCTGGTGGTGGAACTGTTTATGTGCCACCCGGAAATTATCTGACCGGACCGATCCATTTTGTCGATAATATGACCCTCTACCTCGAAGCAGGGGCTACGCTTAATTTCACAACGGATTTTGATGATTACCTACCAATGGTTCAGGTGCGTTTCCAGGGTGTTGATTTAAAAAACTTCTCACCACTCTTATATGCTTACAAAGTGAATAATATTGCCATAAAAGGACAGGGAAGCGTTCAGGGTAATGGCGATGTATGGAACAAATTTACCCAGGAATTCAGGAAGTTATTAAAGGAGAGTGGTTCAGACAGGACAGATATAAATAAGTGGCAAAAGATGACCTATGAGGTAAATCATCCTAAAAAACCTCAGCACTCAGGATTTATGCGGCCGCAGTTATTTCTTGCTTACGATTGCCATGATGTTAACATTGAAGATGTAAAAGTTCTCAACTCGCCTTTTTGGAGTTTGCATCTTGTATTGTGCGAAAACGTAAATGTGAACGGTGTCTTTATTAAAAACCCGCCCTCTATGAACCCGGATGGCATCAATCCCGAATCATGTAAAAATGTGCATCTCTCCAACTGTCATGTTGATACTGATGACGACTGCATCACCCTAAAAGCAGGTAAGAATGCCGAGGCACGTTGGGAAGGAAATTCATGTGAAAATATTACAATCTCAAATTGCACCCTAATAAGTAATGGCGCGGCTGCAATTGGCATTGGCAGCGAAATGTCCGGTAGTGTCCGAAACGTCACCATTTCCAATTGTGTTTTTGATGGCACCCGCGGGGGAATATATATAAAAACTATGCGCGGACGCGGTGGTGTAGTAGAAAATGTACGAGTTGATAATGTCATCATTAACAATATGCGGCAATCAGCTGCAATCGGTCTGGATATGATGTATTACATAAAGACAGAAAAAGAACCCGTGACGGAGAATACGCCCCGGTTTAGAAATATACACTTTAGTAATATCAGCGGTTTTGGCAATAAAAAGGGCATAAGAATACGTGGCTTGGAAGAGATGCATATCGAAAATGTCTCCTTTACAAATATAGATCTAGGCGGTGTAGATGGTTTCAATGCCAGCTTTGTGACCGGACTGCGCCTGAATAATGTATCGATGACACCGGATACAGGTGCCGCTTTTAATGGCTTAGAAATTAACGGATTGGAAATCAATGGATTTAGCACTCATAAAAACATGGAAGAGATGCCATTGATCAGATTGAACAATGTTGAGAAAGCCTTTATCCATAATACGTTTCTGCCGCAGGGCATTAAAACTTTTGTGGAAGTGTCAGGTGCTAAATCCGCTGAAATTTATTTTGGCAGTGAGGATGTCAGCCGTTTTTCAAAGAATATTAAGTTTACAAATGGTGCTACAGAAAAAGCACTGGTTCATTGATTACTGTTTTTATAAGATTGATAATCTAAAACTATAAAGGAGCTTGATGTGTTTGTTAATCTTAAAAATATTCTGGTATTACTGTTTATTTTGTGCTTTAATCTTTTTGCCTCAGATAAACTTCCAGAATCATTTCAGATTCTTCCGCAGCCAAAAAATGTAGAATTATTTTCAGATAAGGGTATAGAATTTGGTGAGATAAAATCTTTAAAATTAGATGGAAATATTGGCAGGCCAATTTTGGGAAATATACTATCTCAACTTCCTGAAATAAGTGCGAATGAGGGCGGTCGTATAACTTTAAAAATTGTAAATGATGGAAATATTCCGCAATCGCCTGAAGGGTATGTTTTAGAGGTTTCCCGTGGCAATGTACAAATTACATCGCGCGGGGAAGCCGGCCTTTTTTATGGCTGCCAAACACTAGAACAGATGCTGGAAGATGCGCAGGAAAAGAGTGTTGCAATACCCGCCTGCAAAATCACCGATTTCCCGGATTATACATACCGTTCTGTTCACTTTGATACAAAACATCATCTGGATCATATCAACTATTATTATGAGAGTATCGACCGTCTGGCCCGTTATAAAATTAACGCCATCACCTGGGAATTTGAGGACAAACTAAGTTATCAAACACACCCACTAATTGGAGCGCCGCAGGCCATAAGTATTGATGAGATGGCTGCCTTAACAAGGTATGCACGTGAAAGGCATATTGAAATCACACCATTGGTTCAGGGCCTTGGACATGCAACGTTTATCTTAAAGCATCAAGAATATGCTTATTTACGTGAGATAAAAAACAATCGTTGGGCATTTTGTCCATTACACGAGGGTGGATATCAGGTATTATTTGATCTGTACAGAGAAGCCATTGAAGCAACACCCGGAAGCAAGTATTTCCATATCGGGGGAGATGAGATCGGAAATATAGGTTTATGCGAGCGCTGTAAGCCCACGGCAGACGAAAAAGGCAAATTTGAACTAAATCTCTATTGGTTAAACAGGGCTTGTGAATTTTTAGTGGAGCAAGGACGTACCCCAATTTTTTGGGGCGATATGCCCTTTCAATATGCCGGGGTTTGGTACACTACCAGAGAAGAGGAAGATTCGCCGGAGCTTTGGGAAGCAGGCCTGATCAAATTAGATGAGGTAAAAGATCGTTTTCCTAAAAAGGGTGTTTTTATGCACTGGAATTACACCACCTGTCGCCAACCGGGAAATAACCGCGTATTAGATTGGCTTACAAGTCACAACCTGAATACAATGATATCCACAGGCGCAAATAGCGGACCAGCAGACTCTGTTCCCCAAGGATGATCGTACGGGTGAGATGTCAGATCGTGGTTTGGTAGCAATTCAATCTTCTATGCAATTAGCGTACGAAAACGGAATTGATGGAGTTCTAACCACAGGTTGGGATGACTGCTCACCTCATATGGAAACATATTGGAGAGGATTTATTGCTTCTGCAGAATTTAGCTGGGCTACACAAGGCAGAAATCTTGATGACTTTCTAAAAGCATTTCTGCACCGTGAATTCGGACCAGAGGCCGCTTATACCGATCTATATTTACTGTTGAGAGATGCCGCGCTCTTCTGGGAAACATCGTTAGTACGGAATGGAAACAGGATGGATATTGAAAATGCGCTACTCGTACTTCCGGGAATAGCACACTGGGTACCAGAAGAAGGCAGGAAAAATGAGAAACAGAGGTCGGGTTATAATCATATCGTCATTGATCTGCCCGATTTAAGCCATCCCGGTGATTGGACCAATAAATATAAAGCCAGACTTGAGGAGGCTGAAAAACAATATACTATTTACAAGAGTACTGCACGACAGCTTGATGATTTGTATAAAGTTTCTATTCGTAATCGCTATCACTGGAGGCTTTATGCAGCCCTTAATAATTTTCAAATCACTGCGCCCAAACTTCTTTTAGCTTTAAAACAATCTGATGTGAGTAATAGAGCCAAACGGGATGCCGGTATCAGGGCTGTGAGCAGAGCTTTGGATGAATTTGAAATGGCCTGGGTGGAAATTAAGGACGTATACGGAGAGACCCGGCATATTAAATACCCGAAATACTATGTAAGGGATCGCTATTTTCATTATGCCACTCAACGGGAAAATTTAACCTGGATGATTCAGGTTGAGGAATTGCTACATAAACTTGTACGGGAATGGGTAAAAAATAATAAATAAGTAAACCATGGCCAATCTGAATTATTCATCTCTCAAAGAGCAGCAAAGTTTTGTTGTCATTCCGACTAAATTTAAATTGGATAAACAAAAATATAAATACTCGTGCAAGAGACAGGAATCAATATCATGTTAGTTTACAGAATTATCTTTGTATTGATTGTAATACTTTTAATGAGGCTATTTGCAGGCGATGACCCACCATATTTAAATCCGAATCTTTCTGTTGAAGAGCGGGTCAATGACCTTTTGTCCCGTATGACGCTAAAAGAAAAAGTCGGACAAATGAATCAACGTGCAGGTAAAAAATTTTTGGAACAAAATAAATCAGAGGTAGAATTAAATAATATGTTAGAGGACTTGAAAGAGGGATTAGTTGGATCTTTTCTTTTAGTAGGAAATATTGAAACAGCAAATGAATTACAGAAAATAACTGAGAGTTCACGGCTGAAAATTCCTTTTTTAAATGCTATTGATGCCATACACGGCCATTGTTTATATAATGGAGCAACAGTATTCCCAACAAATATTTCTCAGGCGAGCGCGTTTAACGTAGAAGCTGTAGAAAAAATAAATGCTGCAACAGCTATAGAATTGCGGGCAACAGGCTACCATTGGGCTTTTTTCCCCTATATGAGTGTCACCCGTGATCCTCGTTTTGGCAGAGTCGGTGAAAACTATGGTGAAGATCCTTTATTGGTAGCACGTTTATCGGTTGCTGCCGTTAAAGGTTTACAAGGGGACGATTATGCAGCAGCGGATAAAGTAATTGCCTGCGCGAAAGCGTATTTAGGAGATGGACAATCAATTAATGGATTAAATCTAGCCCCGATGGATATTTCTATGCGCACGCTTAAAGAAATATTTTTGCCACCTGCAGAAGCGTGTGCCCGGGCGGGGGTACGGACTTTCATGGCTTCTCATAATGAAATTAATGGTGTTCCGGCCCATGCTAACCATTGGCTATTAACAGAAGTTTTGCGTGATACTTGGGGATTTGACGGCTATGTAATCAGCGATTGGAAAGACATTGAAAGGCTGATTGATGGACATAGGGTGGCCGACAATCAAAAAGACGCTGTTGAGATGGCCATTATGGCGGGTGTTGACGTGCATATGTTTGGTGACAATTTTATTGATAAATTAACCGAATTGGTTGAGGAAGGAAGAATTCCTGAAGAAAGAATAGACCGGACC
Source organism: Calditrichia bacterium (assembly GCA_963796965.1). GTDB lineage: Bacteria > Calditrichota > Calditrichia > JAJRVZ01 > JAJRVZ01 > CAWCNS01. The sequence continues at coordinate 53,876 of CAWCNS010000020.1, forward strand.
GTTCGGCAAATATTGAACGATAAATTTAAAATGGGTCTTTTTGAAAATCGATATGTGGAGAAGGATGAGGCTATGAAAATTCTGGCAAATCCGGAACATATACAACTGGCTCTTAATGCTGCCCGCGAGTCTATCGTATTATTGAAAAATGAAAACAATGTTTTACCACTATCCAAATCATTGAAAAAGATACTTGTAACCGGACCTCTCGCCGATCATAATGCACTGGTAGGGGATTGGGTTCACACCCAGCCGGATGAAAATATAGTAACTGTTCTGGAAGGTGTCAGAGAGCATGTGGGTTCAAAAATAGATGTGGAATATTATAACCCCGGCAATATCTACGATATTGATGAAAAAGCGATAGCCGAAGCGGTTGAAAAATCGGAAGATGTTGACGTGATTGTTTTAGTAATTGGCGGGAATGACAATCGAAGTGATAAAAACTGGGAATTAAAACATCATCGTAAAAACCGTACAGGAGGGGAAAATATTGCACGATCAGATATTGCCTTAGCTGGTATGCAAGATGATCTTGTCAAAGCACTTCACAAAACCGGCAAAACTGTGATAGTGGTTCTTATTAATGGACGGCCATTAGCTTTAGAGTGGATTTCTGAAAACATCCCCGGAATTGTTGAAGCATGGCAACCGGGCATGCAAGGGGGAAAAGCAGTTGCAGAGGTATTATTTGGAGATTATAATCCCAGTGGCAGGCTGCCTATCACTTTCCCCAGAAGTGTGGGACATATTCCGGTATTTTACAATCATCGTCCATCAACATTTCTGAGACATTATGTTAATTCTAAGCCGGGTTTCTTGTATGAATTTGGGTTTGGATTAAGCTATACAACATTTGAATACAGTAATCTTTCAGTACCAGAAACCATTGGAAACGATGAATCGATTAAAATAAGTGTTGAAGTGAAAAATACAGGTAACCGCAATGGTGATGAAATTGTTCTGTTGTTTATCAATGACAAAATAAGCAGTGTTACTACGCCGGTGAAAGAGTTGAAAGAATTTACCAGAATCCAATTAGAACCGGGTGAGATAAAAAAGGTTGAGTTTACTTTGCCTCATGAATCTCTTTCACTTCTTGATGTAGATTTGAATAAAGTTGTAGAGCCGGGTGAGTTTGAAGTTATGATTGGTGGACAGTTTGATACATTTGAAGTAAAAGCAGATTTATAGCCGCACAGAAAGTCTACCTCACATTGGTAAACAAAGTTGTGACAAACGAAGAGAATAAGGATTTAACTTACTCAGACTTTATGGATACTATGTATCTAAAAACGTCATAGGGGAATACTATGTATTTGAATTTTATTAAAGTTATCAACTTTTCTATCATTGTTGTTTTTTTATGTTCTAATGTATTATTAGCGCAACATTTTTTGGAAAATACAAATATTCAAGGTCCTTTCAGGATTGTTAACATAGCCGGTTTAGACGGGATTCATCTACAAAGTCTAAATACAAAGGCGGTTCTTAAGAGTAGTGTTCATAAAAAGGATAGAGGTACTCTATCTATTTGGGTTAGTCCATTAGAGGAAAGTACCTTTTCTAAATTAGGAAGAAGATTTGAAAAAGATGATCTAAATTATGCTAACTTTACATTTGTATCAGATATTTGGCCTGTTAGAAATGTTGGAGAAATGAAATTTGGCTTTTACTGGAATTACAGTTATCCCCAATTGATAACTCGTTTAATGCCAGGTCGTTTTTGGACGTTATTTAATTATGGTTTTGCAGCTATTGGTTATGCTGAAAAACTAACATTACGTACCGAGCAGTGGTATCATTTGGTAATGACCTGGGATAAACCCGCCGGGAAAGTACACATTTATGCCAATGGAATTTTGATAGGTTCTACTAATAATGCTGAAGGATATAGTGTCCCGGGTGATACACTCTACTTTGGGAATCCGATGATGGTATTTCACGATATAAGATTATCAGAAAATGTAATGAGTGCCTCCGAAATTAAAAAGGAATATTTGTCTCAACGTCCGGAAATTAATTCCCTGGCAGATAATGATCTTAAAACAGATTATTTTTATCAGGAAAAACCTGCTTTAGAATTAGAGCGTGATTCAACGTGGAAGAATGCTTATTCCGCATCATTCTTAGAAAAACAACAATTGGAAAAGTGGCATTTACAAACAGGGGATAAGTATATAGATAAAATGGATATCCGAATTACAGATGAAGGATTGTTAATCAAGACACCGGATATCGTGGCAGAAGAATCCAGAATGTATTTATGGAGTCCACTTACATTTGAGTCCGATCATTGGATTGAGTTCGATTTCCAAGTAAATTCTGAAATGGGGCTAGCTTTCTTGTAATCTGTGCATCTGGTCCTCAGCGAAATGACTTTATTGATGAAGGATGGATGAATAAGTCGGGTAGTATGGGATTTATTCTCAATCAGACGCGAAATTATCATTGGGAGTTCATGCGTCGTGTAGAAATGATGCGTACGGATATGGAAACGCAATACTTCGCAAAAAATCCATGGAATTATAAGATGTTTTATGGCTGCATCCCAAGGCTGGAGCAAAATCGCTGGCATCACTTACGGCTGGTGAAGGTTGGTAATCGTATCCATGGCTCTATTGATGATATGACTGTATTTGATTTGAATGACGATTCTTTTAATAATAACGGACCTGTGTTAAATGGAGGTAGAATTGGTATTCGCCAAATGTATAAAACAAGAATGTTATATAAAAACTTTGAAGTTTATACCAAACTCTAGTTTATATAAAGAGACTGGTTTCAATGGAATATACTAAAAAGTTTAAGTCTGTGTTCGTTATGTTCCTATTGCTGTCTTTTGGTTTTACCGGGATTTCCACTTTTTGAATAAAGAGGATTCTTCAACGATTAAAAATGTCTGCAAAATAAAATTAGATGAGAGATTCTCTTTTTGTCATGAAAGAAGCCGGTATAGGAGGGATTAAATTAATGGATATCAAGTCGTGTACACGATACATCATAAAAAAATTATATGATATTGTTCGTGTTATATGTGGTTGCAGAAATGACAAACCATGGGTTTCCTTTTTTTCGATACAGTCTCTGCTTTTTATTTTTGTCTCCACAATGCTTATAAATGCGCAGGATATCATCTTCACAACAGAAAGTAAAGATGCCTCTGCTGGTAATTTATCGTGTTATAAAATCAGAGACAGCTTCAGCAACTTACTTTCTTGAGAAAGCGGGACTTGGTATATCCAGTCTGATTGATAAAGACGGCAACGACTGGATCAGTTTTTCACCGGAAAAGGGAACCAAAGCAGGTGGAGAGTACAGGGGATTTCCGAATGCGGTTTTTAGACAGGATGGTAGTTTTTTCCATCCGCTTAACAACGCCACAGATAAATCCACCAGCGAGATTGTATCCGCAGATAGTGATAAAGTCTCAATTGCAGGTAAATCGGGGAATGGCGCTTGGGAATGTCGCTGGGATTTTTATAATTCCCATTGCACTTTTACTATGACTAAGATGCCTGAGGGGTATAACTACTGGGTACTATATGAAGGAACTCCAGGTGGTTCCTTCGAAGACACTGACTGGTGGATGACCTCGGCGATTTGTCGTAAAATTTCCATGAACAATAATCATGAGGGCGATATTCCTGATGTGGAATGGATAGTTTTTGGTGATGGAGAGATGAATCGTTCGTTATTTCTGCTCCATCATCAGGATGATAAATATCCTGATCGATTCTATCAAATGAAAAACAAAATGACAGTATTCGGATTTGGCCGCAAAGGTCCTGAAAGATATTTTGATACCGTTCCGCAAAGTTTTTCCATAGGACTTTTAGAAACAGTTGATCATTCTCGTATTGGTGATGTATTAATGGAATTGTTCCCGTTTACGAATAAAATCAAACCATAAGAAAGGCAGGAAAGAATATCGTGGTGTAAAAACCGAAAGATACACATCTGTGAAAGACCTAAATGGTCCCTGGCTGCTTTATGATAATTATGTAGATCCTTATCAATTAAAAATTGAAGTAAATAATCATGAATTCTCTCATATAAAATGAAACTGGAAAAAGAATGAGAAAAGCTTCTGATTAAAACAAACGATGAATTTAATGATGGCGATTACTACATGAAAAAGTAGGGTTACGCTTATGACTAAAATCATAATGACAATGAATAATTTATATAATAATCTGACTTTGAACAATTTAATAAAACAAAGAAATGTATATATCTCGTATTTTGCAAAAGAACAAAAGGAGTACTTTTATGTTTTCTTTAAAAAAATATTTTCAGTCTTTAGCTTAATATTAATTGTTTCATGCACAAATCAAAAAGAGGCACAATTTAAAGTAAAACCCATTACCGATGATGCAAATGCCTGGTGGGCAAGAGCATTAGGTGACATTAATGGTGATGGATTATTAGATGTAGCACTTCAAGATAATAATGCATATGGTGGCTGGTTGGGGTGGCTTGAAGCCACTGAGAATGGGAGTCTGTGGAAACAACATATTATAGCCGGAAACGGGCAGGATGGTGATACCTTTGCCTGCGGCGATTTTGAGATCGGTGATATCGATAGTGATGGAGATATTGACATTCTCGGATTTAAACATACTGGTGAGCGAGACGGTGCAGGAACGCCAACAGAAATTTTCTGGTATTCAAATCCGGAATGGCAAGCTGTTTATATTGGACAAGCACCCAATTTCATCAAAGATGTTAATTTAACAGATTTAAACAATGATGGGCGACTGGATCTGGTCACAGTTTGTTCTATGAGTAACACACTCTCAATATTTAGACAAGATACCCCGGAATCCTGGGTATCAGTTCATCAACTTAATATTAAAAATTTAAATGAAGGTCTGGACGTGGGAGATATTGATGGTGATCATGACATTGATATTGCAACAGGTGGCTATTGGCTTGAAAATCCGGGTGGTGATTTTTCGGCTGAATGGCACACATATGTAATTGATGAAAAATGGCATAATCAGGATGGGGATTGGTCTAAGAATGCGACAAAGATTTTTTGCCGGGATATTAATGGTAATGGTCGAACTGAAGTGTTTATTTCACATTCTGAACGTGCAGGCTATCCGGTTGCATGGTATGAATCGGAATCTCCCAAAGAAGGCGGCTGGAAAGAACATATAATAATATCCGAACTTCCTGCTGTGCATACTCTACAGATATATGATTTTAATTTAGACGGCGATCTGGATGTCCTTGCAGGAGTAAATGGGGGTAGAGCAAAAAATCTCAATTTTACAGGATTCCCTGTTGTGATCTTCTTGAATTTAGGAGACAAAGAAAAGTGGGAACCATTAGAATTGACGAAACAAGGTATCTATAATGGTCAGGTTGCTGACATGGAAGGGGATGGTGATTATGATATATTCAGGCTACCAGCCCACTGGGCGAAGGATTTTGAGGTGTGGGTTAATCAATACAATAATAAAGAATATAAAAAATGGAGAGAAGTCAAAAATATGATAAGTAATTGAAAATACAGTAATTAGAAAAAAGTAATATCAAACGTTTGTCATTGGCGACAGCTGAAACAGGAGGAAAGAGTGGAAAAATCTAACGCCCAACTATACGAAGAACGGCTAAAGCGGTATGTCACGGCCAACTACAATGAGAAACCGGATCGCATTCCGATACGCCTTTTTGCCGAGGAATTTGCAGCCCAATACACTGGGCACAGCAATTTCGAGGTTGCATGCGACATGAACTTGATGTTTGATGTAAATAGAGAATGCGCCAAGGGGCTTGGACTGGATGCTATTCAAGCAAACTCCATTGTCAACTGGGCGGGAATGATTAAATCCCTTGGCTGGAAGGGAATCACCTTCCCCGGCATAGGCCTTCCAGTTGATCAGGTAAATCAGTGGAGTGAGCCAGGTTCTGAAGAAGAAGCATTCCTCAAGTCGGATGAATACGACTGTCTCATAGAGGATCCTACCGGGTTTATTCTTGACACCTGGTTTCCGCGTTTCACCGAACATGGACATGCTGCTGGTGAACCTGTAACTTTTAGGCATAATATGTCGCTAATTAATGGCGCAATTGCCTTTAGTAACTATTTATTGTCGGCGTGGCCGCAGAAGACAATAGAGCTTGTGGAAGCAGGCATCGTACCGGCTGTTTCTTCTGCTCTCAAAGCTCCTTTAGATATTCTTGGCGACAGAGCTGCGGGGTTACATGAACCTTGTGATGGACCTGGGCATTCAAAGGGAAAAGGTGATTGAGGCATGCGAAGCTCTGGCGCCTCATCTTTGTGCTACAGCTCTGGGAGGTGCAGATCCCAATCACAACTACCCAATTGTTATGTGGATGCATCGGTCCTGTGCGCCATTCATTTCAATTAAAGATTTTGATGAGATTCACTGGCCGACACTGAAACCGATCATCGAAGAGCTTTGGTCGCATGGGCACCAGGTTCTTTTTTATGCTGAAGGAAACTGGGAACGCCATCTCGACAAGTTCTTGGAACTGCCCGAGAAGAGCATCATCTTTCATGCTGACAGAACTGATATATTCAAGTCCCATAAAGTACTGGGGCACAAGTTCTGCATAAGTGGCGGCATACCCAACGAATTGTTGGTATTAGGAAAACCTGATCAAGTCAGGGAACGGTGCAAGAAGGTTATTGATGAGGTTGCGCAGGATGGTGGGTATATCATGGACGCAAGCGCGCTTATTTTGAATGACGCAAAGATAGAGAATGTAAAGGCTATGGTCGATTTCACCAGAGAATATGGTGTGTACAGCCAGGGTTCCTGTACGAAAACAATCGAGGAACTCAAGAACATCGAACGATCCCGACCTGCAAGTACCTTCAAAAACTCAGACCGTAGACCGGGAACGTGTATCCCATGGGATCAGATAAGGAAGGAACTCCCTCCTATCCACGGTGATGAAAACCTGGTCAGGAAAATGTGGGAGGGGGTTGACGGGCTGGGGTATGCATTCTGCTGGATTAACTTGACTTGGTAGAAAGTGCACTCACGCTACTGGATGAATTTATCCTAAACTGGATAAAAGCGAAACCAGAGGAGAAATAATAAGGTAAATTTAAATTAATAGATGGTTAATAATAAATGTAGAGAAGCAAATGAAAAATTCAATCCGAATCAAGCTTTCCATAATGATGTTTGTAGAATACTTTATCTGGGGAGCATGGTTTGTAACGATGGGCACATATCTCACAGGTATTGGTTTCCAGGGAGTTGCGATTGGGAATGCATACAGCACAACTGCCTGGGCGGCAATCATTACGGCATTTTTTATAAGTTTAGTGGCAGACAAATATTTTGCCGCGGAAAAGTTAACCGGTGTGCTACATATCCTCGGAGGTATTGTCTTATTTGGTGCATCATTAATCAATACTCCAGGCCTGTTTTTTTGGACTTTGTTGTTATATACTATTTTCTATATGCCGACGATTGCATTGACAAACGCGATAACTTTTAATCAAACGGCTAATCCCGATAAGGACTTTCCCAGAATTCGTGTATTGGGCACGCTTGGCTGGATAGTTGCCGGATTGACCATTGGCTTTCTGAACATTGAAAACACTCCCCGTCCCATTCAAATAGCCGCGATCGTATCCATTATGTTTGGTGTGTACTGTTTCTTTCTTCCCGATACACCTCCAAAATCCAAGGGGAAAACTACTACAGTTAGAGATGCGCTCGGACTTGATGCCTTAGCGTTGATGAAAGACAGATCCTACTTTGTACTCATCATAAGTTCAATACTAATCACCATTCCCTTTGCCTGTTATCATCAATTTACAAATATGATGCTCAATGAAAATAATATTTCTAATGCCGCAGCAAAAATGACTCTTGGGCAAGGCGCAGAGCTTATTTTTATGTGGATAATGCCGTTTTTTTTAGTAAGACTAGGTATAAAAAAAATGCTTGCTGCAGGTATGCTTGCATGGGTATCTAGGTATGTCTTACTAGCATTTGGAAATAGTACCGAATTGATGTGGTTTATCTATCTGGGTATCATTCTGCATGGAATATCTTATGATTTCTTTTACGTAACCGGACAAATATACGTTGATAAAAAAGCACCGAGAGATTTAAGAGCAAGTGTACAAGGTTTTATGACACTCGTTACATTTGGAGTAGGTTGGCTGATTGGGGCCCAGATATCCGGCTGGATTTTACAATCCTACCAAATTGTAAATGAAGCACAAAAAGTAATAGGACACAATTGGCAGGTAATTATGTTGATACCTTCTGCCATTGCAGCAGTTGTATTTGTCTTCTTCTTTTCTTTTTTCAAAAACAATGAGAAATCACTATCCCCTGAATAAATTAAATAAATAGGAGATGTAACATGCATAAATTATTCATTATGAGTTTCATTTTATTAAATTTTTTAATTTCCATTAATGTCAATGCGCAAATGCGTATCGATCAATGGAATTATATTCAGGTGGATAGTTCACGCCAAAAATGGGGTGACTGGAATAAACCGGACTGGTTACGCTATTTTGGCTTTGACGCCAGAGATATCACCGGCGATGGTTTTAAAGATATCGTTGCCGGCCGGTATTTTTATCGCAATCCCGGTGGTAATATGACAGGAGAATGGGAGCGTACAGATTTTGGAATAAATGTAGACGGGATGCTGTTCGTCGATGTTGACGGTGATAAATATGGAGATGTCATTGCTCAGGCTCTGCCGAATGTTTATTGGCTTGAGGCGGAGGATATGTTGGGACGTTCCTGGCAGATTTATAAAATAGCAGAATTAGCACCTACTAAGCATGTGAATGGACAAGGATACAAAATTGCCCAAATTATCGATGGCGGCAAGCCTGAAATTGTATTCACTACAACAGAAGGCGTTTTTTATATCGAAATTCCTGAAGAAAACCTGATAGCGCCCTGGAAAACAGTCCGCATGACTTCCGGAACGATGGATGAAGGCGTCGGAATCGGTGATATGAATGGCGATGGGCACTTGGATGTTGTAGCCGGCGTCGAAATAAAAGTGAAAGAGACCTATAGGTTGATGCTTTATGAGAATCCAGGGGATGGCTCAGCTGATTGGAAGGGGAGGACTATTACAAAGGATGTTATGGTACCTGATCGTATTGTTATAGCTGATTTTAATGGCGATCAACTTAAAGACGTCGCTGTTTCGGAAGAGCGTTCACCTGGAAAAGAACCGAATGCCAACCTAAACTGGTATGAACATCCAACCGATTCAAAACAGGAAAACTGGGAAAGACATACCGTAACTACCAGCTGGTCTATGAATAATCTTGATGCAGTCTGATATTGATATGGATGGCGTCGTGGATTTAGTGACCAATGAACATAAGGGCGAGGCGAAAAAACTGATCATTTTTAAAAACGACGGCAAAGGAAATTTTACGGAACAGTTGATTGATACCGGTAAAGAAATGCACCTTGGAGCACGTTGTTTTGATTTTGACACTGATGGCGATCTTGATATTGCCGGACCAAGTTGGGAAGGCTTTAAGCAGACTTCATCTCTGGCGAAATGATGCCTTGAAAAACCCTGCTTCAGTCAAATGGTCGCATATTTCCACAAATACCCACCTGCGAGAGTTCCCCACCGCCAATGTGGGCTGGCAGGTCTCTTCTATTGTTATTGATATCGATAAAAATGGATCGGATGATATCGTTATCGCCGGGTGGAGTGATCCCAGTATGGTGTGGTTGCAGCGAGTGGAAAAAGGCTGGAAACGGTATGAAGTGGATGATAAAAAAAGCCATCACTCCGCCGGTGCGACCTATTGGGATATTGACGGCGACGGCGATTTAGATATTTTGAGCGGCGGCAGTTGGAATATCAATGAAGTGTGGTGGTGGGAAAATCCTTTTCCTGAGTTTGATGTGGATAAAGCATGGACACGCTATACCATAAAAAACTATGGGGAAAAGAGTCATCACGATCAGATATTTGGTGATTTTGATGGAGACGGAAAAACCGAATTGGTTTTTTGGAACATGAATGCGAAGAAACTTTGGGTTGGCGACATTCCGGATGATCCTAAAAAAACAGAAAATTGGAAGTTTCACACACTCTGGTCATGGACAAAGAAATTTAAGTATGAAGGATTAGCAAAAGCAGATATAGACCTGGATGGTATAATGGATTTGATTGGCGGCGGTTACTGGTTTAAACATGAAGGCGACACAACCTATACTCCTAATCAAATAGATGATTATGGCATGTCCCGTTCGGCAGCCGGTGACCTGATCAAGGGCGGTCGTCCGGAAATCGTGCTCGGTTCCGGTGACGGTATAGGTCCATTAAATCTATATGAATGGAATGGCGAGACCTGGGTAAAAACAATCCTGATTGATACGGTAGACCATGGTCATACACTTCAGGTTGGCGATGTCAATGGTGACGGAAATCTGGATATTTACACTGCGGAGATGAAAAATCCGGGCGCAGGAGATTTCGCAAAGCAATACGTGTTGTATGGTGATGGTAAAGGAAAATTTACCATTCAGATTGTGTCCATCGGTATAGGCACACATGAGGGTAAACTTGGCGACATGGACGGCGACGGCGATCTGGATATTCTGCAGAAAGATTTTAAATCTCAAAAACGAGTAGACGTCTGGTTTAATGAGAGTACGAAGTAAGACTGTTTTTTTATGGAAAGCACCACGTCTTGATATTTGGGAACAAGAATAACTGTTGAAATTTTGAAAAAATTGGATACTAGTTCAATTTTAATAAATCTTAAGGGAAATTATTTTAATGAAAAGATATTTATTCCTGATAATAATTCTAATGTTTGCAATGCAAAGTTATGCCGGAGATAAATTTTATCGTGAGTTTTGGGCAAAGCAAGATATAAATATCTCTAACTTAGATGGAAGAAGGTGGCGTGTTAATGATGATGAAATTGCCTTGCACCAACGTTTTTCCGTTTGGAAAGAAGTTGCTTCAAATGGTTTGATGCTGATAAACGCACCGGAACAATTATTAAGTCTTGAAAAAGCCGAGCTTTATCTGGAAATGTGGGGAGGTCATCCCAAAACGACAAACAAGCGCGTATCGGTGAACGGCAAGGCCACTTACCAGCTTCCTGATTATGGCTCAACAGAAGGCCATTGTGTATATGCTTATCCGGTTATTGACATAGAGCCGGCTCATCTGGTAAATGGTAGAAATGCTTTACAATTCTCCTGTGACAAAGGACGTTCCTTCTGGGGGCATTACATTTTAGATAATGCGGTTCTTCGTTATGTTTATAAACGTGATAGTTTAGTGAAAAAATATCCGGATTTGAAGGATTTTTCCGCAATGGTTAATACAGCTGCCGTCATATTTAATGAGAAAGCGGGATTAAAACTTAATATCCCTAAGAAATTCGAAGATCAAATAGAATCTGCGGAATATTTTGCCAAATATGCCGGATTTGATGATAACGGAAACACCAGAGATTATGACTGGCATGGCTACACTTTCGAGAAGCAATGGACACATCATATTGGCCAGGCTACGAAAGCGCCTTTTAAAATTGAGTGGCAAACCGAACATATCCCTGATCAAAATAAGCCTATTCAATTTAAAGCCATCATCAAATTTAAGGATGGCCTCTTTTATGAAACCGAAGAAACGTCCGGTTCGCTTCTCAAGCGTACAAATCAAAATGTGATGATGTTTTATTGTTATGAGGCACCTGTGCCGTTTTGGTCCCGGGATAACAGGCTGAAGGTTGGAAAAATGAACCTACCGGTAGACCCGAAAAACGTTATCAGCGCCCGGTTGCATATCAAAACCTGGGATGGCGGAAAAGGCGAGATAGATGAACCATTTATAATAAATGGTCATGCCTATGATATTTCAGAGATGAATGGCCGTCACATAACGGTTCATACAGTATTAGATGTTAATCCTGCCCACTTAAAGGAAGGCGAAAATGAGATAAGTCTACTATCTGATACGGAACATCATGGTATTGAAATACTGCGTCCGGGCCCATGTCTCATTTTGCGTATATCGCGATAATCCCCCGCCGGCAGATGGCTTAAAAATCATCATTGTGGACACCGATCATCTTTGGGGAATAGGTGGAAATACGCAATGGGTATGGAAAAGTTTTTTGCGTGGTCTTAATTTTAAGTTATTGTTGTAATGTTGCTTAAAAGGTGGAAGATCATTTAACCAATACCAGGCATTGTTGACTCAATGGTGGTTTTTATGCATACCTGGTATTGAATCAATACGTTGCCAGATACGAATAAATGGCAAAAAAATACCAATATAATCTTGAAAAATAGAGTCTTGGTATTTAACTTAGTGCGTTAGTGCTATAATTTGGAAATGGTAAATTCCAAACTATTTCAGATTACCAAGAGGAATAGAAAAACTAGATTATTGAACATTCCAAGCATATTCAATTTTTTGTCATAATATCTGAAACAATGCTTAATGCATAAGAAATATAATTAAATACCGGGATAAAAATCAAAGGGGCGCCAATGAATAGGAGTTTTTTAATAACGAATGTGATAGCATTATTAATAGTCGTTATATTTTGTGGACAGGTATTGTCCCAGGAAATGTTTTACAGTGAATACTGGGCAGAGTATGATTCAACTATTACCGAGAAAAATTCCAACCACTGGCGCATAAATGATGAATCCGTAAGCCTTCATGAGAGATACGGACCTCGCACGGAAACAAAATCAAATGGGCTGTTAATGATTCCTATTGAAGAAGATCTATTTTTGCTTGATAAAACCGAGTTATGCCTGGAAATGTGGGGTGGGCACATTAAAACCGAACATAAAAGGTTTTATGTGAACGGCAGGGGACCCTATTATTTACCGAGAACAGGCGTGGAAGAAGGGTATTATTCATATTCCAACCCAACGATATATCTTCAGACCCAACATTTGGTTAGGGGTAAAAATGCTTTCCAGTTTACTGTGGATAAAGCCGGGGCCGGATGGGGACATTATATCGTAAAGGAAGCAGCGCTTAGGTGTTATTTGAAAAAGGATCATCCGGATTTGACAACTGATGGAATTGATAGATTTAAGGCCGTGGTTAGGGTGGGATCAAAAAACGGCTTTTTAACGGATATTTCTTCGGTCGTGTTAAACTATGAGGAAGGGTTTCGATCAAAAATAGATTCTGTGGTATATTTTGCCCGCTACGCCGGTTTCGATGATAAAGGATTAGGGAAAGATAATTACTGGCATGGGATGACTGTAAGAAGAAAATTTGTAAATCATGTCGGTTCATCCTGCAGACCGCCATATCAAGTTGATTGGGATACCGAGATGCTACCCGACCAGCCGGGACCAATGGAAATCCGGGCAATCGTTTATTTAAAAAAGGGCATTCGTTATCAAACAGAACCATCAGCTAATCTGCTTTTTGCGGAAGACAGAAATACAGTTCGGATGTATAAATGTGAGCCGTTTCCTCCGTTCTTTGGGTCAAGAATGTCAAGAGAAAAGACTGCTTATATCACCATACCGGATAATATTGCCAATATTCAGAAAGCGCAACTTGTTATAAAAAATTGGGGGCGCCATCATGGTCATAATAAAGACCCGTTTAAATTTAATGATCTTCCATATGATCTTTTTTCTGAAGTCGTTTCCAGATTGCTCGCTTTCTCCAGAATAAATGTCAGCACCGGCGACCTCTTGCCCGGTAAAAACACATTTTCCGTCTTTTCTGACACTGAACATCATTCGTTAGAAATGTTTTTACCGGGTCCTGTTTTAATAGTTAAGGAAAAAAGAAAGAAATAAAATTTTTCAGGATTAGAACCCATGAAGGACAAATCGGCGACCTGGATGGCGACGGTGACTTGGAAATTTTGCATTATCTTTAAAAGTAAAAGGAGAGCACAATGGCTTTAGAGAATATGACCCAAATGTTGTTAAAAGCCAGAGACAATAATTATGCGGTTGGTGCCTTCAATATCCTGGATTATAATTCGTTCAAAGCCGTTATAGATGCTGCCCAGGAATTACATGCCCCTGTCATTGTACAAACCTCGGTAAAAACCATAAAATTATGGGGATATGAGGCCATCATTACCTGGTACAAGGAACTTGCCGGCTCTGTGTCTGTTCCTGTGGCTATCCATGTTGATCATTGTACGGACCTGGATGTAATCCAAAAATGTATTGAGGCAGGATGGACGTCCGTCATGATCGACGCCTCAGCAAACCCATTTGAGGAGAATCTGGCTATATCCAAAAAAGTTGTCGATATGGCTGAAAGAGAAAATGTAAGCGTCGAAGCGGAATTGGGTGAGATAGGTGGCGTTGAAGATGATAAAATTGTCGCTGAGGAGGATGCCGGATTAGCTGATCCCGGAAAGTCAAAGGATTTTTGTGCGAACCTGAACCTGGCCTGTTTTGCACCGGCAATCGGGACTGCCCATGGTGTTTATAAAGGTGAACCTAAAATTGCCTTTGACCGAATCAGAGGAAATTGCAGCTTCCACAGGTGTGCCTCTTGCATTACATGGCGGTACAGGTCTTTCAGAGGAGGTATTTAAAAGATGCATTAACCTTGGCTGTGCCAAGGTAAATATCTCTACTCAACTCAAACATACTTTTATTAAATCATTTTTGGGTTTCCACCATGAAAATCCAAATTTAATGGAGCCGGTCAAGTTCCTAACCGATCAATATATTAAACTGAAATCTGATGTTGTCACAAATATTAAATTATTTGGCAGTGAGGGTAAAGCTAAGTAGGGAGAAGAAATGGCTAAAGCGATAGTTATGCCGCAGGTGGGTCAAGATATAGAAACAGCGATTATTACTGAATGGTTGGTTAAAGAAAACGATAAAGTCAAAAAAGGTGATATCATTGCAGTGGTAGATTCAGATAAGGCATCTTTTGAGGTGGAGGTATTTGAATCTGGCACAATATTAAAGTTGCTTTATAAAGAGAAGGAAGAAGCACATGTTCTAGAACCAATTGCTTACATAGGTAAGCCCGGGGAAGATTTTGATAGTGATGATAATGTAGATGATAAACGAATAGCAAAAAAAATAGAAATATCTGAACACAGCAAAGAGAAGAAAGAAAAATTATCGGTGTATAAGCAACAATCCAGAATATTTGCCACACCTGCCGCAAAACGGGTAGCTAATATTAATAATATAGACCTTTCTGTTGTTATGGGAACAGGTCCCGGCGGACGTATTGTAAAAAATGATGTTTTGGCTCAGGTGGAAAATGAAGAAGTGGCTCAGGAGAAGGGAAGTACCATGGTGAAACTTTCTCAAAAATGCGCCGGAAAATTGCCGAACGTATGGTCAGGAGTAAGCAAACTATCCCACATTTTTATCTGTTTACTGAAGTCGATATGACCTGGGCATTAGAACAACTTACTGATTTTAACCAAATCTCTCCGGACAAAGTATCTATCAATGATTTGCTTATCAAAGCTTCTGCGGAAACGCTCGGGGAGTTCCCACGGATTAATTCTCATATTGAGGAAGATCGTATAATTCACAAAGATGAAATTAATATTGGTGTTGCAGTATCTGTTGAGGGTGGTCTGCTTGTTCCCGTGATTTCAAATGCCGATAATAAAAATCTTACCGAAATTGCCGCTGCATCCCGTAAAATTTCAGAGGAGGCTCAAAGGGGTAAATTGTCAGAATTTTTACCGGCAACATTTACTATCAGCAACCTGGGGATGTATGAAGTGAATAAATTCTTACCCATTATCAATCCACCGGAATGTGCAATTATGGGAGCAGGAAAAATAGAAAAGAGAATCGTGCCGCTTGATAAAAATATTACTGCTGTGCGTGAAATTCTTACATTAAGCTTGGCCTGCGATCATCGCGGGGTTGATGGTGTTTATGCGGCTCGCTTTTTGGAAAAGATGAAAAAATATTTGGAACAAATACAAATTGGGAATGCGAAATAATGAAAGCATTAATATTTGATTGTGATGGCGTACTGGCGGATACGGAGAGGGATGGGCACCGGGTTGCTTTTAATAAGGCTTTTTCGGTAAAAGGCATTAATATTGAATGGGATGTTCAAATGTATGCCGAATTACTGAAAGTGGCTGGCGGAAAGGAAAGAATGAAATTTTATTTTGATCAAAGTGGCTGGCCAGTTGAGATCAATAGGCGTGAAAATTTAGTTAAAGAATTGCATAAATTAAAAACAGACCTGTATATGAATATAATTGAATCAGGTGAACTACCTCTGCGTCCCGGTATTGCAAGGATTGTGGACGAGGCTATTGCTGGCGGTGTAATGTTGGCTGTGTGTTCCACTTCCAATGAGCGGGCAGTGACCTTGGTAGTAGAAAAACTATTAGGTCCGGATAGGCAAAAATGTTTTAGTGCTATTCTGGCCGGGGACGTTGTGTCCAAGAAAAAACCGGATCCGGAAATATATAATCTGGCACTTAAACGGTTGTCATTGGATCCGAAAGTATGCATCGTAATAGAGGACAGTCGCAATGGATTTTTGGCCGCCAGATCTGCCGGTATACATTGTCTTATAACAACAAACGGATACACAGAGTCTGAAGATTTTTCCGGGGCGGATTTGGTTGTCTCCGAACTGGGTGATCCACCGAATGTTCATATTAAACTGGATGATTTAAAAAGACTGATCGCATAAATGATAGTAGTGAAATTTATAGGTAAATATGAAAAAAATAATATAAATCGTTTTTAAACTATGCAACTCTGCGTTAGAAAAGAATCGTAATATAGAAAAACCATATAGCGTTTATTGATATTGTAATTGTCCCGATTTGTTGGGATGAAACTACAACTTAAAAGGATTAGGAGATAAAATGAAGATTTTTATGGATACAGGTGATGTGGAAGCGATCAGGAAAGCATACGATACGGGTATGGTTGACGGTGTCACTACTAATCCTACACATATCGCCAAATCAGGTCGGAAATTTAAGGATGTCGTAAAAGAAATTTGTTCTATTGTCACCGGGCCGGTCAGTGCTGAGGCGATGGGTGAGAGAGCAGAAGATCTGATTCAGGCAGCTGAAGATATCTCTCAAATTGCATCAAATATTGTGGTTAAGATTCCTATGAATCCCGAAGGGCTTAAGGCTGTACCTGTGCTGGAGAGTAAGGGTATAAAAACAAATGTTACGATGATCTTCTCTTCAACACAATGCGCTTTGGCGATGAAAGCAGGGGCTACCTTTGTTAGCATTGTTTTATCTAGACTGGATGCTATTGCCAATGAGAGTTATATTCTGATAGAAGATTCTGTGATCATTAAACATAATTATGGCTTTAAATCGGAAATTTTAGCCGCCAGTTTAAAAACACAAAACCATGTCCTGTCTTCTCTTCGGGCAGGAGCCGATATCATAACCATCCCTGATGCACTTTTGTTTCAAATGTATAAACATCCGTTAACCACGGCCGGTCTTGATCAATTCAAAATGGACTGGGAAAAAGTACAAAAGTAGAGTGGAACAGGCCGTCACTCAGCCGAAAGGGTGAGCTCTGGGATCTCTGAGGTTGATTATTATACTATCAAATAAATGAAGGAGTAAATAATGGCAGATCGCCCTCTAATTATAAAACGTCCCTGGGGACAGTACCGTGAATATGCTAGAAATGAGCCCTGCACGGTTTGGATAGTAGAAATGAAAGCGGGTGAGCAGGGCAGTCTCCAATCTCATATAAATTTTGATGAATTGTGGGTCATGCTTACAGATGGTGGTGAAGTGCAGATTGGAGATAAAGTGATTCAAACAAAGGCCGGTGATGAGATCTTTATCCCCCGGCAAACAAAGCATCGTCTGAGCAATCGTAGTGGCAATCAACTACGGATGTTCGAAGTGGCTTATGGGGATGTGCAGGATAATGATAAAGTAAGATACGATGATAAATATGGGCGAGCATAGATCAGAATTTTGATTGAAGGAGTAATTAATTCACATGTCTGTTGAACCAAAACCGGTCCTCTGCATAGGAGACCTTACCACAGATATTGTTGCCACCCCCCTAAAGCGGCTTCCGGTTCCCGGGGAGTCCATTTTAACAGAAAAGATAGCCATCTATCCGGGAGGTAATTCCCTGAATACAGCAATCGCCCTGCGTCATTTGGGAGACCAGGTAACCATTGGCGGCAGCGTAGGTGACGATGCCCTGGGTACCTTGCTTCTGAACCAGTCTGCAAGAACTGGGGCTGGATGCCCGTGGTGTACGGCGGGAAACCGGGGAGACCACAGCATCGACATTTATTCTGCGTGCTGAGGGAGAAGACAGATGTTTCATCAGTTCTCTGGGTGTGGGCGAACGATTTACCGGCGAGCACATATCAATGGATCTAATCCCTGACAATGGTATTGTATTGGTGGGAGGTTATCTGAAACTGCCTGCCTGGGACGATGATCTCCTGGTTGATTTCCTTCGTCAGGCACGAAAGAAAAATAATAAGATTGTACTTAATGTTTGTGTCGTCCAAAACAATGGTGTAAATCCGAGACGCTGTTTACCCCTGCTCAAATATGTGGATGTTTTCCTGCCCAATCAAGACGAGGCCAGCGCTATCACGGGCGAGCCGGAACCGAATAATCAGGTGAAAGTATTGCAGAAAGCGGGAGCAGGCTTAGCGGTGATCACAAGAGGTTCAAAGGGACTTTATGCTTTTGATGGTAAGACGATCGTAAAGATGGGAAGTTTCCGGGTGCCTGTCGTAGATCCTTCGGGATGTGGTGACTGTTTTACAGCAGGACTTTTAGCTGCCCTGCGTCGTGGCTGGGACATCGATTCGATGCTTAAATTCGGTAGTGCTGTTGGTGCTATCGGAGTGACATTTCTGGGATGCACCAGTGGGGTGCCCCCTTTTGGGGAGGTGCAGAAATTTATGGATAAAAACAGGATTCAAATATCAGTTAGCTCTGTTTAGCCTGATCAATTAATAAGGCAGCGCAAGGATGCGCCCACTGGCTTAGATAAAGGGTGAGTTATTAATGATTGTTCATATAGTAACAGGAATAAAAGTATATGAAGAAAATTAAAGGACCGGGTATTTTCCTCGCCCAGTTTTTTCGGGATGAAGCGCCCTATAATAATTTGGAAAATATCTCAGAATGGTTTTCCGGATTAGGGTACAAGGGACTTCAGGTCCCAACCTGGGACAGTCGTGTTTTTGATCTTGAGAAAGCGTCTGAATCGAAAAACTATTGTGAGGAAATTAAGGGATCACTTAAAATCAATAATCTTGAAATATCAGAACTAGCATCACACCTTCAGGGTCAGGTTCTTGCCATGAATAACGTATATAAGGAAGCTTTTTTGCTTTCTATCCCCCAGGTCTTAATGATCAACAGGTGATCGAATGGGCAACCGATCAACTTAAGAAATCAGTTTCAGCATCTGTCAATTTAGGGTTAAAAACGATTCCGGTCCTTTCAGGTGGATTTGCCTGGCATATGGTCTACCCCTGGCCGCAGCGACCTGATGGTTTGATTGAAACAGCCTTTGCCGAACTTTTCAAACGATGGAAACCTATTCTTGACTTTGCAGAAGAAAAAGGGGTTTCAATTGCCTATGAACTACACCCCGGTTCCGATTTGTTTGATGGGGCAACTTTCGAAAAATTCTTAGATATTTCAAACGGACATCCCGCTATCCGTATTAATTATGACCCCAGTCATTTTTTATTACAGCAATTAGATTACTGTAGATTTATTGAATTGTATGGAGATAGGATTTCAGCATTTCACGTTAAAGATGCGGAATTTATCCCAAATGGAAGAGTTGGCGTATATGGTGGATATGAGTCATGGAAAAAAAGGGCCGGCAGGTTCAGGTCTCTTGGCGATGGGCAGGTGGATTTTAAACGGGTGTTTACCCTGCTCACCGAAGCAGGTTTCGACGGGTGGGCTGTTTTGGAATGGGAATGCTGCATTAAAAGCCCGGAACAGGGTGCCCGAGAGGGCGCTCCCTTTATCGCCGATCACATTATTGAAGTTACGGATGAGGCTTTTGATGATTTTGCCGGAGGTGAAGCAAATGACCAGATAAACAGGAAAATTCTTGGCTTGGACTGATCAGCCTTGTACTGTGGTATTCTATTGTAGTCAAAAACTTTGTTATTTCCGCGATAGCAGATCGCCTGTGGAGATTAGCAAAATTATAAAAAACTTTTGTCCACGAATTATCAGTCGAAGCCGGATCAGGCTTTGACGGACACTGATTTGCACGGATTAAAACTAAAATAATTATAATTTTTAAATAAAATCCGTGTCAATCCGTGTCAATCCGTGAAATCTGTGGACTATATTTTTCTTGGTTTGCGGCCAAAGGCCGCGCTCTGTATAGATTAAGTTAAATAAACTAGGGAGGAGATTCAGATGGCGAAGGAAATAAATATTGGTATTGTAGGCACTGCTTTTATGGGCAGAGCTCACAGCAATGCTTATTTGGATGTGGCCCATTATTTTACCTTACCGACAAAACCGGTCATGCGTGCCGCCTGTGATGTAAATCCGGAATCTCTTGATGCATTAGTAAAAAAATATGGCTGGCAGACGAAAGAATCATCCTGGGAAAAACTGGTTGAAAGGGATGATATAGATCTTATTGATATTTGCACATCCAATCTTACCCATAAAGATATTGCTGTGGCTGCGGCTAAAAATGGTAAGCATGTCATTTGTGAAAAACCGCTCTGCATGAATGCCGGTGAAGCACGGGAAATGCTGGATGCGGCAGAAGAGGCCGGTGTGCGGCACATGACGGCCTTTAACTACCGTCGTGTGCCGGCTATCGTTCTGGCAAAAAAATTGATAGAAGAAGAAAAAATAGGGAAAATACATCATTTTAATGCGGTGTATTATCAAGATTGGCTCGTGGATCCGAATTTCCCATATGTATGGCGCCATGATATCAAGGAAGGCGGTTCCGGGGCACATGGTGATATGAATGCCCATACGGCAGATCTGGCCCGATTTCTCGTAGGAGAAATTGACGCAGTCTGTGCTGTAGAAGAGGTTTTTATCAAGGAACGTCAAAAAAGTGATGGAAGCGGCGTGGGAACAGTAACTGCCGATGATGCGATGCTGTTTCTCGCCAGATTTACTAACGGTGCCCTGGGTAATTTTATGGCCACACGTTTCGCTACAGGGAGAAAAAATTACATGCGATTTGAGATCTTTGGCAGCGAAGGAAGTATAAATTTCAATCTTGAAAGAATGAACGAGTTAGAATACTTCTCTCGAAAAGATACAGGCACAGAACAAGGTTTCAGAAATATCATGGTAACGGAAGCAGATCATCCCTATCTTGATATGTGGTGGCCGCCGGGTCACATAATCGGTTGGGAACATACTTTTATTCATGAGATTGGCGATTTACTTCTTGCCATCGATAAGAAAGAATCTGTTAAAGCTGATTTTTATGACGGCTTGCGCTGCCAACTTTTGCTTGACGCGGTCTCCCAATCAGCAAAGAAGAATAAATGGGTAGTAATCCCTGAAAAATAAAAAATATTGTATTTTTGTTCTGTAATATCAAATAGAAATGAACTAGTAAGGGCGGATTAAAAATGAAAGTAACTAGTACCATGAAAAAATGGCTGGTATACAATGCAGCATTGTAAGTAATCCTTTTAATTTCAACGACAGGCTGTACAGAGGGAACACAGGAATATGAAGACGCGGGCTTAATTGATAAAGTGCAAAAATTAGAAATAAATAAGTGGACAAGACACCATATTGCTGATTTGCCGGATCGGTCTATGTATGTTCAGGCCGCTGATGTGGATGACGATGGGGATAATGATATCATTATTTAAAAAATAGATCTCAATACAAATTCGATATTCTCTCCTTGGGAGAAATCACGATACGTTTTGATCCAGGAGATACCAGAATTCATACAGCCAGGTCATTTCGCGTCTGGGAAGGTGGGGGAGAATATAATGTTGCCAGAGGATTGAAGCGGTGTTTTGGCCAGAGAGCAGCAGTGGTTACTGCTATTGTGGATAATCCGATTGGCAGATTATTAGAGGATTTGATATTCCAAGGTGGCGTTACGACTGAATATATTAAATGGAAGGCTTTTGATGGCATCGGTCGAGAATCGCGTGTAGGAATCAACTTTACAGAACGCGGTTTGGGAGTAAGAGCTGCACTGGGATGTTCAGACCGCGGACATACGGCCGCCTCGCAATTGAAAAAAGGTGATGTTGACTGGCATCAGATATTTGCTGAAGATGGTGTGCGATGGTTTCACAGGGGTGGTATTTTTGCTGCACTCTCAGAGACGACCCCCGAACTGATTATAGAAGCCTGTCAGATTGCCCGTGAAAATGGCACGATTGTTTCCTATGATCTGAATTACCGACCATCATTGTGGAAAGAGAGCGGAGGTATTAAAAGGGCTCAGGAGGTAAATAGGGAAATTGCCAAATTTGTCGATGTGATGCTGGGAAATGAAGAAGACTTCATGGCCTGCCTTGGATTTAAAATGCCCGGTTTAGATAAGGCGATCTCAAAAATTGATCCTTGTAATTTCAAAACAATGATTGAAAAAGTGATGAAAACCTATCCGCATTTCAAAGCGGTAGCAACCATATTGAGGAATGCAAAAACAGCCACGGTCAACGACTGGGGTGCTGTCTTATACATGGATGGACAATCCTATGATGCCACATTGCGTGAGAATATGGAAATAAACGATCGGGTTGGTGGTGGTGATTCATTTGCCTCCGGTTTAATTTATGGCTTGCTGGAAGGAAAATCCCCTGAAGAGGCAGTAAATTATGGAGCCGCCCATGGGGCATTAGCGATGACTACGCCGGGTGATACGACCATGGCACGTTTATCAGAGGTCGAAAAAGTGATGAAAGGTGGCGGGGCACGTGTAGACAGATGACATTCTTACAACTTGAGAGGATTAATCTAATGAACGAAATAAAGGCTAAAATCAATGAGAACAAAATAATTCCGGTTGTTGCAATTGAAAAAATGGATAATGTAATACCTCTTGCTGACGCCTTAATAAAAGGTGGATTGCCACTGATTGAGATTACCTTTCGTACAAAGATTGCATCTGAGGCAATAAATCTAATACAGAAGGAAAGACCGGAAATGCTTCTTGGTGCAGGTACAGTTTTAACAAGAGACGAGTTGAAAGCAGCCATGGATAATGGTGCGGCCTTTGGAGTTTCACCCGGATTTAATCCCAGAATAGTTTAAGAGGCGCTAAAGAACAATTTTCTTTTTATGCCAGGAATTTTGACACCATTTGACCTGGAGGCTGCATTATCGATGGGATTAAATGTATTTAAATTTTTTCCCGCTGAAGCAGCCGGGGGAGTGACCTATTTAAAAAATCTTTCAGCTCCCTATTCCCACAAAAACATTCAGTTTATCCCAACTGGTGGGATCAATATTGATAACCTAAAGGATTATTTAGAACTGAATGAAGTACTGGCCGTAGGAGGAACTTGGATAGCGAAAAAGGTAGATATCGAAAACGGGCAGTGGGATATGATTGTAGAAAAATGCCAGATTGCAAAAAGCCTGATAGATTCGAATAACCAATTTCTATTGAAAATCCTCATTATCGTGTTAAGTATGACAAATCTGATCAGGTGACATATAGGTGACAGATGATGGTGGGGACTATATTGGAATATACTGGATATATTTGGATAAAACCAGAATAAGCGTTTTGACTTCTACCTAATTTTTATATGTTGTTTTTATTAGAGTTACGGCTTAGTGAAACGTTCTTTTAAGCCGTGTGCTAAAATAGTACTTATGAAAACCATCAAACTGCAACTATTCTAACTTATTCTCTCAAAATTATTGACTCATATGGATTATGCCATCATCGTTCAGAAATAATAATCAAAGGGGGGCAAGCTAATGTCGTCTCTAAAATTGT